>NZ_JACHMF010000001.1 GCF_014204895.1 Paractinoplanes abujensis | reverse complement strand
AGTCCGGCGGCGTCCTACTCTCCCACACCCTCCCGAGTGCAGTACCATCGGCGCTGGAGGGCTTAGCTTCCGGGTTCGGAATGAGACCGGGCGTTTCCCCTCCGCTATGACCACCGAAACAGCTATCAGCGGAACAATCCAGGTTGTTGTCCAGCCGGCCCCCGTTCAAAAGGGGCTGCTGCCAACCGGTTGTTCGTTTGCTGTGAATCACACAGTGGACGCGTCGAGCAAAAAGTTTAGGGTGGTTAAGCCCTCGGCCTATTAGTACCGGTCGACTGAACCAGTTACCTGGCTTACATCTCCGGCCTATCAACCCAATAGTCTCTTGGGAGCCTTACCCACTCAAGGTGGTGGGATACCTCATCTCGAAGCGAGCTTCCCGCTTAGATGCTTTCAGCGGTTATCCCTTCCGAACGTAGCCAACCAGCCGTGCCCCTGGCGGGACAACTGGCACACCAGAGGTTCGTCCGTCCCGGTCCTCTCGTACTAGGGACAGCCCTTCTCAAGTATCCAACGCGCACGGCGGATAGGGACCGAACTGTCTCACGACGTTCTAAACCCAGCTCGCGTACCGCTTTAATGGGCGAACAGCCCAACCCTTGGGACCTGCTACAGCCCCAGGATGCGACGAGCCGACATCGAGGTGCCAAACCATCCCGTCGATATGGACTCTTGGGGAAGATCAGCCTGTTATCCCCGGGGTACCTTTTATCCGTTGAGCGACACCGCTTCCACACGCAAGTGCCGGATCACTAGTCCCGACTTTCGTCCCTGCTCGACCCGTCAGTCTCACAGTCAAGCTCCCTTGTGCACTTACACTCAACACCTGATTGCCAACCAGGCTGAGGGAACCTTTGGGCGCCTCCGTTACCCTTTAGGAGGCAACCGCCCCAGTTAAACTACCCACCAGACACTGTCCCTCGACCCGATCAGGGCCGCAAGTTAGATACCCAAACCCAACAGAGTGGTATTTCAAGATTGCCTCCACCCGAACTGGCGTCCGAGCTTCACCGGCTCCCACCTATCCTACACAATTAAATTCGGATACCAATGTCAAGCTATAGTAAAGGTCCCGGGGTCTTTCCGTCCTGCCGCGCGTAACGAGCATCTTTACTCGTACTGCAATTTCGCCGGGCCTGTGGTTGAGACAGTGGGGAAGTCGTTACGCCATTCGTGCAGGTCGGAACTTACCCGACAAGGAATTTCGCTACCTTAGGATGGTTATAGTTACCACCGCCGTTTACTGGCGCTTAAGTTCTCCGCCTCGCCCCGAAAGGCTAACAGGTCCCCTTAACGTTCCAGCACCGGGCAGGCGTCAGTCCATATACATCGTCTTACGACTTGGCATGGACCTGTGTTTTTAGTAAACAGTCGCTTCCCCCTGCTCTCTGCGGCCATACCACGCTCCACCAGCAAGTGGCTTCACGCGTCCGGCCCCCCTTCTCCCTAAGTTACGGGGGCAATTTGCCGAGTTCCTTAACCACAGTTCACCCGTCGCCTTGGTATTCTCTACCTGACCACCTGTGTCGGTTTAGGGTACGGGCCGCTCGGAACATCGCTAGAGGCTTTTCTCGGCAGCATAGGATCACTGACTTCACCTGAAACGGCTCGGCATCACGTCTCAGCCTTAATCACACGCGGATTTGCCTACGTATGGGCCTACACGCTTACCCCAGGACAACCACCGCCTGGGACCAGCTACCTTCCTGCGTCACCCCATCACTAAACTACTACCCCACAAGGTCCCGCGCTCCGCTGATGCCGGCCGAAGCCATTACCAGTTTTGGGCGGTTAGTACATGAAGGTTCGTCTTGGGCGTTCCTTCGCGGGTACGGGAATATCAACCCGTTATCCATCGACTACGCCTCTCGGCCTCGCCTTAGGCCCCGACTCACCCAGGGCGGATTAGCCTGGCCCTGGAACCCTTGGTCATCCGGCGGAAGAGGTTCTCACTCTTCATTCGCTACTCATGCCTGCATTCTCACTCGTATGGCGTCCACGACTGGGTCACCCCGCCGCTTCACTCGCCATACGACGCTCCCCTACCCATCCACACCACTGCACCAACCGACGAATCGGAAGGCGGATGTCATGTGTGAATGCCACAGCTTCGGCGGTGTGCTTGAGCCCCGCTACATTGTCGGCGCGGAACCACTTGACCAGTGAGCTATTACGCACTCTTTAAAGGATGGCTGCTTCTAAGCCAACCTCCTGGTTGTCTAAGCGACCCCACATCCTTTTCCACTTAGCACACGCTTAGGGGCCTTAGCTGGTGATCTGGGCTGTTTCCCTCTCGACTACGAAGCTTATCCCCCGCAGTCTCACTGCCGCGCTCTCACTTACCGGCATTCGGAGTTTAGCTGATTTCGGTAAGCTTGTAGGCCCCCTAGACCATCCAGTGCTCTACCTCCGGCAAGAAACACACGACGCTGCACCTAAATGCATTTCGGGGAGAACCAGCTATCACGGAGTTTGATTGGCCTTTCACCCCTAACCACAGGTCATCCCCCAACTTTTCAACGTTGGTGGGTTCGGTCCTCCACGCAGTCTTACCCACGCTTCAACCTGCCCATGGCTAGATCACCCCGCTTCGGGTCTAGAACACGCGACTAACAACGCCCTATTCAGACTCGCTTTCGCTACGGCTACCCCACACAGGTTAACCTCGCCACGTGCCACTAACTCGCAGGCTCATTCTTCAAAAGGCACGCCATCACCCCACTGCATTGCTACAGCTAAGGCTCTGACGGATTGTAGGCGAACGGTTTCAGGTACTATTTCACTCCCCTCCCGGGGTACTTTTCACCATTCCCTCACGGTACTCGTCCGCTATCGGTCACCAGGAAGTATTCAGCCTTACCAGGTGGTCCTGGCAGATTCACAGCAGATTCTAGGAGTCCGCTGCTACTCGGGAACATCGTAAGGAGATCAGAGACTTTCGTATACGGGGCTCTCACCCTCTACGGCCGGCTTTCCCACACCGTTCCACTAACCTCAGATTTTGTAACTCCTCGGGTGCATGTCAGCACACCCCAACACGTCCCACAACCCCGATGGCGCAACGCCTGACAGCTATCACACGCCCTCGGTTTAGGCTACGTCCGCTTTCGCTCGCCACTACTCACGGAATCACTGTTGTTTTCTCTTCCTACGGGTACTGAGATGTTTCACTTCCCCGCGTTCCCTCTACCCGACCTATGTATTCAGCCGGGAGTAACACGACATGACTCGTGCTAGGTTTCCCCATTCGGACACCCTGGGATCACAGCTAGGTTGACAGCTCCCCCAGGCCTATCGCGGCCTCCCACGTCCTTCATCGGCTCCTGGTGCCAAGGCATCCACCGTTCGCCCTTGACAACTTAACCACAGAAAACAAGATGCTCGCGTCCACTGTGCAATTCTCAACCAACGACCAACCCACAACCCGAAAACGTTCCGTACCGAACCTCGGCGCCGTCACCGGCTCCCACGAGTGGTATACGAAACCAGGTCGCGCCTGGCACTGAAATCCCAACCACACAGGTTGTTCTTTCAGGACCCAACAGGGTGCTATCTCTTGTCGCCCTCCCCAGCCGCACCAGCGAATCCGTTCCACGCCCGAAGGCTGTACTAGGCTCGCCGGCCGTTGCCGGTTCAGACTGGCCAGTGTCTCCGCCTATGAGCACCCCGGTTCGTCATTCGCGAACCGTGGGCTACTGACCTGCTTTCACAGGTGAGTTGCTCCTTAGAAAGGAGGTGATCCAGCCGCACCTTCCGGTACGGCTACCTTGTTACGACTTCGTCCCAATCGCCAGCCCCACCTTCGACGGCTCCCTCCCCTTGCGGGGTTAGGCCACCGGCTTCGGGTGTTGCCGACTTTCGTGACGTGACGGGCGGTGTGTACAAGGCCCGGGAACGTATTCACCGCAGCGTTGCTGATCTGCGATTACTAGCGACTCCGACTTCACGGGGTCGAGTTGCAGACCCCGATCCGAACTGAGACCGGCTTTTTGGGATTCGCTCCACCTCACGGCATCGCAACCCTTTGTACCGGCCATTGTAGCATGCGTGAAGCCCTGGACATAAGGGGCATGATGACTTGACGTCATCCCCACCTTCCTCCGAGTTGACCCCGGCAGTCTTCGATGAGTCCCCGCCATAACGCGCTGGCAACATCGAACGAGGGTTGCGCTCGTTGCGGGACTTAACCCAACATCTCACGACACGAGCTGACGACAGCCATGCACCACCTGTCACCGGCCCCGAAGGACCCCACATCTCTGCGAGTTTTCCGGCGATGTCAAACCCAGGTAAGGTTCTTCGCGTTGCATCGAATTAATCCGCATGCTCCGCCGCTTGTGCGGGCCCCCGTCAATTCCTTTGAGTTTTAGCCTTGCGGCCGTACTCCCCAGGCGGGGCGCTTAATGCGTTAGCTGCGGCACAGAGAACCGGAGAGGTCCCCCACACCTAGCGCCCAACGTTTACAGCGTGGACTACCAGGGTATCTAATCCTGTTCGCTCCCCACGCTTTCGCTCCTCAGCGTCAGTATCGGCCCAGAGACCCGCCTTCGCCACCGGTGTTCCTCCTGATATCTGCGCATTTCACCGCTACACCAGGAATTCCAGTCTCCCCTACCGAACTCGAGCCTGCCCGTATCGACCGCAGGCTTGGGGTTGAGCCCCAAGTTTTCACGGTCGACGCGACAAGCCGCCTACGAGCTCTTTACGCCCAATAAATCCGGACAACGCTCGCGCCCTACGTCTTACCGCGGCTGCTGGCACGTAGTTGGCCGGCGCTTCTTCTGCAGGTACCGTCACTTGCGCTTCGTCCCTGCTGAAAGAGGTTTACAACCCGAAGGCCGTCATCCCTCACGCGGCGTCGCTGCATCAGGCTTCCGCCCATTGTGCAATATTCCCCACTGCTGCCTCCCGTAGGAGTCTGGGCCGTGTCTCAGTCCCAGTGTGGCCGGTCGCCCTCTCAGGCCGGCTACCCGTCGTCGCCTTGGTAGGCCATCACCCCACCAACAAGCTGATAGGCCGCGAGCCCATCCCAGACCGAAAAACTTTCCACACAGACTTCATGCAAAGCTGTGTCGTATTCGGTATTAGCCCCCGTTTCCGAGGGTTATCCCAAAGTCCAGGGCAGGTTACTCACGTGTTACTCACCCGTTCGCCGCTCGAGTACCCCGAAGGGCCTTTCCGCTCGACTTGCATGTGTTAAGCACGCCGCCAGCGTTCGTCCTGAGCCAGGATCAAACTCTCCAACAAAAACCTGTTGAAAAACTGTCCCGGCAGTTAAACAACTGCCAAAGGAATCACCCACCGACAAACCCCGTCCCGAAGAACGAGCAAGCCGGCCGGGGTATAACTAATTGGCACTGGCTTATCAAGCACCCTGTTGAGTTCTCAAAGAACAACCACACCCGGCTAACCGCTCCGGGGCACTCGCTCAACTTTACTCGGGCTTTTCCTTCTCGTCAAACCCGCGTAATCGGCGGGAAATGACCTTCCGGAACTGCTCGAGCCCGCAGAAATCTACATCAGCTATTGCTGAGGCATTTCTCTGGGGTCCTCCAGGACGGCCGCGCCGGGCCTCCGAAGAGTCCCGCTCGCTCGCCCGTCTCCCTGGCGGCTCGGAAAACATTACAGGCTGTCGCCCTGAGCGCCAAATCGGCCCCCTGCGAGCCACGTCACAGGGGGCCGATCGGCGACATCCGAGGGGCCGCTACCAGAGCTGGCGCACTTCCTGGGGCCAGCCGCACGCCACCGCGATCTTGCCCGCCCACATCCGGGCGGTTTCGTCGTCGGGCACGTCCACGACCGTCAGGCCACCCAGGAACTCCTTGCTCTCGGCGTAGGGCCCGTCGGTGAACAACACTTCGCCGCTCGTGGCGTCGGCGCTGAAGATCGGGCCGCCCTCCACCACTCCACCCGCGTAGAGGTAAGCCCCGGCCGCCTTGATCTCGTCGACCACGGCCTTGGCGAGGGGCCCGCGCTCGCGGAACCACTCCTCGCTGTGGTCGCCCACCCACTGCTGGTTGAAGTAGATGATGTACTGCGGCATGGTCACTCCCTTAGTCCGGCCGACCCGGCGTCCGCCCTTACTTGTCCACGAACGGCGGCCGCCTGATCCGACACAGCCGGGCGGAGAATTTTGCGGTTACGCCGTGTACTCGACGCCGGCGAAGGTTCGCTTTCCGCGACGGAGCACGAGGAACGCACCGTGCAGAAGCGAGTTGGCCGTGGGCACAGCTTCGCCGTCAGTGATGCGCTCGTTGTTCACGTAGGCGCCGCCCTCGTTGATGGTGCGCCGGGCCTCGTTCGCGCTGGCGACCAGGCCCGACTCCTTGAGCAGGGTGGAGTAATTGGGCATCTCCCCCCGTACGGGAAGAAGGCCGGCCTCGCCCAGAGCGGCGCGCAGGGTGTCGGCCGACAGCTCGTCGAGCGATCCCCGCCCGAACAGGGCCTGACTGGCCGCGATGGCCTGCTGCGCCTCTTCGGGGCCGTGCACGAGCGCGGTGATCTCCTCGGCCAGGGCCCGTTGAGCCAGCCGGGCCTGCGGGCGGTCGGCTGTCGCCTTCTCCAGCTCCTCCAGCTCCTCGCGGCTCTTGAAGCTGAAGAACCGCAGGTAGTTGTTGACGTCGCGGTCGTCCGAGTTGATCCAGAACTGGTAGAACGCGTACGGCGTGGTCATCTGCGGGTCGAGCCAGATCGCGCCGCCCTCGCTCTTGCCGAACTTGGTGCCGTCGGCCTTGAGCACCAGCGGGGTGGTGAACGCGTGCACCGGCCCGGCTCCGCGGCGCCGCACGAAGTCGACGCCGGCGGTGATGTTGCCCCACTGGTCGGAACCGCCGAACTGCAGCGCGCAGCCGTGCCGCTCGTGCAGCTGGTAGAAGTCGTTGGCCTGCAGCAGCTGGTAGCTGAACTCGGTGAAGCTGATGCCGCTCTCGAGCCGGTTGCGCACCACGTCGCGGGCCAGCATCTTGTTGACCGGGAAGTGCTTGCCGACGTCGCGCAGGAATTCGATGACCGAGGTGGGCCCGGTCCAGTCGAGGTTGTTGACCAGCGTGGCCGCGTTGTTTCCCTCGTACGTCACGAAGGGCGCGAGCTGCTCCCGGATGCGCTGCACCCAGCCCTCGATCACCTCGGGCGGGTTGAGCGTGCGCTCGGCCGACTCGCGCGGGTCGCCGATCTGACCGGTCGCGCCGCCCACCAGCAGCAACGGACGGTGCCCGGCCCGCTGCAGGCGGCTGGCCGTGACGACCTGCATCAGGTGACCGACGTGCAGCGACGCGGCGGTGGGGTCGAAGCCCACATAGAACGTGATCGGGTCGCCGGTGAGTGCTTCGGCCAGGGCGGCCGGGTCGGTCGAGTCCTGGATCAGTCCACGCCATGTCAGGTCGTCTACGAGAGTCACCCGCCGATTGTCCCGCACGCCCCGCCGAACAGGACACCGGGTTTGCGGCGCCGCGGAAGCCGGGAGCTGCGAAAGCCCGGGAAGAGCGACATGCTGTACGGATGAGTCGCCTGGGTAGCGGTGTTCCGCCGATCGAGATCTCGAAGAAGAAGGCCGTCGCTCGTCTCGAGGAGGCGCAGCAGCGTCTGTTGCGGTTGCGCCTGATCCTGGGCGGCCAGATCGGTGAGCAGAAGATCGGCCCCCCGCTGACCTGCGTGTTCGAGGGCTGGGACGCGTCCGGCAAGGGCGGCGCGATCAAGCGGCTGGTGGCCCCGCTGGACCCGCGGTTCGTCCGGGTCTCGCAGTTCGCCGCCCCCACGTACGACGAGAAGCGGCATCACTTCCTGTGGCGGTTCTGGCCCAAGCTGCCCGGCTGGGGTGGCATGGCCGTGTTCGACCGGTCCTGGTACGGCCGGGTGCTGGTGGAGCGGGTCGAGGGGTTCGCGACCAAGGAGCAGTGGTCGCGGGCGTACAACGAGATCGTCGAGTTCGAGCGGACACTGGTCGCCGAGGGCATGATCATCGTCAAGTTCTGGATGCACGTCGACGAGGACGAGCAGCTGCGCCGGTTCTCCGACCGGGCGGACGATCCGCTACGGCAGTGGAAGCTGACCGAGGAGGACTGGCGCAACCGGGAGAAGCGCCCCGCGTACGAGGCCGCGATCGAGGAGATGCTGGAGCGCACCGACCCGACGTGGGCGCCGTGGCACGTCGTGCCGGGCAACGACAAGCACTACGCACGGTTCGCCGTGGTTGAGGCGGTGTGCGACGCGATCGAGGCCGAGCTGCGCAAACGCGGTCACGCCGTCTGAGTCACCGAGTCGGGCCGGGGCCGGGTCGAAGGCGCGGCCGGCGAGTCGGGCGCGGGCCGGTAGGGCGGCAGGGCCAGTGTGTCGCGGATGGCCTGCTGCACCTCGTCGGCGCCGGGCCGGGCGTCGATGCCGTGCACGACCTCTTTGCGGCCGAACAGCTCGAGCACGGGCCTGGTTTTCTCGTGGTAGTCGCGCAGCCGGGCCTCGAGGGCCTCGGGGGTGTCGTCGGCCCGGGTGACCAGTTGGTGGCCGCAGATGTCGCAGCGGCCCTCGACCTCGGGGCGGTCGGCGATCAGGTTGTAGTCCATGCCGCAGTTGGGGCACAGGCGGCGGCTCAGCACGCGGCGGCGTACCTCGCCGTCGGGCAGCTCGAGGTGGATCACGGCGTCGATGTCGTAGCTCTCCATGAAGAACTCGGCCTGCCGTCCGTTGCGGGGGAAGCCGTCGACGACGAACCCGTAGTTCCAGTCGTGGCGGTCGAGCCTTTCCCGTACGACCGATTCGACCAGGTCGTCGCCGACCAGTTCGCCGGCGGCCATCGTGCGCTTGACCTGCGCGCCGAGTTTCGTGTGGTTCTGCACGTTCCACCGGAAGATGTCGCCGACGGAGATGTGCACCAGGTCGAGGTCGGCGCAGAGCAGCTCGCTCTGGGTGCCCTTGCCGCTGCCCTGCACTCCCATGATCACGAACTTGCGCATGGTGCCCCTCCTCAGTCGGCCGCGCCGATGCGCAGCGGTCCGGGCGCCGGGCGCCCGGTCAGAGTGGTGGGATCGACGCTCCAGGCGCCGGCCACGGCCAGCACGTCCTTTTCACCCACCAGGACGGTCGTCTCGTCGTCCAGGACGCCGGGCAGGCCGGCGTCGCGCTCGGCCGGGTCGGGTTCGCCGTGCCACGACGTGACGTCGCCGGTCTGTCCCACATACCCGAAAGCGCGGATCAACTCACCCTCGGCGGCGCGCTGCCAGCGGTGCAGCTCGGTGACCCGGTGGGTGGCGAAGAACTGCACCTCGGTGCCGAGAGTGGCGGAGAGGGCGACGACGTCGACCGGGGTCTCGGGCCGCATCAGGTAGCGGCCGGTGGCGAGCACCCAGCGCTGATCGCGCGCGCCGGGCAGGGGCGGGGTGACGGCGACCCGGTCGTCGGTGAGGTGGGCCAGGTCGATGCCGTCGCGCCAGGGCACCGGGCCGAGATCGCGCAGTCCGAGCGCGGCCAGCACATTCCCGGCCCCGCCGTCCCGGTCGTCGGTCCGGACGGCGAGCCAGGCCTGCTTGCCGCCGAATCCGACCATTACGTCCTTATCCATGACCCCCACGCTATCCGGAGAGCGCGCGGAGCTGTCCACTGAGCGGTCGCGTCTCAGCGCCAGCCGTACTCTTCCCGGAGCCGGGCGGCGACCTTGTCGAACGTGGGGCGGGCAAGGACGGCGCCCTCGCGCCGGATCCCGTCGTGATCCACTTCGATCACCCGATCGAGGCGGATCCAGCTCGGGCGGGCCTCGCGGTCCCACTCCCCCGGGCCGAGCGCGAGCCAGTTGCGCTGGCCGTCGCGCTCGCTCTGCGACGAGAGCATCAGGGCCAGCACGTCCTGACCGTCGCGCCCGATAACCAGCACGGGGCGGTCCTTGCCCTGGGCCGGGTCGTCCTCGTAGGGCACCCAGGTCCAGACGATCTCGCCCGGGTCGGCGTCGCCGTCCAGGTTCGGCGCGTACTCGATGCGGCGACCGCGCTCACCGGTGGGAACGTGCCGCGGGGTGCGCTGCCGCGGGGGCGCGGGCACGGGCGCCGGGGTGGGCACGGACCGCCGTACGCGGTTGAGAAGGGACTTCAGAATCTTGGCCACGGCTGCACTCTAGGCTGCCCCCATGACACCGGACATCGAAGCCTGGCAACCCTGGCACCCCGAGCAGGTCGCCGAGCGTCTCGAAGGCGTCGGCGTGCCGTGGTACGTGGCCGGCGGCTGGGCGATCGACCTGCATCTGGGTGAGGAGACACGCGACCACGAGGATCTGGAGCTCGCCGTGCCGCGCGAACGGTTCGAGCCGGTCGCGGGGCGCTTTCCCGAGCTGGCCTTCTACGTGGCCGGGGGCGGGCAGGTGGTGCCGGCGACCCCGGCCGCGCTGGGTGAGCACCATCAGACGTGGGCGTACGACACCGCGGCCGGCGCCTGGCGCTTCGACGTGTTCCGCGAGCCGCACGACGGCGACACGTGGATCTCGCGACGGGACGCGAGCCTGCGCCGTCCGTACGGGGAAATGGTCTTGCTCGGCCCGGCCGGGATCCCCTATCTCAGTCCCGAGGTGGTGCTGCTCTTCAAGGCCAAACACTGCCGGCCCAAGGACGAGCAGGACTACGCGGCGGTGGCGCCCCGGCTCACGTCAGGGCAGCGGGCCTGGCTGGACTCCGCGCTCGAGCTGGTGCATCCGGGGCACGCCTGGATCAGTTGACGAAGTCCTGGGTCATCCAGGTGACGCCCTTGCTGTCGCGGACGATGCTCAGGCCGATCCGCTTGAGGCCCGGGTTGAGCAGGTTCTTGCGGTGGCCGTCGTTGGGCGGCGTCTCGGCCAGCATGCTGTCGGTGAGCCCGTTGGCCGCGCCGGCTTGGGCCGAGTCACTGGCGCCGCTGGATCCGTAGCCGATGTTCTCGGCCGCGCCCGACCACTTGACACCCTGGGCACTGAACCGGTCGCCGATGCCGCCCTCGCCGGGGCACTCGTGCGACAGGCCGCAGCCCGAGATCATCAGCTGGTTGTGCAGCGCGGCGGCCCGGGACAGCTTGGTGTCGAGGGTGAAGGGCGGCAGGCCCTCGTCCTTGCGGGCGGCGTTGATGTGACCCAGCACCTGGTCGAGGACGGAGCCGCTGGTCTCGGGAGCGCTCGTCGGCGGCTTGGTCCTGCGCTTCGTGGGTTCGGGGGAGGTGGTCTTCTTCTTCGTCGCCGGCGTGGCCTTGGGCGCCTTCGTCGTGGGCCGGGCCGACGGGGGCGGCGACGAGGGGACCACGGTGGGTGACGGTGGAGCGGGGTCCGCCGCCGGCAGGGTCCGCTGCTCGGAAGCGGCCTGGCTGACCGCGGTGCCGGCCCCGGCGTCGCGGGTGAGCCCGACGAACGTGAAGCCGCTCCCGATCACGACGGCGGTGGCGCCGGCCACCACGGTGTAACGGAAACGAGCGGCGGCGGACAGCGGCACGGGACAGGTCACCTCGGGTTCAGGGGGACAACGCGGCCTCACTATGGGTCACACATCCACCCTGAGCGGCCGCCCTAAGCATTCCTTAAAGTTCGGATCAGCAAGATCTAAAGATCGAGGTCGAACTCGCCGTCACGGACGGGCGATTCCCCTCTTGACAAGATCCAATTAGGATCGTCGGCATGACTGAGGGGTTCGACACGGGCGTGGCGCATCCGGCTCGCCGCTACAACTACTGGCTCGGCGGCAAGGACAACTTCGCCGCCGACCGCGAGTCCGGTGACCTGCTGGCCAAGTCCTACCCCGCAGCCCGCATCGCGGCCCGGGCCAACCGTGACTTCCTGCGGCGGGCGGTGCGGTACGTGGCCGCCGAGGCCGGCGTGCGCCAGTTCCTCGACATCGGCACCGGGCTGCCCACCGCCGACAACACGCACGAGGTCGCGCAGCGGGTCGCGCCCGAGTCGCGGATCGTCTACGTCGACAACGACCCGATGGTGATGGCCCACGCACGGGCCCTGCTGACCAGCACCCCCGAGGGCGAGACGACGTACCTGGAGGAGGACCTGCGCCACCCGGAACGGATCCTCGCCGCGGCCGGGATCCTCGACTTCACCCGGCCGATCGGGCTCATCCTGGTCGCCGTCGTGCACTTCCTGCCCGACCAGCAGGAGTCCCGGCGGATCGTGCGCACCCTGGTCGACGCCCTGCCATCGGGCAGCCACCTGGTGATGTCGCTGGCGACCACCGACCTGCTGACCCCCGAGCTGAAGGCGGCGTGGGACGAGTCCCTGCGTACGGGCCGATCCGACGTGCACCCCCGGACGAAGGAGGAAGTCGGCTCGTTCCTCGACGGGCTCGAGCCGGTGCCGCCGGGGATCACCCCGGTCGGTGACTGGCGGCCCGACCCCGGCGCCACCGAGCACCCGACGCCGGTCGAGGCCTCGATCTTCGGCGTGGTGGCCCGCAAGCCCTGAGGCACCGGCCCTACCGGCGGGCGCGCACCCGGGTGACGATGTCGCGTGCGGTGGCGACGAGCAGGGTCGACTGGGCACAGACGGCCTCGGCCCGGTCGAGCATCGCCTGATAGGGGTGCGGCGGCCGCTGGGGCGGGACCACCGGGCGCGGAACGTCCGCCTCCACCAGGGCGGCTCGCAGGCGGCGCACGGCCGGGTTGCCCGCCGGGGTGACGTAACCGAGCCGCACGGCCAGCTGCTCCAGCGTGACCAGGCCCAGCTTGTATTCGTTCACCGCGGCCGGGTCGAGCGGTGGGCGGCTGCGGCTCCCGCTCGGTCGCCGATCGATGCCGTATTCCACGAGCAGTTCCCGGACGGCCTCGGCGCTCACCCCGGCCTCGCGGGCGATCTGCGGGCAGCTCAGCGCCTGCTCCTCATAGAGCTCGACCAGCTTCTCGCGGGTCAGCCGGCGGCGCAGGCGGGGTGCCGGGCCGGGGCGGCCGGTCGACAGCCGGTAGCGGTCGAGCCGATAGCGCACCTGGCGGGGCGTGGTGCCGGTCAGTGTGGCGACCTGAGTCGCGGTGAACCCCTCGCGCACCACCCAGTCGCGCAGCAGATGCTCGGGCAGCGGGTCCTCCGGCGAGCCGACCACGTAGTAGCTGCGATCGGGGACCAGCACGGCCGCGGTCACCAGGCGCTCACGGACGGCGTCGGGCGCGATGCCGGTCTCAGTGGCGATCCGCGAGGCCAGCATGCCCGCGCGCCACAACCCGATCAGGCGATCCTGCGGCAAGTAAGTCCCGCCGGGGGCCACGCCGTAGCGGCGCAGCCAGCCGTAGACCGCGGCCCGGCTGAGACCCAGCCGGTTGCCGATCTCGGCCGCCGGCATGCGGTCGTGCAACACCCACTGCTGGAGCTGGTCCGGATCGGGACGCATCCCCCATCACCCCCACCTGTTCATCATCGCGGAGAACGGTGTGAATTCCGGGTGTGCTTGGCTGTCCGGGTGGAGGAAAATTGGCTCGACCTGCCCGCCGGTGAGGTCGACTTGGCTGCCCGGCGGCTGCTCGGGTGGCGGCTCACGGCGAATCAGGTCACCGTTCGGCTCACCGAGGTGGAGGCGTACAGCGGGCTCGGGGAGGATCCGGCCTCGCACGCGCACCGCGGGATGACCAACCGCAACGCGGTGATGTTCGGGCCGGCCGGGCACCTGTACGTCTACCAGATCTACGGCATGCACTTCTGCGCCAACATCGTCTGCGGTGAGGTGGGGCGAGCCGCGGCGGTGCTCCTGCGCGCGGGCGAGGTCGTCGAGGGTCTCCCGTACGCCCGGGAACGCCGCGCGGCCGCGCGCAACGACGCGGACCTGGCCGCCGGACCGGCCAAGCTCATGCAGGTGCTGGCGCTCGACCGCGGCGCCAACGGGTCGTCGGTGATCGACGGCACCGGCCCGCTGACCCTGTCGCCGCCCACGGCCGCCGTGGCGGAGTCGTTGATCGAGGCCGGGCCGCGGGTCGGGGTGACCGCGGCCCACGACATGGCCTGGCGTTTCTGGATCAAGGGGGACCCGACGGTGAGCGCGTACCGCCGGGCCCCGCTGCGTCCGAAACGGCCACGCTGAGCCGTACGGGCCGCTAGCGTTTACCCTGATGATTCCGCAGCGGTGGTTGGTCGTGTCCAGCGCGATGTGCTCCGCCGGCCTGATCTGGTCGGCCGTGCTCGTCGCCGCTCTGCTGGCCGGGGTGCGGCTCGTGCCGACCGCCGTGGCCGTGGCGGTGGCGGCCGTGCTGTCCGTGCCCGGTGTGATCGCCGGGGTCATCGGCAACCGCTGGCTCTATCGGACCACCCGGCCCCGGATGCGCTGGAACCTGACCTCCTGGGTGCCGCCGCACGTGCCGCACTGGGCCGGGATGCTGGCCGGGGTTCTGTTCTTCGGCTTCTGGCTGACCGTGGTGGTGGCCTTCGCCGGCCTGGACAGCGACGTCGACAAGCGTGACGGCCGTCCGAGCACCGTCTCCCCGGCCGACGCCGACCGGCAGCGGAACCTCGAGCAGCAGATCTCACTGGGTGTCCTGGGCGCGGTGGCCGTGGGCGGGGTGTTCCTGACCGGCGCGATCCTGACCCACCACGCGGCCCCGCAGCCCACCGAGACCCAGTCGGCGGGCCAAGCTCTGGCCTGACGGGTCAGACCGTGCCGCAGTACTTCAGCGCCCAGCCGATGGGGGTGTCGCCGGTCGGCACGGTGATCTGGTAGATCGTGAAGTAGATCCAGCGCTCGCGCAGCCCGGGCAGGTCGAGGGTCCGCGGGAGCGGCGTGCCGTACCGGTAGAACAGCCCGTCGGTGCCGAACCCGCCGTTGGTCACGGTGCAGTCGCGCGGCGGCGGAAGCTGGTTGCCGTCGTTGAGCGTCTTGCCCGTGCACGCCGTCTTGATGCGTTGATGCGGGTCGACGGTGATCGAGCACCCGGACTCGAAGGTGCTGCGCTGCCCCCCGTTGTAGGCGTACTCGTCGGACGTGGGGAAGCCGACCGGGCCGTTCTCCCAGTCCCGCATCGCCCAGCGGCTGCGGATCCACCCGCGCACCGAGTGCGCGCCGGTCGCCGGCGAGTAGTAGACCGAGCCGTGCTGGAAATGCATGCCGCGGCCCCGGCCCCCACCCGCCGCGAAGTCGCCCGAGATCGGCAGCCCGAGCAGGGCGGACTGCTCCCGGTACTTGGCCAGGATGGGTCCGCACAGCAGCGACCCGTTGACCGTGGCGCAGGCGTTGGTGGCCCAGACCGCCACGTTGCCGGGCGCGTAGACCACGAGGTTGCCGTCGTCCTGCAGCCGCAGCACGGAGCCGTTACGGCCGGCCGTGCCGGTGGACCAGAGCGCGACGTGCCCGGGCCCGTAGACGACCAGGTTGCCGTCACCCTGCATCTCCAGCGTCGAGCCGGCCGCCATCCGCAGGTTGACGGCCTGCCAGACGGGCTCGACACCGGCCCGGACCTCCTTGAGGGCGCCGTCGCCCTGCATCGTCAGGCGGAACTGCCCGTTCGGGGAGATCAGGCTCTGGCCGGGGTTCAGGCGTTCACCCCCGGTGAGCAGCGACTGCCCGGCGGCGGCCCGGGCCGGCGCGGCCACGGTCAGGAGTGAAACGATCAGCATCAGACTTATGAGGATTCTCCGCATACCTGGTGCTGGCGGACGGCTGAGGCTCGGTCGGCAACCTGACGCCGAGGCTCTTCCCGCAGGTCGATCCAGTAGCGCCGGACCGGGCCGTTCTCGGTCGGCCAGATCTCTTCGAGGACCCCACCCCGGCTCTCGATGGTGCGCGCCGAGGCGACGTTGTCATCGAGGCACGGGATGAGCACCCGGTCGGCCCCGAGCGCCGCCCGCGCCTCCTGCAGCATCTCCCCCAGCGCCCAGCCGGCGATCCCGCGCCGCCGGGCCGAGGCACGGACCCCGTACCCGATGTGGCCGAGCTGGTTGTCGAACTTGTGCCGCAACGCGATCCCGCCGAGCACCTTTCCGTCCTCGACGATCCAGCGCATTGTTGCGTGTTTCCCCGGCGGGCAGGGCGTGCCGGTCGGGTGCGCCCCGCGCAGGATCCGTGCCACCCAGGTCGCGAAACCCTGCGGCGAGCGGACGTCGTCGTCCTCCCCCAGCCCGAAGCCGTCCTCGTGCAGACCCGGCCCCCACTCGTCGTAACAGTCGAGGAAGGCCGCATGCATCCGGGTGGTCGGTTCGATCAGCTCAGGCATGCCCACAACGTAGGCCGTTCCGCCCCGCTCGCCTCCGGCCGCGACCCGCGCAGAGCCGCTCGCACCTCGACCGGAACCGCTCCCCTGCAGGGGAGCACACCGCCTCGCGCAAACGGCGTCCTGCTTACGTTCATCCGCTTTACCGGCCCCCTGTTCACCAGTGGTGCGACCGCCGCGGTGTTGCCTTGCCCACAGGTGTCCGCCCGCTCACGGAGAAGCGCCCCCCGGCGGACCGAGGGGCGCTTCCGTACGGGATCAGCTGGCGGTGTAGGTGTTGCCGGTGCCCGGGATCCTGATGCCGAGGCCCTTGCGAGCCTGCTCGGCTTTGCGGGCCACGTCGAAGATGTCGTACAGGATGCTCAGACCGGTCGTGATCATCACTACCACCGAGATCCAGCCTTCGAGGTCGACGTCCGCGCCGGCGAAACCGGTGAACGCCGGGTTGAAGAAGTTGTCACTGGCGAGCAGGTAGAGGATCACGCCGCCGATCGCCAGGCCGTGCACGGCGTTGACCACCGCGACCGCCCGGGTCCAGGTGCCGAGGCGGTAGACCCAGAACACCCACATCCCCTTGAGCACGATCAGGGCGATCAGCACGGGCCACCAGGTGTTCCAGTTCGCCGGGTCGAGCAGCGGCTCGTCCGTGAACGTGAACTGCTGCAGCACCAGCGCCACGATGAGCGCGGCCGGCCAGACCAGGTTCGCGGCGAATTGCACGCGGGTGAGCGCTCCCGGCTCGTACCGGGGAAGGTCCTTGGGTGTCCACGGCCGGTTGATGTCGTCCTTGCCCGCGCCGGTGCGCTCGACGATCCAGAAGCCGAGCGTGGTCCAGAAGAACATGTGCGCACCGACGGTGATGATCGTGCCGACCGACGAGCCGATCACGTCACCGAAGCCGGCGTCGTTCGCCAGCACCTGCACGATCGCGTTGACCACGACGATGATCGGCAGAACGATCGTGATCAGCATCGTCATCGAGCGCCGCCAGACCGGAAACAGCTCCGGGCCGATCAGGTAGTTGGGTCTGTCGGCGTAACTGTCGGCCAATCGATCAGGGTCGCCCAGCTCTTGCAGCGTGGTCTCGACCGCGGCCTCGCGTTCCTCACCGGCCTCGACGCGGGCGTCCACCGCGTCCTCGATGGAAGCGCGCAACTCGCGGTCGATGTCGGCGCGCTGCTGCTCGGGCACGCGGCGCAGGGCGGTGAAAACGTAACGGTCGACGAGGTTCGCAGACATGATGATCATTCCTTAACGGGGGTGGTGGAGAGGTCGGTGATGGCCTCGTCGAGGCGGGCCCATTCGGTGCGCAGGGCGTCGGCGATCGCGTTGCCCTGCGGGGTCGTTGTGTAGAACTTGCGCGGCCGGGCCTCGTCCGTGTTCCACGAACTGGTGAGCAGCCCCTGGGTCTCGAGCCGGCGCAGCAGGGGGTAGAGCGTGTTGGCCTCGACCTCGAAGCCGGACTCGCTCAACGTCTCGAGCAGTGAATAGCCGTAGCCCGGCGTCCGCAGCACGGTGAGGCTGGCGACGACCACCGTGCCGCGGCGCAACTCCTGCAAGTGGCTGGCTAACGTCGCGTCCGTTGTCATGCTCAAAACAATACTGTGTCTCACACACTATGGCAACGGCTTACACCAACGTGCCCGCAAGAACATTGTCGAGAACCGGGCCCGTACGGGTCCTGGTCACGCACAACCGCAGGTCAGGCCGTCGCGTCAGAGGCGCAGGCGACGCTCCACCCGCAGCAGGTACTCGCGGCGGTCGAGCGGGTTGTCGTCCCAGCGTTCACGGGTCGGGTAAGGCGGCGCCACCGGCCGGTAACTGTCGAACGTGGTCTCCAGAACACCCTCGCCGTGGGTCAGCCCCGGCACGGCTGTCTCCAGGGAACGCAGGCGCGCCGCCGGGACCCGTCCCTCGATCACGAAGGTGGGCCCGTCCACCAGGGACGACTCCAGGTAACGGCCGAACACTGCGAGCACCGCGCTGAGAGTGCCGGCCGGCCCGTCCAGCCGGAACCGGTGCACAGGTTCGCACACGACAGTGCCCGCTTCGACCAACGCGGACATCACCACGAGCGGGAGCAGCTTCCGGTAGTCACCGGCCCCCGTCTCGGGCGCGGTGAACCCGGTGCGCACCACCCGCACCCGGACACCGATCACGGGCCAGCCATGAAGCCCCTGCACCAACGTACGGCGCAGGGTCTCCTCAAGGGCCTCGCTGAAGAAAGCCTCCGTCTTGAACAGGTGAATCGGCAC
The DNA here is from genome assembly GCF_014204895.1 of Paractinoplanes abujensis. NCBI lineage: Bacteria > Bacillati > Actinomycetota > Actinomycetes > Micromonosporales > Micromonosporaceae > Paractinoplanes > Paractinoplanes abujensis. Next base: position 9,312,364 of record NZ_JACHMF010000001.1, on the reverse strand, counting down.
CTGCTCGATGGGCACGTCGAGCTCGAAGGCGACCTCCGAGCCCGGCTCCCCCGGCTCGACGACCAGCTCCAAGGTGGCCAGGTACGGGTGGCTGCCCTGGCCCAGGATCTCGATCGCCCGCCCCGTCCCCACGGGCCGCTCGACGTGCAGCACACTGCTCTCCCGAAACTCGACCGCGATGCCGTACTCCTCGGCCAAGGTCGTCTCGAGCACTTCCTTCTGCACTTCGCCGTAGAGCGAGACGACCAGCTCACCCCGTCGTTCGTCCCGCCGCAGATCAATCAACGGATCCTGCTCGGCCATCTCGGTCAACGCCGCGTGCAAAGCCCGCCGCTGCGAGTCCCGCCCAGCAACAACGACAGTCTCCAAGGTGGGCGGGGCGAACAACCCGCCGTCGCCGGCCGCTCGGCCGTCCCCGATCACATCCCCGATCCGCACAGTGCGCAGCCCGTGCACCTTGGCGATCTCCCCGGCAGCAACCGCGACCCCACGGGGTCGCCCACTCTCGGTCGACCGGCCACCCCCGCTCGACCGGCCAACCCCGTCGGACCGCGCAGCCCTCTTCAACGGGCCGGCCCCACCCGATCGCGCAGGGCCGCCCGAACGCGCAACTTCGCCCAGCCCAGCGTCGGTCGGGTGGGTGCTCGTCGGATGCGCGCTAGTGAACGGAGTTGCGCGATCCCGGCTGGGGTTGGCGGCTGTGGGCGGTTGGGTGGAGATGGGTTCGATGGCGGTGACTACGCCGTGCGGTAGGTGGTCGCGGACGTGCAGGGTGCCGTTGAACATTCGGACGTACGCGACGCGTGATCCTGCGCGGTCACGCTCGATCTTGAACACTGTGCCGGACAAGGGGCCGTCTGGGTCGCCGGTGGCGGGCGGAAGCAGGTCGGTCAGGCCGTGCAGCAACGTGTCGACGCCGGCACCGGTGACCGCCGAACCGAAGAAGACTGGGGAGATCTCTGCTTTGCGGGTGCACGAACGTAGGACATCGCGCAGGGTCGCGTACGGGATCGCGGTTTCGTCTTGCAACCACCGGGCGAGCAGCTCGGGGTCGTCGGCCAGGTCGATCAGGCGGGCGGTGAATGTCGGGTCGGTGTGGTGCAGCGGGTGGGCCGAGGCCTGCGGCGTGCCCAGGTTGCGGGCTCCGCTGACCGGCACGATGCCGGGGGTCAGGCGTCTGGCGATCTCGTCGAGGACGTCGTCGTAGCGGGCGCCGGCTCGATCGATCTTGTTGACGAAGATCAGAGTGGGCACGCGTAAACGGCGAAGAGTGCGCAGGAGTACGCGGGTCTGGGCCTGGACGCCTTCGACGGCCGATATGACGAGGACGGCGCCGTCGAGCACGCGGAGGGCCCGCTCCACCTCGGCGATGAAGTCGGGGTGACCGGGCGTGTCGATCAGGTTGACGATGCGGTCGCCGAGCGGGAACGAGGCGACGGCGGTCTTGATGGTGATGCCGCGGCGGCGTTCCAGGTCGAGCGAATCGGTGCGGGTGGTGCCGGCGTCCACGCTGCCGACGGCGTCGATCACGCCACCGGCGTAGAGGAGGCGCTCGGTCAGGCTGGTCTTACCGGCGTCGACATGGGCGACGATCCCGAGATTGAGAAAGGGCACGCGGAGTCAGATCCTTCGAGGAGACGGCTTCCAACAGGCGGGGCGGGAAACCGTTTCGCATTGCTCCTCCTCCGGTAACGGGATCTGACTTTCGGACGTTAGCGCTCCGCGCCGCAGCCCACCTCCCATTTACGGCGCCTCCGCCGCCCCCCGAGACGGCGAGAGGGTGCGCGTGGCCGGCGGGCAGCGGCGCGAGGCACAGCGAGACCGCGGCGCGGAGGCGGCGGCGCGGGGCACGGCGGGAACGCGGCGCGGGGGCGGCGGCGCAGGGCACAGCGAGACCGCGGCGCAGGGCACAACGGGAACGCGACTTAGTGCATGGCGGGAGTGCGGCGGTTGCGGGCGGCACGGCGGGCTCGGCACGCTGGGCGGCTCGACGGAGGAGGGCGTGAGCGGAGGACGGCGTGAGCAGACGACAGCGTGAGCGGAGAACGCCGTAAGCGGGAAGAACGGGCGGCCCACGACGTGCTGGGAGGCACTCCGCGGAGGACAGCGTGAGCGGAGAACGACGTGAGCAGACGACAGCGTGCGCGGAGAACGCCGTAAGCGGGAAGAACGAGCGGCCAACGACGTGCTGGGAGGCACTCGACGGAGGACAGCGCGAGCGGAGAACGACGTGAGCAGACGACAGCGTGCGCGGAGAACGCCGTAAGCGGGAAGAACGAGCGGCCAGCGACGTGCTGGGAGGCACTCGGCGGAGGACAGCGCGAGCGGGAGGGCTGCACGCCGGGAAGGTGGGCGGGTCAGTGAGTGGATGAAGGGGTGGGGTCGTCGGTGACTGGGGTGGTGCTCGGGTGGGCGGGTTCGCGCTCGTCGGGGGTGGTGCCGGCTTCGGCGGTTGTTGTGATGGCGTCGGCTGACTTGGGGATCAGGGCGGCCAGGATGAGCATGGCCACGGCGACCAGGACCATGCCGATGAAGATGCGGTGGACGGCCGTCGTGAGGCGGGCCGGGTCGACGGTGTCGTTGCCGATGATGGCGTTGGCGATCGCGCCGAAGACTGCGGCGCCGAGGGCGCTGCCCAGGGAACGCAGGAAGATGTTGTTGGCGGTTACTACGCCTCGGTCGGACCAGCCGACGCTGGACTGGGCGGCGATCAACGTGGGGGCCGCTGTCAGGCCCATGCCGAGGCCGATGAACAAGCAGAACGCGCCGACCGTGAGGACCGACGACTCGGCGTCCAGCAGGAGCAGCAGGGACGTGCCGATCAGGACGAGGAAGGTACCGATCAGCGCGCAGACACGGAAACCGACCCGCAGGTAGACGCGGCCGGCCTGGCTGGCCGAGATGGGCCAGCCCAGGGTGAGCGCGGCCAGGGCGAAGCCGGCCACGAGGGGGCCGTGGCCGAGGACGTCCTGGACGAAGATCGGGATGTACGCGCTCAGGGCCAGCAGGATGACGCCGACGCCGATGGCGATCTGGCCGCTGGTGACGAGCAGGCGGCGGCGGAACACCCAGAGCGGCAGTACGGGGGCGGGCGCCGAGCGTTCGACGAAGCCGAAGACCACCAGCAGGGCCAGGCCGCCGCCGAGCACGATCAGGCTGGTGGGTGATGTCCACGCCCACGCCTGGCCGCCTTCGAGCACGCCCAGGATGACCAGCGTCAGACCGGCGGTGAGCAGTGCGGCGCCGGTGTAGTCGATGACCGGGCGGCCGCGTTCCATCTTCTCGTGGAACCGTCGCATGATCATGGCGCCGGCCAGCAGGCAGAGCGGGATGTTGACGAAGAAGATCCAGCGCCAGTCGATCCATTCGCTGAAGACGCCGCCCAGCGTCGGGCCGACCACCGACGAGATGCCCCAGACGCTGGCCACGTAGCCCTGGACCTTGGCCCGTTCGCGCACCGAGTAGAGATCGCCGACGATCGTGATCGTGGTCGGCATGATCGCGCCGGCGCCGAGGCCCTGGACGACCCGGAAGATGATCAGGGAGAGCATGTTCCAGGCGGCGCCGCACAGGATCGACCCGAGCAGGAACAGCCCGATGCCCCAGAGGATCACCGGTTTGCGGCCGAACAGGTCGTTGAGCTTGCCGTAGATCGGCACCGACACGGCCTGGGCCAGCAGGTAGATCGAGAACAGCCACGGGAACTCGGTGAAGCCGCCGATGTCCTTGACGATCGAGGGCACCGCGGTGGCGATGATCGTGGAGTCGATGGCGATCAGAGCGGTCGACAGCATCACCGCGGCCAGCACCGGGCCACGTTCGGATCTCAGCCCCACCTTGTTGTCCGTCACTTGTTCGGCGTACTCCAGTCGCTCGCCCACCGCACGACGGGGCACCCGGAAGAGGGCGAGATCACCCCGACACGCCCACGTGGGAGGGGGTGGGCGCGGCGGGTCACCCCGGAGCGCCAGTGGAGAGGACGGAACCAGGTTGGCGGGCCTGCGGCGTAAGGGGGCAGGTGGGAGGGGGTGGGGCGATACGGAATGGTGGGGATCACTCCGTGGGGGAATGATGGGGGAAAGCGGCTTGGTACGGACGAGGGCGGTTTTAGCCTGGCCCATGTGGCGTGCGTGGTGGTGGCCGAGGACAACCTTGATCATCAACGAGTGATCGCGGAGGTGATACGCCGGCTCGGGCACGAGGTGATTGTTACCGGTGACGGGCAGGCGGCGCTCAAGGCGATCCGTGAGTATCGGCCCGCGCTCGTCGTTGCGGATGTCGACATGCCGCACCTGGACGGGCTGCAGCTCTGCGTGGCCATCCGGCACGATCCGGAGATCGCGGGGACGCCGGTGGTGCTGGTCACGGCGTATCTGTTGCCGGGTGATCCGCGGCTGGCCGATACGGGGGCGCTGGCCGTGCTGGGCAAGCCGTTCGGTGTGCCCGAGCTGACCGAGGCCCTGCGCGGGTATCTGCCGTCCGAGCCGCCGGTGGTGGCCGGGCCGCCGATCGGCACGCCCTCGCCCGCGAATCCGGCGTTCTTCGACGCGCTGCTCGATTGTCTGGACGCCGGGGTTGCCGCGTGTGACGCCGAGGGCCGGGTGGTGCTGGCCAACCGGACCATGCGCGAGTTCATCGGGCCGGGGATCGGTGGTGTTCCGATCGCCGACGCCACCCGCAAGTTCGTTCTGCTGCACCCGGACGGAACCCCCCTCCGTACGCACGAATTGGCTCTTTCCCGGGCCTTGGCCGGCGAGAACGTGGAGCACGCCGAACTGCTGGCCCACGACGAGCTGAACCGCCCGCGCTGGTTCGCCGTGAATGCCCGCCCCGTGCGGGACGCGTCGGGCGCGGTGACCGGGGCCGTGGCCGCCCTGCACGACGTGACCAGCCAGCACCGCAATCGGCAGTTTCAGCACTGCGAGAACGAAGTGCTCAAGGTCATCGCTGATCATCCGCACGCGGCCGACGCCACGGACCGGATCCTGGCCGCCATCGGGTCGACGCTGAGCTGGCCGTATCTGCGGTTGTGGCTGGTCGACGAGGTGACCGATCTGCTCCGCCCGGCCGGGGTCTACACCGCGCCGCAGGAGCGTCCGCTGCCCGTGCCGGTGAGCATGGCCCGCGGCACCGGGCTGGCCGGCACGTGCTGGCAGCGGGCCGACCTGATCTGGGTGCCGGATCTGCACGCGGCCGATTCGCTCGTGCTGCCCAGCATTTCCGCTGGCGCCGATTTCCGGGCGGCCGGCGCGGTGCCGGTTCGCAGCGGTGAGCGCATCGTCGGGGTCCTGACCTTTTTCTCGTACGAGCGGCAGGAGCCCGATTCCGCGCTCGGTGTGCTGCTGACGGGGCTGGCCGGGCTGATCGGCGCGTTCCTGGAGCAGCGCCGTTCGGAGGTGCTGGCTCTGCACCTGGCCGCGGCCACCGACGAATACATCGCGCTCGTCGGGCATGAACTGCGTACGCCGTTGACGTCGATCGGGGCGTACGTGGACCTGATCGCCGAGAGCCCTGACGACCTGCCCCTGGGTGAGGTGCGCGAACTGCTCGACGTGGTGCAGCGCAACAATGCCCGGCTGCGCGACCTGGTCGAGAAGCTGCTCGATCTGGCCGCCTTGGAGTCGGGGCACGCCAAGCTGACGATCCGGCCGGTCGACCTGACCGACGTGGTGGCGGCCGCGGTCGACGCGGTCGCCCCGGCCGCGGCCGGGCGGGGCATCACGGTGGAGGCGAACCTGCCGGACGAGCTGACCGTGCCCGGCGACGCCGAGCGGCTGCGCCAGATGACCGACGCGCTGATCGAGAACGCGGTCAAGTTCAGCCGGGCCGACTCCAAGGTCACCGTGGCGCTGACCGACGAGGTAGGCGAGGTGGCAGTGCTCACGGTGGCCGACAACGGAACGGGCGTGGCCCCGGCCGAGCAACCCCGCCTGTTCCGTCGTCTGTATCGGGCCGGCAATGCCCGCCACACCGGGATTCCGGGTACGGGTCTGGGCTTGGCCCTGTGCCGGGTGGTTGTGGAACGCCATCACGGGTCGATCACCCTGGCGTCCCACGAGTCCACCGGCACCACCGTCACCGTGCGGCTGCCGAGACTCGAGGTGTAGCGCGGCCTCGCGCAAGAGGAACGCGAGGCCGCGCGGCGGACGAGGGGTCAGATCGCTACGGGAGCGCCTTCGTGGGCGGTGACCTCGTCACGGCCGGCCCGGACCAGGATCACCGCGACCAGAGCGGCCACGCCGATCAGGGCGGCGCTGACCCAGAAGGCGACCGTGTAGCTGTGCACCGTCGCCACCGCCTGGAGGGCGGGCGCCTGGTCGGGGCTGGTGATCTCGGCCCGGTGGTCGGCCAGGTAGCCGGCCACGGCCGAGGTGAAGATGGTGTTCAGCAGGGCCGTGCCCAGCGAGCCGCCGATCTGCTGGGCGGTGTTGATCAGCGCGCTGGCCACTCCGGCGTCGTGGCCGGCCACGCCGACCAGGGCCGTGTTCGACATCGGGCCGAAGGTGACGCCCATGCCGAAGCTGAGCACCACCTCGGCCGGGAAGACGTGGGTCCAGAAGCCGGTGTCGACACCGATCTGGGTCAGCATGACCATGCCGATCGCGGCCAGCAGCAGACCGCCGAACATCAGCACGCGTGGGCCGACCCGGGTCTGCAACTGGGCCGAGAACCCGGCGCCGGCGATGATGCCCAGCGTGAACGGCAGGAACGCGACGCCGGTCATCAGGGCCGAGTAGCCGAGGGTCAGCTGCAGGTAGAAGGTCAGGAACAGGAACATGCCGAACAGACCGGAGCCGATCAACAGCGCCGAGATGTACGCTCCCCCGCGGTTGCGGTCGAGGATGACGCGCATCGGCAGCAGGGGGTGCGAGCTGCGCAGTTCGATGACGACGAAGGCCACCAGCAGCACGGCCGCCGCGATCAGCCAGCCGACGGTGACGGCCGAGCCCCAGCCGTCCTCGCTGGCCTTGGTGAAGCCGTAAACGAGCGCGACCAGGCCGGCCGTCGAGGTGAACGCCCCGGGCAGGTCGTAGCGGGTGTTGCCCTCGGCCCGGCTCTCGTCGACGAACCGGACGGCGGCCAGCGCGGCCACGATGGCGATCGGGGTGCCGACCAGCAGGGTCCAGCGCCACGAGGCGTACTCGGTGAGCACGCCGCCCAGCAGCAGGCCGATGGCGCCGCCACCACCGGCGATGGCGCCGTAGACGCCGAAGGCCCGAGCCCGTTCCTTGGCCTCGGTGAACGTGACCGTGAGCAGCGACAACGCCGCCGGGGCCATGAGCGCGCCGAACGCGCCCTGCAGCGCACGGGCTGCGAACAGCGTCTCGGCGTTGGTGGCCAGGCCGCCCAGCGCCGACGCGCCCGCGAAGCCGAGCAGGCCGATGATGAACGCCCGCTTGCGGCCGGTGAAGTCGGCGATCCGGCCGCCGAGCAGCAGCAGGCCGCCGAAGGCCAGCGCGTACGCCGTGATCATCCACTGCCGGTCGGCGTCGCTGATGTTCAGGTCGACCTGGGCGGTCGGCAGGGCGATGTTGACGATCGTGGCGTCGAGCACGATCAGCAGCTGGGAGACAGCGATGACGGCCAGCGCGAGCCACCGATTTCGTGGCTTGGGCGATATATCCGGCGGAGTGGCGGCGTCAGAGGTCGAGATGGACATGGAGGGTCCCCCTTAGAAGGGCATGCGGAGATCCACCGGCGTCAGGGACGCGGGTGCTGATGGAGGGAAGAGGTCAGCGTTTGAGCAGGGGCAGGATGATGTCGTCGACGAGATGGTCGAGGAACGGCTGGTCGATCGGCTCGCCCAGGGCGAAGCCGCGCATGAAGACCACCGCCGGCACGATCTCGTCGATCAGCCGGGCCTCGTAACCGGGGCGCAGTTCGCCGCGAGCCTCGGCCCGCCCGCAGATGGTTTCCGCGAGCGGAAGCTTGGACTCGCGCATCTGACGCAGATGCTGGGCGAGTTCCGGATCGGTGTGCAAGGCCATGAACAGGCCGGCGAGGAGGGGCCCCTCATCGCTTCTGATCATGCAGGCGATGTCGTCGAACCACGCCAGCAGGTCGCCGCGGAGCGACCCGGTGTCGGGCAGCGGGGCATCGGCCGCCTTGCAGGCACGGACGGCGTCGATGACCAGCTCGGCCTTGGTGGGCCAGTGCCGATACAGCGTCGCCTTGCTCGCCTGGGCCCGGGCGGCCACCGCGTCCACCCGCAGACCCTGATAGCCGGTTTCGGCCAGCAAATCGTAGGCGGCGCGCAGGATCGCCTGCTCACGCTCGCCGTCGAGACGCCGGGACCGCCCGGCCGGCGAGACGGTTCGCGCCTGCTCAGCCATGACAACCCCCGATCCGGCACGCCTTGCGAAACGAAACTGTTTCGTACACTACGCCTCCCGCTCCACCCTGACGATCTCCGCGCCCAATTGTGACGCAGAACGCGGTGCCCTCCCCACCGCGAAGGAGGGCGCGGGCGGACAGAAGAGGGCGCCGGGGGCGGGGCAGAAGGCGGGGGCAGCGGGAGGGCTTTGTGGGCGGGCAGAGAACGCGGCGCCCCCCTCCAGGCGGAGGAGGGCGCCGCGGGCGTAGGCGTGGTCAGACTGTGGCGATCGTGCCGGCTACCTCGTCGACGAGTTCGCGGGCCAGGAAGCCGGTGCGGCCGTGGCGCCGCATCAGGCGTTGGCCGCTCACCGCGTGGGCGTAAGCCCCCCAGCAGGCGGCCTGGGCGGGCTCGGCGCCGCGGCCGAGCAAGCCGGCCACGATGCCGGCCAGCGTGTCGCCGCTGCCTGAGGTGCCCAGTCCGGCGTCGCCGCTCTGTTCCACCCAGCGCCGGCCGTCCGGCGCGGCGACGTGGCTGAACAGCGAGACCACGGCCTGGTAGCGCTCGGCCAGTTCGGCCGCGGTGTCGCTGGGGTCGTCGCCGGGCGGGCGCCCGAGCAGGTGCTCGGCCTCGGTGAAGTTCGGGGTCAGCACGGCGCGGCGCTGGCGCAGCAGGCCGGCGTCCTTGCTCAGGGCGCCGAGGGCGTAGGCGTCGAGCACCACCGAGGTGCCTTCGCCGGCCGCTTCGAGCACCGTACGCATCAGTTTCGTGGTGGTGTCGATGTCGTCGAGGCCCGGCCCGAGCGCGATCACATCGGCCGCCTGGGCCAGCCGGGCCAGTTCGTCGGCGTCGGGCAGCCCGATGACTTTGGCCTCGGGCACCGCGATGCTCATCGCGACCGCGGTCTCCTCGGCCACGGCCAGTTGCAGCCGACCGGAGCCGGCCCGCAGCGCGGCCTCACCGGCCAGCAGCACCGCGCCCGGGTTGTATTTGGAGCCGCCGACGACCAGCACCGTCCCCCGTGATTGTTTGCCACCGCTCGGGTCGGGCAGCGGCCAGTCCCGCAGCACGGCCGGGGTGATGACTGTCGGGTCAGTTCGGTTCGGCATCCACGTCCTCCTGTTTGGTGTGCGGCGTGCCCTCGCGGTGCAGGTGCTCGACCGCGTTGAACAGCTCGGGGCGCAGCTCGCCGTCGTGCCGCCGCCAGCTGCTGATCGAGCAGTTCGCGACGGCGGTCTCGTGCGCGATCCCCATCAGCTCGGCCTCGCTCAGCCCCTCGGCCAGGTAGCGGACGAGCAGCACGACCGCCTCGTGGCCGAACAGCACCACCCGGCCGTCCGGGTGGTCCTCGCGGAGCTCCCGCAGCAGGGCGCGCAGGCGCAGCAGCACGTCGGCCCAGGACTCGCCGCCGGGCGGCCGGTAGTAGAACTTGCCCAGCCGGGCCCGCCGGCGCGCCTCGCCGGGCAAGCGTTGCTGCACGCCGCGGGCGGTCAGGAGGTCGAGGATGCCCAGCTCGCGGTCGCGTAAACGTTCGTCGACGACCATCCGGACACCGGTGCCGGCCAGCGCCAGTTCGGCGGTCTGGCGGGTTCGCAGGTAGGGCGAGACGATCGCGATCTCGGGCCGTTCGTCACCGGGCAGCTCGGCGAGGAAGGTGCCGACCGCCTCGGCCTGTTCCCGGCCGAGGTCGGACAGCGGCACGTCGGCGTCGCGCTCGGGGATGTCTATCTCCTCGGCGCCGCCGGTCTCGGCGTCCTGGGCGGTGACGTTTCCGGTGCTCTGGCCGTGCCTGATCACGGCGAGCCACTGCAGCTGCTCCATGAGCCAGACGTACCCCGGGGTGAACAGGTCCACCCATCGGAGATGGCCACGATGCTTACGCCGGAGCCCTCGTTGCCGAACAGGGGAGAGAGGGATCTGCATCGGGCGGAATGGGACAGGGCGGCATGAACGTACGGCAGAAGCTGCTCGGCGGCTTCCTCACGGTGGCCGCCATGGTCGCAGTGACCGGTGCCGTCGTGCTGCGCGCGGACGCTCAGACCAACCGTCAGGCCGCGATCACCGAGGCCGAGCAGGTGGCCCGGGGCATCGCCAAGGACGTGGCGTTCGGGCTGGCCGCCGACACCGAGGGCGAGCAGCCGCCCGCGCTGATCGAGCGCCCGGCCGCTCTGGCCGCGTATCTGGGCCGGCTGCACGACCTGCAGGATCGCGACATCGTCGTGGTGGACCTGGGGAAACGGATCCTGGCCGACGCCGTGCCGGCGAACGTGGGCGCCACCTTCGACCACGACCCCGCGGACGAGGTCCGCCGGACGATCGCCGACGGCCGGTCGCGGGTGTTCGTCGAGCAGAGCGCCGACTATCCCGACGGCATCCAGCAGGTGGTCGTGCCCGTGCTGGGCGCGGGCGACGTCACACTGGGCGCCGTCATCCTCGAGTACACCCCGCTCTACGAGCAGATGGAGGCGGTCACCGGGCAGACCGAGACGATCGTGCTGATCGCCGGGACTCTCTGCATCGCGCTCGTGCTGGTGCTCGGGGTGGCCACTGCCGAGTCGATCGTCCGGCGGATCCGGCGGCTGACCCGGGCGGTCGAGAGCATCCGCGACGGCGACTACTCCCAGCGGGTGACGCTGGGCCGGCGTGACGAGATCTCCCGTCTGGGCGACGCGTTCAATGACATGGCCGGGCGTCTCGACCAGTCGGCCCGAGAGATCCTGGACCGGGAGTACACCGACCGGATCCTGGCCAACGCGGGCGAGGGCATCTGCGGCGTCGACGCGGAGGGCCGGATCACGTTCGCCAACGAGGCCGCGGGGCGCATCACCGGCCTCGGCGTCGACGGACTGCTCGACAAGGAGGCGGCCGACCTGCTGCCCGACGTGGAGCGGGCCGAGGTCACCATCGACCGGCCGGACGGCACGTCGGTGCGGGTGGCCTACACGGTCAGCCCGATCGAGAAGGACGGCCGCAACATGGGTGGCGTGGTGGTGCTGCGCGACGTCAGCCGGCAGCGCGCCCTCGAGCACGACCTGCGCCACCAGGCCCTGCACGACGGGCTGACCGGCCTGCCCAACCGCAAGCTCTTCCACGACCGGGTCGAGCACGCGATGACCAGGATCCGTACGGGACGGGCCGAGGGCGGCGGCGGTCTGGCCGTGCTCTATCTCGACCTGGACGGCTTCAAGAAGGTCAACGACAGCCTGGGTCACAACGCGGGTGACGCCCTGCTGCGCACCGCGGCCGAGCGGCTGACCAGCGCGCTGCGCAAGCACGACACCGTGGCCCGGCTCGGCGGTGACGAGTTCGCGGTGTTGCTGGAGGACGCGGAGGACCCCGAACACTGGGCCCAGGCCTGCGTCGACGCCCTGGACAAGCCGTTCCAGATGCAGCACCACAAGGCGACGATCAGCGTGAGCGTCGGGGTCGTGCCGGCCGCCGAACGCTACGCCGACGCCGACGAGGTGCTGCGCAACGCCGACGTCGCCATGTACGCCGCGAAGGCCCGGGGCAAGGCCTGCTATCAGGTCTTCGAGCCGCGGATGCACGAACTGCTGCTGGACCGGCTCGATCAGGAGGCCCGGCTGCGCGAGGCCGTGCACCGCGGCGAGTTGCGCCTGCACCTGCAGCCGGTGGTGGACGTGACCAACCGCGAGGTCCGCGGTGTCGAGGCGCTGGTGCGCTGGGAGGACCCGGAGCGGGGACTGCAGCAGCCGGGCTCGTTCATCCCGCTGGCCGAGGAGACCGGGCTGATCACCGAGATCGACCGGTGGGTGCTGATCGAGGCGTGCCGCACGATGCGGGAGTGGCAGGAGTCGTCACCAGCGACCGCGCCCGCCTGGGTCAGCGTGAACCTGTCGGCCCCCAACCTGGAGATGGCGGACCTGACCGACCGGGTGGCCTACGCCCTGGCCAGCACCGGCATCACCCCGGACGCGCTGGTGCTGGAGCTGACCGAGACCGTGCTGATGCGCGACATCGCGGTCACCGCGGGCCGCCTGGAGGAGCTGCGCGAGCTGGGCGTGAACATCGCCATCGACGACTTCGGCACCGGTTACTCGTCGCTGGGCTACCTGCGGGACATCCCGGTCGACGTGCTCAAGGTGGACCGTTCGTTCATCACCGAGCTGGTCGCGCACCGGCGTCAGCAGGAGCTGGTCAGCGCGATCCTGCAGCTCGGCAACACGCTCGGGCTCAAGGTGGTGGTCGAGGGCGTGGAGACCGAGGAGCAGCTCGACCTGCTGATCGCGCTGGGCGGCCGGTTCGCCCAGGGTTATCACCTGGGCCGGCCGGAGCCGGTCGAGAGCCTGCGGACCCGGCTCTCGACCGTCCCCGTCACCTAGTTCTCGACGAACACGGCGACCGTACGGGCCGGGACCGTGAACGTGCCGGTCGCCTTGGCGAACGCGGCCGTGCGAACCAGCGGGTCGGCGGAGGTCCGCTGGATCGGGTGGAGAGCGATCGTCTTGCCGGCCAGCGGCTTGACGGTCTGGGTGGTGGCCGCCGAGGTGCCGTTGAAGACCACCGTCACCGACTTCCAGGTGCGGTCGATTCCCCGTCCGTCCAGGGTCATCGTGACGACCCCCGGGGTCTCGGCCGCTCCGGAGAGCGGGAACGACAGCCTCTTCTGCACCTCGGCGGCGGTCGGTAGGCCGAAGACCGGCGACGAGCCGCGGATCTTCAGCAGTTCCTGATAACGGGCGTCGGACAGCGCCACGGCATCACAGCCCGGCACCAGGGCGGGGTCGGCCAGGAGCGGACGCCCGAAATCCCACTTGTCCGCATTGTCAGCGGCGGGCGGCAATCCGCGGCCGAAGCCGTTTCCGTCAGCGCAGTCCCAGATGATCTGGTTGAACCAGTCCCCCGAGTTGTACGAGTTGCGATCCAGCGACTTCGACCGCAGCCGCTCCGAACCGGTCGTGACGAACCCGGCCCCCTGCCCGAGGGCCGTGGTGGCCAGGGCGACGGACTGCGCGCGAGCCCGGTCGAGCGCCGGTGTGGAAGCGGGCAGCTTGAACGCCATCGCGTCGTACAGGATCTCGTTGTCGTGCGCGTCGACATAGGTGATGGCCTCGCCCGGCGCCGCCGTGTAACCGGCCGGCGAGCCGTTGTAGTCGACCTGGGCCCCGGTCACCGTCGTCCCGGCGGAGTTCACGAACCGGTACGACGCCAGGTTCCCGCTCAACCCCACCTTGATCAGATCCTGGTAGTGCAGCAGCCGGGCCTTCTGTGCAGCCGGGTCGCCGTTCACCGTGTCCCCGTTGGGTGCGCTGAACAATCCGGTGGCGAAGCCCTGCACGCGCGGGCTCTCGTCGAACGGGCCACCACCCCGTACGGCATCGCGCAGCCGGTCGTTGAACGTCGCGATCCCCGTGCCGGCCATGTTGGCCTGCGTGGCCTGCTCGAAGCGCGCGTCCCCGGCCACCTCACCGAAGTCCCATCCCTCGCCGTACAGGTTGATGCTCTTGCCGTCGACGCCGTCCTTGCGCACCGACAGCCGATCCAGAGCCGCCCGTACGGCCAAGATGTTCGCTTTGGGGTGATGGCCCATCAGGTCGAAGCGGAAGCCGTCCACCTTGTACTCCCGCGCCCACGTGACGATCGAGTCGACCACGAGTTTGCCCATCATCGCGTTCTCCGGCGCGGTGTTGGCGCAGCAGGTGGAGCTGGCGACCGTGCCGTCGGCCAGCAGCCGCTGGTAGTAGCCGGGCACGATCTGGTCGAGCACGGACTTGGGATCGGTGCCCGCGGCCGACGTGTGGTTGTAGACGACGTCCATCACCACGCGCAGCCCGGCCCGGTTGACCCCGGCCACCATCTGCCGGAACTCCTTCGTCCGGGCGTCTGGGTCAACCGCGTACCCACCCTCGGGCACCGTGTAGTGCAGCGGGTCGTAACCCCAGTTGTAGCCGTCGTCCGCAGCCACCGCGGTCACGCATTTCTGCTGCTCCTCGGAGTCCGGCGGGAGCAGGGGCAGGTCACACGCCGGCGTCTTCTGATCCGCGCGCTTCTCCGGAATCGTCGCGAAGTCGAACGCCGGCAGCAGGTGCAGGTGCGTCACCCCGGCGCCGGCCAGCGTGGCCAGATGCTTCATGCCGGTGCTCGACGGATTCGTGAAGGCGGCATACGTGCCGCGCTGAGCCGCGGGCACCGACTTGTCGGCCATCGAGAAATCCCGTACGGAGAGCTCCGAGATCTGGATCTTCGCGCTGGGCCCGGCGGGCGGCTTGCGCAGCGCCGACCAGCCGGTGGGGGCGAGCGCCGGGTCGGCCAGGTCGACGATCCGGCTCAGCGTCGAGTCGGTGGACAGACCCAGCGCGTACGGGTCGGTGACCGCCGCCGTGACGACCTTGTTCGCCGCGGGCTGCCACGCCGTGACCCGGTACGTGTAGTACTTGCCGCGCCACGACGCCGGGCCGCGGACGGACCAGATGCCCGTACGGTCGTCGCGGCGCATCGCCACCGTCGCGGGCTGGGCGGTCGCCGTGTCGTACAGCTGCAGGTCGACCTTCTGCGCGGTGGGCGCCCACACGGAAAGCGTGGTGCCGACCGGCCCCAATGCCGCGTCCGCAGCCGCGGCCGCGTAGACGTTGTCGAGCACGCCCGCGGTCTGCACGCCGGTGGCCGCGAGCAGCTTGCCGGTCGCGTCCCGCTCGGTGAACACGACCTGCCCGCGCAGCACGTCCTTGACGTTCACGCCGCGCGGCAGATCGAACGCGTCGTACTGCCACAGGTGCGGGAAGCGGGCGCGCTGGGCATCGGTGAGAGCACGAGCTGTGAGCCGCACCGACCGGAAGTCGCCGGTCACCTCGTTGGTGATGCCGCCCGGCGCGTACACCAGGTCGTAGACCTTGCCGTCGGTCGAGCCCGCGGGTTTGAAGGCGACCGTGCCGCGGTCGAGCCAGACGGCCGACGACTTGGTCACGTCGATGACGCCACCCGACCCGGTCTTCTTGACCACTGGCGCCACCCGCGGCGAGACCCCGGCCAGCAGCCAGATCTCGCGGCCGCCCGCGGCGAACGTGAGCTGCTGATCGTCCGGCAGATCCTTCTCGTCGCCCTTGTGGATGATGTATTTCAGTGCGGTCGCGCCGGCCGCGAGCGGCACCTTCCAGTACGGGCCGAACGAGTCGGTGCCGGTCGGCGGCAGCGGCGAGGCCCAGTCGGTCGGGTTCGCCGCGCCGTCCCAGACGTGCAGCCCCCACCCTTCCGCGTCGGCCCGGCGATAGTGGATCGTCGCCGTGCCGGGATCCTGCTCGACGGCGGGTGGCGTGGTGACGACGCCCGCGTCGCCCTGCTTGAGCCAGATCTCGCCGTGGTGCGAGGGGTCGAAGAACCGGTCGGCGCCGACGTCCTTGACCCCGTCCTCGCCGACCACGATGAAGCCCACGTTCTTGGCGTTCGGGGCCAGCTTGACCAAGGCGAATTTCCCGTACGCGTCCTCGCCGACGAACGGCTGCCCCGCGGGGTACGTGGTCGTCATCGACGGGTCGACGTCACCGAACACGTAGAGCCCGTAGTCGTCGTAGTCCCCGGCCGGCCGCTGATAGTGCACGACGGCGTAGCCGGGGCTGGTCGTGGTGGCCGGCGTGCCGACCTTGATCGACGTGGTCGCCGACGCCAGCCGGCCCTTGCCGTCGCGCACGACCGCCTTGTAGCGCACGGTCGTGCCGCCCGCGAGGCCGGTCAGATCGTGGTAGGCCGCGTTCGTGCCCGAGCCGACCAGCCGCCACGGGCCGTCGCCGACCTGCGCCGCGAAGGTGACCCGGGCCAGGGGATCACCGGTGGTCTCTACGGCCAGTTTCGTGCGAGTCGGCACCAGCGCGTCGGCCGGGGACGTGAACGTGACCGTGGGCGCGGACGATGCGCTGACCGATTTGTCCGCGCGCAGGGCGACAGCCGACAGCGGCGGCACGGTGATCGTCACCTTGCCGTCGGCGGCGGTCTGCGGAGCCGCGGTGGAGCCGTAGATGCCGCGGAACGTGGTCGACGGCGTCCACGTGTCCACGGTGACGGTCTTCGCGGTGGTCGAACTGTTCGCCGCCACCACGTACTCGACCCGCTGCGCCCGGTCGACCCGCGACGCCGCGAAGACACCGCCGGCCGCGTGCCGGGTGACCTGGACTCCTCCGCGCAGCGCCGGGTGCGCCTGGCGCAGCGCGCCCAGCGCGGCGACCGTACGGTAGATCGGGTGTGCGGTGTCGTAGTTGTCGACGGCGTGCGTGCGCTCGGTGCCGATCAGGTCGTCGTCGAGGTAGTCGGCGGTCTTGGAGGCGAACATGTCCTGCCGCGCGTCCTTGTCGCCGCCCGGGCCGGTGAAGCCCTGCTCGTCGCCGGAGTAGACGACCGGCTGCCCGCGGGTCAGGAACATCAGCTCGTGCGCCAGCTGGTCACGGCGCAGCACGTCGTCGCCCTTCAGAAAGGATCCGATCCGGCCCATGTCGTGGTTGCCCAGGAAGGTCGGCAGGCGACCGGCGTTCGTGTCCCGCGCGGTGTAGAGGTCGTCCTTGGCGTACAGATCGGCCAGGGCCTGGGCCGAGCCGTCGCCGGCCACGAAGTTCTTGGCCGCTTCCTGGAACGAGAAGTCCAGCGTGGCGGGCAGGCCGCCGCGGCGCACGTAGGTGGATTCGATCTCCTGGTCGGCGCTGTAGACCTCGCCGAACATGAAGAAGTCCTGCTTGCCGGCCCGCTGCGCGGCCTTCTCGATGCCCGCGCTGAACTGCGGCCAGAAGTCGAGGTCGACGTGTTTGACGGTGTCGAGCCGGTAGCCGTCGATGCCGGTGGCGGCGATCCAGTACGCGTAGATGTCGGTCATCCCGCGGACGACCTCGGGCCGCTCGGTCCACAGGTCGTCGAGGCCGTAGAAGTCGCCGTACTCGCTGTTCTCGCCGGCGAAGGTCGAGTTGCCGCGGTTGTGGTACATCGTCGGGTCGTTGAGCCAGGCCGGCTTCTTCACGGTCTTGTCGGCCGCGGCCGGGAACACCGGCGTGTACGGGAACGACTGCGCCGACACCCTGGGGAACTCACCCTTGCGGTCGTCGAACGGGCGGCCCTGCGCATCCTTGTAGGGCGACGTGGCCTTGTCGATGTAGTCGTATTCATTTTCGGCGTAGCGGATCACGTCGGCCGTGTGGTTGGCGATGATGTCGAGGAACACCTTCATGCCCCGCCGGTGGGCCGAGTCGACCAGCTTCTTGAGCTCGGCGTTGCTGCCGAAGTGCGGGTCGACCTGGGTGAAGTCGGTGATCCAGTAGCCGTGGTAGCCGGCCGAGACGTCGGCGCCGCTGCCCTGCACGGGCCGGTTCTTGAAGACGGGGGCCAGCCAGATCGCGGTGGTGCCGAGACCCTGGATGTAGTCCAGCTTGTCGATCACGCCGGCCAGGTCACCGCCGTGGTAGAAGCCCTTGTCGGTGGGGTCGAAGCCGGTGGCCGGCCGGTCGCCGGTCAGGCCGCCCTTGTCGTTGGCCTTGGTGCCGTTGGCGAAGCGGTCGGGCAGCACGAAGTAGTACTGCTCGTTATCGGCCGGCTGGTCGGTGCCCCACCGGGCGATGACAGCATCGGCCGGAGCTGCGGGCGCGGCCTGCGCTTCGGACGGCAGCACCGCGAGCAACGGCAGCGTCAGGGTTATGGCAGCGGCCAGGAGCCGCCGACTTCGAGAGACCACTATGTCCCCTTCTACGGGATGACCCAGACCTGAACGGCCGGACCTGCGATATCGATGACTGCGGAACCATCGGTTTCGATGTGCAGCGGCGGGGCGCCGCCGTACAGGTTTTCCAGGGTGGTGCCGGGCGGCAGACCGGTGAGCTTGAGCCGGTCGGCGGACGCGCGCGCCGCGAGCACCAGTACGCTCTGGGACCTGCTCTCGCGCAGGAACATCAGAACGTCGCCGTCGGCGTGGACCCAGCGCAGCCCGCCGCGGGTGAGGGCGGGCGAACCCCTCCGCAGCGCGATGAGGTCGCGATAACGCCCCAGCGTCTTGGTGTCCCAGCTGTCCGGCGTGTCCCACGGCATCGGCGCGCGGGCCGACTCGTTGCCCCCGCCGGTCAGCCCGAGCTCGTCCCCCGCGAACACCATCGGCGTGCCGGGCAGCGTGAACAACAGGCCGGCCGCCACATGCTGCCGCTCCGCGTCGCCCACTACCGTACGGATCCGGGCCGTGTCGTGGGAACCGAGAAGTGACCAGGACGCCTCCCACGAGCGCCACGACATCTGCGCCGCGAACGCCGACATGGTGGCGACCAGTGCGCTCGCCTCGCGTACGGGAAGCTCCTCGGGGTTGCCCAGACCGTCGAAGAGGGCGGTCTCGGCGCGCAACCAGCTCCACACCGGACGGGTGAAACCGGCGTAGTTCATCGTGCCGTGCCAGCCGTCGCGGTCGAGGTCGCCGGTCGCGTCGTGGCCGTGCTCGGCGATCAGCAGGCCGTCGGCCCGGGCCTCGTGCACCGCCGCCCGCAGCAGCGCGGCCACCTCGTGGTTCCGGTCGTCGGCGCCGAGCCGCGCCGTCATGTTCGCTACGTCGATCCGCCAGCCCGACAGCCCGTACGGCGGGGAGAGCCACCGCCGCACGACGGCGCGGAACTCCTCGCGCAGCTCGGCGCTCGCCCAGTTCAGCTTGGGCAGGCTGGGCACACCGAGCCAGGACACGCCGGGGTAGTAGAAGTCCGGCCGCGACGTGAACCACGGATGCGCGTCGCCGGTGTGGTTGGTGGTGAGGTCGCCGATCAGCCGCACGCCGCGGTCGCGGGCCGCCGCCGCCAGCCGTTCGAGCGCGCGGTCGCCGCCGAGCAGCGGGTCGACCCGGTCGAAACCCGAGGCGTCGTACCGGTGGTTGGAGCGGGCCGGGAAGAACGGGGTGAGGTAGATCGTGTCGGCCCCGAGCGCGGTCACGTGGTCGAGCCGCCGCGCGACGCCGTCCAGGTCGCCGCCGTGGAGCACGCGGACGGCGTCGGGGCCGGGCACGACCGGCTCGTCCCAGGACCGCGCGCGGATCGCCCAGTCGGGAGTCTCGCGCCGGTCGGCGGCGGGCGAGCGGGCATAGCGGTCGGGGAAGATCTGATAGATGACGGCGTCGCGCGCCCACTGCGGGGCGGGCGGCTGCGCGACCAGCCGGAAGTCCGTGCTGTCGGGCACGTCGTGGTTCGTGACCCCGTACGCGGTCAGCCAGCGCACGCCGCTCGTCGTGCCGAGCAGGAAGCGGTAGCGGGTGATCGGGTTGTGCGCTGTTATCTCAGCTCGCCACCACGTGTCGGTGCCCCGTCGATGATCAACTTTCAGCGAGGTGAAGATCGGCTCGCCGTCGCGCACCCAGCGCATGTGCACACGCGACACCCCGGTCCCGCGCGGCACCCGCACGAACACGGTGACCGTGTCGCCGAGCGCGGGCGCGGGATCGCTGACGTACAGCTCGCTGCCGTCATGGTGCGGCCGGCTCATCCCTTGACCGCCCCGGCCGTCAGCCCGTCGGTGATGTAGCGCTGCAGCAGCTGGAACACCAGCACGGTGGGAATCGCGGTGAGCAGCGTGCCCGCGCAGAACATACCGAAGTTGGCGTTGCGTTCCCCGGCCACGAGGCCGACCAGCCCCACCGGCAGGGTCTTGGCGCCGGTGTCGGTCAGGAACACGTTGGCGATCAGGAACTCGTTGATGGTGCCGATGAAGGCCAGCAGCGCGGTGACGGCCAGGATCGGCGCCACCAGCGGCAGCAGGATGCGGAAGAACACCTGTGGGTGGCCGGCGCCGTCCATCGTGGCCGACTCGTCGAGCTCGCGCGGCACGGTGTCGAAGAAACCCTTCATCAGCCAGGTGTTCACACCGAGCGCGCCTCCCAGGTAGAGCAGGATCAGACCCCACCACGTGTTGAAGCCGAGCGCGGGCCAGTAATCGGTGACCGCCGAGAAGATCAGGAAGATCGCGACGATCGCCAGGAACTGCGGGAACATCTGGATCAGCAGGACCGCCAGCAGGCCCACCCGGCGGCCGCGGAACCGGCGGCGGCTGAACGCGTACGCGGCCAGGGCCGAGATGAACACCGAGGCCGCCGACGAAAGCCCGGCGATCAGAAGGGAGTTCAGGAACCAGGAGCCGAATTCGGTGTCGGCGAACAGCCGGGAGAAGTTGCCGCCCGAGGCCCCGGTCGGCACGATCTCGCTAGACGACAACGTGCCGAGCGGGTTGACCGCGGCCGAGACGACGAACAGGATCGGCGCCAGCGCGAAGACGAGCATGAACAGGCCGACCACATGGCGCCAGCCCACTTGCTTGACCCAGGTCATGAGTGGACCTCCTCGAGATGGCGGGTGCGCCGGAAGCTGATCGCCGACACGACGGCCACGATCAGGAAGATGAAGATCGAGATGGCCGCGGCGTAGCCGTACTGGGCGCCGCCCCCGCCGAACGCGATCCGGTAGGTGTAGGTGATCAGCAGGTCGGTGGCGCCGTTGGCCGGATTGTCGGCCGGGAACGGCGCGCCCTCGGTGGTCAGGTAGACCGCGTTGAAGTTGTTGAAGTTGAACGCGAACGACGAGATCAGCAGCGGGGTCAGCGCGACCATGAGCAGCGGCAGGGTGATCCGCCGGAAACCGCCCCACGCGCTCGCGCCGTCGATCCGCGACGCCTCGGCCAGCTCGCGCGGGATGGCCTGCAACGCGCCGGTGGCGACCAGGAACATGTACGGATAGCCGAGCCACAGCTGTACGAGGATCACCGCCAGCCGGGCCGAGGCGCTGCCCCCGAACCAGTCCACGTCCAGCCCGAACAGGTTGTTGATCAACCCGAAGTCGGTGTTGAACATGTCGCGCCAGACCAGCAGCATGGCGAACGACGGCATCGCGTACGGGAGCACGAGCAGGACGCGATACGCCGTACGGCCGCGGACCCGGGGCGAGTGCAGGGCGATCGCCAGCAGCAGCCCGAGCACGAACGTGCCGCCGGTCGACGCGACGGCGAAAGCGAAGTTCCAGACCAGCGTACGGAGGAAGGGGCCCGCAATCGCCGGCTCCGTGAGCACTCGCGTGAAGTTGCTGAACCCCACGCCGACCTTCCAGCCCTGCGCGAGCCGTTCGCCGTTGCCGTCCACGAACGCGCCGGCCTGCTCGTCCGCGGTCCACGTCCGGCCCGTGGCCGTGTCGCGGATGCAGTCGCAGCCCACGTCGTAGGCCCGGCCGGCCCTTCCCTCGTACGCCCGGGACAGCCCGGACGACCGGATGGCGCCGCCCGCGGTGGGCACGGCGAGCGCGGTGATCTCGGCGCTGCGCGTGCCGGCCTGGCCGGCCGTGAGCAGCGTGTAGCCGTCGGCCGCGGTGACCCGGCCCGCGCTGTTCACGGTGGCGTCGATCGGTTCGAGGCCGTCGGCGTCGCCGGCCGAGACCTGCCTCGTGGCCGGGTCGGTGATCAGGAAGACCAGCGGACCGGTGGCCGGGTCGCCGGTGGTCGCGACCGTGAGGGCGTACTGCTGGGAACCGGGCACCTGAGTGACCGACGCGGTCTGGATGGCCGTGACGGCCTCCTGCTTGCTGCCGCGGTGGCCGTCGCCGAAGTTCGTGAACGCCGTACTGGCCGTGTAGAGCACCGGGAAGACCTGGAACAGGATCAGCAGGATCGTGCCGGGGGCCAGATATTTGAGCGGGACGTGACGCGGGGTCAGGTAGAGATACAGCAGACCGGCCGTGGTCGCGGCGAGGATCGCGAGACCGGTCCAGGCCCCGTTGTCGATCAGCGGAAAGGCGGCCCAGATCGCGATGGCTGTGGTGAGGCCCAAGATCGGGATCTTGATCAGGTGGCCCCTGCGGTCGGGCCTCTCCTCCGGGGCCGGGCGGGCCTGGACGACAGGCCCGCCGAGCTTCGTCGCCGTCATCTACTTGATCGCGGCCGAGATCGTCTTACCCGCGGCCGTGATCGTCCGGGCCGGATCGGCCCCGCCCACCACCGCGGCCTCGGCCTTGCCGAACGGATCCCAGATGGCCGCCATCTCGGGCACCGCGGGCAGCGGCTGACCGTCCTTACCGGCCTCGACGAACTTCTCGAGATCGGCGTCCTTACCCTTGACCTGGTCGAACGCGGCGGTCAGGGCCGGCGGGCGGGGCTCGGCCTCGTACAGCGCGACGGCCAGGTCCGGCGTGGTGACGTAGTTGGTGACGAACTCCTGCGCGAGCGCCTTGTTCTTGCCCTTCGACGCGACGTAGAAGCTCTGCACCCCCAGGAACGGCCGCGCGGGCTGCCCGCCGGCGAAACCGGGAACGGCGCTGATGTCGTACGGCAGCTTGGCCTTCTTGACGTCGGTGATCGCCCACGGGCCGCTGACCAGGAAGGCGCACTTCTTGCCGGTGAACGTGGCGATCGAGTTCTCCGGGGTGATCGACCGCTTGAGGGCGCCCGACCCCTTCTCACCCAGCGTGGCGATCTTCTTGAACGCCGCGACCCCCTCCGGCTTGCCCACGCCCAGGTCCTTGGGGTCGTAGTCGCCGTTGGCGCTCGTGCCGAACAGGTAGCCGCCGGCGCTCGAATACAGCGGGTACAGGTGGTAGGCGTCGCCGTTCTGCCCGACCTGCAGGCACAGCGTCTCCGAGACCTTCTTGGCCGCCTTGAGCTCATCGGCCTTCTTGACCAGCGCCTCGATGGTTGCGGGGGCCTCCGGGGCCAACTCGGTGTTGCGGATCAAGGCGAGGTTTTCCATCGCGTACGGGACCCCGTACGTCTGGCCGTTGAAGGTGACCGCCTTGAGCGCGTTCCGGTTGAGGCCACTCGTCTGCTCAGCGGCCAGCTGCACGGGGTCGATCGCGCCGTTCTGCACCAGGTTGCCGATCCAGTCGTGCGCGCCGACCATCACGTCGGGGCCGCTGCCCTGCTGGGAAGCGGTGACGAAGGTGGTCTGCTGATCCTTGGAGATCGCCTGGACCTTGACGGTGACGCCGTTCTCGCTGCCGAACTTGTCGGCGAACGGCTTGAGGGCGGCCGAGCGCTTGTCGTCGGCCCAGATGACGAGCTCACCCTGCCGGCCTGCCGCATTCGCGGACGGGTTGCCGGCGGGACTGTTCCCATCGTCGCCCCCACCGCAGGCGGCAAGGGCGAGAGCGCAGGTCAGGGCGGCGGCAACACCCGCTGCACCCGAGGGACGGATGCGCATGTGCGTCTCCTGTCGTATCGCGAGGATCATGATGTGGCATCTCTTGCTGAAACTTTCAACAGCCGCTGGCTCCGCTTGCGGGCTTGCGGGCTGAGTAGGGAGTGCGATTCCATAGCCACACTCGAATAAGCGCAGCTAGCGGCTCGGCCACCGGACATCGGCCTGTGTCGCTGTTGTTGCGGCGACGTTAGCAAGAGCTTGCATACAATGGAAGAGCTTGCAGGCTCTCCCCGGAAAAGCAGCAGCACTAGAGTTGTCGCTATGCGTGCACGGATGGCCGACATCGCCCGTCAGGCCCAGGTCAGTGAGGCGACGGTCTCGCGTGTCATCAACGACCGCCCCGGGGTCTCCCAGGAGACGCGCCAGGCGGTGCTCACCGCCCTCGACGTCCTCGGCTACGAACGGCCCGAACGGCTGCGCAAACGCAGCGCCGGCCTGGTCGGGCTGGTCGTGCCCGAACTCGACAACCCGATCTTCCCCGCCTTCGCCCAGGTGATCGAATCGACGCTGGCCCAGCAGGGCTACACCCCGGTCCTGTGCACCCAGTCCCCCGGCGGCGTCACCGAGGACGAATACGTCGAGATGCTGCTCGACCGGCAAGTCTCCGGCATCATCTTCGTCGCCGGCCTGTCCGCCGACACGACCGCCGACCACGCGCGCTACCAGCGGTTGCTCGACCGCCCCCTGCCGATCGTGTTGATGAACGGCTACACCGAAGGCATCGAAGCCCCGTTCGTCTCCTGCGACGAACGCCTGGCCGGCGACCTGGCCGTGACCCACCTGGTCGCGCTGGGCCACAAACGCATCGGCATGATCTCGGGGCCGAACCGCTTCATCGCCGTGCAACGCAAACTGGCCGGCTACCGGCAGGCCATGAAACGCGAACTCGGCATCGCCGACGCCCACCTGGACGACTACGTGTCACTGACACTGTTCGGCGTCGAAGGCGGCGAGGTTGCGGCCGACCGCCTCCTGGCCATGGGCGCGACGGCCCTGGTGTGCGGCTCCGACCTGATGGCCCTGGGCGCGATCCGGGCCGCCCGCCGGCGCGGCCTCTCCGTCCCCTCCGACGTTTCGGTGATCGGCTTCGACGATTCCCCGTTGATCGCCTTCACCGATCCCCCGCTGACCACGCTGCGCCAGCCGGTGACCGCGATGGCCGTTGCCGCCGTGCGGTCCCTGATGGACGAGATCAACGGGCACGGGGCGCCGCACTCGGAGTATCTCTTCCGTCCCGAGCTGGTCGTCCGCGACTCCACCGCCAAGGCTCCGGCCCATCGCGACCGCCCGGTCTCCTCGTCGGCCGCCTGAGCCTTTTTGCTCTCCTTCGTGGCCGGACGAATCTGCTCAGCCTCGGCCCTGTCAGCCGGTGTCTCTGTTCCCTCGTCTCGCTTGCGCTGGGACTGGTGTACGGCGCGATGCCGACCACCAGCGGCGGTCCCTCGTGTTACTTGCGCTGGGACGG
This sequence comes from Paractinoplanes abujensis, assembly GCF_014204895.1. Classification (NCBI taxonomy): domain Bacteria; kingdom Bacillati; phylum Actinomycetota; class Actinomycetes; order Micromonosporales; family Micromonosporaceae; genus Paractinoplanes; species Paractinoplanes abujensis. The sequence continues at coordinate 9,287,461 of NZ_JACHMF010000001.1, read as the reverse complement.
CCGGGGGAAGGGGCCGAGCCTCCGTCAGACCGAAGACGTGGCCGAGCGCAGCGACGAGGCGCGAAGCGTCGGAGCGCAAGGCACGGTGCGGTTGCACGACCCACCACTCAGGTCCGCCCGGGTGAGAGACAGACGCCGGCTTCGTCCACGACGCGGAAGCCAGCCGTCCCAGAGAGCAACCAACAAGAGGAAACCCGAACTCAGCGAGCAGCGGTCAACCTTGCAACCGCCCGCTGTTTGAGGGCAAACCCCTGAGCAGCAGCATCACGCAGGTTGGCGACAAGAGGAGACCGAGACCGGCGGGCCCAAGGCACAGAAACAGAAACAGTCCCGTACTTGGACTTGTAGGCGTTACCCCCCACGAAGTCGAACTCGGTGATCCCCCGCGACCGGGCCCACCGCAGAGCGTGCCAGATCAGGGTCTCATTGGGCCGCAGATGCTGCGACGAGCGATAGCTGGCCCCGCCCCAGAAATACATCGTCCGGTGATACCAGGGAAGCACCGCGGTGGCGATGCACCGCCCCGACGAGTCGCGGGCCCGCAGCAGGAGGAGCTGACCCGCCGGGGCCAGGTGGCGGATCAAGGCGTGGACGCGCGAGATCGGATACGTGGGGACGAGGTTTTGTTTGGCGAATACGTCGCGTAACTGGTCGTAGAAATCGTCGGCGAATGTCGGATCAGCGACAACTTCCTCGACAGTTACTCCGCTGCGTTCTGCCTTGCGGATATTGCGCCGGCACGCACTGGCCATCGCCGCGAAGAGGGCTTCCTCGGACGGTTCCAACGAGATCACCGCGGTCGGGGCCTCAGCCCAGCGCAACCGCAGCCCGCCGAGGTCGGCCACGGTGGTGAAGCGGTCGCGGATCTCGAGGTGGGCGCAGCCCAGTTCGTCGAAGGCGAACGGCATCAACGCTTGCAGCGCGGCCCGCCGCGGCACGCCGGGCGCAAGGTTGAAGCCCCCGTAGGAGGTGGTCCAGCCGGCCATGGGGCTGCCGAGTATGCGCAGGCCGAAGCGTTTGGTGACCAGTCCGGTGAAGTGGCCGACCGGGTCGGCGCCGTCTTTGACGAGGGCCAGCACGGGTTCGGCCCGCTGGGCTTCGGCCACGAAGCCGACCCAGGGTTCGGTGTGGAAGATCAGCCGGTCGTCGTAGGTGGCGCGGTCGGCCCAGTTGTCGGCGGTCGGGGTCACCCGGTGCAGTCGCAGCATGCGTCACCTTCCGCGAAAAGACGCACGAATACCCGTGGCTCCGAGGCTATTCACAAAGGCGAGGGAAGGACAGGCCGGGCACGTCATAAATGATGTGAAACATCCTCACGTACCTTATGACAATTGCTACTGACGCCACCCGGGCGCCCTTTGCGAGGGTCGATACGGCGACGGTCGATACGGACCGCGGAAGCCGGAGGGTGCCGATGCAGTCCCCGACCTTGATCAAGCGACGCCTCAACGAGCTCGGGCTGCGCAGCAAGCTCCGGGCGCGACCCCGTGTGCAGGGCCGGATTCTGGCGCCGGCCGGGGCTTTCCGGCGGCTGCCCGAGACCGGGGGCCTGTTTTTCCCCTTCTATCACGACGTCCTGCCGGAGTACGCGGACGATCTGCGCCGCCATCTGCTCGCCTTCCGCAGGCGCGGCCGGCTGGTGAGCTGGAGCGAAGCGCTGACCATCTTGGACGGTGACACCGCGCTGCACGGTCCGGTGTTCTGTCTGTCGTTCGACGACGGGCACGCGAGCTGGCGCGACGTCGTCGTCCCGGTGCTGCGCGAGCTCGGCGTCCCTGCGATGTTCTTCCTGACCACCGGGCTGGTCGGGCAGCCCGGCAACCTCACCTGGGACGACTGCCGCGCGATCGCGGCCGCCGGATTCGACTTCGGTTCGCACACCGTGACGCATCAGCGGCTGGCCGACCAGTCCGACGACGAGGCGCGGCACGAGATCGCCGGTTCCAAGCGCGAGATCGAGGACGAGCTCGGCCTGGAGGTCAGGGACTTCGCGGCCCCGTACGGGCATCCCGCCGTCGATTTCGGCCGGCGCGACGTCGCCGTGGCCCGCGAGGCCGGCTTCACCAGTTTCGCCAGCACGCTGCGCCCCGCGATGCAGCCGGGCGACTCCCCGCTGATGATCCACCGCCAGGGCCTGCACCCGGCCTGGCCGCTGTGGGCTGTGAGGACGAGAGTCCATGACTGAGACACGCATCTGGTTGTCCCCGCCCGACGTCGGCGAGCTCGAGCGCAAGCTGCTGCTCGAGGCGTTCGACTCCAACTGGGTGGCGCCGGTCGGGCCCGATCTCGACGCGTTCGAGGCGCAGGTGGCCGAGATCGTCGGGGTGCGGCACGCGGTCGCCCTCAGCAGCGGCACCGCCGCGCTGCATCTGGCCCTGGTGGCGGCCGGGGTGCGGCGGGGCGACACCGTGCTGGTCCCGTCGTTCACGTTCGCCGCGACCGCGAACGCCGTGATGTATCTGGGCGCCCGCCCGGTCTTCCTGGACAGCACGACCGCGAGCTGGAACGTCGACCCGGCCCTGGTGGTCGAGGAGCTGAAGCGGCGCTGCGCCAAGGGCCGGCCGCCGCGCGCGGTCATCGCCGTCGACATGTACGGCCAGTGCGCCGACTACGGGCCGCTCGTCGACGCGTGCGACCGGTACGGCGTGGCGCTGATCGAGGACGCGGCCGAGGCGCTCGGTGCCTCGTACGCCGGGAAGCCGGCCGGCTCGTTCGGGCTGGCCGGGGTGCTGTCGTTCAACGGCAACAAAATCATCACCACCGGCGGGGGCGGCATGCTCGTCACCGACGACGACGGGGTGGCCCGCCGCGCCCGGCACCTGTCGACCCAGGCCCGCGAGCCGTTCCCGCATTACGAGCACCGGTCGGTCGGCTACAACTACCGGCTCAGCAACCTGCTCGCCGCCGTCGGCCGGGGCCAGTTGCAGCGGCTGGACTCGATGATCGCCGCGCGCCGGGAGACGGGTCACTTCTACCGCGCCGCGCTGGGCGACCTGCCCGGCGTGACGTTCATGCCGATCGCCGAGTACGGCCGGGCCAACTACTGGCTGACCTGCCTGCTGATCGACCCCGAGCGGTTCGGCGCCAGCCGCGACCGGGTGCTCGAGCGGCTGGCCGCGCACGCCATCGAGGCGCGGCCCACCTGGAAGCCGATGCATCTGCAGCCGGTCTTCCGCGACTGCGTGATGCGCGGCGGCGACGTGTGCGCCGACCTGTTCCGCCGGGGGCTGTGCCTGCCCAGCGGTTCCGCACTCACCGAGCACGACCGGGAACGAGTCGCCACCGCCGTCCGCGCGGTGGCCGCCGAGGCCAACGCGTAAGGGGTCAGCCGGGCATGCACATCGTCTACATCCACCAGTACTACTGCAATCCCGGCATGGCGGGCGGCATCCGCTCCTACGAGCAGGCCCGTCGCCTGGTCGCGCGGGGCCACACCGTCGACGTCATCACCACCGACATCACCGGCACGAACCCCAAGCTGGGCTGGCGGCGGACCGAGGACGACGGCGTACGGGTGCACTGGTTCTCGATCCCCTACAACAACTCGATGTCCTACGCCCGCCGGATCCGCGCGTTCTTCCAGTTCATGGCGGTGGCCACGGCCAAGGCGGCGTCGCTGAGGGCCGACCTGGTCTTCGCCACCAGCACCCCGCTCACCGTCGCCGTGCCCGGCGTGCTGGCGGCCAAGGTGCGCCGGGTGCCGTTCGTGTTCGAGGTGCGCGACCTGTGGCCCGAGGTGCCGATCGAGATGGGCGCCCTGCGTAACCCCTTGGCCCGTAGAGCGGCCGGCGCCCTGGCCACCTTCGCCTACCGCAACGCGAAGGAGGTTGTCGCGCTCTCTCCCGGCATGGCGGCCGGCGTCAGGAAGAGAAGACCGGCCACCCGTACGACCGTGATCCCGAACGCGGCCGACATGGAGATGTTCGCCGTCGCGGACGAGAAAGTAGCCGAGTTCCGTTCCCGGCACGAATGGCTCGGCGACCGGCCACTGATCGTCTACACCGGAGCGTTGGGTGCGGTGAACGGCGTCGACTACCTCGTGCGCGCGGCCAAGCGGATGCGCGACATCGACCCCGAGATCCGCGTGCTGATCGTGGGACACGGCAAGGAATGGGAGCCCACGAAGCGGCTCGCCGCCGACCTCGGTCTGCTCGGCGACACCGTACGGATGTGGGAAAAGGTACCCAAGAGCGAGCTGCCGGTGATTGTGGGCGCGGCCACGATGTCGACCAGTTTCGTGCGGCCCATCCGCGCGTTGTGGGAGAACTCGGCCAACAAGTTCTTCGACGCGCTGGCCGCGGGCCGCCCGATCGCCATCAACTACGGCGGGTGGCAGGCCGAGCTGCTCGACGAGACGGGCGCCGGGCTGGTGCTCGACCCCACCGACACCGACGCGGCGGGCGACCAGTTCGCGCGCTACTGCCGCGACGAGTCGTGGCTGGCCCAGGCCCGGATCGCCGCGCACAAGCTCGCGGTCGAGCAGTTCTCCCGCGACCTGCTCTTCGACCAGTTCGCCGCGGTGCTCGACCGGGCGGCGACCACCGCGGGCAGAGGGGCATAGGGCGTGGAACTGCGCGAATACGTACGGGCGGCCCGGCGTCGATGGGCCTGGATCGTCGTGCCGGTGGTGCTGGCGGCCGGGATCGCGGCCGGGTTGTCGCTCACGCAGGAACCGGCGTACCGGTCGTCGATGGTGTTGTTCGTGAGCACCGGAGCGGGTGACCCGGACGCCAAGGCGAGCCGCCTCAACTCGTACATCGCCCTGCTCACCGGGCCCCGGGTGGCGCAGACCGTGTCGGCCCGGCTGAACCCGCCGGCGCCCGCCGACCAGGTGCGCGAAAGCCTGTCGGCCGAGGTCCAGGCGGGCACCGACCTGCTGGTGGTGTCGGCCAAGGACCCGTCGGCCGAGCGCAGCCGCACGATGGTTACCAACGCCACGGCGGCGCTGGTGGCGCTGGCCAAGAAGCTCGACCCGCCGGGCACCGCGGCCGACAGCGGGCCGCCGCCGCAGATCACCGTGGCCCAGGACGCGGTGACCGTGCAGGAGCCGGGCCACCTGGCCCGCAACATCGGCTTCTCGGCCGTGCTCGGACTCCTCGTGGGTGGGGTCGGCGTGGCGGCGCGCGAGGCCGGCCGCAAGACGGTCACCGAGGAGGACGACCTGCGCCGCCTCGGCATCGGCACCGTGGGCGTCATCTCGCTCAGCGGGCGCTGGGCCCGGTCCGGGCAGGCCGACTCCGCGCTGGCCGAGGCCTTCCGCCGGCTGCGCAGCCTGCTCCCGGCCGATCTGGTGCGTGGCCACGGCACCGCCCTGATGATCACCGCGGCCGGTCCGAAGGAGGGCACCACTGCGGTGTCGTGCGGGCTGGCCATAGCGATGGCCGAGACCGGGGCGCGGGTGCTGCTCGTCGACGCCAACCTGCGCTCCCCCGGCGTGGGCCGCTACCTGTCGATGGGCGGCGGGCCCGGGCTGGCCGACGTGCTCGACGGGCGGGCCCGCCTCAACGACGTGCTGCGCGACCCGCTCGCCGGGCGGCTCACCGTGCTGCCACCGGGCGAGAAGCGGGCCGATCCGGGCGAGGTGCTGGCGTCGCCCCGGCTGGCCGCGACGGTGAACGAGCTGACCTCGCGGTTCGACATCGTCATCGTGGACGCGCCGCCGCTGCACGGGGTGGCCGACGCGGCAGTGCTGGGCAAGGTGACCGACGGCGCGCTGCTGGTGGTCCGGGCCAACCGCACCCGTACGGCCGACGTGCAACGCTCGACCGACCTGCTCGAACGGGTCGGCGCCAAGCTGGTCGGCGCGGTGCTCAACGCCCTGCCGCGCAAGCTGCCCGACACGTCGGCCGGCGCTCAACCGACCGTCCCGGCCCCGATGGACAGCCCGGGACTGATCACCACGCTGCTGGGCGCGCCCGGCGAACGGGACGAGCCGATGCCCCCGCCCAACCCGGTCAGCGGGCGGGCCCGGGTGGCCAAGACCGAGATCACCACGGCCGACGTCTCCCATGCCGTCATCACCCCACGCCGCCCGCCCGACGGCCCGGCCCCGCAGCGGCCGTACGACGGCTCGGTCACGCAGCGACTTCAGGGCGGCTCGGTTTCCCGGCGACCGGACGACAAGTCCGCCCCACGGACGCCCGGCAACGGCTCGACCCCACGGACGCCGGACGACGGCTCGACGGCGCAACGGATCGTGCCGCCCAAGCCGCGCCCGGTGCGGGAGGACGAGGCTTCGCAGACGCAGGCGATCATCCCGCCGGGGCGGGCGGTGAAGGTCGCGGCCGAGTCGGTCTCGCTCAACGGACACGGTAAGGCCGTCGTGCGGGGGCAGGCCATGGTGGCCGAGAAGGACCCGGCGGCGGAAGAAACGACCGAGGAGCGACCGGCTGTGGACAGGCCGGCTGTGGAGAAGCCGACGGCGGGCAACCCGACGCCAGGACGGTCCCCGAAGCCGGACGAGCAGGACCCGGACGAGGAGACGCAGCAGCACGAACCGAGGCCCGAGGATGAGTGAGCTGCAGGCCGAGCGCCCGGCGGCCGAGGTTGCGCCGGCGCGGCGGCCCGGCCCCGCGGCCTGGGCCGGCGCGCAGTTGCGGGAATCGTACGTGCAGCTTTTCGCCTCGCAGTTGCTCACCGGGGGCGTGGCCTTCGTGGCCAACATCCTCATGGTGCGCGCCCTGGCCCCGGCCCACCGCGGCGAGGTCGCGCTGATGTTGCAGGTGGTCTACCTGTCGACGCAGTTCATGCTGCTGGGCACGGAACGCAGCTTCGTGGCCACCTATCACGAGGCCACGCCGGGGGCGGCCGTCAAGGCGTACGGGAAGCTCCTGATCGTGCCCTGCGCGGCCGGGCTGCTGCTGGCCGCGGGCTTCGAGGTGCTCGCGCCGGATCGCTACAACCCGGGGCTGCTGGTGATCGGGTTGATCGCGGCGTACACGCTGGTCGAGGTGGCCGGGCTGGCCACGCGGTCGATCGCGATCGCGGCCGGACGGGTCGGCGACTTCCTGATCTGCCGGGTCGTCGAGGCGTTCCTGCTGCTGGGGCTGCTGGTCGTGCTGTATCGGGCGAACACCACCACGCCCGCCCTGTGGATCGTGGCCTACCTGATCGCGGGTCTGCTGCCGACGGTCGTCTACATCGTCCTGTGGCTGCGTGGCCCGAGCGCGCCGATGGCTGATCGCAACCGGGCCGTACGGCGGGAAGGGTTGTCGCTTTTCCCGGCGGCCATCTCGAACATGGCCATGCTGCGCTCGGACCGTCTGGCCCTGCCCGCGCTGGCGTCGACGTCGGCGCTCGGCGTCTACGCCGCCGTGGCCACGATGACCGAGCTGCTGGCGTGGCCGGTCCGCGCGTACGCGGACGCCAAGCTCGGCAAGTGGCGCAAGGAGCACAACGACGGCGGGCTGCCGACCCGGCCGATCCTGCTCGCGGTGGCCGTCTACTGCCTGGTCGTCGCCCCGATCGCGGCGGGTGGGCTCTACCTGTTCATCGTGCCGGTCTTCGGCCACGAGTACGCCGGGGCCCAAGCGGTGGTGGTGCCGCTGGTGGCCGCGGCCGGCCTGTACGCGATCTCGCGCGTCACGCTGGGCCTGCTGATCGCCAAGGGCCGCGGCAGCCTGGTGTCGGCGGCCGAGATCACCGGGTTCGTGGTCAGCTTCGCCGCGTACCTGCTGCTGATCCCGCCGTTCGGCATCCTCGGGGCGGCCTACGGCTCGCTGATCGGCTACGGCTCCTGCCTGCTGTTCGCCCTGATCGCCAACCGGCTGAGCGGTGACCGCGAATGACGTGGTTGCGCACCCCGCGCGTCTTCCTGGCCCCCGGCGTGGTGTTGATCCTGGTGGCGATCGGCGGGCGGTTCACGCTCGACCGGGCCGGCTACACCGATCTGGCCTGGGTCGACCTGCGGGTGATCGGCCTGCTGGTGGCGCTGGCCGTGCTGATCGTCGACATCGCGCGCCGGCCCTCCGTGCCTGTCGCGGGGCCGCGGCGGGAGGGCTGGCTCGTCGCGACCGTGCTGTTCTTCCTGTTCCAGATCGCCTCCGGGCTGTGGGCGCCGGCGGCCTCGCGGGTCGGGCCGCAGACGGTCGACCTGGTGCTGATGGGGGCGCTGGTCGTCGCCTTCTACCTGTACGCGGTGGGTGACCCCGAGACGGTTCTGCGTACGGCGTTCCTGCTGTTCTACCTGGCCGCGCTGGTGTTCGCGCTGGCCGCCCTGTTCGTCAACGGCCCCGGAGAGCAGGGCCGCTACTCGGCGTTCGGCGGCGGCCCCAACGTGTTCGTCCGCATCGAGATCCTCGGCATCATCAGCGCGATCGCCCTGGCCCTGTTCCGCCGGCGCCTGTGGCCACTGCTCGCCACCCCGCTGTTCGGCCTGGCCGCGGTGCTGTCCGGCTCGCGGGCGGGACTGCTCGCGGGGGCGGCCGTGGGAGCCGTCGCGCTGTTCAAGATCCGTCGGCGGCTGCACCCGGGGGCGATCGCGGGCGCGCTGGCCTTCGTCGCGGCCGCGGTCGTCACGATCACGGTGTTCGCGCCACCCGCCTTCACCAGCCTGTTCCAGGAACGCTTCGTCGAGCAGACGGTGCAGCAGCGCTACCTCTCCGACCGTACGGACATCTGGGCCGCGGCCTGGCAACTCGCGGTCGACCACCCGATCGCCGGGGCCGGGCTGGACGGCTTCTACGGGCTGATCGGCGTGAACCAGTTCGTCGAATACCCGCACAACTACGTGCTCGGCGTGGCGGCCGAGGGCGGGCTGATCGGCATCGGCCTGCTCACCGCGTCGGTGCTGCTGTGGGCCACGACCGTACGTCGCGGCGGTCATCGTCCCCGGCTCACCGGCCTGGCCGTCGCGGCCGCCGTCTTCGTCGGGCTGAGCAGTCTGTTCTCCGGCGACTACTACGACTCCCGGCTGGCCTGGCTGTTCGCCGCGATGGCGGCCGCGGCCGCGGTGGTGCCGGTCCCCGCCGGAAGACTCGAGGAGGTGCCGGCGTGAGCGCCCGTATCGGCCGCCGGGCCGTGCTGCTGGCCGCGTTCGGTTCCGTCGCCGCCGCCTGCGGCGCCGAGGAGGACGACGTGACCGGTGCGCTGAGCCCGATGCCGGCCCGGCCCGACGGCCCGCCGGTGGCCGCGGCGGCGCTCAAGCCGGTCAGCTACTGGGCCGGCATCTTCCTGCGGGCCTGGAACTACCAGGCCGAGACGGCCCTGCCGCTGACCCGCTCGGCCGACAGCTGGGACCATTACAACGTCTCGTACACGGTGGACGCCTTGGTCGCGATGTTCCGGGCCACCGGGGAACGCCGCTACCTCGACCGGGCCCTGCAGTTCACCGAGAACGTGGTGGCCACGGCCGTCCCCCGCCGCGGCGGCTACCTGGGCTGGGTGTCGGCGCAGGAGGACGGCGACGAGGTGCCGCTCTACGAGAGCTACTTCTGGCGCTACGGCACCGCGCTGCTCCTGGCCCTGCGGGAAGATCCTTCCGCGTACGCCGACTCCCGTTACCGGGCGCGCTACGACCGGCTGCTGGCGTTCGCCGAGAAGCACGTCTTCGAGAAATGGCACATGCGCGGGCCCGAGGAGACGATCTACCGCGAACGTACGCACATGACCGCGCACTGGGGGCTGATCGCCACCAACCTGGCCCGCTGCACGATCGACAGCGCCCGCCGGGCCCGCTACGCCGCCGTGATCGCCGACGTCGACCAGCACGTGCCCGGTTACGGCGGCGGGCTCAAGCAGCAGATGCGCCGCAACCCGGCCGAGGCCACCGCGTACTTCTGGAGCGACGTGTGGGGTTCCGGCCGGCGGCCCGGGCAGGACGTCAGCCACGGCAACGGCGTCCTGGCGTACGTGGTGGAAGCACGCGATCGCGGCACCACGTGGACCGAGGCCGACATGACAGCCTTCTCCCGGCTGCTGACCGGGGTCGTCTGGCCCGGGGGCACCACCTATCGGGCCTATGTGGACGGCACCGGAGCCGACAACGGCTGGTTCTCCGACGGTTTCGTCAAACTCGGCCGCTACGACGCTGCGGTGCAGCAGCGGCTCGAAAGTCACCAGGTCGTCAACGACCAGTTCGCCGCCAACATGGCGCTCAACGCTCGGATCTTGCGCGGTAAGGAGAACGGAACATGACCGCAGCGCTCGTGGGACCGGCCGCCCGGGAATGGAAGGAGGCCCTGCACCGCACCCGGCACGACACCTACCACCTGCCCGGCTACGTCACCCTGGACGCGGCGCTGTGCTCCGGCACCCCGGCCGCCTTCTGGTACACCGACGGCAGCCGCCAGTTCCTGCTGCCCCTGATCCTGCGCGAGATCACCGGCACCGGCCTGAAAGACGCCCTCTCCCCGTACGGGTATCCCGGCCCGGTCAGCGACGCCATGCCCGGCGACCGCGACTTCTGGGAACGGGCCTGCACGGCGATGCTCGGGACACTGCGCGGCGAAGGCGTGGTGACCGCGTTCGTCCGCATGCACCCGTTGCTGCCCGCGCCGCTCGACCTGCTGCGCCGCTTCGGCCCGATGGTGCATCACGGCGAGACCGTCTCGATGGACCTCACCGTCAGCCTGGACGAGATGTGGAAACAGACCCGCAGCGACCACCGCAACCACATCAACCGGGCCCGGCGGGCCGGCACCGAGGTGGTCTTCGACGACTGGGACCGGCTCGGCGAATGGGTCGACGTCTACCACGACAACATGCGCCGGGTCGGGGCGTCCGACTACTACTTCTTCACCCGCGAACACCTGGCCGCCATGCACGACGCGATGGGCGACCGGATGCACCTGGCCGTCGCGTTGGAGGACGGCGAAGTGGTCGGGGGCAACACGTTCTTCGAGCACGACGGCATCGCTACCGGTTACGTCTCGTCCACTCGGCGGGCCCCCCGGCGCTACGCCGACGAGATGCTCTACGACGAGGTCCGGCGCTGGTGCAAAGCGCGCGGCGACACCATGTTCCACCTGGGCGGGGGCAAAGGCGGAGCGCGGGACTCCCTCTTCTCGTACAAGGCCGGGTTCTCGCCGCGCGAACACCCGTTCCACACCTGGCGGATCGTCGCCGACCGGCCCGCGTACGAGGAACTGGTCCTCGCCCTCGGCCGGGAAACCGACGAGACCGGCACCTTCCCGCCCTACCGTTAGGAGACGCCATGCGGATCACCTGTGCCGGCGGCGGGCCCGCCGGACTCTACTTCGCCGTGCTGGCCAAGCTGGCCGACCCCGCGCACGAGGTCACGGTGCTGGAACGCAACCCGCCCGGCGTCACCTACGGCTGGGGCGTGGTCTTCTGGGACGACCTGCTGGACGACCTCTTCGCGTACGACCCGGTGAGCGCACGCCGCATCTGGTCCGCGGCCTGCCAGTGGGACGAGTACGAGGTGCGCGCCACCGGCAAGGAGGTCACGCACCTGGCCGGTTACGGCTTCAGCCTGGGCCGCCACAAACTGCTCGGCATCCTCGCCGAACGGGCCGTGGAACTCGGCGTGGACGTCCGCTACTCGTCGGATCTCTCGGACATACCGCCGTCCGACCTGGTCGTGGCGTGCGACGGTGCGGGCAGCCGGCTGCGCAACGCCGACGCCGAGCACTTCGGCACCGAGGTCGAGACCGGCGCCAACAAGTACATCTGGCTCGGCACGCCGCACGTCTTCCGCACGTTCACGTTCGGCTTCGAGAAGACGCACGCGGGCTGGATCTGGTATCACGCCTACCCGTTCGACGACGAGACCAGCACGTTCATCGTCGAATGCACCCCCGCCGTCTGGTCGGCCCTCGAACTCGACCGGCTCGACGCGGCGGCCGGCTGCGCGCGGCTCGAAACCATTTTCGCCGCGCACCTGGGCGGGCAGCGGCTGATCGACCACCGGGCCGACGCGGGCGGCACCGGCTGGATGAACTTCCGCCGCGTCACCAACCAGCGCTGGGACAACGGCAACGTGGTGCTGATGGGCGACGCCGCGCACACCACGCACTTCGCGATCGGCTCCGGCACCAAACTGGCCATGCAGGACGCGATGGCGCTGGCCGACAGCCTGGCCGCCGGTGGCCCGCTGGCCCCCGCGCTGGAACGCTACGAACACCGCCGCCGGGCCGCGCTGGCCCCGCTGCAACGGGCCGCCCGGGCCAGCAGTGAATGGTTCGAGCGGATGCCCGAATACGCGGATCTGCCGTCGGCCCGCTTCTCGTACGCGCTGTCCGACCGGCGTGGCGAGTATCCATCGTGGCGGTACCTGCTGCACTTGAGCACCCAGCGCGCGGTGCCGAGAGCGATGTTGCGATCGGCCCTGGGCGTCCGCCGACGGAGCCGGGCCCGGCGCCGCCCCGCTGCCGAGCCGAGAGTTCCCCAACTCACAGGAGGTTGACTATGGCCGATGCCGCACTGCTGTCACCCCGGGACCCGGCCTGGACGGAGGCACTCGACCGGGTCCGGCACGACATCTACCACATCCCCGAGTACGTGCGGCTCGACGCCGGCCTGACCGGCGCAACACCGGTGGCCTACCGGTACGACGAGGCGGGACGCGTCTTCCTGCTCCCCTTGCTGCTGCGGCCGGTGCCCGGCACCGACCTGCAGGACGCTATTTCCCCGTACGGGTATCCGGGCCCGGTCGGCAGCGCGGACGCGGCCTTCTGGTCGCGCGCGACCGCCACGATGACCGAGGTGCTCTGCACCGAGGGGGTGGTCACCGCGTTCGCGCGGCTCCATCCGCTGCTCCCCGGCTGCCGGGAGGTCCTGGCCGGATCGGGCACGGTGGTGCAGCACGGCGAGACGGTCTCCATCGACCTGACGCTCGGCCCGGACGAGCTCTGGTCCCAGACGCACCGCAGCCACCGCAACCAGATCAACAAGGCCAAACGGGCCGGCGTCGAGATCGTCTTCGACGACTGGGACCTGTTCGACGACTGGATCGGCACCTACCACGCGACCATGCGCAGAGTCGGGGCGACCGACTTCTACTTCTTCGGCGCCGACCATTTCCACCGCCTGCGCGCCGCCGTCGACAAGCACGTCCACCTCGCCGTAGCGACTCTCGACGGCCAGGTTCTCGGCGGCAACCTGTTCTTCGAGTACGCCGGCATGATGCACACCCATCTGCAGTCCACCGCCGACGGCCCGATCCACTACGCCGACAAACTGCTCTACCACGAGGTCCGTATGTGGGGCCGCGCCCGCAACAACCACATCTACCACCTGGGCGGCGGTGTGGGCGGCACCGCCGACTCCCTGTTCCGCTACAAGTCCCAGTTCGCCGCCGGCCGCCAGCGGTTCCACACGTGGCGGGTCATCACCGACCGGGGCAACTACGAGAAACTGTCCGGCCCGCCCACGCCGGAGTCGATGACCGGCCGCTTCCCGCCCTACCGCTAGCCCGTACGCCGCGCGCTGTGCCCGCCGGCCACCCCCGGCGAGCACAGCCCCGGCTCAGCACCCACCGTCGGTGCCGTCCCGCGTCACGACGAGGGAGGCCACCGCCTCATGGGGCGGCAAAGTCTTCGAGACCCAGTAATGATCGGGCGCAACCACGCCTTGCAGATAGCCGGACCAGTCGTGGCGGACCAGAACCGCCGTGATCTCCACGGTGAAGCCCGCCCGCGTGTCCCGCCCGATCTCCTGCCGCGGCCCCTTCCACACGCCGTCCGCAAGCTTCTCCGCGAGGCCGTCGAGGTAGTAGGCGCCCGTCCCCACCTTTTCCCGATCGTCCCAAGGGCGGTTGAAGACCAGCAGATCGAAGTCGGCCGGACTCCAGTCGCCGGTGCCGTCGAAGACGTTGCACAGCCCCACCGGACGGTCAACGGAATCGAACCTGAGCTGCGTTCTCTTCCCGGCCGGCGGCGACGGCGCGGGAACCGGCTTCTCGGTCGTCCGGGGCTTCGCGATCAAAGCGCCGCCGAGGGTGACCGCACCGCCGATCACCGCCACCACGACGGCACCCCAGAAACCGATCTTCGCGGTCTTGTGGGCCAGTTGTTTGTCGGCGCTGGCATCGTCGACCGGCTTGGCCATGAATGCTCCCTCCGCGCGCTGCTGCCGCTCCGAGTAACGATCAGCCTTGCCGGGCGGACACCCCCTTCAGCCTGAAGTGGTCACTCGTGGGGTGCGTGCTCGCACTATGCTCCGGGCGTGCCCGTCATCGACCTCGACTCCCGAGCCCCCGTCAGCCCGACGACCCGCGGCCGCCATCCCCGTCTGCTGATCATCGTGGCGGCGTTCGTGGTCCTGCTCGGCGTGCCCGGCGAGGCCGGCCACCTGCCGAGCGTCTTCGACGACTTCTGCGGCTACCTCGCCGCGACGGGCCAGTCCGGCCGCAAGAGCGTCGTCCTGATCGACACTGTCTCGGGCGAGATCACCCAGCAGACGACCGTCACGGGCGCCTGTCCCACCGGCCCTTAGGACTGCCAACCCGGGCCGGAGCCGTGCTCGGTGCCGCGGCGGGCGATCCGGGGTGCTGCCGAGTCAGCGGACCAGTGCTCGGTACTTGTCGTGGTCGGCGTAGCTTGGGCGCCCGGCTGCGGGGCCGTCCGCGTTTGCCGCGTATCGGTGGCATGGCTCGCAGCAGTGGGACGAGTTGGGTGACGTCGCTGCGGTTGCCGCGGGTCAGCAGCACCGCAAGCGACCGGCCATCGCCCGGGACACGTCCAGCTCCCCAGCGGCCCGCCGCTCGGCGCTTTTCATGTCACCGGCAACGGCCGGCCCGAAGATCAAAGTCCTCATGACGACGTGAGCACCGGCTGATCAGCATGTCCAGGCGGACACGGGTCAGCGACCCCTTGGCGGCAGCCCGATCCGTGCCGTCGCCGCTGAGCACCAACGCTCGCCGCCGGTTGACCTGCCGGGTCCGCGTCGTGGCGAAGTCATCACGCAGGGTACTCGTCCTGGAGCAGCGGCGATCCGTTGTGTCCGAAGCGGAGGGATGTCGACTCGGCGACAGAGGCCCGGCTCGCGGCGGACTAGAAACGAAGGCACTGATCGTCGATTCGATCCGGGGAGGTGCCATGTCGTTCAGCTTCCTACTGCTCACCGTCACGCCGCCCGTGGCCGGGGTGCTGCTGGGTTATCTGTGCGGCGGGCGCCTGTCCGGGTTGCGTGCCGTACGGATCCGGGCGCTCTGGCTGATCTGGCTCGCGGCGGCCGTACAGTTCGCGCAGTATTCCGCGCCCGATGTGCGGCACCTCGTCGAGGACGTGGCCGGCGTTCCGATGCTGGCGCTGGTCTTCGGCATCGTCTTCGGCTGGCTGACCGTCAACCTGGGCCACTGGCCCGCCGCGATCCGCTGGGCCGGTGCCGTGATCGTCCTCGGCGCGGCCATGAACGCTCTGGTCATCGGACTGAACGGCCGGATGCCGTACGACTCGGCCGCGGCCACCGCGGCCGGAAGCACGCCCGGTCTCGAAGGCCCGAAGAACGCGCCCGCCGATGCCGGCACCCGATTGGCCCCGCTCGGCGACATCATCCCCGTGCCGTTGATCAACAAAGTAGCGAGCCCCGGCGACGTCCTGATCAGCGGCGGCACCGTAGCCCTGGTCGCCCTGGCGATGCGCCGGCCCCGCCGCGACCCCGCAGCCCCAGCACCGGCCGTCGTGCCCGCCACCGTCTGAACACACCGCGACCCCCGCCGCCCCAGCACCAGCCGACCTGCCCGCCACCGTCCGAACACACCGCGACCCCCCCGCCCCAGCACCAGCCGACCTGCCCGCCACCGTCTGAAGGAGAAACTCATGACCACCCAGCGCACCTGGCGACGCCTGGCCGCAGCCGCCTGCACCCTGACCAGCCTGGCCCTCCTGCTCTACACCGTCGGCGCCCCGCACCTCAGCATCGGCTGACCGCCAAGCCGTCCATTGTGTTAGGAGAACCGCGATGACTCGCACATCCTCGTGGTCCCGCCTGGCGGTCGCCGCCACCACGGTGGCCAGTCTGGCTCTGCTGCTCTACACCGTCGGCGCCCCGCACATCAGCACCGGCTGACGGAATACGAAGCGGCGCGTCGCACGAAATCGACGCGCCGCTGAGGTCGGCCGGGACATGCGCGAACATCTGACGCCCCGAACTCGCGTGTCGGAGAAAGCCCCGCCGGGCCCAGACCGGGCCCGGCGGGGCGTTACCGCCAACGGCGCCGATAGTCGCGGCGGGCCGAGCGGGACCACTGACGGCGCAGGGCGGCTCGCGCCTCACCGGCCTTCCTGAAGTCTCGGCTCCAGATGCGATAGCGGGGTGCGGGGACAGGCCGGGGCTCGGGGAAGTCGAAAGCCGTCCGGCGCAGAGTCCACGCGCCGTCCCAGCCGAGCCTTGGTGTCTCGATATTGATCAACGCTGAGGTACCTATCTGCTGCGACAGTTCCGTTGCTCGCGAAAAGGTCCGCGCACGGCGTGCGGGCGAGTGGCGAGCCGCGTGTCATGGCGGCGCGCCGCACTCGGCCGGCCGGTGCGGGACGTCGGTGCGCCGGGTGGCCGGCGCGGCACGGTGGAAGGTCTCAGCGCAGATACAACGGCTCGTCCCCTCTTCGGAAGCTGAACACCGAGGCTACCGCCCGGCAGGGGTCGGCTCCAACGGTTAACCGCCGCCGTCCAAAGGCCTGCCGGCCCGAAGGGCGCGCGATGGCCCGGACGGCCGACGCGGCTCCGCGCGGGCGGCGCGCTCCGGACAGGCGGCGCGGGCGGCGCGGGCGGCGCGGTCCGCGGGGGCGGCGCGGGCGGCGGGTGGCGCGGGCAGGGGATGCGGCCCGCGGGGGTGGCGCGGGCAGGGGGTGCGGTCCGCGGTGGCGGCGCGGACAGGGGATGCGGTCCGCGTGGGGTGGGTGGCGCGGCGCCGCAGGGGCGGCGGTCCGGACAGTGTTCAGGCGGGCATGGGCGGCGGTGGTGGACCAGTGTGCGGGTGTCGGTTTCACCGCTGCCGAGCGCTTGACGTTTTCCTATATCGGAAAATATGGTGGCGGCATGGCACGAGCGGCGACGACCTCGGACGTGTTCAATGCGATCGCCGAACCGCAGCGGCGAGATGTGCTGGCCCTGCTGAAGGCCGGCGAGTGGCCCGCGACCGGGCTGGCCGAGCGGCTGGGCATGAGCCCGTCGCAGGCCTCCAAGCATCTGCGGGTGCTGCGCGAGGTCGGGCTGGTGCGAGTCCGCGAGGTCGGCAAGCAGCGCCTCTACGAGCTGGACGCGCGCGGGCTGCGCCCGGTCCACGAGTGGGCGGGCGGGTTCGCGCAGTTCTGGAACGAGAGCTTCGACCGGCTCGACACGTACGTACAGGAACTCAAGGAGCAGCAATGAGCATGCCCGACAGCGACCGCGAGATCGTGGTCTCCCGGCTCATCGACGCCCCGCGGGAGCTGGTGTTCGAGGCCTTCACCGAGGTGCGGCACCTGTCCCGCTGGTGGGGTCCGGAGGGGTTCAGCACCACCACGCAGTCGTTCGACTTCCGCGTGGGCGGGGTGTGGGATTTCGTGATGCACGGGCCGGACGGCACCGACTACGCCGAGTGGATCACCTGGCGCGAGATCAGCCCGCCCGAGCGGATCACGCTGCTGCACGGCGAGTCGGCCGACGACCCGAACGCGTTCGAGTCGGTGCTGACGTTCGAGACGGCAGGCGCAGCGACCCGGCTGCGGATGCGCACGCTGTTCCCGACCAAGCAGGTGCGCGACGAGGCGGTCGAGAAGTACCACGCGATCGAGGGCGGCGAGCAGACGCTGAACAACCTGGCCGCGTACGTCACCGGGCGCACCAGCTGATGGCGGGCACGGTGTTCGTCAGCGTGACGATGTCGCTCGACGGTTTCATGGCGCCGGAGGAAGTGTCGGTCCAGGAGGTCTTCTCGCCCGAGGGCCGCAACTCCCCGGCGGCCCGGCGGTGGATGGCGAAGTGGTCGGAGCTGCAGGCGTGGGTCTTCCCGCTGCGGTTCTTCCGCGAGAACACCGGGATCGGCGAGGGCGGTGAGGAGGGACGCGACAACGACATCGCCCGGGCCACGCACGAGCGCATCGGCGCCAACATCATGGGCAAGCGCATGTTCGACGGCGGCGCGCTGGCCTGGCCGGAGAACGCCCCGTTCCATACGCCGGTCTTCGTCGTGACCCACGAGAAGCGGGACCCGTGGGAGCGGCCGGGCGGCACGACGTTCCACTTCGTCAACGACGGCATCGAGGCCGCGCTGGAGCAGGCCCGGGTGGCCGCGGGCGAGCGGGACGTGCGGATCTCGGGCGGCGCCGAGACGATCCTGCAGTTCCTCGACGCGGGCCTGGTCGACGAGCTCTCGATCACGCTGGCGCCCGTGCTGTTCGGCTCGGGGATTCGCCTGTTCGAGGGCGTGGACGACTCCCGCGTCGCGCTGAAGCAGGTGCACGCCGAGCCGTCAGCGACCGTGACTCATCTGACTTATTCGGTGCATCGGCCCTAGACCGCCGCCAGGGCCAGCAGCGCGGCGACCCGGTGCACGTCGGCCGCGGTGCAGCGGTGGTCGGCCGGGACGGTCAGAATGCGTCCGGCCAGCGCGGCCGCCTCGGGGTCGCCGCTCCAGAAGCCGCCGGCCGGCTGCCGCCAGTGGACCGGGGCGTAGATGCCGTGCCCGGCCAGGTGGCGCAGCAGCTCGTCGCGGGCCGGCTCGTCGGGGCAGAGCAGTTGCACCCGGAAGGGGGCCGCGCCGCGCGGGTGGGCGCCGGGGGCCGCGAGCAGCAGCTGGTGGGGCAGCAGCACTTCGAGGGCCCGGGCGTTGCGGGTGGCGGCGGCGCGCAGGCCGGCGATGTCGAGGACGGGCAGCACGGCCGCGGTGAAGGCGCTGGGCGCAGCCTCGCTGCCCAGCAGCGCGTGCTCGCCCTGCTGCTGCAAGGCGCGGAACGCGTCCTTGGCCACCGGGTGACCGGCGAGCCAGGCCGCCTTGAGCACCATGGCCGCCAGTTTGAGGTCACTGCCGGGCGCGGGACCGGCCGAGGGCGCGGGCAGGTCGAGGCCGCGGGGTGACCACAGCAGACCGCCGTCGGGGACGGGCAGGGTCTTGCGGAGCGACGCCACGGCGTACGGGGCAATGCTGGTTCTGGCCCAGGGACCGAAGGGGTCGTGCGAATGGTCCTCGATGACGGTCACGTCGGGATGGGCCGTGATCCAGTCGCGCCAGACGGCACCGTCCTCGCGGCCGAACAGGTTCTGGGCCAGCACCACGTCGCCGGGGCGGGTCCGCAGCGTCTCCAGCGAGGGGCCGCCGGGCAGGTGGCGATACCAGGCGAGCGGCCGGTGCACGCTCAGCGCCTCGGCCACCCCCGGGCAGAAGAACGACGGCACGTGCAACCGGCCGGCCGGGGTCAGCCGGCGGAGCAGCACGGTCAGCGCCCCGCAGCCGGTGGCGTACAGGGAATGACGTGGCGGGAGGTGGCCGTTCTGCGCGACGGTGAGCAGGACGGCCGGATCCCAGTGGAACTCCGAGCCGATCTCCCGGGACTCAGGCAGCACGGCGGGCTTCCGCGGCCGGCTGCGGCGCAGTGTCCTGGGCGCGGGCGATGTTGAGCGTGTCGACGTGCACGGGCGGCTCGCCGCGGCGCAGGTCGGTGACGGTACGCGCGATGATGCGCAGGTCGAGCAGGGGCGACCAGTGGTCGACGTACCAGCGGTCGAGGATGAAGCGTGCCGGCCAGTCGATGTCGTCGCGCCCGTTGACCTGGGCCCAGCCGGTGATGCCGGGTTTGACCTCGAGCCGCCGGGCGTCCAGCGGCGAATAGTTGGCCACCTGCGGCAGCACGTCGGGGCGGGGCCCGACCAGCAGCATCTGCCCGGCCAGCACGTTGATCAGCTGGGGCAGTTCGTCGAGGCTGGTGCGGCGCAGGAACCGGCCGCAGGCGGTGATCCGGGGATCGTTCTCGACCAGGCCGTACGGGTCGCTGATGCCCAGTTGCGTGCTCAGCGCGACCGAGTTGTGCACCATCGAACGGAACTTGAGCATGCGGAACGGCTTGCCGCGCAGGCCCGCGCGGTCCTGCACGAACAGGATGCCGGGACCGTCGGCGATCCGGATCCACAGCGCCACCCCGAGCAGCACCGGGGACAGCAGGATCAGGGCGACGGCGGCGACGAGTTGGTTGACCAGACCCCAGAGCAGTTTCACATCGTCTCCACGTTCTCTCCGGTGAGGCGCCGGCGGGTGTCCAGCACGTACGGGGCGTGTTCGGCGACGAGGCCGAGGTCGAACACGTCGTGGTCGGCCAGCAGCACGACGGCGTCGGCCTCGGCCAGTTGCCCGGCGGTCAGCGAGACCCGGGTGACCCGGCGGTCGACCTGCGCGTCCTCGACGACGTGGGGGTCGGCCGCCCGTACGTCGGCTCCCATGTCGAGCAGCAGCGAGGCGACCCGGCGCGCGGGCGACTCCCGGGCGTCGCCGCTGTTCTTCTTGTAGGCCAGGCCGAGCAGCAGGATGGTGGAGCCGTTGACCGCCTTGCGCCGCTCGTTGAGGGCCGCCACGAGACGCCGTACGACGTAGTCGGGCATGTGGTTGTTGATGTCGTTGGCCAGCTCGACGAAGCGGAAGCTCTGCCCGAGCGTGCGCTGCACCCGCCACGACAGGTAGGACGGGTCGATCGGCAGGCAGTGCCCGCCGACGCCGGGCCCGGGCACGAAGCGCAGATAGCCGAACGGCTTGGAGGACGCGGCGTCGATGGCCTCCCACACGTCGATGCCGAGGGCGTGCGCGAACACGGCCAGTTCGTTGACGAGCGCGATGTTGACGTGCCGGAACGTGTTCTCGAGCAGCTTGGCCAGCTCGGCGGTCCGGCAGTCACCGACCGGTACGGTCTTGGCCACCACCGAGCTGTAGAAGGCGTCGATGCGTTCCAGCGAGGCCGCGTTGATGCCCGAGACCACCTTGGGTGTGGTCTCCAGCGTCCATTCGCGGTTGCCGGGGTCGATCCGCTCGGGGCTGTAGCCGAGATGGAAATCGGCGCCGGCGATCAGCCCGGAGCCCTCCTCGAGCAGCGGGGCGACCAGGTCGGTGGTGGTGCCGGGATAGGTGGTCGACTCGAGCGCCACGGTCGCTCCGGGGCGCAGGTAGCGGGCCAGCGTACGGGCCGATTCCTCGATGTATTTGAGGTCGGGCGTGCCCTCGCGCAGCGGCGTGGGCACGGCGATGACCGCGATGTCGAAGCCCGCGCAGGACCGCGGATCGGCCGAGGGGCTGAACGTTCCGGCGTCGAGCAGCTCACGCAGGTCGGCCGAGGCTACGTCGTCCACGTAGGACTCGCCCGCGGCCAGCCGCTTGATCCGCTCGTCGTCGACGTCGAAGCCGACGACGCTGTGACCGACTTGGGCCGCCCGGACGGCCAGTGGCAGCCCGACGTATCCCTGACCGACGATGACGACCCGCATGTGGGCTCCTTAGCTGGCTTTCAGGTATTGACGGGCGACGGACAGGGCCGGGCTCTCGGCGAGCCAGCGCATGACCGCGATCAGCTCGGACCGGGTGGCCGTGGGGTCGAGCAGCGAGAGGGCGGCGCCGTCGAGCGGGGGCACCGGCACCTGGGAGATGAGCGGATGGTTCGGGCGGCGGTCGCTCTCGTGCTCGCCGAACAGGC
This sequence comes from Paractinoplanes abujensis, assembly GCF_014204895.1. Lineage (NCBI taxonomy): Bacteria > Bacillati > Actinomycetota > Actinomycetes > Micromonosporales > Micromonosporaceae > Paractinoplanes > Paractinoplanes abujensis. The sequence goes on along the minus strand of NZ_JACHMF010000001.1, from coordinate 9,265,910 downwards.
TCTCGTGCATCTTCTCGCCGGGCCGCAGTCCGGTGTACACGATGGAGATGGGCCGCTCGGCGGCGTCGGCCAGGCGGCGGGCCACGTCGGCGATGCGGACCGGCTCGCCCATGTCGAGCACCAGCACCTCGCCGCGGCTGTCCAGGGCGCCGGCCTGCACGACCAGCCGTACGGCCTCCTGGACGGTCATGAAGAACCGCGACACCTCGGGGTGCGTGACGGTGATCGGCCCGCCCGCCTCGACCTGCGCCGCGAACGCGGTGAGGACCGAGCCGCGGCTGCCCAGCACGTTGCCGAAGCGGACGCTGCAGTACGTGCCGGACCCGGCCTCGTCGGCGGCGGCGGTGAGCCGTTCGGTGATGCGTTTGGAATAGCCCAGCACGCTGCCCGGCGCGGCCGCCTTGTCGGTGGAGATGTTGACCAGCCGCTCGACGCCGTGCCGGAGCGCGGTCCGCAGGATCTGGTACGTACCCAGGATGTTGGTCTTGAGGGCCTCGGACGGGTGCATCTCGAGCAGCGGCAGGTGCTTGAGCGCGGCGGCGTGGAACACCACCTGCGGCTGGTGCTCGGCGAACACCTCGTCGAGCCGCTGCTGGTCGCGGATGTCGGCCACCACGAGGTTGCGGTCGTCGAGCAGGCCGCGGCCGTCCATCGACAGCTGCACGGCGTGCAGCCCGGACTCGTCCCGGTCGAGCATCACCAGGCTCGCCGGGGCGAAGCGGACGAGCTGGCGGCACAGTTCGGAGCCGATCGAGCCGCCCGCGCCGGTGACGAGCACGCGCTTGCCGGTCAGGTGGCCGGCGATGGCCCGCAGGTCGAGCCCGATCTCACGGCGGCCCAGCAGGTCGGCGTGGCTGACCGGGCGGATGTCGTCCACGCTCACCGTGCGGCCGAACAGCTCGACCACCGGCGGCACGACCTTGACCTCGACGCCCGACGGGAGGGCCAGGTCGGTCAGTTCGCGCACCAGGTCGGCGCCCGCGCTCGGGATGGCGATCAGCACCACGTCGGCCTCGTACCGGCTGATCACCGAGGCCATCGCGTGCCGGTTGCCGGCCACGGGCACGCCCATCACGCGCAGGGTGCGTTTGGCCGGGTCGTCGTCGAGCAAGGCGACCGGCACGTACGGGCTTCCGGGGTTGCGCAGCATGGCCCGCACCACCTGGGCCGCGCCCTCCCCCGCGCCCATCACGACCACGCGGCCGCCGTGCTCGGGTGAGGGTCGCAGGCGCTGGTCGCGAGCCAGCCGTACGGCGTAGCGCACCCCCGCGGCGAGGACGAGGGCGATCAGGCCGGACGCGATGATGGCGGACCGGGGCACCAGCCGGCCGAGCAGCGTGTCCAGGACGAAGAGCACCGGCGTGGTGACCGCCGCCGTCTTGGCCAGCGCCGCGATCTCCTCGAAGCACCCGTACGACCACCGGCCCGTGTAGAGCCCGAAGCGGAGTCCGACGAGCGTGTGCACGACGGCCGCCACCGCTGCCAGCGCCAGCACCTCGTTGAGGTGGGACTCGGCCAGGTCACCGTCGTGACGCAGCACCGTGGCGATGGCCAGCGCCAGGCCGAGGGCCAGCGCGTCGACGGCGGCGCGGGCGGCCCGGCCCGGCAGGATCGCGCCCAGCCGGCGCGAGCCCGGCCATCGACTCCCCGGAGGATCGTCGCCGTCCGCGCGGGGCGCCGCACTGCGTACCTGCATGAATTCCTCCTTGCGCGGACGCCCGGGAGCACCGGTCGGGAAAGCTTCACAAGGCAAGGAAAATGCGCCCGGTAATATCGCTCACCGAGGCCGGAAATATGATCCGCACGCTTTCTTTGCCTGCGTTCCGAGCGTGCCAGGAGGGGCCGGATGAATACAGTAGCAATTGTCATGCGCGATGCGAGTAGCGTTCATGTTTCACGTGACAACCCGCCTGGCCAGGCAAGTCGTGATCGTGCAGCCATTTGCCGAACATGAATATTCTTCTTTTTAGGCATGACATTTGCGACTGTCATTCACGCCGGAGGCTCTGCGAACGTCCATTCTGCGGGCGCAATCAATCTGTCGACAATGCGATAGCGGGGTAACGAGAAATGGCCGTTCGGGTGCTGCACGTGATCAGCGCCCGGGCCGGCGACGGCGCCGAACATCAACTGCGGCTGCTGATCCGCAACCTGCCGCAGGAGAGCGAGGTGGTCACGCTGTCACCGCCCGGACCGGTGCTGGCCCGGATGCGGGCCGACGGCACGGCCGTGCACGAGATCGCCAGCAGCCGCGATCTCGACCCCGCCGCCATCGTGCGGTTGCGGCGGCTGACGCTGCGCGGCGGCTTCGACGTGGTGCACACCCACCTGTTCCGGGCGAGTGTGCAGGGCCGGCTGGCCGCCTGGCTGGCCGGCGTGGCGCAGGTCGTGGCCACGGAGTACCACCTGGACGAGGGGCGGCGGACCGTGCTCGCCCACCGCGGGCGGGGCCGGTTCACCATCGCCGTGTCCGCGTTGATCGCCGAGCGGCTGCGCCGATGGGGCGTGCCCGGCGACCGCGTGACGGTGATCCCCAAGGCGCTCGACACCGGCGAGTTCGGCTTCGACGCGGAGCTGCGCGACCGGACCCGGTCCCGGCTCGGCATCGCGCCCGGCACCCCGGTGATCGGCGGGCTGGGCCGGCTCGAACCCCGCAAGCGGTTCGACGTGCTGATCCGGGCCGTGGCCGAGGTGCCCGGGGCGGTGCTGCTGCTGGTCGGCGACGGCTCGGCCCGGCGTGGGCTGGAACGGCTGGCGGCTATCGAGGGTGTGGCCGACCGGGTGCTGTTCGCCGGGCCGGTGCGGCACGCGCGGGCGATGTTCTGCGCCATGGACGTCTTCGCCTCCCCCGGCCGTGAGACGTTCGGGCTGGTGGTGCTGGAGGCGATCGCGGCCGGGCTGCCTGCCCTGTACGCCACGTGCGAGGCCTTGGCCGACAAGTCGATCTCCGGCGCCGAGCGGCTCACCCCGCACGACCCGGAGTCACTGCCCCGCAAGCTCCGGGCCGAGGTGCTGTGCCTGGCCGAGCGGGCGGGCGGGCGGCTCGCGCCGCGCTCGGCGGGCGACCGTTACGACGCGGAGCGGATGGCGGCCGAGGTGGGTGACCTCTACGAGCGGGTGAGCGGCGCGGGCTGACGGGTCAGGGCCCAGCGGTCGAGCCGGCGGGCCGCGGCCGGACCCTGGATGATCAGCCAGCCCAGCCAGGCGCCGAGCGTGTTGGCCATCAGGTCGTTGACGTCGGCCCAGCGGTTGCCGTGCAGGAAGACGAGGAGCAGGGCCTGGACGGTCTCGATCGACAGGCTGATCAGGAAGCCGGTCAGCACCACCCGGCCGCGGTCACGCACCCCGGCCACCACCCGCAACGCCGCGGCCAGGGGCAGCAGCATGATGATGTTGAGGATGAAGTCGTCGACCCGCATGTCGAGGAACGGCACGAGCAGGAAGCGGAAAAGCTCGGGCGGGCCCGCCTCGGGACCCCAGGCGATGTCGAGCGGCAACAGGGTCGCGCCCAGCACGGCCACCGCCCACCACCCGGCGGCCCAGACCGCGACGAGCCGCCCCGGGGCCAGCGCGCGCCGGCGGCGCAGCACGACGACCGCGGTCACCATGAGCACCGTCCCGAGCGGGATCAGGATCGGAAGCGCGGGGACCTGAAGCTGACCGGACGGCACCGCACCAACGGTACCTATCAGCGGAGCCAGCCGTCCTTGCGAGCGATCCGGATCGCGTCGAGGCGGTTGCGCGCGCCGGTCTTGGCGATGATCGCGGACAGATAGTTGCGGACGGTGCCACCCGACAGGAACAGCTTGCGCGCGATCTCCTTGACCGGCTCGCCCTCGGCGGCCAGACCCAGCACCTCGAGCTCGCGCGTGGTCAGCCCCTTGTCGGTGAGCAAGGACGCCGTCTGCAACCGGGCCGACACCACCCGCTCCCCACCGGCCAGCCGGCGTACGGAGTCGGCCAGCAGGGCGGCCGACGCGTCCTTGGGCAGGAAGTTGAGCGGGCCGGACCGATGTCGCGGGGGCAGCATGCCCCGCTTGCTGGGGTCGCAGAGCAGCAGCAACGCGCAGGAGGGGTTGGCCGAGCGCACCGCGTTCGCCACGGGCAGCACCTGGCTCACCATGTATTCCGTGTCGATCACGATCACGGAGGGCCACATCTCGGACGCCACCTGCGGCAGATCGTTGCCGTAAGGAAGCGTGCCGATGAAATGCATGTCGGGGTTCGACTCGAGCAGGGCACGTACGGGGACGCCGAAGTATCCCTCGTCTCTGGCCACCGCAACCCGGATCACCACATCACCTCGCCGATGGACGCCAGCACCCGTGCCCGGATCTCGTATCCGGCAGGCACCCCGGAAAGCTCGTTTCTGTGTACTCCTGCCTGTCTATTCGTCGCGCTCGCGTCGACGGATGGGCGGACAGGGAGAAGAATTTCGATCCAGCCAGCTCGTGACACGCTTGTGCCACCGGTCACACGGGCCCCGGCGCCTCCTCACCGTAACCTCTCCGTCACAGTGGGGCGACAGGGCTGTCCGATCAAATGACCCAAGTGCACCGGATCTCCTGATCGGGCACTCGGAAATCAGCTGGAAACGGCCGTCCTCATCAGACGGATGTCTCCTCGCGCCGACGATCCCAGAGGCGGCGGACGGCCGGCAGCACCTCGGAGACCGCCGGGATGCCCGGCTCCGGCGCGGTCTCGCCGACCGCCAGGGCCGGCGCGGACCCGGCCAGCGAGCCGGCCATCCGGTCGACGTCGTTCATGATCGAGCCGGTGAGCACCAGCACGCCGGTGTCGGCGAGCTCGCTGCGCACGGTGCGCAACGTGCGGCGCGGGGCCTCACGCAGGTCGGCCAGCAGGTCGTCCAGGTGACCGGCGTCCTTGGTGACGTCGGTGTCGGCCTCCGACACCAGGTCGGCGTGCGCGGCGAACGCCTCGGCCGCGGTGGTGAGCACATGACCGATCTGCTCGGGCACGCCCGCGGTCATCGGCGTGGCGATCGCGTCGAACATCGAACGAGCCACCGAGTTCACCTGATCCACGCCGTGCTCCAGAGCCCGCAGTGTCTGCTGCAGCGGCACCACCTGGGCCACCGGCGTGGTCAGCGACCAGCGGGCCTGCTTGCTGAGGTCGTCGACCGCGGTCACCGCGTCGGCCAGATTCTCGCCCAGCCCTCGCGAGCGGGCCAGCCATTCGGTGGCCTCCTCGCGGGTGTAACCGCCGCGGGCGCCGGCGCCCAGGTCGCCCAGCAGCAGCGCGATCTCGGCCGAGACGTGCGAGAGCTTCGCGCGGGCCCGCTCGAGCGGCGTCTCCCCGCCGACCAGCGGCGACAGGATCACCCCGACCACGATGCCGAGGGCGGTGGCCGCCACGCGCTGCCACATGTAGGCCTCGGTGATCGAGCTGCCGGCGACCAGGATGCCCAGCGACGTCGCCGGCACCGCGACCGCGCCGTCGCCCAGCCGCAGCAGCCGCCCCGCGGCCAGCCCACAGCCGGCGATCACGGCGATCGACCACCAGTGCAGACCGAAGAAGTGCCACACGGCGACCGCCACCCCGATCGCGGCCACCGTGGCCAGCAGCCGTTTGGCGCCCTCGCGGACCGAGGCGTGCGAGCTGATCTGCACCGACAGGGTGGCCGAGATGGCCGCGATGACCGGGCCGGCCAGGTGCAGCAGGCCGGCCGCGGACCAGGCCAGGCCCGCGGCCACGCCGGAGACGAGGACGGTCCGGGCGGCGGCGCCGTCGATCCGGTCGAGACACCAGCGGGCGACGTTGCGGACGCGCTCGGGCAGGTGGGGTTGCACCCGGGCGTGCATGGCGTGATAGCCGGAGTGAACAGCGGGACGGACGGTGCGGCGCAGCAAGGTTGCGATCACGGCGCACAGGGCGAGGCCCCCGGCAACAATCAGCCACTCCAGCAACGAATCGTCTTTCTCTCATCACCCTCTGTTACAGCCAGTTCTCAAATTAGTCGTGACCGAGCGGCTTCATGGTGATATGAGAGGAATGTGATGGGGGTCGCGCCGTAAAATCCAGTCAACCTTTTGGATCCCGGGCGGCGTTAGCTTCACATGTCATCACATGCACCGCCGGACGACGGCTTCCGCGCCTTCGTCGAGCAGCACTGGGCGCCGCTCGTGCGGATCGCCTACCTGCTGACCGGCGATCGCGGCTACGCCGAGGACCTGGTCCAGGCGGCCCTGGAGAAGACCCACCGCAAGTGGGGACGCGTGGCGAAGATGGAGGCGCCGGTCGCCTACGTCCGCCGGGCCATGGTCAACACCGCGACCTCGTGGCGCCGGCGACGCCGCGTCGGCGAGGTCCCGCTGCTGACCACCGACGGCCCCAGCACCGACCCGTACGGCTCGGTCGAGCACCGGCAACAGGTCGTGGCCGCACTGCGCACGCTGCCCCCGCGGATGCGGGCGGTGCTCGTGCTGCGCTACTTCGGCGACCTGACCGAGGCCGAGATCGCCGAGACGCTCGGCTGCTCGGCCGGCACCGTCAAGAGTCAGGCCTCCCGCGGGCTCGAACGCCTGCGTGAGCTGATCACCCCCGCCGCGTTGGAAAGGACCCGAGGATGAACACCGAGACCGCCCTCAAGGACGCGCTCGCGGCCGAGGCCGACGCGCTCGGCGCCATCGACAACCCGTGGCCCGGCTTCCAGCAGCGCGAACGCCGGCACAAGCTCCGGCGCCGCACGGCCCTGGCCGGGGTCGCGGCCGTGGTCGCCGCGGCGGGCGGGGTGCAGGCCGGAGTGGTGCCGCTGCCCGGATGGGCGCCCGGCATCGCGGTGGCCGGTTTCAACCCCGTGCTCAACCAGGGCCCGGTCCGGGGGTCGCTGGCCGGCGACAAGGCCTTCCTGGAGGCCATGCGGCAGCAGTTCCAAGACGTCCAGGACCCCGGCGAGACCTGGCGGATCGCCGACCGCAACCAGATCGATTTCGTGTACGCCGCTGACGTCGGCGACACACGGCTCGTGCTGGCAGTCGTCCCGCTGCGCTTCGGCTTCCTCGAGGACAAGTCGCTGATCTGGTACGACGGCCCGGCCGGGGCGCCGGCGAGCAAGATGACCGAGGGCGGCCGCACCGACGCCGGCGACACCGTGGTGACCTACTCGCAGCGCAGCGCCGAGAAGCCCGGCGTCCTGGTGGTCGTCGCGCCGGCCGGGACCACGGTCGCGGTCAGCGAGGGCTTCCGCTACACCGCCGAAGGCCGCGTCGAACACGACCCGGCCAAGGTGCAGCAGCCCGGCACCGGGCTGACCGAGATGGTGCTACCGCCCGCGCCGAAGCCGCCCGAAAGCAAGATCACGGTGACCGACGGGGCCGACGTGATCTATGAGGGCGGCGCCGCGACCGGCTGGTCAAGCAGCCGCGACTACCGACCCGACGAATTCTCCGCGGCCACCGTGACGAAGGCGCTCGGCGGCCGAACGTTCGACCGCGAGACCATCGTGCGCTGGGCCAACTCCGCCCTGCAGGACGCCCGGCTCGGGGCCGAAGGCACCCGGCTCGAGATCCGCTGGACCGGCACGGTCAACGGGCAGCCCGCCGCGCTGCTGACCGTCCAGCCGCGTGGGGGCGGCGTGCTCGCGTACGCGTTCCACGGCAAGGCGAGCGCCTACCGCCAGGACCTGCGCCTGCTGCTGCCGGCCGCGAACGTGACCGAACGGCCCATCGGCTGGCGGCTGCGCGCCGAGAACAGCGACGACAAGACCGACCAGGTGATCGTCGTCGGCCCGGCCGGCACCGAGCGGCTGACCCTGCAACTCGGCTCGGCCGCACCCACGCAGCTCACTGCGGACGCGACCGGCGCGGCCACGACATCGGCGCCGCCGCAGGAAGAGGCGCGCGTGACCGCGTACGGGAAGGACGGGGTGGAACTGGGAACCACGCCGGTGCCGATGTTCGAGTACGACTCCGGCGGCCTGCCCGGCGACACCCCGAAGACCCGGATCGTCGGCTGAGGACGACAGGCCTCAGGACAACGGCTGACCGCCGGTCACGCCGAGCACCTCACCGGTGACGTAGCTGGACTCCTGCGACGCGAAGAAGACGTACGCGGGAGCCAGCTCCGCCGGCTGCCCGGCGCGACCCATCGGTGTCTGCTCGCCGAACGACTCCACCTTCTCCGACGGCATCGTCGCCGGGATCAGCGGCGTCCAGATCGGACCGGGCGCCACCGCGTTGACCCGGATGCCCTTCTGGGCCAGGCTCGCGCCCAGCGCCTTGGTGAACGCGACGATGCCGGCCTTGGTGGTGGCGTAGTCCAGCAGCTCCGGTGAGGACTGGTAGGCCTGGATGGAGGCCGTGTTGATGATCGTCGACCCGGGTCCCATCTGCTCGACGGCGGCCTTGCTCAGCCAGAACATGGCGTACAGGTTGGTCTTCAGCACCCGGTCGAACTGCTCGGTGGTGATGTCGCCGATGCCGCCGGGCTGGGCCATCTGGAAGGCCGCGTTGTTGACCAGGATGTCGAGGCCGCCGAGGTCGCTGACAGCGCGCCCGATGATGTCCTTGCAGTGCTGCTCGTCGCGGATGTCGCCCGGCACGGCGACCGCCTTGCGACCGGCCTTCTCGACCAGCTGCACGGTCTCGCGGGCGTCGTCCTCCTCCTCGGGCAGATAGGCGATGAGGACGTCGGCACCCTCACGGGCGAACGCGACGGCCACCGCCCGGCCGATGCCCGAGTCACCGCCGGTGATGATCGCCCGCTTGCCGGTCAGCCGGCCACTGCCCCGATAGCTGTCCTCACCGTGGTCCGGCTTGTCGTCCATCTGGCCGGTCGTGCCGGGATGCGGGATCTCGCTGCTCTGTTGTTCGTCCGCCTGCGGGAACTGATCCTGCGGGTTCTGCTTGCTGTACTGGCTGTCGGGCACGATGCCGCCTCTCGGGTCGATGGCGCGGCGTACCCCGTTATTCGGAACTGATGCCCGGCAACCGGCTGTTTGCGGGCGCAGGGCCCGGGTAGGCCGCCCGATGCCCAACCGCCGGATCATTCTCGACACCGACATCGCCATGGGCGCGCCGGGCTCGGACATCGACGACGGCTTCGCCCTGGCCCTGGCGATCGATCTGAGCGATCAGTCGCTGGAGCTGGTCACCACGGTGAACGGCAACATCGACGTCGACACGTCGACCGTCCTGGCGCTCAACCTGCTCGACCGGTTGGGCCGGCCGGAGATCCCGGTGGTGCGCGGTGCCCGGACACCCCTGCGACGCCCGGTGCACGAGCACCCGGCCCGCGACCGGGTGGCCGGCGTGCGCGCGGAACTGGCCGGCCGGGCCCCGGCTCCGGGCCGCGCGCCCACCGCGATCATGGAGCACGTCCTGGCCTGTCCCGGCGAGATCACGATCGTGGCGATCGGCCCGCTGACCAATGTGGCGATCGCCCTGGCCCTGGAGCCGGCGGTGGCCACCGCGGTCAAGGAAATCATCGTCATGGGCGGCGCTTTCATGCGTACCACCAGCCTGCTGTCCATGCCGGGCGAGTTCAACATCTGGGTCGATCCCGAGGCCGCGTCCATCGTGCTCGGCTCGGGGGCCCCGCTGCGCTTCATCGGGCTGGACGTGACCCTGCAGGTCGCGCTGGGCCGCGCCGACGCCGATCGGCTCATCGCCACCGGCCGGCCGTTCGCCGAGTACGCCGGGCGGTGCGCGCACGGATGGATCGACTACCTCCGGGAGGCCTACCCGGGGCAGGAGTTCCTGACGGCGCCCATGCACGACCCCCTGGCGGTGGCCGTGGCCAGCCGTCCGCACCTGGTGACCTGGCGCCCGGCCCGGGTCGAGGTCGAGGTCTGCAGCGACATCACCCGGGGCGTGACCGTGGCCGACCTGCTGGCCTCCCGCCACCCGCCCGAACCCAACTGCCTGGTGGCGACCGACGTCGACAGCCCCGCCTTCATCGACTTCTTCCTCAATCACGTCTACTCCCTCTGAAAGGGCACCGCCATGTTTCGCATACGCACCTTCGCTCTCGGCGCGGCCGCGCTGATGGCCCTGGCCACCGTTGGCTGCGGGGACGACTCCGGCGCCGAGGCCGGCGCCGACGGCAACGTCACGCTGACGTTCGTCAACGCGCAGGATCCGGGCACCTTCGACAAGGTCATCGCCGACTTCGAGAAGGCCAACCCCACTATCAAGATCAAACAGCAGGTCGTCCCGTTCGACGATCTGAATTCGACGGTGCAATCGCGGCTGGGGGCCCGGGATGCCGACATCGACCTCTACGACGTCGACGAGCCCCGGCTGGCGGCCTTCGCGTCGCGCGGCTTCCTGGAGCCGCTGGACGACCTGAAGTCGCAGGCCGAGGGCCGGATCGATGCCAACGCCCTGAAAATCACGACGTTCGACGGCAAGCAGTACGCCATGCCCCGCTGGACCTCGACCCAGCTGCTCTACTACAACAAGGCGCTGCTGGCCAAGGCCGGCATCAAGGCGCCCAGCAGCAATCCGGCCACCCCGGTGACCTGGGAGCAGGTGACCGCCGACGGCAAGAAGGCCCAGAGCGCGGGCGCCCGGTACGGCTTGATCTTCGACCAGGTCGACCGCTACTACCAGCTCCAGCCGCTGCCCGAGTCGCTCGGCGGAGGGCCCGGCCTGACCGGCGACGGCCTGCTGCAACCGGACGTGACCAACGCCGGCTGGACCAGCGCCTTCACCTGGTATCACGACCTGTTCGCGTCCGGGGTGGCACCGCGCGGCATCAACCCCGAGCAGACACCCGGCCTGTTCGCCACCGGCGCCGTCGCCTTCTTCGCCGGCGGGCCGTGGAACGCCGCCGCGTTCGACAAGGAGAAGGCCGTCGACTACGGCGTGGCCCCGTTCCCCCGCTTCGCCCAGGGCAAGCCGGCCACGTCGACCGACTCCTGGTCGACCGGCATCAGCCCGTTCTCCGACAGCAAGGACGCGGCCAAGAAGTTCCTCGCCTACATGACCACCGACCCGGCCGGCGCGACCGCGACCACGAGCAACAACATCCCGGTGCAGCAGCAGGCCTTCCAGACCTACCTCAAGGGGCTCGGCGGCAAGGGCGCCCGCTACCAGCAGATCGCCGACATCATCGAGCACTCGGTGGCCGGCACCGCGGTGTCCCGGCCGATCACCACCGGGTACGTCGACTTCGAGTCGGTCCTCAACAAGGCGTTCGCCGACATCCGCAACGGCACCGACGCGACCACCCGGCTCACCCAGGCCGGCGAGGAGCTCGAGCGTGCCCTGGCCAAGTACCGCAAGTGACCGCGCCGACCAGATCCAGGCGGGGCCGGTGGGGCGACCTGCCGGTCGCCGTCACCTTCCTGCTGCCGGCCCTGCTGGCCGCGGTGCTGCTGCGGCTCTGGCCCACCGTGCGAGCGGTCTGGGACAGTCTGCGCAGCACCGCGCTCGGGGTGGAGCCGACGCACTGGGTAGGTGCCGAGCAGTACCGTGCGCTGCTCGACGACCCGGCCTTTCTCAATGCGCTGAAGGTCACCCTGCTGTTCGGCATCGTGGTCAACCCGCTGCAGATCGCCGTGGCGCTCGCGCTGGCGGTGCTCTTCAACGAACGCATCCGCGGTGCGGGGCTCATGCGGACCCTGGTCTTCCTGCCCGTCGCCATCCCGCAGAGTGTGTCGGCGGTGATCTGGGCCGTCGCCTTCCGCCCCGACGGCCCGCTCAACGGGGTGCTGGCCCGGCTCGGCATCGCGCCGCAGGGCTTTCTGACCTCGTCCGGCCAGGCGCTGCCGTCGATAGTCGTGGTGGTCTCCTGGATCGGGGTCGGCTATTGGATGATGTTCCTGATCGCCGGGCTCAAGGAGATCGACCCCACGCTGTACGAGGCGGCAGCGCTGGACGGCGCGGGCCGGTGGGCCCGGTTCCGCAGCATCACGATCCCGCAGCTGCGCCGGCAGCTCGCCTTCGTGCTGGTGGCCGACACCATCTCGAACCTGCTGGTGTTCGCGCCGGTGCAGATCCTGACCGGCGGCGGACCCAACGGCCGGACCAACCTGATCATGAACGACGTGTTCGAGCGCGCCTACGTCCGGGCCGACGCGGGCGCGGCGGCCGCCGGAACGGTGATCGTGGTGCTGATCGCCCTGGCCGTCGTCCTGGTGCAGTTCCGCCTTCTGTCGAGAGGAAGTGACTGAGTGTCCACACAGACCCGGCAACGGCCGTCCGGGGCGAAGCCGGCCCCGGCTCCGCCCCGGCCCCGGCGACGGCCCTCACGCCGCATCGGCATGATCCTGCTCGGCTCGCTCATCGCCGTGCTGTTCGTCCTGCCGTTGTGGTGGGCGGCGGTCAGCGCACTGCGACCGCAGCGGGAGACGTTCGCCACCCTCTCCCCCGTGTCGCTGTGGACGCTGCTGCCCCGCGGGCTCACGACCGGCAACTTCGACCGGCTGTTCGACGCCGAGTTCGGCCGGGCGCTGCTCAACTCGACCGTCGTCACCGTGGCCACGCTGGTGGCGGGCCTGGCGATCTGCGCCACCGCGGCGTTCGCCCTGGCCGTGCTCAACTTCCCGGGGCGCGCGGTGGTGTTCGCCGTCATGGTGATCTCGTTCCTCATCCCGTTCGACGCCATCGCCATCCCGCTGATGTCGATCTTCCGGGAGGCGCGGCTGGAGAACACGTACGCCGCCCTGGTTCTGCCCGGTATCGGCAACGGCTTCGCGGTGTTCCTGCTGCGCGGGTTCTTCCTGGGCGTGCCGGCCGAGCTGGCCGACGCGGCCCGGGTCGACGGGCTCGGCTGGTGGGGTGTCTTCCGGCGGATCTATCTGCCTCTGTCCCGGCCCGCCCTGATCGGCGCCGGCCTGATCCTGTTCGTCTTCCAGTGGCAGGCCTATCTGTGGCCCCTGCTGATCGCGCCGGACCCGGAGATGACGGTCGCCCCGGTGGCCATCGCGCAGTTCGCGGGTCAGCAGGGGGTGGACTTCGGTGCGATCTTCGCGGGCGCGGTGCTGACCGCGCTCGTGCCGCTGCTGATCCTGCTGTTCTTCCAGCGCTACTTCACCCAGTCGGTGACCGCGTCGGGCCTCAAAGGATGATTCCCGTACGCGGGTGACAGCAGGCCGCGCAGTGGCTCGAACAGTCCCTTCGACGCCGCGAGGACGTCACCGCTGCGCGGCCAGGTGCCCTCGTGCCGCCCGTCGAGGTCACCGACGACCCCACCGGCCTCCAGCACCAGCAGCACACCCGCGGCGCAGTCCCACGGCTGCAGCCCGGGTAACCAGGCCGCGTCGGCCCGGGCCGTGGCGACGTTGGCCAGCGCGGCCGCAGCACTGCCGCCCCGGCGCAGGTCACGCACCCGGGACGCGAGCGCGCCGACCATGGCGGCCGCCCGGGGACGCTGCTCCGGCCGCCCCAGGTTGACCTCGACCAGGGTCCGGGCGAGATCGTCCTGTTCCAGGACGGCGACCGGTGCGCCCCGGGTGCGGGTGCCGCCGCCGCGGCGGGCCTCGGTCATCCGGTCCAGTTCCGGTTCCACCACCACCCCGGCCAGCAGGCGCCCACCCGCCGCGTCGCAGGCCGCCACGCTCACGGCCCAGTCGGATCGGCCGTAAAGGTAGCTCGTGGTCCCGTCGATCGGATCGACGAGCCAGCGCACGCCCGAACGCCCGTCGAGCGCACCGTGTTCCTCGCCCAGCACCCCGTCGCCGGGCCGGTGCGCGGCCAGCACGGCACGGATGGCCGTTTCGGTCTCGCGGTCGGCCTGACTGACCAGGTCCGCCGGTCCGGCCTTCTCCTCCACCAGCAGGCGGTCGGCGTGGGCCCGCCAGTCGAGCGCGACCCGCGCGCCGGCTCGGGCGGCCCGGCGCGCGGTGGTCAGCAGCTCGTCGAGCTCGCTGTCACGCACGAGCCGACCCGCGGCCGTGCAGCACCTGCCACGTCTCGCGCCCCAGCGTCGCCCGCGCGACCGGCGCGAGGGCAACACCGAGACGCGCGCGTACCCGATCGCCGAGCGCCCCCAGTGTCCGCAAAGAACCGGCCACGCACCGCACGTACGCGCCCATCACCACGGCCCACGGCAGGGCCGCGAGCATCGGTGCGCCGGCCCAGGCCCACACGGTGAGCGCCACCAGCACGGCGCCCGCCCCTACGACGGCGGCCCGGCCGCGCCCGGCCAGCACGACCGCCGTCGCTGCGACGGCCCCGGCCACGCCGGCCACCGCGACATCACCGGCCGTCGCCGGGCCGGTCAGCAGGCGACCGGAGATCACGGCGGCCGTTCCGGCGACGATCGCGGCGAGATTCCACGGGGCGCTGAGCGGGGTGCGACCGCGCAGCGCCGCCCACCCGGTGACGGACCCGTCGGCGGGACCACCGATGTGCCGTGCGTCCAGCCGCTCCGGCAACCACCGCACCAGGGCCAGCAGATGCTCGCGGGCGTGCCGGGCCTCGCACCGCCAGACGAGACGGTCGTTGCGCAGCCGGGCGAAAGCGGTCGACTCGATCGCCCACCGGCTGGTCACGAAGGCCACCCCGTACGCCCAGAGGGTGACGCCGGCCGCCACGCCGGTCCACGGATGCCGCGGCAGGTCGATCACCAGGGCCAGACCCGTCAGGCCACGAACGACGTAGCCGGCACCCACGACGATCCAGAGCAGGACGAGAGCGGGACTCAGGGGCGCCGGGACCGCACCGGAGCGGCCGGTCGCGGCGGCCCGCAGCCCCTCGTAGGCGATCGCCACGCCGAAGACGCCCAGCACCATCCAGAGCACGATCGGTCCCAGCTGCAGGCTCGGCAGCATCAGCACCAGAGCTGCGGCCAGGACGAGTCGGAGCAGGGCGACAGCCGCACTGGCTGTTATGTGCGAGTGCGCGCGGTCCAGCGGTCCCGGCAGGCGCCCGCGGTCCGCCTCGGCCGGATGGCGCTGGTCGGCCGCGAAACCCCGGATGTCGTTCCACTGATACCGGGCCGGATAGACCAGCAGCTCCAGCACCACCAGCGCCACGGCCGCCCGGAGCACCGTCCAGGCGTCCACGCCACCCGCTGCGAGCGTTGCCAGTCCGAAGGTGAGCGGCATCAGCAGGCCCTTGATCAGATCCTTGGGCCGGGGCATGAGGAGATAGCCGAGCAGGCTGCGTGCGGGGCGAACCGCAGGCACCGGGGGTGCCACCCGCGGCAGCACACCGGAATCCACGATTTGTGCGGTTGTCATGGCGCGGCCTTCCCACCGGGGCGAGCGTCAAACGACGGGTCGACCGGTGAGCAGTTCGGTCGCCAGATAGTCGCAGATGGTGGCGGCCGGGCCGTACACCTCCAGGTCGTGCAGGGCGTTCTCGAGCGTGCCGGCCAGCCCCGGATCCGCGGCCAGCGACCCGAAGAGGCGATGCTCGGCCAGCAGCGGGCGGGGGTCGTTGCCGCCGGCCCGGGCTCTGGCCTGCAGCGTTTCGGCCAGGGCGTCGCGGACCTCGATCGGTGCGCCGTTCAGGTCGTACCCGCGCAGATAGCAGAACCAGGCCGCCACCGCGAGGCTCAGCAGCAGGGCCGGGCGGCCGGTCCGGCGGGCGTCGGCCAGGCTGGGCAGCAGGTAGGCCGGCATCTTGGTCGAGCCCCGGCCGCACAGGCGGGAGAGCTGGTCGCTGATCCTGGGGTTGGCGAAGCGCCGCAGCACGCGGGCCTGATAGGCGTCCAGATCGATGCCGGGGACCTTCGGCAGCAGCGGCGCGATCTCCTCCCGCATGAGCACCGCCAGGTAGTCGGCGATGACCGGGTTCGTCATGGCCTCGCTGCTGGTGCGGTACTCGCCGGTCAGCGAGCCGAGGTAGCCCAGCGCGCTGTGACCGGCGTTGAGCAGCCGGGTCTTCATCAGCCGGTACGGCGTCACGTCGGGGACGAAGTGGACACCGAACTGCTCGAGCGGCGGCCGGCCGTACGGGAAGTCGTCCTCGACGACCCACTGGCGGAACGGCTCGGTCACCACCGGGCTCCGGTCGTCGATCCCGAACCTCGACGCCACCAGTCGCCGGGTGGCCGCGCCGGTGGCCGGCGTGATCCGGTCGACCATGCTCGCCGGGAAGGAGACGTGAGCATCGATCCAGGCCGCGAGGGCCCGGTCACGCAGGCGGGCCGGCCCCAGCACCGCGGCCCGCGCCGCAGCGCCGTTGTCCGGCAGGTTGTCGCACGACAGCACGGTGAAGCCGGGCAGGCCGGCCCGGCGGCGCCGGTCCAGCGCCTCGACGAGGAACCCGGCGGCGGTGGTGGGCCGCGCCGGGTCGACCGGACGGCCGGGGTGGTGGTAGCCGTCACCGGTGACGGTGAGCGTGACCAGCCGGACCCGTGGGTCGGCCAGGGCGTCCAGCACGGCGGCCGGACGGTCGGGCGCGTACCGGTAGCCGGTCATCGCACCGACCACGCGTCCCCGATCGCCGTCCTCGTCGCTCTCCACCACGGTGAACAGGCAGTCCTGCGGCAGCAGCGCGTCACGCATCCCCGGGGAGCGCAGGCCGACGCCGACCACGCCCCAGCCGAGGTCACCGCTACGGGCCAGATCGTCGAAGTAGACGGCCTGGTGCGCACGGTGGAACCCGCCCACCCCGAGATGCACGACGGCGGGGACGAGCGCGGACCGATCATAGGTGGGAACGTCGATCCGGTCGGCCAGAGAACGTACGGTCCGGTTGCTGAGGGAGATGCGATCCACGTCGGGCCCTTCGGTCGGGCCGTCCGGCGGCCCCTGAATGCGGTTCCGGCGCTTGCCCTCGAAAAGTGCTGAGAAACAACGAGTTTGCTGCTCCCGCCACCACAGTGGTCAGTTGGGCTGACCGGCCTCACCCGGGGGCAGGAGCGGGGTCAGGCCCACCACCGCGGCGAACCGCCGGACGAACGGCTGCATGGCCACGACGCTCACGACGACACCGCGGACACGGCCGGCGTCGTACGCGGCCAGCAGCGCCCTGGCCCCGGCCGCGGACAGCGACGGCACCCCGCCCAGGTCGACCTCCAGCTGCGCACCCGCGGGCGCCCGCGCGATGATCCGCACCAGCTTGCGCTGCAGGCGGCCGGCGTTGTCCCGATCCACCTCACCGGTGACGACGACACGCGTCGGTCCCGTCGCCGACCGGCGGATGGCCACGGCCGGTCCGGTCTGCGCCGGGTCGGCCGTGTCGCCGGGCCACAGCGGCGTCTCGTCGGTCAGCATGGCCGTCCGCAGCCAGCCGAGCACGCGGCTGATCAGCCGGGACACATGCATCTGGGAGATGCCCAAGTCGTCGGCGATCTCCGACTGGGAACGGTTGCCGTAAAAACGCTCCAGCAGGATCCGCTTCTCGCGGGCCGGCAGCCGCTCGATCAGCCGGCGCAGGGTCAGCTGATCGGTGACCAGCTCGAGATTCCCGTCGGCGTCGCCCAGCAGGTCGCCGAGCGCGGCCCCGGAATCACCCACCGGCAGGCTCAACGACACGGGCCGGTAGCCCGCGCGGGATGCGAGCGCCTCCGCCACCTCCGCCACGCCGGCACCGCACCGCGCCGCCAGCTCCTGCTCGGTCGGCGGGCGGTGCAGCTCCGCCGTCAGCTCCTCGGTGGCCCGCCCGGCCACCCGGGACAGATCCTGCAGCCGGCGAGGAACCTGCACGCCCCACGTGTGATCGCGGAAGTACCGCTTGAGCTCCCCCGAGATGGTGGTGACCGCGTACGCGGTGAAAGATCCGCGCTCCGGGTCGTAACGGTCGATCGCCTTGACGAGGGCGAGGCGGGCCACCTGCTCCAGATCGTCCATGGACTCCCGGCTGTGCCGGTACCGACCGGCCAATCGGCCCGCGAAGGGCAGCAGCCGGCGGATCACGTCGTCGCGCAAGCGCCCCGCCCGTACCGGGTCGAGAGCGGCACGGTCACGAATGTATCGCTCGGCGATCTCGTCCAGATCATCGGACAGCTCGACCGGCGCGTCGGCGCGGGCCATGACGCCATAGTGGTCCGTGAGCATGGTCACCCTCCGTGACATTTGCTCCGCGGACACAGGGCGGAAGGGGTCAGTACTCGAACCACGCTAGCCGCCTTACGCCGGATCGACACCTCGGGGCCACCGTCCGGCCGGCGCGATCACTCCACACTGACCGGCAGCGCGGCTTCGAGCTCCTGCCACGACTCGATCACGAGGGCGACGCCCGCGTCCTCGAGCGCCGCGCGGCGGGCCACCCGTTCGGCCGGGGGCACGAAGACCAGGTTGCCCACGGTGGGGATGCCCGCGGCCACGGCCGACCGGGCGCCGGGCCACGAGTCCTCGACGGCGACAGCCTGCGCCGGCGCGACACCGAGCTGCCGCACGGCGTACAGATAGATCGCGGGGTCGGGTTTGCTGGTGGGCCGGGGCAACGAGTCCTCGGCGCTGTACCGCCGCCCGGCCGGGAGCAACCCGGCCAGGCCGGTGGCTCGGAAACACTCGTCCAGCCGGGACAGGGCGCTGGAGCTGACCACTGCCAGCCGGTACCGACCCGCCAGCCGATGCAGAGGTTCCAGCACGGCCGGGTCGGGGCGCAACACCTGGCCGAGGTAGTCGGAGACGACCTTCTTCTCCTCGGCCACCCAGTCCGCGAGCACCTCAGGGGTCAGCACCCGGCCGTGCCCGGCCGCCAGATCGGCGGCCGTGGTGCGGAAGTTCTTGCCCGTCGTGGTCAGCCGCAACTCCTCGGCCGTGTAGGCGCGGGAGACGCCCAGCGAGGCCAGCAGGCGGTTGGTCACGTCGGCCGAGGCGACGAACGCGGGCTCCTCCGACGGGAACAGGTTGCCGTCGGCGTCCAGCAACAGGGCGCGCACCTCACCGGCGCGGGGGAGATCGATCACGGGACCGGGCTACCCGGTGGGCCAGGCCCTACACAGAGGACTTCAACCCGCCCGTTCCCCGTTTACTGACCGACGACCTGGTCGCGACCGGGCTCGCCGCCGGCGTCAGCGGCTTCCTGCAGAAGGGCGCAGACCCCTACACCCTCCTGCAGTCCGGCCGCGACGTCGCGCTGGGCTTCACCCGGGCCGTCGCTCAGCGCGGCACGACCTTCTCGACCGCCCACTGACGCCACGTGTCGAGGTGGTGCTGCACCTGCGCCAGCTGGTCGGCCACGGGGCCGGGGCCGGTCGAGCCGGGTGTGGTGCGCGAGGCCAGCGCCGAGTCGACGGTCAGGACCTGGCGCACCGTCGGGTCGAGGTGCTCGCTGACCGTCTTCAGGTCGTCGTCGGTCAGGTCCTCCAGCTCGCACTCGCGCACCGAGCAGATCGCGACCAGCTTGCCGGTGATCTCGTGGGCCTCGCGGAACGGCACACCCTTGCGCACCAGCCAGTCGGCGACCTCGGTGGCCAGCGAGAACCCGACGGGCGCGGCCGCGGCGAGGCGGTCCACCCGTACGGTCATCGTCGAGATCATGCCGGCCAGCGCGGGCAGGAGCAGCTCGAGCGTCTCGATCGCGTCGAAGACCGGCTCCTTGTCCTCCTGCATGTCGCGGTCGTAGGTCAGCGGCAGGCCCTTGAGCATGGTCAGCACCGCGACCAGCCCGCCGATCAGCCGGCCGCTCTTGCCCCGGGCCAGCTCGGCGATGTCCGCGTTCTTCTTCTGCGGCATGATCGACGACCCGGTGGCGAACGCGTCGTCGAGCTCGACCCAGCCGAACTCCGTCGACGTCCAGAGCACCACTTCCTCGCCCAGGCGGGACAGGTGCACCCCGATCAGCGACGTGATGAAGAGGAACTCGGCCACGAAGTCGCGGTCGGCCACGGCGTCCATCGAGTTGGCCGCGGGCGCGGCGAAGCCCAGCTCCTTGGCCACGGCGGCCGGGTCGAGGGGCAGGGAGGAGCCGGCCAGCGCGCCGCTGCCGAGCGGCGAGACCGCCGTACGGGCGTCCCAGTCCTTCATCCGATCGAGGTCGCGCAGCAGCGGCTGCACGTGGGCGAGCAGCCAGTGGCCGAACGAGACCGGCTGGGCGTGCTGCACGTGGGTCAGGCCGGGCGCGGGCGTGCCGACGTTGCGGGCGGCCTGCTCGGTCAGCGCGTCGGCCAGCTCGACCAGCGCGACGGCCACCCCACGGGCGTGGTCGCGCATGTAGAGCCGCAGATCGGTGGCGACCTGGTCGTTGCGGGAGCGGCCGGCGCGCAGTTTGCCGCCGAGCGCGCCGAGGCGTTCGAGCAGGCCGCGCTCGAGGGCGGTGTGCACGTCCTCGTCGTCGATGGTGGGCCGGAACTCGCCGGACGCGCAGGCCGCCTCGAGGTCGTCCAGGGCGGCCAGCATCTGGCCCAGCTCGTCGGGGTCGAGCAGCCCGGCCGCGGCGAGCACCCGGGCGTGGGCGCGGGAGCCGGCGATGTCGTACGGGGCGAGGCGCCAGTCGAACTGGACACTCACGGACAGCCGGGCCAGGGCGTCGGCCGGGCCACCGGCGAACCGGCCACCCCACAAAGAAGTCTTCTCAGTCATTGTCTTCCATTTTGCCGTGTTCAAGTTCGTGGTTGTGACCGGCCCAGTCGGCGAGCTTGGCCGCGAGCGCCTTGCCACCGGTGACGTCGCGGGAGACGACGAGGATCGTGTCGTCGCCGGCGATCGTGCCCACGACGTCGGTCAGCCCGGCCCGGTCGAGCGCGCTGGCCAGGAAGTGCGCGGCCCCGGGCGGGGTGCGCAGCACGGCGATGTTGCCGCTGGAGTCGACGCCGGTCAGCAGTTCGCGCAGCAGCCGCAGCAGCCGGGCCGGTCCCTGTTCGGTGGTCTCGCGCAGCGGGCGCTTGCCGTCCTCGGGGATCAGGTAGGCGCCGCTGACCTTGACCGCGCCGAGCTCCTCCAGGTCGCGGGAGAGCGTGGCCTGGGTGACCACCACGTCCCAGCCGGAGAGTTTCTCGGCCAGCTCGGTCTGGGACCGGATCTCAGAGGCGCGGATGAGTTCCACGATCCGGGCGTGCCGGCCCGCGCGAGTCACCGGCCCGGTCATGACTTGTTCACCGCCAGCAGCCAGGCCAGCAGGGCCTTCTGCGCGTGCAGGCGATTCTCGGCCTGGTCGAAGACAGCGCTCTGCGGCCCGTCCATGACCTCGTCGGTGATCTCCTCACCGCGGTGGGCGGGCAGGCAGTGCAGCACGATCGCGCCCTCCGCGGCCGCGCCCAGCAGCTTGCTGTTGACCTGGTAGGGCCAGAACGGGGTGAGCCGGTCGCGCCCGTCGCCCTCCTGCCCCATCGACGTCCACGTGTCGGTGGCCAGCACGTCGACACCGTCGGCGGCCTCGAGGGGGTCGCGCAGCACCTCGACCGAGCCGCCGGTCCCGGCCGCGATCTCGGCCGCGCGCGACACGACGGCCGGCGCCGGGTCGAAACCGGACGGGCCGGCCACCCGTACGTGCATGCCCGCGGTCGCCCCGGCCAGCAGGTAGGAGTGCGCCATGTTGTTGGCCGCGTCCCCCACGTACGCGAGCTTCTTGCCCTGCGGCGAGCCGAGACGCTCGCGGATGGTGAGCAGGTCGGCCAGCAGCTGGCAGGGGTGGAACCCGTCGGTCAGCGCGTTGATCACCGGCACGTCGACGTCGGAGGCGAGCTCGGTCAGGCGTTCGTCCCCGGTGGTGCGGAACACCATGGCGGCGACGTAGCGGGACACGACCTGGCCGGCGTCGCTGAGCGATTCGCCCCGCCCGAAGTGGGTGGCGTGCGTGTCGACGATCATCGGCTGGCCGCCCAGTTCGGCGATGCCGGCCTCGAACGACAGCCGGGTCCGCAGGCTGACCTTGTCGAAGAAGACGGCGACCGAGCGGGGGCCCTCGAGCGGCCGGTACGCGAAGCGGTCGGCCTTCATCTCGGTCGCCAGCTCGAGGACGGCGTTCTGCTCGTCGGGGGTCAGGTCGTCGTCGCGCAGGAAGTGGCGGGTCACAGCGCACCCCGCAGGGCCTCGATGAGCGCGTCGGCCTGCTCGGTGCTGATGATCAGCGGCGGGGCCAGGCGGATGACGTCGGGTTGCGGGGCGTTCACGAGGAATCCGGCTTCCTTGAGGGCGGCGGCGATGCGGGTGGCCTCGGGTGCGGTGAGCACGATCCCGAGCAGCAGTCCGGCGCCGCGCACGTGGGCGATCAGGGGGTGGTCGAGGCCTTCGATGCCGTGCCGCAGCTGCTCGCCGACGCGCTTGACGTGGTCGAGCAGGCCCTCGCCGGCGATCGTGCGGATCACGGCCAGGCCGGCCGCGCACGAGATCGGGTTGCCGCCGAAGGTGGTGCCGTGCGAGCCGGGGGTGAACAGCTCGGCGGCCGGGCCGAACGCGATGCAGGCGCCCAGGGGCAGGCCGCCGCCGAGGCCCTTGGCCAGCGTGATGACGTCGGGTTCGACGCCCTCGCTCTGATGGTGGAACCAGTGCCCCGTACGGCCGATGCCCGTCTGCACCTCGTCCAGCACCAGCAGCGCGCCGTTCTTGTCGCAAATTTCCCGTACGCCGGACAGGTAGCCGGGCGGCGGCACGACTACGCCGTTCTCGCCTTGGATCGGCTCGAGGATGACCATCGCAGTCCGGTCATTGACCGCCGCTTCCATCTCGGACAAATCACCGAACGACGTATGGGTGACGTCGCCGGGCAACGGCCGGAACGGGTCCGACTTGGCCGGCTGGCCGGTGAGAGCGAGCGCCCCCATGGTGCGTCCGTGGAATCCACCGTGGGTCGCGACCACATGCGTACGGCCGGTCAGTCGGGAAATCTTGAAGGCGGCCTCGTTGGCCTCGGCCCCCGAATTGGTGAAGACGACCCGCCCGGCCCGGCCCGCGAGCGCCAGCAACAGTTCGGCCAGGGCGACCGGCGGCTCGGCGACGTAGAAGTTGGACACGTGCCCCAGTTGCTGCACCTGCTGGGTGACGGCGGCGACCACGGCCGGGTGGGCGTGCCCGAGCGCGTTGACCGCGATGCCGCCGAGGAAATCGACGTACTGCCGGCCGTCCTCATCGGTGATCACCGCACCCTCGCCTCGGACGAAAGCGGCCTGCGGGGTGCCGTAGTTGTTCATGCCCGCGTGCGACCAGCGTTCGATGAGCGAACTCATGAGGGGACCACCATCGTTCCTATTCCTTCCGGGGTGAAGACTTCGAGCAGCGTCGAGTGGGCGACCCGGCCGTCGATGACGTGGGCCGCGGGCACGCCACCGCGGACGGCGCGCAGGCAGGCCTCCATCTTGGGGACCATGCCCGACTCGAGCCGGGGCAGCAGCTTGGCCAGGGCGTCGGCGTCGATCTCGGTGACCAGCGACGACGTGTCGGGCCAGTCGGTGTAGAGCCCGGGCACGTCGGTCAGCACGACCAGCTTCTGCGCGCCCAGGGCCTCGGCCAGCGCGGCGGCGGCGGTGTCGGCGTTCACGTTGTGCACCACCCCGCCGGCGTCGGGGGCGACGCTGGCGATCACCGGGATGCGGCCCGCCGCGATCAGGTCGTCGACGGCCGAGGTGTCGACGCGGTCCACGTCGCCGACCAGCCCGATGTCGACCTCTTCACCATCGATCAGAGCCCCCCGCCGTACGGCGGTGAACAGGTGGGCGTCCTCCCCGGAGAGCCCGACGGCGAGCGGGCCGTGACGGTTGATCAGCCCGACCAGTTCGCGGCCGACCTGCCCGGTCAGCACCATCCGGACGACCTCCATGGCCTCCGGGGTGGTGACGCGCAGGCCGCCGCGGAACTCGCTCTCGATGCCGAAGCGGTCGAGCATCCGGCTGATCTGCGGGCCGCCGCCGTGCACGACGACCGGGCGGATGCCCGCGTACCGGAGGAAGGCCATGTCCGCGGCGAAGGCCTGCTGCAGCGAAGGGTTGATCATGGCGTTGCCGCCGTACTTGATCACGATGGTCGAGCCGTGAAAGCGCTCCAGCCACGGCAGCGCCTCGATCAGGACCTCGGCCTTTTCGACAGGATCGCTCACGACGAGTACGCCGAGTTCTCGTGCACGTAGGCGTGCGAGAGGTCGGTGGTCCAGATCGTCGCGTCCATCTCGCCCTCGCGCAGGTTGATCGTGATCCGCACGTCGCGCCCGGAGAGGTCGACCTTGGACCTGTCCTCCGCGGCCGCCCCGCCCTTGCAGATCCACACGTCGTTGATCGCCACGTCGACCCGGTCGGGCTCGAAACGGGCCCGGGTGGTGCCGACCGCGGCCAGGATGCGCCCCCAGTTGGGGTCGTTGCCGAACAGCGCGGTCTTGACCAGGTTGTTGCCGGCCACCGAGCGGCCCACCTCGACCGCGTCGGCCTCGCTGGCCGCACCCTTGACCTCGATCGCGACGTGCTTGGTGGCGCCCTCGGCGTCGGTGATCAGCTGCTGGGCCAGGTCGTGGCAGACCTGAGTGACGGCGGCGGTCAGCTCCTCGGGCGTGGGCTGCACGTCCGAGGCGCCGCTGGCCAGCAGCAGCACGGTGTCGTTGGTCGACATGCAGCCGTCGGCGTCGATCCGGTCGAAGGTCAGCCGGGTCGCCTCGCGCAGGGCCGCGTCGAGCACCTCGTTGTCGGCGCTGGCATCGGTGGTGATCACCACGAGCATGGTGGCCAGGGCGGGGGCGAGCATGCCGGCACCCTTCGCGATGCCGCCGACCGACCAGCCCTCCTTCTCGACGACCGCGTTCTTGGCGACGGTGTCGGTCGTCATGATCGCCTCGGCGGCCCTCTCGCCGCCGTTCGTCTCCAAGGCGCGAGCCGCGGCGGCGACTCCGGGCAGCAGCTTGTCCATGGGCAGCAGCTCGCCGATCAGACCGGTCGAGCAGACGGCCACGTCGCCGGCGCCGATGAGCTGCGGCTTGGGGCCGCCGCGGAGCACGGCCGCGGTGTGCTCGGCGGTGGCGTGCGTGTCGCGGAAGCCCTGGCTGCCGGTGCACGCGTTGGCGCCGCCCGAGTTGAGCACGACGGCGCGCACGATGCCGCCCTTGAGCACCTGCTGGCTCCAGAGCACGGGCGCGGCCTTGACCCGGTTGCCGGTGAAGACGCCGGCCGCGGTGAAGTCGGGGCCGTCGTTGACGACCAGGGCCACGTCGAGGTTGCCGGTGGGCTTGAGGCCGGCGGCGACGCCCGACGCCCGGAAGCCCTTGGGGTGGGTGACGGTCACGGTGCGACTCCGAACACGGACAGGCCCATCGTCTCGGGCAGGCCGGACATGAGGTTGGCACATTGCACTGCCTGACCCGCGGCACCCTTGCCGAGGTTGTCGAGCGCGCTCACCACCACGATGCGGCCCGAGTCGACGTCGACCGTGGCCTGCAGGTGGCACGAGTTGGATCCGGCGGTCGCGGCCGTGTGCGGCCAGGCGCCCTCGGGGAGGACATGCACAAAAGGCTCATTCCCGTACGCCTGAAGCAGCACCTCACGCGGGTCGCCCTGCGCCGCGCGACGGGCCGTGACGGTGGCCAGGATGCCGCGCGGCATCGGGGCCAGCACCGGGGTCATCGACAGTGACGTCGCCCCGGTGGCCTGCTTGATCTCGGGCACGTGCTGATGGGCACCCACCTTGTACGGCGAGAGGTCGCCCATGATCTCGCTGGCCAGCAAGTTCACCTTGGCGCTGCGGCCCGCGCCGGACGTGCCGGAGCTCGCCACCACGACCACGTCGGCCGGGTCGGCGAGGCCCGCGGCGATGAGCGGCGCCAGCGCGAGTGTGATGGTGGCCGCATAACAGCCCGTATTCGCCACCCGGCTCGAGGACGCGATCAGCTCGCGATGGCCCGGCAATTCGGGCAGGCCGTACGTCCACGTGCCGGCGTGCTCGCCGCCGTAATACCGCTCCCACAGCGCCGCGTCCCGCAGCCGGAAGTCCGCGCCCAGATCCACGATCTTGACGGACTCGGGCAGCTGCGCCGCGATCGCCGCCGACTGCCCGTGCGGCAGGGCGAGAAACACCAGGTCGGCGTCGCTCAGGCCGGCCGCGTCGGTCGCGGTGAGCGTGAGGTCGAGACCGGCCAGCTGCGGGTGGACGGCGGTGACGTGCGCACCGGCCTGTGAGTGGGCCGTGGCGGCCACGAGATCGAACTCGGGGTGCCCGGCGAGCAGTCGCAGGAGCTCGCCCCCCGCGTATCCGCTTGCACCGGCGACCGCGACCCGGATTCCCATACCAACCTCCGCATGACTATGCAGAGGACCGTATCAACCGTGAATAGGGCCCGGCAACACCATTCCCCGTCCGAGTTGTTCCCGGCCGGCCCCGACGGGCCCACCGGAGGGTTCTCGACCGGGCCGGTGTCGTCCCCTGGTGATATGACTTCATCCATGGCTGACAAGACGATCATTGCCCTCCGGGAAGCCGCGGCGGCGTACGCGGAAGCGGTTCGCACCACGCAGCGGTTCTTCGACCGCGTGGAAGACACCGACGACCCGTCCGTGCTGGTCGAATACGCCACCCTCGTCGAGCGCGAGAAGGAGGCGGCCGAGGCCCGGCGCGACGCTCTGGAGGCCGCCGGCATCGAGGTGCCGAGCATCGAGGAGACCGATACTGACAACTAAGTGAAAAGTTCCGGAACCGGCCTGGTCTCCCGTAACCGGTTCCGGGCTGGAAGACTCCCGGTTGTTCGTGTTTCGCAGACCGTGCCACCGCGGTCATGACGACCGGAGGCGCACGTGCCTGCTGACGTCCCGTACCGGGATGCATCGCTCCCCGTCGACCAGCGTGTCGACGATCTTCTGGGCCGGATGTCCCTGCCCGAGAAGGTGGGGCAGATGCTCCAGCTGGACGCCCGGGGTGATGTGAAGGAGATCGTCAGCGAGAAGCTGGCGGGCTCGATCCTGCACACCTCCCCGGCGAAAATGCTCGAGGCGATCGATCTGGTCGCCAAGACCCGGCTGCAGATTCCGCTGCTCACCGCGGAGGACTGCATCCACGGCCACTCGTTCTGGCCGGGCGCGACGATCTTCCCGACCCAGCTCGGGATGGCCGCCAGCTGGGACGCGGAGCTGCTCGAGCGGGTCGCCCGGGTCACCGCCGTCGAGGTGGCGGCCACGGGCATTCACTGGACCTTCTCCCCCGTCCTGTGCATCACCCGCGACCTGCGCTGGGGCCGGGTCGACGAGACGTTCGGCGAGGACCCGTTCCTGATCGGCGAACTGGGCTCGGCGATGATCCGGGGCTATCAGGGCGGCGGCCTCGGCGACCCGACCGCGATCCTGGCCACGGCCAAACACTTCGCGGGCTACTCCGAGACACAGGGCGGCCGCGACGCCAGCGAGGCCGACATCAGCCCGCGCAAGCTGCGCTCGTGGTTCCTGCCGCCGTTCGAGCGCGTCGCCAAGGAGGGCTGCCGGGTCTTCATGCTCGGCTACCAGTCGATGGACGGCGTGCCCATCACGGCCAACAAGTGGCTGCTCAACGACGTGCTCAAGGGCGAGTGGGGCTTCACCGGCACGCTCGTCACCGACTGGGACAACGTCGGGCGCATGGTCTGGGAACAGAGGGTGTGCGCCGACTACGCGGAGGCCGCCGCGGTCGCCGTGAAAGCCGGGAACGACCTGGTCATGGTCACTCCGGGCTTCTTCGAGGGCGCGCAGGAGGCGGTCGAGCGCGGGCTGCTGGCCGAGGAGGAGATCGACGACGCCGTCCGGCGGATCCTGCGTCTCAAGTTCGAGCTGGGCCTGTTCGAGAACCCCCGCGCGCCCTCGCCCGAGCTGATCGGCACGGTGATCGGCTCTGCCGAGCACGCCGAGCTCAACCTCGAGGTGGCCCGGCGTTCGCTGGTGCTGCTGAAGAACGACGGCGTGCTGCCCGTCGACCCGTCGGCCAAGTTCCGCCGGATCGCGGTCCTCGGCCCCAACGCCGACGACGTGTCGGCGCAGCTGGGCGACTGGGCCGGCGACTCCGGTCAGGTCGACTGGCTGCCCGACGGCCACCCGCGCGAACTGACCGAGACGGTGCTCGACGGCTTCAAGACGGTCGCCCCGGCCAACTGGGTGATCGAATACGCGCGCGGCGCCGAGATCGAGCGCCTGGTGGCCGACCCCGAGGGTGACACGTACCCCGACGGGCAGCCCCGGCCCCCGATCTCGCAGGGCGCCCCGATCGACCACCACATGATCGACGTGGCCCGCGACAAGGCGCTGCGCTCCGACTACGCGGTCGTGGTGGTGGGCGACACGGTCAACCTGACCGGCGAGCACAAGTCGACCGCGACGCTGGAACTGCTGGGCGGCCAGATCGCCCTGCTCGACGCGATCGCGGCCACCAAGACCCCGATGATCGTCGTGCTGGTCAACTCGAAGCCGACCGTGCTCCCGCCCTCGGCCCTCAACGCGGCCGCGATCATCCAGGCCTTCAACCCCGGCATGCGCGGCGGCCGGGCCATCGCCGAACTGGTGCTGGGCCTGATCGAACCGAGCGGCCGCCTGCCCCTGTCGGTCGCCAGGCACGTCGGACAGCAGCCGGTCTACTACAACACGATCCGCGGGCAGCACGGCAGCCGCTACGCCGACCTCACGCAGGACCCGCTGTTCGCGTTCGGCGAGGGACTGTCCTACACCACCATCTCGTACGGGGACCTGACCGTCACCACCCCGGCGGTCGGCGCGTCGGACACCGTGCGCGCGACGGTCACCCTGACCAACAGCGGCACCCGCCCCGCCCTGGAGACCGTGCAGGTCTACATCAGCGACCTGGTCACATCGGTCACCTGGGCGGGCCGCGAGCTGAAGGCGTACCGGCAGGTCCCGGTGCCCCCGCAGTCGCAGGTCACGGTCGACCTCGAACTGCCCGCGGCGGCCTGCTCCCTGGTCACCGCGGACGGCCGCCGCGTCGTCGAGGCCGGCGACTTCGAACTGCTGGTCGGCCCCAGCTCCCGCGAACGCGACCTGCTCCGGGCCACGTTCACGATCAGCTGACCTGGTGGGCGGCGGCCAGCGGACCGAGGGCAAAACCGAGCTTCCGGTACGTGGCCACCGCCGCCACATTGTCGTAATCGGCGAACAGAGCCACCCGCTCCCGGCCGCGCAGCAACTCCCTGACGACGAACGAGCACAGCGTCGCCGCCCGGCCCCTCCCCCGATGGCCGGGCCGGGTGGTGACGCCCGCCAGGAAACCCGTACGCGGGCTCGACCAGGCGTCAGCCGCTATCGCCACGAGGCGCCCGCCCTCGTCCCGCAGACCGGCCCACCGGGCCACCCCGGCCGCGCCGACCTGGGCGTAGGACGCCGGAAACGCCTCCGCCAGCAACGCGGCCGCCTCGCCCAGCTCACCCTCCCGGAGCCAGCGCGGCTCCCCCGCTTCGTTCGGCTCGCCCGGCGGCGTGCTCGTCTCCATCCACGCGAACCGGCCCGCCACCGACAAACCGGGCACGCGCTCGGCTACCGCCACCACGAGCTCCTCGGCACCCAGCGGCCGGAACGACGGCCCCACCTCCGGCAGCACCTTCCCCAGCAACGCCGCCACCGCACCCGGCTCACCGTGAACCACCAGCCGATCCCGGCGCGACAACCCCGGCGCGGCCACCACCGCAGCGCCCGGAACAGCCCAGATCGAGGCCCCCGGCCGCTCGGCGGCCCACATCGTCAACGGGTCGGCCCCGGTCACATCGGCAAGCTCGGCAGTTGTGGGCACCGGCCCATCCTGCCCCGCCCACCTTCCGCACCGCTGCCGCGTACCCCACCAGTCGAGCCTTCGCCACAGGTGGCGGCGTCCCAGCCGACCGGCCGTCGCTGCGGAGCGTCCGCCGGGTCGGGCAGGCCGCCGCCAGTGGTGCCCCCTGACCACGCGGCAGCGAAACGTGGGGAACGCTGACTCGGACAACGGTGAATCCGGGTCACCCGCAATTCCGGAAGCGGCCCTCTACCGCTCGTCGCTTCAATCCCGCTTTGACGATCGGCAGGACACTGCCTGGCCGGGCAGACCGTCGCTACGGGAGCTGCCCGTCCGAGTGGATCAGGCCCTGCCGACCCTGCGGGAGTGTTGTTTTTTGCAGGGCGTGGTGGCGCAGGGCTTGTTGGACGTGGGAGAACATGTCGCGGGCTATGTAGCGCTTGAGGCAGCGTTTGATGTCGCGTGGGCTCAGGCCTTGGGTGGTTCTGCGTTCGATGTAGGCGCGGGTGGCTGCGTGGTGCTGGTTTCCGAGCGCAACCGTTGTGGGCTGTCTGCGGCGGTGATCAGTAGTTGCGCGGCGCTGACCGGACCGACTCCGGGCTGATCGACCATGCATGGAGCGAGTGAACCGGGTGGCACACCGCCGGGCAGGGGTGGACACTTCTAGCCAAGCTCCTGTTACGTCACATTCCCTGCCTGGTTATGGCCTCGGCGACGGCCGACAGCTCAGCCGGAAGGCAGCCGTACGGACGCCTGGGGAACACGGGTCAGACCATCACCGAAGATCCACCAGTTCTACCGCGGACGCCATGTGGACAACGAGTCAAGGCCCGCCGAGGCCCATCCAGCATCTCAACGTGGACGGCCCGGAATTGTGGACAAGTCCGGGGCCGGCCGCCGAAGGGCCTACCGTGTGCGGGCAAGCGACGGGTTGTTGACACGGGCTGGCATCGTTTCGCGGGTGAGGATCATGCGGGGGCGGTGGGTGCGGCGGGGGCTGACGGCCGGGGCGCTCGTGGTGGCGCTCGGGGTGCTGGCCTCGGCGGGCGGCGAGTTGTGGACCCGGGGCTCGGCGCGGGGTCACGTCTACAGCGAGGCCGGCGTGCCCGCGGCACCGGTCGCGATCGTGCTGGGCGCCCAGGTCTACGACGACGGGTCGCCCTCGCCGTTCCTGGCGGCGCGGCTCGACATCGCCAAGCGGCTGCTCGATGCGGGCAAGGTGCGGGCCATTCTGGTGTCGGGCGACCACTCGCGCTGGGAGTACGACGAGCCTGGTTCCTCGGAGGTCTACCTGGTGGCCCGGGGTGTGCCCGCTTCGCGGATCGCCCTGGACTATGCGGGTTTCGACACGTACGACTCGTGTGCGCGGGCCAAGCGCATCTTCGGGGTGGGTGAGGCGATCGTCGTCACGCAGACCTACCACATCGACCGCGCGGTGGCGCTCTGCCGCACGCTGGGCATCGAGGCCACCGGGGTGGGCGACGACTCGGTGCGCGTCTACTCGGAGCCGTGGCGCAACTCGGTCGTACGGGAGCGGGGTGCGGTGCTCAAAGCCGTGGCCGACGTCGTCACCCGGCGCGACCCGGTCTTCCTGGGCCGTCAGGAGACGACGGTCCAGGAGGCGCTGGCCGGCTGAGAAGCGAGGCCGGCAAGCGACGGCCGGAAAGGTCAGTCCCACCCACCGAGGTAGCCGGCCAGGCCGGGGTCGGCGCCGAGCGGGGCCGCCAACGCCGAGGACACAGCGCGCGTCTCGAAGAGCTCCTTCCCCCACACCGTGCGGCGGGCCCGGGCCCGCGCGGAGTCGATGCGCACGGGGCCGAGCAGAACGGTCCCGAGGGTGCCGACACCGACCGAGTCCACCGCCTCGCGCAGTTCCTTGGCAGCACGGTCGACCCGCACCGCCTGCGGCACGTCGACGAGGACCCGCGCCGCGGGCTCCGCACCACCGCTGGTCACCCGCTGGTCCGCGACGAACAGTGCGGCGAACTCCGGCGGCACGCTCACCACCGCCGAGGGCAGCACCGCGAGCAGCGAGTCGACGCAGACGAACGCCGCCGCCGGGGAGGGCGCCGAGCCGAGCCGGATCGCGACGTCCACGCCGGCGCTGCGCAGCCCGTGCCCGCGGGAACCGGCGACCGGGATGCGGTCGGTCAGCAGCAGCGTCTCGTCGTCCTTGCGGGCCCGCCGGGCCGGGTCGTCGAGGTCGCGCCCCGCCCAGTCGGGCCCGTCGTGCCAGGCCACCGCGTCGGGCACGTGGGCCAGCACGGCACCGCCGAGCCAGGCCCGGTACGCCCACTCCCAGTCCTCGCCGCCGTACACGGTGAAGGTCTCGTCGAACCCGCCGACCCGCTCGAAGAACCAGCGCGAGCAGCCGAGCGCGGCGCTGATCACGTACCGGTAGGACCGGTCGTCGGCGTCGAGCAGGTCGTGGGAGAGCCGGTAGCCGTCGCGCAGCCACTGCGGCTCGGGCAGTTCGCCCGCGGGGCCGGCCTCCTCGACGGGGGCGTCGACGGGCAGCCCGGCCAGGTCGGCGTGCCGGCGCCGGCCCACGACGACCGCCTCGGGGGCGAGGGCCGGCAGCCGGGCCATCCGCGTGAGGTAGCCGGGTTCGGGCACGGTGTCGGCGTCGAGGAAGCAGAGCACGTCCCCGGTCGCGGCGGACGCGCCGAGGTTGCGGGCCGCCGCCGCGCGGAAACCCTCGTCGGCCTGGCGCAGCAGCCGCACCCCGGCCGGGACCCGGGGCGGTTCGGGGGACCCGTCGTCGACCACGACGACTTCCGTACGGTCCGCCGGATGGGTCTGCCGCCGCAGGGCCGCGAGCGTCCGGTCGAGCTCGGCCTGCTGCTGGTAGTGCACGACGACGACCGACACGGTGGGCGGCCGTTCGGGTTCGATGCCGTCGAGCAGGTCCCAGCGGTTGCCGGGCACGGATCGGCCGTTCACCATGTGACGTCTCCTGTCCACCAGCGGAGGTAGGCGGCGGCGGTGTCGTCGAGGTGCGGCCGGGTGACCGCGTCCTCCGCCAGCCAGGTCGGGCCGGGGTCGGCCAGGGCGGCGGCGAGCTCGCCGGCGGGGACCAGGTGGACGGTTCCCGGCCGCAGCGACGCCATCTCGCGGGTGTAGCGGCTCTCTACGACGAGCGGGCGGCGACCGGCGGCGATCCAGGTGGCGAGGGAGCCGGAGGCCGAGAAGTGCCGGTGGGCCACGACGGGCACGGTGACCGCGCGGCAGCGGGCGATCAGGTCGTCCTCGGGCACGTATCCGGTCACTTCGACCGTGACTCCCCGCGCCTCGGCCCGTTCGGTGAAGGCCCGCAGGTCGGCTTCGTGACCGGCGGACGGGCCGCCGAGGACGGTGAAGCGTGTCCCCGCGGCCATCGCGTCGACCACTTCCGCGTGGCCTTTGCCCGGATAGAAGAAGCCGAGGACGGCGACATCGCGGTGATCGTTGGCAGGGACGACCCCGGCGGGCGCCGGTGTGACGGGCAGGGGCACCACACCGAGCGCCCGGGGCACGATGCCCACCTCGGCCAGGTGCGCCGCCTCGTGCCGGCTGTTGACGACCACTCCGCGTGCGACGGCGGCCACGCGGGCGTAGCAGTCGGTGCGGCGCGGCAGGTTGCGCGGCCCGTCGGAGGCCTGCGGCACGTCGTGCAGGGTGACGGTCAGCGCCGTACGGGCGGCGATGCGTTCCACGAGGGCGGCCGCCTCTTCCGGCGAGCCGGCCCAGAGCCGGTCGGTGAAGTGCAGATGCGCGCGTTCCGGCGGGTGCTCCCCGAGGAGGGTGCCGGACGCGACGGTGAGGCGTCGGCCGGTTGCCGCCTCCGCCGCCGTGGCGAGGTCGCGGGCCGCGACGGTGACTCCGTGCCGGGCATCGGGGGTGACGGCCAGCGCCGGCAGCTGTCCGCTCACGCGACACCCACCAGGCGCAACGCGTCCGCGTGCCGGGCCAGACCGGCCTGCACCGCGTCGGGGTGCCGCGCATACCAGTCCAGGTGGGCCTCCCGTACGGCCTCGGTCTCGACGGTCTGCCCGCCCACGACCCAGTGCGGCCGTACGGGGTCGTCGAGTTCCCAGGCCTCGATCACCACGGATTCGCGCGGCGCGTGCACGGAGTCGAGCAGCGGCCGCCCCGGGTCGACGGCGTGCCCGGGCAGGCCGAGGGCCGAGCGGACGCGTGCGGCCAGCGCCGCCCAGATCGGGTTGCCGGGGTGGTTGAGGGTGCGCATCTGGTTGAACAACGGCGCCGCGAACAGGTCGGACACGACCACCGTGCCGTGTCCGGCCTCCCGGGCCCGCAGCTGGTGCAGCGATTCCTCGGCGATCGCCCGGACGGCCGGCACGTCGAGCGCCGCGCGCAGCCGCAGCCCGGCCGCCTCGGCCAGCACGCGCAGGTCGTGGTAGGCGACGACGGGCGGGGTCAGGCCGGGGTCGGAGGGTGGCCGGACGATGGCGTGGGCCGGGTAGAGGCCGGCGAACCGGATCACCGGCACCCGCAGCGTGCGGGCGTCCCGGTCGAGTCCCGCGGCCAGTTCGGCCGACCCGAGCGGCAGGCCGCGGTAGCCGTCGCGGATGGGCTGCGTGATCAGCACTCGCGTACGGGCCAGCCAGCGCGCGAGGTGCGGCAGGTCGGCCGGGCCGAGCTCGTGCACCGGCGGCACCCGTACGGTGCGCAGTTCGCCGTCGTCGAGCATGAGGCGCAGCGACTCGGCCTGGCAGTTGCCGATGACGAGGAGCACGGGGCCGTCACCGGCCGGTTCCTCTATGCCGTAGAAAGCCCCGAAATGCCTGGTCCGCGGATCGGGTGACGATGGTGCCATGGGCCTGCTATACCCGCGGGGCGGCCCGGCACCAGCATCTGCCACGTCTTAGTGATCTTGTCGTCGAACAGCATTATTTTCCGTACGGCAAGGGAATAGGCGAGCCGACCCTCTCGACACGGCTCCCGGTCTCGCGTTGGTCGTATCTGCCCGACCGACCTGCGAGGACGCCCGATGACGCTCACCGCTCCAGCCGTATCCGCGATCCAGGTCGCTTCCGTGCCGGCCGGTCACCCGTACGTGCGGAACGTGCTCTCCGGAACCGGTATAGGCGTGTTGCCCGATCCGACGCCGCCGGGCGCGCGGGACGGCCGCTGGTGGCCGCCGGTGATGTGCGACGCCGCGTGGGTCGCCGCCCACGCGGACCGCTTCGACGTCATGCACGTGCACTTCGGGACCGAGTCGTACCCCACCAGCCACCTCCGCTCGCTCGTCCACGCGCTGCGCGCCGCCGGTCGCCCGCTCGTCTACACGCTGCACGACCTGGAGAACCCGCAGCTGACCGACCAGGCCCCGCATCGCGAGCACCTCGACGTCCTCGTGCCGGCCGCCGACGAGCTGGTCACGCTGACGCCGGGCGCGGCCGCCGCCATCGAGCGGCGCTGGGGCCGCACGGCCGAAGTCATCCCGCACCCGCACGTGCTGCCGCTCGACGCGCAGGCCCCGGCGGGGACCGGTTCCGACCCGTACGTGCTGGGCGTGCACCTGCGCGACATCCGCCCCGGCACCGACGCCGTCCGTACGGTCGCGACCCTGCTCGATGCCGTCGACCGGCTGCGCGCCCGGGGCGTCGTGGCGATCGGCCGGGTGCACGTGAACGAACGCGTCCGCGACGAGGCCGCCCGCGACCAGGTCGGCGCACTGATCGCCCGGCATCGCGACACCACCGAGCTGCGCCGGACCGAACGGCTCGGCGACGACGCTCTGGCCCGCTCCATCGCCGACCTCGACGTCGCGATCCTGCCCTACCGCGCGGGCACCCACTCGGGTTGGGCCGAGCTCTGCTGGGATCTCGGCGTGCCCGTAGCCGGCCCGCCCGTCGGGTTCGCGAGCGAACAGCATCCGGACGACTTCGCGCTCTTCGACGCGGGTGACGGCGCCGCGCTGGCCGAGGCCGTACGGCGGCTCCTGACCGGAACGCCCCGTCCGGGTTCGGCCGCGCGCGCGGTGCGTCAGGCCGACCGGCGCCGGCAGCGCGTGGCCGCGGCGGCCGCGATCACCGCCGCCCACACCGCCCTCTACGAGCGGGCCCTGAGCCGTACGGGGAAGGTCGCGTGAGCCGCCGCCGACGCACCATCGCCGTGATCGCGCCGCTGCGGCACCCCATCCGGGAACCGCACGCCGGCGGGCTGGAGGCGATGGTGTGGGACCGGGTGCGGATGCTGCGCGCCCGCGGGCATCGCGTCCTGCTCTGCGCCGTGGAGGGTTCGCAGTTCCTCGAGGACGGCCCGGCCGAGTTCCGGCTGCCCGCCGTCGTCTGGCCCGACGAGCGCGACGCCACCGACTCCACGTTCCCGCCGGGGCATCTCGAACGGGCGCTCCCGGCCCTGGAGGCGGCGCTCGACTTCATCCGCCGCCATCGGGACACCATCGACCTGGTCGACAACCACAGCCTGCACCCGCAGCCCCTGACCTGGGCCGGTCGGCTCGGCGTGCCCGTGGTGACCACCCTGCACACCCCGCCGCTGCCCCGGCTGGTGGCGGCGGCCCGCTCGGCCCAGCATCACGGCAAGCTGCTCGCCGTCAGCGCGCACACGGCCGCCGAGTGGCGTGAGCACGGCGTGGAGGCGCGGGTCATGCCCAACGCCGTCGACGCCGACCGCTGGCGTCTCGGCCCGGGCGGACGCGACCTGGTGTGGTTCGGGCGGATCGTGCCGGAGAAGGGTGTGCACGTCGCCGTGCAGGCGGCCCGGCTGACCGGCCGGAGGCTGCGCATCGCGGGCCGGGTGGGCGACGTCGCGTACTTCCAGGAGCACATCCGCCCGTTCCTCGGCCGCGGCGTGGACTACCTCGGGCCGCTGGGCCAGCCCGAACTGGCGGACCTCGTCGGCAGCAGCGCCTGCGCCCTGGTCACGCCGCTCTGGCCGGAGCCGTTCGGGCTCGTCATCGCCGAGGCGCTGGCCACGGGCACCCCGGTTGCCGCGTTCGACACCGGGGGCGTCGGCGAGGTCGCGGGCACCGCCCCGGCGGTCCGGCTCGTGCCCATGGGCGACGCCGAGGCCCTGGCCCGGGCGGCCGGACAACTCGCGAGCGGGTGTCACCGCGACCGCCGGCGGACCAGGGCCGAGGCGCTGGCCCGTTTCTCCCTCGACCGCCGGGCGGCCGAGCTGGAAACCATCTTCGACCAGGCAGGAGCCGACGCATGGGTCTGACCGGCTGGTACATCCACCACCACGGCGCGGGGCACCTGACCCGGTTCCGCGCGGTCCGGCCGCACCTGCCGGGCGAGGTCGTCGTGTTCAGCTCGCTGCCGCGGCCCGGCACGCTCCCGGCCGGGACGACCTGGGTGCGCCTCGACCGCGACGACGACGGCGACCCGGCCGGCGCGGATCCGACAGTGGGCGGGCTGCTGCACTGGGCGCCGCTCGGGCACGCCGGGCACGCGCGCCGGTTCGCGGCCATCACGGGCGCCCTGGCCGAGCGGCGCTTCGACCGGTTCGTGGTGGACGTCTCCGTCGAGGTGGCTCTGCTCGTACGGCTCCTGGGGGTCGCAACCGTCGTGGTCACCCAGCCCGGCGACCGCAGCGACACCCCGCACCGGCTCGCCTACGCGTCGGCGAGCCGGGTGCTGGCGCCCTGGCCCGCGGGCGTGCACGGTCTCCCCGCGCAGCCGGCCCTGGTCGAGGTGGGCGGCATCTCCCGCTTCGACGGCCGTACGCGGGAGGTCGGCGCGACTCCCGGCACGGTGCTGGTGCTGGGCGGGGGCGTGACCGAACGCGACCTCGCCGCCGCCGCCGCGGCCACCCCCGACGCCCGCTGGCAGCTGGCCGGCAGCTCGGCGCGGACCTGGATCGAGGACCCCTGGGACGCGTTGCAGAGCGCCGAGGTCGTCGTGGCCGCCGCCGGGCAGAACAGCGTGGCCGACATCGCCGCGGCGGGCGCCCGTGCCGTTGTCGTGCCGCAGCCCCGCCCGTTCGACGAGCAGGTCGCCACCGGCCGCATCCTGACCGGCCGCGGCCTCGCCGTGGTGCGCCCGGCCTGGCCCGGCCCCGACGAGTGGCCCGCGCTGCTCGACCAGGCCCGCAGCCTGCGGCCCGACTGGTCGCAGTGGGGTGTCACCGGTGCCGCGCGCCGGGCCGCCGAGGCGATCGCGCAGGTGGGCGCATGACCGCCGTCATCACGCTCTGTTCCACGGCCCGGCTCGACCACGTGCGCCGGCAGCAGCGGCTGCTGGCCGCCGAGCCCGTACGGCGGATCGTGGTCTGGCTCGACGCCGACCCGCCCCCGGCCTTCGGAGGCGCCGAGGTGCTGCACGTCCCGCCCGGCCCGTACGGCATGCGGCTCGCGGCCGGCCGCAACCGCGGGGCCCTCGCCGCCGGCGACGCCGACCTGCTCGTCTTCCTCGACGCCGACTGCCTGCCCGGCCCCGGCCTGTTCGCCCGCTACCGGGCGGCGGCCGACGCCCACCCGGACGCCCTGCTGTGCGGACCGGTCACCTATCTGCCGGAGGGGGTGCGGCCGGAGCACGCGGACGCGCTGCCCGCGCTGACCGCACCGCACGCGGCCCGGCCGTCCCCGCCCGACGGGGAGAACGTGGTGGCCGGCCCGGACGACTACCGGCTGTTCTGGTCGCTCTCGTTCGCCGTCACCGCGAAGACCTGGAGCGTGCTCGGCGGCTTCGACGAGGCCTACGAGGGCTACGGCGGCGAGGACACCGACCTGGCCTGGACCGCGCGGCAGGCCGGCGTGCCGCTGGTCTGGACCGGGGGCGCCCACGCTTATCACCAGTACCACCCGACCTCGTCCCCGCCGTGGCAGCACCTCGACGACATCCTGCGCAACGGTCGCCGCTTCGCCGGCCGGTGGGGCTTCTGGCCGATGCAGGGCTGGCTCGACGCGTTCGCCGAGGCCGGTGTCATCGAGCACACACCGACCGGTTGGCAGCGGTCGTGACATGCTGGGCGTCGTGACGTCGCGACCACTGCGCAAGCTCGGGTTCCTGACCATCGGCCTGTTCGACGGCGACGACCCGCGGCCCGGTCACGAGTCCACGCTCGAGGTGATCAAGCTGGGCGAGGAGCTGGGTTTCGACAGTGCCTGGCTGCGTCACCGCCACCTTCAGTACGGCATCTCGTCGCCGATCGCCGTGCTGGCCGCGGCCTCGCAGCGCACGTCGCGCATCGAGCTGGGCACGGCCGTGATCCCGCTCGGCTGGGAGAATCCGCTGCGCCTGGCCGAGGATCTGGCCACCGTCGACGTCCTCTCGGGCGGTCGCATCAACCCCGGCGTCAGCGTCGGCCCGCCGATGAACTGGGACAGCGTCAAGGAGCCGTTGTATCCGGACACCGCCGACGCCGAGGACTTCAGCTATCGGCGGGTCGAGCGGCTGCTCAGTTTCGTCCGGGGCGAGCAGGTCACCGATCTCAGCGGCGCCCAGGGTGTGGTCGAGGTGTTCTCGAGCCGGGTCGAGCCGCACTCGCCGGGTCTGGGCGCCCGCATGTGGTACGGCGGGGCCAGCTTGCGCTCGGCGCAATGGGCCGGCGAGCACGGCATGAACTTCCTGACCAGCAGCGTGGTCAAGGCCGAAGAGGCGGAGGACTTCGCCGAGATCCAGCTGTCGCACGTGCGGACGTTCCGTAAGCACCACCCGGCGGGTGAGCAGGCCCGGGTCTCCCAGGGCCTGGTCGTCATCCCCACCGATTCGGCGTCCGCCGGGCAGAAAGCCAAATATTCCGCGTACGTCGAGAAGCGCACCCCCCGTACCAGGGAACCGCAGGGCCCGGCCCGGATGCTCTTCTCGCCCGACCTGCTCGGGTCCTCCGCCGAGATCGCCGACCGCCTGCAGGCGCACGCGGCCTATCGCGAGATCGACGAGGTGGCGTTCGCGCTGCCGTTCAGCTTCGAGCACGCCGACTACGTGCAGATCCTCACCGACATCGCCACCCATCTGGGGCCCGCGCTGGGGTGGCGGCCCGCTACCTGAGGGCGGGCACGGTCACCGGCTGCCCCTCGACGAGGCTCGTGACCGGGATCCGCGCCGACGGGCCGCTGCCCATCAGCACCAGGGTGGTGGCGCCGGGGTTGGCGGCGGCGATCCGCTCGAGCCCGGCCACGTCGCCCGCGGCCACGGTGACCTTGCCGTCCTTGCGCTGCGCCTCGACCTCGCCGAGCGGGCCGCTGAGCACGATGCACAGCTTCCGGTCGCCCTCCTCGGCGTAGTAGGTGTCGGCGTCGCACATCCGGAACAGCCCGGGGTCCCTCTGCGTCTCCCCCGTGAGCTCGTCGTCCTGGGCGTACACCTCGACCGTGTGGCTGCCCGGCAGTTTGAGCGGGTCGGCCCACACCGCG
This sequence comes from Paractinoplanes abujensis, assembly GCF_014204895.1. Taxonomy (NCBI): domain Bacteria; kingdom Bacillati; phylum Actinomycetota; class Actinomycetes; order Micromonosporales; family Micromonosporaceae; genus Paractinoplanes; species Paractinoplanes abujensis. The sequence continues at coordinate 9,226,137 of NZ_JACHMF010000001.1, read as the reverse complement.
GTGCCCACCCCCGCCCCGGCCACCGCCGCCGTCAGGATTGCCGCCGTCCAGACCAACTTCCGTCGCTTCGTCATGGGTAAGAACCTATGAATCGGCGCGCGCCCGAACCTGAGTAGCGGCACTCAACCCCACCCCGGTGGTGGGCCTAGCACCACCCGGGCCGGGATGCTGGCCGTAGCGACTTCGCGGCCGTCCGGCAATAGCGTTTTCTTCCATGACGACGACGCTGACCACCAAGAACACCGCCATTTCCCTGTACGGCGTGAGCCGGGTCTACGGCCGTGGCGCCGCGGCCGTCCACGCGGTCGACAACGTGACACTCGAGTTCCCGCGGGGCGGCTGGACGGCGGTGATGGGCCCGTCCGGCTCGGGCAAGTCCACCCTGCTGCATTGCGCGGCCGGGTTGGAGAAGGTGGACTCCGGGCGGGTGCTGCTGGGCGACACCGACCTCACCGCGGCCGGCGACACCGAGCTGACCGCGCTGCGCCGCACCCGGATCGGGTTCGTGTTCCAGAGCTTCAACCTGATCGGCGCGCTCACCGCCGAGCAGAACGTGGCGCTCCCCCTGCGGCTGGCCGGGCAGCGTCCGCGCCGATCCGAGGTGCGCGCCACCCTCGACGCGGTGGGCCTGGCCGACCGGGCCCGGCACCGGCCGCGCGAGCTCTCCGGCGGGCAGCAGCAGCGGGTGGCGATCGCGCGGGCCATGGTGACCCGGCCCGAGGTGCTCTTCGCCGACGAGCCCACCGGCGCCCTCGACTCCACCGCCGCCCGGACGGTACTGGACCTGTTGCGGGCCATGGCCGACGCGGGGCAGAGCATCGTGATGGTCACGCACGACCCGGGCGCCGCGGCCCGCGCCGACTCGGTGGTCTTCCTGCGCGACGGCCGGGTGGTCGACATGCTCGCCGGGGCCACCGCCCACCAGGTCGCCGACCGCCTCGCGGCATGGGAGCGCTGAGATGCTGGGGATGAGCCGGGCCGGCTTGGCCCAGCGCTGGACGCTGTTCGTCGGCGCGCTGCTGTCGGTCGCCCTCGGGGTGGCGCTGGTGCAGTCGTCGTTGCTGCTGCTGATCTCGGCGGCCACCTACGACCCGCCGCCCGGCCTGAGCGAGGCCCAGCGGATGCAGATCTCCGACGGCACGACGGCCGCGGTGGCGATGCTGGGCGTGGTGCTCGGCGGAGCGGTCTTCCTGGCCGGCTTCGTGATCAGCTCGACCTTCGCGTTCACCGTCGACCAGCGCCGCCGCGACCTGGCCCTGCTGCGCCTGGTCGGGGGCAGCCGCGGCCAGGTCCGCCGGCTGCTGCTGGGTGAGGCGCTGCTGCTCGGCCTGGCCGGGGCGAGCCTCGGCATCCCGGCCGGTCTGCAGGTGATGGCCCTGCAGGCGTGGCTGATGCGGCGGTTCGCGTTCGTGCCCGAGGGCTTCACCGGTCAGTGGCGCATGTGGATCCTGGGCGTCTCGTTCGGCACGGGGGTGCTGCTCGCGGTGGCCGGGGTGCTGGTGGCCGCGCGGCGGGCGGCCCGGGTGCGGCCGCTCGAGGCGCTGCGCGAGACCGGCGCGGCGGCCCGCGTGATGACCGCCGGGCGCTGGATCGCGGGCCTGCTGTTCTTCGGGGGCGCGCTGGCGCTGATCATTGTGGCCCCGCACGGCGGCCCGGCCGGTGGCGTGGCGATGGCGATGAACGTCGCGATGCCGGCCTCGGTGGCCGTGGTCGCGTTCGCGCCGCTGCTGGTGCCCGTGATCGCCCGGGTGATGCCGTTCGGGGGCGGGGTGCTGGGCTCGCTGGCCCGGGCCAACGTGCGCGACGCGCGCCGCCGCTCGGCCTCGGTCGCGGCCCCGCTGATCGTGCTGGTCGCGCTGGTGGTGGGCAACACCGCGGCCGGGGCGTCGTTCACGGCCGCGGGCGTCGACGAACTGAAGCGGACCACCCACGCCGACTTCGTGGTGGAGGGCCGCGGCCCGCTCGGCTCAGTGCCCGGCGTGGCCACGGCGTCGACCGAGCTGTCCCTGCCCGGCGAGCTGACGTACGGCCAGGGTGAGGACGAGGAGTCGGAGGGCGTCTCGGTGCTGGTGGTCGACCCGGCGGCGTATGCGGCGGTCCACGGCACCCCGGTGACGCTCGGCGGGCGGGCCGTGGTGGCCGGGCCGGGTGGTGACGTGCCCGCAAGCGGGACGGTGCGGCTGCGCCTGCCCGGCGGTGACCTGGGCGAACTGCCGGTGACGGGTGCGGTGCCGACCACCATGAGCGGCGGGGCCAACCTGCTGCTGCCGCCCGGTCTGGTGCCCGCGCTGCAGCTGGCCGAGGCGTCCGCGTTGTCGTTCGTGGCGCTCGAGCCGGGCGCCGACCGCGCCGCCGTGCGGGCCGCGCTGGCCCGCACGGGACCGGTGTCCGACCTGGACGACTGGCTGCGGGCCGACGCCGCCGGCCGCGACGACACCAACCGCAAGGTCATGCTGATCGTGCTCGGCCTGGGCGGGCTGTACGCGCTGATCGGCGTGATCAACTCGATCGTGATCGGCGCGGCCACCCGGCGGCGCGAGTTCGCCGAGGCGCGGGTGACCGGCCTGACCCGCGGGCAGGTGGTCCGGGCGGCGCTGCTGGAGGCGTACGCGGTCACCGGCGCCGGCCTGGTGCTGGGAGCCCTCGCGGCGGGCGGCGCCCTCATCGCCGTGCTGGCCACCACGTCGGCCGTGACCGGCACGGCGACCCTCACCCTGCCCTGGCCCCTGGTGGGCGGCGTCGCGCTGGTGGCCCTGACCGTCACCGGCCTGACCAGCCTGATCACGTCGTGGTCGGCCACCCGCCAGGCCCCCGTGACGCTGCTGGCCGCCCGCGAGTGAGCAGCTAGGACGGCATGCGGACCACGTCGGCGATGACGGCGTCGTCCTCGGTCAGGCGGACGGCGGCCGGGCTGTCGTAAACGATGAGCAGGCGGCCGTCGCCGTAGTTGCTCAGGCCCTCGGCGTGGTCGTCGCCCTCGCCGAACGTCAGCTCGAGCACCCGGCTGATCAGGTCGCCCCGCACGATCGTCGGCTGCTCGGAGCGGCAGGCGCCGTGCCAGCGGTAGACGCGCACCGGCCCGTCCAGGTCCATCGTCGGGCCGGCCAGGATCAGCAGGTCGTCGCCGTCGGGGCAGAGGTCACGCACGCCCAGGCCGTCCAGCCGCAGCACGTGCTTGCGATAGGTGAAGCCGTCGGGGAACTCGTGCAGACGCAACCGGTCGGGCTCGTGGGGGTCGATGTAGGGGCGCAGTTCGAGCACGAACGCCCAGCCCCGCAGCACCGGCCCGCGCAGGCCCAGATAAACCCGGTCGCCGCTGACCGCGATGCCCTCGATGTCGAGCCCGTTGTCCTTGCCGGGGATGGGCAGGAACGGCGCCAGGTGGTCGTCCTTGCGCAGCAGGTGCCGCAGGTCGTCCTTACCGCCCAGGGCCGCCGCGTAGTGCTTCTCGCCGTCGATGTCGATTTCCCGTACGGGCGTGGGCAGCCCGTCGACGTCGGCGATCGGGAGCCGTACGAGAATCTGGCGGTTCTCCTGGCCCTCGATGCGGGCCAGCCGGCGCAGCGCCTTCTCACCCACGTGCCGGTCCTTGATCTGCTTGCGCCGCAGGCTGTGCGAGCCGATCGCCCACAGGAAGTGGCCGGTGCGGGCCAGCCCCTCGACGTCAGCCTCCTCCTCGATGTCGGTGCCGGGCAGGCTGATGAAGTCCCCGAGGCGGTACGTGGTCTCGGCCCCGAACTCGGTGGGGGCCTCCGGGTTGTCGGCGACCAGCCGCTCCACCGTCGCGGTCTCGTCGCCCGCGATCCACAGCACGGGCCCGTCGAGCCGTACGGCGGAAAGGTTGGTATGGGTTGCCGCGGCGCGCGACTTGTCCCCGAAGCGCAGCCGGACCGTGTGATCGAGCGTCATGGTCCGATCGTGTCATCGCAAGACCACTCAGGGACTCAGCTGGACGGCTTGGGTGCCGCGACCGGGCTGCGGTGTCCCTCGGTGTCCACCGCCCGTACGCCGAAGAACACGTTGTCCTTCGACAGGTCGATCGTCACCGTCGTCACCTTTCCGACGGCTCGCGAGTGCTCCCAGTCGGAAGCGGTCGTCTCGCGCCACACCACTTCGTAGCCTGCCAGGTCCGGCTCGGTGCCCAGCTCCCAGCGCAGGGTCGTCTCGTTGGTCAGCTGCGTCGTGTCGATGACCACGCCCCGCGGCGTGCCGGGCGCCTGCGCCAGCGACCACAGCACCGCCGCGTTGATCCGGGCCACCCGCGCGATGTAGCCGAAGTCGCAGAACTCGATCAGGTCGCCGTACTGGACGCCGTTCTCCACCCGTACGTCCTGGTGCTCGTGGGCGAAGTTCTCGCGCGGCTCGGTGAACCGGGCCGCCGGATAGCCCCGGAGCAGGAACGAGATGTGGTCGCTGCCCCGCAGGTAACGGTCCCGGCGCCAGATCACCCGCACGTCGGTGCCCTCCGGTTCGACGTCCTTGACGAACCGGCCCAGCTGCCGCGACGGCCCGTCGTTCTCGCCGCCCACGCTCTTGCGGACGGTCGCCTCGGCCGCCGTCTCCGAAGTGGGCACGCCCTCGACGAAGAGCCGCACGGTCCGGTTGGCGGGCCGGGTGCCGTCGTGCGCGTCGCCCGTGCCCACGATGTCGTTGCTGAACATGGCCTGGACGTCGGTGTTGCGGTCACGGTAGACCTGCGCCATGTGGTCGGAGCCGTAAAGCCCCTGCTCCTCACCGGCCACCGCGGCGAAGACGATAGTGGCCTCGGGCCGCCGGGTCGCCAGCACGCGGGCCAGCTCCATCGCCACGGCCACCCCGGAGGCGTCGTCGTCGGCGCCCGGGGCGTCCTTGACCGCGTCCATCACGTCGGTCACCCGCGAGTCGTAGTGCCCCGTCACGACGTACGTCCGGTCGGGGGTGACACTGCCCCGCAGGGTCGCGATCACGTTGGTGATGGTGGTCGGCACGGGCACCCGCGGCGACACCGGCTGCACGAACGACTGCAGCTCCACGGTCATCCGGCCCCCGGAGGTCGCGGCACAACGCTGCAGCTCGGCAAAAATCCAGTCCCGAGCAGCCCCGATCCCCCGTACGGGATCATCTTGGCTGGACAGCGTGTGCCGGGTGCCGAACGACACTAGCTTGCGCACGATCGCCTCGATCCGCGCGGGGTCGATCTCCCGCAGGATCGCGCGCAACTCCCGGCTCGGAGCGGCCCCACCGGCCCGGGCCTCCCCCGCCACCAGCGGCGCGGCCGCCGCAGCCGCGCTGACCGACAAGAACGCACGCCGACTCGACTTGGCCATGCCCCTCACTCTGTCCCACCAGATGGGCAGATGTCTACAGTCATCGATCTCTGCGGCCGGTATAGCGTGTCAGTCGGCAACGCTGAGACGACCGGAACCCTGGGGGGCGTGTGGAACGCGGCGAGGTGTGGTGGGCGCAGATCGACGAGAAGCGGCCCGTCGTGTTGCTCTCGGGCGGGGCGGGGCCGGAGTTCGCGGCCATCCAGATCGTCGAACCGGCCACCCCGGCGCAGAAGCTGGGGTTCGTCCTGATGACCGGGGAACAGGCGGTCGACGTCGGCGAGCGTCGCCGGATCCTCGCGACGGCCGGCCCGGACACGCGGGCCATCGGCATCGAGGTGTTCTTCGGGGCCGACGAGGGCCTGGCGCACAGCGGCGTGGTCCGGCTGGCGCTGCCCCAGGACGGCACAATCTTCTGCACCTGGGACACGACCGTCGACGCGGAGTCGCTGCTGGAGCGAGCCGGCCGCCTGTCCCCGGCCAAACTGCACGAGCTGGACGTCGCCTTGGCGCTCGCCGGTCGCGAGTGACCTCCCGCCTCGCATCACCTGACCGGCCGACGCGCCCACCGGCACCAACGGCCCCGGAACCCACCGCCGGAGCCACCCAGCGTGCCCGCAGGGCTAGCCTCGTGCCGTGATGAACGTGGGAAGTGTCCTGGTCAGTGGGGCCTCGCGCGGCCTCGGCGCGCACCTCTGCCGGCGCCTCGCCGCGGACGGGTGGCCGGTCGCGGTCAACTACCGTTCCGACGCGGACGGGGCGGCCCGCGTGGTAGCCGGCATCGTGGCCGCGGGTGGGACGGCGGCCGCCTTCCGGGCCGACGTGACCGACGAGCAGGAGGTGCGGCGGCTCGCGGCCGAGGTGAAGGAGACCCTGGCCCCCGTACGGGTGGTGGTCGCCAACGCCACCGGCCCGCAACCGGAGGCACGGGCCGAGGACGTGACGTGGCAGGACCACCTCGACCAGCTCACGTTCTTTGTGAAAAGCCCGACTTTGCTGCTGCAGGCCACGCTCCCGCACATGCGGCGCCTGGGTGGCGGCCGCTTCATCCACATCGGCTCCGAGATGACGGAACGGGCGCTGCCCGGTTTCTCGGCCTACAACGCCGCCAAGGGCGCCCAGCTCATCCTGGCCCGCACGTGGGCGCGCGAACTCGGCGGCGACAACGTGACGGTCAACGTGGTCGCCCCGGGCTGGATCCCGGTCGAACGCCACGGCCCCCTCACCGACGACGACACCCGCGACTACGTCGCCGGCATCCCGCTGGGCCGCATCGGCACCCCGCAGGACATCGCCGACGTGGTGGCTTTCCTGGCCTCCGACGCCTCCCGCTTCATCACGGGCGAACGCATCACCGTCAACGGCGGCTACACCTCCGGCTAGCCGATCGGCCTCGGAGATCTCACCTGCCGTCCGGCGGCAGGTACGGGTCGGGGAAGACTGCGTTGTCACCCCGGTCGACGCCCTGACGCCAGGCGCCGAGATCCCGGTGCACCTCGTCCTCCATGGTCGAGAAGTCGCCCGGCCCGTTACCGTTCCGCGCCTCTTCCGAATAGCCGATGGTGTACGTGTCCGGCCGCCAGACGCCGTCCGGACCTGGGTGACCCGCGTTGTCCAGGGCGATTTTGCCGGTCCACCCGATGTTCTGCGCCAACTGGTTCGGCTTGTGGTCCTCGTCGGGGAAAGCGTCAAAGGTGTGCACATCCGGGCCCATTTCCGCCGCGGCCGGTATTACCCGGGCTTCTTGCATGTCACCGGTCATGATGCGACTGCCTGGCTCAGGGTATTTCTCGAAGAGCGGCTGGTAGTGCTCATACCGTCCCGAGCCACCGTCCCCCGAGTCCGGCGTCAGCGGCGCGGACGCTCGGTCCCGCTGCTCGTCCGTGCGGCTCTTCACCCACGGGTCGACCACGTCGGGGTCGCCGTCTCCGAGATCAACGATGCGGGCGCCCTGGGCCTTCATCGCATCGATCTGCTCCACGGTCAGACTGTCGGCGTCCACGACGTCGGCCGGATCCATCCGGTATTCAGCTTTCTCGTGATTCTCCGCCCTCCGCCGCACCGCGTCGAGGTAGTCGGACTTGAAGAGCTGGTCGCCGCCGATCACAACGATCGGCTCAGGCCGCCCACCAGTTTGCTCGCCCGGTCTGCCCGTCGCTTGGTCGAATCCGACCGCGTTCTCCAGCCTGCGGCTCTTGGCGTCGGCAACCGCGTCACGAAGGCCCTGCCGCTGCACCTCGCTCCGGTCAGCCCGAGGCTGATCCTGGCCGGGATCCCGGTAGTGCGCGCCTTGCGGCCTTTCGCCTGGGTTCTTCTCCGCCGCCCGGATTTGCGGAGCCTGGCCCCGCAGATCGGCTTCAGGCTTCAGGTGCTGGGCCTGATGAAGGCGCCGGTCTCCGGCTTCGCCTCCGGGGCCCCGTGGCGGCGGCTGGAACCGCTCGATGTTGGGCGCGCCCGGCCGTTCTCCCGCCACCGCCTCCCGGGCCGGCGTGGCCTTCGATGCTTCCGCGGTCCTGGGGGCGACGTGACCCTCGGCGGCGCGCTGATGACCGGCCGTGGGCCGGTCGGCGTGGCGGGCCGCGGTGTTCTGCGCCTTCTCCGCGCGGTGGTCGACGTACTGGCCGGCGTCCTGCTTGGCCTCCTTGTGGGCGCGGAACGCGTCCAGCTTCTGCTGGAAGTCTGGGGTCGGCTCGAGGCCACGGGAGGGTGTCCGGTCGGATGGCTTGACCCCGCCCTGGTCGTGGGGCGTCGTGTTGCCCTCCCGCTGCGCCCGCAGGGTGTCCATCTTCTGCTGGACGTCCGGCGCGGGCCCCTGCTCCGGAGGCTTCGGCGGAGGCGGCGGCGGGGTGTCGGTCCGGGTGGTCGGGCTGTCGGCCATGGCGCAAGCTCCTCAGTCGGGCGGCCGGACGGCGGCGTTGAGCAGATCGGGAATCCACTCGCCATCGCGGAAGGTGTCGGTCAACGCGATAGCCAGACGGTTGGCCCACTCGTACGAGCCCGGGGCGGCACCGACCGCGTTCTCGATGGCCGACGGCTCGGACCGCCCGAACGCCACGACCGCCCGGAGCGCGTGGGCGGGCTGATCGATTCCCATCCAGAACCGCACCCAGTCGGCCTGTTCGGCGATCGTGGCGCCCACGATCTCCCGTCCGATCGCCTCCGACCAGACGGCGGCGCGCGAGTCGGCCGGCCCGTCGCCGTCCTGCGCGGACAACGCGCTGAGGATCGAGCCGTGGCGGTAAGCCGGGGCCACATAGGCGGGCTCGTCGGGCGTGCAGGACCCGGTCAGTACATGCGCGGACAGGGCGAACGGGTCGGTCGCCCGGCCCATTCCGGCCGACCGCGAGGCCACCCCCGCGTCCACGGCCTGTGACAGTGCACATTCCCGCAGGCGGGCGGGCATCGCGGCCAGAACGGCAGTCTTCTCCGCCCACAGTTCCGGTCGCGGTTTGCCGGTCAGGTGGGCGACCACCCCGATCTCGGCCCATAAGGTGATCCACGGTTGTTCCTCGAGTAACCGCTGCGCCGTGCGAATTTCGCGCAGTGTGCAGGCGCGGCCGGAACATTCGAGACCGCACGTCGGGCTGCGTCGTCCGATGATCGGGTCGACCGCGGCCGTCGGCGTGTGACCTCCCTGCTCGCGCGGGGTGCCGTCGGGCATGCGGACGAGGACGGGCTGGTCCATGCCGTCGGCGAACACCGCGGCCGTGCCGGGCGGCAGCGTGACCAGGTACTCCGACTGACGAGCGGTGAGGTTGGCGGTAGCGCCGACCGCCTGCCGGTCGTCCGCGGCGGGCAGCCGGTGCATGATCTTGACAGCGGTGTTCTTGATGACGTCCGGCATCAGCTTTCCGGGGATCTGTTCGGCGATGACAAGGCCTTCTCCGTACGCCCGGATCTCCGCCAGCAGCGCGGCGAACAGTTCCACTGCGTGCGCGGCCGGCCCGCCCGGTTCGGTACGACGTAAGAGCCGATGCGCCTCCTCGAATACGCTGAGATGCCGGAGCCCGGCCCGAGCCACGGCCGGGTCGCGCCGGGTCTCGACACGCAGGTGCTCGGTGAGCTGAATGAGCAGCCCGCCCATCAGGAAGGCCTTGTCCCGGTCGTCACCCACGTCCTCGATCTCGAAGACGACGTTGCGCCGCATCAGCTCGGCCAGGTCGAGCGGGTGCCCGCCTTCGAAGAACCGGCCGGTGGTGCCCGTACGCAGACTGGACAGCCGCACCCGGATGAAGCCGCGGACGTTGTCGGTGATCTCCTGCCCGTAGCCGATCCGGTCGACCACGAGTTCGGCACAGCGTTGCAAGTCGTCCAGCGTCGGATAGCGGGGCTGGTGACCGGCGACGCGCGGCTCGCTCAGCGCGAGGTCCCAGCCCAACTCCTCGTAGCAACGGGTCAGCGCCGCGCTCAGCACCTGGGGAAACGGCTCCTCGGCGTCGAACGCGGCCAGGAACAGCGACTGGGTGAGGTCGAGATGGGTCTGCAGCGGGAACCCTTCGGCCGGCCGCAACGGGTTGAACCCGGCCGGCGGCGCGAGCGGGTCACCAGGACGCACCGTGATTACCCGTTCGCCCCCGACACGGTCGGCCATTTGGCGGTACTCGGCCTTCGCCGGTTCCACCACCAGCCACGGCAGGCCCTGGTCGGCCGCGTTCTCAAGCAGGTTGCGGACGGTCTGGGACTTGCCCGCGCCCGTCGCCCCGCAGACGAAGGTGTGCCGGTTGAGGCTGCGGCGCGGCACCTCGAGCGCGCCCGCCGGCTGCCCGCCCCGGTCGAGCACGACGCCTACCGGGACCGAGTCCGGACCGCTCTCGGTCTCGGGTGTCACGTCGAACTCGGAGCGCATCGCGAAACGCAGACCCGGCACCTCCTCGAGCGGTGCCACGGCCAGCGAAGCGAGCAGCGGCGAGCCGGCCAGCACAGGCGAGCCGGGCACGTCCTCCGCGGCCAGCACCTTGTCCAGCTCGCCGACAACGCCGGTCGGGGCCAACGCGTACGGCTGCCGGCCCAGGTCGGCCGAGGCACACAGCAGGCCGCTCACGGCAGACGCGGCCGACGACGAGTCCCCGCCGACGAGCACGTGCACCCGCCACATGCCGGTGGACCGTCCCTGCTGCAGCTCGCGGTGCCGGCGCTGGAGGCGGGTCGCCGCGATCGCCTGCTCGGGCGACTGGGCTTTGGTTTGCGCCTGCCGCTCTTCCTGCGCGACTGCCTTGGCCATGCTTACGATCTCGCCCGGTGGCACCGGCTCCGCCAGCACGAACCAGGCGAACCCGCCGTGCCAGACATGCAGCAGGCACTCGTCGAGAGTCGGACGCAGGTCGTCGTCACGCTGAGCCGGGTCGTCGACCAGCAGGCCGTCGGTAAGTCCGGCCAGGCGGGTCCAATGAGGTACCCGGCGCAGATTGTTCATGAGTTCACCGGGCGCGTACGGCCGGCCCAGCGCGCCCGGCGGCAGGGAGAGCGGTGTGAGGCCGTTCCCGGGGGCGCCCGCGATGCCGCCGGCCGCGAACACCTCGACCGGCGCGCCGGCGGCCCGGCGGCTCCAGCCCAGAAGCATCCCGGCGCCGCTGTGGTAGGCCGACACGATGCCGGCGAGGCGCCGGCTGCGGCCGGCATCAGCGACCTGCTCGTCGCGGGTCGGCGTCGACCGGCGTGGCAGCTCGAGGATCCGGCTGACCGGTAACCCTTCGATCAGGTCCCCGGCGATCCTCACGACCGGCCACCCCAAGGACCCCGGGAGGGCTCAGCCGAATGTGCACCCTCGGTGACCTGCTGTTTCGTCCGCACCGCAGCATCTGGCCGCGGGTACATCGAGACGTGCGGCAGCATGACGATGGCCGGGTCGACCTCGACGGCCTGGATCGTCGTCTCGCGGCCTTCGGACCGGACGTGCACCATCGCGTACTCGGGAAGGTCCTGCAGCGCCCGCGGCTCCACCGTGTACTCGTAGGTTCGCTGCACCGACGAGGCGTCACTCCAGTTCTGGCCGCGGGCTGTCGCCACCGTCTGGGACCAGTTACGGGTCAGGTTCCAGGTTTTCCCGTACGCCCGACCGCGCGTCCGCCGGTTTCCGAACGACATGGTGCCCGACCCGCCGTCCGTACTGGATTGCCCGCTGGTGTCCGAGAGCGTGTGCGTGTCGCTGCCGCCGAGCGTGCGGGTGAGCTGGCTGAGAACGAACTTGTGCCCCTTGCCGATGTAGTCAGCGGCCTGGCTCGCCTCGTGATGGTTGCCGAGCCGCATCAGGGCGACCTCACCCCCACCGATGGTGTGCAGCGCCTCGGCCCGCAGGTGGGCGAAGAACAGCACCAGCCGCACGCCGTTCCGCTCGCACAGCGTGCTGAGTTTCTCGATCGCCCGGTGATCCACCTCGTCGGCGCCCAGCACGACGAGGGAGCCCATCGGCCGCAACCGGCGCCGCACGAGCCGGGTCAGCCAATGCAGGATCAGATCCCGCAACAGGTCATTCTGCGCGTCGCCGCCGTCGGAACCGGTGATCAGGCAGGTCAGCGAGGCAGGCTCCACGGCCTGGGCGGCGCTGCCCATCGCCGCCAGCGGATGCAGGAACGCCTCGATCCGTCGCAGTTGCGGGTAGAGCTGGCGGCGGTTCTCGTCCGGATGCTGGTCGAGCAACCGCTCGATCTCGTCGGATGACAGCACATCCTGACTCCTGCGGTCCGTGAGTGTTCGCAGCGCGGCCAGCAGCCGGGCCAGGCTGGGCCGTTCGCCGAGCACCTCGCAGATCTCGGTCAGCAACAGCCAGTCCTCGGAGCGGTCGGCCCGCCCACCCCGGCCGTCGCCGTGCATCGCTTCGACCAGGCAGTCGACCAGTTCGCCAGGGCTCAGACCGGCCAGGAGGTCGAACTCGGCCAGATCGGCCGGCAGGTGCAGCCGTCGCACGGATCGTTCGGTCGCGGTGGCGAGTCGCATCAACTCGGCGCAGACCCCGTCACCGGTGAAGTCGACCAGGGTCATGGCCCCGCGGGTGGCGAGCAGCGATGCACCGTAGACGGTGACTACGGCCTCCCAACCGAACATGGTGCCGCCGATGATGTCGACACGCCGGTGGCCGGGTGAGGGTGCCGCCGCGACCCATTCGTGCCGGCCGCCGGCGGCGATCCGTTGCTGTTCCTCGTGGTCATCGCGGCGCGCCTCCCACTGGGCGACGGCCGCCCGGTGGCGCGCCGCATGGCCGGCCTCGGTGACGGTTATGGCTCGCCGGATCAGCCACGGTCCGATGGTGGTCAGAATCGCGCCGCCGAGTCCGCCGCAGAAAGAGATCTTGGCAAGGGTGCCGAATAGCGGATTGAAACCACCGTCCAGGTGAATTCGCCAAATGCCGTAACCGAAACAGGCGAATCCCAATGCAATTCCGATCCGGATCGAGCTTCGCCGCCACCGGGCTTTGCTGCGCACCGCGCGGCGGAGGAATTCCTGCAGTCCGGGCGACACCGGCGTGGGCTCCGGCCCCGGTTCTCCGAACGGCTGCGGGGCGTGGTCACGGTCGGCGTAGATCCAACCGAGCCGCTCCCCGGTGGTGGCGAGAAGAACAAACGGGATGTCGTGCGGCGCGACAGTCATCGGAGCGGTTTTCGCTTTCCTGGGACGAGGGTGACGACCGACAGTCAAACAACCCGGCCTCGCCGTCGGAAAGGTGAGTAACTCGCCCGGGTACGCCCGATCGGCTGCCGATTACCGGCCTGCTCGCGCGGATAATGCGTACTCATGACGTGGCTACTGGTGACATTCGGCCTGCTGCTGATCGTCGGGGCCGCCATCGTTCTCAAATGGCAGTTCAGCGAGACGCGATGGGCCGCGCAGGCTTTCCTCGGTCATCGGGCTGGTCGCCGGCGTCAGATGGCGGCGTCTCCGCGTATCCATTGCCTGCCGTGCCACGGCACGGGATGGCTGGGCCGGGAGCCGGAACGCACGCTGAACTTCACCGGCGACGGCTTTGAGGACCGGCACTCCCCGGCCACGACGTGCCCGTCCTGCGGCGGAACGGGGACAGCGCCGGGCCCGCGGTGAGCGGGCCCGGCGCTGCCGGGAAGGTCAGGCGCCGCGCAGGACGGCGCCGCCGGGAAGATCAGGCGCCGCGCAGGACGGCGCCGAAGCGGGAGGTGACCGCGGCCACGGCGGCGTCGCGGGCGGCCAGGGTCTCCTCGGTGGTGAGCGTGCGGTCGGGGGCCCGGAAGGTGAGCTTGTAGGCGAGCGACTTCTTGTTCTCGCCCAGCTGCTCCGACTCGTACAGGTCGAACAGGGACACCGACTCCAGCAGCGGGCCCGCGCCCGAGGCCAGCACCGCGGAGACGTCGGCGGCCGGCACCGCGGCGTCGAGCACCAGCGCCACGTCGATCAGGGCGGGCGGGAACGACGAGATCACCGGGGCCTGGGTGACCGGCGGCAGCGGCAGCGCGTCCAGGTCGAGCTCTGTCACGCAGGTGCGCTTGGGCAGCTCGAACGCGGACACCACGGCCGGGTGCAGCTCGCCCGCGTGGCCCACGACCGTGCCGTCGACCGAGATCGCCGCGCAGCGGCCCGGGTGCCACGGCGCGAGCTCGGCGGCGGCCACCGACACACGGTCGGCAGTGACCCCGGCCGCCGCGATCGCGATCCGGGCCGCCTCGACCGCGTCGGCCCAGGTGGCCGCGCGACCCTCGCCCCACCAGCCGGCCGGCTCGATCTGGCCGGTCAGCGCGACCGCGAGGTGCCACGGCTGCACGGGCACGATCTCGTTGGCCGCGGCCCACTCGTCAGGCGTGGGCCGGCGGTCGACGCCCATCGCGGGCGGGGCGGTCGAGGCCAGGCGGGGCAGGAAGACCGTGCCCATCTCGAACAGCGCCACGTCCCGCTGGCCCCGGCCCAGGTTGCGCCGGAGCGTGCCGAGCAGGGTGGGCAGCAGCGACGTGCGCAGCAGCGGCTCCTGCTCGCTGAGCGGGTTGGTCAGCCGCACGGCGCTGCGCCGCGGGTCGTCGGCCGGGTAGCCGAGCTGGTCGGCCGCGGCCGGCGCCACGAACGGGTACGACAGGACCTCGACGTAGCCGTTCTCGGCCAGCGCGCGGCCCACCGTGCGCCGGCGGTGCTGCACCGCCGTGAAGCCGCTGCCGCCGCGCGCGGGCGGCAGGAGCGACGGGATGTCGTTGTAGCCGCCCAGCCGGGCCACCTCTTCGACCAGGTCGATCGGGGCCAGCAGGTCGGGCCGCCAGGACGGCGGGGTGACCTCGAGCGGGCCGGCCCCGGTGACGTGACAGCCGACCTGCGACAGCAGCGCGGCCACCTGGTCGGTGTCGTAGGCCAGGCCGATCCGCCGCGACGGCAACGCCGGGTCGAGCGTGATCGTCGCGGGCGCGGCCACGTGGTTGATGTCGAGCACGCGCTCGTCGGGCGTGCCGCCGGCGTGCTCGGTCAGGATCTGTACCGCGCGCTCCAGCGCGACCAGCGTGAGCTGCGGGTCGACGCCCCGTTCCCAGCGCTTGGCGGCCTCGCTGAACAGCTTGTGGCGGCGGGCCGTGCGGCCGACCATCACCGGGTCCCAGTGGGCGGCCTCGAGCAGCACGTCGACCGTGTCGGGCTGCCACTCGCTGGTCTCGCCGCCCATGACCGCGGCCAGTGAGATCGGGCCGGTGTCGTCGCAGATCACCATGTCTTCGGCGTCGAGCACGCGGGCCACGCCGTCGAGAGTAGTCAGCTTCTCGCCCGGCTTGGCCCGGCGCACGACCAGGCCGCCGTCGAGCCGGTTGAGGTCGAACACGTGCATCGGCTGGCCGAGTTCGAGCATCAGGTAGTTGGTGATGTCGACGGGCAGCGAGATCGTGCGGATGCCCGCCGCGACCAGGCGCCGCTGCATCCACTCGGGCGAGGGCGCGTTCGGGTCGATGCCACGCACCACACGCGCCGAGAAGCGATCGCAGCCGAGCGTGTCGTCGATCTTGACCTCGTACGGCGTCTCGCCGGTGGCGCCCGCCGCGGGCACAGCGGCGGGGTCGGTGTAGGCGGCGGAGAACACGTACGACAGCTCGCGGGCCAGGCCCCGCAGGCTCATCTCGTAGCCCCGGTCGGGCGTGATCTCGACCTCGACCAGCACGTCGGCCAGCCCCACCACGGGCCGTGCGTCGTCGCCGGGCCGCGCGGCGTCGGGCGCGAGCACGATGATGCCGTCATGATCGCCGCTCAGGCCCAGCTCGGCGGCCGAGCAGATCATGCCGTTCGAGTTCCGCCCGTACGTCTTGCGGGCGCCGATCTTGAAGCCGCCGGGGAGCTCGCCGCCGGGCAGGATGACCGCCACCAGGTCGCCCTCGGCGAAGTTGCGGGCGCCGCAGACGATCTCCTGCGGTTCCGCGCGGCCCACGTCGACGGTGGTGAAACGGATCGGCTTCTTGAACCCGGTCAGTTCCTCGATCGTGAGCACGCGACCCACCACCAGGTCGCCCCGGACGGTGGCGGCCTGGTCGACGATCGACTCGACCTCCATGCCGAGGTTGGTCAGCGCGTCGTCGAGCTGTTCGGCGGTGAGGCCGGCGGGCAGCTCGACGAATTCCCGAAGCCAGGAAAGCGAGGTTTTCATGTGCTCAGACCTCCATTCCGAAGTGGGTGGTGAAGCGGACGTCACCCTCGACCATGTCGCGCATGTCGCTGACCCCGTTGCGGAACATCAGGGTGCGCTCGACGCCCATGCCGAACGCGAAACCCGAGTAGCGCTCGGGGTCGATGCCGCAGGCGGTCAGCACCCGCGGGTTGACCATGCCGCAGCCGCCCCACTCGACCCAGCGCGGGCCGTCGCGATGCTGGGCGAACCAGACGTCGAACTCGGCGCTCGGTTCGGTGAACGGGAAGTAGTGGGGCCGCCAGCGGGTGCGCGCGTCGGGGCCGAACATCGCCTTGGCGAAGTGGTCGAGCGTGCCGCGCAGATGGGCCATCGTGATGCCCTCGTCGACGACCAGGCCCTCGATCTGGTGGAAGACCGGCGAATGCGTGGCGTCGAGCTCGTCGGAGCGGTAGGCCCGGCCGGGGCTGACCACATAGATCGGTGGCTGCCGGGTGAGCATCGAGCGCACCTGACCGGGCGACGTGTGCGTGCGCATGACCAGACCGGGCAGGTCGACGTAGAAGGTGTCCATCGACCCCCGTACGGCGTTGTCGGGCCCGATGTTGAGCGCGTCGAAGTTGGCCCACTCCAGCTCGAGCTCGGGGCCCTCGACGATGTCGTAGCCCATGCCCGCGAACAGGTCACCCATGTGCTCCATGAGCGTGGTCAGCGGGTGGCGCGCGCCGCGGGGGCGGCGGGCCCACGGCAGCGTGACGTCGACGCGCTCGGTGACCAGCACCCGGGCCGCGCGCTCGATCTCGAGCTCCTCCAGGCGGGAGTCGTACGCGCCCTGAATGGACTGGCGGGCCAGGTTGACCCGCTTGCCCGCGTCGGACTTGGCGGCCGGCGGCAGCGAGCCGATCTCGCGGCGGGCCAGCGACACGGGGGCGCGGTCGCCCAGGTGTGCGGACTTGAGCGTGGCCAGCGCGTCCAGGTCGGACGCGGCGTCGAAGGCCGAGCGGGCCTCGCCGACGGCGGCTTCGAGCGCGGCCGGATCGAGCAGGGCGGCCTGCTTCGGATCGTACGGATCGTTGCGGTAGGACATGGTCTCCCTCACACCGGGTTTTGCCAGACGGCAGTCTACGGAGGCACGGCTGGGCCGCAGCCCGCCGGTCAGGGAGATGGGTGTGTCAGACCCGCGGCCCGCGACCAGCGGGCCGGCTAAACAGCGTCATCAGGGTCCCCACGGGCTGAAGCATATCGCGTCAGCCGGGCCGGACGGCGACGACCATTCCGGCGTGGGCCGGGATCGGCGAATCCATGGCGGTCAGCGCGATCCCCGCCGCCTCCAGGGGGATCTCCGAGCCGACGAGCAGGCCCGGGTCGAGCCGGCCCCGCGCCACCAGGTCGAGCATGGGCGGGTAGTCGGCCGCGGCCATGCCGTGCGAGCCGACCACCTGCAACTCGCGGGCCACCACCAGATCCCAGGGCAGCGGGGCGCGGGCGTCCGCTCCGAGCATCAGGCCGACCTGCACGTGCCGGCCCCCGCGGCGCAGGGCGCGCACCGAGGCCTCGGCGGTGGCGGCCGACCCGTAGGCGTCGATCGCGATGTCGGCCTCCTCGGTGATCTCGTGGACGATCACGGCGCCGAGCGAGGCGGCCAGCGAGTTGGCGGCCGGGGACGGGTCGACGGCGAGGACCCGGAAGTTGAGCGCGGTTGCGATCAGGATGGCCGACAAGCCGACGCCGCCGCAGCCGTAAACGGCGATGACAGCGTCGTCCCGTACGGGACCATGGCCGGTCAGGGCGCGGAACGCGGTCGCGAAACGGCACCCCAGCGAGGCCGCCTGCACGAAGCCCACGCTGTCGGGCAGGCGCACGAGGTTGGTGTCGGCCGCGCGCACCACGACCCGCTCCGCGAACGAGCCGGCGTGGGTGAAGCCGGGCTGGGTCTGGTCGGGGCAGATCTGGGCCCGGCCCGCGGCGCAGAACTCGCAGGCGCCACAGCCGTTGACGAAGGGCGCGGTGACCCGGTCGCCGATGTCGAAGCCCTTGACCGTGGGGCCGGTGGCCACGACCACACCGGCGAACTCGTGCCCGGGGACGTGCGGCAGCGGCACCGGGTCGTGGCCGCGCCAGGCGTGCCAGTCGGAGCGGCAGATGCCGGTGGCCCGCACCTCGATCACGGCCCCGTCGGGCGGGCAGATGGGCTCGGCGACCTCGGCCACGCGGGGCGCGGCGCCGACGGCGTCGTAGACGATCGCCCGCATCAGCGCTGGGCCCTTGCCGAGGCGTAGAGGCAGACGGCGGCGGCCGCGGCCAGGTTGAGGCTCTCGGCCCCACCGTAGATCGGGACGCGCACCTGCCGGTCGGCCGCCTCGAGCAGCTCACCGGGCAGGCCGTGCGCCTCGGAGCCGAACAGCCACGCCGTCGGCCGCGCGAGCACGTCGTCGTCGGCCAGAGTGTCCAGGTCGTCCGCGCCGTAGCCGCTGGTGGCGAGCACCTGCAGGCCGGCTTCGCGCAGCGGGGTCACGACGTCGATCGGGGTACGCACCACATCTACATGAAACAACGAGCCGGCCGACGCGCGGACGCATTTGCCGTTGTACGGGTCCACCGCGTCCCCCGCGAAGATGACCGTCCCGGCCCCGGCGGCGTCCGCCGTACGCAGGACCGTGCCCGCGTTACCGGGGTCGCGGATCTCGGCCACGACCGCCACCAGCCGCGGCTTCTTGGCCAGCGCCTCCGCGAGCGGCACGTCGACCTGCTCGCACACGGCCACCAGCCCCTGCGGCTGCACGGTCTCCGCGAGCGAGGCCAGCGCCTCGTCGTCCACCTCGGTGAAGTGCACATCCAGATTCGAGTGCCGGCTCATGGCGTCGGCCGTCGCGAACAACTCCAGCACCACCCCGGCCGCCAACGCTTCCCGCACGGCCTGCGGCCCCTCGGCCAAGAACCGCCCGCTCTGCTCCCGATCGCGCCGGCGCTGCAATTTGCGGGCCGCGACGACACGCGGCGTACGGGACGTAAACGTCATCAACCGATCCAGGTTCTCGATCTTGCGGCGGGCTGAGCCGGGGTTCGCTTTTGGGCGCAACCACTCACTCACGTCGCCCGGGTGGATTTCGCGTTCTGGACGCGCCAGCGGCCAGCGAAAGCCGCCCGGGTCCCCGCGGGAGCGACGGTCCGTACCCCACCCCGCCGGGACATCTTGAAGGTGATCCTCAAGAAACGCCGCAGGCGCCCCCCGAACCCGGGAGACGCCTGCGGAAAAGCCTTACTTACGCGGTCTGGGCGGCAGCGCCACCCGTGCCCTCGGCCGCAACCGCAGCCTTGGCAACTTCGACGATCGCCGCGAAAGCCGCAGCGTCGTTCACCGCGAGGTCAGCCAGGATCTTGCGGTCGACCTCGATCTCGGCCAGCCGCAGCCCCTGGATGAGGCGGTTGTAGGTCAGGCCGTTGGCCCGGGCGCCCGCGTTGATGCGCGTGATCCACAGCTGGCGGAAGTCGCCCTTGCGGTCACGGCGGTCGCGGTACGAGTACTGCATCGAGTGCAGCACCTGCTCCTTGGCCTTGCGGTACAGGCGCGAGCGCTGACCGCGGTATCCGCTGGCGGTCTCCAGCAACGTGCGACGCTTCTTCTGGGCGTTGACTGCCCGCTTGACGCGTGCCATTTCAGTACTCCTAACAGGGGAACGTATGTGGCGCGCGCGTCAGCGGCCCAGCAGCTTCTTAACTTGCTTGAGGTTCGACTCGTCGACGACCGTGGTGCCGGTCATGCGGCGGGTGACGTGCGACGACTTGCCCTCGAGCAGGTGGCGCTTGCCGGCCTTCTGTCGGACGATCTTGCCCGAACCCGTGACCTTCACCCGCTTGCCGGTGCCGGTGTGGGGCTTGAACTTAGGCACTTGGAGCCTCTTTCTGATCTTTCCGCACGACAGGGGGCCCGTTGCGGCCCCCTCCGTGCGGAAAAGCTGTCTACTCTGCGGTTGCGGTGGTTTCCGCGGCAGCTACCGGTTCTTCGGCCGGTGCTTCGCCCTCGCGCGGCTCCCGGCCGGGCTTGGTCGCCACGGCGGCCACGGCCGCGGCCTTGGTCGCGCGGTGCGGTGCGAGCACCATGATCATGTTTCGGCCGTCCTGCTTCGGACTGGCTTCCACGAAACCGAGCTCCGAGATCTCCTCGCTGAGCCTGCGCAGGAGCCGGAATCCCAGCTCGGGGCGGCTCTGCTCGCGACCGCGGAACATGATCGTCACCTTGACCTTGTCGCCCGCCTTGAGGAACCGCACCACGTGACCCTTTTTGGTCTCGTAGTCGTGCGGGTCGATCTTCGGCCGGAGCTTCATTTCCTTGATGACGGTCTGCTGCTGGTTGCGCCGTGCTTCGCGTGCCTTCAGTGCGCTCTCGTACTTGAACTTGCCGAAGTCCATGAGCTTGCACACCGGCGGCCGCGCCATGGGAGCAACCTCGACCAGGTCCAGATCGACGTCCGCGGCCAGCTGGAGAGCGCGCTCGAGCGGGACGATGCCCACCTGCTCACCCTCGGGGCCGACCAGTCGGACCTCACGTGCCCGGATCTGTTCGTTAACGCGTGGTTCGACGCTGATGGGGCCTCCTCAGAACGGTTACACATGCCAATGTCGGTCGGCCCCGTCGCCCCTTTGTTGCAGGGCCGGGAAAGCAGAAGACCTCAGCACATGGCTGAGGCCCGCTCGACCGGTCATCGGCGCCCATGAGGACGCTCCCCGAGCGCTGGATATTCCCCAGCGCTCGGGTGACCGGACCCGGCCCTCAAGGAAAGGGCGGCGGGTGGGAACCAGCGGGCTCCTCTTTCGCGCACACTCTCACGAGCATGCGTGGTCGACGGCGTCAAGCTTACCAGGTGCCGCTGGTCACGCGTCCACCGCGGCCGAGTGCAGCTTTCGCAGGGTGCGCACACCCTCCACGGCGTAGTCCTTGTCGGCCGCCTGCAGCGCGTGGATCGACACCTGCTCCTCGTCGTGCAGCTCGAGCTGGGCCCACGGGGAGTTGCGGTCGAAGCGCACCGCCCGCACCACCGACCACGGCAGCTCGTAACCGCCGACGACGTTGCGAATGCGGATCTTCTCCTCGTCGGCGATCACGCGTGGGCGCAGGAAGGCCAGCACGCCCAGGCCGATCAGGATGCCCAGGCCGATCATGGCGGCCTGGTCGCCGCGCTGGAACGAGCCCGAGTTGTCGAAGCCTGCCGAGCCCTTAAGACCGAAGCTGAGCACGGTGAACAGGATCATGACCGCCACGGCGATCGGGACGGCGACCAGGCGGATCTTCTTGGGGCGATAAGTGACCATCACAACCTGCAATTCGCGATATCGGTCACGAGGATAGCGCGCGCGCCCAGCTCGTAGAGCTCGTCCATCACGCGGTGCACGTCCTTGCGGGGCACCATCGCCTGCACGGCCACCCAGCCCTCGCGGTGCAGCGGCGAGACGGTCGGCGACTCGATGCCGGGGGTGAGCGCACCGGCGTCCTCGAGGAGATCGGCCCGTACGTCGTAGGCCAGCATCACGTACGACCGGGCGACCAGCACGCCCTGCAGCCGGCGGATCAGCTGGGAGACACCGGCCGCCGGCTCCCCCTCGGCCCGGCCGATCATGATGGCGGACGAGCGCAGCAGCGGCTCGCCCAGCGTGACCAGGCCGGCCTGACGCAGCGTGGCGCCGGTCTCGACGACGTCGGCGATCAGGTCGGCCACGCCGAGCCGCACCGCGTTCTCGACGGCACCGTCGAGCCGCACGACGTCGGCCTTGAGCTCGTGCTCGGCCAGGTAGCGCTCGACCACCCCGGGGTAGGCGGTGGCGATGCGCTTGCCTCCGATCTCGTCGGCCGAGGCCAGCGCGCCGGACGGGGCGGCCCAGCGGAACGTGGCGCCGCCGAAGTTGAGGTCGAGCACCTCGGTGGCGGGCACGCCGGAGTCGACGAGCAGGTCACGCCCGGTGATGCCGAGGTCGAGGTCGCCCGAGCCCACGTACGTCGCGATGTCGCGCGGACGCAGGTAGAAGAACTCGACGTGGTTGGCCTCGTCGCGGCAGATCAGGTCTTTGGGGTCGGTGCGCTGGCGGTAGCCGGCGTCACGCAGCATCTGGGAGGCGGGCTGGGACAGGGTCCCCTTGTTGGGGACGGCGATGCGCAGCATTACGGACGTGCTCCTTCTGTTTCTGCTGATGAGAGACGAGGTGGCACGTCACAGATGTCGATACACGTCCTTGAGGTCGAGGCCGGTCGCGATCATCAGGACCTGAGCCTGGTAGAGCAGCTGGGAGATCTCCTCGGCGGCCCGCTCGGGGCCCTCGTGCTCGGCGGCCATCCAGGATTCGGCCGCCTCCTCGACGACCTTCTTCCCGATGAAGTGGACTCCGCGCTCCAGGGCGGCGACGGTGCCGGAACCCGGGGTCCCCTCCGCCGCTTTCGCCTGCAGCTCGGCGAACAGCTCTTCGAACGTCTTCACGGCGGCCATTTTGCCAACTCGTCACGGGATGGCGACGAACGGCCCCAGCAGGTGAGACGTGCCCTAGGCTCCCGGACATGGTCAGCCGATTCACCCTTCTCACCACCGGCGGCGCCGTCCTTGCGCTCGCCGCCCTCGCGGGCTGCTCGCCCGTCGAGGACAACGCCGCCCCCACCGCGTCGGCCAGCGCCTCCGCGGACGTTTGCCCTGCTGGCGCCCTTCCGACGAAGACCGCCGGCAAGTTGACGATCGGCACCGACAACCCGGCCTACGAGCCGTGGTTCTCCGACAACGACCCCAAGAACGGCAAGGGGTTCGAATCGGCCGTCGCGTACCAGGTCGCCCAGCGTCTGGGCTATTCGCCGGACAACGTGATCTGGACCTCTGTGACGTTCAACAACGCCATCGCGCCGGGTCCGAAGGCGTTCGACTTCGACGTCAACCAGTTCTCGATCACCCCCGAACGGCGCAACGCGGTGGACTTCTCGTCGCCGTACTACCTCGTACGGCAGACGGTCATCTCCACCAAGGGCTCGAAGATCGCCAACGCCAAGACGCTGGCCGACCTCAAGGAGGCCAAGCTCGGCGCGCAGGTCGGCACGACCAGCTATCAGGCCGTGACCGACCTGATCAAGCCGAGCAACCAGCCGTCGGTGTTCAACAACAACGACGACGCCAAGGCCGCGCTGGTCAACGGCACCGTCGACGGCATCGTGGTGGACCTGCCGACCGCGTTCTACATGACCGCGGCCGAGCTCAAGGACGGCATCATCGTCGGCCAGCTGCCCCAGGTGGGCGTGCCCGAGCAGTTCGGCCTGGTGCTCGACAAGGGCTCCACACTGACCAGCTGCGTCAGCACCGCGGTGGACCAGTTGCGCCAGGACGGCACCCTGGCCGTGCTGGAGAAGACCTGGCTGGCCGGCTCGGGCGGGGCCCCCGAACTCCAGTGACCGGTTCTCACAAGCCGAGCGACATCCAGCTGGAACGGGTCGCCTATCGCCGTAAGCGGGCGATCCGTTCCACGCTGCTCGCCGCCCTGTCGACGGCCGTCGTGGGCGTGCTGCTCTATCTCGGGGTCACCGGCTCGCCGGGCTGGGAGCGGGTCAAGGCGTCGTTCCTCGACTGGGACATCGCGGTCAAGGCGCTGACCGGCCGGGACAACTACCCCTCGATCCTGTCGGGGCTGTGGCTCAACATCCGGCTGATGGTGATCTGCACGGCCTGCGCGCTCGCGCTCGGCCTGCTCATCGCGATCCTGCGCACCCTGCGGGGTCCGGTCACTTTCCCCGTACGGGCCCTGGCCACCACGTATACGTACTCGTTCCGCGGCCTGCCGCTGATCATCGTGATCTACCTGTTCGCGTTCGGCATCCCGGGTCTGCGGTTGCAGGGCACGCCGAGCGTGACGGTGCTCGGCGCGGCGGCCATCGTGGTGACCTACGGGGCCTACCTGGCCGAGGTGTTCCGGGCCGGCATCGAGTCGGTGCACCCGAGCCAGGTGGCGGCGGCCCGCTCGCTCGGGCTGAGCTATCGCCGCACCATGCGCCACGTGGTGCTGCCGCAGGCCATCCGACGGGTCACGCCGCCACTGCTCAACGACACCGTGGCCCTGCAGAAGGACGTCGGGTTGATCTCACTGGCGGGGCCGATCGACGCGATCCGGGCCGCGCAGATCAATCAGGCCGGCACGGCCAACTTCACCCCGTACGTGGTGGCCGGCGTGCTCTTCGTGCTGCTGGCCCTGCCGCTGATCGGGGTCACCGACTGGGTGACGTTACGCGCCGCGCGCCGGCAGAACGCGGGTAACTGATGCTGCTCTCCTGCACCGACGTCCGGAAGACGTTCGGCCCCAACGTGGTGCTCGACAACCTCTCGCTCGACGTGGACGAGCACGAGGTGGTCGCGCTGATCGGGGCCTCCGGTTCGGGCAAGTCGACCCTGCTGCGCTGCGTCAACCTGCTCACCGAGATCGACGACGGGGTGGTGCGGCTCGACGGCGAGGACATCACCGATCCGCGGGTCGACCCCGACCTCGTACGGCAGAAGATCGGCCTGGTCTTCCAGTCGTACAACCTGTTCCCGCACATGACCGTGCTCGACAACATCACCCTGGCCCCCGTACGGGTGCACAAGCGCACTTCGAAGGACGCGCGCGACCAGGCGATGGAGTGGCTGGGCCGGGTCGGCTTGTCGGACAAATCAGGCAGCTATCCCGATCGCTTGTCGGGTGGGCAGCAGCAGCGCGTCGCGATCGTGCGGGCGCTGGTCAACAGTCCCCGCCTGCTCCTGCTGGACGAGGTCACGTCGGCGCTCGACCCGGAACTGGTGGGTGAGGTGCTCACGATGATCCGCGAGCTCAAGGACGAGGGCATGACGATGGTGCTGGCCACGCACGAGATGGGCTTCGCCCGGCAGGTGGCCGACCGGGTGGCCTTCCTCGACAAGGGACGCGTGCTCGAACAGGGACCGCCCTCCCAGGTGCTGGGCGACCCGGTCGAGGCACGGACGCGGCAGTTCCTGGCCCGGATCTTCGAGGCGGGCCGGCTTTAAGGCCTGGCGCATTGAAGCCGGTGCATGGCATGGTGCTATCGCGGGCACGGGGGTGAACCGCCGAATACGGGGAGGCGGCCCTCTGCCCTGGAGAGGACCGTAATGCGCCGAATTCTGGCATTCTCCGGCTTCCTGGCCGCTGTCGTCACCGGGTCCCTGCTCGTCGCGCCGGCCGCCAACGCCGCCACCGGCCCGTCGTCGACCCGCATCGACTCCGTCGACCGTCGCCAGCAGGGCGACCGGGTTCTGGTCAACCTCAGCTACAACTGCCCCGCCGGGGCGCGGATCCAGCTCGTGGTGACCGTCACCGCGGCCAACGGCACCCGCATCGCGCAGGGCACCCGGCAGAAGCGGGTCGACTGCACGGGCGACTGGACGGCCACCGAGCTGCGGGTCGACCGTGACCTCGCGGGCGCCGTCTTCATCGTCGGCGCGGCCACCGCGCGGACGGTGCGCACGGTATGCGACGACACGAGCTGCGAGACCATCTCGTTCGACGAGACCATCCGGATCAGCTGAGGAGGCTGCTGTGCTTGTGCGTGGACGTATCGCTCTGGCTTCCGCCCTGTCCGCTTTGACTTTCGCTTCCCTCGGCGCGGTGCCCGCTCACGCCGCCGCTGACGCCACGATCGACGTCATGTTCGCTTTCCGGGTCGCCCGGGGCGCGGCCGTCGACGTGTCGTACGGGATCACCTGCCCGGCCGACTACCGGGCGACCGTCACCGTCTCGCTCGACCAGGTTCGCAAGGACGGGCTGCGGGCCAGCGGCACCGTCACCGAGCAGCTGACCTGCGCCGGCACCGGCGTGCTGGAGATGGGCCGGGTCACCGCGAACATCGGCGGGGCGCCGTTCCAGGTCGGCTCGGCCACGCTGGCCGTCCTGGCGACCGGCTGCAACAACCAGGACTGCTTCGTTGTGCCGGTCAACCAGGAGATCCACGTTCAGAACTAAGGCTTGCTGATCTCGCGGAGGGCGAGGGCCGCGTCGAGCACGGCGACCGTGCTCTGCCAGCCCTTGTCCTCCACCGAGTCCTCCAAGCCGGCCCGGTCGCGGGCCTGGCCCAGGCTCATCACCGTCAGCACACCGTGGGCGACGGGGGTGCTCTCGTCGAGCGCGACCCGGGTCAGGCCGTCGGTCACGGCATCGCAGACGTACTTGAAGTGGTCGGTCTCGCCCTTGATGACCACGCCCAGGGCAACCACGGCGTCACACTTGCGGGCCAGCGCCTGCGCCACGACCGGCAGCTCGACCGAGCCGGCCACCCGCACCACCACGACGTCCTCGACCCCGCACTCCTCCGCCGCCGCCTTGGCCCGTTCGATCATGTGATCGACCAGGTCGGCGTGCCAGCGCGAGCCGACGATCCCGAGCCGCAGCCCGGCCGCGTCGACCGTCTCCAAATGCGGATCCCCGAAGCCGGCCATGTGTCCCCCTCTGTGAAAGTTCATCCTCACCCGTACCGGGCGGGAAATCAGCCCAATGCTTCGAACAGGTGCCCCATGCGGTCCCGCTTGGTTCGCAGGTAACGCACGTTCTCGGGGTGCAGGCGCACGGGCAGCGCCTCCCGGCCGGTGATCGTCAGGCCGTAGCCCTCGAGCCCGGCCCGCTTGGCCGGGTTGTTGGTGAGCAGCCGCATCGAGCGCACACCCAGGTCGTAGAGGATCTGCGCGCCCGTGCCGTAGTCGCGGGCGTCGGCCGGCAAGCCCAGCTCGAGATTGGCGTCGACGGTGTCGAACCCGCGGTCCTGCAACTGGTACGCCTGGAGCTTGTGCAGCAGGCCGATCCCCCGGCCCTCGTGCCCGCGCATGTAGAGCACCACGCCCCGGCCCGCATCGGCCACCCGCTCCAGAGCGGCGTCCAGCTGAGGGCCGCAGTCGCAGCGCTGCGAGCCGAAGACGTCGCCGGTCAGGCACTCCGAGTGCACGCGCACCAGCACGTCCTCGCCGTCGCCGAGCTCGCCGCAGACCAGCGCCACGTGCTCGCTGTCGTCGGTCCGCGACCGGTAGCCGACCGCCGTGAACAGGCCCTTCTCGGTGGGCAGCCGGGTCTCGACCACCCGCTCGACCTGGGTCTCGCGGTGCCGGCGGTAGGCGATCAGCTCGGTGATGCTGATCAGCGCCAGGTCGTGCTCGACGGCGAACTTCTCGAGGTCGGGGCGGCGCTGCATGGTGCCGTCGTCGTTGACCATCTCGCACAGCACACCGGCCGGTCGCAGCCCGGCCAGCACGGACAGGTCGATGGCGGCCTCGGTGTGGCCGGGACGGCGCAGCACCCCGCCCGGCTTGGCCCGCAGCGGCACCACGTGGCCGGGGCGGGACAGATCCGACGGCTTGGTCTCGGGCGAGGCCAGCAGGCGGATGGTGCGGGCCCGGTCGGCGGCCGAGATGCCGGTCGCGACACCCTCACGGGCGTCCACGGTCACGGCGTACGCGGTGCCGCGGGCGTCCTGGTTGGTGTGGAACATCGGCGGCAGGTCGAGCCGGTCGGCCTCGTCCTCGGTGATCGGCACGCAGATGTAGCCCGACGTGTAACGCACCATGAAGGCGACGAGCTCCGGCGTGGCCTTCTCGGCCGCGAAGATCAGATCACCCTCGTTCTCGCGGTCCTCGTTGTCGACCACGATCACCGCGCGTCCGGCCGCGATGTCCGCGATCGCCCTCTCGACCTGCTCAAACATTGCGGCCCCCCAGCATCTTCTCCACGTACTTGGCGATCACGTCGACCTCGAGGTTCACCGGCTCGCACGGCTGCTTGCTGCCCAGGACGGTCAGCTTGGAAGTGGTCGGGATCATCCCGATGCTGAACGTCTCGTCGTCGACGGCCATGACGGTCAGCGAGACGCCGTCGACAGTGATCGAACCCTTCTCGACCACGTATTTCGCCAGGTCGGCGGGGAGCGAGAAACGCACGACCTCCCAGTCGGCGGCGGGCTCGCGGGCGATCACCCGGGCCACCCCGTCGACGTGGCCCTGCACCAGGTGACCGCCGAGGCGGCTGCCCAGCGCGGCGGCCCGCTCCAGGTTGACCTGACTGCCCACCTCGAGCGCGCCCAGCGAGGAGCGGCGCAACGTCTCACCCATGACGTCGGCGGTGAAGACGCCGCCGACGTTGTCGATCACGGTGAGACAGACGCCGTTGACCGAGATCGAGTCGCCGTGCTTCGCGTCCGACGTGACCACCGGCCCCCGTACGGCCAGCACGGCGGAGTCGTCGGTGGTGTGCTCGAGGCGGACGATCTCGCCCAGCTCCTCGATGATGCCCGTGAACATCCGATCTCCTTCTTGGGCGCCTCGCCCTTGTGCCTCACGGCCCTTGCCTTACCTGCCCTGCCGCCTTGCCCCTGCCGCCTTGCCCTGCCGCCTTGCCTTGCCCGGCCGCCTTGCCCTGCCCGGCCGCCTTGCCCTGCCGCCTTGCCCTGCCCTGCCCTGCCGCCTTGCCTGCCGCCTTGCCCTACGCCCCGCCTTGCACTGCCCGATTTATCCCTTTGGCGAGGATGCCTGCATCAGCTCTCCTTCTGCCGGAGGGCGGCGGTGAAGCGCAGGTCGGGGCCGATCTGCGCGATGTCCTTGAGGTCGAGCTCGATGGCGTCGCCGATCGTGGCGACGCCCGCGTCGACCAGGGCCGTCTTGCCCGCGCCGAGCAGCTTGGGCGCCACATAGCCGATCACCTGGTCGACCAGCCCCGCCTCCAGGAACGCGCCGGCCAGCGTGGGGCCGCCCTCCAGCAGCACCGAGCGGATGCCCCGGCCGAACATGGCGGCCAGCAGCGCGTGCAGGTCGACGCGGCCGTCCGTCCCCGCGCCGAGCTCGTGCTTCGTGGCGATCCAGGTCGGTGCGGCGGCGTCCCTCACTCGCGCTTTCTCCGGCGTACGCCCCTCGGAGTCGACGACCACCCGGAGCGGCTGCTTGATGGCGAGCGTGCCGTCCTTGAGGTCGCGCACGGTGAGCTGGGGGTCGTCGGCGATGACGGTGCCGACGCCGGCCACGATCGCGTCGACCGTGCTGCGCAGCACGTGCACGTCCGAGCGGGCGGGCGCCGACGTGATCCACTGGCTGGTGCCGTCCGCGGCGGCCGACCGGCCGTCCAGCGTGGCGGCGAACTTCCAGGTCACGTACGGCCGGCCGCGGCGCACGGCGGTCAGCCAGGCCACGTTGCCCTCGCTCGCCTCCAGGCGGCGCACACCGGTCTCGACCTGAAGCCCGGCGGCGCGCATGGTGACCGCGCCACCCGCCGCGACGGGCGTGGGGTCGTCGACGGCGATCACGACCCGCCGGATGCCCGCGTTGATCAGGGCCCGGCTGCAGGGCCCCGTACGGCCGGTGTGGTTGCAGGGCTCCAGCGTGACGACGGCCGTGCCGCCCTGAGCCCGCTCACCGGCCTGCGCGAGCGCGACGATCTCGGCGTGCGGCCCGCCGGCGTACGCGTGGAAGCCCTCGCCGACGATCTCACCGTCGCTGTCGAGCAGGATGCAGCCGACCACCGGGTTGGGGCTGGTCGTGCCGAGGCCCCGGGCGGCCAGCGCGATCGCGCGGCGCATCGCCTCGTCCTCGGTCACCATCGTCGTCTTCCTCTCACAGCGCGGACAAAACACGCGCTGTGCACGGGGAGGAAACGCCGAGAATCGGACACGAGGGTACGCTTCGCGCACCCCGGACATGGACTGGCCATGATCCGATTCCGCGCGCTGTCTCCCATCCGGACTGTCTGATCGGGCTGCTGCCTGATCAACCGTCGGCCCTGGGTTTTCACCAGGTCCACCGTCCGTCGTCGGGTAACGACGTCCGGGTCGCGGGCTTACCGATCAACGATCGGATCACCGCCGGTTCGGAATTTCACCGAGTCCCGCCAGCGCGTGGTGGGTCAATCCCGAGTTTGACACGACAACAAACTTTTGACACCCCTCGGGCGAGGCATCTCACATCTTGACCGGTTAGATGGGGTTTGACCAGCGCTTATCCTTCTTCGCCGTCCGCACGCCGACGGTCGATCGCCACATACGACCCGGGCTGCGACTTGGCCACCTTCTTCATCTCGGACGCCACAGCGATCACCACGCGCGGGTCGGTGAAGCGGCGCCCGTCGACTGTGGCCTGGGCGACGCCGATCGACAGGGTCACCAGGGCGGCCCGGTTCTTGTTGCCGCGGCGGTCGGGCACCTCGATGTAGCCACGCTCGGCGTCGCGGGCGTCGTACAACTGGTCGGCCGCCTGCTCGAAGTCCGTGACCGTGCGTTTCGTCAACGGCAGCACCTGGTCAGGCGTACAGATGAAAACGAAGTCGTCGCCGCCGATGTGGCCCAGGAAGATCGAGGGCGGGCCGACAGTGGTGACCGCCCGGTGCAGGCTGCGGGCGAGCGCGGTGATGAATTCGTCGCCCCGGTCGAAGCCGTAGACGTCGTTGACGCTCTTGAACCGGTCGACGTCGATGTAGCCCACCGAATACTCGCCGCCCAGCTTCATCCGGTCGGCGATCTCGCGCCGCACCCGCGCGTTGCCGGGCAGACCGGTCAGCGGCGAGACCTCGCGGAACTCCTTGTTGCGGCGCAGCGTGGAGGCCACCCGCGCGATCAGCTCGGCCGTGTCGAACGGCTTGACCAGGTAGTCGTCGACCCCGGCGGTCAGCCCCACGACCTTGTCGACGGTCATGCTCTTGGCGGTCAGCATGATCACTGGGAGGGCCGAGGTGAGCGGCTCGGCGCGCAGCCGGCGGGTCAGCTCGACGCCGTCCATGCGCGGCATCATCCAGTCGACCACGGCCAGGTCGGGCCGGTTGTTCTGCATCAGGTCGAGCGCAGCCTGGCCGTCGGGGGCGCGGATCACCTCGTACCCGTGGACCTTGAGGTTGAACTCGACGAAGCTGGCGATGTCCTGATCGTCGTCGACGACCAGGATCAGATCGGGGCGGTCCTCGGGCTCGGGACCCAGCTCCTCCGGCTTGGGATCGGCGACCCCAGTGCTCATCCGGCTCCTCCCGCCAGCTCTCGCAGCTTACGAATGGCCGCGGCGGGATCCTGCGCCCCGTAGACCGCCGTGCCGGCCACGAAGGCGTCGGCGCCCGCTTCCGCCGCCTGTTCAATTGTGTCGGCCGCGATGCCGCCGTCCACCTCCAGGCGCACTTCGAGATGACCGGCCTCGATGCGGCGGCGCACCTCGCGCACCTTACCGAGCGTTTCGGGCAGGAACTTCTGGCCGCCGAACCCGGCCTTGATCGTCATGATCAGCACCGTGTCCACATGGGGCAGCAGGTCGAGATAGGGCTCGACAGGAGTGTCGCGGTCGATCGCAAGGCCGGCCTTGGCCCCCGCCGCA
Source organism: Paractinoplanes abujensis (assembly GCF_014204895.1). NCBI lineage: Bacteria > Bacillati > Actinomycetota > Actinomycetes > Micromonosporales > Micromonosporaceae > Paractinoplanes > Paractinoplanes abujensis. The sequence continues at coordinate 9,194,959 of NZ_JACHMF010000001.1, read as the reverse complement.
CGCAGGGTCTTCGCCAGTGCCACAGGGTCGTCGGTGGCCTCGGCATGGAAGGTGACGTTGTAGGCCCCGGCCTCGGCGTAGCCCGGTGCCCACCGCTCCGGATCAGTGATCATCAGATGCACGTCGAACGGGATGCTGGTCGCCTTGCGCAGACTCTGCACAACCGGGAGCCCGATTGTCAGATTGGGCACGAAGTGGTTGTCCATGACGTCGACATGCACCCAGTCGGCCGCACCTTCGATGGCGTGCACCTCGTCGGCCAGACGGGCGAAATCGGCGGCCAGGATGCTGGGAGCAATGATCAGCGACGGTTCCACGGGACGAAGTCTATGGCCTCGCTGTCGCCGCCCGTGGCCAACCGCACCCCGCGCCGGCCGCTCCGCCCTCCAGCGGCGCCCCTCACACCCCGGCCCGCCCGCCCTCCATCGGTTCCTCTCACACCCCCGCTCGTCCCGCCCTTCCCACCCCGCTCGCCTCGCCCTCCAGCCGCGCCCTCCACACCCCCGCTCGCCACACCTCCAGCCGCGCCCTCCACACCCACCGCCCCGGCCCCGCCTCGCCTCAACCACGCCTCAGCCCGCCCTCGCCGGCGATGGACCGGTCTCGCTGTCTTCCCGATAGAGTGACGGCCCTTGACCGCTCGACGGGGGGACAGCATGCGACGGTGGGCTGCCGGACTGGCCGCCGCCGCGCTCGCGCTCCTGCCGGCCGGGTGTGCCGACCTGCCGGAAGGCGTCGACGGCGACCTCACCGACGCCTGGCCCGCCGTGCCCGCGGCCCAGCAGTTCCGGCCGACGGCCGCGTGCCACCCCGACGTCGTCGCGGAGGGCACGATCGACAACTGGTCGCCGGTCGCGTGCACCGGACCGCACCTGACCGAGACGGCGGTGATCGCCGATGTGACGGACGGCGGTGTCTCGGCCGACCGGGGCCGGGCGTTCCGGGAGTGCTCGAAGCGGGTCAACGCGTTTCTCGGCGGCGACTGGCGTACGGGCTGGCTGGTGCTGCAACCGGTGCTGCCCGGCCAGGCGGCCTGGCGGGGCGGCGCCCGGTGGTTTCGCTGCGACCTCATGGAGACCTCACCCGTGAACGGGGAGCTGGTGCGCCGGTCGGGCAGCCTCAAGGGTGCGCTCGCCGGGGCGGGCAAGCTCCGGATGACCTGCGCGAACCCCGAGGTCGTGGACGAACGGGTGACCGCGATGCACCCGGTGGCCTGCTCAACCGGGCACACGTCGGAGTTCGCGGGCCTGTTCGTGAGCAAGCGCGCCACCGTGTCCGGCCTGACCCCCGGCGAGCTGGAGAAAGGCTGCGACACGACGATCGCCGAGTTCGCCGGCATCCCGGACGACGGGACCGTGCGCAACCGGGTGGGCTGGCTCGGTTTCCCGCCTGACGCGGCGTCGTGGAAGCTGGGCGACCGCGCGGTCCGCTGCTTCCTGTGGCTCAACGGCGAGCGGATGACCGGCTCCTACCGGAACGCGGGCACCCGCAAGCTCAAAATCCACTACATCTACCGCTAGCCCGCCGCCCCCGTCAGCTGGTCCTCCTCAGGACAGCGAGGAACATCGCGTCGGTGCCGTGGCGGTGCGGCCACAGCTGCACCGTCGGCCCCGAACCCAGCCCCGGCATGCCCGGCGGCAGCAGCGGCCGCGCGTCCACGAAGTCGACCCCGACCCCGCTGCGGCGCGACCCCTCGGTCACGGTCACCTGGGTCTCGACCATGTGCGGTGAACACGTCACGTAGGCCACGACGCCACCCACCCGCACCGCCCGCAGGGCCGCCACCAGCAGTTCCCGCTGCAGTTTGGTCAGCGGCGGCAGGTCGGCGGGCTGCCGGCGCCAGCGCGACTCGGGCCGCCGCCGCAGCGAGCCGAGCCCGGTGCACGGCGCGTCGACCAGCACCCGGTCGAACGCCTCCTCGGGCAGGTCGGGGTCGCGGCCCACGGAACGCCCGTCCATCGGCAGCACGGTCACCGGCATGCCCTCGGTGGCCTGCTCGACCAGCCGGGCACGGTGCTCGGCCACCTCGACGGCGGTCACCTCGGCGCCCCGGCCCGCGGCGATCGCCCCGATCAGGCCGGTCTTGCCGCCCGGCCCGGCGCACAGGTCGAGCCAGCGCGTGTCCTGCCCCTCGATCGGCGCGGCCAGCAGCGCGGCCGCCACCAGCTGGGAGCCCTCGTCCTGCACGTGCGCGCGACCCTGCCGGATGGCGGACAGCTCGCGCGGGGAGCCGCCGTTGAGATAGACCGCGTACGGCGAGAACGCCCCCGGCACCCCGTCGACCTCGTCGGCCAGCTCGACCGCGTCGGCCCGGCCCGGGCGGGCGCACAGGTGCACCACCGGCGGCTGGTTGTCCTCGATCAGCAGCCGGGTGGTCTCGGCCAGATCGCCGCCCAGCGCCTCCGAGAACGCCCGGATGATCCACTCGGGGTGGTTGTGATGGACCGCGAGATTGCCGATCGGGTTGGCCTCGTAGTCGGGCGCGAGCCGCTCGAGCCACTTCTCCAGCGGCGTCTCGGCGATCGTGCGCATCACGGCGTTCGCGAATCCGGCCGCCCCCGGCGCGACCGAACGCACCAGGTCGACGGTCTGGTTGACGGCGGCGTGCGCGGGCACCCGGGTGTGCAGCAGCTGGTAGGCGCCCAGCCGCAGCGCGTCGCGCGCCGGCGGGTCGATCCGGGACACCTCACGCCCGGCCGCGTCGGCCACGATCAGGTCGAGCGTGCCCAGCATGCGCAGCGTGCCGTAGGTCAGCTCGGTCGCGAACGCGGCGTCCCGCCCGGACAGCGCCATGCCCCGCAGGATCTCGGGAAGAACCAGGTTCGCGTACGCGTCGTCGCGGTGCACGGCCGCAATGGCCTCGTACGCCGCTTGCCGCGCCGGATCCGACGGCGGCCGCCCACCGCGGGGAGCCCGCCCCGAACGTGCGTCCCGGTCGAACCCGGGGCCGCCGGGGCGCCGGGGCCGCCCCGAACCGTGCGGCCGATCTGCCCTGTGCTCGGTCACTGAAGCTTCTCTCCCTGCTGGATGCGGAGGCCGCGGGCCCAGTCGGTGGCCGCCATCGGCTTCTTGCCCGCGGCGCGCACCTCGCCCAGCACCACCGGCGTGGTCGCCGTGCCCACGAGCACCTGCGTCCGCTCGACGAGCAGGTCACCCGGCGCCAGCTCGGGACCGTTGGCCACCGGCCGAACCGGACCCAGCTTGAGCCGGTCGTCGCGCAGGGTCGTCCACGCGCCCGGCGCCGGGGTGCACGCGCGGATCCGCCGATCGACCGCGAACGCCGGGTCACCCCAGCGGATGCGCGCGTCCTCCACGGTCAGCTTGGGCGCGAGAGTGACGCCGTCGGCCGGTTGCGGATGCGCCCGGGCCGAGCCGGACTCGATCGCGTCGAGCACCGCGACGAGCAGGCCCGCTCCCTCGGTGGCGAGCCGTTCGAGCAGGTCGCCGGACGTGTCGGTGGGCCGGATGTCCTCGGTCAGCGTGCCGTAGACCGGGCCGGTGTCGAGGCCCGCCTCCAGCTCGAACACGCTGGCCCCGGTCACCTCGTCGCCGTGCAGGACGGCGTGCTGCACGGGGGCCGCGCCCCGCCAGGCGGGCAGCAGCGAGAAGTGCAGGTTGACCCAGCCGTGCTTGGGGATCTCGAGCGCACTCGGCGGCACCAGAGCGCCGTAAGCCACCACGGGGACGCAGTCGGGCGCGAGCGACCGCAGCCGCTCCTGGAACTCGGGCTCGCGCGGCCTCTCCGGCGTGAGCACCTCGATGCCCCGCTCGTCGGCCCACGCGGCGGCGGGCGAACGCACCAGACGACGGCCCCGCCCGGCGGGCGCGTCGGGACGGGTGACCACGGCGAGCAACTCGTGCCCCGAGGCCGCGATCGCGTCGAGGCTGGGCACGGCGACGGCCGGCGTGCCGGCGAAGATCAGACGCATCCCGCTCACCGCCCCAGACCGAAGAGGCCCCGGCCGTGCGGGCTCTCCTTGATCGTCGGCGGCTTGCCCGCGTCGTACCAGTCGGCGGCGCGGATCTGCTTCATCGCGTCCTTGCGCGAGGCGGCATCGAGGCGGTCGAGGAACAGCACGCCGTCGAGGTGATCGGTCTCGTGCTGCACGCAACGCGCCATCAGGCCGGTGCCGACGATCTGGATCGGGTCGCCGTGCTCGTTGAACCCGGCGGCCACGACGTTCTGCCGGCGCTTGGTGTCGATGTAGATGCCCGGGATCGACAGACAGCCCTCGGGACCGTCCTGCTCCTCGTCGTCGGGGAACGACAGCTCGGGGTTGATGATGTGCCCCACGACGTCATCCACGTCGAACGAGAAAACGCGCAGTCCGACACCGATCTGCGGAGCGGCCAGGCCGGCCCCGCCCTCCTCCAGCATGCTGTCGGTCAGGTCCTTGACCAGGGTGCGCAGTTCCTTGTCGAAGTCGACGACGGGATCGGCCGGCGTCCGGAGCACCGGATCGCCGAACAGACGGATGGACTGGACGGTCACGCGGGCAGACTCCTGACATCTCGGCTCGGCACCCGACTAGTCTACGGAGTGCCTCGGACCAGGCACGGTTCGCGTCACGCTCGCACCCTCCGACGTGCCCGGCGTCACGCCCCGGCCCCCGGCGGGCCGGGCGTCGCGCCACCACCGGCCGACGGGCTCAGCGCCGTGCCACCACCGGCCGGTGGGCCCGGCGCCGTGCCACCACCCGCCGGCGGGCCCAGCGTCACCGGCAAGGAAGACCAGCCGCGCAGATTCATGCGGGGGCGGCGTGTGGGTGGCCCGGCCGGCGCCAGCTCGGGGAAACGGCGCAGCAGAGCGGGCAGGGTGATCTGGGCCTCCAGCCGGGCCAGCGGCGCGCCCAGGCAATAGTGAGCGCCCGCGCCGAACGACAACGGCGCGTTGCCTGGCCGGTCCGGGTCGAAGACGCCGGGATCGCCGAACCGGGCCGGATCCCGGTTGGCCGCCCCGAGCAGCAGCACCAGTTCCGCGTCGGCCGGCACCTCGATCCCCCCGATCACGGCCGGGCGTGACGTGTAACGCTCGGTCAGCTGCACCGGCGACTCGATCCGCAGCACCTCCTCCACATACGCCGGGGCCAGCCCCGGGTCGGCGCGCAGCCGCTCGGCGTAGGCCGGGTGCTCGAGCAGCAGCACGATGCCGTTGCCCAGCAGGTTGGTCGTCGTCTCGAAGCCCGCCACCAGCAGCAGCGTGAGGTTGCCCAGCAACTCGGCGCCGGTCAGCTGCTCACCACCGGCGTCGTGGGCCGCGGCCAGGGCGGTGACCAGGTCGTCCTGCGGATGCTCGCGGCGCAACGCGACCAGATCGGTGAAGTAGTCCTCCAGCTCGAGCGCGGCCTCGTGGGCGAGTCGCCGATCCTCCTCGGTCCAGCGGACCTCGAGCACGGCCGTGAGTGCCTCGGCCAGCCGCCGGAACCGCCCCCGATCGGCCGCGGGCACCCCGAGCAGGGCGGTGATCACCCCGATGGGCAGCGGATAGGTCAGCTGGCCGACCAGGTCGACGACCCCGCCCTGGGCCCGCTCGGGCAGCGCCTCGATCGCCTCGTCGACCTGGGCCGTGATCACCTCGCGGAGGGCGCTCACCCGGCGCGCGGTGAACACCCCGGCGGCGAGGCGGCGCATCCGCGTGTGCTGCGGCGGGTTGGTCCTCAGCATCGAGTCGGCGAACAGCGCGACCGCCCGGTTGTCACGCCAGTCGGACCACTGGCTGTCGAGCCGGCGCGCGTCGTAGGCCTCCATGCCCGGGTCGCGCAGCACCGCGTCGACCTCCGCGTAGCCCGAGACGAAGTAGTAGCCTCGGCCCGCCCGCACGACGGGGCCGTGGTGGTGCAGCGCCTCGTAGGCCGGGACAGGGTCGTGATTCGCGCGCGGGTCCAACAGCATCGCAACCGCCGCGGCCGCATCCATGGGCCCCTCGTGGGTGATCGTCACCACTGCGCTCTGCCTCCCACGGTCCATCGAGGAACTGACGCCTCCCACCGTAGGGAATGCGGGCCGGGGCTGCGTCGACCCGGGGTTCGACTTCGGGTTCCACCCGTGGGTTGACGCCACGAAAACGCGATCCGGCAAGGATCTGGGAGCGACCAGGATTGTCGGAGGGGGCGGGCAGAATGTTCAGCGATGGCGACAAAGGGTGGACGCAGCGAACGGGTGCCGGCGGAACGGTTACCTGTGGCTCGCGTGTGCGTGGACGTGCCGCTGGCCCACCTCGACCGCCCGTTCGACTATCTGGTCGCGGCGGCCGACGACGAGGCGGCGCAGCCGGGTGTGCGGGTGCGGGTTCGGTTCGCGGGTCAGCTGGTCAGCGGCTTCCTGCTCGAGCGGGCGGAGTCCTCGCCCCACGGTGGCAAGCTGGCCTATCTCGACAGGGTGGTCTCCCCCGAGCGGGTCCTCGACCCCGAGATCGCCCGGGCGGCCCGCGCGGTGGCCGATCGCTACGCGGGCAATCTGTACGACGTGCTGCGCCTGGCCGTCCCCCCTCGCCACGCCCGCGTCGAGGCCCAGCCCTCGAAAGCACCCAAAAACAACGATCACCCCTCGTTGGCCGACGGCAGCGATGAGTCGGATGTGGCCGGCCACGACGCGGACACCGAGGTGGTCGACGACGCAGACGAATTGGCGGCGGGCAGCCGCGCTGCCGCGGAAGGGAGCGGCGACGCGGACGACGAGCCGGGCGTCAGAGCGCCGGAGGGCAGCGAGCCGGGCGCCGTCGCGCCGGAGAGCAACGAGCTGGGCGGCAGCGTCGGCCCAGACGGCCCGGGCGCCGGCCCGGAGGGCGCGGATGACAGCGTGAGCTCGGACGCCTCGGGCGGCAGCGTCGGCCCGGACGGCCCGGGCGCCGGCCCGGAGGGCGCGGATGACAGCGTGAGCTCGGACGCCTCGGGCGGCAGCGTCGGCCCGGACGGCCCGGGCGCCGGCCCGGAGGGCGCGGATGACAGCGTGAGCTCGGACGCCTCGGGCGGCAGTGCCGGCCCCGGGGGCTCGGGTGGTGGCGGTGGTTCGGTGCGGGGTGACGGCTTCGGGCGGTGGGGGCAGTACGTCGCTGGGCCGGCGTTCTTGCGGGCGCTCGCCGACGGGCGGAACGCCCGGGCGGTGTGGGGTGCGTTGCCCGGTGAGGACTGGGCGGCACGGATCGCCGAGGCCGCCGAGGCGACCGCGCGGGGTGGGCGTGGTGTGGTGATCGTGGTGGCCGACGCGCGGGACCTGGAACGGGTTGATCGGGCCCTGGGGGCGGTGCTCGGGCCGGGGCGGCACGTGGCGCTCAACGCGGCGCTGGGGCCGGCCGAGCGCTACCGGCGGTTCCTGGCGGCCAGCCGGCATCAGGTGCCCGTCGTGGTCGGCACCCGGGCCGCGATGTGGGCGCCGGTGGCTGAGCTGGGGCTGGTCGTGATCTGGGACGACGGCGACGACCTGCACGCGGAGCCCCGCTCGCCCTATCCGCACGCCCGCGAGGTGCTGTTGACCAGGGCTCAGCTGGCCGGTTGTGCGGCGTTGGTGGGGGGCTTCGCTCGTACGGGCGAGGGGCAGTTGCTGCTCGAGACCGGCTGGGCCCGCGAGATCAGCGCCACCCGTGACGTGCTCCGCCGGCACGCACCGGCGATCGCGCCGACCGGGGACGACCCGCAGATGGCCCGCGACCCGGCCGCGGCCACCGCCCGGCTGCCCAGCCTGGTCTGGGAGACGGCCCGGCAGGCGTTGAAGACGGGCGCGCCCGTGTTGGTGCAGGTGCCGCGGCGGGGCTACCTGCCGTCGATCGCCTGCAACGACTGCCGGACCCCGGCGCGTTGTCCACAGTGTTCGGGGCCGCTGGGTCTGCACGGGGCGCGCGAAGTTCCCGTCTGCCACTGGTGTGGCCGCGCGGCGGCCGCCTACGCCTGCCCGGCCTGCGGCGGGCGGCGGTTGCGGGCCTCGATCACCGGCGCCAAGCGGACGGCGGAGGAGCTGGGCCGGGCTTTTCCCGGTTCGCCGGTGCGCACGTCGGGGCGGGACGAGATCCTCGACTCGGTGCCGGGTGAGCCCGCCGTCGTGGTCGCGACGCCGGGGGCCGAACCGGTCGCCGAGGGCGGCTACGGCGCGGTGCTGCTGCTGGACGCGTGGGCCCTGCTCACCCGGGCCGACCTGCGGGCCGCGGAGGAGACCATGCGCCGCTGGCTGAACGCCGCCGCCCTGGCCAAGCCGGCCGCGGCCGGTGGGCGTGTCGTCGTGGTGGCCGACGGCTCGCTGGCCACGGTGCAGGCGTTGATCCGCTGGGATCCGGCCTGGTTCGCCTCGCGCGAGCTGGCCGAACGCCGCGAGCTGGCGTTCCCCCCGGCCTCCCGGATGGCCAGCCTCACCGGCAAAGCCGAGGCGGTCGCCGACTTCCTGGCCATCGCGAAGCTACCGTCCGACACGGAACTGCTGGGCCCGGTCCCTGCCGACGAGGAACAGGAACGCATGCTGCTCCGGGTCCCCCGCTCCGGTCTGGCCCCGCTGGCCAAGGCGCTGCACGAGGCGGCCGCGGTCCGCAGCGCCAAGAAGGCCCCCCTCACGGTCCGCATCGAGATCGACCCGTCCGCTCTCTTCTAGACCCGACGAGCTGACCCGGAAACAACAACGCCCCCGCGAAGGTGATCGCGGGGGCGTCGAGGTGGAGAAAGGTCAGGCGGCGGCGTTCTTCAGGTCCTGCGCGCGCTCGGTGCTCTCCCAGAGCAGCTCGGGGATGTCCCGGCCGAAGTGACCGTAGGCGGCCGTCTGCTGGTAGATCGGGCGCAGCAGGTCGAGGTCGCGGATGATGGCGGCCGGGCGCAGGTCGAAGACGGCGTTGATGGCCTTCTCGATCCGCTCGACCGGCACGTTCTCGGTGCCGAACGTCTCGACGAACAGCGACACCGGGTGAGCCTTGCCGATCGCGTACGCCACCTGGGTCTCGCAACGCTCGGCCAGACCGGCCGCCACCACGTTCTTGGCCACCCAGCGCATCGCGTACGCCGCGGAACGGTCCACCTTGGACGGGTCCTTGCCGGAGAACGCGCCGCCGCCGTGGCGGGCGTACCCGCCGTACGTGTCGACGATGATCTTGCGGCCGGTGAGGCCGGCGTCGCCCATCGGGCCGCCGATCTCGAAGCGGCCGGTCGGGTTGACCAGCAGGCGGTAACCCTCGGTGTCGAGCCCCAGGCCCTCCAGCTCGGGCGCGATCACGTGCTCGCGGATGTCGGGCGTGAGCAGCGACTCGAGCGAGATGTCGGCCGCGTGCTGCGACGAGACGACCACCGTGTCGAGGCGGACCGGCTTGAGACCGTCGTACTCGATCGTGACCTGGGTCTTGCCGTCGGGCCGCAGGTAGGGAATCGTGCCGTCCTTGCGGGCGGCCGACAGCCGGCGGGCCAGGCGGTGCGCGAGGGCGATCGGCAGCGGCATCAGCTCGGGGGTCTCCGAGCAGGCGAAACCGAACATCATGCCCTGGTCGCCGGCGCCCTGGGCGTCGAGCACGTGCTCGCTGTCACCCTCGCGCAGCTCGATCGCGCTGTCGACACCCTGCGCGATGTCGGGCGACTGCGAGCCGATCGAGACGCTGACGCCGCAGGACGCGCCGTCGAAGCCCTTCTTGGACGAGTCGTATCCGATCTTGAGGATCGTGTCGCGCACGATGCTCGGAATGTCGGCGTACGACTGGGTGGTGACCTCGCCCGCCACGTGCACCTGGCCGGTCGTGATCAAGGTTTCCACCGCGACCCGGCTGCGGGGGTCCTGCGCCAGCAGGGCGTCGAGAATGCCGTCGCTGATCTGGTCAGCGATCTTGTCCGGGTGGCCTTCCGTGACCGACTCGGAGGTGAACAGGCGGCGTGCCACGGTGCTCCTCAGATTTGTCGAATACAACGTAACGCGGAAGTGTAGTCACCGTGCCGGACCGGACTCGCGTGGGTGCTGTGCCGTCCCATCGTCTGCGACCTGGCGTTCCAGGAGCGTCGCGACACGGTCGTAAATCATATCGGCCACATCGTCTTTAGGGAGTTCGGCATGACTGTCGGTGCTTCCGTCCGCTCCCAGCAGCGTGACCTCATTGTGGTCGGCCCCGAACACGCGGTCCACTCCAACCTCGTTAACGACGATCAGGTCGGCACGTTTCTTGACCAGTTTCGCCCGCGCGTGTTCGATCGCGTCGTGCGTTTCGGCTGCGAACGCGACCAGGATCTGCCCAGGTCGTTTGCTCGCGCCCAGTTCGGCCGCGATGTCCGGGTTGGTGGCCAGCTCGATCGGCGCCGGGGTGCCGCCCTCCGTCTTCTTGATCTTTTCCGCGGCCACGGTGACGGGCCGGAAGTCCGCCGGAGCGGCCGACATCACCACGACGTCGGCGTCGGCCGCGGCTTTCACAACCGCCAACCGCAGCTCCTCGGTCGTGCCGACGCGCACGATGTCGACCCCCGCCGGATCGGGCAGCGTCACGTTGGCCGCGATCAGCGTCGTCCGTGCGCCCCGGGCCGCGGCCGCCTTGGCCAGCGCGTAGCCCTGCTTGCCGGACGACCGGTTGCCGAGAAAACGCACCGGGTCGAGCGGCTCGCGCGTGCCGCCCGCCGTCACCACCACGTGCCGCCCGGCAAAATCAAGATCAAGACCGCGTTTCCGTACGCGTCGAGCCAGCTCCCAAATCGCCGAAGGATCGGGGAGACGACCCTTACCGGTGTCCTTGCCGGTCAGCCGGCCCACCGCCGGCTCGATCACCACCGCACCGCGGGCCCGCAGGGTCGCGACATTGGCTTGAGTGGCCGGGTTCTCCCACATCTCGGTATGCATGGCCGGCGCGTACACGATCGGGCAGGTCGCCGTGAGCAGCGTGTTGGTCAGCAAGTCGTCGGCGATGCCGTGCGCGGCCTTGGCCAGCAGGTCGGCGGTCGCCGGGGCGACGACGACCAGCTCGGCCGCCCGCCCGATCCGCACGTGCGGCACCTCGTGCGCGTCGTCCCACACGTCGGTCGCCACGGGCTGCCCCGACAGGGCGGCCCACGTCGGCGCCCCGACGAACTTCAGCGCCGAAGCCGTCGGCACCACGCGCACCCGGTCGCCCGACTCGGTGAACAACCGAAGCAGTTCACAGGCCTTGTAGGCGGCGATGCCACCGCCCACCCCGAGCACCACTTCAGTCACCGCGAGACCCCTTCCGAGCGCTGTCGGAGCCAACGCTAGCCCGCTCAAAGCCCCCGCGCGGTCCGGACCCCAGGCCTGTGGACAAGGAGCACGGAGATATCCACAGGGACGGCGCGGATGCGAGAAAGGCGTATAAGGGCGGACCGGGACAGCGGCACACAGAGCAAAGACCCCAGAGCCGCGCAGAGGCGGAGTGCGGGGCGAGGCGCGGGGCGGGGCGCCGGGCGCGGGGGCGGGACGCGGGCGCGGGGCGGGGGGCGGAGGCGCGCAGGGCGCGATTTGCGGGGCGGAACGCGCGGAGGCGCAGGCGCGCAGGGCGCGATTGCGGGGCGGAACGCGCGGAGGCGCAGGCGCGCAGGGCGCGATTGCGGGGCGGAACGCGCGGAGGCGCAGGCGCGCAGGGCGCGATTGCGGGGCGGAACGCGCGGAGGCGCAGGCGCGCAGGGCGTGGGTGCGGGGTGCAGGCGCAGAGGGCGCGGCGCGGAGGACGCGCGCGATAAGCGGGGCGCGCAGCGCTTCGCGCAGGGCGGGCACGCAGGGCGCGGGGCGCTTCGCGCGGGGCGGCCGTGCAGAGCGCAGACGCGCGGAACGCGGGCACGAGGTCGCGGGACCCGGGCACGAGGACGCGGACACGCAGGACGCGGACACGCAGGACGCGGACACGCAGGACGCGCGCGCAGTGCGCGGGCGCAGCAGGTGCGGGAAGCGCAGGCACGGGCCGCGACGCCGCGGAAACCGAGGAAGCACAAGAGCGCGAAGCGGCGAGCGGCGGCTGGTGGGGCAGCGAGCCGGACAGCAAAGATCCCGCGCCCGGCAACCCGGGGACGCGGGATCAATGGGACCGCGCGGTGCGCGGCGTTGGACCGGTGACGAAGGCCCCGGTCAGGCAGCCCGGGTCACGGGTTGTCGGTGGCCTCGGCGGTCAGCAGGCCAGCGTTGATCTCACGCATGGCGATCGAGAGCGGCTTCTCCTGCGGCGTGGTCTCGACCAGCGGGCCCACGTATTCGAGGAGGCCCTCACCGAGCTGGCTGTAGTAGGCGTTGACCTGGCGGGCGCGCTTAGCCGCGAAGATCACCAGCGAGTACTTCGACGAGGTCTTGTCGAGCAGCTCGTCGATCGGCGGGTTGGTGATGCCTTCGGGGTTCGCGATGGTTCCCACAGTTTCAAAGTCCTTAATGCTCTGGGGCTTGCGCTGGCGTCAGATATGACGAACCGAGCAATCCTACCAGCTCATCGGCGGCCCGCTCGACGAAGTCGTTGACCACCGTGCGGTCGAATTCCTTCTCGGCGGCCAGTTCCTCGTCGGCGTGGGCCAACCGGCGGCGGATGGTCTCCTCGTCGTCGGTGCCCCGGCCGATCAGCCGGCGCCGCAGTTCTTCGACGCTGGGTGGGGCCAGGAACACCAGTTGGGCGTCGGGCATCGTGGCCCGCACCTGCCGGGCGCCCTGCAGATCGATCTTGAGCAGGACCGGCCGGCCCTGACCCAGCCAACCTTCGACCTGCGCCCGTGGCGTGCCGTAGAGGTTGCCGGCGAACTCGGCCCATTCGAGCAGCTGACCGCCGTCGATCAGTCGCTGGAATTCCTGCCGGTTCACGAAGTGGTAGTGCTCGCCGTCGGTCTCGTAGTCGCGCATCTTCCGCGTCGTCACGGAGACGGACAGCTTGATCCAAGGCGAGCGCGCCCGGATCAGCTCGATCACGCTGTCCTTGCCGACCCCGGAGGGGCCGGACAGGACGGTGAGGCGGGCTGCCGGGCGCGCGTCGTCATCCATGCTCACAGGCTCATTCAACACGAGCCCATGAGTCAGTTCGCAGCGAACTCCCCCAGGAGGGCCTTGCGCTGCTGGTCGCCGAGACCGCGCAGCCGGCGGCTGTCAGCGATCTTGAGCTTCTCCATGATCTGGGTCGCGCGGATCTTGCCGATGCCCGGCAGCGCCTGAAGCACGGCCGAGACCTTCAGCTTGCCGACGACCTCGTCCTCCTCCGCGCGGTCAAGCACAGCGGCGAGGGTGGTCTTGCCGGACTTGAGCTGTTCCTTCAGCTCAGCCCGAGCCTTGCGAACTTCCGCAGCCTTTTCCAGCGCGGCAGCGCGCTGCTCGGGGCTCAGTGACGGGAGCGGCACCAGTTCTCCTCAGGTCCCTATCGCGGCGGCGGTAGAAAGCCGCCGCTTCTGTGAAACGTGGTGTGCCAGGGAACCAAAGGGGCATGTGGTTCCCGGCGCCGGGAAAACTAGCGGTCAATGGCGCTTTCGGCAACGTGGGGGTACCCCCGATCCGGCTGTCCTACGGCCTGATAAGCAGGCGCGTTTCACCCGAGAGCGGTTTCACAGTCGGCCACCGCACGCTCCGCGGCGGCCCGCAACTCGACCACGCCGGGTCCCGCCGCGAGGACTTCCCGTGAGTACGACGGCAGCACGTTGCGCAGGCTTTCGCCGAAGACGGATCGCAGGTCGGAGGGGGTCGCGCCCTGCGCGCCGAGCCCCGGAGCGAGCAGCGGACCGTTTACTCGCGACAGATCGTGGCCCGTATCGCCGATCGTCGCTCCGATTACGAGCCCGAGGCTTCCGAGCGGCTCCGCACCGGCGTTGAGCTGGGAAATCTCGTCGATCACCGCCTGCCCCACGGTCCTTTTGTCCGATGCGACAGCATGCTGGACGGACGGTCCCTCCGGATTGGACGTCAGGGCCAGGACAAACACGCCACCGCCGTTGCGCGCCGCGACGTCGAACGCCGGCTGCAACGAGCCGACTCCGAGATAGGGACTGACAGTAATCGCGTCAGCACAGAGAGAACTGGACGGATCGAGGTAGGCGTCGGCGTACGCGGCCATCGTCGAGCCGATGTCGCCGCGCTTCACGTCGAGAAGAACCAGCGCACCGGCCTCGCGGGACTGTCGGATAGTTGACTCAAGAATTCCGATGCCACGTGACCCAAATCTCTCGAAAAACGCGGACTGCGGCTTGAGCACGGCCACCCGATCGGCCAGGGCTTCGACCACCGTACGGGCGAAGCGTTCCAGGCCGGCGATGTCGTCCGAGAGGCCCCACCTGGTCAGCAGGGCGGCGTGCGGATCGATGCCGACGCAGAGCCGGCCCCTCTTCTCCGTGGCCTCTGCGAGGCGCTTGCCGAAGGTCTCCACAGGGACTCCTCAAGATTGGGCGGTCAAGTAGTCAGTCAGGTTGCCGCCACCGCGGCGGCGATCCCGGAGACGATCAGGGCGACGTCCTCGGGCGATGTCACGAACGGCGGCATCGTGTAGATCAGGTCGCGGAACGGGCGCAGCCACACGCCCGCCTCGACGGCCGCCTCGGTCGCGGCCGCCATGTCGACGGGGCGATCCAGCTGGACGACCCCGATCGCGCCGAGGACCCGCACGTCGGCGACACCGGGCGCGTCCCGCAGCGGCGTCAGCCCGTCACGGAGACCGCTTTCGATCATCCGTACGCGGGAGGTCCAATCGCCGGCTCGCAGCAGGCCCAGCGACGCGTTGGCCACCGCGCAGGCCAGCGGGTTACCCATGAACGTCGGGCCGTGGGCGAGGCCGCCACCCTCCCCCGCCGAGATCGCCGCGGCCACCCGGGGAGTGCACAGCGTCGCGGCCAAGGTCAGGTAGCCACCGGTCAGGGCTTTCCCGACGCACATGATGTCGGGAGTCACCCCGGCCAGCTCGGCGGCGAAGAAGGATCCCGTACGCCCGAAGCCCGTCGCGATCTCATCGAAGATCAGGAAGATGCCGTGCTCGGCCGTCACGTCGCGCAGGACGCGCAAATACGCCGGATCGTGAAACCGCATACCCCCGGCGCCCTGCACGACCGGCTCGACGATCACAGCCGCGATCTCGTCGGCGTGGCGCGAGATCATGTCGACGAGCGAGGCGGCGTACGCGTCGTCGTAAGCGGCGGGCGGCGGGCCGGCGAAGATCTGGGCCGGCAGCACCCCGGTCCACAGCGAATGCATGCCGCCGACCGGGTCGCACACGCTCATCGGGTGGAACGTGTCGCCGTGATAGCCGCCGCGCCACGTCGCGAGCTTGCGCCGGCCGGGCCGCCCGAGGGCGAGCTGGGCCTGCAACGCCATCTTGATCGCCACCTCGACCCCGACCGAACCGGAGTCGCACAGGAAAACGTGTTCGAGACCGTCCGGCGCGAGGTCGACCAGTGTGGTGGCGAGCCGGACGGCGGGCTCGTGGGTGAGCCCGCCGAACATCACGTGGCTCATCCGCTGGGACTGCTCGACCAACGCCGCGTCGAGCACCGGGTGCCGGTAGCCGTGGATGGCCGCCCACCAGGACGACATCCCGTCGACCACCTCGCGGCCGCCGGCCAGCCGCAGACGCACCCCCTGCGCGCTCTCGACCAGATAGGGCTCGCTGCGTCCGGGCATCGGCCCGTACGGGTGCCAGACGTGCGCCCGGTCGAGCGCCAGCAGGTCGGTCATATCGAGCGCGCCGCCGCCCGCACCAGCGCGGGACCGTGATAAATGAAACCGCTGTAGAGCTGGATCAGCGCCGCACCCGCGTCGAACAACCGCGCCGCGTCGTCGGCGCACATAACCCCGCCCACCCCGATGATCGGCAGTCGTCCACCGGTCTCGGTGTGGACGAAATGGACCACTTTGCGGGCCTTCTCGGTCAGCGGCGCCCCGGACAGCCCGCCCGCCTCGGTGGCGCGCGGCTGGTCGGCGGCCGCGAGCCCCTCCCGGGCCAGGGTCGTGTTGGTCGCGATGACCCCGGCCGCGCCGTGACTGAGGCAGACCTCGAGCAGTTCGGCGATGGCCGGTTCGGTGAGATCCGGGGCGATTTTCACCAGTACGGGGGTCTCGCCGCGCAGCGCGCCCAGCAGTTCCGCGACCGCGTCCTTGTCCTGCAGTGTCCGCAGCCCCGGTGTGTTGGGCGACGAGACGTTGACGGCGATGTAGTCCGCGTACGGGTGCAGCAGCCGGTAGGAGGTCAGATAGTCCTCCACCGCCTCGCCCAGCGGGGTGACCTTGGACTTGCCGAGCGACACACCCAGCGGCACACCGATCGGGCCCAGGGTCTTCAGCCGCTCGGCCAGCGCGGCCGCTCCGGCGTTGTTGAAGCCCATCCGGTTGATGATCGCCGCGCTGTCCCGCAGACGGAACAGGCGCGGCTTGTCGTTGCCGGGCTGCGCCCGCGCGGTGACCGTGCCGACCTCGACGAAGCCGAACCCGAGGGCGGGCCAGGCCGGCAGCGCGACACCGTTCTTGTCCATGCCCGCGGCCAGCCCGACCGAGTTGGCGAAGCGCACCCCGAACACCTCGACCGGTTTGTCGGTCGCGTAGCGCGAGCGCAGCGCGGACCGGACGGGGGCGGGCAGCGCGGCCAGGCGCTTGAGCGTGAACTCGTGCGCCGTCTCGGCGTCGCCGCCGCCCACCCGGAACAGGACCGGGCGGACGGCGGACTCGAACAAGGTCACTCGGCGCCTCGCAGGACGGCGTGCAACTCCTGCAGCGGCCGCACGGTCATGTCGCCGCGCATCAACGCCTCGATGCCCATCACCGCGGCCGCCGCCCCCGGCACCGTGGTGATGCTCGGGATGTCCGCGGTGACCGCGGCGCTGCGGATCTCGTACCCGTCGTTGCGGGCGTGGGCCCCCGACGGCGTGTTGATGATCATCGCGATCTCGCCGGCCAGGATGAGCTCCACCGCGTTCTTGCCGGGGCTCTCGTAGTGCTTGGGGACGACCTCGCAGACCACGCCGTAGCGTCGCAGCACCTCGCCGGTGCCGGCCGTGGTGACGATCGTGAAGCCGAGGTCGGCCAGCCGCTTGATCGGGAAGACCATGGCCCGCTTGTCGCGGTTGGCCACCGAGACGAAGATCTTGCCGGCGGTCGGGAGCGACCCGTACGCCGCGGCCTGCGACTTGGCGAACGCCTGACCGAAGCCGGCGTCGATGCCCATCACCTCGCCGGTCGACTTCATCTCGGGGCCGAGCAGGCTGTCCACGCCCTGGCCGGCCGGGGTGCGGAACCGCTTGAACGGCAGCACCGCCTCCTTGATCGCGATCGGCGCGCCCTCGGGCACCGTGCCGCCGTCGCCTTCCGGCAGCAGGATCCCCTCGGCCCGCAGCTCGGCGACCGTCGCGCCCAGCATGATCCGGGCGGCCGCCTTGGCCAGCGGCACCGCGGTCGCCTTGGAGACGAACGGGACCGTACGGGAGGCCCGCGGGTTGGCCTCGAGCACGTAGAGGGTGTCGTCCTTGAGCGCGTACTGCACGTTGAGCAGGCCGCGCACCCCGACGCCGCGGGCGATCGCCTCCGTGTAGCGGCGCACCTCGGCCAGGTGCGAGCCCGCGAGGGTGATCGGCGGCAGCGAGCACGACGAGTCGCCGGAGTGGATGCCGGCCTCCTCGATGTGCTCCATCACGCCGCCCAGGTAGACCTCGCCGGTGTCGTCGCAGAGCGCGTCCACGTCGATCTCGATCGCGTCGTCGAGGAACCGGTCGACCAGCACCGGGTGGTCGGGCGAGATCTCGGTGGCCCGCTCGATGTAGCCCTTCAGCGTCGCCTCGTCGTAGACGATCTCCATGCCGCGCCCGCCCAGCACGTACGACGGGCGGACCAGCACCGGGTAGCCGATCGTGTCGGCGATCGTCTTGGCCTCGTCGAAGCTGGTGGCGGTGCCGTGGTCGGGCGAGCGCAGGCCGGCCTTGGCCAGCACGGCGCCGAACAGCCCGCGGTCCTCGGCCAGGTCGATCGACTCGGGCGAGGTGCCGACGATCGGCACGCCCGCGGCCTTGAGCCGGTTGGCCAGGCCGAGCGGGGTCTGCCCGCCGAGCTGCACGATCACGCCGACCACACCGGGGCCGCCGGCCGCCTTGCCGCTGGAGTCCTCCGAGTGGAACACCTCGTAGACGTCCTCGAAGGTGAGCGGCTCGAAGTAGAGCCGGTCGGCCGTGTCGTAGTCGGTCGAGACCGTCTCGGGGTTGCAGTTGACCATCACGGTCTCGAAATCGACCCCGCGCAACGCCATCACGGCGTGCACGCACGAGTAGTCGAACTCGATGCCCTGGCCGATGCGGTTCGGACCCGAGCCGAGGATGAGCACCTTGGGCCGGTCCGACGGCGCGACCTCGGTCTCCTCGTCGTACGTCGAGTAGTGGTACGGGGTGTCGGCCTCGAACTCGGCCGCACACGTGTCGACGGTCTTGTAGACCGGGCGGATGCCCAGCCGGTGCCGCAGCGTGCGCACCCCGTCCTCGCCGGCCAGCTCAGGACGCAAAGCGGCCAGCTGCTTGTCGGAGACGCCCGAGCGCTTGGCCCGGCGCAGCAGCTTCCCGTCGAGCACCGGCGCGTCGATGATCTCCGCACGGAGGTCGACCAGCGCCTTGATCTCGTCGAGGAACCACGGGTCGATCCGTCCGCTGGCCTCGTGCACCTGCTCGACCGTCGCGCCCAGCCGCAGCGCCCGCTCGACGGTGTACAGACGGCCGTCGTGCGGAACGCGCAACGCGGCCAGTGCTTCTTCCACTGAGTCCGACTTGTCCGATGAGGTCCAGAAGCCCGCGGCAGATGTTTCGAGCGACCGCATCGCCTTGTTGAGGGCCTCGGCGAAGTTGCGCCCGATGGACATCGCCTCACCGACCGACTTCATGGTCGTGGTCAGCTCGGGGTCGGCCCCCGGGAACTTCTCGAACGCGAACCGCGGAATCTTCACGACCACGTAGTCGAGGGCCGGCTCGAACGCGGCCGGCGTCTTGAGCGTGATGTCGTTGGGGATCTCGTCGAGCGTGTAACCGATGGCCAGCTTGGCCGCGATCTTCGCGATCGGGAAGCCGGTCGCCTTGGAGGCCAGCGCCGACGACCGCGACACGCGCGGGTTCATCTCGATCACGACCAGGCGCCCGTTGTCCGGGTTGATGGCGAACTGGATGTTGCAGCCGCCGGTGTCCACGCCGACCTCGCGCAGCACGGCGATGCCGAGGTCGCGCAGGTTCTGATACTCCCGGTCGGTCAGGGTCATGGCCGGGGCCACGGTCACCGAGTCGCCGGTGTGCACGCCCATCGGGTCGACGTTCTCGATCGAGCAGACGACCACGACGTTGTCGTGCTTGTCGCGCATCAGCTCGAGCTCGTACTCCTTCCAGCCGAGCACGCTCTCCTCGATGAGCACCTCGTGCACGGGCGAGGCGGCCAGGCCGGCGCCCGCGATGCGCTCGAGGTCCTCGTCGGTGTGGGCCATGCCCGAGCCCAGGCCGCCCATGGTGAACGAGGGCCGGATGACCACCGGCAGGCCGAGGTCGGCCACGGTGGCCTTGACCTCGTCCATCGAGTGGCAGACGCGCGAGCGCGGGGTCTCGCCGCCCGCCTTGGCCACGATCTCCTTGAACAGCTGACGGTCCTCGCCGCGGCGGATCGCGTCGACGTCCGCGCCGATCAGCTCGACGCCGTACTTCTCCAGGACGCCGCTCTCGTGCAGCGCGATCGCGGTGTTGAGCGCGGTCTGCCCGCCCAGCGTGGGCAGGATCGCGTCGGGGCGCTCCTTGGCGATGACCAGCTCGACGAATTCCGGGGTGATCGGCTCGACGTAGGTGGCGTCGGCGAACTCGGGGTCGGTCATGATCGTGGCCGGGTTGGAGTTGACCAGCGAGACCCGGATGCCCTCGGCCCGCAGCACCCGGCAGGCCTGGGTGCCCGAGTAGTCGAACTCGCAGGCCTGGCCGATGACGATCGGACCGGAGCCGATCACCATGACGTGCTTGAGATCTTCACGCTTCGGCATGATCAGGCCTTCCGTTCCACGAGCTCGACGAACCTGTCGAAGAGGTAGTCGGCGTCGTGCGGGCCCGCCGCGGCCTCGGGGTGGTACTGGACGGTGAACGCGGGCACCTCGAGCCCGCGCAGGCCCTCGACCACGTTGTCGTTGAGGCAGACGTGCGAGACCTCGACCCCGCCGAACTCGGTGTCGATCACGGTGTTGAGCGGCGCGTCGACCGCGAACCCGTGGTTGTGGCTGGTCACCTCGACCTTGCCGGTGGTCTTGTCGAGCACCGGCTGGTTGATGCCACGGTGGCCGTAGCCCAGCTTGTAGGTGCCGAAGCCGAGCGCGCGGCCCAGGATCTGGCTGCCGAAGCAGATGCCGAACAGCGGCTTCTGCCGGCGCATGACCTCTTGGGCCAGCGCGACCGGGCCGTCGGCGGTCGCCGGGTCGCCGGGGCCGGGTGAGAAGAAGACCGCGTCGGGCGAGACCGCGAGCAGCTCGTCGATCGACGCCGACGCCGGGAAGACGTGCGTCGTCACCCCGCGCTCGGCCAGCCGCCGCGAGACGTTCCGCTTGATCCCGAGGTCGAGCGCGGCCACGGTGTAGCGGTGTTCGCCGACGGCGTCGACTCGATACGGCGAGGACGTCGTCACCTCGGCCGACAGGTCCGCGCCGACCATCTCCGGCGCCGCCTGCACGCGCGACAACAGCGACTGCGGGTCCAGGTCCACCGATGAGATGCCCACCCGCATCGCACCCCGCGAGCGGAGATGACGCGTCAGCGCCCGGGTGTCGATCCCACTGATCCCGACCACACCCTCGGCCGCGAGCCGCTCCCCCAGGTCGCCGGTCGAGCGCCAGTTCGAGGGCCGGCGAGCCGGGTCCCGTACGACGTAGCCCGCCACCCAGATGCGCGAGGACTCGTCGTCCTCGGTGTTGACCCCGGTGTTGCCGATCTGCGGCGCCGTCTGCACGACGACCTGCCGGTGATACGACGGGTCGGTCAGTGTCTCCTGATAACCGGTCATGCCGGTGGTGAACACGGCCTCGCCGAACGTCTCCCCGGTGGCGCCGTAGGCGTCGCCGATGAAGGTGCGTCCGTCCTCGAGAACCAAAAGCGCTTTTGACATCTACTTAACAGCCTTCCCGTCCAGGACCGTCGGCTCTCCCCGGAGGAAGGTCGCGACGATGCGACCCGGCAGGGTGGTGCCCGCGTACGGTGTGTTGCGGCTCTTGCTCGCCAGCTCGGACGGGTCGACGACCCGCCGGGCGGACGGATCCACCAGCGTGAGGTTGGCCGGCTGCCCGACGCTGAGGTCGGTGCCGTGGCCGGTCAGGCCCGCGATGCGCGCGGGCGTCCGGGACATGCGCTCGGCGATCAGATCCCAGCGGTCACCCAGCACGGAGAGCACCACGGGCAGCGCGGTCTCCAGACCGACCATGCCCGGCCGCGCGTACGCCCATTCGCACTCCTTGTCCTCCGTCGCGTGCGGCGCGTGATCCGTGGCGACGATGTCGATCACGCCCTCGATCAGCGCGGCCCGCAGGGCTTCGACGTCGGAGGCCGTACGCAACGGGGGGTTGACCTTGTAGACCGGATCGTAGGACGCGGCCAGCTCGTCGGTCAGCAGCAGGTGGTGCGGCGTGACCTCGGCCGTCACCCGCACCCCGCGGGCCTTGGCCTGGCGCAGCACCTCGACCGAACCGGCCGTGGAGACGTGGCAGACGTGCAGGCGGCTGCCCACGTGCTCGGCCAGCAGCACGTCGCGCGCGATAATCGCCTCTTCCGCGACGGCCGGCCAGCCGGTGAGCCCGAGCCGGGTGCTGACCTCGCCCTCGTGCATCTGGGCGCCCTCGGTGAGCCGCGGCTCCTCGGCGTGCTGGGCGATGATGCCGTCGAACGCCTTCACGTATTCGAGCGCGCGGCGCATCAGCCGCGGGTCGGCCACGCAGTGCCCGTCGTCCGAGAAGATCCGGACGTTGGCCGCGGAGCTTGCCATCGCGCCCAGCTCGGCCAGCTGGCGACCGGCCAGCCCGACAGTGACCGCGCCGATCGGCTGCACGTCGACCAGGCCGGCCTCCTTGCCCAGGCGCCAGACCTGCTCGACCACGCCGGCCGTGTCGGCCACCGGCGAGGTGTTGGCCATCGCGAAGACCGCCGTGTAACCACCCAGCGCGGCCGAGCGGGAGCCCGTCTCGACCGTCTCGGCGTCTTCCCGGCCGGGTTCGCGCAGATGGGTGTGCAGGTCGACCAGGCCCGGCAGCGCGACGAGCCCGGCCGCGTCGATGACCTCGGCGTCCCCGGCGGCCCCGGAGGAAACAACGCCGTCGCGGATGAGCAGGTCGGCCGGGTCGGCGCCCAGCACCGACACCCCACGAAGCAGATAAGAGGTCATGCCTTGCCCCCAAGCAGCAGGTAGAGAACGGCCATCCGGGCGCTGACCCCGTTGGCGACCTGTTCGACGATCGTGGATCGCGACGAGTCCGCCACCTCGGGCGTGATCTCCATGCCGCGGTTCATCGGGCCGGGGTGCATCACGATCGCGTGCTCCGGCAGCTTGCGCATGCGCGCGAGGTCGAGACCGTAGCGGCGGCTGTACTCCCGGGCCGAGGGGAAGTACGAGTCCTGCATGCGCTCGGTCTGCACCCGCAGCATCATCACAACGTCCATGTCGGGCAGGACGCTATCGAGGTCGTACGACACTTTGGTGGCCGGCGACAGGGCGGCCGCGATGTCCACCGGAATGAGTGTCGGCGGCCCGACCAGGGTCACCTCGGCGCCCAGGGTCGTCAGCAGCAGCACGTTGGAGCGGGCGACCCGGCTGTGAAGCACGTCACCCACGATGGCGACGCGCAGACCGTCGAGGCGGCCCAGGCGCGACCGCATCGTGTACGCGTCGAGCAGCGCCTGCGTCGGGTGCTCGTGGGTGCCGTCCCCCGCGTTGACCACCGACCCGTCGACCCACGCGGCCAGCCGGTGCGGCGCGCCCGAGGCGGGGTGCCGGATCACGACCGCGTCGGCCCCCATGGCCTGCAGGGTCAGCGCGGTGTCCTTGAGGCTCTCGCCCTTCGACACGCTGGAGCCCTTGGCCGAGAAGTTGATGACGTCGGCCGAGAGCCGCTTGGCGGCCGCCTCGAACGAGATGCGCGTGCGGGTCGAGTCCTCGTAGAACAGGTTGACCACCGTACGGCCGCGCAGCGTCGGCAGCTTCTTGACCTCGCGGCCGGCCAGCGCGGCCATCTCGCCCGCGGTGTCCAGGATCAGGGTCGCGGTGGCCGCGTCGAGGTCGGCGGCCGAGCGCAGATGCTTGATCACTTGTCACCCCCGGTCAGCTTGACCTCGTCGAGGCCGTCGGTCTCGGTCAGCGAGACCCGGACGCTCTCGACCAGCGAGGTCGGAATGTTCTTGCCCACGTAGTCGGCGCGGATCGGCAGCTCCCGGTGACCGCGGTCGACCAGCACCGCGAGCTGCACCGAGCTCGGCCGGCCCTCGTCCTTCAGGGCGTCGAGCGCGGCCCGGACCGTACGGCCGGAGAAGAGCACGTCGTCGACGAGGACCACGCGCCGCCCGTCGATCCCCCCGCCGGGCAGCTCGGTCTTGCCGAGCGCGCGGGTGGCCTGCAACCGCAGGTCGTCGCGGTAGAGAGTGATGTCGAGCGAGCCGACCGGGACGTCGATGCCCTCGAAGGCGTGGATGCGGGCGGCCAGCCGGCGGGCCAGCGGCACTCCGCGGGTGGGGATGCCGAGAAGCACGGTGCCGGTGGCGCCGGAGGTCTTCTCGAGAATCTGATGAGCAATGCGATCGACAACCCGTTGCAGGTCGGACGCACTCAAAATGATCTTGCTGGGCGCGTCGGCGCGTGGCGATGCCACGGCGGACCTCCTTCCCCGCCTCACGGGACGGGTCGTTAAAGGATGTCTTCGGGGCAACCCGTGAGGGGCCGCCCCTATGGCTGACGCTACGTTACCAGTGGTCGCGGTGATGACCATGGTGACGTGGCTGACCCGAGAACACGCCCGGCGAATCGGACACTTCGCCCCGGGTGAACGCGACTCATAGGTAACCGACACTTGACCAGGGGTCGCAAACTCCGTACCGTCACGCTGCGTAGCGATCGCCGAGGGGAACCCTCGGGGCCAGCACAGTGGGAGTGTTCCGAATGCCGTCTGAGTACGCCAAGTCGCTGGGTGCGCGCCTGCGCTCCATCCGGCAGCAGCAGGGCCTGTCCCTGCAGGGTGTGGAAGAGAAGTCCAACGGCCGGTGGAAGGCCGTCGTGGTGGGCTCGTACGAGCGCGGCGACCGTGCCGTCACCGTCTCGCGCCTCGCCGAGCTGGCCGACTTCTACCGGGTGCCCGTCTCGGAGCTGCTGCCCGACGGCAGCGGCGTCCGGCTCGAGGCCACCAACAAGATCGTGCTCGACCTCGAGAAGCTCTACGACACCACCGGCGAGGACCTCGCCTACGTCGCCCGTTACGCCCGCGCCATTCAGCAGCAGCGCGGCGACTACAACGGCCGCGTCCTCTCCATCCGCGCCGACGACCTGCGGGCGCTGGCCATCGTGTACGACATCTCGCCGTCGGGCCTGATCGAGCGCCTGACCGAGCAGGGCGTTCTCGTGGCCGACCCCCGGGCCTTCTTCGCCAGCTAGTCCGCTCCACCACCGGCCCCCAACCGGTCACAATCCCCCATCCTCGACCGCGCCGAATCCACCATCGGCACGCGTCCCGAGTCCGAAAAGCCCGCGGCCGTCGCGGGCTTTTTCGTTTTCCCGGCCGTGTCGTTCCGTGCGACGATCGACATCACTGATCGTGGCCGACGTGACTACGATGATCGACTCAGCCGCCGGAATTTGCGCGATCAGTGATGCCGGGGCCGCGTACGGTCAACTATTTTGCCGCCGGGACCGGGCTCAGCCGAAGTGGTGCCAGGGCAGCTCGACCAGCTCGGCCGGCGACGCGCCGACGACGAGGTCGGCGAGCAGTCCGGCCAGGCGGAACGGATAGACGGTCTCGTCGGTGGCGGCCAGTTCCGCGGCCGACCACCACCGGAATCCCGCGTAGTGCTTTCGTTCCAGCTCCGTGTGACCGCTCGTGTCCACTTCGTGCCGATCGACCCGATACACGAAGAAGTCGTCGCGGAACAGGCCCCGGGCGAACGTGAGATCCGCATGGCCCGTCGTGAACGCGACCGGCCGCAGGTCCCGCGGCCGCACCGCGAGGCCGACCTCCTCCCGCAGCTCGCGCGCGGCGGCCGGCCGAAGCCGCTCCCACCACTTCACGCCGCCGCCCGGAGTGAGCCACACATGCCCCGGACCGGGAAGCAGCGCCGATCGCAGCAGCAACACCCGATCCTCGGAGTCGATCAACAAGACGCGGGCCGAGCGGCGGGCGTAGCGAGGCATGGCCACACCCTACGATGCCGATCGATGTCCGGAACGTGACCGTTCCCGCGGAAACGGTAAACGAGTGGACACGGCTGCCAGGCTGGCGGCATGCCGATCGAGATCCGCCCGCTCGCCGCGAGCGACATACCCGCTGTAGTCGAATTCTCGTTACGCGCCTGGGCTCCGGTGTTCGCCTCGTTCGAGGCGGTGCTCGGCCGCCGGATCTTCGAGCGCATCTACCCCGACTGGCACCGGATCCAGGCCGCCGCGGTCGAGCAGACGTGCCGTGAGCTGACCGAAACCACATGGGTCGCCGTGGAGAACGGTCAGCCGCTCGGTTTCGTCGCGGTCGTCCATCACCGTGACGGGGCCGGCGAGCCGAACAGCGCCGAGATTGAGATGATCGCCGTCGATCCGGACGCCCAGCGCCGCGGCATCGCCCGCACGCTGATCGCGTTCGCCCTGGCGCACATGCGGACCGCCGGTTGCGTCCTGGCTGTGGTCGCCACCGGCGGCGACCCGGGTCATGCGCCGGCCCGCGCGGCGTACGAAGAAGCCGGCTTCACGGGGCTGCCCCTGGTGCGCTACTACCAGGAATTATGAGCTGACGGACAGGCTCCGGTCGCGCCGGGCGACCGGAACCTGGGACGACTAGCGCGTGGCGAACTCGGCGATGCGGCCGAGGATGCCGTTGAGGAAGCGCGGGCTGTCGTCGGTCGACATCGTCTTGGCCAGCTCGACCGCCTCGGTGATCGCGACCGGATCGTCGATCTCGGGCACGTAGAGCAACTCGTAGACCGCGATGCGGGCCAGGTTGCGGTCGATCACGGGCATGCGGTCGATCGTCCAGCCCTCGGCGTAGCTGGCGATCAGCTCGTCGATCCGGTCGAGATGCTCGGCCACGCCCTCGACCAGGCCGACCGCGTAGTCGAGGTGGTCGGGGTGCGGCTTGGCGATCCGCTCGAGATAGGTCGCCAGCACCTGCCGGGGCGGCAGGTCGCGCAGGTCGGCCTCGTAAAGCACGTCGAGGGCCCGCTTGCGCGCCTTGCGGCGCGCGGGCATCTGCGTCTTGGGGCCTTCCGACATCTCAGGAACGACCGAGGTAACGGCCGTCGCGGGTGTCGACCTTGATCTTCTCGCCGGTGGTGATGAACAGCGGCACGTTAACCGTGGCACCGGTCTCGACCGTGGCCGGCTTGGTGCCGCCGGTGGAGCGGTCGCCCTGCAGGCCGGGCTCGGTGTAGGTGACCTCGAGGAAGACGCTGGTCGGGAGCTCGATGTAAAGCGGGACGCCCTCGTGCAACGCGACCGTGGCCTCGGCCTCGGGCAGCAGGTAGTTGGCGTTCTCGCCGACCGTGCCGCCCTGGACGGTGATCTGGTCGTAGGTGTCGAGGTCCATGAAGACGAAGTCCTCGCCGTCCTGGTACAGGTACTGCATCGTGCGCTTGTCGACCGTGGCGGTCTCGACCTTGGTGCCGGCGTTGAACGTCTTGTCGACGACCTTGCCGGACAGCACGTTCTTGAGCGTGGTGCGCACGAACGCCCCGCCCTTACCCGGCTTCACGTGCTGGAACTCGACGACCGACCAGAGGTCGCCGTCGAGGTTGAGCACCAGGCCGTTCTTGAGGTCGTTCGTGGAAGCCATGTTGTCTGCAAGCCCTCTGAGTTATGAAAGAACCAATCGGTGACCGTCCGAGTTTACCGGCGCTCAGCCTTTACCGGCCAATGGGGCCAGATGCTGCAGCGCGAGGCGGTACCCATCGATACCCAAGCCCGCGATGACACCGGTGGCGACGGCCGAGATGACCGAATGATGCCGGAATTCCTCGCGCGTGTGGATGTTGGAGATGTGCACCTCGACGAGCCGTCCGCGCAGCATGGACGCGGCGTCCCGGATCGCGATGTTGTAGTGGCTCCAAGCGGCCGGGTTGAGCACCACGTCGGCGCCCTCGTCGGCGGCCGCGTGCAGCCACCGGAGCATCTCGTGCTCGGCGTCGGTCTGGCGCACCTCGACCTCGACCCCGAGCGCGGCGCCCGTCTCCAGGCACAGCCGTTCGAGGTCGGCGAACGTGGTCGTTCCGTAGATCTCGGGCTCGCGGGTGCCCAGGCGGCCCAGGTTGGGCCCGTTCAGCACGTAGATCATCGAGCCACCTCCGCGTACGCCCGCTCCAGCAGGGCATCGTCGGGACCGGCCAGAATGCCGGGCTTGGCCAGCTCGTCGAGCACCACGAAGCGCAGCGTGGCCGCCCGGGCCTTCTTGTCCACACGCATCGCGCTGAGCAGATCGGGCCAGGCGTCTTTGGAGTACGAGACCGGCAGCCCCACCTGCCGCAGGATCGCGCGGTGCCGCGCATGCGCCGCCGCGTCGAGCCGCCCGGACAGGTGCGACAAGGCGGCCGCGAAGATCAGGCCCACGGCGACGGCGTGCCCGTGCTTCCAGGTGTACTGCTCGCGCTTCTCGATCGCGTGACCCAGCGTGTGGCCGTAGTTGAGGATCTCGCGCAGCCCCGACTCCTTGAGGTCGACGCTCACCACCTCGGCCTTGACCCGGATCGCCCGCTCGACCAGCTCGCGCAGCACCGGCGACTCGGGGTCAACCGCCCCGGCCGGATCGTTCTCGACCAGGTCGAGGATCGCCGGGTCGGCGATGAAACCGCACTTGATCACCTCGGCCAGGCCGGCCAGCAGGTCGTCGGCGGGCAGAGTGCGCAGCGCGTCGAGGTCGCAGAGCACACCGGCGGGCGGATGGAACGCGCCGACCAGGTTCTTGCCCGCGGCGATGTTGACGCCGGTCTTGCCGCCGACGGCCGCGTCGACCATGCCGAGCAGCGACGTCGAGCACGGCACCCAGCGCACGCCGCGGAGCCAGCTCGCGGCGACGTAGCCGGCCAGGTCGGTCACGGCGCCGCCGCCCACCCCGACCACCGCATCCGTACGGGTGAAGTTGTTGGCGCCCAGTTTGTCCCAGCACATCGCGGCGACCTCGATCGTCTTGCCGCGCTCGGCGTCGGGCACCTCGATCAGCAGGGCCGGCACCCCGGCGGCCTCGGCGACGAGCTGCGCCCGGTCCCGCAGCGGGGCCGAGAACAGCACCGCCACCTGGGCCGCGCCCTCGATCAGCGACGGCAGCTCGCCCGCGAGATCCCGCCCGACAAGCACGTCGTACGGACGGTCACCGCTCACCTGAATCCGTGTCACCACGGCGGACACCCTATCGGCGGCGGAATGGGGTTATATCTTTCTACCCCCATAGGGGTTACAAAGACGGCATGCCGAAAATCAACGTGTACCTTCCCGACGACCTGGCCGAGTCCGTCCGCGAGAGCGGCATACCGGTCTCCGCGATCTGCCAGCGGGCACTGGAGCAGGCGGTGCAGCGGGTGACCACGATCCGCGCGACCATCCTGGACGACCTTTCGGGTGATCTGTCCGATCGCTTGTCCGCCTTCACGGCCCGGCTCGTCACCGTGGTCACGCTGGCCGTCGATCGGGCCCGCGAGGCCGGCGCCCCGACCGTGTCGACCGGCGACCTGCTGCACGGCGTGCTGACCGAGGGCAACAACCTGGCCCTGCAGATCCTGACCGCGATGGACGTCGCGCCGGCGTCGCTGACCGCGCCCACCACCCGCGAGCCCGGCGGCCCGGCCGAGGGCCTGCGGTTCAGCCGGCCCGCCGCGATCGCCCTGGAACAAACCGTCGGCGAGGCGATCGGATTCGGACACAACTACGTAGGCTGCGAACACCTGCTGGTCGCCCTGGCCGCGGAGCAGGACGGCGCCGCGGGCCGGCTGCTGCGCGAACGCGGCGCCGACGCCAAGTCGATCCGGCGGGCGGTCGGGGTGGCCCTGGCCGGCTACGCCCACCTGCGGGCGAACATGGGCACCCCCGGTGTCCTCACCGCCGTGCGGGCGGAACTCGCCCCGCTGATCGCCCGGATCGAGCGGCTCGAGGCGAACGCGAGCTAGCCCCGCAGCAGGGTCGCGACCTCGCTAGCGATCTCGTCGGGCTCGCGGCCGTCGGTCTTGATCGTGTGCGTGGCCACCTCGGCGTAGAGCGGGCGGCGCTGGTCGAGCAGGTATTTCAAGGTGGCCCGAGGGTTGATGGCCAGCAGCGGCCGGCCCGCGCCGAGGCCCACCCGCTTGACCGCGTCGCTCAGCTCGACCGACAGGTAGACCACCGTGTGCTTGCGCAGCAACTCCCGGGTGCCCCCGTCGAGGATCGCGCCACCACCGAGGGCGAGCACACCGTCGTACGCCTCCAGCGCGGAAGCGATGACGGACCGTTCGAGGGCGCGGAAAGCCTCTTCGCCGTCGTCGATGAAGATCTCGGGGATGGGCTTGCCCGCCTCGACCTCGATGATCGCGTCGGCGTCGGCGAACGGGACCCCGAGCAGCTGCGCGACCGCGGCGCCGATGGTCGATTTGCCGGCGCCGGGGGCACCCACGAACACGGCCCGCGGCGCCATCAGCGGACGACCAGGTTGTCGAGGTAGCCCTGCAGGTTGCGGCGGATCTCGCCGACCGAGTCGCCGCCGAACTTCTCGACCGCGGCCTCGGCCAGCACCAGCGCGACCATCGCCTCGGCCACGATCGCCCCGGCCGGCACCGCTACCACGTCGGAGCGCTGGTTGATGGCCGTGGCGGGCTCGCCGGTGGTGACGTCGATCGTCTGCAGAGCGCGGTTGAGCGACGAGATCGGCTTGAGCGCGGCCCGCACCCGCAGCGGCTCACCGTTGGTGATGCCGCCCTCGAGACCGCCGGCGCGGTCGGTGACGCGCTTGACGCCGTCGTCGGTCGGGATGATCTCGTCGTGCGCCACCGAGCCGCGCGAGCGGGCCTGGGTGAAGCCGTCACCGATCTCGACGCCCTTGACGGACTGGATCGACATCAGGGCCGCGGCCAGCCGAGCGTCGAGCTTGCGGTCCCACTGCACGTGCGAGCCCAGACCCGGGGGCACGCCGTAGGCCAGCACCTCGACGATGCCGCCCAGGGTGTCGGCGTCGCCCTTGGCCGCGTCGACCTCGGCCACCATGCGCGCGCTGGCCTCGGGGTCGAGGCAGCGCAGCGGGTCGGCGTCGATCCGGTCGAAGTCGGCCGGGGTGGGGATCAGGCCGGTCTTGGCCGCCACCGAACCCAGCTCGATGACGTGCGAGACGATCTCGATGCCGAGCGCCTGCTTGATCAGCGCCTTGGCCACCACGCCGACGGCCACGCGGGCCGCGGTCTCGCGGGCACTGGCCCGTTCGAGGATCGGGCGGGCGTCGGTGTGCGCGTATTTCTGCATGCCGGCCAGGTCGGCGTGACCGGGGCGCGGGCGGGTCAGCGGCGCGTTGCGGGCCTGCGACGCGAGCTCGGCCGGGTCGACCGGGTCGGCCGCCATGACGGTCTCCCACTTGGGCCACTCCGAGTTGGCCACCCGGATCGCGACGGGGCTGCCCAGCGTGAGCCCGTGCCGGATGCCACCGACGATCTCGATGACGTCCTGCTCGAACTTCATGCGGGCGCCGCGGCCGTAACCCAGCCGGCGGCGCGCGAGATCGCGCCCGATCTCCGTGCTCGTCACCTCGACCCCGGAGGGCACTCCCTCGAGGAGCGCGACGAGCGCCGGTCCGTGCGATTCACCTGCGGTTAGCCAGCGCAACACGGGACACAGTCTGGCATGTCCCGCCGTGAGCGGCGCTAACGGGCCGCCGCCGCGGCGAGCAGAGCCGCCCGCATCGCCTCTTCCGGGGCCGGTTTGACGCCGGTGAACTGCTCGAACTGGCTCAGCGCCTGTGCCAGCAAAAGATCAAGACCGGACAGCACCGGTACGCCGTGGGCTTGCGCGTCGGCGGCCAGAGGTGTCGGCCACGGGTCGTAGATCGCGTCGAAGAGCACCGTGCCGGCACGCCAGGGCACATCACCCGCCAGATGGTCGGCGGCGCCCTTGGGCACAGTCGAGATCACGGCGTCGGCCTCGAACGCGGTGCTCGCCAGCTCCCACGGTGTGCTCAGGACGGCCAGGCCCAGCGCCGTCGCCACGGGGATCAGCTCCTCGCGGGCCGCCGGGCGCCGGGTCACCACCGTGACGGCTGAGGCGCCCAGGTCGGCCGCCGCGGCCAGGGCCGCACGCGCCGTGCCCCCGCCGCCCAGCACGGAGACCGTCGGCGCGGGCTTCAAGCCGGCCTCGCGCAGCACCCGGACCATGCCCGCCACGTCCGTGTTGTCGGCCTGCCAGCTGCCGTCCTCCCGGCGTACGAGGGTGTTGGCCGCGCCGATCGCCACCGCCACCGGGGACGCCGCCGCGGCCAGGCGCAGCCCCTCCTCCTTGAGCGGCATGGTCAGCGACAGCCCGGCCCACTCGGGGCCGAGCCCGCCGACCAATGCGGCCAGGTCGGCCTGGCCGCATTCGAAGGAGCCGTAGGACCAGCCGGACAACCCCGCGGCCGCGAAACCCGCGTTGTGGATCACGGGCGACAACGAGTGGCTGATCGGCATGCCGCACACGGCGGCCCGGCGGATGGCGGTCATCAGGCTGAACTCCGGGAGGTCGGGAAACACAGCGGCGGCCGGGCGGGAAACCCGACCGGCCGCCGACTCGCAGCGTATTACAGCGTGCGGGTGCCCGAGCAGTTCCAGACGCCGGTGCGGCAGATCCGGATCTGGTAGCCCGAGCGGGCCGAACCGGCCCAGGTCTCGGTGCTCGTGCAGACGCTGTTCAGCGAGTTCGTCCAGGAACCGCCGGGCGCCTTGTACTGCCACTGGGCGCAGTGGCCGTCGGTCAGCGGGTCCTTGGCGTAGAGGCTCCAGTCACCGTTCCTGATGTAGGACCAGCGGCCCGACGCGCCGGTGGTGCTCAGGGTGTCCGCAGCCAGTGCCGGCGTCGAGACGACCCCGAGGACCGCGGCCGTGCCGGCGGCGACGAACGCCGTACGCCTCATCCAGTTGGAGACAGTAGTCAACGCACCACTCCTTTGCAGAAGTCGCGCCCCCCGTGGGCGAGATGCCCTAAACCATAGGGAATCATCGATCGGTTCGTTGCCCCGAGTTACATACCGGTCACTTCGGGCAGTTGCTCAGCGGGACGCCGTTCCGGCAGGCCTTGAGCCGGTTCGCGTCGTGCTGCTCGTTGGTGATGGCGAAGGCCGAGTTGCCCTTCTTGTCGACGGCCACGAAGAACAGCCACTCGCCCGAGGCCGGCTTCATCGCACCCTCGAGCGCGGACTTGCCCGGGTTGTCGATCGGGCCCGGGGGCAGACCGGCCCGGCTCACCGAGTTGTACGGATTGTTCGGGTCGTCGAGTTCCTTCTGGCTGAGCTGCCCCGAGTGCTTGGCCGCGCTGCCCTTGAGCTGCAGCCAGTAGTTCGCGGTGACGTCGAACTGCAGCGGCATGGCCGGCTGCTGCTTGTACGTGCGGTTGTAGGCGACCCGGGCGATCTTCGACAGGTCCTGGGGGACGCCCGCCTCGGCCTCGGCCAGCGAGGCGACCACGAGCGCCTCGAACGGCGAGACCGACAGATTCTTCTGCACGGTGTCGACGAAGCCGATCTCGGTGGCGGTGTCGAGGAAGCGGCCGATCATCACCTCGAGGATCGCCTTGGCGTCCATCTTGGGATCGAACTCGTACGTGTCGGGGAAGAGGAAGCCCTCGACCGTCTTCTTGGCCTGCTTGCCGTCGCGCCGGTTGAACCAGAAGTCGGGGATGCCCAGCGCCTCCGGGTCCTTCGCGGCCTGCACGAAGTCGTCTTCCGGGATCTTTGTGGCCTTGGACAGCAGAGCGAACGTCTGCATCATCGTGAGACCCTCGCGGAAGGTGACACCCTTGGTGACCCGCGCCTTGGGGTCGAGCAGCAGGGTGACGGCGCTTTCGGCCGACATCTGCTTCTTCATGTTGTACGTGCCGGACTGGATGTTCTTGCCCTTGGGGTTGGCGTCCGCCGCGTTCACGAAGGCCTTGGTGCTCTTGACGACGTCGACGTCGACCAGGGCGTTGCCGATATCGGTGAGGGTCGCGTTCTTCTCGATCGTCACCTGGATGGCGTCGCCACCCGCGCCGTCGTAATCGGCCGCCGTGAAGAAGTCCTTGACCTTGTTGTAGCCGAAGTAGACACCACCGCCGAGCGCGGCAAGCAGGACAAAAGCCATGACAAAGGCGATGCCGGACTTGCCCGAGCTCTTCTTGCCGCCGCGACCCCGGCGGTGCCGGGGTTTCGTCTTGTCGGCGTGCTCGTCGAACGCCAGATCCAGCTCGTCGATCATCTCTGCCTCCGCTGCGCGTCCAGCCAGCTCTGCAGGATCTCCACCGCGGCCGCCTGGTCGACGACCGCGCGTTGGCGCTTCCCTCGGACGCCACGCTCGGCAAGCCTACGGGTTGCGACCACCGTCGACATCCTCTCGTCAGCAAGAGCAACCGGAACCTCACCGGCCGAAGCCGACAGGCGCTCCACGTACGCGCGGATGTCGATGGCGGCGGGTCCCTCGGCCCCGTTCAGGCGCACCGGGAGCCCCACCACGATCTGCACCACCTCGTGTTCCCCCACAAGGCGGACGAGCTCAGCTATGTCGCTAGGCACGGCATCGGTTGCCGCACCCATGTCACGGGGCACCGTGACCAGGGGGGTGGCCAGGATCCCGTCAGGGTCGCTGATCGCGACCCCGACGCGCACCTTACCGACATCGACGCCCAGTCGCCTACCCCGCGACAGCGCGCTCATCCGGCCACCCTCCGTAGTTACCGCTACTGAGCGGTGTCACCCACCGCCTTCTCGACCGCCGCCAAAAGTACCGGCACCTGGTCGGCGGGCAGCCCACCGCCCTGCGCGAGGTCGGCGTTGCCGCCACCCCGGCCGGACAGGGCGCCCTTGACCAGATCGGCCGCGGAGAGCCCACGGGCCTTGGCCGCGCCGTTGAGAGCAACGATCAGCGACGCCTTGCCGTTAGCCCGGGCCGCCACCGCGACCACCGCGGGACGAGCCGCGTCGATCTTGCCGCGGATCTCCTGAGCCAGCGTACGCACGTCGTTGCCGGCCGCGCCCTCGGGAGCCTCGGTGCCGACGAAGGCCACCCCGCGCACATCCTTGGCCTGGGCCGCGAGCGTACCCGCACCGCCCAGCACCATCTGCGCGCGCATCTTCTCGAGCTCCTTCTCGGCGTCGCGCAGCGCGGTCACCGTCTGCTCGACCCGGTCCGCGACCTGGTCCCCGGGCACCCGGAAAAGCTCGGCCAGACGCGCCACCAACAGGTGTTCCTTGGCCAGGAAGCCGAACGCGTCGATGCCGACGAGCGCCTCGACCCGGCGCACACCGGAGCCGATCGACTGCTCGTTGAGGATCTTCACCAGGCCCAGCTGACCCGAGCGGGCGACGTGCGTGCCACCACAAAGCTCACGCGCGTAGTCGCCGACTTCAACCACACGGACCTCATCGCCGTACTTCTCTCCGAACAGCGCCATCGCGCCCAACCGGCGCGCCTCGGACTGGGAGGTGATGAACGCGTGGACTTCCAGGTCACGCAGCAGCACCTCGTTGACCTGCTGCTCGACGTCGTGCAGCACCGCGGGCGAGACGGCCCCCGGCGTGTTGAAGTCGAAACGCAGCCGGCCCGGCGCGTTCAGCGAACCGGCCTGGGTCGCCGACTCGCCGAGGAACGCGCGCATGGTCTGGTGGATCAGGTGGGTGGCGGTGTGCGACCGCGAGATCGCCTTGCGCCGGGTCACGTCGATCTCGGCCTCGGCCGCCTCACCCGTGCGCACCTCACCGCGGATCACCCGCGCCTTGTGCACGATCAGGCCCGGCAGCGGCTGCTGCACGTCGACGATCTCGAGCTGGCCCCCGCCGACCTTGATCACGCCGGTGTCGGCCTGCTGGCCACCGCCCTCGGCGTAGAACGGCGTGGTGTCGAGCACCAGCTCCACGAAGTCACCCTCGCCGGCCACCTCGACCGCGCCGCTGCCACCGATGAGCGCCCGCACCCGCGACTCGCGCGAGACCTCCTGATAACCGGTGAACTCGACCGGACCACCGAGATCCAGAGCGTTCCGGTACGCGCTGAGGTCGGCGTGGCCCGTCTTGCGCGCGGCCGCGTCCGCCTTCGCGCGGGCCCGCTGGTCGGCCATCAGCCGGCGGAAGCCGTCCTGGTCGACCTCGAGGCCCTGCTCCTGCGCGATCTCCAGGGTCAGGTCGATCGGGAAGCCGTACGTGTCGTGCAGCTGGAAGGCCTGGTCGCCGCTGAGCGCCTTGCCGCCCTTGGCCCGGGTGTCGCTGATCGCCGTGTCCAGGATCGTCGTGCCCGCGCGCAGCGTGGACAGGAACGCGTCCTCCTCGGCGTACGCGTACGTGGAGATCCGGCCGAACTCCTCGGCCAGCTCGGGGTACGACGGGGCCATGCAGTCGCGCGCCACCGGCAGCAGCTCGGGCAGCGCCGGCGCTTGCCAGCCGAGCAGACGGATCGCCCGGATCGCGCGGCGCATGATCCGGCGCAGCACGTATCCACGGCCCTCGTTGCTGGGCGTGACACCGTCGCCGATCAGCATCAGCGCGGTGCGCACGTGGTCGGCGATCACCCGCAGGCGTACGTCGTCGGGGTGGGACTCACCCGCGATGTGCCCGGACTTCGCGCCGTACTGCTTGCCGGTCATCTCGGCCGCGCGGTCGAGGATCGGGCGCACCTCGTCGATCTCGTACAGGTTGTCGACGCCCTGCAGCAGCGCCGCGACGCGCTCCAGGCCCATGCCGGTGTCGATGTTCTGCTTGGGCAGGTCACCGACGACCGTGAACTCCGACTTCGACTTCACGTCGGTGATCTCGTACTGCATGAAGACCAGGTTCCAGAACTCCATGAACCGGTCCTCGTCGACCTCGGGGCCGCCGTCCTTGCCGTACTCGGGGCCGCGGTCGTAGAACAGCTCGGAGCACGGGCCGGCCGGGCCCGGGATGCCCATCGACCAGTAGTTGTCCTTCTTGCCGCGGCGCACGATCCGCGACTCGGGCACCCCGATCGCCTTCCAGTGGGCGAACGCCTCGTCGTCGTCGAGGTAGACGGTCGGCCAGATGCGCTCCGGGTCGAGCCCGAAGCCGCCCTGCTCGACCGGGTTCGTCGACAGCTCCCAGGCGAGCTTGATCGCGCCTTCCTTGAAGTAGTCGCCGAACGAGAAGTTGCCGTTCATCTGGAAGAACGTGCCGTGCCGGGAGGTCTTGCCGACCTCGTCGATGTCGGGCGTGCGGATGCACTTCTGCACGCTCACCGCACGAGGGAAAGGCGGGGTGCGCTGGCCCAGGAAATACGGCACGAACTGCACCATGCCGGCGTTGATGAACAGCAGGTTGGGGTCGTCGATAGCGGGCAGCGGGGCACTCGGCACGACCGTGTGCCCGTTGGCCTCGAAATGCGCCAGATAGCGCCGCTTGATCTCCGCCGTCTTCATCGGTTCCCCTCCTGGCCGTCCGGGCCGTCCTCGTCCTCGTAGACGTACAGCTCACCCTCGGCGAACGCCTTGTTGATCTGTTCCTCGCGTTCGGCCGCGTTGGCGCGCACGTCTTCCACGAAGCTACGCATCGACTCGACCAGGCCGCCAGCGGATTGCGACAGCGAGGTGGCTATGCCGGTAGGGGTGAACTCGTTCGCCTTCTGGGTGAGTTTGCGAACGACGATGGCGCCGACGGCGAGGCCGACACCCAGCCAGAGCAGCCGCTTCATGGCGGGTTGGTTCCCTTCTGACGAATTAGCGGCGGGCGGCCTTGCGGCGCTGCTTCATGGTCTCGCGCACCTCGCGAGCCTCGTCGGCGTTGCGGCGCGCCTGGACGGTCTTGCGCAAGCCGTACCCGAACGAGGCCACCTTGACCAGCGGGTTGGCCGCGGCGGCGGCCACGACGGTGGACAGGTTGGCCACGTTGGCGGTGACGTGGGCGGCGTGCTCGGTGATCGTGTCGACCTTGCCGAGCTGGACGTTCACACCGTCCAAAGAGACCTGCACCTGACCGAGGGCGACGTTCACGCCCTTGACGGTCTCGTTGACATCGGTCAGCAGCGGGCCGGTGCGGTCGGTCACGTCGTTGATGGCCCTGGTGGCGGCGTCGACGGTGCGGCCCAGCTTGAGCAGCGGAACGGCGAGCACGACGACGAGCATCAGAAAGGCGCCCGCCGCGATCAGGCCTGCGATTTCTCCGGCGTCCATCAGGCGCGTCTCCCTCATAAGGTCACGGGTGGGCGGTTCAACGTGCAGACCCTACCGTCCGTGACCACAACCCGCGTCACGACGCCGTGGGTGTCGGCTCCAGGAGGTCCTCCGTGATGACCGGGTCGGGCGTCTCGCCGGTGAACGGGCTCTTCTCCGGGTCCGGTTTGCCCCGGGTGTCGGCGATCGCGGCCTGCACCTTGATGCTGACGGCGGAGCCCGTGCAGGAGCCCTGAGGCGGCACGGTCGGCGCCACCGAACCCGCGACGGCCGGGTCGTTCGCGGTCACCTGGTCGATCTTGCAGTCGGGCGGACTGACCCGCAGATCCAGAGTGAACTCGTCACGCTTCCAGCAGCTGTACGTGCTCTCGGCCGGGTCGACGGCCTGCTCCGGGCAGTCCTCGACCTGCCACGGCTGCCACCCGGCGGCGGTCAGGGCCGACGTGTAGGCCGCGGTCGTCTCCTTGAACGGCCGCTGCGAGTCGGCGGTGCGCTCGCGGAACCGGCACTCCTCGAAACACCACTGGCTGCCGAAATCCTGGTCGTCGACCTGCTGCTCGGCCCACGACGGCACGTTCAGCGCGTCGAGCGAGCCGAAAACCGGGTCTTTGCTCGCCGACCGCAGCCCGAAGAACGCGGGCAGCACGACCAGCACGACGATCGCCAGCGCGACCAGCGTCACGACGCGCAGCTTGCGCTGGGCGCGGATCTGCTCCCGGATGCCGTTGAGGCCGCCGGAGGTCGCACCGGGCTCGTCCCCGTCCGGCGCCGCCACCATCGTGGCCCCGGCCGCCCCGGCCGCCCCGACTGCTTTGGCTGCTCCGGCCGCTCCGGCCGCCTTGGCCGCTCCGGCCGCCACGCCCGCCTTGGCCGCTCCGGCCGCCTTGGCCGCTCCGGCCGCCTTGGCTCCGACCACCGGTGACCCGCCCTGAGCGGGCAAGGGGCCGCCGCCGGTCTCGACGACGACCCGCCCGGGCGCGCCGGCCCGAGCCGTCGCGCCGGCCTTGGCCGCCCCCGCAGCCGCGCCGGCGGGCCGCACGCTCGTGCTGCCCTTCGGCGCCGAGCCGTCCGGACCCGCTGCCCCACGCACCGAGGCGGAGCCGAGCGCCCCCGGAACGGACGCCGCACCGTGGGCCGCACCGCTTTCGACATCGGCCAGGCTCGCGGCCCCCCGCGCCCCCCGCAGCGGGGCCGCGGCGTGCGGGCCACTGTCCGCGTCGTCCCGCCCGCCACGCACCGCGCCGCTGTCGGCCTTGTCCACGTCGAAGCGGCCACGACCACGAACCTCGCCGCTGTCAGCGTCATCCACGCCGAACCGGCCACGACCGCTGCGAGCGAAGCCGCCGCCGGCGTCGTCGTGACCGCGGCCACCGCGCAGGGCGCCGCCGTCGGCGTCATCCTGGCCGCGGCCACCGCGCAGGGTGGCGCTGTCGGCGTCGTCCAGGCTTTCCGACCTGCGCCCGCCCCGCACCGGGGCGGCGCCGCGGTTGGCGTCACCCGGCCCGCCGGCACCACGGACCGGGGCGGCCCCGACGGAAGCCGCGCCCGCGGCCGCACCGGCGATTCCCCCCACCACGGCGGCGCCGGCGGCACCCCGGGCGGGGTCGCCGCTGATCTGGGCGGAACCGGGGGCACGACCGCCGGGCCCGTTACGGCCACGCTCACCACGGCCGGCCGGGCCGCGCACAGCGCCCGTCGCCTGACCCGGTTCGAGCTGCGGCTGCCCGGGGACGGCCTGGGCCCGCGACAGCTGCCCGTACTCCCCCGGCACCTGATCGGCGTCGGCCTGCGGCGGCCGCGGCGCGCTCTGGGCCTGGGAGAGCTGGCCGTACTCACCCGGGGTCGGCTGCTGCGACGGCGGCTGGCCGTAGACGTTCTGCCCGGGCGAGACCGGCCCCGCCGGCGGACGCCCGTAGACGTTCTGCGGAGTTTGCCCCGGCGAGACCGGGCCCGTCGGCGGCGAGACCTGACCGGCGGGCACAGCCCGGCCCCGGCCCTGCGGTTGCCCCGGCCCCTGCGGACCGCTGCCCGGTTGCCCACCGCGCGGCGCTATCCGCCCGGAGCTGTCGCCGGGGCGGGGAACCACACCCGAGGTCTGCCCGGCCATGGCGCCGGCGCGCCCGGGAACGGCCGGGGTCCGCACCCCTTCGCGTCCCGGCACGACCGGCGGCACGACGGCCGCGGCCCGCACCGGACCGGTGCCCGAACCGGCCGCGGGGAAGCTGCCCGTGTGCCCGGACACGCCCGGCCCGCGCCCACCCGGCTGCGGGTCGTTGCCCTGCGCACGCCCTTGGGGTCCGCCACGCCCGGGAGCACCCGGTCCACCCGGCACCCCGGACCGACCCGGCACCCCGGGCCCGCCGGGCGCAGCCGGCCCGGCCTGCCCACCAGGCCCGCCCTGCGGACCGTGACCGCCCTGCGGACCGTGACCGCCCTGCGGACCGAGTCCGCCCGGCGCACCGGGGCCCTGCGGGCCGGGCCCGGCACCGGGCGATCCCGGCCCGGCGCCCTGGCGACCTGGGCCGGGCGGCGCGCCCGGAGACCCCGGCCCCTGCGGCCCGGCCAGCTCGGCGCCACCGTGGCGGGAAACGTTCTGGCTGGTGCCACTCGGTCCCGGCGCACCCGACCACGGGGCGCCCTGACCGGGCGGGTTGCCGCGCCCGGACCGTCGGCCGCGTTCCCCCGGCTCGCCACCGCCGTGCCGGCCGGTGCGCTCGCCCGGAGCGTCATCGCCACCACGGCCGTGCCGTCCGGTGGTCTGCCCCGGACCGTCCGGCCCTGCGCCGCCTTGTCCATGTGCACCCGGCACCGGCCGCCCGGCACCGCCGTACTCCCCCGGCGCCGAGGCGCGCCCGCCGAAGCCGGCACCTTCCGGCGCGCCCGAGACCGGCCGCCCGGCACCGCCGTACTCCCCGGGCGCCGAAGCGCGCCCGCCGAAGCCGGCACCGCCTTGGGCCTCCGGGTCGGCGAAGTCCGGGGCACCGGAGACCGGCCGGCCGGAACCGCCGTAGGCCGAGCCGTCCGGCGAGCCCGAGACGGGACGGCCGGAACCGCCGAAGCCGGCACCGGAGGTCGGGCGACCCGCGGGTGGGCCGTCGGCGCGGAAGCGATCGCGGCCGCGAGTGGGTACGCCCGGCGAGACCGGGCGGGACGCCGGGGACACCGGGCGCACCGACGGGAGTTCGGGGGCGTTGCCCGAAAGCGGAACGACTCCGCCGGCCGCGGGCGATTGCGGCTCGGGGCCGCGCCGGGCGGGTGCTGCCGAGCGGCCGTACTGATCCTGGTCGTCCGGCTGCGCCCGGCCCGGATCGGCGCCTCCGTACTGCCGGCCGGCCGGGGCACCGCCCCCGTGCTGGCCGCCCGGTGCCGGGTTTCCGTACTGCTGACCGGCCGGGGCG
This sequence comes from Paractinoplanes abujensis, assembly GCF_014204895.1. Lineage (NCBI taxonomy): Bacteria > Bacillati > Actinomycetota > Actinomycetes > Micromonosporales > Micromonosporaceae > Paractinoplanes > Paractinoplanes abujensis. The sequence goes on along the minus strand of NZ_JACHMF010000001.1, from coordinate 9,154,178 downwards.
CCGCCGTACGGGCGGCCCGCCTGGTCGCGGCCGACCGGCGGTGGACCGCTCTGATCGGGGCCGGCGGACGGGAAAGTCGGTGCGGGCACACCCGCGCGGCCCGGAGCGGCCGGGATCTGGCCCCGTGACGTCTGGCCGGGCCCCTGCGCCGGGACGGCCCCCGAACGCTGACCGGGACCCTGCGGCGCCACAGCTCCCGAACGCTGACCGGGACCCTGCGGCGCCACAGCTCCCGAACGCTGACCAGGACCCTGCGGCGCCACCGCTCCCGAACGCTGACCGCGGCCTTGCGGCGGAACGGCGCCCGAGCGCTGGCCGGGCCGGTTGTCGGCCGCGGGGAACTCGCCGCTGCCGGACTGCCAGCCGGGGGCGGGCAGCTCGTCGCCGGGGTTGTCGTCGGGGCCGGGGGCGACCCGGCCGGACTTGCTGTAGCGGGTCTCGCCGGCCAAGGTGCCGGGGCCGATCGCGGAGCGCTGCTGCTTGGCCGTGCGCAGGTCGTCGAGCCAGCCCGTTTCCTCCTGGGCGACCGGCTCTTCCTCGACCGGTTCCTGCCGCCCGCGACCGAAGCGGCGCCCCTTGCGCCCGCCGGCCTGCTCGTTGCGCAGGTCAGCGTCGTCGTCGGGCCGATCGGCACCGCGCGGGGTCACGGCTGTTCCTCTCCGGCGGCTGGGCCGCTTTCGTCGGGCGTCGTCCCTTCCGGCCCGGTCGCCGCGGGCGGACGGGCGAGACTACCAGTCCCATCTGTGGACACGCTCCCATCGGAGGCGCCACCGGAGCCGGCGACGGCCGTCGATGCGGGCTCGCCCGGCTCCGGATCAGCACCGACGGGAGGGTCGGGCTTTTCCGCTGTGATGTTGGCAGCAGGGGTCAAGGTCGCACCACCCGCCGGGCGGCTGGTCCCGGGCCCCGGAACGTCCCCCGTACGCGGTGTAGCGGCACGACCACGCACGATGCGCCGCAGCCGCGGAACCCGCTCCCCCATCGCCCGTTCGGCGCCGTGGTCGGTCGGCTGGTAATACTCCGCGTCCGCCAGATCGTCGGGCAGATACTGCTGAGTTACCACCCCGCGAGGGTCGTCGTGCGGATAGCGATAACCTCGCCCGTGCCCTAATCCGCGCGCGCCGGGGTAGTGCGCGTCGCGCAGCGCGGACGGCACGGCTCCCCCGCGACCGGCCCGCACGTCGGCCATGGCCGCGCCGATCGCGGTGGTGGCGCTGTTGCTCTTGGGGGCGGTGGCCATGTGGATCACGGCTTGGGCCAGGTTGAGCCCGGCTTCGGGCAGACCGATCAGCTGTACGGCCTGGGCCGCGGCGGTGGCCACGAGCAGCGCCTGCGGGTCGGCCATGCCGACGTCCTCGCTGGCGAAGATGACGATGCGCCGGGCGATGAACCGCGGGTCCTCGCCGGCCACGAGCATGCGGGCCAGCCAGTGCAGGGCCGCGTCGGGGTCGCTGCCGCGCATGCTCTTGATGAAGGCGCTGGTCACGTCGTAGTGGGCGTCGCCGTCGCGGTCGTAGCGCACGGCGGCCACGTCGACCGCTTTCTCCGCGGTGGCGAGGTCGATCTCCTTGACGCCCTGGGCCACGGCCGAACCGGCGGCGGCCTCCAGCGCGGTGAGCGCCTTGCGGACGTCGCCCGAGGCCAGCCGTACGAGATGCTCCTCGGCCTCGGCGGTCAGCGTGACCTCGCCGTTCAGCCCGCGCTCGTCGGCCACGGCCCGGCGGAGCAGGCCACGGACGTCGTCGTCGTCGAGCGCCTGCAGGGTGAGCAGCACGCACCGGGACAGCAGGGGCGAAATGACCGAGAAGTAGGGGTTTTCAGTGGTCGCGGCCAGAAGTGTGACCGTACGGTCCTCGACCGCGGCCAGCAGCGAGTCCTGCTGGGTCTTGCTGAAGCGGTGCACCTCGTCGATGAACAGCACCGTGGGCGGGCCGCCGTAGCGGCGTTCGCGGCGGGCCGTGTCGATCACCGCGCGTACGTCCTTGACCCCGGCCGAGAGCGCGCTCATGGCGACGAACTTGCGATTGGTGGCGCCCGCGACGAGGTGGGCGATGGTGGTCTTGCCGGTGCCGGGCGGGCCCCACAGGATCACCGACATGGGGCTGGCCCCGGTGACCAGTTGCCGCAGCGGGGCGCCGGGGGCGAGCAGGTGTTCCTGACCGACCAGCTCGTCGAGGGAGGCGGGCCGCATCCGCACCGGCAGCGGCGAGCCGGCGTCGGGGGTGGTGAAGCCGGTGGCCGGCGCCGGGGCCTGCGGGGCGCCGGGCTGCGCCACGGAGAAGAGGCCGTCAGCGGGTTCAGTCATCGGCGAAAACAGTACCGGCCCGCCACGGCGTCCCCGAAATGCAGCCGCACGAGGCCGGCCCGCCGGAACACGCGAGAGGCGCAGATCCGACGGGCCGGGTTCGAGCCGTGCCACACGAGACCGGCCCGCCGGAACACGCGAGAGGCGCAGATCCGACGGGCCGGGTTCGAGCCGTGCCGTGCGGGGCCGCCGGTGGCTCGAGGGGGTGGTTCAGGGGGTCAGCCGCGGCCGGGGCGACGACCGTAGAAGCGGCGGCCCGAGCTGTTGCCGCTGCCGCGCGGGCCGCTGCCGATGCCCGCGAGGTAGAGGGAGAGCAGCAGGAGGCCGAGCGAGGCCATGGTCGGGAAGTTGAACAGGTCGGGCGCGCCCAGGTTGGTGTCGAGCAGGTCCAGCAGGAGCCAGACTCCGAAGACGACAGCGGCGGCGATGGCAAGCATTTATGTCCTCCGAGGGGGGTGAGAGCCTTGTCACGGCAGATACCCCGAAGGCCATCGAAGTCAAACTCGGTCCGCGAGCTTGAAGAACAGGTCGGTGCGCCACTTGTGCATGTCGGGTTCGTCGGCCGGGTTGCTCCTCAGCACTTCGAGGCGGCAGCCCCACACCTCGCCGGTCGGGGTGGGCTGCATGTCCCAGGTCAGGCCGTGGTCGCGGGCCCAGTCGAGCAGACGCGCGGTGACCTGCATCAATTCGTCGGGGTGGCCGATGTGGCTGACCGTCACGTACCGCCCGGCGGGCAGGGTCTCGGCGAACATCGGCGCGCTCACCATGGCCGGCGTGGCGACCGGGATGCCGGCTTCGACCACCAGGTCGGCCGACATGTCGATCACCCGGTAGCGGAAGAACGGCGCCCCGGAGACGGGGACACCGCGCTCACCGAGCCGGGTGACCATGGTCGGCAGGTGGTCGGCGACCCGCGCGAACTGGGTCATCGTGATCGTTTCGCGGCGGCCCACGTAGGGCTGCTCGCCCAGCTCGACAATGTGCGGCTCCACCCGATCAGTCTCACACGAGCGCGAGCGCGAGCACGAGCACGAGCACGAGCGCGGAAACGAGCACGAACGCGAACGCGAACGCGAGCGCGATCAGGAGGCGATGGCGGAGACCGGCCGCAGCGGGGTGCGCAGCACCGTACGGGCCAGCGACGTGTCGAGCCGCACGTCGAGCGGGCGCGGCCCGAGCCCGCTGCCGGCGCTCAGGCCGACCGGCAGCGCGTCCGGGTCGTGGCCGTGCGCGCGGGCGACCAGCCGGCCGAAGTCGGCGCGGTTGATCGCTTCGGGGCCGGCCACGTTGATGATGCCCGCGAAGCGCGAGTCGGCCAGTTCGAGCAGGGCCGCGGCCAGGTCGGCCACGTGGACCGGGCAGCGGATCTCGTCGCTGAACAGCGTGCCGCGCTGCCCATTGAGCAGTCCGAGCACGAAGGACTCGTGCCCGCTGTTGTCACCGCCCCAGATCAGCGACGTCCGCACGATCACCGCGGACGGGTCGATTGCCGCCACCGCCGTCTCGGCCGCCGCCTTGGCCGCCCCGTACAGGGAAACCGGGGTCGGCTCGTCGCGTTCGGTGTACGGCGTCGGGCGCCCCGCGTGCAGGGCGTCGGTCGACACGTGCACGAGCCGGGCCCCGACCGCGACCGCCTCGGCGGCCACTGTGGCCGCACCGTCGGCCTCGACCCGCCAGCCGCCCCGCGTGCTGTTGATCACAAGCTTGGGCCGTACGGCGGACATGAGCGCACGCACCGACTTGCGATCGGTGATGTCGACCGGAACGAACCCGCCCGCGGCGGTGGTGGCTGTGCCCACCACCGCCTGGTCGGTGGCCGTCGCCTGACGGGCCACTTCGGAGCCGAGAAAACCGGACGCGCCGACGATGAGTGTGCTCATGCCGCCGCCTCCGCTTCGCTACCGCGGAGGCCTGAGCCGGGCACTGTGCCTGATGATTCGCTCGCAAGCTCGCTCATGTGTCAGATCAGATCAGTTTGAGCGCTCCACGGGAACCGCTTGGCCGTCGGTGCCGGGTGTGCCGGCCGCCGGCTTGGGCTTGGCGTCGATGCCCGCCTCGAGCCGCTGCTGCGTGGTGATCGGGGTGGGCGCCGTGGTCAGCGGGTCGAAGCCGCCGCGCGTCTTGGGGAACGCGATGACCTCGCGGATCGAGTCGTTACCGGAGAGCAGCATGCAGGTGCGGTCCCAGCCGAGCGCGATGCCGGCGTGCGGAGGCGGGCCGTACTTGAAGGCCTCGAGCAGGAAGCCGAACTTGTCCTGCGCTTCCTCGGGCGAGATGCCGAGCAGGTCGAAGACCCGGCTCTGCACGTCGCCGCGGTGGATACGGACGCTGCCGCCGCCGATCTCGTTGCCGTTGACGACGATGTCGTACGCGTACGCGAGGGCCTGGTCGGGCGCCTCCTCGAAGCGGTCCACCCATTCGTTGTTGGGCGAGGTGAAGGGGTGGTGGACCGCGGTCCAGCCGCCCTCGTCGGTCTTCTCGAACATGGGGGCGTCGACGACCCAGCAGAACGCCCAGGCCGACTCGTCGATCAGGCCGGACCGCTTGGCGATCTCGATGCGGGCCGCGCCCAGCAGCTCCTGGGCCTCGCGGCGCTCGTTGGCGGCGGCGAAGAAGATCGCGTCACCGGGCTTCGCGCCCACGGCGTCGGCCAGACCGGACAGGTGCTCGGCGGACAGGTTCTTGGCGACCGGACCGCGCGCCTCGCCCGACTCGGCGTCCAGCACCACGTACGCGAGACCGCGCGCACCCCGGGCCTTGGCCCAGTCCTGCCAGCCGTCGAGCTCCTTGCGGGTCTGCGACGCGCCGCCGGGCATCACGACCGCGCCCACGTAACCACCGGCCGCGATGGCTCCGGCGAAGACGCGGAACTCGGTGCCCTGCAGGTAGGACGTGAGCTCGACCAGCTCGACGCCGTAGCGCAGGTCGGGCTTGTCGGAGCCGTACCGGTTCATCGCGTCGGTCCAGGTGATCCGCGGGATCGGCAGCTGCACCTGGTAGCCGGCGAGCTCGCTCCACAGCTTGGACACGATCTCCTCGCCGAGCGCGATGATGTCGTCCTGCGTGACGAAGGACATCTCGATGTCGAGCTGGGTGAACTCGGGCTGCCGGTCGGCCCGGAAGTCCTCGTCGCGGTAGCAGCGGGCGATCTGGTAGTACCGCTCCAGGCCCGCCACCATCAGCAGCTGCTTGAACAGCTGGGGCGACTGGGGCAGGGCGTACCACGTGCCGGGCTGCAGCCGGACGGGGACCAGGAAGTCACGGGCGCCCTCGGGCGTCGACCGGGTCAGCGTCGGCGTCTCGATCTCGTTGAAGTCGCGGGCGTGCAGCACCTCGCGGGCGATCTGGTTGGCCCGCGAGCGCAGGCGCAGTGCCTTGGCCGGGCCGGACCGCCGCAGGTCGAGGTAGCGATACTTCAGGCGCAGGTCGTCGGAGGCGGTGATCGCGTCGTCGACCGGCAGGGGCAGCGGCGCGGCCTCGGAGAGCACGGTCAGCTGCGACGCCACGACCTCGATCTCGCCGGTGGCCAGCTCGGGGTTGGCGTTGCCCTCGGGGCGGGCGTTGACCTCGCCCACCACGAGCACGCAGAACTCGTTGCGCAGCGCGTGCGCGTCCTCCTCGCGGAAGACCACCTGGACCACGCCGGAGGCGTCACGCAGGTCGACGAAGATGACCCCGCCGTGGTCGCGCCGGCGGGCCACCCACCCGGCGAGCGTCACCGTCGTGCCGGCGTCGCTCGCGCGAAGAGTGCCGGCTTCATGGGTACGGATCACGGGAAGGTCTCCTCACAGCTGTCACGGGGCGCACCCGACATTCTGTCAGGGGCGCCCGGCACGACCGCCGTCAGGCCGCTACTTTCCAGGACGTCGCGCGCATACCAGCGGTTCCGGTCCGGCCGACATCGGTGATCTCGACCAGCACCATGCGGGCCGGGCTGGCCGCCGTCAGCACGCAGAGCACGGCCCCCTTGCGGACGGGAACGCTCGCCCCCGGCCCGATGGGGCTGGTGCGGATGGCCCGGGCGCACCCCGCGGCGTCGGTGTCGTTGTTGCGGACCTGGCTGCCGCCGGCCGCGCCGGAACCGAGGGTCAGGCTGGGCGGCTGATCGCCGCAGCGGCTGTCGTAGCGCAGGTCACTCACCTTCTCACCGGCGTTCGAGCGAGGCTCGTCGAGGTCGAGGAAGAGCACCGCGGAGCAGCCCACCTGCACCCGCAACGGTTCCTGGGCGTACGAGACGTCGAAGTCCTCCCCCGGGCCGGGCGCGGCGGCCGCCACCGGCTGCTGCTGCAGCGCGGCCCGGGCCAGGTGAGCGGCCCGCCAGGCCACGAAGACGGCCACCCCGGCCACGTTCAGGGCGAACAACGCCACCGCCGTGACCAGGAGGAACCCCCAGTTGCGGCGCTTGCCCGGGCGGCGCTCGCCGATCTGCTCGGTCGGGCCGTCCGGGATCTCGGTTTTCGGCGGGGCCGCCACCGCGAACGGTTCGCGGGCCTTGGGTGGGGTGTTGTTGGTCGCGCGGAACGTGGACATCGGCGGCTCCGAGGGGGTGATGCCGGCGTGACAAAACGACCCTAAAACCACCATCGATCGCATCCCATCCCTCGCCGAGGGGACACGGTCATCGGCCCGCCGGCCCGTAGAATTCCCTGGTGGCGCCCGATCGGATCGATCAACGGATCCCGCCCGCGTTGCAGTTGCCGCCGCGGCGGTGGCGACCGTGCCCCTGCTGACCCGGATCGAGCAGGCCCACTTCCTCATGCAGAACGGCCGCGTACGAGAGCCCGGACCGCCCGCGGCACGGCCGCGTCGCTGATGTTGCCGTAGCCCAGCACCAGCCCCGGCGGGCCGGGCGCGACCCGGTAGTCGGCCAGCGTCATCACGTCGACGCCGGCCCCGCGGGCGGCCGCCGCCACCGCGCGCTCGTCGAGGCCGGGCCAGGAGCAGACCACGTGCAGGCCGGCCGAGACGCCCTGGGTGGTGCAGCCCGGCCGGTGCGCGGTGAGCTCGGCGATCAGCAGGTCGCGGCGGGCCCGGTAGCGCTGGCGGGCCCGGTGCAGGTGCCGGTCGTAGCGGCCCGCGGCCACGAACCCGGCGAACGCCGCCTGGTCGATGGCCGTGGGCGACGGGCCCGACTCCAGGGCGGGCCGCCAGCGGGGTGGCGCCACGGCCCAGCCGACGCCGACCGCCGGGGCCAGGGTCTTGTGGGCCGAGCCGACCAGCACCACGCGCGCCGGGTCGAGGCCCTGCAGGCAGCCCACCGGCTTGCGGTCGTAGCGGAACTCGCTGTCGTACTCGTCCTCCACGATCACGCCGTCGACCGCGCGGGCCCAGTCGACCAGGGCGGCCCGGCGGGCCGGGGCCAGCACGGCGCCGGTCGGGAACTGGTGGGCCGGGGAGAGCAGCACCGCCCGTACGGGGGAAGAAAGCTCAGCCACCCGCAAGCCGTCACCGTCGACCGGGACCGGCACGGGTCGCAGGCCCGCGTCGGCGGCGATCGCGCGCAGGGCACCCCAGCCCGGGTCCTCGACGGCGATCGCGCGGTGCCCGGCGGCGAACAGACCGCGGCAGAGCCGGCCGACCGCGTTGCGGATGCTGGTGCAGACGAGCACCGAGGCGGGGTCGGCGGCGGCGGCCCGGGAACGGGACAGATATTCGGCAAGCACCCTGCGCAGCTCGGGATGGCCGCCGGGTGGCGGGTAGCCGAGGTCTGCCGAGGCGGCCGCTTCGGACAGCGCGTCGGCCCACTGGCGGCGCGGGAAGAACCGGAGGTCGGGCCGGCCCGGCGCCAAGTCGAACGCCTTCCGGTCCGGAGTCGTCGCGACTTCGGTGGGCGGTGTGCCGTGATAGCGAACGCGGGTGGCCGAACCCGTCCGCCCCTCCAGATAGCCCTCGGTGGCGAGCTGCGCATAGGCCTGCGTGACGACCCACCGCGAGCAGCCCAGCACCGGCGCCAGCACCCGGCTCGGCGGCAACGCGGACCCCGACGGCACCCGCCCCGACCGGATCGCCGCCCGCAGCGCGGCCGCCAGCGCCACGTGCCGAGGGCCCCGGGCGGGCAGCTCGAGAAGCGTCTCCCAGGCCGAATTGGTACGGGATTCCGGCATGGAAATGGATCGTAGGCGCAGACCGATCCGGCCGTACTGTCGCATCATGCGCTATCGATTTCTGGGCCGCACCTCGCTGGCCGTCAGCGAACTCTGCCTCGGGGCGATGACCTTCGGGCGTGAGGCCGACGAAGAGACCAGCCTCCGCATGATGGACCGGTTCGCCGAGGCCGGGGGCACGTTCCTCGACACCGCCGACGCGTACGGGGCGGGACGCAGCGAACAGATCGTGGGCCACTGGCTGAAACAGCACGACCGGGCCGACTGGGTGATCTCGACGAAGGTGCGCTGGGGCCCCGGCGGCAACCGGGCCGGGCTCGGCCGCAAACACGTCATGGCCGCGGCCGAGGGCAGCCTGCGCCGGCTGGGCACCGACCACATCGACCTCTACCACGTGCACGGCTGGGACCCGGCCGCGGCCGTGGAGGACGTCGTCCGCACCCTCGACCTGCTGGTGACCAGCGGCAAGGTGCGTTACCTGGCCGTCAGCAACTGGGCCGCCTGGCAGATCCAGAAGGCGCTCGGCGTCGCCGACAAGCGCGGATGGGAACCGTTCGCCGCCGTCCAGCCGCGCTACAACCTGCTCGACCGCGAGTTCGAGTGGGAGCAGGGCCCGCTGGCGGCCGACGCCGGGCTGGGTGTGCTGCCGTGGAGCCCGCTGCGCGGCGGGTGGCTGACCGGGCGCTACACGCGGGGCGGGTCGGCCCCGGCGGACAGCCGGATCGGGATGGCCGAGGCCGAGAACTGGGGCGAACGCTGGGGTGTCTACGACACCGACCGCACGTGGCGGGTCCTCGACGAGCTGCGGGCGGTGGCCACGGCGGCGGGACGCGAGCCGGCCCAGGTCGCCCTGAACTGGCTGCTGCAACGGCCCACGGTGACGGCCCCGATCATCGGGGCGCGCAACCTGGAGCAGCTGGAGTCCGATCTGGGCGCCGCCGGCTGGGACCTCGACCCGGCGCTGGTGCGGAGACTGGACGACGTGACCGCTGTCGATCCGCTGCCGTTCCCGTACGACACGCTCGCCAACAGCGGCCACGACGCGGCCCCGGAGTAGAACCGGACCGCTAGGTGGTGGAAGGGGTTCCGCCAGGAACGAACCATCCGTCGCGCAATACCGGCACGACCGGGCTGGCCCCCACGTCCCCGGCCACCGTGACGTCCCCGGCGAACCCGTTGGCCCGCAGCTCCAGGCCGCTGGCCGACTCGGGCAGCTCCGCCTCGATCCGCCCGGCCACCCCCCGGTACGCCGCCAGGGCGGTCAGCGCCTCGGGCGAGAACCCGTCGGTGGAGTCCAGGTCGGCCAGCCGGGCCAGAAACGCGCCCGCGCCCCACAGGTCCTCGACGGCGGGCCGCAGCGACCCGTCCGGCCACCGCTCCCCGGCCGCCACCACGGCCACCGGCTTGTCCCCGGCCCGCTCCCACACCCAGGCCGCGGCGGCCGCCGCGTTGCGCAGGCAGACGCCGACCACCGTGCAGCCCGCGTCGGCCAGCCGCACCGAGATGGCCGAGCCGTTGGGCGAGGGCAGCACGAGCCGGTCGATCTTCGCCGCCTCCAGGTCGGTGCGCAGGATGCTCTCCGGCGACAGCGTCACCTGGCCGGGCCCGGCCTGCGAGCGCAGCACCGCGAGGATCGCCCCGTGCCGCCGGGCCACCGCCACCGCGGAGTCGTCCCGCCACCGGTACGGCAGCACGCTGATGCCCTGCTCGACGGCGACGGTCAGCGTGGTGGTGAACGAGAGCACGTCGACCACGGCCACGTAGGCCGCACCGGGGGCCACCGCGTCGGCGCCCAGCGGCCCCCAGTCGAATCGAACCCGAGACATGCTCGCAGTCTGCCAGCCGCGGCCCGGTCAGAAGTACGTGGCGAGCACGTCGACCACGCGCCGGTCGTCGTCAACCACCGGAATGTGCCGCCATTTGTCGAAAGCCGTGCAGGGGTGCGAGATGCCGAACCGGACGAGGTCGCCCGGCACCAGCGATGTGTCCGCGATGGACAGATAGGTGTGGTGGTCGTTGAGCTTGGTCACCTCGATGCCGGTGGTCGCCGCGTACGTGCCGTCGGCCCGGCGGATCTCCATCGGCACCGGCAGCCCCTCGTCGAACGGCGCGTCCCGCTTGCCCATGCCGGCCAGCGCCAGCCCCGGCTCGGGGACCGAAATGATCTGGGCCCAGAGGTCGAGCGCGGCGGCCAGCGGGCCCTCCTGCGGCACGCGCAGGAACGGCGTGCGCTCGCGATAGAAGCCGTCGTCGTGGGTCACCGAGGCGCCGCTGCGCAGCACGAGGGTGGCGTCCACGGGTTTGACCCGCTCGACCACGCGGTCGAACCAGGCGCTGCCGCCGGCGGACAGGACGGGCCGCTCCGGCAGGAGTCCCGCCGCCCGCAGCCGTTCGAAGGCGGCCACCACCTGGTCGAGGAAGCCGTCCACTTCCGCCTCGGTCCGGAGCTGGCCCTCGTACGCGGTCAGGCCGGCCAGCTGCACCTCGGGCGCGGCCGCGATCATCCGGGCCACTTCCTCGACCGCGGCCGCCGACCGGATTCCCGTACGTCCGTGCTCGTGGCCCAGTTCGATGAGCACCCGCACCGGCCCGGCGCCGGCCGCGGCGCGCACCCCCTCGACCGAGTCGACCTGGAAGTAGACCTCCCACCCGGCCGCGGTCTCGCGGGCCAGCCAGCGCAGCGTGGTCGGATCGAGCACCTCGTTGGCGATCAGCACCCGCGGCACGCCGAGCCTCCGCAGCACGAGGGCCTGGTTGGCGGTCGCGACGGTCATGCCCCAGGCGCCCGCCGCCAGCTGCCGGGCCAGCAGCCCCGGAGCCATGGTCGTCTTGGCGTGGGGGCTGAACTCCCAGCCGTGGCGCCGGCAGTAGGCGGCCATGGTCGCGATGTTGGCCTCGGCCGCCTCGCGCCGCAGCACCAGCAGGGGCCAGGTGAACTGCCCGCCGAAGAGGTCGGCCGGGAGGTCGAGCCTGCCCTCGGGCAGCCAGAACCCTTTGCTGCGCCAGTCGACGGCTGGTTCAGGCACGTCCATCGGTCACCTCGATCCCTAGGTCGCCCATCGGTTCCAGGGCGTTGAGCACCGACACGAGGCGCTTCTCCTCGCCGATGAAGTGGGTCTCCAGAACGGCGCTGATCGCGTCCAGTTCCTCGTACGTGGTGGAGCGCTGCAGCCGTCCCAGCATGTGCGCGAGCATGTTGTGGTCGCTCTTGAGGCTGCGCAGGAACGCCTCCAGCTCGGGGTGCCGCGCGGCCAGCAACGGGAAGACGTCGAGGTCCTCGGCCGTGTGGTGCTTGGTCACCGCCCCGCACAGCGTCAGGCAGTACAGCTGCAGTTCTTGCTCCCCGCGGCCCTCGTCCAGCGCCACGTAGAGGTCTTCGACCATCTCGCGCAGCCGCAGGTGCGCGCTGATCAGTTGATCGCCGTAGGCGCGGAACCGCGCCCGTTCGTTGTCATAGCTGTCCACGGATGTCCCATGGTTCCACGCCTCCATGCCCTCGGCGGTCTCCTTGCCGGGTACACCGCGACGCTGAGAGCAGCTCATCAGACCGGCCCACCGGATGGCAAGCGCCGGGTCATCTCGCGCAGCTCGGCCAGCCGGTCGGGCCAGGTGCGCGGGTTGCCGGGCGCGTCGGGCCGCGCGTCCCACGGCCGCGGCCCGGTCAGCGGGCGGTAGTTCACGCCGAGCGCGTCCAGCCGGGCCAGGTGCTCCGGCAGCCGCGACGCGAAGTCCTCGTACGACCGGCGGCCCCACACCGCCTCGGCGAACGCGCTGAGCCGCGGGTACGTCATGTAGTCGACGGCGCGGGCCGAGTCCATGTGCTCGGTCCACACGTTCGCCTGCCCACCCAGCACCAGTTCGCGTTCCTTTTCCGACAAGCCTTCCGGTACGGGCGTGAACGCGTACACGTCGGCCAGGGTGAGCCGGGTGCCCACCGGAGTCGGCTCGCCCGGGTCGTCGGACTGGCGGTAGTCGAGGTAGACCTCGATGTCGGGGCACGCCACCACCGGATGCCCGAGCCGGGCCGCGACCGATGCCGGTCCGGCCCCGCGCCAGGCGGCCACCACCGCGCCGGCCGGGGCGCCGCCCTCCAGGATCTCGTCCCACCCGTAGACGCGGCGGCCGCGATCCGCCAGGTGCTCGGCCATCCGCGCGGTGAACCAGGGCTGACGGTCGGGGTCGTCCCACTCCTCAGTCGGGCACTCGTCGCCGCCGATGCCGATCACCTCGCTGGGGAACACGTCGCAGAGGTGGTCGAGCACCGCCCGGCAGAAGGCCAGCGACTCCTCACCCAGGTTGAGCACGTGCGGCGAGATCCCCCAGCTCGTCCGCACCGGTTGCGGGCCCGCGCCGAGCTGCGGGTACGCCGCCACGGCGGCCTGCATGTGGCCCGGCATGTCGACCTCGGGCACCACGCGGACGTGCCGCTCCTCCGCGTACGCCACGATCTCGCGCAGGTCGTCGGTGGTGTAGAAGCCGCCGTGGGGCCGCCCGTCGAACGTCGCGTGCTGCCGCGCACCCAGCATCGACTCCGTCCGCCACGAGCCGGTCTCGGTCAGCCGCGGCCACCCCGGCACCTCGAGCCGCCAGCCCTGGTCGTCGGTGAGGTGCAGGTGCAGCACGTTGAGCTTGTGAAAGGCAGCCAGGTCGACGAAGCGCAGCACATCAGCCACGGGCATGAAGTGACGCGCGACGTCGAGCATGACACCCCGCCACCCGTACGCGGGCCGGTCCCGCACCCGCACGGCGGCCAGCGGCCAGTCGGCCGGCCCGGCCCGGCGCAGCGCCTGCGGCGGCAGCAACTGGCGCAGCGTCTGACACCCGTAGAACACCCCGGCGGCCGACCCACCCGTGATCGTCAGCCCGTCCAGCCGGTACGCCTCGGCGCCCAGGCCGGGGTCGAGGCGCAGGTCGAGGCCGCCCGCACCGACCGGCAGCGGCAGGCGCAGCGCACCCCGCAGCCACTGCGCCACGCCGGCCAGCTCCGGCGGGCAAGCCAGCGGCGTGCCTGCCCACAGCCGGAACCCGCCCTCCGCCGCGTCCACCGACTCCGGCTCCGGCACCAACCCCCGCGCGCTCATCCGTTCAAGATAGTGTCGGCCCGGGAGGTGGCCGTGACGTACGACTTGCTGCTGGCCGGCGGCGACCCGTTCGACGTGGCGGTCACCGCCGGCGTGATCACCGCGACCGGCCCCGGCCTGCCCCGCGACGCGCACACGGTCGTCGACGTCTCCGGCCTGCTCGTCACCCCCGGCCTGATCGACCTGCACACCCACGTCGGCCCCGGCTACTGGGGCATCGCGCCCGACCCGATCGCCTGGCACACCGGCGTCACCACGTGGGTCGACGCCGGCTCCGCGGGGGCGTACACGCTCGACGGCCTGCGCCAGGTCGCCGCCACCACCGCCGTACGGGTCCCGGCCCTGCTCAACATCGCCGCGCTGGGCCTGGCCGGCCGCACGGGCGAGAGCCGCGACCTGACCACCTGCGACGTCCCGCTGGCGATCGACACCGTGCAGCGCAACCGCGACCTGATCCGCGGGCTCAAGGTGCGCATCGACCGCGACACCGTGGGCGCGAACGGGGTCGAGCCGCTGCGCCGCGGCCTGGCCGTCGGAGAAGCCTGCGGCGTGCCGGTGATGGTCCACATCGGCACCACCCCGCCCGCGCTCGAGGAGGTGCTCGACCTGCTGCGCCCGGGCGACATCGTCACGCACAGCGCCAGCGGCATCGCCTCCCCGCTCGGGCCGGCCGTGCGGGCCGCGGTCGACCGGGGTGTGCTGCTCGACCTCGGCCACGGCTCCGGCGGCTTCGCCTTCGACGTGCTCGACCGGCAGCTCGGCCTGGGCCTGGGCCCGCACACGATCTCGACCGACCTGCACTGCCGCTCGCTCTACGGCCCCGTCTTCGACCTGCCGACCACGATGGCCAAAGTGCTCGCGGCCGGTGTGCCGCTGCCCGACGTGCTGGCGATGGTCACCGCGCGGCCCGCGCGCGCCCTGGGCCTGCCCGGCGGCACCCTCGACGTCGGGGCGCCGGCCGACCTGGCCGTGTTCGAGGTGCGCGCCGAGCCCCACGAGCTCGTCGACTCCCACCGCCAGACCCGGGTGGCCCCCGTACGGCTGATCAACGTGGCCACGTACGTCGGTGGCCGCCGCCTGCCGCCCGCCTGGCCCGCCGCACCCCCGCCGTGGTCGCCGCTGACCCCGGCCCAGCGGGCGGCGCTGGCCCACCGCGAACAGGCGCTGCGCGACCTGCTCAACACCCCCCTCGTCGGCGCCGAAGCCCTCGAGGAACAGTTCCCACGCACCTCCTAGGAGACACGAAATGCCCAAGCGCGCCATCAAGGCCGAGAACGCAGCCCCGGCCGGCGGCCCGTATTCGCACGCGGTCGTGGCCGGCGACTTCATCTACCTGGCCGGTTCGGTGCCCGCGCAGCCCGACGGCACCCGGGTGACCGGCAGCTTCGCCGAGCAGGCGCACGCCGCGTTCCGCAATCTGGCCGCGGTGGCCGAGGCCGCCGGGTCCAGCCTCGACCAGGCCGTCCGGGTCGGGGTCTACCTGCGCGACTTCGCCGACTTCGCGGAGCTGAACGAGATCTACCCGCAGTACATCAAGGGCCCGGAGCTGCCCGTACGCACCACGCTGCCGGTGCCGCTGGTCGGCTTCGACATCGAGATCGACGCGGTCCTCTACACCGGGGCCTGACCGTTTCTCCCCTGGGGAGCGCCCCGCGTCTGCTTTGATCGACATGGGTAACACGTCGGAAACGTCGAACTGCGAGCATCGCGGAGCGCAACCTGCGGGGAGGGATCCGTTTGTACCTCAGCCAGCACGAGCAGGAACGTCTGCTCATCCACGTCGCGGCCGACGTGGCCCGGCGGCGTCAGGAACGGGGTCTCAAGCTCAACCACCCCGAGGCGACCGCCATCATCACCGCCTTCCTGCTGGAAGGGGCGCGCGACGGGCGCACGGTGGCCGATCTGATGGACGCGGGGCGGCGCGTGCTGACCCGCGACGACGTCATGGACGGCGTGCCCGAGATGCTGGCCGAGGTGCAGGTGGAAGCCACCTTCCCGGACGGCACCAAGCTGGTCACCGTGCACGGGCCCATCTCATGATCCCCGGCGAGATCCTCTTCGGCGCGGGCGACATCGAGATCAACCCCGGGCGCCCCGAGCTGGCCCTCACCGTGCGCAACACAGGTGACCGGCCCGTGCAGGTCGGCTCGCACTTCCACTTCGCCGAGTCCAACGAGGCCCTCTCCTTCGACCGCCGGGCCGCCTGGGGGCATCGCCTCGCCGTCCCGGCCGGCACGTCCGTCCGCTTCGAGCCGGGCATCCCCCGCGACATCACGCTGGTGCCCCTGGCCGGCGCCCGCATCGTGCCGGGCCTGCGCGGCCTGGCCGGCGGCCCGCTCGACAACGGCCCCGCCGCACCCGACACCACCCCACCCAGCGCCACCCCACCCAGCGCCACGCCTGCCGGTGCCGCCTCTCCCCGACTTGGCAAATCCGACTTATCCGATTCGTCGGACGGCGGCGGGTTGGTCGACGACTCTGCGCAGCCCGAGAACGGGAGCTCGCGATGACCACTCTGGACCGGGGCCGCTACGCCGCTCTCTACGGGCCCACCGCCGGGGACCGCATCCGGCTGGCCGACACCAACCTGCTCATCGAGGTCGAGGAGGACCGCAGCGCCGGCCCCCGGCCCGGGGACGAGGTCGTCTTCGGCGGCGGCAAGGTGATCCGCGAGTCGATGGGCCAGTCGAGGGCCACCCGGGCCGAGGGCACACCCGACACGGTCATCACCGGGGCGGTCGTGCTCGACCACTGGGGCATCGTGAAAGCCGACATCGGCCTCCGCGACGGCCGGATCGTGGCCATCGGCAAGGCCGGCAACCCGGACACGATGGACGGCGTCCACCCCGACCTGGTGATCGGGCCGGGCACCGAGATCATCGCGGGCAACGGCAAGATCCTGACGGCGGGCGCGATCGACAGCCACGTCCACCTGATCAGCCCGACCATCCTCGACACCGCGGTCGCCGCGGGCATCACGACGATCATCGGCGGCGGCACCGGGCCGGCCGAGGGCACCAAGGCGACCACTGTCACCCCGAACGCCTGGCACCTGGCCCGCATGCTCGAGGCGATCGACCCGTACCCGGTCAACGTGCTGCTGCTGGGCAAGGGCAACACCATGTCGGCGGAGTCGATGTGGGAGCAGCTGCGCGGCGGCGCGGGCGGCTTCAAGCTGCACGAGGACTGGGGCACCACCCCCGCCGTCATCGACGCCTGCCTCCAGGTCGCGGACGCCTCCGGCGTACAGGTGGCCATTCACACCGACACGCTGAACGAGGCCGGCTTCGTCGAGGAGACGCTGCGCGCGATCGCGGGCCGGTCGATCCACGCCTATCACACCGAGGGCGCGGGCGGCGGCCACGCTCCGGACATCATCACGGTCGCCGGGCAGCCCAACGTGCTGCCGTCGTCGACCAACCCGACCCGGCCGTACACCCGGAACACCCTCAGCGAGCACCTCGACATGCTGATGGTCTGCCACCACCTGAACTCGGCCGTGCCCGAGGACCTGGCGTTCGCCGAGAGCCGCATCCGCCCGTCCACGATGGCCGCCGAGGACCTGCTGCACGACCTGGGCGCGATCTCGATGATCGGTTCCGACTCGCAGGCGATGGGCCGGGTCGGCGAGGTCGTCCTGCGCACCTGGCAGACCGCCCACGTCATGAAGGCCCGCCGCGGCGCCCTGCCCGGCGACACCACTGCCGACAACAACCGCGCGAAGCGGTACGTCGCCAAATACACGATCTGCCCCGCGGTCGCGCACGGCATGGCGTCGCAGATCGGCTCGGTCGAACCGGGCAAGCTGGCCGACCTGGTGCTGTGGGAGCCCGCTTTCTTCGGCGTACGCCCGGCGCTCGTGCTCAAGGGCGGCATGATCGCCTATGCCCAGATGGGCGACGCCAACGCCTCGATCCCCACGCCGCAGCCCATGCTGCCGCGCCCGATGTTCGGCGCCAAGGGCGTGGTGCCGGCCCAGACGTCGCTGGCTTTCGTGGCCGAGGCCGCCATCGACGCCATGCTGACCGACCGCATCGGCGTCAAGCGGGCCTTCGCCCCGGTCGAGAACACCCGCGAGGTCACGAAGGCCGACATGCCCCGCAACGACGCCCTGCCTCGCATCGAGGTCGACGCCGACACGTTCGAGGTGCGCGTGGACGGCGAGATCATCGACCCCGACCCGGTGACCGAGCTCCCCATGGCCCAGCGTTACTTCCTCTTCTGACATGTCCCTGGCCACCCTGCTCGTCCTGGCCGACGGCCGCCTGCCGTCCGGTGGGCACGCGCATTCCGGCGGGCTCGAGGCGCAGGTCTCGGCCGGGCGGGTGCGCGATGCCGACGCTGTGGCCGGCTTCCTGCGCGGCAAGCTGGCCACCGCGGGCCTCGTGGCCGCGGCGTTCGCGGCCGCGGCCTGCGCGCGACCGGGCGAGTGGGCCGAGCTGGATCAAGGGCTTGATTCCCGTACGCCGTCGCCCGCGCTGCGCAAGGCGTCGCGCGCGCAGGGGCGGGCGTTGCTGCGGGCCGCCCGGGCCATGTGGGCCCTGCCGCCCGTCGGCCGGGAGGTGCACCAGCCGGTCGCGCTCGGGGTAGTGGCGAGCGCGGCCGGGCTCGGGCCCGAGGCAGCCGCCGTGGCCGCGGCACACACGACCGTCAGCGGTGTGGCGTCGGCCGCCGTACGGCTGCTCGGTCTTGACCCGTTCGCCGTGCACGGGCTGCTGGCCCGGCTGGCCCCCGAGTGCGACCGGATCGCGGCTTCAGCGGCGGCCCGACGTGATCAACCAGTCGACGATCTGCCGGCCGCGGGCGGTCCCCTGCTCGATGTCGGCGCCGAGCTCCACGCCACCTGGGAGGTGCGTCTCTTTGCATCCTGAACATCAGCACTCCGTCGCCGGTGGGGCCCTCCCCCACCCGTCGGACGGTTACGTCGCGCCGCACGAGCACGGCCCGGACGAGGTGCCGCACACCCATCCCGACCCCGGTATCGACCCGCACCAGCCGCTGGGCAACGGCCCACGGGCCCTGCGGGTGGGCATCGGCGGCCCGGTCGGCTCGGGCAAGACCGCGCTGGTGGCCGCGCTCTGCCGGGCCCTGGGCGACGAGCTGCGCCTGGCCGTGGTGACCAACGACATCTACACCACCGAGGACGCCGACTTCCTGCTGCGCAACGGGGTGCTGCCGGCCGACCGGGTGCGTGCGGTCGAGACCGGCTGCTGCCCGCACACCGCGATCCGCGACGACATCTCGGCCAACCTGGACGCCGTCGAGGATCTCGAGGACGCGCTCGGGCCGCTCGATCTGGTGCTGGTCGAGAGCGGCGGCGACAACCTCACCGCCACGTTCAGCAAAGGGCTGATCGACCGGCAGATCTTCGTGGTCGACGTGGCCGGCGGGGACAAGGTGCCGCGCAAGGGCGGTCCCGGCGTCACCACCGCCGACCTGCTGGTCATCAACAAGACCGACCTGGCCCCGATGGTGGGGGCCGACCTGTCGGTGATGGACCGGGACGCCCAGGCCCGCCGGGGCGACCTGCCGACCGTGTTCCTGTCGCTGGTCGGCGACCGCACCGCCACGCCGGTGGCCGACTGGATCCGCGGCCTGATCGCCGCCGCGTGAGGGCGTTCTCCCGGGTCGTGGCCGAGCCGGACGGGCTCGGCGGCACCCGGCTGAGCGTCCTGCGCAGCGAGTCCCCGCTGCTGTTGCGGCGGACGGGGACCGACGGGGGCGGGCCGGGAGGCCCGACGGTGCATCTGGTGGGTGGCGGCGCGGGCCCGCTGCGCGGCGACGACCTGCGGCTCGACATCGTGGTCGGCCCGGGCGCGAGCCTGGAGATCCGCAGCGTGGCCGCCCAGCTGGCGCTGCCCGGCCGGGCGCACCTGCCGCAGTCCCGGTTCACGATCACCGCGACCGTCGCCGGCGGTGGCTGCCTGCGCTGGTGGCCGGAGCCGCTGATCGCCGCGGCGGGCTGCGACCACCTCACGGTCACCCGGGTCGACGTGGCGGAAGGCGGTTCGCTGCTCTGGCGCGACGACCTGGTCTGCGGCCGCCACCACGAGGCCGCGGGCGACGTCCGCACCGACACCACGATCCGGTACGCGGGCCGCACGCTCTACCGCCACGAACTGGCCGTCGGTCCGGGCGCGCCGGGCTGGTCGGGCGCCGCGGTGCTGGGCGGCGGCCGGGCGATCGGCACTCTGGTCACCGCGCCCACCGGCCCCGCCCCGCGGTCGGGGCCGGGCGACTTCGCGGTCATGCCGCTGGCCGGGCCGGGTGTGCTGGCCACGGCGGTCGGGGCCGACATCCGCCCGGTGCGAACCGCCCTCGATCCGCTCTGTGCGCAGGGATCGAGGGCGGCAACACCAGCGGGGGCCGCGGTCTAGGCCGCGACCGCGATCGGCACTCCGTGCTCGTCGGTGAGCGCCAGCCGGGTGTGCAGGTTGCCCTGCTGGGCGACCCGGGCGAAGTACTCCGAGCGGCGCCGCTGCATACAACCCTTGCGCGTACGGGGTCCGCCCGCGGCCACCGTGAGCAGCTCCGGCGCCAGCGAGCTGTTGAGTCCCTCGCGCAGCAGCTGCAACGCCTCGGTGCGCAGCTGGGAGATGCGCGACTCGGTCACGCCCAGCCGGGCCGCGACGTCGCTGAGCGGCTGTTCCTGCAGGAACGACTCCGTCACCACCATGCGCAGCCGCTCGGGCAGGGCCTGGATGGCCTGGTGCAGGTAGCCGAGCCGTTCCCGCTTGAGCAGCAGGTCCTCCGGCCCCTCGGACGTCTCCGGCACCATCTCCTCGGCCGCGCCCGTGGGGAAGCCCTGCAGGCTGAGCAGGGCCGCCTTCTGCACGTCGTCCTCGACCGTGGCCAGCTCGGCCACGCCGATGCCGAGCAGTTCGGCCACCTCGGCATCGGTCGGGGTCCGGCCCAGCGCCGCGGTGAGCTCCTGCCGGGCGGCAGCGCTCTTGCGGGCCCGGGCCCGCACCGATCGGCTCGCCCAGTCCTGCCCGCGCAGCTCGTCGAGGAGCGCACCGCGGATGCGGACCGCGGCGAAGCGGTGGAACGGGATACCTCGGGTCACGTCGAAGGATCGGGCGGCCCCCAGCAGCGCGGCGAAGCCGGCTGAGGACAGATCGTCCGCATGGACGTGACCCGGTACCCGGTTCAGAAGTTCCCGGACCAGATGGCCAACCATCGGCATGTGTTCGCGGACCAGGTCCTCGATGTCCCGCGCGGACGGCGCGTCGTGGGTCGTGCCGATGGTGGCGGGGAGTTCGGTCGCGTCGGTCACGTAGTCCTCCTCGCTCGTACGACCGGTTGGGTGAAAACCGGCTGATGAGGAGAACTTTTGCCGTCGAAAGGTGCGAAGGCGGCCGAACTCGGTTGCTTTTAGGGTGCTTTTCGCGAGAAAAGCTCAGGTTTTCAGTGGAAGACGGCGGCGCGCCGAGGCTCCATGACCTCGGTCAACTCGGTGTGCACCCAGTGCATGCGACGCACCGCGACATCCGGGTGGTCACCGAACTCCACCGCCACCTCGGCCGCGCATCCGTCGCTGCCGTGCAACAGGATCATGTCGGTCACAGCCTGCTCCACTGCCTCATTGCTGGGGCACTGGGACGGCTGCAGGTCGGAGACGAACAGAGCCTCCGCCGCCAGATCCTTGACAATGCTGATCATGTCGAACTCCCCGATGGACGACCTGCTGTGCGCAGCACCCATGGCCCGCGCACAGTTCCGCTATCTCATCTTTTGCCTGCGCACGGTCCCCGCCCGGCCGCCACGCCGGGGCGAAAAGGAGGAAAGTGCCTGATGCATCGGTTTCACAGTAACTCCGCAGCGTGCGGCGTCGCGTCCGATTTCGGCCGTTGACCGGTTCACCACCCGGCCCGCGGGCCCGCGCCGGTCCCGAGCGTCCGCGTCGACGCCCCCGGCCGTGCGCACCGGTCCCATCGGCAATGCGGTCGGCCGGACAAGAAAAAGGCCGGCTCGGATGAGCCGGCCTTTCCTGATGCAGCTTGCTACGGGGTCGTCTCACAGTCCGCCGGGACATCCGAGTCGCACTCCGTGCCCACGCCGGGGTTGTCCGGCGGCCGCTGAGTGGTGACCGGAGGCTCCGTCGTCACCGGAGGAGGCGGCGGCATAGACGATGGCGGAGGCGGAGGCGGCGGCGCCTCCGTAGTCGCGGGCGGCGTGGTCGCGGGCGGCGTGGTCGCCGGCGGCGTCTCCGAGGGAGTCTCTTCCGGCGGATTCACGACCCCCGGGCCCGGCTTCGTCGTACTGCCCGGCTTGGTCGGAGTGATGTTGATGATCCGGCCGTCATCACCGATCGAGACACCCGGTATCGGAGACGAAGTATTCGGCGACAACCGCTGCTGTCCGTTGACCGTCTCGACGTAGCGCGAGGGCTCGCCCGGCTTGGCCGACACGAACGTCTCGCACTGCTCGCCGTTGAGCTTGAACGCCATCGGCGGGTTGTTGCTGGACGCGTAGCGACCGTTCAGCTGCAGCGAGGCAGTCTTGAGCGCCCCGATCTGCTGCTCCGAGTTGACCGTGACGGCGCCGCCCTTGGGCGAGTCCTGTGTGAGGGCGACCTGACCGGCCCCCGACACCACCTGGTCGCCCGGCATCACGAACCAGAGGTTCCAGTCCTTGATCGGCGTCTGGTTGCGGTTGGCCACGGTCACCTGGGCCACGAAGCGTTTGTCCCTGTCGCTCCACACCGCGTAGCTGACGACGCACCGCTCGGTCTGCGGCGCGGCGACAGCGGGTGCGCCACCCGTGCCGCCCGTGCCGCTGGTCAGGCTCCACCCGTACGTCCCCACGCCCAGCAGCAGCACACCGAGGGCCACCACGAGCACGCGGCGCGTCTTGGTCTGCGAGATGCGGGCCCAGGACGGCGCGGTGGTGCGGCCCGGCTCCGACGGCGTCTTGTCGTTCCCGTACGCCGGGCGCAGCGCGCCCGAACCCGCCGACGCCACCGGAGCGGCGTTGTAGACCGGACCGGACGGCAGGTCGGCGAAGCGGCTGTTACGGGCCGGAGCGACCGGCTCAGCGGCGGCCGCGGCGGCACCGGCAGCGGCGGCACCGGCAGCGGCGGCACCGGCTGCGGCGGCCGGAGCAGCCGCGGCGGGTGAGACCGGAGCGGACGCCGGCGAGACCGGGGCGGCAGCCGGCGAGACCGGAGCCGCGCCCGCACCGAGGATCTCGGCGTACGCCTGCGGCGACGGCAGGATCGTGGTGTCCTCGCCGCCCTCGGACCAGTCGGGAACGTAGCCCCGCGCGGTCGCCGGCGCTCCCAGCGCGAGGGCGGCCAGCGTGCCGGCCAGCTCGGCGCTCGACGGCCGGTCGTCCGGGCGCTTCTCGAGACACCGCCCGACCAGCGCGTCGACCTCGTCGGGCAGGCCGTCGACGGGCGGCAGCGGCTCGGGCTCGGTGTACTGGTGAGCCCGCAGCAGCGCCGTCGTCGTGCCGACGTCCCACGGCAGCTGACCGATCAGCGTGCGATAGATGAGCAGGCCCACCGCGTAGACGTCGGTGGCCGGGCTCACCTGGCCGCCCTCGAGCCGCTCGGGCGCGAGGTAGGCCGGCGTGCCGAGCAGGCTGCCGTCGGGGTCGATGTCGTTCTCGCCGATCAGGGCGGAGATGCCGAAGTCGACGACCTTGGCCCCGGTCGCGGTGAGCATCACGTTGGCCGGGGTGACGTCACGGTGCACGATGCCCCGCGAGTGCGCGGCGGCCAGCGCCGCGGCCACCTCGGCCGTTATCCGCACGGCGTGCTGCCAGGGCAGCTTGCGCACGCGCGCGAGCACGGCGGCGAGCGACTCGCCGTCGATGAGCTCCATGACGACGTACGGCACGGGCTCACCGTCGACGGTGGTCGCCTCGCCGTAGTCGTAGACATTCGTAATGTTTGGGTGGCTGAGCCGAGCAGCAGCCTGAGCCTCCGCACGGAGTCGGCGCCGGAACGCCGGATCCGCGCTTGTCGACGGTGGCAGAACCTTCACCGCGACCTGGCGCCCGAGGACTTCGTCGAACCCTCGCCACACCACTGACATCCCGCCGGCGCCGAGCCGCTCGACCAGTCGATAACGACCGGCCAGCAGACTCGAACCCGGAAGGTCCGTCGTGCTCATGTGCCCCCACATGCGCGCTTCGAAGAAACACCGAGTTGCACCGCCATGCCCCTCGGCGTCGGGGTGCCCGGCCCTGTAGCCGAACGTTCCCCATCGACGGAAGGGATGCTAGCCGATGATCGGCCCCCTCACGATCCCGCGCACATACGGCCTTACCTGCGGTTCATCACCGTCCGTTTCCGAACGAATCGCACCCGCGACGGGTTCTCGTCCAGTACCCGAAAGTCGGATGCCTGACTGAAAACCGGGGGCATTAACCGGATGCGGCCGGTTATGCCCGCTTTATCGGAAGTTTCTTTTGGCACAAGTTTCCCGGTGTCCAGCATGGACGGTTCCACTAGTCGTCACCTCGCCGTCACGCAAGGCAATGTGACGCGAAAGTCGAGAAAAACGTGCCCGATGACAACTGTTCAGGGATCTACCTGTGCAACCCCGCCTGAACGGTCAGTTCCCTCAGCCGATCAGACCATTTTGCGTGCCAACCTCGACCGATGGAAGATCAACCGTGATAACCGGGGATCGGAACGCGCTCGTTCCCCATTAGCGATCTACCTGGCGACCGTACGGCACTCGGGGCACGTCCGGGAAGGGCCCGCGGCGCCTCGGCCGCGACCACGGCGCCCAGCTCGGACAGCAGCGCCAGCACCGGGGCGAGCTTCTCGTAGACGACCAGGACGACGTCGCCCGGCCGGGCCAGCCGCAGCGCCTCGGTCACGGCCGCCCGGCACCCCTCGGCCCGGACGGAGAAAAGCTTGGGCCGCCGCGCCCGCATCTCGCGCTCGACCAGCGCCGGCACCTCCCCGGGCGGACGGCCGCGGGGTTCCTCGTCGTCGTAGAGCACCACCCGGGTCACCGCGTCCGCCACCACCTGGGCGCACGCGGCGATCAGGTCGTCGCGCCGGTCGCCGGGCAGGGTCAGGGCGGCCACGCAGCGGTCCGCGCCCCAGAGCCGGTGCAGGGTGCGCAGGGTCGCCGCCAGCGCCGCCGGGTTGTGGCCGTAGTCGACGAACACCGACACGTCGCCGAGGCGGAACAGCGTGCCGCGGCCCGCGTTGTCGACCGCGGGATCGAACTCGGCCACCCGCCGCGCCACCGCGTCCTGACTGGCACCGAGCGCCCGGGCCGCCGCCATCGCCGCCAGCGTGTTGGCCACGACGTGCGGGGCGGCACCCCCGTACGCGCCGGGGATCTCCGCCACCCGCAGCAGCGACGTCCGCCGGGCCCCGGTCGCCTGCAGCACCCACCCGTCTTCGAGCAGGTAGGCCGTGCCGCCTCGCGCTAGATGCTCGACCACCACGGGCTGCCCGGCGTCGAGCCCGAACCACACCACACGCTTGCGGTCGGCGCGCACCCGCGGCCGGCTCACCAGCGTGCGCACCCACGGGTCGTCGGCGTTGAGCACGAGCGTCCCGCCGTCACGCACCCGCTCGGCCACCAGCGCCTTGACGTGGGCCAGATCCTCGATGGTGGCCAGTCCGTCCTGCCCCAGGTGGTCGGCGGTGATGTTGGTGAGCACCCCCACGTCGGTCCAGTCGTAGCCCAGCCCCCGGTTGAGCAGCCCGCCCCGCGCCGTCTCCAGCACCGCGGCCTGCACACCCGGGTCGCCCAGCACCATCTGCGCCGACCTCGGCCCGGTGGCATCGGCCCGGAAGACCACGCGCCCGCCGATCCGGACGTCGTCGGTGGTCGTCAGGCCCACCCGCAGCCCGGTGTCGGCCAGCAGGTGCGCGGTCATCCGGGCCACTGTCGTCTTGCCGTTCGTGCCGGTGATCGCGACCGCCGGGATCCGCCCGTCCGAGCCGGCCGGGAACATCGCCCGCACGATGGCGTCGCCCACGTCGCGGGCGCGGCCGCGCGCCGGGGCCAGGTGCATGCGCAACCCGGGCACGGCGTTGACCTCGATCACCCCGGCCGTGACGTCGGCGCCGATCTCGACCGGCGGCAGCGGCTCACCGATGCCGGGCAGCCGCAGATCGATGCCGGCGATGTCGAGCCCGAGCAGCGCGGTGACCCGCAGGCACAGCCGGGCCACCTCGGGATGCACGTCGTCGGTGACGTCGAGGCTGGTGCCGCCGGTGGACAGGTTGCCGGTGTCGGCCAGCCACACCCGCTGCCCGGCCGCGGGCACGCTCCGCTCGGTGAGCCCCTGCCGGTCCAGCAGCGCGGGCTCGAGGGTTACCCGGGTCAGCACCCGCGAGTGCCCGGGACCGCGGCGGGGGTCGGCGTTGACCCGCTCCACCAGCTCGCCGACGGTGCCGCGGCCGTCGCCGACGACGTGCGCGGCGATCCGTTCCGCGGCCGCGACGACCTCGCCCGCCACCACCAGAACGCGGTAGTCGCGGCCGGCCAGTTGCCGCTCGACGATCACGTCGGCGCCGGCCGCCCGGAACGCCCGCTCGACCTGCTCGGGCGTGCTCAGCTGCAGGGCCACGTGCCGGCCCTGATGTCCCTGCCGGGGTTTCACCACCACCGGGCCGCCGAGCCGGTCGAGCCAGGCCAGTGCGTCCGGGACCGTACGGGCGGCGCCGCCGGTGGGCATGGGCACGCCCGCCTCGGTGAGCAGCCGCCGGGTCACCTGTTTGTCACCGGCGATGTCGATGCCCACGCCGCTGGTCCGGTCGGTCATCGCGGCCCAGGCCAGCCGTCGGCGGTTGCCCCAGCCCAGGCGGAGCAGGCTCAGGTCGTCGTAGCGTTCGACCGGGATGCCCCGCCGCCGCGCCGCCGCGATGATCGAGCGGGTGCTGGGGCCGGCCGCCTCCCGTTCCGCGCGTGCCGCGAGGTCGTCCAGAACCGGTTTCTCCGTACGGCCGGCAATCACCGAAAGCACCAGGTCCACCGCGGCCTGCAGCAGATCGCGGGGCAACCGGGAGTCCGGGGACTCGTCGACCGGGCACTCGATGATCAGGTCGTAACGGCCGGGTTCCCCCGCCGACACCGTGCGGCCGAAGCTCACGTCCCGCCCGATCAGCTGCGACAGCTCGAGACACACGTGCTCGCTGACGTGCCCGAAGTAGGTGCCGCCGCGCAGCCGGCTGACGAACCCGCCCGGCGCCCCGGCCGCGCAGTGGTGCTCGGCCAGCCCCGGCAGGACCCGCAGCAGCCGCTCGGCGAACCCGGTCACGTCGGAGGTCTCGACGCCGGTCAGCTCGCCCAGGCGCAACCGTGCGACCACCGCCGGGCGGGAGAGATAGACGTTGGGCCCGCGCAGGTGACGCAGGCGTTCGATCTTCATGACGCCTCGCCACCCCCTCAGTCGGCCACCTCTGAGGTTAAACGGAACAAATACGAAACATCTCACTAATCGTCTTTGTCGGTGGGCAGCAGGTGGGTCACTTCGGCCGGGCCCTCGGCCAGCGCGACCGCCCGCTTCTCGGCCTGCTCGTCGCTGCCGGTCAGGCGGCCCTCGTGCTGGCGCAGATGGTCCTCCCACGTCGGCACCTGGTAGACCTCGACGAAACGCACCGGGTCCTCGCCGTCGCGGAACAGGCCCCAACGCGTCGCCCCCGTCCGCAATCGCGTCAGCCGGACGGCGTCCATCGCCTCGACAAAACCGCCGGCCTGCTCCTCCCGTACGCGATAGGTCGCGGTGACCAGCACGGGCCCGTCGTCACGGTGGGGTTCGAGCATGATGTGCGGCTCGGCCCAGAACACCGCGGGACTGCGGTCGGCGTCGTCGTGCTCGTGCACCGGCAGCCACGGCACGGTCGCCGTGCCCAGCAGCATGACCACCGCGGCCGCCACAAAAGTCGCGGGCAGCCCGAACGCCTCGGCCACCTGCCCCCACAGCAGCGCCCCCAGCGCCTGCGCCCCCGCGAAGACGACCTGATAGATCCCGAAACCGCGGGCGCGGACCCAGTTCGGCAGCAGCAGTTGCAGGCTCGCGTTCATCCGCGACACCAGGCACATCCAGCCCGCCCCGGCCGGCACCAGCACGGCGGTGACCGCGAACTCGTCCGGCACCAGCGCGACGACCAGCAAGGCCGCGGCGTAACCCAGCCCGGCCAGCACGATCAGCCGGTTCGCCGACAACGCCCGGCGGACGCGGGGCATCAGCAGCGCCCCCGCGATCGCCCCCACCCCCAGCGCGGCCAGCAACCCGCCGTACCCGCCGGCGCCCAGGCCCAGCTCGCGGCGCGCGACGACGGGCAGCAGACCCCAGACGACACTGCCCGGCACCACGAACAGGACCACGCGGATCAGCAGGCGGCGCACGTCGGGCGAGTACCGGACGAAGCGGCCCCCGGCGCGGACGGCGGGCCCGAACCGCTCCGGATGGCTCGGCCCGCGGCGCGGCCGGCGACGCCAGAACAGCAGAGCGAGGGCGAAGACCCCGTACGAGAAGGCATTGAGACCGAAAACGGCGGCCGGCCCGACATGAGCGACCAGCAGACCCGCGACGGCCGGACCGGCGGACCGGGCCACGTTGGTGTTGACGGCGCCCAGAGCGGACGCGGCGGGCAGCTCGTCGCGCGACACGACCTCGGGGATGACGGCC
This sequence comes from Paractinoplanes abujensis, assembly GCF_014204895.1. Classification (NCBI taxonomy): domain Bacteria; kingdom Bacillati; phylum Actinomycetota; class Actinomycetes; order Micromonosporales; family Micromonosporaceae; genus Paractinoplanes; species Paractinoplanes abujensis. The sequence goes on along the minus strand of NZ_JACHMF010000001.1, from coordinate 9,126,075 downwards.
TGCCAGGTGGGCAACGTGAGGGCCTGCCCCACGCCGAGCAGGAAAGTGAAAAGGAGCAGCAGGGGCGGCGGCATCAGATCGAGCACGGTCAGCGCCGTGAGCACGCCACCGACGAGGAACAGCACGACCTGCACCACCAGCAGCAGACGGCGGCGGTCGAGCACGTCGGCGATCGCCCCGGCCGGCAGGGCCAGCAGCAGGACGGGCAGCATCGTCACGGTCTGCACGAGACTGGTCCAGGTGGCCGCGTCCGGCTCCTGCACGACCAGCCACTGCGCGCCGACCGTCTGCATCCACGTGCCGACGTTGCCTGCCAGCACCGCGACCCACAACATCCGGAAGACGCGGCCCCGCAACGGCGCCCAGGGTGAATCCACCCCGGGAATCTATCGACGGCGCGCGCCCGGCCCCGGCTCGGGCAACACTTCCCGTACGTCGGCCAGCTCATGATCATGCCCGCACGTGAGGGTGGCCCCGACCCGTGCGCCGCAGTCGCGGTGCGTGAACACCAGCGGCGGACCCTCCGGGCCGGCCAGGTAGCGATCACCCCAGGCGGCCACGGCAACCAGCACGGGATAAAGGTCGAAGCCCTTGGCGGTGAGCCGATACTCGTGGCGGGCGCGGGCGCCCGGCACCTGATACGGCACGCGGTGCAACACGTCGTTGCCGACGAGCATGGCCAGCCGGTTGGTGAGCACCTGCCGGGGGATGCCGGTGCGCACCCGCATGTCGTCGAAACGCCTGACGCCCGCGAACACCTCCCGCAACACGACCAGGGTCCACTTCTCGCCGAGAACCTCCATGGCCCGGCCGATCGTGCAGTTGTCGATCGACCAGTTGAGCGCCTCAGGAGTGGTTGTGGAACTCATGACAGAACCCTAAGTCCACTGGACAGACCCAGCAAGCGAGTGCCAGGCTGCGTCCATGACCCAGACTCAGCCCCGCACCCGCACGTTCAGCTGGACCGACCCCTCGGTGCACGCGGCGATGATCGGCCGGAGTTCGGGGCTGGAGCTCCTGCAGGCCATGGCCGCGGGTTCGGTCCCGGCCCCGCCGATCATGTCCCTGATCGACCTCGCGTCGATGTCCGTCGCCCCGGGGTCGGTGACCCTCCTGCTCGATCCCCAGGAGTTCCACTACAACCCTCTGGGCACCATGCACGGGGGCGTCATCTCCACGCTCCTCGACACCGCGGCCGCCTGCTCGGTCCATTCGACCCTGCCGGCCGGCGTCGGATATACGTCGCTCGATCTGAACGTGAAGTTCTTGCGGGCGGTGACGCTCTCTTCGGGACGTCTCACCTGTGTCGGCACTGTCCTTCAGTCCGGGCGGCGTACTGCGCTGGCGGAGGCCCGCCTCACCGATTCATCCGGGCGGCTCGTTGCTCAGGCGATGTCCAGTTGCATGGTGTTCCCCCTGCCCGGCGCCTAGGTGCCGCGCTCAGGCCGGGCGAAACGAGGGAACCCGATCAGCGAGCCAACCGCACCCGACGGGCTTCACGCTTCTCCTCGAACCGAGCCGCCTGCACCTCGAGAGAAGCCATGTGATCGGCCAACTCATCCCGAGCAGCAGCCCCGTCGGCACTCAGATCGGTGCGGGAGAACACGTCCCACTGCCGCAGAACAGGCTGCAGGACCTCATCCCGATGCTGCCGCAGGTCATAGATCCCGGCCAAAGCGATAGACAGAGCCTTACGGCCGAACCCCTCGATGTTGGCCCCTGGCATCTGGAACGACGAAACCACATCGGTCACCGCACGCATGGCCGCGTTGGGGTCCAGATCGAACGCAGCCGACAGCAGGTTGCGGTAGAAGACCATGTGCAGGTTCTCGTCCGCCGCCACCCGGGCCAGCAACTGCTCGGCGATCGGATCCCCCGTCGCCTTGCCCGTGTTCCGGTGCGAGATACGCGTAGCCAGTTCCTGGAAAGCCACGTACGCCAGCGAGTGCAGCATCTCTTCCGGATGGTCGTTGGAATACCCGGCGGACATGTGCGTCATCCGCGCCCGTTCGAGTTCGACCGGGTCCACCGCCCGCGTCACCGTCAGATAGTCACGCAAGGCGATTCCGTGCCGGCCCTCTTCGGCCGTCCACCGATGCACCCATGTCCCCCAGGCCCCGTCCCGCCCGAACAGGGTCGCGATCTCGTGGTGGTAGGAGGGCAGGTTGTCCTCGGTCAGCAGGTTCACGATCAGCGCGGTCCGCGCCACGTCGGGCAGTTTCGAGTCGTCCGGGGAGTAGGCCTCGCCGCCCAGCAGCCCGTCGAAGGTGCGCCCCTCGCTCCACGGCACGTATTCGTGCGGGAACCATTCTTTGGCCAGCGTCAGGTGCCGGTCGAGGTTGGTCGCCACGACGGGTTCGAGTTCGATCAGCAGGGCGGTCTGGTCCAGCGGCATGACGATCACTCCCTACGGTGGCGTAACTTACGGCACCGTAGGTAAGGGTACCGCTGCCGAGCTGCGCGACCGCGGCCGGACGAGCCGCACCCGATCAGCGTGGCCGCGGCGACGTTCCTGGTCACCGTGTTCTGTGGGGACCGGGCCGCTGCCACGACCACACCGAGGCAGGCGGGTGGCTAGCCCGCGATGACGGGGTGCAGGTCGCCGGAGGGCGGCTGCCAGGCGGCGGCGTCGGCTTCGACCTGTGCCCCGGAGCGGATGTCTTTGACCGTGTCCGGCTCGCCCGGGAACCACACATACGGAATGCCGCGCCGGTCGGCGTACTGGATCTGTTTGCCGAACTTGGCCGCGGTCGGCGCGACCTCGGTGGGGATGCCCCGTTTGCGCAGGGCGGCCGCGACCCGGTCGCACGTCGTGCGCTGCTCCTCGGCCGGCACGGCGACCAGCACGCAGGTCGGCACCGAGCGCGACACGTTCAGCGCGTTGTGCCCGAACAGCAGGCCGAGGATCCGGGTGACACCGATCGAGATGCCGACGCCGGGGAACGTCTCCTTGCCGGTGGAGGCCAGGCTGTCGTACCGGCCACCGGAGGTGACCGAACCGAACCGCTCGTAGCCTTCGAGCTGGGTCTCGTAGACCGTGCCGGTGTAGTAGTCGAGGCCGCGGGCGATCTTCAGCTCGGCCACGACCAGGCCCGGGGCGTGCTCGCGGGCGGTTTCGACGACGCGCAGCAGTTCGTCGAGACCCTCGTCGAGCAGCGGGTCGGTGACGCCCAGTTTGCGGACGGCGTCGGCGAACGAGCCGTCCTCGGCCGTGATCGCGGCCAGTTCGAGGCACGCGTCGGCCTGGGCCCGGGTGGCGCCGGCCGTCTCGATCAGCGCGTCGGCCACGCGGGCCGGGCCGATTTTGTCGAGCTTGTCCACCGTACGGAGAACCTGGGCCGTGTCCTCGAGTCCGAGCCCACGGTAGAAGCCCTCGCAGACCTTGCGGTTGTTGACCTGGATGCGCACGCGCGGGATGGGCAGGCCGCCGAGCGCGTCCCCGATCACCAGCGGCATCTCGGTGTCGTAGTGGAACGGCAGCTCGCCGCGGGCCACCACGTCGATGTCGGCCTGCAGGAACTCGCGGTAGCGACCCTCCTGCGGGCGTTCGCCGCGCCACACCTTCTGGATCTGGTAGCGCCGGAACGGGAACTGCAGCTTGCCCGCGTTCTCCACCACGAACCGGGCGAACGGCACGGTCAGGTCGAAGTGCAGGCCGAGGGAGTCGTCGTCCTTGGCGTTCTCGTCGGCCTGCAGACGGCGCAGCAGATAGACCTCCTTCGAGGTCTCACCCTTGCTCAGCAACGTGTCGAGCGGCTCCACCGAGCGAGTTTCCAACGGGGCGAAGCCGTACAGCTCGAATGTGGTGCGAATGCGATCGAGAAGACGCTGCTCGATCATGCGCTGGGGCGGCATCCATTCGGGAAAACCGGAAATGGGCATTGCTCAGAGTCTCCTCAAAAAAGGCTTAGAGTCCGCGGCGCGGCGCGGCGACCAGTTCCCGCAGGTACGGATTCTGGGCGCGCTCGCGGCCGATGGTGGTGGCCGGTCCGTGGCCGGGCAGGACGACGGTGTCGTCGGCCAGCGGCAGGATCTTTTCCCGCAGGCTGGTCATCATCGTCTCGGTGCTGCCGCCCGGCAGGTCGGTGCGTCCGATCGACCCGGCGAACAGCACGTCCCCGGAGAGGCAGACCTGTTCCGCCTCGAACTCCGAGCCCGTGCCGGGCAGCCGGAAGAGCACCGACCCGCCGGTATGGCCGGGCGCATGGTCGACGGTCACTTCGAGGCCGGCCAGCGTGAGCGTCGCGCCGTCGGTCAGCTCGGCCACGTCCTCCGGCTCCGAGTACGGCAGGCGGCCGCCGAACAGCTGCGTGAGGTCCATGCTCAGGCCCTTGGCCGGGTCGGCCAGCATCTCGAGGTCGGCCGGGTGCACGTACGCCGTGATGCCGCGGGCGCCGCAGACCGGCGCGACCGAGAAGGTGTGGTCGAGGTGGCCGTGGGTGAGCAGCACGGCGGCCGGGCTCAGGCGGTGCTCGGCGAGGACCTCGTCGAGCCGGTCGAGCACACCGATGCCGGGATCGACGATCAGGCATTGCTCCCCCGGGCCGGCGGCCACCACATAGCAATTGGTGCCGAAAGCCTGGGCCTCCACGCCGGTGACGAGCACAACGGGCCTCTCTGGAGAAGCGAGCAGAAAAAACAGTAGCGAATCGTAACGAGCCTAGCCCGGCGGGCGCACACCACTTTCTCAGGAGGTACCCGTACACTCTTGCGGGCGTGTGACATGGGTCGTACGAGAGGAAAGCGTTCGGTGGCATCAAGCAGGGACCGGCAGCGCAAGCTGGCGCGCGCGAAGCTCGATCGGCAAATGGCACGACGGGCTGTTCAGGAGCGCCGCAAGCGCCGATTGCTGGCCGGTGTCGGCGCCGGTGTCGCGGTCCTGCTCATCGTGGCCGGCGTGGCGTGGATCGGTGGGGCGTTCGACTCCGACGAGCCTTCGACCGACGCGGCCGATCAGGACATCTGTCTCTGGACCCCGCAGAACGCGAGCACCAACTCGAACCTCAAGGACGTGGGCACGCCCCCGACCAAGGACATCCCGACGCTGGGCACGCAGACCATGACGGTCACCACCAGCCAGGGTGCGCCGATCGTGGTGGGCCTGGACAGCGAGCTCGCGCCGTGCGGCACGGCCGACATCACGTACCTGGCGAGCAAGAAGTTCTACGACAACACGGACTGCCACGAGATCACCTCGTACGGGGCTCTGCGCTGCGGCGACCCGAGCGGCACCGGTCTCGGCGGCCCGACGTACAGCATCTACAACGAGAACGTGCCGACCGCTCCGGAGCCCAGCGCGTCGCCCGCCCCGGACGCGGGCGCGAAGACGCCGCTCTACCCGAAGGGCACCGTGGCGCTGATCGGCGATCCGCCCGGCACCAACGGCAGCCAGTTCCTGATCTTCTTCAAGGACTACAGCCCGCCCACCCCGGAGTATTCGATCGTGGGCAAGGTGACCGGCGGGCAGGCCACACTCGACAAGATCGCCAAGATCCCGACGTCGAACAACGACGCCGGCGAGAAGGTCCGGCCCACCCAGAAGATCACGATCAAGACCCTGACCGTCGGCGACGCTCCAGCGTCCGCAGCCCCGTCGGCGAGCACCCAGTCCTAGGAAATCCCCCAGGCCGACATATTCAGCAGGAGGAACACCGTGTCGTCGATCAAGGACCGGCAGCGCGCGGCGGCGCGGGCCCGGCTCGAGAAGGAGATGGCCGAGCGCTCCGCGGCCGCTCGCAAGCGCCGGCAGAAGCAGGCCATCATCGGTTCCGCGATCGCCGTCGTGCTGATCGCGGGAGCGGCGGTGTGGATCGTGACCGCGCTCGGTGACGACGACAAGCCGGCCGACAAGACGGCTGCGAGCACCGTGCCCGCGGGCCAGGTCGCCTGCACGTGGACACCCGACCAGGGCGGCGGCGGCAAGGTCAAGGACGTCGGCGGCACCCCGCCCGCCAACGTGCCCAACACCGGCAAGGACGTGCTGACCATGGACACCAACCTGGGTGTCATCAAGGCCAGCGTCGACAAGAGCAAGGTGCCGTGCACCGCGGCCAGCTTCGAGTTCCTGGCGGGCAAGAAGTTCTGGGACAACTCGAAGTGCCACCGTCTGGTCAACGAAGCGACCTTCAAGGTGCTGCAGTGCGGCGACCCGTTCGCGACCGGCAAGGGCTGGCGCGAGACCGACGGTCAGGGCGGCCCGAGCTACACCATGGGCGAGGAGAACCTGCCGACCGACACCCAGAAGCCGTACCCGGCGGGGTCGCTCGCGATGGCCAACACGGGCCAGCCCAACAGCACGGGCAGCCAGTTCTTCATCGTCTCGGAGGACACGCAACTGCCGGCGAACTACACGCTGCTCGGCACGATCACCGAGGGCCTCGACATCATCAAGGGCGTCGTCAAAGCCGGTGACGACGGCGCGTTCGCGCAGTCGGCGGGGGGTGGCCACCCGAAGAAGGAGGTCACCATCAAGACGCTGACGATGGCCGCCGCGTAACAGGGTTTTTCAGAGCGGGGCCTCCGATCGGAGGCCCCGCTTTTTCATGCTCCTGAGGTGACGCGGTAGGCGTCGAAGACGCCGTCGACCTTGCGCACGGCGGCCACCAGGTGGCCCAGGTGCTTGGGATCGGCCATCTCAAACGTGAACCGGCTGACGGCCACCCGGTCGCGGGTGGTGGTGACCGTGGCCGACAGGATGTTGACCCGCTCCTCCGAGAGGACCCGGGTGACGTCGGCCAGCAGCTTGTGCCGGTCGAGCGCCTCGACCTGGATGGCCACCAGGAATGTCGACGCGCTGGTCGGCTTCCAGGTCACCTCGACCACACGCTCCACCTGGTCGCGCAGGTCCTCGGCGTTGGCGCAGTCCTCCCGGTGGACGCTGACGCCGCCCGAGCGCGTGACGAAGCCGAACACCGCGTCGCCGGGCACCGGGGTGCAGCAGCGGGCCAGTTTGACCCACACGTCGCTGACACCCTTGACGACCACGCCCGGGTCCTGCGCCGTGCTGCGGTTGCGCGGCGGCCGGGTCGCGACGGCGGTCTCGGCGATGTCCTCGACCGCGCCCTCCTCGCCACCGAAACCGGCGACCAGTTTCTGCACGACCGACTGGGCCGACACGGTGTTCTCCCCGATCGCCGCGTAGAGCGAGGCGACGTCGGGCAGGTGCAGGTCACGCGCGATGGTCGTGAGGTTCTCGTTCGTCAGCATGCGCTGCAGGGGCAGGCCCTGCTTGCGCATCGCCTTGACGATCGCCTCCTTGCCGACCTCGATCGCTTCCTCGCGGCGCTCCTTGTTGAAGTACTGCCGGATCTTCGTGCGGGCGCGCGGGCTCTTGACGAAGCCCAGCCAGTCCTGCGTGGGGCCGGCGTTTGACGACTTCGACGTGAAGATCTCGATGACGTCGCCGTTGGACAGCGTCGACTCGAGCGGCACCAGCTTGCCGTTGACCCGGGCCCCGATGCACTTGTGCCCGACCTCGGTGTGCACCGCGTACGCGAAGTCGACAGGCGTGGAACCCGTCGGCAGCGGGATGACGTCGCCCTTGGGGGTGAAGACGTACACCTCCTGGCTCGACAGGTCGAAGCGCAGGGCGTCGAGGAACTCCGACGGGTCGCTCGCCTCGCGCTGCCAGTCGAGCAGCTGCCGCAGCCAGGTCATCTCGTCGATGTGGGCCGGCGGGCCGACGATCGTCGCGCCCTTCTGCTCCTTGTACTTCCAGTGCGCGGCGATGCCGAACTCGGCCGTGCGGTGCATCGCGAACGTACGGATCTGCATCTCGACCGGCTTGCCGGTGGGGCCGATGACCGTCGTGTGCAACGACTGGTACATGTTGAACTTCGGCATCGCGATGTAGTCCTTGAACCGGCCCGGCACGGGCTGCCAGTTCGCGTGGATGACTCCGAGCGCGGCGTAGCAGTCCCGAACCGTGTCGACCAGGATGCGGACGCCGACGAGGTCGTAGATGTCGTTGAAGTCGCGGCCCCGCACGATCATCTTTTGGTAGATCGAGTAGAGGTGCTTGGGGCGGCCGGTCGTCTCGGCCTTGATCTTCGCCGACTTGAGGTCGAGGCTGACCCTGTTCGTCACCTGGCGCAGCAGCGCCTCACGCTGCGGCTGGTGCTCCCCGATGAGGCGGTTGATCTCCTCGAACCGCTTCGGGAACAGGGTGCCGAACGCGAGGTCCTCGAGCTCCCACTTGATCGTGTTCATGCCGAGGCGGTGGGCCAGCGGCGCCAGGATCTCGAGCGTCTCCTTGGCCTTCTGCTCCTGCTTGGGGCGGGGCAGGAAGGTCAGGGTGCGCATGTTGTGCAGCCGGTCGGCCAGCTTGATGACCAGGACGCGCGGGTCCTTGGCCATCGCGACCACCATCTTGCGGATGGTCTCGGCCTTGGCCGCGTCGCCCAGCTTGACCCGGTCGAGCTTGGTGACACCGTCGACCAGCAGCGCGACCTCGGGGCCGAAGTCGCTGCGCATCGACTCGAGCGAGTAGTCGGTGTCCTCGATGGTGTCGTGCAGGAGAGCCGCTACCAGGGTGGTCGTGTCCATGCCGAGGTTGGCCAGGATCGTCGCCACGGCGAGCGGATGCGTGATGTAGGGGTCGCCGGATTTCCGGTACTGACCCGAGTGCCACCGCGCGGCGACGTCGAACGCACGCTGAAGCATGCGGCCGTCGGCCTTGGGGTGGCTCGCCCGGTGGGTGGCGATCAGTGGTTCGAGAACCTCACTGACCTGGGTGCTCTGCCACGGCGCGTTGAACCGGGCCAGGCGGGCTCGCACCCGGCGGCCGGTCGGCGCGCTGGCCAGCCCGAAACCACCAGCCGAACTGTCGGCAGGCGGCATCGGCTGGGTGACATCGGGGTCGGAGACCTCGGCCGGCCGTGCCTCGTCGGCGGGCACCGCAGCGCCCGCGCCGTTTTGTGAGTCCTCGGTCGGCTGCACCGTGCCCTCCGCCGGAGGGACGACGTCGCTGGACACCGGCCTCCTCACACCATCGCTCGGGACCTCACCGATCGTCGCCGGCCGGGGAAGTCCGCCAATGCCAGGGTTGGTCACCTGGTTAGGAACGCCATCCTACCCGCACACTCTTCCCGGATGGCCCGGCCGAACCTCCGAAAGAGCGGGTCCGACCGGGCAAAGAGCCATCAAACGGTCAGCAGCGCATGGACCGTGCGGGGACTGAGACGCTCGCGGCCCTTCAGGAAGGCCAGTTCCATCAGCACGGTGAAACCCACGACCGTGCCCCCCGCCCGCTCCACCAGCTCGAGCGCGGCCCCCGCGGTGCCCCCGGTGGCCAGCACGTCATCGACCACCAGCACGCGCTGACCGGCGATGAAAGCGTCCTCGTGCACCTCGAGGGTGGCCTCGCCGTATTCGAGCTCGTACGACGCCGACAGGGCCTGCCGCGGCAGCTTGCCCGCCTTGCGCACCGGCACGACGCCCACCCCCGTCGCATACGCGATCGCGGCCGCCACGACGAAGCCGCGGGCCTCGACACCGGCCACCACGTCGAACGACTCGGGCCCGTAGTGGGCGACGATGCCGTCGATCACCTCGTGGAACGCCCGCCCGTCGGCGAACAGCGGCATCAGGTCCTTGAAGACGACGCCCGGCTTGGGGAAATCCGGCACGTCGATCGTGCCGCCGAGCACGACGGCGGCCAGGTCGCGGCCACTGTCGCCGGTGGCGCGGGGGATCTCATCGCTCACCGGGCCAGCCTAACGACAGTGGGGGCGGCCGCATGGCGGCCGCCCCCACTGATCAGTTACGTACGTCTAGCGCCGCTTGTTGCCCCCGCTGGGCCGGGGCCCGGCGCCACCGGGACGTCCGCCCCGGTTGGTGTTGCGCTTGCCCGTGGGCCGCGAACCGGGCCGCGGGGCGGCCGACGCGAGCGCCGGGGCTTCCTCGTCCGAGTCGGTGGCGTTGGCGTTGCGGCCCGAGCGCTCGGCGCGCGGGGCCACGTCGCCCGAGCGGGCCGCGGCCCGCCGGGCCAGCACCCGGGCGGTGTGCGCCTTGATCTTGGGCTCGCGCTCTTTGAGCACGGTCAGCACGGGCGCCGCGAACATGATCGAGAAGAGCACGCCCAGGCCCATACCGACGAACAGCACCAGGCCGAGGTCCTTCAGCGTGCCCGCGCCGAGCAGGCCGGCCCCGATGAAGAGCAGACCACCGACCGGCAGCAGCGCCACCAGACCGGTGTTGATCGAGCGCATCAGGGTCTGGTTGACCGCCAGGTTGGCGGCCTCGCTGTAGGTGCGCGTGCTGCCCGCCGTGATGCCGCGGGTGTTCTCCTGCACCTTGTCGAACACCACCACCACGTCGTACAGCGAATAACCCAGAATCGTCAGGAAGCCGATCACCGTGGACGGCGTGACCTCGAACCCGACGAGCGAGTAGATGCCCGCGGTGACGATCAGGTCGAGCAGCAGCGACGAGATCGCCGCGACGGCCATCCGCCACTCGAACCGGACGATCAGATAGACCATCACCAGCACGAGGAAGATGACCAGGCCGAGCATGGCCTGCCGGGTCACCTGACCACCCCAGGCGGCCGACACCTGGTCGTCGCTGATCTCCCCAGCCGGCACGCCCAGGTCCTCGACCAGGGCCGCCTTGGCCGCCTCGGCCTGCTGCGCGGTCATCGCCGACGCGCGGACCGTGAACCGCTGGTCGCCGCCGGTCAGACCGACCTGCTGGGCGGCGCCGATCTCGGCCGCCGGGTCGACCGACTGGATCGCCCGCTCGACGGCCTCGGACGCCTCGGCCTGGGTCAGGGTCCGGTCGTCGCCGACCTTGGCCGGCACGCTGAACGACGTGCCACCGGCGAACTCGATGCCCAGGTGGAACCGGTTGATCGCGAAACTGCCGATCGAGAGCAGCACCAGCGCCGCGGCGATCGCGAACCAGATCTTCCGCTTGCCGATGATGTTGACGTTTGCCTCACCCGCGTACAAGCGGGCGGCGAGACCTTCGCGGGCCATGTCAGGCCTCCTTGGGGTCGGTCGAAGCGCGGCGCAGGACACGGCCGAGACCGCTGACCCGCGGCGACAGGAACGCCTTGGTGCTCGCGAACATCGTCATGATCGGGTGACGGAAGAGGAACACCACGAGCAGGTCCAGAACCGTCGACAGACCCAGCGCGAAGGCGAAGCCCTGCACCGCGCCGACCGAGACGATGTAGAGCACGACCGCGGCCAGGATCGTGATCGCGTTGGCCGAGATGATCGTACGCCGGGCGCGGACCCAGGCTCGGGGCACCGCACTGCGCGGACTTCGGCCCTCGTGGATCTCGTCCTTGAGTCTCTCGAAGTAGATGACGAACGAGTCGGCCGCGACACCCAGCGAGACGATGAAACCGGCGATGCCGGCCAGGGTCAGGGTGAAGCCCATCGACCGGCCCAGCACGACCAGCGCGCCGAAGGTGAGCAGACCCGAGATGATCAAGCTCAGGAAGATCACGGAGCCGAGCAGGCGGTAGTAGAAGAACGCGTAGATCGCGACCAGGCCCATGCCGATCGCGGCGGCCAGCAGACCGGCCTGCAGCTGCTGGATGCCCAGGGTGGCCGAGACGGTCTGGGCCGGGCCCGAGGTGAACGTGACCGGCAGCGCGCCGAAGTTGAGCTGGTCGGCCAGCTGCTTCGCCGACGACGAGTTGAACTGGCCGGTGATCTGCGAGGTGCCGCTGAGCACGCCCTGGATCTGCGGGGCCGAGACCACGGTCTTGTCGAGCACCACGGCCACGGCGCAGTGGTCGACCTGGCCGTAGAGCGACTGGGCGGCCACGAAGCACGGGTCGCTCTGGGTGGCCTCGTACGCCTTGCGGGTGAGCGCGGCCCACTTGGCCGAACCCTCGCTCTTGAAGTCGAGCGAGACGACCCACTGGCCCGACTGCTGCTCGATCTGCGGGCTGGCCTTGGAGATGTCGTCCCCGACGACCTCGGCCTTGTCCAGCAGCACCTTGGCGCTCTGGTAGCAGACGGCGGCCTCGGACTTGACGTCGTCGATCGTGCCGTTGGGCCGGTCGTCGAGCTGCTTGCAGCTGATCGTCGGCACGTTGAACTGCATCTTCGCCGGCAGCACGCCGACCTCGGGGCCGGTCAGCTTGGCGAAGGGCGCGAACGGCTTGCCCGCCTCGGGGTTGCTGCTCAGGTCGACCGGGGCGGTCAGCTTCTCGGCCGCGGCCCACGCGGCCGCGCCCACCTTCTTCTCCACGTCGGCGCGCTGCGCCTGCTGCTCGGCCGAGACCGGCGCCTCCGCGGGGGCGGAGGCCGACGGGGCCGGCGCGCTCGGGGTCGGGGTCGGCGTCGGGGCCTTGGCCACCTCGCCACCGCCCTGGCCGCCCGACGACGGGCTGCTGGTGGCGGCGGGCGCGCTGCCGCCCGGGGCGGCCGGAGCCGAGGCCGGGGCGCTGCCCGACGAGGCCGCGCCGCTGGGCTGCGCCGACGGCGGGTTCAGCGCGACCGAGGAGACGTCACCGGTCGTGCCGATCAGCAGGCGGAACCGCATCTGGGCGGCCTGCGACAGGTCCTTGAGCTGGTCGTCGGCCTTGCCCGCGAGCGAGACCACGATGTTGCGGTCACCCTGGATGACGACCTCGGCCTCGGAGACGCCCAGCGCGTTGACGCGCTGGTCGATGATCTCGCGGGCCTGCTCCATGCTCTCCTTCGACGGCACCTGACCGCCCTGCACCGACGCGATGTACGTGGCCTGCGTGCCACCCACCAGGTCGAGACCGAGCTTGGGGTGCAGACGGTCGGTGAAGCTGCCGCTCGCACCGCCCGTGAAGAAAACCAGCAGGTACAGGACGACGAAGATTCCGCCGAGCACGGCTAGCTGCCGTCCGGGATGCATCTGTCCCTGTGGTGGTCGTGCCACGGCTTCGGTCTCCCTGTTGTCTTACGGCTCTGGTCTGTTCTGGTCGGTCACGTTCACGCGGCTGCGTCCGCGCACGCCCGACGAACCGGCCCGGCAGCTAGAAGTCGCCGCGGGCCGGCCCGTAGGGACTAACGTCAGTCCTTTTTACGCGTATCGGTCACCGGGTCGACAACCGGCTCCTCCACCACGGGCTCGAGGGGCTCCTCGATCGTCTCGGCCACGGGTTCGACGGACTCGGCGGGCAGGACGCGGGCGATCGCCGGGCGGGCGAACTGCACGTGCACACCGTCGGCGATGTCGAGGGTCACCACGTCGTCGTCGACGGAGACGACCGTGCCGTGCAGGCCGCCGATGGTGACGATGCGGTCGCCCGGGCCCAGGGCGTTCTGCATCTGCTGAGCCTCACGGCGCCGCTTCTGCTGCGGCCGGATCATCAGGAAATACATCACGGCGAAGAGCAGAACGATGAGGAGCAGCGGCGTGAAGCTGCCACCGCCGGATGCCTCGGCTGCCTGAATCACGAATTAAAGCCTTCCGTTGGCCGCCGGCGGCGCGGATCACGCGCACCGGGGCGATAAGCACATCCCGGGTTGAACCGCGGCGAGTCTAATCGGTCAACCTGGGAAGTCCGAATGCGGCACACATCACGTTCGCATTACGAGGGGATTTCACGCATCCCGCGCGAACAAATCACCTTGGATCGTGCCGGACGGCGGCGTCTTTCCCAAATGGGCCCAGCCCGCCTCGGTCGCGACCCGCCCGCGCGGCGTCCGCGCGAGCAACCCCGCCCGTACGAGAAAAGGCTCGCAGACCTCCTCGACGGTGTCGGACTGCTCGCCGACGGCAACCGCCAGCGTGGACAGACCGACCGGGCCACCCTTGAACGACTCGATCAGCGCGCGCAGCACGGCCCGGTCGAGCCGGTCCAGGCCCAGAGCGTCCACGTCGTACACCTTGAGCGCCTCGCGCGCCGTCTGCTCGGTCACGACCCCGTCGGCCCGCACCTCGGCGAAGTCCCGCACGCGCCTGAGCAGGCGATTCGCGATACGCGGGGTGCCTCGCGACCGGCCCGCGATCTCGGCCGCGCCGCCCTCGGTGATCGGCACCCCCAGAATGCGGGCCGACCGGTGCAGCAGCGAGTCGAGATCCTCAGGCGAATAGAAGTCGAGATGTGCCACGAACCCGAACCGGTCACGCATCGGCCCCGACAGCAGACCGGCCCGTGTCGTCGCCCCCACCAGCGTGAACGGCTCGACATCGATCGGGATCGCGGTGGCCCCGGGCCCCTTGCCCACGATCACGTCGACCCGGAAGTCCTCCATCGCGCTGTAGAGCAGCTCCTCGGCCGGCTTGGCGATGCGGTGGATCTCGTCGATGAACAACACGTCGCCGGGCCCGAGGCTGGTCAGGATCGCGGCCAGATCCCCCGACCGCTCGATCACCGGCCCGCTCGTCGTCCGGATCCCCGTCCCCAGCTCAGCCGCGGTGATGTTGGCCAGGGTGGTCTTACCCAAGCCGGGTGGCCCCGACAGCAGGATGTGGTCGGGTGGGGTGCCACGGCCCATCGCGCCCTTGAGCAGGAGTTCCAGCTGGTCGCGGACGCGGTGCTGGGCGATGAAGTCGGCCAGGCGGCGCGGGCGGACGCTCGCCTCGGCGTCGAGCTCGTCGTCGCCCGCGTCGGCCGAGACCAGGTCGCTCATCGGGTCTTGCCCAGCAGCCGGATGGCCCGGCGCAGCAGCTCGGGCACGGGCGGGACGTCGCCGTCGATGCTCTCGGCGACCGCGGCCACCGCCTGGTCGGCCTGCACGGCGGACCAGCCCAGCGCGAGCACACCCTGGCGCACCTGGTCGTGCCAGGCGCCGTTGAGCACCCCGGCCGGGCCGCCCTCGACCGTGGGCATCGGGCCGATGCGATCGCGCAGCTCGAGCACCATGCGCTCGGCGCCCTTCTTGCCGATGCCGGGCACCCGGGTCAACGTGGCCAGGTCGCCCCCGGCGATCGCCCGGCGCACGGTCTCGGGCTGGTGCACGGCCAGCACGGCCTGGGCCAGCCGGGGGCCGACCCCGCTGGCCGTCTGCAGCAGCTCGAACAGGTGCTTCTCGTCGTCGTCGGCAAAGCCGTACAGGGTCAGCGAGTCCTCCCGCACCACCATGCTGGTGGCCAGCCGGGCCTCGGCGCCCGCTTTCAGGCCGGCCAGGGTGCCCGGGGCGCACTGCACCTGCAGGCCGACGCCGCCGACCTCGATGACCGCGCCATCCGGCATGATCGCCGCCACCACCCCGCGCACGCTGGCAATCATCGCTTCCTGACCCCTCTCCGAGCGGCGGCCACCGCGGCCGCTTGAATGCGGGCGCGGGTGCCGCCGCGCCAGATGTGGCAGATGGCGAGGGCGAGCGCGTCGGCCGCGTCGGCCGGTTTGGGCGGCGCGTCGAGCGACAGCAGCCGCGTGACCATCGCCGTCACCTGCGCCTTGCCCGCCGTGCCGGAGCCGGTGACGGCCGCCTTGACCTCGCTCGGCGTGTACGTCTCGACGGGGAGCCCGGCCCGGGCGCCGGAGAGCACGCCGACCGCGCTGGCCTGCGCGGTGCCCATGACCGTCCGCACGTTGTGCTGGGAGAACACCCGCTCCACGGCGACGCTGTCGGGTCTGTGCTCGGCCACCAGCTCACCCAGGGAACGGTCGAGATGCAGCAGGCGCAGCGAGATGTCGTCGTCGGGGTCGGTGTAGACCACGTAATAGCCGACCAGCTTGCACGGCCGGCCCGGCACGCCCTCGACGACCCCGACCCCGCAACGGGTGAGACCCGGGTCGATCCCGAGCACGCGCACCACGGACCTCCCCTGCCTCACGTACGTGTGTTCGACACCCTAATACCCCGCCCTCTTGCGCCCGGCGGCGACACGCCTCGACGATGAGGGGCGGGGGTGAGTGATGTATCTCGTTCCACCCATGGACGACGAGCCGCCACCGGGCTACGTCACCTTTGTCGCGACCCACCTGGACGACCTCCGCCGGGAGACGAACCGGCTGGTCGGCGGGGACACCGAGGCCGCTCACATCTACATGGACGTGCTGGCCGACGTGGCCGGGCACTGGCGCCGGTTGTCGTGGCGCCGGCGGCTGCTGGGCCGGCCGGACGCCGCGCGCGAATACCTGCAACACCGTCTGGCCGTACGCACGAAGCAGTGGCGCGACGAGCAGATCTACGAGGTCGACGTGCGGGTGCTGCGCCCTCCGGCGTACTCCCCAGAGGTCTACGGCCGGGGCGGCAGCCTGGCCCTGCGCAAGGCCGGACTGGTCGGCGGCACAGTGCGCAGCGGAGTGGTCGCGCGGGCCGACGCCGGGATCGCGTGGTGTCAGGCGTACCGGCGGCAGCAGTGGCACGCGGTGGGTCGCCGGATCGTGTTCGGGGTGCTTCTCATCGCCACCCTGATCCAAACCATGCAGTGGCTCTCCGTCGATTACTGAAGAATTCCCGGGACATAGACCAGCGACATTAGCCAACCGCTGAATCGGGATACTCGGTCTCCAGTTCGGACAGGAGCACGTTGCGTTCCCGTCCGTAGATCGGTTCGCCGCCGGCCAGCAACAGCCGGTGCACCAGAACGAAGGCATCGTCCTCGGCCCGGTCGGGCGTCCGGTCGACGATCCAGTACTCCGGGATGCCGTGCTCGGCGTACCAGGCGGCCTTGTCCGTGTACTCGCCGTTGGCCGCGCCCTCGCTGACGATCTCGACGACCAGGCTGAACGAGCTCGCGGGCAGGTTGGAGTAGGTGGCCCGGCCGGCCGGCAGGCGCGAGACGACGCCGAGGTCGGGCACCCGGTTGTCGCGTGGCCGATCCCCCCGTACGCCGGGATCCTGGAACACGTTGAGCCCCGACGCGTGCAGCATGAGCAGCACGCGGCGGGCCATGACCTTGTGCCAGAAACTGGACGGGGCCGCGATCACGAGGTTGCCCTGACGCAACTCGTAGCGGTAGGGCTTGGGCAGCGACGCGAGGTCGTCGAGCTCGAGATCTTCGATGGGCGGTAGCGAGAGGCCGGACATGGCGGGTCACACCCCCCGGAAAGACGAAACGGGGCCGATCACCGATCGGCCCCGCCACAATACTGTGCGTCAGGCGTCGATGGCCGCCATGACCTCGTCGCTGATGTCCGCGTTGGGGTAGACCTCCTGGACGTCGTCGCAGTCGTCCAGCGCGTCGACCAGCTTGAGGAACTTGCGCGCGGCCTCCTCGTCGAGCGGCACGGTCATCGTCGGCAGCAGCGAGGAATCGGCCGAGTCGTACTCGATGCCGGCCTCCTGCAGGGCCGTGCGCACCGCGATCAGGTCAGTCGGCTCGCTGACGACCTCGAACGAGTCGCCGAGGTCGTTGATCTCCTCCGCGCCCGCGTCGAGCACGGCCAGCATCAGGTCGTCCTCGCTGAGGCCGGCCTTGGGGACGATCACGACACCCTTGCGGTTGAACAGGTAGGACACGGAACCGGCGTCCGCGAACGTGCCGCCGTTGCGGGTCAGCGCGGTGCGCACCTCGGTGGCCGCGCGGTTGCGGTTGTCGGTGAGGCACTCGATCAGCAGAGCGACACCGTTCGGGCCGTAACCCTCATACATGATCGTCTGCCAGTCGGCGCCGCCGGCCTCGAGACCCGACCCGCGCTTGACCGCGTTGTCGATGTTGTTGTTGGGGACCGAGCTCTTCTTCGCCTTCTGGATGGCGTCGTAGAGGGTCGGGTTACCGGCCGGGTCCCCGCCGCCGGTGCGCGCCGCAACCTCGATGTTCTTGATCAGCTTGGCGAACATCTTGCCGCGCTTGGCGTCGATGACGGCCTTCTTGTGCTTGGTCGTCGCCCATTTTGAGTGGCCGGACATGCGAAAAACCTCCGTGTCGTACCTAAGCGTCTACGGCCTGGCGGACCATCTCGACGAAGTACCGGTGGACGCGGAGGTCGCCGGTGAGCTCCGGGTGGAAAGCCGTGGCGAGCAGGTTCCCCTGCCGAACGGCGACAATCCTACCGGCGGCCGGCCCGTCCGTGACGCGGCCCAACACCCGCACGTCGCCACCGACCTCCTCGACCCAGGGCGCGCGGATGAAGACGGCGTGAAAATCCCCGCCCCCGATGTCGTCGATCGCGACGTCACCCTCGAACGAATCGACCTGCCGGCCGAACGCGTTGCGCCGCACAGTCATGTCGATGCCGTGGAACGACTCCTGGTCTGCCCGCCCGTCGAGCACCCTCGTAGCCAGCAGGATCATGCCCGCGCAGGACCCGTAGACCGGCATGCCGTCGGCGATCCGCTTCCGGATCGGGTCGAGCAGCCCGAACGACACCGCCAGCTTGCTGATGGTGGTCGACTCGCCGCCCGGGACGACCAGCGCCTCCACGTCGGCCAGCTCCTCGGGCCGGCGGACCGGCCGGGCCAGCACGTCGCTCTCGGCCAGCGCGGCCAGATGCTCCCGCACGTCGCCCTGCAGGGCCAGCACTCCGATGTTCACGAAGGTCAGCTTAGGCTCGACCGGTGTTCGCTTTGCGAAGGGTGCGCGACCCGCTGGTCGGCGAAAGCCCGCTCGCGTACCAGCGGCGCTACGCGGGTGGGTCGCCGCACATTCCCGGGTGCTGGCTTTTCATGCGCGGGGTGATTGCCATCGGCTCGGGTGATCGCGATCGCTCGTCAGCGCAATTCGGGAGAAGCCTTCCCATCCCCGTACGGCCTAGCGTCGAACCATGATTCTCAACGTCTCGCTGATGACCGTCTACTGCCTCGACCAGGACGCCACCCGGGAGTTCTACGTGCGCCACCTGGGGTTCGAGCCGCGCGTGGACGCGCGCATGGGCGAAATGCGCTGGGTCACTCTGGCCCACCCCAACCAGCCCGAACTCGAACTGACCCTGATGACGCCCGGGCCGCCGCTGTCGCCCTCCGCCGCGGACTTCATCCGGGGGCAACTGGAAGCGGGCCAGATGGGCGGCTTCGGCCTAAGGGTCGACGACTGCCGCAAAACCCACGCTGAGCTGGCCGCGGCCGGGGTGGAGTTTCTGCAGGAACCGGCGGAGCGCCCGTACGGGGTGGAGGCCGTGATGCGCGACAACACCGGCAACTGGTTGGTGCTGGTCGAGAAGAAGAACTTCGCCCCGGCTGAGTTGGCGTGAGCAGGACCTGGATCCGGTCCTGGCCCTGGGTGATGCGTGCCAGCGACTGTCGGGAGCCGGGCCGGACAGAGCAGATCGGGCGGCTGCCACGAATTCGGGCCAGAGTCGGGTCGGGGCCGGCCGTGACGGTGCCAGGCGGGGCAGCGCCTCGGATGAGGCGGCGCCGGGGGCGAGGCGGCGCCAGGGCGGTGACGCGGGGCGGCGCCGGGGCGGTGGTAGAGCTGCGGGACCCGTGAGGACGTTGGGGCTGCGAGCAGGCCACCGGGGGGTCGATTGGCCATCGGCCGGGCCCTTCGGCGTGGTTACGATCCGGCTGACCTGAATGCCTGTCTGAGGAGCCGTCCATGTCTGAGAACCAGCCCGCCGTCGGCACTGCGCGGGTCAAGCGCGGTATGGCGGAGATGCTCAAGGGCGGCGTGATCATGGACGTGGTCACGCCGGAGCAGGCGAGGATCGCCGAGGATGCGGGGGCCGTGGCGGTCATGGCCCTGGAGCGGGTGCCGGCCGACATCCGTGCTCAGGGTGGGGTGTCGCGCATGTCCGACCCTGACATGATCGACGGGATCATCAGCGCGGTGTCGATCCCGGTCATGGCCAAGGCCCGCATCGGGCATTTCGTGGAGGCGCAGGTGCTGCAGGCGCTGGGCGTCGATTACGTGGACGAGTCCGAGGTGCTGACCCCGGCCGACTACGCCAACCACATCGACAAGTGGAACTTCACGGTGCCGTTCGTGTGCGGCGCGACCAATCTGGGTGAGGCGCTGCGCCGCATCACCGAGGGCGCGGCCATGATCCGGTCGAAGGGCGAGGCCGGTACGGGCGACGTCTCCAACGCGACCACCCACATGCGCAAGATCCGGCAGGAGATCCGCCGGCTGCAGACGCTGCCCGAGGATGAGCTGTTCGTCGCGGCCAAGGAGCTGCAGGCCCCGTACGAGCTGGTCCGTGAGGTGGCCGAGCTGGGCAAGCTGCCGGTCGTGCTGTTCACCGCGGGCGGCATCGCTACCCCCGCCGACGCGGCGATGATGATGCAGCTGGGCGCCGAGGGTGTGTTCGTCGGTTCCGGCATTTTCAAGTCGGGCAATCCGGCCCAGCGCGCGGCCGCGATCGTCAAGGCCACCACGTTCCACGACGACCCGGACGTGCTGGCCAAGGTGTCGCGCGGCCTGGGCGAGGCCATGGTCGGCATCAACGTCGAGGACGAGCCGGTCCCCCACCGCCTCGCCGAGCGGGGCTGGTGAGCTAGACCGGCTCGAGAGGGACCGCCGGCACCGGGGCGGCCGGGGCGGGGATCGCCGGGGGCATCGGCGGTTCCTCGATGTCGAAGTACTGCGGGAGCGGATACCGCCGGGCCATGCGCAGGGCTCGCACCAGGGGGCGGCGGCGGGCGGTCAACGCATCCCGGACGAGGTCGGTGTGCACCTGGCGGGCCAGCACCACGCGCCGGCTGGAGGCGACCAGCGTACGGGTGGCGGGGTCGCCCCCGGACAGCGTGATCGACTGCAGTTGGCGGGTGAGGTCGTTCTCGGCGGACTCGCGTTCGTCGGCGCCGGCGTCGAGGGCGAGCCGCGCGGCGGCGTAGAGCTCGACTATGTCGGCTTGTTCGGCGACGACGGCCGCGGCGGCGGCCCGGCGCATCAGGTGGGCGTCGAGCGCCCGTTCGGCCGACTGGGCCCGCACGTGCACCCGCTCGACCCGGTGGGCCGTCCAGCCGAGGTAGGCCGCGAGCAGCACGACCGCCGCGACGGCACCCACGACCCACCACATGGCGGGAATCGTAGTGCCCCCGAGCCCGCCGGTGTCAGGTGCCGGAGCGTGGTTCGGCCCACTCCTCGTCCATGACACGCCCGTCCGTGGCCTCTATCGCCGTTGTGTAGACCTCGAGCACACGCTGCGCGACGGCAGGCCAGTCGAAGGCGGTCACCGCGGCCGACGCCGCCTCGGACAGGGCCGACCGCCGGGCTTCGTCGTCCAGCAGTGAATCAAGGAGAACACACAGCGCTTGGGCATCGCCCGTGCGGAAGAGGGCACCCGCGCGGCCGCCGTCGAGCACCCGCCGGAAGGCGTCGAGGTCGCTGGCCGCGATCGCCGTGCCGGCCGCCATCGCCTCGGTGAGGATCATGCCGAAGCTCTCCCCGCCCGTGTTCGGCGCCACATAGACGTCGACGCTGCGCAACATGCGAGCTTTGTCCGCCTCGGAAACCAATCCGAGAAATGTCACCCGGTCGTGCAGATCAACCGGAATTTCGCGGTAAAGGTCGGAACGGTCACCGGGGCCCGCCACGAGCAGCCGCAACCCGGGCCGGGCACGGGCCAGCTCGACATAAGCCGACCGCAGCAGATCAAACCCCTTACGCGGCTCGGTGAAGCGCCCCAGGAAGCCCAAGGTCCCATCGGGGCCGGGCCACCCGTCCAGCGGCACAGCGGAGGCGAACTTGGCCACGGCCACCCCGTTGGGGATCTCCACCGCTCCCCCGCCCAGATGCTCGACCTGCACCTTCCGGGCCAGCTCACTGACCGCGATCCGCGCCGTGATCTTCTCGACGACCAGCTGCAGCATGCCCTGAGCGGCCGACAAAGCCCGCGACCGGGTCATGGCGGTATGGAAGGTCGCCACCACCGGCCCCCGTGCGGAGAGCACGGCCAGCAGCGACAGGCTGAGCGTCATCGGCTCGTGCACGTGCAGCACGTCGAACTGCCCGGCCTTGAGCCACCGCCGCACCCGCGCGGTCGACACCGGCCCGAACGCGATCCGCGCGACCGACCCGTTGTACGGCAGCGGCACCGCCCGGCCGGCCGAGACCACGTACGGGGGAAGCTCGGCGCCCTCCTCGGCCGGGGCCAGCACGCTCACCTCGTGCCCGAGGCCGAGCAGCGCCTCGGCGAGGTCCATGATGTGGTTCTGCACGCCACCGGGCACGTCGAACGAGTAGGGCGAGACGATCCCGATCCGCATACCGACTCCTCAGAGCCACAGTTTCTGCAGCATGTGCCAGTCCTGCGGATGGTCCGCGATGCCGATGGCGAAGGCGTCGGCGAGCAGTTGAGTGGTGGCCTTGACCCGTACGTCGAGCGCGCCCTCGGTGGGCGGCGTGATGCGGCGCAGCACGGCCCGGGTCTGCGTCTCGGTGAAGAACAGGTCGACCGCGAACAACGGAGCCCCGGTGCGGATGGCCAGGATCGCGGGCCCGGCCGGCATCTTGGTGCGCCCGCCGAAGAATTCGACCTCGACGCCGTTGCGGGACAGGTCACGGTCGCCGAGCAGGCACACCGCGAAGCCTTGGTCGAGCCGTTCGGCCAGCACGTCGAGCGGGGCACGCCGGCCGCCGGTGAGCGGCAGCACCTCCATACCGAGCTTTTCCCGGTACGCCACGAACTGCTCGAAGACGCCCTCGGGCTTGAGCCGCTCGGCCACCGTGACCATGCGCCAGTCGTTCGAGACCAGCCAGGCGGCGGCCGCGTCCCAGTTGCCGACGTGCGGCAGCGCGAGCACGACGCCCTTACCGTCGGCGATCACCGACTTGAGGTCGGCGAAGTTCTCGTCGGACATGCCGAAGCTGTCGAGGAAGAACTGTTTGCTCTGCGAGGGCAACCGGAACGCCTCGAGCCAGTACCGCGCGTACGATCGCAGCCCGTCGCGCACCAGCGTGTCGTCCATGTCCGGCTTGACCTGCTGCAGGTTGCGGCGCAGCCGCTGGGTGCCCGGACCGTTCTTCGCGTACGCCCGATCGGCCGCAGCCTGGAAGAGCCGGCGCGCGACCGGCAGCGGCAGTGTCCGCACGACACGCCACCCGGCGGCATAGCCGAGCTCGATCAGCCGGTCCTTCACGCAGGGTCGTCCTTCGCGGTGAGGGGAGCCGTAGGGTCGATCGGCACCGTGGCCCGCTCGGCCGGGGTGGGCGCCGGTTCCGTACGGAACGCGTGGATCAGCCGCTGACACACGGTGATCATGGAGAGCGCGGCCAGCACCCACAGCGCGGCGGACAGACCCCAGTCGAGGCCGAAACCGCTGAGCAGACCGCCGGCGCCCACGATCAGCAGCCGCTCGAGGCGCTCGGCGATGCCCACGTCGGCGTTGAGGCCCAGGCTCTGAGCGCGTGCTTTAACGTACGAGACGACCTGACCGGCGGCCAGGCTGACCAGGGCCGCGACCATCCCCCCGTACGGGTTGCCCTCGGTGTGCAGGTAATAGACGACCGCACCGAAGACCGCCGCGTCGGCGATCCGGTCCATCGACGAGTCGAGCAGGGCGCCGTATTTGCTGGAGCCCCCCCGCATCCGGGCCATCGTGCCGTCGAGCACGTCGGTCAGCGCGCACGCGGTGACGAAGAGCGTGGCGAAGACGAGGTGGCCCATCGCGCCGAAGTAGGAACCGATCAGCACGCCGACGGTGCCGGCGATGGTGACCGCGTTGGGCGAAATGCCGATCCGCAGGAGAAAACGGGCGGTCGGGTTGACGCCGTAGGACACAACGGCGCGCGCAGTTACTTGGACGATCTTTGCCATGGCCGTCCCACCATATCGGCCTGGACCCCGCACCCCCGACTTCGGCGAGCGGCCTTGGCCGTATCGTCATTTCTGCGACGTTTGCCAACTACAAAGGGTTGCCCTGCGCACACCGGCGGGTGTGGGATTCAACAACAGCGTCGTAACAGTCACGAAACGACGGGAGCGGCAGCCATGGCCCAAAAAACCTCGGAGAAGGGGCTCAACGGCGCGGCGGCGCCGGTGGTGACCGAGCCCGGCAGAGTACGCAACGTGGTGCTGGTGGGACACTCCGGCGCGGGCAAGACCACCCTGGTCGAGGCCCTGCTGGCGGCCACCGGGACGATTTCCCGGGCCGGTTCGGTGGCCGAGGGCACCACGGTGTCGGATCACGACCCGGCCGCGATCCGTCAGCAGCGCTCGGTCGCGCTGGCGTGCGCGCCCCTGGTCCACCAGGACGTCAAGATCAACCTGCTCGACACCCCCGGGTACGCCGACTTCGTCGGGGAGCTGCGCGCCGGCCTGCGGGCCGCGGACGCCGCGCTCTTCGTCGTCTCAGCCGTCGACGGCGTGGACGACGCCACCGTTGCCCTGTGGGAGGAATGCGCCTCGGTCGGCATGCCCCGGGCCGTGGCGATCACCCGGCTCGACCACCCGCGCGCCGACTACGAGGAAACCCTGGCCACCTGTCAGGAGGCGTTCGGCGAAAATGTCATGCCGATCTATCAGCCCATGCTGGGCGACGACGGCGAATCCGTGGTGGGCCTGATCGGCCTGGTCACGCTGCGCGTGCTCGACTACTCCGAGGGCTACCCGCCGCGCGCGGGCGAGGCGGAGCCCGAGCATCTCAACCCGATCGCCGACGACCGGAACGCGCTCATCGAGGGGATCATCGCCGAGAGCGAGGACGAGTCGCTGATGGACCGCTACCTCGGCGGCGAGCTGATCAGCACGGCGACCCTGCTGCCGGATCTGGAGAAGGCGGTCGCGCGGGGCAACTTCTACCCCGTCATCCCGGTCTGCGCGGGCACCGGCGTCGGGCTTGACGCGCTGCTCGACGGGCTGGTCAGCGGGGCGCCGTCGCCGCTGGAGCACGAGCTGCCGGTGGTCACCGGCGTCGACGGCTCGGCCCGGCCGCCGCTGACCTGCGACCCGGACGGCCCGCTGGTGGCCGAGGTGGTGAAGACGACCATCGACCGGCACGTGGGCCGGGTCTCGCTGGTGCGGGTCTTCTCGGGCACCCTGCGGCCGGAGCAGACGCTGCACGTGTCGGGGCACGGCATGGCCGAGCGCGGCCACCCCGACCACGACGCCGACGAGCGGGTCGCGCACATCTACTCCCCGCTCGGCGCCCAGCTGCGCGAGGTGGGCCAGTGCGTCGCCGGTGACATCTGCGCGATCACGAAGTCGGGCAGCGCCGAGACCGGTGACACGCTCAGCAGCAAGGAACTGCCGCTGCTGATGGAGCCGTGGTCGATGCCGGAGCCGCTGCTGCCGATCGCCGTGGTCGCCAAGTCGCGCTCGGACGAGGACGCGATGGCCAAGAACCTGGCCCGGCTCGTGGCCGGTGACCCGACCATGCGGCTCGAGCGCAACCCCGACACCCATCAGCTGGTGCTCTGGACCATGGGCGAGTCGCACGCCGACGTGGTGCTCGACCGGCTCCGCGCGGGCGGCGTCGAGCTCGACACCGAGCCGGTCAAGGTGGCGTTGCGCGAGACGTTCGGCTGCGGCTCGCAGGGCCACGGGCGGCACGTCAAGCAGTCCGGCGGTCACGGGCAGTACGCGGTCTGCGACATCCGGGTCGAGCCGCTGCCGCGCGGGTCGGGCTTCGAGTTCGTCGACAAGGTGGTCGGCGGGGCGGTGCCGCACAACTACATCCCCTCGGTCGAGAAGGGCGTACGGGCGCAGCTCGACCGCGGCCTGGTGGCCGGTTATCCCGTGGTCGACCTGCGGGTGACCCTGTACGACGGCAAGGCGCACAGCGTCGACTCGTCGGACGCCGCGTTTCAGACCGCGGGGGCCCTGGCGCTGCGCGAGGCGGCCACGAACGGGCAGCTCACGCTGCTCGAGCCGATCGACGAGATCGTGGTGCGGGTGCCCGACACCTACGTGGGGGCGGTGATGAGCGACCTCTCCGGGCGCCGGGGCCGGCCGCTGGGCAGCGAGGCCGACGGCGACGGCGCGTACAGCCTGGTGCGGGCCGAGGTGCCGGCCACCGAGCTGGTGCGGTACGCGGTCGAGCTGCGCGCGCTCTCCTCGGGCGCGGGCACGTTCACCCGTACGTACGCCCGGCACGAGCCGATGCCCCCGCACCTGGCCGAGACCGTGAAGAAGGAGTCGGCCGCGAAGTAGCTAAGGCCACGCCCCGATGAGCAGGCGGCGGGTTTCGTCGAGCAGCTGGGGCAGCACCTTGGTCTGCCCCACCACCGACATGAAGTTCGCGTCGCCGCCCCACCGCGGCACGATGTGCTGATGCAGGTGGGCGGCGATGCCCGCGCCCGCGATGGCACCCTGGTTCATGCCCAGGTTGAAGCCGTGCGGGCTGCTGATCGACCGGATCACCCGCATCGCCGTACGGGTGAAGGCGGCGACCTCGACCGTCTCGGCGTCGGTGAGATCGGTGTAGTCGGCCACGTGCCGGTAGGGGCAGACCATGACGTGCCCGGGGTTGTACGGATAGAGGTTGAGCAAGGCGAACACGAGCTCGCCGCGGGCCACCACCAGGCTGCCGGCCTCGGGATCGCTCGGGGCCGCGCAGAACGGGCAGCCGTCGGGACGGTCCTCACCCGTGACGTAGTCGAGGCGGTGCGGCGTCCAGAGCCGCTCGAGGCCGTCGGGATCGCTCACAGGGGCACCCTACGTCAGCGCGGGCTCGGCCTCCGGCACCCCGTGCAGGTGGTGACCGCCCCCGCCGCGGCGCTTGGCCCGATACATCGCGGCGTCGGCCAGGCGCAGCAGTTCGTCCGGGCCGGTGACCTCGCTGTGCGACAGGGCGATGCCGACGCTGGCCGGGGTGCGCAACCGGTGCGGCCCGATCGGGATGACCGCGTCGAGCGACGCGACGATCCGCTCGGCCACCACGACGGCGTCCCGGGCCGAGGTCAGATCCTCGGTGATCACCACGAACTCGTCGCCGCCGAGCCGGCCGACGACGTCCTCGGCCCGCACGCATTCGTGCAGCCGCGCGGCCACCGCCTGCAGCAGCTCGTCGCCGACGTGGTGCCCGTACCTGTCGTTGACCTGCTTGAAGCCGTTGAGGTCGAGTAGCAGCACGCCGGCCGGGCGGCCGCTGCGCCGGGCCCGGGCCAGCGCGGCGCCGAGCCGTTCGCGCAGCATCGCCCGGTTGCCCAGACCGGTCAGCGGGTCGCTCAGGGCCTGATCGCTCAGCTCGGCGGTCAGGGCCACGCCGGCCAGTGCCGGCGCCACCTGGCCGCGCAGGGCCTGCAGGGCCGGGAAAACCTCGGCCGGCAGGTCGGCGTCGGCGCTGACCGCGAGCGTGCCGAAGAACCGGCCGCCGGCGGTCAGGGACAGCTGCGTGCCGTGCCGGTCGGTGGCCGCGCCGAGGTCGGTGCAGCCCGGAGCGGCCACCGCCGCGCGGGCGCCGGGAATGTCGGCCAGCAGGGCGCCGGCCGCCTCGACGGCGAGCCGGTGCACGTCGGCCCGAGTGGTGGCGGTGATCAGCGCGGCGCCCAGCTCGCCGAGGACCCGCTCGCGGGCCACCGCCCGGCGCAGCGCGCGCAGGTCGGCGTCGCGCCGGGCCAGCACGCGGACCACCATGAGCAGCACGGCGATGACCACCGCGGCCTGGGCGGCGCCGGACCAGGTCCGGTGCAGCACGGACCAGGCCGCCGTGACCGCGAGGCCGGCGACGACGACGAGATTCGTACCGCGGAGCATGCCCGCTGTTTCGGCCCGCCGGCGGGCGAGCTGAGCCGGCACCGGGTAGCGAACCGGTTGGTTCTCGCCCTAGGCCCGTTCTGTAACTGGACCCTGCGGCAGCCCCGTCCCCGTTACA
Organism: Paractinoplanes abujensis; assembly: GCF_014204895.1. Taxonomy (NCBI): domain Bacteria; kingdom Bacillati; phylum Actinomycetota; class Actinomycetes; order Micromonosporales; family Micromonosporaceae; genus Paractinoplanes; species Paractinoplanes abujensis. The sequence continues at coordinate 9,098,551 of NZ_JACHMF010000001.1, read as the reverse complement.
GAACAGGCCTCAGCCACCCGGGCAGCGGCTCGCGGGCCGCCCGCCAGCCGGCCGGGATGCCGTCGATTCCCGTGTACGCCGCCACGATGCCCCCGGCGATGGCGCAGGTGGTGTCGACGTCGCCGCCCGCGCGCAGACAGGCCGCGATCGCCGCCGGGTAGTCGTCGAGGAACCGGTCGGCCACCCAGATCGCGAACGGCACCGTGTCGCGCGCCATCGCCCTGGTCCCGTTGCCCAGCTCGTACGCCGCCAGGCCGGGCTCGGTGAGCCGGCCGGCCGCGATCAGGCCGTCGCGGACGAGCCCGTCGGGGGTGTGCGCGGCCACGGCGCCCAGCAGCGCGGGCCGCACCCCGTCGAGCCGGCCCGCCGCCGCGGCAGCCGCGGCCACGGTCACCGCCACTCCCCCGGCGACGCCCTCGGCGTGGGCATGGGTGACCTCGGCGGCCCGGGCGCCCTGAGCGGCCGCGTGCGCCAAGGAGTCGGCGTGCCAGGCGCCGAGCGGGGCGGCCCGCATGGCGGCGCCGTTGCCGGCCGAGCCCTGCCCGTCGAAGGCCGCGGCGGCCGCGATCGGCCAGGGCAGTCCCTCGCGGATCTCGCGCAGCATCACGACCGCGCCCGGGCCGTAGCCGCGATAAGGGTCGTGGTGGCGGCCCAGCAGCTCGGCGAACGTGTCGCGGTCGAAGTCACCCTCCGCGAGCACGGCGACCAGGCAGCACGCCTCCTCGGTGTCGTCGGTCCACGGCCACGGGCCGGGTGGCGGGGCGGCCGGATCGACCGCCGACACGAAATGCTGGGCGCCCAGCGCGTCACCCACGCTCAGGCCGGCCAGGCTGGCGAGGGCCAGCGCCTTGCGCGTATCGGGAAAAAGAGTGAACGACATCGGCACAACGGATGGTATTCCACCACGCTCGGTAATCGAGAGGTGTCCCTGCATCACCGGTTAGGCCCTGGCTGCCGGGCGCAGTACCTTCTTCGGCATGGCCACGGTGTTGCTCGTCGAGGACGATCACGTCGTGCGCGGTGCCATGCTCCGATCGCTCGCCGACCGGGGGCATGCCGTGCACGCCGTCGGCACGGCGCTGGACGCGCTCCGGCGGGTCGCCGCCGAGACGCCCGACCTCGTCGTGCTCGACCTCGGTCTGCCCGACCTGGACGGTTCCGACGCCCTGCGCATGCTGCGCGGCATCACGGACGTGCCGATCATCATCGCCACCGCCCGCGACGACGAACAGACCGTGGTGCGGTTGCTGCGGGCCGGCGCCGACGACTACATGGTCAAGCCGTTCACCGGCGCCCACCTCGACGCCCGCATCGGCACGGTGCTGCGGCGCGTGGGCCGGGCCAGCCGCACCGCCCAGCCCGCCGTGCACGAGGTGGGCGAGCTGCGCGTCGACATCGGCGAGCGCAGCGCCACCCTGGCCGAGCAGCCCCTGGCGCTCACGCGCAAGGAGTTCGATCTGCTGGCCTATCTGGCCGCCCGCCCGGGCCGGGTGGTTTCCCGTCGTGAGCTGTTGGAGGAGGTATGGCGACAGCCATCGGTCGGCGAGGACCAGACGATCGACGTTCATCTGTACTGGCTGCGCCGGAAACTGGGCGAGTCCGCGGCGAAACCTCGCTACCTGCGCACCGTGCGGGGGGTCGGATTCCGGTTGGTGGCGCCGGACTGAGGGGCCGCCTGGCCTACATCACCGCCGCGACCACCGCCGTCGCCGCCCTCGCCTTCCTCGTCCCGCTCGGCTGGGAACTGCGCAACGACCACCGCGACCAGGCGATGAGCGCCGCCGAGCAGCAGAGCGCCAAAGTCGTGGGCGCGATCACGGCCGGCGCCGGGGCCAAGGGGCTGGCCGCCGCGACGGCCGGCACCGGGGGCCGGGTCAAGGTCTACGGCCCCGGCGCGACGACCGGCGGCCGTGCCTCCGGTGAGGAGGTCCGGCACGCGGCCGGCAGCGGTTCGACGGTGACCGAGGAGGTCGACGGCGGCGTCGTGCGCCTGGAGCCGGTGACGGCCGGGACCCGTACGTCGGTGGTCGAGGTCTTCGTGCCCGACAGTGAGCTCAGCGCGGGCACCGCGGGCGACTGGTGGCTGCTTCTCGGCATCGCGCTGGCCCTGGTCGGGGGCAGCGTCGTCGTGGTCGACCGGCTGGCCCGGGGCGCGGTCAACTCGGCCCGCAACCTCGTGCAGGTGGCGATGGCCGTGGGCGGCGGTGACCTCGGGGTGCGCATCCAGCCCTCCGGCCCGCGCGAGCTGGCCGAGGCCGGTTACGCGTTCAACCGCATGGCCGATCGGCTGGTGACCTCGCGCACCAACGAGCGCGAGCTGATCGCCGACCTGTCGCACCGGCTGCGCACCCCGCTGACCGCGCTGCGCCTGGACGCCGAGGCCCTCGACCCGGACGACACCCAGATCATCAGCCTGAGCCCCGACGAGATCGACCGGCGGCGCGGCATCCGGCGCATCCGGCAGGCCATCGTCACCCTCGAGGGCGAGGTCAACCAGCTCATCAACACCACCCGCAAGGCCGTCGCGGCCCAGGTCGCGGCCGCGCCCGAGACCGGGGTGTGCGACGCCAGCGAGGTCGTGCGGGAACGGATGACGTTCTGGTCGGCGCTGGCCGGCGACCAGAACCGCAGCTATCGCGTGGCCGGGGCAAGTGTTCGCATCCCCGTACCTGTTGCCCGCGCCGAACTGGCTGCCGCGCTCGACGCCATTCTGGGTAATGTGTTCCGCTACACCCCCCAGGGAACGGCATTCGAGGTGGGCATCTCACGGCGTGACGGATGGGTCGCCGTGCGTGTCGACGATGCCGGTCCCGGCATCCCCGATCCGGAGAACGCAATGCAACGTGGCCAGAGCAACCAGGGTTCGACAGGCCTGGGGCTCGACATCGCCCGCCGGGCGGCCCAGTCCGCGGGCGGCTCGGTCAGCCTCGACCGCGCGGCCATGGGCGGCGCCAGCGTGGTCATGCTCTTCTCCGACGCCGAGGCGACGCCCAAACAGGCGAGCCGTTTCGGCCTGGTCGGCCGGCTGGCCCGGGAACGCGGCGGCCGCCCTGCCCGGTCCGAGTGAAGCGGACCAAGTTCTTGCTTAGATCTGTATTAAAGGCGTTCCGCTCGCCGGGCCGGGCTGGCAGTGTTCCCCCCGATCCCATCCGGTCTCCCGGTTCGACGCCCGCACCCGCGAGCCGGCGAGGCCCCCGCGCGGTGAGGGGTGGTAACCCCATGACCACCTCCCACCGCGCGCCCGCAAGACTAGGAGTGGCCTTGTCCGCGCACCGCCCGCCGGCCCCGCGTGGTCACCGCCGGGCCGTTTCCCGGCGGCCCCACCGGCTGGTCCCGGTGGCCCTGGGCCTGGCCCTGCTGGGCATCGGCGGGGTCGTCGGCCCGAGCGTGGTGGACAACGTCGCCGGCAGCAACGGCTCGCGCAACTTCGCCCTCACCGCCCTGCCGGCCGACAAGCCCGATCAGGGCCTGGTCTATGAGGGACTCAAGCCGGCCAAGGCCGGGTCGCTCTGCGCGGGGTCGTACGAACTGGACAAGCAGACCTGCACGCACGGCCCCGACGAGGCGCCGGCCGGGCTCAAGGTGCGCACCGCCGTCAGCCCGGTGACCGCGAAGGCCCCCGAGCCCAAGAACCCCGTACGGGAATCCGCCGCGGCCACGCCGACCGACGCCGAGATCGCCCGCGACGAGGGTGGCAGCGCGCTGACCGCCGACGCGCCGGCGCTGGTGCCCGACGCGGCCCCCGGCGACGCCGACTTCATCATGGGCGCGCACGACGTGGCCTGCGAGGGCGACGGACGCAGCGGCAAGCGGGTCCAGGTGCTCTACCTCCACGAGTACGGCACGCCGAGCCGTTACAGCGAGTTCGTGGGCTCGATCCGCAACTGGTCGGCCGGCGTCGACCAGATCTTCGACGAGAGCGCGGCCGAGACCGGCGGCTCCCGGCACGTGCGCTTCGTGACCACTCCGCAGTGCCGGGTCGACGTGTCCGAGGTGCAGTTGCCGACCGGCGGGCTGGCCTCGTTCGCCGGCAGCATCGCCGCGCTGGACAAGCTGGGCTACAACCGCACCGACCGCAAATACCTGATCTTCGCCGACGCCACGGTCTACTGCGGCATCGCGACCTACGTCGCCGACCGGCGGCCGGGTCTGGGCAACCGCAACAACGGCGGACCGTCGTACGGGCGGGTCGACTCGGGCTGCTGGAGCTCGGCCATGGCCGCCCACGAGCTGACCCACACGCTGGGCGCGACGCTGATCGACTCGCCCAACTCGAGCGGCGCCGGCGGCTGCCTCGACGAGTACGACCTGCTCTGCGGCCCCGACCGTTCGGGCCGGCAGGTGCGCACGGCCTGCCCCAAGAAGAACGAGATGCGGCTCGACTGCGGCAAGGACGACTACTTCAACACCAACCCGAAGCCGGGCAGCTACCTCGACGAGAACTGGAACATCGCGCGCAGCGAGTTCCTGCTGCGCAGCGACGGCGGCGACGACATCCCCGACGCGATCGGGGCGCCCCAGCCGGTCGAGACGCCCAGCGCCGCCCCCAGCCGGCCCGCCGCCCCCACCCCGACCGCCGTGCCCACCCCGACGGCGACCGAGCCGGGTGAGGCCGATGGCGGCGGCGACGCCCCGCCCTCGCCTGGTGTGCCGCCGAGCGAGTCGGCGCCGGCCTCCGAGCCCGCCGATCCGGTCGAGACGCCCGGTGACGAGGCCGGCGTGCCGTCGGTGCCGGTCGCGGCGACCACCGCGCCCCCGGCCGAGCCCGCCGCCGGCGTGCAGGCCGAGCCGGTGCAGGCGGTCGTCGAGGTGCGCGACGCGACCAGCGGCTCGGTGCGGCTCAACTGGAGCGCGGCGTCGGCCACGGCGACCTATCAGGTGCTGGTCGACAACGAGCCGGTGGCGACGACCAAGGCCACCCGGGCCCGGCTGATCGGCCTCAAGCCCGATGCGAAGTATCAGGTGACCGTCAAGTCCGGCCCGAAGTACACCGCGCGGGCCACGGCCGAGACGGCGCCCGCGGCCCGGCCCGCCGAGAATTCGTGGTTCACGCTGACCAACGCCCTGACCGGCGGCGCGGCCAACCTGTACGCCGCCCGCGGGACGACCGGCACGCCGATCACTTTGAGCAACGCCGACGACGACGCCCAGCAGCAGTGGCAGCTCGTGCCGGCCGGCAACAAGACGTACTCGATGGTCTCGCGGGCCTCCGGCAAATGTGTCGGCCCGCTCGGCCGCGAGCCGGTCGCGGGCGCACCGCTCGTCCAGACCGATTGCGACACCAGCGCGGCGAAGTGGACCCTGCAGGCCTCGCCCTACGGGTTCACGCTGCGCACCACGGACGGCGGCCTCGTGGCCGGCGTCGGCGACCAGCGGTACGGCGCCCACCGGGTGCTCGTGCTGCAGGCCGGCAACGACCAGCGCTATCAGAGCTGGACAGCGGTACCCGACTAGGCGGGAGGCAAGCTGTGCGCGACACCCTGGAACGCCCGATGACCGAGCCCGAGGAGGGCCCGGCCAGGTTCACCAAGCGGCGGCTGGTGCGCTGGATCGCGGTGCTGACGATCGGCATCGTCGTCGTGCTGGCGATCTGGCAGGAACCCCTTTACGCGCTCCGGCCCGAGTAGGCGTCGATCTCGGCGAGCAGGGCGGCCTTACCCGACGGGTCGAGGAAGCTCTGCTCGACGGCCGCCTTGGCCAGCCCGGCGACCCCCTGTTCGTCGAGGCTGAGCAGCCGCGCGGCCACCGCGTACTCCGCCTCCAGCGTGGTGCCGAACATGGGCGGGTCGTCGGAGTTGATGCTGATCGGCACGCCCGCGCCGACCAGCGCGGCCAGCGGGTGCTCCTCGATCGCGGCGACCGCACGGGTGCGCACGTTCGAGGTGGGGCAGACCTCGAGCGGGATCCGGTGCTCGGCCAGATAGGCCATCAGCTCGGGGTCCTGCGCCGCGGCGATGCCGTGCCCGATGCGTTCCGCGCCGAGTTCCCGTACGGCGTCCCACACGGTCTGCGGCCCGGTGGTCTCGCCGGCGTGCGGCACGCTGCGCAGCCCGGCCGCGCGGGCCTGGTCGAAGTACGGCTTGAACTGCGGCCGGGGCACGCCGATCTCGGGGCCGCCCAGCCCGAAACTGATCAGACCCTCGGGCCGCTCCTCGAGCGCGATCCGCAGGGTCTCCTCGGCCGCGGGCAGACCGGCCTCGCCCGGAATGTCGAAGCACCAGCGCAGGTCGATGCCGAACTCGGCCGCGGCTCCCCGTCGTGCGTCCTCAATGGCCTCGCAGAAGGCCTTGGCCGGGATGCCCCGCTTGACGCTGGAATACGGCGTGACGGTCAGTTCGGCGTACCGGACCTGCTGGCGGGCCAGCTCGCGGCCCACCTCGAAGGTCAGCACGCGCACGTCCTCGTCGTCGCGGATCAGGTCGACCACGGTCAGGTAGACGTCGATGAAGTGGGCGAAGTCGCGGAACGCGAAGTAGTCGGCCAGCGCGGCCGGGTCGGCCGGCACCGGCGAGGCGCCCTCGTGCCGGGCGGCCAGTTCGGCCACGATGCGCGGTGAGGCCGAGCCCACGTGGTGCACGTGCAGCTCGGCCTTGGGCAGGCCGGCGATGAACGAGGTCAGCTCGGTCACCTCGAGTCCTTTCTCACGAGCGTTCGGTCCGGGCCACCACGAAGATGCGGCGGAACGGGAACGCGACGTACGGGCCGGTCGCCGGATAGGCGCCGGACAGCTTCCGGGCCAGGTCGGCCCGGAAGGACTGCCATGCATTGTCGTCCAGGGCGGCCTTGACGGGCCGCAACGCCGTGCCCTCCATCCAGCGCAGCACGGGATGCTCACCGGCGACCGGCAGCAGGTGCAGGTAGGTGGTCTCCCACGCGTCCACCTCGGCGCCGGCCCCGGTGAGCAGCGCGGCGTATCCGGCCGGTTCGTCGACGGGGGCCTCCCGCAGCACCTCGCTCAGGCCGTAGCGCTGCCCGACCTCGCGCAGCAGCACGTGCGAGGGCGCACCGAAGTTGCCCGGCACCTGCATGGCCAGCCAGGCGCCGGGGGCCAGCTCGCGGGCCCAGCGGACGAGCAGGTCGCGATGCTCGGGCACCCACTGCAGGGTGGCGTTGGTGATCAGCACGTCGACGTCGGGTCCGGGCCGCCACTCGCGCACGTCACCGACCCGGAACTCGGCCGGGCCCCCGTGCGCCAGCGCCTTCTCGATCATCTCGGGCGAGGAGTCGACCCCGGTCAGGCGGGCGCCGGGCCACCGCTCGGCCAGCGTCAGGGTGAGCTCGCCGGGGCCACAGCCGAGATCGGTGACGGCTCGGGGCCGTTCGGCGCCGACCCGGGCGGCCAGGTCGAAGAACGGGCGCGAGCGCTCGGAGCCGAAGCGACGGTAGACGGCCGGATCCCACATGATCGTCCTCCCAAACCGTACGTACGTTTTGCGAGCACGATAACACCGGAAGAGTAGGGTCTCGAACCGTGGAGAAACGCGAATTCGGCAGGATGGGCCGCTCGGTCGGCGTCGTGGGCCTGGGCGCCTGGCAACTCGGGGCCGACTGGGGCGACGTGAGCGAGGCCGACGCCCACGCGACCCTGCAGGCGGCCGTGGACGGCGGGGTCACGTTCATCGACACCGCCGACGTCTACGGCGACGGCCGCAGCGAGCAGATCATCGGCTCCTTCATCAAGGGCCGCCCGGAGTTGACCGTGGCCACCAAGATGGGCCGCCGGGTGGCGCAGGAGCCCGGCAACTACACCCTCGACAACTTCCGCGCGTGGACCGACCGGTCCCGGGCCAATCTGGGCGTCGACACGCTCGACCTGGTGCAGCTGCACTGCCCGCCGACCCCGGTCTTCTCGTCCGACGCTGTCTACGACGCGCTCGACACGCTCGTCCAGGAGAAACGCATCCGCTCGTACGGTGTGAGCGTCGAGAAGGTGGAGGAGGCGCTGGCCGCCATCGCCCGCCCCGGCACCGCCAGCGTGCAGATCATCCTCAACGCGTTCCGGCTCAAGCCGCTCGAGCGGGTGCTGCCGGCCGCGGCCGAGGCGGGGGTGGGCATCATCGCCCGCGTGCCGCTGGCCAGTGGGCTGCTCTCCGGCCGCTACGACGAGCACACCACGTTCTCCAGTGACGACCACCGCAACTACAACCGGCACGGTGAGGCGTTCGACGTCGGCGAGACGTTCTCCGGGGTCGACTTCGCGACCGGGCTCGAGGCCGTACGGCGGCTGCGCCCGCTGGTGCCCGAGGGCCTCACCATGGCCCAGTTCGCGCTGCGCTGGGTGCTCGACCAGGCCGGCCTCACGGTCGTCATCCCGGGCGCCCGCAACCCGGAGCAGGCCCGGGGCAACGCCGCCGTGGCCGGGCTCGCGCCGCTGAGCGACGAGGCGAAGGCCGGGGTCCGCGAGATCTACGACGAGCTCATTCGCCCGCAGGTGCATGACAAATGGTGAACGAACCGGCACCGCCGTTCAAAAAGCTGCACGGCTGGCTGCCCATGGCGCTCGGCGTGCTGGCCGTCGTCATCGGTGCTCTGTGGACACTGCAGGGTTTCGACGTTCTTGACGACAGCCGGATGAGCGGGGTCGGGATCTGGTCGGTGATCGGTCCGGTCGTGGCCATCGGCGGACTGATTTTGATCATTCTCGGTGAGCGTACGAGATCGCGCGCGAAGCGAGCCGAAAGAGACCTGGGCCAATGACGAAACCCCCGCATCCTCGGGTGAGGATGCGGGGGTTTCTGCGCTAGAGCCGATCTCCGCCAGGCGATCGGCGGCCGGTCTCGCGACCGGCGTGGGGTTCTCAGAGCGGGCGAACCTGCTCCGCCTGCGGGCCCTTCTGGCCCTGGGCGATCTCGAACTCGACCCGCTGGTTCTCTTCCAGACTGCGGTAGCCGCTCGTCTGGATGGCCGAGAAGTGGACGAACACGTCAGCACCCCCGCCGTCGACGGTGATAAAGCCGAAGCCCTTGTCTGCGTTGAACCACTTCACGGTTCCTTGCGCCATGCTGAACTCTCCTTCTGAAAATGCCGGCCCCGTGATGCCCCGGGCCGATGACCGTTTTCGAGCAGCGGCGCCGTGAGGCGGCCTTTCAGAGGACGTCCCATCCGCTCGACTCGGGGGCCCCGGTTGGTGACCGGCTTCCCTTCATCGGGCGGAAGCAGCGAACCACGTACGCAAAAACTGGACACACTGTACCCGAGATTCGGGTCACAAAGCTGCCCCTGGAAGGAATCGAATAAACGGCCGCCGATATGGAAAAGGCCCCCCACTTCGCTCTCGCGATGTGGGAGACCAGTGACTGTTAACCTAACTTCACGAAGGCCATTGACCAGTCATTTTCCGTACACCAACGGCACCGCCTCGATCGACGGCCGCCTTCACGAGTGCGAAGATGGCGCCCTGCAGTGCGGCCGCCGCGAGAATCTCGCCCCAGCCCCGATCCTCGTCGGTGGCGTTCGGAGCATCGTCGTCACCTGCGGTTAGTTTCCAGACTTCCTTGAAAACCAGCCCGGCCACCGCGCCCGCACCGATGCCGAGCAGCAACCCGACCGGCTTGTAGGCCAGCTTCGAAACCTTGCCACTCACCGACGACTCCCTCGCACGATCAGAATGATGCCCACGATCGCGACCGCGCCCGCGAAAACGAGGGAAATCGGAACCGGACTGTTCCGTATCTGTTCCCGCGCTTGCACCGCGAGGTCGCTCGTGCTGTTCTGGTTGACCTTCTCAGTGGCCTGGTCGGCCACCTCGTGAACCTTTCCGGAGACGGCTCCCGCGGCGGCCGCGGCCACCCCGCGCACGCGCTCGGTGGCTTCCGCGGCCTGAGCCTTGACCTTGAGCTTGGTCTGCTCGACCTGCTCCTTGGCCCGGGCCTTGACGTCCGCCTTGGCCGCGAGGGCCTGAACCGTCTCACCGAGCTCCGCGCGCGTCTGCTTGATCTCCGCGCGCAGCTCCTCGACCGTCGGCTTGGGATCCGACGATCCGTTGTTCTCGCTCATCCGCGACTCCGCTCCTTGACCGCGTGCTTGACCTCTTCGACATCGGCCTTGACGCTCTCGATCGCGGCCTTGGGCTCCGGCGGAACGGCCTTGGTCACCTGCTTCTTGCCGAGCAGGGCGAGAATGCCGGCGACGAGGAACAGCGCCACCGTGATGATCAGCGCCGCCAGCCACAGCGGCAGGAAAAGATCGAAGACAATGATCAGAGTGGCGATGAGGGCGCCCACGCCGTACATGGCCAGCACGCCGCCGCCGCCGAAGAGCCCGATGCCGATGCCGGCATGCTTGCCCTTCTCGGCGAGCTCGGCCTTGGCCAATGCGATCTCATCACGAACGAGCCGGCTGACTTGCTCGCTCGCGCGCTGAACCAGCTCGGCGGTGGACTGATCGGCGCCCGGGGTGGTGCGACCGTTCAGGACATCGGCCATGGTGTTCTCCCTTCCGTGTCCCGGTGTATGCCCTGATCACCAGTGCGTCAATCCTCCTGCCCAGAACCCGGCAGAACGGGTCACCGGCGGGCGCTCACGTGCATCTGCTCGTCGGGCCCGCCGAAGGCCGCGGCGCGCTCGTCGGCGTCGTCCCCGCCGGAGAAGACCCGGGCGTCGTCCGAGTCGGGGCGCGGGGCCGGGCGCAGACTCTCCGCCACGGGCCGCGTCACGTTGGCCATGTCGGCCCGGTAGCGCGGCAGCGCGGTGCGCTGGTGGGCCCAGATGAAGGTGACCAGGCGTTCGCGCACCAGGCAGCGCAAGTCCCACAGCGAGGGCGCGTCGCTCGCGCTGACCAGGGCCCGCAGGCGCACCATGCCGCCCACGGCCTCGGTCACCTGCAGCACGCAGACCCGGCCGTCCCACAGCTCCGATCCCTCACACGTGGCCCGCAGCTCGGCCCGCAACGGCTCGATCTCGGTCGACCAATCGACGTCGACCTCGGCGGTGCCGAGCACGGCCGAGGACGAGCGGGTCCAATTCTGGAACGGCTTGGTGGTGAAGTACGAGGTCGGCATCAGCAGCCGGCGGTCGTCCCAGATCTGCACCGCGACGTAGGTCAGCGTCATCTCCTCGATGCGGCCCCACTCCCCCTCGACGACCACCACGTCGTCGACCCGGACGGCGTCGCTGAACGCCAGTTGCAGGCCGGCGAAGACGTTGCCCAGGGTGCTCTGCGCGGCCAGGGCGGCAATCACGCTGACGATGCCGGCCGAGGCGAGGACGCTGGCGCCCAGCGCCCGGATGCCCGGGAACGTCATCAGCACGACGCCCAGGGTGAGGACCACGATGGTGGCCACGGTGATCCGGCGGAGCATCACGATCTGGGTCTTGAAACGGCGGCGGCGCAGATTGTCGGGCACGTCGGTGCGCCAGTGCGCGAGTGCCGCGTCCTCCAGCGCGAGCAGGAACGCCGCCACGAGCCAGGCGAACGCGGCGATGAAGAGGATCACCAGCGCGTGCAGGACGCCGTCGCGGCCGGGGAACTCGTTGGTCACGACCCGCAACGCCTGCTGCAGCGCAAAGAGGATCATTGTGGCCAGGAACGGCTTGTGCGCCGTCCGGGCCAGATCGGCGGCGAGCTTCGACCTGCGGCCGAGCCGGGCGAGAAGCCAGTGCAGGACCGTGACCGCAAGAATCGCCGCTCCGGTGGCGGCGACGACGATGAGTACGGCCTTCACAGTGCTGGGCACTAATCTCTCCTTCGCAGGAAAAAGGTGCGGGTACCAGCGACCTAGCTTGCCCAGGTCACCGATACCCGCAACTGTCCCGCACCGAGATCAGAGGTTGCTCACACTTTCCGGTACTTGGCCTGGGCGAAGCAGTAGACGCCGAAGCAGGCGATACCCAGCGCGATCAACGCCAGCACCCACACGCCCCACGAGTAACCGGCCAGCGTCTTGAGCGCCGCGTCGAGACCACGGGCCTTCTCCGGGTCGTAGTTCACGGCGGCCACCACGACCAGCACACCGGCGATGGCGTACGCGGTGCCCTTGGCCATGTAACCCGCCTTGCCGAGCCGGATGATCGGCTTACGGGTGCCCTGCGGCATCTGGCCGGTGTTGAGGTGCTTGGTGAACTTCTCTTTCCAGCCGTAGATGGCCATGCCGACGCCGACGCCGATCACCACGAGGCCCACGAAGCCGATCAGCCAGCGGCCGCCGGTGTTGTCCATGATCGACGAGGTCTTGCTCTGAGAGTTGTCGCCCATCGAGGAGTTGGAGCCCTGCAGCACCTTGATGGCGATCCAGGCCAGGTAGAGGTAGAGGATGGCGCGGGCGCCGTTGAGCACGCGCTCGGCCTTGGCGGTGTTGTCCTGCTCGCCGCTCTCGCCGATGGCAGCCTCGAAGGCCTGCCAGATAGCCATGGCGATCATGCCGACGGCGATGACGACGAGCAACGTCTTGCCCAGGCCGTTGCCGGCCAGGGTCTGCAGCGCCCCGGACTGGTCGCTCTCCTGCGACGAGCCCTGGAACGCCACCTGCAGGGCGATCCACGCGAAGATCAGGTGGATGATGCCGTATCCGACGAAGCCGCCTCGAGCCAGAAGTTCGAGCGGCTTGCTGTTGGCGGCCCGCGATGCGGTGCCTTTCACATTCGAGGCGGCGGTCATGGCAGCCACATTGACCCGTCCCGGATTTTTTCAAACCCGGGACGGGCACGTCGGCACGTGCTACGCCGCTAGTTGCGGGAGACCTGCAGGCCGATCTGGTCCTGAGTGACGCTGTCGAGCGACACCTGCAGGCCCGCCACCTCGATGGCCTGCTGCCCCTTGGTCAGGCTGATCTGCTCTCCGGCCACCTCGAGGGTGACGGTGTTGGCGTCGGCGCTGAGGAACTTGGCCTCCACCCCCAGGAAGCTCGCGCTCGCGTTCGTCTCCCGGGCGATCGAGACGGTGCACTGGTCGAGGCCGCAGCTGACGTTGTCGCTGCTGCAACCGGCGAGGAGCGCGAGGCCGAGGACGGCCGAGCTGACAAGGGCGGCGAGGCGAGGGGTGGGTTTCAACACCCTTCCAGCGTACGGGGCCCGCGCGACCCTAAGCTGGGCCGATGAGCGACGTCGATGTGCGCGACCACCCGGACCAGCACCGCTTCGAGCTGACCGTCGACGGGGAACTGGGCGGCATGGCCGTCTACCGCATCCGCGACGGCGTCGTCGTCGTGACCCACAGCGAGATCGACCGCCGGTTCCGCGGGCAGGGCCTGGGCAACGTGCTGGCCCAGCGCACGCTGGACGAGCTGCGGACGCGGGGCGCGCGGGTCTACCCGGCCTGCCCGTTCTTCGCGAAATACGTCGCCGAGCACCCCGAGTACGACGACATCATCGAGCAGTGACCCGGTTGCCGGCGGTCGAGCCCCCCGCCCTGACCGCCGGCAACCGGAGGTTCTACGCCGCCAGCGGCTGCGGGGCCGGCGCGGGCACCCGGGTGCCCGCGATCAGCTCGGCCGCGGCCAGGCCGCAGGCGCGGGTCGCGCCGTAGGTCGCGATGTGCACGGCCCCGGCCACGGTCTCGGGCAAGCCCATCTCGACCACGATCGCGTCCGGCCGCTGGGCCAGCACGGCGGTCAGCGCGCCGGAGAGCCAGGCGTGCCGGTGCACGTCGCGCACCACCAGCACCAGCGGGCGCCCGGCCGCGCCGGCCAGCACCGTGGCGGCGGGGTCGGCGCCGAGCTCGTCCTCGGTCAGCCGTACGGATGTGGTGCCCGGCAGCAGCTCGTCGAGCGGCGTGCCCACGCCCCACGGGGTCTCGGCCCCGATCGCGATGTTGCGCGGCGGGGCGAACTCGACCACGTGCGGCGGCGCGGTGACCGGCAGCACGGCGTCGCCGGTCGTGGTGACCCGCACGGCGCGCCGGGCGGCGGCGAACCCGACCCCATCGGTGCGGGTCAGCACGGCCACCTCGCGGGCGGCATCGGCGATCGCGCGGGAACCGGTGGCGGTCTGGGTCGAGGTGGCCCACGCGCCGAGCAGGTGGACCCGGGCCGCGGCCGCGCGCAGCCGCTCCTCGGCGAGCTCGCCCGACCGCACTGCGGCCACGATCGCGTCGCGCAGCAGGGTCGCGGTCTGCTCGTCGGCGTGGTCGCCGCCCACGCAGATCGCGTCGACCCCGGCCGCCAGCGCCTTGACCGTCGCCCCGGCCAGCCCGTAACGCCGGCGTACGGCCTGCATCTCGATGCCGTCGGTGACGATCAGCCCGTCGAAGCCGAGTTCCTCGCGCAGCAGCCCCGTCATGATCCTGTGGCTGAGGGTGGCCGGCAGTTCGGCGTCGTAGGCCGGGACCAGCAGGTGCCCGGTCATGATCACCTGGACGCCGGCCTCGATCGCGGACCGGAACGGCACCAGCTCGCACTCGGCCAGCTGGGCCCGGTCGCGGTCGATCAGGGGGACGTCGTGGTGCGAGTCGACGCTGGTGTCGCCGTGACCCGGGAAGTGCTTGGCGCACGCGGCGACCCCGGCCGACTGCAGGCCGCGCACGAAGGCGGCCGAGTGCCGGGCCACCAGCTGGGGCTCGGCCCCGAAAGCCCGTACGCCGATCACGGGGTTGGCCGCGTTGCTGTTGACGTCGGCATCGGGCGCGTAGTCGAGGGTGATGCCGGCGTTGGCCAGCTCGGCGCCCAGGTCGCGGGCGACCTCCTCGGTCAGCAGCACGTCGTCGATCGCCCCGAGGGCCAGGTTGCCGGGCCGGGAGCTGCCGTGCCGCGACTCGAACCGGGTGACGTCGCCGGCCTCCTCGTCGATCGCGACCAGCACGTCGGGGCGCTCGGCGCGCAGCTGCGCGGTCAGCGCGGCCACCTGCGCAGGCGACTCGACGTTGCGGGCGAACAGCGCGACGCCGCCCAGACCCTCACCCAGCCACCGCCGGACCCAGTCGGGCGCGGTGGTGCCGGTGAAACCCGGCTGAAGCACCGCCGCGGCGAGTTCCGGCAATTCGCCATGGTTCGGCATAGGCCCCCGTACCTCCGGTGACGTTTGAGCGCGCTCGGCGGAGCACACCCGGAGTTGTGCCGACCCATGGTCACACCCCGGACCTGTTTCAGTCAACAAACCTTTCTATTAGCTGTACGTAAAAGGGGTCGATACCATGCGCTGGTGACCCCCTCCACGCTTGCCGCGTCCGGTGTCGACTGGTCCGAGGTGCACGCCGTTCGTCTGCTCGGCGTGGCCCTGGCGTTCCTCATCCTGATCTGGGCCATCCGCCGCATGTTCGGCGGTAAGAAATAGGGGTACACCGGCGCATATGCGTATCGGATACTTCCTCTCCTGCGAGGAGTACGGCCCCGCGGAACTGCTCGAGCAGGCCCGCGGCGCGGAAAAGGCCGGCTTCTCCGCCCTCTGGATCTCGGACCACTACCACCCGTGGGTCGACGCCCAGGGCAACAGCCCGTTCGTGTGGTCGATGATCGGCGCGCTCAGCCAGGCCACGTCGCTGCCGATCACCACGGCGGTCACGTGCCCGACGGTGCGGATCCACCCGGCCGTCATCGCCCAGGCCGCGGCGACCAGCGCCGTGCTCACCGGGGGCCGCTTCCGGCTCGGGATCGGCACCGGGGAGGCGCTCAACGAGCACATCTTCGGCGACGCCTGGCCCGAGTTGGACGTACGGCTGGAAATGCTCGAAGAGGCCGTCGAGGTGATGCGCGGCCTGTGGGAGGGCGGCATGTACTCGCACCACGGCAAGCACTACACAGTGGAGAACGCGCGCATCTACACGCTGCCCGAGAAGCCGGTCGAGATCTACATCTCCGGGTTCGGGCCCAAGGCGGTCGACACGGCGGCGCGGCTCGGCGACGGCTACGTCAGCACGATGCCCGACGGTGACCTGGTGTCGCGTTTCCGCGAGAACGGCGGCGGCTCCAAGATCGCCCAGGCCGGGTTCAAGGCGGCGTTCGCGGCCACCGAGGACGAGGGCGCCCGGATCGCGTACGAGAAATGGCCGAACGCGGGCGTGCCCGGTGAGCTCTCCCAGGTGCTGCCCTCGCCCAAGCACTTCGAGCAGGCGGCCCAGCTGGTCACCGAGGACATGGTGCGCGAGGCGTTCGTCTGCGGCAGCGACGCGGCGGGCCACCTCGAGATGATCGACCAGTACCGCCAGGCCGGCTTCGACGAGGTCTACGTGGCGAACACCGGGCCGCACTACGCGGGGCTGTTCGAGCTGTACGCCAACGAGATCCTCCCCAAGATTGCGTAAGCGTTTGCCTGACATGCCGGCGGGGCACAATGGCCGCTCGATGAAGCTTCCCGTCTACGGACCACGTCTGCGCAAGGTCGCCCGGCAGCACTTCGGGTGGCCCTCCCTGCGCCCGGGCCAGTTCAAGCCGATGCGCGCCGTGCTGCGCCGCCGCGACGCGCTCGTGGTGCTGCCGACCGGCGCCGGCAAGTCGGCGATCTATCAGATCCCGGCTGTGCTGCTGCCCGGCCCCACGGTCGTGATCTCGCCGCTGCTGGCCCTGCAGCAGGATCAGATCGCCGCGCTCAACGAGCGGGACGATCCCAAGATCCGTGCGGTCCGGGTCAGCTCGGCCGAGACGCCGGCTCAGCAGCGCGAGGCGATCCAGGAACTGCGCGAAGGCCGGGCCGAGTTCCTGTTCATCACGCCCGAGCAGCTCAGCGACCCCGAACGGATGGCCGAGGTGAAGGCGCTCAAGCCGGGCCTGGTGGCCGTGGACGAGGCGCACTGCATCTCGGCCTGGGGCCACGACTTCCGGCCCGAGTTCCTGGCCCTGGGCGACCTGATCAAGGGGATCGGCCGCCCGCCCGTGCTGGCGTTGACCGCGACGGCCTCGCCGCCGGTGCGCGACGACATCATCGAGCGGCTGCACCTGAAGAAGCCCGAGATCCACGTGCACGGGCTCGACCGTCCCAACCTGTTCCTCGAAGTGGCGTACTGCCCCGACGAGAACTACCGCTGGCGCAAACTGACCGCCCTGCTCGAGTCGAAGCCGGGCGCGGGCATCATCTACGTCGCGACCCGTCGTACGGCCGAGGAACTGGCGGCCAAGCTGACCGACGCGGGGTATCCGGCCGAGTTCTACCACGGCGGCATGGCGGCCAAGGAACGCGAGCAGAAGCACGAGGACTTCACGGCCGACAAGACCGACATCATGGTCGCCACGTCGGCGTTCGGCATGGGCATCGACAAGCCCAACATCCGCTGGGTCGCGCACGTGGCCCTGCCCGACTCGCCGGACAGCTACTTCCAGGAGATCGGCCGCTCCGGCCGCGACGACGAACCGGCCCAGGCCCTGCTGCTGTGGCGGGCCGAGGACGAGGCCATCCAGCGGTTCTTCACCGGTGGCGCCCCCGACGAGGTCGAACTGCGCGAACTGGCCGGGGCCCTGCGCAAAGGCCCGCAGACCAAGGCCGAGCTCAAGGAGGCCAGCGGGCTCGGGCCGCGCAAGCTGGGGGCGTACATCGGTCTGCTGGAACAGGTCGGCGCGGTGACCACCGGGCGCGGCAACAAGCTGACGGTGCCGGTCTTCGCGCCGCTGCCCGCCGCGGCCGCGGAAGCCGCCGTCAAGGAGCACGAGCGGCAGCAGGTGGTGTCGCGCTCGCGGACCGACATGATGCGCGGCTTCGCCGAGACCCGGGCCTGCCGCACCCAGACCCTGCTCGCCTACTTCGGCGAAGACCTGGCCAAGCCGTGCGGGCACTGCGACAACTGCGCCGAAGGCACCGCCGAGGAGGTCGAGACGGCCACCGCCGACGAGCCGTTCCCCGTGCACGCCAAGGTCCGCCACGGGGAATGGGGACCGGGCACGGTGATGGGCTACGAAGAGGACCGGATGACAGTGCTCTTCGACGAGGTCGGCTACAAGACGCTGTCGGTACCCGTGGTCAAGGAGAACAAGCTGCTCACCGACGCCTGAGCGGCGCCCTTGCCCGGGCCCGGCACTATCGACTGATGCGGATGTCCGGCGGGCTGGTCTGCGGGGCGATCACCACGACGGCCCTGGGGGTCGTGCTGATCATGCTGCCCGGGTATCAGGTGCGCGACTACGCCGACATGGACCCGGTGTACGGGCTGGGCGGGGCGTTGCCGGCCGCGATCGGGGCGGCCCTGCTGATCGCGAAAGTGCGAGTGGGCAACACCTGGCCCCCGGCCCACGTGCTGATCCCGCTGCTGTTTCTGCCGCTCGCGATCGCCCCGCTCGTGCTGGGTCTCGAACGCAACCGGCTCGAGTCGGTGATCCTGCTCGGCGCGGCCGCGTTCGCGATCCACCTGTCGCTCGGGCGCCGGCTCGCGGTGGCCTGGATCGCCGTTGCCGTCGCCGTCGCCGGACTGGGCCTGTGGGGCCTGCAGGACCGATGGCGGGCCCAGAAGTTCGAGGCGGTCGGCGTCCCCCTGTACCTGCCGGAGGTGTCCGGCTATCGGCTGAGCGCCGTGTGGGCCGGACGCTACAGCGTGACCCTGAAGCTGACGGAGCCCGGCGGGGCCTGGTTCGACGCCCTGCTCCTGCGTTCGACCGGCGAAGTCCCCTGTGGACCGGGCCGGCCCGGGCGGGCGCTGCTGCCACCGATCGGGGCCCCGGACCGGCTGGGCATCTGCCTGCCCGCGGGCGGGTCGCTGATCGTGACCCCGAGCAACCCGGGGCCGGACGTCGCGGCGCTCCGGTCGCAGCTCTCCCTGCGCAAGGTCGACGGCGCCACGCTGGCCGAGCACCCCGACGGCGTGACGTCGTACGAGCCGGACTGAAACACTTCGGCCGTGAAGCACTGGCGCGAGCTGAAAGAAGACCGACTGCGGGAAGCGATCACGGTGCTGGGCCGGGTGCCCGGCGTCCGCGGCTTCCTGATCGGTGGCAGCCTCGGCCGTGGCGATCCGTGGCCCATGTCCGACATCGACCTGCTGCCGGTCTACGACGATCCCGCCGCCGACGATCCCGTACGCCGGGGCCAGCTCGAAATGGTCGACTGGTGGGCCGGCTCCGGCCTGGCCCAAAGCCTCGACCTCTCCTGGCTCTCCTTCACCACCGCCGAGGTCCGCGCGGCGATGGCCGCCGGCCCCGAAGCCCTGGCCGCCACGATCACCGGGGACCGCAGGTGGTTCCACGGCATCGACAAGGCCTACGGCGGCCGCCCCTCCGACCCCGCCGACGACCTGCTGTCCGGCTTCGCCGCCTGGATCACATCGAACCGCTTCCACCCCGCCGTGGTCGCCGCCCGCATCGCCGAATGGCGGCGCCAGGCCGTAGCCGCCGCCGAAGCCGCCTTCGCCGCCGCCCCTCCCGTCATCGCTCCCGACGGCGTCGCCGCTCCCTTTTCCGGGCCTCTGCCTGACGCCACTGATACGAGTCGGATAAATCCCGATTTGCAGGCTGACGCCGAATCCGGCGTGGCTGCGGCCGCGGAAGGTGCCCGTAGGAGACGCGAGGCGACTTTCCTGATGCGCGAATCAGCGCGGGCCCTGCGGATGGTGATGGTGGAGAGCTGGGGTGAGCGGCTCGGCTCGATGGGCCGGGAGTGGACCCGTTTCGAGCGCATGGCCGACCAGCACGGCCACCGTGCGACGGCCGACCGGATCGCCGTGCTGGCCGGGGCCGACGTGCCGGGCACGGCCGGCCGGGCCGAGGTCGCGCCGCTGTGGTTGCGGGAACGCGTCACGCTCTGCTGGCAGGCCCGGCAGGCCGTGGGCGAACCCGTCACCGAGGCGCAGAACGCCCGCGACCAGGTGGCGGCGTACGTCGTGCACGTCACCCGGCACCGCCCCGACCTGGACGGACCGTGGACCGCGACGCCCGACCCGGACCTCGACGCGCACCTTCTCGACCTGCGGCGTGTGATCGAGGAGCTAGCCGGTGGGGTATAAGAGCCCGACGAGGTTTCACCGACCGTGAGGATTCACCGTGAGCGACACTCCGCTGTACTCGATGCTGGGTTTCACCGACTCCGAGTGGGGGCTGCTCGTCGGCCTGCCCCAGTCGGTCCTCACCGCGGCCAGCGCGGCCACCCCCGACAGCGCCCGTAAGACGCGGGCCGAGACGGCGGCCGGTCTCGAGGTCATCTCGGACGCCCGGGCCTCCGCCAGCACGCTGGTCGCCGCGGTGGCCGGGGCGATCGTGTCACGCGTGGGCGACCCCGAGATCGGTGAGGAGCCGCCGGTTATCGAGCCGAGCGACCCGATCGCGTACACCGAGGACGTGCTGGGCCGGGCCGCCGAGGCCAACGCCCTGCTGGTCGCGAAGGCCGAGCAGGCCGACGCCGAGACGTACAAGCACTGGCTGGTCGAGATCGCCGAGAGCGTGGTCGGCGCCGCCTCCACCGGTGGCGTGCTGGGCATCGGCGGCGAGGCGGTCACCGACACCGAGCGCGCCTTCCGCGACGACCTGGCCAAGGCCCTCGCCGACTGACCTCACCGCGGCGGCCGCCACGCGAAGATCGGGTCCATCTGGCGCAGCACCAGGTTGGGCCCGAGCTTTCCGGCCAGCGCCAGGCCGGCGTCGCGCAGCCGGGCCGGCAGGCCGCTCAGCCCGGCCATCCGCCCGATCCGGCGCGAAGCGGCCGCCACCGCCGTCGTGCGGAGCACCCGCTCCGCGGAGTATCGGGCGAGCCCGCCCGGTTCGCCGGCGTAGGCGGCCAGCACGACGGCGTCCTCCAACGCCTGGCACGCGCCCTGCCCGAGGTTGGGCGTCATCGCGTGCGCGGCGTCGCCCAGGAGAACCACGCGTCCTCGATGGAATGTCCGCGGCGTCGGGTCGAGGCAGCGAATGTCGGTCCGGATGACGGCGCCGGCCGCCGCGATCAAAGCCGGCACCGGCGCGTGCCACCCGTCGAACAGGCGCGCGAGGTCCGCCGCCGCGGACTCCCCCGGCGGCGCGGGCGCGGTGGCGTAGCAATACACCCGTCCGTCGCCCAGCCCCACGACACCGAACACCTTCCCGTCGCCCCAGGTCTCCGACAGCACCAGTTCCCCCGGCGGCCGCGGGACGACGAACCGCCAGCTCGTCACCCCGGCGTAGAGCGGCGCCGGCCCGCTGGGCCAGAGTGCCCCTCGTACGGGGGAATGAAGCCCGTCGGCCGCGACCACCACCTCGGCCATGAGGGTGCCGTCCGAGGTGACCACCGTGCCCTGCTCGGGCGACACGGCGCCCGCCGTCACGCCGAGGCGCAACGTGCCCGGCTGCAGCGCGTCGGCCAGCACGCTGATCAGGGCCGCGCGGTGCACGACGACTGTCGGCTCGCCGAACCGGGCTTCGGCCGCCGCGGCATCGGTTCGCGAGATCCACCGGCCGTCGGGCCGCTGGATGCCGGCTGTGCCCTGCAACGCGGACAGCGCCCGCACCGGCCGGCCGGCCCCGAGCCGGTCGAGGGCGCGTAACCCGTTGGGCGCGACGGCCAGCCCCGCCCCCACGTCCTCGAGGGCGGCCGCCCGTTCGAGCACGGTCACCGACCACCCGCGCCGCTGCAGCGCCAGCCCTGCGGCGAGCCCACCGATGCCACCGCCGATCACCACCGCGTTCGCCATGGCCCGATGCTCGCATCTTCGGGCCGGGCAATGCGGCACGAAGAAGCCGTAGGCTGGGCCCGGACGGACGGAGCTTCGGATGGTCGTCGACGAGTACGCGCAGGCTCGCCCCTCGGCTGCCCTGCGGCCGTTCGTCGCGGCCTACTCGGGTTACCGCCAGCGCGGCGTCCCGCCCATGCGGCATCTGGGTCTGCCCTCGCCCTACCTCACGATGATCCTTACCTTGGACGACCCGCTGGTCATGGAGTCGCATCCCGATCCGGGGCAGCGTCCGGGGCGGTACGACGCCCTGATCGGCGGCCTGCACCTGACGCCCGCGGTGATCACGCACGACGGGCGGCAGTCGGGTCTGCAGGTGGCTTTGTGGCCGCTGGGCTGCCGGGCGCTGCTGGGGTTGCCCGCGGGTGAGCTGGCCGGCCTCGACGTCGACGCGGCGTCGCTGCTGGGCGAGCGGGCCGTCGCCGAGATCCGGGAGCGGCTCGTGGCGGCGCCGGGCTGGGCCGGCAAGTTCGCGCTGCTCGACGAGTGGCTGGGCAGGCGAACGAGCGCGACCGAGGTCAGACCCGAGATCGCTTACGCGTGGGGCCGCGTCCTGGGCAACGCCCCGGTGCGGTCCGTGGCCGCCGAGGTCGGGTGGAGCGGTCATCACCTGACCGACCGGTTCCGGGCCGAGACCGGTCTGCGGCCCAAGGAGGCGGCCCGGGTCGCGCGGTTCGACCGGGCCCGGCGGGCGCTGCGGCCCGGCCGGTTGATCGCCGAGGTGGCCGCCGCCTGCGGGTACGCCGATCAGTCGCATCTGGTGCGCGAGTTCCGCTCGCTGGCCCGGTGCACCCCGTCCGAGTGGTTGGCCGACCAGTTCGATTTTGTTCAAGCCCAGCGGCTCGAGCCCGCGCACGATGGGTGGCATGACTGACACGAGGACGCCGCCACCGCAGGTGTGGCCGACGCTGCGGGCCACCGACGCCCGTGCCTTGATCCGGTTCCTGGCCGACGCGTTCGGTTTCGTGGAGGTGGTCGTCTACGGTGACGGCGCCCGGGTCGATCACGCGCAGCTGTCCTGGCCGCTCGGCGGCGGCATCATGCTGGGTTCGGCGAGCGGCCGCGGCGACGACGACAAGTGGGCGCTCAAGCCGGGCACGTTCGGCTGCTACGTGGTGGCCGACGACATCGACGGCCTGCACGAGCGGGCGGCCAAGGCGGGCGCCGAGATCGTCAAGCCGCCGCACGACACGGGTTACGGCTCGCGTGACTTCATCGCCCGCGATCCCGAGGGCAACCTGTGGAGTTTCGGCACCTATCGGGGCGAACCGGCTTAGGGTCTGTCCGGCCGATCACGTGCGCGGCCCCGTGTGATCGGCAGGACAGGCCTAAAGCAGGCCGCGTTCGAAGGCCACGGCGACGGCTGCCGCCCGGTCGCGGACACCCAGTTTCGCGTACGCGTGCAGGAGGTGGGTCTTGACCGTGGCCTCGCTGATGAACAGCTGACCGGCGGCCTCCTTGTTCGAGTTGCCCCGCGCGATCAGCGCCAGCACCTCGAGTTCGCGCTGGCTGAGGGGCTCCTTCGGCGCGGGGGAACGAAGGTTGCCCATCAGCCGGCCCGCGATCGCCGGGGAGAGCACCGACTCGCCCCGGTGGGCCGCCTCGACCGCGCGGAACAGGTCCTGCCGGGAGGCGTCCTTGAGCAGGTAGCCGGTGGCGCCCGCCTTGATCGCGGGGAGCACGTCGGCGTCGGTGTCGTACGTGGTGAGCACCAGTACCCGGGCTCGCGATCCGCGCTTGTGCAGCTCCTTGATCGCGGTCACGCCGTCCATGCCGGGCATGCGCAGGTCCATCAGCACGACGTCGGGGTCGACCGTGCGCACCAGGGCCAGCGCCTCCGCGCCGTCGCCGGCCTCGCCCAGCACCGCGAAGCGGTCGTCGCCGATGAACATGCCGCGCAGGCCGTCGCGCACCACCGGATGGTCGTCGACGATGAGCAGCCCGATCACGCGGCGGCCCCGATCGCGATGGCCGGCACGCAGGCGGACAACGCGGTGCCGGCGCCCGGTTCGGACTCGACCTCGAGGCTGCCGGCGATGCGGGCCAGCCGTTCCCGCATCGCGTCGAGCCCGTAGCCGCCGTTCTCGGAGACCTCGCGCGGCAGCGTGGGGTCGAATCCGTGCCCGTCGTCGCGGACGTCCAGCGTGACCACATCCTCCATGTAGGACAGCGTGAGTCCGACCCGTCCCGCTTCGGCGTGCCGCGCGACGTTCGCGAGAGCTTCCTGCGCCGTACGCAGGAGGGTCGTCTCGATCTCGGGCACGAGTGGCCGCGGCGTGCCCGTCGTGACCAGTTCCGCGGCCACCTCGTGCACCCGCGACCAGTCGGTCACCAGGTCGCCGATCGCGTCGGGCAGCGCGGCTTCGTCCAGGGTCTGCGGGCGCAGCGCCTGGACGGAGCGGCGGGCCTCGGTGAGGCTGTCGCGGGCCAGGGTCTTGGCGTGGCCGAGGTGGCGCCACCAGTCCTCGGGCCGGTCGGCGGCGGCCCCGGTCGCCTCGAGCTGGGTCACGATGCCGGTCAGGCCCTGGGCCAGCACGTCGTGGATCTCCCCGGCCATCCGCTGCCGCTCGTCGAGCACGCCGGCCTCGCGGGCCTGGGCCAGCAGCTGGGCGTGCAGGCCGGCGTTCTCGTGGAGGGCCGCGGCCAGCTTGCGGTTGGCCTCGGCCAGGTCCTCGATCATCCGGTTGCGCCTAAGACCCTGCTCGTGAGTCCACAGGGTCACCCAGATCATCAGATTGGCGATTCCGATGTTGATCAGCAGCACCACGAGCGCGACGGGGAGGATGCCGGGTTCACTGAGGCTGCCGAAACCGCCGAGTTGCGAGACCGCCGAGACGGCCGCGACGAGGGTGGCCGCCAAGATCCGCCGCCAGCTCTTCAGCCCACGGGTGACCAGCAGGTAGGCGCTCCACGCGAAGAAGCCGAACAGCGTGCTCGACCAGATCAGGGCAACGAGCAGGGCGCCCAGCCCGAACCAGAACACGACCATCTTCGGCTCGTCGTGCTCCCACTCGGGGTGCAGCTGCACCCAGAAGAGCAGCCAGGCCAGGGTGGCCACCACGACGAGAGCGACGATCGGCCACGGCTGGTGCGGCACGCCCACCGTGGAGCCCGCCACCACCAGGACGACCGAGGCGCCGAGGGCGACGTACGGCAGCCTCGCCATGATCCGATCGGTGCGATCCATTGCGTCCACCCCCGTTAGGACCAGCGGAACAACCGGACCGCGGCCAACCCGAACACGGCCAGATATCCCACCAGCACCGTAGCCGACAGCAGGTTGGGCCAGCTTCCCGTCATCGCGTCGCTGAGCGCCCGTTCCCCGGCGCCCAGCGGCGTGAAGTCGGCGATCCGCTGCAGCACGCCCGGCATCGCCTCGCGCGGCAGCCACAGCCCGGCGAAGAACATCAGCGGGAAGAACAGCAGCGTGCCGATCGCGTTGCCGGCCTTGCCGCTGGGGGCGATGGCCGCGACGAACAGGCCGATGGCCAGCGTCCCGGCCGCGGTCAGCAGGAAGGCCAGGACGAACCCGGCGACGTTGCCGGCCAGCGGCACGTCGAAGACGATCCGGCCCACGGCCAGGACCAGCGCGGTCGAGACGATCGCGGCCAGCCCGTTCGACGCCAGCTGCGCGCCCAGCATCGTCAGCGGCGAGACCGGGGTGGTCGCGAGCCGGCGCAGCACGCCGCGTTCCCGATAGAGGGCGAGCACGGCCGGCGTGACCTGGACGGCCGCCATGGCCAGGGTCAGGATGACCGCGATGCCGACGTACAGGTCGATGCCGCGGGCGCCGCCCAGGTCGTCGGACGGCTCCCGGAAGTCGGGGATGCTGCCCAGGATGATCACGAGCAGGGTCGGGAAGAACAGCACGAAGAAGGCCGCCATCGGCTCCCGCAGGAACAGCTTGATCTCGGTCAGGGTCAGCTTGGTGAAGACGCGCATCGGGTTCACTCCTTGGCCGATCGGCCGGTCAGCTGCACGAACGCGTCGTCCAGGCTGGCCTGCTCGATCCGCAGGTCGGCGGCGATGATCTGGTTGACGGCCAGCACCGAGGTGACGGCGTGCAGCAGGTTGCCGACGCCCACGACCTCGATCTGCGGGCCGTGGCGGCGCACCTCGCGCACCTCGGGCAGCGCGGTCAGCAGCTCGTCGGCGATCGGCGCGGACGGGCGGAACCGGATGCGTTGCTCGGCGCCGAGCCCCGCGATCAGGCCGGCCGGGGTGTTGAGCGCGACGACGTGGCCGTGGTCGATCACGGCGAGCCGGTCGCAGAGCCGCTCGGCCTCCTCCATGAAGTGGGTGACCAGCACGATCGTGACGCCACTGGCGCGCACCGACTCGATCAGATCCCACGTGTCGCGGCGGGCCTGCGGGTCGAGCCCGGTGGTGAGCTCGTCCAGAATCGCGATCTGCGGCCCCCCGATGAGCGCGAGCGCGATGGAGAGCCGCTGTTTCTGGCCACCCGAGAGTTTCCCGTACGCCGTGGCCAGCTTCTCGGTCAGGCCGAGCTCACGGGTCAGCGCGCGCCAGTCGGCCGGCTCCGGATAGAACGACGCGTACAGGTCGAGCGCCTCCGAGACCGTGAGCTTGTCCGGAAGCTGGCTCTCCTGCAGCTGCACGCCGACGTCGCGGCGCAGGGACTTGTCGCCGGGGTCGCGGCCGAGCACCCGGATCGTGCCCGAGTCGGGTGCCCGCAAACCGGCGATGCTCTCGACCGTGGTGGTCTTGCCGGCGCCGTTGGGGCCGAGGATGCCGAAGATCTCGCCGGGCTCCACTGTGAACGAGACATCCCGCACCGCGACCGTGTCCCCGTACGTCTTGCGCAGGTTCTGGACCTCGATGACTGCCATGCATCGAGCGTCACATCACGGCCGCCCGCAGAAATCGAACAGCTCGCTCGACCGGACATCCACCAACCGGTGGATGGGGGCTTACGACGCCACTGCCTCTTCGGCGCTCACACCGGCCCGCCGGCCCGTCACGGCCGAGTAGACCGAGCCCACCTGAGCCGCGACCCGCTTCCAGCTGTACGCCTGCCGGGCCCGGTCGAGGGCCGCCGTGGCGTACGCGAAACGCCGGACCTTGTCGTTGACCAGCCGTCGCAGCGCGCCGCCGAGCGCCCGGGGGTCACGGGCCGGCACCAGGTCGCCCGTCAGCCCGTCGACCACTGTCTCGGTCAGGCCGCCGACCGCCGTGCCGATCACCGGGACGCCGCAGGCCATCGCCTCCAGC
The DNA here is from genome assembly GCF_014204895.1 of Paractinoplanes abujensis. Lineage (NCBI taxonomy): Bacteria > Bacillati > Actinomycetota > Actinomycetes > Micromonosporales > Micromonosporaceae > Paractinoplanes > Paractinoplanes abujensis. The sequence continues at coordinate 9,071,836 of NZ_JACHMF010000001.1, read as the reverse complement.
GCGGCCGGCTCGAACTGCTCCTGCCAGGGCGCGGCCACCAGCAGGTCGGCCGAGCGATACCAGGCCGGCATGTCCTTGGCCGGGACCGCCCCGACCAGCCGGAACCGGTCGGCCACCTGCAGCCGCTCGGCCAGCGCGCGCAGCTTGCGGGCGCCCGGGTCGGCGGTCAGCTGGTCGGCCGCGGGACCCCCGACGACGACCACCTCGGCCGTCGGCACGTACCGCATGGCCTGCAGGACGTCGCCGAAGCCCTTGCGCTCGACCAGCCGGCCCACGGAGAGGATGCGCGGACGCTCGGGGTCGCGCTCGACCGACGGGCCCTCCGGGCTGAACCGGATGCTGTCGACCCCGGCGGGCACCACGGTCAGCTGGGCCCGCGGCACCCCGAGCCGGACCAGGCCCTGCACCTCGTCCTGCGTCTGCGCGACCACCCGGTCGACCGCCCGGCCCAGAGCGCGCTCGTAACCCGTACGGGAAGGCTTGCTCGCACCGGCCTCGATTTCGCCGAGCTCGTGGAACGACTGCACGACGGGGATGCCGATCTGGCGGGCGGCCGTCACCGCGGCGAGCCCGCTCGTCCAGAAGTGGGCGTGCGCGACCTCGGGAACCCACTCCCCCGTACGCCAGTGCTGCTCGAGCCACTTGGCGAACTCGCCCATGTGCGGCAGCATCAGGTCAGGCGGGAGGAACTGGGGCGGACCGGCCGGAACGTGCACGACTCGGATGCCGTTCGGCGTGGTGACCACTTCGGCCACCGTGGGGTTGTCGCGCCGGGTGTACACGCAGACGTCGTTGCCGAGCTCGGCCAGCGCCGCGGAGAGTCCGGCGACGTGGTCGTGCTGCCCGCCGTCGCCCAGGGGGCTGGCGTGCTCGGAAATCATGGCAATGCGCACGTGGTCCCCTCCAGCTGGCATGCGTTTCGCGGTGGCAAGTGCCCGACCGCCGAATCCGTAAACCTTCGCCTATCCGTTACGCCGACTCTTCGCAGGGTATGTCCTGGTCGTGGCTACCGTGCAGCGTACCGTTCAGGCTCCTCCGGAGACCGTCTTCGCCGTGCTCTCGGACGGGTGGACCTACAGCGACTGGGTGGTCGGAACCGTCCACATCCGGGACGTCGATCCGCACTGGCCCGCAGTCGGCTCCGAGTTGCACCACAAGGCCGGCCCATGGCCGCTCTCGCTGCACGACTCCTCGACCGTACTGGCGATGGAGCCCGGCCGCCACCTGCGCCTGCGCGCGGGTCTGTGGCCGCTGGGCGAGGCCGTGGTCGACCTCCGCCTCGAGCCCGCCGGCGTCGGCGCCACCCGCGTGACGATCCACGAGCAGTTCGAGCGCGGCCCGCTCCTGGCCGCCCGCAACAAGATCAACGACCTCCTGCTGCACCGGCGCAACGTCGAGGCGCTGCGCCGGCTGGCCGACATCGCCGAGAACTCCGACCGCTACTACGCCGAGCGCACGCGCTGAGGCGTGGGCCCAGCACCGCCGCTGTTCAGCGTCGGTCCAGGGGCCCGGCCTCCTGGCCGTAGACCGCCCGGTGGCCCGCGTTGATCACGGCCCGGTAGGCGTCGCCGAGCAGGGTGCGGTCACGGGTCAGGGCGGCACGGGCCGCGTTGGCGCCGGGAGCGCCGTGCACGCCGCCGCCGGGGTGGGCCGACGAGCTGGCGAGGTAGAGGCGGTCGACCGGGGTGTCGGGGCGGCCCAGCCCGGGGATCGGGCGCAGGAACAACTGCTGGAAGGCGGCCGCCGTGCCGCCACCGAGGGCGCCCCCGACCAGGGACGGGTTCTCCCGCTCCATGTCGGCCGGGGAGAAGACGTTGCGTCCGACGACCTCCTGCCGGAAGCCGGGCGCCTGCTCCTCGATCACCGACTCCATCCGCTCGACGTGGGCCGCGATGTCGTCGGGGTTCCAGTGCTTGCGGTGCGGCAGGTGGGTGTACGCCCACAGCGACTCCGTGCCCTCCGGTGAGTGCAGCGGGTCGGCCGTGGTCATCTGGCCCAGCAGCAGGAACGGGTGGGGCGGGATCTCGTCGGTCGCCAGGTACGACGAATAGCGGGTCAGGCCGTTGAGGTCGGCGCCCAGGTGCACCGTGCCCGCGCCGGCGGCGGCCGGGTTCTTCCACGGCACCTTCGTGCGGACGGCCCAGTCGACCTTGACCGTCGCGCCGTCCCAGCGGAAGTGGGCCAGATCCTCCACCAGCCGCGGCGGCAGCCAGCGCTCCCCGACCAGGTCGAGATACATCGCCGGGGCGGGGACGTCGGCCACCACGGCGCGATACGCCCGGAAGGTCTCGCCGCCGGCCGAGCGGACACCCATGGCCTTGCCCCGGGCGATCAGGACCTGCGACACCGGCGTCTCGTAGACGATCCGCCCGCCCCGCTGCTCCAGCCGGGAGACCAGCGCGTCGGTGATCTTCTGGGCCCCGCCCTCCGGCACCGGCCAGCCGTACTGCTGGCCCAGCATGGCCAGCAGCCACCCGTACACCCCGCCCCCGGCCTCCTCGGGCGACAGGTCGGTGTGCAGGGCGCACCCGGCCATGAGCATCGTCGCGCCCTCGCCGCGGAACATCTCGGTGCCCATCTCACGCACCGACAGCAACAGGCGGCGAGCCAGCCGCAGCGAACCGGGCGCGCCCAGCCGCCGGGCCACCCCGAGCCCGTGCCGCACCGGCGGGAACGGCCGCAGGATGGTGTCCAGCATCGTCTGGGAGACCGAACGCCATTCCCCGTACGTCGTGCGCCAGCGCTCACCGTCGCCGTCGGCGAACCGGTCGATCGACTCCATGGTGCGCGAGATGTCGCGGCTCAGTGTGGCCGCCCGCCCGTCCGGCATGAGGTGGGTCAGCACGTCGGGCGCGTGGGTCCAGCGCAGGCCGTGCTCGCCCAGATCCAGGCCCTTGAGCACCGGCGAGGCATACCCGAGCGGATAGAAGGAGCTGAAAAGATCACTGAGGTAGCCGGGTGCGGTCACGTAGCCCGACCGCACCGCCCCGCCCGGATGCGGGGTCGCCTCGAGCACGAGGACCGACCATCCGGCGTCGGCGAGAAGGTTGGCCGCGACCAGGCCGTTGTGCCCGGCGCCGATCACGATCGCGTCCGCGCTCTCCATGGGAGCCCCCTGTGTTTGTCGCCGAGCGTGCTCGGGTAGCTGCGCTGTGAAGAACCTCAAGGAGCCGGCATGACCGAGCCCACCGTCGACCGCGATTCCGAGGCCGGCGCCGACGACGTTACGCCGCGGCCCGTGCCCCGCCGTCTGCGTCAGCTGCGCTGGCGCTACTGGCGGTCCGTGCTGTGGCGCAGCGTCGTCGGCTACATCGAGGACGACTGTTCTGACTTCGCCGCCGCGATGACATATCAAACCTTCACGGCGCTGATTCCTTCGCTCGTCGTCATCGTCGCCCTGATCAACCTGGTCACCGACGGCTCCACGGTGCTGACGGCCGCCGTCGGCATCCTGAACGACCTGGGCGTCGGCTCGGTCGTCGACAATCAGGACCTGCTCACCGTCGTGCAGGCGCTGCTGGTCCAGCAGGACTCGGCCAAGGTGCTCTTCGGCTTCGGCCTGCTGCTGGCGCTGTGGTCGTCGTCGGGCTACGTGTCCACCTTCTCGCGGGCGTCGAACCGGATCTACGGCGTACGGGAAGGTCGTAGCTGGTGGAAGTTGCAGATCCTGGAAATCCTGCTGGCCGCCGTCGCACTCGTGCTGATGGCCGCGATCGGGGCCGGCCTGATCATCAGCGGCCCGCTGGTCGACGCCGTCGGGGACGCGCTGGGCGCCGGCGAGACGGCCCGGCAGTTCTGGCACGCGGGCCGCTGGCCGGCGCTGGTGGCCGCGGCCACGCTCGTCCTGTCGCTGCTGTTCTGGATCGCCCCCAACGTCAAGCAGCCCCGGTTCCGCTGGCTGACCGTGGGCGGCGCGGTGGCGCTGTTCCTGTGGGCGATCGCGTCGTTCGGCTTCGGCCTGTACGTGGCCAACTTCGGCTCCTACAACCGCACGTACGGCAGCCTCGGCGCGATCATGGCGTTCCTGGTCTGGATCTACCTGTCGAACATCGCGGTGCTGCTCGGGGTGCAGGTCAACGCCGAGGTGCAGCGGGCCCGGCTGCGGCAGGCCGGCGACACCAATCCGAGGACTCCACTGGCCCCTCGTTTAGCCCCCACGGACCCGGGCACCAATTAGTGCATGAGCACTGTGACTGAGTCCGTAGACGTTGACGTTCCCATCCGCGCCGCCTACAACCAGTGGACCCAGTTCGAGGAGTTCCCGCGCTTCATGGAGGGCGTACAGGAAATCCGGCAGCTGGACCCCACGCACACGCACTGGAAGACCGAGATCGCGGGCGTCAAGCGCGAGTTCGACGCCGAGATCACCGAGCAGCTTCCCGACGAGCGGGTGGCCTGGAAGTCGACCGAAGGCGAGAAGCAGGCCGGCGTGGTCACTTTCCACCGGCTGGACGACACCCACACCCGGGTGACCGTGCAGATGGATTTCGACCCGCAGGGCTTCGTGGAGAACGCCGGCGACAAGCTCGGCATCGTCGACCGCCGGGTCAAGGGTGACCTGAAGCGGTTCAAGGAATTCATCGAGGGTCGCGGTGGCATCGAGAGCGGCGCCTGGCGCGGCGAGGTCGACCGTCCCGGCGCGTAGACAGGACCGTCGCTGCGGCGTCACTTCCGCCGCAGCGACAAGATCCCGACCGTCGATCTCGTACGCAGCGAGTAGCGGTCCCGCGCCGTAGGCCAGACGGCCGGCGCGAAGGTGGTGGCCGGCGGGATCTCCTCGTCGGCCGTCCACGGGGTCAGAGCCGAACGCGCGCCCCGGACCAGATGCAACCGCAGCGGCACCCCGCGCGGAGCGGTGACAGCCAGGGTTCCCACCCCACCGGTGACGACCAACGGCACCGTCCCGTACGGCTGGGGAAGGCGCACCTCGATGAGCCCGGACGCACCCACGCTGAGCCGGGACACGCGCCCCCGGCTCAGGTCGAGCCGTTGCTCGCCGGCCCCCGCGGGCAGGCGCAGATCCCACACCACACCGCGATTGAGCACGATGGTCAACTCGTCCGGCCCGTGCCCACCGGACGGCTGCAGCGACACCCGCACCTGACCGGCCCGACGGGTCACCCGCGGGGTCAGACCGGCCCCGGCCGGAGTGGTGATCCGGTACAGCACACCCGGCAAGTTCGCGAACACCACCCGTACGCGGGAAGCGGCTTCGGAGACGACCAGAACAGCGCCCGTACGCCCCAGCAGCGGCCCCGCCACGACATTTTCGGTGATCTCGGGCGGGCGCGCGACCCGAGCCTCACAGCCCGCTATCGCCAACACGCTGACCAGCAGAAACGCGATTGTTGAGCGATGGTGACGCAACGCTGGAGGCACTATCGGACAACGGAGAATCGTACGAACGGGTGACGGCGATCCGCCCGATGCGAGCCAGACTGTCCGAATGCGTTCTGCCGGTTTCCTCTCCGAGAATCAGCGCCGCCTCGCCTGGGTCGGCTTCCTGCTGGCCGCCTTCCAGGCCCCCCTGGCGGCGAACCTGATCGACGATGCTTCCTGGCTGTTTGCCGTGGTCGTGGCGCTTGTCGTCGCCACCGTGATCCTCGCCGACGACGCGCAGCGCCGCCGACCCGCGCAGGTCGAGGCGGAGTAACTACCCGCTTTACTCGGCCTCATGCCCCGGCTTGCCGTGGGTGCGTCGCCGCTCCTTCAGCGCCGCCTCGTGCAGGTGACGCTTCCCGTCGGCCAGCTCGTCACGCGCCGCGCGCTCGACAGTGCGGAACTCGCTCCAGTAACCGTCGTCGTACTCCTCGACGAGCTGGAACGTCCAGTGCCCGGGCGTGACGTTGCGGCCGATCAGATCCTGCTGGATCCGGTCAGCGATCTTGTCGTGGCCGGCCTCGCGGAACAATGCCACCGCCTCGTCCAGCTCGAAATCGGCCTTGCCGGTGAGCTGATGGAACGAGTAAAGGTGCCCGCGAGCACGATCAGTCGTCTCGAGCGCCGAGCTCAGCTTCCCGAGCGCCGCAACCGTGGTGTCGTCCATGCCGCCATGATTTCCCCACCGGCCCAGCTTCAACCGAGCTGCACCGAACAGGCGAACCATTGGCTACCCGAAGCTCCTTAACGTTTCTCCACATGAATGGTTTGTTCTCCGGCGCTGCCGCCCGTGCTGCCCTCCGCTCCGCCCACGCCAGCCTCAACGAGCTGCACCAGACCGTCGGTGGCGGCCTGGAGGTGGCCGACACCAACCCCGGCCTGATGGCCGTCGTCGACCAGCACTGCGCGGGCATCCGCGACAGCCTGTCGGCCGACATCCGCCCGCTGACCGCGGTGCTGCTCGCCGCCTACGCCGAGGGTGTGCGCGACGCCGCCTTCACCCACGGCTGGCGCCCGCCGGCCGCCGACATCGACTGGACCGCCGGCGACTGGGTGCTGCGCCGCCTGCTGGCGGTGTGCGTCCTCGCCCGCACCCTGCCCCAGCCCTGACCGCTCCGACCGAGGCGCCGTAACAGGACCGACCTTTCATCGAGGGCCGGTGCCGGGATCATCTCCCGGCACCGGCCCTCCTCTGTTCCCGCTTTCCCGCTCTCCGCTGGTCCCGCTTTCCCGCTCTCCGCTGGTCCCGCTTTTCCGCTGGTCCCGCTTTTCCGCTGGTCCCGCTGGTCCCGCTGGTCCCGCCGATCCCTCAAGATCGCCGCCGCTTCAAGATCGCTGGTACAGCCACCGCCTCCCCCGCCCACCCAAGGGAAATGCCGCAGACGTTAGCGCTTGTCAAGCTCGGAAATCGGATCGTCCACAGGCCCTCGTGTGCCAACCTGCGGGCCCCTACCGCCCGGGCGCGTGTCGTCCTGCTCCGGGCATGCTCAGCTGCTCCCGGGCGCGCCCTCCGCTACTTTGCGGCGCGCCTTCCTCTACTTCCGGGCGCACGTCGCCTGCCTCCAGGCGCGTCCTTGGCTACATTCCGCGCGCGTCACCTGCCTCCAGGCGCGCCCTGGGCTACATTCCGCGCGCGTCACCTGCCTCCAGGCGCGCCCTGGGCTACTTTCCGGGCGCGTCCTCGTCGTCGCGGGGCAGTGGGCGGGTCGTCGTGGTGTCGGCGGGCGGGATCACCTGGGTGCTTTCGGTGTCTTCCGTACCGCTGCCGATCACGATCGTGTCGTTGGGGCCCGGGTTGATGATCATGCTGTCTCCGGCCGCCGCCGTGATGACTGTCGCCTGGGTCTCCTGCTTCTCCCCCTGACGCGGAATCACCTGCGTCTCGTCGGGCTCAAAAGACTCGTCGCGTTCTCCCGAAGGCTCGGCCCTGACACCCGCCGCGGCGGGCGCGTTGGTTCGGGCGTGTTCGCGGATCACCGCCGACTCGGTCGCGGCGCGGTCCAGCCAGGTGTCCCAGCGCTGCTGCATCGGGCGGATCAGGCCGCCACCGACGCCGACGATCACCACCCCGGCCAGCGTGGCCAGCACCGCGATCAGCACCGGCTGGGTGATCGTGGTGGCGATCCGCACCTGGTCGAGCGCCGCGATCACCCCCAGCGCCACGATCACGACCGAGGCGGCTCGGGCGAGCAGACGCCCGTACGGGAGGGAGCCCAACGCACCCCCGATCAGGTCCTCCGCCGCTCGCGCGACGGTGGCGGCCACGACGATCAGCACAATCGCCACGAGGAGCCGCGGCAGCCAGGCGATCACGTCGGTCAGCAGGTCACTGACCGGGTTGGGCCCCCACAGACCGAACGCCACCTGCAGCGCGAACAGCAGAACGCCGTAGAACAGCAGCTTGCCTGTGAGCTCGCTTGCGCTGACCCGGGTGAACAGCGGGGCGGCGGCGCCACGCTCCACGACGCGGTCGAGGCCGGCCCGATGCAGCGCGCGGGTCGCCGCGGTGCGCAGCAACCGGGCGATCAGATAGCCGACCAGCAGAATCGCGGCAAAGGCGAGTGCGGTCGGGAGGAACAACAGCACCGACCGCCACATGTCGCTGAGCCCGCGGCCCAGCCCGTCCCCGGTCATCGAACGCTCCCTGCGTCAGGTCGTCCGGCGGGCTGCCGGCCCGTTTCGACCACAGGAGCAACGACGCAGAGCGACTTTCGACCACATTTGTCACACCAGCGGGCCGGAGGACCGGACCCGGGGCGGGCGCGGCAGCCGGCCGGGCGGGCGAGCGCGGCAGCGGGCGGGCCGGCGGGCGCGGCAGCGGGCGGGCCGGCGGGCGCGGCAGCGGGCGGGCCGGCGGGCGCGGCAGCGGGCGGGCCGGCGGGCGCGACAGCCGGGTGCGAGCGTGCGCGCAACTAGGGGGCGGGCGCGGCAGCGGGCCAGGCGGTCACGGCAGCCCAGAGCGGGCGGGCGCGCGACTTGGGGCGCGGGGGTGAGAGCGAGGACGCAGCAACGGGCCGGGCGGGCACGGCAGTCCAGGGCGTGCGCGCAACTGGGGGCGAGAGCGCGGCAGCGGGCCGGGCGGGCACGGCAGCCAGGGCGGGCGCGCGACTGGGGCGAGGCGAGAGCGAGGACGCGGCAGCGGGCCGGATGGACACGGCAGCCCAGGGCGGGCGTCCGCGCGACTGAAGCGCGAGGGCGCGGCAGCGGGGCCGGGTGGACGGGGCGACCCAGGGCGGGCGATTGGAGGGTGAGGCGCGGCAGCCGAGCGGGCGCGGCAGAGGCGAGGCGAGGACGCTTCGGATGGAGGTGGGGCGGAAAGCGAGCGTGGCCGAGGCCGGAAAGGTCAGCGCGCCGCCGGGCTTCGGTGAGCCGGCTCGGCCGCCGCATCCGGGATTCCCGTACGGCCGACCGGCGCCTCGGGTGGCAGTGAAGCCTCGGCCGTGACACCGGGCACAGCGGGCGACAGCACCGGCGCCGGACGCAGGGCCGCGTAGCTGACCCCGCCCGCCAGGAACACCACGACCGCACCCCCGAGGACGGCGCCGAGGGGCCACCGGCCACCCGCGATCATCACTCTCCGTGAGCGACGCTGGGCCGGAGTGGTGGGTCGCGGCAGCGCCGACAAGTCGATCAGCGGTTCGCCCTCTGCGGGAACTCGCTGGCCCGGGATCATCGAGGACCGAGCGACATCGGGAGCGGCGGCACGGCGTTGATCGGTCACGATGAACACGTTAAGTGATAGCGCGGGCAAAAGACCAGGCGAGGGGGCTACTCAGGGTCAGGTTTCGCACAGAACACCCGAGTGGGATCAGGGGGTCGTACCGTCAAGAATCGGACGGTTGGCCGGTGCGGCATCGTCCGAATGGCGGAGTCGGGATACTCTTTTCGCATGGCCGGGACGGGTGGCGGGGTGAGCCCCTCAGTGATGCCGGCCCTGCCGACACAAAACCCGTCGCCCGGGCGACCGAGTTGTGCCGATCTCGTGCACGGGCGCGACTGGGGCGCCACCGAGCTCGGCCCGCGCGACCACTGGGATCCGGCTGTCGCCGCCACTGTCGAGCTGGTGCTGTCCTCCCCCATGCCGATGGCGTACAGCCACGGCCACGGCTTCCTGCTGATCTACAACGACGCGTACGCGGATCTGATCGGCGCCCTGCACCCGGCCGCCCTGGGCCGGCCCGCCGCCGAGGTGCTGGGTGATCTGTGGCGCGGCTTCGGCAGCGTCGTCGAGGAGGTCTACCGCAACGGCCGCCCGAAACTCGAGGCCGAGACGCCGCTGACGGTCACCCGCGGTCCACAGGGCCGCCCCGAGCAGGCCTTCTTCACTCGTGGCCACTCAGTCGTGCGTGATCTGCGCGGCAAGGTCACCGGCGTGTTGACCGTCGCCGCCGAGACCACGCAGGTGACCCGGCGCCTGCAGAATCTGGGCGAGCTGACTGCCAAGCTGGCCGGCGCGCTCACCATCGACGACGTGGCCCGGGTCGTGCTGGGTTATGCCATGACTTCGTTCGACCTCGATCACTGCACGTTCGCGGTCGACGACGGCGGCGCGTTCCGCTATGTCCGGCGGATCCGGGGCGAGATGCTCGACGAGGCCGACGAGCGGCTCCCGCCGGTGTGGAAGAGGGTGCCCAACGACCCGCGGGCGCCGATAGTGGCCGCGGCCCAGTCGGGGCAGGCCACGTTCGTGCCGGACGGGGAGCCTCTGCTGGCCGTGGCGTCCGACCGGCACGAGCGGCGGATCCGGGCCTTGGCCGCGCTGCCGCTGCGCACGCCGCTGCTGAGCGGGGCGCTGACGATCGGCTACCGGGAGGCGCACACCTGGCTCCCGGCCGAGCGGGCCCTGCTCAACGCGGCGGCCCAGCTGGTCGCGCAGGCCGCCGAGCGGGCCCGCCGGTTCGAGGCCCAGCACGGCACGGCTCAGCTTCTGCAGCGCAGCATGCTGCCGGAACACCTGCCCGAGCTTGAAACGTTCCGGATCGCCGCCCGCTACGACGTGGGGGTCGACGGCAACGCGGCCGGTGGCGACTTCTACGACGCGTTCCGTCTGCTCGACGGCCGGCTCGCCATGGTGCTGGGCGACGTGGCCGGTCACGACGTGCGCGCGGCGGCGGTGATGGGCCAGGTGCGGGCCGCGCTGCGGGCGATGGCGCTGACCGATCCGGCGCCGCCGAGCGTGCTGGCCGGGCTCGACCGGCTGGTGGGCTCGCTGGGCGCCGAGTCGCGCAACGAGGAGATCTTCGTGACGGTCGTCTACGGGGTGCTCGACCCGGCCGACGGCACGATCACGATGTCCAGCGCCGGGCATCCGCCGCCGGTGCTGCGCCGCGCGGGCCAGGGCGGCGGGCGGCCGACGGCCGAGCTGGTCAAGGTGCCGCCGGGCGCGCCGCTGGGCCTGGGTGGGCGCTGGCAGACCGGGCAGGTGCGGCTGGAGCCGGGCGATTCGATCCTGATGTTCAGCGACGGGGTGGTGGAGCGCCGCGGCAGCGCGCTCAACGACGGCTTGGACGCGCTGGTGGCGGCGACCGCGGCGGCGGCGAGCGGCGACCCGCGCAATCTGTGCTCGCTGGCCACGTCGGCCGTGGCTGGTTCGACCGACGACGACGTGGCCGTACTCGCGGTAGAGCATGCGATGGCGATGAGCCGGTCGGCGACGATGCTGGTGCCGGCCGAGCCGACGGGCCCGAGCCGCGTACGGCAGTGGATGACCACGCGGCTGCGCGAGTGGTCGGTGCCCGAGCCGGTCGTGGGGGCGGCGATCCTCTGCACGAGCGAGCTGACCACCAACGCGTTGCTGCACGCGGGCACGCCGGCGCAGGTCCACATCGACCTCAACGCCGAGCGGCTGCTGGTCTCGGTGGCCGACACCGGCACGCGCGGCAGCGTCATCCGGGCCCACGCCGACACGATGAGCAGCCGCGGCCGAGGGCTGGGGCTGATTGAGGAATTGAGCGATTCGTGGGGCACCGATCCGACGGTCCGGGGCACCACGGTGTGGTTCGAAATGCTCATTCCGCGGTCCTCGACCGATTGATCGGAGCAGATGCACGTGCATCCGTTTCTTGCAGAATCGGCAAGATTCCGGGGTGTTAACGCAGGTGTGACATAGGACTTACCGGCAGTTACTTTAGGTAGCGAAAAGATGCTCTAAATCGGACATTGAACCCCAGGGTAGTGACGGCGCGTATAGATTGCCGTAGAGTCGTAGCCATTCGGGGACGTCCACGTTGGAGCGGTATATGCGGATTAGAGGCTTTGCGCCGTCGACTCCTTGCTGGGTCGAGCTGACGACTTCCGATCCGGACGACGCGGCGGGTTTCTACGCCGGGCTCTTCGGTTGGCAGGTCGAGGGTGATCGATTCCTGCGGAACGGGCAGGCGGTAGCCGGCATCAGCCGCACCCGCCCCGACCGGCCCGAGGGCTGGCTGACCTATCTGGCCGCTCCCGACCTGGCGGCGACGGCCGAGCGCGTGACCCGGGCATACGGGCGGCAGCTGACCTGGCCCGAGGAGCGCCGGGGCGCGTGCAGCGCCATCATGGCCGATCCCTCGGGTGCGATGTTCGGGTTGTGGCAGGCCGCCGGGTTCGCCGGGGCCCAGGTGCGCGGCGAGCCGGGCACGATGGAGTGGGCCGATCTGCTCACCGACGACGTGAACGCGGCGACCTCGTTCTACGGATCGGTGTTCGGCTGGACGCTGAGCCACGAGTTCGGCAGCGGCGAGTGGCTGTCCGAGGCGCACGACTCGGTGGCGGGCCTGATCACCGGCCGCTACGACGTCCGCTGGCAGCCGTCGTTCCAGGTGGCCGACACGACCGAGACCATCGACCGCTGCGCCGGGCTGGGCGGCCGGGTCCTGACCGGGCCGGTCGAGATGGGCCTGGGCAGCTACGTCGAGATGATCGATCCGCTGGGCGCGCCGTTCGCGGTGACCGCGCCGGTGCATCGCCCGGTCGAGTTGAATGTCGCTTACAACGACATCATCGGCATGGAGTTGACGTACGGCGGGTAAGGGAACAGGCGTTCGAACAAAAGGAGCGCCTGATGACCGACACGAACCCCGTCAAGGATCCTTCGGACTGGACCACCGGCGATGAGCCGGCGACCGGCCCGCAGGAGTCCTACCTGCATACGCTGGCCAACGAAGCTCAGGAAGAGGTTCCTGACGGCCTGACCAAGGCCGAGGCGTCCGAGAAGATCGAAGAACTGCAGGAAAAGACCGGCCGCGGCCGGTAACGAGAAAGCCGGCCTTCACGGCCGGCTTTTTTGTGCCCGCTTCGTCAACCAGGGTTGACAGAATCAGCGAGTCAACCTAAGTTGACAGTATGACCGAAGCAACCGACCTCGCCGCGGCGGCGAGCAGCGCCGATCCCCGGGTCGGCCTGCGCGCGGTCGTGGCGTTGCGCCGCCTGCTCGAGGGCCTCGAGCACCTGCAGGTGGCGAACGCCCGCCGCAAAGGCTGGTCCTGGCAGGAGATCGCCGACGCACTCGAGGTGACCCGTCAGGGCGTACATAAAAAGCACGCGCGCTTGATGCCGGCGCCGGACCCACGGGAGGACTGAGATGTTCGAGCGATTCACCGCGGCCGCGCGTTCCGTTGTGGTCAACGCCCAGAGCGAGGCCCGTTCGCTGCACCACGAGCACATCGGCACCGAACACGTGCTGCTCACGCTGCTCGCCGACCCCGAAGGGCCGGTCGCCCGGTCGACCGGTCTCGACGCCGCGACCGTGCGGGCCGACATCCTGGCCCGGATCGGCGGGCACACACAGGACGGCCCGGTGCTCAGCGACGCCGACGCGGAGGACGCGGCCGCGCTCAAGGCCATCGGGATCGACCTGGCCGCCGTACGGGAAGCAATCGAGGCGAACTTCGGGGCCGGCGCGCTGACCCTGCCCCGCCCGGCGCCGAAGAAGAGGGGGCTGTTCGGCAAGTTCTCCGCCGGCCACGGACACATCCCCTTCACCAACCGCAACAAGAAGGTGCTCGAGTTGTCGCTGCGCGAGGCGATCCGGCTCAAGCAGAAGTTCATCGCGCCCGAGCACATCATGCTGGGGTTGCTGCGGGAGGGTAACGGGCTGGCCGCGCTGATCCTGGCCGAACGCGGCGTGGACTTCGACCGTTTACGGGCGGACATGGAGCGCTCGGTGAACGCCGCGGCCGCCTAAGGCTGGAAGTAGACGCGCAACTGGTGACCGTCGGCGGTGTGGTGCCAGCCGACGTCACCCAGGGTCGTGATGTCCGGCCGCTTCTCGAGCCAGGCGGCCGCCATCGCGAACGCGTCGGCCGGGGTCTCCCCGATGAACACGACCCGGCGCTCCCACTCCTCGAAGACGGCCGGCCGGGCGCGGGGCCCCGACACGACGGCGGTGGGACCGATCCGCCGGCCGTTGCGCACACCCCTGACGTACCAGTCGTTGAGTTCCTCGTCGTGGTCGACCGCCCAGCCGTCGATGCGCCCCAGATCGTTGACGATCGCATTGCGCGCACAGTCGAGCGCAGCGTCCAGCGCGGCGAACTCGATCACTTCGCCGTCGTACTCCACCCGGTACGCCATCCGCTGCCCCCACAGGCCCGGCCGAACCCAGGGCCCGATGATAGGCGATGTTGCGAAGAAGTTTCGTGAGCCGGGCCACTTGGTGTTTCAGATTTGAAAGAGTTACAGTTCTCCGGTGGCCGAACCCCTGAGCGACAGTCAGCAGCTCGCCTGGCGCACCTTCATCGAGAGCTCATGGGCGCTGCACACCCACCTCGAGGACGAGCTGCGCGCGCAGACCGGTCTCAGCATGAATGACTACCACGTTCTGGTGGTGCTGTCCGAGGCCCCCGCGCGCCGGCTGCGCATGGGTGAGCTGGCCGGCCGCCTGTGGTTCTCCCCCAGCCGCGTCACCTATCAGATCAGCTCGATGGTCAAGCGGGGCTTGGTGCGCAAGCAGCCGTGCCCCGAGGACGGCCGCGGCCAGGAGGCTGTGCTCACCGACGAGGGTATGGCGGCGCTCGAATCGGCCGCCCCGCTGCATCTCATCACCGTGCGCGACAGCTTCATCGACCGCCTCGAACCCGACGAGCTCGAAGTGATCACACGAGTGTTCGACAAGGTGCGGAAGAACTGACCCGGTCCGGGTGTTCTTTCAGTTTTGAAAGAGTTAGAGTTCAGGCACGACCACCCAGGAGGCATGCCATGCCCGCCATCACCGTCGACGACGTCCTCGTCCTGCCGCGACTGCCTCAGCTCGACCCCGCCGCCACGAGCTTCCGTCCCGTCCGCCGCCTGACCACCGCCCCCAGCGGATACGAGGGTGAGGGCTTCCCCGTACGGCGGGCGTTCGCCGGGGTGCCGCTCAACGAGCTCGACCCGTTCATCCACCTCGACCAGATGGGCGAGGTCGACTACGCGCCGGGCGAGCCGAAGGGCACCCCGTGGCACCCGCACCGCGGCTTCGAGACGGTGACCTACATGATCGACGGGATCATGGACCACCAGGACTCGCTGGGCAGCGGCGGCACGATCGCCAACGGCGACACCCAGTGGATGACCGCCGGCCAGGGCATTCTGCACATCGAGGCGCCGCCCGAGCACCTGGTGACCAGCGGTGGCCTGTTCCACGGCCTGCAGCTCTGGGTCAACCTGCCCCGCGCGGCCAAGATGATCACCCCGAAGTACCAGGACATCCGCGGTCGTGAGGCCGGCCTGCTGACCACCCCCGACGGCGGCAGCCTGATCCGGGTGATCGCGGGCGAGGTCGGCGGCCACGCCGGGCCCGGCTCCACCTTCACCCCGATCAACCTGGCCCACGTCACCCTGCAGCCCGGCGCGCGGCTCGACCTGCCCTGGCAGCCCGACTACAACGCGCTGGTCTACGTGCTGGCCGGCCGGGGCACGGTCGGCGCCGAGGCCCGCCCGATCCACATCGGCCAGCTGGCCGCGCACGGCCCGGGCGACGCCATCCGGGTCACCGCCGACGCCACGCAGGACTCGAACATCCCGGCCATGGAACTGTTCATCATGGGCGGCCGCCCGATCCGCGAGCCGGTGGCCCACTACGGCCCGTTCGTCATGAACACCCAGGCCGAACTCAAGCAGGCCTTCGAGGACTTCCAGAAGGGCCGCCTGGGCGTCATCCCGGCCGAGCGGATGCCGCACACCGACTGACGTCGCGGACGGCCCTCACAGCACGTCGGTGAGCGCCTCGCCGTCCGGATCGCCGCTCTTGTCGACGACGGAGCAGTAGCGCCACTTCGCGCCCTCGCGCACCAGTGTCATCGTCAGCATCGTGGCGGGCAGCTCGGCCCGGTCCTCGAGCCAGATCGTGCGGGCCGACGGGCTGAGGCTGGTGTGGCCCTTGACCACCACCGGTTCCGCGGCCCGCGACACCGACGCCTCGACGACCACGCGGCGGCCGGTGGCCGAAGCCGGGCCGTCGACCGCGGTGATCACAGCCGGGCTCGTCCGGACCATGGCGTTCGAGGCCAGCAGGGACTGCAGTTCGCCGGTGAGGGCGTCGTGGCTCGCGCAGCCGGGGTCGGCGATGACCTCGGCGAGCGCGGGGTCCGGGTCGGCCAGCAGCCATTGCCCGTACGTGATGAGGGACCCCACGATCGTGGGCCAGGCCGAACCGGTGTTGTCGACGACGGGTGCGGGCACCGGCGCGGGCGAGCTGATCGCGGGCCGGGGCCGGGCCGAGGCGCTCGTGCCCGCGCAGCCGCCCAGAGTGGCGACAGCGACGGCGAGCAGGACGGAGAGGCGCACGCCGTTCCGATCGGTGCGGTCCGGGTGGCGCTGAGAGCAGACCGGTTGCCGGACGGTTGCCCCCGTATGGTGAGGGGATGGCTGGGCCGCGAGAGGGGTTCGTCGATCGGATCCGGCACGGGGGCGTCGTCCTCTCGCCGCCGCTGGCGGCCGCCTTCGCCGCGGTGCCGCGTGAGGTGTTCGTGCCCGACGGGTTCCAGCGGCGCGACGGCACGTGGGCCGAACCGGCCGACCCCGACTTCCTCGACCTCGTGTACAGCGACGACGTGCTGGTCACCAAGGTCGACGGCCGTACCCCGGTCAGCTCGTCGAGCCAGCCGTCGCTGATGGCACTCATGATCGAGGCGCTGGACGTGCGGCCCGGCATGACCGTGCTCGAGATCGGAGCCGGCACCGGCTACAACGCGGCGCTCCTGGCCACGATGGGCGCGCGGGTGATCAGCATCGACGTGCAGGAGGACGTGGCCGGCCGGGCCCGCGCCGCCGTGGCCCGCGCCGGGGTCAGCGGCGTACGGGTCGAGCTCGGGGACGGTTATGCGGGCCGGCCGGACGAGCCGGTCGACCGCGTGATCGTCACCGTGGGGGTGGCCGGTGTGTCGCCGCGGTGGCAGACCCCCATCGTGGCCCCGGTCGAGCACGCCGGCACGCACCCCGTCCTCGAGATCAGCCCCGGCCACGCGGCTCGTGTCGTCACCCCGGCCGGCTTCATGGTCGCCGCGGGTCCGCTGACGGCCGCGCGTCCGTTCCCCGCGCCCGCACCGCCGGGCGCGCTCAAAGACCTCCACCCGTACGGGAAAAGCCGTTTCGATCCCCCGCTGGATCCGCCCGCATATCGGGATCTCTGGTACGCGGCCGGCATCTGGAACCGCCGGGCGACCCTTGCCGCCGTGCCCGGCCGTGAGCAGAGCTGCCTGGTGCTGCTGGACGAGGACCGCAGCGGCGGCGCGATCGTGTTCCCGGACGGGAGCATCACCTCCAGTGGCCCCGGGGGCGCGGAGGCGGCCGCCATCATCGACCGCTGGCTGGAACGGGGCCGGCCGCCGATGGGCGCGTGGCGGATCGGTCTCGCTGCGGGCGGTGACCCCGACTCCCCGATCCTGATGCCGAGCAGCTGGGAGCTGTGACATGAGCCGAGTTGACGACGTCCGCGCGTGGTTGCGGGAAAGAGGCGCAGAGTCGATTGCGCACGCCGGCGGCTCGCTCTACGAGCACCTGAACCGCGTGCACGATCGGCTGGCCGCCCACGGGCTGAGCGAGGACGAACAGCTGGCCGGGCTCACGCATGCGGCGTACGGGACCGACGGTTTCGCCGTGGTGCTGCTCGAGGTGACCGCCCGCCGTGAGCTGCGCGCGCTCGTCGGGGCCCCGGCGGAGGCGCTGGTCTACCGATACGGCGGGTGCGACCGCGACCGTACGTGGCGGGCGCTGCCCGAGACCCAGACCGTATGGAGCCGCTTCACCGGTCACGCCGAGTCGCCGACGCCGGCCCAGGTGCGGGCCTTCGCCGACCTGAGCATCGTCAACGAGCTGGACGTCTTCGAGCGCTCGGCCGAGATCGCGGCGAAGGCCGGCCCCTACTTCCGGTCGGTGTTCCCGACGTGGGCGCCGCTGGCCTCACCCTCGGTCATGGACGACTGCCGACGGGTGCTCACCATCGGATAGCCCTTGACGGAGGCCCGAAAGCTCACCATCGGTTGGCCAGCCGATCCCGCCAGCGCCGCCCGTCCGGGTCGTAGACCAGCCGGTAGACCGGGGACGCCCACCACCGCTGGAACCAGGAGAGGCGCTCGATCGAGTGCGGCATCAGGCGGCCCGGTGGGCGCAACCCCGTACGGCCGCCGTCGGCCCACTTCTTCAGCGCGTCGGCCGCCCCGGTCATCTCGCGGACGAAGTCGGCCGGATCGATCAGGTCGGTGTGCTCGGTGCGGCACAGGTGTTCGCCGGCCAGCGTCAGACGCAGCTCCCGCGGGAACCGTCGCGCCTGGTCACCCAGCCCCGCCGGGTCGAC
This sequence comes from Paractinoplanes abujensis, assembly GCF_014204895.1. Lineage (NCBI taxonomy): Bacteria > Bacillati > Actinomycetota > Actinomycetes > Micromonosporales > Micromonosporaceae > Paractinoplanes > Paractinoplanes abujensis. The sequence goes on along the minus strand of NZ_JACHMF010000001.1, from coordinate 9,053,703 downwards.
GGGCTGCCGCTCGTCGCGTGTGTCGTCGAGGATCGCGTTGGACAGCTCACTGTCGTGCGTCCAGGACCGGCGGTTGAAGTTGTCGCTGCCCACGCTGCACCACACGTCGTCCACCACGCACACCTTGGCGTGCACGTAGATCGGCGTGCCGGCCTCGTTCTCGAGGTCGAAGATGTGCACGCGGTCGGGCGCGGCCGACGTGCACAGCTCAATCGCCTTCTCGCGGCCGATCTGATTGGGCGGCAGCGCGAACGCACCGTCCACATCGGGGTGCCGCGGCACGACGGCCACCAGGTGCAGGTCGGGGTTGGCCCGCAGCGCGTCGGCGAACAGCTGGGCCACCTCGGTGGACCACAGATACTGGTCCTCCAGGTAGATGAGCCGCCGGGCCCGCTTGATCGCCTTGGTGTAGCCGCGGGCGATGCTCTGCTCGCCGTTCGGCGCGAAGTCGTACTTCGGGCGCATCGCCGGGTAGGTCCGCAACGTCTGGATCGTCAGCGGCCCGCACTCGGGCGGGTCGGGCGGCTGCGGCGGCAGTTTGTCGGCGCTCATGTCGGCGTGCTGCAGCTTGTCGGTGATCGTGGAGATCGGGCCGTGCTGGTCGAGATCGTCGGGCTCGTTCCAGCGCTCGCGGAACGTCAGGTCGAGCACCCCCACGACCGGCCCGCGCAGCGCCAGCTGCACGTCGTGCCAGGGCGGGTTCGGCCCGTACGCCTCGGCCATGGCCACCGCCTGCGGATCACCGAGGTGCCGTTCGTCGTCACGGCGGCTGTGACACAGGTCGATGCCGCCGGCGAACGCCACGTCGAGTTCGGGGCGGCCCGGGTGACGCAGCACGACCAGCTTCTGGTGGTGCGAACCGCCCCGGCGGACGCGCTGGTCGAGCAGGACCTCACCGCCGGCCTCGCGGATCGCCTGGCTGAGGTTGCGGTTCTCCTCCTCGCTGTAGGCGAGCTTGTCGAGGTGGGAGCGCCACAGCAGACCCTTGACGACCACGCCCCGCCGGGCCGCCGCGCTGAACAACTCGGCGATCGTCGGGCCGTCGTCGCGCATCTTCTCGTCGGGGTCGCCCCGCCAGTCGGTGAAGAACAGGTGGTCACCCTCGCGGAGACTTTCCACCTCCGTCACCAGACGGTCAAAATATGTTTTGCCGTGAATAAGCGGTTCGGCCGCGTTTCCGGCGCACCATCTGGGTATGGAGGAGTCCGGGTTGCCGCGCTCCTCTGCACTGAGAAACCAGTCCGGAATTGGCACGCCCTCGAATCTAAGTCGCCAGACCGGCGCATGCACGCCGAGACGCTCCGGAGGGGCCAGTAATGAGCAGTGAGCCGCTCGCCACCACGACCGACACCGTCACCCCTGACGCCGCCGCCGCTTCCGCTGAGAAGGGCCTGCTCATCGCGATGCTGCTGCTCGTCCTGCTGGGCGTCGGCGCCATGATGTTCATGGTGTGATCTTCGTCGCGCGCACCGCCAGCGTGGTCGGCACCGGCTCGCCGCCCTCGCTGAAGCTCGTCAGCGTCAGGCCCGCGTCGAGCACGGCTTGCAGGAGCACGGGCAGGGGGTAGTGGGTCGCACCGACCCGGTTCCGCACCCCCTCGTCAGTCCACGAATCCTTCGTCCAGTGACCGTCCAGATAGCCCGGCCTGATCACCACGGCCGCGGGATCGCTGCGATCGGCGAACCCGCCGCAGAAGGCCGGATGCACCCCGACGTGGACGAACACCCCGCCCGGCCGCAGCACCCGGCCGACCTCCCGCAGCACGGCCGGGTAGTCGGGCATGTCGGTGTGCACCAGCATCGCGACCACAGCGGGCACGGCGCCGTCCCCGACCGGCAGACAAGTGGCGTCGGCCCGCGCCACGGGCAGCCTTTTCTTCCCGTACGCCAGCATGCCCGCCGACAGATCCACCCCGACCGGTGTCCACCCCAGGCCACGAATCTGCTCCGCGTGCACGCCGGTGCCGCAGCCCACTTCGAGGCAGAGGCCACCACCCGGACCGAGCAGCTCGTCGAGCTGGCGCTGCACCCCGATCGGGTCACCGGGCCGCGACCTGGGCAGAAAGTCGTTCTCGTACCAGTCCGCAATCTCGTCGTACGCCGCTGTGGAAGCCATACCGCCATCGTGCCCGCCCGAGCAGCCCGCGCGCGACGGAGTCAACGGTCTCGGCGACGCAGCAAGAGCGTGAGAACCTCCCGCGCCGCCTGACGGCGGACTTCCGTCGGGGCCATGATCGCAGTCAGGGCACTGACCGAGACGGTGGCGGCATACAGCAAGCTGACGGCCGTGGCGGCTTGACTGCCCTGCTCGATGGCGGTGAGGATCGTCGCGGTCATCATCGCGGTCAGCCTTTCGATCGGTCGGCTGGATCTGCCGTCAGCACAGCCCGTCAGCGGGCTCGTGATCGACCACGCGTGTCGGTACTGTTACTGAATGTGCTGCTCAGTGGACGGATCCGGACCGTCCGATCCGGGTCCGGACCGGACGGTGCACCGCCGGAGACGGCAATGAGCGATCCGGACATCGCGGCGGACGCGCAGTTCACCGAAGAGTTGATGTGGCTCTACGAGGCGGCCGGCTCACCAACGCATGAGGCGCTGAGCAGGGCCGCTATGCGCTGGGACCCGCCGGTCAAGCTGGCCAAGCAGACACTCAGTGACTGGCTGACCGGCAAGTCGGTGCCCGCGGATCCAGGAACCGTCCAACGCCTGACCAGTCATCTGACCGTGTTGGCCCGCCGCCGATCGACGTTCGTCGCCCGTCCGGTCGACTGGCGGCAGCTCCACGCGAACGCAAAGGCCGCGCGTCGAAGCTCCCGCCGCCGATCCGAGGATCCTGAACGAGGACCGGCACGGGAGGCACCAGACGTCCCAGCCGACGAGTCACAGGACGCGCACGCACTGCCGTACGGCGATCCCGGGCCATCGCCGTTGGGGCTTCCGGTCGCTGAATGCGACCCGATCGCACTTGAGGTTCACCGAGCCATCGATATCCCCGGGAGTGACCGGCAATCGATCCTGCCGGCGTACGTCGAACGAGCGCACGATCGGCGGCTCCGGCGCATCGCCGATGAAGTCTTGGCTGGAGCACGGCGGATGATCACGCTCGTTGGCGAGTCATCGACCGGAAAGACGCGCGCCTGCTGGGAGCTTGTGCAATACATCGGCAGCCGAAGTCCGGAACCATGGCGGATCTGGCATCCGTTCGATCCGACCCGGCCCGAGGCGGCGGCAGAAGACATCGGACGAGTCGGCGCGCGCACGATCGTCTGGCTGAACGAGGCCCAGCTGTATCTGGCTCCGCCGGACTCACGCCTCGGTGAACGGGTGGCCGCGGGTCTGCGCACCCTCCTGGCTGCCAAGGACGCAGGTCCCGTTCTGGTGCTGGCAACCATGTGGCCGAACCACTGGACAGCCCTCACCGGCCGCCCGGAAACGGGTCTGGCCGACCCCCAGGCTCAGGCGCGTGAACTGCTCGGCGGCACCGACATCGACGTGCCGGACGCGTTCACTGCCGCTGACCAGGCTGGTCTGGCCGGCCGCGATGACCCTCAGTTGAACCACGCGCGCGCCTACGCGTCGGGCGGCCGGATCACTCAATACCTGGCCGGGGCGCCGCTCCTGCTCGACCGCTATCTCAAAGCGCGGCCGGCCGCGCGGGCGGTTCTCGATGTGGCCATCGACGCGCGGCGTCTCGGTCATCCTCCAGCGATCCCCCTCGCGCTGCTCGAGCAGGCGGCACCGGGATATCTCGACGACGACCAATGGGCACGGGACGGCCGTAGCGGCTGGCTCGAAGAAGTCCTCGACCACCTGGCGGTGCCCTGCAACGGCGCCCGTGGACCGTTGACCAGTCTGCGCCCCCGTCCTGGCGAACCGCACGCGAACAATGGCCTGATGTACCGGCTGGCGGACTATCTGGAACAGGTCTGCACTCCGTCACGGCTCGGCGTGTACCCGCCGCCGAGCTTCTGGCATGCCGCCGTGTCCGTCATCGAGGATGTTCCTACGCTGCAGGCATTCGGCCAGGCCGCCGAACGCCGTGGCCGTTACCGGCACGCCGCACTGCTCTACCGAGCGGCTGCCGAGCTGGGTGACATCGACGCTCTTGTCGCCGTCGCACGACTACGCGACCAAGCAGGTGACAAAGCCGGGGCTGCCCGGATCTACGAACAGGCCGGCCGTCACGAGCATGCCGGAGCTCTGACTGTTCTCGCCTTCCAGCGCGAGCGAGCCGGCGACCTTCCTGCCGCCTCTGACCTTTATCGGCAGGCCGCCGGCCACGGCGATGCTCGTGCGGCACGGGCGCTGGCTCGGCTCGGTGGCAATGCGGCCGAGCCGCCGGGCAATGGCGATGCCGCTGACGGGGCTCCGGGCCTCGAGACGAGCGGGAGCCTCTCTCCGGCCGAGCGGACTCCGACGAGCGACCCACGCCGCGCACGTCCTGCCAGAACCGAAGCCCCGTTCAACCGCGGCGATGCGGGGCGGCTACGTCAACGGTCCGTTGACCGAGCCGCCGTCGTGCTCGCCGATCTGACCCGGGAACGCGAGAACGAGAACGATCACGAGGGCGCGGAAGCGGCCGCGTATCGGGCTGCCGACCTCGGCTACACCGGCATTCTGAGCCGGCTGGCGCTGCGGCGTGAGGCGTCCGGCGACGTGTCCGGGGCTATTCGTCTGGGCCGCGCGGCGGCCGATCGAGGGAACCCCGTCATTTTGAGCAGCCTCGGCCGGCGGCGGGAGCGGGCCGGTCACTTGGCCGAAGCCACGGATCTATATTGCGAAGCCGCGAATCGCGGCGATCTCAACGCCTTGGTTCATCTGGCTCTGCTGCTCGAATCATCCAGCGACACCGACGGCGCGCACAATGTCCGTCGTTTCGGCATAGGCGCCGACGGAGCGCCTCAGGAGCCATGGGACTTCGACGACCCAGTAGTGCTGCCGGCGAGCCAGGCCAGCACGTCGCGAACGGTTGTCTCGAGTGGTGTCACCGTCTGACCCTCGGCGGGCTCCCGGTTCTGGGTGACCCAGAGCTCGCGCGGCTTGACCAGCGGGAAATGCGTGTCTGCGGACACCGGCACGACCTCGACCTGCGTGCCCGCCGCCGCGGCGCAGATCGCCATCAGGCCGGCCAGGTCTGTGGTCGGGCCGGCCGCCGTGAAAGCGCCGCCGCGGTCCTCGGTCAGCAGCGTGAGCACCAGGCGGGCCAGGTCGCGGGAATCGACCAGTTGCACGGGCTGGGCCGGGTCGCCGGGCAGCTCGAAACGGCCGCCGCGCAGGGCCGCGCGGACCCAGTCGGTGAGGCCGTTCTGGTTGTCGTGCGGGCCGGCCACCTTCACCGGGCGCACGATCGTCGCGCGGTCGCCGAAGCGGGCGACCACCTCCTGCTCGCAGGCCACTTTGGACGGGCCGTACGTGTCGTTGGTCAGCGGCGGCGTGGCGTCGGTGATCGCGGGGCGCAGCTCGGGCCCGGCCCCGGCGAACACGGCGTGACTCGACACGAACAGATAACGCCCCACGCGGTCGCCCAGCGCGTCCATCGTCTGGCGCACCTGCCACGGGAAGTAGGCGGTCGTGTCGACCACCGCGTCCCACGCGCCGGTGGCCAGCGACGCGTAGTCACCGGTCTCGCGGTCGCCGCGCCGCCGCTCGGCGCCGGGGAACAGCGTGTCGTCCGTGCCGCGGTTGAACAGGGTCGGCTCGTCGAGCAGCTCGGTGACGGCTCGCCCCACGAAACCGGTGCCCCCCAGGACCAGAACTCGCATCACAGCACCCATTCGTCGTCGCGGATGATCTCGACCGTACCGCGGGGGCCGCGACCCGTGACCGAGATGCCCTCGCCCCCGATCACCACGTCGGTGTGCACGCTCGACATGTTCAGCCCGAGGCCGGCCCGCTGCTGCTCGGTCATCGCGCCGCCCCCGGCGATCGCGAACGGGAAGCTCTGACCCCACGCCACGTGGCAGGCCGCGTTCTCGTCGAACAGCATGTTGTGGAACACCACCCCGGTCCGGGCGATCCGGCTGTCCCGGTCGACCAGGGCGACCTCGCCCAGCCGCCGCGCGCCCTCGTCGGTGTCGAGGTGGGCCCGCACCACGTCGGCGTTGTCGTCGGCGGTGACCTCGGTGATCTGCCCGCCCGCGAACGTCACGCGCAGGCCGGTGATCACCTGACCGGCGATGACAACGGGCCGGGTCACCCGGATCACACCCTCCGCGCGGCGCCGGTCGGGGCTGGTGAAGACCTCCTCGGTCGGGATGTTGGGCAGGTACGGAATGCCGTCGGCGTCGATCAGGCCGCCACCCTTCCAGCGGCTGTCCGGCAGCAACCCGACGGTCAGGTCGGTGCCCTCGCCGGCGTAGCGCAGCTCGGTCAGCTCCAGCGCGTCGAGCTGACGGCCCCGCTCGGCCAGCATCTCGGCCCGCTCCCGCCACGCGGCCACCGGGTCGTCGAGGTCGAGGCGCATGGCCGTACCGACGGCCTCCCACAGCCGCTCGACGTCGGGCTCACCGAAGACCTCGCGCGCCCAGCCCGGGTTGGGCGCGCCGACGACGGTCCAGCGCATGCCGTTGAACACGGCCCGGCGCATGGCCTGCGTCTCCTCAGCCGGGGAGGCGGCGACCTTGGCCGGGTCGAGACCGTCGAGCAGGTGCGGATCGGCCTCGCCGAGCAGCCGGATCCACGCGGCCCCGGCGTCGCGCCACTCCTCGATGCGGGCGAGGGCCCACGGACGTACGGCGGAAAGGTTCTCGATCGTGGCGTGCCGCACGGCGGAGCGGCGCATCGGGCCGTCCGACCAGATCGGCTCGACCCAGCCGGCGCCCGCCGCGTACGCCGCCTCGGTCAGGGCTCGGGCGATCTCGAGATGGGCCGTATCGGTATACAGCACCACACCCTGCCCCGGCTGGACGTTGATGCCACCCCGCACGACAAGCTCCGCGAACCGCTCGATCACTACCATGCGGAGCAGGGTAGATCAATCGGGGCAGTTCGGTGTCCATACTGTTACGCCCCCGATACGCTCCTTATGGAACCGTTTCGGCGACCGCCGCAGCCAGACGTTCCGGCACGTCAGCGGCGTGATAGGGCCATTCCGTGGGCTCGATGTGGTCGAGGAACGCAGCGTAGACGAGCGCCGAGCGCAGCGGGGCCACCGGTCGCATCAGCTCCGCCGCGCGCACCGGATCGCAGCCGGGCACGGTCTGTTTCCAGCGGTCGGCCCAGGCCGCGAGCGTCTCGTCGTGGGGCGCGAAACCGCCGGTGCGGCCGTCGGTGAGCCGCAGGATGTCGAAGACCGGATTCCCGTACGTGCAGTCGCCCCAGTCCATGATGGTCAGCCGGCCCTCGTCGTCGGTGCGGGCGTTGCCGGGATGCAGGTCGCCGTGCACCAGGGTGTCGGGCAGGCCGCACGCGGCGATCGCGGCGAACCGGGCGGGCAGGTCGTCGATGAGCCGCCGCAGGCCGGGGATCGACGCGTAGTGCGGCTCGGCCACCCGCGCGAACGGCTCGACCGTGAGCCGGGCGTCGGGGATGCCGGCCAGCGGGGCCGGGTGGGCCGCGAAATGGGCCTGGATCGGATGGAACGCCTCGGCGATCCGCGCGCACACCTCCGGGCCGGCGCCGTAACGATCCTCGCCGGGGGCGTGGGCCAGCAGCACCCGGCCGTCCTCGCCGTCGGCGATCAGTCTCGGGACCAGCTGCGGGGCGACTTCGGCGACCATCCGCAACGCATAGGCCTCGTGGCCGAAGAACCGGGGCACCTGTTTGAGCCAGGCGACCGGGTGTCCGTCCTTGTCGTCGAGCCGCCAGATCGCCGACAGGTTCCAGGTGCGCTGCTGGTGGGCGGTGGTGCCGGGCACGATGCCGGTCGCCCACGAGATCGAGGCGGTGGGACCGCCCACCTCCGCGTACGGGGCCCGGCGGGGGTGCGGCCCCACCTCGTACGGGGAAACGGGGTTGATCTTGCCGGGGAAAGCACCGGTGACCTCGGCCAGGTAGGTGACGTGACCGCCGGGCGGCGCCGGGCGATCGGCGCCGAGCAGCCGCAGCACCTGCAGGCCGGAGCCGAAGCCGCTGACCTCCTGCCACCACGGGACGTCGGCCTCGAACGGCTCGGCCTGCCCGAGGACGGTGCCGTCGGGGCGGACCAGCACGAGCGTCACGATTCGCTTCACGGCCGCACACCGTAACGCGAACGGCCGGTCCGTTCACGCGATTTTCGGCGCTCCGGTGCCACCGCCGATCTGGTGCCGCGGGCAAGCGGCCCATACGATGCGCGGATGTTGGGACGACCCGGGAACGCCCTGCCCGAGCTCTGCACCGGCCTGGCTGACGCCGTGAGCCGGCTCGACTCGCGGGCCTCGACCCGGAGCTACCGCGCCATTGTGGACCGGCTCCCCCACGCCGGCCCGGAGGAACTGAGCGCCGCTCTGGTGCCGCTGGTGCCGGCCCTGGATCAGGTCGCGCTGGGCAACGGCGGGCTGCTGGCGACGCTGGTGGCCGGGCTGATCGAGCAGGGCGCCGACCCGCTGCCGGTGCTGCCGGTGCTGGCCGACCGGCTGTCGACCGGGCTCGAGCTGGCCGCCCAGTTCGGGGTGCTGGCCGACAAGCTGGGTGACCGGGTGGCCCCGCCGACCTCCGCCGACGACTATCGCGACCTGCGTGAACGAGTCGTGCAGGCGTCGGCCGGGCTGACCCCGGAGGAGGCCGGCGAGATCACCCAGGCCTGGTTCACGGTGCCGGACTGGATCCCCAGCCTGCTGCTGGCCCTGCAGCAGAAGCAGGCCCGCCAGGCCCTGCCGCAGCGCGATCGCCTGACCGCGGCCGCGGCCGCGATGGTGCCGCACTCCGAGGACGCGGCGTGGCTGCACGGCCTGCTCGAGGTGCTCGACGACGAGCCGCTGCTGGTGGTGCACCGGCCCACCCAGCAGGCGTACGACCTGACGATCAGCGGGGTGGGCGACAACTTCCAGCTGCACACGCTGCTGGCCGCGACCCTGATCGGCGCCCCCGCCCGCGGCCTGCTGCCGGGCACCCCGCCCGACCCGGCGTGGGTGACCGCGGCGACCGAGGGCGAGCTGTCCCCGCCGGAGCCGATCCGGGGGCAGTTCTATCTGGCCGACGCGACCGGCGAGACCATCTGGAACGAGGGCCGGCCGGCCGACATCCCGCTGCTCGGCGATCATCGGGTGGTGGTGCTCGACCCCCCGCCGTACGAGCGGAGCTGGAACCTCGGCCGCACCTATCCCCTGATGCGGCCCGAGGTCGTGCTCAACCGCGTGCTGCCCGCGACCGAGGCGGTGGAGTGGGCGGCCCGGGTCGCGCCCGCGTCCTGATCGATCGTCTTTTCTTGTCACACGGGGCCGGTAGTGTCGGCTCATGGTCGAGCTGGTGTTGCGGTCGCGGCGGGTGGTCACGGGTGGTGGCGAGCGCGCGGCCGCCGTGGCGATCCAGGGCGGCACGATCGTGGCCGTCGGGAGCTATGACGACGTCTTCGACACCGAGGCCGACACCGACCTGGGCGGGACCGCGCTGCTGCCGGGGCTGGTCGACACGCATGTGCATGTGAACGAGCCGGGGCGTACGGAGTGGGAAGGGTTTGCCTCGGCCACGCGCGCGGCGGCCGCCGGGGGCGTCACAACGATCATCGACATGCCGCTCAACAGTCTGCCGCCGACCGTCGACGTGCCGGCTCTGCGGGTCAAGCAGGCGGCGGCGCGGGGTCAGACCTTCGTCGACGTCGGGTTCTGGGGCGGGGCCATCCCCGGCAATTCATCCGCTTTGCCCGCGCTGCACGAGGCAGGCGTCTTCGGCTTCAAGGCCTTCCTCGCCGATTCCGGTGTGCCGGAGTTCCCGCCGTTGTCGCCGCCGGAGCTTGCGGCGGCGCTTGACGCGGCGCCTGCCCTGTTCGTGATCCACGCTGAAGACCCTCGCTACTTGTCCGATCTATCCGGTGGGGCAACGTACGACGAGTTCCTCGCGTCCCGGCCGCCCGAGGCCGAGCACGCCGCGATCGCGACAGCCGTCGAAGCCGCCCGCCGCGCCGGCCGCCGGGTCCACATCCTGCATCTCTCCGCGGCCACCGCGCTCCCGCTGATCGCGGCCGCCCGGGCCGAGGGTCTGCCGGTCACCGCCGAGACCTGCCCGCACTACCTGACCCTCGACGCCGGCCACATCCCCGACGGCGCGACCGAGTTCAAGTGCTGCCCGCCGATTCGCGACGCCGCCAACGCCGACCTGCTCTGGCGGGCGCTGGCCGACGGGCTGATCACCTGCGTCGTCAGCGACCACTCCCCCTGCACACCCGAGCTCAAGCGGCGCGACACCGGTGACTTCGCGGCGGCCTGGGGCGGCATCGCGTCGGTGCAGCTGGGCCTGCCGGTGATCTGGACAGCGGCCCGGGCCCGGGGCCATGCGCTGGCCGACGTGGCCGACTGGATGGCGCGCCGCCCGGCCGACCTGGTGGGATTGCACCGCAAGGGCCGGATCGAGGTGGGCGCGCAGGCCGACCTGGTCGCGTTCGACCCCGAGGAGACGTTCGTCGTCGAGCCGGCCCGGCTCCATCACAAGAACCCCGTAACGCCGTACGCGGGCAAGAAACTGTCCGGTGTGGTGCGCACGACCTGGCTGCGCGGGCATGCCGTGACCGGCGACGTGGCGCGGGGCCGCTTCCTGACCCGGGAGGACACCTGATGGAAGACTTCGCCACGCTGCCCGACCTGGCCTCGCGCGCGCTCGGCGGCGGTGTCGTGTGGGCCGACGACGAGTTCTTCGCCGCGGCCGACCATCTGGTGCTGCCGGCCCCGCCGGTGTTCGCGCCGCGCACCTTCGACCACAAGGGCCAGGTTTACGACGGGTGGGAGACCCGCCGGCGCCGCGAGCCCGGCCACGACACGGCGATCGTTCGGCTCGGCGCGCCCGGCGTGATCCGCGGCGTCGACGTCGACACGGCCTTCTTCACCGGCAACTATCCGCCCCACGCGGCGATCGACGGGCTGGCCGCCGACGGCTATCCGGCCCCGGCCGACCTGCTGGCCGCCGAGTGGACCCCGCTGGTCCCGAAGTCGCCGCTCGCCGGTGACAGCCGCAACCTGTTCGCCGTCACGAGCGAGAAACGATTCACCCACGTCCGGCTCACGATCTTCCCCGACGGTGGTGTGGCCCGGCTGCGGGTGCACGGTGTGGCCGTCCCCGACCCGCGGCTGCTGCCCGAGGTCTTCGACGTGGCCGCGCTGGCCTACGGGGCTCGGATCACCGAGTGCAGCAACATGTTCTACGGCCATCCGGAAAACGTGCTGATGCCCGGCCTGGCCCAGCACATGGGCGACGGCTGGGAGACGTCCCGCCGCCGCGACGACGCCAACGACTGGCTCACGGTCCGGCTGGCCGCCCCGGCCGAGATCGCGCTGGTCGACCTCGACACCACCCACTTCAAAGGCAACGCCCCCGGCTGGGCCGCCGTCCGCGGCACCGAGGACGGCGCCGAGTGGTTCGACATCCTGCCCCGCACCGCCCTGCGCCCCGACACACCACACCGTTTCCCCGTACGGCCCGGGCGCGTCGCCGCCGCGGCCCGCCTCGACATCTACCCCGACGGCGGCCTGGCCCGGCTGCGCCTGCACGGCCGGCCGGTCGACGGTTTCCTCACCGACCAGTTCCGCCGATTCAGCTGACGCTGCGAGGGTTTCGCCATGGCCTACGACGAAGTGCTGGCCCAGCGCCTGCGCGACCGGCTCACCGACCCGGCCGTCACCGAACGCAAGATGTTCGGCGGGCTCGCCTTCTTCACGAACGGCAACATGACGGTCGGCGTGACCGGCGACTCGCTGATCGTGCGGCTGGGCGCGCCCGAGGTCGAGGCGGCCCTGAGCCGTCCCGGCGTCCGGCCGTTCGAAGGCAACGGCCGGGTGATGAAGAGCTGGCTCCTCGTCGGCGGTGACCATCTCGACGACGCCACCCTCGACTCCTGGCTCGACGAGGCGCTCGACTACGTGACCGGGTTACCGGCCAAGTGACGGCGCTTGGCCCGATACGGCAGCAGATACAGGTAGAGCCCCGAAAAGAACAGCACGGCCAGCGGCAGCAGCGGTGTGTAGGACACCCACAGCAGTGACTCACCCCCGGCGGTGATGGCGACTGTCGTCGCCACCACCGTCACCGTGAACAGAACTGCCATCCAGCGGTGCGCCTGCCGAACCCACGTCTTCATCCCGGACCTCCCAGTCGTGTCGTTCACGCAGCTCACGCTAGGGGTCGACGGCGTTCACCGGCTTCTCGATTCCTGACCGGTCCAGCGCCACGAGGTGCCCCTTACCGGCGGCGGGCATGCTCTCGCTTCACAGGAAGGTGAGCAACTCCTCCCGGGCGAAGCCGGCGTCGGTGAGGGCGCCGCAGTTGAGGCCGCGGAGCAGGTAGGCGGCGAGGGCGCGGGCGGTCGCGGGCTCGTCGGCGATGCCGCTGCCGGCGCGGGACAGGTAGCGCTGCAGGCGGGTGACGGCGACGTCGCGGCCCTCGCGGAAGAACGCGTACGTGGCGGCGTAGCGGGTCGGCAGCTGGGCCGGGTGCAGGTCCCAGCCCTGGTAGAAGCCACGTTCGAGGGAGCGGCTGACCAGGCGGTGGTGGACCGACCAGGCTTCCTGCACCTCGGTGCGCGAGCCGACGGGCAGCAGGTTGGTGGAGCCGTCGGAAAGGCGGATCCCGGTCTGGGCGGCGGCGGCCTGCATGACCGCTTTGGCGTGATCGGCCACCGGGTGGTCCATCGCCTGGTAGGCGGCGGCGATCCCGGCGGCGGCGCTGTAGTCGTACGTGCCGTAGTGCAGGCCGGTGCAGCGGCCGCCGGCGGCGGTGATCAGGCGGGTCACGGTGGCGGTGCCGTCGGCGGCGAGCACGGCCGACGGCAGCTCGATCTGGATCTCGAAGCGGAGCGTGCCGCCGGCCAGACCGTACGCGTGCTCCAGCTTCTCCAGCAGCGCGACGAACGTGGCGACCTGCTCGGTCCCGCTCACCTTGGGCAGCGTGAGCATGAACCGATCATCCTGATAGGACGACAGGAACAGGTCGAGCGTGCGCAGGGAGCGCCGCCGCGTGGTGGCTTCGAGCGACTTGACGCGCAGCCCGAGGAAGGGCGGGCGGTCACCGGCCCGCAGGATCGCCGCCGCTTTGCGGACCGCCGCGTCCTCCTGGTCGTCGTCGCGGACGCCGTATCCGTCCTCGAAGTCGACCCGCAGATCCTCGATGGGTTCGCGGGCCAGCTTCTCACGTACGCCCGGCACCGACCACGGGAAGTCGTGCTCGTCCATGACCCGCAGCGCCTCGGCGCCCCATTCGCGGAAGCCGTCGAGCCGGTCGGCCGGGATGTAGACGGTGTGCACGGGTTGCCGGTCGGCCCGTTCGCCCGGGTAGCGCGCCGCGAGGAACGCGTCGTGGGCGGCGAGCCGGCTGTCGGCCTCGTCGTAGTCGGCGCCGGTGAGCCGCATCAGTCGATCGAGTCGTAGGCGGCGGTGGTGAGGAAGTCGGCGAAGTCGTCGGCCAGCGCGACCCGCTCGAACAGTTTGCGCGCGTCGTCGAAGCGGCCGGCCGACCACGCCTCGTCGCCGACCGTCTCACGGATCTTGGCCAGTTCCTCGTCCTCGATCCGGCCGACCAGTTCCGCCGTGATCTCGGTGCCGTCGGGGAGCCGTACGCCGTTGTGAATCCACTGCCACACCTGCGAGCGCGAGATCTCGGCGGTGGCGGCATCCTCCATCAGGTTGTTGATCGCCACGGCGCCGTTGCCGCGCAGCCACGCCTCCAGGTACTGCAGGCCGACGGAGACGTCGTTGCGCAGCCCGTCCTCGGTGACCTCGCCCGGTGTGGCCGCCACGTCGAGCAGTTGCTCGGCGGTGACGCTCACGTCGGGCCGCTGCCGGTCGAGCTGGTTGGGCCCCTCCCCGAGCACCCGGTCGAAGATCTCCTGACAGACCGGCACGAGGTCAGGGTGCGCGACCCAGGAACCGTCGAACCCGTCGCCGGCCTCGCGCTCCTTGTCCTCACGCACCTTGGCCAGCGCGACCTCGTTGACCGCGGGGTCACGCCGGCTGGGGATGAACGCGGCCATGCCGCCCATCGCGAACGCGCCGCGCCGGTGGCAGGTGGAGACGAGCAGTTCCGTGTACGCCCGCATGAACGGCGCGGTCATCGTCACCGAGGCGCGGTCGGGCAGCACCATCGACGGGTTGTCGCGGAAGTACTTGATGATGCTGAACAGGTAGTCCCAGCGGCCGGCGTTGAGCCCGGAGATGTGCGGCCGCAACGCGTGCAGGATCTCCTCCATCTCGAACGCGGCCGGGATCGTCTCGATGAGCACCGTGGCCCGGATCGTGCCGACCGGGATGCCGAGCGTCTCCTGCGCGTACGTGAAGACGTCGTTCCACAGCTCGGCCTCTTTGTGGGACTCCATCTTGGGCAGATAGAAATACGGTCCGCTGCCGCGCTCGAGCAGCTCCTTGGCGTTGTGGAAGAAGTAGAGGCCGAAGTCGACGAGCGCGCCCACGGCCGGCGTGCCGTCGACCGGCAAGTGGCGTTCGTCGAGGTGCCAGCCGCGCGGGCGCATCACGATCGTCGGGTAAGGACCGCCCTTGAGCTCGTACGTCTTCTGGGGTGTGGTCAGCGTGATGGTGCGCCGGATGGCGTCGTGCAAGTTCTGCTGGCCGTCGACGACGTTCGACCAGTGCGGGGTGTTGGCGTCCTCCAAGTCGGCCAGCCACACCTTGGCCCCCGAGTTGAGCGCGTTGATGGTCATCTTGCGCTCGGTCGGGCCGGTGATCTCGACGCGCCGGTCCCGCAGATCGGCCGGGGCGGGCGGGGCGCTCCACTCGGCGGCGCGGATGTGGGCCGTCTCGGGCAGGAAACCGAGCGACCCACCGGCGGCGATCGCGGCCCGGCGCTCGGACCGGGCCCGCAGCAGCTCATCGCGCCGGGGGCGGAAGCGCCGGTTCAGCTCGGCCACGAACCCCACGGCCTCGTCGGACAGGATCTCGGTCATCGTCGACGGCTCCCCTCGATGCGACTGCTCCCTATGCCTTCGACCGTAGTGGAGCGGGGAGCTGTCGGCAGGAAAGCGCCCACCTCCGCGGTCCCTGCGAAGGTGGGCGCTTGTCACTGGGGTGCGGGCGCGGCTGGGGACGGTGCGCGCGCGCCCGCACCGATCAGTGGTTACCGAAGGTGTCGCACTTGGCCTTCTGCACCAGGCAGTCCTTGACCCGGTGGCCGAGGGGCGCATCCTCCCAGGCGGCGAAGACGTCGCCGTGCATCGAACTGGCCATGCCCGAGCTGAGCTTGAAGCCGGCCGGCGAGCCCGAGGTCGGATAGCCGATCACGAAGGCGATCGACGGGATGGCGACCGGGAACTTGCCGCTGCACTGGCCGGACGAGTCGGCCGGGCCGGTGTGCGACTTGTGGTCGGGGCTGTCCAGGTGGATGCCGTCCCAGCAGTCCGGGAAGGTCAGGTGGAAGGTGAGCTCGGCGGTCTTGGCGCAGACCGGCCAGTTGCCGTCGGTGCTGCGGCCGATCTCGCCACCGGCGCCGGCGCACCAGAACTGCCCGTTGGCGCCCTTCGGCGTGGCGACCTGACGCTTGGCGTCGCCGACGACCATCCGGAAGCCCTGCGGCAGCGGCACGGTCTTGGTCGGGTCGGGCAGGCGCGAGCCGTAGTACACCGTAACGCCGTGCGGTTCGACCTTCTGGCCGTTCTCGTAGAGGCTGGGGATCCAGTACGCCGAGTGGTCTTCGTCCGGCTTGCAGCTCGAGCCGGTGTTCTTCAGCAGGGTGTCGGTCGTCGTGAAGGCGTCCGTCGCGTTGTTGCCGAGGAACGAGTGCATGTGCGAGCCGCCCGGCAGGCCCGGCAGCACGATCGGGTCGTCGGCTCGCGCGTGGCTCACCTTGCAGGAGGCGTTGAACTCGGCCACCCGTACGGGGTTGCCGGTGATCGCCTTGGGCTTCATCGCGTTGAACTCGGCGAGCTGGGCCTTCCACTTGGCCTGGTCCATCACGACCCAGCCGGCGGTGGTGGCCGGCGGAGTGGTCGCCGGCGGGGTGGTCGCCGGCGGGGCCGTGGTGGGCGCGGTCGCCGGGGGCGTCGCCGGCGTCGTGGCCGTCCCGCCCAGCGTGAACCAGTTGACGTTCACGAAGTCGGACTTCTGCGCGCTCTTCATGACGGCGACGAGGTTCTGCCGGCCGGTCGGCGCCTTCACCGTGGCGGACTTGGTGACCCATGTCTGCCAGCCGCCGGTCCTGGTCACCGGGATCGCGGTCAGCAACGTGCCGGTGGGCGAGCCGAGCCGCAGTTCGATCGAGCCGCCGGCGGAGTTGTCGGAGGCGATCCGGGCCGTGACGGTGCTGCCGACGGTCACGTTGTCGTAGCGCAGCCAGTCGCCGTTGGCGAGCCAGCCGACGTTCTTGCCGCCGTCCTGGTCACCCGTGTTCTCGGTCTGCGCGCCGGACTGGGCCGAGAAGGCCTCCGCCTGCAGCCGGCCGGGCACGACGGTCTCGGCGGCGTTGGCGGTGGCGATGTAGACGCCGCTGCCCCCGACCGCCAGCGCAACGGCCGCGCCGAGGACAACGCGCGTCACGCGGCGACGATTGCGGGGGTTGGGCGGGGCGACGTGTTGGGGGTCAGTCCGCATTGTCTAGCTCTCTCGTCTCTGCCGTTCCGGAGCCGTTTCGAGAGCGAGTATGCAGAGGTCAGAGCGTTACTTCAACGTGTGGAGAAAGATTTGAGAAACGCCATTCAGAGCGTCGCAGGTAGCCGCGATTCCGATTCTCGATAACATTTTTCCGAGCTTCCCGCCTTAAGTCTTCCTTAAATGCGCCGGGGATCAGCATGGTCACTCGCTGTCAAGAAGGCGGCGGTGGGCGCGAACGGCCTCGCGGGCCAGCGTATCCGCATCCGCGTGAACCAGTTCGGCCCGCTCGACGACGGGCCGCCCGCCCACCAGCGCCAGCTCGACCGGCGCGGCCGGCCCGAGCACCAGCGCGGCCAGCTTGTCGTCGATGCCCGCGTGCCCGAGCCCGTCGAGCCGCCACACGACGAGGTCGGCCAGCTTGCCCGGCTCGAGCGAACCCAGCTCGTCCTGCCGGCCCAGGCAGCGGGCGCCGCCCATCGTGCCCAGCCGCAGAGCCGCGCGCGCGTCGAGCGCCGCCGGCCCGCCCCGGATCCGCGCCGTGTAGAGCGCCTGCCGCAGTTCCTCGCCCAGGTGAGCCGCCTCCTGCGAGGCCGAGCCGTCGACACCGAGGCCGACCGGCACCCGATGGTCGAGCAGCTCCCGCACCCGGGCCGCGCCCGCGCCGAGCCGCGCGTTAGAGCTCGGGCAGTGCGCCACGCCGGTGCCGGTGGCGCCCAGCTTCGCGATCGCCGAGTCGTCGAGGTGCACGCCGTGGGCAAGCCACACGTCGTCGCCGAGCCAGCCGAGCCGCTCCGCGTATTCGACCGGGGTGCAGCCGAACCGCTCGCGGCAGAAGTCCTCCTCGTCGTCGGTCTCGGCCAAGTGGGTGTGCAGCCGCACATTTTTGCGCCGGGCCAGCTCGGCGGCCTCGCTCATGAGCCGCTCGGTGACCGAGAACGGCGAGCACGGCGCGACCGCGATCTGCAGCATCGCGCCCGGGGACGGGTCGTGCCAGCGGTCGATCGCCTGCTCGGTGGCGGCGAGCGCGGCGTCGGTGCTCTCGACGATGTTGTCGGGCGGCAGGCCGCCGTCCTGGCGTCCGAGATCCATCGAGCCGCGCGTGGGGTGGAAGCGCAGGCCGATCCGCCGGGCCGCCTCGATCTCGGCCTCGAGCACGTCGCCGCCGTCGCGCGGGAAGACGTAGTGGTGATCCATCGACGTCGTGCACCCGGACAGGGCCAGCCAGCCCAGCCCGGCACCGGCCGCCGCCCCGACGACCTCGGCGTCGAGCCGGCCCCAGATCGGATAGAGCGTGGTCAGCCAGCCGAACAACGTCTCGTCGACGGCCAGCCCGCGCGTCGCCCACTGGTAAAGGTGGTGATGCGTGTTGATCAGCCCGGGCGTGACCAGGCAGCCCGAGCCGTCGACCCGCCGGGTGTCGCCGTCCGCGGCGGGTGCGGGACCCGCGCCGACCGCGGCGATGCGGCCGTCGTCGCCGACCACCACGTGGCCGTCGGCGTGATACGTGTCGGCGGTGTCGACCGTGGCGACGGCGACGTTCTCGATGACGATCACGGATACCACTCCGTGATCGCCGGGGGCACGTCGTCGCGGGTGACGGTGCCCTCGATCAACCCGTAGGGCCGGTCACCGGCGATGAATACCTCGTTGTCGTTGGCCAGGTCGAACGGTGACAGGTCGACCAGATAGTGATGCTTGTTGGGCAGCGCCAGCCGGATCTCGGCGATCTCGGCCTGGTCGTTGAGCACCTGACTGCCCATCGCGAAGAGCGTCTGCTGCAGCGAAAGGCTGTGCGTGCCGACGAAGGCCTTGGTCAGGGCCTCGGCGACACCCGTGAACGACTTGCCCCAGTCGGTGGTGTCGTGCAGGTGCCGCCAGCGGGCGTCGACCGCCGTGGCCAGAATGCGGTCGGTGGTCTCGGGCAGGGTCGTGTATTTGTCGCGCGGGAAGCCGTGAAACTCCGAATTCGCCGAATTGAGCAGCACCATGCCGGACAGACCGCTGACGACCTGGGTCTGCTCGACGGTGACGGTGACCTCCGCCGTACGCGTGTGGTCGCCGCGTCGCTGGAAGGAGTGCGGGCCCAGCCTCTCCCACGCGAACGACTCGATGCCGACCCGGGCCGCGCGGATCTGCGTCTGGGTCTCGACGAAATGCCGGCCCAGGCGCAGCGCGAACTCCTCCGGCTCGCCTACGCCGTGCTCCTTGGCCAACGCGTACACCGTGTTCTTCATGGTGTCGGTGGGCAGCACGCCCGAGTTGTCGCCGGTCAGGTGGGTCGCGGCCAGGTCGCCGGAGAGCGCGATGCTGACGTTGAAATCGGCCAGCGTGTGCGTCTCGCCGTCGCGGGTGACGCGAACCAGCCGCGTCTCGGCCTTGCCGTAGCGGTTTTCTCCGAGCACGATCGCCACGCGCGTTCAGCTCCCTCGATAGGTCGTGTATCCGTAACGGCTGAGCAGCAGCGGCACGTGATAATGCCGCTCGGGGTCGCGGACGTGGAAAGCGACCGTGATCTCCGGGAAGAAGCAGTCGGCCCCCAGGTAGGGCTCGACGTAGAAGGACAGGCGATAGCCGCCCGCCTGCCACTCGTGCAACGGGACCCGATAGCGCAACCGGCCGTCGTCGTCCGTGCGCCCCTCGGCGATCGTCCCCCACCCGTCGGAGTCGCGTCGCTCCAACCGCACATAAACGTCGCGGGCCGGCTCGCCACTGATCGTGTCGAGGATGTGCGTCGAGATCCTCGCGTGGAACTCGGGCGGCGTGCCGTTGTCAGAGGGCATCGAGCACCCGCTCGAGTCGCAGCAGCGCGATCGCGTGCAGCTCGTCGACGACCACCGCGCGCTCGGCCGCCTCGTCGTGGGTCAACCGCTCGCGGGCCGCGGCCAGGATCTCCTCCTGTGTGCGCCCGCTGGCGAAGATCAGGAACACGTGACCGAATTTCTCCTCGTACGCCCGGTTGGCCTCGATCAACGCGGCCCGGGTGCGCTCGTCGGCGCTGGCCGAGGCCGCCGACTGCTCGCGACGGGACCAGGCGGACTCCTTGGAGTCACCGCCCGCCCGCTCGCCTATGCGCGGGTGCGCGGCCAGGCCGGCCAGCACCTCAGGCCAGCTGAGGGCACGCGTGGCGGCACTGGCGACGGCGAGCACGTCCTCCCGCCGCTCATACGGACGCTGGGCCATGATCTTGGCACCCCACGCGGGCGCGGCGAGGCAGGCGCGGAGATCAGCCTCGAGGCGGGCGTCGGGCAGCGAGTTGAACACCTCGACCGCGTCCATCGGCACCCCTTCCTGTGTCGATCAGTCAATCAGGCCTTAACGGCCCAGTGCACTCATTCCCTGACGTTGCTTCGTGCCGCACACCTTGCCATGCCGGGCCGACAGTTCGCCGGGGCCTGTGGATAACTCCGGGGCTGTGGACAACGCCGGGTTTTGTCGGACCCATGGGACAGGATGGTCGCGTGCTCATCGCCGACGACGCCCTGCC
Organism: Paractinoplanes abujensis; assembly: GCF_014204895.1. Lineage (NCBI taxonomy): Bacteria > Bacillati > Actinomycetota > Actinomycetes > Micromonosporales > Micromonosporaceae > Paractinoplanes > Paractinoplanes abujensis. Next base: position 9,033,559 of record NZ_JACHMF010000001.1, on the reverse strand, counting down.
CGACCTTCCGATCCGCCCGGTGCTGCCGCGGGTCCGCGCGGCGCTGTCCGGCGCCGGCTCGGCGGTGCTGGTGGCCCCACCCGGCACGGGCAAGACGACACTCGTCCCGCTCGCGCTCGAGGGCCGGGTCGTGGTGGCCGAGCCGCGCCGGCTGGCCGCCCGGGCCGCGGCCCGCCGCATGGCCACGCTGCTGGGCGAGAAACCGGGCGGCCGGGTCGGTTACACGGTTCGCGGCGACCGCCAGGTCTCCCGGTCCACCCGCGTCGAAGTGGTGACAACCGGCGTTCTCGTCCGGCGGTTGCAGCGCGACCCCGAGCTGGCCGGCACGTCGGTCGTGATCCTCGACGAGTGTCACGAGCGCCACCTCGACACCGATCTGGCCCTGGCCTTCCTGGTCGAGGTGCGGGCCACCCTCCGGCCCGACCTGGGCCTGCTGGCCACCTCGGCCACGGCCGACGCGGGCCGGCTGGCCGACGTGCTGGGCGCGGCCCCGGTCGTCACGGCGTCGGCCCGGGTCTACCCGGTCGAGGAGATCTGGACGCCCCCGCCCGGCCCGATCACGCCGCCCCTGGGCCTGCGCGTCGATCCGCGCCTGCTCGACCACGTGGCCGCCACCACCCGCCGGGCCCTGGCCGAGGGCGAAGGCGACGTGCTGGTGTTCCTGCCCGGCGCGCGCGAGATCGACGCGGTGGCGGGCCGGCTGGCCGGCCTCCGGGCCGACGTGATCCCGCTGCACGGCCGCCAGCCCGGCGCGGTGCAGGATGCGGCCCTCCGCCCCGGCCCGGGCCGCCGGGTGGTGCTGGCGACCGCGGTCGCCGAGAGCAGCCTGACGGTCCCCGGCGTGCGCGCGGTCGTCGACGCCGGCCTCAGCCGGGTCCCCCGCATGGATCACGCCCGCGGGCTGGGCGCCCTGGCCACGGTGCCGGTGTCTCGGGCGGCCGCCGTGCAGCGCGCGGGCCGGGCCGGTCGCGAGGCGCCCGGCCGGGTCTACCGCTGCTGGACGCAGGCCCAGCACGACCGGCTCCCGCCCCAGCCCGAGCCCGAGATCGCCGCGGCCGACCTGACGGGCTTCGCGCTCGACCTGGCCCTGTGGGGCCACCCCGACGGCAGTGGGCTGTCGCTGCCCGACCAGCCCCCACCCGGCGCCCTGCAGTCGGCCGTGGCCACGCTGCGCGACCTGGGCGCGGTCGACGAAACGGGCCGCGTGACCGCCCGGGGCCGGGCCCTGGCCGACGCCGGACTGCATCCCCGCCTGGCCCGGGCCCTGCTCGACGGCGCGCCCACGGTCGGCGCCCGGCGGGCCGCCGAGATCGTCGCCCTGCTCGACGACGACCGTTCCGCCGCCGACGACCTGACCACTGCCTGGCGCCGCGCCCGCAGCAGCCGCGACCCGGCCTGGCGCACCGAGGTCGGCCGCCTCACCGCCGCCCTGCAGCGCAACCCCACCGACGAATCACTCCCCGACGTGACCGACGCCGCTGCTGCGCCCGACCTCCCTGAATTTCCGGTCGCACCGCAGTCCGCCGCAGCCTCCGTCCCGCCCGGCATCGCGGACGACGCAAGCCGGAGCAACGGGGGAACGCCCGCCTTTCCGGCCGACCCGCAGCGCTCCCCGGCCTGCACCACGCCGCCCACGAACGGGACGAGCAGCACCGGCTCAGACGACGCGCCCGGGAGCAACGCAGGCGCGCGGAGGGGGGACGAGGGCGGGGCGAACGCAGACACCCCAGGTACGGGCGCGGGCCACGCGGACGGAAGCGGCGCGGGCGTGAGTGGAGACGGTGAGGGCCGCGCAGAGGCGGGCAACGCCGGCACGGATGGAAGCGGCGCGGGTCCGGGCGGCACGAGCACGGGCGCTGGTGACAGAGGCGGCGCGGACGCAGACAACGTGGGCGGAGGTAGCGCGGGCGGCGCAGGTGGGGGCCGCGCGGGTGAGGGCGGCGTGGGTCGTGCGGGTGCGGGCAACGCAGGCGCGGGCGCTGCGGGCGCGGGCGCTGCGGGCGCTGGCAACAGAGGTGCGGGCGCTGCTGGGTCTGCCGGTGCGGGCGGCGGAGTCACGGGCGGACGGGCAGATGAGCGGCACCGAGGGCTGACGGACGACCTGGCGGCGGGGCTCGTTGTGGGGCTGGCTTTTCCGGAGCGGGTGGCCCGCGTACGGGAAGCGGGTGGCCGCTCGTATCTGATGGCCGGTGGCACCGCCGCCGAGCTCGGGGCCGGTAGCGGGCTGGCCGGGGTGCAGTGGCTGGCCATCGCGTCGGCCGACCGGGCCGCGGGGGCGCGGACGGCGCGGATCAGAGCCGCGGTGCCGCTTGACGAGGCGACCGCCGTCGAGGCCGCGAAGACGTTGCTGGCCGATGCGACCGAGATCGGCTGGGTGGACGGCGACGTGGTGGCCCGCACGGTTCGACGGCTCGGCGCGATCACGCTGGTCGAGCGGCGGCTGGCCGACCCGGATCCGGGGCTTGTGCGGGCCGCGCTGCTCGACGGGTTGCGGCGCGACGGGCTGGGTTTGCTGACCTGGTCGCGAGGTGCGACCGAGCTGCGCGAAAGGCTGGCTTTTGCGCACGCCGCGCTGGGTGATCCGTGGCCCGATGTGTCCGACGAGGCCTTGCTGGCCCGGGCCGGCGAGTGGCTCGAGTTCGGCGCCGCCCGCCGCCGCGCCGATCTGGGGCGGGTCGACGTCGCCGCGAGTTTGCGCCGGCTGCTGCCGTGGTCGGTTGCGGGCCGGCTGGACGAGGTGGCCCCGGAACGCCTGCCGGTCCCGAGCGGGTCGCGGGTGCGGGTCGACTACGCCGACGCCACATCCCCGGTCCTGGCCGTGAAGGTGCAGGAGGCGTTCGGCTGGCGTGACGCTCCCCGCCTGGCCGAGGGCCGCGTGCCGGTTCTGCTGCATCTGCTCTCCCCGGCCGGCCGGCCGGTGGCGGTGACGCGCGACCTGGCTTCCTTCTGGCGGCAGGGCTATCCGCAGGTCCGGGCGGAGCTGCGGGGCCGCTACCCGCGGCACCCCTGGCCGGAGGATCCGACGACTGCCGAACCTACGCGTCGCACGAATCCGAGGTCCCGATGAGCTATGTGGTCGAGGTCGAGCATCGGTTCCGGGCGGTGCAGGGCCTGCCGTCCCCGGTGCGCGCCGCGCGGGGCCAGTCGTTGCTCGCGCCGGGCGAAGGTGTCGAGGTGGCCGTACGGGCGGGGGTGGCTTTTGACGACGAGCAGCTGACCGCGCGGGGCTGGTTTTTCGACACCGACGCGGCGGCCGCCGAACTGGAACGCTGCTGCGCCGGGTTGGGCGCCCGTCCGTGGACCGAGCTTTTCGACTTCCGTCCGACGTTCGAGCTGGTTGCCCGTCATGTGCACGGCCGCCTGGCCGCATCGCTGCCCCAGCTGGCCTATGTCGAGATCCGGGATGTGACCTTCGGCGTGACCACCCGATACGCGCCGAAGGCGGGCGGGCAGCCAAGCTAGTGCCCAAAACGGGCGGCCAACCGGGCCAGCGCCCAAACGGGCGGGCAACCAAGCCAGCGCCCAAACGGGCGGCCAACCAAGCCAGCGCCCAAACGGGCGGCCAACCAAGCCAGCGCCCAAACGGGCGGCCAACCGAGCCAGCGCCAAGAAGCCGAGCCGGTGCCGGAGGCCACGTCCTAGGAGGCCAGGTGGGCGGCCGAAGAGGGCGGAACGGCGGGGATCGCCTGCCAGCGGTGCAACGGGCCCGGCTGGCCGAACAGGTAACCCTGCCCCAGCGGGCACCCGATCGCGGCCAGCGCGTGCGCCCGGGCCGGCGTCTCGATGCCCTCGGCCACCACCACGATGCTCAGGTCGGTGCAGATGGCCAGCACCGACCGGCACAGGGCCTCGGCCCGGCCCGGAGCGATGTCGAGGTCGGTGAGGGTGGCGTCCAGCTTCACGATGTCGACCGGCAGCGAGTGCAGCTGGGCCAGGGCGTTGTAGCCGCTGCCGAAGTCGTCGAGGGCGATCCGCACCCCGTGCGAGCGCAGCCGTTCGACCATCGCGGCGGCCACGGTGATGTCCTGGATGCGGCGGGTCTCGGTGATCTCCAGGACCAGGCGGGACGGTGGCAGGCCGCTGCGGGCCAGGGCGCCCGCCACGGATTCCTCCAGGCCCGTCTGACCCAGCCGGGCCGCCGACACGTTGACGTGGATGTCGATCGGCCGGCCGCAGACGTGGGCCAGCGTGGCCGCGTCGACGCAGGCCTGGTCGAGCACGAAGTCGTCGATGGCGGCGACCAGGCCGGTCCGTTCGGCCACCGACACGAACACGTCGGGGTGCACCGGGCCCGCCACCGGTGACGTCCAGCGGGCCAGCGCCTCGACCGCCACCGTCGCGCCGTCGCTGAATCGCACGATGGGCTGGTAGAAGACCTCGAAACCGGCCGCGGCGGGGTGCCCGGAGGCCAGCGCCTCGGCCAGCAGGTGGGGCAGGTCGGCGTTCGGACCGCCGTCGGGGGTGCCGGCGTAGCGGGCCATCGAGCCTTTGCCCCGGCGTTTGCTCGAGTACATCGCGGAGTCGGCCCGGCGCAGCAGCGCGTCGGCCGTCATGGGCTCACCGGGCTCGGTCACGACCAGGCCGAGGCTCGCGCCGACTCCCATGGTGTGGCCGTCGATCGTGAACGGCTCGCGCAGCGCTTTCAGGATGCGATGCCCGGCCGGTTCGGCGTCGGCGGCGTGGTGGTCGAGCAGCACCGCGAACTCGTCGCCGCCGAGCCGGGCCACCAGGTCGTCGGACGAGACGCAGCGTTGCAGGCGTTCCGCGATGGCGCGCAGCACCCGGTCGCCCATGCCGTGGCCGAAGCTGTCGTTGATGAGTTTGAAGTCGTCGAGGTCGGCGAAGAGCACCGCCACCGGCCGGGTGCCGAGCGCCGCGGTCAGCCGCTCGGTGAACAGGGCCCGGTTGGCCAGTCCGGTCAGCGGGTCGTGGTATGCCTGGTGGTGCAGCCGTTTCTGCCCTTCCGACACGCGGTCCAGCAGCACGGTGTTGTCGACGATGGTGAACATCTGCCGGGCCACGACCAGGCCCAGGCCGAGCCAGCCGAGGTAGGCCTCGAACGGCGTGAGCGGTTTGCCGGCCCCGCCGTTGATCGCGATCATGACGCCGGTCGCGGTCACCGGCACGTACGGAAGCACCAGATGCAGCCACTCCCGTTCACCGTTGTCGACCGGCGGCGCGGCCACGGGTGCGGGTGAGCTGAGGGCCGCCACGGCCAGCAACGCGGGCCCGAGCAGGTGCCCGGCCATCTGCCACGGCGGCAACGGACCGTCAGCCAGGTGCAGGAAGCGGAGCGTGTCGGTGACGCCGAACGCCACGATGGCCGCGCCGGCCAGGGTGAGCGGCTTGCGGACGGTGGGCGAGCCGGGCCGGGTCAGCAGCAGGAGCCCGACCATGGTGGCCAGCATGAGGTCGGCGACCGGGTAGACCGCGGCCGCCACGATCAGCGAGGTGGGCTGGCCGTCCCAGCGGTACCAGTCGCGCGGGACTGTCGAGTAGGCCAGGGCGAGCAGCGAGCCCGCGATCAGCACGCTGTCGATCATCAGGGCGAACTGGTCGCGGCGGGGCGAGGCGGGCACGGACCGCGGGCGGGTGTACGGCGCCACCAGCAGCGCGCCCAGCAGCGCCATGGGCAGCAGGAAGAACCCGATGTCGGACACCATCGTGAGTGTCCGATCGGGCACGACGACGTCCTGGACGACCCACCAGAGCCGGTTCAGCGCCCAGCCGGTGAGCCCGGCCCCGACGATGATCCGCCAACGGCGCTGCAGCCCGGTACGGCTTCGGGCCGCCGCGAAGCAGATCAACGCCGCGGCCGCCCCGATGACCAGTTGCGCGGCGTCCGCGGAGATCCGCCAACCCGGCGGCCCGGCGAACTCACCGAGCGCTGTCACCCCCAGGACGATCGCCAGCGTGACAAGGAGTCGCGCGAGCATCATCACCACCCATGACGAACGGCCGCTGTAACCTACCGCAGCGACCGGCGTAACGAAGAGTGCTCACTCCCCCGATGTCAGATCGGCGACAATCACCGTCACGTTGTCGGGCCCGCCGCCGCGCAGCGCCAGGTCGATCAGCCGTTCGCAGCACGCTTTCGGGTCGTCGGCGGCGAGCATCTCCTGCTCGATGGTCTCGTTGGTGACCACGGCGGTGAGGCCGTCGCTGCAGAGCATCCAGCGGTCACCCGGTTCCGGTTCGACGATCACGTACGCCGGGCTGACCGGCTCGCCCTGCAGCACGCGCGTGACGACCGAGCGGCGCGGGTGCCCGGCGGCCTCGTCGGGGCGGATCAGTCCCTGGTCGACGAGCATCTGGACGTAGGTGTCGTCCTTGGTCAGCTGGTTGAGCCGGCCCTCGCGCAGCAGGTAGGCGCGGGAGTCACCGACGTGCGCCATGGCGGCCCGGGTGCCCGAGAAGATGACCGCGGTGAGCGTGGTGCCCATGCCCTGCAGCGAATTGTCGTTCTCGACCTGCTCGGCGATCCGGCCGTTGGCCACCTCGAGCGCCTTGTGCAACGCGTCCATCTGCTGGTCGTTCTCGATGGACGTGTCGAGCGGCGTCATCGCCTCGATGGCGAGGCGGCTGGCGAGGTCACCGGCGGCCATCCCGCCCATGCCGTCGGCGACGACGAGGAGACGGTCACCGGCGTAGTAACAGTCCTCGTTGTTGCTCCGGACATGTCCTTGATCGGTGCCGGCGGCCCACCGCAGATGCAAGGTCATGGCGTGCAGCTTCCCAGATCATCGCAACCCTGTCTGCACGGGCTCGGCGGCGCGTCGAAGGAAAACTCCGTCACCTGGGCTTCAGGGGACGGCCGAGGCACCGGGGATCGACCTCTGTCACACGGCGTGTCGGTGCGATCCACGAAAGCACCGAGTCCGACAGGGGCCAGCCACGGACCTCGACAGCGCTCTCCGGCGGGCGTACGGGCTCGGGGCAGAGGGTCTTGGAACGTACTTGGTCGTTGGGGAGAAACGTTACCTGGCCGCCGCCCTGCAACACAGTCGTCGACGTGTCATCCACGCTGATCAACTGCCCCCGTACGACCTCGGTTCCGCCCCCTGGCGGCCCGACCTCGACGGCACTGTCCGGCAGTACCGGTGCGCGCAGGAAGACGACGCCGATCACCAGCGGCGCCACCAGGGCCGCCCCGACCGCCGGCCAGTGCGTGACGAGCCGGGCCGACCAGGGCGGCACGGGCCCGGTGAGCAGCGGCCCGAGCAGTGGCGGCACGCCCAGCAGCAGCGCCGTCGACGTCTCACCGGTGCGCCACGCCTCGATCAGGCCGGGCCACACGAAGATCAGCACGATCGCGCCGACCAGGATCGGTACGCCCAGCGTGATCCACAACATCAGCCGGCGCTCGCCGCGGAAGCGTTGCGCCGCGGTCAGCCCGAGGATCGCGACCAGCAGCATGGCCAGCGTCGGCAGCAGCCGCAGCTGCCAGGTGAACCCGGCCAGCATCGCGGCCAGCAGCACCACCCAGTCGGGCATCCGCAGCGCGGTGACCGACAGCAGCGAGCGGCCGGCGTCGTCGGGGGCGCTGACCAGCAGGATGCCGCCGAGCAGCCGCAACACGAGGATCACGGCGGGCACGGTCCAGATCAGCGTGATGAAGAGCGCGCTGATCATGCCGAGCGGCGAGATGTACTGCACCAGCAGCAGCATCGTGGGCAGGTCCTGGCGGCTCAGGTACCACAGCCGCAGCACGAGCAGCACCAGCGGGAACGCCGGCAGCACGGTGAGCAGCCAGTTGAGCTGGGCCCGGCGCCGGCGGGGGACGATCGCGCCGCCCTTGGTGAAGACGTCGCTCATCGGAACACGTCCTCCCACGGCAGCTCGCGGATCGCGGGCCGGGCGGGCCGGGGCTGCGTCGCGATGGCGATCGGGACTTTGCCGTTGGCCTTCGTCTCGGACTGCAGATTCCTCTGGTACGCCTCCTCCCAGCGCCCGTCGGCCGGGTCGTAGTAGGAGCGGTAGAGGGTCAGGTCGACGAGTTTTTTGAGCGCCTCGTTGTTACCGACATTGACCCCGTACGCCTCGGTGGCGTCGACGCCGAGGTCCCAGTGCGCGAACTCGTCGGGAGATCGGGCCTTGAAGCCGGCCAGGATCGCCGCGTCGGTCGAGACCGCGGTCACCTTGCCGCCGCGCAGGTCGGCTATGCACTCGCGCATGCGGTTGCGGCTGACGACGTCGATGTCGAGTTCCGGCCGTTCGAGGGCCGACGCGCTCGTCGCGGTGGAGAGCGAACAGACGCTCTCACCTTTCAGATCGCGCAGGGTGGCGACCGGGCGGTGATCCTTCAACGTGAGCACCGACTGCTCGGTGAAGAGATACGGCTCCGAGAAGGTCACGTCCTGACGCGCCTCCCGTTCCGCGGTGATGCTGAAACTGGCCACCACGAGCTTGACCGGCACGCGGTTGCCCTTGAGATCGACACCCTGCATGCGGGCGCGGTCCTCGCTCTCCATCCCGTAGAAGCGCACGTCGTCGCGGCGGAAGCCCAGATCCTCGGCGATCATGTAGGCGATCTCGATGTCGAAGCCGCTCCAGACCCCGTTCTCGTCGCGGATGGCTGTGCCGGGCTGATCGTCCTTGACCCCGATCGGCAGCACGGTCCAGGTGTCCACCCCGGACTGCGCGCGCAGGTCGGCCACCGAGGGCGGCCCGCTGCCGAAGACCCGGACCAGCGCCAGCCCGAGCGCCAGCACCAGGGCCAGCCCGAGCGCGGCGAGCCGGAACATGGCCAGATGAAACCGGGGCGGCGGGTCGACCAGCGGCTCCGGCGCGGGCGGGGGCAGCCGGCGGTCGGCGGCCTCCCGCTCGGCGACGTCCTGTACCGCGATGTCCTCAGCGGTGCCCTCCGGCCCGGCCGGCGTACGGCGGCGCAGCGGCCAGGCGAACCTGCTCGACGTGCCGTTGCGCCCAGGCCCCATCTCGGTCATCGCCCCACCCCCAGTCATGGCGGGCCAATAGTGCCGCATGAATGTCACAACCGGGATTCCCGGCAGGGCTGATTCACCCCGCCCCCGCGGGGTACGCGAAACGGCATGAGGCCCTCCGTCATCGCCGGCGCCGCGCTCGTGACCGCGCTCGGCGTCCGGATCGTCCGCTCCCGCCATCGCCGCTTCCTGCACCCGGACGGCCGCTCGTTCGCCGGCGAACTGGAGGTCTGGGGCCTGGACACGGGGGCCGAGCTGATCGACCGCCCGGCCCGGCACGACGTCACCGTACGGATCTCGAAGGGCGTCGGCACGAAGCCCGGCCGGCCTGACGTGCTCGGCCTCGTCGTCCGGGTACACGGCCCCGAACGCGACTTCGACCTGCTGCTGTCAACCTGCGGACAGGGCCGGCTCACCAGGCATCTGCCGGCGCCGCGCCGCTCGTTCGACACCCTGTACGGCTCGATCCTGGCCTACCGCACCGGCACGGGCGACAAGATCTACCTGGCCGCCCGCGCCGACGGCGCACTGGGCGCGGACCTGAACGGGATCACCGCCGGCCGGATCACCCTGCTCGCCGGCAACCACCCCTTCGGCCGCGTCACCTTCACCGGCGGCCCGCTGCCCACCCGTACGGACGCCGCCTTGGCCTTCGACCCGATCCGCAACACGGCCGCCGACCTGCACCCGACCGGCACGATCCACGGCACGCGGGCGCTCGCCTACCGGGTCAGCCAGCTGTGGCGCGGCGTCCGCCCGGCCACGCCCGCTCCGGACGCGGTCGGACGGACCGCCCTGCACCACTAGCGGTATGCGACGACGACCGCGCTCTCGGCCGGCAGCTCCACACGATCGCGCTGCAGCATGACGCCCTCGGCCGTGGCCAGCAGCACCTTCGACGGCACGTCGCGCAGCGAGACCGTCTGCGGCGCCGGGGCCAGGTTGACGGCCACCGCGGTCTGCCCGCGCCGCATCACCAGGTGCTGGTCGCCGTGCCAGACCTCGACCTTGTCGAGCCACGGGTCGGTCAGCTCGGGCCGGGCCCGCCGCAGCGCGATCAGCCGCTTGTAGAGGTCGAGGATCTCGGCGTGCCCCGGCTTGGCCACCTCGTCCCAGTCGAGCTTGGAGCGCCGGAACGTCTCCGGGTCCTGCGGGTCGGGCACTTCGGCCTCGGCCCATCCGTGGGCGGCGAATTCGCGGCGCCGGCCGTTCTGCACGGCGGCCGCCAGTTCGGGTTCGGGGTGGCTGGTGAAGAACTGCCAGGGGCTGCTGGCCGCCCATTCCTCGCCCATGAACAGCATCGGCGTGAAGGGCGAGGTCAGCAGCAGCGTGGCGCCGACTTTGAGCAGGCCCGGGGAGAGCGTGGCGGAGATGCGGTCGCCGATGGCCCGGTTGCCGATCTGGTCGTGGTCCTGCAGGAAGGCCACGAAACGGTGACCCGGTGTACGGGCCCGGTCGACCGGCCGCCCGTGCCGGCGCCCACGGAAGCTCGAATACGTGCCCGCGTGGAAGAACGCGCCGGTCAGCACCGTCTGCAGCGATTCCAGTGAGCCGAAGTCGCCGTAGTAGCCCTGTCGCTCGCCGGTGAGCAGCGCGTGCAGCACGTGGTGGACGTCGTCGTCCCATTGCGCGTTGAGCCCGTAGCCGCCGGCCTCACGCGGGGTGATCAGTTTCGGGTCGTTCAGATCGGATTCAGCGATGAGCGAGAGCGGCCTTCGCAAGAAACTGGAGAGCGACTCGACCTCGACGGCCATCTGTTCGAGCAGGTGGATCGCCGAGTGGTCGGCCAGCGCGTGCACGGCGTCCAGGCGCAGCCCGTCGACGTGGTAGTCGCGCAGCCACATCAGCACGTTGTCGACGATGTAGCGGCGCACCTCGTCGGCGCCGGGCCCGTCCAGGTTGACCGAGTCGCCCCACGGGTTCGAGCCGGCCGGGCTCAGGTAGGGGGCGAACATCGGGGCGTACGCGCCGGACGGGCCGAAGTGGTTGTAGACCACGTCGAGCACCACGCCCAGGCCACGGTTGTGGGCGGCGTCCACGAAGCGCTTGAGCCCGTCGGGACCTCCGTACGCCTCGTGCGGCGCGAACCAGGCGACCCCGTCGTAGCCCCAGTTGTACTCGCCGTTGAACGAGTTCACCGGCAGCAGTTCGACCAGGTCGACGCCCAGCTCGACGAGGTGGTCGAGGCGTTCGATCGCGGAGTCGAAGGTCCCTTCGGGCGTGAACGTGCCGATGTGCAGCTCGTAGAGCACCGAGCCGGGCAGCTGGCGGCCGGTCCACGCCTGGTCGCTCCACGCGAAGGCCGTGTGGTCGTAGACCCGGCTCGGGCCGTGGACGCCTTCGGGCAGCCACTGGGCCCGGGGGTCGGGCCGTTTCTCGCCTTCCAGCACGTACGCGTAGTCGGTGCCGGGTGCGGCCGACGGCACGTCCCGCCGCCACCACCCGTCCGCTCCGCGTTCCATCTCCAGCTCCTCGCCACCGAGAGACAGCCGTACGGTCTTCTCGGGTGCCCACACCTCAAATAACGTCATTTCTCTTTCACCAGGAGCGCGACGGGATAGGTACGCAGGAGCTCGGCCACCGAGAGGCGGTTCCCGCCGTAGCTGGTATTCGTGAACACTTCCGTCCAGCTGTGGCCGTCGAGTGAAACCTCGGTGTCGCCCCAGCCGCCGTGGCGTGACAATCCGACCGGCAGCCGCGTGGCGATGGTCACGGCGCCGCCCCGGTCGAAGCCCAGCAGGTGCTCGCCGCAGCGTCCCTCGGCGTAGAGCGGGCGGTAGCCGGCGAACAGTTCGGGCCGCTGCCGGCGCAGGCGCAGGGCGCGGCTGGTGACGAGCAGTTTGGCCGCGCCGGTCTCGTCGACCGGGGGCAGCCAGCCGTCGTCGATGCGGGTCAGCAACTCGCGGCGGGCGGCGAAGTCGACGGGGCGGCGGTTGTCCGGGTCGACCAGCGAGAAGTCCCAGAGCTCGCTGCCCTGATAGACGTCGGGCACCCCGGGCATGGTCAGCTGCACGGCCTTCTGGCCCAGCGAGTTGATCCAGCCGGGCGGTGTGATCGACGCGGCGAAGTCGGCCACTTCGCGGTGCAGGGCCGGGTCGTCGTAGATGCGGTCGACCATCTCGCGCAGTGCGGTCTCGAAAGCCTCGTCGGGTTGCGTCCAGCTGGTCGAGGCGGCCGCCTCCTTCGCGGCTTTGAGCGCGTACGCCTGCAGCCGTTCCCGCGACAGCGGCCAGGCCCCCACCGCCGCCTGCCAGACCAGGTGCGCGAGGGCCGGGTCGGGCAGCGGGGCGATCCGCACCCAGCGGCGCACCACCTCCGTCCAGTCCCCGGGCACCTCGGAGAGAACCGCGAGCCGAGCCCGTACGTCCTCACTCCGCTTGGTGTCGTGGGTCGACAGCGACGTCATCGCGTCCGGCCAGTGGCGCCGGCGCTCCTCGGTGGCCTCGTGGAAGTCGTCCGGGGCGACACCGAAGTCGGTGGGGTCGTTGCCCACCTCGTTGCGCGCGGTGAACCTGGTCCAGCGGTAGAACGCGGTGTCCTCCACGCCCTTGGCCATCACCGCGCCGGTGTACTGCTGGAACCGGGCGGCCAGTTCGTCGTCCGGGTTGCGCAGCCGCCCGAGGAGCTGGTCGAGCACCGGGATCAGCTGCGGGCGGCGGCGACCGGCCTCGGCCCGCGCCTTGGCCAGCTGACGGGACCCGTACGGCAGGTAGGAACGGTAGACCGGGAAGCACGCGGCCAGCTCGGCCAGGGCGCGCGGGGCGGCCTCGACCTCGGGCACGAGCCGGGCCATCCGGGCCAGTTCGGCCCCGAGCAGCTTGGTCGCCGCCGTGTACTTGGTCTCGTGCACCAGGTCCTGCCACGACGTCACGCTGCCGTCCAGGTGGTGCTGCAGGGTGTCGAAGAAGGCCTCGGTGCCGGGGTCGACGAAGACGCCGCCGACCTCGGCCAGCGCGTCGTAGCCGGTGGTGCCGGCGACCGGCCAGCCGGGCATCTCCTCCCCCGGTTCGAGGATCTTCTCGACCACGATCCAGGCCTCGGGCGCGGCCGCGCGCAACCGCTCGAAGTACGCACCGGGGTCGCGCAGCCCGTCCGGGTGGTCGACCCGCAGGCCCTGCGCGATGCCCTCGTGGACCCAGCGCAGGATCTCGGCGTGGGTGGCGTCGAACACCTTCGGGTCCTCGACGCGCAGCCCGGCCAGATCGACGATCGAGAAGAAGCGCCGGTAGTTGAGCTCGCTGTCGCCGCGGGTCCAGTTGACCAGCTCGTAGTGCTGCCGGTCGTGCACCTCGCGGGGCGTGCCGTCGCCGGTGCCGTCGGCGATCGGGTAGCGCTTGTCGAAGTAGCGCAGCTCGCCGTCTTCGAGGCGCAGATCGTCCAGCGCGTCGGGCGAGTCGGCCAGGGTCGGGAGCAGGATCCGGCCGCGCGACCAGTCGATGTCGTAGAAGTCGGCGAACTCCGACTCGCGCCCTCGGCGCAGAACGTCCCACCACGTCGGGTTGACGTGCGGAACGCCCACGCCGGCATGGTTGGGCACGATGTCGACCACGAGCCCGAGGCCGGCGTTCTTCAACGCGTTGGACAAATCAGACAGGGCGGCGGCGCCGCCCAGCGCGGGGCTGACCGCCGAGTGATCGACGACGTCGTACCCGTGCTCGGACCCGGGAGTCGCGGTCAGCAGCGGTGCCGTGTAGAGGTGGCTCACCCCGAGCTCGGCCAGGTAATCGGCGAGCTCGGCGGTGGCCTTCAATCCGAAGTCGGGGCGGACCTGGACTCGGTAGGTTCCGGAAGGGGGCATTCAGACCGTCCTGTCGAGCACGATGAGCGACCTGTCGGGCACCCAGATCTTGTTGCCGGCCTCGACGACCGACGGGCGATCCGGGGACGGCTCCGCCGTCTCGATAACCCTTTCCCACTTCTCACCGTATTCAGCCGGTGGAGTGGCGAACTCGATCGGGGCATCGTGGGCGTTGAAGAACAGCAGGAACGAGCTGTCCACGTGCCGCTGGCCGTACTGGCCGCGCTCGCGGATGCCCTCGCCGTTGACGAACAGCGCGACCGCCCGGCCGAAGTCGTTGCCCCAGTCGTCGCCGGCCATCGGCCGCCCGTCGGGGGTGAACCACTCCAGGTCGGGCAGCGGGTCGCCACCGCCGCGGGCGGTCACGGGCAGGCCGGTGAAGAACCGCCGTCGCTGGAACACCTGATGGCGGTGCCGGAACGCGGTGAGCTTGCGGGTGAACTCGAGCAGCTGCTCGTCGGCGTCGCCCCAGTCGATCCAGGCCAGCTCGTTGTCCTGGCAGTACGCGTTGTTGTTGCCCTGCTGGGTGCGGCCGAGCTCGTCGCCGTGCGAAATCATCGGCACGCCCTGCGACAGCATCAGCGTGGCCAGGAAGTTGCGCCGCTGCTTGGCCCGCAGCGCCAGCACCTTCTCGTCGTCGGTGGGGCCCTCGATGCCGCAGTTCCACGACCGGTTGTGGCTCTCGCCGTCCCGGTTCTCCTCGCCGTTGGCCTCGTTGTGCTTGTCGTTGTAGGCGACCAGGTCGTTGAGCGTGAACCCGTCGTGCGCGGTCACGAAGTTGATCGAGTGGAACGGTTTACGGCCGTCGTCCTGATACAGGTCGGCCGAGCCGGTGATCCGCGACGCGAACTCGGCCAGCGTGGCCGGTTCGCCGCGCCAGAAGTCCCGTACGGTGTCGCGGTACTTGCCGTTCCACTCGGTCCAGTTGGGCGGGAAGTTGCCTACCTGATAGCCGCCGGGGCCGACGTCCCACGGCTCGGCGATCAGCTTGACCTGGCCCACCACCGGGTCCTGCTGCACGACCTCGAAGAACGTGGAGAGCCGGTCGACGTCGTAGAACTCGCGGGCCAGGGTCGAGGCGAGGTCGAAGCGGAAGCCGTCGACGTGCATCTCGGTCACCCAGTAGCGCAGCGAGTCCATGATCAGCTGAAGGCTCTGCGGGCTGCGCACGTTGAGGCTGTTACCGGTGCCCGTGTAGTCCATGTAGAACTGCGGCTGGTCGTCGACGAGCCGGTAGTACGTCCGGTTGTCGATGCCCTTGAGGCTCATCGTGGGGCCCAGGTGGTTGCCCTCGGCGGTGTGGTTGTAGACGACGTCGAGGATCACCTCCATGCCCGCCTTGTGCAGCGCCTTGACCATGCCCCGGAACTCCTGGGTCTGCTGGCCGAGCGTGCCCGTCGACGAGTAGCCGTGGTAGGGCGCGAAGAAGCCGAGCGTGTTGTAGCCCCAGTAGTTACGCAGGCCCAGGTCGTCCAGCCGGTTGTCGTGCACGAACTGGTGCACCGGCATCAGCTCGACCGCGGTCACGCCCAGGCTCTTGAGGTGCTCGATGATGGCCGGGTGGCCGATCGCCGAGTAGCTGCCCCGCATGTCCTTGGGCACCTCGGGGTGGCGCTCGGTCAGGCCCTTGACATGGGTCTCGTAAATCACCGAGTGGTGGTACGGGATGTCCGGCCGGCGGTCGTTGCCCCAGTCGAAGTACGGGTTCACGACCACGCCCTTGGCCATGTACGGCGCCGAGTCGAGGTCGGACATCTGATCCGGATTTTCCATGTCGTACGCGTACATGGCCGGATGCCAGTCGATGTCGGCGTCGACGGCCCGCGCGTACGGGTCGAGCAGTAGCTTGTGCGGGTTGTAGCGCAGACCGCGGGACGGGTCGTAGGGCCCGTACATGCGATACCCGTAGCGCTGGCCCGGCTCGACCCCGGGGAGATACGCGTGCCAGACGAACGCGTCCTGCTCGTGCAACTGGACCTTGCGCTCGTTGCCGGAGGGGTCGAACAGGCACAGCTCGACCGCCTCGGCCCCCTCGGAGAAGATCGCGAAGTTCGTGCCCGTGCCGTCGTACGTGGCACCCAACGGGTACCGGTGACCAGGCCAAACCTGCATGTCGTGCTCCCACCCCTCGACCGACCGTACTGCGATGCGCTCAGCTGCCGGCACCACGGCCCGAGCGTCATGCCCCTCTTGCGCCGGAGTAACCCTGAGCAAACGTGTCGTCGGTCATTCTTGCCGATGGGATGGACCACGTCCTCGCCACCGGTGGATACCCGCCGGGAGGACTACGACACGTGAAGGTTTGAATTCGTTCTCAGTGAGCATTCCTTGCCCCGTGTCACATATCTTCGGACCGGAGGCAAGCGGTTCCCCGAATCGCGAATGGCTCGTCACCGACGGTCTTGGAGGCTTCGCCGCGGGGACCGTCCCGGGGCTGCGCACCCGCCGCTCCCACTCCCTGCTGACCTTTGCCGGCGCGAGCGCGCTGGCCGCGCTGGACCTGACGGTGACACTCCCCTCGGGCGCGAAGGTGCCGCTCTACACGCACGAGTGGGCGTCCGGCGTCAGCGACCCGTCCGGCCACCGCTACCTGGAGACGTTCGCTCTGGTCGACGGCGTGCCGCGGTGGCGCTGGCGGATCGGCGACGTGGTGATCGAGCGTGAGATCGCGATGCGTCACGGCCACCCGTCGGTCGCCGTGACGCATCGGGTGGTGACCGCGCCCGGCCCGGTCGGGCTGGCCGTGGCGGCCCTGTGCACCTGGCGCGACGTGCACGGCGAGCGGCGCGCGGGCGACGGTCCGCTGCGGGTCGAACCGGCCGCGGGCGGCGTGGTCGTCGAGGACGCGTACCGGATCTGCGGGCCGGGCTGGCAGGCCGGCGGCGAATGGCACCTCGGGGCGTACACGCGGCACGACGGGACGGCCGAGGATCTCTGGCACGCGGGAACGTACTTCGATCGGGTGAGCCCGGGCGACGTGATGGAGATCTCGGCCTGGGGCGGCGACCCGGCCGACCCGCCACCCGCCGCGTCGTCGGTGATCCGCGCGGCCCGTGACCGCGCCCGGGAGCTGATCGTCACGGCCAAGGCCGACGGTCCGGCCGAGACGCTCGTGCTCGCGGCCGACGCCTTCATCGTCCGGGCCGCTGACCGTCCCGACGTCGTGACCGGGTACCCGGGGGCCGGGCCCCGGCTCATCGACACCGCGATCGCGTACGAGGGCCTGTTCCTCGACACGGGGCGGGCCGACGAGGGGCGCGAGCTGCTGCGGGCGAGTGCCCCGGCCGATCTGGAGTCCGCGCTGTGGCTCGTGCACGCCGTGGACCGGCACGTCCGCCGGACCGGCGACAGCGACCTGGCCGCCGAGCTCGCCGAGCCACTGGCCGCCCGCCTCGACGAATACGGGGGCGACGACCTGGTCGCGATCGCGGGCACCGGCAAGCCGGTCGGCGTCAACGCGCTCTGGGTCAACGCCCTGGCCGCCCTGGCCGACCTGCGGGCCGAGACCGGCGGCGACGGCACCGCGCTGCGGGCCCGGCACGCCCGGGCCCGGGAGGCGTTCCGGCAGCGGTTCCCGGCCCCCGAGGGCTGGCTCCACGACGTGATCGACGGGCCGGCCACGCCCTATCCGCTCGGCGCGGGCAGTCACCAGAACGACCCCTCGCTGCGCCCGCACCAGCTGCTCGCCTGGTCGCTGCCGCACGCCCCGATGCGCGGGACGGGCGGGCAGGCGACGCTGCGGCGGATCGGCGGGGCGCTGCTCACCCCGCTCGGCCTGCGCACCCTGGCCCCGGCCGAGTACGGCTACCAGGGCGGCGCGCCCGAGCACGGCAGCGTCCACCCCTGGCTGATCGGGCCGTACGCCGACGCCTGCGCCACGCTCGACGTGCCGTCCGAGGGCCTGTTCGACGGTCTGCGGGCGCACCTCGGCGAGTGGGGCGCCGGGTCGGTGAGCGAACGCGCCGACGGCGACCCGCCGCACCGGGCGACCGGTCTTCCCTTCTCGGCGCGATCCGTCGCCGAGCTCCTCCGCGTGATCTCGAGGTACGAGCCGTGAGCCGCATCCTGATGCTGTCCTGGGAATACCCGCCGCTGCTGGTGGGCGGGCTCGGCCGGCACGTGCACGCCCTGGCCACGACGCTGGCCGCGGCCGGGCACGAGGTCACCGTGGTCACCCGGCACGCACCGGGCGCGCTGCGCGAGGAATACGCCGAGGGTGTGCGCATCCTCCGGGCGCCCGACGACCCCGTACGGTTCGAGGTGCGCGACGGCGACATGCTGTCGTGGGCGATGGGCTTCAACCACACCCTGACCCGTACGGCCCTGCGCGCCGCCCGCACCGGCGACTACGACGTGGTGCACGCGCACGACTGGCTGGTCGCCCAGGCCGCGGTGACCGTGCGCGACCACCTCGACGTCCCGCTCGTGGCCACCGTCCACGCCACCGAGTCGGGCCGGCACCAGGGCTGGCTGCCGCACCCGCACAACCGCTCGATCGACGACATCGAACGGTGGCTGGCGCACGAGGCCACCCGCACGATCGTCTGCTCCGACTACATGCGGGCCGAGGTCCAACGCCTGTTCGACATGCCGGCCGGGCGCATCGACGTGGTCCGCAACGGCGTCGACATGCTGGCCTGGTCGCCCCGGCCCCGCGCGGTGGCCGCGGCCCGCCGCCGCTACGCCGGTCCGGACGGTCCGCTGGTCAGCTTCGCCGGGCGGCTCGTCTACGAGAAGGGCGTGCAGCACCTGCTGGCCGCCGTGCCCGCGCTGCGCGAGCGGCACCCGGGCCTGCGCGTGGTGATCGCCGGGGACGGCCCGTACCGCGCCGAACTGGAGGCAGTGGCCACCGAGGGCGTCACGTTCGCGGGCTTCCTGACCGGTCACCACCTGACCGGCCTGATGGGCGCCTCGGACTGTTACGTGGTGCCCAGCATCTACGAGCCCTTCGGCATGGTGGCGCTGGAGGCGGCGGCCGCGGGCACCCCGGTCGCGGTGGCCGGCACCGGCGGCCTGGCCGAGATCGTCGACGACGGCGTCACCGGCGTGAAGTTCACCCCGGGCGACCCGGCCGCGCTGGCCACGGCGGTCGGCGCGGTGCTGGCCGACCGCGAGCACGCCCGGGCCCTGGCCCGGCGGGCCCGGCGCCGGGTGCACGACGACTTCGCCTGGCCGCAGATCGCGGCGGCCACGGTCGCCACCTACGACCGGGCTCGTGACTTCGACGCCCGCCGGGTGGCCCGCGAGGCGGAGAACGTGCTCGCCCGGATGCCGGTCTAGGCGAGCCGGGCCGCGTAGATCGCGAGATTGGTGTAGGCGGCCGACAGCGCCGGCACGGGCACGTCGTGCCGGTCCGCCTCGGCCACGAAGTCGCCCAGGATCGCGTCCACCTCGACCGGCTCGCCGCGCATCATGTCGCGATACATCGACGAGGTCATCTGCTCGTCGGTGGCCAGCCCGTCCCGGAGCACCTTGACCGCTCCCGGCCGCGGCGGGTGGCCGGCCGCCGTCGCGATCGCCATCGCCTCGGCCGCGATCCGCGCCCCGAACGCCGTGCCGCCGGGCGCCCGGTTGATGTCGCCCACCGGCGCCCGCATGAGCGTGGTGGCCGCGCCCAGGCTGGCCAGGAAGACCCACTTCTCCCACATGTCCTGCACGACCGTCGGCGTCGCGAACGCGTCGAAGCCCGCCCCGGCGAGAGCGTCGGCCACCCGCGGGTCGCCGGTGCCGCCGCCGAGCGGGCCGAACGCGATCCGCTGCAGATCGGTCATCCGGACGATCCGGCCGTCCGGGGTCACATCGGCGTGGATCATGCAGACGCCGCCCCAGGCCCGCTCCGGGCCGAACGCCGCGACCATCCGGTCCACGTGACGCATGCCGTTCAGCAGCGGGATCACGACCGTACGGGGGCCGACCGCGGGCGCCACGTCGGCCAGCGCCTGGTCCAGGTGATAGCTCTTCACGGCCAGCAGCACGAGGTCGTAACGGCCGTCGAGCGTGTCCGCGGTGACCGTACGGGGTGTGAGAGTGATCTCGTCGAGCCGCAGCCCGCGCTCGGCCAGCTCGGCGGCGCGCCCCGGACGTACGAGAAAGGTGACGTCCCGCCCGGCCGCCGCGAGCAATCCACCGAAATGTCCGCCGGTGGCCCCCGCGCCTACGATCAGTGTCCGCACGAGCACCGAGCCTAACGCTCGTGCCTGGCCATGTTCCGACAACAGCCCCTAGGATCTGCGGCTATGGGCAAAGGCGTTCACATCCAGGAACTTCCCGGCCTCGGCACCCGCTACGACGTGGATCTCCGCTCGAGTGACGGCGAGCGGGTGTCGATCGTGGTGTCGCGCGACGGCAAACGCCACCTCTACGTGTTCACCTCGCGCAGCGACGAGCCGGCCGCCGTGGTCGAGCTGACCGAGGAGCAGGCCCGCAAGATCGGCGCCGTGCTCGCCGGCACCTTCTTCACGGACTGAGCGGAAAAGGACCACGTGCACGCGAACCTCATCGGGCTCGGCGCCCTGATCCTGGTGGCCGGCCTGCTGGCCCGTCTCGGCCGGCGCATGGGCCTGCCCACCGTTCCCTTCTTCATGCTGGCGGGCATCCTGCTCGGCCCCAGCACCGGCGGCCCGGTCGCCTTCGACCACCCCGAAGACCTCGACATGCTGGCCCTGTTCGGGCTGGTCATCCTGCTGTTCCACCTGGGCCTGGAGTTCCCGGTGGAGCAGGTGCTGGGCAGCGGCAAACGGCTGTTCTGGGCGGCCGGGGCCTACATCGGCATCAACATCGGCGCCGGCCTGGCCCTCGGCTTCTCGATGGGCTGGGGCACCAAGGAGGCGTTCGTGATCGCCGGCGCGGTCGGCATCTCGTCGTCGGCCATCGCCACCAAGCTGCTCATCGAGATGCGCCGGCTGGCCAACGCCGAGACCCCGGTCATCCTCGGCATCATCGTCATCGAAGACCTGTTCCTGGCGTTCTACCTGGCCCTGCTGAGCCCGATCCTGGAGGGCGCGAGCTCGGCGGGCGAGCTGGTGCTCAACATCGGCATCAGCTTCGGCTACCTGGTCGCGCTGTTCGCGGTGGCCCGCTGGGGCGGCCGCTGGGTCGGCAAGGTGCTCGACACCCGCGAGGACGAGATCGTCGCGATCATCATGATCGGCCTGGTCGTGCTGGTGGCCGGCCTGTCCGCCGAGATCGGTGTCTCCGACGCGATCGGCGCGCTGATGATCGGCCTGGTGGTGGCGCGCACCTCGATCCGGGAACGGGCGGAACGCATCGCGGTGCCGCTGCGCGACGTGTTCGCCGCGATCTTCTTCATCGCGTTCGGCCTGAGCATCGATGTCGGTGCCATCGGCTCGGTGATCTGGCCGGTGCTGATCGCCATCAGCATCACCGTCGTCACCAACGTCACGGCCGGCCTGATCACGGCCCGGCTCTTCGGCCTCAACCAGCGCGGCGCGGCCAACGTCGGCCTGACCGTCCTCGGGCGCGGCGAGTTCTCGCTGATTCTGGCCACGCTGGCGCTGGGCGCCGGGCTCGACGAGCGGGTCGGCCCGTTCATCGCGCTCTACGTGCTGATCCTCGCGGTGGTGGCGCCGATCCTGGCCGCGAACTCGAAATACCTGGCCCGGATCATCCCGGACCGTCTGCTGCACGACCGCTGGCGGTACGTCCGGGAGGAGACCATCAGCACCGCCTGCACGCACCTCGACCGGATCCAGATCACCGAGACCGACATCGACGAGTGCGCCGAATGCGTCGAGATGGGCGACACCTGGGTCCAGCTGCGCATGTGCCTGATCTGCGGGGCGGTCGCTTGTTGCGACGACTCCACGAACAAGCACGCCACGGCGCACTACGAGGTGAGCCGGCACCCGCTGATCCGCTCGCTGGAGGACGGCGACGGCTGGCAGTACTGCTACGAAGACCAGTCCCTCGTGCGCGAGCCCGCGGGCTCCAGCAAATCTTGAACGTAGGGATCACCGGAGTCGCGTACGCCCTGCCGGCCCGGACGGAGCTGACCGACGACCTGCAGCAACGGGTCGCGGGCGGCCTGCCCGTGCCGGCCGGGCTGTTCCGGCGCACCACCGGCATCGTCCGGCGTCAGGTCGCGGCGGACGGCGAATACGCCTCCGACCTGGCCGCCGACGCCGCCACCAAGGTGCTGGCGGAAACCGGCACCGACCCGCTCGACATCGACCTGCTGCTGTTCGCCAGCGCCACTCGCGACATGACCGAGCCCGCCACCGCGCACGTGGTGCAGGCGGCGCTGGGCAGCCGGGCCCACGCGCTGGACGTCACCAACGCCTGCAACAGCTTCCTCAACGGCATCGACCTGGCCCGCTCGATGATCCTGGCCGGCCGGGCCCGCAAGGCCCTGGTGGTCACGGGCGAGACGCCGACCCGCGCGATGCGGCCCCGCCTGGACGGGCTGGCCCAGGCCCGTACGGCGTTCGCCGGTTATACGTTCGGCGACGCGGGCGCGGCCGTGCTGGTCGAACCCGTGGCCACCGGCGGCATCCTCGACGTCGACACCGAGACGCACTCCGAGCACTGGGCGGTCGGCGGCATCTTCGGCGGCGGCTCCCGGCATCCACGCAGCGTCGAGCACACGTACTTCACCGGCGACGGCACCCGGCTGCGCTCGGTGTTCGAGCGGATCGGGGCCGGCCTGATCGAGCGGGTCGCCGACCGTACGGGCTGGGGCTGGTCCGACTACGCCAAGGTGCTGGTGCATCAGGTCACGCTGCCCTATCTGGAACGGTTCGTGGCGGTCACCGGCGTCCCGCGCGACAAGCTCGAGATCACGGTGGACGAGCTCGGCAACATGGCCTCGGCCTCGATCGGCGTGCAGCTGGGACGCGTACGGGCGGAGCTCGGCCCCGGCGACCGGGTGCTGATGGTCGGCCTGGGCGGCGGCGTGAGCCTGATGACGATGGTCTGGGAAGTCTCGTGAGCACGCCGTTGTGGGTGATCGTGCCCGCCTGGAACGAGGCCGCCCGCATCGGCGCCACCCTGGACGCGCTGGCCGCGCAGACCGACACCGACTTCACGCTGCTGGTGGTGGACAACGGCTCGACCGACGGGACCGCTGCGATCGCCCGGCAGTTCCGCGGCCCCTTCCCCTCGTACGTGGTGGTCGAGCCCGAGAAGGGTGTGGGGTGCGCGGTCGACACGGGCTTCCGGCACGCCATCGCCGCCGGCGCGGTCCTCCTGGCCCGTACGGACGCGGATTGCCTGCCCGCACCGGGCTGGGTCGCCGGCGCCCGCGCGGCACTGCTCTCCGGCGGCGGCCTCGCGTGCGGCCGGATCACCGCCCGGCGCGACGAGCACGGCCCCCTCGGCCGAGCGTTCTTCCGTACGCTCGTGGTCCTCGCGGCCACCTTCGGCCGGCTGCGACCGGCGCACCGGGGCCCCGAGTTCAAGGCGCCGTACCGCATGCACGCGGGGAACAACATGGCGATCACCGCCGAGCTGTACGAGGCGTGCGGCGGCATGCCCCGGCGGCCCTCCCCCACCGACCGCACGTTCCTCAACCGGGTCCGTCGCACCACCGCGAACATCGTGCACAGCCGGCACATGGTGGTGGCCAACTCGACGCGCCGGATCACCGCGTACGGGATCAGGGGCACCGCGAGGTGGTATCTCGACCGGGGCAGCGGGACGCGCACGGCGGACCCCCGCTGATGCTGAGCGACTTCATCGGCGGCCTGCGCGAGGACGACGACCGGCCGGCCCTGCCCGGGGTGCGACGCGGCGAACTGGCCCGGCTGGTCCGGGGATATGCGGTCGCGCTGCAAGCCGACGGGCTCGAAGCCGGCGACACCGTGGCGCTGGCCGTGCGCCCCGGCGCCCGCTCCCTGGCCACGCTGCTGGCCGCGTACCACCTGGGTCTGCGCATCGCGGTGGTCGACCCGACGGCCGGCCCCGACGTCGTGCGGGCCCGGCTCGCCCTGGCCCAGCCGCGCCTGGTGCTGGCCGACGCGGCGGCGCAGGCGGTGGCGTCGTGGGCGGCCCCCCTGGCCCGTCGCGCACACCTCGCCCTGCCGTCGTTGACGTCGCTGGCCCCGGTGAGGACCGTCGGACGCCGGCTTCCCGGTTCGGCGCCGGCCCTGCGGCGGGTGGCGGGTGCGTTCCCCCGCCCGTACGAGGGGGAAGGCGACGCCGTAGTCGTGTTCACGTCGGGCACCACCAGCCGGCCCCGCGCCGTAGTGCACACGCGCGCCTCGATCTCGGCCGGCATGACCGCGGTGCGCGACCTGGTGCGACCCGTCCCGGGGCGGCCGGTGCTGGGCGGCACGTTCTTCGTCCTGCTGCCGTCGCTGGCCAGTGGCGCGCCCGTGGCCCCGCCGACCGGACGCAACCTGCGCCGCCTCCGGCCGCAAGCGGTGTACCTGACCCCGCCGCAGGTGCGGGCCGCGCTGGCCGCGGGCAGCCGCTTCGACGACGCGCGCGTCTACAGCGGCTCGGCGCCCGTGTCGGCGGCGCTGCTGTCCGCCCTACGCCGGGCCGGGGCGGCGGAGGCGTGGGGGGTTTACGCGCTGACCGAAGTGTTCCCGGCGGCTGCGGTCGAAGCGGCGGAGAAAGGTGCTTTCTCCGGCTCCGGTGATCTGGTGGGTGAGCTGCTGCCCGGCGTGTCGGCCCGGGTGTCCGACGGGCAACTGCTGCTGGGCGGGCCGACGGCGGCCGACCGTTATCTGGGGTCGGAACCGTTCGGCTGGGTCGCGACCGGAGACATCGGGCGGGTCGACGGGCGCACCGTGGTGCTCGGCGGGCGGGCCAAAGACATGATCCTGCGCGACGCCGAGAACATCTATCCCGGGCTGTACGAGCCGTCGCTGCACGTGGCCGGGGTCGAGCTGGCGCTGCTGGTGGGGGTGCCGGCCGGGGACGGGGACGAGCGGGTCGTCGCCCTCGTGCAGCCGGCCGCCGGGGTTCCGGACGCCGAGGTGCGGGCGGCCTTGCGGGGGCCGCTCGAACGGATGGGGTCGGCGCGGCCGGACGACGTGGTGTTCGGGCGGGTGCCGTTGGCGGGGCGTTCGCGGAAACCGGACCGGACGGCGGCATCGGCCCTGGCTGCGGCGTTGTCCACAAGGGCGGAGCGCGCTTTCCCCCGACGGCGTAGGCTCACCCGACCTGGGTGGGCGGGGGAGGCGGCGGCACGGGGGAAAACCGATCGGGGCGAGCCGTGACCGGGTTAGCGCGCCGCCGCGATCGGCGGGTCTACCTGGCGAGCCACCCGGTGTTGTTCGCATTGCTGGCCGCGACGAGAGGCCGGCCCGTACGGCGGCTCGGGAGCACGGTGCTGGTGCACGGCGCGGAGGCCTACCGGACAGTGCTGACCAGGGTGCCGCTCGATCGCACCGCGGCCGGGACGACCGGGGGCGCGGCCGGGGAACTGGCGGGGCCGGGGGCGCTCTTCGACCAGCACGGCGACGAGCACCGGGGCACTCGCCGGGGCACAGCGGCGATGCTGGACGTGGCCACGTTGCGTCCGATCTGGCGGAAACTGCTCGATGACCGGCTGACCGTGCTCGCGGCCGGCGGCGAGCTCGATCTGGTGCCCTTGGCGGCGGAGCTCGCGGGGGCCACGGCGGCGGAGGTGCTGGGGCTCGACGTGGACCCGGTCGAGCTGGCCGCGGCGGCCCGGGTCGCGGCGGCCGCAGCGGCCCGGGCGCACCTGCCGGGGCCGGGACGGCGACGGGCCGAAGCGGCGGCGGCCACCACGGCGGCCCGGCTGGTCGACATGGTGACGCCGGGCGGGCAGCCCGGCGAGGCCGGGCTGCGGTCGATGATCGCCGTCGCGGCCATCAACACGACGGTGGCGGCGATGCCGCGCGCAGTGGCCTGGGTCTGCGACGACGACCTGTGGAAGCACGCCGGCGACCCCGTCCTCACCGACGAGCTGCTGCGGGTCACCGCCCCCACGCCCCTGCTCCCCCGGGTCGCGGCCGCTGACGCCGACGTCGAGGGCTGCCCGGTCCGAGCGGGCGATCGGCTGCTGCTGATCGCCCGGCACGCGGCCGAGGCGCACCGGCGGCGTCCGGACGTGACCGATGCCGCCCCGGCCCGTACGGCGCAGCTGGTTTTCGGCGTCGGGCCGCACGCCTGCCCGGGCGCCGGTCTGGCCCGGGCTCAGCTCGCCGACCTGCTGGCCGCACTCGCGCCGTTCCAGCCCGTGGTCGTACGGGCCCGCGCCGACCGCAAAGCCGCCCTGCCGGGATGGCGGTCCTTGACGGTGCGAGCCGCGGCATGAGGGTGGCCGTCACGGGGGCCAGTGGGTTCTGCGGCGGCGCGGTGGCCCGGCTCGCGGCGGCTGCCGGCGGGGACGTGGTGTGCCTGGGCCGCCGCCCCGGACCGGTCGGCCGGCACGTCTTCTGGGACGCCACGACGACCGCGCCCGATCTGGCCGGGGCCGACGTGGTGATCCACCTAGCCGCGGCGGTGGGTGACAGCGGGGACGACGACACCTTCGCGGCCGTCAACGTCGACGGCGGCCGGCGGCTGCTCGACGCGGCGGGTGGCCGGCGGGTCGTGTGGGTGAGCAGTGCCAGCGTCTACCGGCCCGGCCCCTACGACGGGCCCGTTCGCGAGGACCATCCGACAGACAACCAGCGGACCGCGTACGGCAGGACGAAAGCCACTGGGGAAAAACTGGCCCGGGACTACGGGGCCGTCGTGCTGCGGCCGCGCGCGGTCTACGGGGACGGCGACCCGCACCTGCTGCCGCGGCTGCGCCGGACCGTACGGGGAAACCGGTCCTGGCTGCCGGGGCCCGATGTGCCGCTCAGCCTGACCGCCGTCGAGAACCTGGCCTCCGCCTGTCTGGCCGCCGTGCGGTGGCCGCCGGGGGCGTACAACATTGCCGATGCGCGGCCTTACTCGCGGGACGCGGCGATCACGGCGGTGCTGGGCGTGCCGGTGCGACACGTGCCGATCACGCTGGCCCGGGTGGCCGCCGTGGCGTCGCGGACTCTCACCCCGTACGCGATCGATCAGGTCACCGACGGGATGGTGCTCGACATCGCCAAGGCCCGGTCGCGGGGCTGGACCCCGGACGTGGAGCTCAGGACGTCTTGACCACGCGGGAACGGGCGATGGTCTTGCCGTACGTCGCGTCGCTGTCGGAGCGGGTCGTGACCGCGTCGACCGAGAACACGTAGCGGGTGTCGCGGTCCAGCCCGACGATCGTGGCCGTCATGTAGCCGCAGGTGGCGCCGGGCGTGACGACGGTCCAGCCGATGTCGCGCTGATTGCCGATCAGGGCGTCCTGGCTGATCGCCGTGATCCGGTATTCGACGATGTCCGTGGTGGCCGGGTTGTACCAGGTCACCGTGCCGCTGGTGGTGCCCGCGGTGGCGTCGGCGCCGTTGATGATCTGGTTCTTCACCGGCGGGCACGAGTAGCTGCCGGTCGGCGTGGGCGCCGGCGTGCTCGTCGGCAGCGGCAGGAAGCCGGTGGGGAACGGAGTGGCCGTGCCCGTGGCCCGGCTCGGCGCGGGCGACGGCGTGGCGCTGCCGTTCGCGACGACGACCCACGACTTGCCCGCTGCTGCGTCCTCGGCCTGCTTCGACGACGAGTCCTGGCCGCAGCCGCTCAGCACGAGCGCGAGCGGCACGACCACGAGAAGCCCCAGCCAACGACGACCCACAAGCAGCCCCTTCCGTCCGGCGATGTCAAGAACTCCGTTCGTCCGCGCCGGCGGAATGCTTAGGCCCGGCTGACCGGGGCCGGTGGTCTCGGTTACTGCCGGCCTGGGCTCAATGACCTCTCGGGCGGCGCGGGCGCTTGTTTGAACTGCTCGCGGGAGCGGCGGGCCAGATCCTTGGTGGCGGCCGAATTGACCCAGGTGCCCAGCACTATCGAGGCGCCCGGGATGACCTTGGCGAACATGCGCTTGGCGGCGCGGATGCCCGCCATCTGGGCCAGTTTGACGCCCAGCCGCAGCATCACGCCGCTCAGCGGACGGTTGCCCGCCCCGGCGAACAGCTGCTCGGCCCGTTCGCGGCCGGCCGCCACGCCCAGCGCCAGGCGGGCCGTCTGGGCCACCTTGTGCACGCGCTGCAGCACCAGCAGGTCGGTCGCGCGCTCGGGGGCAGACGGGTCGTGGCCGTAGACGGCCGCGATGTGCAGCACCATGCGCGCCTGGTTCCAGGCCAGCACACCCACGTCGAGCACAGCGCCGGGCAGGCCGGTGGCGCCGGAGACCGCGCCCGAGATGCGGGCGAGGTTGGTGAATCGCTTGATCGCGATGTCGGCCAGCTGGTCGGGTGTGCGGTCCGGATTGTCGGCCCGCGCACGCTCGGCCCAGGCGGCGGCCTCGGGCCCGAGCCGGCGGACCGCCTCGAGCGCGAGGTGTTCCGGCGCATATTGCGGATCGGCCTTCATCCGCTGCCAGAGGGAGCCGGGAGGCGCGTCGGCGCCGTTGTCGGTGATCACGTCGGACGAGTTTGCTGAGTCGGTCACCAGATCGCTCCGAGGGGGGAAGGGAACGTTCCTGTTCCATTGTGCCGTGCACATGCACGTGCACGCGACCCTTCATGGCTCGTAGTGCTCAACCTGAGATCTGTTGTACCGATTACCCGGAGTGTGACGGAAGAACGCACCGCGGCTCGCCTGAGCCTGACGCCGATGCTGGCGACCGGCGTCTTCATGCTGGTCACCGCCATCGTGCTCTATGCCGTCAACGCGACGCATCAGGTGTTCAGCCCGGCTTGGGGCTGGCTTCCGGGCCTCGTGATCTGTTGTGTGACGGCCGTCTCATGCTGGCAGACGGCTCGCCTGGCCCGGCGGGACCGCCCGGCCCAGCGGCTGTGGCGGTCGATCGCACTCTGCGCCGTTTTCGTGGCCGCCGGCAACGTCGGCGACGCCCGGCTGTCGGTGGTCGCCCCCGAGCGGGTTCCGCTGCAACAACACGACCTGGTGAGTTCGATCTGCTACGCCGCGGCCATCGTCGTGATCGTCTGGGCGCTCCTGCGGCTGCCTCTGGGCCGTCAAGGCGCCAGCGTGCGGTTTGTCCTCGACGCGCTCACCATCACCGTCACCGTCACCGTCTTCGCCTGGTATTTCACCGACCGGGCGGGCAACGCGGGCGACGCCCAGGGAACAACCGTCCCGATGCTCCTGCTGGCCGTGCTCGGACTGATCGTGGCCCTGGCCATGGTCAAGGTCGCGACGACCGGCATGGGCGGGCTGGAGCCCGGCACGCTGCGCTGGTTCGCTGCCGCGGCGGCGGTGGGCACGATCGGCGGCGGGTTGTTCCCGCTCGTGTTCGAGGCCGGGCCCGGGCTCAGCGGCTCGCAGATCTTCGTCCCGGCCACCATGCTGTGCGTCACGCTCGCCGCCGACCGGCACCGGCGGGCCGCGGGCATGCCGGCCCGAGCCCCCAAGCGGCGGCTGTTCAGCCTGGTCCCGTACGCCGCGGTGGCCGCCACCGACGCCCTGCTGCTGCGCGTCAGCAGCGACTCCAGCCGCACCGTCGCGGTCGTCGCGGCGGCCGCCACCGGGCTCACCGCCCTGGTCGTCGCTCGCCAGATCGGCGCCCTGCGTGACAACGGCCGCCTCCTGCAGCGCGTCGACCAGCAGCTCAACCAGCTCAACGACTATCAGGACGAGCTGAAGCACCGGGCCACCCACGACGGCCTGACCGGCCTGGCCAACCGGGTTCTGTTCGAGCAGTCGGCCGACGAGATGCTGGCCGCGGGCGAACCGCTCTGCCTGGCCATGGTCGACCTGGACGACTTCAAGACCATCAACGACCGGCTCGGGCACGCGGTCGGCGACGCCTTCCTGGAGACGATCGCCCAGCGCCTGCGGGCCACGTTGCGCGCCTCGGACCTGCCGGCCCGGCTCGGCGGCGACGAGTTCGGCATCCTGCTGCCCGGCCTGACCGGCGACGAGGCGCTCGCCCTGCTGGCCCGGCTCGACGAGGCGATGGCGGTGCCGTTCAAGGTCTCCGGTCACCAGCTGCTGGCCCGGGCCAGCACCGGTCTGGCCGAGGCATGGCCCGGCGCCACCGCGGCCGAGCTGCTGCGCCGCGCCGACATCGCGATGTACTACGCCAAAGACAACGGCAAGGCCCAGTTCGCGGTGTACGACGAGGCGCTCGAGCGCACCCACGAGGCCGACCAGAAACTCGGGGCCGAGCTGAGCCACGCCTTCGCCGCAAGGCAGCTCACCCTGGCCTACCAGCCGATCGTGCGGCTGCCCGACGGCAAGTGGACCGGCCTGGAGACGCTGATCCGCTGGCCGCACCCCGAGCGCGGCTTCGTCGGGCCCGACCTGTTCATCCCGATCGCCGAGCGCACCGGCCTGATCGTGCCGCTGGGCACCTGGATCCTGCACACCGCGCTGGGTCAGCTGGCCGCCTGGGACGCCGAGTTCGGGCCCGGGGTCGCGCCGCGCGAGCTGGGTGTCAACGTGTCGGCCCGGCAGCTGCGCGAACCCGGCTTCGCGGACGAGGTGCGCGAGGCGCTCTCGTTCTCGGGGGTCAGCCCGGACCGGCTCGTGGTGGAGGTGACCGAGACCGCGGTGTTCGACGGCGGTGTGGCGCTGGACACGCTGCTGGAGATCGTCAAGCTCGGCGTGAAGGTGGCGCTGGACGACTTCGGCACCGGCCACTCGTCGCTGGGCCTGCTGCGGACGGTGCCGGCCAACACGCTCAAGGTCGACAAGTCCTTCGTGGCCGGCATCGGCGGCGCCTCGGAGGAGGCGGTGATCGCCACCGCCATGATTCAGATCACCGACGGCCTGCACCTCAAGGCCGTGGCCGAGGGCGTGGAGACCGCCGCGCAGGCCGACACCCTTTACCAACTGGGCTACCGTTTCGCACAGGGGTATCACTTCTCCCGCCCGCTGCCGCCGGCCGAGGTGCGCTCGCGCCTCCGCGACGGCGAGTTGGCAAGATCGACGAGTGCCCGGAATTAATCCCCGGGCCGGGTTGTTCGCAGGTTTTACCCCTTAACGGAACACAGGAGGCCTCGACGTGCTCGACCCCAACGAGCTCTACGAGCTGGCCGACGACCTGCCGGAGCTGGACGAGCCGGTGCTGGTCCAGGCGCTCACCGGTTTCGTCGACGCGGGCTCGGCGATCCAGCTCGCGCGCGAGAACCTGCTGGAGCGGCTGGACAGCCAGCTCGTCGCCACGTTCGACCTCGACCAGCTGCTCGACTACCGTTCCCGCCGCCCTCCGATGATCTTCGACGAGGACCACTGGGTCAGCTACGAGCAGCCCAGCCTGGCCCTGCACCTCGTGCGCGACCAGCTCGGCACCGAGTTCCTGCTGCTCGCCGGGCCCGAGCCCGACCTGCAGTGGGAGCGTTTCATCGCCGCCGTGACCGGCCTGGTCGAGCGGTTCGGCGTCCGGCTGACCGTGGGCCTCAACGCCATCCCGATGGCCGTGCCGCACACCCGCCCGGTCAGTGTCACCGCCCACGCCACCGACAAGGCACTGCTGGGCGACCGCGAGCCGTGGCTGCAGAAGGTGCAGGTGCCGGCCAGCGTCGGCAACCTGCTCGAGTTCCGCCTGGGTGAGAACGACCACGACGCCATGGGCTTCGCCGCGCACGTGCCGCACTATCTGGCCCAGACCACCTACCCGGCCGCGGCCGAGCTGCTGCTCGACTCGGTGTCGGCCACCACGGGCCTGGCCCTGCCGACCGGGGAGCTGCGCGAGGCGGCCAAGGTCGTCCGGGAGGACGTGGACAAGCAGGTCGCCGACGACGAGCAGGCCGCCCGTCTGGTGTCGTCGCTCGAGGCGCAGTACGACGCGTTCCTGCGCGGCCGCGAGGGCAACCTGCTGGCCGACAACGACCGGCCGCTGCCCACCGCGGACGAGCTGGGCGCCGAGCTGGAACGGTTCCTGGCCGAGCAGCAGCGCCGCGAGAACGAGAGCTAAGGCCTCGTCACGAAGTCCAGCGCCCGCGGGATGTGCCTGTCCCAGAACGACCACTCGTGCCCGCCCGGCTCGAACTCGCTGTCCAGCGGGATGCCGGCGCGGGCACAGGCGTGTACGAAGCGTTCGTTCTGCTCGAACAGGTGGTCGCCCGTGCCGCAGCGCAGCATCAGCCGGGGCAGGGTGGCCTTGTCGGCGTGCTCGATCAGGTGCAGCAGGTCGTCGTCGGTGCCGGTCACATCACGACCGGCGAAGACCCGCTGCATCACCTCGCGGATATGCGGCCGGTCGTCCTTCTGCTGCAGCCACGACAGGTCGAGCGCGCCCGACAGGCTGACCGCGGCGGCGAACCGTTCGGGCTGCCGCAACGCCCACTTGAAGGCGCCGTAGCCGCCCATGGACAACCCGGCCACGTACGTCTGCTCACGCTTGTCGCTCAGCCGGAAGAACCGGTGCACCAGCCCCGGCAGCTCGTCGGAGAGGAAAGTCCAGAACTTCATCCCGTACGCCTCGTCGGCGTAGAAGCTGCGATGCACCTGAGGCATGACGACGGCCAGGTTGTGGTCGTAGGCGTACCGTTCGATCGACGTGTAGCGGGTCCACGCCGTGTGGTCGTCGGTGAGACCGTGCAGCAGATAGAGCACGGGCGGCGGGGTGGCGCCCTGCTGCGGCAGCACCACCGTCATGGAGGTGCTCAGATCGAGCGATGCGCTGGAGAAGTCCACGTGGATCAAGGCCATCAACCCAGTCTCGTCGTCCGCTCCGCGTCCCGCCAGGCGATCCACCCCGCCCGCAGCCGGGGCGAGGTCACGGGCCGGTTCCGCCGGCGCTCCCGCAACTGCTGCTTGAGCCACTCCGGCGCCGCGGCGTGTTCGATCGCGGCCGTCTTGGTCAGGAGTTCCCCGTACGCGAGAGCGTGACGCGCACGGGCCATCGAGGTCAGCCCGAGGTCAGCCATCATCGGGTTCCACCAGAGGTACGGCCGTCGCGCCGCCCACCTCCAGTAGCCGGCGAGCTCGGCCCGGGCGGCCGCGCGCACGTCGACCGGCGGCACGACCTCGCCCGGCGGGCGGCCGAAGACCGCGTACCCGTGACCGGCCAGTTCCGCGCGCGTGATCCCGGAGAGGATCCGCTCCACCAGCTGCCCGTGCGTCCACGTCGGGTGCCGCACCCCGACGTCGTCGATCAGGGCCGCATCGACATAGACGCATCCCAGCTGGTACCCCGGCCCCACCCGCCGATGGACCTCCTCGATCAACCCTCGATCCACGGGCCCGTCGGTGATCGCGACCAGGTCGAGGTCGCTCACGTACGGGATGTAGTCGCCCGTCGCCAGCGAACCAGCCACGAACAGATCCGTGACCCGGCCCAGCCCGCGCAGCGCGTCGGCGAACTCGTGCACGGCCGGCACGTCCACGTAGTGGCGCAGCTCGACCGGGCCGCCGTCCGGAGCGGACCAGCCGGCGACCGTCGTACGGGTGTGACGCCAACCGGTGGACTCGTAGAACGTGATCGCCGGGGACCGGCCGGCGGCCACCACGGTGAGTGTCAGCACGCGGTGGTGGCGGGCGGCCCAGGCGCGGGCCTCGGCCAGCAGCGCGCCCGCGATGCCGTGGCGGCGGGCCTCGGGGACGACGAACAGCCGCGTCACCTCGTCGTCGAGGACGGCCACGTGCCCGACGATCAGGGCGTCCTGCTCGGCCACCCACGCCGCCGTGTGCGGGGTGAGCCAGGCCTGCGGATCGCCGGGCCAGTTCAGGGGGTAGGCATCGGCTGTGTGGACCTGACGCAACGCGTCGGCGCAGGCGGGCAGATCGTCGTCGCGCCGCGGGCGGACGGTCGCCGTCACGACAGGCGCTCGATGAACGGCGCCTTGCCGGCCCGGTAGCGCGGACGGTCGTCCGGATCGGCCTCGGCCAGCGACAGCTTGAGCCGCGCGTACTCGGCGGCGTCCTCCGGGTGTGCGCGCAGGTGATCGCGGAAGGCCAGCAGCCGCGGCCACGCGGACGCCGCGGTCTCGTAGACGTGCAGGTGGTGGGTGCGGCGCGCGATGCTCGGGAAGCAGAACGACCACTTGCGGGCCGCGACGTCACCCGGTTCGGGGGCGTGCACCCACCCGATGGCGGCCATCGCCTCGATCACACCCGTTTCCCCGTACGAGGGGACGCGCGCGGCCATGTCGATGATGGGCTTGGCCGGCAGGCCCGGCACGGACGTGCTGCCGATGTGCTCCACCGGGCCCGCCAGCCACGGGGCCAGCGCCTCCTCGACCCGCGAGCGCTGCTGCTCGAAGGCGTCGGGCCAGCTCACGTCGTACGGGGAAATTTTGATCGGGTCTTGTCTCTGCTCCACGTGGGCCCTCCAGAACTGGCGCGCGGCGAAGCCCTCGCGGCGCAGCCAGTGCTCGGTGTAGACGATGCGGGTGGCCTCGACGACGATCAGGGTGTCGCGGGGTGGCTCGGTGAGCGGGCGGCCCCGCTCGACGTGCTCGTTCTCCCAGCGGAACGCCGCCCAGTAGCGCTCGCGCCCGGGGTCGCCGGGCGGCAGGACACGGGCCTCGCCGAAAACCTGCGCCCCGCGGCTGGCGGCCAGCCCGGTCAACGGGGCGAAGACGCCGATCGAGACACGCGGGTCGGCTTCGAGGTTGCGCACCTTGGGCGAACGGGGCGCGGCGGTGAACATGACCGCGAAGCCGAGCGAGGAGTAGCGCACCGGCGTGGCCAGCGCGCCGCCGGGGCCGGTGGTCGCCAGCACGCACATGTTCTGCGACGACAGCAGGTTGAGGATGCGCTCCTCGAGGCGCTCCCGGGGCAGCCGTCCGGCGGGCATCGGCTCGGCGAGCCAGGGGTTCGTCAGGGGCATGTGATCTCCGCTCGTCAGCCTCGCAGGGTACGCGGCCGCGCACTTGGGAATGTCGTACCCGTCGATTAGAATGTATGTACGAAAAGGGCCTGTGAGCTGCTGATCTTCGGCGTGTCAAACGCGCCTCGGATCGTGTTGTGGCCAGTTAGGAGATCGACGTGACCGCGTCCGTCCTGAGTGTTCCCTCGACCAACCCCGTGCCCGTCATCCCGCCCTACGCGACCATGCTCGGCTTCACCCGGTACGTGACCCGCACCGGCCCGGCCAAGGCCACATTCGTCGGCGGCCTGCGTCGCGCCCGCGAGCGCCGGTCCGGCTTCAACCCGCACGGCCAGCTCGTCAAGGCGCTCAAGGCCGACATCGCGTTCCGCACCGGCGGCAGCTACCTGTCCGGCGTGGTCGACCTGGTCAAAGACAGGTGGAAGCCGCTCTACGAGTCGGTCAGCGCCGGCGCCAAGACGTACTTGGCATCACTGGGCGACCCCGCCCAGGTCGGCCTGGCCCAGACCCGCGACGCCCTGGCCTCGGTGGGCCCGCTGGTCGTGAAGATCAACCCCCACTTCGGCCTGAAGTACGAGGACGGCCGCCGCGAGGCGGTCCGTCTGCACTTCGACGAGGCCCCGCCCTCGCCCGAGCTGACAACGGCCATGCTGCACCTGATGGCCCGCCACATGGACCAGATCCTGCCCAACGCCGACCCCGTCCTGGTCGACCTGCGCCGGGGTCAGGTCCACCGCCTCGACCCGGCGACCAAGCCCACCGACATCGAGACGTGGCTGGCCGGGGAGGCGGCCGCCTTCACCGCCAT
Source organism: Paractinoplanes abujensis (assembly GCF_014204895.1). Taxonomy (NCBI): domain Bacteria; kingdom Bacillati; phylum Actinomycetota; class Actinomycetes; order Micromonosporales; family Micromonosporaceae; genus Paractinoplanes; species Paractinoplanes abujensis. The sequence goes on along the minus strand of NZ_JACHMF010000001.1, from coordinate 8,998,265 downwards.
GTGGAGCACGCCGGCCGCCTGACGTTCGCACCGGCGACGCCCCGACGGCGGGCGGGGCGTCGCCCGGGATCGACAGCCGGCCGAGCAGGACGCCTGCGGAACGCCGGGCCGGACCGCCGAGCCCCACCGGAAGCCGACCCGACAGAACCCGGCGCTGCGGCGACACATCGGAGGAACCCGCTTCGCGGTTCCGCCGCGACGGGAGCACGCCTGACCTGACCCCGTGCCGGACCACGACAGCCGTCTGACCGCACTGGAGGAGCGGGAAGGGCTCGCGGCTTGAAGGGAAACCGCGGCCGACGACCGGCAGCGCCACGCGGACCAGCGGGACATCGAAGCGGAACAACGCGCGTCGACCGGGGACATGCGCGACGAAAGAGCCGACGAACGGGACCGGACCGCCGACCGGCGCGAGGCGAAGCTGGATCAGCGGAAGATCGACGGCGAGCTCACTCACTGGAACGCGCCCCCGAAGACCTGAGCCGCGGGCTGCCCGCGGCGGGTGCAACTCGTCGTGCTGTGCTCGAGGCACCGGGGCGGTGTTACAGGTCTTTGGCCATGTTGCGGCTGGTTTCGACGTAGCCCAGTTCTTCGTAGAGGCTGCGAGCCCCGGTGTTGTGGGCGAAGACGCGTAAGCCGATGCGAGTTATGGCGTTGGCGTGGCACCAGCGTTCGGCCGCCTGCATGATGGCACGGCCGTAGCCCTGACGACGCAGGCCGGGCTCGACGGCCACGTTGTAGACGAAGGCCTCCTGATCGGTGACCTTGACCCAGAGGAAACCGATCCTGCGGTTGCCGTCGTAGGCGTGCCAGATGTGGTGGCCGGGGGTGGCGGCCTCGTCGGGCAGCAGGCGGGTGTATGTCTCGGCGGCCTCGCGGGCTGCGTCCTGCGGCGTGCGGCCGGTGGCGATGACGCTTCGGGTGTAGTGGGCCTCGGCGTCGGCCCGCCACGGCTTGTACTGGTCGGCGGTCATCGGTTCCAGACGTACCTCGGTCACGCCTGACTACGTTAGGCGGTCAGGGCGATCGTCAGGGCGCCGGCGCCGACCATCACGGCGGCCCACAGGCGGTCCACGTTGAACCAGGCTCGGCGCAGGATGGTGACGCCTACGAATTCGTAGACCAGCACCGCGCACAGGGCCATGGCGGCGAACATGGCGATCGTGTGGATGCCGGCTGCGGCCACGCCTTCGAGGGCGGCCAGCGGGGTGCCGTCGAGGCCCGCCGGCGGCATGTGGCCGGAGTGGGCGCTGGTCACGGGGGTGGCGGCGAGCACGGGCAGTAGCATCAGGCCGGCGCCGTGGGCCGAGGACATGAGGAACGACCAGCCGGTGAGCTGGGTGTTCGACAGGCGCATGCCGGCCCAGCGGAAGTGGCGCTCGGACAGCAGACGCCACAGGCCGAAGGCGACCAGCACTGTGCCGCCCGCGATGCCGACGATGTTGGCCGCCACCACTGAGGACGTGGCGGAGACGATGGCGGCCACGATGGCCACGGAGGCCAGGTGGCCCAGGGCGATCGGGGGCAGCGAGGTCAGCAGCACCCGGCGGGAACGTTCCTGCATGCCCCGGGCCACGGCGAACAGCCAGCCCATGGCCGGGTTGAGGCCGTGGAAGGCCCCCAGCCCGGCCAGGGCGGCGATCTGTCCCCAGGTCATGCGGAGGGGAAGCAGTACGAGTCGGAACTGGCGTCGCCGCCCTGCAGGCGGGTCTGGTGGACGCGGCGGCCCCGGAACTCGTCGCCGTGCGGGAAGAACCGGGGGTCCAGGGTCAGACCGCCGGTGCCGGCCACGTCGATCTTGGCCAGCCAGGCGCCGACGCCGTCGGGGTAGAACTGGTCGTCCCACGAGCCGTACAGGGAATTGGTGACGTAGACCCGCCGGCCGTCGCGTGACACCTCGACCATCTGGGGGCCGCCGGCCAGGCGCTCGTCGGGGAAGGACGGGTGCGGTGTGCGGCGGACGATGCCGCCCAGGTGCACCGAGCCGACTTCGACGGGGTGGAACGGGTCGCTCACGTCGTACTGTTTGAGTTCGCCCGTGCCCCAGCACGACACGTACAGGAATTTGTCGTCGACGGAGAGGTCGATGTCGGTGACCAGCGGCGGCACGGCCCCGAAGGGCTGCAGCGCGGGCGGCAGGTCCTCGGTGGCGGCGGGCTCGGCCGCGATGTCGATCACCTTGGTGACGGCGAACTCACCGTTGACGCGGTGCCACAGCCAGATCGACGCGGACAGGTCCTCCACGCTGACCACGACACCCACGAAGCCGTATTCGCGGGTGGGGTCGTGGGCGGGCCGCAGCTCCAGGGTCATCTGATACTGGTCACCGAGGTCGACGGTCTGCACCAGCGTGCGTTTGGTCAGGTCCCAGAAGTGCAGGCGGTGACCGTATTTGCGGCCCAGGAGCAGCTCCGGGTCGATCCCGTCCTCGATCATGTCGGGCGTGCCCCACTCCGAGGTGACCAGCACGTCACGGGTCAGGTGCCACCAGAAGTCGTATGCGAGGAACTGGTCCCCACGGTCGGCTTCCCATTTTCCCCGTACGTCGAAGGTCGTGTGGTCGAGCACGGCGATGCCACCGGGGCCCCCGCCGTCGGTCGCGTTGCCCAGGGCCGACACGTAGATGCCGTCGGGTCCGCAGTGGATGGTGTGCGGCCGCGAGTAGCCGGACGCGCCGAACTCCTCGGGTGAGATCTCCTTGACGATCCGGGGCGCGCGCGGGTCGTCCTTGGTGTCGATCACGTAGAGGCGCGACGAGCGCAGGCCGGGCACGATCAGGTAGCGCCGCTCGACGTGCGGGTGGGGCGCGGTCGGGCAGAGCGCGCTGCTGCACGCGTTCCATCCGAAGTGGTGCAGCTCGTCGCCTGTGTGCGGCAGGTCGGTCCAGCCCACGACCCGGCCGTACGTGTCGGAGGACGGTTCGGTGTCGATGACGGCGATCGCGTCGGGCTGCTGCGCGGTGCGGTCGAAGGCGGCCACGTAGGCCAGCTGCTCGGCCGGGGCGCCCGCCGCGTCACGCGGGGTGGGATAGAACGTCGGGTCAGGAGTCCACCGGGTCATGCAGCTCATCCTCGCCCGCTGATCAGCGTGTGACCAGAGTTACAACTGATAAGAAGTCGTCAACGGGCTTCCATGGGCAGCCGCACGAGAACAGTGGTGCCCGGCCCGTCGTGGGCCAGCAGTTCGATGCTGCCGTGGTGCTTGCTGACAACCGCACGGCTCAGCGTCATGCCCAGCCCGGTGCCCGGGATGGCCGAGTCGCGCGCCCGCGACGTGCGGTAGAGCCCGGTGAACAGCTTCTCCCGCTCGTCGTTGGAGACGCCCAGCCCGGTGTCCGAGACAGCCAGCTCGGCGGCCCGGCCCGCGGCGCGCAGCGTCACGCCGATCTTTCCGCCGTCCGGGCTGTACTTGACCGCGTTCCCCAGCAGGTTGTCCACCACCTGCCGCAGCCGTTTGCGGTCGCCGGGCAGCACCAGCTGGTCCGGCAGCTCGTCGTTGATCACCAGAGGGGCCCCGGCCACGGCAGCCCGGATCTTGGTCACCGAGTCGCGGACGACCTCGGCCAGGTCCATCGGCAGGAGCTGGATGTCGGCGTGCCCGGTGTCCAGGGCGGACAGCTCCATCAGCTCGTTGATGATGTCGCGCAGCTGGTTGGTGTTGCGTTCGATCACCTCGAGCAGCCGCGGCCCGTCGGCGACCAGGCTCTTCTCGTCGGCCTCGCGCAGCAGCTCGGTGTAGGCGCTGATCGACGTGAGCGGCGTGCGCAGCTCGTGCCCGACCAGCGCCAGGTATTCGTTCTTGCTGCGGATCAGCTGACGTTGCAGATCCTCGACGCGGTGCTTCTCGACGAACTGCCCGATGTGTGCGGCGATACCCGACATCAGGGCCAGCAGTTCGTCCTCGGGGTCCTCGATCGAGTCGGCGAAGACGGTCAGCACGCCGAGGGTCTCGAAGCCTTCCCGTACGGGCACCGCCAGCGCGGTGTGCAGGTCGGCCGACGCGGCCGTCTCCGGTGAGATCAGGCTCTGCGGGCGGCCCACGTCACGGATCCACAGGGGCTTGCCCACCTGCCAGGCGCGTCCGGCCAGACCCACCCCGTACGGGAGGTCGGCCGGCACCTCGATGTCGGACCGCGGGCCCGCCGCACTCCACCGGGCGGCCGAACGCACCACCGCGGCCGGCTCGTCGACCAGCCACAACTCGGCGTGCACCCACTCCAGGGTGCTGACCACGGCCTCCAGCACGCGCGGGCCGGCCGCCTCGATGCTCGGCGCGTCGGCCAGGGCCGTGGTGACGGCCAGTTCGCAGGTGCGGAACCGCTCGACCCGTTTGCGGCGGGTCACGTCCTGCACGGCCTGCACCGCCCCGGCTGTGCGGCCGCCCGGCCCGGGGATCGGGTGGGCGTCGATCAGGTAGTGCCGGCGGCGGTCGGGGGCGTTCAGCACGACCTCGCTGTCGACCAGGTGGTCGCCCTTGAGCGCGCGGAACAGGCCCAGGTCGTCGCGGCGCAGCGGGTTGCCCTCGGGGTCGCTGAGCCCTTCCAGCCAGCCTTCGCCGGGGTGCCCGGTCTCGCCCCACAACCGGCGCATCCGCTCGTTGACGAAGACGATGCGGCCCTGCTCGTCGCAGGCGATGACGCCGTCGTGCAGGCTGTCCAGCACCGCGTCGAGGAAGCTGCGCTGCCGGGCCAGCTCGTAGCGGGCCAGCTGCTCGGTCAGCACCAGACCGGCGACGTGGGCGGCCGAGGCCACCGAGGCGATGTTCTCGGGCGTCCACTGGCGGGGTTCGGCGTCGGCTGCGCAGCACACCGCCAGCACCGCGCCGTTCTCATCGCGTACGGGATGGCCCAGATAGGCTCCCCGGCGGCCGGCGATCACGGAACCGGTGAGGTCGTTGATCACGAGTGGGGCGTTGTCGCGCAGGACGAGCGAGGCCAGCGACCCCTCGAGCGGGCCTTCCGGCGTGTTCCAGGGCTCAGCCAGGCCGTGGCTGCCGTACAGGTGCAGGGTGTCACCCCGTACGAGGTGGATCACCCCGACGGGCGCGTGCGCGGCGCGGGCCAGCAGTGCGGCCAGCTCGTCGGCGCCGCCGCCGTCGAGCGAGGCCGGGTGCAGCTCGGCCACCTCGTGCAGCAGGTTCTCGTCGAGGCCACCCGGCCAGGCTTCGCGGCCGGGGTCGTCTCGCCGCTCAGCCACCCGTCCAGCCTATAAGGCGCTAATTGCTTCAAAGCCCCAAATCACCAGGTACGGGTCAAGGCGACCACGAGCCGGCCGGTGAATCGCCGCGGGCGGCCGGGAACGGGCGCGCGGGTGTAGCGGGCGGCCGGGAACGGGCGCGCGGGTGTAGCGGGCGGCCGGTAACGGGCGGGCGGGGGTGTAGCGGTCGGGCAGCGGCGGCCGGACGGACGGTAGGAGGTGGCGGAGCGCGCAGATGCTGACGGGTCGACAGCAGCGCGGCGGCGGCGACGAGCGGCCAGCGGCAGAAGCGGGGCGGGCCGGCAGTGCGGGCGACTGGTGAGTGGTTCAGCGACGCCGGTAGCGCAGATCCGTGATCGGCCGGCCCGCCCCGGCCCCGCGACGCTCGAACTTCGTCTCGGGCCGCCCCGCCCGGTCGCGGTCGACCGCCTCCAGGCCGGGGTCGGCGTCGAGCGTCTCGGCCATGGCCTCGGCGTAGTCGGGCCAGTCGGTTGCGCAGTGCAGGATGCCGCCCGGGCGCAGCCGGTCGCGTAGCAGGGCCACGTTCGCGGGCTGGATCAGGCGGCGCTTGTGGTGGCGGGCCTTGGGCCAGGGGTCGGGGAAGAAGATGTGGATGGCGTCGAGGCAGCCGGGAGCCAGGCGGTGCAGCAAATGCAGGGCATCGCCGCGCGCCACCCGTACGTGGGAAAGGTCTTGATCTTGAATGAGGGCCAGGAGGTTGCCGATGCCCGGCGTGTGCACCTCGATGCCCAGGTAGTCCCGGCCCGGGTCGGCCTGTGCGGTCGCGGCCAGGGTGTCGCCCATGCCGAAGCCGATCTCGAGCACCTTGGGGTTGTCGCGCCCGAACAGCTCGTCCAGATCGAGCGGCGTGCGGTCGCCGTCGGAGATCAAGAGGCCGTGGGTCGGCCACAGGGCGGCGTGGGCGTCCTCGTGGCGGGCGCTCATGCGGCCACGACGGGGATGGAACGTACGGATCGGCGGGTGCACGCCTACTTTCTACGCCGACACGTCGATCCGGTTCGCGCCGCCCTCGCCCAGGTAGGCCAGCGCCTTGGGCAGGAACGCGGCCACCGGGTTGGGCCCGCCCGTCCGCTCGTAGCGACGGCTGAGGTCCTTGAGGTAGAGCGCGCCGGCCTCCTGACCGGGGGCGAGCCGGCCCGCAGCGCGCTCGGCGGACAGGATCATGGCGAACGCGGTGGCCGACTGCTTGGCCGCGTCGCGCTCACCGGTGACCTGGAAAATCAGCTCACGGTCGCGGCCGGTCAGCACCGCGTCGGCGCGCTCGGCCGGCTTCTCCGTACGGGCGGTCCGGTGGACCGGCGTCAGAGGCGGTTGGGGGGTGCGGGCGGTGCCCAGCCCGGAGATGCTCATGCGGTTCCTCCCGTTTCACTCCCCTTCGGCAACCCCGGCCGTCCGCTTAGCGCACCGGCTGCACACTGGGCTGGGAACCCTCACGGAACGGCGCCCGCTTGTTCTTCACCAGGTCGACGACCACGACCCAGGAGCCGCTCTTGTACTGCCCGGTGACGACCGCCCGGCTCGTCGACAGGTAGGCCATCTCGCGGTCTCCGGTGCCGCCGACGGTGCGCTTGGCCCGGGTCCTCGTGTCGTACTCGACCACGTGCAGCGGCTGGTCGTCGGCCTTGGTCTCACCCCGCTGGTACGCGGTCCAGGCCAGCTTCGCCCCGTCCGTACGCCAGCTCGGCACCACGGCGAAACCGCTGGTCTGCAGGCTGCCCCCGCCGTACGCGGCCACGGTCTGCTCGCCCCCGGTGGCCACGGTGCCCACGCTCAGGCAGGCGTCGTAGACGGAGTCGCAGTCGCCGCCGCGGAACGCGATCCGCGTGCCGTCGGGCGACCAGGCCACGGCGTCGTCGGTGCTCAGCCGCTCCTGCAGCGAGCCCGCGCGGGAGGTCACCGGGGCCGGCTCGGCGGGCAGGTCCTCGCTGCGGCAGTCGCGGGGGAACAGCACCTCGGGCGTCGCCCGGCCCGCGGCCGCGATCCGGTAGACGCCCGGGCCGCCCGTGCAGGACAGGGAGGCGAAGGCGATCGACTTCCCGTCCGGCGACCACGAGGGGCCGGCCGCGGCGCGGGTGGTGAGACGGCGCTGACCGGTGCCGTCGGCCTTCATCACCCACAGGTAACCGGCCTTGAGGTAGGCGATCGACTTGCCGTCGGGCGACCAGCGCGGACGGGCCTGATTACCCCCGGTGGTGAGGCGCTTCTCGGCCGAGCCCTGGCTGACATAGATGTCGCCGTTACGCACATAAGCCACCAGGCTGGGCAGCGCGGGCACCGGCGCGGCGCTCGCGGCGGCCGGACACAGCATCGCCCCGGCCACGATCCCCGCCAGTGCCGTGGCTCTGACCACCCTCATGACGAACGCCCCCCGACGCGCTGACCTGCATGTACATCGAGAGGATCGTCGCAACCGTTGTGCTCCTAAGCGATTGCCGCCCGCGAAACCGGGAAATTCCGCCTTTAGGGTCGCGGGGGCTGCTCCTCGGGGTCCCAGTGGTGCGGGTTCCAGTCGGCCTCCGTGGCGACGGCGTTCAACGGGGCGCGGTGCGGGCCGAGACCGCGGGGCCGCTCCTCGATCGGCGCCCCGACGGCGGGCGGGCCGGCTTCCGGCAGGTCGGTGGCCGGCCACTCGAACTGGTAACGGCTCGGCGGGATCGGGGCGGTCGCGGCCCCGTACGTCTGGGTGGCCGAATCGGCGGCCAGCCGGTGCAGCCGGAACCAGCCCGCCGGCACGGCCATGGTCAGAAACGCGATCACCAGGAACTCGGCGGCGCCGCCGAGGACGACGGCCACGCCCAGCCGGCCGCCCGCCGCGCACAGGACGAAACCGCTGAAGAACAGCAAAGTCAGGTAGAGGCCGGCCACGGTGCGCGGGCGGACGTACCAGCCGGACTCGTCGCCGTACCGGTCGGCCAGCCGGCGGGTGCCGCGGCTCCAGGCCAGGTGACAGCCGAACACCACGAGCGCCAGGACCAGCCAGACCACGCTGATCAGGAACGAGACGCCGGCCAGGGCGGCATCACCCGCCTGCACGGCCTGGAACCGGGTGATCGTGTGCGCGATCGACGTCAGGCCCAGCATCAGGGCCAGCAGAACCACGACCCCCGTGAGCACCTGCCAGCCGACCGGCAGCCCTTCGGGCACGGTGTAGGCCGTACGGCAGGTGTGTCCCTGCCCCGGACGATCCAGCCGGGCCCCGCACCGCTCGCATGTCACGACCACGATGATGACCTATGTCCGCGCCGGTTGGTGGGCCCGGACGGGCGGGCCGACGTAGGCTGGCGCCATGATTGCCGCCCGACGCCGACGCGCCGGGCTGCTCGCGGTCCTGCTGATGCTGCTGACCCTGGGCGCGGTGCCGTTCGCCGCCGCTGTCGGCTCCCCCACCTCGGCCGCCGTCGAGACGTCACCCGAGCAACACACCGGCACCGAGCAGACTTCCGCACCGGCCCCGCGGCTGCGACCGGCCGCCGACCTCACGGGCGGTGCGATCGTCCCGGCCCGCGGCCACGCCCCGGCGCTCGTCGATCTCGTTGTCATCGCAGGCGGGGGCGGCCGCGGCGGGGAAGCTTCAAGTTCGGTCCTCCGGGTATAGCGACCGGGCCCTGCCGCGCCCGCAGCCTGCCCGCTTTCCTGCCCGGAAGGAACAAGGATCCGTCGTATGCGCCCCCAGCCTCCGCGCCGTTCGACCCACGCCACCAACAGCCCGCTGAACCGTCTCGTGTACGACCGCTGGGGCGAGTTCGGGCGGCCCGTCGTCCTGCTGCACGGCCTCCTCTTCGACCGCACGATGTGGTGGCCGGTCGCCGCCGAACTGGCCGGCGACTGCACGGTGATCGCCCCCGACCTGCCCGGCCACGGCCAGTGCCCGCCTCGCACCGACTACAGCCTGGAACGGATCGCCGCCGACCTGGCCGCGCTCGTGCACGACCTGCAACTGCACCGGGCGCCGATCGTCGTCGGGCACGGTACGTCGGCGTGGCTGGCGATCGCGTTCGCCGACGCGTACGCGACCCACTGCCTGCTCACCTTGGACGAACCGGACGACAACCTGCCGGCCACAGTCGACGACCTGGTCGCGTCGGCCGGGCTGGCCGCGGTCCCCGAGCACTACCGCCCGTTCGCCGAGCCCCGGCGCGACCCGGGGTTGCTGAGGGCATACGCGGGCTGGACCGCGCAACCACCCACCCGCCGGCTCGCCGTCGCCGGCACCGCGGGCCACTCGGGCCCGGCCGCCGACCACGCGTTCACCCACCTGTCCGACCCCGAAGGTTTCGCCGGGCGGCTGCGCGCCCTGCTGTGACGACAAAACGGAGCCCGCCGCGCCTGGATGAGGCGGACGGGCTCCGGGAAATTGCCGATCAGCGAGGGTGGACCACTCCGGCCGCGCCGCCGCCGCGGCGGACCGGCTCGGCCGAGGCGATGAAACCGCCGCCCCGGGTGAACTCGATCGCGGTGGCCGCGCCGAGCTCGGGCACGTCGGGGCCGAACGTGTGGCCCAGCGCGGTCAGTGCCGGGCCGTAGGTCGCACGGAAGGCGGGTTCGGCCTGGATGCCCGCGGTGTTGCGCTGCGAGGCCCGGGGAGCGGCCATCGCGTCGGGCAGGGACTGGCCCAGCACCACCCGGTTGAGCAGGATCTGCAGGACCGTCGTGATGATCGTCGCGCCGCCGGGGGAACCGAGCGCCAGGAACGGCCGGCCGTCCTGCAGCACGATCGTCGGCGACATCGAGCTGCGCGGCCGCTTGCCGGGGCCGGGCAGGTTCGGGTCGGCCGCGGGGGCCTGCGTGTTGGTGAAGTTGAAATCGGTCAGCTCGTTGTTGAGCAGGAAGCCGCGACCGGGCACGACCATGGCGTTGCCGCCGGTCTGCTCGATCGTGAACGTGTATTCGACGATGTTGCCCCAGCGGTCGGCGACCGTCAGGTTGGTGGTGCTCTGCCCCTGCTCGGTGGGGCCGCCCACGGTGGCGGGGGTGCACCCGGTGGCGTTGATGTCACCCGGCGGGACGGGCTTGGTCAGCGCCGCGCCCGGCTTGATCTGGCACGCACGCTGCTGGGCCCAGCCGTCGGACACCAGCTTTTTCACGACCGAGTTCTTCGTGTACGCCCCCACGTAACGGTTGCGGTCCGCGAAGCTCAGCGCCGAGGCCTCGAGGTAGTAATGCAGCGCCTTGGTGACGTCCGCCTTGGAGAGGCCGGCCGTCTCGAGGATGTTGAGGGCCTCGCTGACCGCCACGCCACCGCTGGACGGGGTGTTCATGCCGTAGACGGTCAGATCGCGGAACTTCGACGTGGTCGGGGCCGGGAATCTCAGCTTGTAGTTCGCCAGGTCGGATCGGGTGAGCGTGCCCGGACGAATCGGGTAGGCCCAGGTGCCGGCGGGGTTGCTGGAGACCAGCGGGTTCTGGACCGTCTTCACGATGTCGCGGGCCACGGCCCCCTCGTAGAGCACGTCGATGCCCTGCTTGGCGATGAGCCGGTATGTGGCCGCGAGGTCGGGGTTGCGCTGCGTCGAGCCCACCGCGGGCGGGGCGCCACCGGGCAGGTAGAGCGCTTTGGTCGCGTCGAACTGCCCGAACGCGGCGGCGTTGTCGGCGATCTGCTGGCGGAACGTGGCGTCGACCGGGAAACCCTTGTCGGCCACGCGGGCGGCCGGCTCGAGCAGGCTCGGCAGCGACTTCGTGCCCCACTTGCGGGCGGCCGCCTGCCAGGTGGCGAGCGTGCCCGGGGCGCCCACCGAGAGGCCGGAGACGCGCGCCTCGGCGAACTCGTACGGCGTGTTGTCGGCCGGGTCGATGAAGTGCGTCTCCTTCATCGTGGCCGGGCCGGTCTCACGACCGTCGATCGTGGAGACGCTGCGCTTGCGGGCGTCGTAGTAGACGAAGAAGCCGCCACCACCGATGCCGGCCGAGAACGGCTCGGTCACGCCGAGCGTGGCCGCGGCGGCGACGGCCGCGTCGACCGCGTTGCCCCCGCGTCGCAGGATGTCGAGGCCGACGGCGGTGGCTGTGGGGTCGACCGTGGAGACGGCGCCGCCGTAGCCGGTCGCGGTGGGGCCCAGCACGGGCGCGTGACCCCCGCCGCCACCTGCGTGGGCCGGCGACGGCGCCACCAGCAGGGCCGCGGTCAATGATGTCGCGCCAAGGATCGGCCGAATCCGCATTGATCCTCCGAGAAATGACAGGCAGTGTCGTTGGTCTATCCCTGCCTACCAGATCCGTCGGGAATGCGCGCCCCGAGACTCGAAACACTCACCACGGCACCGTGCCGTTGTCGTCGAAGAACCCACCGGTCGGGCACTCCCGGCCCAGCGTGGCCAGCCGCACGACGATCGCCGCGCCCTCAGCCGCGGTCCGGGTCAGCGTGAACGGCAGGCCCTGGGCGAAGTCGGTGTCGCAGGCGCCGGGCGCGACCGCGTTGACCAGGATCCCGTCGCGGGACAGGGCCTTCGCGTACTGCACCGTGAGCATGTTCAGGGCGGCCTTCGACACCGGATAGCCCACCGCTCCCGGCATCCGGCTCAGATAGTGGGTGGCGTCGTTCGTCCAGGTCATCGACGAGGTACCGCTCGACACGTTCACGATCCGCGCGGCGGTCGAGCGGCGCAGCAACGGCAGCATCGCCTCGGTCACCGCGATGACGCCGAACAGGTTGGTCTCGAACACCGCCCGGACCTCGTCGAGCTCCGCCGAGCCGGGCGTCTGGGCCGCGAACCGGCCGGAGACGCCGGCGTTGTTGACCACTACGTCCAGGCGGCCGAACCGGTCGCCGATCTTCGCGGCCGCCTCGGTCAGGCCGCGCTGGTCCGTCACGTCCAGACCGATCGGGTGCGCCTCGCCGCCCGCCGCGCGGATCTCGGCGGCCGCCTCGGCGCCCTTCCCCGGATCGCGGGCGCCGACCAGCACCGTCATCCCGAGCTCGGCGAACCGGTCCGCGACGGCCCGCCCGATCCCCTTGTTCGCCCCGGTCACCAGCGCGATTACCGCATCGTCAGTCATGTCTCCAGACGACCACCACCCGGCGTCGCGGACCAGGACCGCCCCGATCTCGATCGATACCCTGAAGGTATGGACATCGAGAACCGGGAGCTTCGCTACTTCGTGGCGGTGGCCGAGGAGCTGCACTTCGGGCGGGCCGCCCGCCGGCTCAACATGGCCCAGCCGCCGCTGTCCCGGGCCATCCGGCTGCTCGAACGGCGGATCGGGGTCACGCTGCTGGAACGCACGAGTCGCGAGGTGCGCCTGACCACCGCCGGCGAAGTGCTGCTGGCCGAGGGCCGGGGTGCGCTGGCGGCGGCGGCCGCGGCGGTACTGCGTACGCAGCGGGCCGCCGCGACGACCCGGCGCCTGGTGCTGGCGCTCAAACCGGGCGGTGACGCCGGACTGTTGCGATCGATTCTCGACCGCTACGCGGCCACCCCGGACGCGGTCCCGGTCGAGCTCGCCTTCAGCGCCGGCGAACGGGCCCAGATGGTTCGCGACGGCCGCGCCGACCTGGCGCTGCTGCACCGGCCGCAGAATGACCTGACCGGCCTCGACTGCGACGACCTGCACACCCAGGGGCAGGTCGTGGTGCTGCCGGAGAGCCATCGGCTGGCCGGCCGGGCCACGGTGTCGATGGCCGACCTGAGCGGCGAGACGCTGCCCCGCTGGCCGGAGGCCCGCCCCGGCGTGACCGGTCATCCGATCAGCGACGTGGACCAGCTGATGCAGCTCATCCTGCTCGGACGGATGGTCGCGGTGCTCCCGGAGTCGATCCGTGATCGGCTGCCGCCGGGCGTGGTCTGCCGGCCGATCACGGACGCCGCCCCGGCCACACTCGTGATCGCGTGGCCCCGGGAGTCCACGTCGCGCCAGGTCGCCGCCTTCGTCGCGGCCAGCTCACCGCGCTGAGGCCGGCGCTGCGGAGTGCACGGCCGGTTCACCGTGCCGAGGCGGGGGTCCGGAGTGCACAGCCGGCTCGCCCCGTTGAGGCAGCGGCGGTCAGGAGTGGGCGGCCCACGTCTCGAACATCGCCGCGTAGTGACCCCCGGCCGCCACCAGTTCGTCGTGGCTGCCGGTTTCGACGATGTGGTGGTCGTCGACCACGATGATGCGGTCGGCTCGCATCGCCGTCGACAAGCGATGGGCGACGAGAATTGCCGTACGACCCTGGAGCAGCGCGTCCAGCGCCGCCTCGACGCGTAGTTCCGAGCGCAGGTCGAGGCTGGAGGTGGCCTCGTCGAGCACGACCACCCGCGGTTCGGCCAGGAAGGCTCGCGCCAGGGCCAGCAACTGCCGCTCCCCCGACGACACCGACTGACCCCGCTCGTGCAGCGGCGTGTCGAGCCCTTCCGGCGACCGCTGCACCAGGTCGCGCAGGCCGACGGCGTCGACGGCGGCCCACACCTCGTCGTCGGTGGCGGACGGGCGGGCGAACGCGATGTTGTCGCGCAACGTGCCCGCGAACAGGAACGGCTCCTGCGGGACGACCCCGATCTGGGTGCGCAGCGATTCCAGCGTCACGGACCGCAGGTCGTGCCCGTCGATGGAGATGCTGCCCGCGGTCGGGTCGTAGAAGCGGGTCACCAGCTTGGCCAGCGTCGACTTGCCGGCGCCGGTCGGGCCCACGCAGGCCACGGTCTCGCCGGGTGCGATGTCCAGGGTGACACCGGACAGGACCGGCTGGCCGGGCAGATATTCGAAGGTCACGTCGTCGAAGACGATGCGGCCGCGCACGGGTGGCAGCACGACTGCGTCGCGGGCGGAGACCACCGTGGGCGCGGAGGACAACAAGCCGCGGATCTTGCCGATGGCCGCCTTGCCCTGCTGGTACTGCGTGTAGAGCTGCACCAGCTGCTGCACGGGCTGGAAGAACGAGTTGATGTAGAGCACGAAGGCGGTCAGCTCGCCGATCGTCAGGTCGCCGCGCAGCACCATGCGGCCGCCGATGAACAGCAGCACGGCCATCGCGATCAGGCCGATCACCGACGTGCCGGGGCCGTAGATCGCGTTGATCCGGCCGGTCCAGTCGTTGGCGTCGCGGTAGCTGCCCACGACCTCGCGGTGCGCGACGACGTTGCGTTCCTGCCGGTTGTGCGCGATCACCACCCGTACGCCGTTGAGGCTCTCGGAAAGGTCGGCGAACATGGTGGCAATGGCGTCGCGCTGGCGGTTGTAGCCCTTGTCGGCCGCGTGCCGGAACCACAGCGACGCGATCGTCAGCGGCGGCACGACCAGCACCAGCGTGATCATGGCCAGGTAGGCGTTGTAGTGGAACAGCAGCCCGGTGACGACCACCATCGTCAGACCTTGGATGAGGAACTGGGCGAAACCGTCCTGCAGCAGGCTCTGCAACGACTCCACGTCGGAGGTCATCCGGGTCATCGTGACGCCGGCCTTCTCGCGCGTGTAGTAGTCGAGCGACATCCGCTGCAGGTGGGCGAAGATGCGGATGCGCAGGTCACGGGTGGCGGCCGCGGCGAGCAGGCCGCTCTTGCGCATCCGTACGGCGGTGGCCACCCCGGTCAGCAGCACGGCCGCGACGAAACAGGCCGTGGCGACGATGAGCACGCGCAGGTTGCCGGCCGCGATGCCGTGGTCGATGCCCACCTGGACGAGGTAGGGCCCGGCCTGCAGGAGCAGCGTCTCGACTCCGATGGCCAGCGACGCGGCGGCCAGCAGTCCGGGGCGCCCGATCAGCAGGCGGCTCATCGAGATCCGCGGACCGGCGTCGTGCACCGGATCGAACGGGACGCGCGGGTCGCCGTGGTCGGGTTCGCGCGCCTCCAGCCGGGCCACGCCTTCGCGCAGGTCGTCGGGGATGCCCGCGAACGGCAAGCCGTTGCCCTTGCGCCCGGCCGCGCCGACGGTGGGCCGGCCACCGACGTTGAAGCCCCCGAAACCGCCGCCGAACATGCTCACGATGGGGCCTCCGCGGAGAAGGGAGAGGCGGCGCTGGTGGGAGCGGACGACGGGGAGGCGACGGAGAGGGAGGCGGCGGGGGCGGTGGAGGCGGCGAGGACCTGGGCGTAACGGGGTTCGGAGGCCAGCAGCGAGGCGTGCGTGCCGTCGGCGATCACCCGGCCCGCTTCCATCAGGACGACACGGTCGGCCAGGCCGATCGTCGACAGGCGGTGGGCGACGATCAGGGTGGTGCGGCCGCGCATCTGGTCGCGCAGCGAGGCGTGGATGCGTTGCTCCACGGTGACGTCGATGGCGCTGGTGGCGTCGTCCAGCACGAGCACCGGCGGGTTGACCAGCAGCGCCCGGGCGATGGCGACGCGCTGGCGCTGGCCACCGCTGAGGGTGTAGCCGCGCTCCCCCACCACCGTGTCGTAGCCGTCGGGCAGGTCGCGGATGAACTCGTCGGCCCCGGCGGCCACGGCGGCGGCGACCACGTCGGGCCGGGAGGCGCCGGGTTTCCCGTACGCGATGTTGTCGTGCAGGGACAGTGAGAACAGGAACGGCTCGTCGGGCACGATGCCGACCTGCTGCCGCAGCGAGTGCAGGGCCAGCGCGCGCACGTCGTGCCCGTCGATGGTGATCCGCCCGCCGGTGACGTCGTAGAAGCGGGCGATCAACCGGCCCAGCGTCGACTTGCCGGACCCGGTGCCACCGACCACGGCCACCGTCTCCCCCGGGCGGATGCGCAAGTTCAGCCCGGCCAAGGCCACAGTTCCGTTCGGGTACGTGAAGTGGACGTCGGAGAACGCCAGGTCGCCGCGGAGCGGCACGTCGAGCGGGCCGGGCCCGTCGACCACGTCGCTCGGGGTGTCGAGGATGTCGTAGATGCGGCGCGCGGAGGCCGACGCCCGCTGACCCATCATGATCATCATGCCGAGCAGGCGGAACGGCGGCTGCAGCATGAGCACGTACGAGTTGAAGGCGACGATGGTGCCCACGGTGGTGCTGCCCTCGATCACCATGTAGCCGCCGACCAGCAGCACCAGCGCGAGCCCGAGGCGGGGCAGGTTGTCGAGCACCGGGTTCCAGCGGCTGCGGATCCGCGCGTCCTGCCGGTACGCCCAGCGGATGCGGTCGGCGCTCTCGGCGAGCTGCCGCAGCTGGCGGCCCTCGGCGGCGAACGCTTTCACGATGCGTACGCCCTGGATGTTCTCGTCGACCACGGTGGCCAGCTGGGCCAGCCGGGCCTGGATCATCCACGAGACCGGGAAGATCGCCTTGCGCATGCTGACGCCGAGCAGCCCGATGACCGGCATCGTGATCATCGCGACGATCGCCAGCGGCACGTTGATCGAGAGCATCAGCCCGAACGCGACGACGGCGATCAGGCACTGCACGAGGATGGACGGGCCGAACGACAGGTAGAGCTGCACGGCCCGGATGTCGGAGCCGCTGCGCGACATCAGTTCACCGGTCTGCACCCGGTCGTAGAAGCCGAACGGCATGCGGACCAGGTGGGTGTAGACGATGTTGCGCAGGTCGTATTCGAGTTCGTACGCCGTGCGCAGCAGGTAGAGCCGGGCCAGGAAGTTGATCAGGCCTTGCAGCAGGGCCAGCCCGACGATCCACCACACGTACGTGCTGAGCTGCGCGGTCTTCTCCACGATGGCGTCGTCGATGCCGATGCGGACCAGGTTGGGGATCTGGACCTGCACGATCAGGCCGGCGAAGGACAGCGTGAGCGACGTGATCAGCAGAACGCGGTGAGCCTTGACGAGCGGCAGGGCCCGGCGTAACCAGCCCTTACGGGAGTCCGGATCGATGGACGCCCGGGGTGCGCGGCGGGACAACGGCGCCTCCAAGAGCGTCTAGTTAGCCTGGCTAACGATACTCCGGGGCGGCGGAGACGTGGGGGTGACGCGGCCCACCAGCACGACCGAGGCCGCGCCGAGCAACTGGCAGAGCGCGATCGCGGCCAGAATCACGGCGGCGCCGGCCCCGGCCGCCAGTCCCGCGGCGGCAGCCCCGGCCGCGGCCGCGGTGACCTTGAGCCCGGCCCCGAGCGAGAAGACCTGTGTGCGCAGCTCCGGCGGGGACTCCTGGTCCCGTACGGCGAAAACCGCCACCGACACCGGCGCGCCCAGCCCACCGGCGAGCGCGAAAAGGGGCAGCCCGGCCCAGCCGCCGGGCAGCAGGATCAGGATCGCGAAGGGCAGCGCGGTGGCGAGCAGGCAGAAGGCCACCACCCACTCCGGCCGCCACCGGCGGATCGGCCAGCGGGTGCACAGCAGCGAACCGATCAGCCCGCCCGCCGCCCCCGCGGAGAGGATCACGCCGGTCAGCTCGGGCCGGTGCTCGTCCGCCGCAATCAGCGCGGCCACCAGCGGCAGGGCCCCGAAGCCGGCCATGCTGAACACCGTGCCGGCGGTGACCGCGCCCAGCCGGGGCCGCCGCGCCATCAGCGCGAACGCGGCCAGGGGGGAGGCCAGCCGGCGCGGCCCGGTCGCCACCGGCAGCGGCAAGGTGATCAGGATGGCCGCCGCGGCCAGCACGAGCGCGGCCAGCCCCACCGTCGACCAGGCGGCCCCGGCCAGCCCGGCCAGCACCGCGGCCAGCGCCGGACCGGCGATCCCGGCCACGCTGTACGACATCACGTCGAGCCCGAAGGCTCGTTCGAGCCGGTCGGGCACCAACTGGCCCAGCAGGCTGCTGAGCCCACCGATGAGCAGCGGCGCGACGCACCCGGCGAGCACCAGCACGATCGCGGCGCCCAGGGTGGACCGGCCGGCCATCGCGGCCGCGGCGGCCAGGCAGCCCGCGTACAGAGCGTAGGCCGTCGCGTAGAGCAGGCGGCGGCCGCGGACGGCGTCGGCGATCGCGCCCACCACCGGGGCGGCCAGCACGTGCGGCACCATCAAGGCCGCGATCAGGATGCCGCCGAGCGCGGGGTCGCCGGTGCGTTCGAGAACCAGCAGCAGAATCGAGACCCGGGCCCCCTCGTCGGCGAGCCGGGCGAAGACGGCGGCCCCCACGTAGCGGGCCAGAACGAACGACGGGGACACCAGCTCGATTCTGCCCGGCCTAACCGACTCCAAACGGCTCAGGTTCCTCCGGTGGGCAGTGCGCGCCCGGCGCCACCGGCCGCAGCTTGAGCAGATATCTGTCGACCACGCCGGAGACGCAGGGGCTCTTGTTGTACGCGACGTGTCCCCAGCCGTCGTACGTGAGCAGACCGGCCGGGCTGCCCAGCCGGGCCGCCACGTTCTGCGCCCAGGGGTAGGCGGTGGCCGGGTCGTGCCGCGAGTTGACCAGCAGGATCGGTCCCAGGCCGGGCGGCGCGGTGATGGCCGTCTGCGGGTTGTCGGGCGGCGACGGCCAGCCCAGGCAGCCGGTCAGCGCGCTGAGGGCGAGCGGCGAGACGAGCATCTGCGGGGCCCGGCGGGCCAGGATCCCCATCCGCCATTTCAGCGCCGCGAAGCCACTGACCCGCAGGTTCCAGTCCTCACAGATGACCGGCGAGAAGCTGTAGTCGACGAGGTCGACGGCGGGCGGGGCGGCACGGTGGCGTTTGGCGGCGACCGGCGTGGTGGCGTCGCGCAGGTAGTAGGCGAACGAATACCACTGCGGCTCGTAAAGGGCCGTGAAGGCCGCCGTGAGCAGGTCGGACAGGCTGAGCTTGAGCGTCGGGTCGTACGGGTTGCGAATCTGCCCGGCCCGCGCCTTGACCATGGCCGAGGCCCACAGCTTGAGCAGGTCCCGTCCGCGCAGCACGCAGCGCTGGTCCCGGTTGCACCACTTCACGAACTCGCCGAAGGCGTTCTGGGCGGCGTCGGTCTCGCGGAGCAGGAAGTCGTCCAGGCCGGCGCTGTGGTCCATCACGCTGTCGAGCACCAGGCCGCGCAGCCGCTCGGGATAGCGCTGGGCGTACTGCAGACCGATCAAGGTCCCGTACGAGGCGCCATAGAAGTTGATCTTTTGCTGGCCCAGGGCGGCGCGCACCGCGTCGAAGTCGCGCACGACGCTGCCGGTGTCGACGTGACCGAAGTGGGCGCCCGTACGGGCTGCGCAGTCGGCCGCGAGCTTGCGGTTGAAGGTGACCATCGCCGCGTACTGCTGCTCGGTCTCGACCAGTGGGGACGGCTTGGTGTCGAGCAGGTCGCGCGAGCAGAGCACGGGCGCGCTGCGGCCCACCCCGCGCGGGTCGACGCCCACGATGTCGAACCGTTTGCGCAGTTCCGCGCCGAAGAAGCCGGTCGCGCCGATGGTGAAGTCGTAGGCCGAGCCGCCCGGTCCGCCCGGGTTGACCAGCAGCACGCCGATCCGGTGGGCGGGCTCGGTGGCCGGGCGGCGGGCCATGGTCAGGGTGATCTTGGGACCGGCCGGGTCGGCCCAGTCGGCCGGCACCGTGAGCTCGCCGCACTGCACCTGCGCGTCCTCCGGGCACACGGTCCACGCGATCGTGGCCGCGCGCGCCGGCACGGGCGGCATGAACCCGTACACCAGCAGGGTGATCACCGTGAGGACCGCTCGCACGCGCCTTCTCTCCGCCCCGCACGGCCGAGACGCCGCGCGGCCCCATCTTCGGACGAACGAAGATCATGAGTCCGGTAAACCGGGGAAAGTTCGCCGGGCCGTGGCACCGTTGGGCCATGACACCCGCCGCCCGCACCCGCCTCGTGTTCGCCTCGGCCACCGCGTTCCTGCTGGTCGCCTGTTCCGACGGCGAGGCCTCGGCGCCCAGCGGCGAGACGTTCGCGCCGGCGACCACGCCGCCCTCCACGGCGGCGGCGAGTCCCGCTCCGGACAAGCCGCGGACCGTCAACCTGGGCCAGGGGCAGGCCATCGCGGCCGACCTCGAGGTGCCGTGGGGGCTCGCCTTCCTGCCCGACGGTTCGGCGCTGGTCAGTGAGCGCGACCGCGGCGACATCAGGCAGATCCCGGCCGGCGGCGGCACCCCGAAAAAGGTGCACACGGTGGACGGCGTGGATGCCGGCGGCGAGGGCGGCCTGCTCGGCGTCGCGGTCGATCCCGATTACCAGCGAAACAAATATGTGTACGCCTACTTCACCGCGAGCGGCGACAACCGGATCATCCGGTTCACGCTCGGTGGCAGCTCCGAGGTGATCTTCAAGGGCATCGAGAAGGCGGGCATCCACAACGGCGGGCGGCTCGCCTTCGGCCCCGACAATTTCCTGTACGTGGGCACGGGCGACGCCGGCAACGGCAGCGCGTCGCAGGACCGCGGCAACGTCAACGGCAAGATCCTGCGGATCACCCGGGACGGCAAGCCGGCGCCGGGCAACCCGTTCCCGGGCTCGCCGGTGTGGTCGCTGGGTCACCGCAACGTGCAGGGCCTGGCCTGGGGGCCGGACAAGAAGATGTACGGCATCGAGTTCGGCCAGAACACGTGGGACGAGGTCAACGTGATCCAGCCGGGCAAGAACTACGGCTGGCCCGAGGTCGAGGGCAAGGAGGGCAACGGCCGGTACGTCGACCCGATCGTGCAGTGGGGCACCGACGAGGCCTCACCGTCGGGGGCGGCGGTGGCCGGCAACACGCTCTACGTGGCCGGCCTGCGCGGCGAACGGCTGTGGACGGTCCCGCTCGGCGGCGGTGCGCCGAAGGCGGCGCTGACCGGCGAGCACGGGCGGCTGCGCACGGTGGCCGTGGCCCCCGACGGCGCGCTGTGGGTGACCACCTCGAACCGGGACGGCCGAGGTGATCCCCGCAACGACGACGACAAGATCCTGCGCTTTCCCGCGCGCTGACGGGCTAGTTGGGCGGAAGTTGGGGCAGCGCCGAGATCGCCGCGGCGTACTGGGCGATCTGGCGGTTGTTGGGCACCACACCGATGGCGCGGAGCTGGTCGTGAATGGCCTGGGCGACCTGGTCCTCGTGCTGACCCCGGTGGGTCTGCATGACCTTGTTCACGGCGTAGTCGACTCGGATCTGCTGCTGCCAGCCGGCGGTGCGGTAACCGCCAGCCCGGGCGTTGCTGATGGGGGCGATGGCTTCCATGCCCCGGTGTATCGGTCGCCGCGGGCCCGACTGTAAACAAGGGAGGCGGTGCAACCCGATGGCTACCGGGTCACACCGCCTCGGCCATCAGTGCGCCGGGGGCCGGTCGTCGTCCGTGCCGAGATCCGACGGGTCGGGCGCCTTGGGCGGGTTGAGCCGCAGCCACAGGAGGAACAGCAGGCCCAGCACGAGCATGCCGATGCCCATCCAGAGGTTGATCCGGACGCCCTCCGCCTTGTCGATCTCGGCCTGGCTGTCGAAGAGGCCGATCAACGTGACGATCACGCCGTAGACCACGAAGAGTCCGCCGATGACCCGCCGTACGTCGAAGAGCCGGGCCGCCGCCGACAGCTTCTTCTCGTCGACCTGGTCGTTGTTCTCCGCCATGGGGATACCTCCTACCAGACCGGGATGTACAGGGCGATGGCCAGCACGACCGCGATCGTGCCGAGCAGGACGGGGTTACGCCACCAGACCTTCTCGCCGGAGACGATCACGGTGCCGTCCGACGTGCCGCCGAGGCCGTAGACGAGACCGCGCAGCTCGTCGTCGGGCTTGGAGGGCGTGAAGAAGGTGACCGCGACCGCGATGATGACCGCCGTCACGAAGGCCACCCCGGCGCCCCAGAAGCTCTGCTCGAGCGCCGAGTTGAACGCGATGGCGTCGGTCAGGTAAGCGATGTAGAGCGCCAGCGAGGCCAGGAAGCCCAGCACGAGCGACCAGAAGCCGGCCCACGGAGTCATCCGCTTCCAGAACATGCCGACGATGAAGGTCGCGAACAGCGGCGCGTTGAACAGCGAGAACAGCTGCTGGATGTACTCCATGATGTTGCCGTAGCCGCTGGCGATGAACGCCGTGCCGATGCCGATGACGACACCGCCGATCGTGGCGTACCGGCCGATCTTCAGGTAGTACTCGTCGCTGCGGCCCTTCTTGATGTAGGCCTGCCAGATGTCGTACGTGAAGACGGTGTTGAAGCCGCTCACGTTGGCCGCCATGCCGGCCATGAACGAGGCCAGCAGACCGGTCACCGCGACGCCCAGCACGCCGTTGGGCAGCAGGTCGCGCATCAGCAGCGGGATCGCGTTGTTGTAGGTGAGATCACCCTCGTCGGCGCCCAGCCCTTTGACCGTCACGATCGCGATCAGGCCGGGGATGACGGTGACGGCCGGGATCAGCAGCTTGGGGAAGGCCGCGATGATCGGCGTACGGCGGGCCGCGTTCATGTCCTTGGCCGAGAGCGCGCGCTGCACCTCGGCGAAGTTGGTCGTCCAGTAGCCGAACGAGAGCACGAAGCCGAGGCCGAACAGGATGCCGATCCAGTTCGCGCCGAGCGGGTTGTCGGCGCTGCTGCCCGTGTTCGACCACGTGTGCAGGGCGGCGTCGCCCAGCGGACCGCTGCGCACCGCGTCGAACAGGCCGTCGATGCCGCCCACCTTGACCAGGCCGACGATCGTGAGCGGGATCAGGCCGGCCAGGATGACGAAGAACTGCAGCACCTCGTTGTAGATGGCCGAGGAGAGGCCGCCGATCGTGATGTACGTCAGCACGATGGCCGCGCCGACCAGGATCGAGACCCAGAGTTCCCAGCCGAGCAGCGCGTCCAGGATGAGCGCAAGGGCGAACAGGTTGACACCGGCGATCAGCACCTGCGCGACGGCGAAGCTGATCGCGTTGAAGATGTGCGTCGGCTTGTTGAAGCGCCGCTTCAGGAACTCGGGGACGCTGCGGACCTTGGAGCCGTAGTAGAACGGCATCATCACGATGCCGAGGAACACCATGGCCGGCACCGCGCCGATCCAGTAGTAGTGCAGCGTGAGCAGGCCGTACTGCGCGCCGTTGGCGGCCATGCCGAGGATCTCGAGCGCGCCCAGGTTGGCCGAGACGAAGGCCAGGCCGGTCACCCAGGCCGGCAGCGACCGTCCGGACAGGAAGAAGTCGGCGCTGGTCTTGATCGCTCTTCGGGCCGCGAAGCCCACCCCCAGGACGGTGGCGAAATAGAGGATCAGGATCAGGTAATCGACAAGGTTGAGATCGAGCCTCAGCCCGCTCTCCGCGGCTAGAACCACAGGCCACCTCCAGGGGGAATCAGCCGCGGTCTACCCGACTTGAAGATCTTTCACACCTGAATGTGTCGCGCACGTTACCTGGCGCGGATCAGGACCTCGATACCGTCCAGGATGCGCTCCACGCCGAAGTGGAAGGCGTGGTCGCGGGGGCCCGGGTCGGTCACCGCGGCCGCCACCGCCGGAAACCGCTGCGCATGCTCGCGCAGAACCAGCGTGATCACGTCGACGAAGGCGGCCTCGGACTGCCCCGCGACCATGCGCACCTGACCGGCCAGCACGGCGACCGTGTCCATCCGCTGCCCACCGGTCAGCCCGGGCGGCAGCACGGCCAGCGCGTTCTCCATCCAGCCGAGTTCGTGCGGCCCGACCGGTCGCGCCCCCGTGGTCGCCTCGGTGGCCCAGCCGTGCCGCCGGTAACGCTCGAGCAGCGCCTCGGCCCACGCGGTGAGCGCGGCCCGCCAGTCGCCGGCGTCGAGCGCGGGCGGTTCGCCGATGGCTCGCTCCAGCATGAGCGCCACCAGTTCGGCCTTGCCGGGCAGATAGCGATAGAGCGACATCTTGGTGAAGCCGAGCTCGGCCGCGACCCGCTGCATCGACACGGCGGCCAGCCCTTCGGCGTCGGCCACCGCGATCGCCACCTCGGCGATCCGGTCGAGGGTGAGCGCCCGCTTGGGCCCACGCGTCGGCCGGGAGCGCTCGCCCCACAAGAAGTCGACAGTCATCTTGACCCCTCCGCTGAACCGTGTCTACCGTACACAGTAACAACTGAGTCCGTCGGACACAGTTTTAACGGGGAGGCATTGACCATGAGGATCCTCATTTCCGGGG
This sequence comes from Paractinoplanes abujensis, assembly GCF_014204895.1. Taxonomy (NCBI): domain Bacteria; kingdom Bacillati; phylum Actinomycetota; class Actinomycetes; order Micromonosporales; family Micromonosporaceae; genus Paractinoplanes; species Paractinoplanes abujensis. The sequence continues at coordinate 8,974,252 of NZ_JACHMF010000001.1, read as the reverse complement.
CGAGCATCGCCGGGCCGGCGCTGGCCTACTGGCTGGGCCGGTTCGGGTTCGCGCCGACGATCGTGGAGATCGCGCCCGAGCTGCGGACCGGCGGGCAGGCCGTCGACTTCCGCGGGCCGCTGCACATGGGCCTGCTGGCCCGCATGGGTGTGCTCGACGAGCTGCGGGCGCTGGAGACCGGTGGCACCGCGATGCGGTTCGTCGACGAGCACGGTGAGCGGCTCATGGAGTGGCCGGCCGGGCTGGCCGGGGGTGACCTCGAGGTCTACCGCGGCGACCTGGCCCGGGTGCTCTGCGCGGCCGGGGCCGGGCACACCGACTACCTGTTCGGCGACAGCATCGCGGCCCTGACCGAGCACGACGACGGGGTCGACGTCACCTTCGCGAGCGGGCTGGAGCGCACCTTCGACCTGGTGATCGGGGCCGACGGCGTGCACTCACGGGTGCGGCGGCTGTCTTCGGGCCCGAGGAACGGTTCGTGAAGCACCTCGGCTACTACGTGGCCGGGTGGGACGGGCCGGACGAGTGGGAGCTGACCGGCACCTCGCTGCTGCACAACACCCCGGGCCGCATGCTCAGCGTGAGCGGCGACCGGCGGCACCCCGGGCGGGCCGCCGTCTTCGCCGCGTTCGCGTCGCCCCCACTGGCCTACGACCGGCACGACCCGTCGGCGACGCGGGCGATCCTGCGCGACCGGTTCGCGGGGATGGGCTGGCTGGCCCCGCGGCTGCTGAACGAACTCGATCGGGCCGGCGGTGACTTCTGGTTCGGCCAGATCTGCCGCGTCGACAACCCGGCCTGGAGCCGGGGGCGCGTGGCGCTCGTCGGGGACGCCGCCTGCGGGGCCACGATCGGCGGGCAGGGCACCGGTACGGCCCTGGTCGCCGCGTACGTGCTGGCCGGCGAGCTGGCCGCGGCGTTCGGTGACCACCGGGCGGCTTTCACGGCGTACGAGAAAAGAATCGGCCGCTTCGCCCGGGGCACGCAGAAAGGCGGCGACACGACAGGCCGTTTCCTGGCGCCCCGGACGGCCCGCGGCATCCGGCTGCGGAACTACCTGAACAACCGCAAGTGGTTCCTCGATCTCACGTTCAAGATCGCGGCCGATCGCAGCACGGGGCTCACTCTGCCCGAATACCGGCCACTCGCTCCGGGGTCAGCTCCGACACCTTCGTGACGACCAGCGAGGCCAGGGCCAGCGCATCCGCGGCCGGCGGGTAGACGCCGTGCGGGACGGCGATCACTGCCAGCCCGGCCGCGCCCGCCGCGCGCAGTCCGTTGCTCGAGTCCTCGACGGCGGCGCAGACGGCCGGGGCGAAGCCGAGCTTCTCGCAGGCGGTCAGGTAGACGTCGGGGGCCGGCTTGCCCCGCGGCACCTCCTCGGTCGACAGGGTGACCTGGAACGCGTCGGTCAGCCCAGCCGTCTCGAGCACCTGGTCGATCAGCAGGCGGGCGGACGAGCTGGCCAGCGCCAGCGGGAACCGCTCACCGAGCCGCCGCACCGTCGCCACCGAACCCTCGATGAGCGGGAGCGACGTGCGGTAACGCTCGGCCATCCGGTTCAGCACGTCGGCGGCCACCTGCTCGGGAGTGCGAGGAACGCCGACGTCGTGGGCCAGGTGGCCGGACCACTCCGGGGTGCTCATGCCCATCATGCGGTCCTGGGTGTCGGGCAGGAACTCGCGGTCGTACTCGGCCACGTAGCCGCGCCGGACCTCCTCCCAGACCTCCTCGGTGTCGATGATGACGCCGTCCAGGTCGAAGACCACTGCCTCGATCGCCATGCCGTGGGTCGCCATGCCTTCCTTCGCCATGTCAGAAGCTCTCCGCGGCCGGGACGATCTCGGATGCGAAGACGTCGAACTGCTTGGTGTCCCACGCGTTGCGCAGACCGCCGTGGCCCACCTCGAAGCCCATGCCGTGCAGCCGGCGCAGGCCCTCGATGATCTCGCCGACGCGTTCGTTCTTCTCGCCCAGGTCGAAGTTGAAGAGCACTGTCTTCTGGATCTCGTCGTAGTCGCGGCCGACGTCGTCGCAGTGCCGCTTGAGCACGTCGAGCTTGTGCTGCACCTCGGGGCCGGGGAACAGGTTGCAGGCGTCGGCGTACTGCGCGACCAGCCGCAGCGTCTTCTTCTCGCCCCCGCCGCCGACCAGGATCGGCAGATGCGGTCGGGCCAGCGGCTGCGGATTGTTGAGCAGCCGCTCCAGCCGGTAGTGCGTGCCGTGGAAGGCCGTCTCGTCGCCCGCGAACATCTGCCGGCAGATCCTGAGCGCCTCCTCCAGCCGCTCGAACCGCTCCTTGGTCGGCGGGAACAGCAGGCCCAGCCCGCGCGACTCCTCGGAGTTCCACGCCGCACCGATGCCCAGGATCGCGCGGCCCCCGCTGAGCACGTCGAGCGTGGTGACGGCCTTGGCCAGCAGGCCCGGGTCGCGATAGACGACGCCCGTAACCAGGGTGAGCAGCTTCGCGTTCTTCGTATGAGCGGCCACGAAGCCGAGCGCCGTGTAGGCCTCGAGCATGTCCCACTCGGGCGGGCCGATCACGCCGATCTGCCAGAGGTGGTCCATCACGCTGATGCGCTCGAAGCCGGCCCCGTCGGCCGAGGACGCGATGTCGGCGAGCACCGGGCCGAGCCGCGGAGCACCCTCGGGCCAGGTGAAGTTGGAGATGTGCAGGCCGAGCTTCACTGGTCTTTCCCCTCTTCCCGGACATTCGCCGCAACGGAGCAAACCCTACCCCCAACCCCCCATTCCCGTACGCAGCGTAGTGACGAACCGGCCTTATCGGGCCTCGGACGGTCCGCGCAGGTGATCGTCCTCCACCGTTCCGGTGAGTTGCTGTTCGGTTGCCGACCGGTAGTTTTCTTGATCAGGAACAAGCCTGAGGAGCACCGCCATGCCTCCTTCGCCGCTTCCCGCAGCGACGAGCCACCACCGAACAACGTCACCGTCAGTAAGCGTCGTGATCCCGGCCCGCGACCCCGCCGGCCTGTCCCGGATCCTGCGCGAGCTCCCCGCGGTCGACGAGGTGATCGTGGTCGGCACGGGCCTGGACCTCTCCGCCCGGCCGGGCGCCGTGCTGGTGCCGCCGACCCGGCCGGGCCCGGGCAACGCGATCGCCTGCGGCGTCCGGGCCGCCCACGGCGACATCGTGGTCACCCTCAACGGTGACGGCTCGACCGACCCGGCCGAGATCCCGCGCTACGTGCGGTCGTTGCTGGCGGGGGCCGACGTGGCCCTCGGCACGCGCTACTCGCCGGGTGGCGGCGACCTGGGCGGCGGCCGGCTGCGCCGATGGGCCGACCTGCTGCTGATCTGGTTCCTCAACGTCGTGCTGGGGCTGCACCGCACCGACCCCGGTTTCGGGTACGCCGCCTTCTGGCGCGACGCCGTGCCGGCCCTCGGGCTCGTCGACCCGGGCGCGCGCAGCACCGGCGCCGCTCACGGCACCCGTCCCGCTCGTGGGGCTCGTGCCGCTCGTGGCGCTCGTGGTCCTCGTGGCGCTCGCGGTCCTCGTGGCGCTTCGTGGGGCGAAGGGCCGGAAATCGGTGCGCTCCTGGCTTTGCGGCCGGCCGGCCAGGGCCTGCGGGTGGCCGAGGTGCCGAGCGTGGCCCGCATTGCGGCCGCCGGTGAGCGGCCGCGGCTGCGCCACTGGTTGCGCGCCACCCTGCGCGAGCTGCGGGGGCGCGACCGGGTGACGTGGGCCCCACCCGCCCCGGCGCGCAACGCGGCCTACCCCGGCCGTGCCCACCGGGCCCCGCTGACCGACGAGACCGGAGCCGGGCGGCGTGCGCTCGACCGCCGCGCCGTCGAGGCCCTGGCCGCCGAACGTCAGGCGAGTGAGCGGCTGGCCCGCGAGCGCACCACCGTGCGCCAGTTCACCGGAACCAAGGGCTGGGCCCAGGCCGACCGGCGGCCCGCGTCGGCGACGTTCGCCCAGCCGCCGTTCCACCGCGTCGACCCCCGCAACGGCACGCCGCCGGTGTGGCGCGACGGGCACCCCGAGCGGCTCGCCGGGCCCGACGTGCAGCCGCGCTCGGCGCAGACCCCGTGGCGGATCGCCCTCGGTGCCACCCAGCCCGTACGGCGGGAGGTCGGGGCGCGGCGCCGGCGGATCCAGGGCCTGCGCCAGTCGCGGCCCGACCTGCGCGTGATCAACGGAGAGGGCACGGGCCCGACGGGTCACCGCGCCCGGCTCCGCCCGGTGGACTAGGCCGCTCGCTTGCGCAGCTCCGGCAGGATCTTCTCCGAGTAGAGGCGCAGGAAGCGCTCCTGGTCGGGCCCGGGGGCGTGGAAGACCAGGTGCTTGAAGCCCATGTCGAGATACTCGGCGACCTTGCCGACGTGCTCGTCGGGGTCGGACGAGCAGATCCAGCGGCTGGCTGTGCGCTCGACCGGCAGGGCGTCGGAGAGCCGCTGCATCTCGATCGGGTCCTCGACGCCGGTCTTCTCGTCGGGCGAGAGGGCCAACGCGCCCCAGTGCTGGGTGTCGTTGCGGGCCTTGTCCATGTCGTCGTCGAAGCTGACCTTCACCTCGATCATCAGGTCGAGGTCGTCGATGGCGCGGCCGGCCTTCTCGGCACCCTCGCGGACGGCGGGCAGCAACGTGTCGGTGTAGAGCGCGTGGCCCTTGCCGCTGGTGGTGATGAAGCCGTCCGAGATGCGCCCGGCCAGGCGGGTGGCGGCCGGGCCGGAGGCGCCGATGTAGATCGGGACCGGCGTCTCCGGCTTGTCGTAGATGGTGGCGTTCTCGGTCCGGTAGAACTGCCCCTCGTACGTCACCCGGTCTTCCGTCCAGAGCTTCTGGATCAGCAGCACGGCCTCCTTGAGGCGGGCGAACCGCTCCTTGCCGTCGGGCCATTGCAGCCCGAGCGGCACCTCGTTGAGCGACTCGCCGGAGCCGACACCCAGGATCGCCCGCCCCGGCGCGAGGCAGCCGAGCGTGGCGAAGGCCTGGGCGACCACGGCGGGGTGGTAGCGGAACGTCGGTGTGAGCACGCTCGTGCCGATCAGCACCCGTTCGGTCCGGGCGGCCAGCGCACCCAGCCACGGCAGCGCGGCCGGGGCGTGTCCGCCGTCGTGCCGCCATGGCTGCAGGTGGTCGCTGACGAAGACCGAGTCGAAGCCGAGTTCCTCGGCCAGCACGCCGTACTTCAGAAGTTCCGCCGGCGGGAACTGCTCCGCCGAGGCCTTGTACCCGAACCGAATCATGGGGCCGACGTTACCCCGCGGCCTTGTACGCCTTTCCCGCCTCCGTCGGACTGTTGCCGTCACGATAGAGACCGAAGTCGACGCTGTCGCCCACGGCGGGCAGCCCGAACCAGGCGTACCGCTCGACGAACGACCGCTTCTGCATGCCCTTGGTGGAGCCCTCGATGAACGTCACGAGCTGCGCCTGCGTCGGATATTTGGGCGATCCGCCGAAGTTCATCAGGCCGTACTCGGTGATCCAGATCGGCTTGCCGTAGCGCTTGTGCACGGCGTCGACGTAGCCGAGGAACTGGTTGACCGCGGCCTCGGAGAAGTCCGACCCGTACCAGTGCAGGGTGATGAAGTCGACCTGGTAGCCCTTCTGCTCGGCCCCGGTCATGAACCGGTCGAGCCAGCCACCCTTGGTGTCACCGCCGAAGGCGACCGCCGGGCTGCCCAGCCGCATGCCGGTCGCCTGCAGCTTCGGCCAGTCGGCCAGCGCCTCCTCGACCGTCATCTTGGCCTGACCGTCCATGTCCGGCTCGTTGAAACCGAGCAGGACGTCACCCTCACGCTTGGCCTCGGCCAGGGTGGCGTCGTTGACGTTGTTCTTGCCCCAGATCATCGGGACGAACTCGACGTCGGCCGGGCCGGGCATGCTCTTGTTGTTCGACGACCAGTTGTAGTACCAGGCCGCTCCGACGTCGTCGAGAGCCGGCTTGGCGGCGGCGAACTCCCAGACGCCGACGCCCTTTTTCTTGCTCGCCTTGGCCGTGACCACGACCGGCGCCTTGGTGGTCGGCTTGGGCTTCGGGCTCGGGGTGGCGCTGGGCGGGGCCGGGGAAGGCGTGGGCCGCACCGTCGTCGGCACGGGGGCGGGCCGCGTGGTCGGGGCGACGATCGCGGCTGTCGTGACCGGCGGCGGGTCGGATTTCTGCACCACGACCACGGCCGCCGTGCCGCCCGCGACCGCGGTGGTCGACAGCGCGGCGGTGAGCACCTTGCGGGAGAGGCTGAAGCCGACCTTGGCCGCCAGATGCGCGCCGGAGCCCGCCTTGCCCGCCGCCACCCCGCCCGCGGCCACCTTCGTCGTCGCCATGCCGCCCGCGGCCACCTTCGACGTCGCTGCCCCACCGGCACCGAGGGAGGCCAGCGCGCCCTGGCCGGCCAAGCCGGCGGGCAGCGGCACGAGGGCCATGCCGGCCAGCAGCCGCTCGGCCGCGACCAGCCCGTTCCAGGCCGGGGAGCAGTGGCGGCACTCGCGGGTGTGCCGGGCGATGCGCTTGCGCCACAGCGGGCTGGGGTGCCCGTCCCACTCGGTCAGCAGCAGGTGCAGGTCGGGGCAGGGCGGGCTGGCGGCGATCGCCCGCACGACGACCCGGGCCGTCTCGAGCTGGCCCTTCATCCGCTGGATGCGCACGGCGGCGTGCTGCCGGGTGACGTCGGTGGCGGCGACGATCTCGTCGCGGGTCAGCTCGCCCGAGGCCTCCAGCCACCACAGCGAGAGCAGCTCACGGTTGTCCTCGTCGAGCCAGCGGGTCGCCTCGGCGGTCTCGCGGCGCTGGCCGCTGAGCTCGAGCCGGGTGATCGCGAGGTCGGTGAAGTCGGCGCCGGGGTCGCGCACGTCCTCGTGCACCAGCGCCTCGGGAGCGCCCCGCCGCGCCCGGAAACGCTCCCGGACCTGGCGGACCGTGATGGCCACCAGCCACGACCGGAACGCCTCGGGCTCGCGCAGGTCGCCCAGATTGCGCAGCACCCGCAGCATCACGTCCTGCACGACGTCGTCGACGTCGGCGTGCCCCTCCAGCGCCCGTCCCACGATCGTGTAGACCAGCGGCAGGTAACCGGCGACGAGCCGGTCGACCGCCACCGGGTCGCCGTCGCGCGCCGCGATCACGACCGAGGTGTCGGGTTGTTCCGCCATTGTCCAACCTTCCGTCGGGCTTCCGGGCCATGACCTTGATCGGTCACGGGAAGGGAGACGCCCAAGCCGTCCATGGATAACACGTTTTTCGGCGAAGATCGGATGAGGTGCTGCGGCCTCGGCCACGATTAGCTCCCGGGCGGAGCGGGAATCACGGGAACCATGCGTATGACAGTCCAGCTGGACCTCCCTCGCGAGGCGGGCAGCGTGCCCACCGTCCGCCGGATGCTGCGCTCCGCCCTCGCCGCCCTGCAGGTCGACCGGGACGCGCAGGACGACCTCGAGATCGCGATCACCGAGGCCTGCTCCAACGTCGTCCGGCACGCCGACGGCGCCGAGAACTTCGAGGTCAGCCTCAACGTGGCCGGCAACCGCTGCTCGATCGACGTGCGCGACACGGGCGAGGGTTTCGACCCCGACGCGATCGGTGCGGCCAGTTCCTCCAGCGAGAGCGGCCGCGGGTTGTCCCTGATCAAGGCGCTGGGCGAGAACGTCCGCATGCACTCCGTGCCGAAGCGGGGCAGCTTGATCCATTTCGAGAAGTCGTTTGCCTGACACCTCGTGGCGGTGCCCGGGGAGCAAGCACATATGATGCTTGCTCTCTAGCAACTATTGCCTCATGGGCTCACACGGAAGGGAAAGATCGAGTGTCCGTCCGTCCGGCATCCGTCGGCTCGTACCTGCGCGCGGCAGCACCCGATCGCCTCCCCGAGGTGGTGGCCGACCATCTGCGCACCTGGTTCCCCGTCAAAGCCGTCGAGCTGCTGCTGAGCGACCTGACCCTGAGCGCGCTGTGGCCCGTCATGGAGCCCGAGGCCCCCGCGGGCGGCCCGCTCGAACAGCGGTGCTTCGGCAGCCAGCAGCCGGTGACCGACAACGGATCGCGGCGGCTGCTGCTCCCGCTGACCACCTGGGGCGACCGGCTCGGCGTGCTGCGCCTCGACCTCACCGACACGCTCACCAGCGAGCTGGCCGCCGAGATCACCAACATCGCGGACGAGCTGGCCCTGGCCCTGCGCGCGGCCGACAAGGACACCGACCGCTACCGCCAGGTCGTCCGCCGGCAGCGCCTGACCATGGCCGCCGAGCTGCAGTGGGACCTGCTGCCCGGCCGCTCGCTGAGCGGCGAACGGTTCCGGCTCGCGGGTCAGCTCGACCCGGCGTACGCGATGTTCGGCGACCACTACGACTGGGCCCTCACCGACGACCGGCTCACCCTGACCGTGCTCAACGGGCACGGCGACGGCATCGAGGCCGCGCTGCTGACCACGATCGCGGTCAACGCCATGCGCAACGCCCGCCGCTCCGGAGCCGGCATCGTCGAACAGGCCGAGCTGGCCTCCGACGCGATCTACTCACGATCCGGCGGCGCCGCCCACGTGGCCACCCTGCTGCTCGAGGTCGACCTGGCCGGCGGCACCATCGAGGCGGTCGACGCCGGCTCGCCGCGGGCCCTGATCGCGCGCGAGGGCGGCATCACCGCGGTCAGTTTGGAACAACAGTTGCCGCTCGGCATGTTCGGCGACAGCCGCTACGAGACCCAGAAGGTGCAACTCGAACCGGGCGACCGGCTGCTCGTGGTGAGCGACGGCGTGCACGCGGCCACCCCGGGCGGCCGGGCCCCGTACGGGGAAACGGGTCTGCTCACAGCCCTGCGCCGGACGCGGCTGCAGCCGCCGAGCGAGGCGGTGGGTACGGTGATCCGCGCATTGCGCGAGTACCACGACGGCGACGATCAAGAAGACGACGCCGTCATCGTCTGCCTGGATTGGCTCCACGGAAAGGCATGAAGTTTCGCTCGGGCGGGTAGTGGCAAGGCGCACTGGGTCGTGCTCCGTCTGACGAACAAGGAAACATCCGCCATGGACCGGGTCTCCGACGCCGCCGCTGCCGTCGAGTCGACGGTCGACGCGCTGGTGTCGGTGCTGGAATCGGCCGGCCTGGGGCACGCCACGAACGTCCCGCCCGCCCAGCTGCGGGTGCTGGCGATCGTGGCGGACACCCGGCACACCAACATGAGCCGCCTGGCCGAGGCGCTCGAGGTGGTGCCGTCGTCGGCCAGCCGGCTGTGCGACCGGCTCGAAGCCACCGGGCTGCTGCGGCGCGTGCCCGACCCACGGGACCGGCGCGAGGTGCGGCTGCTGCTGACCCCGGCCGCCCGGCGCCTGCTCGACGACCTGCGCGAGCGCCGCCGCCAGGCCCTCGAGGAAGTGCTGGGCCGCATGCAGGACGAGGAACGCCAGGATCTCGTACGTTCGCTCCGCGCGTTCGCCACGGCCGCGGCGGGCGACGACAAGGACGAGGACGGATCCCTGCGGACGGCGTGAGGTAGCGTCGCCCGATGCGCATCGGCATCGTGATCCTCCCCGACCACCGTTGGTCCGTCGCCGGGCGGCGCTGGCAACGCGCCGAGGAGTACGGCTTCGACCACGCCTGGACGTACGACCACCTGGGCTGGCGTGACCTGGTGGACGGCCCCTGGTTCGACGCCGTCCCGACGCTCACGGCAGCCGCCATGGTGACCCGCCGCATCCGTCTGGGCACGTACGTAGCCTCCCCCAACTTCCGCCACCCGGTGCACTTCGCCCGCGAGGTCACCGCGCTCGACGACATCTCGCAGGGCCGCCTGCTGCTCGGGCTGGGCGCCGGCGGCACCGGGTTCGACTCGGCCGTGCTGGGCGAGCCCGAGCTCACGCCCCGGGCCCGGGTCGACCGCTTCACCGAGTTCCTCGACCTGCTCGGCACGATCCTGGCCAACCCGGCGACGACGTGGAAGGGCGACTACTACGCCGCTGTCGACGCCCGCAGCACCCCCGGGCCGTGTCAGAAACCGCGCCCGCCGTTCGTGGTCGCCGCCAACGGGCCCCGCGCCCTGCGGCTGGCCGCCCGGCACGGCGACGGCTGGGTCACCACCGGCGTCACCGGGGCCGCACCCGAGACGGCCGACGACTGGTGGGCGAACGTCGCCCGGATCACGGCCGGATTCGAGACGGCGCTCGACGCGGCCGGCCGCGCCCGGGACGCGATGCCGCGCTATCTGAACCTGGACTCGTCACCGGTCTATTCGCTGAGCAGCACCGAGACGTTCGAGGACGCCGTCGGGCGCGCCCGCGAGCTGGGGTTCACCGACGTGATCACCCATTGGCCGCGCGAGTCGAGTTGGTATGCGGGCGACGAAAAGGTGCTGGAATCGGTGGCCGCGCGGCTGCCCCGGCTGCGCCTTTCGTAGCGCGCAATTCCGCACGCGCGGCGGGCGGGTGCCGGTCAGTGCCCGTTCGCCGCGCGGTAAGCCTGCGTCACGCTCTGTGGAATGCGCCCGCGCTCGGAAATCTGATGCCCGTTGGCGGTGGCCCACTCGCGGATCTGGCGGTTTTCGTCGCGGGAGCCCGCCGTGCGGCCGGAACCGGCGCGCCGGGGCGGGATGCGACCGGCCGAACGGCCGAGCCGGGTGCCCGCGTTGATGTACGGATCCAGGGCCTTACGCAGCTTCCCCGCATTGGCCTCGGAAAGGTCGATCGTGTAGTTAATGCCGTCCAGACTGAACTCGACCGTGCGGTCGGCCTTCTTTCCGTCCAGATCGTCGATCAGAGTGGTGATTACCTGCCGCGCCATAACGACTCCCGAGTCCGCCCGACCAACCGCGCCAAGTGTTGCTCGTAACCGCCTTCGCGCGCAACTGTCCGGCGTGAATTCGCAATTCTCTTCCCGGCCCGCGCCGACGGGCTATTCAAATGACCGTACGGGCATTCACCGGAATCAGCACGGAAAGCTCGGCTTGGCCGGGCGGCGGGGCATCACCTAGGGTCGCTGGCATGGAGCGCGACGCCGACTGGCAGGAACAGCGACGGCAGGCCATCGCCGGCCACGCGGCCGCGCTCGAGGCCGGCCGGGCCGCGGAGGCCCGCGAGGCGGCGGCCCTGCTCGACGACTTCGTCCGGCGCGCCGGCGAGCGCGGTCTGCCCGCCCACACGCTCCAGGCTCGAACCTTCGACGGCCGGGCCACGTATCGAACCCATGTGCGTGGGTGGTATCTGAAGTCGAACCGATCGGTCGCCGTGGGCGAGGACGGGGAGTACTACGTGCTGACCGTGCCGGCGTCGCTGCGCGCCCGCTTCACCGGGGCCGAGCTGACCCCGAGCCTGCCCCGGCTGATCGTGGGCGCGGGCGGCGGTGACGGCGAGACGGTTCCGCTGCGGCAGCTGCTCGATCAGCGGCTCGAGGCGGGGGTCTCCTGGCCTTGATCCGCCGCGTCCTGGCGGCGGCCTGCGCCGCCGCCCTCCTGCCCGCCCTCACCCCGGCCTCTCCGGCTCCGGCCGCGACCGCGCTGACCGCTGCCGCGCGGGCTGTCGCCCCGCCCGCCCCGGCCGCTGCCGCGCTGGCCGCACCTGCTGCTGCCCCGGCCGCTGCCGTCCGGGCCGCGCCCGCCATCCCCTGCCCTAAGCCCAAGGTGGCGCCCCCGCCCAACCGGCCCCCGGCGCCGGTGCCGCCGCCCGACGACCCGGTCGGCAGCGCCATCGGTGGCGACGCGCTGGCCACCCACGGCCTGGTCATCCCGCCCGGGGCCAAGGCGCCCCCGGCGGTCACCGCCACCACGTGGATGGTGGCCGACCTCGACACCGGCGAAGTGCTCGGCGGCTGCGGGCCGCACGTCTTCCACACCCCGGCCAGCGTCCAGAAGACCCTGCTGGCCGCCACCGTGATCGGCAAGCTCGACCCGGACCAGCGGATCACTGTGGCCGCCAGCGACCTCGACATCGAGCCCGGAAGTTCCGCGGTCGGCCTGCTGGTGGGCGGCAAATATCCGATCTCGACGCTGTGGCTGGGCCTGATGCTCAACTCGGGCAACGACGCCGCCAACGCGCTGGCCCGGCTGGCCGGCGGCGGCGGCCCGGACGGCGTGCGCCGGACCGTGGGCGAGATGAACGCGCTGGCCCGGCGGATCGGCGCCTACCAGACCCACGCCGTCACCCCGTCCGGGCTCGACGGCCGAGGGCAGTTCACCAGCGCGTACGACCTGGCCCTGATCGCCCGGGTGGCGTTCGCCAACGCCGACTTCCGGCGTTACGTGCTGACGAAGAAGGCCCAGATGCCGGCGCAGCCCCAGCTGAAGAAGGGCGGGTTCCAGTTCCAGAACGAGAACAAGCTGATCTTCAACTATCCCGGGGCGCTGGGCGGTAAGACCGGTTTCACGACGCTGGCCCGGCACAGCTACGTGGGGGCGGCCCAGCGTAACGGCCGCCGCCTGGTGGTGACGCTGCTCGGCGCCGAGGCCCGGCCGCTGCGCGGCTGGCAGCAGGGGGCGGCGCTGCTCGACTGGGGCTTCTCGCTGCCCCGGGACGAATCGGTCGGCAAGCTGGTCTCGCCGCAGGACGTGGCGCCGGTGACCGCCGCCCCGGCCCTGAAGCCGGCCCCGCCGCCGGCTGCCTCGGCCGCCCGCACGGAGGAGCCTCCCCGGCTGCTCTCGGTGGCCGCGGCCGCCTCGGTGGCGCTGCTGCTGGCGGGCACTCCCCTGCTGCTCCTGCTGGTGCAGCGCCGGCGCCGGCGCCCCGGAGCGCAGGGCCGGCCATAACGCCGCCCCCGGAGCGCAGGGCCGGCCGTTGCCCCCCGAGCGCAGGGCCGGCCGTGACGCCGCCTGCGGATGCAGGGCCGGCCGTTGCCGCGGGCGCAGGGTCTACGGCAGGGCCCAGCCTGACCAGAGCAGGCCGAAGACCCACACGACGGCCACCGCGAGCGCGGCCGTGAACTCGATCAGCATCGCCATGCCCGCCGCGTGCAGCGCGTACTTGGTGGAAGGCCAGGCCTGGCCGGGGCCCAGCCGCATGCGTTCGACCAGATAGACCCCGAGCACGAAGCCGAGCGGCAGGCCGAGCACCGGGATCACGAAGAAGCCGATCACGCCGAGCAGCCCGCCGGCCAGCAGCGCCGAGTTGGGCACGCCGGCGCCCTTCAGACGGCGGCCCGGCACCAGATATTTGATCAGGCCGCCGAGCAGGGCCACTGCGGTCGCCACGACCAGCACCAGCCAGCGCAGCGCGTCGCTGCCCTCGCCGAAGAACGCCCAGAACAGCACCCCGGCCCAGCTGAGCAGCAGGCCGGGCACGACGGGCACGACCACCCCGACCACGCCGATCGCGATCGCCACACCGGCGATCAAGTTGATCACCCAGGCGGAGTCGGTGAGGTCCATGCGCCAAAGGTGCCAGGCGCGGGCAACGGCGAAAAGACACGGGCCGGAGTTCTCAACCAACCCACAGCGTGGCCGCCGCGATCGCCGCCATGTCGCAGCAACTTTTCCGCACCTTCGCGGTACTCAATCGGGACCTGACCGCTGACGAACCTCCCTGTGTAACGCCGACGAGCCCGATGCGAGAACGGGCCGCCGACCACGGGGGAGACACACATGACCAGCACCGCGAACGCTGCCGACTTCGTTGCCGACACCGCCGCTGTCACGGTGCTGTCCGCCGCCGAGCAGGAGGAGATCATCCGCACCCACATGCCGCTCGTCGGCCACCTGGTGCGTGACATGCTCAGCCGCATCCCCAACCACATCCACCGCGACGACCTGACCAGCGCCGGCCTGCACGCCCTGGTCACCGCGGCCCGCAGCTGGGACCCGGAGCGCGGCATCCCGTTCCACCGCTTCGCCAGCACCCGCATCCGCGGCGCCATCCTCGACGAGCTGCGCGCCCTCGACTGGGCGACCCGCTCGGTGCGCACCAAGGCCCGCGCCACCGACGCCACCCGCCAGGCGCTGACCACGACGCTGGGCCGCACGCCCTCCGCCGACGAGCTGGCCCAGGCGCTCGGCACCACCACCAGCGACCTGAAGCAGACCGACACCGACGTGCAGCGTGCGACCGTGCTGTCGCTGCAGGGCTTCACCACCAGCAGCGCCGACGACCTGGTCACCGAGAAGACCCCGGGTCCGGAGGACATGCTGCTGCGCCGCGAGCAGATCGGCTACCTGCACCACGCGATCGGTTCGTTGCCGGAGCGCCTGCAGGTCGTCATCACCGAGTACTTCCTGCAGGAGCGGCCGATGGCCGACATCGCGGCCGACCTGGGCGTCACCGAGTCGCGCGTGTCGCAGCTCCGGGCCGAGGCGCTGGCCCTGCTCAAGGACGGCCTCAACACCCACCTCAGCCCCGAGCTGGCGCCGGTTCCGGACAACCCGGAGAGCATCACGGCCCGTCGCCGCGCCTCCTACTACAACAACATCGCCGAGAACACCTCGGTGCGCAGCCGGCTGGCGCTGACCAACGCGCACGGCCACACCGCGTACAGCCGCGGCCCGCTCGCGGCCGTCTGACGCACAAGAGGGGGCTCGGCATTCGTGCCGAGCCCCTTTCCGTGCGCAGAACTAAGCCAGCGCGCTGAGCACCTTGGGCAGGTCGGCCGTATGCAGCACCCCGAGCCGCCGGGTGGCCCGGGTGACCGCCACGTAGAGGTCGGACAGGCCGCGCGGGCTCTCGGCGATGATCTCATCGGGCTCGACCACGATCACCGAGTCGAACTCGAGACCCTTGGCCTGCCGTACGGTCATCAGCACCACCTGGTTGAGCAGGTCGGGCTGCTCCCCCACGGCCGCCCCGGGCACCGCCTCGACGAGCGCGCGCCCCAGGTCGGCCTGACGTGACTCGGGCACCAGCACCCCCACGCGGCCCGCACCGGCCTCAGCGGCTTCCAGCCGTACGGCGGCGATTGTCTCGGCCGCGAGCGCGACCGGCGGCACCCGCAGCGCCCACGGCTCGACCCCGGCCGATCGCACCGAGCGCGGCGGCTCGAGCGCGGGGTCGACCGCGGCCAGCACGTCGGCCGCCACCGCCATCACCTCGGCCGGTGTCCGGTAGTTGACGGTCAGCTCGACGAGATTCCAGCGCTGGGCCACGTACGGCTCGAAGACCTGCTCCCAGGTCGTGGTGCCGGCCAGCTCGGAGGTCTGGGCGACGTCGCCGACCACTGTCATCGATCGGCTCGGGCAGCGCCGCATGAGCAGCCGCCAAGCCATCGGGGACAGCTCCTGCGCCTCGTCGACGATCACGTGCCCGAAGACCCACGTACGGTCGGCGGCGGCCCGCTCGGCGGCGGTGCGCGTGTCCAGCACCTCGTGCCGCTCGACGAACGCGCTCGCGTCGACCACGTCGGTCGCGGAGAGGATCTCCTCCTCCTGGTCCTCGAAGTCGAGCGACCGGGAACCTTCGACGATCTCGAGCACACCCTCGGCGTACTCGATGGCCTCACGCCTCTCCTGCGCGGCCTGGCGCGCCTTGAGGGTGTCGTCCACGCCGAGCAGCTCGGCCAGCTCGTCGAGCAGCGGCACGTCGGCCGGCGTCCAGCGGGCGTCGCGGTCGCGCAGCAGCAGGGCCCGCTCGGCCGCGGTCAGCCCGGCCGCCGCGGAGGCCAGCCGGTCGGGGTCGCTGAGCAGCTCGCGCAGCACCCGGCGCGGGGTCAGCACCGGCCAGAAGTCGAACAGCAGCTGCTGAACGTCGATGTCCTCGCGCAGCTCGCGGCGGGTCTCGGCCAGGTCGGCCGCGGAGAGCAGGTTGTCCCCGCCCAGCGGGTCGGCGCCGATCCGCTCGGCGATCTCGAGCGACAGGGCGTGGATCGCCTCGGTCACGAAGATCGAGCGGGCCACGTTGTGCGGGCGGCCGGAGCGGCGGGCCACGGCGCGCGCGTCCTCCAGCACCGAGCGCTCGATGCGCAGCGGGTAGCCGTCGTGGTCGACCTCGGCGTACGTCTCGGGCACGGTCTGCCAGTCGGCGACCGCCCGCTCCAGCACCTCGAGCATCGTGGTGCGGCCCTTCAGCGCCGCCGTGGCCGGGCGCTCGACGGCCCGGGCCCGTACGCCGGGGAACATGTCACCCAGCGTGGCCAGCAGCACCCCGGTCTCGGCCAGCGACGGCAGCACCTGCGAGATGTAGCGCAGGAACGTCGGGTTGGGCCCCAGGATCAGCACGCCCTGCTTGGTCAGCTGACCGCGGTACGTGTACAGCAGGTACGCCGCGCGGTGCAGGGCGACGGCGGTCTTGCCGGTGCCGGGGCCGCCCTGCACCACCATGACGCCCGGCAGCCCGGCCCGGATCACCTCGTCCTGCTCGGCCTGGATGGTCTCGACGATGTCGCGCATCCGGCCCGTACGGTTGGCGGTCAGCGCGGACAGCAGCGCCGCCTCACCGGTCACGTCCTCCCGGCCGCCGCTCTCGCCCGCCTCGAGGTCGAGCACCTCGTCGTCGATGGCGGTGAGCACCCGGCCCTTGGTGCGCAGATGGCGGCGGCGCTTCACCCCGTCGGGCGAGACGGCGGTGGCCAGGTAGAAGGGCCGCGACGCGGGCGCCCGCCAGTCGACCAGAAGCGGATCGCGGTCGTGCTCCTCGGCGGACAGTCCGATCCGTCCGATGTAGCGCGGCTGATCGGCGACGAAGTCGAGGCGGCCGAAGCAGAGCGCGTTTTCCACCGCATTCATCTGCGCGAGCTGCTCGGCGTAATGGGCGCGGGTGGCCTCGCGTTGCGCGCGGCCCTGGGGGGTGCCGCCGGCCTCGAGCAGAATGGCTTTGAGCCGCTCGTCGGCCTGCGCCCGCAGACCGTCCAGCCGGTTGTAGAGGGTGGTGAGGTACGCCTGTTCGGCTTGGAGGTCGGCCGCGGCGAAGCTTGACAAAGCCACTCCCCTTTGTGGTAACATTCGGCGTCGGCGCCCTTGTCAGGCGCCTTTTTTCATGCTCGGCAAACGACCAGACTAGCGCATCGATGCCGGGTTACGGCTCGCCCGAAATTTGTCGTCTATCGGTCAAGCTTTACGGCGCGCCGTTACCCATGACGGCCGATCCCCATTAACCCGGGCATGACCCACAACCACCCGATCCGACGCCTCGGCGCGCTCGCCCTCATCGCCACCGCCACCCTCGCCGTCTCCTCCGCGTGCACAGGCGATGACGAGGCTCCGGCCGGCAACCCGGCGCAGGCGGCCGCGGGCGGCCCCGAGGCCAAGAACATCGAGGGCGCCAAGCAGGCCGCCCAGACGGTCTTCGACCGCTTCGCCGGAGGCGACTTCGCCGGCGCCTGGGACATGTACACCGCCGCGGGCAAGCAGGCGATCAGCAAGGACGACTACGTGAAGCTGAACCAGGCCTGCTCCCGCAAGGGCCTGGCGATCCAGCTCACCAGCGCCCGCATGGAGGGCGCCGACCGGGCTGTCGTCATCGCCAAGCAGCTGGTGGCCGCGCAGTCGTACACGATGGTCTACGAGGGCGACGCTTGGAAGCTCGAGCCGGCCAAGGAGGGCCTGGCCCTCTACAAGCAGGGCGCGGCCAAGGCCATCGCGGCCCAGAAGAAGGCCGGCACCTGCGCCAACCAGTAGCTCCGACGCACCAGGGGCCCGCCGCGAACCGCGACGGGCCCCTTCACTACTGGTGACGTCTAAGCGGCGACCGGCATCCCGTCGGGACCGGTCAGGGCGAGCCGGGCGCGCAGGTCGCCCCGGGACTCGATCTGGTCGTAGTAGGCAGCGCGGCGGCGGGCCACACAGCCCTCCTTGGCCGGGCTCTGCGCGGCCAGTGCCGGGTCGAGGTGGATGTTGAGGCCGTCCCGCAGCAGCGTGAGCGCCTCGGCCCGCAGCTGTGACACACGCGACTCGGTGACTCCCAGCTCCTCGGCGATGCGGGCCATCGGGCGTTCCTCGAAGAAGTAGCCCTGCACCACCGCGCGCAGCCGCTCGGGCAGCGCGTCGATCGCGTGCCGCAGATAGCCGAGCCGCTCCCGCATGATCAGCATCTCCTCGGGGCCGGCGCTGGGCTCGGTCACCATGTCCTCGGCGCCGGCCGTGGCGAAGCCCTGCAGGCTGAACACCACCGCGCGCTGCACGTCGTCGTCGGCGTGCTCGATGTCCTCGACCGAACAGCCCAGCCGGTCGGCCACCTCACGGATCGTGGGCAGCCGGCCCAGCTCAGCGGTGAGTTCCTGACGGGCGCTGTCGGTGCGCCGGGCCCGCTGCCGTACGGAACGGCTGGCCCAGTCGAGGCCGCGCAGCTCGTCCAGCAGGGCGCCGCGGACACGGGCGGCGGCGAACCGGGCGAACGGCACGTTGCGGTTCTCGTCGTAGCCGCGGGCCGCGTGGACCAGGGCGGCGTACCCGGCGGACAGCAGGTCGTCCCGGTTGACGTGAGCCGGGACCCGCAGCAGCATCTCCCGGACCAGGTGCCCCACCAGCGGCATGTGGTCCTGGACACGGTCCTCGCGACGGCGGTCCTCGCCTCCGCGGTTCACGCGACGGCGGTCGGCAGCAGTTGTGGCACCGCTCATGTGGGGGTCTCCTCGCACCTGGCCGGGAGGGGGATTTCCCGGCACTGAGGAGAAAGGTGATCCCGATAAAGTGCGAAATGGTTCTCTTACCGGTGCAAGACGGTTGCTTCCCTCGTCCGCAACGGCGGGTATGCTTGATCACGCGGCCCGCCCAGTCTTGCCTCGGGCCGCCACGGACACGCGGTTCTGACAACCCCGCGCCGTCCCTCGGATCGGCCCCCACGCGCCGCGACTGAGAACAAAGCTCGCGCCGGGCAGGACGACCCCTCTACGTTTCAGGAGCTCCCGCTACATGACCACCTTCACCGATTTCGGCGTGCCCGCCGTGCTCACCACGGCCCTCGCCGAACTCGGCATCACCACCCCGTTCCCCATCCAGGCCGCCACGCTGCCCGACTCGCTGGCCGGCCGGGACGTACTCGGCCGCGGCCGCACCGGCTCCGGCAAGACGTACGCGTTCGTCCTGCCCGTGCTGGCCCGCCTGGCCGGCTCCAAGTCGCCCCGCCGGCCCGGCCGCCCGCGCGCGCTGATCCTGGCCCCCACCCGCGAACTGGCCACCCAGATCGACGCGACGCTGGCCCCGCTGGCCGCCAAGCTCGGCCTGCGCACCATCACCGTCTTCGGCGGCGTCGGCCCCAACCCGCAGATCAAGGGGCTCAAGGCGGGCGTCGACGTGGTCGTGGCCTGCCCCGGCCGGCTCGACGACCACCTGCGCAACGGACACGCCTCGCTCGACGCCGTCGAGATCACCGTGCTCGACGAGGCCGACCACATGGCCGACCTGGGCTTCCTGCCCGTCGTGCGCCGGCTGATGGACCAGACCCCGCGCGACGGCCAGCGCATGCTGTTCTCGGCCACCCTCGACAACGGTGTCGACGTGCTGGTCAAGCGCTTCCTGCACAAGCCGGTGACCCACTCCGTCGACTCGGCCACCGAGGCCCCCGTCGAGATGTCCCACCACGTCCTGCACGTACGGGGTGACGATCGCTTCCCGGTGCTGGTCGACCTGCTCGCGGCCCCCGGCCGTACGGTGGTCTTCACCCGCACCAAGCGCCGGGCCAAGGTGCTGACCCGCCAGCTCGTCGCGGCCGGGGTGCCCGCCGTCGAACTGCACGGCAACCTGGCCCAGAACGCCCGCAACCGCAACCTGGCCGCCTTCTCCGACGGCAGCGCCGAGACGCTGGTGGCGACCGACATCGCGGCCCGCGGCATCCACGTCGACGACGTCGGCCTGGTCATCCACGCCGACCCGCCGGTCGAGCACAAGGCCTACCTGCACCGCTCCGGCCGCACGGCCCGGGCCGGCAACCAGGGCACCGTGATCACCCTGATGACCGACGACCAGACGGCCGAGGTGCGCGACCTGACCCGCAAGGCCGGCGTGCGCCCCACCACCAGCCGCACCCGGCCCGGCGACCCGCTGCTGGCCTCGCTGGCCCCCGGCGAGCGCAAGTTCGTCGCGCCGTCGGCGGCGCCCTCCCCTGCCCCGTCCACCTCCACCTCCGCCGACGGGCGCCGGGGTCGCGGCGGCGCCGAGTCGTCGTCCCGCGGTCGGCGGGGTGGCGGCGGCGCGGGCGGCGGCGGGCAGCAACGGTCGGCCGCGGCGCCCGGCCACGCCGGGCAGTCCCGCTCCGGCGGCCAGTCCCGTTCCGGCGGCCAGTCCCGCACGGGTGGGCAGTCGCGGTCCTCGGGCCAGGCCGGTCAGGCCCGCAGCGGTTCCAAGCCGGTCCACACCAGTCAGTCCCGCAGCGGGGCCGCGCCCTCCCGGGGCGGGGCGGCCGCTTTCTCCGCGGGCACTCGCGTGGGCGGCCGTCGTAGCGGTCGCTGATACGTAGTCGCTCTTGGCCGGCGCTCACCGGGCGGATCGCTCCGGTGGGCGCCGACTTGTGTCTTCTTGCTCGGTCGCACCGACGACGACATCGGTGCTGACCGGTCCGGCCGCCGGATCCTCTCTCCACCAGGCAGCACACGGACAGAGGCCCACCCTTCCGGGGGCCTCCGCCCGGACTCCATTCTTGCGGACCCGGGCGGTCTTGGCGGCCGGGCCTGTGGACAACCCTGCATTGTGGACAACTCCGCGATGGCCGGGCGAAGGCCCTACGCTGCCCACATGTCGAGCGTGAGCCGGACCCTACGGGCGATGATCGCGCGGCCGGCTCCCACGCCCGCCGCCACGCGGTCGATCGTTGCCGTGGCCACGAAGTGGCAGCCGTCCGCAGTGGACTCGGCCGTCGAGATCTGCAGCGTCACGTCGCTGTCGCGGTCGCGCACCCGCAGGATGCCGTCGAGCCACCAGCCCGATTCCCCGGGCCGGCAGCCGGTGCTGCGGAAGGCGATCGTCGGGTGCCGCGCCGCGTCGAGGAACTTGCGGCCGGTGACGTCGGAGTTGCGGCGTTCGTCGTCGCTGTGGAAGGTGCCGGCGTCGAGCACGGCGGAGGCGCTCGAGGCGGTCAGGTCCCCGGCCACGGTCACCGTGCCGCCGCGCAGGCCGACGGTCGCCGTCACGGGTTTGAGGCCGAAGACGTGGGTCGCGTCCAGCCGGCACGTGGAGCGCCGCGGGTCCAGGGTGTACGTGCCGGGCCGGAGGCTGGTTCGCAGTGGTGTCGTCATGCGGTTCAGCGTCGTCGCCGCGGGCCGCGCGGGCCTCAGTGCTGATACTGAGATGAGCCACGTAGGCCGGCCCGGCCGCTCAGGCCCAGCTTGCTCAGAATATTGCGCACGTGCGTCTCCACGGTGCGTTCGGAGAGCACCAGCCGCGACGCGATCGCGCGGTTCGACAGCCCCTGGGCGACCAGGGCGGCGATCTCGCGTTCGCGGGCGGTGAGGTCGTCGCGAGCGAGCGCGGTGGCCGGGTCGATCAGCGCGGTGAGGCCGAGCCGGCGGGCGGTGGCGAGCGCGGCCGACGCCAGCTCACGGCAGCGGCGGGGCTCGCTGCCGCGCAGACTCGCCGCACAGGCGATCTGGGCCTGGGCCAGGAAGGCAGGCGCGCCGATCCGCTCCTCCATCGCCACTGCCCCGGCCAGATGCCGCGAGGCCGCCGGATCGCCGAGGGCGGCCGCGATCGTCCCCAGCGAGCGGCTGATCGCGCCGTGGCAGCTCGACATCGAGTTCAGGTAGAGCTCGGCGCGGGGCAGCGAGCGCGTGTAGCAGTCGGCCGCCAGTTCGAGGTCGCCCAGCCACGCGGCCACCTCGCCGGCGACGACAGTCACGAAGGTCCGGCGCCCGTCGGCGGGCAGCCGGGGCAGGGCGGGACGGAGGCGGCGGATCGCGTCCCGGGCCGCGTCCCGGTCGCCGCGGCCCATCGCGATCTGCCCGATCTGGGCCAGCGCGATCGGCATGTCCTCGTCGCCGAAGGCCGGCGGGTCGGCCCAGGCATAGTCGCCGGTCAGCGCGGCCAGGCCGCTGAGGAAGGCCAGGTAGAGGTACGGCGCGGAGCGGTCCTGCGAGCGGACGGCCAGATCGCGGGCCTCGGTCGCGTGGTCGTATGCCGCGGTGAGGCGACCGGCGATCAGGGCGCGGGCGGCGCGGGCCCGCAACAGATGCCACCGCGCGACCGGCCAGCCCAGCCGGTCCACGAGGGCGGACAGGCGGTTCGTCTCGGCGTCGAACTCGGCCAGTTCGCCCGTCGCGAGATACGAGTCGAGCAGCCACGTGCGGCCCCACAGTTCGGCGTCGGGCTGACCGCTCGGGCCGGCCAGGTCGCAGCTGCGGCGGGCCAGCGTCCGGGTCTCGTCGATCCTCGCCACGGGGTCGATCGTCTCGTGTCGTGCGTGGACGGCGGCGACCAGCGCGTCCGGCCGCTGCGAGGCCTCGGCCAGCGCCATCGCCTCCCGGCTCATCCGTTCGGCGCGTTCCGGGTCGCGGTCCTCGGCGAGCAGGAAGGCGTACTGGGAAAGGACTTTCGCCCGGTCCGCGTGGCCGAGGTCCTGCGCCAGCGCGCGTTCACAGAGCCGCAGCAGCGCCGGTGCGAGCGGCCCGCCGAGGCCCCGGATCACCAGGGCGGCCGCCGCACCCACCTCGTCGACCACCGATGCGCAGTCGTTCAGGGCGACATCCAACTGCCCGTTCCGGTACGCCGCCCGGGCCCGCTCCAGCCGCAGGCGCGCGTCGCCGGGCGTGGTGTCGAGCGCCCGGCCCAGCCAGTGCACGGCCTCGCTGTGGTCCAGCCCGCGGGTGGCCTCCTGGGCCGCCGCCACGCAGGCCGCCGTGGCCCTGGCCCGCGAGTCGTCGTCCACCGCGGCCCGCACCCGGTGCCGGGCGATCTCGGCGAGCGAGCCACAGTTCCCCTCGAGCGCGGCGGCGATGGCCGCGTGGGCCCGGATCCGCTCGTCACGGCCGAGCCCGTCGTAGAGCGCCTGCCGCACGAGTTCGTGCCCGAAACGCACCCGGGCCGGCGCCCACGGGTCGTCGACGAGCACCCCGGCCGCGACTGCTTCGCCCACCGCCGCGACCGGCACGACCTTCTCGAGGATCGCGACGTCGATGTCGGCGCCGTAGGCGGCGGCCGTCGCGAGCATGACCCGGCAGGCGGGCGTGAGTTGCCCCGTACGCCGGGCCACCAGCCGGCGCAACCCGTCCGGCAGGTCCACGGCCCCGGCCGGCCCGGAGAGCTTGCCCTCGCGGCTCAGCAGCCGGACGAGTTCGCGGGTGTAGAGCGGGCTGCCCCCACCGAGCCGGTGGAGCGCGGCGGTCCAGCTCGGGTGCACCCGGTCGGCGGACTGGGCGAGATAGTCGCGGACCGCCGCGGCGTCCCAGGGTCCGATCGGCAGCACCTCGGCGTCGAGACCGGCGCCTGCGTCCCGGCTGGTGGCGGTGACCAGGATGCGCGAGCCGGCGAGTTCGCGGGTGAGGGCGGTCAGCAGGGCCAGCGATGCGGCGTCGGCCCAGTGCAGGTCCTCCAGCACGAGCATCATCGGGTGCTTCGACGCCACCTCGATCAGCGCGGCCACCGTGGCCTGCACGGCCTGGAACCGGGCGGGCGCGGCCGATGCGTCCGAGCCGGCCGGTGTGAGCAGCGCCGGGGACAGGCCCGCGGGGGCGTCGCGCAGCAGGGTCGTCCAGGGCCAGAAGCTGGGGGCACCCTCGTCGGGGTCGGCCCGGCCGGTCAGCACGGTCATGCCGGCCGCGGCCGCCCGGGCTGCGGCCTCCTCGACGACTGCGGTCTTGCCGATGCCCGCTTCGCCGACCAGCAGCACCATCCCACCCGTGCCCTGCAGGGCCGCGGCGCGCAGACGGTCGAGGGCGACCACCTCGGCCACCCGCCCCACCAACCGCACTCCCATGCGGACAACGTGGCCCTAACCGGCCGGGATGTCCACCTCGATCTCGTCCGAGAGGGTGAATCCGTCGCTCAGGTCGAGGTCGTCACCGCTCCAGAAACGGCCCGGGTCGTACCAGTTGGGCTGTTTGCCGCGCGGCAGCAGACCCATGTCCTCGTACGTCACCGCGACCACCTCGGCGCAGTAGGCGGTCTCGAGCGCGGCCTCGGTGGCCGGGCCCTTGCCGCCGCGCACGCGCCAGCGGGGCCGCACCTGCGGGACCCGCCCGCGCACCCAGCGCCAGGCCAGCTGGGCCGACGACGGGAACGGCGTGCCGTCCAGCCGGGCCACGGTCTTGAGGGCCTTGTCCTCCATCTCCTTGGACACGCCCGGCTCCAGCTGCCGCAGCCAGCCCCGCTGGCCGTAGCGGTGGGCCCACACGGTCACGGCGTCGCGCAGGTCGTGCAGCTGGACCCCGCGCTGGAACGTGCCGGACCACAGGTCGGGCAGCGATTTGCCCAGCTCGGCGTGCCACATGAGCGGCGGCATGTCCTCGACGACGATCGACATGCCGACGTGGTTGACCGGGCTGTTGGTCAGCGTCTGGATGGCCCGGTCGGCGCCCGTGCGCCCCCGGAAGATCCAGATGTCCCCGGTCCGGGTCAGGTCGATGGCCTCGTCGAGGCTGATGGCGGCGTCCACGTGTCTATCCTCAAGTGATGCGTTGGTGGAAGGTAGTGGGATTGGCCGGTCTGGCGGGAGTCGCGGCAACGGGCGCTGTGGTGGCGCGGGCCGAGCGTAAACGCCGGCAGTACACCCCCGAGGAGATCCGTGACCGGCTGCACCAGCGGGTGGCCGAGGCGGCCGAGGCGGAATCAGACGACATCAGTATCGCGGAGTAGCGACCACAGGCCTGCCCCGTCCGGCGCGGTGAACCAGGTCTTGCCACCGGAGCCGACCGCTTCCGCCTCGCCCGAGGGACCGGGGATGGCGCCGGCCAGCACCGACTGGGTGGGCGACAGGCGCCGGATGGCCACCGCGGCCACGTTCTCCGGGTGGGCGTGCGCGAACTCGGAGTAGATCTCCTGGTCGTGCTGCCCGTCGTCGCCGATCAGCAACCAGCGGATGTTCGGGAACTCCCGGGACAGCCGCTGCAGTGTCGTGCGCTTGTGCTCCTGACCGCTGCGGAACCAGCGGTCGGGCGTGGGCCCCCAGTCGGTCAGCAGCAGCGGGCCCGCCGGGTAGAGATGGCGGGAGAGGAAGCGGGTCAGCGTCGGGGCCACGTTCCAGGCACCGGTGGACAGGTAGAACACCGGGGCGCCCGCGTTGGCCGTGATCAGCCGCTCGTAGAGGACGGCCATGCCGGGCACGGCCATGCGCGCGTGCTCGTCGAGCACGAACGTGTTCCACGCGGCGAGCAGCGGACGCGGCAGCGCGGTGACCATGACCGTGTCGTCGATGTCGCTGATGAGGCCGAAGCGGGTCTCCGGGTCGACGACGCGGATCGGCGCCTCGACCGGGGCCGCGCCCTCGGTGAACAGCCGTACGCTGCCCCAGCCCGGTTCGAGGTCGCCCTTGACGCGGGTGTCGACGTAGCCGCTGCGGTCGGTGCGCGTCTCGGTGACGCTGTCGCCGATCTGAATCCTCACGATCGCGTTGTTCACCGGCGAGCTGGTGAAGCTGCGCCAGCCGCGGGCCTTGTCCAGGGTCTTACGATTCTGCGTGCCGCGGGTGAGCACCACACGAGCCATCACGCGCGCCCAGCCGGGCGCGCCGTAACCCGTGTAGGCCGTGATCACCGGCTGCCAGCCACGATTGCGCAACCGGCGCTCGATGATCTCGTGGAGGGCGTCCTCCACCCGCGCGGCCCGGTGCATCCGGAGTACAGGCGGCTGGCCGCCCGCCGGAGTTGATGCCACGCTCTGGCCCCCTGCCCATAAGGTATCGGCGGTCAATCTGCCCGGTTACGGTACCCGCCTAACCTGGCAGTCGCGGGCGAACCTTCGTCCCTCTCCACAGGGGAGGTCAGGCGTACGCCTTCGCGGCCGGGATCTCGCCGGTGGCCCACTGGTCGGCGAACCACTCGTCACCGGCCGGCTCCTCGGCCGTGCCGGCCCGCACGACTGCCGCCGTGGCCTCGGCCCGCAGGCTGCGCAGGGCCTCCGCGGCCAGCTCGGCCTCGTGCCAGGCGACCTGTTCGCGCTTCTGAGCGTCCTCGTACTGCGACAGGCGGTGCTCGCGGATGGCCTGGCGCAGCAACCCCTCCTGCACCACCGGGTGCAGCCTTGGGTTCCACCCGCGGTGCGCGAGCACGTCGTTGAGCTGGGCGATCGAGATCTCGCGGTTGCGGCAGGCGGCGATCGCGGCGTGGTGCAGGTAGCGCTGGCGGTCGGCGTTCTCCCCCGGCTTGCGGCGCTTGCTGATCAGCGGGAACGCGGCGGCCCGGGTGGTCTCGCGGGCCCGCCGGTCGGCCTCGGCGAACGCCAGCCAGGCCGCGTCCACCTGCTCCTGGGCGGCGGACCACTCGGCCCGCAGGCGTTCACAGGTGGCCGCGGCGCGGTCGGCCGCCACGGCGACCTCGTCGGCGAAGCGCAGCTTGTCGCGCTGGGCCGGGGTCAGCGGCTGCGGCGGGGCCGACCGCGGCAGCGCCACATAGACCGCCGCCACGGCGATGGCGAGCAGGATGACCAGCCACAACGCGGCGGCCTGGGGAATGGAGACGAAGAAGCTGTGCACGGCGCTTTCCATCGCAACCTCACATGCGGACGCGGATCTCCCGGGACGCTGGACTGCAAGCGGCAGTACGCCGCGGGCAGCGCTGGGCTGCCGGTGCGGGACGAAGAATCAGACCGTGGGCGGGCCGCGGACGGCGCGGACCCGCAGCGCCACGCCGAGAAGGACCACGGTCACCGCGGCGAGGAGAACCGGGGGCGGCGCCAAGGGCGGGACGGACGGCTCATCCACGACGAGGGCGGCCGGGGCATCCGGAGCAACGCTGGCCACGGCGGCAACCGGCGCGGGCGCGGCGGTCTCCAGCTGGGCCGGGGCGAGGTGAGCGGCGAAGGCCAGGGCCAGCATCGCCAGCCCGGCGAGGAAGCGCAGCAAGCGGTGCCCGTCCCACTCCCGGGGAAGCACTCGCGCCACGGCCGTCACACGACTCAACTTACCTTTTCCCCCCGGAACGCGCATGGCTCATCCGAGTTACGGCCAGCCGGGGACAAAACGCCCTGAACGGACGATGGCGCCGGGGTCAGCCGGCGCCATCGGGGTGCAGCGGTTACTTGCTGGGTTCGGGCACGTCGACGTCGCAGGTGATCTTCGGGTTGACGCCGGCCCAGTTGAGGGGGCCGGCCAGCGTGGTGACGGCGATCGTGCCGAACTCGGCACAGCTGGTGTTGCTGGTGTCGGAGAAATAGCCACGCTCGTAGGCGGCCACGCCGCCCAGCACGAGCCAGATGATCAGAATCAGCCCGCCGATCGAGCCTGCGCGCATCGGGGCCTCCTATGCCGTGGGGATTGACGCCGGAAGTGCGGTGGGGGGTCGACGCCGGAGTTACCCCGATCCGTTTGATCTCTAAACGGGGGACTTCACTGCCTGCAACGTGTACGAGTGGGGCAGACGCTCAGGACGGTCGGCCAACTGATACTCACCGTTACCGATGTCGCGCATGCGCCCGTTCTCCAGCGCCTCCCACGGCACGCTGGTGTGCTCGACCAGACCGGTCAGCGTCATCCCGGCCTCGAGCACCGCGGTCACGATCTCACCGATGCCGTGGTTCCACTCCACCGTCTTGTTGTGCTCGAACTCGACATCGGTGTCGACGTAGGTGCCGCCCTCGTCGAAGACCAGACCCTCTTGCATCTCGAAATACGGGTAGGCCAGGGCGATCACGTCGTCGTCACGGTCGTAGTCGAGACCCCACAGGACCGGGTGGCCCTCGCGGATGAACAGGCGGCCGCCCGGCTTGAGCAACGCGGAAACCGTGGCCGCCCACCGCTTCACGTCGGGCAACCAGCACAGCGCGCCGATCCCGGTGTAGACGAGGTCGTAGCCGTCACCCACCGCGGCCACGGCGTCGTACACGTCGGACTGCACAAATGACACATCGACCCCGGCCAATGCCGCGATGCGCCGGGCCTCGTCGAGCGACTTCGCCGAGAAATCGAGCCCGGTCATCGTGGCGCCGAGCCGGGCCAGCGACACGGTGTCGGTGCCGATGTGGCACTGCAGGTGGACGCCGCGCAGGCCGGCGATGTCGCCCAGCAGGGGCTGATCGAAGCGCACGACCTCGCTCAGGTAGGCCGGGTCGGCGGCGAAACGGTCGACGGCATAGCCGGGGGAAGCGGCATGAGCGGACGCGCGGTCGTCCCAGTTGGCGCGATTCAGGTCGCGATAGTCGGTCACTCGGGCACGATATGCCGCCACGAATACCGTCGGCTTACGATTTTCCGGCGGGCTGGGGTTGGATGGCACGACTGAGGATCATCGAAGAGCGGGGTGCGAGGTTGGAGACCAGGCGTACGACGGTGCGTGACGTGCGCAGGGCCAACCGGGCCGGCCTGCTCACCGACCTCTTCCACGGCGGCCTGCAGAGCCGGCAGCAGCTCGCCGCGAGCACCGCCCTGAGCCAGGCCAGCGTGAGCAACCTGATCGGCGAGATGATCGAGGAAGGCCTCGTCGAGGAGGCCGGCCTGGTCGGCTCGGACGGCGGCCGCCCGCGGGTGCTGCTGCGGGTGCGGCCCGACTTCCGCTACGTGGTGGGCGCCGAGGTGGGCGAGACGCGCGTGCTGGTCGAGCTGTACGACCTGGCGATGACCCGGCTGGCCGCGGTGACGCTGGAGCACGACGACGAGCCCGAGCAGGTCGCGGGCCGGGTGCTGACCGGCCTGCGCGAGGTGGTCGAGCAGGCCGGGGTGGCCGTGTCCGACGTGCTGGGCTTCGGCGTCGGGGTGCCGGGCGTGGTCGATCAGGACGGTGTGGTCGATTCGCAGTCCACCGGCTGGGACTCGGTTCCGCTGGGCGCGATGCTGCGGGCCGGCACCGAGGTGCCGGTCTTCGTGGAGAACGGCGCGAAGACGCACGGTCAGGCCGAGATGTGGTTCGGTGCGGGCCGTGGCGCCCGGCACGCCGTCATCGTCATGATCGGCACGGGGGTGGGTGCGGCCGTGGTGATGGACGGGCGCAGCTACTACCGGGGCGCGAACAGCAACGCCGGAGAGTGGGGGCACACCACCCTGATCTACGACGGCGACGAGTGCCGGTGCGGGGCGCGGGGTTGCCTGGAGGCGTACGTCGGGGCCGACCGGATCGGGCGCCGCCTGGCCGCCGCGACCGGGGAGACGTACGGGAAGAGGCTTCTGCACGGCTATCTGGAGCGCGAGACGCTGCCCGAGCCGGCCCGGCAGGTCTTCGAGCAGACGGCGGGTTATCTGGGCGCAGGGCTGGCCGACCTGATCAATCTGTTCAGCCCGGAGCGGATAGTGCTCGGCGGGGACCCGGGGGCGGCGTTCGGCGCGCGGTTCCTGCCCGAGATCCGCGAGGCCGCGGCCCGGCACGCGCTGCGCCGGCCGTACGGGCAGACCACCATCACGATTTGTGAACTCGGCGCCGACGCGGTCGCGATGGGCGCGGCCACCCTGCCGGTCGCGCAACTGCTGGCCGAGGGCGGGCTGGCCGAGACCGCGGAACCGGTGCTGGCCTTCACCCCGAAGCAGCGCCGGCCGGGCGACCGGGCCCGCCGGTAAGAGCAGGCCCGGCCGGGTGGCTCAGGAGGACCGCAGCGCGGCGATCGAGTCGCGGAACCACAGGGCGCTCTGCTTGGGCGTGCGCTCCAGGCTCTGGTAGTCGACGCGGACGATGCCGAAGCGCTTGTCGTAGCCGTAGGCCCACTCGAAGTTGTCGAGCAGCGACCACGCGAAGTAGCCGCGCACGTCGGCGCCCTGCTCCCGGGCGGCCACGACCGCGGCGATGTGCGAGGCCAGATATTCCGTACGGTCGTCGTCCGCCACGTAGCCCGTCTCGTCCGGCTGGTCGTCGAACGCGGCGCCGTTCTCGGTGATGATCAGGGGCAGGCCCGGGTAGTCGCGGTGCAGCCGCACGAGCAGCTGCGTGAAGCGCTCGGGGGTGATCGGCCAGTCCATCGCCGTACGCGGGGTGTCCGGGAACACGGCCCGCACGACCGGCTCGCCGTTCGCCTCGTGCCGGTTGCCCTCGACGTCGGTGCCGGCGAAGTTCTGTCCGAAGTAGAAGTTGACCCCGAGCACGTCGAACGGGGTCGAGATGACCTCGAGATCACCCTCCTGCACGGGCATCGCCGAGCCGCGGGCGGCCAGGTCGGCGACCACGTCGGCGGGGTATTCGCCCTTGCGCAGCGGGTCGAGGTAGAGGCGCAGGCCCATCCCGTCGGCGCGCCGGGCGGCGTCGCGATCCGCCTCGGTGTCACCCGCCGGGTCGGCCGTTCCCATGTTCAGAGTGATCCCGTACGTGTGGGGCCTCGTCTCGGCGGCCCGCATGCGCTGGGTGGCCAGGCCGTGCCCGAGCAGCAGGTGGTGCGTCGCGGCCAGCGAGGCGTCGAACTCCTGGCGGCCCGGGGCGTGCACGCCGACGTGGTAGCCCAGCCAGGCCGAACACCACGGCTCGTTCATGGTCGTGAACGTGTCGACCCGGTCCTGCAGCTTGCCGAAGACCAGCATCGCGTAGTCGGCGAAGCGGTACGCCGTGTCCCGGTTCGGCCAGCCGCCCGCGTCCTCCAGCTCCTGCGGCAGGTCCCAGTGGTAGAGCGTCACCCAGGGGGCGATCCCGTTCGCCAGCAGCTCGTCGACCAGCCGCTCGTAGAAGCCGAGACCGGCCGGGTTGACCGGGCCGCGGCCACCGGGCTGCACCCGCGGCCAGGCCACCGAGAACCGGTAGCTGTCGACGCCGAGGCTCTTCATCAGCGCCACGTCCTGCGGCATCCGGTGGTAGTGGTCGCACGCCACGTCGCCGTTGTCGCCGTTGGCCACCGCGCCGTCGAGCCGGGAGAACGTGTCCCAGATGGACGGCGTACGGCCGTCCTCGGCGACAGCTCCCTCGATCTGATAGGACGCGGTGGCCACGCCCCAGAGGAACTTCGGCGGCAGGCCGGTGGCGAGCGGGACCTTGGTGGTGGTGGGGTTCATGGCACTCCAGTTGGGGATTTTGGGTAAAGAGAAGGCCGGTCCACCGAAGCGGACCGGCCTCTCGCTCATCCGACGGGTTGCTCCGTGGGATGCAGCCAGCACGCGACGGAACGTGCGGCTCCGTCCGGGCTGTCCGGGCGCCCGAGCACCGGGATGTGCGTCGGGCACGGCTCGAAGGCCTTGGGACAGCGGGGGTGGAACGAGCAGCCGGTGGGCATGCCGGCCAGGTCGGGCGGCGACCCGGGGATGCCGGCGAGCTCGCGGCGCGGTCCGCGCAGGGCCGGGAACGAACTGAGCAGACCCCGCGAGTACGGGTGCAGGGCGTCCCGGTAGATCGTGGCGGCGGGCGCCTCCTCGACGATCCGGCCGCCGTACATGATCGCGATGCGGTTGGAGAACTCGACCAGCAGCGACAGGTCGTGCGTGATGAAGATGACCGAGAAGCCGAGGCGCTCGCGCAGTTCGATCAGCTGGCCCAGGATCTGCCGCTGCATCACCACGTCGAGGGCCGTGGTCGGCTCGTCCATGATGACGACCTGCGGCTGCAGGATCAGCGCCATGCCGATCATGACGCGCTGGCGCATGCCGCCGGAGAGCTGATGCGGGTAAGCGTCCATCCGGTCGGGCGAGATGCCGACCAGCTTGAGCATCTCGCGGGCCCGGGCGTTGCGGCTGTGCTCGCTCATCTTCGGGTCGTGCGCCTTGAGCACGTCGGTCAGCTGGGTCGAGATCTTGTGCACCGGGTTGAGCGAGTTCATCGCGCCCTGGAACACGATCGCCGTCTCGGCCCAGCGGAACGCGCGCAACGCCTTGTCGCTCAGCCCGAGAACGTCGTACGGGTCGCCCTTCTCGGGGTGGTAGACGACCTCGCCGCCGGTGATCACACCGGGCGGGGCGAGCAGCCGGGTCAGCCCGTAGGCCAGCGTCGACTTGCCGGAGCCGCTCTCGCCGGCCAGGCCCAGCACCTCGCCGCGGTGCAGGGTCAGGTTGACGTCGCGGACCGCGCGGACGGCCTTGTCCCCCAGGCCGTACTCGACGTTCAGGTTGCGGATCTCAAGGACCGGTTCCATCTAGTTGCCCACCTTCCGGGCCACCGGCGTCGCGCCGTCGGTGTTGATCGGGATCGCCCGCGCGTGGGTGTGCGGCTCCGCCGAGTTCGACAGCACGGGGGTGAAGCCGATCCGCATCCGTACGGTGCCGCCGGAGGCCGTCTTGAGCTTGGTCTTGCCCGCGCTGCGCAGGCGGGGGCTGACGAACTCGTCGATCGCGAAGTTGATCAGCGAGAGCGCCGTGCCGAGGAACGCGATGGCCAGACCGGCCGGCACGAACCACCACCACGCGCCCTGGGCCAGCGCCTGCTGGCCCTGCGCCCAGAACAGGATCGTGCCCCAGTTCCAGCCGGCCGCCGAGACGATGCCGATGAAGGCCAGCGTGATCAGCGAGAGCACGGCGAAGATGACCGTGCCGATGAACCCGGAGGCGATCACGGCGGTCAGGTTGGGCAGCAGCTCGAAGCCGATGATCCGCCAGGTCTTCTCGCCGGTGGCCCGGGACGCCTCGATGTAGTCGCGCCGGCGCAGCGACAGGGTCTGCGCGCGCAGCACCCGGGCGTTCCACGACCACGAGGTGAGACCGATGATCAAGGCGATCAGCAGGTTGCTGGCGTTGTCCAGGATCGAGGTGATGATGATCATCAGCGGGATGGCCGGGATCACCAGGAACACGTT
This sequence comes from Paractinoplanes abujensis, assembly GCF_014204895.1. Lineage (NCBI taxonomy): Bacteria > Bacillati > Actinomycetota > Actinomycetes > Micromonosporales > Micromonosporaceae > Paractinoplanes > Paractinoplanes abujensis. Next base: position 8,941,697 of record NZ_JACHMF010000001.1, on the reverse strand, counting down.
GGACAGCGCGGACAGCGTGTCGTCGGTCTTGCCGCCCAGGTAGCCGGCCGTGATGCCGATGATCACCGACAGCACGGTGGCGATGGTGCCGGCCAGGAAGCCCACGAACACGACCGGGCGGGTGCCGTCGAGCACCTGGCTGAACACGTCCTGCCCGAGGTGCGTGGTGCCGAACCAGTGGTCGGCCGACGGCGGCTGGATCAGGTCGTTGCTGCGTGCGTCCGGGTCGTACGGGGTGACCCACGGGCCGATGATCGCGAACAGTACGTAGACGCCCAGGATGATCAGACCGAAGGCGGCCTTCTTGTTCTTGAGGAACAGGAAACGCTGCCGCTTGGCCTTGGCCGGCTTGGCGGGTTCCGGCGCGGCCATGGCCCCCTGGCCGGGGATGACCTGGGCGGTGCTCGAGGTGGGGATCGTCATCGCTCAGCCCTCCTTGCGGGTGCGCGGGTCGAGGAGCAGGTAGGCCAGGTCGGCCAGGAGGTTGGCCACCAGCACCGAGATCGTGATGACCAGGAAGATGCCCTGCATCAGCGGATAGTCCTTGGCCCCGAGCGCCTGCAGCAGGATGAAGCCGAGGCCCGGGTACGAGAAGACGATCTCGACCAGCAGGGTGCCGCCGACGATGAAGCCGAGCGACAGCGCGAACCCGGAGATGTTGGGCAGCAACGCGTTGCGGGCGGCGTAGCTCACCGCGACCCGCCGCTCGGACAGGCCCTTGGCGTGCGCGACGGTGATGTAGTCCTCGGACGAGACCGTCACCATCATGTTGCGCATGCTCAGGATCCAGCCGCTGACCGACGAGATCAGGATCGTCAGCGCGGGCAGCAAGCTGTGCTGCAGTGCGCTCGGGATGAAGTACTGGTCCCAGGCCGGCACGAGCGACGACTCGAAGCCGCCGGACGACGGGAAGAAGCTGTCCGGGCCGGTCAGCAGGTAGATCGCGATGATGCCGAGCCAGAAGTACGGCACCGACGAGAAGAACGTGGTGACCGGGAGCAGGCCGTCGGTCCACGAGCCGCGGCGCCAGCCGGCGAACACGCCCAGACCGGTGCCGATCAGGAAGCTGATCACCGTGGTGATGCCGACCAGCAGGACCGTCCACGGCAGCGCGTCGCCGATGATGTCCGCGACCGGCGACGGGAAGAAGGTGAAGGACAGGCCGAGGTCGCCCTGGAACAGCTGCTTCCAGTAGTCGACGTACTGCGCCCACAGGCCCTTGTTGTCGTCCAGGCCGAACAGGACGTACAGCGAGTTGATGGCCTCGGTGCTCAGCTGACCGCGGAACTTGGCGATCAGCGACTGCACCGGGTCGCCCGGTACCAGGCGCGGGATGAAGAAGTTGAGGGTGATCGCGGCCCAGGCCGTGAACAGGTAGAACGCGATGCGTTGCAGGAAGTACTTCACTTCGCCGCCGCCTCTCCGGGCGTCGCCGACGCGACCGTGGCCTCGTCGTACAGCCAGCATGCGGCCCAGTGGCCGGGAACGTCGCCGATCTCCAGCCGTATGGGCAGATCGGTCTTGCACCGGGCCATCGCGGCCGGGCAGCGTGGGTGGAACCGGCAGCCGGACGGCGGGCGGATCAGGCTCGGCGGCTCGCCGTTGCCCCGGTCCTCGTCCAGCGGGTTGACGTCACCGGCCAGCCGGTCGGGGTCGGGCGCGGAGTCGATCAGCAGCCGGGTGTACGGGTGGGCCGGGGTCTGCGTGACGGTCTCGCTGTCGCCGCCCTCGACCATCCGGCCCGCGTACATCACCAGCGTCTGGTCGGCGAAGTAGCGAGCCGACGCGATGTCGTGGGTGATGTAGAGGATCGCCAGGTTGAGGCGCTCCTTGAGGTCACGCAGCAGGTTGAGCACGCCCAGGCGGATCGACACGTCGAGCATCGACACCGGCTCGTCGGCCAGCAGGGCCTCGGGGTCGGCGCCGAGCGCGCGGGCGATCGCGACGCGCTGCCGCTGGCCGCCGGAGAGCTCGTGCGGGAACTTGTCGAGATAACGTTCGGCCGGCGTCAGGCTGACCCGGGTCAGCAGGTCGCGCAGCGCGTTCTCGAGGTCGTCGTCGGTCTTGCCCGCGTTGCCGTGGATCTTGAGCGACCGGGTGAGGTGGTACCGGATCGTGTGCACCGGGTTCAGCGACGCGAACGGGTCCTGGAAGATCATCTGGACGCGGGCCGCGTACGCCCGGAAGGCACTGCCGCCCTTGACCTTCGTCGTCTCACCGTGCAGGCGGATGTCGCCGCCGGTGCGCGGGTAGAGCTGGGCCAGCAGGCGGGCCACCGTCGACTTGCCCGAGCCGGACTCGCCGACCAGTGCGACCACCTGGCCGCGGCGCAGAGTGAGGTTCACGTCGTCGACGGCGTGGACCGCGTTCTGCTCCCGGGTGAAAAATTGGCGCAGTCGCCGGCGAACGGGGAAGTGCTTGGTCAGGCCGATCGCCTCAAGCACCACCTCGCCGGCCGGCGCCTTGGCGTCCTGAATAGACGTCATGGCGTTCTTCCTTTGCGGGGGGTGGTGGAATGCCGCTCCCCGCGCCTCGCGGCACGGGGAGCGGCGCCGGCGATCAGGAGTTGGCGGGCTTGAGCTTGCCGATGATCAGCGACACGTACGGCTGGGTCGGCTGCGCACCCGAGTACGGGTCCTCGTCGGTGGGCCAGCCGGTCCAGTTCTTGTCGCTGTAGGCGGCACCCACGTTGTCGGCACCGACCGGGAACATCGGGGCCTGCTCCACGAAGACCTTCTGGATCTGGTTCATCGCGGTGGTGCGGGCCTCGTCGCTGGTCGCGTTCTTGTACGCGGTCAGCGCGGCGGTGGCCTCGGGGCTCTTGAAGCGGCCGAAGTTGCCCTGCTGAGCGGCGGTGCCGATCGGCTTGAGCAGGTCACCGTCCATCACGGTCTGGTAGATGTCGTACGGCGTGGCGCCACCGTTGGTCCAGCGCATCGAGGCCTCGAAGGCGCCCGTCTGCACGTTCTTGTCCCAGACGTCCTGGTTGGGCTTCTCGACGGTCGCCTCGATGCCGATCTCGGCGAAGTTGCTCTTGATGATCTCGAGCGAGGTCTGGTAGTCCGACCACGGCGCGGGGTCGCTGAGCTTGATCTTGACGGGCTTGCCGGACGGGTCGCTGAGCACCTTGCCGTTCAGCTTGTAGCCCGCGCTCTGCAGCAGGGCCTTGGCGCCCTCGACGTCGTTCGAGAACTCCTTGCCCTTGTACTCCGGAGCGATGAACGCGTCACCGGCGCCCGGCGGCAGGCCGGTCACGCTCTTGATCTCGGGGTGGAAGTACGAGGCCTCGGCCTGGGTGAAGATGTCGGTCCGGTTGATCACCATGTTCATGGCCTGACGCAGCTTCACGTCGTCGAACGGCTTGATCGTGGTGTTGATGTAGAGACCGTGGATGCCGAGCACGCCGGGCGCCCACACCTTGTGGTGCTCCGGGTCCTTGTCGATGAAGGTCGCCTTCGGGTTGGGCAGGAAGACGAACGACCACTCGGAGTCGCCGTTGGCCAGCGCGGTGCCCTGGGCGTTGTTGTCGGCGTAGGAGACGTACCGCAGCTCCTTGACCTGCGGAACCGTGCCCCAGTAGCCCTCGGTGCGCACCGACAGCGTGACGCCGGCCTGGGTGAAGGACTTCAGCGTGTACGGGCCCGAGCCGACCGGGGTCTTGTTGATGTCGGTGGCCGGGTCCGAGATCTTCTCCCAGATGTGCTTGGGCACGATCGGGGTGCTCGCCATGATCTTGTTCTGGTTGACGAACTGCGGCGTCTTGAAGGTCACCTTCACGACGTTGCCCGCGACCGTGATCTGGTCGAACGGGATCGCGTTCTGGTTGAGCGCCTCGTTGCTCTTGAGCAGGTTGAACGTGTACGCCACGTCCTCGGCGGTCAGCTTCTGGCCGTCCGACCAGGTGGCGTTGTCGCGCACCGTGACCTCGGCCGACTTGTAGTCGTCGGCCCACTTGACGCCGCTGGCCAGCCACGGGATCGCCGGCTCGGCCGGACGCACCGGGTTCCACTGGGTCAGCGGCTCGTAGATCATCCACTTGTACCCGAGGGCGTTCGCCGAGGAGGTGCCGGCGAACGGGTTGTGGTTCTCGGTCTGCGTGCCGTTCGGCATGCCGATCTTGAGGAAGTCGACCGACGACTTGTTCGCGTTGTTGGCGTTGTTGCTGTTCGGCGAGTCGCCGCACGCGGCCAGGCCGCCCGTGGCGAGCACACCCGCCAGGGCGTACGCGAACAGTTTCCTTCTCTGCATCACAAAACTCCTCGAATGCTACGGAATCGGGGTGAGAGGGGCGTGCGCTATCGCGGCACCGGCAGGTTCACCGGCACCCGTGTTCGTTATGGATCAGGCCACTGTGGAAGGGCGGGTGGTGAAGGTCGTGGGGATGATCGTGGGACGGTTGGGCAGGGGTGTGCCCTCGAAGTGGGCGAGCAGCGTGCGTGCCGCGGCCTCACCCATCTCGCGCAGCGGTTGATGCACGGTCGTCAGCGGCGGCTGGGTGTGCGCCGCGGTCGGTATGTCGTCGAAGCCGACCACGGCCACGTCCTGCGGGATGCGGCGCCCGGCGTCGAGCAGGGCCTGCATCGCGCCGATGGCGGCGAGGTCGTTGTGAGCGAAGACGGAGTCGAACTCCACTCCGGACTCCAGCGCGGCGTGCACGGCGTCCGCGCCCCGGTCGAAGGTGAAGTCGCCCACGAAGAGCCGGTCGGCGGCGATCGGGTGGCCCGCGTCGGCGAAGACCGAGGCGAAGCCGGCGTGACGCTGCTGGGTGCAGCCGAACCGTTCCGGCCCTGAGATCATCAACGGGCGGGTGCGCCCGATCTCCAGCAGATGCCGCGCGGCGGAACCGGCGCCGTCGTGCTGGGTGGTGCCGATACTGGGGATCTCGCCGGAGGTCTGGTCGCGGTCGTCGATGAGCACGACCGGCAGGCCCCGGCGGTGCAACGTGGCGATGTAGTCGAGGGTGCCCTCGGGCTCGATGACCAGCAGGCCGTCGAACGACTTGGCGGACACCTGCGCGCCGAACTGACGCATCGACTCCTCGCCGCGGTTGCAGGTGAACAGCAGCAGCCCGTAGCGCTCGGTCTCGAGCACGTCGACCGCGCCCTGCAGCACGTCGCCGATCCACGGCCAGGTCAGCGAGGGCACGAGCATGCCGACCACGCGCGTCCGCCCGCGGGCCAGCCCGACGGCCCGCGAACTCGGCACATAACCCAGCTCGTCGATCACCGCCCGGACCCGCGCGGCAGTGGATTCGTCCAGCTCACCCTTGCCGTTGAGCACTCGGGACACGGTCGTCTTGCTGACCTTGGCCCGGGCCGCCACATCGGCGATGGTGATTGGCACTGGTCCTCCTGACGTGTCACCACTTCGTTGCGACCGGATTTCGGAACCGGTTTCGGAAGCGGTTTCGGCAGTTAACGCCAGTGAGGCCAGTCACGTCAACGGGGCCACTGGATTATTTAGGTTTCAGTCCCATAACCCGCGGGGACCCACCTCGTTAACGGCCCCTCAAACACCCGCGTTTGCGGGCGAAACGGTCGCCAGGGCATCGACGAGGTTAGGCAGAACAATGCCCAATGGGGCATCCACGTTGAGCCCCGCGTACGGTTCGCCCCGCGTCACGCCCCGGTTCACGATCGCCACCCGGATGCCGTCCTTGGCCGCGCGCAACACAAACCGGCGGCCCGACATCACCGTCAAGGACGAACCCAGAACCAGCAACGTACGGGCGCCGGCGACCAACTCGAAGCTGCGACTGACCCGAGCCGGGGGCACCGTCTCACCGAAATAGACGACATCCGGCTTGAGCATGCCGCCGCAACCGGAACAGTCGACGACCGTGAACCCGTCCAGGTCGGTCTCGTCGAGCTCGGCGTCACCGTCGGCGTTGATCGCGACGGCGCTCGCCGCGAATCGCGCGTTCACGGCGTCCAGGCGCTCCGCCAGCAGCTCCCGCGGGGTCAGGTCGCCGCAGGCCAGACACGTGATGCGGGCCAGATTGCCGTGCAGCTCGACCACGTCGGCGGCGCCGGCCGCCTGATGCAGGCCGTCGACGTTCTGCGTGATGATGCCGCCAACCAGGCCGCGCCGCTGCAACTCGGCCACCGCGCGATGACCAGCGTTGGGACGGGCCTCGCCGATGGTGCGCCAGCCCAGATGGGAACGGGCCCAATAGCGGCGGCGGGCGATCGGGTCACGGGTGAAGGTCTGGTAGGTCATGGGGGTGCTGCGCCGGGCCGAACCGGACGGGCCCCGATAGTCCGGGATGCCCGACTCGGTCGACAAGCCGGCGCCGCTCAGAATCACTACGCCGCCCTCGCCCACCCACTCGGTGAGCTGGGCGACCTGTTCCACAACCTGTAGATCCACGCCTCTATAGTCCCTCGCCGACTATCGTTGCCGCGGTGACCTTGCCGCCGGAGTCCTGGAGCCGCTTCGAGTCGCCGGGCCGCCCCGCGTCGCCAGCGCTCCCCCACCCGCCGTCCGCACTCCCCGAGTGGGACCGCATCCGGGTCCTCCGGGCCGAGGACGAGTTCGCCTCCGTGCGCAAGGACCCACGGATCGCGTACGCCCTCTGGGCCGTTCTCGGCATCATCGGCGGGCATCGCTTCTATCTGGGCGACACCGGGCGCTCGATCGCCATGCTGTTCACGCTGGGCGGGCTGGGGGTTTGGGCCTTGCTCGACGGCCTGGCGGTCGGGCGGCGGGTGCGGGCCGTCAACCGGGAGCGACGGGCGGCCGTGATGTCCCGATACGGCCTCGTCGAGTCCGTCGCGCCTCGCTGAGCCCGGGGGCATCCCCGCCGTTACGGTGCACCCCGCCGTCCGAGCACGTCGGCCGTTCGGTGCACCCGTTGCCGGGCGTGTCGGTGCGGTCGGTGCACCCGTTGCCGGGCGTGTCGGTGCGGCCGGTGCACCCGTTACCGGGCGTGTCGCTGAGGCCGGTTCGGAGGTCGAAAAATCCGTCCCGCAGTAGTGGGATCTTGGCGTCCGGACTGGCAGTCTCTGCTCATGGGGCTATTCACGGTTGGCGAGGCGCGGGAAGAGCTCGAACGGCTACAGCCCGTGCTGGAGGAGATCGTGGCGCTGCGTGCCGATGCGGCCGAGCTGGGGGCGGTGATCGGGGCCGGCGGCCCGCCGACGCCGCTGGGCGGGATGCCGGAGTGGAAGGCCGCCACCGCACGGCTGGACGACCTGATGACCGTGGTGCAGCAGACCGGCGCCGTGCTCAAGAGCCTCGCGCCGCTGCTTGTCGACTTCCCGTCCGAGATCGACGGCGTCGACGTGGATCTTTGCTGGCTCGAGGGCGAGGCCGGCCTGAACTGGTATCACCGCGCCGACTTGGGCTTCGCGGGACGCCGCCCGATGCCCTGATCTGTCACTCTGTGCGCGATGCGCATCGATACGCGGGCGTGGTGGATCGCCGGGTTGTGGGCCCTCCCCACCGTGTTCTGCGTGGTCTCGGCGTTCCGGTTCCGCGAGTTCGCGGGCTGCGGCGTGCTGCTCGCGCTGGGTCTGGGCCTGACCACGTGGGTCACGGCCGGCCGGGCGCTGACCCTGCGGTCGCTGGTCGGCTGGGCCGCCGCCGGTGGCTGGACGCCGATCGACCCCGGTGAGCGCGAGTGGCCGTGGTCCGACCTGCACCTCAAGGGGTCGAGCCGGGTCCGGTTCGCCTTCACCGGCACCGTTGACGGGCTTCCGATCACTTTCGGTCAGGTGCAGTGGAAGGGCGGCGCCTTCGGCAACGCCACGCTCAACCCGGACGGCCGGGGCCTGTTCGTCGTCGTCCGGCTGCCGCTGCAGGAGCCGCCGATGGCCGTGCGGTTGCCGTACGTGTTCGTCGGCGACTCGCCTCGGCTGGAGCGGCCCCTGCTGCGCCAGTCGTTCCTGTCGGGCGAGATCCCGCCCTTCACTGTGCGCGAGCACGAGCTGTTCACCGTCGAGCCGCGCGACTCGTGGCCCGACGCCGCGGCCGCCGAACAGGTCGTGCGCCGGGCCCTGCTGATCGTCGAACTGCTCGACGTCGGGCCCGACGCGCCCTGGTGAGAACCTAGCCGCGCTCGATCAGGTGGCCGATGATCTGCGGCGCCATCAGCACCGCCTCGCCCGAGCCGTCGCGCCGCGCGTCGGGTTCGGGCAGGTCGATCGGGTCGCCCGTGGTGCTCGAACCCACCGGCCGCGGCCCGACCCAGGCCACCGTGAGCCGCGACTCCCCCTTCAGGAACCGCTGCGCCCGTACGCCACCGGTGGCCCGGCCCTTGGCCGGGTACGACGCGAACGGCGACACCTTCGTCTGCGTGCCCGTGGACGTCACCACCATCGGCTCGCCGTGATCATTGTCGGCCGTCACCACGACGTTGAACGACACCACCTCGGCGTCGGCGGTCAGGTTGACCCCGGCCATGCCCCCGCCCTTGAGGCCCTGCGGCCGCACCGTCTTGGCCGGGAACCGCAGCAGCGACGCGTCGGACGTGACGAACACCAGCGACTCGGCGCCGCCGGTGAGCCACGTGGCCTGCAGAACCTCGTCGCCGTCCTTGAGCGTGATCACCTCGAACTCGTCGGAACGCACTGGCCACTCGGGCGCGCACACTTTGACCACACCGTGCCGGGTGCCCATCGCGATGCCCGGGGAGTCACCGGCCACCAGCGGGGCCAGGCCGACCACCTTTTCGCCCTTCTCCAGCGGCACCAGTTCGGAGGCCGACATGCCCCCGCGGATCGACACCGTACCGACTTGTTCGGGGAGCACCGGCAGCGGCAGCACGTCGGTCTTGAACGCGCGCCCCCGGTTGGTGATCAGCAGGATGCGGCCTCGGGCGGTCGAATGCACGATCGCGCGGACGGCGTCGTGTTTGACCCGGCCCGAACGCCTGCGCCCCTCGGTGGCCTCCTCGCTCTCGGCCGCCGTACGGGCGATCAGACCGGTCGCCGACAGGATCACCTGGCACGGGTCGTCGGCCACCTCGAGCGGACCGGCCGGCGCGGAGGCGGCCAGCACCTCCTTGAGGTCACCGTCGATCAGCGTGGTGCGCCGCGGGTTGCCGAACTCGGACGCCACCTCGGCCAGCTCGTCGGAGACCAGCTGCTGCAGCACCTCGAAGTTGTCGAGGATGTTGCTGAGCTCGGCGATCTCGTTGCGCAGCCGCTCCTGCTCGGTCTCGAGCTCGATGCGGTCGAAACGGGTCAGCCGGCGCAGCGGGGTGTCCAGGATGTAAGTGGCCTGGATGTCGCTCAGGCTGAACTCCTGCATCAAGGAAGCCTTGGCCGACGCCGCGTCGTCGCTGCCCCGGATGATGGCCACCACCCGGTCGATGTCGATCAGGGCAATGAGCAGGCCGTCCACCAGGTGCAGGCGGTCCTGCCGCTTGGTGCGGCGGAACTCGGTGCGCCGGGTGACCACCTCGTAGCGGTGCTGCACGAAGACCTCGAGCAGCGCCTTGAGCCCGAGGGTCTGCGGCTGGCCGTCCACCAGCACCAGGTTGTTGATGCCGAACGACGTCTCGAGCGGGGTCAGCCGGTAAAGGTCGGCCAGCAGGGCCTGCGGGTTGACGCCGACCTTGCACTCGATGACCAGCCGGGTGCCGTGCTCGCGGTCGGTCAGGTCCTTGACGTCGGCGATGCCCTGCAGCCGAGCCGCCTGCCGCTGCCCACGCTTGGGCCCCGACACGATCAGCTTGCCCTTCACCTCGTCGGTGATCGCTTCGATGATCTTTTCGGTTCCCACCCCGTACGGGAGTTCGGTCACGGTGATCGCCTGCCGCCCACGACCACCTTCGAGCGGCCCGGTCTGGGCCCGCGCCCGCATGCGCACCACCCCCCGACCGGTCTCGTACGCCCGCCGCACCTCGTCCAGGCCGAGCAGCTGCCCACCGGTCGGCAGATCGGGCCCCGGCACGAAGCGCATCAGCTTGTCGAGGCTCGCGTCCGGATTCGTGATCAGATGCCGTGCCGCCGCCACAACCTCGCCCAGGTTGTGCGGAATCATGTTGGTCGCCATCCCGACCGCAATGCCCGACGTGCCGTTGACCAGCAAGTTCGGGAAAGCCGCGGGCAGCACCTTGGGCTCGAGATCCGACCCGTCATAAGTCGGCTTGAAGTCGACCGTGCCCTCGCCCAATTCCCCGACCAGCAACATCGCCTCACGCGACATCCGCGCCTCGGTGTACCTGCTGGCGGCCGGCCCATCGTCTGGGCTCCCAAAATTGCCATGCCCGTCAATTAACGTCGCATTCAGCGAGAAATCTTGGGCGAGCCGGACCATCGCATCATAAATTGCTACGTCACCGTGCGGGTGATATTTACCCATGCAGTTGTGAACGACGCTGCCTTCGGCAACAAAAGCGTGCTCGTCGGTGCCTATCTGAATGTCATAGGTTACCTCGCCCGGAGCATCCTCGACCGTTTCGACGCTCAGGAAGGAGAACCCGGACAACGCGGCCAAGCGGGCGGCCAGCGGCGAACCGATACGATCCAGCTTCTCGATCCAACCCTCGCGCTCCGCCTGGGCCATGGGGAAAAGGCGCTCGGCCAGCGGGATGCCGCGCCTGTCCTTGCCGTAGCGCGCGGCAACGGCTGACCGGAAGGCCTTGCCGTCGGCGCCCCGGAACCAGCCACCACCGAGATGGGCCGTGCTGAACGCCTCGAAAAGCTTTCGAGCGGGCAAGCGGTCGCTGCCCTGCTTCTTTCCGTAGGAATACGTCACGTCAAGAATCGCGCGGAGGCCGTCCTGCTTGTAGCCCACCCGGACGAAAGGCAGCATCGCGGCCGCCAGCGCTTGCGCGTCGCCACCACCGACCGACAATCCGAATAACGTCTTGCGATCGGCATCGACGCCGCTGCGCCAGTGATGTCCAATGATTCCCAGATCGGTCAGCATTGCGTAGAGCTGGCCGACCAGTCGTTCGCTCGTGCTGACCAGAACAACCTCGCGTCGAGCCTTGCGCACATATCCGTCGCCGTCAAAAAAGCCGGCCAGGAAAGAAAGCCATGAACTCCGGTCGGCCAGGACATCGGCCGGCACGAACTTGTTTTCGCTCAACGGGGAGCCGGCTTCCAGAAGGCCGTCATGCCGGGCGAAAGTCACGATGTGCTGGTCGCGGTGCGATGGCTTGGCCCGCTTCCGCTTTCCGCGCGAGACATTCAACCCGGCCTCGATCGCCCAGCCGTGAGCGAAGTCCAGCGGCTCCACGTCGCACATGTGAATGCGAACGCGGCCGTCGGCGGCTCGAGCCCTGTCGACGGCGAAGCCCTCGGCCACGACGAGCCCGCGCACGTACGCGTACGAGTCCTCATTCGGAGAAACCGCCGCGCGCCGGACTGTGCTCGCCGTGAGGACCAGCCGCCCCGCCAAGTCCTTCGCGTCCACCCACTCGGTTCGGTAGTCGTCGGTGACCACCCGGAAACGTTGGCCGGGTGTGACGGTCATCGTCTGCCCGTTGGCCCACTTGACCTTTACCAGTGCCGAGACGGGGTTCTCGTAGACAGCGGTCACCGGCACGGACTGGCCGGCCGGGTCGAGCACCACGTCACCGACTTCGAAGGTCTCGATCGGCCGAAGTCCGTCCGGGGTGGCGACGAGAGCGCCACGGACGAAGCAGTCACCGACCACCCGGGCCGACTTCACATAGGGCCGGTCGGGGCGATGTCCTTGCTCATACATCGACCACAGGATGCGGCGGTGGACCGGCTTGAGGCCGTCTCGGGCGTCGGGCAGGGCGCGGGAGTGGATGACCGAGTACGCGTACTCCAGGTAGGAGTCTTCGACCTCGGTGGTCAGCGGGTTGTCGATGACGCGGGCGCCGGCCTGGTCGAAGGCGGACAGGTCGACGCGGTTGTCGGTGTTCTTACGGCGTGCCATGAAGCTTCGACCTCTCAGGCGTCGATCGTCTCTTGGTCGATGCGGCCCGCCGCCTCGATCAGCCAGTTCTTGCGGGGTTCGACGCGCTCGCCCATCAGCAGCTCGAGGGTGGCCTCGGCGCGTTCGGCGTCGTCGAGCGTGATGCGGCGGACCGTGCGGGTCGCCGGGTTCATCGTGGTGTCCCAGAGCTCGTCGGCGTCCATCTCGCCGAGGCCCTTGAACCGGGGCACCGGCTTCTGCACCTGGGTGCCGCCGCGCTCGAAGCGGGCGACCGTCGACTCCATCTCCTGCTGCGTGTAGGTGAAGATCGTCTGGGAGTTGCGGCCCTTGGTGACGACCTTGTGCAGCGGGGGCATGGCGGCGAACAGGCGGCCCTGCTCGATCACCGGGCGCATGTACTTGGCGAACAGGGTGATCAGCAGGGTGCGGATGTGTGAGCCGTCGACGTCGGCGTCCGCCATGATCATGACGCGGCCGTAGCGCATCGCGCCGAGCTCGAACGTGCGGCCCGAGCCGGCCCCGAGCACCTGCACGATCGCCGAGCACTCGTTGTTGTCGAGAACCTGCTGCAGCGAGGCCTTCTGCACGTTGAGGATCTTGCCGCGGATGGGCAGGAGCGCCTGGTACTCGGAGCTTCGGGCCATGCGCGCGGTTCCCAGCGCGCTGTCGCCCTCGACGATGTAGAGCTCGGAGCGGGCGATGCCGGTGGCGCGGCAGTCGACCAGTTTGGGCGGCATCGAGGCGCCCTCGAGGGCGGTCTTGCGGCGGGCCGCGTCCTTCTGCTGTTTCTGGGTGAGCCGGACGCGGGCCGCGTCGACGACCTTCTGCAGCACCGTACGGGCTTCGGCCTTCGTCTTGCGGCCGTCGATCCACTCCTTGACGTGCGCCTCGACCAGGCCCTGGAGGACCCGGGTGATGCCGGCGGTGGAGAGCTCGTCCTTGGTCTGCGAGGTGAACTGGGGCTCGGGGATGCGGACGTGGATGACCGCGGTCATGCCCTCGAGCAGGTCGTCGAGGACGGGCGGGTCCTCCTTGGGCTTGAGCAGGCCGCGCGTGTTGCGGATGGCCTCGGTGAGGGCGCGGACCAGGGCGCGCTCGAAGCCTTTGCGGTGGGTGCCGCCGTGCATGTTGCGGATGGTGTTGGTGAAGCATTCGACCGTACGTTCGTAGCCCGTGCCCCAGCGGAACGCGATCTCGACCTCGGCCCGGCGTTCGACATTGGACTGCATCACGCCGTTCTCGTCGGCGGCGTTTTCCTTGTACGTGCCTTCGCCGTTGACCAGGAGGATGCCGGAGACCGGTTTGTCGCCCGCGTGGGTGAGGAACTCGACCATGTCGGTGAGCCCGTGCGGGAAGTGGAAGGTCTCGTTCGTCGTCTCCTCGGCGGTCTCGTCGCGCAGCGAGTAGAGCACGCCGGGGACGAGGAAGGCCGTGTTGCGCAGTTTGGCCCGTACGTTGTCGACGTCGAGCCGGGCGCCGGTCTCGAAGTAGCGGGCGTCGTACCAGTAGCGGATGGACGTGCCGGTGGGCTCGCCCCGTTTCATCCGGCGGACGACGCGCAGCCCGGACTCGGGGTGGAAGCGGGCCTGCGGGCCGGGGCCGTCGAAGGAGCCGGGGACGCCGCGCTGGAACGAGATCTCGTGGACTTTGCCGTCGCGTTTGACCGTGACGTCGAACCGCAGGGCCAGCGCGTTGACCGCGGAGGCGCCGACGCCGTGCAGGCCGCCGGAGGTCTTGTAGCCCGAGCCACCGAACTTGCCGCCGGCGTGCAGGCGGGTCAGCACGAGCTCGACGCCGTTGAGGCCGGACTTGGTGTTGACGGCGGTGGGGATGCCCCGGCCGTCGTCGTCGACCTGCACGGACCCGTCGGCGTGCAGGATCACCGACACCTTGGTGGCGTGCCCGCCGACGCCCTCGTCGGTGCAGTTGTCGATGATCTCGTTGGCGAGGTGGTTGACGCCTCGGCTGTCGGTCGAGCCGATGTACATGCCCGGGCGTTTCCGGACGGCGTCCAGCCCCTCCAGGTGCGTGAGGTCATCGGCCCCGTACAGGATCTCCGCGGTCACGAGGTGGCACTCCCGATCGGCCCAGGTGGTGGTCAGAACGCGGCGAGCCTACCGGGACCCCCCGACAACTCTCGTTCGCCGAGCCGGGACGGCCCACACATGAACGGGATGATACGGGCAAAAGTAACGGCTGGTGAGCTACGACACGGGTACGAGGGGCTGACGTACCCGTGTCGGTCAGCTTCTATGCCGCGACCGGCAGTGCGTACAGATGGCGCTTGGCCGGCCGTACGCGGTGCGGCTCGAGCGCCCGATAGAGGTCGAGCGCCCGGGGCTTGCCGGGGACCCGTACGGGTGGCAGCTCCTGGAAGGCGATCAGATCGCCGGCCGCCTCCCGGGTCTGCGAGCACACCACCACGGTGTCGTGCGGCGCGAACGCCTGCAGGCGGGCCGCCGTGCTGACCACGCTGCCGCTGATCATCACCTGTCCGCCGTCGTGGGCCGCCGTCAGGTCCACGATGACGTCACCGGTCGCGAGCCCGGCCCGCGTCCGTACGGCGAACCTGCCGGCCAGGAGTTGCCCCCTCAACGCCTCCTGGACCGACAGGCCCACCCGGACCGCCGAAGCGGCCGCTTCCGCGCCGAAGCCCGCGGTGCCGGTGCCGAACACCGCCATCACCGCGTCCCCGACGTACTTCTCCACCACTCCGCCACCCGCGCGGATCACCTCGGACGCGATGCCGAAGTAGTCCCGCTGCAGTGCGCGGACAACCGCGCAGTCCAGGTCGTCGATCAGTGAGGTGTATCCCACGATGTCGATGAAAAGGACGGTGACGGTCTGACGCCGCTCCTGCTCCGCCATAGCGATTGCGGTCATGTCTTCACGCTCCCCCAGTTCTGTGCCCCGGAAGAACGGTGTCAGGCGCAGTCCACTACCGGATCTGCAGAACGACGTATCTCCGACACTTGGCCGGCCCGCCGCTCATGTGACGGAGAACAGACCGAACCGCCGAGAACGTTCCAGGTCGGTGGGCACTAGGGTGACCTGCATGGCCAGCGAGGAGGAGGACGGGCCACTTGTCGGACGTGCCGGCACGTTGACCCAAGTCCAATCCGACCTGCGCAACGCGGGCCCCGGCGGGACCTCCGCGGTGTTCGTCACCGGGGAGAGCGGTGTCGGCAAGAGCCGGCTGCTGCGCGAGACCGCCCGGGCGATGCGCGACGCGGGTTTCGCCGTGCTGTCCGGCACCTGCCTCGACATCGGCGACGCCTCCCCTCTGCACCCGGTGCTGCAGGCGCTGCGGCAGTCCGGCCACAGTGGCGCCGCCGACGCCGCCGATCTGCTCGACCGGGTCTCGCGCGACCTGCTCACGGTGGCCGGTGACCGGCGCCTGCTGCTCGTGCTGGACGACCTGCAGTGGGCCGACCGCAGCACCCGTCAGCTGCTGCTCTATCTGCTGGCCGGCCTGAGCGACGTCAAGATCGCCGTGCTGGCCGCCGTCCGCGCCGAGGCCCTGCAGGGCGCCCACCCGCTGCGCAAGGTGCTGGCCGAGTTGCGCCGTCTCCGATCCGTACGGGTCGTCGACCTCGCGCCGCTCGACCGTGACCAGACCGTCGAGCTGGTGGCCGCGGTGGCCGGCGAGTCGGTCGACACCGAGGACGCCGACCGGGTCTACAAGCGCAGCGGCGGCAACCCCTTCGTGGCCGAGGAACTGGCCCGTGACCTGCGCGACGGCCGGGTCGAGCTGTCCGACACGCTGCGCGAGATCTTCCTGTCCCGCATCGACGAGCTGCCGCCCAACGCGCATGCCGTGGTGCACGCGGTCGCGGCCGGTGTGGAGCCGGTCGAGCACGCCGTGCTGGCCCGGGTCGTGCCGCTGGGTGAGGCCGAGCTGCTCGAGGCCGTCCGGGCCGCGGTCGCGCACCGGTTCGTGACCGGCGCCGACGACGGCTACCGGCTGCGGCACCGCCTGGTCGCCGAGGTGCTGGCGGCCGAGGTGTTGCCGGCCGAGGCCGCGGCCCGGCACCGCCGCTTCGCCGAGGCGCTCGAGCACGACGCGGCCGGCGACCACGCCCGGCTGGCCCATCACTGGCAGCGGGCGGGCGAGCCGGCCCGGGCGCTGCCCTCGGTGGTGGCCGCGGCCCGGGCCGCCGAGGAGCTCTACGGCTTCACCGAGGCGCATCGCTACTGGTCGTCGGCGCTCGAACTGATCAGCGACGACGCCCCGGAACGGACCGAGCTGCTGGCCCACGCGGCCGAGGCGGCCCACCTGTGCGGCGAGCACCTGCGCGCCCTGGCCGGCCTGGACGCGCTGGCGTTGCGGCCCGACGCGCCCGGGGCCTGCGACCTGCACCTGCGCCGCGCGCGTTATCTGGCCGCGGCCGGTCGGACGGCCACCGCCGAGGAGGAGTACGAGCGCGTCCTGGACTCGCCCGAATGCTCGCCCAAGCAGCGCGCCTCGGCCGCGGCTTACCTGGCTGAGCTGCTGCTGCATCTGGGCCGGTACGCCGATGCCAACGCCCGCGCCCAGGAGGCGCTGGAGATGGCCGAGGTCAACGGCTCGACCGCCGACCTCGTACGGGCGTCGGCCGCCCTCGGGTTCAGCGCGGCCTTCCGCGAGGACCCGGACGCCGGCCTGGCCGTGATCCGGCACGCGGTCGAGATCGCCGAGCGCAGCGGCCACCCGGACGAGCTCGGCGTGGCCTATCTGCACCTCGCGGAGCTGCTCACCGGTCCGCTCAACAGCATCGAGGAGGGAGTGCTGGTCGCCCGCCGCGGTGCGCAACGGCTGGCCTCGCTCGGGGCCGGCCGCACCTATCAGACCCGTCTGCTCGCCATCGCCGCCAAGGGCCTGTTCCGGGTGGGCCAATGGTCCGAGGCCGACACCGTGCTCGACGACGCGATGCGGCACCGGCCGTCCGGCGCCGACGCCGTCGAACTGCTGCTCTCGCGCTGCCAGCTCTGGGTCGGCTTCGGTGACGTCGACGCCGCCCACCGCGACCTCGACGCGGTGGCCACGCTGCTGGCCGGCGGCGGAGCCCGGCACGTGCTGCCGATGCTCACGCTGCGGGCCGGCCTGGCCATGTGGCAGGCCCGGCACGCCGAGGCCCGGGCCGCCGTGCAGCGCGGGCTGACCGAGACCCGCTCCGACGACCTGGTGCTGATCGGGGTGCTGGCCTGGCACGGCCTGCGCGCCGAGGCCGAGGCGCACGCGGCTGGGCAGCCGGTCGACCCGGGCGCATTGCGCCGGCTCACGGCGGCCGTCGAGCGGATGGCGGCCGGGGTCGGCAACGCCGCGGCGCCGGTGCGGGCCACCATCGACGGCTATCTCGACCTGTGCGCGGCCGAGCTGAGCCGGGCCGAGGGCCGGCCCGACCCGGCGCTCTGGGCCAAGGCGGCCACGGCCTGGGACACTCGCCGGCAGCCCTATCCGGCCGCCTACTCCCGGCTGCGCCAGGCCGAGGCGGCGTTGCAACGCCGGGCCCGGAAGGCCGTGGCGACCACGGCGCTGCGGGAGGCGTACGCGACGGCGATCGCGATGGGCGCCCGGCCGTTCGCCAACGAGATCGTCACCGTCGCCCGGCGTTACCGGGTGACGCTGGCCGACGACGCGCCCACGATCGAGATGCCCGCGCCCGCGCCCGGGCCGGCCGACGAGCTGGGCATGCTCACCACCCGCGAGCGCGAGGTGCTGGCCGCCCTGGCCGAGGGCCTGACCAACCGTGAGATCGGCGAGCGGCTGTTCATCAGCGAACGCACGGTCGGTGTCCACGTCGGGCACATCTTCGACAAGCTTCAGGTGCGCACCCGCGTACAGGCCAGCCGGGTCTTTCTCACAGCGGCGTGACCCTTTCGTTATCTTCGCGCGCGAACGCGTACGTCGAACTACGTCGTTCTACCGATCCCTACGTAGGTCGCCTTTGGAAGTCTGTGGCCACGGGGGAGCACCACCCGGCGGCCACCGCCGCCGGGTGGTGCTAGGGGGCCCTCCGCCTAGGTTGTGGAGGAGAACCGATGAACCAGTCGGTCTGGGGGCCGGCGCAGCAGGAGATGGCGGATCTTCTGAGCAACCACCCCGACGACGTCCCAGGAGTGGTCGAGCAGCTTCGTGAGCTGCAGACGATCCTGACCCGGGTGCCACCGCTGCTGGGCCAGAACCCGCTGTGCGACTTCAACCAGCTCTACCTGACCATCACCGAAGGTGTGCTCGAGCGGCTGTACGCCGGCAAGTTCAAGGATCCGGCGTTCCTGTCCCGGCTCGACGTGGAGTTCGCCGCGCGCTACTTCGACGCTCTGCGGGCCTGGGCCGGCAACGGGGCGAGCCCGCGGTGCCCGCAGGTGTGGGCGGCGCTGTTCACCCGGATCCCCGGGCCGGACTGCCGCCCCCTGCCCTCGGCCTGCGCCGGGGTGAACGCGCACATCAACTTCGATCTGCCGTTCGCGCTGGTGACCACCTTCGACCACCTGGGCCGCGACCCCATCGACGACAGCGAGCAGCACCACGACTACCTCGAGATCAACGAGATCTTCGCGGAGTCGATCCCCGGGCTGCGCCGCGGTTATCTGGAGAAGTGGCAGCTGCTCATCGACATGATGAACGGCTGCCTGGACGACTGGTGGCAGGGCGAAGCCGTCGAGTACACCCGCAACGTGGCCTGGCGCAACGCGCAGAAGCTGTGGGGCCTGCGACACGACATGAACGCCACCGACCGGGAGCGGACGACGCTCGACACCACGGCCGCGGGTGTCAACAAACTGCTGCTGTCCCCGCTCGGCGCCTTCCTCCAGTAGCCGGGTCTCCTGCGGGCCTCACCCCCGACGCGGGCCGATCCGCCGAGTCGTATCGGCACTCCCCTCGCGGCCACGCCTCCCGGGCTTGGAAACCGCTCTCCGAACTCTGGCCCGACGGTCCCCGCGGTGCCGTTATTGCCCGCTTTCAGGGGGCCTTCACGGGCACGACTCGCGGCGCACTATTGACACACATGAAAGCCCGGCGTAACACTGCGGCCATTCATGGAGAGCGCTTTCCCCGAGCGTCGTCCCGACATCCCCAGGAGTTTCCGTGAACTCGGCTTCCTCCCCGCCGCGCCTGTGGCGCCGCCTCGCCATCCCCCTGACCACGGCCCTCGTCGCGGCCGGCCTCGCCGTGACGGCGCACGGCAGCGCCTACGCGGCCGATGCCCTGCTCTCGCAGGGCAAACCCACCACCTCCTCCTCGAACGAGACCGCCGACACCGTGGCCGCCAACGCCACCGACGGCAACCCGGGCACCCGCTGGTCGAGCCAGTTCTCCGACCCTCAGTGGCTGCGCGTCGACCTCGGCGCCACCGCGACCATCAGCTCGGTCGTGCTGCAGTGGGAGAACGCCTACGGCACGGGTTACCAGATCCAGACCTCGCCCGACGGCACCACCTGGACCTCGATCTACACCAGGACCGGGGGCACCGGCGGCACCGAGACGCTCACCGTGAACGGCAGCGGCCGCTACGTCCGCCTCTACGGCACCACGCGCAACGGCGGCTACGGCTACTCGCTGTGGGAGTTCAAGGTCTACGGCTCGACCGGCGGCACCACGCCGACCGACCCGCCGCCGACCACTCCCCCACCGACCACACCGCCGCCGGGCAACTTCACGACGATCTGGGAGGACAAGTTCGACGGCCCGGCCGGCTCCTCGCCGTCGTCGGCGAACTGGCTCCTGCGTACGGGAACGCAGTATCCCGGTGGAGCCGCTAACTGGGGCACCGGTGAGGTCGAGACGGCCAGCAACAGCACGGCCAACGTCTCGCTCGACGGCAACGGGCGGCTGAGCATCAAGGCCCTCAAGGACGGCAGCGGCAATTGGACGTCGGGCCGCCTGGAGACGCAGCGCACCGACTTCGAGCCCCTGGCCGGGCAGCAGACTAAGTTCACCGCCGTGCTCAAGCAGCCCGACGTGGCCAACGCGCTCGGTTACTGGCCGGGTTTCCGGGCGACCGGCGCGGCCTACCGCGGCAACTACAACAACTGGCCCGGCGTCGGCGAGACCGACATCATGACCAACGTCAACGGCCGCAGCCAGCTCGCGCAGACCCTGCACTGCGGCACCGCGCCCGACGGGGTGTGCGCCGAGTACAACGGGCGGTCGTCCGGCTTCGCCACCTGCACGAGCTGCCAGACCGGCTATCACGAGTACACCCAGATCATCGACCGCACCAAGACCGACGAGGAGATCCGCTTCTATCTCGACGGGCGCCAGACCTGGATCGTGCGCCAGTCGCAGGTCGGCGTGTCGGCCTGGAACGCGGCCGTGCACCACGGCTTCTTCCTGCGGCTCGACCTGGCCATCGGCGGCTCGCTGCCCAACGCGGTGGCCGGCCGCACCACCCCGGCCCCGGACACCACCTCGGGCGGCGTGCTCAGCGTCGACTCGGTCAGCGTGGCCCGCACGGCCACCGGCACCGTCCCGCCGGCGATGACCGACCCGGCCGCGCCGACCCAGCCCAGCGTCGTCAAGGTGACCGGCAGCCAGGGCAACTGGCAGCTGCAGGTCAACGGCTCGCCGTACCAGGTCAAGGGCCTGACGTACGGTCCCCCGCAGGCGGCCGCCGACGGATACATGCGGGACCTGAAGAACATGGGCGTCAACACGATCCGCACGTGGGGCGTGGACGACGCGAACACCCCGACGCTGCTCGACCGGGCCTCCCGGCAGGGCATCAAGGTGATCGTCGGGCACTGGCTCAACCAGGGCGCCGACTACGTCAACGACACCGCGTACAAGAACTCGGTCAAGGCCGAGATCGTGGCCCGGGTCAACACCCTGAAGAACCACCCGGGTGTGCTGCTCTGGGACGTCGGCAACGAGGTCATCCTGACCATGCAGGACCACGGGTTGTCGGCGGCCGAGGTCGAGGCCCGGCGGGTCGGCTACGCGAAGTTCGTCAACGAGGTCGCGGTGGCCATCCACGCCGCGGACCCCAACCACCCGGTGACGTCGACCGACGCCTACACCGGCGCGTGGCCCTACTACAAGCAGTACGCCCCGGCGCTCGACCTGCTCGCGGTCAACTCCTACGGTGCGATCGGCAACATCTACTCGGACTGGCAGTCCGGCGGCTACACCAAGCCGTACATCGTCACCGAGGCCGGGCCCGAGGGCGAATGGGAGGTGCCCAACGACGTCAACGGGGTGCCGACCGAGCCCAGCGACCTGAAGAAGCGGGACCAGTACGCCAGCAGCTGGGCCACGATCAACGCGCACCCGACGGTGGCGCTGGGCGCGACCGAGTTCCACTACGGACTCGAGAACGACTTCGGCGGCGTGTGGCTCAACACCACGACCGGTGGGTGGCGGCGGCACGGCTACTACTCGCTCAAGCGGGCCTGGACCGGGCAGACACCGGCCAACACGCCGCCCGAGATCACCAGCATGACCGTGAGCAACCAGACCGCCGTACCGGCTGGTGGCACCCTGAACGTGTCGGTCAACGCGACGGACCCGCAGGGCGACCTGATCCGCTACAACCTGATGTATTCCGACAAGTACGCCGGGGGCGGCACCGGGCTGACGAACGTCACCTTCACCGACAACGGCAACGGCTCCTTCACGGCCAAGGCGCCCGACAAGCTCGGCGTGTGGAAGGTCTACGTCTACGCCTTCGACGGGCAGGGCAACGTGGGCATCGAGCAGAAATCGATCCGCGTGGTGGCGCCGCCGGAGACCGGCACCAACCTGTCGCGCGGCAGGACCACGACCGCGTCCACCTATCAGCCGACCGGCACGAACGGGCCGCAACTGCCCTCGTACGCCACCGACGGCGACTACGGCACGCGGTGGGCCAGCGAGTGGGTCGGCACGGCGTGGCTGCAGGTCGACCTGGGCTCGGTGCAGTCTTTCAACCACGTGCGGCTGGCGTGGGAGGCGGCCTACGCCACGGGCTACCAGATCCAGACGTCCAACGACGGCAGCACCTGGACGACGGTCTACGCGACGACGAGCGGGGACGGCGGGTTCGACGAGGTCAGCGTCTCGGGCTCCGGCCGCTACGTCCGGATGAACGGACTGACGCGGGCCACCACGTACGGTTACTCGCTCTACGAGTTCGGCGTCTATCGGCGCTGAGCATCGCCCGGAGGGCGGGCGTCGCGGTCACGGCCGCGGCGCCCTTTCTCGTGTGCCGCCGGCTGCTCACCTCCGGTGGAACTTCTCCGGCCCCGTACTTTCGGCCCTTCTGCCGTCCCGGTCGCGGTTCCAGGGTCTGGGCGAGGAGGCGGCGAGCACTTCCACGACACCGAGGGCAACCTGATCGGCCTGTGGAAGAACGTGGAGCAGATCATCGCCGGTCACTGTGACGGAGTTCGCAGCTCCGAATAACATAAACTCAGAACGCTCTATGAGTCGATGACCCTTGTTACGGTCCCGTTGCCATCCATCAATATCGAATCATTGACAGTGATGCCATTAAACGGCCAGACTCGCGAACGTGAAATACATTCCCCGGCTCCTGCTCGTCGCCACGCTCGGATTGACGGGCTGCTCGGCGACGGGGTCCGGCGACGCGGCCACCCCCACCGCGAACGCTTCGGCACCGGCGCAGGCGGCCGGCTTCGGAGGCACCGATCTGGCCTGGATCGAAATCAACATCGCGATGAACGAGGAGCTCCTGCCGCTGCTCGACCTTACCCCGAAACACACGCAGGATCCGGCCACGCTCGCCCTCGCGCTGCAGGTCAAGTCGTTCACCGAGGCCGAGCTGAACGTGTTGCGGCAGTTGCACACCCTGGCCGGCCTGCCCGCGGAGAACCCGCACAAGGGCATGCCGATGCCGGGCATGGTCACCCCGGAAGACATCACCGGCGTCCAGCAACTGGTCGGCGCGGCGTTCGACCAGACCGTGACCAAGCTCATCCGGGCCCATCTGGTGCAGGGTCAGAGCCTGGCCCGCAGCGAGGACAAATCGGGAGCCGAGGCCCGGACGCGCGATTTGGCACTACAGATTCTGCGCACGAGGGAAGTGGCGTTGTCGGCGATCCCGAGCAGTTCCCCGTGATTTCCGGCAACGCGAAAACGGGCGCCGTCGCTTCGACGGCGCCCGTTTCTTGGATGCTTACGGCAGCTCGTAGTTCTCGTTGAGCGCGGCGCCGCGGTCGGGCTTGTAAAGGTCGAAGCCGCGCGGGTCGCACTGCAGGCCGCCGTTGATGCAGTGGCGGACGAGGGCGGCCAGTGTCGGCGGGTCGAACGCGTTGAAGACGTCGTAGTGGAAGGAGTAGCCGCGGCCGCTGGAGAAGCGGACGTTGCTCATGTTGCCGCTGACCGGCCAGGCCATCTTGAACTCGATCATCGGGACGGCCACCGGATGTGAGGCCGGGCAGACCCCGAGCACCGGGTACGCCATGTGGCTCTTGTGATCGGGCGTGTCCAGGTGCAGCCCGTTCCAGCAGCTGGGGGCCTGGAAGCGGACGTTGAGCTGGCTGCCCGCCACGCAGTTGGCCGGAATGTCCCACTGGAACGACAGGTCACCGCACTCGAAGCCCTCCACCGCGCCCGGGTGGTTGCGGAAGTCCTCCAGCGTGGCGGTCGGGCTGCCGACCACGTAGCGCAGACCCTCGGGGAACGGGCGCACGCTGCGGTAGTCGATCACCCCGGACTTGTAGTAGATCGTCTGCCGGCCCACGGGCTGCACCGCGGTGGTGCCGTTGAGCAGCGTCGGCATCCAGTAACCGGTCTTGTCACCGGGTGTGATGCACGAGGTGCTGCCGCCCTTGAGGCTGGCGACCGTGGTGGCGGCGTTCGTGGTGGTGTTGCCCATGAACGTGTGCGAGTGCGAGGCACCCGGCATGTTCGGGAAGACGATCGGGTCGTCGTTCAGGTTGCCGCGACTCACCGAGCAGTTCATCTGGAACTCGCGGTGGGTCGTCGGCGGGTTGGTGGCCGGCGGCACTGCGGTCGACGGCACCACACCCGTCACGGG
This sequence comes from Paractinoplanes abujensis, assembly GCF_014204895.1. Classification (NCBI taxonomy): domain Bacteria; kingdom Bacillati; phylum Actinomycetota; class Actinomycetes; order Micromonosporales; family Micromonosporaceae; genus Paractinoplanes; species Paractinoplanes abujensis. The sequence goes on along the minus strand of NZ_JACHMF010000001.1, from coordinate 8,917,878 downwards.
CGGGTTGGCCATGACGTAACCGGGGCCCGTGGTCGGCGGCGGCGTCGCGTACGAGCCGTAGACCTGGAACTCGTACAGCGAATAGCCGTAGCCGGTGCCCCGCTGCGTTCCGTACACCCGGACGTAGCGGCCGCTGCCGCTCACGTTCAGCGTCTGCGTGCCGCCCGTGGCGGTGCTCGTGCTGTAGACGTTCGTCCAGGTGGTGCCGTCGGCCGAGGTCTGGAGCTGGAAGGCCTTGGCGTACGCGGCCTCCCAGATGATCTTCACCTGGCTGATGCCGGCCGTGCTGCCGAGGTCGACGCGGAGCCACTGCGGGTCGCTCCACGTGCTGCCCCACCGGGTGGTGGAATTGCCGTCGACGGCCGCGGCGGCCGGGGCGCCACCGTTCTCGGTCGACGAGGCGAGGACAGGTTTGCCTTGGGAGAGCAGGGTGTCGGCCGCTTGAGCGGTCCGGACACCGGTGAGCAGGGCGGTCACGGTGAGGGCCGCGACCGCGCTCACGGTCAGAATGCGTCTAGGTCGATGGGGATTCACCAGGTCTCCTTTTGGGGGTTGGAGAGCGCTTTCCGAGTGTTACGCCGCGATGTCAAGGGCGTCAATACGTACGCGGGTTTCCGCTGGTTCCGGAACTTCGCGCGCAGTCCCGGCCGTACGGTCGGAGAGCGCTCTCCGGCTGTGCTATAAAGACGTCTATGCGAACCGAGCGGCTCCCGACCCTCGAGGACGTCGCCCGCGTGGCCGGGGTGTCCCGAGCCACCGTCTCCCGCGTCATCAACGGGATCCGCAACGTCGACCCGCAGTTGCACGAAGTCGTGTGGGATGCGGTGGGCCGCACCGGTTACGTGCCCAACCGGCTCGCCCGCTCGCTGGTCACCCGCCGCACAGGCACCGTCGCGCTGGTCGTCTCCGACTCCGAGATGCACGACGACGACCCGTTCATGGGCCGCTTCTTCGCCGACCCCTACTTCGGGCGCGTCGTCGGCGGCCTGATGAGCGTCCTGCGCGACAAAGGCGTCCAGCTCGCCCTGCAGATCGTCGGCACCGACGACCAGCGCAGACGCCTCGTCGGCGACCTGCGCAACGGTCAGGCCGACGGCGCGATCGTGCTGTCCCTGCCGCCCGTCGACCCGCTGCCCCGCATGCTCACCGAGGGCGGCGTCCCCGCCGTGCTGATCGGCCGCCCCGCCGACCCGGTCCCCATCGACTACGTCGACCTGGCCAACGACACCGGCGCCGCGCTGGCCGCCGACCACCTGCTGGCCCGCGGCTGCCAGCGCATCGCCATGATCTCCGGCCCGGCCGACGTCCCCGCCAGCAGCGACCGCATCGCCGGCTTCCGCCGGTCGCTGGCCCGCCGCGGCCACGGCTGGGTCCCCACCGAGACAGGAAACTTCACCCGCGACAGCGGCGAAACCGCCATGCGCACCCTGCTGGCCGGCAACCCTTTCCTGGACGGTGTGTTCGCCGCCAACGACTTGATGGCCCTGGGCGCCCTGGCCGCACTGCGCGACGCCGGCCGTTCCGTCCCGACCGACGTGGCAGTGGTCGGCTTCGACGACAGCAGCGCCGCCGTGGCCGCCTCGCCCGCCCTCACCACGATCAGGCACCCCCTGGAGGACATGGCCGCCGAGGCCGCCCGCCTCCTGCTGGCCCGCATCGAAGACCCCGCCATGCGCGTGTCCTCAGTCATCTACGAACCCGCCTTGATCACCCGCGACTCCGCATAACTGCGCAGCTCTGCCCCTGCGCGCGCAAACGCCCAACAACGCGGGGCCGGCGCCGGCAAACGTTCACCTGTGCGCGGGCCGGAGCGACCTGTGCCCCTGCGGGAAGGCATGAGCGCACCACCGCGCGCGGGTGAGTGGCAAGATGGCGGGCCCGCTACGGGCTGGCCGCCATGAACAGAAATGCTGCCAGCAGCGCCAGGTGCACGCCACCCTGGAGGACGTTGGCCCGGCCGGGCACGATGGTCAGGGTGCCCACGCCCACGGTGAGGGCCAGCAGAACCATCTGGGTACCGCCGAGGCCCAGCAGCAGCGGGCCCTCGAGCCAGATCATGGCGATGGCGATGGCGGGAATGGTCAGGCCGATGCTGGCCATCGCGGAACCCACGGCAAGGTTGAGACTGGTCTGGACGCGGTCGCGGGCGGCGGCCCGGACGGCGGCGATCGTCTCGGGGAGCAGGACCAGCAGGGCGATCACCACGCCGACGACCGCTTGGGGCAGGCCGATCGCGGCCACGCCGGACTCGATGGCGGGGGAGACGCCCTTGGCCAGGCCGACCACGGCGATCAGGGCGACCATCAGCGTGGCCAGGCTGACCAGCGCGGTCCGGGTGGAGGGCGGGTCCAGATGTTCCTCCACGTCGATGACCTGGCCGGCGGTGGTGATCGGGAGGAAGTAGTCACGGTGGCGGCGGGTCTGAACCGTGACGAACAGGCCGTAGAGGCACAGCGAGGCAACGGCGGCGAAGGTGAGCTGGGCCGGCGAGAACTGCGGGCCGGTGCGGCTCGTGGTGAAACTGGGCAGGACCAGACAGAGCGTGGCCAGGGTGGCCACCGTGGCGAAGGCGCCGCCGGTGCCTTCGGCGTTGAAGACCGAGACGTGCCGGCGCAAGGCTCCGACCAGCAACGAGATGCCGAGCAGGCCGTTGCAGGTGATCATCACGGCGGCGAAGACGGTGTCGCGGGCCAGGGACTGGGCCTTCTCGCCACCGCTGATCATCAGGGTGACGATGAGGGCGACTTCGATGACGGTCACCGCCACGGCCAGGACGAGTGAGCCGAACGGCTCGCCTACCCTGTGCGCGACCACCTCGGCGTGGTGGACGGCGGCCAGCACGGCGCCGCCCAGCAGGAGGGCGGCCACCACGACCACGGCCGACGGCAGGTCGCGGCCCCACGTGAAGACGAGGGCGACAATAGCGACGATCGGAACGAACACCGTCCATTGCGTGAGATAGCTTCGGATCGAGGCAGCCACCCGCCCACTCTGGCAGATGCGGGGCGGATCGGGGTTCCAGACCCGTTCGCCGGGCGTTTCCGTCCGGCAGGTCGCAGGATGGGTTCATGGCGTATGTGAACCCCCAGGGCGAATTCAACCGGGATCAGCGGTACATCACGACCCGGATCACCGCCGACGGCCGGGACGGCTACCCGGTCGAGCCCGGCCGCTACCGGCTCGTGGTCGCCCGCGCCTGCCCGTGGGCCAACCGGGCGATCATCGTGCGTCGCCTGCTGGGCCTGGAGGACGTGCTCTCGATGGGCATCGCCGGGCCGACCCACGACGAGCGCAGCTGGACGTTCGACCTGGACCCGGACGGCCGTGACCCGGTGCTCGGCATCGAGCGGCTGCAGGAGGCGTACTTCAAACGGATCCCGGGCTACGAGAAGGGGATCACCGTGCCCGCGATCGTCGACGTGCCGACCGGGCAGGTCGTCACCAACGACTTCGCCCAGATCACGCTCGATCTCTCCGGAGAGTGGACGAAGTTCCACCGTACGGGTGCTCCGAAGCTCTACCCCGAGGAGCTGCGGGACCAGATCGACAAGGTGAACCGGTTCGTCTTCGCGGACGTCAACAACGGCGTCTACCGGGCCGGGTTCGCCGGCACCCAGGAGGCCTACGAGGCGGCGTACGAGCGGCTCTTCGCCCGTCTCGACAAACTGTCGGAGCTGCTGGCCGGGCAGCGTTACCTGGTCGGCGACACGATCACCGAGGCCGACGTGCGCCTGTTCACGACGCTGGCCCGGTTCGACGCCGCCTACCACGGCCACTTCAAGTGCAACCGCAGCAAGCTGACCGAGATGCCGGTGCTGTGGGCGTACGCCCGGGACCTGTTCCAGACGCCCGGTTTCGGCGACACGACTGACTTCGTGCACATCAAGCAGCACTACTACATCGTGCACAAGGACATCAATCCGACCGGGATCGTCCCGGCGGGCCCCGATCTCTCCGGCTGGCTGACCGAACACGGCCGCGAGAAGCTGGGCGGGCGGCCCTTCGGTGACGGCACGCCGCCGCCCCCGCCCCCGCCGGCCGAGGTGGTGCCGGCGGGCCACGGCGTCACCCCCTGAGCGCCTCGCGCAGCAGGGCGTCCAGCTGACGCTGCTTCTCCGGCGAGAGGTGGGCCAGCATGTCCTGCTGCTGGGCGAGGCCGGCCCCGACCGCCTGCTCGACCGTGTCGAAGCCGGGCCGGGTGAGCCGCACCAGCACGCTGCGCCGGTCGCTGGGTGAGGGCAGCCGCTCGATCAGGCCCGCCTTCTCCAGCCGGTCGAGCCGGGCGGTGGTGCCGCCGGTGCTCAGCATCATCGAGGCCGCGAGCTCACCCGGGGAGAGCTGATAGGGATCGCCGGCCCGGCGCAGCGTGGCCAGCACGTCGAATTCGGGCCGGCCGATCCCGTACGGGGAATAGGCCCGTTCCATCCGGTCGCCGGCCAGCCGGGCCAGCCGGAAGATCCGCCCGAACACCGACATGGCCGTCGTCTCGAGGTCGGGTCGTTCCCGCGCCCACTGGCGGACGATCAGATCCACCCGGTCGCCTGAGTCGCTTGTCACCCCACCATTGTCTCGATGTCGAGCTTCTTGACAACGAGAGACCCCGCGCGGTTTTATCTTGATGTCGAGATACTTGGTGTCGAGGGAGTTCGTGATGCGGTCACCGGTCCTGCTGCTCACCGCGATCACCCCCGCCGTCTGGGGCACTACCTACGCGGTCACCACCGAATTCCTGCCCCCGGGCCGCCCGCTGCTCGGTGGTGTCCTGCGCGCCCTGCCCGCCGGGTTGCTGCTGCTCGCCCTCACCCGGCGGCTTCCGCGCGGCTCGTGGTGGTGGCGATCGGCGGTGCTCGGCACGCTCAACATCGGGCTGTTCTTCGCGATGCTGTTCGTCGCCTCCTATCGCCTGCCCGGTGGCATGGCCGCGGTGCTGGGAGCGGCCCAGCCGCTGATCGTGGCCGGGCTGACAGTGCTGCTGCTGACCGAACGCGTCGCCCTGCGTACGGTGGTGGCGGCGGTGCTCGGCGCGGGCGGGGTCAGCCTGGCGGTGCTCACGGCCTCGGCCCGGCTCGACGCCGCGGGACTGATCGCGGGCCTGGTCGGCGCGGCCTCCATGGCGCTCGGCCTGGTGCTCACGAAACGCTGGGGCCGTCCCGACGTACCGCTGCTGACCTCGACCGGCTGGCAGCTGGTGGCCGGCGGGCTCGTGCTGCTGCCGGTGATGCTGGTCGTCGAAGGCCTCCCGCCCCGGCTGACCGCGACCAACCTGGCGGGCTACGCCTACCTCTCCGTGATCGGCACCGCCCTGGGCTACTCGCTGTGGTTTTGGGGCCTCGAACGCCTTCCGGCCGCCCGGCTCGCCCTGCTGAGCCTGCTCTCCCCGCTGGTGGCCACGGTGGTCGGCTGGGCCGCGCTGGGCCAGAGCCTGACGACGCTGCAGGTGATCGGCATGGTCGTCGCCTTCGCCGCCGTCACCTGGGGCCAGCGGACCCGACCACCGACCCTGCAGACGCCGCCCGTGCCCCAGCCCGAGTCAGCGGAGGCCGCCGTTCTCGACGATGCGCTCGGGGAAGCCGATCCGGGCGGCGCGCAGCATGGCCCGGCCCACCCGGTCGGTGGACGTCACGTATTGGGGGGCAACCCGGTCCAGTAGGGGCATGAGCGGCGCGGTGACCGTCCAGAGCGTGTTGTACCACCCCGTCTTGGAGCGGATGCCGTGCTTCGGCTGAATCATCGCGGGCCGGAAGGCGTACGCATCGGGCAGCAGCTCGATGATGTCGCGTTCGGCCCGGCCCTTCACCCGGGCCCACATCTGCCGCCCCTCGGCGTTGGTGCCCGCCCCCGAGACGTACACGAAAGTAGTTTGGGGGTTGACCTCGGCGAACGTGCGCGCGGCGGCCATCGGGTAGTCGTAGGAGACGCGGGTGTAGGCGGCCTCGTCCAGGCCGATCGAGGAGACGCCCAGGCAGTAGAAACAGGCGTCGAAGCCGCGCAGCTCGTCCCTGATCGGCTCGAGGTCGGCGAAGTCGTGCAGGCGGACCTCGCGCAGGCGCGGATGGGTGAGGCCGGTGGGCGTCCGGATGACGGCCAGCACCTCCTCGACGTCGGGCGCGAGCAGGCATTCCCGCAGCACACCCTGGCCGACCATGCCCGTTGCCCCGAAGACCACGACCTTCATGGTCCGATCATTTCACCGCGGCCCGACGACGTGAGCAGGGGCGGAGGAAATTGTCGTACCCGCGGCCTAGGGTTTTCCCGTGCCCGTTGAACGCTGGTCGGCCGCTCAGGTCGAGACGCTCGCTCCCGATGCCTCGTCGGTCAAGGCCGCTCGCAGCCTGTCCTTCCCGGCCTCGTGGTCGGCGACCGGGCGGCTCGACGACATCCTGTGGGGACAGTGCCGCAATTATCAGGTCTGCGTCGACCTGACCGGCCCCGCGTTCAAGTGCTCGTGTCCCAGCCGCAAGATCCCCTGCAAGCACTCGCTGGCGCTGTTACTGCTCTGGGCCGAGTCCGATGTGGCCGACGCACCGCCGGCCGAGTTCGCCCGGGAGTGGCAGGCCGCACGGGCGGCGCGGGCCGCTGCCAAGCCCAAGGAGCCCGGTGCGGGCCCCGATCCGGCCGCCGCCGCCAAGCGGGCCGAGCAGCGGGCCGAGCGGGTCGCGGGCGGCCTGACCGAGCTGCGCCGCTGGCTCGACGACCAGATCCGCCAGGGCCTGGCGGGCGCCCAGCGCAGCGGGCCGCAGCCGTTCGAGGCCATGGCCGCCCGGCTGGTCGACGCGCAGGCCCCGGCGGCGGCGAGCGCCGTGCGCCGGCTGGGCTCGATCGCCGGCATCGGGCCGCACTGGGCCGACCGTCTGCTCGGCGAGCTGGCCCTGCTGCGGCTGCTCGTCTCGGGTTACGACCGGCTGGCCGACCTCCCGCCCGAGCTGGCGGCCACCGTGCGCAGCCGGATCGGCTTCCCCGTGGCCACCGACGACGTGCTGGCCGGTCCCCGCGTGACCGACCGGTGGCAGGTGCTGGGCCAGGTCGAGTCCGACGACGGCGCGCTGACCACGCGGCGCACCTGGCTGCGGGGCGAGACGACCGGCCGGTTCGCGCTGGTGCTCTCGTTCGCCGCGCCCGGCCAGCCGATGACCTCCGACCTCGTCGCCGGCACGGAGTTCCGCGGCGAGCTGGCCTTCTACCCCGGTGCGGCCCCGCTGCGCGCCCTCGTCGCCGAGAAGGCGAGCGCCGCCGAGCCGTTCCGCGAGCCCAGCGGCGCCCTGCCGCTGGCCGCGGCCCTGGCCGGTTACAGCGCGACCGTGGCCGCCGAGCCGTGGCGGTTCGACGCGCCGGTCCTGCTGTCCGGCGTCGTCCCCAGCGGCGACGCCTGGCTGGTCGACGAGTCCGGCGCCGCCCTGCCGCTCGCCCCCGGCCATCGCGAGCCGTGGTGGCTGCTGGCCGCGGCCGGCGGACACCCGGCCACGGTGGCCGCCGAGTGGTCGCCGGCCGGTCTGCGCCCGCTCGCGGCGTGGGTCGAGGGCCGGTTCGTGGCAGCCGCTCCCCCGCAACCCGACCCCAGTCGCACCGGCCACCCCGAGCTGCCGCCCGAGCTGCTGGCCGCGGCCCTGGTCGGCACCAACCGCCGCCCCTGGACGGGTGAGGCCTCCCTGCTCGAGGCGGCCGCCGTGGCCCTGACCCGGCATCGGGCCGGCGTGCTGCCCGGCGACGGTCACGAGGTGGTGCCGGCCACGCCCGCCGAGACGCAGGCGCCGCTGCCCACCCCGGCCGGCGCGCGCCTGCTGCGCATCCTGGGCGGGGCTGTGCCCGGCGGCGCCCAGCTCGCGCAGGAGCTGCTCGGCCAGTGGCTCGCCGCCGCGGCCGAGCGGGGCGGGCATGTGCCCCCGGCCGCGCTGCCGGCGCTGCTCGACGCGGGCCGGCGCAACTCGATCGTGCGGCCCGCGCTGGCCCGGGTGGCCGGCCGCCGGGGCGCATGGCTGGCCGGCATGCGGGCCGACTGGCGCTGGCTGCGCGACGAGACGACAGTGGTGGCCGAGCTCCCCGACTGGCACATGGGCAGCTCCGGCGAGCGCGTGGGCCACCTGACCCGGCTGCGCCAGACCGATCCGGGCCGGGCCCGCGAGCTTCTCGAGAGCACGTGGGCCGAGGAGTCCTCCGACGACCGCGCCCGGTTCGTCGGCGTGCTGGCCACCAGTCTGTCCGCCGACGACGACCCCTTCCTGGAACGGGCTCTCGACGACCGCCGCAAGGAGGTCCGCGAGGCGGCGCTCGATTTGCTGCGCCGGCTGCCCGGCTCGCGGCTGCGCGCCCGCATGGCCGAGCGCGCCCGGACGCTGGTGCGCCGCGAGCGCCGGATGCTCGGCGCCGACCGGCTCGTCGTGACGCCGCCCGAGGAGCTCGACGCCGCCCTGCGCCGCGACGGCGTGGCGTCCACCCCGGCCCGCGGCATCGGCGTCAGCGCCTGGCTGCTGGAGGAGGTCGTGGCGGCCACGCCCCTCGACACCTGGTCCGACCCGGCGACGATGCTGCGGCTGGCCCGCGGCAACGACTGGGAGACGCCGCTGCTGCACGGCTGGGCCAAGGCCGCGGTCGTCCAGCAGGACCCGGCCTGGGCCGGCGCGCTGCTGACCGAGGTGTCCGGCGCGCTGCGCGAATCCGTGCGGTGGGATCTGCATCTGGTTCTGCCGCCCGCGGAGCTGGGACGGCTGGCCGCCGACGCCCTGCGCCGTGACGACGGCCTGGCCAACCGGCTGCTGGCGATCCATCCCGGCCACTGGCCCGAGGAGCTGTCGGTGGCGGTGCTGGAGACGATCGCCCACCGCGCCCGCACCGACCGCCACAGCTGGCAGCTGGGTGAGCTGTGCCGCGAGGCCGGCCTGGCCATGCCGCCGGGCTACGCCGAGCTGGTGAGCCGCCTGGCGCTGCAGCTCGACCAGGAGCCGGCCGACCCCTCCCGCGTGCGGCCGGTGGCCGAGCTGGCCCGCACCCTCACGTTCCGCCAAGAGATGTTCGACGAGCTGACAACGGCTTCCTGACTTTCACCTTTGGAGTTGCACGTGACCGCTCTGCGCCCGCACGCCGAGGACCAGTACGCCGAGGAGCTGGCCCTGCTCGCCGCCGCCGACGACCGGCCCCGCCCGCCCGGCTGGCGGCTCTCCCCGCAGGCAGTGGTGACCTACCTGCTCGGCGACGGCGCCAAGATCACCCCGAAGTACGTGGGGCCGCGCCGCCTGATGGAGGTCGCGGTGTCCACCCTCGTCACCGACCGGGCGCTGCTGCTGCTCGGCGTGCCCGGCACGGCCAAGACGTGGGTCTCCGAGCATCTCGCGGCGGCCGTCTCGGGCGACTCGACGCTGCTGGTGCAGGGCACCGCGGGCACGGCGGAAGAGGCGATCCGGTACGGGTGGAACTACGCGCGCCTGCTGGCCGAGGGGCCCTCCGAGGCGGCGCTGGTGGCCAGCCCGATCATGCGGGCCATGCAGACGGGCACGATCGCCCGGCTGGAAGAGCTGACCCGCGTGCCCTCCGACGTGCAGGACGCGCTGATCACGATCCTGAGCGAGAAGACTCTGCCGGTGCCCGAGCTCAACACCGAGGTGCAGGCGCAGCGCGGCTTCAACCTGATCGCCACGGCCAACGACCGCGACCGCGGCGTCAACGAGCTGTCCAGCGCGCTGCGCCGCCGGTTCAACACCGTCGTGCTGCCCGTGCCGGCCTCGGCCGACGACGAGGTCGACATCGTCGCGCGGCGGGTGGCTCAGCTCGGCCAGTCGCTCGACCTGCCCGAGGTGCCGGCCGCGCTCGACGAGATCCGCCGCGTGGTGACGGTCTTCCGCGAGCTGCGCACCGGCCTGACCGAGGACGGCCGCACCAAGCTGAAGTCGCCCACCGGCACGCTGTCCACGGCCGAGGCCATCTCGGTGATCACCAACGGCATGGCGCTGGCGGCGCACTTCGGCGACGGGCGGCTGCACCCGGCCGACGTGGCCGCGGGCATCGTCGGCGCGGTCGTGAAGGACCCGGTCTCCGACGGGGTGGTCTGGCGCGAATACCTGGAGACCGTGGTGCGCGAGCGGACCGACTGGCGCGACTTCTATCGGGCCGCCCGCGATGCCTGAGCGTCTCTACGGCATTCGCCACCACGGCCCGGGGTCGGCCCGGGCCGTGGTGCAGGAACTCGAACGGCAACCGCCCGACGTGCTCCTGGTCGAAGGGCCGCCCGAGGCCGACGCGCTGGTGCGGTGGGTGGCCGACGCGGGGCTGGAGCCGCCGGTGGCGCTGCTGGGCTATGCGGCCGACGATCCGCGGCGGGCGGCGTTCTGGCCGTTCGCGGTGTTCTCGCCGGAATGGCAGGCGATCCGGTGGGCCGTCGAACGCGGGATTCCGGTGCGGTTCTTCGACCTGCCGTTCGCCTACCGGCTGACCGATGAGAGGCGGGCTTCACCGCCTGATGCGCCTGACGCTCCGGCGGGGCCGCTGACTCAGCCATTGCCGGGGCCGGACGGGCCGAGTTCGAGCGACCCGAGTTCAGGCGAGCCGAACACAGGCACCGATCCGGGCGGACCGGATGCGGCGGCGGCCCCGGCGGAGGCGGAGGGCGAGCGGGCGCAACCGCGGCGGCCGGTCGATCCGATCGGCGAGCTTGCCGCCGCGGCGGGCTACGACGACCCCGAGCGCTGGTGGGAGGACGTGGTCGAGCATCGGGGGATGCCCGCGTTCGAGGCCATCGCCGAGGCCATGACGGCCATTCGCGAGCAGTCGCCCGAGGACCCCGACGATCTCGTGCGCGAGGCGTACATGCGCGGGGTGCTGCGCGAGGTGCGCAAGACGTACGAGGACATCGCCGTCGTGTGCGGGGCGTGGCATGTGCCCGCCCTGGCCCGCAAGGTCGCCGTCAAGGACGACACCGCGCTGCTCAAGGGGCGCAAGAAGGCGAAGGTCGACTTCACCTGGGTGCCGTGGACGTACGGGCGGCTGGCGTCGTGGTCGGGCTACGGCGCGGGCGTCACGTCGCCGGGCTGGTATCACCACCTGTTCACGTCGGCCGACGAGGTGGTGCCGCGCTGGCTGGTCGACGCGGCCGGGGTGCTGCGGGCCGAGGGGGTGCCCACGTCGTCGGCGCACATCATCGAGGCCGCCCGCCTGGCCGAGGCGCTGGCCGCGCTGCGGGGACGACCCCTGGCCGGGCTGTCCGAGGTGACCGAGGCGGCCGAGTCGGTCATGTGCGACGGCGAGCCCCTGCGCGTCGAACTGATCACCCGCAAGCTGGTGGTCGGCGAGCGCCTGGGCGGGGTGCCCGACGACATGCCCGCCGTACCGCTGGCCAAGGATCTGGCCGCCCAGCAGCGGGCGGCCCGGCTCAAACCGGAGGCGCTGGAACGTGCGCTGGAACTCGACCTGCGCAAGGAGACCGACCTCAGGCGCAGCCGCCTGCTGCACCGGCTGCGCACGATCGGGGTGCCGTGGGGCGAGCCCACGTCGACCCGCCGCGGCACGGGCACGTTCCGCGAGGAGTGGCGCCTGCGCTGGCAGCCCGAGTTCGCGATCCGCCTCGTCGAAGGCAGCATGTACGGCACCACGGTGGTCGCGGCGGCCACGGCCAAAGTGGTGCGGGCCGCGCACCGGGCCGAGACGCTGGCCGACGTGACCGCGCTGGTCGAGACCTGCCTGCTGGCCGACCTGGCCGAGGCGTATCCGCAGGTGCTGGCCGCGCTCGACACCCGGGCCGCGCTCGACGCCGACGTCAACCACCTGATGGCGGCGATCCCGGCGCTGGCCCGCACCCTGCGGTACGGCGACGTCCGGCGTACGGATGTGGCCGGGCTGGCCACCGTGACCAGCAGCCTGCTCGTCCGGGTGTGCGCCGCGCTGCCCTCCGCCGTCGGCTCACTGTCGGACGAGGCGGCCAAGGTGTTGCGCGACCGGGTCGACGGCGTGCACTCCGCGGTCGGCCTGCTGGAGGACGACGAGCTGCGCGACCGCTGGCTGTCCACGCTGGAGTCGCTGGCCGGGCGGGCCGATCTGCACGGGCTGCTGGCCGGCCGGCTGACCCGGCTGCTGCTCGACGCGGGCCGGCTCGACGGGGCGGAGGTGCGCCGCCGGTTGCGGCTGCCGCTGACCGTGGGCACGGCACCGGCACACGCTGCCGCCTGGGTGGAGGGTTTCCTGTCGGGCGGCGGGCTGCTGCTGGTGCACGACGAGGCGCTGCTGGCAGTGCTCGACGACTGGCTGGCCGACATCGCGGCCGACGCGTTCGACGACGTGCTGCCGTTGCTGCGCCGCACCTTCGGCGCGTTCGAGGCGGGTGAGCGGCGGGCCATCGGCGAGCGCGTGGCCGGGCCGCGCACGGGCGGCGCGGGGCGGGCCGCGGGCGGGCTCGGCTTCGATCCGGCCCGCGCCGATCTGGTGCTGCCCACCCTGAGCGCCCTGCTGGGGCGGGAGATCCGATGAGCGACGACGTCCCCGCTGGGGCGGGAGGTTCCAGAGGTTCCATGAGCGACGACGTCCCTGTTGAAGTCGCAGGTTCCGTGAGCGACGACGAGGCGGCCCGGGAACGGCGGCGACGGTGGCGGATGGTGCTCGGCGGCCCCGCCGAGGAATCGCTGGGCAAGGCCGAAGGGCGGGACGGTGCGATGGATTCGGCGTTGTCGGCGCTCTACGACCAGGGCGGCGACGGTGACAGCGAGCGGAGCAGCCGCCGGTCCGCGGGGCTGGGTGGGTCGGCGCCCAAGGTGGCCCGCTGGCTGGGCGACATCCGCGAATACTTCCCGAGCACTGTTGTGCAGGTGATGCAGCAGGACGCGATCGAGCGGCTCGACCTGACCCGGCTGCTGCTCGAACCCGAGATGCTGAGCGCGGTCGAACCGGACGTGCACCTGGTGGGCACGCTGCTCTCGCTCAACCGGGTGATGCCCGACCAGACCAAGGACGCGGCCCGCCAGGTCGTACGGACGGTGGTCGAGCAGCTGGAGAAGCGGATCGAGCAGAAGACCCGGGCCGCGGTGACCGGGGCGCTCAACCGGGCCGCGCGGATCAACCGGCCGCGCCACGCCGACATCGACTGGAACCGCACGATCCAGGCCAACCTCAAGCACTACCAGGCCGAGCACCGTACGGTCATCCCGGAACGGCTGATCGGGTACGGGCGGCGCACCTCCGCCGTGCAGCGCGACGTCGTGCTCTGCGTGGACCAGTCCGGCTCGATGGCGGCGTCGGTCGTGTTCTCCGGCGTGTTCGCGGCCGTGCTGGCGTCGATGAAGTCGCTGCGCACGTCGCTCGTCGTCTTCGACACGGCCGTGGTCGACCTGACCGAGCAGCTCGAGGACCCGGTCGAGGTCCTGTTCGGCACGCAGCTGGGCGGGGGCACCGACATCAACCGGGCCATCGCGTACAGCCAGCAGTTGATCACGAGGCCCCGGGACAGCATTTTCGTGCTGATCAGCGACCTGTACGAGGGTGGCGTACGCGATCAGATGCTGCGCCGGGTGGCCGAGATGACCGCGGCCGGCGTGCAGGTCGTGGTGCTGCTGGCGCTCTCCGACGAGGGCGCCCCGGCCTACGACCACGAGAACGCGGCGGCCTTGGCGGCCCTCGGGGTGCCCGCTTTCGCCTGTACGCCGGACGCGTTCCCCGACCTCATGGCGGCCGCGATCGAACGCCGCGACCTGAAGGCGTTCGCGGAGCGATTCGCCACCGAGCGCGCCTTGTGACGGCGAGGCGCGGTAACTAGCGTGAAGGCTATGAGTGCTTACTTGAGCAACCCGCGCGTGTGGCAGGAAAGCTGGGACCGGCAACAGCAGGCGTTCCTGCCCGACCGTGAGGAACGGTTCGCCGCGATGCTCGAGGCGGTCGCCGCCACCACCGACGGCCCGGCGCCGCGGGTGCTCGACCTGGCCGGCGGCACGGGCACGATCTCGCTGCGCACGCTGGCCCGGTTCCCCGGGGCGCGGGTCACCGTGCTCGACCAGGATCCGGTGCTCATGGCGATCGCGTCGGCGTCGCTGCGCGACCGGGGCACAGTGGTCGACGCCGACCTGGGCGACCCGGGGTGGCGGGCGAAGCTGCCTGAGGAAGGTTTCGACGCCGTGCTGACCGCGACGGCGCTGCACTGGCTGCCGGCCGAGCGGGTGGCGGCGCTCTACGGCGAGGTCCGCGAGGTGCTGCGGCCCGGCGGCATCTTCGTCAACGCCGACCACATGCCCGAGGAATCGCTGCCCACCCTGTCACAGCGGCTCCGCGACCACGGCCGGGCCGAGCGGGAGGCCCGCTACGCCGCGGGCGCGGCAACGTCCTGGCCCGACTGGTGGGCCGCGGCGGCGGCCGACGAGTTCCTGGCGCCCCGGGCCGTCGAGCGTGAACGCATCTACCCGCAGACCCGGCACAGCCACGAGTGGACGCCGCCGGCGCTGTGGCACGTCGACGCGCTGCGGGTGGCCGGTTTCAGCGAGGCCGGCGTCCTGTGGCGCGGCGGCACCGACGCGGCGGTCGTGGGCCTGCGCTGAGGCAGGCCCGCCCCCGGCGACAAGCAGCGTGGCCGAGACACCTGATGGGCGTCGCGATGAGCAACGCGCCGTTGAGCTGAGCAGCACCCCGAGATGAGCAGCGCGCCGAGCTGAACGGCGCGCTGAGGCGGGCGGAGCGGCACGGCTTGCCGAAGTGGTGCCGCGGGCGGAGCAGCGGAGGTCGGCGGAGCGGTGAGGGCGCGGAGCGGTGAGGGCGCGGAGCGGTGAGGGCGCGGCGCGGTGAGGGCGCGGCGCGGTGAGGGCGCGGCGCGGTGAGGGCGCGGCGCGGTGAGGCGAGCGGCACACTCTCAGTCGTGCCGCGGCTGCGGGGCGTGGGCATAGGCTGGCGGCGTGCCGTTGACTGGAGAATATGCGCCCAGCCCCTCCGACTGGGCCCGCAAGCAAGCCGACAAGATCGAGGAAAGCGGTGGCACCGCCGGGAACGAGCTGCACGGCAAGCCGGTGGTGCTGCTGACCTCCGTGGGCGCCAAGACCGGCAAGCTGCGCAAGACGCCGCTGATGAGGGTCGAGCACGAAGGTGAGTACGCGGCCGTCGGCTCACTTGGTGGCGCGCCCAAGAACCCGGTGTGGGTCTACAACCTGCGCAGCAACCCGCACGTCGAGCTGCGCGACGGGACCGAGGAACACGACTACGTGGCCCGCGAGGTCGAGGGGGACGAGCGCGCCGTCTGGTGGGAGCGCGCCGTCGCGGCGTTCCCCAACTACGCCTCGTACCAGGAGAAAACCGAGCGGCTCATCCCGGTGTTCGTCCTCACGCGCCGGTAGAGGACGCGGCCGGGCAGCGAGCGACGCGGCCGAGCGGTAGACGACGCGGCCGGACAGCAAGCGACGCGGCCGAGCAGTAGACGACGCGATCGGGCAGCGAGCGACGCGGCCGAGCAGTAGGTGGCGCGGCCGAGCAGCCAAGCAACGGGCGACACGGCCCAGCGACAAGCGGCGCGGACCGAGCTGCGGACACCCCCGCCGAGCGGCGAGGGACGCGGGTGAACTGAGGGAAAATCGGGTGCCATCCGGGCATCGACGGACGATCATCGGTGTATGCGTACTCCCCACCAGTCCGTCGACCGGCTCGGCAGCCGGCACGTCGAGCAGGCGCCGGTCGCGCCCGTGTCGGCCGCCCTGCCGCTGGCCGGTGCGGTGGATGACGGCGACCGCCTGGTCGACGTGGTGGATCTGCTGGCGCTCGACGCTTTCGTGACCGGCCGGGAGCCGTACGGGCGCAGTAAGTATCTGGAAAATGTGCGCGCCGACGCGCCGTTGACCGCTGAGGGCGCGCGCACGGTCCGGGACGCGCTCGACGAGGACGGGCAGGGTCTGCTCGCCGTGGGCGACGGCTGGACGTTGCACGTGAACCGGTGGAAGCAGAGCCGCCGGGCCCGGGTCACGGTCACCGCGGTCAGCGCCGAACTGGCCGACATGATCCTCGAGGCGGCCGTGAAGGACGCCGTCCAGGCCCCCGAACCTTCCCCCGAGAACGTCCCCATCGGCTTCTGGCATTTCGGGCAGCACGGTCCGCGCCGCGCTGCCCGGGAGATCGACGCCGCGCCGTGGGAGTCGATCCGGCGCAACTACGCCAGCCCGGTCGCGGCCACGCTGGAACGGCTGATGGAGCTCGACGGCAAGACGATCAACGGTCGCCTCCTGCTGCTGCACGGCGAGCCCGGCACCGGCAAGACGACGGCGTTGCGGGCACTGGCTCAGCAGTGGCGCTCGTGGTGCCAGGTCGATTGTGTGCTCGACCCGGAGCGGCTGTTCAACGACCCGGCTTATCTGATGAGCGTGGCGTTGGGCAGCGACGACGAGGACGAGCCGCGCTGGCGGCTGCTCATGCTGGAGGACTGCGACGAGCTGATCAGCGGCGAGGCCAAGGCGAGCGCCGGGCAGTCGTTGTCGCGGCTGCTCAACCTGACCGACGGCCTGCTCGGTCAGGGCCGCAACGCGCTGATCGCGATTACCACGAACGAGGACTTGGCGTCGCTGCACCCGGCCGTCGTGCGGCCCGGCCGGTGCCTGGCCAGCATCGAGGTCGGCCGCCTGCCGTACACGGAGGCGGTCGAATGGCTGGGCGCCTCGCGCGGAATCGCCGCGCACGGGGCGACGCTGGCCGAATTGTACGCGCTCAAGAACGGCAGTGAGCCGGTGACGGTTCCGAAGCCGGAACCCAGTACGGGTATGTACCTGTAAACGAGCAGTAAACGAAGGCTAGCCTAAATAAATGTGCCCGCCGTCGCGATGAGCAACGGCGGGCGCATTACCGAGCGTATGGTCAGCCCTTTTCGTACGTCATGCAGTCGGCCTTGTCGCCGGACTCGCCGACCACGATCGCGGGGGCCTTGCACTCGAGGTTCTGGTTGTGCGTACAGTCGGAGCGCTTACACGCGCCCACCTGCGCCAACGCCTTGCCCGTGCCGCCCTTGTCACCGGTCACGTAGGTGTCGCACTCGGCGGAGATGGCGCTGCCGATAGTGACCGCGAAGGCGGTGCAGCCGTCGTGGTTGTAGCCACAGCTCGTCACGGTGCAGGTCTGCACGCGGGGCATTTCCAGCATCTGAGTCATCGTCATCGCCTCCATTTTCGCAACCCGGTCACGTCGACGATAAACCATTTCCCGGAAATGCCGAAACTACACCACGATTTTATTTGATTAGGTAAGGCGCACCTAAGGAATGCGATTCAGAAGTTTCTTGTCGGCCGATCCGGGCCCGTACGACTCGATCTCCACCGGGGCCGACAGAAGGTTCTCGATGGCCGCGGCCCAGTCGTCGGGGCGGGTCAGCGGGCCCGGCCGGGCCTGGTGCAGGCGGGCGGTGAGCGCCTCCTGGTAACCGAGATCGCGAGGGGGCCCGGGAACGATCCGGGTCCAGGGCCGGCCGTCGATCGTGTACGACTCGCAGATCCGCAGGGCCGGGCAGCGCTCCGGGACGTCGAGGTGCGTGACGGCCAGCCCGTCGACCCCGCCCGCCACTTCGACCGCGTACCGGTGGGCGACCGCGTCGAAGTGCCCGACCCGGAAGGCGCCCTGCCACTCCCCCGTCGCGTTGTGCCCCTCGGGCAGGTCGAGCGTCGCGTCCTCGGTCACGAACGGCCCGGCCCCGTGCCGGGTCGTGTAGGTGCGCACGACGCCGATCCGGGTGAACGAGCCGCACAGCTCCGACACGTTGCCGAACGTCGTGGTCGACCAGGTGGTGTGCGGGTGCCAGCCGCGCCACTCGTCGAGCAGCACACCCTGCGCGCCCTCGAACACGCACGGGCCTTCCCGCAACAACCTTTCCCCGTACGTGGGGCCGACGATCGCCACGGTGCGGCCGAACGCCCGGAACGCGTCCACGACGTCGTCGAGCGGCACCCCGGCCGGCCCGAGGTCGGACTCCACCGCGGCCAGCCGACGCCGGAGCCTCGTACGGGAAAGGGTGTCCGACACTCGTGGCGCGCCGGGGTGACTCGCTGCGTACGCCATGGTCTCGCCCACGCCCATGCCGCACGAACCGTGACGGTCCCCGCCGCGCGCCCGTTCCCGCCGCTGGTTGGCCGCACGATGCCACGGAGTGGCGAGCAGAGCGTCCCCGTCCACCGTGAGCAGCTCGAACGGGTTGCCCAGAGCCGCCGCCTCGGCCGCCAGCGCGAGCGGGTCGACCACCACGTACCGGGTCAGGTGGGTCGGGACACCACGCAGCGTGCCCGACCCGAACTGCGCGAACGTGTGCTGCCGGCCGTCCTCGGTGACCACGTTGTGCGCGGCCTGCGCTCCCCCGTTGAAGCGCAGGACCGCCCGTTTGGCCGAGTACGCACACAGAGCGTCGACCACGGTCCCCTTGCCGGCGTCCCCGTAACCGAGGTCGACCACCGCGACGTGGTCGTTCACAGCCGTTCGTTCCCCGACGCCGCGTTGCCGATCGGCAGCGTCCCCCGCCGCACCACGCCCCCACGCTGCAGCGGCGCCAGGGCCTTGCCGACGGTGGCCGAGAAAGCGGAGCCCGACTCGACCAGGTCGTCCAGCCCGGCGTCGAGGTCGATGGTGCCTTCGCCGAGACCGACGGTGAGCGCGATCGTCTCGCACACCGCGTCGAGGTCGTCGAGCTCCAGCACGTTCTGTCCGAGCAGCCCGCGCCACCGCCGCAGCACGTCACGGTTGCCGCCGTGACCGGCCGCGGTGGGCAGCAGGTAGTAGACGTCGAACGTCCGCTGGAGCTCGACGACCAGCTCCTCGGTGCTGATCGGCTGGGTGCGCTCGCCCAGGAACTTCTCGACCTCACGCGGGTTGACCTTCGGGTACGGCATCTCGTCGCCGATCAGGAACAGGTAGCCGCGCCGCCCCCGCTTCTCGAACGAGTCGAGCGCGGTGTGCCGGGCCATGAAGTACATGGCCAGCTCGTACGACTCGGTCATCTGACCGCCGCCCCCGCCCTCCAGCACGATGCGGGCGAGGTCCTCGTCCATCCGGTTGTCCGACTCGAACTGGCCGATCTGCAACGGCACCCGGTCGCAGGTGGCGTCGCCGACCGCACCGAACAGGATGTGCGGGTCGGTGGCGTAACCCTTGCGGGTGAGCAGGCCCAGCAGCTGCGGCAGCTTGGTCTGCAGTACCCGCGGCACGCCCCCCATCGAACCGGTGACGTCGAACAACACGGCGATCGGGGTGCTGAACGGGTGCTCGTCGCTGTCGCGGCTCTCCCGCTCGGTCACACCCTTGGGGTCGAGGGCCGGGTGGGCCTTGCGGGCGCCGCTGTCGCTGTAGGCGAAGGCGCTCGCCCCGGTGGCCCGGCGGTAGTTGTCGGCGGCGGTGTAGACATCGGTGGACCAGCGTCCGCTTCCCATGACTTGCTCCTTCTAGAACTGGAAGGGCCGGAACTCACGCGGCCCGTAAAGGTTGTGGAGGGTTTCGTCGAGCTCGTGCAGCAGCCGCCAGGCGTCCTGCGGGCGCATCCGCGGCGCGTCGTACAGGCAGCCGTCGGCGAACCGCCGCAGCGCCCGGGGCGGGTCGTGCATCAGCCGGGTCATCAGCCCGGTGGCCATGTAGATGTCGGTGGCCGGCCCGGCGGTCTTGGACGTGAGAACTTCGGGCGGGTACGCCTCCCGCTGCCGGGCGACGATCGCCTTGACCCGCGGGCCCGAGTAACACCAGTCGACGAGCGCGAGACCGTGCTTCTCGGGATCGATCAGCACGTGCTCCTCGAGCACCGCCCCGTGGATCACGCCGGCGCGGTGGGCCCAGCCCAGCCCGACCAGCAGCCGCCGCCACATCCAGGCCGCGTCGCGCGGATCTATCGCCCGTTTCAGCTCGCTCAGCGCGACGAACCCGTCCAGCCGCTCGATGGTGTTGACCCGGCGTCGCTTCCGCTCGTGATCCTCGTGCAGATAGCTGTCCCGCAGCCGCGGCGCATAGAACCGATACTTCGGATCGCCCTGCGCGTGCAGCCCGGTCAGGGCCGCCGCCTCGGCCTCCATCAGGTCGTTGTCGCCCGGGCTGCGCGGGATCTTGTTGAGGGTGCCCCCGTCCACCACCAGATCGGCGATGTCACCGGTGACAACCACCCGGGCCCGCTCGTTGTAGAGCCGCGACAGCGTGGCGAAAGCGCGGGTGGCGGTCGCGCTCTCGGCCTCGCTCACAGCGTCCGGGTGCACGGCTTTCGCGAGCTCCCGGTACGTCTCCCCCAGCTCGGCGAACGTGCGGGCCCGCTCGATCCGGGCCACGGCCTCCGCGAACCTCATCGCACGTCGTCCTCGCGCGTGGGCCGCAGCAGCGCCGGATGCAACAACCGGGCGTCGCCGGCCCGGTAGAGCTTGGGCTTGGGCCCGCCCCGCTCCCCGCCCCTGGCCGCCGTCTCGCCCGTGCTCTCCACGAAGCCCGGCACCGAGAGCACCTTGCGATGGAAGTTGCCCGCGTGCAGCTCCTCCCCCCAGACCACGGCGTAGATCTGCCGCAACTCCGAGATCGTGAACTCGTCGCCCGCGAACGCCGTGGCCAGCGGCGTGTACTCAATCTTGGAACGGGCCCGGTCGAGCCCGTCGGCCAGAATCGTGTCGTGGTCGAAGGCCAGGCCGGTGGCCTCGGTGACCGGCACCCAGTAGGCCCCGGACGCGTCGCTGCCGGACTCCGGCTCGGGCAGACTCGGCGCGAACGCCAGGTAGGCCACCGAGAACACGCGCATCCGGGGGTCACGATCCGGATTCCCGTACGTCTTGAGCTGCTCCAGATGCACCCGCTCGAGGTGCACGCCGGTCTCCTCCTCGAGCTCCCGCAGCGCCGCCTCGTCGAGCGTCTCGCCCCGGACGAACCCGCCGGGCAGCGCCCGACGCCCGGCGAAGGGCTGCTCACCCCGCTCGACCAGCAGCACACAGAGCCGCTCGGCCCGGATGGTCAACGCCACCACGTCGGTGGTGACGGCAACCGCCGGAAAGGCCCGCGGGTCGTACCCGGCGAGGAAGTCCTTCTCGTCCATTCCCGGCTCCAAGTTCTTCTCAGTACGAGTAATTCTCGGTATGAGAAGAACCTAGCACAAAGCGGCGCGGTCGGGAACGGTCCCGCCCCGCTACGGTCAGTAGGGTCCAACAGTGAACGTCGCGCCACTGCTCACGATCGTCGGCTTGGCCGTGGACCCGGCGGCCGGGTCTCCGCTGGCGACAACTGTGACGATGTAGGCGCCCTCGGCCACGGGAACGCCGGCCACGGTCGAGCTGTCGCTCGGGTTCAACTGGTCGGCGGACAGGTCGAGGGAGCACACCAACTCGTTGTCACTGATCACCGAGAGGACGACACACTCCGCGACCCCCCGGTTCGCCGCTGGGTCGTACGCGTCTTTGACTAGGAAGACGTGGGCCTGGCCGCTCGTCGGCGTACCGCCCTGGTCGAAGGTGAGCTGCGAGAACCCAGCGCCACCGACATCGAGCGTCACGGCCGAGCCGGACACCGCCGTGTTCGGGGCGATCACGATGCCGTTGCTGTAGGCGAACGGGATCGGCGCATCGGCGGTGGTGTCGTCGTTGTCGGGGTTGAGACTGCTCACTGGTCCGCCCGGCGTGCTGACAGTCAGCGCCAGACCGCTCGCCGCGGCATGCGGCCCCGTCGTGGCGCTGAGGCTCAGACCGTTCGCCGCGACCCTGACATCGGTGAGAGCGACGCCATCGATCGAGACCGTGGTGCCCGCCGCCGTGAACCCTGTGCCGTTAACCGTGATCAGCTGCCCACCGCCGGCCGGGCTGCTGGCCGGAATGATCGACGTGATCGTCGGTGGCACGGCCACCGTGTACGACGAGGTGGCCAACAAGGTGCTCGCGGTTGTCGACCCGCTGTCATAGACGCAGACGTTCCACCTGGCCGAGGTCTGCGCGCCGACCAGGACCAGCCCGCCGGGATTCACGGTGCTCGGATTACCGTCGGCATCCTGGGCGGGGTACGGGCCGGACGGCACCTGGAACAGGACCTTCGTCGTGGTGACCCGCTTGACCGTAGCCGGATCGACGGTCAGCACGCCCGCGGTCAGGGTCGTGCCGGTGCCGGCGATCTGAGTGACCGGCTGGGCCGAGGCGCTGCAGGCGGCGTACTGGAACTGGACCGTCGGTTGCGTTCCGGCCGGGAACGGTATCGGCACGGACGAAGTGGCCGTGACCGAGCCGAGAACAGTGCTGCCACCGCCACTGGGGCCGGTGACGCTGCTCAGCGTCATAGGCAGCGCAGCGGCGGAGGCGGGAAGCGTCGAGGCGGCCAGCATCAGGGCGGTGAGGGTGACGAAGGCCACCCCACCGCCGGCGAGCCGGGCGGTACGCGAAGTCATGGGCGGCCGACCTCCTCAAACGTGACGGGTCTCGAGCAGCCGTCAGCAGCGTAACGACAGCCTTGCTCCTGAATTGCGGAGAACGCGAAAGCCGTTGGCAGTACCCGGCAACGCCGTCATACCGGACCCATACGGTCAGACCCAACAAACTTTGTAACTCTGGGCAATTACTCAGATACCGCAAGTTACGCTTCGTCGCGAGATGGCCCGGCGATGTTGATCTGCATGGGCCTCACCCACTTGACCGAAGCGGTTTTCCAGAACCGCAGGAGGACATCGCATGAGCAAGACTCAGTCCAGCGTCCGGTCGCGGCTGGTCCGCGCCGGCCTCGCCACGGCGGCAGCGACGGTGACCGTCACCGCGGCGACCATCAGCCCGGCGTTCGCGGCCAACGTGCCGCTGACCTTGAGCTCGTCCACGGGTCCGTCCGGGACTCCCAACCCCGCCGTCACGATCACTGCTTCGGCGACGACGGCGTGGCTGACCGGCGTCACCGCCCCAGTCACCACCTTCTCGCTCCCTGCCTGCGCGTCGACGTACACCACCGCGCAGTCGACCGCCGTCACGCCGACCACGGCGACAGCCGGTAACGTCTTGACCGGCGCCAGCGACACGGTCAAGATCTCCAACAACAAGGCGACGATCACCGTGCCCCCGCTGCCGCTGTCGCCGTCCTCGGCGGCGACGACGCGATACAACGTCTGCATCTACGCCAGTTCGACGGCGAACGACCCGATCATCGGCTCGGCCACCTACTCGGTCGCCGCACCGGCCACCCTCGCCTCGACTGCCGTCTCCCCGGCCTCCGGGCCGGCGCTGGGCGGCAGCACGATCACGGTGTCCGGTACGGGCTTCCCGACCACGGCCGGGCAGATCTCCGCGACGCTGGGCGGCGTGGCACTGACCAACATCACGCCGATCAGCAGCACCAGCTTCACCGCCGTCACCCCGTACCGCGCCTCGGGCACGGTGGCGCTGGCGGTCACGACGCCCGCCGGCACCGTGACCAAGCAGAACGCCTTCACGTTCTCCAACGGCATCGTGATCTCGCCCAACACGGCCAGCAACACGCTTGCCACTTCGTCCAACCCGGTCTACGTCGACGTTCTGGGGTCGAACTTCCTCGCCCAGAACTTTGGTAGCTTCACAGCGGCGACGGACGCTCCCAACGGGGCGTCCGCGAACGCCAATTCGCAGGTCTTCCTCGTGGACGGCGCGTATAACGCCGGCACCACCACGTCGGTCTACACGAACGGCCCGGTCGCCCGTTGCACCGGTGTCGTCATCATCAGCGACAGCGAGCTGATCTGCCAGCTCAACCTGGCCACCGGCAAGCTGACCAGCACGACCGGCGCCGCGGCTAACGCCATCGTGCCGGAGGGCACCTACACCCTGACCGTCGTGTCGAACGGCGCCACCAAGACCGGTGCCACCAACGACCCGACGCTGACTCCGACCGTCACCCCGGCCGGCATCACCGTCTCGGACATCTCCAGCGGCTCCACATTCACGGTCGCGAACTACTGATCCCCACGTACCACTAAGAGCGGTGGCCCGGAGCGAAAGCTCCGGGCCACCGCCCGTTGTGCACGCCGGAGCTCACCCGCCGACGGTCAGGCGCTTCCACTCCTTGTCGATGCGATCGGCGGCAAGTTTCCACGAGGGCCGGCCGGCAGTGTTCGTCGAGATCGTGAAGACGCTCTGCCGTGCGCTCGTGCGCCAGCAGACCAGCAGGGTCGGCCGGACCACTACGGGCGCGCCCTGACTCAGCCGGATGCGGTTGGTGCACTCGACGTCGCCGTGCTTGTCCGCCTCGCCGGCTACCCAGCTGAGTTCGTGCTGGCCGGTCAGGTCCTGGGCCGCCGAGGTGATCCGGATGTGGTCGGCGCCGACCTTGGTCTCGCTGCGCTTAAGCTCGGATGCGGCTGCCCAGACCTTCGTCTGCGGCAAGGGCCGTTTGACGTTCACCTTTTCGTCCTTCTTGGCCTTCCCCTCCACCGCTTTCTGTTTCTGCTCCGCCGTTGACGGCGACGGCGTCGACACGGGGGGAGCCGACGAGGGCGGCGGCGAGGTCGGTGACGTCACCGCATCGGCGGTGACCCTCGGATCCGGCGAGCTCACGGCCGGGGCGGGCGTAGCCGTCTCCAGGACGGCTGTGTCCTGCGACCCACCCGGCCTCGTGGTGAGCAGGAAGGCGCCGACGCCGACCACGACGAGGCCGGCCGTACCGGCCATCACCTGTCGACGACGCCGCGGCTTGTCAGACGTCCGCTGGGGCATGGTTTCTCAGCTCCTTCACGAGTTCGCCGGCCTTCATCCCAGCCGGTCCCAGGTGGTGTCGAGGGCGTTGAGGGTCCGCGTCTGAGCCGGGTCGGCACCTCGCGAGACGGAGAGCACGACCACGCTGCGGTCTTCGGTGATGCGCCAGCAGAGCAGCATGTTGGGACGCATCGTGGGCTTCGCGCCCTGGGCGAAGCGGATGTTCTGGGTGCAGCGCGCGCCGCCGGCAGGCTTCCCCTCGTCGGCGGCGAGCAGCATCTCGCGCTGCCGGCTCAGGTCGTACCGGGCCGAAACAATCCGCATCGTCCCGCCGTCGGGCAGGTCACGGGTCTCCTCGACGAGCGAGTCGGCATTCTTGAGGACCGCCGGCGGCGGCGCGGTGATCGGCCGCTGCAGAGGGTGTCCCTCGCGGGCGGCCTTGGCCCGGGCGGTCTCGATCTCTTTACGCACCGTCCCCTGGTCGACGGCGGGCGTGGTGGGCGTCGCGGACTTCGTCGTCCTGCTGGACGCGGAGTCAGCCGAGGCGACCGCCGCCGACGGAACCGCCACCGCCGCCGTCAGGGACGGCGCTGCGGCGGAGGTCGGTTCCGAGGTGGGCACGACGATCGGCGGCGCCGCGTCCAGCCTGGGCAGGGCCGTGGTGTCGTCGCTGTTCGTCAGGAGAACAGCGCCCACCCCCGCCACCACGACCAGGCCGGTCGCACCGGCCACCGCCAGTTTGCGGTGGCGGTTGCGGTCGCCGCTGGACACGGTCTGCTCGTCGTCAGAAACACTCATGCTTATCGATCCTCGAAGGCTCGGATACGGCCCGCCACAGCGAACCCCGATCACCTTCATGCTGGCAGGTCACCCGACAAATAGGTCGAAAACCCCGGAGTCGAGCCCTTCGCGTCCAGCGGCAACGGATCTGCACCGGGCAAAAGTCTGCTGGATGCCGAAGCCCGGCCGATTCGACTCCCCGACTGACCTAGGGGAGGACGACTTTGAGGAAGCACCTGCGCCGCTATTCCATTGGCGCTCTTGCTGTCGGCGCGATCGCCGGCGTAGGCGCCATCGCCCTGCCCGCCAACACCACTGCGGCCACCGAGTGGCAGCCGGCTTCGTACAACCTGACCGCGGCGGCCGACACGTTGTTGCCGGCGACCGTCTCCGAGCAGAAGCCGGTTCGGGTGGTCACGACCAGTGTCGGCGCTGACGGTAAGCCCGTCGTCAAGGTGACCACGGCTACCAGCAAGCCGGGCGCCGAGCAGGCCGTCAAGGCCGGGCAGTCCGCGAAGGGCGCCGTCGGGGTCGAGCTCGACGCCGTCGCCACCGCCAGCGAGGTGCCCACCGGCAGCGACACCTACCGCAGTCAGCAGTGGGACTTCAGCAAGATCTCCGTGGCCGGCGCCTGGAAGACCTCGACCGGCGCCGGGGTGACCGTGGCCGTGCTCGACACCGGTGTGGAGGCCACCCACCCCGACCTGGCGGCCAACATGGTGGCCGGTTACGACGCCGTGGCCAACACCGACGGGGCTACCACCGACCCCAACGGGCACGGCACGCACGTGGCGGGCACGATCGCGGCCGTCACGGGTAACGGTGTCGGGGTCAGCGCGATCGCGCCCAACACCAAGATCATGCCCGTGCGGGTGCTGAAGGCGAACGGTTCCGGCTACATGTCGGACACCGCCGAGGGCATCATCTGGGCCGCCGACCACGGCGCCGACGTGATCAACATGTCGTTGGGGTCGTCGGAGAAGGTCACGGCGGTCAGCAACGCCATCTCGTACGCCCGCAGCAAGGGTGTCGTCGTGGTGGCGGCCGCCGGCAACGAACGGGCCAAGGGCAGCCCGACCAGCTACCCGGCCGCCGACGCGGGGGTCATCGGCGTGGCCGCGACCGACTCGGCCGACAAGATCGCCAGCTACTCGAACGCGGGCAGCTACGTCGACGTGGCCGCGCCGGGCTCGGCCATCCTCAGCACCTACCCGACCGCGCTGGGCAGCAGGACCGGCTACACGACCATGAGCGGCACCTCGATGGCGTCGCCGCACGTGGCCGCCGTGGCCGCGCTGCTCGTGGCGTACCAGCCCGCGCTGACCCCCGACCAGGTGGAGAGCGCACTGACCACCTCGGCCGTGGACCTGGGCCCGAAGGGTCGCGACAACGATTTCGGCTACGGCCGGATCGACGCCGCCGCCGCGCTGGCCGCGGTCACGCCGACCACGACGAGCCCGGCCGCACCGGCCGGCCCGACCGCGACGGCCACCCCGAGCCAGACCACCGTGGCCCCGACCACCGCCCCGGCCACGACGACGCCGCCCACCACCACCGCCCCCACGGCGCCGAGCAAGAGCCCGACGGCCACGCCGACGCCCAGCAAGAGCCCGACCGCCACGCCGACGCCGAGTAACAGCCCGACCGCCACGCCGACGCCCAGCAAGAGCCCGACCGCCACGCCGACGCCGGGCAAGACCAAGGTCACCCCGGTGGTCCAGGTCGCGACCCCGTCGACCTCGGTCGTCTACGGCAGCGCGGCCACGGTCACGTACACGGTCACGGCGGGCACCGCCCCCTGGGCCGGCAAGCCCGTCCAGATCGGCGTCAACGGCACCGGCTCGTCGAGCATCAGCTGGACCCGCTTCACGACCGACGCCAACGGCAAGCTCACCGTCCAGGTCAGGGCCACGGCCCACTTCCAGGTCCGCCTGCAGGTGCTGGGGACCGACGCGTCCAACGCGACCACCTCGGCTGTCACCTCGTTCACGGTCCGCTCGTCGGCCACCGTGTCGAGCCCGGCCGCGCGCAAGCTGTCGGTCAAGGTCAACGGCCCGGCCGGTCGCCCGGGTCAGGTCCAGCGGTACGAGAACAACAAGTGGGTCACCGTGAAGAGCTTCACCGCGGCCCCGGGTGTGACCACCGTGACCGGCCTGCCCTCGGGCGCGACGGTCCGGGTGGTCTTCCCCGCCACGAGCTCCGTCACCAGCTTGACGACCGCGGCCGTCAAGATCGCCTAGTTCAGCCGGGCCCATTCGCGTTCCAGGGCGGCCACCGTCTCTCCCGACGATGGCCGCCCTTGCGACGTGATCGCGACCGTCACGACGCTGCGCCGCGGCGACACCCGCCAGCAGACCAGCGTCGAGGGCACCACCCGGGGCCGGGCACCGGGTTCGTTGCGTACGGTCCGGGTGCACCGGGCCCGCCCCACGGCCCAGCCGTCGTCGCCCGCGAGCGCGAGTTCCGGCTCGCCGGTGAGGTCGAAGCCGGCCGACGTGACCCGGATCGTCCCACCGGTGGCCGGCTCGTCGTGCCGGTTGATCACTTCCGCGACGGCCATGCCGGACGCCGAGGGTGACGGCGTGGGCGTCGGCGTCGGCGTCGGCGTGGGGCTCGTCTCCTGCCGGGCGCCCGACCGGTTCGGTTTGCCGGGGCCGGCCGGCCCGGTGCGGGCCTTCGTCCGGGAGGGAGCCGGCGCGGACGAGGGTGCCGGCGACTGCGACGGGGTCACGACGACCGGCGGTTCCAGGGCGACGGTGTTCTGGGCGAGCTGGATCCCCTGCACCACGAACAGCCCGGCCGCCCCGAACACGGCCAGCCCGGCGACCGCCACGCCGAGCTGTTTGCGGCGCTGAATGCGCCGCTCCCGCATTCCCGAGCGGTAGACGCCGTTCTCGTCGTGCACTGTCATCGCGGCCAGCCCGTGGTCATCCGTCATCTCGGCTCCCATGCTGCCACCCAACAAGGACAAAGCTCACAAAAACGCCCGACACCGAAGTGCACCGAACTGCTTCCCGCCACGGCACCCGACCGGTCCGAAATGCCTGACCGAAGGACAACGAGAGGGCGGGGTCAGGCGTGCGGAAGCTCGGTGCGGGTCTCCTGGTGTTCGGTGCGATGGCAGGCGGGGTCACCCTGTCGATGCCCGGGAACGAGCCGGTGTGGCAGTCGATCACTCACGGGCTCCGCGTGCAGCCCGAGCGCGAGCCGGTGTGGCAGCCGGTCACTCACGGTCTCCGTGCGCAGCCCGAGCGCCTGCTCCCGGCCGCCGTCTCCCCGACCCGTCCCGTACGGGTGGTGACCACCTCGATCAACCGGGGCCGGCCCGTCGTGTCGGTCCGCACCGCCACCGACCGCGCCACCGCCTCGGTCCTGATCGCGCAGGGGCAGCGGGCGCCCGGCGCGGTCAGTGTCGAGACCGATGTCGAAGTACGGGCGGCCGCCGTCGACCCGCTGCTGCCCGAGCAGTGGGATCTGGCCCGCGTACGGGTGGACGGCGCGTGGCCCCGCTCGACCGGCGCCGGCGTGACCGTGGCCGTGATCGACAGCGGCGTGGACGCGGCGCACCCCGACCTGGCCGGGCACGTGCTGCCCGGCGCCGACTTCATCACCGGCACCGAGGGCGTTTCGACCGACCCGTACGGACACGGCACCCATGTGGCCGGCACGATCGCGGCTCTGACCGGCAACGGCGAGGGCATCGCGGGGATGGCTCCGGACGCGTCGATCCTGCCCGTACGGGTGCTCGGACCCAACGGCACCGGTTACATGTCGGACGTGGCCAACGGCATCGCGTACGCGGCCGACCACGGCGCCGACGTCATCAACCTCTCGGTCAGCGCCACCGATCAGGTCGGCGCGGTGACCAACGCCGTCGCGTACGCCCGCGGCAAGGGTGTCGTGGTCGTCGCGGCGGCCGGCAACATGCGCCGCTCCGGCAGCCCTGCCGCCTACCCCGCGGCCGACCCGGGCGTGATCGCGGTGGCCGCCACCGCCGCCGACGACTCCGTGGCCGTCTACTCCAACCGCGGCGACTACGTCGACGTGGCCGCCCCGGGCAGCGACATCACCAGCACGTACCCGGGCTACCGCTACGGCCGGATGAACGGCACCTCGATGGCGTCACCGCACGTGGCCGCCCTGGCCGCGCTCCTCAAGGGGGCCGACCGGGGTCTCACGCCGGACCAGGTGGAGCACGCGATCACCGCCTCCGCCGTCGACCTGGGCGCGCCCGGCCGCGACGCCGACTTCGGAGCGGGCCGCATCGACGCCTCCGCCGCGCTGGCCACCCTGGTTCCGGCCGGCCCGTCCACCGAGCCCACGCCGGAGGCGACCGCGCCCGGGACCACCGAGCCGACGACCGGACCCGCTGCCGGACCCACGACCACCCCGTCGGCCGAGCCCGCGCCGGCCCCGGCGATCACCACGGCGACGCCCGTCCCGACGACCGCCTCGCCCACGCCTGCCCCGACCACCGCCACGCCTGAACCGACCACCGGCACGCCTGCCCCGACCACCACCGCTACGCCCACACCCGCGCCGGCCACTCCGGAGGGCCCGGTGATCCGGCTGGTCCGTCCCGGCGCCGGCCGGCTCGCCGTGTTCGTCCTCGGCGTCGAGGGCGTTCCCGTCCAGATCCAGCGGCGGGACGGCGAGGAGTGGACGACGATCCTGACCTGCACCGCGACGAAGGTGGCACGTTTTGACGGACTTGTCCCCGGCCTGGACCACCGGGTCGTCGTGGCCGGGACGATTAGTGACGTGATCCGGCTCTGAGAGCGCTGTCCCAGGAAATGATCATGCGGTTTACTTCTCAACCATGGGCATCATCTCCAGGGGATTCGGCGGCCGGCGGCGTGAGTCGGTGCCCGGCCTGCCGCCCGGTCAATATCTGACGCACGACTTCCCGGTGTTGTCGGCCGGGCCTACCCCGCGCATCCCGCTCGATCGCTGGCGCTTCACCGTCACCACCGAGACCGGCGAGAAGACGAGCTGGAACTGGACGGAGTTCCAGGCGCTGCCGGCCGAGGACGTCACGGTCGACATCCACTGCGTGACCAAGTGGTCGAAACTCGGCACGACCTGGCGCGGTGTCTCGCTCGACACCCTGCTGGAGAACGTCGAGTCGGCCGCCGACTACACGATGGTGCACAGCTTCGGCGGATACACCACGAACGTACCGATGGAAGATCTCCTCGACGGCAAGGCGTGGATCGCGTACAAGTTCGATGGTGAGGACCTCGAACCCGAGCACGGCGGCCCGGCCCGGCTCGTCGTTCCGCACCTTTATTTCTGGAAATCGGCGAAGTGGGTCAACGGCCTGCAGCTGATGAATGAGGATGAGCCCGGCTTCTGGGAGGCCGCGGGCTATCACATGTACGGAGACCCATGGCGCGAACAGCGGTATCAGGGCGACTGACCTGGCGGGCGGCCACGCTGGCCGAGGCCCGGTGGGAGACGCCGACGGCGCGCACGCTCGTGCTCGACGTGCCGGACTGGCCGGGCCACCTGCCCGGCCAGCACATCGACGTGCGGCTGACGGCCGAGGACGGGTATCGCGCGCAGCGCAGCTACTCGATCGCCTCGGCCTGGCCGCACCCCGAGGGCAGGGTCGAGCTGACGATCCAGCGGCTCGACGACGGCGAGGTGTCGCCCTACCTGACCGACGTGGTCGAGCCGGGCGAGCAGATCGAGCTGCGCGGCCCGGTGGGCGGCTGGTTCGTCTGGCGTGACAAGCAGCCGGCGCCGGTGCTGCTGGTGGCGGGCGGCTCAGGCGTGGTGCCGCTGATGGCGATGGTGCGGGCCCGGGCCACGGCGAGCGCGCGGCAACCCTTCCGGCTGCTCTATTCGGTCCGTACGCCGGAGGATGTGCTCTACGCCGACGAGCTGCGCCGACGCGTACGGGATGACGCCGGTCTGGACGTCCATTACGTCTACACCCGCAAGACTCCCGACGGATGGCCCTCGCCCCCGAAGAGGATCGACGTGGCCGCGCTGAACACGTACGGTTGGCCGCCGGACTTCGAGCCGGACTGTTACGTCTGCGGTCCCACCACGTTCGTCGAGACCGCCGCCGACATCCTGGTGGCGCTCGGTCACGACCCGCGCCGGATCCGCACCGAACGCTTCGGGGGTACGTCGTGACGAACGGGACACCGCTCGACGGCAACGCGATGGCCGGTGACCTGCGCGAGATCTTCGCCGTGGACGTGACGGCGGCGCGCTATGTGTGCGCGGGCTGCACCCACGCCGACGCGGTGGGCACGCTGCTGCTGTGGCACCAGTCCCCGGGCCTGGTGGCGCGCTGCCCGAGCTGCGGGGACGTCGTGGTCACCGTCGTGCGCGCGCCCGATCGGGTCTTCCTCGACCTACGGGGCAGCGTACGGCTCGAAGTGCCGCTCGAAGGCAGCTGACGTTGACCGCCGGGGAGGGCCCGCCCGACGACCCTTTGCTGGCCGAGATGGCCACGGCCGTCGCCGAGGCCGGGCCGGACTTCGTGGCCACCATCCGGGCCGACCAGGACGAGCTGATCCGTACGGCGCCCGAGAGCGTGCTGATCATTCAGGGCGGGCCGGGCACCGGCAAGACCGACACCGCGCTGCGCCGGGTGGCCTGGCTGCTCGGCCAGCCCGACCTGGGCCTGAGCGCGCCCGAGGTGCTGGTGGTGGGGCCGTCGTACGCCTTCGCCCAGCGCACCCGCGGCCTGCTCGACGCGTGGGGCTGCGCAGGGGTGGCGCACAGCTCGATCGAGGGGTTGCTGCCCAAGGCGTCCACCGGCCGTCCCGAGGCGCCGCACGTGACCCGGCTCAAGGGCGAGGCGCGGATGGCCGGTCTGCTCGGCCGCGCGCTCGACAAACACCGCGAGCAGCGGGCCAAAGTGCCGGCCCTGATCGCCGTACGGGGGCAGGTGGTGACCCTCGACCCGGCGACCATCCAACGCGTGATGACCACGGCCAAGGCGAGTGAGGCGACCCCGAGCGACCGGCGGCGCCTGCTGCGGGCCGCGCTGGTGTCGGGCACCCAGGACCCGCGGCTGATCCTCGAGGCCGCCGACATGCTGGCCGATCGGTTGTGGCCGGAGTTCGACGCGCCGACGTTCCTGACCGAGCTGTTCGGCTCGCGGGCGTTGCTGACCGCGGCGGCCGGCGGCGAGTTCACCGACCGTGAGATCAACGCGCTGTACCGGCTGGACGGCGAGGAGCCCCCGTTCGGCGAGGCCGACCTGCCGCTGCTGGACGAGGCCGAACATCTGTCGGGTCAGGAGCCGCAGACGTACGCCCATGTGGTGGTGGACGAGGCGCAGGACCTCTCCCCCATGCAGCTGCGGGCGATCTCGCGGCGCTCGTCCAACGGCTCGCTGACCGTGGTCGGCGACATGGCCCAGTCGACCGGGCCGTGGGCCCGCGACGACTGGCACGACGTGCTCGCGCACCTGCCCTCGGAGATGCCGCACGTGCACCGCGAGCTGCGGTTCGGCTATCGCGTGCCGCGGCAGATCTTCGAGCTGGCGGCCGAGCTGCTGCCCACCGCGGCGCCGAGCGTGCAGCCGCCCACGACCGTACGGGAAGGGCCGGCCGACCCGATGATCGCGCCGGTCGACCCCGAGAACAGGGCCGGTGTGGTGGTGGCGGCCGCGGCCGATCACGCCGCCGACGGGCGCTCGGTGGCGATCATCTGCCCGGCGCGCTGCCGCGAGGAGGTGGAGGCGCTGCTGCGGGCCGAGGAATTGCCCTGGCGTACGGCTCCCGGCGACGAACGCAGCCCGGCGATCACGCTGCTGGGGCCGCACGAGGCGAAGGGGCTGGAGTTCGACGCGGCGATCGTGGTCGAGCCCGGGTTCATTGTCGACGACGACCCGCGCGGGCATCGGCTGCTCTACACGGCGCTGACCCGGGCCACGGGCCACCTGCACCTCGTCGGCGCACCCGAGGACCTGCCGGCCGGGGAGCCTGTCGCCATCGCGGCGCCGGCGGTGGAGGAACCCCCTTCCCCCGAACCGCCGGCGCCGCCCGCTCCCCTTGATCCCCAGGTGCAAGAACAGATCGACATGGTGGCTCACGCGCTCGCTGAGACGCTGCTCGCGAACCTCACGCCGGAGTTGTGGCCGGTGGCGCTGGACCGCCTGATCGACATGATCAATCCGGACTCCTGATCGCCGGCCCTGGTACTTCAATGGCGGGCCCTAGTTACGGAAGCCGCTCCTCAGCCGCTGGGCCAGGGACACCGGCGCCGGTGGCCGGGACGACGGGGCCGGGCGCGGTGACGACGACGGGCTGGACCGGCCGACCGGGCGGTCGTAGTCGGCGGTGGCGATCGCCTCGATGATCTGGCCGTCGCCGAAATTCTCCGACTCGGGAATCGAGGGGACGAAGCCGACGAGGATGCCGTTACGCATGATCTGGGCCTCGAGACCGGCCGTGCCGTCGTTGTCCCAGATCGCCTCGCGGCCGTCGGGGAGCGTGACGCGAATGCCGTACTGCGTGATGCCCGCCTGCGGCAGCTTCACATGGGCGAAGACGTTGCGCGCTCGCAGCGTGTCGACGATCCGCCGTGCCCGTTCTTCTTCCATGTGAGGAACGTAGTCGCACGGCCTGAGGACAGCCTGAAGATCGGCTGTGGCACTCGTGTGAATCTCTTGTCACGACCAGCCATCGACGCAGGTCACATCGATGCACGTTACTACTCCGTAACGGCAAAGTCACCGTCTGTCTTTTGTTCGCGACCTGAATTACCGTTCGGTAACCGGAGCGCTCCGGCTTCCTCTCCCACCCGGACCGGAGGCCATCCCATGGGCAGACGCCTATCCCTCCTAGCCTGTCTGGTCGTCACGACCCTGTTGACGTTCACCCTGGCCGCACCCGCCCGCGCGGCCTCGTCGATCGACTACGTCGCGCTCGGCGACTCCTACTCCTCGGGAGTCGGCGCGCCCGGCCAGAGCATCCTGTGCTTCCGCAGCGCCCAGGGTTACCCGGGCCAGTGGGCGGCGCGCAACCAACCCCAATCCTTCACCGACCTCAGCTGCGGGGGCGCCGAGACCTCCGACGTACGGAACCTGCAAGTGCCGTTCCTGAGCCGGTCGGCCGACCTGATCAGCATCACGATCGGCGGCAACGACGCGGGCTTCGCCTCGACCGTGCTGGGCTGCCAGACCGGCACCGACGCCGCCTGCGCGGCCAAGGTCAATTCGGCCCGTACGGACATCACCTCCACGCTGCCGGCCAAGCTCGACGCGACGTACGCGGCCATCAAGCGCAAGGCCCCCGGCGCGCGAGTGATCGTCCTGGGCTATCCCGCGCTGTTCGACACCTCGTCGGCGTCGTGCGGCATCATCGGGATGAGCCTGGCCAAACGGCGCTCGCTCAACGAGGGCGCCCAGGTGCTCAACGAGGTGATCGCGGCCCGGGCCGCAGCGGCCGGTCTCACGTTCTCCGACGTACGCGACGAGTTCGCCGGCCACGGCATCTGCTCGGCGAACCCCTACCTGCACGGCCTCACCGTGGTGCCGCCGCAGAACTCCTTCCACCCCAACCTCGCCGGCTACACGAACGGCTATTTGCCCGCCCTGGTCAGCGCGCTGTAGCCACCGTCAGAGTTCCTCCCGGGCGGGTGCGCCTCCGCTGGATGCGCACCTCCCTAAACGCACCCGTCCGGGACCGCTGGATCACGCCGACGACCAGGATCGTCTTCGTCATGGCTCAGGTAATCGCTCTGCTGTTGATGCTCGACGTCGCGCTGGTGCTCATCGCCCTGGTCGACTGCCTCCGCGCCGACGAGAGCGCCATCCGCACCGCACCTTGGGCGGCGTGGATGTTCGCCATCCTGCTGATCTCCCCGATCGGGGCGATCGCGTGGTTCGTCAAGGGCCGCCCGGTCACCGCCGTCCCCCTGCGGGCACGCCCGGTGTTCGTGGCCCCCGACGACAACCCCGCGTTCCTGAAGTCCCTGACCACCGCCATCCGCGAGCGCGACCTGGACGCCTGACCGTCAGCCCCCGCCACCCTCATTGGCGCCCTGACCCCCGGCGGCCACACCCCGCCGGGGGGGGGGTTCGTGGCCGACGGCCTTCGCCCTACTCGCCGCCCTGAAGTTTGCGGTTGAGCTCGAGAGCCTCCTCGAGCTGGTCCTCGAGGATGATGATCCGGCAGGCGGACTCGAGCGCGGTGCCCTGGTCGACCATCTCCCGGGCCCGTACGGCGAGTCGCAGCTGATAGCGGGAGTATCGGCGGTGGCCGCCGGCCGAGCGGAACGGGGTGAACAGTTTGGCCTCGTCGAGGCGGCGCAGAAAATCCTGCGAGGCGCCCACGATCTCCGCGGCGCGGCCCATGGTGTAGGCGGGATAGTCGTCGTCGCCGAGCATGTCCTCGGACTGGGCCATACATTTCTCCATGACGAGGGCCCCGGCGCTGACGCGCCGGGGCCCGGGATTACAGGTTGAAACCACCATCTACCGGCAGGTTCGCCGGGTTCTCTTTTCCGCACCGCATCGCTATGGGCGATATGGGGTGCGAGGATCGCATAAGCGTGACCGGAGACCACCTCTCATTCGATGGGACTACGGTGTCCACCGCGCGACTCGGACAACGTCCTGGCGGCGGGCGATCCAACGGTGTTCAGCCCTCCCTTTCCTCTGTTTCTCTTCACTTGACTGCCGGTGCCGGAGCCCACGCGACTTCATGGCCCCCGCACCCTGTTGCTTCAGGCTGAGCCCCGAACCTGCATCGGCCCCGCCTGCGGTTGCCCTGACCTGGAATGACGTCAAGGTCTTGTCGTGCTCTTCCTCGGGTCTTGCCTTCCTTGCTCGTACTTACCTTGCTCGCGGTGAGGCTTCCACCGCGGCGGCCGGGCGAGCCACGGAGTGATCCGGGCCCTGCTTGACGCTCGGTCCGCTTATCGGCGTTTTATCCCGATATCTGCATTAACGGAGGCAACGTTACCTGCCCCCACCGAGAAAGTCTAGGTTCTGGACACCAGATTTTCTCGGTGGGGTGACGAGGTCAGTTGCAGGTGACGCCGTTGAGCCGGAAGCCCGTCGGGGCGGCGGCGTTGCCCGTGTGGTTGGCCTGGTAGCCGATGCTCGTCGAGGCACCCGGCGCCAGCGTGCCGTTGTAGCTGACGTTGGTCGCGGTCACCGTGCCGCTGGACGGCGCGTAGGCGGCGTTCCACCCGCCGACGATGGTCTGCCCGGCGGCCAGGGTGAAGGCCAACGACCAGCCGTTGACGGCGGCGGTGCCCGTGTTGGTGATCGTGATGGAGTTGGTCAGGCCGGAGTTCCAGGCGCTGACCGTGCTGCTGATCCGGCAGGCCCCGTTACCCGCAGGCGGGGTGGTGGCGGGCGGGGTGGTCGCCGGGGGTGTGGTGGGCGGCGGAGTCGTCGCCGGGGGTGTGGTCGCGGGCGGCGTGGTGGGTGGGGTGCCACCGACGGCGCCCATGATGGCGTCGATGATGCCCTGCTGGGTCACCGTGGCGGAGCTGCGGTTGAACAGGCCGAAACCGTGCTGCCCGTTCCAGCCGTTGTCCCAGTAGGCGGTGGCCGCGCCGTACTTCTTGGCCGTGGCGACCAGGGTGCGCGCGTAATCCGCACGGTAGCGGTTGTTCGTGGAGTCGTACGTCGTCTTGTCGATCGAGCCGTACTCACCGACGAACACCGGATAGCCGCGCGAAACGAACTTGTCGTACACCTTCTTCAACTGGCCGTCCATGAAGTCTTCCTGACCCCACGTCGACTTCTTGGCCGGGTTGGTCGCGCCCGGCCCCCACTGCGTGATGGTGCCGTCCTCCTGACCCGCGAAGTCCCACGGGTCGTAGTAGTGGACGGAGATCATGATCCGCTGCTCGTTGGCGGGGATGGTGGACGACCTGTACTGGTCGGTCGGGAGCACGAAGCCGCTGCCCACCGTGTGGTCGATGTTCGTGTTCCAGCCGGGCGTCAGCAGCCAGCGCGCCGCGTTGTTGCCACCGGTCCGCCGTACGGTGTCCACAAAGATCTGGTTGTACGCGTTGATGTTCGAGTAGCACGGCTGAGTCGGGTTGCCGTACTGGCCGTCGAAGTTCTCGTTCATCGACTCGAAGATCAGATGGTCGTTGTAGCTCTGGAACTTGGTCGCCACCTGCTGCCAGACCTTCTGATACTTGTCCCTGATCGTGGTCTGGTCGGCCGCGTCGCAGATGAGCCACGACCCCGTGACGGTCTTGTAGCCGTCACCGTGCATGTTGATCAGCACGTACAGCCCGCGGCTGTGGGCGTAGTCGACGACCTCCTGGATCCGGTTCAGCCAGGCCGCGTTCACCGTGTAGTTCGGGCCGGCCCCGATGTTGCCGAGATACGAGACCGGAATCCGGATCGTCTTGAAACCCGACGCGCGCACCCGGTCGATGAGCGCCTGGGTCACCACCGGGTTGCCCCAGGCCGTCTCGCCGGGGATGCCGTTGTTGTTGGCCTCCAGCGAGTTGCCCAGGTTCCAGCCGGCACCCATGTCGGCCACCAGCTGCGACGCGTTCAACTGGGCCACTGCGTCCGCCGAGGCGGACCTGGTCACGCCGTACGTGCCGGCGAAGGCCACGGTCGCGGCGAGGAACGCGAGCCCGGCCTTCCTCAATCTCGATGACATGGTCACCCTCTCGTCAATCCCAGGCGCTGCCGCCGTCGGACAAACCGTCATCCCCGCCCAGCGCCACCTCCCATCCGCTGGGAGCGCTCCCATCATCGCAAGCCATCGATGTCTTGTCACGTTCTCGAAATATTCGCGCCGTCCCCGGCCGGTCGCTCAAACCTCAGCGGGTGACCACACCCCCGCCGCTGGACACTCCCCAGCACACGGCCATCTGCGCCCATTGGCGACCCCGAGCGCACGGCCATCTCCCACCGCCGGCCAATTCCTGCGCGCCTGGCTGACTCGGCCGTCGAGGCGGTGCTGCTGTGACCGTCTCCCGCGCCGACCGGTTCCTCAGCACGACGATGCATCACCCATCGGTGAGGGCCTCAAACCGCGGCTGACCTGCCGTTGTGGACAGACAGCGGCGTTCGCTATGGTGCGGCAGCTTTTCAAGCCGACCCTCAGAACGGACATAGATATGACTGCCACGACCACTGCTGCGACCGGCCAGAAGTCCTGGGTTGTCGCCCTGCTGCTCAGCTTCTTCCTCGGCGTGATCGGCGCCCACCGCTTCTACGTCGGAAAGATCGGGACCGGCCTGCTCATGCTGGTCACCCTGGGCGGCTTCGGCGTCTGGGCGCTTATCGACTTCATCATGATCATCATCGGCAAGTTCTCCGACAAGCAGGGCCTCGCTCTCGCCCGCTGACCACACGGCTCAACCGCGCCCGGGTCCGCCCCACGGGGCGAGCCCGGACGCGCCGCAAATACGGCAGCCCGCAACACCGCACGCCAACCGGCGTGGGCACGAACTGCGAGACGCCGACGCAACGGCCAACCGCGAACACCGACACGGCGCTCGGCACGAGCTTCGAGGCCCGCCGCAACGTGCACCATTCGGACGCCGACCCGGGCGCGTGGCACGAGCTACGCACAACACCGATCACCGACACGGCGCAGGGCACCAGCTACGCGCGATACGGAACGCCGGCACAGCGCGGCATGAGTTCCAAGGCCCAACGCCGGCACAGCGCGCGGAACGAACTACGCGATGCCGACGTGAGGCCCCACACCGAACACCGACACAGCGCGCGCTTCGAGGTCCTCGGCGCGATGCGCAAACACCCGGACGCCGACACACGGCGCGGGTTAGAGCTACATGCAATATCGAATATCGACGTGCGCAGGCGGGCCACCGGACGCCGTCACAGGGTGAGCACCAGGGTGCAGTTGGGGCGCAACACCCGACCTGCAGCGTCAGCATAGGGCGAAGCGCAGGAGTAGAGCCTGTTCGACGACGGCCTCCCGGGCGCGGCAAGAGACGCAGGCACCGGCGAGGAAACGGGCGTGCACGAGAGGCGCAGGCCCAGGCGTAGACGAGAGGCGCAGCCCCAGGGCAAGGACACCGGCGTGCACGAGAAGCACAGGCCCAGGCGACGACACCGGCGTGCACGAGAGGCGCAGCCGCAGGCAAGGGTGCAGGCGCAAGCGTAGGCGAGAGACGCGGACGCAGCCGCGGCGAGACCCGCGGACGCCGGCGGGCGCAGGACGCGGTGGCTGCGCGGTCAACTTCGGGGATGTCCGCGCAAGGAGTCCGAGGATGTCCGCCTCGATAGTCCACGGTGGCCGGACGGGCCGCTCGCGAGGGAGGGAGGGAGGGAGGGAGGGAGGGAGCGTTTCGACGGCGTTGCGTGTTAGTTAAAGGTATCAATAAACTCTCCTGGCAGATAGCGATTGATCTATCTCTGGGGGAGACCTGGTGAAGCGATCCATGACCGCGGCGCTGGCCGTGGCGTCGACGGCGATAACCCTGCTGGCCGGGCAGCCCGCAACGGCGGCCGGAACTCAGCGGGGCGACGGCCCGGCGGCCGGCGCAGCCAAGCCGCGGGTGACCGGCAGCTACTCGACCGGCGCGGCTGACGCCTGGGCCCCGCTGCCCACCACCCCGCGCGGCGCGCAACCCGATGCCACGGTGGTGGTCGACCCGTCTCAGCAGCGGCAGCATTACAGCGGCATCGGGTTCTCGATCGACGAGACCAGCGTCTCCAACCTGTGGAAGCTGACCCCGGCCGAGCGTGAGAGGGCCGTCAAGCTCCTGGTCGACCCCAGGGAGGGGGCCGGGTTCGACCGGTTCCGGCTGACCATCGGCAGCCCCGACCTGATCGAGCATCTGCCTTTCTGGTCGTACGACGAGTTGCCGCCGGGGGTGACCGAGGACTTCGAGCTCAAGTACTTCTCGATCCAGCGCGACATCGACCTGCACATGGTCGACACGATCAAGCTGATCCAGAAGTACAACCCGCAGGCCACGTTCTTCGCGTCGGCCTGGAGCGCGCCGGCCTGGATGAAGACCAACAACCGGTTCACCGGTGAGGTGGCGCTCAAGCCGGGCAGCACGACCGAGCATTACCAGGTCGGCCGGCTGCGGGACGACTGCATCGACGTGTTCGCGCGCTATTACGTCAAGTACATCCAGTCAATGCGTCAACATGGAATCACCATTGACGCGATCACGATGCTCAACGAGCCGGGCATGGACGTCGTCTACCCGGCCATGGACATCAGCGTCGAGCAGCAGCAGAAGCTGGCCGTCGCGATCAAGCGTGAGTTCCGCCGGTCCCACGTGAAAGCCCAGCTCTACGTGCACGACTTCAACTTCTGGGACTGGCGCGACCCGAACAGCACGGCCACCAAGAACTACTACCGGATCTTCAACGACCCGAAGACCCGGCAGGCGGCTGACGCGATCGCGTTCCACCCGTACTGGGGTGACCCGGCAGTCATGCGCGACGCTTATCAACAGTTCGGCAAGCCTGTGCACATGACCGAGACGAGCGACCTCAACCCGGCCACGGTGCTCAGCTACTTCCGGCTGAACGCAAGCAGCTACACCCTGTGGGCGCAGGCCACCGACCAGACCGGCGGCACACTGCACTGGACCGACAAGCGCGACAACAACGTCGACTGGGAGGAGGTCGGCCGCACCACCAAGTGGCCCGATCGCCTCGTCAAGGTCAACACCGAGACCCGGACCTTCTCCGTACGGGATGAGCTCTACCCACTCGGCCAGTTCGCCCGCTACCTGAGCCCGCGCGACGTCCGCGTCGAGTCGAGCGCCCCCGCCGCGGGCGTGAGCAACGTCGTCTACCGCGACGGCGACCGGTTCACGGCGATCCTGGCCAACTCCGGGGCCCAGAAGGTCGTCCGTATCGTCCTGGGCGACGAAACGCAGCTGGTCACTGTGCCCGCCAACGCGTACGCCACCTATCAGTGGAGGGCCGACCCGCCCCGCCGCGACCATGCCCCGATCCTGCGCGAGGTCCCGCCGCTGACAGTCGACCAGTACGCCACCACCCTGT
This sequence comes from Paractinoplanes abujensis, assembly GCF_014204895.1. NCBI lineage: Bacteria > Bacillati > Actinomycetota > Actinomycetes > Micromonosporales > Micromonosporaceae > Paractinoplanes > Paractinoplanes abujensis. The sequence continues at coordinate 8,876,595 of NZ_JACHMF010000001.1, read as the reverse complement.
TCCGCCTGTCGGCCACCGACCGTGATCGCGACCGCCTGGCCTACTACGCCACCGACTTGTCCACAGGTGTGTCGGTGGACGCGTCCACAGGTGTGGTCACGCTCAAGCCAACCACCGCGGGAGCCCAGCGGCTCACTTTCCACGTCACCGACGGAGCGGCCCGCGACACGGTGACGGTCGAGGTCACCGTGAAGCCGAAGGGCGCTCCGGTGGGTGTACGGGTGGAAGCCGAGTCGTACGCCGCGCAGAACGGCTGGACCGAGGGCGGCGCCAGCTTCGTCGAGAGCAACGCGGGGGCCAGCGGGGGCAAGAACGTCGGCTGGACCGCCCCGGGCAACTGGCTGAGCTACCGCGTCGACGTCGCCCGGGCCGGGACGTACGACCTGGAGCTGCGCGTCGCCAACGGCACGGGCGCGGTGGCCACCGACGCGATCTCGTTCCGCGACGCCGCGGGCGCCAAGCTGGCCACGGTCTCGGTGCCGGACACGGGTGGGTGGGCCGCCTACCAGTCGGTGCACGTGCCGGTGACCCTGGCCGCCGGGGACCAGCTGCTCACCGTCCATTGCGAGACCGGTGGCTTCAACCTGGACTACCTCACGCTGAGCTGACGCCCGACGGGTGCCGCTGCCACGGTGGCGGCACCCGTACGGCTGCCATCCCGGCCGCCGCGGCCGCTTGCACCCCGAAATCGGTGTCCTCGAAGACCAGGCAGCGCCCGGGAGAAACGCCCAGCAGGCGCGCCGCGGCCAGGAAGCACTCCGGGTCGGGCTTGCCGTTCAGGTAATCGCCCGCGCACACCATGACGTCGAACCGGTCGAGCAGGCCCAGCGCGTTCAGCGACGCCGTCACCGATTCCCGGCTGCTGCCCGAGACGACGGCGAACGGCAATGTCCCGTACGAGGAAAGAATGTGCTCGAGAACCTCGGGGACCGCTCGCACGTCGGGCAGCAACTGCTGGAAGACCTGCTCGCGGCGCTCGTCGACCAGGTCGACCGGCATGGCCAGGCCCTGCTGCTCGTTCAGGTCCTCGATCACCGAGACCGGGGTGCGGCCGCCCCACGCGTAGAACAATTCCTCGGGGAACGTCGCGCCGTATTCGGCCAGCGCCCGCTGCCAGGCCAGATAGTGAATCGGCATCGAATCGGCGATGGTGCCGTCACAGTCGAACAGGTACGCGTCGAACTCGCCCTCGGGCAGCGGCAACATCACGCGGCAACTGTAGATCCCGCGCCGGTCCGGATCGGGGTCTCGCCGTTCGTCGGAGACATGTATTACGTCTTCGGACCGGGAGGCCCGCGTGATCGACACCCGACTGGACCGCCGATGGGCCGTCACCGCCGTTTTCTTCCTCAACGGCCTGACGCTGTCCACCTACATCGTGCGCGCCCCTTCGTTCAAAAGCACCCATGCCCTGAGCGACGCCCTGTTCGGCTTGTCCGGGCTGTTGTTCGCCCTGGCCGCGCTGGTCTGCATGCAAGCAGTCGGGCCGCTGGCCGCCAGGATCGGCACCCGTACGATCCTCGCCTGCGCACTCGCGGTCATGCCTCTGCTGCTGGCCGGCCTGGCCGTCGCGCCCGGCCCGCGCTGGTACCTGGCCGGGGCGGCCGTGCTCGGCGGCGTGCACGGCGCCACCGACGCGGCGATGAACGCGAGCGCGGTGGCAGTCGAACGCGCGGCGGGTCGCCCGATCCTCAACGGCTGCCACGCGGCCTGGAGCATCAGCGCGGTCATCGCGTCGCTGTCCACAGCCGCGCTGGCCCACGCCGGCGTCTCCCTGACAGTGCACCTGATCACGGCCGCTGCCGTCCTGCTGCTCGCGGGAATGATCACCGCACGCCGGCTGCCGGACAGCGGCCGCTCCGAGACCTCCGCGCCGGCGCGAGCGGGCTGGAGCCGTCCGCTGGTCCTGCTCGGTCTGACCGCGACCGCGCTGATGATCTGCGAGGGGGCCGCGCTCGGCTGGGGCGGCATCTTCCTGCACGAGGAACGCGGCGCGTCGCTGAGCCTGGCCGCCGTGGGGATCACGGCCTACACCGGCGCGCAGGCCTTGGGCCGGCTGGCCGGGGACCGGTTCACCGATCGCAACCGGCTGTTCCGGGTCGGGGCGGCCATCGCCACCTGCGGGTTCACGATCGGGGTCCTGGCGCCGCACCCCGGGGTGGCCGTGGCGGGGTTCGCACTGGCGGGGCTCGGTTCCTCGGTGCTGGTGCCGCTGACGTTCAGCGCCGTCGGGCGGCTGCCCGGCGCCTCGGCCGCAGCCCTGGTCTCCCGGCTGACCACGTTCACGTACAGCGGGATTCTGCTCGGCCCGGCCCTGATCGGCGGGGTCGCCGACCGGATCGGCCTCGCTCCCACCATGACCGTGGTGATTCCGCTGATGCTGCTCGCACTGCTTCTCTTCCCGACGCAGAGGGGCGGCCGGCCGTGAAGCCGGCCGCCCCTCGATCATCTCAGTCGAGCAGCGCCGTGACGGTGCCCGCGGCCACCGTCCGGTTCCCCTCCCGTACGGCGAAACCGACGCCCACCTCGAGCGCGACCGGCTTGCCGAGCGTCACCGTGACCTTGTCCAGCGTGTCGCCCGGCATGACCAGGTCGACGTCACCGAGGTCCATACCGCCGGACACGTCGGTGGTGTGGAAGTAGAACTGCGGCCGGTAGTTCGCCTCGAACGGAGTGTGCCGGCCACCCTCCTCCTTGGTCAGGGCGTACATCCGCGCCTCGAACTTCTGGTGCGGGGTCACGGAACCCGGGATCGCCACCACCTGACCGCGCTCCACCTGCTCGCGCTTGATGCCACGGAGCAGGATCGCCGCGTTGTCACCGGCCTCGGCGGTCTCGAGCGACTTGCCGAACGTCTCCAGCCCGGTCGCCACCGTCGCGATGGTCGGCCCGAGCCCGACAACCTCGACCGGCTCGCCGACGCGCAGCGTGCCCCGCTCGACCTTGCCCGTGACCACGGTGCCGCGGCCGCTGATGGTGAGCACGTTCTCGATCGGCATCAGGAACGGCTCCCCCAGCTCACGGGGCGGAATCGGCACGTACTCGTCGACCGCGTCGAGCAGGTCCACGATGGACTTCACCCACCGCGGGTCGCCCTCCAGGGCCTTGAGCGCGCTGACCCGCACGACGGGCACCTCGTCACCGGGGAACCCGTACTCGCTCAGCAGCTCGCGGACCTCGAGCTCGACCAGGTCGAGCAGCTCCGGGTCGTCCACGGCGTCGCTCTTGTTGAGCGCCACCACCAGGTGCGGCACACCGACCCGCTGGGCCAGCAGCACGTGCTCGCGGGTCTGCGGCATCGAGCCGTCCTGCGCGCTCACCACGAGGATCGCCCCGTCGACCTGAGCCGCGCCCGTGATCATGTTCTTCACGTAGTCGGCGTGGCCCGGCATGTCGACGTGCGCGTAGTGCCGGTTGGGCGTCTCGTACTCGACGTGCGCGATGGTGATGGTGATGCCGCGGGCGGCCTCCTCCGGGGCCTTGTCGATGCCCTCGAACGCCACGTACCGGTTGGAGGCCGGGTCGCGGTCGGCGAGGACCTTCGTGATGGCGGCGGTGAGGGTCGTCTTCCCGTGGTCGACGTGCCCCATCGTGCCGATGTTGACGTGCGGCTTCGTACGAACGAACTGGCTCTTGGCCATGATCTTCTCAGTCCTCACTGGATGTAAGGGCAATGTGGGTTGCGCGCCTGTTGCCAAGCAGGGACGCGCCAGAACCGCGCAGGGTCCGACCACCCTCCCCCTACGGTTCTGCTGCTGGTGGGGAAGGGTCAGATTCGCGTATCGGCGCCGCTGAGCGAGAACACGCACACGGGAGCCGCCGCGAGGGGCAGCTGCAGACCGAGTGCGAACATGTGGATCACGATAGGCCGAAACACAGAACCCCGCGAATGTATTTCCGCCCGCGTGAAGGACCGATGCCGAGCTTCCCGGACGTCTCTGATCTCCGTGACTGCGGCCTGTGCGCCGTCGCGGAGCGCTGACCGGGTCTCAGACGGCCGGGCGCAGGCCGGCGGTGTCGAAGGCGACCAGCGAATCGACGACCAGCCCGTCGCGCAGACGCATGCGGTCGATGCCCTCCCAGGTGATCGGGTTTCCGGCCGCGGTGGCCGTGCCGCGCCAGCTCACGAAGCAGAGGTCGTCCGCGGTGGCGTGCGCGGTGACGGTGAGCCGGACGTCGGGGAAGCGCTGCACGATCGACGCCACCCGCGCACGCCAGGCCTCGACGCCGCGCAGTGGCTCCGGCAGGCCGGGATAGCGCAGCTCGATGTCGGTCGCGGCGAGGTCGCCCACCCGGGCCGGGTCGGGCGCGGCCCAGAACGCGGCCCATCGATCGACGAAATCAGCCATGGCGACCTCCATTTACATACTTTGAGTACGTACCTTTGGTATGTATCATTGAGGCGTCCCGATTGCCGTGTCAAGACGAGGAAGTCCCTTGCCTTCGCGCCGCACCCAGGCCGAACGATCCGCCGGCACCACCGCCGAGCTGCTCACCCGCGCGACCGCCGCGTTCGGGTCGGCCGGCTTCGACCGCGTCAAGCTCGACGCCGTGGCCGAGGCCGCGGGCCTGACCAAGGGGGCGGTCTACCACCATTTCGGCGGCAAGCACGAACTGTTCCTCGCCGTCTACGCCGCCGCCCACGAGCGGATCGCCGCCCGTACGGTGGCCGCCGTCACCACCGCCGGTGATGCCTGGGGAAAGCTCGAAGCCGGCGTGGCCGAGTTCCTGACCGCGGTCGCCGAGCCCGAGCTGCAACGCATCGTCGTCGTCGACGGCCCGCGGGTGCTCGACCGGGCGACCATCCGCGACGTCGAGGATCGGCACACCGCGGGCCTGCTGCGCTCCGCGTTCACGCGCCTTCGCGAAGCGGGCGAACTCAGCGCGGGCGACGACGACCTGCGCACCAGGCTCGTGCTGGGTGCCGTCTGCGAGGCGGCGGCAACGATCGCCGAGTCGGCAACGCCGGAACAGACCCTCGCGGCGGCCCGTACCGACGTGGGCCGCCTCCTGAGCGGCCTGCGGGCCTGACGAAGCCCCGGGTAGCGCCGGCCGGCCCGCGGATTTACCAGGTGAAGCTCTCACCGCGGGACTCGCCGGTCAGGGTGCGGCCCTCGCGCATGTAGCTGAACGAGACGACCACCGCGTAGCTGCGGCCCCGTGCGGGTTTGACCGCGGCGGGGCCACAGCTGCGGGTGGCAATGCGCTCGCCGGAGAAGTCGAGGTTGTCGCAGGTCTTCGGGGTGCCCACGGTGCGGCCGGTGCGGCTTTCCCGCAGGACGATGGTGATGCGACCGCGCGCGCCCGCGGCGCCGGTGAGCGAGGCTTGGTAGCGGACGTCGCGACCGGTCATGCGGCACGGCTTGGCGACGACGCCGGTCCTGGTCGACCAGTCCACCGCCACGCCCGTGCTGCATTCCCAGGGGCCGTACGGCTTGGCCTCGGGCTGCGGCGATCGGGTCGGCGTCCGCTTCGCGGCGGGCCGCGCGGCGGGCTTTCCCCGTACGGCGGAAGGAGCCGCCGGCGAGGCCCTCGGGGTGACCACCGGTGGCGGGAGCGGACGGGAATGGCCGGTCAGGGTGCGACTGGACGTGGGCGTGGCCGCGCGGGGCTGAGCCACCGTCGGGACGGAACGGGACGAGGGCGCCTGCGACAGGGGCGCGATGACCACGGCGGGCACGGCCAGGTCGCGGCGTTCGTCGTCGGCTCGGCCCATGTGCCAGGCCGTGGTGGCGACGGCGGAGGCGACCATCGCGGCCGCGATCAAAGACATGGTGGCCCCGGGACGGGCCCAGCGCCAGCTCGGGACGGCGTTGCGGCGCGACGGGGACGGCCGGCGCGGAGCGGGGATCGAGGCGGGGTGCGGCGGCAGCAGGGGCTCGGACCGTACGGGGTCGATGGCTGGTTGCAGGATCGGCGCGGGGCGGCGGGACGGCCCGTCATACAGCGAGTCCAGCGACGGCGCGGGCATGGCGGGCACGTCAGCGAAGCGGCGGGCGGCGTCGGAGAGGTCGGCCACCAGTTCGGCGGCGCTGGGACGGAGCCGGGGTTTCTGCTCCATGCACGCCATGATCACGTCCCAGATCGGGCCGGGGATGCCGGGGCGGCGTACGGGATTGCCTTCGAGGTGGCGGCGCATCAGGTCGGGGATCGAGTCGCTGAGGTACGGCGGATGGCCGTTGACCAGCTCGTAGAGGAGCACGCCGAGCGCGTACACGTCGGTGGCGGGGTTGGCCGTGGCGCCGTGGAACGCCTCGGGCGACATGTAGTGCGGAGTGCCGACGACCGCGTTGGGCGTGGTCATGCTGGGCGTGTTGAGGATCCGGGCCACGCCGAAGTCGGTCAGCCGGGTGTCGGGGCGGCCGTTCTCGACGGCCAGCAGGATGTTGTCCGGCTTGAGGTCGCGGTGCACCACGCCCAGGTCGTGCGCCTCGGCCAGCGCCGCCGCGACCTGCGCGGTGAGCCGGGCCGCCTCGCCCGGCGGCACGGTGTGCTGCTCGCGCAGCAGGTCGCGCAGGTTGCCCCCGCTGACCAGATCCATCACCAGGCCGAGGGTTTCGCCCACGCTGAACAGGTCGCGCACCCGTACGACGTTGCGGTGTCGCAGCATGCGCAGGATCGTGCGCTCCTGCACGAACCGGGTGACCAGCTTGGGCTGCCGCAGCAGGCTCTCGTGCAGCAGCTTCACCGCCACCGGCGTGCCGGAGGTCTGGTCCAGCGCCTCCCACACCGTGCCGGTCGCGCCCTGCCCGATGGGGCGTTGGAGCACGTACGAGCTGCCGACGCACCGCCCGCTCAGGTCCATGGTCGACGTGCCGTACGTGTCGGCGCGTACTCCGGCGCTCGACCGATCCGACGTGCGATCCTGGGTCACTCGAAGGTCCTTCCGAAGCGGACAGTGCCCCGGAATATTGCTTTTTGTCCGGATCGATTGGCAAGCCCTTACGCCCGGTTTCGCACCTTCGGTCGGAGTCGCGCTATTCCCGTTACTTGGCCGTGGCGGGGTCGTTCGGAGCACTGGACGGCTGGGTGCCGGCCAGCGTGCGAATAGCCCCGAGCAGCGTCGACCTCGTGAACGGCTTCTCGATCAGCATGCTGTTGTCGTCCAGGTGCAGCTGCGGCCCGAGCGACGCCGCGGTGTAACCCGACATGTAGAGCACCGGTAGGTCGGGCCGGTGGGTGCGCAGCGCGTTGGCCAGCTCCGGGCCGGTCATCGTGGGCATCACCACATCGGTGATCAGCAGGTCCGGGTGCTGACCCGCGGCCACCAAACTTACAGCCTGCAACGTGTCGGTGGCGACCGTGATGGCGTACCCGGCCGGCTCGATCAGACGCTGCACCAGCTGCGCCACCTCGGGCTGATCCTCCACGATCAGGACCCGGCCGATCACCGTGGGCGCGCCCTGACGACCCGTGCCCGAGGCGGGTTTCTCCTCGGCCGCGGGCAGATAGAGGTGGACCGTGGTGCCCATCCGCGGCTCCGACTCCAGCTCGATGTGGCCGCCGATGCCCTGCACGATGCCGGCCGTGGTGGCCAAGCCCAGACCCGCCGCCGTGGGCCGGGTGGTGAAGAACGGTTCGAGGGCGCGCTGCCGCACCTCGTCGGTCATGCCCACGCCGGTGTCGGTGATGACGATGTGCACCAGCTTGCCGGCGGGCATGCCCTCGGGGCCCTTACCCGGCTCGACGACCTCGTTCATGGCGGCCACCCGCAACATGCCGCCGTGCAACATGGCGTCGCGGGCGTTGGCGGCCAAATTGACCAAGGCCTGCTCCAACGGGCCACGCTCCGCGCGCACCGCCCAGACATCCGGACCGAAAGCCAGGTCCAGACCGATGTGCTCGCCGAGCGTACGGGAAAACAAAGATTGGACGTCGGTGAGCAGGTCGGGAATCGGGATGATCTCGGGGCGGTTGCCGTCGCTGCGGCCGAACGCCAGCAGTTGGTGAGTCAGCGAACGCCCCGTGCCGACGGCCTCGAGGATGTCGGTGGCCAGGCGGTGGTGCTGGCTGTCCTGCTCGCTCGACGACGAGATCATCTCGGCCGAGCCGCCGACCACGGTCAACAGGTTGTTGAAGTCGTGCGAGATGCCACCGATCAGCTGGCCCAGGCTGTCGAGCCGGCGCAGATGGTCGAGCTGGCGCTTGAGCCCGCGGGCGTCGATGTGGTCGGTGGTGTCGGTGACCATGCAGACCACGCCGGTGAACTCGCCGTGATCGCCCATCAGCGGCATCATGCTGATCCGGACGCTGCGCTGCGACCCGTCGGCGCGCATCAACCGGGTGCCGCCGACAGTGGAACGACCCTCCCGGCACTCGTTGATGCGGCGGTTGAGCTCCTTCTGACCCTGGTCGTTGAGGAAACCCCGCAAGGACACGCCGACCAGCTGCGACCGCGGCATGCCGAGCACCACGCCGATCGGTTCATTCGCGTACGTGACCACGCCGTCCGCATCGAGCTGAAGCACACCCTCGGGGATCGTCTCCAAGACCCGGCGGTAGCGCTCCTCGCTGGCCCGCAGCCGCTCCAAGGCGCGGGCGCTCGAACAGGCCAGGGCCAGCTCACCCGCGATGTCACGGGCCAGCTCGACCTCAGCCGTCGAATAGAACGAGCCGGGCGTCTCCCGGGTCAGGACCAGATAACCCGCGTACGTGTTGTCGACGATCACGGGACACAGGACCGCCGAATGGATCTCGTGCTCCTCCCCCGCCAGCGGCTCGACGCCGTCGCCGGCCAGCACGAGGGGGCGCCGGCTGGCCGCGAGCGCGGTCGAGAAGTCGTCGTCGGGGAGCTGGTCGACGTGGTCCAGCACCCGGGACATGGACGCCGAACGCTCGTCGTCGATGTGGTGGTAGGTGATCGAGTCGTAGCGGCCGTCGTCGCGCAGGAGCTGCACCCCCGCGCCGTCCCCGATCATGTCGGCGGCGGCGCGGGCGGCCGTGGACTGCACAGCGGCAGGATCGTGCGAGACCCGGCTGAGCGCCAGGGCAAGATCGGCAAGTGCGTACCGGAGGGGGTAAGCCATGACACCCATGACGACATGATCCGCGTCTTAAGGGGTGCGTGGTGCCGGTTCGCCAGGTTTGCAACCATTCACCTGATGATCTTCGGGAGCACCTCCGCGGCCGTGCCCCGCAGGTTGAGCGCACAAACCTCGTCGAGCGGGGTGGCCTGCGGATTGACCTGGATCACGCTACCGCCCAGCCTGGCCGTGACCTGCGGAATCTCGGCCGCGGGGTAGACGACCCCGGCCGTCCCCACGGTGATCAGCACATCGGCGGCCGCGGCAGCCTCGACGGCCCGCTCCAACACGTCGACCGGCAACGCCTCCCCGAACCAGACCACCCCCGGCCGTACGGGGGAACCGCAGTTGCCGCAGGCCGGAGGTGTGCGCGGACCGTCACCGGACCCGGCCGCGCCGGGGGGAGGCGGGGCCGGCTGGGCGCAGACTGAGCAGCGCGGCTCGAACAGGCTGCCGTGCAGGTGGAGCACGTCTTCGGAGCCGGCTCGTTCGTGCAGCTGGTCGACGTTTTGGGTGATCAGTGTGCAGTCCAGCCGGGCGACCGCCTCGTGGCCGGGGTTGGGGTCGACGCGTTCGACCAGTTCGCGGCGCCACTCGTACCACCCCCAGACCAGGGCCGGGTCGCGCTGGAAGGCCTCGGGGGTGGCCAAGGCCTGGGCGTCGTAACGAGCCCACAAACCGGTCAGGGCGTCGCGGAACGTGGGCACGCCGCTCTCGGCCGACATACCGGCCCCGGTGAACACGACAAGACGTTGCGCTCCGGCGATGAGCTCAGCCGCGTGCTGCAGGGTGTTCATCGCACGAGTGTGCCTGTCACGCCACCTCCGTAGCGATCGATATCAGCGGGCCGGCCCGGACGGGCTCGGCCGCCCGCGACCGGGCCGATCCGAAAGCCACCCGGCTCCGAACCCCAACGGACGGACGGACGCAACCGACCTCGCTCAGCACCGCTCAGCCTGAACGACCGCGTGACAGGCCGCCCAACATCGCTCAGCCTGAACGGCTCCGAAACAGGCCACTCAACACCGCTCAACCTGAACGACTCCGAAACAGGCCACTCAACACCGTCCAGCCCCAACGACTCCGAAACGGGCCGCTCAACTCCGCTCAGCCTGGACGACTGCGCACCAGGCCGCTCAACACCGCCCAACCTGAACGACTGCGTGACAGGCTGCTCAACACCGCCCAGCCTGAACGACTGCGTGACAGGCTGCTCAACACCGCCCAGCCTGAACGACTGCGCACCAGGCCGCTCAACACCGCTCAACCTGAACGACTGCGCACCAGGCCGCTCAACACCGCTCAACCTGAACGACTGCGTGACAGGCTGCTCAGCTCGGCTCAGCCTGAACGACTGCGAGACAGGCCGTGACGAGCGAACCGTAACCGGTGGCACAGCAGCGGCGACGCGAGCACGCAACGGCGGGACAGCGGTGGCCACGTGCGGGCCCGATTGCGGCACAGCTGACGCCACGTGAGCACGCAACGGCGGCCCGACGGCCGCCACACGACCACGCAACAGCGGGACAGCAGCGGCCACGCGAGCGGGCGCCGACGGGACAGCAGCGGCCGCGAGAGCACGCGCCGACGAAAGAGCTGCCGCCACGCGAGCAGGTGCCGGGGGGACGACTGACGTCACGTCAGCGGGCGCCGATCGGGTAGCAGCGGCCACGTGGGCACGCGCCGGAGGAAGCACTGCCGTCGCACGAGCACCTGCCGACGGGACGACTGCCGCCCCGTGTGCGCGCGCTGCCGCCCGGTGCGGCGTGGCCACAGCCGACTGCGACTGGGCCTGGGCCAGCAGGTAGACGCCGGTGGCCAAGACCGCGGCAGCGGCCAGCATGATGACGACGCCGGCCACGCCGGCCTGGAAGCGCTGGCCCAGCAGGACCACGCCGATCACGGCGGCGGTTGCGGGGTTGGCCACCGTGCCGACGGCCAGGGGTGCGGCCAAGCCGGAGCGGTAGGACCGTTGGGTGAACCAGACTGCCGCGATGTTGAGGCCCACGACCGCGGCGACGCCGGCGGCGATGCTGACCACGCCGGCGTCAAGGCGCAGCGTGATCGCCTGGGTGAGGGCCGAGGCCACCCCGAAGCCCATGCCGCCCACCGCGGCGGCGCCCAGCCCGGGGAGCCCTGGGCGCAGCGCAGCCCAGGCCATGATCACGGCGGCGGCGAGCAACACGACGACACCCGCGCGCGGGGTGAGCGCCTGGCTCGACGAGCCGGTGACGGCGAGCAGGGCAACCAGGGCGCCGGTGGTCAGCGCCGTGCCCGTGAGCTCGGTGCGAGTCACCCGGCGCCGCGCGGCGGCCGCAGCCAGTGGCACCGCGGCCACGAGAGTCAGCGCGCCGAGCGCCTGCACGAGGGTCAGCGAGCCGTAGCGCAGGGCGACCACGTGCAGCACCGCCCCGACGCCGTTGGCGCTCATGCCCAGCCACCAGCGCGGGTTGCGCAGCAGCGCGCGCATCGGGGCTTGCGCCACCTGCTGTTGCAACAGGGCGCCGCACGCGTAGGCCACGGCCGACAGCACGCACAGCGCCACCGCGACGACGACGGACCACGCAGGAATCATGGCGTCAAGCCTCGTCCGTGACGGGCCTGAGCACATCGGCCCGTGGCAGTAACTTGCATACGCCTATCGCAGTAGTCGCTGCTCGACCTCTCCTCCTTTCGGCCGACAGCCCAGGACGAGAGGCGGTGCGGTGGGAGGAGGTCGCGTGCGAGGGGAATGGCCGACAGGCGGCGGTCGGAGACGGAAGGAGAACGGCCGAGAGGCGGCCGGGAGCATGGGGCGAGGCGCAACGGAGGGGCACAGAAGCGAAGGCCTGGGGCGAGACGCGGGCAGGGTCCTTGGCGGCGGGGCCTGAGGAGAGACGCAGAGCCGCGAGAAGAGGGCCGCCAGAGACGACCGCCAGGGGCGGAGGCGCGAGAAGCGAGAAGCGGGGCTCGAGAAGCGGGGCGCGAGAAGCGAGGCGTGAGAAACGAGGCGCGAGAAACGAGGCGCGAGAAACGAGGCGCGAGAAACGAGGCGCGAGAAGTTGGGGCGCAAGAAGTCGGGGCGCGAGGAGGACGGGCAGCGCGGCGGGGAGCGGGCCGAGGCGCGAGGGAAGCGGCCGGCAGGCGGTGGGCAAGGGGGGACCACGGAACCCGGCGCCAGGAGGTAGGGCAGACAGCCGGCAAGGGCGGTGGCACGGAGAAACAGCCCCGGCAGCCAGGCGTCGCTATTGACAATCATCAATTCTGTGCGACCGTGTTACGACACCCGCCGGTGTAAGTGAGTTCGGGAGTTGAGGGCAGCTCCCGCCGGATCCCCCTGGCCTGTCCACCGGGCCACCGACCATGCGGAGCACATGCCCTCATGAAACGCAGAGTTCTTTTCAGCGCGGCCGCCGGCGTCCTCCTGGCCGGCCTCACCGTCCTTTTCGCGCCGACCTCCCCGGCGAGCGCGCACGGCAACGTCACCGGTCCGGCTTCGCGTAACTACGGCTGCTACGAGCGTTGGGGCAGCAAGTTCCAGGACCCCACCATGGCCACCCAGGACCCGATGTGCTGGCAGGCCTGGCAGGCCGACCCGAACGCCATGTGGAACTGGAACGGCTTGTTCCGGGAAGGCGTGGCCGGTAATCATCAAGGCGCCATCCCGGACGGGCAGTTGTGCAGCGCCGGGCACACCGTGAGCGGCCGTTACAACTCCTTGGACGTCGTCGGCGACTGGAAGGCCACGAACGTCGGCAACAACTTCAACGTCAAGTTGTTCGACGGGGCGCGGCACGGCGCCGACTACATCTGGGTCTATGTGACCAAGCCGGGCTTCAACCCGGTGACCACGGCTTTGAAGTGGTCGGATCTGACGAAGGTGTCGGAGATCGGCAACACTCCGGCGGCGCAGTGGACGCAGCGTGCGGACGGCGTCGAGATCGACGTCCCGGTGGCGTTGTCGGGGCGCAGTGGGCGGGCCATTGTTTACACGATCTGGCAGGCCAGCCATTCGGACCAGTCGTACTACTTCTGCAGCGACGTGAATTTCGGCGGCTCGACGACCACGCCGCCCACAACCCCGCCCACCACGCCGCCGACGACTCCGCCGACCACACCGCCGACCACGCCGCCCACGACGACTCCGCCGGCTTCCGGCGCGTGCTCGGCGACGTACGCGCTGAGCAGCCAGTGGTCCGGCGGCTACCAGGCCGAGGTCAAGGTGACCGCGGGCTCGGCCGCGATCAAGAGCTGGACGGTCAACTTGGCCTACGGCAGCGCGCCCAGTGTCCGGCAGTCGTGGAATTCGACCGTGTCGACCAGCGGCAACGCGGTGGTCGCGAAGAACGCCGCCTACAACGGGGCGTTGTCGGCGGGTGGCGCGACGAGTTTCGGTTTCATCGCTGACGGAACCGCGGCCACACCCACGGTGACCTGCACTGCCACTACCTGACCTATGGCGCCGGGCGCACTGAGCCGCTAGAGTCCTATGGGAGCGCTCCCAAAGACCTCACCGGCGAAAGGAGCCCGGCACGACCGGCGGATCAAAACAACAGGGCTGCGGGGGACGGTGTGTCTGCCCTCCCCGTCCCCCGTATCAAAACTGTTGTCACCCGGCCGCTTTCACGATGCGGTCGAGCCACTCCCCCAGCAGCCCCCGCTCGGCCTCGCTGAGCATTTGCAGTCGCGGCGCGAGAGCCCGCAGAGCGACGGCCGCCGTCACCGGGCCGTCCCCCCGGTCGACCGGGGCGTCGGTGAGAATGCGCCCCAGCACGGCCTCCAGCATCACGTCGCCCAGCGCGGGGTCGCGCTGTTCCGGTGGCGTCGCCAGCAACCCCTGGATGGTTCCGACCCCGGCCGCCTGAATGAGGTCGACCGCCTGCGGCTCGGACACCCGCAGCCGCCCCGCCGCCGCCACTCGGTGCACGCGGGTCTCGAGCACCTGCCGGCCCCGGCGCGCGGCCGGCGAGCCCGGCACCCGCCCCGGATCGCTCAGCAGCCGGAACACGGCCGGATTGGCCAGCCCGAAGTCGACCTGCCGGCGCCAGCTCGCGCGCAGATCGTCGACCGGGTCGACATCGGCGGCCGCGGCAGCCTCGATGCCCGCGACCTTGGCCGAGACGAACTCGGCCATCACGTGCTCGGCCACCGCCTCGAGCAGTCCGTCCTTGTCGCCGAAAAGGCGATAGATCGTGGGCGCCTGCACACCGGCCCGTTCGGCCACCCCTCGGGTGGTCACCGCTCCGGGACCGCCCGCGTGCAGAAGCGCCGCGGCAGCTTCGACGATTGCCTGACCCCTGACCCCGTCACTCACGGACCAACGATAACACCCAGTTGCTATCGCTGATAACGGCTGCTACGGTCGACGTGTTTCCACTGGTAACACGAAAGGCGAATCAATGATTATCGTCACCGGGGCGACCGGCGCCCTCAACGGCGCCACCGTCGACCACCTGCTCGAACGCCTGCCCGCCAGCGACATCACGGTCGTCACGCGCGACCCGGCCAAGGCGGAACGCTTCGCGCAGCGTGGCGTCGAGGTCCGGCGCGGCGACTACGCGGAGCCCGGCTCGCTGCCGGCGGCGTTCGCCGGAGCGGATCAGCTGCTGCTCGTCTCCTCCAACGACCCCACCGCGGACGCGACGACCCTGCACCGCACGGCCGTCGAGGCCGCGGTCGAGGCGGGCGTGAAGCGCATCCTCTACACCAGTCACCAGGCCGCCGCGCCGGACAACCCGTTCGCCCCGGGCCGCACGCACTTCGCCACCGAGCAGCTCCTGGCCGCTTCCGGCACGCCCTGGGTGTCGCTGCGCAACGGGTTCTACGCCCACAGCCTGCAGTGGCTGGCCGGCCCGTGGCAGGAGACGGGCGTGATCGCCGTGCCGGGCGACGGGCCGGTGTCGTGGACGGCCCGCGAGGACGCTGCCGAGGCGGCCGCCGTCATCCTGAGCTCCGAGGGTGCGTACGAGGGACCGGTCACCATCACGGCGCCCGCCGCCCCCACCTTCGCCGAGCTGGCCGACGTCGCGTCGGAGCGGGCCGGGCGAACCATCAGGTTCCAGCTCATGGACGAGGCGGACTGGATCGCCGCCCGCCAGTCCGATCCCCGCGCGCAGTTCCTGCTGGGCTTCTATCGGGCCGCGCGGGGCGGCTTCTTCGCCGGCGTCGACCCGCTGCTGGGCGAGTTGCTGGGCCGTCAGCCCCGTACGGCTTCCGAAGCGCTGCGGGGAGGAAGCTGAGCGGTGGCCAGCAGGTGGAAGGCCTGAGCCTCGGCCGACGTGCCGGCCCGGTCGAAGGTGGGCGCGCCGCAGGCCCCGCGGACCAGGCCGTACGCGTCGACTTCGCGCTCGGCCGCGGCGAGCAGCGATCGCCCACCGCCTCGTACGGTGAAGGCAACCACCCGTCGGCGACCCCGGTCAGCGCCGCGTAGGCGAACATCTGCGCGGCGTTGGTCTCGCGGAACGTCGTGGGGTCGTCGAGCACGTCGTGGAACAGCCCGTCGGCCCGGCGGAACTCCAGGCACGCGTCGAGCACCTCACGCGCGTGCCCCGGCAGCTCGGTGGAGCGCAGCGCCGGGGCCAGCCGTACGGCCCGGGCGATGCCCGCCACCACCCAGCCGTTCCCGCCACCCCAGCGCGCCGGCCGGTCGGGCCAGATCGCGGAATAGACGCCGTCGCGGCACAAGATCCGCCGGTGCCCGTTGACCTGCCGCACTGCCTCGTCCAGTTCACCTGACAGGGCCAGGAACGGCACGACCATGTAGACGGTGTCGGCCCAGATCGATGGCGACGAAAGGACGTGGAAGAGAGTGCCGTCCGCGGCCCGCGGCGCGTCGTGCAGGAGCCAGTTCAGCTGCCGCCGGGCGGCGTCCGCGAAGCCGGCCCGGACGACCGCCTCCCCGCACGCCGCGCCGTTGACCGCGTTGTCGTCCGGGCCGCCGAGCCGCCCGTCCGGGGTCTGCCGGGCCACCGCCGACTCCGCCATGAGCCGGGCCAGGTCAGTGCGGCCCAGATCGAGGACCGCCTGCGCGGCGACCCCCTGTTCCCAACTCTGCCGCTGCATGGCCAGCAGCGCGTCCAGGACCCTCATGCGAACAGCGCGCTGACCGACTCGCCGTTGTGGATCCGGCGCATCGCCTCGGCCAGCGCCGGCGCCACGGAGAGGATGGTCAGCTTGTCGGTGCGGCCCCCGGCCGGGATCGGCACCGTGTTCGTGCAGACGATCTCCTCGATCTCCTTCTCGTCGGAGAGCCGCCGCACCGCGTCCGCCGCGAACAGCCCGTGCGTGCAGGCCACCCGGACGCTGCGGACGTTGCGCTCGCGCAGCCGGTCGAGCAGCTCGAACACCGTGCTGCCCTTGGCGATCTCGTCGTCCAGCACGATCACGTCGCGGTCGGCCACCTCGCCGATGATCGTGCTGATCACGACCTTGTCGTCGGCGAAGCGTTGTTTGGCCCCGGCCGCGACGTCGACGCCGAGCAGCCGCGCGAACGCGGCCGCCTCCTTGGCGTTGCCCAGGTCGGGCGAGACGACGACGGTGTTGCTCAGGTCGTAGGCGCGGAAGTGACGGGCCAGTTCCTGCAGCGCGTGCAGGTGGTCGACGGGGATGTTGAAGAAGCCGTGCACCTGCGGCGAGTGCAGGGTCATGGCCAGCACCCGGTCGGCGCCGGCGGTGGTGAGCAGGTCGGCGACCAGGCGTCCCCCGATCGAGATGCGCGGGGCATCCTTCTTGTCGCTGCGGGCGTACGCGTAATGCGGCAGCACCACGGTGATGCGCCCGGCCGAGGCGCCCCGGGCGGCGTCGAGCATGAAGAGCAGTTCGACCAGATTTTCCTGTACGGGCGGGACCAGCGGCTGGATCAGGAAGACGTCGCGCTCCCGGCAGTTGGCCTGCAGCTGCACCTCGATGCAGTCGTTGGCGAACCGGGACGTACGGGTGGGAAGCAACGGCACCCCGAGGTGATCGCAAATCTCGGCGGCGAGGTCGGGATGGGCGGATCCGGAGAAAACGGCAATGTCGCGCACGTGCCTTACCTTAAAATGCCGCCCCCGTACGGGTCACCACCGGGCGGGCCGGACCGCTAGCGTGAGCGGCATGAACGGTCTTGCCGTGGCGTGCCGCCGGGTGGTGCACATCTATCGGGCCGAAGCGGGCGATGTGGTCGCCCTGGCCGGCGTCGACCTCTCGATCGCGCCGGGTGAGACGCTGGCGCTCGTGGGCCCGTCCGGTTCCGGCAAGTCGACCCTGATCGCGCTGCTGGCCGGGCTGATGCGCCCCTCGGCGGGCCGGATCAACATCGGCACGTACGACATGGGCAAGCTCTCCGACGGCGAGATCTCGCGGCTGCGCGGCACCGAGATCGGCGTGGTCCTGCAGGGGGCGGCGAGAAACCTCCTTCCGTACGCGTCTCTGCACCGCAACATCTGGCTGGCCCAGCGCCGCGCGGCCCACACCCGCGGCATCCAGCTCGACGACCCCGACCGCATCCTCGACCTGGTGGGGCTGCCCGGGCAGGGCCGTCAGCGGCTGAGCGACCTGACCCCGGGCGGGCGGCAGCGGGCGGCCCTCGCCGTGGGCATCGCCACCGGGCCGGGTCTGCTGCTCGTCGACGAGCCGACCAGCCGCCTCGACACCGCGGGGCGCGACGAGGTGCTGGCCGCGATGGAGACGGTCAACGCCGAACGGCAGACCACGATCGTGGTGGTCACCCACGACAACGAGGTGGGGGCCCGGCTGGGCCGGGCCGTGACGATCCGCGACGGCCGGGTCGGGGCGGAGGGCCGCGACGGGCAGGACTTCGCGGTGGTCGCGGGCGACGGCACGGTGCAGCTGCCGCCCGAGGTGCTGGGCAGCTATCCGCCGGGCACGCTCTTCACGGTGCAGCACATCGACGGCGAGGTCACCCTGGTGCCCGGCGGCACCGAGCCGGTCGTTTAGGCCCCGTCCGGCCGATCACGCGGGGCTGCGGCGTGGCCCAGGCGGCGCCTGACGTCGCCTCGCTGCCACGTGACCGGCCGGACAGACCCTAATCACGCACCCAATCGGTCGCGCCGTCGATCAGGTGCAGCTCGCGGTCGCAGGCCGCCGCGGCCTCGGGGTCGTGGGTGGCGAAGACGACGGTGGCGCCGCGGTCGGCCTCGGCCCGCAGCAACTCCATGACGCGCTGACGGTTGGCCGCGTCGAGCTCGCTAGTGATCTCGTCGGCCAGCAGCACGTCACCGCGCAGGGCCAGACCCCGGGCGATCGCCGTGCGCTGCTGCTGCCCGCCCGACAGTTCCTCGATCAGCTGGTTGGCCTGGCCCGACAGGCCCAGCGGCTCGAGTGACTCGGCGGTGCGCCGGCGGGCCTCGGCCGCCGTGCCGCCGGTGGCGATGACCGCGACCGAGATGTTCTCGGCGGCGGTGAGGATCGCGGCCAGACCGTTGTCCTGCGGGATCAGCACGACGCCGAGCTTGACCGCCTGGTCG
The DNA here is from genome assembly GCF_014204895.1 of Paractinoplanes abujensis. Lineage (NCBI taxonomy): Bacteria > Bacillati > Actinomycetota > Actinomycetes > Micromonosporales > Micromonosporaceae > Paractinoplanes > Paractinoplanes abujensis. The sequence continues at coordinate 8,858,126 of NZ_JACHMF010000001.1, read as the reverse complement.
CGGCTGTCCAGCCGCTCGCCGTCGACCAGCACCTCGCCGCGGGCCGGGGTGAGCAGGCCGGCCATCGCGCTGAGCAGGGTGGTCTTGCCGGCGCCGGAAGTGCCGGTGACGGCCAGGATCTGCCCGGGCCGGGCCTCGACGCCGACCCCGCGCAGCACCGTGCGGTCGCTGTCCCAGGCCAGGTCGGCGTCGACGACGCTGAGTGTCTTCACGGGGGCTCCTAGGGTTTGATGCGGCGGCGCAGGTCGCGGCCGGTGGTCAGGGCCACGGCGGCCAGCCCGAGCAGGACGAGAACGGTCACGCCGGCCAGGGTGAGTATCCGCGGCCAGGCCGGCAGGGGAAGCGGAACTTCGGCGACACCGGCCAGCGGCAGCGCCCAGCCGGTGACGGCCCAGCCCGCCAGCGCGGTCAGCACGCCGACGGCCGCGGCGATGCCGACCAGCGCCGGGTAGGTCCACAGGGTCGCCCGGCTCACCGTCGGGCCGGGCAGGCCCTGGGTGCGCAGCGCCGACAGGTCCTCGACGCGGCGGCCGCGGTCGACGGCGGCCGCCAGCACGAGGGCGAACGCGCCGAGCAGCACGGCCAGCACGCCCGCGATCACATGGAACCAGAGCGCGAGGGCCGGGCCCTGCCGGTCGAGCCGGCGGTGCACCTGGCCGGCCCGGCTGTCGCCGATGACGGTCAGGCCGGCCTTGGTGAGCCGTTGCTCGACGTCGGGCGGGGCCTGGTCGTTGAGCCAGACCTCGGGCACCAGGGCCGGGGCGGCGTCGACGGCGAGCCGGTCGGCGTATTCGAGGTCGACCAGGCTGGCCACCTCGCCCGCGCGGGGCACGGCGGGCAGGTCGTCCCGCTTGGTCACGTCGATCGGGTAGCCGTCGATGCCGGTGAGGCCGCCGTCGATCGGGTCGTCACCGGCCATCGCGACCGGGAGCGGGTAGGGCGTGGCGACCGGGTGCACCCAGGCGCCGTCGGGCAGCCCGGACGGCGCGTCCACGTCGATGCGCAGGCCGTCGGGGGCGGCGCTGACCCGGCCGTGCCGGGGCATCCGCCAGCGCGCGGCGTCCATCACGACCTGCGCCGGCTGGTCGCTGCCGATGCTGTGGACGGTGACGCCGCCGGTCACCCCGATCACGTTGTCGTTCAGCGCGAACTGCAGGCCGTTGATCCGGCAGCCGTCCTCGCAGAGGTCCACCCGTTCGGCGTATCGGGCCCGGCCCTCGCGCAGGTCGCCCAGGCGCACCACGGTCTCGCCGAGGTCGGTCAGCGACGACACGGCCACGTTGATCCGCAGCTCCTTGCCTTTGACGACGCCGGTCGTGGTGGCCTCGACGACCAGTTCGGGCCCGCCGATCACCATCGGGGCCGGCGCGTCGGGCCGCAGGTGCCGCACGACCTGCTCGGCCGAGGGGGCGCCGCCGGGCCAGGTCGCGACGGCGGCGAGCCGGGTGGTGTCGGCGGCGATGCCGAGCGGCTCGGTGCCGGTGCTGTTGCGCAGCCGCGAGGCGGCCATCGCGAACCGGCCCTCGGGGTCCACCTCGCGCACGGCGTGCAGCAGCTGGCTGCGGAAGACCGGCGACACCTCGAGCACCCGCTGCGCGCCCACGCCCAGTTCGGCCTGCACGACCCGGCCGCGCGCGGCCACGTCGACCGCGCAGGTGGCGTAGCCGGCCACGGCGACGGTGGCGACCAGCAGCGCGAACAGCCGCTGGGCGCCGGGGCGGCGGGACAGCTGGTAGGCGGCCAGCGCGGGGCCGAGCCGGCCGGCCCGCAGCGCGCGGGTGGCGTACCGGGTGACCAGCGGCACCAGGGCCCGCGCGGCCAGCAGCGACAGGGCCAGCATGACGAAGGCCGGGGCGAGCAGGCCCACCCCGGTCAGCGAGCCGTCCGTGACCGCGAGCTGCACCGCGCAGACGACGGCCAGCAGCACGACGACGGCCTCGACGGCCAGGGCGCGGGCCCCGTTGCTCTGCGGCAGCCGGCGCAGCAGGGAGGCGACCGGGCTGAGCAGTTGCCGCCGCTGGGCCAGGATCGCCGCGCCGAGGGCGGCCACCGCGGCCAGAGGTGCGTACCGCAGGGAGGCGAAGCCCGGGTCGACGCCCACGCCGGGGAACCGGGCCGCCGCGACGGCGTTGACGAGCAGCTGCCCGGCCAGGCACCCCGCCACCGCGCCGGCCAGGATCGCCAGCAGGCTCTCCCCGGTGGCCAGCCACCACCGCGTCCACCAGCGGGAACCGCGCAGCGCGACCACCGCGAGCTCGGGCTGGCGGCCCTGGGTGCCGTAACTGACGGCCAGGAAGATGCTGAAGCAGGCCAGCAGCACGAGCGGGACGGCGAGCGCCGGCACCAGCAGATGCGCGGAGGCGCGGCCGGCGTCGATGCGGTCCAGCAGGGCCGGGATGCCGGTGTCGACCTGCAGGTTGGGCCCGATCTCGGTGGCCCGCCGGGTCAGCGCGAGCAGGCCGGCCCGCAACGCGTCGAGCCGGTCGACGTCGAGCGCCGCGACCCCGGCGGCGCCGTCGATCGACAGGTCGGTCAGGCCGTGGTCCATCGTGGCCACGGTGGTGGCGCCGGTGAAGACCGGCTCGTCCGGCCCGCGGCCGGGCACCGCGTCGAAGTAGCCGTGCGCTCCCCAGTAGACGTCGGCCGGGTCGGTGACCTCGTACGTGCCGGCGACGGTGAGCCGCTTCGGAATGCCGTCGGCCTCCCAGTGCGGGTCGCGCGGGTCGTCCTCGAAGGCCGCGTACGTCATCGTGACCGGGTCGCCCGCGGTCAGCCCGGCCCGCTGCGCCGTCCGGACCCCGACGATCACGTCGTCCTGGCCGATCAGGCAGCGGCCGCTGACGATCCGCACGTGCGCGCAGACGTCCTGCCGGAAAACCAGCTGGGTGTCGTTCCCGGCGTCCTTCTCGAGGCCCACGGTCGGAAAGGCCGAGGCGTAGACGTAGCTGAAGCCGGGCAGCTCGATCAGGGCGGCGCCGACGTTGGCGAAAGCGGGCGCGCCGCTCTCGCTCTCGACCCGGTTGTCGACCCGGCCGGTGATGCTCAGCCCGCGCTCGGTGGCCACCGACGTCTCGATCTGGCCGGCCGCGATGGCCCGGTCGACGGCGGTCAGGTAGGCCGGCGACGCGACTGCGGAGGCCACCGCGAACAGGGCCAGCAGGGCGAGCGTGACGGCCTGGCCGCGGCGGGTCCAGACCATGGCGAGCACCAGCGCGATCATCGGCCGCGGGCCCCCGTCTCGTCCGCGCGCAGGCCGCGCACCAGCGGCAGCACCGCGAGCCAGCCGACCAGCCCCAGCACGGCCAGGGAGACCAGCCCGGTGACCGACAGCGCGACCCAGCCCAAGGCGCCCGGCGCGGGCAGCACGTCCCAATCGTCGGTGAAGCCGGCCACGCCCACCCGGGCCAGGGGGTTGGCGATCGCGGCGGCCAGCAGCCCGGCCATCAGGCCCGCCCCGATCAGAACCAGAGTTCCCGCGTACGCCGTGCCGACCGCCACCGGCAGCGGCAGGCCCTGCAACCGCAACGCCCGCAGCTGACCCAGACGGTGACGCCGGTCGACGGCCCCGGCCACGCCCACGGCCGCGGCGGCCAGCAGCAACCCGGCCACGCCGGCGATCAGCGCGAACCGGGCCACCGCGGACGGGGCCTGCTCGGCCAGGGCGGCGGCGCGGTCGGTGGCCACCCGCTCGTCGCCGATCACCAGGCCGGCGTCGCGCAGCGCGGTCACCACCGACGGCCCGGCGCCGGGGGCCAGCCAGACCTGGAACTCCCCGGCCGGGTTGGTGTCACCGGCGATGCGGCGGGCCGTCTCCAGGTCGACCAGCACACCCGAGCGGCCGACCACCGGCAGCACCCCGGCCGCCCCGTCCAGGCGTACGGGAACCGGTTCGGACCCCAGGCTCGGCAGCCACGGCTCGTCGAAGCGCCAGGTCTCGGGAGCCGGGCCGGCCAGCACGATCGGCGGGGGCAGGGCACTGTCGACCGCCCACAGCTCGAAGCCGACCTCGGTGGTCCGGGTGGTGTTGAGGTCGGCCGTGATGCGCAGCGCGCCGTCGCGGGCGGCCACGTCGAGGGCAGCCCCGACGCTGCCGGGCCGCCAGCGCGCGATGTCGCCGAGCTGATCGGGACCGAGGATCTCGGCGGCCGGACCGGGCTGGGTGAGGGCGCGCACGGTGACCGACGCGCCGCGGAGGCCGGGGCCGCCCGGCAGACCGTCGAACTGCCAGCGCAGGATGCGGCAGCCGGGCGCCTCGGTGCAGCCGCGCACCACCGCCGTACGGGTCTGCTCGCCGGTGCTCAACGTGCCGAACGCCACCTGCGTGGGCGCGCCGCTCCCCTCGTTCTGCAGCACCAGGCTGAGCTGGGCCGGCAGTTTGCCGTCGTAGTGCACCCGCACGGTGAGCCGGTCACCGGTGATCGCGGGCAGGGGGCGCGGGCCCGGATTTTCGGCGGTGGTGCGGGCGATCAGGTCGACCGGGCCGTACTCCGGACGCCAGTAGGCCACCCGGGCCAGCCGGGAGCTGTCGACGGCGACGACCGGCGGGGTGCTGCCACGGTCGACCACCACGGCCATCGCCTGCTCGCCGCCCGGATCGGCCTGGCGCACCGCGGTGAGCAGCGCCGTCCGGTTGGGCGCCTGCACGAACAGCACCCGCTCGGCGCCCAGCTCGGCCCGGCTGCGCTCGACCCGGTGGGCGCCGTCGCCCCGCCACAGCCCGAAAGTGGTGGCGAACAACGCGACCGCCACGACGACCAGCGCGAACACCCGGTCACTGCCGGGCTGCCGGCTGACCAGCACCGAGGTCAGGCCGAGCCGCAGCCGGCCGGTGCGCATGGCCGCGCCGCCGCCCCGGTCGGCCACCCGGCCCAGCAGCCGGGCCAGCAGCAGCGCCACGGCCAGCGCGACCAGGGCCGGGGCGACCAGCGCGAGCCCGCTGTCGGGCGCGCTCGACCGGGCCTGATAGACGGCGGCCACCGCGACCGCGAGCAGCAGCAGATCGGCCAGCCCGGCCCGCCAGTCGCCGCGGCCCGAACCCGCCTGGCGCAACAGGTCGGCGACGGGCCGGCGCAGGGCCACCGCCTCGACCGCGGCCAGCACGAGCAGCCCGCCGAGCAGCACCGCCGCGACCGCGGCCACCGAGAGCAGCCACGCCTCGGTCTGCTGGGCCGGAGTCTCGACCGGACCGGCCAGCCACCGCGCCAGCAGGTAGCCCAGCGGCAGGCCGAGCACCGCGCCCGCGGTCAGCGGCAGCAGATGCTGGCCCCAGGCCAGGCGCAGCATCGCGAACCGGGTGCTGCCGCGCAGCTTGAGCAGGGCCACGTCGCCGCGCCGGTCACGCCCGGTGTAGCGGCCCGTCAGCCCGATGGCGAACCAGGTCAGGATCAGCGTCTGGGTCATGGCGATGATCACGCCGAGCCGGATCTCGTCGTAGTCGCGGGCGATCGCGGTCAGCAGCGGGCCGCTGGCGTTGACCACCCGCAGGCCCGACGCGCCGAGCTTGTACTCGGCCTGGCGCAGTACCGGCCCGAGCCGGTAACCCCCGTCGCCACGCAGCAACTCGTCCGGGATGGTCACGTCGAAGGTGGCCGTGGGCTCCCACAGCATCCGCTCGGCGAACGTGTCGAGCGCGGTGAACGCGGGGTCGAGCCCGCCGTCGGCCTCGAACAGCGCGTTGTTCCAATAGGGACCGTTGGGATCCGAGTACGAGAAGAGGCCGACCACCTTCAGCGTGATCGGCGCGCTGCCGGGGCTGGGGGCCAGCCGCAACGGGTCGCCGCGGCCCAGACCGAGCTGCTGCGCGGCCGGCGAGCTGATGGCCACCTCGCCCCGCGCCCGCGGGCAGGCGCCGTCGAGGACCAGATGCTCGCAGGCGTCGTCGCGGTAGGCGATGCCCATGGCGGCCGGGATGCCCCCGACGTCGGTGGTCAGCGGCAGCTGCAGGCCGATCACCGGATCGGCCGCGGGCAGCGGCAGCTGGGTCTGCATCGACGCCTCGACCTGCTCGATCGCGGTCCGCGGGTCGCCGTTGCTCTTGACGATCTGACGCACCGAAACGGTCCGCTGGTCGGCCGGCGCGGCGGCCACGTCGGCCGCGGCGGCGGCGTTGATGCTCGCGTGGGCGAACCAGGGACCGGCGGCAGCCACGGCGGCGGCCAGCGCTATCAGCACCAGCACGGTCAGAACCTGGGCGGTCCGGGTCCGCACGGCACCCCAGATGAGCGCGAACATCGACCCTCCCCCCGCTGGGATCCCCCGGAGGTTACGCCACCGGAGGCCCGCGCGGGGGGCCTGTGGATCAGAGCCAGCCGCGCCGTTTCAGGAAGGCGTAGAGGGCGACCGACACCGCCACGATCAGCGCCGAACTGACCAGGAAACCCCACCACTTCTCGTAGCCGGGGTAGGGCACGTTCTGGCCGAAGTAGCCGGTCAGCGCGGTCGGCACGGCCACGATGGCGGCCCACGCGGCCAGCTTGCGGGTGGTGTCGTTGAGCACGTTGCCCTGCTCGGCCGTGTCCGCCTGCAGCAGCTGGTCGATCCGGTCGCGCAGGTGCTCGACCTCGTCCAGGGTGTGCTGGGCGTGGTCCTCGACGTCGCGGTAGTACGGCTTGAGGGTCGCGTCGACCAGGTCGAGATCGGTGCGCATGGCCTGGCTGACCAGCTCGGGCATGGGCGCGACGGCCCGGCGCAGCGCGGCCAGCAGCTTGCGCTGGTGGATGCCCTTCATCCGGATGGCCCGGGGCGCGCCGCCCTCCTCCAGCAGCGGGTCCTCGACCTGGTCCATCGCCGCGTCGAGGCGCTGGGTGGCCGCGTACTGCCCGTCCACGACCACGTCGAGCAGGCCGTAGAGCAGGAACCCGACCCCGTCGGTGCCGCCCAGGTCGCCCGTCGCGTCCCAGCGGTCGACGAACTTCGAGGTGTCGCTGGGCGACTTGCGCACCGTGATCAGGGCCCGCGGCGTGACGAACGCGCTGATCTCGGTCTTGCCGAACCGCGTCTCGGAGTCCTCGGTGGCGATGTCGACGGCGTACACGTTGAGGAACACGTGATGCGGGTAGCGGTCGAGCTTGGGCCGCTCGTGGTCGGTCATCGCGTCCTCGACCGCCAGCGGGTGCAGCGTGAACTGCTCGGCCACCGCCTGCAGGTCGCCGGGCCCGGGGGCGAACAGGTCGAGCCAGAGCACCGCGCCGGGGTGCTGCTCGAGCAGGCCGGGCACCTCGTCGTAGTCGAAGTCGCGGGCGATCACCGTCCCCTTCTCGTAGAGGCGGGTCGCGGTCGGGCACGAGGGGGAGGTCACGTACCCACTATGCTCCCCGGCGGCTTACCCTGAACCGTGACCTGGCTCGACCAACTGCTGACCGCGTTCTACACCGCCAAGTGGCAGGTGACCGCGGACCAGGCGATCTATTACCGCGAGATCGTCGGCAACGCCTTCGGGCTCGGCTCGGCCCTGTTCGGCCTGCGCCGCTCGGCCTGGGCCTGGCCGGTCGGCATCGTCGGCAACGTGCTGCTGTTCACGGTCTTCATGGGTCAGGCGGTCGGCAACGACCAGGGCACCCCGCTCTACGGCCAGGCCGCCCGGCAGGTGTTCTTCCTCATCGCCAGCGTCTACGGCTGGTGGCAGTGGAACAGCAACCGCCGCCGCACGCACGGCACAGCCGTCTCGCCGCACTGGGCCACGGCCCGCCAGCGCCTTCTCTACGGCTCGCTGGCCCTGACCGCCGTGGTGCTGTGCTTCTTCGTGTTCCGCGCGGTCGGCGCCGGCTTCGAGGTCCCGTGGTGGTATTACCTGGCCGACTCGTGGATCTTCGTCGGTTCGATGCTGGCCACGTACGCGATGGCCCGGGGCTGGGTCGAGTTCTGGCTGTGCTGGATCGCCGTCGACCTGGTGGGCGTGCCCGAGCTGCTGCACTTCGGCTACTACCCCTCGGCCGTCCTGTACGCCGTCTACGCCGCCTTCGTGATCTGGGGCTTCGTCGTGTGGCTGCGCATTTCCCGTACGCCGGAAAGGCCGCCCACCCTCGAGCAGGCGGCCCAGCCCGCTTAGACCTCGCTGGTCAGCTCGTAGACCTCGGTCGTCGGGTGGCCGGCCCGCTCGTGGATGCGCATGACGGCCTCCTTGCTGGGCGCGGTGCTGAGGCAGAAGACCTTGCCCTGCTCGGGGTCGAGCCAGGCCCGCTCGAAGTGCACGCCCTCCTCCCCCTCGATCTTGAGGTCGGCCTCGTGCGCCTCGGCCAGCTGCTCCGGGGTGACACCGTGGAATCCGCTGTGTACGTCCATGAATTTCGCCATGCCTCCACGGTTGTCGCGGTTCGCGCGTCGGACATCGGTCAGAGCACCTACGAAGACCCGATCGCCTACCTAAAGTTTCTCCCGTGGTGGCCAGCCCCGTGCTCGTCGGCCGCGAGGACCTGCTCGCCCTCGCCGACCGGCGCCTCGCCGCGCCCACCGGGGAGTTGCTGTTCCTGGCGGGTGAGGCCGGCATCGGCAAGACCCGGCTGCTCACCGAGATCGTGCGCCGGGGCCGGGCCCTGGGCTACGCGGTGGCCGCCGCGGGCGCCGCGCCGGGCGACACCGAAGTGGCCGGGGGCCTGCTGGCCGATCTGGGGACAGAGCTGCGGCGCGACCCGGCCACGGCCGCGGCCGGGCAGCGTCTCGGCGAGCGGCTGCACGAGCTGGCCGGGGCCGACGGCGACGCGGCCCGCCGGCGTCGTCTGCTCGTGGCCGACCTGGCCGAGCTGATCGCCCGTCCCGGCGGCACCGGATCGGAGTTCCTGATCACGCTGGAGGACCTGCACTGGGCCGACGACCTGACGCTCGACGTGCTGGCCCGGCTGGCCCGGCACGCCGCGTCGGCCCGCCTGATGGTCGTCGGCACCTATCGGTCGGACGAGCTCTATCCCCGCGTGCCCATGCGGCAGTGGCGCACCCGCCTGCTCACCCAGCGGCTGGCCGAGGAGGTGCGGCTGCCCCGCTTCGGCCCGGCCGAGACCGCCGCCATGGCCGCTGCGATCACCGGGTCCGGCCTGTCCACCGCCGCGGCGGCCGCCCTGCACAACCGCAGCGACGGCATCCCGTTGCACGTCGAGGAGTTCCTCGCGGGCGACGCCACCGACGTGCCGGACACGCTGGCCGACGCCGTGCTGGCCCGCGCCGACCCGTTGCGGCCGGGCACCCGCCGGGTGGCCGAGGCGGCCGCGGTGCTGGGCCGGTCGTTCGACCTCGACCTGCTCACCACGCTGACCGGCGAGCCGCCCGAAGTCGTGGACGAGGCGCTGCGCGAACTGATCGAGACCTTCTTCGTCAAGCCCGGCGCCGACGGGTCCGGCTACGACTTCCGGCATGCCCTGATCCGCGACGCGCTCTACGCCGGCATCACCCCGCACCGGCGCCGTGACCTGCACGCCCGGGCGGCCGCCGCCGATCTGCCGGACGCGCTCGCCAGCGACCACTACGAGCGGGCGGGCCGGTTCGACGAGGCCTTCGGGCACGCGCGGGCGGCGGCCCGGGAGGCGTCGGCGTTGTCGGCCCACCGCGAGGCCGCCGAGCTCTACCGCCGGGCCCGGCGCACCTGGCCCGCCCGGCTGCCCCGCGCCGACTGGGCGGGGCTGCTGGCCGCGCTGGCCTGCGAGCTGTCCGCGATCGACGAGAACGAGGAGGCCGCGGCCTGCTACGCCGAGGCGTACGAGGTGCGGCTGGCCCTGGGCGACGAGGCGGGCGCGGCGGCGCTGGTGCCGGACTGGGTGGCCGTGCGGCACCTGCTGGGCGCGAGCCTCGAGGACCGGGCCGCGGCGTTGCGGGCGGCGTTGGCGCGAAGCGCGAAACCGGGCGAGATCCACGCCGAGCTGGCGGCGGCGTACATGCTGGACCGCCGGCTCGACGAGGCGCTGGCCGACGGGGAACAGGCCCGCGCGCTCGGCGTCGACGACCGGACCCGCTGCCACCTCGACGCCACGATCGGCTCGGTGCTGCTCTTCGCGGGCCGCACCGCCGAGGGCACCGGCCTGCTGCGGGCCGCGATCACCAAAGCCACCGGCCTGCGGCTCGAGGCCCAGGCCGCGCGCTCCTACCGGATGCTCGGCACGTCGATGTCGGTGCTGGTCGACTACGAGACGGCGGCGGCCACGCTGGCCGAGGGGATCGCGTACGCCGAGCGGGTCGAACAGTTCAACGACCGGCACTACATGGCGGCTCACCGGGCCCACGTGCAGTGGGCCACGGGTGACTGGGCGGGCGCCGCCGCGACGGCCCGGCAGGCGCTGGCTGACGGTGCGGGCGGAATCACCACCGAGATCACGGCGCGGCACGTCCTCGGCTACGTCGCGCTGGGGCGGGGATCGTACGGGGAAGCGGTCTCGCATCTGGAAACGGCGGAGCGCCTGGCCTCGGGCATGCGCGAGCTGCAGCGCCTCTCGCCCGCGTGGTGGGGGCTGGCCGAGACGGCGCTGGCCCGGGGCGACCTCGCGACCGCGCTGACGCGATGCGAGCAGGGTTACGCGGCGTCGGCCGCCGTCCGCGATGCCGCCTACCTTTTCCCGTACGTCGTGACGGGCGTCCGCGCGCACCTGGCCGGCTCGGACCCGACCGCCGCCCGCGCATGGCTGGCCCGCACCTCGGCCCTGTTGCGGCTGCGGGCCATCCCGGGCACGCTGGGCGCCCTCGACCACGCCGAGGGCCTGATCCACCTGCACGAGGGCCGCACCGGCCAGGCCCGCCGGGCGCTGGCCGCCGCGGCCGCCTTCTGGTCGGGTCGCCACCGCTTCTGGGAGGGCACCGCGATCCTGCTCGACCAGGCCCGCTGCGCGACCCGCGCCCGCCGCCCGGCCGAGGCCGCCGCGTTCCGGGCTTCCGCCACCCACGCCTACGCCGCCGCCACCGCGACGTCCACGCCGCCGGACGCGCCCCCGGCTCCTCCCCGTTCCGAGGCCTCGGTGCTGTCGTCGCGGGAGGTCGAGGTCGCCCGCCTGGTGGCTCAGGGCCTCACGAACCGGGAGATCGCCGCCTCGCTGACCATCGCGCCCAAGACCGCCGCCGCTCACGTCGAGCACATCCGCACCAAGCTCGGCGTCTCCCGGCGGGCCCAGATCGCGACGTGGGTCACCGCCAGTCAGTTAGGGCGTTGACAGTTAGAGTTCTAACTGTTAGCTTTCTCAGTATGGAAGCACCCAGACTCACCACCTCGCTCGAGCTCCTCCGCTGGATCGGCTGGGCCCAGCGCAAGGCGGCCGAGGACTGGGTACGGGAGCGCGAGCTCAGCTTCGAGCAGAGCTTCGTGCTCGGCTACCTGGGGCAGAACCCCGGGGCCATCCAGCGGGACATCGCCGAGATCACCCGCACCAGCGCGGCCAGCGTGTCGAGCCTTCTGCAGGGGCTCGAACGACGTGGGCTCGTCGAGCGCCGCACGGAGCCCGGCAACGAACGCAGCAAACGCGTCTTCGCGACGCCGGCCGGGGCCGAGCTGATCGCCGGGTTCGAGACCGCGATGGCCGACGCCGACGCGACGATCCTGGCCCCGCTCGATGACGACGAGCGGGCCACCCTCCAGACCCTCCTCGAAAAGATCACTGCCGAACTACCGAGACCCACCCGCTAAACACCCCACTCACCTCATCCGCGACGGCACCGCCGCCGCGCACCCCCGCACGCCCGCGCCACCCCCTGGCCCCACACCGCGCTGACGGGCGCCGCCATCACGACCACAGCACCCAGCCCGTCGCAACACCCGCCCCGACGGGAAGCCGCGAACCCGTCGACCGTCGCCGCTGAGCATCAGCCGCCCGCCCCGACGCCGAGCCGGCCACCGCACCTCGCCGACCCGCTCGGGATCACGCCGTAAGACCCGGCGAACCCATCCGCTCCGGACATCACACCGTGCCGCATCCGCGACTCAGTGCTGCCCGGATATATCCGAAAGAGGCACACATGAGCGCCACCACCGAAGCCGTCGGCAGCAACCGCTGGTACCTCTCCACCGCCCCGATCCTGCGCGCGCTCGTGCACCTCTGTGTGCCCATGGCCGCCGCGATGATCGTCGGGGCCGTCTACAACGTGATCAACGCCGGTTTCGTCGGTTCGCAGCACGACACCGCGCTGCTGGCCGCGATCACCTTCGGCACCCCGCTGCTCGGTCTGGTCATGGCGATCGGCGGCGTGTTCGGGGTCGGCGGCGGCGCGCTCATCTCCCGCCTGCTCGGGGCAGCGGAACACGACCCCGCGAAGGCGGGCGAGATCAGGCACGTCTCGTCGTTCGCCGTCTGGGGCTCGGTGATCACCGGCGCGGTCGTGGCCGGGGCCGGCCTGATGCTGCTGCACCCACTGGTGACGCTGCTCGGCGCGGACGCCGCCGCCGTGCCCGCGACCCGCGAGTACGTGGCCGTCATGCTGGCCTTCGTCCCCGTGCTGGCCGCCGCGTTCTGCCTGGAGCAGCTCGTACGGGCCGAGGGCGCGGCCCGTCAGGCGATGATCGGCCTGATCCTGTCCACGGTGGCCAACGTCGTCTTCGACGTCGTGTTCATCCTGGTCCTCCACTGGGGTGTGGCCGGCGCGGCGCTCGGCACCGGCCTGGCCAACGCCGTCATGGTCGGCTACTTCGCGTTCTGGCTGACCCGTAACAGTGAGCACGTCAGCCTGGCCCCCCGCTGGTTCACCCTGAACAAGACCGTCGCCCAGCCCGTCTTCGGCATCGGGGTCGGCGAGCTGCTGCAGTCCGCGTTCATGATCGTGACGGTGCTCGTCCTGAACAACCTGGCTTCCGCGTACGGGGATGGTCCGCTCGCCGCCATGGGTGTCGCGGTCCGCATCGCGCAGGTGCCCGAGTTCCTGATCATGGGCGTCACGATGGGCGTGCTGCCGCTGCTGGCCTACACGTACGGCAAGGGCGACCGGGCCCGGCTCACGTCGGCTCTGCGGGCCTCCGCGGCCACGATCGGCGCGGTCATGCTGGTCTTCTGCGGCGGCGTTTTCCTGTTCCGCGAGCAGGTGCTCGGTGCGTTCTCGTCGGACCACGCCGTGCTCACTATCGGCGTCACCATCCTGGCCGCCCAGCTCGTCGCGACCGTGGCCAACGGCTTCACCGGCCTGATCACGTCGCTGTTCCAGGCGGCCGGGCTGGCCAAGCCCGCGATCGTGATGGGCATGGCCCAGGGCGTGCTGTTCATCCCGATCGTGCTGCTGGGCAACCTCTGGTACGGCCTGCCCGGCATCATCTGGGCCCTGACCGTCACCGAGTGCCTGGTCTTCGTGGCCGGCGCGGGCATGTGGCTGGCCTCGCGCGGCACGATCAACCGTGGCCTGGCCGAGGGCTCCCCCGAGCGCGCCGAAGCAGTGCTCGAGGAAGCCGCCGCGTAGGAGAGCGCGGGAACCGTCAGGCCGCCGACGGGCTCACGTTCGTACGGGATTTGACGATCTCGGCGACGTGGGCCACGGCCTCGTCCAGCGAGACCCCGTTGCGCTGCGACCCGTCGCGATAGCGGAAGCTGACCGTGCCCCCGTTGACGTCGTCGTCGCCGGCGATCGCCATGAACGGGATCTTCTGCTGCTGCGCCGTACGGATCTTCTTCTGCATCCGGTCGGAGGAGTAGTCGACCTCGGCCCGGATCCCCGCCGCCCGCAGCTTGGCCACGAACTCGGCCAGATAGTCGGCGTGGTCGTCGCGGATCGGGATGCCCACCACCTGCACGGGCGCCAGCCAGGCCGGGAACGCGCCCGCGTAGTGCTCGACCAGCACGCCGAAGAACCGCTCGATCGACCCGAACTTGGCCGAGTGGATCATGACCGGCTCCTGGCGGGTGCCGTCGGCCGCCTGGAACTCCAGCCCGAAGCGGGCCGGCTGGTTGAAGTCGTACTGGATGGTCGACATCTGCCACGTCCGGCCGATCGCATCCTTGGCCTGCACGCTGATCTTGGGACCGTAGAACGCCGCACCACCCGGGTCGAGCACCAGGTCGAGGCCGGACTCGGTGGCCGCGTCCTCCAGCACCTTGGTCGCCACCTCCCACTGCTCGTCCGTGCCGATGAACTTGTCGCTCTTCGGGTCGCGGGTCGACAGCTCCAGGTAGTAGTCGTCCAGGCCGAAGTCGTCGAGCAGCGAGCGGACGAAGGCGAGCAGGTGCTTGATCTCGCCCGGGGCCTGCTCGGCCGTCACGTACGAGTGGGAGTCGTCCTGGGTCAGACCCCGTACCCGGGTCAGGCCGTGCACCACGCCCGACTTCTCGTAGCGGTAGACCGTGCCGAACTCGAAGAAGCGCAGCGGCAGCTCACGGTAGGACCGCCCGCGCGACCGGAAGATCAGGTTGTGCCCGGGGCAGTTCATGGCCTTGAGGTAGTAGTTCGCGCCCTCCAGCTCCATGGGCGGGAACATCGTGTCCTTGTAGTACGGCAGGTGCCCGGAGGTGTGGAACAGCCCCTCCTTGCTGATGTGCGGCGTGCCGACGTACTGGAAGCCTTCCTCGATGTGACGGGCGCGGACGTAGTCCTCCATCTCGCGCTTGATGATGCCGCCCTTGGGGTGGAAGACGACCAGCCCGGAGCCGATCTCGTCGGGGAACGAGAACAGGTCGAGCTCGGTGCCCAGCTTGCGGTGGTCGCGCCGCTCGGCCTCGGCCAGCCGGTTCAGGTAGGCCTTGAGCTCGTCGCGGGACGGCCACGCGGTGCCGTAGATGCGCTGCAGCTGCGGGTTCTTCTCGGAACCGCGCCAGTACGCGGCGGCCGAACGCATCAGCTTGAACGCCGGGATGAGCCGGGTCGTGGGCAGGTGCGGACCGCGGCACAGGTCGCCCCAGACGCGCTTGCCGTCCTTGTCGAGGTTGTCGTAGTGGGTCAGGTCGCCCGCGCCGACCACGCTCAGCTCGGCGTCGTCGACGTCGCCCTTGATGTCGACGAGCTCCAGCTTGTACGGCTCCTGGGCCAGCTCGGCCTTGGCCTCGTCAAGCGACTTGTACTCCCGGCGGCGGAAGCTCTGCCCGGCCTTGACGATCTCCTGCATCCGCTTCTCGAGCTTCGTCAGGTCCTCGGGCTGGAACGGCTTGGGCACGTCGAAGTCGTAGTAGAAGCCGTCGGTGATGGGCGGGCCGATACCCAGCTTGGCCTCGGGGAAGACGTCCTGCACGGCCTGGGCCAGCACGTGCGCGGCCGAGTGGCGCAGCACATCGAGTCCGTCCGGCTCGTCGATCGCGACCGGGGTCACGTCGGTGTCGAGCTCGGGCCGCCAGTCCAGGTCGCGCAGGCGGCCGGCGGCGTCGCGCACGACCACGACCGCCTTGGGGCCCGACGTGGGGAGGCCGGCTGCGGCCACCGCATCGGCGGCCGTAGTCCCGGCCGGGACGACTAGAGGGTCGGCCACAGCGGGGGTACGGGGTGCGGACACGGTGATCTCCTTCAGCAATGAAAAGTCGCGGGAACCTTGACGATGCTAGTCGCCCGGAAATTCCCGCGATGAACGAGCAACCTTTCTCGGCTCGTACTCCACTAACAGGTGAGTGACTCCGGCTGTTCGGAAAGGACCGTGTGACCGATCCCGCGGACGCCCAGCGACTCTTCGAAGCGCATCACGCCGACCTGTCCCGCCTGGCCTACCTGCTCACCGGTGAGCCGGGGGCGGCCGACGACCTGGCGGCGGACGCCTTCGTGGAGATCTGGCGGCACTGGGACCGGGTGGCGGCGGCCGGCAACCCCGTCGCGTACGCCCGGGGGATCGTGACCAACCTGGCCCGTCAGTGGATCAAGCGGCGGGTGCGGGAACGGGCCGGTCTGCTCGGGTTGACCCTGGTGCGCCGCGGGGGCGGCGAACCCGACCCGGACACGGTGCTCGACGTGCGGGCGGCGCTGCGCCGGTTGCCGCCGCGCCGGCGGGAGTGCGTGGTCCTGCGGTACGCCTTCGACGTGCCGGAGCGCGAGGTGGCCGAGATCCTGGGCATCTCCGTGGGCGCTGTGAAGAGCCAGACCTCCCGCGGCGCGGCCCAGCTCAGCACGTATCTGAAGGACCTACCGATGGCGACAGGGAAGAGGTCGGATGCCGCTGGATGACGATCACCTGCGCGGCGTGCTGCGCGCGGAAGCCGATCGGCACACGCCGGACCGGGAAGCCATGCTGGAGCGCATCGAGCGCGGGCGGCCGGCTTCCCGCTTCCCCCGCGTGTTGCGTCCGGCTGCGGCCGCGTTGGCCGTCGTCGTGGTGGTGGCTACCGTCGTGGCCGGGGTGCGCCGGGCCGACGCGCCCGATCCGCGGCCCCCCATCGCCGCGTCCCCCGTTCCCACCCTCAGGTTCTCAACCCCTTCCCCCGTACGGGGAAAAGGTCTGTCAGCCGTGGGGAAGCGCGACGCGCACTCGTTTGCCAGCTGGTCGCAGCAGCAGGTCACGCTGCACACGGACGGGGAGATCAGGCGGCTCGACGTGACGATCAGGATCGCCCGCTCGGAACAGGTGGCCGACACCGGGCGCTGGACGTCGATCCCGGCCGAGATGGTCAGCGCGTCGATCGCCGTGGAGCAGAAAGCGCTGATCTACCGCTTCACGTTGAAGCCGGGCGGCACCCTCGCCCCCGGCTCCTACGTGTTCGCGGCCCAGTTCAACCACGCCATCGAGCCGCGCGCCCTCACCGGCGACGCCTTCACGATCGTCGCCGGCGGGGTCACGCTGACCGGGGGATTCAGCGCCTGACCAGCTCCGACTCGGCTTCGGCGCCGGGGGTGTAGGTCACGATGCGGCGGCCCCGGGCGCGGCGTTCGAGGTCGTCGAGCGCGGCCAGACGGCGGTCGATGTCGAGCTGGGCCCGGGTCAGGGCGCCGTCGTGCCGGTTCTGGTGCGCCTCCCGCGAGGCGAGCAGGGCCTCCCGGTCGCGGCGCAGCAGCAGGCGGTTGGCGGAGTCGCGGTCCTTGGCGGGCAGCCCGGTGGCGGCCCCGATGATCTCGGGGTGCTCGACGATCGCCCGGTCCTGCACGAGCGGATGCTGGGCCCGCCACCAGGACGACACCCGGCCCGGGTCGGCGCCCGCGTTCGCGAGTGCGAGCACGGCGGCCTCGTCGTACCGGGGGCGGTCGGTGTCCGGGATGACCGTGTCGCGGTACGTGTAGCTGGGCATGCGTTCCGCGGTCGCCCGGTCGTCCTCGTTGACCCGGGCCAGGATCTCGCTGATCTGGGCCGCGTACGAGGCCTGGTCGGCACTCCGGTCGAGCGGCGCGGTGATCGTCCCGTCGCGCAGATCAATCCGCAGGCCCCGCTGCTCGGCCTCGGCCACCAGCCCCAGCAGCAGCCGCCGGTGATACTCGACCGACCCGGCGTAGTCGCGGATGACCTCGGCGATGGTCACGCAGTGCACGTGCCCGGTGCCGACCTGCACCCGGATGTCGGCCCGCTTGTCCTGCGCGGCCTGTGAACTCGGCCCCGCCGGCCAGTGATGGGGCAGGTCCCGGGTGTGCCGGCCGAGTTCCTCGACGGCCGTGTCGAGATCGTGGGCCAGCCGGTCCCAGCGGCGGGCGATGGTGAGCAGGCGCCCGGTGTCGGCGTCGAGCAGCCCCGGCAACGTGATCGTCATCGAGTCACTCCCACGGCTTTCCGACGCCCCGGACACGCTCGGCGATGTCCTGGTCCACGGCGACGAAGTCCCCGGCCGCCGTCCGCAGGTCGTGGCCGAACTCGCGCACCAGCTGCCCGAGCCCGTCGACTGTGACCTCCCAGGCCCGCGCGGTCACGGCCAGCATCACGTCACACATGACGGCGCCCTCGACGGCTCCCCTGCCCTCGTACTCCCAGGTCCGGATCTCGCCGGCCACGGCGACGAGCCGCTCCCCCACCCCGTCGACCGCCTGCCCCATCGCCCGCACCTCCAGCGCGTCGATGCTGGTCATGTCATCCATCGATCAACCACCGTTCCGTTGATGTCGACTGCGGCTATCCCCACACGCCCCCCGCGCGCGGGCCGGTTCAGCCGACGCGCCGGTTGGTTCTGCAGGCGGCCGCTCTTGCCCCCGGCGCACGGGCCGGTTCCGCCGGCGGCCGCTCTTGCCCCCGCGCGCGCGGACCGGTTCGGTCGTAGGGTCGCCGGTATGCCTGTCGCGATCGCCGCGCCCCACCCGGCCGCCGTCGACGCCGCACGCGAGGTGGTCGCGGCCGGGGGCAACGCCTTCGACGCGGCCCTGGCGGCGGCCGCGGCCCTGACGGTCGCCTACCCCCACCAGTGCTCGGTGGGCGGCGACCTGGTCGCCATGGTGCGTCCGGCCCGTTCCCCCGTACGGGCGGTCCTCTCCATCGGCGCGGCGGCGCGCGCGGTCGACGTGACGGCCCTGGGCGACACGATGCCGCAGAGCGGCCCGCAGACGGTGACCGTGCCCGGCGTGGTCGCGGGGTGGGCCGCCGTGCACGAACTCGGGGCCCGCCTCCCCCTCGACCGCCTGCTGGCCTTCGCGGTGCGGCTCGCCTCCGCGGGCGTCGACCTGGCCCCGGGCCTGCGGGCGGCCGTGGAGAGGCGGATCGACGTCATCCGGGCCGATCCGGGACTGTCCGCGATCATGCTGCGCCCCCGGCTCGTGCAGCCGGCCCTGGCGCAGACCCTGGCCGCGATCGGGCGTGACTGGCGGTCTTTCTACACGGGACCGATCGTGGCCGGGGTGCGGGCGCTGGGCAGTCCGCTGACCGCCGCGGATTTCGCCGAGCACGCCGCGGAGGTCGGCGACCCCCTGCGTACGGTGGCCGGGGACGTCACCTGGCACGCCGCGCCACCGCCGGTGCAGGGCGCGACGTTCCTCGCGATCGTGGGCTCGCCGGCCCTGATCGCCGACAGCCACCGCGCCCAGGCCGCCCGCAACGCGCTGCTCGGCGATCCTCGCGGCGGCCCGATCTCCCTCGACGGGCTGCTTCTCCGGGGGCCGCAGGCTGATCCGCCTCTCCGGGGGCCGGAGGCTGATCCGCTTCTCCGAGCGCCCGAGGCTGGTCCGCCTCTCCGGGGGCCGCAGGCTGATCCGCTTCTCCGAGCGCCCGAGGCTGATCCGCCTCTCCGAGCGCCGGAGGCTGATCCGCCGGACGCCCGTACGGCGGGGCTGCCCGAGCCGGCCGGTGACACGGTGGCGGTGACAGCGGTCGACGACGAGGGCAATGCCGTCACTCTGATCCAGAGTGTCTTCGAGAGCTTCGGGGCCGGCCTGCTGGACCCGGCGACCGGGGTGGTGCTGCACAACCGGGGCTCCTCGTTCAGTCTCGACCCGTCGCATCCCGCCTACCTCCGGCCCGGCCTGCGTCCGCCGCACACGTTGTGCCCGGCCATCGCCACCACCGGAGAGAGCGTGGTCGCGCTCGGCTGCCAGGGCGGCCGGGCCCAGCCGTGGATCCTGGCCCAGCTGGCCCCCGACGTCCTGTCGGCCCCCGACCCCGGCGAACTGGCGGCGCGTCCACGGTGGATCGTCCGCGGCGACGACTTGATCCTCGAGCCGGGCCTGCCCGCCGACGCCTTTGCTCCGCGGGCCTCGACCGTGCCGACCGCGCCCGACGCCTTTGCTCCGCGGGCCTCGACCGTGCCGACCGCGCCCGACGCCTTTGCTCTGCGGATCTCGACCGTGCCGGCCCTGCACGACGACGCCGGCCACGTCCAGCTGTCCCGCCTGCGCCACGGTGTGCTTGACGCCGGAAGCGACCCCCGCGCCGACGGCCTCGCCGCGGTGCTTCCCTGACCGGATCCGTCCGCCACAGGCTCCACTCCCTCGCGGCGACCCTGGTGAGGGGTCGCCGGTGGTCCGGCATCAGCAGCTGCCGGACCACGCGACCTCGCACGACAGCCACCCCCTCCCCGGGGCGACTGCGCCCCGCCGCCCACAGCACCGGCAGCGGAGACGCGGATTGCTCCGCGACACCTAGTCATGTGAGCCCTAGGCATGGGTCAACTATGGCATGGCTCACGGAGCCCCGTCAACGTTCAGCTTCAGCGGCCCGGTGGCTCACTCGTGCCGCCGCGGTTCAGCAGACGGGCCACGCCGACAGCAGCACGAATCCACAGTGGCGGTTCAGACCCCGCCCACCCCTCGGCATTGCTGCCCGACTCGTAGTCGTACGGAGCCTCATGCGTCCACGGCAGTCCGGTTTTCCGCTCGTAGGCCGTCGACGCCACAGACAGCAGGTGCTCAGCCTCGCGGGTGGCATACCGGCGCAGTTTCCGAGGCTCGGCGAGCACTTCCTCGTACGCCGAAGGCCCGTCCGCCACAACAGCGCAGCGCACGTAAAGAAACCAGTCCCCCCGGGCCCGCGCGGCCCTGGCGTGCGGATAAGTGTCGATGGCATACAACAATGCCGCCAGCCGGTCCTCGAAACCGTATATGGCGGAGACTTCACGTCGGGCCAGTTCGTCGACGACGCGCCCGAATTCGCGGTCGTCCCCGAGGGTGATCAGCTGCCAGAAGTCGCCGGGTTCCATTCCACGATTGTCCCGTGAGGACAATTTTCACAACAATGCGGTCAGTGGCGCCCGGATGCTGGGTGGAAACACATTCAGCGGCTCGAAGTCGGCCGGGGTGGCCCACAGCAATTCGAAACTGTTGAGCGGCCCGTTCTCGACGGCCTCGGGCCCGGACAGCACGGGCGTGCCCTCGACGTCGGTCATGAGGAAATAGACAGCCCGGCGTTTGGCGTGCCGGCCCGACCACAGTTGACGCTCGATCCGTGCCGTCATCGTGGTCTCCTCGGTCAGCTCGCGCAGGACGGCTTCCTCGAACGACTCCCCGGGCTCGACACTCCCGCCCGGCAGCACGGCGTAGTGGTGACCCGCGCAGGCCAGGGCCCCGCGCGGGCACATCACGCACGGCCGGGGCCGCTGCAGGTAACGCTTCATCAGCAGGACGCGGCCCTCGGAGATCACGACGGCCACGGCGCGCGGTTGAGTCATGGGAACAGAATGCCGCACAGCCGGTCGATGTCGTCGTGGGTGGTGCCCAAGCCGAAGCTCACGCGCAGCAGGCCGCCGGTTCCGCAGTCGCCGCCACCGCCGAGGCGCCGCACCAGCGGGTGGGCGCAGAACATTCCCGCCCGGACGCCGATGCCGTGTTCACGCCCCAGCCGATCGGCGACGCCGACCGCGTCGGGCAGGGCGTACGAGACGATGCCGACGCGCGGCTGCCGTCCGCCGAAGAGGGTGACACCGTCGGGGAGCGAAGCGAGCAGCGAACGCTCATGGTCGTCCAGCTCGGCGCGATCGGCCTGCATCAGCGCCTCGCATACGGCGGCCAGAGCGACAGCTCCGATCAGGTTGGGGGTGCCGCCTTCGTGCCGCGCGGGTCCGGTGGCCCAGGTGACGTCGTGGTCGCCGACGGACAGGCTGGCGCCGCCGCCGCGCAGGTACGGTTCGGCCGCGTCCAGCCAATCGCTCCGCCCGGCCAGCACGCCCGCCCCGAACGGCGCGTACAGCTTGTGCCCGGAGAAGGCGACATAGTCCGTGCCCAGTTCGCTCAGGTTCACCGGCCGGTGCGGCGCCAGCTGAGCGGCATCGAGCAGAACCCTTCCCCCGTACGAGTGAGCCACGTCGGCCAGTTCCCGCACCGGCCAGATCTCCCCCGTCACATTGCTCGCGCCGGTCACGGCGAGCAGCGCGGGACCCCGTACGGACTCGAAAGCGGCCCGCACCGCCCGGACCGCCGCGTCGGGATCGGCCGGCGCGGGCAGGCGCACGGGTGACGGCCAGGGCAGCAGGTTGGCGTGGTGCTCGCCGTCGAACACGATCGTCGTGGTGCCCTCGGGCAGCGCGCGGGCCAGCAGGTTGAGCGAGTCCGTCGTGTTGCGCGTGAAGATGACGCTGTCGCCGTCGCGGGCGCCCACGAACTCGGCCACGGTGTCGCGGGCCCGCTCGTATTCGAGCGTCGACCGCTGCGACCGCAGCCCCGCGCCGCGGTGCACGCTGCCGTAATACGGGAGCAGATCCCGTACGGCGTCGGCCGCGGCCCGGACAGCGGGCGCCGAGGCCGCGTAGTCGAGGTGAACGAAACGTTGCCCGCCCACGGTCAGGTCGGCGCCGACGACATCGAGACGGTCAGACACAGCAAGGCCTCCGGAGGCTCGCGCTTGCCTGCGCCCGGCCGGGCGCAGACCTGGTCCTCACCCGGGGCACCCCATCGCGAACGCAAGGGTTGCCGGCCAGCAAGCCGGGGCTACGCGCTGGCACTCATGACCTTCCGAAGAGGCTAGCATCACGTAACTCCTATCGGTCAAGTAGGCATAGGCTGAACGCATGGACGAGCAGCTTTGGGCCGAGTGGCACGCCGAGCACGAGCGCACCCTCGCCGACCCGCATGGATTCCTGGCCGTCACCAGCCTCAACTTCCTCACCGCGACCCCGCAGCGCTTTCCCGACGCCCCCGGCGAGTGGAGCACCGGCCCGGCCGGCCCGGTCGTCACGCTGGCCCCCGGCGAGTCACTCACCGTCGACGGCACGGAGGTCACCGGCCGCCACGAGTTCGGCGTCCTCCCCGAACGCGGCGGCCGCAACGCCACCGCCGGCGACGCCGTCATCGAAGTGGCCAAGCGCGGCGGTTTCGACATCGTCCGCCCCCGCCACCCCGGCAATGCGCTGCGCACCCGGTTCCGCGGCACCCCCACGTACGAGCCCACCGACAAGTGGCAGCTGACCGGCCGCTACGTTCCCTTCGACACCCCGCAGGACGTCACGGTGGGCGCCGCCGTGGAGGGTTTGGAACACATCTACGAGTCCCCCGGCGTCGTCGAGTTCGAGGCCCTGGGCACCCCGCTCTCCCTCACAGTCTTCAACGGCCGCACCCCGGGATCGTTCTTCGCCCTGTTCACCGACGAGACGTCGGGCATCACCACGTACGCGGCCAACCGCAGCCTGGCCATCGCCGAGCCGGCCTCCGACGGCACAGTCACCCTCGACTTCAACCGCGCCACCAACCTGCCCTGCGCCTACACCGACTTCGCCACGTGCCCCCTGCCCCCGGCGGAGAACAAACTCCCCGTCCCCGTCGAGGCCGGCGAGAAAATCCCCTACGAACGCCAGCTGAACGCGGGCTCGTAGCCGAGCAGGCGGCGGGCCTTGTCGATGGAGAGCAGGGTCTCGTGTTCGGTGAGGTCTTTCTTGAGGGGCAGGTCGGGGAAGACCTCAGCCGCCAGGGCGGTGCTGGGCCGGGCCATCACCGTGTCGGCGTTGGCGATCACGAAGATCTCGACACCCGGCTTCCCGTACGCCAGGGACAGCCGGACGGCTTGGGCCCCGTCGCGGGCGTCGATGTAACCCCACGCGTTCCAGCTGCGGTGGTGCGGATCGGCGTCGTACGAGGGGAAGTCCTGGTAGTCGCCGGGTTCCATCACGTTGGAGAAGCGCAGGCCGACCATGGTCAGCGTGGGGTCCCAGCGGCAGAACTGGGCCGCCATCTGCTCCTCGAGGTGCTTGGCCAGCGAGTACGAGGAGTTGGGGCGGGCCGGGTACTCCTCGTCGGCCGGCAGGTACGGCGGCGGCGTGGTCTCGAAGGGCAGGCCGAGCACGGTTTCGCTGGACGCCCACACGACGGTCTTGATGCCGGCCGTACGGGCGGCGGCGAAGACGTTGTACGTCACCGTGATGTTGTTGTGGAACGTGGCCGCGTTGGGGAGCAGGCCGGGGGCGGGGATCGCGGCCAGGTGCACCACGGCGTCGATCTTGTCGTAGCGGTCGTCGACGGCGGTCAGCACGGAGACCGCCTGGCCGAAGTCTGACAAATCGACACGCGTGTAGGACGCCGCCGACGGCGGACCCGGCGCCAGGTCGAGGTTCACCACGTCGTTGCCGTGGTCGAGCAGGTCCTTGACGACGGCGCGGCCGAGTTTGCCGCTGCCTCCGGTCACCGCGATACGAGCCATGCCGACCTTTCTACCCCCGTACGAGATGGGCACGCAGGGCGGCCGCGATCTCGCCCGCCGCCGCGAGCTGTTCGGGGGTCAGCGCGTCGACGAAGAGTTCGCGGATGTCGCGCAGATGCGGCCGGGTCGCCGCCTGGAACGCGGCCAGCCCTTCCGGGGTGAGCACCACCTCGTGACCCCGGCTGTCGGTGGCGCACTCCTCGCGGCGGATCAGCCCGCGCTTCTCCATCCGGCCCAGGTGGTGCGACAACCGGCTGCGCTCCCAGCTGATCGCGGCGGCCAGCTCGGACGAGCGCAGCCGCTGCCCGGTGGCTTCGCTGAGCGCGAGCAGCACCGCGTAGTCCCCCGGCGAGAGCTGGGACGTCTGCTGCAGGCGGGCCGTCAGCTCGGCCCGCACCAGGTCCCCCGTCTCCAGGAAGTCACGCCAGACCCGGAGCTCGTCCCGGGTGGGAAATCGCCGTGTGCCAGCGCTCACAACTCCACCTCCTGTGATTGACGTGTCAATAGTAGCGGGCATAATTGACACGTCAATCAGCTTGAGAGGGTCATGATGACGGAACTCACGTTCGGCCTCGACACGTTCGGCGACAGGCCGGAGGACGACAAGGGCAATCTGCTTTCGCACGGCGACGCCATCCGGCAGGTCGTCGACGAGGCCGTGCTCGCCGACGAGCTGGGCGTCGACGTGATCGCGCTGGGCGAGCACCACCGGCCGGAGTATGCGATCTCCACCCCCGAGACCGTGCTCGCGGGCATCGCGGGCCGGACCAAGCGCATCCACCTGGCGTCCGGCGTCACGGTGCTGAGCTCCGACGACCCCGTACGGGTGTTCCAGCGCTTCGCGACCGTGGACGCCCTGTCGAACGGACGCGCCGAGGTCATCCTGGGCCGCGGGTCCTTCACCGAGTCGTTCCCGCTGTTCGGCTACGACATGGCCGACTACGACAAGCTGTTCGAGGAGAAGATCGAGCTCTTCGTCCAGCTGCTCGACGAGAAGCCGGTGACCTGGAGCGGCACGACCCGCGCGCCGCTGGTCGACGCCGACGTGTTCCCCAAGACCGACTCCGGCCGGCTGACGACGTGGGTCGGTGTGGGCGGCTCCCCGCAGTCCGTGGTCCGTGCGGCCCGTTACAACCTGCCCCTGATGCTGGCGATCATCGGTGGCCGGCCCGACCGCTTCGCCCCGTACGTGGATCTCTATCGGCGGGCCGCCGACCAGCTCGGCACGGTGGCGCACCCGGTCGGGATGCACTCGCCGGGGTTCGTCGCCGACACCGACGAGGAGGCCAAGGAGATCTTCTACCCGCGCTTCAAGGTCATGCGGGACCGGATCGGCGCCCTCCGGGGCTGGCCGCCGCTGCGCAAGCAGGAGTTCGACTACGAGGTCGAGCAGGGCTCGCTGTACATCGGCTCGCCCGAGACCGTGGCCCGCAAGATGGCCGGCGCGATCAAGACCCTCGGCGTCGGGCGGTTCGACATGATTTACACCGCCGGTTCGATCCCGGCCGGCGCCCGCATGCGCGCCGTCGAGCTGTTCGGCACTAAGGTGCTGCCGATGACTCGTGAAATCCTGGCCGCCTGAGATGACGACGATCGGCATTCTCGGCGCCGGCAAGGTGGGCACCGTCCTGGCCCGGCTCGCGGTGGCGGCCGGGCACCAGGTGCTCATCGCCGGCTCCGGCGACGTCGCGAAAATCGGTCTGATCATCAGCGTGCTGGTGCCGGGGGCCGAGCCCACCACCGCGGCCGACGCGGCGGCCCGGGCCGACGTCGTGGTGCTGGCCCTGCCGCTGGGCAAGCACCGCAACGTCCCGGTCGAGCCGCTGCGGGGCAAGCTGGTCGTCGACGCCATGAACTACTGGTGGGAGGTCGACGGCATCCGCGACGACCTGACCGACCCCCGCACGTCGTCGAGCGAGATCGTGCAGGCGTTCCTGCCCGGCTCGCGCGTGGTCAAGGCGTTCAACCACATGGGTTATCACGACCTCGAGGAGGGCGCGCGGCCCACCGGCACCCCCGGCCGCAAGGCGATCGCGGTGGCCGGCGACGACCCGGCCGACGTGGCCGCGGTCTCGGCGCTCGTCGACGACCTCGGGTTCGATCCCGTGGTGGCCGGGCCGCTGGCCGCCGGCGTACGGCTGGAGCCGGGCACGGAGGCGTTCGGCGCCAACGTCGCGGCGGACGAACTGGAGGCCATGATCGGCCGTTTCCCCACTTCCGAGCGTGGTCGTGTGGTACTCGAAGCTCGTGGCGACGGACACGCCGGATAGGACCTCCCAAGCGGGTACGGCGGGCGCAGAATGGGCCAGTGAGCGAACCGGCGGCCCCGCACGTGCAGCACGACCACTCGAAGCTGAAGGCGGCAGTGGTCGTCGGCGCCCTCGGTGTCGTCTTCGGCGACATCGGCACGAGCCCGATCTACACGCTGCAGACGATCTTCAACCCGGCCGACCCGCACCCGGTGCCGATCAGCGACAGCAACATCCTGGGCGTGGTGTCGACGATCTTCTGGTCCGTCATGATCATCGTGACGCTGACCTACATCTCGCTGGTGATGCGGGTCAACAACGACGGCGAGGGCGGCATCATGGCCCTCATCACCCTGCTGCGCCGCTGGGGGTCCGACCACCACCGGCGCAGCGCGGTGATCCTGGCCGCGTTCGGCATCTTCGGCGCCTCGCTGTTCTTCGGCGACAGCATGATCACGCCGGCCATCTCGGTGCTGTCCGCGATCGAGGGCCTCGAAACCGTCCGCTCCGGGCTGGACGACCTGGTCGTGCCGATCACCGCCGTCATCATCGTGATCCTGTTCGCCTTCCAGCGGCACGGCACGGCGGCGGTCGGGCGCCTCTTCGGCCCCATCATGATCGCCTGGTTCACGGTGATCGGGGCGGCCGGCGTGTGGGGCGTGATCGACGAGCCCCGCATCCTCGAGGCGCTCTCCCCCACGTACGCGATCGGGTTCATCTCCGGACATTTCCACATCGCGTTCTTCGCCCTGGCCGCGATCGTGCTTTCCGTGACCGGCGCCGAGGCGCTGTACGCGGACATGGGCCACTTCGGGCGCAAGGCGATCACGGTCGGCTGGCTCGCGCTGGTGCTGCCCGCCTGCACGCTGAGCTACCTGGGCCAGGGCGCGCTGCTGCTGGGCGACCCGGGCAAGCTGTCCAGTCCGTTCTTCCTGCTCGTGCCGGACGCGGCCCGGCTGCCCCTGGTCGTCCTGGCCACCGCGGCCACCGTGATCGCGGCCCAGGCCGTCATCACCGGCGCCTACTCGGTGGCGTCCCAGGCGGGCCAGCTCGGTTACCTTCCGCGCCTGCGCATCGCGCACACGTCGGAGTCGACGGTGGGCCAGATCTACGTACCGTGGATCAATTGGCTTCTCATGGTCGCGGTGCTGGTGCTGGTGTTCGCGTTCCGCAGCTCGGCCGCGCTGGCCTACGCGTACGGGATGGCCGTGGTCGGCACGATCACCATCACCACGCTGTTGTTCCTGTATTTCGCGCGGGTTCGCTGGCACGCACCCAAGTGGCTGGTGATCGGCGGGGGTGGCCTGCTGCTCGCCGTCGACCTGCTGTTCGTCAGCGCCAACCTGACCAAGCTCGTGCACGGGGCGTGGTTGCCCCTGCTGATCGGTCTGATCGCGTTCACGGTCATGACCACGTGGCAGCGCGGCCGCCAGATCGTCACCGCGGAGCGTGACAAGGCCGAAGGGTCGCTGCGCGAGTTCGTCGACGACATGCAGACCCGCACACCGGCACTGACCCGGGTGCCCGGCACGGCGATCTTCCTCAACCGCGGCAAGCAGACCGCCCCGCTGGCGCTGCGGGCCAACGTCACGCACAACCACGTGCGGCACGACCACGTGATCATCCTGTCGATCGAGACGGTGCCGGTGCCGCGACTGCCCGACGACCAGCGCATCGCCGTCGACGACCTGGGCTACGCGGGCGACGGCATGACGCACGTAAGCGCGCGCTACGGATACATGGAGACGCCCGACGTGCCGGCGCTGCTGCGCACCCTCGAGGCCGAGCAGACCGAAGGCACGATCTCGGTCGACGAGGCGTCCTACTTCCTGTCGAAGATCGAGCTCACCCGCGGCGACTCCAGCACCATGGCCCCGTGGCGCAAACGGCTGTTCATCGCCACGTCCTACATCACGGCCGACGCGGCGGAATACTTCAGCCTGCCCCGCGACCGTACGGTGATCATGGGGTCGCGAATCGAGGTGTGAAGTGGCGCAGCGTGGCCTCGGTCTTGGTCACCTGCGGCTCGTCGTCGGGGACGATCCCGTACGCCCGGAGCGCGCTGGACGTCTCGTCGGCGATCTCGGGGGCCCGCTCGGACGGGCAGCGCGTGGACAGCTCGGCGATCACCGACCCGTCCGGGAAAGTCCACTGCTCGGCGACCAGGGCGTGGTCGAGCGCCGCCAGCTGCAGCCGGCACCGCCTGACGACGACCGGGCCGAACGTGAGCAGGGTGTTCAACGGCACGTTGGCATACGCGGTGAGCAGGCGCTTCTGCCGGCTGGAGAGCAGCCGGGCCAGCGGCTTGCCGGCCGCGACCGTGCGTTCCACGTCGTGCCGCCCGAGCCGTCGCTTGAGCGTGCCCGAGCAGGCGTAATTGTCGGGCAGCGCGTCGATCTCGACGGCGAAGCCGTCGTCGCGCCGCAGCCAGCCCGGCAACGCCTTGGGCAGCACCGGCCGCAGCTTGACCACCGCGTCGGCGCAGCGGCCCTTGTTGCTGCGGATCCGCACGATCAGGCCGTGCCGCTGCAGGGCAAGGTCGACGGTGTCGAGGAAGTAGACCTTCCGCATCAGACCACTCTTCAGGTCAGCACCGAGCTTGCGCAGGTCGTCGTTGGCCACGGCCACCTTGAGCTCGACCTTGGGAACCTGGCCGGTCAGTGGTGGCTGCCAAAAACCCTTGGTCATCACTGCTTCAGTCACTGCACACCCGTGTCGATCGTGGTCCGGCATGGCGACCCGCATTACCCGGATCAGCCATTGGAAACGTCCATCCCCTCTTCGTCACCCAGGCCTTGTTAACGTGCCGTTCATCTTGCCTGCCCCGCAGCTTCACTTAGAAGCAGACAAGCGGCAATCCTACCCGTAGTCAGCCCCAGGCAACCCTGGTTGCCTCGGCGGTGGCCGCCTGCTCATAGACGGCAGCGGTCAGCCAGGCCTGAGCCAAGTGCTGGGAATCGTGCGGATCCAGCCGTCCGAAAACGTCCCGCGTACGCCGCACACCCGCCGCGGCGAGCCCAGTCACCACAGCGGCGGCCGTCGCCAGGTGGGCCCCGGCCAGGCGGCGCGCGTCCAGCTCGGCCCCCGCCAGCAGGGCCGCGCGACCGGTGGCCACGACCCGT
This sequence comes from Paractinoplanes abujensis, assembly GCF_014204895.1. Lineage (NCBI taxonomy): Bacteria > Bacillati > Actinomycetota > Actinomycetes > Micromonosporales > Micromonosporaceae > Paractinoplanes > Paractinoplanes abujensis. The sequence goes on along the minus strand of NZ_JACHMF010000001.1, from coordinate 8,828,934 downwards.
TCCAGCTGATGTCGCACGAGGTGCAGAGGGGGTCCCGCAAACGGCGGCACGGGCGGCCCGGCAGCCGTCGAGCCCGGGACATCCGCCCTGGTCAGACGCTGCGCGCCGAGATCGGCGTGACCCCCGTACGAGGGCGGGAGCCAACTCGCGGCGACGGCCAGCGCGGCAATCCGGGCGGGACCGGTGAAACGCCCGACGACCCGCACGGGCCGGCCCCGGGCCTGGGTCGCGAGCAGACGCAGATTACCGACGTAGGGCAGCGCCGGATCCTCGTGCGGCACGCCCACGGCGACAGTCCGGCCGTCGCCCCCCACCGCGACCACCAGCCCGCTGCGGTCGGTGCCGAGAATCACACCATCGACGTACGCCAGGTCGTGCGCGGCGTGCCGTTCCTGAACAGGCAACGCGGCTCCGGCCAGCCAACGGTCGACCTGACTGCTCAGCGGCACCCGCCACAGCGCGTCGAGCGGATCGTCGAACCACCCCACCCCCGGCGCGGCCACCGCCCGGCGGGCCCGGCCGTGACTGAGCCGCCCCACCACCGAGGCGTGCGCGTTGATCGCCCGCAACCCCGCCCGAGCCAGCCCATGGTGACTGAGACGCACCTCGCCCAGATCGACCGAACCCCGCGTGGCCGTGAGCGCAACCGACGGCTCGGCCGGCTTGACGTCCGACACCACCCAGACCCGACCGCCCGGATCGGCCAGGTAGGTCACCGCGCCGGCGTGACCGGTCGCCGCCCGAACCGGCTCGCAGAAAACCCCGAAAAGCCGGAGATCGCCCACCGGCTGGTAGTCCCGCCGAGCCACCCCGACGGCGCTCGCGTCGCCCGCGGCCACACGGTGACAGACCAGGAGCAGCTCGCGCAGATCATCGGTCAGGGCGGCCCGTTGAAACGACGGCTCCTCCCGGCGGGCCGCCCGCAGCTGCTCCACAACCCGCACCGACGCCGCGGCGGCGGTGTGCAGGCCTGTGGCCCGCGCGTGATGCCCGGCGCGAAGCAGTGCGGCCTGGGTTACCGCCCCGGCTCCGGGGATGCCACCGGCCAGCATCTCGGCCCCCGCCACCCAGAGCCCCCGAGCAGCCTCCCGCTGCGCTGCGGTTACCTGGGGGGCCTGATCTAGCGGCCCGGACTCGGCACGCCGCCCGGACTCCCTTCCTGCCCCGCCACTGACGCGCGGCCCCGGCCCAAAAGTTGCAGCCCCCGCCGGCGCCGCGTGTGTTACCGAGCCCGGATCGGCGTCCTGTATCGGTTCAGCGCCAGCGAGTCGCCCTCGCTCATCGCGGCCGACTCCGTCCTGCCCGCCACCCAGCCGTGATCCGGCGGCCCCGTCATCGGTGGACAGCCTCCGACCCGCGCCCACCGACATGTCAGCCGGCAACTCCCGACCCGAGCCCACTGACATATCAGTCGGCAGGTCCTGACCCAAGCCCACTGACGAATCAGCCGGCAGCCCTCGATCCGAACCCACTGAAGTATCCGAACCCTCTGAAATATCAGTGGCCTGCTCCAGATCCGAACCCACTGACATATCAGTCGGCCGACCCTGAACCGAGCCCGCTGAAATGTCAGTCCGCAGGTCATGACCGGAGCCCGCTGAAATGCCAGTCGACAGCCCTCGACCCAAACCCACTGAAATATCAGTCGGCAACTCCGAACCCGAACCCTCTGAAATATCAGTGGCCCGCCCCGGACCCGAACCCACTGACATATCAGTCGGCCGACCCTGAACCGAGTCCGCTGAAATGTCAGCCGGCAGCCCTCGACGCAAGCTCACTGAAATGTCAGCCGGAAACTCCCGACCCGAACCCGCTGAAATAACAGCCGGCTGCCCCCGACCCGAACCCACTGAAATATCAGCCGGCAACTCCGAACCCGAACCCTCTGAAATATCAATGGCCCGCCCCGGACCCGAACCCACTGACATATCAGTCGGCCGACCCTGAACCGAGTCCGCTGAAATGTCAGTCGGCAACTCCGGGCTCGAACCCGCTGAAATGTCAGTGGCCAGACCTCGACCCGAACCTACTGAAATATCAGTGGTCGGTTCCGGGGCGGCGTCGGTGGGTGGCTCCTCTTGGGTGTCGGTCAGGATGGGGGCGGCGCTCAAGACCGCGGCTCGGTGCAGGCAGCGGGGCGTCAGCAAGCAGCTGCAGACGGCGTCGGCGGCCGTGCGCACCGGGGTTGTCAGCGTGACCGTCGTCTTGTCGTCGGGGTGGACCGTCACGGTCCGGCCGATCGTGACAACGGGCCACGTGTGGGCCTGGGCGACGGCGGCGTCGAGGCGGCCCTTCAGCCGGGCGGGCAGCGCGGCCACAGCGTCGGCGGTGACCGACGGGTCGACCGGGGGCAGGTTCATCGGACCCGGTCCCCGATCCAGCCGGCCAGTTGGAGCGGGCTCAGCGCGGCCACCGGCATGCCCGCCGCGACGAGCTGAGCGGCCACGCCGGTGCTGTAGCGGGGCCGGCCCTTGTCGTCGAGGCTGGCGCAACCGAGCAGCGTCATGCCGTCGTCGGCCAGGGCCCGGACGGCGCCGAGCAGGTCGCCGATCGGGAAGCCCTCCTCGAAGTCGCTGATCGTGACGACCATCGTGCGGGCGGGCACGATGCTCATCTGCCGGGCGTACCGCAGCGCGGCCGCGATGTGGGTGCCGCCGCCCACCCGAATTCCCAGCAGCAGCGACAGCGGGTCGGTCACGCGGTCGGTCAGGTCGATCACCTCGGTCGAGAACGTGACGAAGTGCGTCCGCAGCGCGGGCACCCCGGCCAGAACCGACGCGGTGAGTGCGGCCCAGATCGTCGACTCCTCCATCGACCCTGACACGTCGACCAGCAGGATCACCTGCCAGTCGACGCTGCGCCGCCCCCGGCTGCGAAAGACTGGCCGCTCCGGGACGATCCGGGGCCGCCCGGTCTCGTCGGCCCGTACGGTGTGCAGATTGCGCCGGACCGTCGCCGCCAGGTCCAGCCGGCCCGTCGGCCGCAGCGTGGGCCGCGGCGTCCCGATGCCGGTGAGCGCGGGCCGGATCCGCCGGGCCAGGCGCGCGGTCAGCTCGTCGGTGAGCCGGGCCACCAGCGGCCGGAGCTGGGCCAGCCGGGCCTCGGGCAGCCCGCCGGCCAGCGAGAGCACGGCATGCAGCAGATCAACCGACGCCCGTACGCGGTCCGGGTCGGCCGCTGTCAACGCGTCGAGCCGACCTTTCTCGGCCGCCCGGGCCAGCACTTCGTCCCGGACGTCAGCCCCGAACAGGTCCTCCACATCGGACAGCCAGTCGCGAACTTCGGGGTAGGCCGCCTCCTGGCCGCCCCCACCCCCGACCGTGTACGCGCCTTCACCGCGCCCGGCCCCGTAGAGCTCGTCGAGTGCGGTCGCCAGTCGTCGCTGCCGCTGCGAAAGCTGATCGGTCTCCCGCCCGAGCAGAAGCCGCCACCGCTCCACCGCACCGATAGCCGCCTCCCGGCCGGAGCCGCCGGTGTCGGTGCCCGGATCCCGAACGTCCGGTGGGAGCTCCACCATCGGGGCGGGGAGGGACAAGGCTCGGAGCGCGGCAGCTCCGGCACGGTCGGCGGTCACCCAAGCGGCCAGGGTGGCGGCGTCGGTGGGCAGGGTGGTCGAGAACTCGCCGTGCGCGGCGGTCACCGTTTCCAGCAGGCGGTCGCGGTCGGCCGGGGTCAGTGCGTCGAACCCGCCGCGCAGTGCGGGCAGACGGCGTACGAAAGTGTCGTCGGGCATTTCCTCGATGACGGTCAGCAGGGGTGTCAACGCCTCGCCCGGCGACCGCAGCAGCGCGCCGGCCACGCTCAGCGCACCCCGTAGACGGTCGGTGGCCTCAGGCCCTGGCAGGTCGGCCCACGACGCCAGGCGTACGCCGAAAGCTTGTGGCTCCTCATGCCCCAGCAGCACGCCGACGGCCGCCGCGGCGCCGCGCATCAGGGGTGAACCGTCGCGGGCCAGGGTTCTGATCGCGTGGCCCAGCCGCAACACGCGACCGTCCTCGTCGGCCGACTGCACCAGGTCGAGCAGCGCCCGCGCGTCCTCCACCCGCTGCGAACCGGTCAGCCCTGCCATCGCCGCCACCGCCGCCGCGTGCAAGGTGTCGCGCACCTCGGGCACACCCGCGAGCGGCTCACCGAGATGGCCGCGTTCGAGCCGCCCGAGCAGGCGCAACGCCGCCACGATCTGCTCGATGCCGCCAACCATTTCCCGGACGTCGTTCAGCCGCTGCCCGGCCGGCCCGGCCAGCCCGCACGCGGCCGCTTCCTCGAGCCCGTCCAGGGCCTGCTCGGCAGTCGGCCCACCGGCCTGCAGCTCGCGACGCCGACGACTCGCCAGCACCCCCTCCGCCGCCTGCGCCAACGTGACACCGTGCAGCCCGGCGACGGCCAGCGCCGCGTCGGCCGAGGGCGTCCACTCCAGCCGCCACGTCGTCGTCAGGGTCTCCCCACCCGGCACCGGCCCCGCCGTTCCCGCGCTGCCGTAGACCGCCCCGCACGCGTTGAGCCGCCGGATCGTCAGGTCCCGTTCCCGGTCGGTGGGCGAGCGCATCGGATCCAGCCGTACGCGTTGCCACTTCTCCCCCGGCCCGGCCAGTTTGAGCCGCACCACATCGTGCTCGACCGCCGGCCGCAGCCCGGTGACGGGAGCACCTTTGGGCAGCCGTCCCCGTCGCTGTCCGATCAGGACCGTCTGCATCGCCCGGGCCACTTGCCGCCCCACACCCGCGGGGGCTCCCTGCGCCAGCACGGTTTGCAACGCCTCGACAAGCTCACCCCGCCCCGGCGCGGGCAACGACCGCAACGAAGCCAGATCCTGGGCCAGCCGTGCCACTTCGGCCGCCTCGCCGGGCCCGGCGGGTTGCCCCGACCCGCGCAGCTCCCGAGCCACCTCGACCGCGAACCGGTCCGCCGCCCGCCGGACGCCGTCCGGCTCGGCCCCGCACTCGAACACGGCCTGCTGCCACCGCGGATCCCGAATGCCGGCCGGATAGCCGGACCGCGCGTCCAGCAGATCAAACGTATAGGGCACAAGCGAAACGACCGGCTCGGAACCACCGGCCACACCCCCGATACCAACGTGACCGGGCGTGGTGGTGCCGGGACGTCGTACGCGGTGGTCGGGCATCTCGGCGGCGGCGATCTCATCGGGGGCCTCCAGCAGCGCGGGGGCGTGGAAGGCGCCGACCACCACGGAGACCCGGCCCTGTGTGCGGGTGATGTGGGCTCTCATCCAGGACTCGCGGGCCAGGTCGGTTTCGTCGATGCCGGTGCGGGCGGCGTCGTGGCGGAGGGCCCATCCGACGGTGAGGGCGGCCCGGCGCACGGCTTCGGCGGAGCTTCCCGGTGCGGCGGCCTCGACCCAGCGGTCCCACAGGTCGTCGCCGGTGCGGCCGGACAGGGTTGCCTGCACGGTTTGGCCCAGCGTCGGACCGACCGCGAGGCCCGGCGGCGAGTCGGCCGCCGGCAGCCTCGACGGAACGGGAGCCGCCGGGACGGACAGCGGACCGGACGAAGGCGGGACGGACGGCGGACCGAATGAAGGCGGGACGGACGGCGGGCCGGACGACGAGAGGGCCGGCGCGGGTTGGCGGGCGGCCAAGGGCAGGTCGCAGCAAATGGCGGGGATGCCGTGGGTGTGGGCCCAGCGCAGGGCGGCCAGCTCGGGGCTGAAGTCGGCGAACGGATAGAACGCGACCGGCCCGTCAGGCGTGGCCGCGGCCAGGGCGACCGGCGTCACCAGGGAGGGGTCGGCCAGCCAGCGCAACCAGGGCTGCATCTCGGCCGGCAACTCGACCAGCACCGCCGCGGGGGCGAAGGCGTCGAGCAGCGCCGGCACGGCGGCCGCCAGCACCGGGGAGTGGTGACGTACGCCGATCAGCTGGACACGGGGATCACCGGCGAGCGCAACGATCTGCGGCCGGGGGTCAGTCACGGAGCACGTCCCGGTGTTCCCAGAGCTGCCGCCACATGCGCGAGCCCGCCTCGGCCCGCCGGCGTAGCGCACCGTCCCAGTACGCCAGCAGGCGTTCGGCGTCGGCCGGGTCGTCCTTGCGGACCACGCCGAGCAGGTGGCCGGGGAGCAGTGACAGCGGGTCGGGGCCGGGCAGGTAGGCCGCGGACAACCCGATCGAGGCGGCCACCGCGACCGCTTCGGCCGTGCTCATCACCGAGGACGGGCGTTCCACCTCCCAGCCTTCGGCGCTCGTGCCCGTACGCAGGTCGCGGAACGCCGTTACCAGCGTCTCCAGCACTGCCTCGTCGATGCCGTAGGCCGCCCCGCCACGTTCGACCGCGGCCCGCGCCTGGCGGGTCACCAGCGCCACTTCGGCGTCGAGGTCGGCGATGGGTGGCACGACCTCGAAGTTGAAGCGTCGTTTGAGCGCGGCCGACATCTCGGAGACGCCGCGGTCGCGCAGGTTGGCCGTGGCGATCAGGCAGAACCCGGGCACCGCGAAGGTCGTGGTGCCGAGTTCGGGCACGCTGATCCGGCGCTCCGACATGATCGAGACGAGGGCGTCCTGCACTTCGGGCAGGCAGCGCGTGATTTCTTCGACGCGGGCCACGGCCCCGGTGCGCATGGCGGTGAGGACGGGCGACGGCACCAGCGACTCGGGCGTGGGCCCCTGGGCCAGCAGCAGCGCGTAGTTCCAGCCGTATCGAAGCTGGTCCTCGCTGGTGCCCGCGGTGCCTTGAACGGCCAGCGCGCTGGTGCCGCAGACGGCCGCGGCAAGCAGTTCGGACAGCATCGACTTGGCCGTGCCGGGTTCGCCGACCAGCAGCAGGCCGCGCTCGCCGGCCAGGGTGACGACGCAGCGTTCGACCAGGGCCCGTTCGCCGACGAATTTGGGTTCGATGACCCGGCCGTCGACGGGCGCCCCGGCCGAGCCGGCCACGAAGGTGACCACGGCCCGCGGGGTGAGCCGCCAGCCGGGCGGGCGCGGGCCGTCGTCGGCCGCGGCGAGGAAGGCCAGCTCGTCGGCGTGGCGCAGCTCGGGCGGGTCGATCTGGCGGGCGGTCACGGCTTCTCCTCGAGGTCGCGGTAGCGGGGCACGTCCCCGGCGGTGATGCGGGCCCAGGCCGCGGCGAACAGTTCGGGAAGCGGGTGCGCGACGACCTGCGGCTTGCCGACGGCGACGTAGAACTGGTTTTTCCAGCTCTCCACCGGCAGCCGGGGCGCGCGGGCGGTCTGCCAGCCGCCGGGCAGGAAGACCGGCCGCCCGGCCCGTTCCCGTTTGGCCTCGACCAGCAGCCCCGCCGCGACGAGTTGTTTCTGCGCCTGGCGTACGGCGGCCGGCTTCCACCCGTTGTAGCCCTGCACGGCCTTGTCGGTCGGGTCGGGCAGGGCGAGCACCTGCAGGTAGTAGGCCGCGGTGTCGGCGTCGACCCCGTACCGCTCACTGGCCTCGGCCACCACCTGCGGCGCGCTCACCCGGGGGTCGCGCGGGTCGCCGCTCGCGCCCTCCGGTGTGGACAGCAAGGGTTCGATCCAGTCGGAGAGCACCACCCGCAGCGCCGTCGCGGTCTCCTCGTCGACGAAGCCGAGCGCCGGGTCGTCGGGCCCGGACAGCCGGGCCGGGGCGATGTGGCAGCTGGTGAAGCCGCTCGTGTGGCTGCTCACGATGAGGGCGGGCCCGGCGTCGGGCTGCCGGCCGTCGGGATAGTAGCCGTGGCCCACGATCAGCGCCGGGTTGGCCAGCCGGGCCCGGACCAGCCGCAACGCCTCGGGCAGGGCCGCCCGCAGCGGATCGTCCCAGCGCAGCCGATAGGCCAGCCAGGGCAGGGCGACCGCGACCGCCTGCAGGTGCTGCCCCTCGAACGGGGTGCCTTCGTCGGCCGTGGTCGTCACTTCGTAGTAGCCCTCGGCGTCGCTGCGCCCGTCCGTGCTGAGCCAGTCGCCCGCGCGGGGCCCGGCGATTGCCTGCAGCACCGTGCCGGCCAGGGCCGTGTCGACCACCCGGGCCAGGTCGGCCACCAGATCTTCCGGTACGGCGATCTGGCGCCCGCGCAGCGCGACCCACCGCTCGGCCACCGCGGCCACGTCGGGCCCGTGCTGCCACAGGTCGGCCGGGTCGGCCGGCATGGCGGCGTCGAGCAGCGCCAGCCGTTGCGATCGGGTCAGGTTGCGCAGGGCGGCCCGCGCCACCTTGGCGTGCGCGGCGGTCAGGCCCAGGCCCGTACGCTGCTCGGTCGTCAGGAAGGTGGTCTCCCACGAGGTGAGCCCGGGCAGCCCGGCCAGCAGCAGGACGGCCTCGGCCCGGGTCATGCCGGTCGCGGTGGCCAGCGCCTCGGCCGCTCCGGGACGCCACGGCGCGGGCCCACGCTCGGCCAGCAGGGTGAGGAATGTGCGCAGCCGGTCGCCCGCCAACCGGCCCCCGGGCCGGCCCTCCTCGCTCAGGTGGGTGCCTTCGGGCAGCGTGAAGACGCCGTCGGGGGACAGCTGGATCGCGTGCCGCTCCCAGTATTTCTTGCCGCCGTCGTAGTTCTGCTGCAGCGGGAACAGCACAGTGATCCGGTCGCCGTCGCGCCGGACCTCCACTTTGCTCTCGCTCATCCGGGGCTGGGTCAGCCGCACCACCCGGACCGGTGTGCCGTCGCCGGCCAGCGGGGTGCCGATCAGTTCGCCGAGGAAGGCGGTCAGCGCCTCACGATCCTCGGGGGGCGTGCACGCCGCCGCGGCCCGCAGTGCCACCCCGCCCAGGCCGGCCAGCAGGGCCGTCCAGGTGGCGTCGACCGCCGGGATCTCCCCCCGCCCGGCGTCACCGCCGAGCAGGGCGCCGACGAGGCGGACCTGTTCGAGAATCTGATGCCGCCCCGGGCCGCCGCCGTAGTAGACGCGGTGGCCGGCGTCGAGGCCGTCCCACGCCTGTTCCAGGGCGTCGTCGGTGACCGCGGGCAGGGCCGGGACGGCCTCGAACCGGATGTCGAGGTGCTCGGGGATCCCGGCCAGGCGGCGCTGCATGCGCACGGCGCGGGCGATCACCTCGGCCAGCCGGGCCCGCAGTTCGCCGTCGGTGACCGCGGGCAGGTGGGTCTCGAGGTTGGCTGTCACGGCCCGCCGGACCGGGATAGTGCCGGTCACCTCGGCGCCGACCGCCAGCAGCCGGGCCGCGGTCTCGTCGTCGAGCTTGCGCAGAGCCGCCGAACCAGCCTCGTCGCGGGTGCGCAAAGCGTGCCACCAGGCCACCGGCGGCAGCGTGGACGAGCCCTCGGTCTGCTCGGCCAGCAGGTGCTCACCGTCGGCGGTCCAGACGCGGATGCGCGCGGGTGGCTGGCCGTCGATCTGGGTCACCGGCAACACCTCGGACGAGCCCGGCATGATCACGCCGCCCGTGAGCCGTTCGTTGTCGGTGCGCCCGACCCGATACAGCGTGTCCTCGGGCAGGGTGACGCGGCGGCCGTCGAGGCCCACCCCGATCCGCACGCCGGCAGCCACTGTGGACCGCCAGCCGATCTGCCCGTCCCGGACGCCCAGCGGTGACGCGGCGAACTCGGGGGCGGCCGGGCGCAACTGGCAGCGCTCGGCCACGAGCTCCTCGCCGGGCGCGAGCCCGGCCAGGAACGCGGGAACGCTGTAACGGCCCAGTTCCCCCGTACGGGGATCGAACTCACGCCATTGCCACGTGCTCTCACCCGGCTCGCACCGCCAGAACGCCTGCCCGTCGGTGGCCAGCGGATAGATCTCGCCGGGGCCGCGCACGTCTCCCGCGTGCACCGGGCGCACGCCGGTGGTCAGACCGCCACCGGCCAGCGGCAGCGGGTGGGCCGGGATGCCCCAGCCCGGTCGATGCGGCATCCAGTCGTGCTCGTGCCGGTCGTCGGGGCGCGACGCCCAGTACGCCGCCGGGCTCTGCTCGCCCGACCACGACACGAGCAGGTCACCGTCGACGGCGAAGCAGGACGTGTGCGAGTAGTACCGGCGGGCGTGCCGGTCGCCCGCCGGCGGGATGCGGAAGACGTGCTCGGTGACCTCGCCCGCGGGCGTGATCACATGGGCCGACTGGTCGTCGTAGACCACGATCTCGGGCCACGACTCGCCGATCCGTACGTTCTTCTTCGTGGTCGCGGCGGCCTCGTACTCGGGCCAGACGAACTCGACGGGCAGCCCGGCCCGCAGGGTACGCCCGACGACGGCGGCCATGTCGACGCCGAGCAGCTCACGGAAGCCGTCGGGCACGAGCGCCATGCCGGCCGGGGACCACAGCGCGGCCAGCTCGGTCAGGGTGACGTCGAGACCGGCCACCGTGCTCGCGGCGGCGCGGCTGGTCTGCTCGCGCACGATCTCGGCCAGCACCTCGCGGACGCCCGCCGCGGACAAAACCTGCTCCAGCGTACGGACGGGAAGCGCCGGGCTGGTGAGCGCGTGCCCCTCCCGGAACCGGTGGATCGCCGCGCGCACACCCAGTTTCAACAGCGGCCGCAGGCGTGGGTCGGCGGCCACGGCGGACAGGTCGCGGCGGCCCTCGCCCTGATCCTGGACCCACTCGTCGAGGTCGAGCCCGCCCCGGAAACAACCCGGCGGAACGGCGACCTCGACGCCCCCGGCCAGGCACAGGTCGAGCACGTCGAGCTCGACCCGGTGGTAGTTGGGCGCGAGCCGCAATTCGCCCGCGCCCCGCAGCCGCGGGATCATCCGCTCGACCAGGCCGAGCAGGCGGGCGTCACGCCGGCCGCTGCCGTAGCCGGACCGGCGGGAGGCGAGGAACCGTTCGAGCCAGCGGGCCGGTTCGCCCGCCCAGGCGCCGCCGGCCGCGGTCAGTTCACCGGCCGCGCCGGAGGCTTCCAGCAGTTCCAGCCACTGGTCGGTGATGTCGGTGTCCCAGCCCGGCGGCTCGGGGAAGATCTCCAGCAGGCGGACCCGGACGGCGGCGTCCCGCTTCGCGACCCGCACCAGGCTCTTGCGATACGCCTTCCACACCGAGGGATGCGAGCGGACCATCGCGGGATAGGTCAGCAGCTGAGTGACCATCTCGTCGGCCTGCTGGTCCGCGTCGAGCCCCGCCGCCTTGGCCAGCCGGGCCAGGTCGGCCGCCATCGACGCGTGCGGGGGCAGGCCACCGGCGACCCGCCGCAGGGCCAGGGAGCGAACCAGCTCGTACGCCTCGCCTGACTCACGCCGGCCGATCACCCCCCGCGAGTACTCGGCCAGCATGGCGGCCGTCAGGGCCCCGGCGAAGGCGAACTCGAGGTGCACGTCGCGCACCCTGTCCTCGTCGATGACCAGACCGTGCACCTGCTCGGCCCGGCGGGCCTCGGTGAAACAGGTGCCGGCCATGCGCGCGTTCTCCGCAGCCACGAAGGCCCGGCCGGCCTGTTCCCAGAACGTCGGCAGGAACTGCGGGGCGGCCGCACCGAGACGCTGGGCCAGCCCGTCGTAGCCCTCCTTGGCGTTGCCGGGCTTGCTGCGGGCCACCCGGGCCAGCCGTTCCATGTCTTTGACCAGCGCCAGGGCGTGCCGGCCGTGGGCCGGGTCGTGCACCAGGGCCCAGGCCGGGAAGCCCAGCGCCTGCCGCCGGGCGTGACCGACCGGCACCGGCTCGGCGGCCGGGGTGAACCCGAGAAACTCCATCGAGATGTCCTCGGCCGGGCCGACCGTCGCGCCCACCAGCGTCACGACCGTGCGGCCGTCGAGAACCGGATGCTCGTACGCCCGGGCGGTCACCGTGTCGAGCCCCGGCCCCGTGGCCTCGCCGGCCAGAACCGCACCCGCCTCCAGCAGTGTCTCGCTCATCGGTCGCCCTCCTCGTCGGCCACCCGCCCGGCGTGCAGGGTGGCCGCCATCCGCAGCCCCTCGGACCAGGCCACCGGCGGCACGTCGGCCGGGGCGATCGGGTCGCCGGACACGTCGGCGAAGCTCAGCTCGGACGTCTCGGTCTCCACGCCGGGGTCGCCGTCCCCGATCCAGACCGAGGCCACGACTGTGGTGCCGCCCTCCCAGACCCGGCACACGGCCGTGCCGCCCTGCACGCGACAACCCGCCGCCGTGGCCCGCGACTGCACGTGGCGCAGCTCCTTGTACCGCGCGCCGGCATAGCGCCGCAGCTCGGCGCGCTGCTCGGCCTCGGCCTCGGGTTTGCGCCAGATCTCGCGGAACAACTGCAGCAAGCCCTGCTCGACCCCCAGGTCGGCGGCGAACTCGCGCAGATCGTCGAGGTCGGGAAGCCGTACGGGATGGGGAACGGCGATCGACCTCGCGGTGATGCGGGCGGATTCACCGTCGAGATCGACCACGCCCAGCCCGGACACCGGATCAGCGTCACGCAACAGCCCCGCGGCGGCCACATCCCACTCGCCGTCGTCGGTGATCGGCACCACGACAGCGTCGCGCAGGACGGCCCGCCACGTCTCGTCGGCCCAGACCTGCGCGACCAGCGCGACCGGCACGGGCAGGGACCGGACCATCCACCGCTCGGCCTCGCCCCGGCAGGACGCCTCGTGCCGGCGCAGCCACTCGACGAGCTGCCGCAGGCCGACGACCGCTTCGTGGTCCTTCAGGGCCTTGGGCAGGCTCTTGAGCGGTTTGCCCCCGCCTTTGCGCGCGACGACTTTGCCCTTGTCGACACTGATTTCATAGTCGGCCCCGGCCTGCACCCAGCCCATCAGACAACTCCCCCGTCGGCGAACGTGCCGCGGATTGTGCCACCGCCCACCGACAGTTTCGGCCGAACTCCTCATCCCGCCCGCAGTGCGCCCTCGAAGCGGTCCCCGTCCCAGCGCTCGGCCACCGCCTGCCGCACCAGGTCGGCCTGCGTCCGCGGCGCCAGCCCACCGATCGGCTGGTCCCGGTCGAGGTCGGCCGGGAACGCGTACCCCTCGGCCGACGCGGCGATCACGTTGTCCACCGACCCCGCGTGTTCGAGCAGCACCGGATAGAGCGCGGAAACCATCCCCGTACGGTCGACGCTCTCCATGGCCCGCCCGAACCCCGACGAGATCTGCAGCAGGTTGGCCATCCGGCGTACGTCGGACGATCGGTTGGTGCCCGCCCCGTGGAACACGGCCGGGTTGAAGAACGCGGCGTCCCCCTTGGCCAGCGGCAACTGCACGTGCCGTTCCTCGAAGTACGCCGTGAACTCGGGCTGGTGAAAGGCGACGTAGCCGGGCAGGTATTTCTGCGAGTGCGGCAGATACAACGTCGGCCCCGTCTCGACCGGCATGTCCACGTGCGCCACCGCGCCCTGCAGAGTCAGCACCGGCGACAGCTGATGAACGTGCGCCGGATAGCGCAGCGCCTGCTCCTGCGACATGAACCCGAGGTGGTAGTCGCGGTGCGCGACCTGTGCCCGGCCGCCCGGGTTGACCACGTTGACCTGCGAGGTCACCTGATATCCGGTGCCCAGCCAGGCCTCGCAGATCAGCGCGAGGGTGTCGTTGTCGTAGTACTCGGCGAAGGCCCGCGGGTCGCGCAACGCGAACTTGTCGAGCGCGCCCCACACCCGGTCGTTCTCGCCGGGTTGCGCGAAGTGGTCGCCGCCCTGCAGGCCGGCCGCTTTCTGCTCGGCGATCAGCCCGGTGAACACGGCGGTCGCCCGGTCGACCACGGCGGGGGCGAACGCCGAGGTGAAGACCACGATGCCGGGGCCGTCGCGCAGCGCGCGGATCAGCTCACCCTGGATCTCGCGGGTGTTCGGCAGGTCGCCGGGGTAGATGAGCACGTTGTCGACGACGTCGGTGGCGTGCGGATAGCCGGTCAGTTCCGTCTTCTGCGCGCAGACGGCCCGGAAGTCCTCCAGGCGGCAGTCCGCGGCGGTGAACCACGTTGTCATGCCCTTCACGCTAGGGTCCGGCGCGCCTGCTGAGCGATTCCCCGGCCCCCGCACGCGGACGCGGGTGAGCGACGACTTGACCCGGACCCTGGGGTACGGGTTTAGGGTCGCGGCATGCGGGTGGGTGAACTGGCGCGGCGCACCGGGACGACGGTCCGGGCGTTGCGCTACTACGAGGCGGCCGGGCTGGTTGTGCCGCGGCGGCTGAGCAACGGCTACCGCGAGTACGAACCGCTGGCCGAGCGGCAGGTCGCGCAGATCCGTGAGCTGATGGCGCTGGGCCTGTCGGTCGAGGAGACGCGCCCGTTCGTGGAGTCGATCGCCGCCGGTGACGACGTGTGCGCGGCCGCCTTGGCCACGTTCCGGAGCACGGTCACCGGCCTGCAGAACCGGATCGGTGAGCTGACGGCGCAGCGGGACGCGCTTGACGCCCGCATCGACGAGGCCGCCCGCCAGGTCGTCACGGCCGCGCCCGTACGGGGGTCGGATCCGTCCGCGCTGGTCGGCACCTCGCTGCCCACGTTGCGCTTCTTCGCCACCGACGGCCGCCCGGTGGACCCCTCGGCGCTGGGCCCCGGCCGTACGGTCATCTTCGTCTACCCCTTGACCGGCCGCCCCGGCGTCGACCTGCCCCGCAGCCTGCTCGAGGTGCACGGCGCCCGCGACCAGGCCCTGTGGCTGCGCGACCACCACGCCGAGATCCTGGCCGCGGGGGCCGCCCGCGTCTACGGCCTGTCGGCCCAGTCGACCGGCTATCAGCGCGAACTCGTGCACCGGCTGCAGCTGCCCTACCCGCTGATTCCCGACCCGCGGCTGACCCTGGCGTCCGCGCTCGGCCTGCCCACCCTGGCCGCGGGCACCCTTTACGACCGCCTGACCCTGATCGTCACCGACGACGTCGTCGAACACGTCTTCCACCCGATCCATGACCCGGCTTCACACGCCCTGGACGTGATCCGCTGGTTGGCCCGCCTGTCCTGATTCAGCGGCGTCGACGGCTCGAGCTCACAGCGGCATCGGATCCATGTCGCAGTTGGCCCGGATCCAGTTCTCGGCGTCGGTGGTGGCCGGGTGGGTGGCCCGCAATGTCCGGCGGTAGCGGTCCAGGGTGTCGTGCCAGAGCGCTTCGGCCTCGTCCACGCGGCCGAGCTCCCGCAGGTCGATCGCCAGGTTGAGGGCCGCGGCCAGGGTCGACGGATGGTCCTCGCCCAGCACCCGGCGGTAACGCTTCAGGTTTTCCGCGTCGAGGTCGTAGGCGTCCTGGAACTCCCCGGCCGCGTACAGATCGCTGGCCAGGTTGGTGGTGCAGCCCAGCGACAGGATGTGGGAGTCGCCGAGCCGGTCGTGCAGCCGCCGCACGGTCGCCTCGTTGAGCGCCCGGGCGTCGGCCAGGTTGCCTCGCAGCCGCAGGATTATGGCCAGGTTGCCGCCGGCCGCCAGCGTGTGCGGGTGTTCCTTGCCCAGCGTCTGCCGGAACCGGCGGAAGTTGTCCTCGGCGATCACTTCGGCCTCGTCGAGCAGGGCGGCCTGCCGCAGGTCGAGCGACAGGTTCAGGGCCGCGGTGAGCGTGCTCCAATTGTCCGGCCCCAGCACCGACTCGTAACCACGCAGGGCATCGCGGGACAGCGCGAGGGCGCCCTCGTGGTCACCGGCTTTGCGGCGGGTCACCGACAGACCCCACTTGGTCTCCAGCATCTGCGGGTCGCGGTCGGTCAGCGTCTCGAAGAACGTCACGGCCAGCGCCTCGAACCGGTCGCGGGCCTCCATGTACTCGCCGAGCTGGCGGCGGGCGATGATCACGCCCCGCAACGCGACCAGGCTTTCGACGTGCGCCGGGCCGTGGGTCCAGACCTTGGTGTCGTAGATCTGCTGGTCGAGCCGGCCCGCTTCCTCAAAGAGCCCGGCCAGACGCAGGCTGACGGCCAGGTTCTGCGCGGCTTTGAGGGTGGGCGGGCCGTCGTCGCGGAACTCGGCCTGGCACCCGGCGTAGACCTGGCGGGAGAGCTCGACCGCCTCTTGGAACTTGCCCTGAGCGCGCAGGTCGGCCGCGACGGCCTGCAGAGAGTCGAAGGTGGCCTCGTGTTCGGGGCCGAGCAAGGCGCGGTGGGTCTCGAGCAGTTCCAAGTTGTGGGTGGCCGCCTCCTCGGAGCGGCCGAGCGCGAACAGCACGTAGCCCAGCCATCGGCCGATCTCCAGGCGCTGCTCCGGATCGGGCTCCCCGGCCGGTGGGGCCCAGGCCTCGTACGCCTCCCGTGAGATGACCAGGCTTTCCTTGAGGTCGCCCCACCCGGCGTGGTACCTCGCCTCGTTGATCACCAGGCGGCGCAGGTACGGGTCGACGGCCCCGGTGATGGCGCCGGACGCCCGCAGGTGCGGATACAGCTCGGCGTACCACGGCCAGGAGGACCGCTCGTCGGGCTGGTTGGGGTCGTTCGCGGCGAGCAGCCGGTAGGCCCGGTCGCGCATGGTCTCGCGCTCCGGGTCGGTCATGCGCCGGACGAGAACGGATTGCACCAGGCGGTGGAGCTGAATGTTGTTGTTGACGTGGTCGATGCGGGCCAGCGCGTACCGGCTGATCTCGAGCACCGCCCGGCCGAACTGGATCGGGTCGCGCAGCGCCGAGTCGGGTTCGTCCTCGATCTGGGCCACGCCGGGTCGCAGCAGCAGGTTCCGCGAGATCGGCTCCGGGGCCAGGAACGCGCAGATCTGCAGCAGGCGCAGCGCGGCCGGCCGGTTGCGGGCCAGATAGTCGAGCGAGACGTTCCACGCCGCCGCGACCGGGGTGTTGTAGAAGGGCGCCGGGGCCGACATCTCCATCAGCTCGGTGGTCTTGCTCTGGAACAGGTCGAGGTATTCCCGGGCTTGCATGCCGGTCTCGGCCAACCACGCGCCGGCCTGTTCGATCGCCAGCGGCAGGTCGCCCAGCGCCTCGGCCAGTGCGTCGGCGTCGGCGTCGGTCAGGGCCGGGCGATCCGAGGGCCGGCCCGGCCGCTCGGTCCGCCGCCGCAGCAACGCGACGCTCTCGGCCCGTTTGAAGATGTCGACGTCGATCTGCCGGGCGACGCGGGACCACTGCAGGTTGCGCGACGTCACGATGATGCGGCCCGGCCCGCCCTTGGGGAAGTATTCGGCGACCACCTCGGGGCTGTCCGCGTTGTCAAAGATCAACAGCCAGTTCGCGTACGGCTCACCGCGGCGCAGTGCCTCCCGCACCGCGGGCACGGCCGCGGCCTCCGCTCCGACCGGCAGGCCCAGCCGCTGGGCGAGCTCCACCATTCCGGCCACGATCTGCGAGGGCTGCTCGGCCGAGATCCACCAGATCACTTCGTACTCGGTCTGGTGCTGATAGACGAACTCGATGACGACCTGGGTCTTGCCGACACCGCCCATGCCGTGCAACGCCTCGGGCAGCACCGCCGTGGTGCCGGTGGCCAGCCGCGTCTGCAGCTCCGCCAGCAGGTCGAAGCGGCCCGTGAAGTTCGGGTTGCGCGGCGGCAGGCGCCCGAGGATCACGGGTAGACGCCCGGCCGGACCCGGGGGCCGGGGGGACGTGCCGAAGAACTCGGCCCCCGCAGCCGGGCCCGGCGGTCCGGCCGGCTCCGGCAGCGGGGGCAGCGCGGACGACGTCCCCCGGGGCCGGGCCAGGTGCCGTTCCATGTCGGCGGCCGGCGAGAGGTAGGGCCCGGAGAGCGCCCGCAGCACCCCGGCCAGCACCTCGGCCAGCCGGCGTTCACCGGGCTCGATCCGGCTGATCGTCGCCGCCGCAGGCGACCGTACGGTGGTGGCCACCAGCCGGATGATCGGCACGCGGTCGCCCAGGTGATGATCGAGCAGGTGGATCACCTGTTTGGTGGTCTGCTGCTGTGAGGCGGCGAGGAGCGCGGCCCGGGCGCCGGGGACGAACCGGTGGGTGACCAGGCCGGACTCGTCGGCGGCGGGGTCGGCCTCGACCGGGCGCAGCAGACCGGCCACGACGATCTCGGCCAGGTGCCCGGGGCCGGAGCGGGGCATCAGCTCGGCCTGGATGAGCCGCATGATGGGGATGCTGAGGGGTGCCGCGGCGAGCAGCTGGGCCAGCCTCACCGCCTCGGGCGAGGCCCCGGCTTGGAAGTGCGCGACCGCCGGACCGGGACGCACCCGGGCCGGGTCGGCCGGCGGCGTGGGCGACACCGGCGACGACTCGCCCGGGCCGCCGACGAACAGGCAGGGAATCTCGACCGGATCGGACCCGGGCGACGCGATCAGCCGGGCCAGCTCGTGCAGCCACGGGCCGGCGAGCTCGATCACCGGAACGGTCAGGCCCTCGTCGGCCGCGCCGGCCGGCCCGGTCAGACCGGCGTTGGCGACGGCGTCGCCCAGCGGGGAGAGCGCCGTACGCTGCCCGATGATGCCGGACCTGCCCCAGATCTGCTGCGGCAGCATGTGCACGATCGCGACGAAGTGGGTCGCGCCCCACGTGCGCAGCGCCTCGGCCAGGTGCCCGTGCCGCCAGCCGGGGGCCGCGCCGTCGGTGCAGATCAGGATGCAGCGGGGCCGGCCCGGGGTGACCAGGATCTGCGCGACGCGGTCGGGCTCGGGGTCGATCGGACCGGCCAGGCGGGCCGGCTCGGCGGCAGTCGACGGCACCCGCAGCCGCCAGCGCCGCACCCGGCGGAAGACAGCGAGCCGGCTGACCTCGTCGGCGAACGCGTCGATGGCCTCGGTCCACAGTTGCATGGAGTAGTGATCGTCGACGAGGACCTCGAAGTCCCACTCCTGCCGGGAGACGTCGAGCTCGGCCAGCGGCAGCAGCGCCGTGGCGACCGTGCCGTCGCCGGGGTAGCTCACCACGACCGGCCACTGCACGTCGCCGCCGGGCAGATGGACGGTGCGCTGCTCGATCAGCGGGGCGTCGTCCGGCCGGTCCTCCGGCGGCAAAGTCTCGGCCACTGCTACCTCTCCCCCGCGGTCGCGTCGAACTCGCCCGGGAGGCGGGACGGATCGTCCCAGAGCAGGACGAGCCCCTGACCGACCCCTCTGTCATCCTCATTCATCGATGTCGTGATCCTCAAGCGCGATGCGCGATCCGGCAGTTCTGCCATACCCCCGTCGACGATCAGGTTCTCGACCAGTTCCAGGAACGTCGGGCTGGGGCGCTCGGTGCGGTGCCAGATGACGATCGGCACGCCGGTGCGAATCGCGATCCGGATCTCGCGGGCGGCGCCGTCGGACGCGCCGGGCGGGGGCTCGCTGAGGATCATCGTGACGATCCGCTCCTCGGCCCTGATCGCCTCCTCCAGTTTGTGGCCGGCGCCCCGGCTGGCCAGCCATTCCGCGCTGCCCGGACGGTCGCGCAGGGTGCCCCAGCGCTGGTTCCACGCCCGGCGGCGACGCGGATCGCGGATCCGGTCGAGGCTGCGCACCACCACCGGATAGTGCCGGTAGAGCGGCACCGCGCCGTCGTCCGGGTCGTTCTCCTTGCTCCACTGCTCGACCGGCAGGTTGAGCAATTCGAGCGGGAGCAGGAACTCGAGGCGCAGCCCGCCGTCACCGGACGGCCACAGCGTCTCGGCCGAGGCCACGATCTCCGTCACAGCCGCCTCCAGACCGGCCCGGGGCACGAGCCGGCCCGCGCCCCGGTTGAACGGCTGATCCGGCGCCCACTGTGTCCAGTGGACCACCGAGTAGCGCCCCGGCCGATCGAAGTCGATGGCGATCAGCAGGGTCGGATCCCAGCTGTGGCGGACTGCCGGCTGCGTCAGGCCGAAGCTTGCGCGCTGGAACGGGCCGGTGATGCCCCACTGCCGCACGAGCCGGTCGAGCGTGCCCCGCAGGGGGCGGGCCCGGTCACCGGGCAGCTGACCGGTGACCAGCCACAGGAAGATCGTGCAGGGCGGCACCCGTTCGTCGCTCCCGTTGAGACCGGCCAGGTGGACGAACGCGTGCCAGGCGTCCATGCAGTGCGCGGGCAGCGGCAGGAACTCGTTGGGGCGGGAGCGCAGATAGAGGTCACGCAGGTTGGTCAGGACCAGGTCCTGCAGCCCGGATCTCAGCGCCCACCAGTCGTCGGCGTCGAAGTTGGCGGCCGCGTTCCACTCGTCGTGCAGCCGGAACAGCCGCACCCTATCGGCGGTGCCGAGCCGGGCGGCCAGGACGGCCACGAGGTCGCCCAGACATTCCGCGCCGACACAGCCCCGTACCACGTAGGTCAGGTGCACCTGGGTGTCGGCATCGCGCTCCACGGCCAGATCGCCGTAGTAACGCTCGGTCACCGCCGCGACCAGGGCGTCGCGCTCGGCCACGGTGGCGAAGGTGCCGCAATTGCCGAGCAGGGCGATGATCCCGGCCTCGATGCCGGATCGGACGGCAAGCAGGCCGCGGGGCTCCGGCCCCGGGTCACCGAACCCCGCCGTCACCGGCGCTTACTCAGCCAAGCCCGCACC
Organism: Paractinoplanes abujensis; assembly: GCF_014204895.1. Classification (NCBI taxonomy): domain Bacteria; kingdom Bacillati; phylum Actinomycetota; class Actinomycetes; order Micromonosporales; family Micromonosporaceae; genus Paractinoplanes; species Paractinoplanes abujensis. Next base: position 8,808,752 of record NZ_JACHMF010000001.1, on the reverse strand, counting down.
GATATCTCCTCTCGCGTGCCCGAGAGCCCGTCGACGGAGAACTGAGGACGGAAGGACCGGGGATTCCGCCGGGGGACGGTCGGGAGACAGGTCGAAGACTACTGATGGTACTGATATGACGCCACTCAGCAAGACTCGAACCAGTCAACGAGTGATCGCGCCGACGCCGTCCCCCCGCGATCGGCGATCCGCCGGGCCACGGCCCGGACGAGTTCCGGCCGCGCGAGCAGCGTCTTCGGCGCCTCGCCGAGGGCCGCCAGGGTGAGGCCCAGACCGAGCCAACCGTGGGGATCGCCGGGGTTCGCGGCCAGATGCCGGTCGTAGCGGTCCCGCGCGTCGTGGTAATCCCCCGCCACATAGGAGAAGTCGGCCTCGAGTGTCCCGGCGACCACGCGACCGGCCTCGGCGGGCGCGGCCCGGAGCCGCGCAAACTCTTCCGGGTCGCCCAGCCGGATGCGGGTGAGCACGGCCCGGCTGTCGAGCCGCCCGACGCCGATGTCGACCACCGGGTCCGGGTCGGCCGCCTCGGGCACCGCGGGACAGGGCCGCCCGGTCAGCCAGGCCGTCGTCAGGGCGTCGACCGTGTCGTCCGGCACGGGCAGGTGATAGCAGCGCCACTGGCCGAAGTGGTCGGCCGCCGCGGCCTCGCCGAGCGCCCGCAGCCGCGGGTCGATCGGCTCGGACAGCCACTGCTGCACGGTCTCGGCGAGGTTGCCGACGAGCAGCCGGCCCGCCGGGGTGAGCGCGGGATGCTCGCGGAGACCGGCCAGGACCCGGTTCAGCTGGTGCCGCCACAGAGCGACCTCGAACGTAGCCACGGCATGTCCGCGTCCGCGGTAGAAGTCGGTGACGCCGGTGAAGGCGTACACGCCTTGGAGCAGCCCCGGGAGGGGGCGGGGGTCGTCGCGCCAGGGCGCGTACAGGCGTGCTGCGGGCCGGTCGGCCACGAAACGGAACAGATGCAGAACGGCGCCGAGCCGGACGTGCTGGGTCTCGTGCACCAATGTGGAGGCCAGCTGCTCCTCGTCGTCGGGCATTGAGGCCAGCACCGCCGCGAACGCCTCGTCGCAGGACGCGCTCAGCGGCCGCAGCGGTTTGCCTCGCGGGATGGGCACGAGCACCGTCAGCGTCGCCGCCACCGACTCGGCGGCCGTCCTGTCCTGCTCGACCAGGATCCGCCAGGCGCCGGTGAGCAGAGTCCGCCACCGCTCGACGTCGCCGGGGTCGAGCTGGGGCGCCGCCGAATAGCCCTGCAGGTTCCGGTACGGGTCGAAGTCGTCCAGGATCACTTCGAGGTGCGCCCCGTCGGTCTCGGCCACACAGCGCACGGCCGGATGCCAGTCCGATGCGCCCGATGCGACAGGCACCCGGCGGTCGCCGTTCGTCATCGTCACCACGCCGCTACGAGCTTCGACCTGGGCGGTCCCGGCGTCCACAGCGGGGAACGTTGCGTAACCGAGGCCCGGCAATACGGCCAGACCGTCACGCACCGGAATGTCGATAGTGAAGTCGAGACCGGCTCGGACAGCCGACGCTGCGGCCAGCGCGTGCAGATGCCCGAGGTCGAGCCAGAGCGGCGCCGGATCGGCGATCACGCCGCGGAGGCGCCGGAAGACGTGAGCGGCCCAGATCCCGGTCAGCGGATACATCATGGTCTGCTCGGCCGCCGCGCGGTCCGCGCTCTCCGCCTCGGTGATCAGTCGCCACGCCTCGGCCGGGGGTGCGAGGGGACCCACGTCGTGCCGCCCGGCGGCCAAAGTGTGCAGCAGTCCGTAGAGGACGATCATGCGGGCGCTGCGTTCCGAGACCGCCAGGCGCCGTACGGCCTCGGCGGTGCCCCGGCCGTGGGTGAGCTGGGCGAAGTCGACGGCCGGAACGCGGTGGTGAGGGCTCTCGATGATCAACGCTGTCCCCCGGCTACCAGAACATGGGCAGCCGCGATTCTCGTTGCATCCCCTGGGAACGGCAAGGGTGACACGGGCCGGGCCGCCGTCTTCACCCGGGCGGGAGAGCGTCAGTCGAGCCGCTGCGGGTTGTAGCCGTTGATGGACTGGCTGGGCTCGTCGATACGCCGCAGAAAGTCGGCCAGCGACGGCTGGAAGGTGCGCGGATCCTGCTCGGTCAGCTCGCCGAAGCTCAACCCGCTGAGGTCGGGGAGCCCGGTCTCGACGTCTGCTGACTCCTGGGCCATCCCTGCCACCTTCGAATACGGACATTTGCTGCGGACAGCCACACGGACCGGGCTATGGTAGCCCCTCGACTAGGGCGTCACGCGACAAAGGTAGGTCGCCACGCGGGGTGTCGCGACACGACGTAAGCGCGCCGTGACGGCACGCCCCTCACTCTTCGTCATTAGGATGCTAGCCCCGATGCCCCTCGGCCAGGGTCCGAATGACCGAGCCGGTACGAGACGGACGGATGGTTCGTCAGCCGGAACGCGTCACCGGATCGGCCGAGTCCGCGGATGTGCTCGTGCTGGCTACAGTCGTCAGCACAATCGCACCCCGGCGGACGGGAGGTGGCGGTGACCGAGGATCAAGAGCTGGCGGCGCACGCCTTCCTGCCCCTCAGCGGCCCCCAGTCGGCCGGCACGTGGACCGACGCGGGCGCCTTCTGGGCGCGATGCCGCAGCCTGCTCGGCCTCTCCGAGGCCACGGCGCCCGGCGTGCCGGTCGATCTGCCGGCCGCGCCGATCGCCGCCGCGCGCGACCACGCGGGCCGGTACAAGCTGACCGCCCGGTGCGAGCGGGATCTGCTGACCGTGTCGCTGCTGTTCGCCGCGCGCACGCCGGCGTCGGCCCGCCGGGTCCGCATCGGCTCGGCGAACGGGTGGGCCGACTTCACCCGATGGTGGTCGCAGCTGGCCAAGGGTGTCCTGGGCACCGCCATCGGCACCTGTCTCGTCTTCGGCGCCCGGCGCTCCGCGGCCGACACCGACGCGCGTCGCTGGGCCGCCGCGCTGCCGCCCGCGCCGGACGACGCCGACGGATGGTGGCGGCATCCGCGCGAACTGCGGCCGGGCACGCTGATCTGGGACGTCACGGCCGGGCCGCACAGCCGCAACCGGCGACTGGTGGTGCTCACCCGGCCCGGCGACGGCACCGGCCCCAGCACCCGCTCCCTGGCCCTCGCGGCCCGCCTGCGCTACGAGGCCAGGATGCACGGCCTGTCGGCGAGCCTGGTGCGCGAGGTCAGGGAGTCGGCGAGCAAGGTGGCCGGCTGGCGGCTGGCCGAGGCGCGGTGGCAGCGGGTCGACCGCGCGCTCCGGATCGCGCTGGACGCAGCCGAGGCGTCCGACGGCCACGCGCTCGGATCCGCGGCCGGGCAGCTGGAATCGCTCGGGCCCATCCGGCTGGGCCGCGTCGGCGGCAGCCCGGCGTTGCCCTGCCCACCGCCGATCCACGCCCGGTTGCGCCGCCTGTCGATCGCCCTCGACGCCGAGGCCCGGTGATCGCATGCGCGTGGTCGATCCCGAGCTGGTGGTGCACATCTTCGCCCCGTTGACCGGTCCGCGGGCCGCAGCGGCGTACGCGGAGGCGCGCCGGATCTGGCTGAACTGCCGGCTGCAGCTGGGGATGGGCAGCCCCGTGCCCGAGCTGCCGCAGCATCTGCCGGCCGCTGTCGCCGACCTGCCCGGCGGCACCGAGACGGTGCTGGCCGCCCAGGAGCGGATCGGGGCCGACTACCAAGCGGTGGCGCGGCGCGTGGACGACATGCTCAACGTGTCGGTGATCCTGTCGCACCGCGATCCGTCCCACCTGGACTGGTCCGAACTGATCAACAACTGGGTCGGCGTCGCCGCGCCCTGGCCCGACGGGCTGCTCACCCGGGCCCACCTCTATCAAGCCAAGATCGAGGACGGGACCCCGCGCGAGATCGACCCGGTGCTGGCCGGTGAGCTGACCGGTGGGCTCCCGGTCGAGCTGCCCGAACGCTGGTGGGCCGGCGGTACCCGGGTCGGCGAGCACCTGGTGACGTACGACCCGGTGGAGCAGGCCGGCCCGCAGTCGCTGCTCGTGCTGGCCCCGGCCGAACGCTCGGCCGAACTGAACGCGTGGACGTGGTCGGACGGCAGTGCCGCCCTGCCGCCCGTGGCCCGCCTGCTCGGCCGTCCGCCGCCGCCCGCCACCGCTCCTCCCGCCTTCTCGGTGCCGGTGGCGCCGACCTCCGTCAGCGAGACCGCCCGCCGGGTGCTGGTCTGCGCCTCCGACGAGCAGGTGCGCGACCGGATGCACGTCTTCCTGCGCTCGATCGGACTGAAACCGATCGAGCGCGACGAGTGCGTCGAGGCCACGCACAAGCTCATGCCGACCACGCGGGAGATCATGCTGGCCGGGTTGCACCTGGCCGCGGTCACCATCGTGGTGGCCACCCCCGAGGTGACGAACGAGGCCGGGGTGATGCGGCCGAGTCAGGACCTCATGTTCGAGGCCGGTCTGGCCATGGCCCTGGAGCGGCAGACGATCCTGGTGGTGGCGGGCGACCTGGTGCTGCCGGCCGGCATCGGCGACGGCTACATCCGGCTCGCCGACAGCGCCAAGGCCAAACAATCCCTCGTACGGCGTCTCATGCTGGCCGGCAGCGAACCGGACACCAGCGGCGGCAGCTGGCTTGAACCGGGCGTGTTCGAGGGTCTCGACGCCTACACCCGGCGGCCCCGCTGAGGGTTACGGGTTCTTGCAGGTCCACTTGATGCTGCCGGTGACGGCGTCGCCCGGGAGGCCGCCCTCGCCGGTCGTGGCCAGCTTTTTGAACGTCCACGTGCCGCCGCCCTTGTTGTCGGTGGTCACGGAGCTCGACGTGGAGTCGGGCCACGTTCCGTAGATCTTGTTATCGATGGCGATGCTGGGCCGCGAGCCCGGCGCCACCAGCTGGTCCTTGGGATAGGAACCGGGGCCCGCGTAGTCGTCGACCCACAGCTCGACCGTGACCTTGCGGCCCGAGACGTCGCCGTCGAGCAGACCGGCGATGGCGTACAGGGTCTTGCCGTCGTCCTGCCGGGTGCCGCGGGAGTATTCGTCGCAGCTGTCGAGGAACTTGCCGTTGAGCGACGGGGCGAGGGCGGTCTGCCGGCCTGAGAGAGCGGTCGCGCCGTCGAGGTCGAAGGTCAGTGTGACCTTCGGGCCGAGCGAGAAGTCGCCGCCGTTGTCCGCATCGGCCGTGATGGGTGTTTCCTCCATCCCACAAGCGGTCAGTGTCGCCAACACGATCGTGGTCATTATCGCTGCACCGGTCCGCCGTGCACTTAGCATGTCTTCACTCCCTGTCCGACCTGTGCGGGAAGCCTGACCGGCGCCGCCAAAAATCCACCAAAGAGGCGCGGGTGCGGTTCGAGGTTCTGGGGCCGGTTCGGGTGTGCGACGACGACAACGGCGAGGTGGCGGTGCCACCGAAACCGCGCGCGTTGCTGGCCGTGCTGCTGGCGGCCGGTGGCAAACCGGTGACGGTGGACAGGCTGCTTACCGAGTTGTGGCCGGACGGCGCGCCGTCGACGGCCACGGCGACGCTGCAGATGCACGTCTCCGCGTTGCGCAAGGTGGTGGGTGACCGGGTCGGCACGGGCGCCGGCGGCTACCGGCTCGACCTGACCGGGGCGGGTTTCGACGCGGCCGAGTTCGAGCGCACACGGGATCTGGGGCTGTGGCGCGGCGACCCGTACGAGGGGGTGGCCGCGGGGCCGTCCGTCGCGGCGGCTTCGGCCCGGCTGGCCGAGCTGCGGCTGCAGGCCCGGCAGGAGTGGGCGCAGCGGGCCCTGGCCGACGGCCGGCACGTCGAGGCGGCGACCGAGCTGGCCGGGTGGGTGGCCGCTCAGCCCACCGCCGAGGGCCTGGTGCGGCTGCTGATGGTGGCCCTTTATCGCTCGGGCCGGTCCGGCGAGGCCCTTTCCACGTACGACCGGACGGCCGCGGCCCTGGCCGACCTGGGCGCCCATCCCGGCCCCGAACTGGACGCGCTGGCCGCCGCCGTGCGCCGGCAGGACCCGACCCTCGACCGGCCCGCGCCCGGTGTGCCGGCTCAGCGCAACCGGTTCATCGGGCGGCGGGCCGAGCTCGACCGGGTGATCGAGCTGCTGGGCCAGGCCCGGCTGTTGACGATCGCCGGGCCGGGCGGGGCCGGCAAGACCCGGCTCAGTGTCGAACTGGCCCGTGAGGTGGCCGCCGACCACGAGACGGTGCACGTGGTCGAGTTGGCCGAGCACCGGGACGGCCCGTTGGAGATCCGGCTGGCCGCGGCGGCGGGCATCCGCGAGGAACCGGGCACCCCGATCTTGGACACGGTGACGCGGCAGCTCAGCGGGCGGGTCCTGCTGGTGCTCGACAACTGCGAGCACGTGCTGGCCGAGGCCGCGAAGCTGGCGTACACCCTGCTCGCGGCCTGCCCGGGGTTGCGGATCGTGGCCACCAGCCGGGAACAGCTCGGGCTCAGCGGCGAAGTGATCTTCACGTTGGGCGGGCTGGCCACTCCCGCGCCCGGTTCCACCGACCCGCATTCCGACGCCGTACGGCTGCTGGCCGATCGGGTGGCCGCGGCGCGCGGCGGCACCGGGCTGGCCCCGGCCGAACAGGCGGTGGCGGCCGAGCTGTGCCGCCGGTTGGACGGCCTGCCGCTCGCCATCGAACTGGCCGCGGCCCGGCTGCGCGCGCTGCCGCTGTCCGAGGTCGTGTCGCGCCTGGACCGCCAGCTCGACCTGCTCACCGGCCGCTCCCCGGTGGCCCGGCACCAGACGATGCGGGCCGCCATCGACTGGGGGTACGAGCTGCTCGACGTCCCCCAGCAGGAGCTGCTGCGCCGGCTGGGCGTGTTCGCGGGCGGCTTCGAGCTCGCGGCGGCGGCCGCGGTGGCCGGCGGGGACCCGCTCGACCCGCTGACCCAGCTGGTCGACCGGTCCATGGTCGAGTGGCGGGACGGGCGTTACCGGCTGATCGAGACGATCCGCGAGTACGCCCGCGAACGCCTCGGTCCGGCCGAGCGCGCCTCGGCGTACGGGGAACTGGTGGGTTATTGGACGACCAGGCTGGCCACGCCGCCGCCCGTGGACGGGCCCGCGCACACCGCGTGGGTGACCACGATCGGAGCCGAGCACGACACGATCGTGGCCGCCGCCGACTGGGCGCTGCGCGAAGGCGATCCGGCGCGCGGGCTGGAGATCGTGGCCGCGATGTGGTGGTACTGGTGGGTCGCCGGGCGGATGGCCGAGGGGCTGGGGTGGCTGGACCGGGCGCTGGCGGGCTCGGCGGAACCGTCCGCGTTGCGGGCCCGAGCGCTGCGGGCGGCGGCCGCGCTGGCCCGCAACTCAGGTGACCTCGTACGGGCCCGGCAGCTCGGCGAGGAAGGACTGGCCACCTTCCGCACCCTGGACGACCGCAAGGGCGTGATCGCGGCGCTGAACAATCTGCTGATCACCGCGCAGGCCCAGGAGGACTACCCGGCTTCGCTGGCCTTCGGACGGGAGGCGCTGGAGGTGGCCGAGCGCGAGAACGACGCCCGGATGGTGGCCGCGGCCTCCAACAACACCGCGGGCACGCTGCGCTGCATGGGCCGCCTGGACGAGGCCGAGGAGCTGTTCACGAAGGGGCTGACCGGGTTCCGCGCCCTCAACGACCGGCGGGGCGAGGCGGCGGCGCTGAGCAACCTGTCCATGATCGACCGGCGGCGGGGCCGTTACGAACCGGCCCGTACGGCGATGCGCGAGGCTCTGGCCATCTACACCGAGCTGGGCATCACCGAGGGGCAGCTGGACGCCGTGGAAGGCCTGGCCCAGCTGGACGTGCTCGAATCCGCCGCGGAGAACGGGCTGCGGCTGCTCGTGCTGGCCGAGCGGGAACGGTCGGCCCTGGGCGCGCCCAGTTTCACCCCCGACGAGATCGCCGACCGGGACGCCGCCGAGGCCGCCGCCCGCGCCGCGCTGTCACCCGCTCAGGTGGCCCGCGCGTACCGCGCAGCGTCGGAGACGTCGCTGGACCGGGCGGTGGCCGAGCTTCTTTAGGGATTTTTTGGCGGCCTCGCACAAAGTCTTCCCCAACAGCACTTCTCTTGAGGAGACTTCGTGAAGCACCGCCTCGTCGCCCTGGCCGCCCTCGCCGCCGTCTCCCTGACCGGGGGCTGCGGCCTCATCGAGTCCGCCGTCAACGGCACGCCCGCCCCGGCCCAGACCACCCCGGCCAAGGCCAAGCCGACGCCGGCCGGCACCGAGCCCACCGCCGACTCGGGCTTCGGCTCGGTCAAGGACTCCGGCGACATCCCCGACGTGTGCCGGCTGCTCTCCAAGCAGGAGGTCACGTCGCTGACCGGCCGCACGATCACCCAGATCGACGAGGACGGCGCCGAACCCGGCGACGCCACCCGCTTCTGCCAGTGGCAGCAGGAGAGCGGCCAGCTCGCGGTCTTCCTGAGCCGCACCACGGCGTCCGACTTCGACGTGATGATCGCCGAGGCCACCCCGGTCGACGGCGTGGGCGAGGACGCGTTCCTGCTCTCCGGCCACCTCTACGTCCTGTACGGCACGGTCCAGCTCGACATCTACTCCCGCGGTGGCTCCGACGAGCAGAACCTGGCCGAGGCCAAGAAGGTCGCCAAGGTCCTGCTGCCCCGGGTCTGACCTACGATGACTCATGGTTGACGTGTTCTTGCGGTGGCGGGAGCCGGCGGTCCGGCTGCTGTCGCGGGCCGTTCCCGGTGACGTGTTGTGGTTCGTCGAGACCGCGGAGCCCGTGTTCGGGCTGACCTTTGATGACGGGCCACATCCGCAGACGACGCCGGGGCTGCTCGCGGTGTTGCGGCGGCATCGGGCGAAGGCCACCTTCTTCCTGGTCGGCGAGCGGATCAAGGCGAACCCGCACGTGGTCGAGCAGATCGTGGCCGAGGGGCACGAGGTGGCCAACCATCTGATGCGCGACGAGCGGTCGGTGCTGGTGCCCGACGAGCAGTTCGAGCGGGAGCTGGCCGAGACCAGCCGGCTGCTGGCGGCGTACGGGCCGGTCCGGTGGTTCCGCCCGGGGTCGGGGTTCTACAAACCGCGGATGCTGCGGGCGGCGGCCGGGCAGAACCTGCGGGCCGTGCTGGGCACGGTGGTCGCGGCGAACACGGGTGGGCCGGGCGACGCGGCGATCGCCGGCGGGCTGGCCACGTCGGTGCGGAAAGGGTCGATCGTGGTGCTGCACGAGGGCACCGAGAAGCGCCGCGGGGTGGTCGCCACCACCGATGAGCTGCTGACCGCGCTGGCCGGACGCGGGCTGACCGCGGTCACGGTCTCCGAGCTGGTGGCCGGTTAGCGCCCGACGTCGGGCGCGGGTCGATTCACGATTTCTTGTGCCCGATCGCAAGCCGGGTCCGGTACTGCTTGGTGATCGCTCCGCCGTGAACCTCGTCGATCAGGTGCGCGATGCACGCCAACAGGCCGTTGCGCGCCTGCGGGGCCAGGGCTCGAGTGCCGGAGTAGGTCATGAGCAGGTTCAGATATTCACCGGCCGTGTAGGTCTGTTGCCACTCGTAGCGCCGGAAGGCGACCGGCCCGAATCGTGCCGATCGATCGAACTCTGCCGTCTCCTCCGGGGTCTCGTCATCGGTTGTCAGGCGCATGCCGGGCGGCGTCGCGGGGTCGAAACGTTCGTAGCATCGTTGCGCGTCGGCGAAGAAGGCGTTCGTGCCGCCGGCGATGTGGTGAGTCGAGACGATGCCGAGCGATCCGCCGGGCCGCAGCAGGTCAGCGACTTTGCTCATGCGCAGGCCGGGGTCGAGCCAGTGGAAAGCGGTCGCGGAGAGAACCACGTCGAACGGTCCGTCCGGGGGCGGCCAGTCCTCGAAGGCCGCCGCGACGACGGTGACGTTCGGGAACTGCGCGAGGTTCCGTCGGGCGCGGGCGGCCATGTCGGGGCTGAGGTCCATCGCGACGACCTGGCATCCCCGCCGGGCCAGGGGCAGGGTGGCTTGGCCGGTGCCGCAGCCGATCTCCAGGACCCGAGTGTGCGGACCGAGATCGGCCAGCGCGTCGAGGTCGGTGAACAGCCGGGGCGGATAGGCCGGGCGGAACCGGTCGTAGAGTTCGGCGTCCTGGCCGAATGTCGTGCGCAGTGTTTCCCGGTTGGTGTCGGTCATGGTGGCCGGTCATCCCCTCAGGTCGGGCAGCCTCGTTGGCTGACATGGTCGATCATTGGCCGGTGACGTTCTCGTTGGACACCCCGCCGCTGTTCGCTGCGCTGGCCCCCGCCCGCCGCGTGCTGATCGCCGGGGCCGGTGGCGGCTTCGACGTCTACGCCGGCCTGCCGCTGGCCCTGGCCCTGTGGCACCGCGGCGTCGAGGTGCACCTGGCCAACCTGTCGTTCTCCGAGCTCGAACTGGTCGACCGCGACTCGTGGCTGACGGAGCAGGTGGTGGCGGTGACCCCGGCGTCGGCCAGTCCGGACTGGTACTTCCCCGAGGGGGTGCTGGCCAAGTGGCTGGCGTCGCAGGACCTTCCCTCGACCGTGTACGCCTTCCCGCCGCTCGGCGTGCAGACGTTGCGGGAGGCGTACGAGCATCTGATCGCGCTGCACGACATCGACGCGGTGGTGCTGGTCGACGGGGGCACCGACATCCTCATGCGCGGCGACGAGAACGGGATCGGCACCCCCGTCGAGGATCTGACCAGCGTCGGCGCCGTGGCCGGGATCGACGTGCCGGTCAAACTGGTGACCTGCCTGGGGTTCGGCATCGACGCCAACGACGGCGTGCACAGCGTCGAGGTGCTGGACAACCTGGCCGCGCTCGACCGGGAGGGTGGCTACCTGGGCGCGCTGTCGATCCCGGGCTCGTCGCGGGAGGCGCGGCTCTACCGGGCCGCCGTGGCCGACGCGGCCGCCGCCACCCCCGACCGCCCCAGCATCGTCAACGGCCAGATCGCCGCGGCCCTGGCCGGCCAGTTCGGCGACGTGCAGTTCACCCGGCGCACCACCGGCAGCACGCTCTTCGTCAACCCGCTGATGGCGATCTACTTCACCGTCGACCTCGACAAGCTGGCCGCCCGCTGCCTCTACCTGGACCGCATCGAGAACACGGTCGGCCGCCGCCAGGTGATCGGCCGGATCGAGGCCTACCGCAACGAGGTCACCACCCGCATCCCCCGTGCCTACCCCCACTGACGGCTCAGCGGCGGCGGACCACGTTGAAGGCGATCTCGCTGCTGCGGTGGTAGTCGACGGCGTACAGCACCCGCTCGCCCTCGCGCGAGATGCACGTCTCCTCGACCAGCAGCCAGGGGTCGTATTGAGCCAAGTCGTACGTTGTGGAGTGCTCGGCGGGCAGGTTGGCCGCGGAGAGCCGGGCGATCGACGACACGACGTGGTGCCCGTGACCCTCCAAGATCTTGGTGATGGAGGCACCCCAGTTGCGGTACTCGAGCGGGCCGGGCAGCGCGTCGCGACGGATGATGTTGATGCTGAAGACCATCGGCTGGTCGTCGCCGAGCCGCAGCCGCACCAGCCGGATGACCGGGTCGCCCTCGTCGAGCTGCAACTCGCGGGCGACCCGGGCGTCGGCGGTGGACTCCTCCACGCTCAGCACCACGTTGGTGACCGTGTAGCCGAGGCCCTGCAGCAGCTCGGTGATGCTCTCGTAGATGTTCACCGGCCGCTCGATCGGCAGCGACCCCAGGGCCGACACGAACCGGCCCCGGCCCTGGATGGCGGTGACCAGCCCGTCCTGCTCCAGCAGCTTCAGCGCCTCGCGGATCTTGTTGCGGGAGACGCCGAACCGCTCCGACAGCTCGGGCTCGGTCGGCAGTTGATCACCCGGCCCCATCCCGTCCTGCGCGATGAGCTGACGGATGTCTTCCTTCAGCTGGGGAGCCATCTTGGCGGTCACGGTTCTCTCCTCGGCAGAGAGCGGCTGGGGATGAAAGGCAGGGGTCACTTTACGGTCGGTTGCACCAGTTCAGCGCGGCCCGGGCGAGGAAGGCGGCGGAGAGGGCGATGTTCTCGAGCCGCACCCGCTCGTCGGCCGCGTGCGCCCGGCGGACGTCACCGGGCCCGCAGACCAGGGCCGGGATGCCCTGGGCCTCGTAGAAGTTGGCGTCCGACTGCGCCGCCGCGGTGACCGGAGCAGCCAGCGGATGGACCCGTGGGTCGGCGCCGGCCAGCCCGGTGCGCGCGGCCATCATCTGCCGGGTGAACTCGCTCTCGGGGTCGGTGTAGGCCGGTGGCCACGTGTCGGTCCAGGTGAACTCGACCGGGTGTTCCCGCAGCCAAGGGTCAAGGTCCGAGGCCGTACGGATGTGGTGCTCGATCTCCCGGCGGATCTGCTCGGACGTGTTGCCGGGCGGGAACGACAGCAGGTAGTCGATGCGGGCCCGGTCGGGGAAGAACGGTGCCGCCTCGACACCGACGTCCGCGCGCAGCACCCCCGGATGGATGATGAACGCGCCCGGCGGGAAGGCCGGATGGCTCTTGCTGAAGGCCCACTGCTCCTCGAGCTGGCGCATCGCCTGATAGACGTAGAACGCCTTGTCGATGGCGTTGACGCCGATCGCGTCGCCGGTGCCGCCGGCCCGGATGGCCAGGTTGCGGGCGGCCCAGTGCGCCGACTTCCCCCGTACGGTCAGCGAGAACAGATAGTTGCCGGCCGCCACGTTGGAGACGTCGAGCACCCGGGGCTCGGGCGAGGTCGGCTCGGGCACCAGGGCACCGTCCACCGTGTAACCCGCCTCGAGCACGGCCGTGGTGCCGATCTCGTGGCTCATGGTCTCCTCGCCGACCACGGAGTGGATGTGCAGGTCGCCGTCGAGCGTGACGCCGGCGTCCCGCAGCGCCTTGGAGGCCAGCCACATCGCCGCGTGCCCGGCCTTCATGTCGGTGGCGCCGAGCCCGTACAGGTAGCCGTCCTCGACGACCGCCTGCCACGGGTTGTCGAAGCGGCCCCGCTGCGGGGCCACCGTGTCGATGTGCCCGTTGAGCGCGAGGGACCGGCCCCCGCCGGAGCCCGGCCGCACGGCGACCAGGTTGGGACGGCCCTCGGCCACCTCGACCCAGTTGAGGTCGAACCCCAGCGGGCGCAACGCCTCGGCCAGGACCTCGTTGGCCCGCCGCTCCCCGCCCTCGTAGTCGGCGCCGTCGACGCCGGGCTGGCGCGGGTTGACGCTGCGCACGGCGACCAGGTCGACGAGCAGCTGCTGGGCGTCGGCCGCGCCGGCCGCGATCGCGGCGTCGATGGCGGCCAGGGTGCCGTCGGGGTCGGTCATCGTGACTCCTTGTCCAGTGGCCGGTGCGGCCAGCCCGAGCGGTACGCACAGGTGGCCGCGGCGAAGCGGGCGCCCGTGGCCAGCGCCTCGGGCAGCGTGGCGCGGCGCAGGCGAGCCGCGATGAAACCGGCGATGAAGCTGTCCCCGGCCCCGGTCGTATCGACCACGTCGGCCGGCAAGGCCGCCTGCTCGTACCAGCGGCCCTCGCTCAGGCCGACCGAGCCCTCGGCGCCGCGCGTCGCCACCACCACGCCCACGCCGGAGGCGGCCGTGCCCGCGGCCAGTTCGCGGGCGTCGCCGGTCTCACCGGCCGACAGGAACGCGACGTCGAGGTCGGTCACCCCGGTCGCGACCGCGCAGTCCTGGCTGATGGTGACCCGCCCGGCCAGCGCCTTCCGCAGCCGGGTGGCCTCGGGCAGCATGCCGATGTGGACCCAGGCGGCCCCGGCGATCCGGTCGATCTCGGCGTCGGCCGGGAAGTACTCGGCGGTGACGCCGAAGTCCTCTCGGTCGAAGGTGCGGTCGCCGTTGGCGGCCACGCTGATCTCGGTGACCGCCGTCGGCCCGTCGAGCACGGTGAGGTCGCCGGTCGCGATGCCGTTGACCTCGAGCCCCGACCGGATGACGGCCGCAAGCGCGTCGGTGCCGACCGCGCCGAAGTAGCGTACGGTCACGCCGGCCCGGGCCAGCTGAACCGCCACGTTGAAGGCGTTGCCGCCGGAGTATTCGCGTTCCTCGCCGCCGGAGTAGCGGTCCACGCAGTTGTCGCCGACGACGGCGACCCAGGTGCTCACAGCGTCTGCGCTCCCGTCATGATCGCGACGGCGTCGGTCATCGAGTGGCTCTGCGGGGTGATGGTGCCCGCGCACTTGCCCAGGCGCTGGATGTGGATGCGGTCGGCCACCTCGAACACCTGCGGCATGTTGTGGCTGATCAGAATGACCGCCACCCCCCGGTCGCGCAGGGTGCGGATCAGCTGGAGCACCTGATTGGACTCGCGCACGCCGAGCGCCGCGGTCGGCTCGTCCAGCACGACCACCTTGGAGCCGAAGGCCGCGGCCCGGGCTACCGCGACGGCCTGCCGCTGACCGCCGGAGAGGTTCTCGACCGGCACGGTGACGTCCTGCAGCGTCGAGATGCCCAGCTCGGTCAGCTCGGCCCGGGCCCGCTCGCGCATGCCCTTGACGTCGAGGGCCCGGAACACCGAGCCCGTGATGCCCTTGCGCCGGATCTCGCGGCCCAGGAACAGGTTGGCCGCCACGTCGAGGGCCGGGGAGACCGCGAGCGTCTGATAGACCGTCTCCAGCCCGGCCGCCCGCGCGTCCTGGGGCCGTTTGAAGGTGACCGGCTCGCCGTTGACGAACAGCTCGCCCGAGGTCGGGATCTCGGCGCCGGTCAGGCACTTGATCAGCGTGGACTTGCCGGCGCCGTTGTCACCGATCACGGCAAGGATCTCGCCCGGCAGCAGCTGGAGCCCGACGCCGTCCAGGCCGACCACCCGCCCGTACGTCTTGACCAGGTCTTTCGCCTCGAGAACGGGGGTCATGACTTCGCCTTTCGGATCCACTGGTCGACCGCCACGGCCACGATCACGAGAACGCCGACCGTCAGGGTCTGATAGAGGACGTCCAGGCCGGCCAGGGCCAGGCCGTTGCGGAACACGCCAACGATCAGGGCACCCAGCAGCGTGCCCCAGATGACGCCGCGACCACCGAACAGGCTGGTGCCGCCGATCACGACCGCGGTGATGGAGTCCAAGTTCAGGTCGACCCCCGAGTTCGGGCTGGCCGCGCTGGTACGCCCGATCTGGATCCAGGCGGTGATCGCGATGATCGCCCCGGCGACCAAGTAGACCGAGGCCAGCACCCGGTTGACCCGGACACCGGAGAGCCGCGCGGCTTCCTTGTCGTCGCCCACGGCGTAGACGTGCCGTCCCCACGCGGTCCGCTTGAGCACGTACGCGATCAGGACGTAGAGGGCGAGCATGATGAGCACGCCGACACTGATCTTGATGCCGAGCACCGGGATGGTCTCGCCGGTGAGCTTGAGCGTGTCGGACAGCTCGGCGCCGCGCACCGTGTTGCCACCGGTGTAGAGCAGCGTCAAGGCGGTGAAGATGCTCAGCGTCCCCAGCGTCACGATGAACGGCGGCAGTTTGAGGCGGGTCACGAGCAACCCGTTGAGGCTGCCCGCGGCGATGCCGGCGGCCAGCCCGAGCACCAGGCTGAGCGTCGGCGGCACCCCGGAGGAGGACGCCGACTGGGCCATCACCATGGCCGACAGGACCATCGCGGCACCCACCGAGAGATCGATTCCCGCGGTCAGGATGACCAGGGTCTGCGCGATGGCCAGGGTGCCCACGACGGCCACCTGCTGGGTGATCAGGGACAGGTTGGCCGGGGCCAGAAAACGCTCGTTGAGCAGCCCGAACACGAGCACCGCGACGACCAGGACGACGGCGGGGCTGATGGCGGGATACCGGTGCAGCAGGTCGCGCACGCGGGAGAGCGGCGTCGAGCGGTCAAGAAAGGCCGACGACAGATCCGGTGTCGCGGTCGGCGGCGGTGCGGTATTGGTCATCCAAAATCTCCAGAACTGAGCCGGGCGGGAGCGCTCGCACGCCCCCGCCCTCCAGCCGTCAGAAACAATCCTTGCGGCCCTCGGCCGTGTTGATGCTGGTCACACCGTCCATCGGCTCCTCGGTCACGAGGCTGACGCCGGTGCTGACGAAGTCCTTGCCCTCGTCCGACTTGGGCTGGGTGCCGTTGACCACCAGGTCGTGGATGGCCTGGACGCCCTGCTCGGCCATCTTCAGCGGGTACTGCTGGGCGGTGGCCTGCAGGATGCCGTCCTTGACGTAGTTCACGCCGTCGCAGGCGCCGTCGATCGAGACCGTGATCAACCCGTCGGTCTTGCCTGCGGCCTTGAGCGCCTGATAGCCCCCGTACGAGGCCGGCTCGTTGATGCCGTAGATGACGTTGATGTTCGGGTTCTTGCTGAGCAGCGTCTCGGTCGAGGTGCGGCCGCCGTCCTCGGTGCCCTCAGTGGGGAGGTTGCCGACGATCGTGTACTTGCCGCCCTTACCCCCGGTGTAGGTGCCGGTCTTGGCCTCGTCGCCGTTGACCTTGGGGTCGGCCACGTCGATGCCCATGCCGGTCAGGAACCCCTGGTCCCGGTCGTAGTCCACGGACAGCACCTTGTCGCCGAACAGGTCGAGCAGCGCGATCGTGGCGTCCTTGCCGTCGAGCTTCTTGGCCGTCCACTCGCCGACCAGCCGGCCCGCCTCGAAGTTGTCGGTGGCGTAGGTCGTGTCGACCAGCGAGGCCGGGTCGGGCACCGTGTCGAGCGCGATGACCTTGACGCCGGCGTCGCGGGCCTTGGCGATCGCGTCGAACACTCCCGGGCCGTTCGGGGTGATCAGGATGCCTTGGTCACCGCGGGAGACCGCGTTCTCGATGGCCTGGATCTGGGTGTCCTCGTCGCCGTCCACCTTGCCGGCGGCGACGGTCAGGTTCACGCCCAGTTCCTGCGAGGCCTTCGTGGCGCCGTCGGCCATCTTCTTGAAGAACGAGGTGCCCTGCGTCTTGATGATCAGCGTGACCGACACCTTCTTGTCGTCGCCACCGGCGGCAGTGCCGCTGTCCGACGAGCAGGCCGCGAGGCCCAGCGTGAGAAGCGCCGCGCAGCAAGCGGCCAGGACCTTCCGATTCACCATGGGGGGTTCCTTATCTGGTCAGTAGTCGATGCGGCGGTAGTACCGGCGGGTGGTCAGGGGGTGGTTGCGCACGGTCGCGAGGTGCTCGCTGAAGCGCTCGAGCACTGTGGCGTGCACGACGTGGCTGACGAGGGCGCGCACGTCGGGGCCGAGGCCCGGCATCGCGAAGCCGGCGGTGTCGATGACGGTGAACGTGTCGGTCACGGTCGGGGCGAAGCGCTCGACCCGGTCGGCCAGCTCCCGCGTGGGGCCCTCGCCCTTGAGCAGGACGACGCTGACGCCCTTCTCGACGAGCTCGAGCGTGCCGTGGAAGAAGTCCGAGGCGTGCACGGGACGCGTCCGGACCCACTGCATCTCCTCGAGGATGCAAGTGGCGAAATACCAGGACTCGGTCCAGGACGGGCCCGCACCGGTGAAGATGTGGTACTTCTCCTCGGCGAACTGCTGGGCCAGCTCGGCCGCGCGGCCCTCGAAGGCGCGCTTGACCTCGAGCAGGTGGCCGGGCAGTGTCCGCAGCTCGCCGATCAGCGCCGTGTAGTCGTCCCGCTCGCCGCGGTGCTTCTGGATCGACAGGACGATCAGCAGCGACTGCAGGTAGAACGACTCGGACGAGGTGTCGTCGGCCGCCCGTACGGTGAAGTTGTGATCGGCCGCCCGGGCCAGCGGCGACTCGTCGTTGCCAGTCAGCGCGACGACCGTGGCGCCCTTCGTGCGGGCCAGCTCGTTGACCGCCAGGGCCTCCTTCGTCGTGCCCGACAGCGAGGGGATGACGACGATCGACTGCGGCCCCAGGTTCTTCGAGCCCACGGCCAGCAGTTCCGCCGCGTTCTCGAGGAACGTCGGGAAGTCCGACTCCCGCTGCAGCAGCTGCGCCGCCGGCTGCATGAGGACGCCCGCACCGCCGGCGCCGAGGAAGAACAGGTTCCTGGCCCCTTCGTCGAGCAGCCGGCCGATGAGGGTGTCGATCGGCTCGGCCAGGGCGACCGCGGCCGCCTGAATGGCCACGAAGCGGTCTTCGTCGAAGTTCAGCAAAGCTTTGGCTCACTTTCGTGTTGTCCACGACTTGCTCAGTTGTCTGATGAATCAGCAAGTTGGTGAACGACAGCTTTGTGTTGTCTGACTACGATGTCAATAGTGTGAACGACCCCGTTACCTGAGTTAACCGATAGGTAACACTCCGTCACCGACCGTGTCTCCGGAGATCCAAAACTGGGTTGTGGGAGCCTTGAAGACATGCGGGTGCTTCTGGTCGAGGACGACGACTCGATCGCGGTGCCGCTCGTGGAGGGGCTCGGCCGCTTCGGGATTCAGGCCGAGCACGTCACCACCGGTGCCGCCGCCCTGGCCGCGCCCCCGGCCGACCTGGTGCTGCTCGACCTGGGCCTGCCCGATATCGACGGCGTCGACGTGTGCTGGGAGCTCAACCGCACCCGCAACGTCCCGATCATCATGTTGACGTCCCGCCGCGCCGAGGCCGACCTGGTCCGCGGGCTCGAGGGCGGCGCCGACGACTACCTGGCCAAACCGTTCAGCCTGCGTGAACTGGTGGCGCGGATCCGGGCCGTGGATCGCCGCTCCCGGGCCACCCGGGCCGCCCCGCCGCCGTCCGACACCCAGGCCTTGGGTCCGCTCAGCATCGACCGGGCGGCCCGGGAGGTCAGCGTCGACGGCCGGCCGGTAACACTCTCCCCCAAGGAGTACGACCTGCTGGAGATGCTGGCCGCCCGGCCCGGCACCATGGTGCTGCGGCAGAAGCTGCTCGAGCAGATCTGGGCCACCACCGACAGCCGCAGCAAGACCCTGGACTTCCACATCGCCTCGCTGCGACGCAAGCTGGGCCGGCCGGACTGGATCGAGACCCGCCGCGGGGTGGGCTTCCGGCTCGTCGTGACATGACCCGCCGCCTCGTCCTCACCTACTTGTCGCTGGTGCTGGCCGTGCTGACCGGACTCGCGGTCCCTCTGGGCTACCTGTATCACCGCAGCGAGCAGCAGCAGGCGTTCCGGCAACTGGAGCGCGAGGCGGAGATCGTCGCCGCCTACGTCGACGCCGAACTGAGCGAGGACGACGGCGATCAGGTGCAGGACATCGCCACCGCGGCCGCGCAGCGCTGGGGCGGTCAGGTCGAGCTCTTCGACGTCACCGGCGCCCTCATCTACAGCACGATGCCGCCGGTCGCCGACACGGCCGACGTGCTGCCGGCGCTCGGCGAGGGCGGCCGGATCGGCCACCGCATCAGCGACATCGGCGGCGTCCGCATGATGTCGGTGTCGGTGTCGTTCCACCCCGGCAAGCCGACCTCCGGTGCCGTACGGCTGAGCGTGCCGATGGCCCCCGTCACGGAGCAGATCCGCCGGGTCTGGGCGTTGCTGACCGCGGCCTGCCTGCTCGTGCTGGCCGGCAGCGCCGCCGTCGCGCTGGCGCTCGCCCGCTGGATCGTCCGCCCGGTCAAGGCCCTCGAACAGGCCACCCGCCGGCTCGCCGACGACACCGGGCCGGCCCCCGTCCAGATCGCCGGCGGGCCCCCGGAGCTGCGCCGGCTGACCGAGACGTTCAACCGCACCGCGCAGCGGCTGCACACCGTGCTGGCCGCGCGCGGCGCCTTCGCCGACCACGCCTCGCACCAGCTGAAGGGGCCGCTGGCGGCGTTGCGCCTGCGGCTGGAGAACCTTGAGCCGGAGCTGTCCCCGGCCGGGCTGACCGGGCTGGAGGCCGCGCTCAGCGAGACCGAGCGGCTCGACCAGCTGGTCAACGCGCTGCTCGACATGACCATGATCGAGCGGCGGGACGAGGCGCCGGAGGTGGTCGACGTGGCCGCCGAGGCCGAGTCCCGCGCCGAGATCTGGCGGCCTCTCGCCGCCGAACGGGGCGTCACCATCACCGTCGACGCGGCCGGGCCCCTGCCGGCGAGCGCGATGCCGGGCGCGATCGAGCAGATCCTCGACAACCTGATCTCCAACGCGCTCCACGCGGCCCCCGCCCGCAGCACTGTCCGGCTCTCCGCGGCCCGGACAGCCGACGGCCCGGTCGAACTGCACGTCGTCGACGCCGGGGCGGGCCTGCCGGACGATCAGCGCCAGAAGGCGCTCGAGCCCTTCTGGCGTGCCCCGGGGGCGCCCCGCGGCGGCACCGGCCTCGGTCTCGCCCTGGTGGTCAAGCTGGCCCAGGCCGGCGGCGGCGACGTCCGGCTAGACGCCGCCACGCCCACGGGCCTCGACGCTGTTGTCACCTTCCCCGCTTGAGGCCGGGATCGCCTCCGGGGCTTTGCGCAGCCGGATCTGGGTGATGGCCCGGCCGATGACTTGCGTGATCTCGGCCCGGTAATTGTCAAGCGTGACGACCTCGCCGGGCGCGGTCGGGATGTGCCCGAGCCGCGACAGCACCAGACCGGCGACCGTCGTGTAGTCACCGTCCTGCAGGTCTTCCACGTCGACGCCGATGTCGGGCAGGTCGTGGATCGGGAAGATGCCCGGCAGCAGCATCGCTCCGTCGTCCTCGTGCACCACCGACTGCACGTCCCGGTCGGTCTCGTCGTAGATCTCGCCGACGACCTCCTCGACCAGGTCTTCCATGGTGACGATGCCGTCGATGGCGCCGCGCTCGTCGACCACCAGGGCCAGCTGCTGCCGCTGGGTGCGCATCTGGAGCATGGCGTCGGAGACCTTGAGGGTCTCGGGCAGGAACAGCGCCGTGAACGTGTGCTCCTTCACCGTCCCGGTCGCGTCCACCAGGTCCCGCAGGTGCACCACGCCGAGCACGTCGTCCAGCCCGGCCGGGCCGACCACCGGCGCACGGGAGTGACCGCCCGCGACCAGCCGGCCGAGGGCCTCCCGGACGGACGTGTCGGCCGGCAGCGCGAGCACCTCACGCCGCGGCACCAGGATCTCGCGCAGGATGCGGTCGGCGATCTCGAAGGCGCCGGCGATGATGGTGCGCTGCTCGGCGGAGAACTCCTGCTGCGCCTGCACCATGTCGCGGATCTCCTCCGGGCTGACCTCCTCCCGGCCCGCGTCCGGGTTGTTGCCGGTCAGCCGGACGACGACGTCGGTCGTGCGGCCCAGCAGCCACACCGCCGGGCGCGAGATGCCGGACAGCACGTCCAGCGGCCGGGCCACCAGCAACGCCCACGCCTCCGCGCGCTGCATGGCGATGCGCTTGGGGGCGAGCTCACCGATGACCAGGGTGAAGAACGTCAGCACGATGGTGACCAGGACGATCGAGGCCGGCTCGGCCGCGCCGCCGAGGAAGCCGAGCGGCTCGACCAGCGGCTGCGCCAGCGACACGGCGGCCGACGCGGAGGCCAGGAAGCCGGCCAGCGTGATGCCGATCTGGATCGTGGCCAGGAACCGGTTGGGGTCACGGGCCAGCCGGGCCAGGGTGCGCCCGCTCCGGCTCTCGCGCTCGAGACGCTGCAGCTGGCTCTCCCGCAGCGACACCAGCGCCATCTCGCTGCCCGCGAAGACCGCGTTCAGCAGCACCAGCACCACCACCAGTACGATCTGCCATCCAAAACCGCCCACTGCGGTATCTCAACTCCTCGCCTTATGGATCTTCTTTCCGATCGGCGAAATACTACCGTCAGGTTTGAATGGCGGCCGCCTCCGGGAATGTGAGGGAAACCCCCGCACTGAGGAGCTGAAGTGGAAGTAACCGGCATTATCACCGCGATCGTCATCGGTCTGATCATCGGCGCCCTGGGCCGCCTGGTCGTGCCCGGGAAGCAGAACATCCCGATCTGGCTGACCATCCTCGTCGGCGTGCTCGCGGCAGTGGTGGGCACGTTCATCGCCGCTGCTCTGGGCGTGGACGACACCCGTGGCATCGACTGGATCGAACTGATCATCCAGGTCGCGCTGGCCGCTGTGGGCGTCAGCCTGGTGGCCGGTCTTTACGGGCGCCGCCGCTGACATCCCGCCTTTACCACAGGACGCCGCCCGCATATTTGCGGGCGGCGTCCTTTATTGTTTCTGACAATTATCTGAGAACAGATGAAGGGGACGGCAAGGGGACGGCAAGGAAACGGCCAGAATTGATCTAGGAAATATCGCCGCGCTGATCGCCGGATTCAGTCACCGGCTGCTGACGACGGCGATCCGCACCCGGGCCGGGTACGCCTTCGGCGTCTCGCGCACCAGCCGCCGATCCGCCGATGCAGAGGGAACCGCGACCGATGCGCCCACCCGGCCGGCACCCCCAGCGACACGTCCCCCGGAGCCGGGAGTTGACGACCGCCAGTAGCCGCAGCATTGCCCGCACACCGGACGACACACGAGGACGCTATCGCCCGCCCGCCTCCGCGACTTGACGCTTCTTGCTCACTCCCGGCCGCTGCTCAGGGAAGGTCCAGCCGAACCGGACGGCGCCCAGCCGCAGGATCGTCGTCACGCCGACGCACACGAGCCCGGCCACCGCGACCGGGACGCCGAGGGCGACGAGCGCGATCAGCACACCGGCCCCCGCCCCCGCGGCGACGGCATAAAGCGTGCCGACGTGCAGGAACGAGATCGGCACGCTCAGGATGATGTCGCGCAGCATGCCGCCCCCGATGGCGCCGATCACCCCGACGACCAGCGCCCCGGCCGCGCCGACACCGAGGGACAGCGCCTTCGACGCCCCGATCGCTCCGAACAGTCCCATCACGACGGCGTCGAGCAAGATGATCAACCAGTTCACCCGGGCCAGCGCGCGCTGCAGCACCGTGCCGAGGACAGCCGCGGCCCCGGCCACCAGCAGATACCAGTTCTCCCAGATCACGACGGGCCGCTGATCGAGCACGACGTCACGCAGCAGGCTCCCGCCCAGTGCGACGGCCAGCCCGATCACCAGCACCCCGAGCACGTCGAGGCGGCGCTGCCTCTCCCCGGCCGCGAACAAGGCTCCCTGCAGACCACCGAGTGCCGCGGCCAGGAGCTGGATCCACAGCGCGACCTGAAACGACATGACCGGCGGTCTCAGGCGTTCTTCGCGGCCTGGTCGATCACGTCGGCCACGACGCCGGCCTGGGTCAGGAAGAGGGCGTGGCTGGCCGGGACGTCGGTGATCCGGGCCCCGATGCGCTTGGCCATGTGCTGCAGCATCGCCTGGTCGAACGCCTTGTCGTCGGTGGCGATGACGGCCCAGCTCGGCTTGTCGCGCCAGGCCGCGTTCTTGACCGGCGTCCCGAAGGCCGACATGTTGACGGGCACCTGCGAGTCGCGCAGGAAGGCGGCGTCGGCATCGGTGGCGTCCGCGGCGAAACCCGCCTGGAACGTGCCGGGATTGAGGAAGCCGTAGCCGTCCTCGGTCACGTCGATGACGAAGTCGGGCGTCGGCGCGAAGCCCTCGTACTGCTGGGAAGTCGTCTCGCCCGCGTCCGGGGCCAGCGCCGAGACGTAGACCAGGCCTGCGACGTTCGCGTGCGCGCCCGCCTCGGTGATCACCGTGCCGCCCCAGGAGTGACCGACGAGGATCGCCGGGCCGTCCTGCCGGTCGAGCACCCGCGTGGTGGCCGCCACGTCGTCCGCCAGTGAGGTCAGCGGGTTCTGCACGATCGTGACCCGGTAGCCGCGGGCCGTGAGGTTCTCGTACACCCCTCGCCACCCCGAACCGTCGGCGAACGCCCCATGCACGAGCACAACGTTCCGAATCATTTTCTCGTCCCTTCGCTCTACTGATACGCAATATATTGCGTATCCGCATGGCTGATCAAGGGGTGCTCAGGTTGTGCACGAGGCGATCTATGTGTGCAATATGTTGCATGCCGGTACCGTCTGGACCTCCCGCCGCAAGCCGTTCCCTGCTCCGCGACGACGTCTACCGACGGTTGCGGGACGCCATCGTCGACGGCACCTTCCTCCCCGGCGAACAGCTCAAAGACGCCGAACTCGCGGAGTGGCTCGGGGTGAGCCGCACCCCCGTACGGGAAGCTCTGCTGCGCCTCGGTGCGAGCGGACTGGTCGTCGCCCTGCCCGGCCGGTCCACCCGGGTCAGCTCCATCGACGCCCCCGCGGTGCGGGACGCCCGCGACGTCATCGCCGCCCTGCACGCGTTCGCCGTCCGCCAGATCACCGGCCGCCTCACCGAAGACGACCTCGACCGCATGCGCCAAGCCAACGACCGCTTCGCCGAAGCGGTAACCGCCGGTGACGTCGACGCCGCCCTCACCGCCGACGAAGAGATGCACCGCATCCCCATCACCGCCCTCGGCAACCAGGCCGTGGCCACGGTGCTCGACCAGTTCGACCCCCTGGTACGCCGAGCCGAACGCCTACGCTTCACCACCGACGGCCACACCTCGGTCGAACTCCACACCCGCCTGATCGACCTCCTCACCACCGGCGACCCCGACGCCGCGGCGGATGTCGCCTTCGACATCTGGCACACCCTCCCCACCCCCTGAGGCAACAAGCCCGCCGCCACGGTCGCCAAGAGGAACTCCAGGTCCGGCTCCTGAGGTCGCAGCCTCCAGCGCGGGCCATGGGCGTGGCTGCGAGTCGCGTGCAGCGGCTGCGGGCTGCGTCACGGTCCACAGGTCGCGTGCCGGGAACTATGGGATGCCAACCGCAGCTGCGGGCCGGGAAGCTCCAGCCGTTCAGGCAGACGGCAGCAGAGCCGTCATGCGGTCTGCGCGGCCTGCCCCATCGATGGGTTCTGATTGGTACCGTCGGCGGCTATGGGGGACGAGGTCCGCGCGGATCCGCAGGCGCTGGTGCGGCTGGCGAAGACGACTTTGGGCGGTGCCGACGGGATGACCGCCGCGTGGTCGGCCGCGCAGGGCGGGGTGACGCCGGCGGGCAGCGCGTTCGGCAACTCGCTCGAGGGCGGCCGGGGCGCGGCCGCCGCCACCGAGGCGGCCGCGGCCATGGACGACACGTGGCGGCAGGTCACGGCGGTGTACGAGAGTGACGTCGACAAGTTGTACCGGGTGGCGTTCGCCTACCAGCAGGCCGACCGGGAGGCGGCCGAGCGGCAAAGGCGCACGGGCGGAGGGCCGAGGGCGATATGACACAGCCTGACCCGTTCACGATGGACAACATCTGGGACCTCGATGCGGAGCCCCAGCTGCTGCATCAGGCCGCCCGGCAGTGGACGACCTTCGCAACCTCGGCCGGTCGGCACCGCGACGCCGTCGACAGGGCGGCCGCGCCGCTGGTCGGTGACGCCTGGAGCGGTGACGCCGCCGACACCTACCACGATCATCTGAAGAAGCTCAGCGCGACCGTGACCGATCTGCTCGACAACGCGACCACCTGCGCGACCAACTTGAGCAAATCGGGTGACGCGCTGATCGAGGCGCAGCACGCGCTCAACGGCAGCCTGGGCCGGGTCGGGGTGCCCACCGCCCAGTCCGGCTCCAGCATCACCTTCCAATACCAGACGGCCGAGGACGTGGCCCGGGTCAACACGGCGATCGCCGAGGCCGGTGACATCCGCGCCGGCCTGGACGCGGAGCTGCGCCGCTACACGACAGCCATCGACGCCGCCGGCGCCGATGTGCGGTCCTTGGTGTCGGCGTGGCGGGACGTGGCCGAGGGCAACTCCGAAAGCTGGACCTTGCCGGCCGAGGCGAAGACCACCTCGTGGATCTACGACGGCGAGTCGGTGGTGCTCAACACCGGCCCCGGCGATGACAAAGTCAGCGTGTCGGTCGACCCCCGTACGGGGGAGCAGATCGTCACCGTCAACGGCGAGACGGTGACCTTCCCGCCCGGTTACACCGTCACCATCCGCGCCGGGGAAGGCAACGACACCGTCGACGTCACCCCCGGCACCCGCGTCAACCTGACGCTGCTCGGCGGCGAGGGTGACGACACGCTGCGCGGCGGCGACGGCACCGACCGGATCCTCGGCCTCGACGGCCGCGACACCATCGAGGGCCGCGGCGGCGAAGACCTGATCACCGCGGGCGCCTCCCGCGACCATCTGCCGGGCGAGGACCAGACCAAACCGGTCGTGGAGCAGATCGACGGCGGCGCGGGCAACGACCGCCTCTACGGCGGGTCCGGCCACAACCGGATCACCGGTGGCAACGGCAACGACCTGATCGAGGGCGGCGCCGGGCAGGACACCCTCGACGGCGGTGACGACAACGACACCGTACGGGGCGGGTCAGGCACCGACAACGTGTTCGGCCGCGGCGGCGCCGACACGCTCGACGGCGGCGACGACCGCGACTACGTCGACGGCGGCGCGGGCGACGACACCCTCACCGGCGGGCTCGGCGACGACACCCTGTACGGGCTGTCGGGTCACGACACCCTCGACGGCGGCGACGGCCGCGACTACCTCGAGGGCGGCACCGGCAACGACACGCTCACCGGTGGAGCCGGCAACGACATGCTCTCCGGCGGCCGCGACAACGACGTCATCAGCGGCGGCACCGGCGACGACGTCATCTACACCGGCGCCGGCCGCGACGCGGTGCACGGGGGTAACGGCACCGACACCGCCTACCTCCAGCAGGGCGAGGACCACAGCACCGGCACCGAAAAAGCAGTCAACATCGAGATCTCCGACCAGGCCCAATACATCAAGATCACCGGGTCGCCGGAGTTCGTCGAACGCGTGCAGGCCGACCTCGACATGCTGCGCTCCTCCCCCACCGGCCAGCAGATGCTCGGCTCCCTGCAGCAGGCCCACGACGACAGCGCCAACTGGTTCTACGACGGCAACGGCCTGACGATCCGCGAACTGGCCGAGGAGAACGGCAAAGCCAACGTCGACTCCGGACTGTTCAAGGAGTCCTACCGGGTCGCCTACAACCCGTCGTTCGACACCCTGCACGACGGGCCGCCGGTCACGATCCTCTACCACGAGCTGGCCCACGTGTACGACTACGCCCACGACACCCTCGCCGAAGGCGACTACACCGGATCGGACAACGCGGGAGTGCCCAACCGCGAGCGGGCCGCCGCCGGTCTGCCCATCGACCACGACAACGACCCCAGCACCCCCGACCGGATCCAACCCGACCACCCGTACGAGCTCACCGAGAACGGCCTGCGCGAAGAGCTCGGCGCACCCCACCGCCCGAGGTACTGACCCATGCCCCGCCGTACGATCGCCGCCGCCGTGGCCGCCCTCGCCCTCATCCCGGCCGGGTGCGGCGGCAACGACGAGCCGACCACCCCGAAGGCCGGCCTGCAGGCCACCCTGACCCGCACCGACACCCAGCTGTCCTGGCAGTGGACCCTGACCAACGACGACAGCACCCCGATCGTCATCCTCGACGGCCCCGTTACCGGCACCACCGACCTGCCCCAGCTGTGGATCACTCCCGGCGACGGCGACACGGTCCAGGTGGCCTACCGCTTCCTCGCCCCACCCGAAGGCGTCGACGTCGCCCAGCCGATCCTGCAGACCGGCCACACCATCGCCGCCGGCGCCACCGCCTCCGGGACCGCCCAAGTCACCCTGCCCCTTGACGTACGGCATCCGTACGCAGGGACCTTCGACCCGCCACTGAGCCTGCCCGACGGCGACCCGAGCATCCGCTTCTGTGTCGGCGTGGTCAGCAGCGCCGACGTCACCCCCCAACCCGGCGGGGCATACGCCCACCTGGAATCAGCCGTCGCCAAGCAACGGCTCCTCTGCAGCAAGCAGTGAGCCGGAAAGCCGGCCTGACCGCACCGGTCCGAGGGGCGTACCGGCGGCGGACGCGGACACCCTGCGGGTCTGCGGCGACCATCTATCGTGCACTGCATGACGGATGCACGGGGGCTGATCGAGCGCTTCAACACCGCCTGGGAACTCGGCGACCTGGCGACGGTGTCAGCGCTGCTCGCCGACGATGTGACGTACTGCCCGAACGCCTGGGACGGGCCGGCTGTCGCCGTTCGCGGCCGGGACGAGGTCAGTAAGGTGTTCGCCGGCCAGCTCGGCCCCGGCGCGGGTCCGGCCCTCGGCCCCATCTGGTCGGCCGGCGACCGCGTGCTTTGTGAGTGGCGGTGGCCCCCGGCCGACGACGGCACGGTTCTGCGCGGGCTGGACGTCTACCGAGTACGCGAGGGCCGGATCGCCGCGAAGGATGTGTACGGCAAGATCACCTCCGGTCAGGACGAAGTGCAGGAGTAGCGCCTCCACATCGATGGCGGGCCGACCGCGCCGACACTGCAGAGTTACGGATGCTCCCTGCGACCACGATCGCCCGAGCAAGCGGGATCATCGACCCGATTGATGGGTACCGCTAGTGTCGGACTGGTAGCGGGGGGTGACGTGGGGGAGCTGGCCGATCGGCTGTCGATGATTGTGGTCGAGGCGTATTCGCCCGACAGCGGGCTGGTGGCGTCGGTGCGCGGCCGGGGTGACGTGACAGTTCGGTTCTGGCAGCGGTCCTATCGCGACTATCGGGCCGCCGACCTGGCGCGCCAGCTGGAAGGGCTGGCGGCGGTCGTCTGGGCTCGTTATCGGCGCAGCTACCTCGAGGTCGTCCGGTCCTGGGCCGACCGCGACGAGGAGCCGGCCGACACCGAGCAGGATCACGAGTTCCGACGGCGTCTTGCGACCGTACGGGTCTCGGGTGTTTCGGCCCGGGGCCGGGTAACTGTTCGCAGTCGCGCACTGGTCGCATGGGAGGTGGAGATCGCCGGTGAGCCGGTAGGGTCGCTGACCGAGCCGGAGTTCCTGGCCGAGGTGGACAGCGCGGTGGTGGCGTTGCTGGCCGACCACCGGGCGCGGGTGGCTCTGCTGACGGACGCGGTCTACGACATCGGGCTGCCCCGCTCGATGCGGGCCGGCGGACGGGGAGCGGCATGAGCGACGACCAGCGCGGGCTGCGTGGTCTGCGGGCGGGTCACTGGCTGCTGATCGGCCTCGTGGTCGCCCTGGTCGCGGCGGGCATCACCGTGGTCGTCACCCGTGGCGGCGGTGACCCGACGGTGGCCGAGCCCACCAGCTCACCGTCCGCGAGCGTGTCGGTGCCGCCGCGCCCCGACTGCGCGCCGGACATCACCGGCACCTATGCCGACGCGAGCCGGGCCAGGTTCGGGTTCGTCTACCGCAGCCGATGCGATCAGGTCGTACGCGAGCTGCGGTTCCGGGTCACCGTACGGGACGCGTCGGGCAACGAGGCCGCGACCGTCGAGCAGACCGCGTCCGGCGGGGTGCTGTTCCCCGGCGCGGAGCTTGCCACCGCCGGCGAGCTGCGGGCGGACACGAACATGAAGATCGGCAGCGTCACGGTTGCAGTAGTCAACTACTCGGTGTTCCCGCCGGAGGACTTCTCGGCGTGGGCGCGGACTGAGGTCACCGGTCTGACCCGCGGCAAGCCGGACTCGTACGGGCAATTCGACGTCACCGGCGAAGTCGAGGCCAGGCCGCCCTCGGCACCGGTCTGCGTGGCCGAGTTCGTGCTGATCATGCGGGACCGGAATGACAAGATCGTGTTTGCCGCGGCCGATCCGGTCCTCGGCGGAGGTGTGCTGAGGCCGGAGTTCCCGGTCAGCAAGGTGCCGGCCCTGGACTTCGCCCGCACCAAGATCTACGCACCGCAGACACCGCGCACCGAGCAGCCGCCGCGCGCGGGGATGGCCTGCAACGGATCCTGACTCAAGCCGTACGGGGAAACGGGGGTTCCGACGATGCAAGGGTGGCAGTTCGCCGCGGAGTTGTCGCAGCTGAGGATCGTCGGGCGGGTCGATCTGCCCGCCATGAGCGCGACATTCGCGGCGATGAACCGGGCCGTCGACAGCACCGCGGACGGCGAGACGGCGGCCTTCCAGGCGCCCGGCGGGGGCATCGCCCCGAGCCACGCCGCCTGGTCGGCATTACGTGACGACTTCCAGAACGTGCTCGGCACCACCGCGGGCAACCTCCTCGACGCGGGCAGCACCATCGAGCACATCGTGGACGCGTACGCGCTCACCGACGAAGGCGCTCCGACCAGTCTGGAGAAGGCCTGGGAGGGCACGCAGATCCCAGGTCTGCAGGAGGCCGAGGAGAGATACCGCCACGCGCCGCCACCGTCCGTCGTCCTGAAAGACGAGGCGTGACCATGGCCTTCACCTATCACAGCCCGGCCGAGCTCCAGCAGCTCGGCGAAAGGATCCGCGACAAGGCCGTCCAGGTCACGATGGACCAGGCGGCCTCGTACGCCGAAGCGCAGCAGGCCGCCAACAACGACGCCACCCGCTCCGACACCGGGCAGATGACGCAGGTGCCCACCTACAGCACGCCGGTCAGCGGGCGCCCCGACGACGAGGACAACCTTCGTTCGTACGTGGGTCAGGCCTACGCGGAGATCCCGGCCCTGTTCGCCGCTTTCGGCCTGCCCGACCCCGACGCCAGCCGGCCCATGCTCGACGCGCTCTACTCGGTGGCCGCCACCGTCGCGGTCGACCTTCAGCTGACCAGCCGCGACAACAAGATCACGGCCCCGGACGCGACCGCCCCGATCAGCGGCACCGCGCCGCTCGCCGAAGTGGCCGACCTGATCGACGGGCACCTGAAGAACTGGTCCGGCGATGCCGCCCTCGCCTTCGAGGTGTACCTGAAGAACAACATCCGGGCCGCCGCGCTGCACCGCGAGATCGCCCTCTCCCTGGCCCTCGGGCTGGAAGCCCAACTCGAGATCAACCGCCGCACCAACACCGACATCTGGGAAATCGGCCAGAAGACCTACAAGGCACTCGAGGGCCTGGACGCGTGGTGTCCCGGCGCGAACGCCTCCAAGTCGACGGCCATGCTGACCATCGCCGGCGCGATCGCCGCCGTCATCTTCGCCGGAGCCACCGCCGGCGCCGGTGGAGCCGCGTTCGCCGCGGCGGTCGGCGTCGAAGGCCTTCAAAGCCTGGCCACCACCCTGTCCAACGTCGGCCCACTGCAGAACAAGAAGGTCGACATCGGCGGCATGACCGTGCCCCCGATCATCACCGGCATGCAGAACGCGATGACCACCCTGACCAAGTCGATCGACGCCCAGCAGCAAGAGCTGGCGGCCGGGCTGAGCAGCTTCACGCAAAGCGTCCACGCCAACTGGAACAAAATCCTGATTCCCGGCCCGCGCGAGCTGAACGACGTCCGCAACGCCGGCGGCGCCGCGCTCAAGGCATCCGGCGACTTCCGGGTCCGGTGACATGGACGGGGAGCCTTACCTAGGCGCGGACCCGGTACCGGCTTGAGAGGCGCGCCCTGCGAAGTGCCGCCGAACGGCCCTCGGACCGGCAGGGCGGGACTTTGTCCCGTCGCCGCAGGACAACGAGAAGTTATGGTCAGCCGGTGGCGGGTCGGCGGGCGGTGTGGATTGCGTGGGTGCTGTGCGCCGTCACCCTGCTCGGCGGGGTGGGCGCGATCGTGCTCGGCGTGCACAACGGCGCGGCGGCGTACGGGGCCGCCAAAAGTCACCTGCTGTTCGTGGGGACGTGCGCGGTGGCCGGGGCGCTGGTGGCCGGGTCGCGGCCGAGAAATGCGCTCGGGTGGGCCCTGCTGGTCAGCGCCTCGTCGTTCGGTCTGCTCGAGTTCTTCGGGGAGTACGCGATCGCCGGGACGGGGCCGGGGGCCCGGCTGGCGGGGTGGCCGGAGAACTGGCTGTGGGTCCCCGCGAATCTGGGGATGGCCCTGGTACCTCTGCTGTTCCCCGACGGGCTTCGGCCGCGCGCGAAGCTCTGGTGGGCGTTGCTGGGACCGCTGTTCGCGGTGGCCCTGACCGCCGCCGTGCTCGGTGCGCTCCGGCCGGGGCCGTCCGGGCAGGTCCGGGACGGCGCGGGGGTCGACAACCCGTTCGGGGTGGCCGGTCTTGTCCCCGCCGCGGACGCCGTGGGCGCTGCCTTCACCGTCCTGGCCGGGCTGGCCTTCGTCGGTGGTGGCGGCGCGGTGCTGTGGCGGGCTCGCCACGCCGACGAGGTGCGGCGCCGCCAGATCAAGTGGGTGGCTTGGGCGTCGGCCGTCGCCGCGGTCGTCGTGGCGGCTCGGCTCGTGGCCGGGCTCATCGATGCCGACACCGGCTCGGTGTGGCCTCGGGCCAGCCTGGTCTGGGAGGCCGCCGGGGCGGTCGCGCTGAGCCTGCTGCCGGCCGCGGTGACCGTGGCCGTGCTGCGGCACCGGCTCTACGACATCGACGTCCTCATCACCCGGACGCTGCTCTACGGCGCCCTGTCGGCCTGCCTGCTCGGCGGCTACGCGCTGATCGCGGGCTACCTGGGCGCGCTGCTCGGCCGCTCCACCAGCCTGAGCGTGTCGGCTCCGGCCGCGGCGGCCGTGGCGGTGGCGTTCGCGCCGCTGCGCGACCGCATCCAGCGCGGAATCACGATCCTCATGCACGGCCGGCGCGAGGAGCCGTACGTGGTGCTGGCTCGCCTCGGCCGCCGCCTGGACGACGCGGTGGCACCGGCCGCCGTCCTGCCGCTGATCGCCGAGACGGTGGCCGAGACGCTGAGGGCGTCGTATGTCGCCGTGACCGTGACGGACGGCCCGGCCGCGGTGGGCTCCCTGCCCGGCGATGCCGTTCCCGCCGACCTTCCGCTCACCTATCAGGGCTCCCCGGTCGGCACGCTCAGCATCTGGCCGCGGCCTCCGTTCGACGAAGCTGTCCTGGCCGACCTCGCCCGCCAAGTAGGCGCCGCCGTGCACTCGGCGCGGCTCGCGGCCGACCTGCAGCGCTCCCGTGAGCGCCTCGTCATGGCTCGCGAGGAGGAGCGCCGGCGGCTGCGGCGCGACCTCCACGACGGGCTCGGCCCCACGCTCGCGGCCCTCACCATGCGGGCCGAGGCCGCTCAGGACGCCCGCCCGGACACCCTCAAGACCCTGCTCGCCAAGGTCGTGGACGACGCGGAGGCGGCGGTCGGGGACGTACGGCGGCTCGTCGACGGACTGCGCCCCGCCGCCCTCGACAGTCTGGGCCTGACCGGCGCCCTCGCCGCCCATCTGGCCGGGCTTCCCGCGGGCTCCCCCGCCGTTCGCCTCTCCGCGCCCGACGAACTGCCCGTCCTCCCGGCCGCCACCGAGGTCGCGGCGTACCGGATCGCGGTTGAGGCGGTCACCAACGTCTGCCGCCACGCGAAGGCGGCCGAGGCCTCGGTACGGCTCTCGATCGTCGCGGACCGCTTGGTGGTCGAGGTCGGCGACGACGGTCGGGGGCTGGACGGCGTACGGCCGGGGGTCGGCCTGACGTCCATGCGGGAGCGGGCCGATGAGCTCGGTGGCTCGCTGACCGTCGAGACCGGGACGGCAGGCACCCGGATCCGCGCGGAGTTGCCGGCGACCGCACCGGAAGGAAACTAGTGGAGACAATCCGTACGCTGGTCGTGGATGACCACGCGGCGTTCCGGGAAGGGCTGCGGGCTCTGCTCGAGGCGACCGATGACATCGAGGTGGCCGACGAGGCCGCGACCGGGGAGCAGGCGCTCGCGCTGGCGCCCGTCGTGCAGCCGGACGTGGTGCTCCTCGACCTGGCCATGCCGGGCATGGGCGGGATCGCGACGACCGAGCGGCTGATCCGGGCCATGCCGCACATCCGGGTGCTGGTCCTGAGCATGGCCGATGACGACGACTCGGTGTTCGCGGCGATGCGGGCCGGAGCGCGCGGCTACGTGCTCAAGGGCGCGCGCAAGGCCGAACTTCTGCGTGCCGTACGGGCGGTGGCGGCGGGGGAGGCGATCTTCGGTGCGGCTCTCGCGGTACGGCTGATGGGGTACTTCTCCGGGCTGGACCGTCGGCAGGCCGCCTTCCCGGAGCTCAGCGAGCGGGAACGGCAGATTCTCGGTCTCGTGGCGCAGCACCTGACCAACCCGCAAATCGCCGAGCGGCTGGGGTTGAGTCAGAAGACGGTACGCAACGTCGTGTCGAGCATCTTCACGAAGCTCAGCGTGGCCGACCGCGCGCAAGCGATCATGCGGGCGCGGGAGGCGGGGTTGTGAAGCGGGCGGGCCACCGAGCCGCCACCCGGTGACCCATCCCCCCTGTTACGCCGTACGGCGCAGCATGCGCAGACCGAGCGGGTACAACGCCGCGCCGATGAACAGCGCGCCGCTCGCCTGCACGAGCATCGGACGGTCGGCAGTCAGGAACGGCAGCGCCAAGCCGACCACCAGCAGCACCGGCTGCCACCACCGGGCCCGGCCCGCCCGGACCAGGCCGACCACCAGCGCGAGCAGCGCGGGATGGAGCAGGAACGCGGGCACCAGGAAGCCGAACGTGACGCCGGAATACCCGTACGCGAGTTCGGTGACAGCGGCGGCCTGCGCGTCCGGCAGCGACTGCGCCAGCGCCAGATCGTAGAAGTCGGCCATCAGCAGGCCCGAGCCGTTGATCGCGCCGAGCGCGCCGAACAGGCCGGCGATCGCGGCCAGGCGCGGCATCCGATCGTGCAGAAGGTACGCGAGGGCCAGCATCACCGGCACGATGACGATCGCGTTCCAGTGCAGCAAGACCCCGCTGACCTGGACCTGGGTGGCGTGCGTACGGAAGATGGCGGGGGCGTGGTCGGACCCGGGCGGCCCGGTGACGAAGCCGGCGAAGTGGGTAACCGGCCAGGCGAGAAGCCCGACGGCGCCGACCCGGACCCAGAAACGACGGGTGAAGGTCTCGGTGGCAGTGAGCGTTGTGGTCATGCCGCAGACCCAACTCAATCTTTGTCCCGGCCCGCCTGGGGCAGCGGCCGGGAAGAATGTCCCGTGCGGCTCCACCGGGGCCGGCTGCGCGACGGCGCAGCAGGCCCGGGCGCAGCGGCCCGGCGGGGTCGACGGTCGGCGCCAGGACGGGACAGCCGCTGGTGTCCGGGGTGTCCTGGAGGATGATCGGACGGCCGTCGGGCGCGACCCCGGTCGTGACGTTCAAGGCGGCGTCGCGACCTTCCCGGAACGCACCACGACCCTTGCTCTCGGCCTCTTGGCTCTACCGCCTGGGTCCCCGCGGCCGGACACAGCGCGATCGGTTCCGGCCACGGCGCTCTGCTCGTCGTCGGGGCGGACTGCTCGGCCAAGTAGTGCCCTTCGGTATCTGGCTGCGCCGCGACCGGCCCGAGGCCGCCGCGCTGCACCGCATCGCCCGCCGGCTCGCGGACTTGCTGCTCGTCCTGGTGCTCTCCTTCCTCATGTCTGCGCTGGCGGCTTTGCTTCGCCGTCCAGCCGCCTCCCGCGCCGCCGTCCGGATTGCGGCTGGCCGTCGTGGTCGGGTTGGGTGGCCTGGCTCCTGCACGCGTTTCTCTCCCATGCGCTCTTGCCCGTACGCCTGGTTCGCCGGGAGTCACGAACTGTCCAGCGGTTTCAGCCTGGTCCGGGCGAAGGAGCTCACGCCCCGCGAGGCGGTCGACCGTCTGCGGGGCTCGGTCACCGGAACGTCAGTGACGTGGGACGACGCGCGGGCGATCATCGTCACCACCGACGACCACAACCGGTCTTACCTCGGCGCATCCGGGTCGCCGACTGAGCGATGATCTTCGGCTTCAGCACCATCGTGGGCGTCGTCGACACCCCGCTGCGGGCGCTGTCGCGGGGCACGACGGTGCTCTCCCCGTTCCTCGACGTCGAGCGGGACGACCAGTACTTCTCCCTGCACAACGGCGACCTGCGCTGCGCGAGGTCGCCCCCGACGGCAACTACCTGCTGGAAGACCGAGATGGGCGCCGGCCGTTCCGGACCGGGCGGCCGCTACGACGCCTGGCGGGAAGGGTCGTTCGTGCTCTCCTGGGTGCTTGATGTGGTGGGAGTCACCCGCCGCTGACCGGAGTTCCCCGTACGGCCGGAGGCAACGCCGTTGAAACGATGGCGGCGAATGTCTACGATCCGGCTGATCGCTTCGGGACGTCCTCCTGCTGCCGCGGCATCGCAATGGACTCCCCGCATGGCGCCGGGACGGCACGTTCAGCGATCGGCCACTTATCGGCGGCTACGAGCAGCACGCCGGTCTCTACTGATCACGGGGAAAAGTCATGCGAAGAACTCTCGCGGCTACCGTCGGCGGCCTGGTCGCCGCCGTCGGACTGGTCGCACCCGGCATCGCCCAGGCGGCCGAGCCGCCGTCCGAGGTGAGGGTGATCCCGGCTCCGTCCTATCCGGTCTATCCGACCGACCGGATCGCCTTCGCCGGTGAGACCGGCTTCCTGCACCAGCGCGCCGCGAACCGGCCGTGGGTGTGGACCACCTACGCCGATCGGCAGACCACACCGATCACCAGCCTCCCGAACACGTTCTCGGCCACGCCGGCCGGCGGCGACACCGTGGTGTTTCTCGGCGGAGTGCCCAGCCACCCGGCGACCTCGACGACTCAGCCGGCGCTGAACCTGGCCACCAACACCTGGCGGGACGTGCCGGTGAGCAGCAACGTGCAGCTCACCCGGCTGCTGGGCAACTCGGCGGCGGTGGCGATCACCTCCGGCACTCCGCCCACGGCCGAGCTGCGCCGGATCGCCGCGGACGGGTCCTGGACGTCCGCACCGATCACCGGCGTCCCGGCGGGCACGACCGGACTCACCATCGTGGCCGGTGACGACACCGGCGCCGTGCTGCGGGTCGTCCATCCCGACGGTCCCCGGTACGGCCTGGTGGACGTGGCCGCCGGCCGGATGGCCCTGCTGCCTGCCGGTGTGCTGCCGGCCAACGTGACCACGCTGACCAAGGACCGGATCGGCCTGTTCACCAGCACCTCAGCGCAGAGCCTGTCGCGCGCAGCGGTGCTGGACGGCACCGCGACCGTTCCGGGGACCATCGAGTTCCTGACCACGGTCCCGCTGGGTCTGGCCCGGCTGGCCGGTGACGACGTCATCGTGACGCCGAGCACCGGAGCCACGAACAAGACCGTGCTGCGCTACTCGGTCGGCAGCAGCACCCCGGTGCAGGTCGTGCCCCGGGGCGAGCCGGTCAGCGCGCAGGCGCCGGACGGCGTGCTGTTCGTCGGCGGCACCAATATCGGCGACTACGCGGTCCGCAAGGCCACCGCGTCCGACCAGTCGGTGGTTCTGCCGCTGGTCGCCCCGCTGGTCAACGCCGGCGTGACGCTCGCCTCGGGCGTCGTGCGGCACACGGTGGCGATGCCCCTGCCGAGCGAGAAGCCCGAGTACCGGCACTTCGCCGAGCAGATCGGGCCCGGTGAGCCGACGACCGGTTCTCCGGTGGCCGACGGCGCGCTCGTCAACCCGACGCCCTGCCAGACCGACGCGGTCTGCGTCCGGATGATCGACGGCGCGGACACCGGTTCGGCCTACCTGGACGGCATCACCACGGGCGACTTCGTCACGACGGCGTACCTGCGGTCGTCGCCGGGTGGTGGCGCCACGATCAACACCCGGAGCGACGCCAAGCTCGTCGACGCCTCGCCGACCCACCGGCTGCTCAGCTTCGCCAACTACCAGTTGGCGTACCGCACCGACGGAAGCAGCATCCAGCTCACCGGCGCCCCGGCCTCCGCCCTGTGGTTCGACACGCTGTGGCGGGCCAACGCCACCGGTCAGATCGAGAACTGGAACCTGCGCGCCGACACCCCGAGCGCCGGTCCGCAGCCGATCACCACCGGTTCGAGCTGCACCAAGACCGAGGTGCAGGCGACCGGCAAGCACCTGTACTGGACCTGCGGGGCGAACGGGCCGGCCGGTGTCGTGGAGATCGACGGCGGCAAGCGCATCGACGTGCCCGCCGGGCAGTACCTGCTGGGCGACAACTTCCTGGTGCGGCACGACGCCAACGGTGCCCTGGTGCGCCTCGACCTCACCGGCGGCACGCTCGGCGAGCCGGCCACGCTGGCCACGTTCGCCCGGGGTGAGCTGACCGACGACCGCAACATCACCTGGGCCGTCGACAGGTTCGGCGGCAACGTCGCGTGGGTCGACGCCGACAACGCCGTGCACATCGTCGACCCCGGTGTCACCACCTCGGCGCCGGCGGCCGGCTCCGTCTCGGCCAGCAGCGAGACCGACCTGCCGGGCAACTTCCTGGTGATCGCGAAGCTGACCCGCCCGGTCACCGCCACGCGGCTCACCATCACCCAGGTGCGTTCCGATTCCGTCGTCGCGCGCCTCAGCGGCGGTGCGGCCCGGGTGGATACGACCTACCAGTGGAACGGCCAGGTCAACGGCAAGCCGGCCGTCCAGGGCACCTACCGGTGGTCGTTGGCGGCCACGGCCGACGGTCGCGAGGTCACGGTGGCCAACGGGACCACCTACATCGACTGCGGCGGAACGCCCACCCTGCACAGCTATGACTGCACCGGTCAGCCCACCATCCTCGGGCTGACCAGCGCGAGCACCGGCCAGGGCCGCTGGCTGCTCACCCGGGTCGGCGGCACGGTCGTGGCCAACGGCCCGGCCGAGGCGCTGTCCGGGCTGTCCGGGCTCGTGCCGTTCGGCGACATCAACGGCGACAACCGCAACGACCTGCTGATCCGTCGGTCCGACGGCTCGATGCGGGCCTACTTCGGCCGGGACGCGCTGCCGTTCAGCGGCGCCCAGTCGATCGCCATCTCGGGCAACTGGAACGCGTACGACGCTCTGATCCACACCGGTGACCTCAACGGCGACGGCTTCGCCGACCTCATCGCCCGCGACCGGGCGAGCGGCGCGCTGTTCGTCTTCGGGGGCACCGCCGAGGGCGACCTGTCCGGCTCGGTCAAGATCGCGGGTGGCTACAAGGGCTACAGCCGCTTCGTCGGCAACGGCGACATCAACGGCGACGGCAAGGCCGACCTGATGATGCAGCTTGACTCCAACAGCACCATGTACGCCCTGTACGGCAACGGCGACGGCACCTTCCAGTCCGGTCTCAAGATCGTCGGCACCGGCTGGCTCGGCTACAACACCGTCATCGGCGCCGGTGACCTCAACGAGGACGGGAAGAACGACCTGGTCCTCCGCGACACCGCCGGCAACCTGTTCCGGCGCCTGGGCACCGGTCAGGGCACCTTCGGCGACCGGGCCCAGTACGGCTCCGGTTACCAGCAGTACTCGGGTCTGTACTGACCTGTCGGCGGCGCAGGGCGACGACGGCGATGTCGTCGGCCTGTTGCCCTGTGCCGCCGAGCTGTACCGCGGCCTCGCAAGCGAACATGCCTCATCCGCGTGCTTCCGCCTGAGGTGGCCCCATGGACCCGACGACTACGAGCAGGCCGTCAGTGCGCTCGCAGCACTGATCGCCGTCTGGTGGCACGACCACCGACCCCCTGACCGCTCCGACCCCGCCGAGCCCGGCGCTGAACGCTCTCGCTGACAGAGCGTCCGGCGCCGGCCTTTCCGCTGCGCCATATGTACGCAGCGAGCACTACGCCTCTGCGGTGTTCGAGTCGGTGAAGGCCGTCGTCAACCGGGTCAAATCCATGACCGGTCTCGACAGCGACGGCGTGCCCTTGATGAACCAGGCGTTCTCTGTGCAGAACCCGCGGCTTGTCCTCGGCGGTGCGGGGACAACGACCGAGAGGAACATGCAAGCCGGTTATCGGGAGCTCTTCGTCGGTGCCGTGCAGGCGATTCGTAACACGTCTGCGCATGAGCCCTTGGGCGTCATGGAAGTAAACGAGGCGTTCGAGCTGCTCGGCCTCGCGAGTCTGCTGATGCGGTTGCTGGACGGCGCGGCGCCGTCATCCTGACCCCCGAGATGAATCGGTATCGCGACACCGCCTGTAGAGCGGGCCGGTATCTAGTCACGCAGCCAATGATCGTTGTCGAGCCAACCGACTTCGATGAGGTCCCGGATCAGCCACCGATACGCCAGGCTAGTCGCCGGGCCGTCGAGGTG
Source organism: Paractinoplanes abujensis (assembly GCF_014204895.1). NCBI lineage: Bacteria > Bacillati > Actinomycetota > Actinomycetes > Micromonosporales > Micromonosporaceae > Paractinoplanes > Paractinoplanes abujensis. The sequence goes on along the minus strand of NZ_JACHMF010000001.1, from coordinate 8,769,196 downwards.
AAGCGGTAGATCCAAACTCTGGAGGTCTTCGGGGCCGAAGGCCGTCCGAGTTCTGCTGCGGTGCTCTTGGCTGAACTCCCAGAATGTATGGTCATCGTCAGCCAGCTGCAGGTCAACTGTCGGAGCGGTGCTGCGCTGCGTTGCTGGGGCTGACGCCAGCCGGATGAGCATCTGGATGGGGTGGTCCTCCTCGGCGGCTGGCAGCTTGACGAGCCCATCGACGCGTACGGGGCGCGTGCTGTAGAGGCCCAGCGCGTCTCCAAATTTGGGAAACGAGGTCTCGGCGAGTTCCCGGTAGCCGATCACCGCCGCGCGCACGATACTCGTTGCCAACTCCAAGGCCAGCTCGGGCGAATAGCGGTGTGACATCCACCGGCCTCCTGGCTGATCGCCGCGCGGCCATGGCGGCAGGAGTGTATCCCCGGGCTGGACGGCCAGCCCACAAACCGGCTGCCGCGCGTCGTCTGCTACAAGCACGTCACCTGTCGAAATTAGGCTGAACTGCCAGGCCTGGCTGAAGTATAAAACGGGCTATGACCTCGAAGCTAAAACACACATCACAACGTTATTTTTGTCGCTAACCCTCGTAGGGACTAAGTGAGTTATTGCTGGTAGCGTCTACATTTTCTTATACGTCATGCAGTATCGGGGCACCCACAGGTGGCTCTGGTCGGCGTCATCGATTGTACTATTCTCGGCAGATGCAGATACCGCTTCAATGCCTTTCAGCCTGACATCGATCGCCGCACGGGCCCTCGACGCCGCCACCTAGCTCGATCGCCTTCCCGGCCTGCCAGAAGCCCACTTAGAAGCCTGCCGTGTTCACCTCCCCCACGAACCAAGGAGCCCCACGGTGGACAAAGAAGCCGCGCGCATTCGCTACCTTGAAGAACTCTACGACTACAGCCAGTTAAACCCCGGACTGATACCAAGCGCCGACGAGCTGCTGGGTGACAAAAAGGACGGCCAGAGCACCAACTACTGGCGCTCAATCATCGACGGCATGGAACACGACGGCCTGGTCCGCGCCCACCACACCATGGGGAGCGGCGCATTGAAGTCCGCCGCCGACGAGGGGCCGATGCAGAAGGTCCTCGCTAGCAATCTCCATCTCATGGCCCCTGACCAGCTTGGTTTTGGCTGCCGTTGGGTTAAGTCGCATCCGCGGCTAGCTGAAGAATTCGAGCCAGACTTTATGGTGGCTCGGTTCGATAGCAATGGCCTAAGTTGGTACATGGTGGAGCTGCAGAGTCCAGACACGCCGTTGCTCAATAAGCGAGCGGCCGATAAAGGAACTGATCGACGCTCGGGAGAGGCGTCACCCCAGCTTAGAGAGGGCATAGATCAGATTCGCCGATGGCGGGGATGGATCGCCAGGAAGGGAAGCGAAGCCCTCAGCGCAACGGGCTACCCCGGCTTGAATTCATTGGCCGTAGGCATCGTAGTGATCGGAAGGTCCGCAAGCAGAACCGAAGATGATAGTCAAAGGATCAATGAAATAAGGCTTGAAAATCCTCTCGTGTCGATCAGATCCTATGACTGGCTGGCGAGAGAAGAGGCGGCCAGAATTAAAGGCCGGGGCCCGTTTACACCACCCGAAGAATTGGGGTGTGGATTTGACCATAACAGTGGTGTTTTCGTTGATTAGCCTTAAGTCGGTGGATCACCGGACAGATCTTAGCGCCACAAATGTTCACTCTTCTCGGCAGATCCGCACGTCCACGCTCAGAGTGGGTTCATGATCGCGTGTCCGCGACTGCCGACCGTGACCGATCACTGCATACGCCTAACCTGTCCGGCATGGCAAACGACGACCAGGCGGCGTCGCAACCGCGTGCGGGCATGGTGATCAGCGTCCGTACGCGTCAAGACGTCGTCGTGATCGACCCGGACAGGTTCCTCGCCGCGGCTCGGCGGGCCTACCGCACCGACAACCCAGACGCCGACGTCCGGGAAGCAGAGACAGTGATAGCCGACGTCTATGACGCCGTTTCCGCGCTGATCGAACGGTACGGATCGCTAACCTCTGACCATCCCGATGTTGCGGGCGGGGCCCACCCACGTCCAGTCATGCACGGCGGCTTCGGCCTGTTGCCCGGCGATCGAGTTATCAATCGTCCGGATGGCCTGTCGCCGGCGGGCACGCTTCAAACGATCGAGCTGGACGTGCCGACTCTGCAGAGTTACGGATGCTCCCTGCCTGAGGACCCCTTCGCGGCTCCGGACCACGACGACGAGCCTCGGAGCGAACCTGATCATCGCCCAGATTGATCGGCGCCTATAGCGTTGGGCTGGTAGCGGGGGGTGACGTGGGAGAGCTGGCCGACCGGTTGTCGATGATCGCTGTCGAGGCGTATTCGCCTGATAGCGGGCTGGTGGCGTCGGTGCGCGGCCAGGGTGACGTGACGGTTCGGTTCTTTCAACGGTCGTATCGCGACTATCGGGCCGCCGACCTGGCTCATCAGCTGGAAGGGCTAGCGGCGATCGTCTGGGCCCGTTGTCGGCGCAGCTACCTCGAGGTCGTTCGCTCGCTGCGACGTTGGCTACCGCGGTTCTGCCCCGGCCCGGCCGGCGGGCTTACCGGGTCCTCTGGGGGCCGTTGGCCGCGCTGCGCGCCAACCACGGGTTCGCGCTGCTGGGTCTGCGGTACGCGGCGGTCGCCGGTGCTGTCTATGCGGTTCTTGGGGCTACCGCAGGACCCGACTCGCTATGCGCGTCCTTCACGGGCGCCGCCGTGTTCGCGGCCGCGGGATTTCTTGCCGGCGAGTCCGGCTGGCTGGAGTTCCGGCTTGTCCACATGACCTTCGCCGTCCGATGGCACCGGGCAGCGACGAGCCAGGGCAAACGTCACGTAGCCGATCTTCCTACTTATCTGATGCGGTTCATCACCTACGTCTCCCTCGTCGAGTTCGGGCTGCTACGCGTCAACGGCCCGTACTGGGCCTTCCGCCATCAGATCGTCGCGGACCACCTGGAGTCAGCCGCAGAGATCGCCGAGCCGCTGAAGGCGACCCTCAAGTGACCACTCCGACGACGCGTCCGGGGCGAGCACCGACCGACCTGAACTTCAGAAAGCCCTCCGCGCCGCCCGAGCCGGGCTGTTCGACACCCTGCTGGTCTACCGCGTCGACCGTTTCTCCCGCAGCCTGCGCGACCTGACCAGCCTGCTCGACGAACTCGCGGACGCCGACGTCGTGTTCCGCTCGGCGACCGAGCCGTTCGACACCGCCACCCCGGTCGGCCGGATGCTCGTCCAAATGCTCGGCGTGTTCGCCGAGTTCGAGCGCGAAACCGTCATCGACCGCGTCATCGCCGGAATGGAACGCAAGGCCGCCAAGGGCTCTGGACGGGCGGCCCGCGCCCCTTTGGCTACAGCATCGACCGCAAGCTCGACAAACTCGTTTCTAACCCAGCCGAGGCAGCCACTGTCCGCACCATCTTCGACCTCTACGCCATCGACCGGCTCGGCACCAAGACGATCGCCGGTCGCCTCAACGACCAGGGACTGCGTACCCGGCTCGGCAAACCGTGGTCGCAGCACACCGTCGAAATGACCATCACGAACCGGATCTACCTCGGCGAGAAGAACTTCCGCGACATCGTCGTCCCCGACGCCCACGAACCGATCATCGCCCTCGACCAGTTCGACCGCGCCCAGAACATCCTCGCCAAGCGCTCCACCCAGATCGGCCAGCGCGCCGCCAACCCCTCCGCCTACACCCTCACCGGCCTCATCCGCTGCCCGCAATGCGGGCGCGGCTACATCGGCACCGCAGCCAAAGGCCGCTACAAACGTATCGGTACTACACCTGCTGGTACGGCAACAAAGCCGGCTGCGACATCCACCGCTTCAACGCCGACGAGCTGGAAGCCGCGATCGGCGACGCCCTGCTCGACTTCTTCACCACCGGCCACCAGCTGATCACCGACGCGATCACCCGCTTCCAGCAGACCCACGCCGCCTCGACCGGCACCAAGCACGAACGACTCGCCAGCGTCAAGAATGAGCTCCGCGACAACACCACCGCCGTCGACCGCTACCTCACTGCGTTCGAGCGCGGCACCCTCAACGACGATGCCCCCGAAATCCGTGCCCGGCTGAACACGCTCGAGAGCCGGGCCAAAGCACTACGCGCCCGCAAAGCCGAACTCGAACTCTCCCCAGCACCCCGGCCACTCGGCCCGGCCGACCTCGCCGAGATCCAGCAAACCCTCACGAGTGACAACCACATGCTCCGCAAGAGCCTCTTCGAGGCCCTGATCCAGGAAGTCACGATCATCGCGGACGACGCCGTCTTCAAGCTGCCGCTGGCCGGAAACGACGAAGGGCCAGCCCCTGAGGGACTGACCCTTACCGACCGTGACCCGAACCAGATGGTTCGCGCACTGCCATCCGTGGTGGGCGATACTGGGATCGAACCAGTGACCTCTCCGGTGTGAACGGAGCGCTCTCCCGCTGAGCTAATCGCCCTCAACGCGTCATGACTGTACTAGATGTCGACCCGGGCAGGCCAACAGGGGGTCAGGTCAGCCAGTCGCGTCCTACTTCGATCAGGTCGATGCCGAAGCTGAGGCGGAACGAGATGTAGACGACGGCGCTGACGAACAGGAACGTGGCCAGGCCGACGAGCCCTTTCACGGGCCACGACTGGCGGCCGATCCAGTGCGTCCAGGCGAGGACGTGCTTCTTGGTGAACTCGAGCAGGTGTTTGGCCCACGCGAACTCGATGGCCCAGATGGCGAGGCCGGCGATGACGATGGCCCAGCCGGGGCCGGGCAGCGGGATCGCCACGATGCCCACGGCGACAACGATGGCGCCGAGGACTGCGACGGAGATTTTCAGGGCGAGCCGGCCTGTGGGGTTGGCTCGGATCTTCTCCAGCACACCCGCCGGGGCCCGCTCGTGGTCGGGTTTCGTAGTCATTTCATCCCCCAGTGTTCCGGAGCCCCGTCACCACCCGGGAGAAATGGACGTTACCGGAGTAAGTCAACTGCTGGACCACCCGACGCCGGGCGGAACCGAGTACTTGGGGCAGAACAGTACAAGATATCGCTTTTAGTCTTGTGCGAAAGGGTTTTCGGAACCGTCTTCCCACTACTGGGTGAGATCAGCGTATGGCGGAGCGTAACGACAGGGATCACCTGAGTATGGGAAACGCGGGGTTCACCAGCCTCGCAGCGGTGCCGGGGGGAGTTCGTCCATGAGTACCATTCGTCCAACGACCGTCGAGGTCGAGACCTCGCTGCGGCTCGTAGCGCCTGACGCCACGGCTCTGCCCGTGCGCGCCAGTCTGCGTTACGACCCAGCCGACCCTTATGCGGTCCACGTGTTGTTCCACGCAGAATCAGCCGGTGGGGAAGCCGTGAGCTGGTCCTTTGCGCGGGAACTGCTCGTGACCGGGCTCGATGAGCCTGCGGGCATCGGGGACGTCCGGGTGTGGCCGTGGGCCACGCCGCGGGGCGACTTCGTGGCCCTGGCGTTGTCCTCACCTGATGGCAATGCCCTGTTCGAGGTGCCGCGAAGCGTCCTTGTCCGATTCCTCCGGCGCACCTATGTGGTGGTGCCGCGCGGCCGGGAATCCGAACACCTGGACGTCGACGCGGCAGTGAATCGGTTGCTGGCCGGCCGATAGCGTACGAAAAGCGACAGGCGACCCAAGCGGACACTGCCGGTCCGCGGGGGTCGCCTTTTGCATAAACCGCCCCGAATACAAATAACCGGACATTCGTCGCAGAAATGCGGTTCGATCGCGCGGAGATCAGGCGGAAAGACGACAGCGGGGCCGTGGCAGCGTTTTGCCTCGTGCATCGCTGGTCAACGCCGGTTACCGTCGTGGCGCGATGTCCAGTGCAGTCACGCGGCAAGAGACCGCGACCACGTTCCGCCCGCCCGGCTGGGCGGGCGTCGGCACCTGCGCCCTGGACGCCACCTCGGCCCAGCCGCCGGTCCGCCTTCCCTATCACGTGCTGGTGCTGGCCACGGCCGGGCACGGCACGGTCGAGGTCGACTTCTTCGGGCACGCGTGCCGGCCCGGCACCCTGCTCTGGATCCGCCCCGGCCAGGCCCTGCGGGTCGGGCGCAACGGCCTGATCGCCTCCGTGGTGACGTTCGAGCCTCGGTTCGCGGAGCAGGGCGACGAGGTGCCGCTGCAGAACCGCTGGCAGCTGCGCGGCGAGGACGAGGACGCGGTGATCAGCGAGTTCACCCAGCTCGCGGTGGACAGCGAGCGGCACGCGCCGAGTTCGGTCGCCGCCGATCTGCTCCGGCACCAGCTGCGCGTGTTGCTTTTGCGCCTCGCCCTGCTCAGTTCCGGAAGCCCGGCCGGGCCCGAGAGCCGCACGTACACGCGGTTCCGGGGTCTGCTCGAGGCCGGCCACTCGCACAGCCGCCGCGTCGAGGACTATGCGGAGGAGCTCGGCTGCTCCGTCCGTACGCTCACCCGGGCTTGCCTGTCCGTCACGGGCCGCACGGCCAAGCAGGTGGTCGACGACCGGGTGTCGCTGGAGGCCCGGCGGCTGCTCGCCTGCACGCCCCTGTCGGTCGCCGAGGTGGGCCGTCACCTGGGTTTTCCCGAGCCGACGAACTTCGGCCGCTTCTTCCATCGCGAGGTCGGGATGAGCCCGGGGCAGTTCCGCGCCGAGGCCTCGGGCGAGCCCCGCGGCATCATTCCCGCACAGCGACGATCATCTGACTGAGCGTAATTCCCATAAAACCGTGGGGTATGTGCGAGTCTGTGGCGCGGAAGGGGCATGATGGATGCGTGCAGATCTCCGCGCGCGGCGACTACGCGGTCCGGGCGGCCCTGAGCTTGGCTAGGGCTTACCCGGCATTGATGTCCGCCCAAGCCATCGCCCAGGACCAGGAAATGCCGCGCAAGTTCCTCGAGGCGGTGCTGGCCGACCTGCGCCGCGCCGGCGTCGTGCGAGCGCAGCGAGGGGCCGAAGGTGGCTACACATTGTCACAGTCTCCGCGTGATGTGACGATCGGCCAGATCCTGCGGGCGGTCGACGGGCCGCTGGCCGGGGTGCGCGGCCTCCGTCCGGAGGAGACGCGATACACGGGTGCGGCGGAGAACCTGCCCAACTTGTGGGTCGCCGTGCGGGCCGCGGTGCGCGAAGTGGTCGACGAAGTCAACCTGGCCGAGCTGATCAGCGGCCGCATGCCGGCGCACGTCCGCAAGCTGACTACCCGCCCGGACGCGTGGCAACCACGCTGACGTTTGCCGATTTACGAGATCGGGAATCGAACGCCCATCCGACGAACCTGGGAGGGACGTACCGATGGGCCTCGTTTTTCGTAAGCGTAAGAAGATCGGCCCGTTGATCCTGAACTTCACCGAGAACGGCTACTCCTCGTGGAGTCTCAAGATCGGCCGCTGGTCCTGGAACTCGCGCAGCCGGGCGCACCGCTACGACCTGCCCGGCCCGTTCTCCTGGAAGCAGGACAAGAGCCGCTCCTAAGCGAGGGAAAGCAGCACAGAAGCCGCTTTCAAGCGACTTGGGAAGCAGCACAAAAGCCGCTCCTAGGCCTGGACAGAGATGACGACGTCCCCGCCGAGCCGTCCGTGTGACGGCTCGCGGGCGACCGTCCCCGCATCGACCAGCGTATGCAGCACCCGAGTGGCGTCGGCGGCCCGATACACCGTCTCGGTCAGGGCAAAGGTCCGCAACTCGGTCACCGTGCGAGATCCCGTACGTTCCAAATAGGCCAGCAGCTCGCGGCGCAGCGGCCCGGGGTGCGGCGTCAGCGAGATGTCGATCAGGTGCCGGTCGGGGTCGCCCGGGTCGCGGTAGCGGACACCGGCGAACTCGTCGACCGCCCACAGGGCCTCCTTGAAGCTCTCCAGGCTCTTGCCGCCCGTGGCCCCGAAGACCAGCAGCTCACCGGGCTCGTCCGAGTCGGCCAGCTCGACCTGGGTGAACAGGGGCCAACCCGTACGGTAGGAATCGGCTCCTGACCCCGGCGGCAGGATCAGCAGCACCTCGGCCGGCTTGCCCGCGGCCAGGGCGGCCACCGTGGCGGGCGCCGGCGGTTCGTGCGCGTTCGCCGCGTCGAGGAAACCCAGCAGCGGTACCCGTTGAGCCCCGACGGCTTTGAGGCCCACCGGCAGCATTTTCTCCGTCGCGCCGGGAATCGTGTGCACGGCCAGCCCGGCCCCGGCGCCCGACTGCCCGGCGATGGCCGACAGCCGCGGGCCGATCTCCCCCAGGTCGTCCCCGATGGCGAGCATCGTGAGTTCGCGACCCCGTACGAGGTCGGACTGCTCGGCCAGCACCCGCATCGCCGCATCGGCCGTCGCGTCGGCGTAGCCGTGGACGTAAATCACACGCCGGGCCCGGTGCAGGGCGGCCGGGGCCCAGGCCTCGAGGTGGCGGACCAGGAGTTCCCGCTTGATCTGGGCGATTGCTTCAGAGGACATATGCACGTTCTACAGTGCCCGCCCAACGAATCGATCGCAACCTTGCACTTGTACCTACAGTGGTCACATGAGCACTATGGGACACGTGGCCCCTCCACCGCTCGCCGAACTCACCGCGCGCGCCCAGACGTTGTCGTCGGCCGGCGACCTCGCGGGGGCCCGGCGGGTGCTGGACAACGCTCTCGACCCGGCTGCCGCCACCGACCCGCGGCGGGCCGACGCCGATCTCGCGCTGGCCGCGGCCCTGCACGCCCGCATCCTGATCGCGCTGGGCGACGCCCACGGCGCCCGGCTCTGGGCCGGTTACGCCCACGCCGCCGAGGACCGCCTGCACGGCCCCCAGCACCACCGCACGATCGCTGCCGCCGCCACCCACGCGGCGGTGCTGCAGCGGGTCGGTCACTTCGGTCGTGCCGCCCAGGTCTACCGCCAGCTCGTGGGCGACCTCACCGAGCTCGAAGGCGCCGACTCCCCGCGCGTGCTGGCGGCCGAGGCCGACCTGGCCACAGCCGAGCACGCGGCGGGCCACTGCACGGCCGCCCGGTCCCGGCTGCTGGCGGCGTGGCAGCGGCACAGCCGGCGCTACGGGGACGCGTCCCCGGCCGGCATCAAGATGCTGGCCCGCCTGGGCGCGATGGAACGTGAATGCGGCCGTGACGACCAGGCCCGTGAGCATCTGGCCCAGGCGCAGGAGCTGTGCGCCCGTTACCTGCCTTTCGACCATCCCCTCGTACGGCAGGTGGCCGCGCTCGTCGAAGGCTCCGCGTCGGGCAGGCACGTCTGCGGGCGGGTCGAGCAGTCCGACGGCCCCGGTGTGACCACTGTCGGCGCCCCCGGCGTACGGACGGTGCCTTTCCCGAGACGGCCCACCGTGCCCGACCCCGAGGAGTTCCCGCCCGACGACCCCGGGCAGCCGCCGCCCGACAACCGCCCGACCGATCCCAACGGCACGGTCTACCAGCAGCCGCTCTACCTGGCCGACGTGCATCAGGAGCCCGGCGACCTGCAGGGCCGGCACGCCCGCGCCGACACTCCCCCGCCGATGCCCGGCCGGCGCGCGCCCGACTACGGCCCCGACGGCCGTCCCCAGCCGGTCGGCTCGGCGCCCGCCTCGACGTACACGTTGCCGCCCAACACCGAGCGCCTGCCCGTCCGGACCGAGGCCGCGCCGCCGCCGCGCCGCCGCCAGCCCTTCGTGCTCGCCGCCGTGCTGGTCGCCGGGGTGGCCGCCGCGGTCGCCGTGGTCGCCCTGACCCTCCCCGACGCCGACGGCGCCGAGGGTCCGGCCGCCACGGCCACCACACCACCCGCCGCCTCCTCCGCGGCGCCCCCGCCCCCGTCGGCCGCGGCCACCTCCCGCCCGCCGACGGCCGACCCGGGCGCCCCCACCGGCGTCAAGCTCCGCGACAACCGCGACAACGTCCTGCTGCAGTGGACGTACCCCCGCAATTCCGAGGGCCCGATCCTCGTCTCGGGCGGCCGGGCCGGGCAGCCGCAGAAGCCGTTCCAGCAGCTGCCCGCGGGCAGCTCCGACTACGTGGTCTACGGCCTCAACGAGACCACGAACTACTGCTTCACGATCGCCGTCGCGTACGGCACGAACAACATCGACCGTTCGGCCCCGGTCTGCACCAAGCGTTGAGCCCGGCGCCGGTTCCGGCGTGGATCCTGTCCGTCAGATAAGGGCGATGCCGCGTTGCGGCACGTCGACTGTCGGGCGGTGGTGGACATGGCTGGTGCCTTCGCGGCCTTTCCGATTCTCGGGTCGCGCCGACGGCGCCTGGCGCTGACACTCGGCGTCGTTCTGCTGCTCGCCGTCATGCCGGTGCTGATCTCGCGGGCCCTGCAGAGCAGTGCGTCGGTGCGCATCACGGTGGTCGACCTCCGCGATCCGCCGGCGGCCCGCGATGCCGCCCTGGCGTCGCTGCTGCGCGAGGAACGCCGGCACAGCGACGTCCTCATTCTGCTCACACCGGGCGGTGTGCCGTCGCGGTCGTGCTCGAAGTTGCCGCTGCCGCGCTACTGCCCGGCCATCAACGACTTCCCGACGATCGGGTTGTCCCGGGCCGGCAGCGCGACGGCCGCGGTCACGCTCGCCTACGGGGACGGGGCCGCGCCGGCCGACCGAGGGCTCGGGGTCTATGCCGCCAGCCGCACGACCCGTACGGGCGCCGGGCTCCTGTCCGCTCTCCTCGTCGCCTTCGTTCTGGCCCTGGGCGTCGCCTGTCTGGTGGTGGCGCCCGAGGCCCGGGCCGAGGCGGCCCGGGCCCGTCCCTCGCGGACCGAGCCGCAGCGGACTCGGCTGCCGAGGGCCGAGCCACCGCCACGGCCCCGACCGGCGTCGAAGGTTCCCGCCGCCACTCGCGAGTTTCGCCTGCAGCCCGCGGCGGGAGACATCGGTGTCTGCCGCAGTCACTTCGGACCGGACGGTGGCTATGTGTGCTTCGGCGGCGTCCTCGTCGTCTGGGCCGAGATGGTCGCGCACACCGTTGTGCCGGTGCCGGGCGACCGCCTGCAGGTCGTCGGCACCGACCCGGACACCGGAGAACTGCACGTGACCGCGGTCGCGTCCCACCCAGCTGCACACTGAAGAGGAGGCCCGATGACCGACGCCCTGCCGATTCAGCAGGCCAAGAGCCGCCTGCTGATCACCCTCGTCGTCGACACGTCGCTCTCGATGCGGTCGAACGGAGCGATCGACCAGCTCAACGCCGCCCTGCGGAACTGGCGCCGCGAACTGCTGGGCGACGGCTACCTCACAGCGGTGGGCGAGATCGCGCTCATCTCCTTCGGCCACGACTACGTGATCGCGGTCGACCCGGCCGGACGGCAGAAGGGACACGTCGCCGCGCCCTTCCGGCCGGTTCGCGAGTTCGACCCGCCCCGGCTCGAGGCGGGCGGCGCGACGCCGATGGTCGAGGCCGTCCAGTACGCCCTGGAGATCACCGGCGTACGCAAGGACCAGCTGGCCGCGCAGGGCATCCCGCTCGCCCACCGCCCGATGATCTGGCTGGTCACCGACGGCGTGCCGACCGACGACCAGGGCGCCCGCAGTGACCGCTGGCGCGACCTCGCCCCCCTGTTGCGCCAGCAGGAGGCAGGTCGTCACCTGCTCTTCTACGCGATCGGGGTGCCCGGCGCGGAACGGGAGGTGTTGTCCGGCCTGGCCCCGAACTCCTTCTACCACCTGGACGAGCTCGATTTCATGCGCGTGATGCGGCTGGTCTCGGTCAGCCTCAACGCGGCCAAGAACGTCACCCGCAACCAGAGCTCGGACGAGGTCTACGCCGACACGCGTGACCGCTTCGCCCGGACCGAGGAGATGCGGATCTGGCTCGAGAAGAACGGCTGACATGACCGTCGAAGACCGGACGTCGTGGCGGATAGTCGAGGCGTCCGTCACCGGTCCCCATCACGTCCGCAACGGGCTGCCCAATCAGGACGCGCACGGGCATCGGGAGTTCGGGCCGGGGTTGCTGGCGATCGCCGTGGCCGACGGCGCCGGTTCCGCGGCCCGCGCCGACGAGGGAAGTCAACTGGCCGTGGCCGCCGCGCTCGACACGGCGGAGACGATGCTGACCGGCGACCGCCCGTACGCCGGGGCCGAGTGGCAGAGCTTCGCCGAGCGGTACGCACGCGGCACCCTTCGCCGTTTCGACGACTCCCTGCGCGCCTCGTCGAGCCCGGCGGAGTTCGCCACGACGCTGCTGTCGGTGATCGTGGCGCCGCCCTGGTTCGTCTGCTTCTCGATCGGCGACGGCTTCCTGCTCGCCGAGCGCGACCCCGGCGGGATACACCTGCTGGTGCCGCCGCCGCTCGACCGCGAGTTCATGGGCGGGACCGTCTTCCTCACCTCGCCCGAACGAGTGCGGGAGCAGCGGCTCGAGTTGCTGCACGACCCCCGCCTGCGGGGCCTGGCCCTGTGCACCGACGGCCTGATCGAGGGCCTGCTCAACTACGCGCAGGACCGCGGCGGCCGGGCGTGCCCCGTCGCGCCGCCCGAGACGATCGCCTACTTCGACTACGTCCGCGATCCGGCCCACGGCGCCGACGGCCTCAACCGCGCGCTGTCCTCGAACGATTTCGCGGCGACCTCGGGTGACGACAAGACCGTCGCGATGGTGGTGCGGTGATGAGGAACTTCTACCTGCCTTCCGGCACACCCATCCAGCTCGGTGCCCTGCTCGGTGAGGGCCGGCAGGGCTTCGTCTTCGCGGTCGAGGGCACCGACCTGTTCTGCGCGAAGATCTATCTCGAACACTCGGAGGAGCTCGCTCGCCGGTTGAACTCCCTGGTGCAGGCGCCTCAGCGCAACTGGGCCGGCGACGGGCCCGACCACCTGCATCTGGCGTGGCCGCAGTCGACCCTCCAGGACGAGAAGGGCGTCGTACGCGGGGTGCTCATGCCCTACATCCCGGGCGTCGTGCTGGCCGATCTGCTGTCGGGTCAGCGTGGTGACGTCCTCGACGAGCCGGGCTGGCGCACCAGCATCGCGGTGGCCGGGCGGCTCGCCCGCGTCATCAGCCTGGCCCACGAGTCCGGGCTCGTGCTCGGCGACCTCAGCCCGCGCAACATCATGATCGACCGCCGGGGCCGCGTCACGCTGATCGACTGCGACACGGTGCAGTTCACCGACACGGTCACCGGGCGCCGGCTGCCGGCCGAGCACTTCACGCCGGAGTACCTGCCGCCGGAGGCGTTCCCGAAGCCGGCGGTGCCGCTCTCCACCCGGCACGACCGGTTCGGGCTGGGCATCCTCATCTGTCAGGTGCTGATGGACGGTGACCACCCGTACGTGGGTATCCCGGCCGGATCCGCCGAAAGCAACGGGGTCGAGGACAACATCCGCCATGGGCGCAACCGCATCACCGCGCCCGGCAGCCTGGTGCCCCGTCCCGGCACACTGCCGGCCGAACTGCTGCCGGAGGACGTGCGGAAACTGGCCTTCCGGTGTTTCGCTGAAGGCGCGACCGATGCCGCGCAGCGGCCGACCGCCGCCGAATGGGCAAGTGCGCTCGGCCGGGCCGGTTTCGAGCTGATGGGGTGCCGCCAGGACGCCACCCACGCGTATCCGGCGGCGCTGGCGGCGTGTCCTTGGTGCGCTCGGGCCGAGGCGCTGCGGGTGACGCAGAATGCCGCGCCGCCCGGGCAGTCCGTGCCGCCGCCGAGGCCCGGCTCGCAGCCGGCGCAACCAAACCAGCCGGCTCAGCCCGCGCAACCGGCGCCGCCGCAGCCGTCGTGGGCGCAACCGCAGTCGGTGACACCGGCGAGGGGAACGAACGGCAAGACGGTCGCGGCCGTCCTGGCCGTCGTTCTCCTCCTTCTGCTGGTGGTCGCCATCGCGTCCGGGTGAGCAGCTTCGGTCAGGGCCGAGTGAGCGGTTCGGCCGGCGGGCGGTCGTTCCAGGCGTAGCGATACACGACCGCCCGGCGCAGGACCGTCCCGTTCCGGCCGCACAGGCCGGGCCGGATCACGGCCGCGGTGGTGCCGTGCCGCAGCGCATCGGCGGTACGGATGATCTCGTCGGCCTGGTGCAGTCGCTCGTCGAACGGGGTCTCCTCCTGCGGGCGGATCAGGCGGCCGCCGTGGCGCAGCACAAGACCGGTCGCGCGCCGCCGCACCTCGGGCAGGCCGGCCGCGTAGGCCAGGTCCAGCAGATCCCCGGCCAGCGCGTCCTGCTTGCTCAGCAGGGCGGCCCGCTCCTGGGCCAGCGCGTCGCGGGCGTCCTGCAGGGCCGCGTTTTCGCGGTCCAGCGCATCCCGGGAGTCCCGCAGGGCCGCCCTCTCCCGGTCCAGCGCCTCGTGGGCGTCCCGCAAGCCCGCCTTTTCCCGGTCCAGCGCATCACGGGATTCCCGCAGGCCCGCGCGCTCGGCGGCCAGGTCGGCGCGGCCCTTGTTCAGCGCGTCGTAGTCGCCGGCCAGGGCCGCACGTTCCTCCCGCAAGGCGGTGTGCCCGGCCGCCAGGGCCGCGCGCTCACCCGACTCGCGCTGCCCGGCCAGTCTTTGCGCGGCCGCGGCCCGCTCGACCGCCTCCCGCTCTGAGCGCCGCACTCGGGAGCGCGCAACGAGCAAACCGATCAGCAGGCCGAGCAGCAGGCCGGCCAGCCCGGCCAGAACACCGGCGGCGACGCGCATGTCACACGTCCCGTCCGGCCTGCAGACTGGTGATCTCGCCTTCGACGACGCCCGACGACCCGCACCAGGGGCAGGTGTAGACGCGCTGGTCGCCCCGCCAGCAGCCGAGCTTGCTGCAGTTGTTGCACAGCACCAGAGAGGTCGCCCCGCAGGACGTGCAGCCCGGATAATCGTCGGTCGTGGAGAAGCTGCCGTCGATCGACGAGCGGTCGTACCCCTCTTTGCCCGCGGTGCTCTCCTTGACGGGGAAGGCCCAGGTCACCATCCAGTTGCGCCGGCCCGTCTCTTCGAGCCTGATCCCGAACGGCTGCCGGGCGGTCGAGCATCGGCTGATCATCGCCACCACGTTGGGCCTGCTCATCGTTCGCCTCCGGGGTTGTCCAGCACGGCGCCGACCGCTTCGGGCAGGGAAGCCGGACGGCAGATCAGGCCCAGCGACATGTCGTCGCCGCTGCCGCGTTCCGAGATCTCGGAGAGCCACTCCTCCAGGCGGCCCTCGACCGTGTCCAGCCCGTGCGTCACGATCTGCCGGAGGATGTCGCGGCCGAAGGCGAGGAAGCCCTCGTCGCTCTCGTACGAGTTGGACAGTCCGTCCGTCGAGGCCAGCACCAGGGGGGCTGTCTTGCCCGACCACCAGGCCGACCGGAAGTAGCGGGCCGCATCGGTGCTGCACAACGACGTCGTGGCGTTCGCGAACAGGTTGGGGTCGGCCGGCAGCGGCCGGAACACACCGCCGTCGGCGCCCACCACGACGAGGTCACCGTCGCCGATCTGCCAGAACGCCATGAAGGCGTCGGTGACCACAGCGGTGACCACGGTGGAGCCGTACGCGAGGTAGGGATCGGCGGCGACCCGCCGCCGATTCTCCGGGTCGAGCTCACCGAACAACACGCACTTCTCGAAGGGGTCTTTGACCAGCTCCTCCTCGACCAGCTCGCGCCAGCGCCGGACCAGTTGTTCACCCGCGCGCTCCTCGATCTGCCGCTTGGCGACCGACCGGTCGGCACCCGTGGGCGCGAAGTTCAGCAGTTCCTGGGCCAGGTCGTGCGAGGCCTGGACGGCCAGGCGGGAGCCGGCGGCACTGCGGAAGCTGACCGCGCTGCCGTGCCCGTCCGCCACCGTCACCGCCACGCCGGCCCCGGCGCCGCCGGGCGGCAGGAACCCGATGCTGTCCTGATTCTCCCGCTGGGCCCGCACGTGCGAGGCGCCTATGGCCTTGCGCGCAACGACCCGCCAGGCCGACCCGGCCTGGTCCGGCATCGGCTCACCAGACATCGGGGTCGCCATGCGGAGGCGGCGGCGCGGGCACGGGGACCTGGGGCTGGTCGTCCTGGCGGCCGGTCGGCCGGCTCACGGGCTGCGACACGCTCTTGACCACCGCCGTGGACGCCCAGCGGATGAACTTGACCAGGGTGGCCGAGTTCTTGGCAACCATCGGCTTGATCTCCGGATGACCGATGAACCGCTGGAGCACGTCGAGGTCGGCGTCGTCCCCGACGGCGATGGCCAGGCGCACGGCCTTCTTGCCCCAGGGTTCGTCGAGCAGCTGCTTGAGCGGGCCTTGGTAGTCGTCGGTGGGGTAGCCGTCGCTGATCAGGACGAGCACCGGCTGGAGCGCGCGCGAGCTCATCGGCGGTATCTTGAGCTGCTCAGTGACGAGGCGCAGAGCATGGCCCAGGTCGGTGACGCCGGCCGCGGTGACATCGGTCCACGAGAACTGGTCGACCGGGGTCGCCTGGGCGACGTGCCACTGCGCCCCGCTGGAGAACGTCACGGCCCGCAGGAGCATTTCGGCGCCCACGTTGTCCTTGGCTACGTCCTGCATCGCCGGGATGGATTCACGGATGGCGAAGTTGAGCTGGCCGATTTTGTCCCCTTCCATCGAGGAGGAGACGTCGATAATCCAGATGAAATGCAGGGGTCGACGGGCAATATGTTGACCCGGAAGGTCGTCGGTCATGGCACGAAGTATGGAACCGCCCGGACGGATTTAGCAAGGGCGAGGATTTGATGGCCGCCGACTCTTTTTGTTGATCATCATTCGGCGTACTTTTCATTCTGGCGAGTGAGATCTCAGCCGACCCGATCGGAGAGTGCGCAAATATGGACGGAATTCTCGCTCCGGGTGACAAGGTGCGACTCGTGGGCCAGAACACCTGGTGCGTTATTGAGAAACTGCTCGGCGCGGGCGGCCAGGGGGAGGTCTATCAATCGCGGATCGAGAACAGGCCGGTCGCCATCAAGTGGTACTACCCCGAGTGGGCCACGCCCGACCAGCGATCCGCGCTGGCCAACTCGATCCGCTCCGGCCCGCCGGACCAGCGCTTCCTGTGGCCCGAGGCCCTGGTCGAGCAGCCCGGCAGCGAGCTGTTCGGCTATGTCATGGCGCTGCGCGAGGACCGCTACGGCAACATCGCCGACCTGCTCAACCGGCGAATCGGCGCCAGCTTCAGGACGTTGGCCACGGCCGGCGTGCATCTGGCCGACGGCTACTACCACCTGCACGCCAAGGGCCTGTGCTACCGCGACATCTCGCACAACAACGTCTTCTTCATGCCGTCCACGGGTGACGTGCTGATCTGCGACAACGACAACGTCGGGCCGGTCAACATGCCGGCCGCGGTCGGCGGCACGATGAGCTACATGGCCCCCGAGGTGGTGCGGGGTGAGGCACCCCCGTCGGTCCAGACCGACCTGTACTCGCTGGGTGTCCTGCTCTTCATCATGCTGATGAACCACCACCCGCTCGAGGGCGCGCGTGAGGCGAGCATCCACTGCTTCGACAACGTGGCGAAGTACCAGCTGTACGGCGTCAACCCGCTGTTCATCTGGGACCCCGACGACGACAGCAACCGGCCCGTGCCCGGGCTCCAGGACAACGCGCTCGTGTTCTGGCAGCTCTACCCGCAGTTCCTCAAGGACCTCTTCGTCGAGGCCTTCGCACGCGGCACAAGCCACCCTGACCAGCGCGTTCGTGAGGGTCAGTGGAGGCGGGCCATGAACCAGCTCCGCGACACGATCATCTACTGCGCCGCCTGCGGAAAGCAGAACTTCTACGACCTGCACCGGGTGCGAGCCACCGGCGGTGACGCCGGCACGTGCTGGAACTGCGGGGGCAAACTGCAGGTCCCGCCGCGGATCCGGGTCGGCCGCAACCTGGTCATGCTCAACCATGACGCCGAGCTCTTCCCGCATCACCTGGACGACTCGGGCGGGTACCACTTCACCGACCCGTTCGCCAAGGTCGTCGAGCACCCCAGCCGGCCGGGTGTCTGGGGCCTGCGCAACCTCAGCCGGTCGCACTGGACGACCTTCCGCGACGACGGCCAGACCCAGCAGGTCAACCCAGGTCAGAGTGTGTCTCTGAACGACGGCGCGAAGGTGCAGTTCGGCGACGTCGAGGCGGAGATCCGTGGGTCGTGACCGACGATCAGAGGTCGCGGGAGGCGTTGCGGCAGATCGCGCAGGACCCGATCGCCCTCAGTGACCCGCGCCGGGTGGAAGGGTTGCTCCGCGATCTTGCGCCCGGCGCCCGGCGCGAGACGTTTCTGCTTGTCCAGGCGCAGCGTCTGGGCCTGGTGGAGGCGTTGCGGTCCCGGTTGCTGCCCCCGCGGATGCTGGCCGCGCAGTGGATCCACGTCCTCCAGGAGGATCTGGCCCTGACCAGCGAGGCCGCCACCTGGACCGTCACCCGGTGGGCCGAGGCGCTGGCCGCGGCCGGCCTGGCCGACGCGCCGATCGAGGCCGAGCCGGTCGCTCCCCCGCCCTTGGAGATGCCGGCGCCGCCCCGCCCGCGGACCGCCCCGGCGGCCGATCCGCCGGCTCCGGCGCGGGCCCAAGCCGCCGTACCGGCCGGGTCCCGAGCGTTCCCGGCGCCGCCCCAGCCGCGCGAATCAGCTGGTCACGGCGTTGCCGACCAGGGCGTCCAGCTGGCGGCGGAGAGCTGGGCCCTGCGGCACCGCGGCGAGTCCCATCGCCGGCGAGGTGACTTCGGCGCCGCCATGCGCGACCTGAACGCGTCGCTCGCGCTCACCCCGAACGACGCGGAAGCCCTGCTGAGCCGGGGCGACACCTTCCGTGAACTGGGCCAGACCCAACGCGCCCGAGCCGATCTCGACCGGTCGATCGGCATTTCCCCGACGGCCCGTGCATTCGCCGCCCGGGCGGTTCTGCATGCGCAGACCGGATCCACCGAATCGGCGCGGCTCGACATGGCGATGGCCTGCGCCCTCGATCCGGAAAGAAAAAGTTTCGAGGAATGGTGGCGACACTTCTGAGGGGCATGCGAATAGCGCGATCCGCTCGACCGTGACATTAAGGCCGATCTTCGAAATCGCGCAGCATCGCATTTCCCACCGACCGTAGGACGGCGGGCAGAATTGCCACTGATGTCACCGCACGCGTCGCCCGCATTCAGCTCGCACCGGCTGAATACGCACCGAGGACGGTTCCCGCCCGGTGACGAATTGCTCGATGGCCTCCTCGCCCGCATCGTGTCGTCCGCTGACATCTGTTCCTGACGGACAGGACGCGGAACCACGCCGCCCGCAGCGGCGCCGAAGCGGGTTCGTATCCTGGTCGGATGGATGAGGACCAGTTGGATGCCGTTGCCGACTTCGCCGCGCTGGAGCTGCGGCCGGAGCTGCTGCGCGCGCTGAGTGGTCTGGGTTACGAGGAGCCCACCCCGATCCAGCGGGAGGCCATCCCGCCGTTGATCGCGGGCAAGGACCTCGTGGGGCAGGCCGCGACGGGCACGGGCAAGACGGCCGCCTTCGCGCTGCCGCTGCTGCAGAAGCTCGAGGCCGGGGCGCAGGACGGGCCCGCCTCGCTGGTGCTGGTGCCGACCCGCGAGCTGGCCGAGCAGGTGTCGCAGGCGGTCCACCGCTACGGGCGCGAACTCGGCGTGCGCGTCCTCCCCGTCTACGGCGGGCAGCCCATCACCCGCCAGCTGCAGGTGCTGCGGCGCGGGGTCGACATCGTAGTGGGCACGCCGGGCCGGGTGCTCGACCACATCGAGCGCGGCACCCTGCAGCTCGGCGAGGTGGGCACGGTGGTGCTCGACGAGGCCGACGAGATGCTCGACATGGGCTTCGCCGAGGACATCGAGGCGATCCTGGCCGAGACGCCCGAGTCCCGGCAGACCGTGCTCTTCTCGGCCACCATGCCGCCCCGGATCGACGCCATCGCCCGCCGCCACCTGCGCGACCCGCTGCGCATCCGGATGGGCCGGGACACGGCCGCGGCCGACACCCTGCCCAAGGTCCGCCAGACGGCCTTTCTCATCGCGCGGGCCCACAAGACGGCCGCGCTCGGCCGCGTGCTCGACGTCGAGGCGCCCCAGGCGGCGATCGTGTTCTGCCGTACGCGGGAAGAGGTCGACGAGGTCACGCAGAGCCTCAACGGGCGGGGCTACCGGGCCGAGGCGCTGCACGGCGGCATGAGCCAGGACCAGCGCGACCGGGTCATGGGCCGGCTGCGCGGTGGCAGCACCGAGCTGCTGGTCGCCACCGACGTGGCCGCCCGCGGACTCGACGTCGACCTGCTGACCCACGTCATCAACTACAACGTGCCGTCGGCCCCCGAGGCCTACGTGCACCGCATCGGCCGGGTCGGGCGGGCCGGGCGTGAGGGCGCCGCCATCACCCTGGCCGAGCCGCGCGAGCAGCGCATGCTCAAGGCGATCGAGCGGCTGACCGGGCAGCGCATCACGCCGGAGAAGCTGCCCACGGTGACCGACCTGCGGGCGCGGCGGCTGGAACTGCTCCGGACGACCGTACGGGAAACGTTGGAGGACGAGGATCTGGAGCGGTTCCGGCCGATCCTCGACCTGCTGACCGACGAGGCCGACCTCGAACGGGTGGCCCTGGCCGGGTTGAAGCTGCTGAACGAGGCCAACGGCGGCGACGTCGACGAGCCCGAGATCCCGACGGCGTTTCCTCCGCGCGAGCGCGAACCCCGCGACCGCGGCAAACCGGGCGGCCACCGTTACCCCAACGAGCGCCGGCCGCGGGGCAACACCGACGACACCACCCGGGTCTTCGTCGGTCTGGGCCGCCGGGCCGGCCTGCGCCCGCAGGACCTGGTCGGCGCCATCACCAACGAGTCCGGCCTGCCCGCCCGCGACGTGGGGGCGATTCAGATCACCGACCGTTTCGCGCTGGTCGAGGTGCCCGAGGGCGAGGCCGACCGGGTGATCCGGTCGTTGCAGAAGAGCACGATCCGCGGCAAACGGCCCACCGTCCGCCGGGAGCGCTTCGACCGCTAGGGGCCGGGATCGACTGCACCGTCCGGTCTTCCGCCTGGGCACGTTCTCCTTCCAGCACGCCCGCGGCTACGGCGCCCTCACCACCGGGCTGCCGGCCCGGCCGGTCCCACCCCGGTCCTGCTTGATCGGCTCGCCACCTGGTGGAGCTGCGGGAGAGCAGCGCGCTGCTCGTACGCGGGGGTCCGTCGGCGGCTACGGCTTGGCTAGACTGCGCCGAAGCACGCAGAGGCCATGTCAGCGGGGGCGGTGGTCATCATCGAAGACCGGATCGAACGAGCGAAAGAAGCGTACGAGCGAGCGGTTTACCAGGGCGACACGAGCATGCTCGCCGACGCCGAAGAGGCCCTGGACGCCGTCGAGGCCGATGCGGCGCTGGCCCGGGGAAAGCTCCTCCATGCGCGGTTTCAGAGCGCAGCCGGCGCCCCGGCCGTCGAGGATCCCGCCGAGCTGCCGTTGTTCGAGCGCGCCCTCGATCTGTACCGGGCGGTGGGCGACACCCGCGGTGAGGCCGCAGCCCTGTTCTGGATCGGCTGCCTCCACCAGTTCATCCGCCGTGACGACGAGACCGCCGTACCCTGTCTGCAGCGGTCCTACCGGCTGGCGGCCGAGTCCGGGGACGCGGGGATCCAGTCCGAGGCGCTGCGGCATCTGGGTATTGCGGCGCATGCCGCCGGTCGGCTCGACTCAGCTCGGGACCAGCTCGAGGAGTCGTCCCGCCTGCGCCGGGAATCCGGGAACCTCCCCGGCGTAGCGTCGAACATGATCGGGTTGGCCTACATCGCCGCGGCTCAGGATCGGCCTGCGGATGCGATCGCGATTCTCGACGAGGCGCAGGTCATCGCCCGCGCCCATCAGGCCCACGCCATCGTGCGGCACATCGAGCAGGCACGAACAGCGATGTGAGCGCGGGCCCGGTGACCGACGTGACAGTGGTCCGGAAGCGGGCGACGGGTAACGCTTGACGGCGGGCTGGCACCAGGACGGCGACGACAGGGAGTGATGGGCATGGCTGAGGAGAAGGCGATTCTGGCCGGGGGCTGTTTCTGGGGGATGCAGGACCTGATCCGCCGCCGGCCCGGGGTGGTGACGACCCGCGTCGGCTACACCGGGGGCCGGGTGGAGAACGCGACCTACTACAACCACGACGGTCACGCCGAGGCCATCGAGATCACCTATGACCCGGCGCGGACGTCGTACCGGGATCTGCTCGAGTTCTTCTTCCAGATCCACGACCCGACCACGCTCAACCGGCAGGGCAACGACATCGGCACCAGCTACCGGTCGGCGATCTTCTTCACGAGCGACGAGCAGAAGCGGGTCGCCGAGGACACGATCGCCGACGTCGAGGCGTCGGGGTTGTGGCCGGGCCGGGTCGTCACCGAGGTGACCGCGGCCGGGCCGTTCTGGGAGGCCGAGCCGGAGCACCAGGACTATCTGGAGCGCATCCCGGACGGCTACACCTGCCATTTCCCGCGCCCCGGCTGGAAGCTGCCTAAGCGCCCCGCTGCATAGGTAACTCCCCGGGGGCCGCGGCCCGGGGGCGGGTCATCAGGGTGCCGCGATGTTCGTCGTCGCCCCGCACGAGGGCGGCGATGCGCTCGCAGACCTCGGGCTCGAGCGGCCGCAGGGTGGGCCGGGCCGGCTGCTGGGTGATCCAGCCCTGCACGTGCCGGATCCGCTGTTCGTAGATCTCGCGCAGCGTCAGCGGGGACTCGTCGTCGACCCCTTCGACGATGACGACCCGCGGCGCGTGGCTGGCGTGGCGGGCGGTGTCCATCACCAGCGACAGTTCCTTGGCGGCCAGCGGATGGTGCAGGATCGCGCGGTCCACCTTGATCTGGGTGAGCGGCAGTTCGGCCATCCGGGACAGCGACGCGTAGCCCTCGCCGAAGTCGTCGACGGCGAACGCCACCCCGACGTCGCGGGCGATCGCGGCCAGCCGGTTGTGGAAGTACGCGTGCGGCGCCTCGGCCCATTGTTCGCCGCGGCGGGGTTCGATCGGGTCCTGTTCCGAGATCTCCAGCGTGATCGCGGCCGGGTCGAGGCCCAGTTCGGCGATCGCCGTGCGCAGCACCTCGACGTACGCGTCGCTCAGCAACGACCGCACGGCGACGTTGATCGACAGGGGTTTGGGCTCGGACCAGGGGCCGTCGGCGTGGGCGCGGGCGTACGTGTGCAGGGCCATCCGCAGGATCACCTTGTCCCGCTCGACCACGAACCGGTCGCCCCACACCTCGGCCAGCCGCAGCATCGCCACGGGGGCCCGCGAGTCGGCCGCCGAGCGCCGGGCCAGCGCCTCGTAGCTGTGCACCTCGATCCGCCGGGCGGTCTTGCCGAGCGTCACGACGGGCTGGAACACCACCGAGTACGACTCGAGGACGCGCCGGTAGAGCTCGAAGCAGTGCTCGAACAGGGCGCGGGGCAGCCGGCCGAACGCCTCGCGCAGCGCGGTCAGCACTTCGACCTCGGCCTCGTCGGGGGTGGCGGCGAAGTCCGTACGCCAGACGGTCTCCAGGATCTTGGCCAGCGGCTGACCGAGGCCCAGCAGTTCGGGCGCGGGGTCGACCAGGGCCAGCAGCAGGGACCGGCCTTCGGCGTGGCGCAGCGGCACGCAGAGCACCGTGCGGTGGTCGTCGTGGACGGTGTGCCCGAACCAGTCGGCGCCGGGTGGGAAGCGCAGCGTCGGGCGGATCGCGTCGAGGTCGAACCGTTTGCTCGAGTCGATCGGCTGGAACTGCCCGCCCGCGGTGTATTCGAGCAGGGCCGTCGAGTGGGCCTTGGTGGCCGCGCGCACGTATTCGACCCGGGAGGGCGCGGCCACTCCGGCGTCGGCGCGGGTGCCGGTGGAGCGCGGGGCGGCGTGCCGGGGCATGCGGGCGTGTTGCGAGAGGCGCCGGATCAGCTGCCCGATCTCTCCGGTGGCGGCGTCGAGCGGGTTCGCGAGCGGCAGCACGGCCGGCGCCGGTTCACCCGCGGACCCCACGAGCACCACGTCGTCGGTCCACGACGGCCCGGTGACCAGCGGCGTCAAACCTTGTTCCCGTACGGCCTCGGTCAGCGCCGCGATCGTGACGCGCGGCTGCCGGCGCAGTGTGGCCAGCACGTGCGCGGTGAGCACGCCGTGCCCGACCACGGGGGTTTCGCGTTCGGCCGCGTCCTCGGCGCAGGACACCAGCGCGGCGTACCGGTGGCTGCGCGGCCCGGGGAAACCGGACGGGCCGGCGGCGTCGACGACCAGCACGGCGATGCCGGCGAAGAACTCGAGCACGTCCCGTTCCAGAAACGCCATCCGCAGCCCGGAGTCGGGATTTTCGGATAGGGCGGATTCGTCCAGATCGGGAGTGACCAGATAGGTCTCGGCGCCCCGACTCCACATCGGCGTGACCGCCCGGCCCGCGAAATAGACGATCAGGAGATCGGTTTTGCCGGCCCGGGTCGCGATCTGGCGCAGCGCAGCCTTGACTTCACTGGCTGTGACATAGGGGCCCGTGAACAGCCGCGCGTCGAAGCCCTCAAGCTCGAGCAGCTCGTGGACGGCCTCGGCGTCTCGTTCGGCGAAGCGCAAGCGGGTGTAGGTGTCGTTGACCCCCACAATCACCGCGAAGCGCTGATTTGCCATCGAACGCCTCCGGTTTCGCGCACTCCCTGGCTGACCTGCTTCCGAGTGCGGCCGTCGCTGATGATAGCGATCAGTTCGGCTCAATCAAATCGATCTTTGCCGACAAATCCACTCGTACGGGGTAGTGATCGGAAGCAAACTCCGTCTCGTCCCCGCGGATCACCGTCATGGCGCTCGCGCCCTCGGCGATCGTGGGGCCGGCCAGCACGTAGTCGAGGCGCATGCGGCTGAACTCGCGGCCGCCGCCGCGCGTGGTCGGCACCGTCAAGGGCGAGCCCGAGCCGACCCGTTTCCACAGGTCGACGAACCCGGCGGCGCCGAACGCGGCCAGCGCCCGGGTGTCGGCCGTGCCGTCCGCGGCCAGGTGCCGGGCCCGCAGGAAGCCGGGCTGCGGGGCCAGCGTCTCGGTGTGGTCGGTGCCCGGGTCGAGGCCGTTGAGGTCGCCGGCCAGCACCGTCGGCACCTTGTCGGGCCGGTAGCGCGCGGCCAGCCAGAGCGCCTCGCGCATGCGGCGGTAGGGCGAGAACGGATTCAAGTGAGTGCTCACCACGCGGAGAGGGCCGGCCGGCGTCGCCACCGTCACGACCGCGGCCGCGTGGTGCAGCCGGAAGCGCACCGAGGAGCGCTCGATGATCGTCAGGGGCGGCCGGACGAGCACGGCGACCGGCTGCCCGAGGAACGAGCGGGCCAGGTGCGGCACCATGCCCACCGCGTTGGCCAGGTCGCTCATGATCCGGCCGTCGTCGCGGTCGAAGCCGCGCAGCTCCTGCAGGGCGAGCACGTCGGGCCGCTCCCGCTTGATCACCGTGGTGATCGCGTCGAGCCGGCCCTTCCCGCCCGTCTTGATGTTCCAGGTCATGAACCTCATGCCGGCACCCGCCGCTGCTGCTCCGGCTGCGGCTCCTCCAGCTGCGGCTGCTCCGGCTTCAGCTCGTGCTGCTCCTGCACGTCCTGCGCGGCCTCCGAGACGGTTCGCGCCCGCTCGTTCGGACGCAGGATGAGGTAGAGCGCACCCACCCAGCACGCCGTGAGCAGCGTCGCCCCGAGCACGTCGGTCGGGTGGTGCATGCCGCGGTACATCCGGGACAGCGCCACCATCGCCGGCATCAGCACCGCGAGGGCCAGGAAGACGTAGCGCCACCACTGCCGTACGCGGGGCATGACCACCACGGCGATGGCGACCCACACGCACATGGTGGCCGCGATGTGACCCGACGGGAACGACGAGGTCGGCATCTGGCCGTCCAGCTGCTCGACCGGCGGACGCGGGCGCCCGACGGCGGCCGCGCTGGTCAGGAACAGGGTGAGCTCGCCGGCCATGGTCAGCACGATGAACACGATCGGCCGCCACTGCCGCCACAGGGCCAGCGCCAGCGGGCAGACGACCAGGCAGATCATCAGGATCGCGTGGGTGTCGCCGGCCTTGGAGGCGAGCCAGCTCAGGTGGTCGAGCCGCTCGGTGCGGAACGTCTGCAGCCACCGGTTCACGCCCTCGTCCCACGAGCCGAACGCGGTGTCGCGCGTCCAGTTCGTGAAGACGTACCCGACGAAGTACAGGACGCCGAACGTGAACACCCAGCCGACCAGGATCTCGGCGCCCTTGGCCCACGGGTGGGGCAGCACCTTCTCCTCGGCCGGGGCGGGCGCGAGATCGGCTGCGGCCTCCGGTTCGAGACCGTCGGTGACGGGCGGGACGGTGTGGCCGGCCTCGCGGCGCCACACCCGGAACGCGTACGCGGTGACGCTGATCCAGGCCAGCCCGAGCAGCCAGCCGGCGAGCACGTCGGAGAGGAAATGCACGCTGAGCGCGACGCGGGTCAGCCCGACGGCCACGATGATCACGGCCGCGACCGTCAGGATCGCCCCCTTCCAGCGGCCCCGGGTGGCCGAGAGCAGCACCAGCGCCAGCGCGCCCCAGACGATGGTGGCGCCCAGCGTGTGCCCGCTCGGGAAACTGTTGCCCCCGCCGAACGCGACCGGGTCGGCCACCACCGGACGCACCCGCCCGACCAGCGCCTTGAGCGACGGGTCGAGGATCATCGCGCCCAGACCGGTGACCGCCAGATAGATGGCCAGGCGGGGCCGGCGGCGGATCAGCAGCCACAGCACCACCATGGTGACCAGCGGGATCAGCACGCCGCGGCCGCCCAGCGAGGTGATCACAGTGATCACCTTGACGACCGCCGGGTGCGGCGCGACCAGGTTGTTCATGCTCTCGGCGATCGACTGGTCGAGCTCGCGCAGCGGGCCCCAGTTGCCTCGTACGAGCAGGAGCAGCAAGCCGAAGCCGAGCCCGGCCAGCACGACCGCGGCCAGGCCGGCCACGCTGCGCCCGGCGAAATGCCTTACCGGCGCCCACCCGGCGCGCTCCACCACATGCTTGTCGTCCGTCACGAATCGGGCTTTACCCTGAGCGCTTCTCCCGTACACCGCGTCCGACGCGAGCCGCCCGCCGCGGCCGGGGTTTACCGCCTTTCGCCTTCGGTTCGTCGGGGCTCGGCTCCCACTTGTCCTCCAGCGCGGGCTGGTCCACGCCGACCCGGGCTGCCTCGAGCTGAGCCGCGAAGGCGATGCCGAGGAACAGCGCGATGCCGGTGAGGTTGGCCCAGAGCAGCAGCGCCATGATCGCGGTCAGCGGCCCGTACGTGGCGCCGAAGTTGCTGCCGAAACGCACGTAGCCGGCCAGCAGCAGACTGGCCAGCCACCACAGCGCGGTCGCGACCACGGCCCCGAACAGCAGCCAGGAGTAGCCCGGCTGGCGGCGGCGCGGCGAGTACTTGAACAGCAGGCCGACCGCGAACACGATCAGCAGCAGGCTCAGCGGCCACCGTACGAAGTCCCACGCCACCCGCACGTCGTCGGCCCACGGCCAATGGCGCGCGGCCGCGTCGCCGAAGGCTCGGCCCCCCACGAGCAGCAGAAAGCCGAAGAGGGCGGGGATGCCCGCGAAGAACGCCAGCAGACCGGCCCAGAGGTATTTGAACAGCGCGGGCCGGTCCCGCTCGACGCCGTAGATCCGGTTGGCGCCCCGCTCGATCTGCGCCATCGCGGTCATCAGGGCGGCCAGGCCGGTGATCAGGCCGAGGGTCAGCGCCACCTCGCCGGCGTCGCTGCTGCTCTCCGTGTCCTCCAGCAGCTCCCCCACCAGCGGGTCGCTGGCGCCCGGGGTGAGCTCCAGAATGGTCTCGGCGACCACCCGACCGCCGTCCTCGGCGCCCAGGTCGGCCGCGAGACCGGCCAGCGCGATGAGGAACGGCACGATGGCCAGGCAGAGCTGGAAGGCGAACGCGCGGGCATGGCTGAAGCCGTCGCCGTACCGGAACCGGATGAACGCGTCCCGCAGCAGCGGCCAGCGGCCGTAGTGCCAGAGCGCGTGCACGGCGTCGTCGGCCGAGAGTTCCTCCCCCCGCATGTCCCTCGTCTCGGGGACCGGCTCGGTACTACTCACGGGCCGCCTCACGCAGGTCCTCGGCCGCCTCGGCCGCCGTGCTCACGTCGTACGCCAGGTCGGCGTCGCCGGCGGGCCGCGGAACGCTGAGCAGCAGGGCCTTGGGCCGTACGGAGATCTTGAGGGTGCGGCCGGGCTCGATCAGGTCGCCGTCGAGCTGCCGGGGCTGCGTACTGCGGGAATGAATTTCGATCTTGGAGGCGGTGTACGTCTCCATCAGCGGCACCCGGTCCCGGCGGCGGATCACGCCCCAGGCCAGCGACACCCAGTGAGCCAGGTTGCTGGGGCTGAGGATCGCCACGTCGAGCTGCCCGTCGGCCGGGTCGGCCTCGGTGAGCAGCCGCACCCCGCCCTGCAGCCGGCCGACGTTGCCGACGATCACCGTACGAGGGCGGCGCGGCATGGGCGGCCGGTCGTCCAGCACGATCCGGGCCCGCATCGGCCGGTCCCGCAGGTGCTTGAGCGCCCCGCCCACGTACGCCAGCCAGCCGATCCGCTTCTTGGCCTGCTCGGAGGTGCCCTCGAGCATCTGGGCGTCGAAGCCCATGCCCGCCATCACCACGAAGCACTTGCCGTCGCAGACACCCACGTCGATGCGGCGGCGGCCGCCCTCGATGGCCACCTGCACGCCGGTCGCGGCGTCGGTGCCCAGCCCGAGGTTGGCCGCCAGCAGGTTGCCGGTGCCGGCCGGGAGCACGGCCATCGTGGTCTCGGTGCCGGCCAGCGCGGACACCACGGCCATCACCGTGCCGTCGCCGCCGCAGGCGAAGACCAGCTCGGCGCCGTCCTCCATCGCCTGCTTGGCCTGACCCTCGCCGGGGTCGTCGGGCGTGGTCTCGTACCAGGCCGGCCGGGGCCAGCCGACACTGTCCACACCCTCGTCGACGATGCGGCGAAGCATGTCCATATCGGGCACTTTGGTGGGGTTCACGACGACTGCGCTGCGGGGTCCCGTCACGCGGGACAGTTTGCCCGGGTGAGGTAACGACTGAAACTCCCCCACGGCTCTGTACCGTTGGCTCGTGGGAGCGACATCGGTCACCTGGTGGGGTCACAGCACAGTGTGGCTGGAGGATTCCGGCACAACCTTGCTCACCGATCCGGTGCTCACCGATCGGGTGGCCCACCTCAAACGGATGACCGGCCCCACCCCCGAGCTGCCCGGGGTGCCCGACGCGGTGCTGCTCTCGCACCTGCACGCCGACCACTTCCACGTCGCGTCGCTGCGCAAGCTCGGCGGCCGTCCGCAACTGATCGTCCCGCGCGGCGCCGCGCCGTTCGTGACCCGCTGCCTGGGCTCCGAGGCCGCGTCCCGCACGGTCGAGCTCGCGCCCGGCGACGAGACAACCATCGGTCCCGTACGGGTCAGGGCCGTGCCCGCGGCCCACGACGGCGGGCGCGGTCCCTGGTCGCGGGAGCGTGCCCTCGCCATCGGCTTCGTCGTCGAGGGTGCCGCCCGCACGTGGTACGCGGGCGACACCGGGTTGTTCGACGAGATGAGCGACCTGGCCCCGCTCGACCTGGCGCTGATCCCGGTCGGTGGCTGGGGCCCCACGCTGGGCGCCCACGGCCACCTCGACGCGGCCGACGGCGCCGAGGCCCTGCGCCGGGCCAAGGCGTCCTGGGCGGTGCCGGTGCACTACGGCACGCTGTGGCCGATCGGCCTGGCCCGTGTCCGCTCCCACATGTTCCGCGAGCCCGGGGCCAACTTCGCCCGCCTGGCCGAGCGCACCGCCCCCGACTCCGTGGTGCGGGTGCTCGGCCCCGGCGAGAGCCTGACGATCGGCCCCACCGCGTGATCGCCACCCTGGGCGCGCTGGCCTGGTTGTTCGCGGTGGTGGCGTTCGGCGCCATCCTGCCGGTCGTGCCGACCGGGGCCGCGGTCAGCGGTGCGGCCGCCCTGGCCTTCCACGAACACCACCCGTTGACCATCGTCTTCGTGATCGCGGCGGGTGCCGCCGGGGCGTACGTGGGCGACCTGGTGATGTACGCGATGTGCCGGTTCGGCGGCGAGAAACTGGCCCGGCGCCTGCGCTGGCTACGCGACGAGGAACACCTGGTCGCGGTGAAGGAGAAGCTGGGCCGCAGCCAGATCCCGGTGCTGCTGGTCTCCCGGCTGATCCCCGGCGGCCGCGTGCCGGTGCTGCTGGCGGCGGCCTTCCTGGGCATGCCGTGGCGCACCTTCGTGGTGGCCAACGCCCCGGCCTGCGCCCTGTGGGCAGTCGTCTACGCCGCCGTCGGGGTGGCCGGCGGCTCGATCTTCCCCGAGCCGTGGGAGGGCGTGGTGGCGGCCGTCCTGCTGATCCTGATCGTCAACCAGACGATCTCGTGGATCAGCAAGCGCCGCGAGGCCCGCGCGACGGCGGCCGAGCCTAATACTTCAGGTGCTGGCGGGTGAGCTTGGCGACCTTCTGCACCGAGGTGATGCCGCCCGACATCGTGCCGTTGTCGTGGGACAACACCGCGATCGAGATGTCCGTGCCGGGGCCCGTGACGCGACCGACCGAATTGATGATCCAGCGGTAGTTCTCGGTCGAGCGGGCCAGCCAGCCGTTCTTGACGGTGAACTTCTCGCCGCTCCTGGCCACGGCGGGCACGCCCCAGTCCTGGCTGTCGTCGACCGTGCTCATCAGCGTGTAAGCCACCTGGCGCGAGCCCGCGTCGAGCGGGCCGGTCGTGTCGACCAGCTCGGACAGCAGCCGGACCTGGTCGTTGACGGTGGTGCGGGTGAGGCCCCAGGCGCTGTTGACCTTGGTCTGGGTGAGGCCGAGCCGCTTGTTGCAGGCGCCCAGGCCGCTCGCCCGGCCCAGCTTGGCGAAAAGGGACGTGGTGGCGTCGTTGTCGCTGAGCCGGATCATCCGCTTGGCCAGGGACAACTCGGTCGCGGTGAGGTCACGGCCGGCGTCCTGGGCCTTGAGCAGCAGACACGCGAGCACCTGGACCTTGACGACGCTGGCGGTCTCGTACTTCTCGCTGCCCCGGAACGCGTAGCGCTGACCGGTGCGGCGGTCGAGCACGGCCACCGAGAACTCGGGGGCGCCGGCGGCGTACTTCTTGAGCGCGGCGTCGAGGGCCTTGACCCGCTTGGCGCGTTCCTGAGCCGCCAGCTGGGCCGCCGAGGGGCCGGTCGGCGCAGGGGCCGCCTGAGCGCGCACGCGAGCCGAACCGGTCGAGGCCGGCGCCGGGGCCGCGTTGGCCGCATCGCTGAAGGTCCCGAGCGGGCTGCTCGCGGAGTTGTCGCGCATCATGCCCACGCCGACCAACCCCGCACCTCCGAGGACCCCCACCGCCGCGATGGCCACGATCCAGTTCCGCGTACGTCGCACGCCTGCCATAGTGCCGTGTCGCGCCGGTTCATGTGCGTCCTAGCGAGCTTCGCATACGAGATTGACAGAGACTATCGACGTACGGGTGACACGCCCTCACCGCGGGTGACCACCGGCCGGACGTGACGTTCTGCCGCATGATGGAGCCATGCGCTTCCCGTTGGTGTCACCGTCCGCGATCGCCGAACTCGCCCGTTACGCCGTGGGGCAGGCGGTCGAGACCGCGGCCGCGGTGGCCACCGTGCCCGTCCGGGTGATCAGTGTCCTGGGCCAGACGGAGCTGCTGGTGAGCCGGGTCACGATGCTCGCCGACGAGGCCGAGTCCCTGATCCACCGGGTGTCCGTGGTCGTCGACGCGGCCGAGGCCACGGTCACCGAGGCCCGCACGATCGCGGCAGCCGCCTCCGACGTCGTGGGCCAGGCGGTGGCGATCAGCGCCCGCGCCGACCTCGTGGTGGGCACGGCCGAGCAGGTCAGCGCCCGCGCCGACGCCGTGGTGGGCAGCGCCGAAGAGATCAGCTCCCGCGCCGGCACCGTGGTCGGCAGCGCTGAGGAGATCAGCTCTCGCGCCGGCACGGTGGTCGGCAGCGCTGAGGAGATCAGCTCCCGCGCCGGCGTGGTCGTCGGCCACGCCGAGACGATCAGTGAGCGGGCCGGCAAGGTCGTGGTCCGCGCCGTCGGGGTGTCGGATGCGGCCGAGGGTGTCGTGGGCCGGGCAGCCGAGGTCAGCGGGCGCGCCGAAGGCGTCGTCGACCAGGCCGAGGCGGCCGCCAAGGAGGCCACCCGGCTGCTGGGGGCGTACTCGGAAACGCTTCTGAAGGCGGCCCCGCTGGCCCAGCGCTTCATCAACGAGTTGTCGCCGCAGGAGGTCACCGCGGCCATCCGCATGATCGACCAGCTCCCGGCGCTGCGTGCGCACCTGGTCGACGACGTGATGCCGCTGCTCGGCAAGCTCGACCAGGTCGGCCCCGACCTGCACAAGCTGCTCGAGGTGACCGAGGACCTGCACCTGGCCATCGCCGGTCTGCCCGGCCTCAAGCTGCTGCGCCGCCGCGGCGAGGAGCGGGTCGAGGAGGAGTCCCGCTAGGCCCGGCGCACGACGTCCAGCATCAGGTCGAGGTGACCGCGGTGCTGGGCGGTCTCGCGGATCATCTGCACGATCATCCAGCGCAGGCTGACCGGCACCTTCCCGAACGACGGCAGCGCCGCCCGCACGTCCCGATCGCCGAACGACGCCACCGCTGCCCGGCTGCGCTCGCAGGCCGCGCGATAGAGGGCCCGCAACTCCGCCACCGAGTCGTCGCGGGCCGACGCCCAGGCCCAGGTCTCGTCGTCGCGCACCGCCTCCCACGGCGGCGGCCAGGCGGCCCCGAGCAGTGTGCGGGTGAACCAGAGATCCTCCATGTGCGCGAGGTGCTTGACGATCCCACCGATGGTCATCGCGGTGGCCGGCAACAGCCGCGCGGCCGCCTGCTCGTCCCCCAGCCCGTCGAGCGCCGCCACCGTCATCTCGCGGTGCTGATCGAGGAACTGCTCCAGCGTCTCCCGCTCCGGCGGGTGCAGATGCGGATGGTCCATCAGAGCGTCCCGCCGGGTTCCGTCACCGGTTGCGCGGTGTGGTCGCGCCGGCCCCGGCAGCCGTGGTCCTGCGGGCCGGGCACGCAGAGGTGGCAGGAACGAGCCCGGTCCGCGTCGATCAGGTCGATCACGACCGCCCAGCCCAGGGCCTGTCCTGCCGATCACGTGGCAGCGAGGCGAGGTCCAGGTGGTGGCTGACGTCGGCCGGGAAGCGGCCGCATACCGGTGTTGTATGTGGCCGTTTCCCGGACGCCGTCAGACGCCGCCTGGGCCACGCCGCAGCCCCGCGTGATCGGCAGGACAGGCCCTAGAGCAGGGCGCGGGCGAAGCCGGCCTCCAGGCGGGCCGCGAAACGGGTCACGATCGGCAGGGTGGCCGTCAGGACCAGGGCCACCACCGCGTAGAAGCCGACGGCCACGAGGTAGGACTCGCCCAGCCCGAGCAGCTGCGGCAGGTCGGAGTCGTGCGGGCCGTCGGGCAGCGACCAGCCCCACACGGCGAACGTGGCGCTGCCGATTACGCCGGCCCACCAGCTGAGCACCAGCGCCGACGAGAACGTGCTGGGGATGAAGCGCAGGATCGCGTGTGTCAGATCGCGCCACGACTGCCGATCGGTGAGCACCGCGAGCACGCGGCGGCTTTCGCCGTAGGCGGGGGCGGGCAGCCGCTCGCCCAGACCGGACAGGCGGGCCCGCTCCGAGGTGGCGAAGCCGCGGGCCAGTGTCGCCGCCACGACCAGCAGGGGCAGGCCGACCCAGACCAGGGCCAGGGTCAGGCCGGCTGTGGCGACGGTCAGGCAGACCGTGAAGGAGGCCACGGCCAGCGGGAGTCCGGTCAGGACGTAACGGGTGTCGGCGGCCACGCGGGGCCAGATCCGGCGGGTGGTCGGACGCGTCTGGAGCAGGGTGGCGGTCATGCCTCGACGCTATGCGCGCGGCGGACCGTGGCCGATACGGTGAGCCGGTGTTCAGGGGGTAGGGCTGGCCCTACTACGGGGGACGCAGACCGGCCGTCCCGGTCGGGGGAACCGGGACGGCCGACTGCTGAGGGGTCTCGAGGGGTCAGGCCGCTGCGGGCACCGCCGCGCGGATCTCGGTGACGGCGCCGGTGCTCAGGCAGTACTGGGCCGCCACCGCCTCGACCGCACCGCTGCGGATGGCGTTGTCCACGACGGACGAACGCTCGCGCAGCAGGTCCAGGGTGTAGAGCGAGTGCCGGGCGCCGATCTCGTCGGGGGTCGTGGCGCCGTCGTGGCGGGCCCGCAGCACGTCGGGCGCGATGCGCTCGGCGATGTCGCGGACGTAACCGGCCGGGACAGCGGCGTTGTCGACGACCCCGGTCGCCGCGGCCACGGCGCCGCAGCCCTCGTGGCCGAGCACGACGATCAGGGAGACGCCGAGCATGCCGACGGCGTACTCGACCGAGCCCAGGGCGGCCGAGTCGACGACGTGACCGGCCGTGCGCACCACGAACAGGTCACCGAGGCCCTGGTCGAACAGGATCTCGGCCGGCACCCGGGAGTCGGCGCAGCCGACGACGAGGGCGAACGGCGCCTGCGACTGGCTGAGCGCGGCGCGGCGGTCGGCACCACGGTTGCCGGCGCCGGTGCTGCGGTCGTCGAGCCAGCGACGGTTGCCGTCGAGCAGTTTGTTCCAGGCGGACTTCTGGTCAGAGAACATGGTGGGGGGCTCCGGAATCAGTTGAGGATGGCGCCGGTGGTGGCGACCTGTTCGGTCAGGACACCGCTGATGAGTCGCTGGGTGTTGTTGATCTCCTGAACGGAGTTGTGGATCTCGGCCAGCGAGGCTGTGACCGCGTCGACGCGGGCCTGGATGGCGTTGACCTTGTCGCTGACCTCGTCGGTGGCCCGCTCGGTCTCGGTCGACAGCTCCTTGACCTCGCCGGCCACGACGGCGAAGCCCTTGCCGGACTCGCCGGCCCGGGCCGCCTCGATGGTCGCGTTCAGGGCCAGCAGCTTGGTCTGGGCCGCGATGGACTGGATGCTCTGCACGACGGCGTTGATCTCGGCGCTGGCCTGGCCGAGCGCGGCCACCTGCTGGTTGGCCTCGACGGTGAGCCGCTCGCCCTGCTCGGCGACGGTGGCGGCCGAGGTGACGTTGCGCTCGACCTCGGCGATCGAGTCGAGCAGTTCGCGGCCGGCGTTGTGCAGCTGCTCGGTCGAGGTGAACCGCTCGAGGGCCTGCCCGACGAGGAACGCCGTGTTGCGCAGCGCACTCTCCCGGCTCGCGGACATGAGCAGCGTCCGCGTGGCGAAGAAGTCCATGGTGCCGACGATTTTGCCGCCGACTCGGATCGGCAGGCAGACGCCCGACTTGACCCCCGCGGCCTGCGCGGCCGGACGGCGTACGCAGTCGGTCAGCTCGCCCAGGTCCTCCACGAAGACCAGGTCGCCGCGGGCCCAGGCCCGGCCGGACAGGCCGACGCCCTTGGCGAAGGACGCGGACATCGTCACGCGGCGGAACTCGGCGCCGGCGTCGCCCGACTCGAGCGCGAACCGCAGCACGCCCTCGTCCTCGTCGAGCTGCCAGAACGAGCCGTACTGCCAGTCGAAGTCCCGCCGAATGATCTCCAGTGCGGACCGCAGGGCGGCGTCACGGCTGGTCGTCTGGGTGAGCTCGCGGATGACCTCGGAGACCGCGTCGACGTCCTGCGCGGCCTTCTCCTGCCGGACCGCCTCGTGCAGCCGGGCCAGGGCGCCGGAGACGAGCTGGCCGACGGCCCGCAGCACGGAGAGCCGGGCGTCGGAGAGGTGCAGCTCCTCGGTGGCGAAGAAGTCCATCGTCCCGACGACCTGGTTGTCCTCGATCAACGGGAAGCAGACCCCGCTGTGCACGCCGGACCGGGCGGCGATCGGGGCCCGGACGCAGTCGGTGACGTCGCCGATGTTGGTTACGAAGACCAGGTCGCGCGAGCGCCAGGCCCGGCCGGAGAGACCCACGCCCTCGGCGAAGGAGGCTTCCAGCGTCACCCGGCGGAAGTCCGCGTTGACGCTGCCGCTCTCCTGCGCGAAGCGCAGCACCTTGGCCGCGGGGTCGAGTTGCCAGTACGAGCCGTAGGCCCACCCCAGGAGCCCGCGAACGAGGTCCAGCGCTTCACCGATGGCCTGCTCAGGAGAGGTCGCGTTCTCCATGGCCCGCATGATTGCCGTAACCGCCTGGACGTCGGCGCGAGCCTCCGCCAGTTCCGCTCCGGCCTTCTCGGCCGCCGCTCGCTTGCTGGATCGAAGCACCACAGCTCCCTCGTCATCGAGAGTGGCGCTGCGCCACTCAGGTGACCGCAAGATCGGTCGGGGAGCACGGCACTTGACATGTCATCACGTTGCAAAAAAGGAGCCCCGTACGGGGCTCCTTTTCCACCTGGTAGATCAGAAGACCTGGACGCCGTAGACGCTCAGGGGCTCGGTGACCGGCTGGAAGTACGTGGTGCCGCCGGAGGTGCAGTTGCCGCTGCCGCCGGAGGTCAGGCCGAGGGCCGTCGTGCCGGAGTAGAGCGGGCCGCCGCTGTCACCGGGCTGGGCGCAGACGGTGGTGCGGATCAGGCCGGAGACGGAGCCCTCGGCGTAGTTGACGGTGCTGTTGAGGGCGGTGACCCGGCCCGAACGGATGCCGGTGGTGGAGCCGCGGCGGGTGACCGTGGCGCCGACGGCCGGGGTGCCGGCCGAGGTGATCTCCTGGGAGCCGACCGTGCCGCTCTTGGTGATCGACGTGTTGGTGTACCGGACGATGCCGTAGTCGTTGCCCGGGAAGCTGGTGCCCGAGCGGGTGCCCAGCGTGGCCGAGCCGTTCGTCCAGGTGGCGCCGATGTTGGTGCAGTGACCGGCGGTGAGGAAGTAGTAGGTGCTGCCGGAGCGCACGTTGAAGCCCAGCGAGCACCGGCCGCCACCGGCGTAGATGGCGTCGCCACCGCTGATCTTGGTGCTCAGCGTGCCCGCGGTCTTCTCGATGCGGGCGCTGTCGCCGAGCTTGGCCACGGTGGCCTCGACGGCGGCCAGGGAGGCCCCGGTGACCGAGCTGTCCACCTCGACGACGACCTGGTTGCTGACCGGGTCGATCGCGAACGCGGTGCCGGGGGTCTTGAGCGAGCTCTTCAGGGCGTTGTCCGCGGCGGCCAGCTGGGCCCCGGTACGCGTCACGAAGCGCGGGGTCGCGCCGGCGGCCTTGACCGACTTGGCCGTGGCGGCGTCGGTGACGTTGACGACGACCTTGCCGGCGTCGTCGATGTACGAGCCGGCCGCGTTCACGCCGTACTGGGCGTCGAGCTTGGTGGCCAGGGCCGAGGGGGCGAACGAGGGGTCTCCGGCAGGGGCGGCCGAGGCGGGTGACGCGGCAAGTCCGGTGCCGACGAGCATGCAGGCAGCAAGGCCGACGATCGGCCGGCGCAGCTTCCGGTTGAGCACGGGGTTCCTCCCAGGGGGTGGGGGGTACGCCGGAACCGGCGCACCACTTGCCCTCGGAGTATTGACACTTCTCGATGCGCGTTCAAGAGTCGGCAATTGTTGCCACAACCCCGTTCACAACCGGTCTGAGCTGCTCAAACACCCCCACATAGCGCGAATCGTATTATCCAACCGGGATGGCGAGGTTATGGGCCTGAGCGCGGATCTCGGGCACGGCGGTGGTCTCCCACTTGGCCCCCCGGCGCAGCGGCCCGATCAGCCAGCGGTCCGGCTGCGCCCGCCCGTCGGCGCCGATCAACCGGCCCGACGCGTCGATGTCGAGTCCCAGCCCGTGCGGGCCGACCCGGGCCTGACCGGCGTCGAGCAGGTTGCCCACGAACGACCCGGCCGCGGCGGGCAGCCGGCCTGGACCGGCACAGTTCACGACCGCGCCGAACCACTGCACCCCCGCCTCCAGCTCGACCAGCAGTCCACCGGCGGGCGGGGCGATCATCGAGCGGACCCCACCGGCCCGCACCTCCAGGCGGCCCTCCTCGCGCAGAGCGGCCACGCGGGCGCCGACCGCGGGGGCCATCCGGTGCCGGTGACACTCCCACGGACGGGCCAGATGCCGCAGGAACGCGTCCTGCTCGTCGGGCGTGAACGCGGTCCAGAGCTGATCCAGATACGGGCGCAGGCCGTCGACCACCGCGCGCCAGTCCCCGGCCCGGGCCGCCTCGGCGCGCACCGCCCGGACGATGTCGCGCAGCGTCGCGCAGTCGTCGAGCGCCAGCCCGACCGGCGGCGCGGCCACCTCGGTATGGGTCAGCGGCAATTGGCCCCGGCGGCTGACCGCGGTGATCGGCGCGTCCCGGTCACCCTCGGTGAGTGTCAGTGCCACGTCGATCGCGGTCAGCCCGGCCCCGACGAGCAGCACCGGCACGTCGGAGGGGATCGCCTCGAGCGCGCCTTTGGCCCACGGGTCGGCGATGTAGTCGGGGTGGTCGGGGCGGGCCGCCGGCTGGGCGGGGGCGGGGTTGCCGGTCGCCACCACGACGCGTTCGGCCCTCACCTCGCGACCGTCGGCCAGCAACACACCGGCGGCCGTGAGACCTGACGCGCGCGACCGCCGCACCTCCAGGCGCGTTCCCGACTTGTCGGAAGTATCAGCGAAGACGTCTCGTAGATACTGCCCGTATTCCGCCCGGGGGCGGAACTCGTCCGGCGAGCAACCCGCCCACCTGGCGAAATGTCCCAAGTCGCGCGGGTCGGCACTCATCGCCCCGGCCCGCGAGTTGAGCAGATGCCACGGCCGCGCCGACCCGTACGCCAGGCCCCCGCCCGGCTCGTCCGGCTCGATCAGCACCACCCGGTCGTCGGTGTTGCTCAGCAGCTCCCGGGTGGCCAGCACGCCGGCACAGCCACCCCCCACGACGGCGACCGTCGTCACCGCTCGACCACCGTCACGCCGCAGTCGTCGGCCAGCCGGTAACCGAGCCCGTAGACGGTCGTGACGACCTCGGGGTCGCTCAGCTTGGTGCGCAGCCGGCTGACGTGCACGTCGACCGTGCGGTTGGTGGTGTGCGTGTGCCCCCACACCTGCGCCAGCAGCTGGCTGCGGCTGAACACCTGGCGCGGGTGCCGGGCCAGGAACAGCAGCAGGTCGTACTCGAGGCGGCTCAGATCGAGCGGCTGCCCGTCCCGCATGGCGGTACGAGCGCCGGGGTCGAGCCGCAGCCCACCCGGCTCGACGGGATCGGCGACAGTCACCCGGACGGCCTGACCCGCCGCGTCGACCAGGTCGCGCAGCGCGGCGACCACCCGCTCCCGGCCCGCCCCGGTGCCGGTGACGCTGATGGTCACGGTGACGGGCGATTCTTCGAGGTCGGGCACGGGGCGGAGCCGGCGTCGTGGGACGGCTGGGTGAGCTACGGCGAGCGCGGACATGGGGTTCTCCCTCCGGTGACGGCGGGAATAATATATCTCCTATGTGCGAGGTAGGTTAAGACCTCACCGGCGGGTCGTACGCACGGACGGGTGGAACCGGACCGTCCAACCGGGTGATTTCCACCCAGGTCAGCTGGCCCGTGCAGCCCTGAGCCAGCCGCGACGTGCCGATGTCGGTGGTCAGCGCGTTCGGATTGCCGTGCACGCAGGTCGCCACGTCCGGCGCCGACGCGTCCCACCAGGCGCCGGTGGAGAGTTGCGCTACACCGGGCGTGCAGTCGTCGCTGAGCACCGCCCCCGCCAGCACGCTGCCGCGCTCGTTGTGCAGCCGCACGACGTCACCCTCGGTGATGCCGCGCGCCGCCGCGTCGGCCGGGTTCAGCCGCACCGGCTCGCGCCCCGACCGCTTCCCCGCCTGCGAGAACGCGCCCATGTCAAGCTGCGAGTGCAGGCGGGTGCCGGGCTGATTGCAGATCAAGACGAGCTCCCCGGACGCCGGTTCGCGCGGGGCGATCCACACCGGGTGACCCGGGCACTCGGGGTAACCGAAGCCGGCCACCGTCGCCGAGAACAGCTCGATCCGCCCGCTCGGCGTGTCCAGCGGCTTGCCCGCCCGGAATTCGGAGAACAGCACCGTGTCCTCGCGCCGGTCCGGGGTCGCCATCTCGCCGTCCGCCCAGAACTCGTCGAACGGCTTCTTCGGCTCCGCGCGCCACCGGTCGTACAGGTGCCGCAGCCACTGCCCGCTCGTGCGGCCCTGGGTGAAGGCGTCGGCGTAGCCCAGCCGCCCGGCCAGCGCGGCGAAGATGTCGTACTCGTCGCGGGCCTGCTCGTACGGCTCGTCCGCCTGTTTCATGGCGATCAGGTGTGTGTCGCCGTGGCTGATCCCCAGGTCGTCACGTTCCAGCGTGGTCGTGACCGGCAGCACGATGTCGGCGTGCCGGGCGGTCGCCGTCCAGAACGGCTCGTGCACGATCACCGTGCGGGGCCGCTGGAACGCGCGGCGCAGCCGGGTCAGGTCCTGGTGGTGGTGGAACGGGTTGCCGCCGGCCCAGTAGACGAGCTTGGCGTCGGGGTAGGTGTAGCCGCCGCCGTCGTAGTCGAACGGCTCGCCCGGGTGCAGCAGCATGTCGGCGATGCGGGCGACCGGGATGAAGTCGGTGACCGGGTTCATCACCTGGGGAAAGGCCGGGAGCCCGTACGGGAGACGGCCGCCGCCGACGCCGCCGGTCGAGCCGTAGCCGTGACCGAAACCGCCGCCGGGCAGGCCGATCTGACCGAGCACGGCGGCCAGCGCCAGGCCCGCCCACATGGGCTGTTCGCCGTTGGGGGCCCGTTGCAGCGACCAGCTGACCGTGATGAACGTGCGGCCGGCGGCCATCCGCCGGGCCAGCTCGACGATCGCGGATTTTCCGATGCCGCAGACGCCCGCGGCCCACTCCGGCGTCCGGGTCTGCACCGACTCCAGGAACCGTTCGCCACCCACGGTGAAGCGGGCGAGGAAGTCGAGGTCGGCCTGGCCGTCGGCGACCAGCTGATGGGCCAGGGCGAGCATCAGCGCCACGTCGGTGCCGGGCCGGATCGGGAGCCACTCCCCTTCGGGCCCCGGCCGGTCGTCGCGCAACGGCGAGATCGAGACGACCCGGCCCCGCATCCGGCCCGGATAGGACTTGTTGGTGGCGCGGCCGCCCGGTGTCACGTACCTCGTGCTGCGGCGCAGGCCGCCGAAGGCCACGATCAGGTCGGTGTGCGCCGCGACGACCGGCCAGTCCGTGCCCTGCGAGAGGACCCCGTACGCACCCCGGCGCCCCACGATGTGCGGCAGCACGACCTCGGAGGCGCCGAAGCTGTAGGTGTTGCGCGACCGCGTGTAGCCGCCACCCAGGGCCAGGAACCGGTGCAGCTGCGACTGCGCGTGATGAAACCGGCCGGCGCTGGCCCAGCCGTAGGAGCCGCCGAAGATCGCGTTGTGGCCATGCGTCGTCCGGGTGTCGTGCAGGGCTTCGGCGACCAGATCGAGCGCGTCGTCCCAGGCGACCTCCTCGTACGAGTCGTAACCGCGGCCCTGCGAGCGCCGGCGGATCGCGGGCCGGGCCACCCGGGACCGATGCCGCTGCGCCCCGGCGATGTTGCCGAGCAGCGGCGCCGGTTCGGGGTCGCCGGGCCGCGGGACGACGTCGAGGCCACCCTCAGCCGTACGGGAGACTCGGAACGCACCCCAGTGCGAGCTGCTGGTCCACTCCATCACCCGAGAATATTTCTTGCTATATCCCGTAGGCGAACTAGGATTTCGGCATGACTCAGTATGTCGTCGTATCCGGCAACCCCCGCTCCGGCTCCCGCACCTCGGCCCTGGCCATCGCCGTGGGCACCGCCCTGGCCGCCCCGGAGGCGCCGCGGGTCAT
This sequence comes from Paractinoplanes abujensis, assembly GCF_014204895.1. NCBI lineage: Bacteria > Bacillati > Actinomycetota > Actinomycetes > Micromonosporales > Micromonosporaceae > Paractinoplanes > Paractinoplanes abujensis. The sequence continues at coordinate 8,727,658 of NZ_JACHMF010000001.1, read as the reverse complement.
CGAGGTCGGCGATCTCGGCCCCGGCCTGCTCACCCCGGGCGACGAGGCCACCGCGGCCGCCGTGACCGCGCTCCGCGAGGCCGACGTGCTCGTGGTGGCCACCCCCACCTACAAGGGCAGCTACACCGGCCTCCTCAAGGTGCTGCTCGACCAGCTGCCGGCCCAGGCGCTGGCCGGCAAGCGGGCCGTGCCGGTGGTCACCGCGGGCGTCCCCCCGCAGGCCGCGGCGGCCGAGGCACTGCTGCGGCAGTTGCTGACCGAGCTGGGCGCCGACGTCGCCGCGGGCCTGCCGGTGGTGGAGTCCGACCTGCCGGAAACGGCGGCGATCGCGGAGAAGTACGCGGCCACCTTCAGCGAATCCACAGGTTCATGACAGGCCGCTACAAGCCGGCTTCCGTACCTTTTCGCCTGTCCGATCCCGCGCCTCCGCCAGGCCCGGTTCGGACCGGCACCAAACGCACAAACGACTCGTCCCGCCCGGTGATGCCGTGCCCCCGGTCACCGAGCGGGACGAGCCCGCGTCCGTCCGGTCGCCTCAGGCGACGGTAATAGTCAGGGTCTGCGTGGTGCGCGTGCCCCAGCCGTCGGTGAACGCGACCTCGAAGGTCGACGAGTTCGACGGGTAACCGTCGATCAGGCCGTTCGCACCCAGCGCGAGCCCGTCCGGCAGAGCGCCGCTCACGACCGACCAGCTGCCCGTGCGGCCGTCCGCGACCGTCAGCTGCTCCGAGTAGTAGGTGGCGGCCGAGCCGTCGGGCAGCCAGTTCGTCGCGATCACCGGGGCGGTCTTACGAACCGTCACGGTCAGGGTGCGGGTGGCCGCCTGGGGCACGTAGTCGGTGAAGCGGACGGTCACGGTGGCGGTGCCCGGCGCGACCGGCTTGCCGGTGATCGAGCCGCTGGGCCACAGCGTCATGCCGGTGGGCAGACGGCCCGCGGCGACGCTCCACGCCCCCCGGCGCGCGGCCTTGAGGGACAGCTTGCCCGTGTACGCCTGGCCGGTGGTCACGGTCAGCGCCGAGCTCGTGATGACCGGCGCGGCCGGCGGGGCGGGCACGAACAGCAGCCTGTCGGGCGAGCCCTTGACGTCCTTGACCTTGCTCGGGGTGGCGTTCCTGACCAGGTAGGCCGACACCTGGGCCGGGGTCAGGGCCGGGTTGGCGTCCAGGGCCAGGGCGGCGGCCCCGGCGACGTGCGGCGACGCCATCGACGTGCCGCTGGCCACGGCCGTGCCGTAGTCGCTGCCGTAGAAGTCCGAGCGGATGTTGACGCCGGGCGCGAACAGGTCGAGTGCGGGGCCGAAGTTGGAGAACGAGGCGCGCCGGTCGGAGGCGTCGCTGGCGCCCACGGTGATCGCCGCGCGCAGGCCGGCCGGGCTGAGCTTGCCCGCGCTGACGTTCTCGTTGCCCGCCGCCACCACGTAGGTGACCCCGGAGTTGATCGAACGCTGGACGGCCGCGTTGAGCGAGGCGCTGTAGGAGCCGCCCATGCTCATGTTGGCCACGGCCGGCTTCACGGCGTGCGCGGTCACCCAGTTCACGCCGCTGATCACCTGTGACAGCGTGCCCTCGCCCTTGCAGTTGAGCACCCGTACGGCAACCAGCTGCACCTTCTTGGCCACACCGAACACCTGGCCGCCGATCGTGCCCGCCACGTGCGTGCCGTGGCCGTTGCAGTCACCCGCGTCGGTGGACCGGGTGATCGCGTCGTAGCCGTAGGAGGCGCGGCCCCCGAAATCGGCGTGCGTGACCCGGATGCCGGTGTCGAGCACGTAGGCGTGCACCGAGCTGCCGTCATCGGTCGGCCGGTACGACTTCGAGCCCTTGACGGCCCGCTGGTCGATGCGGTCGAGGCCCCACGGCGGGTTCTTCTGGGTGCCCTGAATGGTGAGGATGCGGTCCTGCTCGACGTAGCGCACGTCCGGGTCGGCGGCCAGGCGGCGGGCCTGGGTCGCGTTCATGTCGGCCACGTAGGTGGTGCCGCCGTCGACGGACAACGCCGAGACCTGGCCGGCGGCCGGCTCCTTGAGCGTCACGATGTAACGGCCGGGGATCGCGCCGGGCAGGTCCGCACCGGCCACGGCCCCCTCGGGCAGGGCGGCCTGGGCCGGCACGGCGGTGCCGGAGATGACGACAGCGGCGGTGGCGGCCGCGGTGGCAAGGGTGCGCATTCGCATGGCCGCCTCATCGGCGTACGCCCTGGTCAGGTGAGGAAAAAAACCGGGCCGCACCGGGGAAATACCGGCGTTGCCCCGGGCGTTGAGCGAGACGGCTTCAAGAGAGGAACCCACCATGAAGGTCCGGAACTCGTTGCGCTCGCTGAAGGCCAAGCCCGGCAGCGTGGTCACCCGTCGTCGCGGCCGGCAGGTCGTGATCAACCGGAAGAACCCGCGCTGGAACGGCCGCCAGGGCTGACCCTCGTACGGTCGCCACGCTGACACTCCCGATCACGGGACGCGGCGGGGCGAACCGCGATATCGTGAAACAGACGAAGCCGGAGTCCCGCCGCCACGGGGCTCCGGCTTTCTTCGCGTCCAGGAGTCGGGCGATGAACGATGGCCTTGGGCAGGGCGCCCCAAACCAGTCACCTAGGGCCTGTCGCGATGGGCGAGCAGAGCCAGCCGTACGCGGTTGGGGCTGCTGGTCTTGGTCATCAGCGCGGTGATGTGCGTCTTGACCGTGGTGATCCCGATGTGCAACCGCTCGGCGATCTCGGTGTTGGACAGCCCCTCCCCCACCAGGTCGAGCACGTCCTGCTCGCGCGAGGTCAGCCCCTCCACCGGCCCCCGCCGCCGCTCGGCGCCCGCGTCGGTGGCCCGCCGCACCAGCCGCTGCAACACGTCCCGGCTGAACGGGCTGTCCCCCGCCGCGGCCCGCCGGATCCCGTCGAGCAGCTCGGCCGGCGGCGCGTCCTTGAGCAGGAACCCGCACGCGCCCGCGGTCAGCGCCGGGTAGAGGTGGTCGTCGTCGCCGAACGTGGTGAGCACCAGCACCCGGGTGGCCGGTCGCTCGGCCAGCACGCGGCTGGTGGCGCTGATCCCGTCGACCCCCGGCATCCGCAGATCCATCACGATCACGTCGGGCGCCAGCCGGGCGGCCAGGGTGATCGCCTCCCGCCCGTTGCCGGCCTCGCCGACGACCTCGAGATCGGGCTCGGCGTCGCACAACATCCGTAGCCCGGCCCGGATGAGTTGCTGGTCGTCGACGAGCAGGACCCGGATCATGCGGCGGCTCCCGTGTGGGCGGGCAGCACCGTGGCGACCCGCCAGCCCGCGCCCGACGGCCCCGCGGTCAGTTCGCCGCCCAGCACCTCGACGCGTTCGCGCATGCCGGTGAGGCCGTGGCCGCCGCCCGGAGGCTTCGGACCGGGCCCGTGGCCGCCGTCGTCGGACACCTCCCACATCACGTTGCCGTCCGCCAGCGTCACCCGCAGCCGGGCGTGGGCCGCCGGGCCGGCGTGTTTGGCCACGTTGGTGAGCGCCTCCTGGGTCAGGCGCAGCACGGCCAGACCCCGTACGGAATCGAGGGTCTCCACCCCGTCACCGATGTCGGCCTCGACCGTGAGCCCGGCCCGGCGCGCGGTGTCGACGGCCGCGTCCAGAGCCGCGGGCAGCGAACCCGGCTCGATCACGGGGGTTGTCGCATCCAGCACCTGGCCGTCGTCGCGCAGCACCGCCACCAGCCGCCGCAGGTCGGCCAGCGCGGCCGTGCCGGTGCCGTGCACGTCGTCGAGCACCTCGCCCACCCGCGGGTCGATGCCGGGGATCACGTGCCGCGCGACCCCGACCCGCAGCACCATCGAGGCCACGTGATGCGCCACCACGTCGTGCAGCTCGCGGGCGATCGCGTTGCGCTCGTCGGCCCGGGCGACCCGGCTCTCCACCGCCGCCCGCTGCTCGGCCTGGCGGCTCAGCTCGCGCGACGTGCGCACGACCAGCCCGAACAGCGTCGGGAGCCCGATGGGGAGAACCAGGCTGAAGAGGGTGTCGTTGATTCCCACGTCGCTGGGGATGACGTCGAACGCCAGATGGACGGCGGCGAGCAGCGCCGCGCCGAGCGCGAACGTGCGGGTGCGGGCGGTCCAGACGACCAGTTCGCCCAGCGCCCAGCTGCTGCCGACCACGTTGATCGTGGCGTCCTCGATCAGCACGAAGGCCAGGATCAGCAGCGTGGTCTGAACCAGCAGGTTGAGCACCGGGCGCCGGCCCAGCACGGGCAGCAGGACGAAAGCCAGGACGGCCAGGACCCACTGCTTCATCGAGGTGACGTGGTGGCCGTCGGGCGTGAAGAGCAGGTAGCTCAGGCCGGTGAGGTCGAGCAGGATCATGCGGGCCCACGTGTCCCGCTTGTCGAAGAGACGACCCAGCCAGCCCATGGCGCTCAGCGTAGGCGAGCGACCGGCCGGCGCGAACGCGTCCGCGGGGCGTCGCTCGTCCTGAGCACGACCGGCACGGCGACGGCCGTGGCGACGAGCAGGCCGGCCAGGGCGGCCAGCGTCAGCCCGTCCGGGCGCAGCAGCGGCTGCCCGCGCAACGCCTGCCAGGTCAGAAGCACAACCATTCCCGCGTACGCGAGACCGGCGACCAGAATCAGCCGGGCCCCGGTCTTCTCGCCGAGCCGGGTCCGCCGGGTCAGCAGCAGCGCCAGCAAGGGCAGGAACTGCAGGCCGTGCAGCCCGACGAAATGACCGATGCGCAGGTCGCCGCCGGTGGTGCTCCAGCCGGTGACGGGCAGTCCGGGGCCACCGTCGGGCACGCCGACCGCGTGGGCACCCGAGATCCCCTCGAGCCCGGGATCCTGCATCGGGGTCACCATCGGCACCGCGGCCGCCATGCCGAGCAACGACAGGAACAGTCCGAGACGGATCGCGTACGCGGAAACGCGGTCGGGAAGGCGCTGCCGCAAAGCGACGACGCCGATGGCGAGGTGCGCCACGAACAGCACCATGATCGAGGCGCCCATGATCGACCAGAGTCGCTCGTCGAACGGGTTGGTGTCGTTGAAGTGGCTGCGGTGGCCGCGCGCGGCCTGGAACGCGATGATCGCGACCTCGATGACCGAGACGGCGACGATGACCGTGCCCGCCCATTCGGCGAAGCGGCTGCGCCGCGGCAGGACGGCCAGCATCCAGGCCAGCGTGGCCGCGTAGACGGCGAACGAGATCGCGAACTTGAACGGCTTGAGCCAGACCGGGGCGCCGAGCAGGACGCGGTCGTCGGCCACGATCCCGACGAGGGTCACTACGGTCAGCGCGGCCATGGCGGCGGTGAGGATCAGAAGCGGTCGGTGCCATCTCATGTCGGCAGCGTCGCGTGGTTCCGGGGCCGTTTCGTCAGTCCGCCGGCCCTTCCCGCGGCCGCTGGTCCGAGGCTGCGTCCTACCCGGGTAGGAGATACTGTCACCGCCGTGATCGACTTCCCCGCCGACGAGTCCGGCCGCCGCAGCAGCGCCGCCTTCGGCCGCCACGTGGTCGCCGACGCCCTGCGCGGGGCCGACCCCGCCGCCGCCGAGGCCGCCCTGGCCGTCCCGGACTGGCGGCGCGGCTACCTGGGCCCGTTCCGCGCGCTGGTGTCGGCCGGGCGGGACGACGGGTACGACATCGCGGCGGCCGGCCTGGCCGCGGTGCGCTCACGGATGCCGGTCGAGATCTCTGCGCCCGCCCAGCCGTTCGAGACGGTCACGGTCGACGGTGACGCGCCGCGCGAGACCGAGGTCGTGCTGCCGTTCCGCGGGGAGCGGCTGCGCGGCGCCGACCTGATCCGGCGGCTCGACGCGTGGGTGACCGGGGGCGTCATCGAGCAGTCGTGCGCGGAGGCCGTACGGGAGGTCGTGGACAACCCGGACTGGCTCGACCTGTCGGATCAGCGGCTCGTCGTGCTGGGCGCGGCGGCCGAGATGGGCCCGCTGCCGGCCCTGCTGGCCTGGGGCGCCACTGTCGTCGCGGTCGACCTGCCGCGGGTGTGGGAGCGGGTCGCGGCCGTGCCCGGCGCGGGCCGTCTGATCGCCCCCGTGCGGCCCGGCCGTGAGCCCGGCGCCGACCTGCTGGTGGAGCTGGGGGCCGTCGCGCAGTGGCTGGAGGGCATCGACGGCCGGCTGGTCGTGGGCAACTACGTCTATGCGCCGGGGGCGGCGTACGCGAAACTCTCGGTGGCCGTGGACGCGCTGGTCGTGCACCTGCGGGAGCGGCGCGCGGACGTGGCCCTGGCCTTCCTGGCCACCCCGACCGACGTCTTCGCGGTGCCGCCGGGCGCGGTGGAACTGTCCCGGGAACGTTTCGCGGCCCGCTCGCGGACGGCCCGGACTACCGGGGCGCTCTCCGGCGGCCGGCTGCTGCAGCCCAACTACACCGGCGACGCGATCAACGACAGCCTGGTCCCGCAGCAGGGCCCCAACTACGCGCTGGCCAAGCGGATCCAGCGCTGGCGGGCCTCGGTCGCCCGGCGCGAGGGCGTGGTCAGTTTCGCCGTGGCGCCGCCGACCCGCACCCGCTCGGTCACCAGCAACCGGCTGCTGGCCGCGGCCTACGCGGGCGCCCACCTGTTCGACGTGGAGATTTTCGAGCCGGCCACCGCCAACCGGCTGATGGCCGTGCTGCTGGTGCACCAGCTCCGGAAGCCGCGCGCGGCCGCCCCGGCCGTGTGGCAGGACGAGGCGGTGGCGGCGGCCCACGGCGGCCTCTGGACCACGGCCTATCACCCGCGGACGGCGCTGGGCCTGGCCGCCGTACGGGGGTTGGTCAGCGGCCGGTAGCGCCGTCGATCTGTTCGCGCAGGATGTCGGCGTGGCCCGCGTGCCGGCCAGTCTCCTCGATCATGTGGACGAGAGTCCAGCGGTGTTCGTCCAGGTCCCGCCACGAGCCGATGACCCGGTTGGACTCCTCGATCGCCTCGCGGTAGCCGGCCAGGATCCCGTCCACGGTCTCCGTCCTGGTGGGCCGCAGGGTGCGGTTCAGGTTGGTGATCGGTTCGCCCAGGAAGTAGAAGCGTTCCACGTACGTCAGGTGTTTGATCAGCCCGAGCAGGTTGGTGCCCGAGGCCACCCCGGCCGTACGGACCTGGGGCTCGGGCACCCCGTCGAGCTTGCCCGCGATCGAGTCACGCAGCCCGTCCAGCACGTCCAGCAGCACACTCTTCTCGGCCGGCATCAGCTCTCACTCCGGCGCAGGATCAGCACGTTGTCGGTGACTGTGGCCGTCTGCCCGCCCGGCCCGGTGGCGCGCCGCCGCGGCATGCCGGCCCGGACGACGGGCCACCGCGCGGGATCGAGGCCCAGCCCGTCGGCGACCTCGGCCGGCGTCGGGAAGTGGGCGTCCGGGTCCTGGTTCCACGACCAGGGTGCGGTCGAGCCGTGGTCGACGATCAGCAGCAGGCCGCCGGGACGCAGGGCGTGCGCGGCGGTGCGCAGCACCCGGGGGCGATCCATCTCGTACGGGGTGTGGAAGTACTGCGCGGAGATCAGGTCGAACGTGCCCTCGGGGAAGCTGCGGTCCAGGTCGTGCACCTCACCGAGCACGTCGAGGCCGGCTGTCCGGGCCTGGACGCGCTCGACGGCCGTACGGGAGATGTCGACGGCAGTGACGTGCCAGCCGCGCCGGGCCAGCCAGAGCGTGTCGCCGCCACCCCCGCAGCCCAGGTCGAGGGCGCGGCCCGGCGGTAACGGCTCGGCCACCTCGACCAGCAGGGGGTTGGCCCGTTTCTCCCCGCCCCGCTGGGCGCGGTAGTGCTTCTCCCAGAATTCTTGGCTCATGCCGCCAGCTTGATCATCGCGGTTCCCGGTTTGCAAGAAACGTTGCGGATCCGCAAAATCGCGACGTGACTGATGACGTCCTGGCCGGTGTCGGCCCCCGGCTGCGCGCGTTGCGCCGGGCCCGTGCCATCTCGCTGGCCGCGCTGGCCGCCGAGACCGGCCTGACCACGAGCACCCTGTCCCGGCTGGAGACCGGCAAGCTGCGCCCGACCCTGGAACAGCTGCTGCCGCTGGCCCGGGCCCACGGCGTGCCCCTGGACGACCTGGTCGCCGCCCCGCCCACCGGCGACCCCCGCATCCACCTCAAGCCCGTACGCCGTTCCGGCCTCACAGTCGTGCCGCTGACCCGCCGCCCCGGCGGCGTTCAGGCGTACAAGGTGATCTATCCCCCGGCCGGCCGGGCCTACCCGGCCGAGCTGCGGACGCACGACGGGTACGAGTGGTTCTACGTGCTCAACGGCCGGATCCGCTTCGTGCTGGGCGACCACGAGTACGAGCTGGGCCAGGGCGAGGCCGCCGAGTTCGACACCCGCATCCCGCACTGGCTCGGCAGCGCCGGCACCCAGCCCGCGGAACTGCTCACCCTCTTCGGCCCCCAGGGCGAACGCGCCCACCTCACCCCCCACCCGCCGGAGGCGAGCTGAGGTGCTGCTCGGAGCGATGACGACCGGTTTCGCGCACGGCCTGCTGATCATTGCCGCGCCGGGGACCACGGATCCCCACGACGGCTGGCGATCCTGACGGACACCGAGAGCGTCACCGTGACGTTGTTCGCGGACGATCCGGAGGAGCCGTCACACGTTCAGGTGTTCATCGGGGCTGATCGCGGAGGGCCTGGGCGAGCAGGTGGTGGAGTTTGGCGGCGCGGGCCGGGTGGTGATGGGACATCCAGGCCACGCGGCCGGCCAGGTGGGCGGCGAAGTCGGCGTGGCCGTCGCGGTTGGCTTCGGCCAGGCCGTGGGTGGCGGCGTTGTGCAGGATCGCGCGCAACCGGTCGTAGTCCTCGCGGGGCACGGCCGGGCGGGTGTTGACGACCAGGCCGGTCAGGGCCTGACGCTGCGACCGGGTGCGGACGCGCGTCTTGTGCGGGTGCAGACGGAAACCTTCCTCGTCCGCGATCCGCCCGGTCAGCGCCGTGAGACGGGTGACGTGCGGGGCGCTCAGCGTGCCGGAGAAGGCCAGGTCGTCGGCGTAGCGGCCGTACGTGACGCCGAACCGGCCGGCCAGACCGCTGAGCCGGCGGTCGAGCCGGTACGCGCACAGGTTGGCCAGCGCGGGTGACGTGGGCGCGCCCTGCGGCAGGTGGGGCCGGCGCAGCAGGGCGGCCAGATGCGGGTCGGGGGCGGAGCGCAGCACGGCGACCGGCGTACGGGTGGTGGTGAGCGCGGTCAGGGTGTGCGCGACGGGCTCGGGGTAGCCGATGCCGCGGAACAGGCCGTAGATCCGGGCCGCCGTGACGCTCGTGAAGAACGCCCGCAGGTCCATGCTGACGAGCACGTCGCGGCCGGTGTGCGTACGGGCGAAGGTGTGGACGCCGCGGCCGGGGACGAAGCCGTGGACCCCGTCGTGCACGGGCACGCGGGCCAGGATCCGGTCGAGCACCAGGCGTTGCAGGTCGCGCAGCCGGGGTTTGGGCGCCTCGATCAGGCGGTGCGGCAGCCACACGTACCGGTAGTGGCGCAGCCGCTCGTCGCGGGCGTGGCGGTTGATCTCGCGGCGGTCGGCGAACCAGTCCAGGGCGTCGCCGTCGAGGTCGAGGAACGCGGCCAGGTCGGCCAGATCACCGAGGCCGGGGGTGTTCCAGCGCATCCGTACGACCCGGGTCGCGCTCACCAGCCGATGCCGGGCGACCACGTCGCGGGGGATGCCGCCCCGCGCCTGGAGGAACAACCGCAGCTCGCGGGGCCGGTCGTAGGGGGCGCGCGGATAGGCCCGCCTCACGAACTGGACGAACTGCCGCGCCCATCCTTTACGCCCGGCGGTCACCCGGCGTACGGCGATCTGCATTTTTCCGGTTTGCCAGTCCGTGGTGAGCAGCGCGTCGGCGACGGTGCCGGCGGCAGCGTGCCCCGACGAATCCCGGTCGTGCCTGCGCCGCCCTGCGCGAAGCGCTGCGGCGCGCCGGCGATGCGCTGTGGTGGTCAAGCGAACTCCCTCGGGGTTGCCCCGAAGAGCCGTCGTCGTGCGACGGCCAGCTCAGGACACGCTGCCACCGGCCAGCATAGAGATTACTGGCCGGAACCCGAATCGCTACCGGAACACTCACGTCCCCGCATCCGTGGCCGATACCTTTTTCGACCGGATCTTCCCCCAGCCCCGAGGTGCTTCCCCCATGACTGTTGTGGTCTCCGCCGCCACCGACCTGCCCGACGTCGGCACGGCGATGTTCCTCGTCCTCGGCGAGGGCGTGAACTTCCGGTCGCGGCTCGAATCGGTCGACGGCGAGACCTTCGCGGTCACCGCCCCGCTCGAGACGGCCGGCCCGGTCGCGTACACGCCCGGCCAGCAGTTCGAGGTCTTCTGGGCGACCCCGCGCACGCGCATCATGCTGCCGACCCGCCTGGTCGCGCTCTCCGACGAGGCACCGTTCCGCTGGCGGCTGGCCCCGACCGCGGCCCCGCGGCAGAGCAACCGCCGCGAATACGTGCGGGGTGGCGGTGGCGCCGCGGTCCGGCTGACCGCCGGGGAGCGCGCGCTGGAAGGCGCCCTGCTCGACATCAGCGAGGGCGGCCTGCGCTGCTGGATCGACGAGCCGGCCGCGCTGTCCCCCGGCGACGAGCTGGGCGCCACCGTGTCGCTGGGAGCGGAGGGCGAGGTCGAGGTGACCGGCACGATCCTGACCGTCCGGGAGGCCCCGCACGGCGATCCCGGGCTGCACGTCGTGCTCACGTTCACCTCGGGCGAGAGCCTGGCTCAGATGATCCGCCTCTACGTGATGACGTGGGAGATCAACGAGCGCCGCCTGCGCCTGGCCTGACCTACCAGGCCACCACCCCCTCGTCGTCGAAGAAGCCGCCGCGCGGTCCGTCGTCCGGCAGCGTGGCCAGCTTGATCGCGATCGCCGCGCCCTGCTCCGGCGTACGGGGGGCTTGGAAGCCGGTGAAGTCGGTCGCGACGTAGCCCGGGCAGGCGGCGTTGACGATGACGTTCGTGTCGGCCAGCCGGCGGGCGTACTGGACCGTGATGCTGTTGAGCATCGTCTTGGACGGGGCGTAAGCGGCCAGGATCGGGCCGGTCTGCAAGGTCAGCGAGCCCATGTTGCTCGACATGTTGACGATGCGCGGCGACTCGGCCTTGCGCAGCAGCGGCAGCATCGCGTTCGTCACCCGGACGACACCGAGGACGTTCGTCTCGAGCACCGTGCGCACATTGTCGAGGTCCAGCGTCGTCGGGTCCTGGGCGCCGGAGCCCAGGCGCCCCGCAATGCCCGCGTTGTTGACCAGAACGGCCAACCCTTCCCCCGTACGGCCGAGGGTCGCGGCCGCCGCGGCGACGCTCTCGTCCGAGGCGACGTCGAGGGCGACCCCGAACACGTCGGCCCCGCAGGCCCGCAGCTTCTCCACTGCCGCCGTCCGCCGCGCGTCGTCCCGGGCCCCCACCGCGACCCGGAACCCGGAAGCCGCGAGCCCCTGTGCGATGGCGTACCCGATGCCCTTGTTGGCGCCGGTGACCAGCGCGATCTTCTTGTCGTTCATGGTTCTCATGCTGCTGCGCCCACCACCGCGGAGTCCAAGACCAACCCCGTACGCTGTGATACCCGCGCGGTATTACTGTTGGCCCGTGGACGATCTCGAAACCCGCGAGCTGCGCTACTTCGTCGCCGTGGCCGAGGAACTGCACTTCGGCCGGGCCGCCGCACGGCTCGGGATCGCCCAGCCGCCGCTGTCCCGCGCGATCGGCCGCCTCGAACGCCGCCTCGGCGTCAAACTGCTCGACCGCAACCGCCGCGGGGCCGCCCTCACCGACGCCGGCCGTGTGCTGCTGCGCGAAGCCGGCACGGCCCTGACCGCGGTCACCGCGGCCGCCCACCGCACCCGCCGGGCCGGCGCCCCCGCCCGGCCGCTGGTGCTGGTGACCAAGGCCGGCGCCTCGCACGAACTCCTGCAGAAAATCCTCGCCGTGACGCCCGTCCCGATCGAGGTGCTGCTGTGCGAGGTCGGCGAGCAGGCCCACCGCCTGCGCGACGGCCAGGCCGACGTGGCCGTCATGCACCACCCGTACGACGACCTGGCCGGCTTCGACACCGCCGACCTGCACACGGAGAGCCAGGTGGCGATCGTCCCGGCCACCCACCCGCTGGCTGCACGCCCCCGGGTCACGCTGGCCGAGGTGAGCCACGTGCCAGGCCTGCCGATGGCCCGCTGGCCCCGGCTCGACGGCACCTACCCGCCCGGCCCCGGCCCCGAGGTCCACACCCAGTCCCAGCTGGCCCAGCTGGTCGCCCTCGGCCGCACGCTCCTGGTGATCCCCGCCTCGAGCCGCGCCTGGCAGTGGCCCGAACACGTCGCCGTCCCGGTCACCGACGCCCCCGACGTCACCACGGTCCTCGCCTGGCCGCGCGACAGCCACTCCCCCGCGGTGGCCGCCCTCGTCCGGGCCGTATCAGTCTAGGGCCGGCTCGACGCCGCGCCCGGCCTCCCGGCGCGGGGTGACCGTGCGGTGCCTGATGCGCCAGCCCGCCGGGGTGCGGACGAGCTGGTCCTCATAAATGTAACTGGCCGGCGCGCCCTCCTTTTTCACCGCGAGCCCCTTCGACCAAGCCCGGGCACCGTCACCGTCCGCGCGGACGACGACGTTGGTGACGTGGTGGGCGATCGGGCCGTCGGGCCCGATCCGGTACGAGGCCGCGATGTAGCCGTCGAGCCGCGGCCGGGACGGGTCGGGCGCGGACACCGGCGCATAGCCGAGGGCGCCGGCGTCGACCACGAGATCGGACGTGAACACCTCACCGAACCGCTCATAGGCACCCGCGTCGCTCAGGTGACCGTGCAGCGCGATCACCTCGTGAATCTCCAGCCGGTCGGCAACGGTCAAACTCATGGCAGCTCCAGACACGACAGTGGAAAGGGCAACGGCCGACGATAGCTCCGTCGCGCACGTTCACCCTGCCCCCAGCGAACGCCCGCCGACGCCGCGGTCTACCGGTCGAAGCCGGCACCGCTGAGTGCGTGGCCGGGACCGCGGCGCCGCGGTTCGCGAACGTGGCGTGGGCTTCCTCCCGGACACGGGCCTGACGCCACCGGCCGCCGCGACGTCGAGGGGAGGCGTGCCACTCCCCAGGCCGGGCCGTCGCGATCACGGATCGGGCGCCGTGCCAGGCTGGGCGGCGTGGTCGACGCAGTAGTGGAGCACTTCGACGGGGTGGCTGAGAGCTACGACGAAGTGCTGCCGTTCTTTTCCGGGTTCGCGAAGCTGGCTGTCGAGAGGCTGGCGCCGCCGAAGGGCGTACGGGCTCTGGATCTGGCGGCCGGGCGTGGGGGGATGACCGGGGCTTTGCTCGCGCGGGGTGCGGTGGTCACGGCCGTGGATGCGGCGCCGCGGATGGTGGCGTTGTTGCGGGCCGCTCACCCCGGCGTGGCGGCCTCCGTCATGGACGTGAGCCGGCTCGCGTTGCCGGATGCCAGTTTCGACCTCGTTGTCTGCGGGTTCGCGATGCACATCGTGAGCGACCCGGAGGCCACGTTGCGGGAGGCACTGCGGGTGACCCGGCCCGGCGGGCGGCTGGCTTTCACCGTGCCGGGCGCAGCCGGGGACGGGCCCGACCCGCTGGTCGAGCTCTACGCCGAGTATCGGCAGTATCAGCAGGACGGCCACGGGCGGCACGGGAACGACTTCGACTTCGCGGACGGGTTTCCCGGGCTGGCCGGCCTGACCGCGACCGACCTCGAGATCGCCATCCCGGTTCCGGACGGGGAGACCTACTGGCGGTGGAGCCGGTCGCACGGGTCGGGGCGGTTCATCGACGGTCTGACGCCGTTCCGCCGGGCCGAGATGCATGCGCGGCTGTTGGAGCAGATGGTCGAGCGGCCCGGGTTCGTGCTGCGGCGGCCGGCCGTGTTGTGGACCGGCCGCAGGGGGTAAGAGCAGGTCATGCGCAGACTCGTGGTGACCGAGAACATCACCCTGGACGGGGTCGTCTCGCCGATCGGTGACTGGTTCGACCCGAGCACGACCGACGATGAGCTGGCCGCGGTCAACCAACGCAACGGCGCCGGCTCCGACGCGCTCGTGCTGGGCCGCACGACGTACGAGGAATTCGCCGGTTTCTGGCCCCACCAGCAGGGCGAGGTCTCGGCGTACCTGGATCAGGTGGCCAAGTACGTGGTGTCCAGCAGTCTGGACAAGGCGGACTGGCAGAACACGACGATCCTGCGCGGGCCGCTGGAAGACGAGATCGCCGCGTTGAAGGCCACCGACGGGCAGGACATCACCGTGACGGGGAGCGCCACCCTCGTACGGTCGTTGATCCCGACGGGGCTGGTCGACCTGTTCCGGCTTTTCGTCTACCCGGTGGTGCAGGGGCACGGCACACGGCTGTTCGAGGAGCACTCGTTGCGGCTGGAACCCGTACGGGCGCAGACTTTCGCCTCGGGTGTGGTGCTGCTGGAGTATGCCTACTCGGGGTGAATGCGGCCGGCCGTCGCGGTCAGCCGGGCCCCGGAACCGCCCCAGCGCAGCGCCACGATCTCGGCCGCGATGCTGACCGCGGTCTCCTCGGGGGTGCGCGCGCCCAGGTCGAGCCCCACCGGGGAGGCCAGCCGGGCCAGGTCGTCACCGGTGAGGCCGGCTTCCTGCAGGCGCTTGTTGCGGTCGTCGTGGGTGCGGCGCGAACCCATGGCCCCGATGTAGGCGACCGGCAGCCGCAGTGCGACCTCCAGCACCGGCACGTCGAACTTGGGGTCGTGGGTGAGCACACAGAGGACGGTCCGCTCGTCGATCCGGCCCGCGTCGGCCTCGGCGGTCAGGTAGCGGTGCGGCCAGTCGACGACGACCTGGTCGGCCTCGGGGAAGCGACGCGCGGTGGCGAAAACGGGCCGGGCGTCGCAGACGGTCACGTGGTAGCCCAGGAACGAGCCGATGCGGGCGGTTGCCGCGGCGTGGTCGGTGGCGCCGAAGACGAGCATCCGGGCCGGCGGCGCGAAGGACGCGACCAGCACGGAGAGTCCCTCACCCCGGCGCTCGCCGGACGGCCCGTAGTGGAGCACGCCGGTGCGCCCCGCGGCCAGCAGCCCGCGCCCGTCGTCGGTGACGGCGTCGTCGACGCGGTCGCCGCCCAGCGTGCCGGTGCGCTCCTCCGGGGTGATCAGCAGGTGGGCGGCGGTGTCGAGCCGGGTCAGCAGCGCGACCGGCCGGGACGCCGCGATCGCCGCGGCCAGCTCGGGCAGCTGGGGGAACGACTGCCGGTCGACCCGTTCGACCAGCAGCTCGATGATGCCGCCGCAGGTCAGGCCCACCTCGAACGCGTCGTCGTCGCTGATGCCGTAACGAACCGTACGGGCCTGGCCGGTCTCGATCACCTCGAGGCACTGCTCGTAGACGGCGCCCTCGACACATCCGCCGGAGACGCTGCCCACGACCTCGCCGCCCGGGCCGACGACCATGGCCGCGCCCGGCTGGCGGGGTGCGCTCGACCACGTCGCCGTGACGGTCGCCAGCCCGACCGGCTCACCCGCTTCCCACCAGGCCACCAGCCTGTCCAGCACATCACGCATGAGGGTTCGGCTCCGGAACGTCGAGGTCGAGATCGTCGGCCACGTCGTCGACGGGCACCACCCGTACGGGATGGTTCTTGAGATAGCCGCGGGCGCCCTGATCACCGACGGCGGCCTCGATGACGCCCGGCCAGTGCTTGCGGCCCAGCAGGACGGGATGCCCGCGCCGGCCCTGGTAACCGCCCATGACCAGCGCGTCGGGCGTGGCGTGGGCGATCACCCGGCGTACGGCTTCGGGGGTTGTACCCGGCATGTCGACCAGCACGACCACCACCGCGTCCGCGTCCACCGCCCGCAGCCCCGCACGCAGCGACGACCCCATGCCGGTGGGCCAATCAGGGTTGATCACGGTGCGCGGCAGATCGGGGGCGGCCGCGATGACCCGCTGCGCCTCGGCACCCAGCACGACCACGATCGGTGACGCGCCGGCCTCACGCAAGGTGTCGGCGGCCCGCTCGACGAGCAACCGGTCCGGATAGCGGATCAGGGCTTTGGGCATGCCGTAACGCCGCCCCGCCCCCGCGGCAAGCACCAACCCGGCCGTGACCCACGCCATAGATCGAGCCTAGTCGGCAATCCGCCGACGATCCCGACCGCGAATCGAACGACGTTCCCGGTCCGGCCACCGGCCGGGCTCTCAGAACGGCTGGCCGCCCACGTCGGCCTGGTTGTGGGCGACCATCCACAGCAGGGAACCGTGCATGGCTTCCAGCGAGGTGTAGCGCGGGGCGTAGCCGAGGACCGCGCGGGCCTTGCCGATACTGGCGGCGATGCCGCGTTCGATGTGTTCGCGGCTGACGTCGGCGTGTTCCTTACCGGCCCGCTCCTCGAACTCGGGCCAGTCGACGTACTCCAGTTCGGGGGTGCGGCCGAACCAGGCGGCCACGCCGGTGGCCAGGCCGCGGGACGTCATGGCCTGCTCGGCGACCACGTGGAAGCTGGAGCCGACGGCCGCGGGCCGGGTCAGGGCGAGCTGGAAGGCCTGGGCCACGTCGTCGGCGTGCACGTGGTTGAGGATGCCCATGCCGAACGCGGGCAGGGGCAGCGGCTCCCCCACGGCCAGGCGGCGCCACACCTCGGCGTCCATGTTGCCGGCGGGGTTGATCGCGCGGCGGCCGGGCCCGCTGATGTGGCCGGGGTGCAGCACGATGCTGGGGACGCCGCCGGCCAGGGTTTCGCGGTGCAGCAGTTCCTCGATCGCGGCCTTGCCGATGCCGTAATCCCCGTACGGGGTGCGGGGTTCGTCCTCGGTCAGCGGCACGCGCCGGGCGGGGCCGTGGACCCAGATGCTGCCGCAGTGCACCAGCAGCGGGCGGGTCGGGCGCAGGGCCTCGACGAGCTGGCGGGCCGAGTCGGGGGTGAAGCAGATCATGTCGATGACGGCGTCGGGGCGCAGGGCGGCGATGCGCTCGCCGAACGTGCCCGCGGCGTCCTCGGCGCGGCGGTCGGCGGTCACCCGCTGAACGGCCTGCCATTCGGGTCGTTCCTGGTGGGGTTGCCGCTCGGCCCGGCTGACCGCGATCACCTCGTGGCCCGCCTGCACCAGCCGGGGCACCAGATAGCTGCCGGTGTGCCCGGTCGCCCCGATCACCACTACTCGACGCATCAGCTCAGCCTAGCCAGCTAATTCGGTTGCCGTACGCGGCGGGACCGGACAAGCTCTTGCCATGACGTACTGACGGAACGCCCGCAGAGCCCCGCCACTTCGTCATTCCCGGAGTCTCGTTTTGTCTGAGCACGCCTCCGTTCGTGTTTTCGCCTCGCCCGGCAGCTGGATCGAGTCCGACGCGCTCGACCAGTGCCACCGTGTCGCCGCCCTCGACGGCATGCGACACGTCGCGGGCATGCCCGATCTGCACCCGGGCAAGGGTGCCCCGATCGGCGCCGCCATGTTGTCGTCAGTGCTCTACCCGTTCCTGGTGGGCTCGGACATCGGCTGCGGCATCGCCGTCTTCCCCATCACCATCAAGCGGCCCCACCGGGAACGCCTGGCCGCCCGCTTCCCCGACCTCGACCGGCCGCTGACCCCGGACGACGACCTGTGGCCGGCGGACATCCCGGCCGGTCACCCGGAAAGCCTGGGCACGGTCGGGCGGGGCAACCACTTCGTCGAGCTGGCCCGCGTCGATGCGGTGCTGCGGGGGGGCCGGGTGGCCCAGGGCGACCTGGTGCTGATCGTGCACAGCGGTTCGCGCGGGCTGGGTGAGAGCATCCTGCGGGCGCACACCGAGGTGCACGGGGCCGGCCCGGCCGCCGATCCCGCGGCCTACCTCAAGGCGCACGACGACGCCGTACGGTGGGGGTCGTTGAACCGGCGTCTCATGGCCGAGCGGGTCGCGGACGCGCTGGGGGCCGAACCCGCCGAACCGATCGTCGACGAGTGCCACAACTTCGTCGAGGTGCGTGACGGGCTCTACCTGCACCGGAAAGGTGCGGCCGGCGGTGACGGGAAGGACGTGCTGATCGCGGGCACCCGCGGCACACCGTCCTATCTGGTCGCCGGGCACGCGGGAGCCGAGGCGAACTTCTCGGTCGCGCACGGGGCCGGGCGCAAGATGTCGCGTTCCGACGCGCTGCGGCGCAACAAGGTCAAGCACACCGTGGCCGAGCTCCGCCGTACGGCGGTCGGATCGCTGGTCGTCTGCGGCGACCGGCAGCTGCTGTTCGAGGAGGCGCCGACGGCCTACAAGCGCATCGAGCAGGTGGTCGGTGATCTCGTCGCGCACGAGCTGGCCACGCCCGTAGCGGTGACGATTCCGCTGGTCACCTACAAGACGCGGGAGCGGTCGTGAGCGTGCATCTGCTGCTCTCGGCCGGGCGCGGGCCGCGGGAGTGCGACTGGGCGCTGGCCGAACTCGTGCGGCGGCTGGAAACGGAGGCGGCCGGGCTCGGGCTGACCATCGCGAAGACCGCCCGGCAGCGGTCGGTGGTGGTCGAGATCGACGGGCCGGGCGCGGCTTCGTTCGCGCGGGGCTGGACGGGCACGTTGTGCTGGCAGGCCCCGAGCCCTTTCCGTACGGGCATCGGGCGCAAGAACTGGTACGTCGTGTCGCAGCCGTGCTCGACGGAGGTCCCGCGCACGACGTTCGACGAGGGCGACGTGGAGGTTGTCGCCACGCGCACCGGTGGGCCGGGCGGCCAGCATCGCAACAAGGCGAGCACTGCCGTCCGCGCCACTCACCGGCCGTCCGGGCTGGTCGTCGTGGTCGACACCGAACGGCAGTTCAGCGTGAACCGGCGGCTCGCGATGCGGCTGCTGCGGGAGCGGCTCGCGTCGGGCGACGCCGCCGCCGAACGGGAGGCGATCACCGCCCGCTGGCGTGTGCACGACACCCTCGTACGGGGAAACCCGACCCGGACGGAGCGGCCGGCTACTGAAGCGAACGCCCGCGCAGGAACGAGACGGCCTCGTCGAGCCCGCGGTCGGTGAGCTCGGGGTCGTAGCGGGGGCCGACATCGCGCATGAACGCGTGCTCCCCGCCGGCGTAGACGTGCAGTTCCAGATCCTCGTGACCGGCCTCGTAGAGCGCGGCCAGGATCTGGGCGCGCGCCGCCGCGGGGACGTGCGGGTCCCGCGACCCAAAGATGATCATCAGCTGGCCCCGGATGCGCGCCGCCGCGGCCAGCGAATCGGCGTGGTCGGCCCCGAGCGCGCCGTTGTGCAGGCCGGTCGGATAGAAGCACACGGTCGAGGTGACCCGCTCGTCGAACGCCGCCCGGAAGGCGAGATGTCCGCCCAGGCAGTAACCGGCGGCGTGCACCGTGGTGACGTCGGGGCGGGCGGTCACGTAATCGAGAACCGACACGCGGTCCTCGTCGAACTCGGCGGTCGACATCGCGGCGGCGCCGGCCAGCCCGGCCTGCTTGCCCGCGTCGTCGAACTCGAGCGCCACCCCGGCCAGTTCGCCGCGCGGATAGATCTCGGGCACGCAGACGATCAGCCCGGCCGCGGCCAGCCGGCGGCACGTGCGCAGCGTCGACTCGGTCAGCTGGAAGATGTCGGAGTAGAGCACCACCCCCGGCCAGGTGCCGCCGCCCACCGGTGTCAGCACCTTGGCCCGGATCTCGTGACCGGCCCCGGGGATCCGTACGTCTTCCTCGCTCACCTTCATGAACCCGCACCCTACTGGGAAGATCACGACCCGCACGTGGTGTGGCGTGTGACCGATGGCGTGTCGTCCGGGGACAAGCGTGCTCATTGCGGGCGATGCTGGTCGCCGGCGGTCCAGGGTCTGTCCTGCCGGTCACGTGGCAGCGAGGCGAGGTCCAGGTGGTGGCTGACGTCGGCCGGGAAGCGGTTTCATACCGGTGTTGTATGTGGCCGTTTCCCGGACGCCGTCAGGCGCCGCCTGGGCCACGCCGCAGCCCCGCGTGAGCGGCAGGACAGGCCCTAACGGGACAGCGCCGCGGCCAGGCCGGTCAGTGTGGTCAGGCGGTCGGGCTCGTCGTGCGGCCCGGCGTCGCGCCGGTCGAGATGGATGGCGCGCAGCCCCGCCGCGCGGGCGGGCAGCACGTCCAGGTCGTGCCGGTCGCCGACGCTGACGACCCGGGCCGGTTCGAGCCCGATGCGCTCACAGGCCAGCCGGAACGCGTCGGGCGACGGCTTGGCCACGCCCAGGTCCTCGACCGTGAACAGCGGACCGACCCGGCCCTCGAGCCCCGCCTTGGCGAGTTTTGCGCGTTGCTGCTCGACCGTGCCGTTGGTGAGCACCGCGGTGGTCAGGCCCGCGGCCCCGAGCGCGGCCAGCGCCTCGTCCACGTCGGGGAAGCGCCGCCACGAGGACTCGTACGCCCGCAGATAGCCCTCGAAGATGGGGTCCAGGTCGTTTTCCTCGTACGGGATCCGAATCTGCGGCAGGAAGTCGCGCAGCCGTCGCCGCCGCTGCTCGGCAAAGCTCACCCGGCGCTCGCGCCAGGCCACCATGTGCCGCTCCTGCACCTCGTCCCAGAGCGCAGAAGTCTCCGAAGTCGACGCGACCCCGAGCTCGGGCAACCACAGGTCGAGCGCCGCCCGCACCGCTCCGTGGTGATCGATCAGCGTGTCATCGAGATCAAGCAGTACGCCACGCAGCACGCGCGCCAGTCTATGGGCGAACGCCCGTGCAAACGCGCAACCCGCAACCCCTCCGCGGCGTCGACACCGGCCGACGTCGGCTACGTTCGCGAATTCGGGATTCTGTTCCGCGAATGGTGATCGATCGGCGTCGAATATCGCTGTCGTGCACCGTCAGCGGCTTCCTATGGTCCTCGCATGAGGATCACGCTGCGAGCCTTGACAGAAGAGGACGTCGAGGCGCACAACGCCGGTGAGGACGAGCACACCGTTCGCTGGCTGAACGGTGCCCCCGGCACCGCCGAGACGACGGCCGCCCACTTCAGAAAGCTCGCCGGCAACGCTCGCGCGGGGCGCGGCAAGCGAGGCTTCGGCGTGTGCCTTGACAACCGCCTCGCCGGATACGTCGACTACGACCCGGATGTCATCGACGGCCTGGAACCCGGCGACGTCAACATCAGCTATGCCGTCCACCCGTGGGCCCGTGGACGCGGAGTCGCAGGGGAAGCTGTACGACTCATCCTCGAGCACATGCGCGAGAACCGCATCGGAACACGCGCCGCCATCCGAGTGGACCCCGACAATCTTGCCTCCGTACGCGTCGCCGAGAAGAGCGGCTTCACCTATATCCGCACCTTCACGTCCGATAGCGACCAGCAGCCTGATGGAACCCCGGCAACGCTGCGGCTCTACGTGCATGACGTGTAGGTACTCGGCGCCTCGCCCAGCCCCTGGACCCGGAGACCCATCACTCGTCGCAGCCCGGGGCCCGAGTGGTGTCCATCGCGAATCCCGGCGGCCCGGTGGTATCAGGCGCCGGTCGGGGCGCGGCGCTGGGACGAGCTGGTCGAGCAGTTGCGAGCGGCGGGAGCACCGTTCGCCGGCCGGCTGGCCGATCTTCGGGATGAGCTGGTGGCACCGGAGTCCTGGATCCAACCTCCCGAGATGCTGCGGATCTGCCATCGGGACCTGTGGGCCGACAATGTCCTGCCGACCGGGCAGGGCGGCGTGTGCGTCATCGACTGGGAGAACAGCGGACCGGCTGATCCGGCCCAGGAGCTCGGGTGCGTGCTCTTCGAGTTCGCCCGGACCGACCCGGGCCGGGCCCGCGCGCTGACCCGGGCGTATCGGGACGCCGGCGGGCCGGCTCAAGTGAATCGGCGCGGACACTTCTCGATGCTCATCGCACAACTGGGGCACATCACCGAGATCGCTGCCGCCGACTGGCTGATACCCCATGTTCGCTCTCCCGAGCGCACCGACTCCGCTGCCTGGATCGGCGAGACCCTCGACGCACCGCACACCCGCGAACTGCTGGACAACCTCGTGCAGGGGCTGCGCGGACGTGACACCCGGTGATGGCGAGCAGCGGAGATCTGAGCCGCGCCTGAGCGGGCCGACCTGTCTGGCATGGACCGCTTCGTCAACGGCGTGACCTCCGACCTCGACGCTGTGACCGGCGCGCACGAGCGCTGCGGGGCCGGCCGCGACACCGGGCTGAGCCTGCCCCTCAGCTCCGGGCCGGTCGAGGGCAACGTCAACCGGATCACCATGCTCCAACGACAGATGAATAGCCGCGCCGGCTTCGTCCTGCTCCGCAAACGTGTCTTGCCGGCCCCCTGACCTGAAAATCAATCACTCTTCAGGGGACACAACCCGGAACTCACGCCCCAGAGCCGGATGAGCGTTGACGCACACAAGGCCGGCCAGCACGGTCAGCCCGGCCGCGTCGGCCAGTCGCTCGGCCGGCGCAACCGGCACCCAGTGAGCACCCACGCGTGGCGAGCGTGGTTGCACCTGCCCCCATCGAGCGCGCAATGATGCGCACGCACGCGACGGTATTCGCGCAACCGGTGTCTGATGACGCGTCAGTGCGCGATGAGTGGCGGGCGGGACGGGCCGTCAGGTGCGGGCGCGGAGGCGGCGGAGCATGCGGGCGTCGGTGAAGCCGACCGCGCGGGCCGCCGATTCGATCGTGGCGCCGTGGCCGATCAGGTATTCGGCTCGTTCGACGCGTAGTTGTTGCTGGTAGCGCAGCGGCGTGCGACCCGTGGCGGACTCGAAGAGGCGGGTCAGGGTGCGTTCGCTCACGCCCGCGCCGGTGGCCAGGGCACCCAGGGGCAGTGGGCGGGTGAACTGGGCGTCGATCCGGTCCTGCACGCGATGCACGACGTCGCTCAAGTGGGCACGATGGCGCAGCATGGCCGACGCCTGTTGTTCGTCGCCGTTGCGGCGTGCGTAGACGACCATTTCGCGCGCCACCCGGGCCGCGACCGCGGGGCCGTGCCGCTGCGCGACCAGGTGCAGGGCGAGGTCGATGCCGCTGGCGATGCCGGCCGAGGTGACCACGCGGCCGTCGCTGACGAACAGCACATCCCGGACGACGGAGGCCCGCGGGAACTCGCGGGCCAGCCGGTCCTGCAGGTCGTGGTGGGTGGTGCAGCGCCGCCCGTCGAGCAGGCCGGCCCGGGCCAGCGCCTCGGCGCCGGAGCAGACGCTGGCGACGGTGCCGCCGGCCGCGTGGTGATCCGCGATCCGCCGCAGCAGGGCGGGACCGACCGGGCCGTAGCCGTCGCGCCAGCCGGGCACCAGCACCAGGTCGTCGGCGGTCAGCGTGGGCCATTCGACGGCGGCCTGCAGCGTCACGCCCTGCCAGGACGGCACGGTCTCGGTCTCGGCCACGTAGTCGAGCCGGTAGCCGGGGGCGGTCGAGAACACCTGGGCCGGGCCGGCAGGTCGAGCAGGTGCAGTCGCGGCGTGAGGACGAACACCACCCGGCGCACGATCCGGTCACTCCCCCAGGTAGTCGTCCACGGTGCGCACGGCGGCGAACCGGCCGGCCAGCGCGTATTCGGTGCGGGACACGACGTCCGCGGCCGCCAGCGTACGCGGGTCGGCCAGCAGTTCCGCGACGGTCTGTTCGGCCGGGGCCGTCCAGTGCGGGATGGGGAACGTGCCGGTGGCGTCGGTGACGAACGTGACCTCGTATCCGAAATCGGACGCGACCCGGGTGGTGGTCTCGACGCACTGCTCGGTGCGCAGCCCGCACGTCGTGACCGAGGTGACCCCGTACGAGGTCAGGTATTGCTGCAGATTGGTCGTGCTGAACGCGTTGTGCGAGGTCTTGACGACGACGTGCTCGTCGGGCGCGGGCTTGAGCTCGTCGACGACCCGTACGTGACCGGAGGCGGGGTCGAAGAGGTTGCCGGTGCCGGGTTCGGCGTGCAGCACCCAGACGACCAGGTCGCCGGCGGCCCGGGCGGCCTCCACGAGCCGGCTCACGTTGGCGATCAGGGCCGGGTTGTCGAGGGTCGACCAGAGCGGCCGCTGCCGGAACGATTCCTGGACGTCGATGACGAGAAGTGCGGTAGTCATGACGTCCAGGATTCGCCTTCCAGCGCGCCCGGAACAGACACCATCGCGTCCCGAGGCGGAACGATCCGGTCGTACGCCGGAAGCGGCTGGGCAAAAGTGTCGCGATAATGCCAGACGTGCAGAGTGCATACGAGTATGTCGATGTCGTCCGGCCGCCGCGGCTGCGGGCCGGTGACCACGTGCGGGTGGTGGCGCCGACGGGCGCACCCGAGCAGGCGGAGGTCGAGCGCGCGACCCAGTGGCTCAAGGACCAGGGCCTCGAGGTCTCGGTGGGCCCGCGCGGGCTGGACGCGGCGGACGACGGTGACCGTGTTGAGGACGTCAACCGGGCCCTGCGTGACCTGTCGATCAAGGCGATCGTCGCGGTCGGCGCCGGGAGCGGGGCGCATCGGATCGCTGACGACCTCGACTTCACCACCGCAGCCCACCTGCCGACGCTGCTGGTCGGGTTGCGCGAGTGCACGATTCTGCACCTGGCCTTCTGGGAGCGGGCGGGGCTGGCCGGCATCTACGGCGGGCCGGACCAGTCGTTCGTGGCGGCCGCCTTCGGCACCGAACCGGTGGTCGTGCGGGCCGAGCCCGACTCGCACACCGGCGAGTTGACCACCGGCGGGCGGGCCTCGGGGGTGCTGCTCGGCGGCGACCAGGAGCAGATCGCCACGGCCGCGGGGTGGGTGCTGCCCAGCCTGCACGGGGCGATTCTGCTGCTGGAGGCGTACGGGTTGCGGCCGGGTCAGATCGATCGGCAGCTCACCATGCTGCACCGCACCGGGCGACTCAAGGGCGTACGGGGCGTGGCCGTCGGTCGTTACACCGAGTGCGGGCCGGGCAATGTGCTCGACGTGTTGCGTGACCGGCTGGCGCCACTGGGCGTGCCGATCCTGGGCGGCCTGCCGATCGGTCAAGGGGCAATTCCGGTCGGCACGCCGGCGATGCTGGACGCCGATGCGGGCACGCTCACGATCGAACCGGCGGTTTCCTGAGATGCTGTCGATTCTCCGGCGGCGCCGTTCGTCGGTGGGGTGAGAACCACCGACCGGCGAGAGGATCCACGATGACGAAGTACACCCTGCTCATCTACGGCGACCCGGCCGAGTGGGAGGCGATGACCGGGGAGCAGCGCGCTGCGCACGACGCCGGGCACGCGGAGTTCCGCGCGGCGGCCGGCGACCGGATCATCGGCGGGCAGGAGCTGGAGCCGGCGCCGACCGCGACGACGCTGCGCGGGACCACCACCTCGGACGGACCGTTCCTGGAGACCAAGGAGGCGCTGGGCGGGTTCTACCTGCTCGAGGCGGCCGACCTGGACGAGGTGCTGGCCCTGGCCAAGCTGCTGCCCGAGGTGCGGGCCGGGCACAGCGGGGTCGAGATCCGGCCCGTCGTCGACCACGGATGACGTCGGTCGCCGACGCCCTGGCCCAGGCGCACCGCCGCGACTGGGCCCAGGTGCTCGCGACGACCGCCCAGGTGACGCGCGATCTGGATCTGGCCGAGGAGTGCACGCAGGACGCGTACGCCCAGGCCATGGAGACGTGGAGACGCGACGGGGTGCCGTCGCGGCCCGGGGCCTGGCTCACCCGGGTGGCCCGCAACCGGGCCCTCGACCTGCTGCGACGGGAAGCCGCTTGGCGGCGCCGGCTCCCTTTGCTGGTCGCGTCCGATCCTTCGCCGGGCGACGACCGGCTCCGGCTCGTCTTCACCTGCTGTCATCCTGCGCTGTCCCGCGAGCATCAGGTGGCGCTGACCGCCCGGCTCGTCTGCGGGCTGTCGACGGCCGAGGTGGCCCGCGCCTTCCTGGTCTCGGAGCCGACGATGGCGGCCCGCCTGACCCGGGCCAAGAAGAAGATCGCCACGGCCCGGATCCCGTACCGCGTGCCACCTCCGGAGGCCTTGGCCGAGCGGCTGGAACCGGTGCTCGAGGTGGTGCACCTGCTGTTCACGACCGGGCACACCGCGCCGACCGGTCCCGCGCTGACCCGGGCCGACCTGACCGCGAGCGCGATCGAACTGGCCCGTACGTTGCACCTGCTCATGCCGCGGTCGGCGCCCGTGACCGCGCTGCTGGCCCTGCTCCTGGTGATCGACGCCCGCGCGGCGGCCCGGGTCGGTGCCGATGGCCGTCTGTTACTGCTGTCCGACCAGGACCGCACGCTTTGGAATCACGATCGCATCACTGAGGGTGTTTCGCTGCTGACCGAATCGCTGCGCCGCCACCCGCCGTCCCGCTTCGCGGTCGAGGCCGCGATCGCCGCCGTGCACGCCGAGGCCCCGTCGTGGGAGCAGACCGACTGGTCCGAGATCATCGGTCTCTACGCGGTGCTGCTGCGGCTGACCGGCAACTCCCCTGTGGTCACCTTGAACCGGGCGGTGGCGATCGGCTTCCGCGACGGCCCCGCGGCGGGGCTGGCCGCGCTGCAGCCTCTGACCGGCGAACCGGCCCTGGCCACCTACCCCTACCTGGCCGCGGCCCGGGCCGACTTCCTGCGCCGGCTCGGCCGGGTCGCCGAGGCGGTCACCGCGTACGAGGAAGCTTTGGCCCTGACCGCCAACGAGACCGAGCGCGCTTTCCTCACCGCGCGGCTACAGGGCCTCGAGGAATGATCGAAGACTGGTCACCGGGCTGAGCAGGGTGACTGCGGAACCGTCGGTGAAGTCGAGCCGGAGGCGGCCGTTGCCCTGGCCGGTCGCGGACTTGAGGTCCGTACGGGGGCATTGCCACCGCACCTGCAGCCGCGTGGCGGGCCGGAACCAGACTTTCTGTTCGGCCAGCACGAGCAGGCGCTGGTCGGTCAGGGCGAGCACGCGGGGGTCAGTGACGATGCGGATGTGCTGGTCGAGGCCCACGGCGAGGCTGCCGGGAACGCCGTGGACGCCGCGCCGGTCGCCGGGACGGTCGGGCACGGGCCGGCGGAACCGGAACGGGTTGAGCTCGCTGCGGGTGGTCCCGGCCGCCGTACCGCCGTCGGCCCGGCTCACCCACACGGCGGCCCGCAGCGTCTCACCGGAACCCAGATGCGCCTGCACCCGGGCCTCGACCTGGGTGTCTGTGCTGTCCGCCATGAGGGGAAGCCTAACTTCATTGACAAACGCCTATGCGATAGATGGGGTGGGGAGCGACATCCTTCAATGAAGCAGGGGGTTCGATGTCGTCTCGTGCTCGATGGGTGGCGGTCGCCGCCGCTCTCGCATTGACCATCACGCCGGCCGCGCTGCCGGCCCGGGCGGCGCCCGGCGAGCCGGCGCTGACATTGGCGGCCGGGGAGGCCGCGCTGGTCCGGTTCCGGCTGCCCGACGAGGCCGCGCTGCAACGACTGGTGCATCAGGGCGCCGACCTGGCGGCCCGGCCCCGCACCGAGCAGGGCGCGGTGCTGGTCGACCTCGTCGTGGACCAGGACCAGCTGACCGGGCAGGGGGCCGTGCCGGTCCAGGTCATCCAGCGGTCGGCGCAGGCGCCGCGGACGTCGGCCCACCGGCAGGCCATTCAGGCCGACACGCTGCAGTTCCTGCAGGCGTACTGGTGGACGACCGGCGGCCGGACGTTCCTGCAGACGCAGGTGGCCACGACCGCGACCGACGACCCGGACGTCGAGATCACGGTGACCTGGCGGACGGCGGACGGCGCGACCGGGTCGTTCCCGCTGGTGCGGTTCTCCGACTCGGGCGAATACCAGTACCACTACACGCTGCCGCGGCCCCTGCCGGCCAAGCCGGTGCAGGTCACGGCCTCGTCCAGCCTGGGTGGGACGTCACGGGCGGTGACGCCGGCCGCCTGGCCGGGCGCCACCCCGCCGGCCGCCCCGAGCGGATATCAGAAGGACTTCGTCGACGCGTACATGACGCCGGTCGACGTGCGGGCACGGATCAAGCGACTGGCCCGGCAGTACCCGGCGCTCGTCGACGTGCTCGACCTGCCCAACAAGACCCAGGGCTATCGCCGTACGGCCGTGGGCTACCTCGGTGATCCCGCCGCGGCCGCCGTCGTCGTGGAGTCGGTGCGGTTCGGGGATCAGGGCCTGAACGGCGTCCAGGTGCGGACGGTCGATCCGGGCCTGCCCAACCGCCCCCTGTCAGCGACGTACCGGGATCGAGTCTTGACCTTGCGCCTCGCCACTGACGCCGGCGGCAAGGTCATCAGCACGACCGATGATGTGGCGGCGTTCATCACCGCGCGTTATCCGCAACAGTTCCGGGCGTTCGTGGAGGAGGGCTCGGCCGGGATTCCGATGCCGGTGACCGGTCCCGTACGGCTTGACGACGGGCTCAAAGGCACCGAGGTGCCCCGCGCGCCGTGGACCGTGCAGGCGCTGCGCATCGGCAAGGTCCGCGACGGGTCGAAGCCGGGCGTGCTGGCGTACTCGCAGGAACACGCGCGCGAATGGGCCACGCCGCTGGTGACGCTGGAGTTCGCGGAACGGTTGCTGGCCAACTACGCGACCGACGCCGCCACCCGGGAACTGGTCGACGCGGTGGACGTGTTCGTGATCCCGACGGTCAACCCGGACGGCGCCAACTACTCGTTCAACGACTACAACTTCCAGCGCAAGAACCTCGTCAACCACTGCACGGGCACGTCGCGCGACCCGCGCAACCGGGACTCGTGGGGCGTCGACCTCAACCGCAACTACACGGTGGGGTCGTACTTCGACGGGTATGTCGGGGCCAGTGCCAACTGCCTGTCCGGCACGTACGCGGGCACGGCCGAGCTGTCCGAGGCCGAGAGCGGCAACGTGATCGCCCTGGCCAAGGCACATCCGAACATCGGGCTGGCGATGAACGTGCACAGCTACGGCGGGTACTTCATGTGGCCGCCCGGCGCCTACCGGGCCGACGGGCGGGTCACACTGCCCCGGCCGTCGATCGACGAGTCGAAGTTCTTCCTGGACAGCGCGCGGCGGATCGTGAGCGCGATCTCGGCCGAGCGCGGCACGGTGACGTGGCCGTCGTACACGGGGCCGGTGGCCGACGTGCTGTACTCGGCGGCGGGCAACTCGGCCGACCAGCTGTACTACGAGCTGGGCATCGACGCCTGGGACTTCGAGGTGGGCAACGACCGGTGGAACGAGACGACCCAGCAGTGGGAGGGGGTCGGGTTCCAGCCGCCGTTCGACGAGGCGCACGGCGAGTCACAGGAGTACGCCGGCGGGCTCGTGGAACTCGTACGGGTGGCGCGGGACAAGGCGGCTGCCCAGGAGTAACCGCTCACATCGTTTGGTGCCGTGCCGATAGTTGGGGTACAAATTATTGGCACGGCAACGAACGGAGAGGGCACTGACATGAAGGTTCGCCAGTGGTTCCACGAGACGTTCGACGACTGGTGGTTCCGGTCGCTGATCGGCCCGGCCCAGACCAAAGGCGCCGTGCAGGGTTGCGACGAGGGCGCCCGCGAGCAGTGGAAGCGTGACCTCGAGCGGCGCAAGGCCTACACCCGTGAGCAGCGCGAGCGTAAGCGTCAGGCCCGGCTCTAACGTCTGACGTCGTCCCCGATCAGCGCGGCCAGGTCGTCGCGCGTCGGGGCACCCTCACAGTCGCCCGGGACGGTCACCGCGAAGGCGCCGGTGGCGATGGCAGTGGTCAGCCGCTCCTCGGGGGCGGCCCCGGCCAGCCGGTCGGCGAGATAACCCGCCACGAACGCGTCGCCGGCGCCGACCGGGTCGACCACGGTGACGGACAGCGCCGCCTTGCTCAGCCGCACACCCTCGATCAGGGCCGAGCAGCCCCGGCCGCCGTCCTTGACGATCACCTCGGCCGGGCCCAGTTCGGCCAGGTTGGCCGCCACGTCGCCGGGGTCGACGAACAGCTCCGCCTCCTCGGGCGAGGCGAAGACGATGTCGGCCCGCGAGACCAGGTCACGCAGCACGGGCGCGGCGTCGAACCGGCTCCACAGCTTGGCCCGGAAGTTCACGTCGACCGACACGGCGACGCCGGCCGCCCGGGCGGTCTCGACCGA
Source organism: Paractinoplanes abujensis (assembly GCF_014204895.1). Lineage (NCBI taxonomy): Bacteria > Bacillati > Actinomycetota > Actinomycetes > Micromonosporales > Micromonosporaceae > Paractinoplanes > Paractinoplanes abujensis. The sequence goes on along the minus strand of NZ_JACHMF010000001.1, from coordinate 8,697,826 downwards.
TTGGAACACCGCCGCGCGGGCCGTCCCGCTCAGCGCCGGCGTGATGCCGGTGACGTGCACAATCGACGCGTCTTGCAGCTCGTGGGCGGGGACGTCGGCCGGGGAGAGCCGCGAGCCCGCACTGCCCGCCCGGTGATAGTCGACCTGGGCGAACTCGCCGGACCGCCGGTGGCGCACCATCAGGCCGGTGAACGACTCGTCGGTGACGGCCAGCGTGCGCACACCGGCCGCGGCGATCCGCGACGCGATCAGCGCGCCAGTGGCGTCGGGACCGACCCGGCCCAGCCACGTCGCCTCGCCGCCCAGCCGGGCCACGCCGATCGCGACGTTGCTCTCGGCGCCGCCGATGCCGAACGAGAAACTCTTGGCGTGGCCCAGGGGGCCGATGCCGTCCGCGGCGACCAGGCCCATGGTCTCGCCAAAAGTGAACAGCCCGGGGCTCATGAGCGGGCGAACTTGACCGCGCTCACCGCGTGGCGGGCGCGGTTGGCCAGGGCGGCCAGGCTGCCCCCGGTGACCGCGTCGCCGAGCAGCGGGCCACCGACACCGACCGCCTTGGCCCCGGCCAGCAGCCAGTCGGCGATGTCCTCGATCTTGACGCCGCCGGTCGGCATGACGTTGACCTGGGGCAACGGGCCGCGTACGTCACGCAGCCAGCGCGGGCCGAGGCCGGCCGCGGGGAACACCTTGACCAGCGGAGCGCCGGCCAGGTGGGCCTGATACATCTCGGTCGGGGTGGACGTGCCCGGATAGAAAGGCAGCTCGGAGCCCCGTACGAGCTCGGCGTCGAGCACCGGGGAGACCAGGAACTCGGCCCCGGCGTCGGCCGCGGCCTTCGCGTCGTCGGCGGTGAGCACCGTGCCGGCGCCGACCGCCACCGAGGCCGGCAACTGGCGGCGCAGACCGGCCAGCGCCTCGATGGCGCCGCGCGAGGTGAGCGTCACCTCGAGGGCGGTGATGCCGTTGCCCGCCAGCACTTCGGCGACGGCGGCGAAATAGTCAGCCGTGGGAGCCCGCAGGATGGCGACGATCCCGCTGTTGACCACGGCGGCGGACACGGCGTCGAGGGGAGCGCTCTGGTCTGTCACACCTTTCGATCCTGCCCGATCTCCGCCAAACCCTCCAGGGGCTCCGACCGTGCGGGACGTCTCAACAATCCCCGGGCCCGGCCGTTCGGCGCCGCGGGCGGCGCGGGTGGTGTCGTATCGATGCCCAGCTCCTCGCGGATGGCCGCCTCGAACTGCTGCACGACGAGCGGCACCTGGGTCAGCAACTCACGGAAATGAATCTCGGGCTGCACCCCGACCACGGCGGCCGGGTTCATCTCGCCGTGCAGCTTCTGCAGCAGCAAATGCACGGCCAGGGCGGCGCTGCGCACCGGGCCCGACGCGAGCAGCCGTACCTGCATCAGGGGCGCGCCCACCTCGTCCAGGTAGACGAGCGCGGACACCGGCTTCTCCCCCGCGTCGTAGGCCGCGCGCAGGCGGAAGGTGTCGCGCTCGAAAACGGCGAGCAACGCGACATATGCCGCCTTCCGTTCCTCGTACCACCTCCGGGTGCGCCGGCGGCGGCTGAGCAGGTAGTCGTTACGGGCGGACGTGAGCTGGACCGCGGCCGCTCCGGCCAGGGCGAACAGTGCTGCGATGAGGGGCAGCCCCCACCACGGGACGTTAGACACGCGCTAACGGTAGCGACGCCGCGCCCGGCGGTCGCGCCACGCCGTCCGATCGTGACCGCCCGGCGACCAAAGCTGACCTATCCGGCCATCCGGGACAGCTCAGCGTCGATGACGCGTGACGCTTCGTCGCCCTTGTCCGCTTGACTTCAACCTCGGTTCAGCTTGCAGAGTCGCTGCATGAGAGCTGCTGTGTTCGACAGGTTCGGTCCGGCCGACGTGTTGCATGTGGTGCACATCCCCGACCCGCAGCCGGGGCCGGGTGAGGTGCGGGTGCGCGTGCTCGCCGCCGGTGTTCAGCCCTTCGACGTGGCCGTGCGGCAGGGGAACATGCCGTGGGCCAAGGTGGAGTTTCCGCAGACCATCGGTCAGGAGTACGCCGGGGTGATCGACGCGCTGGGTGCGGGCGTACGGGATCTGGCCGTGGGTGACCCCGTGCTCGGGTCGACGATGCTCAACGGTCACGCGGAACTGGTGGTCGTGGCGGCCGAGAACGTGGTGCGCAAGCCGCGCGAGGTCGACTTCCCGACCGCCGCGGCCCTGGTGGCCGCGGCCCAGACCGCCGGTGGCGCGCTGCTCGAACTCGGGGTCGGCCCGGGTGACGTGCTGCTCGTGCACGCCGCCGCGGGCAGTGTCGGCACTGTCGCCACGCAGCTCGCGCGTCTGGCCGGGGCCACGGTGATCGGCTCGGCGAGCCCGGAGAACCATGACCGCGTGCGGCGGCAGGGTGCTGTGCCGGTCACGTACGGCCCGGGGCTGGTGAGCGAGGTGCGCGAACTCGGACTGCAACCGACGGTCGCGCTGGACGGTGCGGGGGCGGAAGCGATCGCGCAATCCGTGCAACTCGGCATCGCCCCCGAGCGCATCGGCACGGTCGTCGACGACAAGGCCGCCGCCGAGCACGGCGCCCGGGTGGTGCGCGCCGGCCGCGACCCGAAACGCCTCGCGCACGTGATCGACCTGGCCGCGCAGGGCAAAGTGCGCATGCCGGTGCAGGCCTTCCCGCTCGCCGACGTGGTCGACGCGCACCGGGCCGTCGAGTCCCGCCACAGCCACGGCAAGGTCGTGCTCATCGTCGAGCCGTAACCGCCGGCCGCGTCAGCTGCGGGCCTGGACGAAGAGGTCGATGCCGTCGAGAAGGCGGGCCAGGCCGAACTCGAAGAGCTGGTCGAGGCCGAAATCGAAGCCGTGCTCGGTCAGTTCGCGGAAGTGATCGATCGCGCCGGAATCGATCATGCCGGTGAGCAGGCCGGATTGCGTTTGCAGCCACTGTTCGCCGGTCATGCCGGTTTCGCGGACGGCCTCGTTCTCGATCTCCAGGGCGGTCGAGAGGCCCCGCACGAACGTGAACAGCAGAATCTGGACGTACATGCGTTCGCTGCCGGTCAGGGTCGTGCCGTCGAACGCGGTCAGCACCCACTCGGTGAGCAGCACCCCGTTCGGCGCGAGCTGCGGACGGGTCAGCGACATCGACGGGCCCAGCCACGGGTGGCGCTGGAAGACGGCCCACTCCTCGCGAGCGCACACCTCGAGCGCAACACGCCAGTCGGCCGGAGGCCGGGGCGGCAGCCGCACCGTTCCCAGAGCCACATCCATCATTGCCAGGACGAGTTCCTCCCGCCCCGGCACGTGCCGGTAGAGCGACATCGTGGCCACGCCGAGCTCGGCCGCCAGTCGTCGCATGGTCAGCTCGGCCATGCCGTGCTCGTCGGCGATCGCCGTCGCGACCCGCACGATCCGGTCCCGGTTCAGCTCGTGCTCGCGGCGTGGCACCGGCCCGGCGACGACCGTGCCCACGCCGGGCCGCGAGATCGTCAACCCCTGTTCGCGCAGCGTGGCGTGCACCTTGGTGGCCGTGGCGATCGCGACGCCCCACTCGCGGGTGATCGCCCGAGCCGACGGCACGCGGTCCCCCGGCTGCAGCAGGCCGGACTCGATGCGCCGGCGGATCTCGCCCACGATCCGCCGGTACGGGGCCTCCGTACTAGTACGCTCGCTCGCCATGACGGCACTGTACTAGGGCACTTTGCGTGCGGACAGGCCCACTTCTAACGTCCTAGTACATGCGAGGACACAGTACGCAGATGCGAGTCCTGATCTCCGGTGGCGGCATCGCGGGTCCGTCCCTGGCCTGGTGGTTGCACCGCGCGGGGGCCGACGTGACCGTCATCGAGCGGGCGCCCGGCCCGCGCCCCGGCGGCCATGCGGTCGACGTACGGGGAACCGCCCGCACGGTCGTCGAGCGGATGGGACTGATGCCCGCCGTGCTGACCGACCGGGTCGACGAGCGTGGCGTCGCGCTGGTCGACGCCCGCGACCGCCGCCTGGCGTCGATGCCGTCCGACCTCTTCGGTGGCGAGGGCATCGTCGCCGACATCGAGATCTCCCGGGGCGACCTGTCCCGCATCCTCCTCGAGGCCACCGCCACGACTACCGACTATCGCTACGGCGACCGGATCACGGCCCTGCGTCAGGACGACGGCGGCGTCGACGTCACGTTCGCGAGCGGCGGCACCGAGCGTTTCCACATCGTCGTCGGCGCGGACGGCGTCCACTCCGGAGTGCGCGCGCTCACCTTCGGCTCCGAGCCCGAGTTCGTCCGCCCGCTGGGCGGTTACGGCGCGTACTTCACCGTGCCCGACCCCGGCGACCTCGACCACTGGTTCCTGATGTTCAACGCGCCCGGCGGCCGGGTGGCCGGGCTGCGCCCCGAACGCGGTGGGACGGCCAAAGCCAGCCTGAGCATCCGCACCCCCGAACGCCTGGGCCGGCTCGACCGCGCGAGCCAGAAACGGCTGCTCGCCGAACGGTTCGCCGGGGTCGGCTGGCGGGTGCCGTCGTTCCTGGCCGCCCTGCCCGGGGCCGACGACTTCTATTTCGACTCCATCGACCAGGTGCGCGTGGACCGCTGGGCGCGCGGCCGGGTGGTGCTGCTGGGGGACGCCGGCTACTGCGGCTCCCCACTGGCCGGCCTGGGCACGAGCCTGGCCCTGGTCGGCGCGTACGTGCTGGCCGGCGAGCTGGCCGAGGCGACGTCGCCGGAGGCCGCGTACGCCGCCTACCAGTCCACGATGGCCGCGTACGTGGCCGACGGCATCCAGTTGCCCCCGGGCGGCATGGCGGCCTTCGCCCCCAACAGCCGGCTGACGATCCGCCTGCGCGCGCTGTCGATGAACTCGATGAGCCGCTGGCCGATGAAACACCTGCTGGCCGGCCACTTCACCAAAGCCGAAGCGATCACGCTGAAGGACTACGCGGCCCTGACCCCTAACCTGTGATCATGAGCGGCTCCTACGTGGCGCGGATGCGGGCGCTGGTCGGCCACGAACCACTGGTCGTGGCAGCGGCCGGTGTGCTCGTCCGTGACCACCGGCATCGGGTCCTGCTGCAGGAACGCTCCGACGACCGGACCTGGTGCCTCCCCGGCGGTGCCGTGGAACCGGGCGAGCAACTCGAGGATGCCGCCCGCCGGGAGCTGCGCGAGGAGACCGGCCTTCTCGCCGGGGCGCTGACCCTGCTCTCGGCACGGTCGGGCCCGGACTGCTTCCTGGTCTACCCCAACGGCGATCAATGTCAGGTGATCTCGCTGATCTACCGGGCCGAGTCCTGGTCCGGGCACCTCGACGTGACGGACCCGGAGACCGCGGACCTCCGGTTCTTCGACCCGCTCGGCCTGCCCGCGATGAACCCGTTCAACCGCGCGCTCTTCGCCCACCTGGCCGCGGACGGCCACCTGAACCCCGGTGGTTGATGATCCCATTTCCGGCATAAATGTCTGAGCTACTTCGTGATTCCCGGGACGGACCAGGGCGTGACCCCGCAAGGTGTCACTTGGCCGATCAACCAGGACCACGGGGGGACACGTGCACCGGAATCGGACGAAACTTCTTGCTGCCTCCGGACTGGTAGCCCTGACCGCAGCCACCGGCGGCATCCCGGCGCGAGCAGCCGAGCCCGAACCGCCGCAGCTGCTCGCCCTGCCCCTGCAGACACTCGCTTTCACCACCATTGCCGGTCGTGCGGCCGGCTCCGGGTTCTCCGCCACCACCGAGCCGGCCTCGAACGCCACGGCGTCGCTGAGCAGAGCGGTCCTGCCCGGCAGCGAGACAGCACCCGGCAGCACGGTCTCGTCGGGCAGCACAGCTTCGTCCGGTGGCGGGGTCTCTTCTGTTGTCCCGGTCACGCCGGCCGCGCCGTTCAGCCTGATCGGCGCCACCTGGGCCGACCCGCACGCCGAGGTCGACGGACAGGTGCAGGTGCGCACGCGCGCGATCGGCTCGACCCGGTGGACCCCGTGGCAAACGCTCGAGACCGACGGTCACGCTCCGGCCGACGTACGGGGTGCTTCCGACCCGCTGTGGGTCGGCCCCTCAGACGCGGTCGAGGCCCGAGCAACCGGCGCCGGCCACCCGCTCCCCCAAGGCCTGCGCCTCGACTTGATCAACCCGGACGCGCAGGACCAACCCGCGCGCGATCGGGCGCAGAACGACGCTTCGCGCGCACAAGCAACGGACAACTCCACGCACGAACGAGCACTGAGCGACCGGCCGTCGCAAGTGGCCGGCAAACGAGCACTGAACGACACTCCCCGCGCACAGGGGGGAGACGACATCGCGCGCAAACGAGCAGAGAACGAGTACGCGACCTCGTCGCGCACAGCTGCGCACGATTCGGAATTCATGGTGCGCGGGGCGGCACGAGGACCGGCGGACGTGGTGCGCGGGGCTACACAGGGGTCGCCCAACTTGATGCGCGAACCCGGGTTGTTGTCGCGTGGGATCGCGCGGAGGCCGCCCGATGTATTGCGCGGGACTGCGCGCGAACTTGGGCTGTTGCGCGGAAGTGCGCGCCAAACGACGGTCTTGTCGCTTCGGGATGAGCGGAAGCCGGCCGATGTCGCGCGCGGAGCGGCGGCGTTGTCGCGTGAGGATGCGCGAAAGCCCGCCGATGTCGCGCGCGGAACGGCGGCGTTGTCGCGTGAGGATGCGCGAAAGCCCGCCGATGTCGCGCGCGGAACGGCGGCGTTGTCGCGTGAGGATGCGCGAAAGCCCGCCGATGTCGCGCGCGGAACTGCGGCGTTGTCGCGCGCGACGGCGGCGGTGGCGCGTGGGGATGCGCGGAAGTCGGCGGTTCCGTTGCCGGCGCGGCCCGTGCCGCGGATGGTCACGCGCGGGGGTTGGCGGGCCAACGAGGCCATCGTCAAGGGCACCGCCGAATACACCGGGCCCACGCAGGTCTTCTTCGTGCATCACACGGCCACCGGGAACGGCTACAGCTGTGCGCAGTCGGCGAGCATTGTGCGTGGCATTCAGGCGTATCAGGTGCGCAGCCGCGGGTGGGACGACGTGGGCTACAACTTCCTGATCGACAAGTGCGGCACGGTGTTCGAGGGCCGCCGCGGCGGGGTCGGCCGCACCGTGCTGGGGGCGCACACCGCGGGGTTCAACGCCGACGCCAGTTCGATCGCGGTGATCGGCAACTACGGCGGTGTGCGGGTGTCGCCACGGGTGCGGACTGTGATCGCTGCCGTGGCCGCGTACAAGCTCGGGGCGTACGGGAACGCTCCTGGCGGCCGGGTCGTGCTCACCTCCGGCGGCGGCCCCCGGTTCCCCAAGGGTCAGCGGGCCACCCTGTGGCGGATCGCCGGGCATCGCGACGCCGGCCTCACCGCCTGCCCGGGTAACGCGCTCTACGCCCAGTTGCCGAGCATCCGCGCGGTCGCCGGGGCCGCCCCGGCCGGTGTGCACGTGCTGCGGATCGGCGGCACCGCGCTGGCGGCCCGGCGCTACTTCAGCCGGGGTCTGATCCAGCCGGTCTGGACGACCAGCACGCCGAGCGCGCTCATCAACCGGTTCGAGGTGTGGGTGGACGGTGTGCTGCGCACCGCGGTCCCGAACAGTCACCGCACGACCCGCCTGCGCCTGACGCCGGGCAGCCACACCTTGACTGTGCGGGCCATGCACCTGTCGGGCCGTTCGACCACGGTGAGCAGCCGGGTCGTCGTCGACGCGGACAGCCCGGTCTTCGCGGCCAAGCCGGCCCTCGCGTTGCGGCCGGGCACGGTCAGCGCCGGGGCGGTGCCGTTGCGGCTGCGGTGGAGCGTCGGCGACGGGGTGGCGCTGGGCTCGGTCGGGCTGACCCGGCCGCTGGCGATCGACTTGGGCTTGACCGCGCGTACGAGGGACGTGGCGGCGCCGCCCAACCGGGCCACGCCGTTCACGGTGCGAGCGCTCGACCGGGCCGGGAACGCCGCGAGCGCCACCGTCACCCGTACGCCGTGGGTGGTCTCGGAGGTCTCGGCTCAGCGCCGCGGGGCCTGGCGCGCGCTGCGCAACGGCGGCTATCTCGGTGGCACCGCGGTCGCTTCGAGCACGCGGGGGGCCAGTGCGAGCTGGACGTTCAGCGGGACCTCGGCCGCGCTGGTGTTCAGCCAGGGTCCGCGCGCGGGCCGGGTCGGGGTGTTCGTCGACGGACGGCCGCAGGGCATGGTCGATCTGCACTCGGCGAGTTCGGCGCCGCGCCGGGTCGTGTGGTCGCGTTCGTGGCCGACGGGCGGCGAGCACACCGTCCGGGTGGTGGTCGAGGGCACCAGCGGCCGTCCGGGGGTGGCGCTCGACGGTCTCGTGTATCTGCGCTGAGTAACTGACAGAAGATGTCAGCTTCCGGGGGAAGGATCGCGTCCATGAGGGGAATCGCAACACTGGCCATGATCAACCTGGACGCGTCCGATCCCGCCGCGCAGGCTCGCTTCTACGCCGCGGTGCTGGGCTGGGAGGTGCTGCACGCGCAGGACGAGTACGCGATGATCGGCGACGGTTCGACCAGCCTGGGCTTCGGCCGGGTGCCGGGTTATTCGGCCCCCGGCTGGCCCCGGGAGAGCGCACCTAAGCGCTATCACCTGGACTTCTACGTCGACGATCTGGACCGGGGCGAGGAGCAGGCGCTGGCCTTGGGCGCGACCAAGCCGGTCGAGCAGCCCCAGCCGGAGCGATGGCGGGTGCTGCTCGACCCGGAGGGCCACCCGTTCGACATCTGCCTAAAAAGCTAGGGCCTGCGTCACCAGGCCCGTCAGCATCCAATCGGCGATGCGGTCGAAACCGGGCTCGCGGCCCTGGCCCCCTTCGGCCAGGGCCGCCGCCAGTTCCGGGAAGTCTCCGCTGGCGACCGCCTCACCGATCAGCGCGATCTGCTCCTCCTGCGGCGTCGCAGGGCCCGTCTCGGCCGTGACGAACGAGGCCACGAAGCCGGTCATGAGCGCGATGATCTCCATCTTGGCCGGCCCGTCGAGGCCGGTCGGCGCGAGCGCGGCCAGACCTTTCTCCAGGTAAGCGAGCATGTTGCGCCCGGTGAGCCGCCGGTTGGGCAGGGCCGCGGGCAGCCACGGGTGTGTGAGCATCAACTGCCGCTGGGCCCCGGCCAGCGCGATCAGGTCCGTACGCCAGTCGCCGGTGGCCGCGGCGATGGTGAGGTCGCCGCCGGCCCGGTCGACCATCAGGTCGAGCAACCGGTCCTTGTCGGGCACGTACGTGTAGAGCGACATCGCGCCCGCCCCGAGCTCCTGGGCGATCCGGCGCATCGTGACCGCCTCCAGACCCTCGGCGTCGGCGATCCTGATCGCGGCCTCCACGACCTGCTCCCGGGTGTGCGACGGCGGGCGTCCGCGGGGCATCGATACCTCCTGCTAGTATTTCCGGTACGACGTACGATAAATGCGGGGGTAGCTATGCGAAGACTGCCACTGTCCCTTCGACTCCTGGCCCGCCGGGGCCCCGAGGCCCCGTACGAGGTCCGCCGTGAGACCGCCCTGACGGTTCCCGCAGCCGACGGAAGCCCGCTGATGACCGACCACTACGCCCCGGTGACCAGCGAGCCCTGCCCGACCGTGCTCGTCCGGGCCCCGTACGTGCGAAGTGGTTTCCCCTTCAATCTGTTCTTCGGCGTCCGCTTCGCCGAGCAGGGCTTCCACGTGGTGATGCAGAGCAGCCGCGGCACGGGCGGGTCGGGCGGCCGGTTCCACACCTGGCGCAACGAGACGGCCGACGGCCGGGCCACTGTCGAGTGGCTGCGCAAGCAGCGCTGGTTCACCGGCGACCTGTTCACTGTGGGTGCCAGCTACATGACCTACACGCAGGCCGCCCTGGCCGTCGACGCGCCGCCCGAGTGGCGGGGCGCCGTGATGCAGGTCGGCGTGACCGATCCGCACAAGTTTTTCTGGCCCGGCGGCGCGTTCGCGCTGGAGCGGTCGATCGTCGGCGGCCTCAGCCTGGTGCAGGGCGAGGTCACCGCGTGGGGCATGCTGCGCGGCGCGCTCCGCATGAGACGCCGGATGAGCCGGGCCACCCTCGGACTCCCACTCCTGGACGCCTATCCGTCGGCCATCGGGGGGCGGCGGCCGGCGCTCGAGGAGTGGCTCGACCACCCCGAGCCGGAGTTCTGGCAGGACGTCGACATGACCAAGGTGACCGCGGCCATGGACGTGCCGACCAGCCTGCTCACGGGCTGGTGGGATCTCGCGCCGAGCCAGGTCATCGAGCAGTACATCGCCATGCGGGCGGCCGGACGCGACGTCGACCTGCTGATCGGCCCGTGGACGCACACGAACTATCTCGAGCGGGACTGGCCCGAGGTGTTCGCCCAGGCGATGCGCCGGTTGCGCCGCGAGCCTCCGGCCTATCAGGTACGGGTGCACGTCGGCGGCGTCGGCGAGTGGCGCGACCTGCCCGCGTGGCCGCCGCCGGGCGCCCGCCCGCTGGCCCTGCCGCTCGACCAGCTCACGGCCGAGCGCGGGTGGTCGTTCCGCTACGACCCGGCCGACCCGACCCCGTCGATCGGCGGCCCGCTGCAGTCACCGACGCAGGGCCAGGTCGACAACGCGCCGCTGGAGAGGCGGGCCGACGTGCTGCTGTTCACCGGCAAGCCGCTGGAGGAGCCGCTGACGGTGATGGGCCCCGTCCGCGCCGAGCTGGACGCTTCGACGACGGCGGCCAGCGGGGATCTTTTCGTCCGGCTGTGCGACGTCGACCCGGCCGGCCGGTCGATCAACATCTGCGACGGGCTGACCCGGATCACGGCCGGCGCCCGGCACGTCGTCGACCTGGGCCACACCGCCCACGTGTTCCGGCCCGGCCATCGCGTACGGGTGCAGGTGAGCGGCGGCGCCCATCCGCGTTACCTGCGCAACTACGGCACCGGCGAGCCACCCGGCTGGGCCACCGAGCTGGTGCCGACCGAGACGACTGTCCACCCCGGCTCCATTCTGGAGTTGACCATGGTTTAGCCGTCCTCGGCGTGGGGGTAACACGTGCGCCGCTACCCCCACTATCGAGGAGTGTCATGTCCACCCAGGGCGTCTTCTACATCATCGCGATCATCCTGCTCGTGCTCGCGGCCCTGCCGATCACGACCCGCGGCGTGAGCCTGGCCCTGCTCGGCGCCGCTTTCGCCCTGCTCGCCTACGCCTGGCCCGTCCTCACTGCGTGACACGCCGGTAAATGACCGCCTGCCACGGCTCCAGCGTCAGATCCTGCGGGGCCGTGGCCAGGTTGGTGAGCAGCAGTTCCGCGCCCGACCAGTCGTCGTCCAGTTCGGCCTTGACCGCGGAGCCGGAGAAGTTGCCGATCACCAGCAGTTCCGTGTCGCCGAGGCGACGGGTGAAGGCGTACAGCTGCTCGTGGTTGGGCAGCACCATCGTGAAGTCGCCGTCGACGACCGTGGGCTCGGTGTGCCGCAGCTCGATCAGCTTGCGGTAGTAGTGGAAGACCGAGTCGGGGTCGGCCCGCGCGGCCTCGGCGTTGATCTCGGGATAGTTCGGGTTGACGGCCAGCCACGGCGTCCCGGTGGTGAAGCCGGCGTGCTCCGAGGTGTCCCACTGCATCGGCGTACGGGCGTTGTCGCGACCGCGGGCCCGCAGCACGGTGAGCACCTCCTCGGGCGAGCGGCCCTCCTGACCGGTGGCCTGCGCGTACTGCCCGAGCGCCTCGATGTCGCGGAAGTCGTCGATCGTACGGAAGGGGAAGTTGGTCATTCCCAGCTCTTCGCCCTGGTAGACGTAGGGCGTGCCGCGGTGCAGGTGCAGCACCGTGCCGAGCATCTTGGCCGACGCCACCCGGTGGTCGGGACTGTCGTCGCCGTATCGCGAGACCGCGCGCGGCTGGTCGTGGTTGTTCCAGTAGAGGCTGTTCCAGCCCACCTCGGCCAGCCCCGCCTGCCACCGGTTGAAGATCGCTTTCAGGTTCGTGAGCTGCAGCGGCATCAGCAGCCAGGGGTCGGCGCCGCGGTCGGCCCAGACGTGGTCGAACTGGAAGACCATGTCGACCTCGTGCCGCGCGGGGTCGGTGAACAGGATCGCCTCGTCCACCGTCACGCCGGGCATCTCGCCCACGGTCAGCTTGGCGTCGCGGCCGGCGAAGACCTTGGCGTGCATCTCCTGGAGGAACTCGTGCAGCCGGGGGCCGTTGATGAACCCGGCCGAGCCGTCTCCGTACGAGGAACCGGCGACCACGCGGCCGTCGGGCAGCGGCAGCACCTTGGAAATCATGTTGATGACGTCCATCCGGAAGCCGTCGATGCCCCGGTCGAGCCACCAGTTCATCATCGCGTAGACGGCCTCCCGGACCTCCGGGTTCTCCCAGTTGAGGTCGGGCTGCTTCTTCGAGAACAGGTGCAGGTAGTACTCGCCGGTCTTCTCGTCGAGCTCCCAGGCCGAGCCGCCGAACACCGAACCCCAGTTGGTCGGCTCGGCCCCGGGCGTGCCGGGCTCGAGGCCCTCGCGGGCGGGCTGCCACCAGTACCAGTCGCGTTTCGGGTTGTCCTTGCTCGACCGGCTCTCGACGAACCAGGGGTGCTCGTCCGAGGAGTGGTTGACGACCAGGTCCATGACCAGCTTCATGCCGCGGGCGTGCACCCCGGCCAGCAGCTCGTCGAAGATCTCGAGGGTGCCGAAGACCGGCTCGATGTCCTGGTAGTCGCTGATGTCGTAACCGTTGTCGTCCTGCGGCGACGGATAGATCGGGGACAGCCAGATGACGTCGACACCCAGTTCGGCCAGATGGTCCAGGTGGGCGATGATGCCCCGCAGATCACCCATGCCGTCGCCGTCGGCGTCCGCGAAGCTTCGCGGGTAGATCTGGTAAACGACCGCGCTCTTCCACCAGAGATCCGTCATGGGTCTTCTCTAACACGAGAACGCCCGGTCAAACCGGTGGGCATACTAAGCACGTGTTAACTACCGGAATGAGGCATTTGTCGTGAAGGTGGCCATGCTCGGCCCGATCGCGTGGCGAACCCCGCCCCTGCATTACGGCCCCTGGGAACTTGTGACCAGCCTGATCACCGAGGGCCTGGTGGAACGCGGCATCGACGTGACGCTGTTCGCCACCCTGGACTCGATCACCAAGGCCGGCCTGGACGGGGTCGCGCCGACCGGTTACGAGGAGAACGCCGAGCTGGACGGCCGGGTCTGGGAGGCGCTGCACGTCGGGCACGCGCTGGCCCGCTCGGGTGAGTTCGACCTCGTGCACAACCACCTGGACTGGCTGCCGCTGGCGTTCTCGCAGTCGTGCCGGGCGCCCATGGTGACGACCATCCACGGCTTCTCCGGATCGAACATCCTGCCCGCGTACCGCCGCGGCCGGTCCGCGTACGTGTCGATCTCGGACAGCGACCGCTCGCCCGACCTCGACTACGTCGGCACCGTGCACCACGGCATCGACCTGGACGGGCTGCCCGTGACCGAAACCGCGGGAGACGACCTGATCCTCTTCGGCCGCATCCACCCCGACAAGGGCACCGACCGGGCCATCGAGATCGCCGCGCGGGCCGGCCGGCGGCTGGTGATGTGCGGGATCGTGCAGGACCGGGCGTACTTCGAGGAGCTGATCGAGCCGCGGATCGACGGCGACCGCGTGGTCTACCGGGGCTCGGTCGGGCCGGACGAGCGCGGCGCGATTCTCGGTTCCGGGCTGGCACTGCTGCATCCGATCCGGTTCGCCGAGCCGTTCGGCCTGTCGGTGGTGGAGTCGATGGCCTGCGGGACGCCCGTGATCGCGTACCGGAAGGGCTCGATGCCCGAAGTGGTCGACGAGGGCGTAACCGGGCATCTCGTCGCGAACGTGGACGAGGCGGTGGCGGCCGTCGGCCGGGTGCACAACATCGACCGGGCAGGTTGCGCGCAGCGGGCCCGGGAACGGTTCTCCCGCGACCGGATGGTTGAGAACTACCTGGAGATTTACCGGAAAATCGTCGGCTGAATAGCGGTTCTTGTTAACGTCACTTTGTGAATTGCACGTTACGCCGAGCAATTTCGCGAAACTTCGCATTGCCGTTTGTACGCGGCCGCCGTCAGCCTGTCCGCGTGCCCTGAGCCGCGAGAAAGGCCTAGTCATGCCCGCGACGTACGGTTTCCTGAGCACTTACCCGCCGACCCAATGCGGGTTGGCGACGTTCAATGCCGCACTGGCCACGCACCTGGCCAATGGCGGCGGCTCGGGAGTCGTCCGGCTGCTGGCCAAGGACAGCGTGAGCGGCGGAATCGAACTCGACCGGGCCGCGCCGCGAACCGTGCACACCTGGCACACCGACACCCCCGGCGGGTGGCAGCCGGCGGCCGGCGTGCTCAACCGCTACGACGTGGCGATCATCCAGCACGAGTACGGTATCTACCCCGGCGACGCCGGCAACGAGGTGCTCCCGCTGCTGCGCGCCCTGACCGTGCCCTCGATCGTCGTGCTGCACACCGTGCTCAGCTCGCCCGACCCGCTGCAGCGGCAGGTGCTCGAGCGGATCGCGGCCACCGCCGACGCGGTCGTCACGATGACCGACACCGCCCGGCTACGGCTGACCACGGGCTACGACGTCGACCCGCGCAAGATCTCGGTGATCCCGCACGGCGCGGCCAGCCGCGGCGCCGTGCCCCGCGAGGACCACGACCGCCCCAACCTGCTGACCTGGGGCCTGCTCGGGCCGGGCAAGGGCATCGAGTGGGCGCTGCGGGCCCTCGCGCTGCTGGGCGACCTCGATCCGGCGCCGGTCTACACGGTGGCCGGGCGCACCCACCCGAAGGTGCTCGAACACTTCGGCGACGTGTACCGCGACTCGCTCAAGGACCTGGCGGCCACGCTCGGGGTGACCGGCGCGGTGCGGTGGGAGGACGCGTACCTGGAGGAGGACGAGCTGTCCCGGCTGATCCGCTCGGCCGACGTGGTGGTGCTGCCCTACGACTCCACCGAACAGGTCACCTCGGGGGTGCTGATCGAGGCCGTCGCGGCGGGGATCCCGGTCGTGGCGACCGAGTTCCCGCACGCCGTGGAGCTGCTGGCCGACGGACCGGGCCTGCTCGTGCCGCATCAGGACCCGGAGGCCATGGCCTCGGCGATCCGGCACGCGCTGGCCGAGCCCGGCCTGTCGCTCGGCCTGACCGGGCTGGCCGGCGGCCCCACCCTGCGCTGGCCGGCCGTCGCCGCCCGCTACCAGTCGCTGGCCACCCGCCTGCTCGCCACCCGTACGCCCCTGGTCGCGTCGGTGCCCGCGTGACGACGAACGGACTCCGCCTCGTCCCGCCGCCCATCCAGCTCGCCGACGCGCCCCCGCCCGACTGGTCGCACGTCGTCCGGCTCTCCGACGACACCGGCCTGCTCGAGCACGCCCGTAACGCGATCGTGCGGCGCGAGCACGGCTACTGCGTCGACGACGTGTCGCGCGGCCTGCTGCTGATCTGCCGCGAGCCTCGGCCCACGGCCCAGCTGGCCGGGCTGGCCGAGCGCTACCTGGCCTTCCTGACCCACGCCGCGGGCCCGGACGGCGGCTTCCGCAACCGGTTCTCGTACTCCCGGGTGTGGGAGGACGAGCCGTCGACCGGCGACTGGTGGGGGCGCGCCCTGTGGGGGCTGGGCACCGCGGCCGGACGGTCGACCGTCCCGTGGATCCGGCGCGAGGCGCTCAACGCGTTCCTGGCCGGCTGCCGTACGCGGTCGCCGTGGGCCCGGGCCATGGCGTTCGCCGGGCTGGGCGCGGCCGAGGTGCTGCGCAGCGACCCCCGGTCGGCCCCGGCGGCCGAGCTGCTGGCCGACGCGGCCACGGTGATCGGCCTGCCGTCGGCCCAGGCGGACTGGGTCTGGCCCGAGCCCGAGCTCACCTACTCCAACCCGGCCCTGGCCGAGGTGCTGATCGCGGCGGGCGACCTGCTCGGCGAGGAGCCGCTGCTGCGGGCCGGGCTCAAGATGCTGGCCTGGCTCTGCCGCGAACAGGACCACGACGGGCACCTGTCGGTCGTGCCGGTCGGCGGGTGGCGTCCCGGCGTGCCCAAGCACCGCTACGACCAGCAGCCGATCGAGGCCGCGGCGACCGCCGACGCCTGCGCCACCGCGGCCGCGGTCACCGGCGACGACCGCTGGGACGAGCAGCTGTTCCGGGCGATCGCGTGGTTCCTGGGCGACAACGACGGGCAGAAACCGATGTACGACCCGTTAACCGGCGGATGTTATGACGGACTGACGGTAAGTGGCCCTAATGTGAATCAAGGAGCCGAATCCACCCTCGCGCTCGTCTCCACGTTGCAGCACGCCCGCACGCTGGCGACCCGGAGCGCGACCCGACCGTCAGGCGGCCTAGCGTGACCGCAACCATGAACAAACAAGACACGATCATCAGGCACGACGTCGTCATGCAGCCGGATGGCCGACGCGTCGTCATCAAGCTGTTCGTCCCGGGCGAGGACTCGCACACCGTCAAGAACCGGGCCGGCCGTCTGATCGAGCGCATCATGCAGCTCGACGAGGACGAGATCAGCCGCATGCTGGACGACGTGCTGACCCGCTTCGGCGGCCGCCACCACGACCTGCTGGGCACGTTCCAGCACCACTACGACCTGGTGCAGCACCGGGTGCCGCCCGAGATCGAGCTGTCGCCGACCGCGCGCACGCTGATCGGGGCGTACTTCAGCCACGAGTTCGCCATCGAGGCAGCTGCCCTGTGCAACCCGTCGATGGTCGTGCACCCCGACCAGGCCGGTCTCGAACCGGGCGAGCTGCGGGTGGCGATCAGCCTGCGCCAGATCGGCGAGGGGCACATCTCGTCGATCGGGTTCTGCTCCGCCGTGCTCGGGCCCGGCGATCAGCTGCGGATGGAGGACCGCGACGGCCCGCTCACGGTCGGGCAGCGGGTCGACGCCACACACTGGAAGAACCAGCTGGCGGCGGCGCTGATCGACGCCGAGATCGACAACGAGGCGTCCTCGTACGTGATCTCGGTGCTGCCCGAGCGGTTCACCGACGTCGAGTTCGAGGACGTCATCTCGCACGTGCCGGGCGAACTGCTGGCCCGCCCGCACGCGCAGGAGACGATCGACCGGATCCGGCACGTCGTCTCCGAGGACTACGCGCTGCAGTTCCCGTGCGCGGTGCCGCTGCACCAGCGGGTCATGTGGCCCGCGACCCCGGCCGAGAGCAACGGCATGGAGGACGCCCGGTTCGTGCGCGTCACCGACCCCGACGGCCGGCACGTCTACCAGGCGACCTACACCGCGTACGACGGGCGGCAGATCTCGGGGCGGGTGATCTTCACACGCGACCTGCGGCACTTCGAGGTGACCCGGATGAGCGGGCCGGCCGCGCGCAACAAGGGCGTGGCGCTGTTCCCGCGCTACATCAACGGGCAGAAGATGGCGCTGTGCCGCAACGACGGCGAGACGCTGGGCCTGGCCGTCCGCGACGAGCAGCACCGCTGGCAGCTGTCGGCGCCGCTGCTCATGCCGCACCGGGGCTGGGATCTGATCCAGGTCGGCAACTGCGGCTCGCCGATCGAGACCGAGGCCGGCTGGCTGGTGCTCACCCACGGCGTGGGCCCGATGCGGCGGTACGCGATCGGCGCGATGCTGCTCGACCTGGAGGACCCGTCCAAGGTGCTGGCCGACCTGCCCGAGGGCCTGCTCGACCCGGACGACGTCGAACGTGAGGGGTACGTGCCCAACGTGCTCTACTCGTGCGGTGGGCTCGTGCACGACGGGCGGTTCTGGATGCCGTACGGGGCCAGCGACGTACGGATCGGGTTCGCCAGCATGCCGCTGGACGCGCTGCTGGCCCGGATGGTGCCGACCGGCCGCAAGGTCACCGGGCGTCGTGCACCAGCAGGGCGATCTGCACCCGGTTCGTCAGCGTCAGCTTCGTGAAGATCCGGGACACGTACGCCTTGACGGTGGCGGTGCTCATCAGCAGCTCCGTCGCGATCTCCTGATTGGTGCGGCCCTCGGCGATCAGCCCGGCGACATCACGCTCGCTCGGGCTGAGCCGCTGCAGGGCCGCGCGCGCCCGGTCCCGGCTGGGATCGACGCCGACCCCGGAGACCAGGCCGATCATTTTTCGCAGCACCTCGGGCGACATCATCGGTTCCCCGCCCGCGACCCGGCGTACGGCGTCGGCGATCTCCCGCGGCGGGGTGTGCTTGAGCAGGAAACCGCCCGCCCCGGCGCGCAGCGCCCGCAGCACGTGCTCGTCGGTGTCGAAGGTCGTCAGCACGATGACCTCGGGCGGGTCCTTGCGCTCGCGCAGCTTCTCGGTGGCGGTGAGCCCGTCGAGACCCGGCATCCGGATGTCCATCAGCACGACGTCGGGCCGGTGCGAGTTGACGGCCGCGGCCACCTCGGTGCCGTCGGCGATCGCCCCGACCACCTGAAGGTCGTCGAACGCGCCGAGCATCATGGTCAACCCGGCCCGTACGAGGGCGTCGTCGTCGACGAGCAGGACTTTTACGGTGGCCACGGCAACCAGGCTCGCAGACGGAACTCGCCGGCCGCCGTCGGGCCGTGCTCGATGCGCCCACCGGCCAGCGCGACCCTCTCCCGCAGCCCGGTCAGCCCCGCCCCCGCACCCGGCATGCTCGGCTCCTGGCCCTTCAACGCGTTCCGCACGGCCACCTCGAGCCCGTGCCGGGCGCTGCCGCTGATGGCCACCTCGACCGGGGCGCCGGGCGCGTGTTTGCGCGCGTTGGTCAGCGCCTCCTGCACGATCCGGTAGGCGTGCCGGCCCACGCTCTCGGGCACGTCCTGCTCGCCGTCCAGGGTCAGGCCGACCTCGGCCCCGGCCACCCGTGACTGCTCGACCAGGGCCGGCACGTCACCCAGCGTGGGCTGGGGCTGATCCTCGGTCGGAGCCCGCAGCACATGGATCACCGAGCGCAGATCCTCCAGGGCGTCGTACGCGCATTCACGGATCACCCCGGCCGCCCGCTGCTCCTCGGCCGAGGACTCCCGGCGCACCTCCAACGCCCCGGCGTGCACGGCGAGCAGCGAGATGCGATGGGCCAGCACGTCGTGCATCTCGCGGGCCAGGCGCTCCCGCTCGGCCAGGCGGGCCTGCTCGACGCGCAGCCGCTGCCCCTCCTCCGCCTCGCGGGCGCGGGCCGCCCACGACGCCACCAGCTGACGGTGCGAGCGGGTCACCATCGCCGCCGCGACCGCGCTGACGTGCAGCAGGAGCAGGAACAGGACGGTCTCGTAATAGACGTCGGTCGTGCCCAGCGCGGCCCGGTAGATGACCGCGACCAGTGTGGCGTGCAGCGTGGTCAGGCCGGCCACGACCCAGGGCCGCCGATGGAGCCCGACCGCGAACAACGCGAACGGCAGGGCGCCCATGGGCATCGCGAACAAGATGGCCAGAGGCAGCAGGACCAGCGCGAGCGTGACGGGACGGGTGCGCCGGAACAGGACCAGCCCCAGGGCGGCCAGGGCACCGAGGGTGATTTCCAGCGCGAGCGGCGCCCCGCCCTCCTCCGAGAGGGAGTTGGTCATGAAGAAGGTGCCGAGCCCGGTGGCCGCCAGGGCCACCGCCGCGTCCAGCAGCCATCTCCTCATGCCGTCGACGCTACCGGCGGCGCGCACGCGCGGGCAGTCGACTTTGGTCTACGCCACGTCGACCCGAGTCGGTATCGGCCCGCCGAGGCCCGGGGAAGACTCGGTGGCGTGCTGGAACAGGAAACGACCGTGCCCACCCCGATGTGGGGCCGGGTGCTCGTGTGGCTCTGCCTGCCGCTGCTCGGCGCCGCCCTGCTGTGGGGGGTGCTGCTGCTGATCGACCGGCTGCCGTTCGGTGGGCCGCTCGAGCTGGTGCGGCGGCTGCCCGAGCCGTGGGACCTGGTGGCCGCGCTCGGCGTCGGGCTGATCATCGGGTTGATCTTCGCCGCGCTGGTCGACGCCGAGTCGCTGACCGTGCGGATCACGTCGATGGAGGTGGTGCTGACCCGGCCCGGTCATCGGCGGGCGGTGCCCCGGGGTGACATCGCCGTGGCCTTTCCCGACCGCGACCAGCTCGTGCTGCTCGGCCGCACCGGTCAGGAACTGGCCCGCGAGCCGTCACACCTGTCGCACCAGCGGCTCCGCACGGCGTTCGGGTCGCGCGGCGTGGCCTGGGCCGAGCAGGATCCCTACCTGGAGGCGTACCGGCGCTGGGTTCCGCGGCTGCCCGAGGTGCCGGACGCCGCCGACGCCGTCTTCACGGCCCGGCAGAAGGCCCTGAACTCGGGCGACGACGAGGACGTGCGCGAACTGCGGGAGGAACTGGGCCGGCTGGGTTTCGTGGTGCGCGACGACAAGAAGAAGCAGTACTGGCGGCGGGTCCCGTCCTAGGCGACGGTGCCGGTGACGGCCCAGATCGTCAGCACGGCCAGGAAATCGCCCCGCGCCCCCGCCTCCTCGACGTGCGAGAACCACTTGTCCCGTACGCCGGGGGGCGTCATCCAGGCCTGCTCGGGCACCATCGGATTGACCATGGGCAACACCACCGCGGCCGACGCCGGATCGCCGAACAGGCACGTCACCGGGGTCGCGCTGAGGTTGCGCAGCCCCTTGGCGACCAGCCGGCGGCGCAGCGTGCGACCCATGTCGACCTGCCGCGGGGTGAGCCGGCCGTGCATGGCGGCCACCACCGTGCGGGCCAGGTGGGCGGGCACCCCGTCGAAAGCCAGCGAGCTCCAGTCGGTGTCGATCAGGCAGATCCGCCCGCCGGGCCGGGTCACCCTGGTCAGCTCGGCGATCGCCAGGTCGGCGTCGTCGACGTGCTGCAGCACCCGCTCGCACCAGACCCCGTCGACGCTGTTCGCGGGCAGGTCGATCGCCGACACGTCACCCGTCGTGTACCGCACGTTGCTGCCGTCGTGCCGCTCGATCGCGGCCGCGATGGTGGCCGCCGAATAGTCCAGGGCGATCACCTCACCGTCCGGGCCGACCACACCGGCCATCCAGCGGGCCACGTCACCCGCGCCGGACCCCGCGTCGAGCACCCGCCAGCCCGGGGCGGGGCGGAGCGCGTCCATCGCCGTACGCCGGACCCGGCGGATCTCCGGGTGGCGGCCCATCGCCTCCAGCGCGGCCAGCAGCATCGCGGTCATCTCACGCGGCTGCCGATCGAGGTCGGCGAACGGGGTGCGTTCCATCTGTGCGGGCTTCATGCGGCAAATGTTGACTCATCAGAAGCGTACGGCGAGAGCACCGGTCACTCATCCGACAGGAGCGGATCACAGCCCGCACTTAGGTCCGGGTCGCCCCACGTTGTAGGTACAATTCGACTGAAGTAAGCACACCCGTCAGGGAGATACCGGATGAGCTCCGTCTCGGTTCGCGAGTTCTCCTACAACCCGAGCGCCATGTTCACACGCGTCGAGCAGGGCGAGACGATTGAGGTCACCCGCCACGGCAAGGTCATCGCCGTACCGAGATCCTGCTGACCGAGGAGGTGCGCGATGCGGCCGCTCGCCTTCCCGGTGGCCTCCGCACCCTCGACGCCGTCCACGTGGCCAGCGCTCAGATTCTCGGTGACGCCCTGGACACGTTGCTCACGTACGACAAGCGGATGTTTGACGTCGCACGCGCAGCGGGGTTGCCCACCGAGGCTCCGGGACTCTTCTGACCGCGGTGCCGTGAGGCACTGGCGAGCAAGCTGCGGGCGTGTGGCAGGCTTTCGGGAATGAGTGACTCGGTGAAGTTCGGGCTGGTCGGCTACGGCTCAGGCGGGCGCATCTTCCACGCCCCGCTGATCGCCGCCGCGGCGAACATCGAGTTTCTCGGCGTGGTCACCACCAACGAGGAGCGCCGCAGGGAACTGGCGGCCAACCTGCCTGCGCAGGCCGCGTTCGACTCGATCACCGCGCTCAAGGAGGCCGGGGCCGAGGCGGTGGCGATCTCCACCCCGGTCACCACGCACGCCGAGCTCGCGCTCGAGGCGATCGAGCACGGGCTGCACGTGGTGGTCGACAAGCCGTTCACGCTGACCGCTGACAAGGCCAAGGAGGTCGTGGCCGCGGCCAAGGCCAAGGGCGTGCTGCTGAGCGTCTATCAGAACCGGCGTTACGACTCCGATTTCCGGACACTGCGGCGCCTGATCGACGACGGCCAGTTCGGCACGGTCCGGCGGTTCGAGTCCCGCTTCGAGCGCTGGGCCCCCGAGCGTAAACCGGGCGCGGCCGGCGGCGGCACCCTGCTCGACTTCGGCTCGCACCTGGTCGACCAGGCGCTGCTGCTCAACGGGCCGGCCGTCCGGGCGTACGCGGAGGTCCGCGGCAGCGGCGAGCTCGACGACGACTTCTTCCTCGCGCTGCACCACGTGAACGGCGTCGAGTCGCACCTGTGGGGCAGCTGGCGGCAGGGCGCCCCCGGCCCGCGTTACCGGGTGGCCGGCACGACCGGCACCTTCGTGATCACCGACGTCGACGGGCAGGAGGCGGCGCTCAAGGCCGGCCACTGCCCCGCCGAGCTGGGCGACGAGTGGGGTGTCGAGCCGGAGTCCGCGTGGGGCCGCATCTACCGAGGTGACGACGGCACCCCCGTACGCAGTGAGCGCGGCCGGTGGGATCTTTTCTACCCGGCGTTCGCCGCGGCCGTACGGGGTGAGGGGCCGCTGCCGGTCGAGCCGTCCGACGTCGTACGGAACATGACTGTGCTCGACGCCGCGCGGGAGAGTGCGCGCAGCGGTCAAGCGATCCGGCTCTAGTTCTTTCTCAGGCCGCTCAGCGCGAAGCCGATCACCCGGTCGCGCTGTGCCGCGTCGACGAACGCGCCCGAGGTCAGTCCCGAGATCATCCGTAGCGTGTCGTCGAAGCTGGCGTCCTCGCGCACCTCGCCGGCCGCCTGCGCCCGCAGGAAGAGCGGCTCACCCGCCTCGTACATGGCGGCGCGGCACGACTTGAACATCTCGGACTCGCGATTGAGGGCCTCGATCACGGCTCGCTTGGTCGCGGCGTACGAGACGAACTGCTCGAACCACGTCGTGAGGGCCTGCCACGGCGGCAGCTCCGCGACCGCGGCCGCGACCTGGCCCAGCTGGTCGATCTCGTCGACGTAGACGGCCTCGAACAGATCCTGGCGCTTGGGGAAGTTGCGATAGAGCGTGCCGATCCCGACTCCGGCCCGCCGGGCGATGTCCTCGAGTGACGCCTCCGTGCCGTGCTCGGCGAAGGCGTCGCGGGCTGCGGCCAGGAGCGCGTCGAAGTTACGCCGCGCGTCCGCCCGCTGCGGACGGCGTACAGCAATCGCCATGAGACCCACCCCACATTGCGTACCGGAGGCACCCCTCCGCTAATGTGGAGGCATGCCTCGACTTTATCAGAGCAGCCCGCGCGCCACCTTCGCGGTGCTGGCCGCCGCCGCCGCGGCCTTCTCGCTCATGCAGTCGCTGGTCACGCCGGTCCTCCCGACGATCCAGCAGGATCTGCACACCTCCACCGGCACGGTCACCTGGGTGCTCACCGCCTGGTTGCTGGCCGCCTCGGTCGCCACCCCGCTGATGGGCCGCATCGCCGACATGACCGGCAAAGACCGCGCGCTGCTGGTCGCGCTGGCCGCCATCGCCGTCGGCTGCCTGCTCGCCGCGATCGCCCCCAACGTCACCGTGCTGATCATCGCCCGCGTCGTCCAAGGCCTCGGCGGCGCGATCTTCCCCGTCTCGTTCGGCATCGTCCGCGACGAATTCCCACCTGCCCGCGTCACCTCCGCGATCGGCGTGCTGGCCGCGGTCATCGCCACCGGTGGCGGCCTCGGCATCGTGCTGGCCGGCCCGATCGTGGGCGCGCTGAGCTGGCGCTGGCTGTTCTGGCTGCCGATGGCGGTGGTCATCGTGGTCGGTCTGCTGGCCTGGCGGTTCGTCCCCAAGTCACCCGTACGCACTCCCGGCCGCGTCAACTGGCTCTCCGCGGCGCTGCTGTCGGGCTGGCTCGTGGCCCTGCTGCTGCCGTTGAGCAAGGCCGCCGCCTGGGGTTGGAGCTCCCCCCGTACGCTCGGACTCTTCGCCGCCGCCGTCGTGCTGCTCACCGCCTGGCTGCTCGCGGAACTCCGCTCGGCCGAGCCGCTGATCGACATGCGCATGATGCGGCTGCCTGCCGTGTGGACCGCCAACCTGGTCGCCCTGCTCTTCGGGGCCGCCATGTTCGGCGTGTTCGCCTTCCTGCCCCAGCTCATGCAAGTTCCCGCCAGCTCCGGCTACGGTTTCGGCGCCACAGTCACCGGGGCCGGCCTGCTGATGCTGCCGATGCTGGTCACGATGGCGGTCTTCGGCTCCCTGAGCGGCCCCCTGACCCGGTGGGCCGGCAGCAAAGCCCAACTGCTGTGGGGCGCCGGCCTGAGCACCCTGGCCACCCTCTCCCTGGCGCTCCGCCACGGCGAACAATGGCAGGTAGCCGTAGCCGGCGGCGTCTTCGGCATCGGACTCGGCCTGGTCTACTCGTCCCTGGTCAACCTGATCGTGCAGAGCGTCCCCCGCCACCAGACAGGCGTGGCCAGCGGCATGAACACCAACATCCGCACCATCGGCGCCTCCCTCGGCACAGCACTCGTCAGCTCGATCATCACGAGCCACCCGGGGGCTCAAGGACTGCCCGCCGAGTCCGGCTACACGACGTCGTTCCTGGTGCTGACTGTCGTGGCCGCGGCTGCTTTCCTGGTCGCCCTGCTGGTGCCGGTGGCTCGTGAGGCCGAGCCCGAGCGGCCTGCCGAGGTACTGCCCGAGCTGTCCCCGGTCGAGGCCTGAGATCCGCTCCTCGGCCGGCCCGGCGGCGTCCGTGCTTGATGGGGGGCCTTACGTTCGGTCCTGCGGGGTGCGACACCCGGCGTAGGGGCCCCGCGGCACCCGGCGAGCGGCTCAGACGGTCACGTGGGCCAGCAGGTTGCCGACGATCTCGTCGATGCCCGCGATCAGCGACAGATGTCCCTCGGCCGGCAGCAGGTGCACTTCGGCCCCCGGCACGTGCCCGGCCAGCCAGTGCCCGTGGGCGGGCGGCACCATCCGGTCCTGGTCGCCTTGCCAGATCGCTACGGGCACTCTGATGTCGCTGAGCGGGAATCCCCAGTCGGCCAGGAAGGCCAGGTCGTCTTCGCGCCACCCGGCGATGCCGGCGGACACGGAGTAGCGGGTCGACTCGGCCAAGTACGCGGCGAAACCCCCGGTGAGGGCGCGCTTGTCCACCTCGGACAGCAGGTCGCCGTAGGCTTCGATCACGTCGTCGGCGGTGACCCGGGCCAGGCCGTCGGCGATCCCGGTCAGGAAGGCGTCCAGCGCTTGCACGCCTTTCGCGGCGGCCTGGAACTCGGCGATGTTCTCTTCGCCCATGCCGTCGAGCCAGGTCAGGCCGGGCGCCTCGTAGGGGGCCACGCCCGCGATCACCGAGGCGCCGACGCAGCGGCCGGGCAGCAGGGCGGCGCAGGCCAGGGCGTGGGGGCCGCCGCCGGACCAGCCGACGGTGACGAAGTGGCCCGCGGACAGGCCGTCGAGCAGGGCGGCCGTGTCGGCGGCGACGTCGGCCACCCGCCGGCCGGGGTGGGGCGTGGAGCCGCCGTAGCCGGGGCGGCTGGCCAGCACGATGCGCAGGCCGTGGCGCAGGGCCGACTCGAAGATGGGCGCGTAGCGGATCGCGCCGGAGGGGGTGCCGTGGTGCAGCACCAGCGGGAGGCCGCCGGGCGGCCCCTCGACCAGGTATTCGAGGATGCGGCCGTCGGGCAGGACAATACGTTCCACGGGGCCGAATCTACGCGAACGGCACCGTGGAGGGGCCCGCGTACGTGACGCGGGCCCCTCGAAAGAAGCTAGTTGCGGGTGATGGTGAACGTGGACGTCGTGTTCTCGATGTCCCTGTAGTTGTTGCTGAACTGCAGGTTGGTGAAGGTCGCGGAGCCCACCGCGGGCCCCTGGTTCGCTTCGGGCAGCGGGTTGACCCAGATGCCGAAGCCGCTCTTGGCGTCGAACTGGTCACCGCTCTTGCGGGCGCCGCTGATCGTGACGTTGGTGAAGACGCTGTCCTTGATCGGGTTCACCGGCTGGCCGCCGATGTACTGGGTCTGGAACATGATTCCGGAGTAGGTCGGGTCGATGATGTCGACGTTCGAGACCCGGATGCCCTGGAACACCTTCGACGCGCTGAACATCCAGATGGCCGGGAAGGTCTGCGCGCCCCAGAAGTGGCCGCCGGCCCGCACGATCGAGATGTTGTCGAAGACCGTGGGCGGGTTGGCGCCGAACCCGTTCATCGGGTAGCCGAAGTCCAGCGAGCTGATCGTGATGCCCGAGTAGACGAGGGTGTCCGCGATGTAGATGTTCTTGAACGTGTTCGCGTAGCCGCCGTAGACCGCGATACCCGCGGCCCGCCAGGTCAGTGTGCTGGTCAGGTTGGAGTACGTGTTGTTGATCTCGTCGGCGCCGCCCGCGTCGATCGCCGAGAACAGCGCGAAGCTGTCGTCACCGGTGGCTCGGGCGTCGTTGTTGTCGACGAGGTTGCCGGTGCTGCCGTTGGTCATGTTGACGCCGTCGGCGAACGTGTTCCGGATCCGGCTGTTCTTGATCACCATGTTGTCGGTGTTGGCCCCCCAGTAGAGGCACACCACGTGTTCGGTCCAGATGTTGTCGATGGTGATGCCGCTGACGTTGGCGAAGTCGAACACCTTGCCGGGGCCGTCGATGCGGATCGTGTAGTTGCCGAAGAACGCGAAGTCGGCGAACGTCGACCCGTTGGCGGTGCTGTCGGCCCGGAAACCGGCGTCCGTCTCGGTCTGCGACGACGGCGTGGAGAACCGCGTGTACCAGGGGCCGGCCCCGACGACGCGCACCGGCTTGCCGTACACCTGGAACTTGGACGAGGTCTGGTAGTCACCGGCGGGCAGGTAGACGCCCAGTTTCGACGTGTCCTGGCGGGCGGCGTCCAGCGCGGCCTGCACCGACTGCTGATCGAAGCCGCCGGGGACGACATAACGTGAGCTGTCGGGGTTGGCCTTGGGCGCGACCTGCTCGGTGTTGACGAAGTCGATCGTGATGGTGCCCGAGTTACCGCCATCCTTCTGCAGCTTGATGGTGGAACCGGCCGGGAACGAGCCGGTCAGCAATGCGGAAGCCTCGTCGTAGATGTGCCGCGGCCCCGAACCCGAGTTCTGCGGCGCCGCCTCGTCGCCGTAGAGCCAGGCGTACTTGGAGGTCAGCGGCAGCGTCTTGTTCAGCGTGCCGTTGACGTACACGTTGATCGAGCTGGTGGTGCCGTCCGGGATGGAGAAGCGCGCCACGATCGTGTTGGTCGCCGCCCGCGTCGTCCACTGCACGTACGCCCCGGTCTGGTTGAGCGTGACCGCGCGCCGCCCGGAGGCCTCACCGGCGAGGTCGCCGACCGTACGGTTGGGCCCGACGACCGCCGCGCCGCCGCCGGTCGTGCCGTCCTCGGCCTCGTACATGTCGTACGGCATGTTCGCGCCGCGGCCGACGAAGAACGGCTTCTCGCTCGTGTTGTTGGCCTGCTTCACGGGCAGCTCGTTGGCGTCGTTGGCGATGACCGTCCGTACGGTGTACCGCCCGTTGGCCGCCGTCCACGTGCCCAGGTTGATCGCCGGCGAGGAGGCGCCCGCGGCCAGCGTCCCGGTCCACGAGCCGGTGAGCGTACGCACCACCGACGAGCCGTTCAGCACGGTGAGCGTGACGCCGTGGGCGCCACCCGCCGAGGCCGCCGAGCCCTGGTTCTTGAGCGTCACCGAGAACGTGACCGTGTTACCGGCCGTCGGGTTGCCCGGCGACCAGCTGACCGCCGACGCGACCAGGTCGGAGCTGCTGACCGGGGTGACCGTCAGCGAACCGGTGAAGCTGTTGTTGGCCTCGTTGGACTCGATGACCGTGCCGGCCTCGTCCACCTTGGCGACCACCGCGTACGAACCCGCGTCGCGGGCGCCGATGGTGGCCGAGACGGTGGCCGAGGCGCCCGCCGCGAGCGCGGCCACGTTGGCGGTGCCGACCTTCGTCGTACCCAAATAGAAGGTGACGCCGGAGGCCGGTGAAGCGAGCCCGCCCGCGTTGCGCACGGTCGCCGAAAGCGTGATGGTGTCCGTCTCGACCGGGGCCGCAGGCGAGGCCGAGGTGGCGGTGACGGTCAGGTCCGGGTTGGGCGCCGGGGTGCCGATGACCTGCAGCTCGGCCACCTGCCCGCTGGGCGCGCCGCTGTTGGCGGTGAACGACAGCCGCACGTCGGCCGTGGTCGCGCCGACCGGAATGGTCACCGTGTTGCCCGAGGCCGGGTTGAAGCTGTACGTGTTGGAGCCGGCGATCGTCGTGTAGGCGCTCGCCCCCTGGTCCCGCCCGAGGACCGCGAACGTCTGCTGCCGCGCGCCCCACGAGCTGTCCGGGTTGAGCTTGACCACGACCGACGACACGGCCGCGTTCGCGCCCAGCTTGACGGTCAGGGTCGCCGGGTAGGAGCCGCCTTCCCAGTACGTCGTCAGGCTCCCGTCGTTCGCGTTGGTGGCCACGAACGTGTGGACGGTCGAGGAGGCCTCGATCGGCTTGCCCTGGGCCAGGTTGCTGCCCGGCTGGGTGGTGCCGTTGCGGGTCACGGCGTTGCTCAGCGCCGACGTGTTGCCCGCGGCATCCTTGGCCCGCACCTGATAGGTGACGGTGGCCGAGGCCGGTTGGGTGTCCGTGTAGGTCAGCACGGTGCCCGCGACGCTGGTGCGCAGCACGCCGTTGGCGTAGACGTCGTAGCCGGTGACGCCGACGTTGTCGGTCGAGCCCGACCAGGTGAGCCGGATCTGGTCGCCGCCCGGCTGGGTGAAGGCCAGGTTGCCGGGCACGCTCGGGGCCTGGGTGTCGCCGCCGGAGACGGGGCCGTAGACCTCGACCTCGGAGAGCTGCCCGGCGGGCCAGCCCGTGTTACCGGTGACATTCACCCGTACGAATCGGGCACTGGCCGCGGAGAAGTCGATGGTCACGGTGTTGGCGCTCGCCGGGTTGAACTGGTAGCCCGCGCTCGCCTTGAGCGTCGCGAACGAGCCGCCGTCGGTGCTGCCCTGAATGCTCAGCGTCTGGGTGCGGGTGGCCCAGGCGGTGGCCGGTGGCAGCTTGAGGACGACCTGGTTGACCTGCTGGGCGGTGCCCAGGTCGACCTGGACCCACTGCGGGAACGCGTTGTTGTTGCTTTCCCAGTACGTGTTGGCGTTGCCGTCGCCGGCGTTGCCCGCGGAGTAGACGTCGGTGAAGCTGCTGGCGCTGAAAGTCTTGCCGGCGGCCAGGTTGGGGCCGGCGGCCATCGCCGCCGGGGCGTGCATCAGAGCGGCGACCACGGTCGTGGCGACCGCCGCGGCTATGAATCTCCATCGGGACATGTGGGGGCGCACCTTTCTTCGAGGCAGAGCGGGGACGGGCTCAGGAGGAATGGACCTCGAACTCGGAGAGCTGACCGGCGGGCCAGCCGGTGTTACCGGTGAAGGTCAGCCGCACATAGCGCGCGGTCGACGCGGGGAAGGTGACGGTGGCGGTGTTGGCGCCGGCCGGATCGAAGACGTATCCGGAACTGGACTTGAGCGTCGTGAAGGAGCTTCCGTTGGTGCTGCCGAGAACGGACAGCGTCTGGGTGCGGGTTGCCCAGGCCGAGGCTGGTGGGAGTTTCAGAACCAGCCGAGCCACCGAGCGGTTCTGGCCCAGATCAACGGTGATCGACTGAGGGAAGGAGCCGTTACTGCTTTCCCAGTACGAGTTGGGGTTGCCATCAGTCGCATTGGCGGGCACATAGACGTCGACCTGGGAGGTCGCCGAAGCGGGACGGCCGGCGGCGAGGTTGCCCGCGGGCGGGGTGGTGGGAGGCGTGGTGGGAGGAGTGGTCGGGGGTGTCGTGGGCGGCGTAGTGGTCCCGTTGTTCCACTGCGGCGCCGGCCACGGACCGCAGTACGAGTTGGCCGTCGACCATCCGGAGTTCCCGCCCCCGTCGGCGATCTGCAGTCCCGCGCCCGCGCAGTTGTAGACCGTCTGCGCCTGCGCGATCCCCGATGCCCGTACGTTGGTGAATCGAGCCGACGCCGGCGCCTGGGCCTGCAACGCGAACGTCCCCGCCCCGGCGATGGTGACGTTGGTCAGGTTGAGCCCGCTCGTCTGGTTACCGATCCACTGGATCCCCGCGTACGAGCTGTCGAGGATGTCGGTGTCGGTGACGTTGATCGTGGCCCCGGTGATCGGTGCCGAGTCACCCCAGAACCACAGCGCGCCGATGCCGAAGTTCCAGTTGTAGTCGGAGTTCCCGGCGCGGATCAGCGTGTTGCGAGCCAGCGTCCACGTCCCCGCGACGGCAGTCGCCCCGTTGACCCCGGGATACCGGTTGCCCACGTGGATGCCGCCGCCGTTCGAGACCGACTCGCTGACCACGTTGTCGGTCATCGTGATGTCCCGCCCCCCGTACGAGACCAGGTGGTTGGCCAGGATGGGAGCGACGATCGTGTTGCGGGTGAACGAGTTGCCGACGTTGGGCACATTCTCGGCCCACATCGCCAGCGCGTCGTCCCCGGTGTTGCGGACGAACGTATTGGTGACCGTCGAGTTCGTCACGCCGATGTGGAAGTTCACGCCGTCCGCGGTCTGGTCCAGGATCCGGCTGTTCCTGATCGTGAACCGGTCCATCGGCCCGTCCATCCACGCGCCGACCTTGGTGTGCTGCATCCACACGTTGTCGATGGCCGAGTTCGACATGGCCCCGCCGAAAGCGTTCACCTGGTGCTCGTCCACCCGTTCGCGGATGTCACCGATGACCGCGAGGTCACGTACGACCACGTTCTGGCTCGGCCCGCCCTCCCCCACGTACTTGCCGTAAAGGCCCGCCGCGAGGTTGCGCTGGGTCGGGTGCCGCCCGCCGAGCACGCTGTACCAGGGTCCGGCCCCGGCCAGCGTGACCCGGTCGACGATGACGTGGCTGTAGAGCGTGAAGGTGCCACGCGGCACGTAGACGACCCGGCCCGACGACGCCCCGGCGTTGACGGCGGCCTGGAACTTGGCCGTCGAGTCGGTCGCGCCGCTCGGGTCGGCGCCGTAGTCGGCCACCACGTCGATGGCGTTCGCCGGTTTGGCGATCGGGTCGGGCACGAGCTCGAAGTCGGCCAGGTCGACGGTGAAGGACGGCGACTGCGCGGTCGACGACACCTGCAGCCGGATCTTCGTACCGGCCTGATAGGTGGTGCCGAAGAGCGCCCGCGCCTCGTCGTAGAAGTGGTGCGGCAGCGGGTCGCCCGGGTTGTTGGTGAACGGGTAGTAGCCGTAGTACCAGCTGTACTTCGAGGTCACCGGCACTGTCTTGATCAGCGTGGAGCCCGTACGGAGGTCGATCGTGGCATCCCGGCCGGCACCGTTGGCGCTGTCCGGGATGCTGTAGCGGAACGTCACCGCGTTGGCCGGCTTGGTCAGCGTGAACTCGACGTATTCGCCGGCCGCGTCGAGGGTCACCGCCTCGCGGCCCGACGCCTCCGAGGACAGCTTCCCGTACGTACGGTCGGTGCCGGTCGAGGTGCCGTTGTGCGCGGCCTTCTCCGCCTCCAGTTCCACGAAGGGCACGGTCGCGCCGCGGCCGGCGACATCGAACGGGGAGAGTCCGGCGGCGTGGGCCGACGGGGCGTGGACGGCGACGGCGACGCCCGCTGTGAGGGCAGCGAGCGCGCACCACGCCGATTTCCGGCTGGCCATGGGGATCCTTTCGAAGGTGGCCGGCCCCCGGGGTGTTACTGAGTCATGCGCAACCACACGGCGGTGTCCGGGGGGAGGCGGTCACCGTCGAGAGAGCCACTGGCGAGCAGAACGGACTTGTGGGTGGGCAGGGCGATGGGGGCGCCCGACATGTTGACGACGCAGGCGAAGGTCGCGCCGCGGCAGAAGGCGAGGACGGCCGGGTCGAGGTCGAGCCAGGCGAAGTCGCTCAGCGATTCCGCGCGCCGCAGGGCGATCGCCGACCGGTAGAGCTCGAGCATCGAGCTGGGGTCGCCGGTCTGGGCCTGAGCCGTACGGTCCTTCCACTCCGCGGGCTGGGGCAGCCACGGGGTGGCGGTGGTGAAGCCGAACGGCGCCTCGTCGCCGGTCCACGGCAGCGGCACCCGGCAGCCGTCGCGGCTGTGCCCGCGGCGGCCCCACATCGGGTCCTGGAACTGCTCGGGCGGGATGTTCTCGTTCTCCCAGAGCCCGAGCTCCTCGCCCTGATAGATGTAGGTGGCGCCGGGCAGCGACAGCGAGAGCAGGGCGGCCGCGCGGGCCCGGCGGGTGCCCCGTTCGAGGTCGACCGGGGTGCCGTCGAGGTTGTTGTCGAAGCTGAAGGTGGTGTCCTCGCGGCCGTAGCGGGTGACGTGCCGGGTGACGTCGTGGTTGGACAGCACCCAGGTCGCCGGGGCACCCACGGCCTTGTGCGCATCGAGCGTGCGGTCGACGCATTCGCGCATCAGCCGCGGGTCCCAGGCACAACCGAGGAAGTCGAAGTTGAACGCCGCGTGCAGCTCGTCGGGCCGCAGATAGTTGGCGAACCGCTCGACCTCGGGCATCCACACCTCGCCGATCAGTGCGCGGTCGCCCCCGTACGAGTCGGCCACTCGCCGCCAGGAACGGTAGACCTCATGCACGCCGTCGAGGTCGTGGAAGGGGTGCGGGTTGCCTTCGAGCACCTCGGGCAGGTCGGGGTCCTTGAGCAGCAGCGCGGCCGAGTCGATCCGGATGCCGTCGACGCCCCGGTCGAACCAGAACCGCAGAATGCTCTCGAACTCGGCCCGCACGTCGGGGTGGTCCCAGTTGAGGTCGGGCTGCTCGGGCGTGAACAGGTGCAAATACCACGAGCCGTCCTCCGTACGGGTCCAGGTCGTGCCGCCGAACTCCCCTCGCCAGTCCGTCGGCATCTCGTCGCCGTGCTCGCCGCGACCCGGCCGGAACCAGAAGTAGTCCCGCTCCTTGGCGTTCTGGTCGGCCAGGGCCGCCTTGAACCACGGGTGCTCACTGGAGATGTGGTTGGGGACGATGTCGACGATCATGCGGATGCCGGCCTCGTGGGCCTCGGAGATGAGCGCCTCCGCCTCGGTCAGCGTGCCGAATGCGGGGTCGATGTCGCGGAAGTCGGCCACGTCGTAGCCGGCGTCGGCCATCGGCGACGGATACCACGGGCTCATCCAGATCGCGTCGACGCCGAGGTCGCGCAGGTGTCCCAGCCGTGCCCGGATGCCCGCGATGTCGCCGACACCGTCGCCGTTCGCGTCGGCGTAGCTGCGCGGATAGACCTGGTAGATCACCGCGTCGCGCCACCACTGGGAGTCTTTTTCGGACACTGGAAACCCGCTTTCTGTGCACGCTGGGTTCGACGACCCCTCGAGAGGGCCGCCCGTATTGTCGGTTTCTAGCCTTTGAGGCTGCCGGTTGTCAGGCCGGACATGATGTTGCGCTGGAAAATCAGGAAGATGATCACCGTCGGGATCGCGGCGATGACCGAGGCGGCGATGACGACGTTCATCGGCGTCCCGCCGGAGAAGGCGTAGATGCCCACGCTCAGCGTCCGGGTCTCGGGGGACGGCATGACCAGCTTGGGCCAGAGGAAGTCCTTCCAGACCGCGGTCACCGCGAAGATCGAGACCACGCCCAGGATCGGCCGGGACATCGGCAGGATGATCGACCACAGCGTGCGCAGCGGCGAGGCGCCGTCGACCTGGGCCGCCGCGATCAGATCCTCCGGGATGGAGTCGAAGAACCGCTTGAGCAAGAAGATGTTGAACGCGTTGGCGACCAGCGGCAGCCAGATGGCCCAGGGCGAGTCGAGCAGGTTCACGTGGACGAAAGGCAGGTCGATCGCGGTCACGTACTGCGGGACGATCAGCACCATGGCCGGGATCATCAGCGTGGCCAGCATCAGCCCGAGGATCACGGTGCCCAGCACGGGCCGCAGCTTCGAGAGCGCGTACGCCGCGGCGGTGTCGAACACGAGCTGGAAGAAGACCGCGCCGGCCGCGTAGTAGAACGTGTTGAACAGCAGCTTGGCCAGGTCCAGGTTGTTCCACGCGTCGGCGTAGTTCTGCAGCTGCGGGTCGTGCGGCCACAGCGTGGGCGGGGTCTGCGCGATCTCCTGACCGCTCTTGAGCGCGCCGGTCACCATCCAGTACAGCGGCCCGAGGAAGACCAGGGTGAAGCCCGCGACCACGACGGTGAGCACGGTCCAGTAGAGGAAGCGGCCGCGGCCCCGTTGGAGTTGTGCCTGCGAGATGAGGGTTCGGGTCATCGTCCTAGTCCTGTTTCGTGGTCAGCCGGACGTAGACGGCGGAGAAGGCGGCCAGCACGATCAGCATGATCACGCCGAGCGCGGCCGCGCCGTTGAGGTCGTTCTGGAAGAAGCCGTGCTGATAGATCAGGTAGGCCACCGAGGTTGCCGAGTCCTGCGTGCCGGCCCCGTTGGCCAGGATCAGCGGCTCGATGAACAGCTGCATGGTGGCGACGATCTGCAGCATGGCCAGCAGCGCCAGGATGAGCCGGGTCTGCGGGATGGTCACGTTCCAGATCCGGCGCCACACGCCCGCGCCGTCGAGCTCGGCCGCCTCGTACAGCTCGCCCGGGATGTTCTGCAGCGACGCCAGATAGATCAGCACCGCGCTGCCCAGGTTCATCCAGGTCGACGCGATCACCATGGCCGGGATCGTCATGGTCGGCGACTGCATCCACTCCGACGTGGGCAGGTGCAGCGCCTTGAGGATCGCGTTGAACAGGCCGGCCTCGCTGGGGTCGTACGCGTAGTACTTGAACAGGAAGAGCGCCGAGGCCGGGGGCAGCATCACCGGCAGGTAGACCAGGATCCGCAGGTAGCCCTTGGCGTGCCGCAGCTCGTTGAGCAGGATCGCCACGAAGAACGGCAGCACGTACCCCACGACCAGGGCCAGCGCCGTGAACAGGAACGTGTTCTTCCAGGCGGTCCAGAAGCTGGGGTCGGCGATGATCCGGGTGTAGTTGTCCCAGCCGACCCAGGTGGTCTCGCCGCGGCGGGTGCGCTGGAAGCTCATCACGATGCCGCGGATCATCGGGAACCACATGAAGAGCGCGAAGCAGAAGACCGCTCCCAGCAGGAAAGCGTGGCCGGTGAGGTTGTCCCGCAGCTTGCGGCCCCGCCGGGAAACCGTCGGCGGCGCGGGCCTGATGGGCGTGGTGGCGCTCGGGGCGGTCATGATCGCCAAAGCGAACTCCTTCTGACAGCGCGGGAGCCGTCGCCGGCTCCCGCGCCCCCGTTGATCAGCTACCGGCGGCCTGAAGCTGGTTGACCTTCTCCTCGGCCGTCTTGAGCAGCGAGTCGATGTTCGCGTTGGGGTTGGTCAGGACCCCCGACATCGCCGAGTCGAGCACCGCGTAGATGGCCTGGGCGTTGCGCGGCTCCCCGACGATCGGCACCGGGTTGTCCTCGAACACTTTGAAGTTGGCCGTGTCCACGTTCGCGTTGGCCTTGCGCAGCTCGAGCTCCTGCTTCTGGGCCTCGGTGCCGTTGGCGAACAGCAGCGGCTGGGGCAGGCCGACCGGGTAGTTCTGCGGCTTGGCCCGCACGTAGTCGAGCTGGCCCTTGCCCGGCGTCAGCTTCTGGTAGGCGATCCACTTCAGACCGGCCTTGATCTGCGCCTCGGACAGGCCCTTCTTGAAGAAGTAGCCCTCGCCGCCGCCCAGCGTGCCCTTGGCCGGGCCGTCCTGACCGGGCATCGGGCCCATCGCCCAGTCGGAGTACTTGCCTTGGAACTGGCTGACGATGGCCTGGGTGGCGTCGGGCGCGCCGATGAACATGCCGACCTTGCCCGCGCCCGCGTTGGTCAGCAGGTCACCCCACTGCAGCAGCTGGCGGCTGCCCATGCTGTTGTCGCCGTACCGCATGTCCTTGAGGTTCTGCAGCACCTGCTTGCCCGCGGCGTCGTTGAAGGCCGCCTTCTTGCCGTCCTCGCTGAGGACCTTGCCGCCCTGCGAGTAGATCTCGGCGGTGAAGTGCCAGCCGCCGGTGTTGCCCGCGCTGTACTCCGAGAAGCCGGCCACGCCGCCGCCCAGACCGGCGATCTTCTTGGCCGCCGTCCGCACCTCGGCCCAGGTCTTGGGCGGGTTCTCCGCGTCCAGCCCGGCCTTTTTGAACAGCGCCTTGTTGTAAACCAGGCCCATCGAGTAGTTCTTGACCGGGATCGCGTAGAGCTTGCCGCCGTCGGTGAAGACCTCCTTGAGCGCGGGGTCGACGCTGTCCCAGGTCGGGATGGTGTCCTTGCTGACAGCCGCGGTGATGTCGGCCGCCTGACCCGAGTCGAGCACCTGCTGCAGGTCGGTCATGTAGCCGTAGAAGACGTCGGTCATCGTGCCGCCGGCCAGGCGGGCCGTGAAGTCCGGCGGGTTGTTGCACTGCTCGCCGACACTGACGCTCTTGATGGAGATGTCGGGGTTCTGCTTCTCGAACTCCGCGACATCGGCGTTCCAGTTCGCGAGTAGTTCCTTCTGCGCACCGACCGGCTGGCAGTCGACGGTGATGGTGACCTTGCCGCTGGCGTCAGTCCCGGAGTCGTCGCTGCTCTTGGTCGAGCACGCCGCCAGGCTGAACCCCAGGCCGGCCGCGAGCGCGAGCGCCGCCGCCTTCCGGTACCGCGGGTGGGACATCAGTCGATCCCTTCGGGGTTATGTGACGTGAGTCTCTCGTCATGTTTCGTGGAGGTGACGATACAAAGTCCAACGGGTCATCGCAAGAAGCCGACTGAAGGAAGAAAAAACTCGACTCCATCCTGGATGGGCGCGCACGACAAAGGGCGGGCCGATCGGCCCGCCCTCAGGTAAGGAAAGTTGCTGGTCAGCCCCGCTGGGGCGCCGGCGCGGTCGAACCGCGCACCACGAGCTCCGGCTCGAAAAGAAGTTCGTCCGGCTCGACGCCGCTGCCCTCGATCTGGTTGACGAGCAGATCGACAGCCGCCTGCCCCATCATCTCGATGGGCTGCCGCACCGTCGTCAGCGGCGGATCGGTGCACGTCATCAACGCCGAATCGTCGAAGCCGACCACCGAGATGTCGGACGGCACGTCGAGCCCGAGGCGGCGCGCGGCCCGGATCGAGCCCAGCGCGAGCACGTCGGAGGCGCAGATCATGCCGGTCACGCCCCGCTCGATCAGCTTGGCCGCGGCCAGCCGGGCGCTCTCCATCGAGAAATTCGTGCGCTCGACCAGGAACTCCTTGCCCTCGAGGGCGGCCAGCTTGCGGCGCGAGGGCACGTGGTCCTCCGGGCCCATGACCATGCCGACGCGCTCGTGGCCGAGCGACCGCAGGTGCCCGTACGCCTGCTCGACGGCCACCGCGTCGTCGGTCGAGATGTGCGGGAAGCCCAGGTCGGCCACGCCCGCGTTGACCATCACGACCGGCATCCGGCGGTCGGTCAGCGCGCGATAGTGCCCGTGCTCGGCCTCGGCCAGCGCATAGGAACCACCGGCGAAGACGACCCCCGACACCTGATGGTCGAGCAGCATCTCGATGTAGTCACGCTCGGGCACGCCACCGATCGTGCGGGCCGCCAGCAGCGGGGTGAAGCCACGCTGAGCCAGCGAGGCGGTCACCACCTCGGCCAGCGCCGGGAAGATCGGATTTTGCAGCTCGGGCAGCACCAGCCCGACCAGCCGGCCGCGCTCGCCGCGCAGCTTGGTCGGCCGCTCGTAGCCCAGCACATCGAGCGCGGTCAGCACCGACGCCCGGGTCGCCTCGCTCACGCCGCTGCGCCCGTTGAGCACCCGGCTGACGGTCGCCTCGCTGACGCCCGCCTTCTTGGCCACCTCGGCCAGACGTTTGGTCACGCGGCAACACTACGGCAGATCCCTGCAAATTCCGAACGGCAATTTGCAGCGGCGCCGATCCGGCCTGTCCAACCTTGCAGCCGCTGCCGCAAGCCTCCCCGCCCAGGGTCCGGCCGGCGCGTTGCGGGCCGGGTGGATGCCGACCGGCGACGACGACCCGCAAGTGGCCCAACGCGGGCGGGACGACGTGCGAAGGTGGGAGAGGATCGTCAACGAGCAAGGGGCGGGCTGACAAAATGGGGCTCATGGCGCAGAAGACCAAGCACTGTCCCTGCGGGCGCGGGCTTGCGTACTCCGAATGTTGCGGACCGGCCCACCACGGCGAACCGCCCGCCACGGCCGAGGCGCTGATGCGGTCGCGCTACTCGGCCTTCGCGCTCGACGACGACGCGTACGTGCTCAGCAGTTGGCACCCGAAGACCCGGCCCGCGCAGATCGAACCCGACTCGCGGCTGCGCTGGGTCGGGCTCGAGATCATCGAATCGACCGGTGGCGGCATGTTCGACAACGAGGGCGTCGTCGAGTTCCGCGCGCACTACCGCGACCACGGCAAGAACGGCGACATGGTGGAGCGCAGCCGATTCGTGCGGCACGACGGCAAATGGGCGTACTGGGGTCCGATCCTGGCCGACGGATCACTCGCGAACATCTAGATCGTGTGTTTCCCTTCAGGGTGAGACCCCTGGAGGCAACCGTGAGCTCCGAAAACCGGCCGATCGAGGACTCCGTCGTCCGCGACTTCAAGGTCAACCTCTCGTACGGGCGTTATCTGCACCTCGACCAGCTGCTGAACGCGCAGCACCCCGTCAGCGTGCCCGAGCACCACGACGAGCTGCTGTTCATCCTGCAGCACCAGACCTCCGAGCTGTGGCTCAAGCTGGTGCTGCACGAGCTGCGCGAGGTCATCCGCCGGCTGGCCAAGGACGATCTGCGGCCCGCGCTCAAGGGCCTGGCCCGGGTCAAGCACATCCAGCGCACACTGACCGAGCAGTGGTCGGTGCTGGCCACGCTCACGCCCAGCGAATACGCCGAGTTCCGCAGTTTCCTGGGCACGTCGTCGGGCTTCCAGTCGTATCAGTACCGGGCCGTCGAATTTCTGCTCGGCAACAAGGACGAGCGGATGCTGTCGCTGTTTCAGGACGACGCCGACGCCCTCGACATGCTGACCGAGGCACTCGCCGCCCCCAGCGTCTACGACGAGTTCCTGCGCTATTTGCACCGCCACGGCCACGACGTGCCGGTCGAGTTGCTGCAACGCGACGTGCGGCTGCCGTGGCGGTACCACGAGGACCTGGTGCCGGTTTTCGTGGCCATCTACAGCGACCCGGAGACGCACTGGGAAGCCTACGAGGCCTGCGAGGAACTGGTCGACATCGAGGAGAACTTCCAGCTCTGGCGGTTCCGGCATCTCAAGACGGTGGAACGGACCATCGGCTTCAAACGGGGCACCGGCGGCTCCAGCGGCGTGAATTTCCTCAAGGCGGCGCTGGACCTGACGTTCTTTCCCGAGCTGTACGCCGTACGGACGGAAATGGGGACGCCGCACTAACTCGCGGGCTCGAGCAGGGCCCGCAGCGACGGCACGAGCTCGTCGAAATCCGCCCGCCGGCCGGTGAAGAATTCCGAGTAGAGAAACGTGCCCACCATCCGGACGTACAGATAAGCCAGCCGGCCCGTATCGGTGCCCGCGGGCCACTGCGCGGCCACCCCGGTCTCCCGAAAGACTTCGGCCTGGGCCGCCACCGCGCTCTCGTGCACACCGCCCGCCGGTGTGAACAATATTCGCGCCGCGGCCTCCGGCTCCTGCCGCAGAAACCGGCCCAATATCGGTGACCGTAATTGTTCGCCGAAATGCCGCGACACCTCCACGACACCGTCGAATCCGGTGCGCGTACGGGCCTGCCTGGCCTCGGCGAACATGCGCTCGGTCAGAACCGCCAGGACGTCCTCGAGCAGGGCGTCATGGCTGCCCGCGACCCGATACAGGGTGGCCCGGCTGACCGCCATCTCGGCCGCCAGCGCCTCCATGTCGAGCGACGACCTGGTCAAAAAGTGATCAATTCCGGCCCGTACGACCTGATCGTGACTGACGACGCGCCTGCTCGCCGTTTTCTCGTCAACCATGCCGCCCCCACCTTTTCGCCGGCATACGCCTGTGTCCGAATAGTCGCGCCCCATCGAAGCTTCTCTCTGTGCGACCGCCGTCTCACGAATACCCGTCGGTCTTGAACACGGATCAGGACGCGTTCAGGATCGATTTCGGCGCGCGCCGTGCAATTTCCCTCCCCTGTCCGACGTAACCCCGAGAGGGCTTCCCATGTCCTACACGCAGACCGCCCCGGCCGTCCGGCGTCTGGTGAGTGCGGCGGCCGCCCTGGCCGTCGCCGTCGGCGGAGTCACGCTGGCGCAGTCCGCCGAGGCCGCGACCAACCCGTACGAGCGGGGCCCGGCCCCGACGCTGTCGAGCATCCAGGCCACCCGTGGATCGTTCGCCGTCTCCCAGACCAGCGTCTCGTCGCTCGCCGCCTCCGGCTTCGGCGGCGGCGACATCTACTACCCGACCAGCACGAGCGCGGGGACCTTCGGCGCGGTGGCGATCGCCCCCGGCTACACCGCGAGCAGGTCGAGCATGGCCTGGCTGGCCCCGCGGCTCGCCTCGCAGGGCTTCGTCGTCTTCAACATCGACACCCTGACCCGCTCGGACCAGCCCGCCAGCCGGGGCCGGCAACTACTGGCCGCACTCGACTACCTGACCCAGCGCAGCAGCGTACGCACCCGCATCGACGCCGACCGGCTGGCTGTCGTCGGGCACTCGATGGGCGGCGGCGGGACGCTCGAAGCCGCCAAGAGCCGCCCCAGCCTGCAGGCCGCGGTGCCGCTGACCCCGTGGAACCTCGACAAGTCGTGGCCCGAACTGCGGACGCCGACCCTGGTGATCGGGGCCGAGAACGACTCGGTGGCGCCGGTGGCGTCGCACTCGATCCCGTTCTACTCCAGCCTGCCGTCGTCGCTGGACCGGGCGTACCTGGAACTCAACAACGCGTCGCACTTCGCGCCGAACAGCAGCAACACCACGATCGCGCAGTACAGCATCTCGTGGCTGAAGCGGTTCGTGGACGACGACACCCGGTACGAGCAGTTCCTGTGCCCGATCCCCCGGGCCGGGCTGCAGATCTCGGACTATCGGGGTAACTGCCCGCACGCTTCCTGACTCGAGCGTCGCCTTCCGGGCCGCCGGCCTCTCGCGGGGTGTGGTTTTCCCCAGGGAGGTCGGCGGCCGCCCTCATGGCCCGGCGCCCCGCCGATCCCTAGCGTCGTGGCCATGGCACTCACCGACTTCGTCACCGGCCTGGTGGAACGGCTGGGCGGCCCCGGCGCCGGCCTGGCCGTGGCCCTGGAAAACCTGTTCCCGCCCATCCCGAGCGAGGTGATCCTGCCGCTGGCCGGCTTCACCGCGGGCCAGGGCCGGATGAGCCTCATCGGCGCCATCGTCTGGACAACCATCGGCTCGGTGGCCGGCGCGATCGCTCTCTACTACGCGGGAGTCCTGCTGGGCCGCGAACGCCTCCGCGCGACAGCCGCCCGCCTCCCCCTGATCAAGCTGAGCGACATCGATCGCACCGA
The DNA here is from genome assembly GCF_014204895.1 of Paractinoplanes abujensis. Taxonomy (NCBI): domain Bacteria; kingdom Bacillati; phylum Actinomycetota; class Actinomycetes; order Micromonosporales; family Micromonosporaceae; genus Paractinoplanes; species Paractinoplanes abujensis. The sequence goes on along the minus strand of NZ_JACHMF010000001.1, from coordinate 8,656,482 downwards.
GGCGTGGTTCACCCGCCACGGCCCCAAGACGGTCCTGCTGGGCCGCATGATCCCGATCTTCCGCAGCCTGATCTCGATCCCCGCCGGCGTCGAACGCATGCCCCTGGGGACCTTCCTGCTGTGCACCACGATCGGCAGCCTGATCTGGAACACGACATTCATCCTGGCCGGCTATGCGCTGGGCGCCAATTGGCACATTGTCGAGACCTACGCCTCCGTCTTCCAGAAACTGGTCATCGTCCTCTGCGTGACCGCCGCCGTCGCCTTCATCGCCGTCCGCCTGACCCGCCACCATCGCGTACGGTGACCGAGATGCCGCCCCACACCCGACTCCGAACCCTGGTGCGCAGAGCCGGGGAACCGCTGGCCGCGGTGGCGCTGGGCGGCCTGAGCGGCATCGCGGAGGGCCTGTTCCTCGTCGTGGCCGGCCTGGTGTGGGCTTCGCCGGGGCGGCCGGTCGTGGCCGGGCACGCTCGCGCGATCGCGGCCTGGGAACGGCGGCGTCTGTCGCTGGCCCCGGTGCACACACCGGACGAACGCAGGGTCGTGGCTTATCTGGCGGCACGGCTGTGGCCCGCTTTCCTCGGGGCGATCACGGTGGCGCTGTTCGTGATCGGGCTCGTGCTGGCGGCCATCGTGGCGCGGGCCTTCGCCATCGGCGAGCTGAGCCTGCTCGACCTGCTGGGTCAGGCCCTCATCGGCTCGGCTCTGCTCGCCATCAACGTCCAGGCCGTCGGGAGTGTGCTGCGGCTCGACCGCTGGCTGGCACACCGCCTGCTCGAGACGGGTTCCCGCGACGCGCTCGAACAGCGGATCACCGAGCTGACCGCCACCCGGGCCGGCGTCATGGCAGCAGTCGACGCGGAACGGCGGCGCATCGAGCGTGACCTCCACGACGGACTGCAGCAACGGCTGGTGGCGCTGGGCATGCTGCTCGGCCGGGCCCGGCGCAGCCGCGACCCCGACCGGGCGGCCACCCTGCTGGCCCAGGCCCACGACGACGCCCAGCGCGCGCTCGACGAACTACGCGAAGTCGCGTGGCGGGTCTACCCGTCGGCGCTCGACGACGGCACCCTCGACGACGCGCTGAGCATGGTCGCGCAGCGGTCCACGGTGCCGGTCCGCATCGGCTACCGGCTAGGCGAACGCCCGCCGCCACAGGTGGAGACCGTCCTGTATTTCGTGGCGTGCGAGGCCATCACGAACGCCGCCAAACACTCCGGCGCTACGGTGATCGACATCGAGATCGGCGCCTCCGCAACGGAGTTCAAGATGACCATCCGCGACGACGGCCACGGCGGCGCCGACCCCACCGGCAGCGGCCTCCAGGGCCTGACCCGCCGAGTCGCCGCCCTGGACGGCCGGCTCACCGTGCACAGCCCCCTCGGCGCCGGCACCACCATCCACGCCACGCTCCCGAACGACCCCCCACCACTGTCCACACCCCACCCGACGACCCCGGCTCCCCCCGCCCAACCACCAGCGCCCACCCACCCCTCGTCGCCCCCGCTATCAGCCGCGCCCTCTCCATCAGCACCAGCCCAACCAGCAGCGCCCCCATCAGCCACGCCCTCACAACCAGCAGCGCCCCCATCAGCCACGCCCTCACAACCGGCAACGCCCCCATCAGCCACGCCCTCACAACCGGCAACGCCCCCATCAGCCACGCCCTCACAACCGGCAACGCCCCGATCAGCCACGCCCTCACAACGGGCGGCTCCCGCACAGCCAGCAGAGCCTCCACCATCAGCTGCGCCGCCCCAACAGATCTCGCCTTCACATACAGTCGCGCCGCCACAACTAGTCGCACCCTCACATCCGGCGGAGCCCTCACCCTCGGCTGCACCCGCACAACCGTTGCCGCTGTCACCTGCGGTGGCGTCCTCACCGCCGGTGGCGCTCTCACCGTCGGCCGCGCCTTCACAACCAATGCCGCCCTCACCGCCGGTGGCTCCTTCATCGTCGGCGGCGCCCTCACCGCCGGCCGCGCCCTCACAACCGGCGGCTCCCTCACTGTCGGCGGCGCCCTCACAACCAATGCCGCCCTTACCGCCGGCGGCGCCCTCACAACCGGCGGCGCCCTCATCGTCGGCATCGGGGCCGGCGTCGGCTGGGCGGGGTTGAGGGCGCGATGCGCATTGTTCTGGCTGAGGACTCCACGCTTCTGCGGGAGGGGCTGGTGCGGCTGCTGGCCGACGAGGGGCACGAGGTCGTCGCCGCGGTGGTTGATGCGGAGCTGCTCGTTGCGGCCGTTGAGACCTACCGGCCCGATGCCGTGGTGACCGACGTCCGGATGCCGCCCGGTAACAGCGATGACGGACTGCGGGCGGCGATTGAGATCCGGCGGCGGTGGCCGGGCATCGCCGTGCTGGTGTTGTCGCAGTATGTGGAGAAGCGGTACGCCACGCAGTTGCTCTCCGACCGGTCCGACGGTGTCGGCTATTTACTCAAGGATCGGGTGGCCCAGGTCGAAGACTTTCTCGACGCGCTCGACCGGGTGGCCGCCGGGTCGACCGCGCTGGATCCCGAAGTCGTCCAGCAGTTGATGTCGCGCACCAGCCATGCCGATCCGTTGAGCCGGCTGACGCCGCGCGAGCACGACGTGCTGCGGCACATGGCTCAGGGTCACACCAACGCCGCGATCGCCGAGCGGCTGCACGTCTCGCAGAGCGCCGTCGAGAAACACGTCAACGCGATCTTCGACAAGCTCGGGCTGGCCGACACGGCCGGTTACAGCCGCCGGGTGCTCGCGATCCTCCGCTACCTCGGGTCTTAGGCGATACGTGTCCAGGTGCGGCAACCGCTGGACTGGAAGACGCCGCCGGGGGTGATCGTGACGAGCAGTTGGCCCTTGGCGAACTCGTTGGCGATCGTGCTGGCCGAGGCGCCGTCGGCGGAGCGGGCGCGTTCCCAGTAGCAGAAGTCGATGTTGCCGGTCGAACGGTAGGTGCCGGGCAGGAAATCCGAGCCGGCGAAGTAGACGCCGTTGCCGGCGATTGTTGTCTTCTTCGACTTCACGCTCATCGCCGCCGCGGTGACCCGCGTCCACGTCTTGCATCCGCTGGTCTTGAAGACTTTGTCGGTCGGTTTGACGTAGACGAGCCGCTGCCCGCCGCCGATGTCGTTGGCGATGACGCTGCTCATGGCGCCCGTCGCGTTGGTGGCGCGCTGCCAGTAGCAGGAGTCGTTGCCGACCGACCGGTAGACCCCGGCGTTGAAGTCCTTCCCGACGAGATAGGTGCCCGACCCGGGGATCGTGTTCTTGGCGGCCGCGGCGGCCGGGCCGGCGGGGGCGAGAACGGCCGCGAACGTCAACGCGGCGACGGCGATCCGGGACAGAGCGATCATGAGAGTCCTTCGAGCAGGCGAATCGGGCGATTGGAGTATCTCGGTCATATCGCTGCGGCGACCCGGCAACGCGCGCGTTCGAGCCGGTCCAGCCCAACGTCCGCCCGAACGGACGACACCGAATGAGCGCGAGGACACCCAGCGAGCGACCCCGCAGCCAGGTGGGCGGCCGGCACAGCCGGGTGCAAGGCCGGACACACCCAGGTGGGCGGCCGGCACAGCCGGGCGCGAGGCCCGGCACAGCCAGTGGAGCGACCCAGCACAACCAAGTACGCGGCCCGACTCAGCCAGGCGGGCGGCCGGAACAGCGGAGCGAGCGGGAGGGCGGGAGGGCGGAGCGAGCGGGAGGGCGGGAGGGCGGAGCGAGCGGGAGGGCGGGAGAGCGGAGGACGGGAGGGCAGAGCGAGCCGGAGGGCGGGAGGGCGGGAGGGCGGAGCGAGCGGAGAGGGCACGCCGGACGAGCAGGGGAGGTTGCGCAAGGCCACGACGGCGGGGGGCGGGAGGCGTACAAAAGGGGAATGAACTTGATCGTGGTGACGGGAGCCAGTGGACGCCTCGGCGGACGCGTCGCGCGGCAGTACGAGGGGTCGAAGCGCCTGCTCGTGCGGGATGCGGCCCGTGCCCCGGAGGTGGCCGGGGCCGAGGTGGCTGTGGCGGAGTATCGGGATCGGGCGGCGGTCACGAGGGCGCTCGACGGGGCCGGCACGGTGCTCATGGTGTCGGCGGCCGAGACGCCGGACCGGGTGGACGAGCATCGCAGCTTCGTGGATGCGGCGGTGGCGGCGGGTGTGGAGCATCTCGTCTACACGTCGTTCGTCGGGGCGGCGCCGGACGCCACGTTCACGCTGGCCCGTGACCACTGGGCCACCGAGGAGCACATCCGCCGGAGCGGGCTGGCCTTCACTTTTCTGCGGGACAACCTGTACGCGGACTTCATGCCGTTGCTGGTCGGGGAGGACGGCGTGATCCGCGGCCCGGCCGCCGACGGGCGCGCGGCTGTGGTGGCTCAGGACGACATCGCCGACGCGATCACCGCCGTCCTCCGGGCGCCGGGCGAGCACGCGGGCCGGACGTACGACCTCACCGGCCCGGCCGCGCTCAGCCTGACCGACGTGGCCGCGACGATCAGCGCGTCCACCGGGCGGGCGGTGCGCTTCCACGACGAGAGCATCGAGGAGGCGTACGCGTCCCGTGCGTCGTTCGGCGCCCCGAGCTGGCAGGTCGACGCCTGGGTCAGCACGTACACGGCGATCGCGGCCGGGGAACTGGCCGAGGTCACCACAGCTGTCGAGGACCTCACCGGCCACCCGGCAACCCCGCTGGCCAAGCTGCTGGAGACATGACAACATTGTTGTCATGTTGGTCGAGCGAAGAGGCACCCAGCTGTACGAGGTTCTGCGCACCGTCCGGCCGCTCGTGCTCAACTCGGCGCGCGTGGTCGAGGCCGACCTGGCGGCCGACGGGCTGACCGTGGGCATGCGCGCGGTCCTGGAGGTGCTGGCCGAGGGCGGCCCGGCCACCGTGCCCGCGATCGGTGACACGCTCGACCTGGCCCGGCAGGGCATCCAGCGCCACGTCAACGATCTCGGCCGGCTCGGGCTGGTCGAGGTCCGCGACAACCCGGCCCACCGGCGTTCGGTGCTCGTCGCCCTCACCCCGCAGGGCACGCGGCGCTTCGCGCGGATCAAGGAGGACGAGCTCACGCACCTCGACCGGATGGCCGCCGACTGCACCGACGCGGAGATCGACACGGCGGTCAAGGTGCTGCGCAGCCTCAACCGCGACGTCCGCCGCCGGGCCGGAGGCCAGCAGTGATCTCCGAGGACCAAGGCGTCCGCCGCCGGGCCGGGGGCCAGCAGTGATCTCCGAGGACCAAGGCGTCCGCCGCCGGGCCGGGGGCCAGCAGTGATCTCCGAGACGTCCGCCGGCGGGCGGGGCCGAACAGTGATCTACGAACTCACCACCGAGAACCGGCGCCGGATCGCCGACCTGCTCGAGGGCCTCGACGACGAGCAGTGGGCCGCGCCGACGTTGTGCGAGGGCTGGACCGTACGGGATCTGGCCGCGCATTTCGTGCAGCCGATGCTGGTTTCCTTCGGGCAGTTCTTCCTGGTCTCGATCCGCTATCGGGGCGACACCGCGCGGACCGTCGACCACTTCACCCGGAGGTTGGCGCGCCGGCCCCGGGCCGAGCTGATCGCCCTGCTCCGCGAGCACGCCGGCGACCATGTGGACCCGCCCCGGGTCGGGCCGATGGGCCCGTTCGCCGAGACCTGCGTGCACCTGCGGGACATCGCGCGCCCGCTCGGCCTGACCGCCGACGTGCCGGCCGAGCATTGGCGCCTGCTGCTCGACTATCTGGTCTCCGCGGGCGCCGCCCCGGGCCTGGTGCCACCGGGCCGGCTCGACGGACTGCGCCTGTCCGACCCGGCCACCGGCTGGAGCAGCGGCGACGGTGACCTGGTCGAGGGCCCGTTGGAGGCGCTGGCCATGGCCGCCACCGGGCGCCGGGCCGCGCTGAACGACCTGCGCGGCCCGGGCGTGGCGAAGCTCCAGACCATCCACCAAGCCGGGCCGCGCTGAACAACCTGCACGGCCCCGGCGTGGCGAAGCTCCAGACCATCCACCAAGGCGGGCCGCGCTGAACAACCTGTGCGGCCCCGGCGTGGCGAGGCTTCAGGCCTCCACCGGGATCGGCTCCCGCACCCGGCGCGCCGGGTCGACGGTGTACATGCGGGCCTCGGCCAGGTCGAAGTAGAGCCCGGTCAGCGTCAGCCGCCCGGCCGCCTCGGCCTCGCGCACCACGGGATACGTGCGCAGGTTGATCAGTTGCTGCGCCACGTTGGCGGTGACGCAGTGCTCCTCGCCGTCGCATCCGGCGAAGTCGGTTCCCGATCGCCGTAGCCACGAGCCCAGCGCGCCGTCCATCGTCGTGACGCCTTTCATCAGGGCCTGCACCGCGCCGCAGCCGGAGTGTCCGCACACCGTGATCGTGCTGACCTTGAGCACGTTGACCGCGAACTCGATGCCCGCCCCGACCGAGTCGTCCGCCGAGGAGTACGGGGGAACGATGTTGCCCACGTTGCGCAGGCAGAACAGGTCGCCCGGCCCGCTCGTCGTGATCAGGTTGGGCACCAGCCGGGAGTCGGCGCATGTGATGAACAGCTGCTCGGGTTGCTGCCCGTCGCGGGCCAGCCCGGCCAGGTGTGGCCGTACGAGGGGGGCCACGCTGCGCTCGAACTCGCGGATCCCGGCCTCCATGGCGTCGCGCCGCTGCCGGTCCCGGTCCTGCCACTGGCTCCACGACCCGAAGCGGCGCGGCGGTGCGGTTTTGCCCGCCCCGAGCCGGCCGTTGGTGGCCCGCTGGAACCACCCGTCGTGCGTCTCGCGCACCGTGACGGTTCCGCCGCTTTTCTCGTACGCCTCCTGCCAGTCCTGGATCACCTGGAAGGCGCCGTGGTCGAGGTAGTCCAGGTGCAGGTGCACGGCCACCGTCCCGCCCTCGGGGATGCCGGCCAGCGCCCGCGCCACCCGCCCGGAGCCCACGAAGGCGAGGGTGCCGCTGATCGTCACGGTCCACTCGCCGGCGCCGCCCGGCACGACGCGGATCTCGCAGCGGACCAGCCGCCACAGCATCATCAGCACGGCCGCCGCCAACCCCAGCGCGACGCCGGTCAGCAGGTCCGTCGCCACCACCCCGACGGCGGTCACCACGTACGTGGGAAGTTCGCGATGCCGTGCGTAGGTGCGGATCTGGGCCAGGCTGATCAGCCGCAACCCGACCACGACGAGCACCGCGGCCAGGGCGGCCATCGGGATCGTCTCCAGCAGCGGCGCGCAGAGCAGCACGAACAGCGCGATCCAGAGGCCGTGCAGGATCGCCGAGTTCCGGGTCCTGGCGCCGGCGGCGACGTTGGTCGAACTGCGGACGATCACGCCGGTGACCGGCAGGCCGCCGAGCAGGCCGGAGGTCGTGTTGGCGGCGCCCTGGGCGACCAGTTCCCGGTTGAGGTCGGCCCGCGGGCCGTCGTGCATGCGGTCGACGGCCACCGCCGACAGCAGCGATTCGATGCTGGCGACCAGGGCGATGGTCAGCACTGCGACCGCGATCTGACCGGGCCCGGCGTCGGGCCACCGCGGGAGCATGATCTCGGCCAGGGGCGAGTCGGGCAGGTCGACCCGTTTGGCGTCCGAGCCCATCACCGCGGCCGCGCCGGTGGCGATCACGACCGCGGCCAGGGCGGCGGGCAGCAGCGACGTCTTGACCAGGCGCGGCCAGAGCAGCAGGACGCCGATGGTCAGCAGGCCCAGCAGTGTCGAGTGGCCGTGGCTGCCGGCGATCTGCGCGGGCAGGTCACGCAGGTTCTGCCCGGCGTCGCTTTGGGCGTCCCCGCCCAGCAGCACGTGGACCTGGCTGAGCGCGATGACCAGCCCGATGCCGGCCAGCATGCCGTGCACCACGGCGGGTGAGAGGGCGAGCGCGGCCCGGCCCAGGCGGGCCAGGCCGAGCAGGATCTGGACGCCGCCGGCGAGCGCCACGATGGCGGCGGTGGCGGCGAAACCGTACTGGGCGATGGTGCCGGCGACGATCACGGTGAGCCCGGCGGCGGGCCCGCTGACCTGCAGCGGCGCCCCACCGAGCAGACCCACGACCACGCCGCCGACGACCGCGGCGATGAGGCCGGCCATCAGCGGCGCGCCGGAGGCGGCGGCGATGCCGAGCGAGAGCGGGATCGCGATCAGGAAGACGACGATCGAGGCCGGGACGTCGTGTCTTAATGCCTTCAAGACGGACATTCCGGAAATGTACCGAGCACGGGTTAACCCGTTGTTACGACGCTCTCACCCTCAGGCAAGGCACAGCGACTTGCCCGGACCTTCCCAGGCACGTGGGGATCAGGGCTTCCAGACGTCCTGATTCGCCTCGTACATCTCGCGCAGGATGGCCGGCACGTCGTAGGTCAGCTTCCAGTCCGGGTAGTGCTGCTCGAAGCGGGCCGTGCTGCTGATCCACCACTGGTGGTCGCCGGTGCGGGCCTGGTCGACGTAGTCGGTGCGAGCCTCGAGACCGGTGATCTCCGAAGCGATCGCGAAGGCCTCGATGTGGCTGCAGTTGGAGAACCGGCCGCCGCCCATGTTGTAGACCTCGGCGATGCGCGGGGCCCGGTAGAACGCCTCGAACGCCGACACCAGGTCGTGGGAGTGGATGGCGTCGCGCACCATTTTCCCCTTGTACCCGTAGATGTGGTACAGCCGCTGCTCCATCACGCAGCGCATCACGTACGCCAGGAAGCCGTGCAGTTCGGCCGCCGAGTGGCCCGGACCGGTCAGTGTGCCCCCGCGGAACACCGCCGTCGGCATGTCGAAGTACCGGCCGTACTCCTGGGTCAGCACGTCCGCCGCCACCTTGGACGCGCCGAACACCGAATGCAGGGTCTGGTCGATCGACATCTGTTCGTCGATGCCGCCGTGCCACTGGTGGCCCTCGGGCAGCTCGTAACGCGTCTCTTGCTCGATCAGCGGGAGCCGGTTGGGGGTGTCGCCGTAGACCTTGTTGGTCGACGTGAAGATGAACGGGGCGGTGGGCGCGTGCTGCCGGGTCGCCTCGAGCATGTTGAGCGTGCCGACCGCGTTGACGTCGAAGTCGGTGAACGGCTCCTTGGCCGCCCAGTCGTGCGACGGCTGCGCGGCGGCGTGGATGACCAGGCCGATGTTCTTGCCGAGCTTGGCGAACAGGGCGGCCAGGCCGTCGCGGTCGCGGATGTCGATCTCGTGGTGGGTGTACCGGTCGCCGACCTCTTTGGTCAGGCGGTCCAGGTTCCACCGGGTGGACCCGTCCTTGCCGAAGAAGTAGCTGCGCATGTCGTTGTCGATGCCGACGACGTCCATGCCGAGGGCGGCGAAGTGCCGCACCGACTCGGAGCCGATCAGGCCGGCCGATCCGGTCACCACGACGACATTGCTCATCAAACTACCTCCCGGTGAGAGTTCGGCCCGAGGTTACAGGGTGTGCGCACCGACGCCGGGCACCGCCTGCCATGTCGTCACAGTCATGCATGCCTCCAGGCCGAAACGGGCACGGAACAGGATCGGCACATGTGATGGCAAGGCTCCGACCAGGCAGGAGTTCGGGCCATAGGAAGGGCGGTCCCATGACGGAGTCTCTGAGCGTCACGTCGGGCAACACGACGAGCAATGACGGTCTCGACCTCGGCGCCGAGGAGGAATTGCATGTCGTCGACCTCGTGACCAGGGAACTCGTCCCGCGGGCGCAGGAGATCCTCGACCAGCTCAACCCCGAGCACTTCTCGGCCGAGCTGCACCGCTCGGTGGTCGAGACGAACACGCCGGTGGCCGTCACGCTTGACGGTCTGCGCGACGCGATCGTCGAGCGCCGGCGCACGGCGATCACGGTGGCCGAGTCGCTGGGCCTGGGTCTGGTCGCCGCGGGCACCGTTCCGCTGGTCGATCTGGAGTCACTCCCCGTGACGCCCACCTCGCGCTACCGGCGGATGCTCGACGACTATCAGCTGCTGGCCCGCGAGCAGTTGATCTGCGGCGCCCAGGTGCACGTCGGGGTGCCCGATCGGGACGAGGCCGTCGCCGTCGCCCAGCGGGTCGCGTCGGCGCTGCCCACCCTGCTCGCGCTGAGCACCAGTTCCCCGTACTGGATGGGTGAGGACTCGGGTTACGCCAGCGTGCGGTCGCTGGTCTGGCTGCGCTGGCCCACCGCGGGCGACCCCGGCGTGCTCAACAGCGCCGCCGACTACGACGAGCTCGTGGCCGACCTGCTGGCCTCGGGCACCATCACCGACCCCAAGATGGTCTATTTCGACGTCCGCCCGTCGGCCCACGTGCCCACGGTCGAGCTGCGGGTCACCGATTCCAGCCCCGACGTCGACACGGTCGTGCTGCTGGCCGGCCTGTTCCGCGGGCTGGTGCGGCGGGCCCAGCAGGACTACCGGGCCGGCCGCCCGTTCACACCGTCCAAGCCGCCGCTGCACCGCGCCGCGATGTGGCGGGCCGCACGGTCCGGGCTGGAGGGCGACCTGCTGGACCTGGTGCGTGGCGCGCCCGAGCCGATGCCGGCCCCGGTCGCCGTGGAGCGGCTGGTCGGCGACCTGCGTCCGCAGCTGGAGGAGCTGGGCGACTGGGACCAGGTGTTCGACCTGTCGGTGCGGGCGTTGAGCCGGGGCAGCTCGGCCGCGCGGCAACGCCGGGCCATGACCCGCCGGGGCCGGATCTCCGACGTGGTCGACCTGCTGGTGGCGGACACCCGGGGCGGCGCCACCGGCATCGGGCCCGAGGGCCAGTCGGTGCCGGCCGGCCTGTTCCCGTACGCCAAGGCCGGCGACGAGGCCTTCCCGGGCGGCGAGGCCGACGAGTCGTACGGGGGAATCATGAATGTCCTCACGGCGCTCGGCTCGGGCGGTCTGCGCCGCCGCGAGGACGCGCGGGACGACGAGCAGCGTCAGCGGGGCATCACCTTCAGCGTGGCCGGGGAGGCCGCCACCCGCCTGTTCCCGTTCGACCTGGTGCCACGGATCGTGCCCGCCGGCGACTGGGCCGCGCTGCGGGTCGGGCTGGTGCAGCGGGTGCGCGCGCTCGACCTGTTCATCTCCGACGTGTACGGCGAGCGGCAGGTCGTGCGGGACGGCGTCATGCCCGAGTGGGTGATCGACGGCTCGCCCGAGCTGCGGCCCAGCGGCGCCCTGGTCGACCACGCGGGCGTACGGGCGCAGGTGGCCGGCGTCGACCTGGTGCGCGACGCGGACGGGCAATGGTGCGTGCTCGAGGACAACCTGCGGGTGCCTTCGGGCATCGCGTACGCCATGCAGAACCGCCGCCTGACCCACGCCGTGCTGCCCGAACTGCCGCTGCCCGACAACCTGATCCCGGTCGAGCGGACCCCGGAGATGCTGCTGCGCGCGCTGACCGAGTCGGCTCGCCCGGCGGCCGGCGACGACCCGCGGATCGTGGTGCTGAGCCAGGGCCCGGACGACTCGGCCTGGTTCGAGCACCGGATGCTGGCCGAGGAGATGGGCGTGCCCGTCGTCCGCAGCACCGAGCTGTTCGTCGACGACGGCCGGGTGTTCCGGCTGCGCGACGGCAAGCGCTACCCGGTCGACGTGATCTATCTGCGGATGGGCGAGGACAGCCTCGTGCACTCCCCCGGCGCGGACGGCATGCCGCTCGGCCCCAGCCTGATCACCGCGCTCCACGCCGACACCGTGGTGCTGGCCAACGCGCTGGGCAACGGGATCGGTGACGACAAGGCCGTCTACGCCTACGTGCCCAAGCTGATCGAGTACTACCTGGGCGAGAAGCCGCTGCTGGCCGATGTGCCGACCTACCTGTGCGGCATTCCCGAGCAGCGCGACGAGGTGCTCGGCCGGCTCGACCAGCTGGTGTGCAAGCCGGTCGACGGTTACGGCGGCGACCGCATCGTGATCGGTCCGCACGCGACCGAGGAGGACCTTTCCGCCGTACGACGGCAGATCCGCACCGCCCCGCACCGGTGGGTGGCGCAGGAGGTCGTCCAGCTCTCGACACACCCGGTCTTCGACGGTCACCAGCTCGCGCCCCGGCACGTCGACCTGCGCGCCTTCGTCTTCACAGGCACCGAATCGGTGGTCGCACCGGCCGCCCTGACCAGGGTCGCCCCGTCCGGCTCGATGATCGTCAACTCGTCGCGCGGCGGCGGCTCGAAGGACACCTGGTTGCTGGGGTGACGCGCCCGTTACGGCGGCTTCACCTGATCGAAATCGACAACAGGGAGGTTCAACAATCATGTGCGGAATCGCGGGCGAACTGCGGCACGACGGGCACCTGGCGGATCCGGAAGCGGTCCGCCGGATGTTGCCGTGCCTGGAGTCGCGCGGTCCGGACGGTGAGGGCCTCTGGGCGCGCGGCCCGGTCGCGCTCGGCCACCGCCGCCTGAAGATCATCGACCTGTCCGAGGCCGGGCACCAGCCGATGATCGACGAGGAGCTGGGCCTCTCCCTGGTGTTCAACGGCTGCATCTACAACTATCAGCAGTTGCGCGAGGAGCTCCGCGGGCACGGCTACACGTTCTTCTCCACGTCCGATACCGAAGTCATCATCAAGGCGTACCACCGCTGGGGCGCCGACTGCGTGCAGCACTTCCTCGGCATGTTCGCCTTCGCGATCGTCGAGCACGGCACCGGCACGGTCATGCTGGCCCGTGACCGGCTCGGCATCAAGCCGCTCTACCTGGCCGAGACGCCGGGCCGCCTGCGCTTCGCCTCGACGCTGCCCGCTCTGCTGGCCGCGGGCGACGTCGACAAGTCGATCGACCGGGTCGCCCTGCAGCACTACATGACGTTCCACTCGGTCGTGCCCGCGCCGCGGACCATCGTCAGCGGTGTCCGGAAGCTGCCCCCGGCCACCGTACGGATCATCCGGACCGACGGCACCTCGACCGAGCACGTCTACTGGGAGGCCTCGCACACCCGGCGGCCCGACATCGCCGACGCCGAATGGCCCGAGCTCATCCACGAGAAGCTCAAGCTGGCCGTCGAGCGGCGCATGGTGGCCGACGTGCCGGTGGGCGTGCTGCTCTCGGGCGGCATCGACTCCAGCTACATCGTGGCGCTGCTGGCCGAGCAGGGGCAGCGCGGGCTCACCACGTTCAGCATCGGGTTCGAGTCGGGCGGCGGCGAGCAGGGCGACGAGTTCGCCTATTCGGACATCGTGGCCAAACAGTTCGACACCACGCATCACCAGATCCGGATCGGGAAGGACAGGTTCCTGCCCGCCGTCGACCGTACGGTGGCGGCGATGAGCGAGCCGATGGTGTCGCACGACTGCATCGCCTTCAACCTGCTCAGCGAGGACGTGTCGAAGGCGGTCAAGGTCGTACAATCGGGTCAGGGCGCGGACGAGATCCTGGCCGGCTACAGCTGGTATCCGCCACTCGCGAACGTGCCCTACGCCGAGGCCGTGGACGCGTACGCGAAGGAGTTCTTCGACCGCCCGCACAGCCGGCTCGCCCAGCAGCTCAACCCGGAGTGGCTGGTCGAGACGGATGTCAGCCGGGAGTTCGTCGCCGCGAGCTTCGGCCGGCCCGGCGCCGAGACCGCGGTCGACGCCGCCCTGCGGCTCGACTCGCAGGTGATGCTGGTCGACGATCCGGTCAAACGGGTCGACAACATGACTATGGCGTGGGGCCTGGAGGCTCGCGTACCGTTCCTCGATCACGAGTTGGTGGAACTGGCCGCGGCCTGCCCGCCGGCTCTGAAACTGGCGCACGGTGGCAAGGGGGTTCTCAAGGAGGCGGCCCGCGGGGTCGTGCCCGACGAGGTGATCGACCGGACCAAGGGATATTTCCCGGTTCCGGGCATCCGGCACCTCGAGGGCCCGATGCTCGACAAGGTCCGCGACGCGCTGTCGGCGCAAGCCGCGCGCGACCGGGGGTTGTTCCGGCCGGAGTACGTCGACTCCCTGCTGGCCGACCCCAACACGCCCCGCACGACGCTCGGCGCGAACCAGCTGTGGCAGCTCGCCCTGCTGGAGATGTGGTTGCAGGACAAAGGAATCTAGTGATCGAGGGAGGACCCGTATGACCGGTCAGTTCAACCGTGTCGACGTAACCGTTTTGCCGATGGGCTGGACGGACATAGAAACGGGCTCCTTCCCCTCCGAGGTCTCCGGCAGCTGGTCGCCCGCGCTGTCACCGGACGGCCGGCACGCCGCCTACGTCTCCGACCGCGGCGGCCGGCCCCAGGTGTGGGTGCAGCCAGTCGGCAGCGACCTGACGTTCCTGGTCGACACGGGTGAGGCCCCGGTCGCGTCGGTGCAGTGGTCGACCGGCGGCGGCTGGCTGGCCTGCCACGTCGCCCCCGGCGGCGCGCCCCGGCACGAGGTGTGGCTGGTCCGGCCGGACGGCTCCGAGCTGCACCAGGTGGCCGGTTTCGGCGCCGACACGGCTGACAACATGCGCTGGCTGCCGGGCCGCTCACTGCTGGCGCTGACCGAGAACCTGACGACCGCCCTGCTGATCGACCCGGCCGACGGCTCGCGCTCGATCGCCGCCCGCGGCGAGCTCATCTCGCTGCTCGACGTCGCGCCGGCCCGCGACCGGGCGCTGCTGCGGGTGGGCCCGCGTGGCGACCGCCACATCGTGGTGCGCGACCTGCTGACCGGGGTCGACGAGTTCGTCACGGCGGGCGAGCAGGCGGTATTCGGGCCGGACGGCGAAACCGTGTACGCCCGCAGCGAGTCGGGCGAACTGCCGGTGCTGATCCGGGTGGCCAAGGGCGGCGTGGAGGTGCTGGCCGCGTCCGGGACCGACGAGGTCGAGACGTTCGCGGTCACGGCCGACGGGCGTACGGCAGCGGTGCTGTGGAACGTGCGGGGCGGGCTGTCGTCGGTCGAGCTGCTGGACCTCGACTCGGGCGCCCGGCGCCCGCTGACCCCGCAGCCGGGCCTGGTGATCAGCGGGCCGGCCTGGTCGTTCGACGGGTCCACGCTGAGCTTCACGGCCGAGGGGCCGGGACAGCCGCACGGGGTCTGGGTGTCGTCGGCGGCGACCGGAGTGGTGCCGGTGTCGGCTGAGCCGCCCGCGCCCGGCGCGGTGACGCCCACGCTCGAGACGTTCCCGGCGCACGACGGGCTGGAGCTGAGCGGCTGGCTGTTCCGGCCCACCGGCGAGGGGCCGTTCCCGACCGTGCTGTGGTTCCACGGCGGGCCGGAGGCGCAGGAGAGGCCGGGGCACGGGCCGCTGTTCCAGTCGCTGGTCGACCGGGGCATTGCCGTGTTCGCGCCCAACGTCCGGGGGTCGTCGGGTTTCGGCCGTACGTTTGTCAACGCCGACAACCTCGCTTTGCGCTATGCCGCGATCCAGGACGTGCACTCGTGCGCTTCCTTCCTGGTCGGATCGGGCATCTCCGATAGTTCACGGCTGGGCATCATGGGCCGGTCGTACGGCGGGTACCTCACGCTGGCCGCGCTGACGACGTTCCCCGACCTGTTCGCGGTCGGCATCGACGTCTGCGGCATGTCCAACTTCGCCACGTTCTACGAGCACACCGAGCCGTGGATCGCGGCGGCGGCCGTCTCCAAGTACGGCGACCCGGTGACCGACGAGGTCCTGCTGGCGGACCTCTCCCCCATCACCCGCATCGACCACCTGCGGACCCCGCTGATGATCGTGCACGGCGAGAACGACAGCAACGTCCCGGTGATCGAGGCCGAGCAGGTCGTACGGGCCCTGGCGGAGCGCGGCATCCCGCACCGTTACCTGCTCTTCCCGGGCGAGGGTCACGAACTGCTGCACCGTTCCTCGCGAGCCGACTACATGCGCGAGACGGTCGAGTGGCTGGAGACCCACCTGCGGCCGGTCATCGGCTGACGGCGCCGAGCCGCTCCACTATCCGCCCCATCGCCTCCCGCAGTTCCGCGGGCTCGACCTCGCTCAGGTCGCTGTCGAAGGTGATGAACAGCCCGGCGATCCCCGTCCACGACCAGCCGCCGATCGTGAGCCGGCAGCGCCGGTCGTCGACGGGCTCCACGACGGAGCCGCCGGGGGCCCAGCGGGCGACGAGCGGGGCGGGCAGGTCGAGCACGGCGGACCCGACGCACTGCCACCGCCCGGGGGTGTCGCCGCGGTCCGGGTTCTGCACGACCAGGCGGGTCAGGTCGTCGGGGGTGAGCGGCTGCGGCGTGAAGACCGCGCCGCCGCCCGGGGTGCGGGGCTGGATCCGGTCGACGCGGAAGGTGTGCCAGGTCCGGTCGCGCCCGTCGCGGGCGATCAGATACCAGCGCCCGGCCCAGACGACCAGGTGGTGCGGCTCCACCTCGCGGGGCGGCCGGAAACCGGGCCGGCCCGGATCGGGGACGGCGCCGTCGGTGTCGCGGTAGTCGAAACGCAACACCCGGGCCGTACGGATGGCGGCGCCGACGACGCGCAACGTCTCCACGTCGACGGGCGCGGCCGAGAACTCCCAGTAGTTGCGCAGCGAGGTGACCTGAAAGGCCTCGCTGGCCGCCCGCAACCGGGCCGGCATGACCTGACGCAGCGTGGTGAGCGCCCGCGCGACGGCGTCGTCGATACCGCTCACCGTGGCCGGGGCGGTCTGCAACGCCAGCGCGATCGCGATCGCCTGGTCGTCGTCCAGCACCAGCGCGGGCAGCCGGCCCCCGGCGCCCAGCCGATAACCCCCGCCCGCTCCCATCACGGCGTTGACCGGATAGCCCAGCTCGCGCAGGGTGTCGACGTCGCGCCGCAGGGTCCGGGCCGACACCTCCAGCCGCGCGGCCAGCTCGGCGCCGGGCCACTCGACGCGCGCCTC
This sequence comes from Paractinoplanes abujensis, assembly GCF_014204895.1. Taxonomy (NCBI): domain Bacteria; kingdom Bacillati; phylum Actinomycetota; class Actinomycetes; order Micromonosporales; family Micromonosporaceae; genus Paractinoplanes; species Paractinoplanes abujensis. The sequence continues at coordinate 8,639,821 of NZ_JACHMF010000001.1, read as the reverse complement.
GAGCAGGGACAGCAGGCGCAGGATGCGCGCGGAGGTATCGGCCACGAAAACCACGATCGCAGACCTGGCGGTCAGCCGGTGACCGCCACCGTTGCGACTCTGCCCGCCATGAGCACTCACCTCTCCACCGCCGTCACGGGCCGACGGGCGTCGATTGCCCTGCTGGTCGTCCTGTTCGCCTCGTTCATGGACCTGCTCGACGTCACGATCGTCACGGTCGCCGCCCCCGACATCGCCGCCGACCTCAACGCCGGTGAGGCCCAACTCCAATGGACGGTGGCCGCCTACACCCTGGCCCTCGGTTCGGGCCTGATCACCGGCGGGCGCGTCGGCGACGCGTACGGGCGCCGCCGGGTCTTCCTCGTCGCCCTGGTCGGCTTTGCCGTCGCCTCCGCGGCCTGCGCGCTGGCCCCGTCCGCGGGGGCGCTGATCGCCCTGCGCGCGGTGCAGGGCCTGGCCGGGGGCTTCCTGGTGCCGCAGGTCTTCGGCATCATCCGGTCCTCGTTCGCGCCGGCCGCGATGGCCAAGGCGTTCGGGGCCTACGGCGCGGTGCAGGGTTTGGCCGCGGTCGCCGGCCCGCTGCTCGGCGGCGCGCTGGTCGACGCGGACCTGTGGGGTCTGGGCTGGCGCACGATCTTCTGGATCAACATCCCGGTCGCGCTGGTCGCCCTGATTCTGGGCCTGCGGGTGCTGCCCGAGTCGACCTCACCCGCGCCGGCCCGCCTCGACATCGCCGGTGCGCTGCTGTCGGCCGTCGCGGTCGTGCTGGTGCTGCTGCCGCTGGTGCAGGGCCGGGACTGGGGCTGGCCGTGGTGGGGGTGGGCGCTGCTGGTGGGCGGGCTGGTCCTGCTGGCCTGGTTCGTGGCGTACGAGCGGGGCCTCGAGGGCCGGGGCGTCCTGGACCCGGCGCTGCTGAGCGTCCGTCCGTTCACGGCCGGGCTGGCGGTGTCGGTGCTGTTCTTCGGCGCGCTGGCCTCGTTCTTCCTGGTCCTGTCGATCTATCTGCAGGCCGGGACGGGCCGGTCGGCCTGGGAGACGGGCCTGGTGATCCTGCCGTACGCGATCGGTTCGATCCTCACCTCCGGCGCCGGGGTCGCGCTCGCCGCCAAGGCGGGCCGGGCCCTGCTGGTCACCGGCGCCCTGACCCTCGCCGCGTCCCAGGGCCTGCTGTGGCTGCTGGTCCGCGACGGCGGCGCGCCCGGCTACTGGTCCCTGGCCGGTGCCCTGTTCCTCGGCGGCCTGGGCCTCGGCCTGGCCGCCCCCATCCTGGTCAACGTCGTACTGGCCGGCGTGCCCGGGCACCAGGCGGGCGCCGCGGGCGGGGTGCTGTCCACCGCCACCCAGATCGGTGGCGCGGTCGGGATCGCCGTGCTCGGCACCGTCTTCTTCGACGCCCTGGGCGCGCCGCCGGTCTTCGGGCAGGCGCTCGCCCAGGTGATGCCGTGGCAGGTGGCCGCGTACGTGCTGGCCGCCCTGGCGATGCTCGCCCTGCCCCGCACCGCCACCGCTCACTGACATGAAGGAGCGCCGGCCACCGCTGCGGTCCCCTCCCGCTGCGGCCCGGCCGGCGCTCCCGTATGCGGCGCCCTTCCGGTCTTTCCGGCGGACGCCTACCCCTCAGAAACGACTCAACGTGATGCCCGCGAGCCGCGGGTCGCCGCTGTGCACCAGCGACTCCTGCGCCTGCACGTCGTCGAAGGCGAACGCGTACGCCCGGCCGTCGACCATGTTGTCGTGGATGACCTTGCCGTACACGTTGGCACTCTCGCCCTGGTAGAAGTCGGCCGCCGTGCCGCTCGGCTGCACGTCCAGCTTGTCCAGGGTGTTGCGGGTCAGCGCGGCGCACAGGGTGCGGGCGATCGGGCCGACGACCAGGTCGTTGGGGGCGCCGAGCGCGCCGTCACAACCCCACACGTCGGCGGTCGAGGGCTTGGTGAACGAGGCCACCGTCTTGCCGGTGCTGTCCGTGAAGTTCATGACGTTCCCGCTGGTGCGGCCGAAGAACTTCGTGTCCGGCTGGTCGCTGAACGGCACAACGGTCAGGTTCTTGCCGGTGTACGTGTTCCACGACTTCGTGATGTACGAGTCGAGGAACGTCGGGCTCATCAGGCCCGCGTCGGCCGCCTTGCCCGGCGCCAGCACCCGCAGCACCGTGCCGTCGCCCCGGGTCACCACGCTCTTCGCGAAGTCGGGCGACGCCTTGATGGCGTCGATGACCCGCTGCCGGCCGTTGGTCCTGACCTCACCCGTCTTCAGCGTCTTGCCGTCGCCACCGGTCACGCTGATGGCGTGCGGCACCGCGAACATGTCGACCTGCGAGCTGTTGATGAACAGGCCGCCGTCGTTGAACGTGAACTCGCTCCAGTCGAACAGGATGTCGCGGTTGGGGTCGCCGCCCGCCCACGGCGCCGGCTGCACCAGGCCGTCGGTGGTCAGCCGGAAGTCCAGCTTCTGCCCGAACGACATGTAGAGACGCCCGGACAGGTTCTTCGGCATCTTGACCGTGACGCTGGACCCGTCGGCCGGTCCCGGGATCGAGACGTCCGGGGCCGGTACGGGCACCGAGCCGCCACCCGACCAGTTGGTGAACGCGCCGTCCGCGTTGACGTAGCCGAGCTTGCCGGTCGTCAGGTTCGTGCCCAGCAGGTAGAGGAAGACGTTCTCCCCGCGGCCCGTCTCGTTGGTGACCTTGACCGGCAGGACGTCACTCTTGGGCGGCACGCTCGTGGGCTCGGTCTCCGCTGGTTTCGTTGCCGCGGGCGGTGTCTTAGCAGGCGGCGTCGCGGCGGGCGCCTTGGTCGTCGGCGCCACCGTCGGGGCCGTAGTGGTGATCACGTCGCCGCCACTACCGCACGGCATGCCGTTGAGCTTGCAGTTGGCCGGCTTGCCGCCCGCCCCGACGAACCCGAAGGTCACGCCGGCGTCCGCCGGCACGACCCCGTTCCACGACCGGTTGCTGAAGGTCAGGTGGTTGCCGCTCACGGCCAGATCGGTGTCCCAGTAGCTGCCGATCGACCCCCCGGCCGGCAGATCGAACTCCACCTTCCACGACTTCATGTCGCCGCCGGTGTTCTTGATGGTCACCTCGCTCTGCCACCCCGAACCCCAGTCCGAGACCGTACGCAACGTGGCAGTAGGCGCAGCAGCCGAAGCCGGCAACGCGATCCAGGTGGTAACCCCGACCACGGCCGCAGCCACCGTGGAAAGGACCAGGGTTCGCTTGTGACGCATCGTTCGCTTGTGACGCATGGTGGAACAGGCCTCCGTAGTAGCGGACCTGCCCATGCTCGAAGCCGCCCCCTTAAAACGACCTTAACGATCATCTTGAAGGCCTTTAAGCCCACCCGGCCTGCCCGAACAAGCGCTCGGACAGGCGCCGCGGCAACTCTCCGTCAGGCTTGTCCGGGGTGGTGGCAGACGGCTTCGAGGTTGATGCCGTGCAGGTCCAGGACGAACGCGCCGTAATAGTCGTCGTGGTATTCGGGATGGACTGCGGGCTTCAGCAACGACGTGGCGCCCGCCGACAGGGCCGCCTCGTAGAACGTGTCCACGTCGGCGCGGGTGTCGACCGTGAAGGCCACGTGCATGTTGGTGCCCACCACGCCGCCGTCGATGAGCCAGAAGTAGGGCTTGACGTCGGCCAGGCCGAAGCCGGTCATGGCGGTGGGCTGGTTGGGGGTGGCGTTGGGTGGGATCTCCAGCATCTTGGTGATGCCGATGGCGGCCAGCACCGGCTCGTAGAACGCCACCGCCTCGGTCAGCGACGGGACGGCCAGGTTGAGGTGGTCGATGCGGGATCCGGAACGGTCGAGTGTCATGACGTCGAAGGTGCCCGGCATCGCGGCCACCGAATGGCCGCGATGCCGGAAGAAAATCAGCCGCGGCGCCACTTCTGGTTGGCTCCGCCGACGCAGTCCCACAGGTGCAGGCGCGCGCCTTCGTTGCCGTTCCACTCGGCGATGTCCACGCACTTGTTCGCTTGCGGGTTGACCAGGTCACCGGCCGCCGACAGGACGAACTGCTGGGCGGGGTTGCCGCTGCACGTGACGATCTGGATGGCGGCGCCGTTGGCCGTGGAGCCCCACGCGACGTCCATGCACTTGTTGTTCGACGTCCGCAGGGTGCCGTCGACGAACTCCCACTTCTGGGCGGCGCTGTTGTTGCAGTTCCACATCTGCAGCTGGACGCCGTCGGCGAAGTTGCCGTTCGGCACGTCGATGCACTTGTTGTTCCAGTTGCTGATCACCGCGGAGCCGCCGCCACCGCCGCCGGTGGTGGTCAGGGCCAGGCCGTACGTCTGGAGGATCTCGTTGACCGGCTGGAACCACATCGTGCCGCCGCTGGAGCAGTTGCCCGTGCCGCCCGAGGTGACGCCTTGGGCCTGGTTGCCCGAGATCCACGAGCCGCCGGAGTCGCCCGGTTCGGCGCACGCGTTGCTGCGGGACAGGCCGGACACCGCGCCCTGGGAGTAGACGATCGTCTCGTTGCGGCCGAGCAGGGTGCCGCAGCGCCAGCCTGTGGTGCGGCCGGAACGGCAGATCGAGCTGCCGATGGCCGCGTCCTGCGAGCCGGCCACGGTGACGTTGCCGCCGGCGTAGTTGTTGACCCACGGTTGCGGGGTCCAGTTGCCGTTCGTACGCACCCAGGCGTAGTCGTTGCCGGGGAACGAGGAGCCGGCGAAGGTGCCTTGGGCGACGTTGTTGTAGCCCAGGGTGGGGCTGCCGGTGCCGCCGCAGTGACCGGCGGTGACAAAGCCACCTGCGACCGAGAAGCCGACCGAGCACAGCGTGTTGCCGTTGATCACGTACTGGTCGCCGCCGCGGATGTCGTAGAGCGCGCGGGGCTGTTCGGCCGCGGTGACCACGGTGACCGATGCGCCGGCGAAGGCGCGCGCGGCACTTTCGGAGCCGGGAGCGGCCATGACCACCACCCGGTTGTTGGGGACGTCGACGTACCACCCCCGTACGACGGAAGGCTTTGCGCTTTTCGCCTTCTTGTCCAAGCTGTCGCGCAGACGGAGAAGATCGGACGCGGATCTGCGAACCACCGCAAAATCCGCACCTGACGATCGCACGGCGGCCGCGGCGGAGGACGAAGTGGCCGCAACCGTCAGCCGGGACGCCCCGGAGGGGATCCAGGCTCCCGCGAAGGCCGGACCGAGCACGGCCTTGAGCCGCTTCTCGACCACGGGCGCCGCCGCCTCGGTCCGCAGCCGCGCCTCGATCTGGGCGTCGTTCAGCTTGAGGTCCCGGCGCATCGCGCTGAGCATGCCGGGGTCGATGTCGATGGCGGGCGAGGGGGCAGGAGCGGCCTGAGCAGCGGGAAGAGGGCTCAGCGAGACAGCTGTGAGGGCTGCCGCGGCGATGGCCAGCAACCGTGGACGTGGGCGCATGGGGATCCTCTCGGAGCGCCGGGAAAACCGGGGATAAATCGGAGGCTGTCTATGTCTGACAACGCTGTCAAGAAACGAGAAGGAAACCTGCCCGAAAGACCCGCGTGTGCTCCGTCGCCTGCCCTCGCCGATCCGGCGCCGGACGTGCAAGGCTGTCTTCTTGAACTACGAGAACGGGCGGTAATCCGGCATGGGGATGGTCAAGGTCGTAGGGCTCGTCCTGCACCCGCGACGCGACTGCGGATCGGCGATAGAGGCGATCGTCGACTGGGCCGAGCGGCGCAACGTCACCGTGCTGGGCCTGCACGACGAGATCGACCGCATCGACTGTGAGGCCGTCGCGGTCACCGCCGACGAGATGGTCGAGCGGGCCGGCCTGCTGGTCAGCCTGGGCGGTGACGGCACGATGCTGCGCACGATGCGCCTGGTCGAGGGGCGCAAGACCCCGGTGCTGGGCGTCAACGTGGGCCGGCTCGGCTTCCTGGCCGAGGTCGATCTGCCCGATCTGACCGACGCGCTCACCGCGATCGACGAGCACAAGTTCACCATCGAGTCCCGTACGGCGGTGCGCACCGTGCTGCCCGACGGCAAGGACGTGTCAGCCTTCAACGACATCGCCATGGTGCGCGTGCCCGGCGAAGGGCTGGCCGCGGTCGGCATCAGCCTCGAGGGCAAGAACTTCGTCAACTACGCGGCCGACGCCGTCATCGTGGCCACCCCCACCGGCTCCACGGCGTACAGCTTCTCGGCCGGCGGCCCGATCGTCTCACCCAACGTCGAGGGCCTGATCGTGACCGCCTCGGCCGCCCACTCGTCGTTCAACCGCCCGCTCATGCTGGCCCTGCAGGAGCAGCTCGACATCGACGTGCTGCCCACCAGCGGCCGGCTCGCCATCGAGGTCGACGGCATCATCGAGGGCTACGCCGGGCCGGGCGACAAGCTGTCGATCGAGCCGATCCCGTCGGCGGCCCAGGTCATCCGGCTCGGCAACACCAGCTTCTACGAGCGGGCCCGGCGCAAGCTGCGCGTCGAGGGCAGCGCCCAGGTCGGCGTGCCCGACGCGACCGACGCCGTGGTGGTCGACGCCTTCGAGCGGCGGCGCTACGAGCTGCTGGTCGGCGGTGAGGTGGCCGGTGTGCTGGACTATCGCCGCCACGGCGACCGGATCGAGCTGCTGAACACCGTGATCGAGCAGTCCTTCTCGGGCCGGGGCCTGGCCGGCCGGCTCGCCTCGGCCGCGCTCGAGGACGCGCGCGGCCGCGCCACCCCGGTCGTCGCCTCCTGCCCCTTCATCAGCGGATATCTCGACCGTCACCCCGAATACGCCGACCTCCTGGCCACCCCGACTGCGGATAGCTGAGGTATTTGCCATGGGCCACCCCGCGATCCTGACCGTCGACGACGACCCCGCGGTCTCCCGGGCCATCGCCCGCGACCTGCGCCGTCGTTACGGCGACCAGTACCGCATCGTGCGCGCGTCGTCGGCCTCCGAGGCCCTCGACGCCCTGAAAGAACTCAAGCTGCGTGGCGGCCGCGTGGCCGTCATTCTCGCCGACTACCGGATGCCGCAGACCAACGGCATCGAGTTCCTGGAGCAGGCGATGGACCTGTTCCCCAACGCGCGGCGCGCGCTTCTGACGGCGTACGCCGACACCGACGCCGCCATCCAGGCCATCAACGTGGTCGACGTCGACCATTACCTGCTCAAGCCGTGGGACCCGCCGGAGGAGAAGCTCTACCCGGTGATCGACGCGCTGCTCGACGCCTGGCAGGCCACCGGCGACCGCGAGATGGAGGACATCCGCGTCGTCGGGCACCGCTGGAGCGAGCCGTCGTACGAGATCCGTGACTTCCTCGCCCGCAACCTGGTGCCCTACCGGTGGCTGGGCGCCGACGAGTCCGAGGGCCGCCGGTTGCTCGAGGCAGCCGGGGTCGGTCCCGAGTCGATCCCGCTGGTGGTCACCTCCGACGGGCGCACGTTCGCGCAGCCCAGCACGACCGAGGTGGCCGAGGCGGTCGGGCTGTCGACGGCGCCCGGACGCGACTTCTACGACCTGATCATCGTGGGGGGCGGCCCGGCCGGGCTCGGTGCCGCGGTCTACGGCGCCTCCGAGGGCCTCAAGACGCTGCTGGTCGAGCGGCGCGCGGTGGGTGGCCAGGCCGGTCAGAGCTCGCGCATCGAGAACTATCTGGGCTTCCCCGACGGCATCTCGGGCGCCCAGCTGACCGACCGGGCGCGGCGGCAGGCCGGCAAGTTCTCGGCCGAGGTGCTGACCACGCGCGACGTGACGGGCCTGCGGCAGGACGGTTCGGCCCGCACGCTGAGCTTCGCCGACGGCGGCGAGATCTCGGCCCACTCGATCGTGCTGGCCACCGGCGTGGCGTATCGGCCGCTGGTGGCCGACGGCATCGCCGAGCTGACCGGTTCCGGCGTCTACTACGGCTCGGCCTCGACCGAGGGCCCGTCCTGCGCGGGCACCGACGTCTACATCGTGGGCGGCGCGAACTCGGCCGGGCAGGCGGCGTTGTTCTTCTCCCGGTACGCGCGGACGGTCACGCTGCTGGTGCGGGGCGACTCGCTCGAGGCGTCGATGTCGTACTACCTGATCCAGCAGCTCAACAAGATCGACAACATCCGGGTCCGTACGCGGTGCGAGGTGATCGGCGCCCAGGGCGACGGCCATCTGCAGGCCATCACGATCTGCGACAGCAAAGAGGGCCAGAGCACCACCGTCGAGTGCGGTTACCTCTTCGTCTTCATCGGGGCCGAACCCCGTACGGACTGGTTGGGAACCGCCGTCGCCCGCGACGAGAAGGGCTTCGTCTACACCGGGCCGGATCTTCTCTCGAATGGCACCCGTCCGAAGGGATGGGATCGGGAGCGGGATCCGTTCTACCTGGAGTGCAGTGTTCCCGGCATCTTCGCCGCCGGCGACGTCCGGGCCAACTCCGTCAAGCGGGTGGCCTCGGCGGTCGGCGAGGGCGCGATGGCCGTCACGCTGGTCCATCGTTACCTGGAGGCGCAGTAAGCCATGAGTGACACCGCTGAGGTCAAGCTCGTTCCGTGCGAGCCGGGGCAGCTCACCAACGACGAGCTGCGCACCCTGTTCCTGTTCGAGAAGCTGACCGACGACCAGCTCACCTGGATCTCGGAGCACGGCTGCACGATGCACATGCCGGCCGGCGGCGTGGTGATCCGCGAGGGCGACCCCGCCGACCAGTTCTTCGTGCTGCTCAGCGGCACGATCGAGCTCACCCGCCGGGTCGGGCAGGACGAGGTGCGCACCAACCGCACCGAGCAGCGCGGCGTCTACATGGGCGCCACCAACGCCTACCTGCGCGACGACGGCGTCCAGCGCAACTACATGATGAGCCTGCGCGCGCTCGACGACAGCGACTTCTTCGTGCTGTCGGCCAACGACTTCGGCTGGATGATGCGCGAGTGGTTCCCGATGGCGATCCACCTGCTCGAGGGCCTGACCATCGGCATGCGCAACACCCAGGCCGCGGTCAGTGAGCGGCAGCGGCTCACCGCGCTGGGCGCGCTCTCGGCCGGTCTGATGCACGAGCTCAACAACCCGGCCGCGGCCGCCTCCCGGGCCACCTCCGCGCTGCGCCAGCGGGTCGCCGGCATGCGGCACAAGCTGGCCATGCTGGCCGCGGGCAAGGTCGACCCGGAGCGCCTGGTCGCGCTGGTCGAGCTGCAGGAGGACGTGATCGAGCGGGCGGCCAAGGCCAAGCCGCTGACCGCGATGGAGACGGCCGACCGCGAGGACGAGCTCGGCGACTGGATGGACGAGCGCAACGTCACCGGCGGCTGGGACCTGGCGCCGGTCTTCGCCCAGGGCGGCCTCGACATCGAGTGCCTCACGCTGATCGAGGAGCGGGTCGGCACCCAGAAGCTGCTCGACCAGGCGATCCACTGGATCGGCTACGCGCTCGAGACCGAGCAGCTGATGACCGACATCGAGGACGCCACGAGCCGGGTGTCGTCGCTGGTCTCCGCGGCCAAGCAGTATTCGCAGATGGACCGGGCCGCGCACCAGTGGATCGACGTGCACTCCGGCCTCGACAGCACGCTGGTCATGCTCAACCACAAGATCGGTGAGGGGATCAAGGTCGTGAAGGACTACGACCGTACGATTCCGCAGGTTCCGGCCCACCCGGCCGAGCTCAACCAGGTGTGGACCAACCTGATCGACAATGCGGTGCAGGCCATGAACGGCGCCGGCACGCTGACCGTCAAGACGTACCGCGAAGACGATCACGTGGTCGTGTCGGTCGGTGACTCCGGTCCGGGCGTCCCCGAGGATCTCAAGAAGCGCGTCTTCGAGCCGTTCTTCACGACCAAGCCGGTGGGCGAGGGCACGGGCCTGGGCCTGGACATCTCGTACCGGATCGTGGTCAACGGGCACGGCGGCGACATCAAGCTCGACTCGAAGCCGGGCGACACCAAATTCCTCGTACGGCTGCCGCTGACCGAGCCGTCCTCGGCGTGAGAAAAAGCGGGCGGGGTCGCCCCCGCCCGCTTTCCTTTACAGCAACCCGCGCACGTAGGCCGCCTGGCCCGCGTGCTGCGCGTCGTCGTCGTACACGCTGATCAGCCGCACCCCGAGCGTCACGGGCGGATCCCAGTTGTCGTCGACCACCCGGTCCAGGTCGGCCTCGGTGAGGTCCGCGAGCCAGGCCACCGTACGGTCGTGGACCGCCTGGTAGTAGTCGAGCAACACCTGCGCGCTTTCCGGGGCCACCGCGGCCACGTCGGACGCGTCATGCCCGTACCCGGTCTCGCCCGGGTCCTTCAGTCCGAACTTGGCGGGCCAATCACCACCGGCGTAGACCTGCTCGGTGCCCATCACGTCGGCCACGTGGTCGTCCTGCACCCGGGTCAGGTGCCAGACCAGCCACCCGATCGAGTTGGCCCCCTTCGCCGGCTGCCACCGCAGCTGGTCGGCGGTGAGCCCGTGCACGGCCGTGTGCACGAGCTCGGGGAGGCGCCCGAAGGCCTCGGTCAGTACGCCCTTGGCATCCATCTGCCTACTCCGTTCCGTTCGGCTGGACCTGCTGGTTCTGCACGTCGCCGTTCTGCGTGGTGGAGTCCTGCGTCGTGCCGTCCGGCTCGGTCTGGCCGTCCGCCGGCGCCTCGGTGGGCGCCGTGCCGGTCTGCGTGCCGTCGGTCTGCTGCGGCTCGGGCGACTCGGCCGGCGCCGAGGTGTCCGTGGGCGCCGCCGTGCCGGTCGGGGCGGCCGTCTCGGCCGGGTCCGCGGTGGGCTCACCGGTCGGGTCGGCCGAGGGCTGCGTGGACGGCGTGGTGGCCGGCTTCTCGTCCGAGCCGTTGTCGCCCTTGAACGCGTTGCCCAACGTCGTGCTGGAGCTGGTCTTGTGCCCGACCGCGTCCGCGATCGAACGCTGGGCGATCAGCTCGAACACCGTGATGCCGCCCATGGCCAGCACGAACAGCAGGCCGGCGGCCGCGGTGATCCGGCCCCAGCGCATCTTGACCGGGCGCCGGTCGACCACGGGCTCGTCCGACGGCACCTCGTCCTCGGCCGCCGCGACCGGTGGGGTGCCGACCGCGGCCGGCGCGGTCACGAACGTCTTGATCTTCTCGCTGCCGCGGTTGATGAACCGGTGATAGAGCTCCGTTCCGACCGAGCCGATGAGGCTGGCCACGGCCGCGCCGATGAGAGTGCCGGCGACGCCTAGGAAGGAACCGACAACCGCGGCGGAGACCGCGGCCAGGGTTCCTGCGATGGTCTTGGGAATGTCGATGCCGGACAAGATCTTGGCCGGTGCGTGCTCGGTCATGTCCTCCTTGCCTCTGCCCTCTTGTGGTGACTGTCAGGCCTTGGCCTTCTCCTTACGCGCGATCGCTAAACCCCGGCGATCCGCCCACACCTCGCGTAGCGGGCGGACCACGATGCCCTCCGCGGCCATGCGTTCACGGGCCAGCCTGCGCGTTCGCAGAATTCCGGCGACGCCGACGATCATGAATATGTATTGCACCGACATGGCCACTTTGAAGTCGGCGATGTCATACGTGGCGCCGCCGCCGGTGCGCGCGTCGAGAATAAGGCCGATCAGCTCGATCGACAGCAGCGACGCGACGAAGCCGCCGACGTTCACCACTCCGGTGGCGGTGCCGAGCCGGCTCGGCGGGTTGAACGTGCGGGCGTAGTCGAAACCGATCATCGAGCCCGGGCCGCCCAGGCCCAGCGCCACGATCAGCACCACCAGCACCGGCATCGGCGCGTGCCCGGGCCAGGCCAGCACCAGGCCCCAGCCGCCCGCGTTGGCCGCGATCACCCCCAGCACCAGCCACGACCGGCGCAGCGGATGCCGCTGCACGAGCAGCCCGATCATCGGCCCGGCGGCCATGCCGACCAGCACGAACAGGGTGAGCAGAGCGCTCGCCGTCTCCTGGGGCAGACCCTGCCCGGCGATCAGGAACGGGAAGCCCCACATCAGCGCGAACACCGTGCCGGTGAACTGGGTGGTGAAGTGCGTCCACAGCCCCAACCGGGTCCCCGGGTGCCGCCACGCGCTGCTCAGGTCGTGCCCGACCTGCCGCATGGTGATCGCGGCGCCGACGGTGATCCGCCGTTCCGGGGTGTCGTGCAGGGCCAGGAAGGCGGCCACCGCGACGAAGACGCCGGCTCCCGCGGTCGCGAGGAACGCGGTGCTCCAGCCGGGGCCGGCCAGCATGGCAGCCAGCGGCACCGCCGAGAGCACCTGCCCGGCCTGCCCGGCCAGCCCGGTGATCTGGGTCAGCACCGGCACCCGGCGAGCCGGGAACCACTGCGGCACCAGGCGCAACACGCTGATGAAGGTCATCGCGTCGCCCGCGCCGACCAGGATGCGGGCCAGCACGGCGCCGCCGACGTGATCGGTGGTCGCCATGATCGCCTGACCGGCCGCCATCAGCACACCGCCGCTGACCACCAGCCGCAGCGAACCGAACCGGTCGAGCAGCAGCCCGACCGGCACCTGCAGGCCGGCGTAGACGAGCAGTTGCAGCACGGCGAACGAGGCCAGGGCTCCGGCTCCGATGCCGAAGCGGTGCTGCGCGTCCAGCCCGGCCACGCCGAGCGAGGTGCGGTGCAGCACTGCGACGATGTACGCGGCGAGGCCGACGGCCCAGACCGTCCAGGCCCTTGCTGAGGGACGCAGGGGCACGGGGTCGCCTTTCACTCGCTCTGTGGCACGTACGGACTCCCACTTTTCTCCGCTTGCACCGGCGTCACAACCGATCGCGGTCCAGACCACACGTGGGTCCCGTCACTGATCGTTTATGCAGGTAGTCAAGCCGATTTCCGCGATTCGGCACGGTTGTGATCACTATTACGACGCGGAACAAAGCCGGTCGCCGGAGACTTGCCGCCGAATATGCGCGCTGAACTCTCCCCTGGTGAACTCCTGCCCGCAGGACGCCGCCTCCGCATCGTCCTCGTGCTGGGTTTTCTCACCGCGCTCGGGCCGCTGACGATCGACATGTACCTCCCGGCGCTCCCGACGATCACCACCGACCTGCACACCACCGAGGCCGCCGTGCAGCTGACGCTGACCGGCACTTTGCTCGGCCTGGCCCTCGGGCAGCTGCTGGTCGGCCCGCTCTCCGATGCCGTCGGGCGCCGCCTGCCCCTGCTGGCCGGGGTCGGCGTGCACGTGCTGGCCTCCGTGCTCTGCGTCGTCGCGCCCAACCTGGCCGTGCTCGGCACCCTGCGAGTGCTGCAGGGCCTGGGCGCCGCAGCCGCCGCCGTCGTCGCCATGGCGATCGTGCGTGACCTGTTCAGCGGGCTCGCCGCGGCCAAGCTCTTCTCGCGCCTGATGCTGGTCGTCGGCGTGGCCCCGATCCTCGCGCCCACCATCGGCGGCGTGGTGCTCAACTGGACCTCGTGGCGCGGCGTCTTCGTCGTGCTCACCGTGGCCGCGATCGCCATCCTGACGGCGACCGCGCTGTTCCTGCCCGAGACGCTGCCCGTCGAGCGGCGGCGCAACGGCGGGGTCACCGGCACCCTGCGCGACTACGGACGGCTGTTCACCGACCGGGCCTACGTGGGCCTGATCCTGGTGGCCGCGCTCGCGTTCTCCGCGCTCTTCGCGTACGTCTCCGGCAGCTCCTTCGTGTTCCAGGAGGAGTACGGCATGGACGAGCAGCAGTTCGCGTACGTCTTCGCCGGCGGCGCGATCGGGCTGATCGGCGCCACCCAGTTCAACGTGCGCCTGCTCCGCCGCTGGCAGCCGGTGCAGATCCTGACGGGCGCGCTGGTCGCGGGCGCGGTCTTCGGCGTGATCTTCCTGCTGTTCGCGATCACCGGCTTCGGCGGGCTGGCCGGTGTACTGATCCCGCTCTGGCTGGTGCTGGCCACGGTGGGCCTGGCCATGACGAACGCCCCGGCGCTAGCCCTCTCGCGGCATGGTGAGGCCGCCGGAACCGCGGCCGCGCTGCTGGGTGCGATGCAGTTCGGGGTGGGCGCGCTCGCGGCGCCGCTGGTCGGCGTGCTCGGCAACAGCGCCCTGGCCATGGCGATCGTGGTGGCGGGCACGATGCTGGCCGTGGTCGTGGTGCTCTGGACGGTCGTGCAGCCTTCGCGCCTGCCCGTCGACGAGTCGGCCGAGCCCGTGATGGCCGTCGCACACTGAGCGACGCGCGTCGCATTACCGCTAGTCGATCCCACCGGCGGGGTAGCAGCGCGGCATGCGCGAACACAACCCCCGCCGGTGGGCCTGGCTCGGCGTCCTGGTCATCGGTCTTGCCCTGTACGCCGTGGTGCTGCGGACCTTGGTCCACACTCAAAATCCCAACTTCGTGCCCGCCCTGATCCTGCTCGGCGCCACGGTCGTCCCGCTCTCGTTCCTCACGTTCGCCCAGGCCCGTACGGGTCGGTGGCAGGTTCCGGCCTCGGCCTTGGTGATCGCCGCGTTCTTCGGCGGGGTGATCGGCATCGTGGTGGCCGGCACGCTCGAGTACGACACGCTGCACCGCCTCGGCGTGCTGCCGATGGTGCTGGTGGCGGTCATCGAGGAGTCGGCCAAGCTGATCGTGCCGCTGATCCTGCTGTTCACGATCCTGTCGCGGCACGAGCGGCGGCTGCCGTCGGACGGCCTGATCATCGGCGTCGCGTCCGGCATGGGTTTCGCGGCCCTGGAGACCATGGGCTACGGCTTCACGGCCCTGCTCGCGTCGGGCGGTAACGTCGGCAGCGTCGAGCAGACCCTGTTCGTACGGGGCCTGACCGCTCCCGCCGGCCACACCGCCTGGACCGGGCTCACCGCGGGCGCGCTCTGGGCCCTGATCGCCGCCCCGAACACCCGGCGCGTGCTCGCGTTCCTGGCCACCTTCGCCGGCGCGGTGGTGCTGCACACTTGCTGGGACACGTTCTCGACTCCGATCGCGTACGTCGTGCTGGCCGTCATCAGCCTGGGCTGGCTCTTCCTGGCCCTGCGCCACTACCGCACGTTCGCCGAACACGCCGAGGGGACAGTGCTGCGGCCGCTGACGATCTAGTCTTCGCCGCATGCGTAGTCCGACTCAGCCCTCCGTCGACTCCGACGACATCGCCGGGATCGTCAACGACGGTCTCGGACTCGGGGTGTCCTCGCCCGCCGTCGAGCTGAGCGGGGGCGGGTTCGCCGCCGTCTGGCGAGCCGCTCTCACCGACGGGCGCGAGGTGGTGGTCAAGGTGGGTCCGCCGCCGTCGGCTCGCTTGCTCTCGTACGAGGCGGGCATGCTCCCGGCCGAGGTCGCGTACTTCTCCATGGTTCGCGGCGTGGCCCCCGTGCCCGAAGTCCTCGCCTCATCGGACAGCTGGATCATTTCGACACTGCTGCCCGGGCGCCCACTGACCGAAGGCGACTCCGCTCCGGCGCGGCGTCAGCTCGGGGCGGCCATCGCCCGCGTGCACGAAATCACCGGCCCGCACTTCGGCTACACCGGCAACCGGCCGTCGGCCGCCGACTGGCCCACGGCGTACGCCGCGATCCTCGACTCCCTGCGGGCCGACGCCGCCGAGTGGGGTGTGCCCCTGCCGCCGCTGGACGGGCTGGTCGCGCGGCACCACCGCCTGCTGGCCACGGTCACCCGGCCCGCGCTGCTGCACTTCGACCTGTGGGACGGCAACGTGCTGGTCGCGCCGGACGGGTCGCTCAGCGGCCTGGTCGACGGCGAGCGTTACCTGTACGGCGATCCGCTGCTCGACTTCGTCTCCCCCGCCCTCTTCCAGCGGATCACCCCCGCGCACCCGTTCGCGGCGGGCTACGGCCGCGCGGCGTTCACGCCCGAGGAGCAGACCCGGATCGCGCTCTACCGCGTCCACCTCTACGTGCTGATGCTGACCGAGCAGCCGAGCCGCGGCATGGAACTCTCCGGCCGGCGGCACGACCACGTGACCCGGCTGCTCGAGGCCGAACTGGAGGAGCTGTGATCACCTGGGTCGGCCCGCCGGGCGACACCTTCGAGGCCGTGGCCGCGCTGTTCGACGAATATCGCGTGCACTACGGCTTTCCGTCCGCCCCGCACGAGACGCAGGCCTGGCTGGCCGAGCAGGTCACGTCGGGCCGCTTCGCGGTGGCGGCGGCGATCGAGTCCGGGACCGTACGGGGCTTCGTCACCACCGCCGTGCTGCCCGCCTCGCTGACCTTGGGCACGGCCTGGCTCGTCCGCGACCTCTTCGTGCCGCCCCGGGCCCGGCGCCGCGGTGTGGCCCGCGCGTTGCTGGCTCACGTGGTCACCGCGGCCCGCTCGGCCGGCGCCCGGCGGGTGTCGCTGCAGACCGAGGCCGACAACGAACCGGCGCTCACCCTCTACGCGGAGGCCGGCTTCCGCCCCGTCACGGGCCTCGACATGCTCAACCTGACGCTCACCTGAGCAACGCCTCCCGAGCCCCGACACGCTCACCCCGACACCCGCCTGAGCAACGCCTCCCAAGCCCCGACACGCTCACCCCGACACCCGCCTGAGCAACGCCTCCTCGGCCTCGGCCGGGAAGGGGTCGTCCACCGGGCCGCCCCGGGCGACATCCCACGCCAGCACATCCACCGCCGTCTCCCGCAGCGGTCGTGTCGTCAGGCCGTGCGCCCGTGCCCGCTGCCCGTCGACCAGATTGGCCGCGGCCGCCTCGGGGTCGCCGATCCACATCGGCACACCCATCCACGGGTCGACGCCCAGCTCCAGCAGCACCGCGCTCGGCACCCAGACCAGCTCGGCCGGGACGGTCACCGGGCACGCCTCGATCAGTTCCCGCATGGTGACGGGCTGCCCCACGACGTTGCAGAACCCGGCCGCGTCGGTCGAGACGAGCCAACTGCCCAGATCCCGTACGTCGATCAGCTGCATCGGATCCTCCGGCGCCCCCGGCACGAGCACCCGGCCGCCGCGCGCCAACCGCCGCGGCCAGTGCGAGAACCGCTCGGTCGGGTCGTGCGGCCCCACGATCAGGCCGGGCCGGGCGAGCAAGGCGCGCTCGCCGAACGCGTCGAGGACCACCCGCTCGCAGCGCGCCTTGCGCCCGCCGTACGACTCGTCGTCGAGCACGGCCGAACTCTCGTCGGCCGGGACGCTCTGATCGGCGTACACAGAAACTGACGACACGAAGACGTAGCGCGCCACACGGCCGTCGAGCGCGGCCACCGACTTGCCGACCACCTCCGGCTGATAACCCGCGCAGTCGACGACGGTGTCGAAGGCACGCCCGCTCAACGCGGACAGATCAGCCGTGCGATCACCGACGACCGTCTCCGCCTCGGGGAAGAGATGCGGGGCGGTGCGGCCGCGGTTGAAGAGGGTCACCTCGTGGCCGGCGGCGAGCGCGGCCTCGACCACGGCCCGGCCGACGAACCGGGTGCCGCCCAGCACGAGCAAACGCATGGTTGTGGAGCCTTCCGACGAGGACCGGGGAGCGAGCCGATAGTAGCGACGCCGCTGCTTGATCCATCGGTTGTCCACAATCCATGGTTGTCCACAGGCTTGAGCGCAAAGATCGCCGCGATCGACCAGAATGGTGTCCGTGGGTGGGGGTCCCCCTTGGTAGGGCGGGCACTGGGCAGGGGCCGTTGTGGCGATCTTGAGCGATCGGGTGGAGTCGGGCGGCGGCTCGTGCGTCAGGGACACGGTGAGTGCCGCGTTGTCGTCGGCTGCGGGCCGGGTCGTCGATGAGCGCACGACCCAGCGGTGCGTGGCACCTCCGGCGGCCGCTCGCGTCCCCCGGCGGGGGACACATGGGCGCCCCCCGCCGGATCGGTTTACGCGTACGCCTCCAGGGCGGCCAGTTGCGCGGCGGGCCAGCCGGTGTTGGCGGTGAAGGTCAACCGCAGTTGCCGTACGGACGTGCCCGGCAGTGTGATCGTCACGGTGTTGCCGGAGGCGGGGTCGAACACGTACGTCTCGGCGGCGCGGCCGGGCACCGTGATCGTCTGGGTGCGGCGCTCCCAGGTGCCGGGCAGGCGCAGCACCAGACGCTTCACCGCGTACGGGGTCCCGAGATCGACCTCGATCCACTGGGGAAAGACGTGGTTGGTGCTCTCCCAGTAGCTGCCCGCGTTGCCGTCGACCGCGTTGCCCGGCCCGTACGGGCCGTTCGCGCTGCCGGCGGTGACGGGCTTGCCGGCGGCGAGGTCACCGGTCGGAACCGGCGGGGTCCCGGTGGTGGGCGGCGTCGGCCGCGTCGCGGTCAGGGCTGTCTGCCCCTTCAACATGCGCCCGCCGTCGCCGGTGATCCGCAGGTAGTAGTCGGCTGAGCAGAACGTGCCGTCCTCGTCGAGCGCCCGGATGCCCGTGCCGGCCGGCACCGACGCGCCGGTCTCGGCCGTCTTGGCGATCTGGTTACCCTCGTTGAACTCGTCGAACATGGACACGTACAGGCCCTGGGCGCCCAGCCTGATCATGTTGTAGAGGCTGCGCCAGTAGAAGTCGCCGTGCCGCCGATGCCCGGAGGAGAGGTCGCCGGGCAGCACGCACGGCTGGTAGTCGATGCCGTGGGCGTTGCAGTCGGCCTGGTCGGCCGTGTTCACGTTGGCCAGGAACCAGTCGAGCCCGTCGAGCGTCCCGGTGCGGCCGACCATCCACGGCGAGAGCATGTGGAACGCGTGGTAGACGTCGGAGAACCCGGCCCGGCTGTCGTTCTTGCCTTCGCGCCAGTAGGTGGGGACGCCGCCGATCACGTAGCAGCCCTGTGCCTTGAACCAGTTCACGACGTCGAGGCACGCGGCCGGCGGGAACGGGCGGCCGTCGTCGTTGAAGCCGAAACCCCAGATGCAGACGACGGGCTTGCCGTTCTGCCGGGCGTAGGCGGGCGAGGAGGCGTACGGGGACATCTTCTGCGACCAGTCCGTCTTGATCTGGTTCTGCATCGACGTCCAGCCCGTGACGTCGTACATGATGTAGAACTTGCGTCCGGTGGCCTCGGCCGCGCCGCGCACCTTGGCCGCCATGGCGTCGCGGGTGGGACCCTCGTCGCCGGTCGGGTTGAACCGCTGCAGGGCGGCCGTGTCGATCCCGTACGTGCGCATCCACTGGAAATGCGTGTCCACGGTCTGCTGGTCGTACGAGGAGAAGAGAGTCGCGGGGCGCCCGTCGCCGAGGTTCGGGTACGCCGTGGGGTAGGCGTGCGTGAAGTCGCGCATGTCGGGCCAGGACACGATCGTGGTGTTGCTCGCCGACGGCGGCTGGAACCGGTCACGGCTCCAGTGCCACCAGCCACCGATCGGGGCGCCGTCGCCGGGGCACGAGAACCAGCCCTGATAGCCGACGCTGATTTTGCCGACGACGTCGCCGGGCGGGGAGGCGGCCGCGGCCGCGGTGGGTGACGGGAGCAGGGTTGCCGCGGGCGTGAGGGCGGCCGCGGACAACAGTGCTCGTCGGGTGACAGTCATGGGGACTCCTGTCGATCCGGTTGGGGATGGAACGGATCGACAGCCATCATCACAATGGACGTCACAGGATTGCAATAGTTGAACGAACTCTTGAAAATACTGAATGATCACTAGGTCGTACGATGTCCGGATGAGCGATGAGAACACTGCCGACCAGCTGCGTCAGGAACTGAAGGACGTCGAGGCCGAGCTGGCCGAGCTGCGCCGCGTCGGGGGCGATGCCCAGGCGCGACGCGGGCAGGACACCGACACCTCGGAGGGATACATCGAGCCGGAGGAGATCGCTACCGAGCTGACCGGTATCGCGGAGAACGAGGCGATCATCGACACGCTGGAGCAGCGGCGCGACCGCATCCAGGAGAAGCTCAACAGCCTCGGATGAAGTCGAGGACGGCGTGGGCCAGCCGCTCGGGAGCCTCGAGCGCCACGTAGTGACCCACGCCGTCCAGCTCCACCGCGGTCACCTGCTGGGCGACCTGCCGCATGGTGGCGACGGCGAACGGGCCGACCGCCAGCACCGGCATCGTGAGGGTGGGCAGCGCCCTCAGCTCGTCGCCCTCGCGCAGCATCGAGCGGTAGAGACCGGCGGCGCCGCGCCACCCGCCCGGCCGGGCGTAGGTGCGCGCGAACTCGCCGACGTCGCCCGCCGGCAGCAGATACTCCAGGAACTCGCGCTCGTGCCCGGCCAGCAGCATCTCGGGCACGCCTGGCGCAGCCAGCACGCCGATGTGCCAGGCGCCGCCGTGCGTGACGTCGGCCAGCGCCTCCAGCCCGTAGCCGGCCAGCCCCATCTCGACCGCGATCAGGGTGCGCACGTCCTCCGGATGCGTGGCGGCCAGCCGATAGACCGCACCGCCGGCGATGTCCTGGCCCACGAGGTGCACCGGGCCCACCCCGAAGTGCGCGATCAATTGGTGCAGATCCTCGGCAGCGGTCGCGCTGTCGTTGTCGCCCGCGGCCGAGTCGCCGAAGCCGCGCAGATCGACGGCGAAGACGCGGTGATTCCCGGCCAGCAGCGGCATCACCCGGTGAAAGGCGTACGAGGTCTCGGGGAAGCCGTGGACCAGCAGGATCGGCTCGCCGCGGGTACCCGCTTCGACGTAGTGCAGGGTAGTTCCGTTGATGTCGACCTTCATGACTTCTCCCTTTCGACAGCCTGACTGTCTTTCTCCAACCCCAAGATAGACACCCAGACTGTCGATCGTCCAGCGGTAGCCTCATCACATGTCCCGATCCGGCGCCGACCTGGCCCTGCTGCTCCTCGGCGGCTTCCGCACCCTCGTCGACTCCGCGATCACCGAACTGGCCGCCGCCGGCTTCGAGGACGCCCGCCCCGTCCACGACTTCGCCATGCGCGCCATCGCCGCCGGCGCCGACACGGCCTCGGAGCTGGGCCGCAGCCTCTCCATCACCAAGCAGTCGGCCGCCCGCACGATCGCCGTCCTGCAGGAACGCGGCTGGGTGACCACCGGCCCCGACCCCCGCGACGCCCGCCGCAAACGCCTGGAAGTCACCCCGCTCGGCTTCGAGGTCATGCGCACCGGAGAGGCCATCTTCGACCGCCTCCGCGAGGAGTGGGCCGCTCGCATCGGCCCCGCCGAGCTGGAAAAACTCGAACACCACCTGACCACGCTGGCCGGCCCGCAACCCGTACGCTTCGACTCGCCGGGCTGGCTGGCCCAGGACACCACAGGCTGACCGGCGACGGAGGTCCCGGGGTCGATGCGGCGATGCGGGCTCCTCGCGATGATGTCGGTGGGCGGCGTGGGTCCGGGCGATAATCGCCGGATGCGGATCGTCACGATGAATGTGCTGGGGCCGGCCAACCCGGGCTGGGACCGGCGCCGGCGGCTGATTGCGGAGACGCTGCAGGGGCTGCAGGCCGACATCGTCGCGCTGCAAGAGGTTCCCGTCGGCAGTGCGCCGGAAGTCGTGGACGAGCTGGTCGGCCCCGGCTATCAGGTGCAAGGCTTCTCCCGTACGGCCGCAGACGGGGTGGGCGGGGCTTTGGCCACTCGCGGGCAGCATCGCGTCGTCGGGGAGATCGATCAGCGGGACACCGTACGGGGGAAAGTCTGCCCTGGTGCGCGACGCTGATGGTCACAGTGGACACGCCGGCCGGCGAAGTCCTGGTTGCGCACCACAAACCGAGCTGGCCGTTCGGCCATGAACTGGAACGGCAGCGGCAAGCCGTTGCCGCCGCCCGGGTTCTGGAACAGCATGCGGCGCAGGTCGGCCATGTCATCGTGCTCGGTGACTTCGACGCGCGGCCGGACGCGGCGAGCATGCGGTTCTGGCGGGGGTTACAACCCGTCGACGGGCTCAGCGTGTGCTATCAGGACGCGTGGGAGACGGCGCACCCGGCCGATCCGGGCCACACGTTCAGCGCCGTCAACCCGCTCGTCCGGGCCGGTGAGGTCGCGACGGCGTTGTCCCGGCGCATCGACTACATCCTGGTCCGGTCCGGTGATCACGGCCCCACCCTCGACGTCCGATCCTGCGGTCTGGTCCTGGACCGGCCCGTCGGCGGCGTGTGGGCCAGCGATCACTTCGGGGTCGTGGCGGACCTGGAAGTGCCGGATCACCCGCCGGGGGCCTGGGGCACCGCTGGGGAGCGGACGGCTACTGCCAGGAAATGATTCTCGTCGTCCTCGTAGCGGCTCGGGGTCCAGCCGGTGGCCTCCAGGGCGCGTGTCAGGTTGTCCTCGTTCATGGGGTCGGCGGGGGTCAGTTTGCGGCCGTGGCGGGCCGCCAGCGCCACCCGGCCCGTGGGGTGGAAGAGGACCAGGCGGCCGCCCGGGCGGGTGACCCGGGCCAGCTCGGCCAGGCCGGCTTCGGGGTCGGGCAGGTGGTGCACGAGGCCGGCCGCGAACACCACGTCGGCCGCCGCGGTGGCCAGCGGGAGCAGGCGGGCGTCGGCCTGGAGCAGGGTGGCCGCCCGGTCGCGGCCCTTGGCGTGGGCCTCGGCCAGCATCGCGGGCGTGCAGTCGAGGCCGATCACCCGGCCGGTCGGGCCTACGGCGGTGGCCAGGGCGGGCAGGGCCCGGCCGGTGCCGCAGCCCAGGTCGAGGGCCACATCGCCGGGGGCGGGCCCGGCGGCTTCGACTGCTTTCCCGTACGCGGGCAGGTCGTCACCGAATTTGTCGTCCCAGCCGGCCGCCTTGGGGGCGAAGAAGGCCCGGCTCTCCGTCAGGTGCCAGCGGTCGGGGTCGGCCAGCCGGGGGTGGACGTGGCGGATGACCGGCCATTGGGGATCGTGGTGGTCGATCACCACCTGGGCCCGGCGTTCGCCTTCGCCGGCGGGGGCCCGGCGGCTCGCGCGCAGGTAGACGATGACGCGGTCGGCTGCCGGTTCGAGCACGTTGAGGGCCGAGTCCAGCACTCCCCCGGCGGGGCCGCTCAGACCCATGACGGCGTCGACGTTCCACGCCCGGGCCGAGGGCGGGAAGGCGGCGGCCAGCCGGGAGGCGAAGCGCGCGGCGGCACCGTGGTCACCACCGTCGATGATGACGGTGAGTGGCGCGCGGGGGGCGAGCACCTCGGCCAGGAAGGCGGTGACCTCGGCAATGCGTTCGGGCACGCTCCCAGCATGCCGTCGAGTGTGTGAGCTGTGCAACGGTTCCGCATCTGCAAGTCGTACGGGGTAGGTAGACTCGCAATTGCGGCCCTAGAGTGGCGGTTGTGACGACCTATCGCATCGGTGAGGCGGCCGACCTGCTCGGCGTCAGCGTGGACACGGTGCGGCGCTGGGTCGACGCGGGCCGGTTGACCGCCGGGCGCGACGACCACGGGCACCGGCATGTCGCGGGGGCCGACCTGGCCGCGTTCGCCCGGTCGCTGGCCGACGAGCCCGATCCGGGCACCAGCCGCTCCTCGGCGCGCAACCGGCTGCGGGGCATCGTCACCGCGGTCGTGCGCGACGAGGTGATGGCGCAGGTGGACATTCAGGCCGGCCCGTTCCGGGTGGTGTCGCTGATGAGCCGTGAGGCGGTTGATGACTTGGGCCTCGAGGTGGGTTCGACGGCGGTGGCCGTCATCAAGTCGACCACGGTGGTCGTGGAGCGAGGGGACGACAGATGAGGCGAATGCTCAGCGGCGTGGCGCTGCTGGCGGTGCTGGCGTCGGCGGCGTGCGGCGACTCCGGCGACAGCGCTCCCGCGGCCGGCCCCAGCGGCAGTGCGGCCGGCGGCGAACTGATCGTCATGGCGGCCGCGTCCCTCACCGAGTCCTTCGACAAGATCAAGACTGATTTCGAGGAGCAGAACCCCGGCCTCGAAGTCACGATCTCGTACGGGGGCAGCTCCGGCCTGGCCCAGCAGATCACCTCGGGCGCGCCCGCCGACGTCTTCGCGGCGGCCAGCCCGGCCACGATGAAGACTGTCGTCGACGCGGGCGACGCCCAGGGCGACCCGGTCGTCTTCGTGAAGAACCAGCTCGTCATCGCCACCGCCAAGGGCAACCCCGAGGGCGTCCGGACGCTGGCCGACCTGAAGAACCCGGAGCTCAAGGTCGCGCTCTGCGCCGAGCAGGTGCCGTGCGGCTCAGCGGCCCAGAAGGCGATCGAAGCGGCCGGCGTGGACGTCGAGCCGGTCACGCTGGAGCAGGACGTGAAGGCCGCCCTGTCCAAGGTGAAACTGGGCGAGGTCGACGCGGCCCTGGTCTACCGCACGGACGCCAAGGCGGCGAGCGCCGACGTGGACGGCGTCGAGTTCCCGGAGTCGGCCGGCGCGATCAACGACTACCCGATCGTCGCGCTCAAGAACGCGCCGAACCCGTCGGCCGCCGCGTCGTTCGTCGCGTTCGTCCGGTCGGAACCGGCGCTCAAGATCCTCACCGACGCAGGGTTCCAGCAGCCCTGAACCGTCGTCGAGCCCCGCTGGCGCTGCTGATCCCGGCCGCGCTCGGCCTCGCGTTCCTGATCCTGCCCCTGGCCGGGCTGCTGATCCGGGCGCCGTGGACGACGCTGCCGGAACGGCTGACCGAACCCGGCATCCTGGCCGCGCTGCGCCTGTCGCTGCTCACCGCGAGCCTGGCCACGCTGGTGTGCCTGGTCCTCGGCGTACCGCTGGCCTGGGTCCTGGCCCGGCTGGAGTTCCCGGGCCGGCGGCTGGTGCGTGCGCTGGTCACCGTGCCGCTGGTGCTGCCACCGGTGGTCGGCGGGGTGGCGCTGCTGCTGGTGTTCGGGCGGCGAGGGCTGGTCGGCGGATGGCTCGACCAGACGTTCGGGGTGAGCCTGCCGTTCACCACCACGGGCGTGGTCGTGGCCGAGGCCTTCGTGGCGATGCCGTTCCTGGTGATCGCCGTGGAGGGGGCGTTGCGCGGCGCCGACGTGCGGTTCGAGGAGGCCGCGGCCACGCTCGGCGCCTCCCGCTGGACGACGTTCCGCCGGGTCACGCTGCCGCTGATCGCGCCCGGAGTGGCCGCGGGCGCGGTGCTCTGCTGGGCCCGGGCGCTGGGCGAGTTCGGCGCGACCATCACCTTCGCCGGCAACTTCCCCGGCCGTACGCAGACCATGCCGCTCGCCGTCTATCTGGCGCTGGAGCAGGACGTGGACGCGGCGATCGTGCTGAGCCTGATCCTGCTCGTCGTCTCGGTCGGCATCCTGGCCGCGCTGCGGGACAAGTGGGTGGCCCCATGAGCCTCGACGCGCGACTGGTCGTCAAGCGGGACGGGTTCACGCTCGACGTCGACCTGACCGCCGAGCCCGGCGAAGTCGTCGCTTTGCTGGGCCCCAACGGCGCCGGCAAGACCACGACCCTGCGCGCGCTGGCCGGCCTGCTGCCGCTCGACCACGGCCGGATCACCCTCGACGGCGTACGGCTGGACGGGCTCGCCCCCGAGCAGCGGCGCATCGGCGTGGTGTTCCAGGACTACCTGCTCTTCCCGCACCTGAACGCGCTCGACAACGTCGCTTTCGGGCCCCGGTGCCGCCGGGTGCCGCGCGCCCAGGCACGGCAGCAGGCCCACGAGTGGCTGACCCGGGTGGGCCTGGCCGACCACGTACGGAAAAAGCCACGCCAGCTCTCCGGTGGTCAAGCCCAACGGGTGGCCCTGGCCCGGGCGCTGGCCTCCGAGCCGCGCATGCTGCTGCTCGACGAGCCCCTGGCCGCGCTGGACGCCCGTACGAGATTGGACACGCGGGCCCGGCTGCGCGGGCACCTGGCCGCCTTCCCCGGCGCGACTGTGCTGGTCACCCACGACCCGCTGGACGCGCTGATGCTGGCCGACCGGCTCGTCATCGTCGAGGACGGCCGGGTCGTGCAGACGGGCGACGCCGCCACGATCACCGCGCAGCCCCGCACCGACTACGTGGCCCGGCTGGTCGGCCTCAACCTCTACCGGGGCCGGGCCGACGGCGCCACCGTCGAGCTGCCCGACGGCTTCACGCTGACGACCGGGACCGACGAGCAGGGTGCGGTCTTCGTGGCGTTCCCGCCCTCAGCGGTCGCGCTCTACCCCAGCCGCCCCGACGGCAGCCCCCGCAACACCTGGCCCGCCACCGTGACAACCGTCTCGCGGCAGGGTGATTCTCTTCGCATCGAACTCGGCGGCCCCCTGCCCGCGGCGGCCGACGTCACTCCCGCCGCTGCCGTTCACCTGGGCCTCGAACCCGGACGTGAGGTCTGGGCCAGTGTCAAGGCGACCGAGATCCGCGCCTATAAAGCCTGATCGGCCGGGGCATAGTGGGGGGCATGGACGCTCTCGATCTGACCGACTTCCGCGCGGCCACAGCCCGGATGTATCTGGCCGGCACCGGTCTGGCCGAGTTCCGGGCCGAGCGCGACAAACTGTTCGCCACCCACCCGCAGTCGGCCATCGCCGAGCCGTCCTCGTTCACCGGCCTGCGCTACCACCCGGCCAACGAGAACGCCGTCATCGAGGCCGACGTGCGCCCGGCCGACGGCGAGATCGACATCGACACGGGCGGCCCCGACGGCGTCGTCCACTACAACCGCGTGGGCATCATCGAGACCCCGTACGGGGAACTCTCCCTCTGGTGGATCGAAGCCTACGGCGGCGGCCTGTTCCTCCCCGTACGCGACGCCACCAGCGGCAAAACCTCCTACGGCGGCGGCCGCTACCTGACCGACACGGTCAAGGGCACCCACGGCCGGGGTCTGCAGCCCCTGGGCGGCTCCCGGGTGCGGCTCGACTTCAACTACCTCTACAACCCGTCGTGCGCCTACAACGACGCCTACCTGTGCCCGCTGGCCCCGCCGGAGAATACCGTGGCCGGCGCGATCGAGGCCGGCGAACTCACCTACCACTGACCCGGTCGGACCACGCCTGGGTGCCCGCTCCCCCCGCGAACACCGCCGCATAGGCGGCCCGGGCCAGCCGCGCACCCCAGGTCGACCGCGGCCCGCCGTAGTCGGCCACCGGCCCGTCCAGCGGGCAAAGCACGCAGACAGCGTCGGTGGCCGTCCCGGTCGCCTCCAGCCCAAGCGCCCGAATCGCCTGCGTCTTGGCCTCGGTCACGGTGGCCACAGCATTGACCAGAGCACCATCACTGAGCCGCACGGGCACCCAGGCCACGATGTTGACGGTCCCCACCTCTGGGCTCCGCTCACCCTCGCCCTCGCCCTCGCTTTGCGGCTGCTCACCGCCTCGCCGCCGCTCATCCATGGCACCGCCGCGCGGCCGCTCGCCTGAACGCCGGTGCTCATCTTCGCCGCCGCCCCGATACTGCTCCCCCTCGCCACCGCCACGCCGCCGCTCACCCTCGACCCGCCACGGCTCCCCCTCGCCACCGCCACGCCGCCGCTCACCCTCGGCCTGCCGCGGCTCACCCTCGCCACCGCCACGCCGCCGCGTGCCCTCGACCTGCCACGCCTCCCCCTCGCCACCGCCACGCCGCCGCGTGCCCTCTCCACCGCCCTGCTTACCGGACGAATGCGAAATGCCGGAAAGGTGAGCAGGGGAAGACCCAGCTGATGAGGCACGGGCAACTGGCGCAGAAGCAAGCCCGGCGGAAAAGGGCGGCGCAGAGACGGGCGGGGAAAGGCCCGGCGGGGGAAGGCCAGGCACGGAAGAGCCAGGCACGGAAGAGCCAGGCACGGAAGAGCCAGGCACGGAAGAGCCAGGCACGGAAGAGCCAGGCACGGAAGAGCCAGGCACGGAAAAGGTGGGCCCAGCGACGGGCGCGTCGGGACCAGGCGCGGCCGGGGCGAGCGCCAAAGGGGGTGGCGCAAGGGCAGGCGCCTCAGAAGCAGACGCGACCGGGGACGGCAGGGATCGGGGTAGCGCAGAGGAAGGCGCTTCAGAAGCAGGCACGACCGGGGCGGGTCCGGAACGGGGTGGCACAGAGGCAGACGCCGCGGGGGCAGGCGCAGAAGAAGGCGGGGCAGCCGGCGCGACTAGGGCCGGCCCGGAACGAGGTGGCGCAGAGGCAGACGGGTCTGCAGCAGACGCCGCGATAACGGCAGCAGAAGAAGGCGGCGCAAAGGCCGGCGCGTCAGAAGCAGAGGGCCCGGAACTAGCTGGCGCAGGGCCAGGGGCGGCGGCGGCGAAGGTAGGCGACGCAGGTGTGGGCGTGGAGACCGGGGCCGGAAAGGCGGCCTGGATGGGGGTGCCCAAGCCGACCGTGGCCCACAGTTGCACTCCCCCGTCCGAGGTCTTGACCACGTCGGCCACGTCGACGCCGGTCAGCAGGCCCACGCCGGGGCCCTGCAGATTGAGGGCGGCGGCCATGGCGGTCAGGTGGTCGGCCGGGTCGTCGCGGTCGTAGGACATGGGGACTGTGGCGTTGATCAGCCACTGGCACCGGCCGAGGCCGCCGCCCAGGACTGCGGACGAGATTGCCCGTACGGGGGAAGACAGCCGCCACACCAGGAGCGGGGTGTCGTGGCCGTTTTCGTGGCGGGTGGTCAGTAAGGGGTCAGGGAGCACTTTCGGGCCATTCGGGGGCTAGGACGGCCCAGATCTCCGTGTCGTAGCGGACGCCCTTCCAGACGAAGTTGCCGCGCAGGGTGGCCTCGTGTTTGAGGCCCAGGCGGCGGGCCACGTTGGAGCTGGCCACGTTGTCGGGGCGGCAGTGCCACTCGACTCGGTAGATGCCGCGGTCGCGGATCAGCCATTCGATCAGCAGGGCGGCCGACTGGGTGATCAGGCCGCGGCCGGTGCCTGCGGGTTCGAGCCAGCAGCCGATCTCGCAGACCCCGGAGGCGTCGTCGTAGTCGAACATCATGACGCCGCCGACGAGCACGCCGTCGAGCCAGATGCCGAGGATCCGGCCTTCGCCGCGCGATTCCAGGTCGGCGTAGCGCTGCAGGGTCTGCCGGGCCGAGGCCAGGTCGGTGCTGCGGCTGGCCCACGGGATCCACGGGTCGACGGTGGCCCGCGCCCGCTCGATGTGGGCCAGGAATTCCTCGGCCTGCCACGGAACCAACTGCCGGAGCTCGGCGCCCTTACCCAGATCGACCTTGAACACGGCCACAGCGTAGCCGTAGCCGGCCCGCCATTTTCTGGTCTCCCCATGTCCACCGGGCCCGCTTAGATTTACGATCATCAATGCTTGACGAGGAGGGCACATGGTGATGGTTCGCAGGATCGCGCTCGGCCTGGCCGGCGCGCTCGTGGCGGCGGGCTCCACGGCGGTCGTCGCCACGACGCCCGCGCAGGCCGCGCCCAGCCGGGCCGAGCTCGCGCTGCGCTGGGCGCCGATCCACTACCAGGACGTGGACTCGACCGGCACCCACGCGCTGGGCGGAAAAAGCGACTTCATTACCCGGTACGACTTCGACGGCAACCTGAACGGACGGGACGACTGGGACAACGCGGGGTCGAACACTTCGGCCGCGGTCTATTACTCAGTGCTCGAGACCGGCACCCACTACTACCTCACATACTTCTTCTTCCACCCGCGCGACTGGATCGACCACCCGTTCTTCGAGACCGAGCACGAGAACGACGGCGAGGGCGTGCTCGAGGTCGTGCAGAAGGACGGCTCCACGTACGGCACCCTCAAGGCCGCCGTCACGGTGGCCCACAGCGACTTCTACTCCTACATCCCGGCCGGCAGCGACTGGACCAACGGCAGCGAGACGATCGACGGCACGCTGCAGTTCAAGGCGTCGCCGCACGACTCGTTCCAGCACCCGGTGACGGCCCAGGAGCGGGGCGGGCACGGGCTCAAGGCGTGGCCGCAGTACGACATCGACGGCGACGGGGTCGTCTACTACCCGACGGCGAGCACGTCGGAGGCGCCGGGCAGCTCGAACGACCGCGACGTGAGGTACGAGCTGATCGACGTCTTCGCGAGCGGCGGCTTGTGGGCGCAACGCAACAACACGAACCTGTTCGCCAACCTGGGCACCTTCGCCGGTGACACGTCGGGCGGGTGCGGGCAGGGCACGTGGAGTTGCGGTACGAACTCGGCCAACGCGCCGTGGGGCTGGGACGACGGGAACGACGTTCCGGCACGAGGAGAGATCGCAACTGATCCGGCGAAGCTGGTTGCCTCGTACTACAAGGTGCCCGGTTCACTCGATCGTGCGTACAGCTACAACCCGTACTCCAGCGCCGCCGCCGCGCTGAAGGCGGCCCGGAACCTTCCTCCGACGGTCGACTAGGTCCCAGTCGTCCGTCAAGGTGCTCCCCGCAGGCTCCCTGCGGGGAGCACCTCATTTCACCGTATTTCCAGCTCCCACAGCGAGAAGCCGTACTGGTTGGACCGCTTGGTGCCGTACATCCGCACGAACCGCGCCACCGTCCCGCCCGCGTCGACGGTGACCGTGCCGCCCGCGCCGGCGGTCGTCGCGAAGATCCGCTTCCAGGTCTTGCCGTCGAGCGAGACCTCGACCCGGTAGGCGGTCGCGTGCGCGTGCTCCCAGACCAGCGTGACCTCGGTCAGCCTGCGGCGCTCGCGCAGGTCGACCCGTAGCCACTGCGGTTGGGCGAAGCCGCTCGACCAGCGCGACGCCGGGTCACCGTCGGCGGCCTCGGCCGCCGCGAAGTGCGGGGCCTCGATGCTGCTGGCGGACACGAGACCGGTCAGCGCAAGGTTGGCACCGGACGGGTTCGGCTCAGCCGCCGTTGTCACTTTGGGTGACACCCTGGGCACGCTCGTGACGGGCGCCGCCACGGCTCGGCTCGGTGGCTCCGACGGCGGCAGCACCGCCTCGGACGCGACGACCGTGGCGGCCGGCACGGCCAGCGACGGCACGCTGGGTGCGGGCACGGCCTTCTCGGTCGTCGCGCGATAGGCCACGTGCAGACCACCCGCCAGCAGCACCGCGGTGATCAGCCCGATCACGGTCCACCAGGCCTTACGCGACCGGCGCCGGGCCGGCGGCGGCTCCGGCGGCGCGGTCGCGGACGGCGGCGCCGCGCCCCCACGCGGCCGCACGTCAGGCATCCTGGTCAGCCTCAGACTGTCCGCACGGGACTGTCGCCTCGGCTCTTCCACTTCAGTTCCCCGCTTACCCTCGAGGGCCGCCCCCTCGCGGCCTCCGACGGGTATCTAAGCGGATGATGGTTACGGAACGTCAGTTACGCGCGAGTAGATCCGTGTCGATTTGCTGTCAAGAAACCGATCAATGCGGTTCGCCCTGCGGGCTGTACGCGGTGAGGAACTTGTCGCGGAACTCGTTCATCGGCCACAGTGGCGCGTCGGGCGCGGGAGTCAGCCCGTCGGTCCAGCCCCAGGAGCCGATCCGGTCGAGCACCCTCGGGTCCTTGGCGACGATCGAGATCGGCACGTCCTTGGTCGAGTTGGTGCCGACCACGACCGAGGCCGGCTGGTGGTCGCCCAGCAGCACGAGCACCAGGTTGTCGTCGCCGAAGTCCCGGACGTACGAGATGAGGCTGTCCAGGGAGTAGGCGATCGACCGGGCGTACGCCTGCTTGACCTTCTTGCCGTCGGCGAACAGCTTCTGCGGGCTCTCGGCGGCCGCCACGACCGGGCCGTAGACCGAGCCGTCGCCGATCTGCTCCCACGGCAGCATCTCGGGCACCGGCGTCCACGGGGTGTGGCTGGAGGTCAGCGTCACCTCGGCCAGCAGCGGCGGACGCTTGGCCTTGGCGAACTCGTAGTCGTGGACCTTCTTCATCACGTACTGGTCGGGCATGGTCGACCAGCTCAGCATCGGGCCGTGGTAGCCGAGCGTGTGCGAGTCGTAGATCTGCTGGTAGCCGTAGAACTGCCCCTCGGGCCAGGCGAAGGTGACGCCGGGCTCGAACCCGACCGTACGGAAGCCGGCTTTGCCGAAGGCCGAGGTGAGCGTGAGCCGATCGGTGGCGACCAGGTTGCGGTAACGGTTCTGGTTGTCGACCCAGAGACCGGACAGGAACGTCGAGTGGGCGAGCCAGCTGCCGCCGCCGAACGTGGGCGAGGTCAGGTAGCCGCTGCGGCCGTGGAAGCCCTTGGCCGCGAGTTCCTGCTGCCCCGTACGCAACTGGTCGGCCACGGGTGCGTTGAAGGCGGGGTTCTCGACGGCGTCGCGGCCGTAGCTCTCGACGAACCCGATGATCACGTCCTTGCCCCGCAGCGCGCTCAGCAGCTGGTCCTGCGGCATGTTCTTGAACTCGTCGGCCTGCACCTCGCGCGCGAAGTCCTTGCGGTCCTGGATGTCCTGCGGGACCGCCAGCACCGTGTCGCGGGCCAGATCGGCCGCGGCCTGGCTGGCCACCGGGATGCCGCCGACGAGCTGGAAGCTCAGCACGGCGAGCGTGACCCAGGCCGCCGAGAGGGTGACCACGCCGCCGCGGACCAGGCGCGGATGCGCGGGCAGCAACCGGGCCAGACGGCGTACGGAAAAGGTCGTCGCGACCAACGTCAGCGCGGCCAGCAGGACGCCGCCCGCGGCCACCCCGATGGCGCCGCCCCGGCCCACCGAGTCGGTGAGGAAGTTGAAGCCGTCCTTGAACAGCATCCAGTCCAGCACGGGGTCGAACGCGCGGGCCAGCACGGCGAAGAACGCGATGTCGATGAGCTTCAGCACGGTCAGCACGCCGAGCAGCACACCGAACGCGGTGGCGGTGACGCGGCGGGCCCGGGCCGGCAGCGCGAGCAGCAACGCCACCACGAGCAGGCCCTCGATCGGCACCCGGACCAGCGCCGTGCCCCAGAAGTTGCCGGGTGGGAGCCGGGTGATCTGGTCGGGCAGCACCAGCGCGAGGAAGACGAGCAGTGCGGCGAGGGTGGTGACCACCGCGCCGCCGATCCGGCGTACGTGCTTGCTGACCGACACTGGGGGTTTCCTCACCGCTGGATTACACACCTGCCATCAGGTACACGCTGTGTGAGGGTCCACGGTTCAGCCTCACGCCGAGATGGCGCTCACCCCGTTCAGCAGGGCATTGATGTCGGCCGGGGCCGCGGGCTTGCCGAACAGGTAGCCCTGCCCGTGGTCGATGCCGATGCTGCGCAGCGTCGCCCACTGCTCGTCGGTCTCGATGCCCTCGGCCACGGTCTGCATCTTGAGCGCCTGCCCGAGGCCGGCCACGGCGTCGACCAGGGCCACGTCGTCGTCGTCGATGTGCACGTCGTCGACGAACGTCTTGTCGATCTTGATCACGTCGACCGGGAGCTGCTTGAGGTAGCTGAGCGACGAGTAGCCGGTGCCGAAGTCGTCGATGGCCAGCCGTACGCCCAGCTCGCGCAGCGCGTGCAGGGTGCGCTTGGCGGTCTCGATGTCCTCCATCAGCATCGATTCGGTGATCTCCAGGGTGAGCGACGCGGCTTCGACCCCGGCGTCGGTGAGCGCGGCGGCGACGTCGTCGACCAGGCCCGCGTACTGGAACTGACGGGCCGAGAGGTTGACGTTGATCTTCAGGTCGGCCGCGGCCGGGGACTCGGCGCGCCAGCGGGCCAGTTGCGCGCAGGCCTCCCGCAGCACCCACCGGCCCAGCGGCACGATCAGGCCGTTGGCCTCGGCGGCGGCGATGAAGTGGTACGGGCCGAGCAGGCCGTCGCGGGGGTGCTCCCAGCGCACCAGCGCCTCGACCGAGGTGACGCGCTGGGTCTGCATGTCGACCACCGGCTGGTAGAGCACCACGAACTCGTCGTGCTCCAGGCCGTGCTCCAGGTCGCTGCGCAGCTGCGCCTCCTCGAGCACCGACATCGTCATCGTCGGGTCGAAGATCGCGTAGCCGTTGCGGCCGGCCCGCTTGGCCGCGTACATGGCCAGGTCGGCGTTGCCCAGCAGGTGGTCGGCCGAGGAGCCGTTCTCCCCGTACGCGGTCGAGGTGGCGATCCCGATGCTCAGCGAGCAGGCGACGTCGCGGCTGGCCAGGCGGATCGGCTCGCGGATGGTGCGGGCCAGCCGTTCGGCGAGCGCGGCGGCGTCGCCCGGTTCCAGGTCGTGCATGAGGATCGCGAACTCGTCGCCGCCCAGGCGGGCCAGCACGTCGGAGGGGCGTACGTGCCGGCGCAGCCGACCGGCGATCGTCGACAGCAGGTCGTCGCCCGCGCTGTGCCCGAGGTTGTCGTTGACCAGCTTGAAGTCGTCGAGGTCGAGCAGCAGCACGGTGACCGGCTGGCCATCGGGGGCCGACACGGCCTCCTCCAGGCGCCGCCGGAACAGCGCGCGGTTGGGCATGCCGGTCAGCGAGTCCGTGTACGCCTGCAGGTGCAGTTTGTCCTCGAGGGCGCGCCGGGTGCCGATGTCCCGCAGGCTCACCACCACGGCCTCGATGTCCGGGTCGTCCATCCAGTTGGTGGCCAGCACGTCGAGGTAGACCCACTCGCCGGCCGCGTTGTGCAGCTGCGACTCGGCCCGCAGGCTCTGCCCTTCGGGCAGCGCGATCAGGTTGCCGAAGAAGGCCTCGGCCGATTCCAGCCGGTCCGGGGGCAGCAACGTGCTCAGGCGCTGACCGACCAGATCCCGCGGCGCCAGGCCGAGCAACTGGCTGACCGAATCGGTGGCGTACCGGATGAGTTTGTCCGGACCGATCGCGATCACCGCGTCGGCCGAGGCGGCCAGCATCGTCTCGGCCCGGCGCTCGGTGGCCTGCCGGCGGTCGTCCAGCCAGCGCCGGCTCTTCGCGTAGATCGCGGTCAGCCCGACCACGCAGGCCATCATGGCGACCAGCACGAAGGTGGTGCCGAGGTCGGTGCCCGCGCGGACCGGCAGCAGGACGGCGTAACCACCGATCGCCATCACGCCGAGGCCGATGACGAAGCGGGGGGTCCACAGGGCGGCCGCCGTGATCAGCAGCAGCACCGCGGCCGGCAGGTAGAGCATCCAGCCGTCCGGGTCGACCCAGCCGAACAGCAGCATCACCGGCAGCTCGCCGAACCACCAGGCCACCAGCCAGCGCTTGGTGCGCCCGGACCGCACCAGGCGCTTCCACGGCAGCGAGAACAGCGCCAGCTGGGCCAGCACGGCCAGCGTGACCGGGATCAGCCACCACCGGTCCAGCGGGTCCCAGCCCATCGCGATCCGGGCCCCACCGATCGCGGTGACCACGGCCGCGATACCGGCACCGATGCGCAGCTGACGCGCCCAGTACTCGGCTGTGTGATCGTCCATCTCGGCTTTCCGCACGGGCGCCACGATCGGCTCACCGGTCGGCGACCTGAGCCAAACCGCACTCTTTCGGGGCCGCTCTTTCCGGCCCATGACAAATGTCAGTGGCTGAGTGAGTGCTCGCTCATTAGAGTGGGCGAACGTGGAGAACAAGCGAAGGCGGGTGCCCGCGCTCGCGCCCGAGGAGCGGCGCGAGGCCCTGATCGCCGCGACCATCCCGTTGCTGCACGAGCACGGGGTCGACGTCAGCACCCGGCAGATAGCCCAGGCCGCGGGCGTCGCCGAGGGCACGATCTTCGGGGTCTTCGAGACGAAGACGTCGCTGGTCGTGTGCTCGGTGATCAAGGCGCTCGACGCCCAGCCGACCATCGACGCGCTGGCCGCGATCGACCGGTCGGCCCCCTTGCGCGACCGGCTCGTGCTGGCGGCCGAACTGCTGCACGCCCGGTTCTCGGAGAACGCGCAGATCATGACGGCCGCGCGCAAGCTGGTGATGACCGGCGACGCGCCGGCCCACATGGTGGCGAACCGGGAGCGGCTGCACACCGCGCTGACCGAGGTCGTCACGCCGGGAGCGGAGGAGCTGCGGCGCTCGCCCGCCGCGGTGGCCTCCCTGCTGCTGCTCTTCTGCGGGGCCAACACGTACGGGCCGTTCGGCGACCCGGACAACTTCAGCGGCGAGGAGACGGTTTCCCTGCTGCTCGACGGACTGCTCATCCGACGGGGGACGCACTAGTGCTCATCCAACTACTCAGGAAACACCTACCGCCGTACCGGCGAGACATCACGCTCGTCGTGCTCTTCCAGTTCCTGCAGACCCTGGCCACGCTCTACCTGCCCACGCTCAACGCCGACATCATCGACAACGGCGTGGTCAAGGGTGACACCGGTTACGTCATGGAGATCGGCGGCTGGATGCTCGCCGTGACCGTGGGCCAGATCGCCGCCCAGATCGTCGCGGTCTATTTCGGCGCCCGTACGGCCATGGCGGTCGGGCGGGACGTGCGGGCCTCGATCTTCTCGCGGGTGCAGGACTTCTCGGCCCGCGAGGTGGGCCAGTTCGGCGCCCCCTCGCTGATCACCCGCACCACCAACGACGTGCAGCAGATCCAGATGCTCGTGCTGATGACCTTCACCCTGATGGTCTCGGCGCCGATCATGTGCGTCGGCGGCATCGTGCTGGCCCTGCGGCAGGACGTGCCGCTCTCCGGCCTCCTGCTGGTCATCATCCCGATCCTGGTCACCACGGTGGCCCTGATCATCGTGCGGATGCGGCCGCTGTTCCGCTCGATGCAGAAGCGCATCGACCGGGTCAACCAGGTCATGCGCGAGCAGATCACCGGCATCCGGGTGATCCGCGCGTTCGTCCGCGACGAGCGCGAGCAGCAGCGTTACGAGGTCTCGAACGACGAGCTGACGGACGTGTCGCTCCGGGTCGGCAAGCTGATGGCGCTGATGTTCCCGAGCGTGATGCTGATCGTGAACTTGTCCAGCGTCGCCGTGCTCTGGTTCGGCGGCCACCGCATCGACTCCGGCGCGATGCAGATCGGCGCGCTCACCGCGTTCCTCAGCTACCTCATGCAGATCCTCATGGCGATCATGATGGCGACCTTCATGTTCGTGATGATCCCGCGGGCCGAGGTCTGCGCCGAACGCATCGAGGAGGTGCTCGGCACGGAGCCCAGCGTCGCCCCGCCGGCCCGGCCGGTGACCGAGGTGACCCAGCACGGCCGGCTCGACCTGCGCGGGGTCGACTTCCACTACCCCGGAGCGGAACAGCCGGTCCTGTGCGGGATCGACGTGACGGCCCGGCCGCGTGAGGTCACCGCCATCATCGGCAGCACCGGCAGCGGCAAGACCACGCTGCTCAACCTGGTGCCGCGGCTGTTCGACGCCACCGGCGGCCAGGTGCTGGTGGACGGCGTCGACGTGCGCGAACTCGACCCGGCCCTGCTCTCCCGGCTGGTCGGGCTGGTGCCGCAGCGGCCGTACCTGTTCACCGGCACGATCGCTTCCAATCTGCGGTACGGCAACCCCGACGCGACCGACGACGAGCTGTGGCAGGCCCTCGAGGTCGCCCAGGCCCGCGACTTCGTCGAGCGCATGGAGGGCGGCCTCGAGGCGCCGATCGCCCAGGGCGGCACGAACGTCTCGGGCGGCCAGCGGCAGCGGCTCGCGATCGCCCGGGTGCTCGTGCACAAACCCGAGATCTACCTGTTCGACGACTCGTTCTCGGCGCTCGACTACGCCACCGACGCCGCGCTGCGGGCCGCCCTCACCGACCACATCGCCGACGCCACCGTGGTGATCGTGGCCCAGCGGGTGAGCACGATCCGCGACGCCGACCGGATCGTGGTGCTCGACGACGGCCGGGTCGCTGGCACCGGCACGCATACGGAGCTCATGGACACCAACGCGACGTACCGGGAGATCGTTCTTTCGCAGCTCACCGCCCAGGAGGCCACGGCATGACCGACTGCACCGGAGTAAGCGCAGCGGCCGTAGGGCCAGGAGGGCATGCCCAGGAGGTTCAGTTATGACCGCGCCGCGTCGTCCCGGACCGCCCGTGGGCGGGCCGCCCGCCGTACGGATGATGGCCGGGCCCGCCCCGACCGAGAAACTGCAGGACTTCAAGGGTTCGACCCTGCGGCTGCTGCGGCGGCTCAAACCGCAGCGGGTGCTGGTCGGCTTCGTGATGCTGGCCGGCGCGGTCAGCGTGGCCCTGTCCGTGATCGGCCCCTACCTGCTCGGCCACGCCACCGACGTGATCTTCCGCGGCGTCATCGGGCAGATGTTCTCCCCTTCCGAGACCAAAGCCGATGTGGTCGCGGGCTTGCGCGCCCGGGGCGAGGGCACCCAGGCCGACCTGCTCTCGGCGCTCGACTTCACCCCCGGCCGGGGCATCGACTTCGACGCGCTGGCCCGCGTGCTGGCCTGGGTCGCGATCGTCTACGTGTTCGCCTGGCTGTTCGGCATCCTGCAGGGCCGGATCACCGCGACTGTGGTGCAGCGGGCGGTCTACCACCTGCGGCAGGAGGTCGAGGCGAAACTGTCCCGGCTGCCCCTGTCGTACTTCGACCAGCAACCCCGCGGCGAGGTGCTGAGCCGGGCCACCAACGACACCGACAACATCGCGCAAACCCTGCAACAGACGTTCGCGCAGCTCATCACGTCGCTGCTGATGATCGTGGGGGTGCTCGGGGCGATGTTCTGGATCTCTCCCCTGCTCGCCCTGATCGCGCTGGTCACCGTGCCGGTGTCGTTCTTCGTGACCACTGCCGTCGGCAAGCGCTCGCAGCCCAACTTCGTGGCGCAATGGGCCACCACGGGCCGGCTCAACGGGCACATCGAGGAGATGTTCACCGGGCACTCGCTGGTCAAGGTGTTCGGCCGGCAGGACGAGGCCGCGGCCGTGTTCCAAGAGCACAACGACAAGCTGTACGCGTCGTCGTTCCGCGCGCAGTTCATCAGCGGGCTGATCCAGCCGGCCATGATGTTCATCAGCAACCTGAACTACGTGCTGGTGGCCGTCGTCGGTGGTCTGCGGGTGGCCTCGGGATCGCTGTCGCTGGGCGAGGTGCAGGCCTTCATCCAGTACTCCCGGCAGTTCAGCCAGCCGCTGACCCAGGTCGCCTCGATGGCCAACCTGATCCAGTCGGGTGTCGCCTCCGCCGAGCGGGTGTTCGCCCTGCTCGACGCGCCCGAGCAGTCGCCCGAGCCGGGTGCTGTCGCTTTGCCTTCCGTACGGGGTGAGATCGTCTTCGACGACGTATCGTTCCGTTACGTTCCGGACAAACCACTTATTTCTTCGCTGAATCTGTCCGTTTCGCCGGGGCAGACCGTGGCCATCGTCGGGCCGACCGGGGCGGGCAAGACCACGCTGGTCAACCTGCTGATGCGCTTCTACGACGTCGACTCCGGGCGGATCCTGCTCGACGGGGTCGACATCGCCACCATGCCGCGCGAACAACTGCGCGAAGAAATCGGCATGGTGCTGCAGGACACGTGGCTGTTCGGCGGCACGATCGCGGAGAACATCGCGTACGGAGCCGACACGTTCGACATGGCCGCGGTGCAGGCAGCAGCCGAAGCGGCCCACGTGGACGCGTTCTGCCGGACCCTGCCCGACGGCTACGAGACGGTGATCGACGAGGAAGGCTCGAACGTCAGCGCGGGCCAGAAACAGCTGATCACCATCGCCCGGGCGTTCCTGGCCGAGCCGTCGATCCTGATCCTCGACGAGGCCACCAGCTCCGTCGACACCCGTACGGAGGTGCTGATCCAACGGGCCATGGCCACCCTGCGCGAAAACCGGACATCGTTCGTCATCGCCCACCGCCTGTCGACGATCCGCGACGCCGACGTGATCCTGGTGATGGAGAACGGCCAGATCGTCGAACAGGGCACGCACGACTCGCTGATCGCGGCCCGCGGGGCCTACGCGCGGTTGTACTCGGCACAGTTCGCCCAGGCGGTAGCCGAGGTCGACTGAGGTTACGGACAAAGGCGACGGGGGCGGCCGAATGGCCGCCCCCGTCTTCGTTCCTCTACTTACTTGACGGTGCTGCGAATCTGGTCGGTGAAGGCCGGCAGGGTGCCCTTGCCGGGCTCGCCGCCCACCCAGGCCCGCAGGACGACCGAGGTGCCCGACTTGAACTTGGGCGAGCCGCGCCAGACGCCGTCGGCGCCGGTCTTGCCGCTCCACTTGGTCACCCAGTCACCGTTCACCCACTGCTGAACCGCGGCGGTCTGGCCGGCAGCCCACGGCATGCCCTTGACGCCCAGGTTCAGCTGGCCCTTGGTCGAGGTGGAGACCACGAACACCGGGTCCTGCTGCACCCACACGGCGATCTCGTTGGACTTGACGCCCTGCGAGAGCGTCGCGAAGCGCGTGCCCCAGGTGATGTTCTGCTCGAACCAGTAGTAGCCCTCGTCGTCAGCGGTCACGTTCTTGACCCACTTCAGGGCCCCGCCACCGACGGTCGCGCTCCACAGCTGGACCTGCTTGCCGGGGGCCACCTTGCCCTCGACCTCGACCTTGCCCGGGCCGACGACCTTCATGGGCTTGGCCATGATGGTCGGCTTCGGAGCCTCACCGGGCTCTTCCTCGCCCGGCTCCTCCGGCGCGGTGCCGTGGGCCGCGATCGTGATGACGCCCTCGGTCACGGTGCCGACGTTGCCCTCACCGTAACCGGTGACCCGAATGGTCTCGGCCGGCTCGGAGTCCTTGGTCACGAGCAGCGGAATCTTGGCCACGTCGATGACCGTGCCCTCGACCGTGCCCTTGGTGATGGTCCACGGGGTGGCACCCGGGTTGGTGAAGTCGTCCGCACCGGCGGCCCGCTTGCCGTCCGACGCGCCGCCGGCGAAGACGACGGTCAGCTTGACGTCGGCGTCGGCCCAGCCGGTGACGACACCGGTCACCTGGACCGTCTCGCCTTCCTTGCCGGTCACGTTGTTGATCTCGAGGTCCGGCGCCTTGTCATCGTTCGACAGGGTGAACGTCGAGGTCGTCGCCGCAGCGCCCACGGCGAGGTTGGCACTTGTCCCGGCCGACGGGGTGGCGGTGAACTTCGCCCACTCCGCCTTCTCGTGGATCTTGTCGCCGCTGACCAGAACGACGACGTAACCCTCGGTCTCACCGGCCTGGATGGTCACCGAGTCGGCGCCCTTGGTCAGCAGGCTGTAGTCGCCCGTACCGATCTTGGTCAGGTCGAGAGTGTCCGAGGCCGCACCCGGCTGAGTGGGGTCGGTGGCGTCGGTGATCCCGAACTTGATCGGCTGAGAGCTGGGGTTGCTCAGCTTGACCGGGAGCAGGACCGCGTGCGGCATGTTCCCCTCGTCGATGGTCACGTTGTCGAACTTGAACGTCGGCGCGGCGTCGTCGTCCTTGATCGTGATCAGGGCCGTCGAGGGGCTGTAACCGACGAAGTCGGACGTGGTGGCGATGCTGAAGTTCTCGTCCGTCTCGTCCATCAGGTCACCGTTGATGTCGACGGTGAACGTCTGCTTCGTGGAACCGGCCGGGAAGGTGACCGTGCCGCTCGTCGGCATGTAGTCGACGTTGGGCGTCGCGGTGCCGGTTACCGTCTTCCAGGTCACGGTGACCGGGCTGGAAGCGGCCTGGCTCAGCGTCGCGGTGAAAGTCGCCGGCTTGTGGCCGTTGTTGCCCTCGTCGATGCTGACCGGCGTGACGCCCGTGGTCAGGTCCTTCTCGTCGAGGATCGTGCCCATCGCGGACGCCGGGGTGCCGACCGTGGCACCGGTCGGGCTGCCCAGCCCGATGGTGAAGTCCTCGGGCTGCTCGTAGACGTCGTCCTTCTTGAGCGGGATCACGATGTTCGAGGTGACGGTACCGGCCGCCGGGTTGGGCGCCGTGGCCGCGGGAATGGTGACGACCCGCTTGGTCGCGTCGGCGTCGTAATCGAAGTCCGTGCCGGCCGTCGCGGTGCCGTGACCGGTCATCGGCGTCGTGGCCAGCGACGACCACTGGGCCTTGATCTCGGTGTCCGAGCCGTGGTCCGCGGTGACCTTGAAGCTGGCGTTCGTGCCTTCCTTGGCGTCAGCGGCCTTGGCGATGCTCAGAACCGGGTCGACCGCGTCCTTGGCGTCGTCCTTGATCTGAACATTGACCTGCTTCGGCAGAACATTGTTGGCGGGACCGGTGCCGAGCACGGTGAACTGCTCGACGAGCGCACTGTCCTTGAGCCCGTCGCTCGTGATCGTCACATCGGCGCTCTTTGTCGTTTCGCCGATCGGAATGGTGAGAGCCGTGTTGGCCAGTGCCGTGAAGTCGGTCGCGGCCTTCGCGGTGCCCTCAAGGGTGGTCAGGTTGACCGTATAGGCCTTCTCGGTCTTCCAGCCCCCGGGCAGCGTTGCGGTGACAGCGGCCTTGGCCGCAGTGGCTCCGGCCGCGGTCTCCTGAGCCGGCGTCGTCGAAGCCAGGCTGGTCAGGTCGAAAGCCGGCGCAGCGCCGTCGGTGATCGTCAGACTGGCCTGCTCGGTGTCACCGGCTCCGTCGTCAGCGGTGATGGTGAAACCCTCATCGCCTTCGTAGACCGTGTCCTCCAGGGCGCTGACAACGATCGTTCCCGTGATCGGGGTGCTCGATCCGTCGGCGAGGCTGGTCAGCGCGGTGGCACCGGGAGTGAGGCTGAAGGTGTAGTCCTTGCCCACGCCCTGCACGGCCCCGCCCGGACCCACGGGTGCGCCGGCGAGCGTGTAGCTGTCCCCGCCGTCCCCCTTGTAGCTCCAGTTGATCGTGATAGTCCCCTTCTCAGCCGCGCTCGAGTTCGCGACGGTGAAGGTGAGGTCGCCCGCAACGGCCGAGGCCGGCGAGCTGTAGACGAGTGCGGGCGCAACGCCGATGGCAGCTGCGACGGCGGCAGAAAGCACCATCCGCACGGGCTTTTTGCCAAACAGCGCGAACGGAACGGAGCCGCTCGTCGCCGCATGGGCTTCTGAATAGGCCATGTCCTTCTGTTCTCCTTCGGCGGCTGGGCTGCCTCCGTCGGGGGAGGCCCCTGGCTTTGCGTCTCCGCCTCACGGCGGGTTTGCCTGTTCGGGTACCGCACCGATGGCGGGGCTCGGGGAACCGGCTTGGGCCGGCCGAGCAGCGAAAACCGAGAAAGATCCGGCTTCTCGCCTTCCGTAATCTAACCGGCCTATCGCCTCGTTACCGGCGGAACGGTTTTTTCGGCTTAAATCGGCCAAACGCTCTTCGCCGAGGGGCGCAGCAGCATGCATTCGGCTAGCTGGACGCCGCCGAGCAGACCGGTCTGGTCAGGCCGAGGAACCGGCTCGCCGGCGGCGGACGGCGGCCCGCAGCAGCCAGGGTGCAGCGCCCACAGCCAGGAACAGCGTGAGCAGCGGCAGGCGCCACCACACGGAGATGTAGCGGGACGGCAATTCCGCGGGCGGAGCGGCCACCCACAGCCGGGCTGACTTGGACCAGGCCAGGAACGCGTCGCCGATCGGGGCCAGGCCGAAGGCGTACCGCTTGGTCCACGGG
Source organism: Paractinoplanes abujensis (assembly GCF_014204895.1). Taxonomy (NCBI): domain Bacteria; kingdom Bacillati; phylum Actinomycetota; class Actinomycetes; order Micromonosporales; family Micromonosporaceae; genus Paractinoplanes; species Paractinoplanes abujensis. Next base: position 8,597,079 of record NZ_JACHMF010000001.1, on the reverse strand, counting down.
GTGGCGAGCGGCCAGCCGGCCACCTCGCCGAACTGAGACAGGCTCGTGGCCAGGGAAGCATCGCCGTGGACGCGGGCGGCGCCGATGGTGACGGCCGTGGCGGAGAGGCTGATGCCCAGGACGAGCGGGCCCGAGTCGACGTTGGCCGGGCCGTCGAAACCGACCGGATATTCCCGTACGGCGGGGCCGAGACCCAACGGGGCGTCGAGGAACCACGTACGGAATCTGGTGTATTGCTGTGTGGCGAAGTCGGCGTCGATCTCGGGCAGGAAGCGGTTGATGATGCTCTGCGACGTGCCCTGGGCCCCGGAGGTCGGCTCGCCCGTGTCGGCGTCGACCGTGTGCGGGATCAGCTGGGTGGCGGGGTCGAGGCCGGCCCGGACGTTGGCCAGCCAGACGATCGTCGTCTCCTCGTACTTGGGGGTCAGCACTTTGTCGTGCAGGCGCAGCGACGCCATCGCCACCGTCGAGTCGACCGGCCACGCCTGGCCCGGGTAGGAGGTCAGGTAGGGCGTGGGGGACGCGTCGAAGGCGGCGGCGATCTCGGCCGAGTCCTGCTCGAACTGGCGCAGCTCGCCGGGGTCGCGTGACAGGGCCGCGATGCCGCCGCGCAGCCAGTTGACCCAGCCGCGGTAGAAGACGCCGTACTTCAGGGGCATGTCGCCGGTGAACGGGGCCCGGCCCGCGTCGGACTCGAGGTGGGTCAGCGCCCAGCGGGCGTCCTCGAGGCGCGAGGCGTCGACCGCGGTGAGGCCGTACAGGGCGTACAGGAAGAAATAGCCCTCGGGGAACTGCTGTTGCGCGTCCTCGGCCGCGCCGGACTCCAGCTCGCTGCGCAGGAAGGCCAGTTGGCGGGTGATGCCGCCGTCGGCCGGGGTGGTCAGGCGGGCCACGCCCAGGGCGGCGGCGGCGGTGATCGCCACCGCCAGCACCAGCCGCACCACCCTCAGCACCGCACGAGCTTAAACGGCGTGATCAAACGGGGATGCGTCTTCACTTACGCGTCGCGGCGATCTGCACCGACCAGGCGCAACGCCAGGGCCGGGCATCGGTTCACGGCTTGACGGGCCGCCGGCTCCAGGGCCGGCGGCACCGTCATGTCGTCGCGCGCGACGGGGTAGCCCCAGTCGTCCTCGGTGAGCATCTCGGGCAGTAACTCGGCGCAGAGACCCCGCCCGTCACAGGCGGTCCAGTCGACGTGCAACCGGTTGCTCATCGGTGACTTCCCTCGGCCACGCAGTGTCCGTTCAGATGCGCGATGACGTCCGCATGGAAGGCGCGCATCGCGCTGTGGATCAAGCGGGCCGTGCCGTCCGGGTGGCGGCAGGCGCCGCGCCCCGTGACCAGCCGGGCCAGCCGCTCGACCTCGGCCGGCAACCCCGGACGGGCGCGGCGGTGAGCCAGATCGGCGAGCGTGCTCGCGAGCCGCGGCAACCCGTTGACGCACGGGCCGCACTGCCCGGCGCTCTGCTCGGCCAGGTAACCAGCGATCCGGGCTGTCTCGACGAGCCCGCACGCGCCCACCGGCAGGGCCATGATCACGCCGGCGCCGGGGCTTCCCCCGTACGGGGTGAGAGCCGCGCGGCTGACCGGCAGGCGCGGGTCGGCCGGCACCCAGGCGCCGTGATAGCCGCCCACGAGCACCGCGCTCAGCTCCCGCGTCACACCGCCCGCCGCTGCGATCAGCTCACCCAGCGTCACGCCGTAGCCGGCCTCGACCACGCCGGGTGACACGACCGGACCACTGACGGTGGCCAGGAACGTGCCCGGCTCGTCGTACGTGCCGGCCGCCCGGAACCACCCGGGCCCGTAACGCGCGATCATCGCCAGATGCGCGAGCGTTTCGACGTTCTGGACCAGCGTTCCCGCCTCGGTGATCCGCACCAGCTTGTCGGCCGGCACTGCGCCCCCGCCCGCGACGGCCGAAGCCACCGCGCTCTCCTCCCCCGCCACGAACGCGTCGGGCGCCGCGACCAGCCGGACCGGCACCCGGTCGAGACCGGCCGACCGACGCTGGTCGAGCAGGCGGGCCAGCGCCGGGTGGGCCGCGCCGGGCGCGTACAGAACAGCATCCGGCGCGCCGGTGGCGACCAGTTGGAGGCCGTCCAGAACGAGATTCGGCGCGTAGGCGAGCAGCACCTTGTCCTTGCCGCTGGCCGGCTCGCCCTCGGCGCCGTTGGCGATCACCACGGCCGGGCGGCGGGTCGCCGTCACCGCGCCGAGCTTGCGCCACAACGGGAAACCGGCGCCGCCGCGGCCGGTCAGCCCGGCGTCGCGGGCCATGCCGATCACCTGGGCGGGGTCGGCCGCGGGGAGGCGGCCGTGCTGGGTCAGGTGGGTGTCGAGCCGGGTCCCGGCCGGGTCGGCGAGCAGCCTGAGCCGCACCGAACTGCCGGGCGGCGCCTCCGCGACGCTGGTCATCGAACCTCCTCGTACGGGCCGGGCCGAGCCGGCGGCGGGGTGGTGGGCCGGGCCGCCGTCGGGGTGCCGGGCCGAGCCGACGGCGGCGTGCCGGGCCGAGCCGCCGCCGGGGTGGTGGGCCGGGCCGAGAGCGAGGGGCCGGGCGGGGCCGGGATGGGCAAGAGGCGAGGGTTGAGGCGCCGCCGAACGCGGTCGGGGAAACGGGTGAAGGACGGAGTCAGGCGCCAGGCGACGGCGGCCACGACGAGCAGCGTGCACAAGGCCGCGATCGTCCGGAGCCAGACCGTGCCGTTGTCGGAGCCGGTGCCGAGGCCGTGCATCAGCGCCACGGGCCAGCACAGGTAGGCCAGCCAGTGCACGACCCGCCACACCCGGGCCCCGAGTCGCCGGCGCAGCAGGCTCGTGATCGCGATGGCCAGCAGCAGGTCGAAGGCCAGCGTGCCCAGCCCCTGCCAGAGCGGGCGATAGTTGCCCACTAACGGCAGCACCAGGTCGAAGACCCGCAATTGCGCGTACGGGTCGAAGAGCAGGCCGATGACGTGCCCGGCCACGAACACCACGGCCAGCAGGGCGGCGTTGCGGTGCAGCAGGTTCACCGCGAACCGGGGCAGGCCGAACGCCGTACGGCCGCTGCGGGCGCCGATGCCCAGCGCCACCACGACGCTCAGCAGCACCAGCGAAACGACGCCGCTGCCGCGCGCGAAATACCAGAGGCCGTCGCTCATGCCGGCCACCCGCCGAGCCGCAACACGTCGAGGCCGGGGGTGACCAGCCGGCTGGGCGCGCCGCCGAGAAGTGCGGGAGCGTCGTGGCCGCGCACAACCGCCGCCGTGCTCAGGGTGTTGGCGCGCAGGCAGGAGAAGGCGGCGACCGAAACCGTACGCCACACTCGCGCGGCGGGCCGGCCGGTGCGCGGGTCGATGATGTGGTGCAGCAATTCGCCGGGCCGCCCCCACGTGCGGGACGCCGTGCTCGACGTGGCCAGCGCCGCGCCCGCCGGGAGCCGGACGGTGCAGGCGGGGTCGCCCGGCCGGTCCTGCACCAGCACCCGCCAGCCACCGGCCGGCCCGGGCCCGGCGGTCGCGATGTCGCCGCCCAGCGCGACCAGCACGCCGGTGCCCAGGTGGGCCGCGACCCGGGCCGCGGCCCGATCGGCGGCGACCGCCTTGGCCGTGGCCCCCAGGTCGAGCAGCACCCCGGCGGGCACGGTCAGTTGGCGGCCGCGCAACCGCACCGACCGCCAGTCGGGGGCAGTGAAGATGCGGACCGCGGGCGCCACCTCGCACCCGGTCAGCACCGCGAAGTCCCGGTCGTAGCCGAGCCCGCACAGGGCCCCGCCCACGGTCGGGTCGACGTCGCCGCCGGTGTCGCGGGCCGCGGTGAGCGCCGCGGCGACCAGTTCGGCCAGCAGCGGGCTGACCGTGACGGGCCCGCCGGTGCAGGCCCGCCGCAGCTCGGCGTCGTCGCGGAACCGGCTGCAGGCTCCGTCGACGGCGGCCAGCTCGTCGCGGACCAGGCCTTCCGCGTCGGGAACGAGCGCGGGGTCGGTGACGACCACCCGGGCCACGGTGCCCCAGACGTTCCACTGTGCCGTGCCGGCCCCGACCGGCAGCGCCTCGATGAGCGGCATGTCACGAACCCCCGGAGGTGGCGGACTGCCCGCCGGACGAGGAGCTGTCGTCGGACAGCGCGGGCCAGTCGTCGGCCGACGAGGACGACGACGAGGAAGATGACGATGACGAACTGGCCGACTCGTCGGTCGTGGTGACCGACGAGGACGCGTAGGCGGCCGCGGCCACGGCGGCGGTCCCGGCCACACCGGCCACCACCAAGACGCCGGTGAGCAGCACGGCACTGCGCCGGCCGGACTCCCGTTCCATCCGTGCCTCCGTTCGTTGTGGTCCCCTGCTGGTGGACACCTCAACTACGGTGCGCGTTCCCCTTGGCCTTGCCCTGTGGGCGGCCTTGGCGGTTCCTGTGAGAGTCGCGGGCTCAGATCAGGCCGTGCTCCATGGCCGTGGTGACGGCGGCCGTACGGTCGGCCACGTCGAGCTTGTTGAACGCGCGCAACAGGTGGGTCTTGACGGTCGCCTCCGAGATGAACAGCTGCTTGCCGATGTCGGCGTTCGTCAGGCCGCGGGCCACCAGCCGCAGCACCTCGGTCTCGCGCGCCGACAGGGCCGGTGGCGCGGGCCGGCGGACGCTCTTGATCAGTGAAGACGCCACGCTGGGGGCGAGCACGGTCTCGCCCCGGGCGGCGGCCCGTACGGCGTCGGCCAGTTCCGTCGGTGACGCGTCCTTGAGCAGGTAGCCGCCGGCGCCGGCCTCGATCGCGCGCAGGATGTCGCGGTCCGACTCGTACGTGGTCAGGACCATGACCCGTACGCCGGAAGCTCGGGCCACGATCTGTTCGGTGGCCGTCACCCCGTCGCCGCCCGGCATGCGCAGATCCATCAGCACGACGTCGGGGCGCAGCGTCACCGCCTGCTCGACCCCCTCGGCCCCCGACGACGCCTCGCCGATCACGGTCAGGTCGGGTTCGGCCTCGAGCATGCCGCGCAACCCGTGCCGTACGACGGGATGGTCGTCCACCAGCAGAATCCTGATCACACCGGCACCTCCACTTCGATCGTCGTGCCGGTATCGGGGTCGCTGTGCACGGTGACGGCCCCGTTGACCTGCTCGGCCCGCGCCCGCATGCCGGCCAGCCCGTAGCCGTCGGCCGCGCCGGGCACGAACCCGCAGCCGTCGTCCCGCACGACCAGGCGGACCGCGGCAGGCGTGTACGCGAGCAGCACCGCGGCCTCCTGCGCCGAGGCGTGCCGCCGTACGTTGGTCAACGCCTCCTGCGCCGCCCGCAGCAGCACCACCTCGGCCGCCGTGGGCAGATCCCGTTCGTCGCCGGTGACGCGCAAGCCGGCGCGGACGCCGGACTCCTCAGCGAACCGTTCGACCTGACGCCGTACGGCGGAAGGAAGTGAGATCGAGGCCAGGGGCGCGGGGGAAAGCGCCGCCACGAGCGACCGCGACTCGGCCAGATTCTCGCGGGCGGTGCGCACCGCGAGCGCGATCTTGTCGTCCTTGAGTTCGGGGTCGGCGGCCTGCAGGAGCGTGATGATGCTGGTGAAACCCTGGGCCAGCGTGTCGTGGATCTCGGCCGCGAGCCGGGACCGCTCGGCCGTGACACCGGCCTCGCGGGACAACCGCGCGACCTCGGCCCGGCTGTTCTCCAGCTCGACGATGAGGCGGTGCCGTTCCTGGCTCTGCTCGATCACCCGGATGATCCAGAAACCGAGCCAGATGCCCGTCGCGCAGGAGATGGCCGCGATGACCAGGTCCAAGCCGAACGTGTCGGGCCGCAGGATCAGATCGGAGACGGGCAGCGCCGCATTGGCCAGCACCACCGCGATGGTCGCCTGGCGCAGCCCGGCCAGCTGAAACATCAGCGGGATGAGGGCGAAGAGCAGCCAGTTCGACTCCGGCACCAGCGTGACCGCGGTGGCGAACAGGACCAGATGCGCGGCGAGCAGACGGCTGCTCGTCCGGTCGGCCCGGATCAGGTCACGCCCGAAAACGGCGTGCAGCAACGCCATCGCGCCGATCGCCCCGGCCGCGCCGAGCTTGGCGGGCCATGGGCGATCGACGACGAGGACCACGGTGACCGCGGCGGCCGCGATCACGGCCAGATAGAGGTCCCACAGGTGCGGGTACGGGACCTGGTCCTCGGTCTTCACCGGTCGGACCGGCTCCACCGGAAGGTCAGCAGGCACAAGACCAATCCGATCACACACCAGGCGCCCAGCACCAAGGCGATGCGACCCAGCTCCCACTGCCCGGCCGCCTCGTTGACCCGCATGCCGTCGGGCAGGAACACGTACCGGAAGCCCTGAGCCATCCACTTGACCGGGAAGAACGAGGCGACCGTGATCAGCCAGGACGGCAGCTGGACAACCGGATAGATGAACACGCCCGAGATGAACTGCAGCACCACCACCGGCACGTTGAGGATGGCGCCGGCCGTGCGGGCGTGCTTGACGACCACGCTGACCGCCATGCCGAGCAGCGACGACGAGATCACCGAGAGCAGGAAGACCCAGGCGAACGTCAGCCAGTGCGACGCGTCCGGCAGCGACATGCCGAAGACCAGCGTGCCCACCGCGATCATGAGCACCGCCTCGGCCACCGCCAGCGCCAGGACCAGGAGCAGCTTTCCCAGGACGTACGAGGTGGCGCTGATCGGCGTGCCGTGCAGGCGCTTGAGTGTGCCGTCGTCGCGGTCCATGGCCAGCCCCGAGCCCATGGTGACGAAGGCGGTGGTCAAGATCCCGTACGCGATCATGCTGGCCGAGAAGACATGGGCGGCGCTCACACCCGGCTGGTCGTACGAGTCGGAGAAGATCGTGCCGAACAGGAGCAGCAGCAGCGCCGGGAACGCGAACGTGAAGACCATGGCCGTGCGGTCGCGGAAGAACTGGAGCAGCTCGACGTGGCCGCGGCTGACCCCCAGGGCGAGAGTGCTCATCGGTTCGCTCCGATCAGGTTCAGGTAGGTGTCCTCGAGCGTGGGGCGGGTGACCGTCAGCGTGGTCAGGTCGACGTCGGCCGCGAGCAGCTTGCGCAGCAGCGGCGCCGGATCGGTCACCTGCTCGCTGTGCTGCACGCCGTTCTCGTGCCAGGTCACCCGCGAACCGGCCGACGCCCGCCCGCCCAGCCCGGCCGGGGTGCCCTCGGCGACGATCCGCCCCGCCGACAACACGGCCAGCCGGTCGGCCAGCGCCTCCGCCTCCTCCAGATAGTGAGTGGTGAGCAGGATCGTCGTGCCTTCGGCGGCCAGCTCGCGGATCAGATCCCAGAACAGGTGGCGCGCCTCGGGGTCGAACCCGGTGGTCGGCTCGTCGAGGAAGAGCAGCTCGGGCCGGCCCACGATGCCGAGCGCGACGTCCAGCCGGCGGCGCTGCCCGCCGGAGAGCGTACGGATCCGGCTGTTCCGCTTCTCCTGCAACCCGACCAGCCCGATCACCTCGGCCACCGGTCGCGGCTCGGGATAGAACCCGGCCAGGTGCTTGACCATCTCGGTCACCGTCAGGTCGGCGGCGTCGTCGGTGTCCTGCAGCACGATGCCGATCCGGGCCCGCCAGTCGGCGCCGGCCGTCCCCGGGTCGGCCCCGAGCACCCGCACCTCACCGTCGTCCCGCCGGCGGTGCCCCTCGAGGATCTCGGTGGTGGTGGTCTTGCCGGCCCCGTTCGGCCCGAGCAGCGCGAACACCTCGCCCCGGGCCACGTCGAGATCGACGCCGCGGACCACCTCGTGGCCCTTGTAGGCCTTGCGCAGGCCCCGCACCTCAATGGCTGTCATGCCATCGATCCTGCTGGTTTTTCGTTCCCGCAGGGACGACCGTGTGGTCGTCAGTTCGTGTCAACCGATCGGTGGACGTCTACTCCCAGCGGAACTTCTTGGCGGCGGCCGTCACCATGACGACGGCCCACGCGGCCAGGCTGAGCCAGATGGCCAGGGGCACGCTCCCGCCGTGGGACAGGGTGGCCCGCAAGGCCTCGGCGTGCGCGGCCAGTGGCAGCAGGAACCAGCCAAAAGTGCCCAGGTCGGGAGCGGCGAACATGATCCCGCCGGCGGCCAGCATGAGCACGTAGATCAGGGTGGCCGCGCCCGTGGTGGCCTCCGGACGCAGCAGGCTGGCCATGAGCAGAGCCAGGCCGCTGTACGCCGCGGTGGCCAGCACGGTGACGCCGAGCGCGGGCAGCAACGCCGCGACATGCGGCCGCCACCCGACGGCCACGCCCACCGCGGCCAGCACGACCAACTGCAGGACGATCAGGCCGAGCACCGCCGCGGTCTTCGCGAACAGCAGCCCCGGACGGCTCAACGGCGACGCACCGAGCCGCTTGAGCACGCCGTAACTGCGCTCATAACCCGTGGTGATGGCCTGCCCGGTGAACGCCGTGGACAGCACGGTCAACGCCAGCACCCCGGGCACGACGAAGGCCAGCCGGTCGTCGCCGGGCACGTTGGTGACGTCGGTCAGGCCCGCCCCGAGCATCACCAGCAGCGGCACAGCCAGGGCCAGCACCACGGCCTCGCCGCGGCGCGCCGTCAACGTCAGCTCCATACGAATCTGGCTGGCCACCACGCTGCGCACGGGAGCCCGCCCGGGAGCGGGGGCGAAGGTGCCGCTCATCGGTGAACCCTCTCCCCGCTGGTCAGCGTCAGGTACACGTCTTCCAAGGTGCGGCGGCGTGTGTTGACCGCGGTGACCTGGGCGCCGGCGCTCGCGAACCAGCCGACCACGTCGGAGATCGCCGCCGCGTCGAGGGCGCCGCTGATCGCGTACTCCCCCGGCGTCGCCTCGCTGACCTTGAAGTCGGTCAGCCGCCCCGCGGGCACGAGGCCGGGATCGGCGCGCACCTCGAGCAGGTCGATGCCGGCGGCCGCGGTCAGCTCGGCGGGCGAACCGGTCGCGGCGACCACACCCGAACGCATGATGACCACCTCGTCGGCCAGCCGTTCCGCCTCGTCGAGCAGATGGGTCGTGAGCAGCACTGACACGCCGTCGGCGCGCAACTCCTCGATCAGTCGCCAGGTCGTGTGACGGGCCTCGGTGTCCATGCCCGCCGTGGGCTCGTCGAGGAAGACCAGCTCGGGCCGGCCCACCAGCGCGATGGCCAGCGAAAGCCGCTGCTGCTCGCCCCCGGAGAGGCGGCGCCACCTCGTACGCTCGAATTTGCGCAGGCCCAGCCGGTCGAGCAGCATGTCGACGTCGAGCGGGGTGGCCGCGAACGAGGCGAACAGGCGCAGGATCTCGCCGGCCGTCGCCCACGGATAGACGCCGCCCGATTGCAGCATGATGCCGAGCCGGGGCATCAACGCGTCGTGATCATCCATCGGGTCGAGGCCCAGCACCCGCGCGGTGCCGCCGTCGGCCCGGCGGAAGCCCTCACAGACCTGCAGCAGGCTCGTCTTGCCGGCGCCGTTGTGCCCGAGCAGCGAAAGCACCCGGCCGCGGGGGACGGTGAGCGAGACACCGCCGACCGCGGTCGTGTCGCCGTAGCGCACGACGATGTCGCGTAGCTCGACCGCCTCGTCCGTCACGGTCAACCACTTTACGTGGCGCCCGTTCCTGCGCGGCTGTGGGCGGGGGCCCGCCGTTAAGGTGCTCACATGACCGTGGTGGAGATCTACACCGACGGGGCCTGCGTCCCCAACCCCGGCCCGGGCGGCTGGGGCGCCGTGCTGCGTTACGGCGCCAAGGAGAAGGACCTGTGCGGCGGCACCGCGGAGCAGACCACGAACAACCGGATGGAGCTGATGGCCCCGATCCGGGCCCTGGAGACGCTCAACCGCGAGCCGATGACGATCAAGCTGTACACCGACAGCATCTACGTGCGCGACGGGATCACGAAGTGGTTGCCGCGCTGGTCGGCCAACGGCTGGCAGACCTCGGCCAAGCAGCCGGTCAAGAACGTCGACCTGTGGCAGCGCCTCGACGCGGCCGTGCGGCGTCATGACGTGCAGTGGCACTGGGTGAAGGGGCACGCGGGGCATCCGGAGAACGAGCGGGCCGACCGGCTGGCCGCGCGCGGGCTGCAGGAGGCGGTCGCTTCCGGGAAAGTTGTCGGTGGGGCCTGATAGAACGGGCCGATGATCGATCCGTTTCGAGTCTCGATCTCGTCCGCCGACATCGCCGACTTGCGGTCGCGACTCTCCCGGACGCGCTGGCCCTCCGCGGCCCCGGCACCGGGGTGGACGCAAGGAGCCCCACTATCAGACATTTCTGATTTGTGTGATTACTGGGGCTCCGGCTACGACTTCTCCTCCGCGGAGCACCGACTCAACCGGCATCCCCAATTCCGTACGGTCATCGACGGGTTGGGAATCCACTTCGCGCACGTGCGCTCGGCGCGCGCCGACGCCGTTCCGTTGCTGCTCACGCACGGGTGGCCGGGCTCCATCGTCGAGTTCTTCGACGTGATCGGGCCGCTGTCGTCCACGTTCCACCTCGTGGTCCCGTCGCTGCCGGGTTACGGATTCAGCGACGCGCCCGCCGAAGCGGGCTGGGGCGTCTCGCGGGTGGCCGACGCATGGGCCGAGCTGATGTCCCGGCTCGGCTACTCCCGCTTCGTCGCCCAGGGCCACGACTGGGGCACGAGCGTCAGCACCGCGCTCGGCCTGCGGCATCCGTCGCGGATCATCGGGTTGCACCTGGTGCCGCCGCTGGTCGCGCCCGACCCGGCGACGTTCGACACGCTCACCCCGGCCGAGCAGGCCGCGCTGGACGATCTGGCGGCGGCCGAGCGGGGCGACGGCTATTCGTTCGTGCAGTCCACCCGGCCCCAGACGATCGGGTACGGCCTGGTCGACTCGCCCGCCGCGCTGTGCGCCTGGATCATCGAGAAGTTCCACGCCTGGACCGACGGGGACCCGCTGACCCGGGACCAGCTGCTCGACAATCTGATGATGTATTGGCTGCCCGGGGCGGGCGCCTCGGCCGCCCGGATGTATTGGGAGAGCTTCGGTGAGGTCCAGGCCGTCTTCCGCGGCGACGGCAGTGCGGCTCCCGTCGTCCCCGTGCCGGTGGGCTGCTCGATCTTCCCACGCGAAAATCCACGCCCGTCGCGGCGCTGGGCGGCCCGGCGCTTCCCCGACATCCGGTACTGGAACGAGCCGGCCCGGGGTGGGCACTTCGCCGCCTTCGAGCAACCTGCCCTGTTCGTCGACGAGGTCAGGTCGTGTGTGGCGGCCCTCACTAGTTGAAGGTAATACGATCGGGGTACGTCAAACGGGCCATAGCTCTCGGTCTATTGAAACCGCAACAATTGGGCCATGACCGCGCCCGGCGACTCTGTGCTGATCTTCATCCTGCTGGCCCTGTTCGTCGCGTGCTGCGGCTACGCGGCCGGGCGCGTCCACCAGCGGCGCCAACTGAAGCAGGACCGCGACGAGGCCTACCGCGACGGCTACGAGACCGCCTCGGACCAGGTGTTCAGCCTGGCCGTCCGCTCCACAGTGCCCAAGCGCGCGACCGATCAGGACCCGGGGCGAGCCGTCCGGCATCAAGGCGTCGCGCCTTCCCCCGTACGGGAACCCGACGCGCCGGAGTCGGTGTTCCACCCCACGGCCCCTCACGCCGGGAACTCCGTCTTCGGCCCCCTGCCCACGCCGCGCTCACCCGAGTCCGTCCGGCCCGGCATGCCGCTCGGCTTCCCGGCCCCGCCACCGCCCCCGCCCAACACGGTGGCCGAACCGGGGGCGGTCGGTGGGGTGCACTACCAGCAGTTCCCGGACCCGCGGCACCCCGCTGGTGCCGGGCCCGTGCTGGGGAGCCCTTCGTACGAACCCGCGTTGGGCGGCCCTTCAGACGACTCCGCGCTGGGCGGCCCCTCGCACGAGCCCGCTTTGGGCGGCCCCTCGCACGAGCCCGCTTTGGGCGGCCCCTCGCACGAGCCCGTGTTGGGCGGCCCCTCGCACGATCCTTCACGCGGTCCCGCGGCCGGCTCCGAGCCCGTGGACCGGCCCGGCTCCTCGTCCGCCGAACCCACCCGGCCCACGCGGTCCGGCTCCTCGTCCAGCGAGTCCTCCAGGCCCGCGCCGTCCGTGGCCCGATCCACCCGGTCCGGCTCCTCGTCCAGCGAGTCCGCCAGGCCCGCGCCGTCGGTGGCCCGATCCACCCGGTCCGGCTCCTCGTCCAGCGAGTCCGCCAAGCTCGCGCCGTCCATGGCCGAAACCGCCCGCCACAGCGCCGAACCCACGCTGCACATGGCCGATTCCGCCCGGAATAAACCTGAGGCCGAGGCCGAGCGGGAGACCCGTACGGGAAAGCACACCGTGCCCGACGAGCTCGTGCAGGCCGCCACTTATCGGCTCCCGCCCGACCGGGTGTTCCGCGCGAAGGTGCCGAACAGCACCGCCCTGCCCGACGAACCCACAACCAATCTCAACGTGCCGAAGCCGCGTCGTTCCTGACGGCCGTTTTTGTCGTACCCCCGCCGTAGCGTCTGCGCATGGTCACCTCATCGACGAAGCGCGGCGGGTCGCACGGCCTCAGGCGCGCAACCGCGCGACGATCTCCTCCGGTGAGAGCTCCCGCTCCTGCTCCGGGTCCCCCGCGGCCAGTTCCGTCAGCGCGACGCCGGCATAAACGTCGGCAATCGCACTGAAGAGTGCCGGGCTCAGCCCGGCCGCCTCCTGGGTGGCGGCGACTTCCCGCATCTCGCCCACGAACCGGTGCGCCTTAGTAGCCGACCGCGCCACGCCGTCGCTGTCGGCCAGACCGCTGCGCTCCAGATCGGCCAGCACCAGATCGAGCACACCGTGCGCCCCCGCGGTCCGCATGGCCTGAGTCACGAGTGCGGTGAGCCCCTTGTAAACACTGCCGGTGCACATCTTGACCGCACTGGCCGCCCCCACCCGTTCCCCCACCACGACCGGTTCGATCTGCCCACCCCACGGCAACCCCGCCACCACCCCGGCGGCCACCCCCGACAGATAAATGCGCGCCCCTTTCCGCACAGTCGGCGGCGGCCCCGAAATGGACCCGTCGACCACCCGCAGCCCCGTCAACTCCTCAGCAACCCGCCCCATGGTCCCCGGCGACACAGCATTGAGATCCACCACTAACAGCCCGCCCCCGCCCACCGTCGCCCCACCCTCATGCAGCGGACCCCCGCCCCCGTCGGCCAACTCCGGTTCGGCCCCCGCACTTCCGGCCGGCTCACTGCCATAACCCGAGTCCCACGCCGCCCCCTCAACCGATCCGCCGACACCGCCCGCACCCTCGATCAGCCCGCCGACAGCACCCAGATCCCGCGCCGCTCCTTCAGCCAGCCCGCCACCCGCACCCCGCGCCGCTCCCTCGGCCAGCCCGCCACCCACACCCCGCGCCGCTCCCTCGATCAGTCCGCTATCCGCACCCCGCGCCGCTCCCCCGATCAGCCCGCTACCCGCACCCCGCGCCGCTCCTTCGGTCAGCCCGCCGACAGCGTTCAGATCTCGCGACGCTCCTTCGGCCCGCCCACCCGCACCCCGCGCCGCACCCTCAACCAGCCCGCCGACAACGGCCGGATCCCGCGCTGCTCCTTCAGCCAGCCCGCCACCCACATCCCGCGCCGCTCCGCCGGCCGACTTGCCCGGGGCCGCACCGCCCTCAAGCCGACCGGCTCGACGGGCCGCGACGGCGATCGACCGGGCCGTGTCCACCGCGACGCCCGGCGGGGTCACCGAGAGCACGACGTCGGCCACCGCGACCACGTCGGTCAAGGTCGGCAGCAGTTCGAGTCCCGCTTCCGCAGCCAGCCGAGCCGTCCGCGCCGAACGTCCGTCGATCGTCGTGACGACCCGAGCGCCGCCTTCGATCAGCGCCCGCCCCAGCCCGGCCCCCATGAATCCCGCACTGACCAGACCCACTGTCACCATCGCCAAGCCCCTCACCCAAGATCCACACAGGCCGCTGACAGCTCCAACCTAGGCTGGAGTGTTTTGCTGACAGGCAAGCGGCACCACGACACACCCCGCGGATCCGCGGCCGTGCCCCGCCCCGGCTCAATCCGCGTCCACCGGGCGGCCGGGGCACGGCCGCCCCGCGAGTTTGCGGCCGCGACGCGGGTGCGCTTCTTCTGGTGGCCTTCGGACGTGGCGCTTCTGCATGCAGCGGGCCCGGCACGGTGGGGCTGCGCCGCGAATGTGGTGGGCTTTCGCCTGCGTACCCGGTGGGGATCGTCGTGCCGGCGTGCGCTTCCAACTGCCGGCTGGTGGGGGCTTCGCCGCGACGTGGTGCGGGCTTCGAGGGCGGCGCCGCCGAGCCTTCTACTGCATGCAACAGGCCCCGCCCGGTGGGACCGCGAATGTGCTGGAGCTTTCGGCTGCGCGCACGGTGAAGATCGTCGTGCCGGGATGCACTTCCTGCTGCCGGCTGGTGGGGGCTTTGTCGCAACGTGGTGCGGACTTCGAAGGCGGCGCCGTTGAGCTTTCTGCTGCGCGCAGCAGGCCCCGCCTGGTGAGGGCCTCGTCGCGATGTTGTGGGGCTTTCGGCTACGTGCCCGGTGGCGGTCATCGTGCCGGGGTGCGCTATCTGCTCGGGACTGTGGGCTTTGCTGCGACGTGGTGGGGTTTCGTCGCGGGCGGGCGGGATTGGCGCGGGCGGTGGGCTTTGCGGCGCCAGGCGGCTTCGTACCGCCGAGGATCGGGTCTCGCGGCGCCAGGCGGCTTCGTGCCGCCGAGCGCCGGATCTTGCGGCGCCAGGCGGCTTCGTGCCGCCGAGGGTCGGATCTCCCGGCGCCAGGCGGCTTCGTGCCGCCGAGGGTCGGATCTCCCGGCGCCAGGCGGCTTCGTGCCGCCGAGGGTCGGATCTCCCGGCGCCAGGCGGCTTCGTGCCGACCGAGTTGGGCTTTGCCCGGCGCGGGGCGGCGGGGCACCACCGTCCCGGTGACGACGGGCCTCACCGTCTCGTGTCGGCAAGCCCCACCGCGTCGACCGGGATGGTTGGCTGGGGAACTGCGGTGACCAGGCGGAGCGGGCATCGGTGTCGATGTCATACTGGGGCGTCCCGTTGCTGAGAGTGCTCGGAGCGTTATGCCCGCCGACGATGTGACCGTTCGCCGGCCTACGTTGACTCAGGTTGCCGCCTTGGCCGGGGTCAGCCTCAAGACCGCCTCCCGCGCCCTCAATCAGGAGCCCAATGTGGCGCCGTCGACCGGGCGGCGCGTGCGGGACGCGGCCGACCTGCTCGGTTATCGGCTCAACGGGATCGCGCGGGAGTTGCGCCGTGGTGCCACTTCGGCGTTGGTCGGGCTGGTGAGCGGTGATCTCACCAATCCGTTCTATTCGGCTGTGGCCAGCGGCATCGAGCGTGAGCTGCGGCAGCACGGGCTGCTCCTGATCACCGCGAACAACGACGAGGACGCGATGCTCGAGCGCAGCCTGGTCGACGCGTTCCTGGAGAGGCGCGTACGGGCTCTGCTCGTCATTCCCAGCGCCGACGACCACGAATATCTGGCCATCGAGGGCAACCGCGGCGTTCCGTTCGTTTTTCTGGACCGCCCGCCGGACGGGCTGGCCGCCGACGCCGTGCTGATCGACAACGCGGGTGGGGCGCGTTCGGCTGGGGAGCATCTGCTGGCGGCGGGGCACAAACGGATCGCCATCGTGGCCGACCTGGCGCGGATGGCGCCGCAGCGGGCCCGGATCGACGGTTTCGTGGGGGCGATGCGGGCGGCCGGCAATCGAGCTTGGGAGCCTTATCTGCGTACGGATGTGCATGACGTACGGCATGCCGAACGCACCGTGCGCGAGTTGCTCGCGCTCGACCCGGCGCCGACCGCGATCTTCACAACGAACAACCGGCTCACGACGGGGGCTTTGCGGGGCATGCGGGGTTTGGCCGAGCCGCCCGCACTGGTCGGGTTCGACGACTTCGATCTGGCCGATGTGCTCGGCACGACCGTTGTCGCGCATGACATGACCGCGCTCGGGCGGGAGGCGGCGCGGCTCGCGTACGAGCGGATCAGCGGACATTCCGGCCCCGCCCGAACCATCGTTATTTCTACATCTATCATTGCCCGCGGCTCGGGCGAGAGGCCGCCGCGCTGAGCGCTGGTGTCGCCCGCGCTGAGCGCTGGTGTCGCCAGCGCTGAGTGGCGGTGCCGCCGGCAAGCCGAGTGGCAATGCCGCCGGCGCGCTGAGCGGTAGTGCTGCCGGCGCACAGAGCGGCGGTGCCGCCGCGGCTGAGTGGTGGTGTCACCGGCGCGCTGAGCGGCGATGTCGCCGCCGCTGAGTGGCAGTGTCGCCGCCGCGCTGAGTGGTGGTGCCGCCGCCGCTGAGTGGCAGGGCCGGATCCGCGCTGAATGGCGGTGCCGCCGGCGCGCCGGGTGCGTGAGCGGTGAAAATGACGCTCGGCGATCACACCGAGACTCATCACAACCGAACACGAGCGACGGAGAGATCAAACCCGCGGCGTACGGGAGGTGACCGTTTTGTCCGTCACCAGGGTTGGCCAAGGGACTTCGAAGACCGCCGAAGCAGAGCGAATCATCGATGTATTAGCAGGTCAGCGATCTTTCGCTCAGGTAACAACAGAGTGCGCACGTAACGACACGGAAACAGGCGTTGACACGTGTTCGGTTGAGGCGGCACGGTACTCCCCATCGCGTGACAACGATGTCAATACTTCGATGGAGGATAACCATGCGCTTCACTCGACGGGCTGCCGTGGCAGCTGTCGGTGTCGCTGCGCTCCTGACCGCCACGGCCTGTGGGTCCAGTGACGACAGCAGCGGCGGCGGCTCCGGTTCGTCCAAGGTGGAGGTTTTCACCTGGTGGGCCGACGGCGGCGAGAAGGCCGGCCTCGACGGCCTGGTCAAGCAGTTCGGCACCGACTGCGCCGGGCAGACCTTCGAGAACGGCGCGGTGGCCGGTGGCGCCGGCGCGAACGCGAAGTCCGTGCTCGCGTCCCGCCTGCAGCAGAGCGACCCGCCGGACACGTTCCAGGCGCACGCCGGGGCGGAGCTGCAGGACTACATCAACGCCGGCCAGATCGAGGACCTCAGCGCCGACTACGACAGCTGGGGCCTCAAGCAGGCCTTCCCGCAGGGCCTGATCGACAACCTGACGGTCGAGGGCAAGATCTACTCGGTGCCCGCGAACATCCACCGGGCCAACGTGGTCTGGACCAACAAGAAGGTCCTGGCCTCGGCCGGCATCACCAAGGACCCGACCGACCTGGCCGGTTTCATCGCCGACCTCGACAAGGTCAAGGCCAAGGGCATCGCGGCCCCGCTGGCGATCGGCAAGGACTGGACGCAGCTCATGCTGTTCGAGTCGGTGCTGATCACCGATTTGGGCCCGGACAAGTTCACGGGCCTGTGGACCGGCGCCACCGACTGGAACGACCCGCTGGTCACCAAGGCCATCAACGACTTCAAGACGCTGCTTACGTACACCAACTCCGACCGTGACGCGCTCGACTGGACCGACGCCGAGAAGCTCGTCATGGACGGCAAGGCGGCGTACCAGCTGATGGGTGACTGGGAGGCGGCCGACCTGGACGCCAAGAAGTTCACCGACTACGCCTGGTTCACGTTCCCGGGCAACGGCGACACGTTCCAATGGCTGGCCGACTCGTTCGTGCTGCCCAAGGGGGCCAAGAACCCCGAGGGCACCAAGTGCTGGCTGAAGACCGTCGGCTCGGACGCCGGGCAGAAGGCCTTCAACACCACCAAGGGTTCGATCCCGGCCCGTACGGACGCCAAGCCGGCCGACTACCCGAAGTACCAGCAGGCCGCCATCGCTGACTGGAAGTCGTTCAAGCAGGTTCCGTCCTGCGCCCACGGGTCGGCCTGCTCGCAGGGCTGGCAGGGTGCGGCCAACTCGGCCCTCGGCAAGTTCAGCACCAACTCCGATGTCGCCGAGCTGCAGAAGGCCATGGCCACTGCCGCTTCCGAGTTCGTCAAGAAGTAAGCGCCAGCGGGAAATGGGGGCGGCATTCGGCCGTCCCCATTTTCCGCGTTGACACCAAGGAGCCCGGATGCGCAAACTCCGGCACTGGGGACCGGGCCTGCTGCTGCTCTCCCCCTCACTGATCCTGCTCGCCGTCTTCGTCTACGGCCTGATCGCCTGGACGACCAAAGTCTCGGTGTCCGACGAGCACAACGCTCTGGGCTCGAAGGGCTTCGCCGGGCTCGAGAACTACACGAAACTGTTCACCAACGACATCAACGACCGGTTCACGCACTCGCTGAAGAACCTGCTCGTCTTCACCGTGGTGTTCCTGGTCGGCGCGATGTTCTTCGGCCTGCTGTGGGCTTTCATCCTGGAGCGCGGGGTCAAGGCGGAAGGCTTTTTCCGTACGGTCTACCTGTTCCCGATGGCGGTGTCGTTCGTCGCCTCGGGCGTGGTGTGGCGCTGGCTGATGAACCCGAACAAGGGTGACAGCGCGGGCGGCCTCAACTCCGTACTGGGTGGGCTTGGTCTTGATTTCCTGCAGAACACGTGGTGGACCAACCCCGACTGGGGCATGGCGGCGATGGCGATCCCGGCGATCTGGCAGCTGTCGGGCTATGTGATGGCGTTGTTCCTGGCCGGCTTCCGGGGCATCCCGCAGGAACTGCGCGAGGCGGCGGCCATGGACGGCGCCTCGACGTACCGGCTGTACCGCAACGTGATCTTCCCGCAGCTGACGCCGGTCGCGTTGTCCGCGCTGATCATCCTCGGCCACATGTCGATGAAGATGTTCGACCTGATCATGAGCGTGTCGGGCCCGCAGTGGCTCACCGAGGTGCCCGCGATCTACGTCTGGCAGACGTTGCTGACCAGCGACTACGCCAAGGCGGCGGCCATCTCGATCATCCTGCTGCTGCTCGTGGCGGTCGTCATCGTGCCGTACCTGATCTACACGAACCGGCAGGAGAAGAACGCATGACCGCACCGCACCGGAGTCAGCGAAGCGTTCGCAGGGCCAGGAGGGCATGCCAGGGGGGCTCAGCATGACGACGACGTCTGTCGAAGCTCCCCCGCCGCCCAGCGTCGAAACCCTGACTCCCGTACGCAAGCCGAAGCGTGGCGGTGGTCCCGGGGCAATCGTCAAGTACGCCCTCGCGCTGGTCTTCCTGATCATCGTGCTGATGCCCCTGTACGTGCTCATCGTGACCAGTTTCAAGGCGGGCTCGGACATCGGCGTGGCCAGCCAGTGGAGCCTGCCCGAGACGTGGACCCTGGCGTCGTGGGAGAAAGCCTGGAACGCGCTGCAGCCCGCCTTCTTCCGCACGTTCCAGCTGGCCGTGCCGGTCGCGATCATCTCGTCACTGATCGGTGCGGCCAACGGGTTCGTGCTGTCGCGCTGGCGCTTCCCCGGCGCCGACGTGGTGTTCACGCTGATCCTGTTCGGCATGTTCATCCCGTACCAGGCCGTCATGATTCCGCTGCGCGAGATCGTCACCACCCTGGGCATCCCGCCCGGCATCACGACGCTGGTGCTGGTGCACTGCATCTACGGCATCCCGATCTGCACCCTGATCTTCCGCAACTACTACGCCACCACGGTGCCGGAGGAGCTGATCGAGGCGGCCCGGGTCGACGGCGCGGGCCTGCTGCGCACGTTCGGCCGGATCATCCTGCCGATCTCGATCCCCGGTTTCGTGGTGACGATCATCTGGCAGTTCACGTCGGCCTGGAACGACTACCTGTTCGCCATCTTCCTGTCGAACACCCGCAACGGGCCGATCACGATCGCCCTGAACGCGCTGGCCGGCGCCCAGTCGCCCGACTACGCGGCGTCGATGGCGGGCGCCCTGATCACGTCGCTGCCGACGCTGGTCGTCTACGTCCTTCTGGGTCGCTGGTTCATCGGTGGCCTGATGGCGGGCTCGGTCAAAAGCTAGAGACGCCGGGAGGCTCCCGGTACGCCGAACGGTGTGCCGGGAGCCGGGTCACTATTCGGTCAATCCACCTCCGGAGTTAAAGACCCCGGTGCATGATCACCACTAGGCTCAGCGCCGTGAGTTTCACCGACCGCATGGCGTACGCCCTGGAAAAAGACCTCTCCGACGACGAGCGCCACACCAAGGTCGGCCTGCGCTGCACCGCCATCCTGGTCGGCTGGGCGGTCATCGTTCCCATTCTGATCGGGTACGCCGTGACGGGCCGCCAGCGCGAAACCGAAGTGATCTCGGTCGCCGCGTCGCTCACCCTGCTCCTGCCCTTCACCGCCGCCGTCATCGCCACCCAGGGGCGCCGGTTCGGCCTCGGGGCGGCGTACGTGGTCCTCACGCTCCTGATGGTCTTGCCCGCCGTGTGGGTCGCCCAGCTCGGCTGACTCGGGCACGATGGCCCTATGGCGGAGCTCGAGGAACGCGACGGGGTCAAACTGACGAACCTCGACCAGGAACTGTTCGAGGACGCGGGCGCGACCAAGCGCGATCTGATCGACTATCTCGACGCGGTCCACGAGCGGATCCTGCCGGTGCTGCACGACCGGCCGCTGTCGGTGATCCGGCTGCTGCGCGGTCAGGACAGGTTCATGCAGAAGAACCTGCCGAAGTACACGCCCGAGTGGGTGCCCCGGACGACGGTGTGGGCCGACTCGTCACACCGCGAGGTCACGTACGGCCTCTGCAACGACCGCCGCACCCTGCTGTGGTTCGGCAACCAGCGCGCCATCGAATACCACCCGGCACTCATGCTCGCCGACTCGGCCAGGCCCACCCACCTGATCATGGATCTGGACCCGCCCGAGGGTGGCGCTTTCGACTTGGCCGTACGCGCCGCGAAGCTCGTACGGGAAGCTCTGGCCGGCGCCGGCATGTCGGGCGCGGTCAAGACGAGCGGCGCCAAAGGCGTGCATGTCTTCGTCCCGCTGGACGGTGAAGCGGACCCCGAACAGGTGGCCGCGGCGACCCGAGCCGTCGCCGCCCGGGCCGAACGCCTCGACCCCGAACTGGCCACCACCGCGTTCATCCGCGAGGACCGCCACGGCAAAGTCTTCCTCGACGCCACCCGCTCCGGCGGCGCGACGGTGGTGGCCGCATACAGCCCCCGCGTACGGCCGGGGGTGCCCGTGTCCTTCCCGGTGTCGTGGGACGAACTGGACGACATCAAACCCAGCGACTTCACGCTGCACACGGCAGTCTCACGGCTGGGCGGGAAAGACCCGTGGGCCGCGGAGATGCCCGAGCCGCAAGCCCTCGACGAAGGACTGATCGAGCAGGGCCGGACGATTCCGGTCGCCCGCGTCCAGGCCATGCACGAGGGCAAACGCCGAGCCAAAGCCCGCCGCGAGGCCGAGTAGGCACAGGCGTGCTCCGTGGATCGGGCGGTGGGTGATCGAGTCCTGGTCGGCCGGCCCGCTCCGGCCGGGACCGCCGGCTCAGCCGCGCCGCCACATCCGGACCCGCCACCGACGCTGGGGCGGGGACCCGGCTCGGCTACGCCGGGGGTTATCGACTTCGCGCTTCGGCCAGCAGGTATGTCAGGGAGTGCAGAAGGTCGGCCGTCAGCTTCACACCGGTCAGATACTCGGTCAGGGCGAAAGCCGCCGGGGTGGGGTGCTTCTCCACGTAGTCCGGGTCGCCGGGGTCGAGATCTTCCGTGAAATCGAACCCGACCGTATCCATCGCCGGGAGGAGAGAATCGGGAGCGCTGCCCTGCCGGTCCGTCGGGTCCCACGGCGCGAAGTCGAGCCGGACGTCGCCGTCCTCCACCAGCCGGTAGTGGTCGTCCAGTTCCACGTTGAGAAAGTGTGAGATCGCGGTCGTGCCCTTCGAGAGCCGGACAACCAGGTCGTCGCCGATGGCGGAGTCGCCCTCAAGGTCGAGGACGAAAGACCAACCGCCGAGCTCGGCCACGCCGAGGCGGTGCGAGCCCCGGCTGCCGTCGGAACGCTCGACGAGCCCTTCCCAGCCGACGCGTTCTCCGATCGTCCCGCCGGCCCGCGTAGCCACCTGCTCCGGTGGGACGGCCTTGACCCAGAACAGGCCGAATCCGTTCACCAGTTCACTGTCGTCGTCTTCGAGCCACAGGTAGTCGGTGAAGGTTGGCATGATTCCGCTCCTGCTCGTCACGACGTCGGGCGTTGGATGATCGCCGGGACGGCTCGGCCCGGCGCAGCCCGGAACAGCGGCTGAGGCCACAGCAGCCACCGACACGCCGGCCAGACACCGGAGCGCCTCGCGACGTTTCACCGGTCCAGTAAACCTGCGCATTCGACCGGTCACCGCGATTTCAGCCCAGGTCCGGGCGGGCAACGGCGGCGACACGAGCGGCGAGGAACTTCGGGGCCATTTCGCAATAGCTGTCGGTCAGCAGTTCGGCCACCTCGGTCCAGTCGGTGTGGTCGCCCAGGACCATGGCGGCGACGTTGTGGCCCCAGCCGGCCCGGAAGAACGGGAAACCGCTGCCCGTCAGGCCGAGCAAGTCGTCGGCGGGCACGCGGAACGTCAGCAGGACCGGGGGTTCGCCGGTGACCCAGTCGCGCGGGTAGCAGAGCCGGCGGTCCGGGTCGGCCGTGTAGACGTGGGCCACCGTTCGCTGCCGGATGCGCCAGCGCAGGCCGATCCAGGCGGGTTCCTCGTACGCCTCGGGCAGTGCCCTGCAGATCGGGCGTAGGCGGCTCAGGATGTCAGGGGGCACGTCGCCGGGAGCGGACATGGGCCGACACTAGCGCCGGGGTCCGACATTATCGGGCGGCCAGCAGGACAAGGGCGGCCCGTTCCTCCAGCGGCGCGGCGGGGACCTCGACGACGGCGTGCCCCGCGACTTCGAGCCGGCGCAGCAACGCCGTCTTGCCCGAGCCGGGGGTGCCGGTCAGGACGTGAGCCCGGCCAGCCACTTCTCGACCTCGGCCGGGGAGCGCAGCAGCACTGTTTCGGGGAAGTCGGTGCTCGATTGCCACAGGCGCATCCGCCGGCGTTTGCGGGGGAACGACGTGATGTGGAAGAGCAGGATCGATTCGCGGTCGAAGAACGCCTTTCGCCACGTCTCGTAGTTGCCGTTGCACGTGGGGGTGCGGCGCACGATCCGGGTGACCGTGCGGCGCAGCAGGCGGGTCGCCGAGCGCCAGCGGGGCAGATCCAGGCCGACGATCAGGTCGGCGCGTTGCAGGGCCAGGTCGTGCCAGAAACCGTAGGCCGCGTCGATCACCCACTCGTCGCGGGCCAGCAGCTTTTCGATGACGTCACGTTGCTCGGCCACGGTGAGCGGCTCCCAGCCGGGCCGCCACATCAGGTCGTCGATCGAGTGGTAGGGCAGCCCGAGCCGCGCGCCGACCCGGGCCGCCAGCGTCGACTTGCCGGAACCGGTCACCCCGTAAACCAGGATCCGTCGCATGAGACGTCACGATAGCGGGCCGGCCAGCCCGTCCTCGAACGCGAGGATGACGAGCTGGACCCGATCCCGTACGCCCAGTTTCGCGATCGCGCGGGTGATGTGCGTTTTCGCCGTCAACGGGCTGATCACCAGCTCGCGGGCGATCTCGGAGTTGGACAGCCCGGCCGCCACCAGCCGTACGACCTCGCGTTCCCGGTCGGTCAGCACGGTCAGACGGTCACCGCCGGGTGGGCCGGCCACCGGGCGGTGCGCGAACTGCCCGACCACGCGGCGGGTCACGCTGGGTGAGAGCAGCGCGTCCCCGGCCGCCACGACCCGTACGGCTTGGCGCAGCCCGTCGGGGCCGATCTCCTTGGTCAGGAAGCCGCTGGCCCCGGCCGCGAGCGCCGCGAACACGTACTCGTCGGTCTCGAACGTGGTCAGGATGATCACCCGGGTCGGCAGGCCCGACTCCAGGATCGTGCGGGTGGCCGCGATCCCGTCCATTCCGGGCATGCGGATGTCCATCAGGATCACGTCGGGGCGCACCGCGGCCGCCGTACGCACGGCCTCGTCCCCCGTCGACGCCTCGCCGACGACCTGGATCTCCTTGTCGCGCCGGAGCAGACTGCGGAACCCGGCCCGTACGAGGTGCTGGTCGTCGGCGAGAAGCACTGAGATCATCGGGTGCCTTGGGACAGCGCGAACGGGATCGTCGCCCGTACGCAGAAACCCCGGTCGGACCCGCCGGCGGTGAGCGCTCCGCCCAGCGCGGCCACCCGTTCCCGCATGCCCGCGATCCCGTTGCCGTCGATCACCACCTCGGGGGCCGTGCCGTCGTCCTGCACGTCCACGACGACGCTGGCCGGCGCGTAGCGCAGGGTGATCACCACCCGCTGCGCGCAGGCGTGCCGCACGGTGTTGGTCAGCGCCTCCTGCACGACCCGGTAGATCGCCGTGGCCACCGCGGCCGGCACGTCGGCCCGCTCCCCGAACTCGTTGAGCGACACCGTCAACCCGGCCCCGCGCACGTGTTCGGCCAGCCGCTCCAGCCCGTCCAGGCCGTCGACCGGTTCCGCCGGCGCGCCGTCGCGCAACACGTCGACGAGCGACTTCAGATCGGCCATGGCCTTCCCCCGTACGTCTTGAGCCAGCCGCAGTGACGAGCGGGCCTCGTCGGGATCGTTGTCGAAGGCGTCGAGCGCGACGTTGAGGTGCACACCCACCACGGCCAGCGTATGGGACACCACGTCGTGCAGGTCACGGGCGATGCCGACGCGTTCCTCGGCCCGGCGCCGCCGCGCGTCGAGTTCGCGCTGCTGCTGTTCCTGCTGGAGGCGCAGCCCCATCTCCCGCTGCCAGCGGCGGGTGCTGACGAACGCGTTGGCCGCGGCCAGCACGGCGGCCAGCCACAGGGCGTCCCCGCCGACGTGCGCGAGGGCCCAGTTCCCGTCGTGGTCCTGGTTGACGAAACCGTCCCAGCCGATCCCGTACGCCAGAGCCAGCCCACCCGCGATCACCGCGAAGCGCAGGTGACCGGCGAGCGCGACAGCCACGAACGCGGCGGTGGCCGGCCACACCCACCCCGACCCGACCAGGTCGGCGCCGCGCATGCCCTCGACCGTCAGGAGTGAGAGCACCAGGACCGTACGGGGAAAGCGGTTGAGAAAACCGGCGAACAGCGCGAGCAGGCCGGCCACCGAAAGCGTCATGGTCGTGTCGATGTTGCCGCCGGTGATGGCGAGACCGGCCGGCACACCGACGAGGGTCAAGGCTGGGGCGAGATATTTGTTCATGGCCGGGACGCTATGGCCGGAACCGGGGGCAGCACGTCGTCCCGCCGCGGACACTTGCATCGACGCCTCCCGACTACCGGCTACTCCATGTGGAGTATCACCGGCCGGGTTGCGCCTGACCGAAGTCGGCGCGGTGGTCCCGGGCCCACTGTTCCAGGGTGCGACCGGGCGCGCCGGTGAGGTCGGGCACGCCCGAGCGCACCGGGTCGGGCGCGGTCACCGTCTCGGACCAGTATTCGAGCAGCATCACGATGATGTCCTCGGGGATGAACCGGGCCACGTCCGCGCGGAACTCGTCCGGGCTGATCTCGACCAGGTCCAGGTGGCGGCCCAGGCCGGCCCCGATGGCCGCCACCTGCTCGATGCGGGTCAGCGACTCGGGGCCGGTCAGCGGATAGAACTGTCCGATGTGGCCGTCCTGCAGCAGCGCGGTGGCTGCCGCGTCGGCGATGTCGGCCTCGTGGATCGGAGGCTGCGCCGACTTGATGTACGGCGCTCGCACCGGCATGCCGGCCTTGATCGGCCACGCCCACGACAGCAGGTTGTTCGCGAACGTGCCGGGTCGCAGGATCGTCCATTCGCCGGTGCGCGAGGTCACGGCCTGCTCGATCGCCCGGTGGTGGGCGTAGCTGGCCGAGCGGACCTCCCGTGGCAGTTCGCCCGCGGCGGCCAGCGACGAGAGCACCACGAAGCGGCTCTCGCCGGCCGCGGTGACCAGGTCGGCGACCTGCTGAGCGCCGGTGGGGAAGACGAACACCCGGTCCACCCCGTCGACCAGCTCCGGCGTCACGTCCGGGCCGACCACTTCAACGCCGTCGGGCAGTGCGGCCGACTGCGGTGTGCGGCTCACGGCACGCACCTTCTCGCCCCTTTTCACCAGAACGTCGACCAGGTGCCGTCCGACCGCTCCGGTGGCGCCGGTAACCAGGATTGTCATGCTCTGCATCCGTTCCGTGGAGGTGAGTACCAGTCGCCACCACGCTAGGAACGGATCAGGTCACCGGACGACCTCAATAGATCAATCAGGCGTCGGCCAGGATGCGGGCCAGGTCGGCGGGCCGGGTCAGCTGGGGCCAGTGGCCCGAGTCGATGTCGACCAGCTCGACGTGCTTGGCCCGGGCCAGCTCGGGCAGCTCGCCGGCGTCGATCCACTCGCGGGCCTCGGCCGGGCTGAACTCGGGGCAGACCAGCACGACGGGCACGTCGTAGCGGCGCTCGTCACTCAGGTGCACGGTCGCCGTGGACACGCCCTCGGGCACCGGCACTGCCGCGGCCGCGAACTCCTCACGGGCGGCGGGCGTGAGGTCGGCCGAGTCGGCGCCCTCGAACGGCGCCCAGCCGGGGAACGCCATCATCCCGTTCTCGGCCGGGAAGAAGTCGGCGTAGGTCTCGCCGTCGGCCTTGGGGAACCCGCCGATCATCACGACCTTGGCCACCCGGGCCGGCCGCTTGTCGGCGACGAGCCAGGCCAGGGCGACGGCGGCCGAATGCCCGACCACCACCGAGGCCCCGCCGGCCGCGTCGACCACGGCGAGGACCGCGTCGACCTGGTCGTCGAGGGTGGCCCCGCCCAGGTCGACGGCGACCGCCCGGCGGCCCCGGCCGGCCAGGTCGGCGACCACGGCGTCCCACGTGGAGGGGGTGAGCCACAGGCCGCCGAGCAGCACGATTTGTTCGTCAGTCATGCGCCCCAACCTAGAACCCATTCCGGACGTTCCCCTTCCGGTAGCCTGCGCGGCGTGGAGAATCCGTCCAGCCCCACCTCACGGGCCCTGCGCACGCTGGAGATCCTGCAGGCCCGCCCGGGCACGACCGCCGAGCAGCTGGCCGG
Organism: Paractinoplanes abujensis; assembly: GCF_014204895.1. Classification (NCBI taxonomy): domain Bacteria; kingdom Bacillati; phylum Actinomycetota; class Actinomycetes; order Micromonosporales; family Micromonosporaceae; genus Paractinoplanes; species Paractinoplanes abujensis. The sequence continues at coordinate 8,570,229 of NZ_JACHMF010000001.1, read as the reverse complement.
CCAGCTGGGCGTCACCGAGCGGGCCGCGCGGCGTTACGTCGGGATCCTTCGTGAGGCGGGCATCCCGGTGGATGCGGTCCGGGGCCCGTACGGGGGTTATCGCCTGGGTCGCGGCACCCGGCTGCCACCCGTCGTGTTCACCGAGGACCAGGCCCTCGGGCTGGTGATGGCCGTGCTGGACGGGCAGCCGGCCGCCATCGACGCCGACGACCTGGTCGGGGCGGCGCTGAGCAAGGTGATCCGGGCGCTGCCGGAGAGCATCGGACGGCAGGCCGCGGCGCTGCGGGCGTACGCGTCGGCCGCCCCCGACCGCCGGGCCGCCCGCGCCGACCCGGCCGTGATGAGCGCCCTGGTCGCGGCCGTGGCCGACCACCACCGGGTCACCGTCACGTACGCCAACGAGGCCGGCGACCAGTGGGAGGCCGAGGTCGACCCGTGGGCCGTCGTCGTGCGCTTCGGCCGCTGGTACCTGCTGTGCCATTCGCACCGCGCCGGCGCCATCCGCACCTACCGCATCGACCGGATCCGCGCCGCCCGCGCGCTGCCGCAGCGCTTCGTCCCGCCCGGCGACCTCGACCCGGTGGCCGCGCTGGAGGAGAACCTGGCCTCCGGCTGGAAGTATCCGACCCGGATCGTCTTCCACGCCCCGCACGACGAGGTCGCCCCGTGGATCCGCCCACCCATGGGCCGCCTCGAACCCGACGGCGACGACGAGTGCGTGCTGATCGGCAGCACCACCAACACCCGCATGTACGCCCAGGAATGGCTGCCCGCCGTCCCGTTCCCCTTCACGGTCGTCGAGTGCCCCGAACTGCGCGAGGCCGTGGCTGAGGTGGCCGCCCGCTTCACCGCCGCGACACAGCCACCGCGAGCAGACCGTCGTCGTGCCCGCTGACGATCGTTCGACCGGCCACTGTCACACAGCGTGGTGCACGTCGAGCGGGATCAGCGCGGCCGCATTCCGTACGGGGTCCCGGATCCGCAGGCTGCGATCGGCGCGGCTGACCGTCACCGGTGTCGCCGTACAGCATGACGAGGTCTCCGGCGGGCCGGCGTGCGCGCCCACGGCACGGCGTCGCCTCCGCTGGTCGCCACCATCGCGGCTACCGGGCACCACACGGCGTCCGGGGGCAGATGCGCGGGCACCCCGGCCGCAGCCACCTGCCGGGCCGTGTCGAGAAAGCCCGACCAGCCCGGGCCCAGATCCACGGCGCCGACGGCCCGCGCGATGCCCAGCCAGGGTTCGGGGCCGGTCGGCGGCACATCCAGTGCCGCGTTGCGCATCTGTGGAGCGTCGCTCGGCATGTCAGCGTTCTGAGCGGGCAGCGGCGACGGCCCTGCGCCTGTCGAGGGCCTAAGGTTTGCGGCCGACGGCGCCGTACTGGTCGATGTCGGGGACGTTGATGTCCGGGTGCCAGCGGGTCACCGGGACCAGGCCGGGGTCGACCAGGTCGAGGCCGTCGAAGAGGCGGGCCAGGCGGTCGGGGCTGCGCAGGTGGTAGGGCAGGGCCGCGGACTGGTTCCAGATGCGGGCGGCCTCGACAACCTCGGGGCTGGTGTCGGTGCCGTCGCAGATGGCCAGGTAACTGCCGGAGGGGACCGCGGCCATCGCGGCGCGGGTCAGGTTTTGCGCTGTGGTGTCGTCTTCGATGTGGCCGAGGACGCCCATGAACAGCACCGCCACGGGGCGGTCGAAGTCGAGTGTGTGTGCGGCTTCGCGCAGCACGTGGGGCAGGTCGTCGAGGCCGGCTTCGAGGTAGACCGTTTCGCCCTCGGGGTGGCTGGTCAGCACGGCACGGCCGTGCGAGACGACCAGCGGGTCGTTGTCGACGTAGACGATGCGGCTCTGCGGCGCCACGGCTTGGGCGACTTCGTGGGTGTTGTCGGCGGTGGGCAGGCCCGCGCCGAGGTCGAGGAACTGCCGGATGCCGGCCGCACCGGCCAGCCACCGCACCACGCGGGTGAGGTAGGCGCGGCTGAGCCGGGCGTTCTCGGCCAGGGCGGGCTGGCCGACCAGGACCTGATCACCCACCGCTCGATCCACGGCGAAGTTGTCCGTGCCGCCGAGCAGGTAGTTCCAGATCCGTGCGGTGTGCGGAACAGAAGGTTCGTCACTGACCACGCCAACAGCCTAACCGTCATCCGGTCCGATGAGGACCGACGACTGAACGGTCAATCGAGGCGGAGCTTGCCGGTGACCGTGGCTTCGCCGCCTACCTCTACCGCGCCGCCGGGGCGGGCGGAGGCGAGGATGGTGGACGGGGCGCCCAGCGTGTCGCCCATGTCGACGGCGATCGTGCGGCCGGCCAGGGCGGCGGCCAGGCAGGCGGTGCTGTTGGCGTTGGCCACGTCTTCGTCGACGCCGATGGCGGGGGCGAACATGCGGGCGGCCAGGCGGCCCTCGGCGTCGGGTGGGGTGTGCACGTAGCAGCCGAGCAGGCCGAGCCGGTCGCAGGCCGCGCGCAGGCGGGCGGGGTCGGGGGCCAGCCGGGTCAGGGCGGCCCGGGACTCGACCGGCACGAGCAGGCGCCAGCGGCCGGTGGAGGCGGCCAGCACGCCGACCGGGAAGTTGAGGCCGCGGCCGGGGAAGCCCAGCGCCGGGAGCACGCCGGTCAGTTCGGGGTCGGTGGGCAGGCGGAGGGCGACCCGGTCTTCGAGGAACGTTGCCATCGTGCCCCCGGTGACGTAGCCGGTCAGGGACCGGCCGCCGACGCGGAGGGGGACTGTCAGGTCGCGTTTTCCGGCGCGGGCGGCCAGGAAGGCCAGGGCGGCGACTGTGCCGTGACCGCAGGCGGGCAGTTCGCCGGCGGCGGTGAAGAACCTGAGGTCGACCGGGCCCTCGGGCGGGCCGTCGACCACCACGGCGTGGGAGGCGCCGGCGCGGGCGGGCAGGTGGCGCAGCGCCGCAAGGTCGGATGGGGCGTCGGCCCGCCACAGGACCGCGGTGGGGCTGCCGCCGCGGCCGTCGCGCCGGCAGGAATGGATCACGGCGACGTCCGTCGGCACTCCTCGGCAGTCGAGACGGCCGGCGAGCCGGCACACGAACCGGCAAGCGGACCAGCGATCAAAACGAAGGCGGCCCCATGATCAAAGCGGCAAGCGGGCCGACGGTCAAGGCTGTGAGCGGATCGGCACGCCACGAGGAAAGGGCCGCGGCCCGTGAACGAACATGATTGAACATGCGCCCCCGGGCGAGGCGGACCCCGAAGTGACCATATCGGGCGGCAGAACGGGACACAAGGACCCTACTGACATCGATGTCAGGCGTTGCGCGATTGTGTGCGATCCGGTCTTGCCCATTGATTGATTTACCGGTAACGATGTGTCGCGCACGTTACGTGAGTTGATCGGAGGAGGCCGGATGCGCCGACCACGGTGGATAGCCGCGACAGTGCCCCTGGCGATGATGGGATCGATGCTGATGGGAGCGCCGGCCCGGGCGGCGGCGCCGGATTTCGCGTCCTCGTTCGAGACGGGGCAGCCGCAGCCCGACTGGATCGACACGACCGAGCGGGCGAGCGGCGTGGACGGCACCGTGATCGTCGGCATGCCGGGCAGCCTGCGGGGCAACGTCACGGCCATCGCGGTCAACGCCCAGCCGAACGCCAACGAGGGCGCCACCAACCTGAACGACGGCGACTCCGCGACCAAATGGCTGGTCGACACGCCGACGAGCTGGGCCCGGTACACGCTGGACGCACCCTCCGAGGTCGTCAAGTACGCGCTGACCAGCGCCAACGACGCCCCGGAGCGGGATCCGAAGGACTGGACGCTGGAGGGTTCGGCCGACGGTCAGAGCTGGACCACTGTCGACACCCGGACCGGGCAGACCTTCGACGAGCGCTTCCAGACCAAGACGTACGAGGTCGCGAGCCCGGGCAGCTTCACGATCTACCGCTTGAGCATCAGCGCGCACGGCAGCGGCAACCTCACCCAGCTGGCCGACCTCGAGCTGGCCGGCGCCGACGTCACGGAACCGCCCACGGGCCCGATGCAGAGCCGGATCGGCAGCGGCCCGGCCGGTTCCCCCACGGCGAAGGCCAACGCGGGTTACACCGGCTTGAAGGCGTTCCAGATCGCCGGCCGGCACACCGCCGAGGGCCGCGGCTACGCGTACAACAAGGTCTTCGACGTCGACATGGCGGTGACCGACAATACCGAGTTGTCATATCTCATCTTCCCGGAGTTCAACCGCACGGACCTGAGCAATCCCGCCACGTACGCCGCCATCGATCTGGCCTTCACCGACGGCACGTTCCTGTCGCAGCTCGCCCCCAAAGATCAACACGGGTTCACCCTGACACCCGCCGGCCAGGGCGAGTCGAAGTCGCTCTACACCAGCCAGTGGAACCTCAAGAAGAGCAGGATCGGAAAGGTCGCCCGGGGCAAGACCATCGACCGCATCCTCGTCGGCTACGACAAGCCGAGCGGCCCCACCAGCTTCCGTACGTGGTTCGACGACATCACGATCGGCGAGGTCGCCCCGGCTCAGCCGAGGGAACACCTCTCCGAGTACGCCGACACGCGCCGGGGCACGCAGTCGTCAGGCGACTTCTCGCGGGGTAACAACTTCCCCGCCACCGCCGTCCCGCACGGCTTCAACTTCTGGACGCCGGTGACCGACGCCGGCTCGACCAGCTGGCTCTACCAGTGGTCGCGGCAGAACAACGCCGACAACAAGCCGACGATCCAGGCGTTCTCGGCCAGCCACGAGCCCAGCCCGTGGATGGGTGACCGGCAGACGTTCCAGGTGATGCCGTCGACCGCGCTCAACCCGGCCCGCACGGCGCGGGCGCTGCCGTTCAGCCACGACAACGAGGTGGCCCAGCCGCACTACTACGGGGTCACGTTCGACAACGGGCTCAAGACCGAGCTCGCGCCCACCGACCACGCGGCGCTGTTCAAGTTCACGTTCCCCGGTGACAGCGGCCACCTGATCCTGGACAACGTCAACAACAACGCCGGGCTCACCATCGACGCGGCCGGCAACGCGATCAGCGGCTGGTCCGACGTCAACAGCGGCGGGCTCTCGGCCGGCTGGACCCGCATGTTCGTGTACGCCACGTTCGACCAGGACGTGACCGCGAGCGGCTCGCTGGCCACGGGCAACCGGCCGTCCACGGGTTACGTGAGCTTCGGGGCCAAGACCGTACAGATGCGCATCGCGACCTCGCTGATCAGCGTGGCCCAGGCCAAGCACAACCTGGACCTCGAGATCGGCGCCGACGCCACTGTCGAGTCGGTGCGCGACAACGCCCGCAAGCTGTGGGACGCCAAGATGAGGACCATCGAGGTCGAGGGCGCCACCGAGGATCAGCTGGTCACGCTCTACTCGAACCTCTACCGGCTGTTCCTCTACCCCAACTCGGCCTTCGAGAACACGGGCAGCAACGAGGCCCCGGCCTACAAGCACACCGTGCAGTCCGCGGTGACCAGCCCGGCCGGCACGCCGACGGAGACCGGGGCGCCGGTCAAGGACGGCAAGGTGTACGTCAACAACGGGTTCTGGGACACCTATCGCACCACCTGGCCCGCGTACTCGCTGCTGACGCCGAAGACGGCGGGCGAGATGGTGGACGGGTTCGTCCAGCAGTACCGCGACGGCGGGTGGATCTCGCGCTGGTCGTCGCCGGGTTATGCCAACCTCATGGTGGGCACCAGCTCGGACGTCGCGTTCGCTGACGCGTACCGGAAAGGGGTCAAGGGTTTCGACGTGGAGGAGGCCTACGCCGCGGCGGTGAAGAACGCCACGGTGACCCCGCCCAACCAGAACGTCGGGCGCAAGGGGCTGGCCAGCTCGATCTTCAAGGGCTACACGCCGAGCGACGTCACCGGCGAGGCGATGAGCTGGGCCATGGACGGCTACATCAACGACTTCGGCATCGCGAACATGGCCGCGGCGCTGGCCGGCAAGACCGGCGAGAAGCGGTACGCCGAGGAGGCCGAGTACTTCCGCAACCGGGCGCTGAACTACGTCAACATGTTCGACAAGTCGGTCGGTTTCTTCCAGGGCAAGAACTCGGCGGGCGTGTGGCGGCAGACGCCGGAGCAGTACGACCCGCGCGTCTGGGGCTACGACTACACCGAGACCAACGGGTGGAACATGGCGTTCCACGTGCCGCAGGACGGTCAGGGCCTGGCCAACCTGTACGGCGGGAAGAAGGGGCTGGCCGACAAGCTGGACACGTTCTTCGCGACGCCCGAGACGGCGACCTTCCCCGGCTCGTACGGGGGAACGATCCACGAGATGCTCGAGGCCCGCGACGTCCGGATGGGCCAGTACGGCCACAGCAACCAGCCCTCACACCACATCATCTACATGTACGACTACGCCGGGCAGCCCGCGAAGGCGCAGAAGCTCGCGCGGGAGGCGCTGTCCCGGTTGTACCTGGGCAGCGAGATCGGCCAGGGCTACGCCGGCGACGAGGACAACGGCGAGATGTCGGCGTGGCAGGTGTTCTCGGCGCTCGGCTTCTACCCGCTGCAGATGGGCTCGCCGGCGTACGCGGTCGGTTCTCCGCTCTTCCAGAAGGCCACAGTCAACCTGGAGAACGGCAAGAAGATAGTCATCAACGCACCCGCCAACAGTGCGTCGAACGTCTACGTGCAGGATTTGAAGATCAACGGGTCGTCGTACGCATCGACGTCGATCCCGCATGAGAAGCTCGCGGACGGCGCGGTGCTCGACTTCACGATGGGGCCGAACCCCTCGTCGTGGGGTGCCGATTCGCCGCCGCCGTCGATCACCCAGGGCAGCGCGCCGGCCAACCCGCTGCGCGACCTGACCGGGCCGGGCAAGGGCACCGCGTCCACGCCCGCGCTGGTCGACGACACCAGCACGACCCAGGGCAGCGGGCCGTTCACCTACGAGTTCGCGAGCGCGGGCGAGCAGGCCACGTACTACACGCTGACCTCCGGGGCCACGGCCGGCGCCGACCCGTCGTCGTGGACCGTGCGGGGCTCGTACGACGGCACGAAGTGGACGACGATCGACAGCCGCAAGGATCAGAAGTTCGACTGGCGGCTGCAGACCCGGCCGTTCAAGATCACGTCGCCGGGGCGGTACAAGCACTACTCGATCGAGTTCGAGGGCACGCCGGCCGAGGTCGAACTGCTCGGCAAGCCCGCGCCGGCCTGCACGACGACCATCGCGGACGAGGTGTCGGGGGCGCTCACGGTCAGCTCGGGCGTCACCTGCCTGGCTCCCGGCTCGACAGTCAAGGGCCTGGTCACCGTACGGAACGGGGCGTCGCTGTATGCCACGGGCGCGACCCTGAAAGCGGCGCTGACGGCCACCCGGGCGGGCACCGTGTCGCTGCTCGGCACCAACGTGTCGGGCTTCGTGACCGCGACCGACTCGGGCCCGGTGTCGATCGAGGGCTCCACGGTGCGCGGGATCGTCACGCTGACCACCGGCAAGACCGCGACGGTGGTGGCCGGCAACACCATCAACGGGGCCCTGACCTGCACGGGCAACAACCCGGCGCCGGTTGACAACGGCCTCAAGAACGCCGGTACGGGCCTCCGGCTGGGGCAGTGCGCGAAGTTGTGACAAAAGGGGCGGCGGGGCCCACCTCGCCGCCCCTTCCTAGTAATGTAGTAACCATGTCAGACGAGAAGCTCTGGGGCGTGATCGCCGCGGGAACCCTGGGCACTGTGGCCACCATCAAGCGGGACGGGCGGCCGCAGCTGTCCGACGTCAGCTACATCGCCCTGCCCGGGCTGATCCGCTTCTCCACCCGCACGTCGCTGGCCAAGGTGCACAATCTGCGCCGCGACGCCCGGATCAGCATCAAGGTGTCGGGCGAGCAGGGTTACGCCGTGGCCGAGGGCACCGCCGAGCTCACCCAGGTCGCCTGGGGCCTCGAGGACGAGGTGGTCGAGGAACTGGTCGAGATCTATCGCCTGATCCGCGGCCAGGAGCATCCGGACTGGGACGAGTTCCGGCGCGCGATGGTCACCGACGGGCGGCTCGTCGTGCGGATCAAGGTCGAGCACCTCTACGGCTGGGTCATGTGACAGTCACGCTGACCCGGACCGCGGCGCGGCGCATCGCCGTACGGGCGCAGCTTTTGACTTCGCCGCGGCCCTCCTCGATGGATGCGGTGATATCGGGGCTGACGTTCCTGCAGTACGACCAGACCGCGGCGGTCGCTCCCCATGCCGATCTCGCTTTGTGGAGCCGGCTGGGCGCTTCTTACCGACCCTCGGAGCTGGCTTCCGGCTTGGCCGACCGCACCTACGTCGAGCTGCGCGGCATGATCCGTCCCATGTCCGATATTTCGTTGTATCGGGCGGAGATGGCCGAGCATCTCGCGCCCGACTCGCAGTTCGGCACGCCGGGCGCGCAACACTGGGTGGACGCCAACGACCGCTTCCGCCGGGACATCCTGGACCGGCTCGACCGCGACGGCCCGCTGCCCCAATCGGAAATTCCGGATACGTCAGTGGTGCCGTGGGGTTCGTCCGGCTGGAACAACAACCGCAACGTCGGCATGATGCTGGAATGCCTGGTCGTCCGGGGTGAGGTCGCGCTGGCCGACCGCGACGGGCGCGACCGCATGTGGGATTTGGCCCACCGCATCTACCCCGCCGAGGTGGTGCCGCTGGAAGAGGCGTTACGCATTCGCGCGGCCCGGCTGCTGCGGTCGCTGGGCATAGCCCGTCGCGTCGACGCCGGCATCGAAGCCCGCATCGAAGGCGTACGCGGGCTGTGGCGCGTCGACCCGTCCTACCTGGAGGCCCCGTTCGAGGGCCGGACGGCGCTGCTCTCCCCGCTGGACCGCCTGATCTTCGACCGCAAACGCATGGCCGACCTGTTCGAGTTCGACTACAACCTCGAAATGTACAAACCCCCCACCCACCGCCGCTGGGGCTACTGGGCGATGCCGATCCTGCACCACGACCGCCTGATCGGAAAACTCGACGCCACCACCGACCGCAAACACGGCACCCTCCGCGTCGACGCGATCCACGAAGACATCCCCTTCACCCCCACCGTGACCGCCGCCGTCCACACCGAACTCCACGACCTGGCCCGCTGGCTGGGCGTCGCCCTCGACCTGCCCGCTTAGAGCAGCGCGCTCAGCGGCGGGTCGGCTCCGGGGCTCTCCAGGCCACGTTCCAGTTCCCCCCGTACGTCCTCAACCGTGCCGTCCTCCCCGAGAACCTCAGGCACGTCGTTGCCGCACTCGAGCTGCTCCAACAGGTCGCAGGCCCTCCCCCAACGTCTCCGCCCGTTCTCGTGAGCCCACCGCAACACTCTTAAGGTCACCCCCGCCGGCGCAAACTCTTCCCACGGATCATCCATCAGCCCCACGTAGACCACCCCACCAGCGAAGCAGGCAATCAAAACGCACAACTGAGGGGCGGCCGGTCCCGTCAGGCCGACATCACGGGCCCGGTGCATGTTGCCCACTCGATAGGTGCCGACAGCCGACCGCAAGCCCGCTCACACTGCCAGCAAGCGGCATGAGGCCGCCCGGAGGCACGAACGCTGATCTGCCGAGATGAGTGCACCTGATCTTGGCGTATGCGAGGCTTCGGCCGATGGAAATCTCTCCGGACATCTTGCAAGCCGCAGCGGCTGATCCTGCCTCCGAGGCATGGAGCTTCATCTGGGCGAAGTCGTGTCATCAAGGCAACTGCGATCCCGCCAGCGCGGTCTTGGTGCCGTGGCTGTCGACGACGATTGCTGCGTTCACCGGCGAAGCATGTGTCAAGGCATTGGCTCTGGCCGGATACATCGTCGTGGACTCCTTGGAGGCGGACCGGACCTCGTACCGTGGCGAGATTGCTGCTCTACGAGGTATGGCCGCGCAGCGTCTAGCAAACGCCTCCGACGATCGTGAGTTCGTCTACCTCCAGCAGGCGATCCTGGGATTCGACGGCGATGAATTGTGGGGCAAGGAGCTCGATCATCTCAATGACGGGGAAGTCGACGTGGAATGCCCTGGTTGTGACGCGGAGGTGTTGGTAGATCTAGGGGACGACGAGTCCTCGGTCATCCCCGGCCTGTCCAGCGAGGTGGCCGAGCGCCTTCACGCTGAGGCGGTTGAAGGTGGCCGCGCCGTCCTCGCCACAGCCCTGACCCGCCTCTTCGGCCGCATCGAGTGTCCCGAATGCGGATCTCTATTTAACGTCGCCGAGCACCTCGCTGGGGTTTCTCGCGGCTGACGCGAGACGCTCGTTCCGCCGCCGCTAGAGCGAGCTGGCTCGGATCGCCGGTCAAGCCGGATTGTCGGCGATGTATCCGCTGGCCGAGATGGCATCGATGAAGTGCCGCAGAACTGGCCAGGGGAGCAACGGGTTGCCGTGCGAGGTAAAGACGACGGCTTTGGCAGCGGGCGTGAACGGGCCGGCGCGCGGTTCCAGGTCGGGATGTGCACGCTGATGTAGCTGTTCGTAGTGTTGGCTGGGTCGACGCAGATGGACACCCGGCAGCAGCCCGCAAGGTGTCGACCTGGCCCGTGCTCAGCCTCAACCAGGCGACCACTCCGCGGGCTCGGTCACCCAGCACGGCTGAAGCCACTCGCAGCCGAGGGCAACGGCCCGTCGCAAGCAGCGACCCGGGCGTGGAAATGTTTGGCGCATCGGCACGTGAGCCGGTCAGCGCTGGAGGGCGGGCCCGAAATCGCCATCATCAAGAACGTGAGATGTCGATGGTGTCGAGACTACGAGCAAGGACGATCGCCCGAATGACCAACACCTCGTGAAGTGCTGTAGCGGTGGCTCATCCATGGCGCGACGGCGCCTCGCGGGGCGCGGGGTTCGTACTATCGCGGCATGGACGGCGAGTACCGGTTGCGGCGGATGATCGGCAGGTTGTCGCATGTCGCGGACGTCGTGGTGCGGGTGGAGCCGTCCGCGCGTGATGAGGTCACCGTCTCGGACGACGTGTTCGGGTGGCGGCGCGACGTTTACGGGCCCGACGCGTACGGCTATGGCGAGTGGGACGATCAGCGGGCGGCGGAGGCGATCGCGGGTGTCCGGGACGCGGTGGCCCGCAGTGGGGGCGACAGCTACCGGGTGACGGTGATCAAGATCTTCTGCACGGAGACGGACACCCAGATAGGCGATGTCAGGTTTGCGGCGGCCCAGGCCGTTGCGAGAGCGCTGGGCATCCCGCCGGTGATAGGCCCCAACTGACATGTATCGATAGACGTCTATTCACGGCTACGGTGTGGCCGGGCCACCGGCCCGTTGTCACCCCCCACCGGCCAAGACAGGACGTCATCCATGCGCCTCCTCGCCCGGACCCTGCTCACCGCGGCCAGCGTGCTCGCCGCGGGTCTGCTCTCCCCGGCCGCCTCCGCGGTGGCCGCACCCACGGCCGATCCCGTGGTGGGCCCTTCGGTCGTCGGTGGTCAACCGGCCACCGAGAACTACCCGTTCATGGTTTACACCTCCGGCTGCACCGGCTCGCTGATCAAGGCGAACTGGGTGGTCACGGCCAAGCACTGCCCGACCCCGGCTTCCGTACGGGTCGGCAGCGTCAACCGCACCAGCGGCGGCACCGTCGTCTCGGTGCGGCGCGCGGTCAGCCACCCGAACATCGACGTGAAGTTGTTCGAGCTGGCTTCCTCGGTCAGCTACGTCCCGGCGCCGATCCCGTCGACGTCGGGCGCGGTCGGCACGGCCACCCGGATCATCGGCTGGGGCCAGACCTGCGCGCCGCGCGGCTGTGGGTCGTCGCCGGCCGTGGCGCACCAGCTCGACACGTCGATCGTGGCCGACAGCCGCTGCGCGGGCATCAACGGACCGTACGAGATCTGCACCAACAACACGGGCGGCGTGGCCGGCGCCTGTTACGGCGACTCGGGCGGCCCCCAGGTCCGTACGGTCAACGGCCGCTGGAATCTGATCGGCGTGACCAGCCGGGCCGGCAACAGCAGTTCGACGTGCGCCACCGCGCCGTCCATCTACGGCGACCTGCCCTCGATCCGCACGTGGGTCAACACGCAGGTCGGTGGTCTGCCTACGGCCTGACCGGGTGTCCCGGACCGTCCGTCAGCGCTTGGCGGATGGTCCGGCCGATCGGGCTGTCGTTTCCCTCGTACGGCCGTCGCGCGTACCGGTCCCGGGGCGAGATGCACGGCTGGGACAGGAAACGGGGTCCCGTGCCGTGGTTGGGCTGGGCCGCGTGCACCAGGAACGGGTGACAGACGAACACGTCACCCGCGCGGCCGGTGCCCAGGACGGTCGGGCGGTGCGCGGACGCGGCGTCCACCAGTGGGGACAGAACCTCACCGGAGGCGCCCTCTTCGGAGTACGGCAGCAGCACGCGCGGAACGTCCATGTGGGAGCCGGCGCGGATCCGGGTGGGTGCGGTCCGCTCGTCGACGTCGGTGAAGAGGAACAACAGCAGCAGGGCCCGATAGCTGGAGTGGACGTTGGTCCAGTACGACGTCTCGCCCGGCGGCATGTAGGCGCCCTCGATGTGCCAGCCCGCGTCGTCCGGCTCCTCGGTGTGCGGGAAGCGCAGCGGGAAGGCACCCATCTCGTTGCGCGGCTGCCAGCGCCCCGGCCCGGCCACCGCGTCGATCGCCTCCACCAGCACCGGCACGTTCATCGCCGCGGCGAACGGCGGCTGCGCCATGGTGCCGACCCATTCGACCGGCTTGGTCCAGGTGCGGGGGTCGTCCCGCTCGGCGTCGATCCGCTCCCACAGCAGCCGCGCGCAGTCGTCGACCACGGCCGCCGGCACGGCCTGCTCGATCTTGACGAAGCCGTCCCGGACGAACCTGTCGATGTCCATGCCCCGAGTGTGGCTACCGTGAGCCCATGACGTCCAAGGACTTTCAGGTCACGTTCGACTGCGCCGAGCCGCAGCGGGTCGGGCCCTTCTGGTGCGAGGTGCTGGGCTACGAGGCCACGGTGTCGACGGAGACCGCGTTCGCCTGCGCCGACCCCGGCGGCGTACGCCCCCGGCTGCTCTTCCTGCGGGTGCCCGAGGGCAAGGTCGTGAAGAACCGCGTGCACCTCGACGTGCGGGTCGGCACCGGGCTCGTCGGCCAGGAGCGGCTGGACGCCCTGGAGGCCGAATGCGTACGGCTGGAAGCGCTCGGTGCGAAGCGGGGGATCCTGCTGGTGGCCGACGGCGTGAACGAGTCCTGCCAGAACATGCAGGACCCGGAGGGCAACGAGTTCTGCTTGGATTGAGCATCGCTCAGGCTCGTGGGGCACCCCCCGGTTGGCAGGACAGACGCGGGGAGTCTGACCATGATGGGGTGGTGAACTTCCGATCTGTCTACCAGCACGGGTTCGCGCGCGTGGCCGCGTGCACCGATCACGTCGTCGTAGGGGATCCCGCGGCCAACGCGGCGGCGATCCTGAGCCTGGCCCGCGAGTGCTCCGAGCAGGGGGTGGCCGTCGCGCTCTTTCCCGAGCTGGGATTGTGCGGCTATTCGATCGAGGACCTGCTGATGCAGGACGTGCTGCTCGACGAGGTGCGGGCCGGGCTGAGAACGGTGGTCGACGGGTCGGCCGAGCTGCTGCCGGTGCTGGTGGTGGGGGCGCCGCTGCTGCACCGGAACCGCATCTACAACTGCGCGGTCGTGATTCACCGCGGGCGGATCCTGGGGATCGCGCCGAAGTCGTATCTGCCCAACTACCGCGAGTTCTACGAGAAGCGGCAGATCGCGGCGGGCGACGACGAGCGCGGCGGCTTCTACGACGGCACCATTCCTTTCGGTACGGATCTGCTGTTCAGCGCCGAGGACGTGCCGGGGCTGGTGGTGCACGCCGAGGTCTGCGAGGACATGTGGGTGCCGATCCCGCCCAGCGCCGAAGCCGCCCTGGCCGGGGCGACCGTGCTGCTCAACCTGTCGGGCAGCCCGATCACGGTGGGCCGGGCCGAGGACAGGCGGTTGCTGTGCAAGTCGGCGTCGTCGCGCTGCCTGGCCGCGTACGTGTATGCCGCCGCGGGCCTGGGCGAGTCAACCACCGACCTGTCCTGGGACGGGCAGACGATGATCTACGAGAACGGGGTGCTGCTGGCCGAGACCGACCGGTTCCCACTGGACGACCGGATGGCGATCGCCGACGTCGACCTCGACCTGCTGCGCCAGGAGCGGCTGCGGATGGGCTCGTTCGACGACAACCGGCGCACCCACGCCGGCCGGACCGGCGAGTTCCGCACCGTACGGTTCACGCTCGACGCCCCCACCGGTGACCTCGGGCTGCGGCGCCGGGTCGAGCGGTTCCCGTTCGTGCCGGCCGACGTCGATCGGCTCGCGCTGGACTGCTACGAGGCGTACAACATCCAGGTCGCGGGTCTGCAGCAGCGCCTCGCCGCGATCGGCAACCCGAAGGTCGTGATCGGGGTGTCCGGCGGCCTCGACTCGACGCACGCGCTGATCGTGGCCGCGCGGGCGATGGACCGGGCCGGGCGGCCCCGCAGCGACATCCTCGGGTTCACCATGCCGGGCTTCGCCACCAGCGACAACACCAAAGGCAACGCGCACCGGCTGATGCGCGCGCTGGGCGTGACCGCGGCCGAGCTCGACATCACGGCGACCGCGAAACTGATGCTGTCCGAGATGGGGCACCCGTTCGCGTCGGGCCAGCCGGTCTACGACGTCACGTTCGAGAATGTGCAGGCCGGGCTGCGCACCGACTACCTGTTCCGGCTGGCCAACCAGCGCGGCGGCATCGTGCTGGGCACCGGTGACCTGTCGGAGCTGGCGCTGGGCTGGTGCACGTACGGGGTCGGCGACCAGATGAGCCACTACAACGTCAACGGCGGCGTGCCCAAGACGCTGATGCAGCACCTGATCCGCTGGGTGGTCTCCGAGAGGATCTTCGACGACGAGGTCGGCGCGGTACTGACCGACGTGCTGAACACCGAGATCAGCCCCGAGCTGGTGCCGGGGGCCGAGCTGCAGTCGACCGAAAGCACCATCGGCCCGTACGCCCTGCACGACTTCGCGCTGTTCCACGTGCTCCGCTACGGCATGCGCCCATCGAAGATCGGCTTCCTGGCCTGGCACGCCTGGCGCGACACCGGGACGGGCGCGTGGCCGCCCAACTTCCCGGAGCCGAAGCGGATCGCCTACGACCTGCCCGAGATCCGCCACTGGCTGGAGACGTTCTGCCGCCGCTTCTTCGCCTTCGCCCAGTTCAAGCGGTCGGCGATGCCCAACGGCCCCAAGGTCTCAGCCGGCGGCTCGCTGTCCCCGCGCGGCGACTGGCGGGCCCCGTCCGACGGCAACGCCAACGCCTGGCTGCGCGACCTCGAACGCTGGGACGCCATCGAATGACTTCGTCAGGGGCCGCCGGTGCCGAACGGCAGCAGGGCGGGAAGGCCGCGTGAGCAGCTTCCCCGCCCAGGCCGCGCGCGTCCGCGACCTCGACCTGCCGCTCGAACGCCGGCTGCTGGCGCTGCGCGAGTGCGCGCTGCACTTCGCCCCGTACGAGTTCCGGAAGACCTGGCATTACCTGATCGCGGCGGCGCGCGTCCCGGTGTGGCTGGAGATCGACCCGGACGCGTTGTTGCGGGCCCTCGACCTGCTCGAACCGGCCCGCAACCGATGGCTGGCCGAGACCCGGTCCTACGCGGCCCGCCGCCGGCTCGAAAAGGCGGCCGGTCGCCGCCAGCCGCGCGCCGGACCACCGCCGCACCCGCCTGCACCGGAACCGTGGCCCGACGACGGGCGCCCCTGGGCGCTGATCTGGTATCGGATGGTGCCCCGCGACGAGACGATCGGCGGCGGCGACATCGAGGAGTTCCGCGCCGAATACACCCCGACCAGCGCTGACGGCCGCTTCGGGGACTATCAGCTCTACATCCGGGGCGTCCCGCTCGGCAACATCACCACCACCGCTCTGGCACCCCACGTCGTCAACCTGCGGGCCATTCGCCGTACGGCCGAGGACCCGGCCCCACGCGACCCCGAGCCCCTGATCCTCGGCGACACCTTCGACCACGTTCACGTCACGCTGGCCGCCACCGAACACGACCTGATCTTCGAGTTCGCGTCGAACCGCCGGCCCGGCTGGGCGCCGCCTCCGCAGTGGACACCCCCACGCGATCGCCCCCGGCGCCTGCTGGTGCGCCGAACCGAAGTGATCACCGCCTGCCGTGCCGCGGAGGCCCGCTTCGAGGCTTTCCTCGGCCTGCCGTGAATCCCGCTCCCGGCTTGGGTGGAGCCGGGGTGGCTGGGCCGGCGTGTGGTAGCCGGAGCGAAGCCGCCGGGATATTTCACGAGGGTGCCCCTCCCGGGTTGTCCTGACGGTGGCGCCCTGAACAATGGGCGGCGGCCCCGCCGTACGAGGAAAGGTTTGATCATGGGTTGGAACACCTCGGTGCTTTTCCGTCAGGGCATGACGGCGGACGAGGCTGTGGACGACCTCGCCATCACGGATTTCAGCGGCGAACTGGTCGGAGCCGACCAGGCTACGAGCGCCCTCAAGCCCGACGCCCTCTATGCCGCGGAGTCGGGTGGCTGGGTGCAGGTCTGGAACCCGATGATGGATGTGGTCATGGGCTGGGAGCCGACCGACCCGGCCGACGCTTTGGTGGTCTTCTTCAGCAGCGTTTCCAGCACATACGGCTTCACGCTGTTCACGAACGGGGAGCGCACCCGTCATTACGTCTACGCCGACGGTGTGGCCGTCGAGGACGAAGGAACGCCACTGCCGGTCGAGGCCGAGATCCCCGTGCCGTCCTGGGGCCCGGACGAGGACTTCCTCTGGTCGATCATCACGGCAGTCACCGGTCTCCGGTACGACGAAAAGCTGCAGTACCGCGTCTACCCGGTGTGACACGCGAGGCATCATCGCGGTATGGATGAGCCGTATCGGCCCTTTGCTCTGCGGGTCATGGCCGACCACCTCGGTGACGGGCTGTGGGACAGCGATCCGGACCATCGGGGGCCGGCTGAGCTGGACGATCTGGGCCTGAGCGCGGAATTGGTGGCGCGGCTGCGCGCGTGGAACGGGCAGTTTCAGCGGACTGCCCTGACCGAATTCGAGTTTCCGAGCGCGGAGGCGGAGCGACGCTGGGTCTCCGATGGTCTGCACCTGGCTTTCGACCTGCAGAACGCGCTGCCCGACATCGAAGTCAGCTACGCCCACGACGACGACCACCGACCGATGCGGGACCGGCGCGGGCCCTAGGATCGGTTTCGATGACCACGCCTTCTGTTCGTTTTGCACGCCTTGCGCCGGCAACTTTGACGGCTCTGCTCGACGGTGACCTGGTCACCGCCCGCAAGCTGGCCGGGGTCGAGCTGACCGATTGGTTCCTGTCCGACGAGATCACGTGGTTGTGGCGGATGCGCCTCGACCAGATCGCCGCCGACCCGGGCGCCGCCGACTGGATCGTGCGGGCCGCCGTTTCCGTTCCCGGCGAGGTGGTGGTGGGCGCCGGCGGTTTTCACGGGCCGCCGGACGACACCGGGATGGTGGAGATCGGTTACAGCACCGACCCCGATCACCGCAGGCGCGGATACGCGCGGGCGATGGTGACCGAGTTGTTGCGCTGGGCGGCCGCGGAGCCGTCGGCTGTCACGGTGCGGGCCAGCATCCGGCCCGACAACGAGGCCTCGCTGGCGACCATCGCCGGGTTCGGCTTCGTGCACGTCGGCGAGCAGTGGGACGAGGAGGACGGCACCGAGTTCCTGTACGAACGTCCGGCGCGTGGTGTCGGTTCCGGGGACGGCCGTTCGTAGAGCCGGTGGAAGCGGCTGGTCGAGGCCGCCGATACGAGGGAGTCATGCGATGCCGCAGTACCTGATCTCGTTCAACGAGGGTGCAATGGATCACATCAGCGCCGAGGAGTTGCCCGCGGTGGGTGAGGCGGCGAAGGCGGCGGTTCAGGAGATCGTGGACGCCGGTGTGTTCGTGTTCGCCGGCGGCCTGAACCCTCAGCGGGCGAGCGTCGTGGCCCCGGACGGCGTGGTCAGCGACGGCCCGTACCCGGAGACCAAGGAGGTTGTCGGCGGGCTCGTGATCGTCGACGTAAGCTCGCGCGACGAGGCACTGAAGTGGGCGGCCAAGATCGCCGGGGCCTGCCGCTGCGCGCAGGAGGTGCGCGAGCTCGGGGCCGACTCGGCGCGCGACGAGATGGTGCGCCGGGCCGCCGCGGAGAAGTCTGCGAAGGAGTAACACGGTTGGAGCTGGGGGACGTCCGGGAGCTCGCCACTGCTGTGATGGCCGAGCATCGGCTGAGCGGGTGGCGGCTGGTGTTCGACAACGCCAAGACCCGCGCGGGGTCGTGTCACTCGGCCAAACGGGAGATCGCGCTGTCGCGGCCGCTGATGCGGTTGTACGAGCCCGCGCAGGTGCGGCAGACGATCCTGCACGAGGTCGCGCACGCGCTGGCCGGCGCGGGTCACGGGCACGACCGGGTGTGGCGGGGCATCGCCCGGCGGATCGGCTACACCGGTGGGCGGTGCCTGCCGGCCGACACGCCCAAGGTCGACGGGGCCTGGGTCGGCGTGTGCGCCGCCGGTCACCGGACCACCGCGCATCGGCGGCCGATCCGGGTCCGCTCGTGCCCCGAGTGCTCGAAGACGTTTGATTTATCAGCCCGGTACGAGTGGACGCACCGAGGGCGGCCGGCGGCGATGGACCCGCGCTACACCGCCGAGCTGGCCCGGCTCCGCGAGCGCCGGCCCGCGCCGCGGCCGCCCCTGGCCGCCGTCGGTGATCGGGTCCGGCTGACCGTCGAGGGCAAGTACGGCGGGCTGACCGGGACCGTCGAGAAGCGCGGGCGCAGCCGCTACCAGGTGCGTACGGGAAAGGGTCTGTTGAGCGTCTCCTTCGCCGGGGCCCAGCCCTTGACCGAGCCGGCACCCAGCCACTGACCGAGCCCGCCCCCAGCCACTGACCGAGCCCGCCCCCCAGCCACTGACCGAGCCGGCCCCCAGCCGCTGACCGATCAGGCCAACGTCAGCGCGTAGACGTAGACGCGGGCGTCGTCGGGCAGCGTGATCGAGCGGATCTGTTTGCCTTCCGCCAGGGCCAGGCGCGCGCCGAAGAGCGAGACCGGCGGCCCGTCCACGCCCTGGCCGGCCTTGATGCGGTGCGGCATGGCGAGCACGGCGGTGGTGCCCGCGGCCGCCGTCCCGCACCAGTCGGCGATGGTCACCGGGACGGAGGCGTACGTGCCGTCGGTATAGCCGATCGTCACCGAGCTCCCGACCGGACCGTTGTGGCTGGTCAGCACCAGGTTGGCCGACGTGTAGGAGCCGGCCGGCAGCAGCAGCGTCCGCCCCGCGGCCGACGTGAAATTGGGGGCCGTGCCGGCCGGATCGGGCGCGGCGTAGGTGACCCCGGACCACGTGACCGGGCCCGCCGGGGGCAGCAGGCCGGCGTCGTAGCTCCAGCCGCCGCCGTCGAAGTTGCCCGAGTCGGAGGCGGCCACCGTCGCGGTGCCGTCGCGGGTCGGGGTGAGCACCACCGCGCACTGCCCCGTGACAGCCGAGGAGCAGACGGACGGGGTCGTGACGATCAAGTTCGCCGACTTCCGCACGCCGGAGACGTCGACCGTCAGCGGGTAGGTGCCCGGCGCGACGGAGGCGGGCGCCGTCACGGTCACGGTCGCGGTGGCCGAGGTGGGCAGGTGCCGCGACACGATCGGGCCCGGTTGGCGAACCTCGGTCCGGAAGCCCGACGCGTCGACCACCGTGACCTGCGGCCGCAGCGTGCCCGGGGCCTGACCGACGATGTCGACGGTGAGCGTCGCGCTGCCGCCGGGCGGGACGGCGGCCGAGGCCGGGCGGATCGCGGCCGACAGCGCGGTGCGGTTGTCGAGCGGGGCCCGGTTGACCGACGGGGGTTCGGCCGCGGCCGAGGTGCCCCACGACGACGGGGACGTGCCGAGGGTGTGCGCGATCGTGCCGCCCGAGCCGACCGCCGACCACGGCACCCAGTTCTTGGTGAGCGAGGACCCGTTGACCCGTACGCGCTGGATGTACCGGTTGGTGTCGGAGGCGCCGGGCGCCGTGACGGTCAGGGTCCGGTCGCCGGTTCGCACGACCGCCGACGGGAACTGCGGGGACGACACGGCCAGGAAGTTGGCGCCGCTCATCGTCGGGTAGAGGCCGAGCGACGAGAACACGTACCAGGCGCTCATCGTGCCCAGGTCGTCGTTGCCGGTCATGCCGTCGGGGCCGGTCGTGAAGAGCGTCATCGCCGCGCGCACGACGGTCGCCGTCCGCGCGGGCGCGCCGGCCCAGTGATACATGTACGGCGCGAGCAGGTCGGGTTCGTTGTTCGGGTTGTACGTGGGCTTGGCGTAGTAGTCGTACGGGCTGGCGATCCAGTCGTTGCGCGCGGTGCCCGCCGGGTCCTTGAGCAGTTTGTCGTACGCGAAGAAGCTGTCGAGCCGGCGCGCGGTGGCCGCCCGGCCGCCCATGAGCTGCACGAGGCCCGACGGGTCCTGCGGCACCAGCCACTGGTACTGGTACGCGCCGCCCTCGTGGAACTGCTGGGCCGCGGCCACCGGGTCGTACGGGGTCAGCCAGGTGCCGTCGGTCGTGCGCGGCCGGAACTGCTGGGTCGAGCTGTCCCACAAGTTGCGATACCACTGCCCGCGCGCCGCGAACAACCGCGCGTCGGCGGTCTTGCCCAGCCCCTGGGCCATCAGCGCGAGCGACGCGTCGGCGGCCGAGTATTCGAGCGTGGCCGAGGCCGGGTGCACGCAGTCGTTGTCGCCGCCCTTGTGCACGCAGTCCGTGCCGAGTTCGAGCCCGGACGGGATGTAGCCGCGGTCGCTGTAGTACTTGATGCCCGTGCGACCGTTGTAGGGCGAATCGGCCGGCGGCTCGCTCAGCGCGTTCTTGCGCAGCAACTCGTAC
Source organism: Paractinoplanes abujensis (assembly GCF_014204895.1). Taxonomy (NCBI): domain Bacteria; kingdom Bacillati; phylum Actinomycetota; class Actinomycetes; order Micromonosporales; family Micromonosporaceae; genus Paractinoplanes; species Paractinoplanes abujensis. The sequence continues at coordinate 8,549,425 of NZ_JACHMF010000001.1, read as the reverse complement.
GCGGTGCTCTCGTGGCCTTTGAGCAGGCCCTTGGACCACGCCTCGACGAGGAACGGCGTGACGGGATCGCCGGTCATGATGTTGGTCTCGCTGTTGGCCAGGGCCCAGCGGGGCAGCCAGCCCCCGTCGCGGCCGATCGCCAGCACACTCAGCGCCACGTCCCGGGCCACGTCGGGGGTGAGCAGTTCGAGCAGCTGGTTCTGCGGGCGATAGGTGTCCCAGAGCGAGAAGTTCTGGTACGGCGTGTAGCCCTCGGCCTTGTGCACGGCCCGGTCGAAGCCCACGTACGAGCCGTCGACGTCGCCGGCCACGTTGGGGTGCAGCAGCGAGTGGTAGAGCGCCGTGTAGAACGCCGCGCGCCGTTCCTCCGTGCCGCCGCCGATCTTGACCCTGTCCAGGGCGGTGACCCACTGGGCCCGCAAGGCGTCACGCACCGCCGCGAAGTCGAATCCCGAGGTCTCCGCGGCCAGGTTCGCCCGCGCGCCGGCCATCCCGGTGTAGGACAGCCCGACCTTGACCACCACATCGCGGTCGGTCGTGGCGTCGAACGTCACGTACGCCCCGTTCGAGCCCGCGCCGGCGGCGTCCCGGCTGCCCGCCGTCACCGAAGTGCCACGCCAGGTCCCGTACGAGGAAAAGGGCCGATCAAAGGACGCGGTGAAGAAGACAGTGTGGTCGTCCTGGCCCGCGCAGAAGTTGCCCGCCTCGACGCGGCCCTCGATCGTGCGGTCGTCGACCACGTGGATCTCGGAGTCGAACACCGACTGGTTGGCCTTGCCCGTGTTGAACAGGACGTTGGCCGCCGCGGTGGCCGGGAACGTGTAGCGCTGCCAGCCGGTGCGCGCGGTCGCGGTGAGCTCGGCGTCGACGTCGTACTTGTGCAGCCCGACCCGGTAGTGGCCGGGTGAGGCGGACTCGTCGTCGTGGCTGAACTCCGACTTGTAGACGTTGGGGTCGACGCTGCTGATCGCGCCCGTGGTCGGCATGATCGGCAGCTCGCCGGCGACCCCGCAGCCGACGCCGGAAAGGTGCGTCTGGCTGAAGCCGTAGATCGTGTTCTGCCGGTAGTCGTACCCGCCCTGCCCGCCGGTGTCCGGGCTGACCTGCACCATCCCGAACGGCGCGCTGGCTCCGGGGAACGTGTTGCCGAAGTTCTCCGTGCCCACGAAGGGCCGTACCAGGTCGACGGGTTGAGTCTCCGCGACCGGCGCGGCCAGCACCGAGGTGAGCAGCGCCGCACTGAGCAGCAAGTGCATGGATGAACCTCCCGTGACGGGCGTGATCGAGCCTTGACAACGTTGTCACCAGAGAGAGACGTACGTCAATAAGCTCTGCACCCGTTTCGCAACGCACTGCCCGGCCGAACCCCTCAAGGCCGACCGGCCGATCCCGATCATCGGCTAGACCGCCTAACTGGGGAGACGTGATGGCAACCAGCACCCGCGCGGCCGACTGGTACCGCTTGTGCGGGGTCGTCGGCGCGGTCGTCGCCGCCTTCGCGATCATCCTCGGCACCGGCTCCAGCCTCGCCGCGCCCGTGTCGAACTTCGGCCTGTGCCTGGGCGCGCTGGTCGCCGCCGTGGCCTGCCTGCGCCGCTCCCGCCGCTTCACCGGGCGGATGCGCTGGGGCTGGAGCCTGATCGGCCTGGGCGTGCTCAGCTGGGGCCTGGGCCAGGCCGTGGCCTGCTGGTACGGCATCACCGGACAGGACGTGCCGCTGCCCTCGCACGCCGACCTGGGCTATCTCGGCATGGTCGTGCTGACCCCGGTCGGGCTGCTCGTGCTGCCCAGCCGCACCCAGGCCCTGGCCGGCCGGATCCGCAGCGTGCTGGACGGGCTGATGATCGCGGCCTCGCTCGTGCTGATGGCCTGGATCTTCGTGGTCGTGCCGCTGCTCGAGGACGGCCGGGCCGGCCTGGCCCTCTACGTCAGCCTGGCCTACCCGCTGGGCGACGTGGTCATCGTGACCATGGTGCTCTACATGCTGGCCCAGCAGCGCCGCACCGGCCGCACCTTCAACCAGCTGGCGGTCGTCGGCGTCGGCATCGTGGCGTTCGCGGTCTCCGACATCGGCTACGCCTACCTCAACCTGCTCGACGCGTACAGCTCCGGCGGCGTGACCGACATCGGCTGGTTCACCGGGTTCTCGCTGATCCTGCTGGCGGCGCTGATGCCGGTGAAGCGCACCGAGGACGCCCCCGACGAGGACAGCCAGCAGCCGGTCGGCATCCTGCTCCCGTACGTGGCGGTGCTCGCGGCCCTGATCACGTCGGTTGTCTGGTACGCCACGACCGGCCACACCAACCTGTTCATCGCCTACACCCGCTCCGCGCTGATCCTGCTGATCGTCGGACGGCAACTGCTGACCCTGCGCGAGAACCGCAACCTCACCCGTACGCTCGAGGCCCGCGTGGCCGCCCGTACGGCCGAGCTGTTCGCCAGTGAGCAGCGGTTCCATGCCCTGGTGCAGCACAGCTCGGACGTCGTCACGGTGGTCAGCCCCGAAGCCGACGTGCTCTACCAGAGCGAGTCGGTGCAGCGGGTCTTCGGCTACCCGGCGCACATGCTGACCGGCCGCCGCCTGACCAAGCTGCTCGACCCCGAGTCGGGCCTGCGTCTCGCGCAGGCGCTGCGGCAGGTGGCCGGCCGCCCGTACGCCACCACGGTCCTCGAAATCACCGTGCGGCACCGCGACAAGCGGCTGCGCCAGGCCGAGATGACCATCACCAACCTGCTCAGCGACCCCAGCGTGGCCGGCCTGGTGCTCAACACCCGCGACATCAGCGAGCGCAAGGAGCTGCAGGACCAGCTCGTCCACGAGGCGTACCACGACGCGCTGACCCAGCTGGCCAACCGCGCGCTGTTCCGCGAGCGGGTCGGCGAGGCGCTGCGCACCCAGCCCGACGACGGCGAGGTGACAGTGCTCTTCCTCGACCTCGACGGGTTCAAGGAGGTCAACGACAGCCTGGGCCACCTGGCCGGCGACCAGCTGCTCGTGCAGGTGGCCGACCGGTTGCGGGCCTCCGTCCGCGAGGACGACCTGGTGGCCCGTTTCGGCGGCGACGAGTTCGCCGTGCTGATCCAGGCCCCGGCCGACGGCACCGACGCCGAGCAGGTCGCGCAGCGCATCATCGACGTGCTCGAAGAGCCGTTCGCCAGCGAGAGCCGCGACATCCACGTGCAGGCCAGCATCGGCCTGGCCGCGGCCGGGCTGCTCGAAGCGGGCGAGACCGACGGCGCCGAACAGCTCATGCGCAACGCCGACCTGGCCATGTACAAGGCCAAATCGGCCGGTGGCAGCGGCTACGCCGCCTACGACCCGGAGATGCTTTCCGGCCTGGTCGAGCGGCTCGAACTCGAAGCCGACCTGCGCCTGGCCCTGGAACGCAAACAGCTGCACCTGCACTACCAGCCCACCATCGACCTGGCCAGCAGCGAAGTGATCGGGTTCGAGGCGCTGGCCCGCTGGGAGCACCCCACCCGCGGGCTGATCCCGCCGGCCGAGTTCATCCCGATCGCCGAGGCCACCGGGCTCATCGTGCCGCTGGGCCGGTGGGTACTGCGCGAGGCGTGCCGCCAGGCCGTGTCGTGGAGCAAGGCCGGCGGCGGGCGCCCGGTCAAGATGGCCGTCAACGTCTCGGTCCGCCAGTTCGACCGGGCCGACCTGGTCGAGGTCGTCGCCGGGATCCTGGCCGAGACCGGCATGCCGGCCGACCAGCTCTGCCTCGAGATGACCGAGAGCGTGCTGATGACCGACACCGACGACAACCTCGAACAACTCGTACGCCTCAAGGCGCTCGGCGTCACGCTGGCCATCGACGACTTCGGCACGGGCTACTCGTCGCTGGCCTACCTGCGGCGCTTCCCCGTCGACACGCTGAAGATCGACCGCTCCTTCGTGGAACGTCTGGGCGCCCTGACCGACGACACGGCGCTGGCCGACACGATCGTGCAGCTCGGCAAAAGCCTCGGCATGGACACCGTGGCCGAAGGCATCGAGGAGTTCGGGCAGCTGGCCGCGCTTCGTGAGATGGGCTGCCACTTCGCCCAGGGCTACTACTTCTCCCGCCCCGTACCGGCCACCGAGGCCGGGCGACTGTTCCTGGAAGGCGCTTCCGCCCGTGCTTGACACCTCCCGGCCCTCCGCCCTCGCCCCCTCCCGGGCCTCCGCGCTCGCCCCCTCCGCGCTCGACCCCTCCTGGCCCTCCGTCCTCGACCCGGCCGTGCTCAGGGCGATCGACATGCCGACGCCCTACCTGGTGACCGACCTGGGTACGGTGGCCGACCGGCACGCGGCGTTCCGCGCGGCGCTGCCCGGCGTACAGGTCCACTACGCGATGAAGTGCAACCCGGCCCCCGAGATCCTGCGCACGCTGCACACCGAAGGCGCCGGCTTCGAGATCGCGTCGATCGCCGAACTGCGCATGCTCGAAGCGATCGGCGTCGACCCGGCCGACGTCCTGTACAGCAACCCGGTCAAGCCGCCCCAGCACATCGCGGCCGCGCACGCCGCCGGGCTGTGGCGCTTCAGCTTCGACTCCCCCAACGAACTCGTCAAGATCGCGGAGCACGCGCCCGGTGCGGCCGTCTACGTGCGCCTGCGCGTCGACGACGAGGCCAGCATCTTCCCGCTGTCACGCAAGTTCGGCACCGACGTCGAAGACGCGTACGACCTGATGCTGCTGGCCGAGCGGCTGGGCCTGCGCCCGTACGGGCTCACCTTCCACGTCGGATCGCAGTGCACCCGGCCCGACGCGTGGGCCGAAGCCGTCGACGCCGCGGGCAAACTGATGGACCGGCTCCGCCACGACGGCATCGACCTGCAGATGCTCGACCTGGGCGGCGGCTTCCCGGCCCGCTACACGACCGACGTGCCCACGATCGCCGAGATCGGCGCCGCCACAACCGAAGCGCTCGACGCCCTGCCGTACCGGCCGCCCCTGATCGTCGCCGAACCCGGCCGGCACCTCGTGGCCGAGGCCGGCGTGCTGGCCGCCACGGTCATCGGTCACGAACGCCGCGAGGACGAGAACTGGCTCTACCTCGAAGTGGGCGCCTACAACGGGCTGATGGAGGTACTGCAGACCCCCGGCGGGTGGGACTTCCCCATCCGGACCGAGTCGGCCGCCGCCCTCATCCCGTACACGGTCACCGGTCCCTCCTGCGACAGCACCGACACCATCGGCCACGGCATCATGCTGCCCGCCGACCTGACCACCGGCGACGTGCTCTACCTGGGCAGCACCGGCGGCTACACCCTGTCCTACGCGTCGAACTTCAACGGTTTCGCCCCGCCCGTCCCCCTGTTCGTCGGCTCATTCGCCACCACCGGCGCGCGTGTCTGACACCGTTGTGTTCCGCCGGGGCCGCCGCAGAGCCGGCCCCGGCGGCATGCGTCGCGCCGGCCGCCTGCGCGAACTGCTGCTCTCGGGCATCGTCGACTCGTTCGGCATGGCCCTGGGCTGGACCTTCATCGTGCTCATCGCGACGGCCCGCGGCGGACTCGCCGAAGCCGCCCTGCTCAACGCGGCCATGCTCGCCGGCGTGGTGCTGTCCGCCCCCGTCACCGGCTGGCTGTCCCGCCACCTCGACGGCCGCACCCTGCTCCGCGGCGCCGCGGGGATCGAGGTGCTGCTGCGCTTCGGCACCCTGTACGGCCTGATCGCGGGCTGGCCCTCCTGGCTGGTCGCGGCCCTGGTGGCCCTGCAACACATCGCGGCCTGGGCCGGCTTCGCGGGCATGCGGGCCGAGGTGTCCGCCGTGGACGCCTCACCGCGCTCGATGACCCGTTACACGGTCGCCATCGCCGGTGTGGAAGCGGCGGGGACTGCGCTGGCCGCCCTCCTGCCTACGGGGACGCTGGGCTATCCGACGGGGTGGCTGCTCGTTGGTGTTTACGTTGTTTATTTGGGTTCCCTGCTGCCTACGATGATGGTCGCCCGCCGAGCCCGGATCACCCCCGCCGTCTCCCCCGCGGGGGCGGCCGCCGCCTTTGCCACCCGCGCCGTCACTGCCTCTCTCGCGGGGCCGCCCGCCGCCTCACCCGCAGCTTTCTCTCCCGCGGGGCCGCCCACCGCCTTTCCCGCAGCTGCCTCTCTCGCGGGGCCGCCCACCGCCTTTCCCGCAGCTGCCTCTCTCGCGGGGCCGCCCACCGCCTTTCCCGCAGCTGCCTCTCTCGCGGGGCCGCCCACTGCCGTCGCTACGCCTCCCGCTTTCGCAGCCGCGTCTGCACCGGCGCGCTGGCGGCACGCGGCCGTCCCGCCGTCCGAGCCCGGGCCCTGGCGTCTCCCCCAGCCCCGGCTGCTCCTGGCCGGCGCCGGCATCATGCTGCTCGCCGCCGGCCCCACCCTCCTCGCGATCCCGGTCACCTCCGAACTGCACGGCGAGAGATGGGTCGCCGTCTCCGCGATCGCCTTCTGCATCGGCACCCTGCTGGCCACCCGCGCCGTCGCCGTGGTCGGCCGGCTGCGGCTGCCCGCCGTGCTGCGCTGGTCGCTGTGGGGCCTGGGCATGCTCGCAGGCTGGATCCTCGCCCCGGCCCACGCCTTCATGGTGGTCGTGGCCCAGTTCGCCGCCGGGCTGAGCCAGACCGCCTTCGAGGGCGACATGGACGCACGTGTGGCCGCCGGGGCCAGGCCCGAATCCGTGACCCGCGACCTCGCCTACAGCGCCTCGGTGCGCGCCCTTGGTGGTGCCATCTCCGTCCGCCTCCTCCCCATGCTCGTCGCCGCCCCCGCCATCGGTATGGCCGCCAGCGGGGCCGCCCTGATCCTGGGTGTCCTGACGCTCACCTTGTGGGCCGGCCTGACCACCGCGCCTCATATTTTCCGCCGAGTTGCCCACGGCTGACGGACCTGTGGATAACTCCGAGGGACAAATCGCCCCTGTGGACAATGCACGTTCCAGCAAGGCATTCCGAGTAAAATCGGGTCGGGACGGAGGCCCCCTGGGAGGGCGGGTCATGCCGTGGGAGCCGTAGGGGAGACGCGCAGCGACAGCCGCCCCGCACGCAGCGCCAGCAGCCCCCGCCCGCAGAGCGGGTCGCCCCGCAAGCAGCTCCAGCCGTCCTCACCCATAGAGCGGACCGCCCGGCGCCCAGCGCCAGCCGCCCGTATACGCAGAGCGGGCCACTCCGCACGCAGCGCCCGCCGGCCGCACCCGCAAAGCGGGCCACCCCGCACACAGCGCCAGCCGGCCTCACCCGCAAAGCGGGCCACCCCGCACCCAGCGCCAGCCGTCCGCACGCGTAAAGCCCTCACCCAGCGCCAGCCGACCGCACCCGCAAAGCCCTCACCCAGCACCAGCCGACCGCACCCGTAAAGCCCTCACCCAGCGCCAGCCGACCCTCACCCGTAAAGCCCTCACCCAGCGCCGGCCGCCGATCAGCCGGGTCTCAGCGAGCGGATGATAAATCGGTTGACTACGACACCCCCGCCCGGCCACCATCTCGGCATGACAACTGCGCACGGCATCGTCGGCTTTTCCGGTGCCCTGTGTCGCTTGCCGGGCTGATGACCCTTTAGTAGCGGCGCCACACTGCACGGCACCGGGTCGTTGCGATCCCGGAGCGCTTCTGCATGTCCGCCTATCGGCTTTATCTGCTCATTTCCGGTGTCGGGTCGTTCGCGTCCCGCACCGCCTTCACCCTCAACTTGATCTATCAGGCGACCGTCGTCGGGTTGTCGCCGCTTCAGCTTGTGCTGGTCGGCACGCTGATGGAGGCCGTCTGTTTCGTCGCGCAGGTGCCGACCGGTGTGATCGCCGACCGGTACAGCCGGCGTCTTTCCGTGATCGTGGGTTATCTGCTCATGGGGGCGGGTCTGCTCGTCTGGGGCCTGTTCCCCACGTACGCGGCGATTCTCGTGGCCAATGTCGTGTGGGCGATCGGTGCGGTCTGTGTCGACGGCGCCGAGGAGGCCTGGGCCGCCGACGAGATCGAACCGGAACGGGTGACTCGGGCCTTCGTCCGTGGCGGCCAGGTGTCGCAGGCGGGGGCGCTGGCCGGCATCGTGGCCGCGGTGGCGTTCACGGCAGTCGAACCGGCCCTGCCCATCGTCGTGGGCGCGGTTGTCACGCTGGGTCTGGGCGTCCTGCTCGTCGTGCTGATGACGGAGGACGGGTGGCGCCGGCCTGAGACGTTCACGAGGTCGTCGGCGGGCGGTCAGGTCGCCGCCGCGGTGCGGGCGATCCGGGGCAATGTGATCCTGGCCGCGATCGTCGGCGGCACGCTGTTCGCCGGCATGAGCAGCGAGGGCTTCGACCGCTTGAGCCAACCGTTTTTGATCCCGTACGTCGGTGGCCGGCCCGTGGAGCTGGTCTTCGGCGGCCTGGCGATCGTGGCCGCGGCCGGTTCGATCGTGGTCACCGGGCTGGCCGGGCGGTGGATCGACGTGGTGCGGCCGCAGCGGGTGGGGCGGGTGCTGGCTGTCGTGCAGGCGCTCACCGCCGCCGGCATGATCGGACTCGGGTTCGCCGGGCACTGGTGGTCCGCGGTCGGGCTTTATCTGGGCGTGCGCCTGCTGCGGGACACGGCCGGCCCGATCCTCAACGTCTGGCTGGTCTCGGCCACCGCCCCGGAGTCGCGGGCCACGGTTTTCTCGTTCGTGTCCCAGGCTGACGCGCTCGGGCAGGTGGCGGGCGGACCGCCGGCGGGGTTCGTGGCGCAGCGCCGCGCGATCGGGGCCGGCATTTCGGTGGCGGGCCTGTTCGTGCTGCCCGCGGTGGCCCTGTACGCCGTGGCCACCGCGCCGCGCCCCAGCAGGGGCAACGAGCCGCGCCCCAGCAGGGGCAACGAGCCGCGCCCCAGCAGAGGCACCGAGCCGCGCCCCAGCAGTGGCACCGAGCCGACCGCCGGAGGCACCACGCCGGCCGGCACGAGCAGCGAGCCGATCAGCCCGCTTTGAGGCTGGTCCTGGCCAGTTCGTAGGCCGGCAGCATGGTCTCGTACTCCTCGCTGTCGAGGCTGTCGAGAGCCACCACGACCAGGCCCGCGCTGGTCGGCACGGCGAAGGCCCGCTCGGGGTCCAGCACGTCCTCGAGCGGGTTCTTGGCCTTGTAGACCACTTCGAGCCCGTCCCGGCCGCCGATCTTCACGTCGGCGAACTGCTTCTGCTGCGCGGTGTCGCCTGCGTAGGCGGTCAGGTTTTCCTTGAGGTCACCCGTCCGTCCGGTGTAGACGCGGAGGAAGCCGATGTTGCCGGCCGGCTTGGCGTCGATCTCGCAGACCATGGTGAGCGGGCCGCGCCGGGCCAGTCCGGCCAGCGGGTCGCCGGCTTTGACGGCCACCGCCTTGGGCTTCCACGACTCGGCCACGCCGAACGTCACGGGCAGTTCGCATCCGCTGCCCGCGCCGCCGACCCGGGCCGCCTCGGTCGCAGCGCCCGGGGCAGCGGCGGGAGCGGAAGGAGCGGGGGTGGAAGCGTCCGGGGTGGAGGCCGGCGACGACGAGTCGCAAGCCGCCAGGGCGAACGCGGCGGCGCTGAGGCCGGCCAGGGCTAGATGTCTCACGGGTTCGAGAGTGTAGGCGGTGATTTGATCTCGCTCTATCCCCCCGCTACAGTCCCGCGCCGACAGCATTTTTCCGTACGGGGGTTCGATTCCATGCTTCGCGTTCGCACCACTTTCGCCGCCGTCCTCGGCGCCTCGCTGATGTCTCTGGCCGCTTGCGCCGGCGACGACGCCACCGAGGCCTCGGGCACCCCGGCCACTACGGCCACCAGCGCCGCACCCGCGGCCACGACCGAGGCCGCCGCCCCGGCCGGTGACGCTCCGGACGACAAGACGATCTGCAACGCCGCCAACAAGGCCGACAAGGCCATGAAGGCCGAGCTGATCAGCCAGATGCAGAAGACCCAGGGCGAGCTGGACGGGGCGGGCTACCAGAAGATCCTGGTCAGCCTGGCCGACCAGCTGACCGCCGCCGCCGGGTCGAGCGAGTCCGAGGTGGGCAAGGCCGTCAAGACGTTCTCGACCCTGGCCACCGAGGCCGGCGCGAACGCGGCCAAGGCCGGCGCCAACCCGGAGGCCGCGCTCGCCGCCCCCGGCTTCGAGAAGAGCGGCACCGACCTCACGGCCGCGTGCAAGGCTGCCGGGGTCACCGTCAACTACTGATCCTCACGCCTGCGCAGCAGGTACGTGTCCATGATCCAGCCGTGTTCGGTCCGGGCGTCCGTGCGGGTCTTGACGATGTCGTCGGCCACTTCGGACACCGGGCCGGAGCGCAGGATCTCGTCCTCGGTGCCGACGTAGGCGCCCCAGAAGATGTCCACGTCGGGGTACGCGGTGAAGGCCTGCTGGGCGTCGAGCATGACGACGACGTCGTCGACGCCCTCGGGCCAGCCCTCGGCGAGCCGGCGGCCGGTCGTCACCTGATACGGCCGGCCGACCCGGTTCAGCGGCACCCGGTGTTTGGCCGCGAGCGCCGAGACGCTGCTGATGCCGGGGATCACCTCGTACTCGAAGTCGATCTTGCCGCGGGCCAGCACCTCCTCGAGGATGGCGAGCGACGAGTCGTACAGGGTGGGGTCGCCCCAGACCAGGAACGAGCCGGTCTCGTCCTCCTTGAGGTGCTCGACCAGCATCTCCTCGACGACAAGGGAACGCCGGCGGCGCCAGTCGTCGACGGTGCCCTCGTAGTCGGCGGGTGTGCGGTCGCGGTCAGGGTCCCGGCCGGTGATCATGCGGCGGCTCGGCTTCGAGTAGGCCCGCACGATTCGTTCCCGCAGGTCGACCAGGCTGGCCTTGAGCTCGCCCTTGTCGAGCAGGAAGAAGACGTCCGTACGCCCGATGGCCTTGGCCGCCTGCAGGGTGAGGTGGTCCGGGTCGCCCGCGCCGATCCCGATCAGATAGATCTTCCGCACCCGCACCAGTGTGCCGCACGCGCTCGGCACTACCGCGGAGCACCCGCACCAGAGGGGCGCGCGCTCGGCGCCACCGCGGAGCACCCGCACCGGAGGGGCAACGCCCCAGCACATGACTAGTCGGGGAGGATGGGCACCGACGGGCCCAGTTCACGGCCGATCGTCGCCGCACGGGTCAAAGACGACGAGCCGAAGCGATCCCGTACGGCGTCCATAGCCGTATCCAAGCGGTCCTCCTCGGCGTCGTCGAACAGCGACGGCTGCACGTGCCCGTCCCCGTCGAGGTTGCTCACCGCCACCCCCACCAGTGTCAGCCCACGCAGGCCGATCAGCTCGGCCGCCTCGGTCAGCAGGTCGCGCGCGGTCGTCTGGATCAGGCGGGTCTGCATGGTTGCCTTGAGCAGCGAACGGGACCGGGTGGCCCGCCCGAAGTCGTCGAAGCGCAGCCGCAATGTGACCGTGCGCCCGGCCCGCTGGGCGCCACGCATGCGCCGGGTCACGCGGTCGACCAACGCGTCCAGCGTGGCCTCGATCTCGGCGAACGGACGCGGCCGGCGGCCCAGGGCGCATTGCGCTCCGATCGAGCCACGGCGGTGCCCCACCCGTACGCGCCGGGGGTCTTGATTGTGGGAAAGCGCGTAGAGGTGGCGGCCGTAGCCGGGGCCGAGCATCGACACGAGGGCCGCCTCGCCGATGCGGGCGACGTCGCCGACCGTGTTGACCCGGCGTTCGCGCAGCTTGGCCGAGGTGACCGGGCCGACGCCCCACAGCCGCTCGACGGGCAGCGGATGCAGGAACACCAGTTCGCCGCCGGCCGGCACCTCGAGCAGCCCGTCCGGTTTGCCGACCGCGCTGGCCACCTTGGCCAGGAATTTCGTGCCCGCGATGCCGACCGTGATGGGCAGCCCGACCTGGGCCCGCACCTCGGCCCGGAGCCGCGTGGCGATCTCGCGCGGGGTGCCGCTGACTTTGAGCAGGCCGCCCACGTCGAGGAAGGCCTCGTCGATGGAGATGCCCTCGACCAGCGGCGTGGTGTCACGGAAGATCTCGAACACGGCCTTGCTGGCGGTCGTGTACGCCTTCATGCGCGGCGGCACCACGACGGCCCGGGGGCAGAGCGCGCGGGCCTGGGCGAGGCCCATCGGGGTGCGTACGCCGAAAGCTTTGGCCTCGTAGCTCGCGGCCAGCACGACACCGCCGCCGACCAGCACCGGACGCCCGCGCAGGGCGGGATCGTCGCGCTGCTCCACCGACGCGTAGAAAGCGTCGAGGTCGGCATGCAGGATCGCCACGGCGACACTATAGAACACTTGTTCGAACGCATGGTGGAAAACCCCCGGGTGGTTTCCGGCTTCTGACCGGCCGCGGCTTTTCCTAGCGTCAGTGACGTGATCGAGCTACGCGAACTGACCAAACGGTACGGAAGACGAGTCGCCGTCGACGGGCTGAGCGTCCGGGTGCAGCCCGGCGTGGTGACCGGCTTCCTGGGGCCCAACGGGTCCGGCAAGTCGACAACAATGCGCATGATTCTCGGCCTCGACGCCCCCGATTCGGGCGCGGCGCTGATCGACGGCGTCCCCTACCGGCAGCTGGACCGGCCGCTGACCAGGGTGGGCGCGCTGCTCGACGCGGGCGCCTTCCACCCCGGCCGCAGCGCCCGGGCCCACCTGACCGCGCTGGCCGCGAGCAACGACCTGCGGAGTACGCGGGTGGAGCACGTGCTGCGCATCGTCGGCCTGACCGAGGCCGCGGGGCGACGGACCGGCACGTACTCGCTCGGCATGCGCCAGCGGCTCGGCGTGGCCGTGGCCCTGCTCGGCGACCCGGCCGTGCTGATGCTCGACGAGCCGGTCAACGGGCTCGACCCGGAGGGGATCCGGTGGATCCGGGACCTGCTGCGCGGGCTGGCGGCCGAAGGCCGGACGGTGTTCGTCTCCAGCCACCTGATCGCTGAGATGGCCCTGACCGCCGACCGGCTGGTCGTGATCGGCCGCGGCCGGCTGCTGGCCGAGACGACAGTGGCCGAGCTCGCGGCGGGCGGCGACAGCCTGGAGGACGCGTTCTTCCGATTGACCTCCGAAACCACCGACTACCGAGGAGCAGAGGCGGCATGAACAGCGCAATCCGGATGGAATGGATAAAGCTGCGCAGTGTCCGGTCGACGTGGTGGCTGGCCGCCGTGTCGATCGTCGCCATGGCCGCGGCCGGGACCGGGGTCGGGCTCGGCTATCGGTCGCACACACCGATCGCCACCGAGGCCCAGATCTTCAACAACAGCCTGAGCGGCGCGCTCCTGGCCCAGCTCCTCCTGGGCGCGCTGGGCGTGCTCATGGTGACCGGTGAGTACGGCAGCGGCATGATCCGTTCGACGTTGGCCGCCGTGCCGCGGCGCCGGACCGTGCTGATCGCGAAGGCCGTGGTGTGCGGCGGCGCGGCGCTCACGGCCGGCCTGGTCGCGAGCTTCGCCGGCTATCTAGGCGGGCAGCTGGCGATCCGCGGCACCGCCATCCCGGCCGCCTCCCTCGGTGACGGGGTCATCCTGCGCGCGGTGCTGCTGACCGGCGCCTACCTGGCGGCGACGGCGCTGATCGGGCTGGGGGTGGGGACGATCGTGCGGCACTCGGGTGCGGCCGTCGGCATCCTGTTCGCCCTGATGTTCGTGCCGATAATCGTGGTCGGGATGTTCGGCGAGAGCGGCATCGCGGTCGGCCGCTTCATGCCGCTGCTGATGCTGCTCAACGCGATCGCCGTGATCACACCGACTCCGGGACTGTTCCCGGCCACGGGCAGCGTGCTGCTGATGTGCGGATACGCGGCGGCGGCGGTCGCGCTGGGCGGCGTCCTGCTCCGCCGGCGGGACGCGTGACCGGCGACAGCGGGCAACACCCCGCGACCGGCGACAACCGGCTGGACCCCGCGACCGGCGACAACCGGCTGGACCCCGCGACCGGCGACAACCGGCGGGATGCGTGACCGGCGACAATGGTGCGATGACCGCGCTGCGCGCCCCGTTCACCTCGACGGCTCTGCGCCTCCTGGTGTTCTGTGTCGCCGGCGTGGTCAGCGCGCTCGCGGTGCTGGCCGTGCCCGCGATCCTGCCGGGCGCGGCCGTGCTGATCCTGTGGGCGACCGGCGCTTTCGCGCAGCAGCCGGCGCCCGTGGTCGCGCCGGTGTTCCTGGTCCTGTTCCCGCTCACCGTCGTGCTGCTGGTCGTGCTGGCCCGCCCGGCCGGGCGCGTGCTGGCCACCGTGCACCGCCGGCTCGCCCATCGCCTGCTCGGCGAGCGGGTGGACGCCCCGGCGCCCGGCCCGGGCTGGCGGGCGGTCGGTTACTGCCTGCTCAAGGTGCCACTGGCCGTACCTCAGGGCTACGGCGCCTTCTGTTACGTCTTCGGCCTGGTCAACCTGAGCTACCCGGTGTGGTGGCCGCTGTTTCGCAACCACCCGCCCGGCACCACCCTCGGCCCGGTGGGGGCGCTGACGCCGTTCGGCATCATCAGCACGCGGTCGTTCGCCGGCACCTTGGTCGTGGCCGCCGCCGGCCTGGCCATGCTGCTCGTCGCGCCCTGGCTGATGCGGGCCGGCGCCACCCTCGACGTGGCCGCCCAGCGCCGGCTGCTGGACCCGCACGGGCTGGCCGAGCGGGTCCGCGAGCTGCAGGTCAGCCGGGCCCGGGCCATCGACGACGCGGCCACGATGATGCGCCGGCTGGAACGGGACCTGCACGACGGCGCCCAGGTCCGGCTGGCCACGCTGGCCCTGAACCTCGGCATGGCGACCGAGAAGCTCGGCGCCGACGGCCCGCCGCCCGATCTCGCGCAAGCCCGTGAGCTGGTCGCGCTGGCCCACCGCGGCGCCAAGGACGCCCTGGCCGACCTGCGCGAGCTGGTGCGCGGCATCCACCCACCGGTGCTCGACAACGGTCTGGGCGACGCGTTGGCCACGCTCGCGACGGGCAGCGCGATCCCGGTCGCGGTGAGCGTCGAGCTGCCCGGCCGCCCGGCCCCGGCGATCGAGACCATCGCCTACTTCTGCGCCGCCGAGCTGCTCGCCAACGCGGCCAAGCACAGCCAGGCGTCGCGCATCGCGCTCGGCGTCACCGGGTCCGGCGCCCGCCTGCGCTTGACCGTGGAGGACGACGGCGCGGGCGGGGCGGATCCGGACGGTCCCGGCCTGTCCGGTCTGGCCCGCCGCGTCGGGGTGGTGGACGGCCGGTTGCGGGTGCACAGTCCGGCTGGTGGCCCGACCGGGGTCGAGATCGAACTGCCCACGCAGGCATGAACGGAGGCGACGGCATGCGGGTGGTGATCGCGGAGGACGCCGCGATGATGCGGGAGGGCCTGGTCCGGCTGCTGACCGACCGCGGCTTCGAGGTGTGCGCGGCGGTGGCCGACGCCGACGCCCTGCGGTCCGCCGTCGCCGCGGAGGAGCCGGACGTGGCCGTGGTCGACATCCGGATGCCGCCGACCCACACCGACGAGGGCCTGCGGGCGGCGATCGACATCCGGCGCGACCATCCCGGCGTCGGCGTGCTGATGTTCTCGCAGTACGTGGAGACCCGCTACGCGACCCGCCTGCTGGCCGACCGGCCGTCCGGCGTCGGTTATCTGCTCAAGGACCGGGTGGCCGACGTCACCGACTTCGTGGACGCGCTGACCCGGGTCGCCTCGGGCGGCACCGCGCTGGATCCGGAAGTGGTCGGTCAGCTGATGCGGGCCGGGTCCGCCCCCGGCCGGAGCGCGGCCCTGACCGTACGGGAGAAGGAGGTGCTCGCCCTGATGGCCGAGGGCCGGTCCAATGCCGGGATCGCGGCCGCCCTGGTCATCACGCCCGGCGTCGTCGAGAAGCACGTGGCCAACATCTTCGCCAAGCTGGGCCTGCCGCCCTCGGACACCGACAACCGCCGGGTACTGGCCGTGCTGCGCTACATCGAGGGATGACCGCCGGTCACGCTCGGTGTCAGCGGGGACCCCTCAACGACAACGGATCGTAACGAAGTATTCGGGCGTATCGTGACGCCGGTCATGTCCATCCGGGAATCGGGGGACCACAATCTCCGTTGGTCATAACCGGACCGGGCCCACCCCGCTCGGTTCCAGCAGAGAAGAACTCCGCCTGGAGGAACCACCATGTCGCCTCACGGCGCGACGGTGCGCGAGCTCGACCAGCTCACGTGCCGCGTGTTCGACAGCACCCGCAGTTCCGGGGCGCGGCTCGCCGCGTATCGGATCGACGGGACCTTCTTTGTCGATATCGACCTGCCGGGCATCGACCGGGCCGGTATCGACGTCTCGGTGGACGACGGCGTCCTGACGATTCGGGCCGAGCGTCGCGCGGCCGAGGGCGAGGCCGGTCAGCCGGCGAGCGCCCCCGTGACCCGCGAGGTCGATCTGCGCGAGTCGGAGAGTCTGGACACCGATCGCCTCGAGGCCCGGTGCGACAACGGAGTCGTGACGCTGCACATCCCGGTCGTACGGGAACCGGTCCTGGCCACCGTTTGAGGAAAGCCGCGCCCACGGGCGCGGCTTTCTCAATGCACGAACCGCAGCCAGTTGATGTTCAGGAACTCGTTGCCGTCCTCGCGGACGAAGACCAGATGGACCGTGTGTTTGCCGGTCGTCGGC
Source organism: Paractinoplanes abujensis (assembly GCF_014204895.1). Classification (NCBI taxonomy): domain Bacteria; kingdom Bacillati; phylum Actinomycetota; class Actinomycetes; order Micromonosporales; family Micromonosporaceae; genus Paractinoplanes; species Paractinoplanes abujensis. The sequence goes on along the minus strand of NZ_JACHMF010000001.1, from coordinate 8,532,943 downwards.
GTGATGTCGACCTGGTCGGTCCGCCAGTTCTGCCACCCGCCGGTCCGGGTGACGTTGAGCGTCCCGATCGCCGGCTGATCCGCGCCGTCGAGCCGGATCTCCATCTTGCCGCCCTCGGCGTCGCCCGCCACCCGCACGTCGAGCTTGGTCGCGGGCACCGGCCCGAAGTCGACGTCGTCGAACCGCAGCTGGTCGCCGTTGGCGATCCACCCCACGTTCTGCCCGCCGCCCTCGTCCTCGGTCACCTGGGACTGGATGCCCTGGTTGCCGTCGGCCGCCTCGGCCTCGAGCTTCGGATAGACCGTCGGCGTCGGCGGCTCGGTGGTGGGTGCCGGCGACGACGGAGCGACCGACGGCTCGTTCACCACTACGGGGGGCAGGGCCGCGGCCGGGGCCGGCGAGTCCTGCCAGCGGCCGAGGCCGTAACCCACGGCCACCAGCCCGAGCCCGGCCAGCGCGACGAGCGAGCGCTGCCGGACCCGGTAGGCCTTGGTGCGATAGACGGACGGGTTCGGCTGAGACACCCCGCTCAGGCCGTCTCGGCGAGGATCGACTCGGCCGGCGGCTCGGCGAAGTGGCAGGCCACCCGCTGGGCCGGGGCCCGCTCGATCAGGGCCGGGTCCTCGGTCGCGCAGATGTCCTGCGCCTTCCAGCAGCGCGTACGGAACCGGCAGCCCGACGGCGGGTCGACAGGGCTGGGCACGTCGCCGACCAGGCGGATCCGGTTCTTCGGGGGCACGCCGCGGACCACGCCGATGTCCGGCACGGCCGAGAGCAGCGCCTGCGTGTACGGGTGCTGCGGCTTCTCGTAGAGCGAGTCGCGCGGGCCCTCCTCGACGACGCGGCCCAGATACATCACCGCGATGCGGTCGCAGAAGTGCCGCACCACGCCGAGGTCGTGCGCGATGAACACGAACGCGATGCCGAGTTCCTTGCGCAGGTTCTCCAGCAGGTTCATGACCTGGGCCTGGATCGACACGTCGAGTGCGGAGACCGGCTCGTCGGCCACGATGATCTTGGGGCGGGCGGCCAGCGCGCGGGCGATGCCGATGCGCTGGCGCTGACCGCCGGAGAACTCGTGCGGGTAGCGGTTGTAGTGCTCCGGGTTGAGGCCGACCACCTCGAGCAGTTCCTGCACCCGCTTGAGCTCGCCGCTCTTGGCCACCATGTCGTGAGTGCGCAGCGCGGTGCCGACGATCGTGCCGACGGTGTGCCGCGGGTTCAGCGACGAGTACGGGTCCTGAAAGATCAGCTGGATCTCGCGCCGGTACGGCCGCAACTGCCGCTCGTTCATGTGCGCGATGTCGACGCCCTGGTAGCGGATCTGCCCGCCGGTGGGCTCGAGCAGCCGCGTGATCAGACGCGCGGTCGTGGACTTGCCGCAGCCGGACTCGCCGACCAGCCCGACGGTCTCGCCGGGCGAAATGGTCAGGTCGACGCCGTCGACGGCCTGCACCCACTTGGTGCCGCGGGCGAAGAACCCGTCGCCCTTGGTCTTGAAGTGCATCTTCACGCCGTCCAGCTGGAGCAGCGGCGCGCCCTCGACCGAGCGGACCCCGGACTTGGTGGGCGTGGTGGTTGTGCTCATGATCGGTCCCTCTTACGGCAGCCGGGGCAGAATTTCGGTCTGGAACACCTGGTCGGGTTCCTTCAGGTGGCACCGCGAGGTGCGGCCCAGATCGGCGGTCCGCGGGATCAGGTCGGGCTTGAGGGTGGTGCAGAGGTCGCCGGGCACGCGGTCCTTGAACTCGCAGCGCGGGTGGAACGGGCAGCCGCTCGGCACGGCCAGCAGGCTCGGCGGCGACCCGGGGATGGGATGCAGCGGCTGCGGTTCGCCGGTGAGCGCCGGGATGCTTTCGAGCAGACCCCACGCGTACGGGTGCAGGGGCTCACCCAGGATCTTGTTGACCGGGCCGTGCTCGACCGCGGTGCCCGCGTACATGACCAGGATGTCGTCGGCGATCTCGGCCACCACACCCAGGTCGTGGGTGATGAAGACGACCGCGGAGCCGAAGTCGCGCTGCAGGTCGGAGATCAGGTCGAGGATCTGGGCCTGCACGGTCACGTCGAGGGCCGTGGTCGGCTCGTCCGCGATGAGCAGCTTGGGGTCGTTGACCAGCGCCATCGCGATCATCGCGCGCTGGCGCATGCCGCCGGAGAACTCGTGCGGATACTGGTCGACGCGGCGGCGCGGGTTGGGGATGCCGACCCGGCCCAGCATCTCGATCGCCCGGTCCTTGGCCTTGCGCTTGCTGACGTTGTTGTGCGCCCGGTACGACTCGGTGATCTGGTCGCCGATCGTGAAGTAGGGGTGGAGCGAGGACTGCGGGTCCTGGAAGATCATCGCGGCGTCGCCACCGCGGTAGCCCTCGAGCTCCTTGTCGCTCATGTTGACGATCTCGCGGCCGCCGACCTTGATAGAGCCGGAGATGCGGGCGACCTTGCGGTCGTGCAGGCCCATGACGGCCATGCTGGAGACGCTCTTGCCCGAGCCGGACTCGCCGACGATGGCCAGCGTGCGGCGCAGCGGGACCGAGTAGCTGAGCCCCTGCACCGCGCGGACCAGGCCGTCCGCGGTCGGGAACTGGACCTGCAGGTCGGTGACCTCGAGGTAGGCCTCTTCGCCGGCCGCGGCGGTGCGCGGGACGCGGGTCACCGTGTGCGGGGCCTGAATGCTCTGGTCGCTCATGCTGCCGCCTTCGTGCTGCGGAGTGGGGAAAGGATGCGGACCGGGATCATCCGAGACGCACCCGCGGGTCGAGGAAGGTGTAGGCGATGTCCACCACGAGGTTCATCACCACTAGTACCACCGAGCCGACCAGAACGCCGCCCATGAGCACGGGCAGGTCGTACTGGCCGAAGGCGCGCAGGGTGAGCTGACCCAGACCGGGCAGGTTGAAGATGCTCTCGGTGAAGATCGCGCCGGTGAGCTGGAACGCGAGGTCGATGCCGAAGATGGTGACGACCGGGGTGAGGCCGGCGCGCAGGCCGTGCCGGTAGACGACGCGCCGCCGGCTGATGCCCTTGGAGGCGGCGGTACGCACGAAGTCCTGCCCCAGCGCCTCGATCATGGAGGCCCGGGAGTAGCGCGTGTAGGCGGCGGCGTTCGTCAGGCCGACACAGAGCCAGGCCGCGAGCAGGCCGCTGGCCCACGTCAGGGGATTGTCGAGGAACGGGTGATAGCCCGAATCCGGCAGGAACGTGGCGTAGAGCGCGACGAGCAGGGCGAAGACGAAGTACGGGATCGATTGCACGATCAGTGTCGACCCGACCACCAGCTTGTCGAGCGACGTGCCCCGGACCTGCGCGGCGATCGTGCCGGCGAGGACGCCGACGATGAGGTAGACGACCGCGCCGCCGACGACGATCGAGACGGTGACCGGCAGAGCCGCCGCCAGCAGCTTGGTGACCGGCTGGCCCAGCGTGTACGAGTAACCCAGGCAGGGCGCCTCGCACTCGCGGGTGGTGCCGCCGCTGCTGTACTCGCGGCCGGCCACGATGCCCTTCATGTAACTGCCGATCTGGCTGATCGCCGGCTCGTCCAGGTCGAGGCTGGCCTCGATGTCGGCCAGGCGCTCGGGGGTGCAGCGCGGGCCGCAGATGACGCCGGCCGGGTCGGTGGGCGCCAGGAAGAACAACGCGAAGCTGGCCACCAGCGTCACGATCACGACGGAGATCGCGCTCAGGACGCGTTTCAGGATGTACAGCAGCACCGCTTGCTCCTCTTTCCACACGGCGCCGGGTGGATGTCCCGGATTCTCTGATCACGGCGCGCCGTGCCGGTCGCCCGGCACGCCGAGAGGCTACTTTCACGCCCGGGGTGGTCCCGTCCGCCGGTTTGCGCGGACCGGACCACCCCGGGGTTCTAGCTATCTACTGCTGTTTCAGCTCTTCAGGTACATGTTGCTGAAGTTCGGCATGCCCATGGTCGGGTCACCGGTCGTGGTGCCGACGTTGGTGCCCTGAACGACCGCCAGCTTGTCGTAGTACCACGGGATGGCGACGTACTGCTCCATGATCTTCTTGTCCAGGGCGGCCCACTTCGGGGTCGACTGGTCGGCCGGCAGGTTGGCCGTGTCGTTGATCTCCTTGTCGAGCGCCTTGTCGCTCAGCATGCCCCAGCTCTGACCCTCGGCGATGCTCTGCGAGCGGAACAGCACCGGGAACCAGGAACCACCGGCGGGCCAGTCCGAGCACCAACCGGCCGGGCTCTGACCCATGTTGACCGGGGCGTCGTAGTCGCCCTTCTTGGTGCGCAGGTCGGCGGTGGAGACGCCGATCGGCTTGACCTTGAAGCCGGCCTTGGTCAGCGCGTCCGAGCGGATCTGGCTCAGCTGCTGCTGCACGGGCTTGGTGTTGTCGTAGTAGTAGCTGACCTCGAAGCCAACCTTGCCCGCGGCCTCCAGCATCGCCTTGGCGGCGGCCGGGTCGCCGGCACCGGTGCCGGTCAGGTCGGGGACGGGGGTGTACTTCTCGTAGCCCGGAACCGAGGGCGGCATGACCGTGCTGGCCGCCTCGGCCACGTACTCGTTGAGGCCGTAGGCCTTCCACAGCTGGTCGTTCGGATACGCCTTGGCGATCGCCTTACGCACCTCGAGCGGGATCTTCCGGCTGTCCAGCTGCCAGACGATCGTGCAGGGGCTCTCGCCCTGGACCAGCTGGTTCTTCTTCTCGCCGGTCAGCTGCGGGATCAGCGAGGCGTCGAGCACGTCGTAGTTGATCGCGTTGGCGTCCTGGCCGTTGCTGTTCAGGATGGCCTGCTGCGACTTGATGGCGTCGCCGCCCCACTGGAAGTTGAAGCCGTCCAGGTACTGGTGGCGGGCCGGGTCGGTGTTCGGGTCCCAGTTGGTGTTCTTCTCGAGCACCAGCGAGGTGCCGGCCTGGTAGCTCTTGAACTTGTACGGGCCCGTGGCCAGCGGCTTGTTCTTGTACTCCTGCCGGGTGTCCTTCGCCTTGGGGATCGGCGTGAACATCGGGAAGGTCATGAAGAACGGGAGGTCCTGGAACGGCTTGGCCAGCTTGACGATCAGGGTGTCGGTGCCCTGGGTCTCCACACCGGCGTAGTTGTCGCCGTCCTTGTACGGACCCTTGTACTTGTCACCGTCCTTGAAGTAGGACAGCTGGTACGTCGGGCCGTTGACGTAGATGTCGTGGGCGAACGACCGCTTGATCGCGTAGGCCAGGTCCTCGACCTTGACCTCGGTGCCGTCCTCGTACTTGATGCCCGGCTGCATCTTGAAGGTCCACGTCAGCTTGTCGGCCGACGGGGTGCCCAGGTCGGTGAGGTCCGGGACGAGGGTGGGCTTGCCGTCGCGGATGTCGAACTGGGTCGGCGTACGGAACAGCAGCTTGCCGATCTGGTTCGAGTCGACGTAGTAGATGTCCGTAGGATCGAACGTGTTCGGCGTGGTCTGCGCCTGCACGTTGAGGACGCCGCCGGGGCGGGCGCCTTCGATCTCCTTGGCCGGGCCCTTGGCGTTGGGGTCGGTCGCGTTGGCCTGCTGCGTGATCTTGCCCGAGTCGGTGTTGCCACCGGTCGCGTCGTTGTTCGACGACGGGCTGCTGCAGCCGGCCACGCCAAGCGCCAGGGCGGCGGTGGCCGCCACGGCAACGTTAAATCGCCTTGCCATTTCTCCTCTTCTCATACGGGGCGTCACCACGTCACCGTCGGGTGCGGGGATCGAATGCGTCACGGATCGAGTCACCGAGCAGGCTCAGCGAGAGCACCAGGATCGTGATGGCGAGAACCGGGATCCACAGGTACAGAGGATCGGCCCGGTAGTAGTTCTGGGCTGCGGCGATCGTCAGGCCCCAGGACGGCGTCGGCTCGGTCAGGCCGACGCCGAGGTAGGTCAGGCCCGCCTCGACGACGATGTAGCTCGGTAGAGCCATCGACACCGAGATGACGATGGGAGCCACCAGGTTGGGCAGCAGCTCCTTGAAGAGAATCTTGCGGGTCGGCACACCGAGCACCTTGGCCGCGGAGATGAACTCTCGCTCGCGCAGGGAGAGGACCTCGCCGCGGATCAATCGCGCGAGGCTGGCCCAGCCGAAGAAGGAGAGGACGATGATCAGGGAGAAGAAGCGCGCGTTGGCGACGTCCTCTGCGGCCGCGTCCTCCGAGGTGCCGACGAAGATGGTCAGCAGCACGGCCGGGACGGCGATCGCGAACAGCAGGTAGGGCAGGCTCAGCACGAAGTCGATGACCCAGGAGACGATCCGGTCGAGCCAGCCGCCCACGAAACCGGCCAGCAAGCCGATGGTCACACCGATGAGCGTGGTCACGATGGTCACCGTGCCCGCGACGATCAGGGACGGGCGGGCGCCGTAGACGAAGCGGGCGAACAGGTCGCGGCCCAGGCGCGGCTCGACGCCGAACCAGTGCTCGCCGTTCGGCGCGATCGTCGGATAGCCGTACTGGTCGATCAGATCCTGGTGCAGGGTCGTCGGGTCCTGCCCCTCGAGCTTCGTCAGCAGCGGCGCGAGGATCGCGATCAGCACGAAGAACCCGAAGATGCTCGCGCAGATCACCGCGATCTTGTCCTTGCGCAGACGCGCGAAGGCGATCTGGGTCGGGGACTTACGCCGGGTGTCGACCTTCTTCTCGGGGTCGACGGCCGGGCTCGCCATGGCATCGGTCGGGGAGCCGGCCCGGGCAAGCTCGGCTTCCTCGATCAGCGGTTCCACGCGTCGGTCACCTCCATCGGACGACACACCTCACATGCGTCGTGCGTGAGAGGTATTCGGATGCTGCGCTGGGAAAGGTAGCCCGGAACTGGCTCGTAGGAAATGAGTTGACGCATCGAATGAATAACAGCCCGCTGAAAGCGGTGGATGCCTGGCCTCACAACTAGTCCCATCCCTGCAGGGCGCGAACTACCACTCTGCCCCCTAAATCACCCGTAACGACGATCATCTTTGCACCTGATGTCCGATTTGGAAAGCCAGAGGGCAATCGTACTGTTGCGCAAAGTTATGGAAGTCCGGTTCGTGACACGGCAGGCCGCTGTTTCGGGCCGGTTTCGCCACCGCAACGATCTTGGCGAGCGATCGCCGTGGTTTCCTCCGGTACATGAGCCCTGGTAGCGCAAGATCTTCGGTTCGTACGGCACTCCGGGGGCGTATCGACGGCCATCCCGCGTTCCGGGACGCGGTTCGACGGTGATCTCCACCCGCCCGGCGTGTCGCCGGGACTACGCCCCGTAAGGCCGGGAAAGGCGTTCAAAGGAAGACGACCGCCATTTCGATAACGAATGCCCCCTCCATTCGACGCTATATAAGACTTCGAAGCGCGTCTTCCCCGATGCGGCCGACCCATCGACAACCTGCTACCTGCGGGCGACGCGCAGCGACCCTCGGACACGCCCGCCACCCCCCGCGTTCGCTGCGGCGACACCCGGTGAACAGGTTGCGGCAAGCCGCGAGCGGGGCGGCGACGCAGAGTGATCGTCAGGGGCGCGGGGCCAGGGCCGAGAGGATCTCGCCGGCCCGTTCCCGGGCCACCGCGGGGTCGGCGCCGGGCGCCCCGATCACCGGATCCCAGTTGAGGTCGTAGAACAGCTCCGTAACCCCCGCCTGGGCGTAACGGTCGGCGCCGGCCCGGATCTGATCCCAGTCCCCGGACAGCGGGACGGCGTCGTCGCGCAGTCCGGGACGCACGACCGCGCGCACGACGATCCGGACGGCGTCCGGGTCGCGGCCCGCCTCCTCGGCCGCGCGCCGCACGATCTGGGCGCCGCGGGAGATGTCGTCGAAGCCGAGCCGGCTACTGCTCACCCAGCCCGCGCCGAGCCGGCCGGCCCGGCGCAGCGCGACGTCGGCGGTGCCCCCGAGCAGCACCGGCGGGCCGCCCGGCTGCACGGGACGCGGGGCCGCGGTGCTCTCGGGCACCCGGTAGAGGTCGCCCTCGAACGACGCCACCGGGTCGTTCCAGAGCGTCCGCAGCACCTCGAGATACTCCCGGAGGCGTTTACCCCGCGGGTTCGGGTCGGACCCGGTGGCCTCGAACTCCGGCTGCGACCAGCCGGTGCCCAGGCCCAGGTCGAACCGGCCGCCGGAGAGCACGTCGAGGGTGGCCGCCTGCTTGGCCAGGTACACCGGGGAGACGTACGGGATGTTGATCACCGCCACGCCCAGGCGGATCGTGCTGGTGCGGGCGGCGGCCCAGGTCAGCGCGAGCAGCGGGTCGAGCACGTGGTGATAGACCGGCAGCATCGGCTGATCGACGCCGACCAGCAGCCGCTGAAAGGACCAGAGGCCGTGATAGCCGAGCCGCTCGGCCCGCTCGGCGAACTCGCCCAGCAACGCCGGCTCGGCCCACGCCCCCGCCACCGGGGCACCCGTACTGATCAGCATGTCCGGAGCCTAACCGGACGTGCGCTCGAACTCCGCGCTCAGCTGCCGGCCCAGCTCGGTCAGGCGGGTGTCGGGCGCCGCGGCCTGCACCGCGGCGATGAACGCGCCGTACGCCGCCCCGAGCGCGCCCATGTCGCCGTCCTGCAGCAACAGCATGTACGTGGCCTCGGCGACCCGGCGGAAGTCGGCCGGCGTCTCGGCGGGCGGGCCCGGCGGCCCGGGCGGGTCGGGCGTCTCGGCCGGCTCCTCGGCCGTCACCGGCGCCTCGGGCCCGGCCAGTTCGGCCCGCAACCGCAGGCTGGCGCTGAGCAGCCCGACCGGCGAGCCCTCGAACAGCGACGCCGGCTCGTAGTCGCGGGCCACCAGCCCGGCCCCGCGGGCCACCATCTCGTCGGGGTCGAGGTCGACCCGGATGCGGGCCGCCCCCCAGCCGAAGTAGCCGGCCAGCCGGTCGCGGATGGCCGGGATCCGGGTCGAGCCGCCCGCCAGCACCACCTCGTCGATGTCGCCCCAGCCCACACCGTGCGCCGCCCGGGCCGCCGCGATCGCCTCGGTGAGCAGGTCGAGCGAGCGCTGCACATCCGGCTCGATCATCGCCTCGAACGCACGGCGGCTCAGCGGCACGCTGGCACTGACCGTGGCGGTGAGCACCGGCAGCTCGAGCATGGTGTGGTCGGCCACCGTCAGCTCGCGCTTGCGGATCTCGGCCTCCCACCGGATCCGCTGCCTGATGGTCTGGTCCATGCTCAGGTCCACGTGGTGCCGTTCGCGGATCTGCCGCAGGGCGTAGGCGACGATCAGCTCGTCGAAGTCGTCGCCGCCGAGCCGCTGGTCGCCCGACGTGCCGAGGACGTCGACCGTGCCGTCGGCCACCCGCACGATCGAGGCGTCGAACGTGCCGCCGCCCAGGTCGTAGATCGCGTACGTGCCGGGCCGGGCCTCCACGCCGAGCGCCATGGCCGCCGCCACCGGGTCCTCGACCAGCCGCCGCACGTTGAGCTGGGCCAGCCCGGCCGCCTCGCGCAGCGCCCGCCGCTGGGCCTCACCGGCCGCGGCCGAGACGGTGATCACCGCGTCGTGGATGGGCTCGCCGACGAACGCCTCGGCCTGCCGCTTGAGCTCGATCAGCAGGAACGCGCAGACCTCGCGGGGCTGGTAGGAGCGGCCGCGGAAGCGCACGTTCTCACCGCTGCCCAGGCGTCGCTTGATGCCGGCGATCACGTTCTCGGCGTCGTCGGCCGGTGGCACCCCGGCGATCACCTGGCCCGCCCGGTCCTGCCCGACGGCGGCGGGGATCGTGGCCGCGCCCGTCGGCCCCCGCACCATCAGCAGCCGGCTGCCGTCCCACACCGAGACCGCGCACGAGCTGGTGCCGAGGTCGATCCCGACCACACGATGGAAAAAAGGGTATGCGTCGGGATGCTCGGTCAAGGCCGCCCCCTGGACCAGCAGTAGCACGGTATATCTGAGCGCCAAGTTAACATTCGTCACCGACGCGACAGAACTGACAGCGATCGATCCGTCGGACATCCGACTGATGCTGGACAAAACATGGCAGGGTGCACGGCATGACTGTGGTGCTCGTCGACCTGACCTCGGCGGAACTGGCCCAGCGGTGGCCGTCGATGATCGCGCTGTTCGCCGACGCCATGGTGGAGAACTACGGAGTCAGCCCGGCCGAGGCCGCCGCGGAGGCCGAGCGGCAGACCGACGAACTGCTCCCGGCCGGCGTGCACACCGCGGGCCAGCTGTTGCGCAAGGGCATGGACGGCGACGACGAGGTCGGCTTCCTGTGGATCTCCCTGCCCGGCACCACGTACGACACCATGGCCTGGATCGCCGAGGTCTCGGTGCGCGCGGACCGGCGCAGCCGCGGCTACGGCAGCGCGATGCTCCGGGCCGGGGAGGCCGACCTGGTCGAGCGGGGCGTGCGCCGGGTCGGCCTGCACGTCTTCGGCGTCAACACTGGCGCCCGCCGACTGTACCGGCGGCTCGGGTATCAAGTGCTGGCCCAGCTGCGCACGCGTCCCGTCGGGGCCCCGCAGACGACGGTCGAGCTCGAGCCGATGAGCGAGCCCGAGTATGCCGCCCGGCTGTCCGAGGTCGTCGAGCGCCACCCGGTCGCCCTGACTCGGGATCCGCTCGCCCCGGCCGCCCGCGCCCGCGAGGTGGCGCGGGTGCTGGCGCCGCAGGGGGTGGACAGTCCGAACGTCTTCCTGCGCCACGCCGTCTCCGGGGGCCGCCCGGTCGGCTGGATCTGGTTCTCGCTGCCGGGACCGCACCGTCCCGGCACCGGCGCGATCCACTACCTGACGATCGACGAGCCGTACCGGCGCCGCGGCCTGGGCCGGGCCCTGCTCGCCGCGGCCGAGGCCGAGTACGCCCGGCACGACGTAGGGAGGCTGGGTCTCTGGATCGCCGGGCCCGACGCCGGTCGGTTCGCCGACGCGCTCGGTCTCGAGGTCTCGTCCGAGCAGCTGGTCAAGGACCTGTAGCTCAGCCCTCGACGCCGGTGGCCTCGTGCGCCGAGCCGACCGGTTTGGACTGCGACGACCCGCGCTGCCGCAGGAAGACGGCCAGGATCGCCATGGACGCCACGGCCAGCAGCTCCGACTGCCAGTTCTGCAGGGTCCGGTTCCAGAAGTCGGCTCCGAGCACGTACTGCCCCCACGAGACCGGGTCCAGGCGCTCGCTGAGCTGCTCCTCGTTGAAGGCGGCGAGCCCGGCCACCGACTGCGCGAGCCAGGAGCCGAGGAAGATCAGCCCCATCACGAGACCGAGCGAGTTCGAGAACACCGCCGTGCGCCACCCGCCCACGCGCGCCCACTTCGGCGACTTCGCGTCGGCGTACGGACCGAGCTTCTGCTCCTCGTCGGTCTCGCGACCGGGCTTCTGCAGCGACTTGGACTCGGGCGAGCCCTTCTGCAGCAGCCACACCGTCAGCACGATGAACAGAAAGAACTGCAGATACTCGGACTGCCAGTTCTCCGCCACGTCGACGCCGAAGCCGGCCGACGTCACGTAACGCCAGAACGCGACGTCCGGCAGGCCCGACGCGCGCTGGCCGGAGTTGAAGACCGCCAGGCCCGCGTACGCCTGCCCGACCAGCACGACGACGAAGAGCAGCCCGAACACGAGGCCGATGGAGTTCTCGCGCAGGAAACGTCTCACCGGTGCAGCACCCCCAGCGTCGTGACGTAGACGAGGCCGGCCGCGACCACCAGGAGCAGCAGCACGAAGAGAACACGCATGTCAGTCCCCCTCGACCGTGCACACGTACGGGCGGCTCGCCTGCGGTGTGCACCCGGCCGCCACCACCCGCCAGCCGCCCGGGAAGGCGCCCAGGAAGACCGTGTCGTCGTCCAGCTCGACCTGGGCCCACTGCCCGTAGACGGAGGTCTCGACCACAGTGCCGGGGCGGGGCAGGTCCTTGTCGAGGATCGCCTGCGGGCACGGCTCGTCCTCGGCCACGGTGCGCACCGTGCCCGGCGCGAGCACGGCGCAGGCCGCCTCGCCGTCGCCCGCGTCGACCGCGGTGAGCAGCCGCAGCGCCAGCTCGGCCGCGGTCCGTTCGCGCTCACCGACCGTGGCACAACCGGCCGCGGTCAGCAGCATCACGGCGCTGACCAGCACGTTTCTGAGAATCACGGGGCGCCGCATGCCCGTATTTTGAGCAGCTATGCGGCGGCGCGCTCGGCATCTGCGAGGGCGTGCTCGGCCCAGCCGACGCGCTGGGGCGACAGGTTGGCCTGGCGGGCCTGGCTGACCGCCTCGCGCAGCAGGCGCAAGGCCTCCGCGAGGTTGCCCGCCGCCAGCTCGGCCTCGCCCAGCGCGAGCGTGCCGGTGGCCACCCGGCGCGGGTCGCCGTACCGTTCCCGCAGCACCTGGGACATGCGCAGGTGACGCAGGCCGCGCTCGAAATCGCCGGAGACGAAGACGTGGAAGAAGCCGATGTGCCGGTGCACCTCGGAGCGCACCATCTCGTCGGCGTAGCTCTCGGCCAGGTTCAAAGCCTCGGTGTAATAGGGCATCGCGGTCGTCCAGTCGCCCCGCAGCACCTGATGCACCAGGCCCAGCCCGAACAGCGACTCGGCGGCGCCGGCCGGGTCACCCACCTCGCGCTGGATGCGCAGTGCGGCCGTGAACAGCTGCTCCTCGGTGGCCCAGTCGGCCCGGGAGAGGTCGCCGCCGATCGCCGCGAAGTGCGCCAGCAGGCCCAGCCGGGTCAGGGCGGCCGCCTCCTCGACGCGGTTCGCCTCGTCGCAGGCACGGCGGCGTGCCCCCTCCAGCAGCTGCCATGCGGACAGGAAGTCGCCGGTGCGGTACGCCGCCTCGAGCATCGCCTCGTTGCCCGCGGCCAGCAGCGCCCCGGCGGTCGACTCGCTCCCCATGGAACGTTACGTTAGCGACCCATCACAATGAGCGCAGCGCCTCATCGACGGGGGTCTCACCGCCGAAAAGCTCGAAGGTCACCCCGATGGTCGATGGCGTGGTGAGGCAGGCCGCGATCACCGCCGCCACGTCGTCGCGGGGCACCGACGCCCGGTGGCCCAGCTCGCGCGAGACGGTGACCAGGCCGGTGCCGGGCTCGTCGGTCAGGCCGCCCGGGCGCACGATCGTCCAGTCCAGGTCGGCGCGGGCCGTGACGTACGCGTCGGCCTCGGCCTTGGCCTCCAGATACGGCTGCATGGTCTCGCCGCCGGCCGCGGGATCCTGGGCGCCGATCGACGACACCATCACATAACGCCGGACGCCCTGGTCGACGGCCGCGTCGGCCAGCTTGACCGCGCCGCCCAGGTCGACGGTGCGCTTGCGGGCGGCCCCGCTGCCCGGTCCGGCCCCGGCCGCGAACACGACGGCGTCGGCGCCCTTGACGTACGGGGAAAGGGACTCGTCGTTCTCGAGGTCGCCGATCACCGGAACCGCCCCGACGGCCTGCAGGTCGGCGGCGTGCTCGGGCTTGCGGATCAGGCCGCGGGCGGTGTGGCCCCCGGCGGCGAGCAGCTTGAGCAGACGAAGGGCGACCTGACCGTGGCCGCCGGCGACAAGAATGTCCATGCCCCCGAGACTATGCCGACTCCCGGACGACCAAGGTCGGCTGGAACGTCACCGAGCGCGGCAGCCGCCCCGGCGCGGCGATGTGCGCCAGCAGCACCTCGGCCATCTCGGCCGCCATCTCCTCGACCGGCTGGCGCACGGTGGTCAGCAGCGGCCGGCAGTCGAGCGCGGCGCTGCTGTCGTCGAAGCCGACCACGGCGATGTCGTCCGGCACGCGGCGGCCCAGATCCTGCACCGCGCGCAGAGCCCCCTCGGCCATCAGGTCGTTCGCCACGAACAGCCCGTCGATCTCCGGATGCTCCGCGAGCAGCCGCCGCGCCGCGGTCTCGCCGCCGGCCCGGGTGAAGTCGCCCTCCACCGCCGGCACCTCCCGGCCGGCCAGATGCGCCTGGAAGCCTTCCAGCCGGTCGAGGCCGCTCGGGATGTCCAGCGGCCCGCTGATCGTGGCCAGCCGGCGGCACCCGCGGTCGAGCAGGCGTTCCGCGGCCAGCCGGGCACCGAGCCGCTGGTCGACGTCGACGTAGCTGACCGCGATGGGGGACGTGGGCCGGGCCGACACCACGGCCGGGATGCCCAGCTCGTGCACCTGGCGGGGCAGCGTGTCCTGCTCGTGGCTGCTGATCAGCAGCACCCCGTCCACGTGCCCCTGCCGCAGGTAGCGGATCACCTGGTGGTGGTCGGTGGAGTCGGTCGGGATGACCACCAGGTGGACGTCGTGCGGGCGCAACGCCCCCGTGGCGCCCGCCGTGATCCGGCCGAAGTACGGGTCGGTGAAGATGCGGTTGAGGAAGGAGTTGTTGTCGGGCCGGTCGGGCTCGCTGATCACCAGCGCCACCGAGTTCGAGCGGCGGGTCACCAGGCTGCGGGCGGCGACGTTGGGCACGTAGCCGGTCTCGGCGATCGCCCGCTGCACCATCTCGCGGATCTTGGCGTCCACGCTGGGAGCGCCGTTGATCACTCGGGAGACCGTCGCGCGCGACACCCCGGCCGCCTCAGCGACCTGGTCCATCGTCGGGTGCTGCCCACCGCGCGCGGGCCGGGTTGTCATGCGCTCCGTTATAGCAGTGAGCTGGGGACGGGTGCCGCCGCCGTCATGTTCTCCGCCGGCGACACCCGTAGTCATTACGGACGTCCGTCCGTACCGCACTTGATGATCGGCCGGATGCAGTCGTTCACCCGCCGGGCCAGCTCGTCCACCGGCCAGGCGTTGAAGAAGTCGCCGTGCATCGTGTAACCCGGCCCGGAGGCCAGCCGGAAGTTCGCCGGGTTGCCGTTGACCGGGTACCGCATGACCTGCCGCAGCTTCGGCACCACGACCGGGTGGCTGGCCGGGCAGGCGTTGTTCACCGGGTACGCCATGTGGCTCTTGTGATCAGGCGAGTCCAGGTTGACGCCGTCCCAGCAGTGCGGGAAGTCGAGGTACGACTCCAGCATCGTGCCCGGCGGGCAGGTGACGAAGTCGTGCGACGAGCCCACCTCACCCGCGTGCAGACACGACCACCGCGAGATGGTGTTGTCGTTGGGCCCGGTGGCCTTCGCGTTGCCGGCCACGATGCGCAGGCCGAGCGGGAACGGCTGGGTCTGCGCGATCAGGTCGTCGCGCACCCCCTCCCCCAGGTAGTAGAAGATGCCGGTGGTCGGCTCGACCGGGGTGTTGCCGTTGTAGAAGGTCGGGATCCAGTACGACGACTTGTCGATCGACGGGTTGCAGTTGCTGTTCGCGTTGAGCAGGTCCTGCGTGGTGCTGTAGGCGTTCGTCACGGTGCTGCCGAAGAAGCTGTGCATGTGCGACGCCCCCGGCAACCCCGGGAAGATGATCGGGTCGTCCGGCAACCGGTGGCTGAACGGGCAGTCGGCCAGGAACTCGGCCACCCGTACGGCGCCCGGCGGGATCGTGGGCGTGGTGCCACCGCCGCCCCCACTGCCGTACACCTGGAACTCCGTCAGGGAAACACCCCACTGCGTGGCCCGTACGGTGGTCTCGAGCCGGACGTAACGCCCGGTCCCGCTGACCGTCAGGGCCTGCCGGCCGCCGGCGCCGTTGGTGGTGTTGTAGATCGTCGTCCACGAGGAGCCGTTGGCCGACGTCTTGAGGCTGAAGCCGCGGGCGTACGCGGCCTCCCAGTTGAGCACCACCGACGAGATGGTGGCCGAAGCGCCCAGGTCGACCTGCAGCCACTGCGGGTCGCTGAACGCGCTCGACCAGCGGGTGCCGAGATTGCCGTCGACCGCGTTCGAGGCGGGGAACGCCGCGGACTCCGACGACGACGCGGTGGCCGTCTTGCCCTGCGAGATCAGGGTGTCGGCGGCATCGGCGCGGGTCGCGATCGCGATCGCCGAGGTGGCCAGCAGCGCCGCGGCGACGAGGATGCGGGCCCTCACTGGTACACCCGCACGTAGTCGACGAGCATGCGGGACGGGAACGGCGTGGTCGCGTCGATCGGGCCGGGGAAGTCGCCGCCGACGGCCAGGTTGAGGATCAGGTAGAACTTGTGGTCGAAGATCCACGGGCCGCGGGTGTTCTCCACGGTGGCCTTGTCGGCGTTGAAGACCTGCCGGCCGTCCAGGAAGAACCGGATGCCCTTGCTGTCCCACTCGGCCGCGTACACGTGGAAGTCCTGCGACAGGTCGACCCCGGCCGCGTTCTTCTGGCCGTAGCCGCCGCCACCGTTGTAGGCCGGGGCGTGCAGCGTCGTGTACATCTCGTTGGTGTTGCGGCCCAGAACCTCCATGATGTCGATCTCGCCGTTGTACGGCCACGGACGTCCACTGAGGAAGTCCTCGCCCATCATCCAGAACGCGGGCCACAGGCCGTTGCCCTTCGGCACCTTGATCCGGGCCTCGAACCGGCCGTACTGGGCGCTGAACTTGCCGCCGGTGTTCATCCGGGCCGAGGTGTACTGCCGGCCCTGGTAGTCCTGCCGGCGGGCCTCGATGACCAGGCTGCCCTGCCCGTCGGTCTGCGCGTTCTCGCTGTTCGGCGTGTAGTACTGGATCTCGCCGTTCTGCGGGACACCCGGGTCGTACGTCCACTTGGCCGTGCTCGGCTTGGTGCCGGCCGGGTCGTTGAAGTTGTCCTCGAAGACCAGGCGGGAGGCGGGGAACGACGGGTCGGCGGGCGGGGCCGGCGGGTTGTTCGGCGCGCCGCCCGTGCCGTAGACACTGAACTCCCACAGCGAGTAGCCGTACGCGCTGCTCCGCTGGGTGCCGTACATCCGCACGTAGCGGCCGGTGCCGGTGGCGTTGATGACGTCCTTGAGCCCGTCACCGGTGGTCGTGGAGAAGATGGGCGTCCAGTTCACATTGTCGTTGGACACCTGGATCTGATAGCTCTTCCCGTACGCCGGGTCCCACTGCAGCACGACCTGGCTGATGGTGGCCGTCGCGCCCAGGTCGACCGAGATCCAGCCCGGGTCCACCCAGCCGTTCGTCGAACTGGTGGCCCAGCGGCTGGCCGGGTCGTTGTCGAACGCCTTGTCCGGGCTGCACGGGTTGCAGTTGACGTCGTTCTGCCAGGTGCTGGCCTGCGCGGGCTTGTTGTAGGAGAGCAGCCGCGTGGTGCCGCCCGGCGGGGTCGTGGGGGGCGTCGTCGGCGGGGTGGTGGGCGGGGTCGTCGGGCCGCCCGAGAACACCTGGAACTCCCAGAACGAGTAGCCGTACGCCGGAAGCGCGCGCTCGGTCAGGTTGATCCGCACGTACCGGGCGGTGCCGGTGACCGCGATGCTCTGCTGGCCGCCGGCGCCGGTCGTGGTGGTGTACGCCTGGGTGAAGCTCGTGCCGTTGGTCGAGAACTGGACGTTGAAGCCCTTGGCGTAGGCCCCCTCCCAGTTGATGGCGATCCGGCTGACCGCGGTGGCCGCGCCGAGGTCGACCTGCCACCACGCGTTCGCGGTGAACGCGCTGGCCCAGCGGGTGCCGTTGTTGCCGTCGACGGCCTCGCCGGGCAGGTAGGCGCCGGCCACCTCGGTCGAGCTGGCCGTGGCGGGCTTGCCCTGCGAGACGACCACCTCGGCCGCCTGCGCGTTCTGGGTGGTCACGACGAAGTAGGCGGCGATCAGCCCGAAGAGGGCCGCGCCGAGCGTGAGAATCCGGGCCGGGGACAACCTCTTGCTGTTACGAGGCGTCCCGAGCCCGTCCAGGACCGGGGATGTCATGGAGGACTCCTGCTTTAGGGGATGTGTCCGAGCGATTTCAACCTGGGGACCGGCTTGTGAAAGCGCTCTTTGTGACGACACTGTGAACCGGCATCTCGGCACCTGTCAATGCCTGGTGAGACGCCCGGGAAGCGCTTTCTTACCGTTCCCGCAGGTGAACAGCTGAACGTCCCCAGCAGTTCCGGAACCGTCAGAGGCGGCGCGGGGCCTCCGCGTCGGCGGGGCGGCGCCCGGCCGGCAGCACGACCAGACACGACGCGGGCACCGGCAGTCAGCGACCCATGCTGGATCAACCCGTACGGGCCAGTAGCGGTGACCGGGGTCGTCAGGGGTGCCCGACTGGTGCGGTCGCAGGCGGCATGGTGCGCAGCGGGCCGCGGGCCGCGGCGCCGAACGCGGCCACCAGGACCAGGTTGACCGCCACGGCCAGCCAGCCGATGTTCGCGATGTGCGCGACCGGCCAGGCCAGACCGGCCACCAGCAGCAGCGGCGCGACCCCGGCGGGGCCCCGGGGGCGCAGGACGGCCACGGCCAGCAACAGGGTCAGCGGGAAGAACAGGCCGAGCGGCTTGATGATCGTCGCGGCCCCACCCGCGTCGACCAGGTCGGTGTCGCCCAGCGCGACGTGGATGGTGTTGAAGCCGTACGCGACGTTGCCGGCCGCGCCCAGAGCGCCCACCAGCAGCAGGGCCACCGCGAGCCGGCCGCTGCCGAGGGTGACCAGACGCAGCACGACGACGGTGTAGGCCACCGCGCCGAGGATGTGGAAGACGGCGGCGGCCGGGTCGTCCCAGCCGCGCACGGCGTAGAGGACGTCGGCGATCAGGTAGACGACCGGGGCGACGATCAGCGAGGCGTTGAGGGTGCGGTCGAGCGGGGTGGAAGTCATACGCCGACCGTCGCCGCCCGCGCCGCCGCAATCATCCGGGTGGCCCCTGCGAAAGTGCCGGGTCAACCCTGGTCCGCGAACGGCCCGGCGCTGGCACGATACGGGCGTGAGCCGCGCCGGGGTGCTGGGACGGGCGGCGGGCGTGGTGGCGGCCGCGCTCGTCGCCGCCGGCTTCGCGCTCGGCTGGCACGTCGCCAACCTCCACAACGGCCTGATCGCGGCCACTTTCACCGCGGTCGGCCTCTACGTGGTGCACCGCCGCCCCGGCAACCGGGAGGGCCGGCTCTTCGTGGCCGTCGGCCTGGCCCATGCGGTGATGTTCACCGGCCGCCAGTACGCCCTGCACCCGGGCCCGCTGCCCGGCGCGGAGTGGATCGGCTGGTTCGGGGTCTGGCCCCTGCCGCTCGTGCTGGTGCTGGTCGGTGTGGCCGTGATGAGCTTTCCCGACGGACGCCTGCCGTCGCGCGGGTGGCGTCCGGTCGTCGGTGTCCTGGCCGTCGCCGGGCTGGCGCTGTCCACGACGTCGGCCCTGTGGCCGGTCGAGTACGCCCGCACCGGGCTGGTCGCCGGTCATCCCCTGACGCTTGCGGGCGCGGCCGCGGCGCAGGAGTTGTACGACGCCGTCCGTCCGGTGGCCTATCTGCTCTTTCAGCTGACCTGGGCGGCCTGTGTCGTCGTGCGGGTCCGGCGGGCCCACGGCGACGAGGCCCGCCAGCTGCGCTGGTTCCTGTACGCCGTGACGGTGTCCGCCGCGGTCATGGTGCTCGGCCTGGCACTGTGGGGTTCACCGCTCGCGGGCACGCTGGCCGTCCCGTTCGTCGCTGTCGCGGCGGGCGCGGCGATCCTGCGGTACCGCCTCTACGACATCGACCCGGTGATCAACAAGTCGCTGGTGTTCGGCGCGATGGCCGCGGTCGTCACGCTCGGCTACGCCGTGGTCGTGACCGGGATCGGGCGCCTCGTCGACGGCTACGGCACCCTGCTGTCGCTGATCGCCACCGGCCTCGTCGCCGTCGCCTTCGAGCCGCTGCGCCGGCGGGTGCAGCGGCTCGCCGACCGGCTCGTCTACGGGCACCGGGCCACCCCGTACGAGGCCCTGTCGCGCCTTTCCGGGCACCTCACCGCGCCCACCGGTGGGCTGCTGGCCGCGCTGACGGCAACGGTCGCCGACGCCGTGGGGGCCCACCAGGTCGTGCTGTGGACCGGCCCGGCCGACGCCTTGCGTCCCGTCTCGATGTGGCCGGCGACGGTGCCGCTCCCGGCCGCCCCGGACATCGAGACCCTCGTCCCGATCCGCTACGACGAGCGCTTCCTGGGCGCGATCACGGTCGCCAAGGGCGGCCCGGCCAACGGCCGGACCGGGGTTGCGACCGAGCTCTCCGCGGCCGAACGCCGGCTCGTCGGCGACCTGGCCGCGCAGGCCGGGCTGGTGCTGGAGCTGCGGGCCACCGCGCAGCGGCTGGTCGCGGCGGGGGACGCCGCGCGCCGCCGGCTCGAGCGGGACCTGCACGACGGCGCGCAGCAGCGCCTCGTGACCGTTGCCATGGAGCTGGGTGCGGTGGTCCGGCTGGCCGCGGCGAACGGTTCCGATGCGGTCGCCGCGCGGGCGGAGGGCGTACGGGCGCAATTGCTCGAGGCGACCGCCGAGCTGCGGGAGATGGCGCGCGGCCTGCACCCGGCGGTGCTGACGCAGGACGGGCTCGAAGCCGCGGCCGGTTTCCTGGCCGACCGTTCCCCGCTGCCGGTCCGGCTGACCGTCGACGTGCCGCGCCGCCTGCCGGCCGAGGTCGAGTCGACGGCCTACTTCGTGATCAGCGAGGGTCTGACCAACGCGGCCAAGCATTCCGGGGCGGCCACGGTGGCCGTCACCCTCACCGGCGACGAACCGGGCCTGCGGGTCGAGGTGGCGGACGACGGCCACGGCGGCGCCGCGATCACCTCCGGCGGCGGCCTCGAAGGCCTGGCCGACCGGCTCGCCACCATGGACGCCCGCCTGGTCGTGGAGAGTGGACCCGGCGGCACCACCCTGCGGACGGTGATTCCGTGCGCGTGATGCTGGCCGACGACGCCGTGCTCTTCCGCGAGGGCATGTCCCGCATCCTGACCGACGTCGGCTTCACCGTGACCGGGCAGGCCGGCGACGGACGCGCCCTGCTCGCTCTGGTGCGCGCCGACCCGCCCGACGTCGCCGTGATCGACCTGCGCATGCCGCCGTCCTTCTCCGACGAGGGCATCGAGACGGCGGCCGCGATCCGGGCCGCCGCCCCCGGGGTGGGGCTGATGCTGCTCTCCCAATACGTCGAGGTGCACCACGCGCTGCGGCTGATGACCGACTTCGACGGCGGCGTGGGTTACCTGCTCAAGGACCGCGTGTCCGACCTGGCCGCGTTCGGCGCCGACATCCGCAAAGTGGGCCGCGGCGAGACCGTCATCGACCCGGAGCTGGTGGCCCGGCTGGTCGCCCGGCGCCGCGAACGTGACCCGCTGGACCGGCTGACCGACCGGGAACGGGCCGTGCTCGCGCTGATGGCCCGGGGCCTGTCCAACACCGCCGTCGCCGCCGACCTGCACCTGGCCGTCAAGACCGTCGAGGCCCACGTGACCTCGATCTTCACCAAGCTCGGGCTGATCCAGGACGACCGCGAGCACCGCCGGGTGCTCGCGGTCCTGACCTTCCTGCGGGCCTAGCTGTCCTCGATGTCACCCTCGGTTTCCAGATAGAGCTGCTGCAGGGCGTTCAGCGTGTCCGGGTCCGGGGAGTCCCAGAGCTTGCGTTCGGCCGCCTCGAGCAGGCGTTCGGTGACGCTGTGCAGGGCCCACGGGTTGGACTGCTGGAAGAACTTCTGGTTCTCCGGGTCCAGGGCGTACGTCGCCGCGAGCTGCTCGTACATGTAGTCGGTGACCACGCCGGCGGTGGCGTCGAAACCGAACAGGTAGTCGACAGTGGCGGCCAGCTCGAAGGCGCCCTTGTAGCCGTGCCGGCGCATCGCGGCGATCCAGCGCGGGTTGACGACCCGGGCCCGGAAGATGCGTGCGGTCTCCTCGGTCAGGCTGCGCGTGCGGGTGGCGTCCGGGTTGGTCGAGTCACCCACGTACGCCGCGGGGGCCTTGCCGGTCAGCGCGCGCACCGTGGCGATCATGCCGCCGTGGTACTGGAAGTAGTCGTCCGAGTCGGCGATGTCGTGCTCGCGGGTGTCGATGTTCTTGGCCGCCACGTCGATCCGCTTGTACGCGTTCTCCATGTCGGGCCGGGCGGGCACACCGTCGAGGTCACGGCCGTACGCGAAGCCGCCCCACACCGCGTACACCTCGGCCAGATCCTTGTCGGTGCGCCAGTTCCGGCTGTCGATCAAAGGCAGGATCCCGGCCCCGTACGCCCCCGGTCGCGACCCGAAGATGCGGGTGGTGGCCCGCCGCCAGTCGCCGTGGTCGTCGCGGTCGGCCAGGGCGTGCTCGCGGACGAAGTTCTCCGGCTCGTCGAGCTCGGCGATCATCCGGAACGCGTCGTCGAGCATGGCCACGACGTGCGGGAAGGCATCGCGGAAGAAACCCGAGATGCGGACGGTGACGTCGATCCGGGGGCGGCCGAGCTCGTCGCGGGTGATCGGTTCGAGACCGGTCACCCGGCGCGAGGCCGGATCCCAGATCGGGCGTACGCCGATGAGGGCGAGAATCTCGGCGATGTCGTCACCGGCCGTACGCATGGCGCTGGTGCCCCAGGCCGAGAGGCCGACCGAGCGGGGCCAGTCGCCGTAGTCCTCGCGGTAGCGCTTGAGCAGCGACTCGGCCATCGCCTGACCGGTCTCCCAGGCCAGCGCGCTCGGGATCGCCTTGGGGTCGACCGAGTAGAAGTTGCGGCCGGTGGGCAGCACGTTGATCAGGCCGCGCAGGGGGGAGCCGCTCGGGCCGGCCGGCACGTAGCCGCCGTCCAGCGCGTGCAGCAGGTTGGTCAGCTCGTCGGTCGTACGGTCGAGTCGCGGCACGATCTCGGTCGCCGCGAACGCGAGGACGTCCTGCACCCGCTCCCCGCCCACCCCGTGCGTTCCGGACAGCTCCGCAATGTGAGCTCGATCGGTCGGCCAGCCGGCTTCCTCCATCCCGCTGACCAGAGCGTGCGCGAGGGCCTCGACCCGGTCGGTCTCGGCGGTGGACGCCTCCTCGGCGAGCCCGAGCGCCTCCCTGAGCCCGGGGAGCGCCGCGACCTGCCCCGCCCACATCTGCTTCGCCCGCAGCATCGACAGCACCAGGTTGACCCGCGCCTCGCCCTGTGGCGCCGCGCCCAGGATGTGCAGCCCGTCGCGGATCTGCACGTCCTTGACCTCGCACAGCCACCCGTCGACGTGCAGGATGAACTCGTCGAACTCCTCGTCGTCGGGCCGGTCCGACTGACCCAGATCGTGGTCCATCCGCGCGGCCTGGATCAGCGTCCAGATCTGGGCCCGGATCGCCGGCAGCTTGGCCGGGTCGAGCGCGGCGATGTTGGCGTGCTCGTCGAGCAGCTGCTCGAGGCGGGCGATGTCCCCGTACGACTCGGCCCGGGCCATCGGCGGGATCAGGTGGTCGACCAGTGTGGCGTGGGCCCGGCGCTTGGCCTGCGTGCCCTCGCCCGGGTCGTTGACCAGGAACGGATAGATCAACGGCAGGTCACCCAGAGCGGCGTCGGTGCCGTCCGAGGCCGACATGCCCACGTTCTTGCCGGGCAGCCATTCCAGGTTGCCGTGCTTGCCCACGTGCACCACCGCGTGCGCGCCGAACTCGTCGGCGACCCAGCGGTACGCGGCCAGGTAGTGGTGCGAGGGCGGCAGGTCGGGGTCGTGATAAATGGCCACCGGGTTGGCCCCGAACCCACGCGGCGGCTGCACCATGACGACCACGTTCTCGTCCTGAAGCGCGGCCAGCACGATGTCGCCGTTGTCGACGTACAACTCGCCCGGCGCCGGCCCCCAATGTGTGGTCATCGATGCGCGCAGATCGTCGGGCAAGGTGGCGAACCAGTCGCCGTACCGCTCGCCGTTGATCCGCACCTTGTTCTCGGCCAGCTGGTCCTCGGTGAGCCAGTCCGGGTCCTGGCCGCCCGCCGCGATCAGGGCGTGGATCAGCCCGTCGCCGTCGTAGTCGCCGAACGAGCCGATCCGGTAGCCGCGCTCACGCAGGGCCGCCAGCAGCGCAACGGTCGAGGCCGGGGTGTCCAGGCCGACCGCGTTGCCGATGCGGGAATGCTTGGTCGGGTACGCCGAGAGCATCACCACGATCCGCCGCTCGGCCGGCGGGATGTGCCGCAGCCGGGCGTGCGCGACCGCGATGCCGGCGACCCGGGCCGCACGCTCGGGGTCGGCCACGTAGATGGAGAGCCCGTCCGGGTCGATCTCTTTGAACGAGAACGGGACCGTGATGATCCGGCCGTCGAACTCCGGGATCGCCACCTGGGTGGCCGCGTCCAGCGGGGACAAGCCGTCGTCGCTGGCCTCCCACTTGGCCCGCGAGCTGGTCAGGCACAGCGCCTGCAGGATCGGCACGTCCAGGCCCGCCAGCACGCCGACGTCCCACGCCTCGTCGTCGCCGCCCGCGGTGACCGTGGCCGGCTTCGTGCCGCCGGCCGCGAGCACGGTGACCACCAGGGCGTCCGCCTTACGCAACTCGGCCAGCAGATCCTCCGGCGCCGTACGCAGGGACGACGTGAACAACGGCAGGGGGCGCCCGCCCTTGGCCTCGATCGCGCGGCACAGCGCCTCGACGAACGCGGTGTTACCGGCCATGTGGTGCGCGCGGTAGTAGAGCACCGCGACAGTGGGCCCGGTCGCCGTCGTCTCGCGCGGCAGCGGCCCCCAGTCGGGTGCGGCCTGCGGCGGGGCGAACCCGTGCCCGGTCAGCAGCACCGTGTCGGAGAGGAAGTCGTGCACCGCGGCCAAGTTGTCCGAGCCGCCCTGAGCCAGATACGCGTGCGCCTCGGCAGCCACCCCGGCCGGCACCGTCGACAGCTTCATCAGCTCGGCGTCCGGGGCCTGCTCGCCACCCAGCACGACGACCGGGACCGGCCCGGCCAGCAGCGCGTCGAGCCCCTCCTCCCAGGCCCGGCGCCCGCCGAGGATCCGCACGACGACCAGCGTCACGTCGGTGAGCAGGGCGGGCAGGTCGGCCACACCCGTCCGGGCCGGGTTGGCCAGGCGCCATGCCGAGCCGCTGGCCCGGGCACTGAGCAGATCGGTGTCGGAGGTCGACAGCAGCAGGAACACGCGCCAGCTCCCCTCGGGGTCCGCGCCCCGGGTAGTAGAGATCACGGCGACCGGAGTTCCTGGCTCCCAGCCCTTACGGCCTGGTGACAGTGGCGGGACCGCGCCGGACTCACACCGGCTTCCTCCGCGGCGTCGCCGCTCGTGACCTCCCACCCTTCCCGGCGCCGATACTCGCCGTCAAGGAGGGTGCCGGTGTGTGACGATCCCGACCCGAGGATGCGCTCCTGTCGGGGGTCGACCGTAGTATCCGGGCCGTGCCCGCCCGTGAATCCGCCGTCGACGCCTGCCCCGGCGCCCTGCGCCTGCACGCGGCCGCCGACGGCCCGCTGGCCCGCGTGCGGCTCCCCGGCGGCCTGCTCACCGGCGCCCAGCTGACCACCCTGGCCACCCTGGCCGCACAGTTCGGCGACGGTCGTCTGGAGCTCACGTCCCGGGCCAACCTGCAGCTCAGAGCCCTGACCGACGCCGACCCGACGGTGCTCGCGGCCGCCCTGACCGCCGCCGGCCTGCTGCCCTCCGAGACCCACGAGACCGTTCGCAACATCGTGGCGCCGCCACTGGCCGGCGCCACACTGCGCGCCCTCGTCGCCGAGCTCGACCGGGCCCTCTGCGCCGATCCGGCATTGGCCGCCCTTCCCGGACGTTTCCTCTTCGCGCTCGGCGCGGTGCCCCTGTCGGCCGACCTGGCCGCCGTCCCCGTGGACGAAACGTTCGCGATCCTCTTCGCCGGCCACGACCCCGGCCTCCGCGTCCCCGCCACCGACGTGGTCCGGACCCTGCTGACCGCCGCGAACGCCTTCCTCACCGAACGCGCCGAAACCACGGCGTGGCGCTTGCACGAACTGCCGGACGGCCCGTCCCGGATCGCCACACGCACCGCGGCCGCCCTGGGCCTCCCCACACTCCCGCCGTCCACGGCTGTCCCCCTGTCGGCGGACGCGACCTTGCTCGGGATCGTGCCGCAGGGGGATGGGCTTGTGGCGGTGGGCGCGCTCGTGCCGTTGGGGCGGCTCGGCGGGGAGGCGTTGCGGCTGCTGGGGACTGCGCGGCGGCTGGTGGTGACGCCCTGGCGCGGGGTCCTTGTGCCCGATCTGACGGTCGAGGCCGCGCGGCGGTGGGCGCGGGCGCTGGCCGAGGCCGGGCTGCCGGTGGAGCCGGCCACGCGGTGGGCCGGGGTGACCGCGTGTGCCGGGCGGCCCGGGTGTGCGAAAAGCCTGGCCGACGTGCGCGCCGACGCCGACCGCAGCAGCGTGTATTCCGATGGCCTGCCCGTGCACTGGATCGGCTGCGCCCGCGGGTGCGGGAGTCCGGCCGGGGCGCATGTGCGGGTCGAGGCCACCCCGGACGGCTATGCCGTGACCCGGCAACCGGACGGGGAGACGTTCACCGGCGACACGGCCCACGCGGTCGCCGCCGCGAGGAGGAACTGATGGAGTACGAGAGGGACGGCGCCGAGATCTATCGGCGTTCCTTCGCCACTATCCGGGCCGAGGCCGACCTGGGCGGGTTGCCCGCCGAGGTGGCGCGGGTCGCGGTTCGCATGATCCACGCCTGCGGCATGGTCGACCTGGTGCGCGACATCGGGTATTCGCCGCAGGTGGCGGTCGTGGCCCGCAAGGCTCTGCTGGCGGGCGCGCCGATTCTGTGCGACGCCGAAATGGTGGCTTCCGGCATCACCCGCAAGCGCCTCCCGGCGGGCAACGAGGTCGTCTGCACGCTGCGCGACCCGTCGGTGCCCGCCCTCGCCGAACGTCTGGGCACCACCCGCAGCGCCGCGGCGCTCGACCTGTGGCTGGACCGGCTGGAGGGTTCGGTCGTCGCGATCGGCAACGCCCCGACGGCCCTTTTCCGGCTGCTCGAGATGATCGCCGCGGGGGCTCCGCGCCCGGCCGCGGTGCTGGGCATCCCGGTCGGGTTCATCGGTGCCGCCGAGTCCAAGGACGCGCTGGCCGCGACCGACCTGGAGCACCTGATCGTGCGCGGTCGCCGGGGTGGCAGCGCCATCACGGCCGCCGCCGTCAACGCGCTGGCTTCGGAGGCGGAGTGACCGGCAAGCTGTACGGGGTGGGCGTCGGCCCCGGCGACCCCGAGTTGATCACGCTGAAGGCGGCCCGCCTGATCGAGTCGGCTGCCGTCGTGGCGTATCACGCGGCCCGGCACGGCCGCAGCAACGCGCGCGCGATCGCGGCCGGCCTGCTGCGCGAGGGGCAGATCGAGGAACCGCTGATCTACCCGGTCACGACCGAGGTCACCGACCACCCGGGTGGTTATCAGGGCGCGATCGACGAGTTCTACACCGCGGCGGCCGACCGTCTGGCCGCGCACCTGGACGCCGGCCGCGACGTGGTGGTGCTGGCCGAGGGTGACCCGTTCTTCTACGGCTCCTACATGCACATGCACAAGCGGCTGGCCCACCGGTACGACGCCGAGGTCGTCCCCGGCGTCACGTCGGTCAGCGCCGCCTCCGCCGTGCTCGGCCGCCCGCTGATGGAACGCGACGAGATCCTGACCGTGCTGCCCGGCACTCTGCCCCCGGCCGAGCTCGCGGCCCGCCTCGCCGCCACCGATTCGGCAGCCGTGATGAAACTGGGCCGCACCTTCGACGGCGTCCGCGAGGCCCTGGCCAAGGCGGGCCGCCTCGACGACACCTGGTACGTCGAACGCGCCACCACCGACCGCGAACGCCACGCCCGCCTGACCGACGTCGACCCCGAGTCCGTGCCGTACTTCTCCCTGGCCCTGCTGCCGAGCCCGGCCGCCACCGCGTTCGTCGAGGGGGAGGAAGGGCTCGCCGCGCGAGGAGAGGGCGAAGAGAGTGCGGCCGGGGACGCGACCGGCGCGGCCGGGCCGGTGAAGCACGGCAGCGTGACCGTGGTGGGGCTGGGGCCCGGCGACCCGATGTGGCTCACCGCGGAGGCTCGCGGGGTGCTCGCCGCGGCCGATGACCTGATCGGCTACCAGCCCTATCTCGACCGTGTGGCAACCGGGAAGCACCAGCGCAAGCACCCGTCCGACAACCGGGTCGAGGCCGAGCGGGCGGCGTTCGCGCTCGATCTGGCCAAGCGGGGGCGCAATGTGGCCGTCGTGTCGTCGGGCGACCCGGGGGTGTTCGCCATGGCGGCGGCGGTGCTCGAGGTCAGCGAGGACCCGCAGTGGAAGGCCGTACCGGTCCGGGTGGTTCCGGGGCTCACCGCCGCGCAGGCCGTGGCGAGCCGGGCCGGGGCGCCGCTGGGGCACGACTTCTGCATTCTGTCGCTGTCCGACCGGCTCAAGCCGTGGCCGGTCATCGCCGACCGGCTGACCGCGGCCGCGCGGGCCGATTTCGTGATCGCGATCTACAACCCGGCCTCCAAGTCGCGCCGGGAGCAGCTCGTCAACGCGCGGAGCCTGCTGCTGGAGCAGCGCGACCCGGCCACCCCGGTGGTGGTCGGCCGTGACGTCGGCGGGCCGCAGGAGTCCGTACGGGTCACCACGCTGGGCGATCTCGACCCGGCCACGATCGACATGCGCTGCCTGCTGATCATCGGCAGCTCGCAGACCCGCACGGTCACCCGAGGCGACGGCAGCGCCGCGGTCTACACCCCGCGGACCTATCCCACCGCTCCGTAAATGCGGTCCTCAGCCCTTGCAGCCTGACCGCAACCCGCCGCAACGCCATTGCAATTCGTAAATCCACCAGCCCCAAACGATCCGACCGATAGAGGTGGCGCTCCCGAAAAACTTCCGCACTCCGACCGAAGGGCCCCGACCAGCCGTGTTCTCGCCTCGCCGCTGTGCCGCCGTCCTGGCCTCCTCGCTGCTCCTGGGCCTCGCGCTCCCGCATGCGCCGGCCACCGCCGCAACCGCCAAGACCGCCGCCAAGACGAGCGCCACCAAGTCCACCACCAAGACCACGGCCACCAAGACCAGTACGGCCCAGACCGCGCGGGCCAAGAACAGCACCACCAAGACGACGGCCAAGACCTCGGCCACCAAGACCGTGAAGGCCGCCGAGGCCCCGGCCGTCCCCACCCTGGCCTCCCGCATGGCCGCGGTGAAGAGGGCGAAGACGCTCAACTACTACCCGTCCGCGGCCGGCTGGTCGAAGATGTGGACCCAGTGGGACCCCGCCAAGATCGACGCCGACCTGACCAAGGCCGACGCGCTCGGCGCCGACAACGTTCGCGTGATCATCTTCCCGAGCACGTTCGGCTGGCCCAAGCCGTGGAACGGCTACCAGGACCGGCTGTCCCAGTTCGTCGACATCGCGGCCGCCCACGGCATGACCGTCAAGTTCACGCTTTTCGACTGGTGGGACGCGTACGGCGACGTCGACGAGAGCGTGGCCTGGAGCAAGACCGTGCTCACCCGCTACAAGGACGACAAGCGCATCCTGTCGTTCGAACTGCAGAACGAGATCGACGCCGACAACGCCAAGGCCATGACCTGGGCCAAGAAGATGATCCCGGCGATGCGCTCGGCGTTCCCGACGATGCCGCTGACGATCTCGACCGACGGCGTGTCCGGCGCCAAGGGCCTGGCCAAGGTCAAGACCAGCCTCGGCTCGACCACGCTCGACTTCTACGAGTTCCACCTGTACGGCAACTCGGAGCGCGCGCTCTCCCTGATCAAGGGCGCGCAGTCCGCGGTCAGCCCGACCCCGATCACGATCGGCGAGACGGGTTTGAACACCCTGCAGAACACCGAGGGTGAGCAGGCCGCGTTCCTGGCCCGCATCTTCGAGGCGGCCGAGGTGGCCGGCGTGCAGTCGGTGGCGCCGTGGACGCTCAACGACTTCGTCCAGGGCAGCATCCCGTCGTCGGCCGTCTCGCGCATCCCGGCCCAGTACAACTACGGCCTGTACCGCACCGACGGCACCGCCAAGCCGGCCGCGGCAGTGGTCAAGGCGGGCTGGACCGACGCGAACATGCCGGCCAGTGTCATGGACCCGAGCTTCGAGGCGGGCAACAACCTGACCCCGTGGCGCGCTTACATGCCGGAGCTGGGCCTGGCGGTCAAGACCCAGAGCATGGCCCGTACGGGTAAGTGGTCGGTCAGCATGACCAACACCGGCAAGACGGCGGCCGGTTCGCCGTCGTACCGGGTCGCCCCGATCACGCCCGTCAAGGCCGGTCAGAAGTGGCACGGCGAGGTCTGGGCCCGCGGCAACGCGGCCACGGGCACCAACACCATCGCGCTGAGCTGGTTCGACGCGAACGACAAGTGGCTCGGCGGGGCCAGCTCGACGTGGCTGCCGGTCGGCACCACCGGCTGGACCAAGCTGGTGGTCGACGGGGCCGCCCCGGCCGGCTCGGCCAGCATGCAGGTTCACCTCAAGTCGGGCGAGAACACCGGCACGGTCTGGTTCGACGACGCGGTGATCTCCGCGTCCTGAGCAACGGGTACGCCCATCCGGGCGAACAGGCGCGTGAAGGCGGCCACCGACTTCTCCCACGAGGAGGGGTCGGTGTGCCGCCTTCCGACGTTTGCGGTGGCCGACACGATCGCCTCGCCCAGCGCGGCCGGCGACCCACTGGTCACGAAGGTCGTGCCGGCGTATGCGGACGCGGCCTCGACCAGCCCGCCGACCGCGGTGACGACGACCGGCAACCCGTGACTCATCGCGATGTGCAGCGGCCCGCTGGCCGAACTCCGCCGATACGGCAGCACCACCATGTCGGCGGCGGCGAAGAAGTCGTCCACCTCGGAATCCGCGACATAGCGGTTCACGAACGTGATGCGCGACGCGGCCGGCGATGCCGCGATCATCGCCGCGGGCAGGGTCCACCCCTCCCACGTCTCCCCCACCACCGTGAGCGTGTAGTGCTGCGGCAGCCGCCCGAAAGCCTCGACAAGATCTTCAAGCCCCTTGTACGGGCGAATCGTCCCGAAAAACAGCAGACGAACTTGATCATGCGTAGTGGGGACAGCGCGGGGCGCAGGGGCGGCGGCGGAAGCAGAACCGGGAGCGGAGGCGGAGGGCGCGCAGATGTGGGCGGACGTGGGGGCGGGTGCTGAAGCGGGCTCGGGGGCGCGGCGCGCCGGTGGCACGGCTGCCCGCTCGTGGTGGTCGAACGGGCCGTGCAAGGCGATCTCGTCCGGGACGCCCGCGAGGTCGTAAGTGGAGCGCAGGGCGGTCCGGTCGAAGGCGGAGTGGACGATCACGCCCGAGATGCGGCGGAGCAGGGGCTTGATCAGGGTGCGGCAGTACAGCGTGGCCCATCGGTGCTGGGCCTCGCCGGTGTCCTGCACCTCGTGGAACTCGACGACGACGCGGATCCCGAGCGCGCGGGCGGCCAGCGCGAGCACCAGGTAGGAATGCAGCACGGCGCCGGTCCACCACTGCAGCACGAGCACTTCGGGGCGGAACGAGCGCAGGAATAGCACCGCGCGGAGCAGGCTCGGCACGCCCCACCAGTCGATGCCGTCGAAGACGTGGACCCGGGGATCGTACGAGAGGGCATTGAGACGGTGGCCGACGCGCGCGCGGCCCGGGTAGAGCCGCGTGGGCAGCAGTTGCCGCATCAGGATCGCGCCCACTTCGTAGCGGGTGGCCAGCGCGTTGCTCAGCCGGCAGGTGTAGTAGCTGATGCCGGAGAGGAAGCGCCAGCCGGAGCCGACGACCACGATCCGGGTGGGGCCGTCGCCATCAGGAAGCGGCGATGCAGGCACGGTAAACCTCCTCGATCTGCGGGACGACGCGGGCGGCGGTGTAGTCGAGTCCGCGCCGGTGGCCGGCTGTGCGCAGCCGCGCGGTCAGGCCGGGGTCGGTGAGCAACCGCCGGATCGCGGTCACGAGCGCGCCCACGTCACCTACCGGCACCTGCAGGCCGCTCTCGCCGTCGCGGATCATGTCGGCCAGGCCGCCCGCCGCGGTGGCGATCAGCGGGGTGCCGGCCAGCAGGGCTTCCACCGCCACCTGGCCCATGGGCTCGAAGACGGAGGGCACGACTCCGGCCGCGGCGCCGTGCCAGGCCGCCATCACTTCGGGGTGCGGCACGTTGTGGCGCACGATCACGCCTTCGGGGACGGGTGGGGTGTCGTCGCGGGGCGTCCCGATGCAGACCAGCGCCGGGGCATCGCCGAGGGACACCAAGCGCCGGTACGCCTCGAAGAGCACGTCGATGCCCTTGTGCGGTCCCAGCGCGCCCACGAAGAGCAGGTAGGGCCGGTCGGGCAGCCAGGCCGGGCGGGGGGTGTTGCGGGCCAGTTCGTCCAGTCCGTCCGGCACCAGCGACGTGATCACCTGGACGGGCAGGTCACCGGGGAGCCGCCCGTGGCTGACCCCGGCGGCGACGGCGGGCGAGATCGCGGTGAGCGCGTCGATGCCCCGGTGCCGCTGGGCCCGCAGCGCGGTGGTCAGCAGGGCCGATTTGGGCCGCCCGTACTGCGGGGTCGCGCAGGGCACGCACTGGCCGAGCCGTGGGCCGCCGCACGTACGGCCGTTGCGGGCGAAGGTTTTCTTGACGCACGTGAAGCCGAAGTCGTGCGCCGTGTGCACGTGCGGCAGTCCCCCGCGGCCGTAGCGCAGGGGCAGGTAGCTGTACATCATCCAGTCGTGGCTGTGCACCACGTCGTACTGGCCGGAGAGCAGCACCCGCCGGATGGCCGCGGTGGTCAGCGGGTCGGCGGTGGTCGGGTGGAACGGTTTGCCGGCGTCCGCGTTCATGCCGGGCAGCAGGGTGTTGGCCACGCTGCGCACGCGTTTCACCCGTACGCCCCGGATCTCTTCGTCGTGTCCGGCGAGCGGGGTCGCCAGCGTGAGCACGGTGACCTCGTGCCCGCGTCGTACCAGCTCCTCGCTGCTGGTGGCGATGCTGCGCTCGAGCCCGCCGATGACGGGGGCGTACAGGTTGGACAGGTGCAGGATTTTCATGCAGCGGAGGCCTTTCGACGGGTCGGCAAGCAACGGACGGCGACGACGAGGGCGCCGGTGGTCTGCCCGGCGAGCCACGCGATGCCCGCCGCCTCGATTCCGGTGCCGGGCAGCCAGAGCCAGGTCAGGGTCAGGCAGACGGTGGCCATCAGCAGGTTGAGCCGCAGGCAGCGCCGGAACTCGCCGAGCGACCGCCAGTGCGCGACGGCCAGGTTGGTGACGGCGTCGGGCAGGGCGGCCAGCACGAGGATCTTGAGCAGCAGCGCGCCCTGGTCCGCGTAACTCGCGCTGAACAGCCCGAGGATCGACTCCCCGGCGAAGAACAGCACGAGCGCGGGCAGCCCGGTCACGGCCAGCACGACGAGCGCGGCCCTGGGCAGGCCGGCCGGGGCCGCGTTGGAGCGTTCGGCGTAGAGGGCCGAGGCGACCGCGGGCGAGACCATGAACAGCACCGACGCCGTCATCCAGGCCACGTAGAAGTGGCCGTTGGCTTCGGCTCCGAGCCGGGCCGTGACCAGCACCGGCAGCAGCGCGGTGGGCCCGGCCTGGGCCAAGTTGATCAGGTGGTGACCGCCCAGCGAGCCCTGCACGTGCCGCAGTTCGGCGCCGATCCCGCGGGTGGTGAGCCGGGCCCCGGGCCGCAGCCGGCTCAGCATCGTGGTCAGCGTGTACGCCGTGACGGCGACCGACGGCAGTGTCCAGGCCACCAGCACGACGCCCGCCCCGCCGTAGCCGGCCCAGGTCAGCAGGGCCAGCGTGGCCAGTTTGCCGCCGGCCAGGGCCAGGTTGCGGGTGAGCATGCCGTGGCTGGCCCGGTGGGCCACGAACACGTTGTCGAGCAGGGTCGTGGCGGTCAGCGCGACCGACGCCACGACCAGCGCGGCGACGCCCGACGAGCTGCGCAGGAAGGCGAAGTTCGCGGCCAGCGAGGGCAGCACCGCGGCCGCGGCGAACGCGACGGCCGCGGTGACGCCGCATCCGGTGAGCAGTCCCGCGCCGACGATCCGCGACCATTCCCGTACGCCGGTGCCGGGCAGCCGCTGGATGAACATGTGCCCGAGGCCCAGGTTGGACACCATGCTGACCACTGCGGAGACGGAGATCAGGGCGGTGGCCGTGCCCATCGCCGGCTGGCCCGGCTGCCGCGCGGCCAGCAGCCAGTAGAGGTAGCCCAGCCCAGCCGTGCCGACCGTGCTCGCCATGATCAACACGCTGTTGCGGGCCAGCGAGTCGCGGGAGACGGTCCTCAACATCCGGCCGGCCCCCGGCCGTAGAACACGGTGCTCGCCGGGCCCAGGCTGATCTCGATGCGGTGCAGGCAGCCGTCGGGCGGGGCGGGCACGAAGACCTCGACGGCGTCGGTGGCGTCGGGCGCGACGGCCAGCGGGCGGGTGGCAACGAGTCGCTGGCCCACGCGCACCCGCAGCGGCGCGGTCGCGGCGGGCAGCCCGGCGCTGCTCACCCGCAGCCGCACGTGCACGCCGCGGGCCGGGATGGCGACCGGCCGGTCGATGCCCGCGGCCCACCCGGTGAGCGCCACGCTCGTGTAGCCCGGCTGCGGCGGGTGCGGCATCCGGTCGTACGCCTCGAGCGCGCAGAAGCCGGCCGCCAGCATGAGCACGCCGGGGACAACGACGGCGCCGATCATGCGGGGCAGGCGCGGGTCGGCCGTGGCCCCGGTGGCCCGCTCGCGCACCAGCACCGCCAGGCCGAGCAGGGTGACCAGCACGGCCAGGCCGGCCGCGACCGAGCGGGCGCGGATCGCGATCCCGCAGACGTGCAGGGTGAGCGCCACGAACGGGAGGCTGACCAGGCCGGCCGCGGTGGCCAGGCCGATCCGGTGCAGTGGGGGCATGCCCTCGCCGGTCAGCGCGCGCAGCCACAGCTCGCCGAGCACGGTCAGGGTGGCCAGGCAGACCGGCACCAGCAGCCAGGGCAGCCTGCCGGCCAGGGCCAGCAGGAGCAGGGCGCCGTAGACGGCGGCCAGCAGGCGCGGCGTGGTCACCGGGGACCCCCGTACGAGGTGAAGTCGAACCGGTAGATCGCGATGTTGCCGCTGTCGTAGATCTTGATGGTCCACGGCGTGTGGTCGAACTTGGTGAGCTGACCGAGGGTGAACGCGGGCCGGCCGTCGTGCGGGACCGGCTCGTTGGTCTCGAAGTAGATCTGGATCTCCGGCACCTCCCGGGCCATCCGCCGGTCGACGATCAGATAGCCGAACCGCCACGAGCTGAGCTGCTCGATCAGGCGGGGCGGGATCTCCCGGCCGGGCTGGGCGAGGTAAAGGTCGTACGTGCGGAAGGACTGGGAACCGGTGACCGGCCGCTGCTCCCCGTACGACCCGAAGATCAGCCCGGAGTAACGGTCGGCCACGATGCGCAGGTCGCGGCCCTGGGTCTCGCGCAGCCACGCCGAGGCGGCGGCCACCTCGGGGATGGCCGAGCGGGTGTCCGAGCCGAAGACGGGCGGGCCCGGGAACCGGTACGACGGGTTCATGCCGGCCGCGGTGTTGCCGACCAGCGCGACCGTGCACGCCGCGAGCAAGGCCACGGCGACGGCGGCCCGAGCCGTGCGGCGGGTCGCGTGGTCGAGCAGCGCCACCACGACCGGGGCCACGACCAGCGCGATCCCGAGATAGCTGAACGCCCACGAGCGGCGCGCGCCCTCGGCGCCGGACGGGGTCAGGATGAGCAGGGCGGCCGGGAAGTACAGCGAGCCCAGCACCAGCATGGCCAGTGCCCCCGTACGGGAGACCGCGTCGCCGGTCCGCCGATAGCGCAGCCGCCACAGGGCCGCGGCCATCGCCGCCCCGGCCAGGCCCTGCGCGCCGAACGCGGCGTACCGCTCCCACCAGGGCGCGACCGACTCGCGGAACAGCGTGCGCTTGCCCGAGCCACTGCTCCCGGCCATGCCGGCGACCTGGTCGAGCGCCTTGGCCAGGTAAGGGTCGAGATAGCCGGCCGTGCGCGGGGCGACCACGGCCAGGTACGTCACCACGAGCACGGCGGCCGAGCCGGTCAGCACCCAGGCGGTCCAGGTCACCGCGCGCGGGTGGCTGCGGCGCAACGCCCGGGCAGTGGCCACCGCGCAGAGGATCAGCATGACGCCGAGCAGGCCGAGCGCGGTCAGGTGGTGGGTGGCGATGGTGGCCGCCGAGAGCACCAGGGTGACCGCGGACCAGCCCAGCCGGGCCCGTCCGGCCGGTCCGCGCATCGCCCGGTGCAGCGCGACGAGCGTCCACACCAGCAGCGGGATCGCCAGCGACTCGTACCCGAACTGGGTGTCGAAGAACAAGAAGGAGCTGTTCATGCTGTACAGGACGGCGGCCACGGCGGCGATCCGGCCGTCCGGCCAGATCTCCTCGGCCAGCACGGCCACGCCCAGCACGACGAGCAGGTGCGCGGTGATCAGCACGAACAGCGCGCCGTGCCAGATCGAGACGCCGGTCAGGGCCGAGATCGACGCGACGGTCGAGTGCAGGCCGGGGAAGTCCCCGACGACCTTGACGATCGGGTTCTGCTCGAAGAGCCGGCCGTCGAGCAGGATCTGGTGCGCCTGCCGCCAGTGCGCGAACTCGTCGTGATAGAGCGGCCCGTCCGGCGTGCGCAGCAGTTTGGGCAGGTAGGTGAAGCCCGCGTACGCGGTGAGGACCGCCACGCGCAGGCGGGCGCTCGAGGTGCGGCGCACCAGCCAGGCCACCGCGGGCAGCGTGAAGACCAGCATGCCCAGCCAGAACAGCCCGAACTGGCGGCCGGTGTCCCACTCGGCGGCCCGGTTGGCCGCCACGAGCAGGGCGGCTCCGGCCCCACCGGTCACGACCAGGGTCACCGCGCAGGCCAGGGCCGGACGCCGGGACGCCGCCGCGGGCGCCTCGGGCGGGCTCGCGGCGGCGCGGTGGAGACGATCGGCAGCGACCGGCTGGGTCAGGGTCATCGGTCGCCGGCTCCGGCACCGGCCTTGGCCTGCTGGATGACGTGGACCGGGGGTGCCACGCCGGTGTAGATCTCGCGGGTCGCCAGCACGACGTCGCTCCAGGTGGGCAGCGTGTTGCGGCCGTGCTCGGCCCGGTCGGTGCCCGCCGCGACCCGCAGCGCGTCGGCCAGCGCGGCCTCGTCGTCCGGGTTGACCAGCCACAGCGGCGCGCCAGGGGCGGCCATGGCGGCCAGCTCGCGATGCGCCGGGATGAAGGAGGCGACGGTCGGGATGCCGGCGGTCAGCGCGTCGGCCACGGCCATGCCGAACGCCTCGTGGGCCGAGGCCGAAACCACGGCGGCGGCCGACGCCATCCGGGCGTGGAAGGCGCCGTCGGGCAGGCGGCCGTGGAAGACGACCCGGTCCGGGCTCAGGCCGAGGCGGTCGGCCAGCTGTTGCCACTCCTCGGCGGCCGGACCGGCGCCCACCACATCGAGCCGGTGGTCGCCGGGCAGCTGGGTCATGGCCCGGATGACCCGGTCGACCCGCTTGTAGCGTTCGAGCCGGCCCACGCAGAGGATGCTGCGCCCCGGCTCGGGCCCGGCCACCAAGTCGGGGGCGGGGTCGGTGCCGTTGGGCACGACCACCATCCGGTTGCGCGCCTCCGGGAAGTGACCGATCAGCAGTTCCCGTTCGGCCCGGGTGACGCAGATGATCCGGCTCGAGCGGGCCACGATCCGGCGGCCGAGCGGGCGGTAGACGGGGTGCAGAGCCGCGCGTAACCGGCTGTGCCCGGTGCCGTGGTAGTGCGGCGTGAAGACCATCGGGGTGCGGTTGGTCAGCGCGGCCGGCAGCGCAGCCAGGGCGTGGTAGCTGTGCGCGTGCAACACGTCGTAGCGGCCCGCGTGGCCGCGCAGCCACTTCCACAGCCCCACCGAGAACCGGTAGTTGGCGGCGGAGACGGTGAGCGGGAAGCGCCTGACCACGACGCCGTCGATCGTCTCGACCGAGCCCGCGGCGGCCTGGGTCAGCACCTCGACCTCGTCACCGGTCGCCACCAGCGCGGCGCAGAGCCGGCGGACGTGGGTCTCCACGCCACCGACCTCGGGGTGGTAGGCGCTCGTGACGACGCCGATCCTCACCGCGTCCGCTCCGGCGCGCGGTCGCCGGCCGGGCGCCGGCGCGGCCACTCGCGGGCGATGGTGCGCAGCACCCGCATCCCGTCGGTGAACGCGTTGAGGTTGCTCTCGCCGTACAGGCGCTGCTGCTCGAAGCTGGGCACCTCGACGATGCGCAGCCGGGCCCGGGCCGCGCGCAGGTTGAGCAGGGTCTCGATCTCGAAGCCGTCGCCCCACAGCCGCCCCTCGGCCGCGGTGGTGCTGTCCAGCCCGAAGACGTCGAGGTGACGGGCCCAGAAGGCGTTGTAGCCGTAGCAGAGGTCGCTGTACCGCGTCCGGAACAGGAGGTTGACCATCAGGCTCAGGCCGAGGTTGCCGGCCCGGCGCAGGCGGGTGATGTCGGCGCTGCCGCCGCCGGTCGAGAAGCGAGAGCCCTTGGCGAAGTCGGCGCCGGAGCGCAGCGCCTCGATGAAGCTCGGGATCTCCCGGGGGTCGGTCGACCCGTCGGCGTCGATCATGACCAGGATGTCGCCCGTGGCGGCGGCGAACCCGCAGGCCAGCGCGTTGCCCTTGCCCCGGCGGTTCTGCTGGACGACCCGGATGCCGGGCATCAGGCGGCGGGCCACGTCGACCGTGTCGTCGGTCGACCCGCCGTCGACCAGGATGACCTCGTCGACCTGGGGCAGGGCGGCCATCACGTGCGGCAGGTTCCGCGCCTCGTTCAGGGCCGGGATGATGACGCTGACCAGCGGCTCACCCGCGGTCGCGATCACCGGGGGCGGCAGCTCGGTTCCCGCTCCGGCCTGAGGGCGAGCGTAGGGGACCGTCGACATACTTCTCTCCAAGACTCGGTGGGGACGTCAAAAGCCGCCGGGCCGGC
This sequence comes from Paractinoplanes abujensis, assembly GCF_014204895.1. Lineage (NCBI taxonomy): Bacteria > Bacillati > Actinomycetota > Actinomycetes > Micromonosporales > Micromonosporaceae > Paractinoplanes > Paractinoplanes abujensis. Next base: position 8,494,489 of record NZ_JACHMF010000001.1, on the reverse strand, counting down.
CGGCGTGACCGGCCGGCACCGGCGCATTACCTGGTCAGGCTTCCGACCCCTGGAGCGTCCAGGAGTAGATGTCCTGCTTCGAGAGGCCCGTTCCGGTGGATCCGGTGAAGCCGACCCACGCGGAGTCGCCGCGCACGTGCTGGGCCAGGTCGATCTCCTGCTCGAGCACCTGCCGCTCGCGGGCGCCGGCGCTGAGCGCCTTGACGTAGACCCGCAGCAGGCTCGCCTCGGCGTCGTAGCTGACCCGGGCGTTGAACGGGCGGCCGTACAGCGGGATCGGCGACTCGGCCACGGCGTCCTGGTAGTCCGGGTTCCCGCCGAGCACCACCGCGAGGTGGTTGCGGCTCGGGTCGAACGCGTTCTGGTAGATGTCGAACTCGACCGCCAGGCTGGGCTTGATGCCGCGGTAGCCGACGCCGCCGCCCCAGCCGCCGAGGGCCCGCGGGCCCTCGGTCTGCACGACGAACGCGATGCCGTCGGCGCCCGGCCGGAAGTGGTGCAGGTAGACCTTGAAGGTCGACTCGAACGACTGCGTGACGTCGAGCTTCGTGGTCGACCAGGCCGAACCGGACTGCCGGTAACCGCCGGGGGTGAGCCGCAGGATCCGCTGCCGGGCCTTGTCGCCCGACGACAGGATCAGGTCGGCCGCGCCGTTACGGTCGAGGCTCTTCGCGGCGCCCTTGAAGGTGGGCCAGTCGATGATCGGGTCGCCGTCGGCCGCGAACGCCGGCGCTCCCGCGGTGACTATCGAGAGGCTCAGAGCGGCGATGAGCCCGCCGCGGGCCAATCTCGAGGAACGTGAAGAAGACACAGTTCTGCGCTCCATTTCGGATAATTTGCCCCACTAGGACGTGGCCTAAGGTAGGACAGCGCGCAGAGCCGCGTGACCGAGTCGATACTATTTGCTCCGGATAGGATGCATTCGGTCGGTTACCCACTGATGGAACGCGCCGATGTGGTGCTCGCCCGGAACGAGCACACCCCCGCAGGCGCAGGCCCGGGATCTCATCGACGGCTGGCAGCGCTCTCAGGCCTCGAAATCCTGCCGGTGACCCGGACGAACAGCTCGGCCGGCTCGCCCGAAGATCGCGGCTCCTAGGATCGGGCCGTGCCCTTCCCCTACTTGGACGCGCCGACACCGCTGGCTTTCGCCCACCGCGGTGGCGCGGCCGACGGCGACGAGAACACGGCCGAGGCCTTCGAGCGCGCCGTGAAACTCGGCTACCGCTACGTCGAGACCGACGTGCACGCCACCGCCGACGGCATCCCGGTCGTCTTCCACGACGCCACCCTGGACCGGGTCACCGACGGGGCCGGCGCCATCGAGTCGCTGACGTGGTCCGACCTCCAGTCCGTACGGATCGGCGGCGCCGCCCTCGTCCCCCGACTCGACGAGATCCTGGCGGCGTGGCCCGAGACCCGCTTCAACATCGACATCAAGGCCGACCCCGGCGTGGCCCCCACCGTCGAATGCGTACGCACCTCCGGCGCAACCGACCGCGTGCTGCTCGCCTCGTTCAGCAACCGCCGCCTGGCCCAGGTGCGTTCGCTGGCCGGCCCGTCCGTGGCCACGTCACTCGGCTCCCGCTCCGCGGCGCTGCTCCGCCTGGCCTCGGTGACCGGCACCCCCGTACGCTTCCCCACCTCGGTCGCCGCCGTGCAGGTCCCGCCCCGGCACGGCCGCTTCACCGTGGTCGACCGCCGTTTCATCGCGCTCGCCCACCGCCTGGGCCTGCAGGTCCACGTCTGGACGATCGACGACCCAACCGAAATGAACCGCCTGCTGGACCTGGGCGTCGACGGCATCATGACCGACCGCCTGACCGTGCTCAAAGAGGTCTACCAGTCCCGCGGCCTCTGGCCCTGACCGCGCGCCCCTTGTTCGGCCCTGCGCTGCACCCACGCTCCGCGCCGCGCCCCGAGGTCAGCCCACACATCGCGCCGCACCTCCCCACGCGCCAGGCCACACCGCACGCCGCCACGCCACGCCGCGCCGACATGCCCGCCACGCCACGCCGCCTCGCCCGCCACGCCGCACGCCGCCACGCCCGCCGCGCAGCACGCCGCCACGCCCGCCAGACCACCCCACCGCCATGCCCGCGCCACACCGCACGCCGCACGCCCGCCACGCCCGCCAGACCACCCCACCGCCATGCCCGCGCCACACCGCACGCCGCACGCCCGCCACGCCACCGCCATGCCCGCGCCACACCGCAAGCCGCACGCCCGCCACGCCCGCCACACCGCACGCCGCGCGAGGGGAGGTGTGGCAGCGAAACAAGGCGAGTCGCGGGTCGAGGTGCAGCGCGGAGCCAGAAACAGCGCGGAGCCAGAAACAGCGCGGAGCCAGGCACAGCGCGGAGCCAGACACAGCGCGGAGCCAGACACAGCGCGGAGCCAGACACAGCGCAGAGCCAGACACAGCGCGGTGCGAGGCGCCTCGCGCGCCCTGTCTCGGTCATGCCTCGCCGGTGGGTCTCTCGCCTTGCCGCAGCGTGGGGTGCAATGACGCTAAGAAAGGGATCAAGAACGGGCTGGAATTGTTTTCCCAGGTTGCTCTAAGGTGCATCCAGCCCAGCGTGTTTTACATTCGTCTGTGACGACGCGACCTCGGGGCGCCACGGGAGGGCTCTGAGCGGCCCGATGCGAGAGTCGCTGGTCAGCGAATTTTTCGTGATCTTGGTTGAACCCCTGACATCAGCCGTTCGGATGATGTCGGGGGTTCGGAGGCCGGCCCATATTTTTTCTTTAAGTTTGGGCTAAGAATTCATCAAGTTCGCTCCCGGAATTGCATTCCGGCGGGGCGGCTCTTACCGTCTGGGAGCCGGTCGGAATGTGGGCCGGGTGGATTCTTCGAAGATGAGGTATCACGCATGCGTAGGTCTGCTTACCGCCGCGCGGCCGCCACGCCGTCGGGACGCAACCGACGGCTGTTCGCGGTCGGTGCGGTGATCGCCGCCCTGGGTGCGGCCGTGGGCTTCGCCCAGATCTCCGGCGCCGCCGAGAACGATCGGCCCGAGGGCAGCGGGGCCGGCAAGGTCGTCAACGGACAGGTGATCCTCACCGACACGTGTATCGACAGCAATCTCGCCCCGCACACCGGCTTCCAGGAGGGCAGCAAGTGTGTGTCCACCGAGTTCGGTGAGGTCGGCGAGGCCAAGGACAACCCGAGCCTGCTGATCACCGACGCTCCCGAGCGCATCGCGGCGAACACGCCGTTCAGCCTGACGATCAGCACCCGCAACCTGATCCGTGACCGCTTCCTCGCGGCCGGCAAGGGCGGCTACTACGTGGAGAGTTCGGTCCTGCGGGACGGCCTCGTCCGCGGCCACTTCCACACCGCGTGCCGGATGCTGCCGAACACCGACGAGGCCCCCGCGCCCGACCCGGTGCCGGCGTTCTTCGTGGCCACCGAGGACAGCAAGGGCGGCGCCACGCCCGACGAAGTGGTCATCCAGGTGCCGGGCATGCCGACCGACGGCATCGCGCAGTGTTCCTCCTGGGCCGGTGACGGCTCCCACCGCACGCCGATGATGGTGCGCGCCAACCAGACGCCCGCGATCGACTCCGTCCGCATCACCGTCGGCAACGCCGGCGGCGGCAACAACGGCGGGGGCAACAACAACGGCGGCGACAACAACGGCGGGAACAACGGCGGCGGCGACAACAACGGCGGGAACAACGGCGGCGGCGGGAACAACAACGGCGGCGGCAACAACGGAGGCAACAACGGAGGCAACAACGGCGGCGGGAACAACAACGGTGGCGGGAACAACGGCGGCACGCCGGGCAACCCCAACAGCACCGTGAAGCCGACCAAGCCCCCCGTTCAGACCCCCACCACGGCCCCGACGGTGAAGGACGACTTCACCCCCGACCCGACCAAGCCGGCCAACCAGCCGACGAAGCCCACCGTCACCCGTCCCCCGGCCACCCAGCAGCCCCCGGCGAACACCAGCGGCGGCAACAGCAACAACAACGGCGGGAACAACAACGGCACCGACAGCGGCGACAACAACGAGTCGGACAGCGACACCGAGGCCCCGGTGACCAAGGCCCCCAAGCCCCGCGCGACCTCCAGCAGCGCGGCGCCCGCGGCCGGCGGCACCGACTACACGTACGAGGACGGCCAGTTCAACTCGGGCAACAAGGCCCCGGTGGCCGACCAGGTGGCCCAGGTGCAGGCCGACGCCCCGAAGAAGGACGAAGGCGGCCTGCTCGCGCTGACCGGCAACAACACGGTCGCGGTGGTCGGCGGCGCGGCGGTCCTGCTGATGATCGGCCTGATCATCATGGCGCTCACCCGGCGGCGCAGCCTCCCGGGCAGCACCTGGGAGTAACAGCCAGAACGACGAGGGCGGCCCGCATCACGCGGGCCGCCCTTTCTCGTATCCGGGGAAAGCAGCGGGAACTCGCAGCCGGGAAAGTGAGGGTAGCCTTACCGGCGACTACGCGATTCCCGGCACGAAGGAAGAAGCATGGCTGACAGGCCGGCACGAGCAGCGACCGAGGCGGTCGTCACCCGGGTGGAGCAGCTCACCCCGCACATGGTCCGGGTCGTCCTGGGCGGCGAGGCCCTGGGCGCGATCGACGCGGGCGCCTACACCGATCACTACGTGAAGATCTTCTTCCCGCGGCCGGGTGTCACGTACCCCGAGCCGTTCGATATGGGCGCGATCCGCGAGGCGCTGCCCGCCGGGGACTGGCCGGTCGTCCGGACGTACACGGTGCGCAAGTGGCTGCCCGAGCTTCCTGAGTTGTGGATCGACTTCGTGGTGCACGGCGACGAGGGCATCGCCGGGCCGTGGGCGGCCGCGGCCAAGCCGGGCGACGTGATCCGGTTCATGGGCCCGGGCGGCGGTTACACGCCCAGCCCCGAGGCTGATTGGCATCTGCTGGCCGGCGACGAGAGCGCGCTGCCGGCGATCGCGGCCGCGCTCGAGGGCATGCCCGCCGGCGCGCGCGTCCGGGCGTATGTGGAAATCGACAACCCCGACGAGGAGCAGAAGCTCGAGTGCCCCGGCGACCTGGAGCTGACGTGGCTGCATCGGGCGGGCCGGCCGGTGGGCGAGCCGCTGGTGGAGGCCGTACGGGGAAGCGTTTTCCCCGACGGTCAGGTGCACGCGTTCGTGCACGGTGAGGCGAATTTCGTACGGGATCTCCGGCGTTTCCTGAAGAACGAGCGCGCGATCCCGATGGCGCAGCTGTCGATCTCGGGTTATTGGCGGCGCGGCATGAACGAGGACGGGTGGCAGTCTTCCAAGCGCGCCTGGAACCAGCAGGTGGAACAGGAGCAAGACCGGTCGTAGGCCCGATCTTCGGTGGGTCGATGATGTGTAAGTGGTGACTGCCGGAGAAGACCTGACCGTGAAGCGTCGCGGGCGCATGGTGGCGCTGGTCGCGCTGCTGCTCGCGGCGGTCAACCTGCGGCTGGCCGTGACCAGCGTCGGCCCGGTGCTCGACGAGATCCGCGAGGGTCTCGGCATGAGCTCGACGGTGGCCGGGCTGCTCACCTCGGTGCCGGTGGTCTGTTTCGCCGCCGTGGGCCTGACCGCGCCCCGGCTGGCCCGGCGGTTCGGCGCGTCCCGGGTGATCCTGGTCGGTCTGGTGGTCCTGGCCGCCGGTTTGGCCGTACGCCCGTTCGCGCCCGGAACTGCCCTGTTCCTGCTGCTCAGCCTGGTCGCGCTGGCCGGCATCGCGGTGGTCAACGTGCTGCTGCCCTCGGTCGTCAAGGACCGCTTCGCCGACAAGGTGGGCTCGACGACGGGCCTCTACACGGTCGCGCTCAATGTGGGCGCCACCACCGCCGCGGCGGCCACGGTCCCGCTCACCGGCCACGCGTTCGGCGGCGACTGGCGGATCGGTCTGGCCTGCTGGGCGGTCGTCGCCGTGCTCGCCGTGCCGTCGTGGCTGCCGCTGGCCCGCGAGCCGATTCCCCCGGCGGCCGAGGTCAAGACCGATGACCTCGTACGGGTCTCGAGGCACCCGGTCGCCTGGGCGCTCGCGGTGTATTTCGGCATGCAGTCGACCTCGGCCTACGTGATCATCGGCTGGCTCCCGCAGATCTACCGTGACGCCGGGGTCTCGGCCGAGCAGGCGGGGCTGCTGTTCGCGCTCACGTCGTTCCTGGGTGTGCCGCTCGGGTTCGGGTTGTCCGCGCTGGCCGGGCGGGTGCGCAGCCAGAGCTGGATCGCGGTCGGGCTGGGTGTGTTCGGCCTGGCCGGCTACGGCGGGCTGTGGTGGGACCCGGCCGCCGCGCCTTGGCTGTGGGCGACCTTCCTGGGCATCGTCAACACGGCGTTCCCGCTGGTGCTGACGCTGATCGCGCTGCGCGGCCGCACCCCGGGCACGGTCGTGCGGCTGTCGGCGTTCGCGCAGAGCGTCGGCTACATCATGGCCATTCCGGGTCCGTTCCTGGTCGGCGCCCTGCACGACGCGACCGACGGCTGGCGGGCGCCGCTGACGCTGGTGCTCTGCCTGATCGTCCCGCAGATCGTCGCGGGCTGGTTCGCGGGTCGCGACCGTCAGGTGTAGCCGATTCATTCATTACTTTCCGCACAAATTTGATTGCTCTCAGGCACGACGATCGATCGGTCGTGGTGCAGAGTGAGTGCATGGGTGCGGATGTGTGGGAGGTCGGCGACTCCTACGAGGCCTACGTCGGCCGGTGGAGCCGCCTGGTGGCCGCCGGTTTCGTCCGCTGGCTGGAGATCCCGGCCGGCCGTCGCTGGCTCGACGCGGGCTGCGGCACCGGCGCCCTCACGTCAGCCGTCCTCGCCACTGCCGCCGTCGAAGCCTCTGGCCCTCGCGTGACCGGCGTGGACCCCTCGCAAAGCTTCCTGCGTCTCACGCCCGCAGCGGCCACCCCCGTCGCCGGTGATGCGGCCGCCCTGCCGTTCCGCGACGCCCGTTTCGACGTGGTGGTCAGCGGTCTCGCCCTCAACTTCGTGCCGCATCCCGAGCGGGCGGTCGCCGAGTTCGCGCGGGTGGCCAGGCCGGGTGCGGTCGTCGCCTCGTACGTCTGGGACTACACCACGGGCATGCAGATGATGCGCCACTTCTGGGACGCCGCGGCCGAGGTTGTGCCGGCCGCCGCCGACCGGGACGAGGGCCCCCGCTTCCCGATCTGCCACGAGCCGGCCCTGCGTGCGGCCTGGTCCGAGGCCGGGCTGACGGAAGTCACCACGGAGGCGATCGAGGTCCCGACCGTGTTCGCCGGGTTCGACGACTTCTGGGAGCCGTTCCTGGGCGGCCAGGGCGCCGCACCGGCCTACCTGGCCACGCTGGGCGCCGACGAGCGGGCGGCCATCCGCGAACGCCTCCGCTCCCGGCTGCCGACCGAGGCGGACGGGACGATCCCCCTCACCGCGACGGCCTGGGCAGTGCGCGGCCGCCGCCCCGCAGAAACGGCCCGGACACGCAGTGCCCGCGTTCCCCGGGGTGCGACGGCAGCGGCGACGCCCAGCCCTCGCCCGGCAGAGGCCTGAAACGGAGCGTCGCTCTCGTCCGACAGTCACAGGCGTTCGGTCCCGCTCGGCCGAAGGAGGCTCATGACCCCCGACAATCCGATCCCCGCGCAGCGCAGGAGCCCCCACCAGGAGATCCCCGCGCACCACGGCAGCCCTCGGCACACGACCCCCGCTCAACGCATGATCGCGCTCGGCATCGTGCAGGCGGGCAGCCCCGCGTTGCAGAAGAGGGCCCGCCCCTTCGTGCTCCCCCATGAGGCCGCCGCGGCGCGCGAGACGATCAGACGGGTCCGGGCCGCGATGGACCGGGTGGCCCGGGCGCACCAGTTCGCGAAAGGCATGGGCATGGCCGCGCCGCAGATCGGCATCGACCGCGCGGTGACGGTCATCCGTACGGGAAACCAGGAACTGGTCTTGCTGAACCCGCGCGTCGTGGACCGGTCGGGCGACTGCGACACCCTGTTCGAGGGGTGCCTGAGTTTCTTCGACGTGCGCGGTGAGGTCGTGCGGGCGGCCCGCGTCACCGTCGAGCACCGGCGTCTCGACGGCGTTGTCGAGACCAGCCGGTTCGACGGCGGCCTGGCCCGGCACGTGCAGCACGAGATCGACCACCTGGAGGGCCGCCTCTACACCGATCGCATGCCCGCCGGAACTGACGTCATCCCGCTCTCGGAATATCAGGGCACGGGACGGCCGTGGGGTGACCGGTGACCGATCACGCGGCCAGGTCGGTCCATCCGGTCGGCGCGCGGTCGGCGAAGCGCCATCGCAGCCGGATCTGACTGGTCAGCAGCAGCTCGCGCAGCCGTAGCGTGTAGACGACCGTGCCGTTGTCACCCGGCGACTCGGTGGGCGAGAAACCTTTGATGCCCGCGTACGAGAGGGTTTCCGCACTCACCTCGGCGGCGAGGCCGGCCGGCAGCCGCAACGACATGGTCAGCGCCCGGGTCGGGAACCGGATATCGCGCTGGAACCATTGGCCCCACAGGCTGGCGGGCACCCGATACGCGTACGTGACCCGGGTGCGCTCGCCCGGATAGAGCGGGAACCGGGCCCGGGCGTTGCCGAAGATCAGGACCATTTTCACGTACGCATCGGAGGCGCGCGTCACGCGTACGTCCATCGGCTCGGGGCGGTCGTCGCCCGCGTGGGCCTCGAACCCGAGGTCTGACAGCTGCAGCGGGCTCTCCGCGTAGAGCCTGCGGGACACCCCGGGCTGGTCGGGGTAGCGGTCGACGTCGACGCGTACGGGATAGCACGTGACGGGCCGGTCGCCGACGTTGCGCACGACCCGCTCGACACGGCACGAGTACCACCCGTCGGCGTACGTCAGGGTGGCGTTCTCCTCCTCGATCACGAGCGTGGCCGGCAGCATCGGGCTCGGCTCGTAGTCGTTGCGCAGGACCGGGGCGGGCGCGGGCTCACCGGCGGCCTGGCGGCACTGCTCGTACCGCGAGATGATCTCACCCCCGCTCGCCAGGACCGCTTCGGCGCGGCAGGCGAACTCGAGGGTCGGGTGGTGGCGCAGGCTCTCCACGTGACTGACGTACGACGGGTGGTAACCCATCGACGCGGCCAGCTGCTTCTTGGAGAGTCCACGCCGGGTGCGCCAGGCGGTCAGCACCTGGGCGAACGCCGTACGGGCGGCGAGCTCGAGTTGTGAGGTCATCACACACTCCTCAGGGGACGCTGTCCGGCCATGATGCCCCACCGGCGAACCGTCGACCAGAGCCAGAGATGTCACTTTACGGATTCATGAGATTACTCAGCGCACACTTGAATGACCGTTCATGCTGTTGAATCATGCGCGCAGCAGGGCGATGACCGGAGCGAACTCCTCCATGAAAAGGCCGCTCACCCCCACATAGGAGACGTCGAACTCCTCCCGGCGCCGGCACAGCAGGTCGGCGATGCGCTCGGGCGAGCCGGTCAGGAACGCGATGCCACCCGCGGAAGCCATCGCAACCGGGTCGCCGCCGACCATCCGGCTCACCCACGGCGGCACGTCCCCGGGCGCCGGGGCCACAGCGGCCACGTTGAGGTGCACCTCGATGCGGGCGAAGCGCTCCCCCGCGGCGACCCGCAAGGCCTCCACCGTCCGCGCCAACTCGGTCTCGGTGGACTGCGGCGGCAGGCCCAGCGCGACCGTGTCAGCCTGCTCGGCGGCGAGCCGCAACATCCGCGGGCGACTGGCCGCGACCAGCACCGACGGCGGTTTCTCGAGCCCCCGTACGGCTTCGATGGTCGCGCCGACCCGGGCCAGACGCTCAGCCGGTGGGCCGAAATCGCCGCCCAGCGCGGCCGCGTCCCGCTCGGCCCCCGGGCGCCCGCCGCCGAGGCCCAGCTCGAAGCGCCCGCCACTGATGACCTGCAGCGTGCCGGCCTCCCAGGCGACGAGGCCGGGCGACCGGTTGGGCGCGCTCAGCACATAGGTGCCCAGCCGCAGCCGGGTGGTGATGGCGGACGCCGCGGCCAAGGCGGCGAACGGCGACAGGGTGTGCAGCGTGTCGGGCACGAGCAAAGTGTCGTAGCCCAGCTGCTCGGCCCGGCGGGCGGTCGCCGTCCACTCCTCGCCGCCGGCGGCCCGGCCCGCGACGACCCCGAATCGGAACTCTCGCTCAGTCATGCCGACATGCTCCCGCCGGGCCGCCGCGCTGTCGTCAACCCAGAGACGACGGCCGCGTACACCCCCGGTTGTACGGCGCCGGGCACGCGCAAGGGTTTTCCCTGATTCGGTGACAGACGTCGATGCTTACCGTCTCACCATCGGACCTTGAGCCCGCCCGAGAAGCCCCGGGCGGGAAGGGAGTACCCGCGTGAAACGTCGAACCCCTTTGATCGTGGCACTGGCGGCCGGAACCGTGGCCGCCTCCGCCATGGTGGCGGCGACCAGCCCGGCCACCGCCGCCCCGCAGGACCCGTCGGCCGCCGCCGCGCTCGCCGCGACCAAGGCGGACGCCCTCGTCGCCAGCCGCCCGGCGATCCTGCACGCCGGCGCGAACGAGACTTTCCAGCAGCAGAAGGTCATCCAGTCGTCCGGCCTCAACTACGTGCCCTACAAGCGCACCTACAAGGGCCTGCCGGTCGAGGGCGGCGACTTCGTCGTGGTCACCGACGCGGCCGGGCAGACCAAGGCCACCTCGGTCGCGCAGAGCGCCCCCGTCGGCGAGCTCGCCACCGTGGCCAAGGTCGCCGACACGGCGGCCGCCGCCACGGCCAAGGCACAGCTCAAGACGGTCACCACCGTCGAGGGCACCAAGCTGGTCGTGCTGGCCGAGGAGGGTCAGGCGGCCCGGCTGGCCTGGCAGACCACTGTGGCCGGCACGAACGCCGAGGGCCCGAGCCGGCTGACCGTCGACGTCGACGCCCTCACGGGCAAGGTGCTGCGTACGACGGAAAGGGTCATCGACGTCACCGGCACGGGCACCGGCTGGATCAACGGCGCGGTCTCGATCGACACCACCCAGTCCGGCTCGACCTACCTGCTGCAGGACCCGAACCACACCACGATCCGCTGCCAGAACGCCACCGGAAACGCGACGTTCAGCGGCCCGGACAACGTGTGGGGCAACGGCAGCGGCACCGACCGCGAGACCGGCTGCGTCGACGCGTTCTACGTCGCGCAGAAGCAGTACGCGATGCTCTCGTCGTGGCTGGGCCGCAACGGCCAGAACGGCAGCGGCGGCGCCTGGCCGATCCGCGTCGGCCTGAACGACCAGAACGCGTACTACGACGGCACGCAGGTGCAGATCGGCAAGAACACAGCCGGTCAGTGGATCGCCTCGGCCGACGTGGTCGGGCACGAACTGGGCCACGGCATCGACGACACCACGCCCGGCGGGATCTCGCGCTCGGGCACCCAGGAGTTCGTCGCCGACACGATCGGCGCGGCCACCGAGTGGTACATCAACAACCCCAACGACGCCCCCGACTACCAGGTCGGCGAGGAGGTCAACCTGGTCGGCAGCGGCCCGATCCGGTACATGTACAACCCGTCGCTCGCGGGTGACAGCAACTGCTACTCCAGCAGCACCCCGGGCTCCGAGGTGCACGCGGCGGCCGGCCCCGGCAACCACTGGTTCTACCTGCTGGCCGAGGGCACCAACCCCACCAACGGGCAGCCCGCCAGCACCCGTTGCAGCGGGTCGGGCGCGATCACCGGGCTCGGCATCCAGAACGCCATGAAGATCATGTACAACGCGATGCTGATCAAGACGTCCAGCTCGTCGTACCTGAAGTACCGCACCTGGACGCTGACCGCGGCCAAGAACCTCTTCCCGAACAGCTGCGACCAGTTCAACACGGTCAAGGCGGCCTGGGACGCGGTCAACGTGCCGGCGCAGACGGCCGACCCCACCTGCACCGGCGGCGGCACCACGCCGCCCCCGACCACCACCCCGCCGCCCAGCGGCAGCTGCACCGGCACCAACGCCACCGACGTCACGATCCCCGACGCCGGCGCCGCGATCAGCAGCAGCATCGCGATCAGCAACTGCGCCCGGGCCGCCTCGGCGACCTCGACGATCGCGGTCACCATCGTCCACACGTACCGGGGTGATCTGCGGGTCGACCTGGTGGCACCGGACGGCACGGTCTACAACCTGAAGGCGACGTCGTCCTCCGACAGCGCCGACAACGTCAACACCACCTACACCAAGAACCTGTCGAGCGAGCAGGCCAACGGCACCTGGCAGCTGCGGGTGCAGGACGTGTACCGGTCCGACACCGGCTACATCAACACCTGGTCGCTGACCGTCTGACGTTCCTCCCCCGACGCGGGGCCCGGCTTGACGCAGCCGGGCCCCGCGTCACTCAGGTGCAGCTGAGTTGCCCGGCGTTGCCTTCCGGGTCCCCTCCTTCATCCGGGCGTGCGCTCCCCGATCGGTATTGCTGACAGCAGCCGAACGTCAGAAGGAGCCCGAACTTGAAGCGTTTCGTCCGCAACGCCGTCGTCGCCGCCGCTCTGATCGCCGTCCCGACCCTCTTCAGCGCCCCCGCCTTCGCGGCTGCTACCGCCGAGGCGCCGAAGAAGGCCGCGGCCGTCGACCAGGTCGCGTACGAGACCGAGGTCGTGAAACTGACCAACGCCGAGCGCACCGCCCGCGGCTGCAAGGCCCTCCGGATCGACGACCGCCTCGTCCAGGCCGCCCGCGCGCACAGCGAGGACATGGTCAAGCAGCGCTTCTTCGACCACACCGGGTCGGACGGCAGCAACTTCGTCACCCGCGAGGCCCGCGCCGGCTACCCGCGCAACGGCGCCTCCGCCGAGAACATCGCCTACGGCTACCGCACGCCGCAGCAGGTCGTCACGGGCTGGATGAACAGCTCGGGCCACCGCAAGAACATCCTGAACTGCTCGAGCATCGCGGTCGGCGTGGGCCTGGCCTTCACGTCGAAGGGCACCCCGTACTGGACCCAGGACTTCGGCCGCGTCTGACCCAAGATCGTCCGCCCACTGCCCGTCCCCCACCGCACCACGGGGGGCGACCCCGCCGCCAGGCTACTGACCGGGACTGAGGGGACGGTCGGTTATCCACAGGACACGTGTTCATCCACAGCCGAAATGCCGCGCAGCTCCTACTGCGCGGCATTTCGGCGTTTCAACACGTACGGCGAAGTAACAAAGACAGGCCGCCGCCGAACCGGCATCAACCGGTCACGCGGGCCGGAACGAGTCGCGTTCCGCGGGGGCCGCGTGCTTGATCATCAGGTGGCGGGTCACGGAGTACTCACCGATCGCCTCCTGGCTCATGTCCTTGCCGAAGCCGGACCCCTTGACCCCGCCGTGCGGCGCCTCCGAAGCGATCGGCAGATGGTCGTTGATCCAGGTCACGCCCACGTCGAGCCGGTGCGCCACGCGCAGCGCGCGCCCCACGTCGCGGGTCCAGATCGACGAGGCCAGCCCGTAGCGCACGTCGTTGGCCAGCCGCACCCCGTCGTCCTCCGACGAGAACGGCACCACGACCACGACCGGTCCGAAGATCTCGTCCTGCACGATCTCGCTGCGCTGGTCGGCGTTGAGCACCAGGGTCGGCGGGAAGTAGAAACCGGGCCCGTCGAGCGCCCGGCCCCCGACCGCCACGCGAGCTCCGGCCGCCACGGCCCGTGACACGAACCCCGACACCCGCTCGCGGTGCGCGGCGGAGATCAACGGCCCGATGTCGGTCGCGGTGTCCCACGGATCCCCGGTCCGCACCCGCCGCAGCGCCGCCTCCAGCGCCTCGACCGCCTCCGCGAAGATCGACTGCTCGACGTAGACCCGCGTGGCCGCCGTGCAGTCCTGCCCGGTGTTGTAGGTGGCCCCCATCGCCACCCCGCCGGCCATCTCGGCCAGATCCGCATCCGCGAAGACGATGGCCGGCGCCTTACCCCCGAGTTCCAGGTGTACGCGTTTCAGCCCGTCCACGGCGCCCCGCATGACCTCACGCCCGGTCGCCGTCGAGCCGGTCACGCTGACCATGTCGACACCCGGGTCCCGTACGAGAGCCGAGCCGACCGCGGCGCCACCGGTCACCGCGCCCACCAGCCCCGCCGGCGCCCCCGCCTCCTCGAACAGCCGCACCAGGGCGAGCGTGCTGCGCGGTGTCTGCGGCGCCGGTTTGATCACCACCGCGTTGCCCGCGGCCACCGCCGGCCCGATCTTCCAGATTGCCATGACCAGCGGGAAGTTCCACGGCGCGATGCTGCCCACGACCCCGACGGGCCGCCGGATCAGCATCGAGGTGTAGCCGGCGGACAGCGTGCCCGCGCCCGTGCCGTCCAGCGAGCGCGCCGCCCCGGCGAAGAAGCGCAGGTTGTCGACGCCGAACGGCAGCTCACCGTCCCGCATCACCGGCAGCGGCTTGCCCGTCTCCTCGACCTCGAGCCGGGTCAGTTCCTCCGCGTCCCGCTCGACGAGGTCGGCCACGCGCAGCAGCACCCGGGCCCGGTCGGCCGGCGTAGCGTCCCGCCACTGGAGAAACGCGGCCCTGGCGGAGGCCACGACTTTCCCGACCTCGGGTAGCTCGGAGTCCGAAATATCGGAGATCGGGGTACCGCTGGCCGGGTTGATCAGGGAGGTCATGGGCGAGCCGCCTATCCGCAGGTAGCCGAGCTGGTCAGTAGGAACGGGTGAACGGCCCGCCGAGGGTCGTCAGGCGCGGACCGCGCCGAGCTTCTCGATCGCGTCAGCCGCCAGCCGCAGCCCGTCGGCCGATCGGATCGACGCGCTGACCGTGGCGAGGCGCGAGGCCAGGCCGGCGTCGTTCAGCAGCCGGTCGATCGCCGCGCGCATCTCGTCCGGGGTGAACCGGTACGGGTCCAGCCGCACGCCGAAGCCGGTCTCGTGCACGCGCTGCGCGTTGTCGTACTGGTCCCAGAACAGCGGCAGCACGATCATCGGTTTGCCGAAGTGCATGGCCTCGGTCGTCGTGTTGTTGCCGCCATGGGTTATCACCAGGTCGACCAGCGGCAGGATGCTGGTCTGGGGCAGGAACTCGGCGCCGATCATGTTGTCGGCCAGCTCGAACTCGGAGTGCAGCGGCCCCTTGGACACGATGTACTTGTGCTCGGTCTCGGCCAGCGCGGCGATCACCCGGCGCATCAGGTCCACGTCGGCCGAGCCGAGCGAGCCCAGACTGAAGTAAATGATCTTGCTGCCGTCGGAGAAATCAGGAGGCAACGAGTAGGACGAGTCGGTTTCCCGTACGGACGACTCGAGTCGCTGCCACGTGTCCCCCAGCGGCCGCGCCGACGTGTAGTCCAGCGCCTCTGGATACACGTAGAGGTTGAGATCGCCGTCGTGGATGAACTCCAGGTCGGGCAGCGCAGGCGCGCCCTGCTCGACGACCCACGCGTTGAACGCCTCCCACATCGGACGGTGCGTCCGGTCGTACTCGGCGCGGAATTCCTCCCATCCCGTACGGTCGCCGGCCGCGTAACCGCTGAACACGGGCGCGATGTCCGGGCCTTTCACCTCGAGCGGGTTGCACGACACGATCCGCACGAACGGCACGCCGGCCGTGTTGAGCGCCGGGAACGCGACCACGTTGTCCTCGACGATCACGTCCGGCCGGACCCGCGCGATGATCTCGGTGAGCGTCGGCTGGCAGTACTTGGCCCCGTCGATCAGCTCCTGCCAGACCGGCTTGACCCACGTGTCGAGCTGCTCGATCGTGGGTTTGCGGAACTCGGGGGCGGTGTCGCGGATGAAGTCCTTCCAGAACTGCCCGGCGTCCTGCGGGGTGTCCGGCTCGGGGGCCAGGTGCACCAGGTCTTCGGAGAAGCCCAGCGCGGTCAGCTTGCCCGCCCAGGAGGCCTCGGCGGCGAAGACCACGCGGTGGCCCCGGCGGCGCAGCACGTCACCGATCCCGATGCAGTTGTTGGTCGGCCCGTACGCGCTCTCGGGCATGAACAGAACCGTCAGAGGCATTGCCGACCTCCCCAGCCGTTGTTGAACGGCAATTCAACAAGCGCTCTTGCGTAAGGTCAATACCCTGAGCCTATGGTTGTCGGCGACAGTTGACGATCAAGTGAAACGGAAACACGTTGGCAACCCGGAAGAAGCGCAGCGAGCGCCGGGCGGACCTCGTCGAGGCGGCCCGCCGCGCGATGATCCAGCACGGCCCGGGCGGGGTGCTGCTCAACCAGGTCGCCGAGGAGGCCGGGCTGACGTCGGGCGCCGTGCTCTACCACTACCCCGATCTCAGCGACCTGCTCCTGGAGGCCAACCAGGCCGGCATGGAGCGCTTCTACGCCGAACGGATGCGCCGGATCGACGGGCTCACCGACCCGGTAGAAAAACTGGTCGTCACGATCCGGTCGGGCCTGCCCGTCGACGCCGACGACGCCGACGTCCGCCTGCTCTGCGAGCTGGGCGGGTCGGCCGGGCGCAACCGGGTGTACGCGGCCCTGCTGACCACGCTGTTCGACCGTCAGGTGTCGATGTATCAGACGATCCTGGAGCAGGGCGCCGCGCGCGGCGTGTTCACGCTGGCCACGGATTCCCAGACGATCGGCCGCAACCTGGTCGCGCTCGAGGACGCGTACGGGTATCGGATCGTCGCCCGTCACCCGACCCTCGACGCCGCCGAGGCCGAGGAACTCATTCTCTCGTACGCCCGGCAGGCGACCGCGTGTTCGTTGGAGATCGCACCATGAGCGGCAAGGACCACGCCATGAGCGGCGAGTCTGCCGACCTCGTCCGCCGTGTCCTCGACCATGACCCCGATCTGCACCACTTCACCCCGGTGAAATCTGACATTTCACTGACCGAGCGCCCGATCACCGTCGATCAGACCAACGAGTCGGTTGTGGTCGGTGAACAAGTGGTCGTCAAGTGGATGCGCACCCCCGCTCCGGACCGGTCCACCCCGCTGCTGGCCCACCTGGCCGCCAACGGTTTCACCAGCATGCCCGCCCCGCACGCGGCCCTGTTCGACGGCGACAATCTGGTCGCGCTGGTGACCCAGTTCCTGCCCGGGGGCCAGGACGGCTGGGACTGGTGCGTCGACGACCTGCTGGCCCAGCTCGACGGCGGCCCGCCCGCGAGCTTCGGCCGCGACCTGGGCATTCTCGCCGCCGACCTGCACTGCGCCCTGGCCACCCCGTCCGCGCTGCTGCCGGACCCGGTCGTGCCCGCGCCACCCGCCGACGGCTGGGCCGACCTGCTGGAGGAGGCAGTGGCCACCGGCACCCACGAATCGCCGGCCCGAAGCACGCACGGGTGGCCCACCACCAGCGCGACCACATCGCCGGCCACGAGCGTGCACGAGCTGCCGGGCCCGGTTGTCGCGGGGCTGCCGGAGGTCGGCGACGACTGGCTCGTCTCGCTCCGCCCCCGCCTGGCCGCCGACCTCGACTCACCGGCCCGCGCGCACCCCGGCAAGGCGATCCACGTGCACGGCGACCTGCACGTCGGGCAGATTCTGCGTTGGCGGGACGGCTACGCGGTCATCGACTTCGACGGGAATCCGACACTGGCCGCGCAGCCCGAACCGGTCGCCCGCGACGTGGCCCAGCTGCGAATGAGCGTGCTGCACGTGGCCGAGATCGCGAACCGGCGCACGGCCGGCCGGCACCGCGCCGAGCTGGTCGCCTGGGGTCGCCGCACCGCTGATGAGCTGCTCACGGCGTACCGGGAAAGACTTTCGGCCCGAAGCGAGCTGTTCAATGTCGACCTGCTGCGGCCGTTCGAGGTCGAGCAGGAGTGCCGCGAGCTGGTCTACGCGGCTCGGTTCCTCCCCCGCTGGCGATACGCGCCGCTGGGTGTCCTGCGTTCCTGGTACGGGTGATCCGATTGCATCCCGCTCTGTTCCTGGCCGATCTCGAGGCCAAGCCGGCCGCCCTGCGAGCCTTGGCCGGCCACCTCGCCGGCGGTAACCCGTGGGCCGGGCTCGGCACAACCGGCGGTAACCCGTGGGCCGGGCTCGGCACAACCGGCGGTAACCCGTGGGCCGGGCTCGGCACACCCGGACGGGTGACCTTCGTGGGCATGGGCAGTTCCCGGTACGCCGCCCTGGTCGCGGCCCGCCGGCTGCGGCTGCGCGGCGTCGACGCGTCGGCCGAGTACGCCTCGGACGTGCTGCCCGCGCTGCCGGGCCCGCTGATCGCGATCTCGGCCTCGGGCACGAGCCGCGAGACGCTCGACGCGGTCGCGGGACGCGACTACGTGGCCGTCACCAACGTGGCCGATTCGCCGTTGGCCAAGGGTGCGACCACAGTGGTCCCGATGCACGCCGGCGTCGAGGCGGGCGGCGTGGCCTGCCGCTCCTTCCAGCACACGTTGCTGCTGCTCGATGCGCTGATCCGGCAGCTGACCGGCGGGGACACCGCGGCCACCGGACGGCTGGCCGAGCGCACGGCCGAGGCGACCGAGGATCTGCTGGAGCGCCGGGACGAGTGGCTGCCCGCGGTCGACGAGTTGCTGGACGGCGGGGACGGTGTCTACGCGATCGCGCCGGTGGATCGGGTCTCGTCGGCGCTGCAGTCGGCGCTCATGGTCCGGGAGGGGCCGCGCCGGGCGGCCGACGGTTGCGAGACGGGCGACTGGGCCCATGTGGACGTGTATCTGACGAAGACGCTGCGCTATCGTGCGCTGCTTTTCCCGGGTTCGCGTTACGACGAGCAGGCGCTCGAGTGGATGCGTTCCCGGAAGTCCACCGTGGTATCCGTCGGGGCCGATGTGCCGGGCGCCGCGGGAACGGTTCGCTTTCGGCACGACGACGTTCCCGACGTACGCCTGACGACCGAAACGCTGGTGGCCGAACTGGTCGCCGCGAAATGGTGGGAACGCGTCGCACAAACGTCACCGTAATGGGTGAGAATGGTGATTCTAAGTGCGGGTGCCGCAACTCCCGGTGATCGAAGCCACGGCACCCCGGAAAGCACGTGCCTTCAGGAAGTAAACTTTCAGTGAGCACTTCCCAACGGCGCGTGCTTATCGATAGAGTTCAGTTCGCGTCGAGGTCGAACTCGCCGTCCTTGGCGGAGCCGACGAACGCGGCCCATTCCGCCGTGGTGAACAGCAGCGCGGGACCGGAGCGGTCCTTGCTGTCCCGGACAGCGACGCCCTGGTCGAGGAACGCGACCTCGACACAGTTGTTTCCACCGTTACCGTTGCTGCGGCTGGCCTTCTTCCAGACCGCGCCGGTGAGAACAGCAGCGTTTTGCTGGTGCGTGAGCAACTCAAGCACCCCCCTTCATTATGCGGTTGTCTCTCGAGAGCACTACGCGACGAGCAGGCTCTCAATCATCTTGATGGTCATCCGGTGGTCGAGCGCCCTGGCACTCAAACGCTCGAACTCTTGCCGGTAGCGAACAACCTCGGCCGGTTGCTCTTCGTAGTAGTCTCCCGCAAGACCTTCAAGATAGACAACATCCAAATGGGTGGTCTCCCGGAACTCCAAAAGCGCTGCTGAACCGCCGAGGAACGTGTGTTCGCCGGCGCTGAAGGGGAGAATCTGCAGCATCACATTGGGTAATTGAGCAACCTCGATAAGGTGCCGAAGCTGTTCGTTCATCACCTCGTCACCGCCCACTATCCGGCGCACCACCGATTCGTCGATGATGGCGGTCAGCTCGAGCGGACGCTCGCCGCGCAGGCGCACCTGACGGGTGAGTCGCAGCGAGACGCGGCGGTCCGTCTGCTGTGGTGACTCGTTCGAGCGACCCGTCCGGATGAGCGCACGCATGTACGCCTCGGTCTGCAGCAGACCGGGCACGATGATCGGTTCCCAGGCCCGCATCGAGGCGGCGGCCGCTTCCAGGCCCACGAAGTTGCCGGGCCGCATGATGTCCCGGTAGTCCGTCCACCACGTGCGCTCGCGGGACAGCCGGGCCAGTTCGACCAGCGCCTCGCGATAGTCCTGATCACCGACGCCGTACAGCGTCAGCAGATCCTTCACATCTCGCGGGGTCACCGCCACACGCGCGGTCTCGATGCGCGTGACCTTCGCGGCGTGCCACTCGAAATGCCTGGAGACGTTCTCTTGCGTCAACCCTGCCGCTTCACGGCACCGCTTGAGTTCCGCGCCCAGTCGGCGGCGGCGCAGGGTTGGTCCTTCATCTACGGACACCTGGACTCCCTCGGTCCTGATGAGACCGATAGTACGGCCCTGGCCTTCATGATCCAAACACGGCGTACCAAACAAAAAGTACTAGCCTTCTTGTATATGCCCTTCCGGCGGGTACATGATGCGCGGACATCGAGTCACAGCGTTTTCTACCGACAGTGATCATCGCGGCCATGGTGGTCACTGCCAACCCGACCAAAGACCATCAAGACGTTGTCTAAGGGGCGTGGCGGCGTGTTGGCTGACCAGTACTTCCTGATCGCACACGAGGACCGCACCGGCCGGTCCAGACTCCATCCACGTGCGACCGGCCTTGGCCTGGCCGCCGCACTGCTAGGCGAGCTCATCCTGGAAGGGCGCATCGGCATCTCCGACGGAGATCTGCTCATCCTGGACCGGCATCCTCCGTCGGACGCGCTCGCGCACGATGTTCTCGACCTGCTGGTGGCCCAGCCGCAACACCGGGACGTCCGGATCTGGCTGGCCTTCCTCTCGCAGGACGCGGCGATCCGGGTCGGGGAACGGCTCACCCGCCTCGGCGCGGTCGAGACGGTCACCAAACGGCGGCTGCTCTCCACCGAGACCCTCTATATGCCCAACAGCGCGGCGCAGCGCAACGCCGCCGCGTGGGCGCCCGCTCGCCTGGCCAACATGCTGGTTCGCGGCATGGGCATGAGCATCACCGATCGGGTGCTGATCGGCTTGGTGGCCGCCACCGGTCTGACCCGGCACGTGCTCTACGACTTCGAGGCGCACCGGCACGCGTTCCAATCGCTGCCCAGCGCCGTCGGGTCGCTCCCGGCCGACCTGCGGGAGCTCGTCGAATACACCGAAGCCTCAGTGGGCTCGGTCGTCACTGTTGGCCGCCGGTGAGCGGCATCGGGCGCCATCACCTCGGGCGCAACAACTCTGAACATTGGGCCGGGAGGCTGCTGGTGGCACGTATGGAACCCGAAGAACCGGACATCGTCTCGAAGGCGCTGGCCAAGAACAGGCTGGGCGTACCGTCGGTCGTGTTCTTCGGCGTCGCGGGCGCGGCCCCACTGACCGTGATCATCGGTTCGATCACGACCATCTACGCGATCATCGGCAGCACCGCCGTGCCGATCGCCTATCTGGTCACAGCGGGACTGCTCTCCCTGTTCACCGTCGGCTTCGTCGCGATGAGCCGGCACATCGTCAACACCGGCGCGTTCTACTCATACATCAGTCATGGGTTAGGCCGTGTCATCGGCGTCGGCGCGGCCTTCGTGGCCCTGCCCGCCTACTCTCTTATGCAGATAGGCCTGTTCGGCCTGTTCGGGTCGGTCGCCAGCGGCATCCTGGCTGCTTTCGGCTTCACGGTGCCCTGGTACGCCTGCGCGATAGCGGCCTGGTTCGCAGTGGCGATCCTCGGCCTGCTCTGGGTCGATCTGAGCGGCAAGGTCCTGGCGGTCCTGCTCGTGCTGGAGATCGCCGTCGTGCTGATCTACGACCTCGTGATGATCGGCAACCCGGCCGACGGGCACATCACCTTCTCCCAGTTCTCCCCCGCGCCGCTGGCCACCCCGGTGATCGGCATCCTGATGGTGCTGGCGATCGCCGGCTTCGTCGGCTTCGAGGCCACAGTGGTGCTCTCCGAGGAGGCCAAGGACCCCAAGCGGACGATCGCCCGGGCCACCCACATCGCGGTGATCCTGGCCGGCGTCCTGTGCGCGGTCTCGGCCTGGGCCATGAGCGTCAACACCGGGCCCGACCAGATCGCCGCGCGGGCCGCCGAGCATCAGACCGACCTGGTCTTCCAGCTCGTCGGGCCGCACCTGCCCAGCTTCCTGGTCGACCTCGGCTACGTGCTCTTCCTGACCAGCGTGTTCGCGGCGTTGCTGGCCTTCCACGCGGCGGTGTCGCGCTACCAGTTCGCGCTCGGGCGTGAGGGTGTGCTCCCGGCCGCGTGGGGGCGCACCCACCCGCGTACGGGAGCTCCGCTGCTCGGCTCGATCACGCAGAGCGTGCTGGCCATCATCGTGCTCAGCCTGTACGCCCTGGTCGGCTCCGATCCGCTGGTCTTCGTCTTCGCCTGGCTGACCACGATCGGCGGGCTCGGCGTCCTGATCCTCATGTGGGCGGCGTCGGCGGCCGTGCTCGCCTTCTTCATGCGCAACAAGCGCGGAGAGAGCATCTGGAAGGCCTATGTCGCCCCGGCCGCGGCATTCCTGTTGCTGACCGTCGTGCTGGCCGCGACGTGCATCGGCTTCGGCGAGCTGCTCCAGGTCGACGGGAATTCACCGTTCCAGTGGCTCATTCCCGCGCTCTATCTGGCGGTCGCCCTGGTCGGCTTCGTCTGGGCCCTGATCATGCGGGCCGCGCGGCCGGAGGTCTACGCGGCGATCGGCCGCGGCACCGAAGGGCGGGTGAGCGTCGTCCCCGATAGCACGTCGATGCTGCGGGCAATGCACGCCGATCCGGTCGGTGCCCGCAGCGGAAGCGGATATCCCTACTGACTTCCTCCGGCCGGCGCGAGACGTCGTGCGGGCCGGACGGAAAGAACCGGTGGCCGCGGCCGCCGAGAAATCGACATCCACTTCGATCCGGAGGTCGCCTATGGCCTGAAGGTTTCCCCCCAGCTCCGCGGCAGACCGTCGAAGAATCGGCGGCCTGCCGCGTTTTGCGGCCGGGAAGCCGTCAGGCGGCCGACGGGAATTCGTAGAGCCAGTACGACTGCTGGTCGATCCGGGTGAACTTCATGTTGTCCGAGAGCCGGCTCACCATCATCCGGAACACCCGGGACATCCGCCGCACCTCGTCGTTGTGGTTGCAGATGTCCAGACAAACGAGTCCGTTCTGGGCCGAGGCAACCATGTACATCTGCTCGACGAGCTGCGCGAACGCCTCGCGACCCTGCGCGTGCGGGCTGACCGCGACAAATCCGATGTACCAGATCTTGTGAGCGGCATAGTGCTCGGGCCAATGCCGCTCGAAGTACTGCGGTGCGATCAGGGGCACGGCTTCCAGATCATTCGTGTAGGTCGCCACGCCGCAGATGGTGCCGTCGTCATCGAGGGCAAGGTACTTGTCGACTCGCGTGTCCGCCATTACCTCGTCGAACTCGGACCGGAACATCAGATGACGCTGAACCGCCAGGTGATTCAGCTCCTCGAACGCATCCGTGTACATCTTCCACATTGTCTCGTGGAGGGTGGCGTCGGTGATCCGGTCGATGACTTTGATCAGCATGCTCGGCTCCCCCGCAGGCCGCCGCCAGGTCGGCCCGCTTCTCGCACTCATCTTGATCGATGATTGTTGACCATCAGCGTACGAAGGGTCACCCGACCACGACAATGCGTGTCGACGGATTGAATGTGCCAATTCATCTACCGGACGCGTCGAGTGCCCGTTTTGGCGTGCAAGTTGCAGTGACCACAGTAGATTCGTCCCTCAACCCGGCACATTGCGCAGGCCTCCGAGTACTAAACACCGTGCGCATTACCCCTGGTGTACGCCCTTGCCCAACGGCGAATAGCGCTACCTTTCCATAATTGATCTTCAACGTGGCCAGTCAAGTGCGCAGCAGCCTATTTTTTCGCGCAACATCAAATACTGCCCTCGCGAATGTGACGCTCGGTGACGGATCTTTTCCGCAGCGCGACTCAGCGGGACTCAGCGGTGTGCCGGCGCAGCAACCCGTCGACGCTGTTGGGCGCCACCTCGTGCAGGACGATCGAGGTCGAGGTGCGCACCACGCCGGGGGACGCCACGACCAGGTTGGTGATCCGGTAGAGGTCGGCGGTGTCCTTGGCGACGATGCGGACGAGCAGGTCGCCGTCGCCCGTCGTGGCGAGGATCTCGACCACCTCGGGGATCCGCACGATCTGCTGCGCCGCCAGGTCGCCCTCGCGCTGACTGAGCGACAGCGTCATGAACGCCATCAACGGATAACCCAGTGAGGCCGGCTCGAGGCGGCGCGAATAGGCCCCGAGGGCACCCGACTCGCGCATCCGGCGCAGCCGCGCCTGCACGGTGTTGCGCGACATCGACAGCCGCTCGGCCAGGGCGACCACTGTGGCGTCGGGATCGGCGTCGAGCGCCAGCAGAATGCGCGCATCGGTCGCGTCAAGAGATCGCATCGTTGCATCCTCCCCCGTCACCGACCATTCTGCTGTGCGTTTGCACAGCGGGCAAGAACAATGGTGCGCAGGATGCTCCCCCACGCCCGCTCGCACTATGTGCAGTCCCGATGAAAAAATCAACCGAACGGCCAAGGTCGGTGGGGCGGGGATCGCATCATGATGTCTCGATGCCTGGCCGTCATCGTCAGCTCCAGCGCTCAGGGATCGTCGCCGTCCTCGCCGCGGCCGCCGTGCTCGTGGCGGCGGGCGGATGGGCCGGGTACCGGCGACTCTCCACCGACGACTGTCCCGAGACCGTCGGCCTTCACGTGGCCGCGGCGCCCGAGATCGCGCCCGCAGTGCGGACGGCCGCCGAGACGTGGGTCCGGAACGGCGTGTGCGCCACGGTCACGGTGTCCGCAGTCGACCCGACCGCGATGGCGGCCGCCGTGGGGCAGAAACACGGCGTCAACCTGGTCACCGGGCTGACCAAGAAACAGGACACGACGGCCGACGTCTGGATTCCCGACTCGGCCACCTGGCTGCTGCGGCTCGCCTCGGAGGCGCCCGGGTTCGTGCCGTCGGCGCTGGGCTCGGTGGCCGAGAGCCCGGTCGTGCTCGCGGCCCCGGCGAGCAGCGCGCTGACGACCGAAGGGCTGGCCCGGAGGGTCGCCACCGACAAGAACCTGCGGCCCGCGGTGGCCGACCCCGACCGCGACGCGGCCGGCCTGGGCGGGCTGATCGTGCTGGCCGGGGCGGCGGGCCGGGACGCGCGGCTCCGGGTGGGCACGATGCGGGCCCTGGCCGAGAACCGTTCCAGCATCCGCGCCGACGTACTGCAGAAGTTCCAGAGCGGCGACCCGATCGGCATGGCCCCGCTCTCCGAGACCGACGTGATCGCCTACAACCGGAGCGGACCGGCCACCCCGCTGACGGCCGTCTACCCCGCGGCCACAGTGGTGCTCGATTACCCGTACGCGATCATGCCCGGAATCGACCCCCGGAAAGCGGGCGCCGCCACCACGTTGCGCACCGCCCTGAGCACCGGCCTCTTCACGGCGGAACTGGCCAAGGCCGGGATCCGCAGCCCCGGCGGCACGACCGGGCCCGGGTTCGCCGCCCCGCCGGGCGCGCCCCCGGCCCTGCCCCCACCCGCCACGCTCGACACCAAGGCGATCACCCAGCTGCTGGGCAGCTGGACGGCGATCACGCAGCCGGGCCGGATGCTAGCCGTCTTCGACGTGTCGGGCTCGATGAAGGCCAAGGTGCCGACGGCCGGCGGCCTGACCCGCGCGCAGGTGACGCAGGGGGTCGCACGACAGGGCCTGGCCCTGCTCGACGATCGCTGGTCGGTCGGCAACTGGACCTTCTCCACCAACCTGGCCGGCCGGCGCCCGTGGGTGGAGAACCTGCCGATCTCCCCCTGCTCCACTCATCGGCCCCAGATGGAGGCCGCGATCAGCAAGATCGTCCCTGTGCCGGGCGGCGACACGGGCCTCTTCGACACCGCGCTGGCCGCCTACCAGCGGGTGCAGCAGGGCTGGCGGGCCGGCGTGTCGAACTCGGTGGTCATCTACACCGACGGGCGCAACGACAACCCCGGCGGCCTGACCATCGACGACCTGGTCGCGCGCATGGCCGAGCTGCGCGACCCGCAACGCCCGATCCGCGTCATCATCATCGGCATGGGCACGGCCACCGACCGCGCCGAACTGGAGAAGATCGTCGAGGCCGCGGGTTCGGGCGGCGTCTTCATCGCGACCGACCCAGTCAAGATCGGCGAAATCTTCCTGGAGGCGATCGCCAGCCGCAAGGGCGCCTGACCAGCGGCTCGCCGGCACCGCCCGGCGCTCGGCCGCCGGCACGGCTTGCCCTCGACCCTCGGCCCGGCCTTCGCTCAGTCAGCCGGCACGGCCTGCCCTCGACCCGCCGCCCGGCCTCGGCTCAGCCAGGCGGCACGGCCTGCCGACGGCCCGCCGCCCGGCCTCGGCTCAGCCCACCGGCACCCGGCCTCTCCCCCTCAGCCCGCCTGCCAGTCCGGCAGGGCGGACTTGTCGCGGCGTTCGATGACCGGCAGGACCGTGGAGTAGTGCTGCCATGCGGGCCGCGGCTTGTTCTCGCTCATGGAGAGGACCCGCACCAGGGCCTGCAACGCGTCCTGCAACGCCTGGTGCAGCAGCGGGTCGGTGATCAGGCCCGACCGGTCGATCGTGCCCGGGTCGATCGGGACCCGGATGCACGCTGCGCGCAACACCTTGGCGTTGGTGTGGCTGAACACAGTCTCAAGCGCGCTGCGGGCGCCGAAATCCTCGCCCTCGCCCGAGACCGAGAGCCAGGCCACCGGTTTGCCGTCGAGCAGATTGTCCTCGACGAGCCAGTCCAGCAGGTTCTTGAGGCTGCCGGGCAGCGTGCCCGCGTACTCCGGGGTGCTGATCAGCACGGCGTCGGCGATCCGCACCTGGTGGCGCAGCAGCACCACCGTGTCGTGCGGGTCCGTTTCGCCGGGCACGAACGCCGGCACGCCGCGCAGGCCCTCGAACAGGCCGGCGTTGATGTCGTCCGGAGCGAAACGCGCGGCGGTGCGCAGGGCAGCGGTCTGCAGGCTGTCCTCGCGGGTGCTGCCCGAGATCAGCAGGATGCGGGTCATGCCGCCGAGCCTAGAGCCCCCGGGTTACGAGCCCGCGGCGCAGACCAGCCCGATCCGCTCGGCGACCGGGTTGCCGGTGTCCGCGACCGGGCCCGCGTCGCTTCCGGGCGGCGTGTCGCCGCCCCCGGGCAGGGTGTCGCCGCTTCCGGGCAGGGTGTCGTCGTCCGTGCTCGGCGTGTCGTCCGAACGGGTGGCGACTCGCGCGTGATGTCCGGAATCGTCGGGCTTCTCGGCGTTTCCGGAGTGGTGATCGTCATCGGACGACGGCCGGGCCAGCTTCAGCTTGTCGATGCCCGCGCCGCTGACCAGATTCGCAACGGTCGCCACCGAGGTGCAGCCCTTCCGGTGCCCGCGCCACTCCAGCTCGGTGTCGGCGGTGACCGTCACCGTCAAGGACGACCCTTTCCCGTACGCCACCACGAGCGCACCGGTCGTCGCGTCGTACGAGGTGACCCTGAACCGGACCCGCGCGTCGTCCTTGACCTTGGGCCGCTTGTCGTCGCCGTCGCGGATGCCGTCGCCGTCCGAGTCCGCCTTCGACGGGTTGGTGCCGCCCCGGAACTCGACCAGGTTGCGCAGGCCGTCCTTGTCCTTGTCGCCGCGCGCGTCGTTCTTGCGCGGGTCCAGCCCGTTGGCCCGCTCGTACTTGTCGGGCATGCCGTCCCGGTCGCGGTCACCCGAGGAGGCCAGCGCGGTGCCGGGAACGGTCAGGGTGGCCAGGGTCGCGGCCGCGACGGCGGTCAGGCGCAGGCGAGAACTCATCCGGGGGTCCTTTCGAGGGGGGTGATCATCACGGTAGGTCGCGACCCCGGTCCACCGGAACGGCGCCGCGACCACCGCTACCCACCTGCTCCCGCTCTGCTCCCGGCCCTTTTCCGGGCGGCCCTGATCCCGTGCAGGACGGCGAGTCCGTCGTGGGCCTCGTCCGGGGCGGCCGTCAGCGAATGAGGTCCAGCCGCGAGATCAGACGCGGTTCCCGTTCGCGGAGGGCCTGCATGCGGCCGGAAGCCCGCAAGTGGTACGCCAAGCTTTTGAGCTGGTGATCCGGCTCCGCCTCGACAATCGTGCGGATTGCCTGAATGAGCAGTTCGTCACCGATCTTCTCCGGGGCGTTGGAGATCAGCGCCCGCATGACACCGGAGCAGGAGCGCTGTTTCCTGACCTCGGGGGACAGCAGGCAGCTGACAGCCTGCTCGGCCGCGCGTCCGGTCGGGCCGTCGAAGTTGACGACCAGATTGGCCACGACCTCGATGACCAGCTCCGGCGGGAGGCGATCGACGTCCACGTAGAGCGCCTGGGCCATCAGCGCGATCAGTTCGAAGACCGTCTCGCGCTGCACGTCGGTCTGCCGGATGGCCTCCAGAAGCGCCCCCAGCATCCACCGGTAGCGACCGGCCCGGACCTCGGGCTGATCGTCGTCGGAGGCGGCGGCCAGCCAGATCTCGACCATGGCCCGCGCCAGCGACTGCTCGACGCCGTCGCGGGCGACGAACAGTGTCACCGCTCCGGGCATCGTGGTCAGCAGCGGTTCCAGGGTGTGCAGCAGCGTGCTGTCGCCGAGTGAGTTGCTCAGGTGCATCGACCGGAGCAGCGTGTGCAGGCCGAATTCGGAGCGATGGACGTTCGGGTGCCCCGCGTCCGGCGGGTGGTCGTTGAACCAGCCGACGTCCATGTCGGCGGGCGGGTCGGCGGTCCAGTCGAGGGCCAGTTCCACGGTGATGTCGCGCTTGTTCTCGTGCCACACGCGGGTCACCTTGAAGACCTCGAGGGCGTCCATGTACATGTCGCCGGGAATCGCCGCGCGCCACTGCAGGGCCGACGCGCGCATCCAGTAGGCGGGGTCGGCCGCCCTGGTGAACAGGTCGGATGCGCGCAGTTGCCCGCCGCAGGCCAAAGTGAGCAGGAAGAGGTTGAACGAGTAGGTCGCCATCCAGTGGTCGGCGCGCTTGTCGACGGGGCGATAACTGCTTTCCCCGTACGCCGGACGGGTCACGGCCAGCGAGGTGCGGCCGGTGAGCCAGGCGCGCAGGCGGTCCCGGTCGGGGCCGGCGAACTGTTCGGCGACGAACGGCAGGATCGTGGCCCGCGCGGTCAGCGCCGTGAAGCCGAGCAGCGAGCGCAGCAGGTCGTCGTCCTGGGCCGGGCCGAGGCGCAGGGCCAGGGTGCTCGCCCGTTCGCGGGCCTCGGTGTCCCGGACGGCCTGCACGACGAGCCGGGCCACCAGGTATTCGCCAAAGGTGGCGTGCAGGAACTCGTACGTCTGCCGGGTCTGGTCGTCCTGGACGGCCTGCGCACGCTGGATGAAGAAGAAGCGGCCGACCATCTCCTGCCCGGCCGTGAGCGGGGTGCGGAAGGCTTCGGTGCGGCCGGGCCGCGACGGGGTGAGGCCGAGCCCGGCCAGGTCGGCGTCGAGCTCGCTCTCGGTGACCCACAGGCGCAGGCGGTGGAACATGGCGAAAGCGACCACCGACAGGCGCAGCAACTCCTGCTCGACCAGGGCGGGCAGCTGCGAGTCGGGCTGCCCGGCGTACACCCGGCGCACCTCGCGCTCGGCGAAGGACGCCAGCAGACGCTCGTACAGCTGACCACCCTCGAGCCGCGCGACGCCACCGCCGCGCAGACCGTCGCCCGTGGCGTCGTACAGGGCCAGCATGAGCAGCAGCAACGGCTGCTCGGCGAGGTGGCGCAGCGGGCGCAGCACATCCGGGGTGAGCGGACGCGCGACGACCGTGTTCCACACGCTCAACCAGCGCTCGATCTGCGCGTCGTCGAACGGTTCCAGCCGTACGGCCAGAGCGCCCACCGGCAACCGGGCCCGATCGGCCACCGCGATCCGGCTGGTGACGATGACGGCGACCGGGCGGCCCAGCGCCGCCTCGCGGAGCTGGAAGGCGGCCACCCGCTGCAGGTAGTCGGACTGGTGCAGACCGGTGGCCTGCAACAGTTCGTCGAAGCCGTCGAGCAGCACGACCGGCAGCGCGCCCCCGGCCGACGCGACCAGTTCGGCCCACGCGACGGTCTCGCCGATCGCGGTGCGCAGGGCCCGCTCGATCTGATCCTGCACCTCGGCCTCGGCCGGCACCTCCCGCAACGCGACCCGGCAGACGAAGAAGTCGGCGGCGGGCAGCCGGGCGGCCAGGATCCGGGTCAGCGACGACTTGCCCGCGCCGGGCTGGCCCAGCAGCAGCATCGGAGCCTCGGCGGCCCGCGTCGTGGTCAGGTAGGAGGCGAGAAAGCCGGCGATGTCGGTGCTGGTCTCGGCGGCCGCCCACCAGTGGTCGTCGGCCGGCCGGGCCCCCGGCCCGGCCTCGTGCACGCGAAAAATCGGGTCGAGGTAGGCGGCCCCGAGCGCGGGCATCCGCAGCTCGCCGTTGTCGCCGCCGAGCACGGGCCGGTCGAGATCGGCCCGGTAGGCGCGGGCGAGCGCGGCCCGGTGCCGGTGCGGGTCCCGGCCGGAGCTCGCCCTCAGCAGCAGGGATTCGAGGCGTTCGAGCCCCCGGGCCGCCGCGCGGGCCTCCAGACGCTCGGACCAGATCGCGAACTCGGGGATCTCCCCGGCCAGCCGCCGGTGGCTCTCGTCGAAGCGGGCGACGGCCAGGCCGGGCAGCCGGTCGGCGAGCAGGTCCTCAAGGGACGCCCGCCGGTGCTCGGCCGCCTGCTCCCATGCCGCGAACCCGGCGAGGTGTTCCCGCATGGCCCGCGCCGTCCCGGCGAACCACTGCTCCAGCGACTCCAGCAGGCCCGCGTACGGCCGGGCGGCTGCCGGCAGCGGAACGGGCAGGGACAGCACCCGATCGATCAGCCGGCCCTCGGACTGTTCACCCACGAAACGCAGCTGGTCGTCGCGGCCGAAGTCGACGCTCTGCACCCCGGCCGCGGACAGGCACTCCTCCAGCGACTCGAAGAAGGCCGCCACCACGAGCACGACATGCGCGGCCTGCAGACGCTCACTGCGCTCGTAACGGCCGAGCCCCCGTACGGAATCGTCGAGCGCGGCCGACACCAGCGTACCCAGCCGCACCACTTCGGTCTTGGCGTCGAACAGGCTGATCGCGAGGTCGCTGCCGCCCGCAGTGGCCACCGAGAGCGCACCCCCGAGCAAGTTGTCGACGACCTTGGCCAGCGGCCCGGAACCACCGAGAATGCGAACGGCGTCGGCGTAGGACAGACCATGAGGCATCGCCCCATGATGCCGCTCGCTGTCGACGAGGACCGCGGCTGGCTGCTCACCGCGGATGCGGGGCCTACCCTGCGGAATGCGCTCCCCGACGATCGGGAGGCGCGGCTGCGCGGGTGGCGGGAGATGCTGCGGGCGTGCGCGGTTCTGCAGCGCACGCCGGCCCCGAAAGCCCGGGAGATGACCGCCTTGGGCGTGCCCGACATGCGCCCGGAGGTGCTGCCCGGGCGGCTCGCCACGCTGCTGGCCGAGATCCCGAAGCCCACCCCGGTGTCCTGACCGCGAAGGGGCCTGATCATCGGGGCGGCTGCGGCTCCGCGGTGGCCGATGGGGACGGTACGGATCGCCCGTCGGTGGAGGCGATCTGTTCGCGCAGGAGTTCGTGGCGGAACTGGTACGCCGAGCCGGCCGCGCGCAGCACCTGGCGATGGTGGTGGGCGTCGTCCAGGAAGCGCATCAGGCGCCACGGCAGGTCGTCGCCCGCGGCCAGCCAGGCGCTGCGCACCACGAAGACGCCGTACCGGGTCGAGGAGGCCGCGATCACCAGGCCCGCGGTGAGCCCGTACGTGGCGAAGGTGGCGGCCGCCCCGGCCAGCGCGGCCAGGCCCGACTGACCCCCGGCGGCCGTGCGGAAGCCGACGGCCACCCCGATGGCGACCGCGATCACGGCCGTCATCCGCAGGAACACGCGCCGGTCCTGGCGGAACAGGGTGGCCGGGGAGGCGGCGAGCCGGTTGCTGGGGTCGTCGCCGCGGATGCCGAACGCGTACGCCCCGGCCACGCCGCCCGAGATCCCGATGATCGCCAGCGAGTAGGCGGGGAAGCCGCTCGTCGCCGCGGCGAACGCCGCCATCGTGCCCAGCAGGGCGCCGCCGGCGATCTGCGTCCAGGGCGCGCTGATCCGCAGCGACGGCAGCTTGCGCTGGGCGATGTCCGCCGACACGCGCGACGCCAGGCCGCAGATCAGCCCGAACAGCAGGGCGTAGGCGAAACCGGCGAGCAGCCCGACGACGATCAGCCCGGCCACCCCGGCCTCGATCGGGTCGACCCGGCCCGGTCCGGAGCGGGTGGTGTCGCGGGCCAGGAAGAACAGGGTGATCAGGGTGACGGTCACCCCGAAGGCGGCGCCGCGGGACGGCCCGGCCGACTGGACGTGGGCCAGGCCGAGCACGAGACCGGCCAGCCCGGCCAGCAGCACCGGGGGCAGGATCTGCCGCAGGGAACGGCGGGGCGGGCCGGGCCGCCGCGGGCGCAGGGCCAGCAGCACCAGCAGCGCGACCGCGGCGCCCTCGCCCAGCGCCCGCACGGCCTCGGCCTCGACGTCGTCCCGGCCGGCGTAGCCGAGCAGGTTCAGCCCGGTTGTCAGGCCGCCCAGCACCGCCGCCGTGACGAACCGGGCCGTCCGCCCGTGGAGGGGCCGGCGCGTCCAGTTGGACACCCACCACACGGCGAGCCCGGCGGCCAGGCCGTCGCCCGGGCCGAGCAGCCACGGCTGGTCGATGCCGGGCCGGGCGCCGTCGGCCCACGAGGTGATCGCCCCCACGACGACCGCGGCGACCAGTCCGTGCAGCTCGGGCCGGTTCCACCGGCGGGCCGGGCCGGGCGCCGGGCCGCCCCGCGTCACCCGGATCCCGATCCAGGTCAGCAGCCCCGCGACGAGACCGGTGGCCAGCCAGCCGTTGACGTCTTCGTCCCAGCGCAGGGCGAACCCGTCGAACGTGCCCGCGCCGAACCCGGACACCAGCGCGGGGTCGAGCGGAACGTACCGGGCGACCGTACGGATGGCCGCGATCACCACCACCGCGGCCACGCCGACCTCGGCCGCGCGCAGCAGGTCGCCGCCCCGGCTCGGCGCGCGCACCGGCAGCGGCCGCCACGCGAACCCGGCGGCCAGCCCCGAGCCCAGGGCCAGGTCGTACGAGCCGCTCAACGTGCCGGTGACGTAGGCGCCCACCACGGCCAGCACCGCGGCCGGATAGCTGCCGGTCACCCGGAACAGGGCCGCGTAGCAGACCAGCGCGGCCGCCGCGATCCGGATGGCGTCGGTGGCGCCGGTGGTCACACTGCCGAACACCCACGTGTTCATGACTCCGGCCGACAGCGCGGTCCAGGCGATCACGGCGATCAGCGTCAGCGTGTGCAGCAGCCCCCGGGACGTGGGGGCCGCGGTGACCCGCAGTTCCCACCAGCGCAGCTCGCCGGTGTCGGCGACCATGCGCGCGAGGTAGCCGAGCCACCGCTTCGCCTGCGGCACCTCGTACCGGGCCGGCTCCTCGCGGTAACGGGCCGGGACGAAGCCGCGCAGCAGATACTGCGTGATCTCCTCGAATCCGTGCCGGTCGAGCAGCTCGCGCGGGTCGGGCAGCGAGTCGGCCAGCATCACCATCAGCGGCGTCCGGAGCACGCCGGCCAGGTCGGGCCGGTCCGGCAGGCTCGCCACGACCGGCTCCCACCGCTGGTCGCCGGCGGTCCCGCGGCGCAGGTAGGCGATGACGGTCTCGAGGTCCTGCGCGTCGAGGGTGATCCGGGCCCCGCCGGGGAACAGCTCGTCGACCGCCCGGTTCCCGTCGCGGCACCCGAGGAGGATCTGGGCCGGGCCGTCCAGGTTGTTCAGCTGGTCCACGACCGCACCGGCGGGCGCCTTGTCGAAGACCTCGTCCAGCCCGTCCAGGATGAGCGCGAGATGCTGGTCGTCGAGGAGCTTGGCCGCCTGCGACTTGCGGACGGGACCCCGGGCCGGGCTGTCGAGGAAGCGATGGTTGACGTGCAGCCAGTCGATCAGCCACGTACGCAGGTCGGTCAGGGCAGGATCCCAGGACGCGAGCGGGATCAGCAACGGCACCGGCTCGCCCTTTTTCCAGCCGGTCAGCAGCTCCCGGAACACGCCCGTCAGCAGCTCCGACTTGCCCGAACCGGCCGCGCCCAGCACGACCATGCGGGTGCTGTCGGCGTCGCGCTGCCAGGTGCGGACCAGCCGCTCGGCCGCGTGCTGGTCGGCCTCGCCCGCCTGCCAGCCGATGGGCAGCCGCCGCCCCGAGCCCACCCGCACCCACACGGGGTCGGACCGCCAGCGCTCGCGCAAGGCCTCGTGCAGCACCGCGGCCGCGGCGATCGCGTCCTCGTCGCGGACGGGCGTGCGGCGGGGCGCACGGCGACGGCGGCGCCGCGAACGCTGCTCGTCGAGCGCGGTCACCAGTTCGGCCGCGGTCGGCCGGTCGGCCGGGTCGGGGGCCAGCGCGTCCAGCACCAGCGCGGCCCAGTCGCCCGCCTCGGCCAGCGGGCCGGTCACCGCGTAGGCCGGGTCGCCGTGCCGCATCCGGGTCCGCTCGAAATCCTCCAGGGCGACGCTGCCGGGCGTCTTCGACCACGGGTGCCGCCCGGCCGAGGCTCCGGCCACGAACAGGGCCCAGCTGAAGACGTCGGCCGACGGGCGGCGGTCGGGCCGCTCGTGCAGCGGCGACGTGATCACCTCGGGCGCGTGCCAGTCGGGGGTCCCGTTGACGCCCTGGCGGGTCAGGCCGGTGCTCATCGTCTGCTCGATGCCGTCGTCGATCCAGCGCGGCGCCCACGAGACCCCGAAGTCGGTGATCACCGGGCCTGCCGCGGTCAGCAGCACGTTGCCCGGCGACAGGTCACGGTGGACGATTTCCCGGTCGTGCAGGTGGGCCAGCCCGGCGGCGTACCCGCGGGCCAGCCGCAGCCACTGGTCGAGCGGGGGCGGCCCACCGGCGATCAGGTCGTCCAGCCGGTGGTGCGGGGTCAACGGCATGACCAGCCACGAGTCGCGGGAGTCGCCGGGGCCCGGCCGTGCGTCGTCCGACTCGGGCCGCAGCAGATGCGGCGGACCACTGTCGAGCAGGGGCATCACGTTGGGGTGGGGCGCGATCGAGCCCATGATGCGGGCCTCGCGGACCATCCGGCGCTCCGAGATCCGGCCCGCGCCGAAGGGACCGTCCGGCCGCAGGATCTTGATCGCGACGGGCCGGTCGCTCACCTCATCCACCGCGTACCAGACGTACGCCTGCCCGCCGCCCCGGATCGTGCCGCGCAGCCGGTAGCGGCCGCCCGCGCCGAGCCGCCGCAGCCGGGTCCGTCCGTCGGCGGCCACCGGCCACACCCAGTCGTCCTCCGGCGGGTCCGGCGCACCGATGAGCTCCGGCTCCCCCAGCATGATCCCCCTCCCGCCGGGCGAGGTCCCAGCTTGGCCCGCCCCGTGCGCCCGCGGCATCCGGCTGTCGGGGGATGGTGTTCCGCGTCAGTCCCGGTTGAGGTACGCCTCCAGCTGGAAGCGGCGGAACGCCCACAACCCCTTGACCAAGGCGATCAGCTCGTTGAGCCCGCCGGTGCCGCCGGGCCGCGCATTGATGTGCCGGTCCGGTTCCAGATGCTCGGCGACCAGGGTGGTGTACCACTTCGCATCGTGCGCGGGCGGCGTGCCGATGCCCTCCAGGATCAGGCGGTGGATCTCATGGGTGGGCCGGCCCTCGGCCACGTTGGTCAGTTCCCGCCGCACGTAGAACTGCCAGTCCTCGATCCCCTTGCGCTCGAGGAACGCCCGCAGGGTGGGGCTTGTGCTCAGCCGCGCCCGTACGGGATCGCTGTCGAAGAACGTCCGCAGCAGCGGGAAGTTGTCGCGGTCGGCCAGCTGGACCCGCAGCGCGGCGTCGTCGAGCTCCTGCTGCTCGCGCGGCCCCAGCGGCGTACGGGGATCGGCGGTGAAGCTCGTGCTGATCGCGGGCAGCTGCCGGATCGGCGCCTCGATCCACACCACGAAGCCGGTGCTCCGGTTCGAGATCGTCAGCGTGGTGCTCTCCGTCTGCACCGCGACCATCGGCGTGCCCAGCAGCTCGGAGCTCTGGTCCTCGGGGTCGGGACGGACGGCCGGATAGAGCGTGACCGGCCGCGGCAGCCGGGGTGACCGCAGCTCCAGCGTGTTGTTGTTGGACAGGTTTTCGACCAGCACCCGCGCGCCGTCGGTGAGCGAGGTGAACCAGATCCGCCCGACCACCTTGCTGACCGCGGAGGGCAGCTCGGGCTCGGCCCGGCCGACCTGCAACCAGTTGCGGCCGCCGTCGGGTCGTCGCGCGCCGAACCACAGCTGCCCGCCCGGCCGAAGCCGGGCGACCCGGCATCGGCGTTGGTAGCGCCGGTCCATCACCCGGTTGACGTGCCCCGGATACATACACAGATCGGGCAGCGGCGAATCGCCGGCGTCGCACGGAGTGTGGATCTCGGCGGCCATCCCGGGAGGCGTCACGCCCCTCATCCTCAGTGGCCGGTCGGGCTCCCGCAAGCTTGCGCGCCCCCGGGCGCCGGTCCGGCGAACCTGATCTCACGGCAGCAAACCTCTGAGGGGAGAGAGCCATGAGTCAGATCGACTTGAACGCGCTGCGCGCCGATGTGCAGCAGTCCCAGATGCGCGGCGACAGCAACCCCGGCGACCTGCGGGTGACCCAGGACGGCAAGATCACCCGGGACGGCCGCGACGACATGGCGGCCCGGCTGAGCAAGGAGACGTTCGCCGTCTTCCCGTCGCCGGCCGACGACTACCGGATCGCCCGCACCCAGTTGCCGCACGGCACTTATCAGCACACCGTGGGCCGGACGACGGGCTGGGTCTACTCGTTCTCCAACGAGTTCGCCGACCAGTACACCTTCTTCACGTACTACAGCACCCAGCACGGCCAGTACCGCACGATGCTGGTCGCGCCCAACCTCAACGGCCTGTTCGGCGAGCACCAGGCCCACCTCTACGCCGACGGCACCGCCTGCCTGAGCCCGACCGTCGGCATGCCCACGCTGGACGGCTCGTACGCGCGGGCCGTGCTGTGGAGCAACGGTGTCAGCGTCGTGCGCCGCGGCGGCGAGTTCCCCTTCACCTACGACCAGTGAGGTCACGATGCACTTTCTCGACAGCACCGTCGCAGATGTCGAACGCGAGGTAGCGGCGCACCCGGCCGAGCGGGGCGGCGCCCTGCTCGGCCCGGCCGGCCTGGCGCTGGTCACCCGTTTCCTGGCCGACCCCGACGGGCGCACCAGCGACGTCTCGTACAACTCGTCGGACCGGCTCGAGCAGTGGGTCCGCGAGGTCGAACGGGAGGAGGACCTGGAGTTCAAGGGGATCCTGCACAGCCACCCGGCGTCGATGGACCACCCGTCCGGCCAGGACCACCGGGCGTACGCGGACAGCCTGCGCCTCAACCCGGCCCGCGGCACCTTCCTGGCCCCGATCGTGACCCACCGGCCCGCCGACCCCCAGCGGCCGCACGAGATCCCGCTGGCCGGGGGCAAGATGTCGGTCTACCGCGCGGTTCCGGCGGCCGACGGCACCGTACGGGTCCTGCTCGAACCGAGCTCCGTCGTGCCGCTGGACGAACACGTGCGGGCGGCGGCCGACGCGCTGGGCGGTGAGGTCACCCGGCCGCCCGCCCCCGGCACGGTCGGCGGAACGCTGCTGCTCACGGCCACGATCACGCTGCCCGGCGGCGAGGAGCTGACCATCCTGGCCGGCCCGTCCTATCCACTGCTGCCCCCGGCCGTGCTGCGGACCCGGCCCGGCCGGCCCACCGAGTCCGTGCGGATCGAGTGGCGACCCGGTCAGGACCTGGCAGCGGCCCTGCCCCGGGCGGTCTCGGTGCGGGCCGGGCTGGCCGCGCGCACCCGCGGCATGGTCAGCGCGGCCCTGGCCGGGCGCCGGGTGCTGCTGGCCGGGGCGGGCAGCGTGGGCAGTGTGCTGGCCGACCAGCTGGTGCGCTCCGGCGTGGAGAAGCTGACCCTGCTGGACCCCGACGAGGTCAGCCCCGAGAACCTGTCCCGCTCGGTCTACCACCTGGCCGACGTGGGCCGCCCCAAGACCGAGGCGCTGGCCGGCCACCTGCGGTCGGTGCAGCCCGAGGCCGAGGTGGCCACGCTGACCACGACGGTCGCGGCGGTGGGCGAGGGCCTGGACGAGCTGGTGCGCTCGCACGACCTGATCATCGGCTGCACTGACGACCCGTCGGCCCAGGCCGCCCTGAACTACTTCGCCTGCGCCGCCGACCGTCCGTCGCTGTACATCGGCCTGTACGCGGGGGCGCAGGCGGGCGAACTGGTCTACGCCGTGCCCGGCCTCACCTCGTGCTACCGGTGCGCCACCGGGCTGCGCCACAGCGGCGACGCGGTCCGGCCCGCCACCGACTACGGCACCGGGCGGCTGGCCGGCGAGATCGCCCTGGGCCCCGACATCGCCCACGTCACCACGGCCGCCGCCAAGGTCGCGCTGGCCCTGCTCCACCTGGACGAGGACACCCCGGCCCGGGCCTTCCTGTGGCCGGCCCTGCTCGCCCGCCGCAACGTGATCCTGCTCAGCAACACCCGCGAGTTCGACTTCTTCCCCAAGGTGTTCGACGGCGTGCCCAATCAGGAGGCCTATCAGAGCCTGTGGATGCCGGCCGACGGCAATCCCGAATGCGAGGTCTGCGGCGAGAACCGAGCCGAGGCGGTTTTCACTCCTGCTCCCGACCTTTCCGCGGTCGTCCGCACGGTGGCTTAGGCCGTCCGATCACCCGAAGGCTTCCGGGGGCGCGAGTCGTTAGAAAGGTCGTCATGCGAAAGCTTCTTGCGCCCCTGGCCGTGGCGGCCGCCGTGTTCGGATTCGGCGCCGCGCCCGCTTCGGCCGCCACCAAGCCGGTCCTTTTCACGTACGTCTACGTGGACTCGCCCGGCACCGACAACCGGACCAATGCGAGCCTCAATCAGGAATACTTCCGGCTCACCAATCAGCTGGCCAAGCCGGTGGGCCTGAAGAACTGGTCGGTCAGGGACGCCGCCGGCAAGGTAATCACTTTCGGCAACATCACCTTGCCGGCCAAGGGCACGTTCGTCGTGCACACCGGCAAGGGCACGCAAGGTTCGCCGGCCGGCCACTTCTATTGGAACTCGGGCAACTACATCTGGAACAACACCGGCGACACGGCCACCCTGCGCAGCCCCTCCGGCGCGACGATGGACACCTGCACCTGGAAGAAGGTCAGCACGACCAAATGCTGACAGTGGATGTCAGTCTCTGGCCGTACGGTGCTCGTCATGCAAGCAACCGGAACGTTTGAGGTAGCCGAGTTCACCCCGGCCGCGGTGCCGGCCGGGGACATCAAAACCGCCCTGCCGGTCGGCGTGGCCACCATGCGCAAAACCTTCACGGGCGAGCTCGACGGCCGCTCCGAGACCCTGTTCACCGCGGCCTTCGACCCGGTCAGCGGCACCGGGACGTACGTGGCCATGGAATCGTTCGAGGGCAGGGTGGCCGGTCGCTCGGGCACTTTCAACTTCGTGCATTCCGCGGCCACGACCGGGCACGACCGCCAGGCCGAGTTCCTGACGATCGTGCCCGGCAGCGGCACCGCCGAGCTGACCGGAATCCACGGCACAGGCGCCCTGACGGTCGACCCGGACGGCACCCACCACCTCCGGCTCGACTACGAGGTGCCCTGACCGATCAGCCCGGGCGTGACGCCGGCCGGTGGGGGGGGCAGGGCGG
This sequence comes from Paractinoplanes abujensis, assembly GCF_014204895.1. Classification (NCBI taxonomy): domain Bacteria; kingdom Bacillati; phylum Actinomycetota; class Actinomycetes; order Micromonosporales; family Micromonosporaceae; genus Paractinoplanes; species Paractinoplanes abujensis. Next base: position 8,455,045 of record NZ_JACHMF010000001.1, on the reverse strand, counting down.
TTGTCGCGGGTGAGGCGCGCAGGGCGTCGAGGGCCGGCGGCGGCGAAGCGGCGGGCCCGCCAGGCAGGCGGCGAGACCCCGGGAAGCGCCACCGTCAACTTCTGAAGAGTGCCGCCAGCATCGTGTCCGAGGCGGTCAGGGCGGCCCGGTCGTAGGTGCTGCTCGAGGCGACCAGTTCCGCCGCCCCGGTGCGGTCCAGCAGTTCGGCCAGGCGCCGTTCCACCTCGGCCGGGGTGCCGGCGACGGCCGCCGCGGCGGTCCGGTCCAGGTGTTGCTGCTCGCGCGAGGTCCGGGCGGCGGCCTTGACCGCGGCCACCGGCTCCAGCGGTGGGAACTCCCCCGTCGTACGGCTCCGGGCCATCGCCCACGCCTCGGGCAGCAGCAGGTCCGCGGCCTCGGCGGCGGTGTCCGCGACCAGCACGTCAAGGCTGATCGCGACCCACGGGTGCGGCTGCTGCGGCGACGGCCGGAAGGCACGCCGATAGCCGGCCAGCGCCTCCAGCCCGGGTGCCGGGTCGCCGCCCGCGCCGAGCAGGGGCCCGCCCACGATCACCGGCAGCCCCAGGTCGGCCGCGACCGGCAACCCGCGTCCCGTGGCCAGCACGTACATCGGCACCGGCCCCGCCGGTTGCGGGTGCAGGCTGATCTCCTGCGTCCCGGTGAGGAACCCGCGCAGTTCGACGAGGTCGGCGGCGAAGTCACGTTCGGTCTCGCGCAGGGCCCGGCGTACGGGAGCGGTGAAACCCGGGGAGCGTCCGAGCCCGAGATCCACCCGGCCCGGCGCGAACGCTGACAAAGTGGCGAACTGCTCGGCCACCACCAGGGGCTGGTGGTGGGGCAGCATCACGCCCGCCGAGCCGATCCGGATGGTCGTCGTCGCTCCGGCCACGGCGGCCAGCAGCACGGCGGGGGCCGAACCGGCGATGCCGGGGACGCTGTGATGCTCGGCCACCCAGAACCGCCCGTAGCCCAGCCGCTCCGCCTGTGTGGCCCGCGCCACGGTGCCGGCGAGCGCCGTCGATGCGGCCTCACCGGCCCGGGTGCGCGACCGGTCCAGCAGCGAGAGACGGATCCCGGAGTTGATCACCACAGGTGCAGCGCCGCCTTTCCCGCGCTTGTTCCCGGATTGCGCCGGGTGACCGCGGAACTACTTTTGACCTCCGTGCAACTCCTGGGACCGGCGGCACCGTTCTACCTCCGCCATGAAGGAGGCAGTCGAGTTGAAAGCCGAAGACGAGCAAGCGTTCCGCGAGTTTGTGACGTTCCAGCTGCCCCAACTGCGGAAGCTGGCGTACATGACCTGCGGCGATTGGCACGCGGCGGAGGACGCCGTGGCCAACGTGCTGGCGAAGCTCTACCCGCGCTGGCGCAAGCTGGAGCGGCCCGACCTGTACGCCAAGACGATGGTGTACCGCGCCGCGATCGACGAGACACGCAAGCCGTGGCGTCGGGAACGGTCCGCCGGGGACGCCCTGCCCGAGATGGCGCACGGCGATCCGGCCGGCGCCTCCGACGTACGACTGCGGCTGCGGGACGCGCTCGGCACGGTGCCGCCCCGGCAGCGGGCCGCGGTGTTCCTGCGGCACTACCTCGGCCTGAGCCTCGAGGAAACGGCCGGGGTGCTCGACTGCAACGTCGGAACGGCCAAGAGCCAAAGTTCGCGGGGCCTGGCCAAGCTGCGCGAACTGCTCGCGGCCGAACGAATCAACCTCACCGGGGAAGCGATAGAGGAGTGGACCAATGCAGTTGCATGAGTTCGTGGACACGGTGACGGCCGACGAGCCGCCGCTGTCGCGCAACGCGGACGACATCATCCGGGCCGGGCGCCGTCAGCAGCAGCGCCGCCGGGCCGGGTTCGCCACGGCGGGCGCGGCCGGGCTGGTGGCCGCCGTGGTGGCGGGCGCGTTCGCACTGCCGTCGGCCGGCACCGAACAGACCACCCCCGACGCCGACGCGCCGGCGGCACCGGCCAAGGCCGCGACGTGGCCCGACGCGGCGCCGTTCACCTTCACCTTCCAGGGCTTCGACGCGGGCCAGTTCCAGGTGCAGGACCCGATCGTGGCGTCGACCGCGTATCAGATCGCCTCGGTCTACATGACCGGCGCGGACTCGAACGACAAGCCGTCCACCGGTGGCGACGAGGAGCTCACGCAGGAGCAGCTGCTGGAGCGGAAGAAGAACGCGAAGCCGTCGATCTACGCGTACCTGACCGTGTACCGCCCGGGCGCCTTCGACCCGGCCGGCATCAAGAACGGCAAGAGCACCACCGTGAACGGGCAGCAGGCCGTGCAGGCGACGCTGACCGCCGGCCTCGACCCCACGAACGCCGTCGTGCCCGGCAACAAGCTGCTGGCCTGGGAGTACACGGCCAACGCGTGGGCGTCGGTGACCTCGGTCTCCAGCCGCGAGACGTCGCCGTCCTTCGCCGATCTGGGCGCGCTGGTCGAGGGGCTCAAGCCGGGCCCGGCCAAGCCGGCCACGCTGCCGTTCACCGTCGGCTACGTGCCCGCGGGCTTCAAGCCGGTGCAGACCGGCACGGGTGCCATGGCCGGGCTCGACGGCATCGCCAACGCCCGCGGCGGCGACTACGGCGGCGCCACGTACGCGAAGCCGGCCCCGGCCGCGACGGGCCTGTCGGCGCCGTACGACCAGGGCACCGAGGCCGGCATCCCCGGCAGCTTCAACATCTACGTCACGCCCAGCACCAACTCGAACCAGAAGGCGAAGGCCGGGAAGACGGCCTGCTACCCCAACGGTTTCTGCAACGTGTGGAGCGCCGACGGCAAGGTTCAGGTGCAGGTCAGCAACCAGGGCACCGGGGCCGACCTGCCGGAGTCGGAGCTGAAGAAGATCGCCCAGTCCATCCGGGTGGCCGACGTCGCCGACCGCTCCACCTGGCAGCCGGCCGCGAAGGCCCTCAAGCAGTAAGACCGAAGAAAAAGACGACGGCACCGCCCTCGGGCGATGCCGTTGTCTTGCCCGCGGCCAGCGGGGATCAGGCGTCACGGGCCGGTGTGGGCGAACGGTGTCCAGACACTGGGCCGGTCCGGCTGGGCGGTTCGGAGCCGCCGGACCGCCCGGTGCAGGGCGTGCGCCGCCGGGCGGGCGTCGGGGACGCCGCCGGTCACCAGGGCCGCGTACACGTCTGCGGCCACCTGCGCCGCCTGCTCGTCCCAGACCGACCACAAAGTGGCGATGACGTGCCGGTATCCCGTGTAGTGCAACGCGGCGGCCAGCGTGATCGCCTCGTCCGGAAGGTCCCGTCCGCCCACCGCCGTCTTGCAGCCGGACAGGTACGCGAACTCGCCGCGGTACTGCCCGGAGGCCAGGTCGGTCACGGTGAGCGAGCCGTCCTGCAGCACCAGGCCTCCGCGGGACGGGTCGGCCAGGTTCTGCTCGCCGTGGCAGGCGAAGTGGACCCAGTCGTACGTGGGCAGGGCGCGCAGCACGGCGTCACGGGTGGCGGACGGTCCGACCAGGCGGGTGGCGGCCCCGGTGAAGTGACGTCCGATCAGACCTTCCTCCACCCGTACGTTGGGCAGCTGGGCCTGGCCCGGTGTCTCCGGCATGCCGACGAAGAGCATCCGGCCCGGGCCCGAGGTGTGCGGCCGCGCCTCGAGCAGGGCCCGCAGGGTCGGCGTGTACGACGACACCACCCGGTCGAGCACGGCGGCGCCCGGGGTGCGGTGATCGCCCGCGGCGTGGATCGGCAGCAGCGTCAGCAACCCGGTCGGGCACCACCAGACGCGTGGCCACGGTTGTCCCGGCGCGGGCGGCCCGGTGTGGCCCAGCCGGTCCAGGATCTCGTGGGCGAACGCGTCCCACATCCACCGCAGACAGTCGTCCAGGGCTTCCTCCACGCCCGCTGTCGCCGCCAGGTCCCGCCGCCCGGCGCCGCGCTCGGTCGCCCGCTGCCGGACGCCGACCGCGGTCAGGTACGCCTGCACCTGCTCGGCGACCCGCTCGGCGGTGAGCCGCGGCAAGGCGACGACCTCGACCCCACCCGTACGGATGACGAGCGCGTCGCAGCGCCAGGTGCTCACGTTCAGGATGATCACCGGGCCGCCCGCGGCCGCCGGCAGCAGCGTCGTCAGCCGCGGCGGCCGCAGGAAGTCCGCGAAGCCGGGCCGGTCGCGCACCTCGGTGACGAGCTGGTCCCATTCGCGGGCCAGCGACATCCGGCGATCGACGTCGGTTTTCCCGGTCCTCATTCGCCCTCCGCCGTGGGTCGCTCGAACCAGCCGCGTATCTCGTTGAGGCGCTCGGCCGTCGCGGGCGCGGCCACCCGCAACCGGCTCAGGTCGGAGCGCCGGCTCAGCTGCTGCGACCAGAGGACCGCCCGGCCCGCCTCCAGCAGTTCCACGGCCAGGCCGGGCTGTGCGGCCTGCACCGCCGTCGCGGCCGCGTCGGTCGCCCGGGGCGCCTCGGCCAGCCGGGCCTCGCGCACCGTCCGCCGCAGTCCCGGCCAGGCCGCCGTGGGCAGCAGCTCGACCGCTCGGCGGTAGCCGAGCAGCGCGTCGGCGGCCCGGCCGTCCTCGGCGGCCAGTTCACCGAGCGCGACCGCGGCGCGCAGGGCGCTGTAGATCGACAGGGTCGGCGCCCGCCCCCGGACCGCGGTGATCAGCAGCTGCCGGGCTTCGGCGCGGCGTTGCGGGTCGCCCGGCCGGCGGCGCAGCAGTTCCGCCAGTTCACACCTCAGCGCGTCGGCCAGCGGATCCCCCGGCCCGATCAGGCCCAGCGCCTCCCGGACCGCCTGTTCCCCCCGGTCGAGGGCCGCCTCGTCGCCGGTCACGTCGAACCAGCGCCGCTCGATCAGGCTCACCCGCTGCAGCAGCATCGGCCGGCCGAGCGCACCGGCCGCCGCGGCCTGCTCGGCCAGCTCCCGAGCCCGCCGCAGGTCGTCGGGCTCCCCGCCGGCCAGGTGCCGCATGAACAGCGCCATCGAGAGCGTGCTGAGCCGGCCGGGGTGGTCGACATTGTCCGGTGGGTCGTCGCGCAGCGCGTCCTCGGCCACCTCGACCGCCTCGGTGAGCAGCTCCGGCCGGCCGGTGACGCGCAGCAGGAGGCTGAGCTCGTTCGCGTAGAGCGCGCGGTACGGGTCGAACCGGGACAGTGTGGCCAGCGCCTCCCGACCGGCCGCGATCGCGCCGCTCAGGTCGTCCGGGTCGTCGGTGTACTGGTAGCGGGCGCCGAGCGCGCTGATCAGCGCGCCCAGCCGCAGCCCGCGGTGCAGGGGCCCACGGGCCGGTTCGCGGGCGTCCCGCAGCGCGGCCAGCAGGTCGGCGGTGTCGGCGCTCAGCTCGTACCGGGCGAGCAGCGCCAAAGCCCGATTCGTGACGGCGGACGCGGGGTTGCCGGAGTGGCGTACGGCGTCGGAAGCGGCCTCGATCGCCTCGTCCAGGTCGGCCGGATCGCCGTACCGGAGGAAGCGGGACCGCAGGACGGCCGCGAGATCACCGCGGAAGCCGGCCCGCTCCCCGATCGGCAGCCCCGGCGCGGCGATCGCCTCCTGCAGCCGCTCGGCCGCCCCGTCCAGATCGGCGGCGGCCGAGGTCTGCTCGTACCGCCAGAGCAAACCGTTGCTCAGCGCGGCCAGCACCAGCGGCCGGTCGGGATGACCGGGCCGCAGCCGCGCGGCTCCCCGTTCCAGGTGACTGATCGCCCGGTCCAGGCTGGGCCGGTGGTGCAGCAGCCGGAACCGCGCCAGCCGGACCGAACCGCGCAGCGAGTAGAACTGACCGATAGCGCCCACGTCTCATCCCTGACGGACAGCCCGGGGTACGCCGCGGGTGGGAAACCGGGCGGCGTTCATCGACCCTCATGAGGCAGCATGACGACGTGGACTTACGGGGACCGGCGCGCTTTCTCTGGTGGTTGGGACGCACGAACAAACGCCGGGTGGGGATGGGCGCCCTCTTCGGCTCGCTCTGGTTCCTCAGCCTGGCCACCACGCCCTGGCTGCTCTCCCAGGCCATCGATCACGGCCTGGCCGGCCGGGACCGCGGCGCGCTGATCGGCTGGGCCGCGACCGTCCTGGTGGTCGGCGCGGCCAGCGCTGGTCTCGGGATCATGCGGCATCGCAGCATGACGAAGCTGCGCATGGCGGCCGCGCTGCAGACGGCCGATCTGGTGATGACCCACGCGACCCGGCTCGGCTCGGCGCTGCCCCGGCGCATCACCGCGGGTGAGGTCGTCACGATCGGCATCTCCGACGTGTGGACGATCGGCCGGGCCATGAACGTCGGCGGTGTCGGCGTCGCGGCCACCCTGGCCATCTCGGTCGTGGCGACGATCCTTTTCCGTACGTCACCCACGCTCGCCGTCGTCGTGCTGATCGGCGTGCCGGTGCTCGCGGTCTTCGTCGGCCCCCTGCTGCAGCGCGGTCAGCGGGCCGGGCTGAGCTATCGCGAGCAGCAGGGCGAGCTCAACACCCGGCTGGTCGACGTGCTCGGTGGCCTGCGCATCCTCAACGGCCTCGGCGGCAAACAGACCCATCTCTCCCGGTACGACCAACAGTCCGCCCGGCTACGGGACCAGGGGTATCGCGTCGGTGGGCCGTTCAGCTGGATCGGCGCACTGGGTGACGGGCTCCCGGTCGTGTTCCTGGCCGTGGTGGTCTGGCTGGCGGCCCGGCTCGCGGCGTCCGGCGCGCTGACCGTGGGCGAACTGGTCGGCGTCTACGGCTACACGGCGATGCTGGTCATCCCGGTCAACGTGCTGATCTTCTGCTCGTTCGACGTCACCCGCGGCCTGGTCGCGGCCCGCCGCGTGGTCGACTTCCTGCGCCTGCCCGAGGACGACCGCACCGGCGCGCCCGGCCCGGCCGGCCCGGCCCCGCTGCGCGACCCGGAGTCGGGGGTGGTGGCCGAGCCGGGCCGCTTGACCGCGCTGGCCGGCGCGCGCCCGGCCGACGCGGCCGAGGTGATCGACCGGCTCGGTGCGTACGGGCCGACCACCGCGACCTGGGGCGACCGGCCGCTGGCGGAGATTGCCCAGCCCGAGATCCGCGGCCGCGTCCTGGTCGCCGAGCCCGGCGCCGACCTGTTCGCCGGTCCGTTGCGCGAGGTGGTGGCCGGGCGCGACGACCCCGACGACGAACGGGTGCGGGCCGCGATCAGGACGGCCGTGGCCCACGACGTGGCGTCCGACCTGGGCCGGCCGATCGAGTGGTCCGGCCGCAACATCTCGGGCGGCCAGCGGCAGCGGGTGCGGCTGGCCCGGGCCGTGCACGCCGACCCCGAGATGCTGCTGGCCGCCGAGCCGACCTCGGCCGTCGACGCGCACACCGAGGCCGCCATCGCCGAGCGACTCACCGAAGCGCGCCGGGGCCGGGGCACCGTCGTCGCCACCACCTCGCCGGTGCTGCTCGACCGGGCCGACGTCGTGCACTACCTGGTCGACGGCCGGGTCGCCGCCACCGGCACACACCGCGAGCTGCTCGCCTCCAGCCCCGGTTATCACGCCCTGGTCACCCGCGTCTTCTCCCAGGAGGACGACCTGTGAGCGCCTCGCTGCCCGTCGCCGATCAGCGTCAGGTCGCCCGGGCCACGCTGGGTCTGATCGCGGCCGACCGTCGCTCGATCACCGCCGTGACCGTTCTCAACGTGCTGGCCGCGCTGGCCGGACTGGGCGGTCCGTGGTTGCTGGGCCGCATCATCGACACGGTCGCCGGCGGTGGCGGCGTCGAGACCGTCGACCGGCTCGCCCTGGGCGTGCTGGCCTGCGCAATCGCCCAGACGCTGCTGGCCCGGCAGTCGCTCGGCATCGCCTACCGCTTCGGCGAACGCACCGCCGCCCGCATCCGCGAGGGCTTTCTGCGCCGCTCGCTCGGCCTGCCCGCCGCGGTGATCGAACGCGTCCCCGCCGGCGACCTCGCGGCGCGCGGCACCACCGACGTCGATGCGGTCGCCAACACGCTGCGCGACATCCTGCCCAACATTCTCATCGGCGTCGTCCAGATCGTCTTCATCGTCGTCGCCGTCCTGCTGCTCAATCCGCTGCTCGGCGTGGTCGGCATCCTCGGCCTGTCCGGCATCTGGTTCGCCACCCGGTGGTATCTGCGCGTCGCCCGCCCCGCCTACCTCACGGAGGGTGAAGCCAACTCCGCGCTGGCCGACGAGCTGGCCGCGACCACCTCCGGAGCCCGTACGGTGGAGGCGTTCGGACTGGCCGAGCGGCGCCTGGACGCGGGCCGCCGGGCGATCGACGAGACCCGGCGCACCCGGCTGGCCACCCTGCGCCTGCGCAGCGTCTTCTTCCCGTCGGTGGAGATCTCGTACGCGGTCCCGAGCGTGCTCGTGCTGCTGCTGGGCGGGTTCCTCTACTTCGACGGCCACGTGTCGCTGGGCACGGTCGGCGCGGCGGTGCTCTACCTGCGCCAGCTCGTCGGCCCCCTCGACATGATCTTGATATGGATCGAGTCGTTGCAGAGCAGCAGCGCGTCGTTCGCCCGTATCGAAGGGCTCTCCGCCGTGCCCGCCGGCCCCCCGGCGTCGACGGTGCTGCCCGAGGGGGACCGCATCGAGATCTCCCAGGTGCGTTACGCGTACGACGAGGGCCGCGACGTCCTGCACGACGTGACCTTGACCGTACGGCCCGGGGAACGCCTCGCGATCGTCGGCCTCTCCGGCGCGGGCAAGTCGACGCTGGGCCGCCTGATCGCCGGGGTGGACCGGCCCGCGTCCGGTTCGGTGGCCGTGGGCGGGGTGCCGGTGGCCGACCTGCCACCCGACGAACTGCGCCGCCAGGTCGTGCTCGTCACGCAGGAACACCACGTCTTCCGCGAATCCCTGCGGGACAACCTGATGATCGCGGCCCCCGACGACGAGCTGCGGCGAGCCCTCAAGACGGTCGGGGCCGACTGGGCCGACGACCTCGACCGCGACCTGGGTGAACACCCGCCCGACGGGGCCCAGGCCCAGCAGCTCGCCCTGGCCCGGGTGGTGCTGGCCGACCCCCACACGGTCATCCTCGACGAGGCCACCGCGCTGCTCGACCCGACCGCCGCCCGCACGGCCGAACGCGCCCTGGCCGCGGTGCTGCACGAACGTACGGTGATCGCCATCGCCCACCGCCTGCAGACGGCCCACGACGCCGACCGGGTGGTCGTGATGGAGGACGGCCGGATCATCGAGGTCGGCACGCACGACGCCCTGGTCGCGGCGGACGGCCCGTACGCGGCCCTGTGGCGCTCCTGGCACAGCTGAGGCCTGTCCTGCCGATCACGCGGGGCTGCGGCATGATCGGCAGGACAGGACTCAGGCCTTGAACACGCCGTCCAGCGCGAGGTCGATGGTGCGATCAGCGGCGGCGCGGGCTTCGGCCTCGCCGTCCAGGGTGCCCGCCAGCACCCCCTCGACCATGGTGAAGATCAGCACCAGGTCACCCGGTTCGAGATCGCTGCGCACATGCCCGTGCTCCTGGGCCCGACGCAACGGCTCAGCCAGCAGCGCGACGATGCGGCGCAGGTAACGCCCCTGCACAGCGGGTTCCAGCCGGCGGGCCAGCCGCACGAGCGGACGCATGCTGACCTGAGCCCGCAACACGGCGTCGAGCATGGCCCGGAAGGCGGCCGGCTGCTGACGGGTCGCGGCCACACAGGCCTCGAGCCGCTCCACCTGCAACCCGATGACGGCGGCCGTGAGCGCGTACCGGTCGGGAAAGTGCCGGTACAACGTCGCCTGCCCGACCCCGGCCCGCCGCGCGATCTCAGGCATGCCCACCACGGCGCGTTCGCTGGTCATCAGGTCACAGGCGGCGCGCACGATGGCCTCCCGGTTCCGCTGAGCATCCCGGCGCCGCGGCGTCTGAACTCCGTACAGCATCCGGTTCTCCTGCCCCGTGTTCGTCGCTTCCCGCGCCTGCTCGTCCCGCGCCCCGCTCGTCTTACGCCAGCCCGTCTTGCGCCCGCCCCGCGCTTGCCCGCTCCGCGCCCGATCGCCTTACGCCTGCCAGTCCGCGCCGCGCCTGCCCGTCAGGTGTACCGCTCGTATCACGCCCGCTCGTGCCGCGCCCGCTCGTCCGGCTCCCCGCTGGTACTGCGCCTGCCCGTCCCGCTGGCTCCTGCCCGCCCGTCCCGCGCCCGCCCGTCCGCGTCCGCCTTCCCTGCACCCGCGCCTCTCGGCCCCTCCCCGCCTGCGGCTTACCGAAGTGACCTACGTTACTGGCAAGTAACGATAATGTCATGAAGTTCAATTTCTCGGAACCGGCTCCTACGCTGCCGAAACTGGAGCGCTCCAGCCCCTCCCGCAGGCGAACACCCCTTCCCGTACGGACGTGCCACCGCGCCCGTACTCCGGGGCTCGCCGACCTTGCTCTGCATGAGGAGAGCGCATGGAGCCCCATCGCAAAATCCTGCTCAGCGTCGCCTTGTCCGCCGGTCTCGCCCTCTCCGGCGCACTTCCCGCCCCCGCCGCGGCCGCGCCCATCCCTGCCGCCGCCCCATCGGCCGCCCTCGCCGCGGCCGCGCCCCTCCGTGCCGCCGCCCCATCGGCCGCCCTCGCCGCGGCTGCCGCCCCACCCGCAGCCCTCGCCACCGCACCCACCGCCCCACCCGCAGCCGTCGCCGCAGCCGCCGCCCCACCCGCAGCCCTCACCACCGCACCCGTCACCGCTCCCGCAGCCCTCACCACCGCACCCGTCACCGCTCCCGCAGCCCTCGCCACCGCACCCGTCACCGCTCCCGCAGCCCTCGCCGCTGCCCCGCCCGCGGCATCCGCCGCACTCGCGGCCGCCGCACCCGCCGTCGCCACCACCGGCTACAAGTTCGTGGACATTCCGGGCGCCGGCGTCACGCTCAAAGCCAACGTGATCGCCCCCGCCGCCGCGGGCCGCCATCCCGCGGTGATCCTGCCGGCGAGCTGGGGCCTCAACGACCTCGAATACCTGGCGCAGGCCAAGAAGCTGGCCGAGGGCGGCTACGTGGTGGTCTCGTACACGCCGCGCGGCTGGTGGGCGTCCGGCGGGGAGATCGACACCGCGGGCCCGAAGGACATGGCCGACCTGTCCAAGGTGATCGACTGGACGCTGGGCAACACGACAGCCGATCCCGCCCGGGTCGGCGCGGCCGGGATCTCGTACGGGGCCGGTATCTCCCTGCTCGGCGCCGCGTTCGACAAGCGCATCCGCGTGGTCGCCATGATGAGCGGCTGGACCGACCTGGTGTATTCGCTCTACAGCGACTCCACCCGGCACCGCCAGTCGGCCGGGCTGCTGGAACTGGCGGCCGCGCTGCTCGGCAACGCCGGCCCCGACCTCAGCGGCAAACTGGCGGACTTCAAGGCCGACCGTGACGTCCCCGAGGTGATGGCGTGGGCCCGGGTGCGTTCCCCGGCGACGTACCTCGACCGGATCAACGCGAACGCCCCCGCCGTGCTGATCGCCAACGCGTGGGGCGACTCGTTCTTCCCGCCCAATCAGCTGGTCGACTTCCATCGGCAGCTGACCGGCCCCAAACGGCTCGAGCTGCGTCCCGGCGACCACGCGATCGCCGAGCTGGGCGGCGTGTTCGGCTTCGAGAACGACGTCTGGGCGAACGTACGGGCGTGGTTCGATCAGCATTTGGCCGGCGGCACGCCCGACGCCCGGCCGCCGGTGCTCGTGCGGCCCGACAACGCGGCCACCGAGACGTACGCCGACTGGTCGAGCCTGAGCACTTCGACCACCCGCTACGGTCTGGGCCGGATCCGCACCCTCGACGGCACCGGCCTGCTCGGCGGCGCCCCCACCACCGGCTGGTCGAAGACGCTCCCCACCGACCAGGACACGATCGCCAACGGCGGGGTCGTGCTGCTGACCAACGGCGTCTCGGCCTTCACCAACCAGCGCCCGTCGATCTGGCTGCCCACTGTCGACCGGGGCCGCGCCGGTGTCTGGGCCGCCGCCCGCCCCGGCTCCGTCCTCAAGATCCGGGGCATCCCGCGCCTGCACCTCAGCGTGGCCCAGTCGCAGGGTTCCGCCGTCGCTTACCTGTACGACCTCGACAACCTGGGCACGGCCCGCCTGATCACCCACGCGCCCGTCACATGGTCGGGCACCACCGAGGTCGACCTGGCTCTCTCGGCGGCCGCCTACGACGTGCCGGCCGGCCACTCCCTGACCCTGGTCGTCGACACGGTGGACCCGCTCTATTACGACGCCAACGACCCCGGCCGCCGGATCACCGTCACGGGCGGCTCCTACCTCGACGTCCCCACCCGCTGACCACTCACCGCTGAGGCCGCCCCCAGCGGGCGGTCTCAGCCGTGGTTGTGCCGATGTCCGCTCCGGACCTGCCCGCCGTGCGCCCCAGTGGCCATGACCGCGCGCCGCGCCTGCCAGGCCATGAGCGAACCGATGGACAGCCCCGACAGGATCGAGCCGATCGACAGCCACGAGGCGATCGACCCGACCGACCCGAAAGAACCGATCGACCCGATGGACAGCGCCGACCCGGTGGAGCCGATCGACAGCACCGACCCCTTGGAATAGATGCTCAGCACGGAGCCCTCGGACTTGTACGACAGGATCGAGTCCTTTCTCATGCCGTGATTATCGCCCTCCTCCCCGCTGTCACGCTGACCCCGGCGTCCCGTCAGAAGTCCGAGAAGATGTACGGCATCCGGCGCGGAAACAAGCTGCTCAGCGGCGCGACGGCCGCCTCGTCGACCCGCCCCAGCCCTCGCGTGATCACCTCGATGGGGTCGAGCACCCCGTACAGCAGGCCGCTGAACCCGCCCACCGAGAGCGTCGCCGCCGGTTCCGCCGTCCCCTTGGTCACCGTGAGCCGCCCACCCTCGCCGACCAGGCGCCAGGACCCGCCCACCAGCGCGTCGTCGGTGATCTCGATCGTCACGTCGCCGTCCCCGGCCTCGCTGCCGGTGAGCGCCGGCATGTCGAGCACCCGCACCATCGCCCCGCCGTGAGTCGGGAAGTCGACCCGCCCCTCGGTGGTGACCGCGAAATCCGTGCCCCACAGCTCGGGCACCTCGTCGCTGCCCACCCGCACGTGCACCCGCGCGATCTGATCGACGTGCCGCCCGAAGAACTGCAGCAGCAGCGCCCTCCCCAGCGGCCCGGTGGTCAGCAGGTCAGAACCGTAAAGATCGGCCCCGTACGCCTTGACCCGGTAATCCACCGCCCCGACCACCTCACCGCCGGCCCGTGCGATGGCGACCCACCGCTTGTCCTCCCGGAACTCGGCCGCGCGGACGTCGTCGTAGATCGCGAACCCGTGCCGCTCGGGAAGCAGCCGGTGATGCAGCGCACGCCACTCGTCGAACCCCTCGCGCATGGGCAGCCGCTCGACCTCACCCGGCAGCTCGGCCCGCGTCAGGTGAGAAAGACCTTCGGGGGCAAACGTCGCAATGCGGTGCCGAGGCGTGCCCACGTAGCCGAACCGGGCGTAGAAGCTCGGCCGGAACGGATAAAGCGCGCTCACGGTGTGTCCCTCGTCGCGCACCTGGCGCAGCAGCCGCTCCAGCACCCCGCGCACCAGCCCCCGCCGCCGCGCCGACGGATGCGACGCGACCGAGGCGATGCCCGCCATGGGCTGCACCTTGCCCCGCACGTTCTGCCGCATCCGCAACGAGGCCGCGCAGGCCAGCGCCTTCCCGTCCTCCTCGGCGACCATGTTGACAGCCGTCTCGAAGAACTTCATGCGGCTCGCGTAGGCCGCCTCGTCGCCCTCCGGCCAGGGCGAGGCCAAGAACGCGTACGACTGGAGGGGGAACATGCTCGCCGTGCGCTCCGCCGCGCTGATCTGTCGGAACTCCATGGGCTCATCCAACACCGGGAAGACCCTCGGCCGCCTGCCGGGTTTCCGGCCTGTGGACAACTCGGAACCCCCTGGTGAACCCCGCCCCGCGACGCGCCGGGGTACCCCGGTTTGGCAAGGCCCCAGGTGACCCGCTAATGTTTCTTCCGTCGCCGGGCAAGCCCGACAGGGCAGGCACGAACGACATGCGGACGTAGCGCAGCTGGTAGCGCATCACCTTGCCAAGGTGAGGGTCGCGGGTTCGAATCCCGTCGTCCGCTCGGAGAGGCCTTCACAGTCGTGCTGGGCCGGCTCGGTGGAGTGGCCGAGAGGCGAGGCAACGGCCTGCAAAGCCGTCTACACGGGTTCAAATCCCGTCTCCACCTCGGCAGTATGCTGTTTTCCCGAGGGCGATTGGCGCAGCGGGAGCGCGCTTCCTTGACACGGAAGAGGTCACTGGTTCGATCCCAGTATCGCCCACCACGGATGGCTGTGCGCGAACCATCTGGTTCGTTCGGGTCACGGTCGGTCTGGGTCAGTCCCTCAGGGGCTGGCCCTTCGTCGTTTCCGGGCGGAGTCGTCCACGACGTTCGTGCCTTGCCGAATGCGAAAATCCCCGTTCGCCGGGTGGCGGCTGGTCCGGGGATTTATCGCGCGTGCTGCGTCAGGTGGTTGTCATGATCTGGCGCGGTGGTCGTCAGGCGGTGGTGCGGCGGTGCCGGCGGTATTGCACGACCAGGGCGACGGCGACGCCGAGGGTCAGGACGCCGAGGGCCACACTGACGACGGTCAAACCGGCCGCGGAGGTGGCGCCGTTGGCGACGGCGAGGACTACGAGGGCGATCCAGAGGGCGGGGCGGAAATCGTTGTTCGTCATGCCTTGAATCTATGGATCCGGCCGTCCTGCGACGATCCCGTGAGCTGCCCAACCCCTGGTACAGCCAGCTGTACCAAGGCTCCGTGACGTCGACCGCGCGGTTCCGGACGATGCGGGTAGTCCGAAGTTGTCCACGGGCACCGCGAGCGGGGCCACCGCGATATTGACGCTGATCGCTGCTAGCCTGTCCGCTGAGTCGATCGGCCGGGGTCCCTTTGCCTCGGCCGAACGGGAGTCGACACGAGGAGAGAACTCTTGCGTACCCCTCTGCGTGCGGGCGCCGTCGCGCTTGCCGTCACCGCCGCCCTGTTCGGTGGCGCCCTCGCCGCCCAGGCCGCGCCGGCCGAAGCCGCCCAGGCCGCGCCGGCCGAAGCCGCCCAGCCGACCCTCACTGTCGGGCCGCTGATCTTCAACCCGCGGGCGCAGGGCGACCACACCGGCAGCATCGACATCGCGATCAAGAACAACTCGGATGCGCCGTGGAGCAACGGCATCTCCATCACCGAGCCGATCGCGAACACCTTCGACTTCGACAGCTTCGACGGTGCCGACGGGTGCGTCTTCGGCTGGACCGAGGACAACCGCACGATCGTCAACTGCGGGCTCGCGTTCAGCATCCCCGCCGGCCAGACCGAGATCGTCACCATCGGCTTCCAGTCGTCGGCGACCCCGCAGCCGTACGCGCAGATCGCCTCGACCCTCGGTCACGTCGAGGTCGGCACCTCCACCGCCGACTTCCCGGCACTGTTCCGCTCGACCACCGGTTCACTGCACGACGCCCGCCCGTACGTGCCGGCCACCGTGACCGCCGACTGACGCTCCGGCGCTTATGGCGGCGTCGTGTCCGGTTCGATGTCCATGCGGGCGGTCAGCCCGTCCCTGAGCTGAAAGAGATGGACGAAGCGGGCCGTCGACACGGGCGACCCGTCGGGCGTACGGACGGTCTGGTTGACATGGACCGCGATGCGCCCGGCGCCCAGATCGACCGGCTCGCCAGGGTCGTCGTGGGTGTGGACCCGGGTCCACTGCTCGAGCCAGTAGCTGCGGAGTGCATCTTTGCCGCGCAGTCGGGAACTGCCGTCCGGCCAGTCGACGTCGTCGGTCAGCAAAGCGAGCAGACCGTCGGCGTCGCGGCGGTTGTAGGCCGCATACATGTCCCGCACCAGTTCCGACGCCGTGGTCATGACAGGCCGGTCAGGATGTCGGCTATGGTCTGCGGCTGCGACAGGAACGGGTGGTGGCCCGTCGGAACGTCAACGACCTGGCCGGCGCGGCGGGAGAATCGGCGCTGCGCCGCCGCCGGAGTGCCACGATCGTCGGTGCACACCACGTACGTGGTCGGCAGGTCGGGCCACGCCACCTGCCGCACCGGCTGCTGAAGGACGGCGATCGTCTGCCGGACGAGGCGGGCCGCACCTTCGCGTGCGATCTCCTGCGAGCAGTCCTGTACGAACGTCTCGGCGAACAGCTGCGGCACCGCACCGAACGTGCCCCGCTCGGGGTCGAAGTCGAGGAACGGCGGCGGTTCCGGAGCGCCGAAGGTCGACAGCGACTCTCCCGGCTCGGGCAGATAGCTCGACACGTAAACCATGTGCCGTACCGATGGGACACCCACCGCTGCCTCGGATGCGACAATCCCGCCGTAACTGTGTCCGACGACCAGGGTCGGTTCGTCGCTCCCGGCCAGTGCCGCCCGCACCGCCGCGACGTCCTCCGTCAGGCCGGGACCGTTCGCTCCGGCGGGCCGGTCAACCTCACCGCAGCTCGGTAACGCCGGCGCGACGCTGGTGATGCCGCGCTCCCGCAGCGCTTCGGAAGTCAGGTGCCACCACCAGTCGCCGTCCCGGACGCACGCACCGTGCACGAATACCACTCGCATCTCAGCCTCCTTCTCGGCCGAAACCAACGTTAGACGTACCGGCAGTTACGTGAAAAAGTGTCGGGGTGGGCCGTCACAAGCAACCCGAGATCCGCGACCGCATCCTCGATGCCTGTGTCGATCACGCGCTCATCCATGGACTGCCCGACCGCCTCGAACCGTTCGTGAAGGCGTCCGGATCGTCGACCCGCATGCTGATCTACCACTTCGGGACGCGGGACGCGCTGCTGTACGAGACCCTGCGCCGGGCGCGGCAGCGTCAGCGTGAGTTCTACGGCAAGCTGCTGTCCGCACGGCGGGACGAGCCTTACCTGGTGACGCTGCGGCACGCGTGGCAGGCCATGACCGGCCCGGAGGGTCGCCCCTATCTCCGCATGTTCGGCAAGCTCCGCGAGGACACCGAGCAGCAGTTGTGGCCGACCTTCCGGCGCGAGGCCACCACTGACTGGCTTCAACCCCTCGAGGACGGCATGCGGACCGCCGGCCGCCCCGAGCTCGCCACCCTCGTGCTGGCGGTCATCCGCGGCCTGATCATGGACATCGAGGCCACGGGGGACACGCCGCGAGCCGATCGTGCCTTCGACGACTTCCTCGCCGCGCTTGCCCTGTTGCCGGACACCGGCGAGGCCGGCACCAGGGCCGTCGTGAAACGGCGCATCGCGCCGTAGGTCAGGAGAGTTCGCTTCGGTGGCTCACCGAAGGAGAAGGTTGAGCAGCACGGTCAACCCGACCGACAACAAGATCGACACTGCGATCATCCCGAGGCAACCAGCGGGCCCACCGAGGAACCGGACTTCCGTGTTTCCGATACGCATGGCTGCCCGACTACCCCTCCGCAGCGCGAACACACCGCCGGTCGGCGCCCGAAACGCCGGCGTCGGCGGCTTGCCCTAAAGGGGTCCACTGACCGGCCGCCTCAACCGTCCGTTCTGCGCCTCGCGATGGCCGCTAGATCCACTTCCAGGATCCGCGGCCAACCGTTTCTTAGGACAAGAAGCGATTTGAACGGGTATGAGAGGAATCTAATGAACAAGCTCACGCGTGCCCTGACCCTTGGAGGGTTCGGCGTTCTCACCGCTCTGACCGTTGGCATGGGCCCGGCTCAGGCTGCCCCGGCTGCGCCGGCGGCGCCGGAAAGCAAGACCACGGCTAGTCGCAACGTGTGGCGGGGGGAAAGCCAGATCGTCGGCTTCTACCGGTCGCCGCGCGCCTGCCAGCTGGCCGGCTTCTACGGCGAGCGCCGCGGCGTCTGGGACGACTTCGACTGCACCTTCGTGCGCGTCGGGCCCCGCCGTGGTGCCTGGGCCCTCGAGGTCGTCGACTACGACAACTGGAACTCGTTCGGCTTCGGCCGGCCGTTCCAGGTCATCCGGGGCTTCCCGGCACAGTTCCGGCCCGTCTGGGCCGGGCAGTTCCGGCAGGGCCGCCCGGGCCAGTTCCGGTTCTACCGTCCGGGTTCGCACCGCAACGACTGGATGCAGGACCGGGACCGCCGCCACGGTGGCTGGGACCGCAACGACCGGGACAACAACGACCGGGACCGCGGCGACCGCGACAACAACGACCGGGACCGCGGGGACCGCAACGACCGGGACCGCGGCGACCGGAGCTGACCTCCACGCGCGCGGTGTCCAGACCGAACCGCCGGCGTCGGAGCCGTCCACGACGGCATAAAACGCAGATGGTCCCGGCGAAGGAAAAATCTATCGCATAGCTACTGATCCTCCGTGTTGCATTGCGCCACCGTCAGACCGCCCGGCAAGGTTTCCGCCCGGCGGTCTGACGGCTACTCATGCACTGTGCAGCCGCCTTGACCGCTGAGCGGTGATGTCAGGCGACGCTGTCGCTGACGACGGCGAGGAGGAAACCGTCGTAGCCCCTTTCGCCGACTGTCTGGACGGCGACCGCCTCGACGTCGGTGCGGTCGGCGAGCATGTCGACGAGCCGGCGTACCCCTTCCGATCCCTCATCGGCGCCCTCCAGAACACGGCCGTCGCGGACGACGTTGTCGACCACGATGACCGTTCCCGGGCGGCCGAGCCGAACCGCGTAGTCCAGGTAGGTCGCGTTGGACGCCTTGTCCGCGTCGATGAAGACGAAGTCGAACGGTTCCGGCTGCTCGTCGGCGAGCGCAGCCAGGCCCTCGGCGGCCGGCCCGACCCGGATGTCCACGAGGTCTCCGACGCCGGCCTGATCGACGGCGGCCCGGGCGACTTCGGCGTGCCGGGGATCCAGCTCGAAGGTGACGATGCGTCCGGGAGGTTGGATCGCCCGGGCCATCCAGACGGCGCTGTGGCCGCCGAGAGTGCCGACTTCCAGGATCCGCTGGGCCCGGGCCCCGCGGATCAGCAGGTACAGGAGTTTGCCTTGGGCCTTGGACACGCTGATCGCGGGCAGTCCGGCCTTCTCGCCGGCCCGCTCGACCTCGGCGATCACGGGGTCGGGGCCGATCAGAGCAGTGTCGAAATACTTGTCTACGGATGTCCAGGTCTGCTGGTCCGCTGTGGTCACGGCGTACGGCCTCTCGTCATGCGTCTGCTGTCGGAGCGACGCTAGGCGCGCGGGGCTCAAGCAGGGAAACGATTCGCCGTGGCCGAATCGAGGCTCGGCTGCTCGAACACCTCCAGCAAGGCCTGCCCGGACGGTTCGAGGGCGTAGAACACCTGGCGGCCGGCCCGGACCTTGCGGACGACACCGGCGCTGTGCAGCGCTGTCAACTGCTCCGACACCGTGCTGGCGGGCAGCCCGAGCCCCGAGGCGAGCCCCGACGTCGTCGCCGGGGTCGTCAACGCCCGCAGGATCAGCGCACGGCGGGAACCGATCAAAGCGCCCATCCGATCCGGTCCCCGTACGGCTCGGCGGCCCGGTTCTGACGCGAGCGCCGCCGCGCCACGACACTGGTATGTCAGTCGCAGGACCGCGGCGTCATCGGTCGAGCAGCCGACCCGCTGATCGGCGAACAGCATCGGCACCAGCAGCAGCCGACGGCCTTCGGCCGCCAGCCTGGACTCTTTCGCCTTGGGCAGGCTCAGCACCGGCCGTTCCCACCGTGACCCGCCGCGCAGGTCGCTGAGGACCGCTTCCGGCCCGACCGTCGCGATGACCCGGCCGCGTCGAAGGATTTCCTCGTCGAGCGCCGAGCGCATGCGTGACCAGTACGGCCGCAGCGCCCGTAGCCAGAACTCGTACAGGCTTTCGGCCAGCGTCGTGAAGGAGCGAGCCGGGTCCTGTTGATAGCCGGCCAGCCAATCCGGCGCCCCGGCCGGGAAGTGTTCGGCGAACTGCGCGTCGATCGTCGACCGGGGCGTGGCGCACAGCACCTCGAGTTCCTCCTCGATGCTGGGCGCCGGGGAGTCCGCCATCGGGTGGAACACGTCCGGCGTCCGTTGCCGGGCGCGGACAGCGAGGAGCCGGCCATAGACGTGGAGCGGCGAGTCGGCCGCGATCGAATCCAGCACGGCACCCGCGTGGCGCGCCCATTGCGAGTACGGCCACGGCACTGCTGAGCGAGACCGGCCCAGCAGCTCGACCGCACCGATGAGCTCGGAGAACTGGCTGACTCCGATTCTCAACGACGCCGTGGCCGAACGGTCCAACTCGATACGAATCACGGCACCAACGTACGGCCCGGTGTCTCAGAAGTCGGCGCTGCGCGAAAGCTTCTCGTACGCGCGCATCTCCGTGAGGGCGTTCTCGTGCATCGCGGCGACGACGTCGTAGCCGGAGTTGCCGAGCACGATGCGTTGCGGTGGAACGGGTGCGTTCATCGCGTCGATGACGGCCCGCACTCCGCGTTCGGGGTCGCCGGCCTGCTTGCCGTTCTGGCCCACGAACGCCGCCTTGACGCTTTCGACCATCGGCACGTACGCGTCGACGGTCTCGTTGACGGGCTCGTTCTGGAAGCCGGCGTAGGCCTGGGTGCGGAACGCTCCCGGCTCCACGAGGAGCACGCGGACACCGAACGGCTCGACTTCCTGGCGCAGTGTCTCCGACAGTCCTTCGAGCGCGAACTTCGCCGCCGCGTAGTAGCCGAAGCCTTGGGCGCCGACGAGGCCGGCCACCGATGACATGTTGACGATCCAGCCGTCGCCGCGGGCCCGCATACCGGGCAGGACCGCGCGTACGACGTCGACCACGGCGAACAGGTTGAGGTCGAACGTGCGGCGGATCGTCTCGTCGGGGGATCCCTCGACCGAGCCGAACCAGCCCCGGCCCGCGTTGTTGACGAGCACGTCGATCCCGCCGAACCGTTCCTCGGCCGTCTTGACCGCCGTACGGACTTGCTCGGCATCGGTGACGTCGAGCTGGAGAACCAGCACCCGGTCGCCGTACGTCTCAGCCCATTCCCGCAGCTCAGCAGGCCTACGCGCGGTTACCGCGACCTGATCACCGGCGCGCAGCGCCGCCTCGGCGTAGACCAGTCCGAACCCTCCGGGCGTCGCACCGGTGATGAACCAAGTCCTCATGGACTTCTCCTTTCGCTATAGAGCGCAATGTAGCGCTATAGCGTGTACTGTAGCAAGCATGCAGAACGCACGAGACCGTCTTTTGCTGGCCGCGGCGGAGTTGCTGGAAAGTGGCGCCACCGTCTCCACGCGGGCGGTGTGCGAACGCGCCGGGGTGCAGGCCCCGACGCTGTACCACCACTTCGGCAGCAAGCAGGGCCTGATCGACGCCGTGGCGAACCACGGCTTCACCCAGTACACGGCGGTCGAAAGCTCCGACGACCCGCTGCACGACCTACGCGAAGGCTGGGACAGGCACGTGCGGTTCGGGCTGGAGCACCCGTCGTTCTACGGGCTGCTGTACGGCCGGGCCGAGCGGGGAAAGCCCTGCGCCGTCACCGCTCCCGCGCACGCCGCGTTGCGTGAGCGGTTCACCGCCGCAGCCACCCAGGGCCTGCTCAAGGTGCCGGCGGGCGACGCGGCCGAACAACTGTTCGCCGCGAACATCGGCGTCACGCTCACCCTGATCAGTCAGCCGGAGCCGGACTTCGAGCTGTCCGAACGCGTCCGCGAGGCCGCGCTGGCCGGAGTCCTGCACACCCCCTCCGCCGACACCCCCACGACCCGGGCCGGCGCCGCCCTGACGTTGCGCGCGCTGGTCGACAACGACCCGGCCGGCCTCACCCCCGGCGAGCACACCCTGCTCGGCGAACTTCTGGAACGCCTGGCCCGCTAGGTCCCGCGGGCGGTGGTCAGCCGTCGGTGGAGCTGCCCCCGGAGGATCTGCCGGGCCCGGACGAGTGGCCGCCGCCGGGGATCGGTCGTCGGGTTCCACCACGTGTTCCATGACGCGGCGGGCCGACGGTCCACAAGCGAGCACGGGACCCCGGGGCGGGAGGGCCAGCCGCTGCCCTCCCGCGTGTGACTCATCCGATGATGCCGAACGATCCGCGCCGGCTCGGGAATGACGAGCTGCTCGGTCGTCTCGGTGAGGGCGGCATGGGCGGGCGCTCGACGTGACGGCCGACCGCCATGAGTTGCTCGACCTGCTGCTGGAGGCGGAGACCGGAGGGGCGCTCAGCCAGCGGCCGGAGCTGCGGGAGGCGGCCGAGGCGGCACAGCACACGGGGCGGGTGCGGCCTTCCGTCGTACGGGAACCGGCCGCGCACTCTCACCAGAGGGCTGACCGGGCAGGAGGGCGGCCTGGTGGCGGTGGCCACCGCCGGCGGCGAGGTCGCGACGCTCACCCGGATCGACACCTTCTGACCGGCCGGTCAAGCTAGGTGTTCATTGCCGATGCGGTTCTCGTCCGCCCGTGTACAAGCTGGGGGTATGGCTTTGCATCCCGTTCGCCGCGCTCACCTGATAGGCAGTCTGCCCGCGACCGATGCGGCCGACGCGATGCGGTTCGCACTCGATCACCTGGGGCCGCACCTGGACTGTCTGCCGGACGGCGAGACCGGGGAGCGCGGTCAGTGGATCATGAACCTGCTCGACGGGTTCCGCCGTCACCCCGCGCTGGAGACAGTCCGGGACGGGGATCTCTCCGGGTACGACACGGTGCCGCGCTACCGGGTGCGGCGCGGCGAGCGACTCTACGGCGCGATGCTGGACTTGGGTATCGCGGCCGCGGCCAAGGACGCGCTGCCGGCCTATCGGGCCGCGCGGGAAGCGACCGGCGAGCCGTTCCCGCGTTTCCAGGTCGGCATTCCCGGCGCGCTGGATCTGGCGCTGTTCACGTTCGGGCCGGCCGGCGTGCTGCGGTACGAGAAGCCGTTCGCCGAGGCGTTGTCGGCCGCCATGCACGAGGTGTCCGCGCTGACCGGCGACGACGTGCTGTTCCAGGTGGAGATCCCGGCGGAGCTGGTGCTGACCGCCCGGGCGCCGAAGCCGGCGCGCAGGGCGCTGGCCGGTTTCCTGGCCGCCCGGGTCTCGGCGCTCGCGCTCGGCGCTCCGGCCGGTGCCCGTTTCGGCGTACACCTGTGCCTGGGGGATCTTCATCATCGAGCCCTCGGGCGGATGACCGATGCCGGGCCGCTGGTCCACTTGGCCAATGCGCTCACCCAGCGCTGGCCGGGCTCGCGACCGTTGCAGTACGTACATGTTCCGCTGGCCGCCGCGGCGGACCCGCCCGTGGTGGATCCGGCGTTCTACCGGCCCCTGCGGGATCTGCGGTTGCGGGGCGCCCGGCTGATCGCCGGGTACGCGCACGAACGCCAGGATTTGCACACCCAGTTGCAGATCCGCGGCCATCTCGAGGAGGCGGTCGGCGCGCCGGTCGACGTGTCGACGAGTTGCGGTCTCGGCCGTCGTGACCGGGACGGCGCCGCCGCGGCCATGGAACGCATCGCGACCCTGGTCCGGGACTGAAGCCGACGGTAATAGATAACACCCGCGAGTATCCTGACACGCGGCCGGCGCGTGCCGGCGGGATCGGGGCCGGGATGCAGCGACCGCATCAGGTGGTGGTGCTCGTGCTCGACGGGGCGCTGCCGCTCGACGTCGGGATCCCGGCGGAGGTGTTCCATCCGGAGTCGGGCTTCCCTTACGAGGTGTCGACCTGCGGGGTCACCGCCGGGACGGTGCCGGCGCACGGCGACTTCGGCTACACGGTCTCCCGGGGCCTGGAGGCGCTGGCCGACGCGGACACGATCGTCGTGCCGGGATACGCGCCGGCGGGGCGGCCGATCCCCGTGGGGGTGGGCGAAGCGCTCCGGAAGGCCGCCTCTCGTGGGGCGCGCATCGCGTCGATCTGTTACGGCGCGTTCGCTGTCGCGGAGGCGGGCCTGCTCGACGGCCTGCGGGCGACGACCCACTGGGACGCGGCCGAGAAGCTGGCGGAGCGACACCCGCAGGTCACGGTCGAACCGAACGTGCTCTTCGTCGACGAGGGGGACATCCTCACCTCGGCCGGGGCCGCTGCCGGGCTCGACCTGTGTCTGCACATCGTCCGGCGCGACCTCGGCGTGGGCGCGGCCAACGAGATCGCCCGTGGACTCGTCACCGCGCCCTACCGGGCCGGAGGTCAGGCCCAATATCTGCCGAAGACCACCTCGGCCACCCGGGGCGAAACCCTCGCGGCGACCCGCGAATGGGCCTTGAAGCGGCTCGACCAGCAGCTCACCGTGGCCGGGCTCGCCGCTCACGCGCGGATGTCGCCTCGCACCTTCATGCGCCGGTTCACCGAGGAGACCGGCAGCACCCCGCTGCAGTGGATCCACCGGGCGCGGGTCGACACCGCCCGCGAGCTCCTGGAGAGCACGAAACTGTCGGTCGACGGCATCGCGGCGCAGGTCGGCCTGGGCACCGCGGCCAACCTCCGGCTGCATTTCCGGCGGCTCCTGGATGTGTCGCCTTCGGAGTACCGCGCCACCTTCGCCGGGCGGGGCTGAACAGCCGATTACGGGAGACGCGGGGGCAGGTCCACAGTGTCGCCGGCCACATCGATCGCGACCTTGCCGTGCATCGCGTACGACCGCCGGTTCTCCAGAAGCTCGTGCGCCTCACCCATGCGAGCCAGCGGCAGCGTCGCGCCGATGACCGGCTTGACGAGTCCACGCTCGACCAGCGTGGTGAGCGCGTCCAGCTTTCCCCGGTTCTGGCGGGTGAAGACGAAGTGGTAGGCGGCGTTCTTGTCCCACGCGTCGATGAGGTTCTGCGGCCGCGCGATGTCGACGATGCTGACGACGCGTCCGGCGTCGGCGAGCGTCAGCGGGCTCCGGGTGAGCGTGTCGCCGCCGATCGTGTCGAAGACGACGTCGACTCCGCGGCCTCGCGTCGCCTCGGCCACAGCTTCGACGTAGTCCGTCGCGTAGTCGATCGCCGTGTCGGCGCCGAGGGACCGTACGAACTCATGGTCGCCGGCTTTCGCGGTGGTGATCACTCGTGCGCCCATCGCCTTCGCGACCTGGATCGCGATGGTGCCGACACCGCCCGCGCCGCCGTGGACGAGGATCGTCTCCCCCACTGTGAGCTGCGCCCGCGTCACCAGGGACTCCCACACCGTTCCGCCGGCGAGGGTCAGGCTCGCCGCCTCCAGGTGACTGAGGTTCCCGGGCTTACGGCCGACCAGCTCCACGTCGGCGACGTGCTGCTCGGCGTACGAGCCGGGGCCACCGAAGATCCGGGGCGTGTAGTACACCGCGTCGCCGGCGCGGAACTCGGTCACGTCGGTTCCGGTTGCCTCGACCACGCCGGAGATGTCGTGCCCGATGATCGCCGGAAGCGGCACATGAGCCGTGTAGTCGCCGCGCCGGATCTGGTAGTCGAGCGGGTTGAGGGCGGTCGCGTGGACGCGCACCCGCACCTGGCGGGGTCCGACGTGCGGTACGGGGACGTCGCGGAGCTCGAAAGCGTCGGTCCCGCCGAAACGGGCGAGCACGACAGCCTTCATCGGTTCAGTCATTGTCCCAGCGTGGCGCGCACGATCCGCACCCTCCAGTGGCAGCATTGCCAATATCCGCGAGGATAGTGACACGTGATCATCGGGGATGCGGGCTCGCGGCGCCGACACCCACGAAGGTGACGTCGGGAAAACGGGGCGACGGGCCGTCCAGCTCGTGACCGCCCCGGCCGCGCAGCCACTTGTCGAAGAAGGCGGCAACCAGCCTGCGCTGGGTATCGGTCGCCCGCACCGGGTCGATGCTGCCGATGATCTTGCTGACGTAGCTCGCGGGCAGGCCGAGTTGCCGCGCGATCTGCGGCACCAGCGGCACGGCGTCCTTGTACGAGTCCTCGCCGCTCGCCCCGGTCAGATGCAGGTCGACCCGCCACCCCGTGCTGTTCTCCCACAACATCCGCCAGGACGGTGTCCGGTGGTGGTCGGTGCCGGGGTCCCCCACGAGCATGAACGGCCGGGCGAGACCGTGCCGGGCCACCGGCCACAACTGGAGGACGTCCGGGACGATCGGCGACTCGATGCTGCCGCCCATGTCGACGGCAACCTTGACGCGCGGGTCCTCGTCCATCACCCGCAGGGCGGTGAGCCCACCCGCGGACACGCCGACCATGCCCGTACGGGACAGATCCAAGGCGCCGGTGAGCCCTCTGGCGCCGGGATGAGAGCCGCAGTTGACCGCGACCAGCTGGTCGAGCACGAAACGGGTGTCGGCCACGCGCGTGTCGAAGATCAGGCTCGCCAGCCGCTGGAAGTCGTCGGGCTGCTGCGCCTCTTGGAACAGCTGATTCAGCACGCCCGTGACGACCCGGCCGTCCGGGAACTGCACCTCGGACGCGTCGTAGGTGTGGTCGACGGTCACCACCACGTAGCCCCGGCTGGCCAGATCCTGCACCGCCGCGGTGCCCCAGGTCCGCGGGTCGCCGGCCCCGGCCGAATACAACACCACCGGGAAGGGCCGCCGGTGCCGCGCCACCGGGGCGCCCACGTGACCACTGGTCCGGGTCGCGGCGAAATCGACCGCGCCGGCCGGAACGCCGTACAGAGTGGAACCGGCACCGCTGGCACTGCCGAAATGGGCCGCGGCTCCGGGCCGCATGTGCGGCGCCCGCGGGAACCGGGCCACACCGGCGGCCGGATACCAGAGGCTGACCATCAGTTCGCGCCGGGCCGGAGCGGGCGCCCACGGATTGGCCCGATCATGGTCGACCAGGTGCAGGTCGACCGTGCCGACCGGAAAGCGGCCGGTCGGCGCGGGCAACGTCAATCGAGCCCGAGGGGCGGCGTACGACGCGGGCGCGGGCACGATCGCGACACCCCCGGCCAGCAACGAGGCAGACAGAAACGTACGGCGGCTCAACACCATGATCGACCCTCTCCCGGAGCGAGGACCTGCCGGCGGCGGTCCTTCATGGACTGACGCTAGAAGCGCCGCACCCCGCGCAGAAGGCGGCTGTCACCCCCTCCCCGCCCGGAGGAAAACCCCCGGGGGCCCGGAGGCCGGACGAGAGACGGCCGCCCGGTGGGCGGCCGTCTCCGGGGTGATACGGGTCAGCGGTGGGCGCGGAGCCAGGTGCGGATGTCGGTGACGACCTGCTGGTCGGGGTCGCCGAACTCCGGGCGGAACTTCGGGGTGATGTTCATGGTGTGGGCCATGCCCGGGTAGATGATCGCCCGGTGGTCCTGGTGGCCGGCTGCGGCCACGGCGGCGTCGGCGGCCAGGGCGACCCGGGCCGGGGTCTGCAGGTCGTTCTCGCCGTTGAGGAGCAGGGTCGGGCCGCTGAACTGGGGCAGGGCCTCGGTGACCGTCGGGAAGCGGGCGATGTCGGTGACGTAGTCCTTCAACCCTTCCAGGCCCGGCGTGTCCGGGTAGTTGTCGATGCCGCTGGCCTTGCGCAGCACCGCGCCGGCTTCGGCGTCGATCGCGATCCGGCCGTCGTGGTCGGTGTCGGTGCTCGCCTTGAGCTTGGTGCCGTCGAGCAGCACCGACCGGAGCTGCTCGGCCACCTCCGCGGGCTGGCCGACCAGGCCGTCGGTCGCTTCGCGGGCGGTGAGCCGGCCGTCGCCGTCTACGTCGAACTCGTCGTGCAGCTGCAGCAGCAACCGCCCGTACAGTTGCAGCGTCAGCAGGGTCTTGATGTCCTCGCCGACGACACCCATCGCGACCACACCGGCCGGCTTGGGGATGCCGTATTTCTTCGGGTCGGCGGCGAGGTTGGCGGCCACGTTGGTGCCTTCGCTGTGTCCGAGCAGGACGATCCTCGACGGGTCGATCCGCGCCGAGCCGGCTCCGAAGCGGATGGCCGCGGCGGCGTCGCGCTGGATGAGGTCGTACGGGTTCTTGGGGTTCAGCTGGGCGGGGTCGGTGCTCTCCACCGGTCCGATGCCGGTCACGCCGCGCTTGTTGAACCGCAGTGTCGCGTACCCTTCCCGGCTCGCGGCCTGCGCGAGCGGGACGAAGGTGGCACCCTTACCCTCCGGCAGCGTCTGGTTCATGTCGTTGTGCCCGCTGCCGTGCAGGAACACCACCAACGGCAGACGCCCCCGTACGTGGCTGGGGTACGTCAGTTCGGCGTCGGTGACCCAGCCCCGGCCGAAGTCGATCCGGACATGTTCGCGGGTGATGCCGTGCCAGCCCGATGACGGCGCCGTGGCCGCGGACCGCACCTCACCGTTTCCGGCGTCGTTCCTGACGTCCGCGTAAGCGACTCCGGCCCCGCCGGCGAGCACAGCGGCGGCGGTCAGACCGACCGTCAGCCTTCGGAAATTCGTCTTCGCTGTCATGGCTCAAACGCTATGCACCACGTTCATCAAGATCGATCCCGGTGACGCTACTTTCGCTGGTACAGCTGGCTGTACCGGCGGGCCGGTTCTGCAGGTGGCGGCTGACCCATTCGCCGGACGGCATGCCGTAGGCGGCGTGGAAACGGCGATCGAAGTGCCGGCCGGCGAGGAACTGCTGGACCCGGTTTCGCGGCTTGCGCAGTGGGCGCTGCGGTCGGTCGTCAGACCGCGGCGGGCAGGTTGGCCGAGCTGAAGGCGCGGCCGTCGTCGGTCACGACTGCCGAGTCGTAGCCGTCGGCGGCGCGCTTGGCCAGCCAGGCGATGCCGGCCTCACCCATGGCGAGCGCCGCCGTGGCGTAGGCGTCGGCGATCGACAGGTCCGGGCCGACCACCGTGACCGAGCGCAGGCCTTTCGCCGGCTGACCCGTCCGCGGGTTGATCACGTGGTCGCCTCGCTCGTACGTGCCGGAGGTGGCCACCGCGCCGTCGTTCAGGGCCAGCACCCAGCTGACCTTGTCGGCCTCCCACGGGTGCCGGATGCCGACGCGCCACGGGCCGCCCTCGGGGTGCCGGCCGCGCATGCGGATGTCGCCGCCCGCGTTGATGTAGTGGTCGTGCGAGCCCGCCGCGGCCAGCCGCTGCGACGCCACCTCGACCGACCAGCCTTTGACGTAGCCGGACGGGTCGAGCGACCCCGATGCGTACGCGTCGAAGTAACCGTCCGTATCGCGCCACAGGTCGGCGCACGCCTCCAGCACCTGCCGCAGGTCGGCCGAGCTGTCCTCCAGGCGCAGCTCGCCGCGGCCGAAGCGGGACACCTCACTGTCCGCCTTGTACGTGCTGAACCGCGCATCGACCTCGTGCAGCCACGCGCACACGGCGGCGATGAGATCCGGCCGCTCATCGGCCAGCTCGATGCTGACCGTCGTTCCCATCACATGTTCGACATGGCGCACAGAGCGTGACCTTACGCCTTTGCGGCGTCCAGCGCTGCCTGCAGGGACTTGACGTAGGACTCGCTGGTGTAGGTGGCCCCGGAGACGGCCTGGACGTCGCCGGCGCTCTTGGCCTGCAGCGTCGACTGCTTGAGGGCGTCGATCGCGGGCGGGTTGATCGTGCCGCTGTCGTTGGCGGTCGGGTAGGTCGCGTCGGCGCCGGTGATCTCGCCCCCTTCGACCTTGATGGTGACCTGGATCTTCCCGTACGGGTTGGCGGCCGCGTTGCCCTTGAAGACGCCGTCCTTGAGGCCGCTCTTGGGCTTCTCGGCCGCTTCTTCCTCCTTCGCCGCGCCTTTCTCCCCGCCGCCGTTGCCGGCCGGCTTGGTGGTGGGCTTGGCGGCCGGCTTCTTGGACGGGGCCGACGTGCTGTTCTCCAGGTTGGAGACCGGCGCCTGGGCGACCGGGGCCTCGGGCGGCGTCACGCTCAGTCGCACCCCGATGATCAGGGCGGCGCCGGTCAGGGTGCCGACGGCGGCTGCGGTACTACGTCGCATGGGGGCAATCTCCTTGTCAGAACTCGAACGGGTCGAGGTGCAGCTGGCTGTCCGGAACGTCCAGATCGCGCAGGGTGCCCACCGCGGCCTCGACCAGCCCGGGCGGGCCGCACAGGTAGACGTCGCGGCGGCTCACGTCGGGCACCAGGCCGAGCAGGCCCTCCGGCGTGAACAGGCGGCGCGGACCGGGATCGTTGCGGCCGCCCACGATGTAGCGCACCCAGGCGTCCCGCTGCTCGGCCAGCTCCTCCAGCTCACCGCGGAACACCAGCTCGTCGGGGCGGCTGGCCCGGTAGATCACGATGGTGTCCGGCGGCATGTCCTCCAGCAGGGCGCGGATCGGCGCGATGCCGCTGCCCCCGGCGATCAGCAGGGCCCGGCGGCGGGTGCGGCGCTGGGCGGTGAACGTGCCGAACGGACCCTCGGCCCAGATCGGCGTGCCCGCCTTCATGTCGGCCAGCTTGCGGGTGTGGCCGCCGACCGCGGTCACGGTCAGGCGCAGCCACTGCGAATTGGGCGCGGCCGAGAGCGAGAACGGGTGCGACTGCCACCAGCCGTTGCGGGTCAGGAACCGCCAGCGCATGAACTGGCCGGCCTGGGCGGGCAGCTTCTGCAGGTTCTTGCCGTCGATGTAGATCGAGAACGTGTTGCCGCCCTCGGAGACCACCTCGGCCACCTCGAACTTGTGCCGCAGGTTGAGCCAGAGCGGCTCGACCAGGCGGCCCCAGACCAGCGCCGAGATCACCAGCGCGGTCAGCGCCGGCCAGAAGACCGTGGCGAACGGGCCGCTCAGGTTGGCGCCCGTGGCGACCTGGTGACCGTAGCCGAGGACCAGCACCAGATAGCCGGTCAGGTGGATCAGGTGCCACAACTCGTACGGCAGGCGGGTCTTGGCCGCCCGCATCGAGATCAGGCTGATGACCACCAGGATGATCGTGGCCGCGGTGGCGCTGAGCATCTCGGGCAGCGTCGTGATGATCGTGATGCCCTGCTCGACCACGCCGGTCTCGGCGGTGAGCGCGTAGCCGTAGATGATGAAGACGGCGTGGGCCAGCACGAAGACGCACAGCGAGGTGCCCAGCCAGCGGTGCCAACGCAGCAGGTCGCGGGCGCCCACCCACTCCTCGAGCCAGCTGACCCGGCTCATCATGATCAGCTGGATGAAGAGGATGTAGCCGCCGATCAGGCCGGTGATGCGCCCGGCCGCGAGCATCAGGCTGGCGGTGTCGCTGACCGCGCCCGCCTCGGTCTCGAACAGCCAGAGCGAGACGCTGGTGGCCAGGCCCGCGAAGAACAGCAGGACCGTGAGCAGGCGGTTGCCCGAGATGGCCTCGGCCGGCGGGCGGTCGTCGGGAATCGGCGGCTGGGCCGGGCCGGACGCCTTCCAGCCGGTCGGGTCGGTGTTCGACTCGACCACCAGGTCGCTGCGCCGGTAAGGGTCCTCGCGGTAAGGGTCGTCGGGCCAGGGGTCGCGGCCCTCGTCGACCTCGCGCACACCCCAGCCGCTGGACGCGCCGCGGTCGTCCTCCTGCTGGCCCCACGGATCGGAGCGTCGCTGAGCGGGCCACGCCTCCTCGTCGTCGGGCGCGGCGCGCAGATCGGCGAAGAACTGCGCGTCCTCGTCGGCCTGGCGGCGCTGATCGTGAGTCTGGAACGTCGGCGGTCCCTGCGCCATGGTCCTCACCCGTTCAGCGGTCGTCTTCGGCGTCGGCCACCCCCTGCGGCTGACGTGACGACCCGGTCTCGGCAAGCCGTCGGGGTGTTGTACGCACCTGGCCTCGGCTTCGCTCAACCGGACGCGGAAATTCTCGCGACTGCCCCGCGCGATAGGTTCGCCATGTGCATGCCGATAACACCGGCCTGGTCACGGTGGTCGGCATCGGCGCCGGAGGCTGGGACGACCTCCCCCGTACGTCCCGGGACGTGCTCACCGCGGCGTCGGTGATCATCGGCAGCTCGCGGCAATTGTCGCTTCTGCCGCCCTCGGTGACCGCGCGCCGGGTTCTGCTGCCGTCGCCACTGCTCCCGGGCCTGGGCGACCTGCTCCGGGGCGACGTCACCGTGCTGGCCAGCGGCGATCCGATGTTCCACGGCATCGGGGCGACGCTCGCGCGGCTGACCCCCCGCCTCAGAGTGCTCCCGCATCCCTCGTCGGCCGCGCTGGCCGCCGCCCGGCTCGGCTGGCCGCTCGCCACGACCGAAGTGCTCAGCCTGGTCACGGCGGACCCCGCGACCGTACGGCGGGCCCTCAACCCGGGGCGGCGCATCCTCGTGCTCTCGCGTGACGCCACGACCCCGGCCCAGGTGGCGGCGCTGGTCGCCGAGGCCGGCTACGGTGCCGCCGCGATCACCGTGTTGTCGCAGCTGGGCGGGCCCGCGGAGGAGGTCGTGACCGGGGCTGCGGGGTCGTGGGCGCAGCCGCCGGGCGATCCGCTGAACGTGGTCGCGATCGACTGCGGGGACGGGCCGGCGACGTCGCTCGTGCCGGGGCTGGCCGATTCCTCGTACGAGACGGACGGACAGCTCACCAAGCGTGAGGTGCGGGCCGTGACGCTGGCCGTGCTGGCGCCGGCGCCGGGCGCGCTGCTGTGGGACGTGGGCGCGGGGTCGGGGTCCATCGGGATCGAGTGGATGCGCAGCCACCCCACGTGCCGGGCCGTCGCCGTCGAGTCGTCCGCTGCTCGCGCCGTCACCATCCGGGCCAATGCCTCGGCTCTCGGTGTCCCCGGACTGCGCGTGGTGACCGGCCAGGCGCCCGCCGCCCTGGACGGCCTGGACACGCCCGACGTCGTGTTCATCGGCGGGGGCCTGACCCGCCCCGGTGTGCTCGACGCGTGCCTGGCCGCACTGCGCCCCGGAGGCCGGCTGGTGGCCAACGCGGTGACGCTGGAGTCCGAGGCCGCGCTGGCCACGGCGTACGCGAAGCTCGGCGGCGAACTGACCCGCCTGTCGGTGAGCCGGGGCTCGCCGGTGGGCGGCTTCACGGGATGGAGACCATTGATGCCGGTGACGATCTGGTCGGTGACGCCATGACGGTCCACTTCATCGGCGCCGGGCCGGGCGCCGCCGACCTGATCACCGTACGGGGACAGCGGTTGATCTCGTCGTCGCCGGTCTGCCTCTACGCGGGCAGCCTCGTGCCGGCCGAACTGCTGGAATCGTGCCCGCCGGATTGCCGCAAGGTGGACACGTGGCCGCTCACGCTCGACGAGATCATCGCCGAGCTGGCCTCCGCCCACGCGGCCGGGCAGGACGTGGCCCGCCTGCACTCGGGCGACCCGTCGGTGTTCAGCGCCGTGGCTGAACAGATGCGCCGCCTCGACGAGGCCGGCATCCCGTACGACGTCACCCCCGGGGTCCCGGCCTTCGCCGCCGCGGCCGCCGCGCTGGCCCGCGAGTTCACGGTGCCCGGGGTGGCCCAGACCGTGATCTTGACCCGGACCGCCGAACGCGCCACCGCCATGCCCGCCGGCGAGGACCTGACCACGCTCTCAGCCAGCGGCTCGACGATGGTGCTGCACCTGGCCGTGCAGCGGATCGACGCCGTGACCGCCGAGCTGATCCCCGCCTACGGCCCCGACTGCCCGGTGGCCGTGGTGGCCCGGGCCAGCCGCCCCGACGAGGTCGTGCTGCGCGGCACCCTCGGGGACATCGCGGACCAGGTCACCGCGGCCGGGATCCGCCGGACGGCAGTCATCGTGGTCGGGCCCGCTCTGACCGCGGCCCAGTTCCCGGACAGCCATCTGTACTCGGCCGCCCGCTGCCGTGACTGACCGTGTGCTCATCCTCGGCGGCACCAGCGAGGCCCGGGCCCTGGCCGCCGCCCTGCCCGGCCTGACCGTGATCAGCTCGCTGGCCGGGCGCACCTCAGCTCCCCGGCTGCCGGTGGGTGAGGTACGCATCGGCGGCTTCGGCGGCGTCGACGGGCTGGTCGCCTACCTGCGCACGGAACGCATCGACGTGCTCGTCGACGCGACCCACCCGTTCGCCGCCGGGATCAGCCACAACGCGGCAGCCGCGGCGGCGCTGACGGGCGTGCCGCTGATCGTGCTGCGACGGCCCGGATGGACCGCGCAGGACGCGGACGTGTGGCACCGCGTACGGGATCTCGAAGAAGCCGCCGCCCTCCTCCCCCGGCTCGGCCGCCGGGTGTTCCTGACGACCGGGCGGCAGGGGATCGCCGCTTTCGCCGACGTGGACGCCTGGTTCCTGGCGCGCTCGGTCGAACCGCCGGCACCGCCCCGCCCCGCGCGCCTCGAAGTGCTGCTGGACCGCGGGCCGTACACGCTGGACGGCGAACGGCGGCTGCTGGCCGCACACGAGATCGACGTGCTGGTCACCAAGGACAGCGGCGGCCCGGACGCCAAGCTGACGGCGGCCCGGGAACGCGGCATCCCGGTCGTCGTGGTGAACCGGCCGGCCACCCCGGCGACGGCTAACGAGGCGGCGACCGTCGCGGCGGCGGCCGAGCTGATCCGGCGGACCTGACCACCATCGGAAAATGGGGTGCGAACCCGGGGACGCCGCCGTAGAAAGCGGGGGTGCTTGCGCTTCTCTTCGCCGCCCAGGAGCCACCGCGGCTCGAACGGTTCTGGTCCACGCTCACCGATGGGGAGGAGAGCATCCCGATCCGCTTCTTCCCCACCGACCGGCCCAAGACCGGGCTCAACCGGGTCCACCTGCACCTCACGAGCGAATCCGAGGAGCATCAGCGGCGCACCGTCGCCCGCGCCCTCGAGCTGGGCGGCCGGCATCTCGATGTCGGGCAGAAGCCGGAGGAGGGTCACATCGTGCTGGCCGATCCCGAGGGCAACGAGTTCTGCGTGATCGAGGCGGGCAACAAATACCTGGCCGGCACCGGCTTCCTCGGCGAGCTGGCCTGCGACGGTTCACGGGCGACGGGCCTCTTCTGGAGCGCCGCCCTGGGCTGGCCGCTGGTCTGGGACCAGAACGAGGAGACCGCGATCCAGTCACCCGCGGGCGGCCCGAAGATCGGTTTCGGCGGCCCGCCGGTGGCGCCGCGCACCGACGACGAGCGCATGCTGTTCGAGATCGACGGCAACCTCGACCACCTGCTCACCCTGGGCGCGACGCTCGTCGACGGTGAGCCCGCCGATCCCGACGGGATCCCCTTCAGGATTCACTGACCGAGCAGCCACCGGTGCGGCGCGGCCAGTTTGCGGGCGGCGGCCGGCCCCCACGAGCCCTGCGCGTACGAGGCGGGCTTGGGCCGGTTCTCCAGCAGCGGCCCGACCGTCTTCCAGGTCGCGCTGAGCCCGTCGGGCCGGGTGAACAGGGCCCGGTCGCCCTGCAGCACGTCGTGGATGAGGCGGGCGTACGGCGGCAGCGGCTCACCGTCGGGCAGGTCGCCCAGCGGCAGCCGCACCGAGCCGGGTTCCACGTCGAGGGCCACGCCGGGCCGCTTGACCAGCAGGGACTGGTCGATCGTGCCGTTGCCCGCGAGGTCGAAGGTGAGCACGTTGGCCTGCGGCGGCAGCCCGCTCAGGGGCCGGTCGGGGGTGCGCAGCACCAGGCTCACCACCTGCCGGCTGCCGGCCATGCGTTTTCCCGTACGCAGCAGGAACGGCACGCCGCGCCAGCGCGGGTTGTCGATCCACAGTTTGGCCGCCACGTACGTGTCGGTGGCCGACCCCCGTTCGACCCCCTTGATCTGCTTGTAGCCGGCGTGCTGCCCGAGCACCACCTCGGCCGGGTCGAGCGGCCGGAACGCCCGGATCACCCGCTCGCGCGCGGCCTGCAGGTCGGCCGACTCGAGGCTGGCCGGCGGCTCCATCGCGACCTCGGCCGCCACCTGGAAGAGGTGCGTGACGAGCATGTCGAGCACCGCGCCGGTGGCGTCGTAGAACCCGGCCCGCTGCTCGATACCCAGCGTCTCGGGCACGTCGATCTGCACGCTCTCGATGTGCTCGCGGTTCCACAGTGCGGCGAACGCCTCGTTGGCGAACCGGGCCACGTGCAGGTTCTGCGTCGCTTCCTTGCCCAGGAAGTGGTCGATCCGATACACCTGCTCCTCGTCCAGCACCCGGTGCACGAGCCGGTTGAGCGAGCGGAACGACGACGGTGACGTGCCGAACGGCTTTTCGAAGACCACACGCGACCCGGCCGCCAGCCCGTGCTCCCCCAGCGCCTTCGTCGTCTCCTCGAACGCGACCGGCGGGATCGCCAGATAGTGCACGAGCTGCGAGGAACGCCCCAGCGAGGAATCGATCACGTCGAGCAGGCTGCCCGGGTTGTCCGTGTCGAACCCGCCGCCCGCGAAGTGCAGCCGCGACGAGAACTCCTTCCACGGCCCCTTCGACGGCGCGGGCCCGAATTCCTCCAGAGCTTCCCGTACGCGACCACGGAAGTCCTCATGGCTGACGTCACCACGGCCGTTGCCGATCAGCACCCAGTCCGGCGGGAGCAGCCCCTCGATCGCGAGCGTGTAGAAGGCCGGCAGCACCATCCGCCGGGCCAGGTCACCGGTCGCCCCGAAGAGCACGAACACGGTCGGACCAGGAGTCTTCGCCATGACCGTCGGGATGCCCGGCGATCGGTGCGCCTACACCGGCTGTGACGATCGGAACGTCCCCCGGTACGCCTGCGGGGTCGTGGCCAGCCGCTGCGCGAAGTGGTGGCGCAGGGTGGCCGCGCTGCCGAACCCGACCCGGGCCGCGATCGCGTCGATGCCCAGCCCGGACTCCTCGAGCAGGTTACGCGCGAGCAGCATGCGCTGGCTGATCAGCCAGTCGTGCGGGGTGGCGCCCGTCTCGTCGCGGAACTTGCGGGCGAACGTGCGCGGGGCCATGTGCGCCAGGTCGGCCATCGTGTCGACCGTGTGCGGCTGGTCGAGCGAGGCCAGCACCGCGGTCAGCACCGGCTGCAGGGTCGCGCACTCGACGGCCTGGAGCGGGGTCTCGATGTATTGCGCCTGGCCACCTTCGCGGTGCGGCGGCACCACCATGCGCCGGGCCAGCATGCGGGCCACGGCCGTGCTGTGTTCCTGGCGGATCAGGTGCAGCCCGGCGTCGATGCTGGCGGCCGTGCCCGCGCTGGTCAGGATGCGGCCGTCCTGCACGTAGAGCACGTCGGGGTCGACGATCGCGGCCGGGTAGAGTCGGGTCAGGCGGGCCGTGTGCAGCCAGTGGGTGGTGCAGCGGCGGCCGTCGAGCAGACCCGCCGCGCCCAGCGCGAACGCGCCCGTGCACACGCTCATCACCCAGGCCCCCCGCTCGTGGGCGCGGCGCAACGCGTCGAGCACCGGCTCGGGCGGCGCGAACTCGGGGTTGTCGAACGGGGCCACCACCACCAGGTCGGCCTCGTCCGTCCGGGAGAGGTCGTGGCGGACGGAGATGTCGAAGCCGGCCCGGCTGGCGACCGGCGCGCCGTCGATCGAGCAGACGGCGAAGTCGTAGCCGGGCAGCCCGTCGGCCGTCCGGTCGTATCCGAAGAGCTCGCAGAGCACCCCGAGCTCGAAGACGGCCACGTCGGGCAGGACGATCACGGCCACGTTGCGCAGCATGTGACCGAGCATACGGCCGGTTGGCAGGATTTCGAAGATGTGTGGCATCACTGCCACTGTCGACCACGAGCGAGCAGGACGAAGCTCTCTGTCATGGCTATCGCAATCGCACTCTTCTTCCTGCTCATCCTCATCGCCGCCGTCACCGGCCGGACCGCCGACACGCGCGACAGCGCCGACTGGAAGCCTTCGGACGAGGGCTTCCGCCACACCTAGGACGGCACGGCGGAAGCCCCGCCGGTCAGTTCGCGACCAGAATCGAATCGGGACGGATCGTCGCCACCGGCGGCCGCTGCTTGGCCGTGGCCGCCTTGGTGGTGGCCGTGGCCGCGGGCAGCGGCTCGGTGAACGGCTGAGCGGCGTCGGTGCAGGTCTTGCGGTCCTGCGGCGCCTTGCCGGTCAGCAGATAGTTGTCGATCGTCGTGGTCGCGCAGACCCCCGAGCCGTACGCGGTGTGGCCCCAGTTGTTGCTGGAGAGCAGGCTCGCGTTCGGCGCCAGCGCCCGCGACGACACGGCGCCGCGGTAGTTGGTGGCCGGGTCCCAGAAGTTGCCCACGATCAGGAACTTGGTCGCGGTGCGCTTGGTGAACGGCCCGGTGTACGCGTTCTTGTCCTGGACGGTCCAGGTCTTGTTGGCGCACTGGCTGTCGATCCAGCCCCACGAGCGGCCGAAGTACTTCGCCTCACGCTCGCGGCGGTCGACGGCGGCCGGCCACGACGACGCGTCGGCCGGGTGCTTGCCGTCGGTGCAGATCACCGTGCTGCTGGCCTCGAAGCCGTTCTCGTACGGGAAGTCGTACGCCCGCGACGCCTTGGCCGCGTTGACCCGGGCCAGCAGCGGCGCGGTCGTGCCGCCCTCCTGCGCCGTGGCGATCTCGGCGGCCAGCTGGGTGACCCCTTCGCCCGCCTCGGTGCTGTAGAGCGTGCTGAGCACTGCGCTGATGAAGACCGCGTACGTCACCTGGATGGTGCCGCCGGCCCCGTCCGGGAAGTCGAGCGGGTCGGTCTTGAGCCGCTCGGCGATCTGGTCGAAGTGCTGGACCGGGTTGCCTTCGGCGAAGACGCACTTGCTCTCGCCCGCCTTGTCGCAGCGGACCAGGATCTCGTGCAGCGCCTTGTACGCCCCGTCGCTGGAGCGCAGGCGCTGGTCGAGGATCTGCCGGGTGGTGCCCACCCACGCCGTCGGGTCGAGCACGCCGTCGACGACCAGGGCCCGGAAGCGGTCCGGGAACATGTTGGCGTAGTACTGACCCAGCGCGCTGCCGTAGCTGAAGCCCAGGTAGCTGAGCTTCTTGTCACCGACGGCGCGCCGCACGACGTCCATGTCGCGCGCGACCTCGGCGGTGGACGCGTGCGCGGTGAGCGGCCGGCCCGTGGTCGAGCAGGCCCGGCCGAGCTTCTTGGAGCCCGCGATGTAGTTGCGTTCCTCGGCGCCGGTGACGGGGAACGGCACGTTCATGAGGTTGAGCACCTCGGTCTGCGCCCGCACGGTCGGGAAGCACTTGACCTGCTCGCTGGCCCCGATGCCGCGGGGGTCGACCCCGACGACGTCGAAACGCTCGGTCAGGGCGTCGCTGAGGAAGTCGGGCGCGGCCAGCGCGAACTGCGTGGCCGAACCGCCGGGCCCGCCGGGGTTGACGAACAGGCTGCCGATGCGCTTGGCCTGGTTCTTGGCCTTGACCCGCAGCACGGCGATCTCGGTGGTCTTGCCCTTGGGCCGGCGGTAGTCGAGCGGCAGCCGGACGGTGGCGCACTCGGCGATCTCATAACACTTGTACCAGTTGAGCTTCGGCGTAGGCACAGCGTCGACGAGCCGAGCTTCTGAGGGAGCGCGCCCGGCCGCGGCGGGAGCGGCGCCCGCGAAGGCCGAGCCGGTCACCAGGGCGCCGGCGAGCGCGATAGTCAGTAGTCGGTGCGTTCGTGGCATACGGACGACCCTTCTGATGGTGGGATCACGGCGGCGGTGCCGCGACCCCCGGCATTGTAGAGAGTCGATGCACACTCAGTGATCATGGCCGATATCGCAAACCGGCGATAAAGCCCCGAGACCTTCTGCACGACGTCACGGGTGGTGATGGGCGTTTTCGCGGACGGCCCGCGACGGGGCCGAAGGGGGGTGTGATCGCCCCGGAAGCATTTGGCACAGTGGACTAATGCGCACCGATGTCGACCTGCCCGCGCCGGGACTGCTCTGGACCCGCTGGGCGACGTTGTCCGCTGCCCTGACCGGCATCGGTCACGCCGACGTGTGGTTCGTCGACGACCGCGGGGCGCACCACGACGACCACGGCGGCAGCTGGGCCCGGTTCGCGCTGGTCGACGGGGCCCGCGCCGTGCTGTTCGGCTACGACCGCGACCACAGCGCCACCGCCGCCGCCGACCCGCCGATCGACCTGCTCACCGGCGCGCCCGAGTGGCTGCCCTGGGGCGACCTGACGGCGCTGGCCGAGGCCGACCGGCTCGGCTTCGTGCTGTGGCACGCCGAGGGCCGCTGGTCGCGCACCCGCTACTCCGACGGGCTGGGCGACGGCCTCGTGCAGACCGTCCGCCCGGTGCTCAGCAACGAGAACACGCTGCAGGAACTGGCCGAGGTCATCACCGAGTGGGGTCAGCACGACCTGGGCACGCCGGCCGAACGCGACGCGGTGCGCAGCGCGAGCGAGGACCTGCTGACCGCGGCCATCCGCGGCGAGGTCACCGCCGCGGCGTTCGAGCGGCTGCTCGGCCGGCTCGCCGAACCCGCCCTCGACCTGCGGGCCGCGCTGTTCGCGGCGGGCCGCGGCGGCATCACCGCGGGCACCCGGCCGCCGCGCATCCCGGCCGGGGAGCGCCCGCCGATGCGCCGGGTGCGCCGGCTCAGCCAGGGCGAGCACGACCGGATGGTGTGGGCCGCCATGCAGGGGGCGAACGAGCTCAACCGGCCCGAGCCGCCGGAGACCGCCGAGCTCTCATCGCTGGCCGCGTGGATGCGCGACCGCTCGCCCCAGCAGGACGGCCGCTGCACGGTGCTCGCCTACGCCGACCCGACCAGCCTGAGCGTGCAACCCGGCAACTATCCGCCCGCCGACCGTCCCGGCGAACGCCGGTTCGGCGCCTTCCGGGAGGTCAGCGACCTGTTGCGGAGCCTGCGGCGGGCCGAGTCCGACCCTCGCTACGGGCGGTGGCTGTTCCTGCGCGTGCAGACCACCCCGACCGAGATCCTCGTCGAGCGCCGCTACGACTCGTGGCCCAAGTGGTGGGCCGACGACGGCGTCTCCGGGCCCTGGCGCACCAACCTGCAGGAGGAGATGGACGGCCGGGCCGCGCAGTGGCGACCGGAGTGGACACGCCTGCTCGACCCCGAAGTGGCCTACAAGCCGGCCGGTCAGTAGCGGTCAGCGG
Source organism: Paractinoplanes abujensis (assembly GCF_014204895.1). Lineage (NCBI taxonomy): Bacteria > Bacillati > Actinomycetota > Actinomycetes > Micromonosporales > Micromonosporaceae > Paractinoplanes > Paractinoplanes abujensis. The sequence goes on along the minus strand of NZ_JACHMF010000001.1, from coordinate 8,414,537 downwards.
GCCTTGCCCGCGGCCAGCAGCGCGACGGACTTGGCCAGGCGCCGCTCCCGGGTCTCGGCCGTCTTGGCCGCGGTGAGCTGGTCGACGTGATAGCGCTGCTGGGAGAACGACAGCGTCGCCCAGAACTCGCGGGCGGCGGGCTCGGCGTCGAGGGCGGCCCGCAGATCACCGGGCACCTCGATCTCGCGCGGCGCCGTGTCCAGCTCGACGTCGACGTCGTACGTCTCGCCGCCGCTCACCCCGGCCGCCTCCCGGCGCTCGGCGCTGACGCCCAGCCAGTAACTGCCACCCATCTTCGCGATGGTCGAGCGGAACGTGAAGCCGTTCACCGTCGCGACCACCTTGGGCCGGCCACCGCCACCGAGCCCGGTCACGATCTCGTCGGACACCTCGAAACCGGTCGTGTTGCCGCCCGTACGCTGCAGCTCCGCACGAAACTTCATACGCGTCACACTAGCGGCTCCTCGATCAACGCGGACCAGTCCGTGACCAGCGGAATCAGCTCCCCACGGGCCCACAGCGGGAGCTGGTCGGCGAAATGCGGGGAAGCCGGGTCACCGGACGCCCCGAACGGCACGACCCAGCGGCTGCGCTGCCGATCGGCGACGTCCCACACGTAGCGGGCGACCGGACCGCGCGAGCAGCGGTCGGTGACGCCCGGGATGCTGTTGAGGCAGAGCACTGAGTCGCGTTCGCCGCCCAGCTCGGTGCGCGGCAACTCGGCGATGAGCCCGGGCAGCCGTACGGGATCGAGAAGGTGCCGCGACCCCCACGGGCCCGACTCGATCGGGGCCGGATCGACCAGCTCCTCGGCGGTGAGCCCGAGCCCGGCCAGCACGGCGTCGAGCGCCCCGCCGATCTTGACCCGCGGATCGGTCCAGCCGTCGAACAGCGGGTCGAACCCGTGCGGCTGCATCAACGGCTTGAGCGCCGGATGTTCGTGCAGGCGCCGCGCCACCTCGAACCGCCACGCCGCGCGCCGGCCGGCCTCGACACTGCCGGCGGGCATCGGCGTGTCCATGTGGATCCGGGCCGACGGCACCCCCTCGTCGATCAGTTCCTTGATCCGGTGCGCGCGGGCCTTCGAGGCAAAAGCGTTCCCGTACGGCTCGGTGTCCGGCCGCCGGTCGTTGGCGTTCACGGTCACGCCCGTCAGCTCCACGCGCGTCATCGGCACATAGCCGGGCCGCCACGCGTACGTCTGATCCCACGCCGGCACCGGGACCCGGCCGTTGCGGGCATCGCGCACCGGCACCTTGCCCACGGTCAGCTGCAACGCGCGGCCCGTGGTGTCGGCGGTGAGGATGCTGTTGACCGGTTCGGCCCAGCGCTCCAGGGCGGCCGCGACATCGTCCACGGTGGACGCATGCAGCAGCGGCAGCAGCGCCGAGAAGCCGAGATCGAAGTCGGCGCGGGTCGGCGTGCGCAGCGACACGGTGTCGTCGATCATCGGGCCGCGGGCCGTCTCGACCACCTCGACCAGTTCGCTGCCCCCACCCCGAACGGGAATGGTCTCGGTGTGCACGGCGACACGCTCCCACCCGTCGGGGCCGCGAGCCTCCACCCCCGTCGGCGTGCGTCGCAGCTCCTCGATGAACAGATCCTGATAGTCGGCCATCGCGTTGGTGACGGCCCACGCGACACCGCCCGTGTGCCCGAAATGCTGCACACCCGGCACCCCCGCGAAGGTCAGCCCGGCCACGTCGAACTCCGGGCAGGCCAGCCGGACCTGCTGGTAGACGCCGGGCAGCTCGATCAGCCGATGCGGGTCACCCGCGATCTCCCCCGCGGTCAGCCACGCGTTGCTGCCCGAACCCTGCGCCTCGTCGGCGTCGGCCAGGAACCACGGGACGGCGTGCGGGCCCAAGGTGCGCTCGACATGCGAATTCCACAGCTTGCCGGGAAAACTGGCGAACATGATGTGCCGGGCCAGGAAAACCCCCAGCGACGACCACGGATGCCAGGTGACCCCGGCGGCCCGCACCCCGTCCGCGTAGGCCCGCAACCAAGCCTTCGTGCCGGAATCAAGCTTGGCGAAAGCCCGGCGCGCGGTGTCGTCGATGCGCGCCCGCCGGGCGAACCTGTCCCACCCCAGCCCCGGCGGCCCCACCATCTCGGCCAGCAACCCCTCGGAACGCCGCCGCTCGACGTCGATCTGGGCCCCCCGATCGGCCGCGGTCACCCGCCCCTGCAGAAAGGCCAGCTCATTGACCGAGTCGGCCCGCAGATGCGGAACCCCGAACCCGTCCCGAAAAACCCGCATCCCCCATCCTTACCGACGCCCACCCCGGGAAGCGACCCGGATCTCACCGCCGGGCCGTCGCGGGGCTCGCTCAGCGGCCGGCCGGCCCGCCCCGCGTGTGCCCGAATCCGCTCGCCGATCGGGATGCCTGTCGCTCGGGGGCCGGAATCAAGCCCGCCACTTCCCGCCGCTGCGCCACCCGGACGTCGCACAGGTCGATCAGCCCGCCACCTCCCGCCGCAACGCCAAGCGGGCATCTCACACGTCGATCAGCCCGCCGCCTCCTCCCGCCGCAGCGCCAAGCGGGCATCTCACACGTCGATCAGCCCGCCTCCTCCCGCCGCAACGCCAAGCGGGCGTCGCTCACGTGGATCAGCCCGCCCGACCGGCCACTGCGACAAGCCCGTTCCCGGACGTCGCCCGGTCCGATCCGCCATGCCGCCTCGATCGCGGGTGTGCCTCGTGCCCCCACGTCGGTCCGGATCCACCCACACCCCCGGCCTGTCGACAGGCGCGAGCCGGCCCGCGCTCCACTCCACTGTCCGCGGATGCCGTAGCACGTTCGTTGCCGCGGGGTCGCGTTGTCCACAGTCTTCGGTTGTCCACAGGCCTCCCTCCCAAGATCGGCCGGAGGCGGCACAATTCTCGGCAGGGCGGAGGCCCCCGGTTGGGGTGGGTCATACCCGGCCGGCCAAGCATGATCATTTGCTCAGGGGCCGGGCTGAGCGGCGAGGGGGCGGCGGTGGACGGGTTCGCGGTGGTGGTGGGGGCCGGGTCGTTCCGAGTCGAGGGTGGGGTCCGGTTCCCGCATCGGTGGACCGAGGCCGGCGTGAGCGTCGGGGCCGAGTTCACCGGGGCTCACCTGCTGCATCTGGCCGCGGCCGGGTGTGTGCTCAACGACCTCTACCGGGAGGCCGCCGACCTGGGGATCCGGCTGGACGGGGTGCGGGTGACGGCGTCGGGCGGGTTCGACACGCAGAGCTGGGCCTCGACCGGCATCACGTACGGGGTCGAGCTGGACTCGGCAGCCTCGGCGGAGGAGCAGGCCGCACTGATCGAGCGCGTCGATCGGGTGGCCGAGATCCCGCGGGCGATCCGGGCCGGCGCCCCGGTGCAACGCCGGTAGGGCTGCGGCACCGGGGCGGCGAACCGTTCTAGCGGGTCAGTCTGGCCACGCGGCCCTTTTCGCCGGAGGCCCAGCAGGCGCCGCCGGGGGTGCAGTCGACGGCGTCGAAGCTGCCGGTGTCGAAGCGTTTCCACGTACGGCCACCGTCGTACGAGATGTCGCTGCCGGTCGGGCCTACCGCCAGCGCCGTGTGGCCGCGCCAGGCCGAGCCGGAGCGGTATTCGCCGGGGACCTTCGCGGCGACTTTCCACGTGCGGCCGTGCCGGTAGGCGGCGCCGTCGGGGGCGGCCGTGGGGGTCACGTAGTCGCCGCCGACCGCGATCGCCTGGCCGCCGGGGCGTACGGCCAGGCTGTAGATGCCGGCGCTGGGGCCGCTGGGAACCGGGGTGCCGGTGACCGTCCAGCTGCGGCCGAGGTCGCGGGACGTGAAGACCCGGGCCGTGGCCCCGCCGCCGGTTGCGAACAGCGCCTGACCGCCGGCCGAGACCAGGCAGGTGCCGCTGGCCGCGAACGCGAACTCGCCGGTCAGGGCGGCGGGCATGCCCGCGGTGGGCTGCACGGTCCAGCTGCGGCCGCCGTCGCGGGTGGCCAGGATGCGGAATTTGCCGTCGACCGGGTCGGAGAGGGCCAGCCCGTGCCGGCGGTCGAGGAACGTCATGCAGTCGTAGAAGGCGGCCGGGTCCTCGTTGCGGAACGTCTCCGTCCAGGTGCGGCCGCCGTCCGACGTGGCGTACAGGCGGGAGTCGGGGCCGTTGCCGATGGTCAGGGCCACGGCGTGCCGGGCGTCGAATGCTTCGATGTCGCGGAACTCGAGCCCGGACGCCGCCGCCGGTCCGACCGACGCCCACGTGCGGCCGCCGTCGACGGTGCGCAGGATCGTGCCGGCCGACCCGGCGACCCAGGCGGTCGTCCCGCTGACCGGGGCGAGACCGCGGAACCGGGCCTCGACGCCGGTGGGTGTGAGCTTCCAGCCGAGGTCGCCGCCGGCCCGGGCGGGCGACGGGGTCACGGCGAGCAGGGCGACCGCGGCCACTGCCATCGACAACTTTCGTTGCAAGGTCATGTGCCGGAACCTACCGTGTGGGCCACGGCACGGAAACCGGGAGCGCGGCACGCCCGAAACCTCGGGATACCACAATGTGAGACATGCAGTCTCCCGCCGTCACCGTCGCGATCACCCGCCGCGCCGATCCCACCCGCAACGCCGAGATGATCGCCTGGGTCAACGCGGGCACCACGCTGGCCGAGGACTTCCCCGGCTTCCTGGGCACCGGCTGGGTGCGGCCCGACCAGCGCTCGCACGAGTGGCACATGCTCTACCGGTTCGCCGACGAGGAGTCGCTGCGCAACTGGGAGGAGTCGCCGCAGCGGCGCTGGTGGCTGTCGTCGGCCGAAGGCTTCGTCGAGCACACCCGCACGGAACGGCGTACGGGAATCGAGGGTTGGTTCGATCCCCCGAAGGGCCAGGAGATAAGTGATTCCGCGCCGAAGCCGCCGCCGCGCTGGAAGCAGGCCGTGACGATCTGGCTGGGCTTCTTCCCGGTGAGTCTGCTGGCCGCGGTGACCCTCAACCACCTGCTGGTCGACCTCAACGTGGTGCTGCGCACGCTGATCAGCACGCTGTGCCTGACCCCGGTCATGACCTATCTGGTGCTGCCGCAGGTGACACGGCTGCTCCAGCCCTGGCTAAGGCGCTGAGTCGGCGTCCGCCGGGCCTTCGAGGCCGGCCTTCTCGTCGCGCTCGGCCCAGGCGAGCAGCGGTTCCAGCGAGTGGTGCTTGTCGTCGATCGTGGCGTGCAGATCGCCCAGCTCGGCGAAGCGGGCCGGGACGGTCCGGATCGTGAAGTCGCGCGGGTCGGCCTCGGGGATCTCGTCCCACGTGACGGGGGTCGAGACCGTGGCCGTGGGCACGCCGCGCACCGAGTAGGCACTGGCGATCGTGTGGTCGCGGGCGTTCTGGTTGTAGTCGACGAACAGCTTGGACGGGTCGCGATCCTTGCGCCACCACGTGGTCGTCACGTCGTCGGGGGCCCGGCGTTCGACCTCGCGGGCGAAGGCGAGCGCGGCCCGCCGCACGTCACCGAAGCCCCAGTTCGGCTCGATGCGCACGTAGATGTGCAGGCCGCGACCGCCCGAGGTCTTCGGGTAGCCGGTGATGCCGAGGTCGTCGAGCACCGTGCGGGTGACCGCGGCCACTTGCCGGACCCGGTCGTACGAGCAGTCGGGCATCGGGTCGAGGTCGATGCGCCACTCGTCGGGCTTCTCGGTGTCGGCGCGGCGCGAGTTCCACGGGTGGAACTCGACGGTCGACATCTGCACGGCCCAGATGACGTCGGCCGGCTTGGTCACGCACAGCTCGTCGGCGTGCCGGTTGTAGCGCGGGAACTTCACCCGAACCGTCTCCAGCCAGGGCGGCGCGCCGTGCGGCACCCGTTTCTGGTGCACTTTTTCGCCGGCCAGCCCGTCGGGGAAGCGGTGCAGCATGCACGGGCGCTCCCGCAGCGCCCGTACGATGCCGTCGCCGACCGCCAGGTAGTAATTGACCAGGTCGAGCTTGGTCAGCCCGAGCTCGGGGAAGTAGATCCGATCCGGGTTCGACACCCGCACGGTGAGGTCGCCCGCCGCGACCTCGGTGGCCGGGCTCTTGCTCGAAGAGGCCATGCGATCAAACTATCCGAGAACCGCGTCGTCGAGGTCGGCCAGCAACGTGTCGCCCGAGTCGAGCAGGTCGAGCAGCGGGCCGATGCGGGGCAGCTCGTGGGTGATGAAGTAGCGCGCGGCCAGGCGCTTGCCGTCGTAGAACGGGCCCTCCTTCTCCGCCGCCGCGTTGAGCTGCGACAGCCACAGCCAGGCGATCACCAGGTGGCCGGTGGCCTCGAGGTAGGCCGTCGAGTTGGCCAGCGCCGACGTCGGGTCGCCCGCGGCCCACAGCTTGCGGGTGGTGGCGGCCAGGCGGTCGCACAGGGCGATCACCGGCTGGCCCAGCTCGGCCGGGGCGGCCACGGCGGTGGTGACGATCCGGCCGATCAGCAGCTGCAGCCCGGCCCCGCCCCGCATGATCACCTTGCGGCCGAGCAGGTCGAGACCCTGGATGCCGTCGGTGCCCTCGTGAATCGAGTTGAGCCGGTTGTCGCGGTAGAACTGCTCGACCGGGTATTCGCGGGTGTAGCCGTAGCCGCCGTGGACCTGGATCGCGTGGTCGTTGGCCAGCCGGCACCACTGCGAGGGCCACGCCTTCACGATCGGCGTCAGCACGTCGAGCAGCAGGTCGTTCTCGTCGGAGGGCTCGTCCAGCAGCTTCGAGGCGTAGAGGATCAGGGCCAGACCCCCTTCCACGTACGCCTTCGACGCGAGCAGCATCCGGCGTACGTCAGGGTGGCGCACGATCGGCACGGCCGGCGCCGCCGGGTCCTTGTCGGCCACCGGGCGGCCCTGGGTGCGTTCCCGCGCGTAGTCGAGGGCGTGCAGGTAGCCCGTGTAGCCCAGCGCCACCGCGCCCGAGCCGACCCCGATCCGGGCCTCGTTCATCATGTGGAACATGTAGGCCAGGCCTTTGCCCTCCTCGCCCACGAGGTAGCCGGTGGCGTCGTCGAAGGAGAGCACGGCGTTGGTCGTGCCGCGGTAGCCCATCTTGTGGTTGAGCCCGGCCAGGGCCACGCCGTTGCGCTCGCCGACCGTGCCGTCGTCCTCGATGTGGTGCTTCGGCACGATGAACAGTGACAGCCCCTTCACCCCGGCCGGAGCGCCCGCGGCCCGGGCCAGGACGAGATGCACAATCGTCTCGGTGAGCTCGTGGTCGCCGCCCGAGATCCACATTTTCGAGCCGTTGATCCGATACGTCCCGTCGCCCACGGGCTCGGCCCGGGTCAGCACATCGGCCAGCGCCGAACCCGCCTGCGGCTCGGACAGGCACATGGTGCCGGTGAAACGGCCTTCCAGCATGGGCCGGACGAAGCGGTCGATCTGCGCGGGCGAGCCGTACCGCAGCAGCAGGCTCGCGTTGCCCGCCGTGAGCAGCGAGTACGACGAGGTGGCGAGGTTGGCCGCCTGGAACCAGACGAAACAGGCCCGGGCCACGACGTGCGGCAGCTGCAGCCCGCCGACCGACTCGTCCATCGTGGCGCTGAGCAGCCCGGTCTCGTTGAAGACCTTGAGCGCCGCGGCGACCTCGGGGATGACCGACACCCGGACGCCGTCGAACGTGGGCTCCTCGAGGTCGGAGCGCCGGTTGTGCGGGGCGAAGTCGCGCTCGGCGATCTGCGCCGAGACGTCGAGGAACGCGTCGAACGTGTCGCGCGAATGGTCGGCGAACCTCTCCCGGCCGGTGAGCGCCTCGACGTCGAGCCACTCGTACAGCAGGAAGTCGAGGTCGCGACGCGAAAGGATCTTGGACACTGCCGGCACCGCCGTTCTCGCGAAGGAGGGGTCAGGTCCCTAGTGTGCCCGTTCAGTCCGCCGCGCGGTGCCTCCCCACCCGCTGCTGCGGATAACCCTGGCGCGACCTCTTGACCGAGTACATGGCGTGATCGGCGGCTCGCAGCGCCTCGTCGGGATCGGTCGCCCCGGCCGCGAGGTGCTCGCCCACGCTGGCGCTGATCCGCACCTGGTGGCCGCCGATGAGGAAGGGCCGTTCCAGGGCGTACCGGATGCGGTCGCTCATGGCCGCCGTGTCGTCCGGCGCCATCACGCCGGGCATCAGGATGACGAACTCGTCGCCGCCGACCCGGGCCAGCACGTCGCGCTCGCGGACGCAGGCGCTGAGCCGCTCGGCCACCTGGCGCAGCAGCTCGTCGCCGGCCTCGTGCCCGTGGGCGTCGTTGACCGGCTTGAACCCGTCGAGGTCGACGAAGAGCACGGCCACCGGCTGCTCGCGCAGGGAGGCGCCGAGCGCGTCCTGCATGCGGCGGCGGTTGGGCAGGCCGGTCAGCGCGTCGTGCTGCGCCTCGTGGGCCAGCCGCTCCTGGAACGCGCGGTTCTCGGAGATGTCGCGCGCGTTGATGACCACACCGTGCAGCGACGGGTTGTGCATCTGGTTGGACGCGGTGAACTCGAACCACCGGTACTCGCCGGTGCCCGAGCGCACCAGGCACTGCAGGCGCAGCACGGCGTCGCGGCGCGAGAGCAGCACCCCGAACTGCTCGCGCATGTAGTCGCGGTGGTCGGCGTGCACGATGTCGAAGACGCTGCTGCCGACCAGCCGGCCCTCGGCGAACCCGAGCACGGCGGTCGCGCTGGGGCTCGAGTATTCGATCCGGCCGTCGGCATCGAGCACCGAGACCAGGTCGGGGGCGTGCTGGAAGAGGGCCTGGAACCGCTCGTCGGCCCGGCGGCGCTGGATCTGCGTGCGGTAACCGAGGACACCCATCGCGAGCACGCCGATCAGCAGCATCGCGCCCAGCGTCATGTTGAGGGTCTGGCTCTTGGTGTGCACCGCGCCGTCGAACGACTTCTTGGTCTGGATGCGCGCGTACGACCATCCGCCGGGCAGGCCGCGCACGACGATCGCGATCATCTCGGTGCCGGCGAGCGTGGAGTACTCCACGAACTCCTCGTCGGTGGAGGTCACCGCCCGCCGTACGGCCGGGTCGACCTGGGTCCCGAGCAGCTTCGCCTGGCTGGTGGCGGCGATCGTGCCGGTGCTGTCGGCCACCGCGGTCAGGTGCACGTCCGAGCTCAGCGTCACGGTGTACTGCTGCAGCGCGGTGGTGGCGACGTTGTTGAGGCCGATCAGCACCGCGACCGGGTTGCCGGCCACCAGCACGGGCACGCCGACGGCCTCCAGGTACGTGCCGTCGACGCCCATGATCGAGGAGAAGCCGGCCTTCTGCCCCGACTTGAGCGTGGCGAACAGCGGCTGCCAGCCGGTGTTGTCCGCGGCGGGCAGTCCCGAGGCGCGCGAACTGGTGAGCACCTTGCCGTTCAGGTCGGTCAGCAGGGCCCCGTACGAGAAAGTGCTGCTCTTGGCGGCGAAGGCGATCAGCGCGGCCCGGTCGGCGGCGTTGCCGGACCCCAGGTTCAGAGGGTTCTCCGCGAGGAACTCACCCAGCTCACCCGCCGAGAGCATCTGCAACTGCCCGACGAGCGTCGCGTTGTTCACGGCGAGCGCCCGCGAGTCGGCCTTGTGCACGTCGTCGGCGGCCTGCAGGGCCGAGTGGTTGACCCAGAAACCGATTCCGCCCGCGGCGACCAGCAACACGACGCCGACCACCACGGCGATCCAGTTGCGCAGCCGCATGAATTCACCCCTCCTCGCCGGTTGAGATCGGCAGAAGGGGCCGGAACGTAAGAGAACTCAGCGTTCGATCAGCCAGGCGAAGCCCAAACCGGGCAGAAAGGCACGACCTTCCCGTACGACCAGAGGGCCGTCGCTGCTCAGCGCGGTCTCCAGCCAGCCGTAGTGCCCGATCGCGGCCGCCTCCACGGTCTGCGGCTGCTCGCTGAAGTTGGCCAGCCCCACGAACGTGCCGCTGCGCGGGTGCCGGCGCCGCCACGCGAACACGTGACCGTTGTCGACGACGACGATCCCGGTCTCGCCCCCGCCGCGCAGGGCGAGCAGGTCCTTGCGGGCGGCCACCAGCTCGCGCAGCCCGGTGAAGACCTGACCCTCGAGCGTCGCCGGGTCGTGCCGCCGGGCCGCGGCCGCCCAGTCCATGTGCGGGCGGTGCATCCAGCGGTTGTCGTCCCGCAGCGCCTCGTCGTGCCGGTAGGAGTCGTCGTTGCGCAGGCCGAGCTCGTCACCCATGTAGATCAGCGGAATGCCGCCGTACGCGAAGGCCACCGCGTGCAGCAGAAGCAGCCTCCGCACACCCAGGGGCCAGCTCGCCGGGTCCTCCGTGATCCCGCACAACGAAGCCGCCGAGCCCGAGATCCGCGCGTCCCCCGTGTCCGGATTCTCCTGGAAGAGAGCTCCCCGGGCGTACGAGGACGGGAACGTGCCGGAGAAGAACGCGTTGAGGAAATTGCGGTGGTTCCACCAGTCCCAGCCCACCGCCGACGCGTCCTCGGCACTGATCGCCCAGCCGATGTCGTCGTGCCCGCGCACATAGCTGACCCAGGTCGCCTCGGCCGGGATGGGCTTCATCCGGGCCAGCGACTGGGTCATCAGCCGCGCGTCCTTGGTGGCCAGGCTGCTCCAGAGCATGACCATCAGCTGGTTGTGATAGGCCAGCTCGCACTCGGGCCGGTAGCGGTCGTGCCCGCCGAGGTAGGGCACCAGGTCGTCCGGGGCCACGATCGCCTCGGCCTTGAAGATCACGCCGGGCGCGGCCAGCCGGGTCAGCGCGCGCAGCGCCTGCACGATCCGGTGCACCTCGGGCTGGTTGAGGCAGGTCGTGCCGAGCCGCTTCCACAGGAACGGGACGGCGTCCAGGCGGAAGACGTCGACACCCCGGTTGGCCAGCCACAGGATCGTCTCCAGCATGGCCCGGAAGACGTTCGGGCTGGCCCAGTTGAGGTCCCACTGGTAGCTCCAGAACGTCGTCCACACCCACTTGCCGTCGAAGAGCGTGAAGCTGCCCGGAGCGCGGTCGGGAAAGACCGGCACGATCGTCCGCTCGTACGCGTCGGGCATCTCACGGTCGGGGAAGGACATGTAGAAGTCCCCGTACGCCGGGTCGCCCGCCCGCCACGCCTCGGCCCACGGGTGTTCCTGGGCCGTGTGGTTGAGCACGAGGTCGACGCAGAGGCTCATGTTCCGCTCGTGCAACCGGCCCGCCAGCGCGCTCAGGTCGTCCATCGTGCCCAGCCGGGGGTCGATCGCGCGGTAGTCGGCCACCGCGTACCCGCCGTCGTTCTCCCCCGCCCGGGGCTGCAGCAGCGGCATCAGGTGGAGATAGGTAACGCCCAGCTCGTCCAGATAGTCAAGATGGTCCGGGTTTTCGGCCACCGCACGAAGCGACCCGGCGAACCGATCGGCGTAACAGACGTACCCGACCTGCCGCGCCCGCTGATACCAGCGCGGATCGATCTCCCGCCGCCGATCCAGCTCACGCAGCTCCGGCGGGCGCTCGGCGATCGCGTCCAGAGCCGTCCTCACCAGGTCGTTCAGCGGCACCGTGCCGTAGACGACCTCCAACGGCTCGTAGATGTCGAGCAGCTGCGTCTCGAATCGGGCAAGAAAGGCAAGTGCCTCCGAACGACCCAGCCGTTCGGTGGCGTCGGCGGTCAAAGATGGAAGCAGGGCCTCGAACGCGCTTGCGGCCCGGGAGCGAACGGAAGATCCTGCCATCGGGTCAACGTAACCCCGTGTGGCGCTGGGGTCACGCATATCGACGGCTGCGACAAGAGCGGGGGCGCGAATGCGCAAACTGTTGGTTGCCGCTCCCCTGATACCGGCCCAGCGGCGCGTGCGCGAAGTCGTCGCCGCCCCGACCGTCGTGGGCAGCCGCCGCGTCGTCCGCTGCGGTCTCAGCGTGACCGGCGTCGGCTTGTGCGCCGTCTTCTACTGCCTCACCTACACGCCGTCCCTGCTGCCGAGGCCCTGGTTTCTGCAAGGCGTCGTCGCGGGCCTGACCGCCTCCTTCGGGTACGCCGGGGGAACGGCCATCGGGGCGGTGGTGCGCCTGAGATGGTGGCCGTCGCGCCGGGTCGAACGCATCGCCTGGCGCGTGCTCCTGATCCTGGTGCCCCCGCTGATCCTGCTCTTCCTCTGGCTCGGCACCCGCTGGCAGCGCGAACTGCGGCTGCGCCTGGGCATGCCGCCCCAGCAGGAGTACGACCTGATGCGTACGGTCGGCATCAGCATCCTGACCTTCGGCGCGCTGCTGCTGCTGGCCCGCTGCCTGCGCCTGGCCGCGCACGGCTTCGCCCGCCTCTTCGGACGGCTGGTGCCCGAATCGGCGGCCTACTGTGCCGGGTTCGTCGTGGTGACCGTGCTCAGCTGGTCCGCGTTCGACGGCCTGCTGCTGAGCAACCTCGTCACCAGCGCCGACCGCTCCGCCGCGATCACCGACAGCGGCACCGGCGACGGCGTCGTGCGCCCGGCCTCCGCCCTGCGCTCGGGCAGTCTGGGCTCGCTGGTGACGTGGGACTCGCTGGGCCGCCAGGGCCGCAACTTCGTGACCAAGGCGCCCCCGGTCAGCGCGCTCACCGCGTTCTCCGGCCGGCCCGCGCTCGACCCCATCCGCATCTACGCCGGGCTCTCGTCGGCCGACACCGCGCAGGATCGCGCGGCGCTGGTGGTGCGGGAGATGGACCGTACGGGAGCCTGGAACCGCGACGTGATCGCCGTGTTCACCCCCACCGGCACCGGCTGGGTCGACAACGACGTGCCGAGCTCGCTCGAATACATGTACACCGGCGACACCGCTCTGGTGTCGATGCAGTACAGCTACCTGCCGAGCTGGATCTCGTTCGCGGTCGACCGCACCAAAGTCGTCGACGCCGCCTCGGCCCTGATCACCGCCGTCCGCGAACGCTGGACCCGGATGCCGGCCCACGACCGCCCCAAGCTGCTGATCTTCGGGGAGAGCCTGGGCACGTACGGCACCGAGAAGACCTTCGGCACGGCGGCCGCGATGGTCGAGGGCGCCGACGGGATCCTCCTCGAAGGCCCGATGTTCGCCAACCCCGTGCACCGCGAACTGACCGCGGGCCGCGCCCCCGGATCGCCGGTGTGGGACCCGTCGTACCCTGGCCTGCCCGTCGAGTTCTCCTCGGAGTCACACGAACTGCGCGACCTGACCGGACCGCCCCGCAAGGTCGTCTACATGCAGAACTCGTCGGACCCGGTCGTGTGGTGGAGCCCCAGCCTGCTCTGGCACAAACCGGAGTGGCTGCGGGGCACACGCGGCCCCGACGTCACCCCGGACATGCACTGGTATCCGGTGATCACGTTCTGGCAGACGACAGTGGATCTGCTCTTCGCCAACAAGGCCCCGATCGGTCACGGCCACGTCTACAAGTCGGGCGCCGTCGACGGGTGGGCCGCGCTGGCCCCGCCCCCGGGCTGGACGGTCGCCGACACCGTGCGCCTACGCACCCTGCTCGACACCTGAACAAGGCCCGTCGCAGCAGATGTCCTCGTCCTCGGCCGCCGGCAGCGCGCTTCATCCGTCGACGCACTGGTGCGGCGGTGTCATCGTGGGCGGGTGATGGATGAGGCGCGCGCGGAGCTGGCGCGGATGCGGGAAGCACCGGAGGCGTGGGCGGAGCTGCGCAACGACACCGTGAGGCGGGCGAAGGTGTTGTGGGCCCTGCAGTACGACCGCCGCCCGGAGGATCTGGCCCTGCTGCGGTCGCTGGTCGAGCAGGAAGCCGCGTGCTGCCGCGAGTCGCCCGGGCGAGGGCTGGGCGAGGAGGCCGAGCTGGCCGGTTTCCTGCTGGCCGAGCACCGGCGGGTCGAGGACGTCTGGCGGCACTGGGCGATCAAGCAGTCCAACTTCGACGCCGGCTGCGCCTACGACGTCCAATACCTGTTCGCGGCGGGGGTCGAGACAACCCTCGCCTTCGTACGGGCGGACACCCACCCGCAGCGCGACGCCCTGCTCGAGCGTCTCACCGAGGAGGCTCTCACCGACGAGGACGTGGCCGAGTGGGCCCGGGTCAAGGGCCTCAACTTCCCCGCCGACCCGGCCCACGAGGAGCCCCTGACCTGGGTCGACCGCGCCCTGTCGAGCGGCGACCGGCAGGTGGCGGGCGAGCTGTTGCGGCAGTGGGCGGCGGGCCCGGAGCGCGACGAGGAGACGCTCAGGTATTACCGCGGAGCGGGCCTCTAGGCGGTCGTGCCGCGCACCCAGGGCAGGGCCACACGCTCGATGGCGACGATCGCGTAGTAGAGGATGATGCTGACCACGGCCATCAGGGTCAGGGCGGCGAACGCGGTGGCGGTGTCACCCTGGCCCGCGGTCTGCACGATGATCGTGCCGAGGCCTTCGTCGACGCCGCCGGACTGCATCTCGCCCACGGCGACGCCGATGACGGCCAGGGGCATGGCCAGCTTGAGGCCCACGAAGATCTGGGGCAGGGCGGCCGGGACCCGTACGCGCAGGAAGGTCTGCACCCGGGTGGCGTCCAGCGACTTGGCCAGCTCCACCAGGTCGGAGGGGGTGCTGGTGAGGCCGGTGGCGGTGGACAGCACGATCGGGAAGAAGCAGAGCAGGAACGCCATCGCCAGCACCGGCGTGGTGCCGAAACCGAACCACGCGATCATCAGCGGGGCCACCGCGACCTTGGGCACGGCGTTGAGGGCGACCAGCAGCGGGCCGAACGCGCGCTCGAACGGCTTCCAGGCAGCGAGGGCGGTGCCCAGCGCGACGCCGATGGCGATCGACAACGCGAAACCGATCAGCGTGACCCGTACGGTGTCCCATGTGGTGCTGAGCAGCAGCTGGGTGTAAGTGCCGAAGCTCTCGGCCACCGCGACCGGCGACGGCAGGATGATCGTCTGGATGTCGAAGACCTCGACGACCGCCCACCAGGCCGCGATGGTCACGACGATCCCCAGAACCGGCCAGCCCACCGCCGAGAGCGAGATCCGCCGCGCCGGGCGGGTGGGACGGGCCACTGCGGCCTCCGACGGGGGCGTCAGGGTGTCGTGCACCGGTGCTCCTCGAAACGGGCGGGGGCACGCCGTGGCCGGCGCACCCCCGTCACACTAGAGAACGATCAGGCCTTGGGGGTCAGATCGAAGTTGATGACCTGCTCGGGCTTGAGGCCCGGGTCGATCTGGCCGGAGCCCTGCAGGATGGCGATGGAGCGGGCGACCCGCTCGGCGTCGAGCGCGCCGACCGGGATGCCGGCCGCGGCCGACTTGACGTACGGACCCATCAGGGTGAGCTCGGCGGCGACACCGTCCGGCTTGGCCGTCTGCACGTACTTCTGCGTGATCGTGCCGGCCTCGTTGGGGTTGGTGATGGCGTCGTTGAGACCCTTGAGCAGCGCCTCGGTGAACTTCTTGACCTTCTCCGGGTTGTCCTGCGCGTACTTCGACGACGTGATCAGCACGTTGCCGTACAGGTCCTGGAGGACGTCGCTGTAGGGCAGCACCACGGCCTTCTTGCCCTTGGCCACGGTCTCGACGGTGGGCTTGCCCACCACGAACTGGCCGATGCCCTGCACGCGGCCCGACGCGAGCGTGCCGATCAGCGTCTGGGCCTCGCCGTTGACGAACTTGACCTTCTTGTCGTCCACGTTGGCCAGCTTGGCGTACGTCGGGAACAGGGTCTTGACCACCGAGCCGGGCTGGTCGGCGATGGTCTTGCCCTCGAGGTCCTTCGGCGTGTTGATGCCGTTGCCGTCGAGCGCGATGATCGCCGCCATGGTGCGCTGCTGAATGGCGCTCACCGCGGTGAACCCGGTGACTTTGTCCTTGCCACCGGCCGCGATCAGGCCGCCGGTGAGGTCGATCGGCGTGAACTGGGCCTGGCCGGCCACGATCGACTGGATGTTCTTGCCGGAGCCCTGGCCCGGGTTGATCGTGACGTCGAAGCCGGCGTCCTTGAAGTAGCCCTTCTCCAGGGCGACGTACGCGTAGGAGTCGCGGCCGAACGTGCCGAACGAGGTCAGGTAAGTGATCTTCTCGAGCGAGGCGCCGCTGCCACCGTCGCCGTCAGCCGAGTCGTCGCTGCACCCGGCGGCCGCGCTCATGGTGAGGGCGAGCGCGCCGGCGACAACGGAACGAACGAGGGTCCTTCTGTGCACCGTGATCCTTCCAGCAGGGCATCGAGGCAAAAGGCGCGCCGAGGCCTAAGGGGTCGAACGTGGGACAGGGGTGCCCCGACCGGGGATCGTAGGGCAAACTGGCACATGCATCGATGACAAGTTCGTCTCAAACGCCGAAGTAGACGTATCTCTCACGATGGATCATGATGAGCCGCTATGCGTCCTAACAGCGTCTATTGGGGTCGATGATGCGCGTCTGTCTGTTCATCGAGCCCCATCGGGGTGCCTCTTATGACACCCAGTTGAGGTTCGCCCGACAGGCTGAGGACGCGGGTTACGAGGGACTTCTCCGCGCCGATCACTATCGGGCACTGACCCCTGACCCTGGGCTACCGGGGCCGACCGACGCCTGGATCACGCTGGCCGGCCTCGCGCGCGAGACGAAAACGCTGCGCCTGGGCACGATGGTGAATTCGGCCACATTCCGCCTGCCGGGACCGCTGTCGATCATCGTGGCGCAGGTCGATCAGATGAGCGGCGGCCGTGTCGAGCTGGGCATGGGCGCGGGTTGGGTGGAGCGCGAGCACACCGCGTACGGGATTCCGTTCCCCCCGGTGGGTGAGCGCTTCGACCGGCTCGAGGAGCAGTTGGAGATCCTCACCGGACTGTGGGGCACGGCCGAGGGCGAGACGTACTCGTACGAGGGCAAGCATTATCAGCTGGTGGACGCGCACGCCTTGCCGCTGCCGGTCCAGCGGCCGCACCCGCCCATCATCGTCGGGGGCAAGGGCCCCCGCCGCACGCCGGAGCTGGCGGCCCGGTTCGCCGACGAGTTCAACATGCCGTTCAAGACGGTCGCCGAGACCGCGGCCGCGTTCGACCGGGTGCGCCGGGCGGCCGCCCGGATCGGTCGCGAGCAGCCGCTGACCCTGTCGGCCGGCATCGTCGTGGCGATCGGCCGCAGCGACGCCGAGGCCCAGCGCCGGGCCGCTCCCCTGCACGTCAAGAGCGTGCTGCCGCCGGAGGACCCGGTAGTGGGCTCGCCCGACCGGCTGGTGCAACGGATCGGCGAGATGCGCGAGATCGGCGCCACCCGCGTGCACCTGCGCATCATCGAGATGGGCGACCTCGACCACGTCGACCTGATCGCGAGCGACGTGCTGCCTCAGCTGTCCAAGTAGGCGAGAACCGCCAGCACCCGGCGGTTGTCGTCCTCCGAGACCGGCAGCCCGAGCTTGGTGAAGATGTTGTTGATGTGCTTGCTCACGGCCTTCTCGGTGACGAACAGCTTGGCCGCGATGGCCGCGTTGGACCGCCCCGACGCCATCTCGCCCAGCACTTCCCGCTCGCGCGCGGTGAGCACGTCCAGCGGCCGCGAACGGTCGAGCAGGCGGGCCACGACCTCGGGGTCCATCACCGTGCCACCGCCGGCCACCTGCCGCACCGCGTCGACGAACTGGGTCACGTCGGACACCCTGTCCTTGAGCAGGTAGCCCACGCCGCCACGGCGGTCGGAGAGGAGCTCGCGCGCGTAGAGCGGCTCGACGTGCTGCGAGAGCACGAGGATGGGCAGACCCGGGACCTCCCGGCGGACGGCGATCGCGGCCTGCAGGCCCTCGTCGGTGAACGTGGGCGGCAGGCGCACGTCGAGCACGGCCACGTCGGGCTTGCACTCCAGCAGCGTGGGCAGCACGTCGGGCCCGCGGTCGACCACCGAGACGACCTCGAAGTCGAACGCCTC
This sequence comes from Paractinoplanes abujensis, assembly GCF_014204895.1. Taxonomy (NCBI): domain Bacteria; kingdom Bacillati; phylum Actinomycetota; class Actinomycetes; order Micromonosporales; family Micromonosporaceae; genus Paractinoplanes; species Paractinoplanes abujensis. The sequence goes on along the minus strand of NZ_JACHMF010000001.1, from coordinate 8,396,828 downwards.
CAGGATCCGGGTCAGTCCGTCCCGGAGGAGAGCATGGTCCTCGGCGATGACGACGCGCACGGCAGCTCCATGGTCACGATGGTCGGCCCACCCGGCGGGCTGGACAGGGTCATCGTGCCATCGAAGGCGGCCAGGCGTCGCTCCATTCCCGCCAGCCCGGTGCCCCGGGTCATGTCGGCGCCGCCCCGTCCGTCGTCGCCGACCTCCAGGCGCAGCAGGTCACCGGAGCGGTGCATGCTCACGTAGGCGAAGGTGGCGGCGCTGTGCCGCTGCACGTTGGCCAGGGCCTCGGCAACCGCGAAATACGCCGCCGACTCGACCGGCGTCTCCAGCCGGCCTGGGACGTCGGAGTCCACAGTGGTCGGTATGCGCGACGTCAGCGCGAGCGCCCGCACCGCCCCGTCGAGGCCGCGCTCGGCCAGCACCGGCGGGTGAATCCCCCGTACGAGGTGACGCAGCTCGACCAGTGCCGTGGAGCTGTTCTCGCGCGCCTCAGCCAGCAGTTTGCGGGCCGTCTCGGGGTCGCGCTCGACCAGCTCCTCGGCCAGGCCGATCGTCATGCCCAGCGAGACCAGCCGGGCCTGGGCGCCGTCGTGCAGATCGCGCTCGATCCGGCGCAGCTCGGCGGCCTGCGCGTCGACCGTGTCGGCCCGGGTGACGGTGAGCTGGGTGACCCGCAGCCGCAGCTCGGCCGCGCGGGTCGGGGCCAGGAACAGCTTGGCCCACAGGCCCTCGAAGCGGCGCAGGTGGGGCGCGACGACCAGGCCGAGAGCGAGAAACACCAGGCCCTGCGGGAGCGAGAGGAAACCCTCGGCGATGTTCTGGATGGGCCAGTTCACGCCGTAGCCGGACCAGCCCTCGCCCAGATAGATCCAGAGCGGGAGCAGGGTGATCCCCTCGACGCCGTACGCGGGCAGGGCGAGCGTGAGAACGCCGAGAACGAGCCCGCCGACCGCGCCGGGCAGCAGCCAGGCGACGTCGCGCCACGTGGCCGGGTCAGTGATCACCCAGTGGTAGCGCTGCCAGCCGATCAGCCCCACCCCGGCCGGCTTGGGCCGATAGGGGCGGGTGATGCTCACGCCGTGCCAGGCCGCCGTCCGGCGGGCCAGATCGGCTTTGGCCCGGATCAGGACGGTGACCGCGGGCAGCGCCACCAGGCCGATCCCGAGCACCGGGGTGAGCACCAGGGAGACCACGAAAAGCACGAAGAGCGGGATGTTCAGGACCGCGAGCACGATCGAGAGCAACCCGGCCGCCACCGCTCGCAGCCCGTCACGTATCCAGTCTCTTGTCTCCACGCTTCTCATCCTGACCGACGCGGGCGTTCAGTTCAGTAGTGCTAGCCCTACCAAGCCTTGGGGGCCTCGCACTCCTGACCCGCCGGGGGTCCGCACGGTGTGCTTGACGGCATGACGACGATGGCAGAGCGGCCGCGCACGACGGCCGGAAGCGACTTCGCGGAACTGGGCCGGCGGATCAACGCGGCGGGTCTGCTGCGCCGGCGGCCCGGGTATTACGCCCTGCGGCTCGGCCTGGTCGCGGGCGCGCTGATCGGCGGCTGGGCCCTGTTCTTCGCGATCGGCGCCTCGTGGTGGACGCTGCTGGTGGCGGTGTTCCTGGCCGTGGTGTTCGCGCAGACCGCGCTGGTCGCCCACGACCTCGCCCATCGGCAGGTGTTCCGCACCAACAAGCCGAGCCGGCGGGCCGGGCTGATCGCGGGCAACCTGGCGATCGGCATGTCGTACGGCTACTGGATGGACAAGCACACCAAGCACCACGCCAACCCGAACCACGACGATCTGGACCCCGATGTCGGGCCGGGTGTGCTGGTCTGGTCGCGCGAGGCGGCCCGGGGCAAGGGCTTCCTCACGCGCTATCAGGCGTACTTCTTCTTCCCGCTGCTCACCCTGCTCGGCCTCTCGCTCAAGCGGGACAGCCTGCGCTGGATCAACGAGCAGAAGAACCCGCTGGAGGCCGCGCTGATCGGCCTGCACCTGATCGGCTACGCGGCCGCCCTGATCACCGTGCTCAGCCCGCTGCAGGCGCTGGCGTTCTTCGTCGTGCACCAGGCCGTCTTCGGGGTCTACCTCGGGATGACCTTCGCGCCCAACCACAAGGGCATGCCGCACCCCGACGGCACCGAGGACTTCCTGCGCAAGCAGGTGCTGACCTCGCGCAACGTGCACGGCGGGCGGCTCGTCGACGCGGCCCTGGGCGGGCTCAACTACCAGATCGAGCACCACCTGTTCCCGGCCATGCCGACCCCGAACCTGCCCAAGGCGCAGCCGATCGTGCAGCAGTACTGCGCGGAGATCGGCGTCCCGTACGAGGTGACCAGCCTGACCGATTCGTACCGGCAGGCCCTGGTTCACCTGCACGACGTGGGGGCCGACCTCCGCGCTGCTTCTTAACGGGGGATGTTGCGCAGGTTCGTGCGCGCCAGGTGCAGCATCTGACCCACGCCGCCGGACAGCACCGACCGTCCGGCTGCGAGCGCGAACCCGGCCGCCTCCTCCTTGGTGATGTGCGGCGGGATCTCCAGCGCGTCCGGGTCGGTGACCACGTCGAGCAGAGCCGGGCCGTCGTGGTCGAGCACGTCCCGCAGGGCGGCCCGCACCTCGGCGGGCTTCTCCACCCGTACGGCATGCAGCCCGGCCGCTCGGGCGATGGCCGCGAAGTCGACGTGCTCGTGGTCGGTCTCGAACGGCGGGTCGCCCGCCACCAGCATCTCGAGGCGCACCATGCCGAGGCTGGAGTTGTTGAACACGACCACCTTGACCGGCAGGTTGTGCAGCTTGGCGGTGAGCAGCTCGCCCAGCAGCATGGCCAGTCCGCCGTCGCCGCTCATCGACACCACCTGCCGCCCCGGCTGGGCCTTCTGGGCGCCCAGGGCGTGCGGCAGCGCGTTGGCCATCGTGCCGTGCACGAACGAGCCCAGCACCCGGCGGTGCCCGTTCGGCGTGATGTAGCGGGCCGCCCAGCTCGTGCACATGCCGGTGTCGGCGGTGAAGATCGCGTCGTCGGCGGCCTCCTCGTCGAGCAGCGCGGCCACGTACTCGGGGTGGATCGGCACCAGATCCTCGACCTTTTTCGTGTACGCCCCCACGACCCGTTCGAGCTCGTCGACGTGCTTCTTGAGCATCTTGTTGAGAAACTTGTGGTCCTTGCGGCCGAGCTTGGGCAGGACCGCCCGCAGCGTGGCGCCGACGTCACCGGCCACGCCGAGGTCCAACGCCGTGCGCCGGCCCAGACGTGACGGGTCGAGGTCGATCTGGATCGTGTTCCTCTGGGGCAGGAACTGCCGGTACGGGAAGTCGGTGCCCAGCAGCAACAGCAGGTCGGCCTCGTGGGTGGCCTCGTAACAGGCGCCGTAGCCGAGCAGACCCGACATGCCCACGTCGTACGGGTTGTCGTACTGCAGCCCCTCCTTGCCGCGCAGCGAATGCCCGATCGGGGCGCCCAGCAGCTCGGCCAGTTCGAGCACCTCGGCCCGCGCCCCGGCCGCACCGATCCCCCCGAAGATCGCCACCGTGCCGGCCGCGTTGATCCGCTCGGCCAGTTCGTCGATCACCTCGGCGGGCGGCGGGCCCAGCACCGGCCCGGCCACCGCGCGCCCGGTCCCGGTATCGCCGGCCGCGTCCGCCTCGAGCACGTCACCCGGCACCACCAGCACCGCGGCGCCGCGCAGACCGACCGCCTGCTGGATGCCGATCCGGGCCATCCGCGGCATCTGGGCGGGCGCAGAGACCAGCTCGGTCCAATGGCTGGCCTGCTCGAACAGGCGTTTGGGATCGGTCTCCTGGAAGAAGCCGGTGCCGATCTCGCTCGACACGATGTGCGAGGCGATGGCCAGCACCGGGGCGGCCGAGCGGTGCGCGTCGAAGACCCCCTGGATCAGGTGGGTGTTGCCCGGCCCGCAACTGCCCGCGCAGACGGCCAGCTTGCCGGTGACCTGGGCCTCGGCCGCCGCCATGAACGCCGCCGACTCCTCGTTGTGCACGTGCACCCACTCGATGGCGTCGTTGCGGCGGATCGCGTCGGAGAGCGCGTTGAGGCTGTCCCCCACGATGCCGTAGATCCGCTGCACGCCCTCCTGCACCAGCACCTCGACCAACTGGTCGGCGACTGTCTTCGACTTCCCGAACACCCCGGCACCCCCTCGTCGTGCTCTCTTCGCACTCTGGCCGTGCGACCGTGCTGGGGGTACCCGAACGCGCGAAACGGAGAACCGGATGGATCTGCATCTCACAGGCAAGGTGGCCGTCATCACCGGAGGGAGTGCCGGCATCGGCGCCGCGATCGCCCGCGGGCTGGCCGCCGAGGGTGCGCATGTGGCGCTGGTCGGCCGGGACACCGCCCGCCTCGACGAGGTGGCCACGTCGATCTCCGGCGTACGGGTCCTGACCGTCCCCGCCGACCTGACCGAGCCCGACTCCGCGGACCGAGTGGCCGCAGCCGTGGCGGCCGAGTTCGGCGGGGCCGACATCCTGATCAACAACGCCGGCACCGGGAGCGAGGAGACGATCCTCGAAGCCCCCGACTCGCGGTGGCAGTTCTACTGGGAGCTGCACGTGATGGCCGCGGTCCGGCTCGCCCGCACGATCGCGCCACAGATGAAGGCCCGCGGCGGGGGCGTGATCCTGCACAACGCGTCGATCTGCGCCACCCAGCCGCTGGGCTACGAGCCGATCTACAACACCACCAAGGCCGCGCTCGTCATGTTCTCCAAGTGTCTGGCCAACGAGCTGATCGGCGACAACATCAGGGTCAACGCGGTCAAGCCCGGCCTCGTGCTGACCGGGGACTGGATCAAGACCGCGAAGTCGCTCACTGCTGATTCCGATCAGACCTGGGAGCAGTACCTGCAGAAGATCGCCGATGACAACGCGCCGATCGGGCGGTTCGCCACGCCCGAGGAGGTCGCCGACTTCTTCGTGTTCCTGTGCTCCTCCCGGGCGGCTTACTCGGTGGGGTCGACCTACTACGTCGACGGGGGCTGGCTCAGGACGACGACCTGAGGAAGGGGATCAGGATCGGGAGGACGACCGCCGCCTGCATGGCGGCCATGTGCTCAGCGTCAGGGACAAAACGGACCTCCCAGCCTCTTTCTTTGAGGTCGGCTTCGTGTCGCTTCAGCGGCTCGGCCAGGGCGACATATGCGTTGTCCCAGGCCGGGCCGTATTGGATGTTGTCATTGGCGCCGGCGAACGCCAGCCGCGGGATGTCGAGGCTCACCTTGGCGTCGTCGAAGTTCTGGAGCGACTCGTAGAGCGTCACGAACTGCCGGGTCTGGTCGGGCGTCTGGGTGAAGGCCACCGCATCCCAGTCGCCCGGCACGGCGTCGCCCGAGGGCGGAGGCGGCGGGTCGAGCGCCATCCGATGCGCCGTGCCGGTGACCGCGAGCATGGCCCGGTAGGGACCGTCGAGCGGCGGATAGCCACCCATGGCGAGCGCGGTGAGCCGGTCGGTGCGGAGAGCCAGTTGCAGCCCGGCCAGCGCCGTCCAGGAATAGCCGTAGTAGGCGAACCGGCCGGCCCCGCCCGCGCCGGCGATGGCCAGCAGGTCGGCCGCGACGGTGTCGGCGGTCAGCGTGAGCGGGGCCGGGTGCTCGTTGCGGTGGCCCTCGTAGTCGGCCGTGATCACCGTGAAGCCGGCCTCGGCCAGCCCGGTCGCGAGGGTGTGCCCGAGGTGGGGGTCGGCGCCCCAGGCGCGCATGGTCTCGGCCTGCTCGCCCTCGATCAGCCGGGTGCTGACCGGGGTGAGAACGGCCGGGCCACTGCCTTGGACCTTGACATCGATGGTGGATCCGTCGTGAAGTCGCGCGGTAGGCATGCAAAACACTATACACTGTCAGGAGTTATGGACGATCACCTCAGGCGGCTCTGGCGGCACCGCGGGACGACGCTGCCCACGCCCCGGCGCGGCCCCCGCCAGCAGCTCGACCTCGACGACATCCTCGACGCGGCCATCGCGCTGGCCGACGCGTCAGGGCTCGACGCCGTCACCACCCGGGCCGTAGCGGCGCGCTTCGACAAGACGGCGATGGCCCTTTACCCGTACGTGGGAGACAAGGAGAACCTGCTCGCGCTCATGCAGGACCACGCGAGCGCGATGCCCGTGGCGCTTCCGCAGACGCTGCGGGACTGGGCGACGGCGCTGTTCGAGCTCTACCTGGCGCACCCCTGGCTGACCGAGCGGTCCTGGGCGCAGAGCAGCCAAGGCCCCAACGAGCAGGACTGGATGGAAGCGCTGCTCGCCGTCCTCGACCGCTCCGGGTGCACACCCGAACTGCGGGCGCCGGCCGTCACCATGATCTACGCGACCACCCGCGCCACCGCCCGGACGGCGGCCGCCTACCAGCGCCTGACCCCCGCCGACGAGGCCGCCTGGGTCACCCGCGCCACCGCGATCCCCGACTTCGCGGCCCGCTATCCACTCTCGACCAGCCTGACCCCGCACACGGCCAACTGGCGCGACGCGCCGTACGCGGGCCTGATGGCAGCCGTCGACCTGGTGACGGCAGGTCTGCGATCAGAGACCTGACGTGTTGAGCAGACTCCGCAGCGCGCCCACGCCCTCGGGGGTGAGCCGGACCGCGCGCCCCGAACCGATCCGGGTCACCCAGCGCCGCTCGAAGAAGACCTGACACAACCGCGCCCCGGCCACGCCGGCCAGGTGGTGCCGCCGCTCCGTCCAGTCCAAACAGGCGCGCGCCAGCGGCCGGCGTCCCGCCTCGAGCGACACCCCGAGCGTGGCGGCGAACCATTCCTTCCCGTACGGCGTGAGCGCGCACCCGCCGTCCTGATCCAGCAGCTCCGAGGCCGTCATGGCGTCAGTGACGGCCACCCCGAGCCGCCCCGCGAGATGGTCGTAACAGGTGCGCCCCCGCCGCAGGGCCGCCGACGCCGTGACCGCCCGCAGCCCGATCGGCGCCGGCCCCGGCCCCAGCCGTGCGGCCAGATCCTCGATCAGCTGGGCGGCCCCCGGATCGGCCAGCCGCACATAGCGGTGCCGCCCCTGCTTACGCTCCGCCAGCAGCCCACCCCGGACCAGCCGATGCAAATGCTCCGTGGCCGTGGACGGCGCCACACCGGCCAGACCGGCCAACTCCCCCGCCGTCCAGGCCCGCCCGTCGAGCAGCGCCAAACACATGGCCGCCCGCGTCTCATCGGCGAGCAGCCCAGCCAGGGCCGCGAGATCAGAAGCCGAACTCATACCCCATTCTGGGCCGCCGACAGTTCGACCGGCACCGAAGCCTTGCGGCCGAGCGCAAGCACCGCCACGACGCTGACTACGGCCAGGACCACATGACACACGGCCGGCGTCAGCGTGCTCACTCCGTCGAAGTCGGCCGGCAGCGTCATGACCACGATCGGGGCCGGCGCCGGCACGGGCGCGACGATCACCGCCGTGCGGGTGCCCCAGCCGCCGAGACGCGACAGCAAGGCCACCAGCCCGAGACCGATCAGCAAGGGCAGCGCACCGAAACCGGCCACCGTGAGCGCGTCGACCCGGTTGACCACACCGTCCGACGTGAACGCGAAACTGCCGCCGCGGACCGCCCCACGGCGTAGACGACCAGGTTGACGACGACGGCCACGACCACGGCGCCCGCAGCCCTAAGCATCGGCGCGGGCCCGCTTCAGGTAGGCCTCGATACGGGCGAACGCGCCCTGCCAGACCTCGCCGGCGAAGAAGTCGCGGACCTCGGGCACGGGGAATCCGCTCTGCACGACGGTCATCAGCGTGCCGTCGCCCTGCGGCTCGAACGTGACCTCGATGCGGGTGGACATCTCCTGCCCGTCCGGCCCCGACCCGACCGACTCGGTGACCAGCCGGTGCGGCCGGTCGATCTCGAGGAAAGTCTGGGTCTCGCGGAACAGAGTGTCCTTGTCGGGCCCCCACACGGCGGTCTGCCGGCCCCCCACACGCAAGTCGACCTCGATCTCGACGATGCCCGGCTCCTCGTCGAGGATGCTGAACCAGACCTTCTGCTTCTCGGCGTCGGTGTACGCGTCGAAGACCTCCTCCGGAGTCGCCGGAAGTTGCCGGGTGACCCGCATGTCAAGCGTCATCGCTGAGCTCACTTTCGTCAGTTGGCTGCGCGCCTCGGCGCAGAGTGAAGTAGGCGTCCAGGCCGTCGAGGCGGCGGGCCCACAGTCGCTGGTAGAAGCTGATCCACGCCATGGCCGAATCGAGCGGCGCCGGCGCCAGGCGGCACTGCCGGCTGCGGCCCACCTTCTCGGTGACCACCAGCCCGGCGTCCTCCAGCACTTGGACGTGCTTCTTCATGCCGGTCAGCGTGATGCCGGCCGGCTCGGCGAGCTCACCGATCGTCGCCGGCCCCTCGCCCAGCCGGATCAGCACACCCCGGCGGGTGGCGTCGGCCAACGAGGCGAACACCCGATCCAATCCCTCTTGTTGAACCACATGGTTCACCTTATAAAACTGAACTGAAAGGTTCAACGTCAGATTTCCACCCTTGCCGCCACGTCACCCTGATCCACGTGCTCACGGCCTGGTCGGTCTCGCCTGCGCCCCTGACCTGCCGGTCACGTCCCCTGGCGTGATGTAAGAGTCGGCCATCGCTGATCCGTGTGGGTGGACGCTATGCGGCGATCTCGGCGGGCTGGTCGGGTTCGGTGTCCTGGCTGGTGGCGACTGGGAGGAGGCGGGCTTTGCGGAGCAGGTCCAGGCCCATGTAGCAGCGCCCTTCGGCCCATTCGTCGGTCTGTTCGGCCAGCACGGCACCGACCAGGCGGGTGATCGCGGCCCGGTTCGGGAAGATCCCGACGACGTCGGTGCGGCGACGGATCTCTTTGTTCAGCCCTTCTTGGGAGTTGTTGGACCAGATCTGGCGCCGGAGCTCGCGCGATCAGGGCTCACCGATTGAAGATGCTCGCGCAACACCTCGGCGACGTTCAGACTCGGTTCTGCGGCCACAGCACAAGTGCGCTGCCGTCAATGGACTCGGTGTCGTCGGGTGGTCTCGAACCACCGGCCTCCGCCTTATGAGGGCGGCGCTCTGCCGCTGAGCTACGACGACAAGCTTCCGGCAGCGGATCGTCCGCAACCGGTCCTACGGTGTGGGCATGTTGCAATCACGCACCCCGGGCATGTGGTGGGGCATGGCGGTCGAGGCGCCCGACCCGGCGGCACTGGCCCGGTTCTATTCGGCGTTGCTCGGCTGGCCGGTCGTGCACGAGGAGCCGGGGACCACCGTGCTGGCCACCCGGCCCGACGGCTCCTCCTTCGTCGTTTTTCAGCAGGCCGAGGGTTATGTGCCGCCGGTCTGGCCGCCGGTCGGGGAACGGCAGCGGCCGATGATGCACTTCGACTTCCAGGTGGGCGACCTCGATGCCGCGGTGGCCGAGGCCGAGGCCCTGGGCGCCACGGTTGCCGAGCATCAGCCGCAGCCGAACGTACGGGTGTTGCTGGACCCGGCCGGGCACCCGTTCTGCCTGGTGCGCGACGAGGGCTGAGGGGCGGCGGCGGTGCGTTGGCGGGGTAGCGCAAATGTTCCCCGCCGGCGAGCCCGATGAGCCGGCCCGCACGGCCGCCGCCCACTGTTCAATTGTTGATCGGGGAAGCACGGGCGGCAGGATTCGAACCCGCATCTGTCGGCTTTGGAGGCCGGCGCTCTCCCCGTTGAGCTACGCCCATAGGAAATGTCCGAAAAGGGTGCGGGGTCAGCCCGCGCGCCACATTTCCGCGGCACTCACACACAGGCGGACGGCAACGGCGTCATGCCATTTCATCTCGATCCCCTTTCGTGGTGTTCTCGCGGACTCACCAAACCATAGGACCCACCGATACGCCCCGCAATTGCTTTTCGAGGCGCATCGGTGGGGTCGCGGATCTACCGTACGGACCAGCCGTCGCCGTATTCGACGACGAGGGGGTCGGTGTGCAGGGTCACCGGGCGTTCGACCAGCACGCAGCGGTGGTCGCCGGGCCACCACCAGCCGCCCGAGCGGGTGAGCGTGGCCCACTCCTCGAACTCGCGGCTTTCCCGTACGGGAACGAGGTTGGTTCTCCGCAGGACGTCGGCGAATGCCACCCAGTAGGCGTCCTGGTGGCCGTACCAGCCGACCGGGACCGGGCCCAGCGCCGCCCGGACGGGCAGATAGATCCGCGACAACCGGCGCCAAAGCTCTTCCCGTACGCCCTGCACGAGCACTTCGTGGAACGGCAGCCCAGCCTCGAGGGCCTGGTCGGGGCGCATGCGGGGCCAGCGCTCACCCTTCTTGCGCTTGGGCGGGGGCCGGTCGGCGGGCGGTTCGGTGAAGTCGGCTTCGAGAGCGGACCGCAGCCGCGACAGGCCGGCCGCTATGTCGCCGGCCACCGGCCGTACGCCGAACTCGGTCAGCAGGTCCTCGTGGGACGGGAGCCCGTCGAGGAGGGGAAGCGCGGCCCGGGGTGAGGTGACCCAGACAAATTCGGGACGCCGCCGGCGATGCCGCGCGTAGATCGAGGCGATCGCCTCTTCGGTGATGGTGTGGTCGACCGGCTTGGTCGTCATGGCGACCTCGAGCCAATTGTCGCGGATTTCCACCGCCTGGGACCACAAGTCGTTACGGAGCGCGGCCTGTCGCCGCGCGGTCGCGATCAAAGCGCGAGGGCGCACGCGCCCTTCCGAGAGAAGGTCATCATGCGCCCATGATGACCTTCTCCCAGCCTTTTCCGCAACCCCGTTACTTGGGTGCGCCCAAATCGTCGAGGGCCTTCTCGGAGCCGCGGTGCAGCGGCACGGGGTCGGTGTTGCGGGCCTGTTCGAGCGTGATTTCCTTGGCGGCCGCGTTGGCCTGTTCGAGCTGCGGCTTGCGGTCGAACAGCGTCTTGGTCAGCGTGCAGGCCACGTTGGCGTCGAGGTCGTCCTTCACCAGCAGCACGTTGGGCACGACGATCGTCTTGGTGTCGGCGGCCAGCTTGTAGGTGGCGGCGGGGATGGTCCCCTCCTCGTACACCTCGTTGATCTTTTGCATCGCGGGCAGCAGCGGCGTGATGTCGAGGAACTCGACCTGGGCGCCGGAGGTGGTGAGCAGGTCGGTGACCCCGGGGGTGGGCAGGCCGCCCGACCAGAACAGCGCGTCGATCGAGCCTTCCTTCATGCCGTCGACGGTCTTGGTCAGGTCGAGTTTCTGGGCGCTGATGTCCCGGGCGGGGTCGAGTCCGGCCGCGGTCAGCAGGCGGTTGGCGATGACCTCGGTGCCGGACTTCGGCGAACCGGTCGAGACCCGTTTGCCCTTCATACCGGCCACGTCCTTGATGCCGGCCGCCTTACGCACGATCACCTGCGTGTAGTTGGTGTGGATGCGGGCCAGCGCGGCGATCGGTTGCTTGCTGTCGAAGCTGCCGGTGCCGTTGACCGCGTCGGCGGCGGTGTCGGCCAGCGAGAACGCGACGCCGTAGGTGCCCGCCACGAGTTGCTGGATGTTCTGCACGGAGGCGCCCGTCTCGGCCGCGGTGGCCTTGACCTTGCCGCCGGCCGCGCCGATCTGCTCGGCGTAGGCGTTGCCCAGCGCGAAGTAGACCCCGGTCGCGTTGCCGGTGGCGATGCCGATCCGGGTCTCGTTGGCGACGTCGCACGTCACCTCCCCACCGGCGTCGGTCGAGGCGGCGTCCTGCCGCCCGCCGCAGGCCGTGAGCGCGCCGGCGAGGGCGAGCGCGAGCCCGGCGGCGGCTGCTGTCATGCGTCTCATGTCAACCCCGTTCCTGTCTCGTTGCGGCGTTTCTCCCATGCCGCCCAACCGGCGGCCGCGGCCAGCAGCACGATGCCGAGGCCGATCGTGAGGGGCTCCAGATAGAGCAAGAGCAGCCCGGCCAGCGCGGCCAGCACCCGGGCGCCCGTGCCGGCCCGGCCCACACCCAGCACCCAGCCGCCGGTGGCGACGGCCAGACCGGCCACGCCCAGCATCGCGGCCAGCGAGGCCAAGACGATGTCGAGGAACGGGCCGCGAGCCAGCAGATAGGACCCGGACGGCGTGAGGACGAACGCGATCGGGGCCAGGAACGCCGGCAGGGCGTACTTGAGCGCCTGCCACATCGTCGGGATCGTGCGCCCGCCGGTGATCGCGCTCGCGCCCACCGCGGCCAGCGCCGTCGGCGGGGTGACCTCGCTGAGCACGGAGTAGTAGAAGACGAACATGGCCGCGGCCGGTGCGGGCACCCCGAGGGCGAGCAGCGCGGGCCCGATGATGACCCACCCGATGATGAAGCTGGCCGTCACGGGAACCGCGAGGCCCAGGACGGACAGCGCGATCGCGGCCAGGATCACGGTCAGGGCCAGCACCGCCGTCGGGTTGTCGGTGATCGCTTGCGCACCCCGTACGAGCAGGGACGCCAGCTGCGCCCCGAGCCCGGTCTTCGTCGTGGTGGCGGTGATGATGCCCGCGGCGGCGCAGACCGCGACCACCGGCAGCACCCCGCGCACCCCGGCGCTCAACGCGGTGAACAGCCGCTGCGGAGTCAGCCAGGAACGACGGTCCAGGAAGGACAGCGCGAAAGCCAGCAGCGTGGCGTAGACGACCGCGCGCGTCGCGCTCTGCCCCAGCGCCAGCAGCACCACGATCAGCACCAGCGACGAGAAGTGGTAGCCGAAACGGCCCAGCAGGCGCAACGTGCTGACCTGCGGCGTCTCCAGCGAACGGACCCGGAACCGGCGTACGTCGATCTCCACCGCGAGCAGGATGCCCAGGTAGTAGAGGACCGTCGGGATCATCGCCCAGCCCAGGACGGTCAGGTACGACACGTCGAGGTACTCGGCGACGATGAACGCGGCCGCACCCAAAGTGGGCGGGGACAGGATCGCGCCGACCCCGGCCGCGGCCAGCATGCCGCCCGCCTGCTCGGCCGGGTAACCCGCGCGGCGCAGCATGGGCCAGGTGACCGCACCCACGCTGACCGCGGTGGCCGTGCCCGAACCAGAAACCGTGCCGAGCAGGAAACCGGCCGCCACCGCCGTACGCCCGGCCGCGCTGCGCGACCTGCGGAAGGCAGCCACCGACAAGTCGACGAAGAAGCGGCTGGCCCCCGACAGGTCGAGCACGGCGCCGTAAATGGTGAACAACACGATGTACGTGGCGGCGACGTCGAGCGGGGTGCCGTAGAACCCGCTGCCCGAGTTGTAGAGCGCATCGACGATCTGTGAGAAGTCGAGCCCCGCGTGGGCGATCGGCCAGTTCTGCGGGAGCAGGCCGCCGTAATACCCGTACGCGAGGAACGCGAGACAGACGACGGGCAGCGCCCACCCGGTGGTGCGCCGGCATGCCTCGACGACCAGCACCAGCAGGACGGCCCCGAACGCGATGTCGGCCGGCTCGAGCAGACCCTGCCGGTCGAGGAAACCGTCGTAGCCGCCGCCGAACGGGCTGATCGGATAGAGACAGACGACCAGCGTGGCCGCGGCCAGGACCCAGTCGGCGATCGTGGGGTTGTCGCTCTTCTTCTTCCCTACGCGCGATCGGTAGGCCAGGAAGACCAGCGGCAAGGTGCCGGCCAGAAAGATGATCAGGTAGTACTGGCTGCCGCGGGCCAGCGGACGGAACACCTGCCACAGCACCAGCACGGCCACCGCGAAGGCGACGATCGCCACGGCCAGGCCGATGCGGCCCTTGAGGTCGCGGGCCGGCAGCTCTTCGTCGTCGTAGTGCAGGGCGTCCACCGTGGACGCATCGGACCGCTCCCGAACTTCGGAAGATCGATCTTCACCCATGAAACGGACAGTACCGCCTGTGAACGCGCTTGGTAACCGCACGACTCATAACGGATTAACGGCTAGCCAAGTTACGAATCGTCCGGTAACGGCATGACCCCGGGGACCCTCAGGCACCAAGACCGCCGCTCGCCAAGATAAGGGGGACCGTGCGACCGCATGCAATGCTGGATGCGGAAACCTCTCGCCGAGGGGGATGTCGATGCACGGATCAGTGCCATCACGATCACTGGTCAGAGGCCGGGTCGCTCGGGCAATCACCTCATTGCGCCTGAGCCGAGGGCTGAGCAGGGAACAGCTCGCCGCACAGCTTGGCTGGCAGCCGATCAAGATCCTCCATATCGAACGAACCGACATCACCGCACCGATGTCGGATCTGCGAAGGATTGTCGACACCTTGCCACCGTCCATCGAAATTTGAACCTGGCTGCGAATGCAGTCCCCGAGGAGTCCGTTCGGCAGGCGGTGGAGGAATTCCTGGACTCGTGCTTGGACCGGGCCTACGACCTGTCAGGCGGAGACCAGGAGGCCTTCGGCGAACCGGACGATCGGTACTGGCCGGACGAAACCGCGTGGCGGGAGGGATGGGTTTCGTTCGACGATGCGGAAGGCCGCCCGCTCGCCGGACAAGAACGATCCACTTCTCATGGCAGCGGGCACGCCAGCATGGGTCCAGGGGAATTTCTCTGGTCCTATGACGGCATCCTGATCGGCATCTCGTTCGTAGCTGGGGCGGCGGCGAGCGGCGTGCCCGGCAACGCCGCCTACGATGGCCTGAAATGGCTCATCAGGCGGGTTCGTTCCCGGGCCCGGCGCAGGAACGAAGATTTCACCGTCTTGGTCAAAGACGAGGCAATCACCCTGGCCCGGGTCCATCTTCGTGCCTACTGCAGTTATTGGAATCTGCCGGTGGACGCAGAGCTCGCGACTGTAGTCGTCGATGATTTTCCCGACGACGCCGGCACCTGGGACATTCGGTTCTTCCAAGGCCGGCGCCAGGCGGGTGAAGGCCGGTATGAATTCGCGGTACGCATCTTTCCGGCCAGCTCTCAAGAAAGCCGGGCCAAGGTATCAGCCCAGGTGCGCTGATTACCTCTGTCTGCCCGAGCACGACCACAGCCTGCCGGAGCCATGACCTCGAGAACGGATTCGGCGCTGCAACCGGGCTGCAACCCGGGGGGACCGGGAACCGCAACGAGCGGGCTGCGTAATGAAGGCCGATCGTCGACGGAGGGGACCGGATGACCACGCAGATGCAGGTGGATGAGCGGCAGCAACACGGCGTCGGGCTCGCCGTGGACTTCCCGGTGCTGCGCCGCCGCCGCATGATGGGGCTGGTCAACGGGGTCACCGTCGCGACCCTGGCGGGTGCGGACAAGGATGTTCTCAGCCGTTCGGGCATCGTTCGCGGCGACCTCCGGCGCAGTTTCGGCAAGGCGTCGGGGGTCGCTCGCGGCGTTCCGCTGCGGGTGCGGCTGCGGCTGGTCAGCGCGAACTCGGGCCGGCCGCTCGCGCGGCACGCCCTTTACCTGTGGCACGCCGACCGTGACGGCGCCTACTCGCTGCACTCGCCGGGGCTGGCGGACCAGAATTATCTGCGCGGCGTCCAGATGACCGACAAGCAGGGCTGGGTCGGCTTCACGACGGTCTTCCCGGGGGCCGGTGAGGGCCGCTGGCCGCATCTGAGTTTCGAGGTGCGCCCCGAGCTGAAGGCGGACCCGGTGCGCGCCGGCCAGATCGGGCTGCCCGCGGACGCCTGCGTGCTGGTGTACGGCACCGCGGCGTACTGGGAGAACGCGACCCATCTGGCGCTGGCGCGGCCGGTGGAGGACGACGGCGGCCCGCTCGCCATGGCGACCGTCACGGGTGATCTCGGACGTGGCCTGGTGGCGACGCGGACGATTAGCATCTGACCCGGGGGATCCGGGAGGACCAGATGACCACGACCTCGTTCCAGGCCGCACGTGATTTCCTGCTGGCCCACGCCGGCGACTACGGCGCCGCGGTCGAGCGGTTCCGATGGCCCGACCTGGGCGACGGCGAGTTCAACTGGGCCCTCGACTGGTTCGATGTGATCGCCGAGGGCAACGACGCGCCCGCGCTCTGGATCGTCGAGGAGGACGGTTCGGAGCAGCGGTTCACGTTCGCCGAGATGGCGCACCGGTCGGGGCAGGTGGCCACGTGGCTGCAGGCCCAGGGGGTGCGCCGGGGTGACCGTATTGTCGTCATGCTGGGCAATCAGGTCGAGTTGTGGGACACGATCCTCGCCGCGATCAAGCTGGGCGCGGTTCTCATCCCGGCGACGCCGCTGCTGGGGCCGGCCGACTCGGCGGGCCGGGTGGCGCGCGGGGGCGCCCAGCACGTCATCGCCGCGTCGGCCGCGGCGAGCAAGTTCGCCGAGGTGAACACCGAAGTCACCCGCATCGCGGTGGGCGAGCCCGTCGAGGGTTGGCGCCCCCTGAAAGACGCGTACGACGGTAATGTCGGTTTCGTTGCCGAGGGGAAGAGCAAGGCGAGCGACACCTTGCTGCTCTATTTCACCTCGGGCACGACGGCGCAGCCCAAGCTGGTCGAGCACACCCACGCCTCCTATCCGGTCGGCCACCTCTCGACCATGTACTGGATCGGGCTGCGTCCGGGCGACGTGCACCTCAACATCTCGTCGCCGGGCTGGGCCAAGCACGCCTGGAGCAACGTCTTCGCCCCGTGGAACGCGCAGGCCTGCGTGTTCATCTACAACTACACGCGGTTCGACGCGGGCCGGCTGCTGGCCGAGATGCAGCGCTGCGCCGTGACGAGCTTCTGCGCGCCCCCGACGGTGTGGCGCATGCTCATCCAGTCCGACCTGTCGGCGCTGGCCACTCCCCCGCGCATCGTCGTGGGGGCCGGCGAGCCGCTCAACCCCGAAGTGATCGATCGGGTCGCCAAGGCGTGGGGCGTGACGATCCGCGACGGTTTCGGGCAGACCGAGACGACAGTGCAGATCGCCAACACGCCGGGCCAACCGGTCAAGCCGGGTTCGATGGGCCGCCCGGTGCCGGGTTACCGGATCGCGCTGATCGACCCGACCACCGGCGCGGAGGCCGACGAGGGCGAGATCTGTGTGGCGCTCGACCCGCGCCCGGCCGGGCTGATGGTGGGCTATCACGGCGATCCCGGGCTCACGGCCGAGCGGATGGCCGACGGCTACTACCACACCGGCGACGTCGCTTCCCGTGACGCTGACGGCTACATCACGTACGTGGGACGCACCGACGACGTGTTCAAGGCTTCCGACTACCGCATTTCCCCGTTCGAGCTGGAGAGCGTGCTGATCGAGCACGAGGCGGTGGTCGAGGCGGCAGTGGTGCCTTCCCCCGATCCCGTACGCCTGAACGTGCCCAAGGCTTACGTCGTGCCGGCCGAGGGCTGGCCGCCCGACGCCGCCACGGCCGACGCCATCTTCGCGTACGCCCGGGAGCACATGCCGCCGTACGCGCGGATCCGCCGCCTCGAGTTCGCCGACCTGCCGAAGACGATCTCGGGCAAGATCCGCCGGGTCGAGCTGCGCCTGGCCGAGGCGACCAAGAACATGGACCCGGCCACCATCCCGGAAGGCGAATTCCGCGGGTGATGTGATCTTGGCCGGTCACCGGGCTACTGTGGCGCGATGCTGCTGCGGCGATGGCTCTATCCGCTCGCCGTGGTGCTGTTGCTGGGGCAGATGGCGTTGGCCATGGTCACCACCGCCGTGCAGCAGTCGCCGACGATCGACGAGCCCGTCTATGTCGCCACGGCGCAGTTCTACCTCGACCAGCATCAGGTGCTCTACAACCCGGAGCATCCGCCGCTGGCCAAGCTGTTCATGGCGGCCGGGCTGGCGTTCACCGGCGCCGCGCTCGACCCGGCGTACCGGGGAAATCAGACGAACCTGGGCCGCCACCTGCTCTACGAGAGCGGCCACAACCCGTTCGAGCTGATGCTGGCCGCGCGGCTGCCGATCATCGTGCTGACGCTGCTGTTCGGCCTGGCCGTGCTGTTCTTCGCGCGCGATCTGGCCGGGCGCTGGGCCGGTCTCATCGCCCTTTCCCTGTACGCGTTCTCGCCCGACATCATCGCGCACGGCTCGCTGGCCACGCTGGACGTGCCGGCCGCGGGCTTCGTGCTGGTCACGTTCTGGATGTTGTGGCGGGCCCGGGAGCATCCGCGCCGGTACCTGCCGCTCGCCGGGCTGGCCTTGGGCGCTGCGCTGGCCACCCGGATGAGCACCCTCCCCGCCGTACCGATGGCTCTGCTGTTGGTTTTGCTGGCACCGGCCGTGGTCAATCCCGGGCCCATCAGGGCGTGGCGCGAACTCGGCAAGCGCGTGCTCGCGGCGATCGGGGTGGGGCTGATCGCGGTGGCGGTGGTCTGGCTGGTCTACCTGATCGTCGACCCGCGGCTGCGCTGGACCACCCCGGCCTGGCTCGACCCGAGCGGTCTCAAGGCCCAAGTCGTCGACCTGCTGCCCCTGCCCCCGTCGTACCGGGACGGGATTTTGATCCAGTTCCGGCTCGAACAGAAGGTCACCAACGGGTTCCTGCTCGGCGAGGCGTACAAGGGTTCGCTCTGGTACTACCTGCCGGTCGCTCTGCTGATCAAGACGCCGATCGGCATGCTGCTGCTCTGGCTGGCCGGCACGGTCACCCTGCTGATCAAGAAGTGGGTCGCCGCGCTGTATCTGCTCGTGCCGGCCGGGGTGCTGATGCTGGTCGCGATGACCGGGTCGCGTAACTACGGCACCCGCTACGTCATCTTCATGCCGATGATGCTGGCCGTAGTAGCCGGCACCGTCGTGCTGATCCGGTGGCGGTGGGCGTGGGTCCCGGCGACCGCTCTGGCCGGGTTCGTCGCGGTGAGTGCGCTGCTGACGTTCCCGTACTACCTGCCGTACTCGAACGAGGCTTTCGGCGGCACGGCCCGCACCCATGAGAACCTGCACGACTCGAACGTCGACTGGGGTCAGGACCTGCCCCGCCTGTCCCGGCACCTGAAGGAGAAATATCCGGGTCAGCCGGTATGGCTGGTCTACAAGGGCGCGGGCGTGCCGGCCTACTACGACATCGAGGGCCGCAACCCGCTCACCGTGCCGATCGACGAGGTCCGGGGGCTGCTGGTCGTCTCCGACTCGCGGGTGGCGCTGGCCCGCAACCGCCTGAAGCAGCTGATCGATTCGAGCACCGAGATCGACCAGGTCGGCTATTCCTTCACGATCTATCGACGCTGAGAACCCTGTTGCCTCAGAGGTCCAGGATCCCCACTGCCTGTGCGCGCATCTCGACCTTGCGGACCTTGCCGGTGACGGTCATCGGGAAGCTGTCGACCACGTGGACGTAGCGCGGCACCTTGTAGTGGCTGAGTTTGCCCGCGCTGTACTCCCGGACGTCGTCGGCGGTCAGCGGGGTCGCGCCGGGGCGCATGACGATCCAGGCCATCAGCTCCTCGCCGTACTTGACGTCGGGCACGCCGATCACCTGCACGTCGGCGATGTCGGGGTGGGTGTGGAGGAACTCCTCGACCTCACGCGGGTAGACGTTCTCGCCGCCGCGGATCACCAGGTCCTTGATCCGGCCGACGATGCTGACGTAGCCTTCGTCGTCCATCGTGGCCAGGTCGCCCGTGTGCATCCAGCGGGCGGCGTCGATCGCCTCGGCCGTGGCCTCGGGCTGGTCCCAGTAGCCCAGCATCACCGAGTAGCCACGCGTGCACAGTTCGCCCGGTTCACCCGCGGGCACGACGCGGCCGGTGCCGGGGTCGACGACCTTGGACTCGAGGTGCGGCATCACCCGGCCCACGGTCTCGGTGCGCCGGGCCAGGGTGTCGTCGGGCCGGGTCATGGTCGAGACCGGGGACGTCTCGGTCATGCCGTAGCAGATGGCGACCTCGCTCATGTTCATCTCGGCGACGACCCGCTTCATCACTTCGACCGGGCACGGCGAGCCGGCCATGATCCCCGTACGCAGGGAGGACAGGTCGTAGCCGGCGAAGTCGGGCAGGCCCAGTTCGGCGATGAACATGGTCGGCACCCCGTACAGGGAAGTGATCTGCTCCTGGCCGACGGCGGCGAGGGTGGCCGCGGGGTCGAAGCCGGGCGCGGGCAGCACGATGCAGGCGCCGTGCGAGGTGGCCGCCAGGTTGCCCATGACCATGCCGAAGCAGTGGTAGAGCGGCACGGGCAGGCAGACCCGGTCGCGCTCGGTGTAATTGATCAGCTCGCCGACGAAGTAGCCGTTGTTGAGGATGTTGTGGTGCGAGAGGGTGGCGCCCTTGGGGAAACCGGTCGTGCCCGACGTGTACTGGATGTTGATCGGGTCGTCGAACGACAGCGAGGCCGCACGATCCGCGATGCGCGTTTTGTCGCCTGAGAGCGATAAATCGGAAAAGCTGGATTCGCCGATGTAGACGGCGGCACCGAAGCCGATCTCCTCGATCATGCCGCGGTAGTCGCTCGTCTTGAACGACACGGCACTGATCAGCAACGTCAGGCCCGACTGCTCGACCACGAACCGCAGCTCATGGGTCCGGTAGGCCGGATTGACGTTGACCAGGATCGCGCCGATCTTGGCCGTCGCGTACTGCGTGATCACCCACTCGGCGCAGTTCGGGGCCCAGATCCCGACCCGGTCGCCTTTTTCGATGCCGCGCGCCAGCAGCCCCCGGGCCAGCCGGTTCACGTCCTCGTCGAATTCCGCGTACGTCCAGCGCCGCCCCGACGCCACCTCGACCAGCGCCTCCCGATCCCCGAAACGCGCAACAGTGCGTTCCAGGTTGGCGCCGATGGTCTCACCGAGCAGGGGCAGGTCCGAGACACCCGAGGCATAGGACGACATGTGGGCAGCATCACCCATGACCCCGTACGGGGGCTAGGGTCTGCTCGTGGGAATGCGTCGGGTGATCGTCTCGGGTGACGGAGTGTCGGTGGTCTCGGCCGAGGTGCCCGAGCCCGGGCCGGGTGACGTGCTGGTGCGCACGGCCGTCGCCGGGGTCTGCGGGTCGGACACTCATGCGCTGGCCGGGCTGCATCCGTTCATCGAGTTGCCGTACGCGCCGGGGCACGAGGTGTGCGGCACGATCGAGGCCGTCGGGCCGGCGGTGACCGGAGTGACAGTGGGCCAGCGGGTCACGCTAGAGCCTTTCCTGCCGTGCTGGGAATGCAAGCAGTGCCTGGCCGGGCGGCAGAACATCTGTGAGCGGCTGCGGTTCTTCGGGTGCGCGCACGACCAGGGTGGCATGGCCGACTACTTCACGATCGATCAGCGGCGGCTGCACGTGATCCCCGACGGGTTGTCGTGGGAGCAGGCCGCGTTCATCGAGCCGCTAGGCACTCCGGTGCACGCCGTGGGGCTGGCCGGGGGCGTACGGGGGAAGGCAGTGGCGATCCTCGGGGCGGGCACCATCGGGATCCTGACCTTGCAGGTGGCTCGGGCGTACGGGGCGCGGCGGGTGGTGATGACCGCGCGGTCGGCGGCGTCGCGGGCGCGGGCGCTGGAGTTCGGGGCCGATGCCGCGATCGACGCCACCGGGGACGCGGTCGCCGGTGTGCGGGAGGCGCTGGGCGAGAGCGCCGACGTGGTGTTCGACTGTGTGGCCGAGCAGTCGACGACCGACCAGGCGCTGGGCCTGGTGATGAAGGGCGGGACCGTGGTCGTGGTGGGGGTGCCGCCGGCCGACGTCCGGATTCCGCTGCCGCTGATTCAGGACGCGCAGTTGCGTATTCAGGGCAGCGCGACGTATCTGCCGGCCGATTTCGCCGAGTCGATGCGGCTGCTGAGTTCGGGAGGGGTGGACGTGTCGCGGATGGTGACGGCTGCGCATCCGCTGGAGGAGGCCGCGGCCGCTTTCGCCGACGCTGCTTCCGGGCGGCATCTGAAGGTTCTGCTGACGGCCGTCTGATGGTGGACTACGACGTCGTGATCGTGGGCAGCGGCTTCGGCGGCAGCGTGAGCGCCCTGCGGCTGGCCGAGAAGGGCTACCGGGTCGGCGTGCTCGAGGCGGGCCGGCGCTTCACCCGCGAGACGCTGCCGAAGACCTCGTGGGACCTGCGCAACTTCCTCTGGGCGCCGAAGCTGGGCCTGCGCGGCATCCAGCGGATCACCCTGCTCAAGGACATCGTGGTGCTGTCGGCCGCGGGTGTCGGCGGCGGCTCGCTGGTCTACGCGAACACGCTCTACCGGCCGCCGCAGACGTTCTTCGACGACCCGCGCTGGGCCGGCATCACCGACTGGGCGGCCGAGCTGGCGCCGCACTACGACCAGGCGTCGCGCATGCTGGGGGTGACCGAGCAGCCCTCGATGACCCCGTCCGACGTGGTGATCCGTCAGGTCGCCGAGGACATGGGGGTGGGCGAGACCTTTCGCCGTACGCCGGTGGGAGTCTTCTTCGGCGAACCCGGCAGACAGGTCGCTGATCCGTTCTTCGGCGGGGCCGGCCCGTCCCGTACGGGGTGCACCGAATGCGGCAACTGCATGATCGGCTGCCGCGTGGGGGCGAAGAACGCGCTCGACGTCAACTACCTCTACCTGGCCGAGCGGGCCGGGGCCGTCGTGCATCCGTCCACACAGGTCACCTCGCTGCGCCGCACCGGCGACGGCTGGATCGTGAACGACGGCGCCTTCACCGCCCGCGACGTGATCCTGGCCGCCGGCGCTCTCGGCACCCAGCGCCTGCTGCACGCCATGCGCGACAGCGGTGTCCTGCCCGACCTGTCGCCACGGCTGGGGTCCTTGACCCGTACGAACTCCGAAGCGCTGCTCGGTGCGCAGACGGCCGGCGTCCCGGCCGAGCCGTTCTCGCGCGGCGTGGCGATCACCTCGTCGTTCCACCCCGACGAGACCACCCACATCGAGCCCGTACGGTACGGGCCCGGCAGCAACGCGATGGGCCTGCTCACCACCGTGCTGGTCGACGGCGGCGGCCGGCTGCCCCGGCCCGTGCGCTTCCTCGCCCAGGCCCTGCGCCACCCGTACGTGCTGCTCCGCTCGTTGTCGGTGCGCCGCTGGAGCGAACGCACGATCATCGCGCTCGTCATGCAGACGGCCGACAACTCGCTGACCGTGCGCCGCACCCGCCGCGGCCGCCTGACCACCGGCCCCGGGCACGGCGCACCCAACCCGACGTGGATCCCGATCGGCCACGACGCCGTACGCCGGATCGCGGAACGGATCGGCGGCTTCCCCGGCGGCGGTGTGGGCGACGTCTTCAACATCCCGATGACCGCGCACATCCTGGGCGGCGCGACGATCGGCGACGCGCCCACGACCGGCGTGATCGATGCCTACCACCGCGTGTTCGGGTACGAGGGCCTGCACGTCATCGACGGCTCGGCCGTGCCCGCCAACCTCGGCGTCAACCCTTCGCTGACCATCACGGCGCTTGCCGAACGGGCCCTCTCGCTGTGGCCCAACAAGGGCGCAGCCGACCCGCGCCCGCCGCTGGGCTCCCCGTACGTGCGGCTGCCCGCGATCGCCCCGGTCAGCCCGGCCGTCCCCGCGCACGCCCCGGGGGCCCTGCGGCTCGCGCCGTAGTCACTTCTTGGCGCGGGCGTCCAGCATCTTGCTGATCTGCGCGGCGTCCGGGCCCGGCTGAGTGCTGGGGAACGGGGAGGCGCGCAGGCCCGCGAGATGGATGTCGAGGAAGCGCTCCCAGGCGTCGGGGGCGACGGAACCGCTCACGGCGACGACACCGCGCACCCCCCAGATCAGAATTTGCAGGTCGGCCTTGGTGGTGCTGTCGTTGATCGTGCGATGCGTCTTGGCCTGCGCCAGGAGGTCGTCGAACAGGTCGTCGAGCTGCTCGCCCACGCCCGGCCCGCGGGCGCTGACGAACCGGTCGGAATAGCCGAGGTGGTCGATCAGCGATCGGCTGAGCCGGCGCAGGAACTCCTCCAGACCCGTGCCGTCGCCCCGCGCCAGGGCCTCCTGCGCGATGGCGACAAGGTCTTCGTACATCGTGCTCACGAGCTGATCGAGCAGGAGGTCCTTGTTCGGGAAGTGGCGATACACGGTGCCGACCCCGACGCCCGCCCGGCCGGCCACCACGTCCAGGCCCACCTCGGTTCCCTGTTCGGAGAACACCTCGTGGGCGCTCCGCAGGATCAGCTCCTGATTTCGGGCCGCGTCTCGGCGCACGAGGGCTCCTCTCCCGGCGCGGCGGGTTTCTCGGTCTCCGGTGCCGGTGGCACGGCCGGCTCGGGTATCAGGAGCGCGGCCACGGCGGCCAACACCAGGACGACCGCCATCGCGGCGAAGCCGAGTGTATAGCCGGACTCCTCGGGCGGGCCGTCAGGCATCACGTGGGACGTCACGACACTTGCCATCAGCGCCGCACCGACCGAGCCGCCGATCGTCCGGATGTTGGCGTTCATGCCACTGGCCACGCCGGTCTGCGACGGCGGGACGGCCGCGACGACGAGAGCGGACATCGCCGCGAAGACGAGCCCGAGCCCGACGCCGATGAGGGCCGACGACAGGTAGATCTGCCAGGTGTGCTCGTGGGCGGCGGCGAGCAGGGCCAGGGACGCGCCACCGATGAGGCAGCCCAGGACGACGACGCGCTTGGCGCCGGCGATCGAGGCCAGCCGACCGGCGACCACCCCGGCCGCGAACATGGTGATCGACGAGGGCAGGAGCAGCAGACCGGCCTGGGCGATGCTCGCGCCGAAGCCGTAGCCCGCGGCCGGAGAGGTCTGGACGAACTGCGGCAGGAAGGCGAAGACCGCGTACATCGCGGCCCCGGTGAGCAGAGCCACCAGATTGGCGGTCCACACGGCGGTCAGGCGCAACATCCGCAGGTCGATCAGCGGAGTCGCGGCGCGCTGCTCCGCCCGGATCCATAGCCCGCCCAGCACAAGGGCCCCGATCAGCAGGCCCAGGACCGCCGGTGAGCCCCAGCCCCACGCGGGCGCCTGGTTCATCGCCAGCAGCAGGCACACCAGCCAGGCCGAGAGCAGCCCCGCGGGCAGCCAGCTCACCGTTCCGCCACTGCGTACGGGTGAGGGCGGCACCGTGAAATGCGCCGCGACGGCGGCCCCCAGCGTCGCGATCATGGGCAGCCAGAACAGCCAGCGGTAGCCCAGGGCGTCGACGACGGGACCGGCCAGGACGATGCCGAGACCGCCGCCGACCGCGCTCAGCGAGGCGATCAGCCCGACCGCCCCGGCCACCCGGCCCCTCGGGAACTCGTCACGGATGATGCCGAAGGACAGCGGAAGGGCGCCACCGCCGACTCCTTGGACGACCCGGGCAATGATCATCACCGTGATGTTCGTGGCCAGCGCGGCCAGCAGGGACCCCAGGGCCAGCGCCAGAAGAGTGAAGACCAGGACTCCCCGCTTGCCCAGCATGTCGCCGACCCGGCCCATGATCGGGGTGAAGATCGAGGCTGACAGCAGGTACGCGGTGAGGACCCAGGTGACGGTGCCCTGCGTGGTGTGCAGTTCCGTCACCATCGTGGCCAGGACGGGCGTCAGCAGGGACTGCATCAGGGTGTAGACGACGACCGATGCCGCCAGGACGGCGAAGGTCGCGTTCAGGGGGATACGACGCGTTCGATTCACGTCGACGACCATACACCGAAACGGAATCTGACTTCCGGTTCCGTTTCGCGAGTACGTCTTGGTCGCAGGATCACCGGCCCCCGGTGCCCTGACGCCTACTCGGGCTCCTTGGCCGGCGGCGGGTCGTCGGACAGATGCTCGGGCACGGTCGGCTCGTTCCCGCCGCCGTGCACCTCGTCGTACTCGTAGTCACCGCCGGTCTGCTCGGACTCGTCCGTCCGGGTGGGCCCGGACTCGGCGCTGTTCGGATCGGTCATGCCGTTCAGGTACCCGCGCCGAGCCCGAATCATCCCGGCGGTCAGAGGCGGCCCTTCACGTCGCCCTTGCCCGCGGCCTTGCCGGCGTACATGCGGTCGGCGATCCCGGGGAAGACGTGGGCGGCCAGCACTGCGGCCCGATACTTGGCCGGCACGATCACGCGGCGGCGCGGCCTCCGCAGGGCGCTCTCCACCGCGGCGGCCACGATCTCCGGGCCGGGCAGCCCCGAGCGGTTCCGGTTGGCGTCGCCGGCGATGTATCCGGGCTCGACCAGGGTGACGCCGATGCCGGTGCCGGCCAGTTCCCGCCGTACGGAATCGGTCATGCCCCGCAAAGCGAACTTGGTGGCCGAGTAGACGCCGCTCATCCCGACCTCGCCCGCGACCGAGCCGATGTTCACGATCGCGCCACCGCGCTGCTCGCGCATGATCGGCACGACCGCGCGCATCAGCCGGATCGGGGCCAGCAGGTTGACCTGGATCATGCCTTCGACCGCGGCGTCCTCGGAGAGCACCGACGCCACCCCGCCCACGCCCGCGTTGTTCACCAGGCCGTCGATCCGACCGGTGATCGCCCGGGCCCGCGCGACCAGCTCGGTCAGAGCTTGCTGATCCCGTACGTCGGTGGGCACCGCGACGGCGTTCGGCAATTGCTCGGCGAGGGCGGCGATTTTGTCCGCCCGGCGGGCCGCCAGCACCACGGTGAAGCCGTTGCCGGCGAGCCGTTCCGCGGTGACCCGACCGATTCCGCTGGACGCCCCCGTCACGATTACCACCGGCATGGCTTCACCCCATTGTCGAAGAAAACGGCGCCGCCGTGGATCGGCGACGCCGTCATTTCAGCGCTTGCTGGCTCAACCTATCGCTTGCTGTGGTACGCCTCCACGATGTGGCTCGGGATGCGCCCGCGCTCGGAGACCTCGTACCCGTTCTTGTTGGCCCACTCGCGAATCGCCTGATTCTGGTCGCGGCTGGCCCGGCCCGTGCTGGCCGGGGCGACGCGACGGGTCGGCGACACCACCGCGGTGCGGCCCACCCGGGTCGCCGCACCCAGGAACGGGTCGAGCGCCTTACGCAACTTGCCGGCGTTCTTCTCGGAGAGGTCGATCGTGTAGTTCACACCGTCCAGTCCGAACTCGACGGTGCGATCCGCCTCGCCACCGTCGAGGTCGTCGGTCAGAAGGGTTATTACCTGCTTGGCCATGGTGTGCCCCGCTCCTACCACGATGTCATTTGAGCCACGACTTTGCGCGCACGCCTTCGCCGTGGAATGTCGATGCGCCTTTATTCTGGCTTGCGATAAGGCCTGGTGCAAATTGCCCCCTTCCGCATGTCGCAATTCTGCCGCTGGTTGTACCCGACGGAGGCGGCGCCCCGGCCCGGCCCGGTACGGACTCTTTTCACGCTCGTGAATGTCCTGTAACGTGACTTGGGAGCGCTCCCAAACGCCCGTCCCCACGGGTTCCCCCTCCCCTAGGAGCTGACGAAATGCGACGTCTTCTCCGCGCCGCCCTGGCCTCCGGCCTGCTCGCAGCGGCCGCCCTGACCTCCCTCGCCGTGGCCGGCCCGGCCGCGGCCGACACCCTGATCTGCGACCAGTACGGCAGCACCACGATCGGCGGCCGCTACGTCGTGATGAACAACCGCTGGGGCACCTCGGCCCAGCAGTGCATCAACGTGACGAGCACCGGATTCGCGATCACCAGCCAGCAGGGCACGGGCAACACCAGCGGCGCCCCGGTCTCCTACCCCGCCGTCTACCTGGGCTGCCACTACACCAACTGCTCGCCCGGCACCAACCTGCCCATCCGGGTCAGCGACATCTCGAGCGCGACGAGCAGCATCAGCTACCGGTACGTGTCGGGAGCGACCTACGACGCGGCCTACGACATCTGGCTCGACCCGTCGCCCAAGAAGGACGGCGTGAGCCAGCAGGAAATCATGATCTGGTTCAACCGGCAGGGCTCCATCCAGCCGATCGGTTCGATCGTCGGCAATGCGACCATCGGCGGCCGCACGTGGCAGGTATGGCAGGGCAGCAACGGCTCCAATGCCGTCATCTCCTACGTCGCCCCGTCGGCCATCAGCAGCTGGAGCTTCAGCGTCCTCGACTTCATCCGGGACACGCAGAATCGCGGCGCCATCACGAATAGTTGGTATTTGACAAGCATTCAGGCCGGATTCGAGCCGTGGATCGGTGGCACGGGCCTCGCGGTGACCGATTTCAGCGCCCAAGTGAACGGCGGCGGGGGCACACCCAGTAATCCCCCGGCCACGACACCGCCGCCCACCGGAACCGCTTCCTGCCGCGTCACCTACGCCACCAACACGTGGAATACCGGCCTCACGGCCAATGTCACCGTGACCAATACCGGATCGACCGCAGTGAACGGCTGGGCGCTCGCCTTCAACCTGCCGGCCGGCCAGACGATCACCAGTTCCTGGAACGCCGCATTGACCGGCACCAGCGGCGCCGTGACCGCCCGCAACATCGCCTGGAACGGCACGATCGCCCCCGGCGGCAACGCCTCCTTCGGATTCCAGGTCACCCACAACGGCTCCTCCGCGGCCCCGGCCGGCTTCGCCCTGAACGGTTCCCCCTGCACCACCACGTGACCGCCTGAGTCACCCCGATCCCGAGCCGCCTCGTCGCCGATTCTCCGGCGCCGGGGCGGTTCGTCCATTTCCCGTGTTGATCTTCATAAATGGCCCTTCAGTCAACCGCCGTGTCCACGCCGCGCCCACCTAGCGCCGTCCCTGCCTCGCCCCGCCTCGCCGCCTCACCTCACCGCGTCGCCCCCCGCCAGGTCGTCCCACCGCCTCGCCCCACCGCGCCGCTTCGCCCACCTCGCGCCACGTCGTCCCACCACCTCGCCCCGCCGCCCCGCTTCGCCCACCTCGCGCCGCCCCCGGCTACGAGACAGGGCCCAGTCGGATGCTGAGCTGGGTGCCGAACTCCCGGAAACCCAGGCCCCGAGCCACCCGCCGAGACGCTTCCGGCCGCGCCCGCCATTGCGGCATCAGTCCTTTGCTCAACGCGTCAGCAGTCGCCGCCGAGGCCACCAGCCGAGCCAGCCCCCGCCCGCGCCACTCGATGGCCGTCAGAACACTCAAATGAGCCGTAGCTCGCGGCCACACCTCATAACCGGCCGCAGCCTTCCCCCGCACGACGAACGCCTGCGAGGTGATGTCCGCGAGCCCCGCCTCGCCGTCCTCGTCGGCGCTGACCCCGGCTCGCAACGCCACCACGTCAGGATGCGCCGCCGGCAACGCCACGACCTGATCAGCCGTCGCCTCGTCGACCCCGCGCACGAAATCGGCGGGACCCGACGCCGGCCGGAAGCTCTCCCCGTCGCAATACAG
Source organism: Paractinoplanes abujensis (assembly GCF_014204895.1). NCBI lineage: Bacteria > Bacillati > Actinomycetota > Actinomycetes > Micromonosporales > Micromonosporaceae > Paractinoplanes > Paractinoplanes abujensis. The sequence continues at coordinate 8,367,922 of NZ_JACHMF010000001.1, read as the reverse complement.
AAGCGTCGCCGGCCCCAGCACCTCGGCCACGGGCAGCCGAGTCAACCAGTCGGCAGTGGACAAAGCCGGCCGCAAAGCCGCAGCCGACCTGGCATCAGGCGCGGTCACGATCGCGACCGAGCCCAGATCGACGATCCCGCACCACCCTGGCGGGCAGAGCCGCGACCGCGGCGAGACGATCACGTCCTTGTCCTCCGAGCCGGAGGCCGGCACACCGGCCAGCTCAACCCATAGACTCCGAACACGCCGCATCAGGGAACCGTCAGTCACGCCGGCATCGTGGCAACCGCTCCGGCCCACCGCCACCGCGATTTCTCGCCCTGTGGAAAAGTCCAGCCCCTGTGGACAACTCGGCCGCCCGCCCGGCGCGTGCTTAGGGTGGAGGTCCCCCGGTGGGCGGGCCACTGATACGACCAGCAACAGGATGATCTACGAACGGGCCCCAGATCGTTCAGACGCACCGGCAAGCCACACGGATTCGCACGCCCCTGTCTGCCTCTTGGATCAAGGCCGTCGGGTACGGCGCGGAGCCAATCGAGCCTTCCGACGAGGTCGATGTGGCTTGAATGAGCGCCCCGCTTGTCGTTTCGGGCTGCCGGTCCGCGCCAGTGCGCACGCTGGTTGAAGCCGCGTTCGATCTGGTCACGCCTTTGCCGACGGCCGGGACGGGCCGGTCCGAACGGACCGTGACGTCGACGCGGTGCATGATCGCCGAACGTCGGTGCCGCTCTAGTAGGGGTTGCCGGTGCCGGGCAGGCGGCCCTTGAGCAGGCCGCCGAGCCGCCCGGGCAGGTCGGGGTGGCCGGCCAGCGGTGGACCGGCGTCGTCGTGGGCCCGGTCGGCCATGCCCGCGACCAGCTCCTTGAGCGCGCTCACGGCGTCGCGGCGCGGGCTCCAGCCGAGTTCGGTGGCGGCCCGGTCGCAGGACATCAGCGGCGCTTTGAGGCCCAGGTGCACCCAGCCCGCGTCGACCGGCTGCAGCCGCAACCACCAGGTGGCGGCGGCCGCGCCGGTCAGGGCGAAGCCGGGGACCGGCACCTGGACGCCGTGGAACGTGCGCGCGGCCACCGCGGGGTCGAGGACGGGGCCGGCGGCGATGTTGAACGCGCCGTGGGCGTCGGAGAGCAGGGCCCGGGCGTACGCGTCGGCGACGTCGTCGGCGTGCACCGCCTGCATGCGCAGTCCCGGATGGGACGGCACCACGGGCAGCCACTGCGGGCGCAGCAGCCACGCCGGCAGCAGCGGGCCCGCGAAGTAGCGCGAGATCTCGGTGCCGACCGCGCGTTGGAAGATGAGCCCGGGACGCAGCCGGACGACTCGCAGCTGGGGGTGGTCGGCTTCGATCTGGTCGAGCATCCATTCGACGAGCGCCTTGTGCCGGCTGTACGAGGACTGCAGCACCCCGGCCCGCGGCCAGCTCTCCCGCACGTACGCGTTCTTGGGGCCGGCCGAGTAGACGCCGACGGATGACGCGAAGGCCAGCGTGGGCACCGCAGCCCGCAGCACCGCTTTGGCCACCGCGCGGCTGCCCAGCACGTTCGTACGGTAGAGCAGCTTCTGATCGTGGCTCGGCTGAATCTGCCAGGCCAGGTGCACCACCGCGTCGGCTCCCGCGAACACCTCGGCCAGCCGGTCCTCGGCGGGTGAGGCGCCGATGTCCACCGAGTGCCACGTGGCTTCGGCATACACCCCGGTGGGGGACGGCAACCGGCGCGCGACGCCCACCAGCTCGACGTCCGGTTCCGCGCTCAAACGGCGCAGCAGGGCGGTTCCGGCGTTCCCCGTGGCTCCGACGATCACGACACGCATGCCCTATCGCCTACCCGGGCCCGGGGTGGTTGAACCACATGGGCCCGGGTACTTGTAGGGGTTCAGGCAACGAGCGGCAGGCCGGCGCTTCCGGACATGCGGCTCAGCGCCTCGGTGCCGTCGAGCAGGCTGGAGAACAGGTAGCCCTGGCCCAGCGGGCAGCCCAGGCGCATGAGCATGTCGCGGTGCGCGGCGTCCTCGATGCCCTCGGCGATCACCGTCAGGCCCAGTGACTGGGCCAGCGTCACCAGGCCGGTGACCAGCGCCGTGTCGTCCAGGAACGTTTTGTCGATCTTCACCACGTCGATCGGGCGGCGGCGCAGGTCGCCCGGCGCCGAGCGGCCGGTGCCGAAGTCGTCGATCGCGATGCCGACGCCGAGTCCACGCAGCGCGGCCAGCTCGGCCCAGATCGGGTCGTGCTCGCCGGCCAGCAGGTTCTCCGACAGCTCGAGCATCAGCGCCTGCGGGGGCACCCCTGCGTAGGCCAGGGACTGCTTGACCTGCTCGGCGAAGGCGCCGTCGCGGAACTGCCGGGCCGACACGTTGACGCTCACGTACGGCCGGCGGCTGGGCGGCAGCGTGCGCCACCACTGCGCCACCGTGTGCAGGGCCTGGTCGAGCACCCATCGGCCCATCGGCACGACCAGGCCGCTCTCCTCGGCCACTTCGAGGAACTCGGCCGGCGCGATCACCCCGCGGGTCGGGTGGTGCCAGCGCACCAGCGCCTCGAAGCCGACCGCCTCGTCGCTGCGCAGGTCCACCACCGGCTGGTAGGCCAGCAGGAAATGTCCCTCGTGCACCGCGTGGTCGAGGGCCGAGCGCAGTTCCAGCCGTTCCACCATCGCGCCGTGCAGGTGGGCCTGATAGCGGCGCCACTGGTTCTTGCCGGCGCCCTTGGCCACGTACAGGGCCAGGTCGGCCTGGCGCAGCAGCTCGTCGGCGGTGTCGGCCTCAGGGGTGGTGGTGATGCCGATGCTGGCCACCGCGGTCAGCTCGGAGCCGTCGTCCATGGTGATCGGCTCGGCCAGCGCGGCCAGGATGCGCTGGGCCGTCTCCTCGACCGCGCCCGGGTCCTGCACGTTCTCGACCAGGGCGGCGAACTCGTCACCGCCGAGCCGGGCCGCGGTGTCGTCGGCGCGCAGCGCGCCCGCGATCCGGTCGGCCACGCCGATCAGCAGCTGGTCGCCCGCCGCGTGCCCGAGCGTGTCGTTGACCTTCTTGAAGTCGTCCAGGTCGATGAAGAGCACACCCACCACCGAGCCGTCGCGGGCGCCGCGGGCCAGCGCGTGCCCGAGCCGGTCGTGGAAGAGCACCCGGTTGGCCAGCCCTGTCATCGCGTCGTGGAACACCCGGTGGGTCAGCTCGGCCTCGAGCCGGCGCCGCTCGGTCACGTCGCGCAGGGTGAGCACGAGCGCGGCCACGGTCGGGTCGGAGCGCAGGTCCTGCCCGTGCATCTCGAGCACCACGTCGGCGAGGGCGCGGAAGTCCAGACCCTCCTGCAGACCTTCCCCCGTACGGAGGGCGGCCAGCACTTCCGTCAGCCGCGTGCGCTCGGCCGGGTGCATCACGGCGGGCAGCGGGTAGCCCGTCGGGTCGTCGCCGAGCACGCCCGCCGCGGAGGGGCTCGCGTACCGGACCCGGTTCTCCTCGTCGACGATGAGGATCACGTCGGAGGTCTTCTGCACGAGCGTACGGAAATAGGTCTCGCTGTTGCGGCGGATGACCTCCTGGCTGAGCCCGATCCGTTCCAGGGCCAGGGCGGCCTGCGTGGCCAGCACCTCGATCGCGCGCAACAGCCCGGGCAGTTGCGGGGCGGGCGCGGCGACGTGCAGCACGCCCAGCAGCGGGTCACCGGTCGGCCGGTCGGCCAGCACCAGGGGGCAGCGCAGCGTCATCGGCAGGTGCGCCAGCCGTACGGAGACCGCCCAGTCGACGTCCCGCGTGGGCATGATCCGCGCGGCGGTCCCGGTCGTGCGGTCCACCGCCGCCTGGTGCGCGGCCTCGGGCGACAACGGCCCGTTCTGAGCGATCGTCACGGCCAGCACCACCGCGTGCGGGGTGTCCGGGGGCAGCAGGTGCGCCACGGCCGTCCGTACGGCGTCGGAGACCTGCTCGGTGTCGGCGGCCGAGACGAGTGCGGCCGACGCCTCGCGCAGCGCCCGCTCCCGGGCCAGTGCCTGCCGGTGACCGGCCATGATGTCGGCCATCCGCACCAGCACGAGCAGGAATGTGAGGGCGCTGAGGGCGGCCACGACTGTCAGGTCGGGCACCTCGCCGTCGCGCACCATGCGCACCAGCAGCACCACGGGGGCGGTCATCGAGGCGATCCCGAGCAGCGCCAGGCGGCCCCGGCCGAGCTGGGCCACGGGCAGACCGGCCGGGCGGTCGAGGTCGGCCATGGACGGGTGCAGCGCGGCCAGGCCGGCCGCGGTGTAGAGCGCGAAACGGCCCAGGCCGACGATGTACGTGGGCCCGCCCAGCAGCGACATCTCGTACCCGACGTCGCTGATCAGCATGATGGCCAGCCCGGCCCCGAGCACCTGGCCCGCCCGGACGGTGGCCCCGCCGACCAGCAGCCGGGCCAGCACACCGACGAGCAGCAGGTCACCGAGCGGGAACGCGATCTGCTGCCAGGTCTGCGCCACCGCCCCCTGCAGGTTGGGGCCGATCACGAAGCTCCACGACAGCAAGGCGACGCCGGCCGTGACGGTGAGCGAGTCGAGCAGCGCGGCGCGGTCGTGCGGGGCGCCCGCGCGACGCCGCAGGAAGGCCACGAGCATGAGGGCGAGCACGGGATAGCTCGCCAGCGTCAGCAGCGACCCGAGATCGGCCAGGTCGCCCACGACGGCGGGGGCCCAGCCGGCGGCGCGGAACAACGCCGTGCCCAGCACCGAGAGCACGAGCGCGGTGGTCAGCATGCGCCACGGGAAGCGGTGCGCGGGCCGGTTGCGGCGCACCCCGAGCGTCACCACCACCACGGCGGTGATGCCCCCGAGCAGGCGCACCGGGGTCTGCGCGCCGGTCGGCACCAGCACGAACAGCACCGCGAGCGCAGCCATCCAGCCGCCGAAGAGGGCGGCCCAGCGAGCCGGCATGTGTGGGTCCTTCTTCCGTGGGGATCGTGCGCCGTCTGATCGGTCCCGCGCGGGCCCGGTTGAGGAACCGGGGACAATCAGGTTGTGCTTCTGGAGTTCATTCGCGGCAACACGACCGCCGCCCCCGTCCCGTTCGTCCCCGAGATCACGCTCTTCCAGGCCGACGAGCCGATCGTGCTGTGGGAGAAGACGGAGGCGGCGGGCGTGGCTCAGCCCCCGCCGTTCTGGGCGTTCGCCTGGGCCGGCGGGCAGGCCCTGGCCCGGCATGTGCTCGACCACCGCGACCTGGTCGCGGGCCGCTCGGTGCTCGACTTCGCGACCGGTTCGGGCCTGGTCGCCGTGGCCGCGGCCGTCGCCGGGGCGCATCCGGTGACGGCCAACGACATCGACCCGTACTCGCTGGCCGCGGCCACCGCGAACGCCGCGGCCAACCACGTCGACGTGATCGTGCTGGAGGAGGACATCCTCGACGCGGACGAGGACCGGGACGACGACTACGGTGTGATCCTGGCCGGTGACGTCTTCTACAGCCGCGAGATGGCCGCCCGGGTGCTGCCGTTCCTGCGCCGCGCGGCCGGCCGCGGCGCGCTCGTGCTGGTGGGCGATCCGGGCCGGGCCTACCTGCCCAATTCCGGTCTGATCGAGCGGGCCGCCTACGACATTCCGGTGCCGGTCTCCCTGGAGAGCGTGCCGACCCGGCACACCAAGGTCTGGCAGCTGATCAACCGCTGATCCCGCGCAGGAAGATGTCCACGCCGGCCAGGAACTGCGCCCGGTCGTCGTGGTCGCTCAGCAGCGCCGCCGCCTCCTGCACCAGCGGATCGGTGTCGCTCCCGGCCCACTGCGCAGCCAGCTCCTCCAGGTAGTCCCGGCGGGCCGCTTCGTCGGGGGCGCGACGGGCGGCCGCCGCGCCGAGCACGTAGTTGACCAGGGCCGCCCCCGCGTCGTTGAGCGCCGTCCCGGTCAGCCCGAGCCGGTGCAGCTGGGTCCCGACGCTCTTCCAGATCCGCAGGACGGCGGGCTGGGCCGGTTCGCGGGCGAGCTGCGCCCCCAGCCACGGGTGCGCGTCTATCGCGTCGAAGACGGCCAGCGCCAGCTCCCGGATCGGGACGTCGCCGATCCGGATCACGTCGTCGGCGGCCGCGGCGAGCAGTTCGTCCTTGTTCGCGACGTGGTGATAGATCGCACCCCGCCCGGTGGCCAGGCGATCGGTGACGGCCCGCAGCGTCAGCCCGCTTTCGCCCTGCTCGTCGAGGATCCGCACGGCCGCCTCGACGATGCGCTCGCGGGACAACGCGTCGGTGCGCCGAGGTGTCATGGCCACCATCTTGACAGAGTTGGACCGGCGGTCCAATAGTGGAGTGAGTGGACCGCCGGTCCAAAGAAGGAGACATCATGATCACAGTCGTCGGCGCCGGCCTGGGCGGACTCACCCTGGCGTGCGTCCTGCACCGGCACGGCGTGCCCGTCACCGTCTACGACATGGACGCTTCGGCCGGCGCGCGCACCCAGGGCGGCCAGCTCGATCTGCACGAGCACAACGGTCAGCGCGCGCTCGAGACGGCCGGGCTCACGGAGGAGTTCCGCGCGATTGTGCACGCGGGCGGCGGGGCGCAGCGCGTGCTCGACCGGCACGGCGCGATGCTGGCCGAACTGCCCGACGACGGCTCGCTGACCCGTCCCGAGGCCCTGCGCGGCGACATCCGGCGGATCCTGCTGGAGTCGTTGCCGGCCGAGACCGTACGGTGGGGAAAGAAGCTGATCTCTGCCGCGCCCGTGGGCGGGGGCCGTCACCAACTGCGGTTCGCGGACGGTTCGACGGCCGTCTCCGAGCTGCTGGTGGGGGCCGACGGTACGTGGTCGAAGGTCCGCGCGCTGGTCTCCGACGAGCGGCCGGTCTACGCGGGCCTGTGCTACATCGACACCTACCTGCACGACGTCGACGAGCGGCACCCCGAGGCGGCCCGGGCGGTCGGGGCCGGCGCGATGTACGCCCTCGAGCCGGGGCGCGGATTCCTGGCCCACCGGGAAGCGGGGGACGTCATCCACACGTACGTGGTCATCAACCGCCCGCTCGAGTGGTTCACCCGCGCCGCCCTCACCCGGGAACGCGTCGCCGCCGAGTTCGCGGGGTGGGCGCCCGAGCTCGTCGCGCTGATCGCCGACAGCGACACCACGCCGGTCCTGCGCAGCATCCACCGGCTCCCCGACCGGCACCGCTGGACCCGTACGCCCGGGGTCACGCTGCTCGGCGACGCGGCCCACGTGACCGTGCCCGGCGGCGAAGGCGCGAACCTGGCGATGCTTGACGGGGCCGAACTGGGCCGGGCGATCGCCGCGGATCCGGGGACGGCCCTGCAGACGTACGAGGAAACGATGTTCCGGCGCAGCGAGAGCGAGGCCGTCGCCGCGCGCGAGACGATCGACCTGATCTTCGGGGCGGGCGCTCCCCAGGGGCTCGTCAGTCTGCTGAACGGTTGAGCAGTGCCCGCAAAGCGAAGCCGTCCTCGACGGTGTCGTCGGGAGTGGGGCCGCCCGGCTCGGCCATCGTGCGGGGTGAGGGCATGAGCACGGCCCGGCCGATGCCCGCCCGGCGGCCGCAGACGATGTCCCGGCGCGGGGTGTCGCCCACGAACCAGCACGCGGCCGGGTCGACGCCCAGCTCGTCGGTGGCGTTCCAGATCATCTGCGGGTTGGGTTTGCGGACGCCGGCCTCGTCGCTGTAGACCTGCACCGCGAACAGGTCGCCCAGCTGCGACTTGTCGAGGAAGTCCCGATGGGCGGCGCCCGAGAGGGTGTTCGACACGACGCCGAGCGCGACACCGGCGTCGGCCGCGCAGTGCAGGGCCTCGGCGATCCCGGGCCGCAGCGCCCAACTGTCCCGATAGGCCCACTCGTAACTCAGTTTGCGCACGGCACCCCGTACGGGAATCCGGGCCGCCGGCGGCCAGCCGGGCAGGATGAACCGCTCCCACACCTCGGCCTGGCTCAGCTCGTCCGGCCAGTCCTCGTCGCGCCAGGCCGCGTAAGCCTCGGCGCCCTCGGTCAGCGCGCGCTGGATCTCGCCCGGCGTCAGCACACCACCGGCCAGGTTGAAGATGCGCAGCACCAGCCCGGGCGGCGCCGTCCGCTGCGGGGGCGCGTCGGCCAGCACACCGCCGAAGTCGAGCAGGATCGCCGCGGGTCGCATGTCAGCGGGCGTTCAGGGTCCAGGCGCGCACGCCGCCGACGATGCCGGCCGTGTTCGGCACGACCACCACGTCGTCGCCCATGCGGGCCAGCTGGGCCGCCGTGATCAGGCGGGAGTTGCCGCCGCCGAGATACAGCCTGTCCCACAGGAAGACGGGCCGCAGCCCCTCCACGACGTTGCGCACCCGGCGCGACCAGAGCGCGTCCCCCAGACGACGCCGCTCGTGCTCACCGATGTACGTGTCGTAGGACATTCCCCACCGTACGGGGGCCTGGCTCATCTCCAGGTGCGGCGCGAGCGCGCCCCCGTCGAACAGCGCGCACCCCAGCCCCGTGCCCAGGGTCAGCACCAGCTCGCAGCCGGTGCCCGCGACCACCCCGGCCCCGTGCACCTCGGCGTCGTTGAGCACCAGGGTGGGCCGGCCGAACGCGTCCTCCAGCGCCGTGCGGGCGTCGAAACCGAACCAGGCGTCCTGCAGCTCGGGGTCGATCCTCGTCCGGGGGCCGGAACGGGTGATGTAGTGCGGCGTGGCCACGACGACACCGTGGCGCAGCATGCCGGGCATGCCCACGGTGACCCGGTCGTGCGCGGGGAGCCGCTCGCCCAGCTGCGTCAACGTCTTCACGAAGAGCTCGGGCGGCAACGGGTACGGAGTCGGGACGCGTAAGGGTTGCGCGCGCATCGTGCCCGCCTCGTCGAGCACGGAACCCTTGATGCCGCCGCCGCCACAGTCGATCGTCAGGGTGAAAGCCACGCCGCCAGTTTGCATGGAGTACACCTCCTCGCACAGCAATTGTGACCCGGTATCGTCGCTGCGGTGTCGAGGGCAGTCCGGGTCAGCACCCGCAACGCGAGCTTCCAGCAGTGGCAGGCGCTGCTGACCAACCGCACCAAGCGGCATCGCGCGGGCGAGTTCCTGGTGCACGGGGTGCGCCCGATCACGCTGGCCGCAGAGTACGGCTGGGAGATCCGGGACCTGATCTATCCGGACCGGCAGTCGCTGTCGGCGTGGGCGCGCGACATGCTCGACCGCACCGGGGCCCGGGCCGTCGCCATGGACCCCGCCCTGGTCGCCGAACTCGCGGACAAGGAATCGGCCGAGCTGATCGCCGTGGTCGGCATGCCCGCTCCCCCTGACCTGCCCCGGGCTGACCTCGTGGTGGTCTTCGACCGGCCGTCGACGCCCGGCAACATCGGCACGCTGATCCGCTCGGCCGACGCGTTCGGAGCCGCCGCCGTGGTGGTGACCGGGCACGCCGCCGACCCGTACGACCCCAAGGCCGTACGGGCCAGCACCGGTTCACTTTTCGCGCTGCCGGTCCTCCAGCTCGACCGGCCCGACCGGCTGCTCGACTGGGCCGCCGCGGGTGGGGTTCAGCTGGTCGGCACCGACGAGCACGGCGCGGTCGACGTGGCCGACCACGACCTGACCGGCCCGACCGCGCTGCTGATCGGCAACGAGACGAGCGGGCTCAGCGCGGCCTGGCGTGAGGCCGCCGACGTGCTGGTCCGCATCCCGATCACGGGCGCGGCCAGCTCGCTCAACGCGGCCACGGCGGCCACCGTCATCCTGTACGAGACCAGTCGCCAGCGGTCCCGCGGCTGACCTTCTCCCAGGCCCGCAGGTCGGCCGCCCGGCTCGCCTGAGCCGCGGCGATCGCCTCCACCGCGTCCTCGCCCAGCGCCAGATGCAGCGGGGCGTCCGGGTCGTCGACGGCCGCCAGGATCGCCGCGGCCGCCTTGGCCGGGTCGCCGGGCTGCGAGCCGTCCATGGTCTCGACCGCGGCGCGGGTCTGCGCGTTCGAGATCCCGTACGCGTCGATGGTGCGCGACCGGTGCATGCCGCCGCCCCCGAAACCCGTGCGGAACGCCCCCGGCTCGACGATCAGGACCCGCACGCCGAACGGCGCCACCTCGGCCGCCAGCGACCCCGAAAGCCCCTCGAGCGCGAACTTGGCCGCGCAGTAGGCCCCGAACCCGGGCATCGTGACCTGCCCACCCACCGAGCGGATCTGCACGAACGTGCCGGATTGCCGGGACCGCAGGTGGGGCAGGACGGCCTTGGTGACGGCGACCGCACCGAAGAACATCACGTCCATGATCGCGCGCAGCTCGGCCAAGGTGAACTCCTCGACCGCGCCCGCACTGCCCCAGCAGATCGCGGCGCTGGAACGGATGCTCGGGGTGCGGCTGTTCGACCGGGACACCCGCGGCGCCCGGCTCACCGCGGCCGGTGCGGCTTTCCTGCCCTCCGCCCGTTCCGTCCTGGAGCAGAGGGAAAAGGCGATCTCCTCCGTACGGGGTGGGCTCCATCTAGCCTTCCTCGAGTCGACGGCCAACTACATGCTTCCGCCGATCGTGCGGGCCGTCCGCGCCCGGTTCCCGGACGCCTCGCTGACCACCCACAACGTGCCGATCGCGGCGCTCGTCGAAGGTCTGCGCGACGGACGCTTCGACGCCGCGTTCACCCGTCCCCCGCTGGTCCCCGACCTGGCCACGCGCGAAGTGGTCACCGAGCCGGTGTGCGTCGTGCTGCCCACAGGGCATCCCCTGGCCACCCGCCCGTCGCTGCGCCTGCCCGACCTGGCCGGCGAGGACTGGGTGTTCACGCCGCGCTCCTCATGGCCGCCGTGGCACGAGAAGTACGACCGTGACTTCGCCGCGGCCGGCTTCACCCCCCGGGTCGCCCAGCGCGCGGCCGGCGTGCCGAACCTGCTCGGCCTGGTCGCCGCGGGCGTGGGGATCACGTGGCTGGCCCAGTCGGCCCGCAGCATCCGCCGCGCGGCGGGGTCGTCTTCGTGCCCCTGGCGGGCGAACAGGCGGTGACCGTGGTGGCCTGGTCGCCGGGCCGCGACCACCCGCTGCTGCCTTCCCTGCTGTCCCTGGCCGACGAACTCGCCAACACGCTGGACCTGACGAGCTGGGGCTGAGCCGGCGCTTTGCCCCGCGCCGCCTCTTCCGCGCGCCGCCACTCCCGCGCGCCGCCATTCCCGCGCGCCGCCATTCCCGCGCGCCGCCACTCCCGCGCGCGTCAGAAGCGGGCGAACGAGCGGATCGTCATGCGGGGGCCGAACTTGGGGGCGCCGATCCCGCCGTGGGCGAACAGGTCGCACACCCGGCCCCGGTGACCCGCGAACGGCGCCAGCAGTTCCAGCATCCGCTCGTCGGTGCCGCGGGCCTCACCCGCCAACGCCCACGCCACCGTGTTGGGGATGTGGAAGTCGCCCACGCTGACCGCGTCCGGGTCCCCGTACGCCACCCGCACGACCTCGGCCGCCGTCCAGGGGCCGATGCCGGGCAGCGCGACCAGGCGGGCCGTGGCCTCGGTGGCGTCGGCGCAGCGCTCCAGCCGGGCGGCGACCACGGCGGCCCGTTGCAGGGCCTGGGTGCGGCGCTGCTCCATCCCGTACGGGTGGAAGACCCAATACGGCGTGGCCGCGATCACTTCGGGGTCGGGCGGCAGCATCAGCTCGATCGGGCCGGGGGCGGGTTCGCTGAGCTGGGTGCAGATCATCCGGTACGCCCGGTGCGCCTCTTTGCCGGTGACTTTCTGCTCGAGGATCGCCCGCAGCACGCTTCGGAAAACCAGCCCGGTGGCCGGCATCCGTACGCCCGCGAAGGTCTTGGCCAGACGGGCGACCAGCGGATTGGCCGCGGCGAGGGCCGGGAACGCGGTCAGGTCGTCACGCAGGCCGGCGATCGCGTCGGCCCGGTCGAGCACCCAGTCCGCGGCGGGGCCGTAGCCCGTGGCCAGCAGGCCGTCGCGGTCACGGCACAGGTGCAGCGTGGCCGGGCCGTCGGGGGTGCGGACCGCCAGCCAGAAGTTGGCGCCGTCGAAGCGACCGCACGGGTCGTGCTTGGGGACCAGCAGCGACCGCACCGAGGCGCCGAACTGGTAGCGCTCGGGCGGGGACAGTCTGCGGGTCGAACTCACCGGAACACTGTGCCACCTTCGCGGGCTGATGCCCACCGCCCCGCCTTGTTCGGTGGGCAGGCCGATGGCCCTGACCGCGCTCCCGGTCAGGGCCATCGGAAGGGCGACCGGACACCCGAGTGGTCCGGACCGCCGTGGAGCTGCCGTCGCTTGTCGTCCATCAGGGGGAAGGACGACGACCCGGTGGCGATGGGGGGCCCTGGCGGGGACGGGATCATGTCGGTGATCCCGTCCCGTTCAGGTTCGCCTCCGGGATGGGCGGCGTGGCTCCTAGTTCTTCATCAGCCGCGACCGCCGCCGCGACGGTTGCCGACCTGGATGCGCACCACGTCGAAGGCGGGCGTCTGGTTGGCCCGGACCATCATCGGGATGCGGTGCGAGCCGTCACCGGCCCACGAGGCGCACTGCGCGGTGCCCGCGTTGGGCAGGCCCGGCACCTGGATCTGCACCGAGTCGGGCTGCGCGCCGCCCCGGCTGTCCTCGGTCGCCACGAAGAACGCGGGGACCGGGTCGGGCGCGGGGGCCTCGTTGGTGCTGGCCAGCATGCGGCAGGCGGTGTGGAAGTGACCGCGGACCAGGCCGTTGGCCAGAACCGAGGACTCCACGTAGTAACCACCCTGGCCGGCCGCGAGGAACCGGTCACGGATCAGGTTGCGGGTGCTCACGGTGATCGTGAACGGGGTGTTCGGGGCGACCCGCTGCGGGGCGTTCGTGATCAGCAGGCTCGGGTTGGCGTTGGCCTCACCGACCTCACCGAACTCGGTCGAGACACAGCGGCTGCCTTCCTGGAAGCCGTTGTGCGGGGTCAGGTTGCTGGTCTCGCAGCTGTTGGTCAGCACGCCCAGGCCGGCGCCCGGAGGCGGGGTGGTCTGGCCACCGTTGCCGTTGCCCTGGTCGCCGCCCTGCTCGCCACCGTTGCCCTGGTCGCCACCGTTGCCCTGGTCGCCGCCCTGGTTGCCACCGTTGTTGCCCTGGTCGCCACCCTGCTCGCCACCGTTGTTGCCCTCTTCGCCGTTGCCCTGGCCGTTGTCGCCGCCATTGCCCTGGCCGTTGTCGCCGTTGCCGGCACCCTCTTCGCCGTTGCCCTGACCGTTGTCGCCGTTGCCGGCGCCCTGGTCGCCGCCCTGCTCGCCACCCGCGCTGGGGTCGGCGGCGGGCTGGGTCGCAGCCTCGGTCGGCGGCGTCGTCTGGTTGCCGCCACCGTTGCCGCCGTTGTTGCCGACGTTGTTCATCACCCAGTTGCGGCAGCGCGTGCGCAGCGTCTGGGTCGACACGGTGTCACCGGCACCGTCGTCGGGGTGCTGGGTGACCTTGCCGCCGTTCGTCGAGTACGTGCCGCGGCGCGTCTCCGTCGAAAGGTTTGTGCGGTTGGGCGCCTGCACCTTGTCGCATGCGGCCAGCGCCTTGCGCTGAGTCCGGTCGGTGCTCGCGTTGGAGACCTGGGTGACGGTCACGATGCCGCCGAAGGCCACCAGCGTGGCTGCTACCGCGATGATGCGGCGCTTGCCACTGAACCAGTTGTTGCTCCTGGATGCGCGCCGGTACTTGGACCTTCGCATGGGGGTGACACCTTTCTGTTACGCGACTGAACTCGGCTGGGGCTACCGAGCCCGGAAGATGCGCATGGACGTGATGACGCCGGCCACGAGAGCGGCGGCGAGGACGAGCAGGATCACGGTGGTGCTGACGCCCGGAATACCGCCGTTGCTGCTGGCAGCCGCGAGCATCTGCCCGTCCACCGGGACCGGTCCACTGCCGGGATTCGCGGGGGCGGGAGCTGTGGGAAGAGCCGCGTAGTCGACGATGTTGCTCGACTCCAGCAGCGTCATGTGGGTCATGACGAACTGGTTGGCCTCCTGGGCCAGCTTGCGCACGGAGTCGTTGCGCGTGGTGGCCCGGATCGTGGCGATGGCCGGGAAGATCTTGCCGTGCGCGGCCCGGAGGCGGTCGATGAAGATCTGGTCGAAAGTCGTCGCGTTCGCGTTTTTCATCTCCTGCAGCCAGAACTGCTGATCGTCGTTCGGCTTGTTGGGCAGGTCGATGTTGAGCTTCTTGGCCACCAGACGGTCGAGCTTGTCCAGCACGACGTGCTGCGCCGCGATCGACTGACCGATCTTGACGACCCGCTGGTCGTTCGACTTCTCGACCGCCATGTTGCCGGCGGGGATCTCCCACAGGCCGGCCAGGCGGACCTTGATGACGAAGTCCTTGTCGGCGTCGCTGATCGCGCCGACGCCCTTGTCGCTCAGTCCGTTGGAGCTCGGCACCGGAATCGGATCGCCGGGAGCCGCCTGAACCGGGCTCACCGGCGCGAGCACAAAGGCCAAGGCCACCGTGGAAATGCCCACCAACCAACGCGTCGTCCGGCGCGATGTGCGAGTGGTAAGCATTTTTTCTCTACCTCCGAGTCAGCGATTCTTCAAGGGATTTCAAGTGCGAGGCTGATCAGTAGCTGTAGTCACTGCCAGTGCCGGAATCGTCACTCGAACCGGCGCCGTCACCAGCGGAGTCATTGGCCGGGGGCGCGACGGGCTTCGAGATCTTCGGCAGGCAGGTGAGGTTCTTGGCGCCGTCGGGCTGGATCACGAACCAGGTGCCGTTGACGTTCTGGCCCTTCCAGTTGCCCGGCTTCTTGTCACCGATGTAGGTGTAGAGCGGCCAGCCCTTGAGCGTCAGCTGCTTGCTGCCGTCGGCCCGGGTGACCGTGCCGACGAGTTTCGAGTCGACGCCCTTGAGCTTCGGCTTGCCGTCGTTGGTGAGGGCAGGCGGCCAGGTCTCGGCACAGTCACCGGCGCAGTTGGACTTGGCCGGGTTGTTGCCGTCGTTGTCGAAGCGGTAAAGCACGAAGCCCTCGTCGTTGACGACGACCTTGCCCATCCGCGCGACCTTGCTGCCGGTCAGCGAGTTGGTCGCCTCGTCGTCGCTGAGCTCAGGAGCCGCATTCGGGTCGCCGGGGCCCTCGGTCGCGTTGGGGTCGGCCTGGGCGGCCGGGTCGCTCGTGGCGGCCGGGTCAGCCTCGGGGCCGGCGGTCGCGGCCACGTTCTCGGCGGCGGGCTCCGCGGCGTTGCCGTAGTCGCCACCGTCGTATCCCTGCGGGGCGCAGCCGGTCACTGCGAACGCCGCGGCGATTGCGGCGCCGACGACCATCAACTTTCGCTTCTCCGGTACCACGTGCCCTCCAGGCTTGTTTCTTCGTCTGGCGTTTCCGGGCTGTAGTACGCGGGCGGGGTCGTGGCGGTTGAAGAAAGTTCCCATCAATTTCCGAGTTTTTGGCGAGACCTCGCCGGACCTGCCTGCCTAAGGAAAAAGAAAGGACCCCGGCCGTTCGGCCGGGGTCCTTTTCCGTACTCGATTGATTACGGAACGCGCACCAGGGTCTCGCCGGCGCCGTTCGCGCCGACCTCCTGCACCTGCACGTGAGCGATCTCGTCGCGCGGGGTCGCCGTGATGGCCTGCAGCAGCAGAGGCTCCGAGTTCTTGGCGGTGCCCCAGCCGTTCTCCCCGACCGTCCACGTGGCGAGCGGCTCGGTCGTGCCGTTGGTGTGCACGGCCACGAGCCGGCAGACCTTCGGACCGGTGATGTTGGAGATGGAGAACGACACCTGCGTGCCGAATGTCTTCTTCTCGAACGCGACCGAAGCCTGCACGCCGGTGCGCGGGTCGGAGCCGTCGAACCGTTCGCCCGCGAGGTCGGGGCCACCGATGCCGGGCCCGCCCTGCGCGTTGGGCAGGGGGTCCTGCTGGCTCTCGTCGCGCTGCGCCGTGTTGGTCGTGGCCGGGTCGTTGCTCTCGCCGCCGAAGACCTGGCCGCCCACGAAGAACGCGCCGATCGACAGCATCGCGAAGATGACGACCGCGGCGGCCAGGCTGTAGAGCCGCCGGCTGTTCGCCCGGTGCCGCTCGTGGCTGACCTCGCCGATCACCTTCTGCAGCATGAAGCCGTCGCGCCGGGCCTCCTCGGCGACGACCACCGAGTTGGCGTCGACGTCGGCCAGCAGGTCGGCGACCTCGACGAACGACTCCAGCTCGTACGCACACCGCGAGCACTCGATGAGGTGGTCCTCGAAGCGAGCCGCGTCGTGCTCGTCGAGCACACCCAAGGCGTACGACGCGACGTCGAAGTGGTCTTCCTGTGTCATTCGGTCACCCCCCGTTGCTGCAACGCCGTCCGCAACGCACGCAGAGCGTAATACACCCGTGACTTGGCGGTGCCCAACGGAAGGTTGAGCTTCTCCGCCGCTTCCGGCACCGTGCGGCCCCGGAAATACGTCTCGATGAGGATCTCGCGGTGCGACTGGCTGAGCTCGCGCAGCGCGTCGGAGACCGTCATCGACTGCAGCACGCGGTCGGTGTCGTCGGCCTGGCTGGGGAAGCTCTCCAGCTCACGGTCGTACGTCTCGGCGGGCCGGGCACTCGCGCTGCGGTGATCGTCGATCGCGATCCGCCGGGCGACGGTCACCAGCCACGGACGCAGCGACTGCTGCCCCTGGGCGCCGAGCCGGTGCGCGTTGCGCCAGGCCCGGAGCAGGGTCTCCTGCACGATGTCTTCCGCGCGCTGCCGGTCACCGCCGGTCAGGCGCAGCACGAACATCAGCAGGGGGCCCGCATGCTCCTCGTAGAGCATCTTGACCAGAGTGTCTTCGTGACTTGCCCCCGCCGGGGTCGCGGCCTCGTGCCGCGGCGCCTGCCGGGGAATCACCGAACCACCATCGCCCGCACTACGGCCTCCGTCGAGTGACTGCCACCGTCCATCGGAACGCTGCTGTGTCATCAGGCGCACCCCGCCCGGCGCCAGCCGATGTTCGGCCACCGCATGCATTGATACCTCCGCCCGGAGTTTTCCCCGTCGCCTGAGATACGGCTGGGGACCGCCCTCGGGATCAACGCGGACGGGAAAATTTCGGGGAGCGGTCTCAAACGGTCCTCCGGTCTCGTGTGGGGGGTCACGAGGCACATGGATATACCGTGCAAAATCATTGATCTGCACCGATATTCCGGCCAGGGCAGCCGAATAATACTCAGCCCCAGGGGTCTCATGAAACGCCCTTCTGAGCTGCCGCGACGCACCGGCGGTGCGGCGCTACCGCTGAGTAGGCACGTCCGTGCGGAGCGTCCCCGTCTCGCATAGTGGGAGCGCTCCCAACAGCGTTTGCTAGCCCGTTCGGAGGACGTCCACCCACCATCCGGCCTGTTCACGTGTTCCGTGTCTCAACCATCCCGGTTGGACCGATCTGTCGGATCTCTCAATCCGCCGCCGCGCGTGGACCACTCTCTTCATCCAGCCCGATACGCAGCACGTCCGCGGCCCGTCGCACCTCCGCGCGCACCGTCGCCGGATCGCCGGGCCGGCGGCGCAGACTCTCGTACTGCACGCGCCACAGGCCGAGCAGGGCAGCCGCCGTGATCTGCGGTTCCGGGTCGGCCGGGTCAACTCCGGCCCGCGCCGCCAGCGCCTCCGCCGCCACGGCGACGAAGCGGTCCATCATGTCGTTGCGATAGGCCCGCAGCGACGGCGCCGCCTCCAGCAGCTCGCCGAAGCGCCGGTAGCCCTCCGGATCGCCGGCGAACCCGTCGAGTTCGGCGTCGAGCAGGCGCAGCGCGGCCTCGATCGGTGCCTGCCCGGTCGACGCGAGCGCTTCCCGCAGGGCCGTCGCCGTGCCTTCGAGCCGATCGAGCAGCAGCGCCTCCTTGGTCGGGAAGTAGTTGAACACCGTCTTCTCCGACACCCCGCACGCCCGCGCCACCTCGGCCACCCGTACGCCGTCGAACCCGCGCTCCACGAACATCCGGGTCGCCGTGTCGGACAGCTGCTGCCGCATCTGCCGCTTCTTCTCCTCGCGCAGGCTCACGGGGCAATCTTACTGCTACAGTATTTTTACAGTGGCCGTAAAAAGGAGATGCCATGAGCGAGTTCCGGATCACCCGCGACTATCCGCACCCGGTCGAGCGCGTCTGGCGCGTGCTCACCGACCCCGAGTTGGTCCCGCGCTGGACCACGACCGGCCGGGGCGGTCGCCCCGAGGGCTTCGCGCCGGTCGCGGGGACGACGTTCCGCTTCCTCGCCACGCCCGTCGCGGGCTGGCGCGGCATCGTCGACTGCGAGGTTCTCGAGGTCGACGCGCCGGCGCTGCTGCGCTACTCGTGGATCGGCGACGAGGGGGCGACGCCGAGCTTCGTCGCCTACCGCCTCCAGCCGATCGCCGGCGGCACCCGCTTCACCTGGGAGCACACCGGCTTCACCGGCATCGGCGGCCTGTTCATGGGCCTGCTCCTGCGGTCGGTGCGAGCCAAGATGCTGACCGTGGCGTTACCCACGGTCCTCGACGATCCCAAGCTCCCGGCCTGATCACCCTCCCGAGGCCCTTCTCACTGCCGTCGTGGTCAGCGTCGTGAAGTGCATCGAAAAGCTCCCGCCCACCGCGTCGACAGCCGCCCCGATCGCCGCCGACACCTCGGCCAGCTGCGCCGGCGGCATCCGGGTGAACAGGCCCTGAGCAGGCAGCTGGTCAAGCCACTCGGCTCGCGTGTAGACCCGCTCCCACTCATCGCTCCACCGTTCGACGGCCCCGAAGCCACCCTCGGCGCGCAGACCCTCGTCGGCCCGGTCCAGAAGCGCCGCATATCCCGCCGCCGCCGAGATCCCGCGCACCCCGGCCAGCGGACTGCCGGGCATCAGCCGCTCGAAGACTTCGGCGAAGGCGTCCGCCACCGCCGGGCCGGGCTGCCCGGCGTTCCACATCAACGCCAGCCGCCCGCCCGGCCGCAGCACCGAGGCGGCCGCGGCCGCCCCGGCCCTGGGCTCGACCCAATGCCACGTCTGACCGGCTACCACGGCGTCGAAGAGGCGTCCCGCGGGTTCCCAGGCCTCGAACCGGGCCTCCTCGACCTCGAACCCGGCCCTGCGGGCGAACGCGGCCATCCGCGGGTCGGGTTCGACGCCGAGCACCTCACACCCGGCCGCGCGCAGCTGCCGGGCCACGATGCCGGTGCCGATCCCCACGTCGAGGATCGACCGTCCGGGAATGCCCGCGACGAGCCGGTCGATCAGGGCCGCCGGGTAGGACGGGCGGGTGCGGTCGTAGCGGGCGGCGTCCACCCCGAAGGACTCGGCGATCTCGCGTTCACGATGCGGTGTGGGCATGCGCCCACTCTAGTGGGCAAGCGCCCATTAGGCCATGTGGAAGGCTGGGCCCTGTGCCGACCGGAGTGGCGTTACGTGATGTGCGCCAGCAGTTGTTCGATGCCGCCGAGCGCGTCCTGGTGCGCGCCGGTCACAACGCGCTGACCAGCCGGGCCGTGACCGCGGAGGCCGACGTGGCCAAGGGCGTGCTGCACCGGCACTTCGCCGACTTCGACGAATTCCTGGCCGAGCTGGTGCGCCGCCGCATCGCCGGGCTTCAGGCCTGGGGCGCCACCATGATCGAGCACGCGGGCACGGGCACCGTGGCCGAGAACATCGCGGACTTCCTGTTCGGTGTCTTCGACCGGGTCGGGCTCGGCCTCGTCTCGCTGGTCATCGGGCGCGGCGAACTGCGGGCGCGGCTGCAGGGGTCACCCGGAGTGCCGCTGCTGGCCGAGGCGGCAGCCGTGATCGCCGCCTACCTGAGCGCGGAGAACCGGAAAAATCCCGACATGCTGGCGCTCAGCCTGATCGGCTCGGCTCACCTGGTCTTCAGTGAAGCCGGCGACGAGACCGACCCGGACCGCGTACGGGATCTGGTGAGTCAGCTCATCGCGACCGGGCGGTAGCCGAACCCGGGCCGGCTCATCGCGACCGCGCGGTGGCCAGCGTCAGCGCCCGATGCAGCACCCGGGCGTCGCCCAGCATGCCGCGCAGCCGGCGTTCCAGCCCGGCGATCGGCACCAGATTCTGCGGCGCCCGCGGGTCCTTGTAAGCCGACGACGCGAACCGCGGCAGCGTCGCCACCGAGACATCAGCCAGCTCGATCGCCTGCTCCGGGGTCAGATCGGGCGAGCATTCCACCCGTACGATCCCCGACCACGGCGCCCCCGAGGCGCCGGGCAGCCGCAGATACCACGACCAGCCGCCCCACACCGTGCCCAGGTGGAAGACGGGGGTGCGCTGCCCGGGCCGCAACGACGTCACCACAGTGGTCAGCGAGGCCGGCAGATACTGCTTCTGCTGCGTCTTGACGTAGCCGATCGTGCGCGGCAGCTGGCGCCGGTTGCGCAGCGGCCCGTCCACCACCAGCAGGTCGTCGGCGGCGAAGGAGGCGCCCATCTCGCGGGCGGCCGACGAGATGTCGATCTCGAGCGCGGTCAGTGGCGCCTGCACGGCGGCGGGCAGTTTGCTGGCCTCGCCCGTGCCGTGGATGCGGTGCACCTCGTAACGCACCGACCCGGCCTGCACGTCCCCGGCCGACGGGCTCGCGGTGAACAACCCCCGGCCGACCCGCGCGCCCACCAGTTCGGCCGCCCCGCGGGCCAGGTCGCAGCGCACCACCCCGGCCGCGTACGAGGCGGCCAGGCCCGCGTACGACGTGCCGTCCTCCTCCGCCGTCCACAGGCCCGCGTCGTTGCGCCGCACCCCGTCGACCAGGAAAACCACGTCGGGGCAGCGCACCGCGGGCGACGCGTCGATCGGGGCCCACTCGGCCGCCGGCACCTCGACGTCGGTGTCGACCTGCGCGCTGCTGGGCGAGGCGGGCCCGTCCCCGCCGTCGGCGCCACCCTCGAAGGACGACCCGTACGAGGGGTCCCACGCGTCCACGAACATCCTGGTCAAAGGCCCACCCTCGCAACGTGCGCCGTCCGCGCGTCCTTGTGCACCTCGAAGCGCACCGGCACCCGCTCGGCCAGCGCGTTGACGTGGGTGACCACGCCGACCATGCGGTCGCCCCGCGCGGCCAGGTTTTCCAGGGTCGCCGCGACCACGTCGAGGGTGGCCGCGTCGAGCGTGCCGAAACCCTCGTCGAGCACGATCGACTCCAGGCTGGCGGCCGTGGTCGACATGCCCGCGAGCTGCTCGGAGAGGGCCAGCGCGAGCGACAACGAGGCCTGGAACGTCTCGCCGCCGGAGAGCGTGCGCACCCCGCGCCGCAGCCCGGCGTCGTGATGGTCGATCACGTAGAACTCGCCCTTGTCGTGCATCAGGTCGTACTGCCCGCCGGTGAGCTCACGCAGAATCCGCGACGCGCCGTCGACCAGCATGTCGAGCGCCTCCTCGAGCAGCCAGCGCTCGAAGTTGTTGGCCCGCAGGTGCCCGGCCAGCGCCTTGGCCACCCGCTGCTCGCGCTGCAGCGTCATCCGCTGCTCGGTGAGCTCGCGCACCTGGTCGCGCCGGTCGGCCAGGCGCCGCCAGGTCGCCTCGGCCCGTTCGACGGCCACCGCGGCCGCGCGAATCAGGGCCGACTCGTCGGGCTGGGGCACCGTGACCCCGGCCGCGGTGAAGAGCGCCGAGATCTCCTGCAGGACGGCGACCGTGGACCGGTGGGCGTCGGCCACCGTCGCCTCGGCCGCGGCCCGGGCGCTGGCGCGTTCGGCGGCCTGCGCGGCGGCCCAGCCGGCCAGCGTCGACCACGCGCCCGCGAGATCGTCGCGGTCGGCCGGTGGCGGGGAGAACCGGGCGACTTGATCCCGTACGGCGTCGAACTCGCGCCACGCCGACCGCTGACGCTCCTCGGCCGCGATCACCGCGGCCTGAGCCTGCCGGTGCGCCGAACGAGCCGTGCGCACCGCCACGCCCGCGCGGTCGAGGTGCTTCTGCAGCTTCTCGATCTCGGCCAGCTGACGGCGCAGCGCGTCCGCCCCGGGCGAGTCGGCCACCGCGGCCCGCGCCTCGGCCATCCGGGACAGGTGGTGCTCGTGCTGGGCCCGCTTACGTTCCAGGTTGCTCTCGAGCTTGCGGGCCACGGCGTCGCGCTGCTGCCAGGCGGCCTCGGCGACCTCGGCGGCGGCCCGGGCGGCCTTGCCGGTGGTCTCGGCGGCGCGCACCGCGGACTCCTCGGCGACCGGGGGCACGGTGGTCACGGTCTGCTCGCACACGGGGCAGTGATCACCGGCCGACAGGTGGGCCCGCAGGGCTGACGCCCGGTCGATGCGCTGGGCCTCCACATAGTCCAGCCGGGCCTGTTCGAGCAGCTGGGCGGCGCCGAGGTGGGCGCTGTGGGCGATCGCGGCGGCGGTCGCGGCGTCCTTGTGCTCGACCTCGGCCACCGACACCTCGCCCGCGAACCAGTCGGCCTGCCCGGTGAGCCGTTCCAGCTCGGCGTGCCGGTCGAGCATCAGGCTGAGCGAACCGGCGTCGCCGGCGGCCGCCAGTTCCCCGCGGACCTTCTCCTCCTTCTCCTCGGCCCCGCGCACCTCGTCCGCGGCCTCGGTGGCCTTCGCGCGCGCGGCGGCGGTCACGCCCGCGGTCTCCACGCTTGCTTGCGGCGTACGCACGGCGGAGAGCAGCCGCAGGTCGGCGTCGAGCGCGTCCCGGGTGGCAGCGGCCTCGGCCTCGGCGGTGCGCCGCGCGCGCAGGCCCGGCATGGCCGCCTCGACCGCGGCGGTGAATTCGCGCATGCGGGCGACGTGCTGGTCGGCCGCCTCGACCGCCTCGTCGGTGGCGTCGGTCAGCCCGGCCAGGTTCTGGTCGACCACTGCCAGCTTGCCCTCGGCGGTCTGGGCCCGGCCGGTCGCCTTGGTCTGCACCTCTTCGTAGATGTGCAGGCCGAGCAGGTTGACCAGGATCTGCTGCCGGGTGGCCGGTTTGGCGTGCAGGAAGTCGGCGAACTGGCCCTGCGGCAGCACGACGCAGCTGGTGAACTGCTCGAACGGCAGACCGACGGCCTCGAGCACGGCCTGGTCCATCTCGGCCGGGGTGCCCGCCAGCACCTCGCCCAGGTCGTCGAGGTCCATGCCGGTGTCGAGCTTGGTGACGTCGAACCCGGCCGGCATCAGCTGCAGGCCGGCACCAGCGGTCTTGACGTTGCCGCGGCCGTCGCGGCGCACCACGCGGGTCGCCACGTAGCGGTCGCCGGCCGACTCGAAGACCAGTCGTACCCGGGCCTCGGCGGCCGAGGGGGCCAGCGCGTTGGCGATGCCACGAGCGCCGCCCCAGCGCGGGACGGTGCCGTACAGCGCGAAGGTGATCGCGTCGAGCACCGTCGACTTGCCCGAGCCGGTCGGCCCGACCAGCGCGAAGTAGTCGGCGTCGGTGAAGTCGACCGAGGTCTCGTCCCGGAAGACCGTGAACCCCGCCATGTCCAACCTGATCGGCCTCATGATCCCGCTCCGCTTCGCTCCGCCGGATCAGAGACCTGGGCGCTGAGCCAACCGCGCTCACTTCGTTCGCTCATGAGTGGGTGCTCACCTCGTCGTACAGCTCGTCGAAGAGTTCGCGGACGCCGTCCTCGGCGTTCTCGCGACTGTCCAAGTAGTCGCCGAAGAGTTCGCGCGGCGACCGCCCGGCCCGCTGTGCCATTCGCTCCCCCACCCGGTTGGGCATCATCTCGGGGTCGATCCGCACCTCGAGGGCGTTGGGCAGCATCTCCTGCACGTCCTCGCGGAGGCCGACCCGCGGCTTCTCGCGCACGAGGACACGGAGCCAGGCGTCCGGAAGGTTCACCGTTGAGAGCTGTTCGAGGGTGCCGCGCACCGTGCGCAGCGCGACCGCCCCGGTGATCGGAACGTCACGCACCCGGGCCGCCTTGTCGACGCTCACGTCCACGATCGCGACCGACGAGACGTTCTCCTCCTCGCCGAAGTCGATCGCCAGCGGGCTGCCGCTGTACCGCGTCGGGCACGGCGAGATCACCTGCTGGGCGCGGTGCAGGTGGCCCAGCGCCACGTAGTGCGCGTTGCGCGGGAAGACCGTGGCCGGCACGGCGTACCCCATGATCGTGTGCGCCTCGCGCTCGCCGCCCCCGGCCGACGCCCCGACGATGGTCAGGTGCGCGGTCAGCAGGTTGACCACGCCGGGCTGGTCGAAGCCCTCGGACAGCTTCTCGATCAGCCGGGCGATGTGGTCGGCGTACGTCTGGGTGGCCTCGGCCGCGGTCAGGTCGTACATCTCGGCGGCCCGGATCGCGTACCGCTGGGAGAGGAACGGCAACGTGACGAGCTGCCACTTCTCACCGCCCGCGGTCTCACCCTTGATCAGCAGCTCGTCGGCTTTGTCCTTCACCGCGCCGCGCAGCGTGATGCCGGCCGCCTCGGCCCACGGGCGCAAGGCGTCGAGCGCCGGGCCGTTGTCGTGGTTGCCGCCGATCGCCACGACCTGGGCGCCGGTGTTGCGCAGCGCGGTCAGCGCCCGGGTGACGACCCGCGTCGCGTCGGCCGTCGGGGCCGCGGTGTCATAGAGGTCACCGGCGATGATGACGAGGTCGGGACGCTCCGCCCGGGCCGTGTCGACCACCTGGGCCAGCACGCGGATGTGCTCCTCGTGCCGATTACGTCCCTTGAGGACCTTGCCGACATGCCAGTCGGACGTGTGCAGAATGCGCATCGCAAAAACGCCTCAGACTCTCAGAACGGAATGTCGTCGTCGGACGAGCCGCCGCGGCTGCCGACCACGGCGAACGGATCGGCCCCCTGCACGATCGATTTCATGGTCTCGGAGGGCGGTGGCCCCGACTCCGACTTGCGGGTGGCCCAGGCCGGGAACGGGAACTCCACGCAGAGCGGGACCGGAATGTCGGGCTGGTTGACGAACATCGTGCCGGGGCGGGCCAGCAGCGCCCGCTGCCGCATGGCCGGGGGCAGGAAGCCGTATTCGGGGCGGGCCGCCTCGGCCGGGTCGAGCCGGCCGACCACGCGAATGGCCGAGTTGGTCACGATGCGCCGCTCGACCTCGCTCGCCGTCTGCTGGGCGCCGATCAGGATGACCCCGAGCGAGCGGCCGCGCTCGGCGATGTCGAGCAGCACCTCCTTGATCGGCGAGGTGCCCTCGCGCGGCGCGTACTTGTTGAGCTCGTCGAGCACGACGAAGAGCAGCGGGCGGCCGGTGCCGGCCTTCTCCTTCTCCTCGAACTCGGTCTTGAGCGTCACGCCGACCACGAACCGCTGCGCGCGGTCGGGCAGGTTGTGCAGGTCGACCACGGTGACCTGGGCCGACTCGGCGGTCTTGATCTGATGCGGGCGGCGCTGGGCCAGGTCGCCGCGGATCAGCCGGGACAGGTCGCGCTTGCTGCCGATCAACCGGCGGGCGAACGCGTTGACCGTGCCCATGTTGATCGCGCTGCCGGCCCACGTCGAGCGGGTCTCGTCGTCGGTGAGCTGCTCGACGATGTGGTCGACCAGGTCGCCGTACGAGCCGAGGCGTTTGCCGTCGATGCTGATGCCGCCCTCGGCCGGCACGGAGTGGCGGTGCAGGTGAGCCGTGACGGAGTGCACGACCATCGTGTATTGCTGGCGCTCGTCGTCGGCATCGGCGAACACGTAGGGCAGCAGACGCAGCGAAGCGAACTCCTCGAGCGTCCAGTAGAACGTGTCGACCCCGGTCAGGCGGCTGTTGACGTCGGGGGCGCCGGACGAGTCCCCGGCCCGCGGCGGGGCATAGACCCGTACGTCCGAGAAGGGTGTCGCCGGCAGCTCGAGCAGCTTGTAGGCCGCGCGGGTGCTCTCGTCGAGCTTGGTGTTGGGGTGGTCGAGGAAGAGCAGGTCCTCGCCCTTGACGTTGAAGATCAGCGCGCGGGCGTTGGTGCCGTCGGCGCCGAGCGCCCCCGAGCGGAACACCGAGTAGAGCAGGAACGTGGCGAAGCTGGTCTTGGTGGCCACACCGGAGATGCCGGAGATCGACACGTGGGCGCCGCGGGTGCCGTCGAGGAAGTCGGCGTTGAGGAAGACGGGCACGCCGTCGCGGCCGGTGCCCATGGGGACGCGCCGCTCCATCCGGTCGAAGTGCAGTGCGGCGTCGCGGGCCTCGCCGGACGCGCGGTGCACGATCGCGCCGGGCGCGGGCGGGACGTAGAGCTCGGGGTCGACGCGTGTGGTGGTGATCTCGGCCGCCTCCTGCACCAGGGCCGGCAGCGTGCCGTCGGCGATGGCGAAGACGTCCGAGTCGAACTGGGCGCCCTCGTGCCGCGCCCGCACCTGGGTGACCACCCCGGCGATCGTCACCGGTTCGCGATCCGGCAAGTCACGCTGAGTGACCACTACGTCATCCAGCTGTAGATAACTGCCCGGGGTCACGGCCGTCCAGAACTGCAGCGGGGTCGCATCGGCCGTACCAAGCACCCGCCCGACGGGGGAAGAATCGTCAGACACGCCGCTCATCGTGCACCAGGGGTACGACAGAACGCGCACCAGGCGTGGGTTGGCACGCGTTGTCCACAACTTCTGGTGGTCATACACAGAGTTATCCACAAGATCTTGCCGCGACGGTGGAGGCGCGCCCGGAAACGAACCGATGTGAGCCGATCGGCCAAAGACGGGTTGACGGAACTCCCACCGACCGGAAAGGGCGCGCATGAGACCGACGGCCACGCGGGCCGAGCTCACCGACGGCGACCTGATCCAGCTCTCCGCCCGCCAGCCCGAGGCGTTCGGATCGGTCTTCGACCGGCATGCCACCACCATCCACCGCTATCTGTCGCGCCGGGTCGGTACCACGCTCGCCGACGACCTGACCGCCGAGACCTTCCTCACCGCCTTCAGGAGCCGAGCCGCGTACGACACCGGCCGGCCGGACGCGTTGCCCTGGCTCTACGGCATCGCGGCCAACCTGCTGCGTGGCCACCAGCGGGCCGAGAGCCGGCAGTACCACGCCCTGGCCCGTACGGGCATCGATCTGGCCCTGGCCGGTCACGACGACCGCGTGTCGGCCCGGGTCGACGCCTCCGAGCAGGTGCGTGCCCTGGCCGGAGCTCTGGCGCGGCTCAACTCCGGCCAGCGCGACGTGCTGACCCTGATCAGCCAGGCCCAGCTCAGCTATCCGGAGGTCGCCGAGGCGCTGGGCATCCCGATCGGCACCGTCCGCTCACGGCTGCACAGCGCCCGCGAACGCCTCCGCCACGCCTTGCCCGACCTCACGAACGGATCAGACGATGAATGACCTCGACCTGATGGAGAAGTTCCGCGCCGACGTGCCCCCGCCCGCGCCCGACGTCCTGGCCGGTGCCCGGGCCGCCATGTTCCGGGCCGAGCCACCCGGATCCCGTACGAGATTCCTCTGGAGCCTGGCCCCCGCGGCGGCGCTGGCCGCGGCCGTCGCAGTGGCCGGCGTGCTCGCCCTGCCCTCGGAACCGGCCGGGCCTGGGGGTCAGGCTCCGGCCACGGCCTCGGATGCCGCTCAGGTGCTGCGTCTGGCCGCCGCCGAGGCCCGCCGCGAACCGGTGCTGAAGGCCCGGCCCGACCAGTTCGTCTACGTCGAGTCGCGCTACGCCGGGAGCGGGCGCCGGGCCGGAGTCGGTGCGGACGGGCAGACGGCACCGTCGGACCAGCGCCGCCAGGTCTGGCAATCGGTCGACGGCACCCGGACCGGCCTGCTGCGCGAGAAGGACGGCGACACCCCGCTGGACGCGGGCTTCCCCGCCTATCGGGACAAGTTGCCGACCGACGCGAAGGCGATGCGCGCGTTCCTCTACCAGGACGCCAAGCCCGGCCCGAAGGGCATCCCGGTCGACCAGATCGCCTTCACCAAGGTCAGCGAGACCCTGCGCGAGCAGTATCTGCCGCCCGCCGCGCTGGCCGCGCTCTTCGACGCCGCGGCCACGATCCCGGGCACGAAGACGGTGCCGCGGACCGACTTCGCCGGGCGGCGCGGCGTCGCGGTCTCCCGGGCCGACGACTTCTTCCGGCAGGACCTGATCTTCGACGAGAAGACGTACAAGTTCCTGGGCGAGCGCAGCGTGGTCGTGGGCGAGCTGCCCGACGTGAAGAAGAACACCGTGATCACCTTTACGGCCCAGCTGCGGATCGCGATCGTCGACCGGGCCGGTCAGCTGCCCTGACGGACGTACCGGAGAAAGAGCATGTCCTGCAGGGTCAGCACGTGCCGCAAGGACATGCCGCGGGGGGAGGTGGTGGCCCCGGTCGCGATGCGGCCGGGGCCACCACCGACGAGCAGCGGCGACACCGTCAGGCAGAGCTCGTCGGCCAGGTCCTCGGCGATCATCGACCCGAACAGGCTGGGCCCGCCCTCGCAGAGCAGTTGCGTGGCGCCGCGCGCATGCAGTTCCCGTACGGCCGTGGCCAGATCGTCCACGGCGACGACCTCGGCGGCATCCCCCAGGCTGCGGGGCGGCCCGGTCGTGATCACGATCGGGCGGATCGGCGCGTCGGAGAACACGAGCTGGTCGAGATCGAAGTCGAGCGAGCGCGAGACGATCACCATCAGCGGGAACTCGGGCAGGCCGTGCGCCACCCGCCACGCCCGGGCCTCGGCGGTCAGCCGCAACGCGTCGTAGTTCTCGGCCCGGACCGTGCCCGCGGCCACGATCAGCGCGTCGCAGACCATCCGGAGCGAGTCGAAGATCTCCTTGTCACCCGGCCCGTGCAGGCCGCCGGAGAGCCCGTCGACGGTCACGGCCCCGTCGGCGCTGGCGATGAAATTCATCCGCAGCGTCGGCTCCGGGTTGCGCGGATAGAGCTCGACCAGCCCCTCCGGGGACGAAGGCCAAGCGGGGAACGCGGTCATGGGCCGGGTGGCCCGGTCACCGGCGGGGTCGGCTCGGGCGCGCGGTGCTGGCAGTCGCACCACGAGCCGCCGCGGCAGTCCTCGTGCCGCCTGTCCCGGCAGGCCTGACAGATCACGAACCGACCCTACCGGGGAATTGTCGGCGAAGGACACGGCTCCGCAACCCGGGCGAAACGCCGAATTGGCAGGCTGTACGCCTACGGGGATGGCATGACCGTGCCGTCTTGCCGACGGGAGGAGTCGCATGTTGCTGCGGGTTCGAGTCACGCTGCCCGATCGCCCCGGCGCCCTCGGTCAGGTGGCTCGCACACTGGGCGTCGCCGGGGCCGACATCGTGCAGGTGGTGGTGCTGGAACGGCTGGGCGGCCGGGCCGTCGACGACTTCACCGTCGTCTGGCCGGGCGCCGCGCGGGTGGAACGGCTGCTGGCCGGTCTGGCCGCGATCCCCGGCGTGCAGGTCGACGGCGTGTGGAAGGCGATCGGCGCCCCCGTCTCGGGTGGCCACGACGCTGAACTGCTGGCCCAGGTGGCCGCGAACCCGGCCGACGGGCTGGCCACACTGGTCGATGCCGTGCCCGGCCTGCTGGCCGCCGACTGGGCGGCCGCCGCGTTCGTACCGGCCGACTGGGCCGCCCGCTCCGGCGCGCCCCGGCCGCTGCCCGCCGAGCCCAGCCTCAGCTTCGGCGCCGAGCCGACGATCGCGTACGCGAGCTGGCGGGCCCCCGCGCCGCTGCAGCTGCCCGAGATCACCCCGCTGCGCGCCCGGCCGCTCACCGCGCCGGACAACACGCGGTACGCGATCGCGCCGTTCGGCCGGGCCGGGCTGGTGCTCGTCGTGGCCCGGACGGACGAGGCGGAGCTGCCCGCCGCCGCCTTCCACATCACCGAGGTGGACCGGGTGGCGCAGCTGGTGCGCGCGGCCGCGGTCATCCTGGGCGACCGGCTGGACGCCGCCGTGCCGTCCGCCCTGTGATCGGACTCTCCCCGAAATCCCAGCTCAAGCAATGTCCGGTTAACAGCGGCGGAGGAAGATTGAACCCGGTACAGCTGAACGTGACTCGCCGAAAGGGGTGCCGGACATGGCGCTGTGGCGGATCCGGGCAACGGTTGACGACCGGCCGGGCTATCTTTCCGTTCTGACCGCGAGCCTCGCGCTGCGGTCGGTGAACATCCTCGCCGTCCAGGTGCACACCACCGAGGCCGGCGCCGTCGACGACTTCCTGATCGACGCACCCGACTCGATGAGCGAGCCGGAGTTGCTGGCCGCGATCGCCAAGGGCCGCGGGCGCGACGCGTTCGTGTCCCGGGCCGAGGCTCAGGGCCTGGTCGATCAGCCCACTCGGGCGCTGGCGCTGGCCGGGCGGCTCGCGCACGATCCCGACGCGCTCGGTGAGGCGCTGGTCGCCCTGCTCGACGCGACCGAGGTCCGCTGGCGGCCGGAGCCCCTGGCCGGCCGCCCCGGTTACGAGGCGGCCCGGATGACCCTGGCCGACCCGGCCGGTGGGTCGTTCGAGGTGTTGCGGCGGCTGCCCGCGTTCACCCCGGCCGAATACGCGCGGGCCCAGGCCCTGGTCGAGCTGTCCGGCGCGATGCTGCGCCAGCAGGACGAGCAGATCACGCTGCTGCTGCCCGACGGCGCCGAGCTGGTGATCCGGGCCGCGACGAGCCACGACCTGGACGCCGTACGGGGTCTGCACGAGCGCAGCTCCGCGGCCACCCTGCAGCGCCGCTACCTGGGCGGGGGCACCCCCAGCGACGCCCGGCTGGCCCGCCTGCTCGAACCGTCGGGCACCGGGCGCACGCTGATCGCCGTGGCCGGCGAGCGTGTGGTGGCGATGGCCAACCTGCTCGCCGAAGGGGATTTGGCCGAGGTCGCGATGCTGGTCGAGGACGACTGGCAGCGCCGCGGCATCGGCACGGCCCTGCTGCGCCGGCTCCTCGCGTACGCCGAACGGGCCGAGATCGCAGCCCTGGTCGCCCACACCGCGGCCGACAACGTGGCGATGCTGCGCACGCTCCGCCGGCTGGGCGCGGGTGCGGCCGACCGGGACGGTGCGATGGCCACGGTGACGCTGCCCGTGCCGGGCGTGCGCCCGGTGGGCGAGGAGACTCCGGCTCCGTTCTAGCCCGTACGGGTCCCGTGCTCGACACACGCGGCGCTCCAGCCGGCCGGCACGACCTGCACCTTCATGCGGCGGCGGCACTCGGGGCAGAAGCGTGGCGGCTCCAACGCCCGGGCCGCCGCGCACGCCGCGTGATCACCCTCGGCGGCCGGCTCGCCGCAACGGTCACAGAACATCTCAGATCGTCGCCGAGAGCGCCTTGACCGGCATCTTCAAGTCTTGCAGCAGCTCCAGGTCGCTGGTGGCGGGGCGGCCCAGGGTGGTCAGGTAGTTGCCCACGATCACCGCGTTGATGCCGCCCAGCAGCCCGTCGCGCGTGCCCAGGTCGCCCAGGGTGATCTCGCGCCCGCCCGCGAACCGCAGAATCGTGCGCGGCATGGCCAGCCGGAAGGCGGCGATCGCGCGCAGCGCGTCCTTGCCCTCGACCACGGGCTGGTCCCCCAGCGGCGTGCCCGGACGCGGGTTGAGGAAATTCATCGGCACCTCATGCGGGTCGAGATCGGCCAGCTGGGCCGCGAACTCGGCGCGCTGCTCCAGCGTCTCGCCCAGGCCCAGGATGCCGCCGCAGCAGACCTCCATGCCCGAGTCGCGCACCATCTTGAGCGTGCCCCAACGCTCCTCCCACGTGTGCGTGGTCACCACGTTGGGGAAGTGCGACCGGCAGGTCTCCAGATTGTGGTTGTAGCGGTGCACGCCCATGTCGACCAGGTCGTCCACCTGCTCCTGGGTCAGCATGCCGAGGCTGGCCGCCACCTGGATGTCGACCTCGGCCTTGATCGCCTTGACGCCCTCACGCATCTGGGTCATCAGGCGTGCGTCGGGTCCGCGCACGGCGGCCACGATGCAGAACTCCGTGGCGCCGGTGGCCGCCGTCTGCTTGGCCGCCTCGACCAGCGACGGGATGTCGAGCCAGACCGAGCGTACGGGGGAGGCGAACAGGCCCGACTGCGAGCAGAAATGGCAGTCCTCGGGGCAGCCGCCGGTCTTCAGCGACACGATGCCCTCGACCTCGACCTCGGGACCGCACCACTTCATCCGGACGTCGTGCGCGATTTGCAGGAGCTCGGGCAGCGCGTCGTCGGGCAGCCGCAGCACGTCGAGGATCTGCGCCTCGTCGAGGCCGACACCGTCGTTGAGCACTTGCGAGCGGGCGCGGCCGAGGATCTCTGACATGTCCGCACCCTAACAAGGACTCGCGCCGGGAAGGACCGTCGTAGGGGGGTGGTAGTTTCCCCTTCTCGTGATCGGTGGAGGTGTTTTGAGGGGCTGGTTGGACGCCCTGGAGAGCCTGGCCGCAAGCAGGGCCAAGGCGGGGCTGACCCGTCGGCTGCGGCCGCGCTCATCAGGCGATGCCGTCGTCGATCTGGCCGGCAACGACTATCTCGGCCTGGCCACCCATCCCGCGGTGATCGAGGCATCGGCGCAGGCCCTGCGGGCGTACGGGCTGGGCGCCACCGGATCCCGCCTGGTCCGCGGCTCGTCGGTGGCACACGCCGAACTGGAGTCCGACCTGGCCGCCTGGCTGGGCGCGGAGTCGGCGCTGGTGTTCTCGTCGGGCTATCTGGCCAACCTGGCCGCCGTGCGCAGCCTCACATCCGTGTGTGACCTGATCGTCTCCGACGCCTACAACCACGCCTCGCTGATCGACGGCTGCAAAATTTCAGGGGTCCGTACGGTGGTCGCCCCCCACAACTCGCCGTCCGCGGTGGCCGCGCTGCTCGACGAGCACCCCGGCCGCGCGCTGGTGGTGACCGAGTCGGTGTTCTCGGTCGACGGCGACCTGGCCCCGCTGGCCGAGCTGCACGAGGTGACCTCGGCCCGCGGCGCCCTGCTGCTGATCGACGACGCGCACGCGCTGGGCCTGCTGGGCCCGGCCGGCGCCGGCGGTGTGGTGGCAGCCGGGCTGGCCGGCCGCTCCGACGTGGTGGTCACCGCGACACTGTCCAAGTCGCTGGGCGGGGCGGGCGGCGTGGTGGCCGGCCCGGCCCCGTTCACCCGCCACCTGATCGACACCGGACGCACGTTCATCTACGACACCGCGCTGCCACCGGCCGTGGCCGCCGGGGTGCACGAGGCGCTGCGCATCGCCCGCACGGCCGACGACCGGCGCGCACTGCTGGCGTCCCGGGCCGCGCAGACCGTCGCGCGGCTGAGCGCAGCCGGTTTCGCGGTGTCCCCGCCCGCGGCCGGCGTGCTCTCCGTGCTCGCCCCCGGCCCCGAGGCCGCCCTGGGCTGGGCCGAGGACTGCCGCGACCGCGGCGTGGCCGTCGGCTGCTTCCGCCCGCCGTCCACCCCGGACGGCACCTCCCGGCTGCGCCTGACCCTCAACGCCGGGGTCCCCGACGCCGATTTCGCCCGCGCGCTGGACGTCATCGTGGAGAGCTCACCGTGACCCCCTCATCCCCCACCTCCGTCGACCTGACCGCGCTGCTGACCCGGCTGCCCGGCGCCGACGTGGTGCTGACCGCGCAGGGTTCGGCCTTCCGACTGCCGGCCCGGACGGTGGATCCCGAGCACATCCTGGCCCCGGTCGGCCTGGAATCACTGACCACACCGGAGGCGGTCCCTACCCCGCTGCCGGCCCAGCGCGGCGCCCGGACCACTCCGTCGGCCGGGGCCGATCCCGCTACGAGCGGCCGGACCACCGAGCCGGCCGCAGCCGGCACACCGCCCTCTGCAGCCGACACGTCCCCGCCCTCTGCCGACACGTCCCCGCCCTCTGCAGCCGGCACACCGCCGCCTTCCGCCACCGGCACACCGCCGGCCTCTGCAACCGGCACACCGCCGCCTTCCGCCACCGGCACACCGCCGGCCTCTGCAACCGGCACACCACCCGATGCAGCCGGCACCGACCGGCCGGCCGCCGCGACAACCGTGCGTCCCGGCCCGTCCGACACCGCCCCGCCGGTCGAGCCCGAGCCGGTAGCGCCTGTCTCGCCGGCGCCCGGACTCCCCGCGCCCGTCTCGCCCGCACCCGTCTCGCCCGCGCCCATCTCGCCCGCGCCCATCTCGCCCGCGCCCATCTCGCCCGCGCCCATCTCGCCCGCGCCCATCTCGCCCGCGCCCATCTCGCCTGCGCCCATCTCGCCCGGGCCCGCAAAGCCCGCACCCGTCTCGCCCGCGCCCGTCTCCCCTGCGCCTGGAGTGCCCGCACCCGGAGTGCCCGCACCCGAGGTGCCGTCCACGCCGGAGCCTCCGCTCCCCGCGCCGATCTCACCGGCCCCCTCGCCCGGCCATCCGCTGCCCGACGTGCCAGTGCCGGTCTCGCCCGCGCCCGGTGTCCCCACGCCCGGCACACCCGCGCCCGGTGTCCCCACACCCGGCACACCCGCGCCCGGTGTCCCCACACCCGGCACACCCGCCCCCGGCACCCCCGCCCCCGGCACCTCCGCTCCCGGGATCGACGACCTGCCCGGCGCCGAGGCGATCGGCGCCGAGGTCTCGGCCGAGCTGGCCGCGCAGGCCCAGCCCTCCCCGCGTCGCCCCGCGAACGGCGAGTGGCGCGGCATCGTGCTGGTCACCGGCACCGACACCGAGGTCGGCAAGACCATCGTGACGGCCGCCGTGGCCGCCGCGGCCCAGGCCTCCGGCCTCCGGGTGGCCGTGATCAAGCCGGGCCAGACCGGCATCAACACCGGCGCGCCGACCGACATCGACGTGATCACCCGGCTGGCCGCCCCCGACACGGCAAAGACCCTGGCCGAGTACCCCGAGCCCATGGCACCCCTGGCCGCCGCCACGGTGGCCGAGATGCCGCCGCTCGAGCTCTACGAGGTCGTCGACGCCATCCGGGCCGAGGCCGACAAGCATGACCTGGTGCTCGTCGAGGGCGCCGGCGGTTTGCTCGTCCCGATGGGTGTGCGCCCGTCCGGTGAGTCCTGGACCGTGGCCGACCTGGCCACCACGTTGGGCTTGAGCACGATCGTGGTGGCCCGCGCGGGCTTGGGCACCCTCAACCACACCGCTTTGACGTTGGAGGCCCTGGCCCGCCGCGGCGTCCCCGCGGGCGTGGTCATCGGCGCCTGGCCCGCCGACCCTGACCTGGTGCACTGGGCCAACTTGAGCGAGCTGGTCCCCCATCTGATCGGTGCCCTCCCCGAGGGTGCGGGCTCGATGGATCCGGGTGTCTTCCGCCGCTCGGCCCCGGGCTGGCTCACTCCCGGCCTTTACGGCGACTTGGAGAACTGGCGGGTGTGGGCCGAGGAGTCAGGCGACGGCCACCACTGAGAGCCGCGGCCCTCAGAGGGCGACAGCCACCCGGACGGTCACCACTGAGCGGCCAGTTCGGCCAGTTTGAGGACGGTCGTCCAGTTGCGTTCGGTGCCGGGCAACCCCAGGCGGCGCGACGCCATCGCGGTGTTGACCGGGTTGCCGTGCACCCGGTCCCGGTAGTCGATGTAGACCTCGCGCTCCAGGAGGCGTACGTCGTCGTGGGTCTCCAGGAGACGGGCGCGCTCGGGTGTGGGGTGTTCGGCCAGGAATGTGACCCGCAGCAGGGTGGGTCGTTCGACGGCCGCCGCCGGGAACGGGTTGGCCGCGATGATCTCGGCCAGGCGGTCCCGGCTGCGGATCATCACGGGCTGGTCGACGGCGAACGTGTCGCGCAGCACCGCGTGGATGATCGGGCCCACGTCCCGCTCGGATTCGACTATCACGTTGCCGCTCTGCAGCAGTGTGCGCGCCCCGGGCAGGCCGGCCGTGGCCAGCGCGGCCCGTAATCGGGCCATCGGCACCTTGTTGCGCGCGCCCAGGTTGACCGCGCGCAGGAGCGCCACCCAGACCGTCACTCCGCGAGCGTAGGTGGTCGCGGGGTGGGCGGCGCGGGAAGGTCGTCGATCGGTTCGAGCTGGAAGGTCACCTCCTCGCCGGCGTTCAGGGTGACCTCGGCGCCGTAGTGGCGGAACTCGATCCCGCCGGTGGCGGCCTGATAGGTCACCTTCTCGGACGTCACCGTCACCCTCAGCCCCGCGCCCCGCCACCGCAGCCGGAACTGCAGGCGGGTCAGCCGGGGCGGGATCCGCGGCGCGAGCGACAGCCGGCCGCCGGTGTCGCGCAGCCCGCCGAAGCCCATCACCACCGCGATCCATGACCCGGCGAGGGCCGCGATGTGCAGGCCGTCGCCGCCGGACTCGCCGCCCGCGCGCAGGTCGAGCAGGGCGGTCTCGGTCAGGTAGGCGTGCGCGAGCGACAGGTGGCCGAGCTCGGCCGCGAGGACCGCTTGCACGGGGGCCGAGAGTGAGGAGTCCCGCACCGTACGGGCTTCGTAGTACTCGAAGTTGCGCCGCTTCTCGTCCAGCGTGAACTCGTCGCCGCACATCGCCATCGCGAGCACCAGGTCGGCCTGCTTCACCACCTGCTTGCGATACAGGTTGAGGTAGTGGTGGTGCAGCATCAGCGGGTATTCCTCGTCGTCGAACGAGCCCCACTCGTCCAGGCGCGTGAAGCCCGCCGACTGTTCGTGCACCTGGCGGCGCGGGTCGTACGGGACGGCCAGCCGGTCCGCGATGTGCTCGGAGACCTCGTCCAGGGCCGCCGCGCGCAGGTTGCGCCGGGCCATCAGGTTGGTGAAGACGTTGTCGTCCATCAGCGCCGTGTATTCGTCGGGCCCGGTCACCCCGGCGATGTGCGCGACACCTTCCTCGTCCAGGTAGGCCACTTTGCGCCACAGTCGCGCGGTCTCGGCGACCAGTTCGTCGCCGGCTTCGCGCATGAACGCGTCGTCGCCGGTGGCCGCGTGGTAGCGCAGCACCGCGTCGGCGATGTCGGCGTTGATGTGCAGCGCCGCCGTCCCGGCCGGCCAGTAGCCGGAGCATTCGGGCCCGCTGATGGTCCGCCAGGGGAAGGCCGCGCCGTCCAGCCGCAGTTCGCGGGCGCGTTCGCGAGCGGCGTCGAGGGTGCTGTGCCGCCAGCGCAGGGCCTGCCTGACGCTCGCCGGGTGCGTGTACGTCAGCACCGGCAGCACGTACGACTCGTTGTCCCACAGCGTGTGCCCGTCGTATCCGTTGCCGGTCAGCCCCTTGGACGGGATCGGATGCGGCCCGGCCTGCGCGCCCGCCTGCAGCACGTGGAACAGCCCGAAGCGGGTGCCCTGCTGCACCTGGTCGTCGCCGTCCAGCTCGATATCCGCGTACGCCCAGAAGTCGTCCAGGTAGCGGCGCTGTTCGGCCAGCAGTTCGTCGAATCCGGCGTGGACGGCCGCGTCCCGGTCGGCGCGTGCCTTGTCCCGCTGGTCGAGCCCGTCCCACCCGTACGCGAATATCTTGTCGAACGCGATCGAACCGCGCGCACCGGTCGTCCAGCGCAACCGGTCGGGCCCGGTGACGATCTCGCCCTCGGCGCCCACGTGCGTCACGGCCACGGCGACGGTGATGCCGCTGCGGTGGGTGCGGTGCACGAGCAGGTCACGGTCGTGGAAGACGGGCACGAACGCGTCCTCGATCACGGCACTGGCCCGCGGGTCGTCGCGCGGCGGGGGCTGCGACTCGTCGACGGCCACATCGGAGTCGACGCGCAGCTCGGCGTCGGCTTCGACGGTGTAGCGGATCGCGCCCACCGACGGACGCTCGAACGACACCACCCGGACGCTCCGCAGCCGCACCTCGATCCCGCCGGGCGACACCCATTCCACGTCCCGGGTGAGCGTGCCCGCGCGCAGATCCAGCACTCGCTCGTGTTTGCGCACTTCACCGGTGCGCAGATCGAACGTCTCCCCGCCGACCGTCAGATGGATCGGCTTGGCGTTCGGGGCGTTGACGACCGTTTCCGTGCGCTCGGGGAACGCGTACCCGGCCTCCGGATAGGTCAGGTCGCGCACCTCGTACAGCGAGTTCAGGAACGTGCCGGGCATCCCGGCGGGTTGCGGCTCGTCCAGGTTGCCACGCAGCCCGATGTGCCCGTTGGCCAGCGCGAACAACGATTCCGCCTGCCTGAGCCCGGCGTCGTCCGAGGGCAGACCGATTTCCCGTACGACCCACGCCTCGGCCGGCCCGATCCGGCTCATCGGCCCAGCTCCGGACGGCCGCCGACATGCTGCACGGTGGAGCCGGAGGCGGCCGTGGCCTGGTGCGCCGCCTCCTCGTAGGACGCGCCGTTCAGCAGCGCGGCGGTCAGCGCGGCCACGAACGAGTCGCCGCCGCCGGTGGTGTCGACCGCGTCCACGTCCCCCAGCGGGATCTTCAACCGGCCGCCGCGCCACAGGAACAGGTTGCCGTCGGGCTGCGCCAGCGCGACCAGTTCAGGCCCGCGGTCGAGCAGTTCCTCGCCCCGACCGCCGGCCTCCTTCTCGTCGGCGCGCACCACATCGGCGTACGGGAGCAGGGTCTCGTCGTTGATCTCGCCGTCGAGGACCACCAGCCGCCCGGCCTCGTGACCGATGCGGGCCGCGGCCCGGACGGCCTCGGCGGGCTGCTGGAGCTGCAGGAGCACGGCGTCGCACTGCGCGATCGGGTCGCGGGCGCGCAGGATGTCGGCCTCGGTGAGCAGCACGGGCGGCGGCAGGTGCTCGATGTAGCGGTAGTCGCCGCCGGACTCCAGAATCTCGACGATCACCCCGGTCTCCTCGCCGCGGCGGCGCACCACGTGATCGACGTCGATGCCGTCCCGGGCCGCCCGGGCCAGCAGGGCGTCACCGGTCGCGTCGTCGCCCGCCACCGCGATCAGGACGGGACGAACGCCCAGTTGGGCCAGGGCAACGGCTTGGTTCGCGCCTTTGCCGCCGAGTTGTTCGCGGCGTTCGCCGGCGGGCGCCGAGCTGCCGGGCCCGGGCAGGCGGTCTACGGTGAGAACCAGGTCGCGGGCGAGTTGTCCGATCACGGCGGCAGTGGGTGCTGTCACGGGGAGATAAGTACCCAGCAACCGACTGGTTGTGCGACATTCGCGGCTGAGGCTTGCCTGTGAACTCAATTCGCCCATCGAGAGCATTGCGGGACACCGACGCCCTTTCTAGGCTCGCATGCACCGTTGCCACTGTGAGGGGGATCACCGGACATGACGAACAGCAACCCCGTGTCGTCGAACGCCTACGAATATCTGGACAACGTGGGTCCGGAGGAGCAGGCGCGCCTCGAGGCCGTGCGGCGTTACCGGCTCGTCGATCAGCCGGTCGAGGACGCGTACGACCGGATCGCGTACGTCGCGGGCGCCATCTTCGACACCCCCATCGCGACGGTGTCGCTGGTCGAGCAGGACAGGGTGTGGCTGGCCGCGTGTCAGGGCCTGTCGGGCGTACGGGAAGTCGGCAAGGAGCCGGGGCTGTGCGCGTCGGTCATCGCCCAGGACGACGTCTACGTGATCAACAACGCCGCGGTCGACCCCCGTACGCTCGAACACCCGCTCGTCCGGGGCGAGCTGGGCCTGCGCTTCTACGCCGCCGCGCCGATCCGCACCCACGACGGCTACCGCCTGGGCACCGTCAACGTGATCGACAACCGTCCCCGCGAGGCGTCGCAGCGTCAGCTCCAGGCCCTCGAACACCTCGCCTCGATGGTCTCCGACGAGCTCGAACTGCGCCTCATGGTGATCCGCAGCGCGGCGGCCGAGCAGCGGATGCGCGAGACGGTCAGCTGATTACGATTCCGGCGCTTCGGGTAGTTCGCTGCGCATGCGAACCCCCCGCACGATCGCCGTAGTCGCGCATCAGAAGAAGACGCTGGGCGGCGGCCTGGACGAGTTGCGTCGCCGCCTGACCGACGCCGACCTCGACGACCTGATCTGGTACGAGGTGCCGAAGAGCAAGAAGGCCCCGGCCGCGGTCAAGAAGGCGCTCAAGTCCAAGCCCGACCGCCTGATCGTGTGGGGTGGCGACGGCATGGTGCAGCGCTCGCTCGACGTCGTCGCTCACACCGGCGCCAAGACGCCTGTCGGCATCATCCCGGCCGGCACGGGCAACCTGCTGGCCACCAACCTGGGTATCCCGGCCGACCTGCCCGAGGCCGTCGAGATCGCGTTGCACGGCACACCCCACGCCGTCGACCTGGGCCGCTTCGAGGGCGAGTACTTCGGCGTGATGGCAGGCGTCGGCTTCGACGGCGCGATGATCAGCGACGCCGACCGCAACTTGAAGGACCGGCTGGGCAAACTCGCGTACGTCTGGGCTGGTGTACGTCACGTCAACGAGTCCGCCGCCGTCGCCACCATCAAGATCGACGGCACGAAGTGGTTCGAGGACGAGGCCAGCTGCGTCCTGATCGGCAACGTCGGCCGGATCACCGGGGGCATCAAGGCCTTCGACGACGCCAAACCCGACGACGGCTGGCTCGACGTCGGCGTGGCCACCGCCCAGGGTGCCCTGCAGTGGGCCCGGGCGCTGGGCACGATGGCCGTGGGCCGCAGCGACAGCTCCCCGTTCGTCCGCACGACCCGCGCCCGCCGCATCGACGTCAAGCTGCAGTCCAAGATGGAATACGAACTCGACGGCGGCGCCCGCACGAAGACCAAGTCCTTCTCGGCCAAGGTCGCCCCCGGCGCCGTCAAGATCTGCGTCCCCCGGGAGCCGGCCGCCCTCTCCTGACCCACCCCGCCGCCCCTGCCCGCCCGCTCGGCCCGACCACCCCTCCCGCACTCGCCCCTCCATGCGTCAATCGAGCGCTTTGCGTCCCTGGCACTCTGTCGCTCATGCTTGCAAAGACTTCTTTGCATAGCTAGCTTTGCGTTTATGCCCGACGTCCCGAGCGACCACTTGGATCCCCGCACCCTGCGCGGCCTGGCCCATCCGCTCCGAGTTCGGCTGCTGAACCACCTGCGCGAACGCGGCCCTTCCACGGCCAGCAAACTGGCCGAGCAGTTGGGCCAATCCAGCGGCGCCACCAGCTACCACTTGAGACAGCTGGCCGCCTACGGCTTCGTGGAGGACGCCGGCGACCGCACCGGACGCGAACGCTGGTGGCGCGCCACCCACACCCGTACGGACCTGGACGTCGCCACCAGCCGTGAGGCGTTCGACCAGGCCGAGGGCTACCTCCGGGCCGTCGCCGCGGCCGACTTCCAGCGCGTCGAGGCCGCGATCGGCAACCTCCCCGGCCTGCCGGAGCCCTGGCCGGACGCGTTCTTCCTGGCCACCGAGCAGCCCCGGCTCTCCGCCGCCCAAGCCGTCGAACTGCGCACCCGCATCAAGGCCCTGGTCGACGAGTACGCCGCCGCGGCCCCCGCCGACGCCGCCCGCGTCAGCGTCCAGTGGCAGATCCTCCCGGCGCCCGACGGGCCCGCCGAATGACGAGGCGTCCCCTGGCCGGCCTGCTCGCGGCCGAGGCTGTCTCGCTGACCGGAAGCCACATCGCGGCCGTCGCCGTGCCCTGGCTGGTGCTCGTGACAACGGGTTCGGCCACCCGCGTCGGCGTTGTCGCCCTCGCCCAGACGCTGCCGTTCGTGCTGGCCGGCGTCCTCGGCGGCGCGCTGGTCGACCGGGTCGGCCCGCGCCGTGTGGCCGTCACCGCCGACGTTGCCAGCGCGATCGCGGTCGGGCTGATCCCCTTCCTGCACGGGCTGGGCCAGCTCACTTTCGCCCGGCTGCTCACCGCGGTGGCCCTGGCCGGCGCGATCGGCGGCTGCGGCAATGTCGCCAAACGCGCGCTCCTGCCGGCCGCCATCGAAGCTTCCCGTACGCCCATGGCCCGCGCCACGGCCCTCTTCGAAAGTTTCGCCCGGGCCGCCCTGCTGGTCGGCCTGCCCGTCGGGGGCGTCCTGGTCACCGCGCTCGGCCCGGCCCTGGTGCTCGCCCTCGACGCGGCCTCCTTCGCGCTCAGCGCCCTTGCCGTGGCCACCCTGGTCCGGGTCCGCGCCCCTGCACGAAACGAACAGACCGGTCTCTCCGCCGGCTTCCGCTTCCTCCGGCGTGACCGGCTGGTGGTCGCCGTGACAGCGATGCTCTTCGTCACCAACCTGGTCGATCAGGCGTTCATGGTCGTCTTCCTGCCCGTCTGGGTCCGCGACACCGGCGCCGGCCCGGCCGCGCTGGGCTGGATCGGTGGCGTCTTCGGCCTGGGCGCAGTGCTCGGCGCGGTTGCCTACGCCTCCCTGGCCGTACGCCTCCCCCGCGTCACCACGTTCGCGATCTGCTGCCTGATCGCGGGGTCCCCCAAACTGTTCACCCTGGCCCTCACCGACCATCCCGGGCTCGTGCTGGCCGTGGCCTTCGGAGCCGGCCTGGCCGCCTCCACCCTCAACCCGATCCTCATGGCCGTCGGCTACGAACGCATCCCCGTCCACCTGCGCGGCCGCGTCCTCGGCGCGGTCGGCGCCGTCTCCTTCGCCGGCGTGCCCGCCGGTGGCCTGCTGGGCGGTCTCGCGGTCGATCTCGGCGGCCTGCGCCACGCCCTGCTGACCGCGGGCGCGATTTACCTGGTCGTCACGCTCGCACCGTTCCTCACCCTGTCCCGCCTGCGCGAAGCGGTCGGCCAGCCAGCCCCGAAGTCGGATAGCCGACAGCCGCCTTCGTCCCCACCAGTGCCAGCGATAACCGCTTAGGTCCATATCTGCCCGGATATCCACTGGATTGCGCCACACGGCCGCCCCCACACTGGCCTTTCCATCCGGCACCGCTACGCATCTCCAGGGGGTTCGCCATGCCGTCCCACCCGAGTTCCGCAGTGAGCGTCGTATCCGTGGTGACCGCGGCCGCCGTCATCGTCGTCGGCTACCGCCTCGGTCACCGTCCGTCCGCCTGGCGAGCCACGCGGCGCCGGACCCGGGCCGCCCGCCACACCCGCCCGCACGCCTGGCTGCCGACCGCCCAATTCATGACCGTCTTCCTCATGCTGCTGGCAGCCATGTTCGCGGCAGCCTACGACGCAGGAAACTAGACCCGGCGGTCATCCACAGTGGCCAATCGAAAGGCAGATGCCCGACGGGTCACCGAAACGCAGGCCCCGGCCTGCGTGATCGCTCGAGCGCGGTGCGCACCTACCTATCGACCACGACGAACCGCAGCAGCGACCGGTAGACCCGCGCCGCGTCCCGTACCGACCCGAAGTGGGACGACGCGTTTCCGTCCAGATAGGTGGTGTCGATCGGCACCTGCTCGATCCGCTGCCCGTCGCGGGCCGCCCACAGCAGCACGTTCATCTCGTACTCGAACCGTTCCCCGGGCACGGCCAAGAGCCGGTCCAGCATCGAGCCCGGCATCCCGCGCAGCCCCGTCTGCGTGTCGCGCACCCACTGCCCGGTCGCGGCCCGGAAGAGCGTCCTGGTCACCGCATTCCCGACCCGGCTGCGCGGCGGCATCCGCCGCACCCGGCGTACGCCCAGGACCAGCCGGCCGGTGGCCTCCACTTCGGCCTGCACCCGCCGGATGTCCTCAACGGAGTGCTGCCCGTCGGCGTCGGCGCAGATCACCGGTTGTCCCGGGTGCGTCCGGGCCACGTACGCGAAACCGGTTTTCAACGCGGCCCCTTTGCCCCGGTTGACGGGATGCCGCAGCACCACGGCGCCGGGCACGGTGACGGGTTCGGAACTTCCGTCGTCCACGACGACGACGTGCTCGAATGCGGCGACGAGAGCCCGGAGCCGATCGGGCGACGGCTGGTAAACCGGCAGCAGCAGAACCATGCGCGCTGCTATACCCCGCGCCGCAACATCGTCACCATCCGTCGCTCGCGCCGCAGCAGCACCACCGGGTCCCGTACGCCGAAAAAGCACACTTTCGAGGCCGCGCGCAGCCCGTGCTCGAGCAGGTAACCACGGCCGGGCACCGGGACGTCGAGCAGAGCGGACGACGGCAGACCCAGCACTTTCCGGGCCAGGTAGTGCACTCGCGGCAGATGCCAGGCGTGCGTGACCAGCCCCAGCGGCCGCGCCGGCCCCAGCGTCAGCCCGT
This sequence comes from Paractinoplanes abujensis, assembly GCF_014204895.1. Taxonomy (NCBI): domain Bacteria; kingdom Bacillati; phylum Actinomycetota; class Actinomycetes; order Micromonosporales; family Micromonosporaceae; genus Paractinoplanes; species Paractinoplanes abujensis. Next base: position 8,324,381 of record NZ_JACHMF010000001.1, on the reverse strand, counting down.
CCAGGAGCCCGTCCTCCACCACGTTGAGCAGGTTCTCCAGGGTGCTCCGGGAGCGGCACTCCACCCGCAGCGACCGCGCGTCCACTCCGGCGTCGAGGGCGACCTGACGCATCAGATCACCCTCGCGACAACCCGTCGGCGGTTCGGGAGCTCCCGTTCGGGCCTGCTCCCAGCCGCCCGACAGCACGATCCGCTCCACCGGCGGATACGCGACGGCCGCACGCACCCGAGCCAGGGACCCGGGCGAGAGCGACGCGTCGGGAGCGAGCCCGTTGCCGAAGACCAGGAGCGCGGCCGCTACGCGATCTGCTGCCACCAGCCGTCCACCGCGGGCGGGTTGTCGACGTCGACCCGCTCACCGGGTCGCGGCACGGCCAGTCGCACGTCGCGGGCCTTGGCCTCCCGCCAGGTGCGGTCGGCGGGCTCGGCCCAGTCGTGCAGGGCCAGGTTGAACGTCGCCCAGTGGACCGGGATCATCAGCCCGGCCCCGACGTCGACGGTGGTGGCCACACCGTCCTCCGGGAACATGTGGATGTCGGGCCAGGACTCGCTGTACGCACCCACCTGCACCAGCGAGACGTCGAACGGGCCGTGCTGCTCACCGATCTCGGCGAAGCCGGGGAAATAGCCGGTGTCGCCCGAGTAGAAGACCTTCCGGGTGGGGCCGTTGATGACCCAGCTCGTCCAGAGCGTGCCGTCGCGGCCGAGCCCGCGCCCGCTGAAGTGCCGGGCCGCGGTCGAGATGAACTCGAGGCCGGCCACCTTGTGCCTGTCGTTCCAGTCCAGCTCGACGATGCGGGTGGCCGGCACACCCCAGCGCTCCAGGTGGGCGCCCACGCCCAGCGGCACCAGGAACGGCACGGCCTGCAGGTCGACCAGGTTCTGGATGGTCTCCATGTCGAGGTGGTCGTAGTGGTCGTGCGAGATCAGCACGGCGTCCAGCGGGGGCAGGTCGCGCAGCGCGACCGGCGGTTCGTGCAGGCGGCGGGGGCCGGAGAGCCGCGACGGGGAGCAGCGCTCGCTCCACACCGGGTCGAGCAGCACCCGCTTGCCCTCGATCTCGACCAGCGCCGACGAGTGGCCGTACCAGGTCACGTGCAGCCCGTCGGCGGAGGCGCCGGGGGCCGGAGTGACCAGCGGGATCGGCAGGCGCGGGTGGCGGCGCTCGCGGTCGCGCAGGGTAGCGGCGAAGATCTTGGGCATCGACGAGGCGGCCAGCATGGTGGCGGGCACGGTGTTGTGGAACTTGCCCTCCGCGAACTGGGGTGACGCCTGCATGCGGGCGAGCCGCTCGCCGCGGGCCTTGGCCCCCATCTGGCGCGGGATGTCACGCGCCACCCACACCGCCGCCGCCCCCAGGGCCAGCGCAATCAATGATCCCGTACGTCCTCGCTTCGCCATCCGACCAGTCTGACGGGCCCGCCGGGGGTCCCGCCACCGGATGCCTTTTGTGACACACTGCTCAGCCGTGAACGTCGACATCCTTCAGAGCCAGCAGCAGCTCATCGTGCGTCAGCGCATCCGCATGATGGTCAACCAATACGAGATCCACGCCGCCGCCCCCGACGGCAGCGAGGCCGGCATCCTCGCCTTCGCGCAGCAGAAGCGGATGGCGTTCAAGGAGCAGGTCACGCTCTACACCGACGACACCAAGAGCACGCCCGTGCTGGGCTTCAAGGCCCGCCAGGTGATGGATCTGGGCGCCACGTACGACATCACCGACGCCGCGGGCGCGCCCATCGGCCTGTTCCGCAAGAACTTCAAGGAGTCGCTGATCCGCTCGACGTGGCACCTCGAGCAGCCCGGCTTCGGCGAGATGGTGGGCCGCGAGACCAACGTGTGGGTCGCCGTGCTGCGCCGGTTCGTCGAGGCGCTGTCCTGGCTGCCCTACCACTTCGACTTCGTGCTGGGCGACCGTCCGGTGTTCTCCGTGGTCAAGAAGTGGGGTCTGCGCGACCGCTACGTGGTGACGATCCACGACCCGCGGGTCGACCGTCGCCTGGTCGCGGCCATGTCCGTCGCCTTGGACGCACTGCAGGCCCGGTAACGTAGCCGGGATGGACGATCCCCGGGCGCAACGCCTCTTCGGCGACCGGCTGGTCGCCCCCGGCGACCTCGCCGCCAGCCCGTTCCGCGTCGACCGGGACCGGATCGTCGCCTCCCCGTTCTTCGCCCGGCTCGCCGGCGTCACCCAGGTCATCAGTCCCGGGGGCGCCGGCCTGCTGGTGCACAACCGGATGACCCACAGCCTCAAGGTCGCGCAGGTGGCCCGGGCCATCGCCGAGCGCGTCGACCCCGGCCTGGCCGACAAGCTGGGTGGCTGCGACCCCGACGTGGTGGAGGCGGCCGCGCTGGCCCACGACCTGGGTCACCCGCCCTTCGGCCACCTCGGCGAGCGCGTGCTCGACCGGGTCGCCCGCCAGCGGCTCAAGCTGCTCGACGGCTTCGAGGGCAACGCCCAGTCGTACCGGATCGTCACCAGCACCGAGATCCGTGGCCAGGCGACGCTCGGGCTCAACCTCACCAACGCCGTACGGGCGGCGATCCTCAAATATCCGTGGACCCGCCGCGACCCCCAGCGGTTCATGGACCCGCCACCGCGCGGCGCCGCGCCTCCGGCCGACGACCCCGAGGGCGGCTCGCCCAAGTTCGGCGCCTACTCGACCGAGGCCGGCGACATGCGGGCCGCCCGGGCCCCGTTCGCGGGCCGGGTCGCCGACTGGCAGCAGACGGTCGAGGCCTCGGTCATGGACACGGCCGACGACATCGCGTACGCGATCCACGATCTTGAGGACGTGCACCGGGTCGGGGTGCTGCAGCAGGGTGCCGTGGCCACCGAGCTGATGGCCTGGCAGCGCTGGGGCACCGAGACCGACCTCAACCGGGCCGGCGGCGCGATCGAGTCGCTGCGCCGCCAGCTGCACCGCAAGGACGGCTGGATGGCCGACGACGAGGCCTTCGCGGCGGCGGTCGAGCTCGTGCGGGCCGAGCTGGTCGACGGTCTGCTGGCCCGCCCGTTCGACGGCTCGCTGGAGGCCGAGGCCCAGGTCGCGGCGTTCGCGGCCACGTGGACACGCCGCCTGGTGGATTCGGTGGAGACGATCGCCGACCCGGCCGTCCGCTCCGGTCATGTGCAACTCGCCACAGCCCAGTGGCACGAGGTGCAGATCCTCAAGTTCGTGCAGAACCGGTTCGTGCTGGCCCGCCCCGACCTCGCCCTGCACCAGCGGGGTCAGGGCCGCCTGGTGGCGTCGCTGGTCGAGGCGCTGATGGCCTGGCTGGTCGACCCCGACGAGGAGGAGCGCATCCCGAGCCGGCTGCGTGACCTGGTCGAACTGGCCGAGGCCGAGTTGCCCGAGGGCACCCCGGAGCGGATGGACCGGGCCCGGGGGCGTGCGGTGGTCGACTTCGTGGCCGGCCTGACCGACAACCAGGCAGTGGGCTTGATGCAGGCGTTGTCCGGCAAGTCGCGCCAGCTCTGGACCGACGCGTTCGTGCTTTGAACAAAACGAAGGCCGCCCGGTAGCCGGGCGGCCTTTCGTTCACCTACTGGTGTGTCAGGCGGTGCGGCGGCGGCGCGTGTACCAGACCGACGCGATGCCGGCCGCGACGAGCAGGCCACCCATCGAGACGATGGCGGCCATCGGCGTGCCGGTCACCGGGAGCGCACCGGCCGGGCTGACGCCGCCACCGGGGGTCGTGGTGGCCGGGGCCACGCCCGGGCTGCTGGTGGTCGGGCTGACGCTCGGCGGCACCGTGTCGACGCTGGCAGTGGGCGTCGGGCCGTAACCGGTGTTGCCCCGGGTCGGGGTGTCGGTGTCCGGCGTGTCCGTGTCCGGGGTGTCGGTGTCGGGCGTGTCGGTGTCCGGCGTCTCGGCCGCGTTCCCGGTCGGGGTCGTCGCGCCCGGCGTGCCGTATCCACCCTGCCCGCGGGTCGGCGCCTCGTCGGTGGCGTCAGGGGTGCCGTAGCCGGTGGCGGCGACGACCGGCATGGCGGCCGGGTCGATGGTGGCCGACGTGGCCAGGGCCGGGGACACACCCAGCGCGAGAGCGGCGGTCAGGCCGGCGGCGGGCAGGCCGACGGCGATGATCCGGCGAATTGTGCTCATGAGGAGTTATCCATTCCTGTTCCGGTGTTTCCAGGTCCGAGGGGAGCTTAGCGGCATATGCCCGATTTACCCGTTAAGGGGGCCCGGCGGGTCATCATCCCGGAAGACCACCGAAACGGTGACTCCGCCACAGATGGGACAAAGCGTACATTTTCCCCTCGAACCGAGGGTCGGCCGCGAACAGTTCGCCGCTGTACGGGGCGTTGAGCTGCACACTGTCACCGGAGTCGAGATAGACCGACACCACGGTCCGCGCCCCACGCCGCTCCGCTCGCACGTCGACGACCTCGTCCCAGGGCGCTACGCCGTTCGTGAAGACGGAGAGCGTACGGATGCCGCAAGCGCTCACCTGCGTGCCGGTCACGCGGCCCACGAGCACGCCGACCAGCGCCCCGCCCAGCGGCGGCAGCCCGGCCAGAGCGGCCCAGGTCGCGCCCGCCGGCGGCTCGACGAACCCGGTCAAGGTCAGCATGGCGGCGAGGAGCAGGAGCCCCACCGCGAGGATCGAGCCGAGGTAGAGCCCCCGCCCGAGGGCCTGGTGCCAGGTGGGCCTGAAAGTGGCCGGCGACGCATCTCCCATGCCCTGGTCAAACGGTGACGCCGACCACTTCGGCCGCACCCCCGGTGCGTCGTACCTTTGAGACATGGGAACAAACGAGTCCACCCTGCCCACAACGGAAGAGCAGTGGCGTGTCCGCCTCTCTCCCGACGAGTTCCGCGTCCTGCGTCAGGCCGGCACGGAGGCCCCGTGGTCCGGCGAGTACGTGAGCACCAAGACCGCCGGCATGTACAACTGCCGGGCCTGCGGCGCCGCCCTCTACCCGAGCACCGACAAGTTCGACTCCAACTGCGGCTGGCCGTCCTTCGACGACGCCATCCCCGGTGCCGTCAAGGAGATCGACGACTACAGCCACGGCATGGTCCGCACCGAGATCCGCTGCGCCAACTGCGACTCCCACCTGGGCCACGTCTTCCGCGGCGAGCACCTGACGGCCAAGAACACCCGCCACTGCGTCAACAGCCTGAGCATCAAGCTGGACCCCGAGCAGTCCTGACGCCGCACAGGGCCGACCGACACCGTCCGATCGGCCCTGTGAACCACTCGAATGGCACACTCCTCGCCGTGGATGCCGAGCTGACTGCCGCCCTCGCCCCGGTTCTGCGTGACCTGGCTGCCCACGACGTGCACCCGCGCATCGAGATGGAGTCGTGGGACGGCGGCGCACCGATCCTCATGCTGTACAGCTCCGACGGCTTCGGCATAGGTCTGCGCGACCAACCGGGCCTGTCCCCCGCCGCAAAGGTCGCCGAGCTGGCCGATCAGGTGCAGGACTGGGCGGTTGAGGTGCTGTGGTTCGCGAGCCGCCCCACAAACTGGCCGCGCTGCCCCCACCACCCCACGACGCATCCGCTCGCGGCGGCCGCGCACGACGAACGGGCGTACTGGAAATGCCCGGCCGACGGCGCCTTGATCAGTGAAATCGGCAGCGCAGGGGCTACCTCGGCGGCCTGAAACGGGCACACTGGCGGCATGGAGCTGCCGATCAATCCGCCGGTCAAGCCGATGCTGGCCAAACCCGTGGCCGAGATCCCGCCCGGCCAGGTCTACGAGCCGAAGTGGGACGGCTTCCGCTCGATCATCTTCCGGGACGGCGACGAGATCGAGATCGGCAGCCGCAACGAGAAGCCGATGACCCGCTACTTCCCCGAGGTGGTGGAGGCGATCCGGGCCAACTTCCCGGAGCGGGCGGTGATCGACGGCGAGATCATCGTGGCCGACACCGGGCGCAACACGCTCGACTTCGAGGCCTTGCAGCAGCGCATCCACCCCGCCGCGAGCCGGGTCAAGCTGCTCAGCGAGCAGACCCCGGCCAGTTTCGTGGCGTTCGACCTGCTCGCGATCGGCGACGAGGATCTGACCGAGCAGCCGTTCAGCGTGCGCCGCGACCGGCTGGCCGAGGTGCTCAAGGAGGCCAAGCCCCCGGTCTACGTCACCCCGGCCACCGACGACCTCGAGACGGCCACCCGCTGGTTCGCCGAGTTCGAGGGGGCCGGCCTCGACGGGCTGATCGCCAAGCAGCGCGACCTGACCTATCAGCCCGACAAGCGGGTGATGACGAAGATCAAGCACAAGCGCACCGCCGACTGCGTGGTGGCCGGCTACCGCGTGCACAAGTCGGCCGACAACCGGATCGGCTCGCTGCTGCTCGGCCTGTACGACGAGCGCGACGTGCTGGTCAGCGTGGGTGTGATCGGCTCGTTCCCGATGAAGGTGCGCGAGGAGCTGTTCGAGGAGCTGCAGCCGCTGGTCACCGAGTTCGAGGGCCACCCCTGGAACTGGGCCGCGCACATGGAGGGCGAGCGCACCCCGCGCAAGAACGAGGTGAGCCGCTGGAACGCGGGCAAGGACCTGTCGTTCACCCCACTGCGGCCCGAGCGGGTCGTCGAGGTGCGCTACGACTACATGGAGGGCATCCGGTTCCGGCACACCGCCCAGTTCGAACGGTGGCGACCCGATCGTGACCCGCACACTTGCACCTACGAGCAGCTGGAACGACCGGTGCAGTTCAACCTGGCCGAGGTGCTGACGAGCCGCTGACCCACGAACTGTCAGACAGACCGGATAGCCTTCGTGGCAGCAACCCGCCGTCGAAAGGTCAGCATCGTGCAGCGCCGCTCCCGCCTGGTAGTCGCCGTCCTAGCCACGATCCTGGCCGTGTCCACCGGCTGCACAGTGCCTTCGTTCGCGCCCAACGGCTCCGGCGAGGCCGGCCGGGCCCCGTCGTCCACGGGTTCACAGGGTCCGACCGGCACTGCCGATTGGCGCCCCTGCCCCGAGATCCCGCAGCAGCTGGTCGGCCAGGGCGCCCCCGGCATGACGTATGAGTGCGCCGAGGTCAGCGTCCCGCGCGACTGGAACGACGCGAACAACGGCGAGACGTACGCGATCTCGATGATCCGCATCCGGTCGTCGAAGCAGCAGGGCCGCACCGGCTCGCTGCTGATCAACCCGGGCGGCCCCGGTGGCTCGGGCGTCGAGACGGCGGTCTACCTGTCGTTCGGCGAGCAGTTCGGCGGCCTGCCGGCCGAGGTCACCAACAAGTTCGACATCATCGGCTTCGACCCGCGCGGCGTCGGCCGGTCCGACCCGGTCAAGTGCATCAGCCCCGCCGATCAGGACGCGAGCTTCGCCGCCCCGCCCGACCCGGTCGGCCTGCAGCAGTTCAACGAGCTGGTCGAGCTCAACAAGCGGATCGCCACCAGCTGCGCCGCCAAATACGGCGACCAGCTGCCGCACTTCTCGACCGAGCAGGCGGCCCGCGACGTGGATTCGCTGCGCGCGGCCGTCGGCGACGACAAGCTGACCTACCTCGGCTTTTCGTACGGCACTCTGCTCGGCGCCACGTACGCCCAGCTTTTCCCGCAGAACGTGCGGGCGATGGTGCTCGACGGCGCGGTCGACCCGAAGCAGAACTTCGTGGAGGGCTCCGAGACCCAGGCCAAGGGTTTCGAGCGCGCCTTCACCAACTTCACCAACTGGTGCAAGGCCACCCCCGACAAGTGCCCGATCGCGCCCGACGCGCGTAAGGCGGTCACCGACGCGATCACCGCCGCGGCCACCAAACCGGTGGCGGGCCCCGACGGCCGCCAGGCCACGAGCGGCTGGATCTTCGTCGCGGTGATCTCGTCGCTCTACACGGAGTCGGGCTGGGCCAAGCTGGCCGGCGCGATCTCCCAGCTCAAGGGGGGCAACCCCCGCAGCGTGTTCGCGCTGGCCGACCAGTACGCCGAGCGCAAGCCCGACGGGACGTACAGCAACCTGTTCGACGCCAACCTCGCGGTCAACTGCGCCGACACCGAGGACGCGCCCAGCCTCGACGAGGTGCGCCGCCTGCAGGGCGAGTGGCGCACGAAATACCCGCTGTTCGGGGGCGCCCTCGCGGTCGGCATGCTGCCGTGCGCGGTGTGGGAGGGCAAACGGGACCCATATCCGGTCGGCGCGGCCACCAACGCCCCGCCGATCGTGGTCGTCGGCACCACCGGTGACCCCGCCACGCCGTACGAGAACACTGCCGACCTGGCCTCGATGCTGGGCGTGGGGCATGTGCTGACCTGGGAGGGCGAGGGCCACACGGCCTACCCGAGCACGCCGTGCATCGTCAACGCCGTGGACGCGTACCTCATCGATCTGAAGGTGCCGCAGGAGGGCCTGCGCTGTCCGGCAAAATGATGCCGTCGCGCTCGGCGACCGCCTCCAGCAGAGCCCGCACGCGGCGCAGGTTGGCCTTGAGCTCCTCCTGCTCCTCGTGGTGAAACGCGTCGGAATCGACGATCAGCTTGCTGGCGAAGTGCGCCGTGATCAGCGGGATCACCACCAGCACCATGATCGAGATGAGCAGGCCGGCCAGCACCCGCGCCTCCCACGACGCGGGCGAGATGTCGCCGTAGCCGACGGTCGACGCGGTGACGACGGCCCACCAGATCGCGTCGCCGACCGACTTGTCCTCGAAGTAGTGGTAGAGCACTCCGCAGACGACGATCAGAATGGCGTAGGCAAGGATCAGCGTGCCGGGCGAGTTGGCCAGCCAGACGATCGCGCGATAGATCCGCTTCAGCGGCGTGAGCAGCACATGCATGGCGTCATCGTGCCCGAGCGGCCCGCCTCGGCGTAGGGCCGCGCGGACATTAATAGACTGCCGCGATGGAGTTCCGCACCGCCACCCGAGCCGATGTTCCGGCCGTCCTCGCCCTCCTGGCCGACGACGAGATCAGCCGCTCGCGGGGAACGGTCGCCGAGGCCGCGGACGCCGCGATCTGGGCCGCCTTCGACGAGATCGACGCCGACCCCAACAACGAGCTGCTGGTGGCCGACGACAACGGCGAGGTCGTCGCGACGTGCCAGCTCACGTTCACCCCCGGGCTGAGCCGCAACGGCACCCGCCGCATGACGATCGAGGCCGTCCGGGTGCGCACCGACCGCCGCGGTGACGGCCTCGGGCGTACGTTCATGCAGTTCGCCCTCGACCGGGGCCGCGAGCGCGGCTGCCGCGTCGCCCAGCTCACCACCGACAAACGCCGCACCGACGCCCACCGCTTCTACGCGCGGCTGGGCTTCGAGGCCAGCCACGAAGGCATGAAGCTAGCCCTCTGACGTCCAGTTGGCGTGGTTCATCTTGCTCGGCTGCACCCGCGGCGGCTCGCCCGGCATCTTCGGGTGATCGGGCGGGTAGGGCATGTCCCCCAGCCCGTTCTTCTCGTCACGCTCCACCCACTCCAGCAGCGGCGCGAGGTCGTGCGCCACGTCGTCGATCGCCGCGTGCGGATCCCCCACCTCGGCGAACCGTTTCGGCAACGACCGCAGGTCGAAGTCGTCCGGCTCCACATCGGGCAGCTCGTCCCACGTCACCGGGGCCGACGCCGTGGCCCGCTCGTTGGCCCGCAACGAATACGCGCACGTGATCGTCCGGTCCCGCGCCATCTGGTTGAAGTCGAGGAACACCCGATCACCGCGCTCCTCCTTCCACCAGGCAGTGGTGATCAGCTCGGGCCGGCGCCGCTCGGCCTCCCGCGCCAGCGCGATCGCGGCCCGCCGCACGTCGACGAACGACCACCGCGGCTCGATCCGCACATAGACGTGCGCGCCCCGCCCACCCGACGTCTTCGGGAAACCGCCCCACCCCAGCTCGTCGAGCACCTCCCGCAACACCCCGGCGGTGCTCACCACGTCGGCGAACGACATGCCCGGCTGCGGGTCGAGGTCGATACGCAGTTCGTCCGGGTTGTCCGGGGCATCCCCGCGCACCGGCCACGGGTGGAAGACCACAGTGCCCATCTGCGCCGCCCAAGCCACGTGAGCCAGGTCGGCCGGGCACAACTCCACCGCCGTACGCTTGCTCGGAAACGTGATCTGCGCCGTCCGGACCCACTCCGGCACACCCCGCTGCGGGATGCGCTTCTGGAAGAACGCCTCACCCCCGATGCCGTCGGGAAACCGCTGCAAGGTGGTCGGCCGGTTACGCAACGCACGCATGATGCCGTCACCGACCGCCCGGTAATACTCGAAGACATCACGCTTGGTGTAGCCACGCTCCGGAAACATGATCTTGTCAGGGCTGGTCAGCCGCACCTGATGTCCGGCAATCTCGATCTCTTCCGCGGGCGCTTTCGGCATACGTCGACGATAGGCGTCACGGCCGCGCCATAGGCGCCCTGCCGCCCCCACAACTTCAAAAGCAGCGGTCGGTGGTGCCGTCGTCTGCTTCCCGTTCAAAGCGGATGGCTCGGTCGCTCCTGCTTCCTGCTTCAGCAGCATGTCCGAGCGGGGTGGAGGATGCCGTCACTCCTGCTTCATGTCAAAGCAGATGTCCAAGCGGGGTGGGGGGTACGGACCATCGCTCCCGCGGGGGCCGCGGCGGGCTTCGCTGGCCGCTGGCGCGTCCAAAACGCGAAACCCCCCACGGCGACGTGCGTAAGTGGTTGCGCCCAACCCGAACAGTTCTGCCGTCGACCACCATGACGTAGGGCCAGCGCTCCCGTCGCCACAACACAGTCGCGCGCCCATCGACCGATCCGGCGGACGCACACTGAGGCCACCGCCCGACCTGGCGAACGCACACTGCAGCCACCAGCCGACCCAGCGGCCGCACACCGTGGCCCGGCGACTCAGCGTGGCCACGCTCGACTCGATCAGGCCGACTCCCGCGTTCCACGCCAACATTTACCCTCGCGGGTCAGGGGCCGTCCCGCCAATCACAGGGGAGCCAGGCGAAGCCCAGAACGCTTGCCCTCCGCGTACCAGGGGCTGTCCTGCCGATCACGTGGCAGCGGGGCGAAGTCCAGGTGACGGCCCGGCCGCAGCGCCCGTAATCAGGCACGACAGGGGCCAAGCCGGACGCGGCTTCCCGACCGGCGTTCACGCCGACGCGCAGTGGCGAGCCGGGCCTCCGCCAGCACATGCTGGCCACAGACGGACACCCGCTGCCGCGACCACGCCAGCGCCTCATAGGGAGCGCCTACCGCTGCCGGCGGGCAACTGGCCTCACAGAACGCCTGACACGTCTGTAAACCCGCCAACGTGCTGGCCACGCAGAGCGCCTGACACTGCCGCAACCACGCCGAGCGCGGCGTCAGTGGGTACGGGCTTCACTTCGACAGCGCGGCGTCGACGGAGCACCGCTGAGGAAGACGGCCTGGCTGCGCGCCGACAAAGGGCGGAGTGAACCGCAGGGCTAGTTCCGGACTCGGTTGTCCAGGGGCTGGGGCTGGCTGACCCACCATTCGGAGGGGACCGCCTCGTGGATTTCGTTGGCGATTGCTTTCAGGTGGTCGCCGGTGGCGTGGCCGTGGTGTGCGTCGGCCAGGCCTTTGATCCGCATGAACCACTCGGCTAACTGTTCGCATTTGACCGAAACCTGATAGTCCATGGGCCGACGCTAGGCCGGTGGTGAGCCGTCCGTCAGCGAAACCGGCCGCCGCCACCCGGACGAGCCACTGGTCGCTCCTGGCGCAACGGTGTAATCATGTAATTAGCGTTGCACCACGTACAGGGGGAGGATGTCATGCGATTCCGTACCGCACCGCCCGGACGGGGCGAGCCGCCGAACGCCGAGGACGCGCCGGGCTGGGTCACGGGAGCCATCCCGGACGGCTGGTTCATCGAGCGGCCCGAGATCGTCATCGACCGTGACGAGATCATCATCTGGGGCCGTCTGGCCGAGCCCGAGCTGGGCGCCGACGCCACCGACGCCGACCGGGCCGCCGCCCGGGCCGGACGGATCAACCAGTTCCGGGAGGACACCCGCGAGGCCCGCATGCGGGTCGCCCGGCAGATCGAATACCGCTATCAGCGCAAGGTCGCCTGGGGTGTGCGCGCCGGCGACACCAACGAGTTGTTCACGCATCTGGCCGCGCCGGTCATGACGCGGCTCCGGCAGCCGGAGCGGCAGATCCTGGACACGCTGGTCGACGCGGGCGTGGCCCGGTCCCGGTCGGAGGCGCTGGCCTGGTGCGTCAAGCTGGTCGGGCAGCACTCCGACCAGTGGCTCACCGACCTGCGGCAGGCCATGACCAAGGTCGACGAGCTCCGCAAGCAGGGTCCGGCCGCCGGCTGAAAATGCGGGGCTAGGTGTGATGTCCAGCCAGGTTGTTCAACCGGGTGATGGGTGGCAGTTTCCCGATGGCGGTGTGGGGTCTGTGGTGGTTGTAGTCGTGCATGAAGGCGGGTAGCGCAGCGCGGCGGGCTTTCTCCGAGGTGTAGAGCTTGGCGAAGGCCCAGCCGTCGGCCAGGGTCCGGTGGAAGCGTTCGACTTTGCCGTTGGTCTGGGGCCGGTAGGGGCGGGTCTTTTTCACCGTGATGCCCAGCTCGGCGCAGGTGTCGCGCCAGAGGTGCGATTTGTATGCGGAGCCGTTGTCCGAGAGCACTCGGTGGGTGGTCACGCCGCGTTCGGCGAACCAGGTGACCGCGCGGCGAAGCACTCCGGTGGCGGTCAGGGCGGTTTCGTCGTCGTGGATCTCGGCATAGGCGACGCGGGAGTGGTCGTCGATGACGGTGTGGACGAACGCAGTGCCGATGATGGGGTTGCGGTGCTTGTTCCGAGGCTTGCCGGCCGTGGCGGTCCGGTTTTTCTCGCCTTGCTGACGGCCGAGGTAGCGCCAGCCGCCGCCGTCGGGAACGTTGCCAAGCTTCTTCACGTCGACGTGCAGCAGGTCGCCGGGGCGTTCGTGTTCGTAGCGGCGGATCGCCTCGCCGGTGGCCCGGTCGAGGTGCGAGAGCCGGTTCGCGCGCTGCCGTCGGAGAACGGCATGCACGGTGGAGGCGGCCAGGCCGAGCTGATCGGCGATCGGGACCGGTCCCCAGCGTTGTTTGCGGCGCAGGTGCAGGATCTTGCGGACCAGCGGCGCCGGGGTGCGGTTCGGCTGCCGACGTGGCCGTGATGAGCGGTCGTGCATGCCGGCTTCGCCTTCGGCCCGGTAACGCCCGGCCCACTTGCTGGCGGTGCGCCAGGACACGTCGTAGCGTTCGGCCGCTCGTGCGGGTGACCAGCCACCCTCGACGATCAGACGCGCCAGCCGCAATCGCGCCCTCGGGGTCAATGCGGCGTTAGCGTGGGACATGAAGGCCTCCAGCCTGGTGTGTGGCGTCTTAGCAGCTCCACTGCACCGTTGGAGGCCTTCATCTGTTCACCGGATCAGCCTTTGATCGTCAGATCGAGTGGTCGCACTTCCTCGACCAACGTCCCTGGACATCACAGCTAGGGTAGCGGAGTGCTACGTGAAGTAACCGCTATCCGCTACGTAACCCCGCTGCGTGAGGGCGGTTCCCTGCCCGGTGTGGTCGAGGCCGACGACCTCGGCACGTACGTGGTGAAGTTCCGCGGCGCCGGGCAGGGCCCCCGCGCACTGGTGGCCGAGGTGATCTCGGGGCAGCTGGCCCGGCGACTCGGCCTGCCCGTCCCGGAGCTGACAGTTGTCCACCTCGACCCGATCGTGGCCCGCGCCGAGCCCGACGAGGAGGTCCAGGAGCTGATCAAGGCCAGCGCCGGCGCCAACTTGGGCATGGATTTCCTGCCCGGCGCGCTCGGCTACGACCCGGTCGTGCACCCGGTCGACCCCGGCCTGGCCTCGCGGGTGGTGGCTTTCGACGCCTTCGTGGAAAACGTCGACCGCAGCTGGCGCAACCCGAACCTGCTGATGTGGCACGGCGATCTTTGGCTGATCGACCACGGGGCGACGCTGTACTTTCATCACAACTGGCCCCGCGCCGCCGCCGTGGTTCACCGTCCGTACAAGTGGGACGACCACGTTCTGAAGCCGTACGCGACCGAATTGGCGACCGAGGGCCCCGCGCTGGCCGCCCGTCTCACGCCGGCCCTGCTCGCGGAGGTCATCGCCGAGGTCCCGGACGAGTGGATGGACGACGAGGGCAGCCGGGAGAACTACCTGGCGCATCTCACCGCCCGCGCCGAGCGCCCGGAGGCGTGGCTGCCGTGAGAGTCCCGTACGAGTACGCCGTAATTCAGGCCGTGCCCCGCATCGAACGCGGCGAAGTGATCAACGTGGGCGTGGTCCTCTACTGCCAGCGCCGCGATTTTCTGGCCGCCCGCACCGACCTGCGCGAGGACCGGCTGCGCGCGATCGATCCGCACGCCGACGTGCCCGCCATCCGGGCCGCGCTCGCCTCCTGGGACGCCACGTGCGGAGGGTCGGGCGCCGCGGGCGACATCAGCCTGGGCGAGCGGTTCCGCTGGCTGGTCGCTCCCCGCAGCACGATCCTGCGGGCCGGCCCGGTGCACATGGGCTTGGCCGCCGACCCGTCCGAAGAGCTCGACCGCCTGGTCGAGCTCTTGGTGAAGGTCTGAACCGCCGGCCGAGTGAGGTCTGAACGGCCGGCCGAGTGAGGACTAGGCGGCCGGCCGCGTGTCGGCGACCACGGTCACCGCGTCGAGCGATTCCACCGAGTCGGGCGCCGTGGTGGCGGTGTCGAAGGAGACCAGGAACGGCGGCCGGCTCTGGGTCGCCATGTAGATGCGCCCGACGTATTCGCCGAGCAGGCCCAGGCAGATCAGCTGGACGCCGCCGAGCAGCAGCACCGCGATGTAGAGCGACGTCCAGCCCGGCACCACGCCGCCCGTGCCCCAGGCGACCAGCCCGGTCACGATCAGCACCACGCACAGCAGGAAGCTGAGCAGGCCCAGCCAGGTCGCGATCTTCAGCGGGGCCGCGGAGAAGCCGGTGACGCTGTCGAACGTCAATCGGATCATGCGCGACAGCGGGTATTTCGTGTTGCCGGCGACCCGTTCCTCGCGCACGTACGGCACTTCGGCGCTGGCGAATCCGAGCGACGGCACCACCAGGCGGTAGACCGGACGGGGCTCGGCCAGCTCGTTGAGCACGTCGACGACCGCGCGGCTCATCAGGCGGAAGTCGCCGGCCTGGTCGCTGACCCAGGGGCCGACCAGCCGCCGCATCATCCAGTAGTAGAGCCCGGCCGTGTTGCGCTTGAACGCCGTGTCGGTGCTGCGGTCGCTGCGGACTCCGTAGACGACGTCGACCTTCTCGGTGAGCGCCTTGGCCAGCATCTCGCCGATCACCTCGGGCGGGTCCTGCAGGTCGGCGTCGATGCTGATCACGTAGTCGCCGCGGGCGGCTCGGAGCCCGGCGCGCAGGGCGGTCTGGTGCCCGACGTTGCGGCGCAGCGAGACGATGCGCAGCTCGGCCCAGTCGGCGCGCAACTGCAGGAGCCGGGACACGGTGGCGTCGGTGCTTCCGTCGTCGACGGCGACGACCTCGTACGCCACGTCGAGCGCGTCGAGCACGGGCCGCAGCCGACCCACGAAGTGGTCGACCGCCTCGCGCTCGTTGTACATCGGCGTGACCACCGACAGCGTCACCGGCGGCACGAGGCTCTGCGGCATGGGTAGCTTCTTCCTATCGCTCTGGCGTTAAAGCCGATTCGCCCCATAAATCATGAATGCGATTCGGCCCTCTCGTCGGCCGAAGAGACTAGCCCGTGCCTGTTGCACCGACCTTACGAGGTGGGGTCGTTTGCTCGGCGCGAACCAATTCCTCGACGACGTAGCGGAGCCCGCCCACCGAAGTCTGCCAGTCCGTCGACTCGCTGACGACCCACCCTTCGCCCGGATCGGGAGCATAGGTGTCGCCCGAAATGTCCAGGTCGATACGTGTGCGAAGAATGTGATCAGCCATCGGCAGGAAGGCTCGATACACCGCCTCGCCCCCCATGACCCAGATGTCGCCGTACGCCAGAGCCTCGCTCACGGAGTGCACGACCTCGGCGCCCGGGGCCGACCACTGCGGGTCGCGCGTCAGCACCACGTTGCGCCGCCCCGGCAGCGGCCGGAACCGCTCAGGCAAGGAATCCCAGGTGGCGCGGCCCATCACCATCGTCGCGCCCGCCGTGCGCTGCCGGAACATCGCCGAGTCCTCGGGCAGCCGCCACGGGATCCCGCCGTCCGCGCCGACGACGCGGTGGCGGGCCTCGGCCCAGATCATGTGGATCGTCATACGGCGACCGGGGCCCGCAGCGCCGGGTGGTGCTTGTAGTCGACGACCGTGAAGTCCTCGTACTTGTAGTCGAAGAGCGAGGACACCGGCGCGATTTCGAGCCGCGGGAACTCGTACGCCTCGCGGGAGAGCTGCTCGGTCACCTGCTCGACGTGATTGTTGTAGATGTGACAATCGCCACCCACCCAGATGAACTCGCCCGGCGTGAGGCCGACCTGCTCGGCGATCATGTGGGTCAGCAGCGCGTAGCTCGCGATGTTGAACGGCACGCCGAGGAAGAGGTCGGCGCTGCGCTGGTAGAGCTGGCACGAGAGTTTGCCGTCGGCCACGTAGAACTGGAACATCGCGTGGCACGGCGACAAGGCCATCTCGGGCAGGTCGGCCACGTTCCACGCCGACACGATCATGCGGCGGGAGTCGGGGTCGCGCCGCAGCGTCTCCAGCACACCGCTGATCTGGTCGACATGCCCGCCGTCGGGGGTGGGCCACGAGCGCCACTGCACGCCGTAGACCGGGCCGAGCTCACCGGACTCCGACGCCCACTCGTCCCAGATCGTCACACCCTGGTCGCGCAGCCATGCGACGTTGCTCTCGCCGCGCAGGAACCACAGCAGCTCGACGGCCACCGACTTGAAGTGCACGCGCTTGGTGGTGATCAGCGGGAAACCGGCCGACAGGTCGTAACGCAGACGTTCACCGAACAGGCTCACCGTGCCGGTGCCCGTGCGGTCGTTCTTGGGTGTGCCGGTGGTCAGGACCCGCTGCAACAGGTCCTCGTACTGGGTGTCGACGGGCATGGCAGCCAACCTACCCGCCGCGCGGCCCGGCCCGGCACAACGTGTGGGCCGAGTCGCGCGGCGCGCCCCGGTGCGGCCGGCACCGGTGCTGACGGCGCCCTCAGCTGGCCCAGGACTCCGACATCTGCGGGATCTGCTGGCTGAGCGCCTGCAGATCCTGCGGCTGGCCGTTCGCACTGCCGATGAAGCCGAGCTCGGTCCCGATCTGCTGCCAGCGCTCGTAGAGCACCTGGTCCTGCAGCACGGCCCGCACGTCGTGGTGGGCCGAGCGCAGTTCGTCGAGAGCCGTCTCGTATCGCGCGACCCGCGATTGCAGGTCCAAGGTCTCGTACGTGGTCATGCAGTCAGGTTAGCGAGAGATGAGTAGTTTTATTCGCTTTTCAGCATGCTCGCGACGCGAACGATGCGCTGCGCCAGATGGTCCAGAGCGGCGTATTCGGCGTCGCCCAACGGGGCATCGTTGTTCCCGCCCGTCACGTGCGAGACACCGTACGGGTTCCCGTCGGCGAATTTGAGCGGGTCGGTGTAGCCGGGCGCCACCACGATGCCGCCGAAGTGGTAGATCGTGTTGTACAGCGCGAGCAGCGTCGACTCCTGCCCGCCGTGCGCGGTCTGGGTGGCGGTGAAGCCCGCGTACGCCTTGTCGGCCAGTTGCCCCTGCGCCCACTGCGGGCCCAGCGTGTCCAGGAACTGCTTGAGCTGGCTGGCCACGTTGCCGTAGCGGGTGGGCGAGCCGAACAGCACAGCGTCGGCCCAGGTCACGTCGTCGGCGGTGGCCTTGGGCTCGTTCTTGGTGCGGTCGAAGTGCTGGCTCCACGCCGCGTTGGAGGCGATCGCCTCGGGCGGGGCCAGCTCGGCCACCTGACGCAGGCGCACCTCGGCGCCGGCCTTCTCACCCGCCTCGCGCAGGCGCTCGGCCATCTTGTGGAGCGTCCCGGTGGACGAGTAGTAGATGATCGAAAGTCGCACTTCGGACACGGTGATTCCTCCCTTGGAAGATTGCTTGTCGAGTCAAGCAAGTCCCCGGAGAGGCCCGGCCGAAACGACTTAAACGCGAATTTCTCCTCCGTGCGGGCCCACCGAGTCGGCGCTCTCGTCGTCGAACCAGTGCCCGTCGGTGGCCAGATAGCGGAACTGATAGTTGCCCGGCGGCACGGTCACGCTGACCGTGCGGGTGCCGTCGCGGCGCGGCTTGAGCTCGTGGGCGCCCGGCTCCCAGCCGTTGAACGTGCCGACCACGCTGACCGGCCCGGCGGGCTGATTGACGGGCAGACAGAAGGTCACCCGCGTCTTGTTGCCGAAGAGTTTGTTCCTCTTGATCATCAAGACCTCCACAGCTCGGGCTTCCATCCCTATAACGCCACGCCACGATACGGGTAACGGCGTGCCGCTTACCCTTTCGGCATGCATCCCGAACCGGCTGACGATCTCCGTACTGCCAGCTTCCGCGACCTCGACACCACCACCCTGTACGCGATCCTGAAGCTCCGCGCGGACGTCTTCGTGGTCGAGCAGGACTGCGTCTACGGCGACATCGACGGCCGCGACACCGAGCCCGGCACACGCCACCTGTGGTTCGAGCGCGACGGCGAGGTCCGCGCCTACCTGCGCATCCTCGACGACGACGGCGTCGAACGGATCGGCCGGGTCGTGACCGCTCCGCAGGCCCGCGGCGCCGGCCTGGCGGGCCGCCTGATGGACCACGCTCTGACGGTCATCGGTCACCGCCCCAGCGTCCTCGACGCCCAGGCGCACTTGGCGAAGTTCTACACCAGGTACGGATACCAGCAAACCGGCCCGGAATACATCGAGGACGGCATCCCCCACATCCCGATGCGCCGCGAGATCGAGGCGTAGCTGACCGCTCAGGGCAGGGCCGCGACCAGCTCGCTCATCGAACGCCGGCGGCCCGTGTAGAACGGGACCTCCTCGCGCACGTGCCGGCGAGCCGTGGAGGCCCGCAGGTCACGCATCAGGTCGACGATGCGGTGCAGCTCGTCGGCCTCGAAGGCCAGCATCCACTCGTAGTCGCCCAGCGCGAACGACGCCACCGTGTTGGCCCGCACGTCGGGGTAGCCCCGGGCCATCCGGCCGTGCTCGGCGAGCATGTGGCGGCGCTCCTCGTCGGGCAGCAGATACCACTCGTACGACCGGACGAACGGGTAGACGCAGATGTACGGCCGCGCCTCCTCCCCGGCCAGGAACGCGGGCAGGTGGCTCTTGTTGAACTCGGCCGGCCGGTGCAGGGCCATCTGCGACCACACCGGGGCCAGGTGCCGGCCCAGACCCGTGCGCCGGAACAGCGAATACGCCTCCTGCAGGGCGTCGGGCGAGCTGGAGTGCCACCAGATCAACACGTCGGCGTCGGCGCGCAGGCCGGCCACGTCGTACGTGCCGCGGATCGTCACGTCCTTGCCGGCGAGCTGCTCGAACAGGCCGTCTACCTCGCCCGCCAGCTCGTCGCGCAACGCCGGCAACGGCGTCTCGGCCCGGAACACCGACCACATCGTGTAGCGGATCGTCGCGTTCAGCTCGTTGATCCGTGCCGCGTTCGACTGCGTCTGCTCGCTCATGCTGCGTCCTCCATCGCCTTGCACACGTCTTCGGCGGCCCGTTCGCCGCTCGCGACGCAGGCCGGGATCCCGACCCCGTCGAACGCCGCCCCGGCCAGCGCCAGCCCCGGCGGCAGCCCGGCCCGCGCCGCGGCCAGCCGCTCGCGGTGCCCGGGGGTGTATTGCGGCAGGCCGCCACCCCAGCGCTGCACCCACGTGGCGACCGGCGCGGGCAGGGCGACGCCGAGCAGGTCGCCCAGCTCCCGGTGGGCCCGCTCGGTCAGCACCGCGTCGTCGAACTGCAGCCGCTCCTCCTCGCCGGCCCGGCCCAGCGACACCCGCACGATCACCGGGCTGCCCTCGGGGCGGGCCCACTTGCGGGTGACGAAGGTAGCCGCCTTGACCAGCGTGCCTTCGCTGGGTGGCACCAGGAAGCCGCTGAGCGCGGGCAGCTCGGTGCCGGGCGGCAGCGCGAGGGCGACCAGCGCCACGCTCGCGTAGTTCAACTCGCCGATCGCCGCGGCCGCGTCGGGCGCAACGCGGGTCAGCAGGCGCGCGGACGGCCTGGCCGGGACCGCCAGCACCACGGCGTCGACGTCGTCGGTCTGCGGCGCCCACCCGTCATCGACGAGCTCGCGGCTGGGCGGGCTGCCGCTGCCGGCCGGCGCCCGGTCAGCGCCGGAGCCCGCGCGGGCGGAGAGCGCCGACAGGTCGGGCGAGGCTGCCTCCGGGGACGGCGAGAAGCCGGGCGGCGCGGCGACCGGCCCCAGCAGCAACCGCCAGCCGTGCGGCGTCCGCGCGATCTCACGGACGGGCAGGCCCATGCTGATCCGGGCGCCGCTCGCGGTGGCGGCCGCGCCCACGAGGCGGCTCAGCCCACCCTCGAGCGCCCCGAACACCGGCTGACCGGGCACGCGCTTGCTCGCGGCCTGCGCCGCCCGCACCGCCCCGCTCAGCGTGTGCTCGACCCGGGCCGTCGCGGCAAGCTGCGGCATCGTCACCTCGAGGGAGAGCCGATCGGCGCGCCCCGCGTAGACGCCGCCCAGCATCGGGTCGACCAGCCGGTCGACGACCTCGGGGCCGTAGCGCTCGCGGACCAGCACGCCGACCGCGACGTCCTGCCCCTCGGCGAGCAGCGGCCGGCCGCCGTCGGCGTCGTGACCGGCCTCGGCCCGCGCGAGGTCGCCCAGCGTGGCCGGGTCGCTCGGCACGCCCACGAGGGTGCCGGCCGGCATCGGGGCGAGCCGGCCGCCCAGCGCCAGCGCGGCGGGCACCCGCTGCGGATGCACCAGCGCTCGCTCCAGGCCCAGGCGCTTGACCAGGCCCACCGCGGCCGACTCGGCGCCGTCGGACCCGGTCATCAGGAACGACTCGGCGCCGCGCTCGACGGTCACGCCGGCCAGCTCACCGGTGCGCAGCTTGCCGCCGAGGGCGCCGCTCTGCTCGTACACGATGATCTCGGTGTCGGGCGGCGTCAGGTCGCGCAGTCGCACGGCGGCCGCCAGACCGGCGATGCCGCCTCCGATGACCGCAACCCGCTTTCGCACGAGAACAAGCCTTCCACCACTCGCCCCGGCCCGGACGGCTGGGGTCGGCGGGTGTGAGTTGCATCCGCCAGTACCTTCGGCCCTACCGAGCTTCGTGAATGTGGGCCACGAGCCGCGTCAGGATGTCCGGGTCGGTCTCGGGCATCACGCCGTGGCCGAGGTTGAAGACGTGCCCCGGCGCCGCCTTGCCCTGCTCCAGCACCCGGTCGGCCTCGCGCCGCACGACATCCCACCCCGCGAAGAGCAGGGCCGGGTCGAGATTCCCCTGTACGGCCTTGTCGGGCCCGATGATCCCGGTCGCCTGGTCGAGCGGGGTGCGCCAGTCGACCCCCACCACGTCGGCCCCGGCCTCGCCCATGGCCCTAAGCAGCACCGCCGTGCCCACTCCGAAGTGGATGCGCGGCACCCCGGCGTCGGCCAGGCCACCCAGCACCCGGGCCGAATGCGGCAGCACGTGCTCGCGGTAGTCGGCCTCACTGAGCGCCCCGGCCCACGAGTCGAACAGCTGGACCGCGCTCACCCCGGCGTCGATCTGCGTGCGCAGGAAGGCCAGCGTGATGTCGGCCAGGCGCGACAGCAGCGCGTCCCACAGCTTCGGGGCGCCGTACATCATCGCCTTGGTCTTGAGGTACGTGCGCGACGGCCCGCCCTCGATGAGATAGCTGGCCAGCGTGAAGGGCGCCCCGGCGAACCCGATCAGCGGGGTCGCGCCGAGCTCCCGGACGAGCAGCTCGACCGACTGGGCCACGAAATCGACGTCGTCCGCCGTGATCGGCCGCAGCCGCTCCAGGTCGGCCTCGGCGCGGATCGGCTCGGCCACGACCGGGCCGGTGCCGGCGACGATGTCCAGGTCGATGCCGGCCGCCGCGATCGGCACGACGATGTCGCTGAACAGGATGGCCGCGTCGACGTGGTGCCGCCGTACGGGCTGCAGGGTGATCTCGGTGACCAGCTCGGGCCGGCGGCACGACTCCAGCATCCCGACCCCCGCCCGGATCTTGCGGTACTCGGGCAGCGACCGGCCCGCCTGCCGCATGAACCAGACCGGGGTGTGCGGCACGGCCTCGCCGCGGCACGCCCGCACGAAAGTCGAATCGTTCAAGACTGAAGTCACCGCGCCATCGTCCCACGACACGCGCGGCGCGCCGATCGGCGACGGACACCGCGCGGCGGCATAGTCTTCCCCCATGGCGTCCCCCTCCGCTGTCCCTCCGGCGTTCGCCCGCGCGGTCGACGCTCTGCGGGCACCGGCGCCTCGGCCCGAGATCCTGCTCGAGGAGATCGCCGCGCCGCAGCGTCTGGCGCCGTTCGCGTTCGCGATCAGCGCCACCGTGCTGCGCTCCGGCGACGAGGTGGCCGGCGGCCGGCTGATCCTGCTGCACGACCCGGCCGGGCACGAGGCCTGGCACGGCGACATCCGCCTGGTCACGCTGGTCACGGCCGAGCTCGAGGACGACCTGGCGGGCGACCCGATGCTGTCCGCCGTGGCCTGGACGTGGCTGACCGACGCGCTCGACCAGCACGGGGCGGCCTACACGGCGATCGGCGGCACGATCACCCAGACGACGTCGACCCGGTTCGGCGAACTGGCCGGCCCGGCGCCCACGGCCGACCTCGAGGTGCGCGCCTCCTGGACCCCGACCGGCACGGACTTCGGCGCCCACCTGCAGGGCTGGTGCGCGATGCTGAGCTCGACCGCGGGCCTGCCCCCACCCGGCGTGACCACTCTCGGCGACCGCGCTCAACGCGTGGGTTGACCGCAACCCCCCGAGCGGGCAGGCTCGCGTCTTCTCCTAACAGACCGCGAGAGTCTGGCAGGCCGTCCTGATCGGGATGGCCAGGCCGATGCCCTCGGCGTCCTTGGCCTTCGCCGTGGCCACACCGACCACCTGCTTGCTCGAGTTGACCACCGGACCGCCCGAGTTGCCCGGGTTGATCGGGGCGTCGAACTGGATCGTCGGGCCGTCGGCGTCGTTCGGCCGGTAGGCGCTGATCACGCCGGTGGTGACCGAGTCGTCGAGCCCGAGCGGCGCGCCCACCACCACGACCTGCTGACCCGGCTTGACCTGGGCCGTCGCCGTGCCCAGCGGGGCGATCGTCTGACCGGCCCGCAGCAGCGCCAGGTCCTTGGCCTTGTCGACCTTGACGATCGTGGCGTTGATCCGGGTGCTGCCGCGCTCGAGCGACACCCGGCGCCCGCCGCCGGTCCACGTCTCGGCGACCACGTGATAGTTCGTGATCAGGTTGGCCTGGCCGGCGCCGGCCTTCTTGCCGACCGAGAACGCCGTGCCGGTGAAACCGCCCGCCCGCACCCGGAACACGCTCGGCAACACCCCCGACGACACGCCCTCGGGGTCGAACACGCCGGCCAGCTCCTTCTCGAGCCGGTCGGTGCGCTCCTGCTCGGCCGAGAGCACGGTGGCCAGATCCTGGTTGTGCCGGCTCATTCCCTCGATCCGGTACGCCTGCCACCCCGCCACCAGGAGCAGCAGCACCACGGCGCCGATCACGAGCGGTTTGAGGCGATTGCCGCGCAGGGGGGCCGGCCCGGTTTCCCCCTTACGCCCGGGGGCCGTGGGCCAGGCCGGCTGCTCGCCCGCAAATCGGGGCTGCTCGCCCGCGAACCCGGGCTGCTCACCCGCGAACCGGGGCTGCTCGTCGACGTAGCGCGGCTGCTCCCCCGCGTGGCGCTGCGACTCGCCCGCGAAGCGCGGCTGCTCCCCCGCGTGGCGCTGCGCCTCCCCTGAGAAGCGCGGCTGCTCCCCGGTGTGGCGCTGCTGCGGGATCGGGGCCGGGGTGTCCCAGTGCTGCTCCGCGACGCGGGCGCGCTGATGCCCCGGCGCCGCCTCACCCCACGGGTCGGCGGGGGCGCCCCACGGATCGGCCGGCGGTTCGGTCCGGCGGGCCGGCGGCGCCGCCCACTGCCCGTCCGCCGCCCACTGGTCCGGCGGCGCTTCGGCCCACTGCCCCTCGGGGGCCCCGGCCCACTGACCTCCGGGCGCCGTCCACTGCTCCTGCGGCTCGTCGGCGCGGCGGCGTCCGTCGTATCGGCGCTGCTCACCTGAGCCCGCGGGGGTGAACGGTTCGTAGGTCATGGTCATCCGGCGCGGCCTCCCGGGTATCGGCGCTGCGGGGGGTAGTACGGAGAAAACCGCGCTCCGGATCAGCCGGGACGGGCCTTTGTTGTCGATCGAGAAACGGCGCGCCGGGACCCGGCTGCAAGCAGGCGGGGTGGGGTCCCCGTACGGTTACGGAGTGACCGACGAAGCACCCCTGCGCCGTCGGGACACGCCGGAGCCCGAAAGGGACGGACGACCGCACGCCGACTCGCCCGACCCGACGTCTGGCGGTCCCGAACCCGTACCGTTGACCGCGCCCCGTGAGGGCACCCCCCGACCGGTCGAGACCGACGACGAACTGGCCGAGATCGTGGCCCGGATGGCCGCGGGTTCCGGGCCGGTCGCCGTCGATGCCGAGCGCGCCTCCGGCTATCGCTACACCCAGCGGGCCTACCTGGTGCAGTTGCGCCGGGCCGGAGCGGGCACGGTGCTGATCGACCCGCTGCCGCTCGACGACCTGCGCACGCTCGACGCCGCGCTGGCCGAGAGCGAGTGGGTGCTGCACGCGGCCAGTCAGGACCTGGCGTGTCTCGCTGAGATCGGCATGAAGCCGCGCCGGCTGTTCGACACCGAGCTGGCGGCCCGGCTGGCCGGGTTCGAGCGGGTCGGCCTGGCCGCCCTGACCGAACAGCTGCTCGGCTTCTCGCTCGAGAAGCACCACTCGGCCGCCGACTGGTCGACCCGGCCGCTGCCCGAGTCGTGGCTGACCTACGCCGCGCTCGACGTCGAGCTGCTCACCGACCTGCGCGACCACCTGGCGGCCGAGCTCGACCGGCAGGGCAAGACGGCGTGGGCCGCCGAGGAGTTCGCGGCCCTGGTGGCCAGCGCCGACCGGCCGCCGCGGGTGCGTCCCGACCCGTGGCGCCGCACGTCGGGAATACACCGCGTTCGCGGGGCCCGCGCCCAGTCGCGAGTCCGCGCGCTCTGGTACGCCCGGGACGGCGTGGCCGCGCGCCGCGACTCCGCGCCCGGCCGGGTGCTGCCCGACTCGGCGATCGTGGCCGCCGCCGAGGCCGACCCCAAGGATGAGCGCACCCTGCTCGGCATCGCCGGTTTCGGGGGCCGCTCAGTGCGCCGCCTGGCCCGGGTCTGGCTCGACGCCCTCGACGAGGCCCGTGCCCTGCCCGACGACGCGCTGCCGATCAATCAGCCGGTCGAGGGTCCGCCTCCGCCGCACCGCTGGGCCGAACGTGACCCGGTGGCGGCGGCCCGGCTGGCCCGCTGCCGGGCGATCGTGGTGGCCACCGCGGAGTCGCACAACCTGCCCCCGGAAAACCTGATCAGCCCGGACTTCGTCCGCCGCCTGGCCTGGTCCCCGCCCGACGAGGTGACCCCGCAGACGGTGGGCGACACGCTCCGCGGCTTCGGCGCCCGCAACTGGCAGGTCACCTTGCTCGCCGACCAGCTGGCCGACGCCCTGCCCGCCCCCTCGATCACCTGACCCGCACTCCCGGCGCCGGCTCCAGCCGGCCCGGGAGCCCGGCAAATTCCCCTTAACGCACCGCTCCTGTCACCGGACGAAATATGCTTTTCCCGGCGAAGGGACGGGGGCGTGGGGACGATTCTGGTGGTTGACGACGAGCCGGACCTGCGATTCCTGCTGCACCGCATCTTCGTCAAGGCCGGCCACGAGGTGGCCGAGGCCGGCAACGGAGAGGTAGCGCTCGACGCTGTCCGGCACGCCCCGCCCGACCTGGTCGTGACCGACGTGATGATGCCGGTGATGGGAGGGGTCGAGCTGATCCGGAGGCTGCGCGCCGACCCGGCGACCGCCTCCATCCCGATCCTCTCGGTCAGCGCCGACTGGCAGCTCGCGGTCGAGGCCGACGCCGCCCTGGCCAAGCCTTACCAGCGGGCCGAGGTGCTCGCGGCGGCCGAGCGCCTGCTCCAGGAAGGACGGCAGGCTTCATGAAGCTCCTGTCCACGGGGCTGGCCGACCTCGACCTGATCCTCGGCGGCGGCTTGCAGCCGGGCTCGGTGGTCGTGGTCTCCGGACCGCCGGGGACCGGCAAGACCATCCTGGCCCAGCAGATCTGCTTCGCCGTCGCCACCGAGGAGCGCAAGGCGATCTACTACACCACGCTCTCCGAGCCGCACGCCAAGCTCGTGGAACACCTGCGGGACTTCTCCTTCTTCGACCCTCGGTCGCTGGGCCCGCGCGTCGAATACGTGCACCTGGGCGACATCCTGCGCGACAGCGCCGCGAACGACCTCGAGGTATTGATCAACGAGGTGGTGCGCAAGGCGCTCGACGACGAGCCGGTGCTGGTGGTCATCGACAGCACGATGATGCTGCGTGACTTCGTCAGCGATCAGGCGCTGCGCACCGCCCTCTACGATTTGACCAGCCGGGTCTCGCACAGCGGGGCTGTCCTGCTGCTGCTGGGCGAGTACGACGACGAGCATGTGCAGACGGGCGTGGAGTTCGCCGTGGCCGACGGCATTCTCTCGCTGTCGCACCACATTCGCGAGCCGGTCGACCGGCGTGCCCTGCGGGTGGTCAAGATGCGCGCGGCCAACCCGCTCGGCGGCAACCACACGCTGCACATCACCTCCGACGGTGTTCAGGTCTACCCGCGCGTCGAGTCGTTCCTGCCGACCGACATGCCGCCCCGCGGCGAGCGGCTGGCCTCCGGCATCCCCGGCCTCGATCCGCTGATCGACGGTGGCATCCCGGACGGCGACGGCACCGTCGTGCTCGGCCCCTCGGGTGTGGGCAAGACGATCGGCTGCCTGGCCTTCGTGGCCGAGGGCCTGGCACGAGATCAGGGGTGTCTGTACGTCACGTTCCAGGACACAGCCGAGGAATTGGAGGAGATGGCGGCCCGCTTCGGCTGGGACTTCCGCGCCGCCCGGGAGCGCGGCCGGCTCGACATCGCCCATGTGCCGGTAGGCGCGCTGGATCTCGACCTGGACGTGCTCGCCTCGATGATCCGGCACAACCTCGAGGACGGATCGATCAAGCGTGTCGTCATCGACAGCCTGGCCGAGATGGCCCACGCCGCGCGCGAGGCCCAGCGCTTCCCGGCCTATCTGCGCAGCATGCTCGGCATCGTCCGGGCCGCCGGCGCGTCGTTGTGGGTGACCAGCGAGACGCGGACGCTGGGCCCGGTCGAGGATCCGCTCGCGGGCCTCATGTATCTGTTCCACAACGTGTTCCAGGTTCGCTACGTCGAGCGCCGGGCCGAACTCGGCCGGTTGTTCAACGTGGTGAAGATGCGCAACAGCCGGCACGAGAACGGCATGTACGACTGCCACATCGCCGATCAGGGCGGCCTGGTCATCGGCGAGCGACTCGACGCTGTCACGGGCATGCTGGCCTGGGAAGCGCTTCGCGACCACTCGAGCTGATCACCGGCCGTCGCCTTTTGCAGGGCGCGACCACGCACGCACGTCGCCGTGGTGGGTTTCGCGTTCTGGACGCGTAGCGGCCGGCGAAACCCGCCGCGGCCCCCGCGGGAGCGACGGTCCGTCACCCCCCACCCGGCCGGGACATCAAGCTCTTGATCTTGAAGGTGAAGTCTCCTGTGAAGTTTCCCGGACTCGGTGGCACCTCCTAGTTACTGGCGAGTAGCATTCACCCACGTCCTGAGGAGGTACCGTGCCCCGTGAAGTACGCGAGGTCGTCTTTGTCGACGGCGTCCGCACCCCCTTCGGCAAGGCGGGCGGCATGTACGCCGAGACCCGCGCCGACGACCTGGTCATCCGCTGCATCCGTGAGTTGATGCGCCGCAACCCCCAGCTCCCGCCGGAAAGGGTCGACGAGGTCGCCATCGCGGCCACCACCCAGATCGGCGACCAGGGCCTGACCATCGGCCGCACCGCCGCCCTGCTGGCGGGCCTGCCCAAGACCGTCCCCGGCTACGCGGTCGACCGCATGTGCGCGGGCGCGATGACCGCGGTGACGAATGTGGCCGGCGGCATCGCGATGGGCGCCTACGACGTGGCGATCGCGGGCGGTGTCGAACATATGGGCCGCCACCCGATGGGTGAGGGCGTCGACCCCAATCCGCGCATCATCGCCGAGAAGCTGGTCGACCCGTCAGCGCTGGTGATGGGTTCGACGGCGGAAAACCTGCACGACCGCCTGCCGCACATCACCAAGGAGCGGGCCGACCGTTACGGGTTGAACTCGCAGCTCAAGACGGCCAAGGCGTACGCCGACGGCAAGCTGCAGCCCGATCTGGTGCCGGTGGCGTTGCGCAGCGCCGAGCAGGGCTGGGGCCTGGCCACGGCCGACGAGGCGCCCCGCGAGACGTCGCTGGAGAAGCTGGCCACGCTCAAGACCCCGTTCCGCCCGCACGGCCGGGTCACCGCGGGCAACGCGGCCGGCCTCAACGACGGGGCCACGGCGGCGCTGCTGGCCAGCGAGGAGACGGCCCGCGAGCTGGGGCTGCCGGTCGCGATGCGGATGGTCTCGTACGGTTTCGTGGGCGTCGAGCCCGAGATCATGGGCTACGGCCCGATCCCGTCGACTGAGAAGGCCCTCAAGAAGGCCGGGCTCACGATCGACGACATCGGCCTGTTCGAGCTGAACGAGGCGTTCGCGGTCCAGGTGCTGGCGTTCCTCGACCACTACGGCATCGCCGACGACGACCCGCGGGTCAACCCGTGGGGCGGCGCGATCGCCATCGGGCACCCGCTCGCCTCGTCCGGCGTGCGCCTGATGACGCAGCTCGCGCGGCACTTCGCCGAGCACCCCGAGGTCCGTTACGGCCTCACCGCCATGTGCATCGGCATCGGCATGGGCGGCACCGTGATCTGGGAGAACCCGAACTGGGACGGAGAGGCGAAGTGATCGAGCACCCGAACGAGGTCGTCACCAAGGCGCTCGTCCGCTTTGTTCACGTCCAGGGCAAGAAGGCCGCCCTGATCACGCTGGACAACGGGTTCGACCACAAGAAGCCGAACAGCTTCGGGCCGGCCGGTCTGCGCTCTCTCGACGAGGCGATCACGTCGGCCACCGCGGAGAAGCCGGACTTCATCGCGCTCACCGGCAAGCCGTACATCTTCTGCGTCGGCGCCGACATCACCGGCATTCCGTTCCTGACCTCGCGGGAGCAGGCGGTCGAGCTGGGCGAGCTGGGTCACCGGGTCTTCGCGCGGCTCAAGGACTCGTCGATTCCGACTTTCGCGTTCATCAACGGTGCCGCCCTCGGTGGTGGCCTCGAGGTGGCGCTGCACTGTCACTACCGCACGGTCTCCGGTGGCGCGGCGGCCCTCGGCCTGCCCGAGGTCGCGATCGGCCTGGTGCCCGGCTGGGGCGGCAGCCAGTTACTGCCCAATCTGATCGGTGTGCCCGGCGCGGCCCAGGTCATCCTGCAGAACCCGCTCACCCAGAAGGTGCTGCGCCCCAAGCAAGCGGTCGAGCTGGGCGTGGCCGATCAGCTCTTCGAGCCGGCCGACTTCATCGAGCGCTCGCTGGAGTGGGCGGCCGCGGTGGTCGACGGTGAGCTGACCGTGCAGCGGCCCGAGGTCGACAAGGACATGTGGGAGGGCGTGCTCTTCTTCGCCAAGCAGCAGCTCGACGAGAAGCTGCACGGCGCGGTCCCGTCGGCCAACAAGGCCCTCGAGCTGCTTGCCCTGGCCAAGGACGCGTCGTTCTCCGACGGCACCAGGGCCGAGACCGAGGCCCTGGCCGACCTGATCCTGGGCGACGAGTCCCGGGCCAGCCTGTACGCGTTCGACCTGGTGCAGCGGCGGGCCAAGCGCCCGGTCGGTGTGCCCGACAAGTCGCTGGCCCGCAAGGTCACCAAGGTCGGCATCGTCGGCGCCGGCCTGATGGCCTCGCAGCTGGCCCTGCTGTTCGCGCGCCGCTTGCAGGTGCCGGTCGTGCTGACCGATATCGACCAGGCCCGCGTCGACAAGGGCGTGTCGTACGTGACCGAGCAGATCGACAAGCTGGTCGCCAAGCGCCGCCTCGACGAGGGCACCGCGGCCAAGCTGCGCGGCCTGGTCAGCGGCTCGGTCGACAAGTCGGTGTTCGCCGACGCCGACTTCGTGATCGAGGCTGTCTTCGAGAACCTCGAGCTCAAGAAGCAGATCTGGGCCGAGCTGGAAAAGATCGTGACGCCCGAGGCGATCCTGGCCACCAACACCAGCTCGCTCTCGGTGACCGCGATGGCGGCCGACCTCGAGCACCCTGAGCGGGTCGTCGGTTTCCACTTCTTCAACCCGGTCGCCGTGCTGCCGCTCCTCGAGATCATCAAGGGCGAGCGGACCGACGACGCCACGCTGGCCACGGCGTTCGCCGTCGGCAAGGAGCTGAAGAAGTCGTCGGTGCTGGTCAAGGACGCCCCGGCGTTCGTGGTCAACCGGCTGCTGACCCGGGTCACCAGCGAGATCTTCCAGGCCGTCGACGCCGGCACGCCGCTCGACGTGGTCAACGAGGCGATGGACCCGCTGGGCCTGCCGATGCGCCCGATCGCGCTGTTGCAGCTGGTCGGGCCGGCCGTGGCCTACCACGTGGGCGAGACGCTGCACCGGGCGTTCCCGGACCGGTTCGCCGAGTCCGCGAACCTCAAGAAGATCGTCGACGCCGGCCTGCCCGTCATGGTCGACGACGAGATCAACCCCGAGGTCGCCGAGCTGGTGGCCGGGGGCACGGCGCCGTTGAGCGCCGACGAGGTGCGCCAGAAGGCTCTGGACGCGCTGGCCGAGGAGATCCGCATCATGCTCGACGAGGGCGTGGTGGCGGAGGCGCAGGACATCGACCTGTGCATGATCCTCGGTGCCGGCTACCCGTTCCACCTGGGCGGCGTGACGCCGTACCTGGACCGCAGCGGCACCTCCGAGCGGGTGACCGGCAAGCGGTTCCTGCCCCCGGGCGTGGCGAGCCTGCCCGCCTGACCCGCAGAGTCGCGTTGACGACGCCCCGCACCGGAAAAGGTGCGGGGCGTCGTTTTTGCCCGTACGGATCGTCTCGCCACCCAGAACAGTTGACGTGCGGATTCGTACTGTGACGCTAGGCTCGCGCGGTACCCGAATGATGGAGCGCTTGATGTCGCAGCCCCCGTACCCCGGCCAGCCCTACCCCAATGACCCGTCGTCAGGCCAGCCGAACCAGGGTCAGCCGCCGTATCCGGGACAGCCGCAGTACGGCCAGCCGAACTACCCGCCCACGACGCCGTATCCGTCGTCCGGTCAGCCCGACTACGGCCAGCCGTCGTACGGGCAGCAACCGCAGTACGGCCAGCCCGGCGGTAACGAGTACGGGCAGCAGCCGCCATACGGACAGCAGCCGCAGTACGGGCAGCAACCCCCGTACGGTCAGCCCGCCGGCGGCTTCCCGCCCCCGCAGGCGCCGAAGAAGAAGTCGCGCACGCTGCCGATCATCCTGATCTCGGTGGCGATCGTGCTGGTGCTCTGCATCGGTGGCATCACCGCTATCGTGCTGGCCACCCGCGACGGCGACACCGACCGGGACAACCTGAGCGGCCTTTCCACGACCGCGCCCACGGCGGCCCCGACCACCGAGCCGGCCGAGGAGCCCACGACCGAGCCCCCGGCGGCGTCCACGGTCTCGATCTCGGAGCCGGCCACGCTGGGCGGCCGCAAGAAGCTGACCTCGCAGCAGTTCAAGGCGATCGCCGACCAGCTCAAGAGCGGCCTGGCCTCGGTGCCGGGCGCGACGAACTCGGTGGGCGCGCTCTACGGCGACGTGGCCGACCAGAACATCGTCATCGTGGCCGCGGCCGAGGCGCCCATCGCCAACCCGAAGGTCGAGCTGGAACAGACCTTCTACGGCGCCGGCATCGGCGGGCTGAAGATCGAGAACATCACGAACGCCCCCACGGGTGCGCTCGGCGGCGCGGCCAAGTGCGGCCGCTCCGAGACCTCGGGCATCGACATGGCCATCTGCACCTGGGCCGACGAGGGCAGCGTCGGCATGATCATCTGGTACTACGAGTCGGTGAGCGGGGCCAAGGCCGAGTTCCCCAAGCTCCGAGCCCAGATCGAAAAGAAGAACTAAGCGCGTCAAGGCGCCACGCCGCGCGCGACGATCACGTAGTCACAACGCCTCCGGAACGGACCGGTCACGGTTCCCGTCCGGAGGCGTTGGCGTTACCAGCAGCGTTCAGGATGGTTGGCCGAACCCCGTCCGAAGGCTGAGGAGACGTCCGGTGGTCCTGGAGCAACTGCGCCGCGTCCGGTGGGCCGTGCGAGCCACACTGCTGCTCGGCGTGGCCGCCTCCGTGGTCGCCAACGTCCTGCACGCCCTGGACAACCCGATCAGCCAGGCCATCGCCGCCTGGCCCCCGCTCGCCCTGCTGCTCACCGTCGAGCTGATCTCCCGCGTGCCGGTGCACCGGCGCTACCTGGCCGTGCTGCGGCTGGTGGCCACGGCGATCATCGCGGGCATCGCGGCCTGGGTCTCCTACTGGCACATGGTGGGGGTGGCGGCCCGCTACGGCGAGACGGGGGCTTCGCCCTACCTGCTGCCGCTCTCGGTCGACGGGTTGATCGTGGTGGCCAGCATCTGCCTGGTCGAACTGGGCGGGCGCATCTCGACTCTGGAACGCGCCCAGTCCGAACCGACGGCGCCGCCGATGACCTCGTCGCACCCGCAGCCGCAGCCGTTGAGCCAGCCGCAGCCCGGCACCATTTCCGCCGAGTTCCCCGGCGACCCCGTTCCGGGCCTCATTCCCAGTCCGCTCGCGGCGGCTCAGGCGCGGGTGAACGGCCCTGGACGCGCATCAGGCCCGCTCGGTCCGGCCACGGCCGCCGCGCTGGCAGAAGTCGCGGCCGCCCTGCCCCAGCCGGCGCCGCGCACACTGAGCCGGGCCACCGCACCCGCCCGGCCGAGCACCCCCACGCGCGAGAACCGGCCGAGCACCCCCACGCGCGAGAACCGGCCGAGCGCCACCGCGCGCGAAAACCGGCCGAGCACCTCCGCGCGCGAAAACCGGCCGAGCACCTCCGCGCGCGAAGCCGCCAACGGCCGAGTTGTCCCCGCGCAGCGCTCGACCCCCAGCGGCCGCGCGGTCACGGCCCCCGCCGACCGATCCGGGAAGAGCCGCCGCACCCCCGCCGAGACGATCGCCCTGGCGACGCAGATCAAGGCCGCCCGGCCCGGCCTCAACGAGGCCGAGATCGCCGCCGAGCTGGGCATCAGCGAGTCCCGCTGGCGCACCATCCGCCGCGAGGCCGCGTAGCAGAGCTCAGGCCAGCTTGGCCCGCGGCACCGAGGCCGACGCCGCCACCACGGGTGTCGCGTCGGCCGTGGGCAGCGACACCGTCACTTCCAGCCCGCCTCCGGCCTGGGCCACCGCCGAGACCGTCCCTCCGTGCGCGTCGCACACCGCCCGCACGATCGACAACCCCAGACCGGATCCCCGGGACCCCGTACGCTCCCAGCCCCCACGACGGAACGGCTCGAACAGCCCCGGCACGTCCCCCGGCTCGACCTCGTAGCCGGTGTTGCCCACCACCAGCCGGGCTTGACCGTTCACCGTCTCGGTGCGCAGCCACAGCCGGCCCAGCAGGTGGTTGTAGCGGATCGCGTTCTCGATCAGGTTGCCCGCGAGCCGGTCCAGCAGTGACGGGTCACCCACCACGGGCGCCGGCTGCAGGTCGGTCGTCACGTCGAGTTTGAGCCGTTCGGCCTCGGCTTTCACCGCCGACAACGCGTTGGTCACGCTCATCGCCATGTCGGCCGGCACTTTGCGCACGAGCCGCCGCCCGGACTGGGCCTCGGAGCGGGCCAGCACGAGCAGCGCGTCGACCAGCCCGTTGGCCCGTTCGGAGGCGTTGCGCACCACTTTGGCCATGCGGCGGTATTCCGCCACGTCGGCCTCGTCGTCGCTGAGGGTCACGTCGATCTCGGTGCGCATCACCGCCAGCGGGGTGCGCAGTTCGTGGGAGGCGTTCGCGACGAACCGTTTCTGCGACTCGAACGCGCCGGCCAGCCGGTCCAGCATCGCGTCGAAGGTGCGGGCCAGTTCGGCCACCTCGTCGTCCGCCCCGGAGTAGCGGATGCGCTGGTCGAGCGTCTCCTCGCCCAGGCGGCGGGCGGTCTGGGTGACGGTGTGCAGGGGGCGCAGGGCCCGGCCGGCCACCGCGTACGCCCCGGCGATGCCGATGATGCCGATCGCGAACAGCGCCACCAGGCCTTTGACCAGCATCTCGCGTGCCGCCTGGTCGACCAGCGCCTCCTGCCACTGGGCGGCGTCGACCGTACGCCCGTCGGTCAGCGTGACCACGGAGCCGGGTTGCAGCCCCACGCCGGGGTGCATCACGTCGCCCACCAGCAGCCACGCCAGCAGCACCAGGATCGCTCCCGCGCCGACCAGCAGGATGCCGTTGAGCAGGGTCAGCCGCAGCCGCAGGGTGGGCCGGGGCAGTCCGGGCGGGGGTTGCTCGCGGCCGAGGTAGACCGTCATGAGAGGACGACCGGTTCGGGCACGCGGTAGCCGGCGCCGACCACGGTTTCGATCAGCGGCGGGTCGCCCACCTTCTTCCGCAGCGTCATGACGGTCACCCGTACGGTCGTGGTGAACGGGTCGGTGTTGGCGTCCCACACCCGTTCCAGCAGTTCCTCGCTCGACACGACACCACCGCGCGCCTTGAGCAGTTCCTCCAGCACGCCGAACTCCTTGTTGGTGAGCTC
Organism: Paractinoplanes abujensis; assembly: GCF_014204895.1. NCBI lineage: Bacteria > Bacillati > Actinomycetota > Actinomycetes > Micromonosporales > Micromonosporaceae > Paractinoplanes > Paractinoplanes abujensis. The sequence goes on along the minus strand of NZ_JACHMF010000001.1, from coordinate 8,289,624 downwards.
GATCGGGGTGCCGCCGCGGGTGACGACCCGGCGGGTCTGGTCGAGCACCAGGTTGCCCACGGTGAGCACGGGCGGGGCGGCCGGGGTGGCCCGCCGGCCCAGCGCCTGCACCCGGGCCACCAGCTCCTCGAAGGCGAACGGTTTGGCCAGGTAGTCGTCGGCACCCAGCTGCAGGCCCTCGACCCGGTCGGCGACCGTGCCGCTGGCGGTGAGCATGAGCACCCGGGTCAGCGCGCCCGATTCGACCAGGGCCGCGCAGATCTCGTCGCCGTGCATGCCGGGCAGGTCACGGTCGAGCACGACCACGTCGTAGCGGGTCACGTAGGCCATCTCGTGGCCCTGCAGGCCGTCGTAGGCCACGTCGACCGCCATGCCTTTGCGCCGCAGCCCGCGGGCGATCGCATCGCAGAGGTTCCGCTCGTCTTCCACAACCAGCACACGCACCGCAGACCTCCGTCGAACCGCCGGGCCCAGCCTCGCCGACCGGGTGTGAAGAGGCTGTAAGCAAGAGGCTACCGAAGGGGCCACAGGGCGACCGAGGCGTCGACGAGCCGGCAGATCAGCAGACCGGCCACGGCCTGGCAGCTGTTGGAGACGTCGGCCGCCGTGCCCAGCACCCGTACGGTGAAGGTGTCCGGGTCGAGGATCCCGTAGTGCACCAGGAACTCCCCCGGGACGTCGAGCTTGCCGTAGAAGCGCCCGTCCCCGGTCGCCGCGAGGTACTCCCACCGGCCGAAGTTCCCCCGGGACCGTCCGGTGGCGGGGTCGATCACCCACAGCCCGGGCTCGTCCACGCCGCGCTCGGCCCGGGTCGCCAGCAGGTAGGGGCCGACCGGCTCGGCGTACGCCCAGTCGGGGTTCTCCCACAGTTCCCGCCCGTCGGCCGGGTCGATCGCCGTGAGCCCCCGCTGCTGCCGGAACGTGCAGATCAGGCGCCCGCAAGCGGCCTGCATCCAGCTGCTCGACAGGTCGGCCCCGGTGTGCCAGAGCGGGGTCAGGGCGGGCAGCCGGTACGCGGCGAAGCCGGGCCCGCCGTCGTCCGCCATGACCAGGTCGTCGACCGGCCAGATCAGCCCGTTGGCGCGACCCTCGCGGGGCGGGATCGCACGGGTGGCCAGCAGCGCCCCGGTGTGCGGGTCGCGGCTCTCCAACCGGCCCGAGTCGGTCAGCAGCACCAGCCAGCGCGGATAGTTCGTGGCGTCCCAGCCGGTCTCGGCGATGTAGCCGTCCGGTGGCCGGGGCAGCCGCCAGCGGGTGGCGCCGGTGCGCAGGTCGACGGCGGACACCGCCTCGTCGGTGCCCAGCAGCGCCTGGCCGTCGGCCTCGGAGACCGCGATCAACCGGGCCGTGCGGCGCCAGCGGGTCTGCTCGGTGCCCTCGGCCACCGCCACCGTGGCCCAGGTGCCGCTCGCGTCCACCTGGTACGAAACCACTACCGTGTCGCCCGCCGGGAGCACCTGGTTGATGCCGCCGGAGACGGTGACCGTGGTGGTGCTGACCAGGCGGGTGCTGGGCAGGTCGTAGGCCCGCACGACCCGGCGGCTGATCTGCGAGACGAGCGTGGCCGAGCCGCTGACCAGCAGCATTCGCCGCCCGTCGAGAAACATGGTGTCGCCCAGCCGGGCCGGCACGATGGTGGGCCGGCCGAGGGCGGGCAGCGGGGCCGCGGCCGCGGTCGTCGCGACGAGGAGGGCCGACAGCAGCATCAGCAGGGCCCGGCGCGGCACCAGCCGGTCGGCCCCGACGACGGTGGGCGTCTCGCGGGGCACCTCGCCGAGTTCGATGACTCCGCCGGCCACGGCACTCATTGTGCGCTGCCGATGACCCTCGGTGATAGATCAGGCCCGATAGGCCCAGATTCGCAGCCCGTCGTCGGTGCGGCAGACCACGTGCCGCGCGTCGGAGGCGCAGTCGCTGACCGGGCCGCCGGTCACGCCGAGCGGCTGGATCTCGTCGCGGCGGTCCACCACCACGCCGAACGCGCTGGCCCCGGCGTCGATGCCGCGCCGCAGCACGATCGGCTGCCCGGCCTGGCCCACCACCTCGGCCCGCCAGCCGGTCAGGTCGACGCGGGTGACGCCGGTGTCCGGGTCGACCAGCCGCACCGGCATACCCGACTCGACACCCACCTCGATCACGTAGTTCCCGTATTTCGCCAAATCGACGTCGTCGGGTGCCCGCCAGCGGGCCCGGCCGGTGTCCGGGTCGAGCACGTCGAGGGCCTGACGGCCGCCCGCGCAGTGCAGGCCGGAACAGTTGGCCGGGTCGGTCATCATCGTCGGCACGCGCCGCTGCCAGCGCTGCTCGAGGGTGTCGGGGGCGTAGGCGACCTCGCGCGAGACGATCCCCCGGCGGCCGTAGTAGACCATCATCAGCCCGTCGACCAGTTCCCCGGTGGCCGGGGCGATCCCGCCCACCCGGGGCAGCGACCGGTTCCCCACGACCTCGCCGGTGGTGCCGTCGATGCGGCGCAGCCGGTCGGAGGAGAGCAGCAGCGCGGCCGTCTCGTCGCCCGGCGGCACGGCCACGTTGACCGAGCCGGCCACGGTCAGCGTCCACAGCACCCGGCCGTCGGTCAGGTCGACCCCGTTGATGTGGGTGCGCAGCGGCGGCTCGGTGTGCGGCTCGCCGGTGGCCGAGAAGTACAGCATGCCGGGTTCGCCCGAGGCCTGGTCGTAGACGGTGCCGGAGCGGAAGTCGTGCCGCTGGGTGACGCCGATCCGGCCGCCCGGCAGCGGCGTGACGGCCACCGGCGAGGTCCACCGGATCGCCCCGGTCGCCGCGTCCACGATCGTCGTGTCCGGTCCGTCGCCGAAGAGCACCACGTCGCCCGCCTGTTCGGCGTCGACCGCGCCCCAGCTGATCTCGTCGGGACCGGAGACGCGGGCCGGGAAACTCACCGTCCACAGCTCGCGCGGCGTGCGTTCCAGGCTCCAGGCCGTGGTGACGCGTTCCTGGCCCGCCGCCTCGACCGTGTAGACCCGGCCGCCGGCCAGCTGGAACGGCGCCTCCGGGCCGCCCGCGGCGGGCACGGCGCCGAGGTAGCGCCAGAGCACCGGCAGGGCGGGCGCGGCGCCTCCGGCGGCCAGCGCCAGCACCGCGACCAGCAGCAGACCGGGCAGGCGGTAGCGGTGGGCGGGAGGCAGCGGAGTGGACGTCTGGTCGGGCTGGGTCGTCAGGTCCAGCTCGATCAGTGCCAACGCTTACCCCTTCAAGCCGTACGCCCACACGATGAGCCGGCCGTACATCGAGCGGCAGACCAGGCGCTCGTCCGCGGCCTGGCAGTCGCCGGTGCCGGTCGGCAGCGCCCCGAGCAGCCGTGGTGCGTTCTCGCCGGGCCGGGCAACGGCGACCATCGTACGGCCTCCGGGTTCGGTTGCCCTGGTGACCAGCAGGTGGTGTTGGGTAGCCGTTCCGGTGACCGGGCGCCATCCGGTGAGGTCGACTTCGAGGGCACCGGTGTCCGGATTGATCAGGCCGAGCGGTCGGGTGTACTCCGCCGACCCGTACGCGACGAACTGGGTGCCGAACTGCTGGATGCCCCGCCACTCGGGCCGCTGCCAGACGGTGTCGCCGGTGGCCGGGTCGACCGCGCGGATGCCGCCGGGCCCGGTCAGGCAGGCCAGGGCGCCGCAGGTCTCGACGTCGTACGCCCCGTCGGCCGGCTTCGACCACAGGTTGCGCAACGTGACCGCGTCGTAGGCCGAGAACTCCATGCTGGGCCGGCCCGGGTGCCGCAGCAGGATCGTCCCGCCGACCACCACCGGGTTGTCCTGGTCGTAGTCCGCGGCCGGCACGTTCGTCCGGGTCAGGCGCTCGCCGGTGACCAGGTCGTGCACGGCCATGGTGCGGTCGTCGTGCACGAGCAGCATGCGGGTGCCGGCGTCGCCCGCGCCCGGCAGCGCCACGAGGGTGGCGGTCGACGGCACGTTGACGGTCCAGAGGGTGCGCCCGGTGTCCGGGTCGATGGCGTCGACCGGCCCGTTGATCCGCCGGTTGGCGCTGCTGCCGAAGCCGCGCACCGGCACGACCGAGAGCAGGGTCGGCGACCCGGCCAGAGTGATGACCTGGCCGGAACGCCGCCACTGCAGATCGCCGTCGTCGATCGAGACGGCGGTGGTGCCCGGGTCGCGGGCGCCGACGCTCCACGGGCGCATGAGGATCAGGCCCGAGCCGAGGCGCAGCCGGTAGACGGGGATCTCCTGCCCCGCCTCCCACTGCGACTCACCGTCGTCGAGGTCGTAGGCGCCGAGCGTGCCGTAGGCCTGGGCCAGCAGCTGGCCGTCCTCGGTCAGCGCGTACGGGTCGGCCGGCCCCACCTTGAGGCTGAACACCTCGGTGAACGGCGGCTTGGCGGGCGCGGCCGAGGCCCCGGCGGTGAGCAGCACGAGCACGGCCAGGACGGCGGCGGGGAACCAGCCCGGGTACGTCGAGCGTTGCGGCGCGTCGTACGAATCGGGTTCACCCCGCTCCAGGCCCAGATCGATGACCACCGTGTTGCCCTGAACCGTCATGCCCCAAAAGTAACGAGCAGATAACGGAACTGCCCAACCGCCGTCCGTTTAACGACCCTATCGGCGAATTTCCGCGTTCGCGGGCTGCGCGTCGAGCTTGGCCACCCACTCGGTGACACCGCGCGCCACGTCCTGCGCGGTGAGTCCGAGCTCGGTCAGGATCTCGGCCCGCGTGCCGTGCGGGTGGAACCCGGCCGGCACGCCGAAGTCGCGCAGCGGCACCTCGACCCCCGCGTCCCGCAGGGCGCTGGCCACCGCGTCGCCCACGCCGCCGGCCCGCATGCCGTCCTCCAGCGTGACCACCAGGCGGTGCTGAGCGGCCAGGCCGGTCAGCTCGATCGGCACCGGGCGGACCCAGCGCGGGTCGGCCACGGTGACCCCGAAGCCCTGCTCGGCCAGCCGCTCGGCGACCTCGAGGCCCAGCCCGGCGAACGAGCCGACCGCGACCAGCAGCACGTCCTTGCGCTCGTCCTCCCGCAGCAGGTCGACCTGGCCGACCCGGCGCAGCGCGGGCAACGCGGCCGGCACGGCGCCGGTCGGGAAGCGGACCAGCGTCGGGCCGTCGTCGACGGCGAGAGCCTCGCGCAGCTCCTCGCGCAGCGTCGCCTCGTCGCGCGGGGCGGCGATCCGCATCCCGGGCACGACACCGAAGACGCTCATGTCCCAGATGCCGTAGTGGCTGGGGCCGTCGGGGCCGGTGATCCCGGCCCGGTCGAGCACGAACGTGACGGGCAGCTCGTGCATCGCCACGTCGAGGAGCACCTGGTCGAAGGCGCGGTTGAGGAACGTGGCGTAGACCGCCACGACCGGGTGCAGGCCGCCCATGGCCAGGCCGGCCGCGCTGGTCACCGCGTGCTGCTCCGCGATGCCCACGTCGTACGAGCGCTCGGGGTATTTCTTGGCCAGTGCGGCGATGCCGGTCGGCTCGGCCATGGCGGCGGTGATGCCCACCACATCGGGCCGGTCGTCGGCGATCTTGACCAGCTCGTCGGCGAAGACGCTCGTCCACTTGAGCTTGGAGGCGGCCAGCGACTTGCCGGTCTCGACGTCGAAGCTGCTCGGACTGTGCAGGCAGTCGGCCTCGTCCTGCTCGGCGGGACGGTAGCCGTAACCCTTGCGAGTGACCGCGTGCACGATGACCGGCGCGTCGAAGCCCTTGGCCCGGCGCAGCGCCGACTCCATGGCCTGCACGTCGTGCCCGTCGACCGGGCCCAGGTATTTGATGCCGAGATCCTCGAACATGGGCTGCGGGCTGACCGCGTCCTTGATGCCGCGCTTGACCGCGTGCAGCACCTCGTAGACCGGCTTGCCCACCACCGGTGTCGAGCCCAGCGCGTCCTTGACCAGGTCGAGCACCTTTTCGTAGCCGGGGTTGAGCCGCAGCGTGGAGAGGTGGTCGGCCAGGCCGCCGATGGTCGGCGCGTACGACCGGCCGTTGTCGTTGACGACGATGACCAGGCGGTTCTTGGCCGCGGCGATGTTGTTGAGGGCCTCCCAGCACATGCCGCCGGTGAGCGCGCCGTCGCCGACCACGGCCACGACGTGCCGGTCCTCGCCGCGCAGGGCGAACGCCTTGGACATGCCGTCCGCGTAGGACAGGGCGGTCGAGGCGTGCGAGTTCTCGATGAAGTCGTGCTCGCTCTCGGCCCGGCTCGGGTAGCCGGTCAGTCCGCCGCGCCGGCGCAGCAGGTCGAAGCCGTCCTGCCGGCCGGTGACGATCTTGTGCACGTACGCCTGGTGGCCGGTGTCGAACAGGATCCGGTCCCGGGGCGAGTCGAACACGCGGTGCAGGGCCAGGGTGGTCTCGACCACGCCGAGGTTGGGGCCGAGGTGGCCGCCGGTGCGCGACACCTTGGCCACCAGGAAGTCGCGAATCTCCGCCGCCAGCAGGGTCAGCTGCTCGGGGCTGAGGCGCTTGAGGTCACCGGGCTCGGTGACGGTCGCCAGGATGCCGTCGGGGGCGGGGAGGGATTCGCTCATGGGGGCAAAGTCTATCGGCGTGTCGCGACCGCGCATCCCAGCCGTTGGGCCCTCCTCGGGTCCTACACACAACCGACGCATCACCGTAACCTGCGATCTCCCGTGATCTACCGCACAGTAACAACCCGGCCGGGGCGGCCCTGGACAGGTCGGGCATCCTTGGTAGCCACGGCGACTGGCGGCACCGGGGATGGATACACCATCGGGGAGCCTGTCACGGGGAGTCGACCGCCTGGGCCCCCGTGCGACAAGGTGGTCGCATGTCCTCAGAAGCCCGACTTCTCCCCGGCAAGCCCGTCGCCGAGGCCGTGCTGGCCGACGTCTCCGAGCGCGCCGCCAAGCTCAAGGCCCAGGGCGTGACGCCCAGCCTGGCCACCGTGCTCGTCGGCGACGACGACGCCAGCGCCGGCTACATCCGGATCAAGCAGCGGCAGGCCGCCGAGCTCGGCTTCGACTCCCCGCACCGGCACCTCTCGGGTGACATCACCCAGCAGCAGCTGCTCGACGTGGTGGCCGAGCTCAACGCCGACAAGAACGTGCACGGCGTGCTCATCCAGTACCCGATCCCGGCCCACCTCGACTACGACGCGGCGCTGATGACCCTCGACCCCGACAAGGACGTCGACGGCATGCACCCGCTCAACATGGGCCGCCTCGCCGTCGGCCTGCCCGGCCCGCTGCCCTGCACCCCGGCCGGCATCGAGGCGCTGCTGGCCCACTACGAGATCCCGGTGGCCGGGCGCGAGGTCGTCATCCTGGGCCGGGGGGCCACCCTGGGCCGTCCGCTGGCCATGCTGCTGGCTCAGAAGCGGCCCACCGCCAACGCCGCCGTCACCGTGGTGCACACCGGTGTGCCCGACTGGGAGCGCTACACCAAGCGGGCCGAGATCCTGATCGCCGCGGCCGGGGTGCCCGGCATCATCCAGCCCGAGCACGTCCGGCCGGGCGCCACGGTGATCGGCGCCGGGGTCCGCTACGAGGGCAAGCGTCTGCTGCCCGACGTCGCCGAGGAGTGCGCCGCCGTCGCCGGGGCGATCACCCCGCGGGTCGGCGGGGTGGGCCCGACGACGGTGGCGATGCTGTTCCGCAACGCGATCACCGCCGCCGAGCGGGCCGTCGCTACAGCAGAGTGACCTTCCCGGTGTCCAGGTCGTAACGCGCGCCGGCCACGCCGAGGTGGCCGGCCTCGACCTTCTCGCGGATGATCGGGCTGCTCGCGGTGAGCGCCGCGACCTGGGCCCGCACGTTGGCCACGACGCCGTTCTCGACCGGGTCGCCGGGCAGGCTCAGCACCGGCTCGACGATCGGGGTCAGCGCGTCGACGATGGCGGCGATGTGCCCCGGGGCCTCGCCACCGCTGCGGAGGATGTCGACCGTGGCCGAGATCGCGCCGCAGCGCTCGTGCCCGAGCACCAGCAGCAGCGGCGGGTCGAAGTGCTCGACGGCGTATTCCATGCTGCCCAGCAGCAGGTCGTCGACGATGTTGCCGGCCACCCGGTTGTCGAAGATGTCGCCGAGGCCCTGGTCGAAGAGCAGTTCCGACGGTACGCGGGAGTCGGCGCAGCCGAGCGTGATGACGAACGGGTCCTGGGCCGCGGCCAGCCGGTGGATCGCGGCGACGTTCTGGTGCGGGTGACGCAGGTGGCCGGTGACGAAGCGGCGGTTGCCGCGCAGCAGCTCACGGATGGCCTCGTCGTAGGTGCCGGGCGAGGCAGGCTCGGCACTGGCGTGGGCCGCGGTGGGGACCACTGTCGCGGCGAGCGCGGTGGCGCCCGCGGCGAGCAGGGAACGACGTCCGATGGACATGGATCTTCTCCGATCTGCGAAAGCGATCGGAGTCTATTGATCTGGGACCACCCCGGCTGTCAGGGTTCCAACAGAGCGACGCACTCCACATGCTGGGTCATCGGGAAGCAGTCGAAGGCGCGCAGCGTGACCAGATTCCAGCCCAGCTCACGAAACGTGGCGATGTCGCGGGCGAGCGCGGCCGGGTCACAGGCCACATAGGCCACCGCCCGCGGTCCGGCCGCCACCACCGAGCGCACCACCTTGGCCCCGGCCCCCGCGCGGGGCGGGTCGAGCACGACCAGGTCGACCGGCCCGGTGACGCGGCGGCGGGACAGCGCGGCGTCGACCCGGGCCTCGACGACCTCGGCGGTCACGTTCTCCCGGGCCGCGGCCGCCCCGAGATGCGAGGCCTCGACCACCGTCGTACGCCCGTGGGTGTGCTCGGCGACGGCCCCGGCGAAGAGCCCGGCCCCGCCGTACAGGTCCCAGACGGTCTCCCCAGCGGCCGGGCGCAGCATCTCGACCACGGTGGACACGAGGGTCTCGGCCGCCGCCGGGTGCACCTGCCAGAAGCCCTCGGCCGGCACCCGCCACTCGCGTCCGGCCGCCCGCTCGGTCACCTCGCCCGGGCCGGTGAGCCGCACCCGGCCGCCCCCGCCCAGCGTCGTGCCCTCGGCGGGATCGTCCGGCGGCAGCGTCTTGCCGCTGCCCGTGGGGCGGGCCAGCACAGTCACGTCGCCGCCGGTGCTCGCGACCGCCTCCAGCGCGTCGGCGTCGGGCCACTCCCGCTGCAGCAGGTCGAGGGCCTGGAGGCCGGGGTGCGCGATCCGGCACCGGTCGATCGCCACCACCTCGTGCGAGCGGTGCTTGAGCAGCCCGGCCCGCCCGGCCGCGTCGACGGCGTACCGCACCCGGCTGCGCCAGCCCAGTAGGCCACCGGGCAGTTCCTCGACCCGTACGGCGTAGGTCAGCTTGGCCAGCCGCCGCAGCTGCTCCTCGACGACGGCCGCCTTCCACCGTCGCTGCGCGTCGCCCGAGGCGTGTTGCAGATCGCAGCCGCCGCACAGGCCCGGACGCGCGTACGGGCAGGGCGGCTCGACCCGGTCCGGCGACGGCTCGTGGATCGTGACCGCGTCGGCCCGCGCGAACCCCTTGTGCAGCTCGGTGATCTCGGCCGTCACCCGCTCGCCGGGCAGCGCGTGCCTGACGAACACGACCTGGCCGTGCTCACCGCCGACCCGGGCCACGCAGTGCCCGCCGTGCGCCGGGGCGCCCACGGTGAGCTCGACGAGGTCGCCCTCCTGCAGTTCGTTCACGAGCGTGCCTCGCTGGTGTCGTCGGCCGGCGGCGTGGGCTCGGCCGGGGGTCGCACCCGGGGGCCACGCGCGGGCACCCGGGTCAGGCTCTGGTCGAAGCGGTCCAGGTCACGGTCCTGGCTGGAGCGCAGTTGCCACGGCACGCTGGTCACCATCACGCCCGGCTCGAACAGCAGCCGGCCCTTGATGCGCAACGCGCTCTGGTTGTGCAGCAGGTTCTCCCACCAGCGGCCGACGACGTATTCGGGCACGAAGACGGTGACCACGTCGCGCGGCGACCCCCGCCGTACGCCCTTGACGAAGTCGATGATCGGGCCGGTGATCTCGCGATAGGGCGAGTCGACCACGGTCAGCGGCACCGGGATCTGCCGGCGCTCCCACTCCTCCTGGATCTGCCGGGTGTCCTTGTCGTCCACGTTGACGGTGACCGCGGTGAGCGTGTCGGGCCGGGTCGCCTGGGCGTACGCGACCGCGCGCAGGGTCGGCATGTGCACCTTGCTGACCAGCACTACCGCGTGGTTGCGGGAGGGCAGCACGGGCCGCTCGTCGGTCGGCTGCAGCTCCTGCGAGACCCGGGTGTAGTGCTTGCGGATGGCCAGCATGAGCCCGTAGATGACGATCATGGCGGCGATCGCGATCCACGCACCGAGCAGGAACTTCGTGATCAGCACGATGATCAGGACGGCGCCGGTGAGCCCCATGCCGAACGCGTTGATGGCCCGCGACCGGATCATCCGGTGGCGCCGCTCGGGGTCGCGCTGGGTCCGCAGCAGCCGGTTCCAGTGCCGGATCATGCCGCCCTGCGACAGCGTGAACGACACGAAGACACCCACGATGTAGAGCTGGATGAGCCGGGTCGTCTCCGCCTGGAACGCCACGACCAGCACCATCGCGGCGATCGCGAGGAAGATGATGCCGTTGCTGAAGGCCAGCCGGTCGCCGCGGGTGTGCAGCTGGCGGGGCAGGTAACGGTCCTGGGCGAGGATCGAGCCGAGCACCGGGAAGCCGTTGAAGGCGGTGTTCGCGGCCAGGAAGAGGATCAGGGCGGTGACCGCGCCCACCACGTACAGCAGGATCGACCCGGGACCGAAGATGGTCTCGGCCAGCTGCGTCGTCACCGTCTTCTGCACGTAGTTGGCCGGGCCGGAGACGATCTGCAGGCTGGGGTCCTCGACGTACTGCAGCTTGGTGGCCCGTGCCAGCAGCACGATGCCGACCAGCATGATGATCGAGAGGCCGCCCAGCAGCATCAGCGTGGTGGCCGCGTTCCTGCTCTTGGGCGGCTTGAAGGCGGGCACGCCGTTCGAGATGGCCTCGACGCCGGTCAGCGCGGCACAGCCCGACGAGAACGTCCGCAGCAACAGATAGGCGAAGCCGAAGCTGGTGAGATGGTCCTCCTCGGCCGTGATGACCAGGCCCGCGCTCGGCGCCAGCAGGTTGTCGCCGAGCACGAAGACCCGGAACAACCCGACCAGGATCATGCCGACGATGACGATGATGAACGCGTACGTCGGCACGGCGAACGCGGTGCCCGACTCGCGCAGCCCGCGCAGGTTGAGCGCGGTCAGCAGGGCGATCGCGCCGATCGCGAAGGCCACCTTGTGCTCGGCCACGAACGGCACGACCGAGCCCAGGTTGTTGACGCCCGCCGAGGTCGACACGGCCACGGTCAGGATGTAGTCGACCAGCAGCGCACTGCCGACACCGAGCCCGGCCCGCGGGCCCAGGTTGACCGTCGCCACCTCGTAGTCGCCGCCGCCGGAGGGGTAGGCGTGCACGTTCTGCCGGTAGCTGGCGACCACGGTCACCATCACGACCGCGACGGCCAGCGTGATCCACGGGGAGATCCAGAAAGCGCCCGCGCCGGCGATCGAGAGGGTCAGCAGGATCTCGTCCGGCGCGTAGGCCACGCTCGAGAGGGCATCACTGGCGAAGACCGGGAGCGCGATCCGCTTGGGCAGCAGCGTGTGCTGCAGCTTGTCGGAGCGGAACGGCCGGCCCAGCAGGAGCCGTTTCGCGAGGGAGGTCGTACTGGCCACGATGGCAAAGCGTACGGCCGCCCCACCCGCCGCTACTGGCGAGGGCATGGCAATCTCTCACTGACTGGCTCCATGCGGGAGGACGCGACACGTGCACGTGGTGATCATGGGGTGCGGCCGGCTCGGTTCGACGCTGGCCCACAACCTCGACGGGCGCGGCCACTCGGTGGCCGTCATCGACCAGAACGCGGACGCCTTCCGCAGGCTGGGCTCGGAGTTCGGCGGCACCACGGTGACCGGTGTCGGCTTCGACCGCGACGTGCTGCGCTCGGCCGGCATCGAGCGGGCCGACGCGTTCGCGGCCGTCTCCAGCGGCGACAACTCCAACATCATCTCGGCCCGGCTGGCCCGGGAGACGTTCGGCGTGTCCCGGGTCGTGGCCCGCATCTACGACCAGAAACGGGCCCAGGTCTACGAGCGGCTCGGCATCCCGACCGTGGCGACGATCCGCTGGGCGGCCGACCGGATGGTGCGCCACCTGGTGCCCGAGGGCACGGTGGAGGTGTTCCGCGACCCGACCAGCGTGGTCTCGATCGTCGAGGCGCCGTTGCACCGCGACTGGGTCGGGCGCACGCTCAAGGCGCTCGAGGAGCGCACGGGGGCCCGCGTGGCCTACCTGATGCGCTTCGGCATGGGCACCCTGGGCACCCCGTCCACCGTGCTGCAGGACGGCGACCAGGTCTTCATGCTGGTCACCGACGAAACGGTGACCGCCGTGCTGGACATCGCCTCCGGGGCCGACAAGGAAGGGCACTGACCATGCGGATCGCCATCGCCGGGGCCGGCAACGTGGGCCGGTCGATCGCGCAGGAGCTGATCGGCAACGGGCATCGGGTCATGCTGATCGAGCGCCAGCCCAAGCAGCTGCGGCCCGAGCGGGTGCCCGAGGCCGACTGGGTGCTGGCCGACGCGTGCGAGCTGAGCAGCCTCGAGGAGGCCGACGTGGCCGGCTGCGACGTGGTGGTCGCGGCCACCGGCGACGACAAGGTCAACCTGGTGGTCTCGCTGCTGGCCAAGACCGAGTTCGCCGTGCCCCGGGTGGTGGCCCGGGTCAACCGGGCCGAGAACGAGTGGCTGTTCACCGAGCAGTGGGGCGTCGACGTCTCGGTCAGCAAGCCGCGCCTGATGGCCGCGCTGGTCGAGGAGGCGGTCACGGTGGGCGACCTGGTCCGGCTGATGACGTTCCGCCAGGGCGAGGCCAACCTGGTCGAGATCACGCTGCCCAAGAACGCCCCGTACGAGGGTCAGCCCGTGCGCGACGTGCCCCTGCCCCGCGACTCGGCGCTGGTGGCGATCCTGCGCGGCAAACGGGTCATGGTGCCCACGGCCGACGACCCGCTCGAGGCCGGCGACGAGCTGATCTTCGTCTGCACCGCCGAGATGGAGGACCAGATCCGCGCCGTCGTGCTGGGCAGCGAGGGCCGCGAGCTGGGCTAGAGCTAGGCCTCGACCTTCTGCTCGCTGGTCACCCGGTGGATGGCCCAGGCGGTGAAGGCGAAGGTGGCCGCGTAGATCGGCCAGCTGATCAGGATGCGCACGATGCCCAGCGCGTTCGCCTCGCCGGCCGCCCACAGGTAGTACTGGATGCCGGCCCGCAGGGTCAGCGAGGCCACCCAGACCAGGGTGAGCCACTGGAACGTACGGAAGAGCCGGGTGTTGCCGAACCAGTCCTGCCGGCCCTTGTTGGCCATCACGCCCCACACGTAGCCGATGATCGGCTTGCGCACGAGGACCGAGATCAACAGGGCTGCGGCCTGGCCGAAAGTGAGCAGGATGCCGGGCAGGTAGAAGTCTTCGGCGTTGCCCGAGCGGTAGGCCAGGAAGGCTCCCACCGCGATGCCGAACAGACCGTTCACGGCATGCCGTACGGGCTCCTTGCGGAACAGCCGGAAGGCGCCGATGGCCAGCGCCGCGAAGACCGCACCGCCGATCGCCCAGTAGAGCGCCGTACGCTTCTCCAGCCCGGCCACCGCGTCGCCCAGCACCACGTTGAGGATGACGAACGCGAAAACGGGCAGGCTCGACTCGATCAGCCCGCGGACACCACCGAGCTGCTCGGAGATCTGCTCGCTCATGGACGGGAACGGCTCTTCGTCCTCGTCCTTCTGGCGCGGCGGCTCCTGGACCGGGTGGAGGTCGAGTTCCTCGACGACCTCCTCGGCGAGCCGTTCCTCCACGTTCTCGTGCGCGGCGTGACGCGGCTCGCTGCCGGGTGTCACCGGGGCGCCTCCAGCTCGTAGTACGGGTTGTAGATCACCTTACGGTCCTCGCGGATGGCGATGCGGCCCCGCGCCGTGAGCTGCCGCCCCGGTTCGATGCCGGCGATCGACCGCCGGCCCAGGAAGACCAGGGTCACGACGTCGCTGCCGTCCCACAGGTCGGCCTCCAGCGTAGGCAGGTTGGTGCGCGGCGTGTAGGCCACCGTCCGCAGCCGGCCCGACACCGAGACGACCTGCCCGCGGGTGCACTGCCCGGCCGGCATGGCGCCGCACTTGGCGCTCTCACGCTGGAGGTCCCGCGCGTCGAGCTCTGAATCCGTGGCGGTCAACCGGTCGAAGAACCGGCGCAGGCCGGTGCGCTCGTCGGTGGTCATGACCTCTCCTCAGCCCCCGCCGTGGTGAACGGCACGGCCTCGATCGCCGTGCCGCCCCTACACGGTACGCCCCCGGTGACCTCTGTCACGAGGCGCTAGACGGGTGAGCTGCCGTTGGTGCCGGTGGCCTGCTCCTGCTGGGCCTGCTCGGTCATTTCCTGGGGCAGCCGCAGCGGCAGCGCCTCGCGGACCGGGCGGGCCTCGTTGTCGCGCACGACCACCAGACCGGTGAGCACCTCACCGAGCCGGCCCTCGCGGGAACGGTCGGCCGCGGCGGCACCCTGGAAGAGCGCGCGGACCATCCAGCGCGGCCCGTCGACACCCACGAACCGCACGTCGGCCGGGCCTTCCGGGGTGTTCACCCGGGCCGCCAGCTCGACGCCGTACGCCCCTTCGACCTCGCGCGGTGACACACCGTCCGACTTCATGGCCTGGGCGATCTCCTCACGGACCTCGTCCCAGATGCCCTCGGTGCGCGGCGCCGCGAACACGCCCAGCTGGAGCGCGCTCTCGCCGTCGACCAGGACGATCTGCTCGACCACGCCGTCGGGGTTGGCCTGCACCCGCACCTCGACGCCGTCGACGGCCGGGATCAGCAGGCTGCCCAGGTCGAGCTGTTGCACGTCGTCGGGCGCGTACGAGGAGTCCCACGGCCCGTGATCGGGCGGCGGGGGCGCGTCGCTCGCGGCCATGCTCTGCTTGAGCGCCTCGGAGGGCGGCGCGTCGGTCGCACGTACGTGCTTCGGGCCGCCGCGCTTACGGGAGAACATCGTTGGCACCTTCCGTCCTAAACCTGCTGCGTGGGCAGCGCGCTGTGCCCGCCGGTGGACCCGTGCCCACCGGCGCCACGAGCGGTGTCGCCGAGGTCGTCGACCACGTGGAACGAGGCCCGCTCGACCCGCTGGACGACCAGCTGGGCGATGCGGTCGCCACGAGAGATCTTGACGGTGTTCACCGGGTCGTGGTTCACGAGAATCACCAGAATCTCGCCGCGATAACCGGCGTCGACCGTACCGGGCGCGTTGAGCACCGTCACACCCAGGCGCGCGGCCAGCCCCGAACGAGGGTGCACGAGGCCGACGTAACCCTCGGGGATGGCCACCGCGATGCCCGTACGCACCTTGGCCCGATGGCCCGGCGCCAGCTCGGCGTCCTCGGCCGCGACCAGGTCGGCGCCCGCGTCACCGGGGTGCGCGTACGCAGGCAGCGGCAGGTCGGGGTCGAGCAGGCGGATCGGGATCACAACATCGGTCAAGATCGGGTCGGTCAAGGTCGGTCCTCACTGGCGTGGCTGCGGGCGGCACTCACCCTGCCATCCTGCCGTGCCCGGTCGCGGAGGCGCGCCGTACCCTTCCAGGGTGACACCGGAGTCCCCCGCGCGCACCACCACGACCCCCGCCTATTCCGAGCGGCTGAGCGTCACGTGGTGGATCTGGCCGGTCTCGCTGCTGGTCGTGTCGATCGTCGCCTTCGAGGTCCTGCTCGGCTTTCACGGCGTGCCCACCTGGGTCCCGTTCGCCGTCCTGATCCCGCTCACGGTGGCCGGCCTGCTCTGGACCAGCCGCATCCGGGTCGCGGTGACCGGGGGCGAGTTCCAGGTCGACGACGCGCGGCTCCCGGTCGAGTTCGTGCGGGACGTGGTGGCGCTCGACGCCGAGGGCAAGCGGGAGGCGCTCGGCGTGGGCGCCCACCCGCTCGCGTTCGTCATCCAGCGCCCGTGGGTCGGCCCGGCCGTGCAGGTGCTGCTCGACGACCCCGCCGACCCCACGCCGTACTGGATCGTCAGCACCCGCCGGCCGGTCGAACTGGCCACGGCCCTGCTCGAGGCCCGCGGCCCCCGGGGCTAGCCCTCGATCACCTTGTTGCGCGTCTTGCGCAGGTCCTTCTGGATGTGTTCGCCCAGGTTGCGGGTGGCCCGGCGGTTCAGGAAGCCCGCCACGGCCGCACCCGTCAGCATCGGCCCCAGCGTCGTCAGCTGGCGTCCGAAACGCTTGAGCAGGGTTGTCTGCAGCTCGCGGCGGGCGGCCGTGCCGAGCACCGTGGCCACGCCCACACCGGGCACCAGCGGATTGACCCCGCGCTGCTGCGACCACGCCTGCACCAGGCCCGCGGCCCGCTGGCCCAGGCTACCCTCGACCGGCTGCCCGTAGATCTCGTGCAGCTCACCGATGAGCTTGAGCTCGATCGCCACCACGGCGATCGTCTCGGCGCCGAGCAGGATCGGCGCGGACAACAGGGTCGGCGGTGCGACCCACTGCACGGAGGCGACCCCGCCCCCGGCGGCACCCACCCCGGCCGTCGATCGCGCGGCGTTGCGGATCAGCCGGTCGGCCAGGTCGTCGTCGTTCAGGCCGGGGAAATGCCGGCGCAAGGTCTCCAGGTCGCGGATCGGAACGTGCGGGGCCACGTCGGTCACCACGTCGGCCATCCAGCGCACCGCGGCCTTGGGCTTGAACATCTGGCCCAGCCCGCGGCGCCGGATGTCCGTGACGAGCCGGCCGAGCAGCTGCCGGCGGCCGGCCGGTTCCAAATCATCGGCGGTGAGCGCCGCTACCGTCTCTCCGAGTTCGGCGTCGACCGCGGCCAGCTCCTGGCTTTTGGCAGGTGTCTGCTCCAGGGCAGGCGGCACGCCGGTCTCGGCGGGGTGGTCCGTTCCGCTCATCGTCGTCCTCCCGTTGTATCCCCCGGGCTCATGTCTCCATCCTGATGCCCGGAGTCGACCCCGGGTCAAACCCGGCAACGGCCTGACGCCCGACCGCGAACCGCGGCCGGGTGGTGCACTGCTGCGAGCGGCCGGTCAGGCGCACTCGCGGCAGATCAACTCCCCGTTCCGCTCCGCGGCCAGCTGGCTGCGGTGGTGAACGAGGAAGCAGCGAGAACAGCGGAACTCGTCGGTCTGCATCGGCAGTACCTTGACGGTGAGCTCCTCGTCGGCCAGGTCGGCGCCGGGCAGCTCGAAGCTCTCCGCCACCTCGACCTCGTCGACGTCCACTGAACCCGACTGCGAGTCGGCGCGGCGGGCCTTGAGCTCCTCGAGGCTGTCCTCGCCGAGGTCGACCTCATCGCGACGCGGAGCGTCGTAGTCGGTGGCCATCGGTCTTCACTCTCCTGTATCGATGTGTCACTTGGCGTTAGTAACGCCCGCGACCCTGTTTCGGTTCCCGGTTCCGCCGGACGATTTCTGACACTGCCTCTAGCACGTGAAACACCCCGGTGAGCGCGGAACCTTACCGCTGTCGCGGCACTGTTGTACGCGCCCGGGCGGCCCATTGTTCCCGATGTGACCGAGGCGACATCAAAGTAGGGGTATCAGCCTCTGGATCATCGTCAACGCGCCGGAAGTATTCCCTGTTTCCGCATGCCTGGCGCACAGACGCTAACCTCTCGACAGGTCCGCCCGTGCCCCGGTGGGCGCGACATCCCGTTTGCGCCCCCTTCAGAACCGCCCCCTGGAGCCAGTCCCATGAGTTTTGCGCGCGTACGAGCGTTGATCGTCGTCGGCGTGCTCGCCGTGGCCGCGGTGGTGTTCGTCGTGGTGGCGCTGGTGAAGGACACCCAGGGTGGCACCAACGCGGGTGACGACTGCCCCGCCGGCGCGCCGATGGTCGACCTCACGCTCCCGGACGACCCGGCCGAGGTCTCGGTCAAGATCTACAACGGCACCGACAAGGCGGGGCTGGCCGACAGCGTCACGAACGAGTTCAAAAACCGGCGCTTCACCACCCAGAAGCCGGCCGAGAGCAAGACCAAGTACAAGGGCGTGGCCGAGATCCGCTACGGCCCGGACTCGGTGGGCAAGGCGCAGCTGCTCCGGGCGTACTTCCTGGCGCAGTCCAAGATGTCCTACAGCGCCAAGCGCAAGGGCCAGGTCATCGACATCGTGGTCGGCAACGAGTTCCGCCAGCTGGCCACCACCACCGAGGTCAACCAGTCCCTGGTCGAGGTGGGCGAGCCCACGCTGCCGCCGGGCGCCTGCCTCAAGCCCGCCGAGAAGGACAAAGACTCCTAGCCCGTACGGGATTCCGCCCGGCGCCCCGAACTGCGCTCACGGGCCCCCTGAGGCGTCCAGAGCAGCCAGTACGTCGTGCAGCTCCGCGAAGATGCCCGGCCCGGCGGTCACCAGCAGGTCCAGGCCGGGCGCAGCGCCGTTCAGGCCCGAGACGACCGCGCCCGCCTCGGTGGCCACCAGACCCCCGGCGGCCCAGTCCCACGGGTTGAGCCCCTTCTCGTAGTAGCCGTCGAGCATGCCCTCGGCCACCGCGCAGAGATCCAGGGCCGCCGCGCCGAACCGGCGGATGTCACGCACACGGGTGATCAGCCCGGCCACGACCTGACCCTGATGGGCCCGCCGCCGGGCGTCGTAGCTGAACCCGGTGCCGACGAGCGCCTGCCCCAGCCCGGCCGGCGCCGAACAGCGCAGCCGCCGCCCGCCCCGCCAGGCCCCGCCGCCGAGCGTGGCCGTCCACTCGTCGCCCGTTGCCGCGTTCACCACCACACCGGCGACCACGGTGCCGCCGACCTCGGCGGCCAGCGAGACCGCGTACTGCGGCAGCCCGTACAGGTAGTTGACCGTGCCGTCGATCGGGTCGAGGATCCAGCGGACGGCCCCGGTGCTCCTTTGCTCCTCGCCCTCGCTGCTGCCGTACTCCTCGCCCAGCACCCCGTCGCCGGGCCGGGCCGCGCGCAGCGCCTCGACCACCTGACGCTCCACGGCCTTGTCGGCCGCCGTCACCACATCGGTCGCGGTGCTCTTGGTCTCGACGTCGCCGATCGCCTCGGCGCGCATCCGCCGGGCCGTCGCGGCGGCGTCCCGAGCCACCCCGACCGCCAGTTCCAGCAGCGCGCCGGGGTCCGCGTCAAAATCGTTACCGGGATTTTTCCCGGCGTTGGTGGCCGGCTCGCCGGGGGCCGCATCGGCCGAAAACTCGCTCACGTCTTTGCCCTTTCCGCCGATACCATTCTCGCGCCGGGTGTCTCCGGCGAGGTCGGCGGCCCCCTGCGGCGTGCTGCGACGGGAGGATCTCGCTCGACGGCGCTACAATTCACCCCTGCCCACCGCTTCACGGACACCGAGCACCGATCGTCCGTGTCCCGGGGGTCCTCACACCAACACCGGCCAGCCTCCTCGCCGTGCGCTGCGCTGGGCTCATGGCCGTTGCACAACCTCGCCTCCGGAAGGTCTTTCGTGACAGAAGCCCACCAGAACGGTGCCGACGTTCGCTCTCTCACCGAGGCCCTCATCACCCATGCCCAGGGCGCTGGTGGGCAGCTCACGTCGGCCGAGGTCGCGCGCACGCTCGAGTCCGCCCAGGTGAATCCGGCTCAGGCCAAGAAGATCCTCCGCGGTCTCATGGACGCGGGCATCACCGTGGCCGTCGACGGCACCACGGGGACCCGCCGCAAGGTCGCGGCCGCCCGCGCCGCCACCCCGGCCTCCAAGGCCACCACCGCCAAGGCCGCCGTGCCCGCCCGCAAGCCCGCCGCCCCCGCTCCCAAGCAGGCCGCGGCCGAGGCCGGCGACGAAGCGGCCACCCCGGCCAAGAAGGCGCCGGCCAAGAAAGCCGCCACGAAGGCCGTCCCCGCCAAGAAGGCGGCCGCCGGTCCCGCCAAGGCCGCCAAGCCCGGCGAGGAGGGCCCCGCCGAGGGCGAGATCGATCCCGAGGAACTCGCCGCCGAGATCGAGGACGTCGTCGTCGAGGAGCCGCCGGCCATGGTCGCCGCCGCCGCCACCGACGCCGCCAGCTCGGCCACCGACGGCGACTTCGAGTGGGACGACGAGGAGTCCGAGGCCCTCAAGCAGGCGCGTCGCGACGCCGAGCTCACCGCCTCGGCCGACTCGGTCCGCGCCTACCTCAAGCAGATCGGCAAGGTCCCCCTGCTCAACGCCGAGCAGGAAGTCGAGCTGGCCAAGCGGATCGAGGCCGGCCTCTACGCCGCCGAGCGCCTGCGCGCCTGCGACGAAGGCGAGGAAAAGCTCGAACGCAACATGGAGCGCGACCTGCGCTGGATCGGACGGGACGGCGAGCGGGCCAAGAACCACCTGCTTGAGGCCAACCTGCGTCTGGTCGTGTCGCTGGCCAAGCGCTACACGGGCCGCGGCATGGCCTTCCTCGACCTCATCCAGGAAGGCAACCTGGGCCTGATCCGCGCGGTCGAGAAGTTCGACTACACCAAGGGCTACAAGTTCTCCACGTACGCCACCTGGTGGATCCGCCAGGCCATCACCCGCGCCATGGCCGACCAGGCCCGCACCATCCGCATCCCGGTGCACATGGTCGAGGTCATCAACAAGCTCGGCCGCATCCAGCGTGAGCTGCTCCAGGACCTGGGCCGCGAGCCCACGCCGGAGGAGCTGGCCAAGGAAATGGACATCACGCCGGAGAAGGTCCTCGAGATCCAGCAGTACGCCCGCGAGCCGATCTCGCTCGACCAGACGATCGGCGACGAGGGCGACAGCCAGCTCGGCGACTTCATCGAGGACTCCGAGGCGGTCGTCGCGGTCGACGCGGTGTCGTTCTCGCTCCTCCAGGATCAGCTGCAGCAGGTCCTCCAGACGCTCTCCGAGCGCGAGGCGGGCGTGGTGCGGTTGCGGTTCGGCCTGACCGACGGCCAGCCGCGCACGCTGGACGAGATCGGCCAGGTGTACGGGGTCACCCGTGAGCGCATCCGGCAAATCGAATCCAAGACGATGTCGAAGTTGCGACACCCGTCCCGCTCCCAGGTTCTGCGCGACTACCTGGACTAGGGACGTTCGGTCAACAAAGCGTGCCCGAATGGTCACCACCCGTACAACATCGGGTGGTGATCAGACCGTTGTGCAGAAGTGATCGTTGACGTGGCACCCTTGGATCACGGCACACTTAGCCCACCACGGTGTGACCTCGGTCCCCCCGGGGCACCGTGGGAAGGCTGCAACGGTGCAGGGTGTTGCACGATGTGAGCAGTAGCCGAGGAACGTGTTCATCGGTTCGAACAGAGGAGGAAGGCGATGACCCCGACTCTCACGCCGCCGGCGGGAAGCTTGGCCGGCACCGCAGCCGATGAACGGTGCGACCGCTGCAATGCAGCCGGAAAGCTCCGTTTGACCCTGGCTGGTGGCGGTGAGCTGGTGTTCTGCGGACACCACGCCAACCGGTACGCCGAGGACCTGGTGAAGATCGCAGTGCAGTACGCGGCGGACCCGGAGTTCACCTGGCGTGGCGCGGACATGATGTCTAACTCCAACTGAAGAGTCCCCAACCCCCCGAGCAAGACTTGACGAAGGGGCGCCCACGGTGTGGGGCGCCCCTTTTCACGTCCCCACCCGGGCCCGCTCCCCCAAAACGGCCGCACAGCCGCCGCCCCGCGCGCCCACAGCCGGGCCACCGCACCGCCGCCGCACTACCGCGCCTCCACAGCCGGCACACCGCGCAACCGCCGCACCCCACGCGCCCACAGCCAGCCTGCCGCACCTCACGCGCCCACAGCCAGCCTTCTGCACCCCGCGCGCCCCATAGCCAGCCCGCCGCGCAGCCGCTGCGCCCACCGTCGCCCCGCCCGCCACCGGCGCGCTCACAGCCAGCCCACCCGGCAACCGCCGCACCGCGCGCCCCATAGCCGGCCTGCCGCACCCCGCGCGCCCCATAGCCAGCCCGCCGCGCAGCCGCTGCGCCCACCGTCGCCCCGCCCGCCACCGGCGCGCCCACAGCCGGCCCACCGGGCCCCGCGCGCCGTAGTCGCCCCGCCTCGCAGCCGCCGTGCCCCGTGCAACCAGAATCGGCCCGCCCGCAGCCGCCGCGGCGCCTCGCTCGTCCGCAGTCGACCCGCAGCGCCCACAGCCGCGCCCCCTGTCCGCCCACCGTGGTCGCTAGCCGCCGCACGCACGATGTGCCGGCCCGAGCGGCTCGGTTGCCCCGCTGCCGGCCCAGTCGACGCAGCACCCTGCCGCTCCGCCTGTCGCACCCGCATCGGCCTCAACGCCCCCGCCTGCGCCGCTCGCTGGGCCACCCCAGACGCTCACGGGCCGCCTGAGCCGCCCCTATCAGCCGGTGGTGGTGCCGTCAGGCCCGGTGTCCCACAAGTGCTCCACGGTCGTGTTGAGGGCCTTGGCGACCTTCAAGGCCAAATAAACCGACGGCGCGTAGTCCCCCGTCTCCATCGCGATGATCGTCTGGCGGCTCACCTGCACGGCACTCGACAGGCCCTGCTGAGTCAGCCCGGCCTCCTTGCGCGCGGCCCGGATCCGCACCCCGGCGGCCCCGCCCGCCTCAGGCGCCCGCACCGGCCCGGCCGGAGGCGCCATCAGTCGTCGTCCACGGCGGAGTCCTCGAGCCGGCGACGCCGCCGGCTCTGCCTGACCTGGCTCACGAGCCCGAACACGCCGCCGAACGCTCCGCCGATGGCCGCACCGACCCAGGTGGCGCCGTCGGGGTCGTAGGCCCGCAGCGCACCGACCAGGAACACCGCATAGGGCAGGCCGCCGATCAGGGTCAGGACGACCCGGCGCGGGCCCCAGCTGCGCGGGGTCGTGTCGACCCGGCGACTGCGCACATACCACCCGCAGATCGTGATCGGCACCATCATGGCGACGAGCACGACGGCGAGCGGGATCACCGACGAGCGGCCCAGTGGCCACACCATGACCGCCGCGGCCCACGGCACGACCATCCACTGCATCGACGCGGCGGCCGCGATGCCCTCGTACCAGCGATAGCGCTCGCGCTCATCGCCGTACGTATCGCCGTCGAGATCAAGATTCCAGTGCACGACTCGGTCGAGGAGTGTCGTCGTCATGCGTCCATCATTGTGTGAAGTCCTCTTGACGTCAAGTGGACTTAACGTCAAGACTCCTTCACATGGTTTCTCACGTGACGGCGTCACCTCGTACGGGCGTCAAAGGGTCTGGATCGTCGCGATGCGCTCCTCGAGCTGCTCGATGGTGGCCTGGGCGCTGGGCGGCCCGCCGCAGAGCCGGCGCAGCTCCGCGTGGATCTTGCCGTGCGGCAGATTGGTGCGGTGGTGATGCGCCGCCACCAGCGTGTTCAGCTGACGGCGGAGGCTGTTGCGGCGCTCCCCCGCGGTCATCGGCGCCGGAGCCTCCCGCTGCACGGGGGCTGCGGGCTCGGCCGCCTTGCGCTTCTTCTGCGCCGCCATCTGCTCGGCCTGCCGCTTGTTCAGCAGCACCGACACCTGGTCGGCGGTGAGCAGCCCGGGCAGGCCGAGGTATTCCTCCTCCTCGGCCGTGCCGGTCATCGCGCCCATGCCGAAGGAGGTGCCGTCGTAGATCACCTGGTCCAGCTCGGCCGTGGCGCCCAGGGCCTCGAACTGCTTCTCGAGGTCGCCCTCCGCCTTCTCCTCACGCTGCGCGCGTTCGAGCAGGTCGTCGTCCAAGCCGTCCTTCTGCTTGGGCAGCCCCAGCACGTGGTCGCGCTGTGCCTCCATCTCGCTGGCCAGCCCGAGCAGGTGCGGCACGCTGGGCAGGAAGACGGTCGCGGTCTCGCCCTTGCGCCGGGCCCGCACGAAACGGCCGATCGCCTGGGCGAAATAGAGCGGGGTGGAGGCGCTGGTGGCGTAGACACCGACCGCCAGCCGCGGGATGTCGACACCCTCCGACACCATCCGCACGGCGACCAGCCAGCGCTCCTGCGAGGCGGCGAAGGTGGCGATCCGCTTCGAGGCACCCTCGTCGTCGGAGAGCACGACGGTGGCCGGCTCCCCGCTGATCTCGCCGATGAGCTTGGCGTAGGCACGGGCGGTCTGCTGGTCGCTGGCGATGATCAGGCCGCCCGCGTCGGTCATGCCGTGCTCGCGCAGCTTGGTCAGCCGGGCGTTGGCCGCCCGCAGCACCTGGGGCATCCAGTCGCCGCGGTGGTCGAGCGCCGTACGCCAGGCCTGCGCGATCAGGTCCTTGGTCATGGGCTCGCCGAGCCGGGCCGCGAGCTCGTCCCCGGCGTTCGTGCGCCACCGGGTCTCACCGGAGTAGGCCATGAAGAGCACCGGCCGCACGACGCCGTCCTTCAGCGCGTCGGAATAGCCGTAGACGGAGTCGGCCCGGGAACGCTGCAGCCCGTCCTCGCCGCGCTCGTAGGAGACGAAGGGGATCGGGTTCTCGTCCGAGCGGAACGGCGTGCCGGTGAGCATCAGCCGGCGGGCGGCGGGCTCGAAGGCGTTCTTGACACCGTCACCCCAGCTCCGCGAGTCGCCGGCGTGGTGGATCTCGTCGAGGATCACCAGCGTGGGCCGGGTCATGGTGCGGCGGCGGTGCACGGCCGGGGCCATGCCGACCTGGGCGTAGGTGAGCACCGCGCCGTGGAAGTCGCGCGACGAGTGGATGTCGGAGTTGCGGAACTCATGATCGAGCTGGATGCCGACGCGGGCGGCCGCCGAGGCCCACTGCACCTTGAGGTGCTCGGTCGGGCACACCACGGTGACGGCTTCCACCGTACGGTCGGCGAGCAGCTCGGCGGCGATCCGCAGGGCGAAGGTGGTCTTACCCGCGCCGGGGGTGGCCACCGCCATGTAGTCGTCGCCGCGGCGGCGCAGGTAGCCCACGAGAGCCTTGCGCTGCCAGTCACGAAGTGGCGGGAAGGTTTCCAGATCCGGCAGTGGCGGGCTCAAGCTGCGACGATCCTTCCCTGACAGAAAACACCCCCGGCACTGGACCGGAGGCGGCAACCAGCATAGCCGCGACGGCGGCCTCGCGCGGGCTACGGCGCAGCGACCGGAGCCGACCAGCGGCGGTAGAGCGCGATCAGTCGGACACCAGTGATGAGCAGGGCCGACACGCCCATCGTGAGGGCGTCGGCCACCGCGACCTCGCGCAGGATCGTGACAAGAATCGCGCCGCCCAGGGCCGCAACGGCATAGATGTCACGCTGCAGAACCACGGGAATCTCACCGGTCAGCAGGTCGCGGGCGAGGCCACCGCCGATAGCGGTGAGCATGCCGATGAGGCAGGCGCCGACGGGTGGCACACCCGCGTCGAGCGCCTTGATCGTGCCGGTGACGGTGAAGAGCCCCAGCCCGGCCGCGTCGAGCAGCAGGACGGACCGGCGCCAGCGCGCCAGGCGGGGGTGCAGCCAGAAGACGGCGAGCGAGGCCGCGATCGCCGTCATCGAGTAGCGCCAGTCGGCAAAGGCCAGCGGCGGCACCGCGCCGATCACAAGATCACGCAGGATGCCGCCGCCGAGCGCCGCGATGAATCCGACGAAGGCGACGCCGAACAGGTCCAGCCGCTTCGCGACGCCGGCCGAGGCGCCCGAGGCGGCGAAGACCGCGACGCCGATCAGGTCCGCGGCTAAGAGCCCGTCACCACTCGTCAGTGCTTCATCGATTCGTAGATCTCCTTGCACTGGGGGCACACCGGGGATCCCGGCTTCGGCGACTTCGTCACCGGAAACTTCTCACCGCACAGCGCCACGACAAAGGTGCCCATGACCGCGCTTTCCGCGATCTTCTCCTTGCGCACGTAGTGGAACATTTCCGGCCCGGTGTCGGCGTCCTTGGTCTCCGGACGCTCCAGGATCTGCGTGCTCACGACATCTGCCCTTCGTTCACATTCTCGGGTCGAACCGCCGATCCCCCCGGCTTCGGCGGCCTAACGAAAGCTCCAACCCGCAAGTGTGACACCTCGGACCGGACCGGTCCAATGACCTGGTCTTCAGCTTTGTGCCGGGCGGCGTCCAAGGGCTTCGCGACACCGTACGGTAGCTGTCGTGACTGACTTCGCGATTCGATACGGCGAGCACGTGACCCGTGCCCGCCGGGACGGCCGGCCGGTGGTCGCGCTGGAGAGCACGATCATTTCGCACGGGCTGCCGCATCCGGACAACCTGCGGGTGGCGCACGAGATCGAGCAGACCGTACGGGATCAGGGCGCTACGCCCGCCACGATCGGCATGATCGGCGGCGAGCTCGTCGTGGGTCTGGACGATGCCCAGATCGAGCATCTGGCCCTGGCCGAAGGAGTGGCGAAGCTCTCCGTACGGGACCTCGCCGTGGCCGCCGCCCGGCGCGCGGACGGCGCCACCACGGTCGCCGCGACCAGTGCCGTCGCGGCCGCCGCGGGCATCGGCGTGTTCGCGACCGGCGGCCTGGGCGGCGTGCATCGTGAGGCGAACCTCACCTTCGACGAGTCGGCCGACCTCACGACGCTGGCCGGCACGCCCATCGTCGTGGTCTGCGCCGGCGTGAAGTCGATCCTCGACGTGGGCGCGACGCTGGAGCGGCTCGAGACCCTCGGCGTCGCCGTGGCCGGGTACGGCACCAAGCGCTTCCCCGGCTTCTTCATCACCGACGGCGGATTCGACGTGGACTGGGGGCTCGACTCGCCGGAGCAGGTGGCCGACGTGATCCGCGCCCGGGCCGACCACAACGTCGGTGCGGGGGCACTGATCCTGGCCAACCCGCTGCCGGTCGATCAGCAGCTCGACCCCGACCTGCACGACCGTACGCTGGCCGAAGGCTTGTCGCTGCTGGCGCGAGGTGGGATCACCGGCAAGGCGGTCACCCCGTTCCTGCTCAGCCACTTCCACGAGAGCACCGAGGGCCAGAGCCTCGAGGTGAACGTACGGATCATCCTGCGCAACGCCGAGCTCGCCGCCAAGATCGCGGTGGCTGCGGCCACGCCGGCCACGGCCCCGCTCGGTTTCAGCGTCTCTGCGTGATCATCGTCGTAGGTGACCTGGTCACCGATGTCCTGGTGGCCCACGGCGGCCCGATCGAATCGGGCTCCGACACCGCCGCCGCGATCACCGTGGGCGGCGGCGGCCAGGCCGCGAACACGGCGGCCTGGCTCGCGCAGTCGGGACAGCCGGTCACGCTGGTCGCCGCCGTGGGCGATGACCCGGCGGGCCGCGAGCGGGTGGCCGAACTGGCCGGGGCCGGTGTGCGATGCGCGGTACAGACCCATCCCGGCGCGGTCACCGGCAGCGTCGTGGTACTGGCGGGCCCGGAAGAACGCACGATGATCACCGATCGGGGCGCTTCACTGCTGCTGGACCCGGCCCGCGTACGGGCGGCGGTCCTGGACATCCCCGACGCGGTACACCTGCACCTCTCCGGCTATCCCCTGCTGCACGACGGCTCACGCGCGGCTGGCCTGGCGGCGCTGGCCGCCGCCACCGAGCGTGGCCTGACCACCAGCGTCGACGCGGCCTCGGCGGCTCCGCTGCGGGCGGTGGGGGCCGAGGCCTTCCTGACCTGGATACGCGGTTGTGATCTGCTGCTGTGCAACGCCGACGAGGCCGATGTGCTGGCCGGTCCGGGTCCGGCCGCCGAGCAGGCTCAAAACCTGACTTCCCACGTACGTAATGTGGTCGTCAAGCAGGGCGGCGACGGCGCCACTTGGGCCGCGCGGGACGGCAGCGTGCACTCGGCCAGGCCCGATCGCGTTCCGATGCGGGACCCCACCGGTGCGGGCGACGCCTTCGCCGCGGGTCTGCTCGGCACGTGGATCACCGGCAGCACCCCTGACGAGGCGCTCGAAGCCGGTGCCGTCCTCGGCGCCGCGGCCGTCTCACGGATCGGGGCCCGGCCGCGCTAGCCCTCCTTGCGGTCGCGAGGGTCGCTCGGGATCCAGTGCTCGCCGGTCTCGGAGGGCTCGAGATCGATCGTCAGGTATTCGGCCTGCTCGGCGGAGTGCTGCGGGAGCGTGACCTGCGGCTTCGCGTCACGGGCGGCGGCCGAGGCGGCGCGCTCGGCCTTCGTCCTGGCGGGCCGGTCGTTGGCGATGAGCACGGCCGCCCACGGCAGGAACACCATGCCCGCGCCGCACAGGATGAGCCAGAGCGGCAGCCACGGCGGCCGGACACTGACGAGCACGGCCCCGGCGACCACGCAGGCGGCACGGATGCCCATCATCGTCACGTACCGGATCTGCCGGCTACGGAACTGATCATCCGGGCTGCGATCCGCATCCGTGATCAGAACCGCTCTGTCCAGCTGCTTCTTCACGATGGGTCTCCGATCGACCCCCCATACTTGCACCGTTCGTGCCAGTACGCCCAGCGTGCTCTCGACCGGGCCGCGTGCCGCGTCGCCGAAGTTGGTGTTTTACCAGCTCACAACCGCGCGATTACGCCTTGGCGGCAGCCTTCATCTCCTTCTTGTAGGCGCGCACCTTGCCCAGCGACTGGTCGTCGACGATGTCGGCCACCGACTTGAAAGAGCCCTCCTCGCCGTACCCGCCGGCGGCGGCACGCCACCCGGCCGGCTGCACTCCGTACTGCTTGCCGAGCAGCGCCACGAAGACCTGCGACTTCTGCTTGCCGAACCCCGGCAGCGACGCCACCCGCTTGAGCAGCTCCTCGCCGTCCTCGACGCCGGTCCACAGGTTGGCCGCCACCCCGTCGTACCGGTCGACCAGCGCCCGGCAGACCTCCTGCACCCGCGCCGCCATGGCCTTGGGGAACCGGTGCAGCGCGGGCGGCTTCGCGAAGATCGCGATGAGCGCCTCCGGGTCGAACTCCGCCAGCTCGGCCGCCGTCGGCG
Source organism: Paractinoplanes abujensis (assembly GCF_014204895.1). Taxonomy (NCBI): domain Bacteria; kingdom Bacillati; phylum Actinomycetota; class Actinomycetes; order Micromonosporales; family Micromonosporaceae; genus Paractinoplanes; species Paractinoplanes abujensis. The sequence goes on along the minus strand of NZ_JACHMF010000001.1, from coordinate 8,260,925 downwards.
CGTGCCCGAGCCGCTGCGCCAGCACATGCGGCGAACTGAACGCCTTTTCGAGCGGAATCTGCTGGTCGAGCACCATGCCGATGAGCAACGCCAGCGGGTCGGTGGACAGCAGCTCGTTGGCCTCGGCGTCGATCGGCAGGGAAAGCGTCATGGCGCTCATCTTCGCAGGTGCCGCGGGTCTGGCGGCAGCACCGGGCGGTCATCGCAGGCCGCTCTCGTAGGCGGCGATGACGAGATGCGTGCGGTCGCGGCCGTCGAGCTTGGTGAGCAGGCGGTTGATGTGCGTCTTGACCGTGGACATGGAGACCCCGAGCTGCGATGCGATCTGATCGTTCGACAGCCCCCGGGCCACCAGCACCAGCACCTCACGCTCGCGCCCGGTGATCTGAGGCAGCGGCGTGACGCGCCGCTCGGGCTGCGCGACGTGGGCCTCGATCAACCGGCTCAACGGCCCCGGCGCGAGCAGCCTGTCCCCCGCCATGACGGTCCGGATGCCGTCGATCAGCTCGTGGGGCAGCACATCCTTGATCAGAAAACCGCTGGCTCCCGCACGGAACCCACCGATCACATACTCGTCCAGGTCGAAGGTGGTCAACATGATCACTTTGCTGTCCAGCGCATCGGCGCCCCGGCAGATCGCCCGGGTGGCCTCGACGCCGTCCATCTCGGGCATCCGCACGTCCATCAGAATCACGTCGGGCCGTTCCCGCCGCGCGATCGCGACCGCCTGCCGCCCCGTGCTGGCCTCACCGACGCAGACAAGCCCCGGCGTGTGATCGATCAGCACCCGGAAACTGCCCCGCACAAGCGCCATATCGTCCGCGATCACCACCCGGATCACGGGCCGCTCCCCCGCGGCGCTCGCCCCGGGCCCCGCTACCCCGGCCCCCACCACCACAGACCGCGCCTCCGCGACGCCCTCTCCGGGCTGCTCCCACGCGGCGCTCATGGCGCGAATCGCAGGGTCGCCGCGACTTCCCAGCCGCGATCGGGCTGCGGTCCGGCCCGGAACTCCCCGCCGAACTGCGCGGCCCGTTCCCGCATGCCGATGAGCCCCTGCCCGACCGGGCCGCCTCCCCCGGCCAGGGCCGCCGGCCGGGTCTCGCTTACGGCACTCCCGGATGGCGCAGCCGGGCCGGTGAGAGTGGCGCCGGCCCCGTCGTCGGTGATCCGGATACTCACCTCACCCGACCGGCCCACGACCTCGACCCGGCAAGCGGCGGCGCCGGAATGCTTGACCACATTGGTCATCCCCTCCTGGACCATGCGGTAGGCGGACAGCGCCACATCGCTGGGCAATTCCTCCTCCATGCGCACCTCGAGATCCACCCTCAGCCCGGTCGACCGCGCGTTGCGGACCAGCTCGGGCAGGTCGGCCAGAGTCGGCGCGGGTCGCAGGGCAGCCTCCGTGCGCACCAAGGCGAGCGCTCGCCTGATCTCCGCCAGCGACTGCCTGCTCGTCGTGCCGATCACCCGCAACGCGGCCCGCATCTCTTCCGGCCGATCGTCTCCGACGTGGTCGGCGACGGCCGCCTTGATCGCGATCATGCTCATGCTGTGCGCGACGATGTCGTGCAGCTCGCGAGCCAGCCGGAGGCGCTCCTGCTCCACCGCGAGCGCCGTGGCCTGCTCGGCGCGGGAGGCCGCGTGCGCCCGGCGTTCCCGCACTGTGCGCCCGACCGCCCAGAACGCGGCGATCATCCACGTCACGACCAGCAGCTCGAACGAGTCGCCCTCGGCCACGGCGAATGACGCGACCAGGGCCACCACGCTCACCAGGACGACCGGGACCGAGCGACGCCGCGGAAGCTCGACGCCGACGGTATAGAGGACGAGGCCCAGCGCAACGATCGGCGCCGCGCCGGCATAACTCGGGATCGCACCGCTGACGACGGCGAACACGGCGACGACCAGCACCACCGCGGTCGCGGCGATGGGCCACAGACGACGGACGGCGACCGGAGCGCCCAGAGCCAGGCCGATCATCGCGGACAGCCAGGCCGGCTCGAACCAGGCCGGTTGGGCGGACGCCGGCGGTTCGGTCGCGGCGAACCATCCAAAGGCAGCGGCCAGCACGGCCAGCAGCGCGTCGATGCCGAGCAGCTGACCGCGGTTGAGCCTCCGGATGAGGAAGGAGGGCGATGCGGCAGTCACCCGAGCGACGTTAACGAGCGGCGGGGGCCCGGGCGTCAACCCACGGTTCGATTTTCTGGCGTCACGGCGCCGAACCACGGGTTGACGACATCCGATCGGGAAACCAGGAGGCTTTCCGCCATGACGACACCGATGGTTGCGATCAAGGAGCTCCGAAGGGAGTACGACGCCGGTCCGGGCCCGGTGACCGCGCTCGACGGCGTCACTGTCGACCTCGCCGCGGGCACGTTCACGGCGGTAATGGGCCCGTCCGGCTCCGGCAAGTCCACCCTGTTGCATTGTGTGGCCGGTCTCGACCGCCCGACGTCCGGCGAGGTGACCATCGAAGGGGTCCGCCTGGGCGAACTGGACGAGACCGGGCTGACGGTGCTGCGCCGCGAGCGGATCGGCTTCGTGTTCCAGGCGTTCAACCTGATCTCGTCGCTCACCGCCGCGCAGAATGTCGCTCTTCCCGTCCGGCTCGCCGGTCGCCGCATCGACCCGGCCGACGTGAATGCCGCCCTCGACGACGTCGGCCTGGCCGATCGGGCCCACCACCGCCCGGTCGAGCTCTCCGGTGGCCAGCAGCAACGAGTGGCGATCGCCCGGGCGATGGTCACCCGGCCCGCCGTGATCTTCGCCGACGAGCCGACCGGGGCGCTCGACAACCAGACGTCCCGGCGCGTCCTCGAGTTGCTGCGCGGGCTGGCGACCGGCCGGGGCCAGACGATCGTGATGGTGACGCACGATCCGGTGGCCGCCGCTGTCGCCGACTCGGTGCTGCTGCTCGCGGACGGCCGTCTCGTCGATCGCCTCGACGGCGCCTCGGCCGAAGCGATAGCGGCCCGCATGACCCGAGCGGAGGCGACGTGCTGACCCAGTTGCTCCGGGGCGGCATGCCGGCCAGAGATCGGTTGGGCGCCTTAATAGCGGTCCTTCTGGGGACGGCGGTGGTCACACTGACTCTCACGCTGCTGGCCTCGGCCGGGCCGGAGCGGCCGGACCGGTTCGCCGCCGTGACTGTCGCGGTGCGAAGTGCCGGGGTCACGACACCGGCCGACCCGTTCCCGGAGACGCGACCGTGGCCGTCCGATGTGGCCGGCGCCCTCGCCGAACGGCTTGCCGGGCTGCCCGGTGTCGAGGCCGCCGTGCCCGATCACCGGTTCTACGCACAGCCCGTGCGGTCGGGTCGCCCGGTCGCCGAGATCCAGGAGGGGTACGGATGGGCGAGCGCGACCCTTGCGGGCGAATCCTTGATCGCGGGTCGTCCCGCCGACGCACCCGGTGAGGTCGTCCTCGGCGAAGACCTGCGAGTTCCGGTGGGCGGCACCGTGACGATCCTGACCGCGGCCGGCCCCGCGACGTGGAAGGTCACCGGGCTGGTCCGGGCGGCGCGCCTCTATGTCACCGATGCTGAGGCGGCCCGGCTGGCTCCCGGCGTACGGGTGATCGGGCTGACCGGGAACCCTGATCCTGCGGATGTGCGAGCCGCCGCGGGCGGGGCGACCGTTCTCTCCGAGGCGTCGCTCGGAGATCTCGAGCCGCGCGGCGACGCCCGTACGCGGTGGATCGGCTTGCAGGTGCTGAGCGCAATGGCGGCGCTCTCCGTGTTCTCGTGCGTCTTCGTGGTCGCTTCCACGCTGGCCCTGTCGGTCAATCAGCGACGCCGCGAGATCGGGTTGCTGCGGGCCGTCGGGGCCACGCCTCGGCAAGTGAGATTCACGGTGCTGCGCGAGGCAGCCGTGGTGGGTCTGACCGCGGCTGTCGTCGGCACGGCATCCGGGTTGGCGCTTTCCCCATGGGTGGGCTCGGTGCTGGTCGACGCCGGGTTCGAGCCTGAGTCCTTCCAGGCCCGGTTGCAGTGGTGGCCGCCGCTGACGGGTGTCCTGATCGGACCGGTTGTAGCGGTCGCGGGCGGGCTGATGGCGGCGCGGCGAGCCGCTCGGGTGCGGCCGCTCGACGCATTGCGCAGCGCCGAGGTCGAGACCCGGCCGATGACTCGGGGCCGTTGGTTGGCGGGGCTGGTGTTCGCGGGGGCCGGCATCGGTGCCGCGGTCGCCACGGTGGTGACGGACGATCTGGCCGACCTGGGTGCCTACGCGTTGCTGGGAGCGATGGCGCTGGTGGTCGCGGCCGCGCTGCTGGCACCCGCGGTGGTGCCGCTGATCGTGCGGCTGATGTTGCGCCCGGTTCGCGGCGCGCTCGGCACGGTGGTGCGGGAGAGTGCGCTGACCGGGGCGCGGCGTACCGCTTCCACCGCCGCGCCGGTCCTGCTCACGGTCGCGTTCGCGGTCTTCATCGCGGGCAACGTGCAGACCGCGGAGACGGCGTATGCCGATCGGCGAGCCGACGCCGCGCAGGCCGGCACGGTGCTCATGCCCGACGGCACGCCGGGCCTGACCGACTCGGCCGCTCCCGCGGCGGCCCTGTTCACCTCGGTCTACGTGAACGACACGGTGCTGATCGCCGCCGGCCTCCCACCGGATGGACCGGCGGAAGCGCCCGATCCGGACGCGCTGGTTCTCAATCGGTCGCGGGCCGCGCAGCTCGGCAGAGAGGCCGGGGACCAGTTGACTCTGGTCTTGGCGGACGGGCAGGAGAAACGGCTTCGGGTGTCGGCGGTGCTGCCGGACGACGAGGCGGCCGCGGAAGTGGTTCTTGCTCGTGCGACGGTGCGGCGCCACGATCCTTCGGCTCTGGCCCCGGCACAACCGGTCGGATCGGCGACTGCCTCGCCGGCACCGGTGGGGGCCCGGCTGGTCGACGTGGCGACCTACGCGCGCGAGTCGGGTTCCGAGAAGGATCGCCTGGTCTGGATCTTCACGCTGTTACTGGTCGGAGTGTCGGTGGGGTACGGGGCGCTGGCGGTGGCGAACACGCTGTTCATGGCGACCGGGCGGCGGGCGAACGACTACCGGCTGCTGCGGCTCGCGGGGGCCACGCCCCGCCAAGTGCTGGTGACCGTGGCGGGCGAGTCGGCGCTGGTCGTGCTGATCGGTTCGATCCTCGGCGGCTCGGCCGCTCTGCTGGCGCTGTGGGGAACGGCGGCCGGCTTTCGGGAGCAGACGGGCACGTCCGTGACGCTGACCGTGCCGTGGGCCGTCGCGACGGCCGCGGTCGGCGCGTGTCTGCTGCTGGCCCTGGTGGGCAGTTTGCTCCCGGCGCGGGCACAACTGACGGGTTCCGGGGCCGTCCGGGAACGAGCATGATGGCCGTCACCCCGGTTTACCCCGTGCCGGCCGGGGCACGTTGGGAGCCGCCGAACTGTCGGGAGGGGCAGAGCTATGAGCGACTCGCAGGAGAGCATCGAGCGGGAGATCCTGGGGAGCGATTACGCCCCAGGGGCCCTTAACGAGCCCAGTACGTACCGTCCCGAGAAGGGTGATGACGACCCCGGCCTGTCCAGCACGATCGCCGCGGGCACCGACACCGACCAGCTTCAGGACGGTGGGCCGCCGCCCGAGCACGGCGTGATGACCACGACCGGTGGGAACGCGGGGCCGAACAGCTTCCGGACGCGCCCGCGCTCGGGGCCGGGTGTCGCCAACACGACGACCGGCGACGCCACCACGGGCGCGATGGAGACGCCGGTGGACAGCTACACGAGCGACTCCAGCAGCAACGCGGTCGACTGATCGCCCGGCCGCCCACGCGCCGCCGCCGCGCCCACCCAACGCGACAGGGGCGGCGGCGGTGCGCGAACAAAGCGGCCTAGTGAGTCGCCCCGGGGCGGCACAGCGGGGCCTTCGGGCGGCCCGGCGGTTCACCCCAGGCGGCCGTGGGGTCATTCCCGACGCGACCGTGGGGCCACTCGCGGCGCGGCTCGGAAGTCACTCGCGGCGCGGCCGGAGGGTCACTCGCAGCGCGGCTCGAGGGCCACTCGCGGCGCGGCTCGGGTGCCACTCGCGGCGCGGCCGTGGGCCACTCGCGGCCCGGCCGTGGGGGGCAGTCGCGGCGCGGCCGTGGGGTCATTCCCGGCGCGGCCGTGGGGTCACTCGCAGCGCGGCTCGGGAGTCACTTGGGGCGCGGCTGTGGGGTCACTTTGGGCTCATTGGTGGGCTAGCGTCACGGCGTGACGAGTGTGCCGGTGCCTGAGGAGTTGGGTCAGCCGTTCGCGTTCGGGCGGGAGGCTGACGTCTACTCGCTCGGGGACGGCACGGTGCTCCGGCGGTATCGGGAGGGTGGGGACACCGAGCCCGAGGCGCTGATCATGCGGCATGTGGGAAGCCACGGGTTTCCGGTGCCGCGCGTGTTCGCGGCGGGTGGGGCCGATCTCGTTCTCGAGCGGCTCGATGGGCCGACCATGGCCGCCTTGTTGCTGTCCGGGGCGATGGCGATGGAGGACGGGGCGGCGATCCTGGCCGATCTGCTGCGCCGGCTGCACGCCCTGCCGCCGCTGGGCGGAAACACGCAGCCGATGGGCGCGGCGGCGAGTGACAGCGCACAGCCGACCAGCACGGCCGCAGATGACAGCGCACAGCCGACCAGCACGGCCGCAGATGACTGCGCACGGCCAGTGGGCCCGGTGGCGGGTGGCAGCGCACAGCCGGTAAGCCCGACGGCGGGTGACAGCGCACGGCCGGTGGGCGGAGACGTGCCCTCGGCAGGTGACGGCATGTGGTCGCTGGGTGAGGGCGGGCCGTCGGTGCTGCATCTTGATCTGCATCCGGAGAATGTGGTGATCACCGCGGACGGGCCGGTGGTGATCGACTGGCGGAATGCCCGGAACGGGGAGCCGGATCTTGACACGGCGTTCACGGCGCTGATTCTGGCGCAGGTGGCGACCGGGGCGATCCAGCATCCGACTCACGAGCAGGTTGGCGCCATGCTCGACGTTTTTCTGCGGCTCGCGCCCGGGGACCCGGTTCGTCTGCTGGACCAGGTGGTGGAGATGCGTTCGCGGCAGGTCACCATGTCTGTGGGTGAGGTCAACATGTTGCCGCTGGCTGCGGCGCGCGTACGGCAAGGGGTCGGGAAGTAATGCGAGCACTGGTGCAGACAGTCAGCCGGGCCAGCGTGACCGTTGACGAGGCGGTCGTCGGCAAGATCGAGGACGGGTTGCTCGTGCTGGTCGGGGTGACCCACGACGACACTCCGGCCAAGGCCGCCGAGCTGGCCCGGAAGACGTACGAGCTCCGCGTTTTGGACGACGAGGCGTCAGCGGCCGACCGCAACGCCCCGCTGCTGGTGGTCAGCCAGTTCACGCTTTACGGCGACGCGCGCAAGGGACGCCGGCCCACCTGGAGTGCCGCCGCGCCGGCTGAGGTGGCCGAGCCGCTCGTCACGGCGTACGTGGAAGCTTTGCGATCTCGCGGCGCGACGGTCGAGACCGGTCGGTTCCGCGCGCACATGCTGGTCGAAAGCGTCAACGTGGGGCCCCGGACAATTCTGCTCGAACTGTAGGGAGCCCCACGCCCGGCCCCGGGTCAGAAGAACAGGCCGCGCCGCTGCGCCGACTGCCGCAGCCAGTTGTCGAGCTGGCCGGCCCAGTCCACCTGGTCGACTGTCGCGTAGTCGACATCGAAACGGCCGAACGCGTCGTGCCCCTCGGTGAGGAAACCGCCCCGCTTGTCGATCTCCAGGACGACCTGGAGGTTCTGCGGGGTGGCGATGAACGTGAGCTCGAGCTGGTTGATGCCGCTCGCGTAGGCGGACGGCGGGTAGAACTCGATCTCCTGGTAGAACGGCAGGTGCTGCTGCACGCCGTAGACCCGGCCGCGCTCGACGTCGGCCTTGCTGAAGCGGAAGCCGAGCCGCAGCAGCGCGTCCAGGATGCGCTCCTGTGCGGGCAGCGGGTGCACCATGACGGCGTCCAGGTCGGACTTGTCGACGGCCCGCGCGACCTCGAGCTCAGTGGCCAGGCCCATGGTCATGCCGTGCAGACGCTGCCCATAGACCTCGGTGATCGGGGTTTCCCACGGCACGTCGAAGCGGAACGGCACGTCATAACGGGCACCGGGGTCAAGCCGGAACGAACCGGTCAATCGCTGCCGGTGGAATTCCTGGTTCGTGTTGTATTCGCTGTCGCCGCTCTCTACTTCGACCCGCGTCATCAACCCAATTGCCACATATTCGACGTCGACGGCGTGGTCCCCGCCGATGACGTGCACCTGGCCCTCAAGAAATCCGCCGGGCCGGCAATTGGGGTTGGCCAGCACAGTTTCGACCGACGGGCCACCGACACCCATTGCCTGCATCAGTTTTTTGAAGACCACTGAACCATCTCCTCCTCGAGGGCGTTTGGGGAACAGTATCGGCGCGCAACACGCGACGAGTACCGGCAATCCGGTCACTTGTCGGCTTGGCGACGTCAGGGTTCTCCCTGATTCATGCCACCTGGACGCTTGCCTCACCTCGGCTTAACGCGCTCCAGGCCAAGCTATCGATCACCGGCACGCAAGGGCTGGGAACGCACGAGCCAGTTATTCAGCGGGGAGGGGACTGAAAGGTGGTCCTGCAGATGAAGGCGTCGGAGTCCAAGGCGACGGTTGCGGTTGCCGTTGAGAACAGCATGACCGATGGTGTCGAGCTCCTGACCGACCTGGACGCCACGGACGAGCGTGGCGTTTCCGCCGACCTGGTTCGTGCCTACTTGAACGGCATCGGACGGACCCGGTTGCTGACCGCGGTCGAAGAGGTCGAGCTGTCCAAGCGCATCGAGGCCGGCCTGTACGCGGAGGAGAAGCTCCCCGAGGCCGCCGAAGACCTGGCCCCCCTCCTGCAGATCATCATCGCGGAGGGCAAGGCTGCCAAGAACCACCTGCTCGAGGCCAACCTGCGGCTCGTGGTGAGCATCGCGAAGCGGTACACCGGGCGGGGCATGGCCTTCCTCGACCTCATCCAGGAAGGCAACCTGGGCCTGATCCGCGCGGTCGAGAAGTTCGACTACACCAAGGGCTACAAGTTCTCCACGTACGCCACCTGGTGGATCCGCCAGGCCATCACCCGCGCCATGGCCGACCAGGCCCGCACCATCCGCATCCCGGTGCACATGGTCGAGCAGGTCAACCGCATGGTCCGCAGCCGCCGCGACCTGGCCGCGACGCTCGGCCGTGAGCCCAGCATCGCCGAGATCGCGCAGGCCATGGGTGTGCCCGAGTTCCAGGTGATCGAGCTGATCTCGTACGACCGGGAGCCCGTCAGCCTCGACCAGGCGGTGGGCGAGGACGGGGAGAGCGCGCTCGGCGACTTCGTGGCCGCGGTCGACCAGCAGCCCAGCACCGGCGCCGGTCAGGGCGAGCTGCGCAGCGAGGTCGAGATCGTGCTGGCGACCCTGAGCGAGCGCGAGTCGGCAGTCATCCGCCTGCGCTTCGGCCTCGACGACGGCCGCCAGCGCACCCTCGACGAGGTCGGTCGCGAGTTCGGCCTGAGCCGTGAGCGCATCCGCCAGATCGAGAAGGTCACCATGCTCAAGCTGCGCGACCCGGAGCGCGCGTCCCGCCTCGAGGCCTACGCCGGCTGAGGCACGCGACACTTCCGACCGCCCGGCGGGCCTCACGGCTCGACCGGGCGGTCGCCGTTCCAAGACCTTTCCCCGTACGCCGTGAGGCAGCGCCGATCAGGAAGTGCACAGCGGCCGGGGGCGGGCCCGATCGGGGTTGCGCGGACGGCAGGCTGGTCACGGGCTGGGTGGCTGGTGGGGGCGCATCCGGGTATCGGGTGCGCGGGCGGCGGCCGGTCAGGGGCTGCGCAGTTGACAGGAACACGGGCCGGGGCAGGGCCGGGGCACGCGGGATGCGGGCCCGGCCGGGGCGGGCGGGGTATGAGCCCGGCCGGGGTGGGCGGGTTCGGGCCCCGGCCGGGGTGGGGTGTCAGGGGCTGCGGAGGCGGCGGGGGCCGGTGTCGGGGCGGCGGGCCGGGTCGCCGAGTTCGGCTGCGACGTGCAGCACCGAATAGCCGTCGGGGCGGGCCAGCACCGGGTTGAGTGAGAGGCCACGCAGGCGGGGATGGTCGTCGGCGAGGCGGCCCACCCGTAGCAGCAGGTCGATCAGCGCCGCGCGGTCGACGGGGGCCGAGCCGCGATAGCCGTGCAGCAGCGGGGCCGCGCGTGGCTCGACGACCAGGGCCTCGGCCGCCCGGTCGGTCAGCGGGGCGGCCCGCCAGGCCAGGTCGCCCAGCAGCTCACTGGCCACGCCGCCCAGTCCGAAGCCGACCACCGGGCCGAACGCCGGGTCTTCCATCACCTCGATGCGGCAGGCCACCCCGGCCGGGACCATCGTCTGGACCAGCACGTCGGGGCCGAAGGCGGCGGACAGTTCCCCGTACGCCGTGCGGACGTCACCGTCGTCGGCCAGTGCGAGCCGGACCGCGCCGAGGTCGATGCGATGCCGCAGGGCGCCGCCGGCTGCTTTGAGCGCCACCGGGTAGCCCAGGGCCGACGCGGCCGCGATCGCCTCTTCGACGCCGGCCGCGAGCGTGGACGGCACCACGTCGATGCCGTAGGCGGCGAGCAGCTCGGACGGCGGGCCGTCGACGCGGGCCGCCGTCACGTCGACGTCGTCGAACACGGGGAGCCGGCCCGGTGGGCGGCGCAGCCATTCCGCATACGTCGCCACCCGGCCCAGGGCCCGCACGGCCTCCTCGACCGACGGGTAGGCCGGGACCCGCGGCGGCAGGCTGCCCAGCAGGAACGTCGCCACGGTGGGCTTCTCGCCGGCCAGGGCCACGCTGGCCAGCGCGGCGGCGAAGTCGGCATCCTCGTCGGCCAGCTGGCCGGGCAGGGGCGGCGCGAACACCACGACCAGGGCGTCGGCGCGGTCGTCGACGGCGGCGTCGGCCAGCACGTCGGCGAAGTCGTGGGCGCCCGCCTGCGGGCTGATGTCGAGCGGGTAGCCCGTGGCGACCGTCAGGCCGTTGGCCCGGCACGCGGCCACTGCCAGTTCGGAGAGGGCGGAGGAGTTGCCGACCACCGCCACCCGGCGGCCGGTGGGCAGGGGCTGGTGGGCCAGCAGCAGGCCGACGTCGAACATCTCCTGCACGGTGTCGACCCGGATCACGCCCGAGCGGGCGAACAGGGCGGTGACCGCGTGCACGTCGGGGCCGGGCAGGTCACCGGCCAGGCCGGGCGGGCGGGTGGCCGAGGAGACCGCGACCACGGGCTTGACCCGGCTCATGCGGCGGGCCAGGCGGGCGAACTTGCGCGGGTTGCCGAACGTCTCGAGGTAGAGCATGACGACGTCGGTGCCGGGGTCGTCCTGCCAGTACTGCAGGAGGTCGTTGCCGGAGACGTCGGCCCGGTTGCCCGCCGAGACGAAGCTGGACAGGCCCAGCCCGCGACGGTCGGCCTCGGCCAGCAGCGCGACACCGAGCGCGCCGCTCTGACTGAAGAACCCGACCCGTCCGGCGGCGGGCAGGCGCGGGGCGAGGGTGGCGTTGAGCCGTACGGAAGGGTCGGTGTTGGCCACGCCCATGCTGTTGGGGCCGACCACGCGCATGCCCGCCGCGTGCGCGCTCTCGATCAGGGCCCGCTGGGTGGCCGCACCCTCGACGCCGGTCTCGGCGAACCCCGCGGAGACCACCACCAGCCCACCCACGCCACATGCGGCCGCGTCGGCCACCGCAGCCGCGACGCCCTCGGGCGGGACGGCGATCAGGGCGAGGTCGACGTCGACGCCCGCCTCGGTGGCCGACCTGAACGCCCGCAGGCCGGCCACGCGGTCGGCGCTGCGGTGCACCGGGACGATGGAGCCGGCGAACCCGCCGTCGCGCAGGTGGCCGAGCATGGCGGCGCCGATGCCCTGGCCGCTCGCACTGGCGCCGTAGACCGCGACCCCGCGCGGGGCCAGCAGACGGGCGATCGAGCGGGCCTCGGTGAGCTTCTCCCGCGATTCCTGCACCTCGCGCGACTTCTCGGTGGGGGCGATGGGGAAGCTGAGGTGCACGACGCCGTCGGCGTACTTGCGCTGCACCTGATAGCCGAAGTCGCTGAAGACCCGGAGCATGCCCGCGTTTTCGGGCAGCACTTCGGCCACGAAGCGGGTGAGGCCGTTGGCCCGGGCGGCCTCGGCGAGATGTTCGAGCAGGACCGAGCCGATGCCGCGGCCCTGGTGGGCGTCCTCCACGACGAAGGCGACCTCAGCCTCGGGCGAGTCGGGGCCGAGCCGTTCGTAACGGCCGACGGCCATGATGCGCGGGCCGGCGACGATGACGAAGGCCTCGCGGTCGTGGTGGTCGACGTTGACGAAACGTTCGAGGTCGCGCTCGGGGATGCGCGGGTAGGGGGAGAAATAGCGCAGGTAGCGGGTGCGGTCGCTCATGCGCGAGTGGAACTCGACGATGGCCGGGGCGTCGGCCGGGCGGATCTGTCTCAGGTGGACGGCGGTGCCGTCGGAGAGCAGGACGTCGGCGCTGATGTCCATGCCCCTCCTCCTCTCCGATGCGGGGATGCGGTGATGCGGAACGGTCAGTCGCGGGGGTCGTGGGGATCGAGGCCGTGCAGGGGGAAGACGGCCGTGCGCGTGGCCAGGATCGCGCGGTCGACCGGGTCGGGCGTGGTGCCGGGTTGCCAGCGCTCGGTCGCCGGTTCGGTGCCGTCGGTCATCGTCTCGGGGACGGCGGCCTGCGGGCACCGCTCGGTGGCCATCGTGCGCCAGGCGCCGGGGGTCGGGGTCGCCGGATCGATCGGGGCGCCGGTGGCCGCGGCCAGCAGGTGGGTCCAGGCGCGCGGCACGACCTCGACCAGCGCGTAACCCCCGCCGCCCATCGCGACCCAGCGGCCGTCGCACAGCTCGTCGGCCAGGTCGCGCATCGCCAGATAGGCCGCGCGCTGGCCGTCGACCGAGAGCCGCAGGTCGGCCAGGGGGTCGAGGCGGTGCGCGTCGGCGCCGCACTGGCTGAAGATGATCTCGGGGGCGAAGGCGCGGAGCACGGACGGCACGATCGCGTGGAAAGCCCGCAGCCAGGCCGCGTCGCCCGTGCCCGGTGGGAGCGGCACGTTGACCGCGAGGCCCTCGGCACCGGGGCCGCCCGTCTCCTCGGCGAATCCCGTGCCGGGGAAGAGTGTGAGCGGCGACTCGTGCAGGCTGATCGTCAGGACGCGGGGGTCGTTGTAGAAGGCGGCCTGCACACCGTCGCCGTGGTGCACATCGACATCCACATAGGCCACTCGCTGGGCGCCCTGGTCGAGCAGGCGGGCGATGGCGACCGCGGGATCGTTGTAGACGCAGAAGCCGGCGGCCCGGGCGGCGAGCGCGTGATGCAAACCACCGGAGACATTGACCGCTCTCGTGGTCGCGCCGTGCCAGACCGCCTCGGCGGCCGCGATGGTGGCGCCGCAGATACGCGCGGACGCCTCGTGCATGCCCTCGAAGACCGGGTTGTCGTCGGTGTTGAGCCCCCAGCCGCGGAAGAACGGGTCGAGCGGCGCGTGCCGGACGGCCTCGAGGTAGTCGGCGCGATGCACCCTGGTCAGGTCGGCCTCGGTGGCCGGCTCGGGGGTGAGCATGCGGACCCCGGGGCGGTCGAGGACCCCCAGCTCGCGGGCGAGCGCCATGGTCAGCTCGACCCGCACCGGGTTGAGCGGGTGATCGCCCATGTCGTAGTCGAGCAGCGCTCGGTCCCACACCACCGTGGTCGTCGCATCCACCATGCCGTCATGCTGCCACGCCCCACCGACGGTTTCCCTTCGCGGCAGTTGCCCGGACGGTCAGGTACGCTCTCTGCACCTGCTCGGGGCGGCTGTCAACCCCTGACGACGAGGTATTATCGCTGCTGGGAGGGCCGCACTGTGAATGAATTCGTCATCAGCCCGGCTACGTCCTGGTTCGGGGCGAGGCCGGCGGTCCGCCGAGGCCGCTGGGAGGTCGGAGCATGAAGGCGTCACTGCACAACCACGACCTGATCGACACCACCGAGATGTATCTGCGCACCATCCTCGAGCTGGAGGAGGAGGGTGTGCCGCCGCTGCGGGCGCGCATCGCCGAGCGGCTCCACCAGAGCGGTCCCACGGTCAGCCAGACGGTCGCGCGCATGGAGCGTGACGGCCTGCTGACCATCGAGAACGACAGGCACCTGGTGCTGACCGACGACGGCCGCTCCACCGCGGTGGCCGTCATGCGCAAGCACCGGCTGGCCGAGTTGCTGCTGGTCAATGTCATCGGCATGCCCTACGAGGAGGCCCACGAGGAGGCTTGCCGCTGGGAGCACGTGATGAGCGACTCGGTCGAGAAGAAGGTCTACGAGCTGCTCAACAAGCCGACCCGATCCCCGTACGGGAATCCGATCCCCGGTCTGGACGCGTTCGGCGGGGCCGACGACGCCGAGCACGCCGAGATCCCCGGCGAGCGCAACCTGGCCTTCCCCGGGCTCACCGGCAGCGTCGTGGTGCAGCGCATCTGCGAGAGCGTGCAGACCAACGCCGACGTGCTGCGTCAGTTGCACGCAGCAGGCATCGACCCGGGCACGACGGTGACGGTGGCCCAGGAGCGCGACGGGGTGACCATAGACCGTTCGGGCGACAAGATCCGCCTGCCTCGTGAGGTCGCGTCGCGAGTGTTCGTCGCGGCCCACTGAGGCCGGGCATCAGCACACACGTCAGCCGTTCGTCGTGTCCATCGCCTTGGCGAGGGTGATGAGCTTCGGGTTCATCGCGGTCACGGCGGCGGCTGTCGCGTTCGCGGCGAAGGTGAAGCGCAGCGTCTGCAGCTGTTTCGCCTCGCTGAGCCAGCCGATCTCGATGATCGGGCCGCGCCCCGCCGCGGGTGGGGTGTAGAGCCGGTAGGCCGCCTTGGCGAGCCCCTTGAACGTCGTGGACCGGGCCGGTTTGAGGTCGCTGAGAAACTGCGCCGGGGTGGCTTTCGTGCTCTCGACCACCGACAGGGTGAGATCGGGATAGCCGGCCGCCGCGGTCTGCACGACGCAGGTCGATGTGTCGTCGACCTGGCCGGAGGCGGCCACGTCGAAGGTGACCCCGATTTTCTCCTGGATGAAGGCGTAGTCCCAGAGGATGCAGGCGCCGCCGGCCGAGGCGGCGGGCTGCTGGACCACTGTGACCTTGGGCGGGGCCGCGACCGCCTCGTCCTCGCTGTCGTCGCAGCCGGTCAGGACGAGCAGCAGGGCCGCTGCGACGACGAGCGCACGCACCAGAGATCCTCCCGAGAGATTCGGGCATACCGTACTGGTCCGCCCAGGGTCAGCGGAAGGCCCGCACCCCCGACGGCACTTGACACCCAGCGTCAAGTAGGGAAATCATGGCGGCATGACCCGGGACGACGCGCTTGTCGAGCAGATCGTGCGGCTCCTCGACGTCCGGCTGCTCGACCCGCTCGAGGTGCTGCTCGAGGGGGACGACGCGGTCGACGCGCTGCGGCAACTCGTGCGGCTGCGAGCTCGCGGGTGGGCGACGGCCCTGCGCGACGGCGATGACACGGCGGCGACGATGACCGCGGCCCGCCTGATCGCGACGCTCTATCCGGGGGACGGGCCGTTCGATCCGCCGGCCGCGTGGTGGAGCTCGCCGCTCGGGCAGATCGTGGCTCGACGAATTGGACACCCGTGGTTCGCGTCGATCTCGTACGCCACCGCGGGCGCGATGCTCGGGATCACCCGGCAAGGGGTGCACGACCTGGTGAAACGCGGACGACTGCCGCGGCACCCGGACGGCGGTGTGCCGTCGTCGGCCGTACGGGACCGGCTTTGCTCGTCGCCCGCGAACTCCGACCTCTCCGACTCTTCCGACTCGCCAGGAGACCTTGATGATCAATGACCGGCTCATCGATGCGGGCGACGTGCCGCTCGCGGTGCGCGACTTCGGCGGGGACCAGCCGCCACTTCTGCTGCTGCACGGCGCCGGGGGCAACCTGGCCATGATGACCACGCTGGCGCGCGCCCTGCGGCCGAACCACCGGGTGATCACCGTGGACCTGCGCGGGCACGGGCGTTCGGGCGAGGGCTCGTGGACGTGGGACACCGCCCTGGGTGATCTCGCGGCGGTGTGCGTCCAGATGGAGATCGAACGGCCGGCCGTGGTGGGGCATTCACTGGGCGGGATGCTGGCGGCGCTCTGGGGCCAGCGGCATCCGGAGGCGCCGGGCGTGGTGAGCCTCGACGGGAATCCGCCGCCCGTCACTCCGGCGCAGCTGCCGGGCATGGACCCGGAGAAGGCGGCCGCCGAACTGGCCCGGCTGCACGGGCTGTTCGACCGGGTGGAGGCCATGGCGGGCCAGGTGATCGAGGCCGACCAGCTGGCCGACCTGGTCGAGGGCCAGCGGGCGGCGGCGCGCGACATGGGCGCCAACGAGAAGGTGTGGATCGAGGGCTTCCGGCGCAACCTCGCGCACGACAACGGCGAGACGTCGATGCGTCCCTCGGCCGCCGTGACGACCCAGTTGCGTACGCTGATGAACGAACTTGATCTTGGACCGGTGTACGCGGGGACGTCGTGCCCGGAGCTGGTCGTGCTGGCCACTCGCAACCTGCCTCAGCAGGAGCCGTTCGCCGAGCTGTACGAGGCCCACCGGCGCTACCTGCTCGATCAGGTGCGGGCGGCCGGCCACCCCCGGTACATCCAGCTGGCCGACGCCTCGCACGCGATGGTGATCGAACAGCCGGCCGTGCTGGCCGGGCTGATCACCGACTTTCTGCGCTCGGAGTAGCGGCCAGATAGGCGGGCAGGCGGGTCAGGCAGCTCTCCCAGCCCGCCCGATACATCTCGGCGGTCTCCTCGTCGACCCGGTCGTGGACGATGCGGAGGTCGGTGCCGGCACCGGACGGGGCGAGCTCGATCGTCACTCGGCTGTCCCGGTCGTCGCCGGCCCAGCGCCACGACTGCACGAGGCGGCGGGGCGGGTCGAGCTCGCGATACTCCCCCGCGAAGCCCATGTCGCCCGCGTCGACGCCGAAACGGCCGCCGACGACCGGCTCGGAATAGGCGCGGGGGTGCATCGAGGCCGGCCAGTACCAGGCGGTGAGCGCCTCGGCGTCGGTCAGCGCGAACCACACCCGTACGGGTGCGGCTTCGACATGCGACGTGATCACCGCGGATGTGTCGTGCGCCATGGACCGAGACTGTCAGTCCCCGGACTTTCCCGCCACCCCGTCCACGCCGGACCCGGGCTTTCTCCCCACCCCGCCCGGGGCCGGCTCGACCGGCCGGGTGGCGCCGGAGGCGAGCAGGCCCAGGGCCAGGGCGCCGAAGACGCAGAGCATCGCGCGGAGCACCCCCACGTGCTCGGCGAGCAGACCGATCAACGGCGGGCCGGCCAGGAAGGCCCCGTAGCCGACCGACCCCGCGACCGAGACGCGGATGGCGGCGCGGGCCGGATCGTCGGCGGCCGCGCTCATGCCGATCGGGAAGCCCAGCGACGCGCCCGCGCCCCACAACAGCGCGCCGGCGATCGCCAACGGGACGGCGACCTCGGAGACGACCAGCAGCAGGCCGAGGGCGGCCGACGCCGCGGTGAGGCGCAGGGTGAGGACACGGCCCCAGCGCTCGATCGCGTAGCCGCCGAAGAGCCGGCCCAGCGTCATCGCCGTGACGAAGCTCCCGAACGCGATCGCGGCGACTGTGTCATCGGCCCGGTAGCCATCGACGAGGCCGATGGCCAGCCAGTCGTTGGCGGTGCCCTCGGTGAAGCCGAACCCCAGCATGACCAGCCCGATCAGCACGGTCCGGGGCTCCCGCCAAGCCTGGCCCACGCTCATCGCGGGCTTCTCGCCGGCGGGCAGCGGGTGATAAGGCAGGAACTTGCGTACGGTCGGGGCCGTGACCGCCGCGGCCAGCGCCGCGGTGATGTAGAGCTGCGCCCAGATCGGCAGGTCGACCGCCGCCGCGACGGCGCTGAAGGCCGCGCCCAGCACTGTGCCCAGGCTGAAACCGGCGTGGAAGCGCGGCATGATCGTGCGGCCGAGGCGGCGCTCGACGTCGGCCCCCTCGACGTTCATGGCGACGTCCCACGTGCTGTTGCCCATGCCGGTCAGCACCAGGCCCAGGCCGGCCAGCGGCACCGAGCCGACCAGCGTGCCGGTGGCCAGGCCGGTGAGCCCGAGCACCATCGACGTGCTGCCGATCAGCACCGACCGGGCCGGGCCGAAGCGCTGCACGAGCGGGCCGGCCAGCGGGATGGCGCTGATCGCGGCCACCGACAGGCACAGCAGGAGCAGACCGAACCCGGCCGCGGAGAGGTCGAGGCCGTCACGCACTGCGGGGGCGCGGGCCAGCCATCCGGCGTACGCGAGGCCGTTGGTGGCGAAGGTGAAGCCGACCGCCACCTTCGCCAGTTCGAGGCGGGGACGATCGAACTCGGTGGCGGTCACGTCCCGAACTTACACGTTAAACCTGGCGTCGCCCGCCGACCGGGGGTTAAGGTCGGCGGGCGTGCGGGGAGCGCGCCGAGACCCGCCGGAAGGCTTGAAGCCACCCCATGTGTTGCCGGTGGGGCGACTGACGCCGACGCTCCGACCGTCCGTGCGGGTCCGGGCGCTGAGCGAGGTGCTCCGATGAAAACCCTGCCCGACAACCCCAACCTCGACCACCTGCGCCGGCAGGCCAAAGACCTGCTGGCCGGGCTGCGCGACACGCGACCCGAGGCGACCCTGGCCGACGCGCAGACGTCACTGGCCCGGCAGTACGGCTTCCGCACCTGGACCGACCTCAAGGCCGAGGTCGACCGCGGCCGCAGCGGGGCGGTCGTGGCCGGCCACGCCCTGGCCGAACAGATCGCGAACCGCTACGGCCTGGGCGCGGTGGCCGCGATGCGGTCGCTGGCCCGGCCCGACGAGATGGGCCGGCGCTGGCTGCTCGAAACCGGACAGGGCCGCTGGGCGGTCCGGACCGTCGACGACGTCTACCCGGTCACCGACGGCGAGGAGAACACCCGCTTCCAGGAAGCCGCGCTGCAGGCCGGGGTCACACTGCCCCGGCCGGTGCGCAGCCTCGACGGCCGGGTCGTCGAGCGGATCGGCGGCCACCGCTGGCGGGTCTACACATCGGTGCGTTCCGGGCCACCGCTCGCCGCGCCGGTCAGCGCGACCGTCACCCGTACGGTCGGGGAGCTGCTGGCGATCGTGCACGGGTTGCGGTTCCCGGCGGCGGAGATCTGCCCCTGGAACAACCGCCGGCTCTCGACGCGCAGCTGGGCCGAACTGGCCGGGCTGGCCACGGCCAAAGGGGCAGGCTGGGCCCCGGTGCTGACCGCGGCGCTACCCGCGCTGGCCGAACTGGAGTCCATCGGGGACGGTCACGCCGCCACGGCGGAACCGGTGATGTGTCACAACAACTTCACCCCGGGGAACGTACGGGTCGACGGGTCGAAAACCCTCGTGGTGAGCGGATGGGAGCATGCGGCCGGGCTGCCACCGCAATGGGAACTGGCGGCGGTCCTGGCGAACTGGGCCATCGACCCGGACGGCGGCGTGAACGAGGCCGGGGCGCGGGCGCTGCTCGACGGCTACCGGCCGGCCCGGCGGCTGAACGTGGCGGACTTCCGCGGTACGGCGATCGGGCTGCAGAACTACGTGGCCGGGCAGGTGGAACTCGCGCTCGAAGCCACCGATGCGGAGGACGTCCGCTTCACCGACCGCAACGTCCGGCACGTGCTGACCCACCTGCCTTCGCGGGCCGCTCTGGAGGAACTCGTCAGCTATTCATAACTCGAACTGCCGGCAACGATGTTGATCGCGATCAAGGCGGCACCGAACAGCACCGGCCACAGCACGGCCCCGGTGTACGCGCCGACGGCGGTGTCGGGCCGGGAACGGCGGCGATGCCAGTGGCCGAGCAGGATCACCGCCGCCAGGGCTGTCACCAGGGCCGCCCACAGCACGGCCACGTTGCGAACCAGCCACACGGTCGCGATCGCCGCCACCCAGACGGCCAACGCTTGAGCCAGGCCGGAGAGGAGACGCATCGGCACACCGTAGCGGACCGGGCCTCGATCAGGCGTCCGCGTCAGCCCAGCTCGACCTCGATCTGATCCTCGGCCAGCCATCGGAGGATCAGGTCGAGCCCGGCCTCGGCGGGTGAGCCGTCGGCCCTCGCCTTCAGATGAGTGCGGGCGACTCCGGCGTCGTGCCACACCAGGCGAAACGGCGCCGCCGCGCCCCACCCTCCGCGCGCACAGTCGTGGAGCGCATCGCCGTTCCAGCCGAAGTAGCCTCCGGGACCGTTGACGGCCTCACCGATGGCGCAGTAGAAGCCTTCGATGTCGGTGACGTGACGCCCGTCGAGCCGGTAGGTGCGGCCGGCCGGCTTGTCCGGCGCGTCGGCCCGGTGGTGAGCCAGAGCTGCTCCGGACCAGTGATGCCGGAGCTCGGCGCTCAAACCCGCCCAGAGGCCCGGCTCGGTCGGGCCGCCGGCGTGCCACAAATCCCAGATCGGTCGCGCCGCGCTCGGCATCGGCTCCGCGATCGCGCCGTCCAGAGTGACATCGACGAGGTCGGCACCCAGGGCCGAGGGCCGGGCCCGGGTCACCGACGCTCGCAGATGGGAGTCGATCAAGCGGTTCACCCGGCCGTTCCGACCCACGCTGTGGACGGTCACGTCGATCGCCCGGCGGTACAGTGCGCCACCCGGATTGCCCGCCCCTTTCGCCAGCGCGTCCAGGGCGCGGCGCAACGGCGGGTGGGGATGGCAGCCGAGAAGCGTCGTCTCGCCCACCGTGGACGGCGAATCGACGAACAGCCCCTCGATATCGGCGCACGCCGCGACCACGACGTCCCGTTCTCCCATGACGGCTTCGTCGACCAACAGCCAACGAAGCGGGTGGGCGTCCGAACCCGACACGAAGGCCTCGTTCATGGCCCGAGTGTGCCGGACACCGGAAAAGCGATGCCCTCCCACCCGGCATCGGGTGGGAGGGCATCGCTGTCACTCAGTGAACTTCCCGGCCTCAGCTGCAGCCGGACGTGGAGCCGCAGCCCTCGCAGACGTAGCAGCTGCCGGCTCGGCGCATCTTGGTGCCGCAGGTGAAGCAGAGCGGCGCGTCGGCCGAGTGACCGGTCACGACCTCGAGCAGCTCGGTGGAGGAGCCGGCTGTGACAGGCGCGGGCCGCTCCGGCTCAGCGGCCGGGATCGTGGCGTCGGCCGCAGCGGTGGCCCCGCCGACCGGCGCGGACACCGGGGCGGAGGCGGCCAGGGTGGTCACGACCTGGTCGACCGCGGCGGCCTCGGCCGCCGCCTCGGCCTGGACCTGCGCCGCGCGCTCCTTGGCGGTGAAGATGCCCAGGTCGGCGCGGGTGTCGTACGGCAGGAAGTCGAGCGCGAGGCGACGGAAGATGTAGTCCATCACCGAGGCCGCCATGCGCACGTCCGGGTCGTCGGTCATGCCGGCCGGCTCGAAGCGCATGTTGGTGAACTTACTGACGTACGTCTCCAGCGGGACGCCGTACTGCAGGCCTATCGAGATCGCCACCGAGAAGGCGTCCATGACACCGGCCAGGGTCGAACCCTGCTTCGACATCTTGAGGAAGACCTCGCCGAGGCCGTCGTCCGGGTAGGACGACGCGGTGAGGTAGCCCTCGGCGCCGCCGACCGAGAAGGACACCGTCTCGGACGGGCGCTTCTTGGGCAGCCGCTTGCGGACCGGGCGGTACTCGATGACCTTTTCGACGACCTTCTCGACCTCGGCCGCGGGCGCCGCGGGCGCGGTGGTCGTGGCCGTGGCGGTGCCCGCCTTCTTGCCGGCGGCGGAGAGCGGCTGGCCGACCTTGCAGTTGTCGCGGTAGATCGCGAGCGCCTTCAGGCCGAGCTTCCAGCCCTGGTAGTGGATCTCCTCGATCTCCTCGACGGTGGCCGTCTCCGGCATGTTGACCGTCTTGGAGATGGCGCCCGAGATGAACGGCTGCACGGCGGCCATCATGCGCACGTGGCCGAGGGGCGAGATCACGCGCTCACCCATGGCGCAGTCGAACACCGGGTAGTGCTCGGGCTTGAGGCCCGGGGCGTCGACGACGTTGCCGTTGTCGGAGATGTGCTCGACGATCGCCTCGACCTGCTCCTCGGGGTAGCCGAGGCTGCGCAGGGCGCGCGGGACCGTCTGGTTGACGATCTGCATCGAGCCGCCGCCGACGAGCTTCTTGAACTTGACCAGGGCCAGGTCGGGCTCGATGCCGGTGGTGTCGCAGTCCATCATCAGGCCGATGGTGCCGGTCGGGGCGAGCACCGACGCCTGGGCGTTGCGCCAGCCGTTCTTCTCACCGATCCGCAGGCCGTCCTGCCACTGCTGGGAGGCCTCGCGAGCCAGCTCGGCGGCGATCGGGTGGGCCGGGCGGATGTCGTCGCTGGCCGACGCGTGCTTGCGCATGACGCGCTTGTGGGCGTCGGCGTTGCGGGCGTAACCCTCGTACGGCCCGACGACACCGGCCAGCTCGGCCGAGCGACGGTACGCCGTGCCGGTCATAACCGAGGTGATAGCGGCGGCCACGCTGCGGCCCGCCTCCGAGTCGTACGGCAGGCCGGAGGCCATCAGCAGGGCGCCGATGTTCGCGTAGCCGATGCCGAGCTGACGGTAGGCGCGGGTGGTGATGCCGATCTTCTCGGTCGGGAAGTCGGCGAACGAGATCGAGATCTCCATCGCGGTGATGATGAACTCGACGCTCTTCACGAACTTCTCGGTCTCGAAGCCGCCGTCGGCCTTGAGGAACTTCATGAGGTTGAGCGAGGCCAGGTTGCAGGACGAGTCGTCCAGCGACATGTACTCCGAGCACGGGTTGGACGCGGTGATCCGGCCGGTCTCGGGGTTGGTGTGCCAGTCGTTGATGGTGTCGTCGTACTGCAGGCCGGGGTCGGCGCACTCCCAGGCGGCCTGGGCGATGTCGCGGAAGAGCTTCTTGGCGTCGACCTTCTCGATGACCTCGCCGTCGAGCCGGCCGCGCAGGCCGAACTCGGTGCCCTCCTCGTACGCCCGCATGAACTCGTCGGAGACCCGGACCGAGTTGTTGGCGTTCTGATACTGCACGGAGACGATGTCGTCGCCGCCCAGGTCCATGTCGAACCCGGCGTCGCGCAGCGCGCGGATCTTGTCTTCCTCACGCGCCTTGGTGCGCACGAACTCTTCGATGTCGGGGTGGTCGACGTCGAGGATGACCATCTTGGCGGCCCGGCGCGTCGCGCCACCGGACTTGATCGTGCCGGCGCTGGCGTCGGCCCCGCGCATGAAGCTCACCGGGCCACTGGCGGTCCCCCCGGACGACAGCAGCTCCTTGGACGAGCGGATGCGGGACAGGTTGACACCCGAGCCCGAACCGCCCTTGAAGATCAGGCCCTCTTCCTTGTACCAGTCGAGGATCGAGTCCATCGAGTCGTCGACCGAGAGGATGAAGCACGCGCTGACCTGCTGCGGCGACTTGGTGCCGACGTTGAACCAGACCGGCGAGTTGAAGCTGAACACCTGGTGCAGCAGCATCCAGGTCAGCTCGTGGTCGAACAGCTCGGCGTCGGCCTTGGAGGCGAAGTAGCCGTTCTTCTCGCCCGCCTTGCGATACGTCGACACCACCCGGTCGATCAGCTGCTTGAGCGACCACTCACGGTCGGGCGTGCCGACCGCGCCGCGGAAGTACTTGGTGGTGACGATGTTCGCCGCGTTGACACTCCACGCGGTCGGGAACTCGACGCCCTTCTGCTCGAAGTTGATCGAGCCGTCCCGCCAGTTGGTCATGACGACGTCGCGGCGCTCCCACTCGACCTCGTCGTACGGGTGGACCCCCTCGGTCGTCCAGACCCGCTCGACCCGCAGCCCCCCGCCGGCCGCGCTCGCGCCGTTCGCACGGCTGCGCTGCCGACCTGCTGTGATGCCGTCCCCGGCCATACTGCTCCCCCTCGAAAAAATGCCGCTACTGCCGTCAAGCCCGTGGTGCGCGACCGCTGGACCGCGGGGCCACGGGATGTCGCACCCCGGCCTCACGGGCGATCGTCGCCTCGCGCAGCGCCGTGATCTCGCGCTCGAACTCGTCGAGCGAGTCGAACGACTTGTAGACACTGGCGAACCGGAGATAAGCCACCTGGTCGAGATCTCGCAGCGGAGCGAGAATGGCCAGGCCCACCTCGTGGCTGGGCACCTCGGCCGCGCCCTTGGCCCGGACGGTCTCCTCGACCTTCTGCGCGAGCAGTGCGATCGAGTCCTCGTCGACGGGCCGGCCCTGGCAAGCCTTGCGAACCCCGCTCATGATTTTTGCCCGGCTGAACGGCTCGGTGACACCGCTGCGCTTCACGACGGCGAGGATCGCTTCCTCGACCGTGGTGAACCGCTTGCCGCACTCGGGGCACGATCGACGGCGACGGATCAACTGACCGTCGTCGGCCTCGCGCGAGTCGACCACCCGAGAATCAGCGTGGCGACAGTACGGGCAGCGCACCTCGAACCCCTTTCAGCCCCCCTCGACCAACCGCCTGCAGGCACGCAAAAACACGGCGAATCGCCGGTTACTCACCAGCTGACGCCGTCACAGCCTGTAGATGAACGGTGGAGGTGAACCCCAACCAGTGGATGACTTACACCCTTGTAACTACTAGATGTTGGGGTAGACGCTATGCCGCAGCGGACACGGGCGCAAGCTCAGCGGCGGGTCGGCGCGCCGTATTTTCCGACTCAACACGAGCGGTGGACCGGGCGGTCACGGACCGCTGAAATCAGGCGGCTCGCGGCAAGATCAAAACATCGCCGGCGGCCACGCCGTAGCCCGACAGGCCGTTGAGCCGGCGCAATTCGTCGACGGCGGCCTGGCCGTCGCGGCGCGGCATCGAGCGGGACGCGATGTCCCACAGCGTGTCACCCGGCTGGACGACGACGGACGGGGACGGGCCGGCGGGCGACTGCTCGGCGCGGGACGCGGTGCTGAACAACACGGCACTGGCCAGCGAGGCCAGCACGACCAGGAGCCCAAGGACGACGGCGCGGCCACGACGGGTGAGTCGCAGCGGAGGCTCGACGTGCCGTACCTGGTTCGCCACCATGACGTTCCCTCCACCGAAAGGTGAGCTTCGTACGGGCGTTCGATCGAACGCCCGTACGACGGTCTATCAGAACACGCGTACGGAAGTCGAGCACTTCCGGGCGACACGCCGGAGGAATGTCGTACAGATGTTTGAATATGTCGTACCGCGCCATTACGGTCTTCCCTCAAGAGGGTCAGCCGGGCAAGCGCCATCCCCACGGCGCGAGCCGGCTCCGCGAACGCAGGACGCACCACGTGCCCCACCCCACGGGGCACTGGCCGACAGGGAGGGCGGACGTGTCGACCGACGACCGGACGAGCAGCCGGCAACATCAGACCAAGCCAGACAGTGGAGCCGCGCTGCGCCGCCGCTCACCGAGCCGCGGGCGTGCCGCCGACGCGCCGCAACTGCGCTCGGTCACCCCGGTGGTCAGCCAGTTCCCCGAGCCGGTCACCGCCGACCTGACCGCCCGGCAGAAGCGCATTCTCGAGTTCATCCGCGACTGGGTGGAGCGCTACGGCTATCCGCCCAGCGTGCGCGAGATCGGCGAGGCGGTCGGCCTGGTGTCGCCGTCCAGCGTGGCCTATCAGCTGAAGGCGCTCGAGACCAAGGGCTTCCTGCGGCGCGACCCCAACCGGCCGCGCGCGGTCGACGTGCGCTCCCCCAGCGAGCTGGTCGACGAGGAGGGCCTGCGCTCGGCGCGCCCCCAGCCGGCGTACGTGCCGCTGGTCGGCCGGATCGCCGCCGGTGGCCCGATCCTGGCCGAGCAGGCCGTCGAGGAGTTCTTCCCGCTGCCGCGCGAGCTGGTCGGCGAGGGCGAGGTCTTCATGCTCGAGGTCAAGGGCGACTCGATGATCGACGCGGCGATCTGCAACGGCGACTGGGTCGTCGTGCGGCAGCAGCCCACGGCCAACGCGGGTGACATCGTGGCGGCGATGATCGACGGCGAGGCCACGGTGAAGAGCTATCGCCA
The DNA here is from genome assembly GCF_014204895.1 of Paractinoplanes abujensis. Classification (NCBI taxonomy): domain Bacteria; kingdom Bacillati; phylum Actinomycetota; class Actinomycetes; order Micromonosporales; family Micromonosporaceae; genus Paractinoplanes; species Paractinoplanes abujensis. The sequence goes on along the minus strand of NZ_JACHMF010000001.1, from coordinate 8,234,952 downwards.
GCGTGACGGGCACGTCTGGCTGATGCCGGCCAACCCCGCCTTCGACCCGATCCCCGGCGACGACGCGACCATCATGGGCCGCGTCGTGGCCGTGCTGCGCCGGGTCTGACGCAGCGGCAGACGATCAGCGCCGGGGGCCGTAGCCGTCGAAACGGCCCTCGGGACGCTGCTGCTGGAAGTCGTTGCGGCCGCCGTAGACGCCGCCACCACCGCGCGGCGGTTGCTGACCGCGAGGCGGTTGCTGACCGCGAGGTGGCTGTTGCCCGCGTGGTGGCTGCTGACCACCTCGGGGCGGCTGCCCCTGCGGGCCGCGCGGAGGCTGACCTTGAGGACCACGCGGAGGCTGGCCCTGCGGACCACGCGGAGGCTGGCCCTGAGGGCCGCGCGGAGGCTGGCCCTGAGGACCACGCGGAGGCTGACCCTGCGGACCACGCGGAGGCTGGCCTTGCGGACCGCGAGGCGGCTGGCCCTGAGGACCACGCGGAGGCTGACCCTGCGGACCACGCGGAGGCTGCCCTTGCGGACCGCGAGGCGGCTGCTGGCCGCCGTAGACCCCGGCCCGCGCCGGCTGCTGCTGCCCGTTGGCCGGCCGCCCCTGCGGCTTGCCCCCGGGACCGCCGGCCCGCTGCCCGTTGGGGTTGCCGCCGTAGACACCGGATTGGGGCCCGGCCGGCTTGCCGTTGACCGGCCCCGACCGTGCACCGCCGTAGACACCCTGCCGCGGCGGCGCCCCACCGACCCCGATCAGCTCGGTCTCGGGCTCACCCTCGAGCGGATTCTTGAAGCCGTCGTCGTCATCGTCGCCGGAGGAGGACGAGGCGGCGGGCGCGGCGGCGACGCGCTTGCGGTGCTTGACGATCCCCATCGCGCCCACGCCCACGAGGATCAGGCCGAGCACGCCGACCCCGCCCACGGCGTACGTGATGTCACTCAGTTCGAGATTCGCGTACCAGGCGCCACCGGAGTCCTCCCCGGCGTCCTTGGCGGCTGCCGCGACCTTCGTGGCGGGCGCGTAACGCAGGATGTAGTTCGGCGGTTCGGTCTCGCCGCTCATGTCCGACGTCGTGTAGAAGAACTTGCCGTCAGGGCTGTAGGTGATCGCTTCGCCCAGCGTCTCGTTCGGCAGGCCGGTCGTGCGGGGCTGGCCCTTGATCGCGGCCAGCACGTCGCCGTTCTGGACGTCCCACTCGAGCGCGTCGGTGTACGTCCGCAGGGCGACCTTGCCGCCGCCGGGGGCCACCGCTCCGCCGCTGATGGTCTTGTTGCCGATCCGCGCGTACGGCCCGCCGGCGGTCTGCGTCGCGGAGGGCTGGATCTCGGCGACGCGCCGCATCGGCACGCCTTCCTTGTTGTTCGCCTTCAGCGGCGCGGTCGGCTGGTAGACACCGGCCGGCTTGCCGATCTCCTTGGTGACGATCAGCGGGGTGCCGTCGCCGTTGAGCAGCAGCGCCTCGGCGTCGTGCTTGTCGCCCTGGGGGTAGGAGAGCCGGTGCAGCACGGGCTCGCCCGAGCCGTCGGCCGCGATCGACCAGAGCCCGACCGTGGCCCGGCTGTCGTCGTTGTCGAAGTTGTTGTCACCGATGTCGGCGATCCACAGCTTCTTGCCGTCGGCCGACAGGATCAGGTCTTCCGGGTCCTTCGGGCCGTCACCGCTGTATTTGACGGCCTTGGTGACCGCGCACTTGGTGTCGAGGAAGAAGATGCGCTTGTTGGCGTTCTTGTCCGTGCTGTCGTTGATCACGACATAGCCCGTGCGGGTCGCCACCAGGCCGGACGCCTCAGTGATCTTCTCGTCCTTGATCTGGCACATCTTCTTGCCCGCCACCGAGGGCGCGCTGACCGTGGGGGCGGGATCCTCGGCAAACGCCGCGGACGAGCCGATCATCACCAGCCCGGAGGCCACGATCACCGGGAACACGAGACGCCGCATCCGATCAGTGTCGCACGCGGCGTCCCGTGCCGGTGTTACGCGTTAATCAACGCAGGTCGCGGGCCACGGCCCCGACGTGTCGTGAGAAACGCTCAGTTGCGGAACGACTCCAATTCGCTGGCGAGCCGCTCGTCGACGAGCACGCGCATCTCGGTCCCTTCCTCCAAATGGCGGGTCTGGAGTACCTGACCGGATCGATGAATCCGGGCGACCAGATCGCCCCGGTCATAGGGCAGCAAAACGCGCATGTCGACCGCGGGCCGCGGCAGCTTGTCGGCGATCGCCTGGTGCAGTTCGGCGATGCCCGCGCCGGACTTGGCCGAGACGAAGACCGCGTCCGGCCACGCCCGCTTGAGGCGCAGCACCGTCTCCTCGTCCGCGGCGTCCATCTTGTTGATCACCAGCAGCTCGGGGATCGCGTCCGCGCTGACCTCGGCCAGCACCTCGCGCACGGCGCTGACCTGACCCTCGGGGTCGGGGTGAGCGCCGTCGACGACGTGCACGACCAGGTCGGCGAACGACACTTCCTCAAGCGTGGAGCGGAACGCCTCCACGATCTGGTGCGGCAGGTGGCGGACGAAGCCGACCGTGTCGGAGAGCGTGTAGACGCGCCCGTCCTCGGCCGAGGTGCGCCGGGTGGTCGGGTCGAGCGTGGCGAACAGCGCGTCCTCCACCAGCACACCGGCCTGAGTCAGCCGGTTGAGCAGACTGGACTTGCCGGCGTTGGTGTAGCCGGCGATCGCCACAGCGGGCGTCCCGCTGCTGGCCCGGCGCGAGCGCTTGGTCTGCCGTACGGTGCGCATGGCCTTGATCTCCCGGCGCAGCTTCGCGATGCGCTGGTTGATCCGGCGGCGATCGGTCTCGAGCTTGGTCTCACCGGGACCACGCGTCCCGACGCCACCACCGCCCGAGCCACCACCGGCGCCACCGCCCTGGCGGGACAGCGACTCACCCCAGCCCCGCAGGCGCGGCAGCAGGTACTGCAGCTGGGCCAGCTCGACCTGGGCCTTACCCTCTTTGCTCTTCGCGTGCTGGGCGAAGATGTCGAGGATCAGCGCCGTACGGTCGACGACCTTGACCTTGACCTGCTGCTCGAGATTGCGCAGCTGGCTCGGGGAGAGCTCGCCGTCGCAGATGACCGTGTCGGCCCCGGTGGCGACGACCGCGTCGCGCAGCTCGTCGACCTTGCCCCGGCCGATGAAGGTGGCCGTGTCGGGCCGGGATCGACGCTGGATCAGGCCCTCGAGCACCTGGGAGCCGGCGGTCTCGGCGAGCGCGGCCAACTCGGTGAGCGAGTTGTCGGCGTCCTCGACGGAGCCCTCGGTCCAGACCCCGACCAGGACGACCCGCTCGAGCCTCAGCTGCCGATACTCGACCTCGGTGATGTCGGTGAGCTCGGTGGAGAGACCAGCGACCCGCCGCAGCGAGTGCCGCTCCTCGAGCTCGAGGTCGCCGGACGTCACGTCCGGCTCGTCAAGTTCTAGTACGGGTGCCTGGTAAGTGTTTCGCAAAAGGTGACCTCCTCGGCCCCGATCGTGGCACGTCGCCGTGTTCGGCGCATCCACATAACGTGGCCAAGCGTTTGGATGAAGCGTTGGTCTATTTCCGGTCAAGGGCGGCGGGTGGGGAGGCGGACGTGTTGGGCTCTCTTATAACTACCCGGATGGAATCCGATATTCCGCAGGAGCAAGATTACGGTGACGCACCCACCAATGTCGGAGGGAACACCGTGGTGACGACCCGCCTGCCGAGCGCAGGATTCTCGATCACGATCCGGATAGCAGTGACCGCGGACGCCTCGTCCATCGGTCGGCTCACCACCTGTGTCGGCGAGGCCGGCGCGATCGTGACGGCTCTCGACGTGGTCGATTCCGACCCCACTCGCGTGCTCGTCGACCTCACCTGCGACACCGCCGACTCCAGCCACGCCGACCAGGTCGTCAAGCAGCTCGAGGAACAGGACGGCGTCGACGTCCGCAAGGTTTCCGACCGCACGTTCCTGCTGCACCTGGGCGGCAAGATCGAGGTGCAGTCCAAGGTCGCGCTGCGCACCCGTGACGAGCTCTCCCGGGCGTACACGCCGGGGGTGGCCCGGGTCTGCATGGCGATCGCGGAGAATCCGGCCGACGCGCGCCGCCTGACCATCAAACGCAACACCGTGGCCGTGGTCAGCGACGGTTCGGCCGTGCTCGGGCTGGGCAACATCGGCCCGGCCGCGGCCATGCCGGTCATGGAGGGCAAGGCCGCGCTGTTCAAGCGGTTCGGCGGGGTGGACGCGTGGCCGGTCGTGCTCGACACGCAGGACACCGACGAGATTGTGCGCATCGTGAAAGCGATCGCCCCCGCTTACGGCGGCATCAACCTCGAGGACATCGCCGCGCCGCGCTGCTTCGAGATCGAGGCCCGGCTGCGCGAACAGCTGGACATCCCGGTCTTCCACGACGACCAGCACGGTACGGCCATCTGTGTGCTCGCGGCGCTGACCAACGCGCTGCGGGTGGTCGGCAAGCGGCTGGAGGACGTCCGGGTCGTGGTGTCGGGCGCGGGCGCGGCGGGCACGGCGATCATGAAGCTGCTGCTGCGCCAGGGTGTGGGCGACATCATCGCGTACGACCGGAAGGGCGCCCTGCACCGCGGGATGCCGGACATGTCGGAGACCTGGCAGTGGCTGGCCGACAACACCAACCGGGACAACTACTCGGGTGACCTGCCCGGCGCGATCGTGGGCGCCGACGTCTTCATCGGGGTGAGCGCACCCAACCTGCTCACCGGCGACGACATCGCGCGGATGGCCGACAAGTCGATCGTCTTCGCCCTGGCCAACCCCGACCCCGAGGTCGACCCGCGGGCTGCCCGGCAGCACGCCGCGGTCGTCGCCACCGGCCGGTCCGACCAGCCCAACCAGATCAACAACGTGCTGGCCTTCCCGGGTGTCTTCCGCGGCATGCTCGACGTCAGCGCCGAGGAGTTCACCGAGGAGATGGCGCTGGCCGCGGCCCGCGCGATCGCCGACGTGGTGGGCGAGGACAAGCTCAACCCCACGGTCATCATCCCGAGCGTCTTCGACCCCAAGGTCACGCCGGCCGTGGCCGCCGCCATCCGCGCCGCGGTCAAGGGCGCGGCCCCGCACAACACCGCGGCGCTGCCGGAGACCGAGCTCGACGACGCGCCGGAAGAGACCTTCTGAGACCGTCCCGTACGGGGCCGGGCTCGGCCCCGTGGCTTCGCGGCGGCCTTGGTCAGTGGCCGAGGCCGTCGCGACAACCGGCGCAGAGCTCGTCTAGCGGGCCGCGATCCAACCGGTCAGTTCGGCCACGCGGTCGGTGATCAGCCCGGCGATGCCGGCCCGGCCCAGCGCGTCCCACTCGCTCATCTCGTTGGCCGTCCACGGCATCACGTCGATGCCGCGGGCGGTCAGCGCGGCCACCGTTTCCGGGTCGCCCAGCACGTCGGCCGTCGACGGGTTGACGCACACCACGTCCAGCTCGTCGGCCAGGTCGAGCGTGTCCGCCTCGAAGCGCAGCCGTAGCAGGCCGCGGCGCACCGCGGGGTCGGCCTCGCGGACCAGCCGGACGATCTCGGGGTCGAAGCTCTGCACGATCGTGCGGTCCCGCGCGCCGGCCGCCCCGACCAGCTCCAGGATCGTTTTGACCTGGGGCGGCGTGGCGGGCGGCTTGATCTCCAGGAGCAGGTCGGTCCCGGCCAGCAGGTCCAGCACCGCGGCCAGCGTGGGGACGCGCACCCCGGCGTACGCGGGCGAGAACCACGAACCGGCGTCGAGCGCGGACACGTCCTCGTACGAAAGATCCCAGACGTGCCCCGAGCCCGAGGTCGTGCGGTCGAGTGTGCGGTCGTGGATGACCACGGGAACGTCGTCGGCCGTGGTGCGCACGTCGAACTCGACCAGCGTGGCGCCGCCGTGGACGGCCGCGGCGAAGGCGGGCAGCGTGTTCTCGGGCGCGACCGCGGAGTAACCCCGATGCGCCACGTTGTGCATCAGATCAGCTCACCCGTGGCCACCAGCACCGCCGGGCCCGCCAGCCACCAGCGGTCCGCGCTGTCGTGCGTCACCGTCAGGCGGCCGCCGGGCAGGTCGACCGTGACCGTGCCCGTAGCCAGACCGGCGTCACGCAGGGCGACCGCGCCCACGGCCAGCGCACCCGAGCCGCAGGAGAGCGTCTCACCCGAGCCGCGCTCGTAGACGCGCATCGCGACGTGCAGGTCGGTCTCGTCGAGGGGCTCGGCGGGGACGACGAACTCGACGTTGACCCCGGACGGGAACAGCGCCTTGTCGAAGCCGGGGGCCAGGTGCAGGTCGAGCGAGTCGAGGGCCAGGCCGTCGTGCAGATTGCAGACCAGGTGCGGGTTGCCGCAGTCGACGGCCACGCCCGGGAACGTCAGCGGACCGGTCGTCGCGGTGCCCGCCGCGTACAGGGAAGGGCTTCTCATATGCACCCGGATCTGGTCGCCCTCGACCACCGCGCGCACCACCCCGGCGCGCGTCGCAACCGGAATATCGGCAATGTTCGATACGAGAGAATGCGTCACCAGGTAGCGCGTGAAGACGCGGACCCCGTTCCCGCACATCTCGGCGATCGAGCCGTCGCTGTTGCGGTAGTCCATGAACCACTCGGCGTCGGCGGCCATCGCAGCGCCGGCCGCATCCTTGGCCGCGCGCACCACCCGCAGCACACCGTCGGCCCCGATGCCGAACCGCCGGTGGCACAGCGCGGCCACCTGCTCAGCCGTGAGGTCGAGAGCGCCGTCGGCGTCCTCGATGATCACAAAGTCGTTGCCGGTGCCGTGACCCTTCGTAAATTGCACCGGACCATCATTCCGTAAGCGCCAGGGCGTCCGCCAACAGCGTCGGCGAGCCCCCGTCGAGCCACGTGATCGACGGGTCGCGCCGGAACCACGAGCGCTGCCGCCGGACGAACCGGCGAGTCCCCCGTACGGTGTCCGCCTTGGCCGCTTCTTCCGTGGCAGTGCCGTCGACCTGCGCGAGCGCCTGCTGATAGCCGAGCGCCCGGGACGCCGTACGGCCGTCGCGCAGCCCCCGGGGAAGCAGCGCACGCACCTCGTCGAGCAGCCCGGCCGCCCACATCAAGTCGACCCGCAACGCGATTCGCTCGTCGAGCACGTCGGTGGGCCGGTCGACCCCGATCTGCACCGACGGGTAATGCGGCGTCGGCGCGGGCAGGGCCGCGGTGAACGGCCGGCCGGTCAGTTCGATGACCTCCAGCGCGCGCACGATGCGTCGCCCGTTCGAGGGAAGGATCTGCTCCGCCGCCACCGGATCGCTCGTCCGCAGCTGATCGTGCAGCGCAGCAGGACCGACGGAGGCCAGCTCAGCCTCGAGCCGGGCCCGGATCCCGGGGTCGGTGCCGGGGAACTCGAACTCCTCCAGAACCGCCCGCACGTAGAGCCCGGACCCGCCCACCAGCAGCGGCACCCGCCCCCGGGCCAGAATGTCGTCGATCGCCGCGCGGGCCAGGCCCTGATATTCGGCGACGGCCGCCGGAAACGTCACGTCCCAGATGTCCAGCAGATGGTGCGCAACGCCCGCACGCTCGGCCATGGTGAGTTTCGCGGTGCCGATGTCCATGCCGCGGTAAAGCTGCATCGAGTCGGCGTTGACCACTTCGCCGCCCAGTTCGTGCGCGAGAGCGATGCTGAGAGCGGACTTGCCCGCCGCCGTCGGCCCGACGACGGTGATCACTCCGGGAGCTCCTGCGAACGGCACGGAGCAACGGTAGGACAAGGTTTGGCCACGGTCATCGGCGGGCGCTTCCCCGTAACCGGGTTGGACCTGTGACAATGCGCGAGAAAGAATGCCGTAGAGAAGCTAGGCGTTCGACTGCGCTGTGGCGGTGGTCACCGGTCAGGCGAGATCGGTGATGCCGGGAAGACGAGGATGGGTCATGAACGACTGGACGGCCTTCGGGCGCGTGGATGCCGACGGCACCGTGTACGTGAAGACCGCTGAGGGCGACCGGGTGGTCGGCTCCTGGCAGGCGGGCACCCCCGAGGAAGGGCTGGCCCACTTCGCGCGGCGCTTCGCCGACCTCGTGACCGAGGTCGAGCTCGTCGAGGCCCGCCTCAAGTCCGGCGCCGCCGACGCCTCGCATTCGCTGACCAGCGTCAAGCGGCTGCGCCAGCAGCTCGACGAGGCGCACGTGGTGGGCGACATCGAGGGGCTCGGCAACCGGCTCGACCGCCTGACCACCCTGGCCGAGGAGAAGGCCGGCGAGGCCCGGGCCGCCCGCGAGACGGCCCGCACCGAGGCCGTGGCCCGCAAGACGGCCCTGGTGGAGGAGGCGGAAAAGATCGCCGCCGAGTCGACGGGCTGGAAGTCGGCCGGCGACCGCCTCAAGGAGATCCTCGACGAGTGGAAGACGATCCGCGGCGTCGACAAAAAGACCGACGGTGAGCTGTGGAAGCGGTTCGCCACGGCCCGCGACGGCTTCACCCGCCGCCGCGGCGCCCACTTCGCCACCCTCGACGGTCAGCGCAAGCAGGCCCAGACGGCCAAGGAAGACCTGGTCACCGAGGCTGAAGGCCTGGCCGACTCGACCGAGTGGTCGGCCACCGCCAACCGGCTCAAGGAGCTGATGGCCGAGTGGAAGGCCGCGCCGCGCGCCGCCAAGGAGGCCGAGCAGCGCCTCTGGGAACGCTTCCGGGCCGCGCAGGACGCCTTCTTCACCCGCCGCAGCGAGGTCTTCTCGGCCCGCGACGCCGAATACAAGGGCAACCTCGACAAGAAGCAGGCGATCCTGGCCGAGGTGGAGGCGCTCGACGTCGACGCCGACCCCCGCGGCGCGCAGAACAAGCTGCGCGACGCCCAGGCCGCGTGGCACGACGCCGGGCGGGTCCCGCGCGAGTCGGCCGCGTCGCTCGACCGTCGCTGGCGGGCCGCCGAGGAGCGCATCCGCGTGGCGATGGACTCGGCCTGGCGCAAGACCACCCCGCAGGACAACCCGCTGCTGCAGCAGATGCGCGAGCAGGTGGCCGAGGCCGAGCAGCGGCTCGAGCGCGCCAAGGCCGCCGGCGACGCCAAGCGGGTCAAGGAAGCCGAGCAGGCGCTCAACTCCAAGAAGCAGTTCCTGGCCCTGGCCGAGCAGGCTTCCTGAGCCCTCGGCCCTCATTCCGAACTCGTCGCGGCGGCTCCTCGAACTTTCGAGGGGTCGCCGCTTCTTTCGCCGGTGTGCGATCCTCGCCGCTGAACCCGAGGGGGAGATCGATGGCGAGCAACGTTCGATGGGCCGGGGCGGACGGGCTCGACAAGCAGAAAGAGCTGCTCAGGACCTCACTACGCGACCTGCTGGCCACCCTCAGCTGGGCCGCGATCCTTCGCGACATGATCGGCAACCTGAGCGTCGGGTGAGAGGGTTGCCAGTTCGGTCGGGGAGGCGTTGCCGCCGGAGCAGATGACGGCTACCTCGCGGCCGGCGAAGCGGTCCGGGAATGCCAGCAGGGCGGCCAGAGCCGCGGCGCCCGCCCCTTCGGCCAGGGTGTGGGCCGCGGCGGCGAGCAGGCGCTGAGCCTCCGCGATGCTGTCGTCGGAGACCAGCACGAAGTCGGCCAGGTGCTTGCGCATGATCTGCTGGGGCAGGTCGTAGCCGCGGCCGGTGGCCAGGCCCTCGACCCGGGTCTTGTTGGGGCGGGTGCACAGGGCACCCGAGCGCCACGAGTCGTGCGCGGCCGGCGAGGCCGACGACTGCACGGCGATCACCTCGCAGCGCGGCGCGACGGCCTCGGCGACGACGGCCGCGGCGGCCGCGCCCGTGCCGCTGCCCACGGGCACGACGATGGCGTCCAGGCCCGGGCGGGCGGTCAGGATCTCCTGGTACAGCGTTCCCACCCCGGCCAGCAGCTCGGGGGTGTCGCCGGGGCTGACCAGGCGGTGGCCGGTGCGGTCGGCGAGGTCGACGGCGTGGGCCTCCGCGTCGGCCAGGGTGGCGCCGGTCAGGATCACCGTGGCGCCCCAGGCCTGGACGGCGGCGACCTTGGCCGGGTTGGCGCCCTCGGGCATGACGACCGTGCACGGGGTGTCGAACAGGTGACTGGCCCAGGCCATCGACTGGGCGTGGTTGCCGGTCGAGTACGTGACCGCGCCGCGGCCGGGTGTGGACGCCAGCAAGTTGAGGGCGCCCCGGGCCTTGAAGGCGCCGACGGGCTGCGCGTTCTCGTGCTTGACGTGCACGGTCGCGCCTACCGCCGCGTTCAGCACCGGGTACGACCACATCGGTGTCGGTGGCAGGTGGCGGCTGATTGTCGGGACGGCGGCGCGGACATCGGCGTACGAGAAGGACATGTCGTCAATCGTCGGGGGCCGAGCACGCATAGGTCCAATGCCGGATCTTGAACGATTCCATAGACAGCATCGATACATTGGTCCGATGCTGGATGTCACCCGCCTGCGCGTGCTGGTCGCGCTCGCGAAAACCGGGTCGGTCACCGCGGCCGCCGAGGCGCTGCACTACGCCCAGCCTTCGGTGAGCCACCATCTCGCGCGGCTCGAGGCCGAGACCGGCAGCCGGTTGGTGCAGCGGGTGGGTCGCGGGGTCCGCCTGACCGAGGCGGGCCGTCTGCTGGCCGACCGGGCCGAGGAGATCCTGGGGCGGCTCGACGCGGCCGAGGAGGAGCTGGCGGCGCACTCGGGGCTGCGGGCGGGCCGGGTACGGCTGGCGGCCTTCCCCTCCGCCCTGGGCACCTTCGTGCCCGCGGCGGCGGCCGCTTTCGACGCCGAACACCCCGGCGTCGACCTGCGCTTCCGCGAGGCCGAGCCGCCCGAGGCGATCGCTCTGCTGCGGCGCGGCGAGGTCGACGTGGCGGTGATCTTCACGCACGACGCCGGGCCCGACGTGGCCGGTCTGCGCACCGAGGAGCTCTTCGCCGACGAGACCTACCTCGTGCGGCCCGCGGGCTGGACCGGTGACCGGCTGGCCGACCACCGCGAGCGGCGCTGGATCGGCGGGTGCGAGCGCTGCCGCGACGAGCTGCTGCGGGCGTGCGCGGCCGAGGGGTTCACCCCGGACATCCGGTTCACCACCGACGACTACGTGGCGGCGCAGCAGCTGGTCGCGCGCAACCTCGGGGTCACGACGCTGCCCGCGCTCGCGCTGGCGGCGCACCGCAACGACCTCGTACGGGTGGTGCCGTTGCCCGGTCTGCGCCGGCGGGTGCTCGTCGCGGTGGCCGGCGAGGCGCCCGACCCGCCCGCGACGACGGCGCTGCTGGAACGGATCAGAGCGAGCAGCCCTCGGCCGCCGGCAGCGGGGCCGGAACCCCGAGCGACGGCAGACCCAGCGAGACACCCTTGAGCTTCGGTGTGCGGCCGGCCTCGAAGGCGTCGCCCGCGCGGGTGCGGCGGTGGCTGAGCGGCGCGCCGTCGGCGTTGAGGTGGTGCGGCGCCGCGTACGTCACCACGGTCTCGACGATGTCGCCGGGGCGCGGGGTGAGGCCGCCGGTCGCGAAGTGCACCAGCCGGCCGTCGCGGGCGCGGCCGCTCATCCGGCCCGTGCGCTCGTCCTTGCGCCCCTCGCCGACGGCGACGAGCACCTCGACCTTTTCGCCCACGAGCCTCTTGTTCTCGGCCCAGGTGATCTCTTCGAGCAGCGCGATCAGCCGCTCGTAGCGCTCCTGCACGACCGCCTTGGGCAGCTGCTCCTCCATGATCGCGGCGGGGGTGCCGGGCCGCTTCGAATACTGGAACGTGAAGGCGCTGGAGAAGCGGGCCCGCCGGACCACCTCGAGGGTCTGCTCGAAGTCTTCGTCGGTCTCGCCGGGGAAGCCGACAATGATGTCGGTGGTGATCGCGGCGTCGGGCATCGCGGCCCGCACCTTGTCGATGATGCCGAGATACTTCTCCTGCCGGTAGCTGCGGCGCATGGCCTTGAGCACGCGGTCGGAGCCGGACTGCAGCGGCATGTGCAGCGAGTGGCAGACGTTCGGCGTCTCGGCCATCGCGGCGATCACGTCGTCGGTGAAGTCCTTGGGGTGGGGGCTGGTGAAACGCACCCGTTCCAGGCCCTCGATCTGGCCGGTCGAGCGCAGCAGCTTGCCGAACGCGAGCCGGTCGCCGAACTCCACGCCGTACGAGTTGACGTTCTGCCCGAGCAGCGTGACCTCGAGGACGCCTTCCTTGGTGAGGGCTTCGACCTCGGCCAGGATCTCGCCGGGGCGGCGGTCCTTCTCCTTGCCGCGCAGCGACGGCACGATGCAGAACGTGCAGGTGTTGTTGCACCCCACGGAGATCGAGACCCATCCCGCGTACGTCGATTCGCGCTTGGTGGGCAGCGTCGACGGGAACACCTCGAGCGACTCGAGAATCTCGACCTCGGCCTCGGCGTTGTGCCGGGCGCGTTCGAGCAGGGCGGGCAGCGAGCCGATGTTGTGCGTGCCGAAGACGACGTCGACCCAGGGCGCCTTCTTGACGATGTCGCCGCGGTCCTTCTGGGCCAGGCAGCCGCCCACCGCGATCTGCATGTCCGGCTTCTTCAGCTTCGTGGGCCGCAGATGGCCGAGGTTGCCGTAGAGGCGGTTGTCGGCGTTCTCCCGTACGGCACAGGTGTTGAACACCACGACGTCGGCCGACTCGGGATCGGCGGCGCGCACGTAGCCCGCGTCCTCCATCAGACCGGAGATGCGCTCGCTGTCGTGCACGTTCATCTGGCAGCCGTACGTGCGCACGTCGTACGTGCGCGTGGCGCCCACTGTCTCTGTAGTCATGGCAATTGACCAGGGTACGCCGTACCCGATTCAGGCGGCAGGCCGCTCGCAACCCGTGGGGCCGCCGTCGCACGGGCGCACGTTGCGCCGCTCCGGGCCGTCGTCGGTCTCGACCTCGTCGGCGTGCACGAGCCCGAGGCTGCCGTCCGGCCGGGCCAGCACGAACCGGGTCGGGTCGAGCGTGTCGTCCGGGAGGATGATCTCGACCTCCAGCCGGACGGCGACCGCGCTGGCCGCGGTGGCCTCGGCGATCGTCTCCGGGGCCAGGTAGACATCGATCAGGGTCGGGAAGTCGCCGCCGACGTGATAGACGTCGCACAACACGGCTTCACCGGCCGGCTCGGGGCCGAGCGGCACGACCGTGCGCTCCAGCGCTCCCGCGAGCGCGCCGTGGACCCGTTCCTCGGAGAGGGACGATGCGGCCGCCCAGTTCCAAAGGCCGCTTGTCGGATCCATGTCAGCCATACCGAACATGGTGGACAATGCTCGCGCCTCGCACTCCCTGTGTTACCGCTCCGTGACCATTCTCGGTGTGAACCGATACAAGGGCCCACATAGAGTGTGCCCATCCGGGTGATCCGCCAGAACAGGGACGGTGGTCCAGCAGTGTCCGACGAGGCTCTCATCGTCCTCGACAAAGTGAACAAGTGGTTCGGTCCGCTCCACGTTCTCGACAACGTGAGCCTCTCCGTAGCCAAGGGCGAGGTCGTTGTCGTGATCGGACCGTCCGGTTCCGGCAAGTCCACGCTCTGTCGCGCGATCAACCGGCTCGAACCGATCAACGACGGCACCATCACGTTCGACGGCCAGGCGCTGCCGGCCGAGGGACGCCCGCTGGCGCGGCTGCGCAGCGAGGTCGGCATGGTCTTCCAGTCGTTCAACCTGTTCGCGCACAAGACGATCCTGCAGAACGTGATGCTCGGCCCGGTCAAGGTCCGCAAGGAGAAGCCGGCGGTCGTCCGCGACCGCGCGATGGCCCTCCTCGAGCGCGTCGGCATCGGCAACCAGGCCGAGAAATACCCCGCCCAGCTCTCCGGCGGTCAGCAGCAGCGCGTGGCGATCGCCCGCGCCCTCGCCATGCAGCCCAAGGCGATGCTCTTCGACGAGCCCACCAGCGCCCTCGACCCCGAGATGGTCGGTGAGGTGCTCGAGGTCATGACCTCGCTGGCCAAGGAGGGCATGACGATGGTCGTCGTCACGCACGAGATGGGCTTCGCCCGGCACGCGGCCAACCGCGTCGTTTTCATGGCCGACGGCCAGCTCGTCGAGTCCGCTCCCCCGGCCGAGTTCTTCGCCAACCCGAAGAGCGACCGCGCCAAGGACTTCCTCTCCAAAATCCTCACGCACTGAAGCCTTTGTTTAAAGCAACGATTCGAGGAGCGACAACCATGCGCATCACCCGATTGGCAGCCACGCTCGGAGCGCTCACCATGGCGCTCGCCGTGGCCGCGTGCGGCGGCGACGACGAGGGCAGCGGCAGCGGCAGCAGCGGCGCCAAGGGCATCGAGGGCAAGGCGGCCGGCGGCAAGCTGGTCATCGGCGTCAAGGCCGACCAGCCCGGCCTGGGCCTGCAGTCCGGCAGCACCTACACCGGCTTCGACGTCGAGATCGGCAAGATCATCGCGAAGGGCCTGGGAGTTCCCGAGTCCGGCATCGAGTGGAAGACGACCGTGTCGGCCAACCGCGAGCCGTACATCCAGCAGGGTCAGGTCGACATCGTCGTGGCGACGTACACGATCAACGACGAGCGCAAGAAGGTCGTCAACTTCGCCGGTCCGTACTTCATCGCGGGCCAGGACCTGCTGGTGCCGACCAACTCGACGATCACCGGCCCGGAGTCGCTGGCCGGCAAGCGGGTCTGCTCGGTGAGCGGCTCGACCCCGGCCAAGCGGATCCAGACGGAGTACAAGGACGCCAAGCTCCAGCAGTTCGACACGTACTCCAAGTGCGTGACGGCGCTGGCCGGCGGTCAGGTCGACGCGGTCACCACCGACGACATCATCCTCGCGGGCTACGCGGCCCAGGACCAGTACGCCGGCAAGTTCAAGGTCGTCGGCAAGCCGTTCAGCGAGGAGCCGTACGGCATCGGCCTCAAGAAGGACGACAGCGCGGGCTGCAACAAGATCAATGACATCTTGAAGGCGGCCGCGACCGACGGGTCGTACAAGAAGGCCTGGGACGACACGCTGGGCAAGAGCGGCACCGCGGCGCCCGAGCTGGACGCCAGCAAGCTCAGCAACTGCGCCTGATCCACTTCTAGTCGGCGGGGCCGGGAGACCGGCCCCGCCGCCTTTGTCCCACATCCCCAGCGAAGGTGCCGATGGACGTCTTCTCCGACCCGGCCAACCGGGACGTATACATAACCGGTTTCCTCTGGATCCTGAAGCTCACGCTGGCCGGCGGCGTCGGTGCTCTGGTGCTCGGCGTGCTGCTCGCGGCGATGCGGGTGTCCCCGGTCCCGGTGCTGCGCGGCTTCGGCACGGCGTGGGTCAACATCTTCCGGAACACGCCGCTCACCCTGATCATCTTCTTCTGCTACTTCGGTCTCTTCTCGACACTGGGTCTCTCGCTGGCCGACGACATCGACCTCAACAACTTCTGGCTCGGAGTGGTCGGCCTGTCCGTCTACACCGCGGCCTTTGTGTGCGAGGCGATCCGCTCCGGCATCAACACCGTGCCGCCGGGCCAGGCCGAAGCGGCGCGGGCGATCGGCATGTCGTTCCGGCAGACCCTGACGATCATCGTCCTGCCGCAGGCCGGCCGGGCCGTGATCGCGCCACTGGGCAGCATCCTCATCGCGCTCTGCAAGAACTCGACGATCGTCGGCACGATCGGCCTGATGGAGTCGTCGAACGCGATGAAGGACCTGATCAACGCGAACGGCGACGCCGTCATCCCGATCTTCCTGGTCTTCGCGGGCACGTTCGCCGTCGTGCTGATCCCCACCGGCTACGCGTTCGGCTGGCTGGCCAACCGCCTGGCGGTGAAGAGGTGAGAGAGCGCAGCGAACGAACAATTAGGCTCAGCAGCATTGCTCTTGTCGGCTCGGAGCGAAGCGGAGAGGCGTCATGAGCAGCACCGACGCGGTCCTCTACGACCACCCCGGGCCCAAGGCCAAGGCGCGCAACCTCGTCCTGACGATCGTCTTCGGCATCGGCGTGGCCGCGCTGCTCTACTGGGTGTATTCGCGCTTCGACGAGAAGGGCCAGTGGGCGGGCAACCTGTGGGAGCCGTTCACCCGGGCCAGCACCTGGAGCGACTACATCCTGCCGGGCCTGCTGGAGACGCTCAAAGCGGCCGCGGTGGCCATGGTGCTGTCGCTGGTGTTCGGCATCGTCTTCGCCGTGGGGCGGCTCTCCGACCACTGGTGGGTGCGCGTGCCCGCCGGCGTGGTGGTCGAGTTCTTCCGGGCCGTACCGCTGCTGCTGCTGATGTTCTTCATCTTCTTCGGGGTGCCGTTCCTCACCGAGCAGCCGATGTCGATCTTCTGGGCCGTGGTGCTGGGCCTGACCCTCTACAACGGGTCGGTTCTGGCCGAGGCGTTCCGGGCCGGCGTGCACTCGGTGCCCAAGGGGCAGAGCGAGGCGGCGTACGCGATCGGCATGCGCAAGGGCCAGGTGATGAGCAACATCCTCATCCCCCAGGCGGCCCGGGCCATGCTGCCGGTGATCGTGAGCCAGCTCGTCGTGCTGGTCAAGGACACGGCGCTGGGCTACATCATCTCGTACGGGGAAACGATTCAGCTCGGCGTCAACAACCTCTCGGCCAACTTCGGCAACGTGGTGCAGGCGGCGATCGTGGCCGCGATCATCTACATCATCATCAACTCGGCCCTCACCGCCTTCGCGGGCTGGCTGAGCCGGCGCACCCGGCGCAAGGGCCGCGCGCCCCGGGCCTCCGGCGCCGACCTCGAGCAGCGCACCATCGAGCCCGGCCTCGGTGGTGGCGGCGGAACGCTGTAATGCTGGTGGCCCCGGGTTGATCCGGGGCCACCCCGCTTGACATGCTTCGGTCATGATCTCCGCGGACGACGTCATCCAGCAGCCGTTACGAGCCCAGTTCGAGGTCTTTCTCAACGAGCACCGCCAGGCTCTGCACGACTGCCTCGACGATCTGACCGAGGAGCAGGTACGGCGGTCGCTCGTGCCGTCCCGCACCACGCTGCTGGGTCTGGTCAAGCACGCGACGTTCGTCGAGAAGGTGTGGTTCGACGAGGCCGTCACCGGGCGGTCCCGGGCCGATATCGGCATCCCTCTTGACTCCGACGAATCGTTCCACCTGGACGATTCGGACAGCATCGCCACCGTTCGAGCCGCTTACCTGGCCGCATGTGAGTCGTCGCGACGTGCTGTCGCCTCCCTGGAGTTGGACGACGAACTGCCCGGAAATCGACGCGGGCCCGTACCGCTGCGCTGGGTCTACCTGCACATGCTGCGCGAGCTGGCGCAACACTGCGGGCACGCCGACATCCTGCGCGAACAGCTGGGCCTAACGAGCGAGCTCGGTGACTCGTGATTCCCGGACGACCGTGACGCGGATCTGGCCCGGATAGGTCAGCTCCTCCTCGATCTGCTTCGCCACGTCGCGGGCCAGCACCGCGGCGCCGATGTCGTCGATGTCGTCCGGGCGCACCATCACCCTGATCTCGCGCCCGGCCTGCATCGCGAACACCTTCTCCACGCCCGCCTTGGTCGAGGCGATCTCCTCGATGCGCTCGAGACGCTTCACGTACGCCTCCAGGCTCTCCCGGCGGGCACCCGGCCGCCCACCCGAGCAGGCGTCCGCGGCCTGAGTCAGCACGGCCTCGATGGTCTGCGGCTGCACCTCGTTGTGGTGCGCCTCGATCGCGTGCACCACGTCCTCGGACTCGCCGTACTTGCGGGCCAGGTCGGCGCCGATCAGCGCGTGGCTGCCCTCGACCTCGTGGGTGAGCGCCTTGCCGATGTCGTGCAGGAACGCCGCCCGCTTCATCGTCGGAACATCCAGGCCCAGCTCGGCGGCCATGATGCCGGCGATGTGGGCCGTCTCGACGAGATGCTTGAGCACGTTCTGGCCGTAGCTGGTGCGATACCGCAGGCGGCCCAGCAGCTTGGACAGCTCCGGGTGCAGGTTGGTGATGCCGACGTCGACCAGCGCCTCCTCGGCGGCGCGGTCACAGAGCACGTCGACCTCGTTCCTGGCGCTGTCGTAGACCTCCTCGATGCGGTGCGGGTGGATGCGCCCGTCCAGCACCAGCTTCTCCAGGGTCAGCCGGCCCACCTCCCGCCGTACGGGATCGAAACAGGAGAGCAGCACCGCCTCGGGAGTGTCGTCGATGATCAGGTTGACCCCGGTGACCGACTCGAACGCGCGGATGTTGCGGCCCTCGCGGCCGATGATCCGGCCCTTCATCTCGTCGCTGGGCAGATGCAGCACGCTGACCACGCTCTCCGAGGTCTGCTCGCTGGCGATCCGCTGAATGGCGTCGACCACGATGTGCCGGGCCCGGGTGTCCGCGGTGGTCTTGGCCTCGCTCTCGATGTCGCGCACCAGGATCGCGGCCTCGCGCTTGGCCTGCGCCTCGATGCCCTCGACCAGCTCCGTCCGGGCGGCCTCGGCGGTCAGACCGGCGATCCGCTCCAGCTCGCGGCGCTTCGACTCCTCGACGCCGGCCAGGGCGGTCTCACGCTCGGCCAGCGCGGCCTCCCGCGAGGCGAGGTCGGCGTCCATGGTCGCGAGGCGGCGCTCCCGCTCGACCAGGCGCTCCACCTCGTCGGCGTGCAGCCGCTCCCGTTCGTCGATGCGGGCGGTGCGCCGCTCGACCTCGGCCGCCTGCTCCTTCGCGGTCGTGTTGAGCAGCGCCACCTCGCGCTCGCCCTGGCGGCGGGCGGCCGCGCGAACCTGCTCGGCGTCGGCCTCGGCCTGGCGGTGCGCGTGCTCGAGAATCGTGTCGGCCTCGCCGTGCGCGGTCTCGAGGACCCGGCGGGCCTCGGCGCGAGCGGCGGCGGCCTCGGCCTTGGCGGCGGCGGCCTCGGCGCGGACGGAAGC
The DNA here is from genome assembly GCF_014204895.1 of Paractinoplanes abujensis. Classification (NCBI taxonomy): domain Bacteria; kingdom Bacillati; phylum Actinomycetota; class Actinomycetes; order Micromonosporales; family Micromonosporaceae; genus Paractinoplanes; species Paractinoplanes abujensis. The sequence continues at coordinate 8,216,264 of NZ_JACHMF010000001.1, read as the reverse complement.
GGCCTTGGCGTTGGCGTCGTCGACCTTCGCGTTCGCGTCCTCGACCTTGGCGTTGGCGTCCTCGACCTTGGCCAGCGCGTCGTCGACGGCCTGACCCTGCCCGTGATCGTCAGCCCGGACCTTGTGCAGCTGGCGCAGCGCACGGGCGCCGAGCACCATGCCGGCCACCACCAGCGTCGCCAGCACGACGATCGCCACCACCAGCACCCAGTCCAGGGCGGTCATTTCGCCGCGTCTCCCTTCGCCGCCCGCGCGTTGCAAGCGCGCGGACCATCTGACGGGATGCCCGACCAAGGCAAGACGACCGCAGGCGTCATCGGACCGCCGCCCACAAAGGGTGCGACGGGGCCAACCGCCCATATATCGGACCTCACGGCGCGTGCGGTCCGGGCGCCGGGGCCAAAAGTGCTGGCTGCTTGCAGGCTACAAGTGATGCCGTAATGTAATGCGATCTATGTTGTGCGTGTTGCATGCGATGGTCGAACAAACCTTGTGTAACGCGAGGCTAGGTCGCGGATGGCACTTCGGTCAAGGATCCATGATTCGGCAGCGGATGGGACTTAGGGCACAGACTTGCTTACGCCCAGCTCACGATACTGGCGGGCAATTCAGGCGTACCGGGACCAGAGATCGCGCATCGGGTCCCACTTCGCACCCAGACCGTCCTCCCAGTACGCCAAGAGGTAACCCGCGACCGGGGTCTGCGCGTCGTCCCACCAGATCCCGGCGACCGTCCGCGTGGCGCCACTCTCCGTGAGACGGTATGCGTACTCCACGTAGTTGCCCGTGACCCGACCCGAAGGGGTGGCCTGCTCGACCGCCGGGGCGACCCCCGGAGTGAGAGAACGCGCATCGACCGCCTGACCCAGCGCCTTCACCCGAGCCTTGTCCCGATCGGCGACCGAGTTGTACTCCACGAAGATCGCGCTCATGCCGTCGAGCGTGCACCGGACCCGCAGCTTCTCACCCGCGTTGGCCTTGGGGCGGGCGCAAGCCGACAGATAAGGCAGGAAACCCTCGGACATCGTGGTCAAGCCGGTGCCGGCGAAATCCTCCCGGTTGATCGTCACCTGGCTCTGCTCGAACACGCCGAGCCCGCCGGTTGCGGTGGGCGCGGGGGCCGGAGCGGCCTCGGGAGTCTTGGGGGCCGTGGCGCGGCCCGCGAAATAGCCGCCCGTGCCGAACAGAAGGAGGCCCACCACCAGGCCGGCCAGGATGCCGACGACCAGGCGGTTGCGCTCGGGCGGGGGCGAGGGCTCGATGCGGCGGCCGGGAGGGGCGTTGAATCCGTACGGCGTCTCGGTCCAGCCCTCCTGCTTCTCACCGAAGGGGTCGGGGGCGGCGGCCTGGAAGGGGCCGTAGCTCGGGTTTCCCCCGGAGGGGGCGCCGCTTGACGGGGGCCTGCCGGCCGGGATGCCACTCGACGGGACGCCGGCCGGGATGCCACTCGATGGGACGCCGGCAGGGATGCCGCTCGACGGCGGGCCGCTCGACGGCGGGCCGCTGGCCTGGGTCTCGCTCATCGGCTGCCCGTCGTGGCCGCCGGTCGGCTGGGGCGGGACGTGGGCCGCGGGCGGCTGATGCATGCCGATCGGCGCGGTCGGCTCGGCACCCTCCGGGAAGGGACCATAGCCCCGCATGCTGCCCTGCGAAGACTCGGTCACAACGCCGAATATTACCAAGCAGTGGCGAACGCCGATGTCCGGCCGCAGGCCCGCCACCTGGGAAATCGATCACGTTCGGGGCAGACGGATCCGGCCGCGGCCTCCAGCCGCGGCCGGATCCGATCGAACTGTCGTCAGGCCTGGGAGTCCGGGGTTTGCCGGGTCTCCGGGCGGCGCCGCGTGACGAGAAGCAGCACCACACCACCGACCACTACGGCGCCGCCGAGACCGGCCATCCCGGCCACGTTGAGGCCGGTGACCGGAAGGCCTCCGCCACCGCCGCCGCCGTTGTCGTCGTCGTTGTTGTCGTCGTTGCCGTCCGCCACGTCGGCGTCCTGATCGTCGTCGCCGGTGCCGCCCCCCGCGCCGGTGTCGTCGGTGGGCGGAGTCTCGCCCGGACCGTTGTCACCCGGCGGGGTCTCGCCGCCGTTGTCGGGCGGGGTCTCGCCGCCGTTGCCGGGCGGGGTCTCGCCGCCGTCGCCAGGTGGGGTTTCACCGCCGTCACCGGGCGGGGTTTCACCGCCATCACCGGGCGGGGTTTCACCGCCATCACCGGGCGGGGTTTCACCGCCATCACCGGGCGGGTTCTCGCCGCCATCACCGGGCGGGTTCTCGCCGCCGTCGCTCGGTGGGGTCTCGCCGCCGTCGCCGGGCGGGGTGCCCGGGGTTTCGTCGTCGCCCGGAGCCTTCTCGCCGGCCGCCGTGCCGGTGCTTTTCGGGTCCTCGGCCACGATGACGACCCCGCGCGCGGCGGCCTGCGTGGTCGCGGCGCTCGCGGCGTGCCCCCCGGCAAGCGCCGCGACGCCGACCGCCCCGGCCAGAACACCGAGGCGCGCGACCACACGCACACCCCGACGGCGCGCAAGCTGATTGATCCGCATGTCCCTCCCCGTTTCGTCCAGCGGGGAACACGCAAAACAGAGATCCCCCGCGATCCGGCCAGCAACGTAGCCCAGATCAGAACCCCTGCGCCATCCACGTTCAGCGATATGTGGATTTCCGGGCACAGATCGTTACCTCTGTGGACCGTCGCCTCCGGAGTGCGGCTCCAGGCCGCCGACCAGCCCGAAGGCTGCCGGTCGGCGCGGCACCGAGGGTGGGTCAGGCGGTGGGGTCGGCGTCGGTGGTCAGGGCGTCCGCGTCCAGCTGGTCGGCAAACTCGGCGGCCTCCGCGTCCCTGTCCGCCAAGGCGTCCTTCACGGCCCGGATGGCCACGCCGGCCGGATAGCCCTTGCGGGCCAGCATGCCGACCAGGCGCCGGAAGACGGCGTCGGGCGCGCCCGTGGCCGTACGCAGCTTGCGGTCGACCAGGGCGCGGGCGGTGGCGGCCTCGTCCTCGTCGTCGACGGACTCGAGGGCCTCGCTCGCCACCTCGGCGTCGACACCGCGCTGCCGCAATTCGTTGGCCAGCGCGCGGCGGGCCAGCCCACGACCGTGATGCCGGCTGGACACCCACGCCCGGGCGAAGGCGGCGTCGTCGATGATCCCGACCTCGTCGTAACGGTCGAGAACCTCGGCGATCACCTCTTCCGAGATCTCCTTGCGGGCCAGCACCTTGGCCAGCTCGGCCCGGGTGCGCGGTCGCACGGCGAGCTGCCGCAAGCAGATCTCGCGGGCCCGTTCGCCCTCGCTCTGCTCGGGTTGCCCGCCTCGACCGGCCGGCTTTCCCCGGTCACCGCCGTCGGAACGCCCACCGCCGTCGGAACGTCCACCACCGGAACGTCCACCGCTGGAACGTCCGCCGCGCGCGGAACGCCGGCCGCCGGAACGTCCGCTGCCGCCGGCGAAAGGATCGGTATCGTCGTCGGCGGCGAGCTCCATGTCGTCGTCGAAATGCCCGGCGCTCTCGTCGGGCGAAGCAGGTTCGCCGCGACGCCGCCCACGTCGGCGCTGCCCCTGCGGCGAGTCGCCGGTCAGGCCGTCACCCGTCGGGTCGTAACGGCCGGGGCCACCCTCGGGGACGAGGTTGTAGCGACCCGGTTCGGGGTTGAGGGTGAGGTTGTAGCGGCCGGGCTCGCCGCCGACGGTCAGGTCGTCGCGGTAGGGGATTCCGCCCGGCGAGGTGCGCCGGCGACGGGTCGGAACGTTGCCGCGTTCCGGATCGTCGTCGGGCGAGGGCTCGCCGGGCGGGTGCTCATCGTAGGAGCGAGCTGGGCGGGGCGGGAGGGGATCCCACCCGCGCCCGGAACGCGCGCCCCGTCGGGCCGGCATGACGCGTGCCTACCGATCAGAAGTCGACCGGGGGAAGCTCGGGGCCGCCCGCGGCGTCGCCGGTGGTCTGACCGACACCCAGCTTCTCGAGGATCTTCTTTTCGATCTCGGCGGCGACGTCGGGGTTCTCCTTGAGGAACTCGCGCGCCTTCTCCTTGCCCTGGCCGAGCTGGTCGCCGTCATACGTGTACCAGGCGCCGGACTTGCGGATGATGCTCTGCTCGACGCCGACGTCGATCAGCGAGCCCTCGCGCGAGATGCCCTTGCCGTACATGATGTCGAACTCGGCCTGCTTGAACGGCGCGGCCACCTTGTTCTTCACTACCTTGACGCGGGTGCGGTTGCCGATCACGTCGGTGCCGTCCTTCAGACTCTCGATGCGACGCACGTCGAGACGCACCGAGGAGTAGAACTTCAGCGCGCGGCCACCGGTCGTCGTCTCGGGCGAGCCGAACATGACGCCGATCTTCTCGCGGAGCTGGTTGATGAAGATCGCGGTGGTGCCCGAGTTGTTGAGCACACCGGTGATCTTGCGGAGTGCCTGGCTCATGAGGCGGGCCTGCAGACCGACGTGGCTGTCGCCCATCTCGCCCTCGATCTCGGCGCGCGGCACGAGGGCGGCCACCGAGTCGATGACGATGATGTCGAGCGCGCCCGAGCGGATCAGCATGTCGGCGATCTCGAGAGCCTGCTCACCCGTGTCGGGCTGGGAGACGAGCAGCGCGTCGGTGTCGACACCGAGAGCCTTCGCGTACTCCGGGTCGAGGGCGTGCTCGGCGTCGATGAACGCCGCGATGCCGCCGTTGCGCTGGGCGCTGGCCACCGCGTGCAGCGCGACGGTCGTCTTACCGCTGGACTCCGGCCCGTAGATCTCGATGACCCGGCCGCGCGGCAGGCCGCCGACGCCGAGCGCCACGTCAAGGGCGATGGAGCCGGTGGGGATGATGGCGGTCTGCACGACCGGCCGCTCCCCCAGCCGCATCACCGAGCCCTTGCCGAACTGCTTGTCGATCTGCGCCAGCGCCAGATCGAGCGCTTTGTCCCGGTCAGGTCCTGCCACCATGTCCGCCACCCCTGTACTCGATTTCGCGGGCGTCTTCGCCGATGCGCTTCTGTTCACCACGGGCAACAAGGTAGGCGGTGGGTATGACAAAAATCGACCGCCCTGCCGTGGCCTGTGGATAACTAAGCCGTTGTGGACAATAGCCGAACACGTGTACGACGAACGAGTGACACGCCAGAACGGGTGTACTAAAAATGGGTCATCGCAGGCGGGAGGGCACCCGATCGGGGTAAGCGGCCACAACCGCGCGCCAGATAGTAGCCGTATCGATACCGTCCGCAATTGCTTTGTCGATCGTCCGGTCGCCGAGGCCGGCAAAAGAATGGTCCGCCGCGATGCTGCGCGCGTAAACAGGGCCGAAGGACTCCTCCAGCCGCGCCCAGAAATCTGTCAACCGCACAGCACGAGCCTACCCATTCCCCGCGCCGGCCCCGGCCCCGCGCCGACAGCGGGTCAGCTGCGCAGCCGCCGGTACGCCCGCGCCGACAGCGGCAGGAAGATCGCCGTGAGCAGCAGCGGCCAGCCCAGCGCGAGCCACACCGCCGCGTCGGCCAGCGGCCCCGAGGTGATGCCGGTCGGGTTGCCGAAGAGCTCGCGCACCGCCGAGGCCGTCGCCGAGAGCGGGTTCCAGGCGGCGATCGCCCCCAGCCAGCCCGGCATCGTCTCGGCCGAGACGATCGCGGTCGACAGGAAGCCGATCGGCCACACCAGAACCTGGACGGCCATCGTCGCGCCCTCGCCCCGGAAGCTCAGCCCGACATAGATGCCGATCCACAGCATGGCGAACCGGAAGAGCAACAGCAGCAGGACGGCCAGCCCGGCCGACCCCGGGTCCGAAGTGATCCGCCAGCCGATCAGCAGCCCACCGGCCAGCAGCACCAGCAGCTCGACGGCGGAGTTGGCCAGGTCCGCGCCGACCCGGCCCATCGCGACCGAGGCACTGCCGATGGGCAGCGAGCGGAACCGGTCGGTGATGCCCTTACGCGCGTCGCCGGCCATCGCCGTGGCCGTGCTCTCGACGCCGAACATCATGCTCAGCGCCAGCATGCCGGGCAGCAGGAACGTGATGTAGTCACCGCCGCCGGGCACGTTGATCGCGCCGCCGAACAGGAAGCCGAACACCAGCAGCAGCATGATCGAGAACATCAGGCCGAAGATCGGCGCCCACGGCTGACGGACCCAGTGGGCCAGGTTGCGCTGGGTGAGGATCCACCCCGCTCGTACGGCGGTCATTGCACGGCCTCCCGGGGAGCGTCGGTCAGAGTGAGGAAGACCTCGTCGAGGGTGGGCCGGCGCAGCACCAGATCCTCCGGCGTGACGCCGCACTCGTCGAGAGCCCGTACGACGCGGGACAGCCCGGTCACCCCCGAGCCCACCTCGAACGTGAGGCTGTGCGTGCCGGTGTCGGCCACGGCCGGGACGCCGACCGCCGCACCGAGCCGTCCGGCCAGGTCGTCCAGCGGGTCGCCGGGAGCGATCGTCAGCGTCACGCGGTCGCCGCCGATCTCACGCTTGAGCACGTCGGGGGTGTCGTCGGCCACGATCCGCCCGTGGTTCAGCACCGAGATGCGCGCGGCCAGCTGGTCCGCCTCGTCCAGATATTGCGTGGTCAGCAGCACCGTGGTGCCGGTCGCGGCGACCTCGCGCACGGCCGCCCAGACCTCGTTGCGGGCCCGCGGGTCGAGCCCGGTGGTGGGCTCGTCCAGGAAGAGCACGGCCGGCGTGAGGATGAACCCGGCGGCGATGTCGAGGCGGCGCCGCATCCCCCCGCTGTAGGTCGAGACGGCGCGCTCCGCGGCCTCGGCCAGCCCGAACATGGCGAGCAACCGATCGGCCGCGGCCCGCGCGTCCACTTTGGTGAGCCCGTAGAGCCGGCCGAACATCACCAGGTTCTGCCGGCCGCCGAGGATCTCGTCGACCGCCGCGTTCTGCCCGATCAGGCCGATCCGCCGCCGCACCTGCGCGGGCTGAGTGCGTACGTCGAATCCTGCGACTTCCGCCCTGCCCCCATCGACATCGATGAGAGTGGCCAGCGCCTTGACCGCCGTGGTCTTGCCGGCACCGTTCGGGCCCAGCAGGCCGTGGATCACTCCGGGTGGCACCTCCAGGTCGAAACCGTCCAGCGCCTGCACGTCTCCGTACCTTTTGCGCAGCCCATCCGCCACCAGATTCACCGCTGCTCCTAACTCCGTATGCCTTACGGTATTTCGGTGCGGACAACACCGTACACCCCACGGGGTAATCTCGGCACATGGAAAATCAGGACGTCGATCGCACGCTGACCCTGATGTGGCGGCGAAAGCTCGGAACTCCGCAGGGCACCCGCGGACCCAAGCAGCGATTCAGCGTCGACGAGGTGCTCCAGGCCGGCATCGCGGTGGCCGACGAGGAGGGCCTACCGGCGTTCTCGATGCGCAAAGTGGCCGACCGGCTCGGGCTCAAGCTGATGTCGGTCTACACGTACGTGCCGAGCCGCGACGAGCTCATCGGCCTGATGGTCGACGAAGTGATGGGCGAGTCCGCCCTGCCCCCGCACGAAGGCGGCTGGCGCGACCGGCTCGTCGTGGTGGCACGGCAGATGTGGGACGAGTTCCACCGCCACCCGTGGCTGCTGCAGGTCGACCCGAGCCGCCCGTGGATCGGGCCGAACGGCTCCGACCGGTACGAGTGGCAGCTGACGGCAATCGAGGGTGCCGGCTTCACCGACCTGGAGATGGACCAGACCATCACGCTGATCGGCGACTTCACGATGGCTTCGGCCCGAGCCGACGTCAACGCCCTGCGCGCGGCCGAGCAGTCCGGCCTCTCGGACCTCGAGTGGTGGACGATCAACGCGCCGGTGCTGGAACGCGTGATGCCGCCCGGCGCCTACCCGATCTCGGGCCGGGTCGGCACCGCGGCCGGCGAGGAATACAACGCCGTACGGGACTCGGAGCGGTCCTTCCGGTTCGGCCTGGACCGCATCCTCGACGGCCTCGAACAACTGCTCAGCTCACGGCCGCGGCCGCAATCTTGAGATCGTCGACCAGCCCCCCGTACGCGACCTCGCGGTTGTCGGCCCGCAGCACCGCGGACGGGTGGATCGTCGCGAGCGCCTGGATCTCGGCGACCGGGAAGTCCTCCGGGTGCTGGGCGGAAGCCGGCCACGGCATCAGCCGCCCGCGCTGCTGGGTGACCCGGAACGACGGGCCGAGCAGGGCCCGGCCCGCGGTCGCGCCCAAGATGACCACGAGCTGGGGCTTGAGCAGCGAGAACTCGGCGACCAGCCAGGGCCGGCAGGCAGTGATGTGCGCCGGGCCGGGGTTCTGATGGATGCGCCGGTTGCCGCGCCGCTCGAACCGGAAGTGCTTCACCGCGTTCGTGATGTAGACGTCGCTCGCGTCGAGACCGGAGTCGTCGACCGCCTCGCGCAGCAGCCGGCCGGCCGGGCCCACGAACGGCAGACCCTTCTGATCCTCCACGTCGCCCGGCTGCTCGCCGACCAGCACCACCCGGGCGTCGGCCGCGCCCCGGCCGAAAACCGTCTGCGTGGCGTCGGCGTGCAGCTCACAGCCCTCACAACCGGCGGCGGCCGACTTGAGCTGATCGATGCTGCGGGGCTCGGGCGGCACCCACTGCTGCGCGCCGACCGGCGCTTCGGTCCTAGGCATGGAGAACGTTCTACCCGAATCGGGGCCGAAGAAGCATCGGAGGCACCCTAACGAGTCGGCGCATGCAGTGACGGCGGGCTGACGGCCACGGCCACGGCATCGGCCAATGCGGGGATCTCCGCCTCGGGCAGAGGACCGACCGAGATCCGTACGCCCGGGGGCGCCGACTGGCGGAACAGGGAACCGGGGGCCACGGCGTAACCGGCCTCGCGCAGCATGCCCACCGTACGGGTCTCGTCGGGCACCGGGACCCACACGTTGATGCCGGTGGCGCCCAGGGCGGCGACTCCCCGCGACCCCAGCGCCTCGAGCAGGGCGCGACGGCGACGACCGTACGCCCGGGCGGCCTCGGCAACCGCGGCGGTGACCTCGTCGTCCTCCCACAGGCGCAGGAGCAGGCGCTGCAGCACCGTGGAGACCCAGCCCGAGCCGATGCGCATGCGCCCGACGACCCGGGCGATCGTGGCCTCGTCACCCGCGAGCACGGCGACCCGCAGATCGGGGCCGAAGGGTTTGGACGCCGAACGCGTGACGGCCCACGCGCCGGTGACCGGGCCGATGCTGTGGGGCGGCTCCTCGGCCAGCTCGGCGGCATGATCATCCTCGATCACCAGAACGCCCGGACTGCCCGCGAACAAGGCGCGCAACGCCTCGGCGCGGGCCTCGCTGACGGCGGCGCCCGTCGGATTCTGCGCGCGCACGGTGATCACCGCGGCTTGCGCGCCCGCTTGCAGGGCGGCCGACATGGACGCGGGCTCGGGCCCCTCCTGATCGACGGACACCGGCACCGGGCGCAGACCCAGCGCGGCCAGCAGATCGAGCAGATTGGCCCAGCCCGGGTCCTCCACGGCGACCGCGTCACCCGGGCGCAGGTGGGCCGTGAGCAGGCGCTCGACGGCGTCGAGAGTGCCCGCGGTAACGGTGATCTCGGCACCGCCGGCCGGGATGCCCCCGGCGATCAGCCGGGGGCGGGCCGCCTCGATCAGCTCGGGCATCGCGGCGGCCGCGGCATAGCCCTGGGGCGGGCCGTTGGTCTCAGCGACGGCCCGCAGCGCCCGGCCCAGCGGTGGCAGCAGGCCGACGTCGGGCTCGCCGGAGGAAAGGTCGCGCACACCCGCGGGCACGGACAGGCGCAGCGCGGAGCGTGGGCCGGCGACGGGCGGCCGGGACCGGATGCGGGTGCCGCGACGGCCCTCGGTCTCCACCACGCCACGGTGCCGCAGCTCCTGATATGCCTTCGACACCGTGGCCGGGCTGACGTGCAGATTTTCGGCGAGCACGCGGACGGGCGGCAGGGCCGTGCCGACCTCCCACACACCCCGGCGGACGCCCCGCTCGATGCTGGCCGAAATCGAAGCGGCACTGTCACCCTCGACCTGATACTGTGCTGACACACGAAGGATTCTGTACTAGCACAAAGTGAAACGCAAGCTGGGAGGGCCGATGTCCGACACCTATACGCGGACGAGCCGCACGACCGCCACCCGCTATCGCGACCGCATGCACTACGACCGTGCCCTGGCCCACGAGATCCTCGACGAGGCCTACGACTGCACTGTGGGCTTCGTCGCCGACGACGGGGAGCCGCGCGTGCTGCCGACCCTGCACGTCCGCGTCGGCGAGACGCTCTATCTGCACGGGTCGTCGGGCGGCCGGATGGGCCTGTCGGCGCGCGGCGGCGACGTGCCGGTCGCGGTCAGCGTCACCCTGCTCGACGGGCTGGTCTACGCCCGCTCCCACCTGCACCACAGCGCTAACTACCGCTCCGTGATCGTGCACGGGCGGGCCCGGCTGGTCACCGGCCTCGAGGAAAAACTGGCGGCGATGGCGGCCCTGGTCGACAAGGTGGGCGCCGGCCGCTCCACCGACAGCCGGCCCGCCGATGCCAAGGAGACGGCACAGACCAGTGTGCTCGCGTTGCCGCTGGTCGAGGTGTCGGCCCGAGCCCGGCGCGGCGGCGTGATCGACGACCCCACCGACCTGCCGCTGCCGCACTGGGCCGGCGTGCTTCCCGTCCGCCGCGTGTTCGGCCCGCCCGAGCCCGACGCCGGTGTCCAGGCCGACCTCCCGGCCTACCTGCCCGGCGCCGGCCTGCCCTGGGCCGCGCCGGTTCCGCTCATCGGACGACACGTAGGCCTCGAGCCGCTCACCCTCGGTCACGCGGCCGGGCTGGTCGAGGCGCTCGGCGACGACGAGGTGTGGGAACACATGCCGGTCCGTCGCCCGCAGACGGTCGAGGCCATGCGCGACTACCTCACCACGTTGCTGCGCGACCGGTGGACCGGCAGCCGGATCTTCTGGGCCCAGGTCGACCCGGCCACCGGCCACGTCATCGGCATCACCGGCTATCACGACGTCGACCCGGAGCGGCGAGCCCTGGCCATCGGGCACACCGTCGTGGGCAAGCAGTGGTGGCGCACGGGCGTCAACACCGAGGCCAAACTCCTGCTGCTGACGCACGCCTTCGACACGCTCGGCGCGGAACGCGTGTTCTGGTACACCGATAATCGCAACGAACGCTCGCAGCGGGCGATCGCCCGGCTCGGGGCGGTCCGCGAGGGCGTGCTCCGACGGCACAAACGGCGAGCGGACGGGTCGTGGCGCGACACCGTAGTGTTCGGCATGACCGTCGACGACTGGCCCCAGGCCGGGCGCCGGTTGCGGGAGTTGCTGGCCGCGGGTGGGGCCTCCGCCCTCACGGCCGCCTAGGAGGTCGCGATGCTGGGGATCACCGACTTCTGGACGTACGTGATCGGCACGCTGGCCATCATTCTGCTGCCCGGGCCCAACTCGATCTTCGTGCTGTCGGTCGGCGCGCGGCTCGGCGTGCGGGCGGGTTATCGGGCCGCGGCCGGGGTCTTCCTCGGCGACACGGTGCTGATGGTGCTGTCGGCGGCCGGGGCGGCCTCGCTGCTGCGCACCTATCCCCCGTTGTTCCTGATCATCAAGTACGCGGGGGCGGCCTACCTGCTGTGGGTCGGGTTCGGCATCGTGCGCGGCGGCTGGCGCAAATGGCGCAGCCGCGGCGAGCCGTCCCCGCCGCCGGCACCTCCGCCGGCGACCGACGCCCGCAGCCCGTTCCGTCGAGCAGCCGTGATCAGCCTGCTCAACCCGAAGGCGATCCTGTTCTTCGTGTCGTTCTTCATCCAGTTCGTCGAGCCGGGCTACGCCCATCCGGCCCTGTCGTTCCTGGTGCTGGGCGCGGTGGTCCAGCTGTTCAGCGCCCTCTACCTGTCCGCACTGATCTTCGGCGGCCGCTTCCTGGCCGGCCAGTTCCAGCGCCGCCGCCGGCTCGCCGCGGGCGCCGCCGCGGGGGTGGGCGCTCTGTTCGTCGGCTTCAGCATCAAACTGGCCACCGCCAGCGTCGGCTAGCGTCACCCGCCGCCGCGAGCTCTGAGCCGGTGGTTCCGGGCGCGGCGCGGGCAGGTCCGGCCGTGGTGCGGGCAGGTCCGGCCGTGGTGCGGGCAGTTCCAGGCGCGGGCACGGGCAGTTCCAGGCGCGGGCACGGGCAGTTCCGGGCGCGGGCGGTTCCGGGGCGGGCGCGGGCAGTTCCGGGCGCGGGCGCGGAGTCCGGAGTGGGACGCGGGCGCGAGGTCCGGCGTGGCTTGGGATTCCCGGTGCGACGTGATGCGGGGGTTCGGGCGCGGCGCGGAGGTGAGGTCCAGGCGCGGCGCGCAGTTCGGACCCGGTGCAGGCGCGGTGCCTTGGGCACGGCACGGGGACACAGCATGGCGCGGGAGTTTGGTGGTGGCGCGAACGTGACGTCCAGGCGCGGCGCGAAGTTTCAGACCAGGGCAGGGTGCCGCACCCCGGAGCGCGGCACGCGGGACGCGTTGCGGCGCGGAAACCCGAGAGCGGCGCCGACGTGAGGTCCGGGCGCGGTGCAGCGCGGGGATGCGACGAAGGCGAGGGTCCGCTTGCGGCGCGCCACGAGGTCCGGGTGGGGCGTTCGGATGCGGGCGCGGCGCGGGGATCCGGCGTGAGGCGGAATCCGGGCGCGGCGCGGGAATGCGGCGTGAGGCGGAATCCGGGCGCGGAACGGGGATCCGGCGTGAGGCGGAATCCGGGCGTGAGATCCGAGCGCGATGCGGGGGGCCGGGCGCGGAACGGGGATCCGGCATGAGGCGGAATCCGGGCGTGAGATCCGAGCGCGATGCGGGGGCCGGGCGTGGCGCGGGACCTGGGCCCGGCTTGACGCCGGGGTTGCGGGCGAGAGGGTCTAAGGCGATGCGGGGCGGGCATGGTGGGTCTTGCGGATGCGGGGTGTCGCGGGCGGCCCGGGCGTAGCTGGGTCGCCCGCGGGTGGCCGTGCGTCCCGCTTCGGGGGACGCACGGCCGGAGGGGTCACTCCTCTTCGCCGCCGCCGTCGTCGCCCTCGAAGGCGTCTTCCATGGCCTCGCCGAGGATCATGCCGCCTACTACGCCGCCGGCCACGCCTGCGGCCATTGCGCCCATGCCCATGCCGCCTCGGCCGTGACCGTGGCCGGCGTAGTGGCCGTGGTGGCCGTAGCCGCCGCCGTGGCCGTAGCCGGGGGCGCCGTGACCCGGGGCACCGTAGCCGGGAGCACCGTAACCGGGGGCGCCGTAGCCGGGAGCTCCGTGGCCGGGGGCGCCGTGGGGGAAGCCGCCGGCTGAGCGGAGGCCCTGGTAGCGGCCCGCCGCCTCGGAGATCCACTGTTCGACGACTGCGGTCCAGTCGGTTGTGTCGGCGTCGGCGTGTGCGACGCGGAAACGGCCGTACGTGTCGTGGCCGGGCTGCAGGAAGCCGCCGCGCTTGTCGAACTCGAGTACCACCTCTACGCCCTCGGGGTCGGCGATGAAGGTGACCTCGACCTCGTTGATGGCGCCCGCGTACTGCGGCGGCGGGTAGAACTCGATCTCCTGGTAGAACGGCAGCGTCATGCGGACGCCGTAGATGGCGCCGTGTTCCAGGTCGGCGTTCTTGAACCGGAAGCCCAGCCGGGCGAACGCGTCGAGGATTTTCTCCTGCGACGGGAGCGGGTGCACGGCCACGTGGTCGAGGTCGCCCTTGTCGACGGCCTTGGCCACAGCCAGCTCCGTGCGCAGACCCATCGTCATGCCGTGCAGCCGCTGGCCGTAGACGTCGGTGATCGGCGTCTCCCAGGGCATCGGGAACGAGAACGGCAGGTCCCGGTTTTCGCCCTTGCGCAGCTGGAAAGGCCCGGAGACCGGCAGCCGGTGGAACTCGATGAGGTTGTCGCCGTGCTCCGACTCGACCCGGGTCACCAGGCCGAGCACGATTCCCTCGATGGTGACGTCGTGGTCGCCGCCGGCGATCCGCACCTGGCCCTCCAGGGCCAGACCGGGCCGCGTGTTCGGGTTGGCCAGCACGGTGTCGACGGTCGGCCCGCCGACGCCGAAGGCGCGCATCATCTTCTTGAAAACCACCGGGTCATTCCTCCTTGAATCAACGCTGGGGTGGCTTGTGACGTACAGCTCAGGCGCCCGCCGTGGCCGGCAGCGCGTCGGTCTCGTCGTCGAACCGGCCGATGACCTGTTCCAGCAGGTCTTCCAGGGCGACGAACCCGACCTGGGCCGAATCGTCGCCGGTGACGATCGCGAGCTGGGTGCGGCCGGCCCTCAGGGCCTCGACCGCCTCCACCACGTTGACCCCGGCGCCGAGCAGGAAGGCAGGCTCCATCAGTTCGCCGGCGGTGGCGGCCCGGCCCGTCGCGCTGGCCCGGACGGCCTCACGGACGTGCACGACCCCGACCACCTGCTCGGCGGGGCCGGTGACGGCCAGGCGTGCGCGGCCGCTGGTGAGCGAGGCCAGCTCGATGTCGGCCACCGAAGCCGACTCCGGCACCGACACCAGCTGCGCCGTGGGCAACATGACGTCCCGTACGGGAAGGGAAGCCAGCGACAGCACGCTGGTCAGCAGCTCGCTCTGCTCGGCCTCGATCAGGCCCTCGGCCCGGGACCGGTCGAGCAGGATACGCATCTCGGCCGGCCCGTGCGCCTGGGCCAGCTGGTCCTGCGGGTGCACCCCGAACGGTTTCAGGGCGAGGTTGGCCAGTGCGTTCAGCACGCGCAGGGCGGGGCCGACGATTCGTGCGTACAGCCGGAAGGGCACGGCCAGCAGCATCGCCGAACGCTCGGGGTGGGTGATCGCCCACGACTTGGGCATCATCTCGCCGATCACCAGGTGCAGGAACGTGACGATGATCAGCGCCAGCAGGAACGCGATGACGTGGCTGGCCACGTCGGGCAGGCCGAGGGCGTGCAGCGCCGGGCCGAACAGGTGCTCCAGCGACGGCTCGGCCAGCGCGCCCAGGCCCAGCGAGCACAGCGTGATGCCGAGCTGGGCGCCGGCCAGCATGACGGACAGTTCCTTGGTGCCGTCGAGCGCGGCCTTGGCCGCCCGGCTGCCCGCCGCAGCCGACTGTTCGAGGCGGTGCCGTTTGCTCGCCACCAGGGCGAACTCCGCGGCGACGAAGAAGGCGTTGCCGATCAGCAGCAGCGTGACCCAGAGGGCGTTCATCGTGAGATCCGAACCGTGTGAGGAACGTGCCGGTCGACGCTTTCCACCCGTACGGAAAGGGAACCGCCGTCGAGAGTGACCGAGTCGCCGGCCTTGGCCACCCGCCCGAGCCGGGACAGGACCAGGCCGGAGACCGTTTCGTAGTCGTCGCCCAGGGGCAGGTCGACGCCCGTGGCGTCGGTGATCTCGTCGATCCGCCAGCGGGCGGGGACGAGCCACGAGCCGTCGGGCTGGCGCACCGGGGCGGGCTCGGCCTCGTCGTCCTCGTCGCGGATCTGGCCCACCAGCTCCTCGGCGATGTCTTCCAGCGTGATGATGCCGGCGAAACCGCCGAACTCGTCGACCACGCAGGCGAGCTGGCGGTGGGCCGAGCGCAGCCGTTCGAGCACGGCCGGCAGGTGCAGCGACGACGGGACCAGCACCGGGGCCGACATCACCGACGCGATCGACGTGGTGGCGCGGTCGGCGGGGGCGATGGCCAGGATGTCCGCGATGCCGACGACACCGACGATCTCGTCGACGACGTCCCCCCGTACGGGGAAACGGGAACGGTGCGTGTCGAGGAGCGCGACCACATCGGCCGCCGTGGCCGTGGCCGGAACCGTGTGGACGTCGACGCGCGGGATCATCGCCTCGGCCGCCGTGCGACCCCGGAAGTCGAGACCGCGGTCGAGCAGCGAGGACAGGTCGGCGTCGAGCCCGCCGTTGGCCCGGGACTCGCGGATGATCTGCTCGAGATCCTCCTCGGTGGCGCCCTCGGGCAGCTCCTCGATCGGCTCGATGCCGATGCGCCGCAGCAGGCCGGCGGCCGTGCGGTCGAAGAGCCGGATGATCGGGCCGAACACCGTGAGATACATCAGCGTGGACCGGCTCAGCGCCTTGGCCAGGGTCTCGGCGCGGGCGATGGCGAGGTTTTTCGGGGCCAGCTCGCCGAACACCATCTGCACGATGGTGGCGATGAGCAGGGCCGCGGCGACCGACACGCCCATGCTGACCGCGGTGGGCACGCCGGCGTCGTCGAGCAGCGCGGCCAGGCCCTCACCGATGAACGGCTCGGCCACATAACCCACCAGGAGTGCGGTCACGGTGATGCCGAGTTGCGCCCCGGACAGGACGAAGGAGAGACGCTCGGTGACCTTGAGAGCCCGGGCCGCGGCCTGATCGCCCTGTTCGGCGTCGGCGCGTAGCTTGCCGCGGTCGGCCGCGACGTATCCGAACTCTTGCGCGACGAAGTAGCCGGTGACGGCGGTCACCACGAGCACCAGGAGAAGGCCGGTGATGATCAACACGGCCGGGGGAATCTGACGGGACGCCGGGCCGAGCCCGGCTGTCTACTGCCGCTCATGACCGACGACCCTAGCAACCAACACTGAAGGATTGCTGTGAATCAGCCGCCCGTACGCTGGGCGTAGAACGTGGTCAGCACCATGTTGATCTTCGCCAGGTCACCCGTCCAGTCGAACTCGCGGGTGGCCCAGCTGATCGCGAAGCCGCGGTCCGCCTTCACGAACCAGCGGGTCTGGGCATGCATGAGCACGCCGTCCCGCTTGTACCGATATTCCCAGTCCGCGGTCTTGTTGAGCAACGGCGTCCGCTGCAGCGCCAACTCGTCGTAGCCGGGCAGGGCACCCGACCGCACGAGCCGGGTCGCCTCGGCACGGCACGCCTTGACCGGGTCGGCGGCCGGGTTCCGCCCCGTGTCCAAGCTCAACACAGTGTCACCGACCGGGTCGCGGAAGCAGTACGTGGTGCCGATCCGCTGCCACGTCCAACCGTCAGGCACGGGCATGTGGAAACCGGAGCCATTGGTGAAATACGACCAGCCGGGGAACAGGGTCCAGCCGCTGACCCCACGCGACGCGCCCTTCAACGGAAGCACCGGGAGCTTGGCCGGCGCCGGCCGGTCGCAGGTCAAAGCGGAGAAACCGGCCGCCACCGGTTTCGCGCCGGTCGACACGGGCGGCGCGGCCGGGGTGGCGGGCACATCCCGTACGAGATAACCGGCCAGGATGCCACCCACCCCGAGCACGGCGACCAGCGCCAAACCGGCCGCGACCAGGGACAGCTGCCGCTTCTCGGACGCGGGCAGCGTGATCGGGGACGACGCCGTCGGAGTGTGGGCCGCCCGCACCTCGGCCGACTGATCAACTTCGGCCCCGATGACGGCCCGCACCCGCCGCGGGGACGGCACCTTGGGCGGCACCGGAGTCGACGCGACGATCATGCGGAGGCGGCGCTCGGTCTCGGACGCGGTGAGCCGGTCACGCGGATGGCGGCGCAACAACCCGGTCAGCACGGGACCGAGCATCCCGGCCCGGGACGGCGGATCCGGCTCCTCCGTGGCCAGCGCCATCAAGGTGGCCATGGCGTTCTCCCGGGCGTACGGGGCGCGGCCCTCCACGGCGGCGTAAAGCGTGGCACCCAGCGACCACAGGTCGGACTCGGGCAAGGACGTGCCGTCGCGGGCCCGCTCGGGCGACACGAACTGCGGGGAACCGACCACCAGGCCCGGCCCGGTCACAGCACCGTCGTCGACGAAAGTGGCCAAGCCGAAATCGGTCAGCACCACCCGACCGTCATGACCGATCAGCACATTGTGCGGTTTCACGTCACGGTGCAGCACACCGGCCGCGTGGGCGGCGCGCAACGCGTCGAGCAGGGCCACCCCGATCCGCGCGGCCGTGGCCGGCGAGAACGGGCCGTCCTCGTGGATGACCTGGTGCAGCGAACGCGACGGCACGTACTCCATGACGATCCACGGCAGACCGTCGGCGTGCACGACGTCATAGATGCGGACCACGTGGGGGTGGTTGAGCCGGCCGGCGCTGCGGGCCTCACGCAGGGTGCGGTCGCGCAGACGCGCGCGTTCCTCGTCGCTCATCCAGTCGGGCGGGACGAACTCCTTGACCGCCACATCACGGTCGAGCATCTCGTCGCGGGCGCGCCAGACCCGGCCCATGCCGCCCGAACCGACCGGTTCGCCGAGGCGATACCGACCGGCGACGAGCATGCGTCCGACCGCCATCCCGCCCCCACCCGTCGACTCGATCTCCACCATAGACACGGCCTCCCGGACAGCGGAACGACGATCACCCGGCCACCGCGTAGACCACGAGGTTGTCGCGGTACGAGCGCAGCGATCGATCAAAGACACCGCCGCACGTGATGAGACGCAGCTGGCGGTCCGGCGTGGGGCCGTACACCTCCTCGGTCGGGAAATCGGTCTTCGGATACCAGCGGGCGGCCGTGACTGTGAAGCTGACTACTTGGCCGCCGCGGACCACCTCGACACGGTCGCCGGGGGTGAGCTCGCGCAGGCGGAAGAAGACTGCGGGGCCGGATCTGGAATCGACGTGGCCGGCTATGACCGCGGGGCCGGTGTCGCCGGGGGCGGTGCCGTCGGCGTACCAGCCGGCTTGGGCGAAGTCGACCGGCGGCTGCAGGGATCGGTCGGGGCCGAGCTGGAGGGACTCCAGCGGGGTGTCGATGCCGATGGCGCTTATGCGGAGCTTGGTGGGGGCGCCTTGGGGGGCCTGGGCGAGGCTGCCGAACGGGTCGTTGGCGGGGCGTTGGGTCTCGGTCGGCGGCTTGGTGACGGCGCCTGGTGCGGTGCCGTTTCCGGCTGCGGTTCGGGAATTGGCTGCGGTCTTCGCATCGGCTGCGGTTCCTGCCCTCGAGTCGACTTTGGAGCCGAATCCGGCCCAGCGGCCGAGGTCGGCGGGGGTGCGGCCGGTGACGGCCACATATCCGGCGGTGGCGATGACGGCGGCTGCCGCGGCGGCTGTGATCGGTAGCGCCAGACCCCTCTTTCGTACTGAGTCCGGGCGGTCCTTCGGTAGCTGGGCAGGGGCTTCCACCGGCGGCAGAATCGTGTCGTCGAGGGCAACGGCGGTTTCCCGTACGGGGGAAGGAGTGCTGGTGGGCACGGGGTGATCGGGGGTGGGCGCCCGGATGGGTGGCGGGACGATCGTGGCCGGCTCGGGCGGGACCGCCTCCCGCGCGGCGGACGAGGTGCCGGCGCGCTGGAGTTCGGCCGGCTGGGGCTCGGCGGGCTGGGGCTCGGCCAGCTGAGGCTCGGCGTTGGGGAAGACGCGGCGGGGGAAGGGCGTGGCGGGCTGACCCAGACGTAGCTTCCGGCTCGGCTTGGGGCGCGGGATCGAGAGGGCGCCGGGCACGAGGGCGCGGGCTCTGATCGTTGCGGGCTTGACGACCTTGGCCCGGCCGCGGGCGATCCAGCTGATCTCGGTGTCGCCGAGCGGCGGGACGATCGGGACGGGGACCGCCTCGTAGCGGGACGACGCCTCCGGGGTCTCTCGGCGGCCCGGCGTGTCCTGCCGGCCGGGTGAGTCGGGGCCGCCCGGCGTGGCGCGCTCGGACGGCGTGGCGCGCTCGGACGGCGTGGCGCGCTCGGACGGCGTGGCGCGCTCGGACGGCGTGGCGCGATCCGGCGGCGTCGGGCGAGTGGGTAGTGCGGCGGGGTCGGGTGGTGCCGGGCGGCCGGGGAGTTTGATGATCAGTGGGGTGTCGGAGTCGTCGGCTTTCACCGGGGGCCTCAGGCCGTGCGGGACCGGCGGCGGAGGGCAATCACCGACGCACCCGTGATCAGGGCGGCGACCGCGGCCGCGGCCGCGACGAGTGGGCCGGCCGGGCGGTCGCTGAGGGCTGTGCCACCGGCGCCGGTGGCGACGCTGCCCAGCGGGACGGTGCCTTGGCGTTCCGCGTCGACGTGCAATTCCGGTTTGAGGCCGCCCCCGTCGTCGTCCAGCACGATCAGCGAGTAGACGCTGCCCGCGCCCAGCGTGCAGGGCAGTTCGCTGGTGTTGCCACCGCCCGCGGGCACGACCCGCACGCTCCAGCGGCCGGGGTTGACCTCGCGGTAGGCGGTCGTCGTGGCGAACTGGACGCTGTCCGCGATCTTCGTGCCGTTCTTGCCCGCCACGTCGAGCACGGGCGCCTTGACCGAGGCCTGGATGATGCGCACCTTCGACTTGCCGGGGTCGGGCAGGCGCAGATCGTCCTTGAGCACGCGCAGACCCAGGTCGGCGAAGCGGCCCACGCCGGCCACCGTGTAGGCGCCCCTGTCGGCCACGCCGACCTCGGTGGTGATAACAGGCGGCTCGCTCGCGGGGGCGCCGGCCTTGCGCATGGCGACCTGGTAGGCCCCGGTGGGCAGCCGCAGGTAACGCGACATGTCGCCGTAGGCCACCGCGCGGAACGTCTGCGGCTCGACCGCACCGGTGGTGGACCGCAGGTAGACGTCGACCGCGGGGGTGTCCGGCGAGAGGTGGGCCAGGCGCACATAGCCACTGCCCGCGGCGGCGCGCGCCGGGGCCGCGGTGAGCAGGACGATCGCCAGCGCGGCGGCACCGGCCGCGAGGCGCCGCAGAGGGCGGACCGGGAGGACCATGGAGCCTCCTTTCAGTGGCGCCCATGTTTATCCAGCGTCGTTCGTTCACACCATGGTGCGCGCGGTCAGGAAATTTCGCTGCCCGGACGTCCGCCCCGTGCCCGGATGACCATTTCGCGAGGGTTCGGTTTTTGTCGTACCCCCGAGGGAGCATGGATCCATGCAAGAAGTCCTGGAGCAATTCGGTCCGGCCACCCGCGAGTGGTTCACGGCCGCCTTCGCCGCGCCCACCGCGGCGCAGGCGGGCGCCTGGCGGGCGGTCGGCGCCGGGCGCAACGCCCTCGTCGTCGCGCCGACCGGCTCCGGCAAGACGCTGGCCGCGTTCCTCTGGTCGCTGGACCGGCTGGCTCGCGAGCCCATGCCCGAGGATCCCAAGCGCCGCTGCCGGGTGCTCTACGTGAGCCCGCTCAAGGCGCTGGCGGTCGACGTCGAGCGCAACCTGCGGGCCCCGCTCACGGGCATCCGGCAGGCGGCCGGCCGGCTCCAGCTCCCCCCGCCCGACATCACGGTCTCCATGCGCACAGGGGACACTCCGGCCGACGAGCGCCGGCTGTTCGCCCGCACCCCGCCCGACATCCTGATCACCACCCCCGAGTCGCTGTTCCTGCTGCTGACCTCGGCCGCGCGTGATTCGCTGCGCGGGGTCGAGACGGTGATCATCGATGAGGTGCACGCGGTCGCCGCCACCAAGCGCGGCGCGCATCTGGCGCTCTCCCTGGAGCGGCTCGACGCGCTGCTCGGCCGTCCGGCCCAGCGCATCGGCCTGTCCGCCACCGTCCGCCCGATCGACGAGACGGCCCGGTTCCTGGGCGGGGCGCACGACGTCGAGATCGTTCAGCCGCCCAGCGCCAAGACGATCGAGGTCGCGGTCGAGGTCCCGGTCGAAGACATGACCCGGCTCGACGAGGTGCCCGACGTCGACCCCGACGACCCGGGCGCCGGCCGCAACACGCCGTCCATCTGGCCTGCCGTCGAGGAGCGCGTGCTCGACCTCATCGAGAGCCACCGGTCCACGATCGTCTTCACCAATTCGCGGCGCGGCGCCGAGCGCCTGTGCGCCCGCATCAACGAGCTGGCCGCCGAGCGCGCCGGGGCCGAGGCGGCCGAGCCCGTCAAGCCCCCGGCCCAGATGATGGCCCAGGCCGGTCAGGCCGGCGGCGCGCCTCCGGTGGTCGCCCGGGCCCACCACGGCAGCGTCTCCCGCGAGGAACGCAAACAGATCGAGGAGGCGCTGAAATCGGGCCAGCTGCCCGCCGTGGTCGCGACCTCCAGCCTCGAGCTCGGCATCGACATGGGCGCGGTCGACCTGGTGGTGCAGATCGAGGCGCCGCCCTCGGTTGCGGCCGGGCTGCAGCGCATCGGCCGGGCCGGTCACCAGGTGGGCGCGGTCTCCCGGGGCGTGGTCTTCCCCAAGCATCGGGGCGACCTCGTCTCGTGTGCGGTGGTGGCCGACCGGATGAGCGCCGGCGCGATCGAGGAGCTGCGTTATCCGCGCAACCCGCTCGACGTGCTGGCCCAGCAGATCGTCGCGATGGTGTCGCTCGACGCGTGGCAGGTCGACGAGATGGCCGCCCTGGTGCGCCGGGCCGCGCCGTTCGCCGAGCTGCCCGATTCGGCGCTGCACGCGGTGCTCGACATGCTCTCCGGCCGCTATCCGTCCACGGCCTTCGCCGAGTTGCGCCCCCGCCTGGTGTGGGATCGCGGCACCGACGAGCTGACCGGCCGCCCCGGCGCCCAGCGGCTCGCCGTCACCAGCGGCGGCACGATTCCCGACCGGGGCATGTTCGGCGTGTTCCTGGCCGGTTCGGAGCGCGCGTCGCGGGTCGGCGAGCTCGACGAGGAGATGGTCTACGAGTCCCGCGTGGGCGACGTGTTCCTGCTCGGCTCGACGTCGTGGCGCATCGAGGACATCACGCCCGACCGGGTGCTGGTCTCCCCCGCGCCCGGCGCGCCGGCCAAGATGCCGTTCTGGAAGGGCGACTCCCCCGGCCGGCCGATCGAGCTGGGCCGCGCGATCGGCGCCCAGCTGCGCGCGCTAACCCGGGCCGACGACGAGAAGGCGACCGCCACGCTGCGCGAGTCCGGGCTCGACGAGTGGGCCGCGGGCAACCTGCTGGCTTATCTCCGCGAGCAGCGGGAGGCGACGCGTAATCTGCCCGACGACCGGACGGTGGTGGTCGAACGCTTCCGCGACGAGCTGGGCGACTGGCGCATGACCGTCCACTGTGTGCTCGGGGCCCGGGTGAACGCGCCCTGGGCGCTGGCCATCGGGCGGCGGCTGTCCGAGCGTTACGGGGTCGACGGCCAGGTCATGCCCTCCGACGACGGCATCGTGGTGCGCCTGCCCGACACGGCGGAGGAACCGCCCGGGGCCGACCTGGTCGCGTTCGACCCCGAGGAGATCGCGCAGCTGGTCGAGGAGACGGTCGGCACGTCGGCGCTGTTCGCGTCCCGGTTCCGGGAGTGCGCGGCCCGTTCGCTGCTGCTGCCCCGCCGTGACCCGCGCCGCCGTCAGCCGCTCTGGCAGCAGCGGCAGCGCTCGGCCCAGCTGCTCGATGTGGCCCGCGAGTTCGCCGATTTCCCGGTCACGCTCGAGGCCGCCCGCGAGTGCCTGCAGGACGTGTTCGACCTGCCCGGCCTGACCGGCCTGATGCGCGAGCTGGCCGGCCGCAAGGTGCGCCTGGTCGAGGTCGAGACCCCGCGGCCGTCGCCGTTCGCCCGGTCCCTGCTGTTCGGCTACGTGGGGGCCTTCCTCTACGAGGGCGACGCCCCGCTGGCCGAGCGCCGCGCGGCCGCCCTGGCTCTCGACTCGACGCTGCTGGGTGAGCTGCTGGGCCGGGTCGACCTGCGGGAGCTGCTCGACCCGGACGTGGTCGGCGAGACCGAGGCGCAGCTGCAGTGGCTCACCACTCAGCGGCAGCCGCGGGACGCCGAGGACGCGGCCGAGCTGCTCCGTCTGCTGGGCGATCTCTCCCCGACCGAGCTGGCCGTGCGCGGGGTCGAGGAGTCGTGGCTGTCCACGTTGGAGACGAGTCGCCGTGCCATCCGCATCCGGGTGGCCGGTGAGGAACGCTGGATCGGCATCGACGACGCCGGCCGTTACCGGGACGCGCTCGGCGTCGCGCTGCCGGTGGGTCTGCCCGAGGCCTATCTGTCGTCGGTCGCCGACCCGCTGGGCGATCTGGTGGCGCGTTACGCGCGCACGCACGGGCCGTTCGCGGCGGCCACCTGCGCGGCGCGGTTCGGGCTCGGCGTCTTCGTGGTGGAGCAGGCACTCAAGCGGCTCTCGGCGACCGGCCGGGTGGCGCAGGGCGAGTTCTCCCCCGGCGGCGCGGGCAACGAATGGTGTGACGCCGAGGTGCTGCGCATGCTGCGGCGCCGGTCGCTGGCCGCCCTGCGCCGCGAGATCGAGCCGGTGCCGCCGCGCGTGCTGGCCGCGTTCCTGCCGCGCTGGCACCAGATCGGCGGCAACGCCCGCGGGATCGACGCGCTGGCCGCCTCGATCGAACAGCTGCAGGGCATCGCGGTGCCCGCCTCGGCCTGGGAGAGGCTGGTGCTGCCGGCCCGCGTGGCCGACTACGCGCCGCCGATGCTCGACGAGATGAGCAGCGGCGGTGACGTGCTCTGGGCGGGCTCCGGGTCGATCGGCAACAACGACGGGTGGATCACGCTGGCCTACGCCGACGCCGCTCCCCTGCTGCTGCCCCCGCCCGACGAGGAGTTCGCCGCCACCCCGCTGCACCAGGCCGTGCTGGACGCGTTGGGCGACGGGCAGGCTTTGTTCTTCCGCTCGCTCTCCGATCGGGTAGGCGCCACCGACGACGTCAAGCTGGCCGCCGTCGTGTGGGATCTGGTCTGGGCCGGCCACCTCACCAACGACACGCTGGCTCCGCTGCGGGCCCTGCTCGGTGGCAGCGGCGCCCACAAATCAAAAGCAGCCCCCGCCCGTACGAGGTATCGCCGCCCCGGCCGCCCGGTCATGCCCGCCCGCAGTGGCCCGCTCATGATGGCCGGTCGCTGGTCCCGGCTGCCCGACCGCGACCTCGACCCGACCCGTCGCGCCGCCGCCCTGGCCGATCTGCTGCTCGAACGGCACGGCGTGGTCACGCGCGGCGCCGTCATGTCGGAGGGCCCGGTGGGCGGGTTCGCCGGGGTCTATCCGGTGCTCGGCGCGCTCGAGGAGCGGGGCGCGGCCCGGCGGGGCTATTTCGTCGAGGGCCTGGGGGCGGCGCAGTTCGCCGTGCCCGGTGCGGTCGACCGTCTGCGGGCCCTGGCCGAGCCGGCCGAGCTGGCCAAGCGCATCGGGGTCACGGCTGTGGTGCTGGCCGCGACCGACCCCGCCAACCCGTACGGGGCGGCGCTGCCCTGGCCCGAGCGCATCATCGACAGCGGCGACGGCGAGCCGGTCGCCAAGGCGGGCCACCGCGCGGGCCGCAAGGCGGGCGCCCTGGTCGTGCTGGTCGCGGGTGAGGTGATCCTCTACGTGGAACGCGGCGGCCGCACCCTGCTGTCGTTCGTGGACGATCCCGAGGCCCTGATCGCGGCGGGCCAGGCGCTGGCCGGCGCGGTGCGGTCGGGTGCCCTGGGCGCCATGTCGGTGGAACGGGCTGACGGCGAGTCGGTGCACTCGTCCCCGCTGCGCGACGCGTTGACGGCGGCCGGTTTCCGCGCCACGCCGAGGGGGTTGCGCTTGCGGGGCTGAGCCGCCGGCTCAGTCGTGGCGGTGCGCCGAGATCGGCCGCGACTGCTCACACCTGGGCGGTTGCCGCCAGGCGGGCCAGTTCGGCGCAGGGGGTCGCGGGTGGGAGGCGGCCGGCCGCGTAGGCCGCAGGGGTCACGCCCATGAACGAGCGAAAGTCGCTGATCATGTGGGCCTGGTCGAAGAATCCGGCGTCGTCGGCCACGGCGGCCCACCGCCGGGCGGCGCCGGCTTGGCCGGGAGCGTGGCGCACCCGGGAGGCGTCGGCCTGGTCGGGCGCGTGGCGCACCAGGGAGGCGTCGGCCTGGCCGGGCGCGTGGCGCACCCGGGAGGCGTCCGCCTGGTCGGGAGCGTGGCGCACCCGAGAGGCGTCGACCTGATCGAGGACGCGGCGCACGCGGGAGGCGTCGGCCTGGGCGAGGACGCGGCGCACGCGGGTGATGCGGGCGTAGTGCTTGGGTGAAAGGCCGGTCTCGCGGGCGAAGATGTTGCGCAGGTGCCGTTCGCTGACGCCGAGCCGGGCGGCCACGTCGGCCAGACGGGGCACAGTGGACAGTTCACGGACGGCCGCCGCCAGCAGACCGCCTGCCTGTCCGGCGACGCGCGCGCCGATCGCATCCTGCAGCACGGCCAGCACCCGGGTGGTGTCCCGCCCGGCGGCGATCAGGGCGTCGGCCACCTCCGTGGCGTCCGGGCCCCACAGGTCGGTCAGCGGCAGCGTCTTGTCGACCAGGGCCTGCACCGGCACCCCGAGCGTGGCCCGGGCCACGCCGGGGCGCAACCGCAGCCGTACGCAGACCGGGACGCCCTTGACCGGGTGGTAGCGGCCCCGGGTGCGCGGCCCCACCACGTACAGGTCGCTCCGGCCGGTTGTCGTGGTGCGGAACGCGAGCGCCGTGGCGGGGTCGGGCAGCTGGACCGCCGTCGTGCCGTCGGTCAGCGCGATCACTTCGGGGTCGGCCAGCACGGGTCCACGCTAGCCCTCCGATGTCCGGCCGGGGAGTGCCGAAACTTCCAATACGCCGGGCCCGGCCGACGGCACGGTGGGTGGCATGATTCTGGTTCTCGGTGCCACCGGCACTACCGGCTCCGCCCTGATCGAGGCGCTGCTCGCCCGCGATCACCCGGTCACCGCGGTCACCCGCGAGCCGGCCCGTGTCCGGCCCAGGAAGGGACTGACGGTCACGACGGGGATCGTTCCGGCTGATGCGATCTATCTGGTCGCGCCGGCGGGACCGGAGATCGCGGAGCATGATCGGCGCAATCTGCGGGCCGCCCTCGACGCGGGGATCGGCCGGGTGGTCAAGCTGTCGGCCATCGGGGCTGACGACGACCGGCTGGGCGGCTGGCATCAGCCGGGCGAGGTGGCGGTCCGGGCGAGCGGGTTGCGATGGACGATTCTGCGGCCGACCACGTTCGCGTCGAACTCGCTGGCCTGGGCGCCCGACATCAGGGCGGGGCGGCCGATCGCGAATTTCTGGGGCGACGGCCGGCAGGGCGTGATCGATCCGGACGACGTCGCCGAGGTCGCCGCCGAGGCGCTGACCGGCGACGACCATCATGGACGGACCTACACGCTGACCGGGCCCGAGCTGATCACGGTGCCCGAGCAGGTGGCGGTCCTCGGCGAGATCCTCGGGGTGGGCGCCACCGCGAAAGACACGCCACCCGAGGGGGTCGGTGTCTTCGCGGACGGCGCCCGTTTCGTCCGGGACGGCCACAACGCGATCGTCACGGACGACGCCGAGCAGATCCTCGGCCGCCGGCCGGCCCCGTTCCGGGCTTGGGCTGACCGCAACCGCGCGAGATTCTGAGGCGGCGGCCCACAAGCGGACGCGGCGAGGCGGCCGACCCGAATACGGACGCGGCGAAAGCAGACGGCCCACGGCGGACGGCCCACAAGCGGACCGCCCACAAGCGGACGGCGGTCAGAGCTGCGGCGCCACCGCGGAAGCGACCAGCTCGATGTGGTCGAGGTCGCCCACGTCGAGCACCTGCAGGAACATGCGGGTGGCGCCGGCCTCCCCGTAGGCCCGGATGATCTCGGCCGCCTGGTCGGGGGTGCCGACCACACCACCGTTCTCGCGCATCTCGTCGACCTCGCGACCGATCGCCGCGGCCCGCCGGCGGACCTCGGCGTCGTCGCGGCCCACGCAGAGCACCGCCGCGGCCGAGAACGCCGGCGGGGTCGCGCGCCCGATGGCCGCTGAGGCCGCCCGCACCCGCTCGTACATCGGCGCGATGTCGGCCACCTTGGAGAACGGGACGTTGAACTCGTCGGCGAAGCGGGCGGCCAGCGCGGGCGTCCGCTTCTTGCCGTGACCGCCGACGATCACCGGCGGGCGCGGCGCCTGCGCCGGCTTGGGCAGGGCCGGCGAGTCGTTGATCTGGTAGTGCTTGCCCTGGAAGTCGTAGGTGCGGCCGAGCGGCGTCGACCACAGACCGGTGATGATCTCGAGCTGTTCCTCGAGCCGGTCGAAGCGCTCGCCGACCGGCGGGAACGGGATGCCGTAGGCGGTGTGCTCGGCCTCGAACCAGCCGCCACCGAGCCCGAACTCGATGCGGCCGCCGCTGATCTGGTCGGCTTGAGCGACCGCGATGGCCAGCGGGCCGGGCAGCCGGAAGGTGGCCGACGTGACCAGCGTGCCGAGCCGGATGCGGGAGGTCTGCACCGCCAGTGCGGCCAGGGTCAGCCACGCGTCGCTGGGCCCGGGCAGCCCGTCGCCACCCATCGTGAGGTAGTGGTCGGACCGGAAGAACCCGTCGTAGCCGCTGGCCTCGGCCGTCTGCGCGACTTTGCGCAGATCGTCGTGGCTGGCCCCCTGCTGGGGTTCGGTGAAGATCACGAGACGCATGACTCCAACCCTGCCAGATCGGATCCGGCGCGCCCTGTGGAACCTGCCACACACGATCCGTAGCAAGGCAGTAACGTTTCTCACCATGGCCGGGTATGCATGGATCAGTTTCACCACCGACTACGGAACGTTCGACGGCTTCGTCGCGGCGTGCCACGGGTCGATCGCCCGTATCGCGCCTGATGTGCGCGTCATCGACGTCACACATCACGTGCCCCCGGCCGATGTGGCCCGCGGCGCGGCGGTGCTGGCGCAGACGGCGCCGCATCTGCCCCCGAGCGTGCACGTCGCCGTGGTCGACCCCGGTGTGGGCACGTCCCGCCGCGGTGTCGTGCTCACCACGCCCAACGGGCTGCTCGTCGGCCCCGACAACGGCCTGCTGATCTGGGCCGCCGAGGCGCTGGGGGGCATCGAGGCGGCGCACGAGATCCGCAGCGACGGCACCGTCTCCAGCACGTTCCACGGGCGTGACGTCTTCGCTCCGGCGGGGGCCCGGCTCGCCCTCGGCGCCAAGCCCGCGGAGGCCGGCCCCGAGGTCGACAAGGATTCCCTCGTACGCCTGCCCGACCCCGTCGTCACGGTCGGCGACGGCTGGGTCGAGGCCGAGGTGCTCACCGTCGACCGGTTCGGCAACGTCCAGTTGGCCGCGGGCGGCGACCAGTTGCGCGGCCTGGGCACGGATCTCGTGCTCAACGGCACGGTCAGCGCTCGCCTGGGCCGCACGTTCGCCGACGTCGGCCAGGGCGACCTGTTGGTCTTCGAGGATTCGGCCGGTCACGTGGCGATCGCCGTGAACAACGGCCGGGCGGTCGTCGTGCTCTCGGTCACCCCCGGCGACGTCGTCAAGATCGCCACACGTCAGTAGACGCGCACCCGATCGCGCGACGCGATGTAGGTCCGCTCCCCGGCGAGCCGCCACAGCAGCCGTACGGGCAGAGGCAGTTCGCCGAGGAAGCGGCGCCGTTCCGCCTCGGAGGCCTCCTCCAGGATCGAGCCGAGGAAGACGAGCGCCATCTTGCCCTTGGGCAGCACCTCCTTGCCCCGGTCGCCGACTGCCTTCCACTCGGCCGGGGTGAGGTGCTCCTCGATCAACGGCAGGATCTCGCGCTCCTCGTCGGCCAGGTGCTCGTCGAGGGCGACCGCCGCCTGCGCGATCACGTCGGCCAGCTCGTCCCGGTCGTCGGCGAGCGCGCGGTCGCGCCACCGCGGCAGGAGCTCGTTGATCCGCTGGAGCGGCTCGTGCAGGCGGTGGTGCTGCGCCTCCATCCGGTGGATCAGGCCGGCGTGCATCTTCGCCCGTCGCAGCAGCAGCGGCCAGACCAGATCGTCCTCGGCGCTGTGATGGTGGTGCAGCCCGAGCGCGATGTTGGCCAGGTGGGCGCCGAGCACCTCGGCGCGGGCCGTGTCGCCGGGCGCGACCGCGCGTACCAGGGCGGGCAGGATGCGGAACTCGCGCCGGAACACCCGGTGGACGAGGACCATGTCCCAGGTGTCGGTGCGTTCGATGGTGGAAGCCGAAGTCATGCGTCCACAGTCGCAACGTCGACTTGCAGACTGCCTGCAAGCCACCTGCACTCCTATGCTCTGACCCGTGCTGATCGGCAAGGTGCTCGGGTCCACCGAGATCGAGGTGGACGGCGCGGTCGCCGACCTGGGTGGCCCGCTGCCGCGACGGCTCGTCACCGCGTTGCTCGCCGCCGAGGGCCGGCCGGTCGCGGAGCCCACGCTGGCCGAGGCGATCTGGGGTGACGAGGCGCCCGCCAACCCGACGTCCTCCCTGCAGGCGTACGTCTCCCGGCTGCGCCGCACGTTGGGCCGCCCGGCGCTGGCCCGGGCCGGTGAGGGGTATCGGCTCGCCGTCGACGACACCGATGCGGCCCGGTTCGCGGCCGATGTGCGGCGCGGTCGTGAGCTGCTGGCCGGCGAGCGTCCGGGCGAGGCGTTGCGACTGTTCGACACGGCCCTGGCCCGGTGGCGGGGCGACGCCTACGCCGACCTGCCGCACACCTATGCCCGCCCGGCCCTGGAGGAGTTGCGCGCCGTGGCCGAGGAGGAGCGCCTGGCCGCGCGTCTGGCCGCCGGTGACGCGCCCGGCGTGACCGGCGACCTGGAGGCGGCCGTCGCCGCCGAGCCGTATCGCGAACGCCGCTGGGAGCTGCTCATCCTGGCGCTCTACCGCGGTGGCCGGCAGGCCGACTCGCTGGCCGCGCTGCGCCGCGTGCGCAAGCGGCTCGCCGACGACCTCGGCATCGATCCCGGCCCGGCGTTGCAGGAGCTGGAGGGCCGGCTGCTGGCCCAGGACCCGGGGTTGTTGCTGCCGTCCCGGCCCGTTCCCGCCGTACGGCCGCTCTCGCATTTCTTCGGACGCACCGCCGAGCTGTCCGCCCTGACCGCGCTGCTCGGTTCCGCGCGCCTGGTCACGCTGGTCGGCCCGGGTGGCGCGGGCAAGACCCGGCTGGCGATCGAGTACGCAGCGGTGCTCGACCCGTGGTTCGTCCGCCTGGCCGACGTGACCGAGCCGGCGCTGGTGCCTGCCGCCGTCGCCGCAGCGGTCGGGGTGCGCGGCGCCACGACCGACGCGATCGCCACCGCGCTGGGTGACCGGCCCGGCCTGCTGCTGCTGGACAACTGCGAGCACGTCGTGGCCGCGGTCGCGGAGCTGGCCCTGGAAGTGCTCGCCCGCTGCCCCCACCTGCGGGTGCTGGCCACCAGCCGGGAACCGCTGGCGGTCGACGGCGAGAGGCTGCTCCCGGTGGCGCCGCTGCCCGCGGCTGACGCGATCGCGCTGCTGACCGATCGGATCACCGGTGTCCGCCCCGGCTGGCGGCCCGGTCCCGAGGAGTCGGCGACGCTGGCCGGTCTGGCCGCGGCCCTCGACGGCATCCCGCTCGCGCTGGAACTGGCGGCCGCCCGAGCCCGGGTCCTCGGCCTGGCGGAACTGCTCGAGATGCTGCGCGACCGGTTCCCCGCGCTGGGCCCGGTGCCGCGCGGCGCCCTCGCCCCGCACGAGACGCTGGAGGCCGCGGTGGCCTGGAGCGTCGACCTGCTCGGAGCCCACGACCGTGCCATGCTCCTGCGGCTGTGGCCGTTCGAGGGCGGCTTCCCGCTGTCCGCCGTCGACGACGACCTGGACGCCCTGTCGGCACTGGTCACCCGTTCGGTGGTGGTGGCCGACACAACTGTCACCCCGGCCCGCTACCGGCTGCTGGAGATCGTCCGGGCCTACTGCCGGCAGCACGATCCCGATCCCACGGGCAGCCGCGAGCGGCACGCGGCCTGGGTCCGGCGGCTCGTCGAGCAGCACGCGCCGCTGCTGCGGGGCGACCGCTCGGCCCGCTCCATCCGCGTGCTCAACCGCGAACTGCCCAACCTGCGGGCGGGCATCCGCCACGACCTGGACCGGCGTCCGGTCGCCGCGTTGCGCACGGCCGGCCTGCTGGAATGGTTCTGGTTCCGGGGCGGGCTCGTCGCCGAGGGACTGCCGCTGCTGCGGGCCGCGCTGGCCGCCGCCCCGGACGCTCCGCCCACCGACCGGGCCCGGGCCCACCTCAGCCTCTCGCTGCTGCGCTACATGGCGGGCGACCTCGGCGCCACCACCGACATGTACGCGGGACTCGACCTGCTGCGGGACCGGCCCGATCACGAAGGCGAGATCCTGGCCGCTCAGGGCGCCTACTACGAGTCGCTCTACTGGTCGTTCCGCGGCCAGTTCGACCGGGCCGTCGAGCCCGCCCGCCGCTCGATGCGGACGGCGACCCGGATCGGGGAGGAGTGGATCCTGCCCGCCTCCACGATGTCGCTCGGGGCCGCCCTGGCCGGGTCGGGCGAGCTGGAGGAGGGCCGCCGCGAACTGGCCCGGGCCGGGGCCGAGGCGGACGCCCGGAGTCAGAGCTGGACGGCTGCCATGTGCGGGTTGCTGCTGGCCCGGGCCCTGCTGATCGAGCCCGTACGGCCGGCCGAGGCGCTCACCGCCGTACGGCGGGCCCTGGATCTTTTCGCGGAGGAGGACGACATCGGCAACGTGCTGGCCAGCTTGCACACCGGGGCGTACGCGATGGCCTTGACCGGCCGCACCGAGCGGGCGGCCCGGTTGCTCGTGGCTGCGCGCCGGGCCGCCGGGCGCCGCGGCATCGACCTCGACGTGGCCGACCCGATCCGTACGGCCGGCCTGTCCGCGGTGATCCCCGCCCCGGTGCTGGCCGCGGCGGCGGGAATCGGTGACGACGAGTCGGCCCTGCCGGAGTTGCTCGAGCCCAAAAACGGGAACAATTGAGCCATGCCGGAGGGCGATACCGTTTGGAACACCGCGCGCGTGCTGGAGAAGGCGCTGCAGGGTGACGTGCTGACCGGCTCCGACTTCCGGGTGCCGCGGCTCGCCACCACCGATCTCAGCGGCTGGCTGGTCGCCGAGTCGGCCAGCCGGGGCAAGCATCTGCTGCTGCGGCTCACCCGCGACGGCGAGACGCCACTCACCCTGCACTCGCATCTGCGCATGGAGGGTGCCTGGCGGGCGTACGCGCCGGGTGAACGCTGGACGGGCCGCCCGGCCCACCTGATCCGCGTCGTGCTGCGCACCCAGCGGTCGGTAGCCGTCGGTTATCACCTGCACGAAGTCGAGCTCTATCCCACGGCCGAGGAGGACCGGCACGTCGGGCATCTGGGGCCGGACCTGCTGGGCGCCGACTGGGACGCCGAGGAGGCCGTACGGAGGATCGCCGCCCAGCCGGAGACGACCATCGCCGAGGCCCTGCTCGACCAGCGCAACCTGGCCGGGGTGGGTAACCTCTACAAGGCCGAGACCCTGTTCCTGCGTGGACTGTGGCCGTGGACGCCGGTGTCGCAGGTGGCCGACCTGAGCGGAGCCGTCACGCTGGCGCAGAAACTGGTGGCATCCAACCGCGGGCGCTGGACGCAGACCACGACCGGCTCGCTGCGGCGCGGCGAGACCAGCTATGTCTACGGGCGGCGGGCCAAGCCGTGCCGGCGGTGCGCCAGCGCGATCCAGAAGGACGAGAAGGGCGAACGGATCACGTACTGGTGCCCGCGTTGTCAGCCGCGGCCTGCTTGAACACCGTGGTCGGCGTGCGTTTGAGCTCCGACAGCCCCTCGGCGAAGCCGCGCAGCCGGTCGGTCGCGTCGATGAGGCTGCCCAGCGCCGGGTGCGCGCCTTCGGCGACCGGGTGGCCGTCCTCGGCGACGTAGCTCGCGGCCGCCGCGACCAGTCGCTCGTACGCGTCGACGCCCTCGGTGAACTGCGTGGCCAGCGACCCGTGCGACTCGGCCAGGGCGGCGCGCTGGTCGGGCGGGGTCAGCGGGAGGGCCCGTTCGACGCTGGCCACCCGCTGGCCGAGATCGCGCAGCCACTCCTCGGCCACTGCCGCCTCGAGCAGGGCGCCCTCGCCGGGGCCGTGCAGGCGACCGGCCAAGGCGGTCAGGGTGGCCGCGGCGCGGTCGAGCCTGTCCCAGGCCTGGGTGATCTCGGAGCCGCGCAGGGCGTAGCGGTTCTTCTGCCGGCGCACCTCGTTCATCACCGTGCGACCGGCCGGGAACCGCTCGAGGGCCGCGCTGAGCTTGGCCCCGGGCAGCACCGGCGGGGGCGGGGGCGGCGCCGGGGTGGCGGCCAGCTCACGATGGTCGCTGTGCCGCCACCAGGCCAGCGCGATCGAGGAACCGGCGGCGCCGGCCCAGATCGCGTCGGCCCAGCCGATCCCCGCGTAGGGAGTGAGGACGGCGGTGGCCGCGGCCAGCCCGCCTCCCAGCACGCTCCACCGCCGCGCCGAACCGCGCAGCCGCTTGAGTCGCCGGAAGTATCTGGTCCGCTCGTCCACCGTCGTCCTCCCCTGTGTGCGACGTCTGTCGCGTCAGCCGGCGGCGGTCGTGTCGCCGCGCTTCTGATTCATGCTGGCCCGGATCTCGTCGAGCCGGGCCACGCTGGCCGGGTCGGCGGCCGGACCGGCCTGCTCGACCGCGGGCTGGGCCGGAGCCGCACCGAGCTTGTCGCCCGCCATGCTGGCGCGGATCTGCTCGAGCCGGGACGAACCGGCCATGTCGAGGCTGGACTTCTGCACCTCGAGCATGCGGCCCTCGACCGAGTTGCCGGCCAGCTCGGCGCGACCCATCGCGTCGGCGTAGCGGCGCTCGATCTTGTCGCGCACCTCGTCCAGCGACGGAGTGTTGCCCGGCGCGGCCAGCGACGACATCGACTCGAGCGACTTGGCCACGGTCTCCTGCATCTTGGCCTGCTCGAGCTGGCTCAGCAGACGCGAGCGCTCGGCGATGCGCTGCTGCAGCACCATGGCGTTGTTCTCCACGGCCTTGCGGGCCTGGCCCGCCGCCGAGAGCGCCTGGTCGTGCAGCGTCTTGAGGTCCTCCATCGACTGCTCACCCGAGACGAGCTGGGTCGCCAGCGTCTGGGCGGTCGACTCGTACTTCTGGGCCTCGGACTCGTCGCCGCCGGCGCGGGCCCGGTCGGCCAGGACGAGCGCCTGCCGTGCCATGCCCTGCAGCTTCTCGACCTCGGACATCTGCCGGGACAGCTTCATCTCCAGCTGACGCTGGTTGCCGATCACCGCCGCGGCCTGCTGCACAAGAGCCTGGTGCTGGCGCTGCGCGTCCTCGATGGCCTGCTGGATCTGAACCTTCGGGTCGGCGTACTCGTCGATCTTCGCGCCGAAGAGCGCCATCATGTATCGCCAGCCCTTGACGAACGGATTCGCCATCTCGCGGTATCCCCTCAATGTCGCTCAGTCGGGTCCGCCACCGACGCAGATCGAGGAGCTGTCGCGATGGCGAGTTACCTGGTGTGGTCATGCCATCGTGTCAGCTCGACGCCACCGACGTCACGTGACCTCCGGGGGATCTCAGGGTGTCCCCCAGGCTTCGAGGCTACGCGCTGTCCCCGGTCGGGGTCGATCCCGAGGGGCCGTCCCCGAGGAGCCACAGCAACCTCACAGGGCACAAAAAGGAAACGGGCCGGATCCGCTCCCGGAAGAAGCAGAACCGGCCCGGCTCAAATGATCTCTAGGCGGCGTAGACGACGTCGCGTTGCGGCTTGCGAGTCGCGTGCAGGGTCGCCTTGAGCGGCGAATCCTGACGGACCTTGACCGACACGTTGCCGTCGGCGGCGACACTCTTCTTGCTGTCGTCGACGGGAACCAGCACACCGTCCATGTCCTCGGCGAGGGACAGCGTGTCGCCGACCTCGCGGAGAAGCTCGGAGAGCCGTGCGCCGAGAGCGTCACAGATGGCGGCGAGCAGCTCGCTGGACGCTTCCTTCTGGCCGCGCTCGATCTCGGACAGGTAACCGAGGCTGACATTCGCGGCGGTGGACACCTCGCGCAGCGTGCGGTGCTGCCCCTGCCGGCGCGCCCGTAGTGCGTCGCCGATGACCCGGCGTAGCAGGACCATGGCACCTCCTCCTGCGGCGGGGCCGCCGGCACACGCCGGAGGCTTCCCGCAACCGTACCCGCTGCCGGCGATACCGACATCCCGCCCCGCCGAATTCTGCGGGGCCCGGCCGCGGGGCCTTCACGTAACCTCAATGATCAATGGAACATTCCCCAGCTCAAACCGCAGCGGGGGCGTCCTTGAGACAGTCTGCGAGCAGGAGTAGCGCCCTCGTCACACTTTCAGTGCGGATCGCCGCCCGATCACCGTCGAGATTCAGCTCACGTACCTGCGCCCCGGCCGGCCCGGCCACGGCCACGTAGACCAGGCCCACCGGCTTGCCGTCCTGCTTCTCCGGCCCGGCGACCCCGGTCGTGGCCACGCCCCAGGTGGCGCCGCAACGCTCCCGGACCCCCTCGGCCAGCGCCTTCGCGACGTCGGGATCCACCGCGCCGCGCTCGGCCAGAAGCTGCTCCGGCACGCCGGCCAGACGGTGCTTCATCTCCGTGGCGTAGACGACCACGCCGCCGAGATAGACCGTGCTCACGCCCTCGATCTCGACCACGGTCGCGGCCACCGACCCACCCGTCAGCGACTCGGCGGTGGCCAGCGTCTCCCGGCGTTCCTTCAGCCTGCGCACGGCCACCTGGGCCGCGATCTCAGTTCCCACGAGGAAAGTCTAGGCTTCCGAACCCTTGGCCCGCCGGGCATCCCGCCGCAGGCGCAGCGCCTCGATCACATAGTCCACACCGGTCACGACGGTCACGAGAGTGGCCGCGCCCATGAGCCACGGGCCGACGATGTCGAACGGTTCTGGGACGGGCCACAGATACCAAGCGATGGCGGCGATCTGCAGCATGGTCTTGAGCTTGCCGCCGCGGCTGGCCGGGATGATGCCGTACCGGATGACCCAGAACCGGAGCGCGGTGATGCCCCACTCGCGGAACAGGATCAACAGGGTCACCCACCAGGGCAGCCGGTCGTAGACCGACAGCAGGACCAGCGCCGTGCCGGTCAGGGCCTTGTCGGCGATCGGATCGGCGACCTTGCCGAACGAGGTGACCAGCGACCAGCGCCGGGCGATCCAGCCGTCCACGAAGTCGGTCGCCGAGGCCACGCAGAAGACCAGGCAGGCCACGATGCGCGGGCCGGTGCCGGTGAGCTGCGAGGAGACGACCAGGCCGAGGAAGACCGGCACCAGCACGATCCGCACCACGGTGAGGATGTTCGCCGCGTTGTACGGCGAGACCGTCCGCGGAGCGGTCACCGGGACCGGCTCGTCGGTCACCGCGGGGACACCGGCGCCGCTGAGATCATCTCGACCGGCACGGCGATCAGGTCGACGCCCTCGGTCGCGGTGACCCGGGCCCGCACGAAGTCGCCGGGGCGCAGCGCGGCCAGGTCGACCCCGCTGCTGTCGGAGACGAGCGTGGTGGAGCCGTCGACCTCCGGGGCCTGGTGCTCGGCGCGACCCTCGACGTCGCCGTCCTCGATCGTGTCGACCAGCACCTCGACGATCGAGCCGAGCCGCTCCTCGGCCCGCTGGTTGCAGAGCTCGTCGGCCAGCGTGACGATCCGGTCGTACCGGCGCTTGATCGTGTCTTCCTTGACCTTCTTGTCGAGCCCGGCCGCCTCGGTGCCGTCCTCGTCGCTGTAGTCGAAGACACCGATGGCGTCGAGCCGGGCCTCGGACAGGAAGCGCACCAGCTCGTCGACGTCGGCCTTGGTCTCGCCGGGGAAGCCGACGATGAAGTTGCTGCGCGCGCCGGCCGCCGGGGCCAGCTCGCGGGCCGAGGCGAGCAGCTCGAGGAACCGGTCGGTGGAGCCGAAACGCCGCATCCGGCGCAGCAGGGGCTCGCTGGAGTGCTGGAACGAGAGGTCGAAGTAGGGCGCGACACCAGGCGTGGTGGCGATCGCCTCGACCAGGCCGGGACGGGTCTCGGCGGGCTGCAGATAGCTGGCCCGCACCCGCACGATGCCGTCGACCCGGGCCAGCTGCGGCAACAGCTTCTCGAGCAGACGCGGGTCGCCGAGATCCTTCCCGTACGAGGTGCTGTTTTCACTCACCAGCACCAGCTCGCGCACGCCGCTCTTGGCCAGCCACTCGGCCTCGGCCAGCAGCTCCTGCGGGTCGCGGGACACGAAGGCGCCGCGGAAGGAAGGGATCGCGCAGAACGCGCACTTGCGGTCGCAGCCGCTGGCCAGCTTGAGGCTCGCGACCGGGGAGTTGTCGAGCCGCCGGCGCAGCACCGGGCGCAGGTGGGCCGGGGTGTGCTCGTCGACGGTGGCGTGACCGGGGATGACGACGTGGGCCGACTGGCGCTGCACGGGCGTGATCGGCAACAGCTCGCGCCGGTCGCGCGGGGTGTGCGCGTCGAACTTCTCGCCGGCCATCACCCCGTCGAGCCGGGCCGCGATGTCGGTGTAGTCGTCGAAGCTGACCACCGCGGCCGCCTCGGGCAGGCTGTCGGCGAGCTCCTTGCCGTAGCGCTCGGCCATGCAGCCGGCCGCCACCACCTTGGCCCCCGTGTCGGCCGCGGCGAGCAGCGTCTCGATCGAGTCCTGCTTGGCCTTCTCGACGAAGCCACAGGTGTTGACGACCACCACATCGGCCCCTTCGGCGTCGGTGCTCACCTGCCAGCCACCGGAGTCGAGACGGGCCGCGAGCTCTTCCGAGTCGACCTCGTTACGGGCACAGCCGAGGGTGAGCAGGGCGACACGACGGGGAGAAGGAGTTACCGACACCAGGCAAGGTTAGCCGGGTTCGCACGCGCGTTCATCCGCGCACTGATCCGATCGGGGGTCCGGGCCGTACCCCAGGTCACCATGCAGACTTCAGACAAGCCCGCCCGGCACGCGGAGTGGCTGCTCATCGCCGCCCTCGTCGTGCTCGCGATCCTGGCCCGCTGGGCCGGCTTCCGCGAGAAGACGAACGACATGAACATCTTCTTCCAGTGGTATCACCAGCTGGGCCGGGCCGGCGACTGGCGCGCGCTGGGGGCCGAGGTCGGCAACTACAACGCGCCGTTCCTCTATCTGCTGGCGTTCACCCATCTGCTGCCGGGCCCGCTGCTCCTCAAGATCAAGGCGATGTGGGTCGTCTTCGACGTCGTGCTGGCGTTCTTCGCCTACCGCATCGTCGCCCTGCGCTACCCGAACAGCCGCATCCCGGCGGCCACGGCGCTGATCGTCGTGCTGCTGCCGACGGTGGTGCTCAACGCGTCGTGGTGGGGCCAGATCGACGCGATGTGGGCCGCGCCCGCCCTGGGCGGCCTCTACTACCTGCTGCGCGGCAAACCCTGGTGGGGTGTGGCCCTGTGCGGGGTCGCGCTGGCCATGAAGCCGCAGGGCGTGTTCATCTTCCCGCTCCTGCTGCTGCTCGTCCTGGCCGGCAAACTTCCCTGGCGTACGCTCCTGGCCGCTCCCGCCGCCTACCTGCTGCTCGACGTCCCGGCGATCGTCTTCGGGCGCGACCCGGTCGAGCTGCTCACGATCTACTCGATGAACCGGCAGGCGGCCAACGTGCCCGAGCTGAGCCTGCGCGCGCCCAACGTGTTCGCCTTGGTCACCGGGGGCGCCCGGGAGGACAGCCTGCGTACGCTGGGCTACCTGTTCGCCGCGGCGGTGGTCATCGGCGTCATCTACGTGCTGATCGCCCGCGCGGTCGAGCTGACCACCGGACGCATTGTCGTGGTGGCGGCGCTCTTCTCGATCCTGGTGCCGTTCCTGCTGCCCGGCATGCACGAGCGGTACTTCTTCCTGGCCGACGTGACGACCGTGCTGCTCGCGGTCTTCCTCCCGCGGCTGTGGTTCGTCCCGCTGCTGGTGCAGGCGTCGTCCCTGCTGTCCTACCAGCCCTACCTGTTCGGCCGGGTCGTCCCCGTGCTCCCGACGGTCGCCGCCCTGCTGATGCTGGCCGCCCTGCTCGTGGTCGCCCATCGACTCTTCCGCGACGTGTTCCGCCCCGCCCCTAACGCCCCGCGACAGCCCGCCCAAGACGCCTCGCGGCCATCTCCGGAAGCCGAGCTGGAAACCTTTACTCTCCGTCCACACGCAGAGCGGCCAGCGCCTCTTCCAGCTCGTCCGGCTTGATCAGCACGTCGCGGGCCTTGGAGCCCTCGGAGGGGCCGACGATGCCGCGCGTTTCCATCAGGTCCATCAGGCGGCCGGCCTTGGCGAAGCCGACCCGCAGTTTGCGCTGCAGCATCGACGTCGAGCCGAACTGCGAGGTCACGACCAGCTCGATGGCCTGGATCAGCACCTCGAGGTCGTCGCCGATCTCCTCGTCGATCTGCTTCTTCTTGCTGGCCGGGACCTCGGTGACGTCCTCGCGGAACTCCGGCTCGCGCTGGTCCTTGCAGAATTTGACGACCGACGCGATTTCCTTCTCGTCGACCCAGGCTCCCTGGATGCGGGTCGGCTTGGACGCGCCCATCGGCAGGAACAGGCCGTCGCCGCGGCCCAGCAGCTTCTCGGCGCCCGGCTGGTCGAGGATGACCCGGCTGTCGGCCAGCGACGAGGTGGCGAACGCGAGCCGCGACGGCACGTTGGCCTTGATCAAACCGGTCACCACGTCGACCGACGGGCGCTGCGTGGCCAGCACCAGGTGGATGCCGGCGGCCCGGGCCAGCTGGGTGATGCGGACGACGGAGTCCTCGACGTCGCGCGGCGCGACCATCATCAGGTCGGCCAGCTCGTCGATGATCACCAGCAGATAGGGGTACGGCTTCATGACGCGCTCGCTGCCGGGCGGGGCAGTGATCTCGCCGCTGCGCACCTTGCGGTTGAAGTCGTCGATGTGGCGTACGCCGTTGGCCGCGAGGTCGTCGTAGCGCATGTCCATCTCGCGGACGACCCATTCGAGAGCGTCAGCGGCCTTCTTCGGGTTCGTGATGATCGGCGTGACGAGGTGCGGAATGCCCTCGTACGCGGTCATCTCCACCCGCTTGGGGTCGACCAGCAGCAGCCGCACCTCGTCGGGGGTGGACCGGGTGAGCAACGAGACCAGCAGCGAGTTGAGGCACGAGCTCTTGCCCGCGCCGGTCGCGCCCGCGATCAGGATGTGCGGCATCTTGGCCAGGTTGGCCACCACGAAGCCGCCCTCGATGTCCTTGCCCAGCGCGACCAGCATCGGGTGGTGGTCGGCGGTGGCGGCTCGCGAGCGCAGCACGTCGCCCAGCGACACGTTCTCGGGGTCGGTGTTGGGGATCTCGACGCCGACCGCGCTCTTGCCGGGGATCGGGCTCAGGATCCGTACGTCGGGCGACTTCACCGCGTACGCGATGTTGCGCGAGAGCTGCGTGATGCGCTCGACCTTCGTGCCCGGCCCGATCTCGACCTCGTAGCGCGTGACCGTCGGGCCGCGGGTGAAGCCGGTGACCATCGCGTCGACGTTGAACTGCTCGAACACCCCGGTCAGGGCGGCCATGATCTCGTCGTTGGCCCGGCTGCGTGACTTCGGCGGCGCGCCCTTGCCGAGCAGCGTCGGCGGCGGCAGCCGGTAGTCGCCCGGCACCGAGCTGATCTCGAGCTGCTCGGCCCGGGTGGGCAGCGGCTCGGAGTGCTCCGGCGGCTCGGGCTTCTTGCGGGAGGCCGGCACCTTGGGCACGGCCACCGTGTCGTGCAGCAGGAAGTCGTCCTCGGCGGCCGGTTCGGGCTCGGCCAGGCCGATGTCGGAGAGGGAACCCTGACGGCGACGCGACGGGCGCCGCTTCGTGGCCGGCTCCTCCTCGTCGTTGTCGTCGTCGGGGTCGTAGTCGTCGGGCAGCTCGGGCGTGGGCAGCGGGGCCCGTTCGGTCGAGCGGCCCGTCAGCACGTCGACCAGCAGCATGATCCGCT
Source organism: Paractinoplanes abujensis (assembly GCF_014204895.1). Taxonomy (NCBI): domain Bacteria; kingdom Bacillati; phylum Actinomycetota; class Actinomycetes; order Micromonosporales; family Micromonosporaceae; genus Paractinoplanes; species Paractinoplanes abujensis. The sequence goes on along the minus strand of NZ_JACHMF010000001.1, from coordinate 8,174,989 downwards.
CAGGGATCTTGTTGATCGGGGTGGCCGTGATCACCAGCAGACCGAAGACGAAGAGCAGGACCAGCAGCGGTACGGCGACCCAGGCTGTCACGGCCCGCTCCAGCAGCGCGCCGAACGCGTAGCCGAGCAGGCCGCCCGCCTTGGTGATGCCGACGTCGTCGGTGGGCCGCTCGCTGATGTGCAGCAGCGCGGCGGTGGCGATGACCAGGGCCGTCCAGCCGACCACCGAGCGGCCGCGGTGCTCCGGGTCGGCCGGCTTGCGCATCAGCCGGATCGCGCCGTAAAGCAGCAGCAACGGCAGGAACACGGCGAGCCCGCCGAGGAAGAGGTGCGTCGAGTCGGCCAGCCACTGCCCGACCGGCCCGGCGCTGTTGGCCCAGACCGCCACCCCGACCAGGATGGCCAGGCCGAGCATGAGCAGGCCGGCGCCGTCGCGACGGTGCTCGGGATCGATCTCCTTGGCCGTGGCGGCCTGCCGGCCGACGCCGCGGGCGGCCCAGCCGACGCTGTGGGCCAGGCCCATCCAGACCGCGCCCAGGCCGCGGCCCATGCCGGTGGCGATAGCCGAGCCCATGCTCGGCCGGGCGCGGGCCGCCGAGCGACGGGCGGCCGGGCGGGCCGGCTTGGTGGCCTTGGCGGCCTTACGCGCTGGTTGCCGGGCCGCTGGTTGGCGGGCACGACTGGTAGCGGCGCCGCGCGGCGTGGACGCGGCGCGACCCCGGCTCGCCGGAGAGGTTCGGCCCGCCATGCGAACACCGTATCGCCGCGATGCTCATGAATCCGGTAGGCGCACCGACGTAGGGTTCGTCAGGTGCAGCCGTTCACCAAGGAAATGATCACGGACGCGCTCGACGCGCGCGACTTCAAGTACTTCGAGGACGCCGACGGCGACATCGGGGGCAATTTCCAGGGCAACCTGGTCTATTTCTTCCGGATCGGCCAGCAGCAGGAGGTGTTGCAGGTCCGGACGATGGTGCAGCACCTGTTCGACATGGACGCGGTCCCCCGGCTCTACGAGTTCTGCAACTCGTGGAACCACGACCAGCTCTTCCCCAAGGCCTACGTTCACGTCAACGACGACGGGACGGTGCTCGTGGTGGGTGAGGTCATCGCCGACTGGGAGAAGGGCGTGACCCCCGAACAACTCGACCAGGTGCTGATCGCCGCGATCGCCACCAGCGTTCAGCTCGCCAACGAGGTCGCCGAACTGCGCCAGCAGTCCTGAGACATGTGTGATGCCGGGGAGCCTCACGGCTCCCCGGCATCAATGCGCTTCACCACCTAGGCAGGGTTGGTGGCCCGGCGCGTCACGGGGTGCTGAACCCCAGGTTGTACGAGCCGTTGCCGGAGGTGGCAACAACAACGTACCGGTAGGTGCCGGAGCGGCCGTTGAACGAGATCGCCTTGTCGCCCGCACCCGTGTCGCTGGCCACCGTGCGGAAACCCCGGTTGGTCAGGCGCTGCAGGAACAGGTCGAAGTCGGCGCCGTCGGCCGACGTCAGGCAGGCGGTCTGCCGGCCGGCGTTCGCCCGGAAGGCGGCCCCGTCGGGCTGGGCCTGCGCGGTGCGAGCGCGGGGCAGGGTGCCCGAACGCTGCACGGCCTGGTCGTCGCAGGCACCGGCCGACTCGGCGGGCGGGGCGGCCTCGCCGCCACCGTTACCCGCGGCGTCGCCGCCGCCGGAGGTCACCAGCGTCAGGTCCTCGGCCGCGAGAATCTCGTTGATCGGCTGGAAGAACGTCTCGCCACCGACCGTGCAGTCGCCGGAACCACCAGAGGTCATGCCCTGGGCCTGGTCACCGCTCAGCCACGGGCCGCCGGAGTCGCCGCCCTCGGCGCAGACGTCGGTGCGGGTGAGACCGGTGACTGCGCCCTCCGGGTAGACCACCGTCTGGTTCTTGGCCAGGATCGTGCCGCAGAACGTGCCGGTCGTGGAGCCGGAGCGGCAAACCGCGGCGCCGACCGGCGCCTCGGTGTTGCCGGCCACGGGGAGCTCGTTGCCCTCGAAGTCGTTGACCACGGCGCGCGGGGTCCAGTTGCCGTTGACCTCGACGAAGCCCATGTCGGCGTTGCCCGGGAAGGTCGAGGCGCGGACCACGCCCTGGGCCTGCTGGTTGAAGCCCGTCGTGGTGGCGCCGACCTCACCGCAGTGGCCGGCCGTGACGAAGCCGCCCTCGACGGAGAAGCCGATCGAGCAGCGGGCCGTGCCGCCGTCGACCGCGATGAAGTAGGGGTCGGCGCCGCGCACGTCGAACAGCGGCTTGGGGCTGGCGGTGCTGACGACCACCGAATACGACCCGGAGGAGACGCCGGCCGCGCGGGCCAGCTTCTTCGCGGCCGCCTGCTCGCCCGGCTTGGCCACGACGACCAGCTTGTTGGTCTTGACGTCGACATACCACCCGGTGATGCCGCCGGCCTCGGAGCGCACCTCGTCGAGGCTCTCCTTGGCCTTGACGAGCGCCTGCTCGCTGCGCTTGACCAGCACCGGCTCGGCCCCGGCGGCCCGAACCGCCTCCTGCGCGGCCGGGTCGGTCACGGCGACCTTGAGCGTGTTGCCGTCGGCGGCCAGCCAGGCGCCGCCGAAATCGGCGCCCGTCTGGGCCGACAGCTTGGCGCTCACACCGCTCGCCCACTTCGACCGCTGCAAGCGGGCCGTCGCCTGGTCGCCGTCCAGGCCCAGGTCACGCTTCATCGCCGCCAGAATCTGCGGCGCCACGCCACCCGGGCTGGGCTTGGCGGCCTTGCTCGACGGCGTGGTGCCGGCCATGGACGGCAGGGTGAAAGCCACCGCTGCCCCGGCCGCGACCACGACCGCCGCCGCCACGGCGATCCGTCTGCGCTGCATCTTGAGGTACTCCCCTCGCCAACGGGTGCCGTGGGGGCGGCACCGGTGACTAGAAGTACGGAGGAGGGCAGCGAAAGGTTTAAATTGGATCAGACTTCTACGACGGTGGGCACGATCATGGGGCGCCGGCGGTACGCGTCGTTGACCCAACGGCCCACCGTACGCCGCACGACCTGCTGCAACTGGTGGGTGTCGGTGATGCCGTCCTCGGCCGAGCGGTGCAGCGCGGCGGTCAGCAACGGGATCACCGGGTTGAACGCCTCCGGGTCCTCGCTGAAGCCCTTGGCCGAGATGTTGGGCTCGCCGACCACCTTGCCGGTCACCGAGTCGATCACCACCGTGGCCGAGATGAAGCCGCCGTCACCCAGGATGCGCCGCTCGGTCAGCAGCGACTCGCTGACGTCGCCGACCGCGAGCCCGTCGACGTACACATACCGGTTCTGCACCCGGCCGACGTGGCGGGCGTGGCCCTCGACGAGGTCGACGACGTCGCCGTCCTCGCAGAGCACGACCCGGTCGGCCGCGACCCCCGACTCGATGCCGAGCTGGGCGTGGGCCCGCAGGTGGCGCCACTCGCCGTGCACCGGCATGAGGTTGCTGGGGCGCACGACGTTGAGCAGGTAGAGCAGCTCACCGGCGGGGGCGTGCCCGGAGACGTGCACCTTGGCCGTCTCCTTGTGCACGACCGTGGCGCCGGCCCGGGACAGCCGGTTGATCACCCGGTAGACCGAGGTCTCGTTGCCCGGCACCAGCGAGCTGGCGAGCACAACCGTGTCACCGGGCTCGATGGTGATGTGCCGGTGGTCGCCCGTGGCCATCCGGCCCAGCGCGCTCATCGGCTCACCCTGCGACCCGGTGGACATGAAGACGATCTCGTCGGCCGGCATGTTGGTCGCCTCGTCCAGGTTGACCAGCAGGCCGTCCGGGATGTTGAGCAGGCCCAGGTCGCGGGCGATGCCCATGTTGCGGACCATCGAGCGGCCGATCAGCGCGACCTTGCGCTCGTACTCCCAGGCCGCGTCCATGACCTGCTGCACGCGGTGCACGTGGGAGGCGAAGCTGGCCACGATGATGCGGCCGCGGGCCTTGCCGAAGATCGAGCTGAGCACCGGGCCGATGTCGCGCTCGGGCGCCACGAAACCGGGCACCTCGGCGTTCGTCGAGTCGGAGAGCAGCAGGTCGACGCCCTCGGCGCCGAGCCGCGCGAATCCGGCCAGGTCGGTGATGCGGCCGTCCAGCGGCACCTGGTCCATCTTGAAGTCGCCGGTGTGCAGGATCAGGCCGGCCGGGGTGCGCACGGCGACAGCCAGGGCGTCCGGGATCGAGTGGTTGACCGCGAAGAACTCACACTCGAACGGCCCGAGCCGCTCGGTCTGGCCCTCGCGCACGGTCAACGTGTACGGATCCAGCCGGCGCTCGGCCAGTTTGGCCTCGACCAGCGCGAGCGTGAACTCGGAACCGACCAGCGGGATGTCGGCCTTGTGGGCCAGCAGATACGGCACCGCGCCGATGTGGTCCTCGTGGCCGTGCGTGAGCACGATCGCCTGGACGTCGTCGAGCCGGTCGAGGATCGGCGAGAAATCGGGCAGGATCAGGTCGACGCCCGGCTGCTCCACGTCGGGGAAGAGCACGCCGCAGTCGATGACCAGCAGCTTCCCGTCGAACTCGAGGACGGTCATGTTGCGGCCGATGGCGCCGAGGCCACCCATCGGGATGACGCGCAGGGCGCCCTCCGGCAGCGGCGGCGGCGGATCGAGTTCCACGTGGGCTTGGCTCATTCGGTTTATCTGTCTTTCGTCGGTGAGGCCGGCCGCCCTTACAGGGCGATGCCGGCGGCGGCGGCGTCCTGGCGCAGCTGATCGAGCTCGGCGCCGGTCGCGTCGACCAGCGGCGAGCGGACCGGACCGGCCGGGCGGCCCTGAGCGTTGAGGCCCGCCTTGACCAGCATGGTGCCCGGCGAGCGGAAGATGCCGGTGAACAGCGGCATCGCTTGCCGGTGCAGGGTCAGAGCGGCGGCGTTGTCGCCGCGCTCGAACGCCTCGATCATGTCTTTGGCCAGCACGCCGGTGAAATGGGTGGAGGTGCCGACGAGACCGGACCCGCCGATCGACAGCAGCGGCAGGGTGGCCGCGTCGTCGCCGGAGTAGTAGGCCAGATCCGTCCGGCTGAGCACCTCGGAGCTGGCGATCAGATCGCCCTTGGCGTCCTTGACCGCCACGATGCGGCCGTGCTCGGCGATGCGGCACATCGTCTCGGTGGCGATCGCCGTGCCGGCCCGGTGCGGGATGTCGTAGACCATGATCGGCAGACCGACCGCGTCGGCCACGGTCAGGAAATGCCGGGCCACACCCGCCTGCGGCGGCTTGTTGTAATACGGCGTCACGACCAGCAGGCCGTGAGCGCCGGCCTTCTCCGCGGCCTGGGCCAGCTCGACGGTGTGGGCGGTGTTGTTGGTGCCCACCCCCGCGACGATCCGCGCCCGGTCACCGACGGCGTCGACGACGGCCCGCAGCAGGGTGTCCTTCTCGGCGTCGCTGGTGGTCGGCGACTCGCCAGTGGTGCCGCTGACGACGAGAGCGTCGTTGCGCTGCTCGTCCACGAGATAGGTGGCCAGTTTCGCCGCGCCCTCGACGTCGAGGGAGCCGTCCGGGGCGAACGGGGTGACCATCGCGGTCAGCAGCCGTCCGAAGGGTCGCGGGTCGTGCGTCATACCCACAACCTATAGGACGGCTCGGTCAGACGTAGAGCGCGGTGAACGGGGCCCAGGGCAGGTTGCGCAGCACGCTCCAGACCGCCCACACAGCGACAAACGTGATCAGAACGGCCGGGCTCAGACTGAGCTGCGGCAGGTTCCACTTGAACAGGCGCTTCGCGGCCCAGGCCACGTACAGATAGAGAAGGAACGGGACCGCGAACGTGAAGAGGGCGTGGTGGCGGGCGGCGGCGGGGAGGTCGCCGTGCAGCAGATACCACGCGGCGCGGGTGCCGCCGCAGCCCGGGCAGACGAAGCCGGTGGTGTATTTGAGCAGGCAGGTGGGGGCGTCACCGGCACCGGCGTCGGCCGGGTGCGAGGCCAGGGTGTAACCGACCGCACCACCCATGCAGACCAGCAGCGCCACGGGAGCGGCCCAGATCGGCGACCGGGTCCAGAATTTCTGGACGAAGCGGGTAACCCGGTCGGGCTCCTGCGCGGCCTGCTGCTGCGCGTAATAGGCCAGCCATTCCGGCGGCACCGGCGGGCCCTGCACCGGCTGGTCGTCCAGCCACGGGCGCTCGGTGGCGGTGGTCATGTCCGCCACGGTACACCTGGGCGGCCCACGCCCACTCCCCCAAGATCGCCGCCCATCGCCCGCTCCGTCCCGACCTCCAACGCATGATCAAAGCGCCGCCTCGGTTGCCCTGATCACCTGCCGCCCCTCGCCATGATCAACTCGTCGGCCCTCTCGCCGTGATCAACTCGCCGGCCTCTTGCCGTGATCAACTCGCCGGCCCTCTTGCCGTGGCCGACTTCAAGGCCGCGGTCAGCGGGCCTGCCAGATCGCCTCGCTCGGGCGGGGCGATCTGGTCGAGGCCCAGCCAGCCGGCCAGCCGGTGCAGCTCGGCGGCGAGGGCGGCGGCCGTCTCCTCCTGGTCGGCGCCGGGCTCGAGCCACGCGGCCGGGATCAGCAGCCGGCCCGTCTTGCGGTCGGCCTTGAGATCGACCCGGGCCGCCAGCCGATCGCCCAGCAGGAACGGCAGCACGTAATACCCGTAGAGCCGCTGGGCGGCCGGCACGTAGATCTCGATGCGGTAATTCATGCCGAACAGCCGCTCGGTGCGCCCACGCTCCCAGATCAACGGATCGAACGGGCTGACCAGGGTGGCCGCGCGCACCCAGCGCGGCAGCTTGGCCTCGTGATGCAGGTAGGTCGGCTGCTTCCAGCCCGGGACGGCGACCGGGCGCAGCACCTGGTCGTCGACCAGCTCGGCCACGGCCTGCTTGAAACCGTCGACCGGAAGGCGGAAATAGTCACGCAGCTCGGGCTCGGCGGCCACCCCGAGCGCCCGGGCCGAGAGCTCGACCAGAGCCCGGAAGGCGTCGGCGGGGTCAGGAGTCGGCGCGTTGAGCACGGCCTGCGGCAACACTCGCTCGGGCAGGTCGTAACGTCGCGCGAACGACGTCGTGCGCTCGGCCGCGGTGATCTGCCCGGTGTAGAACAGCCACTCGAGGGCCTGTTTGACCGCCGACCAGTTCCACCCCCAGTGGTCCTTGCGGCGGGGCTCGTCGTGCTCGATCTCGGCCGCCGTGATCGGGCCCCGGTCCCGCACGACCCCGAGCACACGCTCGACCAGCTCGGGCTGCTCCTGCGCGACCCGGCGCATGCCGCCCCACGCCATCTCGGCCGCGCGGGCCATGCGCCAGCGGAACAGCGGCTGCAGATCAGTGGTGATCAGCGACGCCTCGTGACCCCAGAACTCGAACAGGTCGCGCGGCTTGCGATAGGCCGCCCGCTCGAGCAGCTCGACCGGATAGGGCCCGAGCCGGCTGTAGAGCGGCATGAAGTGGGCCCGCTGCAGCACATTGACCGAATCCATCTGAATCAGGTGGACCCGGCGCAGCACCCGGCGCAGGTGACGCAGGTCGGTGGCGCCGCCCGGCTTGGGATCGGCGAAGCCCTGCGCGGCCAGCGTCACCCGGCGGGCCTGCGCGACGGAGAGAGAGTCTGGGAGAGCCATCGATGAGCACGTTAGAGCAGAGGTACGACAAATTCGCCTGATGATCGGGATCAGGCGATCCCCGAAGCCCGCTGCGACGAGGTCGCGGTGGTGCGCGGCCGGCGGCACCCGCCGGGTGTGGACGCCCCGCGGCTCGACGGCCGAACTGCCCGAGTTGCGGTACGCGACGGCTCTGTAGGCTCCCCGCATGGCAATCGGCTTCGTCCGCCCCGCCCGTCCCGAGGACGCGGCGGAGATCGCCCGTATCCAGCTGTCCACGTGGCGCTTGGCGTACCGGCGCATGTTTCCCGCTCACGTGCTCGCCAACCTCGACGAGGCGTACCTGGGAAGGGGTTGGGCCGAGGCGATCGAGCGCCCGCCCACCGAGCGGCACCGCGTGCTGGTCGCGGTCGAACAGAGCGAGGCGGCGTCGAGCACTGTCGGCTTCGCGGCGTTCGGCCCGGCCGACGAGCAGGCCCTGGCCCCCGAGGAGCCGGCGCTGCCGGAGACCGTGGCCGCCATCACCGACCTGCTGGTCGAGCCGCGCTGGGGCCGGCGCGGGCACGGCAGCCGTCTGCTCTCGGCCGCGGTCGCGCACTGGCGGGACGACCACTTCACGTACGCGGTGGCCTGGGCCTACGAGCAGGACAAGGCGATGCAGAAGTTTCTGACCTCGGCCGGCTGGGAGCCCGACGGGGCGGGCCGGGCACTCGACGTGGACGACATGCTCGTCCCCCAGCTGCGGCTGCACGTGGCAGTGAGCGGAGAATAGAAGGGTGACCACGCCGACCTTCGTCTACGACGGCGACTGTGCCTTCTGCTCGACGTGCGCCGAGTTCATCCAGACGCGCATCCCGACCAGGGCCCGGGTGATCCCGTGGCAGTTCGCCGACCTCGACGCGCTCGGCCTGACGACCGAGGAGTGCGAGGAGGCCGTGCAGTGGGTCGGCCCCGGCGGCGTCAAGGCGGCCGGCCCCGACGCGATCGCCCTGATGTTGCGCGACGCGGGCCGGGCGTGGCAGCTGGCGGGCGGCGCGCTGCAGCTGGGCCCGATCCGGCTCGCGGCGTGGCCGGCCTACCGCTGGGTCTCCGGCCACCGCCACCTGCTGCCGGGCGGCACGGCGGCTTGCTCGCTCCCCCAGGCCCAGCGCGACCTGCTCTACCCCAAGGACGCCTGAGCCCGCCCGGCCTACGTCGGCTGTTCCCGGGCGGCCGGACTCACTTCGGCCCGGCGGCCCAGGCGGCGGCGCACCCACTCGATCGGGCGCACCCGTTCCAGCGGCAGGAAGCTCGCCATCGCGACGAGGTGCGGGGCGAACGAGATCGTGATCATCGAGAACGTCATGACGTGGAACGAGTAGAAGAACGCCACGCCCATCCAGCGGAACCGCTGCGGCACCACGAAGATCAGCGGGCTCGACAGCTCGAACAGCATGATGCCGATCTGGGCCGCGATCAGCAGGCCGGGGACGACCGCGATCTCGTCGGCCAGCCACGTGCCCCGGCGGATGATCGCCTGGGCCAGCACCGCACTGGTCAGCCAGTCGATGCCGCCGAAGCGCAGCTTGGCCCACGCGGCCAGGAAATAGGTGCAGATCACGGCGATCTGGGTGACCCGCAGGGCCCACCCGGCAGCCTCCGAGAGCGTCTTGTCGCCGAAGCGGGCCCGGCCGATCGTCGGCAGCACCGCCAGCGCCACGAGCAGCCCGACGCGGTCGTGGTCGACCTTGCCGTAGCTCATCGCGATGACCATCCACTCCACGTACAGCGCGAAGACCGCCCAGCCCAGGACGCGCGGCGCCCGGCCGGTGGCAGCGGCCAGGGAGAGCACGATCAGGGCCCAGAAGACCACCCAGACGAGGATGTGGGTAGGCGTCGGCAACGGCAGGATCCGGCCGATCAGCAGCGGTTCGTAGAGCTCGCCCGGTGTGTTGGCGTGCGACCGCACCCAGGGGGTGAAAACGGTCAGGTCGAGGGCGACGAAGACGTAGACCAGAGTGCGGAAGGCCGCGATGCGACCCAGCGGCACCGGCGCGAACAGCCATTTCATGGGCGCTTCCATTCGGCCACGACCTCGTCCCGCCAGGTGCCGGTGGGGCGGGCGTGCTCGATGCCGTGCCAGCGCACCACGATGCGCACCGAGCTGAGCGGGGCCGCGCCCGGCGTGTGCTCCGCGTAGGCCGAGGCGACCCGGCTCAACCGGGACGGCTCATCCACATACGCCTGTTGCTGACCCTCGATCTCGGCCCGGCGGATGCCGCTGTTGCCCTCGGTGATCGCGATGGTGCGGCCCTCGGCGTCGACGCCCTCGACCCGGGTGTCACGGGCGTCGCCGTTGGGGTCGGGAGCCGTCGAATACATCCGGAAGGGGCCGAACGGGAAGTCGTCGTCGGTGCCCCAGAGGGTGCCGGCGAGCAGCAGGACCCCCGCGACCAGGGTGGCGATCACCCTGGCCCGGCGGCCGCGGACGGAAAGCTGGTTCACAGCGAGACAACCTATCGGCCGCGGTCCAGCCGGCGCCCGGCCACCTGTGGACAACCTCCAATTGTGGATAACTCAGGTTGATCATCACGAATGCCGTAGGCTCTGGCCGGCCCCCGGGTGGGAGGGGTAGGGCTGGTGATGGTGGCGGGGCGATCAACCCTTGTCGGCGCCCGCGGCGGCGTCGCGGACGAAGTAGCGCTGGAAGATCACGAAGATGATCGCCACGGGGATGGTGGCCAGCAGCGCCGCCCCCAGTTTCAGCGGGTACTGCGTCCCCGCCCCCAGCGACCCGCTCACCAGGTCGGCCAGCCCGCGCGGCAGCGTGAACAGCCCCGGGTCCTGCACGGAGACCAGCGTGTGCGGAAACTCGTTCCACGATCCGGTGAACGACAGGATGGTCAGCGTGATCAGTGCCGGTTTGGCCATCGGCAGGACGACGGACCAGAACATGCGGAACGATCCCGCCCCGTCGATCCGGGCCGCTTCCTCCACGCTGACGGGCACCGAGTCGAAGAACTGTTTCATCACGAAGATGCCGGTGGCGTCGGCCAGCAGCGGCACGATCAGCCCGGAGTAGCTGTTGTACATGCCGAGCTGGTTGAGCACGAGGAACTTGGGGATGAGCAGCACGACGGGCGGCACGGCCATCAGCGCGAGCAGCCCGGCGAAGAGGGCTTTGCGGCCGGGGAAGCGCAGCCGGGACAGGGCGTAGCCGGCCATCGAGGCGAACAGCACGCGCCCGATCGTGACCACGACCGTCACCAGCACCGAGTTGCCGAGCCAGGTGGGAAAGCCGGTGCCTTCGAAGATCCGTACGAGGGAATCGGTGACGACGGGGGACGGGATCGGCGAGAGCGGGTTGTCGGCCGCGTTCGACTCGGTTTTGAACGAGTTCGCGATCTGGATGACGAACGGGTACAGGAAGACCAGCGCGAAGAAGATCAGGATCGCGTAGCCCAGGAATCGTGAGGCCAGCGTACGGATCACGAGTCACGCTCCCGGGTGAGCCGCCGCTGCAGCAGCGTGAGCAGCACGATGATCAGGAACAGCACGAACGAGATGGCCGCGCCCGAGCCGTAGTCGAAGTCGCGGAAAGCCGTGCGGTAGGACAGGAACGCCGGTGTCAGCGTGGTCTTGGCCGGGTTGCCCTGGCTCATCACGTAGATCTGGTCGAACACCTGCCACGTGCCGATCAGCCCGAGCGTGACGACCAGGAACGTGGTCGGGCGCAGCTGCGGCAGGATCACGTGGCGCAGCAGTTGCCAGCGGTTGGCGCCGTCGATGCGGCCCGCCTCTTCGAGTTGTACGGGCACGTTCTGCAGGGCGGCCAGGAACATCACCATGAATGTGCCCGAGGTGGTCCACACGACCAGCGAGATGATCGCGCACATCGCCACGCTGGGCCCCGACAACCAGTCCCACCAGGTCAGACCGAAAACTCCGGATTCGGTGAGGAAAGGCGAGATGCCCAAACTCTCCAGGAGCAGATGGACAAGGCCGCGAGGGTCGGAGAACCACTGTGGACCTCGGAGGCCGAAGACGCTCAGGATCGCGTTGATCGCCCCACCGTTGGCGAACATGAACAGGAAGACCACGCTGATCGCCACCGAGCTGGTGACGGACGGGAAGTAGAACGCCGTACGGAAGAAGCCTTTGCCTTTGAGCAGGCGGTTGTTGACGATCAGGGCCAGCCCGAGCGCGAGCACGGTCTGGATCGGCACGACCAGGAACACGTAGTAGGCGTTGTTCCGGATGCTGGTCATGAAGTCCTGCCGGGCCAGCCCTTCGTCGGTGAACAGCCGGGTGTAGTTGCCCAGCCCGGCGAAGGGCACGTCGCCGGTGAACGGGCTGCCCTGCCCGTTCCACCGGGTCAGGCTCACCCACAACGCCATCAGGATCGGCAGCAGCATGAACAGGCCGAGGATGATCAGTGCGGGGGCGACGAACAGCCAGCCGGCCGGCCGTTCGTTGCCGCGGATGCCCTTCGTGGCCAAGGAGATCAGCCCCCGAGGGCCGTCTTGGCGTTCTTGTCGAAGCGTTGCAGCACCGTGGCCGGGTTGCCGTTCTGCAGGCCCTGCAGCCCGGCGTCGAGGTCGGCCAGCACACTGTCCATCTTGGGTGCGTTGACCGGGCCCCGGGCGTACTGCGCACCCGCCACGAAGGCGGCGTCGTCGGGGTTCTGCTGCTGGTAGGTGGCCTGCGCGTCCTGCCGGGAGGGCATCACACCGAACGCCTTGCTGAAGCTGAGCTGCTGATCGGCGCTCGTCATGGCCTGCACGAAGGCGACCGCCTGCTGCTTGAACCGGCTCTTGGCGGCGATGCCCCAGCACTGGGTGAAGCTCAGCGTGCCTTTGCCCTTGGGCCCGGCCGGCAGTTCCTTGACCGTGTATTTGATGGCCGGGAAGTCGGCGCTCAACGCCCCCTTGATCCAGTTGCCTTCGATGGCCATGGCCGCTTTGCCCTTGCCGAAGGCCTCGCCCGCCCAGCCCGCGTCCATCGCCTTGGGGTACTTGGCCAGGCCGTCCTTCAGCAGACCCTGGACGTAGGTGAGGGCCTCGACGTTCTGCGGGGTGTCACCGGTGGCCTGTTTGCCGTCCGCGCTCACCCAGTAGCCGCCGGCCTGCACGAGGAAGGCGCCGATGCGGTCGCGGGTGTCGCCGATCGCGAGCGGGGTGATGCCCTTCGCCTTGATCTTCTCGGCGGTCGCGCGCAGCTGCTCCCAGCTGGTGGGGATGTCGGCGTCGGTCAGCCCGGCCTTGGCCCACAGGCCGGTGTTGATCTGCAGGGCCAGGGTCGAGGTGTCCTTGGGCACGCAGTACAGCTTGTCCTCGTAGGTGAAGCTCTGCCGCAGGTTCGGCAGGAACGCGTCCACACCGTCCAGATCTTCCCCGTACGGCTCCAGGGCGCCCACGCTCGCATAGTCGGCGAACCGGGCCGCGTCGACGTAGAAGACGTCAGGCGGCGTGCTGCCCGCGAGGGCCTGGCCGAGCTGCTGCACGATGTCCTGCGCGGGGGTGATCGTGGCCTTGTTGCCGCTGCTCGTGGCCCACGCGGCGGCGGCCTCCCGCACTGCCTTGGTCTCGGCGTCGCCGGAGGAGGCAATCATGATCTTGAGGTCGGCCGGCCCGGTGGTCTGCTGGGTGGCGGTCGAACCGTTGTCGTCGAAGCCGCTGCCGCAGGCGCTCGTCGCGACGAGCACAGCGGCCAGGGCGGCGCCGCAGAGTTTGCTTCTCATGGGTGTCTCCAGGGGAGGTCAGGCCGTTTGACGAACGACCAGGGACGGTGGAAGCAGGACGGTCGTCGGGAAGGACGGCGCGCGGCCGTCGAGGAGCTCGGCCAGCAGGCCCATGCAGCGGGCGGCGGCCTCCGCGAGCGGCTGGCTGACGCTGGTCAGGCCGATCGCCTGGGCCACGGCGGTGTCGTCGAAACCGATCACCGCGCAGTCGCGGCCGAGTTCGCGCGCGGCTTGCAGGGCGCCGAGCGCGAGGGAGTCGCTGGCGCAGACGAGCGCGGTCGGCGGCTCCTCCGCGCGCAGAAGGGACAAAGCGCCGGCAGCGCCCGACTCGACGCTATCGGTCGCCTCGAAAGAGGACCCCCACGGACCGAGCGCCCGATGCCATCCCTCGCGCCGGGCGTCACCCACACCGGAGCCGGCGGGCCAGCCCAGGAACCCGATCCGGCGATGACCGGCGGCCAGCAGGTGCTCAGTGGCGGCGGCGGTGCCCGCGGCGTTGTCGATGTCGACCCAGGAGTGGGTGTCGGGGGCGCCCCACGGCCGGCCGAAGGTCACGAACGGCACGTCGCGGGCGGCCAGCCAGGATGTGCGCGGGTCACCGTGGTGCGTGCTGGTCAGGACGAACGCGTCCAGGTCGTACGCATTCAGCAGTTCGTCGTAGGTGGCGATCTCGTCGGCGTCGCCGTCCGCCGTGTAGAGCATCACGCGATAGCCCGCGAGCCCGGCGGCGTCGGTGAGCCCGTGCAGGAAGCGGTCGAGCACCGAGCCGTTGATGCCGTCGCGGGCGGGCTCGATGCGCACCGCGATCAGCCGCGACCGGCCGGTGCGCATCTGCCGGGCGGCCTGGTTGACCCGGTAACCGAGTTCCTCGATCGCCTCGCGGACCCGCTCCCGGGTCTCCGCGCGCACCACGTCCGGCGTGTTGATCACGTTGGACACGGTCTGGCGGGAGACGCCGGCCCGGCGGGCCACCGTCGCGATCGTCACCTTCTGCACCCTTGTAAAACCTTCCTAGGTCTTGAACGATCAAATTCTGGTAAGGCAGGATTGGATCGATCAAGTTACGGGGTTGTTTCGCACTTTGCCTCCACCCCGGCCCGCTGTCAACCCGGGAGTTCGACCTTGTCTCTGCAGCCGCTCCTGCACGATCTGGTGCCCACCCTGGCCGCGCCGACCTCGGCGCTCTCCGGGCCCGACGGTCAGATCCGGGCCGCCGGGGTGCAGGGGGTGTTCCACGCCGACCGGCGGGTGCTCTCACTGGCCGTGCTGCGGCTCGACGGGCGCGAACCCGAGCCGATCGGTCACGCGCAGGCCGGGCCGGGCGCCACACGTTTCGTCTCGCTGGCCCGCTGGCTCGGCAACCCCGGCCCCGACCCGACCGTGCGCATCGACCGCGTACGGCGGGTCCGCGCGGACGGCCTCGACGAGGAGATCACGATTTCCTCCACCGCCACCTCCCCCGTCACGACCACCGTCACGATCGACACCGCCAGCGACCTCGCGCCGATCGAGGCCGTCAAGTCCGGAGACATCGGGCAGGTCAAGGACGAGATTCCCGTACGAGTCACCGGCGACCTGGAGCGCACAGTGACGATCTTGCCCGGCGCGCAGGTGGTGCTGCGCTGGTCCCTCGACGTGGACGACCCGCACGCCGTGATGTTCCCCGGCCCCCGCGGCGCCTTCGCCCGCCCCACGATCACCGGCCCCGACCGGCGGCTGCCCCGGCTCGTCGACCAGTCCCTGGACGACCTGACCGCCCTGCGCCTGACCACCGCGATCGACGACGGCGACACGTTCCTCGGCGCCGGCGTCCCCTGGTATCTCACGCTGTTCGGCCGCGACAGCCTGTGGGCGGCCCGGATGATGCTGCCGCTCGGCACCGACCTGGCCGTGGGCACGCTCCGGGTGCTGGCCCGCCGTCAGGGCAGCAAGATCGACCCGGAGACCGGCGAGGCGCCCGGCAAGATCATGCACGAGCTGCGGCGTTCGGACGTGCAGGTCGACGGGCGGCTGCCGGCCGTCTACTACGGCACGATCGACGCCACCCTGCTCTGGATCAGCCTGCTCCACGACGCCTGGCGCTGGGGCCACGACCCGGCCGGGATCGAGGCGTTGCTACCCGCGCTGGAGGCCGCCCTGGGCTGGCTGGCCGACCACGCCGACCCGGACGGCGACGGCTTCCTGGAATACCTCGACCCCACCGGGCGCGGCCTGGCCAACCAGGGCTGGAAGGACTCGCACGACGCGGTCCGCTTCCACGACGGGCGCCTGGCCGACCCGCCGATCGCCCTGGCCGAGGTGCAGGGGTACGCGTACCGGGCCGCCCTCGACGGCGCCGCCCTGCTCGACGCGTTCGGCCGTCCCGGCGGCGACCGCTGGCGCACGTACGCGGGCTCGTTGAGCGCCCGGTTCCGCGCGGCGTTCTGGGTCGCCGACGGCCAGTACCCCGCCCTCGCGCTCGACCGCGACAAGCGCCCGGTCGACTCCCTGACCAGCAACATCGGCCACCTGCTGGGCACCGGACTGCTGACCGGCGAGGAGGAGGCCCGGGTGGCCGCGGCACTCGGCTCGGCCGACATGTCCGGCGGCTACGGCCTGCGCACCATGTCGGCCCGCGACGGCGGGTTCGCCCCGCTGTCGTATCACTGCGGCTCGGTCTGGGCCCACGACACCGCCATCGTGGCGGCCGGGCTGGCCCGGGGCGGTTTCGCGGCCGAGGCCGGCCGCCTGGTCGACGGCCTGCTGAGCGCGGGCGAGGCGTTCGGCTTCCGGCTTCCCGAGCTGTACGCCGGGGACGCGCGCGACGACATCGGCCGCCCCATGCCGTACCCGGCGTCGTGTCACCCCCAGGCGTGGTCGGCCGCCGCCGCCGTCCTGATCGTCCAGTCCCTGCTCGGCCTCGACCCCGACGTCCCCAACGGCGTCATCCGCCTGCGCCCGCTCCCCGACGCCCCCACAGTCACCGGCCTGCGCATCGCCGGCTACCCCGTCGACTTCACCAACGGCACCCTGACCGGCCTACCCAGCACCATCCGCCTGGCTTGACCAAACCACCGAGCAACACCGGTGGCCGAGTTTCGATGCGCTGGTCGAGCGCGAGATACGGGCACGACGACCCAGGCTTCTCCGTACCGGCCGAGGGCGACCGGGCGGCCGTGACGAGACGCCGCAGCCGACCCGGTTCGCAGCCGTGGCCACCGACGCCGCGCAACATCGTCCTGGTCGTCTACGAGAACCACCAAGCGAAACCCACCCGGTCCGACCGAACCGCCAAGCGATATCCACGTGGGTCGAACCGCAACCAGAGTCGGATTTCGCCCGCCGATGACTTGGGCGCCAAAAACGGCTAGCGAAGCGAGGACGTTTTTGGTGTCCAAGTCATCGGCCCCCAGGGGCGAAATCCTCGCCGAGCGGGCAGCGAAGGCCAGCAAACTCAGCCAGCAAGCTCAGCCAGCCAGCTCAACCAGCGAACTCAATCCAGGAAGCTGTCGAGGCCGACGGTCAGGCCGGGGTGCTGGGCGATTTTGCGGACGGCAAGCAGCACCCCCGGCATGAAGGACACCCGGTCGAGGGAGTCGTGGCGGATCGTCAGCGTCTCGCCGAGCGACCCGAACAGCACTTCCTGGTGCGCGACCAGACCCGAGGCCCGGACGGAATGCACCCGGACGCCGTCGATGTCGGCCCCCCGCGCCCCGTCGACCTCGTCTTTCGTGGCGTCGGGCATGGGGGAAAGGCCGGCTTCGGCCCGGGCCGCCGCGATCAGCTTGGCCGTGTGCGTCGACGTGCCGCTGGGTGCGTCGAGCTTGCGCGGGTGGTGCTGCTCGATCACCTCGACGGACTCGAAGTAGCGGGCGGCCCGCGCCGCGAACTGCATCATCAGCACCGCGCCGAGCCCGAAGTTGGGGGCGATCAGCACGCCGACCTGGGGCTTGGCAGCGAGCCAGCCGCGCACCTGCCCGAGCCGCTCCTCGGTGAAGCCGGTGGTGCCCACGACCATGCTGATGCCCTGCTCGATGGCCCAGCGCAGGTTGTCCATCACGACGTCGGGCGTGGTGAAGTCGACGAACACCTGGGCGCCGGCGTCGGAGGCTTTGAACAGCTCGTCACCCTGATCGATCATGGCCACGAGCTCCATGTCGCCGGCGCCGTCGACCGCCTTGCACACCTCGAGGCCCATGCGCCCCCGGGCACCGAGAACGCCGACGCGGATCGAGTCAGGTTGCTGAGTCACCCGGATAACTTAACGTACCTTTCCGGCGGGCCCACCAGCGCTCGGCCAGGCTGACGAGCGCGAAGGTCCCGGCCACGTACAGCCAGCCCACCAGCACGTCGATGACGTAGTGCTCACCCGTGTAGACCAGGGTGAACGTCATCGTCAGGGGGTAGGCGAGCAGCAACGGCCACCACCGCTTGCGCACCATCGGCAGGAAGAAGGCGACGGCCATCATCGCGTACGCGGTGTGCAGGGACGGCATCGCGGCGACCGGGTTGGACTGGTGCACCTGCAGGGCGTTCAGGGTGTTGCCGGCGCCGTGCAGACCGATCACGTCGAGGCCGCGCGTCGAGAACCGGAGCACCTCGTCGGGCAGGTAGCCGAATTTGTACGCCCACCACGGCGGCGCCGCCGGGTAGAGGAAGTACGTGATCAGGCCGGCCACGCTGAGCGTGATCCACCGGCGCAGGAACCGGTAGGACAGGCCCCGGTTGCGCAGCCACAGCACCACGGCCACCGTCGGCACGGCCAGGAAGTGTGAGGTGTAGACCAGGGTGAGGATGACCTCCCACCACGGGACCTCCTTGGTCCAGAGGTGCTCCTGCAACCAGACCGTGGGGATCTTGCCGTCGGTGAGCCACCCGAACATCGCCACGTCGGCGTCGATCAACGGGTGGACGTGCGGTGCGAACAGTTCGTCGGCCGCACCCCGGGACACGTTGTAGATGACCAGCAGCAGGGCGACCGGGCCCCAGTCGCGCAGGAACAGCAGGTGCTCGCGCCAGGGCAGATAGTTGCGCCAGCCGATCGTGGCCAGCCACAGCCAGCCGAAGGCGGTGAGCGGGTCGCTGGTCGGCACGCCGACCAGCCACACGAACACCGCGAAGGCCACCGCCCACACCGCCATCCCGATGATCCGGCGTTTCCGCTGATCGGGTGTGATGGCGGGGGTGGGCGGCGGCGGAGTCTCCAGCGTCGTCACGGGGACCAAGGTTAGCGGTGCGTGCCGAACGCGGATTCGTCGAAGGGTCCGACCACGGCCAGCGACATCGGCTGGGCCAGCAGCTGGGCCGCGACCTCGTTGACGTCGTCCGGGGTGACCGCGTCCACCCGGGCCAGCAGTTCGTCGACCGACATGAGGTCGCCGTAGAGCAGTTCCGACTTGGCCAGCCGGCTCATCCGCGACCCGGTGTCCTCCAGGCCCAGCACGTACGAGCCCTTGACCATGCCTTTGCCCCGGATCACCTCGTCGGCCTCGATGCCCTTGGCCGCCACCCTTTCGAGTTCCGTACGGGTGAGGTCGAGCACTTCTTCCACCTTGCCGGGCGCACAGCCGGCGTAGACCCCGAACAGGCCGGCGTCCGCGTACTGGCTGGCGTACGAGTAGACGGAGTAGGCCAGGCCCCGCTTCTCGCGGATCTCCTGGAACAGCCGGCTCGACATGCCGCCGCCGAGCACGTTGTTGAGCACGCCCAGGGCGAAGCGGCGTTCGTCGCGGCGGCCGATGCCGACCCCGCCCAGCACCAGGTGGCCCTGCTCGGTGTCGCGGTTGCGCACGACCGTGTGCGGCTTCTGGGTCGCCACGCGCTTGGATCCCGTACGGGGACCGGCCGGTTCAGCCGGTGCGGAGTCGAGCGCCGTGCCGGCCAGGGCCTTACGGACGAGCCGGACGACGGTGGCGTGGTCGAGGTTGCCCGCGGCCGCGATCACGATGTTGGGGGCGGTGTAGCGCCGCCGGTAGAACCCGTGGATCTGGTTGCGGGTCATCGGGGTGATCGATTCCTCGGTCCCCGAGATCAGCCGGCCCAGCGGGTGGGTGCCGAAGATCGCCTCGGTGAAGATGTCGTGCACCTCGTCACCGGGCTCGTCCTCGTGCATCGCGATCTCTTCGAGGATCACGCCGCGCTCGGTCTCGACGTCGGCCGGGTTCATGATCGAATCGGCTACGGCGTCGCACAGCACGTCCACCGCGAGCGGCAGGTCGGCGTCCAGCACCCGCGCGTAGTAGCAGGTGTATTCCTTCGTGGTGAAGGCGTTGGTCTCGCCGCCCACGGCCTCGATCTCGGCCGAGATCTGCAGCGCGGTGCGCTTGTGGGTGCCCTTGAAGAGCAGGTGCTCGAGGAAGTGGGAGGCGCCGGACATGCCGGGCGTCTCGTCCCGCGAGCCGATGCCCACCCAGACGCCGAGGGCGGCGCTGCGGGTGGTCGGGATCGCCTCGGTGACGATGCGCAGCCCGCTGGGCAGGGTCGTGCGCTTCGCGCCGTCGGCGAGGGTTCTGGTAGAAACGCGGGCCGGCTTGGCAGCCGACCCGCGATCACTTGTTGTCACCGGTGATTAGTCGCGGCGCTCGCCACGGTCGCCACCGCGGTCACCGCTGGGGCGCGACCGGCGACGGCGGGGCTCGCCGCCACCCTCGCCACGGTCACCCCGCGGCTCACGCGGCGGGCGGCCACCCTCGGCGGGGGCCTCCGCGGCGGCCGGTGCCTCCGCGCCCTCGGGGCGGACCTTGTCGAGGTAGATCTTGCCGCGGGCGTCGATGTCCGCGATGGACACCTCGACCTTGTCGCCGACGTTGAGGAAGTCCTCGACCTTCTCGACGCGCTTGCCGTCGCCGACCTTGCTGATGTGCAGCAGGCCGTCGCGGCCGGGCAGCAGCGAGATGAACGCGCCGAACGCGGCCGTCTTGACGACCGTGCCCAGGAACTTGTCGCCGACCTTGGGCAGCGTCGGGTTGGCGATCGCGTTGATCCGCTCGACCGCCGCCTCGGCGGCCGGGCCGTTGGTGGCGCCGACGTAGATCGTGCCGTCGTCCTCGATCGAGATGTCGGCGCCGGTCTCGTCCTGGATCGCGTTGATCGTCTGACCCTTGGGGCCGATCACCATGCCGATCTTGTCGACCGGGATCTTGACGGAGGTGACGCGCGGCGCGTACTCCGACATCTCGGCCGGCGAGCTGATCGCCGCCTCCATCACGCCCAGGATCGTCGCGCGGGCGTCGTGCGCCTGTTGCAGGGCACCGGCCAGCACGTCCGACGGGATGCCGTCGAGCTTGGTGTCCAGCTGCAGGGCGGTCACGAAGTCGCTCGTGCCGGCGACCTTGAAGTCCATGTCGCCGAACGCGTCCTCCGCGCCCAGGATGTCGGTCAGCGCGACGTACTGCGTCTTGCCGTCGACCTCGTCCGAGATCAGGCCCATCGCAATGCCGGCGACCGGCGCCTTCAGCGGCACACCGGCGCTCAGCAGCGACAGCGTGGAGGCACAGACCGAGCCCATCGACGTCGAGCCGTTGGAGCCCAGCGCCTCGGAGACCTGGCGGATCGCGTACGGGAATTCCTCGCGGGACGGCAGCACGGGCACCAGGGCCCGCTCGGCCAGCGCGCCGTGACCGATCTCGCGGCGCTTCGGCGAGCCCACCCGGCCGGTCTCACCGGTGGAGTAGGGCGGGAAGTTGTAGTTGTGCATGTAGCGCTTGGACTTCTCGGGCGCCAGGGTGTCGAGCGCCTGCTCCATCCGCAGCATGTTCAGCGTGGTGACGCCCATGATCTGGGTCTCGCCCCGCTCGAAGAGCGCCGAACCGTGCACGCGGGGCAGAATGCCGATCTGAGCGGTCAGCGGCCGGATGTCGCGCGGGCCGCGGCCGTCGATGCGGACCTGCTCGCGCAGCACCCGCTGGCGCACCTCGCTCTTGGTGACCGAGCGGAAGGCGGCGCTGATCTCCTTCTCGCGACCCTCGAAGCGCTCGTCCAGCAGCTCGTGCGCCTTGGCCTTGACCAGGTCGAGGGCCTCCTCGCGCTCCTGCTTGGCCGCGATCTTGAGGGCCTCGGCGGTCTCGGCCCGGACGGCCTCGGTGACGGCCGAGTAGACGTCGTCCTGGTACTCCAGGAAGACGGGGAACTCGACGGCCGGCTTCGAGGCGACCTCGGCCAGCTCGCTCTGCGCGCGGCAGAGCTCGCGGATGGCGGGCTTGGCGGCCTCGAGACCGCTCGCCACGACCTCTTCGGTCGGGGCGGTGGCGCCGGCCGCGATCAGCTTGACCGCGTTCGGGGTGGCCTCGGCCTCGACCATCATGATGGCAACGTCGCCGTCCTCCAGCGTGCGGCCCGCGACGACCATGTCGAAGGTGGCCCGCTCGAGCTCCTCGATGGTCGGGAAGGCGACCCACTGACCGTCGATGTGCGCGACGCGGGTCGAGCCGATGGGGCCGCTGAACGGCAGGCCGGACAGCTTGGTCGACATCGACGCGCCGTTCATGGCGACCACGTCGTACGGGTGCTGCGGGTCGAGCGCGAGGACGGTCTCGACGACCTGGACCTCGTTGCGCAGGCCCTTGGTGAACGACGGGCGCAGCGGCCGGTCGATCAGGCGGCAGGTGAGGATCGCGTCCTCACTGGGCCGGCCCTCACGGCGGAAGAACGAGCCGGGGATGCGACCCGCGGCGTACATCCGCTCCTCGACGTCGACGGTCAGCGGGAAGAAGTCGAAGTGCTCCTTCGGCTGCTTGCTGGCCGTGGTCGCGGAGAGGACGACGGTCTCGCCCAGCTGGACGATGACCGAGCCGGCGGCCTGCTTGGCGAGGCGGCCGGTGGAGAACGTGATCTCGCGAGTGCCGAACGACCCGTTGTCGATGACGGCGGTGCGGAACTCGGTGCCGAGAGCGGTGTTCTGCTCTGTCATGTGGTGCGGTACTCCTTCGTCGAGGACCCGGCGGTCAACACAGCGCGGTATTCGCAGCTGCCGGTCTTCGATCGAAGTACCCAGGATTCTTGTGCCTGGTTACCACTACCGAGGACCGGTGGCTTACTGCGTCCCGCGCGGGTCCGTGGGTGTTACGCGAAGGGGGAGCGGCCCCAGGCCACTCCCCCGTCAAGTCAGCGGCGCAGGCCGAGACGCTCGATCAGCGTCCGGTAGCGCGCGATGTCCTTCTTCTGAACGTAGTTGAGCAGGCGGCGGCGGCGGCCGACCAGCAGCAGCAGACCACGACGGCTGTGGTGGTCGTGCTTGTGGATCTTGAGGTGCTCGGTCAGATCGGCGATCCGCTTGGTGAGCATCGCGACCTGGACCTCGGGCGACCCGGTGTCGCCGTCCTTCGCCTTGTACTCGTCGATGATCTTGGTCTTGGTCTCTTGATCGAGCGCCATGTTCTCCGTAATTCTGTGTTGCCGGTGAGAAGCGGTTTCTCCGCGGCCCGCGGCGTCGGGCAGGCAGGCGGGACCGGTCGCTGGACATCCAGCGTCTCCTCAACCCTACCAGGGTGCTATCGAAGCAGCGCGCGGGTCTCTTCGACGTCGGCGTTGATCTGGGCCACCAGCGGCTCGATGGCGTCGTACGTCCGTTGTTCGCGCAGGTGGGCCACGAAGTCGAGGCTCACGCGCTCGCCGTACAGGTCGCCCGAGAAGTCGAGCACGTACGCCTCGACCCGGCGCTCCCGGCCCGAGAAGGTGGGATTGGTGCCGATCGACACGCTCGCGGGCAGGCGGGCCGCGTGCTCGCCCCCGCGGATCAGCCAGGCCGCGTAGACGCCGTCGGCCGGGACCGCCGCATACCGGTGGACCATCAGATTGGCCGTCGGGAAGCCGAGCTCACGCCCGCGCTGGTCGCCCCGCACGACCACGCCGGCCAGGCGGTGCGGCCGGCCCAGGGCCGAGGCCGCCGCGCGCACGTCACCGGCGTCGACACAGCTGCGGATGTAGGTCGAGGAGAAGACCAGCCCGTCCTCGGTGACCAGCGGCGCGTCCTCCACGGTGAAGCCGAACTGCACCCCCAGCCGTTCGAGCCCGGCCACGTCCCCGGCCGCCTTGTGCCCGAAGCGGAAGTTGTCCCCCACCACCACGACTGCCGCGTGCAGCGCCTCGACCAGCACGTCATGCCCGAAGGCATCCGGGCTGAGCTGCGAGAACGCCGGGGTGAAGGGCACCACGCAGAGCGCGTCGGCCCCCAGCTGCTCGATCAGCTCGGCCTTGCGCACCGGCTCGGTCAGCACCGCCGGATGCGACCCCGGCCGCACCACCTCGGCCGGGTGCGGGTCGAAGGTCACCACCACCGACTGCAACCCCAGATCCCGCGCCCGCTTCACGGCGTGCCCGATGATCGCCTGGTGGCCGCGGTGCACGCCGTCGAAGACCCCGATCGTGACGACCGAGCGCCCCCACCCGCCGGGCACCGCCTCGAACCCCCGCCACCGCTGCATGTCTCGCCCTCCTGGCGTTCGATTTCCGGCTCAGCGTAGCGACGATGCCGCGACGCTCAGGCCGGGGCCAGTACGATCTCCGCCCGGGCCCGCCCCTCGCGCTCCGAGACGATGGCCAGCACCTCCCCCGTGGGCGCGAACACCGCGTACGGGCCGTCGATCCCCACCGGCGCCAGCGGCCCCCCGTGGCTCAGCACCCGCGCCTCGTCCGCCGTGGCCTCCCGCTGCGGGAAGGCCTGCCGAGCGGCCTCGGCCAGGGGCAGCGAGATCACATCCGGCGCCACGTCCTCGAGCTCGGGGAGCGTCCGCGCCGACTCCAAGGTCAAACCCCCCACGGCCGTACGGCGGAGGGCCGTCAGATGCCCGCCGACCCCGAGCAGTGTCCCCAGGTCGCGCGCGATGGCCCGGATGTAGGTCCCCGAGGAGCAGGTCACCTCGATGTCCACGTCGACGAAGCCGGCATCGCGCCGGATCTCGAGCACGTCGAGACGTGAGATCGTCACCCGGCGGGCCGGGATCGTCACCTCTTCGCCCTCGCGCACGCGCTTGTACGCCCGCTGCCCATTGATCTTGATGGCGCTCACGGCGCTGGGCACCTGGTCGATCTCGCCGCGCTGACCGGCCAGCCCGTCCCGGATCGCCGCGTCGGTGACCCCGTCCACCGGGGCGGTCGCGGTGATCTCGCCCTCGGCGTCGTCGGTGATCGTGGACTGACCCAAGCGGATCGTGGCGGCGTAGCTCTTGGACGAACCGATCACGTACGTGAGCAGGCGTGTGGCCCGGTTGACGCCGATGATCAGCACGCCCGTGGCCATCGGGTCGAGGGTGCCGCCGTGCCCCACGCGCCGGGTCTTGGCCAGCCGCCGGATCCGCGCCACCACGTCGTGCGAGGTCATCCCCGCCGGCTTGTCCACCACGATGAGTCCGTCCGCATTCACCGGACCACCCTAGAAGCTCAGCGCGTCACACCCACCACGGCCCAGCGGCCGGAGTGCCAGCGCCACACCGTCGTGGCGAAGCGGATCAGGATGAGCAGGGCCAGCCCGGCCCACACGCCGCCCAGGCCGAGGTCGAAGAAGTACGCGATCCAGATCGCCGGGAGGAAGCCCAGCAGGGTCGCGGCCAGGGTGATGTTGCGCAGGAAGCGGACGTCGCCCGCGCCGATCAGCACGCCGTCGAGCGCGTAGACCACCCCGGCGAAGGGCATCAGCCCGATGAACCAGGGCCAGATGATCGCCGCCTGGGCGTGCACACCCTCGTCGGGCGTGAACCAGCCCGGTATCGACCCGGCGCCCGCGGTGACCAGCAGCGCGAACGCGACCCCGGAGAGGCCGCCCGCGATGGTCACCTTGCGGGCCACCGCCTTGGCCTCGCCCGCGCTGCCCCCGCCGAGCGCGGCCCCGACCAGCGACTGGGCGGCGATGGCGACGGCGTCCAGGGCGAGCGCGCTGAAGAACCACAGCTGCAGGCCGATCTGGTGGGCGCCCACCGATTCGACGCCGAACCGGCTGGCCACCGCGGTCGCCGAGAGGAAGCAGGCCTGGAACGCGCCGCCGCGGATCAACAGGTCGCGGCCGAGGCGCAGCTGCAGCAGGATGATCTGCGGGTCGGGGCGCAGCTGCTTGGTCTCGCGGAAAAGGGCGTAGAGGAAGAAGAAGCCGGAGACGGTCTGCGCGACCACGTTGGCGACGGCGGAGCCGGTCAGGCCCCAGCCGACGGGGTAGACCAGCACCGGGCACAGGATCGCCGAGAGCACGTTGGCGCCCAGCACGTAGACGAGCGGGCGGCGGGTGTCCTGCACACCGCGCATCCAGCCGTTGCCCGCCGCGGCCAGCAGCAGCCCGGGGGCGCCCAGCACGGCGACGCGTAACCAGCCGGCGGCCGCGTCGGCGACCTCGTGGTCACCCGCGAGGGCGCGGGCCAGCGGGCCGGCGAGGGGCTGGGCGAGCACGGCGAGCAGCACGCCCACGCCGAGCGCGAGCCAGGAGGCCTGTACGCCCTCGGCGACCGCGGCGGCCCGGTCACCCGCGCCGAAGCGACGGGCGGCCCGCCCGGTGGTGCCGTACGACATGAGGGTGCCGAGCCAGGCGGCCACCGACATGACGGAGCCGCTGACGGCGACGGCCGCGAGCGGCACCGGGCCGAGGTGACCCACGACGGCGGTGTCGACGAGCACGTAGAGGGGCTCGGCGGCCAGCACCACCAGGGCGGGCAGGGCAAGGGAGGCGATCTTGCGCGC
Source organism: Paractinoplanes abujensis (assembly GCF_014204895.1). Taxonomy (NCBI): domain Bacteria; kingdom Bacillati; phylum Actinomycetota; class Actinomycetes; order Micromonosporales; family Micromonosporaceae; genus Paractinoplanes; species Paractinoplanes abujensis. Next base: position 8,149,093 of record NZ_JACHMF010000001.1, on the reverse strand, counting down.
GGACGCGCCTGACCGAGGTCTCACCTCAGGGGCAGGCGGGCTCATAGTTACTCATGATGCCCGCCCCACCGTAAGGATCTCAATGCGGATAGGGGCTTACTTAGGGGTTACTGACGAGTGTCCATCGACGTCTGCAGGGCGCGGCGCGCCTGCTCGCGGGCTTCGTCGGTGCTCTGCGGCTTCGGCTTGGCAGCCATGATCGTGGTCCTTCCACGGTGGTGCGGCGTGACGAGAGGCACGCGCACGCTGTCTGGGATCGGTCGAGCGGGCGTCACATCGAGGCCGGCCCGGGATCGCCGGGCACCTGGCGCTGGGTGACGCGACCCGGATGGGTGAACCCGGGTGGCTCGCGGTTCCACGGCGGGCGGTGGTCACGGCCGCGCAAAACCAAATCACCGTTCAGGTCACCAAACTATCGTTCAGGTCCGCCCGTTGAGGCGCGGTTCCCACCCAGCGAGACACCGATCTGATACCGGACAGTCACTCAGGCATAAGAAAACGCGCGACGAGACCTCGTCGCGCGTCATCGCAGAACGGCGTCAGGAGAGGTTGGCCGCCAGCAACGGGACGATCCGGGCGATGACCTCGTCGGGGGTGCCGTGCGCCGTGAAGCCGGCCGCCAGGCGATGCCCGCCGCCGCCCAGGGCCACCGCCACCGCGCTGACGTCGACGCCCCCCTTGGAGCGCAGCGACACCGACCACTCGCCGGCCGTCTGCTCCTTGACGACCACTGCCACGTCGGCCTCGGCCACCCCGCGCACCGGGTCGATCAGCGAATCGAGCACGTAGGGCCGCTGGTTGTGGCGTTCGAGGTCGGCGCTCGTCGCGAACGTCCAGACCAGGCCGCGCCCACCGGCCGCCGCGGGGTCGAGGACCGCGCGGCCCAGCACCTCGCCGGCCAGCTTCATCGCCCCGAACGGGCGGGTGTCGAAGATGCGCCGGGCGATGTCACCGGGGCTGATGCCGGTCGCGATCAACCGGGCCGCCAGCTCGTGCACGGACGGGTCGCGCACGAACTTGAACGAACCGGTGTCGGTGGCCAGCGCGACGTACAGGCATTCGGCGATCTCGGCGTCGAGCTCGACCCCGAGCCGGGTCAGCAGCTCGTCGGCCACCACCGAGGTGGCGACCGCGGCCGGGTCGACCAGGCTGACGTCGCCCAGGCCGGTGTTGGAGGCGTGATGATCGAGCACGATCGCCGGGGCCCCGGCATCGAGCAGGCGGACCAGATCACCCAGACGCGACTCGCCGGCCACGTCGAAGATCAAGATCAAGGCCGGTTTCCCGTACGCCTGAGGCTCGGGCACCAGGAGCTCGGCTCCGGGCAGCGCTCGATACGGCTCCGGCACGTCGAACTGGCCCGGGAACGTGGCCCGCAGCCCGGTGAAGCCCAGCCGGCGCAGGCCCAGCGCGAAGCCGAGCATGCTGCCGAGCGCGTCGCCGTCGGGGTTGACGTGGCAGATCAGCTGCACCTCGGCGTCGCGGGGCAGCGCGCGGATCGCCGCCACGGCCGCGGCCCACGACGCCTCGGGCACGGCTGAGGTGCGGCCCGGCTCGACACCGGGCCGCACAACGGAGGAGGAGGTCAACTCTGGTCCTCGCGGGCGCCGACCCGCTCGGGGGCGTCCTCGTCGTCCTCGTCGTCGCTCTTGTAGGGGTCGGGGTCACCGGCGTACTTCTTGCCGGCGGCCAGCCGCTGGACCTCCTGGTCGCGCTGACGCGCCTCGGCCAGCAGGTCCTCCATCTCCTTGGCGTGGTCCTGCACGTTGTCGAGCACGAACGTCAGGCTCGGCGAGTGCCGCAGGCCCAGGGCGTGGCCCACGCGGCTGCGCAGCATGCCCTTGGCGCTCTCCAGAGCCGTCTGGGTGCCCGCCTGCTCAGTGCTGTCGCCGAGCACCGTGTAGTAGACCGTCGCGTCACGCAGGTCGCCGGTGATCCGTGCGTCCGTGACGGTCACCATGCCGAGCCGGGGATCCTTGATCTCACGTACCAGCGACGCCACCAGTTCCCGTACGCGCTCGGCATGCCGCCGCGTCTTGGCCGGGTCCGACATATCGCCCACCTCCGACTGTGTTCCTGCGGGTTCGCGAACGCCCCCGCCCAACTGCTGAAGCCTACCCACGTGGCCACCGGGCCGAACGTCTGAGTCAGTCGTCGTCGCCGTACAACCGGCGCTTGACCGACAGCAGCTCGATCTCGGGCCGGCCGGCCACCTGGTTCTCGCAGGAATCGATGACGGCCCGCGCCTGTGCGGGCTCGGCGGCCACCACCGCCACGCCGAGCTGGGCCCGGGCGTGCAGGTCGTGGAAGCCCACCTCGGCTGCGCTGACCTCGTATTTCTTCAGCATCGCGAGGATCGGGCGGACATAGGAGCGCTTCTGCTTGAGCGATCGGGAATCGCCCGGCAGCAGCAGATCGAACACTGCGGTCTCGGTATACATCAGCGCGAAGGTTACTGCCGGGGTACGACAGTCCGCGGCTCAATTTCGGCGGGCGACCACCACATCGCGCTCGATCCCCTGGTCCACGCGGTGCACGAGGGGCAGTTGGGGCACGATCTCCAGCCCGTTCGCCTGCAGGATGTCCTCGGCCAGCTCGCGCTTGGCGACCTTCGTGTTCCACGACAGCCCCATCGCGCCGCCCGGGCGCAGCAGCGGCAGCCACTGCGGCACCGCGCGCTCCAGCAGGTCGAGCGGGCGCCGGGAGAGCCCGCCCTCGTCGTCGTAGGAGCCGTGCGCCACCCCGTACGGCAGGTCGGCCACCAGCACGTCGGCGACCCCACCCCGCAGCAGCCCGTCGAGCTGAGTGGTGTCGGCCTGCAGCACCACGACCTTCTGCACGGCCCCCGCCTTGTGGTCGTCCTTGCTCGCGGCCAGCGTCACCTCGAGCCGGCGGGCGGCCCGGCGGCCCTGCCGGCGGACGGGCACGAGGTCGGCGGTGTGCTTGAGGCGCTTGCGCTTGAGCCAGGTCTGCAGGAACAGCTTGTACGCCTCGACGTCCTTGCCGTCCATCTCGACCCCGACGCCGTCGTAGCCGTACATCAGCGCCTGGTTGAGCGTCGTGCCGCGGCCGCACAGCGGGTCGAGCACGGTGAGGTGGTCGTCGAGCATCCGGCCGGCCGACGCCGAGGCCAGGATCGTCAGGTTGAGCACGAGCTTGGTGAACTGCTCGTTGGTCTTGCCCGCGTATTTCGGGATCGTGATGAGGTCGCTGTCGTAGCGGGCCAGCGGGGTCATCAGCACCGGCCGCAGGTGATCGTCGCCGGTGCGCTCGAACAGCGCGTACGCCGCGGACAGGTTCGACAGATAAGCGACGTCGCGCACCGTCAGGTCGCCCGTGAAGGTCAGGTATTCGACGCCGCCGAGGGTGGTGACGTCGATGTCGTCGAGGCCGCCGGTGAGCACCGGCGCGAACCCGGCCAGTTCGGCGGTCGCGAGGCGGGCGGCCTGATCGGCGTAGACGCGGTTGGCGGAGGGCGCGAGCAGCAGGGCGTACCGGGACATGCCAGCCATTGGACAGCAAGGCCCCCAGCGCCGGAGCACTGGGGGCCTTGACTGGTGCTACTGAACCCTTACGAGCGGGGCTTCTCGCGCATCTCGAAGGTCTCGATCACGTCGCCGACCTGCGGGCTGCCGTAACCGTTCAGCGTCAGACCACACTCGAAGCCCTCGCGGACCTCGGTGGCGTCGTCCTTGAAGCGGCGCAGCGAGCTGATCGTGACGTTGTCGGCCACCACGGTGCCGTCCCGCAGGATGCGGGCCTTGGCGTTGCGGCGGATGAGACCCGTGCGGACCAGACAGCCGGCGATGAGACCGATCTTGGACGAGCGGAAGACCTCGCGGATCTCCGCCGTGCCCTGCTCGACCTCCTCGTACTCCGGCTTGAGCAGACCCTTGAGCGCGGCCTCGATCTCCTCGATGGCCTGGTAGATCACGCTGTAGTAGCGGATCTCCACGTTCGCCCGGTCGGCCATCTCCTTGACCTTGTTCGAGGCCCGGACGTTGAAGCCGATGATCGTGGCGATGGCCTCCGAGGAAGCCGACGCCAGGTTCACGTCGCTCTCGGTGATCGCACCGACGCCGCGGTGGATGACCTTGAGCTGGATCTCGTCCGGAATCTCGATCTTGAACAGCGCGTCCTCGAGGGCCTCGACCGAACCGGACGAGTCGCCCTTGATGACCAGGGTGAGCGAGGTCTTCTCGCCCTCCTTGAGCTGCTCCATCAGGTTTTCGATGGTGGCCTTGGTGCCCGAGTTGGCGAAGCTGGCCGCACGACGGCGGGCCTGCCGCTGCTCGGCGATCTGGCGCACGGTGCGGTCGTCCTCGCCGGCGAGGAACGTGTCACCCGCGCCGGGCACCGAGGTCAGACCGAGCACCAGCACCGGACGTGCCGGCAGGGCCTCGGCCACCGTGTTGCCGTTCTCGTCGAGCATGGCGCGGACGCGGCCGTGCGCGCCGCCCGCCACGATCGAGTCGCCGGCCCGCAGTGTGCCCTTCTGCACCAGCACCGTCGCCACCGCACCACGACCCTTGTCGAGGTGCGACTCGACGACCGCGCCCTGGGCCGCGCCGTCGACCGGAGCGGTGAGCTCCAGCGAGGCGTCGGCGGTGAGCAGGACGGCCTCGAGCAGCTCGTCGATGCCGATCCCGGGCTTGGCCGCCACGTTCACGAACATCGTGTCGCCGCCGTACTCCTCGGCCAGCAGGCCGTAGTCGGCCAGCTGCTGCCGCACCTTCTCCGGGTTGGCGTCGGGCTTGTCGACCTTGTTGACCGCGACCACGATCGGCACCTCGGCCGCCTTGGCGTGGTTCAGCGCCTCGACCGTCTGCGGCATGACGCCGTCGTCGGCCGCGACCACGAGGATGACGATGTCGGTCACCTGGGCACCACGGGCACGCATGGCAGTGAACGCCTCGTGACCCGGGGTGTCGAGGAAGGTGATCGCGCGGTCGTCACCGTTGTGCTCGTAGTGCACCTGGTAGGCGCCGATGTGCTGGGTGATGCCACCCGCCTCGCCGGCGACCACGTTGGTCTTGCGAATCGCGTCGAGCAGCTTGGTCTTACCGTGGTCGACGTGACCCATGACGGTCACGACCGGCGAACGGCTGACCAGGCGGTCCTCCGCGACCTCGGCGTCGAGGTCGATGTTGAACTGCGCGAGCAGCTCACGGTCCTCGTCCTCCGGGCTGACGATCTGGACGTCGAAGCCCAGGTGCTCGCCCAGCAGGAGCAACGTGTCGTCGGAGACGGACTGCGTCGCCGTCACCATCTCGCCCAGGTTGAACATCTCCTGGACCAGCGAACCGGGGTTCGCGTTGATCTTGTCGGCGAAGTCGGAGAGCGACGCGCCGCGGGAGAGCCGGATGACCTGGCCCTGACCACGCGGAGCGCCCGAGCTCATCTGCGGAGCCGACAGGTTGTCGAACTCTTGACGCCGCTGCTTCTTCGACTTGCGGCCACGGGTCGGCCGGCCACCCGGACGCCCGAAGGCACCCGCGGCGCCGCCGCCACGGCCACGACCGCCGCCACCGGGACGACCGGGAGCACCGCCACCGGCCGGAGCACCGCCACCGGGACGGAAGCCGCCACCGGCGCCACCGCCACCGCCGCCGGGACCGCCGCGGTAGCCACCGCCACCGCCGCCACCACCGGGACCGCCGCGGTAGCCACCGCCACCGCCGCCGCCACCACCGGGGCCGCCACGGTAACCGCCGCCGCCACCACCGGGGCCGCCACGGCCGCCGCCGGGACCACCGGGACGACCGGCGCCGCCGCCGGGACCGCCACGGCCGGGACCGGCCGGGCGCTGCGCGGGCATGGACGCGGGGCTGGGCCGCGGCGGCATCGACGCCGGGCTCGGCCGCGGCGGCATGCCGGGCTGGTTGGGCCGGGGCATCGCGTTGGGCGTGGGCCGCGAACCGGCGCCACCCCCGGACACCCCGAACGGGTTGTTACCGGGACCACGCTGCGGCGGGCGCGGCGCGCCACCGGCGGGGCCGGGACGCGGGCCGCCCGGAGCACCGGGAGCCGTGGGACGGGCAGCCGGGGAACCCGGACGCGGGGGAACCGCACCGGGGCCCGGACGGGGACGCGAGCCACCGTCGGCCGGGGGCTGCTGGGCGCGACGCTCGGCGTCGCGGGTGCGGGCGGCCTGAGCGGCCTTGACCGCGGCCTCCTGCTCGGCCTTGAGCGCCGAGGCACGTGCCTCGGCCGCTGCGACCTCGATGTCGTGGGCGCTCGCCGGCTTGGCGACCGGACCGGGCGTGGGACCCGGACGGCCGGCCGGCGGCTTGGGACGCGCGAAGGAACCGGGAGACGGCGCCGGGGACGTGGGGGCGCTGGGCGCTCCCGCGGCCGGGGCGGCCGGCTTGCGCGGCGGCTGCGGCCGGGCGCTGGGCGGGGCCGGACGGGCGGAGGTGGGCGCGGGGGCACTGGGGGCCGACGCGGCGGGGGCCGCCGGAGCGGATCCTGCCTCGAGGGCGCCACGAAGCCGCCGGGCCACCGGGGCCTCGACCGTGCTTGAAGCTGACTTGACGAACTCGCCCATCTCCTTGAGCTTGGCGAGAACGGTCTTGCTGTCGACCCCGAGCTCCTTCGCGAGCTCGTGTACGCGGGCCTTTCCTGGCACTGCACTCCTCACTTCGAGGTCGTGCGAGCGCACCCGCAACGACCTCACTCGTGCACTAGAAGCCTGTTCATTTCAGGGACTTCATCGTGTGCTCATCTGGGTCGTCCTACCTTGCTGGGTCGTGACACGGCCACGGCGGCCGTGTCATCGGTCGTTCCGAGTGACATGGAAGCCACCCGGATGTGCTCGGCAAGCATTCCGGTGTCAGCAACACCGGGGAGACGCAGCGCCCGCCCGAAGGCGCGACGCCGCTCCGCCAGCGCGAAGCAAGCCGGATCAGGATGCAGATGCGCTCCCCGGCCCGGCAGTCGGCGATTCGGATCGGGCTGGAGCCGGAGATCATCCCCGGAACCGGCCGCGACGAACCGCAGCAAATCAGAGGCCGGCGCGCGCTTGCGACAGCCGACACAGGTTCGCGTCGGGCCGACCATATGAAAGTCTACTCCTCATGCGCCCCGGACGCGTATCCGGTCAGCTTCCCGCCTCGGCCGCATCACGGTCGGCCGGGGTTGAACGGTCGGACGGGCCGGTCGGTTCATTGTCCGGCCGGATGTCGATCCGCCAGCCGGTCAGGCGGGCGGCGAGCCGGGCGTTCTGCCCCTCACGGCCGATCGCCAGCGAGAGCTGGAAATCGGGCACGGTGACCCGGGCCGTCCTGGTGGCGGCGTCCACCACCTCGACACGCAGGGCTTTTGCGGGCGAGAGGGCGTTGCCGACGAACTGGGCCGGATCCTCCGACCAGTCGATGATGTCGATCTTCTCGCCGTGCAGCTCGCTCATCACGGCCCGGACCCGCTGACCCATCGGGCCGATACAGGCGCCCTTGGCGTTGACGCCGGGAACCGTCGAGTGCACCGCGATCTTGGTGCGGTGACCTGCCTCACGTGCGATCGCGGCGATCTCCACCACACCGTCGGCGATCTCGGGGACCTCGAGCGCGAACAGCTTCTTGACCAGGGCCGGGTGGGAGCGCGAAAGGGTGACCTGGGGGCCGCGGAAACCCTTGGCCACGTGCACGACGATCGCCCGGATGCGCGACCCGTGCTCGTAGGACTCGCCGGGGACCTGCTCGGACTGCGGGAGCACGGCCTCGATCTTGCCGAGGTCGACGATCACGATGCCCTTCTCGGCCCGCGCCGCGTCGGCCTGCACGATGCCGGTGATCAGGTCACCGTCGCGCCCCGCGTACTCACCGAAGTGCTGCTCGTCGGTGGCCTCGCGCAGCCGCTGGAGGATGACCTGCTTGGCGGTCATCGCGGCGATGCGGCCGAAGTCGTGCGGGGTGTCGTCCACCTCGCGCACCACCGTGCCGTCGTCGTCCAGTTCCTGCGCCAGCACCGAGGCGACACCGGTCCTACGGTCGATCTCGACGCGCGCGTGGCTCTGCGCGCCCTCGGTGTGCCGGTAGGCGGTCAGCAGGGCCGTCTCGATGGCGGCCAGAATCGTGTCGAACGGGATCTCCCGCTCGCGCTCCAGGGCGCGCAGCGCCGCGAGGTCGATGTTCATTCCTCGCCCTCCCCTTCGTCGTCATCGTCATCGTCGTCGTCTTCGTCGCCGAAGTCGGCCTCGTCCAGCCGTTTGAACTCGATCTGCACCTTGCCCGGGCCGAGCTCGTCGAAGCGCAGCTCGCGGGGGGTGCCGTCGACGTCGAGCACGACGCCCTCGTCATCGGTGTCGACCACGCGGCCGGTCAGCCCGTTGACCGCGACCAGCCGGCCCCGGTTGCGCCGCCAGTGCCGGGGCAGGGTCAGCGGCCGGTCGACACCGGGCGAGCCCACCTCCAGCTGGTATTCGCCCGCCAGCACCTCGCCCTGCTCGTCGGCCGCGTCGAGCGCGCCGGAGATCTCGCGCGAGACGATCGCCACGTCGTCCAGGCTGATGCCGCCGTCGGTGTCGACCAGCACGCGCACCACGTGGCGGCGGCCGGCCCGCGAGACGGCCACGTCTTCCAGGTCGTAACCCGCCCGGGCGACGACCGGCTCGATCACCTCACGCACGCGGGCGCGGGCGGCGGACAGGTCGATGCGGGGCGCGGCGGGAACCCGCGGCTCCTCGGCCTCCCGGCGGCGACGGGCCCCGGGACCCTGTCCGGGCCGGGCGCCGGCGCGACCACGCTGCGTCATCGGGGCTCGACCTTTCCTTGAAATCGGACAAACGACTGCATGCCGCCGGGCCGGAAAGCCCCGCGGCTGGCACGAAGCGTAACGCGCGGGACCGAGCGACGGTTCGCCGCCGCACCGATTCCGCGCCATCCGCAGCTCACGGCGCGTACCCGATGGTGTTGACTGGCGCGGTGCGCATGAGCATCACGGGGTACCACCGCAGGCGCGTGCTCGGGGTCGCGGCGGCGGGCCTGGCGGCCACCTCATTGAGCGGGTGCGGCCTCCTCGACGACGAGCCGGCCCCACCGGAGACACCGGATCCGCTGCAGCCGCTGCTCGACGAGGCGGCGGCGCTGGCCGCGTCCTACGATCGGGCGATCGCGGCCCAGCCCGGGCTGGGCACCCGGCTCACCCCGCTGGCCGACGACCACCGCGCGCACGTGGCCGAGCTGGCCCGGCTGATCGGCAAGACGCCGCCCTCGGCGGGCCCGAGCGCGAGCGCACCGGCCGGCGCCGCGGCCGAGACGGTGGCCACGCTGCGCTCGGCCGAGCAGGCGGCGCAGAAGTCCGCGGTCGCGGCCTGCCTGGCCGCCCCGGCCGAGCGGGCGGCCCTGGTCGGCTCGATCGCCGCCAGCCGCGCCACCCACGCCGAGGCCCTGCGATGAGCGCCCGGAGGCAGCCGCCGGGCGGGGTGGCGCCGCGATGAGCCCGCAGCTGGACACGACCCCGGCCGCCCGGGAGATGAGCCCGCAGCTGGGCGGAGCCTTGGCGGCGCAGAAGACGAGCCCGCAGCTGGGCACGACCGTGGCGGCGCTGCGATGAACCCGCAACTGGGCGCGGCCCTGGCCGCCGAGGAAGCCGCCATCTATGCGTACGGGTTGCTCGGGGTGCATCTGGGTGGCCGGGGCGACGTGACCGAGGCGCGCGCCGCCGAGCAGACCCACCGCGGCCGCCGGGACTTCCTGGTGGCCAAGCTGGCCCAGCTCAAGGCCAGCGCCGCCCCGTCGCCCGCGGGCTATCAGCTGCCGTTCCCGGTGACCGACCGGGCGAGCGCGCTCAAGCTGGCCATCCACGTCGAGGACGGCGTGGCCCAGGCGTGGCGGCCGCTGCTGCCCGCGAGCACCGGCGCCGACCGCACCACCGCCCTGGCCGCGATGACCGAGGCGGCGGTGCGCGCGACCCGCTGGCGCCGCCTGGCCGCGGTGAGCCCGGTGACCCTGCCCTTCCCGGGACGTCCCGAATGATGTGGCGATGTCCCTTCTCCAGCTACGCGCTGTAGACCTTCCCCGTACGCATGGATGCTCGACAATGACGGGGTGCAGGACGAGATCGACTTGAGCTCGCCGCGGGGCCGCCTGGCCACCCGGCTGAGCGACGTGATCGAGCGCCGCTGGCCGGCCGAGGTGCAGGCGATCGGCGTGCACGGGTCGCTGGCCCACGGCGACGACCACGACGGCAGCGACGTCAACCTGGTCGTGCTCACCTATCGGGGCGGCGCGGGGCCCCGGCCGGCTCTGCGCCGGGTGGACGGCATCCTGGTCGACCTGCGGGTCAGCACGGCCGAGGAGGAGCTGCGCCGGGCGCGCGAGCTGACCCCGCGCTGGCCGTTGGAGGCGGAGCGGTTCGTCACCTGCCGCCCGCTGCACGACCCCCGCGGCCTGCTGGCCCAGCACCGCGACGCCCATCTGAGCCGGCTCGCCGAGGCCCGCCCGCTCGAGTTCAGCGGCCTGGCCCGGCACAACTGGGAGCTCGCGGCGGCCGCACACAGCCGGGCCGTACGGCTGGCCGAGTATTACGACACCGACGCCGCGCTCGTCCTGATGGCCGACGCCCGCCTGCACACCGCCCTGGTCGCGGGCCTGCTCAGCCGCACGTATTTCCGCAATCCGGCCGACGCCGTCAAGCGCACCGGGCTGGCCGGGGCCGACGTGCAGGAGCTGAGCAAGATCCTCGATGCGCAGGCCGACGACCTGACCGCGCGGGGCCGCCCGGTCGACGGCACTCTGAAGGAGCTGTTCGAGTAGTCAGACGCCGATCCAGACCCCGATCCCGTACGTGGCCACGGCGGCCAGCGCGCCCAGGGCGAGTTGCCGCAGGCCGCCCAGCCACCACGGACGGGCGGTGAACCGGCCGACCACCGCGCCCGCCGCGAACAGGCCGATCCCGCCGACCGCCAGCGCGAGCCACAGGCTGTCGAAGCCCAGCAGGTAAGTGAGCAGCGGGATCAGCGCGCCCACGGCGAAGCACACGAACGACGACCCGGCCGCCGTCCACGGGCTGGGCAGCTCGTCGGGCACCACCCCCAGCTCCTCCTGGGCGTGCACCCGCAAAGCCTGGTCGGGATGCTGCTTGAGCACGTCGGCGACCTCTCGGGCCAGCGGCTCGGGCAGTCCGCGGGCGACCCACATGCCGACCAGCTCGTCGGCCTCGCCCTCGGGGTTGAGCCGCAGCTCGCGCAGCTCCTTGGCCAGCTCGGCCGCGACCTGCTCGTTCTGCGTGCGGACGCTGGTGTATTCGCCGATGCCCATCGAGATCGCGCCCGCCACCAGGCCGGCCACCCCGGTGAGCACCAGCGCCGACCGGTCGGCCCCGCCGCCGCCCACGCCGGCGATCAGCGCGATGTTGGTGACCAGCCCATCCATCGCGCCGAAGGTCGCCGCCCGGAGCCAGCCGCCGGAGACGTCCGCGTGGTGGTGCTCGGCGACCTGCGTCACGGCAGGGTCAGGATCTCGGCGCCGTCGTCGGTGACCACCAGTGTGTGCTCGAACTGGGCGGTCCACTTGCGGTCCTTGGTGACGACCGTCCAGCCGTCTTTCCACATGTCGTACTCGTGGGTGCCCAGGGTGATCATCGGCTCGATGGTGAAGGTCATGCCGGGCTCCATCACCGTGTCGAGGCGCGGGTTGTCGTAGTGCGGGATGTAGAGCCCGGAGTGGAACGTCTCACCGATGCCGTGACCGGTGAAGTCGCGGACCACGCCGTAGCCGAAGCGTTTCGCGTACGACTCGATGACCCGGCCGATCACGTTGATCGGGCGGCCCGGCGCGACGGCCTTGACGCCCCGCATCATCGCCTCGTGGGTGCGCTCGACCAGCAGGCGCGCCTCCTCGCTGACCTCGCCCACGCAGAAGGTGGCGTCGGTGTCGCCGTGCACGCCGTCGAGGTAGGCGGTGACGTCGACGTTGATGATGTCGCCGTCCTCGAGCACCGTCGAGTCGGGGATGCCGTGACAGATGACCTCGTTGAGCGAGGTGCAGCACGACTTGGGGAAGCCCTTGTAGCCCAGGGTGGACGGGTAGGCGCCGTGGTCGCACAGGAACTCGTGCACCACCCGGTCGATCTCGTCGGTGGTGACGCCGGGCTTGCAGTGCTCCCCCGCCAGCTGCGTGGCCTGCGCCGCCAGCCGCCCCGCGATCCGCATCTTGTCGATGGTCTCGGCGGTCTGCACGTGCGAGCCGCGCCACTCTTTCGGGCGCTTCTTCCCGACGTACTCAGGGCGGACGATCTGCGCCGGGACCGCCCGCCAGGGCGACTGCTTTCCCGGCGCCAATGGGGCGCGAACGGTCATGGGGCCAGCCTATCGCCGAGCCGACGCCGCGCCGGTGTGGTGGCGGCCGCACCATAACGGCTCTGTTGAGGCCCAACGGGCGGTTCTTGCCGGTCTCAGGCCCCTGTGTAATCGTGTCAGCGTGGATCAAGAGCAGGCGGACCAGAACTTCACGGCCACGGCGGCCGTGGAGGCGGGCCGGGTCGTCGTCACGGTGGGCGGTGAGGTCGACATGTCAACCGCCGGCGCCATGTACGAGACGGCCACCAGGGACGGCACCGCCGCGGCCACTCTCGACCTGCGCAACGTCACCTTCTTCGACTCGGCCGCGATCCACGCGCTGCTGCGGCTGGCCGAGCGTTACGGCAACGGGTTCACGGTCCTGGCCTCGGCGCAGGTGCGCCGGGTGCTGGAGATCAGCGGGCTGTCCACGCAGCCCTGGCTCAAGGGCTGAAGGGCCGCCGCAGCGTCACCGAGGTGCCCTCCGGCGAGCGCAGCACCGCCAGCTCCGACAGGGCGCCGATCAGGGCCAGCCCGCGCCCGCGGAAACCGCCGGACCCGCTGGGCCGCCAGGTGCCGCTGTCCCGCACCACGATGATCACCGCCCCGTCGGCCACCGACCCCTCGACGGTGATGAACGGCTCGGCCGGCTCGATCGGGTGCTCGATCGCGTTGGCCGCCGCCTCGGACACCGCCACGGTCAGGTCGAACGCGTCGGCCTCGGGCACGGCGTGCGCGGTCAGGAACTCGTCGAGCCGGCGCCGCACCACGCCGAGCTGGGTGGGTTCGGCCGGCAGGCGCAGCACGAACTCGCGCGGCCCGGTCGCCTCCAGCCCGAGCAGCGCGATGTCGTCGCGGCGGGCACGCCGGGCCGCCTTGGCCAGCAGCCCGTCGAGCAGTTCGGCCACGGTCTCGGCGGGCTTGGCGGCGTCGGCGGTCAGTTCGGCCAGCCCGGCGTCGATCCCGGTCTGCCTGTCCTCGACCAGGCCGTCGGTGTAGAGCAGCAGGCGCCCGCCGGTCGGCATCGGGGCCGAGAGCGTCGGGTAGTCGATGTCGGTGAGCGCGCCGATCGGCGGGCCCAGCGCCGACTGGTAGAGGAACGAGCCGAGCTCGCCCGGCGGCACCAGCACCGGCGGCGGGTGCCCGGCCGACGAGAAGTGCAGGCGGCGTTCCCGCGGATCGAACCGCACGCACACGACTGTGGCGAACTGGCGCCGGCCCAGGTTGTCGACGAGCCGGTTGAGCCGGGTCAGCGCGTCCCCGCAGTCGAAACCCTCCAGGATGTACGCCCGGAGCGCGTTGCGGAGCTGCCCCATGCCCGCCGCGGCCTGGACGCCCTTGCCGACCACGTCGCCGATCACCAGGTACAGCTGCTCGTCGGGCGCGGCGATCACGTCGTACCAGTCGCCGCCGACCTCGGCCTCGCTGCTGCCGGCCAGGTAACGGCCGGCCAGGACGGCTCCCGGCAGCTGGGGCAGCGACTGCGGCAGCAGGCTGTGCTGCAGCGTGCTGGCGATCCGGTGCTCGGCCTCGTAGAGTCGCGCGTTCTCCAGCCGCAGCCCGATCAGGCGGGCCAGCTGGGCCAGCACCGCCGGTTCCGGGGTGCCCTGCGGCGACGCCCAGACCCGCAGCTCGCCGACGGTCGCGCCGGACGTGTCGGGCAGCGGCAGCTCCAGGTCGGGCCGCGAGCCCGGGTCGGCGCCCGCGTCCACCTCGGCCTGGGCGCCGGGGACGGTGATCACCACCCGGCCCGCCGAGGCCATGTCGCGGACGTGCTGGGCCGCGACGTCGAGCACCTCGGCCGTGGTGCGGACGGAGTCGATCGCGGCCGCCGTGTCGACGAGCTCGCGCAGCCGGTGCAGGACCTGGCGGCGGGCCTGCCCGAGGTCGAGGTTGGCGCGCACCCGGGCGGTCAGGTCGCGGGCTGAGAACGGCTTGACCAGGTAGTCGTCGGCGCCCGCGGCGAGGCCCTCGCTGGACGCCTCCTCACCGGCCCGGGCCGAGAGCACGACGATCGGGACGTCTCGGGTGCGCTCGTCGGCGCGCAGGGCTGCGATCAGGCCGAACCCGTCCAGCCGGGGCATCATCACGTCGGTCAGCACCAGGTCGAACTGCCGGTGGGCGGCCAGCTCGAGCGCGGCCCGGCCGTCGACCGCTGTGGTGACCTCCCACAGCGGGCGCAGCAGCCGGCTCAGGTGGTCGCGCAGGTCGGCGTTGTCGTCGACGATCAGGATGCGGCCGCGCGGCCGGCCGGTGGGCACGGGCTCGGGCAACGGCTCGGACGGCTCGTCGCCGGCCCACCAGTGCTCGGCCTCCTCCACGTACGGGCGGGGGTCGATCGCGGTCACCGCGCGATCGCCGGTGTCGGTGATCCGGTCGGCCGGCAGGTGTGCGGAGCCGAACGGGACCGTGACGGTGAAGACGCTGCCCGCGCCGGGCTCGCTCGCCACCGTGGCCGCACCCCCGTGCAGTTCGGCCAGTTCGCGCACCAGGGCGAGGCCGATACCGGTGCCCTCGTGGCTGCGCGACCAGTTGCCGGTGACCCGGTGGAACCGGTCGAACAGCAGGGGCAACTGGTCGGCCGGGATGCCGATGCCGGTGTCGCGCACGGTGAGCTCGGCACCCCCGCCGACGGCCCGGATGCGGACCTCGATGCGTCCCCGCGGGGTGAACTTCACCGCGTTGGCGAGCAGGTTGAGGACGATCTTCTCCCACATGTCGCGGTCGACGTGAACCGGCGCGGGCAACGGCGGCGCGTCCACCACCAGCTCGAGTCCGGCCCGTTCCGCGGCCGAGCGGAAGGTGCTGGCCAGCCGGGCGGTGTAGTCGGCCAGGTCGGTCGGCTGGTACGCCGCGCGCATCCGCCCCGATTCCAGCCGCGAGAAGTCGAGCACCGTGTTGACCAGCTTGAGCAGGCGCAGGGCGTTGCGCCGCATCGGCTCCAGGCGTTCGCGCTGCTGGCCGGGCAGCCCGGGGTCGTCGAGCAGGTCGTCCAGCGGGCCGAGGATCAGGGTCAGCGGCGTCCGGAACTCGTGGCTCACGTTGGAGAAGAAGTTGGTCTTGGCCCGGTCGAGGGCGGCCAGCCCGGCGGCGCGGGCCCTTTCCTGCTCGTACGCCCGCAGGTTGCCCACGGCCCGGGAGATCTGCGCGGTCGCCAGCTCGAGGAAGTCGCGATAACCCCCGTCGAGCGCCAGATAGCGGCTGACCCCCACGATCAGCCCCCCGACCCGTACGGGACCCACGGTGACGGGCAGCACGAGCGCCTCCGCGGCGGCCGTGGGCGGCGGTTCGGTCAGTTCGCGCAGCGGCACCTGCTCGGCCCGGCCGCTCTCGATCACCCGGCGCACGACCGGATGGGCCGGCTCCACGCTGTCGTCGAGCACCAGCCGCGCGTACGGGACGTCGGCCGCGTCCTCGGCGAACACCGCCACCACCTCGGCCGCCAGCGCCACCTGATCGGGTGAGCCGGACAGGCGCGAGCCGAGCGCGCTCAGGCTGCGCACCCGGCGCTCGCCGAGCACCCGCGCGGTCGTGTCGCTGACGACGCAGAAGATGCCCTCGACCGAGCCGTTGTCACCGCGGATGGGGTCGTACGAGATGTCGAAGTAGGTCTCTTCGAGGAAGCCGTGCCGCTCGAGCCGGAACGGGTGGTCGGCCGCCCAGAACGCCTCGCCGCTGCTGGCCACGCCGTCGAACAGGGTCTCGAGCACCGACCAGGCCTCGGCCCACATCTCGCGGCCGGGCCGGCCCAGGAAGGCGGGGTGCTTGGTGCCCATCGTGGCGATGTAGGCGTCGTTGTAGAGCGAGCAGTACTCCGGGCCCCAAAAGATGATCATCTGGGCCCGCGAGGCCAGCATGGTCGACACCGCGTCGCGCAGCTCGGGCGCCCACTCGGCCGGCGGCCCGAGCGGGCTGGCCGACCAGTCGAGCCCGGCCATCCGGCGGCCCATCTCGCCGCCCCGCTCGAAGGCCACCCGCAGCCGGCTCGGAAGGGTGCCGTCCGAGCTCACGCCCATGGGGCTCCTCCCACGCTCTCCTGCCCGCCGAACCGGTCCGCAGGTACGGATGAGCACGGTAACACCGGACGGGCCGGGCGGTTACGCGGCGAAGGCTTCCGGCTTCAGCCCGGAGCGCTCGGCGGCCGCCTCGACCAGGGCGGCGAACACCCGAAGATCGGCGGTGCGCTCGGGATGCCACTGCACTCCCAGCGCGAACGTGCAGGAGGGATCCTCGATGATCTCGATGACCCGGTCGTCGGGGCACCAGCCGGTCGCGGTGAACGAGCCCGGGTCGTCGATCGCCTGATGGTGGAACGAATTCACCGTCGCGTGGGCCCCCAGGATCCGGTGCGCGATCGAGTCGTGCTCGATGATCACGTCGTGCCGTCCGTACGCCGAGGCGCCCGCGGCCAGCGGGTCGGTGCCCTTGGCGGCCCGGTGCCGGTCGTGGCCGATCACGTCGGGCAGGTGCTGGTGCAGCGTGCCGCCGCCGACCACGGCCATCACCTGCAGGCCCCGGCAGACGCCGAGCAGCGGCAGGTCGGCGGCGAGGGCCGCCCGCATCAGCCGGATCTCGGACTCGTCGCGCTCCTTGTCGACCTCGGTCGTCGGGTGCCGTTCGGCACCCCAGTACGCCGGGTCGATGTCGTTGCCGCCGCAGAAGACGATGCCGTCGAGCGACTCGATCACGTCCTCACCGGGATCGTCCGGGGTGATCAGCACGGCTCGTCCGCCCACCGCGTGCACGGCCCGCACGTACGTCATCGGGAGCATGCCCGCCATGACGTCGTTGCCGTTGTACTGCACTTGCTCTGCGTACGAGGTCATGCCGATCAGGGGCCTGCGCATGCGGTGTGTTCCTCCTCGTGCTCTTCCCTACTTGGCTGCCGCCGCGACGAGCGCCCCGAAGAGCCGTTCGTCGCGTATCACCTCAGGGTGCCACTGCACTCCGAGGACGAACTTGTGGTCCGGATCCTCGACGGCCTCGGGGAGGCCGTCCTCGGCGCGTCCGGTGACTGTGAGTTTTCCGGCATCGGCGACACCTTGGTGGTGGAAACACCGGATTCCGAGGTCGTCACCCATCAGGCCGGCGATCCGGCTGCCGGGGACGAACGACGCGTCGTGCTCGCCGTAGACCGCGGGAGCCGGGCGATGCCGGTCATGACCCAGCACGTCCGGCAGATGCTGATGCAAGGTGCCGCCGGCCGCGACCACCAGGAGCTGCATGCCCCGGCACACGCCGAGCAGGGGCACATCTGTGTCCAACGCCCGGCGGACGAGCAGTATTTCCGCCCGGTCGCGGTCGGGGCGGGTCACGGTCAGGGGCTCGGGCTCGGCGCCGTAGAGCTCGGGGCTCAGGTCGGGCCCGCCCGCCAGCACCAGCCCGTCCAGCACACGCAGCACGTCGACGTCCTCGTGGGGCGGGATCAGCACCGGCCGGCCACCCGCCTGGGTGACCGCCTCGACGTAGTCGTGCGGCACGAACGTGGTCGGCACGTCGCGCCAGACGCCCCAGGTCGCCTGATCCACATAGGTCGTGATGCCGATGATCGGACGCATCGCCCCACCGTAACCAGATCACGTTTCCGGACAACCACTGATCGGGTGATAGGGGTGCGCGGCGTCGCCCTCGTCGAGGAGGCGGCGCCGCGCCCGGGTCCTCTGACCCACCCACACCGGGATCGACCGGCACGGGCGGGGATTCGACCCCTTCACCCCTGCGAAAAGGGTGTACAGGGCCGATGCCCGTGAAAACGGACTCCTAAACACATCAAAGCGGAGTTACATAGGCTCCGGTAATTCCGCCGTCGACCACGAACTGCGAGGCGGTCATGAACGAGGCGTCGTCGCTGGCCAGGAAGGCCACCGCGGCCGCGATCTCCGCGGGCTCGGCGAACCGGCCCATCGGCACGTGCACCAGGCGCCGGGCGGCCCGCTCGGGGTCCTTGGCGAACAACTCCAGCAGAAGTGGAGTGGCGACCGGGCCGGGGCACAGGGCGTTGATCCGGATGCCCTCGCGGGCGAACTGCACGCCCAGCTCCCGCGTCATCGCGAGCACGCCGCCCTTGCTCGCGGTGTAGGCGATCTGTGACGTCGCGGCGCCGAGCAGGGCCACGAACGACGCCGTGTTGATGATCGACCCCTTGCCCTGACGCTGCATGTGCGGGATGGCGTACTTGCAGCAGAAGAACACGCTGGTGGTGTTGACCTTCAGCACGCGCTCCCACGCGTCGATGCCGGTGACGAGGATCGAGTCGTCGTCCGGGGGCGAGATGCCGGCGTTGTTGAAGGCGATGTCGACCCGGCCGTGGCGCTCCACGACCCCGTCGAAGAGGGCCTTGACCTGCTCCTCGTCGGACACGTCGCAGGCGACGAACTCGCCACCGACCTCCGCCGCGATGGCTTTCCCGGCCTCGTCCGAAATGTCCACGGCGACGACCTTGGCGCCCTCGGCGGCGAACCGCCGCGCCGTGGCCAGGCCGATCCCGCTGCCGGCACCGGTGATGACGGCGACCCGATCCTGCAAACGCTCCACTTAATCTCCCATTGCCAGGAACACGTTCTTGACGTCCGTGAAGGACAAAAGCGCATCCGGTCCCAGCTCACGGCCGAGTCCCGACTGTTTCATCCCGCCGAAGGGGGTCCAATAGCGCACCGAGGAGTGACTGTTGACGCTCAGCGCTCCGGTTTCCACGGCGCGCGAGACACGCAGCGCCCGGCCCACGTCGCGGGTCCAGAGCGAGCCCGACAGCCCGTACTCGGTGTCGTTGGCCAGCCGTACGGCGTCTTCCTCGTCCTTGAAGGGCAGCACCGAGAGCACCGGCCCGAAGACCTCCTCGCGCCAGTGCCGGTCCTCGGTCGAGTGGGCCAGCAGCACGGTCGGCGGGAACCACCAGCCCCCGGTCTCCGGCGCGCTCCCCCGGAAGGCGACGTCCGACCCGTCCACGTACGAGGTCACGGTCTTCTTGTGCGACGCCGAGATCAGCGGGCCCATCTCGGCGTCGGGCTGCGCGGGATCGGTCACCCGGAACGCCCGTACCGCCGGTTCGAGCAGGGACAGGAACTTGTCGTAGACCGACTCCTGCACCAGCAGCCGCGAGCGGGCGCAGCAGTCCTGACCGGCGTTGTCGAAGACCGAGCCGGGGGCCGAGGCGGCCGCCTGCTCCAGGTCGGCGTCCGCGAAGACGATGTTGGCGCTCTTGCCGCCGAGCTCCAGCGTCACCCGTTTCACCTGGTCGGCCGCGCCCGCCATGATCGACTTGCCGACCTCGGTGGAGCCGGTGAAGCAGATCTTGCGAACGGCCGGATGGGTCACGAACCGCTGCCCCACGACTGAGCCCTGACCGGGGACGACCTGGAAGACACCCTCGGGCAGCCCGGCTTCGAGGGCCAGCTCGCCGAGCCGGATCGCGGTGAGCGGAGTGAGCTCGGCCGGTTTGAGCACGACGGTGTTGCCGGCCGCCAGCGCCGGGGCGAAACCCCAGCCGGCGATCGGCATCGGGAAGTTCCACGGCACGATGATGCCGACCACGCCCAGCGGCTCGTGGAACGTCACGTCGAGACCGCCGGGGACCGGGATCTGCCGGCCGCTGAGCCGCTCGGGCGCGCCCGCGTAGTAGTCGAGCACGTCGCGGACGTTGCCGGCCTCCCAGCGGGCGTTGCCGACGGTGTGGCCGGCGTTGCGCACCTCCAGCTCGGCCAGCTCGTCGAGGTGCTGGTCGACGACGGCGGCGAAGCGGCGCAGCAGCCGGGCCCGGTCGCCCGGCGCCACGGCCCGCCACGCCGGGAAGGCCCGGGCCGCCCGTTCGATGGCCGCGTCGGTCGCCGCCAGGTCCAGCGACGGCACGGTCGTGAAGACCTCACCCGTCGCAGGGTTGATCACATCAGTCACGGATCCAGTCTCACATTCGCTCGAAGCCGCGGCGCAGCTCCCAGTCGGTAACCGCCGCGTCGAAAGCGGTCAGCTCGACCTGGGCCATGTTGGCGTAGTGGCCGACCACGTCCGCCCCGAACGCCTCCCGCGCCACGTCGCTGCCCAGCCACAGCTGCTGGGCCTCGCGCAGGGTGGTCGGCACGCGGTCGGCGGTGGCGTCGTCGTACGCGTTGCCCGGCGTCTCCGGCTCCAGTTCGAGTTCGTTCTCCAGCCCGTGCAGCGCGCCCGCGACCAGGGCGGCGATCGCCAGGTAGGGGTTCACGTCGCCGCCCGGCACCCGGTTCTCGACCCGCATGCCCTGCCCGTGGCCGGCGATCCGCAGCGCGCAGGTGCGGTTGTCGACGCCCCAGCGCAGCGCGGTCGGCGCGAACGAGCCCGCCTGATAGCGCTTGTAGGAGTTGATGTTGGGCGCGAACAGCAGGCTGAACTCGCGCATCGTGGCCAGCAGCCCGGCCAGCACCCGCTGCCCGGTCTCGCTGAGGTGGGCCGGCCCGTCGCCCAGCATGGCCGACTTGCCGTCCGGCCCGCGCAGCGAGAAGTGAATGTGGCAGGAGTTGCCCTCGCGCTCGTTGGGCTTGGCCATGAAGGTCAGCGCCATGCCCTCCTGGGCGGCGATCTCCTTGGCCCCGTTCTTGTAGATCACGTGGTGGTCGGCGGCGGTCAGCGCGTCGGCGTAGCGGAAGGCGATCTCGTGCTGGCCGAAGTTGCACTCCCCCTTGGCGCTCTCCGGCACCAGCCCGGCCCCGTACATCTCGTTGCGGATGCGGCGCAGCAGCGGCTCGACCCGCGCGGTCCCCAGCAGCGAGTAGTCCACGTTGTACTGGTTCGCCGGGATCAGCCCGCGATAACCCTTGTCAAAGGCTTGCTCGTACGTGTCCTTGTAGAGCACGAACTCCAGTTCGGTTCCCGCGTACGCGGTGAGGCCGTGCGCGGCCAGCCGGTCGAGCTGGCGCTTGAGGATCTGCCGGGGCGAGGCGTACACGGGCTCGCCGCTCGTCGTCTCGAGGTCGGCCAGCACCATCGCCGTCCCGGGCTGCCAGGGCACCGGCCGCAGCGTCGTGAAGTCGGGCTTCATCACGAAGTCGCCGTAGCCGCTGGCCCACGAGGACGACTCGTACCCGTCGACGGTGTTCATGTCGACGTCCACCGCGAGCAGGTAGTTGCAGCCCTCGCTGCCGCCGCTGACCACCTCGTCCACGAAGTAGCGGCCGTGCAGCCGCTTGCCCTGCAGCCGGCCCTGCATGTCGGTCAGCGCCAGCAGCACGGTGTCGATGCTGCCGTTGTCGACGGAGACGTCCAGTTCCTCGAGATCCATGCGGTCGGTCTCCTCGTTCGTCCAGGGGCCGGGCGTTTACGGACACCCGGCCCCGCTTCCGTGGTCAGTTCTCGGTCGGCATCGTCTGTTCGCCGTGGTGGGCCTTCTCGATCAGGTTCTGCTTGGGCCCGGTGAACCACTTGCGGGCGCCCGCGAACCACCAGATCGTGGCGAAGGCGAGCACCACCGCGACGGCGACGATCGTGTAGTTGAAGTTGGCCGCGGTGATCGGGCTGGCCGTCGGCAGCACGAACAGCACGCAGATGATCACTACCCAGACGATGGCGATCCAGCCGACCGCCGCGCTCCACTTACCCAGATGCCACGGGCCCCGCTCGAAATCGGGGTTCATCCGCCGCAGGAAGACCGGCATGACGTACGCGATGTAGAGGCCGATGACGGCGACCGAGGTGGCCGCCAGGTAGGCCGTCGTGTTCCACAGCGACGGCAGCACCAGCAGCGTGGACAGGGTCACGCAGAGCCAGATCGAGTTGGTCGGGGTGCCCGTACGGGGATTGACCTGCTTCCACAGCCGCGAGCCGGGCAGCGCGCCGTCGCGGGCGAAGGCGTACGACATCCGCGAGTTGGCGGTGACCGAGGCCATGCCGCAGAACCACTGCGCGACCATGCAGATGAACAGCAGGAACGTGCCCGTGTTGTGGCCGGCGGCGTCGATGAAGATCTGCGCCGGCGGCAGACCCAGGTCGGTGGTCCGCTGCGCCTCGTAGTCCTGGATCGACCAGGTGATCGCGAACAGCAGCACGAAACCGGCGATCACCGAGACGACCACCGACATCACGATCCCGCGCGGGGCGGCCCGGGCGGCGTCGTGCGTCTCCTCCGCCACGTGCGCCGAGGCGTCGTAGCCGGTGTACGTGTACTGCGCCATCAGCAGGCCGATGAGCACGGCGTACACGCCGGCCCCGGCGAACGTGAACCCGGTGGCGTTGTGGACCTCGGTGAACACCTCGGAGATGGGCTTGTGGGTGTCGGGCACGATCGCCAGCACGCCCACGATGACGGCCACGCCGACCAGGTGCCACCAGGCGCTGACGTCCGACAGGACCCGCACCAGGTTGACGCCGAACGTGTTCAGCAGGCCGTGCACGACGATGATGACCAGGAAGATCAGGAACGTGCGCCCGGTCGTGACCTCCATGTCGAAGGTCAGGCTGAGAAAGGCCGAGGTCGTGATGGCCGCCCCGAAGTCGATGGCGGCGGTGACGGCCACCTCGCCCAGGAAGTTGAACCAGCCGACGAACCAGGCCCAGGCGGCCTTGTTGCGTTTGGCCAGCGCCGCCGCCCACCAGTAGAGCGCGCCGGCGGTCGGGTAGGCCGAGCAGACCTCGGCCATGGCCAGGGCCACGAAGGTCACCATGATGCCGACGAACAGCCAGCCCAGGGTGATGGCGATCGGGCCGCCGGCGGCCATGGCGATCCCGTACGAGGTGATCGCACCGGCCAGAATGGAGATGATCGAGAAGGAGACCGCGAAGTTCGAGAAGCCGGACAGTCGGCGATGCAGTTCCTGCTGGTAGCCGAGTTGGGCAAGGCGTTCTTCGTCGGTGCTGGGTGCGGGGTTGACGCTCATGTGCGGCTCCCTTACCGAAGGGTTGCTGTGACCGAGGCCACGGCGTGCCGTGATGATCTACCCGCTGTGTTACCGACGTCAATGCGCAGCGTTAATTGCGTTGCTCCGCCCGGCCCCGGCCCGGCACACTCGTAGCCATGACAGGGCATCGAACGACTCGATCCCGGCCGGTGTTCTGACGCCGATCATCACGGCGCGCGAGCCCTCGGCAGGCTTCGCGAACACCCGGGGCAGCCCCACCGGCGCCCCTGCCCGCGGCGGCGCGGGACGCGGTCACCTCTCTCTCACGTGGCATCGCCACGCCGTGCGCCCGTCCCGCGCCGCCGCCCCATTCCCCCTGGTCGACCTGCGGCAACATGGATCACTCCGACGATTTGTCCTAAAAAATCTGCAGCGTCGGTACTAGAAATCCGGCCGTGATCGGAATACAGTTTCTGGAGTCGGCCACGCACAGCCGGCACGCAATCGCAGACCCTGAGTTGGCTAAGGAGGACGAGATACCGCAGCAACGCGTAAGCGCAACGTCCCCGACCCGACAAGAGGTGATCGCAGCCGATGCCCATCACTCAGGTGGTCCGCTAGCGGCACGCAGGCGGACTGCCGAATGCGCCGGCGACGGCCGGCACCAGAATTGAAAAGCCAAGGCCCCGGTTACCCGCCGGGGCCTTGGATTGTGTACCGGACACCCCGGACGCAACTCGCTTGACCCCCCGGAAGGGCACGATGAGCACGACCTTCGACGACGCCGACTTCCCGGCGTACACGATGGGCCGCGCCGCCGAGATGATCGGCGTGACCCCCGCATTCCTCCGCAGTCTCGGCGCCGCCGGCCTGATCGAGCCCGAGCGCTCCCACGGCGGCCACCGACGTTACTCCCGCCACCAGCTCCAACTGGCCCAACGGGTGCGCCAGTTGCTGGACGAGGGCTACCTGCTGACCGCCGCCTGCCGCATCGTCACCCTCGAGGACCGCCTGGCCGCGGCCCACCGCCGGATCATCGAACTGGGCGGCACCCTGACCCCCGACGACGACGCCGACATCCCCACGCAAACCCACCCGGACATCGCAAAGACGCAGTACTACAGCGCCTGACCCGCGCAAGATCACCGTCCGTCGAGGCCTGGCGCATGTGGCAGGCTCAAGGGCATGACCAGCCTCGACGACTGGCGGCGGCCGGGCCCGACCCCGCGCCAGCGCCGCATCGACCTTGTCATCGGTCTCGTCGTGGTGGCCGCCGCCCTGCTGTACGTCATGCTGGCCCGCAGCGTGGGCCAGATCGTGTGGGGCGTCGAACGCAGCGCCTTCGAGCACCTCGCGTTCGCGTTCGCGGTCACGTTCCCGCTCGTCTGGCGGCGCAGCCACCCGGACGTCGTCATGATCGTCACGGCCGTGGTGTTCATCGCGGGCCAGGTCCGCGAGGCACAGGAGATCCAGTTCGCCTCGGGCGCGATCTTCGCGGCCGTTTACGCCGCGGGCGCCTGGTCCCCCGATCACGGGCGGTCCCGCTGGCTGCGCCTCGGCGTGATCGGCTCGATGTTCGGCTGGCTCGCCATCACCTGGCTGCTCTCGTACGACGGCATCGGGGAGGACGCCTTCCCCGACGGCACGGGCGAGCTCCCCCCGCTGCTCTCGGCCCTGGTCAGTCAGGTGCTGATGAACGTCGTGGTGTTCGGCTTCTCCTACTTCTTCGGCGAGATCGCGTGGCTGGCCGCCCGGCGCGAAGCCGTGCTGGTCGACCAGACCGAGCAGCTCCACCAGGCCAAAGCCGCGGCCGAGGCCCAGGCGGTGGTCAGCGAGCGACTGCGGATCGCCCGCGAGCTGCACGACGTCGTGGCCCATCACGTGTCGGTCATGGGCATCCAGGCCGCGGCCGCGCGCCGGGCCATGGACCGCAACGCCGAGACCGCGCGCGACTCGCTCACCGCCGTCGAGGAGAGCGCCCGTACGGCGGTGGACGAGCTGCAGCGCATGCTGGGCGCGCTGCGCACCGCCGACGAGCCGGTGACCGCGCCCAGCCCCGGGGTCGAACGCGTCGAGGAGTTGCTCCACCGGGTCAGCGACGCCGGGCTGACGCCGCACTACGCGGTCTACGGCACCGTCACCGACCTGCCCGCGTCGACGTCGCAGACCGCGTACCGGATCGTGCAGGAGGCCGTGACGAACGCGCTCAAGCACGCCGGCGCGTCCACGGTCGACGTACGGATCCGCTATCTCAGCACCGAGCTCGAGATCGACGTGGCCGACGACGGCCGCGGCGCCGCCCGGACGAACGGCGGGATGGGCCTGATCGGCATGCGCGAACGGGTGAGCCTGCTGGGCGGCACCGTCGAGGCCGGCAACCGCACGGGCGACACCGGGGGTTTCCGCGTACGGTCGCGCCTGCCCCTGACCATCCCGGCCCAGCGGGGCAGCAAGGAAAGGGTGACGTCGTGATCCGGGTCCTCCTCGCGGACGACCACCGGCTCGTGCGTACGGGCTTCCGCGTCATCCTCGGCCTGGAGGACGACATCGAGGTGGTCGGCGAGGCCGAGGACGGCGCTCAGGCCGTCGACGCGTGCGCGAAGCTCGCGCCCGACGTGGTGCTGATGGACGTCGAGATGCCCGTGATGGACGGCTTGGAGGCGACCCGCCGTGTCGTCGCGAGCGGGGACGGGCCGTCGGTGCTGATCCTGACCACGTTCGACCGCGACGACTACCTGTTCGCGGCGCTCGAGGCCGGGGCGAGCGGGTTCCTGCTCAAGAACAGCTCACCGGAGACGCTGGTCGAGGCCGTCCGGGTGATCGCGCGGGGCGACGCGCTGCTGGCCCCCGAGATCACCCGCCGGGTCATCTCGGCGTTCGCCCGGCCCGGGGCGGGTGCGGCGCGGGCCGAACCGGCGGCACGCCTCGCCGAGCTGACCCCGCGCGAGCACGAGGTGCTGGTCGAGCTGGCCGGGGGCGCCACCAACGCCGAGATCGCGGCCGCCCTGCACCTGGGCGAGACCACGGTCAAGACCCACGTGAGCCGGGTGCTGACCAAACTCGGGGCACGCGACCGCACCCAGGCCGTGGTGATGGCGTACGAGCTCGGGGTCGTCCGCCCGGGTGGCTGACCCCCGCTCCGTGTCCTCCGCGCGGAGGACCTCGATGATCGTGCTCGAGCGGGACGTATTCGGCGGCCGTTTTGCCTAGCGTCTTCAGACATGACCACCGTGCTGAACGTGAATTCCGTCAGCCGCAGCTTCGGTGACCGGGCAGTTCTCCAGAACGTCTCGTTCGCCGTCGGCGGCGGCAAACTGACCGGTTTCGTCGGCGCGAACGGCGCCGGCAAGACCACCACCATGCGGATCATCCTGGGCGTCCTGGCCGCCGACAGCGGTGAGGTGACGCTGGGCGGCACACCGCTGACCCGCGAGATCCGGCAGCGCTTCGGCTACATGCCCGAGGAGCGCGGCCTCTACCCGAAGATGACAGTGCACGACCAGATCGTCTACCTGGGCCGACTGCACGGCCTGAGCAGCAGCGCGGCCGAGGACCGTACGAAGAAGCTCCTGGAACGCCTCGGACTGGGTGAACGCGCCGGCGAGAAGCTGGAGAAGCTGTCGCTCGGCAACCAGCAGCGCGCGCAGGTGGCCGCCGCGCTGGTGCACGACCCCGAGGTGCTGGTGCTCGACGAGCCGTTCTCCGGTCTCGACCCGATCGCCGTGGAGACGATGGTCGAGGTGCTGCGCGACCGGGCCGCGGCCGGGGCGCCGGTGCTGTTCTCGAGCCATCAGCTCGAACTGGTCGAGCGGCTGTGCGACGACCTCGTGATCATCGCCGACGGCGGGATCCGGGCCGCCGGTGACCGGGCCACGCTGCGCGCCCAGCACGCCGAGCCGCGCTATCAGCTGCAGGTCGACACCGACGCCGGCTGGCTGCGCGACCAGCCCGGGGTGACCTTGCTCGACCTGGACGGGGCCCGGGCCGTCTTCTCCCTGGACGCCGGCTTCGACGACCAGAAGGTGCTGCTGGCGGCGCTCGAACGAGGGCCGGTGCGCGCCTTCGGTCCCGTCGTCCCGACCCTGTCCGAGATCTTCCGAGAGGTCGTCCGATGAGCACGTACGAGGCCGCCAAGGTGGTCGCCGCACGCGAGATCAAGGTCAAGCTGCGCGACAAGACCTTCCTCTTCAGCACCGCGTTCTTCCTGCTCTTCTCGATCGCGGTGACGGTGCTGCCGGCCGTGTTCTCGGGCGGGCCGACCTCGGTCGCGGTGGCCGACCAGGCCACGGCCACCGCCCTGCAGCAGGCCGACCTCGAGGTGCGGGTGGTCGGCGACGACGCGACCGCCGAGCAGTTGCTGCGCGACGGCGACGTGGACGCCGCGGTGGTCGCCGGACCCGAGGTGCTGGGCATGTCGGAGACGCCCACCGACGTGGTGCGGGCGCTGAGCACCGCACCGCCCACCCGGCTGCTGGACGCCAACGCCGTGGACCCGTTCCTGGCCTACATCGTGCCGTTTGCGCTGGCCTTCGTCTTCTTCTTCACGTCGTTCCTGTTCGGCCTGCAGATCGCGCAGAGCGTCACCGAGGAGAAGCAGACCCGGATCGTCGAGATCCTGGTCGCCAGCGTGCCGACCCGGGCCCTGCTCGCGGGCAAGGTGGCCGCGCTCTCGCTGCTGGCGTTCCTGCAGGTCGGCCTGATCGCGATCGTGACACTCGTCGGTTCCCGCCTGGCCGGCCTCGACAGCGGGGTGCTGCGCCTGCTGGAACCGACGATCGGCTGGTTCGTCGCGTTCTTCGTGGTCGGCTTCGTGATGCTGGCCGCGCTGTGGGCCGGGGTGGGTGCCATGGCGTCGCGGCCGGAGGAACTGAGCAGTTCGTCGCAGCCGGTGCAGATGGCCGTCATGCTGCCGTTCTTCGCGGTCATCTTCTTCGGCGAGAACGACCTGGTGCTGCGGATTCTCTCGTACGTGCCGATCTCGGCGCCGGTGGCCATGCCGACTCGGATCTTCAAGGACGACGCGGCGTTGTGGGAGCCGATCGTCTCGCTCGGGCTCATGGCCGTCACCGCGGCTGTGCTGCTGGCTGTGGGTTCGCGCATCTACGACGGTTCGCTGCTGCGCACGAACGGCCGCACCTCCTGGGCCACAGCGTGGCGGTCGAAGGCTACGTCGTAGTCCCCACTCTTCGCACGATCGCCAGGAGCGACTCCTCGACGTCTTCGAGGGGTCGCTCCGGTGTGAAGACCAGCCAGTCGACGGCCACGACCAGCCCGACGCCGAACAGCGCGGACGACGCCACCCGGACGTCGAGGTCGGCCGGCAGGTCACCGGAGTCGACGCCCGCCCGCACGGTCTCCGCGATCACGCCGATGGCCTGCTCGCGCAGCAGCACCAGGGTCTGCTGCCACTCCCGGTTGGTGCGCCACATCTCCGACAGCAGCAGCTGCGCGAACGCCCGATAGCGCCGGATGTACTCCAGCTGGCTGCGGATCAGGGCGGCCACCGCCTCGCGGGGCGGCAGCCCCTTGACGGCGGCCCGGAAGTCGTCGGTCAGCAGCCCGATGCCGTGCCGCAGCAACTCCTCGAACAGGTCGGTCTTCGACTTGAAGTTGTAGTAGACCGTGCCCTTGGCGACCCCGGCCCGCAGCGCGATGTCGTCGACCGTGGTGGCCGAGAAGCCCTGCTCGGCGATCAGCTCCACGGCCGCCTCGAAGAGCCGCTGCCGGGTGTCCGCCCGCCGCCGCGTCCGCCCGTCAGTCGTCACCGTCACAGTGTTTCATCGCTTTTCAGAGCACCAGCGCGGGGTGCAGGTCGCTCATGGTCATCCGCCGCTTGCGCCGGGCCGCCGTCACAGTCAGGGCCAAAGCCCCCAGCCCGTACGCCACCAGCACCGCGACACCCTGCACGACGGTGCCCGACGGGCCGCCGTCGATCAGGTGCCGCGCGGCCTGCACGACGTACGTCATCGGCAGCAGCGGGTGGATCGCCTGGAAGAACCCCGGCGAGGTCTCCACCGGATAGGTGCCGCCCGAGGACGTGAGCTGCAGCATGAGCAGGGCCAGGGCGAGGATCCGGCCCGGGGCGCCGAACGCCGCGCCGAGGAGCTGCATGATCGCGGCGAACACGGCCGCGGTCAGCGCGAGCAGCCCCCACGTGGCCGCCGGATGCACCGGGTCGAGCCCCAGCCCGAGATGCACCACGAGGAACAGCAGCGTCGCCTGCACGAGCCCGATCGCCACCGCGGGCAGCAGACCGGCCAGCATCACCCGGTACGTGGGCGCCTCGCTGACCAGGTAGCGGCGGTTGAGCGGACGCAACACCATGAACGTGATCATCGCGCCGACCCAGAGCGCAAGCGCCAGGAAATAAGGCGCAAAACCGACCCCGTACGTGGCCGCGGGGTGCCGGACGCTGCGGTCGAGCGCAACCGGATCGGCCAGCACCCCGGCCCGGTGACTCGGGTCGTCGCCGTAGCCCGGGATCTGCTCCGCGCCGTCGGCCAGCCCCGACGCCAGCCGCTCGGCCCCGCCCTGCAGGTCGCCCAGCCCGTCGGCCAGCCGATGCCCGCCGCCGGCCAGCGTGGACAGCCCGCCGGACAGTTCGCGCGCGCCCGAGGACAACCGGTACAGGCCGCCCTGCAGGCTCTTCGCGCCCTGCTCGGCCTGAGCGGTGCCGGTCTGCAGGCGGCCCGCGCCGGTGGCCAGCCGGTCGAGCCCCGTGGCCAGCTGGTCGACCCTGCTCCGGGCGGCCCGCACGTCATCCGCGAGGTGCGGCGCCGCGGCGGCGACCTGCCGGGCGGTGGCCGCGACCTGTTTGAGCTCGGCCCGCAGGTCGTCCAGGTCGATGCGGCCGCGCACCTCCCGCGCGTCGCTGACCAGCCGGGCAGCCAGGGCCCGGGCCTCGGTCACACCCTCGGTGTCGTCGGGCAGGTTGTCCACATAGTCCTGCAGCCGTTCGGCGTCCTCCACAGCCCGCTGCGCCGCGGCGTCGACGGTCCTGATGTTCGCGGCCAGGGTGTCGGCGCCCCGCGCGACCAGGCCGGCGGCGTCCTCGATCCGCTGGGCGTTGTCCCGCAGCAGCGGTTCCGCCTTGTCCGCAGCGGCGTCGACCGCGTTCGCGAGCTGACGTCCGCCGCTGGCGGCCTGCCGGGTCCCGTCGGCCAGCTGCCGCGCGCCCGTGGTGAGCTGCTCGAGCCCACTGGTGAGATCGTTCGCCCCGGTCGCCGCCGTGCCCAGCCCCTGGCTCAGCCGGCCGGCGCCGCCCACGGCGTCGTCCAGCCCGCCGGCCAGCCGATCGGCCCCGGCCCCGGCGCTGGTGGCCCCGTCGCGCAGTTTCCCGGCCCCGTCCGCGGCCTGCTGGGTCTGCTGCTTGAGGTCGGTGAACCCGATCAGCATCTTGTCGAAGTAACCCGCCGACGCACTGGCCGCCGCGGCCGCCCGAACCTCCTCGAACGCGCTGCGCGCAAAAACCCCGCTGAGGTAGTTGGTGGCGTCGTCACTGACTGCGGTGAGCGTGGCCGCCTGCGGTTGCTTGTCCTGATCGGGCCCGCTGACAAGATCCCGCGAGAAGTCCCGAGGGATCCGGAGCAGCAACTGATAACTGCCGTCGGTCAGCCCCTCCTCGGCCTGCTTCTCGTCGACCACGTGCCAGTCGAAGATCTCCCGCTCGATCAGCTCGTCGCCCAGGTCCTTCCCCGCGTGCACTTCGCTGCCGTCGCCGGCGGTAGCCGTCCGATCCTCCAGAACAAGCGCCGCCGGGATGTGATTGAGCCGCCCGTACGGATCCCAGAAGGCATAGAGGTAAAGCGCCCCATAAAGCAGCGGAACAACCGCCAAGGTGACGACCGCCGCCCGGGTCAACCGCCCCCGCAAGAACCGCCGCAGCTCGAGCCCGGCCAACGTCAGCGTGGACAGCCCTCTCATCGCCGGCCCCCATCCTCTTCCCCAGCCCTCACGTCCGTGCGGGCGTCATCCACAGCCGTCACCACGCCGCTGTGCCTGTCCACAGCCGGTGGCGCGTCAGCCTCGCCATCCACAGACGGCGGCGCCTCAGTCGGGTCGTCCACAACCGGGGCCGGTCCGGCTTCGTCATCCACAACCGGGGCCGATCCGGCATCGCCATCCACAACCAGGGCCGATCCGACATCGCCATCCACAACCAGGGCCGATCCGACATCGCCATCCACAACCAGGGCCGATCCGACATCGCCATCCACAACCGGGATCGATCCGGATGCGTCGTCCACAACCAGATCCGCTTCGGCCTCGTCCACACCCAGGCTCCACGCGGGTCCGCCGTCCATCAGATCGGACGGCTTGATTGCGCTGTCAACGTGTAGATCCGCCCTCACGTCCCTCTCACCATGCGACAGCGCGGCAGGTCCGCCGTCCACAGGTCGCGTCGCCGCGAAGTAGCCGTCCACAACCGGCGTGGTTCTCGTGCCGCCGTCCACAGGTCGCGAGCCCGCGAAGTCACCGTCCACAACCGGCGTGGTCCTCGTGCTGCCGTCCACAAACGACGTGTTCCCGGGAACGTCTCTTCCTGTGACTGCCTGCGGGCTGCAGACACCCGATTTGTGAGGTTGTGCTTCATGTGCGCCGAGGCGGATCACCGTCGTGTAGTGGGATTCGTCGACCTCGCGGGCGGTGACGATCACGGCTGGGCCGTGCGCTGTCGTGTCGGCGATCAACTGTGACAAGGCGGCCTGCTCGGTGGTGTTGAGGCCGTCGTCGAAGCCGTCGAGGGCTGTCACGGTGGGGGTGGCCAGCGTGGCCAGGATCAGGCCGAGAACCTGTTTCTCGTACGGGGACAGGTCTTGACCCTGCTTGTCGGGATCAAGGCCGTGCAACGGAACCGTGGCCGCGGCGGAGCGGGAGTGGCCGAGGAGGGTCAGGCGCTCGCGGATGTGCTCGGTGACGGTGAAGACAGGTTCGGGGGCGGAGACCTCCGGCACGTAGCCCAGCGACGCCCGGCCGGTGATGTCGACTCGGCCCGCTGTCAGGTGGAAGCGACGGGTCAGCGCCAGCAGCAGTGTGGTGCGGCCGCTGCCGGGCGGGCCGACCACGGCCACCGTCTCGCCGGGCGACACCGTCACGTCGAGGTCGCGGAAGAGCCATTGGTGGCGGCGGCGACGGACGCCCGCCCCGCGCGCGATGAGCACCGACATAGCCGGGCCCTCCAGAAACATAGACTGACTGGTCAGTTCAAAAACATACCTCCGACATAGATCATTCCCACGCTCCGGTGGTGGACCTCACTGCCGGGCCAGGGCAGGATCGTGGTCATGTCGATGCGATGGGGCATGACCGTTCCCCTGGGCGGGATCCCGCTCTCCGAGCACGCCGCCGCCTTCTCCGCGCTGGGCGACGCCGGCTTCACCGACCTGTGGACGTCGGAGGTGGCCGGTTCGGACGCGTTCACCCCGCTGACGCTGGCCGCCGCCTGGGCCCCGCAGTTCCGGCTCGGCACGGCGATCGCGCCCGTCTTCACGCGGGGGCCCGGCCTGCTCGCGATGACCGCGGCGGCGCTGGCCGAGGCCGCTCCGGGGCGGTTCCAGCTCGGCATCGGGGCCTCGTCGCCGGTCGTGGCGGGCGACTGGAACGCGGCCGAGTTCACCCGGCCGTTCCAGCGCAGCCGCGACGTGCTGCGCTTCCTGCGCGCGGCACTCGCCGGTGAGATCGTCGACCAGGAGTTCGAGACCTTCGCCGTACGACGGTTCCGGCTCGAACGGGTCCCGACGACTCCGCCGCAGATCCTGCTGGCCGCGCTGCGTCCGGGCATGCTGCGCCTGGCCGCCGCCGAGGCCGACGGGGTGATCCTCAACTGGCTCTCCCCGGCCGATGTGACCACCGCCCTGGCCGAGGTCAAGACCGACAAGCCGGGCTTCGACGTGGCGGCCCGGATCTTCGTGTGTCCCACCGACGACGCCGAGCACTCCCGCCGGGTGGGCCGTCGCATGATCGCGGCCTATCTGACCGTGCCCGCGTACGCCGAGTTCCACCGCTGGCTGGGCCGTGCCGACATCCTGGCCCCGATGTGGCAGGCCTGGTCGTCGGGTGATCGCAAGGCGGCCCTGGCCGCGATCCCCGATGCCGTCGTCGACGACCTGATCGTGCACGGCACACCCGCCGAGTGCCGGGAGAAGGTCGAGGCGTACGTGGCCGCCGGCATCACCGTCCCCGCGATGGCCCTGCTGCCGACGCCGGCCCTCGATTCCGGCGACGCCCGCGCGATCCTCGACGTGCTGACCGCTCTGGGCCGCTGACCGTGCCGCCCGAGCGACGGGGATCACGGGGCTGACCTGGGGCTGTTCGCGCAGACCGGACCGAAGGCGGGACAGTCCGGCCGGTTGCCGGTGCCCGTGGGGCGCATGGGGTAACTACGATGCGGCGCATGGCATTGATCCACAAGGCGACTTTGAGTCCCACCAAGGTTGAACTGCTGACGGCGTGGCTCCCGAGCCGCTCGTGGTATCAGGGCGCGGCCGGCACCGTCGTCGAGCGCGTGGCGTCCTACCGGTTCGACGACCCCGAGGGTGAGGTCGGCATCGAGACCGTGCTGGTCAAGGCGGGGGACGGCCCCACCTATCAGGTTCCGCTGACCTATCGGGCGGCCGCGATCGAGGGCGCCGACGAGTGGCTGGTCGGCACCACTGAGCACTCGGTGCTGGGCCGGCGCTGGGTCTACGACGGCACGGGCGACGTCGTCTACGCCGAGGCCCTCGCGCAGGCCCTGCTCACCGGCAGCGGCCAGGCGCAGGAATTCATGGATGTGGACGGGCACCTCGAGCCGCGCCAGCCCAGCATGACGATCACCACCAGCCTGATCACCGAGTTCGCCGAGGCCCGCGCGGTCACGACGATCACCCACGTCGACCCGGGCAACCCCACGGTGATCGAGACCGACAAACTCACCCTGACGATCCCCCGCATCCTCGACCGGGCCGTCTCCCACCCGGGCGCGGTCCTCTTCGGCACGTGGCAGGCCGAGCCCGCGTCGGTGCCGCTGGCTTTCGCACTCCCCCGCTGACCCCAGCTTTTCCCCCACCAAGCGGCCCGACGAAGCGCCGCGACATCCCCCGGACGCCCAGGGGGCCGATCCCGTTGCGAGGATCGGCCCCCTGGGCGTCCCGTCGTTTCCGCCGGGCGCGGCGCGGAACACGGCAGGCCCCGTGGGTGGTCAGCGGCGGAACGCGAAAAGCGCACCCCATAATCGGGGTGCGCTTCACCGGTGACCACGATCACTCGTCGGCGAGGATCGCGTACAGCTTGCGCTTCGTCTCGTTCAGGATCTCCAGGGCCCGCTGCCGCTGCTCGGGGGTGCCGTTGAAGCCGACCTGCTTGAGCGCGCCCATGATGCCCACCGCGGCGTCGCGGAAGTCCTGCACCTGCGACATCGTGTCGTCGCCGATGCTGCCCCACGGCGGGTTCTGCGCGGCGGTCTCCGCCTCGGCCCGGCCGGCCTCGGTCAGGCGGTAGCTCTTGCGGCTGCCCTCCGCCTCGGGCTCGATCAGGCCCTCGTCCTCGAGCAGCTGCAGCGTCGGGTAGACCGAGCCGGGGCTGGGCCGCCAGATGCCGTTGGTGCGCGAGTCGAGCTCCTGAATCATCTCGTAGCCGTGCATGGGCCGCTCCAGAAGCAGCGCCAGGACAGCGGTGCGAACGTTGGGCCGTCCGCCTCGTCCGCCGCGCCGGCCGCCGCGTTGGCCGGGCCCACCCCATGGGCCGCCAGGCCCGAAGTCGCCGGGGCCGCCGAAGGGGAAGCCGGGCGGGAAGGTGAAACCGCGGTGACGGAAGCCGTGCGGGCCGGGATGCTGGTACCTCATGACTATCTCCGATCTGTTGTCGATAGTTAGACGATATATCGGCAACGCATCGGCGACAAGGGTTTCTTTGCGCGGACCGGGTTGCGATGGGTGTGGGCAGCCCTGGATCTGGCAATGTGATAGCTGTGCTGACCGTCCCCATTCGCCAGCTCGGTGAGTCCGAGCGCGCGCAGGTCGAGAAGATCCTCGACCGCGACCCCTACGCCGGCGCCCAGATCGCCGAGCGGGTGGCGGCGCACGGGCTCAACTGGTGGCGTTCCGACGGCCGCATCTTCGGCTACGGTCCCGGCCGCCGCGTCGAGTCGATGATCTGGTCGGGCGCGCATCTCGTGCCGGTGTGCACCACGCCCGCCGCCACGGCCGCGTTCGCCGAGATGCTGGGGGCCGAGCCGCGCATCTGCTCCTCGATCATCGGCCGCTCCGACGCCGTGCTCGACTTGTGGGACAGGCTGGGTGGCCAATGGGGCCGGGCCCGCGACGTACGCCCCAACCAGCCCCTGCTGGTGGCCGACCGCGACCCGATCATCGCCCCCGATCCCGAGGTCCGGCTGGTCCGCCCCAACGAGGTCGACGCCCTGTTCCCGGCGGCGGTGGCGATGTATACCGAAGAGGTCGGCGTCTCCCCGCTGCTCGACGACGGCGGCCGCGGTTACCGTCGGCGCATCGTCGAGCTGGTCAAGGGCAAGCGCGCGTACGCACGGTTCGTCGGCGATCGCGTGATCTTCAAGGCCGAGCTGGCCATCGTGACGAACCGCACGACCCAGGTGCAGGGCGTCTGGGTCGATCCCGAGTTCCGCGGCCGTGGTCTGGCCGCCCCGGCGATGGCGACGGTGGTACACGACGCATTGCGGCGCGTGTCACCCACGGTGAGCCTCTACGTGAACGACTACAACACGGCAGCCCGCCGCGTTTACGCCCGGTGCGGCTTCGT
This sequence comes from Paractinoplanes abujensis, assembly GCF_014204895.1. Classification (NCBI taxonomy): domain Bacteria; kingdom Bacillati; phylum Actinomycetota; class Actinomycetes; order Micromonosporales; family Micromonosporaceae; genus Paractinoplanes; species Paractinoplanes abujensis. Next base: position 8,113,264 of record NZ_JACHMF010000001.1, on the reverse strand, counting down.
CTCGGCCGGCTCGTTCGCGACGGTGCTCTTCTAAAAGCTTCCCCGTACGAGTTCTGGCCGCCCGAAACCGCAGGTGCCGGGCTCGGCTGAGCCGCACGGGCCGAGTGCAACACCGGGCCGCCGCCGACTACCGGCAGCGCGGGGTGGCCGGCGGCGCGGGGCTGACCGGCAGCGTGGGACTGACCGGCAGCGCGAGGCCGACCGGCAGCGCGAGGCCGACCGGCAGCGCGGGGCTGGCCGACGGCGCAGATAGCTGACAGCACGGGTGGCCAACAGCGGGGCTGGCCTGCGGAGCGGGTGGCTGCCGGCGGCGTTGGGGATCTGGATGCCCAAAGGCCCCGCCGACCCGAGGGCAACGGCGAGGCCTGAGGGCAGGACGAGTCCGCGGTGTCAGTGCACCGTGACCTGCGGCCCGGGCAGCAGGTCGCGGAGCTCCTCGGGGAGGTCGGCGCCCATCTCGTCGGCCAGGCGGAGCGCCTCCTCGATCAGGGTCTCGACGATGATCGACTCGGGGACGGTCTTGATGACCTGGCCCTTGACGAAAATCTGGCCCTTGCCGTTGCCGGACGCCACACCCAGGTCGGCCTCGCGCGCCTCGCCGGGGCCGTTGACGACGCAGCCCATGACGGCCACCCGCAGCGGGACCGGCAGGCCCTCGAGCCCGGCCGTGACCTGCTCGGCCAGCGTGTACACATCGACCTGGGCCCGGCCACAGGACGGGCACGACACGATCTCGAGGCCACGTTCGCGCAGGCCCAGCGACTCCAGGATCTGCTGGCCGACCTTGATCTCCTCGACCGGCGGGGCCGACAGCGACACCCGGATCGTGTCGCCGATGCCCTCGGCCAGCAGCGCCCCGAAGGCGACCGAACTCTTGATCGTGCCCTGGAACGCCGGGCCGGCCTCGGTCACGCCCAGGTGCAGCGGATAGTCGCACTGCTCGGCCAGCTGCCGGTAGGCCCGGATCATGACGACCGGGTCGTTGTGCTTGACCGAGATCTTGATGTCGCGGAAGCCGTGCTCCTCGAACAGTGAGCACTCCCACAGCGCCGACTCGACCAGCGCCTCGGCGGTGGCCTTGCCGTATTTTTGCAGCAGCCGCTTGTCGAGCGAGCCCGCGTTGACGCCGATGCGGATCGGGATGCCCGCGTCGGAGGCCGCCTTCGCGATCTCCTTGACCTTGTCGTCGAACTGGCGGATGTTGCCCGGGTTGACCCGGACCGCCGCGCAGCCGGCGTCGATCGCCGCGAACACGTATTTCGGCTGGAAGTGGATGTCGGCGATCACCGGGATCTGCGACTTCTTGGCGATCGCGGGCAGCGCCTCGACGTCGTCCTGCGAGGGGACCGCGACCCGAACGATCTGGCAGCCCGAGGCGGTGAGCTCGGCGATCTGCTGCAGCGTCTTGTTGACGTCGGCGGTCAGCGTGGTCGTCATCGACTGCACGCTGACCGGCGCACCGCCACCGACCGGCACGTTGCCCACCATGATCTGCCGGCTGTGCCGACGGGGCGCCAGCGGCGGCGGGGGCACGGCCGGCATACCGAGACTGATTGCGGTCACTTTCGCATCACCTATTTGAAGATCGTGATCGGGTTGATGATGTCGGCGGTAACGGTCAGCAGGGTGAACGCACCGCCAATCAGGATGACTGCATAGGTGACAGGCATCAGCTTGTAGTAGTCGACACGGCCCGGGTCGGGCTTACGGAATCGAGCGTAGAGCCACGATCGGACGCGCTCGTACCAGGCGATCGCGATGTGACCGCCGTCCAACGGCAGCAGCGGCAGCAGGTTGAAGATGCCGATGAAGACGTTGAGCGAGATGAAGATGTTGAGGAAGAGCTCGGGCACGCCGTTCTCGAGGGCCTCGCCACCGAGCCGGCTCGCGCCGACCACGCTGATCGGGGTCTCGGGGTCACGCTCGGCGCCGGTGATCGAGTGCCACAGGGCCGGGATCTTGTCGGGGATCCGCTTCATGGCCTCGAACGTGTTCTTGAACAGGAACCAGCCGTAGTCGGCGGTCGCCCCGAACCCGTCGGCCGCGCTGTATTCGATCATCGTGGGCACGCTGCGCTGGTCCCAGCCGACGCCGGCCACCGAGACCGTGGTCGTCGCGCCCTCGGAGTCGGTGATCGGCGCGCGCTGGGCGGCCACCAGGTCGACGTTCGCCGTGGCGGTCGCGCCGGCCCGCTGATACTCCACCGGCACCGGGCCCGCCGGGAGCGCCCGGATGGCCTCGGTGAGCTGCCCGTACGTGGTGATCGGGGTGTCGCCGACCCGCGTGATCAGGTCGCCGTCGCGCAGGCCGGCCGCGAACGCCGGGCCCGCGATCGCGCCGTTCTGACCGGGGACGCACTCCTGCTGGGTGGTCGGCAGGTTGACCCAGGTGCACTCGGTGATCGTGATGACCGGCTTCTGGGCCAGCGTGTCGGCGTCGGTCTGCGGGTAGGCCGTGTTGGGCAGGCCGAGCGAGATCGCGGCGAAATACGCGGCCACGGCGGCCAGCATGAAGTGGGTGATCGAACCGGCCGACATGACGATCGTGCGTTTCCACACCGGGAACCGCCACATCGCGCGGGGCTGGTCCTCCGGGGCGACGTCGTCGTCCTGCGGCGTCATGCCGACGATCTTGCAGAAGCCGCCGAGCGGGATCGCCTTGAGCCCGTATTCCGTCTCGCCCCGCTGGAACGAGAAGATCGTGGGCCCGAACCCGACGAAGTAGCGCGACACCTTCATGCCGAAGCCCTTGGCCGTGAGCATGTGGCCGAGCTCATGCAGGCTCACAGAGATCAGGATGGCCAGCGCGAACGCGGCCACCCCCAGCCAGTACAGCATCAAGCTCCTTCTGCCGCAGTAGCGATCATCTGCTGGGCCTGGGTGCGCGCCCAGGACTCGGCCGCGAGCACCTCTTCGACGGTACTCGGCTCGGCAAATCGAGGAGCCGCCGCGAGCACCTGTTCCAGTGTGTCGACGATGCCCAGAAAAGGTAGCCGACCGGCGACGAAAGCGGCCACACACTCCTCGTTGGCCGCGTTGTAGATCGCCGGGCGGCAGTGGCCCTCGCGGCCGGCCTGCTTGGCCAGGCGCACGGCCGGGAAGGCCTCGTCGTCGAGCGGGCGCAGCTCCCAGTTGTGCGCCTCCCGCCAGTCGACGCCCGCGGCCGCCCCCGGCACCCGCTCGGGCCAGGCCAGCGCGAGCGCGATCGGCAGGCGCATGTCGGGCGGGCTGGCCTGGGCCAGCGTCGACCCGTCGGCGAACTCGACCATCGAGTGCAGCACCGACTGCGGGTGCACCATCACCTCGATGTCGTCGTAGGCCACGTTGAACAACTCGTGTGCCTCGATCACCTCGAGCGCCTTGTTCACCATCGTGGCCGAATTGATCGTGACGACCGGGCCCATGTCCCACGTCGGGTGTTTGAGCGCCTCGTCGGGTGTGACGTTCGTCAGCTCGTCGCGGCGCCGGTCGCGGAACGCTCCCCCGCTGGCGGTCAGCACGAGCCGGCGCACCTCGCCCGTCGTGCCGCCGCGCAGGCACTGGGCCAGCGCCGAGTGCTCGGAGTCGACCGGGACGATCTGCCCCGGTTTGGCGATGCGCCGCACCAGCGGGCCCCCGGCGACCAGCGACTCCTTGTTGGCCAGGGCGAGGATGCGGCCCGACTCGAGGGCGGCCAGCGTGGGGGCCAGGCCGAGGCTGCCCACCACGCCGTTGAGCACCACGTCACAGGGCCAGCGGGCCAGCTCGGTCATCGCGTCGGGGCCGGCCACGATCTTGGGCAGCTTGAAGTCGCCGGTCGCCCAGCCGCGGCGCTGCGCCTCGGCGTAGAAGGCGAGCTGCAGATCCTGCACCGCAGTGGCCCGCGCCACGCCGACCACCTCGACGCCCAGCTCGAGGGCCTGGGCCGCCAGCGACTCGACGTTTCCGCCGCCCGCGCCGAGCGCCACGACCCGGAACTTGTCCGGGTTGCGGCGCACGATGTCGATGGCCTGGGTGCCGATGGACCCGGTCGAGCCGAGCAGTACGAGATCCCGCATGCCGCCCATCTTTCCGGACCGGTGCGACACTCTCGCGTCGGGCTGCGGGCAACTGGGTATGTGGATCACATGACGGGGTGGCTCCGCCGGACGGCGCATGTGGTGGGGATGCCGTTCCGGCCGCTGCGGGGACGCGATCTGGCGCTGCACGCGGCGGCGGTCACGTTCTACGGCGGGATCGCGGTGGTGCCGATCGCCTTGCTCGCGATCTGGATCACCGGCTTGATCGCGGGCGCCGACCGGGTGCGCAGGCTCACCGGCCGCACCATCACCGCGCTGCCCGACCAGATCGGCGCGCCGCAGGCCTTGAGCGCCCTGATCGACGCCGGGCTGCACCTGACTCCGTTGTTCGCGCTGGCCAGCCTGCTTCCGGCCACCCTGTACGGCGAGGGTCTGCGCCGGGCCTTCGTGTCGCTGCGCAGCCGCGAACCGGGCGTCGAGTCGCTGGTCGGCTGGCGGGGCCGGCTGGCCTGGCTGCCCTTGATGGCCGCGGCCCCGGCCCTGACGCTGGCCATGTTCCTCGCACTGCCCTCGACCAGCGAGCTCTGGCTGCGGGGCGGCTGGTACTCCGTGCTCGGCGTCGTGCTCTCGTTCCTGGCCGCCTGGCTGGTGCTCACGCCGGTGCTGATCTGGGTCTACCGCTACGTGGCGCCGGACCGCCCGCGCTGGCTCTCGACGGTGCTGGTCGGGTCGTTCTTCGCGGCCAACCTGTCCGGTTTTCTGCACGGCTTCGTGCTGTTCTGCTCGTTCCCCCTCGACTTGGGCGCGCCGTTCGGCGGCTTCGACGAGATCGGCGGCATGGTGGCGGTCGGGCTGTGGCTGTATCTGTTCCACGTGATCGTGCTGGCCGGTTACGCCGCGACCCGCAGCGCGAGCGTCTACCAGAATCGACGTGAATCAGCTTCACGTACGAACAGTTGAGGATCACTCACGAGGTCAGCCGCTACGCTCAAGCGTCATGACCGCTCACCCCGCCGCCGGGCTCCCCACCCGCGCCGACGTAGTGATCATCGGCGCCGGTCACAACGGCCTCGTCTCCGCGATCCTGCTGGCCCGGGCCGGCCTCGACGTCGTCGTCCTCGAGGCCACCGACGTGATCGGCGGGGCCGCCCGCACCGAGCGCCCGTTCCCCCAGGCGCCCGGCCTCGGCCAGTCCACCGGGTCCTACCTGCTGGGCCTGATGCCGCCCGAGCTGCTGCGCACGCTGGACGTCGACATTCCCGTGCTGCGCCGCGACCCGCACTACTTCCTGCCCACGCCCGGCCCGGCCGGCTCGCCCTACCTGCTGTTCGGCCGCGACCACGCGTCGACCCGCGAACAGCTCGAACGCTTCTTCTCGCCGCGTGACGCCGCCGCCGACGAGCAGCTGGCAGTCGAGATCGGCGCGCTGCGGGCCGACCTCGCCCCGGCCTGGCTGCAGGAACCGGGCAGCGTCGAACAGATCGCCGACCGTTACATCCGCCCCCAGCTGCAAAGCACGTTCATCGACCTCGTCCGCGGCTCGGTGGCCGACTACCTGGCCCGGTTCGGCTTCAAGAGCGAGCTGCTGGTGAGCATGTACGCGGTGACCGACGGGCTCTCCGGCCTCAACGCGGGCCCCGACGACCCCGGCACCGGCCACAACTTCCTGGTGCACAACATGTGCCGCCTGCCCGACTCGGACGGCACCTGGATGATCGCCGAGGGCGGCATGGGCACCGTCACCCGCACGTTCGCCGATGCGGCGCGCGCGGCCGGCGCCCAGATTTTCACCGAGGCCCCCGTACGGGCCGTCACTGTCGACGGCGGGGCCGCCAGCGGGGTCGTGCTGGCCGACGGCCGCTCCGTCGCCGCCCGCGTCGTGCTCGGCTCCTGCGACCCGTACCGGCTGATCGACCTGGTGCCGTCCGGCGCCCTGCCCGCCGAGCTGACCGAGCGCATGACCGCGGTGAAGCGTCCCGGCAGCACGCTCAAGCTCAACCTGGCCCTGCGCGGCCTGCCCGAGTTCACCTGCCTGCCGCCCGGCTCGGCCTCCCCGTTCGGGTCGACGATCCACCTGCTGCCCGGTTCGGCCGGTCTGGCCGGTCAGCCCGGCACCGACTCCCCCATGGCCGCCCTGCGCGCGATGTGGGCCGACGTGCAGGCGGGCCGGCTGCCCGCGGAGCCGACCATCGAGTGGTATCTGCACACCACGGTCGATCCCACGCTGCAGGACGCCGAGGGTCACCACTCGTCGGCCCTGTTCGTGCAGTCGGTTCCCTACACGCCCGCGGGTTCCTCGTGGGATCAAGAGCTTCCCGCGTACGTGGACCGGCTGCTCGACATCTGCGAACAGTACGCACCCGGCACGCGCGACCTGATCGTCGACATGATGCCGCTCACGCCGCCCGGCATCGAACAGCACTTCGGCATCACCGGCGGCCACATCCACCACGTCGACAACACGGTCGCCTTCGACGAGCGCATGCCCTACTTCACCGGCCTCGACGGGCTGTACGCGGGTTCGGCGGGCGCGCACCCGGCGGGCAGCGTGATCGGCGCCGCCGGCCACAACGCCGCCCGGCGCATCCTGCGCGACCTGTCGATCGGCTGACCCACTTCTCGGCCGCTCCGCTTGGGGCCGGTCCGCAGCGGGCTGCTGCGGGCTGGGCCGGGCTGCTGCGGGCCGAGTAGCTGCGGCCGGGTGCCGCGAGACGGGCGCTTCGATCAGCCGGTGAAGCGGCGGCGGTAGTCGGCCGGGCTGACGCCCACGTGCCGCTTGAACAGGGACCGCATGTTGGCGCCGGTGCCCAGGCCCGAGCGGTGCGCCACGATCTCCAGCCCGTGGGTGCCCTGCTCGATCAGGCGGCAGGCCAGGGTGACCCGCTCGACGGTCAGCCAGGCCAGCGGGGTGGTGCCCAGTTCGGCCCGGAACCGGCGGTGCAGGCTGCCCGTGCTCAGGCCGGCCCGGCGGGCCAGGTCGGCCACGGTGATCGGCTCGTTCAGGCGCTGCTGGGCCCAGGCCAGAGCGGGCGCCAGGGACTGGCCGGCGGCCGGGGGCATCGGGCGCTCCACGAACTGGCGCTGACCGCCGTCGCGGTAGGCGGCGAAGACGAGGCGGCGGCTGACGTGGTTGGCGACCTCGGCGCCGTGGTCGAGCCGGACGATGTGCAGTCCGAGGTCGAGCGCAGCGGCGCTGCCGGCCGAGGTCAGGACGTCGCCGTCGTCGACGAACAGGACGTCGGGTTCGAGAGTGACCGCGGGGAAGCGCTGCCTGAACTCGTCGGCCAGATGCCAGTGGACCGCCGCCCGGCGCCCGTCCAGCAGACCGGCTTCGGCCAGGGTGAAAGCGCCGGTGCAGAGGCCGACCAGGCGGGCCCCGCGCTGGTGGGCGCGGCGTAGGGCGGCCAGCAGGACGGGCCGGGACGGGGTTTCGACGTACGGCCGGTTCGGCACGATCACGGTGTCGGCCTGGTCGATCTCGTCGAGCCGCCCGACCGCGCCGATGCTGAACAGGGAGTCCCGCATCGGGGTCGAGCGGCGCGGGGCGACCACCCTGAGGTCGTAGAGCGGGAACCCGATCTCGGGTCGCAGCGGGCCGCCGAAGATCTCGCAGGCGCAGCCGACCTCGAACGGGTTGGACTGCTCGTCGACGACGAGGACGACCCGGTGTGAGGATCCTTGCGGCATCGGCCATTCCTACCACTGCTGCCGGACAGTCCGCGGGGTGATGATCGCAGCATGCTGACGAAATACGCGGTCGCGGACGAGGCGGCCGGCCTCACCGAGTTCTGGTCCCAGCGGGTGCTCACCGAGGCCAACGGCAACCTGTTCAAGGTCGCGAAGGGCACCCGATCGGCCAACTGGCACGCCCACGACGACCAGGACGAGACGTTCCTGCTGCTCGCGGGTCACCTGACCGTCCAGCTCCGCGACGGCGACGTGCACCTGTCACCCGGCGACCTGCTGGTCATCCCGCGCGGCGTCGAACACTGTCCCCGCGTGGACGGCGACGAGGAGGCCCACTTCCTCCTGATCGGCCCGGCCGTGACGTCGAACGCCGCCGGCGGTAAACCCGACTGGAGCCACGCCGGCGGCACCCCCACCAGCACGCCCTGACGCGCTTTTCGGGGGTGGGCGCTTGGGGGTTGGGCGCAACCACTCACGCACGTCGCCGTGGTGGGGTGAGCGTTTTGGGCGCGCCAGCGCCCTGCTCGCCCCGCCGCGGCCCCCGCGGGAGCGACGGTCCGTACCCACCACCCCGCGAGGACATCTGCCTTTTATGCCTTTTCGGTCTTCTCTGCCCGGATCTTGTGCCCGACGCTGGTCAGGCACCGGCCGCTGGGCAGGTCGAACTTCCAGCCGTGCAGCTGGCAGGTCAGCACGTTCCCCTCGACCATGCCGAAGCGGCTCAGGTCGGCCTTGAGGTGCGGGCAGCGGCGCTGCACGGTCCAGTCGCCCAGCACCGTGTCTTCCGCCTCGACGGCCTTTTCGTGCTCGTCGTACCAGCCCTCGGCGTACTGCAGGCGCTCCTCGGAGAGGCACTTGAAGAACGCGTAGACGTACTCGTTGTACTGCCCGATGCGGGCGGCGGAGAAGCGGCAGCTGAGGAAGAGCGAGTTGACCCAGTCGCCCTCGTCGATGTGGATGAGGTGCTCGATCAGGGCGCGGCCGGTCTTGAAGCGGTAGCGCACCTTCTCGTCGGCGTAGGGGCGGACCTGCTTGCCGGGGAAGTCGACGACGATCGACTCGATGACGTTGCCGTCGGGGCCGAACGTGTCGGTCAGGTCGAAGCGGACGGGGCCGCCGACGCCCTGGGCCATGTAGATCGACTCTTCGAGCAGGGGCTCGATGCGCTTCTTGAGCGCGCCCAGCACGTCGATCTCGGGGTGCCGCCAGGAGGCCTTCTCGGCGGCGATGACCGGGGCCTTGCGCTCCCGCATCTCCTCGAGGTGGGCCTGCTTGTTGGCGAAGAACTCGTCGACGTCGGTGGGGTGCGTGGTGGTCGCTTTCCCGTCGGCGTCGAGGGAGGTCTCGCTGCCCGGGAGCAGGACGATGCCGTTGGTGCCGCCGACCTTGGCGTACTCCGCCATGAAGACCGACTGGTCGGGGAAGATGTTGCCCTCGTCGCCGTGGATGTCGTTGAACTGCCAGAGCGTGTCGTCGAGGAAGCACGGCGGGCCGGCGATCGGGAAGACGTGGTCGGCCTTGAGGTCGTCGATGTAGCGCCACGTGCGGTCGAACTGGCGGTCGCGCTTCTGCTTGCCGAAGGCGGTCTTGGCCGCGTCGGGCAGTTCGTAGACCATCGGATACCAGATCGCGCCGGAGAACTGCAGCATGTGGGCGTGCACGTGGCCGAGCTCGTTGAACCGGGTCAGGTCGGTGGGCCGGGCGTCGTTCTGGTTGAGCACGCGGACGCCGTTGTGCTCGACCCACAGCGAGGAGTCGCCGATCGGGCCGTCGGTCGGGCTGATCAGGGCCTGGATCATGATCTTGAGGCCGCCGTCGAGCTCGTGCACCTCGTCCGACCGGGTCTTGTAGAAGCTGGTGAAGCCGAGGTCGCGCAGCTCGTCCTCGAGCTGGCTGGTCGGATACTCCGGCAGCAGCACCGTCGCCTTTTTGCTGATGAAGCGCTTGAGGTGCTCGGCGTCGAAGTGGTCGCGGTGCAGGTGCGACACGTAGAGGTAGTCGACGTCGCCCAGGGTCTCCCAGTCGAGCAGCGAATTGTCGGGGAAGGGGAACCAAGAGGCGAAATAGGCGGGATTGACCCACGGGTCGCACAGAATGCTGCCCGCGGCGGTGTCGATCCGCATGCTCGCGTGTCCCGTGCCCGTGATCCGCACCGTTCTACTCCCTCGATCCGTGAACCCGACCGCATCGAAGGTACCGGGTCCGGGTTGGTGGGCCGCGCGCGGAGCCGTCGTGCGAGACTGGAACCGGATGCGATCGACCTTCGAGGAAGGACCAGGCGTGGCTGCCGATCAGGAACCGGTGTATGCCCCCGACCAGCTCAAGCCGGGCAACCGCAAGCAGGCGCGACGCGCGGCGATCATCTCGGCCGCGATCATTCTGATGTTCTTCTGGGGCAACCACGAGGGCAACACCGAGAACGTCTGGCTCGTCGTCTTCGCGGTGGGGCTCGTCGGCGCGGTGCTGGCCGACGTGGTGCTGCGGCGCAACGGCTTGAAGCCCGAAGACCAGTAGGCGCGGTTCCACCGAGCGACAAGGAAAAGGGGCCCTCGATCGGGGCCCCTTTCCTGTCAGCGGCGTCGGGTCAGAATGTCCTTGACCTCGCGGAGCGCGGCGTCGACCTCGGCCTCGAAGTAGCCGCCGGGCACCAGGCCGAACTGCAGCATGTCGAGATCATTTTCCGGTACGGGCATCGGGCCGCGGCCGGTCATCGCCTGCAGGATGCCCTCGAACAGCCGGTCGACCTGGCTGGGGTCGTAACCACTGCCGAAGCGCCGCGGCTGGAACGTGCGCCGCAGCTGGTCGACCCGGTAGAGCTCGCCGCCGGGCTCGCCCATCGGCGGGGGCAGCTGAGGCTGCTGGGGCTCGCCGTAACCCATCGGCGGGCCGCTCATCGGGGCGTTGCCCATCGGCGGGCCACCCATGGGCGGGCCGCTCATCGGGGGGCCGCCGTAACCGCCACGCGGATCCTGCTGCTCGCGCTGCGGCATGCGGATCTCGGCGGTCATGTCGGTTTTGCCGTGCCGGCCCGCCTCGAACCCGTCGAAGCCACCGGTCGGCTGCTCGAAGCTGCCCGTGTCGTAGCCGCCCCGGTCGTAGCCGCGCGGGTCACGCGGGTCGCGAGGGTCACGGTCGTACGCCGGCGGGGGCGGACCGGCGGGGCGCTGCGGCAACTGCGGCTGCTGCGGCTGGCCGTAACCGGTGGGCTCGTCGTACCGCCCGTACGGGTCGGGCGGCATCTGGCCACGCTGCGGGGGCTGCTGCTGAAAGCGGTCGTCGCGGACCGGCGGAGCGGGCAGGCGCTCGGTGGGCGGGGCCATCCGGCCGCCCATGCCACCGCCGGCCATGCCGCCCATGCCCTGGCCGCCGCCCATGCCGCCACCGCTCATGGCCGCACCCAGGCCGGGCTTGGCCGCGGAGAGGCCGCCGCGCAGGGAGTCACGCATCGGGTCGGGCGCGGGCGCGCCCCGGCCACCCCTGTCCTCGAGCTCGGCCAGCTGGCGCTCGACACGGTCCAGGTGCAGGTCGACCTGCCACTCGTCGTAGCCGCCGAAGCGCACGCGGAAGACCACGTCGTGCACCTCCTGCGCGCCGACGGGCGGGCCCACCTGCTCGCCTTGGAGCGTGGCCTCGACCCGGTCGAGGAAGGAATCGACCTCATCCACCTTGTAGCCGCGGCGCAGAGCACGCCGCCGGAAACGTTGCCCCTGACTCGTCACAACGTCTCCCACTCCGCTCGCTGGGACCTGCGCCCAGTCACTGTGCCACCTCCGCGTCGGCGGCGGCGCCCCCAGCGCTCGCCTCCGTGAGCTCGCCCGCGGCCAGCTGGCCACAGGCGCCGTCGATTTCCCGGCCACGGGTGTCGCGGACCGTCGTCGATATCCCGGCCTCGCGCAGCCGGCGGACGAACTCGCGCTCGACCGGTTTCGGACTCGCATCCCACTTGCTGCCGGGTGTCGGGTTCAGCGGGATGAGATTCACATGCGCCAGCTTGCCGCGCAGAAGTTTGCCGAGCAGATCGGCACGCCACGGCTGATCGTTGACGTCCCTGATCAGGGCGTACTCGATCGAGATCCGGCGTCCGGTCCGGGCCGCGTAATCGAACGCGGCATCGAGCACCTCGGCCACCTTCCAGCGCTGGTTGACGGGCACTAGCTCATCGCGCAGATCATCATCGGGGGCATGCAGGGACAACGCAAGGGTCACATTGAGGTCTTCGGCCGTCAAACGGCGGATAGCGGGCACCAGACCCACGGTGGAGACCGTGATGTGCCGTTGCGAAAGCCCGAGACCCTCCGGCGCCGGGGTGGTGAGCCTGCGCACAGCCTCGATCACCCGGGGGTAATTGGCCAGCGGCTCGCCCATGCCCATGAAGACGACGCGGGACAGCCGCGGCGGCGCGCCGGTGACCGCGCCCGAGGCGGCCACGCCGGCCAGGTAGACCACCTGGTCGACGATCTCGGCGATCGAGAGGTTGCGGGTCAGGCCCTGCTGGCCGGTGGCGCAGAACGGGCAGGCCATGCCGCAGCCGGCCTGGCTCGAGACGCACGCCGTCACCCGATCGGGGTAGCCCATCAGGACACTTTCCACGAGCGAGCCGTCGTGCAGCCGCCACAGCGTCTTGCGGGTGGCGCCGTCGTCGCAGGCCAGCTCGCGGACGGGGGTGAGCAGCGTGGGCAGCAGGTCACCGGTGAGCCGGGCGCGGGACGCGGCGGGCAGATCCGTCATCGCGTCGACGTCGCGCACGAGGCGGCCGAAGTAGTGGGTGGAGATCTGCTTGGCCCGGAACGCGGGCTCGCCGAGGCTGGTGACGGCCGCCTGGCGGGCCGCGAGGTCGAGGTCGGCGAGGTGACGCGGGGGCATCGATGGACGGCGCTTGGTGGCCACCGCGTCGGGCTGGTCGAGGCTGGTCGGGATGACCGGAAGAATCGTCATGGCAGAACCAGTCTCGCACGCTTGCCTGTGTGCGTGCCGGTCACGTGTTCGCCCCGATCAGAGCGAACAGAAGGTAGGCCGTGGGGACGGCGAACAGGATTGAGTCGAGCCGGTCCATCAGGCCGCCGTGCCCGGGCAGCAGGTTGCTCATGTCCTTGAGGCCCAGATCGCGCTTGAGCATCGACTCGGCCAGGTCACCGGCGACGGCCACCACCGAGAGCAACGCGCCGAACAGCACGCCCCAGAACCAGGGAATGTCCAGCAGGAAGTGCAGCAGCAGGGCGCTGCCGACGGCGGCCGAGACGACCGAGCCGGTGAAGCCCTCCCAGGTCTTGCCGGGGCTGATCGACGGGGCCATCTTGTGCTTGCCGAAGAAGACGCCGACCGCGTAGCCACCTGTGTCGGAAAGCACCACGGCGAGCAGGGTGCACAGCACCCGCCACTGGCCGTCCTCGCCGGCGTCGGGCAGCTGGAGCAGCACACCGAAGCTCAGCAGGAACGGCACGTAGATCGAAATCATGACGCTGGCCACGAAATCGCGGCGGAACGCGGCCACGCCGTCGGCTATGCGCCAGATCACGGATGCGGCGATCGTCACCAGCAGGCCCAGCAGCAGCGCGTCGGGGCCTTCGCGCCAGGCCAGGCCGACCATCAGCAGCGAGCCGGCGACCAGCGGAATGAGCGGAGCGTCGGCGCCCGTGGCCCGCAGAGCCCGGACCATCTCGTAGACGCCGACCGCGGAGGCCAGCGCGATGACGCCCAGGAACGCGTCGGGCCAGATGACCAGAGAGCCCAGCACCACCAGGACCAGGCCGACGCCGACACCGATCGCGGCCGGCAGGTTGCGGCCGGCCCGGCCCTTGGCGCGCCTGCGACCCATCTGCGGCTTTTGTTCGGTCGTCGGGATGATGTGTTCCGGCGCCGGAACGTTGCGGTCAGACGCCGGAACGTTGCGGTCAGACGCCGGAACCAGAGGAAGCTGCCCGGTCGGGACGTCCTCGCCCGCGTGCCAGGCGGGCACGCTCGTGTCGTCGCCGGCGCTCTGCCCGGCACGCGGATCGAGGTAGGACATCAGACCTCGAGCAACTCGGCTTCCTTGTGCTTGACGAGCTCGTCGACCACAGACACGTACTTGTGGGTGGTGTCGTCGAGCTCCTTCTCGGCGCGACGGCCCTCGTCCTCGCCGGCCTCCCCGTCCTTGACCAGGCGGTCCAGCTGCTCCTTGGCCTTGCGGCGCACGTTGCGGATCGCCACCCGGCCTTCCTCCGCCTTGCTGCGCGCGACCTTGATCATGTCGCGGCGCCGCTCCTCGGTCATCTGCGGCAGGTGGATGCGCAGCTGGGTGCCCTCGTTGTTGGGGTTGACCCCGAGGTCCGAGTCGCGGATGGCCCGCTCGATCGCGCCGAGCTGCGACGCGTCGTACGGCTTGACGATGACCATGCGCGGCTCCGGGACGCCGACCGAAGCCATCTGCGTCACCGGCGTGGGCGCGCCGTAGTAGTCGACCACGATCTTGGAGAACATGGCCGGGGTGGCCCGCCCCGTACGGATCGCGGCGAACTCCTCCTTGGCGTGCTCTACCGCGCTCTCCATCTTTTCTTCGGCCTCGAAGAGGGTCTCGTCGATCACCGGCTCTTCTCGCCTCCCTTGCTTTCCTCGGTGGTGGGTTGTCAGGCGGTGATCAGGGTGCCGATCTTCTCGCCGCTCACGGCGCGAATGATCGTGTCGTCGCCCTGGGCACCGAAGACCAGCATGGGCAGGTCGTTCTCCTCACAGAGGCTGAAGGCGGCCTGGTCGGCCACGCGCAGGCCCTGCTGAATCACGTCTTGGAAGGTGAGCCGGTCGAGCTTCTTGGCGTCGGGGTCGACGCGGGGGTCGGCGCTGTAGACGCCGTCGACACCGTTCTTGCTCATCAGCACGACGTCCGCGTGGATCTCGAGGGCGCGCTGGGCGGTGACGGTGTCGGTGGAGAAATACGGCATGCCGGCGCCGGCGCCGAAGATGACGCAGCGGCCCTTCTCGAGGTGCCGGATGGCGCGCAGCGGGATGTAGGGCTCGGCGACCTGGGCCATCGTGATCGCGGTCTGCACCCGCGTCTCGACGCCCTCCTTCTCGAGGAAGTCCTGCAGGGCCAGGCCGTTCATGACCGTGCCGAGCATGCCCATGTAGTCGGCGCGATTGCGGTCCATGCCACGCTTCTGCAGCTCGGCCCCGCGGAAGAAGTTGCCGCCGCCCACGACGACGGCGACCTGGATGCCGCGGCGGATCACGGTGGCGATCTGCCGGGCGATGCCCTGCACGATGTCGGGGTCGACGCCGACCGCGCCCCCGCCGAACACCTCACCGGAGAGTTTGAGCACGACCCGGCGGGGCCGCGCGGGCGGGTTCGAACTGCCAACCGGAACTGCCTGCTCGGTCACCAATGTCATGAGACCCGCCTTCCCTTCGAACGCTCAGCAGAGACCTTATGGGAGAAGGAGGCCGGACGCAGAATCGCGTACCCGGCCTCCCTTGCCTCCATCGGCGGCCCGCTTACTCCTGGCCGACCTCGAACCGGACGAAGCGGGTGATGGTCAGCCCGGCCTCGTCCGCGATCTGCTTGACGGTCTTCTTGTTGTCGACGACCGAAGCCTGCTCGAGCAGAACGAAGTCCTTGAAGAAGGAGTTCACCCGGCCCTCGACGATCTTGGGCAGGGCCTTCTCGGGCTTGCCCTCCTCCTTGGCCGTCTCCTCGGCGATGCGGCGCTCGGACTCGACGACGTCGGCCGGCACCTCCTCGCGGGTGAGGTAGCGCGGGCGCATGGCGGCGGCCTGCATGCCGATGCCACGGGCGTCCGCGTCGGCGGCCTCGTCCGACTTGCCGGTGTACTCCACCAGCACGCCGACCTGCGGCGGCAGGTCCTGCGCCTTGCGGTGCAGGTAGACCGCGACGGTGCCGTCGAGGATCACGAAGCGGTTCACGACGATCTTCTCGCCGATCTTCGCGGAGTACTCCTGGACCGTGTCGGCGACGGTCTTGCCGTCCGGCAGCGTGGCGGCCAGCAGGGCGGCCGCGTCGGCGACCTTGTTCTGCTCGCCCAGCTCGACCAGCTGCTGACCCAGCGCGACGAAGTCGGGGGTCTTGGCGACGAAGTCGGTCTCGCAGTTGAGCTCGAGCAGCGCGCCGCCCGAGTGGGCGACGATGCCGTTGGCCGCGGTGCGGCCGGCCCGCTTGCCGACGTCCTTCGCGCCCTTGATGCGCAGGAACTCGACCGCCTGGTCGAAGTCGCCGGACGCCTCTTCGAGCGCCTTCTTGCAGTCCATCATGCCGGCACCGGTCAGATCGCGGAGCTTCTTCACGTCCGCGGCGGTGTAGTTAGCCATGACTCTCTCTCGATGTCAGGTTCGTCGGTGACTTACTCGGCGGGAGTGGCAGCGGCCGGAACCGGCTCGGCGGCGGGCGCCTCGGCCGCGGGGGCCTCGGCAGCCGCGGGCGCCGCAGCGTCGTCGGCCTTCTTCTCGGCGCCCTCGTAAAGGTCGCGCTCCCACTCGGGCAGCGGCTCGCCGGCGGCGACGGTGCCCGGCTCGGGCTTCTCGTCGGCGCCACCACGGCCCCGGCCGGAACGGGCGATCAGGCCGTCGGCCACCGCGGCCGCGATGACCTTGGTGAGCAGCTCGGCGGAGCGGATCGCGTCGTCGTTGCCCGGGATCGGGAAGTCGACCTCGTCCGGGTCGCAGTTGGTGTCCAGCACCGCGATGACCGGGATGCCCAGCTTGCGGGCCTCGTCGACCGCGATGTGCTCCTTCTTGGTGTCCACGACCCAGATCGCCGACGGCGTCTTGGTCATGTCACGGAGGCCACCGAGGGTCTTCGAGAGCTTGGTCTTCTCGCGGTAGAGCTGGAGGGTCTCCTTCTTGGTGTACCCGGCGGCGGTGCCGGTCAGGTCACCCAGGGCCTCGAGCTCCTTCATGCGCTGGAGCCGCTTGTAAACGGTCTGGAAGTTGGTGAGCATGCCGCCCAGCCAGCGGTGGTTCACGTACGGCTGGCCGACGCGGGTCGCCTGCTCGGCGATGGCTTCCTGCGCCTGCTTCTTGGTGCCGACGAAGAGGATGTGGCCACCCTCGGCGACGGTGTCACGGACGTACGCGTAGGCCTTCTCGATGTAGTCGAGCGTCTGGCGCAGGTCGATGATGTAGATGCCGTTACGCTCGGTGAAGATGAAGCGCTTCATCTTCGGGTTCCAGCGCCGGGTCTGGTGCCCGAAGTGGACACCGCTCTCCAGCAGCTGGCGCATGGTCACGACGGCCATGGTGATTACTCCTACGAATCCCTGGTTGTCGCGCTCACCGGCGGCGAGCGCCCTGGTGCCCGGTCGGCGGCCACGGTCGGACCCGAGAAGATCGAGACCAGGGAGGGCCGTCGCTGCCGGCCCCGTTCCGTTACCGGACGGACCTGACAGAGGGCACGCGAGGTCGACCGCACGAGGCGGTCGCCGTCAACCAGCATACGCCAAGCCTCGGACTGCCCCTTACGCGGCGGCCAGCCCCGCGGCGATCAGCAAGATCAACCCCGTCGGGAGGTACGCCACCGGGGGCCGCAGCCAGGTCTCGCGTGTGATCGGGCCCACCCGGGTCAGCGAGAACAGCCCGATCCCGGTGAGCGTGAACCCGAGCGTCAGCAGAACCGCCGGGACGATGGCGCCGGCCGCCGGGTCACCGGTGAACGTCGCGTCGATCAGCAGCCGGACGACCGGAATCATCAGGACAACAGTGACGACTGCGATCACGACGGACGTAACCGGGCGCTTCGACTGGTAAACGCTTTCCTGCCGCCGCTCCACCACCGGGGGGACCAGGGCCGTCGGCTCGGCCGCCGCGACCGATGGCTGGATAGTGGGGTATTCCGGACCCCGTACGGGGACACGGGACTCCGGCTCGGCCGGACGGGCATGACTGCCGGTCGACGCGACCGGGTCGGGCGCCGCGTACGAGGACGTGACCGGGCGCTGCTCGGGGAGCCGGAACGCGCCGCTCGGCCGCTCGTGGATGCCGGAGTCGTACGGGTTCGCGGCCGGGATCGAACCGGACACCTCGGCGTCGGTCGATCGTGAGTACTGACCCGGCCCGGAATACCAGCTGGGCTCGGGCTCATCGGCGTAGCGGCGTCCTTCCACGATGTCGGAACTTAAGTGAATACGGGCGTGAATGCCACCGCTGGCCTCATAACACACCTGGACGGTGACACAGAGGTTTTCCACAGTTGCGCTCTGTCCACAGATCTTGGACCGGGCCGGATGCACGGCGGGCCCGGCCGGTCCAGGTTGTGCGCCATGACGACGCAAAGGCGAGCGGTGGGCGCGTACGGCGAGAACGTCGCGGCCCAGCACCTGCAGGAGCAAGGGCTCGTGGTCCTCGACCGGAACTGGCGCTGCGCCGACGGCGAGGTCGACCTCGTGCTGCGCGACGGCCACGACATCGTGTTCTGCGAAGTGAAAACGCGCCGCAGCGACCGGTTCGGGCCCCCCGCAGCCGCGGTCACCCCGCAGAAGGTGCGCAGATTGCAGCATTTGGCGCTCCGCTGGCTGGCCGAGGCCGGCATCCGCCCCCGCGAGATCCGCTTCGACGTCGTCGAAGTGCTCCCGCAGACCCGCGGCGGCAGCCAAGTCACGCACATCCGCGCGGCGTTCTGACATCTCGGGGGCAACTGATGAGCTACGCACGCGTCTTCGCCGTCGGGCTGCTCGGGGTGACCGGGCACATCGTCGAGGTCGAGGCCGACCTGTCCCAGGGGCTGCCCGTGGTCACGCTGACCGGGCTGCCCGACACCGCGCTGCACGAGGCCCGCGACCGGGTGCGGGCCGCGGTGGTCAACTCCGGCCAGTCGTGGCCCAACCGCCGGATCACGGTCAACCTGCTGCCGGCCGCGCTGCCCAAACACGGCAGCGGATTCGATCTCGCGATCGCGACCGCACTCCTGGCCGGCGCGGGTGAACTGCCGGTGGAGGCGCTCGACAAGGTGGTGGTGCTGGGCGAACTCGGGCTCGACGGCCAGGTGCGGGCGGTCCGCGGGGTGCTGCCGATGGTGGCCGCCGCTGTGCGGGCCGGCCTGACCGAGGTGATCGTGCCGCTGGCCAACGCGCGCGAGGCCGCTGTGGTGCCCGGCGTGACCGTACGGGCCGTCGACAGCCTGCGCCGGCTCATCGCCTACGTGCGCGGCCAGGACGAACTGCTCGAACCGCCGCCGCACGAGCCGGGGCCACCACCCGCCGGTCCCGACCTGGCCGACGTGGCCGGGCAGGAAATGGGGCGGTACGGGCTCGAAGTGGCCGCCGCGGGCGGGCACCACCTGGCCATGTTCGGGGCACCCGGGGCCGGCAAGACGATGCTGGCCGAGCGGTTGCCGTCGATCCTGCCCGAACTCGACGACGAGGCGGCCCTCGAAGTGACCGCGCTGCAATCGATCGCGGGCGTGCTGCCACCGGACGGGCAACTCTTGCGGCGGCCGCCCTACCAGGCACCGCACCACACGGCCTCGGCCGCGGCGATCGTCGGCGGCGGCAGCGGCCTGGCCCGCCCCGGGGCGATGTCGCTGGCCCACCGCGGGGTCCTGTTCCTCGACGAGGCGGCCGAATTCTTGTCCGCCACCCTGCAAGCGTTGCGCCAGCCGCTGGAGACCGGACGGGTGCGGCTGGCCCGATCCCAAGGGACGACCGAGTTCCCGGCCCAGGTCCAGCTGGTGCTGGCGTCCAACCCGTGCCCCTGCGCCAGCCCGGCCGGCGACCAGCACTGCACCTGCCCTCGCGTCGTCCGGCGTCGCTACCTGGCCAAACTGTCGGGGCCGCTGCTCGACCGGATCGACATCCGGCTGACCCTGGCCCCGTTGACGGCGGCCCAACTGACCGTCTCGTCGGCTCCGTCCCCCTCCTCGGCCGAGGTCGGCGCCCGGGTGGCGGCGGCCCGGGCCGCGGCGGGCGCGCGCTGGGCCGCCGACGGCTGGCGGGTCAACGCGGGCGTGCCGGGCCAGGTGCTGCGGCGCCCGCCGTGGCGGCTGCCGGCTTCGGACACCGCGGTTCTGCGCGAATCCCTCGACAAGGGATTGCTGTCGGCGCGGGGTTACGACCGAGTTCTGCGGCTGGCGTGGACGATCGCCGACCTGGACGGCCGGACCCGCCCGACCCGAGCCGAGGTCAACGAGGCAATCCAGCTGCGGATGGGAGACCGCAATGGGTGACCTCTCCCCCGATTCTCCGCCCGGCCCCTTGTTCGAGCCGGCCCCCTTTCTCACCGCCCCATCTACCGAGCCGCCTCCATCCACCGAGCCGCCTCCATCCACCGAGCCGCCTCCGTCCTCCGAGCCGGCTCCTTCCTCCGCGTCGCCTCCTTCCTCTGCCGGCTCGTCCTCCGAGTTGGGCGCATTCCTCGCCTCTTCCCCGCAGCCGCGCCCTTCCCTTGCCTCTCCTCCCTCTCAGCCGCACCCTTCCCCCGCCGCGGGCGAGGGCGATCGGGCGGCGCGGGTTGCGCTCACCTGGCTCGCGGAACCGGGGAACCGGACAGTGTGGTCGCTTGTGGAGGAGGACGGCGCCGAGACGGCCCTGGCCCGGGTGCTGCGGGGTGACGTACCGGACAAAGCACTGCGAGCGGCCGCGATCGCCAAGGCGGCCAACCTCGATCCACGGCGGCTGGCCGAGCTGACGCTGCGCCGGGCCGAACGGCTGGGCGCACGCATCGTGGTGCCGTCCGACGACGAATGGCCGGACCGGGTCGGGGCGCTGGCCACGCTGACGCTCGAAGGATCCCAGCGGATCAACCACGATGTGCGGCCGCCGCTGTGCTTCTGGGTTCGCGGGGACTGGCCGCTGGGCGAAACACTCGAACGGTCGGTCGCGGTCGTGGGCGCCCGGGCGGCGTCGAGCTACGGCATTCATGCGACAACCGAGATCGCGTACGGATTGGCCGAACAGAACTGGACGGTGGTGTCGGGCGGCGCGTTCGGCATCGACGCGGCCGCTCATCGGGCGGCGCTGGCGGCCGGCGGGCGTACGGTGGCCGTTCTCGCCTGCGGGGTCGATCGGCCGTACCCGATGGGCAACACGGCGATGTTCGAGCAGATCGCCGAGACCGGCCTGCTGATCAGTGAGTGGCCACCGGGGTCGGAGCCGTACAAGCACCGCTTCCTGATCCGCAACCGGGTGATCGCGGCCGCGACCGCCGGAACCGTGCTGGTCGAGGCGGCGGCGCGCAGCGGGGCGATCCAGACCATGGGGCGGGTGCTGGCCCTGGGCCGGCCCGCGATGGTGGTGCCGGGGCCGATCACGTCGGCGATGTCGGTCGGCTGCCACGAACTGCTGCGCTCGAGGCCCGACGCGACCCTGGTCACGGGGCTGGCCGACGTGCTGGAGGCGGTGGGCCGGGTCGGCGAGTATCAGGCCGCCGTGCCGCGCGGGCCCGAACATCGGCGGGACACCCTCGACGAGGAATCGGCCCTGATCCTGGAATCCGTGCCCCGGCGTGGGGTCATCACGCCCGAGGATCTCGCCGCCCGGGCCGGGCTGTCACTACGGCTCGTGCTGCGGCGGCTGTCCCTGTTGGAGCTGACCGGCCTGATCGAACGCCGCGGGACCGGGGTGGCGCTGGCCCGGAGACGCCGATGATGTTTCTTCGCGCAGCACAACGGCGGGCGCCTCCCGGTCGCCCGCTCTCCCCTGCCTCTCCGGCACCCGGCCGGGGTCAGTCCTCCGAGTCGTCCAGATCGCGGCGGTGCACCTTCATCCACGCCTCGACATCGTCGGCCGCCCAGACTTTGCCCTGGGCCAGGTCGGCGATGGGCTTGGGGAAGTCAGCGCGGCTGGTGATCTGATACGCACGCTGCCGGCTCACCCCACCCAAGCGGATGCGGATCTCGTGCGCCCCCATGAGCCGGATCGGTTTCGCTGCCACATGATCGACCGTAGGCGCGAGACTATTAGTCAATCATCAAGTTGATAGGAGACAGCTAGTCGTATGTCATCTACACTGTTCCCATGACAAGGCGTCGCCAGACAACCCCTCTCGTGCCCGTCGGCCCGATCCATCGACGCACGTGGCGGTCGTTCTGGCGGCGATGCACGTGCGGCCTGACCGCTCCGTGCGTCGACGCCCTCGTCCCCTCGGTCCCACTCCCCTACCCTCCCCGCGGCGCCGCTGCCGGCGGTCTCGGTCCGCGTGACCTTCTCACTCGTGATCTCGAGCCCAGCACCTTCGCAGCCCGCGTCGTACTTACGCCAGACCTTTCCCCGCCCTCACCCACCCCCGCGACGGAAAGGAGGTCCAGCCACGCAGAAACCTTGAGACCGGGCAAGACAGAGAGCGATCCCACAGCTCTGTCACGCTGCTCGCCCGGCGGCGGCCACTCTCCCGCGCGGAGACCCCAGAAGCCGCCGGGCGACAGCCGCCCGCACACACGACGGTACGGCCGCGCACGCGTCTGCGGAGTCATCAAGACACCGTCGAAAGCTGCCGCCGCGCCGCGTCGCCCGGCACATTCAACGCACCACTCGACATGATCCGGCCGAGTTTCGCCGGGCCTCAGCCACCTGAGACCAGGCGGCCGCCTAACCGCTGAAGCACCTCGGTAGCGACGCCGGCCGAGGCGTCGATCACCGCCAGGGCCGATGTTCGCCACTCGGGATCACCAGCGATCCGATCCGCTCGTCGGCATAGGACAGCACCGCCGCCCCTTCAAGGGCGCATTGGGGGAACCGTCATGACGACAACCGACCCGCCGCCGGAGCCACCCGATCCACCCGTCCCCGAGGGCCGCGGGCCGAACGAACCCGACGACCCCCAGGCGGCCGAGCAATCACAGACGCCCGGGGACACGCAGGCAGACCCAGACGCGCAGAGGCCCGCGGAGGCACGGGCACCCGCAGACGCGCGGATAGCGGGTGAGGCACGGGTGTATGGGTCGGAACCCCAGTCGGGGCCGGCGGCGGTGAAAAGGCAAGAGTCCACCTCGGGGCGAGGCGGCATGCCCTCCGGTCGATCCAGTGCTGCGCCCGGGACGCGGAACTCCGCGGGGACCAAAGTGGCCAGGAGGACGAGGGTGCCGGGCGCGGCTGCGTCAGTGGGGCACCTGAACGGCCGGCCCGGGTGGGACTGTATGGCCTGCGGGGAGGCGTGGCCCTGTGGGGCTGCGCGGAAGAAGTTGCTGAAGGAGTATCACCGCTTTCCGTCGATGCTGACCCTCTATCTGTCAGCTCAGATGTATGACGCGCTCGGTGATTTGATCTCGATCGGGCAGATGACGCCGACGGATCTCTATGAGCGGTTTCTCGGGTGGGCGCGCCGGGCTGCCATCGATCCGGATGGTCTTCGCCGCGTCGAACCGGGAACGGACCAGGCGAAGACGTTCGCGGCCTAGTGGGCCGGCAACCACCGCACGGCGCTGGAGATCGGGGGCCGTGCGGTGGTTCGCCGTTGCCACTTCTGGTGGACCGCGCACGTCCGTCGGCGGAGCAGAGATGACCGGCCAACGGCGCTGGGCGCTGGGCGCTGGGCGCTGGGCGCTGGGCGCTGGGCGCTGGGCGCTGGGCGCTGGTGAGGGCTCCGGAGGAGCGGAAGAACGGGCGACGGCTGGGCCGTCCCGTGGGTGCTTGCGCACCTCGTTTTGCGGCTTTACCGCCGCCCGCCCTGCCGCCCGATCAAGTCTCAGCCTTCTCAGTGCGGCAGAATTATCATACCTACATGGCTTCGTACGTACAATCCGATGGAGCATCGTGGTCACGTAGGATGAGGTCCATGATCGATCCCTCCGCGGACCGGGCGGTCTTCCGGCAACTGGCTGACCTGCTCCGCAATCAGATCGAATCGGGGGAGCTGGGGCCGGGTGAGCCGCTGCCCAGCGAGTTGCGCCTCGCGCAGGAATACGGCATCAGTCGCACCACCGTCCGCCAGGCGATCGGGCAGCTTCGCACCGAGGGCCTGGTGACCGTCGACCGGCCGCGCGGCACCTTTGTGCGCGTGCCCGAGCCGATGGAGATCATCACGCTGGCCCGCGGCGAACGCGCCGGCGCCCGGATGCCCACGGACGCCGAGCGCCGCAAATACCGCCTCGGCGAGGGGGTGCCCGTGCTCGTTGTCACCGGCACCGACGGCACCGAGACCGTCCACCCCGCCGACCGCGTGCAGCTCACCCGCCCGTAGCACCCACCGACCCAGCGCGCCGGTGACGGGTCGCCTCACCCACCGCGCACGCTGAAGCGTCGCCGAAGAGGCGGGTTCGGGCCGGCGAGCCCGAACGCGGACGGACGAAGCGAACACCGGCGGACCAGGTGGGAGCGCGGCCGAAGCGAACACCGGCGGACCAGGTGGGAGCGCGGCCGAAGCGAACACCGGCGGACCAGGTCGGAGCGCGGACGAAGCAAACACCGACGGACCAGGTGGGAACGCGGACGAAGCGCGAACACCGGCGGACAAGGCGCGAACACTGGTGGAAAAGGCACGAGCACGCGAAAACGGCGCCCAACACGGGCAGGCCAAGTAGGGGAGCAAAGCGCGAGCGCGTGAAGAACGTGGGCGGCTCCGGCTTACGGGGGATCAGGTTCTGGTTCGGCGGGTGTGGCCGCGGCCGGTGTGCCAGCTTTCGATCACCAGGTGGTCGGCCGGGACGCCCACGTAGGTGAGCACCACCTCGTGGATGTCTATGCGGAACAAGCCGGCTTCCCCGTGTGGCCAGTCGGCGGGTGGTTCGATCTCGACGGCCACGCCGGCCAGCTTGGCGTCGCCGGGACCAGCCGAAGGGTTGTCGGCCGGTGGCTCCAGGGTCGGCGCGTGCATGGCCAGCCTGGGGTCGCGGCGGACGTCACGCAGCTTCATCGAGCCGGCCATCATGCCGAAGGTCAGCTCGCCGTTGTCGAACTTGGCCTCGTTCGCGCTGATGCGCGGGGATCCGTCGCGGCGGAGGGTGGCGATCGTCTTGTTGGTGCCCGCGTCGAAGAGGGCCTTGACCCGTTCGGCGAAGGCCGGTGCGTCCTTTTCGATCTCATGCCAGCTAGCCATGCCCGAGACATTAGGCCCGGGGTACGACAAAACTCAGAACAGTCTGTGTTTCGCCGTCGCCATCGTGAAGCCGTGTGCGGTCTCCTCGTCCTTGCATGTCAGCCCGCTGCTGGCGCTGTCGCAGCGGACCGTCCCGGCGCGGAGGGCCGACCCGTATTGCAGCGTGGTGCGGGCCGACCCCAGCAGGGTGTCGCCGGCGCAGCTGTAGGCGGCCTCGCCGTCCGTGACGACGAGCCCGTTCCCCCAGTCGAGCTCGCAGTCGGCCGGTTTGGCGGGCGCCGACCACTCCTTCTGGGCGATGTCGCACCGCACCTCGGAGGAGGTGAGGGCGCAGACGATGTTTTTGGACGGCGTCTGGAACGTCTCCTCCGTCACCGAGACCGCCGCCGGGTCGGGACCGCCGAAACCCGACTTGGCCGACGGCACGGTGGTCGGGGTGGAGGTCGGGGATTCGAGCGGGGAACAGCCGGAAAGCACGCCCAGGAGGGCCAGCACGAGGATGCCGCGGATCGCTGCCATGGTGAGGGCAGTCTAGGAACGCCGGGCAAGAGCGCGCGTGGCCGCTTGACGATCACGCGCGGAACGAAGAACGTCGACGTGTGGGAACACGTGAGACGCACGAGCGGCTGCCGCCGGAGATGCGCGCGGCGGTCGACGAGTTCGGTCATCATCTGGCCCGGGTCGACGACCGCTCGGCCGAGACCGTACGCGCCTATCTGGGTGACGTCGTCTCGCTGCTCGACCACGCGGCCGAGGCCGGCCTCACCACCCTGGCCGAGCTCGACATCGTGCTGCTGCGGGGCTGGCTCGCGGCACGCATACGGCAGGGTGCGGCCCGGACGTCGCAGGCCCGCCGGGCGGCCGCGGCCCGCGCCTTCACCGCGTGGGCGTTCCGCACCGGTCGTGTCCCGGCTGATCCCGGCGCCCACCTGGCCAGCCCGAAAACCCACCGCACGCTGCCCACGGTGCTGCGGGCCGACCAGGCCGAGGCGTTGATGGCCGGGAACGAGGAGGATCCGGAGAGCCTGCGCGATCGGGCCGTCCTGGAGCTGCTCTACGCCACCGGCGTACGGGTCAGTGAGCTCTGCGGCCTCAACCAGGCCGACGTGGACGAGGCGCGACGGGTCGTGCGGGTCTTCGGCAAGGGCGCCAAGGAGCGGGCGGTCCCGTACGGGATCCCGGCCCAGAAGGCCCTCGACGCCTATCGCCGGCACGCCCGCCCGAAACTGGCCGTCAAGGCCAGCGGCGACGCGCTTTTCCTGGGGGTCAAGGGCGGCCGCCTGCAGCAGACGGTTGTGCGCCGGATCGTGGACGCCGCCGCCCGCGCGGCCGGGCTGCCGCACACCAGCCCGCACGATCTGCGCCACTTGGCCGCCACCCACCTGCTCGACGGTGGCGCCGACTTGCGCGCGGTGCAGGATCTGCTGGGCCACTCCTCGTTGTCGAGCACGCAGATCTACACCCACGTGTCGACGGAGCGCCTCCGTGCGGCGTTCAAACAGGCGCACCCGCGGGCGTGACCCCGTACGATCGGAGAGTGAGCGCCCCCGAACCGCCCGCCCCCATCCCCGGCGCCCGCCTCCTGTTCTCGCTCGACCCGGGTGTGTCCTATCTCAACCACGGCTCGTTCGGCGCCGTGCCGATCGGGGTGCAGCGGGCCCAGCAGCGGCTGCGCGACGAGATCGAGTCGAACCCGCTGCGTTTCTTCACGCAGGGCCTGGGCGACCGCATCATCCATACCCGACGCCACGTCGCGGCCTTCCTGGGCGCCGACCCGGAGGGCAGCGCCCTGGTGGCCAACGCGACCACCGGCGCCTCGATCGCGCTGAACTCGGTGCGGCTCGAATCGGCCGACGAGGTGCTGCTCACCGATCACAGTTACGGCGCCGTGGCCATCGCCGCCCGCCGCCGCTGCCGCCGGGCCGGCGCGACCGTGCGGACCGTCACGCTGCCGCTGGGCGCCACCGACGCCGAGGTGGTCAGCCGGATCCGCGCGGCCCTGCGCCCCGGGCGGACCAAGCTGCTGATCGTCGACCAGTTGTCGTCGGCCACAGCCATGACCTTTCCGGTACGGGAGATCACCGCGGCCGCCCACGAGCACGACATCCCGGTGCTGGTCGACGCCGCCCACGTGCCCGGCATGCTGCCCGTCGACGTGGACGCTATCAGGGCCGACTTCTGGGTGGGAAACCTGCACAAATGGGCCTTCGCCCCGCGCGGCACGGCCCTGCTCGCGGTCGCTCCGCCCTGGCGGCGCAAGATCGAGCCGCCGGTGGTGTCGTGGGATCAGGAGGAGGGTTACCCGCAGTCGGTGGAGCACCAGGGCACGGTCGACCACACCCCGTGGCTGGCCGCGCCGACCGGCCTTTTCACGCTGCGCACCCTGGGCTGGGACGAGGTGCGCGCGCACAATGCCGCACTCGCCGCTTACGGCCAGCGGGTGGTCGGGGCGGCGTTGGAGGCGCGGGAGCTGCCCGAGCCGGGTGACACCGAGGTCTCGATGCGGATCGTGCCGTTGCCGGCCGGTCTGGCCACCACCCCGCCCGAGGCGCAGGCGCTGCGGCAGCACATCTCCGACAAGCTGGCTGTGGAGACCGCGGTGAACGCGTGGGGCGGCCGGGGCCTGCTGCGGCTGAGCGCGCAGGTCTACAACCGGCCCGACGAATACGACCGGTTCGCCGAACGCCTCCCCCAGCTGCTGCACGACTACCGCCGCTGAACAAGCGACCACGGCCGCCGACGAAGCGACCTCGGGCCCGGACAAAGCGACTACCGCCGCTGAACCGGCAGCAACCGCACCCGGCCCAGTCCGAGCAGGGCCAGCGGGTCGAGATAGAGCGACCCCCGGCGCAATCCCCAGTGCAGGCAGGCCGCCGCGGGGCAGCCCGCGTGCCCGGTCTGGAGAAGCCCGATCGGGTCGCCCTGAGCCACCACGTCGCCCACGGAGACGGTGGCGGTGACCGGCTCGTACGTGGTGCGCAAGCCGCCCGCGTGGGCGATGCTGACGACCCCACGGCCGGCGAGCCCGCCCGCGAAGAGCACCGTGCCCGGCCCGGCCGAGCGCACCGCGGTCAGCGGCGGACCCGCGAGGTCGACCCCGCGATGCCCGGCCAGCCACGGTTGAGCCGGCGGATCGAAGGCGCGCGTGACCTCGGGCGGCACGACCGGCCATGCGAACAACAGAAGAGCGAGCAGCAGAACCATGCCGAGGAATCTGCCGCATCAGGACCGCGGAAAACGGCCCTGTGGATAACTCAGCTGCCGCCGAAGCCGGGCTCGTCCGGCAGGGAGATGTCCGGCTTCTCGAGCTCCTCGACGTTCACGTCCTTGAACGTCATGACCCGAACGTTTTTCACGAAACGGGCCGGGCGATACATGTCCCAGACCCAGGCGTCGTGCATCTCGACCTCGAAATACACCTCGCCGTCGGAGTTGCGCACGTGCAGGTCGACCTGATTGGCCAGGTAGAACCGGCGCTCCGTCTCCACCACGTAGGAGAACTGGCGGACGATGTCGCGGTACTCCCGGTAGAGCTGCAGCTCCATCTCGGTCTCGTACTTCTCGAGATCCTCTGCGCTCATCGCTTCTCGCCCTCCATGGCCTCATCTTCCCCCACCGACGGCGACGGCTGAGGCTGGTCGCCCGACGCCACGCCGACGGTACTCCCAGGGGTCTCCGGAAGCACGAGGGACGTGGTGTCGGATGCATCAAAGAGTACTGGCTGGGCCGGCACGGGGCGGCGGGCCCGCGGCGGGCGATTACCCCGTCCGGAGGCGGCTGCCACGTTCACGTACGAGAACCGGTGCTCGGCGCAGGGCCCGTGCTGCTTGAGCGCGGCGCTGTGCTCGTCGGTGATGTAACCCTTGTGCACAGCGAACCCGTACGCCGGGAACTGGTCGTGCATCTCCACCATGATCCGGTCCCGGGTGACCTTGGCCAGCACGCTGGCCGCGGCCACGCAGGCGGCGACGCGGTCGCCCTTCCACACCGCCAGGCCGGGCACGCCCAGGCCGTCGACCGGGAACCCGTCGGTCAGCACGTATTCCGGCCGGGTGGTCAGCGACGCGAGCGCCCGGCGCATGGCGGCCAGATTGCACACGTGCAGGCCGCGCGCGTCGACCTCGGTGGCCGGCACGATCACCACCGACCAGGCCAGCGCGCGCTCGACCACCTGCTCGTAGACGCGCTCGCGGGCGGCCGGCGTGAGCAGTTTGGAATCGGCCAGCTCGTCGATCTCGCCGCGTTTGCCCTCGGGCAGCACGGCCGCCGCGGCCACGAGCGGACCGGCGCAGGCGCCCCGACCGGCCTCGTCGGCCCCGGCCACCTGCCGGAAGCCGCGGCGCTGCAGGGCACGTTCGAGCGCGTAGAGGCCGCCTTCGCGGCGGACCACTGTGCGGGGCGGGGCCAGCATCAGGGGACCTGCCGCAACAACTCGGGCAGCTCGACCGGGAAGATCGACTCGGAGCTGGCCTCGATCTCGTCGGCCGACCACCAACGGTGCGCGGTGATGGTCGCCTTCTCCTCGGCGTCCATGCCCGCCGTGTCGACCTGCCACGCGGGCACCCGCAGGACGAAGAAATCCTGCTCCTGGCGATAGTCGCGGGCGTCGTAGCTGAACTCGGCGACGTGGCGGAAGACCGGCTCGCCCAGCTCGACCGGATCGACCCGCAAGCCGATCTCCTCGAAGAGCTCGCGGGCGGCGCCCTCAGCGGGCGTCTCGTCGCTTTCCAGCCCGCCGCCGGGGGTGAACCACCAACTTGTGCCGGGCCGGGCCGGATCGCCGCCGTAGAGCAGCAGGGCCCGGCCGGCCGAGTCGACGAGCAGCACACGGGCGGCGCGGCGTTGGACAACGGTCACGTGCTCAAGCCTATTGCGCCCGAGGTGGATCTTACGAGCGGGTGTTACTTGGGATCGGGGATCGCGCTGAAGCCGTCCGGCACCGAGAGCCAGGTGGCCCGCCCGACCGGCCAGAACACGGTGAACGCGCGGCCGACGATCGAGTCCTCGGGGATCGTCGCCTCCATGACGTTCTTGTCGCTGTCCTGGTAGTGCTCGAGCGAGTCGCCCGAGGCCGAACGGTGGTCGCCCATCACCCACAGGCGGTCGGGCGGAACCGTGACGTCGAAGTCCTCATCGGCGGGCGCGTCCTGCTCGCCGGCCTCGTTCTTGAAGATGTACGGCTCGTCGAGCAGCACACCGTTGATCCTCAGCTTGTTCTCGGACGCCTTGAAAGAGATCTGGTCGCCCGGAACGCCGATGATGCGCTTGATGAAGTCTTCGCCGTCGGCGCCCGACTGCCACTGCGACGGCGCCTCGAAGACGATGATCTCGCCGCGGCGGGGCTCGCGGAAGTCGTAGACCAGCTTGTTGACGAGCACCCGGTCGAGCACGTTGAGCGTGTGCTCCATGGACGGCGACGGGATGTAGAACGTCTGCAGCACGAAAGCGCGCACCAGCACGGCGACCAGAACCGCCACGCCCAGCAGGATCGGTAGCTCGCGCCAGAAGGAACTCTTGCGCTTCTCGGTCTGCTCGTCAATCACGAGGGGAGCCTACGTCGCCGGGTCCGGAACGGCAGTCCGGAACGCGCGGATAACGCCGCACTTAACAGAAACGGGAGGGCGAACACCTCGGTCGCGGGGCTCTGCTCGCGCACCGGCTCGAGCGCCGGGGCGGCCGCGGTCGGATGGTCGGCGGCGTACGCCTTCCATACGTCCGGCACCGAGAGGCTGGTGAACCGATTGCTCGGCCAGACGATGACGAAGGCCCGCCCGATGGCGTTGCTGATCGGCACGGGGCCCTGGCATCGCGCATCCTGCGAAACCTGGCGGTGATCGCCCATGACGAACATCTCACCCTCCGGGACGATCACCTCGTTGAAGCGCCGGCTGGTGCACTGGTTCGGGTTGGGCGGCTGGTTGAGGTCGGAGTTGAAACCGTCGGCGATGTACGGCTCGTCCATGCCGACGCCGTTGACGGTGATCCGCCCCTTGGCGTCGCAGCAGGCGACCTTGTCGCCCGGCAGGCCGATCACCCGTTTGATGAAGTCGCGTTCCCCCGGGCGGCTGACGCCGACGAGGTCGCCGATCGTGCGGCCGAGCTTCGCCGCGAACGTGTTGCTGACCGGCTCGCTGACCTCGGGGGTCCAGTTCTCGTCGCCGCGGAACACCACGATCTCGCCGCGGACGGGGTCGCGCATGTCGTAGATGACCTTGTTGACCAGCACCCTGTCCTTGACGAGCAGCGTGTTCTCCATCGACCCGCTGGGGATGTAGAACGCCTGCACCAGGAAGGTCCGGATCAGGACGGCCAGGCAGAAGGCGACCACCAGCAGCAGCGGCAGCTCTTGCCAGAGTGGCATCTCTTTGCGCCGGACCAGTCCCCGTCGCCGCCGAGAAGCCGGGCCGTAGCCCTCCATCGGTTCCACGCTTCGCATCTCCCGCCGCCGACCGGCCGAACTACCCCGGATACAGCACTACCGCCCGAGTATTTCCCCTCGCGGGGACTTACGGGCGGTAGTGCTGGAAGGGTTCACACTGATCCCATCCGGCACACGGCAAGAGTAGTGCGAGTGTGCTCGGATCGATGACGATCAGACGGTCTGCTTCTCCCGCAGCTCCTTGATCTTGGCCTTCTTGCCGCGGAGCTCGCGCAGGTAGTAGAGCTTGGCGCGGCGGACGTCACCGCGGCTCACGACCTCGATCTTGTCGATCGCCGGGCTGTTGAGCGGGTAGGTCCGCTCGACACCGACGCCGAAGCTGATCTTGCGAACCTTGAAGGTCTCGCGCAGACCGGCGCCCTGGCGGCCGATCACGACGCCCTGGAAGACCTGGACGCGGGAACGGTTGCCTTCGACGACTCGGGCGTGCACCTTGACGGTGTCGCCGGCCCGGAAGGCGGGAATGTCGGTGCGCTGCGACTGGGCGTCGAGAGCGTCCAGCGTGTTCATCGCTGCATCCTCGTCGTACTCAAAGGCGCACCGGGAGTTCGATGCGCACAGGGGTAATTCTGATCTTCGGAAACGTTCAGAAGATCCTCGACTCCGCTCCACGGCGTGGGACGAAATCGGCAACCTCCCTACTTTGCCACAGAGGGAGGCGTGATCTGAAATCCACCCTCGTCGAGGGCCTTCCTGTCCGCTTTGTCCAAATGCTCGGGCGGGTACGCCGCCATCATGTCGGGCCGCCGGGACGCCGTACGAGAAAGGCTCTGGTCGCGCCGCCACCGGGCGATCCGGCCGTGGTCACCGGAGCGCAGAATGTCCGGGACGTCCCGCCCACGCCACGAGGCCGGCTTCGTGTAGACGGGCGCCTCCAGCAGTCCGGCCGCGTGCGACTCCTCGGTCAGCGAATCCGCGTTACCCAGCACGCCGGGCAGCAGCCGGGTGATCGCCTCCATGATCACGATGACCGCGACCTCGCCGCCGAACAGCACGTAGTCGCCCAGCGAGACCTCACGCACGGGCATCCGGGACGCCGCGTCGTCGATCACCCGCTGGTCGATGCCCTCGTACCGGCCGCAGGCGAAGATCAGATGCTGCTGAGCGGCCAGTTCGTACGCGTCGGCCTGCGTGAACGGCTTGCCCACGGGCGACGGCACCACCAGCGTGCCCGGACCCACCGCGTCCAGCGCCTGCCCCCACGGCTCGGGCCGCATCACCATGCCCGGCCCGCCCCCGTACGGGGTGTCGTCGACGGTCCGATGCACGTCCGACGTCCAGGTGCGCAGATCGTGCACGGACAGGTCGAGCAGCCCGGTCGTGCGCGCCTTGCCGATCAGCGACAGCTCGAGCGGGGCGAAGTAGTCAGGGAAGATCGAGATGATGTCGACGCGCATCTAGAGATCCAGCAGACCCTCGGGCAGATCGACCACCACACGGCCGCCCGCGAGATCAACGGTCGGCACGATCGCCGTGACGAAGGGGATCAGCGCCCGGCCGCCACCGGCCTTGCTGAGCACGATCAGATCCGAGGCCGGTGCGTGCTCGATGCGCTCGACCGTCCCGTGCACGGTGCCGTCGGCCGACTCGACCCGCAGACCGACCAGCTGGTGGTCGTGGAACTCGTCGGGATCGTCCGGCGGCGCCAAGGAACCGCTGTCGACCTGCAGAAACACGCCGCGCAGGGCCTCGGCGAGGTTGCGGTCGTAAATGTCCGCGAACTGCGCGATCCCCCGGCCCTGATGCCAGCGGATGGCCTCGAGCGTGAGCTGCTTCGGCACCTCGAAACGAACCCCCGGAGCGGCCGCCGGGCCGGTGCTCACGCGGCGGACCCGAGGGACCTCCGTCACGAACACCGACCCGGGGACGAAACGTTCTTCCGGTTCGTCGGTCCGCACGACCACCGAGACCTCGCCCCGGATGCCGTGCGGCTTACCGATCTGGCCGACTACTAAGAGCACTCAAACTTCCTTTGCAGTACGGCGAAGCCGTTTCGGAAGCTCGGATCAGTACGCGTCGACGATGTCGACGCGGATGCCGCGCCCACCGATCGACCCGATGACCTGCCGCAGGGCCTTGGCCGTGCGTCCGCCGCGCCCGATGACCGTTCCCAGGTCCTCCGGGTGCACGCGAACCTCGAGCCGCTTGCCGCGGCGCGAGTCGACCAGCCGGACCCGGACGTCGTCCGGGTTGTCGACGATGCCCTTGACGAGGTGCTCCAGCGCCGGCCGGAGCGCCCCGTCAGCTCGCGTCGGCGCCGGCACCGGCCGGGTCCTCTGCGGTCTCGGCGACAGCCTCGCGGTTGGGCTCGGCCCGGTCGGCCACCTTGGTCTGCTCCGGCTTGGCCTCGGCGGCCTCCGGGGCAGCGGCGACCTTCTTGGCCGGCTTGGTGCTCTTGGCCGGGGTGTCGGCCACGCCGGCGGCCGACTTGGCCTCGGCCTCGTAGATCTCGGTGCGGCTCTGCTTCTGCTCCTTGACGAGCAGCGGCGGCGGGGCCGGGAGGCCCTTGAACTGCTGCCAGTCGCCGGTCTTCTCGAGGATGCGCTGCACGGCCTCGCTCGGCTGCGCGCCGACCGACAGCCAGTACTGCACGCGCTCGGACTTCACCTGGATGACCGAGGGGTGTTCCTTCGGCTGGTAGATGCCGACGTACTCGATGGCGCGACCGTCGCGCTTGGTGCGCGAGTCGGCGACGACGATGCGGTACTGCGGGTTGCGGATCTTGCCCATCCGCAGGAGCCGGATCTTAACGGCCACGGTTCTTTACGCTCCTGAATGACTGCGTGGTTGATCCAAGGGCGCCCCCGTGGGGACAGGGAAGCCGTTGTCTCGAGGACTGGCAACGCAGAGGGGTTAGAGGGCGCCTCACGCGAGCCGAATACCAGAGGACCATTCTGCCAGACGGGCGGGGGCGGATCCCAATCGGGCCACGTTTTGGTCAGATCAAGATCAATTACGGGCGACTACCGGGCGGTCCCATCCGATCGGCAGTTCCGTGGGGGTGGGCCAGGACGGGTCGGGGTGGAAGTCGGTCCAGGTGCCGTCGAAGGGGAAGTCGCCGGCCTCGATCAGCTTGATCACGCGGAAGCCCTCGGACCAGACCGCCTGCTCGTCGGGGACCCAGTAGAGGTCGGGGTGGGCCAGGCGCTCCTCGAACTCGTCCTCGTCCTTCCACTGCCAGTTCAAAGCAGGGTCGGCGACGATGTCGAGGTCCTGGTCGACGACGTCGAAGCCGGCCACGTCGCCGTCGTCCCAGCGGACGGCGTGTTCCTCGAGGTTGACGTAGTACCTGGTGAAGTAGTTGTCGTCGTCGCGGAAGAACCAGACCGAGTGGTCGGCTCCGGCCGGGAAGAAACGCAGCACGCCCGGGCCCCGCCAGGTGGCAACGGTGGCCTTCTTGGGGGCCGCCTCCCACTCGAGGAACGAGGGCATGTCGCGCGGGCCGCGGCCGTCCGTGGTCGTCTCGAGCGCGACCGCCGAGTTGCGAGCCAGCCAGACCAGCAGGCCGCGGTCGTCGTCGGCGACCACCCGTACGGGGTTGACGAAGCCGAGACGACCACGGTGCGTGTCGCGGTGCAGGATGAGCCGGCCGGGCTCGAACCGCATCAGTACGAGCGGGCCAGGTAGGCGACCAGGCCGGGCTCCTCGTCGGAGTCGGGCATCGAGCCGTCGGGGCGGGTCAGGCAGCGCACCGTGACCGCCTTGCCGTTCGCGGTCTTCTCGCCGTCCTCACCGACCGCCGACCACGGCACCCGGGCCCAGCCGGTCTGCGCTGCCTCGATCGCCTCGTCCAGCGTCTTGACCTCGACCGTGTTGGCCGCGCGGAACGCCAGCGCCTCGTCGTACAGGCGCTGCTGGTCGGCCTTGAGGGCGCTGGTGACCGCGCCCAGCACGTCGCCCAGGGGGGTCGGGGTCTTGGAGCCGTCGACCCGGCGCGCGATCGTGACGCTGCCGTTGGCCAGGTCGCGCGGGCCGACCTCGATGCGGATCGGGATGCCCTGCAGTTCGGCGTCGACGGCGCGGCGCCCGAACGGGATGTCGGCGCGGTCGTCGAGCTTGACCCGGACGCCCGCGCCCTTCAGCTCGTCGCGGAGCTTGCTCGCGGCCTCCACCACGCCCTCGCCCGCCTTGACCACCATGATCTGCACCTGGATCGGCGCCAGGCGGGGCGGCAGGCGCAGGCCGTTGTCGTCGCCGTGCACCATGATCAGGCCGCCCACCATGCGGGTCGACGTGCCCCAGGAGGTGGTCCAGGCGTGCTCGACCGTGCCCTCCTTCGACGAATACGTGATGTCGAACGCCTTCGCGAAGTTCTGGCCCAGCTCGTGCGAGGTGCCCATCTGCAGCGCCTTGGTGTCGCCCATCATGGCCTCGACGGTCATGGTGTTCGTGGCGCCGGCGAAGCGCTCACCCTTGGTCTTGCGGCCCGGCACGACCGGGATGGCCAGCAGCTCCTCCATGAACGCCTGGTAGACGTTCCGGTGGATGTTGCGGGCGTGCTCGCGCGCGAGCTCCTCGCTGGCGTGCGCGTCGTGCCCCTCCTGCCACAGGAACTCCGTGGTGCGCAGGAACGTGCGCGGGCGCAGCTCCCACCGCACGACGTTGGCCCACTGGTTGAGCAGCAGCGGCAGGTCACGATACGAGTCGACCCACTTGGCCATGAACTCGCCGATCACGGTCTCGCTGGTGGGCCGCACGACCAGCGGCTCGGCCAGCTGTTTGCCGCCGGCGTGGGTGACCACGGCCAGCTCGGGTGAGAAGCCCTCGACGTGGTCGGCCTCGCGGCGCAGGTAGCTCTCGGGGATGAACAGCGGGAAGTAGGCGTTCTGCACGCCCTCTTCCTTGATCCGCAGGTCCATGTCGGCCTGCATGCGCTCCCAGATGGCCCAGCCGGTCGGCCGGATCACCATCGTGCCGCGGACTGGGCCGTTGTCGGCCAGCTGCGCCTTGGCGATCAGGTCCTGATACCAGCGGGGGAAGTCTTCCGCACGGGGAGTGAGCACACGGGCCATGAGGCGACATCCTAGTCGCGTCCGTGCGCAACCCTGCGGGAGGGCATGTCGTGTCCTAGGTGGAAGGGGGCGGGGGATGACAGCAACTGACGACTTCGACGACTTCTACCGGGACACCAGCCGGCGCCTGGCCCGATACGCGTACGGGCTGACCGGTGACCCGGGTGACGCCCAGGACCTCGTGCAGGAGGCGTACGCACGGGCCTGGCAACGCTGGCGGCGGCTCGCGGACTACGAGGACCGGGAAGCTTGGTTACGGCTGGTGGTCAACCGGTTGTCGACCGACCGGTGGCGGCACCTCGGCGTACGGCGGGCCCGGGCCGCGGCCGAACCACCCCCGCCACACACACCGCCGCCCTCGGAGAACACGGTGCTGCTGATCCGCGCGATGCGCACGTTGCCGATGACCCACCGGCGCGCCCTGGCCCTGCACTACCTGCTCGACCGGTCGGTGGCCGAGATCGCCCACGAGACCGGCGCCTCGCTCGGCACGGTCAAATCGTGGCTGTCGAGAGGCCGGACCCAGCTCGCGGCCGCCCTCGGCGCGACACCCGCCCTGGCCACGAACGGAACCACCACAGCCTCGAAGGGGGCCGACGATGCCAGCTGATCTCGACGAAATCTTCGCCTCGGTGGCTCGCGAGGCCGACGCGATCCCGCTCAGCACCGCCACCCGGGCCCGCCGGCGCGGCCGGCAGCGCAGCCGCAACGGCATCCTCGCGGCGGCCGCGGCGGTGTGCGTCGTGCTGGCCGGGATCGGGGTGGTGGCCGGCCCCGACCGGCGCGCCGACAACAAGACCGTCGCACCCATGCCGTCCCCGTCCGTCACGACCACGGCCGCCGGCCCGCTGCCGCTGGTCGGCCAGCCGATCCCCTTCGGCCGGGCGATCGACGAGGTGCACCCGGCGATCGTGAAGGGTCACGTCTACGCCGCCTGGAAGGTGGGGAGCACGATCTCGGTGGTCGCCGCCGACGTGCGGACGAGCGAGGTCGTCTGGCGGGCCGACGGCTTCGAGGCCGGGTCCGATCTCAGCGCCTCGGTCAGCGCCACCGACGACGCGGTGCTGGTCAGTTACGGCGGCACGAAGACGTGGGTGCTCGACCCGGCCGACGGCCGCCGGATGTGGGAGTTCACCAGCAGCGACCTGGGCGAGTGGGTGCTGCACCGGAAGGTGCTCGTCCAGCGCGACCCCGAGACGGGCCGGGTCGACGCGTACGAGCTGAGGACCGGCCGCGAGCTGTGGTCGATCGCCCCGAGCGCTGACAAGGTCGACCAGATCCTGGGCATGCGCCTGGACGGGGCGGACGTGCTCGCCACCTCGCTCACGGACAACCGGCTGGTGGTCGTGCGGCGCTCGGGCAAGGTGCAGGTGCGCGACATCGTCAGCGGCGACGTGCTGCGGACGACGACACCGGTCTCGCCTCCGGTCGGCGGCAACACCCTGATCGCGTACGAGGGGAAGCTTTTCGACGGTGGCCCCGGGTGCTGCGACACCGAGCCGTATCGCGTGGTGGTGACCGACCTGGCCACCGGCGCCTCGAAGAAGGCCTTCGTCGGCCGGCTGGGGCACAGGACCGGCAGCATGGACGTCTGCGGTCCGGCGATGGTCTGCCTGGTCGATCAGGAGAGCGAGACCGTGTCCTGGGTCAAGATGATCGACACGACGCGGGGCGAGACGATCTGGCAGGTGCCCGGGCCGCTCGACGGGTCCTCGCTCGTCGCGAACGGCACCGACATGCTGGTGGGCGGCGACGGCGTGACCCGGCTGATCGACGGGAACGGACGCGAGAATTTCCGTTTCACCTCCGGCGACGTCCAGTGGCTCGACGGCGGGCGCCTGCTGGTGCTGCCCGAGCTGACCGGGGGCGAGCTGAAGATCATGATCACCGCTTTGGGCACGATCACCACGCTGGGCACGGTGCCCGCGCACACCGCGCCCTGTGCGTTCACCCCCGACCGGCTGGTCTGCGCCAGCCCGCAGGACCTGCGAATCTACGAGTTCAGAGAATGACCCGGCCCTTGAGCACGATCCGGCTCGGCGCGCGGACCACTCGCAGGTCCGCGCGCGGGTCGGTGTCGTAGACGACCAGGTCGGCCAGCCCACCCTCGACCAGCCCCGCAAAGCCCAGCCACTCCCGGGCCCGCCACGAGGCAGCGGCCAGGATCTCCTCGGCGGGCAGCCCGGCCTCCTGCAGGATCAGCATCTCCTCGGCGACCAGCCCGTGCCGGATCCCGCCGCCGGCGTCGGTGCCCACATAGATCGGCACCCCGGCCTCGTACGCGGCCCGCACCACCGACGGGAACCGTTCCTGCAGCGCCAGCATGTGATCGGCGTACGTGTCGAACTTGCCCCGGGCCCGGTCCGCGATCCCGCCGAACGTCCTGATGTTGATCATCGTGGGCACCAGCGCCGTGCCCCGGCGGGCCATCTCGTCGATCAGGTCGAGCGACAGCCCTGTGCCGTGCTCGACGGAGTCGACGCCCGCCCGCACCATCAGCTCGACGCCCTCCTCGGAGAACGTGTGCACGGCGGCCCGCGCGCCCGCCGCGTGCGCCGCGTCGACGGCCGCCGCCATGGTGTTTGCGTCCCACGAGGGGGCGAGGTCACCGGCGTCCCGCGAGATCCAGTCGCCGACCAGCTTGACCCAGCCGTTGCCCGCCTTGGCCTGCTCGGTCACGGCGGCCCGCACGTCGGCCTCACCGTCCACCTCGACGCCGACATCCCGCAGGTATCGCCGCGGCGCCGCCACGTGCCGGCCGGCCCGGGCCAGCCGGGGAATGCCGTCCTCGTCCTCGAGCTCGGGATACGGGTAGGGCGAGCCCGCGTCGCGCAGGGCCAGCACGCCCGCGTCCCGATCGGTGTGCGCCAGCTCCCGCGCCTGGTCAAGGCTGGTGATGGGCTTGGCCCCGAACGCGATCCCCAGGTGGCAGTGCGCGTCGACCAGCCCCGGCACGATGAAACCGCCGTCGCTGATGGTCTCGGCACCCCGTACGGGCTCGTAGGTGACCGTGTCCCCCACCAGCCAGAGATCCCTGACTTCCCCGTCCGGCAGAACCGCCCCACGCACATGAAACGCCATACCGACAGTCCTACCCGATCAGCCCGTCGCCCGTCCGGACGAGCCGCCGTCGCCGCCGGTCAGGAATTGCCCGGATCCTGGTCGCCTTCGTCGTCTTCCTCGTCGCGGAGCGCGGTCAGCGCCGGCACATCGATGCTGATCGGATAGGGGACATCCGTGGTGAACACCTTGCTCGTACTGGTGACCGTGTCGTACTGGCCGTTCTCGCCGAGGCGGTATTCAGTCAACACGACACCATCGGAGAACAACGGGTCGACCAGCAGGTACGTGGTCACGCGGTTGGCCGCGTAGACCTTCCACTTCGCGTTCATGTCACGGACGCGAGAGGTCGGCGAAACCACCTCGAGGACGAGCAGCGCACCGTCGACCGGGGCCGGAGTGCGGCGGCGGTATTCCTTCCGCAGCACCACGACATCCGGTCGAGGCTCGTTTCGCCGGTCGACCTCCAACGACAGGCCGATGACCGGGCTCGGCAGCTGTAGGGCCGCAGTCATCGGGACCTCCTCAGGGGGTGTCACGAGACTACTGTACTCAAGCCTAGATCACCGATCGGTTGTCAGCGCTTGTCCTTGTCGTCCTTCTGCTGCTTCATCAGCTTGTTGAAGTCGAGATTGGGCAGGTTGAAGCCGCCGCCGCCGGCGCCGCCGAGGGCGTTGGGGTCGAGGCCGGGCGGGAGCTGGGGCATGCCGCCCGGGAAGCCCGCGGGCAGGCCGCCCCCACCCGTACGGGGCCGGTTGTTGCCGCCCTTGGTGCCCTTGCGCTTGTTCTTCGGGCTCTTCGTGGCCTTGCGCCGGCCACCGCCGGGCAGGCCCATCATGCCGCTCATCTGCTTCATCATCTTCTGCGCGTCGGCGAAGCGGTTGAGCAGCTGGTTGACGTCCATCACCGTGACGCCGGAGCCGTTGGCGATGCGGGCGCGGCGGGAGCCGTTGAGGATCTTGGGGTTGCTGCGCTCGCCCGGCGTCATCGAGCGGATGATCGCGGTGACCTTGTCGAAGTGGCTGTCGTCGAGCTCGGCCAGCTGGTCCTTCATCTGGCCCATGCCCGGCATCATGCCCAGGATGTTGGCGATCGGGCCCATCCGCCGCACGGCGATGAGCTGGTCGAGGAAGTCTTCGAGGGTGAAGGTCTCGCCGGCCAGCAGCTTGCCGGTCATCTTCTCCTTCTGGTCCTCGTCGAAGGCCTGCTCGGCCTGCTCGATGAGGGTCAGAACGTCACCCATGCCCAGGATGCGGCTGGCCATCCGGTCGGGGTGGAAGAGGTCGAAGTCCTCGAGCTTCTCACCCGTGGAGGCGAAGAGGATCGGCTCGCCCGTGACGTGCCGGACGGAGAGCGCGGCACCACCGCGGGCGTCACCGTCCAGCTTCGAGAGCACCACGCCGGTGACGCCGACACCGTCGCGGAAGGCCTCGGCCGTCTGCACCGCGTCCTGACCGACCATGGCGTCGATGACGAACAGGACCTCGTCGGGCTCGACGGCGTCGCGGATGTCGCGGGCCTGCTGCATCATCTCCTCGTCGATGCCCAGCCGGCCGGCGGTGTCGACGATGACGATGTCTTTGGCCGTGCGCTTGGCGACCTCGATCGAGTCCTTCGCGACCTTGACCGGGTCGCCGATGCCGCTGCCGGGCTCGGGCGCGTAGACGTCGACGCCGGCCCGGCCGCCGACCACCTGCAGCTGGTTGACCGCGTTGGGGCGCTGCAGGTCGGCCGCGACGAGCAGCGGCTGGTGGCCCTGGCCCTTGAGCCAGCGGGACAGCTTGCCGGCCAGGGTCGTCTTACCGGCACCCTGCAGACCGGCCAGCATGATCACCGTGGGCGGCTGCTTGGCGAACTGCAGCCGCCGGCCCTCGCCGCCGAGGATGTTGATGAGCTCCTCGTGGACGATCTTGATGATCTGCTGCGCCGGGTTGAGCGCCTGGGAGACCTCGGCCCCCCGGGCACGCTCCTTGACGTTGAAGATGAAGGCCTTGACCACGGGCAGCGCGACGTCGGCCTCCAGCAACGCGAGACGGATCTCGCGGGCGGTGGCGTCGATGTCGGCGTCGGTGAGCTTGCCCTTGCCCCGGAGCTTGGTGAAAATCCCGGAGAGGCGGTCACTCAAAGTGTCAAACACGGCGAGACTTCCCAGTGGTCAAGAGGAGCGGCGATAGCGCAAGCCTAGCCGCCCGGGATCAGCCTTACCGGTTCCGCATCCGGTACGTCTTCGTCGCCGCCTCGATCCGGCGCTGCGTGCGCGTGCCGGGGGCGATCGACTTCTTGGCCTTGGTGTAGAGGTAGTAGCCCCCGCCGACCGCGAGCGCGCCCACGATCAGGTAGAACAGGGCCGGCCCGAGCAGCGAGCTGACCACCCAGCCGACCACGATCACTCCGGCGATCAACGCCACCAGAAACGCTACGGCCTTACCCATCTCGGCCTCCCCGAGTCGAAGCTGCGGACTCCACCATGACGCACTCGGGCAACCTCCCGCATCGGTGGTAACCCTGAACCCCATGTCCGAAATGCCCGCTATACCACCGATTTCCGGGGTAACGGCGGCGCCGCGCCGCAACTTCTCCCGGCGGTGCCCGTTGGGGCTCGTGACCGAACGGCCCCGCGGAAGGACGACGGTGTGCGGATCATCCGGCTGGCTCCCTGGCCCGTACGGCGGCGCCTGCTCCACCACCTGCAGCGCCGGCTGCTTCCGCTCGTGCCGCCGGCCGACCGGCTCCGGGTGGCCCGCCGGATCGTGCCGCTCGGCCCCCGGCCCCGGCTCAAGCCGATCGGTGACGCGCCGGCCCTGCGGGTCCGTACGGCCGCGGGGCGGGTCACGGCCCGGCGGTGCCTCGACGCCACCCCGGCCGCCGTGCGCCGGGAGAACCTCGATCGCGTGCTGGACGCGCTGACCGGCGCCGGTGTCGAGTGGTTCCGGATCCCGGTGGCGTCCCTGACCCGTACGGGGGTGGCCGTCGACGCCGCC
The DNA here is from genome assembly GCF_014204895.1 of Paractinoplanes abujensis. NCBI lineage: Bacteria > Bacillati > Actinomycetota > Actinomycetes > Micromonosporales > Micromonosporaceae > Paractinoplanes > Paractinoplanes abujensis. Next base: position 8,071,138 of record NZ_JACHMF010000001.1, on the reverse strand, counting down.
GACCGGGCCCGGGCCATGGCCGCGCTGACCACGGTGACCGCCCGCGGCGAGGGCCGGCTCGACCGCGTGCGGCCGGGACAGGTCGTACGGGCGAGCTGGCCCGTCACGGACCCGTCGGGCCGCCTCACGCTCGGTCCCGCGTACGGCTGCGACGTGGAATTCTGGCGGCGTGAGCAGGGCAACCTGGTGGGGCCGCGCAGCAACCCGGTGGCCGACGTGGTGCCGGTCGACGAGCCCGAGATCGCAGTGGCCGAGCCGGTGTTCGGCCCGTTCGGCGCGCCCGGCACGACCCGCCGCTACCGCACACGTGAGGTGTTCACGATGGTCAGCCCGGACCGGGTGGCCTTCCCGATCGACGCCGTCTACACGTGGGTCGACGGCGGCGACCCGGCCTGGCACGCGCGCAAGGCCGCGGCGCTGCGCGAGAACGGCTGGGTGGCCGGTTCGAGCGGGCAGACGGCCAACGACTCGCGGTTCGTCTCGCGCGACGAGCTGCGCTACTCGCTGCGCTCGCTGCACGCGTACGCGCCTTGGATCCGGCACGTCTATCTGGTCACCGACGACCAGGTGCCGCCCTGGCTCGACACCACCCGCGCCGACCTGACCGTGGTCAGCCACCGCGAGATCTTCGGCGGCACCGGGCGGCTGCCCACCTTCAACTCCCAGGCCATCGAGACGCGTCTGCACCACATCCCCGGACTGGCCGAGCATTTTCTCTACCTCAACGACGACGTCTTCCTGGGCCGGCCGGTGGCGCCCGAACTGTTCTTCACGCCGGGCGGACTGACCCGCTTCTTCCCGTCCGGAGCGCTGGTCGGCTCGGCGCCCCGGACGCAAGCCGACGCCCCCGCCGACTCGGCCGGCAAGAACAACCGCCGGCTCATCCAGAACACGTTCGGCCGGGTGCTGACCCACAAGATGAAGCACACGCCGCACCCGTCGCGGCGCAGCGTGCTGGCCGAGATCGAGCAGCGCTTCGCCGAGCACGTCGAGGCGACCGCCGGGCACCAGTTCCGCCACCCCGACGACATCGCCATGTTGTCGTCGCTGCAGCAGTACTACGCCTACCTGACCGGCCGCGCGGCCCCCGGGCAGATCAGCTACCTCTACACCGACCTGGCCGACCCGGCCACGCCGTTCCACCTGGCCCGCCTGCTGCACCGGCGCCACCTCGACGCGTTCTGCCTCAACGACACCGACTCCTCCGTGAGCGCGGCGCCCGAGCAGGCGGCGTTGCTGGCCGAGTTCCTGCCGGCCTACCTGCCCTTCCCGTCCCGGTGGGAGGGCGCGGTGGTGCCGCGCGTCGCCCGTCAGGTCAAGCGGGTCGCGGTCGTCGGAGAGGCGGTGCGATGAGCGCCGACGTGGTGGTGCTGGGGCTGGGCTACGTCGGGCTGCCGCTGGCCCAGCAGGCCGTCCGGGCCGGCTTGACCGTGCTCGGGTTCGACGTACAGGCGCAGGTGGTGGACGCGCTCAACGAGGGGCGCTCGCACGTCGACGACCTCACGCAGGCCGACATCGCCGAGATGCTGGACGGCGGTTTCCGGGCCACCACCGACGAGGCGCTCATCGGTGCTTGCACGACGGCCGTCATCTGTGTGCCCACCCCCCTGGCCGAGGGTGACGGGCCCGACCTGAGCGCGGTCACCGGGGCCACCGAGGCGATCGGCCGGCAGCTGCGGCCGGGCATGCTCGTGGTGCTGGAATCCACCACCTACCCCGGCACGACCGACGAAGTCGTACGGCCGCTGCTGGAGAAGCTGTCCGGGCTGACCGCGGGCGTCGACTTCCACCTGGCGTTCTCCCCCGAACGCATCGACCCCGGCAACCCGCACTTCGGGGCGCGCAACACGCCCAAGGTGGTCGGGGGTTACACGCCGGACTGCACCTTGCGCGCGGCGGGCTTCTACGGACGTTTCGTGGAGACGGTGGTGCGTACGAGGGGAACTCGCGAAGCGGAAACCGCGAAGTTGTTGGAGAACACCTATCGCCACGTGAACATCGCCCTGGTCAACGAAATGGCCCGGTTCTGCCACGAACTCGGGATCGACCTGTGGGACGTGATCCGCGCCGCGTCGACCAAGCCGTTCGGCTTCCAAGCCTTCTATCCGGGGCCCGGCGTGGGCGGGCACTGCATCCCGATCGACCCCAACTACCTGTCGCACAACGTCCGCAGCCGGCTCGGCTACCCGTTCCGCTTCGTCGAACTGGCCCAGGAGATCAACGCGACGATGCCGTCGTACGTGGCCCGCCGCGCCCAGAACCTGCTGAACGCCGACGGCCAGGCGGTCCACGGCGCGACGATCCTGCTGCTGGGCGTCACCTACAAGCCCGACATCGCCGACCAGCGCGAATCACCGGCCACCCCGCTGGCCCGCCACCTGCAGTCACTGGGCGCCACAGTCGTCTTCCACGACCCGTACGTCACCGACTGGATCGTGCCCCGAGCCGACGATTTGCGCGGCACCGTGGTCACGGCCGACCTGGTGATCCTGGTGCAGAACCACCGCGCCTACGACGCCGACGACCTGGCCGCGCTGGCCAAACGTTTCTTCGACACCCGCGGCGCGACCACCGTCCCGGAGGCGCACCGGCTCTGAAGGCCCAGGTCACCGCCCCAGTATCCGGTTCAGGGCAGAACTCAACTCGCCTGCGGGGTCGGCGGCCAACTCGGAAGCCCGGTAGCCGACGTAGTTGTCGGGGCGCAACAGCACGCAGCCGGAGTCGCCGACTTCGCGCAGCCGGGCCCAGTCGCCGTAGGCGTCCTCGTAGTCGGCGCCGGGGCCGATCACGTGCGCGGTCACGCCGAGCGCGGCCGCCGCGGTCACCCACGGCTCGCCACCCGGCCCGGTCAGCAGCACGAACCGGCCGCCACCGCCGAGGTCCAGCGTGGACAGACGGGTGTTGCCGCGGACCACCCACGCGTGCGGCACCTTGGCGCCGGGCCATGTGGTCGGGTGGTGGTAGAGCTCGGCGTCGCGTGGGTTCGCAGGTGGTGGGCCGTCGGGGAGCACGGCCGACGAGGTGTAGCGCTGGTCGAGTTCGACGCCGTGCGTGTTGAACTCGTAGTTCTTGAACTCGATGGCTTCGCGCAGTTCGCGCCGCTGTTTCTCGGCCGCGGGGGTGGCCAGTTTGCGCGCGTCCATGTTGCGGCGCAGCTGCTCGGGGTCGCCGGTGGTGAGCAGCCCCAGCGCGTCGAAGATGCGGGTCGTCTCGCCGATGCTGCGGTTGGCCCGGTCGACGATCTGCCGCCCGACCGGCGCCCGCTCGGCCGAATACGTGTCCAGCAACGCCGGTCCGGCCGTCCCGTTCAGCACCAGGCGCAGTTTCCAGGCCAGGTTGTAGGCGTCCTGGATCGACGTGTTGGAGCCGAGCCCGTTGGACGGCGGGTGCCGGTGCACGGCGTCGCCCATGCAGAACACGCGACCGTTCTGGTACGTCTCGGCGTACAGGTGGTTGACCGTCCACGCCGAGGACGACTTGATGGTGACGGGCACCGAGTCGTCGCCGATCAGGTGGTGCGCGATCCGCCGGGCGTAGTCCTCGGTGAGGTCGGGCGGTGCGCCGTTGATGTCGTAGCCCCAGACGATGAGCCATTCGTGCCACGGCCGGACGCAGCGCACCAGGCCCATCCCGATGCCGCCGACGTCCGATCCGGTCTGCAGCACCCAATAAAGCGTGCTCGGCCGGTGCGCCGTCAGCGCGGTCAGGTCGGCCTCGAAGACGATGTTGATGCTGCCCGCGACGCCCATCTGGCCGACCATGGGCAGCCCGATGTCCGCGGCGACCTTGCTGCGCCCGCCGTCCGCGCCGATCAGGTATTTCGCGCGGATCCGGTATTCGTCGCCCCGCAACCGGTCCCGTACGGTCGCCGTCACCCCGTCCGCGTCCTGCTCGAGCGACAGGTATTCGGTCTGGTAGCGCAGCGAGGTGCCCCGGGCCACCGCGGTGCCGACGAGCACCGGTTCCATCAGGTGTTGCGGCATGTCGCAGATGCTGGACGGGGAGGCCAGGTCGTGGTCGGCCTGTCGCGCCGGATGGGTGTACCAGGTGTGCAGCCGACCCAGTTCCTCCCCGGCCAGGCTGGAGCAGAAGACGGTGTCGCCCATCAGCCGTTGCGGGGTGGCCTGGGCGATCACCTGGTCCTCGATCCCGGCGTCGCGCAGCACCTCCATCGTGCGCTGGTTGGTGATGTGCGCCCGCGGCGTGTCCGAGAGCCGGCCGTACTTGGTGACGACGATGTTCGGCACGCCGTACGTGCTCAGCAGCAGCGCAGCCGCCCCACCGGCGGGGCCGCTGCCCACGATCAGCACGTCGGTCTCGACGTCAGCCATGCCGGCCGCCCGCCGGAGACGCGATGACGTCAGTCATGGTGATCCTCCAGGGGTGCGATGCGGAAGGTGAATTCGACCGTGCGGGTGCCGTCGGCAGCGGCCGGGAATTCGACGATCAGGTCCTCCTTGACGCCGAAGACCGCGTCGGAGTCCAGGTACGGCCCGCCGGCCACGAAGAGCTGGGTGATGAGCCGCCGGAACCCGGGCGCGCTGATCATGAAGTGCAGGTGCGGGGCCCGGTAGGGGTGGCGGCCGGTGGCTCGCAGCATCTGCCCGACCGGGCCGTCGTCCGGGATCGGATATTCCGACGGCAGGATCGAGCGGAACCACAGCCGCCCGTCGGTGTCGCTGCGCAGCCGGGCCCGTAGCACCGGTCCTTCGATGTCAGGCAGCTGCACGTCGTAGAAACCGTCCTGATTGGACTGCCAGACGTCCACGACCGCGTCCGGCACCGGCTGCCCGTCGAGGTCGACGATCCATACGTCGGCCCGCAGCGGCACGCCCGGCAACCCTTCGGCGAGGTCGGTCCCGGCGGGCACCGAGGGCGGCCCGTCGACGTAGAACGGGCCGAGCACGGCCGACGGCGTGGTTTCCGGCGAGCGCGAATTGCTCAGCAGGTCGACCGCGCTGGAGATCCCCAGCGTGTCGCTGAGCAGCACGAATTCCTGCCGCGTGGGTGAGCAGAGCTGACCCGTACGGGTGAGGAAGTCGATCGCCGCCTGCCATTCGTGCTCGGTGAGGTCGTTGTCGGCCACGAAGCCGTGCAGCCGCCGCACCAGGTCGGACAGCAATTGCGCCGTACGGGGTGAGGCCGCCCCGGCGAAGCTGGCCACCACCTCGTCGGTGAGCCACGTGATGTCGGGCCGCCGGCCGCTCGCACCAGGCCGCTCGCCCCGCCATGCGCTCTGCAGCACCGACGAAACCCCCTCGGCGGTGACCTCACGCGGATTCGGGTACGGCTGCGCGGTGGCCAGCGCTGCCGCGCGCGGCAGATCGGCGGCGGACAGGCCGAGCGCTTCCAACGAGCCCGGCGCTCCCAGCCGCGCGGCCAGGTCGTGCACGGCCGCCGGGGCATCCGTCGCGCCCAGGGCCGCGGCGATCCGGCGCATGGCTTCGGGGGCGGCCGCGGCGTTGTAGGCCATCACATGAGGCAGCACGACCGCGTGCGTCTCCGAGTGCGGCAGCCCGAACGACCCGCCCAGCACGTGGCAGAGCTTGTGATGCAGCCCCATCCCCACGGTGCCGAGGCAGATCCCGGCCAGCCACGCCCCGGCCAGAGCGTCCGACCGCGCGTCGAGGTCGTCCGGCCGTTCGACGATGACCGGCAGGGAACGCGCAAACCGCGCCAGAGCATCCTGCGCGAAGGCGTCGACGGCCGGGTCGGCCTGCGGCGAGTACAGCGCCTCGACCGCGTGCGCCATGGCGTTCAGCCCGCTCGTCACCGACAGCCTCACCGGCAGTCCGAGGGTCAGCTCGACGTCGTAGACGACCGTCCGGGGCAGCAGGGCGGGGTCGCTGCGGGTCGTCTTCTTGCCGTCCGCGGTCTCGCCCACGACCGGCGTCATCTCCGAGCCCGCGTACGTCGTGGGCACCGCGATCTGCGGCAACCCGGTGCGCGCGGCGAGCGCCTTGCCCAGGCCCGTGCTCGATCCCCCGCCGATCGACACCAGGCAGTCCACGTCGTGTTCGCGCACGAGATCGAGCGCTCGCGTGGTCACCTCGACCGGGGTGTGCATCGCGACCTGCTCGAACCGCGCCACGGCGAGCGGCCCCAGCAGCCCGGCCGCGCGCTCGGACCGTCCGCCCAGCAGCAGCACGCGCGCGGCCCCGATCCGCGCCACCTCGTCGGGCAGCCGGCTCAGCGTTCCCGCTCCGAAGACCACCCGCGAGGCGTGCCCGTTGTGCTCGAACGACTCCACCCGCCCAGTGTCGGCGCGCGATCGATCAGGATCCTGCACCTAAGCGCTGCACGAAACGCGCATCGCGGCCGGGGTGATGCTCAGATGCGCGCGCAGCACCCGGGTCAGGTGTTCCTGGTGGGAGAAGCCGCAGCGCTGGGCCACCTCGGCGATCGGGATCGTGGTGCCCCGCAGCAGCCGCCCGGCCGCGTCGACCCGGCGCTGGATCAGGAACTGGTGGGGTGACAGGCCGGTGCGCGCCTTGAACTGGCGGCCGAACTGGCTGACGCTCAAGCCGGTCACGGCGGCCATCTCGCGCAGCGGCAACGGTTCACCGAGCCGGGTCTCGACCATGTCCCGTACGGCGTCGAGCTGCCGATCGGTCAGCCCGGAGCGCCGGGGCGGCGGGGGCACCGGCCGCCCGCGCACGCTGTGCTGCCGGGCCAACTGAGCGGCCAATGCGTAGCCCAGGTGGTCCACATAGGTGCGTGCGGTGGGCTCCCATTCCCGCATCACCCGGTCGAGGGTCAGCATCAGCTGCTCGACCAGGGGGTCGAGGGCGCCCAGTTCCTCGGCCAGTTCGACCGGTCCGTCGTCGCAGGCCGCGCGGAGCAGGTCGTCGGTCAGGTAGGCGTGCACGGTGTCGAGCGCGCCGCCCAGTTCGACGGTCAGTTCTTTGCCCGCCGGGTGCACGAACAGGCCGCCCGGCGGCACGGTCCGCGAGCTGGTCAGCCCGAGATGCCCGCGGCGCACCGTGACCGGCCCGTTGCGGTGCAGGATCACCAGGTGGCTGGGCGCGCCCCCGAAGCTGGCCTGGTAGGGCTGCTCGCTCTGGGTGGAGACGTAGAGCGATGACCAGCCGAGGCCACGGCTGGTGCGGTCGGGGTGCACCCACGGCTGCCGGAGGATGCCGTTGGTGTCGTGGACCGTGAGCTCCGCCACACGACCATGACACCCGTAAACATGATCGAAATCAAGGGACGCGGAAGGTCCATCGGGAGTTGAGCGCGTAGTTGACGACCGGGATCGCGATCAGCGCCACCGCCTGCACCGGCACGAACGGGGCGGCCAGGGCCTCCGTGCCGAGCCAGAGGATCAGGGCGTTCAGCGCGAAGGCCACGGCCGTCACGGTCAGGAACCGCCCGCCCGCGACCAGGTGCCCGGTCGTCGAGCGGAAGACCCAGGACCTTTGCAGCCAGTACGAGACTCCGACGCTCGCGCCGAAGCCGAGGGCCGAGGCGAGCACCGCCCGGACGCCCAGCCCGGCGGCCAGCCCCGCGCCCACGCCGAGGTGGGTCAGCGCGCCGGCACCGCCACTGATCGCGTACCGGAACAGCTCAGCGCTTCGCACGCGCCCACTGCTCGGGCACGACCGAGTGCTCGGCGCGTTCCTGCACGAGGTAGCGGGGCCGGCCGCGGACCTCCTCGTGGATGCGTGCCAGGTATTCGCCGATCACGCCCAGGCCCAGCAGCAGGAACGTGCCCATCACGAGCAGCAGCAGGATGACCGTGGGGAAACCGGCCACCGAGTCGCCGCCGATCCAGCGGATCAGGGTCTGCGCCCCGAGCAGCACGGCGAACGCGGCGAAGCCCAGCCCGACCATCGTCACCAGGTGCAGCGGGGCCGACGTGAAGGAGGTGAGCCCGTTGACCGCGAGCCGGAACAGCGAACCGAAGGTCCACCGCGAGCGGCCACCCACGCGTTCGGCGATGTCGATCTCGACGGTGCTCCGGCGGAAGCCGATCCAGCTGCTCGTGCCACGGAAGAACGACGAGTGTTCGGGCAGCCGCAGCAGCGCCTCCAGGGCCGGGCGGGCCAGCAGCCGGAAGTCGGTCGCGTCGACCAGGTCGACCCTGGTCAGGCCGGTGAACGCCTTGTTGAACGCGCGTCCGCCGACTCGGCCGATCAGGCCCTGACCCGTACGGTTGCGCTTGACCGCCTCGACCACGTGCGCGCCCTGCCGCCAGCGCCGCACCATCTCGGGGATGATCTCGGGCGGGTGCTGCAGGTCGGAGTCGATCACGACCACGGCGTCGCCGGCCGCGTGCTCGAGCCCGGCCAGCACGGCCGCCTCCTTGCCGAAGTTGCGCGACAGCTGCAGGCCGCGCACCCGGGGATCGAGCGCCGCCTGAGCGACCACGAAGTTCCAGGAGTCGTCGGTCGAGCCGTCGTCGACCAGCACCAGCTCGTACGCCAAACCGGCGCCGGCGAGCACGTCGGCCAGGCGGGCCACGAAGCGTTCCACGCCGGCGCCCTCGTTGTGGACGGGCGCCACCACGGAGATCATCGGGCTCGATACGGTCACGCTCGCCCAACGAGACCGGAGCGGCAAAAGTTACAAAACTGGTCAGCGCAGCAGCTCGGCCAGGGTCGGCGGATGGGCGCGGTCGATGATGATCGTGCGGACCGACTCGTGGTCGCGATACAGCCGGGACAGCCGCTCCGAGAGCACGTCCTCCCACGAACGGTCGGGCCGGTGCCGCTCCCAGGTCGCCCGGTCGGGCAGGTATTCGAGCAGCACACCGAGGTCGCGCAGCAGGGCGAAGGACTCGCAGTCGGTCATCACGACCGGCCGGTGGTCGGGGTCGACCTGCAGCCGCTGCCGCAGGGTCAGCACGAACTCGCGCACCGCCTCGAACTCCAGACCGATCACCACGTACAGGTGGACGGGGGGACGCGGCGCGACGGCGGCCGGGGTGCCCGCCGGCTCCAGCGCCAACGCGATCGTGCGAGGCGCCGGGCGCAGCCGACGCACCAGCGAGCGGGTCAGGCGCGGGGCGGCCTGCACCGGGTTCCGCAGCAGCGCGAGCAGCCCGGCGCCGATCCGGTAGGCCTCGCTGCGGCGCAGGCGGTCGGCCCGGCGCCGCTCCCGGTCGCGTTCGCGGCGCAGTTCGTCGCCGCGGTGGCGTTCCTCCACCAGCCGCGATTCGAGCATGCGGAGCCGGCCCGCCATGGCGGCCAGTTCCCAGCGCGCCCGCTGCGCGGTGTCGAGCGTCTGCAGTGCGGTCTCCGGCACGTCAGCCTCCGATCCGTTCGTGGCGGGCGGCCAGCCCGCCGAGCCAGGTCGCGGCCGCGGACGCGCCGTTGGAGAACGTCAGCTCCTCGCAACGGCGGCGCAGCACGGCACGTTTGTCGGCGCGGGCGGCGCTGTCCAGCGCCCGCTCCAGCTCCTCCGATTCCGGGTCCTCGACGGTCAGGGCCACCCCGGCCGCGTCGGCGTAGCGGGCCCGGGCCAGCTGGTCGTCGAGCACGGTGTCGCGGCTGGGCACGAGGATCGTGGGGATCCCGAAGCGCAGCTGCTCGTGGTAGGCGTCGTAATCGGCCGAGCTGACCACCAGGTCGAACGCCCGCAGGTAGCGGCTCACCGCCTGGTCGCGCACGACAACCTGGAAGCCGTGGCCCTCCAGCCGCTCGACGATCCGGGTGTCGCCCAGCCGCACCAGGGCGGCCGGCCGGTCGGCGTCGAGCCCGAGGTCGGCCCGCGCCGCCGCGGGGTCGAGCAGTTCGCCCGCGTCGAGCAGGGTGATCGGTTCGACCCGGTGCGCGGAGGCCCGGTCGGCCACTGTCGGCCCGTCGTCGGCCAGGGCGGCGAACTCGCCCGGTTCGAGGACGTGGTCGAAGACCTTGCCCTCGGTGATCCATTCCTGGCCGGCCCCGCGCGGCCACATCGCGCGCCGCACCCACACCCAGAGCACGTGCGGGTGGGCCCGGACGGCCTCGACGATGCCCTCGTGCGGCAGGTCGTCGACCGCCACGATCTCGGGTGAGTGCAGGTCGATCAGGTGGGTCAGGCGGTCGCGGAGCATCCGGTTCCAGGCCGCCTCGCCCCCGCCGAGCGCCTCGCGGGAGGGGATGTGCTCGGTCAGGAAGCCGCCGCCGGGTGCCGCGTACTGGGTGGCGATCACCGGCGCGAGGGCGGGCGGGAGCCGCCGGGCGATCGCGGTCAGCCGGGTCGGCGCGCCGAGCAGCAGCACACGGCGGGTGGGCGCGGGCGGCACCGGGCCGGGCTCGCGGGGCAGGGCCGGGGCGCTGATCCGGGGGCGGATGCCGAACCCGGCCAGCCGCCGCAGGTGCGACTGGTGGCCCGAGGTGCGTTCCAGCGCCCGGAAGCGTTCGGGGAACTCCTGCCACGAGGCGGCCGCGTCGACGACCTCGTGCCAGTTATGCACAGTGAGGCGGCAGAGCAGCGGCATCGCTTCGCGCACGCGGTCGTCGACCGGTGCCCACTCGACGTCGTCGGGCAGGTCACCGCCGGGTTCGGGCGCGCGGTCGGCCACCACGACCGTGTGTTCGGCCCGCACCCGCGTACGCGCCTCGGCCAGCAGGTCGGCGCCGCGGGCGATGAGCAGCCGTACGGTGGCGGTCCGGTCCTCCCGGGCCAGCGTGGCCGCGCCGTCCCGCAGGAGGTCGCGCACCTGTGGGGCGAAGGGCAGTGGCCGCGCGTCGCGGGGCACGTGCACCAGCAGCGTGCTCAGCGCCGCCTCGTGCTGCGCATGCACCTCGGCCGCCACTCCCGCCCCGGCGAAGCGAAAGTCGGCCAGGATCGCCACGTCGTGAACGGTCGCAGTCACCGCGATTCCCCCTCTCCAGTGTCCGTTTTGCCCGTCTATCGGGATCAACGATCATCAGCACGCACCGTGATGGCAACGTCACGGGAACCGGGCCCGGCCAGCCAACCAACCGGCAACCGAAGGGCATCTCCATGGCACCCGAACATGGGTCATCTTCACTGCCTCAGCGCCGAACATAACCCTGAACGCGGCGGTAGGAGCCGACGCGGACATCAACGAAAGGCAGTCGATGCGCTCTTCGATCACCAAGCGTCTGGCCCTGATCGCCATGATCCCCGCCACCCTGTTTGTGCTGGTCGCGTTCGCTTCGTCCGCCCAGGCCGCCACCACCGCGGCGCCGAGCGCCGCGACGATGCAGGCCGACATCGTGACCTACACCAACAAGATGCGCGCCGCCAAGGGCTGCAAGGCCGTCGTGGCCAGCCCGAGCCTGACCAAGGCGGCCGTCGGCCACAGCGCCTGGATGGCCCGCACCGGCAAGTTCAGCCACGTCGGCGCCGGCAACTCGACCTTCGACCGTCGCATCAAGACCGCCGGCTACGTCCGCCCGCTGAGCGAGAACATCGCGTACGGCTACAGCACCGGCGCCGACACCGTCAAGGCGTGGATGGCCAGCCCGGGTCACCGTGCCAACCTGCTCAACTGCACCGCCAAGGCCGTCGGCGTCGGCGTTGTCCGCGCCGCCAACGGCACCACGTACATCTCGCAGGAGTTCGGTTACTGAGCCTGAGGTTATTGCAACCGGCTCAGCTGCCGCACCACACGTCGATAGGACAGCAGGGCCTCACCTTCGCGGGTGAGGCCCTCAGTCGTTTCCAGCCACCGGCCCAGCACGTCGCGCTCGTCGGCCACGAACACCGCCGCCGCGTCGGCCAGCCGCTCCTCGAGCAGCGCCATCGCCGGGAACCGGGCGTCGGGTCCGGTCGTGCCGGGCGGGCCGCCGATCACCAGCAGGTCGACGTCGTGCACGTCGGCCAGCGACTCCAGGTCGTACCAGGCGAACGTGCGCTCCCCGATCGGCACCGGGCGCAGCGGCGCCTCGCGCACCTCGGCCACCGGCACGAGCGCGTGCGTGGCCAGCGCGGCCCGAGCGCTCTCGGCCGCGCCGGAGTCGTGGTGCAGCGAGACGAGCCGGCCGCCGACCTGTTCCAGCGCGTACGCCAGCCAGACCGTCGACTGCCCGCTGCCCAGTTCGAGCGCGAACCTCGGCTTACGGGTGCGGATCAGGTGCAGCAGTTCGAGCAGTTCGGCCGGGGCGGCCGCGGGAGGCATCGGGGCCCGCGGCGTGACCCGCTGGAAGAGCTGGACGATGGCCTCGATGTCACGGGTGTGCGCGCTCATCTGCCCGGCCAGCGCACCGGTCAGCTCGCGGTGCCGGTCACCCGAGTGCAGCAGCAGTTCCTCCATCGCGCCGAGCAGCCGCCGCTGGGTCTGGTCGAGCACCGCGCGCACGTCGTGCTGCTGCCGGCGCTGCGCGCGGGCCAGTCCCGAGATCCGGCGCGCGATCAGCAGCAGGCCACCGAACAGGACCGTGAAGAAGATCGCCAGCAGGGTCAGCGCGACGGTGACGTTGCCGGTCAGCGCGGCCGCCCCGACCGCCGCGCAGAGCAGGCACGCGCCGGCCGCCAGAATCGCCTGACGCCTGGTCAGTCTGCGCAACCGGCGCATCGGTCCTCCCCCGCTGATCTTCAACCTGCCAACGTCAACGCGGACCGGACCCACCGGTTACGCCCGGGCAGAAAGCCACGTCCGCGCGCTGCCGGGCCGCGACCTCCAGCGACTCGTCGAAGCGGCGCAGCGAGAACGGGGAATCGGCGTACAGCTGGTGGAACTCGGCTCGCAACGCGCAGCGGCGGGCGGCGCCCTGGGGGCCGGGGTCGAAGTCGGCCATTTCGACGGCCACCCGGTCGGCCAGGCGGGCCGCGGGGGCCGTCATCGCGGTGTCCCGCTGCCGCTTGTTGGCCGCGGCCGATCCGGCTGCCGCCACGGCCAGCAGCACCACGGCCGTCACGACGAGCCATTGCTTGCGTACGAGGTGCAGCCCGGCCGCCACGAACAGCGCACCCGCCGTCGTGGTGACCGCCGAGTCGCGCCAGCCCCAGCCCCACTTCCCGGCCGTCACGAGCTGCTGCACGTCGGCGTTGAGCGAACCCATCGCGGCGCCCGCGACGATCAGCGTGCCCGCGGTCAGGACCAGGGCCAGGGCGGCGCGCCGGCTCACCTGCGACAGCCGGGGCAGGTCGCGGATCGCGTGCCAGGCCAGCAATCCGAGCACGATCAGCGCGACGGCCAGGACCGTGCCGCCGAGCCACGGCCGCGGGCTGCCCCCGGCCACCGCGGCCCGCCACATCAGCGGGGGCAGCCAGTCGACGACCCGTACGGGGAAGGCTTGGAAGGTATCGGCGGTGAGCCGCACGTCGGAACCCTTGTAGCAGCCGCCGGTGGCGCAGTAGCGCTGGATGACGACCCGGACGGCGAGGAAGATCGGCAGGAAACCCAGCCACAGCAACGCGAGCGCGCGGGCCGGGGCCGCCGTGCACAACCGGCCCGGCGTCAGCCCGAGCACCAGCCGGCCCCGGGCCAGCACGGCCACGGTGGCCAGGGGCAGCGCCAGGTACGCGATCTCGTTGAAGGCCGCGAGGGCCGCGCCGCCGAGCATCAGCAGCGGCGCCCACCAGAGGCGGAACGGCCGGTCGGGATCGATGCGGCACAGGCCCGCGGCGACACCGAGAACGAGGGCGGCCGACGCGAGGTAAAGGCCGCCGAACAACACGATCGGGCTCGACCCGCCGGCCGCGACGAACCCGGCGGCTACCGCGAACGGCACCACGGCGGCCACTGTGGACGGCGGACGGCGGAACAGCTTGCCCCGGGCCACGACGCTTTCGGCCAGCAGCACGGCGGTGACGCACAACAGCAGCGCCGACAGGAACGAGACGAGCCGCAGACCGACGTTCACAGGCAGGCCGAGCACCTCGCTCAGGGCGTACGCGGCCGTGTCGAGGGCCTTCTCCAGCATCCGGCCGAACAGCCGGAAGTTGCCCAGCCGCAGATAGCCGGGGAGCGAGCCGACGGTGTGCGGCACGATCCGCAGCGGGTCGTCGCGGAACAGACCGCCGTGCCAGTACAGGTTGAACCGGTGGTCGCGGCTCGGCGCCAGCGCGATCAGCGGGGCCAGCACCGGCAGCGGCACGAGCACGGCCCTCAGCAGCGCCCGCCGCCACAGCGCCCCGACCGGCGGCCCGGCGACGACGAAACGCATCCCCACGCGCGGTGCGGCGGAGGGGGCATCCATCGTCGGGGCGCTCATGTCTCAAGTCAACGAACCCGCCGATCGATCGGTGACGCTCTCGAGCAGCCGGGCCAGTGTGGGCGGGTCCCGCGGATCTATCACCGTGGCCCGCGAGGCGCGGTGGTCGCGGCAGAGCTGGGCCACCCGCCGGGCCAGCAGTGCCTCCCAGCGGGCGCCGGGATCGTGGCGCGACCAGGTCGCCGGGTCGGGCAGGTATTCGAGCACCACACCCGGCACCTGCAGACCGCGCAGCGCGGGCTGATCGGTGATCACCACCGGCAGATGATCGGCGTCCACGAGCACCCGCTGCCGCAACGCCCGGATCAGCGCGTGCGACCCGGCCCGGGACAGCCCGACCGCCACGTAGACACGGCCCGGCACGCCGGTTGCGGGCGGGCGGGCGCGGGACGCCTCGAGTGCCGGGGGCCGGCGCAGCCGCCGGGCCGCCCGACCGGCCATCGACGGGGCCTGCCGCATCGGGTCGCGGGCCAGGTCGACCAGCGCGCGGCCGAGCCGGTAGGAGCGGCTGCGGCGCAACGCCAGCACGAGTTCGCGGTTGCGGTCGCGCTCCCGGAGGGCGGCGTCGCGCTCGTCCTCGACGCAGCGCAACCGGCCGGTCAGCGTGGCCACCTCCCACCGGGCCAGGGCGAGGTCGGCCGCGTCGGGCTCATCGAACACTGCGGGCCCCCGTCTCGGATTGTTCCCGGCAGAACCCGGCCAGCCAGTCCGCGGCGTCGGCGGCCCCGTTGCCGAACGACAGCTCGGCGCAGCGCCGGGCCAATGCCTCCCGGGCCGCCGGATCGGCCAGCCGTTCCAGCGCCGCGGCGGCCTCGTCGTCGCCGGTCGCGCAGATCGCCACCCCGGCCGCGGCGGCGAACCGGGCCCGGGCCAGCTCGTCGTCGGCGCCGCCGGGATCGGGCACGAAGACCGTCGGCACGCCGGCCCCGAGCAGCTCGTGGAAGTTCGTGTAATCGGCCCGGGACACGGCCAGAGCGATTCCGCCCAGTTCCCCCGGACGGGCCTCGGTGACCGTGAAGCCGGGCAGCGAGGCCACGACGCCCCGGCAGAGCAAAGTGTTCTCCGCGGCTCGACGGCGCCGTTTCCGGGGCAGCTCGGTGATCGGGTCGACAGTGCTCACCCCGGCCCGGGCGGTGGTGGTCCAGCCCTCGTCACCGCCGGCCGCGAACTCGCCCGGCTCCAGGATGCCCGCGAACAACGCGCCGCGGGCCGCCCACTGACCGCCGGTGCCGCGCCGCCACATGGCCGGGCGCAGCCACAGCCAGCGCGGTCCCTCGTTGTCCGCGATCGCGGCGGCGATCCCGTCGTGCGGCACCCCGCCGACCAGCACCGCGCGCGGGCCGTAGAGCTCGATCAGGTGCCGCAGCCGGTCGCGCACGAACCCGGCCCAGCGGTTCTCGGCCACACCGAGCTCGGCCGCCGCGGGCAGGTACTCGGTGAGCAGACCGGCGGCGTGCGCGGCGGGTAGCCCGGCCGATCCGGCCACGACGACCGGTTCGAGATCGGCCGGCAGCCGGCGGGCGATGGCCCGGAACCGGGCGATGTCGTCGCCCACGAGCAGGACCCGCCGGGCCGGCCGGGCACTGGGGAGCAGCTCCACACGCGGCGCGGGCACGGTCCCGCGGGGCAGCACGCCCAGCGACGCCAGCCGGGCGATGTGCGAGGCACTGCCGAAATGCTCGGTCACGAAGGAGCGGGCCCGGGCGACCAGAGCGTCGTAGGCGGGCCGGTCCTTGTGCAGTCGCAGCACGAGATCACGGACACCGGCCGGCTGCGTGTAGACCGCGGCCTCGGCGAAGACCGACCGGAACCGGGGGTCCGCGACGACCGGCACCCCGCTCGCCATCGCCTCCAGAATCGTCCGGTCGGTGTCCACCCGCTCGGGTTCGGGGAAGTGGACGAAGAAGTCGAGCGTGCCGAGGAACTCGCGCGGGGACTCGTCGCCGGTCTCGTCCAGCCGACGCACCCGGACGTCCGGCGCGTCCGGCTGGACGGCCGGATCGGGCCACCCGTGCCCACCGATCACCGGAACTGTCGCATGTGGACGCGACTCGACCCGCCAGCCGGCCACGTCGATGATCTCGTGCCAGTCGGTGTCGGGCAGCGCGCCGGCGGACGCCGCGGCCTGCAACTCCTCGCGCACCCGCCCGCTGATCGGGGCCCACACGACGGCCGGGCCGAAACGGCTCTCGATCCGCTCGCGCACGCCCGCGGCGGGGGCCCGATCGAGCACGACGATCGTGTGCCCAGCCGCGATCTTCGGCACCGTCGCCGGATCCTCGGCGAACACCTCCGGCCCGCGGATCAGCAACACCCGGGCCGCGACCTCGGCGTCCTCGTCGGCCAGGTCGGCCAGCCCGTCGCGCAGGCAGGCCACGATCCGCGACGCGAACGGACGGGCGTGCCGCAGCCGGGGGGAGGGCACGTGGATCAGCACGGTCGTCAGGCCGGCCGCCGCCTGGGCCTGCACCTCCGCCACGATGCTCGCCGAGTTGCCGCCCGGGAAGCGCAGGTCGGACAGGATGGCGACGTCGTACACGCGATGGTCAACGACCCGTGGCAATCGGGCGATACGGACAATTCACCCAGGCCCCTTGATCGTTGATCAGTTGTGGAAGACACGCATCCTCTTGCCGTCGCCGCCCTGCAAGCGCGGTCGATCGCCGCGCGCGCACCCCTGGCCCGGATCGCCGACACGGGCGACCCGTGGGCCACCGGCGAACTGGCCCGCGTGATCGCGCTGCAGAACCTGCGGGCCGACGACCAGACCGACGCGCTGACCCTGCTCGACGGGCTGCGCACCCGCGGCCCGATCGCACCCGCCCATCAAGGACTGCACTGCCAGATCGCGTACGCCACCGGAGACCACGACCGGGCCCGGGCGCTGCTGTCGGCGTACCCCGCGGTGCCCGCCCCGGTGCGCATCGCGCTCACCGTCGACCTGGCCAACCCGTACGCGCAAGGAAACGGCACGTGGGATTTCGCGTCCCTGCTGCCCGCGCCGCGTGTGCAGGTGACCGACGGGCCGGGCACCCCGTACGACCGGGTCACGACGGGACCGGTGCAGCGCACGGGCCACCCGTGCCGGATCACCACGATCGTCACCGTGTGGCAGCCCGACCAGTCACTGCTGACCTCGGTGCGCTCCCTCGTGCGGCAGACGTGGACCAACCACGAGATCCTGGTCGTCGACGACGGCTCGCCCTCGGAGTTCGAGCCGGTGCTGCGGGCGGCGGCCGCGCTAGACCCGCGCGTACGGGTGATCCACATGCTCGCCGGCGCGGGGAAGTACGTGGCCCGCAACGCCGGGCTGGACGCGGCGACCGGGGACTTCGTGACCTTCCAGGACGCCGGCGACTGGTCGCATCCGCTGCGGCTGGAACGTCAGGCGGCGCCGCTGCTGGCCGACGAGAACGTCTGCGCCACCACAGTGAACGGCATGCGGGTGACGCCCCGCCTGGTGGTGACCCGGCCGGGGATGACATCGACCCGCACGGAACATTTGTCGTCGCTGATGACGCGGCGGGACCGGGCGCTGGCGGCGGTCGGGCACTTCGACCCCGTACGCATCGGGGGCGACGCGGAGTACGTCGCGCGCATGCGGGCGGTTCTCGGACCCGCCGCCATCTCGCATGTGGACGGTGCGCCGCTGGCCCTGATCACCGGACCCGGCTCGCCGCCGGGGTGGGTGGATCCGGCCCGGCGGTCCTACCGGTCGGCCTACTCGCTCGCGCACTCGTCCTCGTCGAGACCCCTTCCCGTACGGGGATTCGCCGCACCGCGGCAGCTGCTCGGGCAGACCGGGGCCCGGGCGTACGACGCGGTGCTGGCGGGCGACTGGACCACGGCCGGCGGCGCGGGGGCCGCCGGGGCCGGGCAGTTGCGGGCCCTGGCCGCGCGGGGCCTGCGGGCCGCCCTGCTGCACCTGGACGTGCTGACCAACCTGCGCGACGGGCCGCGGAACCTCGACCCGGCCGTCCAGACATTGATCAACAGCGGCGAGCTGACCCAGGTCGAACTGACCGACGACGTGCGGACCCGGCTCGTGGTGGCCCGCTCCGCCCGCGTCCTGCAGCACGCGCCCGACCTGCCCAGCGGCGTCCGGGCGCAACGGGTCGTCATCGAGGACGCGAACGTCGTCCCCCAAGCTGCCGCAGCCGCGATCCGGCTCTTCGGCCGCAAACCGCTGTGGGCGCCGGCCGGAGCCGACGGCCGCCGCAAACTCACCGGCGCCGAGGCCGCCCTGGCCACCCTCGACCTGCCCAGCACGCTCGACGCGGCGCAGTGGCGGCTCGACCGGCGCGGCCCGCGAGCCGACCGCCCGGTGCTGGGCCGGCACTGCCGCGGCGGCCGGGCCGAATGGCGGCGCCTGCGCGACGAACTACCCGACTCGGCCCGCATGGACGTCCGCCTGCTCGACACGGCCGGTTCCGCACCCCGCTCGTTCGGCCGTTTCGGCACCCCACGCAGCTGGCTGGTCTACGGCCCCGGTGACGTCACGCTGCGCTCGTTCCTCTACCAGATCGACTTCTACCTGCACCTGCCCGCCGACGACGAGCCCGCCGACCCGGCCCCCGACGTGCTGGCCGCGCTGGCCGCGGGCTGCGTCGCCGTGCTGCCCTACCGCTATGCGCCCGCCTTCGGGGAGGCCGCGGTCTACTGCACGCCGGAAGAGGTGCCCGACACCGTCGGACAGCTTCACGCCAACCGCAATGCGCTGCGCGAACAGGCGGCCCGCGGCTCCGACTTCGTCCGCCGCCACCACGCCCACGAGCTCTACGCCGAACGGGTCGCGTGGCTGGCCTCACAAAGCTGAGAATCGGCAACCGTTTGGCACCCGAGCGGATCGTCAACCGGCCCCCCGGGCAACCGATTCCTAAGGGCACAAGCCACAGAGTTTCGGAACGGCCCCCGCCGCTCCGACACGCGGGGAAGAACCACTCCCCCACCCCGCGTACCGCTACCCCGCCGTCCCCCGCGGCGGGGTAGCGGTATTTCCGGCTAGGCCCTACCTAGGCCGGGGTTGAGGCGGCTGTCTGGGAGAGCACTGCCCAGCGGCCCGGCAGGCGACGCTGTACGGTCAGGCCGAAGCCCCCGCCCTGGCGCGGCGCCACCCGGGGTTCCTCGTCCACCACCACGGCCGCGCCCGGGGCCAGGCGGCGGCCCAGCACATGCAGTGCGGGCGCGAGCGGGTCGGCCGCGGAGGGCGCCAGGCCCGAATCCACGAGCAGGAGGTCGACGTCGTTCAGGCCGTCCAGCCGATCGACGTCGTACCAGTCGACAGTTCGCCCTTCGACCACCAGTTCCGCCCGTGGCACGTGCCGCAGCTCGACCGAAGTCAACCCGTGTTCGGCCAGCAACCCCCGTACGAGCGAGACCCGGCCCGCATCGTGGTCGACAGCCACCAGCCGCCCACCCGTGCCGGTCAGGGCGTAGCCCAGCCAGACGGTCGCGGGACCGCAGCCCAGCGCCACCGTCAGGCCCGGCCGCCGTTCCCGGCCCACATACACCAGGCCGAGCAGGTCGGTCGGCTGCAGGCCGGGCCCGGCCGAGGGCATCGGCGCCCGTGGTCTGACCGCCTGGAAGAGCTGGAACAGCGCCTCGATCTCCTGGCGCTGTTCGCGCAGCAGCAGTTCGGCGCCGCGGCCGGTGAGGCGCTCGGTCCGCGCCATCGCCTCGGTGAGCTCCTGGTGCCGGTCGCCCGCGGCGAGCCGTTCCTTCTCCACTGCGGCGATCACCCGGCGCTGCAACTGTTCGACGGTCGCGCGCAGCTCGCGTGCGGACTCGTGGGTCGCCCGGTTCGAGCCCTCGATCCGGCGCAGCAGATAGAGCACGGCCAGCAGGACGACGGCGACGGCCACCTGACCGATCATCGCGATGCCCAGGGCCAGCGGCACGATGACGAGCAGGCCGGCCAGCTGCCGCCGGGTCAGGCCCCGCAGCCGGCGCACGACGGCCCGAGCCAGCCGCCGCAGCCTGGTCATGGTGATCCGCACACCGAGGTCAACGGCGCGGCGACCCGGTCCGTTACGGGATCGTCAGCAGAGCGGGCAGCAGGGCCGCGATCCGCGCCACGAACTGCCCGGGGTCGTGCGCGGCCGCCACGACCTGCCGGGCCCGGCGGCTCTGTGCGGCGAAGAGCGCCGGATCGGCCCGGTACCGCGCGATCAGGGCGTCCACTTCGGACCGTGTGCAGTACACGGCCGCGTCCCCGTAGAGACCCCGATACCGTACGGGCATCACCACCACACACCCCGCCGCCGCGGCCTCCAGTGCCGGCCGCGAATACCATTCGGCCTGTTCACGCGGCGGGAAGTGCAGATAGAAGTCGAGCTGGTGCAGGAACGGCCGCGATTCCAGGTCACCTGTCTGGTAGCCCAGCCACGTCGGCTCCACCGGCACGTCGCAGGTGCCCGCGGGCCGGTCGGGCAGCCGGACCCGTACGTCGGCCCCGGGCACCCGGCGGCACACCGCGAGGCTGTCGGCGGCGTCGGACGGCCAGTTCGCCGCGTCGCAGAGATCGGTGCCGACGATGGCCGACCCCGCCGAGGCCCCCGTACGGTCGGCGACCCACCCGCCCGGCGCCAGCGCGAGCGGCAGGTCCTCCGCCGCCACGTCCGCCACCGACCGCAGCGCGGCCCGCACCCCGGGATCCTGGGGCACCCACGACGGCTCCGCCCCGAACAGCTCACGCACCACCTCCGCACAGGCGGGCGGGTCGTAACGGTGGTCGCTGCCGTCGGCCCGTACGGGCGCACGGTCCGCCACGATCAGGGCGCGCTCGGCCCGGACGCCGGAGTCCGTCGCCGCCGCGAAGGTGAGCACGCCCGCCTGCCGCACCACCAGCAGCGCCGCGGTGACCGGGTCGGTCAGCGCGATCCGGTCGACGACCCCGCCGTTGACCAGGTCCTGCACGGGTGCGGCGAGCGGGAGCCGGCGCAGCTGGATCGCCCGGTACGAGTCGAGTTGCAGCACCGCCACCCGGAACCCGGCCGCGTGCAGCGCCCGCAGTTCGTCCAGCGCCGTCCGCTGCGGGCTCTCCAGGAACCGCCAGTCGGCCACCATCACGACGTCGTAGGCGCTTTCCCGTACGGTCCCCAGCAGGTGATCGGGCGCCGGGAAGGCCCGGTCCGACCCGTCCGCCGGCCGGTACGCGCTGGCCCGCCGCTGTGCGATGAGTTGGTGATGCCGTTGGTAGGCCGACATGTACGCGGTCCGCGCCGGGTGCATCCAGTGCGCCCGGATCTCGGCGCGGGACAGCGAGCCCGCCGACAGCCGGATCAGCGCGAGCGGCAGCGAGTCGAGGTGACGCACCCGGCCCGCGCCGAAGGCGGCCTGGATCCGCCCGATGTACTCGGAGTCGGCGGCCTTGCGCAGCCGGTCGAAGTAGCCCACTGTGCGCAGCACTGTGCCCCGCCGCAGCAGCAGCGACGACGGGTTGAACCGCCCGCTGCGCACGCCCGGCCGGGTGCACATCAGTTCGTCGGTGACCGCCAGCCCGTCCGAGGTCGTGGCGACCAGCCGCCGGTCCTCGATCAGCGGCCGCACCTGCAGTTCGATCCGGCGCGGATGGGACCAGTCGTCGGAGTCCTGGAAGGTCGCGAACTCCCCGCCGGCCGCGTCGAGCCCCGCGTTGCGGGCCGCGTACGTGCCCGCGTTCTCGGGCATCCGGATCAGCGTGATCCGCTCGCCCAGCGCCACGGCCTCGCGCAGCACCGGCTCGAACTCGGGCGGCGAGGCGTCATCCACGATGATCACCTCGGTGTTGGCCCAGCTCTGCGCGAGGATCGAGCGCACCGCGGTGATCAGCCCCCGATCCGGCCGGTACGCGGTGACGATCACCGAGACCCGGTGCGCCCCTTCCACCCGCTCCACCGGGGCCGTGCTCAGGTCGTCGAACAGTGCCCCTGTGGGACCCGGCGCCGGCATCAGCGCCTGAAAGGCGGCGGCCCACCCGCGCCGGCCGACGAGCAGATCGGCCGACAGCCCGGCCCGGGCCGGCTCGGCGATCTTCAGGTAGCGCCGCAGCAGCTTGCGCGCCCGTTCCGGCCCCTGATGGGCCAGGGCGAGCTGGGCGTGCAGGGTCTGGTTGGCCGGCGACAACGCCCGCGCGCCGCACGCCCGCCGCACCAGCTCGAACAGCGCGATCGCGTCGTCCCGGTCGGTCGGCCGCAGCTCCTGCAAGCCCATGATGTGCGCGACCGCCGCCACCAGCGCGGGGTCGACCCGACGCCGGATGCGCCGCAGCCACCGCCGGTCGCCGGTCCGCGCCGCGTGCAGCAGTTGTTCCAGCGTGCCGTGCGGGCCCAGCGCGGCCCGGGCCATCAGCTCGCGGGCGTCCAGCGATCGGTTGCGCGCGGCGGTGGCGGTCAGGGCCAGCCGGAACCGGGAGCCGGCCGCCGTCACATGATCATCGAGCAGTCCGGATGGGTGTGGCCGCATGCCCCGGCTAACGCCACGACGAGAAGGTTGGTTACACGGCGGCCAGCACTGTGGCCGTTACGCGCTCGCGTTCGGCCCGATCGGCCCACGACCCGACCAGGTAGAACGCGTCCACCACGTCGCCGCCCAGGGTGGAGATGCGAGCCGCCCGGACTTCGGCCCCGGCCTCGTCGAGCGCCGTCGCCACCCGGTAGAGCAACCCCGGCGAGTCGGCCGCGCGCAGTTCCAGCACCGCCGCGTCGGTGGCCACGTCGCGCTGCCACACCACCCGGGGCGAGGCCGTGCCGCCCCGCGCGCTCATCGCCCGCGCCCGCACCCGCTGGGTCACCGACACGTCCCCCGCGGCCACCCGGCGCAGGTCGGCCGCGAGCGCCACCGGGTCGTACGGGCTCCCGTAGCGGGGCTGGGTGAAGAACTCCACGATGGCCCGCCCGTCGACGGTGCCCGCGTTGGCCCCCACGACGTCGAGCCGGTGCATGGCCAGGCAGGCCGCGACCGCGCCCAGCAGTCCCCGGCGGTCGGCGGCGGCCACGGCCAGGCGGTCCCCGTCGAGGTGCACGGCGGGCAGATCGCCGTCGAGCAGCTCGGGGTCGGGCGCGGGCGGTTCGGGCAGCTCGCCCGTGTCGAGCGCGGTGTGCACGCGGCTGACCAGCTCGGTCATCAGCCGGCCCTTCCAGTCCGACCAGGCGGCCGGGCCGGTGGCCAGCGAGTCGGCGCGGGCCAGGGCGTGCAGGAGGTCGAGCGTGGTGGCGTCGCCGACCGTCTCGGCCACCGACGAGATCGTCATCGGGTCGCTCAGGTCGCGGCGGGTCGCCACATCGGGCAGCAACAGGTGCAGCCGTACGAGTTTCTCGATGGTGGCCACGTCGGCCGGGGGCAGCCCGATCCGGGTCGCGATGTCGGCCGCGACGGGGGCGCCGACCACGCTGTGATCCCCGGGCAGGCCCTTGCCGACGTCGTGCAGGAACGCGCCGATCAGCAGCAGGTCGGGCCGGTCGACTTCCCGCGCGTACGCCGTGGCCTCGTACGCGGCCTGCACGAGGTGCCGGTCGAGGGTGAACCGGTGGATCGGGTGGTGCTGGGGCAGGCTCCGCATCCGCGCCCACTCCGGCAGCCAGGCGTCGGTCAGCCCGTACCGGTCGCAGGTCTCCCATGTGGGCAGCAGGCCGGGGCCGGAACCGAGCAGCGACACCAGCGCGGCCCGGGCGGCGGGCGGCCACGGGTTGGGCAGCGGCGGCGAGAACGCGGCCAGCCATTCGGAGGTGGCCCGGGCGATGGGCAGCTGCACGACGGCGGCCGCGGCGGCGACGCGCAGCGACAGGCTGGGGTCGGGCTTGGGCCCGATGGCGGTGCGGGCCAGAACCAGCTCGCCGTCCTGCTCGACCACGTCCCGCGCGACCGGGCGGCGGCTCGGCGTTCCCGCGGGCAGACCCCGGCGGCGGCCGCTGCGGAGCCGATCGGCGGCGCGCCAGGCGTCGTCCAGGGCGTGGGCCACCGTACGGGCGTCCCCCGCGACCCGGCGCAGCAGCGCGTCCCCGTCGTCGAGGTCGAGCAGGTCGGCCACGGCCCCGCGTTCCTGGGCGACCAGCCGGTCGACGCGGCGCCCGACCGCCAGGTGCAGCGCGTCGCGGGTGTCGAGCTGGCGCAGGTTCGCGGCCCGTACGGCCGGTCGCATGGTGTCCGCCACCCCGGCGCGGCCGATCGCGCGCAGCAGGGTGACGTCGCGCAACCCGCCCGCCGCCTCCTTGAGGTCGCCCTCGAGCAGGAACGCGAGCTCGCCGTGGCTCGCCCAGCGGGTGGTGGTCAGTTCCTTGAGCGCCGGCAGCAGCCGTACGGCAGTGCGCCGCCACTGGTCGCCCGCGGCCGCGACGAGTTCGGCGGTCAGGGCCGCGTCGCCGGCCACGTGGCGGGCGTCGAGCAGGCCCAGGGAGACCTTGACGTCGTCGTGCGCGACCGACAGCGCCTCCGGCAGAGTGCGCACGGAGTGGTCGAGGCCGAGCCGGGCGTCCCAGATCGGATACCAGAGAGCGGCGGCGATCCGGTCGATGCCGGCCGCGCCGTTGTGCAGCAGCACGAGGTCGAGGTCGCTGTAGGGGGCGCAGTCGCGCCGGCCCAGCCCGCCCACCGCGACCAGACTGACCCCCGGCACGTGGGCCGGGAACATCTCGCGCAGCCAAGCATCGAGCGCCGCGGCCCGATCCTGCCGGGCGGCGGCGCCGATGTGTTCGCGCAGTTTGTCCAGCGAGCCGCCGACCGGCACCTGCGGCGGGGGCGGCGGCTCGCTGGACATGGTCGTCATCTCGGGCTGGTCAGAGCGCGTCGAGGCCGCGCTCGCCGGTGCGGACCCGGATCACGTCGTCGACCGACGTGACCCAGACCTTGCCGTCGCCGATCTTGCCGGTCTTGGCCGCGGTGACGACGGCGTCGACGATCTTGTCGACGTCGATCTCGTCGGTCACCACCTCGACCTTGATCTTGGGCAGGAACTCCACCGTGTATTCCGCGCCGCGGTACACCTCGGTGTGGCCCTTCTGCCGGCCGTAGCCTTGTACCTCGCTCACGGTCAGGCCGGTCACGCCGAGTGCGTGCAGGGCCTCCTTCACCGCGTCGAGCTGGTACGGCTTGATGACCGCGGTCACCAGCTTCATGCTCAGTCCTTCCATGGGTGCAGTCATGGGACTATCTAACCGGCGACCTTCTGGCTGACGTCGGCCTTACCGTCAGCGTCCACCGCGGCGGAGGGCTTGATACCGGCCATGGCGAACGCGCCGCCACCGCCCGAGCCGCCGGCCGGGGTGATGTCGTAGCCCGACTCGCCGTGGTCGCTGATGTCGATGCCGCCGACCTCGGCCTCCTCGCTGACCCGGCCGAGCTTGACGGCCTTGAGGATGATGGCGAGCACAGCCGCGATGGCGAACGAGTAGATCGTGACGACCAGGCTGCCGAGGAACTGGCGGCCCAGCTGGGTCGCGCCGCCGCCGTAGAAGAGGCCCTCGTTGGCGCCGAGCACGTCGGTGATCGCGCCGTTGACGTCGGTGGTGGCGAACAGGCCGATGAACAGCGAGCCGATCCAGCCACCGACGAAGTGCACGCCGACGACGTCGAGCGAGTCGTCGTAGCCGAGCTTGTACTTCAGGCCGACGGCCAGGGCGCAGACGACACCGGCGATGAGGCCGAGCAGCACGGCCGGCAGCGGGGCGATGAAGCCACAGGCCGGGGTGATCGCGACCAGGCCGGCGATCGCGCCGGAGGAGCCGCCGACCAGGGTGGGCTTGCGGTCCCGGATCCACTCGACGACCAGCCAGCCGACGACCGCGGCCGCGGTGGCGAGCTGGGTGTTGACGAAGGCGACGGCGGTGGTGCTGTCGACGGTCAGCTCGGAGCCGGCGTTGAAGCCGAACCAGCCGAACCACAGCAGGCCCGCGCCCAGGGCGACGAACGGCACGTTGTGCGGCCGCATGTTCTCGCGCGGCCAGCCGATGCGCTTGCCGAGGATCAGGGCCAGGGCGAGGGCCGCGGCGCCCGCGTTGATGTGGACCGCGGTGCCGCCGGCGAAGTCGAGCGCCTTGATCTGAGCGCCGATGAAGCCGCCGCCCCAGACCCAGTGGGCCACGGGCACGTAGACCAGGGTGAACCAGCCGAACGCGAAGAGGATCCAGCCCGCGAACTTGAAGCGGTCCGAGACGGCCCCGCTGATCAGGGCGACAGTGATGATGGCGAACATCATCTGGAAGGCCATGAAGACGTACGTGGGGATGCCGGTCTCGCCCCACATGTCGCCGACCCAGCTGGTGCTGGTGCCCGCGTAACCCCAGTTACCGATGATGTTGTTGACGCTCTCGGACCCGTTCGCGCTGAACGCGAGCGAGAAGCCGTAGACAGCCCAGAGAATCGAGATCAGGCCGATGGCTGAGAAGCTCATCAGCATCATGTTCAGAACGCCCTTGGACCGGTTGAGGCCACCGTAGAACAGCGCCAGACCCGGAGTCATGAGCAAAACGAGCGCAGACGACAGGAGCAACCAGGCGGTATTGCCGGTATCGATCTCCACGCTGCCTCCTCTCGGAATGAAGGTGTCTCACACACAGCCACGGGCGGCGTCGCCGGTCGGCCGGTTTCGTGACGAGAGACTTCCGGTCGGAGGTTTCACGCACGGTCTACGCGCGATTTCCGGCGCGTGACCGACTGTTTCGTACGTGTGAAGAAAGCCTCACAGGCAAGGCGGAGAAACGGCGTCAACTGGGACAATCGCCGCAGTTGACGATACGGCCGATTGTCACCGGCCGATCACCGAAGCGCGTATTCGAGGGTGTGACGCTCGTAATCGAGCAACCTCAGGTCGCGCATCGGGCGCCGGAGATGCCCTTTGTGAACAATGCGAACGAACGCGGGATCGCCGGAGGCGGCCATGCGCCGGATGCCCTCGACGTGGTCGACGATGCGCTTGCGGATCGTGCGCACCAGCCGATGCCGGTCGCGCGGGATCAACCCGTACGCGTCGGCGAATAGCCGCAGGCGGCGTGGGCGGTTCGGCCGCTTCCAGCCCAGCGTGTACGAGTCGCGGTCGCTGAACAGGGGAACCCAGGTCCACGCGGCGTAGGCCACGTCGTAGATCCGCGCGCCCGGCGAGGCCAGGTCGAAGTCGATCAGGGCCAGGGTGCCGTCGGGCCGCCAGACCACGTTGTGCGGCGCGGCGTCGTGGTGACAGATCACCTCGGTGTCGGGCGGGGGCGGCCCGAACGAGCGCCACACCGCGCCCGGCGGCGGCACGAACCCGTACTGCGCGTCGTGGAACATCCGCAGCATCGTGGCCACGGTGACCAGCGCCTCCTCGGTCACCCAGTGCGGGGCCAAGGGGTATTCGCCGCACTCGCCGTCGAGATACGACAGCACCTCGCGGCCCTTGTCGTCCATGCCCAGGGCGTGCGGCGAGCCGGTGAAACCGACCCGCTCGAGGTGATTGAGGAGGCCGTGCACGGCCGGCGTCCACGGCCCGGCGTTGCGTCGCACGGTGTCGCCGACCTTGGAGACGGTGCTGACGTTGCCGCCGTGCAGCGGGATCTCCCGCTCCTGCGTCACCAACACCCTCCCCTGCTACTCGGTTCTCTGTTCAACGAGACTACGCGGCGCTGCCAAGCAGAGCCTCGACGAAGGCGGCCGGCTCGAACGGGGCCAGGTCGTCCGGGCCCTCGCCCAGGCCCACCAGCTTGACCGGAATGCCCAGCTTGCGCTGCACCGCGATGACGATTCCGCCCTTGGCGGTGCCGTCGAGCTTGGTCAGCACCACCCCGGTCACGTCCACCACTTCGGTGAACACCCGGGCCTGCTCGAGGCCGTTCTGGCCGGTCGTGGCGTCCAGCACGAGCAGCGTCTCGTCGACCGGGCCGTGCTTCTCCACGACCCGCTTGACCTTGCCCAGCTCGTCCATCAGGCCGACCTTGTTCTGCAGGCGGCCCGCCGTGTCGATCACCACGGTGTCCACGCCGGTGTCGATACCCCGCTTCACCGCGTCGAAAGCAACGCTGGCGGGATCTCCACCTTCCGGACCCCGTACCGTCTCGGCGCCGACCCGCTCGCCCCAGGTCTGGATCTGGTCGGCTGCGGCCGCCCGGAAGGTGTCGGCCGCGCCGAACAGCACCGAACGCCCGTCCGCGATCAGCACCCGGCCGATCTTTCCGCAGGTCGTGGTCTTGCCGGCGCCGTTCACGCCGACCACCAGCATCACCGCGGGCCGGCCGTCGTGCGGGGTCGTCTTGAGCGTGCGGTCCATCTCGGGGTCGAGCGCGGCCACCAGCTCCTCGGACAGCTGCTCGCGGACCTCGGCCACCGTACGGGTGCCGAGCACGCGGACCCGCTCGCGCAGCCGGGCGACGAGCGCCTGTGTCGCCTCGACGCCGACGTCCGCGCTGATCAGGCTGTCCTCGATCTCCTCCCAGGCGTCCTCGTCGAGGTGATCGCGGGAGAGCACGCTGAGCAGGCCGCGGCCGAAGATGTTCTGCGAGCGCGACAGGCGGGCCCGCAGCCGCACCAGGCGACCGGCCGTGGGCTCCGGACGGTCGAGCTCGGGCTCCGGCTCGACGACCTCCGGCTCGCGCTCCAGCAGCGGCGGCAGACCCTCGTCGGCCTCCGCCGGAACGACCAGCGGCGGGGTCTGCACACCCGGCTCGGCGGCGGAGGGACGCTCCAGGGTCGTCGTGTCGCCGCCCGTCTCGGAGGGCGGGAGCTCACGGCGGCGCATGCGGGGCACGACCAGGCCGATCGCGCCCGCCAGCAGAACGACGAGCAGGATGACTGCGGCGACGACGTATTCCATAGCCGAAATCCTGACAGATGTCCGGGCCGCCCGTGGCGTCGCCCGCCCAGTGGCATCCTGCATCACATGTGCAGGAGGATGTAGTCCCCTCGGCCCCTCCCGCGAAGGCTCTCTCCCGTGACCGCTCAGCTGCTGATAGGCCCCTTGCTACGTCGCGTCGTCGGCGACCGCGCGACGATCTGGGTCGAGACGACGGAACCCGCGGTCGTGCGCGTCGAGGCCGAGGGCGGCGGCGCCGGCTCCACCCCGACCTTCACCGCGTACGGGCACCATTACGCGATCGTGGTGGTCGAAGGGCTCCGCCCGGACGTGGCGAGCGCCTACCGGGTCTTCCTGGACGATCATCAGGTCTGGCCGTCGCAGGAGTCGACCTACCCACCGTCGGTGATCCGCACCCGCCCGGCCGACGACGCCGAGGCCCCCGTACGCCTGATCTTCGGCTCGTGCCGGGAGGCCACCCCGACGTCGAGCAGCCGCAAACTGCCGCCCGACGCCCTCGACGCGTACAGCCGGCGCCTGATGACCGACCCGCAGAACCCGGAGCTCCGGCCCGACCTGATCGTGCTGCTGGGCGACCAGGTGTACGCCGACAACACCTCGGCCAAGGTCAAGCGCTTCCTCAAGCGGCGCCGCCCGGCCCACCACGACGGGCCGGACGACCAGGTCATCACGTTCGACGAATACACCAAGCTCTACCTGGAGTCGTGGCGCGACCCGGAGGTGCGCTGGCTGTTCGCGACCGTGCCGAGCGTCATGATCTTCGACGACCACGAGCTGATCGACGACTGGAACACCTCCGAGTCGTGGCACGCCGAGATGCTGCAGAAACCCTGGTGGCTCGAGCGGATCACGGGCGGCCTGGCGTCGTACTGGGTCTATCAGCACCTGGGCAACATGAGCCCCGACGAGCTGGCCACCGACCCGCTGTACCAGAAGGTGATCGCGGCCGACGACGCCACCGACCTGCTGCACGACTTCGGCCGTACGGTGGACAGCGGCGAACAGCCGTACCAGTGGAGCTACGCCCTCGACGTGGGCCGCACCCGGGTGGTGATGCTCGACAACCGCTGCAGTCGCGTGCTGACCCCCGACCGCCGCGAGATGCTGCCCGCGGCCGAGTGGAACTGGTTCCTCGACCAGGCCCACGGGGAGTACGACCACCTGGTCGTCGGCTCGTCGCTGCCGTGGCTGATGCCGCCCGCGATCCACTACCTGGAGTCGTGGAACGAGAGCACCGCGGCCTCGCACCGGCCGTGGGTGGCGTCGTCCGCGGAGAAACTCCGCCGGGCCGTCGACCTCGAGCACTGGGCCGCGTTCGGCCGCTCGTTCAACGCCCTGGGCGAGCTGTTCCGGCGGCTGGGCGAGGGCGGCACGGGCTCCCCCGGCCACCGGGTCGGCGCGGGCGGCGCCTACGCGGCCCCGGCCTCGATCAGCGTGCTCTCCGGTGACGTCCACCACTCGTACGTGGCCGAGGCCGACTTCGGCACCGCCATGGCCACCCCGGTGATGCAGCTGACCTGCTCCCCGGTGCACAACCAGGTGCCCGCCTTCATGCGGCCGCTGATGCGCTTCAGCTGGTCACGGGCTGCGGCCCAGGCCGTACGGGGAATCGCCCGCTCGGCCGGCGTGCGCCGCCCCGCCTGGACGTGGAAACGCCTGGCCGGCCCCTACTTCGGCAACGCCATCAGCACCCTGCGCCTGAACGGGCTGGACGCCACGGCCAAAGTCGAAGGCACCACCAAGGACGGCGACCTGTTCGAGGTGGCCGAAGTCACCTACCCCCGCTCGATGTCGAGGGCCTTACGCAAGTAGTCCAGGTGCTCGGGGCCGCTCCAGCGGTACGCGGAGAGACCGGCCGCGCGGGCGCCGCGGACGGCCCGCTCGTCGTCGTCGATGAACAGGACGACCTTGGCCGGAAAACCGATCAGCTCGCACGCCTTCTCGAAGAACTCGGGAGCGGGCTTGTGGGTCTTGAGCTCCCACGAGCTGATCACCACGTCGACCTCGGCCGCCAGGCCCAGGGCGTCGAGGTCGCCGCGCAGGCGGTCGGTGGCGTTGGTGGCCAGGCCGACCGTGCGGCCCGCGGCCCGCACCTCCCGCACGAACGCCAGCACCTCGGGGTCGGGCTCGCCCCGGTAGGACTGCCACTGGGCCACCGCGGCCCGTGCCGCCTCGATGTCGAGCGGGAGGCGCGAGGCGACCAGCTCCATCCACTCGGCGTCGGTCATCTCGCCGGCCATCGCGGGGCGGTAGATGTCCCACGACATCGCCGTCTCGAGCAGGGCGGCCGGCTTCAGCCCGTTCTCCACCTCGACGGCGATCATCGGGGCCGGGTCCCAGCGGCGCAGAACGCCGTCCAGGTCGATGAGCAGGGCCTGGGCGCGTTCGCGCGTCATGGGCGGCTAAACCTCCGAATCGTGCTTGAGCCGCTGGCTGATCACCTGGGTCACACCCGCGCGCATCGTTACGCCGTACAGGGCGTCGGCGACCTCCATCGTGCGCTTCTGGTGCGTGATGATCAGCAGCTGGCTCTTCTCCCGCAACTGTTCGAAGAGCGTAATCAACCGGCCCAGGTTGACGTCGTCGAGGGCCGCCTCGACCTCGTCCATGATGTAGAAGGGCGAGGGACGGGCGCGGAAGATCGCGCACAGCATCGCGACCGCGGTCAGCGAGCGCTCACCGCCGGAGAGCAGCGACAGGCGCTTGATCTTCTTGCCGGGCGGGCGGGCCTCGACCTCCACGCCGGTGGTCAGCATGTCCTCCGGGTCGGTCAGCACCAGCCGGCCCTCGCCGCCGGGGAACAGCACCTGGAAGACGGTCTGGAATTCGCGCGCGGTGTCCTCGAACGCCGTCGTGAACACCTCGAGGATCCGGTCGTCGACGTCCTTGACCACGGTCAGCAGGTCCTTGCGGGTGGCCTTGAGGTCTTCGAGCTGGTCGCTGAGGAACTTGAACCGCTCCTCCAGCGCCGCGAACTCCTCCAGCGCGAGCGGGTTGACCTTGCCCAGCAGGGCCAGGTCGCGTTCCGCCTTGTTGGCCCGCTTCTCCTGGGTCGGCCGGTGGAACGGCACCGGCTGCGGCTCCGGCTTGCCGTCCTTCTCGGCCTGCGCCACGTCGGCCTGGGTGGGCGGCACGGGCTGAGCCGGACCGTACTCGGTGATCAGCGTGTCGACGTCGAGCGAGAAGTCCTCGGCCGCCTTGGCCTCGAGCTGCTCGATGCGCAGGCGCTGCTCGGCCCGCGCCACCTCGTCGCGGTGCACCTCGTTGGTCAGCCGCTCCAGCTCCGTGACCAGGCGCTTGGCCCCCGCCCGGACCTCCTGCAGCTCAGCCTCGCGCAGCGTGCGGGCCTGGGCCAGCTCGTCGCGGACCTCGATCGCCGCGGCCAGCGACGTCTGCACGCGGGCCAGCGCGGCCGCGGCGCCCAGCGCGACGGCCTTGGCGATCTCGGCGCCCCGGGCCCGCGCGGCGCGCCGGGCCGCGGCGCGTTCCCGGGCCTGGCGTTCCTGGTTGGCCTGGCGCAGCAGCGAGTCGGCCCGGCCCGCGATCGAGGCGACCCGCTCCTCAGCCGTACGGACCGCGAGCCGCACCTCCATCTCGTTCTGCCGGGCCTGCGGCACCAGCGCGGCCAGCCGGTCACGCTCGTCGGTGGACGGCTCCTCGTCGATCGGGGTCGACTCGGCCAGCGCCAGCCGTTCCTCCAGCTCGGCCACCCGCATCAGGTCGGCCTCCCGGGCCGACTCCGCCTTCTGCCGGGCGGCGCCGAGGCGCTCGGTCTCGGCCTTGGCCGACCGGGCGGCCGCCCCCAGCTCGGCCAGCCGGCGGGCGGCCGCGTTCCGCACGCCCTCGGCCGCGCGCTTGGCCTGGGCCGCGACGTTCACTGCCTCTTTGTGCCGGGCCACCTCGGCCCGAGCGTCCCCCAGCTGCTGCTTGAGCTCCCCGATCGACTGCTCGGCGGTGGCCCGGTGGGCCGCGGCCTCGTCGACGGCGGCCTGCACCTCGAGATAGCTGGTGCCCTTGCCGGAGCCACCCGCGGCCGCGTACGCCCCCAGGACGTCGCCGTCCGGCGTGACAGCCCGAAGCTCACCGTTGGCGGCGACCAGCGCGACGGCGGCGGCATGATCGGGCACCAGGACGACGTCGCGCAGCGCCCGGTTGAGCGCGGCGCGGATGGTGTCGGGGCAGCCGATCACGTCGGGCGCCCAGACCGCGCCCGCGGGCAACACCGGCCGCAGCGAATCGAGCGAACCCTGCATGCCGGGCCCGGCCGGCGACGCGACGACCAGCGCGGCCCGCCCCGCGTCGGCGATCTTGAGCGTACGCATGGCCTCGACGGCCTCGTCCACACCGGAGAGCGCGACGGCGTCGGCCAGCGAACCCAGCGCGGCGGCCAGCGCGGCCTCATGTCCGGGCCGGACGGTGAGCATCGAGGCCAGGCTGCCCAGCAGCCCCGGGACCTCGCCCGCCTTGGCCAGCAGCGCGCCCGCGCCGTCCTTGCGCTTGAGGCCCAGAGCCAGCGCTTCCTCACGCGCCTTCCAGCTGGCCGCGTCCTTCTCGGCCGCACGCTCGGCATCGGACAGCTCCCTGACGACCGCGGCCGCCCGGTCGTGCTGGTCGACCGCCTCGGCGTGCCGCTCGTCCAGCTCGACGTTGCCCCGGTCGGCCTCGGACGACTCGGCGGCAACCGCGTCCACCTCGGCCTGAGCCGCCTCGGCGCGCATCATCGCGTCGGTGTGCGCGGCGGCCAGACGCTCGATCTCGTCGGTGGCGCCCTCGGTGCGGGCCCGGGCCGCGTTCACGTTGCCGACCAGCTTGGCCAGCCCTTCACGGCGATCGGCGATGGCTTTGGCCGCCGTCCGCAAGGCCCCCTCGGCCGCCGCGAGCTGACGCTCCAGATCCTGGCGGTGCTCGATCGCCTCGGCCAGGCGCATCTGGTCGTCGGTGAGGGCCTCGCGCAGCTCCTCCTCCTGCTCGCGCACCCGCTCCGACTCGGCCACCAGCTGATCGGGATCGCGACCGGGCCGCTCCTCGTCTCCGGTGGCAGCCAGGTGGCGCAGCCGCTCGGTGGCCAGCTGCTCAGTCGACCGGAAACGCTCCTGCAGGGCGGACAGCTTGTACCAGACGTCCTGCGCGGCCTGCAGCAGCGGCGCGTCCTCGGCGTGCGCCAGCTCGAGGTCGGCCAGGTGCCGCTGGACCTCGCGATTCTCGTCCTCGACCTGCCCGCGCCGCTCCCGCATGGCCGACTCGTCGGCGATCTCTTTGTCGAGGGTGGTGCGCAAGGTGTGCAGGTCGTCGGCGAGCAGCCGCAGCCGGGCGTCGCGCAGATCAGCCTGGATGCCGGCCGCGCGCCGGGCCACCTCGGCCTGCTTGCCCAGCGGCTTGAGCTGGCGCCGCAACTCGGCGGTGAGGTCGGTGAGGCGGTTCAGGTTGACCTGCATCGCGTCCAGCTTGCGGATCGCCTTTTCTTTCCGCTTGCGATGCTTCAGGACACCCGCGGCCTCCTCGATGAAGGAGCGCCGGTCCTCGGGCTTGGCGTGCAGCATCGCGTCGAGCCGGCCCTGACCGACGATGATGTGCATCTCACGGCCGATGCCGGAGTCGCTGAGCAGCTCCTGAATGTCGAGCAGACGGCAGGCGTTGCCGTTGATCTCGTACTCGCTGGCCCCGTCCCGGAACATCCGGCGGGTGATCGACACCTCGGTGTACTCGATCGGCAACGCGTCGTCGTTGTTGTCGATCGTGAGCGTCACCTCGGCCCGCCCCAACGGCGCCCGGCCGGACGTGCCGGCGAAGATCACGTCCTCCATCTTGCCGCCGCGCAGCGCCTTGGCGCCCTGCTCACCGAGGACCCAGGCGATGGCGTCGACGACGTTGGACTTGCCGGAGCCGTTAGGGCCCACCACACAGGTGATGCCCGGCTCCAGCCGCAGCGTCGTAGCGGAGGCGAAGGACTTGAAGCCCTTGACCGTCAGGCTCTTGAGGTGCACGGATCTCCGAGGGTCGGTCGTGTCTGCTTCGGCGCAGATTACCCCCGGCACGCGTCACCAGCCGTACCCGCCGCTCCGGACGACCTAGAAACCGGACAAAAGGGTACGCAGGGTCACGCCGAGGAATGCCCGCGATTACCGTGCGCCACCGCCTCTTCAGCTCACGCACCGGTTTCCGTGCCCGGCCTGCGGCCCAGCCCCGCGCCCGGCTCGCGCCTGGCCCGCCGTCAGCTCACACCCGGCCCCGCGGCCAGCTCACATGTCGCCCGGCCAGCTCGCGCCCAGCCCCGCGCCCCACTCACACGCCGCCCCGCCAGCCGCGCCCGGCCCAGTGCCCCACTCACACGCCGCCCCGCCAGCTCGCGCCCAGCCCAGTGCCCCACTCACACGCCGCCCCGCCAGCTCGCGCCCCACTCACACGCCGCCCCGCCAGCTCGCGCCCAGCCCCGCACCCCACTCACACGCCGCCCCGCCGCAAGCTTGCGTCCAGCTCACAGCCAACCTCCGCGGCCAGCTCACGCCCGGCTCGGGCGCAAAAAGATGCGCGCCGCCACATGGTGGAGGCGCGCGATTTCGGGGGTGCGTCTTTGGTGCGGTGGGGGGACTGTGGCCGCCAGGTCGAGGATCACGCGACCGCGACGGCCGGTGGAGCTCAGGTCAGAGCGGGCTCGGTCAGCCGCGCGAAATCGTCAGCCTCAGCGGCTGCGGCCGCCAGACGATCATTTTCCGCCCGCAGGCGGGTGACCTCGAACTCCAGGGACTGCACCCTGGAACGCAGACGGGTGACCTCGTCGAGCAGGCGCCGGTCGGGCGCCGCACCTACGTGGCCAAAGAGGGCCTTCGCCATGGTGACTACTCCTTGAGAAGCTCTGCTTCTTCTTATGGAAAGCGTTGCCGGAGGAGCCGGCCTACGCGCGCCCAGCACGCGGCCCACCATGCACTCAAGGGCACGCTTGAGCACAGAATCATGCACCCTTGAAAGAACTTCTCAGAGTGCAGATCGCTCACACCCGACTGGAAACGGGCGTGAGTGGGCGCGACTGGCGACATCTCCATAGTCCGCCGTAGCCCAGAATCCGTCAAGCGCTGCGGAGGCGTCCCGCCGCAGCGAAGCAGTGAATCATGCCACCCGAAGGGCCGTCATCAGGCTAAATGACCCCTTGACACTGCAGGGGCCCACCTTTCCCCACCCTCCACAAGATCCAAAACGGACGCCAGGTTGGCACGCCCACTCGGTCAGTACTCAATCTCAACCATCACCGCCCGCAGCGCGACCCCTTTTCTCACTACGACCCCCCTGCCGCCCGCGTCCCCGGCTCATCTCCGTTCACACCAGCCGCCTGTGCCAGATTCCGCCACCTTTCTCCACTCACACCCGGCTCTGCCACAACTCGGCCGGCGGCGCCCACCCCCACGCACAAGCAGCCAACCCCGGCCCCATCCGCCGTGCGGCCACGCTTTCGTTCAGCACCACCAGCGCCCTGTCCCACGCCAAGCAGCGGCCGCCCCACTCGTCCACGCCCCGCCAGCAGGCCGCCTCGAGCGGCAGGTCGCGAACCCCGGCCCGGCGCACCTGGCGAAAGCGGCCCGGTTCATGCCGCCGCCGTGCCTCCATCCAGCACCACCAGCGACCGGCTATCCGAAGCGAGGGCCGCCCGGAGCGCCGGTCGCCCAGGTTCCGCCCTCCGCAGCGCCTTCACCCACCCCGCGCAAAGCAGTCCGTCCAGGTCACCCATGCTCCCCGCTGTCGCCTTCACCCGCGCCGCACCAAGCAGACCGCCCAGCTCACCCATGCTCCCCGCCGCTCTCACCCACGCCGCACCAAGCGGTCCGTCCAGCGCGCCTCCCTGCTCCCCGCCGAGCCTCTACACCCCCCGCCAAGCAGACCGTCCAGCTCATCGTGCTCTCCGCCGCGCCTCCACCCGCATCGACCAAGCGCACACGCCCCGGCATCACCTGCCTCACCGCCACGCCTCACTCCACCCTCGCCAATCAGGCCGCCGAATTCACCAGCCCGCCCGCCACGCCTCACTCCACCCTCGCCAATCAGGCCGCCGAATTCACGAGCCCGCCCGCCGCGCCTTAACCCCGCCCGCGTCAGCCGCGGGCCCTCGGCTCCACCTGCCCCACCGCCACGCCCTCACCCCGGCTCCCGTCGGCCCTCCGCTGCACCGCTTCGCTCCGCCCCGCCACGCGAAGCCCGGGCCGCCCCGGGCCCCGTCCGCACCGAGTGGCGGCGCCATACACGATCCAGCGCTGATCATTTGCGTTGTCCACAGCGGCGGGTTGTCCACAGAGCGGCCAGCGAAGATCGGCAATCTTCGCCACAATTGCAGCGGGTGGTGGACCCCCGAGGAGGGTGGGCCACTGGGGTCGGATGATCTTGACTGTGGCGGGGCTGACGTAACTGTGAGTGATAGCGCGCCCGGCCCGTAGCGACCACCGAATCCGGCGGGCGCTACCGGTGGGCTCGACGGGGCAATCCATGGAGCCATACCGGGCCCACCCACGAGAGCCCTGCGTGCTCGAACGGGCTAAAAGAGAATCGGACTTTTACCACAAATAGGGCGGCAAATCGGGTAAAAAGCGCGTAATTGTGTCGCCTAGTTGACACAGTGTCGGGTGTGTGGGGCGCTGTTTCGTTGCCTCCATCGTGAATCCGACCCCGTCGCGCGAGCGCATCTGTCTGCTGACCGGCGGCGGGTACCCGTATCGCCGGGACGCTCTCAGCGGATGGTGCCGCACCCTCGTCGAGGGTCTGCGCCGGTTCCGGTTCGAGTTGCTGACCGTCACGGATCGGGAACCGCCGGCCGCCCCCGCCTACCCGCTGCCGCTCAATGTGGGCTCGGCCCGTGCCGTGGCCGTCGGCCGCGATTTCAAGCGGCACGAACTGTGGCGGGACATCCGGCACGGGGACGACGACCAGCCCGACCCCGAGCCGGAGCCGAAGGAGCGCAAGCCGAACCGCCAGGAGAGGCGCGAGACCGCCGAACGGGCCCGGGCAGCCGCGGCCCTGCTTTGCACGGGGTTGATCGGTGAGGCCGAGAACGCTGAGCAGATCTTCGCCGACGGGCTGCGGCAGCTGGCGGACGACACGCGGGTGCTGCCGGGGCTGCCGCTGGCCGACGCGCTGGTGGATGCCTGGCGCACGGGCCACGCCGAGCCGGGCGAGTTGCCGCTGCCGCGGTTGAGTGTGCGCGATGCCCGTACGGCGGGAACGCTTTTACGCCACGCTCTGGGCGCGCTCACCGTGGAGCTGCCCGGCTCCGACCTGGTGCATTGCATCGGCGGCACGACTCCGCTGCTCACCGCGCTGGCCGGGCGCTGGCGGCAGGGTGTGCCGCTGCTGCTCACGGAGGCTCGCGCCCCGGTGGCCCGGCACAAGCCGCACGAGGAGCGCCTGTCGCCGGCCGTACGCACGATTCTGCGGCGGTTCCGGGGGTCGGTCGCACGCACCGGGTACGCCGAGGCCGGGCTGATCGCGCCGCTGAGTGCCTACCACCACAGCTGGGCTCTGCGGCACGGTGCTCACGCGGCCAAGCTCGTGCAGGTGCCGGCCGGGGTCGACCCGTCGGAGTATCCGGCTGCGGCCGAGCCCGATTCCGAGCCGGCAGTGGTGTGGGCCGGTTCCGGTGGGCCCGACAGTGGACTGTCGCCTTTGCTGGCCGCGTTCGAGCAGGTCGCTTCGGCAGTGCCGGGGACCGTGCTGCACCTGGTGGGCGTCACGGCCGCGCATGAGGAGTTCTGCGCCGAGCAGATCGAGCGGACGGGGCTGGGGCGGGCCGTACGCCTGCATCCGTTGCCCGCCGATCCGCGTGACCGCTACACCGCCGGGAATGTGGTCGCGCACGTGCCGGGGCCCGCCGATCCGCCGTACCGGTTGATCGAGGCCATGATGTCGGGTCGCGCCGTCGTGGGGGTCGATGTGGGGCCGGCGGCGGAGACGCTGGGCGACGCGGGTGTGCTGGTGCAGCCGGATGATCCGGCCGAGCTGGCCATCGCGATCGTCGAGTTGTTGC
Organism: Paractinoplanes abujensis; assembly: GCF_014204895.1. Taxonomy (NCBI): domain Bacteria; kingdom Bacillati; phylum Actinomycetota; class Actinomycetes; order Micromonosporales; family Micromonosporaceae; genus Paractinoplanes; species Paractinoplanes abujensis. The sequence goes on along the minus strand of NZ_JACHMF010000001.1, from coordinate 8,032,269 downwards.
GGGCTCCCGGGCGCCGCCGGGCTCTGGGTGATGCCGCCCGCCGGCGCGCGCTCACGCATTTCACCAACGACCGGGTGGTGCGGGTCTACGGCGCGCTCTACGCCGATCTTGCGGCGCCGCCCCCGCCGCCCGCGTTCGAGCTGGCGCTGGCCGTGCCGGCCCCGCGGTCGGAGCCGCCGGTCACGCTGCGCTGGCTGGTCAGTGAAAGGACGGACGGATGACGATCACCCACGGACGGTCGCGCACGATCTCGCGGCGTACGCATCGCCGCCGGGTCGGTGGGGGCAGGCCCCGGCATTCGCTGACGCCGTGGCCGGAAAGTCCGCCGCCCGTGGTCGTGGAGGTCGCGCCGCCGGTGGTGCGTCAGCATCGCGCGCCTTCGTCGAGTCGCTCCTACCTGTACGCCGCCGTGCTGCGCTGCGCTCTCTATCTGGGCCCGCTGAGCGTCGCCGCGGCCGCGGCCGAACCTTTGGCCCGGGTGGAGTGGCCGGTGCCCCTGGTCACGTTGCTGCTCGGCTGGGCGGCGGCGCAGGCCTTGACCTGTACGGGGGTGTCGGTCGCGCGCCGGGCCGGTCCGGCTGCCGCGGCCCGGCAGGTCGGGCTGGGCTTCGCCGTGGTCGCCGGGTTGTGGTGCGCCCTCGTCTGGGTCGCCCCGTCCACGATGGTCGGCCCCGACCGCGGGCTGGCCCTGGTGGTCGGGCTGGGTGGGCTCGCCACGCTGGCCACGGTCACGGCCGCCCTGGTGACGCGGGCCGAGGCGGCGATCGTGCTGTGGTGCCTGCCGTGCTGGGCGCTGGCCGCGATCACGCTGGCCGATCTCAAGCCGGTGGGCACGTTGTTGCCGGCCGCGATCGTCGTCGCCCTGATCCGCGCGTTCCAGCCGATCGTGGTGCCGGGACGGCGGTCGCGGCGGCCGCGGCTGAACCGGGCCGAGCTGCTGCGCGGCGGCGGTTACCTGATCATCGGCGCGTCCCAGGCGATCTGCGTGGGCCTGGTCTGGCAGGCCGGGCCGTCCGGGTCGACCGCGCCTTTCTGGCTGCCGCTGCTGCTGGCCGTGCCGATCCTGGAGGCGTTGATCGGCTGGCACACGCGTCAGGTGGAGGCGGGTCTGGACGCGGCCGAGAACGGCGCCGACTATCACCGGCACGTCCGCAGCGTCACCCTGATCACGCTGGTCGGGCTGTTGCCGCCGTTCGCCGTGGGGATCGCGCTCGCGCTGGCCGCGTATCAGCTGCCCGCGGGTCTGCCGGGGCTGGTCGACACGCAGTCGGGTGTGCTCGGGTTGGCCGGCGGCATGCTGCTCGGCGGCGTCTTCGCCATCACCTACCTGGTGGCGGCCCGGGGCCGTACGGGCATCGCCGCCACCATCGCCTCCGCACCCCCGTTGACCGCGGCCGTCCTGCCGTTCCTGCCGCTGCCGTCCTCCGGCCCGCTGCCCGACGCCGTGGCCGTGCTCGCCGCCACGCACCTGGCCGGCCTGCTGGTCGTCGCCCTCATCGCGCAACCTGCACAGTCCCTCGACGACAACCGGAGAACATCGTGAAGACCCTGTTCCCCCCGTACGCCCATCCGTCGCCGGAGCTGCCTCTGGACGGCGACACCTGGATCGTCCGCGACCTGCCGGGCGACCGCCGCACCCTGCACCAGTCGCTGGGCCGGATCGACCTCGACTGGGGCAGCCGTTCGCTGGCCGACGTGCTGGCCGACGTGGACGCCTGGCGGGAGGACGGCGCCGAGGGCCTGTTCCTCGATCGGGCGCCGGCCGGTTCGGGCGGGGTCGGCCCGGTCGCGCTGACCATAAGGCTGGCCGCCCGCCGGGGCCTGCACCGCGTGGTGCTCAACCCGGGGGTGCCGACCCACCCGCTCTACCGGGACCTGAGCGTGCGGATCTGCACTTTCGAGGGCCCGTGGGAGGCGTATCAGAACTGGGACGGCGACGGCTCCCGGCCGGGCGACGGGCACCTCGTGCACGGCGTGCCGACCGCCCTGCTCACCGCCGCGCGCCGCCTGATGGGCCGGCGCGGGGCCGGGTTCGGGCTGGCCACCGACGCCGGCCCGCGGGTCAGTGCCGAATCGTACGCGGGCGGGGCTGGCAGCGCGGACAACTGAACGAGGAGCGGTTCATGAACTGCTCCCGGCGCATGATCGTGCCGCACCGGTGGCACGGTTCACCCTCACGGCCGTAGGCGTTGAGCGACCGGTCGAAGTAGCCGCTCTCGCCGTTCACGTTGACGTAGAGCTCGTCGAAGCTGGTGCCGCCGGCGACGATGGCTTCGGCGAGCACGTCGCGGATGTGGGCGAGCAGACGGCGTACGGCGGGCTTGGTCAGTTGGTCGGTGAGGCGCGCGCCGTGCAGCTGGGCCCGCCAGAGGGCCTCGTCGGCGTAGATGTTGCCGACCCCCGAGATCAGCGTCTGGTCGAGGATCGCCCGCTTGATCTCGGTGTGTTTGGCCCGCAACCGCGCCACGAACAGCTCGTCGTCGAAGAGCGGGTCCATCGGGTCGCGGGCGATGTGCGCGATCTCGTCGGGCAGTTCGGCGCCGCCCTCCGACACCGAGAGGCCACCGAACGTGCGCTGGTCGACGAAGCGCAGCTGCGGGCCGTCGTCGGTGAACGTGAAGCGGATCCGCAGGTGCTTCTCGTCCTCGGCGTCGGCCGGTTGCATGAGCAGCTGACCGCTCATCCCGAGATGCCCGATGATCGCGTCGCCGGAGTCGAGCGGGAACCACAGGTATTTGCCGCGCCGGGACACGTCGGTGATCGTGCGGCCGGTCAGCAGGGCGATGAAGTGCGCGTCACCGGTCAGGTGGCGGCGGATCGCGCGGGGGTGGTGCACCTCGACCGCTCGGATCGTGCGGCCGGTGACCCATTTGGCCAGGCCCTGCCGTACGGTCTCGACCTCGGGCAACTCGGGCACGTCGACTCCTCGTGAAAGATCAGAGCGTGTAAGGCCAGACGGTGACCAGGTAGGCGCCGTACCAGAGGCCGAACGCGGCCCACGCGGCGATCGACAGCACCGCGACCCGGGGGCGGGCCCGGCCGGCGGCGATCGCGGCGGGGAGCAGAGTCAACAGTACGGGCACGAGCAGGCGCGGCTTCGAGTGGTAGAACCCGGCCTGGCCGTAGACGAGCAGCATCGCGATCAATCCGTAGACGGCCAGCGGCAGCCAGGGCCGGCCGGCCAGAGCGACCCCCGCCGCGACCAGGGCGGCCAGCAGGATGAAGGCGACGCTGACGGGCACCCAGCCGTCCGCGCCGGACAATGTCGTGCCCAGGAAGCTCAGTGTGCTCGACCCGTAGTCGAAGGCGGTGCCCCAGCCGGCGGCCTGGATGCGGAACCACGCCGCGGGGTCGCCCACCCGCCAGCCGACCCAGGTCAGGAACAGCGGCACGCCGAGCAGGGCCAGCCCGGCCGCGCCCAGCGGCTGCCACATCTTCCGGCGGTCCTCGCGGATCGCCAGCAGCGCGGCCACGGCCAGCGCGACGGCCGCGGCGGCGCCGGTGGGGCGGGTCAGCGCGGCCGCCAGCCCCAGCAGACCCGCGGCCCACCACACACGCCGGTGCGCCGCGACCAGCATCCCGGCCACCAGAGCGAGAAAAAGCGCTTCTGTGTACGCCATGGAGAACACGATCGCGACAGGAGCGCTGAAGCAGATGCCGACCAGCGCCCACCCGGTGCGCTTGTCGTGCAGTGAGGTGCCCAGCAGGTGCACCGCGACGGCGGCCCCGACCGCGGCCAGCCAGCTCACGATCAGCGCGGCCGTGCTCGCGGGGATGCCGAGGGCGGCCACCATCCGGATCAGCGTCGGATACAGCGGGAAGAAGGCGAGCTCGTTGCCCTCCATCCGGCCCGCCGCGTCGAACGTGTAGCCGTGCGGGTAACCGCCGACGGCCACGCGCAGGAACCAGCCGGCGTCCCAGACGAGCAGGCGGTCCCGTACGCCGATGGGTTCGTCGTCGGCCGCGTCGAGCCAGGCCAGGATGATCAGCTGCGCGACCCGGGTGAGCGCGAAGATGCCGACCGCGATCCCTACGCCGCGCCGGCCGCCCGCGAGGTCCCACAGCCGGGTGCGCTGTGTCTTCTCGTCGGTCAGGCTCACTCGTCGCTCTTGTCCTCGGGCTTGGTCTCGGCCTTGTCGAGCACCGCGCCGTCGGGCTCGCTCGTGCGTTCGGTGAGGATGCGCCAGGCGGCCGCGGCGGCCCGCTGCTCGGCCTGCTTCTTGCTGCGTCCCTCGGAGCCGCCGTAGCGCTCGCCGGCCACCACGACCCAGGCGGTGAACGTCTTGGCGTGGTCGGGCCCCGAGTCCTCGATCACGTAGTCGGGCACACCCAGGCCGAGCGCGGCCGTCAGCTCCTGCAGGCTGGTCTTCCAGTCGAGCGCGGCGCCGCGACCGGCCGACTCGGCCATCAGCGGGTCGAACAGGCGGTGGATCACCTCGGCGGCGACGTCGAGGCCGTGCTCCAGGTAGATCGCGCCGAGCAACGCCTCCAGCGTGTCGGCCAGGATGCTGGCCTTGTCACGCCCGCCGGTGGTCTCCTCGCCCTTGCCGAGCAGCAGATGCCGGCCCAGCCCCTGCTCGCCCAGGCCGCGGGCCACGTCGGCCAGCGCGTGCATGTTGACGACGCTGGCCCGCAGCTTGGCCAGCTGCCCCTCGGGCAGGTCGGGGTGGTTGTGGAACAGCGCCGAGGTGATCACGACGCCGAGCACCGAGTCGCCCAGGAACTCCAGGCGTTCGTTGGTCGGCAGGCCGCCGTTCTCGTACGCGTACGACCGGTGGGTGAGCGCACGCTCGAGCAGATCCGGCTCGAGCGGAACGCCGAAGGCCTCCTCCAGCGGCAGGGTCGGGGGCCGGCGGCGCTTGTCACTCATGAGACACCTCGTCGTGTTTCGATCATCTCGGCCATCGCCGCGACCGCGGCTTGGCGATGAAGCTGGGCGGCGAAGGCGATGCCGGCCGCGAGGTCGGCGCCGGAGGCGGCACCGTGGCAGACCACGACGGTGCCGTCGACGCCGAGGAGCAGGGCGGCGCGGGGCGGGATCGCGGGATTCGGGCTGCCGACTTCCGCGTACGCGGTCTCCAGCCCCTTGAGCAGGACGTTTCCGGTGAAGCCGTCGGTCACGACGACGTCGGCGATCGCGCCGGTGACGACGTCGTTGCCCTCGACCAGGCCGACGTAACGGCCACCGCCGGGCAGGTCGAGACCGGCCAGCAGCTGCGGGAGGGCCCGCCGGAGCCGGTCACCTTTGCCGCGCTCGGTGCCGATGGTCAGCAGGCCGACGCGGGGCTCGGTCACCCCGTGAACCACTTTCGCGTACGCGGAACCGAGCCGGGCGTGGGTGGCGACGGTCTCCTCGTCGGGGTCGACCGAGGAGCCCACGTCGAGCAGCACGAGCCGCCCGGCCCGGGTGGGCAGCACGGCGGCCAGCGGCGGGCGGCGCACCCCGGGGCGGCGGCCCAGGCCGAGCGCGGCCGAGGTGACGGTGGCGCCGGTGTTGCCGGCGGAGAGAACAGCGTCGGCGGTGCCCTGGGCGACCGCCAGCACGGCCGAGCGCACCCCGGACTCGACCCAGCTGTCGACGGGGTCGCCCGGAGCTATGGGCAGCGTGCTGATCCGAGCGTGTTCGCTCGGCGGCAGGGCAGCGAGAACCTCGCCGGCCGCCTCGAGCGGGCCGACGAGCAACAGGTGAAGGGCCGGGTCGGCCTGGCAGGCACGCAGAGCGCCGTCAACCACGACGGCGGGAGCTTGGTCCCCGCCGAGGAGGTCGACGGCGATCCGCGCGGTGCCCGGCTCCCCGACAGCCAGCTGTCCGGGAGCCATGGCACCGATCGATCGCCTGTGCTCAGGTGCGACCCGCCCGGTGAGCGGGCGCGTCACTTAAACGCGACTCAGACCTCGAGGACCTGACGGCCGTTGTAGGTGCCGCAGACCGAGCAGGCGGTGTGCGGCAGCTTCGGCGACTTGCACTGGGGGCAGGCCACGGTCGAAACCGCGGTCGCCTTCCAGTTCGCCCGGCGAGACCGGGTGTTGCTGCGCGACATCTTGCGCTTGGGGACGGCCACGGTTCCTACTCCTCAGTCTGTGACAGGTTACGCAAAGCGGCCCAGCGGGGATCGACGTCCTCGTGGCTGTGCTCCGCCGGAAGGTCGTCGAAATGCACCCCGCACTCGGGGCACAGGCCTGGGCAATCCGGCCGGCACAGCGGGTTGGTCGGCAGCGTCAGCACCACCGCGTCCCGCAACGCCGGCTCCAGGTCGAACAGGTCGCCCTGCATCCGGCCAACCTCGTCCTCGTCGGTCGTCTCCTCGGTGGTGCTGTCCGCGTAGGCGAACAACTCCGCGATCTTGACGTCGAAGGACTCGTTGATCTCGTTGAGGCAGCGACCGCACTCGCCCGAGAGCGAACCGCGGACCCTGCCGCTGACATAAACCCCCTCGGAGACCGACGTGAGCGTCAGATCGAGCTCGACGTCCGACCCCTCGGGGACCGAGATCAGTTCCAGACCGAGGTTGACCGGTGCCGGAATCACCCTGTTCAGGGCACGCGTCGCGCCAGGCTGCCGCGGGAGCTTCGTCGTGTCGACGACAAGCGGCTGCCTGGGGTCCAGGTGACTCTGTGATGACTTGGGCATAGTGTTTCCTCAGCCATGGGTAGGCCGACAGAAAAGGTTACCTGAGCTGCCGCCCTACCGTCGAATCGCCCCCGTGCGAGGGCGACTCTTCTAGAACGGCAGAGGACGCTCGCTGTCTTCCCCCTGGAAGGTGCCGATCTCGCGGAGCGCGTGCATCTTGTCGCGGCCACGCTCTATCGACGCCAAGGCCCTGGTCAGGAACTGCTCGAAGTTGGCCAGCGCGGTGTCGACGTAGTCGTCGACCTCCTCGCGCAGCCGCTGGGCCTCGTTGCGGGCCTCGGCGATGATCCGGGCGCCCTCGTGCTCGGACGACACCGTGATCTCGTTCACGGAGACGAGGCGGGCGTGCTCGGTCTCACCCTCGCTGATGATCCGGTCGGCCTCGCGCCGACCGGCCTCGATGATGCGGTCGCGCTCGTCGAGCACGGCCGCGGCCTTGCGCAGCTCGGACGGCAGCTCGGAGCGGAGCTCGTCGAGCCGCTCGATCATCTCGGCCCGGTCGAACATGAAATTTGTTCGTGACATGGGCACGGAGCGCGACTCCTGCACGATCTCGATGAGCTCGTCGATACGGTCGAGCGGATCCACCGGTGCCTCACTCCCGTCCTTTGCGCCACGCAGCGTGGTGCGATCACGTTACTGCGTCACCGGCGTGCCCGTTTCCGGCGCGCCGAAGCCCCGCGTGCGGGCTAGCCCTGCTTCAGGCGCGTGACCAGTCGCTCGCCGACGAAGTCGGGCACGTACGCCGAGGCGTCGCCGCCCCACTTCACGACGTCTTTCACCAGGCTCGACGAGAGGAAAGAGTAGAGCGGGTTCGTCGGCATGAAGAGGGTCTCCACGCCCGACAACCCGATGTTCATCTGCGCCATCTGCAACTCGTAATCGAAATCGCTGACCGCCCGCAGGCCCTTGATCACGACCGCCGCGCCCTGGGCCCGGCAGAAGTCGACGAGCAGCCCGTGGAACGAGGCGACCCGGACGTTCTCGTACGAGGCGGTCGCCTCACCGAGCATCTCGATCCGTTCCTCGATCGTGAAGAGGCCCGTTTTCGACTGATTGATCAGGACGCCGATGATCACCTCGTCGAACAGCCGGGAGGCCCGGCCCACGATGTCGAGGTGGCCGTTGGTGACCGGGTCGAAGGAGCCGGGACACACCGCTCGTCTCATGATCGGCGACCGTACCAAAGCGTGGTCTCCCCGTACTTGCGGCTGCGGTCCGCAGTGACGCCGTCCACCCAGCTCACTGCCCCGCCACGGGTGGCCCGCTCGAGGATCACGACCGCGTCCGGAGCCAGCCATCCGAAGTCGATCAACGATTGCTGCACCTCGACCAGGTCGGCGTCGGTCACCGCGTACGGCGGGTCGGCGAACACCACGTCGTAGGCGCCCCCGTCGGGCGGGCCGGCGACGACCTGGGCCACCTTGCCGGTGACGAGTCGCGCGGACCCGCCGACCTTCAGAGCCACGATGTTGTCGCGGATCGTGCGGGCCGCCCGGGCGTCCGATTCGACCAGAAGAGCATGACTTGCCCCCCGGGAGATCGCCTCCAGGCCGACCGCCCCCGAACCCGCGTAAAGATCCGCGAACCGGGCGCCCTTGAGATCGATCATCGCATCGAGCGCGCTGAAGAAGGCCTCCCGCACCCGGTCCGATGTGGGGCGGGTCAGCGCACCGGCCGGAGCGGACAGTCGCCGCCCGCCGTGCGAACCGGCGATGATCCTGGTCATGGCGCCTCGCGGGGTTCTGCGGTGAACACGACTCGAAGCTACTTCACCACTTACGCACCGCAACGAGAGAGTGAACAATTCCGCACGCGAGCACCACTCACGGCATCGACTCCAATCCGTTCGGTAAATGGAAAATCACGGATCCGCATCAACACCTTTAAGCGCCTCTGAGGGATTTCCCAGATTCTCGTAAGTCGTTATGGTCAGGCGCTGTTGCTGGCGTCTCCACCGACTGCCGGCTGTCGACGTGGGGAGGCGTCGTCGCAGGCCATCGCTCGAGACCGCCGGCGAAAGGCCCGCCCGCTTCCTTGCGCCGTACCCCTGATTCCCCAGACAGGAGTAGGCGTGAACCTGCTGAAGTCCAAGCTGCGGCGCATGACTGCCGTAGCTGCTGGAACGCTCATCGGTCTGTCCGGTGTCGCGTTCTTCGCCTCGCCCGCCGCCGCGCACGACAGTTTCGTCAAGGGCAGCGCCACGTGTGACACGACCACTGGCGACTGGGTTGTCACGTGGGAAGTGAACACTGACAACGGCAACGAGAAGGGCGCGGAGAACTACCGCTTCCTCAAGGTCGAGTCGTACCCGACCCCGGTCGAGGGCATCGTTCACACCCCGGACGACGCCGACCCCGCCTTCCCCCACAAGAGCAACGAGCCGCTCGTCGGCACGCAGCGCGTCAAGGGCGACAGCGGCGCCCGCGGCGCGAAGCTCGAGGTGCAGGTCAAGTGGAGCGACGAGTGGATCCAGTACGACCACAAGAAGGGCTTCGTCAAGTTCCACGGCACCTGCTCCAAGGAGGAGTCGCCGAAGCCGGACGCGCAGCTGGCCTCCTCCTGTGAGGGCGTGACCGTCACCCTGGCGAACGGCAAGGACGCCACGGCCGACGCCAACTTCACGATCAAGGGCTCGAAGGACTTCGAGAAGAAGGTCACCGTCAAGGCCGGCGAGGAGCCGGTGGCGGTCGAGATCCCGGCCGAGAACGCCGAGAGGGTCCTGGTCTTCGAGGGCGACAGCCGCAAGCCGATCCTGGTCGGCAAGTGGGAGAAGCCCGAGAACTGCACCCCGCCGTCCGACGGTGGTCAGGCCGAGATCGGCTACGAGGTCACCTGTGACTCGCTGATCTTCGGCATCGACAACAGCAAGGGTGAGGAGACCATCACCCTGGCCCTCAAGCCCAACAAGGGCGAGGCCCAGACGCTGGTCGCCCGGCCCGGCGAGACCAAGACCGTCGAGCTCAAGGGCCAGAAGGGCCTGATCGTCAACGCCACCATCAACGGCGAGGCGCAGGAGCCGATCAAGTGGGACGAGCTGAAGAAGCCCGAGGACTGCGACGCGACCCCCACCCCGACCCCGACCGAGTCCTCCCCGGGTGAGGGTGGCGGCCTGCCCGTCACCGGCCCGGTCGCCGGCAGCATCGCCGGTGGCGCCGGCCTCCTGCTGGCCGCGGGCGCGGTCCTGTTCTTCCTGGCCCGCCGCCGCAAGGTGAAGTTCACCGCCTGACCGAAGCGGTAAAGAGGGGCGCAGACCACGGTCTGCGCCCCTCTTGCTGTCTTTCAGACCTCCTCGGAAATCCCCAAGGCTTCGATCAGCCCGGCCAGGGTGTCCTCGGCCTGAACGCTGTGCGCCTCGAGCGCAGCCCGCACAGCCGCCGGCTCAGCGACGAGACCCGCCTCGGCCGACCAGCCGAGCGCCGCCGCGAGCACCTCATCAGGCGACTGGGACAAGGCCGGCGCCCCGAACTGGGCCGCTGTGCGGGGGTGCAGGTAAGTGTGGAACCGTCGCCCCGACGGAGTCAGCGCTTCGACGTCGGCCACATCGCTGTCCAGCACATACGCCGCGATGGCCGGAGCCCCGCTCGCCGCGACCACCTCCTCCAGCGCCCCGGGCACGTCGCCGTCGAGCTGTACCCATCGCCACCCGTGGGCGCGCTCGTCCTCCCACAACACCGCCACGTCGCCACCCTGATAAGGCTCGCTGATGCGGGCCACCAGAATCCGGCCGCTGAATCCCATGTGGCTCCTCAATTCCGAAAGGCGCTCAGGATAGCGGCCTCGGCAAGAACGTCGGCCGCCTGCGGACGGACCGGTGGCCACGGGCGGCGGGATCAGCCCTTTTCGAGATACTCGGCGCGTTCCTCGTCGACGAGCGCGGCCACCGAGGCCGCCAGCTCGGGATACTTCTTCAGGCTGGGGTCGTCGCCGACCAGCTCGTCGGCCTCGGCGCGGGCCTCGGTGATCAGCTTGGCGTCGCGCAGCAGCGACAGCAGGCGCAGGTGCGAATGCTTGCCGGACTGGGAGGCGCCCAGCACGTCACCCTCGCGCCGCTGCTCGAGGTCGATCTCGCTGAGCTTGAAGCCGTCGGTGGTCGAGGCGACCGCGTCCAGCCGCTCGCGGGCCGTCGTGCCCTCGACCGACTCGGTCACCAGCAGACAGATGCCCGGCGCGGAACCCCGGCCGACCCGGCCCCGCAACTGGTGCAGCTGCGAGACACCGAACCGGTCGGCATCCATGATGATCATGACGGTGGAGTTGGGGACGTCCACACCGACCTCGATCACCGTGGTGGCCACCAGCACGTCGAGGTCGCCCGCGGCGAACCTGCGCATGATCGCGTCCTTCTCGTCGGCCGGCAGCTTGCCGTGCAGCATCGCGATGCGCAGGCCGTGCAGCGGGCCCTCCTCGAGGATCGGCGCAACCTCCGTGACCGCCAGCGGCGGGCGGCGGGCGGGCTCGTTGTCGCTCGGCGGCTCGGCGTCGTCGTCGCTGCCGCCGTCGCCGATGCGCGGGCAGACCACGTACGCCTGGTGGCCTTTCTGCACCTCCTCGCGGACCCGGCGCCAGGCCCGATCGAGGAACGCGGGTTTCTCCGGCGGCACGACGTGCGACGCGATCGGCGAGCGGCCCCGCGGGAGCTGCGTCAACACCGAGGTCTCGAGATCGCCGTAGACGGTCATGGCCACCGTACGAGGAATAGGGGTGGCCGTCATGACCAGCACGTGCGGCGGGGTCGTGGCCTTGGCCCGCAACGCGTCCCGCTGCTCGACACCGAACCGGTGCTGCTCGTCCACCACGACCAGGCCCAGATCGTGGAAGTCGACGCCCTCGTAGAGCAGGGCGTGCGTGCCGACGACGATGCCGGCCGTGCCGTCGGCCACCTTGGCCAGCGCCGCACGCCTGGCGGCCGCGCCGAGCGAGCCCGTGACGAGGGTTAGCTGGGTGCCCGCGGGGTCGCCGTCGATCTCACCGGCCCGGCCCAGGGCGCCCAGCTGCGCGGCGATGCCCCGGTAGTGCTGGGTGGCCAGCACCTCGGTCGGCGCAAGCAGCGCGGCCTGGCCCCCCGCGTCGACCACCTGCAGCATCGCCCGCACCGAGACCAGCGTCTTGCCCGAGCCGACCTCACCCTGCAACAGCCGGTGCATCGGGTGCGGCCGGGCCAGATCGGCGGCGATCTCCTCGCCCACCTGGGCCTGACCCTCGGTCAGCTCGTAGGGCAGGCTCGCGTCGAACTTGGCCAGGATGCCGCCCTCGCTGCGAGGGCGGGAACGACCCGGGGACGCGGCGGCCCGGGCCCGGCGCTGCACGAGCGTGAGCTGCACGGCGAACGCCTCGTCCCACTTCAGGCGCTTCTTCGCCATCTCCAGCGCGCCCCGCGACGACGGCCGGTGGATCTCGCGCAGGGCCATGCCGATGCCGACCAGGTCGCGCTTGGCCCGTACGGCGGAAGGAAGTGGATCTTTGGGCGGCTGGAACGTGTCGAGCACCGTGCGGACGCAGCGGGTGATCGTCCAGGTCGGCACGGCTTGCGCCGCCGGATAGACCGGGATCAGCGCGCCCGCGAACTCCTCGATCTCCTCCGCCGCCTCGTCCTGCGTGGCGTCGGCGCTGAGCAGCTGATACGCGGGGCTGTTGAGCTGGCGCTTGCCCCGGAAATCGGTGACCTTGCCCGCGAACAACCCCCAACGCCCCCGCCGCAGCTCGCGCTCACGCCACGCCTGGTTGAAGAAGGTGCACGTCAGCGAGGCGCCCGACCCGTCCCCGATGGTGATCTCGAGCATGTTGCCGCGGCGCTGGCGCATCGGCTTGACCGTCGTCGACTGCACCTGGGCCAGCACGGTGACCTGCTCACCGATCTGCAGGCCCTGCATGTCGGTGTGCTCGCCGCGCTCGTCGTAACGCCGGGGAAAGTGATAGATCAGGTCGCCCGCGGTGTGCAGATCGAGGTGGGTGGCCAAGGCCTTCGCCTCGTGCTTCTTGAGCACCTGGTCCAGCGGGGTGTCGGTCGTGGTGATGGTTGCGGTCTCGACGGTCTCGCTCATTCCACTCCAACCAGCAGGTGGTAGCGGGGTTGTCCACCCGCGTAGCACTCCAGCTCGACGAACGGCCAGCCGGCATTGACGTGCGCGCGCAGGGCCGGCTCGAGCCCGGCCGGGGCGTCGGCCCCCAGCACGAGCGTGGCCAGCTCGCCCCCGCCGCCCAGCATGCGGTCGAGCAGATAGGCGCTGACCTGAGCCAAGTCGTCGCCGATGACGTGCACCTCACCGTCGACCAGGCCCAGCAGATCCCCCGCCCGGCACGGGCCGGCCACCGTGAGCGAATCACGCTGAGCCGTGCAGACCTCGCCGTAACGGCAGGCGCCGGCGGCCTCGGCCATGGCGATGACGTCGTCGGCGAAAGGCCGGGCCGGATCCCGGACGGCCAGGGCCGCGAGCGCCTGCACCGGCGAGCGTGTGGGGACGACGCTGACCTGACGGCCCCACTCCCCCGCCTCCCGCGCCGCCTCAACCGCCACGGCGTGCGTGTTGGCGTCGTTGGGCAGCAACACCACGCAGCGGGCGCCGGACCGCTCGATGGCGTCGAGCATCTCGGCCGTGGACGGGTTGCGCCCGACCACGGTGGCCCCCTCGGCCTCGAACAACGCGGTCAACCCGTCACCGGCCGCCACCACCACGGCCCCCCGGCCCGCCGGCGGTTCGTGGCGCTCGTGCTCGTCGTCGAGCGGCGTCACCGTGATGCGATGCGGCCGGCCGGCCACGACACCGGCCTCCAGAGCGGGACCGATGCCGCTCGCGGGCACGTGGACGTGCACGTTCCAGGTTTCCCGGCCGGCGTCTCCGGCGTCTCCGCTGCCCACGACCACCAGCGAGTCGCCGAGGGCCGCGAGCTCGCGCCGGAGCCGGGCCACCGCGTCTTTGTCCGCCTCGAGCAGGTATTGCACCTCGTAGCCGTGCGTGCCCTCGCCGTGCTGAGGGTTATGCAGGGGCGCCGCATCGTCGTCGTCGCGCCTTGTGAGGGTGTCGCCGGGCGGGCCGTTTCGCGGGTCCTGCGCTGCGGTGGCGCCGGCGCCCGGCGGGCCGTCTTGCCGGTCTTGCGTTGCTGCCGCGTCGGCGCCCGGCGGGCCGTCTTGCCGGTCCGTTGCTGCCGCGTCGGCGCCCGGCGGGCCCTCTTGCCGGTCCTGCGTTGCTGTGACGCCTGCGGCCGGCGGGCCGTTTCGCGGGTCTTGCGTTGCGATGACGCCGGCGCCCAGCGGGCCGTTTCGCGGGTCTTGCGCTGCGCCGGCGCCGTTCGGGCTGCTCGGCTCCGGGCTCTTTGCGGCGGCCGGGTGGCGTGCCTCGGCCAGAGTGAGCGCCTCGACCAGGGCGTCGAGCAGCACCACGAGCCCCCGCCCACCGGCGTCGACCACGCCGGCGCGGGCCAGGGCCGGCAACTGCTGCGGCGTGCGGGCCAGCGCCTCGGCCGCTGCGCGGGCGGCGGCCCGGGCCACGGCGACCAGATCGTCGGACTTGAGCCGGCCCGCGGCATCGGCGGCGGCCGCCACGACGGACAGCACGGTGCCCTCGACCGGCCGGGCCACGGCGGCGTAGGCCGCCTCGGAGGCGGACCGCAACGCCCGGGCCAGCTCGGCCCCCCGCACGGCGACCGAGGCGGCGAGGCTGTCGGCCATGCCCCGCAGGATCTGCGACACGATGACGCCCGAATTGCCCCGGGCCCCGAGCAGCGCACCCCGAGCCATGCGGCGCAGGGCGTTGGCCGGAGGGTGGGGCAGCTCGACGGCCGGGCCGGCCAGGTCCGCGGGGGCTTCGGCCTCGACGGCCTCCAACGCCTCCAGCGCCGAGGTGAGGGTGAGCACGAGGTTGGTGCCGGTGTCACCGTCGGGCACGGGATAGACGTTCAACTCGTCGATCTCGCGCTGATGAGCCCGCAGCGCACTCAGCCCACCGCCACACCAGCGGCGGACGGCAGCGGCGTCCAGCGTCTCCAGCACGCGAAAATCGTACTGTCGACGCCCGACAACTTCTCGGGAGCGCGCCACACCCTGTGGACGACTCCGTTTCCGACTGCGACGGGTTCGACAGAGGAAACCGGCGGGCGGAGGGCCGGCTGGGGAGGGTGAACCAGGGGCGGGAACGGGAGCAAACGGGCACAGGCGAGGGGGGCCTGGGCTGCGCAGCGGGGGCGATTGGCTGTGCGGGCCGGGTATCGGGTAACCTTGCCCAGTTGCCTGCGCGGCGGTGTTCGCTGGGCGCCTTTTAGTTTTCGTTTCGACCCAGGAGTTATCCCGTGGCTAGCGTGTGCGACGTCTGTGGCAAGGGACCGGGCTTCGGCCACAACGTGTCCCACTCGCACCGGCGGACCAACCGCCGCTGGAACCCGAACATCCAGTCGGTGCGCACCCCGGCCGGTGGCGGCACGACCAAGAAGCTCAAGGTTTGCACCTCGTGCATCAAGGCCGGCAAGGTCGTCCGCGCCTAATTGAGGCTCGCGACACCAGCCCTTCGGTCCACGTGACCGGAGGGCTGGTTGTGCTTCCGGGCCGATGCGAACGGCCCGATGCGAACGGCCCGATGCGAACGGCCCGATGCGAACGGCCCGATGCGAACGGCCCGATGCGAACGGCCCCCACGCGAACGAGCCGACGCAAGCGGCTCCACGCGAGCGAGCCGACGCAAGCGGCCTGAGCGCTAGAGGTCTTTGGCGTAGGAAAGCACGCTGTCGTGCCCCGCGTAGAACCCGAAGTCCTCGATCCGCGAATACCCCGCCGACTCGTACAACGCGATGGCCTCCGGCTGTTTGTCGCCGGTTTCGAGGATCACGCGGCGGCAGCCGGCGGCCCGGGCGGAGTTTTCGATCGTGGTCAGCATGCGCCGGCCCAACCCCTTCCCCCGTACGGACTTGGCCGTGAACATACGCTTCAGTTCGGCGTCGTCGCCGTGCCGGCGCCACCCGGCGCAGCCGACCAGGGCCGCGCCGTCGTCGGCGACGAAGAACGCGCCGTTCGGGGCAGTGAAGTCGTCGGAGGCGATCGGGGTGTCGTCCCCGGTGCCGCCGTAGCGTTCGGAGAGTTCGCCGTGCACGTCGACGAGCAGGGCCCGGACGTCGGGGTCGGCGAACTGGGCCGAGCGGATCTCAAGGTGCACGAGGGCGAGCCTAATCAGCGGAAGTGGTCCCAGCCCACCGGCCCTCCCCACGGCCGCCCGTCGACGGTCACCCCGGTGCTTTCGTGCACTTTGCCGATGACCGTCCAGTCCTGCGGCAACACGGCTTCGGCCGGGAACGTGGCGACCAGGGCGTGATCGTCGCCACCGCCGAGGATCCATTGCAGCGGGTCCACGCCGAGGGCGGCTGCGGCGTCGCGCATCTGGCCGGAGATCTCGAACGTGTTCGTGTGCACGTCGACGCCGACCACGCTGGCCCGCGCGATGTGACCGAGGTCCTGCAGCAGGCCGTCGGAGACGTCGATCATCGCGGTGGCCCCGGCCCGGGCCGCGGCGGGGCCCGCCTCGTAGGGCACGACCGGGCGCCGGTACGCCTCCACCAGCGCTTTCGGGGTGCGGAAGCCGCGGGACAGGACGGTGTAGCCGGCGGCGGCGTGCCCGATCCGGCCCGCGATCGCGATCACGTCGCCGGGCTGGGCGCCGCTGCGCAGCACGGGCGGGCGGCCGCCGAGGTCGCCCAGGGCGGTCACCGCGATGGTCAGCGTCGGGCTGGCGGACGTGTCGCCGCCGACCACTGAGGCGCCGGTCAGCGCGGCCTCGTCGGAGAGCCCGCCCGCCAGTTCTTCGGCCCAGCTCAGTTCGAGGTCGGCCGGGGCGCACAGCCCGACCAGCAGGGCGGTCGGCACGGCGCCCATGGCGGCTATGTCGGCCAGGTTGGCCGCGGCGGCCCGGTGGCCCACGTCGGCCCCGGACGACCAGTCGCGGCGGAAGTGGCGGCCTTCGACCAGGACGTCGGTGGACGCGACGATCCGGCCGTCGGGGGCGGCGACGATAGCGCTGTCGTCGCCCGGACCGAGCAGGGTCGTCGGACCGTTCTCGAGCCGGGCGACCACCCGGGCGATGAGCCCGAACTCTCCGGCCTCGGCAATGCTCACGGTGTACGGCCTTTCGTCGGAGTGGTGGCGTCCCGCTGTCGAGCGGATCCTTACGGTAGTTTCACGTTCGGGTTACGGCGGAGGCGGAATGGAGTCGGAGCGTGGTCCAGGCATACATCCTGATCCAAACTGAGGTCGGAAGGGCCCATGACGTGGCC
Organism: Paractinoplanes abujensis; assembly: GCF_014204895.1. Classification (NCBI taxonomy): domain Bacteria; kingdom Bacillati; phylum Actinomycetota; class Actinomycetes; order Micromonosporales; family Micromonosporaceae; genus Paractinoplanes; species Paractinoplanes abujensis. Next base: position 8,015,384 of record NZ_JACHMF010000001.1, on the reverse strand, counting down.
GCCGCGATCGGCAAAATCCCCGGTGTGGTGCGTGTCGACGCGGTCACCGGCCCTTATGACGTGGTCGTTCTGGCCGAGGCGCACACGGTGGACGACCTCGGTGGGCTCATTGTGAGCAAAGTCCAGTACGTACCCGGCATCATGCGGACTCTCACCTGCTCCGTGGTAAACCTCTGACATGGTCGACCTCGAGAACCCGCCGGCGAAGCCGAAGGACAAGACGACGCGCAGCGCGGCCTTGTGGGCCGCTCTCGTCGCCGTGCCCGTGGCCGTGATCGTGGGTCTCGTAGCGTTTTCGCAGATCGCGCCGGAGCCGACGAACACCGGGGCGGCCGCGAGCGCTTCCGCGCCGGCGCCTGTGCCGTCCACGCCGGTGCGGATGGCCGCGCCCGCCCTCGACGCGCGCACCACCCAGGTCTGCCTGGCCGTCACGTCGCAGTTGCCCACCGAGTTGCGGGGCCTGCCGGGGCGCAAGGTCACCGCCGGCCCGGAGCAGAACGCGGCCTGGGGCGAGCCGGCGATCACCTTGGCCTGCGGGGTGAAGCAGCCGGTGATGTGTGAGCGGATCGACGGCGGCAGCGACGGTTGTGTGCCGCTGGACGCCACGATGCTGGCGATGGACGGTGTCTGCTGGTGGGCCGCCGACGGCCCGGCCACCGACGTCTTCACCACGATGGACCGTGAGGTCGCGGTGCAGGTGAGCGTGCCCGGCAGTTACGAGCAGAGCGGGCAGTGGGCCAACGAGTTCTCCGAGCCCGTGGTCAAGACGGTGAAGTCGACCACGAAGGGCGTGCCCAGCGGTTGCAAGGGCTGAACGCGCCAGCCCCCGCTAGTGCAGCCCGGTGCCGCGGTGCAGGGCCGTCCGGATCAGACGGTCGACCACCTTGGGGTATTCGAGGCCGGTGGCCGCCCACATCAGCGGGAACATCGAGGTCGGCGTCATGCCGGGCATCGTGTTGATCTCGTTGAGGTAGACCTGGTGGTCGGCGGTGACGAAGAAGTCGACCCGGGCCAGGCCGGCGCAGTCGAGCGCGGTGAACGTGCGGCGGGCGTATTCCTGCACCTGACGGGTGACTTCGGCGGGCAGGTCGGCCGGGATGGTGTAGCGGCTGCCCTGGATGTATTTCGTCTCGAAGTCGTACCAGTCGTTGTCGTCGACGTGGATCTCGGCCAGCAGGGACGCCTCGGGCGCTCCTCCGGCCTCGCCCTCGAGCACGCCGCATTCGATCTCGCGGCCCACGATGGCCGCCTCGACCAGCACCTTGGGGTCGATGCGGCGGGCGGTGGCGACGGCGTCGTCGAGGTCGGCCCAGTCGGTGACCTTGGTGATGCCGTGCGACGAGCCCGCGCGGGACGGCTTCACGAAGACCGGCAGGCCCAGCCGCTCCTTGTCGGTCTCCGACAGTTCGGCGCCCGCCCGCAGCACCGCGTACGGCCCGACGGGGATGCCTTCGGCCACCGCCAGCTTCTTGGTGAATTCTTTGTCCATGGCCGCGGCGGAGGCGAAGACGTTGGCCCCCACGTAGGGCAGGCCGGCCATCTCGAGCATGCCCTGGATGGTGCCGTCCTCCCCGTACGCCCCGTGCAGCACCGGGAAGACGACGTCGACCCCGGCGAGCGTCGACATGCCGTCGGCGGGGTCGTGCACGATCAGCTCGGTGGCCGTCGGGTCGGCCGCCAGCACGACGGCGTTACCGCTGGCCGCCGTGATCTCGGGCAGCTGGTGGTCGCGGATGGCCAGCGCGGACGGGTCGTCCCCGGCCAGCACCCATTTGCCTTCCTTGGTGATGCCGACCGGAAGCACCTCGTACTGGTCCGGGTCGAGCGCGCGCAGGATGCTGCCGGCGCTCACACACGAGATCGCGTGCTCGGAGCTGCGACCGCCGAAGACGATCGCGACGCGGGTTTTCCGAGGGGTCGTCACTTTCTTTGGGCCTCTCGCTAGCGGTCATGCCGGGGGTGACCCTACTCTGCGTTAGCCACTCGCGGGATCACCCGGCCACCGGGCCGGGACAGGGGAACGGGCAGTTCATGAGAGCAGCACTCCACGTGATCGCCGGGCCGGGGCCCGGGCAACTGGCGACGATCGCGCACCCGCGCGCCGACGCCTGGCCGGTCGAGCAACTCGGCGCGTTGGCCCGTGCCGGGGTCAACGTGCTCGTCTCGGCCTTGACCACCGTCGAACAGCATCGGCTGGGCTTCGGCGACACCGCCGCGGCGGCCTCGTCGTACGGGCTGCAGTTCGTCTCGTTCCCGGTGCCCGACGGCGGCGTGCCGCGCGACGAGGCCGTGCAAGTGGTCACACTGGCCGGTCAGCTGGCGGGCCAGGTGCGGGCCGGCCGCTTCGTGGTGACCCAGTGCTTCGGCGGGATAGGGCGTTCCACCCTGCTCGCCTGCACGACGCTGGTGCTGCTGGGGATCGCCCCGGGCGAGGCGCTGAGCCGGGTCACCGGCGGCACGGAGATGCCGGTGACCCAGGATTGGCTTTACGACTTCGTGGCGGCCCACCCGTCGCGGCGGCTCGCCGACAGCGCCTGAGGTCAGCCCGTACGCCGGATCGCGACGTCACGCATCAGCCGGTGCGCCGCGATCCCGGCCGCAGCCGTGACCGCCAGCACGACCGTCAGCGCGACGGCCAGCGAGCCCCGCTGCGTCAGCACCCCGAACTCGTCGATCGTGAGGAGCCCGCCGCTCGCCATGATCGGCAGCGAGCCGGGGAGGATCAGCAGCAACCCGATCAGTGGCCGGAACCGATAGAAGCCGGCCGAGATCACCGTGCCCGACGCCAGGTAGGCCGCCGTGCCCGGAAGCACGTGCAGGTATTCGTTCGCGGCCTCGCCGAAGCGGAACACCGGATAGCTGTCGCCGCGCTGATCGAGCAGGCCGAGCACTGTGCTTTCGACGCCGTGACCGATCACGACCAGGGCCGGGAGGAGCACCACGATGCCGAGCGCGAAGACCGCGAACCCGCGCAGGAACTCGTGCCGGGTGACGCCGTTGGTCACGATCTGCCGGAAGTACGTGCTCATCATGAGGATGCCGGTGACGAGTGGCCAGTACTTGGCGGCCGAGCCGACGACGACCAGCCAGAAGCTGAAGCCGGGCGGGTTGACGGTCAGGATCGCCGCCACCACGGCGATCTCGAGCGCGACGACGATGGCCAGGCCCCAGTAGATGACCGGACGGTAGAGCTGGAACAGGACCGCGCTGACGCTCATCGGGACGCCTCCAGGGGCTGGGGCTGCGAGGTGAGGTGGACGAAGAGCTCCTGCAGGCCGAGCGGGCCGAAGGACAGGCCGTCGCGTTCGCCGCGGGCGATCTCGCCGGGGTCGAGGCGGCCGTCCAGGGTCAGGGCCCGTACGGTGCCCAGGCTGTGCTCGCCGAGCACGGTGTGGCCCGACGCGAACGCGGTGACCAGATCGGCCGGCCCGGTCACGGTGACGCCCCGCCCGCGCAGGGCGTCGGTCTCGTCGTGCAGCAGGATCCGGCCGCGATCCATGATGATCACCCGCTCGAACAGGTCGGCCACCTCCTCGATGAGGTGGGTCGAGAGCACGATCGTGCGCGGGTGGGCCAGGTAGTCGTCGAGCAGCTCGCGGTAGAACAGGGTGCGGGCCACCGCGTCCATGCCCAGGTAGGCCTCGTCGAGGACGGTCAGCGGGGCCCGGCTGGCCAGGCCGAGCGTCACGCCCAGCATGGAGCGCTCGCCCCGGGAGAGCCCCGCCACGCGTTCGCGGGGGTGGAGCTCGAAGAGGTCGAGCAGCTTGCCCGCGTAATCGGCGTCCCAGCCCGGACGCAGCCATCGGGCCACGGCGAGCACGGTGCTGATGCGGTCGGAGCCGCTCAGGTCGAGGGTGTCGCGGATGAAGCTGGTCTGCCGCGTGAGCCGCGGGTTCTCGAACGACTCCTCACCGTCGATCAGCACCGTGCCCGCGGACGGCTTGCGGTACGAGGTGAGGACGTTGAGCAGGCTGGTCTTGCCCGATCCGTTGCGCCCGAGCAAGCCGTAGATCACGCCGGTGGGCAGGTCGAGATCCACGTGGTCGACGGCCACCGTACGGCCGTACCGGACGGTGACGCCGCGCAGCTCGATCATCGCCGGCTCCCCAGGTAGTGCGTGATGTCGTCGACGCCGATGCCGACCCGCTCGGCCTCGTCGAGCATCGGGTCGACGACCTCGGCGAAGAACCGCTCGCGGCGTTCGGCCCGCAGCTTGGCGGGCGCGTCGGGGCTGACGAACATGCCGATGCCGCGCCGCTTGTAGAGCACCCCCTCGTCGACGAGATGGGCGAAGCCCTTGGCCGCGGTGGCCGGGTTGATCCGGTAGAAGGCCGCGTACTGATTCGTGGACATGACCTGGTCGTCCTCCTTGAGGGCCCCGCTCAGGACGTCGTTCTTGATGCCGTCGGCGATCTGCAGGTAGATGGGGCTGCGGTCGTGGAACACGCGAGCCTCCTTAGTGCAGTGGTTCATTACTCATGTAACGAACCATAGAGCCGCGACGCCCACGGAGGCAAGAGGCGGTTTTCAGGCGGCGAACGTCTGGGGCAGCACGCCGTCGTCCCAGAGGCGGTCGAGGTGCCCGAGGAACCCGACCAGGCTGCGCTCCAGCTCGCGCCGTTCGGCGGCCGTGAGCGTGGCCAGCGGGTCGCTGAAGACCAGGCCCTCGGGGTGCTTGGCCCGCGTGCCGACGAACTTGCGGCACGACGAGCACCACACATAGCTGACCAGCGTCGGCCGGCGGGCGTTGTCGGGGGCGTGGAAGTAGGCCCGCAGCGACGTCGCGCCGCAGGCCGGGCACTCGCGCTCACCGGGGTCGGCGAAGAAGCTCGACCCCTGCGTCATGGCCGCTACCTGGTCACCGGAGAAGCTGTCCCAACTCACTCCCGGCACGCTAGATCAGGCCTGATCCAACGCGGCCGTCAGATCGGCCAGCAGGTCCACCGTGTCCTCGATGCCGCACGAAAGGCGTACGAAACCCGGGCTGGTGTCGTCACCCCACTGGGCGCGCCGGTCGGCCGTCGTGTGCACGCCGCCGAACGACGTGGCCGCGAAGACCAGCTCGGCCGCGGTCAGGAACCGGGCCACCCGCTCGGCGTCGCCCAGGTCGAACGACACGACGCCGGGGATGCGCCGCATCTGGGTCGAGGCCACCGCGTACGACGGGTCGGAGCTCAACCCCGGCCACCGTACGCCGGTGACGTCCTCCCGCCCGCTCAGCAGCGCGGCCACCGCGGCCGCATTCTGGCTCTGCCGGGCCAGCCGCAGGTCGAGCGTCGCGATCGAGCGGTGGGCCAGCCACGCGTCGAACGCGCCGGGGACCGCGCCGGTGTGCTTGCGCCACGTCTCGACCTTGCCGAGCAGCTCGGTGTCGTTGGTCGAAACGTAGCCCAGCAGCACGTCGGAGTGACCGGTCAGCGCCTTGGTGCCGGAGGCGACCACCAGGTCGGCGCCGAGCGCGAGCGGATTCTGCCCGAGCGGGGTGGCGGTGGTGTTGTCCACGGCGACGAGTGCGCCCGCCGCGTGGGCCAGGGCCGAGACCTCGCGGATGTCGCAGACGTCGAGGCCCGGGTTGGCCGGCGTCTCCAGCAGCACCAGGCGGACGCCCGCGAAGTCGGGGTACGGACCGGCCGTCGGCACCACGATCGATTGCACACCGAGGTCGCGAAGGGTGCTCTCGGCGAAGCTGCGGACCGTGAAGTACCCGTCGGAGGGGAGGGCCACCGTGTCACCCGTACGGAGCACAGAGAGCAGCAGAGCGGTGATCGCGGCCTGCCCGCTGGCGAAGGTCAGCGTGCGGCCGCCCTCGAGCTCACCGATCGCCGACTCCAGCCGCCGCCGGGTCGGGTTGTCGGGCCGGCCGTAGCCGTTGTCGCCGACCTGCCCGGCGGCCGGGTCGAGGTGGTAGGGCGCCGCGAAGACCGGGCCGGGCAGGAACGGATCCCCCGCCTCGGCCTCCGGCAGACCCGCGTGTACGACCCTCGTCCCGTCCGAATACGTCACTCTGGCTTCATCTCCCGGCCCATCAGCAGTTTGACCGCGACCCGCGGGTCGACGCCCTCGTGGCAGACCCGCTCGACCTGTTCGGTGATCGGCATCTCCACCCCGTGGGCGCGCGACAGGTCGCGGATCGCCAGGCAGCTCTTCACGCCCTCGGCGGTCTGCCGGGCCGCGACCTGCGCCTGCTCCAGAGTCTTACCCAGGCCCAGCTGCTCACCGAAGGTGCGGTTGCGCGACAGTGGCGACGAACACGTCGCGACCAGGTCGCCCAGCCCGGCCAGACCGGCGAAGGTCAGCGGGTCGGCGCCCAGTGCCACCCCCAGGCGGGCCGTCTCGGCCAGGCCCCGGGTGATCAGCGACGCCTTGGTGTTGTCGCCCAGACCCATCGCGGCGGCCATGCCGTAGGCCAGGGCGATCACGTTCTTGACCGCGCCGCCCAGCTCGCAGCCGATCACGTCCTCGCTCGTGTACGGCCGCATGTACGGCAGGGCCAGCGCGTGCTGCACGGCCCGGCAGCGGTCGTGGTCGGTGCCCGCCACGACCGTCGCGGCCGGCTGCTCGGCGGCGATCTCGGGGGCCAGGTTGGGCCCCGAGACGACCACCACACGGCTGGGGTCGACCCGGGCCGTCTCGACGATGACCTGGCTCATCCGCTTGGTCGTGCCGAGCTCGATGCCCTTCATCAGCGAGATGAGCGTGGAGTCGGGCGCGAACGCCCCGGCCCACTCGGCCAGGTTGCCCCGCAGCGTCTGCGACGGCACGGCGATCGCCACCAGCTCGGCGCCGGACACGGCTTCGGTCAGGTCGCCGGTCGCCGTGATCCGCTCGGGCAGCTTGAGCCCGGGCAGCGCGCCCTCGTTGAGGTGGTGCTCCCGGATCGAGGTGGCCACCGACTCGCGCCGGGCCCACATCGTGACGTCGGCGCCCGCCTCGGCCAGCATCTTGGCGAAGGCCGTGCCCCAGGCGCCGGCCCCGATCACCGCCGCGCGGGCCATCAGGCGTCCTCGGCCTTCGTGATCTGCTTGCGGGGCCGGTCGTAGAGAGTCGATGGCGGCGTCGCGCCGCGCACCTGGCCGAGCAGTCCGCTGATGTCCCGCATGATCGCCTCGGTCATCTCCTCGAGCACGGCCCGGGTCGGGGTCGAGCCCTGCCACTTGCTCAGGTCGACCGGCTTTCCGGAGGTGACGGTCACCGGCACCCGCGGCCGGAAACGCAGCTTGCTCGTGCGCGGGTCGAAGATCTGCTCGGCCCCCCAGTTGGCCACGGGCACCACGGGGGCGCCGGTGAGCAGGGCCAGCCGGGCCGCGCCGGTCTTGCCGCGCATCGGCCACAGGTCGGGCTCGCGGGTGGTCGTGCCCTCGGGATAGATCACCACCACACCGCCCTGCCGCAGCGCCTCGACCAGCACGTCGAGCGACTTCACGGCCTCCACGCTGCCGCGTTCGACCGGGATCTGCTGCACCTTGCGCAGGAAGCCGCCGAGCAGCGGGACCTTCCACAGGCTGGCCTTGCCCAGGAAACGCGGCCAGCGGCCCGCGCTGAAGATGTAGTAACCCACAACCACCGGATCGAAGTGCGAAACGTGGTTCGAGGCGATGATCACCCCGCCCGACCGCGGGATGTTGTCCGAATTGAGCCAGGTCCGTCTGGTCCAGACCTTCAGCACCGGGATCACCAGTGACGCCGCGAAACGCCGCCAGAACCCGAGCCTGCGGTGTGCCACGGCTTCTCCTGCCTGCTGTTCGTGCTGTGACGCGGCGTGCCCCCGCCGCCTGTCGTCGTACCTGCGACGAAATCATGCCTGCTCGAAGCCTGCGGTACCAGGCAGGGGTCCTTACCGCCGGGCACTGGCAGACTTGGCCCAATGGTGCGCGACTGGACTGCGGTGATGCCGGTCAAGCGGCTCGGGGCCGCCAAGAGCCGGCTGCGCGGCGCGGTCCCGGCCGCCCGGCACAGGGATCTGGCGCTGGCGATGGTGCGGGACACGGCGTCCGCGGTGCTGGCCACTCCGGCGGTGGCCGAGCTGCTGGTGGTGACCGACGACCCGGTGGCCGGGGCCGCCGTGACCGCCCTGGGCGCCCGGGTGGTGCCGGACCGGCCCGGCGCGGGGCTCAACGAGGCGATGCGGCACGGCGCCGACGAGGTGGCCGGGCTGGGGCGGCATCGCGTGGTGCTGGCCGGCGATCTGCCCGCGCTGCGCCCGGGCCAGCTCGACGCGGCATTGGCGGCGGCCCGCCCCGGGCGCGGTTTCGTGGCCGACGCCGCCGGCACCGGCACGGTGCTGCTGGCCGTGGGGCCGGGCGAGCCGCTCGACCCACGCTTCGGCCTGGGCTCGGCGGTGGCGCACGCCGCCTCCGGGGCCCGCCCGCTCGACGGCGACTGGCCGGGGCTGCGGCAGGACGTCGACACCCCGGCCGACCTGGTCACCGTGCTCGCTCTGGGCGCCGGGCGGCACACCTGTGAACTGCTGCGTGACCTGGGACTCGAGGTGGCCTGCGTCTCGGCCGCGTGAACGGTAGCTTCTAAGGCATGCAAGGCACGATCGCAACCTTCGACCCGGCCTCCCGAAGCGGCACTCTGCTGCTCGACGACGGCACTGAGCTGGCCTTCGGCGCGTCCGCCTTCGACGCCTCGGGGCTGCGCAAACTCCGCCTCGGGCAACGCGTCGACATCGATACCGATCCGGCCGGCGGGATTCGCGAAGTGAGAATTCCGGGCGTTGCCTGAACTAATCCGAGGCTTGTTCGTTTCACGTTCCGCAGAAACCGGCAATGATGGTGCGATGCACACCTCGCCCCGGACCCCCGAACCCCGCCGGCGTGGCCCGAACGGCCGCTATCTGTCCCGTACGACCCCGACCGATCCGGCACCCGTGGGCGAGACCGTGGTAGCCGCAGAAGATCCGAAACCGACGGAGCCCGTGGTGACCACCAGCAGCGACATTCCCGACGCGATCGAGCCGGCCGAGCCCGAGCGGCCCGAGTTGCCGGAGGACAGGTTCCTCAACCGCGAGCTGTCGTGGCTCGACTTCAACGCGCGGGTGCTGACCCTGGCCGAGGACCCGGAGACCCCGCTGCTGGAGCGGGCCAAGTTCCTGGCCATCTTCGCCAGCAACCTCGACGAGTTCTACATGGTGCGGGTGGCCGGGCTGAAGCGGCGGCTCAACGCGGGCCTGCCGATGCGCGGCGGCGACCGGTCCTCGCTGCGCAACCAGCTCGAGATGATTTCGCAGCGCACCGCCGACCTGGTGACCCGGCACTCGGCCTGCTTCTCCGAGGAGGTGCGGCCCAAGCTGCAGGCCGAAGGCATCGAGATCGTGAAGTGGGCCGATCTCGACGCCCCCGAGCGCGAGCGCCTGCGGACGTATTTCCGGGAGCAGGTCTTCCCCGTGCTGACCCCGCTCGCCGTCGACCCCGCGCACCCGTTCCCGTACATCTCCAACCGGTCCTTGAACCTCGCGGTCGTGCTGCGTGATCCCGAGGACACCGCGGGCGAGCTGTTCGCGCGGATCAAGGTGCCGAACAACGTGCCGCGCTTCGTGACCGTGCAGAACGACAGCCGGTCGGTGCGCTTCCTGCCCGTCGAGGAACTCATCGCGACCCACCTCGACCAGCTCTTCCCAGGCATGGAGCTGGAGGAGTGGCACTCGTTCCGGGTCACCCGCAACGCCGAGCTCGAGGTCGACGAGGACCGCGACGAGGACCTGCTGCAGGCCCTGGAGCGCGAGCTGGCCCAGCGCCGCTTCGGCCCGCCGGTGCGCCTCGAGGTGGCCGCCTCGATCAGCGACCACGTGCTCGACCTGCTCGTGCGGGAACTCGACGTCACCGGGGCCGACGTGCAGCGGGTGCCCGGCCTGCTCGACATGTCAGCCCTGTGGCAGGTCTTCGGCGAGTGCGACCGCGACGACCTCAAGGACCGCCCGTTCGTGCCGTCGACCCACCCGCAGCTGGTGGACGGCGAAGTGCCGCGCAGTGTGTTCAACCGGCTGCGCGAGAGCGACATCATGGTGCACCACCCGTATCACTCGTTCTCGACGAGCGTCCAGCGCTTCATCGAGCAGGCCGCGGCCGACCCGGACGTGCTGGCCATCAAGCAGACGCTCTACCGCACCTCGGGCGACTCGCCGATCGTGGACGCGCTGGTCGACGCGGCCGCCGCCGGCAAGCAGGTGGTGGTGCTGGTCGAAGTGAAGGCGCGCTTCGACGAGGTGGCCAACATCGCCTGGGCCCGCACCCTGGAACGGGCCGGCTGCCACGTCGTCTACGGCCTGGTCGGTCTCAAGACGCACTGCAAGACGGCTCTGGTCGTACGGCAGGAGGGCAACCAGATCCGCCGCTACTGCCACATCGGCACCGGCAACTACCACCCCAAGACCGCCCGGCTCTACGAGGACTTCGGCATGCTCACCGCCGACCCCGAGATCGGCGCCGACGTCACCGACCTGTTCAACGTGCTGACCGGTTACAGCCGTCAGCGGTCGTACCGGCGGCTGCTGGTGGCCCCGCACGGCGTCCGGCAGGGCCTGATCGAGCGGATCGAGGAACAAGCCCGCGTCGCCCGCTCCGGCGGTGAGGCGCTGGTGCAGATCAAGGTGAACTCGCTCGTCGACGAGGAGACGATCGACGCGCTCTACCGCGCCTCGCAGGACGGTGTGAAGGTCGATCTGATCATCCGGGGCATGTGCGCGCTGCGGCCCGGTGTGCCGGGCCTGTCGGACAACATCCGCGTCCGCTCGATCGTCGGGCGCTTCCTGGAGCACTCGCGGGTGTTCCGGTTCGGCGTGGGCGACGACGCCGAGTACTGGATCGGCTCGGCCGACATGATGCACCGCAACCTCGACCGTCGCGTCGAGGCGCTGGTGCGGGTGACGCTGCCGACGGCCCGCGAGGAGCTGCGCTACGTGCTGGAGCTGTCGATGAGCGACGGCACCGAGGGCTTCGACCTCGACGGCGCGGGCGACTGGCACCGGCACCCGGCCAACCTCACCGAGCCGCACGTCCACCTGCAGGAGGCGCTGCTGCGCCGGGTCATCGGCAAGGCGTCCTGACATGACGGACACGGTTCACGCCGCCGGCGGGGTGCTGGTCCGCGACGGCCAGGTCTGCCTGGTGCACCGCCCCCGCTACGACGACTGGGCGCTGCCCAAGGGCAAGCTCGACGGCGACGAGCACCCGCTGGTCGGCGCGGCGCGCGAGGTGCTGGAGGAGACGGGCTGGCGCGGCCGCGTCCGGCTGGCCCTGCCCGAGGTGGCGTACACACTGCCCGACGGCCGGCCCAAGACGGTGACGTACTGGCTGATGGACGCCGTGGGCGACGGCGGCCCGGTGCAGGACACCGACGAGGTCGACGAGGTCGCCTGGCTCTCCTTGGCCGAGGCCGCCGCGCGGGTCAGCTACGCCGACGAGCGCGCGATCCTCGACCACGTGGCCGCGCTGCCCCCGGTGACCGACGTGGTGGTGCTGGTGCGGCACGCGCACGCGGGCGACCGCAAGAAGTGGTCCGGTAACGACGCGCTGCGGCCGATCGACGAGGTGGGTGCGGGCCAGGCCGAGCTGTTCGCCCGGATCTGCGGCCCGATCGGGCCCGGGCGGCTCGTCGCCGCCACCCCGCTGCGCTGCAAGCAGACGCTGGAGCCGCTGGCCGCGACGCTGGGCGGTATGCCCATCGTGGTGGACGGTGCGTTCGCCGAGCCGGCCGAGGCCGAGGAGGCGCCGGCCAAGGCCAAACTGGCCGCGCAGCGCCTGCTGGAGCTGCGGTCGGCCGGGAGCCTGCCGGCGATCTGCAGTCAGGGCAAGGTGATCCCGCACCTGCTGGCCGCGCTGCGCGACGAGGCCGACCCCGAGCCCTACAAGACGCCCAAGGGCTCGGCCTGGCTGCTCACCTGGAGCGGCGACCGCCTGCTGGAGCCGACGCGGCTCTAGCCGACCGGGCGGCGCCCAGCGGCACCGGATCGACCCGCCAGTAGCCGACCAGGTCGCCGGTGAGCCAGCGGGCCCGCCACAGCTCGTCGTCGCGCGGCTCCCAGTCGCGGAACGGCAGCAGCGCCACCCGCCAGCCCAGCACGCAGACGAGATACCAGTTGTAGAGAGGGATGAGCCCGAGCCAGGCGTCGCGGGGCCGGTACGACGCGTGGGGCGCCAGCACCCGTACGGTAAGGGCGCCCCAGAGTCCGGTGACGCACCAGTCGAGCAGTTCCGAGCCGGTGTACCGCTCGGCCGTCGTACCCAGCGTCCAGCCCGGCACGACGGCGGCCGCGAACACCAGCGTGGCGAGCAGCGACCGGCCGACCAGCCCTCGCGGTGATGCTCTGCGCTCCATGCCCCGGACGGTAGGCCCAGCAACGCTTTCGGCGCCCGTACACACGAAAGGCGTCCACCGTTAGGGTGGACGCCTTATCGGCCCAACATGGTGCTATCCGCGAAACTAGCGGGACTTGCGCGCCGACTTGGTGGCGCGCGCCCGGGACGGGGTCTCGGCCGCGGCCGCCGTGGTGGTCTTGCGGGCGGTCGTCTTCTTGGCCGCCGCCGTCTTGGTGGCGGCGGTCTTGGCCGGAGCCGCCTTGGTGGCAGCGGTCTTCTTGGCCGCCGTCGCCTTGGTGGCGGTGGCGGTGGTCTTGGCCGGGGCCGCCTTGGTGGCGGTGGTGGCCTTGGTGGCAGCGGTCTTCTTGGCCGCCGTCGCCTTCGTGGCAGTGGTGGCCTTGGTCGCCGTCGACTTGGCCGGGGCCGCCTTGGTGGCAGCGGTCTTCTTGGCCGCCGTCGCCTTGGTGGCGGTGGCGGTGGTCTTGGCCGGGGCCGCCTTGGTGGCGGTGGTGGCCTTGGTAGCGGTCGTCTTCTTGGCGGCCGTGGTCTTGGTAGCGGGGGTCGCGGTCGCCTTGGTGGCGGCCGTCTTCCGCGCCGGGGCCGCCTTCGTGGCGGCGGCAGCCTTGGTGGCAGTGGCCTTCGTAGCAGTCGCCTTCTTCGCCGGGGCGGCCGCCTTCGCGACCTTTCCGGCCGCGACCATCTCGCGGAAAGCGGTGCCCGGCTTGAACGCCGGCACGGAGGTTTTCTTCACTTTCACCGGCTCGCCCGTGCGCGGATTGCGGGCGGTACGCGCATTGCGTGCCCGCTTCTCGAAGACGCCGAAGCCGGTGATGGCAACCCGATCGCCCTTGGTGACAGCACCCTGCACCTCAGCGATGACCGCATCCAGCGCCGCCGTGGCGGACTTGCGGTCTCCCAATCGGGCTGCGAGCGCCTCGATGAGCTCGGCCTTGTTCACGGTTTTCCTCCCAAACGTGAGAACTGAGCCTCACTGGCCCAATGCGAGCCATTCTGCGCGCACCGTATGCCCTCTGACCAGCAGACACAAACATTAGTGTCATAAAAAACCCTTGCGTTACAACGAATTCGCCCCTGCCGGGGATGCGGCAGAGGCGAAAAACGTAGTGCTGACAAGGGTTTTCACCCTCAGGCAGTCACCGGCTTGAAGGAGGGCCGATTTTTTTCGAACTCGGTGATGTCGTCGGCGTGGCGGAGGGTCAATCCGATGTCGTCGAGGCCTTCCATGAGGCGCCAACGACTGAAATCGTCGATCGGGAACGGCCACGAGGCATCGTCGGCGACGACCCGGCGGCCCTCGAGGTCCACGGTGATCTGCTTTTCCGGCTCGCTCTCGCCGAGATCCCACAACGCCTCGACGGCCTTCTGGTCGAGTTGGACGGGCAGCAGCCCCTCCTTGAGCGCGTTGCCGCGGAAGATGTCGCCGAATCGAGCGGCGATGACGACCTTGAAACCCCAGTCGCGCAGCGCCCAGACGGCGTGCTGACGCGACGATCCGGTGCCGAAATTGGGCCCGGCGACCAGGATCGTGGCGCCCGCGTGAGCCGGATTGTGGAGCACGAAATCCGGGTCCTCACGCCAGGCACTGAACAGACCGTCCTCGAATCCGGTGCGGGTGACCCGCTTCAGATAAACGGCCGGGATGATCTGGTCGGTGTCCACGTCGGAACGGCGCAGCGGCATCACTTTGCCGCTGTGGGAGACGAACTTGTCCATCGGGAGTCGCTTCCGTTCTACAGATCGGCGGGGGCGGCCAGCTTGCCGACCACTGCGGTGGCGGCGGCGACCTGAGGCGAGACCAGGTGGGTGCGTCCGCCCTTGCCCTGCCGGCCCTCGAAGTTGCGGTTGGACGTGGAGGCGGCCCGCTGGCCGGGACTGAGCGTGTCCGGATTCATGCCCAGGCACATGGAACAGCCCGCGAACCGCCACTCGGCGCCCGCCTCGGTGAAGATCTTGTCGAGCCCCTCGGCCTCGGCCGCCTCGCGCACCTTGTAGGAGCCCGGGACGATCATCATGCGGACGCCGTCGTGCACCCGGTGGCCCCGGATCACGTCGGCCGCCGCCCGCAGGTCCTCGATCCGGCCGTTGGTGCAGGAACCCACGAAGACCACGTCCACCGGCACGTCGCGGAACGGGGTGCCGGGCTGCAGGTCCATGTATTCCAGCGCGCGGCGGGCGGCGCTGCGGTCGGTCTCCTCGACGAACTCCTCGGGGTCCGGCACCACGCTGTCGAGCGGCGCACCCTGGCCCGGGTTGGTGCCCCAGGTGATGAAGGGGCTGATCGCCGCGGCGTCCAGGATGATCTCGGTGTCGAACTCCGCGTCCTCGTCGGTCACGAGCGTCTTCCAGTACGCCACGGCGGCGTCCCAGTCGGCGCCCTTGGGCGCGTTCTCGCGGCCCTCCAGATACGCGAACGTGGTCTCGTCGGGCGCGATCATGCCGGCCTTGGCGCCCCACTCGATGCTCATGTTGCAGATGGTCATCCGGCCCTCCATGGAGAGCTTGCGGATGGCCTCGCCGCGATACTCCACGATGTGGCCGTTGCCGCCGCCGGTGCCGGTCTGCGTGATGAGCGCCAGGATCAGATCCTTCGCGCTGACGCCGGGACGCAGGTCGCCGACCACGGTGACCGCCATCGTCTTCGGCTTGGCCTGCGGCAGCGTCTGCGTGGCCAGCACGTGCTCGACCTCGCTGGTGCCGATGCCGAAGGCCAGCGCGCCGAACGCGCCGTGGGTCGCGGTGTGCGAGTCACCGCACACGATCGTCATGCCGGGCTGGGTCAGGCCCAGCTGCGGCCCGATCACGTGCACGATGCCCTGGTTGACGTCGCCCAGCGGGCGGATCTGCACACCGAACTCGGCGCAGTTCTTGCGCAGCGTCTCGATCTGCGTCCGCGAGGTCGTGTCGGCGATCGTGAAAAGCTCGCCGCGGCGCGTGTTGAAGGCCGGGTCGGCGTAGCCCGTCGGCGTGTTGTGATCCTCGGTCGCGAGCGTGAGATCGGTGCGTCGAACCGGGCGGCCCGCCAGGCGCAGGCCGTCGAAGGCCTGCGGGCTGGTCACCTCGTGCAGCAGGTGCAGGTCGATGTAGAGCAGATCAGGCTCACCCTCGGCAGCACGCACGACATGGTCGTCCCAGACCTTTTCGGCCAGGGTCCTCGGAGTGACTCCCACCATCTGGACATCCTAAATTCTGGGAGGTATGTTTCGGCTTGTGGGACACAGTATGAGCGGTGTCGGCGTTCTCGACAAGGCGGTAGTCATCCTGGCGGCGTGTGTCGACGGCGCCAGCCTGGCCGAACTCGTCGACCGTACGAAGCTGCCCCGGGCAACCGCACATCGCCTGGCCCAGGCCTTGGAGATCCACCGGATGCTCGTGCGTGACACCCAGGGCCGGTGGCGCCCGGGCCCCCGCCTGGGCGAGCTGGCCAACGCCGCGCCGGACGTGCTGCTGACCGCGGCCGAGCCCCTCCTTTCCGCATTGCGGGACGCGACCGGGGAGAGCGCGCAGCTCTACCTGCGCCGTGCCGACGAGCGTATCTGTGTGGCCGCGGCCGAGCGGGCCAGCGGTCTGCGCGACACCGTGCCGGTCGGCTCGGTGCTGCCGATGGTCGCCGGTTCGGCCGCGCAGATCCTGCTCGCCTGGGAACCCCCCGAGGCCGTCATGCCGCTGCTGCCCCGCTGCAAGTTCACCGGCCGCACCCTGGCCGAGGTGCGCCGGCGCGGCTGGGCCCAGAGCGTGGCCGAGCGCGAGCCCGGTGTGGCCAGTGTCTCGGCGCCGATCCGCGACCGGACGGGCCGGGTGATCGCCTCCATCTCGATAAGCGGTCCGATCGAGCGACTGGGCCGCCGCCCCGGCGAACGCCACGCCATGGCCGTTGTGCGGGCCGGACAGCGACTTTCGGGTCTGTAGACCTGACACCTTCGATCGATAGAGTCGCCCCGTGCGGCTCTTCGGTCGGGAGGCGGAGTGCGCCGCGCTCGATGCGCTGCTCACCGAGGCGCGATCCGGGCGCAGCGCAAGCTTGGTGCTGCGCGGCGAGCCGGGCGTCGGCAAGACCGCCTTGCTCCGGTACGCCGAGGGCCGCGCGCCGGATTCCCTCTGGGTCAGCGGCGTCGAGCCCGAGACCGATTTCCCGTACGCGGCACTGCACCGCCTGGTGATCCCGCTGGTCGCCGACCGCGCCCGGCTGCCCGCGACCCAGCTGGCGGCGCTCGAGGTGGCCTGCGGCCTGGCCGATGGCCCACCGCCCGACCTCTATCTGGTCAGCCTGGCCGCGCTGACCCTGCTGGCCGGTTCGCGCCGCCCGGACGGACAGGCGCCGCCGCCCACGCGGTTGTGTGTCGTGGACGATGCGCAGTGGCTCGACCGGGAGTCGTTGCGAGCCCTGGCCTTCGTCGCTCGCCGGCTGCACGCCGAGGGCGTGGTGCTGCTGTTCGGCCTGCGCGCCGAGGGCGACCGCCCGGACGATCCCGGTCTGCTGGCCGGCGTGCCCGCACAAGAGATCGGTGGCCTGGCCCCGGATGCGGCCGTGGCGTTGCTCACCGACGTCGTCGACTCCGTGGTCGACCGGGCCCGGGCCGAGCACATCGCGCGGGCCACCGGCGGCAATCCGCTCGCCCTGACCGATCTGGGCCACGAACTCACCGCCGGGCAACTGGGCGGGACGGTCGCCCTGCCCGAACCGGCACCCATCGGCAGCCGGCTCGAGGCGCACTACGCGGCCCGGATCGACGGCTGTCCCCCGGCCACGCGCACCTGGCTGCTGCTGGCCGCGGCCGGTGCGGGCACCGCCGCCGACCGGCTCACCGCGGCGGCCCGGCTGCTCGGCCTCACACCCGCCGACGCCGCACCGGCCGAAGCCGACCGGCTCGTCACCGGTTCGCCGCCGTGGACGTTCCGGCATCCCCTGGTGCGCTCGGCCGTCTACGGCGGCGCCACACCGGCCGCCCGGCGAGCCGTCCACCGCGCACTGGCCGCGACGATCACCGGTGAGGGCGAGGCGGATCGCCGGGCCTGGCATCTCGCCGCGGCCGCCGACGGGCCCGACGAGGCGACGGCGGCCGAACTCGAGATGCGCGCCGACCGGGCCGCGGCCCGCGGTGGGCACACCGCCCGGGCCACCTTCCTGACCCGATCGGCCGAACTGACACCGGATCCCGGGGCGCGGGCCGTGCGGCAGGTTCGGGCGGCCGAGGCGGCGCTCGCGGCCGGCGCCTACGGTCAGGCGCTCCTGCTGCTCGACGGCGTCGCGGAGCAGACACTGCCCGGCCCGGCCCGCGGCAGCGCGCTGATGACGCGCTCGCTGGCCGAGGTCAACACCGGCACCCCGGACGGGCAACGGCTGGGCGCGGCCCGCTGCCTGGCCGCGGCGCGGGCGTTCGGCGACGACCGGGAACGGGCCCGGCGCGCCGTCGTGCAGGCGATCGAGCTGGCGCGCAGCGCCGAACACCTGTCGGCGGTGAGCGAACCGGAGATCGCGGCCGAGGCGGCCCGGCTGGTCGGCCCGGCCCCGGCCGGCGTGGACGAACTGATTCTGGCCGGTTACGCCGCTTTCACCACCGACGGCTACTCCGGCGGGCTGCCCGCCGTGCGCCGGGCGGTGGCCGCGATCACCGACCCCGCCCTGAGCGACGAGGCTCTGCTGGCCCGGCTCGTGGTCGGGGTCAACTTCTGCACGCTGCTGTGGGACGACGAAGCCAAGGACGGGCTGCTGCGCCGGGCCGAGACCGCCGCCCGCCGCAGCGGCGCCCTGCACGCGCTCGATCTGGTGCACTACCTCGGCACGATGACCTGGACGCTGCTGGGCGGGCTGAACGAGGCCGACCGGCACGACGCGGCCGGGCTGCGGCTGCGCGCGGCGCTCGGCATGACGGCCGATCAGGCGCAGGTGTGGCGGCACCCCGAACTGGCGACGTGGCGGGCCGGGCCGGGCATCAGGGAATCGGTCGGGGCTGCGCTCGGCGTCTTCGAGACGCTCTGCCTGGGCGGCCTGCACTCGTGGACCAGGCTCAGCCTCGCGGTGCTGGACAACGCCGAGAGCCAGTACGGCGCGGCTCGCGACACCCTGCTCGGCCTGGTCGAGCTGGGCCGGCCGCACCGCTACGCCGACGCGCTGCCCGAGCTGGCCGAGGCGGCGCTGCGTGCGGGCGACAGGCGTACGGCGAAACTCGCCACGGCCGACCTCGCGGTGGTCGCCGAGGCCTGCGGCATGCCCCGCGCGCTCGGCGTGCTCGACCGGTCTCGGGCCCTGCTGGCCCCCGCAGCGGAGGCGGAAACCCTGTACCGGCGGGCGATCGAACACCTCACCGGTGGCCTCAGCAACGGCGACCGGGCCCGGGCCCACCTGCTCTACGGCGAATGGCTGCGCCGGCAACGCCGCCGCCGGGACGCCCGCGAGCAACTGGGCACGGCCCTCACGATGTTCGAGGGGGTACGGGCGGAGGCGTTCGCCGAACGGACCCGCAAAGAGCTGCGCGCATTGGGCGGACCTGTGCTTCACCCCGTACGGGAAACCGATGAAACGGCCTTGACCCCGCAGGAGGCCGCCGTGGCCCGCCTGGCCCGGGACGGGGGAACCAACGCCGAGATCGCGGCTCATCTGTTCCTGAGTGCCAACACCGTCGATTACCACCTGCGCAAGGTGTATCGGAAGCTCGGGGTGCGGTCGCGACGGCAACTTCGGGGAAGGTTGCAAGATTTGACTACGTGAGACGCGTGATTCGCGTGTGGACGCGCTCCCAGCACGATCGGCGCATGAGGCCCATCATGCTTGTCCACGGTTTCTGGGTGACGCCGCGCAGCTGGGAGAACTGGATCGCGCACTACGAGGCCAAGGGCCATCGGGTGATCGCGCCGGGCTATCCCGGTTTCGAGGTCGAAGTCGAGGCGCTCAACGCCGACCCGTCCCCGATCGTCGCCGTCACCGTTCCGCAGATCATTGCGAAATACGAAGAGGCCGCCCGTTCACTGCCGGAACCACCGATCATCATCGGGCACTCGGCCGGCGGCGCTTTCACGCAGATTCTGCTCGACCACGGGTTCGGCGCGGCCGGGGTCGCGCTCAACTCGGCGCCCACCGAAGGCGTCCGGGTCGTGCCGCTGTCCCAGCTGAAATCCACGTTCCCCGTCCTGAAAAGCCCGGCCAACCGGCACAAGGCGATCCCGCTGACCTTCGAGGAATGGAAGTACGCCTTCACCAACACGTTCTCCGAGGACGAGGCGCGAACCCTTTACGAGCGGTACGCCATTCCGGCCAGCGGCGGCATCCTGTGGGGCGGCGTGCTGGCCAACTTCCAGCCCGGTCATCAGGACACGTGGGTCGACTACCACAACGACAACCGGGCGCCGCTGTTGTTCGTGTCGGGCTCGGAGGACCACATCATGCCGCCCGCGATCCAAGAGTCCAACGCCAAGCACTACAAGTCGAACACCGTCACCGAACGCCGCGAGTACGAGGGATACGCCCATCTGCTGCCCGCACAGAAAGGCTGGGAGCAGATCGCCGACGACGTCCTCGACTGGGCGCTGCGGCACGCCCGATGACACTTTCCATCACCCACATCGGCGGGCCCACCACGCTGATCGAGATCGGCGGGGTGCGGCTGCTCGTCGACCCCACGTTCGACGCCCCCGGCCGGCGCTACGCGTTCGGCTGGGGCACGTCGTCGCGCAAAACCGCGGGCCCCGCCGTCCCCGCCGCGGACCTGGGCCCGCTCGACGGCATCCTGCTCACCCACGACCAGCACGCCGACAACCTCGACGACGCCGGCCGGGCCCTGCTGCCCTCCGCCCCGGTCGTCGTCACCACACCGGCGGGCGCCCGCAGGCTGGGTGGCGTGGGCCTGACGCCGTGGCAGACCACCACAATCGGCGACGTCGAGGTGACCGCCACCCCGTCCCGGCACGGCCCCGCCTGGAGCGTCCCCATCGTCGGCCCCACCACCGGATTCGCCTTGCGCCCACCCGGCTCCACGTCAGTGGTCTGGATCTCGGGCGACACGGTCGTCTTCCCCGGCGTGCTCGAGGTGGCTTCCCGCCTCACCGTGGACACGGCCGTGCTGCACCTGGGCAAAGTCCAGTTCGGCCTCACCGGTCCCGCCCGCTTCACGATGACCGGCCGCGACGCCTACGCCCTGTGCACCCGCATCAAACCCCGGCGGATCATCCCCGTGCACTACGAAGGCTGGTCCCACTTCCACGAGGGCCGCGCCCAGATCGACGCGGCCTTCCCACCCGACACCCTGACCTGGCTCACCCCCGGCACCCGCACCACGTTCGCTTCAAGGTGAAAAACGCCGGCCCGGCAATCGGTAGGTTGACGCCTGTGACCGAGATTTCCGTACGCCGGGTCGACTACGGCTACTTCGTGCGCCCCGCCGCGGAAACCGGCACCGGCACACCCCGGGTGGAGCCCACACTGGGCTACCTGGTGGACCACCCCCAGGCCGGCGTGATCCTGGTCGACACCGGCATGGGCAGCGACCCCGAGGTGGACGCCTGGTACAACCCCACCCGGGTGCCCCTGCCCCGGGCCCTCGAAGCCGCCGGCGCCGACATCACCGACGTCCGCATGGTGATGAACTGTCATCTGCACTTCGACCACTGCGGCGGCAACCCTCAACTGGCCGGCCGCCCCGTCTTCGCCCAACGAGCCGAACTCGACCTGGCCCGAGCCCCCGAAAGCCACACCCTGCCCGGCCTGGTCGACCACCCCGGCGCCCACATCGAGGAACTCACCGGCGAAGCCGAGATCGCCCCCGGCGTCCTCATCGTCCCCACCCCGGGCCACACGGCAGGCCACCAGTCCCTCGTGGTCCGCCGTCGCGACGGCACAGTGATCGTGGCCGGCCAAAGCCACGACAACGCCACCCTCTTCACGTCGGACGCCCTCGGCCACCACGCCACCGTGGGCACCCAGCCCTCTTGGCTGCCGCGCCTCCTCGCCCTGGACCCCCGCGCCATCTATTTCGCCCACGACAACGCGATCTGGACCCCCTGACACCGCCGTGAGGACCCGGAGGCGGGTTCGCTCAGGCAGCGTCTTTCGCCAGAGGCCGGCGCTCATCGAGGCCCCCGTTCGCAACGTCGCCGGGATCCATCGGTTGTTGAGGGCAGCGTCAGTCGAGGACCGCGTTCATACAAGGCGACGTTGCCGGGCGGCGTGGAGCGCCGCTGTTACTAGGGCATCACCGGGGCCAGCGTCGCCGGGGACCGGTGTTGCCCAGGACCGGTGTTGCCCAGGACCGGTGTTGCCCAGGACCGGTGTTGCCCGGGACCGGTGTTGCCCGGGACCGGTGTTGGCCGCGGACCGGTGTTGCCGCGGGCCGGCGGTTGCAGAGCGCGGCGTTCTTCAAGGGGCAACTCATGAGCGGGCGTACCGGAAAGGTGCCCGCGGTCCGGGGATTGTCGGAGAGGCTCCCCACGCAGCAACCGCGGCAGGAGCTTGCCGGGTGAGCTCACGGAACGGCGTTTGCTGACGGCTGCCCTACGGCGCGGGCTCGAGGAACGAACCCACGAGGCAAGATTCGGTGGGATGCAGCCCATTGAGCTGAACTTTGGGGCGGGGCGGCCACATCGGCGTTTGTGGAGGCGCACCCCACGATGCGGGGCTGTCGAGGACGGCTCACGCGGCGGGCTGGTCGCAGACGACCCACGGGCCGGCGCTCATTGATCAATGCCCCGCCGGCGCTGGTTGGCGGCGACCCACGGCCGGTGTCGGACGAGAAGCGACCCCGCGCCGGAATTGCCGGGAGGCAGCCACGGACCGCGGTTGGCCGCCGACTCGGCTCAGGGGCGCCGTTCGCTCAGCGGTAGCCAGCAGGGTCTTTCGGGGGCAAGGGGCGAAGCCCCCCAAGCCCCGCAAAGCCGCCACCATCCCCACCACCGCAAGCACCGTAACGTGGGGTCTGGGGGCTCGG
Source organism: Paractinoplanes abujensis (assembly GCF_014204895.1). NCBI lineage: Bacteria > Bacillati > Actinomycetota > Actinomycetes > Micromonosporales > Micromonosporaceae > Paractinoplanes > Paractinoplanes abujensis. The sequence continues at coordinate 7,993,150 of NZ_JACHMF010000001.1, read as the reverse complement.
CCCCCAGGCAGAACGCGGAATGAGCCCGTCCGCGCTTTCTGCGGACGGGCTCAACCCGAATGTAGCCCCGAAGGGATTCGAACCCTCGCTACCGCCTTGAGAGGGCGGCGTCCTAGGCCGCTAGACGACGGGGCCAGGACTTGCTTGTTGCTTCCGCTTCCGCGTTGGCGACGGGCCGAACTCTATCAGAAGTCCAGCGCCGCCTCCCTCGTGGGAGTGGTAGCGCTGGGGTACCAGGACTCGAACCTAGACTAGCTGAACCAGAATCAGCCGGGCTGCCAATTACCCCATACCCCAATGGCCCGGTTTCCCGTGCCGAGAGAAAACCTTACCTGACGCTGCAGGGCCCACCAAATCGGGTTCCGTCATCGGAACAGGTCGGCGTGGTCGCGGGCCCACTGTTCGTACGTTTTGGCTGGTCGGCCCAGCAGTTGGGCGACTGTCGCCGTGGCCGCTTGGGGGCGTTGGACGAGCTGGGCGGCGCCTTCGAGGTACCACTCGGCGTATTCACCCATGACCGGGCGTAGCTGCTCGACCGCTTCGTCGTGGGGTAGTTCGATGTAGCGGAGGTCACGACCGAGGGCCCGGCCGATGGCTTCGACTTTTTCGCGCCGGGTCAGGGTCTGGGGGCCGGTGAGTTCGTACGACTGGCCTTCGTGGCCCTCGGTGAGGATGACGTGGGCGGCCACGGCGGCGATGTCTTCTTGGGCGATGGCCGCGTTGGCGGAGTCGGCGTAGCCGTCGCGTATGTCGTCGCCGGCTTGGATCTGGGGGGCCCACAGGGTGGCGTTGGCCATGAATTCGCCGGGTTCGAGGTGGGTGCAGGGGACGCCGGAGGCTTCGACGCCGTCTTCGATTTCTTGCCAGTGGTCGCCTTTGGCGCCGGCCAGGTCGACGATGCGCCGCACGCCGGCCGCGGCGGCCAGCCGGCTCACCTCGTGCACGGTGGGGATGTGCGGGGCGAGGTACAGCACGTCGACACCGTTCAGCGGCACTGTCGCGGGCCGCCCCAGGAAGCCGCGCACGACTTCGACCCCCGGCGGCAGCGCGGCCCGTTCGGGGTCGACTGTCAGGGCCCGTACGTCGTCGGCGCCGCGGGCCAGCAGTTCGTCGACGACCATGCGCCCCACGTTGGCGGTGGCCCCGGTGACCAGGATCTTCATTTCCGTACCCCCTAAGGAAACGACTTACCGTAGGGTATACGAAATCATGGAGGAGTTCAGCCCGCGGATCCTTCCGCTGCTCTGGCGGCGGCACGTGCCCGCCCGCAAACCGGTCGGCCGCCCGCCCCGGCTCACCGTCGACGTGGTGGTCGCCACCGCGATCCGCGTCGCCGACGCCGAGGGACTGGAGGCGGCGTCGATGGCCCGGGTGGCCACCGAGCTGTCGGTGGCCACGATGAGCCTCTACACGTACGCGCCCTCGCGGCCCGAGCTCGTCGATCTGATGGTCGACGACGTGCTGTGGGCGCGCGACCTGACCACCGGGGGCAGCTTCCGGGAGCGCGTGGGTTACTACGCCGGGCGCACCTTCGCGATGTATCGCGCGCATCCCTGGCTGGCCGAGGTCTCGCGGGCGCGGCCGCCGATCGGGCCGGGCATGCTCGCCGAGATCGAGTTCATGCTGGCCGCCGTGGCCACGCTGGGCCTGCCGGTGCGGCGCCTCAGCCCGGCCGCCACCGCGATCACGTCCTGGATCACCGCCGCGGCCCGGCAGGAGGCGGAGAGCGTGTTGTTACGCCGTACGACCGGTCTCAGCACCGACGAGTGGTGGCTGCAGCGCGGCGAGATGTGGGAGAGCTGGTTCGACGTCGAGCGGCACCCCACGATGACGTCGATCTGGAACGCCGGCGCCTTCGACCGGGGCGGCGACGAGCAGGCCCAGGACGCCTACGAGTTCGGCCTGGACCTGCTGCTGCGCGGGATCGAAGGGTCAGTCGAGGGAGACGACCGGGTTTCGTAGTTCGCCGATGCCCTGGATGCTGACGGACACCGTGTCGCCGGGCGTGATCTGGCTGACCCCGGCGGGGGTGCCGGTCAGGATGATGTCGCCCGGCAGCAGCGTCATGACGTGCGACACGTACGACACCAGGGTCGGCACGTCGAACACCATGTCCTTCGTGCGGCCCAGCTGCACGGTCTCGAGCGCCTCGGGGTTGCGCCCGACCTCGGCGCGGATCTCCAGGTCGCTCACGTCGAGGCCGGTGACGATCCACGGGCCGATCGGGCAGAACGAGTCGAAGCCCTTGGCCCGCGTCCATTGCGGGTCGCTGCGCTGCAGGTCGCGCGCGGTGACGTCGTTGCCGATGGTGTATCCGAAGATCGCCTTCTCGGCGGCCGCCCGGTCGAGGCGGCGGGCGCCGGTGGCCCCGATCACGACGGCGAGCTCGCCCTCCTCCTCGACGCGCTGCGACTGCGGGGGCAGCCGGATCGCGTCGTTGGGGCCGATCACCGAGGTGGACGGCTTGATGAAGATCAGCGGCTCCTTGGGCACCTCGTTGCCGAACTCGGCGGCGTGGTCGGCGTAGTTGCGGCCGACGCCGACCACCTTGCTGGAGAAGATCGGGGCGAGCAGGCGTACGTCGGCCAGGGCCCAGCGCTGACCGGTGAACCGGACCTCCTCGAACGGCAGCGAGCCGATCTCGGCGATGGTCAGGCCCGACGCGTCACCCTCGACGACGCCGAACGACACTCCTCCGGCATGAACAAAACGGGCGAATCGCACGGTTGATCCCCTCTACGGCTGGCGGCTCTTCACGGGAAATCTACGCCGAGCGCTCGCCGTTCCTTTCGCTCGCGGTCGCGCCCAGCCGCGGGAACGGGTCGAGCGAGAAGATGACCTCGATCGGGACCTCGAAGTAGCGCGAGATCCGCAGGGCCAGGTGGAGGCTGGGGCTGAACTCGCCGCGCTCCAGGTAGCCCACCGTTTGGTAGTGGACCCCCAGAGCGTCGGCCAGTTGCCGCCGCGAGACCCCGCGCTCGGCGCGAAGCATCGCAATCCTGTTGTAGGTGACCTCGTTACTGCCCATCAGCTCTCTCTAACGACCTAGCGACCCACCGTGGCCAGCGCCCGCTCCCGTCGCGCGGCCACCGCCGAGCCCGACTCGCGCCGCGCCATCCGCCGCATCAGCACCGGCGCCACCAGCAGGCCCAGCACCGCCCAGACGGCCAGGACCCCGAACGTCTCGAGATGACGCCACGAGTCGCCCAGCTCGACCGCGGCGAGGGCGTCGGGCAGAAACACCGACCGCATGCCCAACCCTAGCCAGTAGATCGGGAAGAGCTGCGCGATCCCCTGGAGCCAGCCCGGCATGCCGGTGATCGGATAGAAGATGCCCGAGATCGCGACGAGCCCGAAGATCGGCAGCATGATCAGGCCGAGGGTGCGCGGGTTCTCCAGCATCGAGCCGATCGCCGCGCCGATCGGCATGGTGGCCACGACGGCCAGCGGCAACAGCCAGACCAGGGTCAGCACGCCGGCGAGGTCGATCTGGATGCCGTCGACCAGGAACAGACCCGGTATCAGCACGATCAGGACCGAGAAGAGCGTCATGCCGCCGACCATGACGACCTTGCCGACCAGATAGCCGGTCATGCCGTTGGGGATGGCCTTGGCCCGCAACAGCGTGCCGTCCTCACGCTCGACGACCAGATACTGCGCGATGGACATCAGGCCGCCGAACGCCAGCAGCATGCCGAGCGAGCTGGGCAGCGTGGCCGCGCCGAGCGAGAAACTGGTGCCCGGCACCTGCGCGTCGTTGGTGAAGAAGAGCGTGATGAGCAGGCCCACCGAGGGGAAGAAGTAACCCCACAGGTCCTGTGCGTTGGTCAATGTCTGGCGCAGCTCGATGAGCCCGCGGGTGGCGCCGACCCGCACCGTCTCGATCATCGCGCGCTCCCCTCCGAGTCGTGGACCAGTCGCATGTACGTCTCTTCGAGGTTGTTGCGGCGCACCTCGAGGTCCTCCACCGCGTCGCCGTGCTGCACCAGCAATTCCCGTACGAAGGGGGTCGGGTTGGCGGCCGCATGGACGAAGCGCTGCCCGTCCCGTGTCCAGCGGATCTCGCTCTCACCGGCCACCCGCCGCGCCAACTCGTCGGCCGAGCCGTCGGCGATGATGCGCCCGCCGTTGAGGATCAGGATGCGGTCGGCCAGTTTCTCCGCCTCGTCGAGATCGTGCGTGGTGAGCAGGATCGTGGTGTCGTCCACATCGGTCAGCCGATGGACCAGGTCGTGGAATTCACGCCGGGCCGCCGGGTCGAAGCCGACCGTCGGCTCGTCGAGAAAGAGCAGGTCGGGCCGCCCGACGATGCCGATCGCCACGTCGAGCCGGCGGCGCTGACCGCCGGAGAGCCGCTGGATCCGCGTCTTCGCCGCCGCCGTCAGGCCGACCACGTCGAGCAGGTCGTCGACCGGCCAGGGGCGCGGCTTGCCGTCGGTCGCATAGCGCCGGTAGTAGTCGCCGAGGTGGGCCAGCAGCTCGCGCACCTGCCACTTGCCGTGGTCGCGCCAGGACTGCAGCACCACGCCGACCCGGGCCCGCCACGGCTCGCCGGCCCGGGCCGGGTCGGCGCCGAGCACGGTCACCTCGCCCGAGGACCGCATGCGGAAGCCCTCGAGGATCTCGATCGTCGTCGTTTTGCCCGCGCCGTTGGGCCCGAGCAACGCGAGCACCTCACCGCGCCGAGCGGCGAAGCTCACACCGTGCAGAACGTCCCTCGTCCCGTAGCGCATTCGCAGATCGCGGACGTCGATGACCCGCTCGTCGGGCGGGATCCGCGGGCCCGACTCGAGCGCCCCCGTCAAAGTCATTCCTCCCATGTCGAGCACACTATCAAGAATGTAGTAGGTGTACTACATAACTGAGCAGGCATTCGGCATGTGCACAAAAACCGACCGATTTGGACCATTACGCCGGTTTCGTCCGCGACGCATATTGCATTCGCGCCTAACGGTGATCGTGTTGATCGCTTCGGCTGGATACGCTGAAGCCATGGGGATCAAGCAGGTGAGGGCGCTCACCACGACGCTGCCCTCGGTGACCTGGATTCCCCTTGCCCGGGCCCACGCCGAGCGGGCCGACGAGATGACCGCCGGCCACCGTGCCCGCCGGGCCACCGGCGAGAAGCACGCCATCGAGGACTTCCTCTACGACTACTACGGCACCCGCCCGTCCGTGCTGCGCCGCTGGCATCCCGGGGTCGGCGCCGGCCTCGCGCCCGCCCCCGACGGCCTGGCCGAGCAGTCGTCGTGGAAGTTCTACATGACCTACCCCGACGGCGTGGTCACGCTCGACCAGGATGCGTACATGCACGCCCGCGGCGAAAGTGTGCGCTACATCCACGGCCTGCTCACCGCCACGGCGTCCCGCCCGGTCTTCTCGGGCTGCTTCGGCCTGCACGAGTGGGCCATGGTCTACCGCGACCCCGAGCACCGCCACCCGCTGCCGCTGCGCCTCGGCCTGGCCGAGACCGACCGGGTCGTCGAGCAGCACCCGATCCGCTGCACGCACTACGACGCGTTCCGCTTCTTCACCCCCGAGGCCGTCGGGCTCAACCGCCTGCAGCCCACCCGGGCCACCCAGGTCGACCTCGACCAGCCCGGCTGCCTGCACGCCGCGATGGACGTGCACAAATGGGCCACCAAACTGGGCGCCGCCGTGCCGGGCGCGCTGGCCCTCGACTGTTTCGCCCTGGCCTCCGACATCCGCCTGCTCGACATGCAGGCCAGCCCGTACGACCTGAGCTCGTACGGGCACCCCCCGGTGAAGATCGAAACCCCCGAGGGCAAGGCCGAGTACGTGGCCCGCCAGCGCGAGTTCGCCCGCCGCGCGGCCGCCCTGCGGGCCCGCCTCATCCGCGTCTGCGAGGAACTGATGGGGCCGGAGACCGCGGCCCGCAACCGCGAGGCCGTGGCCCCGGCCAACCGCCGCTGAGCGGCCTGCCACGGTCCGTCAGCGCCTGACGAATGTCGTGCCGATCTTCTCGTCGGCCCGCCGCCCAGCCGCCTGAGCCGCGCGTGCGGTCGACTCCAGAGTCTTCTGAAAGCCGTCTCCGTCGGCGTAGTACGGGTCGTCCGGCCACACGGTCAGAATCATGATGAACGGTCCGGACAGCATGTAGACGATCAGGTGCCGGCATCGGGACGTGCCCTCGTCCTCCACGCTGTAGATCAACGTGGAGTCGGACCAAGCATCCGACGGCACCCGGCGCAGGGTGATCGGGCCCACCTCTTCGCCGCAGGCGGCGGCCTCCTGAGTCCAGGGGCACTCGTCCTTGGCCGTGCGGAAGACATCGCGCAGCTTGCGGCCGTTGGCCACGGTGAGCTGCCGCAGCGAGATGAACGCGTCCAGCTCGCGATCCTGTAGCGAGTAGGAAGCGAACGCACGACCGGCGGGGAACCACGAATCGCTCCACGCCTCCTCGGTGCAGGACACCGCCGGCCATTCCGTGCTCGGATCCACCTCGTCGGCCGGGTTGTCCGGCCCGCTGCGGTCGTAGCCGGCTTCGCTCATCCCGCCGACATTGACAGTGCCGAGGTAGATGCTGCCCGGGTCGTCGGGTCCGAACGGCGGATCGGTATGCAACGGAAGGACGTCGGCCATCGTCGGGCCTGGCAACTGGGGCAACCGTTCCGCCGCGGTCAGGGTCGGACCCGACACGGTCGCAGGGCCTGGCTTCTCCCTGCCGTCGCGCAGGACCGCCCTGGTCACCGCGACGCCGGCACCCAGACCGACAACGACGGCCAGGACCATCCGGACTGCTCGACTAGCGGACACGCTCGAAATTCCCCCCGCCCCACCGATACATCTGCTGATAGGCGGGTGCCTGCGAAACCGTGTCGAAGCTGGTCAAACCGGCCCCGACTGGCACCCAGCGGGTGGCGCCACCCTGCCGGTAGCCGACTTCGGCGGTCCATTTGTAGGCGCCTTCCGCGGCGTGCGCCCACACGTCGAGGTACTGCTGCTGGCCCGGCTGGAGCGTGAGCTGGGTGCCGGCGGGATAGGGACGGCCGTCCTCCTGGGCGACGTTGACGTCCGCGTCGTCCAGCGAGATGTCGACCGAGGGAATCGGGCTCACGTCGCCTTCGGGAGACATCCGGATGTACGCGCCGTCGGGCGTTTCGCGGCGCTCCTGGGTGCGGCTGCGAACGCCCGTGATCAGTACCTCGCCGACACCGCCGGCGGTCAGCAGCAGCCGCGCGGGAGTGCCGAGCCGTCCTTCGGGGTCCACCCCCGAGACGACTCCGCCGATCTCCTGTGGCCAGCTTTCCGGCAGGAACGACCTCGTCTGCGAAGGGTCTACGAGCACCTGTTCCTGAGCAGTCGTCAGCGGCGGCGAGAGCACCCGGAAGTCGTTGGGAACGATATTGTAGGAGCCCTCCACCGTGAGGCCCGGCGCCGCACTCAGCTTCTCGGCTGCGATGTCGGCCGGCGACTTGTCGTCGTCCCGATAGATGAACAGGCCGACGGCGGCCCCGACGACCGCGGCGGTGAGGCCCGCCGGAAGCTCCAGCGTCGTGTAGAGGCGTTTCCACCAGGGCTTGTCGTCCTGGGGTGGCCGCCGTCGACCGGCTGCAGCGCGCCCTCGTTGTCTCGCCACTGCTACCTCTCCGCTGGAACCGACCCTGTTGAAAGGAGCCGTACGCAGTACCAACGAAGACCTAATGGATCAAGTTATCGCTCGACCGGCCGCAAGCTGGGCACTTGCAGCCTTGACGAGCGGATGGCCGAACGAACCGCGGAGTAGGTGCTGATCGCTGTCTCGTCAGCGGAACGATCGGGGCGGCCGTAAGGAGCGCGTCGCGGTCGAGCGGCAGGAACGTGCGGATCGCGGCATGGAAGTCCGGCCCGGCGTCGTAGCCCTCGACGTGGAAACGACATTCCTTGCCCAGCACGGGCACGAAGATCGGCTCGCTCTCGAACCAGCCGGCGTCGACGTCCTCGACAACCGGGCCCAGGCCGGGAATCTCCATGTCAGTCCTCCGCGAAGCGCTGAAACCAAAGGTGGTCGCGCTATTCGCCCGCGATCCACACGTAGCGCGGCGCCGTCCCGTACGGCTGGAAGCGGTTGACCTTGAGGACACGTTGCGAGGCCTTGTTGTGGGTCAGGGTGCCGGCCTCGACGCGGTGCAGCCCGAGGTCGACGAAGGCCAGCCGGACGATGCGGGCGACCGCCGCCCGCGCGACGCCCGCGGCCGTTGGCGTGCTGGGCGACCCAGTAGCCGAGCGTGGCCGACAGGAACGGGCCGCGGACGACGTTCGAGGGCACTATCCGGCCCAGCAGGCGGCCGTCCTCGACGATCACGCGGGGCACGGTCAGGCCAGTCTTGTGCTGGCGCAGCATGTCGCCCAGCACCTGCCGCTGGCCGGTCGCGGTGAAGTACTGCTCGGAACGGTCGGGTTCCCAGGAGGCCAGAAACTCGCGGTTGGCCCGCAGCAGTTCGGCCATCTCGGTGGCATCGGTGACCTTGGCCAGCCGGGTGATGACCGTCATCGCGCGGCCGGCACGGTGAGCCCGGCGATGACGGCGCGGTGGTCGCTGCGGGGGATTCTGTGCACGCTGGTCTCCCGTACGCCGATCCGCTTGTCCACGAGCACGTGGTCGATCGTCACGGGTGGGATCGGGTCGCCGTCGTACGGGCCCCAGGTGCCGATCAGGCCTTTGCCGGTGGTGTCGGCGGCGTCGCGGTAGCCGCTCGCGATCAGTTCGCGCAGCGGGCTGTGGTCGAGGGTCGCGTTGAAGTCGCCCAGCAGCACGACCGGCGTTCCGCTCTGATCGGCCCGCGGCTCGGCCAGCAGGTCTTTGCGCCACTGCTTGAGCACCGACCGGGCGTACGGGGCCAGCGGGTGCGCCGATTCGACCAGCACCGGCCCGGCCCCGGGCACCTGCACGGTCGCGTGGGCCTGCATGAAGCCGCCGCCGTTCTTGCGTGCGCCGGGCGAGCTGATCGGGTAGCGCGAGTAGAGCCCGGAACCGTCCGCGCGGGGCTGGTCGGCCAGCGACGAGTACGGGAGCAGCGCGCCGAGCCCGGCGTCGGCCAGCGCCTGCTTGCCTTCGGTGGTGAATTCCTGCACGGCCAGTACGGCCACGTCGTGCTCGCTGACCAGCTTGACGATCGCGGCCGCGTCGGCCTTGCCGAACAGCATGTTCGACGTCATCACGGTGAACGGCACGCCCTGGGCCGGGCCCTTGTCGCGGCTGGGAAGGGCTCGCGGCAGCACGGCCGAGGCGAGCACGATCGCGACGACGACGGCCACCGCGGCCACCGTCCAGCGCTTGGTGGCCAGGGCCAGGATCGCCGGCACCCAGGCCGCGGCCGCGACGTACGGGGTGAAGGCGAACAACTGGACCACCAGGCCCCGTTCCCACCCACCGAGGCGGAGCACGGCCCAGGCCAGGAAAGGGAGGATGAACAGCCAGAACAGCACGGTCAGCGCGGCCTTTCGTCGTCGTCGGGGGTGACCGGCCTCACGACCGGCGCTCGGCGCGCTGGTGATCGTCATGGCGGCGAGGCTAACCACCCCACGCCAACCAACTATGCAGTGGCGGGAAGAGTGACCGTCGCGACCAATGCCCGGTGGTCGCTGCCCGAAACGGAGTGCACGGACGTTTCCCGTACGCCGATCCGCTTGTCCACCAGAATGTGGTCGAGCGTCACCGGCGGGATCGGCAACCCGTCGTAAGGCCCCCACGTGCCGATCAGCCCCTTGCCGGTGGCCGCGGCCGCGTCGCGGTAGCCGTGCGAGATCGTCTCGCGCAGCGGGGCGTGGTCGAGCGTCGAGTTGAAGTCGCCCAGGATCAGCTTGGGCGGGCCCGCCTGATCGGCCCGGGGCAGCGCCTCGAGGTCGGAGCGCCACGCCTGTTCGGCCGCCAGCGCGTACGGCGCCAGCGGGTGCGCCGATTCGAGGAAGACCGGGCCGGCGCCGGGCGGCTGAATGGTGGCGTAGGCCTGCAGGTTGCCGTCCTGCAGCCCACCGCCGTCGCCGCGTCGCGAACCCTGATCGGTCAACGGGAACCGGCTGTAGAGGCCCGACCCGGTGGTGCCGATCTCGTCGGCCAGGGCGTGGTGCGGCAGCAGTTCGTCGAGCCCGGCCGCGCTGAGCCCGGCCGCCGACTCGGGTGTGAACTCCTGCACCGCCAGCACCGACACGTCGTGCTCGCGCACCAGACGGACCACGGCCGCCGGGTCGGCCGCGCCGATGAACATGTTGACGGTCATGACGGTGATCGGGACGCCGGTGGCCGGGCCCTTGTCGCGGTCGGGCACGGCCCGGGGCAGCACGGCCACCGCCAGCAGCACCGTGGCCAGTGCGGCCACCGCGGCGGCCGGCCAGGTGCGGGTCAGCAGGGCGATCGCCAGCGGCACGAGCGACCACGCGGCCGCGTACGGCGTGAACGCGACCAGCTGCACGAGGAACCCGTGCTCCCAGCCGAACAGCCGCACCACCGCCCAGGCCAGGGCCGGCAGGGCCAGCAGGATGAGCAGCGCGGAGCGCCTCACCCGCCGGCCCGGCCGGACCTCGGACGGTGTCGTGGTGATCGTCATGGCGGCAAAGCTATCGGTAGAAGCTGGCCGCTTCCTTGAAGTCCCGCGTGATTCAGATCTCCGCGTCGACCACGTCGCCGATCTTCGCCGCCACCAGCTCGTCACGGATCACCGCCGCGTCGCCCTCGACGACCAGGGTCAGGCCGTGCGGGTGCAGGTGCCGTCCGGCGGCCGCACTGACCTCGGCCAGCGGCGTCTGGAGATACTGCGAGCGCAGCGCCGGGTAGTAGTCGTCGGGCAGGCCGTGCACGACCAGCGTGCTCAGCGCACCCACGATCGAGCCCGGCGTCTGCATCTCGACCGACAGCTGCCCGGCCCGCCAGGACCGGGCGACGGCCAGCTCGTCCTCGGTCACGCCGAGCTCCTGCGTGCGGGCGATCTCGCCGATCGTGTCGACGATGGCGGGCACGGTCACCGCGGTCTGCACCCCGGCCGCCACCTCGAAACGGCCGAAGCGCCGGCTCATCGCGTACGCGCCCCGGATGCCGTACGTGTAGCCCTTGACCTCGCGGATCAGGTGGTTCAGGCGGGACGTGAAGGCGCCGCCGAGCACCGTGGCGGCCAGCGTCATGGCCACGAAGTCGGGCGTGGCCCGCTCGGGCGAACGGTGCCCGATGCGCAGCGTCGACTGCACCGAGCCGGGCCGGTCGACGAGCAGGACCTTGCGCTCCGAACGCACCGGCACGTCCAGCGCGGGCTCGGCCGTCAGGGGGTTGCCCTCGACGCCACCGAACGCGGCCTCGCCCAGAGCCTTGAGGTCGAGCGTGCTCAGGTCGCCCGCCACCAGCAGCACCGACGGGCGGCCCAGCCAGGACTGGTGGGCGACCACATCGTCCACGGTGACCGCGGCCATCGAGGTGGGGTCGCCGTGCATCGGGCGGCCGAACCGCACGTCCGGGCCGAACAGGTCGGCCCGCAGGGCGGCGTCGGCCCGCGGGCCGGGCTGGGCCCAGTCCATCCGCAGCGCGGTCACCTCGTCGTCGCGGACCCGGATGACGTCGGCCGGGTCGAGCCGCGGCGTGCGCACCGCCTCGGCGGCCAGCCGTACTGCCTCGAGCAGCTGCGGCACCGGCGCCGAGACCCCCACGCGGAACGTGTCCCAGTCGACCGACGGCGACAGTTCGGCGCCCAGGCTCTCCAAGGCGATCGCGTACGCCGCCGAGTCGCGCTTCTGGGTGCCTTCCTCCAGCGACTTGGCCAGCACGGTGGCCGTGCCCTCGCGGCCCGCGGCCTCCCGGGCGGCGCCCGCGTCGGCCAGCAGCATCGCGCTGGCCAGGGCCTGGCCGGGCAGGTGGGCGCCGATCACGACGCCGCCGCCCGCGGTGACGCGCTGCAGGTCGGGGAACGTGTACGGCCGGGCCTCGCCGGGCTCGGGCCGGGTGGCGATCAGCGTCATCAGTTCTCCCCGTTCTCGGGCAGGTAGGTCAACGTGACCCGGGATTCGGGCTTGAGGGCGTACTTGGCGGCGTCGGTCACGTCGTCCGCGGTCACCGCCAGCCACTGCGGGAGCCGATACCCCGCCGCGCCCGGATCGCCGAACTGGGTCGTGTAGCGCGAGAGCGTGTCGGCCCGGCCGCCCACCGTGGACACCTGCCGCCACCACGCGGTGGTCAGCAGCGCCTTGGCCCGCGACAGCTCCTCCTCGGTCACCGGCTCCGTCACCAGGCTGCCGATCACCTCGGTCAGCCCCTCCTCCAGCGTCTCCACCGGCACACCGTCCTTGGCGGTGGCGGTGATGATCAGCGGCGCCGGGGCGTGGGCCAGATCGACCCCGTACGACCCGATGTAGTCGGGCTGCGCGATCCTCGCCCCGTCGGCCAGGCGCTGGTAGAGGCGGCTGCCGCGGCCGTTGCCGAGCACCGCGGCCAGCACGGTGATCGCGTCGTAGCCGGCCGTGCCGAACGGGTGCGTGCGGTGCGAGACGTAGATCCGGGGCGCCGGGACGGCCGCGGTCACCATTTCCCGTACGGGGGAAGTGGCCGGACCGGGCAGGTGGCTGTGCGGCGCCGGCGGGATCGACGAGACCGGCTCCAGCACACCGAAGTACTTCTCGGCCAGCGCGAACACCTCAGCCGGCGACGCGTCCCCGGCCACCGTCAGCACGGCGTTGTTGGGCGCGTAGTACTGCTGGTGGAAGGCCTTGAACGTGTCGAGGGAGGCCGCGTTGAGGTCCTCCATCGAGCCGATCGTGGCGTGGTGGTAGGGGTGGCCCTCCGGATAGAGCAGAGCCAGCAGGCGCAGCCAGGCATCCCCGTACGGGACGTTCTCGTACCGCTGGCGGCGCTCGTTCTTCACCACCTCGCGCTGGTTGTCCAGCGTCTCCTGGGTGAGCGCGGGCACCAGGCCGCCCATCCGGTCGGCCTCCAGCCACAGCGCGAGCTCCAGGTGCTCGGCCGGCATGGTCTCGAAGTAGTTGGTGCGGTCGGGGTTGGTGGTCGCGTTCAACGAGCCGCCGTTGCCCTGCACGAGACGCATGTGCTCGGTCTTCGCCACGTGCTGGGAGCCCTCGAACATGAGGTGCTCGAACAGATGCGCGAAACCGGTCTGGCCGGCGGGTTCGTGGCGCGACCCCACGTCGTACCAGAGATTGACGCAGACCACCGGGGCGGTCCGGTCCTCGCTGACCACGACCCGCAGGCCGTTGTCGAGGCGCGTGGTTTCGATGGGCCACGGATAGCCGGTCACGACGGCCGGCGTAGTTGGGGACGTCACCCGTTCATACTGCCTTGTGCGCGTGCCATGCTGGGCGGCGTGGTGGATGACGTCCGGGTCAATGATCGGCTGACGATCCCGGCGGCCGAGCTCGCCTGGCGCTTCTCGCGCTCCGGCGGCCCCGGCGGCCAGGGGGTGAACACGACCGATTCGCGGGTCGAACTGTCCTGGGATCTGGGCGGATCAAGCCTGCTGCCGCCGATGCTCAAGGAACGCGCCGCCGAGCGTCTCGGCCATCGCCTGGTGCAGGGTGTGCTGACCGTCACCGCGTCCGAGCACCGCTCGCAGCTGCGCAACCGGGAAGCGGCCGCGGCCCGGCTGGCCGGGTTGGTCGCCTCGGCCATCGCGGCGCCACCCCGCGTGCGGCGGGCCACCCGGCCGTCCAAGGGCTCGGTCGAACGCCGCATCGCCGAGAAGAAACGCCGCGGCGAGACCAAACGCAACCGGCGCTCGTATCCCGACTGATGGCGCTGGTAGTAGTTCTGCACGGCCTGGCCGGCAGCGCGAACGAGATGGCCCCGCTGGCCGCGCGTCTGACCGCGGCCGGCCACCGGGTCCTCGTGCCCGATCAGCGCGGCCACGGCCACCACGAGCGCCATCCGGCCGATGTGTCGCGTGCGGCCTACGTGGCCGATGTGGTGGCCCTGCTCGACGAGCCGGCCTTCCTCGTGGGCCAGTCGATGGGCGCCCACACCGCGATGCTCACGGCCGCGGCCAACCCTTCCCTCGTACGGGGTCTGGTCATGATCGAAGGAGGCGTGGGCGGCTCCACCGACGACTATCCCGAACGGCTGCGCGCCTACTTCGCCTCGTGGCCGGTCCCCTTCGCCGACGAGGCCGCGGCCCGGTCGTTCCTGGGCGACCGCCCGATCACCGAGGCCTGGATCGCCGATTTCGAACGGCGCCCCGACGGTTTGTGGCCCCGCTTCGACCCCGGCGTGATGAAGGCTGCGATCGCTCCCGTGGCCGCGGTGGCGCGCTGGCGCGAATGGGAGAGCCTGACCGTCCCGGTGCTCCAGATCCTCGGCGAACACGGCGCGATCCCGCCCGGCGAGGTCGAGCGGATGGCGGCCCGCCGGGTGGTCGTGCCCGGCGTCGGCCACGACGTGCACCTGGAGGCCCCCGACGAGACGGCCCGCCTGATCCTCGACTTCCTGGCCGAGCGACCGCTGGCCGGCGGCTTCGTCAGCGACGTCGTGCAGATCGGGGAGACCGTGCGGAAGTCGCCGCCCCGCGATCCCGAGTTCGTCCGCCGCCTGCTGCGCCACTTCGAGCTACAGGACTGGAGCGGTGCGCCGCGCTTCCTCGGTATCGACGATCAAGGCCGCGAGATGCTCAGTTTCGTTCAGGGCGACGTGTGGTGGCGGCCGGAGCACGAGCCGCCGTCGCTGCGATCACCGGAGAGCCTGGCCGCTGTCGCCCGGCTGGTCCGGCAGTTCCAGAACTGGTCGTCGAATCGGGAACATGAACGCCCCGCCGGAGCAAGCACAGGTATGACAGCGCGGATAAGACCTGTCGGATCGGACGGCTCCACGACCGGCACTGGGATGGTCGTGGGGGCGGACGATCTGGCCGGCATGTTCTCCCGGTACGGCCGGGACCTGCAGGTCTATTGCACGCGGCGGGTGGGACCGCAGCTCGCGGAGGACGTGGTCGCCGAGACGTTTTTGGTGGCGCACGAACGGCGGGACAAGTTCGACCCGCGGCGCGGCGAGCTGCTCGGCAAGCTGTCCCGCCAATGGCTCGTCCCGGGCAGGTGGGATCTGCGGTTCTGAAGCGCTACCAATGCACCGACGGCCAGAAAGAGAGCCGGCTGCGGGCTCCACAGAAACGCGCCACGTAAAGGCGCCCAGCGAGGCGGAAAGCCCGTAGAGGAACTTTCACCCGCACCGGCGGGCGTTGAGCGCGTTCTCCCGGCCGACTGCCTCGAAGCCGATGGACGGATCCGCCGGCCCAAGCGTGGCCGTTGCTCGGTCTGTCATCGCGTGGTCGCCCTTACTGACGACGGCAACATCGCGCGGCACAAACGGCACTGTCCGGGCCTTTGCCCCGCCTGAGGAGTGTGGTGGAGGTGGGCTGGCGGCTGAGGTCGACGACAGCGCTCCGCGTTAGGGCGCGTGGACACCCTGCTACGGCGCTGGTAGTAGTAAGGCGTGTTGAGGGCTCTGGAATGGATGGTGCTGGGCTTCGGTAGCGCGGCGGCCATCGTTTTCGGTGTGCGTCGTTACCGGCCCGCCCGCGTCGGGCCCTGGCTGCTCCTGGCCGGCGCCCTCGTGGCGAGCACCGCGGGCGATGTGTTGACCGCGGTGGGCCGGCCCGGCGCGGCCGACATCTGCTTCTACGTCATGTTCGTGCTGATCGCGTGGAGTCTGCTGCGGTTCACCGGCATCGGCGCGATTCTCGTCGACCGGGCCCGGCTGATCGACCTGCTGGCCTTCGGGTGCTCGACGCTGCTGGTGGTCTGGGTGTTCGTCGTGGGCGACGCGGGCCGGATCGGCGGCGTCTCGGGGGCGTACGTCATCGGCGCCCTGCTGCTCCTCGCGGTGGTGGCCCGGGTGCTGGTCGCCGTGGGCCGCAACCTTTCGGCCGTGCTGCTGGTCGCCGGCGCGGTGGGGGTGCTGGTCAGCGACATCGCGCAGCCGCTGTGGCCGGGCCGGTGGAGCGAGTTGGGGTTCGTGGTGCTCTACCTGGCTTGGGGAGCCGCGGCGCTGCATCCGTCGATGGTGCGGCTCACCGAGCCCGCGGTGCCGCGCCCGAGCCCGTGGCGCGGGCATTGGGCGGCGCTGTTGGGCATCTCCGTCGCCACTCCGCCGGTGGTGCTGCTGGTCGAGGCCGTGCAAGGCAGCGTCGCCGACGGCGTGGTGATCGCCGTCGCCGGGGCGGTCACGCTGCTGCTGACGATCACCCGGCTGACCGATTCGGTGACCCTGAACGGCCAGGCCCTGACCCGCGAACGCGGGCTCCGGCAGGCGAGCGCCGCGCTGGTCACCGCCACCGACGCCGAGGCCGTGGAGGGGGCCGTCCGGGCCGCTGTCGCCCAGCTGATGCCGCCCGGCGCGGTCTGCCGGAGTGTTCTCGCCGGCGACGACCGTCAGCTCGCGCGGGAGGTGGCGACCGGCCCGTCGTCGCGCAGCTGGTGGGTCGAGGGCGGGGACGACGACTCCGCCACGCTGGTCTGCCCGCTCTGGCTGGAGCCGCTCGCCGTCGCCCGGCCCGGCGGCGGCGCCCTGGTCCTGGTGGGCCGCCGCGACGTCCTCGCCGCCACCCGCGACACCCTCGAGGTGCTGGCCGCGCAGGCCGCCCTCGCGCTGGAGCGCATCACCCTGGTCGAGGCGGTCGGCCGGCGCGACAGCGACCTCTATCTGCGCACAGTGATCCGCAACAGCGGGGACATCATGGTCGTGATCGACGAGGACCAGCGCATCCGGTACGCCAGTCCGTCGCTACGTGACCTGCTCGGCGCCGACGACCTGCCACCACTGGCCACTCTCGATGATCTGGTGGACCCGGACGATCGCCATCGGTTGCGTCAGGCCCTCGGCGGCTCCGGCGACGGCGTGCTGTTCTGCTCGCTGGTGCGGGCCGACGGCACCCGGGCGCCGGTCGAGGCAACGTATCGCGACCTGCGCGGGGATCGCCTGGTCCAGGGGTTTGTGGTGACCGTGCGGGATTTCCCCCCGCGCCATGAGCCGGCCGAGACGCTGTCTCATGGCGCCGTCCCTGTCCCCGCCGGGCTCAACCGGCGCAGCGCCCGCGACAAGTTCCGCTACTAGGCCTGGCGTTAATCGGATGACGGTGCCGCTGCACCGGTTCTAGCATCGGGCGTATGAGCTACAGGTTGGTGCTGACGACGACGCCGGGGTGTCCCGGCGTGTGTTTGCGCTGACCTTCGACAGCGAAAACAACGGCCCCGGGCGAGCTGCCGGGGCCGTTTCGCGTGTCCGGAGTTTCTCGCCCGCACATCCAAGGGAGAGAACTGATGCACGCCGACCATCGCAAGCTCGGGCGGGAGCTCGACCTGTTCGACTCCGATCCGCTGATCGGGGCGGGGCTGCCGTTCTGGCTGCCCGCCGGCGCCGCGGCTCGGCACGCGGTCGAGTCCTATCTGCATGAGCTGGAGCGCCGCCACGGCTACCAGCACGTGTATTCGCCCGCACTCGGCAAGCGGCAACTGTTCGAGAAATCGGGGCACTGGCGCAATTTCGCCGAGGACATGTTTCCGCCGATGGCCATGGGCGGGGACGAGCTGGTGCTGCGGCCCAGCCAGTGCCCGCATCACGCGCTGATCTACAAGTCGCGCGGGCGGTCCTATCGTGATCTGCCGTTGCGGATCGCCGAGCTGGGGCCGATGTATCGGGCCGAGCGCTCGGGGGTGCTGGGCGGCTTGTCCCGGGTGCGGGCGATCCAGCTCAACGACGCCCACATCTTCTGCGCCGCCGAGCAGGCCGCGGCGGAGGTGGCCGACGTGCTGGGGCTGATGCGCCAGGTGCATGCGGCGCTGGGCATCGAGCCGTCCTCGTTCCAGCTGTCGCTGCGGGGCGAAGGCAAGCAGTACGGCGGCGACGAGGCGGGCTGGGCTTCCGCCGAGGCCCTGCTGCGCGAAGCACTCGAAGTCCAGGGCATCCCGTTCCAGGCCGTGCGGGGGGAGGCGGCCTTCTACGGACCGAAGATCGACGTGCAGGTGGCCGACTCCGCCGGTCGGGAGTGGAGCCTGGCCACCGTTCAGATCGACTACCACCAGCCGGAGGCGTTCGACCTGGAGTACGCCGACTCGTCCGGCGGGCGATCGAGGCCGGTCATGATTCATCGCAGCCTCGCGGGCTCGCTGGAGCGGCTGTTCGCGCACCTGATCGAGGTGCACGACGGCGCCTTCCCGCTCTGGTACTCCCCCGTGCAGCTGGCCGTGCTGCCCGTCTCGGAATCCGAGTCCCCGGAGGCCGACGCGCTGGCCCGGGAAGCGATCGCCGCCGGGTTGCGGGTCTCGGTGGCCCATGAAGGTTCCATCGGCGCGCGCATCCGGGAGGCCGCGGAGAGCCGGATCCCGTACGCGGGAATCATCGGCAAGCGGGAGGCGCCGGACGGCCTGGTCGCGCTGCGGCACCGCGACGGCCGCCAGGTGCCCGCGATGCCGGTGGCCGCCGCGATCCGCAAGCTCAGCGAGGAGGCGAAACCCTAGCGTCGACCTCGATCTCGATCCGCATGCGCGGGTCCGCCAGGCCGCACACCATCATGGTGGCGGCCGGGCGGATCTCGCCGAAGGCCTGGCGCAGGACGGGCCAGCAGGGCTCGAAGTCCTCGCGGGCCGGCAGCAGATACCGCACCCGTACGACGTCGGACAGCTCGCACCCGGCCTCGGCCAGGGCGGCCGCGATGTTGTCGATCGCCTGCTGGGCCTGCTCGACCACGCCGTCGGGGATGGTCATCGTGGCGTAGTCGAAGCCCGTGGTGCCGGAGACGTACACATGGTCGCCGGACACCACGGCTCGGGCGTACCCGATCTGCTCCTCGAACACCGAACCGCTGAAGATTCGCACTGCCTACTCGGCCAGGCCGTAGGTCAGGGCGTCGACCAGCGCGACCCAGCTGGCCTCGACGATGTTCTCGTGCACGCCGACAGTGGTCCAGTCGCGCTCGCCGTCGCCGGTTTCCAGCAGCACGCGCGTGATCGCGTTGGTGCCGTGGCTGCCCTCGAGGATGCGTACCTTGAAATCGGTCAGCTCGAAGTTCTTGAGCTGCGGGTAGTACTGGGTCAGCCCGGCCCGCAGGGCCTCGTCGAGCGCGTTGACGGGGCCGTTGCCCTCGGCGGTGGCGATCACGCGCTCCCCCCGTACGCGGACCTTGACCGTCGCCTCGGAGACCACGGAACCGTCCTCGCGGTGCTCCACCTGCACCCGGTACGACTCCAGGCTGAACGGGCGGGCGAAGCTCTCACCCGGCAATTCGCTGCGCACGAGCAGCTCGAACGACGCGTCGGCGGCCTCGAACGACCAGCCGCCCGCCTCCAGGTCCTTGACCCGCTGGGTGACGGTGCTCAGCGTCTCCGGATGGCCGGCCAGGTCGATCCCGAGCTCGCGGCTCTTGAGCTCGATGCTGGCCCGGCCGGCCATCTCGGTCACCAGGATCCGCATGTCGTTGCCCACAACCGACGGGTCGACGTGGTTGTAGAGCAGCGGATCCACCTTGATCGCACTCGCGTGCAACCCCGCCTTGTGGGCGAAGGCCGCGGCCCCGACGTAGGCCTGGTGGGTGTCGGGGGCGATATTGGCGATTTCGGCGAGCGCGGAGGACACCCGCGTCGCCTTCTCCAGGCAGCCGTCCGGTAGGACCTGCAGCCCGAGCTTGAGCTGGATGTTGCTGACCGTGGCGAACAGGTCCGCGTTGCCGGGCCGTTCGCCGTATCCGTTCGCGGTGCACTGGAAGTGCTTGACCCCCGCCTCCACCGCGGCGACCGTGTTGGCCACCGCGCACGAGGTGTCGTTCTGGCAGTGGATGCCGAGGAGATCGGCCGAGACCCCCGTACGCTCGACGACCTCGGTGATGGCCTTGGTGATCATCGAGGGCAGCATGCCGCCGTTGGTGTCACACATGATCACGCGCTCGGCCCCGGCGTCGATGGCCGTACGGACGACGCTCGCCGTGTACTCGGGGTCGTGGCGGAAACCGTCGAAGAAGTGCTCGCAGTCGACGAACGCGCGGCGGCCGTTGGCGACCAGGTGCCGTACGGTGTCGCGGACCATGGCCAGGTTCTCGTCGCCGGTCGTGCGCAGCGCGCGCTCGACGTGCCTGATGTCGCTCTTGGCGACCACGCAGACCACCGGCGTCTCGGCGTCGAGCAGGGCCCGCACCTGCGGGTCCTGCGCCACGTCGACGCCGGCCTTGCGGGTCGCGCCGAACGCCACGAGCACCGCGTTCTGCAGGTCGAGCTCGGTCTTGGCGCGCTGGAAGAACTCCGTGTCCTTGGGCATCGCGCCGGGCCAGCCGCCCTCGATGAACCCCACACCGAATTCGTCCAGCAGCTTCGCGACCGCCAGCTTGTCGGCGACCGAGTAGCTGATCCCCTCACGCTGCCCGCCGTCGCGCAACGTCGTGTCGAAGACCTGGTACTCCATGGGGGTTCCCTTCGAGGTGATAGTGACCAACAAAAAGACCCCCCGGCGGATGCGGGAGGTCTGCGCGTCGGCGAGGAGTCAGCCGGCGCGCTAGGTGCCAATAATGAGCACGAGGTGGGTCACGTCCCGAAGTGTGCCACGCCCTCGGCGATGTGGAACAGGAAATCCACTGAATGAGACAGGGTCGCTCGCCCGGGGGACACATCTACGTCACAGCGTCGTTCGATCGGGCGGGTTAGGTTGGGTTCGTGGCAGTCGAACAGTTCCCCCGCAACCTCGGCTTCTCGGCGACCTACAACTTCCGCGACGTGGGCGGTTACCCCGGTCTCGACGGGCGTACGGTCCGCTGGCGCCGGCTCTTCCGGTCCGACGCGCTGCACCGGCTCGGCGAGGACGACGCGGCCGCGTTCGAGGCGCTCGGCGTGCGCACGGTGATCGACCTGCGCCGGCCGTTCGAGATCGAGAAGTACGGCCGGGTGGCCGAGCGCTACGGGCTGGCCTATGAAAATCTGGTGCTCAACCACGTCGACTGGGAGACGATCGACCACCCCGACGAGGTCGTGCACGAGCGCTGGCTGGCCGACCGCTACCTGAACTTCGCCGAGGACGGACGCGAGGCGATCCTGGCCTCGCTGCGCATCATCGCCGACCCCGCGCAGGCCCCGGTGATCGTGCACTGCATGGCGGGCAAGGACCGTACGGGCACGGTTTGCGCCTTGGCCTTGTCGCTGCTGGGTGTGTCCGACGAGGACATCGCGGCCGACTACGCCCTGACCACGCAGGCGATGCAGCCGCTCACGGACTACCTGCTGGAGAAGCACCCGTCGGCAGTGCTGGGCAAGGAGCACATGTGGGACTCCCCGCCGGCCGCCATGCGGATGTTCCTCGACGACCTGCGCGCCCTGCACGGCTCGGTGGAGAACTACGTGGCCGAGATCGGCCTGACCGACCAGCAGGTGGCCGCTATGCGCGCCCACCTGCTGGAGCCGGCATAACTCGCTCAGAGCACCCGGTGGACCCAGCCGAACGGGTCCTCGGCGCGGCCGCGCTGGATGTCGACCAGCTGCTTGCGCAGCTCGGAGGTGACCTCGCCGGTGCCGCCGTCGGCGACCGTGAATCCGCCGCCGGCGTACTTGACCGAGCCGATCGGGGTGATCACGGCCGCGGTGCCGCAGGCGAAGGCCTCACGGATGGCGCCCGAAGCGGCCCCCGTACGCCACTCGTCCAAGCTCACCGGGCGCTCGACCACCTTGCGGCCGGCCCGCTCGGCCAGCTTGATCACCGAGTCGCGGGTGATGCCGGGCAGGATCGTGCCGGTCAGCGGCGGCGTGGCCAGACTGTTGTCGTCGAGCACGAAGAACACGTTCATGCCGCCGAGCTCGTCGATGTATTTGCGCTCGACCGCGTCGAGATAGACGACCTGGTCGCAGCCGTTCTCGATGGCTTCGGCCTGGGCCGACAGCCCGGCCGCGTAGTTGCCGCCGCACTTGGCCGCGCCGGTGCCGCCGGGGGCCGCGCGGGTGAAGTCGGGGGTCACCCAGACCGACACCGGCTTGACGCCGCCCGAGAAGTAGGGCCCGACCGGGGACGCGATCACCAGATACAGGTATTCCATCGAGGGCCGCACCCCCAGGAAGACCTCGCTGGCGTACGCGAACGGGCGCAGGTAGAGGCTGCCCTCGTCGCCCGGCGGGAGCCAGGAACGGTCGATGGCGATGATTTCGCGCAGCGACTGCAGGAACGTCTCCTCGGGCAGCTGCGGCATGGCCATGCGCTGGGCCGACTGAGCGAAACGGGTCGCGTTCGCGTCGGGCCGGAACATCGCGATGCCGCCGTCGGGCAGCGTGTACGCCTTCAGGCCTTCGAAGATCTCTTGCGCGTAGTGCAGGACGGCGGACGCCGGGTCCATCGGGATCGGGGCCCGGGCCTCGACGCGGGGCTCGTACCACCCTTTGCCGTCGGCATACCGGATCGTGACCATGTGGTCGGTGAAGATGCGGCCGAAGCCGGGGTTGGCGAGGAGCGCGGAGCGCTCGGCATCTGCCACGGGTGCCGGGTTCGGACGGATCTCGAACTCGAGGTTGTCACCACCGCTCATGACAAGTGGACCTGCTTTCTGACAAGACGAATGAGGGCATGCGGAAGCACCCGTAGTGCTTCATGAATCTACCCGAACGGTCGTTCAATCCACAGACCGCAGCGGGTGAAGTGCCCCCGGCGCTGCTTGTTTACAGCGCGGCGGCGATACGGTCGCCGACCTCGGCGGTGCGCAGCGGCGCGCCCGGGGTGCGGGACGCGACCTCGGCTGCGACCGCCTCGGATACTCGGCGGGCCTCGTCGTGGTGGCCGAGGTGCTCGAGCAGAAGCGATGCGGAGAGGATGGCGGCCGCCGGGTCGGCGATGCCCTGACCGGCGATGTCCGGCGCGGAGCCGTGCACCGGCTCGAACGTCGACGGGTAGGTGCGCTCCGGGTTGACGGAGCCGCTGGCCGCCATGCCGATGCCGCCGGTAACGGCCGCGGCGATGTCGGTGAGGATGTCACCGAAGAGGTTGTCGGTCACGACCACGTCGTACCGCTGGGGGTTGCTGACCATGAACATGCTGGCCGCGTCGATGTGCTGGTATTCCGTCGTGACCTCGGGGAACTCGGCCGCGACGGCCGCGAAGGTGCGCGCCCAGAGGCCGCCCGCCTTGGTCAGCACGTTGGTCTTGTGGACCATCGTCACGTGGCGGCGCTCGCGCCGCTGGGCCCGGGCGAACGCGTCACGGACGACCCGCTCGACGCCGTGCCGCGTGTTGAGGCTCTCCTCGGTCGCGATCTCGGCGGGGGTGTCCTTGTGCAGGACGCCGCCGGCGCCGACGTAGAGACCCTCGACGCCCTCGCGCACCACAACCATGTCGATCTCGCCCGGCTTGATGCCGGCCAGCGGGCTGGTCGTGCCGGGCCAGAGCTTGGACGGGCGCAAGTTCACGTACTGGTCGAAGTCGAAGCGGAGCTTGAGCAGCAGGCCGCGCTCGAGCACGCCCGGCGGCACACTCGGGTCGCCGATGGCACCGAGCAGGATGGCGTCGTGCCGGGCCAGCTCGTCCTGGATGGCCTGGGGCAGCACCTCACCGGTGCGGTTGTAGAACCGCGCGCCGAGGTCGTAGTCGTTGAACTCGGTGCCCGGCAGTACGGCCTCGACGACCTTCTGAGCCTGCGCGGTCACCTCGGTACCGATGCCGTCGCCGGCCACCACCGCGATCCGCGCCACGCTCACGTCTGCTCCTCCGGTCGAGTTCCGTCGGGCCTCAGGCTAGCGCCTTGTTCCCGATCTTCGGTACGTCGGTCCCACCTAGTGAGCGTTAAGGGTAATACCGGCGAGTAGGGGCGGGACGCGAACAGCCCCCGTGCCGCGGCAAACGGCAACGGGGGCTGTAGCGACGAGTACGCGTGGCTCGGTCCCGCCAAATGCACGCCGGACGAGCAGGCACCGTCACCCGAAGACAGGCCCGCCCGACGAGCGGCACCGGCAACGCTAGCGATACGGACTAATGACGCGCAAGGTGCCTCACCGAGAGCCGGCTGCCTGATATGCGGAAATTCCGGCCACGTCGACGAAACCGGCCGACGCCGTCAGGGTCAGCACGGGCGAGACGATCTCGACCCGCACCGGGTCACCGGGACTGAGCACGATGTCCGCCATCGGGTCGGTGCCGAACCCACGCAGCTCGACGTCGGTCAGCCCGAAGAACCTGAGCTGTATCTGCACCACGTCGTAACGCTCCCGGACCCATTTCGCCGGTGGCCGGGCTGGGAACACCGGCAGGTCCACCGTGACGGTCAGCGAAGGACCGTCACGGTGGAGCGTCACCTCGTGGACGTGAACAGCGGCCAGTTCCGGCGGCTCACCGCCGTAGACGGCGAGGATGCCCTCCGGGTTGCCGAGTGCTTGCGTCCATCCGGTCATACCGACTACCTACCACTCATAGTGCTGGGCGGTTCCCTCGACCTTGCCCGTACGGGTGTTGTCGCCCGGCCGCACGTTCAGGTGCCGCCCCTGGTCGCCGACGCCACCCTCACCGAACTGGTGCCCGGCCGAGTGGTCCTGGATGACCACCTTGCTGCCGTCGTCGCGGGTGAAGTGGTACTCCCGTGTCATGATCCGCTGCTTGTTGGCGTCGAGCACCGGGTTGCCGAACTTGTCGGTCATCGGCACCCGCTCCACCTTGTCGGGCACCTTGTTCATCGGGATCTTGAGGTCCCGCTTGGCGTCCCGGAAGGCCGCGCTGCGGCTGGCCAGCGTCTTCGTCGCGTTGATCGGACAGGCTTCGCCGGCCGCCGCGGATTTCGCGGACGCCTGGGCCCGCAGCCCGCTCCGCGCAGCGGCCAGGCCGGTGCAGGGGATCTCGTCGGCCTTCTTGCGCGCCTTGGCCAGGTCGGTGAGCTCGTCGACCTCCTTGCGGGCGCCACTGAGGGCGTTGACGAAACGGGCGATCTTCGGCGCGAACTTGACCAGGTCGGCGGTGAGGCTCAGCGCCTTGCTCCACGGAATGAAGTCGGCCAGCGCCCACAGACAGGCCGAGATGTTGCCGTCCATGAAGCAGCCCTTGATGTTGTCCAGCCCGAGCAGGCTCAGGACAAGATCGCCGGCGTTGGCCTTGATGAAGTCGAGGATGCCCTGGTCGGCCTGCGCCTTGGCCGCCTGGTAGCGAGCCCGCTCCTCGGGCGTCATCGAGGCCAGGAGGTCCTTCTCCTCGTCCGGCGTGAGATCGCCGCCGCCCTCAATGTCTTCGACGCGTTCCTGCCGCTCCCGTTCACGATCGGCCGCCTCGGCCCGCTCGAAGGCCTTCTGCGCCTCGACGGCATAGCCCAGGGCCTGGTCGGCGGCGATCGCCGCGCTGTCGGCATGCTTCTGCGCGCTGGCCGCGGACGCCTCGGCCGCCGCGGCGTCCCGCTCGGCCGATGCGGCCGCACCCCGGGCCGCCGAGGCGTCGGACTCGGCGCGCGAGGCGGCCGCGTTGGCCGCGTCGGCCTCGCTCTGCGCCGCGGCCGCCGCCTTGCCCGCGATGGCGGCGTCGGAAGCGGCCTCGTTGGCCGCGTTGCGGGCCGCGACGGCGTCGGCCCGGGCCTGCTCGTCGGCACGGGCCGCACTGGCCGCGGCCGCGCGCGCCGCCGCACCGTCGGCCGCCGCCTGCGCGGCCGACTGCTTGGCCTCGGCCGCGGACTGCGCCGCCTGCGCGGCCGACGCGGCCGCCGCGGCGGCGGCGTTGAAGGCCGGCTTGACCTGCTCGTTGGCCAGTCGTGCGGCCTCCGCGGCCGCGTTGGCCGCGACCACCGCCTCCTCGGCCCGGCGCTTGGCCGCGGCCGCCTGCTCGGCCCCGATCACCTGGGCCTGGGCGGCGACGAGCTCGACGAAATCGGCGTCGATGTCGTCCCCGCTGAACGGCGACACCATCGCGATAGCGGTGTTGGCGGGCTCGGCGATGCCGGCCGCCGAGACGCGCGCGGCGTTGGCCGCGCTGACCGCGACGTCGGCCTGGGCCGCCGCGGCGACGGCCTCGCTGGTCGCCGCCTGAGCCTCGTCCCGCGTCCGCTGGGCCGCCCAGAGCGACTGCACGGCCTCCTCGGAGGCCTGCGACGCCAGCTGCTGCGCCGCGCGGGCCGCCTCGGCCGCCTTGACCTCCTGGCGGGTGGCCTCGGCGGCGCGCGCGTCGGCCTGCAGACGCGCCGAGTGCGCGGCCCGGGAGTCGGCCTCGGCGGCGTCAGCCGCGGCGTCGGCGCGCGCCGCGGCGGCCTGCGCCCTCTCGGCGGCCGCCCACGCCCGGGCCGCGGCCTGGTCGGCCTGCGTGGCTGCCGACCGCGCGTTGGCGGCCGCGCCGGTGGCTGTGTTCGCCGACGAACGGGCGCTGCGGGCCGCGGTGCCGGCCACGCCGGCCTGCCGCCCGGCCTCGTCGGCCTGTCGCTGCGCCTCGGCCGCGTCGGCACTGCCGGCGGCCTGGGCCGCCCACGCCCGGCGCGTGGCCGCCTCGGCCTTGGCGGTCTGCTCGGCCCGCTCCGCAGCCATCGCGTCGTCGCGCGCCCGCATCGCGTTGTTCTCTTGATCCCAGGCGCGCTTGTTGGCCTCGTCGGCGGCCGAGTCAGCCGAGCCGGCCTGGCGGCGGGCGTTGGCCGCGATGCCGGCCTGGGTGTCGGCGTTAGCCCGGGCGTTCGCGGCGATCGCGGCCTGCGCGTCGGCGCGCTGCCGGGCGGCGGCCGCGTTGGCCCGCTCCGATTCGGCGATCTGCCGCTGCCGCTTGGCCTCGGCCGCCTGCGCCTCGGCGATCTCGCGGTGCCGGCGAGCCTGCTCGGCGGCGGCCCACGCCTTGGCCTCGGCGGCCTGGGCCTGCTCCCGGGCCTTCTTGGTACGCGCGGCCGCAGTCTTGGCCGCCGCGGCCTGCTTGGCCGCGGCGGCGGCCAGCTTCGCAGCCGACTTGGCGTGCTCCTCGGCGTGCTGACGCCACTTGATCGCCTGCTGGGCGTGCGCCTCGGCCTGGGCCTGGGCGCCCTGGGCGGCGTTTGTGGCGATGGTCGCGTCGATGGCGAACTGCGCGGTGCGGGCGGCGCCGACCGCGGCGGTGGCTGCCTCGCTCATGCCCTGGGCGATCAGCGACCATTCGGCGCCGTAGTCGAGCCCGGTGTCCATCAGGTCGTCGGCCGCCGACGTGGCCGTCTGCGCCGCGATGCCCGCCTCGCGAGCGGCCACCTCGGCGTACCCGAGCTGACGTTTCGCCTCGTTGTTGGCCGTCGTGAGCTCGGGCGCCTTCTGGGCCGCCGTGCCGCCGCCGTCGAGCACCCGCGCCGAGTGCCGGGCGGCGTTCGCGGCCGCGGCCATCGCGTTGGCCGCCTGCTGCAGGGCCCGTACGCCCTGGCCGTGCGCGACCAGCATCTGGCGGCGGGCCACGTTCGCCCGGGCCGAGCGCTGGGCCAGCTCGGTCAGCTCCTCGGCGGCCTTGTTACGCGCCTCCAGGTCCTTGAGGTATTGCTCGCGCTCGGCCGCGTCCAGGCGCGCCGCGGCCAGG
The DNA here is from genome assembly GCF_014204895.1 of Paractinoplanes abujensis. Lineage (NCBI taxonomy): Bacteria > Bacillati > Actinomycetota > Actinomycetes > Micromonosporales > Micromonosporaceae > Paractinoplanes > Paractinoplanes abujensis. The sequence goes on along the minus strand of NZ_JACHMF010000001.1, from coordinate 7,965,741 downwards.
TAGCCGGTGCTGAGGAACGCGTTGACGGCCGCGTCGTCGCCGGCCAGCGCGGCCTCGGCGGCCCGCTTCACGTTCGACTCGGCCGGGGCGGTGGCGGCGACGATCCGCACGCGCTCGCGCAGGGCGGCCGCTCGCTCGGCCGCGCTGCGCGCCACCTTCGCGTCCCGGTCGCGGGCGATGTCGGCGCCGTAGGCCAGGAAGGCCGCCCGGTCGCTGTCGGTGCCGGCCAGCACGCGCTGCACCTCGGCGTTGAAGTACTGGCCGCCGGTGCCGGCCAGCGCGCGGACGGCGGCCAGATTGTCGGCCGCCTCCTGCTTCTTGCGCGCCGCGACCTGCTTGTCCAGCGCGGGCTTGTCGACAGTGGCGAACCGCAGAATGATCGCCGGGTCACCCGTCGCCAGCGCGGCCAGAGCAGCCGCCCGGACCTCGGGCTCGGCGGTGAACTCGGCTACGTCGGCGACCGCCTTGCGCCACCGCTCGTCCGTGGCCGACACGCCGGTGGTGCCGTTCCACGTCTCGGTGATCAGCGGCGGCACCTCGATCCGGGGTGGATCTTCGGCGAGCGCCACCACCCTCGAGGCGGCCGGGGCCGCCATGGCGGGCGGCGCGTGCAGATATGTTGCGACCACGGCCGCGGTCAGCGACAAGAATGTCGCCGCGCGGACGCGCGTGCGGATGCTCACTACTGGAATCCCCGTTTCGCGTGCTCGGTCACCGACCGGCACGCAAGGCCGGCCGGGGGGGCCGGCCGACCACCTCCGTGCGCGCTGACACGCACGGGCGCGACGCTCGTCCCCCGTTGAGCGCCACGACCGATCGGAATCATTTCGATCGATGGGCTGATCGCCGCGGGAATTCAACCACATCACTGTCCGGCGTGGCGGCCCGGCCGTGTGTGATCTTTCCTGGGCGCATCGGCGCGGGGGCCGCGCCCGCGTGTCGGAACGGCTTCTTCGCGCTTGCCGGGCTCCGCGATGGCACCATGCGCCGGTGAGTTTCGACCTCGTGGTGTGGGCGATGAACAAGACGGACCTGCCGGACGCCGTGCGGGCCGCCAACGCGCGATGCGCGCGCGGTGAGCACCCGCAGCGCCCGGCCGACCCGCGCGTCGTCGCCTTCTACGACGCTCTGACCAGTGATTATCCCGACCGTGGCCCGCGCGCCACGGCGGCCGGCTCACCATGGGCGCACGCCCCGCTGCACGCCGCGGCCGACCACATCCAGATGCGGCTGGACGAGAACTGCCCCGACCAGGTGCTCGAGACGATCGAGCGGCTGGCCGCCGAACTCAACCTCGACCTGCTCGACCTGCAGGACGGCACGGTCTATCCGCCGCCGGTCAGGAGCCTCTGAGTCCTGTCGGAAGCCGAGCCGGTCAGGAGCCGTTGAGCCGCAGGTCGACCGCACTGCCCCGGGCCGAGCCGATCGCGGCGGCCACGCCGGAGAGCAGTTCCGCGTCGACCGACGAGTCGACGGTCAGCGTCATCAGCGCCTCGCCGCCCGCCTCGCGCCGGGCCACCTGCATGGCCGCGATGTTGACGCCGGCCTCGCCGAGCAGCGTGCCGATCGCGCCGACGACACCGGGACGGTCGCTGTAGCGGAAGAAGAGCAGCACACCGTCCGCGGTGAGGTCGAGGTCGAAACCGTCGACGCCGGTCAGCTTGGCGATCTCGCGGGCGCCGTGCAAAGTCAGCGTGCCGGCCACGCTCACCGCCCGGCCGTCGGGCAGCGCCCCGCGTACGGTGACCAGGTTGTGATGATCGGCGGGCTCGTCACTGACCACGAGCTCGACCTCGACCCCCCGGTCCAGGGCCAGCTGAGGGGCGTTCACGTAGGTCACCCGCTCGTCCACGACCGCGGTGAACAGCCCCTTGGTGGCCGCGAGGCGCAGCACCCCGACGTCGTGCGAGACGATCTCGCCGCGCACCTCGACCGTGACGGTGGCCGCGATCCCGCCCGCCACCGCCGTGAAGACCTTGCCCAGCTTCTCGGCCAGCGCCAGCAACGGCCGCACGTCCTCGTCGACCACGCCGCCGGCCTGCACGTTGACCGCATCGGGGACGAACTCGCCGTCGAGCGCGAGTTTCACACTGCGGGCCACGGACAGGCCCGCCTTGTCCTGCGCCTCGGCCGTGGACGCGCCCAGATGCGGCGTGACCACCACGTTGTCGAAGGCGAAGAGCGGGGACTCGGTGGTCGGCTCGGTGACGAACACGTCGAGCCCGGCCCCGGCCACCCGGCCGTCGGCCAGCGCGGCGGCCAGCGCGGCCTCGTCGATCAGCCCGCCGCGGGCCGCGTTGACGATCCGGACCCCGGGCTTGACGAGCGTCAGCTCCTTCTCGCCGATCAGGCCCACGGTCTCCGGGGTGCGCGGGAGGTGCACCGAGATGAAGTCGCTCTCGCGCAGCAGTTCCTCCAGACCCACCAGCCGTACGCCGAGTTGCGCGGCCCGGGCGGGCTGGATGTACGGGTCGTAGGCGATCAGCCGGGTGCCGAACGACGCCATGCGCTGGGCGAACAGCACGCCGATGCGGCCCAGCCCGACCACGCCGACCGTCTTGCCCTGCACCTCGACGCCGACGTGGCGGGAACGCTGCCAGCGGCCCGCCTTGAGCGCGGCCGAGGCGGTGGCCGTGTGCCGGGCCACCGCGAGCAGCAGCGCGATCGCCTGCTCCGCGGCCGACACGATGTTGCTGGTCGGCGCGTTGACCACGAGGACACCGCGGGCGGTGGCGGCGGGCACGTCGACGTTGTCGAGCCCCACGCCGGCCCGGGCCACCACGCGCAGCCCCGAGCCGGCCGCCAGCACCTCGGCGTCGACCCGGGTGGCGCTGCGGACGATCAGCGCGTCGGCCGCGGCCACCTCCGCGAGCAGGGCGGCCCGGTCGGTGCCGTCGACCCGGCGGACGTCGTAGTCGTACGCAAGCACGTCGAGGGCGGAGGGGGCCAGCTCTTCGGCGATCAGAACGACGGGCGTCACGGGCAGCCTCCGGGATCGCGGGACCCGATCGTATGCAGTCCCATAGATCCACAGTGATGTGACGACCATCACACCGTGGTTACTTAGGCAACACGCCTCGGAATCTTGTCCCGATCGATGGGCGGGGACGCCGGACGGCCGGCTAGGGCGAGCCCGTCGGGCTGGCGGAAGCTGAGCGCCTCGGCGTCCAGCGCGTCGTAGAGCAGGTCGAGGTCGAGCGTGCCGACGGGCGGGTAGACGCGCTCCCGCGGCGGCTCCTGACCCACCTCGAGCGCACCCTGCTCGACCATGAACTCCACGATGGCCTGGCGCACGGCGGGCAGCGTGACCGGCGAGTGGTAGACGACGTTGAGGGCCTGCATCCGCATGCCCTGCACGTGCTCCTCGCCCTTGTTGTCGTGGAAGTGCGGGTTGCGGGTCTCGATCTGCAGCACCGGCACCGAGCTGGCCATCACGTCCGGATCGGTGCTCTCGAGCACGCCGCCGAACTGCTCGAACATGTCCATGTACTCGTACGGCTCGACCGCGAACCCGCCGGCCAGGCGCAGCTTGAGGCCCAGGTCGAGGGTCATCGCGTGCTCGCCGGCGTTGCCGGTGGCGATCACCTCGGTGCCGAAGTCGGAATACTCGGCCAGGAACCGGTTGAGCCACTCGTTGGTGATCTGCGAGCTGCGGCCCCGGCGGCTGAAGAACAGGCGGTTGTCGCGCAGCTTGGGCTTCGAGTGCCACGAGATGCGGACCATCGAGTAGGGCGAGCCGGCCAGGTGCAGCCCGGCCGCGTAGACCTTGCAGTACTCGTGGACCGAGCCCGGCACGTAGTTGTCGGCGTCCACATAGCCGATGTAGCGACGGCCGGTCATCGCGGCGAGGGCCATGCCGAGCAGCATCGCCTCGCCCTTGCCGCTGCGGACCAGCCCGTCGTCGTCGATCAGCTCGGGCATGCCGGCCGCCTTGATCGCCGCGGCGACGCCCGGGTCCTTCTGGTGCACGGTGATCGCCGAGCGCCCGGCCAGCCGGCAGAACTGCTCGACCGTCTGCGCCTCGATCTCGTAACGGTCGACCGGACCGCGATCGCTGTTCGAGACCAGAATGATCAGACAGTCGTGCGGAATGCCGGAGAGGACGCCCTCGATGACGGTGCGTGTCTCATTCATGCACGGAACGACAATGACCATTTGCGATTCCACGGCGCGAAGCGCCTCGGCCGGCACAACCTGGCTGCCCGCACCGACCGAGGTGCCCGAGTCCAGCTCGATCACCCGCTGCAGCTCATGAATCCGGACCGCACCGAAGCGCTCACTCCGAAAAGAATCAGCCAGTCGCATCTCGCGAAGATACCCGCCGGAACGCACCCGCAAAGGCCCGAACAGCGCACAATTCAGTTTCGGAAGCGGCCCAGGTAAAGGGGAAGTAACGCACGCGTTTCAGGTAATCGCCTGGTCACGGAAAGGCCCGGATCCCGCTCGCGAACGAGGGAGATCCGGGCCCTTTCACTACTGCGGACGTTTTCCGTAGTACGGCTTGATCACCTTACCGAGCTGCCTCTGGAGGCCGCGCAGCAAGCGGATGGTCCCCTCGTCGCTGCGCCCGGTCGTGGTCGACCACTCGTAGCCCGACCCGACGAGATCGCTGACGAAGACGACCTCGGTGGCCAGCAGGACCCGGGCCCAGTCGGCCGGGGACAGCGGCACGTCGTCGCGGATCGCGTGACTCAGCCGCCTCGACCCGGTGTAAAGGTCGGCGGCGTCGGCGAAGCCCATCGCGTACGCCATCTCGTCACTGCACCGGGCCGGTCCGCCCCACTCGCCGAGCGCCCGGATCAGCAGCGCGGTCTCGTCGTCGTTCAGGATCGCGGCCGGTCGCACGTCGGTCATCAGTTGAGTTCCTCCCAGTACTCCTCGAACGCGTCCGGGTCGCTCTTGCCCTTGAACACTGTGCCCCCGTCCGGGTGCATCGGGTCGTGAATCACGATCGTCCGGCCGTCCTTGCCCAGATAAGCCTTGCGCCCGCTGCCCAGATCCTTCGTCCGGGACGGGTTTGCCATCACGTCGTCGACCAGTTTCTCCAGATCCGCCTGCGACATGCCGGGGAACTCGGATCCGTGCTTGCCGTTGGCGTGCCCGCCTGCGATGTCCGGCGCGTACTCGCGGCGCTCGTCGTCGTCCATGCACCAGCCGCCGCCCCCCTGGGCCACGGCCGTCCGGGACGCCCCCTTGGCCGCCGCGGGGTTGGGCCGGATCGGGCAGGCCTGCGGCTCATCCGGGTTCTTCCGCTTGCGCGCCTTCTCCTTCAGTTCCTCGAGACGCTTCTTGGCCTTGTTGACGTCGTCCAGGAATTTCTTGATCTTCGGCGCGTGCTCGAGCAGCTTCTTGGCCATCTTGCCCGCCTTGAGCAGCCCGCCACCGGGTGCGAACGTCAGCGCCAGCGAAAGGCAGGCCGTCCAGTTGCGCTCCATGAAGCAGCCCTTGATGTCGCCCCACGGCGTGAGGTCGTCGATCAGGCCCGGGATCGCTTCCTTCAAATAGTCGAGCAGGTCCTTGCCGGCCATCTCCTCGAGCTGTTTGTACTCGTCCTCCTCGCCGCCGAGCAGCATGGCCAGCAGCTCGTCGCGTTCCGCGCCGGTGGGCGCCGAGCTCGTGCCCTCGACCAGCTCACGGCGGCGATCCAGCTCGCGCTGACGTTCCGCCTCCTCGGCCCGCTCGGCCGCCTGTTGGGCCTCGACCGCGTGCTGGAGGGCGCTCGACGCCGCGGCGGCGGCGCTGTCGGCGTAGGACTGGGCCCGGTCGGCCGCCCGCTTGGTGGCCGCGGCATCCGATTCGGCGCGGTCGGCCGCCCCGCGAGCAGCGGCCGCGTCGGCCTCGGCGGCCGAGGCCGCGCTGTTGGCCGCGTTGGCCTCGGCCTGTGCCTGCTGGGCGCTGCGCCCGGCGATCGCGGCGTCGCTGGCGGCCTCGTTGGCCGCCTGCCGTGCGGCCAGGGCGTCGGCCCGGGCTTGAGCGTCGGCGCGGGCAGCACCGGCCGCCGCGGCCCGGGCGGCTGCGCCGTCCGCGGCCGCCTGGGCGGCATATTTCTTGGCCTCGGCGGCCGAGGCGGCTGCGTCGGCCGCCGATCGGGCCGCCTGCGCGGCCGCGGTGAAGGCCGGCTTGACCTGCGCGTTGGCCCGGTCGGCGGCGGCCTCGGCCCGCTGCGCGGCGGTCAGCGCCTCCTCGGCGCGGGCCTGGGCCGCGGCTGCCTGCTCGGCGCCGATGGTCCGGGCCTGCTCGGCCACGAGCGCCACGAAGTCGGCGTCGATGTCGGCCCCGGTGAACGGCGAGACCATGGCGATCGCGGTGTTGGCCGGCTCGGCGATGCCGGCTGCCGAGTCCCGTGCCGCCGTGGCCGCCCGCACCGCCATCTCGGCCTGGGTCGCCGCCGCCACTGCCTCACTGGTGGCCGCCTCGGCCTCGGTTCTGGTCCGGTTGGCGGCCCACAGCGCTTGGACGGCCTCCTCGGCGGCCTGGTCACTGAGCCGGACCGCCGTCCGCGCGGCCTCTGCGGCCTTGGTCTCCTCGGCCGTGGCCACTGCCGCCTTGGCATCGGCGCGCACCCGTGCCGCATGGGTCGCCCGCGCGCTCGCCTCGGCGCTGTCGGCCGCCGCATCCGCCGCCGCGGCCGCCTGCCGCGCCCGCTTGGCCGCGACGGCCGCCCGGTCCGCGGCCTGCTGAGCCTGGGTGGCCGCGGCGCGCGCGTTGGCCGCCGCGCCGGTCGCTGTGTTGGCCGACGACCGGGCCGACCGGGCCGCGCCACTGGCCACCCCGACCTGCCGATCCGCCGCGTCGGCCTCCCGCTGCGCCGCGTCCCGCTCGGCGGCGCTGCCGGCCGCCGCGACTCCGGCCCGCATCGCCTGCGCGTAAGCCTTGGCGGTCTGCTCGTCGAGTTCGGCCTGGACGGCGGCGTCACGGGCCCGGCCCGCCTCGCTCTCCTTCTCCCACGCCCGGCCGGCGGCCGCCTGCGCGGCGGCGCTGGAGTTCTCGGCCTTCGAGCGTGCGGACGCCGCGACGGCGGCCTGGGCGTCGGCGTTGGCCCGCGCGTTGCGGGCCACGGCCGCCTGCCGCTCGGCCTCGGCCCGGTGCCGGGCCGCGGTGGCCCGCTCGGCCTCGGCGATCTGGCGCTGCCGCTTGGCCTCGGCCGCCTGCGCCTCGGCCGCTTCGCGGTGCCTACGGGTCTGTTCGGCCTGCGCCCATGACTTGGCCTCGGCCGCCTGAGCCTGCTCCCGGGCCTTCTTGGCGCGTGCGGCGGCCGTCTTGGCCGCGGCCGTCTGCTTGACCGCAGCGGCCGCCAGCTTGGCCGCCGCCTTGGCGTGCTCCTCGGCGTGCTGACGCCACTTGATCGCCTGCGCCGCGTGCGCCTCAGCCTTGGCCTGCGCGGTCTCGGCGTTGTTGGTGGCGATGGTCGCGTCGATCGCGAACTGTGCCGTCTGCGTGGCACCGACCGCCGCGGTCGCCGCCTCGCTCATGCCCTGCGCGATCAGCGACCACTCGGCGCCGTACTCGAGGCCGGTGGCGATCAGTACGTCGGCCGCCGACGACGCCGTCGCCGCCGCGATCGAGGCCTCCCGGGCCGCCGCCTGGGCGTAGCCGAGCTGCCGCTTCGCCTCGTTGTTGGCCGTCGTGAGGTCGGTCGCCTTCTGCGCCGCCGTGCCGCTGCCGTCGAGCACCCGCGAGGCGTGCCGGGCCGCGTTCGCCGTGGCCGCCATCGCGTTCGCCGCCCGCTGCAGCGCCCGGACGCCTTCACCGTGCGCGACCAGCATCTGCCGCCGCGCCACATTGGCCCGCTCGGAACGCTGGGCGAGGTCGGTCAGCTCCTCGGCCGCCTTGTTGCGCGCTTCGAGGTCCTTCAGATACTGCTCACGCTCCGCCGCGTCCTGCCGCGCGGCGGTGAGGTAGCCCGTGGCGAGGAAGGCCGTGATCGCCGCGTCGTCGCCCGCCAACGCGGCCTCGGCCGCCCGCTTGACGTTCGACTCCGGCGGCGCGGCCGCCGCCACCAGACCGACACGCTCACGCAACGTTGCCGCCCGCTCGGCCGCCGTCCGCGCCACCTGGGCGTCCCGGTCGCGGGCGATGCCGGCCCCGTAGGCCAGGAAGGCCGCACGATCGCTGTCGGTGCCGGCCAGCACCCGCTGCACCTCGGCGTTGAAATAGGCCCCGCCCGTCCCGGCCATGGCGCGGATCGTGGCCAGGTTGTCGGCCGCCTCCTGCTTCTTGCGGGCGGCGATCTGCTTCTCCAGGGCCGGCTTGTCGACCGTGGCGAACTTGAGGATGGTGGCCGGGTTACCGCCGGCCAGCGCGGCCAGGGCGGCGTCACGCACCTCGGGCTCGGGCGTGAACTCGGCCACGTCGGCGACCGCCTTGCGCCACCGCTCGTCAGTGGCCGACACACCGGTCGTGCCGTTCCACGTCTCGGTGATCAGCGGTGGCAGGTCGGGCACGGGCGGCGGGTCGGTCTCGGCTCGCGCGGCGGCCCGGCCCGGGAGCGGCGCCGCGGCGGCCGGTGGAGCGTGGAGATGAGTTCCGACGATCACGGCGGCCAGCGAGGCCATTGCCGCCGCCCGGAACCTCTGGGCAGATCTCACTAAATGCATCCCCGTTCAGCGTGCGACCCGGCGAACCGAACGGCCGCCGGGCACGGGGAATGACGATTGGCCACAGCAGTGCCCAACCCTCGTCTTCACAGCCCCCGTGGGCGCGACGATCGACCAATCACCCGGATCGATGGCTACGCGCCGCGGGCATTCAATCACACGATCAAGATCGTGGATGTCCACCGGGTCGCGGCGAGGACGAGAAAGGGATCACAGACGCGACGTGCCCGGCCTCCACGGAGGCCGGGCACGCGATGGAGCGGAGGATCAGGCGGTCTCGGTGATGGGCCGGTCGACCCAGCTCATCATGTCGCGCAGCTTCTTGCCGGTGACCTCGATCGGGTGCGCGGCACCCTGCTCGCGGTACTTGGTCAGCAGCGGGCGGCCGTTGTCGTCGTCCTCGATCAGCTGGCGGGTGAACTCGCCGGACTGGATGTCGGCCAGGATCCGCTTCATCTCCGCCTTGGTGTCGGCGTTGATGACACGCGGGCCACTGACGTAGTCACCGAACTCAGCCGTGTCGGACACGCTGTAGCGCATCCGGGAGATGCCGCCCTCGTACATGAGGTCGACGATCAGCTTGAGCTCGTGCAGGCACTCGAAGTACGCGATCTCGGGGGCATAGCCGGCCTCGGTGAGCACCTCGAAACCGGTCTGCACGAGCGCCGCGGTGCCACCGCAGAGCACGGCCTGCTCGCCGAAGAGGTCGGTCTCGGTCTCCTCTTTGAAGGTGGTCTTGATGACGCCGGCCCGGGCGCCACCGATCGCCTTGGCGTAGGAGAGCGCGAGCGCGAGACCGTCACCGGTCGGGTCCTGCTCGACGGCGACCAGACACGGCACGCCCTTGCCGTCCACGTACTGGCGGCGGACCAGGTGGCCGGGGCCCTTGGGGGCGACCATGGCCACTGTCACGTCGGCCGGCGGCTTGATCAGCTCGAACCGGATGTTGAGGCCGTGACCGAAGAAGAGGGCCTTGCCCGCGGACAGGTGGGGCGCGATCGACTCGGTGTAGATCTTGCGCTGAGCGGTGTCCGGCGCCAGGACCATGATCACGTCGGCCCAGGCGGACGCCTCGGCGGGCGTCTTGACCTCGAGGCCCTGCTCGGAGGCCTTGGCCCGGCTCTTGGAGCCCTCCTGCAGACCGACCACCACCTGGACGCCCGAGTCGCGCAGGGACAGCGAGTGGGCGTGGCCCTGGCTGCCGTACCCGATCACGGCGACCTTCTTACCCTGGATGATGCTCAGGTCGGCGTCGTCGTCGTAGAAAACTTCCGCGGTCATTTCTTTCCTTTTACTAGGCGGCGCGGAGCGCCGGGCCGGTGGTGATGGACCGGGAACCGCGGCCAATAGCCACGAGGCCCGACTGGACCATCTCTTTGATGCCGTACGGCTCGAGGTCGCGCAGCAACGCGTCCAGCTTGTCGGGGTTACCCGTGGCCTCGATCGTGAGGGTGTCCGGAGCGACGTCGATCACCCTCGCCCGGAACAGCTCGACCGTCTCGAGCACCTGGCTGCGCTGCGCACGATCGGCGCGCACCTTGACCAGCAGGAGCTCGCGCTGAACCGACTGCTGCGGGTCCAGCTCGACGATCTTGAGGACGTTCACCAGCTTGTTGAGCTGCTTGGTCACCTGCTCCAGGGGTGAGGAGTCGGCGTTGACCACGATCGTGATGCGGCTGACGTCGGGGTTCTCCGTCTCGCCGACCGCCAGGGAGTCGATGTTGAAGCCGCGCCGGGAGAACAGGCCACTGACCCGAGCAAGCACACTCGGCTTGTTCTCGACCAGCACGGACAAAGTGTGCTTGTTCATGATCAGAGGTCGTCCTCTTCGAATTCGGGACGCACGTCCCGGGCGAACATGATCTCGTCGTTGCTGGTGCCGGCCGCGACCATGGGCCAGACCATCGCGTCCTTGCCGACGGTGAAGTCGATGACCACCGGCGCGTCGTTGATCTCCATGGCCTGCTTGATGATCTTGTCGACGTCGTCCTTGGACTCGCAGCGCAACCCGACGCAGCCCAGCGCCTCAGCCAGCTTCACGAAGTCGGGGATGCGGTGCTTGTGCGTGCCCAGCTCGGTGTTGGAGTAGCGACCGTCGTAGAACAGGGTCTGCCACTGCCGGACCATGCCCAGATTGCCGTTGTTGATCACGGCGATCTTGACCGGGATGCCCTCCAGGGCGCAGGTCGCGAGCTCCTGGTTGGTCATCTGGAAGCAGCCGTCGCCGTCGATCGCCCAGACCGGGGTCTCCGGCCGGCCGACTTTGGCGCCCATCGCGGCGGGGACGGCGTATCCCATCGTGCCCGCGCCGCCCGAGTTGAGCCACGTGCCCGGCTTCTCGTACTTGATGAACTGCGAGGCCCACATCTGGTGCTGGCCGACACCCGCGCAGTAGATCGCGTCGGGCCCGACCAGCTCGCCGATCCGCTCGATCACGTACTGCGGGGCCAGCGAGCCGTCGGTCGGCTCCTCGTAGCCCAGCGGGTAGCGCTGACGCAGCTCGTTGAGCGTGGACCACCAGGGCTCGTACTGCCCGGCGCCCTCGGCCGTGGCCGACACCGCGGCGATCAGCTCGTCGATCACGTGCCGGGCGTCGCCCACGATCGGGACGTCGGCGTGCCGGTTCTTGCCGATCTCGGCCGGGTCGATGTCGGCGTGCACCACTTTGGCGTCCGGCGCGAACGAGTCGAGCTGACCGGTGACCCGGTCGTCGAAGCGGGCGCCCAGCGTGATCAGCAGGTCGGACTTCTGCAGCGCGTAGACCGCGGGGACGGTGCCGTGCATGCCGGGCATGCCCAGGTGCTGCGGGTGCGAGTCGGGGAACGCGCCCAGCGCCATCAGCGTCGTGACGACCGGGATGCCGGTCAGCTCGGCCAGCCGGCGCAGCCCGTCGGTGGCGTCGGCCTTGAGCACGCCGCCGCCCACGTAGAGCACCGGGCGCTTGGCCGCGGCGATCAGCCGGGCCGCCTCACGGATCTGCTTGCCGTGCGGGTGCAGGGTCGGGCGGTAGCCGGGCAGGTCGAGCGTCGGCGGCCAGGAGAACGTGGTCTGCGCCTGCTGCACGTCCTTCGGGATGTCGACCAGCACGGGCCCCGGCCGGCCGGTGGCGGCCAGGTGGAACGCCTCGGCCAGGATGCGCGGAAGTTCCTCGGGCGTCTGCACCAGGAAGTTGTGCTTGGTGATGGGCAGCGTGATGCCCTGGATGTCCGCCTCCTGGAAGGCGTCGGTGCCGATCGCGGGGCGGGAGACCTGACCGGTGATGGCGACGATCGGAACCGAGTCCATGTAGGCGTCGGCGATCGCGGTGACCAGGTTGGTCGCGCCCGGGCCGCTGGTCGCGATGCAGACGCCGACCTTGCCGGTGGCCTGCGCGTAACCGGTGGCGGCGTGGCCGGCGCCCTGCTCGTGCCGGACCAGGATGTGCCGCACCTTGGAGTCGAACAGCGGGTCGTACGCCGGCAGGATCGTGCCGCCGGGAATGCCGAACGCGACCTCGACCCCGAGCGCCTCGAGCGACCGCACGAGCGCGCCGGCGCCCGTGGTGGAAACCGGGGAGGCTACGGCCGGGGCCGAGGTGGCGGCCGCCGCGACAGTGGCCGGGTTGGCTCGGTGGGCGAGGGTCTCAGGAGTGGGTCTCGTCATGGCACTTCATACCTTTACGGGTTGGGCGTTCCGTTACTTGAGCAACAAAAAAGGCCCTCGTGCTGGGTAGCACGGGACCTAGCGCACTCTCGCCCACTCAGGGGGCTGGAGTGCGCTCACATAAGTACTCGGGACGCGAAGCACATGCCAGCCACCTTGCCGCATCTCAAGCCGTGAGTCAACTGATCCCACATTTTGATCATTCGCTCTCACCCGTGGGAGCCACGAACCCGGGATCGCTGGGCAACAACGCCCTGAGCTGCCGCATTCCGGGGCCGAGCATGACCACCTGGCTGCGCGCGGCGGCGTCGGCGGGCGGAGCCGAACGGGGTGCCGGCGCCGGGCGGCTGGACCCCTGCCGCAGCGTCTGCAACTGGGCCTCGAGATGCTCGGCGGGCACGCCCCATCCGAACAGTGAGCCCTGGCCCAGCCGGCAGCCCGCCTCCTCGACCGCGGCCCGTTGCGCCGGCGTGCCGATGCCCTCGGCCAGCACCTCCAGGCCCAGCCGGTGCCCCATCCGCACCACCACGTCGACCAGCGGCGCGGCCATGCCCGTACGGGACTCGGGTTCGGCGACCAGGGCCCGATCGATCTTGAGGATGTCGACCGGCAACGTGCGCAACTGGCCCAGCGACGAATAACCGGCGCCGAAGTCGTCGAGCGCGATCCGCACGCCGGTGGCCCGGAGCTCGGCCAGCCGGCTGATCAGCTCCTCCATGTCGGTGGCCACAGCGTGCTCGGTCACCTCGAGCACCAGCCGCTGCGGCGGCACGCCGTGCTGCTCGAGCACCTCGGCCACGTGCCCCGCGAAATCGGTGGAATGCAGCTCCTTGGGCGACAAGTTGACCGACACCCACACGTCGTGCCCGCGCGAGAGCCACTCGGCCAGCTGGATGCAGGCCTGCTCGAGCACCCAGGCGCCGACCCGGTTGATCAAACCCGACTCCTCAGCGACCGGGATGAACTCGTCGGGCCGCACCGACCCCAGCGTCGGGTGGTGCCAGCGCAACAGCGCCTCGGCGCCCACCGGCCGCATCGAGGGCAGCGCCACCACCGGCTGGAAGACAAGCCGCAGCTGGTCGCGGTCGATCGCGTGGCGCAGCTCGTTCTCCAGCGTGCCCCGGCGGCGCAGCAGCTCGTCGTAGCGGGCCTGATAGCGCTCGACCCGGTTCTTGCCGCGCTGCTTGGCGTAGCGCAACGCGAGATCGGCGTCGCGGATCAGCTCGCCGGTGTCCGCCGGGCTGAGCTGGTTGGAGTCGGCCACGCCGATGCTGGCCGACAGGAAAACCGCCAGACCGTCGACCTCGTACGGCTCCCCGAGCACCGCGAGCAGCCGATGCGCGGTGAGCATGGCCTCCTCCGCGTTGCCCCGCATGAGCACCGCGAACTCGTCGCCGCCGAGCCGGGCCGCCACGTCACCGTCCAGCAGGTTGCGCCGCACCCGCTCGCCGACCTCGGTCAGCACCGCGTCGCCGACGTCGTGCCCGCGCATGTCGTTGACCGTCTTGAAGCCGTCCAAGTCGATGCCGACCAGCACGCGCGAATCGCCGCCGGCGCGCAGGGCCCGCTGCAGGCCCCGGCGGTTGGCCAGACCGGTCAGCGGGTCGGTGTGGGCCAGCTCGCGGAAATGGGCCTCGCGCTCGCGCAGCTCGAGCGTGTAGCGCCGGACGTCACGCAGGGCCAGGAACTGCCGCCCGACCAGCGCGAAGCCCTCGACAGCGGCGCCCAGGAAGCCGTACAGGTCGAAATCGCCGCCCCGGACGAGGTGATAACCGAGCGCGCTGACCATGGCGACCATGGGCACGACCGCGTACGCCGTGTTGCGCTCGACGACGTCACCCACGACCTCGACCGGGCGGTCGGCCACCTTCACTGCCCGCGCGATCACGAACAGGCCCGCGGGCAGCATCAAGGCGCCCGCCAGCACCATGCCGTCCCGGTCCTGGCAGATGCCGCCGGCGATGGCCACTGCCGCGAACGACACGACTGTCACGCCGGCCGCCACCCGTACGGTGGTCAGCCGCGGGCGATGGGCGTGCAACGCCAGCACGATCGTGAGCCCGAGCGACACGACCGCGAAGCCGGCCGGGATCAGCACCGAAGGGCAGGCCATGGGAGCCGCGTCGCCCAGCAGGCGGGTCGGCTCGGCGAGCAGCACCCAGCCCACGAACCAGATCGCAGCCGCGATGACCAGGCCGTCGAGCAGGTGGCGGACGGCCGCGGCCGCGCTCTCGGCCGCGCCGGGCAGCACCGCCACCCCCACCAGCAGCATCAGCACGCCCAGGGCGGTGCCGCCGGCGACCGCCGAGCCCAGGCCCATGCGCGGCGGCGCGGCCGTGGTGAGAAGCACAGTGATCACGCCGGCCAGGGCGGCCGCGGTCGCCACGGCTCCCCCGGCGGCCAGAAGAAGATGGGCTCGACGAGCGGCACCGGTGTGTTTGCGACCGGAATCGCCCAGCAGGGCGACGGCCGGGACCGCGACCAGAAGGCTCGCCAGCCCGGCCAGCTCCACGCCGGACGGTGATTGCACGCGAACACTCTGCCTGATCCTGATCTATTTAAGTAGCCCCCGTGTCCCGTCTTGTGGACGCAATTGGCGGTCCTTACTTCTCCGAGTGGCACACTGAGGGGATGCCTGACCTGCGTTCCCGGACCTCGACCCACGGTCGGACCATGGCCGGCGCGCGTGCCCTCTGGCGCGCCACCGGGATGACCGACGACGACTTCGGCAAGCCCATCGTGGCCATCGCCAACAGCTACACCCAGTTCGTACCGGGTCATGTGCACCTCAAAGACCTCGGCGGCCTGGTCGCGGAGTCGATCGCCGAGGCCGGCGGGGTCGGCCGCGAGTTCAACACGATCGCGGTCGACGACGGCATCGCGATGGGCCACGGCGGCATGCTCTACTCGCTGCCCAGCCGCGAGCTGATCGCCGACGCGGTCGAATACATGGTCAACGCGCACTGTGCCGACGCCCTGGTCTGCATCTCGAACTGCGACAAGATCACCCCCGGCATGCTGATCGCCGCGCTGCGGCTCAACATCCCGACCGTGTTCGTCTCGGGCGGCCCGATGGAGGCCGGCAAGACGGTCGCCATCGAGGGCGTCGTGCACGAGAAGCTCGACCTGGTCGACGCGATGAGCGCCAGCGCCAACGAGAACGTGACCGACGCGCAGCTCGACACCATCGAGCGCTCGGCCTGCCCGACCTGCGGTTCCTGTTCCGGCATGTTCACCGCCAACTCGATGAACTGCCTGACCGAGGCGATCGGCCTGTCGCTGCCGGGCAACGGCTCGACGCTGGCCACGCACGCCTCCCGTAAGGCGCTGTTCGAGAAGGCGGGCTCGCTGATCGTCGAGATCGCCAAGCAGTACTACGAGGAGAACGACGAGTCGGTGCTGCCCCGCAGCATCGCCAACCGCTCCGCCTTCGAGAACGCGGTCGCGCTCGACGTGGCGATGGGCGGCTCGACCAACACCGTGCTGCACCTGCTGGCCGCCGCGCGCGAGGCCGAGATCGACTTCTCGGTGGCCGACATCGACGCGATCTCGCGCCGGGTGCCGTGCCTGGCCAAGGTCGCGCCGAACAGCCCGAAGTACCACATGGAGGACGTGCACCGGGCCGGTGGCATCCCCGCGCTGCTGGGCGAACTCAACCGCGGCGGCGTGCTCAACACCGACGTCCGCTCGGTCCACTCCCCCGACCTGACCTCCTGGCTGGACGAGTGGGACATCCGCGGCGGAGCGCCTTCGGCCGCGGCTCTGGAGCTGTTCCACGCGGCGCCGGGCGGGGTGCGTACGACGCAGCCGTTCAGCACCACCAACCGCTGGGCAACCTTGGATGTCGACGCCGAGAACGGGTGCATCCGCTCGATCGACCACGCCTACACGGTCGACGGCGGCCTGGCCATCCTCTTCGGCAACCTCGCCCCCGACGGCTGCGTGGTCAAGACGGCCGGCGTCGACGAGACCCTGTGGAAGTTCACCGGCCCCGCCCGCGTCTTCGAGTCGCAGGACGCCGCGGTCGACGGCATCCTCGGCAAGCAGGTCGTCGAGGGCGACGTCGTGATCATCCGTTACGAGGGCCCGCGCGGTGGCCCCGGCATGCAGGAGATGCTCTACCCCACGTCGTTCCTCAAGGGCCGCGGCCTCGGCAAGGCGTGCGCCCTGATCACCGACGGCCGCTTCTCCGGCGGCACGAGCGGCCTGTCCATCGGCCACGTCTCCCCCGAGGCGGCCGCGGGCGGCCTGATCGCCCTGGTCGAAACCGGCGACGAGATCAGCATCGACATCCCCGGCCGTGGCATCACCCTGCACGTCGACGACGAAACCCTGGCCCAGCGCCGCCACGAGCAGGAGCGGCGCCCCAAGCCGTACACCCCGCTCGACCGGCAGCGCCCGGTGTCAGCGGCCCTGCGCGCCTACGCCTCCATGGCCACCAGCGCCAGCGACGGCGCGTACCGCAAGGTCCCGGAGTAGAAAACCCGAACGCAGCCGAGGCCACGCACCGACCGGGTGCGTGGCCTCGGCCGTTCCACCACGCCCTTCGCTCCGGACGGGCCGCACTTCGAGCGCACGCTCGTCGTGCCGGGCCCGCTCGACAGGGACGCCACCGAGATCCGGACGATCACGTCAGTGGAGTGAGCCGATGACGGCCGGTGTGCCCAGCGTGATGTCGTGGGCCGCGTGGTCGCCGGTCAGCTCGACCCGCGTCGCCACCGGTGCGTGTCCGCTGGCCGCCACCGTGTACACCCCCGGCGGCAGATCGCACAGCTCGTAACGGCCCTCGTGATCGGTCGTGGCCGCCCCCGCGACCCGCCCATGACGGTCCACGGCCACCACCGACGCCTCCGGGATCGGGTGCCCCGAGCCGGCCGCCCGTACGTTGCCGGTCAGCACCCCGCCCACGGCCAGCGTCAGGTCCACCGGGCCGGGCTCGTTGGGCGACACCGCCCGCGAGGCCGGCCGCGCGTGGGCCGCGGTGGCCGTCAGTGTGTACTCCGGCCCGTCCAGTCCGGGCAGCTGATAACGCCCGTCCGCCCCGGCCGTCGTGGTCGCCACGACTTCGCCCTTCGTGTTGGTCAGCGTCAGCGTCGCGCCGGGCAGCCCGCGGCCCGCCCGATCGGTGACGCGCCCGGTGATCTGCCCGGCGCCGGCCAGCGACAGCACCCGCCTTATCTCACCGGCGGCCACGTTGATCACGGCGGCCGCGGGCTGGTGCCGGTCGGCCGCGCAGATGAGCAGGAACGAGCCACCGGTGTGCAGCACCATCCGGTACGTGCCGTCCGCACCGGTCACCGCGCGGGCCAGCTGCTGCCCGCCGAAGTCGGTGATCGTGAGGGTGGCCCCGGGCAGCGGCAGGCCGCCGGGGCCGTCGATCCGGCCGCGCACCACCGCGTCCCCGGGCCCGGTCGGCTCGTCGAGGGCGGTGGCGTCGTCGGGCAGCGTGGCAGTTTCCATGTCGGGCGTCCGTTCGAGGCAGGGCCCGGTGTCGAACAACCGGGCGAGGTCGGCGTCAAGGTCGGCCAGGTCGGCATGAGCGAGGGCATGTTCCTGCGGGGTGGGAGCCGGCCCGCCCCGCAGCGGCCGGTCCCAGCACCCTCGCCGAGCCGGCCACGGCCAGGAAAAAGCTCCGGTAGCGGGCCTGTTCACGGGGCGGCACGAGGTCGCCCAGGATAGCCAGGGCCAGCGAGAACAGCCCTCCCGCGCCCAACCCCTGCACCGCCCGGAACGCGGCCAGCTGATACATCGACCCGGCGAACGCACACGCCGCCGAGCCCACCACGAAGATCGAGATGGCCGCGAGAAAGATCCGTTCACGGCCGTAGATGTCGGAGAGCTTGCCGTGGAGCGGGGTCGAGATCGTCACGGTGATCAGGTAGGCCGTGGTCACGCAGGCCTGCACGCTGAGCCCGTGCAGGTCGTCGCCGATCGTCCGGATGGCCGCGGTGACGATCGTCTGGTCGAGCGCGGCCAGGAACATGCCGAGCATCAGCCCGGCGAGCACCTCGAGGGTCTGCCGGTGGCTCCTCTGCTCAGCGGTGCTCACGCATCGAGCAACGACGCGACCCCGGCGTAAGTTGCCCTCCGGGAAAGATCAAATTCGGATCGCTACCGGTCACGCCCCATCGACTTGCCCTCGACCCAGCACGCCTGCGCAGACGTGTTGTCCTGGGACGCCCCGGCCCGCGACCGCACCGCCTCGAGCGACGCCGACTCGCCCGCCGCCGCCCAGAACTGCCACCGAGGCGGCGTCGGCCACGAGCAGCACCCCGCCCACGCCGTCGGCCCACCCGAACGGCTCCGACCCGAGCGGCACCGCGGCCACCTCCGTGCCCGGCTGGCCCGCGTGCCAGGTCTCGATAACGGTGCTGATGCTGACGGCAGCTGCGGCGTGGATTCAGCGACACCGGCTCAGGACGGAGCCCAAGTCGCCGTCGGGGCCGGTTGGCCAGATCTCCGCGGAGACCTCGGGCGCGGGGGTGGGCGCCACGGTCGGTCCTGAGTAGAGAGACGCTAGGACGACGGCGGTCAGGACGCTGCTGGTCAGGTGCGCATCAGACCCGAAAAGACATGCCCGGCCGGCGCCGGACCGACTCGGCGAACTCGGTGCATCTCCTCACGGACCCGCGGTGCCCGAGCCGAACCGGAAAGGAGAACCCCGGTCGGCGTTCCCGGGTGCCGCCAAACCGACAGCCGCCGCAGACAAGGCCCTCCCACCCGAGTGCCGCCAGACCGACAGCGACGCCGACATGACCATGCCACCCGAGTGCCGCCGAACCGACAACACCGCGAATACGGCCCTCCCGCCCGGGGGTCGCCACCCTAAAAAAGCGTATCGAATCCGGGCGGGGGGAAACGGGTTATCCACAATCCGGGGTTGTCCACAGGGTCTAAGCGATCACCGCGTCGACCCCATATCGTTCACGCATCGCAGGACCGGGCGGCTCGTCAGGGCGGCCTCGTCGAGCGGCTCCGGGGAGGCGATCGTGAAGGTGGCCGACTCGCCGGGCAGGACGGTGACTGCCGCGCGGTCCGGGGTGGCGGCTGGGTTCAGACGGTCGGGGAAGAGGGTGAGGGAGCGCAGGATCGTCGACGCGTGCACGGTCACCGTGGTGGTGTCGCCGGCCCGCGACACCGAAGTGGTGAAGTCGGCGCGAGGCCACGGGATGTCCTTGTCGGACGCCCAGAACCACGTCGTGCCGGTGTCGGTGGCCAGCAGTTCGGTGCGCGGGTCGCCGGGCGTGGCCACGTCGGCCGGGAGTGTCAGCGTCACCGACGAGCCGGGGGCGACGGTGGCCGACGCGTGGAAGGTGGCCAGCACGTCGCCGGTCAGGTTGCGGCGGGTCACGGTGGTGCCGAAGGTCCAGGGCGTGCGGCCGTCGTTGACCGCGACCAGGGCCGGGGCACCGTCGGGCGGGAAGACCGCGCCGGGCTCGATGTCGGTGAGCGGACCTCCGGCGGTGAGCGGGGCACCCGTACGGGGCTGGAACGTCAGCAGCCGATCGGCGTAGGCGTCGCGCAGGGCGTACCAGAGGGGCTTCTTGCGGCCGTCGCCGTCGACCGCGGCCCACGACGTGACCGGCCAGCAGTCGTTGAGCTGCCACATGATCGTGCCGGTGCAGAGCGGGCTCAGCGAGCGGAAGTGCTCGATGCCGAAGGCCAGCGCGCGGGCCTGGTTGAGCTGGGTCAGATAGTGCCAGTCGTCGAAGCTCGCATGAGCCGGCATGTGGTTGGCCAGACCGCGGGCCAGCTTGTGGTCGCCGCCGATGGCCTTCTGGTGGTGGGCCATGCCGGGCGAGTCGGGCGCGAGCACGTCGTCGGAGATCGCGCGGCGCAGGGTGGCGTATGTGGGCGGGGCCTGGAAACCGAACTCGGCCACGAAGCGCGGGCGGTAGGCGGCGTATTTCGTGTAGTCGTCGGTGTTCCACACGTCCCAGATGTGGGTGGTGCCGTAGGCCGGGTCGTTGGGGTAGCGGTCGGGGCTGCCCGAGTAGGGGCTGCCGGGCCAGTACGGGCGGGTCGGGTCGAGTTCGCCGACGATCCGAGGGAGCAGGTCGTAGTAGAAACCAGCGCCCCACGTGCGCCCGTTCAGCGCGGGCTTCCAGTCCCAGTCCTCGTGGCCCCACAGATTTTCGTTGTTGCCGGTCCACACGACGAGGCTCGGGTGCGACGCCAGCCGCACGACGTTCTCGCGCGCCTCGGCCTCGATCTCGGAGCGGAACGGCTCCTCCTCGGGGTAGGCCGCGCAGGCGAACAGGAAGTCCTGCCCGACCAGGAAGCCCATCTCGTCGGCGAGTTCGTAGAAGTCCTCCGACTCGTAGCGGCCGCCGCCCCACACGCGCAGATAGTTGACGTTGGCCTCGGCCGCCTGCCGGAACCGGGCGGCCAGCCGGTCGCGGGTGATCCGGTCGGCGAAGACGTCGTCGGGGATCCAGTTGATTCCCCGTACGAAAATCGGCTCGTCGTTGATCACAACGGTGAACCCGCCGTCGGCCGTGTCGACGCGCGCGGAGCGGAAGCCGATCTTGCGGGACCAGGAGTCGAGCCGCTCGGAGCCGGACGAGAGGGTGACGTCCAGGTCGTAGAGCGGCTGGTCGCCGTAACCCCGCGGCCACCACAGATCGGGGTCGTCGACGGTGAGGATCAGCAACGCCTCGATGCCGTCGACGGTGGCCTGCGCGGTCCGTCCACCGACCGAGGCAGTGATCTTGACGGGGCTCTCCACGAGGCGTTCGAGGCGGACCCGCAGCTCGACCCGTCCCACGCCACCGGTCACCGTGACCTGGGGCCGCACCTCGGCCAGCCGGGCGGTCGACCAGGTCTCGAGCCCGATCGGCTGCCAGATGCCGGCCGTCACGAGCGTCGGGCCCCAGTCCCACCCGAAGTTGCAGGCCTGCTTACGGATGAAGTTGAACGGCTCGTCATACGCGTTGGGGCGCGCCCCCAGCCGGTCGCGCTGCCCCTCGGCGTACGAGTAAGCGCTCTTGAACGTGACCTTCAGATCGTTGTCCCCGTCGACCAGCAGCGAGCTGACGTCGAAACGGTAACCGCGGTGCATGTTGGCCGTCTCACCGATGACTTCGCCGTTGAGCTCGACGGCCGCGACGGTGTCGAGGCCGGCGCAGACCAGGTCGGTGCGCCCGCCGGGAGTGGCGGTGAAAGACGTCGAGTACTCCCATTCCGTACGCCCGATCCAGCCCAGCCGGGTCTCGTTGGCGTCCAGGTACGGGTCGTCGATCCGCCCGGCCCGCAGCAGGTCGGTGTGCACGCATCCGGGCACGGCGGCCGGAACACCGGAAATGTCGCCTCCGGTGAGGGTCCAGCCTTCGTGCAGGGGTCGGTACGAGGTCACGGTTCTCCTTCTGCGGGCCTGACGACAACGCGTACGGGCCTGTCAACAAACGCGGATCAGGACTTCACGGCGCCTTCCATGATCCCTCGTACGATCTGCCGTCCGCCGATCAACAGCAGGACGATCAGGGGAACTGTGGCGATGAACGCACCCGCCAGCACCCGCCGGTAGATCACGTAGTTGCCGCTGGCCAGGTCGGACAGGGCGACCATCGAGGTCGGGAAGTCGGTGCCGTTGAGCTGGATCAGCGGCCACTGGAAGTCGTTCCAGGCCATCACGAACGTGAGCAGGCCCAGCACGGCCAGCGCCGGACGGATCGCCGGGAGCACGATGTTCCAGTAGACGCGCATGTTCAGCGCCCCGTCGATGCGGGCCGACTCGACCAGCTCGTCGGGCACGGCGTGCGCGATGAACTGCCGCATGTAGAAGACGCCGAACGCGCTGACCAGCCCGGGCGCGATGACCGCGAGCAGGGTGCCGTTCCAGCCGAGCTTGCCCATCACGATGTAGAGGGCGACGATGCCGAGCTGGCTGGGCACGGTAAGCGTCAGCACGACCACGACCATCAGCGCGTTGCGGCCGCGGAAGCGCAGCTTGGCGAACGCGAAGCCGGCCAGTGAGCAGAAGAACAGCGTGGCCAGGGTGATCACTGACGACACGATCACGCTGTTGATCAGCGAGGCCGCGAAGAAGACCTCGTTGAGCGTGAACACCTCGTTGGCGTTGGTCCAGAACTCGCCGCCGGGAAGAATCGACGGCGGGATCTGGGCCACGGCTTCGTCGGTGCTCGTCGAGATGACGAACATCCAGTAGACCGGGAAGGCCGAGAACAGCAGCACAACCACGAGGGCCGCGTACGTCAGCCAGGTGCCCCGGGTGTCCTGAGGGGCGCGATTCACGTACGTCTTGGTCATCGGTCGCCTCCGATGCGCCGGGTGAGCAGGGTGTTGACGCCGGCGACGATCAGGATGATCAGGAACAGCGCCCAGGACATGGCGGCCGCGTACCCGAGGTCGAGGTCCTTCCAGCCGACCTTGTAGATGAGCTGGGCGATCGTCTGGAACTGGTGGGCCGAGCCGCCGCTGGCCGACTGCGGGTTCTCGTCGAACATCATCGGCTCGTTGAACAGCTGCAGGCCGCCGATGGTGGACAGGATCACGGTGAACACCACGACCGGCTGGATCATCGGCACGGTGATCCGCCACAACTGCCGCCACGCGCCGGCCCCGTCCACGGCCGCCGCCTCGTACACGTCCTTGGGAATGGCCTGCATCGCCGACAGGTAGAGCAGGGCGTTGTAGCCGATCCACTTCCAGTTGACCATCGTGGCGATGGCGATCCAGGCGCTCCACTTCTGCGCCCGCCAGTCGAGCGGGGTCTCCTCCCCGAAGCCGACCAGCGACAGGAACCAGTTGGCCATGCCGTTGTCGCGGGCGAAGAAGATCGCGAAGACCAGGGTGGAGGCGACAACCGGGGTCAGGTACGGCAGCAGGATCCCGATCCGCCAGAAGGTGTTGCCGCGCAGCTTGCGGTTGAGCAGGTTCGCGATGATCAGGGCGAGCAGCAGCTGCGGCACGGTGGAGAGGATGAAGATGCCGAACGTGTTGCCCAGCGCGTTCCAGAAGTCCTCATCGGACAGCAGGCGCTCGAAGTTCGCGAAACCCGCCCAGCCGGTCAGCGTCGGGTCGTCCAGCCGCCAGTTCCGCACCGCGACGATCCCGTTGAAGACCAGCGGGAAGACGCCGAAAATGCCGAACAGGATGAAGAACGGGGAGATGAAAACGTACGGGATGGTCTTGTTGTCGAACCGGTAGAGCCAGCTCCTGGTCTTGACCTTCTTCGGCGGCGGGGCGGGTCGATGCGACGCCGGCCGGAGCTCTGTGAGGGACACGGCCTTCTCCTAGGGAAGAGCGGGGCGGCATGACGCCGCCCCGCCTGGCTGAACCGATCAGGCCTTGCCGGTCTTGGCGACCTTTTCGGCCTGCTTGACCGCTTCGGCCCACGCCGCATCCGACTTGAGCCCGCCCTGCTGCACCCGGGTGATGACGTTCTCCACCGCCACGCGGGTCGGGCCGTTCTTCTTGCCCAGGTACTGCGGCTTGAGGTTGGCCGCGGTGGCCGCGAAGATCTGGCCGGTGGGCGCGTTGCTCATGAACTCCTTCTTGTAGTCCAGCACCGCCGGGTCCTTGTAGAGGTCGGGCTGCGAGGGCAGGTTGCCGACCGTCTTGAAGACCTCGATCTGCTGCTCCGGCTGGACCATCCACTTCACGAAGTCGGTGGCGGCGTCGATGTTCTTGCCCTGCGACGGAACGGTCCACCAGGAGCCGCCCCAGTTGCCGCCGCCGCCCGGGATCGCGGCGATGTCCCACTTGCCCTTCTGGTCGGGCGCGGTCTCCTGGATGTGGCCCAGCATCCACGCCGGGCAGGCCAGCACGGCGAACTGGTCCTTCTTGAAGCCCTGGTTCCAGTTGGGCTGGAAGCTCGCGAGGTTGGCCGAGATGCCGGCGTCGATCGCCTTCATGCTCACGTCGAACGCGACCTTGGGGCCACCGTTCATCTGCAGCTGTTCCTGGTCGTCGTAGAAGCCGACCGGCTGCTGGGCGAGCACGGGGTTGAACATGTTGGTGCCGGAGTCGACGAACTTCTTGCCGGTCTTGGCCACGTACTGCTTACCGACCTCGATGAACTGGTCCCAGTTGGTCCACAGCTTCGAAACCTGTTCGCGGTCGGTGGGCAGGCCGGCCGCCTTGAACAGGTCGGAGCGGTAGCACATGGCCAGGCCGCCGACGTCGGTGCCGAGGCCGATCTGCTTGCCGTCGGCCGACATGGACGCCTTCCACTTCCAGTCCAGGTACTTCGACTCGAATTCGCCGGCGCCCTTGTCGAGCAGGTTGACGAACTTGTCGGACTGGTTACGGAACTGGACGATGAAGCCCTCGTCGACCGCCGAGATGTCCGGCGCGCCGGTGCCCGCGACCAGCTTCTTCTGCAGGTCCTCGTGCTGGGCGTTGAACTCGCCGGTGTTCAGCACGATCTTGACGTTCGGGTGGGCCTTCTCGTAGTCGGCCTTCAGCTTGTCCAGGCCCATGTCACCCCAGAAGGCAACCTTCAGCGTGACCTGCTCGCCGCTGCCGCCCTCGGTCTCGTTGCTGCTCTCGAGGTCACGACCACTGCATCCCGCAATCACCAAGGTTGCCGCAAGGCCGGCCGCGACCGCGCTCAAAGTCCGTCTCATGTGTTGCCTCCACTGCCGGAGAGAGTTAACTGAACCGGGTAAGTTGTGGAGACGTTAAGCCGCCCCTCGATGACTGTCAATACCGTGTTACATCGGTGATCTGGCACCGTTGTCAGTGCTTGTTAAGCGGCTAAAAACGGACGTATGCCGTGATGGCTGTTTACAAAGTGGGGTGTGGTGGCCAACACTTAACCGATCAAGACACGCTTCCGCCGCTCGTTCAGCTCGGCGTGGTTCCGCGTGAGAGCGCTCTACCGATCCCGGCACCGGTAAACTCCGCCGGTAGGCTCGGCGGAAAAGAGGAGACCGAGTGAAGCGGCCCACGATCGCCGACATAGCGCGGCGGGCGGGCGTGTCCAAAGGCGCGGTGTCGTACGCGCTGAACGGCCAGCCCGGCGTCTCCGAGGCGACCCGGCAGCGCATCGTCGCCATCGCCCAGGAGATCGGCTTCAACCCCAACAGCGCCGCGCGGGCCCTGTCCGGGGCGAGCGCGCGTGCCGTCGGGCTGACCCTGTCCCGCCCGGCCCGCATCCTCAGCATCGAGCCCTTCTTCATGGGCCTGATCAGCGGGTTCGAGGCCGAGCTGGCCGCCCGGTCGTACGCGTTGACCCTCCAGGTCGTGGCCACCCCCGAGCAGGAGGTCGAGGTCTACCGCCGGTGGTGGGGCGAGCGCCGCATCGACGGCGTGATCGTGACCGACCTGCGGGAGAACGACCTCCGTATCCCGGTTCTGCAGAAGCTGCAACTTCCGGCAGTCGTCATCGGCGGCCCCGGCGACACCGGCAAGATCGCCCAAGTCTGGTCGGACGACGCCGGCGCGATCACCGAGACGGTGCGCTACCTGGTCGCGCTCGGCCACCGGCGGATCGCCCGGGTCAGCGGTCTGCCCGGCCTGCTGCACACCAAGGCGCGCACCCGGGCCTTCAACGACGTCTGTGCCTCGCTCGGCCTCAACGAGGCATTGACCGTGCCGTCCGACTACACCGGCGAAGAGGGCGGCCGGGCGACGCGCCGGCTCCTGATCGGCGCCGGCCGCCCCACCGCGATCATCTACGACAACGACGTGATGGCCGTGGCCGGCCTGGCCGTGGCGCAGGAGATGGGGCTCGCCGTGCCGGGCGACCTCTCCATCGTGGCCTGGGACGACTCTCCACTGTGCAGCCTGGTGCACCCGCCGCTCACGGCCCTGTCGCGCGACATCGCCGAATACGGCGCGCACGCCGCCCGCGAGCTGCTGGCGGCGATCGACGGCAAGCAGGTCAACAACGTCGAGGCCGGCACGGCCCACCTGACGCCCCGCGGAAGCACCGCGCCGCCGCGTTAGGCGCGGTGCGTTTCCAGATACGCCTCGATGCGCTCGGCCGGCGTCGGCCGGCCCAGAGCGAATCCCTGCCCGTAGAGGCATCCGGCCGCCGCGGCCCGCTCGATCTGCTCCTGGGTCTCCAGCCCCTTGGCCACGATCTCGAGACCCAGACGGCGGCCCAGGCTGACCACCACGTCGATCACCGCGGGCCCGTTACCCGGCTCCGCGCCGGCCAGCGACGTGTGCAGCTTGAGCATGTCGACCGGCAGGCGCCGCAGGTGCGACAGCGAGGCCTGCCCGGCGCCGAAATCGTCGAGCGCGGCCCGCACACCCAATTTGCGCAGCCCGGCCAGCGAGGCCACGATCGCCGGCACGTCCTCGGCGATCCACGTCTCGGCCACCTCGACCACCAGGCGCTCGGGATCCACGCCGTACCGCTTGAGGGTGGCCGCCACCCGGTCGGGGAAGCGGGCCGTGAGCAGCTCGCGCGGGGACACGTTGACCGACAGCCAGAAGCCGTTGTCGCCGCCCGCCCAGCCGGACAACCGCTTGCAGGCGGTGTCGAGCACCCACTCGTCGAGTTCGGCCGAGATGCCCACGGCGCGGGCGATCGGCAGCAACTCGTGCGGCAGGATCGTGCCCAGCTGGGGGTGCCGCCAGCGCAGCAGCGCCTCCACACCCACCGGCTGCTGGTCGCGCAGGTCGACCACCGGCTGGAAGACCAGGTCGAGCTCGCCCCGGTCGGCCGCCCCGAGCAGCTCGCGCTCGAGGTCCATCCGGCGGTTCAGCTTCATCTCGACGTCGGGGTCGTACCACTCGACCCGGTCCAGCCCGAGCTGGCGGGCCCGCTTCCGGGCCAGGTCGGCGTGGCGCAGCACCTCGTCGGAATCGTCGCCGCCGGCCAGTTCGGCCAGGCCGATGCTGGTGTGCAGCTCGACTGTCGCGCCGGGCAGCCGGTGCGGCTCGGCCAGCACGGTCGCGATGCGGGTGGCCAGCGCGTACGCCAGCACCGCGCCGTCGGCGGTCAGCACCGCGAACTCGTCACCGCCGAGCCGGGCCGGCACGTCCTCGGCGCCCAGCAGGCCGCGGATGCGCCGGCCCACCTCGATCAGCACCGCGTCGCCGGTCTCGCGGCCCCGGCTGTCGTTGATCTCGGCCAGGCCGTGCAGGTCGATCACCAGCAGCGTGCCCGGTCGGCCCGCCCGTCGCCGGTGGGCCAGCAGGTCGCGCATCAGCGCCCGCCGGTTGGCCAGCCCGGTGAGTTGATCGGTGTACGAGAGTTTGTGCAGCGTCCGCTCGAGGTGCCGCCGCTCGCCGATGTCGCGCACGTGCACGACCAGCGCCGCCACCTCGGGCACACCGCGCTGGTCGGAGATGGTCGACTCGGTGTCGCGCCACAGCCCGGCGCCGTCACGCATGCGGGCCGTGACCAGCGCGGGCGGCCCGTCGGCGGGCTCCCCGGCCAGCACCGAATCGATGATCTCCTGCGCGATCTCGACGTCCTCGGCGTGGATCAGGTCGCCGAACGTGCGGCCGACCACCGCGTTGTCGTCCAGGCCGAACAGACGCGACGCGGCCGGCGACTGCCAGGTGATCCGGAGGTTCTCGTCGAGCACCAGGGTGAGGTCGGTGGCCCCGGCGACCAGCGAACGGAAGTGGGCCTCGGCGGTCTGCAACTGGCCCGCGTAGCGCCGGATGTCGTGCACGA
This sequence comes from Paractinoplanes abujensis, assembly GCF_014204895.1. Classification (NCBI taxonomy): domain Bacteria; kingdom Bacillati; phylum Actinomycetota; class Actinomycetes; order Micromonosporales; family Micromonosporaceae; genus Paractinoplanes; species Paractinoplanes abujensis. Next base: position 7,937,901 of record NZ_JACHMF010000001.1, on the reverse strand, counting down.
CGAGCAGTTCGCGCATCGCCAGCACGGCGACCATGGCGATGCCGAGAATGATGCTGGTCGGGTCGAACTCGCGGGCCACGATCAGATGCCAGACGGCGGCCACCACACCCACCCCGGCCGGCACGGCCAGCAGCGGATAGCTGGCCAGATATTGATCCGGGTTGCGCGGCTCCAGCGCCGGCGCGGGCAGGTCGCGGCGGGAGCCGCCCTCGGCGGTCAGGGCCAGGCCGCCCACGATCGGCAGCCCGAACAGGGCCAGCAGCGGGCCACCGGCGTCCGCCGCGAGCAGCGTCGTGACCGCGGCCAGGCCGCTGAGCACGAGGATCGCCCCGATGCCGCAGCGCACCGCCGGACGCCGGGCCGGCCAGCCGCGCAGCATGGCCACCAGCACGATCGCGATGCCGGTGGCGCCGATCAGGGTCACCGGCAAACCGGCCGGGCGCTCCGACTGTTCCGGAGTGAGCAGGTAACCCGCGAAGGCCAGGCTCACGCCCAGCCCGAGGCCGTCGAAGGCCCGCCGGGAGTGCACGACCCAGCCCTTGCCCGAGCCCGGCAGCAGCAGGGTGCCGACCGCGTAACAGGCGGCGGCCAGGCCGAAGACGATCGTCACCCAGACCGCCGCGCCCGGCGGCGCCAGCAGCGGGACCAGCGCGGCCAGGGCCGTGGCGAGAGCACCCAGCCCCACGAAACCGGCACCGCGGCAGGCCACGAACGAGCGGTCGGCGTGGTGGATCGAGAGCGCCGCCCGCACCAGCACCGCGGTGGCCCACAGGGCGCAGCCACCGGCCCCGGCGGCCAGAGCCACCTCGGGCGCGACCACCCCGGTCAGCCCGGTCAGCAGCACGACCGCCGCGGCCACGGGCACGCCCAGCAGCCACGCCCGGCCTTGAGGCCGGGCGGCGCGCGGGGGGAGCGGCACTGCCACGTCGACGGATCCTCTGCAATTCTTGGCCGAACAGGGGGACAGAGGGAGCTGCACCGGACAACGAACGTCCCTCGAACAGGTTACGGCCGCGTGTTGCTCCTCCGCACTTCCAGATCGTCGGCTATGGACAAACGGAGCCGCCGGCCACCGACGGCAACACCTGGATCTCCGAGCCCGGGCCGACCGGGGTGGCCAGACCGGCCGCGCGCCGCGCGTCCTCGCCGTCCACATAGACGTTGACGTAACGCCGTACGGCACCCTGCTCGTCACGGATGCGCCGGGCCAGCCGGGGCCACCGCTCGCCGACCTCGGCCAGCACCGCACCCAGAGTGCCGGCGGCGGCGATCTCGAGCCGCGACTCACCGCCCGCCTCGGCCCGCAGCACGCCCGGCACCAGCAGCACCGGCATCAGACGGTCACCGCCCGCACGCTGAGCACGTCGGGCAGATGCGACACCACGGTCGACCAGCTCTCGCCCTCGTCGTTGGTGGCGAACACCTCGCCGCACCTCGTGCCGAAGTAGACACCCACCGGGTCGTGCTCGTCGGTGCACATGGCGTCGCGCAGCACGACCGGGTAGTAGGGCCCCGTGGGCAGACCGCGCTGCTGCGGCTCCCACGTCCGGCCCGCGTCGGTCGACCGGTAGACCCGGCAGCGCAGTTCGGTGGGGTGACGTTCGCCGTCCGCGGTGAGCGGGAAGTTCCAGATCGTGCCGGCCCGGCGTGGGTGGGCGACCATCGGGAAACCGAAGTCCGAGGGCAGCGTGTCCGCGATCGACTGCCAGCTGTCGCCGCCGTCGGCCGAGCGGTAGACGCCGTGGTGGTTCTGGGCGTACAGGCACTCGGGGTCGCCGGCGTCGCGGGCCACCCGGTGCACGCACTGGCCGAACTCGGGCCACGGGTCGGGGAAGAAATACGCCTTGATCCCCCGGTTGGCCGGGGCCCAGCTCGCGCCCCCGTCGCCGGAGCGGTAGACCCCGCCGGTCGACATGGCCACGAGCAGCCGGGCCGGGTCGCCGGGGTGGGGCAGGATCGTATGGATCGCCTGGCCGCCGAAACCGGCACCCCACTGCGGCCGGTGCGGGTGGTCCCACAAACCACGGACCAGCTCGAACGACTCCCCGCCGTCGGTCGAGCGGAACAACGCGGAAGGCTGTGAGCCCGCGTAGACCACGCCGGGCTCGTCGGGGTGCCCGGGCACGATCTGCCAGACCCGCTCGACCGCGACGCCCGCCTCGGCCGGGAAGGCGATCGGGGCGGCGTCGGGTTCGTGCCAGGTCGCGCCGAGGTCGTCGCTGACGGCCACGCTCGGCCCGAAATGCGAATTGTCCACGGCCGCCAGCAAGCGGGGCCGCGGGCCGCGTAGGTCCACGCCGACCGTGTAGATCGCCGTACCGGGAAAGTGTGCCGGGCCGACCTGCCAGGTCCGGCGTTCGGTGTCGCTCGTGGCCAGGAACAGGCCTTTCTGTGTGCCGATGGCGAGCAGGACAGTCATGCGGCCGAGTATGCGCGCCGGGACCGGCAGAAGCACCGCACAGAGTGGGTGGGAAGATGAACCGGTGAGGTCCAAGCCCCTGCTGCGCGTCCGCAAGACCGGCGCCCTGATGGTCGCCGCGGTGATCGCGTTCGTCTGCGCCGTGCCCCTGGCCGGCGCGATGTGGCAGCTCACTCCGGTTCTGCTGATCCCGGTCGTCGTCTTCGTGTGGGCCTGGCGGGCCGGCACCGACGTCTACGCCGACGAGCTGCGGGTGCGCGCCCTGGTCGGCAGCACCCGAGTGCCGTGGCAGCGGGTCAGTGAGCTCGCCCCCGACGCCGGCGGGCAGATCTCCGCGCTGCTCGACAACGGCAACGTGATCCGGCTGACCGGCGTCACCTCCGACAACCTGCCCCGCGTTCTGGCCGCCGGCGGCCAGCAGATCGGCCACTCCGACCAGCCTCCCAGTTGACCTCGCTACCCTGGGGTGCGTCGCAACCTCGAGGAGGTCGAGTGATCGTGCGTTCCCGCCGGGCCCGCGCCGTCTCGGTGACGCTCGCCGCCGTGCTGGGCCTCGCCTCGGCCTGCAGCTTCGGGCCGCCCGATCCGGACCAGCAGGGCGCGCCGCCCAACCTGCCGAAGCCGTCGGCCGATGCCTCCGACGAGGCGCAGGACCCGAGCGGCGGCAGCCAGGAGGTCGCGGTCACGGTGCTCGCCAAGGGTCTCGACGTGCCATGGGGCATGGCCTTCCTGCCCGACGGGTCGGCGCTGGTGACCGAGCGCGACACCGCGCGCATCCTCAAGGTCGGCCCCGAGTCCGACGCCGAGGGCCTGGCCGTCACCGAGGCGCAGCGGCTGGCCGAGGTGCGCGCCTCCGACGACGGCGGTCTGCTCGGCATCGCGGTCTCGCCCAAGTACGAGACCGACAAGACGGTGTTCGTCTACTACTCCACCGCCAAGGACAACCGGGTCGGCAAGCTGGTGCTCGGCCAGAAGCTGCAGCCCATCCTGACCGGCATCCCCCGCTCGGACGCCGTCAACGGCGGCGCGCTCGCCTTCGGTCCCGACGGCCAGCTCTACGCGGGCACCGGCGACGGCACCCCGACCGGCGCCCAGGCGCAGAATCCGAAGAGCCTCGGCGGCAAGATCCTGCGGATGACCACTGCCGGCAAGCCCGCCGCGGGCAACCCGGTCAAGGACAGCCTGGTCTGGAGCTCGGGTCATCACAATGTGCAGGGTCTGGCCTGGGACAAGACCAAGCGCCTGTACGCGAGTGAGAGCGGGCAGAAGAAGTCGGGCGAGCTCAACGTGATCGTCAAGGGCAAGAACTACGGCTGGCCCAAGGCCGACGGCCCCGGCAGCGACACGAAGCTGACCAACCCGATGTTCAGCTGGCCGGTCAAGGACTCGAACTGCTCCGGCGTCGCCGTGCTGGAGCAGATGGTCGCCGCCGCGTGCCTGGACGGCAAGCGCGCCTACCTGCTCAACGTGACCCAGAACGGCACCGTCCTGGGCACGCCGCAGGAGGCGCTCGTCGGCGAGTACGGCCGGCTGCGCAGCATGATCGCCGCGCCCGACGGCTCGCTCTGGATCGGCACGTCGAACCAGGAGGAGGCGGGCACCCCGGCCCCCGACGACGACCGGATCATCCGGCTGGTCTTCTCGGACGGCGGCGCCGGTCGCAGCTGACCATGCCACGGTGGTGGGGACAACGGTTTGACTGGCGGAAGGGCGGGGCAGGTGAGCCGACGATGATCGAGCAGACTCGGCCCCGGCGCTTCCTCTCTGCGGTCCGCCGATTCCCGTACGTGGTGGGAAGGCTCAGGCGCAACCCGTGGACCAGACGGGTGCGGATGGCGGCCATGATCGCCGTGATCAGCGTGGGCGGCGCGGTCATCGGCACGATGCTGTTCGCCCACGCCAACGTCAACGTCGGGCCGTTCCGCGCCGAGATGTCGATCAACCCGTCGATCCTGGGCGGCACCGAGGTCGACCTGCCCCCGCTCGGTTCGCTGCACCTGGACAGCCACGACGGCCCGATCCACCTCAAGGTCAACCTGGCCGCGCTCGACCAGAGCCGTACGGAGGCCCTGATCGACGACCCGGCCACGATCAGCCGGGCCGGTGAGAACGCCGTCACCGACGTGCGCGACGGTGTGATCCGCCTGGGCGTGCGGACGCTGGGCATCGCCGTGCTCAGCGCCCTGGTGCTGAGCGCACTGATCTTCCGCAACGTCCGCCGAGTCGCCGCCTCGGGAGTGACCGCCCTGCTCGTCACCGGGGGCAGCCTGGGCCTGGCCGCGACCACCCTGCGGCCCGACTCGATCGCCGAGCCGCGCTACGAGGGGTTGCTGGTCAACGCGCCCGCCGTCGTCGGTGACGCGCGGCGGATCGCCGACAACTACGGCAGGTACGCCGACCAGCTCAACCAGATCGTCAGCAACGTGAGCCGGCTCTACACGACCGTGTCGTCGCTGCCGGTCTACGAGCCCGCGGAAAACACGACCCGCCTCCTGCACGTCTCCGACCTGCACCTCAGCCCCCAGGCGTACGGGCTGATCCGGACGGTGGTGCAGACCTTCGACATCGACGCCGTGATCGACACCGGCGACCTGGTCGACTGGGGCAGCACGGCCGAGACCGGGTACGCGTCCTCGATCCCTTCGGTCGGCGTGCCGTACATCTGGGTCCGCGGCAACCACGACTCCGCGTCGATCCAGGCCGCCGTGGCCCGCCAGCGCAACGCGACAGTGCTCGACAACAAGATCACCACGGTGGCCGGCCTGACCATCGGCGGCATCGGGGACCCCGAGTTCACGCCGGACAAGAGCGAGACCCCGCCCGCCGGGGACGCCGACGACCCGGCGCAGTCGCCGCTGCTGCGGGCCGGCTCGCAACTGGCCGACACGATCCGGGCGTCGGACAAGCCGGTCGACATCGCGCTCGTGCACGACCCGGCGATGGCGCCGCCGCTCTCCGGTGTGGTGCCGCTCGTGCTCTCCGGTCACCGGCATCAGCGTTCGGTCGAGCTGCTGCCCGCCCCCGCACCGGAACCGTCGGCGTCGCCCGCCCCCGCGGCCTCCGGGACCGACGGGGCCCCACTGGCCACCCGGCTCATGATCGAAGGTTCGACGGGCGGAGCCGGGCTGCGCGGGCTCGAGAAGGAGGAGCCGACGCCGCTGAGCCTGTCGGTGCTCTACTTCGACGAGAACCGGCAGCTCAAGGCCTACGACGACATCAGGCTGGGCGGCACCGGCCAGTCCAACGTGGAGATGCAGCGCAACGTGATCGGCGCGGACCCCGAGGAGGCGCCCGCGCCGTCGCTGTCGCCGACCCCTTAGCTCGCGCCCAGGCGCTCCAGGATCAGGTCGCGCACGGTCTTGGCGTCGGCCTGGCCGCGGGTGGTCTTCATGACCGCGCCGACCAGCGCGCCCGCCGCCGCCACCTTGCCGTCACGCACCTTGGCCGCGATGTCGGGGTTGGCGGCGATCGCGTCGTCGACGGCCTTGGTCAGCGCGCCCGTGTCGGAGACAACCCCGAGGCCCCGGGCGTTCATCACGGCAGCTGGGTCACCCTCGCCGGCCACGACGCCCTCGAGCACCTGGCGGGCCAGCTTGTCGTTCAGCTTGCCCTCGTCGACCAGCTTCTGCAGGGCGGCCACCTGGGCCGGCGTGGCACCGACCGCGGCCAGCTCGACGCCGGTCTCGTTGGCCCGGCGGGCCAGCTCGCCCATCCACCACTTGCGCGCGCCCGCGGGCGAGGCCCCGGCCGCGATGGTCTCCTCGATCAGCTCGACCGCGCCCGCGTTGGCCACCGACTCCATGTCGGTCGCGCTGATCCCCCACTCCTCGCGCAGCCGGGCCCGCTTGCTGCTCGGCCGCTCGGGCAGGGCGGCCTTGAGCTCGGCCACCCACGCCTTGTCGGGCGCGATCGGCACCAGGTCGGGCTCGGGGAAGTAGCGGTAGTCGGTCGCGGTCTCCTTGGAGCGGCCGGGCCGGGTGTCGCCGGTCGTCTCCTGGAAGTGGCGGGTCTCCTGGAAGATCCGGGTGCCCTCGTCGAGCAGGCCCGACTGGCGGATGATCTCGGACCGGACCGCGCGCTCGACCGACCGCAGCGAGTTCACGTTCTTGGTCTCCGTGCGGGTGCCCCACTCCTCGCCGGGCTTGTTGAGCGAGGTGTTGACGTCGCACCGCAGCGAGCCCTGCTCCATGCGCACGTCGGAGACGCCGAGCGAGCGGATGATGTCGCGCAGCTCGGCGACGTAGGCCTTCGCGACCTCAGGGGCCAGCGCGCCCAGACCCGGCACCGGCTTGGTCACGATCTCGACCAGCGGGATGCCGGCCCGGTTGTAGTCGACCAGCGACTCGGTGGCGCCGTGGATGCGGCCCGTGGCCCCGCCGACGTGTAGCGACTTGCCGGTGTCCTCCTCGAGGTGCACCCGCTCGATGCCGATCCGGTACTGCTTGCCGTCGACCTCGACGTCGACGTAACCGTCGACGCACAGGGGCTCGTCGTACTGCGAGGTCTGGAAGTTCTTCGGCATGTCGGGATAGAAGTAGTTCTTCCGCGCCATGCGGCACCACTCGGCGATGTCGCAGTTGAGCGCGAGACCGATGCGGATGGTGGCCTCGATGCCCGCGCGGTTGGCCACCGGCAGCGCCCCCGGCAGACCCAGACAGACCGGGCACACCTGCGTGTTCGGCTCGGCGCCGAAATCAGTGCGGCAGCCGCAGAACATCTTGGTGGCCGTGCCCAGCTCGACGTGGGTCTCGAGCCCGATGACCGGCTCGTAACGCGAGACGGCGTCCTCGTAGGTGGGCAGCGCGGTGGTGGTCATGCGGTCGCCTCCAGCGTGGGTGGGGTCAGCGTGCCGACGGCGGACTCGAGGGCGGCGGCGACCCGGTACATGCGGTCGTCGGCCATCGTCGGGGCCATCACCTGGAAACCGACCGGCAGACCCTCGGACAGCCCGCACGGCACCGAGATGGCCGGGCCGCCGTACAGGTTGGTGGGGATCGTGAAAAGGTCGGCCAGATACATCTGGTACGGGTCGCTCGTGCGCGAGCCGAACGGGAACGCCACGAACGGGGTGGTCGGCGAGACCAGCACGTCGACGCTCTTCCAGGCCGCCTCGAAGTCCCGCGTGATCAGCGTGCGGACCTTCTGCGCCTGGCCGTAGTAGGCGTCGTAGTAGCCGCTGGACAACGCGTACGTCCCCAGGATGATGCGCCGCTTCACCTCGGGGCCGAAACCGGCGTCCCGGGTCAGCGACATGACCTCCTCCAGCGAGCGGCTGCCGTCATCACCCGTACGCAGGCCGTAGCGCACGCCGTCGAAGCGGGCCAGGTTGGACGAGGCCTCACTGGGGGCGATCAGGTAGTAGGCCGGCAACGCGTACTGGAAGTGGGGGCAGGAGACCTCGACGACCTCGGCGCCCAGCTTGACCAGCGCCTCCAGCGACTCGTGGAACGCGCTGAGCACCCCCGGCTCGGAGCCGTCGCCGGCGAACTCCTTGACGACGCCCAGCTTGACGCCGCTCAGGTCGCCCCCGGCACCCCGGCGGGCCGCACCGACCACGTCGGGCACGGGCTGCGGGATCGAGGTGGAGTCGCGCACGTCGTGGCCGGCGATCACCGAGTGCAGCAGCGCCGCGTCCTCAACCGTACGGGCGCAAGGGCCCGGGGTGTCGAGCGAGCTCGAGAACGCGATGAGCCCGTAGCGGGAAGTGCCGCCGTACGTCGGCTTGGCGCCGACCGTGCCGGTGACCGCGCCGGGCTGCCGGATCGAGCCGCCCGTGTCGGTGCCGATGGCCAAGGGCGCCTCGTACGCCGCGACGGCCGCGGCGCTGCCGCCACCCGAGCCGCCCGGGATGCGGCCCAGGTCCCACGGGTTGTTGGTGGGCCCGTACGCCGAGTACTCGGTGGAGGAGCCCATCGCGAACTCGTCCATGTTGGTCTTGCCGAGCATCACCGTGCCGGCCGCCCGCAGCCGCTCGACGATCGTCGCGTCGTACGGCGGGCGCCAGCCCTCAAGGATCTTGGAAGCGGCCGTGGTGGGCACGCCCTTGGTGGCGATGACGTCCTTGACGGCCACCGGCACACCGGCCAGCGGGCCCGTCCTCTTGCCGGCGTCGACGTCGGCCGCGGCGGCCAGCGCGCCCTCGCGGTCGACGTGGAGGAAGGCGTGCACCCGCTCGTCGACGGCGTCGATGCGGTCGAGGTGGGCGGTGGCGACCTCGACGGCCGAGGCCTCCTTGGCCGCGATCGCCTTGGCGAGCTGGGCCGCCGACATCTTGGTCAGGTCAGACACGGCGGTCAGTCCTCCTCAGCCAGGATCTGGGGCACCCGGAACCGGCCCTCGTAAGCGTCGGGGGCGCCGGAGAGCGCCTCCTCCTGCGTCAGGCTCGGCACGGGCACGTCGTCGCGATACACGTTGGTCAGCGGCACCGAGTGCGAAGTGGGCGGGATGTCGTCGGCGGCCACGTCACCGATCCGGGCCACGGACTGCAGGATCACGTCGAGCTGCCCCGCGAACCGATCCAGTTCCTCCTCGGTCACGGCGAGCCGCGACAGGCGCGCGAGGTGCGCAACCTCTTCGCGGGAGATGGCGGCCATCCTGCCCTACTTTCCTCAAAGCTGTCGCTGACCGTACGAGTCTATTTCGCCCCCGGTTCCGCCCGGCGCCCGGGACGGGCCAACCACCCGACCCGCATGACACGCCTTCAGTGAGCCGGCAGGCACGTCCCCCAGAAGGGGTAATTTAGGGTTAATGAGCGTTTGGCGGCTCATGCCGATTTGATAACGGGAAAGCCGTTTAGCGGTTAATCGCCCATGTGGATCTATCGTGGGAACGATCGGTTGATCGAGGCCATGGTGGAGGTCGCATGGACGCCGCACGCCCCCGCGACCCCGCGGCCGTCCACGAGGACGAGGCGTACGACGCAGGCTGTGACGACGTCGACCGCGACACGATCATCGTGCGCCGGCGGCGGCCGATCACCCCCGGCAACGCACCGGTGGACCGGGCCCGGCGGCGGCGTTCGCTGGTGGTCACCGGGCTGCTCGTGGCGGCCGCCGACACCGCGCTGTGGGCGCTCGACCGGCCGCACTTCGAAGCCCTGCCCGCCGCGTACTGGCTGATGGGCTTCCTGGCCGTGATCGTCGACGCCCGGCCGTACGTGGTGGCCCACCGCCGCGCCAGCGAAGTGATCCTGCCGTCCATCTGCTTCACCTTCGCCATCGCCCTGGCCTGGGGTTACGGGCCGGCCCTGGCCGTCCAGCTGATCTCGGTGACAGTGGCCGGCATCCGCCTGCGGCACACCGCCCGGCGCATCCTGCACCTGGCCGTGCAGCACGCGGTCGCGCTGGGAGCGGCCGGCCTGGTCGTGCAGCTCGTCTCGCTGCGCATCGGCCCCGGCCCCGACTGGGGCGACGCCCTGCTGACGGTGGCCGCGGCCAGCGCGTGGATCGTCGCCCGCTACGGGCTGGCCGCGCTCGTCGCCCGCTCGATGGCCGACCGCCCCGGACGGCTCCAACGGCTGCGGCGCCTGCGGCGGTTCGGGGTGGAGTTGCTGGCCACAGCCGCGCTGCTGCTGCTCGGTCCGGTGGTGCTGGCCACCGCCCAGGTCGGGCTGGCCTTCGTGCCGCTGGTGCTGCTCGCGCTGCACGCCGTGCACCGGATGGTGCGTTCGGCCGGCGAGTTCGAGCGGGCCGCCCGGGTCGACGCGCTGACCGGCCTGCCCAACCGGCGGGCGCTGCACGCCGCGGTGCTGTCACAGTCCAAGGGGCGGCGGCTGGCGCTGCTGCTGCTCGACCTCGACCGCTTCCGAACGGTCAACGACGCCCTCGGCCACAGCGTCGGTGACCGGCTCCTGGCCGAGGTGGCGCTCCGGCTGTCCGCTGTGGTGCCCGCGCACGACCTGGTGGTGCGGCTCGGTGGCGACGAATTCGCGGTGCTGGCCACCCGGGTCGACGGTCCACCGGCCGCACGCCGCATCGCCGAGCACCTGGCCGAGGCGCTCAACCGGCCCTTCACGCTGGACGGCATGCCCGTCGACGTGACCGCCTCGATCGGGATCGCGCTGCAGCGGGAACCGGGCAGCGACAGCGCGACGCTGCTGCGCGAAGCCGAGGCGGCCATGTACGACGCCAAGCAGCGCGGCGACCAGTTCGCGATTTACGGCCCGGACTCGGCGCACCACACCCCCGACCGGCTCACCCTGCTGGCCGACCTGCGGCACGCGCTGCGCTCCGACTCGCCCGACGACGGGATCGTGCTCTTCTACCAGCCGCAGATCGCCATCGCGACCGGCGAGGTCGTCGGCGTGGAGGCGCTGCTGCGCTGGCGGCACCCGGAACGTGGGCTGGTCGGCCCGGAGGACCTGATCCGGGTGGCCGAGCCCACCCCGGTGATGCGGCTGCTCACGGAGCGGGTGCTGCACGACGTGGTGGCCCAGCTGGCCGAGTGGCGCGACGCGGGCCGGCCGCTGCGGGCAGCGGTCAACGTCAGCGCGCGTGACCTGCACGCGGGCGACATCGCCGACCGGGTCGACGACCTGCTGACCACGTACGACATCCCGCCCGACCTGCTCCAGCTGGAGATCACCGAGAGCGCGTTGATGGCCGACCCGCACCGGGTGCTGAGCACGATCACCCGGCTGGACCGGATGGGCATCGCGATCTCGCTCGACGACTTCGGCACCGGGTATTCGTCGCTGCAGCACCTGCGCCGGCTGCCCCTGGCCGAAGTGAAGATCGACCGCTCGTTCGTGCTGGGCATGGCCACCGACCACGGCGACGCCGCGATAGTGCGCTCCGTCATCGACCTGGCCGAGGCGCTGGGCCTGCGCGCCGTGGCCGAGGGCGTGGAGGACGAACGCACCTGGCGCCTGCTCGCCGAAGCGGGCTGCCACGCGGCCCAGGGCTGGTTCCACGCCCGCCCGATGCCGGCGGCCGACCTGATCGACTGGCTGGCCCGCTACCGCCCGCTACGCCCGACCGTCGCCCTGCCCACTCAGTAGCGTCACGCCGCCCACGCCGCGCCGCCGCTCCGCCTCCCAGTAGCGTCACCGCCGCCCACGCCCCCGCCTCCTCAGTTAGCATCGCGCCCGACTCCTCAGTGGCATCGCCGCCGCCTATGGTCTGTCGCCGCTCTGCCCCTCAGCCGCGTCACCGCCGATCTCGGCCACCTCGCGGGCCGCGTCGGGCCCGTCGGACAGCAGCACCGCGAAACCGGCCTCGTCGAGCACCGGCACCTTGAGCGACAGCGCCTTGTCGTACTTGCTGCCGGGGTTGTCGCCCACCACGACGAAGGCCGTCTTCTTCGACACCGAACCGCTCACCTTGCCGCCCCGGGCGGTCACGGCCTCGGTGGCCTGATCGCGCGAATGCGTGGCCAGCGTGCCGGTGACGACGATCGTGAGACCCTCCAGCGGCCGCGGGCCCTCGTCGACCCGCTCGTCGGCCATGCGGACGCCGGCCTCGCGCCACTTGCGGACGATGTCGCGATGCCAGTCGACCGCGAACCACTCGCGCAGGCTGTCGGCGATCGTCGGGCCCACGCCCTCCACAGTGGCGAGCACATCCGGTTCGGCCTTGGCCTTCTTCGGCGCTTTGACGGCATCGGCATCGGCGTCGGCCGTAGCGGCTGCTCCCGTCTCCGCACCGGCTTCCTCGACCGCGGCGGCCTCCCCGGCACTGCCCGGCGCGGCCTCCCCGGCACTGCCCGGCCCGGCCTCCCCGGCACTGCCCGGCCCGGCCTCCCCGGCACTGCCCGGCGCGGCCCTCTCGGCGCTGCCCGGCGCGGCCTCCTCGGCACTGCCCGGCGCGGCCCTCTCGGCGCTGCCCGGCGCGGCCGCGACCACGGCCTCGATCGCCTCCATCGAGCCGAACTGCCGGGCCAGCGCCTGCGCCGCGGTCGGCCCGACGTGCCGGATCGACAGCGCCACCAGCACCCGCCACAGCGGACGATCCTTGGCCCGCTCCAGGTTCTCCAGCAGCTTCACCGCGTTGGACCCGAGGCTGCCGTCCTGGTTGACGAAGAACGGCGACTGGCGCAGCTGATCCTCCGTGAGCGCGAACAGATCGCCCTCGTCGGTGATCACGCCGGAGTCGAGCAGCGCCTGCCCGGCCTTGTAACCCAGCACCTCGATGTCGAACCCGCCCCGCCCAGCCAGGTGGAACACCCGCTCACGAAGCTGCGACGGGCACGACCGCGTGTTGGGGCAGCGGATGTCGATGTCGCTTTCCTTGGCCGGCGCCAGCTTCGTGCCGCAGGCCGGGCAGTGCGTCGGCATCACGAACTGACGCGCGTCGTCAGGGCGCAGATCGATCACCGGGCCGAGCACCTCGGGGATCACGTCGCCCGCCTTGCGCAGCACGATCGTGTCGCCGATCCACACGCCTTTGCGCTCGACCTCTTTCGCGTTGTGCAGCGTGGCCAGCGCGACCGTGGAGCCGGCGACCTTCACCGGCTCGAGCACGGCGAACGGCGTGACCCGACCCGTCCGGCCGACATTCACGTCGATGTCGAGGAGCTTGGTCGTGACCTCCTCGGGCGGGTATTTGAAGGCGATGGCCCAGCGCGGCGCGCGCGACGTCGACCCCAGCCGGCCCTGGATGGCCACCGAGTCGGTCTTGATGACGACGCCGTCGATCTCGTGCTCGACGTCGTGCCGATGCTCGCCGTAATAGGCGATGTAGTCGCGGATGCCGGCCAGGTCGGGCACCAGCTTCCACCGGTCGCTGGTCGGCAGGCCCCACGCCTTCAAGGCCTCATAAGCATGGGACTGCGAGTCGGGTGCGAAACCGGCCCGCGCGCCGATGCCGTGAACGACCATGCGCAGCCCGCGGGTGGCCGTGATGCGTGGATCCTTCTGCCGGAGGCTGCCCGCGGCGGCGTTGCGCGGGTTGGCGAAGGGTGCCTTGCCCTGCTCGACCAGCGACGCGTTGAGATCGGCGAACGCGGAGACCGGGAAGTAGATCTCGCCGCGGACCTCGACCAGGTCGGGCGGGTTGTCGCCGGCCAGCCGCTCGGGGATCTCGCGGATCGTGCGCACGTTGGACGTCACGTCCTCCCCCGTGCGCCCGTCGCCCCGGGTGGCCCCGCGGACGAGGCGACCCTTCTCGTACGTCAGGTTGATCGCCAGACCGTCGACCTTGAGCTCGCAGATGAACTCGGCCGGGCCGCCCGCGTCGCGCAGCGTGCGCTCGACCCAGGCTGCAAGCTCGTCGTCGTCGAAGACATTGTCGAGCGACATCATGCGCTCGGCGTGCTCGACCGGGGTGAACAGCGTGGAGAACGTGCCGCCGACATTTTGCGTGGGGGACTCGGGCGTGCGCAGCGCGGGGAACTCGGCCTCGAGCGCCTCGAGCTCGCGCAGCAGCTTGTCGAACTCGGCATCGGAGATGGTCGGCGAGTCGAGCACGTAATACCGGTATTGGTGGCCGCGCAGCTCGTCGCTCAGCTCGGCATGCCGCGCGCTGGCCTCCGAGGTCGGGTCTTTGCCGGCGGCCGCCTCCTGCTCAGCAGTGGGCTGCGCATCCACGATCTCTTCAGACACCGGAACCTCCGCGTTCGAGAACTACCGAGAACGGTAGTCGCCACCCCTGACATTTTCGGTGCTGGGCACGCCTGTGCGGCGGTTGTCCACAGTTCGAAGTTATCCACAGGGGCGTCCGCGAAGATCGGCGAACTTGAGTAAAATTGCCGGTGGCGGAGGCCCCCGGGGAGGGTGGGCTGGACCGGCGTGATGATCATGGGGAAGGGGCTGCCGGCTAGACCTCGGAGAGCCGCCGCCCCGCTTCACGGCAAGCGGTCAGCACCGCCCGCGCATAGCTGGGCGACGCCCCGCTCAGCCCGCAAGCAGGCGTGATCACCACTTGGCGCGGCAGCAGCCCCGGCGCGAAGGCGAGCCGCTTCCACAGCGTGCCGACCCGGTCGGCCACCTTCTTGCCGTCGATCCCGCCCGCCGGCGGGGTGGTCGGCGCCGCTCCCGCGAACAACCCGAGACCGGCTTCGAGCATCTCCCCCAGCGGGTCGAGATCTTTCAGCAGCGACAGGTCGAGTGCCACGGCCGCCGCCCGGGCGTCGAGGAAGACCTGCAGCGGCACGTCGGGGGCGCAGCAGTGTGCGATCACCGGCACGCCGACGGCTTCGACGACCGTTCGCAGGGCCGAGGCGGCGTCGGGGCCGGGCACGGCCCGGTAGGCGCCCAGCCCGCTTTCGGTGGGCACCCGCCCGGCCAGCACGGCGGGCAGTGACGGCTCGTCGAGCTGGAGCAGGAGCTCGGCCCGGGGCAGGCGTTTGCGCAGGTCGTCCACGTGCCGCCGGAGGCCTTCGGCCAGCGAGTCGGTAAGGTCGCGGACCGCTCCGGCGTCGCGCAGCAGCCGGCCGCCCATGGGCCGGTCGATCGAGGCGGCCAGCGTCCACGGGCCGGCCGTCTGCACTTTGAGCGGCCCCGCGTATTTCTCGCCCTGTTCGGTGAGCTGGTCGAGGTCGCGTTCGAGCAGGTCGGCCGTGACCCGCATGTCTTTGCCGGGGCGGGGCGCGACCTGCCAGCGCCCGGCGTAGAGCTGCACCGACAGGTCGATCAGGAACCCGGCGCTGCGTCCGATGATGTCGGCGCCGGGGCCGCGACCGGGCAGTTCGGCCAGGTGGGGCAGGTCGGGCAGTTCGCCCAGGACGATGCGCTGGGCTTCGGCGATGTCGGTGCCGGGCAGCGACCCGATGCCCGTAGCCGACCCGGGCCGCCAGGGGAAGTCAGGCACGCGGAGCCGTCCGAGAAGAGCCGGGGAAGTCAGGCACGTGAGGCCGTCCAAGAAGAGCCGGGGAAGTCAGGCACGTGAAGCCGTCCAAGAAGAGCCGGGGAAGTCAGGCACGTGAGGCCGCCAGCGGGGCCGCCGCCGTGATCGTCGCCGAGCCCAGCACCACGTCGCCTTCGGGTGAGCGCTGGTAGGCCACGATCGCCTGGCCGGCCGCGACACCGCGGGCCGGGGTGGTCAGCCGGGCGGTCAGCGTGTCGCCGTCGACGGTGACCGTGGCCGGGTAGACCTCGCCGTGGGCCCGCAGCTGCACTTCGCATTCGAGCGGTGACGCAGCGCCGTGCCAGATGACCTTGGTCGCGGTCACCTCGCTGACTTCAAGGTCTTCGCGGGGGCCGACGGTCACCGTGTTGGTCACCGGGGTGATCGACAGCACGTAGCGGGGGCGGCCGTCGGCTGCGGGGACGCGCAGGTCGAGACCCTTGCGCTGGCCCACCGTGAACCCGTAGGCGCCGTTGTGCCCGCCGAGGCGTTCGCCGGTGCGGCCGTCCACGATGTCGCCGGGCGCGTCGCCCAACTTGCCGCGCAGGAAGCCCTGGGTGTCGCCGTCGGCGATGAAGCAGATGTCGTGCGAGTCGGGCTTGTCGGCCACGGCCAGCCCGCGCCGGGCCGCCTCTTCGCGCACCTGGGCCTTGGTCGAGTCGCCGAGCGGGAAGACCGCGCGGTCGAGCTGGGCCCGGGTGAGCACGGCCAGCACGTACGACTGGTCCTTGCCCTCGTCGACGCTGCGGCGCAGCAGCCCGTCGGCCCCGAGGCGCGCGTGGTGGCCGGTGACGACGGCGTCGAAGCCGAGCGCGACGGCCCGGTCGAGCACCGCCTCGAACTTGATCTTCTCGTTGCAGCGCAGGCACGGGTTGGGGGTGCGGCCGGCCGAGTATTCCGCCACGAAGTCGTCGACGACGCTGGCCTGGAACTGTTCGGCCATGTCCCACACGTAGAAGGGGATGCCGATCACGTCGGCGGCGCGGCGCGCGTCGCGGGAGTCTTCCAGCGTGCAGCAGCCGCGGGCGCCGGTCCGGTAGGTCTGGGGGTTGCGCGCCAGCGCCAGGTGCACGCCGGTGACGTCGTGGCCGGCGGCGTGGGCGCGCGCGGCGGCGACGGCGGAATCGACGCCGCCCGACATGGCCGCTAGAACTCGCATGACTCCCAGCCTAACGGGGTGTTTTCCAGGCGGTGGCACGGCGGGCGCGCTCGACGGCGCCGGGCAGCGCGGCCAGCAGTGCGTCCACGTCGTGCGTCGTGCTGGTGTGCCCGAGCGTGAAGCGCAGCGAGGAGCGGGCCCGGTCGTCGTCGGCACCCATGGCCAGCAGCACGTGACTGGGCTGGGCCACCCCGGCCGAGCAGGCCGAGCCGGTCGAGCAGCAGACCCCCTGCGCGTCCAGGAGCAGCAGCAACGCGTCGCCTTCGCAGCCGGGGAAGCTGAAGTGCGCGTTGCCGGGCTGCCGGTCGGCCGGGTCACCGTTGAGGATCGCGTCGGGCACGGCGGCGCGGACCCGGCGCACGAGTTCGTCGCGCAGGGCGCCGATCCGTTCCGCGTACGCGGCCTGGCTCTTGACTGTGATCTCGACCGCAGTGGCGAAGGCGGCCACCCCGGCCGTGTCGAGGGTGCCCGACCGCACGTCGCGTTCCTGTCCGCCGCCGTGCAGCAGCGGGGTGCAGGCCACGTCGCGGCCGAGCAGCAGCGCGCCGACGCCGACCGGGCCGCCGACCTTGTGCCCGGTGACCGTCATGGCCGCGGCGCCGCTGGCGGTGAAGTCGACCGGCACCTGCCCGACGGCCTGCACGGCGTCGGTGTGGAACGGCACTCCGGCCGCGGCGGCCACGCGCGCGAGCTCGGCCACGGGCTGGATCGTGCCGACCTCGTTGTTGGCCCACTGCACGCTGATCACGGCGATCTCTTCCCCGTACGCCTGCAGCAGCTCGGCCAGCGCGGCCGGGTCGACTCGCCCTGCGCCGTCGACCGGCAGCCAGCTGAGCTGGGCGCCTTCGTGCGTGCCGAGCCACTCGGCGGCGTCCATGACGGCGTGGTGCTCGACCGCGGAGGCGACCACGCGGCTGCGGTTGAGCGAGCCGGCCCGCCGGGCCCAGAAGATGCCCTTGACGGCCAGGTTGTCGGCTTCGGTGCCGCCGCTGGTGAAGATCACCTCGGAGGGCCGGGCGCCGAGGGCGGCCGCGATGCGTTCGCGCGACTCCTCGACCAGGCGCCGGGCGCGTCGCCCGGCCGCGTGCAGGGACGACGGATTACCGGCCTCGCGGGCCGCCGCAACATATGCCGCCAGCGCCTCGTCGAGCATCGGCGTGGTCGCAGCGTGATCCAAGTAGGCCATCAGTCCCCAAGCTTATGCCTCGGTCCGCCCACGACGAACGGCCCGGCGCTGAGCACCGAGCCGTTCGTCACATAGGCGGAACCTACTTACGCTTACGGATCTCGTCGGCCGCCTGCGGGATGATCTTGAACAGGTCGCCGACCACGCCGTAGTCGGCCAGCTCGAAGATCGGGGCCTCGGGGTCCTTGTTGACCGCGACGATCGTCTTGCTGGTCTGCATGCCGGCCCGGTGCTGGATCGCGCCGGAGATGCCCAGCGCCACGTACAGCTGCGGGGAGACCGTCTTGCCGGTCTGGCCGACCTGGAACTGGTGCGGGTAGTAGCCGGAGTCGACGGCCGCGCGGGACGCGCCGACGGCACCGCCGAGCAGGTCGGCCAGCTCCTCGACCAGCTTGAAGTTGTCGGCGTTGCCCACGCCGCGGCCGCCGGAGACGACGATGCCGGCCTCGGTCAGCTCGGGGCGCGAGCCTCTCTGCTCGACGACCCGCTCGACCACCTTGGTCAGCTTGTCGGTGTCAGCCACGTCGACCTCGATCGACGAGACGGCGGCGTCGACCGGCGACGCCGACGGGGTGACCGAGTTGGGGCGGATCGTCACGATCGGCAGGCCCTTGGTGACCTTGGACTTGACGATCCCGGAGCCGGCGAAGACGGCCTGCGTGGCGGTGCCGTCGGCGGCCACCTCGACAGCGTCGGTGAGCAGCCCGTTGTCGAGCTTGACGGCCAGCCGCCCGGCGATCTCCTTGCCCTCCTGGGTGGAGGCCAGCAGCACCGCCGCGGGCTGCTTCTCCCGTACGAGGCCGGCCAGCACGGCCGCCTTGGGAGCCACCAGATAACCGTCGACGTCGTCACCGGAGGCGACGTAGACCTTCTCGGCGCCATACTCGCCGAGCTTGGCCGTGTCGGCCTCACCGAACACGACCGCCGAGACCGAGCCGAGCCCGCGGGCGATGGTCAGCATCTCCAGCGTGACCTTCTTGACGCCGTTCTCGACGACAACCAGCACTTCAGCCATGATTTCCTCTCCCCCGGCTCAGACGAACTTCTCGGTGGCGAGGTACGCGACCAGCTGCGTGCCGCCGTCGCCCTCGTCGGTGACCTTCTGCCCGGCCGAGCGCGGCGGGCGCGGCGCGAACTCGAGCACGGCGCTGGTTGCTCCGGCCGTCCCGACCTCGTCGGGAGAGATGCCGAGGTCGGCCAGCGAGAGCGCCTGCACCGGCTTCTTCTTCGCGGCCATGATGCCCTTGAAGGACGGGTACCGCGGCTCGTTGATGGTGTCCCACACGCTGACGACGGCCGGGGTGGCCGCGGTGACCACCTCGTAGCCCTCGTCGGTCTGGCGCTCGATCGTCAGCTGCGAGCCGTCCACGGTGAGCTTGCGCGCGCCGGTCAGCGCGGCGATGCCCAGCCGCTCGGCCAGCATGTGCGGCAGCACCTGGACCCGGCCGTCGGTCGACTCGGCCCCGGCGATGATCAGGTCGGCGTTGAGGGTCTTGAGCGCCTCGGCCAGCACCTTGGAGGTGGCGACGGCGCACGAGCCGTGCAGCGCGTCGTCGGAGACGTGCACGGCCTTGTCGGGGCCCATGCTCAGCGCCTTGCGGATGGACTCGGTCGCACCGGCCGGGCCCATCGTCAGGACGGTGACCTCGCCACCGTGCGCCTCTTTGAGCTTCAAGGCTTCCTCGATGGCGTACTCGTCCATCTCGTTGATGACATTGTTCGCCGATGCGCGTTCGACCGTGTTGTCGGCGCTCAGCGTGCGCTCGGCACCGGAGTCGGGCACCTGCTTGACCAGTACGACGATATTCATCGCGCTCCTACGACCTCCTGTTGTGAACGCACCGTTGCGACCGGACGCCTCCCGATAGGTTACCCGTCGGTAGCTTAGGCGTCGTCGGCCACGAAGAGTGACTCACCTCACCCATATCGACCGTCGAATGGCTACAGTCGGTGCAGGGAGGTGTACGAAATGTCCGGCCCTACCACTCCGCTGGCGGACGGGTTGCTTCCGTCCGCCTCACATCGTCTACCACGCGGCCCCGGCATGGTGCTGGAGACCCATGGCCGAGTGGACCCCGACTCACCGTGGTGCAAGTGCGGTCATCTGCGCGAGGCCTGCGTGAGTGACGAAGTCCGCACCCTGTGGGCCGACCTTCTGCACCCCACGGGTCAATAATCGCTCTGTGTTCGGTGGCCTGCGGCAGTGGATCGACCCGGAGAAGACGCCCACGGTCGGCCGCGCCCCCGACTACCGGTTCTCCCTCGCCAACGAGCGCACGTTCCTGGCCTGGATCCGTACGGGCCTGGCGCTGGTCGCGGGCGGGCTCGGCTGCGCCCAGTTCCTGCCGCCGCTGCCGATCACCTATCTCCGCGAGATCATCGCCGTCGCGCTGCTCGTGCTGGGTGGGATCGTGGCGCTGCGGGCGGTCGACCACTGGGCCCGCACCGAACGGGCCATGCGGCTCGGTGAGGAACTGCCCGGCTCGAAGTTCCCCGCCCTGCTGGCCGTGATCGTCGCGCTCGGCGCGCTGCTGCTGATCGTGGCGGTCCTGCTGCAAAGTCCGCGATGACGCACCCACCGCCCGACCTGGGCGCGTCAGCCGAGCGCACCCGGCTCGCCTGGCGACGCACGACCCTTTCGGCGGGCGTCCTCGTGCTGCTGGCCGCCCGCCCCGCCTTCGGCCCCGGCGCCGGGCCCGGGCAGTGGATCGCCGCGGCACTGGCCGGTCTCGGCTGGTCGGCGCTGGTCGCCCTGGCCTACCGCCGGGCCCGGGCCCTGCGCCGCCACCCGCCGTTCCCCGGCCGGCGCTCGATCACCGCGTACGCCCTGACCACCGTCGCTCTCGCGGTGCTCGCGGGGGTCATTGTCACGCTCTGATCGTCGCCGGAACGCCCGGCGCGCGTCATCATTGCCTCATGGTCCGGTTGTTCATCTTCTTGGCTGCCGTGCAGCTGGTGCTCTTCGTGCTGGCGCTGATCAGCTGTTTGTCGGCCGCTCGCGTCCGCAACGCCCCCCGCGTGGTGTGGGTGCTGGTGATTCTTCTCATCCCCCTGCTGGGCCCGCTCGCGTATTTCGTCTGGGGACGCCCGCGCCCGGCGCCTGTCGAGGGCGGGATCGTGCGCAGGCGTCCCGCTCCGGCCTCGCCGGACGACGACGCCGACTTCCTCCGCTCGGTCGACACCGAGCAGTCGAAGCGGGATCGCGAAATGCTCGCCCAGTGGGAAAAGGAACTAAACAACCGCGAGGAGGACAAGCCCTGAGGGCCGGCTACGCCAAGTTCGACGAGCGCGGGTAGGCGTCGCCGGGGTCGGTCAGCACGTTGACCAGGTAGGGCACCCCGGCAGCGAAGGCACGCTCCAGGGCCGGGCCGATCTCAGCCGCCTTCTCGACCGTCTCCCCCGCGCCGCCCAGCGCCTTGACCACGTCGTCGTAGCGCAGCCCCGGCTGCAGATCGGCCGCGACGTCGTAGCCGTACATGGCCTGCATGGGGTGCTTCTCCAGGCCCCAGATGCCGTTGTTGCCGACCACCATGACGACCGGAAGTCCCTGCCGGACCAGGGACTCGGCGTCCATCAGGGAGAAGCCGGCGGCCCCGTCGCCCATCAGCACGCAGATCTGCCGGTCGGGATAGGTCACCCGGGCCCCCATCGCGTAGCCCATGCCGGTGCCGAGACACCCGTACGGGCCGGGGTCGAGCCACGTGCCAGGCTGCGCGGGCTCCAAATACCTTCCCGCGTACGAGACGAAGTCGCCGCCGTCACCGATGGTGACCGCGTCGGACGCCAGGACCTTGCGCAGCTCGCCGTAGATGCGGGCCGGCTTGATCAGGTCGGTCTCGGCCGCCATGGCCTCGGCGTCGCGCGCCTTGGCCGCGTCCTCGGCCGAGCGCAAGCCCGAGATCCACTCCGCGTGATCGGCCCGGTCACCCGTGTAGTCGGCGATCGCGGCCAGGATGCGCCGCAGATCGCCCGCGGGTGAGACGACCGGCTCGACGTGGGTGGCGCGCTGGCTCGGCGCGTCGACGATGTGCACCACCCGCGCCTCGGCGAACTCGCCGAAGCCGAGCCGGAAGTCCAGCGGGGTGCCGATCACGCAGACCACGTCGGCCTCGTTGAGCGCGGGCCGGCGCGCCTTGGCGAAGGCCAGCGGATGCGTCGGCGGCAGCGCGCCCCGGCCCATGCCGTTGGTGAACACCGGCACCTGGAGCGCCTCGGCGGCCGCCCGCAGTTCGGCGATCGCATCGCCGCCCCACACGTCGGACCCCGCGATGATCACAGGCCGGTGGGCCGTGGCCAGCAGCGCGGCGGCCTTCGCGACCTCGTCGGGGTCGGCCTCGAGCACCGGGACGGCCGGCTCGCCCGGGGTCGCGGCCTCGCCGCTGGAGAAGACCACCTCGAGCGGGATGTCGAGGAAGGCCGGACCGCGGTGGGCGGTCAGCGCCTCGGTCAGGGCCGCGCGCACCTCACCGGCGATCGCGTCGGTGTCGCCCACCGTGGCCGCGTACTTGGTGATCGGGGCGACCAGCGGCACGTGGTCGAACTCCTGCAGGCTGCCCGAGCCCCAGCGGAAGGCGGGCGCCCGGCCACCCAGCACGAGCACCGGCGAGGCGTTGAAGAACGCGCTGGTCAGGCCGGAGATGCCGTTGGTCACGCCGGGGCCTGCGGTGAGCACCGCGAGGCTGGGCCGGCGCTGCAGCTTGGCCACCGCCTCGGCGGCGAAGACCGCGGTCTGCTCGTGGCGGACGTCGTAGATCGGGAAGTCGGTCTTGTGCGCCGCGTCGTACAGCGGGAACACGTGCCCGCCGGAGAGCGTGAACATCTCGTTCACCCCGAACGCGCGCGCCGCGGCCAGCGCCAGCTCGCCGCCGTGCCCCTCGATCACTTCTGCCATCTCTTGCAGCTCCTCAGCCTCGTCGCCGGTGTAGGCGCACGTTACCCGTGAGTCACCTCAGAAACCGAGAAGGCTTCGGATCTCTTCGTAAAGGTTTTCCGCGTCGACCAGGATCGACTTGCCGTTGCCGTAGCCGTACGCGATAACCAGCGCGGCCAGCGGGACCAGGATCATGATGGCCACGCTCAACAGGACCTGCAGCGTCCGCAGGAACCCGCCGCGCTTCTTGGTGCGCCGCACAGCCTGCGAGACCTGCGGCTGAGGGCGCGGGCGGGAGATCGGCGGGCGGGACGGCGAGACCGGCCGCGACGAGATCGGGCGGACCGCGGCCATGCCGTGCGAGGACGACGGCGGTGACGACGAGACCGGGGGCATGGAGATCGAGGGCTCGAATTTCGGTTTCGGCGTGGGCACTGTCGCGTGCGGGTCCGGCACCCAGCCGTGGTCGGCGTCGGGCCACGGGTCGACCGCGGGCTGCAGGCCCGTCGTGCCGGGCACGCGCACGGTCGCGGTGGCGACCCGTACGGTGGCCGTCTCGGCCCGCCCGGTGGAGACCAGCCGCAGCTCCGAGGTCGGGCCGGGGGCGGCTGCCCCGGTGGCCAGCATCGCCGCGTCGGCCAGGATGCTGCCCTCGGCCACCACCAGCTCGGGCTGCTCGATCACCACCGGGGCCTCACCCAGCTCGCGGTGCAGCAGCGTGGCCACCAGGGGGATCCGGCTGGCCCCGCCGACCAGGAAGACGCCGGCCAGGCGCCCCTCGGGCAGCGCGGCCCAGTCGAGCAGGCCCTTGGTGACGCGGACGGTCTGCTCGAGCACCGGGCGGGCCAGCTTCTCGAGCTCGTCACGGGTGAGGTGCACCTCGGTGTCGAGCAGCGGCACCACGAAATCGGCCGACTGGGCCCGGGAGAGGCGCTCCTTGGCGATCCGCACCTCCTCCCAGAGCTGGCGCTGGGCCCGCCGTTCCTGCGCCGTCGTCGGCTCCAGCAGCCGCTGCCAGTCGTCGGTGCGCAGGTGCTCGACGATGGCCGCGTCGACGTCGAGACCGCCGATGTCGTCGCGCCCGTCGATCGCCATGACCTCGAAACCCGAGGCCGTACGGGCGACCACGCTCGCGTCGAACGTGCCCGCGCCGAAGTCGTGCACCACCACGACCGAGCCGATCGGCACGTCGCGGCCGAGCACCTCGGCGAAGTAGGTGGCCGCGGCGACCGGCTCGGCGACCAGGCGGGCGTTGGTCAGCCCGGCCCGGGCGGCGGCCTCGGCCAGCAGCGAACGGCGGGTCGCGCCCCAGGTGGCGGGGCAGGTCAGGGTGACGTCGGGCAGCACCGGGCCGACCGCGCGATGCCACTCCTCGGCCACCCGGGCCAGCACCGCCGCGATCAGGTCGACGACCGGGAACTCCTGCTCGCCCAGCAGCACCGTGCCGTCGTCGATGCGGCGCTTGGGGTTGGGCTCGAAGCGCACCGGGTCGAGCCGGGCGCTGTGCACGGCGTCGCGACCGACCACGAGCGCGCCCCCGGTCTCGGCGTAGACGGCCGAGGGCAGCAGCGGCGAGCCGTCGACCAGGATCGGGCGCGCGCGGCCGTCGGGCCAGCGCGCCACCGCGACGGTGTTCGAGGTGCCGAAGTCCACGCCGAGAGCATGCCGTTTCGGCTCACCTTGGTCGATGGCCATGCCCTGAGTCTAGGGGGTACCCGCCGTTACACGATCTTCCAGCGCGGCCCGTGCCGCCAGTCGCGCACGCAACGCACGAGGTCGCCCTCCGCGGTTCGCCCGTAAGAGCCCACGGGGTGGCATTCGTCCCCCACCCGTACGGGATCTTGCACAACTCCCGGTGACGCCGAGGGCACCGGCGACGAAGCCGGTGAGCTGGGCAACAGCGGAGTCTTCGGAGTGGAGGGCGACGGCACGGGCGGCACCGGTGGCACCATCGCCGGGTCGTCCGGCGGCGCCAGGATCGGCTCCGGGCTGGCAGCCGGCGGCGCGGGAGCGGCGGACGTGCTGCGGACCGGAGCCGGCCGCGCGGAGGAGACCACTGACGGTTGGCGGGACTGCCGGGTGGCCGAGATGGCGCTGCGCGACGGAGGCGGCGCGGAGGCGGCGGTGGTGGTCAGCGGCGGGATCGCGAGCTGGTCGACCACCGGCGCACCGGGCGGGCGGGCCGGCTCGGGCCGGTGCCGGCCCAGCGTGAGCCAGCCGATCAGCGCGCACAGCATCGCCTGGCCGACGACCAGCGCAACGGCCATGCGAACGGTGCGGCGCACCCTGCGCGTGACCGGAACCGGTTCCACAATGTCGGACTTTATGGCAAGGGATCGATATGGTCGAGACCTAACGCCCCGTAAATGTGGGCTTACGCTTCTCGACGAACGCCGTGGTGCCCTCGATCCGGTCGTCGGTGGCGAACAGGCCGGCGAACAGCTGCGACTCCAGGGCCAGCCCGGAGGCGAGGTCGGTGTTGAGGCCGCCGTCGATCGCCAGCTTCGCGGCCCGCAGAGCCAGGGACGGACCCGACACGTACGGCTGGACGAGCGCGAGCGCCGTGGCGTGGACCTCGGCCGCGGGGACGACCCGGTCGGCCAGCCCGATGCGCAGCGCCTCCTCGGCGTCGACCATGCGGCCCGAGAAGATCAGATCCTTGGCGCGGGCCGGGCCGATCAGCCGGGCGAGCCGCTGGGTGCCGCCCGCGCCGGGGATGATGCCCAGCTTGATCTCGGGCTGGCCCAGTTTCGCGTCGTCCGCCACCACCCGCCAGTCGCAGGCCAGGGCCAGCTCGCAGCCGCCGCCCAGGGCGTAACCCGTGATCGCGGCGACGACCGGCTTAGGGATCCGGGCCACGGCGTCGAAAGCACTGGAGAGCGCGGCCGCGCGCACGGCCATCTCGGGGTAGCCGACCTTGGTGAACTCGGTGATGTCGGCGCCCGCGGCGAAGACCTTCTCGCCGCCGTAGACGATGACCGCCTTGACCTGCTCGTCCGTGGTGGCGGAATGCGCGGCGGCCCGCAACTCTTCTTGAAGCTGCGTGTTGAGCGCGTTCATCGGGGGACGATCCAACCGGATCGTGCCGATGCCGTCGGTAGTCTCCACCGTCACGAACTCACCCACGCCGCGCCTCCCTGACTCTTGGTTCAGGTCAGCCTACGACGGGTAACCCAGATGAAGATGACCACCTACTACCGGGATCCGGACGTGTGGATCACCTCCACCGGTGTCCGGATGTACGGACGCGACATGCGCCTGGAGGAATTGCTCCAGGTGTGGCACACGCGCGGCCGCCGTTCCTGGGGCACGATCGCGGGCCGGGGCGCGGTCGGGCTGGCCATCCTCGTTCCGCTCGTCGTCGGGTTGCTGGCCGTCGCGGTCGCGCTGGTCATCGACGCCTCCACCGCCACCACGATCGCCCTGGCCGGTGGTGGCGTGCTGGTCGGGCTGGCCACCGCGCCGCTGGCCGACGTGCTGCTGGAACGAGTCGACCGGTCGTACGACCGGGGCAGCCGGGTCCGGGAGATCTGGGCGCGCACCGCCGAGGGCGACGTGCTGCTGCTCAGCACCCCTGACGCGGCCCGGTTCGGCCGCATCTACCGAGCCCTGCAACGCGCGCTGGAACCTGCTACTCGCCGGTAATATGCGACGCGTGAAAAAGGATGCCGTCGCCTTGGCCACGCTGCTGGCCACCACGGGAGTGCTGCACTTCGCCGTGCCGCGCCCGTTCGACTCGATCGTGCCGCGTTCGCTGCCCGGCCGCCGCCGCACGTGGACGTACGTGAGCGGCGCGGCCGAGCTCGCCGTGGCCGCGGCCATCGCCCACCCGCGGACACGCAAGCTCGGCGCGACGGCGGCCGCGGCGCTTTTCGTCGGCGTCTTCCCGGCCAACGTGAAGATGGCCGTGGACTGGCGCAACGCCTCCCCGGCGAAGCGCGCGATCGCCTTCGGACGGCTGCCGCTGCAGGTGCCGCTGGTGCTCTGGGCCCGCCGCGTGGCCCGCTGATCGTCCGACTTTCCATAAACCGGCGTCCTGACAATCGCCGGTCGGTGACGATGCAAAGACCATGAAAGCAACCCAGGTGCGGCCGACCGGCGTGGAACGCTCATTCGGCGCGGACGAGATCATCGTGACGAAAACCGACCCGCGCGGCATCATCACGTACGCCAACGAGGTGTTCCTGCGCACCTCGGCGCTCACCGAGGACGAGGCCGTCGGGCAGCCGCACAACCTGATCCGTCATCCGGACATGCCGCGAGCCATCTTCAAGCTGCTCTGGGACACCTTGGCCGAGCGCGAGGAGATTTTCGCGTACGTGGTGAACCTCGCCTCGGACGGCGCGCACTACTGGGTGCTGGCCCACGTGACGCCGTCGTTCACCCCCGACGGGCGGCTCGCCGGTTACCACTCCAACCGGCGGCTGCCGGAGCCCGCGGCGGTGCACGAGATCGGCCGCATCTACGCGCGGATCCGCTCGGCCGAGCAGCAGGGATCGGGCCGCTCGGCCGTCGACGCGGGCTGGCAGGCGTTGCTGGGCGAGCTGGGCGATCGCACGTACGACGAGTTCGTCTGGGGCCTCACCAACGGGGCCCGGCGATGACCGACGAAACCCTGAAACTGATCGCTGACGTCTGCCGGCAGGCCGCCGCGGGCGACCTCGAGGTGCGCCTGCCCTCGCTGGGCGAATCACCCGAGGCGATCGACGCCCGGGCCGCGCTGAACAACCTGCTCGACACCAGCGACGCGTTCCTGCGGGAGTCCGGCGCGGCGTCCGCGGCCGCCGCCGAGGCCCGCTTCCACCGCCGCATCCTGACTCGCGGCCTCCCGGGGGCGTTCCGCCACGCGGCCGACCAGATGACCGCCTCGTTCGAGGCCATGAAGGTCACCGCCGACCAGGTGGCCGAGGCCGCCTCGGCCCGCGTCGCGCTGGCCGACGAGCTGGAGTCGGCCGTGCTGACCGTCTCGGAGCAGGTGGCGACGGCGGCGACCGAGATGGGCGCGTCGGCCAACGGGCTGGCCGACTTCGCCCGCGAGGCGGTCAGCGAGGCCGAGCGCGGCCTGGCCACCGTGGAGTCGCTGCGGACCGCGTCCGACCAGATCCGTACGGCGGTCGACCTGATCAACCAGGTGGCCAAGCAGACCCGGCTGCTCGCGCTGAACGCGACCATCGAGGCAGCCCGGGCGGGCGACGCGGGGCGCGGCTTCAGCGTGGTCGCGGGCGAGGTCAAGACGCTGGCCGCGGAGACCAGCTCGTCCAGCGACGAGATCATGGGGCAGGTCAACACCGTGCAGGAGGTCGCGCAGGACGCGGTGGCCGTGCTGGAGACGGTGACCAGCAGCATCCGCGAGATGAGCGGGCTGGTGAACGGCATCGCGACGGCGGTCGACGGCGGCGGCGCGCCCGGCACGGCCGGGCTCTCGCAACTGGCCGAGGTGCTGCGCTCCGAGGTGAGCCGGTTCGTGACGACGGCGCGGGCCTCGTAGCCGCGGCCACGCCTCAGCCCGTCCGGAGCGGCCCGCGCCTCAGCCTGCCCCTCGTCTCAGCCTGCCCGGAAGACCTCGTCGATCTCGTCGCGGGTGGGCAGCGCGTTGGAGGCGCCCATCCGGCGCACGCAGGCCGCACCGGCCGCGTTGGCCCAGTGCACCGCCTCGACCAGGTCGCGGCCCTCGCCCCAGGCCACGGCCAGCGCACCGGTGAAGGCGTCGCCGGCCGCGGTGGTGTCGGTGACCTCGACGCGGAACGCGGGCACGGTCTCGTCGCGGCCCTCCCGGTCGGCGTAGCGCGAGCCGCTGCCGCCCAGGGTCAGCACCACCCGCGGCACCAGGGCCAGCAGCCCGGGCACGTCGATCTCGGTGCCACCGGTCACGGCCAGCGCCTCGGTCTCGTTCACGACCAGCAGGTCGATGCAGGCCAGCAGCTCGTCGGGCAGGGCGCGGGCGGGCGCGGCGTTGAGGATCGTGCGGGTGCCGCCCGCGCGGGCCGCCCGCGCCGCCGCGACCACCGTCTCGACCGGGATCTCCTGCTGGCACAGCAGCACGTCGCCGGCGGCGATGGCGGCCTCCTCGGCGGCGGTCAGGCCGACGAACGCGTTGTTGGCCCCGGGCGCGACGAGGATCGCATTCTCGCCCTGGTGGTCGACCATGATGACCGCGACGCCGGACGCGCCGTAACTCGTGCGGACGTGCTGCATGTCGACGCCGGCGCCGTGCAGCCGGGCGTTCAGGTTGACCCCGAACGCGTCCGACCCGATCGCGCCCAGGAACACCGTGTGGCCGCCGGCCCGGGTGGCGGCGATCGCCTGGTTGGCGCCCTTGCCGCCCGGCATCATCAGGAAGTCGTCGCCGAGCACGGTCTCGCCCGGCCGGGGCAGGCGCGGGGCCAGCCCCACCAGATCCATGTTGGCGCTGCCGGCGACGACGATCCGCGGGGCCATGGGGGTCAGGCCGCCCGGGCCGCGTAACGGTCGCCGAACCGGTCGACGACCAGCGGCAACCCGAAGGTCTTGGACAGGTTGTCGGCCGTCATCACCTCGCCCAGCAGCCCGGCCGCGACGACCGTGCCCTCACGCAGCAGCAGGCCGTGCGTGAAGCCGGGCGGGATCTCCTCGACGTGATGCGTGACCAGCACCATCGCCGGCGAGTCGGGATCGAGGGCGAGCTCGGTCAGCCGGGCGATCAGATCCTCGCGGCCGCCCAGGTCGAGCCCGGCGCCCGGCTCGTCGAGCAGCATCAGCTCGGGGTCGGTCATCAGCGAGCGGGCGATCAGGGTGCGCTTGCGCTCACCCTCGGAGAGCGTGCCGAACTCGCGCTCGGCCAGCGCGCCCATGCCGAGCTGCTCGAGCAGCTGGCGGGCCCGGGCCACGTCCTGCGGGTCGTACTGCTCGCGCCAGCGGCCGACGACCGACCACGCGGCCGTGACGACGACGTCGACGACCCGCTCGTTCGGCGGCACGCTCTCGGCGAACTGCCCGGTGGCCAGGCCGATGCGGGTGCGCAGTTCGTTGATGTCGGTGCGGCCCAGGCGCTCGCCGAGCACCCACGCCGTGCCGCGCGACGGGTGCAGCCGGCCCGAGGCCAGGTTGAGCGCGGTGGTCTTGCCGGCGCCGTTGGGACCCAGGATCACCCACCGCTCGTCCAGCTCGACCTGCCAGGTCAGGCCGCGGACCAGATGGTTTCCGCCACGGATCACGCTGACCTGGTCGAAGGCGATGACTGTGTCTTCGTCGGGCGTTCGCACGCGTCCATCCAACCACGCACCGGTGCGGCGGCTCAGGCGGTGGTCGAACCGAACACCTCATCGCGTACGGCACCCAGCGCAGTGTGCAGAGCGCCGTGCAGGACGGGCTCGGCCTCCACCCCGGTGATCACCACTTTCGGGTTGACCAGCGTGATCGAGGCCACCTCGTTCTCGACCCGCGCGGCCAGTGCCGGCCCACCGGCCTGCGACACCTCACCGGCCAGCACGACCAGCGGCGGGTCGAGGACCACGCAGGTCGCCGCCACGCCCAGGGCCAGCCGGGCGGCCAGCTCGTCGAGCACCGGCTCGCCGGCCGGGCCCGCCTCGACGGCGTCGCGCACCACGTCGGCCCCCTCCACACCGCGGAAGCCGTACTTCTTGCCGATCGCCTTGACCGCGTCGGCGCCCGCGATGCTCTGGAACGCGCCCCGCACCCCGCCCTTGGTCGCCTTGCGGCCCGGATGCCGGGGTACCTCGGCGCCGGCCACGGGCAGGAAGCCGATCTCGCCCGCCGCGCCCGTGCTGCCCTGATGCAGGCGGCCGTCGATGACGCTGGCCAGACCGACGCCACGGCCGGCCCAGATCAGCACGAAGTCCTTGACGCCCGCGGCCGCCCCGGTGGTCGACTCGGCCACGGCGGCCATGTTCACGTCGTTGCCGAAGACCACCGTCGTGCTCAGGTCGCGGCGCAGGTCGTCGAGCAGTCCGCGGTGCCAGCGGGGCAGGTCCCAGGCGAAGGAGATCTCGCCGCTCTCCGGGTCGACCAGGCCGGGGGTCCCCAGCACGACCCGGCGTACGGAGGTCATGTCGGCGCCGGCGTCGGTCGCGGCCTGCACCACGGCGTTGTGCACCACGCCGACCGGGTCGTCGGTGTCCTTGGTGGACCGCTCGACCCGGCCGATGATCGAGCCGGTGATGTCGGCACAGGCCGCGACCACCCGATCGGGGCCGACGTCGACGCCGATCACGTGGGCGCTGCCGGGCGTCACCGCGTACAGCTGGGCGTTGGGACCGCGGCCGCCCGCCTGCTCGCCGACCCGCCGCACGAGGCCGCGCTGCTCCAGACGCTCCACCAGCTGGGACGCGGTGACCTTGCTCAGCCCGGTCATCTCACCGAGCTGGGCCCGGGTCAGCGGACCCCGGTTGAGCAGCAGTTCCAGCGCCGCGCGGTCGTTCAGCGCGCGCAGCAGCCGGGGCGTGCCCGGAAGGCGGGTGGAGGCCATAGCAGGATCCTCTACTTTTTAGGATAGTTTCCTATTAGATTAGCGGCGCCCCTGTATCGGGCCCGACACCGAGCGATCATGGCAGCTCGCGGGGTGCACAGACCAGACTTGCGTCACCGGAAGGACATCATGGCGATCGACCCCGCACTCCGCCGCCTCGCCCTCGGCACCCTGCTGGCGGCCTTCAAAGGTGGGAACGCTCCCGGCTGGGCCGTAACCCTGCTGGGCGAAGGATTGGCAGGCCACACCCTCTTCGGCACCAACGTGACGGACCCCGCCCAGGTGGCCGCGCTGACCGCGCGGCTGCGCGAGGGCCGCCCCGACGCGCTGATCGCGATCGACGAGGAGGGCGGCGACGTCACCCGGCTCGCGCACCGCACCGGGAGCCCCTACCCCGGCAACGCGGCGCTCGGCGCGGTCGACGACCTCGACCTCACCCGCGCGGTGTACACGGCAATCGGCGGCGACCTGGTCGCGGCCGGGGTGAACCTCGACCTGGCCCCCACCGTCGACGTCAACACGGCCGACGACAACCCGATCATCGGCACCCGCTCCTTCGGCGCCGACCCGTTGCTGGTGGCGCGGCACGCGCGGGCCGCGGTCGACGGGCTGCAGTCGGCCGGGGTGGCCGCCTGCGCCAAGCACTTCCCGGGCCACGGCGCGACGGTCACCGACTCGCACCTTTCGCTGCCGACCGTCGACGTCACCCGCGAACTCCTCGAGACGCGCGACCTGCCGCCCTTCGCCGCGGTGGCCGGGGCGGCCAAGGCCGTCATGTCGGCCCACATCCGGGTGCCGGTGCTGACCGGCGACGACCCGGCCACCTTCAGCACGGCCGCGCTGCAGGACCTGCTGCGCTCGACGCTGGGCTTCGACGGCGTGATCGTGACCGACGCCCTCGAGATGGCGGGGGCCGCCGCGGCGGCCGGGGGCATTCCCCAAGCCGCCGTACGGGCCCTGACCGCGGGAGCCGACCTGCTCTGTATCGGCGCCGAGGTGACCCACGAGCTCGTGGAGGCCGTGGTCGCGGCGATCGTGGCCGGGGTGCCGGCGGCCCGGCTGGAGGAAGCCGTGGCCCGCAACACCGCCCTCGCCGCGTGGACGACCTCACCCCGGACGACCCCGGCCGTCGACGGCGACCTCGGGCTGGCCGCGGCGCGCCGCGCGGTGCGGGTCGAGGGCTCGCTGCACGACCTCTCGTCGCCCCTGGTCGTGCAGCTGGCCTCGGGCCACTCGATCGCCGAGGGCGTGGTGCCGTGGGGCCTGGCCCCGCACCTCGACGGGGTGGAGCAGGTCGAGGTGGTGGCCGCCTCCGCGTCGGCCGCGCAGCTGACGGCGCACGCGGGCGCACGGCCGATCGTGGTGGTGGGGCGGCACACCCACCGGCAGGAGTCGAACCGGGCCCTGATCGAGCAGCTCTCGGCCGCCCATACCGTGGGCGTCGTCGAGATGGGCTGGCCGTCGGCGTGGCGGCCGGCGCGGGCGCGGGCCTTCGTCACGACCCACGGCGCCAGCCTGGCCAACGGGCGGGCCGCCGCCGAGGCCCTGGGGCTCGCCGCGAACTAGCTCTGCGCTCTCTTCGGGCGGCCCGTCTCGTACGGGCCGCCCTTTCTTTCCGGTGTTTCCCGACTGCCACGTCTCGGCCTTTCCTGACTGCCACGTCACATCACTTGAACATGTTCAAGTAGACGGCTTACGCTGTCCTCGAAAGTTGAACACGTTCGAGAAAGGCGTTCCGATGGACCCGAAGGTCTGGATGTACCTGGTCTACCTGGCGGTGAGCATCGGGCTCACCGTCTGGGTGGCCACCACCATCTCGCGCAACGGCCTGGTCTTCCTGACCGACGTCTTCGCCGACGAGAAGCTGGCCCGGGCGATCAACCAACTGCTCGTCATGGGCTTCTACCTGCTCAACCTCGGCTACGTGACGGTCACCATGCGGTCGAGCCAGACGATCGCCGACACCAGCGAGGCCCTGGAGACCCTGTCCAGCAAGGTCGGTCTGGTCCTGCTGGTGCTCGGCGTCCTGCACTTCCTCAACGTGTTCTTCCTCGGCCGCTACCGCCGGGGACGCCTGCGCCAGCAGCAGACCGTGCCGCCGCTGCCGCCCGCGGGGCGCCTGCCGATGCACCCGCCGATGCCGCCGCAGGGCCCGCCGCCGGCGCGGGCATGACCACCACTGACGATGGCCCGGCCGGACGAGGGGGCGGCCGGGCCATCACCTCCTTCACCGTGCTCTACGACGGCGGCTGCCCGATCTGCCGGACGGCTCGTCAATGGCTTCAGGGGCGGGCCCAGCTCGTACCGCTGGAATTTGTGCCGGCCGGATCGCTCGAGGCCCGCCATCGGTTCCCGGGGCTCGATCACGCGGCGACCTTGCGGGACATCACCGTGATCGGGGACGAAGGCTCGGTCTACACCGGCGAGGGAGCGTGGGCGGCCTGCCTGTGGGCACTGGCCGACTATCGAGGGCTGTCGGAGCGGATGGGCTCGGGCGCGGCGCGGGCCTTCATCGCCGCGGCGTCGGCGGTCAGAGGCCGTACGCGGGACCTGGACTACGGTGACGGGTGTGACGACCGCTGCCTCTGAACCTGATCCCGCGGAAAAGCCCCGTCGGGCGCGGGGCGAGCAGACCCGTCAGCTGATCCTCGAGACGGCGCTGCGGTTGTTCCGCGAGCGGGGTTACACCGAGACGACCATGCGGGCCATCGCCAAGGAGGCCGGGGTCGCGGTCGGCAACGCCTATTACTACTTCGACTCCAAGGAACACCTGATCCAGGGGTTCTACGACCGCAACCAGACCGCGCACCGGGCGGCCGCCGAGCCGGTGCTGACGACCGAGAAAGAACTGGCGTCCCGGCTGCGCGGCGTGCTGCACGCGGGCATCGACGTCAACGAGCCGTACCACTCGTTCGCGGCGACGTTCTTCAAGTCGGCCGCCGAGCCGACGTCGCCGCTGAGCCCGTTCTCCAAGGAGTCGTCGCCGGCCCGTGAGGCCGCCATCGCGATCTTCCGCGAGGTGGTCGACGGCTCTTCGGCGAAGCTCGACCCCGAGTTGCGCAAGGAGTTGCCCGAGCTGCTCTGGCTGGGCTGGATGGGCGTGATCCTCTTCTGGGTGTACGACAAGTCGCCCGGCCAGCGGCGCACCCGGCGCCTCATCGACGGCGCGGTGCCGCTGATCGACCGGATGGTGTCGCTGTCGCGGCTGCGCGTGCTGCGGCCGGCCTTGCGGCAGGTGCTGGCCCTGATCGAGACGGTCCGTAAGGACGACTGATCACCGTCGGTAGCGCTCGATCATTATCACGGTGGGTAACTACGGTGTCGCCTTAGTACCTCAGTGTCCATCCTTATCCGGATCTGTCGCCTGAATCGCAGTGACCGAACGGCCATAAAGCGCACACAGGGCTTCCAGCGTGCGCCCGCCGGCACGTAGCGTCATGTTCGCAGGTGGGTCTGGGGACGTCGCGAATCAACTCGGCCTACGGGACCAGGTCGAGTCCTCGCGACGCAGACGGTGAGCCGGGCGCGGCAGTGGATTACGGGAGCAATCCGCCGCGACCCGGCTCACGCTGTCTGTGCCGCCGGGCGGAAGCGACGCAGGCGCAGACTGTTCAGCACGACGAAAACCGAGCTGAAAGCCATCGCAGCCCCGGCGATCATGGGATTGAGCAGGCCGGCGGCGGCCAGCGGAAGGCCCGCGACGTTGTAGGCGAACGCCCAGAACAGATTGCCGCGAATGATGCCGAGGGTGCGCCGCGACAGACGTACGGCGTCGACGGCCGCGGTCAGGTCACCGCGCACCAACGTCAGATCCGAGGCCTGAATGGCCACGTCGGTGCCGGCGCCCATGGCCAGCCCCAGATCGGCCTGCGCCAGCGCGGCCGCGTCGTTGACCCCGTCGCCGACCATGGCCACCGAGTGGCCCCGCGCCTGCAACTGCTTGACCACGTCGACCTTGCCCGCGGGCAGCACCCCGGCCTCGACCTCGGTGATCCCGACCTCGGCGGCAACCGCGGACGCCACAGCCGGCGAGTCACCCGTGACCAGCATCGGCGTCAGCCCGAGCCGCCGCAGACCGGCCACCGCCGCCGCACTGGTCGGCCGTACGGCATCAGCCAGCGCGATCCACCCCAGCACAGTCCCGTCCGCCCTGACCTCGACCCACGTGGCCGCCTCGGCGCCGGCCGACGACCCGGGCCCACCGGCCGCCACCACGATCTCGCGACCCTCGACCATTCCCCGTACGCCGACACCGGCCGTCGCCCGGAAGTCCGTGACCGCGGCCAGCGGCCCGACTTCACGCGCGGCGTCCGCGATGGCCCGTCCGATCGGATGCTCGGAAGCGGCCTCGACCGCACCCGCCGGACCCAGAACCGCTGAGCCGGCCACGTCGGACGGGTCCGTCGACTCGGCCGGCCGGGTGTTCGGGACCACGGCGACCACCGACATGCGGCCTGTCGTCACCGTGCCGGTCTTGTCCAGGACGATCGTGTCCACGCGACGGGTCGACTCCAGGGCCTCGACCCCCCGGATCAGAATTCCCATCTGGGCACCCCGGCCCGTCCCCACCAGCAAGGCCGTCGGCGTGGCCAGGCCCAGCGCGCACGGGCAGGCGATGATCAGGACGGCGACGGCCGCGGTGAAGGCCGCTGTCGTGCCGCCGCCCGTTCCGAGCCAGTAGCCGAGCGTCCCCACCGCCAGCGCGATCACCACCGGCACGAAGACGCCCGAGATGCGGTCGGCCAGACGCTGGACGGCCGCCTTGCCGTTCTGCGCCTCCTCGACCAGGCGGGCCATCTGCGCCAGCTGCGTGTCGGCGCCGACCCGGGTCGCCCGGACCACCAGCCGGCCGCCCTCGTTGATCGTCGCGCCGGTCACCGGGTCGCCCGGCCGCACCTCGACCGGGACCGACTCGCCGGTCAGCAGGCTCACGTCCAGGGCCGACGATCCCTCCTCGACCACGCCGTCGGTGGCGACCTTCTCCCCCGGACGTACGAGGAACAGCGTTCCCACGGCGAGATCAGCGGCCGGCACGACCCGCTCGTGACCGCCGTCGAGAACGGTGACGGTCTTGGCCCCGAGCGACAGCAGCGCCCGCAGCGCGTCGCCCGCATGCCGTTTGGCCCGCGCCTCCAGATAGCGGCCGGCCAGCAGGAACGTCGTGACCCCGGCGGCCGCCTCGAGGTAGATCGCGTCCCCTTCGCGAGCGGTCAGCGAAAAGGGATGCGACATTCCCGGCATGCCCGCGTCGCCCAGGAACAGCGCCCACACCGACCAGCCGAACGCGGCCAGCGTGCCGATCGAGACCAGCGTGTCCATCGTGGCGGCGCCGTGGCGGACGTTGACGAAGGCCGAGCGATGAAAAGGCCACCCCCCGTACGCCACCACGGGCGCGGCCAACGTCAGCGACAACCACTGCCAGTAGTCGAACTGCCAGGCCGGCACCATCGCGAGGACGATGACGGGAACACTCAGCGCAGCGGAGATCAAAAGCCGGTCGCGGAGCGTGTCCCTCGCGGCCTCGGTCTTGGCCACTTCGAGGGGCTGGGGCTCGGCCGCGGTGTAACCGGTCTTCTCGACGACCGCGATCAGGTCGGCCGCGGTGAGCGCGGACGGCACGGAAGCCCGGGCCTTCTCGGTGGCGTAGTTCACGGTCGCGGTCACGCCGTCGAGCCGATTCAGCTTCTTCTCGATGCGGTTGGCGCACGCGGCGCACGTCATCCCGCCGATCTCCAGCTCGATCACCCGCTCCATGCCCCTACCCTATACCCCTTGGGGGTACCTGACACGAAGGCAGCTCCGGGGAACCACGGCCCAGCTGGTTGGTGACCGCGTCCTTCTGCCGGGTCAGGTCCTCCACCTCGCGCTTGGCCGGGAGGCGCGGGTGGGCCCCAAAATGCGAAGGGGCCGCCCGAAGGCGGCCCCTCCCAGCGGTGACTCAGGCGGCGGACGTCTTGACCAGGGTGCGGATCTGCCGGAGCAGCACCGACAAGGCGGCCAGCTCGGCCGGGGTGTCGGCGACGTTGCCCATGGCGTTGGCCGCCCGGGCGATCGAGGCCGCGTTGACGCGTTCCCACTCCGAGACCCGTTCGTCGGCCGTGGCGTCGGACGGGGTGGACTGCAGCACCTCGGCGGTCAGGGCGGCCAGGGCCGCGTACAGGTCGTAGCGCAGCGCCATGCGGGCCAGCGTCTGCCACCGGTCACCACGCGGCAGGTACGAGATGTGGGAGAGCAGCTGGTCGATGTGGAAGCGCTCGGACAGGGCGAAGTAGACCCCGGCCACCTCGACCGCGGGCTTGCCCGTGCCGGCGCCGGTCTCCAGGATGTCGAGCAGGCCGAAACCGTAGTTGCACCACGTGACCCGTTCGGCCAGCTCCATCGGCACGCCCTGGTTGACCAGCGTGGCGATGTGCTCGTCCATCGACCGGCGCTCGATGCCCCGCAGCACCTGCGGCATCTGCGGCAGCAGCGACTGCACCCCGGCGCCCAGTTTGGCGATCTCGCCGGCCACGTCGATCGGTGAGCGGCGGGTGCTGACCAGCCACCGCACCGCCCGGTCGAGCAGCCGCCGTGATTCGAGGAAGACCAGCGTCTGCGCCTCGGTA
Source organism: Paractinoplanes abujensis (assembly GCF_014204895.1). NCBI lineage: Bacteria > Bacillati > Actinomycetota > Actinomycetes > Micromonosporales > Micromonosporaceae > Paractinoplanes > Paractinoplanes abujensis. The sequence goes on along the minus strand of NZ_JACHMF010000001.1, from coordinate 7,900,416 downwards.
GGCACCTTGTTGTCGAGCGCCTCGGCGTCGGCCCAGATGCCGGCCAGCCCGTACGCCTCCCGAACCACCGTGTAGGCCCGGATCACGTCGGCCGCCGAGGCCCCGCTCTCCTCCATCGCCCGGTAGACGAACGACGTGCCGCCGCGGTTGACCACCTCGTTGACCAGGACGGTGGCGATGATCTCGCGGCGCAGCCGGTGCCCCGTCATCCGTCCGGCGCAGCGTTCGCGCAGCGGCGTCGGGAAGTAGCGGCTGAGCACCTCGTTGGTCCACGCCTCGTCGACGATCTCGTCGGCCAGCACCTCGCGTTCCAGGCTGATTTTGACGTACGCCAGCAGGACCGCGAACTCGGGAGCGGTGAGCCCCTCCCCCGCGTCGTAACGGGTGGCCAGTTCGGCGTCGGTCGGCAGCGCCTCCAGTTCGCGGTTGAGCTGCCCGCTCGCCTCGAGGTCGTTGAGCAGCCGCCGGTGCACGGGCAACAGCGAATGGGCCTGGGCCCGGGCGTTGCCGAGCGCGTTGGCCTGCTCGTAGTTGTCCCGCAGGACCAGCGCGGCCACCTCGTCGGTCATCGCGGCCAGCAGCTCGTCGCGTTCGGGCAGGGTCATCTCGCCGTCGGTCACCGCGCCGCCCAGCAGGATCTTGATGTTGACCTCGTGGTCGGAGCAGTCCACCCCGGCGGTGTTGTCGATGAAGTCGGTGTAGATGCGCCCGCCGGCCCGCGCGAACTCGATGCGCCCACGCTGGGTCAGCCCCAGGTTGCCGCCTTCGCCGACCACCCGCACCCGCAGCTGGCTGCCGTTGATCCGGATCGCGTCGTTGGTCTTGTCGCCCACGTCGGCGTGCGTTTCGGCCGCCGACTTCACGTAGGTGCCGATGCCGCCGTTCCACAGCAGGTCGACCGGTGCCCGCAGGATGGCCCGCATCAGTTCGACCGGGCTGATCGTGGGCGCCTCACCGAGGTCGAGCGCCGCGCGCACCTCGGCCGAGACGGGGATCGATTTCGCCGTACGGGGATAGATGCCCCCGCCGGCCGAGAGAAGCGAGCGGTCGTAGTCGTCCCACGAAGAACGCGGCAGGTCGAACAGCCTTTTCCGCTCGTTGAAGGACTCGAGAGCGGACGGGTTGGGGTCGAGGAAGATGTGCCGGTGGTCGAACGCGGCCACCAGCCGGATGTGCTCGCTGAGCAGCATGCCGTTGCCGAAGACGTCACCTGACATGTCGCCCACGCCGACCACGGTGAAGTCCTCGCGCTGGGTGTCGACGCCCAGGTCGCGGAAGTGCTTCTTGACCGACTCCCACGCGCCGCGGGCGGTGATGCCCATCTTCTTGTGGTCGTAGCCGGCCGAGCCGCCGCTGGCGAACGCGTCGCCCAGCCAGAACTCCTTGGACACCGAGATCTCGTTGGCGATGTCGCTGAACGTGGCCGTGCCCTTGTCCGCCGCGACCACCAGGTACGGGTCGTCGCCGTCGTGGCGCACCACGTCGCGGGGTGGGATGATTTTGCCGCTGAGGATGTTGTCGGTGACGTCGAGCAACGCCGTGATGAAGCGCTTGTAGCACTCCACCGCCTCGTCGCGGTCGCCCGGCTTCTGCTTGAGCACGAAGCCGCCCTTGGCACCGACCGGCACGATCACCGCGTTCTTGACCATCTGCGCCTTGACCAGGCCGAGCACCTCCGTACGGAAGTCCTCGCGCCGGTCCGACCAGCGCAGACCGCCCCGGGCCACCGCGCCGAACCGCAGGTGCACGCCCTCGAAGCGCGGCGAGTACACGAAAATCTCGTACTTGGGCCGGGGCTGCGGCAGGTCGGGGATGGCCTGCGGATCGAGCTTGAAGGCGACGTACGACTTCGGCCGGCCGTCGGCTCCGCGCTGGAAGAAGCTGGTGCGCAGGGTGGCCTGGATCAGGGTCAGGTAGGACCGCAGGATCCTGTCCTGGTCGAGGCTGTCGACGTCGTCGAGCAGGGTGGTGACACGCTCGACGAGCTCGTCGGCGACGCGGCCGCGCTGGGCCTCACCCGCCTCCAGCCGCGGCGAGAAGCGGGTCTCGAACAGCCGGACGAGCAGACGCGCGATCTCGGGGTAGGCGATGAAGGTCGACTCGAGGTACCGCTGCGAGAAGACCGACCCGGTCTGGCGCTGATATTTCGCGTACGCCCGCAGCACCACCACCTGCCGCCAGGTGAGCCCGGCCCGCAACACGAGCTCGTTGAACCCGTCCACCTCGGCCTCACCCCGCCAGGCGGCCGCGAACGCGTTCTCGACCTGCGGGCGTACCTCGGACAGCTCACGGTGCGCGGCCGGCGGCTCCAGCCCGAAGTCGTACAGGTAGATCGTGCCGTCGGTGCGCCGGATCTCGTGCGGCCGCTCGTCGATCACCTGGACGCCCAGCGAGTGCAGCACGGGCAGCACCGCGGAGAGCATCATGGGCTCGCCGTACCGGTAGACCTTGAACCGGATGTCGTGGTCGTCGGCCTCGAGCACGCCGTCCCGCCCGGGCCGCCGCTTGCGATAGAGGTGCATCTCGAGCTGCCCCTCCTCCTCGAGCAGCTCGAGTTTCGCGAGATCCTGCATTCCCTCGTACGGGGTGTGGCCGTCCTTGTAGCTCTCGGGGTAGGCCGTCGCATAACGCGCGAAAAGATCGCGGGCGGCCTCCTCGCCCAGTTTGCGCTCGAGCACCAGCGAGAAGTCGTCGTCCCACATGCGGGTGGCGTCGGCCAGCATCTCGGCCAGGGTGTTGGGGTCGATCTGGCCCGGCGGGTCGGCCGGATCCGTCCGCACGATGAAGTGCACCCGGGCCAGCATCCGTTCGGTGACCCGGGTCGTGTAGTCGACGCCCACGCCGTTGAGCTCGCGCAGCAGGATCTCCTGCATGCGCAGCCGGTTGCCGGTGGTGAAGCGGTCGCGCGGCAGGTAGATCAGGCACGAGATGAACCGGCCGTACCCGTCGCGCCGCAGGAAGAGACGCAGCTGGCGGCGGCCCGCCATGCGCAGGACACCGATCACCGCCTCGTACAGGTCATCGGTCTTGATCTGGAAAAGCTCGTCCCTCGGGTACGTCTCGAGGATCTGCACCAGGTCCTTGCCGGAATGCCCGCGCGGCGACAGGCCGGAGCGGTCGAGCACCTCGCGCACCTTGCGCTTGACCACCGGCAGCTCGCGCACGCTGGTGCGGTAGGCCGACGAGCTGAACAGGCCGAGGAAACGGCGCTCGCCGACGACCTCGCCGGCCTCGTTGAAGACCTTGACGCCGATGTAGTCGAGGTAGGCCGAGCGGTGCACGGTGGCCCGCGAGTTGGCCTTGGTGATCACGAGCAGGCGCTTCTCCAGGGCCCGCTGGAACGCCTCGTCGGCCATCGTGGACAGCTTGCGGGGCTTGCTGTCGCCGCGCAGGATGCCCAGGCCCGAGCCGGCCACGGCGGACAGCAGGTCGCCGTCGAGGCGATACTCCCGGTAGCCCAGGAACGTGAAGTGGTCGTGGGCCAGCCACTTGAGCAGCTCGATCGAGTCGGTGACGTCCTTGTCGGGCACCGGCAGCTTGCGCTCCGACCCGCGGGCGGCGGCCAGCTCGTCGGCGATCACCAGGGCCCGCTGGCGCATGCGCGGCCAGTCCTCGACCGCGTCGCGGACGTCGGTCAGCACCCGCTGCACCTCGTTGAGCAGCTGGTCGCGGGCCTCGGTGTTGCGGATCGGGTCGAGCTCGATGCGGATCCAGCTCTCGACCAGGTCGCCCTCGATCGCGTCGTCGGGCTCGACGTCGGCGGCCAGCTCGGCCAGCGCGCCCAGCGGCTCCCGGCGCACCACGATCAACGGGTGCACCAGCAGATGCACCTGCTGCTGGTGGGCCGAGAGCAGCGCGATCACCGAGTCGACCAGGAACGGCATGTCGTCGGTGACGATCTGCAGGATGGTGTGGCACTGCGACCCGCTCGGCGGCGTGATCGCGAGCTTCAGCTCACCCGGGAGGCGCGTCGCGGCCAGCTCACGGTGGCTGATCGCGGCGTCGTACATCTCCTGCGGGGTCAGCCCCACCAGTTCTTCGTCCGGCGCGAACCGCCAATACCGCCCCACGAGCGAGGCGGTGGCATGGTCGTCGCCGGCCACCTCCACCGCCTGGGCGATGAGCCGCTCCCCGTTGGGCAGCGTCTCGTCGAGATCGCCTTCCTCGGCACTGGCGCCGAGGCGGCCGGTCAGGGCTAACCCCGGCCCGGCGATGAGATCGTTGTCGGCGTCGGTTTCGGTCGCTGCCTCGTCGGCGACAGCCATGGCTCTGGCGCTCCCCTCACCCACGACACTGTGGGCTCGAACGTTTCGAGGACAGCCTAGAGCCCCGGGCCGGGCACTAGGACAGCCGCGGTGTGAACGGCCCGATGAGCGGCAGATTTGACCTATCTCACCGGAGTGGGGTCAGCGGAACGTGCACGAGTTCACTACCGTCTCCTACATTCCGGCCGGTACCCGGCGAAAGGGGTTCTCATGCACCGCGGTCCGTACCGATCCGTGCACCGCGCCGCGGGGGCGGCCGTCGCGCTGGCCCTGGTGGCCGGTGGCCTGGCCGGGTGCTCCAAGGACGGCCCCGAGGGCACCCTGGAGGACTTCGTGGCCGGCTGGAAGGCCGGCGACCTGAGCAAGGTCGGCTTCGTCGGGGCCGACGGCGGCAAGATCGCTGCGCCGGCCGTGCTGGAACAGATCAAGGCAGTCTCCGGCGACCTGGCTCGGCAGCCGCTCACGGTCACCGCGGAGGGTGAACCGCAGACCCGGGGGGACGACGCCACCAGCGCCCTCAAACTCGACTGGAAGCTACCTGGCGACGTCGCGTGGTCCTACCAGAGCACGGTTCGCCTGACCAAGCAGAACAGCGACGGCTGGCGCGTGGTGTGGGAACCGTCGGTGCTGCACAACGACCTCACCAACGGCGACAAATTCCAGGTGACCCGCCTGCCGGCCGACCGTGCGAGCATCCTCGACAGCGCGGGCAAACCGATCGTCAGCCCGCGCCCCGTGATCATGATCGGGGTCGAGCCGCAGAAGGTGACCGACCTGGCCAAGCTGCGCGCCGGGCTGGCCACCGAGTTCAAGAAGATCGGCGTCACGGTCGACACGGCCAACCTGGCCGACCGCATCAAGAACGCCCAGCCGCAGTCCTTCCTCGAGCTGATCACACTGCGCGAACCCGACTACAACAAGATCCGGCCCGGGCTGCGGGCGCTCAACGGCACGGCCTTCATCAAGGAGGACAGGCCGCTCGCGCCGAGCCGGGTCTTCGCCCGCGCGCTGCTCGGCACGGTCGACGCCGCCACCGCCGAAGACCTCGAGAAGAACCCGCAGACACTGGTGCAGGGAGACACCGTGGGGCACGGCGGCCTCCAGCAGAAATACGACACCGCGCTGCGCGGCACGCCCGGCGTCTCGGTCACGATCAGCGGCGGCACCGACGGCGACGAGGCCGACAGCACCGGGCAGGAGGAATCGGTGCCCAAGGCGCTCTTCATGACCGACCCGGTAGCGGGCAAACCGATCAAGACCACGCTCGACGTGCAGACGCAGAACGCGGCCGACCAGGCGCTGGCCGCCGAGAAACAGCCCAGCTCGCTGGTCGCCATCAAAATCAGCGACTCCTCGGTGCTCGCGGTGGCCAACGGACCCGACGGCGGCGGAGTCAACACCGCCCTCACCGGCCAAGTCGCCCCCGGCTCGACGTTCAAGGCCATTTCCACGTACGGGATCCTGCAGAAGAAGGCCGCGACGGCCGACTCGGTGGTGGCGTGCCCCAAAACCGCCGTGGTCGGCGGGCGCCAGTTCAAGAACTCCCACGACATGGCCCTGGGCAACGTGCCGTTCCACGTGGACTTCGCGAAATCGTGCAACACGGCGTTCGTCGGGCTGGCCCCGAAGCTGGGCGCGGACGGCCTGCGCACGGCGGCGGAGGCGGTGGGCTTGGGCGGCCGATGGGATCTGGGCGTCGAGGCCTTCAGCGGCAAACTCTCCCCCGCCGACAGCCCCACCGAACTGGCCGCGGCCACATTCGGTCAGGGCGCCACGGCGGTGAGCCCGCTGGCCATGGCGGGCGCCACCGCGGCGATCGCCCGCGGCCAGTTCAAGCAGCCCAAACTCGTGCTCGACCCGGCACCGGCCGCGCCCGCCGCCGACGGGGCCGCCCTCGACCAGGCGTCGGTGACGGCGCTACGCAAAATGATGCGCGAAGTGGTGACCAGCGGCACGGCAACGGCCCTGCGCGGCGTCCCGGGCGGCGCGGTCTTCGGCAAGACCGGCACGGCCGAGTTCAGCGAGGCCACCGAGGACACCCACTCGTGGTTCATCGGCTACCAGGGCGACGTGGCCTTCGCCGTGATGGTGCAGAAAGGCGGGGCCGGCTCGGAAGCCGCGGTCCCGATCGTCTCCCGTTTCCTGACCAACCTGGCCAAGTAGCCGCTCAGTTCTCAGCCGCTCATTCTCAGCGGCTCAGTTCTCAGCGGCTCAGTTCACGCCGGCTCAGTTCACACCGGCTCAGTTCACGTCGGCCGGCGCACCCGACCCGAGGTCGAAGGCGGGGCGCTGGGCCGGCAACGAGAACGGCTCCTCGTCGTTGACCCGGGGCCGCAACATGCCGGGCCGGGTAGCAGGCAACGGCTCGGAGTCCAGCAAGGGCGCCGACCCGAGCGGCCGCGGCACCAGCCGCACGGGCGCTTCCCCCACCCCGCCTGACGCGGCGTCGGCCCCCGGCTGACCGTCGTCCCGCAGCCCCGAACCGTCCGGCTCGCCGTCGACCAGCTCAACCTCAGCCGACTCCACATCGATCAGCTCGGCGTCAGCCCGCTCAGTGCCGATCAGCTCGGCCTCAGCCGCCTCGACGTCGATCAGCTCGGCGTCAGCCGACTCCACGTCGACCCGCTCGGCCTCAGCCGACTCCACGTCGATTCGTTCGGCGTCAGCCGACTCCACGTCGACCCGCTCGACGTCAGCCGACTCAGCGACGATGTGTTCGGCTTCGGCCGGCTCCATCGCGATCGGCTCTGCTTCAGCCGGATCCGCGTCGACCACTGCGGCGTCGGCTGGCTCTACCGCGGCCGGATCCGCGGCTTTGAGCGGCTCGCCGGTGTAGGCCCCGTGATGCGCCTGGTTTCCCTCTTCGAGGTGCTCGACCCCGGTTGGGTCCGTGTCGTCGGCCCATGGGTCCACGGGATACGCCTCGTCGGCACCTGCCGGGGCCCCGTCCTCCGCGGAGCCGGCCGCCTCAACATCGTCCGCGGCAGCGGCATCGCCGGTTTCGCCGCCAGCTGACCACGTGCCCACACCATCAGCGAACCCGGCGCCCTCAGCGTCGGGTCCAGCAGCCACGCCGTCAGATCCGGCGGCCTCGGAGTCGCTGGCCGCGGCCTCGGGTGCGCCAGCCACGGCACCGGGTGCGGCAGCCACCGCATCGGAGCCGGCGGGCACGGCGTCAAGTGCGGCAGCCACCGCATCGGAGTCAGCGGGCACGGCGTCGGGGCCAGCGGGCACGGCGTCGGGGCCAGCGGGCGCGGCGTCAAGGTTGGCGGCTACGGCATCGCCGTCGTGGGGACCGGACTCGGCCTCGTCTGGACGGGCGATCGTCGCGTCAGGCGCGTCGGCGGTGTCGCCGTCTCCCCCGCCGAAAGGCTCGACGTCATCGCCCGCTTCCTCGCGCAGGCGTGCATCCTCGTCGGAGCTGGGCGAACCCTCGTGCTCGGATGCGACCTCGTCCGCCTCCTCGACGCCGAGCAGAGTCGTCGCGGGCAGGGCGACCTCGTCGGACACACCCTGCGACATCCCGGTGGCGGCCAACGAGACGCTGTCGCCCGCGGCCGCGGCCCGGCGCTGCTCCCGCTCGTGCTCCTCGTCGGACCCGCCCGCCGACGCGGCCGGACGCCGCAGACCACCCGGCTGGGACCCACCCCGGTTGAGGCCCGCTATGAGCGACTCGGCCCGGCCCACCCGCGGATTGGGTGAACGCGGCCGGATGAGCCCGGCCGCGCCGGCGTCACCGCGGTTCAGTCCCACGCCGCCTTCGCGGTTGAGTCGGCCGGGCGCACCCGCTTCGCCGCGGGTGAGCCCGTCCAGGTCGATGTTGCGGTTCAGCCCGCCGAGGTCGCGGTTGAGGCCACCGGACTCACGACCCAGCCCGCCGGGCTCCCGGCCCAGGCCGCCGCCAGGTCCAAGACCGAACGCGCCGGGCTCGCGGTTGAGGCCGCCGGACTCACGACCGAACGAGCCAGGCTCTCGCTTGGGGCCGCCAGACTCACGACCCAACGAGCCAGGCTCGCGGTTGAGGCCGCCGGTCTCGCCGGGCTCACGACCCAGCGCGTCAGGCCCGCGGTCAAGACCGCTGGTCTCACTGTTCGAGCCGGACTCACGACCCAGCCCGCCGGGCTCCCGGCCCAGGCCGCCAGGCTCACGACCCAGCCCGCCAGACTCGCGATCGGGTTCGTCGGAGTCGCCGCGGTTGAGGCCGCCGGGGCCGCTGCCGGCGCGGTCCAAGCCGGCGAGCAGCGACTCGGCCCGGTTGAAGCGCGGCGCCGACGGCCCCAGCCGGCCCGGTCCTTCGGTGTCCGGCGCCGAGGGCTGGGCGACGGCGGGTTCGTTCAGGTCGGCCCGGGCCGCGATCAGGTCGGGGCGCGGGGTCACGGTGTGGGCGTTGGCCAGGCCGGCCGTGATGGCGCTGACGATCTCGGCCGCGTACGAGCCGTCGGGGTCGTAGTCGGGGTCGAAGACCGTGATCTCCACGCCGAGGCAGTGCGGCGACTCCACCAGCCCGGCCAGCAGGATTTCGAGCTCGGGGAAGGCGATCCCCCCGGGCGACGGCGCGTCGACGGCCGGCATCACGGCGGGGTCGAGCACGTCGACATCCATGTGGACCCAGTAGCCCGCGCAGTCGACCAGTTGGTCGCGGGCCCATTGGGCGCTGCGGGCGGCGCCTTCGGCCCGCAGGGCGGTCACGGGGCGGGTCACGATGCCGGCCGCCTGCAGGTCGAGGCGGTATTCGTCTTGGGCGCGGATGCCCATCACGACCACGTCGACGTCGCGGAAGTAGGGCCGGCGCCCTTCGATCGCGGCCAGGTCGGCCTGGCCGCGGCCGGTGACCAGCGCGAGGTCCTCGCCGGCGGCGGCCCCTACGTAGGAGGCGTTGCCGGGGTGCCGGAAGTCGGAGTGCCCGTCCACGAAGACCAGGCCGATGCGCCCGCCGACGGAGTCGCCGAGCCGGTTCATGGCCAGGCCGGAGCCGAGCAGGATCGAGCAGTCGCCGCCGAGGACGACCGGGAACTCGCCGGCGTCGAGGATGCCGCCGATCCGGTCGGCCAGCGCCCGCGAGTAGGCCGCGATCTGGGCCGCGTGGGCCACGCCGTCGCCCGGCCGCCAGTCGCCCGCGTCGTAGCGGGGCGGGGTCAGGCAGCCGGCGTCGCGGGCGTCGAGTTTGCTGATCAGCCCGTGGTCACGGAGAGCTCCGGGCGCCTTGGCGCAGCCCGGCACCGACGTCGCGGTCGGCGGGCGCAGACCGAGATTGGACGGTGCGTCAAGGACGGCGATGCGGCGCACGGAGCGGCTCCCTGGCTAGAAGAGGGCGCTGGCCAAGGCCCGTCGGGCTCCGGCCACCGCGGGATCGTCGGGGCCGGCCACGCTGAACAGCGACAGCAGGTGCTTGCGTACGGCGTCGCGTTCGTCGCCGGAGGTGCGCCGGACGAGGGCGACGAGGCGAGCGTAGGCCTTGTCCGCTTCCCCGCTGAGCACTTCGACGTCGGCGGCGAGCCGCTGCGCGTCGATGTCGTCGGGCGCGGCGTCGGCTTTCGCGATGGCGCCGGCGGCGTCGGCTCCGGAGATGCGGCGGTAGAGGTCGACCTGGGCCAGGCCGGACTCGGCGGCCGCGTCGGCCGGGTGCTCGGCCAGGATCTTGCGGTAGGCCGCCTCGGCCTCGTCGAGGTCGCCGCCCATCAGCGCGTCGTCGGCCGCGTCGAGCCGCGGGTCGGCGTCCGGCTCGACGGAGATGCCGCCCGCCTTGAGCACCGCGTCGACGTACTGCTTGATCTGGGACTCGGGCAGCACCCCGGTGAAGCCTTCGACGAGCTGACCGTTGACGACCGCGACCACCATCGGGATGCCCTGCACCCGCAGCGCCTGGGCCAGGCGGGGGTTGGCGTCCACATCGACTTTGCCGAGCACCCAGGAGCCGCCGCCCGCCTGCGCCAGCCGTTCGAGGATCGGCGACAGCTGCTTGCAGGGCTCGCACCAGTCGGCCCAGAAGTCGAGGATGACGGGGGTGCTCAGGGACCGTTCGAGGACGGTGGTCTGGAAGTTGGCCTCGGTGACGTCGATGATCGTCTCGGGGCCGGCACCGCCGGGCAGGCCGCCGGGGATGGTGCCGGACGGGCCGTCGTGGTTCTCGTGCGGGGCCGCGCTGCCGGGCGCGGGATTTTTCGCCGGGGACGCAGCCGGGGCGCGCAGCGCGCTGAGATCGACCGCGCCGCGGGTGAAGATCGACGGAGTGGTCCGTGGGTCGCTCATGGTTACCTAGTCTCGCACGCAGACGAGGCGCTCCGCCGCGCCGATATCGGACGTCACAGGGGCGTGTTTCCGCCGATCCTCGGCCCTGCCGGACGGTTGCGCAAGATCCGCCCGACAGGCGACGCTTTTGTCCGATTCGATCGAGGTCGGCCGGGAACGGAGCCCCTAGAACCGCGCCGGTTCCCGATAGATGCCCCACTCGTCCTTGAGCACCCCGCAGATCTCGCCCAGGGTCGCCTCGGCCCGCGCGGCCTCCAGCATGGCCGGGATCATGTTGTCGCCCGTGCGGGTCACCTCCACCATCCGGTCGAGCGCGGCCTTGACCCGTACGGGATCTCGCTCCGACCGGCGGGAACCGAGCGCCCGGTTCTGCTCGAGCTCGACCTCGTGCGAGACCCGCAGGATCTCGAGCTCCTTGGCCACCGTGGCGGTGTGCACGTTGACGCCGACGGTCCGCTTGTCGCCCTTCTCGACGGCCTGCTGATAGACGAAGGCCGAGTCGGCGATGTGGGCCGTGAACCAGCCGTCCTCGATGCCGCGCAGGATGCCGGCGGTGATGCTGCCGTCCTCGCCCAGTTCGCGGATGCGCGCGAAGATCTCTTCGGCCTCGGCCTCGATGCGGTCGGTCAGCTCCTCCAGATACCACGAGCCGCCGAGCGGGTCGGCCACGTTGACCACGCCGGTCTCCTCCATGATCACCTGCTGGGTGCGCAGGGCGATCTCGGCCGACTCGTCGGTGGGCAGGGCCAGCGTCTCGTCGAGCGCGTTGGTGTGCAGCGAGTTCGTCCCGCCCAGCACGGCCGCGAGCGCCTCCACCGCCGTACGGACGACGTTGTTGACCGGCTGCTGGGCGGTGAGCGAGACGCCGGCCGTCTGCGTGTGGAACTTCAGCCACAACGCCTTCTCACTGGTGGCGCCGTAGTCGTCGCGCAGGTGGCGGGCCCAGATGCGCCGCGCGGCCCGGAACTTGGCGATCTCCTCGAAGAAGTCGATGTGCGCGTCGAAGAAGAAGCTGAGCCCGGGCGCGAACTGGTTGACGTCGAGCCCCCGGCTGAGTCCCAGCTCGACGTAGCCGAAGCCGTCGGCCAGCGTGTACGCCAGTTCCTGGGCGGCCGTCGAGCCGGCCTCGCGGATGTGATAGCCGCTGACCGACAACGGCTTGTAGCGCGGGATCTCGGCCGCGCAGTACTCCATGAGGTCGCCGATCAAACGCAGGTGCGGCTCGGGCTGGAAGAGCCATTCCTTCTGCGCGATGTATTCCTTGAAGATGTCGGTCTGCAGCGTGCCGTCGAGCTTGTGCAGGTCGGCGCCTTGCCGTTCGGCGGCCACCAGATACATGCAGAAGATCGGCACGGCCGGGCCCGAGATCGTCATGCTGGTCGTGGTCTGCTCGAGGTCGATGCCGTCGAAGAGCACGTCCATGTCGGCCGCGGAGTCGATCGCGACGCCGCAGTGGCCGACCTCGCCCGCCGACTGCTGATCGTCGGAGTCGCGGCCCATCAGCGTCGGCATGTCGAACGCGACGCTGAGCCCACCGCCGCCGGCGGCCAGGATCATCTTGTAGCGCTCGTTGGTCTGGCGCGCGTTACCGAACCCGGCGAACTGCCGGATCGTCCAGGTGCGCCCGCGATAGCCCGTCGGGTAGAGCCCCCGCGTGTAGGGGAACTCGCCCGGCCAGCCGATGCGCTCGAACCCCGGATAGCCCGCCTCCGGCGGTGGCCCGTAGACCGGCTCGACCGTGGCGCCGGAGAGCGTCGTGAAGTCAGCGTCCCGCTTGCGCGCGGCGTCGTAGCGCCGCTGCCAGCGCTCCCGCCCCGCGGCGATGTCGGCAGCATCCATGGATGTCATCCTAGGGCTATTCCTGAACGATCGCTAAGGTCAAAAGAGACTGATCCCGTACGCGTCCTGGCCGCCCACAGAAGCACCAGGGCCGTCCGGGGCCCGCCTCGCGAGCCAGTGGGTGGTCCGGGCCGTTGCGCGGGCTCCGGCCGTGGTGGGTGGTTCCGGTGTCGAAGACACGGCGACGCCCACACCGTGACAGGACAAGGTGTGGGCGTCGCGCGCTTCGGGTGGATCTCAGACCAGGACGTCCAGCGCGTGGTAGAGCCGCGACGTGGTGGTGTCGAGCTGAGCCAGCCGTGCCGCCGGCAGACCCGAGGTGACGGCGACCCGCCGCTCGGCCGCGGCCCGGGTCAGCAGCATGCCCACCTGCGACGAGGCGCGGTCGAGGGAGGCCTGGCGGGCCAGTTCGGCGAACGCGTCGTCCTCGGCGGTCTGCTCGAGGCGGCGGGTGGTCTTGGCGGTGACGGTGGCCGTGCGGACCGCGGTGGCCGCATCGCGGGCGAGGTTCTCGGCGTAGGCGGCGGTCGGCTGCACGGCAGTCACCGCGGGCACGGCGGGCTGGCGCACCTGCGTCACGTTCGGGGCGGCCTCGGAAGGCTTGGCCGCGGCCGCGAGGACTGTCGACTGCAGCGCCGCCGACTGCAACAGAGGGTGAAGATAGGTGGCCGTGGTGCCGGCCGCCTGGGGGAACGTAACCGGGTTGACCATGACGTCCCCTCCTCTCATGACGATGGCGTAGTCCCAGCTTAGGGCGTTGCGAGAGGGTTGCCGATCGGGTCAACGAGGGTAGGCGCGTCACCCGAATGCTCACGGAAAGTGACCGAAAAACTCTCAAGCCACCCGGTGGTCGAGGATCCACGCCTGCGGGTTGCCGCGGCGATAGAGGATCTTCATGACGAGTGGGAACATGGCGTCCCGAATCGCCGCGCCGACCGGCCCGGCGGTCTTACCGCTGCCGTTGCGCCGCCCGACGGCCACCACGCGCTCGACCCGGCGCCGGCGGCGTTGCTCGTAGTCGGCCAGCCCCTCGGCGACTGACGAGCCGGCCGGCAGGCACAGCCCCAGCGTGACCGCGTCCTCGAAGGCCATCGACGCGCCCTGCCCGGACGAGGGCGCGACCGCGTGCGCCGCGTCGCCGATCAGGACGGCTCGACGGGAGTGCCACACCCGTACGCGGGGAAGGTCGTCGGTGTTCCACGGCCCCAGCACGTCGGGCGTGGCCCGGATGATCGCCGCGGCCGGGAAGGCGTCGTCGGCGAACAGCCCCAGCAGGTGGTCCCGCCACGACGCGGACGTGAAGTCCCCGGGCCGCACCGGCTGCTTGCTGGGCGGGTTGGCGAACCACCACACCGAGCCGTCCGGCGCGGCGGTCCAGCCGAAGAAGGCCCGCCGCCCGAAGGCCATGTAGACCATGCCCGGCTCCGGGGTGACCCCGTCGACGGGGCCGGACGTGAACCCGCCCGCGTTGAGCAGCCCCAGGTAGTCCGGGGCCGGGCCGTCGGGGTCGAGCAGTTCCCGCGTCCGGGATCGAATGCCGTCCGCCCCCACCAGCAGCGAACCTTGCGCGGTGGAGCCGTCGGCCAGCGTGACGCTCACCCCGCCCGGCCCTTCGGTGAAGTCGCGCAGAGCTTTGCCGTACGAGAGGGGAATGCCCCGCGCTTGCGCCGCCGCGCGCAGCGCCGCGTAGAGGTCGGCCCGCCGGATCGTGGTGGTGGTCGTGCCGTCGGGCGCGGGGCCACCGAGCGGGAGCACGCCGAGGTGGCGGCCGGCGCCGTTGGTCATGGTCAGCGCGGGGGTCGGGAAGCCCGCGGCGAGCACCGCGGACGGGTCGAGGTCGAGGGCCCGCAGGGCGGTCAGGCCGTTGACGGCCACGGTCAGGAACGCGCCCCGCTCGTCGGCGTCCGCGGCGCGGGCCTCGAAGACGCGGGGCGCCCAGCCGGCCCGGTGCAGGGCGAGCGCGGCGACGGTGCCGGCGATGCCCCCGCCGGCGATCAGGGCAACTGGGTTAGTCATAAAATGACTATCCATCTCATGACTACTACGCGTCAACCCTCTAGGCTTGATCGGTGGCCACCGAACCGCGCCGATCGACGCTCGGCATGCTGCTGCTGGCGCTGCTCACCGAGGCGCCCATGCACCCGTACCGGATGCAGCAGATGATCAAAGAGAGAGGCCAGGACCAGCTGGTCAACGTGGCCCAGCGCAACAGCGTCTACCAGGCGCTGGACCGGCTCGTCAGGGACGGCCTGGCCCGCCCGGCCGGCACCGCGCGCGAGGCCGGTCGCCCCGAGCGCACGGTCTACGAGATCACCGACGAGGGCGCGGCCACGATGCGGCGCTGGCTGGCCGACGCGCTGCCGGCCCCGGCCCGCGAGTTCCCCGAGTTCCCGGCCGCGCTCGCCTTCATCGCCGTGCTGGAACCCCACCACGTACGGGATCTGCTCGCGCAGCGCGTCGAGACGCTGGAGGCGAAGGTCGCCGCCATCCGCGCGGCCGCGCCACCGGGCCTGCCCCGGCTCTTCCTGATCGAGGACGAATACCGTGCGGCCCTGCTCACGGCCGAGATCGCCTGGCTGCGCGGGGTCGTGGCCGATCTGAGTGACGGCACGCTGGCCTGGGATCTGCAACTGATCCAGGACACGCTGCAGGAGTTCGGTTAGAGGCCTTTGATCAGCTCGTCGGCGGCCGCATAAGGGTCGGCCTCCCCGGACGCGACCGCGGCCGCGAGCGCGCCCAGCGCCGTCCCCTGCCGCAGGTCACCGATGCGGGCCCGCAGCACGCCGAGCGCGATCGCCTCGATCTCGACCGCGGCCCGGCGCTCGCGGCGGGTGACCAGGGCGCCGGTCCGTTCGAGCCAGTCGTGGTGCTTGTCGATCGCGCCCGTGATGTCGTCGATGCCCTCGGCCTTGACCGCGGTGGCCCGCACGACCAGCGGCCGCCAGTCGCCGGGGGCCCGCTCCCCCAGCCCGAGCATGCCCTGGATGTCGCGGTAGGTGGCGTCGGCGCCGGGACGGTCGGCCTTGTTGATCACGAAGACGTCGGCCACTTCGAGCACACCCGCCTTGACCGCCTGGATCGCGTCGCCCATGCCCGGCGCGAGCAGCACCAGCGTCGTGTCGGCGAGCGAGGCGATCTCGACCTCGGCCTGTCCGACGCCGACGGTCTCGACCAGGATCACGTCGCAGCCGGCCCCTTCCAGCACCCGTACGGCCTGCGGCGTGGCCGCCGCGAGCCCGCCCAGCTGCCCGCGGCTCGACATGGACCGGATGTAGACGCCCGGGTCGGTGGTGTGGTCCTGCATGCGGATCCGGTCGCCCAGGATCGCGCCGCCGCTGAACGGACTGGACGGGTCGACCGCGAGCACGCCGACCCGCCGGCCCCGGGCGCGCAGCGATCGCACGAGCTCGTTGGTGGTCGTCGACTTGCCGACGCCGGGTGAACCGGTCAGGCCGACCACTTGCGCCCTTCCCGCGTACGGGGCGAGGGCCGCAGCCACCTCGGGCAGCGCGGGGTCGCCGTTCTCGACCAGGCTGATCAGCCGGGCCACCGACCGCACGTCACCGTCTCGCGCTTTGGCCACCAGCGCGGGCACGTCGTGCCGCCGGTTCACGCCCCGGCACTCTTGATGATCAGCGCGTCGCCCTGACCGCCGCCGCCGCAGAGCCCGGCCGCGCCGTACAGCCCGCCGCGGCGCCGCAGCTCGAGGGCCAGCGTCAGCACCAGCCGGGCGCCCGACATGCCGATCGGGTGGCCCAGCGCGATGGCGCCCCCGTTGACGTTCACCATCTCCTCGTCGACCTTGAGCTCGCGCATCGACTGCAGCACCACCTGGGCGAACGCCTCGTTCATCTCGATCAGGTCGAGGTCGTCGACGGTCAGCCCGGCCTTGTCGAGCGCGTGTTTGATGGCGTTGGCCGGCTGCGACTGCAGCGAGTTGTCGGGGCCGGCCACGTTGCCGTGCGCGGTGATCTCGGCCAGCCAGCGCAGCCCGAGCGCCTCGGCCTTGGCCTTGTTCATCACCACGACCGCGGCCGCACCGTCCGAGATGGGCGACGAGCTGCCCGCGGTGATCGTGCCGCCGGGGGTGAACGCGGGGCGCAGCTTGGACAGCGACTCGGCCGTGGCGTCGGGCCGGACGCCCTCGTCGACGTCGACGACCGGGTCCTCCTCGCGCTGGCCCGACTTGATCGGCACGATCTCCTCGGCGAACCGGCCCTCACGCTGCGCGGCGGCGGCCCGCCGGTGGCTCTGGGCCGCGAACGCGTCCTGCTCGGCCCGGGTGATGCCCAGGTGCACGCCGCTGCGCTCGGTGGACTCCCCCATCGAGGTGCCGTCCCACGGGTCGATCAGCCCGTCGTACGCCGTGTGGTCGCGCACCAGCACGTCGCCGAACTTGACGCCTTGGCGCTGGGTCATCAGCAGGTGCGGCGCGTTGGTCATCGACTCCATGCCGCCCGCCACGACCACGTCGAACTCGCCGCAGCGGATGAGCTGGTCGGCCAGCGCGATCGCGTCGAGCCCGGAGAGGCACACCTTATTGACGGTCAGGGCCGGGGTGCTCATCGGGATGCCGGCGGCCACCGCGGCCTGCCGCGCCGTGATCTGCCCGGCGCCGGCCTGCAGGACCTGGCCCATGATGACGTATTGCACCTGGTCGGGGCGGACGCCGCCGCGCGCGAGAGCGGCCTCGATGGCATAGCCGCCGAGCGTCGTGGCCGGCACGTTCTTGAGGTTGCCGAGCAGGCGGCCCATCGGGGTACGGGCGCCGCTCACGATCACCGAGCTGGTCACGGTTGGATTCCGATCTGCCGGGCGGACTCAGGGGAATCTTGAGGGGGGACTCCCGGTTGGCCTTAACGGCCGTTTAGGCCAGACTAATAGGATGACCCAGCCTTCACCTAGCGCCGCCGAGTCTGAGAATGTCACATTCGGCGAGGTCGCGCCTCTGCGGATCGATCACGTGGGGATCGCCGTTCCCGATCTTGACGAGGCGGTGCGCTTCTACGCCGAGACCTTCGGCATGCGGTGCGTGCACGAGGAGACGAACGAGGAGCAAGGCGTACGGGAAGCGATGCTCGCGGTCGGTGACGGCGCCGGTCCCCGCCTCCAGTTGCTGGCCCCGGCCCGGCCCGACTCGGCAATCGCCAAGTTCCTGGACCGCAGCGGCCCCGGGCTGCAGCAGCTGGCCTACACAGTGGCCGATGTCGAGGCCACGTCAGCGGCGCTGCGGGCACGGGGGCTGCGTCTGCTCTACGACACCCCGCGCCGCGGCACGGCCGGGTCGCGGATCAACTTCGTGCACCCGAAGGATGCCGGGGGCGTTCTGGTGGAGTTGGTGGAGCCTGCCTGATTTCGTACGCCTTACGGATGAATCATCCTGACGTGACCGCCCCGGCCTGGCAGGATCTCGGGGCATGGCGGACGGTGCTCGCGGCCCGCACCCGACGATCATCCCGGCGACCCCGGATACAGCAGGTGACACCGGGCCGGACCCCGGTCGCCGGGTGGGTGACGTTCGTCCGGCCGAACGGTGGAGCCGCTCACTACGGGCCAGCTCAAAGCTGATCTACGTGTCTTTTCCGTAGCCGTTCCGCTCTTGCGTGGCTCGTGCGTCTTCGCCAGGATGGCCCAATGCCCCAGCAGCAGGATCAGAATTTGGCATTTTTCGACTCCGCGAATTCTCAGCACGACTTCACCGTGGTGCTCCGTGGATACGACCGCGGACAGGTGGACGCCCACCTCGGCCGCCTGGTCGCCGCGCTCAACCAGTCGTCGCAGGCCCAGGGCGAGGCCGAGCAGCGGATGAACGACGCGCAGCGCCGGCTGCGCCAGGCCGAGCAGCGGCTCAACGCGGTCGAGCAGAAGCTCGCCGACAGCAACAAGCTGCTGGAGGAGAACAACCGGCCGACGCTCTCCGGGCTGGGCACCCGGGTCGAGCAGATCCTGCGGCTGGCCGAGGAACAGGCTAACGATCACCGCAGCGAGGCCAAGCGAGAGTCCGAGGGCATCCTCTCCGCGGCGCGCCTCGAGGCCCGCGAGATCACCGACAAGGCGCGCGCCGAGGCGGCCGCGATGAAGGCCACCGCCGAGCGCGAGGCCGGCCAGGTGCGCACCCACGCCGAGCGCGAGGCCGCCGAGGCCCGCGTGCAGGCCCGCCGCGAGGCCGACACGCTGCGATCCGACGCCGACCGCGAGACCAAGCAGCTGCGTACGGTCACCGCGCACGAGGTGGCCGAGCTCAAGTCGACGGTCGAGCGCGAGGTGGCCTCCCTGCGGGCCACGGCCGAGCGCGAGATCACCCAGCTGCGGGCCAAGTCGTCACGCGAGGCCGAGGAGAAGCGGGCCGAGGCGACCAAGCTGCTGACCGACGCCCGCGACAAGCGCGACAAGGACCTGCAGGCCCTCGCGCTCGAGATCGCCGAGCGCCGTGAGAAGGCCGAGCGCGAGGAGTCGCAGCGGCACGCCGCTCAGGTCAGCGCCACGCAGAAGATGGTGGCCGAGGCCGAGGAGCGGGCCCGCGCCGCCGAGGACCGCTCCAAGGAGATCTCGCAGCGGGCCGAGCAGCGCCGCATCGAGTCGGAGCGCACCGCCGCCGAGACCACCGACAAGGCGCGCGCCCTGGCCGAGAAGACTGTCGGCGAGGCCCGAAGCGAGGCGCAGCGTCTGCTCAGCGAGGCCCGCACCGAGGCCGAGCTGACCACGCAGGCGGCCAAGCGCGAGGTGGAGGACCTGACCCGGCAGAAGGACGCGGTCACCAACCAGCTGGGCCAGATGCTCTCCGGCCTCTCCGGTCTGGTGCCCGGTGTCGGCCCGGCCAAGGCGGCCGAGGCGGTGGCCAAGGCGGCCGAGGCGGCCCCCGCTCAGCGCGCCACCGAGCCGCCCAAGGCGGGCCCCGAGGCCGACAAGCCGGTGGGTGCGAAGACCAACTCCTGATCCCGGCGGCCGGGCCCTCTGCGGTTGCGGGCACCCACCGGGTGCGCGACCGTATGGGTCGCCCGGTCGTTGAGCGAACATCGATGCGGGCCGTATCGGAGTTTCTCCGGTGCGGCCCGATCGTTTGGGGCGCATAGCCTTGCGTCTGCCAAAGTCGCAAGCCGGGTCAGACATATCACAACTAGGCGCATACTCCCCCCGGGACGGTGTGTATCCCCCCGAGGCCGGACGTTGCGTATGTGAGGATGGGAAGCATGTCGCACGGCGGTGAAATTCTTGGTCTCGGCGGGGACGCGGCCACCGAACCCAGCTTCGACATCGCCCTCCGGGGCTATGAGAAGAAGCAGGTCGAGCGGTACGTCGCCCGCGCCGAGAACGAGATCGCCGCGCTGGCGGCCGAGCGCGAGCAGGCCTACACGCAGATGCAGGCGATGAACGCGCAGATCGAGCGTCTCCAGCAGGAGATCGTGCAGGCCCGCAAGCAGGTCGGTCCCGGCCCCGAGGTCTCCTTCCGGCACCTCGGCCCACGTGTCGAGCAGATCCTCACGCTCGCCGAGGAGCAGGCCGAGGCGATCAAGGCGTCGGCCACCGACGACATCGCGGCCCGCCTGGCCGAGGCCGAGCGGGTGCGGGCCGAGGCCGAGGCCCACGCGCACAACGGCATCCGCGACTTCGAGATCGCCCTGGCCGCCCGCCGCGCCGAGGAGGAGCGGGCCGACGCGGCCAAGCGGGCCGCCTCCGAGAAAGCACTGGTCGCGGCCCGGCAGTCGGCCGAGCAGATGCGCACCGAGGCCGAGACCGTGCTGACCCGGGCCCGCGCCGAGGCCCAGCAGCACACCGACCAGGCCGCGCAGGCCGGTCAGCGCACCCGGGCCGAGGCCGACGGCTACGCCCGGTCCACCCGCATGCAGGCCGAGCAGGAGATCAAGGCCCTGCGGGAAAAGACCCAGCAGGAGATCACCGCCCTGCGCACGGCGGCCGAGCGCGACGCGGCCGAGCAGCGCAAGGCCCTCGATCAGGAGACGGCCCAGAAGCGCCAGATCCTCACGCAGGAGCTGGCTCAGCTGCGCGCGGGTGTCGAGAAGCAGTGCGCCGACCTGCGCAGCGAGGCCGACAAGTACGCCGAGGAGGTCCTGCGCCGCTCGGACGAACAGGCCACCGCGGTCCGCAACGAGATCGCCGCCCAGCAGGAAAAGATTGCCGAGGCCGGGCGCGAGCTCGAGGCCGCCCGGGCCAAGGTCGCCGACGCCGAGCGCGAGCTGGCCACGGCCCAGGAAAGGGCGCGGGCCGGCTCCGACGAGGCCGAGCAGGTGCACAAGCGGCTGGCCGAGGCCCGCACGCAGCTCGAGGCCGAGCAGACCCGGCTGGCCGAGGCCAAGCGGGCCGGCGAGGCGGCCGAGCGGCACGCTTCCGACGTCCGCCGCCAGGTGCAGAGGGAAGCCAAGCGGGTGGCCGAGCTGGCCGCCGCCGCCGTGCTGGCCGCGGCCAACGCGCCGGAGGAGCCGGACGACCCGGCCGACGACGACAAGACCGGCCCGGTCGGGGCGCACGCCGCCGACAAGCCGGTGGGCCAGCACGCCGCGGACAAGGGCCAGCACGCCGCCGACAAGGGCCAGCACGCCGCGGGCAAGGGCCAGCACGCTGCGGACAAGGGTCAGCACGCCGCCGATAAAGGCCAGCACGCCGCGGACCAGCCGGCCGGTCAGCCCGTGCCCGGCAAGGTCACGGCATCGGCGAAGGTCACCGTGCCACCCGCCTCGCGCGTGGGCGCCGACGCCGACTGAGGTCAGCGGCCCGAGCCCCGCGTCACGCGCGCGGCCGGTCGGGTAGCGGCGCCGACCGCACAGGGTTAACGTCTCCGCCGAGACTGTGCGGCCGGCGCGAACGATTCCGGCTCACCCACCAGTGTGGAGGATCCGGGTGGCCGGCGAAGACGACGAGACCCCGCGCGACGGCGAGCCGCTGGAACCGGTGGCCGAGGAACACCTCGCGGGTCGCTTCGGCCGCCCCGGGCCGCCGCTCGACCAGCGCAACCCGTTCATGATCGGGCTGCTGGGCGGGCTGGGCCTCCTGCTGGCGTACGGGCTCTTCCTGGGCCTGCGCAACGCGGCGGGCATGCTCGTCCTGATCTTCATCGCGCTCTTCCTGGCCATCGGCCTCAACCCCGCGGTCGTCCGGCTGCGCAGCTGGGGCGTGCCGCGCGGGCTCGCGGTGGCGATCGTCGCGCTCGCGGTGGTGGCGCTGCTCGCGAGCGGCATCGTCGCGCTGATCCCGCCGCTGATCAGCCAGACCACCCAGCTGATCGAGAACGTCCCCGAATACATCCAGAGCCTGCAGCGCAACGAGACGATCAACGAGCTGGTCCAGCGCTACGACATCCTCAACCGGGTGAGCAGCGCGCTCAACCCGGGCACGGTCGGCGGCGCGGTCGGTGGCGTGGTCGGCGTGGGCCGCGTGCTGGCGGGCACGGTCTTCAACCTGCTGACCGTGCTGGTGCTGACGATCTACTTCATGGCCTCGTTCGACCGCATCCGCGAGACGGGTTACTCGCTCGTGCCGGCGTCCCGGCGGGTGCGCGTCCGGCTGCTGACCGACGAGATCCTGACCAAGGTCGGCGCGTACATGGTCGGCGCGATCTCGATCGCCGTGCTGGCCGGTGCGAGCACCTGGCTGCTGGCCGTGATCCTGGGGCTGGCCTATCCGTTCGCCTTGGCCGTGGTCGTCGCCATCACCGACCTGATCCCGCAGATCGGCGCCACGCTGGGCGCGGTCGTCGTGAGCCTGGTCGGGTTCGCCTCCTCGCTGACCGACGGCATCGTCTGCGCCGTCTTCTTCCTGCTCTATCAGCAGGTGGAGAACTACCTGATCTATCCGAACGTGATGCGCCGCTCGGTGAAGGTCAGCGACGTCGCCGCGGTGGTGGCGGCTCTGCTCGGCGTGGCGCTCTTCGGCGTGGTGGGGGCGCTGGTGGCGATCCCGATGGTGGCCGCCATTCAGCTGATCATGCGCGAGGTGCTCATTCCGAGCCAGGAGGCGCGGTAGGCATCGGCACCTCGCGGAACGCGGCGGTGGTGCGATCGGCGTAGGCGTTCATGTCGCCCGTCTCCATCGGACCGTCCCACGTGCGGGGCAGCGGGGTCTCGACGCCCGGCGCCACCCGCTTGACCACCTCGTCGAGCACCTTCTCGGCGTCGCCCACCCACAGGTGCTTGCCGCCCGGGATCGCCAGCACCTCGGCGTGCGGCACGGCCGCGAATCGCTCGGTGGCCTCGGCCGGGCGCAGGTAGTCGTCGAACTCGGGGACGATCGCGGTCAGCGGCTTGCCCTCGGCGGCCCACGCCTTGAGGTGCTCGGGCTGCGAGTAACGCAGCGGCGGGGAAAGCAGGATCGCGCCCGCCACCCCCGGGTCGAGCCCGTGCATGAGCGTCAGGTCGGTGCCGAACGACCAGCCCAGCAGCCACACGTCGGGCAGGTCGGCGAACTCGGCGTACTCGATCGCGGCGGCCACGTCGAACTTCTCGTCGGCGCCGGCCGAGAACGTGCCCTCGCTGGTGCCGCGGACGCTGGAGGTGCCGCGGGTGTTGAAGCGCAGCACGGCGATCCCGGCCAGGGCGGGCAGCCGCCAGGCGGCCTTGCGGAACACGTGGCTGTCCATCATCCCGCCGTGGGTGGGCAGCGGGTGCAGGCAGACCAGCGTGGCCACCGGGTCGCGGTCGAGCGGGCGGGCCAGCTCACCGACGAGGGTGAGACCGTCGGCGGTCGCCAGCTCGATGTCCTCCCGGTGGGCGGGCAGAATCGAGTTGGCGCGAATCGGAGCACTCATGGCAGACAGGGCCTTCGGTCGGGATAGGGGTGGCTACGGGGTGGTCGGTGAGCCTCTAGCCGTAGCGGGGTGCGTTGCGCGAGCGCTCGATGCCGGGACCGCGCCGGTCGCGCGCCTTCCAGCAGCCGGTGTGCCAATGCCGGCGGTCGGTCAGATCGCCGCTGCCGTCGACCGGCCACGCCACCACGTGGGCCACGCCGGGCCGGATCTCCTGCATGCACCCGGGGCACCTGTACGTCTTCACGGCGGCCCCGCCGAAGATCGACCGCACCATCCACTCGCCGTCCTGCCACTGCTGGACGCCCTCGATGCCCTTGCGGACCCGCTCGTCGGTCAGCGCCGGCGGCGGCGTCACCCCGGCCTCACGACGGCGGGGATGGTTACGGCGAGGGCTCACATTCACAAGCGTACGGGTGAGGCCGGTCACCGGCCCGCCGGAGCCGGGGTTGCGAAATCAAGTAATGACTCGCCGGTAACAAGCGAATTAGACTCGCGTTCATGACCGCTACCCGTGTGCCCGGCACCCCGGTCGTCGAGGACGGCGTGCTGATCTCCACCAACCCCGCTTCCGGGGCGGAGGCCGGCCGGGTGCCGGTCGCCGACGCCGAGGCTGTGAACGCGACAGTGCGCCGCGCCGCCGAGGCCGCACGCTGGTGGCAGGCGCTCGGCTACGACGGTCGCCGCGAACGGTTGCTGCGCTGGCGGTCGCTGATCGTGCGCCGCATCGAGGAACTGGCCGCGCTGACCGCCCTCGAGACCGGCAAGCCCGAGGCGGACGCCATCGTCGAGGCCACCGCCGCCGTCGAGCACCTCGATTGGGCCGCCCGCAACGCCGAACGGGTGCTCGGGCCACGCAAGGTGCGCACCCGGCTGCTGGTGGCCGAGCACTCCGGTCACGTCGAATACCAGCCGTACGGGGTCGTCGGCGTGATCGGCCCCTGGAACTACCCCATCCTCACGCCGGTCGGCCCGATCAGCGGGGCCCTGGCCGCGGGCAACGCTGTGGTCCTCAAACCCAGCGAATACACCCCGATCGTCGGGCAGTGGCTGGTTGACACGTTCGCCGAGGTGGTGCCCGAGCAGCCGGTGCTGCAGGCGGTGCACGGCCTGGGCGACGTGGGCGCCGCGCTGTGCCGCTCGGGTGCAGGCAAGATGGCGTTCACCGGATCGACCGCCACGGCCAAGAAGGTGCTCGCGGCGTGCGCGGAAAACCTCGTACCGGCGGTTATCGAGGCCGGCGGCAAGGACGCGCTGATCGTGGACGCCGACGCCGACATCCCGGCCGCGGCCGAAGCGGCGGTCTGGGGCTCGATGACCAACGCCGGGCAGACCTGCATCGGCATCGAGCGGGTGTACGCGGTCGCCCCGATCTACGACGAGTTCGTCCGGGCCGTCACCGAGAGGGCGGGCCGGCTGCGCACGGGCGAGGAGATCGGCCCCATCACGATGCCCGGCCAGCTCGACATCATCCGCGACCACATCGACGACGCGCTGGCCAAGGGCGGCCGGGCCGTGCTGGGCGGGGCCGAGGCGGTGCAACCCCCGTACGTCTCTCCCACCGTGCTGGTCGACGTGCCGGCCGACTCGCGCGAGATCAGTGACGAGACCTTCGGGCCCACCCTGACGATCACCAAGGTGGCCGACGCCGACGAGGCCCTGCAGAAGGCCAACGACACCCCGTACGGGCTGGGTGGCGCGGTTTTCGGCAAGAAGAACGCGCTGCGTATCGCCCGCCGGCTGCGCTCGGGCATGGTGGCGGTCAACTCCACGCTCTCGTTCGTGGGCATGGGCAGCCTGCCGTTCGGCGGCGTGGGCGAGTCCGGTTTCGGGCGCATCCACGGCGAGGACGGGCTGCGCGAGTTCGCCCGGGCCAAATCCATCACCGTACGGCGGGGGCCGTCACTCCTCCCGGCGATGACCTTCGAGCGCACCCCCGCCCAGGTCGGCGCGATCGTCAAGGCTCTCAGAATCCTGTACGGGCGGAAGTAGTAGCGTCCGTGAAGTGGTGGATCATCCCGCGGTCGCGGTCGACGGCCTGCATGTCGGATACGGCTCCAGCCCGGTGCTCATCGGGGTCACGCTGACCGTGCCGGCCGGCGCGGGCGTCTGCGTGGTCGGTGAGAACGGCATCGGCAAATCGACCCTGCTGCGCTGCGTGAGCGGGCTGCAGCAGCCCGACGAGGGCACGATCCACGTATTCGGCGGCGACCCCGGCGCGACCCCCGAGTTCTGGCGGGCCGTCGTGACCACCGTCGAACCCCCGACCTGGTATCCCGGGCTCACCGCGCGCGAGCACGCCGAACTGGTCTGCCGCGCGCACGGACAGGACCCCGCGTCGGCCGGGGTGGACGAGGCGCTGGAGAGGTTCGGCCTGGCGGGGCACGCCGACGCGATCCCGCCCCAGCTCTCGTCGGGTCAGAAGCAGCGGCTCGTGCTGGCCATCGCGCTGCTGCGGCCCAGTTCACTGCTGATCCTCGACGAACCCGAGCAGCGCCTCGACCGCGAGGGCCGGGCCGACGTGGCGAGCCTGCTCGCCGACTACGTCGCCGGTGGTGGCTCGCTGCTGATGGCCAGCCACGACGACGCCTTCGCGCTCGCGTCGGGGGCCGAGGTCACCACGATGGAGTCGCTGAGCGCGGGCACGCCGTGACCGCTGTTCCCCTTTCCCCCGTACGGCGGTGGATCAGCCGCACCCAGTCCTCGCACCGCGAGCGCGGCGCCACCCTGAACAGCCTGTACATCGGCGCGCTGAGCGTCGCGATCATCGGCGGGATGCTGCACCGGCAGATCGCGGCGATCTTCTGGCCGTCCGCGCCGGACACGTCGGCACTGGCCGCCGGGTCGCTGGTCGCGGTCTGCTACGGCCTGCTCTACCTCGCGCTGCGCCGGTTCGGGCCGCTCGCATTGAGCCGGGCCGCCGCCTCCTGGCTGCTGACCGCCCCGGTCAGCCGGCGCCGGCTGCTGCTGCCCTCGCTGCGGCTGACCGGCATCGCCGCCGCCGTGCTGGGCGGGCTGGCCGCGCTGGCCGTCGTCGGGCACGCCGCGCCCCGGGCCGAAGCCGGCGACGAGGTCGCCTTGCTGGCCGCCGACGGCGCGCTGATCGGGCTGGTGCTGTTGCTGGTGGCGACGGCAGCGCAGGCCGGCGGGCGCTGGGGTGACGCGCTCGACCGGCTGGCCGGCCTGCTCGTCGCGGCCGGGCTGACCGGGCTGGTCGCCGCCACGATGCTCGACCGGCCCGCGGTCGTCACCCAGTGGCCCCCGGTCTCGGTGCTGCTCCCCATCACCGGCGCGGTCGCGCTCGTTGTGCTGGGCGCGCTGGGCCTGGTCGTCCGGGGCCTGGCGGCGACGCCGAGCGATCGCATCCTGGACGCGTCGCGGGTCGCCGGCACACTGTTCGACAGCGCCTTCGGCATCGAGCCGTCGTTCCTGACCGACATGATCGAACGCCGCTACTGGGCCCGGCGGCGGCTGCGCTCGACCCGCCTGTTCCCCCGGCTGCCGGTGCTGGTCGCCCAGGATCTGCTGCTGACGCTGCGGCGCCGCAACCGCCTGGTCTGGCTGCTGCTCGCGGCCCTGCTGCCGGTGCTGCTGGGCGGCGCGCCGGGCTGGGTGCTGGGCGCCGCTGTGCTGCTCGGCCTGCTGATCTCAGGCCTGACCGCCACCGGCAACGTCAAGACCGACGCGGGCAACCCGGTGCTGCTGCGGATGCTGGGCCTGTCCTCCCGTCAGGCCGTCCTGCAGCGGCTGTGGGTGCCCGGCGTGCTGGCCGGCCTGTGGGCGGCGCTCGCACTGACCGCCCTCGACCTGCTGGGCGACCTCACCTCGGGCCCGTGGTGGGCGCTGGGCCTCACCCTGGGCCCGGTCGGCGCGGCCGCCGCCGTGCACCGCGCGCGGGTCGGTTTCGTCCGCAACGAGCTGCTGCCGCTCGACACCCCGATGGGCACACTCTCGACCGGCCCGCTGGTCAACGCCGTGATGGGCCCCGACATGCTGCTGCTCGGCATCCCGGCCTGGATCGCCATCGGCACCGGCACCCTGACCCCGACCCTCTTGCTGCTCCAGGCCGTCATCGGCGTCGGCGGCGCCCGCATCTACCTCTCCGGCACCACAGCCGACGACCGCACAGAATTGTCGAACTAGAACGCGATCGCCGCCGGTGAGACGGCAGTCGGTTTTCGACGCCCGCGGGGTTTGCCGGTGGCGGAAAACCGCCTGTCATCTCATCGGTTACCAGGCGATCGCCCGCGGAGCGAAGGCGACGCCATTAAATGCGATCGCCGCCGGTGAGATGGCAGTCGGTTTTTCGACGCCCGCGGGGTTTGCGGGTGGCGGAAAATCGCCTGTCATCTCATCGGTTACCAGGCGATCGCCCGCGGAGCGGAGGCGACGCCATTAGAACAGCGTGAGTTCGTCGCGTTCCATGCCACGGAGTTTGTCGTAGTCGACCACCACGCAGCGGATGCCGCGATCGGTGGCGAGCACGCGGGCCTGGGGTTTGATCTCCTGCGCGGCGAACACGCCCTTCACCGGGGCCAGCAGCGGGTCGCGGTTCATCAGTTCGAGGTAGCGGGTGAGCTGCTCGACGCCGTCGATCTCGCCGCGGCGTTTGACCTCGACTGCCACCGAGGCACCGTCGGAGTCCTTGAGCAGCAGATCGACCGGGCCGATGGCGGTCATGAACTCGCGGCGGACCAGGGTGTGCCCCTCGCCGAACGTCTCCGGGTGGGCCGCCAGCAGCTCCTGCAGGTGGGCCTCGACGCCGTCCTTGACCAGGCCGGGGTCGACCCCGAGCTCGTACGAGGTGTCCTGGAAGATCTCCTCCAGGGTGATCCGCAGCTCCTCGCCGGCCTTGTTGACGACCTTCCACACACCGGGCGCCTCCTGCAGCTTGCAGGGCGGGCTCATCCAGTTCAGCGGCTTGTAGGCACGGTCGTCGGCGTGGATCGAGACCGAGCCGTCGGCCTTGACCATCACGAGCCGGACGGCGGTGGGCAGGTGGGCGGACAGCCGGCCGACATAGTCGACAGAGCACTTCGCGATGACCAGACGCACCGCACGACAGTACCGGACCGTGTTCGGCTCGCCGGGCGGTGCTCGCGTGGGTTTGTCATCCTGAAGCCGTGCTCGAAGCGCTGACCGGCACCGGCCTGGCTGCATCCGCAGGCCTCAATGCCTACATCCCCCTGCTCACCATGGGCGTGCTCGCCCGTTACACCGACACGATCGACCTGCCCATCGGCTGGGACTGGTTGTCCAACGGCTGGACGCTGCTGATCCTCGCGCTGTTGCTGGCGATCGAGGTGGTGGCGGACAAGGTGCCGGTGGTCGACCACGTGAACGACGTGGTGCAGACCGTGGTGCGACCGACCGCGGGCGGCCTGGCGTTCGGGGCCGGTTCCTCCTCCGAGACGGTCACGGTGAGCGACCCCGGCTCGTTCTTCGGGTCGCACCAGTGGGTGCCGATCGCCGTCGGTGTGGTCATCGCGCTCGTCGTGCACGGCGTGAAGGCCTCCTCCCGCCCCGTGGTGAACGCCACCACGGCCGGCTTCGGCGCCCCTGTGGCCAGCACGGCGGAGGACATCGGGAGCGTCGTGATGTCCGTTCTGGCCATCCTCCTGCCGGTGTTGGTCCTGGTCGGACTGTTGGTGATGGTCCTGGCGGGGGTCTGGGTGGTGCGCCGCCGGCGGCGTAAGAAGGCTCTCGTTTCTTCCGGCTCCGCACGCCTGGGTGGTTGACTCTTCGCCGTGCCCGCCCTAGCCGTCCTCGTCTTCGCCCTCGCCTGGTGGGCCGCCTGCTATCTGGCCGGCCGCGATCCGGTGCGACCGGCGGCGCTGCGGTCGGCGGGCGCGTTGATCACGTACGCGGCCGGGGTGGCACTGTGGACCGCCGACCCGCGCGGCGTGGCGGCCCAGGTGCTGCTCTGCCTGCCCGTCCTGCTCTGGGCCGGGGCCATGGTGGCCCTGCTGCCGTCCTCGGTTCCCGAGCGGCGCCAGATCGACCTGGGCTGGATGATCCTGGCCGGCGCTTTCCTGGTGACTCTGGTCGTGCTGCCCTCGGGCGTACGGCTGGTCGTGCTGGCCCCGCTGGCGGGTGGGCTGCTGCTGCTCTGGCGGTTCCGCGATCAGGTGCGCCCGCCGATGCTGACCGCCGCGCTCACCGTGGCCGCCGCCCTGTACGCACTGGCCCTGGCCGCCGTCCTGCTGCCGATCGACCTCGGCCGCCCCGGCCTGGCCCTGGCCGCGATGGGGCTCGACCTGCTCATCCTCGGGTTCCTGATCGCGGTCTCGGACGCGTTGGACGCGGGCGAGCGGCTGCGGCCCGATCTGGTCCGCTCGGCCACTGCCGCGGTCGTGGTGATCGTGCTCGTCGGCGGCCCGGCCGCGGTCACCCTGATCGCGGTCGACGACACCGCCGTCACGGTGCTGCAGTTCCTTCTGGTCGCGGCGGTCATGACGGTGGTCGGGCTGGAGGGCCCGGTGCGGCGCGGGCTCGACGTGCTCGCGTTCCGCGGCGAGGAGCGGCTGCGGCAGGACAGGTCGGCCCTGCTGCTGCTGGCCGAGGCGCTGCCCCGGCATCGGCAACGGCATCGGCTGCTGGCCACCGGCGAGGAGGAGTTCCTGAGGTTCGCCCGGCAGGCCCTGGCCAACTACGGCGATCTGGGCCGGCTGATGCGCAGCCCGCTGACCGATCTGCCCGCGGTGGACCGCCGGCTGACCGGGCGCGCGCTCGACCAGCCGCTGGAGCGCGCGGTGGAGTTGCGGGCGCTGCTCAAGGACAGGATCGATCGGCTGCGCCCGGCGGGCCCGTTCGAGACCACCGACGAGTGGCGGCACTACAACGCGTTGCACTTCTGCACCGAGCTCGGCCTCAACCCGTACGGGCGGAAACTCCGGACGGACGGGCTGGACCGGGATGCCCGGCAGGCGCTCGACTGGATGCGGCGTTATGTGCCGCGCGGCACCCTGCGGCGCTGGCACAACGAGGCCGCCGCGCTGGTCGCGAGCGGGCTCTGGGACGAGCTGATCACCACTGACCCCCGGCTGGTGGCCCGGCAGCGGGGTAACCGCAGCACGCCGACACGCAGCACATAATCCGCCGATACGGGCGGAAATGGGTAAAATCCCCCAACGTGAATTTCGGGGGGTCGTGTGGGTAACCACCGCAACGCGCTGGTCGCCGCCGTCCGGCAGGAACTGGCCGAGGCGCGCGGAGCGGCCCGGGCGGTGCTGGCCGAGGCCGAGTCAGCCCGCAGCGAGGCGCAGACCCGGCGGCAGCTGGTCCGGGACGCGTATTCGACCTGCCTCAACCAGCTCGCCGAGGCCCGCGACTCCGCCCGCCGGGACATCCAGCGCCGCTTCCAGTTCGAGTCGTCCCGGCTGGCCGGCAACGTGCGGCAGCTGGCCGCCCGCAACGCCACCGGGGCGGCCGGCCTGCCCTGGCGCATGTGGTCGCCGACCGAGCCCCAACCCGGCGCCCGCCCCGGCCTGCTCCGGATCGGCACGCTGACCTTGGACGACACGGCCGCCCTGCCCGCGCTCGTCCCCTTCCTCGACGCCGCCCACCTCAACCTGGACGGGCCCGCCGAGACGGCCGACGGCGTGATCACCGGCCTGCTGCTGCGCGCGCTCGGCACCACCCGTCCGGGGGACGTCGAGCTCACCGTCTACGACCCCGAATACCTGGGCGGCACGCTGGCGTCGTTCGCCCCGCTGGGCATCTCGTTCGTCGGGCCGGGTGGGCTCGGACCGGCCCTCGACGAGCTGGTCGAGCACATCTGCCGGGTCAACGAGAGCGTGCTGGCGGGCGAGTACCAGTCGCTGGCCGACCTGACCGCGGCCACGCCGGGCCCGCGGGCCGAGCCCTGGCGGGTGGTCGTGCTGCTGGCCGACTCGGCCACCACCGAGGAACTGACCAACGCCCAGCGGGCTCAGCTGGACCGGATCGTGCGCACCGGCGTCTCGTGTGGAGTGCACCTTCTCGTACGGGGTCTGGAGCTCGCCGAGCACCCGACCGTGCGCCGGCTCAAGGTGCGCGACCAGACCGCGACCTGCGACATCACCGGCGATCTGGAGATCCGTCTGGACTCCGCGCCACCCGCCGAGCGAGTCGCCGCGTTCTGCCGGGCCACCGCCGAGCGGCTGCGGGCCGGACCGCCCCCGGCCCGCCTGTCCGACCTGGAACCGCGCGAGTTCTGGGCCGAGTCGTCGGCGCACGGGCTGGTCGCCCCGATCGGCGACAGCACCGACGGCTCACTGATCGAGGTTCTGCTGGGCGACGACCCGCCGCACGCGCTGATCGGCGGGCCGTCCGGATCGGGCAAGACCAACCTGATCTACGCCTGGCTGGCCGCGCTGTCCACTCGCTACGGCCCCGAGGAACTGGCGCTCTACCTGCTCGACTTCAAGGAAGGCGTGTCGTTCGCGCGGTTCGTGCCCGGGCCGCGCGACCCCGCCTGGCTGCCCCAGGTGCGGCTGGCCGGCATCAACGTCAACGGCGACCGCGAGTTCGGGCTGGCCATGCTGCGGCACCTGAGCGAGGAGCTGCGGACGCGGGCCCAGGCGGCCAAGCGCCTCGACGCGTCCAAGCTGGCCGAGCTGCGCGCGGAGGACCCGGACGGGCACTGGCCGCGCATCGTGGCCGTGATCGACGAGTTCCAGGTGCTGCTGGCCGGCCGGGACGCGGTCGCCGACGAGGCCGTCAGCCTGCTCGAAGACCTGGCCCGCCGGGGCCGTTCGCAGGGCATCCACCTGATCCTGGCCAGCCAGGACGTGAGCGGCATCGAGGCGCTGTGGGGCCGTTCCGGCCTGATCGGACAGTTCACGCTGCGGATCGCTCTGCCCAAGGCGCGCCGCATCCTGGGCGACGACAACCTGGCCGCCGCGGTCATCCCGCGCTTCCACGCCGTGGTCAACGCCCAGTCCGGCGCGGCCGGGGCCAATCAGGTGGTGCGGCTGCCCGACGCGGGTGACCGGCTGGTCTGGCGCAGCCTGCAGCGGCGGTTGTGGCGCGACCGGCCCGACGGCTGCGAGGAGCCCCGCCTGTTCGACGGCGATGCCGTGCCGCTGCTGCCGGAGAGCTGCCGCCCGGCCGGCCCGGTGCCGAGCGCCGCTCACCCCGTCGGCTCCTCCCCCGGAGCCGTGCTGGGTGAGCGGATCGACGTGGCGGCCCGGCCGGCCCGGCTCCGGCTCGGGCGCATGCCGGGCCGCAATCTGGCGGTGCTCGGAACCCGTACGGACGAGGCCTGCGACATCCTGGCCGCCGCCGCGCTGTCGCTCGCCGCGCAGGGCCCCGCCCACTTCAGCCTGGTCTGCCTGGACCCCGACGCGGCCCGGCCCGCGGCCCGCCTGATCGCCGAACTGCCGTCGGCCGACTGGTGCGACGCGCTGCCTGAGGCCCCGCCGCTCGACGTGCCGCACTACGTGATCGGTTACGCCCTCGACGGCGGAGCCGACCAGGCCCTGCTGCGCAAGCTCGTCACCGAGGGCCCGGAACAGCGCACCCATGTGCTGGGCTGGTGGCGTTCGGTGGCCCGGCTGCGCGACTCGCTGGGCGGGCTGGGCGCCCGGCTCGACCCGATCGGGGCCTGGGTGGCGCTCGACGTGCAGGGCGCCGACCTGGCCCCGCTCTATCCGCAGCCCGGCGGCCCGGCCTGGTATCCGCGCACCCGCCGGGCCTTGTTCTTCGACCGCTCGGTGCACCGCACACCCGAAGTCATCGTCCCGTACGAGGTGAACAGTGACCACACGTGACCGTCAGCCGATCGGCCGGGACTACCAGCTAATGGTGAGCGCGCTGGCCGAGGCCACCCGCCGCCGCGACCACGAACTGGGTAACGCCGAACAGGCCTACCAGGAGAGCTCGGCCCAGGCCGCGGGCGAGCTGGCCCGGGCCGAGGGGGACGCGCTGTCGGCCGACCGCTGGGCCGGGGCGGCGGCGGCCCAGGTGCTCGACGTGGATCGCGAGGCGGCCCGGCTCTGGGACCAGCTGCGCCGGGCCCGCGGGCTGCGCGTGCGCGCGATCGGCGAGCTGCCCGAACCGACGCCGGTCGAGTCGCTGCCACGGGCGCTGCCACGCCAGTCGGACTCCGGGTCGGACGCGCCGCCCGTGCCCCGGCAGTCGCCGCGGGCCCTGCTGGCCCGGGCCGCCGAGCGGATCGACCACACCATCCGGCCGGCCGGGCGGCGTGCGCTGCCGCGCTGGTCGCTGCCGCTGCTGCCGCTGCTGGGGGCGCTCGTGGCGGCGATGGCCGGGCTGGTCGGGTCGGGGCTGGTCACCTTTGGCAGCAGCACCGGGATCTGGGGCGGGGCGGTGATCCGGGGCTTGGGCTGGCTGGCCTTCCTGGTGGCGCCGTCGGCCGGGGTGCCGGTGGCGGCGTTCTTCGCGCATCGGCGGCTGCAGGCCCGGCTCGACATCGGCGGCATCGGCCTGACCCTGCTGGGCGGCATGGTCGCGGCCACGCTGATGTCGCTGGCCTTCGCGTCCACCCACTGATCTCTATCGGGAGCGCAGGAAACTCAGCAACTGACGGAGCACCCGGGCCGCGTGCCGGCGCACCTCGCGATCACGATGCAGCAGCGTGACCGTCAACGTCGCCCCGACGAAGACGACGAAGCTGCCCACGAAGAGGACGGCGGCCCAGCTCGCCGTGGGGACGAGGGCTTCGAGAAGAGGGAACATGCGCCACCTCCGGTTCAGGCTGAGGTGCCTGACAAAACCGGGAGGGGTGTTGATCTCGACGGTAGACCCGCCACGGCCGTTTCCGCCAAAATGTCACTCCCCGGAGCGACGCGGCGCCGGATTCTGACAGGCTTGACCTTTACCTCCCGCGGGTAAGACGGCGGGATCACAATCGAAGGGGTTGGTCGCCGCCATGGGCGGATATGGCTGGCAGATCGTGCTCGTCGTCGTGCTGGTGCTGCTCAACGCGGCTTTCTCCGGCAGCGAGATGGCGCTGATCTCGCTGCGGGACAGTCAGCTGCAGCGGCTCGAACGGCAGAGCCGTACCGGCCGCACGCTCGCCAAGCTGGCCCGCGACCCCAACCGGTTCCTCGCGACCATCCAGATCGGCATCACGCTGGCCGGCTTCCTGGCCTCCGCCTCGGCCGCGGTCTCGCTGGCCAAACCGCTGACCGGTCCGCTGGAGTTTCTGGGCTCGGCCGCCGAACCGGCGTCGATCGTGCTGGTCACCATCGTGCTCACCTTCTTCACGCTGGTGATCGGTGAGCTGGCCCCCAAACGCATCGCGATGCAGCGCGCCGAGGGCTGGGCCATGGTGGTGGCCCGCCCGCTTGACATGCTGGCCACCCTGTCCCGCCCGATCGTGTGGCTGCTCGGCAAGTCGACCGACATGGTCGTCCGGCTGACCGGCGCCGACCCCAACGCGGCCCGCGAGGAGGTGACCACCGAGGAGATCCGCGACCTGGTCACCCAGCAGCAGGAGTTCACGCCCGAGCAGCGCACGATCATCAGCGGCGCGTTCGAGATCGCCGACCGGATCCTGCGCGAGATCCTCGTGCCGCGGCGCGACGTGCTGGTGGTCAACGGCGAGGGCGGTGCGCACGAGGCGCTGGCCCAGCTGATCGCGGGCGGGCACTCCCGGGCGCCGGTCACCGGGCCGATGGGCCTGGACGACGTGCTGGGTGTCGTGCACCTGCGCGACCTCGTCGACGCGCAAGGTCCCGTACGGAACCACATGTTCGCGCCGCTGTTCCTGCCCGAGACGCTCAAGGTGTCGGACGCGATGAAGCAGATGCGGGTGCAACGCCAGCAACTCGCGCTGGTCGTGGACGAGCGCGGCGCCATCGACGGCATCGTGACCATGGAGGACCTGGTCGAGGAGGTCGTGGGCGAGATCTACGACGAGACCGACCGGGACGTGCAGTCGGTCGTGCGCGAGCCCGACGGCGCCATGCTGCTGCCCGGCACGTTCCCCATCCACGACCTGCCCGACATCGGCGTCGACGTGGAGAACCTGGACGAGGGCGACTACACGACGGTGGCCGGTCTGGTGCTGGCCCACCTCGGGCACATCCCCACCGAGCCGGGCGAGTCGGTGCAGGTCGACGGGCACACGGCCGAGGTCGTCGAGGTCACCGGCCGGGCGATCACCAAGATCCGGCTGCGGGTGGCCCCGCGCGAGCTCGAGGAGCAGGAAGCCTAGCTTTCTTTGTAGGCCACCGACAGCACGGCGTGCGCGACCAGAATGGCTTCGTCCTTCGACTCGTACGGGCCCAGCCGCAGCTCGACCGTGTGCGTTCCGAAGACGGCGCGCACGGTCCAGCTGTTCGGATGCCGGTCGTCCTCACGGCTGTGGTTGACGATGACCTGAGTGGCGGCCCGGACGTTGATGGCCGACCACTTGTCCTCCGTCGTGGCCCACGTGCGGAACCAGCCCGGGGCGACCGCCAAGGCCTCCTTGCTGGCCTCGGCGAGCGCCCACTGCATCTCCTCGGGTGCCGGTCCCGTACGCGTCATACGGAAATATTAGGACTTTCAGTACGAGTAGAAGCCCTTGCCGGTCTTTCGGCCCAGGTCACCGGCCTGAACCATGCGCTGCAGCAGCTCCGGCGGGAAGAACTTCTCGTCAGCGGTGTCGCGGTAGATGTTGGTCGCCGCGTTGAGCATGACGTCCAGCCCGGTCAGGTCGACCGTGGCCAGCGGGCCCATCGAGTGGCCGAAGCCCAGCTTCATCACGGTGTCGAGGTCGGCCGCGCTGACCACGCCCGACTCGACCAGCTGCACCGCCTCGACCAGGATCGCGCTGAACAGGCGGTTGGAGACGAAGCCGGCCACGTCCCGCTTGACCTCGACACAGGTCTTGCCGACCTCCTCCGCGTACGCCCGGGCCGCGGCCAGCGTCTCGTCGGAGGTCTGATAGCCCCGGACCAGCTCGACCAGCTTCATCATCGGCACCGGCGAGAAGAAGTGGATGCCCACCACCGACTCGGGCCGCTGGGTGACCGTGGCGATCTGGGTGATCGGGATGGCCGACGTGTTGG
Source organism: Paractinoplanes abujensis (assembly GCF_014204895.1). Classification (NCBI taxonomy): domain Bacteria; kingdom Bacillati; phylum Actinomycetota; class Actinomycetes; order Micromonosporales; family Micromonosporaceae; genus Paractinoplanes; species Paractinoplanes abujensis. The sequence goes on along the minus strand of NZ_JACHMF010000001.1, from coordinate 7,864,306 downwards.
TGCCGAGCACCGCGTCGGCCTTGCAGATCTTGTCGAGGGTGCGGAAGACGTCGTGCTTGGCCTCCACCTTCTCGAAGATGGCCTCGACCACCACGTCGGCGTCGGCGGCCGCGTCGAGGTCGGTGGTGGGAGTGATCCGGCCCAGGGTGGCCTCGGCCTCCTCCTCAGTGATCTTGCCCTTGGCCGCGAACCGGCTCAGCGAGTCGCGGATCGCCGCCATGCCGCGGCCGGTCGCCGCGTCGTCCACGTCCCGCATCGTGACGTGCCAGCCGGCCTGCGCCGAGACCTGCGCGATGCCGGAACCCATCAGCCCGGAGCCGATGACCGCGAGTCGACCCGCCATGTGTGTTTCCCCCTCGACGTCGAGAACAACAGGCTCACATTAGCGGTGTTACTTAACGGAAACTCAGCGCAGGGGGTGCCGCCCGATCGGGGCAATTTCGGGGAAAAAGCACACGTACCGGTGCGAGACTATGCCCATGCCGTCAGGTAGCAGCTGGTACCTCATCGGGCCGCTGATCGCCGTCGGCCTGGTCGGCCTGCTCGGCGCGGTCTTCTGGCGCATGGGCCTGCAATGGACGCTCGCGGCGGAACCCGAACCGGGCACCGGGCTGGCCATCTTCGGCGACACCGACGACTACGGCCTGCTCTGCCCGGCCGCGGTCACCACCGACGCCGACGTGGCCGACGAGATCCGGCAACTGCTCGGCCAGGCGGGCATCAGAGCGACCCATGCGTGCGACCGGGACGGCCGAACGGTCGTGCTGGTCTTTCCCGAGCAGGTCGAGGCGGCCCGGCGACTCGTCGGTTCTGTCTAGAAATCGAACGTCGGCTCGGGCACATCGGCCCGCTCGACCTCGACCCCCAGCTTGGACAGATCGGCCACGAAGTCGGGGTAGCCCCGGTCGATGTGGTGCACTTCGCCCACCTCGGTCACGCCCTCGGCGCACAGCCCTGCGATGACGAGCCCCGCCCCGGCCCGGATGTCGGTGGCCCGCACCGGCGCCCCGGACAGCCGCTCACGCCCGTTGACCACCGCGTGGTGACCGTCCGTGCGGATGTCGGCGCCAAGGCGCACCATCTCGTTCACGAACATGAAGCGGCCGTCGAAGATGTTCTCGGTGATCAGCGAGGAACCCTCGGCCACGGCGGCCAGGCCGATCGCCATCGGCAGCAGATCGGTGGCGAAACCCGGGTAGGGCAGCGTGACGATGTCGACGGCCTTCGGGCGGTCGGTCATCCGTACACGGAACTGGTTGTCCCCCGGCTCGACCGTGGCCCCCGCCGTGACCAGCTTGTCCAGCGCCAGGTCGAGGAACTCGGGCCGCACACCCTGCACGGTGACGTCGCCCCTGGTCATCGCGCCGGCGAAAGCCCAGGTGCCGCCGACGATCCGGTCACCCACGGTGCGATGCCGGACGGGTCGCAGCTCCTGCACACCCTCGATCGTCAGCGTGGACGTGCCGGCGCCGTCGATCCGGGCGCCCATCGCGGTCAGCATCTCGCAGATGTCGACGATCTCGGGCTCGCGGGCCGCGTTGTCGATCTCGGTGACGCCCTTGGCCAGCACGGCCGCCATCAGCAGATTCTCGGTGGCGCCGACGCTCGGGAAATCGAGCCAGATCTTGCCGCCGCGCAGACCGCCCGGCGCCGAGGCGATCACGAAACCGTGCTCGCCGGAGATCTGCGCACCCATCCGGGCCAGACCCGAGACGTGCATGTCGAGGCCGCGGGAGCCGATCATGTCACCGCCGGGGAGGGCGACGCGGACATATCCCGTACGGGCCAGCAGGGGGCCCAGCACGCAGATCGAGGCCCGCAGGCGGCGGACCAGGTCGTAGTCGGCCTCGCTGCCCGGGTTGTCGGGCACGTCGATGGTGGCCTGACCGCCCTCGAGCGACACCTGGCAGCCCAGCCGGCGCAGCACCTCGGCCATGATGGCGATGTCGGTGATCCGCGGAACGTTCTCGACCACACTGCGGCCCGGAGCGAGCAGCGCGACGGCCATCAGCTTGAGCGCCGAGTTCTTCGCACCACCCACAGTGACCTCGCCGGTCAGCGGCGTGCCGCCCTTCACCCTGATCACATCCACGCGGGCCATGGTATTGGTGTGCTCGCGGGCCCGCCTCCGTAGGGTCCGTTCGACGGGCCGCACCGAGCGGCTCCCCCGTCGCGCCGGCGACCACCTCGAATAGGCTCAGCGGATGGCCGTTCACCTCACCCGCATTTACACCCGCACCGGCGACGCGGGGCAGACCCGCCTCGGCAACAACGAGGTCGCCGGCAAGACCGACCCGCGCATCGTGGCGTACGCGGACGCCGACGAGTGCAACGCGGCCATCGGGGTGGCGCTGGCCCTGGGCGACCTGCCCGCCGACGTCCGCACAGTGCTCACCGCCATCCAGAACGATCTCTTCGACGTCGGGGCCGACCTCTGCAACCCCGAGACGGAGAACCCGCCCTACCCGCCGCTGCGGATCACCGAGGAGTACGTGACCCGGCTCGAAGGCTGGTGCGACGAGTTCAACGAACGGCTGCCCGCCCTCGACAGTTTCGTGCTGCCCGGCGGCACCCCCGGCGCGGCCCTGCTGCACGTGGCCCGCACGGTCGCGCGCCGGGCCGAGCGCTCCACCTGGGCCCTGCTGCAGACAGACCCGTCCCGTACGGGGGACCTGCCCGCGAAATACCTGAACCGCCTGTCCGACCTGCTGTTCATCCTGTCCCGCATCGCCAACCCCGGCGGCGACGTCAAATGGGTCCCCGGCGGCGGCGCGGCCTGATGCTGCACCACGTCGAACTCTGGGTCCCCGACCTGCCCGGCGCGCTCGGCCCGTGGGGCTGGCTGCTGGACGCGCTGGGCTGGACGCAGTATCAGGACTGGCCCGGCGGCCGCTCCTGGCGCCACGGCGACGTCTACCTGGTGCTGGAGCAGTCCCCGGCCCGGTCCGGCGACGTGCACGACCGGCTCGCGCCCGGGCTCAACCACGTGGCCTTCAACGCCGGCAGCCGCGCCGAGGTGGACCGTCTGACCACCGAATCGGCCGCCCACGGCTGGACGCTGCTCTTCCCCGACCGCCACCCCCAAGCCGGCGGCCCGGCCTCGTACGCGGCCTACCTGGAGGACGCGTGGGGCTACGAGGTGGAACTCCAGTCCGGCCCACCCGACTGAAAATCTGGTGACCCGCGCGGCCAGGAGTGCCACCATCGGAGCATGACGTCTCGCGCTGTTGTCTTCGCCCGGCCCCTGCTGGCGGCCGGCTGACCTGCGCCCTTATGGCCGTCCCACGGGGCGGCCATTTTCCGTTCAGGCCTCTTCCGTGGGCAGCCTCCGTTCCTCCAGGAGAGCCCGATGACACCGGAAAACATCCGTGACCTCACCGACCCCACGGCCGGCCCGCACGCGATCCAGGCGATCGTCGACGCCGCGGTCGGCGCCGCCCACACCCTCTATCCGGACGCCGCCGTGGTCGTGCACCGCGGTGACCGCATCGTCGACGTGGCCGACAACTACGACCGGCTCGGTTACAGCCCGTCGGCGGCGGCCCGGGACAGCCGGTACACCCGATATGTCGACGCGCGACGGATGCTGCGTTCTCAGACATCCGCCCTCATCCCGGGCGCGCTGCGGCACCTGTCCGTGGCCGAGGCGCTGATCGTGTGCCCGGGCCTGGTCTACCGCCGGGACTCGATCGATCGCCTGCACACGGGCACCCCCCACCAGCTCGACCTGTGGTGGGTCGGCCCCGCCGCGGACGGCGACCTCGGCGCGGGCCTGGTCGCCTTGGTCGGGGCCGTCGTCGGGGCGACCCTCCCCGATGCGGAATGGCGCACCCGTCCGGCCGACCACCCGTACACGACCGGCGGCCTGGAGATCGAGGCCCGGGTGGGCGACGCCTGGGTGGAGATCGGCGAGTGCGGCGTCGCCGCGGAGCATGTCATCGGGCCCGTACGGCGAGGGCTGGCGCTCGGCCTGGGCCTCGACCGGCTGCTGATGCTGCGCAAGGGCGTCGACGACATCCGGCTGCTGCGCTCGGCCGACCCGCGGGTCCGCGAGCAGATGCTCGACCTGTCCCCGTACCGGCCGGTCTCGGCCCAGCCCGCGGCGCGGCGCGACCTGTCGGTGGCCTTGCCCGCGGGTGTGACGGCGGAGGATCTGGGCGATCGGGTGCGTGAGCTGCTCGGCCCGGAGGCTCACCTGGTCGAGGAGGTGGCGATCGAGTCGATCACGCCGCCCGACGCGCTGCCGAAGGCTTCCCGGGAGCGGCTCGGCATCCGCGACGGCGAGGTGAACGTGCTGCTTCGCGTCGTGCTGCGGGATCTGCGCCGGGCCCTGCCCAAGCAGACCGCCAACGCCCTGCGCGACCGGCTCTACGCGGGCCTGATGACCGGCCGGCCCGGCCGGGGCGAGCGCGGCGAATCAGGGGAGGGCGTGGAGTGTGCCGTCGATGACGGTGACGGCTTTTCCGGTCAGCAGGGTCCGATCGCCGCGTAGGGAGACTCGGACGAGGCCGCCGCGGGCGGAAGCCTGGTAGCCGGCCAGCTCGGTGCGCCCGCCGAGTTTGGCCGACCAGAACGGGGCCAGCGCGGTGTGGGCGCTCCCGGTCACCGGGTCCTCCCCCACGCCGGCCGCGGCGCCGAAGAAGCGGGACACGAAGTCGTAGCCGGCGGCGGGGTCGTCGGCCCGGGCGGTGACGATCACGCCGCGCTGCTCGTAAGTGGCCAGCGTGGCCAGGTCGGGGGTCAAGTTCCGTACGGCGGTCTCGTCGAGCAGTTCCAGCAGCACGTCGTCGGTGTTGGGGCCGGTGTGGTGGGCCGACACCGGCGTCACGCCGAGCACGTCGAGCAGCTTGGCGTCGGGGGTCAGCGGCGTCAGGGGCGCCGTCGGGAAGTCGAGCGTGTACGAGCCGGAGTCGCCGGAGGTGGCGGTGAGCACGCCGCTGCGGGTCGCGAAGCTGACGGTGCCGTCGACCCCGAGGACGTGGGCGGTGGCCAGCGTGGCGTGGCCGCACAGCGCCACCTCGACGGCGGGGGTGAACCAGCGCAGGGCGTAGTCGGCCTCGCCGCCGAGCGGGTGCGCGAACGCGGTCTCGGAGAGGTTGACCTCGGCCGCGACCTGGCTCATCCACTCATCCGAGGGAAAGCCGTCCGAAGACAGCAGCACCACTGCGGCCGGGTTGCCGGCGAAGGGGCGATCGGTGAAGGCGTCGACGATTCGAATGCGCATGCCTCGACGCTAGGACGTGCGCGGCGTGGCGGCGAGAGCCAATCAGGCCGTCACGGCTCGATCGTGCGGGGCTGGATGACCGGGCGGGGCGCGACGCTGCCGGGTGGGCCCGGCGGGCCGGCCTCGAGCCAGGAGAGGAAGCCGGTGACCGTGGACTCGGCCATGGCGATCTCGATCTCGTCGAGGGTGGTGGCCAGGCGCAGGATGACCCAGTGGCCGGGCATCGTCAGGCGCTCGGGACCTTCGGGGGGCCGGCGGCTCTCGACCACAGTCGTGGCCCGGTCGAGGATGCGCTTGGGGCGGAAGGCGAAGCTGAACATGCGGTGGATCCGCAGCGTGCCCCCCGCGAACTGGCCGATCGCCGGGGACCAGCCGCGGCCCGGCACGAGGGTGGTGACACGAATCTGCAGGCGGATCGTCCCGCCGCCGAGCATGAGCAGCCGGCGGCGGAAGAAGACCGCGAAGAGAACAAGGAGCAGCGCACCGACGCAGATTCCGAAGACTTCCAGAACCCGCATCGCCGGCGTCAGTGAGACTCGGGGGTGGCGGGCGTGGCGCTCTCGGCCAGGACGGTCACGCCGTCGGCGTCGATCGAGAGGAAGCCGCCGGACACGTCGTAGGTGAGCTGCTCACCGCCGGCCAGCTTGACCCGAACCTGCGACGGCTCCTTGAGCAGGCCCAGGAGCGGCGAGTGACCGGGCAGCACACCGATCTCACCCTCGGTGGTGCGCGCGACGAGCATTTCGGCCTCGCCGGACCAGATGCGTTCCTCGACGGCAACGACCTTGACGGGCAGCTGGTTGGCCACGCTGTCCTCCTGTTGAGCCTGCTTTGACCTCCGGCGGCACCGCCGAATGGGTGAAGTCTAATCGGCGCCGCTGGTGGCCGTGGTAGGGGGTGGCAACCGCCACACGGTCAAGCGGCGTTGTTGTTGATGTACTCCGGGTTACGGAACACGAAGTCCTGCACGGTGTCCTGCCGGACCGCCGCGAAGAACTGCTTCGCGCTGTCGTCGAGCTCCTCTCCCCGGTAGTTGCCGTTGACGATGATCGACTCGCCGGGCAACTTGATCAGCGTCATGTCGTCGGAGCGGATGTTCTTCATGGAGAAGGCCCAGTCGACGACGCTGTGGCCGCCGCCGTCGAAGATCAGTGCCTTGCCGGCCGCCTTGAGCACGCGGTCGAGCTTGGCCGGATTGGTCACCACGTCCTTGCCCAGCGCCTGCTTGGCCATGGCCTTGATGAACTGCTGCTGGTGACGCTGGCGGTCGTAGTCGCCGCGGGGCAGGCCGTAGCGCTGCCGCACGTAGTCGAGCGCCTGCCAGGCCTGCAGGTGCTTGGTGCCGACCTTGTATTCGGCCTGGGGGCCGTAATACGGGTGCGAGCAGGAGTTGTCGGCGCAGCGGGAGAGGCGCGGGCGGGGCTTGCCGTTGGGCTGCAGGTGCTCGGACTTCACGTTCTGGTCGATCGTCATGGTGACGCCGCCCATGGCCTCGACGATCGCCTTGAAGCCGTTGAAGTTGATGATGGCGCCGGCGTCGAATGTCGGGATGCCGGTGAGCTGGCCGACCGTCTTGGCCAGCAGGTCGAAGCCCTGCACCACGTCGTGCTTGCCGTTGCCGACCGAACTGCCGTACCCCATCGCGGCATTGATCTTGGAGCGCCCGCCCTTGAAGCCGGTCTTCTCGAACGCGGGAATGTCGACCACCAGGTCACGCGGGATCGAGAACAGGTACGCCTGCTTCATGTCCTTGGGGATGTGAGCCACGATGATCGAGTCGCTGAGCGGGGTCTGCTCGTCGGTGCGCGGGTCGATGCCGACCAGCAGGATGTTGAGCGGGCCCTTGATGTCCGAAACCTTGGTGTTGGCGTTGGCGGCGGGCGCACCGAGCAGGTTCTGCGTCTCGATCGCCCCGGCATAGCGCGACACCAGCACCTGCTGGGTGACCAGGGCGCCACCGGCGACCACCATGAGCACGCACCCGAAGATCGCGCAGAGTCGCGCCCACAGAGGCGTGCGTCGTTTCCCGCTCTTCGCCACTTGCTCCCCAATGCCTCGATCCGACGCCGACAACAGTAACGAGCGAGCGCTCCCCTAATCGCCGCACAAGCTAACAAAACGGACACTACTTTTCCCGGGTACGACGAAGCCGCGCCCACTTTTACAGTCGGCGCGGCTTCGTTGACTCTGAGTCGGGCGAATCAGCCCTTCATCAGCTCGTGCGCGTTCTTCTCGAGGTCCTCGAGGCCACCGCACATGAAGAAGGCCTGCTCGGGGAAGTTGTCGTACTCGCCCTCGCTGATCTTCTTGAACGCCTCGATGGTCTCCTTGAGCGGGACCGTCGAGCCGGGGACGCCGGTGAACTGCTCGGCGGCGTACGTGTTCTGGGAGAGGAAGCGCTCGATGCGGCGGGCCCGCTGCACCGTGACCTTGTCCTCTTCCGAGAGCTCGTCCATACCGAGGATGGCGATGATGTCCTGCAGGTCCTTGTACTTCTGCAGGATCCGCTGCACCTCACGGGCGACCGTGTAGTGCTCGGCGCCGACGAACTCGGGCGCCAGGATCCGCGAGCTGGAGGCCAGCGGGTCCACGGCGGGGTAGATGCCCTTGTCGGAGATCGACCGCTCGAGGTTGGTCGTCGCGTCCAGGTGGGCGAACGTGGTGGCCGGCGCCGGGTCGGTGTAGTCGTCGGCGGGCACGTAGATCGCCTGGAGCGAGGTGATGGCCTTGCCCCGGACCGAGGTGATGCGCTCCTGGAGCTCGCCCATCTCGTCGGCCAGCGTGGGCTGGTAACCCACGGCGGAGGGCATGCGGCCGAGCAGGGTGGAGACCTCGGAACCGGCCTGGGTGAACCGGAAGATGTTGTCGATGAAGAGCAGCACCTCCTGGTTCTGGACGTCCCGGAAGTACTCCGCCATGGTCAGCGCGGACAGGGCGACCCGCAGGCGGGTGCCCGGCGGCTCGTCCATCTGGCCGAAGACGAGGGCGGTCTTGTCGAGCACGCCACCCTCCTCCATCTCCAGGATGAGGTCGTTGCCCTCACGGGTGCGCTCGCCGACGCCGGCGAACACCGACGTACCACCGAAGTTGCGGGCCACGCGGATGATCATCTCCTGGATGAGCACCGTCTTGCCCACGCCCGCGCCGCCGAACAGGCCGATCTTGCCACCACGCACGTACGGCGCGAGGAGGTCGAGCACCTTGATGCCGGTCTCCAGCATCTCGGTCTTGGGCTCGAGGTCGGCGAACGCCGGGGGCTTGCGGTGGATCGCCCAGCGCTCCTGGATGTCCAGCGTCGACGGGTCGACGTTGAGCACCTCGCCCAGGGCGTTGAACACGTGGCCCTTGGTCACGTCACCGACGGGCACCGAGATCGGCGCGCCGGTGTCGCTGACCTCGGCCCCCCGGACCAGGCCGTCGGTCGGCTGCATCGAGATGGCGCGGACGATGTTGTCACCCAGGTGCTGGGCGACCTCGAGCGTCAGCGTCTTGGTGCCCTCGGAAAGGGTCACCGAGACGTGCAGCGCGTTGAAGATGTCCGGCATTGCGTCGCGGGGGAACTCGGCGTCGACGACCGGGCCGATGACCCGGACGACGCGGCCGACACCGGTCTCCGCCTTGGTGGGCTCAGCTACAGCAGTCATCACATATCACTTCCTGCCGAGGACAGCGCCTCGACGCCGCCGACGATCTCACTGATTTCCTGGGTGATCGCAGCCTGCCGCGCGGAGTTCATCTCGCGCGTGTACCGCTTGAGCAGGTCGTCCGCGTTGTCCGACGCGCTCTTCATCGCCCGGCGCCGGGAGGCCGACTCGCTCGCCGCCGAGTCCAGCAACGCCGCGTAGATCCGCGTGTTGAGGTACTTCGGCAGCAGCGCGTCGAGCAACTCGTCGGCGTCCGGCTCGAACTCGTAGGCCGGGCGCAGCCCGGGCTCGACCTCGCGCTCCTCGACCTGCATCGGGGCCAGGAAGTGCGCCTCGGCGCTCTGCGTCATCAGCGACTTGAACTGCGTGCTGACGATGTGCAGCTCGTCGACGCCCTGGATCCCGTCGGGCCCGTAGGTCTCGTCGGTGTCGTCCGCGCCGGCGACGAACGCGTCCAGCAGGGCGTCACCGATCGCCTTGGCGTCCGAGAACGACGGCCGCTCGGAGAAGCCCGTCCAGCTGGTCTCGATCGGCCGGTTGCGGAACCGGTAGTAGCCGACGCCCTTGCGGCCGACGACGTAGAGCACCGGGTCCTTGCCGTCCGCCTTGAGCCGCTCGATCAGCTGCTCGGCGGTGCGGATGGCGTTCGCGTTGTACGCGCCCGCCAGGCCGCGGTCGCTCGTGATGAGCAGGACACCCGCCCGCCGGACCCGCTCGCGCGGGACCAGCAGGGGGTTGTCGATCGTCGCGTTGGACGCCAGGGCGGTCAGGACCTGGGTGATCGCCTCCGCATACGGCTTGGAGGCCTGAACGCGCTCCTGAGCCTTGGCGATGCGGCTGGTGGCCACCAGCTCCTGCGCCTTCGCGATCTTCTTGGTCGACTTGACGGTGCGGATGCGCCGCCTAAGAGCCTGTACCTGACCGGCCATGACTACTGACCTTCGGCCGGACGGGGAACCTCGCGGGTCACCGTCTCACGCGTCTGGCGGCCGTCCTCGAGCGGCTCGGCCGGGCTCTCGTTGACCGCGGAACCTGTCTCGCCGCGCTTGAAGAGCTCCTTGAACTCGGTCACGCCGCTCTTCAGGTTCTCGACGTCGTCGTCCGACAGCAGGCCGGTCGAGTCGATCGCGGTGTAGGTGTCGCTGCGGTTCCGCTTGATCCAGCCCAGGAAGTCCTGCTCGAAGCGGCGCACGTCGCCGACGTCGATGTCGTCGAGCTGGCCGGTCGTGCCGGCCCAGATCACGATGACCTCGTCGACCACCGAGTACGGCGAGTACTGCGGCTGCTTGAGCAGCTCGACCAGGCGTACGCCCTTCTCGAGCTGGGCCCGCGACGCGCGGTCCAGGTCGGAGGCGAAGGCCGAGAAGGCCTCCAGCTCACGGAACTGGGCCAGGTCGAGGCGCAGGCGGCCGGAGACCGAGCGCATCGCCTTGACCTGCGCCGAGCCACCCACCCGGGACACCGAGGTGCCGACGTTGATCGCCGGGCGGACACCCGAGGCGAACAGGTCGGTCTCCAGGAAGATCTGGCCGTCGGTGATCGAGATGACGTTCGTCGGGATGTAGGCCGAGATGTCGTTGGCCTTGGTCTCGATGATCGGCAGACCGGTCATCGAGCCGCCACCGAGCTCGTTGGAGAGCTTGGCGCAGCGCTCGAGCAGCCGGGAGTGCAGGTAGAAGACGTCACCCGGGTACGCCTCGCGGCCCGGCGGGCGGCGCAGCAGCAGCGACACGGCACGGTACGCCTCGGCCTGCTTGGTCAGGTCGTCGAAGACGATCAGGACGTGCTTGCCGGCGTACATCCAGTGCTGGCCGATGGCCGAGCCGGTGTACGGGGCGATGTACTTGAAGCCGGCCGGGTCGGAGGCCGGGGCGGCGACGATCGTCGTGTACTCGAGCGCGCCCTGCTCCTCCAGCGTCCCGCGGATCGAGGCGATGGTGGTCGCCTTCTGACCGATCGCGACGTAGATGCAGCGAACCTGCTTCTCGGGGTCGCCGGACTCCCAGTTGGCGCGCTGGTTGATGATCGTGTCGATCGCGACCGTGGTCTTGCCGGTCTTGCGGTCGCCGATGATCAGCTGGCGCTGGCCGCGGCCGATCGGCGTCATGGCGTCGATCGCCTTGATGCCGGTCTGCAGCGGCTGCTTCACCGGCTGCCGGGCCATCACGTTGGGGGCCTGGAGCTCGAGCTCGCGGTCACCCTCGCTGGCGATCTCGCCGCGGTCGTCGAGCGGGCGGCCCAGCGGGTCGACCACGCGACCGAGGAAGGCGTCGCCGACCGGAACCGAGAGCACCCGGCCGGTCCGCTTGACCTGCTGGCCCTCCTCGATGCCGGCGAAGTCACCCAGGACCACGACGCCGATCTCGCGGACGTCGAGGTTCTGGGCGACACCCAGCGTGCCGTCCTCGAACTCGAGCAGTTCGTTCGCCATCACCGAGGGCAGGCCCTCGACGTGCGCGATGCCGTCGCCCGCATCGGAGACGATGCCGACCTCTTCGCGGGTGACCTCATTGGTAGCGGACGAGACGTAGCGCTCTAGCGCCCCCCGGATCTCGTCCGAGGAGATGGTCAGCTCGGCCATCCTCTGCCTTCTCTGTCTAGCTCGGGACGTTCCCGCCACCGAGGGGCCTGCTCGATCCGCGTCGCCGCTGGACCGAGTTCAAAACTTCATCGCAGTACGGCGCAGCCGTTTGGCAGCTCAGCGAAAAGCTACTTCGCGAATGCCTGCTTGGCGGCGTTGAGCCGACGCAGGATCGTGCCGTCGTAGAGGTCGGAGCCGACCCGGACGCTGACGCCGCCGAGGATCGCGGGATCGACGTCGACCTTCAGCGAGACCGGTCGACCGTAAATGTCGGACAACTTGGCAGCCAGAGCCTGCTCGTCGGCGTCGGACAGCGGCTTGGCCACCGTCACGTACGCGACCTCACGGTCCCGTTTCGCGGCGGTCAGCTCCACCAACCGGGTCAACGACGACTCGAAGCCACGGCCCCCAAAGCCCTCGAGAGCGATCTCGGCGAGCCGCACCGTGGCCGGCTGGGCCTTGCCCTTGAGCAAGTCCTCCACCAGCTTAACGCGGCGATCGATCGGCGCACCTGAATCGCTCAGCGTGACGGCGAGCTGCGGGTTGCCCGAGACGATCTGCCCGAAGCGGAACAGCTCGTCCTCGATGTCGGCCAGCTTGCCGTCCTTCTGGGCGGAGTCCAGCACGGCGTCGGCACCCAGCCGCTCGACCGAGTCGAGCAGCTCGGCGGGCCGGGAGAACCGGCCCGCGACCAGGGTCGCCAGCGTGTCGAGGACGACCGCGGCGACCTTGCCGGACAGCAGCGAGCGGACCAGACCGGCCCGGTCGGCGCCGGAGCGCGACGGGTCGGTCAGCGCCCGGCGGAGCCGGGGCTGCGCCCGCAGCAGGCCGGCCACCGACAGGATCTGGTCGGCGGCCGCGGCGACCTGCCCGCTCGTAGCCGTGGCGGTGCCGGCCGCGAAGGTCGCACCGGCCTCGGCCGTGGCCTGCTGGCTGACGGTCGACGCCATCAGCGCCGCCCGCCCGCCGAGCCGGCCGTGCCGAGCTCGTTGATGAACCGCTCGACGGTGCCCCGGCTGCGCGCCTCGTCGGCGAGGCTCTCGCCGACGATCTTGCTGGCCAGGTCGACCGCGAGCGATCCGACCTCGGAGCGGAGCTCACGCACGATGCTTTCGCGCTGTGCGGCGAGCTGCTCCTGACCGGCACCGATGATGCGGTCCGACTCCTCGCGGGCCTTGGCCAGGATGTCCTGGCGGATGCCCTCGGCGTCGGCCCGGGCCTCGTCGCGGATGCGCGCGGCCTCGGTGCGAGCCTCGGCCAACTGGGCCTTGTACTGCTCGAGGAGCTGGTTGGCCTCGGCCTGAGCAGCCTCGGCGCGCTTGATGCCACCCTCGATCGCGTCCACCCGCGCCGCGAAGGTCTTCTCCATCATGGGGAAGACGAACTTCATCAGCACGAAGCAGAGGATCGAGAAGGCGATCAGTCCGAGGACGACCTCCTGCCAGAGCGGGATGATCGGGTTGTGCTCGGACTCGCCGGCTTCAGCCGCGACGGTCAGAACTTCGGTGATCATGGACACCTCCCAACGAGGAGTACGGGAGTGACTAGCCGGCCCAGATGAAGCCGAAGGCGATGCCCAGCAGCGCGAGCGCCTCGATAACGGCGAAGCCGATCCAGACGTACGGCAGGGTCAGGCGGGACGACTCCGGCTGACGAGCGGTCGACTGGATGTAGGCCGAGAAGACCAGACCAACACCAATGCCGGGGCCGATGGCGGCGAGGCCGTAACCGATGGCAGCGGTGCTACCGACAACTTCGGCGAGAAGCATTTCAGGATCCTCCTGGTATCTCGCGTGACGATCACGCGGGACGACAAACGGGGTGATGCAGGGTGGTGCGTGGAACTCAGTGCTCGTCGGCGAGCGCGCCCTGGACGTAGCTCGCGGTCAGCACCGTGAAGACGTAGGCCTGGAGGCAGATGACCAGGAACTCCAGGAAGGTCAGAGCGATGGTCATCACCCACGAGACGACCGAGAACGGCGCGAACCACACATTGGCGTTCAGCATCGCGAAGCCGCCCAGCGTGAACACCAGCAGCAGCATGTGGCCGGCGAACATGTTGGCGAAGAGACGGACGGCGAGCGAGAACGGCCGCACGAGGAACGTCGAGAAGAACTCGATCGGGATCAGCAGCGGCAGAATGAACCACGGGGCCGGCGGAATGAGCGCGTGCTTGAAGTACTTCAGGCCGCCGTGGTGCTTCATGCCGATGTAGATGAACATCACATAACTGATGACCGCGAGAACCGCGGGGAAGGCGATGTGCGAGTTCGGCGAGATCTGCGCGAACGGCACGATGGCCCAGAAGTTCATCAGCAGGATGAACACGAACAGCGTCGTGAGGTACGGCGCGAAGTTGATGCCGCGCTTGCCGAGCATGTCGACCGCGATGTTGTTCCGCACGAAGCCGTAGATGCTCTCGGCGATCCACTGCTTCTTGCTCGGCACCAGCTGCGGCTTCCGGTACGAGACCAGGAAGAAGATGATGATGATGGCGATCGAGATCCACAGCAGCGCCGTGATCTTCGTGAACCAATACGAGTTGTGCTCGCCCCACGGCAGGATGCTGGGCAGGTAGAAGTCCTCGACCTTCGGCGGGAACGGAACTTCCGCTGCGAGAACAGTCGACTGACCGGTCACCGTAGCCCTTTCCTGTCAGGCGCCGAGACGGCGCACGATGAGGTAGACACCGCCGCCGATACCAACGACAGCGCCGATGCCGGCGAAGATGCCCTTGGTGCCGAGCCAGTGATCAACCAGCCAACCGATCGCTCCCCACACCAACATGCCCGAGATGAGGTAAGCGACCGCCGTCATTCCCATGCCCGTGTCGGGCGGGGGCTGGTCGTCACCGCTGGGGTTCCTGGGAGGTTCTTGACCGGTCATGACGGCCCGAACGATATCAGCAGGAAACACGAGGCTAAGCGGGACCCCCCGCACAACCGTAGTTGTCCAGGCGTCAGGGGTCTCGCAACTGGAAGGACACGGTACTCCCCCTTCGCCATAACCGGACATCACACAACCGTTCACGTCACCGTTTCGTGGTCAACAAACCACGAAAAGGGCGCTGACGAGGCGAAACGGCTGTAAGAAGATCAGTTCGGGCGACTAACCCGGTGAAACCACCACGCCTGCACGGCAGTCCAGACGACCACGCCGGCCACGATCCCGTATCCCAGCGCGTTCTTTCCGGGCCACGTCGTCGAGACGCCGTAGGCCAGAACCACACCGAGCGCACCGTACTTCAGAACATACGTAAAAAGGGCGAGCGGCATCAGCAGAGCCGGCCGAACCGTGTCGGCCCAAGCGATCACGAGCGTCGACATCGTGAAGCTGACGGTCACGATCATGACGCCGGCCGCCGCGCCGACCGCCGAGGACGGCCCGCCGGTGAGGAAACCGATGGAGGTGGCGAAGAGCAGAAGGGCGAAGGACACCGCGCTCAGGAACGGCAGGTGCGCCACGCGCCAGCGGGGATCGGCCGGGAGCGGGGGCAGATCGGGCAGGGGCAGGTCGTCCTGGTCCTCTTCGGCCGCCTGCTGCCGCTGGAACTCCAGCGCCCGCAGTCGCTCCCGCTCGAACTCGTCAATCTCCACAGTCAAGCCAATACCTCCTGCCGCCCGTACGCCGGGAACCGTCGCACCAGGGCAGCCACCTCGTCCGCGGCGTCGGCCAGCCGGGACGCCCCGCCCGCGGTGTCCGGGTTGCTGCGCACGGCCACGCCGATCAGCGCGGCGATCTGCCGCATCTCACCCTCGCGCATCCCCTGGGTGGTCACGCTGGGCGACCCCACCCGGATGCCCGAAGCTACCGCGGGTCGCTCCGGATCGTACGGGATGGCGTTCTTGGTGAGCGTGATGCGGGCCAGATCGCACCTCGCCTCGGCGTCGCGCCCGGACACTCCGAGCCCGCGCAGGTCGGCCAGCGCCAGGTGGGTGTCGGTGCCGCCCGCGACGGGCCGCATCCCCTCGGCGGCCAGCCCGGCGGCCAGCGCCCGCGCGTTCTTGACGACCTGGTGGGCGTACGTGCGGAAACCCGGCCGGGACGCCTCGCGCAGGGCCACCGCCTTGGCCGCGATGACGTGCATCATCGGGCCGCCCTGGCTGAACGGGAAGACGGCCTTGTCGATCCGCTGGGCCAGCTCGGCCCGGCACAGGATCATGCCGCCGCGGGGGCCGCGCAGCACCTTGTGCGAGGTGCAGGTGACCACGTCGGCATGTGGCACCGGCGAGGGCACGGCCCCACCCGCGACCAGGCCCATGAAGTGGGCCGCGTCGACCACGAGATAGGCCCCGGCCTCGTCGGCGATCGCGCGGAACCGGGCGAAGTCGATCAGGCGGGGGTACGCCGTGGCGCCACAGATGATCATTTTGGGCCGGTGGGCCAGCGCGAGGTCGCGCACCTCGTCGTAGTCGATCTCCTCGGTGTCGGGGCGGACCCGGTAGCCGATCGGATGGAACCACTTGCCGCTGAAGTTGACCCGGCTGCCGTGGGTCAGATGCCCGCCGTGCGGCAGTTCCATGGCCAGCACCGGGTCGCCGGGTTCGGTCAGGGCCGCGTACGCCGCCAGGTTGGCCGCCGTCCCCGAGTGCGGCTGCACGTTGGCGTGCTCGGCCGAGAAGAGCTCCTTGGCCCGCTCGACGGCGAGCCGCTCCGCTTTGTCGGCCTCCAGGCAGCCGCCGTAGTAGCGCTCGCCCGGATAGCCCTCGGCGTACTTGTCGGCCAGCGTCGAGCCCAGCGCGGCCAGCACGGCCGGTGACGTGAAGTTCTCGCTGGCGATCAGCTGGAGTCCGGTGCGCTGCCGCTCGACCTCGGCCAGCAGGACACGGGCGATCTCCGGATCGGCCGTCTCGAGCGCGGCGAAGTCCGGCCCCCAGAACGTGTCCACGTGCCCTCCCCCGATAGGCAGCGCTGCCGGATTCGAGCATATGGCTTAACCAGGCCCTTCCGAGGGCACAGTCTGGGTTTGTGCGGTGCTTGGTGACGGGTGCGACGGGATACATCGGCGGACGGCTGGCCCCGCGGCTGCTCGAGGCCGGCCACGAGGTGCGCTGTCTGACCCGCGACGCGGGCCGTCTGCGCGACGTGCCCTGGGCGGGCCGGGCCGAGGTGGTCGAGGGCGACCTCAACCAGGCGGCGACGCTGACGGCGGCCATGTACGGCGTCGACGTGGCGTATTTCCTGGTCCACTCGCTGGGCCGGGCCGACTTCGAGAAGCTGGACCGGGAGGCCGCGCACAACTTCGCGACCGCGGCCAAGGCGGCCGGCGTCTCGCGGATCGTCTACCTGGGCGGCCCCGAACCCCCGCCCGGCGACAAGCCCTCGCCGCACCTGCGCTCCCGCGCCGAGGTGGCGAGAATCCTGCTCGCGAGCGGCGTCCCGACCGCGGTGCTGCGCGCCCCCGTGATCATCGGCTCCGGTTCGGCGTCGTTCGAGATGCTGCGCTACCTGACCGAGCGCCTGCCGGTGATGGTCACCCCGCGCTGGGTGCGCAACCGGATCCAGCCCGTCGCCGTCCGCGACGTGCTGCGCTACCTGATCACCGCGGCCGGACTGCCGCCCGAGGTCAACCGAGGTTTCGACATCGGCGGCCGGGACGTCCTCACGTACGGCCAGATGATGCAGGGCTACGCCCGGGTGGCCGGGCTGCGGCGCCGCGTGATCGTGCCGCTGCGGCCGCTCAGCCCGTGGTTGTCGGCGCACTGGGTCGGGGTCGTCACGCCCGTGCCCAACGCGATCGCCCGCCCGCTGGTGGCCAGCCTGGTCCACGAGGCGGTGGCCCACGAGGACGACATCCGCCAGTACGCCCCGGGCGAGCCGCTCGGCTTCGAGCAGGCGGTCCGGGTCGCGCTCGGCAAGATTCGCGACGCGAACGTGGAGACCCGCTGGTCCGGCGCGGCCGGCCGGGACTGGGCGGCCGAGCCGCTGCCGAGCGACCCGGAATGGTCCGGCGGCAGCGTCTACGTCGACGAGCGCTGCCGTGCGGTGAGCGCCCCGGCCGACGCGCTGTGGCGGGTCATCGAGGGCGTCGGCGGCGAGAACGGCTGGTACTCGTTCCCGCTGGCCTGGTCGGTGCGCGGCTGGATGGACCGGCTGGCCGGCGGGGTGGGCCTGCGCCGGGGCCGCCGTGATCGTCACCGGCTGTGGGTGGGCGAGGCGCTCGACTGGTGGCGGGTGGAGGAGATCGAACCGGGCCGGCTGCTGCGGCTGCGGGCCGAGATGCGCGTACCGGGCCGGGCCTGGCTCGAGATGAGCGCCACCCCCGACGGCCACGGCGGCAGCGTCTACCGCCAGCGGGCCGTGTTCCTGCCGCGCGGGCTGGCCGGCCACGCGTACTGGGCGGCCGTCCTGCCCTTCCACGGCGTCATCTTCAACGGCATGGCGCGCAACATCGCTCTCGGCGCCGAGCGGACGACAGCAGCCGAGCGGACAAGGGATGGGGAGCGGACGACAGCGGCCGAGCAGACGAGGGCTACTTAGCCGCGGCCCGGCCCAGGCGGTCGCGGACGGCCAACCAGTCCTCGGTCTGCGGCGGCTCCAAGGCCAGGATCGTCGCCACGCCCGCGTCGTCCAGGCGGTGCAGGGCGGCGTACAGGTCGGCGGCGTACTCGCGGGGGTCGGACGAGAGGATCTCCGCGCCCTCGACCCCCGCGCCCTCGTAGGCGAGCACCCCGACCGGGCCGGACAGACCGGTCTGATCCAGGTCCTTGACCAGCAGCAGGGTGGCCCGCGGGGCGTAGTGCCGGCGGCTCATGCCGGGCGAGGGGCGCACGGCGCCGTCGACCGGGCCCTCGTCGGGCAGCGAGATCGAGCCGACCACCTCGCGGATCGTCCGCAACGGCAGCGCGCCCGGCCGCAGCAGCCGGGGCGTCTCCGCGGTCAGGTCGAGCACCGTCGACTCGATGCCCCACGACGCCGGGCCCCCGTCGAGCACCAGCGGCACGTCGGGCAGGCTGCGCAGCACGTGCTCGGCGGTGGTGGGCGAGATGCCCTCGGAGCGGTTGGCGCTGGGCGCGGCGAGCGGCAGCCCCGACGCCTCGAGCAGCCGCAGCGCCACCTCGTGGGCCGGGATCCGGATCGCGATGGTGTCGTTGCTCGCGCCCACCCCGGCCAGGTGGCGGGCCCGCGGCACGACCAGCGTGAGCGGCCCCGGCCAGAACTGGGCGGCCAGCTCGTCGGCCGCGCCGGGCCAGGTCTCGGCGAGAGCGCGGGCGGCTTCGACGTTCGCCACGTGCACGATCAGCGGGTTCCAGGCGGGCCGGTTCTTGAGGCGGTAGATCTCGCTCACGGCCTTCTCGGAGAACGCGTTCGCGCCCAGCCCGTACACCGTCTCGGTGGGAAACGCGACCACCGAGTCGGCCCGCAGCACCTCGACCGCGCGGCGCAGACCCTCGGCATCGGGCCGGACGACGCTCACGGGAGGAGGAGCTTGGCGAACGGGACCGTCGTGTCCTCGATCTCGTCGCCGACGCGCTGGAACGTCTGGTCGCCCCGGCCCCACGGGTCGTCGAGGTCGTCGGACGGCAGCGGAGCGTCGTCGCCCCGCAGCTCCCGCACGGCGGCAACGATGGCGATCCCGCGCGCCCGTACGGCCTCGGGCTCCGGCTCGGCCGCGGGCAGCGCGCTCGCGTCGACCGCGCGCAGCAGCCGCCCGAACTCGCCGGTGACGAATGTGCGGGCGGCCGCGTCGGGACGCAGCGCGATCACGTAGTCGTACTGGTCGGCGGTGGCGGTGAGAACCAGGTCGGCCTCGTCGATGAAGTCGCCGCGCAGCTTGCGGGCCTCGAAGCCGGTGTCGGAGCCGCCGCGCGCCTTGACCTGACGGGCGGCGGGCGGGTTCATCTCCTCGCCCTCGTGCCAGCCGCCGGTGCCGGCGCTGACGCTGTGCACCAGCTGGTCGCCCTGCTCGCCGGTGCGGTCGCGGACGGCCCGGGCCAGCAGGCGCTCGGCCATCGGGGAGCGGCAGATGTTGCCCATGCAGACGTGCAGGACGGTGAAGGCGGCCACCTCAGGCCTCCGCTGAGCTTTTACCAGCGCCTGACGGCGCGGAGAACCCAACTTCATCGAGGGGGACGATCTCAGGCACGACATCACGCAGCTTCTCGAACGGGATGGCCCCGGCCCGCAGCACCTGCGGCACCTCGCCGGTCACGTCGACCACCGTGCTCGGCGCCGGATCGTGCGCCTGGCCGGCCTCGAGATAGACCCGCACCGCGTACTCCAGCTGGTCGCGGGCGGCCTCGGCGGTGACCGGGGCCGGCTGACCGACCTTGTTGGCCGTGGTGACGGCCATCGGGCCGACCGCGCGCAGCACCTCGAGGGCCACCGGGTGCAGCGGCATGCGCACCGCGACGCGACCGCCGGTGTCCCCGAGGTCCCACTGCAGGCTGGGCGAATGCTCCACGTACAGGGTGAGCGCGCCCGGCCAGAACGCGTCGGCCAGCTCGCGCGCCGCCTTGGGCAGCGAGTAGACCAGGCCGTCGAGCGTGTGCCGCGAGCCGACCAGCACCGGCGGGGGCACCTGGTTGGTGACGCTGCGCGCATGGTGCAGCGAAGTGATCGCGTGCGGGGTGAACGCGTCCGCCCCGACCCCGTACACCGTGTCGGTCGGCATGACGACCAGCTCACCGCTCTTGACCGCCTCGACGGCGGCGGCGATGCCGCGATCACGGTCCGCGGTGGTACGGCAGTCGTAGAGCATCACACCGTGCAGTCTGCCATGCGATCGCGCGTATCGATCAGGCCCGCCTGGCCGTCGTGTACCGCGGGCGGCCGGTCAGGTCGGCGTGCGCGGTCACCTCGGTGAAGCGGCCGTCGGCGCGCAGCAGCTCCGGCACCGCCTCGCCGTGCCCGTCGTCGTGCTCGATGCCCACCACGCCGCCGGGTCTGAGCAGCGTCGCGGCCAGCGCGATGACCGGGCGGATCACGGTGAGCCCGTCGCTGCCGCCGAACACCGCCTCGGCCGGATCGAGCGCTACTTCACGCGGCACCGGGGTGCCCAAGGGGACGTACGGCGGGTTGCAGAGAAGAACGTCGACGGTCAGACCCGACAACAGCCCCGGGTCGGTCACATCGCCCTCGACCACCTCGACGACCGGAAAAGCGGCAGCGTTGCGACGCAGGTAGGACAGGGCCGCGGCCGACCGCTCGACGGCGACGACCCGGCCCGGCGCCGCCTCGTCGGCCACGGACAGCGCGATCGCCCCGGTGCCGCTGCACAGATCGACCACCGTCGAGCCCGGCGCGGTGTGCTCGATGCCCCAGCCGGCCAGCAGCTCCGTCTCGGGTCGTGGGACGAAGACGCCGTCGCCGACCTGAAGTTCGAGATGCCGGAACGCGGCCGTGCCCAGCAGATGCTGCAGCGGAATCCGCTTCGCGCGCTCGGCCACCAGGGCCGTGAAACGACTCAGTTCGTCCGGCCGCAGCGAGTCCACCAGGAGCAACCGCCCACGTGAGACGCCCAGTACGTGCGCCGCCAGCAGTTCGGCGTCGACGCGGGGCGATTCCACCCCGGCTGCCGACAGATCGACGACCGCCGTGGCCAGGGCCCGGCTGAGCGAGGCCCGGACCTCCGGGCGGGAGGTGTCTTCGGAGTCCGTGTCCACGGCATAATCTTTCCCACGTCACGTGCGGCGCCGATCGGCCGGGTCGGTGCAGGGACGCGCGGCACCAGTGGGAGGCGCCTGGTGAGTTGGTTGGACCAGCTCGCGGAAAACACCGAGGAGCTGCGTCGTGCCGGGCGGCTCCAGCAGAACGGCCGCTCGGCGGAGGCGTTGCCGATCCTCGACAAAGTGCTGGCCGTCGCCGCGGATCCGACCACCAGGGCGTACGCCCTGGTGCAGCGGTTCGGCGCGCTGATCAACCTGGGCCGGATAGCCGAACTGGCGACCGCGATGACGATCGCCGAAAATGCCGTCCGCGAGATCCCCGACCCCTATCTGCGCGGCCAGATGCACGCCTTCGCCGCCCTCGGCGCCCACCTCGAGCGCAATCTGGACCGGGGCGTGACCCACCTCGTGCAGGCCTCGCGCGCCCTGGCCGCCGTGCAGGAGAACGACTCCGAGACCGCCTGGGGCTGGCACGACCTGGCCATGGCTTACTCCTATCTGGGCTTCCACGGGCACGCGTTGACCGCGATCGAGCAGGCCCGGCAGGTCGGGGCCGCGGTCGGCCTGGCCCCGGAGATCTTCGCGGCCCCCGGCATCCGGCTGCGCAACGCCGTCTCGCTCGACCATCAGGGCGACACCGACGGCTGCCTGCGCGTGCTGCGTGACATCGACGCCGAACTGACCCGTTACGTGGCGATCGGCGCGGATCACATGCGCCCCGGCAGCCGCGCCGCGTACGGATATTCACTGGCCCGCCGGGCCGCGCTGGGCGAGGACACCGAGGCCAACGCGGCCGAGTGGCTGACCGGTGGCGGCGACAGCGTGCGCACCCGCGACCTGCAGCATCTCGGTCACGTCTGCCTGACCATGGCGGCCGGGCGGCCCGGGCAGGCGCTGTCCATGCTGGACTCGGTGCCGGTGTCGGCCGAGATCCTGGGCGCCGCCGAGCCGGCCCGGCTGCGCAGCATCTGTCACGCCGCCGCCGGTGACCACGCGGCCGCGCACGCCGCCGACCGGTACGCGTTCCGTCTGGCCGCCCAGCGCATCGACCGGCTGCGCGACGGTTACCTCGACGGCGTGGCGGCCCGGCTCGACGCGCAGGAGACCCAGCGCGATCCCGGCCGGTACGGCGACGAGACGCTCACCGACCCCCTGACCGGCCTGCCCAACCGCCGCCAGCTCGAGCGCTACGTGGCGACGATGCTGCAGCGCGGCGACCGGGCGGCGATCGGGGTGTGCGACCTGATCGGCTTCACCGAGGTCAACGCGCGGCACGGGCGGCACTGCGGCGACCTGGTGCTGCAACGCATCGCCGGGGTGCTCAACCGGGTCATGCGCCGTGGCGACTTCGTGGCCCGGTTCGCCGGTGACGAGTTCGTGGTCGTGCTTCCGGGGGCGGGCACGGCCCAGGCGGCCGAGGTGTCGCGACGCATCACCGCGGCCACCACCGCCGAGAACTGGCAGATCCTGGTGCCGGGCACGCCGATCAGCCTGGCCGCGGGCTGGTCCGAGGTCGGCGCCAACGGGCGCACGCTCAGCGCCGCGCTCGCCGCGGCCGCGGCCAACCGGCTGCCGACCCGTCCCCTCTCCGAGATGACGTAAGCCCGGACATGAGCACGATCGAGCTCGGTGAGATCTCCTCGGCCTCCGACGGCCCGGAGCCCGCCGGCTCGTCGCGGCTCGACCGCCGGCTCGTGCGGCAGGTGAGCGTCGGGCTGGTGGGTGTCCTGTGCCTGGCCGGCCTGGCCGGCTCGCAGGTGCCCGAGCCGCTCGGGGTCCGTCCGGTCTGGAGCGTCTCGGTCGCGCAGGCCCAAAGCACGACGCTGACCGACGACGGCGTCTTCGTGCACCGCTCGGCCGACGGGCGGGCCGCGGTCACCGCGTACGAGCTGGCCACCGGCGCGGTCCGCTGGCAGCGGCCGTTCGACACCACAATCGGCTATCTGCAGGCCGCCGAGTCCGCGGGCATGCTGCTCGTGCCGACCGAGGGGCACGTCGTCAACCTGCCCTCGACGAACGACGGGTCCGTCTTCCACGCCGAGTTCCACCGGCAGACGATCGCGATCTCGACGGCGACCGGGGCCGAGCTGTGGCGCACGGCCGGCGAGCCGTACACGGTGTCGGACCGGACGGCGCTGCTCACCGAATACACCGATCGCGCCGACCTGGCCCGCATGCGCCTGATCCGGCTCAGCGACCACGGCACGATCTGGAGCCGCGACACCCCGGGCGTGGACAACTACACGGTCATCCCGAACGACCACCCCGACAAGATCATCACGGCCACCGGCACCGGGGTGATCAACATTTACTCGTACGCGTCGGGCGCGCTGCTCAGCACGGCCAAGGTGCCGTGGGTCAAGGGCAACCCCGACGAGGGCTACTTCAACGACCTCAGTGGCACCCGCGACGTGCTGGTGGTCAACCGGTCGCGCCGCGAGCTGTTCGACATGAGCATCTATCGCGCCGACACGATGACCGAGCTGTGGCGGGCCCCCGACACCAACGGGTACGCGTTTCCGTGCGGTTCTGCCCTGTGCCTCAACGACGGCGGCGGCCTGGTCGCGTACGACCCGCTGACCGGCGCGCGCCGATGGCGGCTGGACGGCGTGGTCAACGCGTTCCAGGTCACCCCCGACCGGCTGGTGCTCGGCGAGGGCCTGGACGACGGGCGCAACCTGCTGGTCGACGCCGAGACGGGCGCGGCCGTGGGCGAACCGGCCTACGGCACCCTGGCCTGGAGCGCCCCCGAGGAGGGCTCGATGCTGGTGCTGCGCTCGACCGTGTCGCCCCCGGACCGTACGGCCGTGGTCCGCTGGGATCTCACGACCGGGCGGCAGCGGATGCTGGGCACGGTCGGCGCCATGGTGAGCCGTCCGTGTTCCACCGTGCCCGGCTATCTGGTCTGCACGGTCGGCGACGACTACCAGGTCGTCGCCGTCCGCTGAGCGCCCTCAGCCTCGTCGGCCGATCTCCGACTCGCCGGCCAGGCGGGCCGCGCGGTCGGCCTCGCCCAGCGCGTCCAGCACGGCGTCGAGCTCGCCGCCCAGCACCAGGTCGAGGTTGTAGGCGGTGAAGCCGATCCGGTGGTCGGTGATCCGGTTCTGCGGGAAGTTGTACGTGCGGATCCGCTCGGAGCGGTCGACCGTACGCACCTGGGCCTTGCGCGAGTCGGAGGCGGCGGCGTCGGCCTCCTCCTGCGCGATGGCCAGCAGCCGGGACCGCAGGATGCGCAGCGCCGACTCCTTGTTCTGCAGCTGGCTCTTCTCGTTCTGGCAGCTCACCACGGTGCCGGTGGGGATGTGGGTGATCCGCACGGCGGAGTCGGTGGTGTTGACCGACTGCCCGCCCGGCCCTGACGAACGGAAGACGTCGATGCGCAGGTCGCTCGGCGCGATCTCGACGTCGACCTCCTCGGCCTCGGGCAGCACCAGCACGCCGGCGGCCGAGGTGTGGATGCGGCCCTGCGACTCGGTGACCGGCACGCGCTGCACCCGGTGCACGCCGCCCTCCCACTTCATCCGGGACCAGACGCCGTGACCACCCTCGGGCACGCCCTTGGTGCGCACGCCGACCGAGATGTCCTTGACGCCGCCCAGGTCCGACTCCTGCGAGTCGATCACCTCGACCACCCAGCCGTGGCGCTCCGCGTAGCGCGTGTACATGCGCAGCAGGTCACCGGCGAACAGCGCGGACTCCTGGCCGCCCTCGCCCGCCTTGATCTCGATGATCACGTCTTTGGCGTCGTTGGGGTCGCGCGGGATGAGCATCTCGCCGAGCTTCTCCTCCAGCGGCGGCAGCGTGGCCGCGACGGCCTCCACCTCGGACGCGAAGCCCGGGTCCTCGGCCGCCAGCTCCTTGGCCGCGGCCAGGTCGGCCCGGGCCGCCTCCAGCTCGGCGTGGGCGGCGTAGAGCGGGGCCAGCTCGGCGAAGCGACGGCCGACCCGGCGCACGAGGGCCTGGTCCGAGTGGATGGAGGGGTCCTCCATCCGCTTCTCGAGCTCGGCGTACTCGGCGAGAAGGGTGGTCAGCCGATCAGTGCTCACGGTCTCTCCCAGTCGAAAATGCCCCGGCATGCGAACGGCGCCCGCCCCCTGGATCGGGGTGCGGGCGCCGTTGAAGCAGTTACTTCTTCTTCGCGGCGTTGACCTTGGCGTACTTGGCCTGGAACTTCGCGACCCGGCCCGCGGTGTCGAGGACGCGCTGCTTGCCGGTGTAGAACGGGTGGCAGGCGCTGCAGGTCTCGACGCGGATCTCGCCGCCCTTGGCGGTGCTGCGGGTGGTGAAGGTGCTGCCGCAGGAGCAGATGACCTCGGTGGAGGTGTACTCCGGGTGGATGCCGCTCTTCATGTAACTCGGTCTCCCTCAATGGAAAATGGTCGCCGGGTCGCCTTCGCTGCGCCTGCAGCATGAGCGGCGTGAACCGGAACCTTTACTGGCCGATGTACTAGTCTGCCATGTCGCCGCGTCCTGGCGAAATCGGCGTGACCTGCGCTTCAACGTACGCCTTGGGCGGGGTATTCCCGGCGCTTTCCTGCCGCTTTGTCCGGAGTTCTCGACTGATGACACGACTGCTGATCACCCGAGGCCTGCCCGCGTCCGGCAAGACCACCTTCGCCCGCACCCTGCAACCCCACGTCGTACGGGTCAACCGCGACGATCTGCGCCGCATGCTGCACGGCCGGCGGCTCTACACCGACCGGGCCGAGGCCGAGGTCTCGCTGGCCCAGCGGGCCGCGGTCGACGCGCTGCTGGGCCGGGGGGTCAGCGTCATCGTCGACGACACCAACCTGCGCGACGACGCCGTCCGGCGGTGGGCGGCGACGGCGGCCCGGCACGGAGCCGGCTTCGAGGTGCACGACTTCACCGACGTGCCGCTGGAGGAATGCATCAGGCGCGACGCCGGGCGCGATGAGGACGACCGGGTCGGCGCGGACGGCATCCGCCGCATGCACGCGCTCTATCTCGCCGGCCCGGCCGATGGTCCCGGTGTGTGAAGCGAGGCCGGGATGGGCCTTTACGTGGACGTGCCGTACGCAGCAGTATTCATGCGGCTGACCGTGTTCCGGTGGCGGAGGGGGAGTTCCGAGCGGTGAAGTACCCGCGCACCCATCACCTGCCCGACTCGCCCGGCGCCACCCGCGACGACCTGGTGCAGCACGACCTGACCTGGCTCGACGGCGAGCTCGTGGTGACCGAGAAGCTCGACGGCGGCAACCTGACCTTCACCCGCGACGCCATGTACAGCCGGTCGGACGGCGACGACACCGAGCCCTGGGACCGCCCGGCCAAGGCCCTGTGGGCCATGACGGCGTACCGGATCCCGGACGACTGGCGGGTCTGCGGCGAGTCGATGTGGGCCCGGCGCGACATCGCCTACTCCGACCTGCCCGGCGTGTTCATCGTCTTCGGCATCTGGGACGAAACCGACACCCTGCTGGGCTGGGACGACACGGTCGACTGGGCCAATCGGCTGGAGCTGCCGGTGGTGCCGGTGCTCTATCGCGGGGGCAGCCTGTCCGAGGCCCGGGCGGCCTGGGCGGCCCGTTGTGACGCCGAAAATTCCGAAGGCTTCGTCGTACGGTCGGCCGGGCGCATTCCCGCTGACGAGTTCGCGGTCCGCGTGCTCACGTGGGTCCGGGCCGATCACGTACGCACTCCTGCCGCTCGACGGCTCCGTGACGACTTCGCCGTCAATGAGTTCGCCTGACCGGACACCCGTCACGGGCCAGCTCTGACGCCTCGTCGTCGAGGTAGAACGCCGGTCGCAGGTCGGCCTCGTCGTAGTAGCGGTGGAAGACCGGGGTGATCCCGCCCGACAGCGGCGGCACGATCCACGTCCAGTCGGCGGGCACCCGGCGGCCGGCCCGCTCCTCGTTGTCGATGTGCTTGAGGAACCGCTGCGACTCGGTGTGGTGGTCGCTCATCTTGACCCCGGCCAGCTCGAACGAGTGCAGCACGGCCCGGTTGAGCTCGACCAGCGCCCGGTCCCGCCACAGCGTCGACTCGCGGGTGGTGTCGAGCCCCATCCGGGCCGCGAGCACCGGCAGCATGTCGTAGCGGTCGCGGTCGGCCAGGTTGCGCGCGCCGATCTCGGTGCCGAGGTACCAGCCGTTGAACGGGGCCAGCGGATAGTGCACGCCGCCGATCGTCAGGCGCATGTTCGAGATGGCCGGGACGGCGTGCCAGCGCAGGCCGAGTTCGGCGAACCAGGCGTACTCGGGATGGGTCAGCGGAACCTCGCGGATGGCCCGCTCGGGCAACTCGTAGAGCCGTACGCCCTCGGCCGGGGTCTCGATCGCGAGCGGGAGCACGTCGAACTGGTCGCCCTTGCCACGCCACCCGAACCCCTGCATCGCGGCGGTGAACTTCTGCTGCCGGCCGTCGCCGATCGGGCACCCGTCGGCGCCGCGATAACCCGCGTACCGGATCAGCTGCTCGTTCCAGATGCGCGCGTACGGCTGGCCCGGCTGTGCGGGGGCGAAGACGCTGATCACCGGACGGATCTGATGGCCGCCCGCCGTCTGGAGATGGTTCACCACCAGCGAGAAGATCTCGTCGGCCGTACGGGCGCGGCGGCGGTCCAGGACGACCAGGCTGCGCCAATAGAGGCGGCCGATGCACCGGCTCGCGTTACGCCAGGCCAGTTTGGCGCCGTAGGCGAGCTCCTCAGTGGTGTGCACGTAGGTGCCGGTGGCCGCGATCTGGGCCCGGACGATCGCCAGTCGCGGCTCGACCGGGCCCAGACGCAGGTTCTCGGTGTAGCACTGCCGGAGAAACTCCTCGGCCTCACCGGGGTCCGCGGGTGCGGCCGGATCCCACTGTTCGACCGGCGTGTCCCGATAGCCGGGCACATTCATCCGGCACCTCCCACCGTATTGCCATTTCGGAATGGGAGATTCGCACGACCCTGACCGGTATCGCACACACATCCTGTGCGACACAAAGGCGCGCCCTCTCCGTTAAGTGAGGACGCGCCCTGGTTTGCCCGTTTACTCGCCGGGCGTCGACTTCGCGATCTGCATCAGGAACTCGACGTTCGTCCGGGTCTGCTTGAGCCGGTCGAGCAGCAGGTCGAGCGCGGCTCCCGAGTCGAGCGAGTGCAGCACCTTCCGGAGCTTGTGGATGATCGCCAGCTCTTCCTTGCCGAGCAGGATCTCTTCCTTACGCGTGCCGGAGGGGTCGATGTCGATGGCCGGGAAGACCCGCTTGTCGGCGATCTTGCGGTCGAGCTTGAGCTCGGCGTTACCCGTGCCCTTGAACTCCTCGAAGATCACCGTGTCCATCATCGAGCCGGTCTCGACCAGCGCGGTCGCGAGGATGGTGAGCGAGCCACCGTTCTCGATGTTGCGCGCCGCACCCAGGAACCGCTTCGGCGGGTAGAGCGCCGTCGAATCGATACCACCCGACATGATGCGACCGGAGGCCGGCGCGGCCAGGTTGTACGACCGGCCGAGCCGCGTCACCGAGTCGAGCAGCACGACCACGTCGTGGCCGAGCTCGACGAGACGCTTGGCCCGCTCGATCGCCAGCTCGGCGACCGTGGTGTGGTCCTGCGGCGGGCGGTCGAACGTGGCCGCGACGACCTCGCCCTTGACCGAGCGCTGCATGTCGGTGACCTCTTCGGGCCGCTCGTCGACCAGCACGACCATCAGGTGGCACTCGGGGTTGTTGTGGGTGATCGCATTGGCGATCGCCTGCAACACCATCGTCTTACCGGCCTTGGGCGGCGAGACGATGAGCGCCCGCTGGCCCTTGCCGATCGGCATGACCAGGTCGATGACACGGGTGGTCAGGATGTGCGGCTCGGTCTCGAGCCGCAGCCGCTCCTGCGGGTAGAGCGGGGTGAGCTTGTAGAACTCCGGACGGCGCCGGGCCTCCTCGGGCTCCATCCCGTTGATCGTGTCCAGCCGGACCAGCGGGTTGTACTTGTCACGACGCTGGTCGCCGCCGCCCTCGCGCGGGGTGGCCCGCACGGCGCCGGTGACCGCGTCGCCGCGGCGCAGGCCGTGCTTCTTGACCTGCGACATCGACACATAGACATCGTTCGGGCCGGAGAGGTAACCGGTGGTGCGAACGAACGCGTAGTTGTCGAGCACGTCGAGGATGCCGGCCACGGGGACGAGCACGTCGTCCTCGCTGACGTGCGGCTCGCGGCCGCCACCGTCGCGCTGGCCGCCCTCGTTGCCGTCGCGGTCACGGCCACGGCGGCGGTCACGGAAGCGGCTGCGCCGGCTCCGGCGGCTGCCGTCGCCACCGTCGTTGTCGTCGTCATCGTCGTGGTTGTTGTTGCGCCCCTGGTCACGGCCCTGGTCGCGGCCGTCGTTACGGGACCGGTCGTCACGCTGCCGGTCGTCCCGCGGACGGTCGTCACGCTGACGGTCGTCGCGCGGACGGTCGTCACGCTGACGGTCGTCGCGCTGCCGGTCGTTGCGCTGGCGGTCGCGGTTGCGCTCGCCCCGCTCCGGGCGCTCGGCCCGCTCGACACGCTCGGCCGTCTCGGTCTCGGCGACCGGGGCCGTCGTCTCCCGGGACTCCCGAGGCTCCCGGGACTCACGCTGCTCACGGGACTCGCGCTCCCGGTTGCGGCCGCGCCGGCTGCCACCCTCGGCGGCCGGAGCCGCCTCCGGCTGCGCGGCAGCGGTCTGGGGCGCCTCGGTCGGGGCGGCGCTGATCGGACCGGTGGGCGCGTCGGCCGGGGCGGTCTGCACGGCGGGCGGCTCGGCCTTGGCCGAGGCGGCCACGGGGGCCGTGGCGACGACCGGAGCCGGGGCGGACTCGGCGGGCGCGGACGCAGCGGTCCTGCTGCTGCGGGGCTTCGGCGCGCTCTCGGCCGGGGCACCGCCGCTCTGGCGCTCGGTGATCGCGGTGATCAGCTCACCCTTGCGCATCCGGGCGGTGCCGGAGATGCCGAGGGAGGCGGCGAGGCTCTGCAGCTCGGGCAGCAGCATCGCGGACAGGCCGGTGCCGCCACGGCGGCGCTTCGTGGCCGTCGCGGTGGTGCCAGCGCCGGCGTCAGCGACGTCAGAAACACCCGACGTCACGTCGGTGGTGTCGCTCAATGGATTCCTTCCGTCGGAAAAAGCCCGAGACTCCCGGTTCTGCAGCCTGGTGGCCGGGAGTTCCGGTTACCCGCCTCGCAGAGCGGCGCGGGAGATTTTGCAGCACGGCAGCTCGACGGTGTCCCTGCCCGTCAGGGGTTGACGAGTAGGTCTCGGCGAGTGCAGCGACTCTTCTTCTGCTGCCCGGCGTGTGCCTTGGAGAAGTGAGACGGCCAGAAAGGCCTTGTGAGTCTCGGGGGTGCGCGCCGAACCGCAGAGATCGCTCGCTTCGCGGCTGTGCTAGGTCTTGAGCGTAGTCAACTCGTGCGACCTGCGGCAACAGGGCCCCGCTAGGCGAGTTCCACCATACTCCCTTTGACAAGAGCACCGGCGCCATCCACGCCCAACGACTCGGCGCGCCATTCTGTTCCCGGATGGAAATCGGCCGGCACCTGCGTCAACGCCAGCACCGAGGGCCCCGCGCCGCTCACCACAGCGGCCACACCGACCGAGCGCAGCGCCGCCACGAGCGAGGCCGTGCCGGGCATGCCCTCGGCCCGGTAGCCCTGGTGCAGACGATCCTCGGTGGCCGCCCAGAGCAGACTCGCGTCGCTGGTCAGAGCATGGGTGAGCAGGGCGGCGCGACCGGCGTTGAACGACGCGTCGGCGTGCGGCACGGTCGGCGGCAGCGCCGCGCGGGCCGAGGACGTGTAGCCGCGCTCGGCCGGGATGAAGACTGTCGGATGGACGTTCGCCGCCGGCGTGAGCCGCACGGCCCGCGCACCCGCCGCCTCGGTCCAGGCGATGGTGAAGCCGCCGAGCAGGCAGGGCGCCACATTGTCGGGGTGGCCCTCGAGCCGGGCCGCGATGCGCAGGGCGTCCTCGTCGCCGATCGTTCGCAGACCGTTCGCCACCAGGCCACGCGCCAGTTGCACACCGCCGACGATGGCCGCCGACGAGGAGCCGAGGCCGCGCGCCTGCGGGATGCGGTTGACGCACTCCACCGCCAGGCCGGGCGGGCGCTCGCCGAAC
This sequence comes from Paractinoplanes abujensis, assembly GCF_014204895.1. Classification (NCBI taxonomy): domain Bacteria; kingdom Bacillati; phylum Actinomycetota; class Actinomycetes; order Micromonosporales; family Micromonosporaceae; genus Paractinoplanes; species Paractinoplanes abujensis. The sequence goes on along the minus strand of NZ_JACHMF010000001.1, from coordinate 7,833,176 downwards.
TCGTCGAACGTGGCCAGCATGGCCCGCAGCACCAGGTGGGTCTCGTCGCCCGGCAGCTCCCCGGCGCCCTCACCGGTCACCGTCACCGTGAAGCCACCGTCGGTGACGCGGGCCGTGAGGTCGTCGTAGAGGGTCAGGGCCAGGCCCAGGGCGTCGAAGCCGGGCCCGAGGTTGGCGCTGGTGGCCGGTGTGCGTACGGAAACCGGCTCGGCGGCGAAGGACAGGCCCATGCGCCACATGCTAGGGCTTGATCCTTTGTCGTACCCGGCCGGTAGGTTCAGCGCGTGGATTTCATGGCCGCCCTGTTCGGGTTCTTCATAGTGCAGCTGCCGGTGCTGGTCGTGCTGGTCGTCGGCCTGGCCCTGCTCGGCCGGCCCGAGAAGCGACTGCCCGGCCGCAGCCACACGCTGGCCCGCGCCGGCCTGATCGTGCTGCTGATCGACACCGGCGCGCAGACGCTCTTCCAGCTTGCTTTCAGCCGGCTGGTGCTGCAGCTCGACTGGTCGTCCACCCAGTTCGGGCTCCTCAGCGCCGTCACGTCGTTTCTGTTCACGCTGCTTTTCGCGGGTGGCCTGGGCCTGCTGATCGCGGCCTTCGCGACGATCCGTTCCGAGGCCGCCCGGGCGGCGGAGCCACCGCCTGCCGACACCTCATCGGTCAACCCTCTTCACTGACCGCTCTTCCGTCAGTTCTCACTGCCGCGCCTCGGTCCTCGGCCCTTCCGGTCGGCGCTTCCTCCGCCGATGCTTCCTTCGCCGGCCCCGCTGCTGACTGGTCCGCGCGGGCCACCCCGCGGGTCGCGATCCGCCAGCCGATCGCGTAAAGCAGCGTGACCAGGCCGCAGCCGGCCAGGATGACCCACTCGTCGACCAGGTCGACCACGGCGGTCGCGCCCAGCTGGCTGATCGCGATGGCCAGCGTGGCCAGCATCAGGTCGGTCGAGAAGATCCGCCCCCGCAGCCGGTCGGGCACCTCGCCCTGCAGCGCGTAGTTCGACAGCACCCAGTTGGCCCCGCCCGCCAGGTGGGCCACGAAGACCAGCACGACCACCAGCGGGAACCACGGGGCCACGGCCACGCCGAGATAGCCGACGCCGTAAAGGGCCATGGACAGCGCCAGCCCGGGGAAGAGCCACGAACGGCGGCGGATCACCGGGCCCAGCACGAACGGCCCGGCCAGCGCGCCCGCCCCGCGTACGGCGAAAAGCAGGCCCGCACCCAGCACACCCGCACCGTGCAACCCGGCGATCAGGGGAAAGACGGTCAGCACGCCGTTGCCCAGCCCGGCCGCCATCTTCACGGTCACCAGGGCCCGGATGCGCGGATTCTGCCGCAGATAACCGAACGACTCGCGCAGCGCGTGCCGGGTGCGCGGGGCCGGAGTGCTCTCGTCGCGGCCGGTCTGCAGCGGGCGGCGGATGGTGAAGGTCAGCGCGGCCCCCAGGATCAGCAGGACAGCGGTGATGCCGAAACACGCGTACGGGCCGAAGGCCGCGCCCACGACGCCACCCAGCGAGGCGCCGACGATCGTCATGGTGCCCCAGGCCGAGCCGGAGACCGTGTTCGCCGCGGCCAGGTCGTCCCGGTCGACGACGTTGGGCAGCGCGGCCGAGGCCGCCGGGGAGTAGAAGGCCTTGGCCACCGCCATGGCGCCGATAGCGACCAGGGCCAGCGGAGCCGTGGCGGCCGAACGAACCGCGAACAACAGGAGCACTGCGAGCACCGCGGCCAGATTCGCAGTGATCAGGATCTTGCGCCGATCGAACCGGTCGGCGATCGTGCCGGTGTACGGCAGCAACAGCGCGTTGATGCCGGTGTCGGCGGCCAGCACCAGGCCGCCCCAGATGCCGCTGCCGGTGAGCTCCGGCAGGAGCACGAGCAGCGGGACCATCACGAACCAGTCGGCGCCGAAGACGACCAGTTCGGCCGCGAAGAGCCGCCGGAAGTCCCGGTTCCGCGTAACGACCGAAAACGCTGTTGCCACGTACCGGGACGTTACCGGGCGGCCGGATCGTGATCCGGCCGCCCGTGCCTTGCCTACTGTCTTACTCGGTCGCGGTGTCGGGGCGCTTCGGCATCTTCAGCACCTCGAACTGGTCGGTGTAACCGCGCAGGGCGCCGCTCGGCTGCGGCGACGGCTCCGTCGGCCCGGCCGGACCAGCGTTGTCGTCCGGCTCCACCGGCTCCTCGGGCGCGGCGACGACGCCCCGCTTGGCCAGCCGCTTCTGCCGCCGCTTCTCCTTGCTGTTCTCGACCATCGTGTAGAGCGTCGGCACCAGCACCAAAGTCAGCAGCGTCGAGCTGACCAGGCCGCCGATGACCACAATGGCCAGTGGCTGCGAGATGAAGCCGCCCTCGCCGGTGAGGCCGAGCGCCATCGGGATCAGGGCGAAGATGGTCGCGATGGCGGTCATCAGGATCGGCCGCAGACGGTGCCGGCCGCCCTCGATCACCGCCTCCTGCACGCCCATGCCGGCCGTTCGGTAATGGTTGATCAGATCCATCAGCACGATGGCATTTGTCACAACGATGCCGACGAGCATCAGCACACCGATCAGCGCGGGCACGCCGAGCGGGGTGCCGGTGATCAGCAACAGGGCGATCGCGCCGGTCGCCGCGAACGGGATCGACACCAGCAGGATCACCGGCTGGATGAGGCTGCGGAACGTCGCCACCATGATGATGAAGACGATCGCGATGGCCGCCAGCACGGCCAGGCCCAGCTGCTGGAACGCCTCGGCCTGGTCGGCGCTGGTGCCGCCGATGGTCGCCGTGGCGCCGGCCGGCAGGGTCAGGTCGTCGAGCTTCTGCTGCAGCTCACGGGTGGCCGCACCGAGGTCGGAGCCGGTCGCCGTGCCGGTCACGGTGACCGTGCGGTCGCCGTCGACGCGGGTGACCTCCTCGGGCCCGCTGACCTCCTTGACCTCGGCCAGCGTGCCGAGCGGGACGACACCACGGGCCGAGGTGATCGGCAGGGCGCGCAGCGCGGCCGGGTCGGACGGGGCCGAGCCGAACGAGATGACGACGTCCTGCCCGGAGCCGTCGACAGTGATCTGACCGGCGGGCGCCGCCCGGAAGGCGCCGGCCACGTTCTGCGCGATGCCGGCTTCGGTCAGGCCGTACTGCGCGGCGACCTCACGCTTCACCGAGACCTGAAGCCGCGGGACGCTGGCCGCGAGCGAGCTCTTGGCCTCGACGACGCCGCCGGTGGCCGCCATCGCCTGCTGCACCTGCTCGGTGGCGCCGGTCAGCGCGTCCAGGTCGGCCGCCTTGACCTGGACCGACAGCTCGTTGCCGCCGCCCAGACCGGAGCTGTCGCCGCCGATGCTGACCTCACCGATGCCGTTGATACCGGCGAACTTGTCGCGCAGCTCGTCGGTCAGCTCGACCGCGTCGGCGTCCTCCTCGAGGCCGACGTTGAAGCTGGCGGTGCTCGCGCCCCCGCCGCCGACGAACGGGTTGAAGTCGCCGCCGCTGCCCAGCGACACCTGGTACGTCTTGACGCCCTCGGTGTCGGCCAGCACCTGCTCGACCCGCTTGGCCGCGGCGTCGGTGGCGGCCAGGTTGGTGCCGACCGGCATTTCCTGCGTGATCGAGAGCGAGTCCTGACCGGACTGGTCGATGAAGTTGGTCTCGAGCCGGCTGGCCAGGCCGAGCGTGCCGATCAGCACGACCAGACCGATCGTCAGCGTGGTCCAGCGCCGCCGGGTGGCAAACCTGATCACCGGGAGGTAGCCACGCTGCAACGGGCTGCGGCGCTCCTTCTCCTCGGCGGCCTGCCGGATCGCCTCGGAGTCGGCGCCCTCGGGCGGGGGCTTGAGGAACCAGTACGCCAGGACGGGCACCACGGTCAGGGCCACGACCAGCGAGGCCAGCAGGGCCACGGTGACCGTGATCGCGAAGGACGAGAAGATCTGGCCCACGAAACCGCCGACCAGCGCGATCGGAGCGAACACGGCCACGGTGGTCAGGGTCGAGGCGGTCACCGCGCCGGACACCTCGCGGACGGCCGAGATGATCGCGTGGATCTTCGGTTCGCCGTACTCCAGATGTCTCTTGATGTTTTCCAGCACGACGATCGAGTCGTCGACCACGCGGCCGATCGCGATCGTCAGCGCGCCCAGGGTGAGCAGGTTGAGGGTGTAGTCGCCGGTCCAGAGCGCGATCAGGGCGATCAGCACCGACAGCGGGATCGACACCGCCGTGACCAGGGTCGAGCGCACCGAGAGCAGGAAGACGAGGATGACGATCACCGCCATCACCAGGCCGAGCAGACCCTCGGTGGTGAGGCTCTCGATCGAGCGCTCGACGAACGGCGCCTGGTCGACGACGACGGTCAGCGTGGCGCCGGACGCCTTCTGCAGGTCGGCCAGCTTGTCGCGGACCTCGTGCGAGATGTCGACCGGGTTGCCGTCGGGGCGTGCGGTGACGGCGATGCCCAGGCTGTCCTGCCCGTCGGTGCGGGTGTAGGAGGTGGGCGCGGGCAGCTTGCTCTCGACCGTGGCGACCGAGCCGAGCTGCACCGGGCCCCGGGAGCCGGTGAGGTAGACCTGCTTGAGCTGGTCGATCGAGGTGAGCGGCGTGCCGACCTGCACGGTCAGCGACCGGCTGCCCTCGTTGACCGCGCCGGCCGGCACCGAGATGCCGTTCTGCTGAAGCACGGTGGTGATCGCCTGCGGGGAGACTCCGGCCGCGGTGAGCTTGGGCAGGTTCGGCGTGATCACGACCTGAGCCGCGCGGGCGCCGGTGATCTGGGTGTCGCGGACGCCGGCGATCGCGTTCAGCTCGGGCACGACGGTGTCGTTGAGCCGGTCGAGCAGCTCGCTCTCGTCACCTCCGCCCGAGGCGGCCAGCACGATCGCCGGGATGTCGTCGGTGCCGCCCGCGAAGATCGTCGGAGTGACGTTGTCGGGCAGGGTCGGCTGCACCCGGTTGACCGCGGTGGTCAACTGGTTGACCGCGGTGTCGATGTCGGTGCCGAAGACGAAGGCCACCGTCACCGTCGCGATGCCCTCACGGGTGCTCGACGTGACGCTGTCGATGCCGTCGAGGCCCTTCGCGGCGTCCTCGAGCGGTTCCGTGATCTGATCCTGGATGATCTCCGGGCCGGCGCCCGGCAGCGTCGCGGTCACGAAGGCCGCGGGGAACTCGATCGACGGGAACAGCTGCTGTTTCAGCGATGGGATGGCGAAGAGGCCGAAGCCGGTGATGATGATGGCGATCAGGGCGACGAGGCCTCTGTTGGCGAGGCTCAGCCGGGTCAGGAATGACATGTGCGCTCCCCCGGTTTAAAAGTTCGTCCAGCATAAATATTTTGCCCGACACGAACAAATGGTTTTCCGCCGGGGTCCGCTGGTAGCGTCCGTCACGAGATGGACGTCCCCAGGCCATCGGCTCGCAACAGAGGAGAAGTCCCCGGTGGCCACTAAGGAACAGCTCATCGCGGACATTATGGGCGCGCAGCAGCGGCTGCAGGACCTGATCGCGGAGGACCGAGAGGATCCCCTCTTCTCCTCGCATCTGACCCTGTCGCAGCTCAAAATCCTCATGCTGCTCGCCCGCCACGGCTCCGTCTCGGGCGGTGAGCTGGCCGGCATGCTCGGGATCGGCGCGGCCGCGCTGACCGGCATGGTCGACCGGCTCGTGGTGCAAGACCTGGTGGCCCGCGCGGAAGATCCGCACGACCGGCGGGTCCGCCGGATCGCGCTGACACGCACGGGCCGCGATCTCATCGGGAGCATCTTCAACGCCGGGGACGCGAAGATGCGTACGATCCTCAGCCGCCTCTCAGCCGAGGAGCTCGATCTGGTGGCTCAGGCCACCGAGCTGATCATCAAAGCGGCCGGCTCAAGCGAGTCCTAGCTCTCGCGCCGCAATCAGCACGTCGTTCTGGATGGTCGTCGGCGACGGCGCGGTCGAGATGGCCCACTCCGGGTCCTTGAGACCGTGGCCGGTGACCGTGCAGACCACCGTCGCGCCGGCCGGGATCTTGCCCTCGGCCGCCTGCTGCAGCAGGCCGGCCACGCTGGCCGCGCTGCCCAGCTCGACGAACACGCCGACCTCGCGGGCCAGCAGCCGGTAGGCCGTCAGGATCTCGCGGTCGGTCACGGCGGAGATCAGGCCACCCGAGGAGTCGCGCGCGTCGAGCGCCTTGGTCCAGCTGGCCGGGTTGCCGATCCGGATCGCGGTGGCGATCGTGGAGGGCTCCTCGACGACCTGGCCGCTGACGATCGGCGCGGCCCCCGAGGCCTGGAAGCCGAACATCCGCGGGCGGCGGGTGCTGTTGCCGGCCTCGTGATCCTCCTGATAACCCATCCAGTACGCCGAGATGTTGCCGGCGTTGCCGACCGGGAGGCAGTGGATGTCGGGAGCGTCGCCCAGGGCCTCGACGATCTCGAAGGCGGCCGTCTTCTGCCCGTGCAGGCGGAAGATGTTGACCGAGTTGACCAGCGAGACCGGGAAGTCCTGGGACAGCTTGGAGGCGAGCGCCAGGCAGTCGTCAAAGTTGCCGTTCACCTGCAGCAGCTTCGCACCGTGCACGAGCGCCTGGGCCAGCTTGCCCAGCGCGATCTTGCCCTGCGGCACGAGCACGGCGCAGGTGACACCGGCCCGGGCCGCGTACGCCGCGGCGGAGGCGCTGGTGTTGCCGGTGGACGCGCAGATGATCGCCTTGGCGCCCTCCTCGACGGCCTTGGAGACGGCCATCGTCATGCCGCGGTCCTTGAACGACCCGGTCGGGTTGGCCCCCTCGACCTTCAGGTAGACCTCGGCTCCCGTCCGCGCGGAGAGCACCGGCGCCGGCACGAGCGGCGTGTTGCCCTCGTGCAGCGTGACCACCGGGGTCTTTTCGGTGACCGGCAGCCGGTCCCGATACGCCTCGATGAGTCCCCGATACATGGCTGTGCTCCTCACGGTTGACCTCGACGATCCAGAATGTCGCAGGACGCCGAATCTTGGGACGGGAAGTTCACTGACTGGGACGGTCAGGCGCCGCCCTCGACCCGCAGCACGCTCGCGATAGAGCGCACGATGTCGAGCCGCGACAGGTCCTCGACGGTCGCGGCCAAGTTGGCGTCGGGCGCGCCGTGGGTCACGATGACCAGCTTCGCGTCCTCCGCGCGGCCGGACTGACGCACCGTCGCGATCGACACCTCGTGCTGGGCGAAGACGCCGGCCACACTGGCCAGCACGCCCGGGCGCTCCGCCACGTCGAGGCTGATGTGATACCTCGTCAGTGCCTCCCCGATCGGGCGTACGGGCAGGTGGGCGTAGTTGCTCTCACTCGGCGCGCGGGTGCCCGAGAGCCGGTTGCGAGCCGCCGCCACGATGTCGCCCAGCACCGCGCTCGCGGTCGGCGTGCCGCCCGCCCCGCGGCCGTAGAACATGAGCTGACCGGCTGCCTCAGCCTCGACGAACACCGCGTTGAAGGCGTCGCCGACCCCGGCCAGCGGGTGGCTGCGCGGGATCATCGCCGGGTGCACCCGCACACTGACCGACTCCTGGCCGGACGAGTCGGGCCCACGCTCGGCGATGCAGAGCAGCTTGATCGTGCAGCCCATCTCCTTCGCGCTGGCCATGTCGCCCGCGGTCACCCCCGTCATCCCCTCGCGGAAGACGTCGGCCGCGGTGACCCGTGAGTGGAAGGCGAGCGAGGCCAGGATGGCCGCCTTGGCCGCGGCGTCGAAACCCTCGACGTCGGCCGTCGGGTCGGCCTCCGCGTACCCGAGCTCGGTGGCCTCGTCGAGCGCCTCGCTGAACCCGGCCCCCGAGGAATCCATCGACGAGAGGATGAAGTTGGTGGTGCCGTTGACGATGCCGGTGACCCGGGTGACGCGGTCGCCGTGCAGCGACTCGCGCAACGGCCGCAGCAGCGGGATCGCGCCGGCCACGGAGGCCTCGTAGTAGAGGTCGGCGTTGCCCTCGGCGGCCGCGTCGTGCAGCGCCGCACCGTCCTCGGCCAGCAGCGCCTTGTTGGCCGTGATCACGCTCTTGCCGGCCCGCAGGGCCTCGACCAGCCAGCCCCGGGCGGGCTCGATGCCGCCCACTACCTCGACCACCACGTCCACGTCGTCCCGCTTGACCAGCCCGAGCGCGTCGGTGGTGAACAGGGCCGGGTCGACGGGAAGGTCACCGCGTTCGCGGCCGAGCCGGCGGACCGCGATCCCGACGACCTCGAGCGGGGCGCCGATCCGGGCGGTCAGGTCCTCGGCCTGGGCGTTCAGCAGACGTACGACTTCCGACCCGACGGTGCCACAGCCCAGTAGGGCCAGGCGGACGGGCTTAGCAGGCTGGCTCATCCAACATCCAATGCGAGCAGGTCGTCCTCGGTCTCCCGCCGCACGATCACGCGCGAGGCGCCATCGCGCACGGCCACCACGGGCGGCCGAGGGACGTGGTTGTAGTTGCTGGCCATGCTCCGGCAGTAAGCGCCGGTGCCGGGCACGGCGAGAAGATCTCCGGGCTGCACGTCGGCGGGCAGGAATTCATCCTTCACGACGATGTCCCCGGATTCACAATGCTTTCCCACCACGCGGGCCAGCAGCGGCTCGGCGGCACTGGCCCGCCCGGCCACCGTCGCCGAGTAGGACGCGTCGTAGAGCGCCGTACGGATGTTGTCGCTCATCCCGCCGTCGACGCTCACGTACGTCCGGATGCCGTCGACGTCCTTGACCGTGCCCACCTCGTACAGCGTCAGGACCGCGGGCCCGACGATCGCGCGGCCGGGCTCGATCGACAGCTTCGGCTTGCGCAGGTTGGCCGACTCGCACTCCGACTCGACGATCTTGTTGAGCCGTTTGGCCAGGTCACCAGGGGTGCTGGGGTCGTCCTGGGTGGTGTACGCGATGCCGAAGCCGCCGCCCAGGTCCAGGTCGGGCAGCTCGACGCCGCGCGCGTCGCGGATCTGGGCCTGCAGCTCGAGCACGCGCCGGGCCGCCACCTCGAAACCGCTGGTGTCGAAGATCTGCGACCCGATGTGCGAATGCAGGCCCTGCAGGTTGAGCACACCCTCGTCCAGGATCTTGACCGCCGCCTGGAACGCCGCACCACCGGCCAGCGAGAAGCCGAACTTCTGGTCCTCGTGCGCGGTCGCGATGAACTCGTGGGTGTGGGCTTCGACACCCACGGTGACCCGGACGAGGACGCCGGGGGTCTTGCCCTTCTGCCGGGCGAGGGCGGTGAGCCGGTCGATCTCGTCGAAGGAGTCGACGATGATCCGCCCCACCCCGGCGTCCAGGGCGCGGGTCAGCTCGGAGATCGACTTGTTGTTGCCGTGGAAGCCCAGCCGCTCGGCCGGGAACCCGGCCGCCAGCGCCACTGCCAGCTCGCCGCCCGAACAGACGTCGAGGTGCAGGCCCTCCTCGTCGATGATCCGGACGACCGCCTTGCACAGGAACGACTTGCCCGCGTAATAGACGTCGCAGTCGGCGAAAGCGGCCGCGAAATCCCGGCAGCGGGCCCGCAGGTCGTCCTCGTCCAGCAGATACGCCGGGGTGCCGTGCTCAGCCGCCAGGTCGGCCACGCTCACGCCGCCGATCTCCAGATGCCCCGCCTCGGCGCGGCTCACGGTCCGCGGCCAGAGCTGCGGCACGAGGGCGTTCACGTCCTGCGGCGTCCGCAGCCAGGCCGGGCCCCGCTGCCCGAGGTCGCCGTGCAGCGCCCCGGCCTCATGAGCTCGCATCCCTACATCCTTTCGGGCGCCGAGACGCCGAGCAGGCCCAACCCGTTGGCAATCACCGTACGGGTGGCGTCGTTGAGCCAGAGGCGCGCGCGGTGCGTGTCGGTGACCGACTCGTCGGTGCGCGGCGTGACCCGGCAGTTGTCGTAGAACCGGTGGTAGGCCCCGGCCAGGTCTTCCAGATAGCGGGCGACGTGGTGCGGCTCCCGCAGCTCGGCCGAGCGGGCGATCACCTCGGGGAACTCGCCCAGGGCTTTGAGCAGCTCGTTTTCCTTCTCGTGGGTGAGCAGCCCGGGGTTGAAGTCACCGGGCTCGCCCCGCGTCACGCCGAGGTCGGCGGCCTGCTTGGCCACATTGAAGGTGCGGGCCGCGCAATATTGCACGTAATACACCTTGTTGTCCTTGGTGGCCCGGGTCCACTCGTCGATGTCGATGTCGATGGGCGAGTCGGACGAGAACCGGGCCAGCGCGTACCGCGTGGCGTCGACGCCGATCGCCTCGACGATGTCCTCGAGCGTGACCACCGTGCCGGCCCGCTTGCTCATCCGCACCGGCTGCTTGTCGCGCACCAGATTGACCAGCTGGCCGATCAGGATCTCGAGGTTCGTGGCCGGGTCGTCGCCGAAACACGCGGCCATGGCCTTCATCCGGCCGATGTAGCCGTGGTGATCGGCGCCCAGCATGATCACGATGCGCTCGAAGCCACGCTTGCGCTTGTCGAGGTAGTAGGCGCAGTCAGCGGCGAAATACGTCCAGTCGCCGTCCGACTTGCGCAGCACGCGATCCTTGTCGTCGCCGAAGTCGGTCGTCCGCAACCACGTGGCGCCGTCGGCCTCGTAGATGTGGCCCTGCGCCCGCAGCCGATCGAGCGCCTCCTGCAGCTCGCCCCGCTCGTGCAGGTCCTTCTCGTTGAAGTAGGTGTCGAACCGCACGCCGAACTCGGTCAACGACTGCTTGATCTCGGCGAACATCAGGTCGACGCCGACCCGCCGGAACGTCTCGAGCGCCTCCGGCTCGCCCAGCTTCAGCACGTCGGGCGCCTCGGCCACCACGGCCGTCGCGATCTCGGCGATGTACTCCCCGCCGTAACCGTCCTCCGGCGCGGGCTCACCCTTCGCGCTGGCCAGCAGCGACTTCGCGAACCGGTCGATCTGGGAACCGGCGTCGTTGAAGTAATACTCCGTGCCGACCGTGGCGCCCGCCGCGCGCAGCAGCCGGGACAGCGCGTCACCGACCGCGGCCCACCGCACGCCACCGATGTGCACCGGGCCCGTCGGGTTGGCCGAGACGAACTCCAGGTTGATCCGCTCGCCGGCCAGCGTGTCGGTGTGCCCGTAACGCGAACCGGCCAGCACGATGTCGCGGGCCAGCACGCCGGCGGCGGCCGCGTCGAGCCGAATGTTCAGGAAGCCCGGCCCGGCGATCTCCACCGACTTGACGCCCGGCTGCCGGCCTAGCTCCTCGGCGAGGGCGGCGGCCAGCTCGCGCGGCGCCACCCCGGCCTTCTTCCCCAGCTGCAAGGCCAGCGTGGAGGCGTAATCACCGTGCTCGGGGTTGCGGGGTCGCTCCACCGTCGTGGCCTCGGGCAGAGCCGACGTGTCGAGCCCACGGGTCTCGAACACGCTACGAGCAGCTGAGAGAACGGTGGCAGCAAGGTTGGCGGGAGTCACCCCGCCATGCTATCGGGGGTAGACTTCGACGCTCGGCGGCCACCCGAGCCCCGCCCTCCCTCTTTCAAGGAATCGACGAGGCACGATGAGCATGAGCACGCCGGGTCCCGAACGGGTCCCGTCCTCAGTCAAGGTCACCAAGACCTCCGGTCAGGGCAAACCGCCCACTTCTGCCGGCTCCACCCCCGGCAGGAAGCCCGGCGCCAAGGGCCCGGCCGGCAAGGGCGGCGGCAAAGGCCGCAAGCCTGTCACCCCGGTCAAGGTCGCAGGCGGGCGCAACTGGGGCCCGATCGCCGTGGCCGGCGTGGTCGTCCTGGTCGCGGTCGGCATCATCGGCTACGGCGTCTACGCGGCCGTCCAAGGCTCCCGCGACTGGCAGGACAAGGCCTCCGAGATCGCCGGCGTCGTGAACTACCGCAAGCAGAACAACGCGGCCATCAACGACCAGTCCCACAAGCAGGGCCAGCTGCAGTACGTGACGAGTCCGCCCGTGGGCGGCGCGCACAACGCCACGCCGCAGAACTGCTCGGGTGACGTGTACGACGCGCCGATCGCCAACGAGCACGCGGTGCACAGCCTCGAGCACGGCGCGGTCTGGATCACGTACAAGCAGGGTCTCGCGGCCGACCAGGTAAACGTGCTCAAGAGCAAGGTCGAAGGCCAGGACTACACGATGATGTCGCCTTACGCGGGCCTCGACAAGAACGTGTCGGTGCAGGTCTGGGGCTTCCAGTACAAGACGGACGACGTCAACGACCCCAAGATCGACCAGTTCATCAAGGACACCCGCCTGGTCTCCGCCCTCGAGCCCGGCGTCTCCTGCTCCGGCGGCAACACCACGACCGGCCCGCTGCAGGCGGCCGGCAACGGCACGGTCATGAACAAGTAATGACTGTCTCCACGGACCCCGGCGCGGCGGCCGACGCCGCCGCGCCACCCGAAACCCGCCGCGCCCGCGGCCCCATCTGGGCCGCGGTGCTGGCGCTCGTCCTCGGCGTGGCCCTCGGCATCGGCATCGGCCTGTCGATCCCGCACTTCACCAAACCGGGTGACGACTCCGTCGAAGCCGGCTTCCTGCGCGACATGTCGACCCACCACGCCCAAGCCGTGGAAATGTCGATGATCGCCCACCAGAAGTCCGACGACGCCGAAATCGTCTACGTGGCCAACGACATCGCGCTGACCCAGCACGGCCAGATCGGCTACATGCAGGCCTGGCTGCGCGACTGGGGCCTCAGCCCCACCGGCTCCCAGAAGCCCATGGCCTGGATGCCCAACTCGGCCGGCTCGGTCGTCAACGGCCTGATGCCCGGCATGGCCACCCCCGAACAACTCACCAAGCTGCGCGCCGCCAGCGGCAAAGAACTCAACACCGAGTTCCTGACCCTGATGCGCCAGCACCACCTGGGCGGCATCCACATGGCCCAGGAAGCGGTGAAGCTGTCCGACAACAAGGACATCGACTGGATCGCCGAAAGCATGGTCCAGTCCCAGCAGACCGAACTGGGACTCATCGACGACCTGCTCAAGAAGGTCCAAGCCAGCTGAGACTCCCCCAAGAGCCCCGAACCGCGCGGTTCGGGGCTCTTCTGCTCGGCGGGGCACGCCGTAACCCGGTTGTCGACCTCCCCGGCACACCTGCTAGGCTCGTCCTCACTTGAGCCCCCGTAGCTCAGGGGATAGAGCGTCGCCCTCCGGAGGCGAAAGCGCAGGTTCGAATCCTGCCGGGGGCACCACTCAGGCTCATCCTGTTCGCGCTTCGCGCTCGCCTTGTCGTGGTGCGTTTCTTCCTGGGGCCCGAGCCCCAGACCCCACGCCGTGGGGCTTCGCCCCCGGACCCCCGATCGGCTGTGGCTGGGGTCGGCGGGATCCTTACGCAGGCTCATTCTGTTCGCGCTTTGCGCCCACCTTGTCGTGGCGCATTGCCTCCTACGGCCCCGAGCCCCAGACCCCACGCCGTAGGGCTTCGCCCCCGGACCCCCGAACGGCTGTGGCTGGCGTCGGCGGGATCCTTACGCAGGCTCATCCCGTTCGACTCAGGCTCATCCTGTTCGCCCTTCGCGCCCACCATGTCGTGCGCATTGCCTCCTACGACCCGAGCCCCAGACCCCACGCCGTAGGGCTGCACCCCCGGACCCCCGAACGGCTGTGGCTGGCGTCGGCGGGATCCTTACGCAGGCTCATCCCGTTCGACTCAGGCTCATCCTGTTCGCGCTTCGCGCTCGCCTTGTCGTGGTGCATTTCTTCCTGGGGCCCGAGCCCCAGACCTCACGCCGCGGGGCTTCGCCCCCGGACCCCCGAACGGCTGTGGCCGGCGTCGGCGGGATCCTTACGCAGGCTCATCCCGTTCGACTCAGGCTCATCCTGTTCGCCCTTCGCGCCCACCTTGTCGTGGCGCATTGCCTCCTACGGCCCGAACCTCAGACCCCACGCCGCGGGGCTTCGCCCCCGGACCCCCGATCGGCTGTGGCCGGCGTCGGCGGGATCCTTACGCAGGCTCATCCTGTTCGCGCTTCGCGCTCACCTTGTCGTGGTGATTGCCTGCCCGAGACCCCACGCCGTGGGGCTTCGCCCCCGGAACCCCGGACGGGTGGGGCTGGTGTTGGTGGGGTTCTTGCGGTTGGGGGTTGTGGCGGGGGCATCACCCTGGTGGCTGGGGTGGTGAGTCCTCAGCGGCGTGGATGGTGGGATCGTCGCTGCTGGGACGTCTAGCCGGTGGTCGGGGGCGACTGATTCAGCCGGGCGCACCGCGTATCTTGGCCGGTTGCAAGATGGCTGCATCTACGCCGCATGTAAGGGACCGGTGCAGTCGGGCGGCGGTTGGACGTGCCGGTCTTCGCCTGCCGCGAGGCGGCAGGGCGCGCCGGCGTCGGACCGGTCCGCCGCTACGGAGACGCTCCACACCTGAGCGAACTCGACCGCACCGCTGCTGCCGGGCACATGACCGACGAACACGGCGGTGGGCGGCTTGCGGACCGCCCTGGGCGATCCCTCGACGCCGGCCTGCACCGAATGCCGGCTACAAGACCTGGGAAGCGGTGGCTCCTGATGGCGGGGTGGTCAGGTGTAGTGCTTGAGCAGGGCGGTTCCGATCTGCGCCAGGTGTTGCCGTACGCCGGGCGGGCCGAGCACCTCAAGCCACTCGATCAGGCCGGCCAGTTCGCCGGCCAACGCGTATTCGTTGTAGCCGCGGATGACGACCTCGATGCGGCCGTCGCGGGCGGCCGTGCCCACCTCGAGCCGGTCGCCGACCACCATCCGGAGCCGGCTCAGCGCCTGCGGTGCGCAGAGCGCCGTGATCGCGAGGGGGTTCCGCCGGCGGTCGACCTCGTCGGTGATCTCACGCCAGCTCGCGGCGAGGTCGAAGTCGCCGGGCCGGTGGGCGGGGTTGCCCGTCGGGTCGGCGGATGTCACGCGATCGATGCGGAAGGTCCGCCGGCCGGTCCCGGTGGTGGCGACGAGATACCACCACTGGCCCTTGGCGGCGATGCCGAGCGGGTGGACGGTCCGGTCGGTCCGGGCGCCGGTGCTGTCGAGGTAGCCGAGCCGCACCTGGACGCCGCGGATCACCGCGTCCTGGAGCGCGTCGAGGAACCGGGGTGGTGGCCGGCGGTCGATCCGGCTGGTGCCCCATCGTTGCGGATCCACCACCATCGACGCGGCCGCCGCTCGGGCCGGGCCGCGGAAGGGCGCCGGCAGGGCCTGGACGAGTTTGCGCAGCGCTGCCCTCAGGGCCGGGGTCACGGCCGCGGCGGGACCGGCCACCAGGAACAGGGCGCGGGCTTCGCCGGCGGTCAACCCGGACAGGTCGGTGCGGGCGCCGCCCACGAGGCGCCAGCCGCCGCCCCGGCCCTGCCGGGAGTAGACGGGCACCCCGGCCATGGACAGGGCGTCGAGGTCGCGGCGGGCGGTGCGCTCGGAGATCTCCAGTTCGCGGGCGACCTCGGCCGCGGTGAGTTGCTCGCGTTGTTGCAGCAGCAGGAGGATGGCCATCAGCCGGTCGGCTCGCATGGCGCCAACTCTTCCGTCGAAACCGGTCAGAGGATGGCCTGTTCTGCTCGGCACTCTGCCGGCATGACGAACTTTCCCCAACCCACTCTTGTCCCGGTCAACGGCGTGGAACTCGAAGTCTTCGAGGCGGGCCGGCACAACGCGGGACGGCCTGTCGTGCTGTGTCACGGCTGGCCCGAGCATGCTTTTTCGTGGCGTTACCAGGTGCCCGCGCTGGTCGCCGCCGGCTATCACGTCATCGTGCCGAACCAGCGGGGCTACGGGAATTCCTCCGTACCGGCCGCGGTGACCGACTACGACATCGAGCATCTGACGGGTGACCTGGTCGCGCTGCTCGACCACTACGGCTACGAGGACGCCACTTTCATCGGCCACGACTGGGGGGCGTTCGTCGTCTGGGGTCTGACTCTGCTGCATCCGAAGCGGGTCAACAAAGTGATCAACCTGAGCCTGCCGTACCAGGAACGCGGCGCGACGCCGTGGATCGCCTCAATGGAAGCCGTGCTGGGTGGCGACTTCTACTTCGTCCACTTCAATCGGCAGCCGGGTGTCGCGGACGCCGTCTTCGACGAGAACCCGTACCGGTTCCTGCGCAACCTGTTCCGGAAGAACGTGCCGCCCGTCGAGCCGCAGCCGGGCATGGCGTTGATCAACCTGGCCCGGGCGGAGAAGCCGCTGGGCGAGCCCGTGATGAGCGACAGCGACCTGGCGGTGTTCGCCTCCGCCTTCACGTCGTCCGGCTTCACGGGCAGCATCAACTGGTATCGGAACCTGGACCGGAACTGGCATCTGCTGGCGGACGTGGACCCGATCATCCACCAGCCCGCCCTCGTGATCTACGGCGATCGTGACGCGGTCCAGCGGTCCGGGAAGCTGACCGAGTTCGTGCCCGGCGCGGAGGTGATCAGCCTGGATTGCGGCCACTGGATCCAGCAGGAGAAGCCACAGGAGACCAACCAGGCGATCCTGGGCTGGCTGAGCTCCTGAGGCCTGTCTCATAGGGAACAGGGCTGCGGCCGCCCCGGTGGGAAACAGGCCTCAGACGCGGCGGAGGAACTCGGCGGTGGCGGTCACGGCCTGGGAGACGTACGGGTCGTTGTCGTAGAAATCGGTGTGGCGCTCGCTGTCCAGCCAGCGGGTCTCGTCGGCAGCCATCTGCTCGGCCAGTTCGGGCGAGCAGTAGTCGTCGCGGCGGCCGTGGATGATGAGGCTGGGCGGCAGCAGCGGGCGCACGCCCAGCACGTCCAGCGTCATCAGGCTGTGCAGCGAGCCCCGCGTGACCCGGTTGGTCCAGTTGGCGGTGTGGGTCGAGTAGTACTGCCACGGCTCGTCACCGGGCATCGCGGCCTCGCCTTCCGGGGCCACCGCGGGCAGGAAGTCGTCATATCGCTCGATCATGTCTTTCAAGGCCTTCCCGTACGCCTCCACGCCCATCCGTTGAGCGAACCAGGCCGGGCTGTTGTAGGCCCCCGCGATGCCCACGACCGCTGTCACGCGCGGGTCGAGGGCGGCTGCACGCATGGCGTAGCCGCCGCCCAGGCAGATGCCGACCAGCGCCACCTGGTAGCCGTCCAGGTAGCTCACCGCCGCGCGCAGGTCGGCCAGTTTGCCCTGGCTGTCCTCGTGCTGCGGGCGGCCCTCGCTCTCGCCGAAGCCGCGGTGGTCGAAGGTCAGCGTGGTGAAGCCCTCCGCGGCCAGCCGTTCCGCGTACAGGCCCGTCACCTGCTCCTTCACCCCGGTGAAAGGTCCGGTGAGGACAATGGCCCGCGGGCCTGGGGACGAGTGGAGGACACCGGAGAGGGCCAGGCCCTCGCTGTGGACAGTCACACGTTCGGTCACACCGCGACATT
The DNA here is from genome assembly GCF_014204895.1 of Paractinoplanes abujensis. Classification (NCBI taxonomy): domain Bacteria; kingdom Bacillati; phylum Actinomycetota; class Actinomycetes; order Micromonosporales; family Micromonosporaceae; genus Paractinoplanes; species Paractinoplanes abujensis. The sequence goes on along the minus strand of NZ_JACHMF010000001.1, from coordinate 7,815,970 downwards.
AGGCTGCTGTTCGACGGAAGGGCAGAAGGCACTTTCGCGTACCCATAAGGACAGCCATGGCGCTGGTCGTCCCGGACGTGCTCGAGGAGAGCTGCACCACCCGGCAGGCGCTGGAGCGTCTCGCCGCGAAATGGCGGGTGCTGCTGGTCTATTCGCTGCTGGACGGCCCGCAGCGGCCCGCCGACCTGCGGCGCCGGGTGCCCGGCATCACGCAGAAAATGCTGACCGAGACGCTGCGGGGCATGACGGCCGACGGGCTCGTCTCGCGTCGTGTGCTCAAGGGCACCGCGCCGCAGCACATCGAGTACGAGCTGACCGACCTGGGTCGCACGCTGGAGGAGCCGCTCGCCGCGATCTGCGACTGGGCCACGCGGCACCCGGCCGGGGTTGCTGACGCCTCCTAGCCCGGCTCGCGGCGGCGCAGCCCGCGTCCCGGCGGCGCAGCCCGCGTCCCGGCGGCACAGCCCGCGTCACGACGGCACAGCCCGCGTCACGACGGCACAGCCCGCGTCACGACGGCACAGCCCGCGCGTCTCTCAGCCCGGCTCGCGGCGGCTGATCTTGAGGGTCAGGCCCTCCGGCGTACGCACGAGGAGCTGATCGCCGAAGTCGCGGTCGTGGCCCACCTCGCCGACCGGGAAGCCGGCCCGTTGCAGGTGCGACTCGAGCTCGGGCAGCGGCATCGACGTGTCGAACGTGAGCTCGACCGTGTCCTCCCCGCGGTCGCGGTCGGGCGGTCGCGTGACCAGTCCGATCTGGATCGTGCCGAGCTGCATGAGCACCCAGTCGGTGTCGTCGCCGCCGTGGATCACCTCGCCGCCCAGCATCCGGTAGAACGCGATCGAGGCGGCCAGATCGTCCACGTGCAGCATCGGGCGCAACAGCAACCCCGGATCCGTGCGCGTCGCCATGAATGCCCCCTTTTCACCCGATATCACCGCATCTGCTGGTGACTCAACGACTCAGTCGTTCAACTGGGTGTGCTGGATCTCGGACAGGGCGGCGGTCAGAACCGGCTCCGCCGGACGCGCACCGAGCAGCTCGGCCAGCAGCAGCGCGGCGTGCCGGGCCAGCGCATCGGGCTTGGGCACGTCGGCCGCATCCTCGTCGAGCACACCGAGCGAGCCCGCCAGCAGGTAGAGCACCACATGGGGGTCGGTCTCCGGATGCCAGACGGCCGCCGACCGCACACTTCGCTCGAGCACGTCGCGCACGGCGTCGCCGTCGAGACCGTCGGGATGGGCCTGCTCGAGCAGCAGGCGCACGGACGTGCCGAGGATCAGGCCGGTCTGGGCCGGGTCGAGCGCGGCCAGCTCGGCGGTGGCCGCGTCGAGCGCCTCGGTGTCGTGAGCCCGCGCGGCGGTCACCGCCGCCGTCGTCGCGGCCGCGATCGGCCGGGCCGGGGCGGGCAGATGCCGCCAGTTCTGAGTCATGGCCAGACCTTAGCCACGACCCCCGACAGGACCGGAAAATGTCGTGGGGTGGTGGCAGGCTGTGCCCCATGTCGAGTCAGCTCAGGCAAGCCATGGCCGCGCGGGTCGAGCGCGGTGAGTTCCCCGGTCTCCTGGCCCTGGTCGCCCGGGGCGACGACGTGCTGGTGGAGACGGCCGGCGTCACCGAGTTCGGTGGTGCCGTGCCGATTCGCCGCGACACGCCGTTCCACATCACGTCGATGACGAAACCGGTGCTGGCCGCCGTCACGATGATGCTGGCCGAGGACGACGTGCTCGACCTCGAGCAGCCGGTGGCCCACTTCCTGCCCGAGCTGGCCGGGCAGCGGGTGCTGGCCCGCCCCGACGCCCCGCTCGATCAGACGCTTCCCCTCGTCCGGCCGGTCACTGTCGAAGACCTGCTGACGTTCACGCTCGGTTTCGGCTCGCTGATCGGGCCCGACGGCGCGGTCGATCCGTCCTTCCCGGTCGTGCGGGCCTGGCGTGACCTCGGTCTGCAACTGGCCGAGCCCGAGCCCCGCAGCACCCTCGAGCCCGACGAGTGGATCCGGCGGTTCGGGTCGTTGCCGCTGATCCACCAGCCGGGCGAGGCATGGATGTACAACGCGGGCACGCTGGTGCTCGGCGTGCTGCTGGCCCGCGCCGCCGGCCGGCCGCTGGGCGACCTGCTGCACGAGCGCGTCTTCAGCCCGCTCGGCATGAGCAGCACCGGCTTCTGGCTGCCCGCCGAGCGGATGGCCCAGGTGCCGCCGCACTATCTGGGCGACGGCTCGGGTCACCCGGTCCGGCAGACGGGCGAGCCGCTCGAGGCGTGGACACGGCCGCCGGTTTTCCCGAGCGGTTCGGCCGGGCTGCTGTCCACCGCCGACGACTATCTGGCCTTCGCCCGCATGCTGCTGCGCGGCGGCGTGCACGGCGGCACCCGGCTGATGTCCGAGAAGTCGGTGGCCGCGATGACCACCAACCACCTGAGCCCCGAGCAGATCGAGGGCGGCGGGTTCTTCCTGGGCGGCTCGGGCTGGGGCTACGGTCTGGCCGTCACCGTGCGGGCCGACGAGATCAGCGGTCCCGGGCGTTACGGGTGGGCCGGCGGCTACGGCACGGACTGGTTCACCGACCCGCACGAGGGGCTGATCTTCATCGTGCTCAGTCAGGTCAGCGACCTGCTGTGGAACGGGGCACTGACCGAGTTCGGCCGGCTGGCGTACGGTGCGGTCGACGCCCCGGCGCGGGGCCGGCCTGGGGAGGCTCGATGACCAGTCTCGACGCGGTGACGGCGTGGATCGCCAACTATCGCAAGGCGTGGGAGTCCAACGATCCGCGGCACATCGCCGACCTGTTCGCGGAGGACGCAGCCTACTTCACGGAACCCTATGCGAAACCGTGGCTCGGCCGCGCCGCGATCGTGGAGCAATGGCTGAAGATCAAGGACGATCCGGGCACCACGACGTTCGAGTGGCATCCGCTGATCGTCACCGACGACCTCGCGATCATCGCGGCGAAAACGGTCTATCCCGACGACACGTACAGCAATTTGTGGATCCTCCGGCTCGACAATCTCGGCCAGGCCCGTCAATTCACCGAATGGTGGATGAAACACCCTGCCTGATCAATTCGGGGCCGCGACCGGCAGCACGAGTCGCGATTGTGCACAGTGCACGGTGTGGTCCCGCGGCCGCAGTTCGTGCGCGTCCGCGGCCGAGCCGACATTGCGGGCGAAACGCGGGAACGATCCGCCCGAGACCTGCACGCGCAGCCGGTGCCCGGCCGCGAGCCGGTGAAAGCACGGGTCGAGCGTAAGGGTGAGCCGCTGCGTCCGACCGGCCGGCACCGACGGGTCGAGGCGCCGCATCCCGTCCGCGAAATTGCGGGAGTGTCCGCGTTTGTCCACGTCACAGAGCCGGACGAACACGTCCGCGTGCTCCGGCTCGACCGAGACGGCCAGCTCCAGCACGGGCGCGCCGATCACGTCGACGGCCGTGGGCAGCGGATCGGTCGTGAACGTCAGCACGTCGGCGCGGGCCTCGAGCGCCCGGTTGTCCTTGACCCCCATCGACCCGGTCAGCGTCCGCCCGCCCACGGTCGGCGTCGGATCCGCCGGGTCGTACCGGAACCGCACGGTCTCGCCGGTCGCCTCGCCTGCAGAAACGACTGACCCGTCCAGCGCGTCGGGCCGGCTGGGATCACCGCCGCGGGCCGGGCCGGCCGCGAGGGTCAGGGTGCGATCGGCGTGCAGTTGGAAGATCGCCGGAGCCGACGGGGGTGGCCAGGAGGCCAGTTCGTGCCAGCGGCGTTCGCCCGTCCGGAAGACGCGAACCGGGGACTTGCGGGCGGCGGGGCCCTCGGCCATGTGCTGGTCGAGCCAGGCCAGGCTTTCGCGGGCCATCGTCATCGCGCCCTGCAGACCCACGGTCAGGTGGGTCCACGGGCCCACTGTCAGGCCCACCTCGACGTTGCGGGCGCGCAGGGCTTCGTACTGCCGCAGGGACTGGTCGACGAACAGGTCCTGCCAGCCGCTGATGATCAGTACGGGCGTGTCGACCCGGTCCAGGGCCGCACCGGCCCGGTAGGGCTGCCACCACGGGTCGTCCCCGTCGGGATGCGCGAGCCACTCCCGATACCAGGGGGCGCGGCCGCGCAGCACCGGGTCGGCCGCCTCCGCCAGCGGCAGTCCTTCGAGGGCGGGCCGCAGGCGGCGGCGGGCCGAGGCGTCGTTGAGGGCCCGGCGCAGCAGACCGCCGTCCTCCTGATGGGCGATCAGGTCACTCCAGCCAAGGAAGTCGCCGAGCGTGAAGGCGCCAGTGCCGTAGACGGCCTCGCGAAAGTCGTGCGGACCGACATAAACGACGGCGGCCCGTAACTCGGGCGGGGGATCCTGCATCATCGCCCACTGTGACCAGGCCAGATACGATGCGCCGAGCGTGGCCAGCCGCCCGTCGAACCAGGGCTGTTCGCGCAGCCAGGCCACCGTGTCGAGACCGTCCTCGGCCTCCTGGGCCATCGGCACGAAACGGCCACCCGACCCGAACGTGCCACGGACGCTCTGGATGATCACGTGGTAGCCGCGCGCCGCGAACAGCCGCCCGTTCAGCGCCGAGGCGGGAAACCCGCGCCCGTACGGGCTGCGCATCAGCACCGTGCCCCGGGGCCGGGCGGTGACCGGGGCGTAGTGGTCACCTACCAGCACCACGCCGTCGCGCATCGGCGTGCGTGCGGTCGCCAGCACGTAGTCGTTCGCCGCGGGGCCCTGACGGAGAAGGCGCGACAATGCCGCGTCGGCGAGTCGCTGCCTGATCGAGTTGGCCATACCGCTCCTTGATCAATTGCGCGAGAGTCAGGAAGGGCGCGAGGTAAACAATGCCGGAATGTGAATGCGAGCGCGATTCGAGCCGCACTCGGATGTGCGAATTCGCGGCCGGGTTGGCAGACTGCCACGGTGGAAGTTCGGCAGGCACTCGGCGGCCGCTACACATTGCTGAGCGAACTCGGCAATGGCGGCATGGCTGTGGTGTGGCGTGCCCGCGACGAGGTGCTCGGCCGTCCGGTCGCGGTCAAGGTGCTGGCGGGCCGGTTCGCCGGTGATGCGCAGTCGCGGGCCCGCATCCGCGACGAGGCCCGGGCCGCGGCCAACCTTTCCCATCCCAACATCGCTCAGGTCTACGACTACGGTGAGGCCGACGACCTGCCGTACGTGGTGATGGAGCTGGTCAACGGCCCGACCCTGCAGCAGCGGGTGTCGTCCGGGCCGTTGCCGCCGCGCACGATCTTCCGCATCTGCGGCGAGGTGGCCGCCGCGCTCGCCGTCGCCCACGAGGACGACCTGGTTCACCGCGACATCAAGATGGCCAACATCATGCTCGCGCCGTCGGGCGTCAAGGTCGTGGATTTCGGCATCGCCGCCGTGGCCGGGCCCGCCGCCCCGGAGGACATACTGGTCGGCACCCCGGCCTATCTCGCCCCGGAGCGACTCACCGGTGACGCGGTCGAGCCGGCGTCCGACGTCTACGCGCTCGGCGTGCTGCTCTACCGGCTGCTCGCGCACGAGTCGCCGTGGACGGTCGAGAGCACCACCCAGATGTTGCAGGCGCACGTCTACGTCGAGCCCGAACCGCTGCCCGATCTGCCCGGTGTGCCCGCCGCGGTGGCCGACCTCATCCACGCCTGCCTGCTCAAGGATCCCGCCGCCCGGCCCAGCGCGAGCGAGGTGTCGGCCACGCTGGCCGACGCGGCCGAGGCGGCGTCGGTTCCCGAGCCCGTACGGGATGACAACGAGCCCACAGCGTTGCACCTGTCCCCGCCCGGGCCGCCCCCGGCTTATGCCGCCCAGCCGGCCACCGTGATCGACCGGTCCGCGCACACGTCGCGGCGACGCCCCGATGCGGTTGCGGGCGGGCTCTCCGCCGTACGGGGGAAAGGAGTTCTGGCCGGTGGCGCGGTGGCCGTGGGGCTCGTCGGCGCCCTGGTGGCATGGTTGCTGGGTGGCGACCCGGAGGCAGCCGGGCGGCCGCAGGCGGCCGGCCCAACCACCTCGGCGGCACCGGTCGCGACCAGTGCGGACCCCTCACCGACGGCCTCCGCGCGCAGCCATGACAACCCCGTCCCGGCCGCCACCGGCCGACCCGGGCCGGGCCCGATCGCCGGCAGCACGGCGGTGCCCACGAACGCGCCGTCCGGAGCACCCGCCGTCACCCCGAGTGCCGGCGCCCCGCCCGAACCCACCGCCTCGATCGACGTGTCACCCTCGCCTTCCGCGCCGCCCATGGGCCGGCGGCTGGAGTCGCCCGGCGGCGCCGTGTTCGCGGTCTGCGACCGGGGCCAGGCGTCGCTGACCGGGTTCGAGCCCGCCGACGGCTTCACCGCCCAGCCGATCGAGCCGGGCCCCGCCCTCACCGCGCGCGTGTTGTTCGACGGCACCAGGTCGAAATACCGCATGGCCGTGACGTGTGTCGGGCAGACGCCGACGCCCGTGGTGCTGCCGCTGTAGGGCCTGCCCGGCCGATCACGCGGGGCTGGGGCGTGGCCCAAGTTGACGAAGCCCAGCACCCGGGCCCTCCGGTGCGATCCGTGGCACCCTGCCGTTATCCACGTTTTCCCCTGGGGTACGCACGTCGCAGGGTACGAGCCCCGAGGAAGGGGAAGCGACATGACAAGGGACAACGTCAACACGGAGGCGGCCGAGGGCGACCGCGACCGCCGGTTCCACGGCGGCGCCCCCGCCCACCTCGACGACGACGAGCTGGCTCGCCGCACCGACGAGGAACGGGCCGAGGCCGGCGTGACCGACTACAACCCGGCCGACGTCCCCCCGGCCACCGACGACCCGGTGCCGTACGACCCGGCCGCCGACCTCGTCGAACAAGACATCGAAAGCGTCACCGCCCGTCAGGAGTCAGAAGGCGAAACCACGCCGCTGACCGAGGACAACCCGTTCCCACCCACCCGCTACTCGGAATAGCTCTTCATCAGGGCGTTCAACCGGCCGGAGCTCAAGGCGTACGTGCCTGTGGTCAGCGCCTCCTTGGTGGCGCGCCGGGCCACCGCGTACGCCACCCGGCTGATCGCCGGCGTTCGTAACGCTCATCACTGCAGTCGATAAAAGTTTGCAGCGCCTGCAAGATTCGACTTAGCCTGCCGGGGTGGGTACCACAGCGACCGAGGCCGCCCCCGGGCGGCGGGATCGGAAGAAGCAGCAGACGCGGGCCGCGCTCGTGGCGGCGGCCCTGCGGCTCGTCGACGAGCGTGGGCGCGACCATGTCACGGTCGAGGAGATCGCCGAGGCGGCCGACGTGTCGCCGCGAACCTTCTTCAACTACTTCGCAACCAAGGACGACGCCCTGCTCGGCGGGCCGCTGCCGGACGGGCCCCCGATCCACGATCGGCTGCTGGCCGTGCCGGCCGGGGTGCCGCTCATCGAGGCGTTGTTCGAGGCCATGCGGCCGGACATCGAACAGATTCAAGCCGAGCGTGATGTCTGGCTGCTCCGGCTGCGGGTGATCAAGGGCAATCCGGCGCTGCTGCCGCTTCTTGTCGCGCGCGGGGAGTGCGCCGAGGAGGAGACCGTGTCCGCGGTCGCCGCCCGTACGGGAATCGCTCCTGACAGCCTTTTCCCCCAGCTCGTCGCCACCACCGTGGGCGCCGCCTTCCGCACCTCGATGATGCGCTGGGCCACCGGCGACGGCCGCGACCTCCTCGACCTCGTCCGCGAGGCCTTCGACATTCTCGGCTCGGGTCTGACCGAACCGGCACCTACTCACGAGGAAGTCACCCGATGACCCTGACCAGCGAAGAGGCCGTCACCGACGACCCCGCCCCGGGGCGGATGTCCCGCGGCCAGGTCGTGCAGGCTCTGTCCGGCCTGATGCTCGGCATGTTCGTGTCGATCCTGGCCTCGACCGTCGTCTCCAACGCGCTCCCCCGAATCATCGCCGACCTCAACGGCAGCCAGTCCGTCTACACCTGGATCGTCACCGCCGAGTTGCTGGCGATGACGGCCACCGTTCCGCTGTGGGGCAAGCTGGCCGACCTCTACAGCAAGAAGCTGCTGGTTCAGCTTTCGCTGCTGCTGTTCGTGGCGGGTTCACTGATCGCCGGTTTCACCCCTGACGTCGGGGTGCTCGTCGTCAGCCGCGTGGTGCAGGGCATCGGCGCGGGCGGCATGACCGCACTGGCCACGATCGTGCTGGCCGCGATCATCCCGCCGCGTGAGATGGGCCGCTACGCCGGCATGTTCGGCGCGGTCTTCGGGGTCGCGACGATCGCCGGTCCGCTGATCGGTGGCGTCATGGTCGACACGTCGTGGCTGGGCTGGCGCTGGTGTTTCTTCATCGGCGTGCCGTTCTCGATCGCCGCGATCGCCCTGTTGCAGAAGACCCTCAAACTTCCCTCCGTACGGCGGAAGGACGTCAAGATCGACTGGCTGGGCGCACTGCTGATCACGGCGGGCGTGAGCACGCTGCTGATCTGGTCGACGCTGGCCGGGCAGCACTTCGACTGGGCGTCGTGGGAGACCGCGGTGTTCGTGGCCGGCGGCATCGTCCTGCTGGCGCTGGCCGTGTGGGTCGAGTCGCGCGCCGCGGAGCCGGTCATCCCGCTCGGCATCTTCCGCAACCGCACCGTCACCCTGACCATCATCGCCAGCGTGCTGGTCGGCGTGGCGATGTTCGGCGGCACGGTGTTCCTGTCGCAGTACTTCCAAGTTGCGCTGGGTAAGTCCCCGACCGTCGCCGGCCTGATGAGCCTGCCGATGATTTTCGGACTGCTGATCTCCTCGGTGGTCGCCGGAGCGCTCATCACAAAGTTCGGCCGGTGGAAGGTCTACCTGGTCGCGGGGGCCGTCATCATGACGGTCGGGATGCTGCTGCTGAGCACGATCGGCGCGGACACGAGCGTACTGGTGCTGTCGCTGCACATGGCGGTGCTGGGCGTGGGCGTCGGCATGCTGATGCAGAACCTGGTGCTGGCCGCGCAGAACGACGTGCCCGCGGCCGAACTGGGCGCGGCCACCTCCGCGCTGACGTTCTTCCGCAGCATGGGCGGGGCGATCGGGGTGAGCGCGCTGGGCGCCGTGCTGGCGAGCCGGGTGACGTCGCTGACGACCGAGAAGTTCGGCGAGGCGGCCACGTCCTCCGGCGGCGGGCACGCGGTTCCCGACCTGACCGCGCTGCCGCCGGAGATCAAGACGATCTTCGCCGACATCTACGGCACGGCCACGGCCGAGCTGTTTCTGGTCGGGGCGCCGATCGCTTTCCTGGCGATCATCGCGGTGCTCTTCATCAAGGAGAAGCCGCTCTCCGAGCTGAGCGGCGACGAGCGGCGGGCGCGCGAGGAGGCGGCGCTCAGCGCGCACTAGGCACGACCTGATGAGCGGCTGCCCCGATGCCGGGGTGGCCGCTCAGTCGTGTCAGGGGCTCGTCAGTGCAGGTTGACCGACGTGCGCGGGGAGGGCGGCTCGGCGCAGCCCAGCAGGCCCACCAGGCCCGAGACCCAGAGCTGGCGGTAGACCGTGGGGCTGGGGTGGCTCACCACCAGCTTGATGCCGCTGGCCGCGGCGGTGTGGAAGCAGGCGACGAGGATGCCGATCCCGATGCTGTCGATCAACATCACGCGCTGGAGATCAAGGCAGATCTTGCCCGGCGTGGAGCTGGTCAGCACGTCGTTGACGGCGTCCCGCATCACGTGGGCGTTGTCGAGGTCGATCTCGCCACTGGGCGCGATCTCGACGGTGCCATCAGCCAACTGGCGCGTGGTGATCGGCAGATACACGGCTGCCCTCTTCCTGGCGTCGAGCGGGCCGACGCCGACTTCCGCGAGGAGGACACACCGCCGGCCCCACAAAGGCTCTGACAGGCATCGGACGCCCCGCCCGGGCGTCTCTCTCCAAACACGTCCCTACAACAATCCGCTGGTCTGCAAGTTACGCCACGTAGGCGCGGAACGCCAGAGTAGTTCATATGGCCTGAATGTGCTGGATCGGTCACCGCGTGGCGGCAACGTTGACGTTCCATGTGTCGGGGTCGAATACTCACGGTATGCGATGGAGCGCCTCTCGGCATGGCTGACGTCTTCCCGAGGTATGCCCACGTGTTCCCCGAGGTGCCGGACATAGTCCACTTCAGCGGGGCAGACATCGATGAGGCGCGCTCTGTGCTAAATCGGTTCTACTATCCCGTAGCGGTCGGAATGCCCGACGGCTGCGACGACTTCGAGCTGGGCGTCGGAGTGATCCAACTCGGACCCCTCACGGTCGGCCGGCTCAGCTTCACGGGCCCTGTGACGTTGCTCGTAGCCGAACTCGACGCTTATCACGTCAGCATCCCGACCGCGGGCCGCCTGCACGCCCGGCACGCCGGCCACGAGGTCTTCGCCGGGCCGTCCACGGGAGTCATCTTCGGGCCCGGCAGCCCGGTCTACACCTCCCGTGAGGCCAAGTCCGCGGAATTAGCGATCAAGGTCGAGCGGAAGGCACTCGAGGAGGAATTGTCTGGACTGTTGGGACACCCGATCGAGGGACCCCTCAGCCTCCCCCCGGAGGTGGACCTTTCCACCGGCCCGGGGCACAGCTGGACCCGGCTGATCCGGCTCCTGTGCGACGAACTCGAATACGAGTCGAGCCTGTTCGCCGAGCCGATGATGGCCGAGCAACTGCGCAGCACCATCCTCAGCGGCCTGCTGCTGAGCCTGCCGCACCGTTACCACGCCGAGCTGACCGGCCCGGTCACCGTCGGCCCGCCCCGGGCGATCCGCCGTGTGGTGGAGGCGATCCAGGCCGAGCCGGAACGCGCGTTCACGGTGACCGACCTGGCCCGCGTGGCCAACATGAGCGTCCGCTCGCTGCAGGAGGGTTTCCGCCGGCACGTCGGCACGGCCCCCATGACTTACCTGCAGCAGGTACGCCTGGGCCGGGTGCACGACGCCTTGCGCCGGGCCGATCCCGTACGGATGACGGTCGCGGGCGTGGCCCACCGGTGGGGCTTCGCGCACCTGGGCCGGTTCGCGTCGGCCTACCGGGCTCGGTTCGGCGAGTCCCCGTCGGAGACCCTGCGGTCACCGCACTGAGCAGCCCGGAAGCTATTCGCCGGGGTCGCTGCGGCGCGGCTGGGGGACCTCGTTCGGGGTGGGCCGAGCCTCCGTCAGACCGAAGACGTGGCCGCGCGGCGGCACCCACTCGCGCCACGGGCCCAGCCGCGGCGGCACCGCGACCAGGTCGCCGTCACCGGCGCCGCGCTGGGTGCGCAAATAGGCCAGGACCCGGGCCGCGGCCTGACCACCGTCCTCCGCCAGGCTCAGCAGAAGACGCCGGGCGTCGTCGGACGCGGGGTCGGCCGGGTCGAGACCCGGCACGTCCGCGGCGGGGCGGCGCAGCAGCGCGGCCAGACCCGCGAGAGCCTGCATCGCGTCGCACGCGTCCCGCTCGGCATCGGACAGGCTGGTCACGACCGCCCTCCCCGACTCTCGGTCATGCGTTTCCCCCTCACCCCGCCCGCTCGTAGCGGAGGCCGGGCGCATCCCACCCGGCCCCCGCGAACGGGCGTCAAGGCGAAAATGTATTCGGCTCGCTACTAAGCGTCCATCCGTAACGCGCAGGTCCTGTCCAGTTAGCGCTCAGTTTGACCAGCGGACGGCATGATCGTCCCATTCCGACCCAGGGTGAATACCCGGATCGATGGGGTAGTACCGGAGTTGAGCCGAGCAATGGAGGACATCATGACCGACGAGATACGTCAGCCGTTGGAGGAGACGCCGGAGGTGGCGGACGCGATCGAGGACGACGTCGCGGTCGACGCGTTCATCACCGGCGGCGGCACCGACCGTGACACCCCGGAGTTCCTGCAGCCCGGTGAGGAACCCCACGTCCGTACGGGTGCCGACCAGCCCTGGGACCCCGAGGACCTGGCCGTCGCCGAGGGGCGCGACCCCACGCCGGAGAACGTCGAGCGCGCCCGCCAGGAGATCGAGCGCGACGGCGCGGCTGCCATCGAGCGCACCGTCCCGTGAGGGCTACGAGACCGACACGCTGATCGTGTGCCATCCCGTGGCCCCGCTCGGAAACGGGGTGGCCCGCTCCTCAGCCTGCACGGCCCCCGTCCTGTCGGTGGCCCGCACCGCCAGGGAGTGCGGGCCGGCCGCCGCCTTCCACGAGTAACGCCACTGCACCCAGGTGTCCACCGACGGCGCCGGCAACAGTTCGGCCTTCGCCCAGGGACCGTCGTCCACGCGGACCTCGACCGAAGCGATCCCCCGCTGCTGGGCCCAGGCCACTCCGGCCACCGTGACCACGCCGCTGTCGAGCCGCGCGAACGGCCGCGGCTTGTCGATGCGCGACCCGGTCTTCACCGGCGCCTCCGCGGCCCAGCCCCGCTCGACCCAGTACGCGTCGAACCGATCGAAGGTGGTCAGCTCGAGCGAGGTCAGCCACTTGCAGGAGCCGGCGTAGCCGTACAGGCCGGGCGTGACCATCCGCACCGGGAACCCGTGCTCCAGCGGCAGCGGCTCGCCGTTCATGCCGACCGCCAGCATCGCGTCGCGCCCGTCGAGCAAAGTCGCCACCGGTGTGCCGATCGTCATGCCGTCGACCGAACGCGCCACGAGCTGGTCCGCCCGGGACGACACGCCCAGCGAGCGCAGCAAGGGCGCCAACGGCACGCCGAGCCATGTCGCGGTGCCCATGTACGGGCCCCCGACCTCGTTGGAGACGCAGGTCATCGTGATGGGCCGCTCGATCAGCGGCATCTCCAGCAGGTCGGCGAAGGACACCTCGAGCTCGCGATCGACCATCCCGCGCACCCGCAACGACCAGCCGTCCAGGTCGATCCGCGGCACTGTCAGCGCGGTGTCGACCCGATAGAAGTCCCGGTTGGGGGTAACGAGCCCGGGCGGCACGGGCGGTCCGGGGTCCGCCGCGACCGGCAACCGGATGTCGGCCCGGGCCTGCGCGCGTGTCCGGGCGGCGACGCGGCGCACGGTCACCGCGCCGCCCGAAGCGACCACCGCCCCACCGGCCACAAGCGCTGCGGCCCGCAGGAAACGGCGCCGATCCACCCGTACGCCGGAGGGAGCGCGGTGCCGCCGCAGCAGCCACCACAACGTGACCCCGGCCAGCGTCGCTCCGGCCAGGGACGGCACCACGTCGTAGGCCTGTGCGGCCGGCCGCGACACTGCCGCCGCCGCGCCGGCCAGTCCGAGAATCGCGGGCCCGGCAATCACCGCGGCGCGCCACCGGCCGCCGGCGATCCCGGTCACCGCGGCCAGTGCCGCCACGACCAGCCCGATGACCGCCAGGAGCACCGGTTTGTCGTGGGTTCCCAGCTCCCGTACGGCGAATTCCTTCACCGCCGTCGGCGTGGCGTCGATGACCGCCCCGCCCACCGCGACCAGGGGCCCGGCCGCGGGCCGGGTGGCGGCCGCCAGCAGTTCGGCGACCGCCACTCCCAGTCCCGCTGACAGGAGCCCGGCGAGGGCTCGCATCAGCTCTTCGGCATCAGGACGGAGTCGATGATGTAGACGGTCGCGTTGGCCGTCTGCACGTTGCCGCAGATCACCGACGCGTCGCCCACCTTGAAGTCCTCGCCGCTGCCGGTCACGGTGACCTCGCCGCCCTGCAGCGTCTTGTGCGAGCCGGCCAGCGCCTCGGGCGCGAGCTTCCCGGGCACGACGTGGTAGGTCAGGATGCTGGTCAGGGTCTTCTTGTCGGCCAGCACCTTGTCCAGGGTGGCCTTCGGGATCTTGCCGAACGCGTCGTTGGTCGGCGCGAAGACGGTGATCCCGTCGGCCGAGTTGAGCGAATCGACCAGCCCGGCCTTCTTGACCGCGCTGACCAGGGTCGACAGCAGCGGGTTGCCCGAGGCCGCCGTGGCCACCGGCACCTGCGCCATGGCCTGGAAGCTGCCCGGGTTCGACGAGTCGGTGGGCACGGCCGCACAGCCGGCGCCGAACGTCGTCCCCATCATGTCGGCCGGCGCCGAGCTGGGCGCGGCGCTCGACATGGTGGGCGCCGCGGCAGAGCCGGCACTCTCCTGGTCCGAGGACGAGTCGCTGCCGCAGGCCGCCAGGGAGATCGAGAACAGGGCGGCGGCTGCGACCGCGGTGAGCTTCGTTGCACGCATGGTTCGTCCCTTCGGAGCGTTTTTTACCTTCGCTCCTGATTCGGGGCGAACCATGCGCCGGATGGGTCGGATCTCAAACGAGTTTTACGTCGGCCACCAACGGCAGCGTCGGAGTGGCCGACCCGTTCGGCGGCTCCAGGGTCACGCCCACCAGAGCCGCACCGGGCAGACCCTCGACCAGGACGACATCGGCCGACTGCCCCTGGGCCAGGACGGCCGCACTGACCGGATCGGCACCGGGACGGATCGTCCACAGCTGGTAGACCCGGCCGGCCGGTGCGGCGTCCGCGGACAGCAGGACCACACCCGCGTTCTGCAGGCGTGAACTGGCCACGGTGACTTGGCCCCCGGTCGTCACCGGCCGCTTGCTCAGCACCACGTCCGACGCCCCGAGCACCTGCCGGACCCGGGCCTCGTTGAGCCGCGCGGCCTCGGCGACCTCACGCTGATCCCGTACGCGCTGATCCTGCACCGCGTAGACCGTGGAGCCGGCCCCGGCCGCCGCGACCACCACCGCCGCCGCGGCGCTGATCAGCCACCGCCGCCGGGACACGCCGCGAACCGGAGTGACCACCGGCGCCTCGGGCACGATCGGGGGCGCTTGGCGGGTCCGGGCGATCTCGGTCAGCACGTTCTCCCGCAGCCACGGCGGCGGCACCGACCACGTGTCGTGCGCCAGCTGGGCCGTGGTCTCGCGAAACTCGTCGACCTCGGTGCGGCAACTCTCGCACTCGCGCAGATGCCGCTCGAACGACGCCCGCTCGATGTCGTCCACCGCGTCGAGCACGTACGCGCCGACGAGGGTGTGGATCTCCGTGGTCATGCCGACACCCCCGTCCCCATGCAGTCGCGCAACCGGATCAGACCGTCGCGCATTCTCGTCTTCACCGTCGGCAAGGGCGTGCCGAGCAGCTCGGCCACCCGCGGATACGAGTGGCCCTGGTAATAAGCCAGCGTCACCGCCTGCCGCTGCAGGTCAGTGAGATCTTCGAGACACCGTCTGACCTGCTGACGTTCGAGCCGGCCGGACACCTCGTCGGCCACCGCGTCATACGGGGTGTCGACCGAGGCCGCGCCGGCCCGGATCGTCCGCTCGCTGGCCGCCTGCTCGGAACGCACCCGGTCGACCGCCCGGCGATGCGCGATAGTGAAGATCCACGCGGTGGCCGAGCCGCGCGCCGGGTCGAACCGGGCCGCCGAGCGCCACACCTCGACCAGGGCCTCCTGCGCGACCTCCTCGGCCTGGGCCGGATCGCGCAGCACCCGCCGGATCAGGCCGTAGACGCGCGGCGCGACCAGGTCGTACAGCCGGCCGAAGGCCTTCTCGTCGCCGCGAGCCACCTCACGCAGCAGATCGCCCGCGTCCACCGGGGGCGGCGCGCCGCTGTCGGGCACCGCCGCCAGATGTTCGGGGCGACGGTTTGCTCCGCGCTCCGCCATGGGGTCCGCCTTTCGCCGTTGCCGCCAGTCAAACCCCGATTCGGCCCGGCAGTACGCCCGGACTGGTCACCGATCGAGAAATTTTGCGGGTGGCGAAACGGCTTGCGTTCAGCCGAGAGCGACCGTACGGCCGGTGGCGATCGCTTCCTGGGCGGCGACCAGGATCGCCGTCACCTGGGCGCCGAGGCGAACGTCCAGCTCTGACGCCGGCCCGCCGCCGGCGTGAGCGATCAGCTGGTCGATCGCGCGGGCCAAGGCGTCGACCGGTGACCAGGGCATGTCGGGCGGCGTACGGAGGCCGGCCTCGCCCGCGAACAGGGCGTCCTCGCGCTCGGCGGCGGCCGGCGCGTCGACCGAGAGGGTGAGGTGGCTGACCGTGCCGCTCGCGTGGCGCAGCAGCAGGTGAGTCATGTCATGCGGGGCGGCCAGGCCGGTCACCTCGGTCACCGGGCCCAGCACGGGTAGCAGCAGGGCGAGCGCGTGCGGGCCGACATCCCACAGGCCGCCCTTCTCCTTGCGCCACGGCGACGCGCCGAACGGGTTGTCGTCGGTGAAGATCGAGCCGAGGTGGTCGATCCGGGCCTCGGTCCAGCCGCCGGTCGCGGCCGCCTCGGCGACGAACTCGGCCAGCTGCGGCATGAGCCGGCGGGTGAAGAACACCACTGAGGCCAGATCGCGCTCGTCCACCGCGGCCACAATCTCGGCCGCCTCGGCGTTGGTCATCGCGATCGGCTTGTCGAGCAACAGGTGACGGCCCTGACGGGCGGCCCGTACGGCGATCGGGGCCTGCACGTCCGGCGGCAGCGCGATGGCGACGGCATCGACGTCCGCGATCAGATCATCCTGATTCCCGTACGCCTGGATGCCGTGCTCGGCGGCGAGTTCAGCGGACTTGTCGGGATTGCGTCCCCAGACCCCCACGAACTCGACGTCAGGATGAGCGGCCAGCGCCGGAGCGTGGGCCAGATGCGCCCAAGGTCCCGTGCCGAACAGTCCGAAGCGCATGTCTGTCGCCTGCCTCTCTGGATCTTCCAGCCGCAAGCTACCAGGCCGCGGCCGATCAGTACGCTGTGCCGGGTGAACGGTCCTCTGTCGCTGGTGACGATCGTCGCCGCCCTGGTGCTGGCGGCGTGGTATCTGCTGCGTGCCGCCCTCAACCGCGCGCCGAGCCGCTTCGACCTGCTGGCCGCCGTGGTCTTCAGCGCGCTGGTCGCCGTGCTCGTCGTCATCGCGGTGGCCGGCCTGTTCGGCGACTCCCGGCCGAGCGAGACCGCGACCTTCGCGGGCTATCTGATCACCACGATCGCCTTCGTGCCGGTCGGCGCCTATCTGGCCCGGCTCGAGCCGACCCGCTGGGGCAGCCTCATCCTGGGCATCGCCTGTCTGGTGCTGCCGGTTCTCGTGCTGCGGCTGCAGCAGATTGCGTCGGTGACCGGTGCCTGAAGCCTCGACCCGCCCCCAGGACGCCGCCCTCGGCTCCGGCCTCGGCCGGGTGCTGCTGCTGGTCTACGGCATCTTCGCGCTCTCGGCCAGCGCCCGCGCCCTCGTGCAGATCAGCACGCACTTCGGCGAGGCCCCCCTGGCGTACCTGCTGTCGGCCTTCGCCGGCCTGGTCTACATCTCGGCCACCGTGGGCCTCGCGATCGGCGGCGCCCGCGGCCGGCTGATCGCCCTGGTCAGCTGCAGCATCGAACTGCTCGGCGTGCTGATCATCGGCGTTCTGACGGTGGCCGACGCCGGCGACTTCCCCGACGACACCGTGTGGTCGCGCTTCGGCAGCGGCTACGGCTACGTCCCGCTGGTGCTGCCGTTCATCGGCCTGTGGTGGATCTGGCGGCACCGCCCCCGGGCGTAAGGCTCAGTCCACCGCCTTGCCAGTCCACCGCCTCGCTGGTCCACCGCCTCGCTGGTCCTCAGCCTCGCTAGTCCTCAGCCTCGCTGGTCCTGAGCCTTGTTGGTCCTCAGCCTCGCTAGTCCTCGGCCTCGATGACGTGCGGGACGAAGAAGCTGGCGTCGTTAGTGACCAGGCCCGCATCGCCGAGGCCCTCGCGGATGCCCATGCCGGCCGGCTCGCCGTCGATCAGCCAGGAGCCGATCACCGGGTGCACGACACCCTCCAGGCCCTCGAAGGACGGCAGCTCGCAGAGCTCCTGCACGACGAAGCGGCCGTCCGAGCCGTACTCGGAAGGGTTTTCGGTGATCGTGCGGCCGTCCTTGACCAGCGTGACCGAGCCGCCCTCACGGCCCCAGATGGGCTTCTTGGCGTAGCTGGTCAGCGTGGCCGCCTTGGACGACTCGGCGAAATAGGCCGGGAGCAGGTATTTGCTGCGCTCGGGGTGCTCACCGAAGAGCATCCACAGCACCGGGAGCAGGGCCTTGTTGCCGAGCAGGGCCGCCTTGTAGGGCGGTTCGATCCACACCGTGCCGCGCTTGGTGGGGTCGGCCATGTTGCGGAAGAAGGCCTTGCCGCCCTCCTCGCTCCAGAACCATTCCCACGGGTAGAGCATGAAGATGATGTCGATCGGCTCGGACTTGTGCTCCTGGCCGGGGCCGGGCACGAACACGACGCGGTCACCGGCGACATCCCAGCCGATCTGGCTCATCGCGATCAATTCGACCGGGTAGCCGGCTTCCTCGGCCGTCGCCATCAGGTAGGCGACGTTCATCCGGTCCTCGCCGGTGCGCTCGGACGTCTCGTACGCGAAAAAGATCTTGGGTTTTTCCGGGAGCCAGGTGCGGGCCTCGCGCAGCTTGTTGATGTTGCGCTTCCACGCGCCCGGCTCAGCCGGTTCACCCGGGCTGGCGGGCCAGCCGACCAGGCGGTCGTGGATCGAGTTCCACTGGCGCCACTCGTGCTTGGTCAGGTTGGTCTGGTCGGCCCAGTGCCACTGGATGACCGCGCTCTCGACCAGCGACGTGGGCGTCTGCGCGTTGAACTCGAGCAGCTTGGGGGTGCTGCCGGCGCCGTTGTACCACAGGTCGAAGCGGCCGTAGACCGACGGCGAATAGTCAGGCGTCTCCATCGGCAGGCGCATGTCGGGGTCTTTGTCGTAATGCGTCCACGTCTCGGCGTCGCCGTCGAACCACGTACGGATGATCTGCTCGTGCGCGAACTCCGGGATGCCGATCTTGGCCAGGTAGCACGACTGGGGGTTGCAAATCGAGGCGAAGAACCCGTCCTTGCGGCCCTGCACGGTGTGACGCGGGCACTGCTTGACCATCCAGTCGCCGGCCTCGAGGCACATCTCGTAGATCGCCGCGGTGGCCGTCTCGAGCTCCTCGATCTCGGCCGCGGTGAAGTCGTAGAACGGGCCCTCCTGCCAGTACGACACCATCGAGCCGTCAGGCAGCTCGGTGTCGTTGTACGTCAGGCCGAGGCTGAAGTTGGTGAGTTTCCAGCCGTCGCGGATCGGGCCGTGGGGAACTCGGCGCACGCTCAGCTGCCTCCGCTCTTGCTGTTGCTGCGCGCGACGCCGCCCTTGCCGACCACGCTGGTCTTGATCGTGCCGTTGCCGATCCGGCCGGAAGCGGGCAGCCCGAACGACTGCCGCGCCTTCGTGTCGTTGTATGCGAACTTGTTGCCACCCGGCGGGAGCTTGTAGCCCACCGGGTAGCCCGCGCGGTAACCCGACGAATACCAGATGAAGAACGGCAGCACTCCGAGGCCGGAGCCGCCGTCGTTGTCGTCGTCGCAGTAGTCCTCGTCGACGACCGTGCCGTTGGCGTCGGCGCAGTAGAAGCCGGCGTCCTCGTAGTCGTCGTCGTTGTCGCAGGCCGCCAGCCCGCCCGCCGCGAGGAGCAAGAACGTGCTGGTGAGCGACACGCTACGAGAGCTCATGCGTCGGTTCATCATCATCCCTTTGTAGCGCCTCACAGCAACCGCTGCACTATGCGCGAGGGCCTCCGGCGACATAGATGACCTGCCCCGACACGAAGCCGGCACCCTCGCTGACGAGGAAGGATACGGTGTTGGCGACGTCCTCGGGGCGACCGGCCCGGCCCACGGGAATTTGGGCCACCGCAGCCTTCTCGAACTGGGCGAAATCAACCCCGACGCGCGCCGCGGTCGCCGCGGTCATGTCGGTCACGATGAACCCGGGCGCCACGGCGTTGGCCGTGATGCCGTAGCGGCCCAGCTCGATGGCCAGGGTCTTGGTGAAGCCCTGCAGGCCCGCCTTGGCCGCGGCGTAGTTGGCCTGCCCGCGATTGCCGAGGGCGGAGGTGCTGGAGAGGCTGACGATGCGGCCCCACCCGGCGTCGACCATGTGCTTCTGCACGGCCCGGCTGAACAGGAACGCGCCGCGCAGGTGGACCGCCATCACGGTCTCCCAGTCGTCGTCGGTCATCTTGAACAGCAGGTTGTCGCGCAGCACGCCGGCGTTGTTGACCAGCACGGTAGGCGCGCCCAGCTCGGCCTGGACCCGCTCGACGGCCGCGCCGACCTGGATCGGGTCGGACACGTCGGCCCCCACCGCGAGGGCCGTTCCCCCCGCGTCGTGGATCGCGGTCACCGTGTTGGCGCACGCGCCCTCGTCGAGGTCGACGACCGCCACGGCCATGCCGTCGGCGGCGAGCTTGCGAGCGGTGGCCTCACCGATGCCCCGGGCGGCCCCGGTGACGATCGCGACGCGAGTGGGAACGGACTGCGACACTTATGCCTCCGAATATTTGCACTGAGAGTGCAGTTTAACCCAGGACTAGACCGTACGGCGTAGGCGAATCCACCGGTATCCGTAGCCCGCCACCTCGACCTTGTCCCACTTGCCCAGCTCCGGGTACTCCTGATCAGCCAGGACGTCGTTGGGCTGATCGGCCTCCGCGGCGAGCGAACTGAGGTCGAGAGTCGCCGCCTCGGTTCCCAGATTGTGCACGAAGACCATCGTGCCGGTCTCGCCGTCCGCACGGTGGACCAACACACTGGTCGAACCCGGAATATCGACATGCGTGCAGCTGCCCGTGCCCACCTCCGGGGCCTCCCGCAGCGTACGGATCATGCGCTCGAACCAGGACAGCAGCGAGTTGGGGTCGTGCCGCTGGAGGGTCACGTTGACCTTCTCCCAGCCGAAGTCGCCGCCGCTGATCACCGGGCGGGCCAAGTCCTCGGGCTTCGCCCCGGAGAAGCCGCCGTTGGCGGTGAGCGACCACTGCATGCCGGTGCGGATCGCGTGCCGGCCCTGCTCGCTGAGGTCGTCACCCATGCCGATCTCCTCGCCGTAACGGATGACCGGGGTGCCGCGCAGGCTGAACTGCAGCGCGTAGGCCAGCTCCAGGTGCCGGCGGTCGTTGCCGAGCATCGGGGCCAGCCGCCGCCGGATGCCCCGGCCGTACAGCCGCATCTCCGGCTCCGGACCGAACTTCGCGAAGACCTCCTCCCGCTGCTCGGCGGTGAGGCGGGACAGGTCGATCTCGTCGTGGTTGCGCAGGAACGTGGCCCACTGGCCGCCCTCCGGCAGCTGCGGGGTGTCGCGCAGGCCGTCGATGATCGGCTCCGCGTCCTCGCGGGCCAGGGCCAGAATCAGCCGGCCGTTGAGCATGAAGTCGAACAGCATGTGGATGCGGTTGTTCGAGCCGCCCTTGTCGCCGAAGAAATCCACCAGCTGGGCCGGCTCGACGTTGGCCTCGGCCAGCAGCACGGCGTCGCCCTTACGCCACTGGACGTGCTGGCGCAGTTCGGTCAGGAAGTCGAGATCCTTGGGCGAGTTGGGGTTGCCCGGCTCGGTCTGCTCGATGATGAACGGCACCGCGTCCATGCGGAACCCGGCCACGCCCAGCTGCAGCCAGAACGAGGTGATCTTCTTGATCTCCTCGCGGACCTCGGGGTTGTTGATATTGAGGTCGGGCTGGAACTTGTAGAACCGGTGGTAATACCAGAGCTTGGCGGTGCGGTCGTAGGTCCAGGTCTCGTCCTGCTCGCCGGGGAAAACCATGCCCTGCTTACGGTCGGCGGGCTCGGTCTCCGACCAGACATACCAGTCCCGGTACGGCGAGTCGGGCGACGACCGGGCCGACTGGAACCACGGGTGCTTGTCCGAGGTGTGGTTGACGACCAGATCGATGATGACCTTGATGCCGAGGTTGCCCGCCTGATGCAGCAGCTCGGCGAAGTCCCCCAGGTTCCCGAACCGCGGGTCGATGTTGTAGAAATCGGCCACGTCGTAGCCGTCGTCACGGTCCGGCGTCGGGTGGATCGGGTTGAGCCACAAGCAGTTGACGCCGAGCCGGGCCAGATAATCCAGCCTGTTGATCATGCCGCGGATGTCGCCGCAGCCATCATCATTCGAGTCGGCGAACGTGTCGATGTCGGCACAGTAGACAACGGCTTTCCGATACCACCGGTCAGTCATGCCTCTCTACTTCACCATGACCCCGAGCCCCGAAACCGCCAACCGCTCAGGATCACCACCGACGGGCCCACCTCAACCCGCAACCACACACAATCCCCACGACGGCAGCGCAGCAGGCCCACCTCAACCCACCCGACCACCAACGACGGCACCGCCGCAGACCCCCCAACCCCCGCCAACCGCTCAGAAATACCGACGACGGCAGGGTGGCGGGAGGCGTCGGGCGTCGGGCGGCGGCCGGGTGGCATGTGGCGAACGGCAGCGGGCGCAGGTAGCCAGCGGACAGCGAAGGCGCAGACGGGCGGGCGGCAGGCAGCGGGTGGAGTGGGCGGGCAGTGGCAGACAGCACGCAGCGGCAGGGCGGCGACAGACGGCAACACGCAGCGGCACGCGACGACACGCAGCGGTAGGCGGCACCCAACGACACGCGGCGGCGGGCGGCGGCGGCGGGCGGCGGCGGCGGGCGGCGGCGGCGGCGGGCGGCGGCGGCGGGCGGCGGCCGCGGGCGGCGGCGGCGGCGGGCGGCGGCGGGCGGCGGCGGCGGGCGGCGGCGGTGGGCGGCGGCGGCGGTGGGCGGCGGCGGTGGGCGGCGGCGGTGGGCAGCGGCGACGACGGGCGGGCGGCAGGCAGCGGCGGAGTGGGCGGGGAAGCGGCAGACAGCACGCAGCGACACGCGGCGGAAGACCACCACACGCGGCGGTAGGCGGCAAACGGCACCCAACGACACGCGGCGGCAGGCAACGGCGGGACGGGCGGCGGCACGCGGCGGGACGGGCGGCGGCACGGGCGGGCGGCGGCACGGCGAGACGCGCGGCGGCACGCGGCGGGACGCGCGGCGGCGCGGGCGGCGGCACGGGCGGCGGGACGCGCGGCGGCGCGGGCGGCGGCACGGGCGGCGGCACGCGGCGGGACGCGCGGCGGCACGCGGCGGCACGGGCGGCGGCACGCGGCGGGACGCGCGGCGGCACGCGGCGGCACGGGCGGCGGCACGCGGCGGCACGGGCGGCGGCACGCGGCGGGACGCGCGGCGGCACGCGGCGGCACGGGCGGCGGCACGCGGCGGGACGGGCGGCGGCACGCGGCGGGACGGGCGGCGGCGGACGGCGGGACGGGCGGCGGCGGACGGCCGCGACGGGCGGCGGCGGACGGCCGCGACGACGGGGAGTGTGGCGGCGAGGAGCGGACGGGGCGGGTGGCAGCGAAACGGGTTACAGCAGGGCGGACGACAGCGGACGCAGGTAGCAGCGGACGGCGGGGCGGCGGCAGCGGGAGCAGGAGGCGGCGGGCGACGGCGGGTGACATGACAGGCAGGTAGCGGGCGGCAGCAGGCGGCCGCGTCGACAGGCGACCGCGACGGCAGGCGGCGGCGATCGAGCAGGATCGCCGCCGGGGACTGGGGTCAGCGGCGGGTGGGCAGGCCCGGGAGGTCGCGACGGCTGAGCAGCGACACCCCGGCGAAGGCGGCCACCGGCACCAGCACGAGGACGGCCCACTGCAGCGGGTTGATCAGCTGCAGCGACTCCGGGTGGCCCATGTTGTGCTTGATGAGGCCGCCGAAGCCCCACTGGACCAGGGGGATCGTCACGAGTACGGGCGCGACCCAGCACAGCAGCCGGGCGCGGAATTCGGGCTCCTGCCGGATGACGGCCACTGCGGCCAGCACGGCGGCGGCCACCACCAGGACGTTGCCGATCGGGCTGAACATGCGGTCGAACATCACGGGCTCAGCGACCAGCAGGGTGCTCGCGGCGGCCACCCAGGCCAGGCCACGCGGCTCCGTCCGGCCGCCTCGCGCCGCGACCAGGCCCGCGATCAGCACGACCGCGGCCGCCACGATCAGCCAATACGCATGCAGCACCGTGGCCGGCGTGTCCAGGTAGAGCCGCGCGGGGGCAGCGATCTCGCCCGCCAGCCCGACGGTCGCCCCGGCCGCCGCGG
Source organism: Paractinoplanes abujensis (assembly GCF_014204895.1). NCBI lineage: Bacteria > Bacillati > Actinomycetota > Actinomycetes > Micromonosporales > Micromonosporaceae > Paractinoplanes > Paractinoplanes abujensis. The sequence continues at coordinate 7,792,195 of NZ_JACHMF010000001.1, read as the reverse complement.
CCACGCGCCATCCCAGATAGGCCGCGACCAGCGCGACACCCCAGCCGGCCAGCCGGGCCCAGCTGACCGTGTCGACCGGCGGCACGTACTCCGGGTATCTCAGCGCGGCCCGGGCCTCGACCACGACCCGGCCCAGCGCGACGGCGAACAGCAGCATCGCGCCGAAGATCTGCACGGTGCGGGCCACCCGGCTCTGCCCGGCGACCATCAGCCGCAGGTGGGCGGCGATCGCCCCGCGCACGACGTCGAACGCCTGGGCCGCGCCGGGACGCGGGTCGGCCATCAGCACGCCGAGCATCTCGTCGCCGTACTCCTGGCGGAACTCACGCGGATAGAGCGCGAGCAGGCGCCGGTAGCGGATCTCGGTCATGCGGTGGCTCCCCCGAAGTCGGTGCGACGGGCCCGCAGCCGGCCCTCCGCGAGTGTGGCCTGGGCGCGCAGGCGGGCGGTCTCGGCCTCGAGGCTCCGCTCGCCGGCCCCCGTGAGCCGGTAGTAGCGCCGGAGGCGGGACTGCACGACCTCTTCCCGGTCGACCTCGATCAGCCCTTCGCCGCGCAGGCGGTCGAGGGCGGCGTAGAGCGTGCCCGCGCGCAGCCGCACGCGGCCGCCGGTCATGTGCTCCACGTCTTCGGTGACCGCGTAACCGTGCATCGGCTCACCGGCCAGCGCCGTGAGGATGAGAAAGGTCGGCTCGTTCACGGTCGGAGTATATGCCGCCGGTCGGTATATGCAAATGACCGGCTCAGGCTTCAGGTTGGTTTCAGCTCTGCCGGGTATGAAAAAACGGTGGCTGAAGCGGGTCTGAGTCAGCAAGGTGGGCTGACAGGGTGGGTGGCGTCCGTCATCGAGTCGTGGGGCGAGGTGGGCGTCGGGCTGCTGGTCGCCCTGGAAAACCTCATCCCGCCGATCCCCAGCGAGATCGTGCTCTCGCTCGGCGGCTATCTGGCCAGCGAGGGCCGGGTCAATCTGATCCTGGTCTTCGTCGCGGCCACGCTGGGCTCGGTCGGGGGCGCGCTGCTGCTCTACTGGCTCGGCTACGGCCTGGGCGAGGAGAGGCTGCGCCGCTGGCTCGACCGCATCCCGCTGGTCGACGCCGACGACCTGGACAAGGCCGATCGCTGGTTCGAGAAGCACGACCGGATGGCCGTCCTGTTCGGACGGTGCGCGCCGGTCGTCCGCAGCCTGGTGTCGATCCCGGCCGGCGCCAACCACATGCCGCTCGCCCAGTTCACGATCTTCACCGCGATCGGCAGCGGCGTCTGGAACGCCATTTTTGTCGGCGGCGGCTATCTGCTCGGCTCGCGCTATTCCGATCTCGAGAAGTACAGCCAGTATTTCGACTACGCGATCTGGGCGTTCTTCATCGTCACCATCGCGAGCTGGGTCACCAAGAAGGTGCGCAAACGGCGACGCGCGGCCGCTGGACAGAGCGGCCGCGCGTCTGGGGACGGGTAAGGATCAGAACCCGGCGCTGATCTTCGTGAAGGCCCAGTCGGCCTGCGCGATGCCGGAGCAGTCGGAGACCACGCCGCCACCGGCGCAGCCGCGGTCCCGGTTGACCGACCAGAAGGTGAAGCGGGAGAGACCCTTGCTCTTCGCGTAGTCGCGGATCCGCGTCCACGTGTCGGTGCTGGTGAGCTCCTGCTGGTCGGAGAGACCGTTCATGCCGGAGATGCCGATGTGCGAGTACGCCTGCGCGTCGGTGTAGCCGAAGGTCGTCTTGAGCAGGTTCTTCAGGCCCTCGGTGGCGCCCACGGTCGAGCCGTACATGTCGGCGCCGCCGCCGAAGTCGAACGGCATCTGGGTGAAGATGTCGATGTTGGCGTTGAGCGCCTTGGCCTGCTGCACGAGCCGGGTGCCGTAGTAGTTGGGGCCGGTCGGCGAGGTGCCGAAGGTCAGGATCGTCTTCACCGACGGGTTCTTCTGCTTGACGATCTTCAGCGCGTTCAGGATGCGGTCCTGGACGACGGTGTTCTCGAACTCGTCGGAGTTCTCGATGTCGATGTCGATCGACTTGAGCTGGAAGGCGTCGATGAGCTTCTGGTACGCCCCGGCCAGCGCCTCCGCCGTGGAGCAGTTCGGGCCGAGCTTGTTGCCGCTCCAGCCGCCCACGGACGGGACGATGTCGATGCCGGCCGCCCGGGCCTGGGCGATGTAGCTGGCGTGCACGCCACCGGTCAGGCCGCTCTCGCCGTCCCAGGCCGGGTTGCAGCCGTTGTTGGCCAGCACGAACGCGATGGTGAAGGCCTTGACGCCGGTCGCGCCGGCAACCGTCGCGGGCGCCGGCGGGTTACCCCAGCCCGGGTAGACGTACGGGGCCGAAGCCATCTTGGTGCCGGTGCTCGGCGGTGTCGTGGGCGGCGTGGTGGGCGGCGTCGTCGGGGGTGTGGTGCCGCCGCAGGCGCCGTCGTTCTTCCAGACGTCCCACTGACCGCTGTGCGTGGCCGGCGACTCGTTCTGCGTCCACCACTTGGCGCTGTAGTTGATGCCGTTCTGCGAGGCGGTGTTGCCGCCCACGTAGACCTGCGAGGCGCTCCATGCGGGGGCACACGCGGCCGCGGCGCTCGAGGTCGCCATCGGCAGCACCGCGGCGGCCGTGCCGGCCACTGCCACGGTGCCGACGATGGCCAGCTTCCTGCTCAGTTTCACGGGGATTCTCCTGCTGGGGGTGGGGGTTCAGGGGAGGGTGGCGAGGTGGGGCTTGACGGTGTTGGCGAAGCCGTTGCCGTTGGTGACGTCCCAGTTGATCGACCAGGTCATCGCGCCCCGGAGGCCCGGATAGGTGGCCGGCGGCTTGAAGGAACCGCAGTTGGTGCCGCGGGCCAGGCAGTCGAGCGCCTGGTTGACCACGGCCGGGGCGACGTAGCCGCCACCGGCGGCCCGGGTGCTGGCCGGCAGGCCCAGCGCGACCTGGTCGGGGCGCAGACCGCCTTGGGTCTGGATGCAGGCCAGCGCGGTCAGGAAGTTCACCGTGCCCTGCGAGTAGGCGTTCATCTGGTCGCAGCCGAGCATCGCGCCCGAGTTGTAGAACTGCGTGAACACCACGGTGAGGATGTCCTTGATGCTCAGCGCGAGCGCGAAGTACGAGGACTGCGGGTTCTGCATGTCGATGGTCTGCGGGGCCATCGTGATGATCAGGTTCGCGCCCACCTTGGCCCGCAGGCTGCGCAGCGCCTGCGCCATGTAGGTCGGGTTGAGCCCGTTCTCCAGGTCGATGTCGACGCCGTCGAAGCCGTACGTGGTGATCAGGCGGTGCACCGAGTCGGCGAACGCGGTGGCGGCGGCGGCGCTGTTGACGGCGACCGTGCCCTTCTCACCGCCGACGGAGATGACGACCTTCTTGCCCCGCGCGTGCAGGGTGGCGATGTCCGCCTTGAACTGGGCGTCGGTGTAGCCGCCGACCGCCGCGGCCAGGCCCGGGTCGAGGTTGAAGGTGACCGCGCCCTGCGTGCTGGTGGCGTCGGCGAAAGCGACTGCGATCAGGTCGTAGTTGTTGGGGACGGCGGCCAGCTTGAGCGGGGCGGCGCCGTTGTCGAAGTTCTGCCAGTAGCCGGTGAGGAAGTGCTTGGGCAGCTGCCCGTTCGACGGCGGAGTGGTGGTGGGCGGCGTCGTCGGCGGGGTCGTGGGAGGCGTTGTAGGCGGGGTTGTGGGCGGCGTGGTGGGCGGGGTCGTCGGCGGGGTGGTGGGACCGCTGCCGCAGGCCCCGTCGTTCTTCCAGACGTCCCACTGTCCGCTGTGCGTGGCCGGCGACTCGTTCTGCGTCCACCATTTGGCGCTGTAGTTGGTGCCGTTCTGGGAGGCGGTGTTGCCGCCCACGTAGACCTGCGAGGCGCTCCACGCCGGCGCGCAGGCCGCCGCGGCCGAGGCCGTACTGGAGAAGTAGGTCGCCGCACCGCCGGCGACGAGCGCCACCACGGTCGTCAGGACTATCGATCTGGAGCGCTTCATGGCGGTCCCTCCACGCACAACCCAATGAGATGTATCAATCATTAGGACTGTTAACAGTAAAAGTCCAGAGGGCCGGACCTTAAACATCCTTAAACGTGCGCGGCCGGGTACGCGGGGTGAGCCATCGACGGACCGGCCCCGTTTCCGTGGCGCATCGACCGGGTAAGGCGGGCGGCATGGATACGGGTGCCGCGGGCGCGACCATCATCGACCCTGAACTGGCCGAGCGAGCCGAGTCCCAAGACCTGCTGACCCTCGGCGTCGAAGAGGAATATCTGCTGGTGGACGCGGTGGAACCGCGTGCCGTGGAGGCAGTCGAGAAGGTCTTCGACTTCGTGCCGCCCGAGCTCGGCGAGGCCGTGCAGCACGAGTTGACCCGCGGGCAGATCGAGGTGGCCAGCCCGCCCCAACTCGACCTCGGAGTGCTGGCCGAGGCCCTGCGGAACCTGCGTTCGGCGGTGGCCGGCGCGGCCGAGCAGGCCGGGGCGCGCCTGCTGGCCATGGGCGCCGGACCGGCGGCGGGGCCCAACGTCCGCATCGTCGACAAGCCGCGCTACCACCGCATGCGCGAACGCTTCGGCGACCTCTCCCCCGGCCCCGGCCTGTGCGGCACCCACGTGCACGTGAGCGTGCCCGACGACGAGACCGGCGTGCAGATCCTCAACCACCTGCGGCCCTGGCTGCCGATCTTCCAGGCTGCCACCACCAACTCCCCGCTGTTCAGCGGGCGCGACACCGGGTACGCCAGTTGGCGCTCGCTGATGTGGGAGCGGTGGCCCACCGTCGGCCCCACGCCGTACCTGCGCTCGTTCGCCGAGTACGAGACGCTCGTGTCCGACCTCGAAGCGAGTGGCGCGATGCTCGACGAGGGCATGCTCTACTGGTACGCCCGGCTGTCCGCGCGGTACCCCACCGTCGAGATCCGGATGGGCGACGTCATGCCCACCGCCGACGACGCCGTGCTGCTGGCCGCGCTGGCCCGGGCCCTGGTGGCCACGCTGCTCAACGAGGTGCGCGAGGGCAAACCCGCCCCCGACGTGCCGCACCCGCTGCTGATGGCCGCGCACTGGCGCTCCGCGCACGACGGGCTCGAGGGCCTGAACATCGACATGGCGACCCGCGAGCCGCGCCCCGCGTGGAAGCTGATGCGGCAGCTCTTCGATTACGTACGGCCGGAGCTGGAACGGCACGGCGACCTGGAGACGGCCACCGTCCTGATGGGACGTCTGCGCTCGCACGGCACGGGCGCCGCGCGGCAGCGGGCGATCCTGGCCCAGGGTGGCTCGATCAGCGACGTCGTCGACCGGTTCGCCCGGCTGACCCGCGGCGACGTCGCGGAGACGGAGCCGTCGGCCGGTTCGCCCGAGTGACTCGCCGCCAGGGCCCGGCGACGTAGGCTGGGCCCGGAGATCGGGGGTACGCCGGATGAGACTCGTGGTCATCGGCGGGGACGCCGCCGGAATGTCGGCGGCGTCGCAGGCACGCAAGCGGCTCGGCCAGGACGACCTGGCCATCACCGTCTTCGAGCGGGGACATTTCACCTCGTACTCGGCGTGCGGCATCCCGTACTGGATCGGCGGCGCCGTGACCGACCGCGACAAACTGGTCGCCCGCACCCCCGAGCAGCATCGCCAGGCCGGAGTCGACGTGCGGCTGCGGCACGAGGTGGTCGGCATCGACCTCGACCGGCGCGAGGTGGTCGCGCACGACCTGGCGGGCGGCGGCGAGACCCGTGAGCCCTTCGACCACCTGGTCTACGCGACCGGCGCCAGCCCGTTCGCGCCGGAGTGGGCTCGGGTGCGCGACGCCGGCGTCTTCGGCGTGCAGACCCTCGACGACGGCCAGGCCATCCACGACTGGCTCGACCGCGAGCCCGCCCCGCGCCGGGCCGTGGTGATCGGCGGCGGCTACATCGGCGTCGAGATGGCCGAGGCCATGGTCCTGCGCGGCCTCGAGGTCACCTTGCTCGAGAAGTCGCCGCAGCCGATGGCCAAGACCGTCGACCCCGAAATGGGCGCGCTGGTGCAGAAGTCGATGCGCGGCCTGGGCATCGAGGTGGTGACCGGCGCGCACGTGGAGGGCCTCGAGACCGCGGGCGGGCGGGTGCGGGCGGTGGTCACCCCGGACGGCACGCTGCCGGCCGACATCGTGGTGCTCGGCCTGGGCGTACGGCCGAACGTCGCGCTGGCCGCGGACGCCGGATTGCCGGTGGGCCCGGCCGGGGGCGTACGGACTGACCTGCGCATGCGTGTCGAGGGCGCCGAAGGGGTGTGGGCCGCCGGCGACTGCGTCGAGACCAGGCATCTGCTCACCGGGCGGCCGGTGCACGTGCCGCTCGGCACCCACGCCAACAAGCAGGGCCGGGTGGCCGGCATCAACATCGGCGGCGGCTACGCCACGTTCCCCGGCGTGATCGGCACCGCGGTCACCAAGGTGTGCGACCTCGAGGTGGCGCGCACCGGGCTCACGTCGAAGGAGGCGCACGCGGCCGGCTTCTCCTTCGTGACCGCGACCGTCGACTCCACCAGCCGGGCCGGTTACTACCCGGGCGCCGAGACGATGACCATCAAACTGATCGCCGAACGGCGTACGGGAGTCTTGCTCGGGGCCCAGATCGTCGGCCGGGCCGAGGCCGCCAAGCGGATCGACGCGCTCGCCGTGGCCATCTGGAACAAGATGACCGTGGAGGAGATGACGTCGCTCGACCTGAGCTACGCGCCGCCGTTCGCCCCCGTGTGGGATCCGGTGCTGATCGCTGCCCGAAAGGCCACCGAGGCGGTACACGCCAGCCTTTGACCGTATTTGCACTTCCCGCGCTCCCAGCACCCAGCCAGGAACTATCGCACACCGTGAGGTGACCACCACCGATCCGGTATCGCGCTTGATCATGCGGCACGGTAGGAACGCAGGATGTCGCCGCACTCTCCTCGCATCCCGGCCCAGGGTGGCGCGTCCGCGTCCTCCGGCCGGCATCGGCGACCCGAGTCCCTGGCCGACGTCTCGACCGGCGGCATCCCGCGCGTGTCGGTGACCACCCTGACCGACTCGCCGATCTCGCAGCGCAGCCGGTCGGCCCGGCATCAGCGCCCGGCCCGCACCGGCCGGCACGCCGCCGCCCGCGTCCCGGCCCAGCGCCCGCCGTCCGGGCGCCCGCCGGTCACCGGCTCGCACCGCGCCCCCGGCACCCTGCCGATCGAGTCCTGGCTGCTGATGGGCAAGAAGCGGCAGCAGGCCATGCTCGCGTCGCTGGTCGCCATCGGCATCGTCCTGCTGGCCATGCCGGCCGAGCAGCGCCGCGGCGGCTTCGAGGCGGTGAACGCGGCCGCCCAGGCGGTGGCCGGCGTGCAGACGGAGAAGAAGCCGGAGCAGGAGCCGCAGGCCGCGCCCGAGCGCGAGCAACAGAGCGCGCCCGACAAGCAGGAACAGGACGGCACGCCCGCCAAGCCCGCGGCCCCCGAGCCGGTCACGCCCACCCCCGCGCCGAGCACCCCCACGGCGGAAGCCACCGCAGCCGGCCCCAAGAAGCCCAGCTCCGACCTCGGCCCCGGCCGCTCGCTGCGCACCACCGGCAGCAAGGTCGTCGCCCTCACCTTCGACGACGGCCCCGACCCGGTGCAGACGCCGAAGATCCTCGAACTGCTGGCCGAGCATCAGGTCAAGGCCACGTTCTGCCTGGTCGGCACGCAGGTCGAGCGGCACCCCGAGATCGTCCGGCAGATCGTGGCCGACGGGCACACGCTCTGCAACCACACGTGGGACCACAGCCTCAAGATCGGCAAGGATCAGCCCGCGAAGATCAAGGCCGATCTGGACCGCACCAACGCCGCGATCCTGGCCGCCGTGCCGGGCGCACAGATCCCGTTCTTCCGGGCCCCCGGCGGCAACTTCACCGAACGGCTGGTCAACGTGGCCGCGATCGGCGGGATGACCTCGCTCTACTGGGAAGTCGACCCGCGTGACTGGGAGCACCCCGAGAACGAGACCGAGCCGCAGCACATCGCCCGGATGGTCCGCGACATCCAGAAGCAGGTCCGGCCGGGCGCGATCGTGCTCTCCCACGACTTCAACCAGCCGGCCACCATCAAGGCGTACGAGAAACTGCTGCCCTGGCTGACCGACAACTTCACCCTCGGCATCCCCGGCGAGAAGGCCGAACCGGAAACGCCTCCGGCACCTCAGCCCAGCGTCACGCCGCCCGCTGACAGCTAGGACACCAGTAGAGGTTGCGCGCAGCCAGCTCCCCACGTGCGACCTCGGTGCCGCAGACCAGGCACGGCTGCCCCGGACGGCGATAGACGTAGACCTCACCGCCGTGCCGGTCGACCCGCGGCGCCCGCTGCATCGCCTCCGGCGTGTGCCGGGTGTGCACGGTGTCGATGCGGCCGCGGGCCACGCCCTCCTTCATCAGCGCGCGCAGATCGGTCCACAGCTCGTCCCACTGCTCGGTGCTGACCAACCGCCCCGGCGTGGTCGGGGCCAGCCCGGCCCGGAACAACACCTCGTTGGCGTAGATCAGACCGCAGCCGGCCACGATCGATTGGTCGAGCAGCAACGCGAAGATCGGCTTGGTGCTCGACCGTGCCCGGCTCGAGGCCGGTCCCGGGTCGGCGTCGTCCCGCAGCGGATCGGCCCCCAGCCTGTCCCGCAGCAACTGGACTTGCGCCGGGTCGAACACCTCACAAGCGGTCGGCCCGCGCAGATCGAGCCAATGCCCGGCGCCGGCCACCCGCATCCGCACCTGGCCCACCGGCTCGGGCACGGGCAGCACGCCGTCGGCGAACTTGCCGTACAGCCCGAGATGCACATGCACGCTGAGGTCACCCTCATAGTGGTGGAAAAGATGTTTCCCGTACGCCTCGGTGTCGACCAGACGGCGCGCATCGACCCGCTCGGCCCCGGCTGCGAACCGCCCCTGCGGGCTGCCGACCCGCACAACCTGCCCGGCGAAGAGCTCCCGATGCCGCACCGCGAGCCGATGAATGGTGTGTCCCTCTGGCACGGCGGCAACGGTACCCAGGTACACCGATTCCGCGCCAAACGTGCGTCAGAGCTGTTCGGGTGTGGCCAGACGGTAGACGAACTCGCCGAGCCCGGCCTGCGCGATCGCGATGACCGAGTGGGCGAGGTCCTCCTGGGTCGCGGCCATGGTCAGATCACCCAGCCGGACGGCTTCGTAGCCGGCGTCGAGGCTGAGCTGCTCCACGACACCCCGGGCCTCCTCGTCGCCGGACCACAGGTTGCTCGGTCGGACGCGGGCCTGGGCGATCCGCTTGTAGAGCAGCGCGATGTTGGTGTTGAAAACCTTCGCGGCCGGTCCGCCGGTCACGGACTTGATGTACTCGGCGTTCGAGGCGAAGCCGCCCGGTGGCCGCACGCCGCCGTAGAGGTTGGTGGCGTCGAGCACCGTCTTGCCCGCCAGTCCCGTCACTGCGGCCAAGGCTGGCTGCACGGCGTCCCCGGGCACGGCGACCAGCACCGCTTCCGCGCCACCGGCGTCGCCACCGGAACGTCCGAGCCGCTCTACCTTGTGCCCGGCCTGCTCCCACAGGTCGGCCAGTCCGCCGCCGATGTTGCCCCGTCCGATCACGGTGATGTGCATGGTTCTCCCCCTGCGGATCTTGAACACGCGGAGTGTCTCCGCCGCGCGAGAAGGACACTAAGGCGGCCGCCGGACGGACGTCCAAGACCTGGGTGAGCAGCGGACGATAGGCTTTGCCTATCGATGTCAGCCCGCGAAACCTCCGGTACTTCATGGCCGTGGCCGAGGAACTCCACTTCGGCCGGGCGGCCGCGCGCCTGTACATCTCGCAGCCGTCGCTGAGCCATCAGATCCGCAAGCTCGAGGACAGCCTGGGGACCCCGCTCTTCGTCCGGTCCAGCCGCCGGGTGCAGCTCACCGCGGCGGGCCGCGCGCTGGCGCACGAGGCCCCGGCAGCACTGGCCGCGCTGGAACGGGCCGTGGAGCTGACCCGGCGGGCCGGGTCGGGCAACGCCACGATCATCCGGTTCGGCTACACCCCGGTCGCGGGCCTCGGCACGCTCACGACGCTCCTGCAGGCTTTCGGGGAGGAGCATCCCGGCGTCACCATCGACGCTCGCGAGTTGTTCAGCGCGGAGATCCCGGAGCGGCTCCGGGCCGGGGATGTGGACATCGGCCTGGCGCTGGCCCCACCGGTCACCGACGGGGTGGACGGCGAGATCCTCCGGCGGGAGCACGTGTCCACACTTCTGAGCGTTCACCACCGGTTGGCCGCCACGTCGGCGATCCCGTTGACGGACCTTCGCGACGAGACACTGCTGCTCTTTCCCCGGCGCCTCGCCCCGGCGTACTACGACGGCATCGTCGACGCCTGCCAGCAGGCCGGCTTCACACCGCGGATCCGCACGTTCGAGGAACCACCGGTGAGCGCCATGCTGGCGCGTCTCTCCACCGGACGTGAGGTGGGGCTGGCCCCGGCGTCGTTCGCCGAGCTGGCGGCGCGGGCCGGCACCCCCGTCGTGCATCGGCGGATCGTCGACCCGCCGATCATGGCGGAGCTTTCCATGCTGTGGGCCGGGACCGGCCAGTCGCCCGCCCTGGCTGACCTCCTCGCCACGGCGCGCCGGTGCGCCGGACGCGACGGATGGCTCTGACCGAGCCGGGCCGTCAGATCGAGGGTGCTCCGCCGTACGGTGAAGGAAGTCATGCTCGTCAGGGGTGGCGCCGCGCGCTGCGGCCACGGCGTGTCGGGGACCCGGCGGGTGGGCGTTTCTGCCCTGAGCTGATTCGCCCTGAGGGGAATCGGTGGGATGTGCGGGCCCGCTGAGTAAAGCTTGGTGACGTCGAACGGCCGGTCGGGTTCCGGCTTAACCGGCGGATGCGAGAGGGTGTTGTCATGAGTGTTGACGAGTTGACGATGCGGGGCGGCGGCGCATCCTTCGATGACCAGGTGTTCGAGCGGCTCCTGCGGGAGCGGATCATTTTTCTCGGCAGCGAGGTCAACGACGAGGTGACCAACCGCATCTGTGCCCAGATGCTGCTGCTGGCCTCGGCCGACAGCGAGAAGGACATCGCGCTCTACATCAACTCGCCCGGCGGCTCCATCAGCGCCGGCATGGCGGTGTACGACACGATGCAGTACATCAAGAACGACGTGGCCACGATCGCGATGGGCATGGCGGCCTCGATGGGCCAGTTCCTGCTCTGCGCCGGCACCCCCGGCAAGCGGTACGCGCTGCCGCACGCGCGGATCATGATGCACCAGCTCTCCGGCGGCATCGGCGGCACCGCGGCCGACATCGCCATCCAGGCCGAGAGCATGCTGCACATCAAGAACGTGATGAACGAGCGGATCGCCTTCCACAGCGGTCACACCCCCGAGGAGATCGAGCGCGACTCCGACCGGGACCGCTGGTTCACCGCCGAGCAGGCGAAGGACTACGGCCTGGTCGACCACGTGATCTCCAAGGCGGCGCAGGTGGGTAACAACTCCGCACTGGTCTGACCTGCGGGTTCACGCCTCCTTCAACGGGCACGCGGCCACTGCCGCGTGCCCGTTGTGTCGTTCTCGGCGGTTTCGGGTAAGAGCCGGTCATCCCCCGAATCTGTCAAGGAGGTGCTGACGTGAGGATCCCGACGTTCTCCCGCCAGTCCACGAGCGATACCACGGAGACCGCCGAGCGTCCGGCCGCGACCGGCACGGTGACGCGGCCGCGTGAGGACAACACGACCGAAGTGCGACCCACCCCCGTACGTCCTCGGCGCGACGACGAGGACACCCTGCGCGACCTGCCCCCGGCCCCGCCGCCCGCCTCGCGCCGCACCGAGCCGCCGGCGCCGCCGCGCCCCGCCGGCACCGCTCCCGTCGAGCGCCCGGCCGACCGGGACGCCGCCGACGCCGTCACCACCGGCCCCAAGCCGCGCGCGAGCCTGCTGGCCACCCTGGGCCTGATCCTGGGTGTCGCCTCGGTGCTGCTCGTGCTGTCCGGGCCGCTGCTGGGCTACGGGATCGGCGTGGCCGTCCTGGCCCTGATCCTGTCGCTGAGCGGCATCCACGCCACCGGCAAGCGGCACGTCGCCGGCAAGATGGACGCCCTGCTGGGCCTCGTGCTCTCGCTCGGCGCGATCGTGCTCGGGGTGCTCGCCCTGACCGGCTCGCTCAGCTGGCTCGGCACCGACGTGCAGCCGGTGAACACGCTGCGCGAGTGGCTTGACGCACAGACCGTCAACCGCTTCTAAAGGTTTACCCCCGGCAACAGTCGGGCATCAGACAGTTGCGGGCGGCGATGCGCCGGACGCGAAGATCGGAATCGGGACTGGCGCTCACCAGTCCCGCCCCGGAACAGTCCGGCGGTGCGCCGGCAATCTTTTCGCCTCAGGGGCGGCCTGGTTCAGGCCGCCCCTGACGCATGTGCGGGGGCGTTGCAACGAATCTCCGTCGCGGTCGCGGATCACGCAATGATCGAACGCGGCAAGCATGGTTGAACTAAGGCCTTCGACGGTGCGGCGCGCCTAGCGTTTCAGGCATGACGACCACCGCCTCACCGCGCCGCTACCTGATGTGCCGGCCCACCCATTTCGCGGTGACCTATCGCATCAACCCGTGGATGGATCCCACGGCGCCCTACGACAACGCGCTCGCCGTCAGCCAGTGGGAGAACCTGCGGCAGACGTACGTCGACCTGGGGCACACGGTCGAGCTGATCGAGCCGCTGCCCGGGCTGCCCGACATGGTGTTCTCCGCGAACGGCGCCACGGTGGTCGACGGCCGCGTGCTGGCGGTCCAGTTCCGCGACGCCGAGCGGGCCGACGAGGCCCCCGCGTACGCCGCCTGGTTCCGTGAGCGCGGCTTCGAGGTGATCGAGCCCAAGCACACCAACGAGGGCGAAGGCGACATCCTGCTCGCCGGGGACGTGCTGCTGGCCGGCACCGGTTTCCGCACCGCGCACGCGTCGCACGCCGAGACCCAGGAGGCCCTGCGCCGCCCGGTGATCACGCTGCAGCTCGTCGACCCGTCGCTGTACCACCTCGACACGGCGCTCTGCGTGCTCGACGACACCAACATCGCGTACCTGCCCGCGGCCTTCTCACCCGGCTCGCAGGCCGTACTGCAGCAGCTCTACCCGCACGCCGTGATCGCGAACGCGGAGGACGCCGCCGTGCTCGGCCTCAACGCGGTCAGCGACGGCCGTACGGTGGTGCTGCCGGTGCAGGCCACCCATCTCGCGGCCGAACTGCGCGCGGCCGGTTACCAGACCGTCGGGGTCGACGTCTCCGAGCTGCGCAAGGCCGGCGGCGGACCCAAGTGCTGCACGTTGGAGGTGCGCTCATGACAAGCGTCGACATTCTCCGTACGCCGGACGAGCTGGCCCGGGCCGAGCGGCACACGGCGCACAACTACCACCCGCTGCCCGTCGTGATCACCGAGGGCGAGGGCGCCTGGGTCACCGACGTCGACGGGCGCCGCTACCTGGACTTCCTGGCCGGCTACTCGGCGCTCAACTTCGGGCACCGGCACCCCGGCCTGATCGCAGCCGCGCACGCCCAGCTCGACCGGATCACGCTGACCAGCCGCGCCTTCGTGCACGACCAGTTCGCCGAGTTCTGCCGGTCGCTGGCCGCGCTCTGCGGCAAGGAACTCGTGCTGCCGATGAACACCGGCGCCGAGGCCGTGGAGACCGCGATCAAGGTGTCCCGCAAGTGGGGTTACCAGGTCAAGGGCGTGGCCGACGGCCGGGCCGAGATCATCGTGGCCGCTGACAACTTCCACGGCCGCACGACCACGATCGTCAGCTTCTCGACCGATCCCGACGCCAAGGCCGACTTCGGGCCGTACACGCCGGGGTTCATCGTGGTCCCGTACGGAGATGAAGTCGCCCTGCGCGAGGCGATCACCCCGAACACGGTCGCCGTGCTGCTGGAGCCGATCCAGGGCGAAGCGGGCGTGCTGGTGCCGCCGGCGGGCTACTTCGCCGCCGTACGGGCGCTCTGCGACGAGCACAACGTGCTGATGGTGGCGGACGAGATCCAGTCGGGTCTGGGCCGCACCGGCCGGACGTTCGCGATCGAGCACGAAGGCGTCGTGCCCGACATGTACGTGCTGGGCAAAGCGCTGGGCGGCGGCATCGTGCCGGTCTCGGCCGTGGCCGCCGACCGTGACGTGCTGGGTGTGCTCAAGCCGGGCGAGCACGGCTCGACCTTCGGCGGCAACCCGCTGGCCTGCGCAGTCGGCACCGAAGTGGTGCGCCTGCTGGCCACCGGCGACTTCCAGCGCCGCTCGGCCGAACTCGGCGAACACCTGCACGCCCGGCTCAACGCGCTGATCGGCCACGGTGTCGTCGCCGTGCGCGGCCGCGGCCTGTGGGCCGGCGTCGACATCGACCCGGCCCTGCTCACCGGTCGTCAGGCCGTGGAGCGGCTGGCCGAGCGGGGGGTGCTGGCCAAGGACACCCACGGCTCGACCATCCGCCTGGCCCCACCCCTGGTGGTCACCCGCGAGGAGATCGACCACGCGGTCGACCAGCTGGCCGCGATCCTGAGCTAGCTTCGCTCGAACTTGCGCAGGGCCATCGTCGGCGCCTCGCCCATCACCGATTCGGGTTGGACGACGCCGCCGGTGGCCCACATCTTCGAGCGACCCACCTGGACGCCCGCGTAGAGCTCGACCACGTCGGCCGGGCCCAGGGTGCGGCTCTCCTGACGGTGCAGCGCGATCCGCTCGTCGTCGTCGACCGCGCCGCCGGGGCGGATGCCGCTGCCGTTGGTGCTGATGTCCTGCACCGTCAGGTTGCCGTCGGTGCGCAGCGTGAACTGCACGTGGCCGCGGCTGATCCACTTGCGCGCGTCGTCGGTCAGCCACTGGCCGAGCATGATGCCGCGACCACCCTCGGGGGCGCGGCCGACCACGACCGGCTCGTCGGTCGAGACCACGAACCGGCGGCGGATGACCCCGTCGATGCGCACCGAGAGCACCTCGACCGCGGGCCGGGGACCGGCGTCGCGCAGCTTGGCGCCGTGCCGCGGGCAGGTCGGCGCGCCCGAGCGCAGCGACGGCGGGGGCTGCGAGACCGGGCTGGTGAACGTCCGCATGTCGGCGAACGGGCTGTCCGGGTCGCCGCCGGAACCGAAGCTGGTGCAGTTGGGCTCGGGGCAGCTCCAGATGCGGGCCAGCAGGCGCTCACCCAGCGGGGAACGCTCGGCCGGCCGAGGCGGCTCACCACGGCCGACCCGGGCCATCAGCACCGGGCTGCCGCCCTCGCCGGCCACCGCGGCCAGCAGGCGGCCCGGCTCGTCGACCCACGGGTGCCGGTCGCGGTTTCCCCTCGAACGGGTGAGCACGGGCAGGCCCAGCAGCTCGGCCACCTCGAAGACGCGGTCGTCGAGCTGAGGCACGACCTCGACCTTGCCGTCGTCGGCCCAGCGACGGACGACCATTCGCTCGTTAGAGGTCAGATCGGTGTCCGAGAGCAGGCCGCGCGGGGTCACCACGTAGACCGGGACGTTCTCCTCCGATACCCGTCGGCCCAGGGCGTCGATGACCAGGCCCAGACGCACCGAGCTGGCCGGACGACCCCCATCGAGGTCGGCATAACGCACGATCTCCGACATGTCGACCACAGCGCGGGCGAGCGCAGGGTCAGTGGTGAGGCGGGCCTCGATGGCGTCGAGGACCTTGCTGACCTCGAATCTCACGGGTCCTCCCGATGGTCCGCTGTGTTTGTGCCAGGCAATCATGCCCCGTCCCCGCGCCCGGCGAATGTCGCACCCCTCCGTTACCGTGTGGCCCGCACAGCGATACATCGACGGGGGAGAAAATCTTGAGGACTCGACGACTGGCCCTCGCGGGTGCGCTGACCGCGGTCATCGCCGCCGGCGGCTGCGCCGACAAGCAGGTCACCACCGGCATCGCCGAAGGTGGGTCCGGCGCTCCGGCCGCATCAGCGACGACCACCACGACGGCCCCGGCCACCCCCGGCGCCGAACTCGAAGCGGCCGCGGTCAAACTCAGCGACGCGCCGGTCAAAGTCGACGTGGTCTCGGTGGCCGGCGTGACCATCACGGGCGCCTTCGACGCCAAAGCCCAGCGCGGCGACATGACCATGGAGCTCGGCCCCGCCGGCGGCATGAGCATGAAGCAACTCGGCAACGACCTCTACGTTCAGGTCAAGGGCGCGATGGCCAACGCGGTCGACGACGCCGCGGCCCGGAAATGGATGCACATCGACCTCAGCACGGTGCCCGAGTCGAGCTCCCTGAACATCAAGAACAACGACCCCCGGGTGACGGCCAAGCTGCTCACATCGGCGATGCAGGTCAAGAAGACCGGTGAGCACACGTTCTCGGGCACCGTCGACCTGACCAAGTCGCCGACCTACAACGCGCAGGCGGCCAAGGGGCTGGCCGCCAAGATGAAAGCCGTGCCGTTCACCGCCGAGACCGACACTGACGGCCGCCTGGCCGAACTGACCTTCGACATGGAAAAGATCGCCCCCGGCGCGGGCGAGATGATTACGCGCTATTCCGACTTCGGCGTCCCGGTAGCGGTCAAAGCACCACCCGCGGCCCAGGTCGTCGAGATGCCGGCATCGTTCAGAAAGGCGATGGGCGCCTGAAGGAGGGCAGCCGCCGAGCCCGGCCACACCGCTGCGCCGGGCTCCACCCCGCCACACCGCGCCGCTTCACCACGGTGCGCCGCGCCACATCACGCTGCGCCGCGCTGAGCCCAACCCCCGCCTCGCCCGCCTCGCCCACTCCGCACGTCATGCTTTGGCGCGCCCGACCGCGCCTTGCCGCACCCGGTCACGCCCCAACCACCCCGGCTCTCCTTGCCGAATCGATCCCGTACGGGCGCCGGGTTGTCGCGCTCACCTGGCTGCCGGCCCTGGTCGTGTCCGGGCACACCTTCACCGCATTCAGCTACGTCATGCCTTGGCGCGCCCGACCGCGCCTCGCTGCGACCGCCCTCGGCGGCGCCCCGTTCGGCCGCGGCTCACCCCACAACGCCATGACATAACCGACGAGGCGTGGCCAACAGTGAGACGCGGGCTGGGGCGTAGCGGCAGGAGCGAGCGGCTGGTCAGGTGCGTTCGGCAGGGCGGACACCGGGGCGGGACTGAACAGCACAACCGGGGCAGGGCGAAGCGGTACGTCGGGCAGGGCAGGCGCGCTCGGCGCAACGGGGCAGAGCGCGGGCTGGGCATGTGGCCTGACCGGGGGGCATAGGCGGAGCAGCCGGGTGGGACAAGGGGTTCGACGACGACGCCCGGGGCGCGGGCTGGGGTCGCCAGGGGCGACCGGGATGTCCGTTTGCGTTTCGGTGGTGTCGGGAATTGATGGGGGTGAGCCGACGTCATTCGGGCGGGCGGCCGGGCGGAAGGTATCGACAATGCGGACACCACGGCTCGCCGGGCTGGGTCTTGCGACTATGGCTACGGCGGCACTGACGGTCGCCGGCTGTGCCGATGGGGGCAGCGCGACGTCGGGGGCCAGCGCGCCTGCGCCTGGGGTGAGCGTGACGGCGACTGCCTCGGGCAGCGCCGCCGACCCGGCTGCTGTGGAGGCCCTGAGCAAGGCGACCGCGCAGCTCGGCACGACCAGCTTCAAGATGACGGCGAGTTCGGGGTCCGGCTTCAAGCTGACTGGGCAGGTCGACCCGGCGCAGGGAGTGGGCACCGTCGACATGGCCGCGAGCGGCGCCAACGCCGAGCTCAAGGTCAAGACGTTGCTGGCGGGCCAGGATCTTTACCTGCAGATTCCGGGTGTCACCAAGGCGGGCACGTGGACTCACGTCGACGTGTCGCGGCTGCCGGAGGGGGCCAACGTCGGGCTGCGGCCGGGTCAGATCGACCCGGTGAACACGTCGAAGCTGCTCAGCTCGTCGACTGACGTGCACACCACCGGCGGCAACAGCTACGCGGGCACGCTCGACCTGACCAAGGCGGCGGGGCTGGCCGGCGTTTCGCAGGTCACCATCGACCAGAGCGGCGCCCAGGCGCAGAACGTGCCGTTCACGGCGGGCCTCGACGATCAGGGCCGGCTGGCCGAGCTGACCGTGCAGATCCCGGCCGTCAACGGGCAGGCCGCGCAGCCGCTCGAGGTGCTTTACAGCGACTACGGTGTGCCGGTGACGGTGGCCAAGCCGGCCGCCTCCGAGGTGACCGAGGCCCCCGACAGCCTCTACACCTCGCTCGGCAGCTGAACGTCAGACTGTGGGGGCGGATTTGCGCGCGGTCCAGTCCGTGCTGAGCGGGCGGAAGGCCGGACGGTTCTCCTCGATCCAGGCGTCGATCCGCTCCCACCAGTCGTAGAGCCAGGCCACCCGTTCCTCCTCGCCGGTGGGCACCTCTTCCGGCGGTACGCTCCAGAACTTCATCACGAGCCGCTTGTCCATGGGCAGCTCCTGCCACACGTCGGCCACCGTCAGCATCCGGTCGAGCCCGGTGTGGGCCACGAAGATGACCCCGGCGTCGGGTGCGGCGTCGATTGCTGAGAACAGGCCACCCGGTTTCGGGGGCAGCACGTGCCGCAGGTTTTCGGCCCGTTCGGCCGCGTCGGCCAGGCCGCGGGCCCGCAGGCGGGCGATCGCGCTGGTGCGGCGGCGCGGGGTGAAGTTGCCGCCCTCCGGGAAGATCACGAAGGCGTCGTTGTCGTCCAGCCCGTCCGCGGTCTCGCCGATCTGCTGCTCCAAAGTGGAGGTGCCGGTACGGCCGGGTGTGATGAACCGGTTGGGCAGCCGGTTGAGCAGCACGTCGACGGCCGGGTCCCACTGCAGGGTGGCTTTGAGCACGATCCGCGGTTCGCGCTGGAACCAGTTGGTGAGCGCGTGGATCAGGATGAACGAGTCACCCGGCCCGGCGTGCCGGCTGACCACGATCTCGGGCCGTCCGGGCAGCGCGGTGTCGGGGTCGGTGCCGACCACGTCGACGGTCAGGTGCAGCGCCCATTTGGCGAACCAGAACAGGATGGCCAGGAACTTGCCGGTCACGACGTAGTGCGCGCGCTGGAACCACGGGCTGCGGATCTTGGCGCCGAACCCGGAGGCGACCCAGAGGACGGCCAGGACCACGAGCGCGGCCGCGTCCCAGACCAGGTACAGGATGGCCGCCAGCACGAGCCGGGGCACCCGCAGGTGGCCGGGGACCAGCGGCGAGGCCAGCAGCGCGAGCACCAGCCAGACGGGGACCGTGATCAGCAGGGCGGTGGCCAGCACGACCACCGCGGGCGCGATGAGCAGGCGGCGGACCCAGATCGGGGGCAGCGGCATCAGAGTACGTCCGGCCCGGGTTGCGGCGGCACGTTGGCCGCCAGGTAGCGGCGGGACGCGGTGTAGGCGCGGCTGATCCGGCGGCCTACGGCGGCCATGTCGCGATACGCCCAGGGACTGTCGTCCCGGCTTTCGCCGCCACCCGTGGGGAGCACGTGCACCCTCACATCGTCGGGCAGCGACGCAAGTTCGCGGGCGAACCGGTGCCGCCGGGCGATCTCG
Organism: Paractinoplanes abujensis; assembly: GCF_014204895.1. Classification (NCBI taxonomy): domain Bacteria; kingdom Bacillati; phylum Actinomycetota; class Actinomycetes; order Micromonosporales; family Micromonosporaceae; genus Paractinoplanes; species Paractinoplanes abujensis. The sequence goes on along the minus strand of NZ_JACHMF010000001.1, from coordinate 7,772,783 downwards.
AAGGCCACCTGTGCCACCTCCCAGGGCCGGCGGGGCACGCTCAGCGTACGTTCGACCCGGCCCACCTGCAGCACGAAGATCAGCTGAGCGCCGAGCCCGACGGCCTCGCCGATCGGGATCGAGTTGACGATGCCACCGTCCACATAGTGCTCGCCCGCGATCTCCATCGGCGGCAGCAGGCCGGGCACGGCCGACGAGGCCAGCACCGCGTCGACCAGGGGGCCGCTGTCGAACCAGTGCTCGGCGGCCCGTTCGATGCTCGCGGCGCAGCAGTGGAACGGCACTTTGAGGTCGGCGAACGTGGTCTGCTCGCCCAGTTCCGCCTCGAGCAGCCGGCGCAGCGGGAGCGGCGAGTGCAGGTGGGTGCGGGCGGCGAAGCGGCGCAGCTGGCGGCCGATCGAGTCGCCGTAGACGGTGGCCGCCTCGGGTGAGGTCCAGAGCCGTACGAGGCGCTGGGTGACGGCCTCGCTGGGGTCCGTCGCGACCAGGGCGCCGTTGACCGCCCCGATCGAGGTGCCGACCACGACGTCGGGCCGGAAGCCCGCCCGGAACAGGGCGCGCAGCATGCCCACCTCGACGGCGCCGAGCACGCCCCCGCCGCCGAGCACGAACGCCACCGGACTGTTGACCATGACTTCATGGTTTCACGAGTTTCGTGGGATCATCTCGCGGTGCCTGTTACCCGCCGCGCCCTGATCCTCGCCACCGGCGGCGCCGCCGTGCTCGCCGGCTGCGGCAGGCCCGGTTCCTCGGCCTGGGCGGAACCCGCGGGTGGGGCCGGGGGCGCGCAGGCTGCGCAGACCACCGTGCCGTCCACGGCGTCGGTTTCGGCGTCGGCGTCGGCCGCGCAGGTACGCACGGTCCTCACGAAATACCTCAAACCCACTCCGGACAACCCCAAGCATCCCGGGTACGCCGGTGCGGTCGCGCACGTGTTGCAGGACAACCGCACGTTGCTGACCGTCAACGTGGGCCATGCCCTGCGCTACAAGGCGGGCCCGGTCGAGCTGCCGGCCGCGCAGCGGGTCGCCATGCGGACGAACTCGATCTTCGATCTGGCCTCGATCACGAAGGTCTACACGGCGATCCTCGTGCTGCAGCTCGTCGACCAGGGCAAGGTCGACCTGAACGCGCCGGTTCGTCGCTATCTGCCGGAGTTCACGGGCACGGGCAAGGACAAGATCACAGTGGCCATGCTGCTGGCGCACACGAGCGCGCTGCCGGTCGGGGCCAAAGTCACCGGCTTCCGTACGAACGCCGAGCGCTGGCGGTCGGTGATGACGACGCCACTCGTCAAGGGCGGGGTGCCGGGCACGACGTTCCGCTATTCGAGCGTCGGGCTCATGGTGCTGGGCCGGCTCGTCGAGAAGCTGACCGGCAAGACCCTCGACAAGGTGCTGGCCGACCGGATCACGACGCCGCTCGGCCTCAAGGACACCGGGTTCCTGCCACTGAAGTGGGTGAAGGACAAGTCCCGCCTGGTCGCAACCGACGCCCGCTCGTCCCGGGGCCTGCTGCGCGGCACGGTGCACGACGACGTGGCCAACCACCTGGGCGGCGTGGCCGGGCACGCGGGCGTGTTCAGCACGGCCCGCGAGGTCGCGGTGCTCGGCCAGATGCTGCTCAACGGCGGCACGTACGGCGGTAAGCGGATCCTGTCGGCCGCCGTCGTCGCGCAGATGCTGACGAACGTCAACAAGGGCAAACCGGCCGTCGATGCGGAGCGCCCGCGCCGGAGTGCCGATCACGGCCTGGGCGTCGAGATGAATCAGCCGTGGTTCATGGGCAAGCTCGCCTCACCGGCCGCCTTCGGCCACACCGGCTTCGCGGGCACGTCCCTGCTGGTGGTCCCGGCTCGCAAACAGGTGATCGTGCTGCTCACGAACCGCGCCCACCCGAACTGGTCCTGGTCCAACCCGGACACTCACCGCGTCGCGCTGCACAACGTCCTGGCGGCTTGACGCTTCGGCTTTGCCCGCAACCATTTACGCAGGTCGCCCGGGTGGGTTTCGCGTTCTGGACGCGTCAGCGGCCAGCGAAACCCACCCGGGCCCCCGCGGGAGCGACGGTCCGTACCCACCACCCCGCGAGGACATCCGGATTTTGACTTTTCAGGCGATCGCTTTCAGGTACGCGCCGTTCTGGTTCTGGAATTCGTAGCCGTAGAACTTGTCCCAGTTGATCGACCAGGTCATCAGGCCGCGGAAGTTCGGGTTGGTCCCGCTGCGCAGCGTGTACGAGCCGCAGTTGGTGTTGCGGATCAGGCAGTTGACGGCCTGCTGGATCGCCGACGGCGCGACGTACCCGTTGCCCGCGCTGACCGACGACGGGGCGCCGAACGCGATCTGGTCCTCCCGCAGCCCCGGGAACACGTTGGCGGTGTTGCCCGCGACGGGGAAGCCGGCCAGCAGCATGTCGGTCATGGCGATGTGGAAGTCCGCGCCGCCCATGGAGTGGTACTGGTTGTCCAGACCCATGATCGAGCCCGAGTTGTAGTCCTGGACATGCAGCACGGTGATGTCGTTGCGCAGCGCGTGGATCACCGGCAGGTACGAGCCGGCGCGCGGGTCCTGGCCACCCCACGGGCCGGAGCCGTAGTACTGGTAGCCGAGCTGCACGAAGAACGTCTCGGGGGCCATGGTGAGCACGAAACCGGCGCCGTAGCGGGCTTTGAGGCTCCTGAGCGCCGAGATCAGGTTGACGATGACCGGGGTGGTCGGGTTCTTGAAGTCGGTGTCGCCGGTGTTGAGCGACAGCGAGTGACCCTCGAAGTCGATGTCCACACCGTCCAGGCCGTACTCGTCGATGATGGCGCTGACCGAGCTGACGAACTTGTCCCGCGCGGCGGTCGTGGTCAGCTGGACCTGGCCGTTCTGCCCGCCGATGGAGAGCAGCACCTTCTTGCCGGCGTTGCGCTTGGCCCGGATGGCGGCGATGAAGTCGGCCTTGCTCTCGACGCCCGGGCACTCGGCGGCCGGGCACAGCGTGAATCGAATGTCACCCGAGGTCACCGAGGTCGGTTCGCCGAACGCGAGGTTGATGATGTCCCAGTTGGCGGGGACGTCGGCCATCCGCACGTAACCGGAGCCGTTGGCGAAGCTGGAGTGCAGGTAGCCGATCAGCGCGCGCTTGGGGAGGCCGGTGTTGGGCGGCGTGGTCGTCGGCGGCGTGGTCGGGGGTGTCGTGGGGGGAGTTGTCGGGGGCGTGGTGGGCGGGGTCGTCGGGGGTGTGGTGGGCGGCGTGGTCGGGGGTGTGGTGCCGCCGCAGGTGCCGTTGTCGATCCAGACGTCCCACTGTCCGCTGTGGGTCGACGGGGCCTCGTTCTGGGTCCACCACTTGGCGGTGTAGTTGCGGCCGTTCTGCGAGGCCACGTTGTCCTTGACGTAGGTGGCAGTGGCGCTCCAGGCCGGTGCGCAGGCGGCCGCCGCGCTGGCGCTGGAGGCGAGGTAGACGGTGCCACCACCAGCCGCGAGTACCGCGGTCATGGCGAAGATCATCGATCGGCGCATGACCAGAGTATGAATACTGTTAAGTTTATTTGTAAATAGCGTCACACCTATCGTGCGCCGCAGGAAGATCCGGCGGGGGCCGGCAGCCCGCGGGCGGTCGCCTCCTCGAAGCGTTCCCACGCGGCCCGCGTGAAGGGATGGACGCCGTCGAGAATCAGGTCGGCGACCTGCCGAGCCTCGTCGCGGGTCTGAGCCGCCTCGGCCGGGGTGACCCCACCCCCGACCGACTACGTCGTCGAGTTCGTCGTCGTCGGCAAAGCCGACGGACCGAGGATCGTCCGGCCGGTGCCAAAGGTCGAGTTCGAGATCGACGAAGCTCCACACGCCTTCGGGACGGAACAGCCAGGAGCCGGTCTCGTCGTCGCCGAGATGGTAGACGAGCCAGCTGCCCTCGTTGCCGTTGAGCTTGTCCTTGACGAGCTTGCGGACGCGGGGCGCGCCCAAGGTCAGCTGCCCGGGTGCAGCCAGGCGGCGCGGTCCAGGAAGCCGTCGCCGTTGTCGTCGAACATGCGCTTCTCGAAGACGCCGTCGCGGTCCTTGTCGTAGTCGGCGTAGTCGACCCGGTTGTCGAGGTCGAGGTCGGTGCCGATGAAGTCGGCGCGGCCGTCGTCGTCGAGGTCGACCAGGATGTCCACGCCGCCGTCGAGGCGGCCGCGATAGGTGGCCTCGTCGAGGGTGCCGTCGCCGTCGGCGTCGACCTCGTTGTCGTAGCCCTTCGGCGGGGGCGGGGACAACTCGGCGTCCAGGGCGCCCACCGCCTCGGCCACGTTCGCGCCCACGGTGATGTCGGGCAGGCCGTCGAGGTCGTCGGGACGGTCGCCGAAGCCGGTGTGCGCCTCGGCTTCGGTGAGGTTCTCCGTCGTGCGCGCGGCGACCATGCCGGACACCGTGCCGAACTCGGACCAGGCGCCCAGGTCCTCGTAGCCGTCGTTGCGAGCCATGTCCTGACGGTACGTCGTTCAGTCCAGTTCGGGCATCGCCACCGCGTGCGGACGGGGCCGGCACGTGCCGCACTGCACCGCGTCGTCCACCACCAGCGCCTCCGCCCGGCGCCGGGTCTCGGACCGGCTCACCTGCAGCAGGTAGGGGCCGAAGCGGGCGTGTTCGGCGCAGACGCCGCGGCCGCAGAAGCGGCAGCTCGCCCGGGCCGACTCGGCGCAGAACCAGCAGAGCATCGAACCTCCTGACGAAGGGGGCCGCTCCCCATCAGTTCGGCGCTGTCGACCCCTGCTCCGGCCCCGGCGGCGGGGTCTCCTCCGGCGGCGGGGCGGTGGTGGCGGGCGGCGTCGTGGCGGGCGGCGCGGTGGTCCTGGGCGGGGTCTGGGTGGGCGCCGGCGGCCGGGTGGTCGCGGGCGGCGTGGTGGGACGCGTCGTCGGGCGGATCGTGGGGGCGGTGGTGGGGTCGTCGTCGGGCTGTCCCGGATCGTTGCCATCGCCGGGATCATCGGTCTGTGACGGTGTAGTCACAGTATCGGTAGGAGTGGGCGTCGCGCTCGGGGCGATCGTCGGATTGATCGATTCCGAATCGGACGGTAGGGGCTCCTCGCTCGGCAGCGGTTCGGGGCTGCTGGACGGGGGCGCCTCCACCGGAGTGCCGTCCGCGCACCCCAGCGACTTGCCGGCGACCTCGCTGGTCTTGCCGTCGACGGCGACCGTGCCGGACGAGACGATCACCGTCGCCGGTTCGATCTGATACCAGGCCGCGCCGGTGTTGGTCACCGTGCCCTGGCTGCGGTCCACGGTCAGGGCGAGCGGCTTGTACGCCCCGCTGGTGCTGCCGGTGCCGGCGAGCACGCGGCCGGTCTGCAGCGAGATGGTCGCCTTGGGGGCCTGGTCACGGCCGCCGCCGGTGCTGAGGCGGCCGATGCCGACCCGGGTGTTGGCGCAGAGCAGGGTCGTCGCCCCGCCCGCGAAGGTGAGCGTGGCCGAGGCCCGGGACGGCACCTCGATCACCTCGCCCTGGTCGAGGTAGCGCCGCGCGCCCTCGCCGAGGTTGGCCGGTGCGCCGTCGAAGGTGGCGGTGACCAGGCCCTGGTCGATCGAGAGGAGCACCCGGTCGGCGGGCATCTCGGCCCACGCCGGGCCGGGCCGGAACGACAGGCCGGTGAGGAACAGGGCCGTGGTCAGCAGCACGACCACCAGCCACGTCAGCACCCGCTCGAACCGGCGGTCGGCCTCAGGGTTGTCGTGGCCGTCGGGCGGGCCGGGCGGAATGGTCAGCGGCGGGTAGGCCGCACCGCGCGGGGAGCCGGGGCGCAGCGACCCCTTGGCCGTGACGACGGGCATCGGCGAGCCGGGCCGGTGGGTGGCGCCCACCAGCGGTGGCAGATCGGAGGCGTCGGGCAGGACCCACAGCCGTACGGGGGTGATGGTCTGGGCCACCATGCCGGGGCTGCCGTCGCCGACCGGGCCGACCAGGGTGCCGCGGCGCAGCTCGACGCCGTCGGGCAGGGCGATCACACCGGACTCGACCACCACCGCATGGGTGGGGCCGGGCAGGATCACCGGCGCGCCCGGGTCCAGATCGACCGGGTGGGCCGAAGCGATCAGGGCGAGCCGCTGATCGGTGGCCAGGCCGGCCAGCGCGGGGGTGTCGGCGAACAACGCCTCGGCCTCGGCCCGGTCGTGCGGCGGCGGACCGGGCAGGGGGCCGACCACGGTGGCCACGGTGGCGGTCGGGATCGACAGCAGGGTCGTGCCGGCGGTGTGCCAGTCGAGCTGGGTGGACCGGCCGGTGACCGCGTTGACCAGGCCGACCACGGCGCCGGGGCCGACGTGGTGGCGGATCGTGCCGGGCGGGTCGCCGGGCCGGCGGGCCTCCAGCGCGCCCTCCACAACCACGTAGACGGCTTGCTGGGCGGCGCCGGCCAGGACGATCTGGCGGCCGGTCGGCGGGTGCATCCAGCGGGCCCGGGAGGCCAGGCCCTGCAGTGCGGGTTCGGGCAGGCCGCCGAGGTCGGAGGCGCGCAGCGCGGCCAGGCGGCGCGGACTGTCGGCCTCGCGGTCGTTCTCGGCACGGCGCAGCCGGGACAGGCCCCACCATCGGGTGAACCGGCCGACGAGGAAGTAGACGATCGGGGCGGCCAGGCCGAGCGTGATGGCCACCAGCAGCAGGGCGCCGGTGACACCCTCGTGCCACAGGCCGGTGGCCACGCCGGAGAGCCTGTCCTCCCAGAGGCGGACGGCCACGTTGGCCGCAGCGGCCAGCCAGCAGACGGCCAGGAAGCCGTACAGGGCGATGAGGCGGCCCTCGCGGTCGAGCTTGCCCCACTGCGGCGGACGGCCCCGCAGGCGCCCGCCCACCCAGGCCAGCGCCCGGTTGCGCAGCTGCGGCACCTCCAGCCAGTTCATCAGCAGGTATTGCCCGTCGAGCGGGAGCAGCGGGCTGAGGTGCACGAACGCGCTCAGGTAGCAGAGGAACGCGAGCTTGAAGGCCAGGTCGGCGGTCGCGGGCAGGGCCAGCCCGGCCAGTTGGGCCAGCCCGGCCAGCAGCAGCGCGCTGAGCGGCCCGGCCGCCGAGGCCAGCATGCGGGCGCGGCGCCCGGCCATCCAGACGTCGCTGGTGTCGACGAACAACGACGGCAGTCCGAACCAGACGAGGAACCCGGCGGCGGGCACCTCACGGCCGGCGTGTTTGGCCGCCATCGCGCGGGCGTATTCGCGGACGACCACGACGACGACGTTGAGCAGGATCAGGGTGAGCGCGCCGTACAGGTAGGAATCGCCGGTCAGGAACAGCGAGCGGCTGCCCCGCGTCCAGGTGGCGACGAACAGGCCCAGGCCGAGCACGCCGAGCACGGCGGTGAGGATGCCGACGACCTTGTTGAAGAACAGCCGCCCGCCCGCGCGGTAGAGCACCGAGACCAGGCTGTCGACGTTGAGCAGCAGCATGCGGCGGCCCCGGGCGGCGGCCAGCAGCGAATTGCCGACCCGCTCCCCCACCGGTTTGCGCCGCAGCTCCTGCAGCGGACGGAACGCGTCCATCGGCAGTTCGTCGAGCATGCGATTGCCGGCCAGGTCGGCCACCACACGGCGGACCTGGTCGGGGGCGAGCCGGCCGGCGATGCGGGCGAACTCGGCGACCAAACGGGCCACCGTGTGCTCGCCGTCCATCAGCAGCGCGAGCTCCCACTCCTCGGGAGTCAGCCGCAGATAGCTGGCGCGCTCACCGTCGTCGGGCGAGCGCAGCATGATGTAGTCGCCCCCGCGGGCGCTGGTGAGCTGCACGTATTCCACGCCGGCGCGGAGCACGGGGCGGGCGCTGGTGGGATTGAGGCGGTCGACGACCGCGCCCCACAGCCCGGGATCGGCGGGGCCGGAGGGCTCACCGGGGGCGCGACCCGCCAGCGCTTCCCACACGTTCCCGCGGGTCTCGACGTAGGTCAACCTGGTGCCTCTCACTGCCGGGGTACCGCCGATGGCGAATGGAGATTAGGCGGTTTGCCTGCGCGATGGCGAGTCCCGGCGGGGGAAAAGCGCGGATTCCTCCGTAAGTCGGAGATTAGCGCCGAACAAACGTACGGCGGGCGGCGTGACAACCCCCTTGTCACACCACCCGCCGCAGCGTTCCTTACTGGGCCTCGGCCAAAGTGACCGTGACCTGCTTCTTCTCACCGCCGCGGGTGAAGTCCAGCGTCATCTTCTGACCGACCGCGCCGGACTGGACCGCCGCCACCAGGTCGTCGGAGTCACCGATGTTCTTGCCGTCGGCCGAGGTGATCACGTCACCCTGCTCGAGCCCGGCCTTGGCCGCCGCGCTGTTCGGCGTGACCTGGCTCACCAGGGCGCCACCGTTCTCGGCCTCGGTCACGCTGACCCCGAGCGCCGGGTGGCTGACCTTTTTGCCCGCCATCAGGTCGTCGACCACCTGCTTGGCCTTGTCGCTGGGGATCGCGAAGCCCAGGCCGATGTTGCCCGTGCCCTGGCCCTGGGTGGCGATGGCCGAGTTGATGCCGATGATCTCGCCGTTGGTGTTGACCAGGGCCCCGCCCGAGTTGCCGGGGTTGATCGGGGCGTCGGTCTGCAGCAGGCCCGACATCGTGGTCGTGGCGCCGCCCTGCTGCTGCGAGCCGAACGGGCTCTCCTGCTGGCCGCCGCCGTCGCTGCCGGACTGGATCGTGCGGTCCTTGGCGCTGACGATGCCCGCCGTGACCGAGCCTTCCAGGCCGAGCGGGCTGCCGATCGCCAGCACGGTGTCGCCCACCTGCATCTTGGCGCTGCTGCCGAAGGTGGCCGGCTTGAGGTCGGAGACCCCGGTGACCTTGACGACGGCCAGGTCGGTGCGCTCGTCGGTGCCGACGATCGACGCGCTGGCCTTCTTGCCGTCGGCGAAGATCACGGTGACCTTGTCGGCCTGGGCGCCCGCCACCACGTGGTTGTTGGTCACGATGTAACCGTCGCCCGAGATCACGACGCCGGAGCCCTCGCCGCTGCCGGTGGTGATCGAGACGACGCTGTCCTGCACGGCCGCGGCGATCTGGGCCAGCGACGAGCGGTCGACCACGCGGGTGACCGAGGAATTGCCGGTCTGCACCGCGGGCGACGCGCCGTCGTCGTCGAAGGCGAGCGCGGTGGCCGCGCCGACCCCGCCCGCGCCCAGCGCGATCAGTACCGCGGCGGCGCCGGCCACGAAGATCTTGCGGCCACGACCGGGGTTGCGCTGCGGCTGCTGGTCGACCGGCAGGGCCCAGGCGGGCTGGCCGTCGGCCGTCGGGGTCCAGGGCTGGCCCTCGGTGCCGAGCGGCTGCGTCTGGGTCTGGGTCTGCGCCCATCCGGGGTTGTAGGCGGCATGCTGCTGGCCGTAGCCGGGCTGCTGACCGTAACCGGGATAGGGCTGCTGGTAGCCCGGCTGCTGCCAGGGCGACTGGTGCGGCCACTGAGCACCGGGCGGACCCGTCACCGGAACACCGGACTGCGGGGCGGCCTGGGGGACGCCGGACTGCGGAACACCCGATTGGGGGGCTGCCTGGGGAGCGCCGCCCGGCTGGGGAGCGCTCGACACCGGCCGGGCCCACTGGGGGGCCTGCGGCGCCGCCGGCTGCGGGGCAGCGGCGGGCAGCGCGGCGGTCGGCTGCTCAGACTGTCCCCGCTCCGGGCTGCTGCTCTCAGAGGAGGCGTCCGCGGGTCGCGGGTCGGTCTCGTTCTCGTTCATGCCCACAACCTTGCCCCGTACCTCTCGGACCGACCTGTGTCAGGCCTGGATGTTTTCTGTGAAGCCTTTATCCGCATTTAGGGTAGGCAAAGACACGCGGAACGTGGCTCCCTGCCCTGGTTCGCTGATCACCTCGACGGTTCCTTGGTGCGACCTGACGATTGCCGCCACGATCGCCAGGCCCAGCCCCGTGCCGGTGGCGGCGCGCTCGGTGTTGCGGGTGCGGGCCTCGTCGGCGCGGTAGAACCGCTCGAACACGTGTTCCTTCTGCTGCGGCGAGAGCCCGGGCCCGGTGTCGGACACCTCCACCACCGCGCGGTCGCCCGACTCGGCGTAGAGCCGCAGCGTGATCGTGGCCTCGGCCGGGGTATGGACCAGCGCATTGGTCATCAGGTTACCGATCACCTGGCGCAGCCGGGCGTCGTCGCCGTACGCCACCAGCTGCTCGGGCTGGTCGCGGACCTCGAGCTCGATCGTGCGCTCGGGGGCGGTCGCCTCGGCCGCCTGCACCGCGTCGAGCGCGAGCACCGGCAGCTCGACCGGGCCCAGCGTGAGCGGGCGCTCGCGGTCGAGCCGGGCCAGCAGCAGCAGATCCTCCACGAGCAGGCCCATCCGGGCCGCCTCGTCCTCGATCCGGCGCACCAGCCGGGCCACGTCGTCGGGGTTGGTCACCGCGCCCTGGCGGTAGAGCTCGGCGAAGCCGCGGATGGTGGTCAGCGGCGTGCGCAGCTCGTGCGAGGCGTCGGCCACGAACTGCCGCATCTTGCCCTCGGACTCGACCGCACGGGCCTCGGAGGCCTGCGCGGAGTCGGCCGCCTGCACCGCGACCGCCTCGGCGGCCCGGGCGGCCGCCTCCGACTGCTCGCGCGCGCTGAACGCGGCCTCGATCTGGGCCAGCATCGCGTTGAGGGCCTTGGCCAGCCGGCCCAGCTCGGTCTGGGGTTCGCCGTCGTGCGCTTCCGGATCGGGCACGCGCTGGGTCAGATCACCGGCCCCGATCGCCGCCGCGGTCCGTTCTATCTGCAGCAACGGCACCAGGCTCTGCCGCACGATGGCGGCCCCGATCGAGGCCAGGGCGATCAGCACGCCCACGCCGACCAGCAGGTCGACCCAGACCATCTGGTTGACCGCCAGGCCGATCACCGAGAGCTTCTCGCCGACCTGGATGACCGAGCCCCACTGGTCGATGACGACCACGACCCGCCACACGACCTTGCCGCTCGGCGAACGCACCGTGTACGGCTCGCCGAGCAGCGGGTTGACCACGTCGGAACCCTTGACCAGGGGCGGGGTGTCCTCGGGGCCGAGGTCGGGGTCGCCCACCACCGGCGGGTCCGGCCGCACCCCGTCGATGCTGCTGGACGAGACGTAGTAGTCGCTCGGCACGGGGATCTCGGAACCCTGGCGCGCCTTGGCGATCGTCGCCGCGTAGATCGACAGCGACGTGTCGAGCCGGTCGAGCAGGTAGTTGTGCAGCGCGTACGTGCTGGCGGCGCTGATCGCGGTCAGCGCCGCGAACACCAGGATGAGGACGGACGCCACCAGCTTGATGCGCAGCGACACCTTACGCAGGCTGGGCTGCGGCGGGATCGAGGCGCGGACCCGCTCGGTGAGCGTCACGGCGGGGGGCTCAGACGGCGGGTTTGCGCAGCACGTAGCCCACGCCGCGCAGCGTATGGATCAGCCGGGGCTGCACGTTGTCGACCTTGCGCCGCAGGTACGAGATGTAGGACTCGACGATGTTGTCGTCGCCGCGGAAGTCGTACTTCCAGACGTGGTCGAGGATCTGCGCCTTGGAGAGCACCCGGTTGGCGTTGAGCATGAGGTAGCGCAGCAGCTTGAACTCGGTCGGCGACAGCTGCACCCGCTGGCCCGCGCGGTAGACCTCGTGCGTCTCCTCGTCGAGCTCGAGGTCGGCGAAGACCAGGCGGGACGGCTCGTCGTCGCCCTGGGTCGTGCGGCGCAGCACGGCCCGGATGCGTGCGGTCAGCTCCTCGAGGCTGAAGGGCTTGGTGACGTAGTCGTCGCCGCCCAGGGTGAGGCCCCGGATCTTGTCGTCGGTGCCGTCCCGGGCGGTCAGGAAGACCACGGGGGTGCGCTGGCCGCCCTCGCGCATGAGCCGGATGACCTCGAAACCGTCGAGGTCGGGCAGCATGACGTCGAGCACGACGAGGTCGGGGGTGGTGTTCTTCGCCGCGCTGACCGCCGCGCTGCCGCTCGTCGCGGTGCTCACGTCGAAGCCGGCGAAGCGGAGACTGGCGGAGAGCAGCTCGAGGATGTTCGCGTCGTCCTCGACGACGAGCAGTTTCGCCTCGCTCTGCTTGGGCTGGGTCTGAGCGGCCATGGCACCCAGTATTTATCAGCCCGCTGCAGCCCGGCTGCACGGAAGCTGAAAGTTTTCTGTAAAGACTCTCAGGCGCTCAGGCCGCGAGACGGTACCCGCCGACTCCCATCGAGGCCTGCGCGGCGCGGGCCAGCACACGGCGGTCGGCCCCGGGCACCGGGCGCAGCGCGGGCGCGCTGACCAGGGTCACCGTCAGCGACCGTAGCGCGGCGACCCGGCGTACGGAATCGAAGAGGGTGTCGTCGCCGATGAAGGCGGCCGCCGTGGAGTCGTAGTTGATCGAGACCGGCACCACGGGGGCGCCCGCGTCCACCGCCGCCTGGAACAGCGCCGGGCGGAACCGGCCCTGGTTGGCGCCGCAGAACGTGGTGCCCTCGGGGAACGCGGCCACCGTGCGGCCCGAGCGCAGCGCGGCGGCCACTTCGCCGACGGTGCCGGGCAGCGACTTCGGGCGGGAACGGTCGATGAAGATCGCTCCGGACAGGCCCGCGAGCACCCCGATGCCGGGCCACGCGCCGACCTCGCCCTTGGCCACCAGACGCACCGGCGTGACCGCCGTCAGCACCAGGATGTCGAGCCAGGAGACGTGGTTGGCGACCAGCAGGCTGCCCGGCTTGAGGGCCGGCCCGCGCCGCACCAGCCGGACGCCGAGCACCCGCAGCATCGCGCGGGCCACGCCGCGCAGGGCCAGCCCGCGCAGCAGGGGCACGACGAGCAGACCACCGACGAGCACGACGGCCAGGGCGACCATGCGCAGCGTGCCCACGCCCGGGGTGACGTGCCGGTCGGCGCCGTCCCGGCAGTGGTCGCCACAACCCGAGACCGGCTGCCACAGCCCGGTCAGCACACCGCCGCCGATCATCGCTGCGCTCCGAGGAAGTGGCGGCGGTAGCGCGGGTCCATCCGGTCCATCGAGAACAGCACGTAGAAGTCGGCGCAGTTGAAGTCGGGGTCGTACGCGGGCCGGCCGCAGACCCAGGCGCCGAGCCGCAGGTAGCCCTTGAGCAGCGCGGGCGGCTGCGTCCCGGGGTCGCCGGCCAGTTCGGTGCGGGCCAGCCAGTCGGTGCGCGGGGTGACCCGCATGGTGGGCGGCGACAGGTGCTTGGCCTGCACGCGGGCCCAGACCCCGGCCGCGGTGACGCCGCCGTCGTCCAGCGGCACCGAGGCGCAGCCGGCCAGCCAGCGCAGGTTGTTCAGGTGCAGGTAACGGGCGATGCCGGCCCACATCAGGTTGATCACCGAGCCGCTGCGGTGGTCGGGGTGCACGCACGAGCGGCCGGTCTCGACCAGCTGGTCACGCAGCGGGGAGAGCGCGGACAGGTCGAACTCGCCGTCGCCGTAGCGCCGGCCGGCCCGCTCGGCGGCCTTGGGCGGCAGCATCCGGTAGGTGCCGACCACCGCGCCGGTCGCGTCGTCGCGCACGATCAGGTGGTCGCAGAACTCGTCGAACTCGTCGGCGTCGCGCCCGTCGGCGGTGGCGCCCGGCAGCGAGGCGCCGAGCTCGCCCGCGAACACGTCGTGGCGCAGGCGCTGCGCGGCCTCGACCTGGCTCGGGTCGTCGGCTAGGAGCAGGGTGTAGCCGCTGGTCCCGGTGGGGGCGGCGGCTGTCATGAGAACGGCCATGTGATGTGTGTAAGGGCGACACCTGCCGATGGAATGTCGCGCCAGGAGGCGATTCATGGCTACAACATGAACGGCTTGTGCGAGGGTTCCTCGCATGAGGATTCCGGCCCGGTTCAACGGCCCGCCCACGTCCGGCAACGGGGGGTGGTCGGCGGGCGCGTTCGCCGCCGCGGCCGGGGCCCGGATCGGCGGCCCGGCCCTGGAGGTCACGCTGCGGGTGCCGCCGCCGCTCGACACCACGCTGACGTATGCGGACGGCTCGGTGCGCGACGGCGACACGCTGGTGGCCACCGTGACCGAGGCCGCGGGCGACATCCCAGCCGTCGCACCGGTGGAGCCGGCCACGGCGGTGACGGCGGCCGAGGCGTACGAGGGCTTCACCCATCACCCCTTCCCCACCTGTTACGTCTGCGGGCCGGAGCGCGAGGACGGGCTGCGCATCTTTTCGGGCCCGCTGCCCGACGGGCGGACGGCCGCGCCCTGGGTGGTGCCCGCCGGCGCCGACCTGACCGTGCTGTGGGCCGCCCTGGACTGCCCGGGCGGCTGGACCGCGCTGCGCTCGGGCCGCACCTACGTGCTGGGCCGGATCGCGGTGGCGGCGGACGCGTTGCCCGAGCCCGGGTCGACCTGTGTCGTGGTGGGCGAGGCGATCGAGTTCTCGGGTCGCAAGGCGACGGTGCTCTCGACCCTCTACGACCCCTGTTCTGTGCCGTTGGCGCGGGCCAGGGCCACGTGGATCGCCACCAACTAGTAGGTTGACCTCTCACTCCACGGGGAAGGGGAACTTTTCGATGACCGGGCCAGGCACCGACGAGATCGTCGTCGATCGCCTCACCAAGCAGTACAAGAAACTCCGAGCGGTAGATGATCTGTCGTTCCGCGTCCGCTCAGGCCGGGTGACCGGCTTCCTGGGCCCCAACGGCGCCGGCAAGACCACCACCCTGCGCATGCTGCTCGGCCTGGTCACCCCGACCGCCGGCACGGCCACCTTCGGCAGCCAGCGCTACACCGAGCTCAGCGATCCCGTCCGCAAGGTGGGCGCGGTGCTCGAGGCGTCGAGCGCCCACCGCGGCCGCACCGGCCGCAACCACCTGCGGATGATCTGCCGCGCCTCGGGCCTGCCCGACAGCCGCGCCGACGAGGTGCTCGAGCTGGTCGGCCTGACCCCGGCCGCGAGCCGCAAGTTCAAGGGTTACTCGCTGGGCATGAAGCAGCGGCTGGGCATCGCCGCCGCCATGCTGGGCGACCCGCAGGTGCTGATCCTCGACGAGCCGGCCAACGGTCTCGACCCCGAGGGCATCCGCTGGATGCGTGACCTGCTCAAGTCGCTCGCCGCCAACGGCCGTACGGTGCTGGTCTCCAGCCACCTGCTGGGCGAGATGCAGCTGCTGGCGGACGACGTGGTGATCGTCGCGGCGGGCAAGCTGATCACGCAGGGCCCGGTCGACGAGGTGCTCGGCGGCATGACCGGCGGCGTGCAGGTGCGGGTGCGCACCCCGCAGGCCGAGGCACTGACCGCAGCCCTCTCGGAGCTGAACGCGACAGTCACCCCGGGCCCGGACGGCGCCCTGCTGGTGCACGGCGCCGAGGCCGCCGCGGTGGGCCACGCGGCCTTCACGGCGGGCGTCGAACTGCACGAGCTGCACGCCGAACGCGGCGACCTCGAACAGGTCTTCCTGCAGCTCACGGCCGGAAAGGCGGGCATCCGATGAGTCTGGTCAACGCCGAGCTCTTCAAGGTCCGCACCACCTCGCTGTGGTGGATCATGGGCATCATCCTGCTCCCGCTGTACGCGGCCAGCGTGCTCGCCAACTGGGCCCAGGCCAGCGCGGGCCCCACGCCGTCGGACGTTCCCGACCAGCAGGCCGAGCTGATCGAGGCCGCGAACCTGCCGATCAACGTGGCGACCAACCTCTACACCAGCGGGCAGTACTTCGGCGTGCTGGTGGTCGTGCTGCTCTCGGCCATCATCGTGACCAGTGAGTTCTTCCACCTCACAGCGACCACGACGTTCCTCACGACGCCGCGCCGCGAGTCGGTCATCCTGGCCAAGTTCGGTGCCGCGGCCGTCATCGGCCTGGCCGTCTGGCTGCTCACCACGATCCTCAACCTGATCGTGGTGCCGCTGATCATGAACA
The DNA here is from genome assembly GCF_014204895.1 of Paractinoplanes abujensis. NCBI lineage: Bacteria > Bacillati > Actinomycetota > Actinomycetes > Micromonosporales > Micromonosporaceae > Paractinoplanes > Paractinoplanes abujensis. The sequence continues at coordinate 7,757,018 of NZ_JACHMF010000001.1, read as the reverse complement.
ACCTCAACCTGGGTTCCCAGCTCGGCGAGCCTGCCGTGTGGCGCGCCATCGGGCTGAACGCGCTGGCCTTCGTGCTCTGGGCGATCCTGGGCGTGGGCGCGGGGGTGCTGATCCGCAGCCAGATCGCGGCGACGCTGATCCTGGCCATCACCTACGTGGTCGGCACCTCGGCCATCGGGTTGATCTTCTTCCTGCTCAGTGAGTACGTGGCCGAGTGGATCAACAACTTCCAGGTGCTCGTGCCGACCACGGCGTCCACGCTGATGATCTCGGGTACTGATCTGCCCGGCAGCCCGCCGCGCTGGGTCGGCGCCGTCGTGCTGATCGGGTACGCGGCTGTGCTGGGCTTCTTCGGCACGTGGCTGACGAAGCGGCGCGACATCAGCTGACGAGAACCGAGGGGAGGATTCGGCTAAGAGGTCACACACTCGACGTGGGAAGATGTTCGCCCGCACCCACGGCGTAGCCTTGAGGCCGAATCCTTCCCGTCCCATGTGACGAAACAGTCGCGTGCTGACAAACATGGTGAAAGAGGCGAACACGGAAGTGTCGACCCAGCAGACTTCGCACGAGAACCCACTCGCGGACTTCGGGCCGAATGAGTGGATCGTCGACGAGATGTACCAGCGCTATCTGGCCGACCCCACCAGCGTCGACCCCGCCTGGCACGACTTCTTCGCCGACTACAAGCCCGCGATGGCCACCGGTTCGATCGTGACGCCCGACGAGGCGAAGGCGGCCAACGCCACCGCTTCGGCGGCCCGCGCCGGCACCGACGCCCCGGCCGCCTCCACGGTCGCCCCGGTCAAGCCGACCGTGCCCACCGAGTCTGCCCAGCCGAAGCCCGCCCCCGCGAAGCCGGCCCCGGCGGCCAAGCCCGCCCCCGCCGCCGCGAACGGGAAGGCCGACGGCGCCAAGGTCACCACGCTCCGCGGCGTCGCCGCCAAGATCGTGCAGAACATGGACGCCTCGCTGGAGGTGCCGACCGCGACGTCGGTGCGCGCTGTGCCCGCGAAGCTCATGGTCGACAACCGCATCGTGATCAACAACCACCTCGCCCGCGGGCGGGGCGGGAAGGTCAGCTTCACCCACCTGATCGGCTGGGCGCTGGTGCGCGCGGTGGCGCAGAACCCCGCCATGAACAACTCGTTCGCCGAGGTCGACGGCAAGCCCGCCATGGTGCAGCCCGAGCACATCAACCTTGGCATCGCCATCGACCTCGCCAAGAAGGACGGCTCGCGCACCCTGGTCGTGCCGTCCATCAAGAACTGCGAGCAGATGGACTTCCGCAAGTTCTGGCAGGCCTACGAGGACGTGGTCCGTCGCGCCCGCCGCAACGAGCTGACCATGGACGACTACTCGGGCACGACGATCTCGCTGACCAACCCGGGCGGCATCGGCACCGTCCACTCCATCCCCCGCCTGATGGCCGGGCAGAGCGCGATCATCGGCGTCGGCGCGATGGAGTATCCCGCGCCCTACGCCGGCATGAGCGACGAGATGCTGACCGACCACGGCGTCTCCAAGGTCACCACGCTGACCAGCACCTACGACCACCGGGTGATCCAGGGTGCGCAGTCCGGCGAGTTCCTCAAGGCCATGCACGAGTTCCTGCTCGGCGAGCACGAGTTCTACGACGAGATCTTCACGTCGCTGCGCATCCCGTACGAGCCGGTCCGCTGGGTGCGGGACGTGGCCCGCACGTCCGAGGGCCAGATCGACAAGGCGGCCCGGGTCGTCGAGCTGATCCACGCGTACCGGGTGCGCGGTCACCTGATGGCCGACACCGACCCGCTCGAGTTCGAGATCCGCCGCCACCCCGACCTCGACGTGCTGCAGCACGGCCTCACGCTGTGGGACCTCGACCGCACGTTCCCGGTCGGCGGTTTCGCCGGCAAGCCGCGTATGCGTCTGCGCGACGTGCTGGGCGTCCTGCGCGACACGTACTGCCGCCGCGTCGGCATCGAGTACATGCACATCCAGGGTCCCGAGGAGCGGCGCTGGATCCAGGACCGCATCGAGATCAAGTACACGAAGCCCGACTCGGACGAGCAGAAGCACATCCTCAACCGGCTGAACGCGGCCGAGGCCTTCGAGACGTTCCTGCAGACCAAGTTCGTCGGTCAGAAGCGGTTCTCGCTCGAGGGCGGCGAGTCGCTGATCCCGCTGCTCGACGCCGTGCTGGAGGCGTCGGCCGAGGCCGGGCTGGACGAGATGGTCATCGGCATGGCCCACCGCGGCCGGCTCAACGTGCTGGCCAACATCGTCGGCAAGCCGTACGAGAAGATCTTCAACGAGTTCGAGGGTCAGATGGACCCGAAGTCGGCCCACGGCTCCGGCGACGTGAAGTACCACCTGGGCCAGACCGGCAAATACACCACGCCCGACGGCGAGCACGCCACGACGGTCAGCGTGGTGGCCAACCCGTCGCACCTGGAGGCCGTCGACCCGGTGCTCGAGGGCATCGTCCGGGCCAAGCAGGACCGCCTCGACCTGGGCCTGCACGGTTACACGGTGCTGCCGGTGCTGGTGCACGGCGACGCCGCGTTCGCCGGCCAGGGCGTCGTGGCCGAGACGCTCAACCTCTCCCAGCTGCGCGGTTACCGCACCGGCGGCACGGTCCACGTGATCGTCAACAACCAGGTCGGTTTCACCACCGCCCCGGAGTACAGCCGCTCGTCGATGTACTCGACCGACGTGGCCCGCATGATCCAGGCCCCGATCTTCCACGTGAACGGCGACGACCCCGAGGCCGTCGTGCGGGTGGCCAAGCTGGCCTTCGAGTACCGCCAGGCGTTCAACAAGGACGTCGTGATCGACCTGGTCTGCTACCGACGCCGCGGGCACAACGAGGGCGACGACCCGTCGATGACCAACCCCCGGATGTACGAGATCATCGACCAGAAGCGCTCGGTGCGGAAGCTCTACACCGAGGAGCTGATCGGCCGGGGTGACATCACCGTGGACGACGCCCAGGAACAGCTGCGCGACTACCAGTCCCAGCTGGAGCAGGTCTTCAAGGCCACCCGCGACGCGGCCGGCACCCCGCCCCGTCCGCGGGTGATCAGCGAGGAGCCCGAGCCCCAGGTCGAGACCGCGGTCGACGCGGCCACCGTCCGCGCGGTCGGCCAGGCGCACGTCGAGCTGCCCGAGGGCTTCACCCCGCACAAGCGCGTGCAGCAGCTGCTCGAGCGGCGGGCCAAGATGGGCACCGAAGGCGGCATCGACTGGGGCTTCGGCGAACTCGTCGCGTTCGGTTCGTTGCTGGCCCAGGGCGTCACCGTCCGGCTCGCCGGGCAGGACTCGCGCCGCGGCACGTTCGTCTCGCGGCACGCCTCCGTGGTCGACGCGCGTACGGGGAAGGACTTTCTGCCCCTCTCCACGCTGACCACCGGCTCGGCCCGCTTCTTCGTGCACGACTCGCTGCTCAGTGAGTACGCGGCGATGGGCTTCGAGTACGGCTACTCGGTCGAGAACCCGGAGGCGCTGGTCCTCTGGGAGGCGCAGTTCGGCGACTTCGTCAACGGCGCCCAGTCGATCGTCGACGAGTTCGTCTCGTCCGGCGAGGTCAAGTGGGGCCAGCAGTCGTCGCTGGTGCTGCTGCTCCCGCACGGCCAGGAAGGCCAGGGGCCCGACCACTCCTCCGGCCGGCCCGAGCGGTTCCTGCAGCTGTGCGCGCAGGACAACATGCGCGTGGCCAACACGACGACCCCGGCCAACTACTTCCACCTGCTGCGCCGGCAGGCCCTGTCGACCAAGCGCAAGCCGCTGGTGGTGTTCTCGCCCAAGTCGCTGCTGCGGCACAAGCTGGCCGTGTCGCAGGTCGCCGACTTCACCCAGGGCACGTTCCAGCCGGTCATCGGCGACGCCGGGATCAACGGCGCGCCGCTCGACGCGGGCTCGGTCAAGCGGGTGCTGCTCTGCTCGGGCAAGGTCTACTACGACCTGTTCCAGGCCCGGGCCGAGCGGGGCATCACCGACACCGCGATCGTCCGGATGGAGCAGATCTACCCGCTGCCCGTCGAGGAGCTGAAGGCAGTGCTGGCCCAGTTCGGAAACGCGGAGGACTTCGTCTGGGTGCAGGAGGAGCCGGCCAACCAGGGCGCCTGGTCGTTCGTCGCACTCAACCTGCTCGAGCACCTCGAAGGTGTCCGGCTGCGGCGCATCTCGCGCCCCGCCGCGGCCGCCCCCGCGGTCGGCTCGGCCAAGCTGCACGAGGCCGAGCAGGCGGCACTGATCGAGGCCGCCCTGCCCCGGCCGTAACTTCTCTGACGAGGGGGCGCTCCGCTGCGGCGGGGCGCCCCCTTTTACTATCCGGGCATGTATTTCACCGATCGCGGCATCGAGGAACTGGTCAACCGGCGCGGCGAGGAGAGCGTGACGCTGGAATGGGTGGCCGACCAGCTGCGCACGTTCGTCGACATGAACCCGGAGTTCGAGACCCCGATCGAGCGCTTCGCGACGTGGCTGGCCCGGGACGACGACGAGGATGACGAGTAGCGCCCGCCCGATCCGCCGCGTCGAACTGGACACCGGCGCCGAGGTCGACCGCTCCTCGTGGTGGGCGACGATCCCCGCCGTACGGGCCGTGCTCGACCACGGCCTGAACATCCCGGCCGGCGTCACGTTCCTGGTCGGCGAGAACGGATCCGGCAAATCGACCCTGATCGAGGCGTTGGCCACCGCGCACGGACTCAACCCCGAGGGCGGCTCGCGCGACGCCATGCACTCGACCCGGGCCACCGAGTCCCCGCTGGGCTCGGCGCTGCGGATCATCCGCACCCCCGGGCGCCGCGCCAACGCGTACTTCCTGCGCGCCGAGACCACCCACGGCCTCTACACGTACCTGGAGTCGCTGCCCGGCGACAACCCTGATCGAGGCCTCCACGAGCAGAGCCACGGCGAGGGCTTCCTGGAGATCCTCTTCCGCAAGTTCCGGGGGTACGGCTTCTACCTCATGGACGAGCCCGAAGCTCCGCTGTCCTTCACGTCGACCCTCGGCCTGTTGACCCGCCTCGACGAGCTCCGTTCGGCCGGAGCCCAGGTCGTGGTGGCCACCCATTCGCCGCTGCTGACCGCCCTGCCCGACGCCACGATCCTCGAACTGGGGCCGCACGGGATCCGCCGCACCCCCTGGGCCGACCTCGACATCGTGGCCAACTGGCGCGGCTTCCTCAACTCACCGCAGACCTATCTGAGGCAACTCACGGTCTGATCGCGTCACCACCCAGATCAAGATCAAGAGCCCTTCGTCCCGACCGTCGCTCCCGCGGGGACCCGGGCGGGATTCGCTGGCCGCGGTCCCCGCGGGAGCGACGGTCCGTCACCCACCACCCGGCCGGGACAGCTCGATCTTGATCCTCGGAGCCCATCGTCATCCGGAGTTAGGACTTTCGACCCGGCGGGGCGACGAGGCGGCCGGTAGGTTGAATCCGTGGCACGAAGCGTCTATGTGGCCGGCCTCGGGCCCGGAGTCGGCAAGGGCACCGTCGCGCTGGGGCTGGTCGAGTTGCTGTCCCGGCAGGTCGCGCGGATCGGGGTGTTCCGGCCGCTGGTCTCCGGGCCGGGGGACGATCCGCTGCTGACGATGCTGACCAAGCGGTATCCCGTGGTCGCCCCCTACGCGGAGTCGTACGGCGTGACCATGGCCGAGGCGAGCGCGCTGGTGGCCGACGGCAAGTGGGAGGAGCTGATCTCGCGGATCGTCGAGCGGTACCGCGAGGTCGAGCGGCAGGCCGCGTCGGTGGTGGTGATCGGCAGTGACTTCGCGGCCGGTGGGGCCGACGAGCGCGACGAGATTCCGCGTGAGCTGGGGTTTAACGCGCGGCTGGCCACCGAGTTCGGCAGCGTGGTGGTGCCGGTGATCAGCGGGGCCGGGCGGGGAGCGGAGTCGCTGGCCGGAGCCGCCCGGAGCGCCTATCACGCGCTGGTCGACCTGGACGCCACAGTCGTCGCCGTGATCGCCAACCGGGTCACCGAGGGAGTGCGGGCCGACGCCGGCCTGCCCGTGCCGATGTGGTCGATCCCCTCCGTGGCGGCCGTGGCCGCGCCCACCGTGGCCGAGGTGGCGGCCGCGCTCGACGCCACTGTCGTGTCGGGCGGTGACGGGGCGCTCGATCGGGACGTGCTCGACTACGTCGTCGGTGCGGCCCACGTGCCGACGGTGCTGGACCACCTGACCGACGGCGCGCTGATGATCACCCCCGGCGACCGGGCCGATCTGCTGCTGGCGGCCAGCGCGGCCCACGCGGCGGGCAACGTGACGCTGTCGGGGCTGGTACTTACGCTGGGCGAGCCGCCCGACCCCCGGGTCGTACGGGTGATCGAGAAGCTCAACACCGGGCTGGCCATGCTGCTCGTGGACGCCGACAGCTATCACACGATCGCGGCCGCCTCGCACATTCAGGCCCGGCTGGGCACGGGCACCCCCCGCAAGATCGACGCTGCGCTCGGCGCCTTCGAGGAACATGTGGACACCGCGGAGCTGACCCGTGTGCTCGACGTGGCGCGGTCGAGCCGGGTCACGCCGCTGATGTTCGAGAACGACCTGATCGACCGGGCCCGCGCCGAGCGCCGCCACCTGGTGTTGCCCGAGGGCACCGACGAGCGCATCCTGCGGGCCTCGGAGACCCTGCTGCGCCGCGGCGTCGCCGACCTGACGCTGCTGGGCGATCCCGGCGAGATCGCCCGCCGGGCCCGCGAGCTGGGCGTCGAGATCGGGGCGGCCAAGCTGGTCGACCCGGCCCACAGCCCGTGGCGTGACGATTTCGCCGAGCGTTACGCCGAGCTGCGCAAGAAGCGAGGCGTCTCGCTCGACCTGGCCTTCGACGTGGTGCGCGACGTCAACTACTTCGGCACGATGATGGTGTTCGAAGGGCTGGCCGACGGCATGGTGTCAGGGGCCAACCACACCACCGCGGCCACGATCCGGCCCGCTTTCGAGATCATCAAGACGGTCCCCGACGTGTCGGTCGCGTCCAGCGTGTTCTTCATGTTGCTGGCCGACCGGGTGCTGGTCTACGGCGACTGCGCGGTCAACCCCGACCCCGATGCGGCGCAGCTGGCCGACATCGCGCTTTCCTCAGCCCGTACGGCGGCCGCGTTCGGCATCGAGCCGCGCGTCGCGATGCTGTCCTATTCGACGGGCAGTTCGGGGGCGGGCGCGGACGTGGAGAAGGTCGCCGCGGCCACCGCGCTCGTCCGTGAGCGGCGGCCCGATCTGCCGGTCGAAGGTCCAATCCAGTACGACGCGGCGGTCGACCCGGCCGTGGCCGCGACCAAGCTGCCGGGCAGCGCGGTGGCGGGCCAGGCGACCGTGCTGATCTTCCCGGACCTGAACACGGGCAACAACACTTACAAGGCCGTGCAGCGGTCGGCCGGCGCGGTCGCTGTGGGCCCGGTCATGCAGGGCCTGAACCGGCCGGTCAACGACCTGTCCCGCGGCGCGACAGTGAAGGACATTGTGAACACGGTGGCGATCACGGCGATCCAGGCGGCCTCGCGATGAGCCGGGTGCTGGTGCTCAACAGCGGCTCCTCCTCGGTGAAGTATCGGCTCTTCGACGGCACCGAGACGGTCGCCAAGGGCCTGGTCGAGCGGATCGGCGAGTCGGGCGGCGAAGTGGCCGACCACCGGGCCGCGCTGCAGGGGATCATGGACGAGATCGACCTGACCGGCTTGGCCGCGGCCGGGCATCGGGTGGTGCACGGCGGCGCCGAGTTCACCGGCCCCACCGTGATCACCGACGAGGTGGTGGCCCGGGTCGAAGCGCTGGTGCCGCTGGCCCCGCTGCACAACCCGGCCGCGCTGACCGGCATCGAGGTGGCCCGCAAGCTGCTGCCCGACGTGCCGCAGGTGGCCGTGTTCGACACCGCGTTCCACGCCACGATCCCGCCCGAGGGCGTCACCTGGGCCATCTCCCGTGAGCTGGCCGAGCGGTGGCAGATCCGCCGGTACGGGTTCCACGGCACTTCCCACGCGTACGTGTCCCGCCGCACCGCGCAGGTGCTGGGCCGCGACCCGGCGCAGACGAACGTGATCACCTTGCACCTGGGGAACGGCGCGAGCGCCTGCGCCGTCGAGGGCGGCCGCAGCGTGGCCACCTCGATGGGCATGTCCCCGCTGCCCGGGCTGGTGATGGGCACCCGCAGCGGCGACATCGACCCGACCGTGATCTTCCACCTGCACCGGGTGGCCGGGCTGCCGCTCGACGAGATCGAGACCTCGCTGACCCGGCACGGAGGACTGCAGGGCATGGCCGGGGTGAACGACCTGCGCGCGGTGCTCGACCTGCGGGCGGCCGGCGACCCCGACGCGACGCTGGCCTTCGACGTCTACTGCCGGCGCATCCGCGAATACGTCGGGTCCTATCTGGCCGTGCTGGGCCGGGTCGACGCCATCGCCTTCACAGCCGGGGTGGGCGAGAACTCGGCCGCCGTACGCGCGGCGTCGCTCTCCGGCCTGGAACCGCTCGGCATCGTGATCGACCCGGAACGCAACGAGCGCCGCGACGAGGTCATTTCCCCGCCGGGCGCTCGCATTCCCGTCTGTGTGATCCCCACGGACGAGGAGTTGGAGATCGCCGACCAGTCCCGGACGGCGCTCTCGCTGGACCGCTAACTCAGGCGACCAGCCAGATGATGAGGGCGACCAGCACCACCGCGACGACGGCACCGCCGACGATCAGGGGGGTCTTGGACGCCGGCGCGGGCTCCTGCGGGGTGCTCTGGGTGAACGCCCGGAACGCCTCGGTGTTGCCGCTCGGGTCGACGCTGTTGTCAGACATGCGCAAGACCATAGCGAAGGAGTGCACGCCGGCCGAGCCCCATATCTTAGTCGTCACAGCTCCGACCAGGACAAACGTCATCCGTCCGGGGGATTTCACCCCATCGTGAAGGGGCCGACGCACAATGGGTCGGGTGCGTCGCCGTCTGGTCCCCCTCGTCCTGGCAGTTGCCGTGCTGTCCGCCTGTACGGCGGAACCTGAGCCGGCCGCTTCCTTGCCACCCGTCGCCGGCAGCCCGGCTGCGCCGCCTGCCGCCTCCTCTGCTCCACCGGCCGCTTCCCCTGCTCCACCCGCCGCTCCCATTCCCGCGGGGACGGCGCCGGCCCGGTCGTTCGCGGTCGAGACCCGCACGCTGAAACTGCGGCGAGGCGCCGGCCGCCCGCTGACCACCACGGTCTGGGCGCCGCGCGGCGACGGCCCGTTCCCGCTGATCCTGTTCAGCCACGGGCTCGGCGGGCGCCCCGCCGACTACCGCGAACTGCTCACCGCCTGGGCCCGCGCCGGTTTCGTCGTGGCCGCGCCGGCCTACCCGTTCACCTCCCGCTCGGCCGAGCAGTTCAACGTGCTCGACGTGCTCAACCAGCCCGCCGACGCCAGCTACGTGATCACTCAGACGCTGGCCGCCGTGCCCGGCGCCGACGGGGAGCGGGTGGCCGCGGCCGGGCACTCGGCGGGCGGGGTCACCACGATCGGGCTCTTCAGCAACGCCCGCGACGACCGGCTGCGGGCCGGGGTGGTGCTGGCCGGTCGTCAGGTGCTGCCGCAGCCGTTCACCGGGCCCTCGGCGCCCCTGCTCTTCGTGCACGGACGTAAGGACGCCACGGTCGCGTACTCGGAGGGGCGGGCCGCCTTCGACGCGGTGCAGTGGCCCAAGGCGTTCGTGAGCGTCACCGAGGGCGGGCACACCGTCGGCGGGCGGGCGCTCGGGATAGTCGCGACCACCAGCACCGACTTCTGGCGGTGGACCTTGTACGGCGACGACAGCGCACGAGAACGCCTGAAGGGCGACGCCACCCGGGGCGGGACCGCCACATACATCGATGATCTCTGATTTCCCAGACGTGGGCCCACCCTCCACCGGGGGGACCCCCACCCAGCCCATTTTAGTGCTCGGGGGCGATCTTGGCCGGGTGCCCTGTGGACAACTGAGGTTTGTGGATAACGACGACCGTCAATGCAGAAAGTCCACGGCCACCTTGCCGAAGATGTCGCCCGACTCCAGGCGCGCGAAGGCGTCGGCGACCGCGCTGAACCCGTACGTCGAGTCGACCACCGGCCGTACGTCCTTGTCGACGAGCAGGTCGAGCAGCGCGGCCAGTTCGGACCCGGTGCCCATCGTGCTGCCCAGGATGTCGAGCTGCATCGCGAACACCCGGCGCAGGTCGACCGTGGCCAGGTGACCGCCGGTGGCCCCGCACACCACGATCCGGGCGCCGGGCGCGCTGCACTTCATCGAGTGCTCGAACGTGGGGGCGCCGACCGATTCGATCACCACGTCGACCCGTTCGGGCAGGCGCAGGCCGGGTTCCACCGCGATCGCGCCCAGCTCGGCGATCTTCTCCCGTTTGCCGGCGTCACGGCTGGTGGCGTACACCCGCTTGCCCATCGCGACGGCGAGCGCGACCGCCGCGGTGGCCACTCCCCCACCGGCGCCCTGCACGAGCACCGCGGAGGCCTCGGCAACCCGGCCCCGCGTGGTCAGCATGTGATAGGCGGTGAGCCAGGCCGTGGGCAGGCACGCGGCGTCCAGGAACGACACCCCTTCCGGCTTGCGCACCAGGTTCGCCCGGGGCACGGCGACACGCTCGGCCAGCGTGCCCGGGTGCCGCTCGGAGAGCAGGGACAGCCCGCGCGGGTCGGCTTCGTCCGCGACCACGGGATAGATCACGACCTCGTTGCCGTCGGGGTCGACGCCGGCCGCGTCGCAGCCCAGAATCATCGGCAGCCGGTCGGCGGGCAGGCCCACCCCGCGCAGCGACCACAGGTCGTGCTGGTTGAGCGAGGCGGCCCGCACGTCCACGGTCACCCAGCCCTCGGGCGGGTCCGGGTCGGGCCGGTCGCCGACGCGCAGGGCGGAGCGCGGGTCGGTGGGGTCGGAAGCTACGGCGTAGGCGGCGCGCATAGCTTCCGACCCTAGTGCTCCGTCTAGCGAACGGGTGCGGTCCGCTGCTCGGGGGCTGCCGGGGCGGTGCGGCGGGCCACGCCGTCGGCCTGCGCCGCGGCGGCCACGGCGGCCGAGACGGCCGGGGCGACCCGCGGGTCGAGCGGCGAGGGCACGATCGCGTCGGCGCTCAGGTCGTCCGAGACGACGGCGGCGATCGCGTCGGCCGCGGCCACCTTCATGCGCTCGGTGATCGTGGTGGCCCGCACGTCGAGGGCGCCACGGAAGATGCCCGGGAACGCCAGCACGTTGTTGATCTGGTTGGGGAAGTCGCTGCGGCCGGTGGCGACGATCGCGGCGTACTTGTGGGCGATTGCCGGCGCCACTTCGGGTGTCGGGTTGGCCATGGCGAAGATGATGCCGCCGGGTGCCATGCCGGCCACCGCGCTCTCCTCGATCTGCCCCCCGGACACCCCGATCAGGACGTCCGCGCCGATCAGGGCCTCCCCGATTCCTCCCGTACGGCCGGAGAGGTTGGTCGTCGCGGCCAGCTCGGCCTTGATCGGGGTGAGGTCGCCGCGCTCGGCGTGGACGATGCCGCGCGAGTCGCAGATGATCACGTTGGCCCCGTCGATCCCGGCCGCGATCAGCATCTGGGTGATGGCGACCCCGGCCGCGCCGGCCCCGCTGATCACCACGCGCAGGTCGCCGAAGCGGCGGCCGAGCAGCGTGGCCGCGTTGCGCAGGGCGGCCAGCGTGACCACCGCGGTGCCGTGCTGGTCGTCGTGGAAGACCGGGATGTCGAGCTCAGCGTCGAGCCGGCGCTCGATCTCGAAGCAGCGCGGGGCGCTGATGTCCTCGAGGTTGATGCCGCCGAACGAGGGCGCCATCGCCTTGACCGCGGCGATGATGCCGTCCACGTCCTGGGTGTCCAGGCAGATGGGGATCGAGTCGACCCCGCCGAACTGCTTGAACAGGATGGCCTTGCCCTCCATGACCGGCATGGCGGCCTTGGCGCCGATGTTGCCCAGTCCCAGCACGGCCGAGCCGTCGGTGACGACCGCGACCGTGTTCGCCGTCCACGTGTAGTCGGGGTAGAGCTCGGCGTCGGCCGCGATGGCCTCGCAGACCCGGGCCACGCCGGGCGTGTAGGCCAGCGACAGGTGGTCGCGGCTCGCCAGCGGGACCGTCAGCGCGATCTCCATCTTGCCGTGCTTGTGCAGGTCGAAGACGGGGTCGGCGGCGAGGGCGGGATCGAGTTCGAAACTGAAAAAGGACATGGTGACTCCAACCGGCATCGGGACGTAGGTCGACTGGGCGCCTGTCGATCACAGCGGCGAGTTGTGCGCCGGATCGGAACGCGATGCGGGGATCACCCGTAAGAAGCAACCGCGAAGCGCGAGTGTGCGCCGCGGTTGTGCGACCTTAACTTAGCCGACCGACCCGCGGGTAGTAGCGAATTAACACCCGGCCGATGACATCCGCCACCCCGTACGCCCGGCTGTCGTCCGCGATCAACTCGTTGTCGCCCTGGATCCACCAGCCACCGTCCTGCGGCCGCACGGCGCGCTTGACGACCAGCAGATCGGGCCGGGTCCGGAACCGTGCAACCACCACTTGACCAGCCCGTACGCGTCCACCCCGGCGCACCAGCAGGGCATCTCCGGAGTGCAGCGCGGGCACCATCGACGGGCCCTGCACCAACACCGCGAACAGTGGTAGTTGCCATCTCACGGCATCAGTCCTCCGCAGCGTTACGGGCAAGGTGTAAGGGGTAGTGTCAACCTTGGATCATCGCAAACTCGTATGGAGGAGTCCTGATGCGACTTCCGCGTTTCCTCACGCCTCGGACCGTGGTCAGCGCCCATTGCGACCTGCCCTGTGGCGTCTACGACCCGGCCCAGGCCCGGATCGAGGCCGAGTCGGTCAAGGCCATCGCCGAGAAGTACCAGGCGAACACCGACCCCGAGTTCCGCACTCGGGCCATCCTCATCAAGGAGCAGCGGGCCGAGCTGGTCAAGCACCACCTGTGGGTGCTGTGGACCGACTACTTCAAGCCCCCGCACTTCGAGAAGTACCCGAACCTGCACCAGCTGTTCAACGAGGCCACCAAGCTCGCCGGCGCCTCGGGCGCCAAGGGCTCGGTCGACCCGGCCGTGGCCGACCAGCTGCTCGGCAAGATCGAGGAGATCTCCAAGATCTTCTGGGAGACCAAGCAGGCCTGAGTTTCCGCGCTGCTCCGGCCGGTGCGCCCACCCGGGCGTACCGGCCGGCTGCGCTCTGCTACTAGAGTCGGCTCCAGCGGTGGGAGGAGCAACGGTGATGCAGCTGACGGATACACACCCGGACCCGGCGATCGGTGACGACGTCGTCATGCTCACCGTGCCCGCCGACGGCGGCTACCTGGGCGTGCTGCGCACGGCGACTGCCGGCCTGGCCGCCCGGCTGCATTTCGCGCTCGACGAGATCGAGGATCTGCGCATCGCCGTCGACGAGGCGTGCGCGATGCTGCTGGCCATCGCGACTCGCGGCGCCGAGCTCGACTGCCGGTTCGCGGTCACCGAGGACGCGCTCACCGTCGAGGTGACGGTCACGACCGTACGGGGGGCCAAGCTGCCCGCCGAGTCGTCCTTCGCGTGGAAGGTGCTGACCGCCCTGACCACGTCGGCGGCCGCGGAGGCGACCGGTCAGCGCGCGACGATCCGGCTGGTCACCCGTCGTACGGGCGCTTAATTCCTTACCGCACGACCGCGGCGATGTAGTCGAGATGCTGCGTCGCGGCCCGGGTGGCCGACTCCGCGTCACGCATGATGAGGCAGTCGAGCAGCAGCCGATGATCCGCGTCGATCTGCCGCCAGTAGCCCGGGGGCAGGTCGCCGGTGACCTCCTCGCCGAACTCGGCGTGGTAGAGCGGCCGCGCCACCAGCTCGAACAGCGGATTTTGGGTGGCCTTGGCCACGGCCATGTGGAACGCGACGTGCGCGGCCATCATCGTCTCGAACTCGTCGACCGCGGGGTCGAAGAACGCGCCCCGGATCTCGGCCAGGTTCTCGTCGCCACGGCGGTACGCGGCCAGCCCCACGGCCGGCACCTCGATCGCCCGGCGTAGCTCGAGCAGGTCGGCGAAACCCACCCCGTCCGACTTCGTCAGCAGGGTGAACCCGGTGGTCAGACTCTCGGCGAGTTGCTCGGCGTCGGGATGCGCCACGAAGCTGCCGCCGGTGACCCCACGGGTCGTGACGATCAGATGCTGGCTGGCCAGCAGGCGGAGGGCCTCGCGGACGGTGCTGCGACTGACACCCGTCTTGACACACAACTCGGGCTCCGGCGGCAGGCGCTCGCCGGGTTGCAGCCTGCCCGAGGTGATGTCGGCCCGTAACTCGTCCGCCAGCAGCTGATACGCGGGTGGGCGCACCGTTGATCCGGTCACCTTCTCAGGGTAGGCCCTGGCCCGCCGAATGAGGGCGATTAATCGATGCCCAGCGCTCGCGTGCTCGCCGGGAGCACGACCAGCAGGCCGATGAGCACCCCGAGGGCCATCAGCACCACGCCCAGCCAGGCCGGGCCGACCTGCAGCAGGAAGCCGCCGGCGGCGATCGTGAAGAGCTGGATGACGATCGATGGCCCGCGCGCGCCGCGAGTGCGCCGGCCGAGCCCGCGCGCGACGAAGAAGATCGCCGCCACGCCGAGGGCGGCGAAAACGGTCAGCGCGACGGCCATGCCGACGTGCACCGCATCGCTCGTCAGATCGAGGACGAGCAAGTAGATAGTGAGCCCGGCCAGGGCGGCGCACTCCAGATAGAGCAGCCGCACCGCCCACAACAGGCTGGGAGGGTTGTCAACGACTGACTTCTCACCGGTCACACCAGCACCATACCGACAGAGTTTTTGCGCGCTCTTGGGTACAGTGCCGCGCATGCGAGCGTTACTGCTGGTCAACCCCAAGGCCACGACCACCAGCGAGCGCAGCCGGGACGTGCTGGTCAGGGCATTGCGCAGCGCGGTGGAGCTGTCGGTGGAATACACGACCCGCCGTGGGCACGCGGCGACGCTGGCCCGGGCCGCCGCCGAGAGCGGGGTCGACGTGGTCGTCACGCTGGGCGGCGACGGCACGGTCAACGAGGCCGTCAACGGGTTGATGACCGCCGAGGCCGTGCTCAGCGGCCTGACCGGCCCCCGGGCCCACGTGCTGCCGGCGCTCGCGGTCGTCCCCGGCGGATCGACCAACGTCTTCGCCCGTGCGCTCGGCCTGCCCCGCGATTGGGTCGAGGGGGTCAGCGTGATTCTCGACGGCCTGCGCGACGGGCGGCACCGGGTGATCGGGCTGGGCCGGGCCGACGACCGCTATTTCACGTTCGCCGCAGGCATGGGCCTGGACGCCGCGGTCGTGCGCCGGGTCGAGCAGGCCCGCTTGCGCGGCCGCACCTCGACGCCCGCCCTCTACTTCCGCTCGGTGGTCGGCCAGATGCTCACCCGGGAGGACCGCAAGTCCCCGCCGCTGACCATCGAGCGCCCCGGCGAGCCGCCCGAGGCCGACCTCGGCACCGTGATCATTCAGAACACCGCCCCCTGGACCTATCTGGGTGACCGCCCGATCAATCCGAGCCCCGGCGCCTCGTTCGACCGCGGGCTCGACGTCATGGCGTTGCGCGGCCTCGCCGTCGGCAGCACGAGCCGGACGATGGCCCAGCTCGCCCTGCGCCGGGCGGAGCCGCACGGCAAGCAGGTGGTGCACCTGCACGACCAGGACGAGTTCACCGTGATCGCGAGCCGGCCGCAGGCGTTCCAGCTGGACGGCGACTATCTGGGCGAGCGTCAGAAGGTGCACTTCGTGTCCGTTCCCGAAGCGCTACGTGTGATCTGCTGACCGCTGGGTAGGCGATAAGAGCCGAAGGAATGGTGGCCAACCCAGGGTGACCAGCAGGTCACGGACGGGTCCGGCCTCACAATCCGTTACAGAAACACGGTCAAAAGGTCGGCAGCAGGGCGCAGACCGTACTACATTGATGGAGGCGTAGGTCAACCGGCTCCGGCGCAAGCGTCAGAACCGGACAAAGAGGGCGTGAGCCAGCTCACCCGCCCGGAGAAACTTCCGGCGCTACCCTTGACATCGCACGAGTTCGTGAAAGCATTCACAAGCGATAAGAAGTAACCGGTTGCCGCTTGCGCGCGTTCCTAATCAAGAAGCGCCGAACAGCACCTGATAACACAAAAGCTTGCTACGCACGGCGAGCCGAGGGTCACACACCCCGCAGGCCGCCCGCGCACGCATAGGTAAACCAGTAACGCAATTCATTACCCCATCCGAAACAAGGAGTGTTGCCGCCATGGACTGGCGTCACGATGCGATCTGCCGCGACGAGGACCCGGAGCTGTTCTTCCCGATCGGGACGTCCGGCCCCGCGCTCCTGCAGGTCGAGCAGGCCAAGGCCGTGTGCCGGCGGTGTCCCGTGACCGAGGACTGCCTTACTTGGGCCCTCGAGTCCGGTCAGGATGCCGGCGTATGGGGCGGGATGAGCGAAGACGAGCGGCGCGCGGTCAAGCGTCGTGGCGGCCTCCGGGTCGGCGCTCCCACCGCCTGAACCAAACCCCCACAGCATTTGCGCCCCGGGCCGATCGGCACCGGGGCGTCTTGCTGTTTCCGATCGATTACTCAGCGCGCGCAATCCTGAGAGGAACCCGAGAGGTTCGCCGAGTGCGCTATTTCGATCACGTTGGGTTTCGTCGAGAATCCGCGAAATGATCTCGAAATTGCGCCACCGACACGAATGGTCCACATTCCCCTCACCCGGCGTGGACGTCGGCGGAGCGCACAACCCGCGGTAACGCTGAGCGACGGCGACCGCCCTCCGGATCCCCTGTGGATGACCCGTACGGCCTGCGGTGCGTTCATCACAGACTGTGGACAGTCGGCGATCATGCGACACACGCGATGAGCACGCCCCCACAGCGACCCGGCCGTCTCAGGCGGCGGCCGGCAGAAGGCGACCGGTGGCGGCCAGCACGCGCGCGGCCACCAGCCGCACCACCTCGGCCGCGTCCCCCAGCGGCTCGGCGACCGCCACCGCACCGGCCTCGAGCGAGGACCGCACAGCCACGTCGTACAGGCGTCCCGGAGCCAGGAAGTACGCCGCCATCCCGACGCGACGGGCGCCGGCGGCCCGCAGAAGCTCCACAGCGGCGCCGGGGCCCGGCGGGGCGGCCGAGGCATACGCCGCGACGCACGGCACGCTCAGCCGGGCGCTCAGGGCGGCCGCGGCCCACATGATCGTCTCGCGGGCGGCCGCGTCGCGGGTGCCCGCCGCGGCCAGCACCACCGCGTCCGCCCCGGTGGGGCCGAGCCGCCGCGCGACACCGTCGACGAGCAGCGCCGAGGGGCCCAGCACGTCGGCCAGGGTCACCTCGACGGGTAGCGCGGCCGCCTCGGCGACCACGGCCGGGATGTCGACCCGCCCGTGGTAGGCCGCGGTCAGCAGCAGCGGCACCAGCACGACCCGGCGGCCGGGCAGCGACCGCAGCACGTCGAGCGGGCGCGGCCCGGCGTGGTCGAGGAACGACGCGTGCACCTCCCACGCCGGGTGGGCCCGGCGCACCGCCCGGGCCAGGGCCTCGGTGGCGGCCGCGGCCCGCGGGTCCCGGCTGCCGTGGGCGACCAGGACGACCGCGAGCCGGTCGGTCAGACGTGCAGTCCGCATTCGGTCTTCTCGAACATCGCCCAGCGGCCCGCGCGCGGGTCCTCGCCGGCCTTGGTGCGCCGGGTGCAGGGCCAGCAGCCGATCGAGCCGTAGCCCTTCTTGAACAGCTCGTTGACCGGCACGTTCCAGCGGCTGATGTAACGGTTGACGTCGGCCTCGGTCCAGGCCGCGATCGGGTTGACCTTGACCTTGCCCTTCTTGGCGTCGAACGCGACCATCGGCGTGTTGGCCCGGGTCGGCGACTCGTCGCGGCGCAGGCCGGTGGCCCAGGCGTCGTAGTCGGACAGGGCGCGCTCGAGCGGCTCGACCTTGCGCAGGAAGCAGCACTCGTCGGGGCTGCGGGCGAACAGCCGCGGCCCGTACTCGCCGTCCTGCTGGCCGACCGTGCGGCGCGGCCGGATCGAGCGCACGTTGACGTCCATGGTCGCGGCCACGATGTCGCGCACCTTGAGCGTCTCGGGGAAGTGCAGGCCGGTGTCGAGGAAGACGACGTCGACGCCCGGCGAGACCCGGGAGAAGACGTGCGCCACCACGGCGTCGGCCATCGAGCTGGTGACGCAGAACCGGGCGCCGAAGGTGTCGGTCGCCCACTTGGCGATCACCTCGGCGGGCGCGCCTTCGAGCTCACGGCCGGCGTCGCGCGCCAGCGCCTCGAGCTCGTCGCGGGAGCGCCGGTCCGGGTCCTGGGCCACCGGGGCCGCGCCCAGGTTGACCAGGTTGAGAGATGTAGCGGCCACGATGGTCATCGGTTCACTCCCTTGGACAGCAACCCGTTGAACTTGACCGTGAAAACCCGGGTGCAGGAGTGGCACTCCCACGCCCCGTGTGATGCCTCGTTGGGGAACAGGTCTTCTTCGCCGCAGTAAGGGCAGTACATGGGTGTCGACCGGGCGTCGCTCATTTGAGGAGCTCCTCGTCGGCGCGCATGACCCAGGTGGCGAACGACTCGTCGCGCGCGGTGCGCCCGTCCAGATAGTTGCGAGCGAGCCGTTCCACGTACGCGGGAAGCTCTTCGGCAGTTGCCTTGAGCCCGCGGAGCTTGCGCCCGAAACCGGACGTCTGCCCCTGCGCCATGCCCAGCCCGCCGCCCAGGTGCACCTGGAAGCCCTCGACCTGCTCGCCGTGGGAGTTCATGACCAGCTGGCCCTTGAGCCCGATGTCGGCGACCTGGGTGCGCGCGCAGGCGTTGGGGCAGCCGTTGATGTGGATCGAGATGTCGGCGTCGAAGTCCTTGAGCCTTTCCTCGAGCCGGGCCACCAGTTCCTCGCCGCGGGCCTTGGTCTCGACGATCGCGAGCTTGCAGTACTCGATGCCCGTGCAGGCCATGGTGCCGCGCCGCCACGCCGAGGGCCGCGCCTCCAGACCGATCTGCCGCATGCCGGCGATCAGCGGCTCCACCATCTCGTCGGTCACGTCGAGGACCAGGAGCTTCTGGTACGCCGTGAGCCGTACACGGTCGGAGCCGTGCTGCTCGACCAGGTCGGCCAGCCGGCCCAGCTGAGTGCCGGAGGACCGGCCCACGACCGGCGCGGCGCCGACGTAGTTGCGCCCGTCGACCTGCTTGTGCACGCCGATGTGGTCGATCGGCTTGGCCGGCAGGTCGGGCGCGGGGCCGTCGATCAGCGCGCGGCCCAGGTACTCCTTCTCGAGGATCTCGCGGAACTTGGCCACGCCCCAGTCGGCCAGCAGGAACTTCAGGCGGGCGCGGTTGCGCAGGCGGCGGTAGCCGTAGTCGCGGAAGATGCCGATGACGCCTTCCCAGACGTCCGGGATCTCGTCGCGCGGCACCCAGACGCCGAGCCGCTCGGCCAGTCGCGGGTTGGTGGAGAGGCCGCCGCCGACCCAGAGGTCGAAGCCGGGGCCGTGCTGCGGGTGGACCACGCCGACGAAGGAGATGTCGTTGGTCTCGTACGGCCCGTCGGCCAGCCAGGAGATCTGCGACTTGAACTTGCGCGGCAGGTTGGAGTACTGCGGGTCGCCGATGTAGCGCTTGAGGATCTCGTCGATCGCGGGGGTGCCGTCGAGCACCTCGTCGGTCGAGATGCCGGCGACGGGCGAGCCCAGCACCACGCGGGGGCAGTCGCCGCAGGCCTCGGTGGTCTGCAGCCCGACGGCCTCGAGCCGGCGCCAGATCTCGGGCATGTCCTCGACCCGGATCCAGTGCAGCTGGATGTTCTGCCGGTCGGTGATGTCGGCGCTGTCCCGGCCGAACTCGCGGGAGATCTCGGCGATCGTGCGGAGCTGGGCCACCGACAGCGCGCCGCCGTCGATGCGCACCCGCAGCATGAAGAACTCGTCCTCGAGCTCGTGCGGCTCGAGCACCGCCGTACGCCCGCCGTCGATGCCCGCCTTGCGCTGGGTGTAAAGACCCCACCAGCGGAAACGGCCGCGCAGGTCCTGCGGGTCGATCGAGGCGAAGCCGCTGTGCGCGTAGATGTTCTCGATGCGGGCGCGGACGTTGAGCGGGTTGTCGTCCTTCTTGATCCGCTCGTTGGGGTTGAGCGGCTCGCGGTGTCCGAGCGCCCACTGACCCTCGCCGCGCGCCTTACGAGGGCGGGCGGTCGGCTTAGCTGGGGTCGCCATGTCGGCGGTCCTCCTGGAGTCGGTGGGCGCGGTCGGACGCTCACGGCTCTCAGGGGCTCGTGACTACGGTGTCAGGAGTGGCCGGCGCGTCTTCGCGCGCCCGAAAGAAAATCCGGACGGCGTCAGGAAGCCGGACACATCGCGCTGCGGACGCGGCCGTAATCAACGTGGCGGCGAGCCACGAAGCGGCGGTCCAGAGCAGCGGTCATGTCGGCAAGCCTCTCACGCCGAACCAATCTGGGCCAGTGCGGTCCAGATTTCGGGAGTGTGTCGCGGCCCACCAGGTGGGAAGCCGTCAGCGTTTGCCCAACGGCACGACCAGAACCGCCTCGGTGCCCCCGCCGGCCCGGTTGCGCAGCTCGATACTGCCGCGCAGCTCGCCGGTGGCCAGCGCGCGCACGATCTGCAGGCCGAGCCGCTGGCTGTCGTCGGCGCGGAAGTCAGCGGGCAGCCCCTGCCCGTTGTCGGCCACGGTGACGTGCAGCTGCTTGCGGAACCGGTGGGCGGAAACCACCACCTCACCCTGGTCTTCCCGCTCGACCGGGGGCTCGTCGTCGTCCTCGGACGCCGGGAAGCCGTGCTCGACCGCGTTGATCAGCAGCTCGTTGAGCACCATGACCAGCGACGTGGCGATCTCGGCGGGCAGCACCCCGAACGTGCCCTGGCGGCGCATCTTGACCGGCACGCTGGTCGCGGCGACCTCGGTGGCGGCTGTGGCGACCCGGTCCACGATCCCGTCGAACTCGACCGCCTCGTCGCTCGACATCGACAGGGTCTCGTGCACCAGGGCGATCGAGGCCACCCGGCGCACCGACTCCTGCAGCGCCATCCGGGCCTCGGGGGCGTCGACGCGGCGGGCCTGCAGGCGCAGCAGCGCGGCCACGGTCTGCAGGTTGTTCTTGACCCGGTGGTGGATTTCGCGGATGGTCGCGTCCTTGGTCATCAGCGCGCGGTCGCGGCGGCGGACCTCGGTCACGTCGCGGACGAGGACCAGCGCACCGATCGGCACCCCGGCCGGCAGCAGCGGCAGCGCGCGGATCAGCACGGTGGCGCCGCGGGCCTCCATCTCCTGCCGGGGCGGCGACTCACCACGCAGCGCGGACAAAATCCGCTCGGCGGTGTCGTTGCCCTCCAGCGGGTCGGCCGCGAGCCGGCTGGTCAGCGCCGAGAGCTCCTCACCGACCAGGTGGGCGTTGAAACCCAGACGCCGGTACGCCGACTGGGCGTTCGGGCTGGCGTACGTGACCTTGCCGCCCGCGTCGAGGCGGACCAGGCCGTCGCCGACGCGCGGGGCGGAAGTGGTCTCGCCCGGGTGCCGAGGTGGCGGGAAGGTGCCGTCGGCCACCATCTGGGCCAGGTCGTCGGCGGTGGTCAGGTAGTTGAGTTCGAGCTGGGACGGCGTACGGGCAGTGGACAGGTTGGTGTCGCGGCCGATCACCGCGATGACCTCGCTGTAGCCCTCCTCGCGGTCGTTCGGGTCGCGCAGCCGTACGGGAATCGCCTCGTGCCGGGCCGGGGTGTCGCCGTACCAGACCGGGTCGCCCTCACGCCAGATCCGCTCCTGGGCGAAGGCGATGTCGAGGTGGGCCACCTCCGGTCCGCCGACGATCTTGCCGACCTGATCGTCCTGGTAGGCCGTCGGGGCCGTGGTCGGCCGCACCTGGGCCACACAGAGATACTCGCGCGGCTGCCCGGCCTCCCGCTTCACCGGCACCCACATCAGCAGGTCGGCGAAGGAGAGATCGGACAGCAGCTGCCAGTCACCGGCGATGCGGTGCAGGTGGTCGATGTCGGCCGGGCCCAGGCCGGTGTGCTCCTCGGCCAGATCACGCAACGTTGACACGCGCCAAGCGTGCCACGTCACTGTTTCCTAAAGCGTCGTGGTGACCTTCTTCAGCCCCCGAGGCGCGTCCGGGTCCTCGCCGCGGGCCAGCGCCAGGGCGAGGGCCAGCTTCTGCAAGGGCAGGATGTCGAGCAGCGCGCTGTACCGCTCATCGGTCAGCTCCGGCACCGGCAGCCGCCCGGCCGCGCCCGGCACGTCGGTCGCGCCGATCGTCACCACGTCGGCCCGCCGCTCGCCGAGCCGGGTCACCACGTCACGCATCGACTGCCCGCCCGGCCCGTCGCCCACGACCGCGAGCACCGGCACGTCCGGGTCGGTCATGGCCAGCGGCCCGTGCAGCAAGTCGGCGCCCGAGAAGGCCAGGGCGGGCAGGTACGACGTCTCCATCAGCTTGAGCGCGGCCTCGCGGGCGGTCGGGTAGGCATACCCACGGCCGGTCGTGACCAGGCGCGACGCGAACCGGTAGCGCTGCGCGAGGTCGTCGGCCGTACGGTCGGCCAAGGCGTCCTCGGCCAGCTGGGGCAGCTTGTCCAGCGCGGCCCGTTCGTCGTCGGGCAGCGAGCCGTCGCCCGATCGGATGCCCTCGATCAGCAGCAGCAGGGCGAGGAGCTCGGCCGTGTACGTCTTGGTGGCCGCGACCGCCCGTTCGTGACCGGCCGCCACGTCGATCGAGAACTCGGCCGCCCGGGCCAGCGGTGAGTCGGGGTTGTTGGTGACCGCGAGGGTCAGGCCCCCGGTCTCGCGGGCCACCTGCAGCACGCCGGTGAGGTCGGGCGAGCCGCCGCTCTGGCTGACGCCCACGACGAGCGTGTCGGTGAAGGTGGGCCGGGCCCCGAAGAGCGTGATCGCGCTGGGCGAGGCGCTGGCCACGGGCAGGCCGAGCCGGATCTCGGTCAGATAGGCCCCGTAGAGCGCGGCGTGGTCGGAGGTGCCCCGGGCCACGAACACGACATTGCGGGGCTTACGGCGGGCCACCTCGGCGGCGACGGCGGCGATCGCGCCGGCGTGCTCACCGTCGAGCAACCGCGCGAATCCGCCCGGTTGTTCCGCGATGTCCGCGGCCATCCCCTGGCCTCGTTGTGTCACGTGTTCCTCCCCTGATGAGCGGCTGTGCGCGCGATTGATGCGCAGTCTTGCAAGAATGAGCTTAATTCGTCAATGTTTCGAGCACTAATGCGCAGCAAACCTCCTGCTGACAGGAGGGGCTCTTTCCCCTACTGTCTTGCATCGTGGATGTACGCCGCGCCGCCGACCGCGCTCTTGAACAGGCAAGATCGGCCCTGGCGACGGATCAACCGGAGCGCGCCGCCGATCACCTCGCCGGCGCGCTGGCCCACGCCCCCACGCTGCCCGAGGTGCACGAGGTGCTCGGACGCCTCGCGGCCCGGCCCGGCGGCGGGCTCGACCTCTTCCGCGCCGGGCCGCACGCCTCCCCCGGCCGGCTCGCCGCCCGCGCGCACCTGCTCGCCGCGGCCGGGCGCCCCGAGGACGGCCTGCCCCTGCTCGCCGCGGCCAGCGGACAGTCACCCGCCGCCGACTGGGCGGGCATCCCCTGGGTGGACGAGCCCGCCCTGGGCGTCCGGATCGAACCCGGGCTGCTGGCCCAGGTTCTCATGCGCCTCTGCACCCGGGTGGGGGAACCGGCGCCGCCGACGCTGCGCCCCTACCTGACCGTGGTGCGCCACGCGCTGGCTGCCTATCCGGAGCACGCCATGCTGCTGGGCGCCGGCTCCGCGCTGGCCCGCCGCGTCGGGGAGCACGACCTGGCCGTCGACTGGGCCGCCCGCGGGGCCCGTGTCCGGCCGTCCAAGCTCGGGGAGATCTGGCTCGGGTACGCCTATCGCAGCGCCGGCAAGCTGCCCGAGGCGCTCGCGGCCCTGCGCCGCGCGGTGGCCCACGACCCCGACGACCTTTCCGTGTACGCCGACATCGCCGGCACCCTGGCCGACAACGGCCGCCTCGACGACGCGCTGAGCTGGGTCGACCGCGCGCTGGAACGCGACCCCGACTACGACTGCGCCGTGCACACCGCGCACCGGCTGCGGCACCGCGCCGACGGCGACCTCACGCACCTGGTGCGGCTGGCCGACTACATCCGCGACCACCCCGACGAATCGCACGAGCACACCGACCTGGCCGACTGCTGCCGCGACACCCCGTGGCTGAGCGGTGCGCCCGCGGCCGCGCCTCTGCCCCGCGGCAGCGCGCCGGTGGCCGCCGAGCCCACCCCCGACGCCGTACGCCGGCTCCGGCAGGTCGCCGCGCTCTCGTGGGCGCACCCACCGGCGGCGTACGACGCCGCCCTACAGCTGATCATGGTGTCCCCGGCCGACCTGCTGGCGCTGCTGGCGCACCCGCCGGCCGATGTGGCGGCGCCCGAGGTCTGGGCCTGCCTGGGACTGCTGCACCACCGCGCCGAAGAGGGCTGGCTCGACTCCGAGCGGCGGCGGATGCTGCTGGGCCTGGTCGACGGCGGGGCCGACCGGGTCACCGAGGCGGCGCTGTTCGCCCTGATCGTGGCCGCCTGGACCGACCCGTCGGCGCGGGCCGACGTGGCCCGGGTCGTCACCGCGCGGCTCACCGAGGTGGCGTCGCGGCCCGGCGCGCGTTCGTTCGCCGAGCTGGCCCTGGCCACGCCCGACCTCGACCAGTCGGCGCGGCAGCTGGCCACGGCCATCACCCGAATGCCCGTGGTGCCCCGGCCGCGCGGCCGGAGCCGTCTGTCCCTGCGCTGGCGGCGAGGTTAGCCGAGACGTCGTTGCCGGGAACGCCCCTGGCGTGCCCGGCAACGAAGGTGACGTAGTGCTTCTCACCGGCGCCGCGCCGGCAGGTGGTCAGTACTTGTCGTCGGTGTCGGCAGCCTGCGGCTTGGTGTAACCGTCGGGCTTGGTGGCCGCCGGCTTGGTGTAGCCGTCGTCCTTGGTGGCCGCGGGCTTCGTTCCCGCCGGCTTGGTGTAGGCGTCGTCCTTGGTGGCCGCCGGCTTCGTTCCCGCCGGCTTGGTGTAGCCGTCGTCCTTGGTGGCCGCCGGCTTCGTTCCCGCCGGCTTGGTGTAGCCGTCGGGCTTGGTGGCCGCGGGCTTGGTGTAGCCGCCGTCGCCCTTGACGTCGTCGTCGTCCCTGGAGCCGTGCGGCTTGCCCGGCTTGTGGTGGTGACCGTGCCCGCCCCAACCGAGGTCGCACTCCTCGGCCCGAAGGACCCAGCCGCCGCGGCGGAAGCCGACGTGCACGAACTCGCAGTCGTAGTCCTCCCACCGGCCCTGCCGCTCGCCGAGGCGGCCGGCCACCTCGCAGACGACGGGGGAACGGAAGTAGCCGACGATGTCGTCCCGGCCGAAGCCCTTCTGCGCGGCCGGCTTGCTGTCCGACTGCGCGGTGGCGCCGGCCGCCTGAGCGGGACCGGCGACCATCGTGAGACCGGCCATCAGGCCCAGGCCGGACGCGGCGACGACACGCATGGTTTTCTTCACTGACGTGCTCCTTCTCGAGAACTGCCGAACCGCGCAAGACATCGCTTGCGCAAGATCAGCAGAGCACGCGACTGCGTCCCCGGCGCCTGCGCGACACGCACAGGTAGCGCCATCGGATGACCCGCAGCGATCAGTCGGCCGGCGCGTCGGACAATTGCCGGGCCCGCTCCGAACCGGTCGGGCGGGGCACGCGCCGGGAACCGCGAGCGGCGAGGTGAAAGAGCGCTTGATACCCGTGGGCGTACCCCTCGCGGAAGGCCCGGTCCCGGTCCATGCCGTGCATGTACCACTGATGAATGCGTCCCCCGCCGTAGGCGCTCATCATGGAAAGCACGACACCGGCGATGATCTGCAGGGTGCCACTGTTACCGATCGGCATTTCCTGACTCTAAGGCCTTCCCGGCAACGGACGAAATGGAGCCCGAGGAGAACCGTACGGCAACTTCCGGCCGACATTTATAGCCGATCGTCCAGGTCATTCCGATCGACCGCGTACGCCTGCGAACGGTTGTTTCGGGGCCCGTGCACAGACGCATTCATCGGGCTCGGGGAATGCAACGTCGTCATCATATTGATGATTGATTGGGAGGCGCTGTCGTATCCGGTGCGATAAGCCTGATCGCGTTCCCGGCTCCGCTTGTGCCATTGGTGGATCCGGCCGAACGCATAAGCCCTGGACAGGAGGAAACCGAGCGCGAGCGTCAGCATGACACTCTCGTTGCCGGGGGCGATCATCGTTTGCCAGCCATGTGGTGAGCCTTCGATCTTTCTCGGACGGGGACGGGCGAACCGGGTGGTCACCGACGGCGGCGGACGACACAGCTCCGGAGCAGCATCCGGTGGCGGCGCACGGGTTGACGCCGGGGCAGCACGCCGCCCAGCGGGTATTGCCCGCCGCAGTCCGGCCAGACGTCACGGGGGCCGAAGACCGGGCGGCCGGCTGACGGCCGCCGCCGGCTCCGCAGCAATTGACTCAGCGCGACAGCCGACAGCAACAGCGCCAGAATCTCCATTTTGGTCATGAGCCCGCCGTCTTCCTTTCCTGTATGCGCAGCGTGCTGCAACCGGGGGTTCCCTCACGGGGGGACGTCGGGAACCCCCGGCGGGTCCGGCCGGCCATCGATTTCGCCGGCGAGCCACCGGCGGCGCCGCCGGGAACGGGCTGTCGTCCGGCGAAGGAGCATCGACGGCTCGGCGAACCGCTTCTTGCAGGAGATAGAACTCGCGCACGGCGACGCCCGAATTCGGTCTCGGGGATGCCCGTCCCAGCGAATGGATAACGCCCGGCTGACCGATCGGATGAGCGCGGTCGTGGAGAACGAGCCGGTCCGGCCGGGCACCCCGCACTTTCGTGCGAACGTGGGCCCGCACAGTTTCCTCGGAGGTGTCCGGATCGTCACCATACTGAGCCGCCGGGGCCCGTCGTTCGCCCGGCAATCCGAGAAGCTCTGCTGAGGAGTTCCCATGCCGTCCGACACCTTCGCCTCGCGGCGGGTCTTCCTCGTCTGCGCGGTGATCGCCGGCACTTTCTTCGCCGGCTTGATTGCAGCCACCTGGCACTTTCGCGGGCGGATCGACCACCCGGCTCTGCTCACTTTCTGGTGGATCAGCAACGGCGCCGTCATCTACTCCCTGTATCCGCTCGTCAGAGATCGCCGGCGGCCGCCCTCCCCGGCCGCGGTGACCGGCCGCGTGGTCGCCGTCGTCGGTGTGCACGAGCCCGACCAGGCCGACCTGCGGGCCTGCCTCTGGTCGATCCTCGAGCAGAGCCGCGTCGTCGTGGACGAGGTTCACGTGGTCGACGACGGCTCGACCCGAATGCCGGTGCAGCCCTTCGCGCACCCGCGGGTCCGGTGGCATCGAACGGAACACGGCGGCCGGCGCTCGGCTCAGCGCTACGTCCTCGACCGGCTCGACCCGGACGACTGGGACTTCGTGCTGGCCGTGGACGGCGCGTGCGTGCTGGACGAGCACGCGGTGGACCGTCAGCTCCGGGAGTTCGCCGAACCGAACGTCGTGGCGACCACCGCGATGGTGCTGATGCGCAACGCCGGGCACAACCTGCTGACCCGGGTAGTCGACCTCAACACCGGTACCGGCGTCACACGCCCGACGCGCCGGTCGGCGTTGCGGGCGGTGCAGATCAATCCGGGCGCGCTGACCGTCTACCGGGCCGATGTCCTGTTCGAGCACGAGCGTCTGCCGCGGGATCCGGCCGCCGACGGTGACGACCAGTGCCTGGCGATGTATCCGGACCTGGACGGCGAGGTGGTCCCGGTGCCCGAGGCCATCGCCTGGACTGCGGCGCCGGTCGACGTCGCGAGCGCCTACCGGCAGCTGCTGCGCACGGCGACCAGGCGGTGGCGGGCGCTGGCAACGGCTCTGGCGCCGCGGCACCCGCGCCGGACCCGCGCGCTCGTCCTGCTGGGGCTTCTGCGGACGCCGGCCTGGATGGTCTGCGCCGTCGTGTTGCTCGTCGAGGCCGCCGTAGGCGGAACGCCGCAAGCGTCCTGGATCATCCTCTACGCAGCGCTCTACCTGCTCGTGCGTTACGCCGAAGCGGGCCACTACCTGGCCGGTCGGCCGGCCATGAGCCGGTCGGAGAAGCTGAGGACCTGGGTGCTGCTGACTCCGGTGGAGGCGGTCTACAACCTTCTCGGCATCGGCGTGATCAGGTGCCTGGCGCTTCTTCCGTCGCGTGCGTTCCGCCGGGAGGAGCCGTTCCACCGGCCGGCTCCGGAGCCGGCGAGGGCCGACAGCGACGCGGTGGCGCCGGTCGGCTCCAGCACGGTCTACTACAGCGGATACATGTCCGAGAAGACGAACTCCTGATCACCCGGCCCTCTTCTGGGCCGCCCCTATGAACAAACTTCGTTGAAGAATCGGCGTCCGGACTGCGTGATCGCGGTCCGGACGCCACTGTTTTTATCGACCGGCCCGAATTATTGCCGCAGGCTTCGGCGCCGCAGGTCGATCTCACGCCAGTTGTCGGGGATGTGCGCGATGAACAAGGTCTGCACGGGAGAAAGAAGGCCGGCCGCCGCCATCATTTTCTGCTCCCGGATCCACCGGCGCGTGTCGGTTCGCATGCGCTGCACGCGGGCCCGGGCCCGGGCGTCCTGCGGGTCGTTGTAGGGCTTGTCGCTCTCGAGGAGCTCCAGCGCCGCCTTGTACGCCGCTCGCCACCGGCTCGGCAGGGTGATGTTGCTCGTTCTCATCGGGCCTTGTCCTTACTCATTCAACGAAGATCGCGGTCGGGCGGCCCGCGATAAATCGAGCGATAACCGCGGCTCGGGCGACCAAACCTGGTTCCGCTCGTTCCGGCTCAAATTCAGCCGGGCATGCGACAAAAACCGGTCGGCTTTTGGATCTTTTACCGGCAACCGATGCGAACCGGCACGACGCGCTCACTCCGCGTGCGCATCCGGATCCGAATAGCGGGGCGGATGGCCGGCCGCGCCATTCGAGCTTGCGATCAGGTCCGCGCAATGCGGTTCTTCTCGCAGAATCGTTCCGATCGCCGCCGCCGGTCCACCAGAAAGATCAAGGTCGGCAAAGCAGGAATCCGGCCGAAAGACCTTCTGGCATTCGACATGCCAAGGATTTTGCCAGAAACGTCCGACGGAACCGCCACGCACCGTTGCCGGGATGCAACGACCTGCTATCAGGGCGACCGGCGCAGAGCAATAGGGCGCGGAACCTCGTCGGCAATCATTTCGAGGGAGGAGCTACAAGAATGGTCGACCGGCGGCCAGGGAGCGCATCGGTCGTTTGCGTCCGGCGAGGGCTGATCGGCTCGCGCGGAGACATCCGAAGGTTTGCGCCGATGAACCCGTCGCACTAACCCGAAGGAGTGCCGGCGAGGCAGCGGCCCCGACGCCCGGCCGGCCGGTGCCGCCGACTTCCGGGCGAGCGACCGAAGCGGCGTACGGGACCGGAAGCGGCGACCAATTCGATTTAGCGCAGGCAAAGCCGCCCGCGGCCACGGCCTGGCCCGCTCCAAGCACTCGGCCCGGCCCCGTCCATGCCGTCCACTGAGGCGCCGGAACGCCCGGACACGGTGCGCGACGCCCCGGCCGCTCTGGGCACACAGCGCCGGGCCGGAGCCGGTCACCTTACGTGCCCCCGAGTTGTCGCGGTGTCGCCGGAGCGGAGCCGTCGAACCGGCCCACCGGACACTTGCCCAGCGTCCACCCGGAAATTCATCGACTCCCGTTCTCGCAATGGTTCCGGGGTTCTGTGCCGGGCCCTCAAGAAAGGTCCGCCGAACGGCCATCGGGCGACCGTCATTCCGGCGCACGACGACATACGCGCGTTCGACTTCCGGCGTAGGCGGAAAGCGGTTTTCCATTCCGTAAGTCACCGCGCAACACGGTACGAAAGGAAATGCGATGAAGAAGCTCACCCGCGCCCTGACCATGGGAGGGTTCGGCGTACTCGCCGCACTGGCCGTCGGCACCGCTCCGGCCCAGGCGTCGGCCACCGCCGGCCCGGCCGTGGAGAGCAAGTCCGGGGCCGGCCACGTCGCTCAGTGGCGCGATGGCACTCAGGTCGTCGGCTTCTACCGGTCGCTGCGGGCCTGTGAACTTGCGGGACAGTTCGGCGAGCGGAGCGGCGCCTGGGACGACCACGACTGCGACCTGGTGCAGCTCGGCGTGCGCCGGGGCGCCTGGGCCCTCGAGGTCGAGAGCGAGGACGACTGGGGCCCCGGCGGTTTCAGCCGTCCGTTCGCGCTGACCCGCGGCTTCCCGGTCCAGTTCCGGCCGGGCTGGTGGGGCCAGATGCGTCCGGGGCACCGGGGCATGTTCCGCCACGGCCACCCGCGTCCGTTCTTCCGTCCGGGTCACCCGGGCCCGATCATGCGCCCCGGTCACCCGGGCCCGATCGTCCGTCCCGGTCACCCGGGCCCGATCGTCCGCCCCGGTCACCCGGGCCCGATCGTGCGCCCCGGCAACCAGGGTCCGATCCCCGGCAACCAGGGCCCGATCGGCCGCCCCGGTCACCAGGGCCCGAATGGCCGGTAACTGAGTACGGGCCGGCGGATGCCGAGATTTCCTTGCCGTCATCGGATGTGGGTCAGAGACCGGTAGGGAAATCGCCGCGCAACCACGGCCCTGATCGTACGGATTGTTTGGGCTGACCGGCCTTGCTTTACCCCTGTGGTGCCGCTGGGTTACGCCTTTCGCCCGGCGGCACCACCCCTTGAGAGGGACGGGAGACACCCGTGAACGACAAACCCGTGACCGGACGCGTCCGGTTGCTGCTCGGCCGCGCCTCCGTCGACAGCGTGACCGCGATTCATCCCGTCGTCTCCTCGATATCCCCGGAAGACCCGGCCCCGCCGGCATCAGCCGAGCTGCCCGGTGAGGCCCTGCAGGTTCTGACCTTGGCGCAGCGAACCGCCGAGGAGTACGTCGCCGCGGCGAACCGGACCGCGCAGACGGTGCGGGAAGAGGCGGAGAAGAGCGCGGAACACTGCCGCGCCGAAGCTCGCGAATACGCCGAGCGGATGCGCGCCGAAGCGGACGCATTGCTGACCGCGGCCCGCGCCGAGGCGGAACGCATCATCGCCGACGGCAACGAAACCGCCGAACAGCTCGCACAGCGGGCACAGCGCCGCTACGAGGACGCGGTCGGCGGGCTCGCGGTCAAGCGGAAAGCATTACAGGAACAGATCGAGACGCTCGAAGTCTTCGACGCCGAATACCGCCGGCGGCTCATGGCCTTCCTGCAGGGTCAGCTGCGCGCGCTCTGGGCCGACCAGCCGCAGCCCGTCGAATTCCCTTCGGTGGAGTTGCAGCTGCCGGGCGGGCCGTCCTGATCAGCCCTGGATGATGGCGATCAGGTCGCCTTCCTGCACCACGTCGCCCTCGTGCACGGCGAGTTCGGCCACCGTGCCGTCGGTCTCGGCGACGACCGGGATCTCCATCTTCATCGACTCGAGGATCACCAGGGTGTCCCCCTCGGCCACGGTGTCGCCGCTCGTGGCCACGACCTTCCACACGTTGGCTACCATCTCGGCCCGGATCTCGTCGGCCATGGGGAACCCTCCTCGGTCTGTCGGTACCGGTATCAAACCACGGATCCTGGTCGGGCGAGTCGGAGCCGAGCGGACGCGCCGACTACCATCGGCTCGGGAAACACGGCACGAACAAGGAGTCACTCGATGGCGAAGAAGGCCCGCAAGAAGAAGGCTCGCAAGAAGAGCAGCGCGAACCACGGCAAGCGGCCCAACAGCTGAGCTTGTGCTCGAACGAAGAAAGGCCCCGCTCGCGCGGGGCCTTTCTTGTCGCCGTACACGTGCCTCAGGGCAGGTATTCCCTGGTTTCGACCTGCACCTCGAGCTGGTCGAGCTTCACCCGCAGCCGCTCACGCAGCTCCCGGGGCGCCTTCTCGTCGCCGCAGCAGCGCGACACCAGCGCCTTGACCTCGTGCTCGATGCCGTACTCGCGCAGGCAACCGTCGCAGTCGTCCAGATGCTTCTGGATCAGCGTGCGGCGGTCCTCGCTGCACTCCAGATCGAGGTAGAGATAGACCTCGCTGATCACGATGCCGCAGTCGGTTTCGTGATCCTCGCCGTTCAGGCCGCTCATCTGGGTCAGGCCTCCTGCGGTTCCGAAGCGGTCCGGGTGATCCCCCGGTCGGCAGCGTACTGCTCCAGGGTCTTGCGCAGGTTGCGCCGGCCGCGGTGCAGCCGGGACATGACGGTGCCGATCGGCGTGCCCATGATGTCGGCGATCTCCTTGTACGAGAAACCCTCGACATCAGCGAGGTAGACGGCCAGACGGAAGTCCTCGGGCAGAGCCTGCAGGGCTTCCTTGATGTCGCTGTCGGGCAGCCGGTCGAGCGCCTCGGTCTCGGCCGAACGCAGGCCGACCGACGTGTGCGACTCCGACGAGGCGAGCTGCCAGTCGGTGATCTCCTCGGTGGGAGCCTGCACCGGCTGACGCTGCTTGCGCCGATACGAGTTGATATAGGTGTTCGTGAGGATGCGGTAGAGCCACGCCTTGAGGTTGGTGCCCTCCTCGAACTGGTGGAACGCGGAGAACGCCTTCAGATACGTCTCCTGCACCAGATCCTCGGCATCGGCCGGGTTGCGCGTCATGCGCAAGCCAGCCGCGTACAGCTGGTCCACGAAAGGCAACGCGTCCCGCTCGAAGCGCGCCCTGCGCTCCTCGGTCCGTTCTGTTTGGGCCACCCTGAGATCTCCCCTCGACCGCCCCGCCGAGGATACGGGTAGTGCCCCTTCAACGCCTTTGAAAACCGCCGGTGTGCTGACACTCACCGATGGCGACACTTTTGTGGTCTCGGTGGCCGGCCACTCGGGAGAACCCAGCAAGTTCCGCACCCGGTCGACATCCCGGCCCTCACGCTCGAGGCTCTCGGTTCCGGCTCGCACCAGTAAAACCCCTTCCGACTTACAAGCTCCGGGGCTTACAACCACGCAGGCGCAAGTTGCATTCCTGCCAGCCGCCCCGTGCTCCGCTTCACGTGGCCCACCCGTGCCGCCGCAGCCACCCCACCGCCAGCGTGGCCGTCTCGGCGACACCTTTACGCAGGTCGTGA
Organism: Paractinoplanes abujensis; assembly: GCF_014204895.1. Lineage (NCBI taxonomy): Bacteria > Bacillati > Actinomycetota > Actinomycetes > Micromonosporales > Micromonosporaceae > Paractinoplanes > Paractinoplanes abujensis. The sequence goes on along the minus strand of NZ_JACHMF010000001.1, from coordinate 7,723,978 downwards.
GTCGCGCCCGGCCGCACCAGCACCTCGACGAGGCCCGAGCCGGTGGGCACCCCGAACGCGTCCCGGTCCCCGTTGAGCACGACCGTCGGCACCTCGGTGGGCAACTCGGCGGCCCGGCTCTTCTCGGGCTTGCCCGGCGGATGCAACGGGAAAGCCAGTGCCAGCACCCCCACGGCCCCCAGCTGCGCTGCCGTCCGGCACGCCACGCGCGCCCCGCTCGACCGCCCGCCCACGATCAAAGGAGCCTCTCCCCGTACGGCTGCCGCCACGACCGACCAGGCCTCATCGAGCTGGGCGGCCGGAGCGGGCGCACGCCGACCGGCCACGCGGTAGGGCTGCGTCACCAGCACGACCCGTACGCCGGCGGCCACCGCGGCATCGTGCACGGCCTGGAGGTCGGGCGCGTCGACCCCACCGCCGGCACCGTGCCCGAGCATCAACGTGCTGACAGGGTTGCCGGCGGGCTCACTGATGCGCACCTGGGCCGGGCCGCGGGGCGTCTCGATCTCGGTCACGCCCTATTTCACCAGGTCGCGCCTTCACCGGGCCGCCTTTGTCCGGCCGCTCGCCTCTTCACCGGGCCGCTTTGCTTGGCCGTCTGCTCTTCACCGGCCCGCTCCTGCGCCGGCCCGCTCTGCTCGGCGGCCCGCTCTGCTCGGCGGCCCGCTCTGCTCGGCGGCCCGCTCTGCTCGGCAGCCCGCTCTGCCTGGCCGGCCCGCCCTTGCGAGCGTGCCGGCCGGCGGACGACGAGCGGGTCAGCGGCTGATCGGTGTAAGGCTGAGCAACCTGCGGTCTTCTTCGTCGGTTTCGTCGTCGACGGTCTCGCCGTTGGGACCGACGCGTTCGCGCCAGGCCACCAGCATCGCCCGGCGTTCGCGCGGGGTCGTCCCGCCCCAGACACCGTGACAGTCGCCGACCTGCAACGCCCAGGCCAGGCACGGCCCTTGGACTGTGCATGAGCCGCACAGCGAAACCGCACCTTCGGACGGTTCATTTGGCGCCGGAAAGAACGTCTCCGGATCGACCGAACGGCATGCGCCGCGGGTCCGCCAAGCCTCGTCGCTGCGACGTTCGCTGATCGCTTCGAGCAGGCGCGGATCCCTCCGCGCGATGGCTACCTCATGTGGACGCGGCATACGAGCCCGTGTCATCAGCCCACCTCCCCCGTGGGACCGGTACTGCGTGTGGCAACGGGCTCGCACCGTGCGAACCTGCACCACTCCGGCGCAGTTTTGTATCGCAGGGTAGGAGATCAGAACAAGGGGCTTATCTATCTTGAAACAAAGTTGCCAATATAAAATGCGGACATCCATTGACAAAACCCAGTCTTGATCTTGCCGCAGCTCAGCCCGATGGCCCACGGTCCAGCCACTCGCGAGCCCGACCGCCCACACCCGAGCCGCCACCCGCCACGACTCACAAAACGGCCCAAATGACGCCGCGGACGGCGGTCGCGACGACACAGCCACCACGGCGGCGCAGCGCGCCGCTCAGTGCCCTTCACGATCGTCGGCACTCACGGGAACGCTCGACGGAACCACCCCGCACATAAGCCCGTCAGCGAAGCGCGAGGAACGTAGCAGAGCCCTTCCCATCGCTCAGCGCCGGGAGCACAACTCCCACACGCGCATTACCCGCCCTCCCAGGGGGACCCCCACCGCCGACGATTGTGTCGGAATCCGCCGATCTTCGATGTCCCGGCGACGCCGCCCCTGTGGACAGCACTCGATTGTGGATAACTCTCCACCGGACGGATCGGCCCTGAGCTGCGGAATCATGACGATCTCACGACGGTCGATGCCGACCCGACGGCTGAAGTTGGCACATCCGAGACAGACCGGGTCGTGGTTGGACGGCACGCGACGGCAGGGCGGATGGATGGGCGTCGTCGCTGAGGCGACATCGTTCGGGTCCTCGCCGCGGGCCGCGCGCCGATGGGAGCCGACAACGCTAAGGCCCCCGCCGGTGGGGACGTCACCGCCGGAGGGCGTTGCCGCTGGAGGGCGTCACCGCTGGAAGGCGTTGCCACTGGAGGACCAAGCGGTGGGTGAAGACACGCGGCCGAAAGGGCGGGCAACGGCAGGGGCACGCGATGGTCGAGGCACGCGGCCGGCGGCGGCAGGAGCACGCGGCCAAAGGGGCGAGCGCGACAGGAACAAGCGGTAGTTGAAGCACGCGGGGGGCGGCAGAGGGAAGCGGCCAAAAGGACCGGCGCCAGCAGGGCAAGCGGTGGGTGAGGGCGGGCTCGGCGTCAACAGCGCGAAACGGCGCCGGCCCGGTGTTCAGAAGAGGGTGGCGGGGGTGACCTCAGGGCTGGCTGGGGGTTCCAGCAGATGCGGCCCGTTGTTGCGGACGTTGCCGACTTCGGGGCGGACCGGCCGGATCTCGATGGCTTCCAGTTCGGCCGGGCTGAGCGGGGTCAGCAGTTCCGCCGGGTCGCCGCCACCGGCCAGCCAGGTGGGCCAGCGGGAGGCGGGCAGGATCAGCGGCATGCGGTCGTGGATGCGGGCCAGGCCGCCCACCGCCGCCGTCGTGAGGACGCTGCAGGTCAGCACCGCGTCGGGGCCCCACGTCGTCCAGATGCCGGCGAAGGCCAGCACCGAGCCGTCGGCCGGGGTCATGTAGTGCGGTTTGCGCTCCACCCACTCGAACCAGCCGTCGGCGGGTACGAGGCAGCGGCGGCGGGCGAAGGACGGGGCGAACGCCCGCGAGGTCGCCACGGTCTCGGCGCGGGCGTTGATCATGCGGGCGCCGGTGCGAAGGTCCTTGGCCCAGGGTGGCACCAGGCCCCAGCGTGCCCGGTCGACGACCCGGGCCTCGTGCGTGGCCGACACGCGGATCACCGGGACGGGATCCGTCGGCGCCACGTTCCAGCTCGGGGCCGTCTGCTCGGCCACACTCACGGCCTCGAACAGGTCTTCCAGGTCGGCCTCGCTCCTGGTGGTCGCATAACGCCCGCACATGCGGTCAACGCTACCGGCGGACGCGCCGTCCCGGTTGCCGGGAAACGTCCGCAAAACTGTCAGCCCCCTTCGGCACAATGGCCCCCGTGACAGCAGAACCCCGCCCTTGGCTCGCCCCGTCCGCGTCCGGCCCGGTCGGCGCCACCGTGCGGCTGCCGGGCTCCAAGTCGATGACCGCCCGCGCGCTCGTGCTGGCCGCCCTGGCCGACGGGCCGTCGGTGGTCGAGCGGCCCCTGCGGGCCCGCGACACCCAGCTGATGGCGGCCGGCCTGCGTGCGCTCGGCGTCGCGATCGACGCCGGCGACGACGAGCGGTGGCTGGTCGAGCCGGGTCCGCTGCGCGGTCCGGCCCGGGTCGACGTGGGCCTGGCCGGCACGATCATGCGGTTCCTGCCGCCGGCGGCCGCGCTGGCCGAGGGCATTGTCGAGTTCGACGGCGACCCGCATGCGCGCAACCGGCCGCAGCGCCCGATCGTCGAGGCGCTGCGGTCGCTCGGCGTGTCGATCGACGCCTCGGCCACCGGCGGGCTGCCGCTCACCGTGCACGGCAGCGGGCTGGTCGAGGGGGGCGAGGCCGTGATCGACGCGTCCGGGTCCAGCCAGTTCGTCTCGGGGCTGCTGCTGTCCGCGCCGCGCTTCACCAAGGGGCTCGTGCTGCGTCACGAGGGCCCGCCGGTGCCGTCCGCGCCGCATCTGCGCATGACCACCCACATGCTGCGGGCGGCCGGTGTGGGGGTCGACGAGTCGGTGCCCGACGTCTGGGTGGTCGAGCCGGGGCCGATCAGCGGCCGCACGTGGGTGATCGAGCCCGACCTGTCCGGCGCCGCGCCGTTCTTCGCCGCCGCCGTCGTCACCGGTGGCGCCGTCACGCTGGGCGGCTGGCCGGCCGAGAGCTGGCAGCCGGTGGGCCGCCTGTCCGAGCTGCTGACCGCGCTCGGGGCCGAGGTCACCCAGTCGGCCGACGGTCTCACCGTCCGCGGCACCGGGCAGATCCACGGCATCACGGCCGACCTGTCCGAGGTCAGTGAGCTGACGCCGGTGCTGGCCGGGCTGGCCGCGCTGGCCGACGGGCCGTCCGAGCTGCGCGGGGTCGAGCACATCCGTGGCCACGAAACCGACCGCATCGCCGCGCTGGCGGCCGAGCTGACCAAGGCCGGCGCCGGGGTCACCGAGTTCCGTGACGGTCTGCGCATCGAGCCGCGCCCCCTGCGGGGAAGCACCTGGGAGACGTACGCGGATCATCGAATGGCGCACGCCGCCGCGGTTATCGGACTCGCCGTCCCGGGCATCACTCTGACCGACGTAGGTTGTACGTCGAAGACGTTGCCCGAGTTCCCCGAACTCTGGGCGGGACTCGTGGCGAGGAGTTAGACCCTGCCAGCACGCAAGCGGGAGTACGACGAGGACGACGTCCGGATCCGGCCGGGTCGTTCGTCGCGCCCACGCACCCGGACGCGCCCGAAGCACGACGACGCCGTGGACGCCCTGGTGATCACGGTGGACCGGGGGCGGTACGGCTGTGTCCGCGAGGAAGCGCCGCCCGACAGCCCGGTCATCACCGCGATGCGCGCCCGCGAGCTGGGCCGCAAGTCGGTGGTCGTCGGCGACCGGGTGGCCCTGGTGGGCGACGTGACGGGTGCACCGGGCGCGCTGGCTCGCATCGTGCGGATCGGCGAGCGCACCTCGGTGCTGCGCCGCACGGCCGACGACGACGACACCACCCCCGAGGGCCGGCTCGAGCGGGTGGTCGTGGCCAACGCCGACCAGCTCGTGATCGTCAGCGCGTTGTCCGACCCACCCCCGCGTACGGGGTTCATCGACCGCTGCCTCGTCGCGGCGTACGACGCGGACATCGAGCCGCTGCTGTGCCTGACCAAGGCCGATCTGGCCGGCCCGGAGGAGATCCTCGGTTACTACGCCGAGCTCGACCTGCCCTACGTGGCGATCCACCCCGGCAGCGATCTGACCGAGCTGCGCAAGCGCCTGGCCGGCAACATCTCGGTCATGGTCGGCCATTCCGGGGTGGGCAAGTCCACCCTGGTCAACCGGCTGGTGCCGGACGCGCTGCGGGCGGTCGGGGTGGTCAGCGCGGTCGGCAAGGGCCGGCACACGTCGACCAGTGCTGTGGCGCTGCGGCTGCCCGCGGTCGGCAAGAGCCGCAAGGACCCGGGCTGGATCATCGACACGCCCGGCATCCGCAGTTTCGGGTTGGCCCATGTGAGCGCCGAGAGCCTGCTGCACGGCTTCCCCGACCTGGTCGAGGGCACGCTGGAGGATCAGCCCAACTGCGGGCACACGGCGGCCGACGTGGGCTGCCGTCTGGACGCGTGGGTGGCCGAGGGCAAGGCCGATCCGCGGCGGCTGGAGTCGTACCGGCGCCTGCTGGCCTCGAGAGCCGGCGACACCGACCCGCGCGAGAGCGAACGCGAAGCCGAACGAGCCGACGAAGCCGACCGGCGCGAAAGCGACTACGAAGCCGAGCGGGCGAACGAAGCCGACCGGCGCGAAAGCGAGAGCGCAGGAGAGGCCGAGAGCATGGGCGGCGAGGCGGAAGAGGACAGCGCGATCGGCTAGCGTTCGGGCATGGCCGGTTACGCCGACGATCTTTCCCTCGCCCACCTTCTCGCCGACACCGCCGATTCGATCTCGATGGGCCGGTTCCGGGCGCTCGACCTGCGGGTCGAGAGCAAACCCGACCTGACCCCGGTCTCCGACGCCGACACGGCCGTCGAGCAGGCGATCCGGTCGACGCTGGCCCGGGCCCGCCCGCGTGACGGGGTGCTCGGCGAGGAGTTCGGCGCGACCCGCGCGGCCGCCGGCCCGGGCACCCGGCGCTGGGTGATCGACCCGATCGACGGCACCAAGAACTTCGTGCGCGGCGTCCCGATCTGGGGCACGCTGATCGCCCTGCTCGAGGGCGACACCCCGGTCGCCGGCCTGGTCAGCGCGCCCGCCTTGGGCCGCCGGTGGTGGGCCGCGCGCGGCCACGGGGCGTACGCGGGGAAGCATCAGCACGCGGCGACACGGATCCAGGTGTCCGGTGTCGGCCGGCTCGCGGACGCCAGTGTCTGCTACGCCAGTCTCGAGGGCTGGCAGCAGGTCGGCCGCCTGCAGCAGATCGTGGATCTGAGCCTGGCCGGGTGGCGGAGCCGGGCGTACGGGGATTTCTACGGCTACATGCTGCTGGCCGAGGGTGCGCTGGACACGATGGTGGAGCCGGAGTTGTCGCTGTGGGACATGGCGGCGCTGATCCCGATCGTGCAGGAGGCCGGCGGCACCATCACCGACCTGACCGGGCGCCCGCCGGCCGACAAGTCGTCGGTGATCGCCACGAACGGGCTGCTGCACGAGACAGTACTGACGGCCCTGAGCCGGTAAACGGACAAAAGCCCCAGAAGTCATAGCGCTGCGTAATCGGACAAACACCCCGCGACAACCGTGTCCCCCGAAGCGCTGATGCCGGGCCGAGGCTGGTCTATCGTGCGTCACGTGGTGTCCTCGGGCTGGTGCTTCCTCGCCGCCATGATTCTGGCGTACGGGGTGGCGAACCTTCTGCAGTCGGCGGCGGCGGCTCGCACGACGGTGCACCACACCTTCGACCCGAGTCTGCTCGTGCGGCTGGCCGGCCAGCGGACCTACCTGTTGGGCCTGGGCTGCCAGGTGCTCGGCTTCGTGCTCGCCTTCCTCGCCCGTGAAGAGTTGCCCCTGTTCCTGGTGCAGGCCAGCGTGGCCGCCGGGCTGGGCGTGACCGCGGTGCTGGGCGTGCTGCTGCTCAAATGGTCGCTGCCCGCGGCCGAGATCGTGCTGCTGGCCCTGCTCATGGTGGGCATCGCCGCGTTGGTCAAATCGGCCCAGCCGGCCGTCGCGCGCCCACTGGGGGCGGCCGCGATCGCCGGCCTGACCCTGGCCCTGCTGCTCATCGGCGGTCTGGGCGTTTTCGCCGTACGACTGCAGGGCGCACTGGGTTCGGTGGTGCTCGGCTCGCTGGCCGGAGTGGGGTTCTCCGCGGCCGCGATCGCCGCCCGTCCGCTGGCCAACGAGCACTCGGCGGCCGGCTTCTTCGCCAACCCCCTGCTCTACCTGCTGATCGTGCATTCGCTGGTGGGCCAGTTGCTGCTGGGGCTGGCGATGCAGCGCGGTTCGACGACGGCCGCGGTGGCGGCGATGGACGCGGCGGGCGCGGTTCCGGCTGCGATCGTCGGCCTGCTGTTGCTCGGCGACCGGATCGAGCCGGGCAAGGAGTGGCTGGCCGGGGTGGGCTTCGTGGTCACGCTGGCGTCGGTGATCGCGCTGACCCGGTACGCCGAGCCGCAGCACCACCAGGCCCCGGCCACACCCCCGTCCGCCCGCCGCCCCGAGCCGGCCCCGCTCCGCACGGCCCCCACGAGCCACTGAGCCCCGCCACCCGAAGGCCGCCCCGGCGGGAAGACGCTCCGACGCTGGAAGTGCGCCTCGCCTGAAGAAGACGCCCGCCGCGAATGGGAACGCCAACGTTCCTGGGATACCCGGCATTTCCCGGGACCGCGGGGGCATGAGTCATCCGCCGCCGGGTATCTGCTGACCATGACCCCCGGGATGGTATGTCCCGTTTGGTTCCGTACGGCTCTCGACGGAAGGCGGTCCCGGTTCCCCCGAGTGCGTGGGAAATGCGAAAAGGGGGCGCGTTATGCACAATGGAGCGATCATGGCGAGCGAGCTGCGGCACCGGGTCGATCGCGGGTCGGATTATCCCCTGGTCCATCTGACCGGGGTGCTGAACTCCGACGCCGCTGAGGCCCTCCGTGCGGCCCTGCTGGACGTGCTGGCCGAGCAGCCCGAGGCGCTGCTGGTCGACACGGGCGAACTGACCCTGCCCGCGCCCGCCACGCTGGCCGTGCTGCGCCGGCTGCGTGACGAGACCGCCGACTGGCCCGGCGCCCACCTCGCGCTGTGCGACGCCCGCGGCGGTGCGGCCTGGCCCGGTCTCGGCTGGCCGATCTGGCCGAGCGCCGCCGACGCGATCGCCGAGCTCGGCCGGCCCGACCCCAGCCACCGCTTCGGCCTCGAGCTGGAGCCCGCGCTGGGCGCCGCCCGCCGGGCCCGTGAGCTGATCACCGAGGCCTGCGCGCGGTGGGACCGGCCCGAACTGGCCGGCCCGGCCTGCATCGTGGTCACCGAGCTCGTCAACAACGTCGTCGTGCACGCCCGGACGCCCATGGTCGTGCTCGTCGCGGCGCACGGCGACGGGCTCAGCGTGGCCGTGCGCGACCAGTCGGACCACGTGCCCACGTTCTCGGGCAGCCCGGTGCCGCCCACGGCGTACGGGGGCCGGGGAATGCTTTTGATCGACTCGGTGGCCTCCCGCTGGGGCAGCCTGCGCCTGGACGACGGCAAGGTGGTGTGGGCGCTGCTGGCGCGGGCGGACGGGGACGAAAACGACGCCCCGGCGGCAAGCATGCAAGCCCCGGCGCGCGGGTAGATTGCCGTCATGCGAGACAACGACTATCCCACCGAGGTGTCCGACCCGGAGGCCTCCGGCCTGCCCGACACCGCGGATGACGATTCGACCGCGTACGACGAGGTGGAGACCGGGCGGTGGGCCGACGGGCCCGACCCCGCGGCGCTCGCCGGTGTCGGGCCGGGCGGCTCGAACCGTTTCGGCGACACCGCGGAGGAGCAGCGTGAGGGCGAGTCCCTCGACCGCCGGCTGCGTCAGGAGGAGCCCGACTTCGGCGCGGAGGATCAGCTGCCGCCGAGCCGTGACCCCAACGACGAGACCGTCGACAGCTCCGAGCAGCGCAACTTCGACGCCGACGTGTGGGGCGCGAGCCCGACCTCCGACCCCGACTCGCAGGTGTCGCTCTACGACGACGGTCAGCTCGACGACGACAGCCCGCAGCCGGTGGGTCGCCTGGTAGCGCCCGACGAGGGCTACGGCTTCGACGACGAGGCCGACAGCGTGGCCTACGACGCGGGCGCGTCCGGCGGTGGTGCGAGCGCCGAGGAGCTCGCCATGCACGAGACGAACGCCCCGCGCTACGAGTGAGTCAGTCGAGCCCCTGCTCGGATTCGGCCCGTCGATGTCGAGGGCGTCGGAAATGACGAGGCGCCGCCGAAGTTGTTTTCGTCGTCCTCGACATCGACCTCATGGGGCCGGATCCTCGTCGAGCGGAGCGAGACCATTCTGCAGCGCATATCTGGTCAGTTCCACGCGGTTGTGCAGCTGGAGCTTGCCGAGCGTGTTCTGAACGTGGTTCTGCACCGTGCGATGGCTCAGCACGAGCCGTTCGGCGATCTGCTTGTACGACAGGCCCTTCGCCACCAGCCGCAGCACCTCGGTCTCGCGCTCGGTGAGCTTCGGCGCCGCCTCGTCGGCCCCGGCCGGCTCGGTGACGGCAAGCCGCCGGAACTCCCCCAGCACCAGCCCGGCCAGCCCCGGGGTGAAGACGGTGTCACCGGCGGCCGTGCGGCTCACCGCGTCGAGAAAATCCGCCTGGGCGGCCGACTTGAGCAGGTAGCCCGTCGCGCCGGCCTTCATGGCGTCCAGCACGTCCTGCTGCTCGCCGCTGGCCGAGAGCATCAGGATCCGTACGCCGGGAATCTCGCTCTGCAAACCGTTGATCACCTCGACGCCCGACACGTCGGGGAGCTGCAGGTCGAGGACGACGACGTCGGGCCGGGCCGCGGCCGCGATGCGCACGGCCTGCCGGCCCTCGCCGCTGGTCGCCACCACGTCGTAGCCCGCCGCGGTCAGGTCACGGCTGACGCCGTCACGCCACATCGGGTGGTCGTCGACCACCATCACCCGGATCGCTGCGGTCATGTCCGTCACGATATCGGCCCGCGCGGCACGGTCATCTCGACCTCCGTCCCCTGACCGGGCGCGGAGACGATCTGCACCCGGCCGCCCAGGTCACCGATGCGCCCGCGGATCGACTGGGCGACGCCGAGCCGGCCCTGCGCCTCGGCCTGGGCCAGCCGGTCGGGCTCGATGCCGCAGCCGTCGTCGCGCACGGTCACGACCACCTCGTCCGGGTCGTCCTCGACGAACAGGTAGACCTTCGTGCCGGGGTCGCAGTGCCGGGCCACGTTGTCGAGGGCGGCGGCCACCGCGGCCCGCAGCTCGCGGGCGGCGTGCGCGGGCAGGGGAACGGCGCCGGCCGGGCCCGAGACGGTGACGTCAGCGGTGGCGTACGGATGCAGCAGGGCCATCAGGTCGAGCTCGTCGGCCACCGGGTCGACCGCGGCCTGCCGCCCGCCGACCAGGGTGCGCAGCGCGGCCTCCTGCTCGCCGGCCAGCCGGGCCAGCTCGCCGGCCTCCCCGTCGAGCCCGGCGCCCCGCCGTTTGACCAGCGCCAGCACCTGCAGCACGGAGTCGTGGATGTCGCGGGCCAGCCGTTCCCGTTCGCGGGTGGCCGCCTCCAGCTCGACAGCCCGCTCCAACCGCTCCTGGGCCACCTCGGCGATGCGGACGAGATAACCGACGGCGATGGCGGCCAGCAGCATCAGGACCGAGCCGGTGAGCGCGGACTGGTCGTAGTGGGCGCGGACGAGCAGGTCGGTGGCGCCCATGGCGAGCGCGGCCGCGATGCCACCCCGGCGGCCGAACCGCACCGCGCAGCACAGGACGGGCGCGACGTGCCAGGCCACCGCTAGCGTGGGCCGGCCCGTCTCGAGCGAGTGCCGGCCCACGACCTCGATGCTCGAGGTGAGCGCGGCCATCACGACGAGCATGTCGGCGATCAGCAGCGGGGCGCGGCGACGGGCCGGGTCGGCGTACGCGTACGTGGTGAAGACCGTCCAGGCCGCCATCGCCACCAGCACAGGCCAGGCCAGCATCGGCCGCTTGTAGTCGCTGATGTTGCCGATGACCAGGATCGTCGCGTACGTCAGGGCAGCGATGCGATAGACCGCGATCGCCCGCCACAGCGGCGCCTCGAGCCCGCTGTTCCGCGCGTCCGGCATGCGCCGACGATCCCACATGAGATGCGCCACCCGTAGCCCGCCCTGCGCGAAGATCAGGCGTGGCCTACGGTCGAAGGCATCACCACTGAGATTTTGCTCTCCGAGACCTTCGACCGCGACGCCATCACGACGTTGCGGCACTCCGTCGCGACTTGTGCCGGGTCGGCCGGCCTGCGCGGTGACCGTCTCGACGATTTCGTGGTGGCGGTCAACGAGTTGCTGACCAACGCGGTGCGGCACGGTGGCGGCGCCGGGCGTGTCGTCATGTGGTCGTCCGGCGGCGAGGTGGTCTGCGAGGTGAGCGACTCCGGGGGCGGGTTGTCGGCACTGCGGCCCGAGCCCGCGGTGCGCCCGGCGGCCGATCAGCCCGGCGGGTGGGGGCTGTGGCTGGCCGAGGAGCTGACCGACACGTTCCGCCTTACGACCGGGGCCGAAGGCACCACCGTACGGGTCTCCAGCCGACTTCCTTAAGCGAGTCTTAAGAACGTCGCGCTGATCTTGCGAGAAGCTCTCACTTTTATGAGGGTGTGCCTGCTGTTACGTACAGGGGGCAACGGTGAGCAAGGCTGGATGGCTGATCAGACCACGTGCTGCACTCGCCCTGGTGGTCGCCGGGGCCGGGCTGGCGGCGGCCGTGTTCTTCACAGGTCAGGGCGGCGTGGCCGTCGCGGCCGAGCACCGTCCGGTCTTCGACGACTCGTTCGACGGGCGGCGCGGCGAACCCCTCGACCCGGCCCGGTGGCTGCTCGACGGCGATGAGCGCCACGGCCGGCTGGACGGCGACGGCAACCTCGTCGTGGACCGGCTGATCAGCACGCGCCAGGCGTTCGCGGAGCCGTACGGGCATGCGGAGGCGCGGATCAAGGTGCGGCGCTCGGCGGGGCCGTGGCGCGCGTTCGGAGCCGTCGACAAGTTCGGCCGGGTGCTGCGGGGCGACGTCGAGGTGCTCGACAAGAACGCGGACCCGGTGTCGGGCCGCCGGTTCCACACGTACGCGATCGACTGGTCGCCGGAGGCCGTGATCTGGTCGGTCGACGGCAAGCCGAGCCTGAAGCTCACGCCGGAGGAGCCGCTGCCGATCGCGCTGGTGCTCAACCTGGCCACCGACGGCCGCCGGCCGGGGCGCATGGAGGTCGACTTCGTCAAGGTGACCGCGGGCTCGAAGCCGATGCCGGCACCCACCGCCCCGTCGGCCACCCCGACCTCGGCCACCCCGACTTCCGCGGCGCCGCCGCCGGCCAAGCCCACGACACCCCCGCCGGCCAAGCCCACGACGCCCCCGCCGGCGAAGCCCGCCGCGTGGAAGGCGTTCACCGACTACCAGGCCGGTGACCGGGTGACGTTCGAGGGCGCGACCTACGAGGTCAAGGAGGCGCACACCGCGCTGCCCGGGTGGGAGCCGTCCGCGCTGCCCAATCTCTTCAAGAAGGTGTAAGAAAAGGCGTTATCCGGGGTTCCGGAACCAGTCTCCCTTGACCGTAGGTCGTCATCTTTAAAGACTGTTTCCGATACGCACCTCTTCCCCCGGAGGCATCCCCCATGCGTAAAGCCAGAGTGCTTCTCGCCGCGGCAGTGATCGCGACAACCCTCACCGGCGGCCTGTTCGCCGCCGGTCGCAACGACACCGCCGAAGCCGCGGTCGGAGCCGTCACCTGGTCCGACGAGTTCAACGGCGCCGCCGGCTCGATCGACTCCAGCAAGTGGAAGTTCGACATCGGCGGCAGCGGCTGGGGCAACAACGAGCAGCAGTACTACACCAACTCGACGAGCAACGTCCGGGTCAACGGCGCGGGCCAGCTCGAGATCACCGCCCGCCGCGAGAACCCGGCGAACTACCAGTGCCACTACGGCACCTGCCAGTACACGTCGGGCCGCATCCTGACCGCGGACAAGTTCGCCCAGACGTACGGCAAGTTCGAGGCCCGCATCAAGATCCCGAAGGGTCAGGGCATCTGGCCGGCGTTCTGGATGCTGGGCGGCAACAACTGGCCCACCACCGGCGAGATCGACATCATGGAGAACGTCGGCAAGGAGCCCAACACCCTGTACGGCACGGTGCACGGCCCCGGCTACTCCGGCGGCGCCAGCATCGGCGGCAACCGGGTGAACGGCGCGCCGCTCGGCAACGACTTCCACAACTACGCCGTGGAGTGGTCGCCCAACCTGATCCGCTGGTTCCTCGACGGCTCCGAGTACTTCCGGGTCACCCCGGCCAACCTGCCCGGCCAGTGGGTCTTCGACCACAACTTCTTCATGATCCTGAACGTGGCGGTCGGCGGTTACTGGCCCGGCTACCCGGACGGCAGCACGCAGTTCCCGCAGACCATGCTGGTCGACTGGGTGCGGGTCAACGCCTGGAACAACGACGGCGGCGGCACCACCCCGCCCCCGTCGACCGGCGGCACGATGCTCAAGAGCACCTTCAGCGGCCGCTGCATCGACATCCCGAACGCCAACGCGACCGACGGCGTGCGGCTCCAGACGTGGGACTGCAACAACAGCGGCGCCCAGAAGTGGACCTTCAACTCCGACGGCACGCTGACCGCACTGGGCAAGTGCTTCGACCCGGCCGGGGGCGCGCTCACCAACGGCACGCCGATCCAGCTGGTCACCTGCAACGGCAACCCGGTGCAGCGCTGGACCCTGTCGGGCGCCGGTGACCTGGTGAACCTCTCGGCCAACCGGTGCGTCGACATCAAGGACTGGAACGCCAACAACGGCGCTCAGCTCCAGCTGTGGGACTGCGGCGGCACGACCAACCAGAAGTGGACCAAGGCGTAGACGTCAGCCCGCCAGACGGTAGGCGTCTCCGTAGACCTTCCAGTTGAGCGGCGTGGTCAGGTCGAGATTGCTCCGGCGGAGAAACATCCGCTGGGCGGTCTCGACCCGGCTCACGTCGGAATGAGCTTCCTCCGTACGCATCTCCGCCACCCGGGCGTTGAGGAACGCGTTCAGATAGGCCAGCTCGTCACCGCCCTGGGCCGGCGTCTTGGCCGTCCGCAGGGCCGCGGCCCGGATGGCCCGCATGCCCGACACCCCGTGCATCACGGCCGCGTCGAAATACGCGAACTGGCCGAGCGCGCGCAGCCCGTCGGACCGGGCGAACCGCAGGGCCGGGTTGAAGTAATACGTGTCCCGCGCGTTCTCCTGCACCCGCTGCATCACCGGGTCGGCCGCGGCGGCGCGCCAGGCGGCCGGGAAGCCCGGATCGAGGCCCGCGTGCGAATCGGAGCCGTTGACCGCCCGCAGCGCGGGCAGGTACCGGGCCAGGGCGTTGCCGGGCTTGCGGCGGGTGTACTCGGTGACGACGGCCAGCAGGTCGGACGTGCCCGACGTGAAACCGACGATCCCGGCCGTGTAGCCGCGGCCGTCCCCGATGTCCTCGATGTAGGCGAACTGCCGCCGCCAGCTCAGCGTCGAGTTCTCCGCGCTGGAGATGAGCTGCAGCGCCCGCTCCTTCTTGCGGCCGTCCTCCAGCCCCGACACGAGCGAGCCGGTCGCGGGGGCCGTGGCGGGCAGCACCTTGGCCGCGGGCCCGTACGCCCGCACGTCGGCCAAGGCGTAGCCACCGCTGCTGCGGCCGCGCTGGGTGGCCAGCACCCGCAGGTAACGCCCGGTGCCCTCGAGCCGCTTGAGGTCGTCGGCGCCGCCGTTGCCCGCGCGCGTCGTGTACAGGTCGGTCCAGTTCGAGCCGTCGGCCGAGGCCTGCACCCGATACGTCTTGGCGAAGGTGGACGCCCAGCTTAGCCGGACCCGCTCGATCCGCTGCACCGAGCCCAGGTCGATGCGGACCCACTGGGTGCCCGGCCCGGCCACGCTGACCCAGCGGGTGACCGTGCTGGCGTCGTTGGCCCGGGCGGCGACCTCACTGCCGGTGTTGGACGACGCGATCGCCGGGCGGCCCCGCGAGATCACCACGTTGTCGTCGGCCCCGGCGGCCACCGAGATGGCCAGCGGGACGCACAGGGTCGCCGAGACCCCGGCGCCCAGCGCGGCCGACCGGACGTGGTGCGCGCGGATCCGCATCCTTCAACGCTAGGTCGCGGCCGCCCATGATCACCGGAGTTCGGGAAAACCCCTACTTCCGCGGGGAGCCGTCGTCGCGTCGCCGGCGGTTGCGGCCCACCATGACGATCACGAGGATGATTGCCGCCACCACGAACAAGCAGCACAGGGCGCCGAAGATGCCGAAGAACCCGAAACCGCCGCGCCGCCGGGAGCGCGCCGCCTCGACCGCGATGTCGGTCACACCGGTGCTCGCGGCCCAGGCGTGCACGGGCACGACCAGGGCCAGCGTCGCCCCGAGGACGGCGGCGGACAGGCGCGACCAGAACTTCACCACTGCAGACATGTGACCCATCTTGACCGATCCTCGCAACGACATCTCCCCGGACTACCCCCGTATCGGGCAGGGTATGAGCAGCGAAGTGAGATGAAAGGGGGCCGGATGGACGCCGAACTGGCGGAACTGGCGACGGCACACGGGGTGGCCACCTGGTACGAGGACTGGCACCGCGAGCGCAAGGACGTCGCCGACGAGTCGGTGGTGGGGGTCCTGGGCCTGCTGGGCGTCGACGCGACCAGCCCCTCGGCGATACGTGAGGAGCTTTCCGCCGTACGGGAAAGGGAAGCTCTCGGTCTGATGCCGGGCACAGTGGTCGTGCGTGAGGGCGCCTCGCGGGATCTGCCCGGGCCGGCCACGATCACGCTGGAGGACGGGGCCACCCGCGAGGTCCGCGACATCCCGGCCGATCTGCCGCTGGGCTGGCACCGGCTGCACGTCGGCGAGCAGGACGTGACGCTCGTCGTGGTGCCGGCCGAGCTGCCCGAGCCGCCGCAGACGTGGGGCTGGATGCTGCAGCTGTACGCGCTGCACTCGGAGCGCTCGTGGGGCATCGGTGACCTGGGTGACCTGCGCGAGTTCCTGACCGTCTCCGGCCACCCCGGTCTGGTGCTGCTCAACCCGCTGCACGCGATCACCCCGACGCTGCCCGTGGCGACCTCGCCGTACTCGCCGTCCAGCCGTCGCTTCGCCAACCCGCTCTACCTGCGGATCGCCGACACCGACGAGTACCGCCGGGCCGATCCCGACGTGCGCGCCGCGATCGACCGGCTCAAGCCCGCGCCGACCGCCGACGGTCTGATCGACTACAGCGCCGTCTGGCAGGCCAAACGGGCCGCGCTGGACCTGCTGTGGCCGATGGCGGGCGAGGTCGACCTGGAGTCCGATCCCGGCCTGACCGACTTCGCGCGATTCTGCGCGCTGGCCGAGCGGCACGGGCCGAACTGGACGGAGTGGCCGGAGGAGCTGCGCCGGCCCGACTCCCCCGCCGTACGGGAGTTCCACAGCGACCGGATCGCCTACCATGCCTGGCTCCAGCGGCTGCTCGGCGCCCAGTTGGAGGCGGCCAACGACGCCGCCCGGGCGGGTGGGATGCCGGTGGGCGTGGTGCACGACCTGGCCGTGGGCATCGACCCCAACGGCGCCGACGGCTGGCTGCTGCAGGACGTGCTGGCCGCGGGCGTGCACACGGGCGCCCCGCCGGACGCGTTCAACCAGCTCGGCCAGGACTGGGGACTCGCCGCCTGGCGGCCCGACCAGCTGATCGCGACCGGATACGCGGCGTACCGGGACATGCTGCGGCGCATCTTCCAGCACGCGGGCGGCCTGCGCGTCGACCATGTGGCCGGGCTGTGGCGCCTGTGGTGGGTGCCGCCGGGCATGGGCCCCGCCGAGGGCACCTACGTGCACTACGACCCGGAGGCGATGCTCGGCATCCTGGCCCTGGAGGCCTCGCGTGCCGGTGCGGTGGTGATCGGTGAGGACCTCGGCACGGTGCAGCCCGCGGTGACCGAGACGCTGGAGCGGATGAACATGCTCGGCTCGGCCGTCCTCTACTTCACCCGCGAATGGACCGAGGAGGACCAGCCGTTCGTGCCGGCCGAGGAGTACAAGCGCAACGCGCTGGCCTCGGTGTCGACCCACGACCTGCCGACCGCGGCCGGGTTCCTCACCGGCGAGCAGGTGCGGGTGCGGGCCGAGCTGGGCCAGCTGGCCGGGCCGGTCGAGGAGGAGCGGCGCAACGCCCGGCGTGACCGTGACGCCCTGGTCGCCGTGCTCGAGGGCGACGGCTTGATCGCCCCGGGCGCCTCGGACGACGAGATCATCGTGGCCATGCACGAGTTCCTGGCCCGCACGCCGTGCCGATTCGTCACCGCTTCGCTGTACGACGTGCTGGGTGAGCTCGCGCAGCCCAACCTGCCAGGCACTATGAACGAATACCCGAACTGGCGGATGCCGTTGGCCGCCAGTCTCGAGCAGATAGCCGAGGACCCGCGCGTGCGCACGGTCGCCGCGATCCTCGCCGAGCGAAAGGCACCGAAGTGAGCTTCCTGGACAAGGCCAAGGACTTCCTGGAGAAGCACGACGACAAGGTCGACCAGGCCCTGGAGAAGGTCGGTGACGAGGTCGACAAGCGCACCGGCCACAAGCACAGCGCGCACATCGACCGGGCCGTCGACGAGGCGCAGAAGCGCACCGGCCAGGGCGACACCCGCCCCTGACCGAGCTAGATGGCGAGCGGCGGGGGCGGCGGGTCGTCGTCCACCGCGAACAGCATCGGGTGCGGCGGCATGTAGGTGTCCCGCTGCCGGCACAGCAGCGGCGGAAGCAGCGACGAGCGGTGCTCGGGGTGCTCCGTGCAGTGCCGGGTGGCCCGGTTGATCGCGTCCGAGTGGTGCCGGCCCCCGCCGTACTCGCCGCAGTTGGCGCAGTCCCAGCGCCAGAACGCCGGGCCCTCCTCGGACAGGTGCCGCCGGATCTTCAGCGGCGGGCCCGCCTCGACCTGCGCCGCCGCGATGATCGCGGGCATGTCCCCGGCCGGCGGGGGTGTCGGCTGGCGTCGCTGCTGCTCGCCGATGATCTGCGCCAAGACATTGCTCGTGGACACGGCTGTACCTCCTCTGTCGCGCAGCCCAAGTCTTGAGTATCTTTTCGGCCGGATGAGTCGTTTTCCCCCAAATAGCCCCGATAGGGCGTTCCGGGGGCCGTGGATACTTGCTGCGTGGCGCTGCGCAAGAGGTCGGAACGGCTGGTCGAGACGGTCGCGTCGGGGGTCGCCGAACTGCTGCCCGATCCCGACCGCGACACCGCATACACCCTGCTGCTCGACGGCGCCCCGCAGTCGCACGTCGACCTGGCCGATCCCCAGCATCTGCAATTCGAGTACGTACGCCGGATGGCCGCCGCCATCGACCTGCTGGCCCCGCCCGGGCAGCCGTTGCGGGCGCTGCACCTGGGCGGTGGCGGCCTGACGATCCCGCGCTACATCGCGACCACCCGCCCCGGCTCGGCCCAGCGCGTGGTCGAGATCGACGGCCCGCTGGTCGAGTTCGTGCGCAAGGCCCTGCCGCTGCCGGCCAAGGCGAACATCCGCGTACGGGTGGGGGACGCGCGCGCCGCCCTCGAAGGCATGCGCGACAGCGGATACGACTTGATCGTGCTCGACGTCTTCGCCGGCGCCCGCACCCCGGCCCACCTGACTTCGGTCGAGTTCGCCCGCGAGGTGGCCCGGGTGCTCGATCCGGCCGGTCACCTGATCGCCAACGTCACCGACGGGCCCCCGCTGCGCTACGCCAAGGCACAGGTGGCCACGATCCGCGCCGCGCTGCCCGAGGCGTGCCTCGTGGCCGACGCGTCGGTGCTGCGCGGCCGCCGCTACGGCAACCTCGTCGTGATCGCTGGGCGCACCCCGCCGCCGGTGGCCGGGCTCGCCCGCCGGGCCGCCGGGGACTGGTTCCCCGGGCGCCTCGAGACCGACCTCGACCGCTTCGCCGGCGGAACGAAACCCGTCACTGACAGTGTTGCCGTGGCGTCACCTTCTCCGCCGACCGGCCTCTTCGGTAACCGTCAGTAACATCCTGTCGGCCGAATGTGCAAGTATTTTCGGCCTGTCGTGTTGTCGTCAGGAAATCCGGTGTGATTCGCGGCTGCCGACTTGTTTGAGCGAGGTCACAAGGTTGTAATCGGTAACGGTCGCGTTATCGGGGCGCGGCGACAGTGGGGGGAACACGTATGCCCGAGCACTACGCTGCGCTGCGCGACACGATCTCGGCCGACTCCGAGCGCATCCTGTGGAGCGGCCACACCGCCGTGGCGGAATACGCGTTCGACGAGCCCGCCTCGCTCCCCCGGTGGACCCTGCCCGAGGAGACCGAGGTCGTCGTGACCGACCAGCGTGTCCTCTACCGTGGCCCCGGCGCCGCCGACACCGGCGAGCTGCGCTGGCCCTGGCCGCAGCACCTGCGCGTGCAGCCCGGCAGCCGCGACACGGGCCGGCAGGCCACCGTGACGCAGATCCAGCTCGTCTGCGCGGGCCCCGGCGGCAGCTTCCCCGCGCTGGTCTTCGCGGGTGGCGAGCTGACCACGGTGGGTGACGCCGACCGTCTCGCCAACACGCTGCGGCAGGCCATCGCCCGTTACCGCGTGGAGCACGCGACCGACCTGGGCATCGCCCCGCCGCAGCTGCGCATGCTGAGCCGCCTCGTGATCGGCCCTGAGTTCACCAACTTCCCGGGAGGCGAGGGCCAGACGGTGTCGCTGATCGGCGCGGTGTCGGTCGACACGAGCAAGCCCGTCTCGAGCACGCCCGTCTCCGCCGCGCCCACATCGGCCGCGCCCGCCTCACCCGCGCCTTCCTACGATGCGCGGCCCGGCTACGCCACGGTGGCTCACCCGTCGTCCGAGATCCCGGCGGTCGACCGCTCGTACGACCTGCGACCGCCCGTCATCGTGCCGGCGCCCTCCGACATCAGGCCCGCGCTCGACGACCTCCGCCCGGCCGAGACCGCCCGGCCGCCGATCGACGTCCGCCCCGAGGTGCCGCCGCGCCGGGCCTGGTCGGCGCGGCCGGCTGACGACGCCACCCTCACCGGGCAGCCCGACCTCGACACCCGCGCCGCCGACCTCGCCGCCCGGGTGGCCAACCTGGTCGCCGGGGGCGCGAACGGCGCGAGCCCGATGGTCGAGTTCGAGAACCAGACCAACCTTTCCGCCTATCTCGACGTCCCCTCCACCACGGCTCCGCGGCCCCGCGCCGCGACCGAGCAGTGGGCGGGGCAGAGCGAGCCCGGCGACCGGGCCGAGTCGGTCCGGCGCACGGCCGCCCGTTTCGCCGGCAACGCGGCTCGCGTGCGCGGCGGCGGCACCGGCAGCGGCGCTCGCCAGGACGACGAGGTGGGCAGCAGCGGACGGGGCAGCCACCGCCAGGGCTGATGAAGACCGGGCCGTCTCGGGGCGGCCCGGTCTTCCCGCGCGCCAGTTCCCTACTGCCCGGCGCTCTCCAGCCGCGACTTGTCACTGCTCAGCGTTTTCAGCGGCGACCTGTCACTGCTCGGCCCCTCAGCGGCGACCTGTCACTGCTCGGCGCTTTTCAGCGGCGACTTGTCGGTGAGGGGCGCGCCCGCCGGCACGAAGCAGGTGCCGTTCGCGACCCGCTCGTCGTGCATCCGGTGCGCCTTCTGCAGCAGCCCCATCAGCTCGTCCTCGGCGCGGATCCGGGCCCGGTACTTCTCCGGCAGGCTCTTGAGGTGCGCCTCCTCCACCAGCAGACGGTGGAAGATCTCGTCGCAGTACGCCGGGTCCTTCTCGATGTCGAGGAACTCGTTGGCGTGCCGGCGCGCCGCGGCCACGTACGTCTGGGCCCGGCCCTTGGGGCTGAGCAGCGACGCCACCACCGTGACGAACAGGATGCCGATGATCAGTGAGAGCGAGAGCGCCGTGGAGATCTCGACGACGTCGATGTGCTCGCCGCCGTTGATGAACGGCACGTTGTTCTCGTGCATGGCGTGCAGGATGAGCTTGACGCCGATCAGGGCAAGGATGGCGGCCAGCCCGTACGAGAGGTAGACCAGCCGGTCGAGCAGCCCGTCGATCAGGAAGTAGAGCTGGCGCAGCCCGAGCAGCGAGAACGCGGTCGCCGTGAAGACCAGGTAGACGTTCTGGGTGAGGCCGAAGATGGCCGGGATCGAGTCGAGCGCGAACAGGATGTCGGTGCCGCCGATCGCCACCATCACCAGCAGCATCGGGGTGAGCACGCGCTTGCCGTCCTGCACGGTGAAGAGCTTGTCGCCGTCGTACTCGTCCGAGGTCCGCAACAGGCGCCGGGCGATCTTGATGACGAAGTTGTCCGGCGCCTCGTCGTCGTTGCGCTGCTCGCGCAGCAGATTGCCCGCGGTGATCAGCAGGATCAGCCCGAACAGGTAGAACACCCAGGCGAACGAGTTGATCAGGGCCGAGCCCAGGAAGATGAACCCGGTGCGGGCCAGCAGCGACACCACGATGCCGACGAGCAGCACCTTCTGCTGGTCGGCGCGGGGCACCTTGAAGCTCGAGAACAGCAGCAGGAAGACGAAGAGGTTGTCGACCGACAGCGCCTTCTCGGTGACGTAACCCGCGAAGTACTCGGCGCCCATGTCACTGCCACCGAAGATCCACACCCCGACGCCGAAGAGCACGGCGATCGAGACGTAGACGATCGTCCAGCGGGTCGCCTCACCCAGTGACGGGATGTGCGCCTTGCGCACGTGGAAGAAGAAGTCATACAGCAGCAGACCGACGATGCCGAGAACAGTCAGCAGCCAAACCACACCCGACACATCCTGCATCAGGTCATCCTAGGGCTCACAGGTTTCTATCCGCTTCAGGAGATCGCTGCTCGGCGCTGCGAGTCGGTGAGGAAGAGCACTCCGGTGAGGTCGGCGCCCCGCAGATCGGCCCCACGCAGGTCGGCTCCGGTGAAGTCGGCCCGGCGCAGATCCGCTTCACGCAGATCGGCTCCGATCAGCAGCGCGCCCCGGAAGCTGGCCCCGCGCAGGTCGGCGCCGCGCATCCGGCGGCCGATCAGGTCGGCCCCGCGATGGTCTTTCCGTCCCTTGATGCCGGCTCGCGCCAGCTCGCTGGCCCGTTGCAGCAGCGGGTTGACCCGGTGCCGGTGCGCGTCGAGGTCGAGGGCGCGCAGGTCCGCCGGCGAGCCGGCGGCGAGGTGGTCGGTCCGGGCGAGAGCGTCCCGCAGTTTTCCCCGTACGGGTTGAGCCTCGTCCAGCGTGAGAGCCTCGGTCAGATACCACATCAGCTCGTGCAGCTGCCGCATGATCGGCAGGGCGGCGAACATGTCGGGCCGCTCGCGCCAGTCGGCCCCGCCGAACGTCTCCTGGGTCAGGCGCTGGCCGGCCCCGAAGCAGTCGAAGACGACGCACCCGTGGAACCCGCTGGCGTCGAGCCGCTCGTGAATCGTGCAGCGGAAGTCGTCGCCCAGGTTGCGACACGGCGTGCCGGCCGGTTTGTTGATCGCGAAATCGGACGACTTGGCGAAGGCGGGCGCCACGCAACACAATCCGGAGCACCGCGCGCAGTCGGCGCGAAGATCTCGCTCGGCCATTTCTCCCACTTGTTTCGACTGATCCAAACCGAGGACGCCTCTTTCCGCCGTCCGAAATATCACCGTATCCGACGGGCCCTCCGACGGATTCTCCTCCCGTTCTCGATGTCGCGACCAAATCGTTATATCGCGAGGTTGTGGCCAAGATCGTAGCCACCTGCAACCGGCCGGGCACACTGCGCCGACATCCGGGCCGATCCAGCGGAATGACCGGCGCATAAAGCACCCGCTACGCGCCGGAACCCACCGGCTAAAGGCCTCCTCGCCGGGGACCTGACAGTTGTCCGTAATTGTCCGTCCGGGCCATCCATGAGTCTGCAGACATCACTACACTGCTGCGAATGATCTCCAGGCTCGTGACCAAGGCCGTCGTGATCGGGGTCGCGGCGACGTTCGCCATTGCCGCTCCCGCCTCGGCCGCCGCTACCCCCACCCTCTCCGGCCCCGAAGAAGTCGTCGGCTACCGCGAGTTCCAGATGACGGGCACCGCCGACCCGGGCACCACCGTCGAGCTGTGGGAAACCTCCATCGGCTGGAACACCTGGGAGCGCGCCCGCGACTGGGCGACCGCCGACGGTTTCGTGACCGCCACCGCCGACGCCAACGGCCGCTTCACGATCGACCGCTACCTCGACTCGGGCTTCTACTTCCGGGTGCAGCAGGGCAGCGTCCAGTCGGCGCCGATCACGGTCTACAGCCGGATCAGCCCGACCTTCTGGGTCAACCGGAGCACCGCCACCGGCCAGGCCATCGCCGGCATCAGCGTGCTGCCCAACCAGCCCGGCCTGGGCGTGCAGGTGCAGCGCAAGTCGGGCAGCAGCTGGGTCAACGTGAAGTCCTTCGACACCGACCCCGACGCGGCCGGCAACACGACCAGCACGCTCACCGGCCAGCCCGGCGGTGACCAGACCTTCCGCGCGGTGGTCAGCGGCGACGCCTCGAACGGTGTCCGCGGCGCCACGTCGGCCGAGGCCTCGCAGTGGATCGTCGGCACCAGCGGCCCGACCACCCCGCCGCCGAGCCCGGCCGTCGGCACGGTCAAGTTCACCGGGATTCAGTACGACTCCCCCGGCACCGACACCGGCAGCAACGGCAGCCTCAACACCGAGTGGGCCAAGCTGACCAACACGACGAAGTCCGCCATCAACCTCAAGGGGTGGACCGTCCGCGACCAGGCGAAGATCATCTACACGTTCCCCAGCTACAGCCTGGCTGCCGGCGCGTCGGTCTTCATCCGGAGCGGCAAGGGCACCAACGCGGGCAACCAGCGCTACTGGGGCCGTGCGGGCAAGGTCGGCTACGTCTGGAACAACGACGGTGAGCAGGCCACCCTGCGCAACGCGGCGGGCGCCAACATCGACGCCTGCGTGTGGAAGACCGTCTCCCCGGGCTACACCGCCTGCTGATTTCTCCAACTGAACGAGAGGCCCGGCCCCGACAGGGGGCCGGGCCTCTTTCAGTTCGCCCGCAGGCCCGCGGCGTCGCACAGGGTCTCCGCCATGCGCAGGCCCTCCTCACCCAGCCCGTCACCGTGCATCACGGCCCACGCGCTCGCCCCGTCGAACGTCATCGTGAGCTGCCGGGCCAGCCGCTCGGGCTCGGCCGCCCCACCCACCGTCGCCTCGTGCCGGAAGAAGGCGGTCAGCCCGTCCTTGTAGCGCCGCGCGACCGCCCGGGCCGGGTGATCGGGCGCCTTGATCTCGATCGACGTGGCCACGAACGGGCAACCGTGAAAGCCGGGCCGGTCCGCCACCTCGTCGAGCACCCGGAACACGTGCAGGATCCGTTCGCGGGGGCCCGCGACGTCGTCACCGGGCAGCAGGCTCGCGTTGAAGCCGGGCCCGATGCGGTCGAGGCTGGCCGCCACCACCTCGTCCTTGCTGCCGAAGAGCTGATACATCGAACGCTTGGACACCCCGGCCGCCTTGGTCAGCGCCTCGACGCCCACGCTGAGACCCTCGCGGTAGAACAGGTCGGCCGCCGCGTCGAGAAGCCGGTCACGAGTATCGGTCACGCCGACCAGACTACCCGGTCAGGAAACTGATCGGTTTCATTCGTCACATCACCTTGCCGCGCAGAAACCGATCGGTTTACGGTTCTGAAAACCGATCAGTTTCCCGTGCGAGGAAAGGCAGCTCATGACTGCGATCAAGGACTCCGTCGTGCTCGTCACCGGCGGCAGCCGCGGCATCGGCAAGGCGCTGGTGGACGACCTGTTCGAGCGGGGCGCGGCCAAGGTCTACGCCACCGCCCGGGACCCGCGCACGGTCGCCCACCCCGGGGCGATCCCGCTGCGGCTCGAGGTCACCGACGAGGCGTCCATCGCCGCCGCGGCCGACCAGGCCCCCGACGTGACAATCCTGATCAACAACGCGGGAGCGTCGGCCGGTGCGTCGTACCTCGACTCGCCGATCGGCGACGTGCGCCGCGACCTGGAGACCAACTTCTACGGCCCGCTGCTCGTGACCAGGGCCTTCGTGCCGGTGCTGGAACGCAACGGCGGCGGCCACATCCTCAACGTGCACTCCGCGCTCTCCTGGCTGGCCGACGGCGGCCCGTACAGCGCCTCCAAGGCGGCCCTGTGGTCGCAGACCAACTCACTGCGGCTCCGGCTGCGCGAACGCGGCATCAAGGTGACCGGCCTGCACGTCGCGTACGTCGACACCGACATGACCGCGCGGATCGACGCCCCCAAGTCCGACGCCGCCGACGTGGCCGCGGCCGCCCTGGACGGGATCGAGACCGACGCGTACGAGGTGCTGGCCGACGACGTCACCCGCGGCGTCAAGTCGGCCCTGGCGGGCGACCTGACGCTGCTGTATCCCCAGCTCGTGAGCTGACCAGGATTTTGTCGGGGGGCGTTGCTAGGGTCTCGCCCGTGACGATCAGTTCGAAGATCAGCACGTTCGCAGGCCTGCCCATCGTGGCCTGGGACGCGGACGAGACCCCCGACGATCCGGCCGCCGTGGCGTGGCGCCTCGAGGTCGAGGAGTTCGACGCCGCCGAGGAGGAGATCGAGCAGGCGCTCGAGGCTCTGCTCGGACGCACCGGCGAGGGCGGCCCCGTGGCGCTGGTCGTCGGCGAGTGGGGCGAGGCCTACGAGCGCAGCTTCCCGGTCGACCTGCTGGTGCGCAACGCGCCGCGGCTGAGCCGGCTGCGGTCGCTGTTCGCGGCCGAGCTCACCTTCGAGCAGTGCGAGATCTCCTGGATCAAACAGGCCGACCTCACCCCGCTGCTCGAGGCTTTCCCGCGCCTCGAAAGGCTGTGGGTGCGCGGGGCCGACGGTCTCGAGCTCAAACCGGTGCGGCACGAGGGCCTGCGCGAGCTCGCCTTCGAGTCGGGCGGGCTGCCCGCCGAGATCGTCCGGGCCGTGGGCGCGTCCGACTTCCCCCACCTGACGCATCTCGAGCTGTGGCTCGGCGTCGACAACTACGGCGGCGACGCCCGCGCCGATGACCTGGCGCCGATCCTCTCCGGTCGGGCCCTGCCCGCGCTCACCTCGCTCGCCCTGCGCAACGCCGAGATCGCCGACGAGGTGGCCGGGGCGCTGGCCGCCGCGCCGGTGGTGGCCCGGCTCAGCGCGCTCGACCTGTCGCTGGGCGCACTGTCCGACACGGGCGGCGAGGCGCTGCTGGCCGGTCAGCCGCTCACCCACCTGACGTCGCTCGGCCTCAGCCACCACTTCCTCAGCGAGGAGCTGGCGCAGCGCCTGGTCGAGGAGCTGCCGGGCGTGCGGGTCGACGTCTCCGACCGGCAGCAGGAAGAGGAGTGGGGCCGATACACGGCGGTGTCGGAGTAATGCGGCTCGCGGTCGTGGGCAACCCGGGCAACCGCCGGGTCGCCCTCTTCGCCGAGGCCGTGACCCGGGCCGGGCTGCCCGCGCCCGCGATCTATCCGTGGCGTGACGTGCTCACCGACGGCCCGGTGCCGGGGCCTGGCGAGACCGTGCGCATCGACTCGCCGGGCGAGGACTCCGAAGTGGACGTCCTGCTGCGCGGCGGCTCTTCGCCCGCCGGCCCTTTCCCCACTGACCTTTCACTCGCCTGTCCTTCGCTCGTCGACCTTTCACCTGCCGTTCCTTCGCCCGTTGGCCTTTCGCTCGCCGGTCCTTCGTCCGCTGCCCTTTCCCTCGCCGGTCCTTTCGCCGGGTCCCCGCAGGCTTTGCCCGCGGCGGCCCGGCCGGGTGAGATCGTCGGAGCGGCCGCCGCCTATGCGGGGTTGGGCCGCGCCCTCGAGCGCGTGGCCGCGGGCGGTGGACGGCTGCTCAACCCGGTCGGCGACATCCTCACCATGAACGACAAGCGGCTCTGCCACGCGCGGCTGCTCGACGCCGGCATCCCGGTGCCGCCCGCGCTGCCGCCGGTCGCGAGCTTTGCCGAGCTGCGCGCGGCCATGACCGCGTACGGGTGGGGAAGGGTCTTCGTGAAGCCCCGGCACGGGTCGTCGGCCTCGGGCGTGCTCGCGCTGACCGTCTCGGGCCGGCGGATCATGGCGATGACGTCGGTCGAGATCGGCGCCGACGGGCGGCTCTACAACAACCTGCGCGTCAGGCGTTACGACGACGAGGCCACGATCGCCGGCATCGTCGACCGGCTCGCCCCCGACGGGCTGCACGTCGAGCGCTGGTTCCCCAAGGCGAGCCTGGGCGATCGCGTGCTCGACCTGCGCGTCGTCGTGATCGCGGGCGAACCGGCGCACGTCGTGGCCCGCACGAGCCGCACCCCGCTGACCAACCTGCATCTGGGCAATGCCCGCGGCGAGGTGGCGGCCGTGCGGGCGGCGGCCGGCGGCACGGCCTGGGCGGCCGCCATGCGCACCTGCACCGAGGTCGCGCGCTGCTTCCCGCGCAGCCTGCACGTGGGGGTCGACCTGATGTTCCGGTCGGGCTGGCGCACGCACGCGGTGGCCGAGGTCAACGCGTTCGGCGACCTGCTCAACGGCCAGACGACGTACGAGTCGGAGGTCGCGGCCCTGCTCGACGGGCACTACGAGAGCTGGGCCGGCGCGTGCGTGAGCTGATCGGGCGCCACGACCTGCTGTTCGTCACGCTGGACACGCTGCGCTACGACGTGGCGGTGGCCGAGCTCGCCGCCGGCCGCACGCCCACGCTGGCCCGCCATCTGCCCGGCGGGCGCTGGGAGCGACGGCACACCCCGGCCAGCTTCACCTACGCGGCGCATCACGCGTTCTTCGCCGGTTTCCTGCCCACGCCGGTGACTCCCGGCCCGCACGAGCGGCTGTTCGCGGCCCGGTTCGGCGGCAGCGAGACCAGCGGCCCGTCGACGTTCGTCTTCGACGCGCCCGACCTGCCGACCGGGCTCGCCGCGGCCGGCTATCACACCGTGTGCCTGGGCGGCGTCGGCTTCTTCAACCCGGCCACGCCGCTCGGGCGGGTGCTGCCGGGGCTGTTCGCCGAGTCGCACTGGGAGCGCGAGTTCGGTGTCACCGCGCCCGACGGTCTCGGCGCCCAGATCGCCCGGCTGGCCACGATCATCGACGGCCTGCCCCCGGCCCGGCCCCTGTTCACCTTCGTCAACGTGGCCGCGTTGCACCAGCCCAACAAGCACTATCTGCCCGCCGCGATCGACGACACCCTGGCCAGCCACGCCGCCGCGCTGGCCTATGTGGACAGTCGGCTGGGCGACCTGTTCGCCCTGGTGTCGAGCCGCGGCCGGCCGTGCCAAGTGATCATCTGCTCCGATCACGGAACGCTTTACGGGGAGGACGGCCACGTCGGGCATCGCGTCGCCCACGAGGCGGTCTGGACGGTGCCGTACGGGAGCTTCGCCCTGTGAAGATCGACGAATCGCCCTACCAGGGCTACCTCTACGCCTATCCGCACAAGACCGCCTACCGCCGCCTGGAGCCGCGCCGGCCGCTCCCCGACGTGTGGGCCGGGGAACGGCAAGACGCGCTCTTCGGATACGTCCACCTGCCGTTCTGCGAGATGCGCTGCGGCTTCTGCAACCTGTTCACCCGGGCCAACCCACCCGCCGACCAGGTGACGGCCTACCTGGCCCAGCTGCGCCGGCAGGCCGTCGCGGTGCGCGGGTCGCTCGCCGGTGACGCGTCGTTCGCGCAGCTCGCGATCGGCGGCGGCACCCCCACCTATCTGACCGCGCCCGAATTGGCGGAGCTGTTCGAGATCGTCGAGCTGGCGTTCGGCTCCGACCGGCGGCCGATGTCGGTCGAGACCTCGCCCGCGACCGCCACCGCCGACCGGCTGGCGGTGCTGGCCGCGCACGGCACGACCCGGGTCAGCATGGGCGTGCAGAGCTTCCTCGACGCCGAGGCGCACGCGGCCGGCCGCCCGCAACGGCTCCCCGAGGTGCTCACCGCGCTCGAGACCATCCGGACGGCCGAGATCCCGGTGCTCAATGTGGACCTGATCTACGGCATCGACGGGCAGACCGCCACGACCTGGCAGCACTCGCTCGACGAGGCGCTGAAATGGCAGCCCGAAGAGCTCTATCTTTACCCGCTCTACGTGCGGCCGCTGACCGGGCTGGGCCGGCGCGCGAACGGCCGGGCCGGCTGGGATCAGCAGCGGCAGGAGCTCTACCACCAGGCCGTCGACGTGCTCACCACGGCCGGTTACGAGCAGCGGTCGATGCGGCAGTTCCGCCGGGTGGACGCGCCGGTGATCGACGGCCCCGACTACTGCTGCCAGGACGACGGGATGGTCGGGCTGGGCTGCGGCGCCCGGTCCTACACGACATCGCTGCACTACTCTTTCGACTACGCGGTCGGCGTCTCCCAGGTCCGGGCCGTGCTCGACGACTATCTCTCCCGGCCTTCGAGCGATTTTTCGTACGCCGAGATCGGCTTCGACCTCGACGAGACCGAGCAGCGACGGCGGTGGCTGCTCAAGTCGCTGCTCCGCACGGACGGGGTCGACCCTTCGCTCTATCTGTCGCGTTTCGGCCGCTCCCACGTGGACGACTTCCCCCAACTCGGCGAACTGGTCGACCGGGGCTGGCTGCACGACGACCGGTGCGTGCTGACACCGGCCGGACTGGCCCAGTCCGACGCCGTCGGCCCCTGGCTGGTCTCCGGCCCGGTGCGCGACGCGATGGGGGCGTACGTGCCGCGATGAACGATCTCTACGTGCTCTATCGCGGCCCGCTGGCCAGCTGCAACTACGACTGCCCGTACTGCCCGTTCGCCAAGCGGGTCGACCCGCCCGCGCTGCTGCGGGCCGACCAGGCCGACCTGCTGCGCTTCGCGTCGTGGGTCACCGAGACGGCCGACCGGCGGCTGTCGATCCTGTTCACGCCGTGGGGCGAAGGGCTGACCCGCAGCTGGTACCGCGAGACGATCGTGCGCCTCTCGCACCTGCCGCACGTCGCCCGCGTGGCGATCCAGACCAACCTGGCCGCGCGGGTCGACTGGCTCGCGGCCGCCGACCCGCGGGTGGCGGCGCTGTGGGCGACCTACCACCCGGGCCAGGTGACGGCTTCCCGATTTCTCGACCGCTGCCGCCGCCTCGACGCGCTCGGGATCCGCTACTCGGTCGGGGTGGTCGGGCTGCCCGCGCACTACGACGCGGCGGTGGCTCTGCGCGCCGCTCTGCCGCCGTCGGTCTACCTGTGGATCAACGCCGCCGAGGGCCACCTCTACACCCCCGACGAGGAGCAGCTCTGGACCACCCTGGACCCGTTGTTCGGTGACAGCGTGCGGCCGCATCCCTCGCTGGGCCTGCCGTGCCACGCGGGCGAAACGGCGATCTCGGTCCTGGGCGACGGCACGGTCCGCCGCTGCCACTTCATCCCCACCCCGCTCGGCAACCTCTACGACGGCTCGTGGCAGAGCGCGCTGCGCCCACGCCCCTGCACCAACACCCTGTGCGACTGCCACATCGGCTACGTGCACTTGAAGCCCCTCGGCCTCCGTGACGTCTACGCGGACGGGCTGCTCGAACGCATCCCAGCCGCATTCCCCGTACGGCCGTCGCTCGAG
The DNA here is from genome assembly GCF_014204895.1 of Paractinoplanes abujensis. Taxonomy (NCBI): domain Bacteria; kingdom Bacillati; phylum Actinomycetota; class Actinomycetes; order Micromonosporales; family Micromonosporaceae; genus Paractinoplanes; species Paractinoplanes abujensis. The sequence continues at coordinate 7,693,675 of NZ_JACHMF010000001.1, read as the reverse complement.
CCCACCTCACCGTCCTAGCCCCCGCCTCCCTTTCGTGCGGCCATCGACGGCCGGACGGTGCTCACCCCTTCCGGCACCTCTTTCTTGCGGCTGCCGACCGCCGGCCCGCACCCACCATTTCCCGGGCCTCTGCCCGCACCGATCCCTCCCCTCCTTCCCCGCATCCCTTTCGCGCGGCCGCCGACGGCCGACGGCACCCACCCCATCCCCGCCCGGCACCCGCCTCGGGAGCGCGGAAATGTCGTACCCGGGCGATACGGTTCTGCCGACTCGACGACCTCGGGAGGGCTGATGTATCGGCAAGGCGACGTGTTGATCGTGCCGGTGGCCGAGGGTGATGTGCCGTCCTGCTCGGCGGTGCCGCGCGACCGTCAGGGCCGCATGGTGCTGGCCCGCGGCGAGGCCACCGGCCACGCCCACGTGATCGGCGGCCCCGGCCTGCAGTTATTGGCCGACGTCGACGACCCGTCGAGCATGTTCGTCGACGTCCCCTCCTACGGCCGGGTCACCCACGAGGAGCACGGCCCGATCTCGCTCCCCGCGGGCCACTACCGAGTCGTTCGCCAGCGCGAATACATTCCCGGCTCGTTCCGCCCGGTGGCCGACTGACATGAGACTGACCCCCGAGCAGGAAGCCCTGGCCGCCGCGATCGAAGACCAGTGGCTGGCCGCCGCGGTCGACACCACCCCGGCCGACCGCCCCGCCGCCGAAGCCGGTGTCCGCGAGGCCTACCGCCGGGCCGGCCTCACCGCGCCCGAACGCATCTTCTGGCTGGGCTCACCTCGAGCCGGCGCCATTGCCGCGGCCCTGCTTTCGGCAGGCGCTTCTCCCTCACCAGATCAAGCTCCGACCGGCCCGGCCCCAGACACCCTCGCTTCGGGCGTTGATGGGCCGATTGTGCAGCAGGTGCGTGACGCACTGCTGAGTCAGGGCTGGCGGCCGGGCCCGGGCATGGGCGCTTCGGTCCGGCGGCAGGTTCGCACCGAGCCGTGGGCCGCCGCCCGCGAACGCGCCTCCGGTGTGCTCGGCCCCGAGGGCTGGGCCCAGTTGGGCGCCGCGGCCGGCCGGCGTTCGTGGGCGCTGGTGATGGACAGGGTCGCCGGGCGGATCCGCCTGCGGCTGGGCGAGGATCTGGCGGCCGAGTTCCCCGCGGCCCGGCCCCGGCTCCTCGATGCGATCTACGGTCAGCACGACGGCGTGTGGCTGTCCACTTTCGAGGCCGCCGACCGCCTGCACCCGGGCTCCGGCCTGCTGGACGGTCTCACCGGCCTGACCGCGGTGGCCCGGCACTGCGGCTGGTGGTGGGCCGGTTCACGGTTCGCGATCCTCACTGAGCGCCCCTCCCTGCTGGCCCGGGACAACGTGGGCCGCCTGCATCGTGGCGAGGGCCCGGCCATCGGCTACCCCGACGGATACGCCTTGTGGGCCTGGCGCGGCATGCCCATTCCCACCGACCTCGCGGCGGAACTACCGCACTTGACGGCCGACCGCATCGGCGCCGAGTCGAACGCCGAACTGCGCCGGGTCATGCTGGAACACTTCGGCTACGAGCGCTACCTGCAGGAGGCCGGCGCGCGAGCCCTTCACCAGGACGAAACCGGCACACTGTGGCACCTCCCGCTCACCGGCGACGAACCTCTCGTCATGGTCGAGGTCGTCAACGCCACCCCCGAGCCGGACGGCACGAGCCGCGTCTACTGGCTCCGCGTGCCACCCGGCACCCGCACCGCCCGGGCCGGGGTGGCGTGGACGTTCGGGCTGACCGCCGACGAATACCACCCGCTGCTCCAGACGTAGCTCCGGCAAACGGGCGGCACACGACGTTTCGCGCGCCGCCCGTCGCGTATCTCAGACCCGGGCCATGTCGGGCAGCTGCTGGTCGGTCTGGGCAACCTGGGTCAGCTTGGCGGCGACCGGCTTGAACAGCGACGACGTCAGGGCCTTGTCGACCACGCTCCGCACCGCCAGCCCGAAACGGGTCCGCGGATAGGCGAAGTGCTGAATTCCGGGCGGCAGCTTCTGCACGTCCTCGACCAGCGGCCGCATCCATTCCTCGTACGAGGTGAGGGCCGCCCGGCGGTCACCCGGCTGCTGAGCAAAATAGGCCGCCAGCACGTATCCGCTGGTCAAGGCCAGTGAGGCCCCGCCCCCGCCGAGCGGAGTCACACACCACCCGGCGTCGCCCGCGAGCACGACGCGTCCCCGATGCCAGGTGCTCATCCGAATCTGGGTGAGGTGATCGATGTAGATGTCGTCGGAGGTGTCGAACGCGTCCAGGATCCGCGGCGCCTCCCAGCCGGCGTCCGCATACCGTTCCCGCAGTCGCGCCAGCGCTTCGGACTGATCGAGTCCACTGAGGTCGTCGTCACCGGCGTACGAGAGGATCGCGCGGGTGGTGCCGTGGTTGTCGGGCCGCAGGTGGATCTGCCGCCCGCCGACGGTGTTGTACCACCGCCACCGGTTGTCGTCGGTCGGCGTACGGGGAATGGTTCCGAACACCATCGTGATACCCAGCTCGCGCCGGTCGACCGTGCTTCCGAAGAGCATGTTCCGGGTCGTCGAACCCACGCCCTCGGCGATGACCAGCAGATCCGCGTGCAGAACGTGCCCTGACGACGTGGTGACGGCCACCTCGTCCACCCCGTCGGTCACCTCCGCAATGGTTTCGCCATAGCGGAACTCGATCCCGTCGGGCAGGTGATCGCGGATCGTGCGCGCCAGGTCACCGCGTAGCACTTCCAGTTCGGCAGTGGCGCTGTCCGGGCCGTCCGACGGCAGCTCGGCCCGCACAGCACCCGCCGAGTCGACCAGGACGGTTCCGGTCTCGGTGGTGTTCTGCGCCTTGACCGCGTCGAACAGGCCCATCCGATCGAGCACTTCGCGAGCCACGCCGCGCACGTCGACGTTCTGCCCGCCGTCCCGGAAACTCCGGGCACGCTCGATGACGATGACTTCCCAGCCCGTACGCCGAAGCCAGTAGGCGGCCGACAATCCCGCGATGCTCGCCCCGGAAATCACCACACGTAAGGCCATGGTCTGCTTCACTCCCCTCGCACAACGCCCGCCATGCTTTACAGTGAAGCTACTTCACACTGAAGGAATCAGCATGACTCCCGCCGATCCGTTGACCGACACCTGGTCCCCCGACCAGACGGCCGCGATGCAGCACCTCCACGACTGGACCGTCGGCTTCATAGAGCTCAACCAGCACCTGGCCGCCTGGATGGCGTTGCCCACCTCAGACGCGAGCGCCCTCAGCAACATCGTCTGGGCCGCGGAACAGGACACCCCGCTCTCCCCCGCCGACCTTTCCCGCCGCATAGGCATGACGTCCGGCGCCACCACAGTCCTGCTGAACCGCCTCGAAGCGGGCGGCCACATAACCCGAACCCGCGAACACCCCGACCGCCGCCGCGTAACCCTGCGCCCCACCCCGCAGTCCCGCACCCGGGCCCGCACGTTCCTGGCCCACGCCGGCGCCGAGGTAGCCGAGGTGCTGCACCACACCACCCCCGAGGACCTGCGCCGCATCACGACGTTCCTGGCCCGCCTGACCTCCGCCACCGCGAAAGCCAACACCCGCCTGCAAGCCCACCCCACACCCCCAGCCGGTGACCGACCCCCGCCGGACCACCCCGCGGACACAACTGCGGTCGCCCCCGGCCCCGTCAGGCGCAGCACGCGCCTCGGCGTAGTCGGCCCATGAACGAGCCGGCGACACTTGGGGGGTGGTTCAGTCGGCCCCGGACGGGCGCGGTAAGCTCTACCTACCGACGCGGGGTGGAGCAGCTCGGTAGCTCGCTGGGCTCATAACCCAGAGGTCGCAGGTTCAAATCCTGTCCCCGCTACAAACAAGAGGCCCCGTTTCGCCACTACGCGAACCGGGGCCTCTTCGCGTGCCCACCGCGCGGAATCGGAAGCACCCGGCCAACGGCCACTACGCGGGACACGCACAAGCCCAAAGCCTGACCCTCGCCACCGCGACCACCGTGGCGCGGCCGATGCGGGCGGTGATGGCGTGCAACCCCGGCCAGCAGAGCGCAAGCCACGGCTATTCGCAAGCCGCTACCCAGCCGCGGCCGATCGCGAGCCGCCACCCAGCCGCGGCCGATCCCAAGCCGCGACCGATCCCAAGCCGCGACCGATCCCAAGCCGCGGCCCATCGCGAGCCGCGACCCAGCCGCGGCCGATCGCGAGCCGCGACCCAGCCCGTGCCGACCCTGGACGACGCCCTAAGCCGAGCTGGCGCCGAGGCAGGACCCCCACGAACGAAATCCAAGCCCGGGCTGCCCGCGCTGCCCGCGCTGCGTAAAACCGACCCCTACGACACACGATTTCCAGGTCTCGCCGCCGTGGTCAGATTTCAGCGCCGTTGACACGCGCCGCACCGCGGCTGAATTAGACCGAAAACCCTGATCGCGACGGCCAGGGCCGAGCCGTGCCGGGCTGGAGTGGGACACCAACACTGGAGTGAGACACCAACAAGCACGGAGGCCAGGCAGACGCGCAGACCGCGCCCAGGCAGAGGCCAGGCCAAGACGACAGCCAAGCGGACGCGCAGACCGCACCAAGACGACGACCGGACCAGGCGGCAACCGGACCAGGCGGCAACCGGCCTAGCAGCGAACCGGCCAGGCAGCGAACCGGCCAGGCAGCGAACCGGCCCAATACGGCGACCGGACCAAGACGGAACTCAAGCGCAGACGCGCAGACGGCGCCAGGCGGAGGCAGGCGGAGGCAGGCGGAGGCCAGGCTAAAGCCAAGCTGACTCGGAGACCCCGCCTAACAAAGGCCAGGCTAAGGCCATGCCGACTCGGAGACCGTGCCAAGACGAGGACCCGGACCAAGGCGGCGACCGGACCACGACGAGGACCGGGCCAAGCGGAAGCCAACCAGACGCGCAGCCCGCGTCAAGGTGAGGACGGGGCCAAGCCGGAACTCAAGCAGACGCGCAGACCACACCAAGGCGAAGACCAAGCAGACGCAGAGGCCGGACCAAGCCGAATACCGCGCTTAAAGCCAAGCCCAAGCAGACACAGAAGCCAGCCCAGGCCGTGGAGGGCGGTCATTTGCCGTACGAAGACCAGGTCGGTGGTGCGCGGTAGCCGGCCGGGCAGGCATTGCTGCACGACGCTGCGCTAGCAAAAGTCGTGGAGGCGGGTGACAAGAGCGGCGACGAAGTCGCCAACCCCAACCGCGACGAAGTCGCAGGACCACCCGCAACCAACGCACCCCCGCCCCCACCGGAACGTGGGGTCTGGGGGCTCGGCCCCCGGGCAGAAATGCGAAGAGTCCCCGGTCCGCGCACAACAGCGGACAGGGGACTCCTGACTCGTAGCGGGGACAGGATTTGAACCTGCGACCTCTGGGTTATGAGCCCAGCGAGCTACCGAGCTGCTCCACCCCGCGTCGGCCTGTTAACACTAGCGCAACCCTGACGTCGGCTGCAAAACGGGTCCCGGTGACCCGCGACACGGCGGGTCACCGGGGTCCCAGGAAGGTCAGCCGCTCGGGGTGGGCGATGGTGCGGCCGCCGAGCCGGACGGGTTGGGGGTTGCTCCGCCGGCGGCGTTGCGGGCGTTCTCGAAGTTGGTCATCGCGGTGTCGAGGGCCTTGAGCGCTTCGCCGTAGCGGGCGAAGTCGCCGGACTGCTGGGCCGTCCTGACGTTGGCGATGGCCTGGTCGAGCGCGGTCGCGGCGGCGGCCAGTTCACCGGTGAGGCTGTCCGGCGGCGGCGGGGTGGTGCCCGTACCGCCGGAATTGTTGTTGTTGCCGGTGTTGTTGTTGCCGCTCTGGGCCGCTTTGCCCTTGTCGACCAGTTGTTTCAGACCTTCGCTGAGGCTGTTGGCGAGCACCACGTACGTGCCGCCGTCGCCGTACGACATGAGGATCTTCTGCAGCTGGGGTGCCGCGTTCTCCTGGTTGCTGGGTCTGACGTAGACCGGCTCGACGTAGAGCACGCCGCCTTCGACGGGCAGGGTTATCAGGTTGCCGTAGAGCACCTGGGACTGCGCGTTGTTGGACAGCAGGGTGATCTGTTGCCGCACGTCGGCGTTGGCCGTCATCTTCTGGTGCACCTGCACCGGGCCTGGTGTGACTGTCTGGTCCGGTAGTTCGAGCACTTGCAGCACGGGTTTGTTGTCGACGTACGAGCCGGAGATCAACGCGGCCAGGTTTTCGCGGTTGGCCGGTGTGACGCCGGCGGTCAGCTGGAACCGGGTCTGGTCCTGCTCGGGCAGTTGCACGTTGAGGTAGAACGGCGGCTGCTTCTGGTTGTTCGACGGCGAGTCGGGCGCGTTCGGCACCTGCCAGAAGTCCTGCCCGGAGAAGAACGCCTGCGGGTCGGTCACGTGGAACCGGGTGAGCAGGTTGCGCTGCACCTTGAACAGGTCCTGCGGGTAGCGGAAGTGGTCCTCGAGGGACTGCGGCGTCTCGGCCTTGGGGATGATCAGGTCGCCGCCGAAGGCCTTGTTCCACGCCTTGAGCACCGGGTCGTTGTCGTCGAACTCGTACAGCTTGACCGTGCCGTCGTACGCGTCGACGGTCGCCTTGACCGAGTTGCGCATGTAGTTGACGTCGTCGCGGGCCAGGGCGAACTGCCCCTGACCGGTCAGTTCGTCCTGCGTCTCGGTGGCCAGGTTGATCTTCTGCGAGTACGGGTAGGAGTTCGACGTCGTGTAGCCGTCGAGGATCCACACGATCCGCCCGTCCACGGCGGCCGGGTACGGGTCGCCGTCGATGGTCAGGAACGGCGCGACCTTCTCGACCCGGGCTCGCGGCTCACGGATGTACATGAGCTTGGAGTCGGAGTTGACCGCGTCGGAGAGCACGAAGTTGCTCTCGGTGTTCTTGATCGCGAAGACCAGCCGGCGGAAGAACGAGCCGATCGAGACGCCGCCCTCACCGGTGTAGGTGTAGAGCTCCTCGGCGTTGTTGTTGTCCTCCTGCGGGCGGTCGAACTCGACCCGGCGGTTCTCGTCCTCCTGGCCGACGATCGCGTACTCGGTCGACTGCTCGCCGTAGTAGATCCGCGGCTGGTCGACCTCGATCTCTTCCTTCGTCGCGGAGCAGTTGCTCGGGCGGTCGTCGCCGAGGAAGCCGGAGACGAAGTACGGCAGGCCGCCGCAGAACTGGTTGGCCGGCGCCGCCACCAGGCCGTAGCCGTGGGTGTAGACGGTGTGCCGGTTGAGCCAGTTGCGCTGCTGCGGGGTCAGTTTGTCGTCGTTGATCTCACGTACGCCGACCACGTAGTCGCCGGTCTTGTTGTTGATCGAGTAGCGGTCGACGTCGAGTTTGGCGCCGAAGTCGTAGAAGCCGCGGGACTGCTGCGACTGGGTGAACGCCTGCGAGACCAGCTGCGGGTCGATCAGGCGGGCGTTCTGAGCGCTGGCGTTGGTGGCCAGCCCGCTGGGCGGGACGACAGTGGTCGCGCGGTAGGGATCGACCTGGGTGTCGCCGAGGCCGAAGGCCGCTCTGGTGGCGTCGATCGAGCGCTGGATGTACGGCGCTTCCTTCTCGCTGAGGCTGGGCTTGACCGAGAAGTTCTGCACGGCGAGCGGGTAGATGCCGCCGATGGCCACGGCCGAGATCGCCAGCAGGGCCAGCGAGACGCCGGGCCATACCAGGTTCCGCATGCCCGCGTTGGAGAACACGATGATCGCGATCGCCACGACGATCGAGATGTACGCCAGTATCTCCTTGGCCGGCATCAGCGCGTTGACGTCGGTATAGCCCGCGCCGTAAAGGCCCGGCGAGACGTGCTGCTCGAGCAGCAAGGCGCGCCGGTCGAGCACGTACGCCACGGCCTTGAGCAGCACGAACAGCGCGACCAGGGAGGTCAGGTGGGCCCGGGCGCCGGTGGTCATCCGGTCGCCGACGCCCTGCAGGCGGACGCCGCCGAAGATGTAGTGCATGGCCAGCGAGCCGAGCACCGAGAGCACCACGGCGGTGAAGGCGACACCGAGCACGTAGCGCAGCATCGGGTAGTCGAAGACGTACCACCCGACGTCCACTTTGTGCTCCGGGTCCTGGATGCCGAAGCTGCCGCCGTTGCGGAACAGCATCCAGTCCTTCCACCGGCCCTGCGCGGACAGGCCCGCGAAGAAGCCGATGATCACCGTGAGGACGGTGATCCAGGTGCCCAGGCGCGGCGCGAGGATCATGCGGTAGCGCTCGAGCGTCGCCTGTTCGGCGGAGTGCGGCCGCAGCAGTGGTCGCAGCCGGTAGGCCAGGTAGAGGTTGCCTGCGATGATCAGCGCGACCGCGAGGCCGATGACCAGGAACAGCAGGAGCCGGGTGAGCAGAACACCGGAGAAGACGTTGACGAAGTCGACCTCGTTGAACCAGAGGTAATCGGTGTACGCGTCGATGCCCCACCCGAGCAGCGTGAAAAGAAGAAAGACCCCGACCAGGACGCCGACGGTGACGCGACCGCGCCGGCTCATCCTCGGCAGAGGGCTGTTACGCATTACCAACGGAGGCTCCACATTTCAGTCGGGCCGGTGTCTCACCGTACGTCATCTGTCACGCGGCCGAGCATGGCTTGGGGGTGCCACCACCCGTGAAGGTCTTGAGCGCCGTGAGCGCGTCGTCCACGGTGGCCACCTCGGCCATCGGAAGCCCCTCGACCGTGTTCCGTAGTGCTTCGGCGCAGTTTCCCTTGGGCACGAGGAACAGCTGAGCGCCGGCTTTCTTGGCGCCGACGAGCTTCTGCGGGATCCCGCCGATCGGACCCACGTTGCCGTCGTTGTCGATCGTTCCCGTACCCGCAATGATCTTTCCGCCGGTCAGGTCGGCCGGCTCCAGCTTGTCCATGATCCCGAGCGTGAACATCAGGCCGGCGCTCGGCCCGCCGATCTTGTCGAGATCGATCTCGACCTTGAACGGGGCGTCCTGTTTCGGGGCGATCTCGATTCCCAGCCGCGGCGTGTTGTCGTCCGCGGAGGCCTTGGTGGTGATCTTCGCGGTCGAGGCCTTGCCCGCCCGCTGGTAGGAGATGGTGAGCGTGCTGCCGGCCGGTTTGGCCCGCACGAGCTCGGTCAGCTTCGACGGACCGTCGACCGCGGTGCCGTCGACGGCTGTGATGATGTCGTCCTTCTGCAGAATGCCGGTCGCGGCGCCGCCGTCGGTGACCTTGTTGACCGCCGCGCGTACGGGGTAGCCCAGTTTGGTCAGTGCGACCGTGACCGCGCTGTTCTGCGACTCGGTCCACTCCTCGGCGTTCTGCTGTTCGACCTGCTTCTCCGTACGGTCCGGGGGGTAGATCAGTTCCCGCGGGACGACCGCGTCGGACGAGCTGAACCAGCTGCTGATCGCCCACACCAGCTCGACCTGCGACTGCACGTTCACCGTGGTCAGGCGGAGCTGGCCGGCCGACGTCGTGGTCTTCGCATCCGTCACCTGGATCACCTCGGTGCCGTTGTCCGATCCGAGCGTGTTCACGGTCGGGCCGGGCTTCAACACCACGTACGGCAGGGGTGCGGCCATCACACCGACTGCCAGCAGGGCGGTGATCAGGGCGCCGAGGATTACGGTGACACCACGACGTCTCATGCGCGTGAGACTATCGCCCCTCCCTGAGTTCTCTCTGAGCTGACACCGCCATCGGTCCGGAGCGGGCGTTTCGCGCGTACGGTTGGACACGTGCCTGATATCCCGTTCGGCTTCTCCTTGCCGGGGGCCCAGCCGCCCGACCCCTCCGACCCGCAGCAGATGCAGCAGTTCATGGCGCAGCTGCAGCAGATGTTCGCCGGGCCCGGCAGCGGCCCGGTGAACTGGGACCTCGCTCGCCAGGTCGCCCAGAGTCAGCTGTCCGCCGCCGGTGACCCCGCGGTGAACATGTTCGAGCGTCACCAGGTGGAGGAGTCGCTGCGGCTCGCCGACCTGTGGCTCGACCCGGCCTCCGCGCTGCCCAGCGGCATCCGCCTGGCCGCCGCCTGGAACCGCAACGAGTGGATCTACAACACGCTCGAGGTCTGGAAGAAGCTGTGCGACCCGATCGCGGGCCGCATGGTGGGCGCCATGGGCGACCTCGTGCCCGACGAGGCGAAGGCCCAGCTGGGCCCGATGCAGTCGATGGTGGCGACACTGGGCGGGGCGCTCTTCGGCGGGCAGCTCGGTCAGGCCCTGGGTCAGCTCGCGGCCGAGGTGCTCTCGGCGGGCGACATCGGTCTGCCCCTGGGCCCCAGCGGCACGGCCGCGCTCGTCCCGGCCAACATCAAGGCGTACGGGGACGGGCTGGAGGTCGGAGAGGATCAGGTCCGGCTCTACGTCGCCCTGCGCGAGGCGGCCCACCAGCGGCTCTTCGGGCACGTGCCGTGGCTGCGCGCGCACGTGCTGAACGCCGTGGAGACGTACGCGAACGGCATCACCGTGAATCGTGAGGCCATCGAGGAGGCGATGAGCCGCGTCGACCCCGCCGACCCGGAGTCGATGCAGGCCATGGCGCTCGAAGGCATCTTCACGCCGGAGGACACGCCGCAGCAGAAGCAGAGCCTGGCCCGCCTCGAGACGGCGCTGGCGCTGATCGAGGGCTGGGTCGGCCACGTGGTCGACAACGCGGCCGGCGACCGGTTGCCGTCGGTGGTGCAGCTGGGTGAGGCGTTCCGGCGCCGGCGCGCGGCGGGCGGCCCGGCCGAGCAGACGTTCGCCGCGCTGGTCGGCCTCGAGCTGCGGCCGCGCCGCCTGCGCGAGGCCGGTGTGCTGTGGGCCGCGGTCCTCGAGCACCGCGGCGTGCAGGGCCGCGACGCGCTGTGGGGTCACCCCGACCTGCTGCCGACCGACGAGGACTTCGCCAACCCGCAGGTCTTCGCCCAGGGCACCGCCGACTGGGACATCAGCGAGCTGGACAACCTGGGCCCGGCCGGCGACAAGAACGACGACGAGAAGGAGTGACTCGCCGGCTCGTAGCGGCACTGCTGGTGCCGGTGACGTGGAGCCCGCCCGGCGTCGACCTGACCGCCTGGCGGGCCGCTCTGGCCGAGGACGTGGTCGACCTGCTGGCGCGGCTGGCGCAGGCCGAGGCGGCCATCGCGGCCACGAGCGACGATCTCGCGCTGGCCCAGGAGATCGCCTGGCCCGGCATGCGCCTGTACGAGGTGCCGACGGCGACATATCTGCCGGTGCTCGAGGCCGCCGCGGCCGACGGGTTCGACCAGGCCGCCGTGCTGGCCGCGGACGCCCCGGACGTGCCCGGCATGATCCTGGGCAAGCTGCTGCGCCCGCTGGAGAACAAGGCGGTGGCGGTGGCCTCCGGCGGCCCCGGGAACGGCCTGCTGGGCCTGGCCACGAGCCTGCCCGCGCCGCCCTGGCTGGCCGACCACGACCTCGACACGGCGACCGCCCAGCTGCTGCGGCGGGACGCGCCGAACCCGGGTGACGTCTCGTCGACGCCGGAGTGGCGGCGGTTGCGCGGGCCGGCCGAGCTGGCGGCCCTCGATCCGGCCCTGGAGGGCTGGGAGAACACGCGGGTGCTGCTGGGCGGCTGAGCCTCAGTCGTCGGCGAGCACGAGGCCGGTGGCGGCGGAGATGCCCTCGAGGTAGCCGCGGGCCCGCTCGGCCTTGCCGAAGCGGTTGACCAGCTCCCAGAACTCGGCGTTGTGGCTGGGCACGACCAGGTGGGACAGCTCGTGCAGCAGCACGTAGTCGATCACCCAGTCGGGCATCTCCTGGATGCGGTGGGAGATGCGGATCGTGCCGTCGTCGGGGGTGCAGGAACCCCAGCGGCCGTTCTGGTTGGTCACCCAGCGCACGCTGGCCGGGCGGACCTGCTCGGCGTGATCGGCGAGGTAGCGGTTCGTCAGCCGCCGGGCCCGGGTCTGCAACTCCTCGTCGGTGCGCTGGATGCGTTCCTCGCGCGCGGCCAGGCGGGCCAGCATCCGCTCGACCCACTCGGTCTCCTCGGCGCGGGAGAACCGGTCGGGGATGAGCACGACCACGCGCTCACCATCGCGGTACGCGGACACTGTGCGCCGACGGCGCTGGCTGCGCCGCACTTCCACGACAGGCTTGCGCGTCCGGGCCATTACCGGCTCGCGCGGCCCAGATTCGGGTTCACGTTGAGACGCTAATCCGTGAGACCCATGTCACCGCAAGAGTACGCCGGATGACACCCGGGGGATATGTGTACTTCGTCCAGGTAATACCGAAAAAATTTTCCGTGGCGCAATACTGCGGCCGGTCCGCCAACCTAGCTCATCGCCGGAATGGCGCCCACCATCGCGCCCCACGTCCGATTTCTGCCCGTTTGATGGCACAACACGGCGTGTTGCGGCACAACATCCCAAAAAGGGCGATTCGGACCGGCACACTCAGCGTCGTCGGCGAGACCGCCGACGCCGCGCTGACATGGAACAGGTCTGGCCTGGGTAGTTGTCGCCCCGACGGGTGGCCACATCCGCGTGGTCGGAGCGGTCCAGCGCCGAACACAGGTCGCGGCCTGCCACCGCGAGCAGGCATCGGGGCCGACCCGGCCGACAACATGAACGAGGAGGAACCGTGGCCGACAACACGTACAACGGCTACTGCGTGAAGTGCAAGGAGAAGCGCGACTTCCAGGGCACCGTCGAGGTCTCGAAGACGGGCATGAACATGGCCAAGGGCAAGTGCCCGGTGTGCGGTACGACCGTGAACCGCATCCTGGGCAAGGCCAAGGTCTGAGCCGGACGGCCTCGCAGGCTTCGCCCCACTAGGCCATCGTCAAGCCTGCGACAAGGCCGTTCACCCACCCGGGGAGGGCGAGTCGCCCTCCCCGGTGCATCACCTTCGCGGGGCGTTTCCGCTTTCGCCCCCGCACGTTGAGTGAGGTTGTGGACAACTCCCACAGCCTGTGGATAACTTTCCCGTGCCTGTGGACAAAGCGCGTCGCGGGCCGTCAGTGCCTGTGGACAACTTATTCGCTCCGCATCGCTGCGGTGACATCCTGTAACGCGTGAACCGTCCCACGCTCATCCCCGGGCTCGCCCGCGTCTGGCGCAACCGCTTCGAGTTGCAGCTGGGGTCCGATCCCGCCCGCGCCGTGGTGCTGCGCCTGCCCGATCCCCGCGCGGCCCGGGTGCTCGACCTGCTCGACGGCAGCCGTCCCGAACGGGTGGTGCTGCTCGAGGCCGTGGCCGACGGCGTCCCGCCCCAGGAGGCCAGGGCCGTCCTCGACGCGCTGGGCGAGGCGGGCCTGACCGTGCCCGCCACGGCGCTTCTCCCTCCCGTACGGTGTGCCGACCGCCTGGCCGGCGAGGCCGCGGTGCTCGCCCTGCGCAGTGACAACTCCCCCACCCCGGCCACCCGGCTGCGCCGCCGGGGTGCGGCCCGCGTGGTGGTGAGCGGGCACGGCCGGCTGGGCGCCCCGATCGCCGTGGCGCTGGCCGAGGCCGGTGTCGGCCACATCCACCTCGACCTGCCCGGCCTGGTGCACCGAGGCGAACTGGCCGGTGGCCCGCTCCGCGCGTCCGACATCGGTAAGCCGCGCGCCGAGGCGGTCCAGCGCGCCGTCACCCGCACCGTGGAGCACGTCGACACCAGCGGTGTGCGTGGTCAGCCCGCCACCCTGGTCGTCCAGCTCGACCCGGAAAGCCCGATCACCGTGGTCGCGGCGGCCCACGCGAGCCGCCGGCAGCCCCACCTGGCCGTGACGATCCGGGACGGTACCCCGATGATCGGTCCCCTGGTCCTGGCCACCGGCGCCCCGTGCCTGGCCTGCCTCGACCTGCACCGGCGGGACCGCGACGCCGCCTGGCCGGGCCCGCCGCCGCACACGACGCCCGAGCCCTGCACGGTGTCCACGCTGCTGGCCGCGACCGCGGTGGCCGCCGAGGAGGCGCTGATCTTCCTGGACGGCGGCACCCCCGAGACCCTGGGCGCCTCGATCGAGCTCACCACGCCGTCCCGCCAGCGCCGCCGCACGTGGCCGCCCCACCCCGACTGCGATTGCGCACGCCGCGGACCCCGCCGCCCGGCTGTGGACGGCGCCCGCCAACACTCCTGAAAAGGGACGCAACGGCTGTTACGTGTCTTGACGGACCACGTCGGCGGAGAGCCGCCCGGTCGGGAACGACGCGCTGTGGATGAGGAGATTTGGTGTCAGGGTTGGCGGACTTTTCGGGCGTTGTGGGGACAACCCGGCTCAGGCGGGCAGTTCGGCGCCCGAGAGTCGGTCACAATGATCTGGTGAGCGACATACCGAGGCGTGCGGCGGCCCGCACGGCCAAGCTGGCGGCGCTTCCGCTGGGGTTCGCCGGGCGCACCGCGCTGGGCCTCGGCAAGCGCGCCGTCGGGATCGCGTCCGATGTGATCTCGGAGGACATCCAGCGGCGCACCGCCGAGCAACTGTTCAGCGTCCTGGGCCAGCTCAAGGGCGGCGCCATGAAGTTCGGGCAGGCGCTGAGCGTCTTCGAGGCCGCCATGCCCGAGGAGATGGCCGGCCCCTACCGGCAGGCGCTCACCAAGCTTCAGGAGGCCGCGCCCCCGATGCCGGCCGCCAGCCTGCACAAGGCGCTGGCCGAGCAGCTCGGCGAGGACTGGCGCGACAAGTTCGCCGAGTTCGACGACGTCCCGGCCGCCGCGGCCAGCATCGGCCAGGTGCACCGGGCCGTCTGGAAGCTGCCCCCGGCCCGCAAGAACGCCAAGCCCAAGACCGTCGACGTCGCGGTCAAGGTGCAATACCCGGGTGCCGGCGAGGCGCTGCTGGCCGACCTGAAGCAGCTGTCCCGCCTGGCCCACATGTTCAAGATCATCCAGCCCGGCATGGACATCAAGCCGCTGCTGGCCGAGCTCAAGGATCGCATCACCGAGGAGCTCGACTACGCGATGGAGGCGGAGACCCAGCGGGCCTTCGCCGCGGCGTACTCCGATGATCCGGACATCTTCGTGCCGAGGGTGATCGCGTCGGCCCCGCGGGTGCTCGTCACCGAGTGGGTCGAAGGCACGCCCCTGGCCAAGGTGATCAGCGACGGCACCACCGAGGAGCGCGACGAGGCCGGCCGCCTCATGGCGACGCTGCACTTCTCCGCGCCCGCCCGAGCCGGCCTGCTGCACGCCGACCCGCACCCCGGTAATTTCCGGATGCTGCCCGACGGCCGCCTCGGCGTGATCGACTTCGGCGCGGTGGCTCGCCTGCCCGAGGGACTGCCCGAGCCGATCGGCCGGTTGGTGCGCCTGGCACTCGACGGCGACGCCCTTGGCGTGGCCGACGGGCTCCGCGAGGAGGGCTTCATCAAGCCCGACGACGAGATCGACGCGCAGGCCGTGCTCGACTTCCTGCGCCCGATGATCGAGCCCGTCGCGGTCGAGAAGTTCCAGTTCACCCGGGCCTGGCTGCGCGGTGAGGCGACCCGGCTGAGCAGCCCGCGCTCCCCGGCCTATCAGCTGAGCCGCAAACTCAACCTGCCCCCGTCCTACCTGATGATCCACCGGGTCACGCTGGGCTCGATCGGTGTGCTGTGCCAACTGGAGGCCGAGGCGCCGTACCGCGGGATCTTGCAAGAGTGGCTGCCGGGCTTCGCGCCGCCCATGACCTGACGAGGCACCCATGATCTGATGGGCCGATGGAAGCCGCTGCGCACATCGATGACCTGGCCGCCTTCGTCTCCGCGGCGCCGAGCTCCTACCACGCGGCCGCCGAGGTGGCCCGCAGGCTGGTCGAGGCCGGCTACGAGACGCTCGACGAAACGGCCGACTGGACCGACGCCGTACGCCCCGGGGCCCGCCTGCTGATCGTCCGCGACGGCTCGGTCATCGCGCTGGCCGTGCCCGCGACGGCCGGCCGCGGCACCCCGTTCCGGATCCTCGGCGCCCACACCGACTCGCCCGGCTTCAAGCTCAAGCCGAAACCGTCGACGGTCAGCTTCGGCTGGTGGCAGGCGGGCGTCGAGGTGTACGGCGGCCCGGTCGTCCCGTCCTGGTTCGACCGTGAGCTCGAGTTCGCGGGCCGGGTCGTGCACCGCGACGGCACCGCGCACCTGGTCCGCACCGGCCCGTTCGCGCGCATCCCGCACCTGGCGATCCACCTCGACCGTGCGGTGAACGACTCCTTCGCCCCCGACAAGCAACGCGAACTCCAGCCGATCTGGGGTGTGGGCAACGCGGAAGCCGACGTCGTGGGCCACCTGGCCGACCTGGCCGGCATTCCCGCCACCGACCTGGCCGGCTACGACATCGTGACCGTCGACTCGGCCGCCCCCGCCCGCTTCGGCGCCGACCGGAAACTGTTCGCCTCGGCCCGCCTCGACAACCTGTCCTCGGTACACGCCGGCGTGGCCGCGCTGCTGACGGCCGAACCGTCCGACGCGATCGCCGTGCTGGCCGCCTTCGACCACGAGGAGATCGGGTCGGAGAGCCGGTCCGGCGCGGCCGGGCCGTTCCTGGCCGACGTACTGGAACGCGTTACCGCGGGGCTCGGCGGCGACCGCACCGACCTGGCCCGCGCGATCGCCGGCTCGTGGTGCCTGTCGTCCGACGCCGGGCACGCCGTGCACCCGAACCGCCCCGACCGCCACGACCCGGTCAACCGTCCGGTCGCCGGCGCCGGCCCCCTGCTGAAGATCAACGCCAACCAGCGCTACATGACCGACGGCCTCGGCGCGGCCCTGTGGAGCCGCACCTGCGCGGCGGCCGGCGTGCCGTATCAGGAGTTCGTCTCCAACAACTCGGTGCCGTGCGGCTCGACGATCGGCCCGATCACCGCGGCCCGGATCGGTATCCCGACCCTGGACGTGGGCGTGCCGCTGCTCTCGATGCACTCGGCCCGCGAAATGTGTCACGTAGACGACCCGGCCCACCTGAGCAGCGCGATTCGGGTCTTCTTGTCCTCCGCCGCCTGACGACTCATCGGCCCCGGTTGCGCTGATCATGTAACCATGGTTACTTTCCTCGTGTGGAGGGCACGGGGACCTGGGTCATGCTCGTCTATCGGATACCGCGGGAACCGTCCCGGCCGCGGATCGCGGTGTGGCGCCAACTGGAACGCCTCGGGGTGGCGCGACTCGGTGACGGCGTCGTCGGGCTGCCCGCCGACGCTCGGACCCGGGAGCAGTTCGACTGGATCGCCGACGAGATCCTGGCAGCCGGCGGCGCCTGCACGGTGTGGCTGTCGCAGCCGGCCAGCCCTGCCCAGGAACAGCAGGTCGCCGCGGGAATGCGCGCTGCGCGCGCCGCCGAGTACCAGGCTGTCGTCACCGAGGCCGAAGCCGCGATCTCGGCTGAACCGGGCGAGCGGGCCCGGGTGGTGCGCCGGCTACGCGCCGAGCTGCGGCGGATCCGGCGGCGGGACTTCTTTCCCCCCGCCGAGCGCGACACCGCCCAGGTCATGGTCGACGCCTTGGCCGTCAACGACGATCGGAGCCCGGCATGAAATGGGCCACCCGCCCCGGCGTGCACATCGACCGGGCCGCCTACGCTTGGCTGATCCGCCGGCACCTCGACTCCGATGCCGTGTTCCTGTTCACCGATCCGGCCGCTGTTCCGGCCGACGCGACACCGTTCGACATGCGTGGCGCCGAACTCGGCCATCACGGCCGGGACTGCTCGTTCGAGACGATCCTGCGCCGTTACGACCTCGACGACCCGGTCCTGTGGAAGATCGCCGAGATCGTGCACGAGGCCGACCTCGACGACGAACGCTTCGACGCCCCCGAGGCGCCGGGCCTCGACGTCCTGCTGCGCGGCCTGTCCATGACCCTCACCGACGAGCAGGTCCTCACCGTCAGCGGCCCGCTCTTCGACGGCCTGTACGAATACCACCGCCGCGCCCTGCTGCTGGACCGCCCACCCGCCTGAGGAAGTGCCATGACCACAACCGAACCCCGCCCCGACGTGGTGCCGTTCGGCCAAGCCGTGCGCGCCTGGTTCACCATCTCGCTGCAGACCTTCGGCGGCCCGGCCGGACAGATCGCCGTCATGCAGCACCACCTTGTCGACGAGCGCCGCTGGATCGGGCAGAAGCGTTTCCTGCACGCGCTCAATTTCTGCATGCTGCTGCCCGGTCCGGAGGCCCAGCAGCTGGCCATCTACGTCGGTTGGCTGCTCAACGGTCTGCGCGGCGGCCTGGTCGCCGGCACCTTGTTCGTCCTCCCCGGCGTCGTGGCCCTGCTCGTCCTGTCCGGTGTGTACGTCGCGTACGGCGACACCACCGTCGTGACGGCCCTGTTCGCCGGGCTCGGACCCGCGGTGATCGCCATCGTCGCCCAAGCCGTCTGGCGTGTCGGCAACCGGGCCCTGACCAGCCGGGTTCTGCTCGGCTTCGCGGTCGCCGCGTTCGTCGCGCTCGCGGTCCTCGGCACGCCGTTCCCGATCGTGATCGCCGTCGCCGCCGTGGCGTCCTGGGCGCTGCACCGCCGCCGGCCCGGCCTGATCACCGCCGGCGCCGCGCACCAGGCGGCCGGGGAGACGTCGCCACCGCTGATTCCCGACGACACCCTGCACCACGAGCAACCGTCGGCCCGCCGAAACATCACCGTCCTGGCCGTCGGCCTGGTCGCCTGGTTCGCCCCGGTGGCCGCGTTCGCCCTGGCCACCGGCGGCGACAGCGTCTACACCGAGCAGGGGTTGTTCTTCTCCGGCACCGCCGTCGTCACCTTCGGCGGCGCCTACGCCGTCCTCGCGTTCGTGGCCCAACGAGCCGTCGAACACTACGGGTGGTTGACGGCCGGCGACATGGTCCGCGGTCTCGCGCTCGCCGAGAGCACCCCCGGCCCGCTCATCATGGTGGTCCAGTTCGTCGCGTTCCTCGGCGCCTACCACCAGCCCGGCCCGCTCGACCCCTGGACCGCCGGTATCGCCGCATCCCTGCTGACCACCTGGGTGACGTTCGTGCCGTGCTTCCTGTTCGTGCTGCTGGGCGCGCCCTACATCGAACGACTGCGCGGCAACGAGGGCATCTCGGCCGCCCTGACCGGCATCACGGCGGCGGTCGTCGGCGTCATCGCCAACCTCGGCCTCTACTTCGCCTTGCACACCCTTTTCGCCCGCACCGACACCGTCGACGCCGGCATCATCCACCTCACCGTGCCCGATCCCGGCACCCTCCGGCCCGTGCCCCTGGCCATCACCGTCGTCGCGGTCGCCTTGATCTTCTGGCGGAAGTGGTCGGTCTTGCGGGTCCTCGCAGTCTGCGGCTTGCTGGGGCTCGTCGCCGGTCTCGCCGGGTTGCCCGGCCTGTAGCCGCAACGGCAAAAGGCCCGTCCGCAGGTGTGCGGACGGGCCTTCCGGCTCTGGTTCGATCTTCAGTCAGGTGCGGTTGTCGCGGATCAGAATCGCCGTCCGCCGAGTTCGCGGGTGGCGGCGTGACGCGCCTCCAGGGCTACCTGGCGAGCGGGACGGTGTGCCTCAGGTGTGTAGTCACTCTGAGGCCGACGCATTCGGGCCCGTGATAACGCCTCTTGGAGAAGTCTCATCTTCATTGCTCCGTTCGCGGAGGTCGAGGACATCGCGGTGGTCTGCTTCCGGTAGTCGGTGAGGTTGTCGCTGATCGTGGTCATGTCAGGCCGCCAGTCGGACGGCGTTGCGGGAGTCGAGTCCGTTCGCGGCGAGCCGCTCCTCGACCTCGTGGGCCAACTCGGCGTCACGCGCCACGTCGACCTTGCGAGGACGGCCACGCGGCCGCTTGCGCGGAACCACGGCACCGCGCTCGAAGATCTCGCCGCCCCAGACACCCCAGGGCTCGTTCCGCTCGACCGCGCCGGCCAGGCACTCGACGCGCAGCGGGCAGTCCCCGCAGAGCGACTTGGCCAGTTCCAGCTGGGCCGGGGAGTCCGAGAACCACAGGTCCGGGTCGAACTTCCGACAGGGCAGGTTTGCCTCGATCTCGACGCTCACGTCGAGTGGGGCCAGCGCCAGACTCATAAAGCCCGGTCACCTCTCTCTTCTCATCGATCTTGATGGATCGCCGTTCGGGTCGTGCACCGGCAGTGAACCGGCAAAAAATTAAGGCCGCGGATCCCGGTTAAGGGTTCCGCGGCCTCGAGGTGAGCCAGGGGTCTGTTGATCAGACCGGCCTTCCTCGAGGCGGGACACCGCTGCCACCATCCGTGTAGCGCTTGCTGATGGAGACATTGCTGCCCTTGAACCCAGTGCTGCCTTCGACCCGCTGAAGCTCCAGTGCGCCACCCAGCTCGGCCCGGGCGGAGACCTGGTGCACCTGCGACGCCGGAGCCCGCTCTGCGGCCAGAACCGGACCCGAAACGGGAGCGGTGGCCACGAACGGAGCCCGCTCAGCAGCTGCCGGAGCCCACACGGGGGCCAAGGCGAGCAGCGAGGCGGACGGAGCGCAGGCACGGGTCAGCGGCATCGACGGTCGCGTCATGCTCATCGTGTAGATCTCCATCGGTGCCACCTCCTCCATCGCGTTGCGCTCGTAGTGGTATCGCTGTGTTTCTGCCCGCCGAACATCCCTGCTCGGCGAGGTGTGATCTGAGGCTATGCCTGCCCTACAGGAGAGGGCAAACGAATTATCCAAAGTTTTTTTGAGCAACTTCCTCGACGCTCGCTCCGGCCACCAACGCGAAGACCGACTCGCCGTATTGGCCCAGCTTGCGGGGGCCGATCCCGGCGATCGCGAGCAGCTCGGCCGGGCTGCCGGGCTTGCGCTCGGCCAGGGCCACCAAGGTGGCGTCGGTGAAAACGACATACGCAGGGACTTTGAGCTCGCTCGCGGTGGCCGCACGCCACTGCTGAAGCCGCTCGAACAGCTCCTCGTCGAGGTCCGACGGGCAGGTCGGGCAGCGGCCCAGCTTGCGGTCGGCCCCGGCCAGCAGGGTGGCCCCGCAGACCCGGCAGGAGGACACCTGGGGCCGCCTTCGGTCGGGTTTCCGACTCCGATCGCCGGCCCGCTCGGTCGACGAGTTCCGTTCGAGCTGAGGCAGGAAGCGGCACGGGCGCCGGGCCCTGCCGCCGGGTGAGCGCGACTGCCCGTACGAGAGCCAGAGCCACTGCCGGGCCCGCGTGACCCCCACGTAGAGCAGGCGGCGCTCCTCCTCCAGCTGCTCGGGCGTCTTGGCGTACGTGGTCGGCAGCGTGCCGTCGGCCAGCCCGGTCAGGAACACCGCGTCCCACTCGAGCCCCTTGGCCGAGTGCAGTGAGGCGAGCGTCACACCGGCCATGGTCGGGGCGTGCTGCTGCTCGGCCCGCCGGCTCAGCTCGTCGTTGAAGGCGGTGAGCGTCACCTCGCGCTGCACCGCGCCGGCCTGCCCGATCGGCTCCAGCGTGGGCGACTTGGCGTAGTCCTCGGCCAGGGCGACCAGCGCGGCCAGCGCCTCCCACTGCTCACGGGCGGCGCCACCGGGCGGAGCCTGCTCACGGTGCCAGCCGGTGGCCGCGAGGGCCTCCACGACCGCCTGCACCAGCGGGGTCTCGCCCGGGGTGGACCGGACCGCCGCCCGCAGCGCGATCATCGCCTGGCGGATCTCGGGTCGCTCGAAGAAGCGCTCGGCCCCCCGTACGACGTAGGGCACCTCGGCCTCGGCCAGTGCCTTCTCGTACGTCTCGGACTGCGCGTTAGTGCGGAACAGCACCGCGATCTCGCTGGCCGGGGTGCCCGACGCGATCAGGTCGCGGCAGCGGCGGGCCACCGCGACCGCCTCACCCGCCTCGTCGGGGAAGATCTTGAGCTCGGGCTCGGCCCCGGGCGGCCGTTGCCCGACCAGTTCGAGCCGCAGCCGGGCCTCGTTGCCCCGGGCCTGCCGGATCACGGCGTTGGCCAGCCCGACCACCTGCGGGGTGGAGCGATAGTCGCGGACCAGGCGGATCACCACGGCCTCGCGCCGCTGCCGCGGGAAGTCGATCAGGTACGCCGAGGTGGCTCCCGTGAACGAGTAGATCGTCTGGCTGGCGTCGCCGACCACGGTCAGGTCGTCCCGCCCGCCCAGCCAGGCTTCGAGCAGCCGCTGCTGCAGCGGGTTGACGTCCTGATACTCGTCGACCACGAAGTGGCGGTACTGCGAGCGGATCTGCTCGGCCACGTCCGGGTGCTCCTCGATGCCCCAGACCGCGGCGCGCAGCATGTCCTCGAAGTCGATCACGCCTTGGCGTCGCTTGAGCGACTCGTACGCCGCGAAGACCTCGGCCACCTTGTCCGGCTCGAAGGGCGGCTCGCGCAGCGCCTTCTTGGCCGCCACGGCGTATTCGCCCGGCTCGACGAGCGACGACTTGGCCCACTCGATCTCGCCGGCCAGGTCCCGGGCCCCCGTACGGTCGGCGCGCACGCCGGCCCGGGCGGCGGCCAGCCCGACCGTGCGCGCCTTGCTCTCCAGCAGCTCCGGCATGGCCCGCCCCTCGAGCAGCCGCGGCGCGAAGTAGCGCACCTGGCGCAGCGCCGCCGCGTGGAACGTGCGGGCCTGCACGCCGGCCGCGCCCAGCTCGGTCAGCCGGGAGCGCATCTCGGCCGCGGCCCGCGCGGTGAAGGTGACCGCGAGGATGTGCCGGGGACTCACTTCGCCGGTCAGCGTTCGATAGGCGATCCGGTGGGTAATCGCTCGTGTCTTGCCGGTGCCGGCGCCGGCCAGGATGCAGACCGGGCCGGCGGGGGCGGTCACCGCCGTCCGCTGTTCGGGGTCGAGCCCGGCCAGCACCGCATCAGTCCGCACGGTAGGGAATCATGGCACCCGGGTCGGACGTTGTGCCGGAAGGCGCCATGCCATGTGACCCCTCCGAAGGGATTTGCGACCGATGTTGACCATGTACTCGACGTCCTGGTGCGGCTACTGTCACCGCCTCAAGTCGCAGCTCGACCGTGAGGGCATCACCTATGAGGTGGTGGACATCGAGCAGCAGCCCGACGCGGCCGACTTCGTGATGAGCGTGAACGGTGGCAACCAGACCGTGCCCACGCTGAAGTTCGACGACGGTTCGGCGCTGACCAACCCGTCCATCGTTCAGGTGAAGGAGCGGCTCGCCGCGCTGGCCGCGAGCTAATTCCGTACGGTTTCCGCGATCGCGTCGACGGCGAGCTCCTCGGCCTGCACCACCAGGGCCTCGAGCTCGCCGTCGGTCATTGCCAGCTCGTCCACGAGGCCGGCGAAGAGCAGCAGGTGGGCCCGGCTGCGGACGGCGTCGCCGAGCTCCTCGACCGGCACGGTCTCGCCCAGCGCGTCACGGATCAGCATCTCGGCGGCCAGCGGGGGCACGGCCGCGGCCGAGTGTTCCCGCAGCGTCGTCGTCACGGTGCGCCGGATCTCGGCCAGCGGGCTGTCGGGGTCGAAACGACGCCGCACGGCGAGTCCGAAAGCGATCTCCCACACCTGGCGCGTGGCGGAGGTCGGTTCCTCGCTGTGCGCGGGCGCGTCCTCGTAGGCCACGCGCTGCAGATAGCGTCCGGCGGCGGTGTGGATGCCGGGGACGGGCGTGAAGATGGTGCTCACCGGGCGAACCGCGTGAGCCGCCACTCGGCCTGGTGCACCAGCGCCACCAGTTCGGCCTCGGGCACTCCGGGCGGCCGGGCCAGGTCACCCACGACGCAGCAGATCAGCTCGAAGCGCCGCGGATCCGGGATCCCGTACGCCAGCTCGGGCTCGCCGAGGACCGAGCGGATCACGGCCTCGGTGTCGCGCGCCAGTTCCCCGCCGACCGGCAGTTCCTGATAGTCGAGCAGGTCGCGAACGTACGCCGTGATGTCGCGCGGATCGCGCCCGACGAAGCCGCGCCGCACCGCCACCGTGAAGAGCTCGCGCAGCAGCCGGACGGCACGCGGCGAGTCGCTCAGACGTGACAGCGACCGCGCCGGGCTCTTCCCCCCGAGCGCTTCGAGGAGAAGCCGGCCCGCCGCGGTCGCCGACTTGTCTAGTGTCCCGGTTTGCCCCACATCATCAGATTATCGGGGAAACCGGTGTTACGGGATGAGAGCCGGGATGCTCGAGTCCAGCAGGCCCCGCTCCTTGAGCGCGCCGTAGAGCGGCGTGGTCTCGGGGTAGTGGCCCCAGGCGTGGTCGCCGCTGCCGTCGCCCTGCGGGCAGTGGCCCAGCAGCTGCTTCTGCACGTCGTTGAAGCCGGCCCACTCCGGGGTGTTGGGCAGGTCGGCGACCTCGTCGCGACCGGCGATCCACCGGTAGGTGTAGCCGAAGAAGGCGCCGACGCGGGTCACCTCGGAGTAGTTGTCGGAGCGCGCGTGCCACAGGCGACGGTCAAAGACGACCAGGTCGCCGGGGTTCGCGGTGATCTGCAGCGCGCCCTCGGGCTGCGGCCACGGGGTGCCCCGGTTCGGCGGGCCGGGCAGCCAGTTGGTCTTGTGGCTGCCGGGCAGCACGGTGAAGTTGCCGCGGCCGGTCTCGCTCACGTCGGACAGCCAGTAGGCCAGCTTGACCGAGAGCGTCGGGCGCGGGTCGGTCTCGATCTCGCGGTTCTGCCGGCCACCGTCCTGGTGCCAGTGCCACCAGTCCTTCTGCTTCTCGTGGATCTGCGGGTGCACGTCGATGTGTGAGTGGTAGACGTGCACGTTCCAGCCCAGCAGCGACCAGATGTAGCGGAACGCCACCGGGTGGTCGAGCAGGAAGGCCAGCTCGGGCAGCGAGGTCACCGCGGAGAGCTGGTGCAGCGCACCGGTCGAGCCGAGCCCGTGGCCGCCGGGCTGCCCCGCGCGCTCGAAGGCGCCGAGAACGGCTGTGCGCGCGACCTCGATCTCACTCTCGGAGAGCACCCCCGGCACCACGAGGAACCCGTCCCGGTCGAACTGGGCCCGCTCGTCGGCGGTCATGGGGGTCCAAGTGGGTGCTTCCACCTGCGTCATCGATCTTCCACCTCTCGGTCTTTGTAAACCGTGACGCGGCTGAAGCCCGTTCTGGTTACTCGCTCAGGCGAAAACTTTTCTGATTAGATCAACTTGAATCCGTTAGCGGGTCAAACCGCCCAACCAGCGCTCAATCAGGTAGAAGGCGATGGACGAGGGCATCGGCAGACTCATCGGGACACCACTGGCCGGATCGTGATATTCGCCCGCGATCATCTTGGCCACGGCCTCGCGGGTGAACCAGTGCGCCTCGTCGATCTCGGCCGGGTCCAGCGTGATCGGCTCGGCGGGGTCGGCAGTGGCGTGGAAGCCCAGCATCAGCGAGCCCGGGAACGGCCAGGACTGGCTGCCCGAATAGGTCAGCGAGGTGAGCGTGAGCCCGACCTCCTCGCCGACCTCACGGGCCACACTGGCCTCGGCCGACTCGCCCGGTTCGACGTAACCGGCCAGGCACGAGAAGCGCAGCCCGCCGTCGGCCGCACGACCCCAGGCCGCATTGTGACCGAGCAGGCAGCGCCCCTCGGGGCCGGGCACGTCGTCGTGCACGAGCACGATCATGGCCGGGTCGGTGCGCGGCCACATCGTGTTGCCCGCGGTGTCCTTGCGCGCCCAGCCCGCCTCGACGGCCGTGGTGGGCAGGCCCGTACGGGGGGAGAACTTGTGGCTCGCATGCCAGTTGCCCAAGGCCACGGCCGCGGTGAACACACCCGCATCCCGGTCGTCGAGCAGGTGGCCGACGTCGCGCAGGGTCACCGCCCGGGCGCCGTCGACCTCGGGCAGCGGTGCGTCCACCGTCCACAGCGGGGTCCCGTCGGGGTCGATGCCGAGGAACCAGCGCTCGGCCGCGGGCGCCTCGGCCGCGGGCAGCAGCACCAGCCCCTCGTCGGCCAGCAGGGCCCGGCCGCCCTTGCTCAGGTCGATGACCAGCACGCGGCCCCGATCCCAGGCCGCGGCCAGCCACTCGTCGTCGGTGCGGTGCTCGGCGGCCCGGTCGAGGGTGCTGCGGGCCAGCGGCGGGGCGTCGACCTGACCTCCGGGTTGCTCGCGGACGTCGGGCTCCTCGGGCGCGCTCACTCGGCGCTACGTTCCACCGCGGTAAGCGCCGCCAACGGCTCCTGCACCTTCTCGGCGTCGCCCAGCACCACGGTGACCGCGTTGGTCGGCGCGAGGAAGCGGGCGGCCGCCTCGGCCACCTGCTCGCGCGTCGCGGTGGCGAGCGCGGCCGAGTAGTCGCGCAGGTGATCGAGACGCAGCCCGAAGTTGGCGTACATGCTGGCCAGACCGGCCAGGCCGGCCTGGGTCGACATGCCCAGCCGCAGGGTGCCCAGCGCGTACCGGCGGGCCTGCTCCAGCTCGTCCTCGCCGGGCGGGAGGCTGGCGATGCGGCCCAGCTCGTAGAGGGTCTCGAGCAGCGACGGGCCGGTCACCTCGGTGGCCACCTCGGCCGCGACCGAGAGCACCGAGCCGGCCAGATAGTGCTCGATCGAGGTGTGTGGGCCGTACGTGTAGCCCTTGTCCTCGCGCATGTTCTCGACCCAACGCGACGAGAAGTAGCCGCCGAAGATCAGGTTGGCCAGCTGGAGGGCGGCGTAGCCGGGGTCGGTGCGGTCGACCGCGGGCAGCGCCATGCGCAGCGAGGACTGCACCGCACCGGGCCGGTCGACCAGCAGCAGCGGGCCCGGCTGGAGCGGCGGGGTGGGCGGCACCTCGGCCGTCTTGGCCGGGCCGGTCCAGCTGCCCAGTGCCTTCTCGGCGGCGTCGATCGCCTTCTCCGGGTTGATGTCGCCCACCAGCACCAGCACCGCGCCCTCGGGGCGGACCCGCTCGGCGTGCAGCGTGCGCAGCGCGGCCGGGCGCACCGCGCGCACCTGGTCGGGCTCGGGCGTCTGCACCGCGTACGGGTGGGTGCCGAACATGCGCTTGAGCAGCGCCGTCCGGGCCAGGTGAGCCGGCTGCGACAGCGCGACCTGGATGTGGTCGACGAGGCGGTCGCGCTCCGTGGCCACCTCGCCGTTCGGGTAGGCCGGGTCGGTCAGCACCGCGGCCAGGATCTCCAGCATGCGGTCGAGGCCGGAGGCCAGCGAGTTACCCGTGACCAGCAGCCGGTCGGGGTCGAGACCGGCCGAGAGCCCGCCGCCGACCGCCTGCAGCTCGGCCGCGATGTCGACGCTGGACATCGTGCTCGTGCCGGTGAACAGGGCCTGCGAGAGCAGGGTGGCCCGGGGCAGCGAGGCCTTGCCGAACGGCACCCGCAGCCGCAGCTCGACCAGTGGCACGGCGGCGCGCCGGATGGCGATCACGGTCAGGCCGCCGGCCAGGGTGCGCTCGGCCTCCTTGGGCAGCTTGAGCTTCGCGTCGGGGATGAGGTCGGGCAGGGGCTTGATGCTCATGAGACAGCTCCGGGAAGAACCTCGACGGTGGCGCGCCGCTCGGGGCGCAGGGTGGCGGCCGCGGCGACGATCTGCGCCTCGGTGACCTCGCCGACCAGCTTGGGCAGCTCGTTGAGCATCTCGGGACGGCCGCGCTGCAGCTCCAGCACGGCCATCGGCAGCGCCCGGCCGAGCACCGAGTCGGTGTCGCGCAGCAGGTGGGTCGCGATGCGGGCCTGCACGCGCTCGAGCTCGCCCGGCCGCAGCCCGTCGGCGGCCAGCCGCTCCAGCTCCTCGTCGACCGTGCGCAGCACCTTGTCGCCGTCGCCGCCGGGCGGCATGTGCGCCTGCAGCAGGATCGCGGTGGGGTTGCGGACCTGGAACTCGTCGCCCATGAAGCCGATGTAGCCGCCGATGCTGGTGACCGTGCGGTCACGCTGCACCAGCCGCTCGACCAGCCGGGACGCGTCACCGTCGGTCAGCACCTCGGCCAGCACCACGTACGGCAGGTAGTTGTCGAAGTCGCCGATCGGGTCGGGCACCCGCCACGCGCTGGCCACACCGGGCAGCGGTGCCAGCTTGTCGGTGTAGGTGTCGCGCTTCTCGGCGGTCAGGTCGGGCTCGTCGAAGCTGGGCAGCGGCGGGGCCGGGCGGGCCGGGACGTCGCCGAAGTGGCGGTGGATCATCTCGGTCGCCTTGGCCACGTCGAAGTCGCCCGCCACGGCCAGGGTCGCGTTGCCGCAGGCGTAGTAGCGGTCGAAGAACGCCTGCGCGTCGGCCACGGTGGCGCTGTCGAGGTCGCCGAACGAGCCGTAGCCGTCGTGGGCGTTGGGGAATGTCTCGAACATCACCGGGGGTAGCCGTAGCCAGGGGAACCCGCCGTAGGGCCGGTTCAGCACGTTGACCCGGATCTCCTCTTTGACCACGTCGATCTGGTTGAGCAGGTTCTCCTCGGTCAGCCGCGGCCCGCGCATGCGGTCGGCCTCGAGGAACAGCGCCCGCTCGAGGGCGCCGGCCGGCAGCACCTCGAAGTAGTCGGTGTAGTCGAGGTGGGTCGAGCCGTTGAAGGTGCCCCCGGCGCCCTGCACGTGCCGGAAGTGGGCCAGCTTCTCCAGGTTCTCCGAGCCCTGGAACATCAGGTGCTCGAAGAGGTGGGCGAAGCCGGTGCGTCCCTCGGGCTCGGACCGGATGCCCACGTCGTAGACGACCGCGACCCCGACGACCGGGGCGCTGCGGTCGGGCGTCAGCACCACCCGCAATCCGTTGGCCAGGGTGAATCGCTCCACCGGGTACTTCGTCGCGGGGATCTTGATTCTGCGCGCCACGAAATGACATTAGCGCTTTCGCAGGTCATCGTCGCGACTGCAGGTCACCACGTGGACACCCGGTGAGATTCCCGGACGGCGGACCGGCCTTGACTCCAATCTCCACCTAGACCATCATTCCCATCAACTAGATAGGCGAACGCGGGTTTTGGCGGGACAGGGGGGAACGTGTACGTCTCGGCGCGCACCGACTACGCCGTGAGGGCCATGCTCTCGGTCACGGTGGAACATCCCCGGCTGGTCAAAGCAGCCACCCTGGCCGCCGCCCAAGACATCCCGCTCAGCTTCTTACAGGGCATCCTGCTCGACCTGCGCCGCGCGGGCCTGCTGCACAGCCACCGCGGCGTCGACGGCGGATATGCGCTCGCCCGGCCCGCCGAGGAGATCACCGTCGGCGACGTCGTGCGAGCCGTCGGGGGCGCGCTCGCCACCGTCCGCGGGTTGCCCACCACCCATGCGACCTATCACGGGGCCGCCTTCGGGCTGCACGACGTGTGGGTCGCGGTCGAGGAGGCCATCGAGGGCGTCGTCGACCACAAAACCCTGGCTGAACTTTCCACCATCAAGGAGTCCGCATGAGCTCCCGCACCATACGTGCGCTTGCTGTTGCCGCCACCGCCCTGCTGTCCGCATCGTTGCTGGCCGCCTGCGGTGGCGACGACGAGGGCGCCTCGTCGTCGGGCGACGGTGGCAGCGCCGAGGCCTCTTCCCTCCGGCTCGGCTACTTCCCCAACATCACCCACTCCCCCGCACTGGTCGGCGTGAACAAGAAGTTCTTCGAGACCGCGCTGGGCAGCACCAAACTCGAGACCAAGACGTTCAACGCCGGCCCGGCCGCGATCGAGGCGTTGTTCTCGGGCGCGATCGACGCCACCTACATCGGCCCCAACCCGGCCATCAACGGCTGGGCGCAGTCCAAGGGCACCGGCCTGAAGATCATTGCGGGCAGCACCTCGGGCGGCGCCGGCCTGGTGGTCAAGGAGGGCATCAACACCCCGGCCGACCTCAAGGGCAAGAAGATCGCCACCCCGCAGCTGGGCAACACGCAGGACGTCGCGCTGCGGGCCTGGCTCAAGGAGAACGGGCTCAACGCCGACCAGCAGGGCGGCGGCGACGTCTCGGTGCTGCCGCAGGACAACGCGACCGCGCTGCAGGCCTTCGCCCAGGGCGCGATCGACGGCGCCTGGGTGCCCGAGCCCAACTACAGCCGGCTCATCCTGGAGTCGAAGGGCAAGGTGCTCGTCGACGAGAAGGACCTCTGGCCGAGCGGCCTGTTCGTGACGACCCACCTGATCGTCACGCAGGAGTTCCTCAAGAAGTACCCGGCCACGGTCAAGAAGCTGCTGCAGGGCCACCTGGAGTCGCTCGACTACATCGAGAAGAACGGCGCCGACGCCCAGAAAGCGGCCAACGCGCAGCTCGAGGCGCTCAGCGGCAAGCCGCTCAAGGACGATGTGCTCGCCGCCTCGTTCAAGAACCTGACCTTCACCGCCGACCCGGTCGCCTCGTCGCTGTTCACCAGCGCCAAGCACGCCGAGGACGTCGGTCTGCTCAAGCCGGTCGACCTCAAGGGCATCTACGACCTCGGGCCGCTCAACGAGCTGCTCAAGGCCGCGGGCAAGCCCGAGGTCAGCGACGCGGCCGCCTGAGAGGTCTGAACCGATGAGCCTCCTGGAACGACAGGACGTCAGAACGGATCCGCTCGTACGCCTGGAGAGCGTCTCCAAGAGCTACGGCGACCTGCTGGCCCTCGACCGGGTCTCGCTGGCCGTGCAGAGGGGCGAGTTCGTCTGCCTGCTCGGCGCGTCCGGCTGCGGCAAGAGCACCCTGCTCTCGCTCGTGGCCGGGCTCGACCAGATCTCCGGCGGCACGCTCGACATCGGCGGTCGCAAGGTGTCGCTGATGTTCCAGGAGGCCGCGCTCTTCCCGTGGCTCTCGGTCCGGGGCAACGTCGAACTGCCGCTGCGGCTGCAGGGCGTGTCCCGGTCCGAGCGCCGCCAACGGGCCGAGGAACTGCTCGGCATCGTGCGGCTGAGCGGCTTCAGCGACAAGCGACCGCACGAACTCTCCGGCGGCATGCGTCAGCGCGTGGCCCTGGCCCGCGCGCTGGCCCAGAACGCCGACATCCTGCTGATGGACGAGCCGTTCGGCGCGCTCGACGCGATGACCCGCGACATCCTGCACGACGAGCTGGAGCGGATCTGGCGCGAGCAGTCGCTGACCGTCCTGTTCGTCACGCACAACGTGCGCGAGGCCGTCCGGCTGGGCGACCGGGTGATCCTGCTGAGCAGCCGGCCGGGCCGGGTGATCGAGGACTACGCGATCACCCACGAGCGGCCCCGGCGCATCGACTCCCCCGAGGTGTCCGCCCAGGCCGGTGAGATCACCGATCGTCTCCGCGCGGAGGTCGCCCGCCATGCCCAGTAAGTTTCCGTCCGCACGGGCCGGGCTCGAGGGCACCAGCGGCGACAGCACGGCCCCGGTCGTGGAGAAGGCCGGCGTCAGCCCCGAGGCGGCCGAGGTCGCCGGTCTCGACGCGCTCGAACTGCAGCCCCAGCGGGACAAGGGGCAGCGCGGCAAACGGATCTGGAAGAACACCTGGCCCAAGCTGGCCGCGATCGCCATCGTGCTGCTGGTCTGGCAGATCGTGGTCTGGGCCGAGTGGAAGCCGATCTACGTGCTGCCCTCGCCCGAGACGGTCTTCACCGACCTGGGCAGCGTGATCACCACGGCCGACTTCTGGGACGGCGTACGGGTGACGATGACCCGCGCGTTCACCGGCTTCCTGCTGGCCGTGGTCATCGGCACGATCATCGGCGCCCTGGTGTCGCAGTTCGCGCCGCTGCGGGCGGCCATCGGCTCGCTGATCACCGGTCTGCAGACCATGCCCTCGATCATGTGGTTCCCGCTGGCCATCCTGCTCTTCCAGCTCAGCGAGAGCGCGATCCTGTTCGTGGTGATCCTGGGCGCGGCCCCGTCGGTGGCCAACGGCCTGATCAGCGGCATCGACTACGTGCCGCGGACGTGGCTGCGGGTCGGGCAGGTGCTCGGCATGCGGGGCGTCGCCAAATACCGGCACCTGATCCTGCCGGCCTCGCTGCCCTCGTTCATCTCGGGCCTCAAGCAGGGCTGGGCGTTCTCGTGGCGCAGCCTGATGGCCGGCGAGCTGCTGGTCATCGTGCCGGGAGCGCTGTCCATCGGCGTACGGATGCAGCAGGCCCGCGATCTGAGCGACTCGAGCCTGGTCATCTGCTACATCATCGTCGTGCTGATCATCGGCATCCTGATCGACGTGCTGTTCAACGCGGCCGACAACGCCTTGCGCCGCCGCTGGGGTCTGTTGAGCAGCTAGGTCGGCCGCACCGATTTGAGGACGTCGTCGATCACGTAGTCCCACTGTTTGTGGGTGCCGGGGATCGAGACGTACAGGATCGCCGCAGTGGTTTTGCCGACGTCGATGACCGCCACCGCGGAGAGCTCCTCGGTGGCGGTCAGCCCGGCCGCCTCGAAGTGCAGGCGGAACTCGCTCACATAGGCCGGGCGGCCGCCCACCGTCGTCAGCTCGTCGCGGATCGGGTCCATCGTGTTGGGCTGCGGGTAGTACTCGGCGCGCACGTCCGCCGCGACCTGCCGGCCGACACATTCGAGGTTGAGCGTCACCGCGTCGTTGTCGGCCGCGGGCACCGCCCCCGACAGGATCGAGGCGTGGTAGCTGCCGCCGCTGTACTGCTCGGTGACGAAATGCTGACCCACCTTGTACGGCACTTCGAGGGTGCCCGCGCGCCAGGTGTCGGTCCACGGTTCCCAGGGTGCGCCGTAGGCCTTGTACGAGATGCCGGCCTCGGTGTCGGTGGTGCGCGCGCCGGTCTCGGGCGGCAACGCGCTCGGCGTCTGCGTCGGCGCCGCGCTCGGCGAGCCGGTCGGCGCCGGACAGGCCTGGGCGAGCGGAGGCCGGACGTCGGTCGGGGCCTCGGCCTTCGACCGGAACGGGTCACCGCCGCCCGAGAACGCCACGATCAGCACCACGGTCAGTCCGACGGCCAGGATCGCGCCCGCGACCACACCGAAGATCCGCATCTGCCGCCGGTGCCTGTTCTCCGGCTCCTCCGGCTGCTCCGAGCCGGGGTCGAGCGGAGGCGGGGGCTGCCGCGGCGGGGCGCCCGGAACGGTCGTGACCAGGCCGGATCCGAACCGATCACCCGGCCGGCGCCAGGGCGGGGTCTCCGGAGTCTGCTCGGACATGAATCCCAGTGAACACCACGATCCTGAGGATCAAGTCACGGCCTATGGCGTGGTGTTGCCTTCTGTCGCGCCGAACAGGGCGGTCACGTGCTGCCAGAAGGTCGGGTCGACGCCGGGATAGCCGGCGGCCGGCTGATACCACGGTGCGAAGGCGACCACGAGCACCAGCGCCAGACCGGTGACGGCGAGCGCGAGAACGAACCCGAACTCCCGGCGGGCGGACGGTCCGCGCATGCCCCGTACCTCCCAGGTCACGTCCGAGTGAAAAGAGCCGATAATGCTTAAGACGCACGGTCGGCGCCGGACGTTGCACCTGACCCAGGATAAGTTCAGGGACTTCCGCTACCGTCTTGCCATGGAACTCGTGTATCCGCCGGTCGTCGCCCTTGCCAAGACGATGTTCCGGGTGCTCGACCTCAAGATCGAGATCGATGGTGCGGAGAACATTCCGCGCGAGGGCGGGGCGGTGCTCGCGAGCAACCACGTGAGCTATCTCGACTTCATCTTCTGCGGTCTCGGCGCTCAGCCGGCCAAGCGGCTCGTCCGCTTCATGGCGAAGAAGTCGGTCTTCGACCACAAGGTCAGCGGCCCGCTGATGCGCGGCATGCGGCACATCCCGGTCGACCGTGACGCCGGCGCCGCCTCCTTCCGCGAGGCCAACCAGGCGCTGCGCAACGGGCAGATCGTCGGCGTGTTCCCCGAGGCCACGATCAGCGAGTCGTTCACGGTCAAGGAGCTCAAGTCGGGCGCGGTGCGGCTGGCCCGCTCGGCCAAGGTGCCGCTGATCCCGATGGCCGTCTGGGGCCCGCATCGGCTCTGGACCAAGGGTCACAAAAAAGAGCTGACCAAACGGCACGTGCCGGTGCTCATCAAGATCGGCCAGGCGCTCGAGATGCCCAAGGGCACGTCGCCCGACGCGCTCACCGCAGCCCTCAAGGAGCGCATGAGCAGCCTGCTCGACGCGGCACAGAAGGCGTACCCCGAGAAGCCGGCAGGCCCCGACGATCGGTGGTGGCTGCCGGCTCACATGGGCGGGACGGCGCCGCTGCCCCAGGCCGCGGCCGTTTAGACCAGGCAAGGCAGAAGCGCCGCACCCCGGCCGGGGTGCGGCGCTTCTTGTTACATCAGAGCGGGCGGATGTTCGCGGCCTGCGGGCCCTTCTGGCCCTGGGTCACCTCGAACTCGACACGCTGGTTCTCGTCCAGGCTGCGGTAGCCGGAGGTCTGGATAGCGGAGAAGTGGGCGAAGACGTCGGCGCCGCCGTCGTCCGGGGTGATGAACCCGAAGCCCTTGTCCGCGTTGAACCACTTCACAACGCCGGTAACCATGATCGTCTCCTCGACGGTCGATCGTTCTCGCCCATTATGGACGAGAACGAGGTAATAAGACCCGCACTTCGCGAGTCTCGTGCTGCCGTACTGATCGCCCGTACCGGAGATATCCGGGTTACGACAAAGAGCGCCTGGGGCAGACTTCCCCACAGGCGCTCCTGAGTACTTGGGAACCAAACTGACAACGCGGAGAGCTTAACACGTTCAAGGAGGTCCGCCGGTGATCGGCGTACAACTGGCACAGCAGCTCAGAGAGGCCGGACTGACCTGGAAGCCGGCGCTCGGCGACCGCTTCGCGATTCCGGACCACGACCTCGACGACGAGGTGTTCGTGCTGAGCAACATGACTATCGAGGTACACACGATGCCGGAGGGCCCGGTGATCGGCTTCAACGGCACCACCGAGTGGGCCCTGGACGACGTCGAACTGGACGAGACGGTCTGGCTGCCCCGGGAGGATCAGCTGCGCGAACTGCTGGGCGGGACGTTCCGCGGGCTGCGGCGCGGCCCGGCCGGCTACGAGGTGCTCATCGACCTGCTCGGTGAGGAGCGGGCCTTCACCGCCGAAACGGCCGAGGCAGCGTACGCGGGAGCGCTGTTGCACCTGCTGGCCGCGGCCGGGGCCGCCTAAATCACCCGTTCGGGCAGACGCTCGACCAAGGCCGCGAGCTGGGCCGCGTCCAGCAGATCGACCGGGCGGACGGTGACCTGATCCCGTACGTAGTGGAAGCCCGCCCGCACCCGGTTGAGCGGCACCTTGGCCAGGGCGGCCCAGGCGATCCGGTACGCCGCCAGCTGCACCGCCGCGGCGTCGGCGTCCGCTCCCTCGGGCCGCCGGCCGGTCTTCCAGTCGATCACGTCGAACCGGTTGGCGGTGTCGGCGAAGACGGCGTCCATCCGCCCCCGCACCACCACCCCGGCGATGGTGGTCGCGAACGGCACCTCGACCTCGATCGGCGTGCGCTCGGCCCACTCGCCCGACAGGAAGGCCTGCTGCAGCGCGACCAGCTCGGCGTCGTCGGCCGCGTCGTCGTCGGCCGCGCCCGGCAGCTCGTCGATGTCGATCAGGCGGACCGCGCCGAACCGCTGCTCGAGCCACGCGTGGAACGCCGTGCCCCGCCGGGCGTGCGGCATCGGCCGGTGCGGCAGCGGGCGGCGCAGCGAACGGGCCAGCGCCTGCGGGTCGCGGCGCAGCACCACCAGCTGCGACACCGACAGATGAGCGGGCAGGGCGACCTCGATCGGGCCGTCCCGCCGGGACCGCTCGTCGCGCTCGGCCAGCAGCAGCTCGGCCTCCCGCCGCCAGCGCGCGATGTCCGGATCCTCCGGGAGGCCGACCAGCTCGGCGGCCAGCCCGGCCCGGGCCGCGACCTCGGGCTCCCCCTCGGCCAGCTCGGCGAACGCCTCCGCGGCGGCCGGGTCGGGAGCGGAGATCATCCGGCGGATCAGGTCGGCCGCGGCCGCCATGGCCGGGCGGCGCAGACCCAGCGGGTCCGACGGCCACTGCGCCGAGACCACCGCCTCGGCCGCCGGGTTGGCCGCGCCGGGCGCCGGCTCGGGCGTCCACACGTCGACCACACCGGCGCCCTCCTCGCAGGTCGCGCGGATCTCGTCGAGGAACACCGACGGGCCGCGCGGGCGCTTCACCCCGTCACCCCACCAGTAGCCCGAGGCCAGCAGCAGGCGGCGAGGGCGGGTGACGGCCACGTAGGCGAGCCGGCGCTCCTCCCGTACGTCGTGCTCGCGCCAGGCCGCACCGAAGGCGGAGACGGCGTTGACCACGCCCTTCTGGTCGGCCGCCTCGGACAGGTCGAGCACGGGCAGGCCGTCGGAGTCGCCACGCAGCGGGAACGGCAGCACGCCGATACCCATCAAGTACTGGTCGGAGTTGCGGACCAGGCCCGGCCAGACACCCTTGCTCAGCCCGGCCACCGACACGACGTCCCACTCCAGGCCCTTGGCGGCGTGCGCGGTGAGGATCTGCACGGCGCCCTCGACCACGTCGACCTGCCCCGGTTCGAGACCGCGCTCCTCCTCCTCGGCCGCGGCCAGGAAGGCCAGGAAACCGGCGAGCGTGCCGCCGTCGGTCTCGGCGGAGTAGCGGGCCGCGGTGTCGGCCAGCGCGTCGAGGTGGCCCCGGGCCAGCCCGGCGTCCCCGGCCGCCCACCCCCGCACGGCGACCTCGACATCCAGCCCGATCGTGCGCTCGATGTCGGCCACCAGGTCGGGCAGCGGCTGGTCGAGGCGCTGCCGCAGGGCACTCAGTTCCCGGCTGTACGCGTGCAGCCGGCCGTAGCCCTCCGCCGAGTACTGCTGCGGGGCCCCCAGGTCGGCCATCGCCTCGACCAGGGTGGCGTCGTCCAGACGGTCGGCCACCACGTCGTCGGGCTCGGCGCCGGTCACCACGGCGGCGCGGGCCGCGGCCAGCCCACGGGCCCGCCGGTGCAGCGCCACCAGGTCACGCGGGCCGATCCGCCAGCGCGCTCCAGTGAGCAGGCGCAACAGGGAGGCGCCGTCGGTCGGGTCGGCCAGCACCCGCATCGTGCAGACGACGTCGCGCACCTCGGGGGTGTCGAGCAGCCCACCCAGGCCGACCACCTCGACGGGCAGGCCCCGGCGGCGCAGCGCGTCCTCGATGGCCGGGATCTGGCTGCGCACCCGCACCAGCACGGCGCTGGTCGGGCGCTTCTCGACCGGGATCTCCTCGGGCAGCGCCTGCGGCATCCCGGCGATGATCCGCCACGCGGTGAGCATCGAGTCACCGATCCAGTCCGCCTCCTCGGCGAACGTGGGCAGCAAGGCGCAAGCCACCGTACGGCCCCCGACCGCACCCGACACCCGCTCGGCCGCGCGCAGCTCGGTCACCCGGGCCCCGAACGCGCGCAACGGGGCCGAGAGCGTGTTGGCCACCCGCAGGATCTCGGGACGGTTGCGCCAGCTGCGGGTCAGGCTGCCGACCCGGGCCGGCTCGCCGCCGGGCAGCGTGAACTCGTCGGGGAAACGGTCGAGCGTGCCCGCCGAGGCGCCGCGCCAGCCGTAGATGGACTGGCAGGGGTCGCCGACCGCGGTCACCGGGTGCCCGCCGCCGAACAGCGCGTTGAGCATGGTGACCTGGGCGTGGCTGGTGTCCTGATACTCGTCCAGCAGAACGATCTTGTAGCGGCCGCGCTCGATCTCGCCGACCTCGGGATGATCGCGGGCCACCAGCGCCGCCCGGGCCATCTGATCGCCGAAGTCCATCGCCTCCAGGTCGATCTTGCGCTGGTCGTACAGGCGGACCAGCGGGAGCAGGGTGAGCCGCTGCCGCTGCCGGGCCAGGGCGTCGGCCACGTCCTTGTAGACCTTGCCCGGCAGCTCCTGCACCTCGGCGAAGAACCGGCCCGTCCAGGCGGCCAGCTCGTCGGGCGAGACCAGATGCTCAGCCAGCTCGCCGGAGAGCGCCAGCACGTCGTCGGTGACCGTGCTCGGGGCACGGTTCACGCCGGTCATCTCACCCGTGTACGACCGGACCAGCGAATCGACGATCTGCCAGCGGGCCGCCTCGGTGAGCAGCCGCGCCGACGGCTCGAAACCAGCGCGCAGACCGTGCTCCGTGACGACCCGGGCCGCGTACGAGTGATAGGTCGAAATGGTGGCCTCACCGGCGAACGCATCGTCCCGGCCCAGACGGCGGATGAGCTGACCGAGCCGGGTACGCACGCGGTGGGCCAGCTCACCGGCGGCCTTACGGGTGAACGTGAGGCCGAGGATCTCGTCGGGATGGGCGTAACTGTTCGCGACCAGCCAGACGACACGGGAGGCCATCGTCTCGGTCTTGCCCGAACCGGCCCCGGCCACCACGAGCAACGGCTCCACCGGGGCCGAGATGATCTCGGACTGTTCGCTGGTGGGGCGGGGCAGCCGGAGCAGGTGGGCCAGCTCCTCCGGGGTGAACCGGGGGCCGGAGTCGGCACGCCGCCGGGGCCTCGCCGGTTCCTCGGCGAACAAACTGGGTTGGGTCACTGGCCCTCGTCGACGATCTGGCGGCCCTTACCGGAGATCGGGCAGCTGGTGCGGACCGGGCAGACCCGGCAACGGCTGTTGGCCACGGCCGAGAACGTGGACGCGGCCATCGTCTCGGCAGTGCGGCGAACCATCTCGTACGCCCATTGCGGGTCGGCGGCGTCGGCCAGCGGCAGCTGCATCTGCTCGCGGGCATCCTTGCCCGGACCCAGCTGCACCAGCGCCGCACCGCCGCTCTCGTCCCCGTAATCGGCGAACGCCCCGGCCGCGACGGCGGTCTGATAACCGGCCAGCTGGGCGTGCTCGGCCACGTCGGCCGCCGCGACCGCGGTGGTCTTGCCGGTCTTGAGGTCGATCACGACCAGGCGGCCGTCCTCGTCGATCTCGAGCCGGTCGACCCGGCCGGTGAGCTGGATGGGCCGCTTCTCGTCCTCGATCCGGACGGTGAACTCGTGCTCGATGGCCAGCAGCCGCCGCGGGTTGACGGCCAGCCAGCGCAGCAACTTGTCCACCATGGCCTGGGCGCGTTCCTGCTCGGGGCCGGCCAACCAGCGGGCGGCCAGCTCGATCGCCTCGAACCGGGCGCTGACGTACTCCACCAGCTTCTCGCGGTCGGCGTTGGCGTCCTCGGCCAGCATCGCGGCCGCGTGCACCAGATTGCCCACGCCCTGCGCCGGGCCCGGGGGCGCGGCCCCGCCGTGCCGTTCCAGCAGCCAGCGCAGGCTGCAGCGCAGCGCGCTCTCCATCGAGGACGGGGTGACCTTGACGGGTTCGCCCTCGTCGACCAGCGGGCGGTCGTCGGAGAGCGGGCGCAGGCCCCACCACTCGTCGGGATGCGCGCCGGGGACACCGGCCGCCGCGAGCCGGGCCAGTTCCGCGGCGGCGGCGCGCCTGCGGGCCGGCGTCTGGTCACTGCCGACCACCACCGTACGCAACTCGGCCACCAGCGCCGCCAAGGTCAATGCGCGCGGCGGCCGGCCCACGGGCAGCTCGCCGGGCCCGGCCTGACCGGGCTCGTCGGGCGGCTCCTCGGTGGGCCACTCCCCCGGGCCGGCCATGGCCTCGAAGAGGTCGGGCCCCGGGTCGGCCGCCACGTGCCTCGGGCCACGCGCCGGCAACCGGCCTTTCGGGCCGTCGGCGGCGAGAGCTTGCGCTTTGCCCGCGCCCTCGCGCCCATCAGCGCCCGGCGACTGCGGGTTGTCCGGGTCGGTCTCGACCGGGCCGCTCGCCCGGTCCACACCCGGCTGCTGCGGGTTGTCCGGGTCGGTTTCGATCGGTCCGGCCGGGTCCGGAGACGGCTGGTCCTCCGGGTCGGTGTCCGGCGGGCCGGCCGGGTCCGGGTCGTCGGGGTCGGTGTCCCACAGGTTGGGGCCCGGGTCCTCCGGCGGGGGCGGAGGCGGGTTGCCGGGGCCGTCGCCGGAGATGCCCAGCTCGGTCAGGAAACGGCTGGGCTGCTCCTCACCCTCCGAACCGCCCACACCGGCCGAGGCCACGGCGGTGACGATCAGCTTGTGCCGGGCCCGGGTAGCGGCCACGTAGAACAGCCGGCGCTCCTCGTCGAGCAAGGCCGACGTCTGCCCCACCACCGCCGCCTGGCCCGAGGCGACCCGGCCCGCGAGCACGTCGACCAGGCGTTCCGAGCCGAGCAGGCTGCCGCGCAACCGCAGATCGGGCCAGATGCCCTCCTGCACGCCGGCCATCACCACGACATCCCACTCGAGGCCCTTGGCGGCGTGCGCGGTGAGCAACCGGACCGCCTCACCCCGGTCGGCGCTGGGCGCGATCGAGTCGGCCGGCAGGTCCTGCCCCAGCACATGGTCGAGGAAAACTTCGGTGCGCGCGCCGGGAAGCCGGTCGACGAAGCGGGCGGCCGCGTCGAAAAGCACCACCATCGAGTCGAGATCACGGTCGGCCGCCTCGGCCCGCCACTGCCGGGCCCGCGCGACGTCGGCGTTGTCGGCGGTGGGGGCCGCGCGGGTGCTCATCGCATACCAGCGGTCGGCCAAGCCGCTGGCCCGCCAGACCGTCCACAGCACCTGCTCGGCCGTGGCGCCGGGCGCGGCGGCCGCTTCCCGGGCCGTGGCCAGCAGCCGGGCCACCTGCTGGGCGGGCACGGCCCAGCGCCGCTCCACCATGTCGAGCCCGGCCGGATCCCGTACGGCGTCGACCACCAGCTCGCCGGACGGGCGCCGATCGCCGGCCGCCAGCGCCAAGGCGCGCAGCCCCTGCCGCAGCCGTCGCTCGGCCAGCGGGTCGGCCCCGCCCAGCGACGAGTGCAGCAACGCGACGGCTGTCTCCTCGGTGAGCGCCTCGGGGTCGAGCGCACAGCGCAGAAGCAGCAGAAACGGCGCAACAGCGGGCTGCAGGTGCAGCGGCAGGTCCTCGGCGTGGGTCACCGTCGGCACACCGGCCGCGGCCAGCGCCCGCTGCAACGACGGCAGCTGCAACGACGTGCTGCGCAGGAGCACGGCCATCTTGGACCACGGAACGCCCTGCAGCAGATGGGCCTCGCGCAGGGCGTGCGCCACGTAGGCCGCCTCCGCCGTCGCCGCCCGGAATGTCCGCACGACAGCCTCGGCCGGAACGGCCGGCCGCCCGGACCCGACAGGTCCCGCCGCAGTCGCGGACGCGCCAAGCCCGGCCGATCCCGCCGCAGTCGCGGACGCGCCAAGCCCGGCCGATCCCGCCGCAGTCGCGGACGCGCCAAGCCCGGCCGATCCCGCCGGCGTCGCGGGCGCGTCAGAACCGGGCGTGACCGAACCAGCCGGCATCGCTGACGCAGCAGAACCAGACAAACCAGGCGCCACAGAACCCGGCGCACCAGGCGCGGCAGAACCGGGCGAACCGGGCGCGGCCGGGCCGGATGTCACTGCGGACGCCCCGGGACCCGACGGCGGTAGCGGGGTGGCGGAGCTGCCCCGCTGAACGCGTACGGCGGGGGTGGCGGTCGGCCCAGCCGAGGAGGGGGAAGACGGCAACGCGGGACCGCCGCCCGCTGACTGCGCGGCAGCGGCGGCGGCGGCGGCGGCGGAATCTGGGACGGGCCAGGCGGCAGCGGGCGGCACGGCGGCGGACGGCGACTCGGCGGGTGACGAGGCGGCGGACGGCGACTCGGCAGCGGCGGGCGACGCGGCAGCGGACGACCAGGCGGCGGGCGTCGCGCCCGGCGCCGGGGGCGGTTCGGGGCCGATCAGCGGGGCCGGCGGATGCATGGCGCGATGCCGGATCGGCCCCCGCATGCGGCGGGCCACCCGCAACGTGGCGGCGA
This sequence comes from Paractinoplanes abujensis, assembly GCF_014204895.1. Classification (NCBI taxonomy): domain Bacteria; kingdom Bacillati; phylum Actinomycetota; class Actinomycetes; order Micromonosporales; family Micromonosporaceae; genus Paractinoplanes; species Paractinoplanes abujensis. The sequence goes on along the minus strand of NZ_JACHMF010000001.1, from coordinate 7,652,434 downwards.
GCAGCGGGCTCGGGGCGCGGTAGTTGGTGTGCAGCGTCAGCGTCTCGGCGAGCGCCCCCGAAGCCGTGCGGAAGGTGGCCGGGAACGAGGCGACCGCGCCCGGGTCGGCGCCGCGGAAGCCGTAGATCGAGGAGTCGGGGTCGGCGAACGCGACCAGCGGTCTGCCGCCCCCGGCGACCAGGGCGAGCAGCTCGATCTGGGCCGGGTCGGTGTCGGCCAGCTCGTCCACGTAGACGTAGTCCAGCCGGCGGCGTTCCGACTCGAGCAGGCCGGGCGTGTCGGTGAGCAGGCCCGAGGCGGCCCGCACCAGCTCGGCCGGGTCGTAGGCGGAGGAACCGCGGGTCGTCACGTCGCGCAGGGCCAGGACGGCGACGTATTCGCGCAGGAAGCGGGCGGCGGCCGGCCAGTCGTCGCGGCCCAGGCGTTCGCCCAGGCGGGCCAGTTCGACGGCGTCGATGCCGCGCTCGGCGGCGCGTTGCATGAGGTCGCGCAGCTGCTGGGCGAAGGCCCGGGTGGGCAGGGCCGGGCGCAGCGCCGCGGGCCAGCCGATCGGGTCGGGCTCTTCGGTATCACCGGAGACGGCGAGCAGCTCGCGGATGATCAGGTCTTGTTCGGGGCCGGTGAGCAGGCGCGGGGACGGCTCGCCCCGTTCGGCTGCGGCCCGGCGGAGCAGACCGAACGCGTACGCGTGGAAGGTCCTCACCAGGGGCTCGTGAACGATGCGGCCCGGGTCGGCGGCGATCCGGGCCTCGATGCGGTCGCGCAGCGCCATGGCTCCGCGGCGGCCGAACGTCAGCACCAGGATGCGTTCGGGGTCGACCCCGGCGGCGATGCGCGCGGCCACCGACTCGACGAGTGTGGTCGTCTTGCCCGTGCCGGGGCCGCCCACCACGAGCAGCGGGCCGTCGACGTGATCGGCCGCATATCGCTGGAGGGGGTCGGGGAGCAGCGACGGGAGCGCGCGCGGGGGACGCCGGACGAGGCGATACGCCGGGCGGCGCACCGCGGCGGACGAGGAGACCGGCGTGCTCACGGCATAAAGGAAACCACGAGGGTCCGACGTTATCGAACGGCCCGTTTCGCCACGGAGGCGCGACGGCGGACGGGCATGGGCAATCGCAGCACCGCCGGCTCGGACGGCGGGCCCAGCAGCTTCTCGACCGCCTGCCGGCCGAGCTCGTAGTGCGGGAGCGAGATGCTGGTGAGCTGGGGCCGCAGCCAGGCCGCGAGCTCGGAGTCGTCGAACGAGATCACCGACACGTCGTCCGGGATCACCCGGCCGGCCTCGCGCAGGGCCTGGTAGGTGCCGAGCGCGATCCGGTCGTTGAGGCAGATCAGCGCGCGCGGCGCCAGCCCGTCGGCCAGGGCACGGCTCACCGCCTCGTACGCGGAGTCGGGCCACCATTCGCACTCGACCGTTCCGGCCAGCCGGGTGCCGCCGCGCTGCAGTTCCTCGCGGATGCCGGCCAGCCGCTCACGCCCGGCGAAGACGTGCTCGCTCGCGGTGCCGACCAGGTGGATCCCGTCGTTGTGGCCGGCCTCGAGCAGCGTCGCGGCCGCGCTCGCCCCGGCCGCCAGTTCGTCCGGGACGATCTGGTGCTGGGCCGGTCGTGTCCCGCCGGTGAAGCAGTTGAGCAGCACCACCGGCCGGCCCTTGAGCTGCTTGGGCAGCCGCACGTGGCGGGTGAACATGCTGGCGTAGACGAACGCGTCGACCTGGCGGTCCAGGAAGTCGTCGATCAGCCGCGCCTCGACGACCGGGTCGCCCTCGGTCTCGCCGATGAAGAGCAGGTGACCGTGGGCGACGGCGGCGGCCAGGCTGCCGTTGATGGCCCGGCCCGCGTACGGGTCGGAGGCCAGCGTGTCGGAGACCAGCGCGATCGTCCGGGTGACCTTGGTGCGCAGGCTCCGCGCCATGAGGTTGGGCCGGTAGTCCAGCTCCTGCGCCGCCCGGAGCACCCGTTGCCGGGCGTCTTCGGAGATCCTCATGTCCAGGTGGCGTCCGGCCAGGACGAAGGAGGCCGTGCTGCGGGACACGCCGGCCCGCTGTGCGACCTGAAGCAGGGTCGCCCGTTGCGGGGGCATGGTTCGCAGTGTTCCACGGTTCCCTGAACGAGCACCATGCGCACGTTCGCAGTTGCTCAATTGACGCGTGCGGAGCCCGCGGGGCAAGGTCGGCTCAACCTATGCAGCAGCCGTGCCCCAGCGGGCGCGACGCCGCCGGACAAGCCGGAAGTGTGCGCACCGGCGTGTCCCGGTGAGAGCGCGTTGGCGCGCCCCCGTGCCGTCCGGCGGGCCCGCCGGGGCCCCGGTCACGCCGGGTGGGTGTGGTGACACCCACCCGGCGTGACACCTTCAGGCGGGCTGTACCCGTTCCTCGATGGCGTCCAACGCGGCGCCGATCGACTTGGCCACGATCACTCGTTCGAGTGCCTCGGCCCGGACGAAGGCGGTGTCGGCGAGCTGCCCGAGCCACGCCATCAGGCCGTCGTAGAAACCGTCCGGGTCGAGCAGCACGATCGGCTTGTCGTGCAGGGCGAGGGTGGCGGTGGTCCACACCTCGAAGAGTTCGTCGAGGGTGCCGAGGCCGCCGGGCAGCGTGATGAACGCGTCCGACCGGTCGATCATGATGTTTTTGCGCTCGCCCATGTCGCCGGTGATGATCAGTTCGTCGGAGGCGCGGTCGGCCACCTCCCAGTCGACCAGCACCTGCGGGATGACGCCGAGCGTGTGGGCGCCGCCGGCCCGGGCCCCGTCGGCCACCGCGCCCATCATGCCGACGCTGCCGCCGCCCGAGACCAGCGAGTGCCCGCGGGCACCGATCTCCTCCCCCGTACGGGTGGCCAGGTCCAGCCATTTCTGTTCGAGCGTGCTGGAGGATGCGCAGAAGACGCAGATGGCCGCCATGTCAGCGCTGCCCCTGCGTCTCGGCCAGTGCCGCGTCGGCGTCCACGATGATCTGAACCGCCTCGTCCACGTCGTCGGTGAGCTGGATCAGGTCGAGGTCGCTCTCGCTGATCTTGCCGTCGGCCAGCAGCGTGCCCTTGACCCAGTCGAGCAGACCCGACCAGTACGAGGTGCCCATCAGGATGACCGGGAACCGGGTGACCTTCTTCGTCTGCACCAGCGTGATCGCCTCGAACAGCTCGTCGAGCGTGCCGAAACCGCCGGGCAGCACCACGAACGCCTGGGCGTACTTGACGAACATGGTCTTGCGGACAAAGAAGTAGCGGAAGTCGATGCCGATGTCGACCCAGTCGTTGAGGCCCTGCTCGAAGGGCAGCTCGATACCCAGGCCGACCGACATGCCGCCGGCCTCGGTGGCGCCGCGGTTGGCCGCCTCCATCACGCCGGGCCCGCCGCCCGTGATCACCGCATAGCCCGCCTCGGCCAGGGCGGCCCCCAGGGCGGCGGCCATCTCGCATTCGGGGCTGTCGGGGTGGCTGCGCGCCGAGCCGAAGACGCTGACCGCCGGGGGCAGGTCGGCCAGCGTGTCGAAGCCCTCGACAAACTCCGAGAGGATCCGCAGCGCCCGCCAGGCGTCCTTGGTCTTCCACTCCCGCCGGTGGTGCGAATCGAGCAGTTTCTCGTCGGCCGTACTCGGCGGTATCGATTCACGCCGCAGCGTCACCGCGCCACGATGACGCTCCGGCGCACCGCTGCGTCGCCCGTTGGTGCTGTCCGTCATGCCTAAAAGGTAGTGCGGACGGTCAGTGGCACGGTGAACAACCGGGTGGGTTTCGGTAAGAGGATTGCGGGTCGGCGACCTTTTTGCCAGATTGAAGCAACGGACGGTAGCTCTAGGGCGTCTGTTCAGTTACGAAGATCTCTCGGCCTCGGCCGGGCTCCCGGGCTTAAGGAGCCACCGTGACGACCCGATACGAGCGAATGAAGATGCAGCGTCGCATGCAGCGGCGCATCCAATTGGTGGTCGAGGAGCGCCGCATGGCGTTCGCCGATCGGCCCCGGCCCGGCTTCGATCCGGAGGCGACGGTGGAGATCCCGCCGGCGAAAGTGGCGCGGGCCATCGGCCGGGTGACCGTCCGCCCCGCCCTCTAGCTCGACAGCCACCGATAGAGAGTGGCCGCCCCGTCCCGGATCTTGCCGATCTCGACGTGCTCGTCCTGTGCGTGGGCCAGCAACGGATCGCCCGGGCCGTAGTTGAGCGCCGGAATGCCCAGCGCGGCGAACCGGGCCACGTCGGTCCAGCCCAGCTTGGCCGCCGGTTCCGCGCCCACCGCGGTGAGGAACTCGCGGGCCGGGGCCGCGCCCAGGCCGGGCAGCGCGCCCGGGGCCGAGTCGGTCAGTTCCAGCTCGAAGCCTTCGAAGACCTCGTGCACGTGCTCGAGAGCCTGCTTCTCCGTACGGTCGGGGGCGAAGCGCATGTTGACCTCGACCACACACGCGTCGGGCACGACGTTGCCGGCCACCCCGCCGTTGATCTTCACAGCGTTGAGGCCCTCGCGATAGGTGCACCCGTCGATCGTGACCGTGCGCGGACGGTAGTCCGACAGCCGCCGCAGCACCTCGCCGGCCGCGTGGATCGCGTTGACCCCGCGCCAGGCGCGCGCCGTGTGGGCCCGCCGCCCGGTGGTTCTGACCTCGACCCGCAGCGTGCCCTGGCAGCCCGCTTCGACCACCCCGTACGTCGGTTCGAGGAGCACGGCGAAGTCGGCCAGCAGCCATTCCGGGTGCGCCTCGGCGACCAGCCGGAGCCCGTTGTACTTGGAGTCGATCTCCTCGGCCTCGTAGAACAGGTAGGTCACGTCATAACGCGGGTCCGGCAGGGTGACCGCGAGGTGCAGGGCCAGCGCGACACCGGACTTCATGTCGGCCGTGCCGCAGCCGTAGATCAGGTCGTCGACGACCGTGGACGGGAAGTTGTCGTTCAACGGCACGGTGTCCAGGTGGCCGGCGAGCACCACCCGCTGTTCGCGCCCCAGATCCGTACGGGCCATCACGGTGTTGCCGAGACGGTTCACGCTCAGATGTGCGACCTGACGGAGCGCTTCTTCGACGTGATCGGCGATCGCCTGCTCGTCGCGGGAGACGGACTCGATGTCGACCAGGGTGCGGGTGAGCTCCACGGGGTCGACCAACACGTCCGGGGTTAGCGGGTTGGCCATAGCGCGCACGATACCGGCCGGACGTGAATCATCGCGGGTGCTGGGCCTTTAGTAGTGTTCGCCACGTGGACACAACGATCTCGACCTCCCCCGCCTGGGGCATCGGCCTGGCCACCGTCACCGCCGAGGGGCAGGTGCTCGACACCTGGTTCCCCGAGGGCTTCCTGGGGCTGGGCGAGGCCCCGGCGCCGGCCCCGGTGCTGCCGGCCGGGCTGACCGGGCCCAAGGCGCTGCCCGGCCTGTCGACGGTCGAGGTGCGGACGACCATCGCTTCGCTGGCCGACCCGATCAAGGACGCCTCCGACGCGTACCTGCGGCTGCACCTGCTCTCGCACCGCTTCGTCGTGCCCAACTCGCTCAACCTCGACGGCATCTTCGGCGCGCTGGCCAACGTGGCCTGGACGTCGGCCGGCCCGTGCCCGCCCGACCGGGTCGACGAGCTGCGCTTCCTCGAGCGCGCGGCCGGCCGCCACCTGGCCGTCTTCGGCGTCGACAAGTTCCCGCGGATGACCGACTACGTCGTGCCGTCGGGCGTGCGGATCGCCGACGCCGACCGGGTGCGCCTCGGCGCCCACCTGGCCTCGGGCACGACGGTGATGCACGAGGGCTTCGCGAACTTCAACGCGGGCACGCTCGGCACGTCGATGGTCGAGGGCCGCATCGTGCAGGGCGTCGTGGTCGGCGACAGCTCCGACGTCGGGGCCGGGTCGTCCATCATGGGCACGCTCTCCGGGGGCGGCAAGGACAAGGTGCGCATCGGCGAGCGCAGCCTGCTCGGCGCGAACGCGGGCATCGGCATCTCGCTCGGCGACGACTGTGTGGTCGAGGCGGGCTGCTACATCACGGCCGGGTCGAAGATCACGCTGCCCGACGGCCGGGTCGTCAAGGCGCGCGAGCTGTCGGGTGTCAACGGGCTGCTCTTCTGGCGCAACTCGGTGACCGGGGCGCTGGAGGCCAAGCCGCGCAAGGGCACGGGCATCGAGCTCAACGCGGCGCTGCACGCCAACTCCTAGATCCGCAGGAACGGGGCGGCCGCCGCTTTGACGGCGGCCGTCAGCTCCTCCAGCACCGTCGAGCCGATCCGCCAGTACTGCCAGTAGAGCGGGACGTCGAGGTGCCGGCCCAGATCGTGATAGCGCCCGGCGGCGATGTCTTCGCGGGCGATCCACTCCTGCACCATCCCCCAGCCGAGCCCGAGCCGGATCGCTTCGATGTAGGCCGACGCGGACGGCACGTAATGAACTGACATTTCAGACATGTCACGGGCCCGGTGCTGCAACTGATCTTTGCGGTTGTAGAGAACGGCGGCGGTTGCGTCGGGCCGCCCGCACGCCACGTAGCGCATCGCGCCCAGCCGCTCGATCCGGCAGCCCTGCACGACCTCCTCGTCGGCGGTGACGGCGGCCATGGCCGTACCGGAACGCAAAAGGTCGGCCGTGTAGTGCTCGTCGTCGGTGTGCAGCTCGTACTGCGGCCCCGGCACCGCGGCCAGCGCCGGCAGGAACCAGGTGTGCAACGAGTCGGCGTTCACCACGATCGAGATACGGGTGCCGTCGCGCGCCTGATCCAGCGCTTCCCGCTCCAGCAGCGCGACCTGCCCCGCGAATCGCACCAGCGCCTCCCCGGCCGGGGTGGCCACGCACGGCTTCGCCCGCCTGACGAGAACCTGCCCCACCGAACGCTCCAGCGCCTTGATCCGCTGACTCACCGCGGACGGCGTGACGTGCAGTTCGCGCGCCGCCGCGTCGAAGCTGCCGGTGTCGATGACCGCCTGGAACGTGGCGAGCTGGGCAAAGTCCACGATTAGCGATGCTAATGCAACATCAAAATCTTTAGCTTGAGTACGGCGTGCGCCCCACCTAGCGTCGAGACGTGCTCACCTCCGCCATCGCCGGTTTCGCCGCGTCAGCCGTGCTCATCATCGCCATCGGCGCCCAGAACGCGTTCGTCCTGCGCCAAGGCCTGCGCCGCGAACACGTGCTCGCCGTCGTGCTGGTCTGCGCGCTGTCCGACCTGCTGCTGATCCTGGCCGGCATCGGCGGGCTGGGTGCGGTGGTCACGGCCCGCCCGGACGCGGTCACCGTGATCAAGTGGGTGGGTGCGGCCTTCCTCATCACGTACGCGGTGCTGGCTGCCCGCAGGGCCCTCAAACCGGCGGCCCTCAACCCGGCCGGCCGCGCCCCCGCCACGCTGCGCGCGACGATCCTGACGTGCCTGGCCCTGACCTACCTGAACCCGCACGTCTACCTGGACACGGTGCTGCTGCTCGGCGCGGTCGCCCAGCAGCACGACCACCGCTGGATCTTCGGGCTGGGCGCGGCCGCGGCCAGCGTGGTCTGGTTCACCGCCCTCGGCGCGGGCGCCCACCGCCTGGCCCCGCTGCTGGCCCGGCCGTCGGCGTGGCGGGTGCTCGACGGGTTCATCGCCGTCGTGATGCTCGGCGTGGCGGCCACCCTCCTGCTCGGCTAACGTGCTTGACCCTCGACAAGGTTGAGGCACCAGGGTTCCGGCGGTGCGAGGAGACATGTTCGGTATCGGTGAGGCGGCCCGGGCCAGTGGGCTCAGCGTCAGCGCGCTGCGGTTCTACGACGGCGCGGGCGTTCTGGTGCCGGCCGAGGTCGATCCCGCCACCGGCTACCGGCGCTACTCCGGTGAGCAGATCCGGGCCGCGCGGCTGATCGCCGGGCTGCGGCGGGTGGGCATGCCGGTGGCCGAGATCGCCGCGGCCGTCCGTGATCGCCCGGCCGACGTGCGCCGGCGGCTCGACGAGCACCGGCGCCGGCTCGAGGACGGTCTGGCCGACGCCAAGCGTGAGCTCCTCCGCATCCACGCCCTGCTCGACCTGGAGGAAAAGCTCATGACCCGGATCAGCCTGCCCGCTTCCGCCCTGGCCGCCGCGCTCGACGCCGTCCGTTTCGCCGCGGGTGCCGACCCGCGGCTGCCGATGCTCCAGTGCGTTCTGTTCGACGTGACCGACGGCGCGTTGACGCTGGTCGCGACCGACCGCTTCCGGATGGCCGTGGCCACCGCCGCCGTCGAGGTCGAGGGGCCGCCGACCCGCCTGGTGCTGCCGTTGATCTTCGTCGACGAGGTGCGGGCCCGGCTCACCGGCGGCCCCGTGGTGCTGGACCTGACACCGGTGCGGGTCACCGCCGACGACCTGGAGGCCAAGCCCCTGGATCAGGACTACCCCGACCACCGCCGCCTGCTCGACGGCCTCGCCGCCACCGGAGCACGCCTGACGGTCGACACCGCGGTCCTGCGGGACAAGCTGGCGGCCGCCCCGGTCGCGACGCGGGAGCACGAAGGCACGACGTACGAGGTCGTGATCCTGAACGACGAGGCCACCCCGGTCCCGGAGGCCGAATGGGACGCCGCCCATGTGGCCGTGAACCGGGAGTTCCTGCTGCAGGCGCTCGAGGCGGGGGCGGCGGGCCAGCTCGTGCTGGAGCTGGACGGGCCGATCAAGCCGCTGGCCGTCCGCGTCCCCGGCGACGATTCGCGCTTCTCGATCCTGATGCCCGTACGGGCTTGACGTGTCGGAGACTCCGGCTGGTCAGTGAGGAGCCGCGCGGCCGCCACCGCTACTACCACCTGGCCGCCGGACCGCTGGCCGGCGTGAGTGACTGGCTGCACCCGTTCGAGCATTTCTGGCGCGAACGCCTCAAGGTGCTGCGCGACGTAGCCGAAGGAGAAGACCTGTGAGCAGCATCGAGTGGGTGGGCCGCCGGCGACATCAGGCCGGTCGTCGGGCACCGGTTCACGCTCGACATGGGATCGTGGGGTGAGCAGCAGTGCCAGATCTTCGAGGTGGAACCCGAGAAGATGCCGCGCTGCACGTTCGCCGAGGGTGTGCTCGAAGGCATGGGCCGCGGCTGTCCGGGCCTGCTGAGCCGGCCCAGGAGCACGATGGTCGCGGCCGAATAACGAAGTCGCGGCGGCGTAACAATTTACGTCCCCTTCACGCGTACGCGCTTGAGCCATGTCACATCGGGGACCCGGCGCACAGGCCGACTGGCTACGGTCGTCGGGTGCGCATCGGGCAGCAGTACGAGGACTCCGCAGCCGGCGAGCGCGCCACTGGCTGGGAGTTCGCCTGGCTGGACGGGCGTGACGTGGGCTCCGAGCCCTCCTGGTCGTACCCGTCGATCGCCCGCACGCTGGTCCGCCGGGCCGCCTCGCTGCTCGACCTCGACACGGGCAACGGCGAGTTCCTGGCCGAGCTGGCACCCCTCCCGTCGCACACCGTCGCGGTCGAGAGCTGGTCGCGCAACACCCCGGTGGCCCGCGACCGGCTCTATCCGTTCGGCGTGCAGGTGCTCACCGAGCTGCCCGGCGGCGAGGACGAGTTCGACGTGGTGCTCAGCCGGCACGGCCGCCTCCCCGCGGCCGACATCGTGCGTCTGCTGCGCCCCGGCGGCACCCTGCTCAGCCAGCAGGTGGGCAGCGACGACCTGGCCGGGCTCAACGTGGCGCTGGGGGCGCCACCGGCCCACCGCCAGCCGTGGAACGCCGACGTCGCGGTGGCGGCCCTGACCGACGCCGGTCTGGAGGTGCTCGACGTCCGTGAGGAACGCCCGCCGGTCGCGTTCCCCGACGTCGGCAGCATCGTGCGCCAGCTTCGCGACCTGCCCTGGCAGATCCGTGACTTTTCCCCGAGGCTGTATCAAGACGCATTGGAGCGCCTCGACACGTTCATCCGCCTCCACGGCGACTTCACCGTCACCGCTCACCGGTTCCTGGTCGAAGCCGTCCGCCCGTGACCCCCCACCCCCCGAAGGAAGATCGGCCCATGCGCTCGTTGATCCTGGCCGTCGCCCAGCCGCCCGTCCACGCCCTCGACGTCACCGCCAACGTGACCCGGCACGCCGCCGCGGTGCGGGCCGCGCGGGCCCGGGTGGTCGTCTTTCCCGAGCTCTCCCTGACCGGTTACGACGTCGAGGCCCCGCTGATCGCGCCGGACGACCCACGGCTGCAGCCGCTGGTCGACGCCTGCGCCGCCACCGACACGATCGCCCTGGCCGGCGCGGCGATCGCCGGTCCGCACATCGCGACGCTGCGCATCGACGGCGAGGGTGCACGGGTCGCCTATCGCAAGGTGTACCCGCACGGCTCGTCCGAGGCCCGCTTCCGTCCCGGCCCCGGGCCCGAGGTCATCGAGGTCGACGGCTGGCGGCTGGGCCTGGCGATCTGCCGTGACACCGGCGTCGAGGAGCACTGGGCGGCCACGGCCGAGCTGGGCATCGACGCGTACGTGGCCGGCGTGGCCGAGGAGCCGGCCAACGACGTCGTGGTGGCCGAGCGAGCCCGCAGGATCAGCACCACGTACGGGGTGTGGACAGCGATCGCCTCGTGCGCGGGCCCGAGCGGTCCAGAGTTTCCGGAGACCGCGGGCCGCTCCGGCATCTGGGCCCCCGATGGCCTGGTCGCCGCCCGGGCCGGCAAGACCGTGGGCGAGATCGCGCGGGCCACCCTCTACGCCGAGCAGCTCGCGCGCGTCTGAGTTTTCCGCCCCAGCACGAGACTCGTCCGCAGCTCGATCGTCACCGAGCCACCGAGCGCCGCGTCGATACCGTCCAGGGCGCGGCGCTGTTCGTCGGGCGTGTGCCGCAGGAACGGCGAAAACGTCTGCAGCAACGCGAGATAGCGCTGCTTCGGATACACCGGGTACGTGACGATGCGGCGCTCCTCGACGTCGGCCCACACGCCGGCCGCGGCCACGTCGTCGCGCACCCAATGGTCGGCGCGGTCGGCCACCGTGGGGTCGATCCCGGTCAGCACGCGGCTGATCGCCTGCTCCTGCGCCTGATCGGCGTAGGCGAACTTGTGCTGGAAGACCGCCAGCGTGCCACCCGGCGCGAGATCGTCGAAGGCCTTCCGGTTACGGGTCGCGGCGTCCATCCAGTGCCACGCCATCGCGCAGGCGATCAAACCCGGTTTCCCGTACGGGGACCAGCCCTCGAAGGTCGTCTCGAGCACGTCGACCGCAGGGAACTTGCGGCACAGCACAGCCGCCATCCGCGCGTCGGGTTCCAGCGCCGTGAGCGGCGCCCCCAGCCCCAGCAGCAGTTCGGTGCCCTTGCCGGTGCCCGCCCCGAGCTCGACGATGCTCCCCGGCCCACCGGCATAGTCGGCGATCATTTCCCGTACGGCTGCTGGATAGCCCGGCCGCACGTCGTCGTAGAGCGCGGCGACCCCGCCGAAGACCTGCACCATGGCCCCGACGCTAGCGGCTAGGCTCATGATCGTGCAGCGTCATTACGGGCGTCCCGACGGCTCGCCGCCCACCAACGGCTACAGCCACGCGGTCGCCTTCACCGGCCCCACGGTTGCCGTCTCGGGTCAGGTGCCGCTGGACGCCGAGGGCCGCCTGATCGGCCCGGACAACGCACTCGAACAGACCCGCCAGGTCTTCCGCAACCTGGCGACCGCCCTGTCCGCCGCGGGCGCCACGATGTCCGATGTGGTCAAGCTGACGGTGTTCCTGACCGATCTGGCCGACCTGCCCGCCTTCCGCACGGCCCGCGACGAGTTCATCGACCTGCGGAATCCGCCCGCCAGCTCCCTGGTGCAAGTGGCCGGCCTGGTCAGCCCCGACTTCCGCGTCGAGATCGAAGCCATGGCCGCCCTTCCAACAGAGGCGTAGCCACTAAGCCTCTTTCAGGTGACCCCGGCCTCCTCATTAGTGGAAAGCCGCAGTCGCCCCCAGGCAATCATCACGCCTCCGTTTCACTGCAACCCCCTCGACTTAGGGGTTACGGCGCACTCCAGATCCTTTCCGGCTTGAGCAATCCACGCTCGCCTGATAGCCCCGCCGTTCCCCCAGCCCAGCCCCGCCCACCAGCACACCCCAGCCCACACCGACCCGCCGGTAACGGTTGACTCGGCAGGCCCGGCTCCGCCTTTCGGGGTAATCCGATCATTCCGCATAGGACGGGCGGTTGCACTATCGCGTCCCTGTTTCCATTCCGCCATCTTTGTCCCAGCGCCGGAACGCATCGATGCACCGGCACACAAATTCCGAGCACCAAACGATTAGCCAACCGTTCCAGGAGGAACTCCCCCATGCGTAAGCTCACGAAGCGTTCCGCCGCTATCGTCACCGGCTCGGTCCTCGCCGTCGCCGGCGGAACTGCGGCCTTCGCCTACGCAACCAACTGGTTCTCAGGTAGCACGACGACTCAGGTGACGACCTCGACCATCAAGAGCGTGACCGCGACCGTCAACCTGCGCGGCAACGCGGACAACAACTTCTACCCGGGCAAGGCCGTGCCGATCACCAACGCCACGGTCACCAACCCGAACGACTTCCCGGTACAGATCACCGGTCTGACCAACATCGCCGTCACGGGCGGGAGCTGCGATCAAGGGAAGGCGGGCTTCGAGCTCACGAACCTGACGACGCGGACGTTCGAGAAGAACTCCGGGCCCGTCACCAACGTCGCCCTCGGAACGCTGACCATGTCGCGGACTGCCGACCCGGCCTGTGCCGGCAGCAGCCTGACCATCACCGCCACCCTCGCGGGCGGTATCGCTGAGGCCGCCGACACCGGCACCGGCACCGGCACCGGCACCAACCCGTAACGGTTCTCTGTGCGAGGGCGGGCGCCATGCGCGTCCTCCCTCGCTCGATCTTCGAGCGGCCAGCAGGGTGCCCAGCTAACGGCCGCCCTGGCCAACCGGCAGGAAGGTAAGCCGATGAGGAAGCGCCTCGCATACGTCTTAGTCGGTATGACTGCCGTGGGCGCGATCGTCGCCGGAACCTTGGTCGCCAACGCGGAGTGGTTGATCGGCGCCAGTGCCGACGCCAAGGTCCGCGCGACGAAGATGCCGAAGGGCGTTAAACCGAGCGTCGCCGAGCAGAACAAGGGCGCCGTGGTCAGCTGGAGTGCGCAGGAGATCGCGCCGGGCGTGAAGATGGACCGCTACACGATCACCGCGCACAGCCAAGGCGCCCCGGCCCGGGCCGCGATCGTCCGCCGCGTGGACAGCACCGGTGGCGAAAGCCAGTCGATCACTTTCGCCGCCGACGAGGTTGCCGGTGGCACGTGGAGGTGGACCGTAAGGCCGCATTTCGCCTCCTGGACCGGAGCCGAAAGTGGTCTCAGCAGCGCCCTCAAGTTCGACCCGGCACCGAGCGCCCGGCCCGCCGACGTCGTCGCGCCCCGGCCCGTGGCGCCCTCCGCCACGACCGCTCCCGTGACCCAGCCGACGGCCGAGCCCTCCCGTGCGCCCACCAAGCCGGCCGCGCCGGTCGAAGCACCTCCCCGAGAAGAGGCCACGACCGCGGCCCCGGCCGTCTCCTCATCCGCCGGGCTGGAGCCTGGAGTCGGGGAGTCCGTTCCGTCCGCCAGCGGATCGGCTCCTGCGGACATTCCTCAATAGGTGGGGAAATGATCGAGCCCGCGGCGGGGTCCCACGCCGCGGGCTCGGTCTATTTGTGCGTCCGAGGCGCCCCGAATGGTGAATCGAGCGAATCGGAATCGCGCGCCGTGAAAGTTGCACATTTGGCTGGGCCGGGCGCCGGTGGTAGTGGGTCGTCGGGCCACGACAATCGGGGCCGTCGTGTATGCCCAGGTCAGTGCGGTGACGTCGATGAAGCGGACCTTTCCCTCTTTGGGATTAGGCCGGTCAGGCGCAACTGTGCGATTTATGCGCGCAGAACCGCGGACGGAATGCCGATCACATGACCAGGCGTCGTCAGCGACCGTTGTTACACACGAGTCTCGCATCTGTCGCTGAGGAGGAAGGCCCCGCATGTTCATCCCGATCCCTCGGCCTGCCCGAAATTCGACGGCGGCCCGGTCATGATGCGGCACGAGGCGCTCACTCGACTCCGGGAGGGCGGCGGCCTCCCCGGACCCGGCCAGGACGGCAACAGGATCCCCGACATGCACATCGAACTCGACCCGTCCGAACACGAGGAGCCGACGTGGGAGGTCCGACGGGCCGACCCCGGCCGTAAACGGCGGCTGGACCGGCGGACCCGCCTGATCCTCGGCATCGCGGCGGCCCTGGCGGTGGTCGTGAACGCCAGCGCAGCCTGGGCTTACTGGCAGATCACGGGCTCGGAGGTGGCGGCGGCCGACGGTCCGCCGGTCGAGTTGTCGCTGCGGGCCCGGTCCGATCTGAACAAGTCGTTGCAGCCGGGCACCAACGGCGATCTGGTGGTCACGGTGACCAACGTCAACGGCTTCCCGATCAAGATCAGCTCGGTGTCGGCCAACGGGCCGGTCACCGCCGACCCCGAGCACGAGAAGGCGGGGTGTGACCCGGCCGCCGTCCGCATGGCCCAGCCCAGCTTCGACGTGGCGTGGGAGGTGGGCCGCAACGCCATCGGCGCCTTCAATGTGCGCGGCGGGCTGAGCATGCGGGCGGACGCCAGGAAGGCCTGCGCCGGCGCGGTCTTCACGGTGCCGGTGCGGGTTTCCGGCGTACGGGAGAACGGGTCTTGATCGTCACTCGTATCTGAGCTCCTCGGTGCTGGTGAAGCGGCGGGCGGCGGGCAGAAGCACGGCGAGCGTGGTGCCCAGCACAAGCGCGGAACCGACGGCCACGGGGGTGAGGACCGCGGCCAGGTCGAGCGCGACCGGCACCCGCGCGATGAGCATGAGCACGCTCCCCAGGCCGGCGCCGGCGACGATCGCCAGGGCGAGCCCGGCCAGCACGGGCACGAACGCCTGCAGCAGCACCGACCAGATCACTGTGGAGCGGCGGGCGCCGACCGCGGCCAGCACGCCGAGGAGCCGGCGCCGGTCGTGCAGGCGGGACGCCACGTCGAGCAGCAGCCCGACCCCCATCATCAGCAGGATCACTGCCGATCCGAGGTTGAGCGCGATCCGCAGCGAGGCGTACTTGTCGGACTCGGGCGCGAGGGCGGTGAACTGGGCCAGCGGGTCGATCTCGGCCGCGAGCCCGCGCAGCTGACCGGCCGCCGTGTCCGGGGCGTCGTCGGAGGCGAACATCCTGGTCTCGACGAACCAGGGCTCCACGGTCGCCAGGGCCGCGGGGGCGGAGGTCAGGAGGAGCCCGAGGTCGATGTTCTGCGCGTCGGTGCCGATGAAGCGGGCAGGCCGGGCCCGCGGCGGAACCGGAACCTTCGTACCGCGTACGGGTTGGAGCTTGCCCGCGTCCAGGGTGACCGCGCGGCCGAGGTCGCCCACGACGAACGCGTCGCCGTCGGCGCACCGGTCGAAGGTCGCGATCTGGGCCAGCGCCGTGCAGTCACCGACCACGAGGTAGGCGCTGCCCATGCTCTCCAGGCTGCCGTACAGGGTGTATTTGGCGACCGTGCCCGCCCGGATGCCGTCGACGGTCTCGAACCGCGCGGTGCGCTCCCGCATGGCAGTGGTGGTCTGTCGTCCCGGAGCCTGCAGCACGTACGCGGGGTCGTGGGGGTTGTCAGGGGTTTCGCGGCGCAGCGAGGCCGCGCCGAAGAACGCGTGCAAGGCGATCGCCCCAGTGACCGCGACGACGATGCCGGTGACGGCCCGGGTCGAGGCGGCCGGGTTCTGGCGCAGTTGCTGCGATGCGAGCTGCCACGACGCCGAGCCGCCGGGCAGGACCCGGGCGGCCAGCGGCACGAGGTACGGCACGAGCGGGATCAGCGCGACGACCATCAGCACCACACCGAGCCCGGCCCGCTCCTCGTCGGGGTCGGACGCGCCGGTGAGGACCGGCCACAACAGCCACAGGCCGGCCGCGAGGGGCAGCAACCGCCACCACAGCCGCCCGTTCCAGGTGGTCGAGCGGCGGAAGACGCCCAGCGGTTCGACCGCGACGCCTCGGAAGCCGAGCAGGGTCAGGCCGGCCGACAGGGCAAGCACCACCACGACCACCAGCAGGGCCAGGACCGGCACGGGACGGATGTCGGCCGGGAAGACGCTCACGTCGAAGAGCCACAGATCGGCCGCGCGGCCGCGCACCATCAGGTAGAGCACCGTGCCGGCGGCCAGCCCGAGCCCGGCCGGCACCAGGCTCTCGCCCAGCGCGATCCGGAGCACCGCCCGGCCGTCCGCGCCGACCAGGCGGATCGCGGCCAGGCGACGGTCGCGGGCGTCGGCCCCGAAGCGCAGCGCGGCCCCGATGAAGATCGCGATGGGCAGCAGCAGGGTGGCCAGCATGGCCGCGATCACGACGTAGGTGCCGGGGCCGGGTTCGTCCTCCTGCGCGTAACCGAACCGGTCGACACGCCACGACCCCGTGCCGACCAGGTCTTTGGCGCGCTCGTAACCCGCGTAGTAGGCGAACTCGTGCGGTCCCGACAGCCCGCTCGGGGCGATCGTGCCGACGACCTCGTACGGCATCTGGCGGCGCAACGTCGCACCGTCCGGCCCGGACAGCGCCTCTTGCAGGGCGGGCGAGGCGTACATCTGGTGGTCGGCCGGGAAGGCGGGCACCCCGGGCGGCAGCGGCGCCTCGGGCGAGTCGGGCCAGATCAACCTTCCCCGTACGGCGTTGCTGCCCCACTGCGCGTCGACGCCCGCCACGATCAGCGTGCGCCCGGCCGGCACCTCCTGCGCGCCCACGCTGTCGGCCCGCTGCACGATGCGCGCCTCGCGAGCGTCCAGCATGACCGGCACCGAGGCCCCCAGCAGCAGCGCCGCCGCCCCCAGCGCGACACCGGCCGAGGCCATCGCCGTGCGCAGCCAGCCCCGGCGGCCGCTCGGGAAGGCCAGCCGCACCCCCAGGGCCAGCTCGGCCAGGATCCGCCTCACCGCGCGGCCATCCGCTCGGTGCTGCGGCCGTCACGCACGACGATCCCGCGATCCGCGTACGCCGCCACCCGCGCGTCGTGGGTGACCAGCACGACCGCCGCCCCGGCCTCACGGGCGGCCGACGTCAGCATCTCCATCACCTGTTCACCGGCGACCGAGTCGAGGGCGCCGGTGGGCTCGTCCGCGAAGATCACCCGCGGGCCGGTGACCAACGCCCGGGCCACGGCCACCCGCTGCTGTTGCCCGCCGGAGAGTTCCCCGGGCCGCGAGCGCGCCTTGTCGGCCAGCCCCAGCCGGTCCATCAGCCCGGTGGCGCGGCGCTCGGCCCGGCGCCGGGAGACACCGTCGAGGCGCAGCGGCAGCGCCACATTCTGCAGCGCGGTCAGCTCGGGAACCAGCTGGCCGAACTGGAACACGAACCCGAACTCGCGCCTCCGCAGGGCGCTGCGCCGGACGTCGTTCAGCCCCGGCAGCTCCTGGCCGTCGTAGCCCACGTGCCCGGCGTCCGGCCTGGTCAGCCCGGCCGCGCAGTGCAGCAGGGTGGACTTGCCGGAGCCGGACGGGCCCATCACCGAGACGATCTCGCCCGCGTGCACCCGCAGGTCGGCCCCGGCCAGCGCGGTCGTCGGCCCGTACGCCTTGTGCAGTCCTTCGGCCTCCAGCAGCGGGCTCATCGTCGGATCCGCTCGGCCAGGTCGTCGAGCTGCGTGGCGGTGTGTTCGAGCCAGCGCAGGTCGGCGTCGAGGTGGAACAGCGCGTGGTCGCAGATGAGCCGGTCGGCCAGGTCGCCGTTCTGTTTGCGCCGGGTCAGCTCACGCATCGCCACCAGGTGCTCGTCGCGCTGCACGTCGAGCACGGCGGCGGCGGACCGGCCGGTCAGCAGGGCGCCGATCACCTTGGCGTACAGGGCGCTCTGCAGGTATTGATCCGGCTTCTCGGGCTCGTCGAGCCAGCGCCGCACGTCGGTGACCCCGGCCTCGGTGATCGTGTAGCGCTTGCGGTCGGGGCCGGACCCGCCCTCGACCCCGTCCACGCTGACCAGGCCGTTACGCAGCAGCTTGGCCAGGGTCGTGTAGACCTGCCCGTAGTGCAGCGGCCGGTCACCGGCGAAGTGCTCGTCGTAGCTGCGTTTCAGGTCGTAGCCGTGCTGGGGCCGCCCCTCGAGCAACGCGAGGAAAGCCGTGGCGATCGTCATGGCGCGCCACTATACACATGGCTACATAGTCCTACTCGGGCTCGGACGGCAACGCGCGCAGCGGGCTCCGGTGCCGCCCGGCCTCGTCGGTGCCGTGCCGGAACTCGGCGTGCACGGGCCGGTGATGGCGTCCGTTGTGCGAGGACAACCGGCGGATCTCGGGCGGCACGACCACCGACGTCCGCAGCACCGCGCTGGCCCGCTCAGCCGAATCCCGGGCCACCTCGGCGTCGTGGGTGGCCGCCTCGATGCCGTCGGCCACCACCCGGGCCATCGCCTCGCCGTACGTGCGCGCGTCCTGGATCTCACGCTCATGGATCAGCGTGGCCTCGTGCTCGCGGCGGCGAGCGATGCGGGCCTCGTTGCGCTCGTAGCCGTTGCCGCGGGAAGCGAACTTGAGCCCGACGGCGGCGCAGTCCAGCGCCACCAGCAACAGCGTGATGCCGAGATAGAAGACCCCGACACCCCAGAAGTCGCTGGTCACAAGGTGCCACATGGCCGCCGTACGGGCCCCGAAGCCCGCGTCCGCCTTGACCGCGACCTCGTTGGCCTCCCGCTGCTCGGCGATCCGGCGGGTCAGCTCGACCTGCTCCTCCGAGCGGGCCTCGCGCGCCGCGCGCTGGGTGTCGAGCAGGCGCCCGGCCTGCACGTCGAGCGCGGTGGCCTCGTCGTCCAGCGAACGCGACCGCCGGACCAGCTGGTCACAGGAGCCGCCGCTCGGGCAACCGGCTGCGCGGGTCACGCCGTCCCCGGCCGAGTCGGTGACCGCCTGCTGATACAGCTTCCGGGCGTCCTGCCGCTTCTGCGCGGCCCGGTCGGTCAGGCCACTCACCACCGCGTCGTCCGCGGCTGTCTCCCGCTTGAGCGCTTCGATCCGGGCGGCATAAGTTCCCACCACACCCGTACGGTCGATCCGGCTCAACTGCTGGTTGTGCACCTCGTTGAGGCGCGCGTCGATCTCACCCTGATAGCGCGAAAGCATCAACGGCTCGGTGATCAGCACCGCGAACAGCAGCGCCAGTCCGAGGCGTCCCGCGTACAGGGCGAAAGTCGGTTTTCTCAGGAAATGCTGGGGGTCGGTCGACTCGAGCTGCTCGTAACTGATCGCGACCCGCCCCACCACCGCCCGGTCGTAGGCCACCACGCCCGCGGCCACCATCGGGCCGACCAGCCAGCGATACCACGGGTGCTGGTAGTTGGAGCCGGCGTCGATGAACGCGGCGCCACCGATCGTGGCGTACACGAAATAGAGCAGGATGAAGACGCCGATCGCGGAGTAGAGCACCCGGTCGGTGTGTGTGGTCACGCTGGCCGGGTTGACGTTCGCCACCCGCAGCAGCACGTCTCTGCGGCCCTTCGGCATGCAGCCGAGTCTTGCCGATCATGGGGCGTTGCGTGCCGAAACGCCGGGTTTTACCGCGGTGCGAGATCCGGTTCGGTGATGGTGACGCGGACCGTGACCGAGGCGTGCACCGTCTGCGGCTGAGGGTCGACGTCGAGACCCGACGACTCCGGCGCCCCCGCGTCGAACGCGGCCATCCGCATCATCGGCTGGCCGCCGCCCACGCCCTCATCGGCGATCTCGACCAGTTTGTCGACCTCGGCCCCCACAGCCGCGGCGTACTCCCGGGCCCGGGCCAGGGCATCGGCGATCGCCTCACGCCGCACCTCGGCGCCGGCCCGGCTGCCCGGCCGCAGCTGCCACCACGGGCCCGACACCGCCGCGTGCTCGAGCCGGGCCAGCCGCAGCAGCAACTGACCGAGCGGCTCGAAATCGGTCACGGTCACCGTCGTGGCGATGCTGCCCGTGTACGCCACCACGCGCTCACTGCCCCGCTTCAGCTCGGGCAGCACGTGCACGCCACCGGTCTCGCGACGCTCGACGGCGTCACCCGGGCCGGCCTCGGCCAGCAGGGTGTGCAGCTCACCGGAACGTTCGAGCAGGCGGTTGACCACGGCCTCACGGTCTCGGTCACGCGCCGACAGGGTGACCGTGAGAAGCGCCTGCTCGGGCGGCACCTCACGGGACGCCTCGCCGCGAACCACGATCATCGGTTGCTCCGCCATGCCCCGACGCTACCCGGCGGCGACCCATCGCGCTCTCCGCCACCGGCCCCGCGCGCGCCACTGATCCCAGCGCGCTCCGCCACAGTCACCCGCGCCCCGCCATCAGTCATCCGCGGTCCGCCACCGGTCTCCCGCGCTCAGCCACCGGTCCCCGTGCTCAGCCACCGGTCTCCCGGGCTCAGCCACCGGTCCCCGTGCTCAGCCACTGGTCCCTCGTGATTCGCCACCGGTCACCCGGGCGCTTCGCCGTTGGAGCGTCGCGCCTCAGGCCGCCCGTCCCGGCAGACGCTTCGCCACTCGGCTCGGAGCGCGCTCGGCGGCGCCGGTCGCCGTTGGATCGCCCTGCGGGAAGCATCGTCCGCCGCCGGACGTGGGCCCAACCCTGCTCGACATGAGCCGCGCCCGCCGGACGTAAGCCCAGCCCGCCGCACGTAGACCCAGACCGCCCGCCGGACGTGAGCTCGGCCCGCTAGGCGAGGGCGGGCGGCGCTGAGTTCAGCCTGCTGGGGCGTATCGGGCGCCAACCCGCCCGCCGGCCAGCTCGGTCAGCACGTCGCGGGCGTCGGCGGCGATCCGCTCGGTGTCGGCCGGCGTGACCGGGCCGACCTCGGCACCGTCGACGCGGCCGCCCCGCACATGCAGCCGGAACAGGCCGCGCGGACCGATGATCACTTGAAGGGCCGGCTGTTCCCGCCCCTCGTCGATCAGCCTGTACGCCGCGGTGATGCGCGAACGAGCCCTGTCGCGCCCCTCGCCGCGCTGCACGAGCGGCGCCAGTGCCGCCTGCATGCGCGCCGCTTCCAGCGCCTCGACCAGGGCCGCGGCCACACGAACCGGGCCCAGCGCCGGCCACCAGCCGGGACGCAGTCCAATATCGACGAATCGACCCACCGGGTCGACGACCGCGTAGGCCGAGCCCGTGCGGTCCACACCATTGATTGTGTTTTTCACCGGCGCTCCCCCGATCTCCGGTAACACCGAGGGTAGCGCAGGTATCGACCGCGGCGAGCGCCCGTATCGGGTGGCCGACCGAGCCGTTATCAGGAACTTCGGCGTGCCCGAACGAGCGTGAGGACTGACACCCCGACGACCGGAACCAGCACGCCGACGGTCACGATCAGCCACGGCGGCACGCCGCTGTCGTCAGTGGACGTCGACGAGACCCCGTTCGGGGCGGGTTTCTGCTCCGGTGTGCCCGTCGGTGACCGGGACGGCTCGGCCCGCGGCCTCGCGTCGCGCCTGCGCCTCGGTCGCGGCCGTGACCAGCGCGCCGTCACTCACGACCGCCCCTCCGTAGCCACGTCGTCTCGCAACGCACCGAGGGTGACGACCGTTGTCTACATCACAAAGCGGTCCGCAATACCATGATCACGTACGGTTTCCGGACAGCCGGGCGACGGCGGCGGCCACGCGCTCGTCGGTGGCGGTCAGCGCGACCCGTACGTGTTGTTCCGCGGCCGGGCCGTAAAAGGCGCCCGGAGCGGCCAGGATCCCCCGCTCGGCGAGCCAGTCGACGGTCTTCCAGGAGTCTTCGCCACGGGTCGACCACAGGTAGAGGCCGGCCTCGGAGTGGCTGATCTCGAAGCCCGCCGCGGTAAGGGCGGCCCGGAGCTGGTCGCGGCGCGCGGCGTAGACCGAGCGTTGCGCGGCCACGTGCTCCTCGTCGCCCAGCGCAGCAATCATCGCGGCCTGCACGGGGGCGGGCACGATCATGCCCGCGTGCTTGCGGACGGCGAGCAGTTCGCCGATCAGCGCCGGGTCACCGCCCACGAAGCCGGCGCGGTAGCCGGCCAGGTTGGACCGCTTGGACAGCGAGTGCACGGCCAGCACGCCGGTGTAGTCGCCGCCGGTCACCTCGTCGTCGAGCACCGAGACGGGCTTCGTCTCCCAGCCCAGCGACAGGTAGCACTCGTCGCTGATGACCACCGCGCCACGCTCGCGGGCCCAGGCCACAACCTTGCGCAGGTGCTCGACGGGCAGCACCTGGCCGGTCGGGTTACTCGGCGAGTTGATCCAGACCAGCCGTACGGACGGGTCGGGCCCGACGGCGGTCAGCGCGTCGGACCGGACGACCTTGGCCCCGGCCAGGCGCACGCCGACCTCGTACGTCGGGTAGCCGACGGACGGGATCACCACCGTGTCGCCGGGGCCGACGCCGAGAAGGGTGGGCAGCCAGGCGACCAGCTCCTTGGAGCCGATCGTGGGCAGCACACCGGGCCGGCCGGAGGCGCCGCACTCGCGGGCCAGCCACTGCGCGATCGCCGAGCGCAGAGCCGGGGTGCCCGCGGTGAGCGGATAGCCCGGCGCATCCGACGCGTCCGCGAGGGCGCGCCGGATCAGCGACGGCACCGGGTCGACGGGGGTGCCGACCGAGAGGTCGACGATCCCGTCGGGATGCGCGGCGGCCCGGGCCTTGGCCGGCTCGAGCAGATCCCAGGGGAAGTCGGGCAGGGCCGCGGACAGCCCGCTCAGCTCTCGCCCCGGGGCGGCTGCGAGGCCACGAACGGCGTGTCCTTCTCGATCTTGCCGACCTTGGCGGCACCGCCGGGCGAGCCGAGGTCCTCGAAGAACTCGTAGTTCGCCGTCGTGTACTCCTTCCACTGGTCGGGGACGTCGTCCTCGTAGAAGATCGCCTCGACGGGGCAGACCGGCTCACAGGCCCCGCAGTCGACGCACTCATCGGGGTGGATGTAGAGCATCCGGTTGCCCTCGTAGATGCAGTCGACCGGGCATTCCTCGATGCATGCCTTGTCGAGCACATCGACGCAGGGCTCAGCGATGATGTAGGTCACGGGTCTTTCCCTCCAAAGCCACGCCGCGGGGACCGCCGGCGACAGTTGCAGAGCCTAGTATCACCGCCGGAGGAGGTGACACGTGCTCCGTCGGCAGGATGTGGGACACCGGGTGGTGGTACGCCGAATTGTAGGCGTTTCCCAGAATCGGACGCTCTACACGGATGCCCTCGGTGAGCTGGTCGATCTCACCGAGACCGATCTTACGATCGCCACAGAGAAGGGCACCGTCCGCGTCCCCCTCCGTGAGGTTCATCGCGCGAAACGGGTGCCACCGGCCCGTCGCCCGCCCGCGGCCGAGGTGATCGCCCTCGAGCTGGCCGCCAACGACGCCTGGCCGGCCCCGACGCAGGCCAAGCTGGGTGGCTGGCTGCTGCGGGCCGCCGAGAACTGGACGGGCCGGGCGAATTCGGCCCTGGCGGTGGGCGATCCCGACCGCCCGCTCGAGGCCGCCATCGACGCGGTCGAGGAGTGGTATTCGGCACACGGACAGCGGCCGCTGATCAACGCGCCGATGCCGCTGGCGGCCCCGGTCAACGCCGCCCTGGACGCGCGCGGCTGGGGTGCCCGGCCGCTCACCCTGGTGCAGACGGCGGCGCTGCCCGCTCTGACCGGCGCGCTGCCGGTCCGGCCCGAGCTGCCCCCGGTGGAGCTGGCCGACAGCCCGGGCGACGACTGGTTCGCCATGGTCGCCGAGCACAAGGGCACGCTGCCGCCGGCCGCCGCCCGCATCCTGACCGCGCCCGCCGATGTCGTGTTCGCCCAGGTCCGCGACGCCGACGGGGGTCTGCTCGCGGTGGGCCGGGGCGCGGTCACCGGGGCGGACCGCTGGCTCGGCGTGGCGCTGCTGCAGACGGCACCGCACGCCCGCCGGCAGGGCCTGGCCCGGCACGTGCTGCGCGCGCTGGCCCTGTGGGGCGCCCAGCACGGCAGCTCCCGGGCCTATCTGCAGGTCGAGGAGCGCAACACGAGCGCGGTCGCCCTCTACGGCCGGGCCGGGTTCACGACCCACCACACCTACCTGACCCGGGAGGCGCCGGCTCCCTAACGGCGAACGATCTTGCGCGGCTTGGCCTGGCGCGTCTCGGAGTAGGCCTTGAGCGAGCGGGACCGGTAGTCGTGGCCCAGCGCGACCGAGATCCAGTACCCGACCAGGGTGCCGCCACCGGCGAACGCCGCGTACAGGGCGATCTGCGCGAAGAAGTGGTCGGAGCCGCCGGAGAACGGCTGGTCACCGCTGACGAACGGTCCCACCAGGAGGGTCAGCACCATCGCGCCGGCCACGCCGGCGACCCAGTCGGGCACGAGCCACTCCGACGGCGGGCGGCGGTGCGACGCGCGGAACGCGTAGCCGGCCAGCACCACGCCGATCAGCGCAAACATGATCACCGTGGTGCGGGTCTCGGCGGCGTCGTTGTCGTCGAACGCGAACCGGGTGATCAGGCGGGCCACCACGTTGATGGCGAACAGCCCGACCGCCAGCGCCACGATCGGGAACCAGCGCTGCTGTCTCATATGCCCTCCCGGAACCTGCCCGGCGGACTACTCCGTGCCGCCGCAGACGAATCGTGGCTCGGGATCGTAACGCCAAGTGAACTTCTTGCGCTCGACCTCCTGGCCATCCTTGCGGATGACGCGCCATGCGTCCTGGGTGAAGCCTGGGAGTCCGCTGGTAGAAATGCATTTCGGGCCGGCTTCGCGCCGCACGGTGGGCGGGCTGGTCTGGTTGCGCCGGGGGCCGTAGACGGTCTTCACGCTGTCGTAGACCTTGGTGCTCCACAACGTGACGGTCACCGAGCGCCCGGTGGTGGCGGTGTCGATCAGGATCCCGTACGGGGTCGTGTTCTTGAATTTGAGATCCAGCGTGGGGTAGAAGATCGTCGCCTCGATGACCGACGGGTAGCGCGAGAAGTAGAACGAGTGCGGCTTGTGCTCGACGTCCTGCAGGCCCGCGTAGTAGGCCGCGTTGAACAGCGTCGTCGTGAACTGCGAGGCGCCACCGCCGACGCCCGGCTCGAGCACGCCGCCGACGATCACCGGCGCGTCCTTGTAGCCCTTGGCGTAGGTGCGCTCGCCGGTGTGCCGGTTCAGCGAGAACGTCGCGCCCGGCTGGACGACCGCGCCGTCCACGGCCTTGGCGATCGTGATGATGTTCTGGCTGCGCGGGGCGTTGCGGCCGCCGGTGAAGTACGTCGTGAAGGTCGACACCTTCTGCTTGATGCCGAGCTTGGTCACGTCGGCCGCACTCGTCTCCGGCTCGGCCGCCGCGAGCACGCCGGTGACCTTGCGCGGCCCTGTCGCCGGCAGCACCTCGAGCAGCTCGGGACCGAGCTTGGCCACGTCGACCAGGCGGCCGGGGGTGCCCGGCACGACCTGCGGCCGGCCGTTCCGCAGACGTACGGTGGCCGGTTCGGCGGGGGTCTCGACGGGGCCGAACGCGGTGGCGCCGGCCGCGCGCAACCGCTTGGCATCGATCGCCGGGCTCAGCCGGCCCTGGCCGTCGGGCCGGAAGACCAGACCCTTCGCGATGGCCGCGGGGCCGAGTTCGATCGATTCGCCGCCCACGGTGACCGTCACCGGTGCGGCCACGGCGGGTTTGGCGACGCCTTCGACCAGCGCGTCGACCTGCTCGTCAGTCATCACCGGGGTGCGTTCGGTGAGCGGCACGTCGGCCACCCCGCCGGTCGGCCAGGCCGCCTTGACCCGCTCGGCTGCGAGCGCACGGTCCAGATCGACACCGGCTTTCGCGTACCGGGCCACGGGTGTGACGCCGCGGAAGGCGATCGCGGGTCGCAGCACGGTGACGCGCTCCGGGTCCAGCTGCTTGCGGAGCGCCGTCTCGAGTTTGGTCTCGTCAACCCGTACGGCGGGGGGAATGGTTTTGGTCCCGAAGAGCCGGATGCCGCTGGTGGCGGCCGCGTCGACGGTGGCCGGCACGTCGAAGGTGAGGTCGACCGACGCGGGCGTGACCGTGACGTCCTGACCGTCGAGGCGGACGCGGGCCGGCTGGGCCGAGCGGGTCGCGACGTGCTCCCGCAAGGCCTTCTCGGCCTCGGCCAGGGTGAGCGCGCCCAGGCTGAGACCGAGCACCTCGACGCCGCGCGGGATGTCTCCGGTGGTCGCGTACGCCGCCGAGCCCGCCGCGCCGGCACCCAGCAGCGCGACCACCGCGACCGCCACCGGCCGGCGGCGACGCTTCCGGGGCGGCGGAGGTGGGGTCTCGATCTTTTCCTGCGGCGGCACCGGACGCGGCGGCGGGATGATCACCGTTTCCGAGCTGGTGGGCAGCGCAACCGTGGCATCCGCCCCATCGGGGGTCGCAACGGTGCCGTCGGGAGTCTCGTTGAGAATGACGGTGTCGTCCGGCCTCGCTCCCGAGGACGGCTGCGGACCGAACCATTCCGACGACGTCACGTGCTCACCTCACCGTGGCGTTGGTTACGGCAACCGCCCCTTCAGGATCAGGCGATAGGAGTAAACAGCGTACGTCAGGCTTCCGACCAGGATCATCACGAGAGCGATCCAGTTCTCGCCGCCCAGCAGGTAGTCGCCCTCCTCGGTGCGCACCCCGGCCGCGCCCAGCATGAGCAGCGTCCACAGCGCCCACGGCGGGCCGAGCGCCCAGCGGCGGCGGGTGGTCGAGACCGCGAACCAGGCGATGGCCCAGTTCAACCCGCCGGCCAGCAGGATCGACAGGCCCAGCAGCGGGCCGCCGCCGGAGCCGATCGCGTCGCCGCGCCAGATCGTCACGAAGTCACCGGCCCGCAGCGTGCTCAGGTTGATCTCGAGGAAGCCGCTGATCAGGGCGGCCAGGATCGAGATCACGACGCCCGCGACCCGGAGCAGCGGATCCCAGTCGAGCTTCTTGGCCTCGGGCGCGGGTGGTTCCTCCAGCGGCGTGCTCACCTCGGTGCTCATCGGGAGGCGGCGTCGGCGGCCGCCGGCTGCTCGAGGTCGAGACCGCCGAACAGGTCGCTCTCCCAGCCGTGCGGGCCCTCGCCCGGGCCGCGCGACCCCTTGGCGATCGTGAAGTACTCCACGCCCATGAACTCGCCGCCGAAGTCCCCGGCGATGCCGTAGAGCCAGGAGTTGTCGGGGATCTGCGTGGCGTGGGCCTGCATGGCCGCGACCTTCTGCTGGTAGTGGTCGGTGCCGTCGATGCGCGCGGCGATCTCGTCGTCGGGGTGGCCGAACGGCAGGTCCTCGACCTTCTCCACCCCGGCGAACGGGTTGTCGGAGAGCTCGCGGAACGCGTCCATGCCGTCGCGCAGCACGCTCAGCGGCATCGCCGTCCAGTAGATCTTCTGCGGGGCGTCGGCGCCGGCCAGCTCGGCCGCGCGCATGGCCACCCGGTGCGCCTGGATGTGGTCGGGATGCCCGTAGAACCCGTTCGGGTCGTACGTGATCATCACCTGGGGCCTGATCTCACGCATGATCTCGACCAGGTGCGCGGCGGCCTCGTCGAGGTCGGCCTGCCAGAACGCGCGGGCGTGGTCGTTGGTGGGCAGGCCCATCATGCCGGAGTCGCGATACCGCCCGGCGCCGCCGAGGAACCGGTGGTCGGTCACACCCAGCGCGGCACACGCCCGGGACAGCTCGACCAGCCGATAACCCCCGAGCTGGTCGGCCTGGGCCGCCTCCAGCTGGGCCAGCTCGGGGACGTGGATCTCGCCCTCCTCGCCGAGCGTGCAGGTCACGAGCGTCACGTGAGCGCCGGTGGCCGCGTAGTGGGCCATGGTGGCGCCGGTGCCGGTGACCTCGTCGTCGGGGTGGGCGTGGACCAGCAGCAGTCGTCGCGCGGGCAGGGCGTCAGTCACGCGCGCAACTGTACGCGGGATCATCGGCGACGGTTCGGACGCCGTGCGCGGGTTTGGGGCGCACAAGTGGCCCTTGATCAGCGATGCTGTCCAGGTGGACTTCCCTGGACTCGCGGAGCGCACCGGCCACTTCCGCCACGGCGCGCCGCACGCGGTGAAGGTCGGCGGGGACGGCCGGCGGGTCACGTTCCTGCGTTCCAGCGGCCCCGAGGACAGGGTCGCGTCGCTCTGGGTGCTCAACGTCGCGACGGCGGCCGAGTCCCTCGTCGCGCCGGGACCCGTTTCCTCGTACGCGACCGACCGCGACGCAACGGTGGCCGCGTTCACCCGCGAGGGCCGTCTGTTCCGGGCCGACCTGGTGCGGGGCACGGTGACCGAGGTGCCGACCGACGCCCCCGCCGAGGACCCGCGGCCCGACCCCCGCGGCGTCACCATCGGCTACGTGAGCCCGGCGGGCGGCTCCCCGTCGCTGCGGGTCGTCGGCCCCGACGGCGACCGGTTGCTGGCCGGCGAGCCGGGCAACGCGTGGCGCGAGCACTGCGGCACGATCGGCTGGGGGGTGCCGGACGAGACGGCCCGGCGCTTCGGGCGCGACCGCGGCTGGTGGTGGTCGCCCGACGGCAGCCAGATCCTGGCCGCCCGCACGGCCGCCTCGACCAGCCTGCACCTGCTCGACCTCGACTTCGGCTGGGTCGACGTGCACTGGGACCGCGAGACGTATCCGCACGTCGTCAGCGTGCGCTGGGCCGACGGCGGCGGGCCGCTGATCACCGTGCTGCGTCGCATGCAGCAGCACGGTCTGGTCCTCGCGGTCGACCCCCGTACGGGCGAGACCCAGGTGCACGCCGAGCTGGCCGACGCCCGCTGGGTCGAACCGGTGGCCGGCACGCCCCGGCACCTGCCCGACGGCCGCGTGCTGGTCGGCGGCGAACTGGCCCACGACGGCTTCGACGCGCGCTGCTTGTTCGCCGACGGCAGCCTGCTCACCCCGCCCGGCCTGTACGTGCGGCGGGTGGTGGGCACGGTGCCGCGGCCCGGCAGCCCCGCGCCCGACCTGATCGTCGAAGGCACCGACGACGACCCGGCCGACCAGTCGGTCTTCCGCGTCCGCACGTCGCTCGGCGGCGGCGGGGCCGAGGCCCGCAGCATCACCGGCACCCCCGGCTGGCACCACGCCCACACCGGCGGCGACGTGCTGGTCGTGGACGACGTGGTGTGGCGCGGCGAGGCCCGGGTGGCCGCGCTGGGCAACCTTTCGATGCCGCTCCCGTACGCCCCGGCGCCCGTGCTCGGACGGGTCACCGACCGCCGCCTGCCCGCCGCGGTGCTCTACCCGGCGGCGTTCGTCGGCGGCAGGAAGATCCCCGTGCTGGTCACCCTGGGCGACGGCCCCGGCCACCAGCAGGTGGTGAACGACCCCGCGGCCTGGCAGGAACGGCAGTGGTGGGCCGACGCGGGGTTCGCCGTCGTCAGCATCGACGGCCGGGGCACGCCCGGGGTCGCCCCCAGCTACGAGAAGGTGGTGCACCGCCGGCTGGTCGACGTGTCGTTGTCGGACCAGGTCGACGCGCTGCACGCCCTGCAGGGCAAACACCCCGACCTCGACCTGAGCACGGTCGCCGTACGGGGAACCGGTGTCGGGGGTTGGCTGGCCGCGATGGCCGTGCTGCGCCGGACCGACGTCTTCCACCGAGGCGTGGCCCGCAACCCGGTGATCGACTGGCACGACGAGCCCTCCGTGCCGGCCGAACGCTACCTGGGCGACCACCGCGACTCGGCCGACGTCTACACCCACCACAGCCTGCACGGCGCCGAACCCACCGACGCCCTGCTCCTGATCGGCGCCGACCTTCCCGGCCTGCCCTCACACCCCGCGGCCACCCTTGACGAGGAGCTAGCCTTCCTGCAGGGACACAGCACGGCTGCTCCACAGCGTTAGCAGGTAGTCGCGAGGAGAGTTGTCATGAGACTAGTCTTTGTGGGAGAGTCCGAACCCGACAGCTCGGGAGACGCGATGACCACGTTGTTCACGGCGGACCAGCCGCCCGCGACTTCGATCTTCCCCGATGGTCGGCCGATGACCGGCGACGACTACCTGGCCCTCGGCGTGACCTCCCCCCGAGTCGAACTCCTCGACGGGAGCCTGCTCGTGACGCCCAACCCCACCAACACGCATCAGCGGATCGCCCGCCGCCTCGCCAACAGGCTGGAGGAGAACGCGGACGCAGCACACCTTCAGATCGACGAGGCCGTGAACGTCCGGTTGACTCCCGATCGGTTCTTCATCCCCGACGTCGCGGCCTACTCGGCCGACGTCGGGGAGGTGGTGTTCGTGGAGGCCGAAGCGGTGGCGCTGATCTGCGAGATCCTCTCCCCGTCCAATCCGACCACCGACAAGGTGTTGAAGATGCACCTCTATGCGGAGGCAGGCATCCCGTGGTACCTGGTGGTCGATCCCACGAGCCCGGCGCTGTACCTCTATGAATTGTCCGGCGCCTCGTACAAAGAGCATTCGGCCGCCCAGGCGGGCGAAATCCTCCATCTAAGCGCACCGGTGGCGGCCCACCTGGACGTGGAGGCGTTGTTCCCCGGCGGCGCCGGTCATCGGGACTGATTTCTGTCGTACCGGTCCCCTAGGGTCGGGTCATGAGTCACTTCGATGAGGCTTCCGCGGCGGTGCAGGCCGCTCTCGAGGCCGGGGCGCGTTACGCCGACTGCCGCGTGATGGTGCGCCGCGGGGAGTCGATGAGCGCCCGCGACGGCGACATCGAGGATGTCGGGTCGGGCGAGAGCGCCGGTCTCGGCGTCCGGGCTCTGGTCGGTTCCTCCTGGGGTTTCTACGCCGTGCCCGATCTGTCCGACGGGGCCGCACGGGCTGCCGGGCGCCGGGCCGCCCAGATCGCCGCGGCCAGTGCCACCGTGCCGGGGCCACCGGTCGACCTCGTGCCCGCCGCCGCCGTCGAGGCCAGCTGGGCCAACGCATGCGAGATCGACCCGCTCGAGGTGTCGCTGTCGGCCAAGGGCGACCTGCTGGTCGGGGCCACCACCGCGGCCAAGCAGGCCGGGGCCGACCTGGCCGAGGCCGCCTACCAGGTCTGGGACACCCGCAAGTGGTTCGTCTCCAGCGAAGGCCACCGCATCGACCAGCACACCCGAGAGTGCGGCGCCGGCGTCTGGGCCAGCGCGTTCGGCGACGGCGAGATCCAGCGGCGCTCCTGGCCGTCGTATGGGGGCCAGTACGGCACGAGCGGC
This sequence comes from Paractinoplanes abujensis, assembly GCF_014204895.1. NCBI lineage: Bacteria > Bacillati > Actinomycetota > Actinomycetes > Micromonosporales > Micromonosporaceae > Paractinoplanes > Paractinoplanes abujensis. Next base: position 7,621,468 of record NZ_JACHMF010000001.1, on the reverse strand, counting down.
TGGGAGCTGGTCGAGAGCCTCGATCTGATCGGCAACGCCCCGCGCATGGCCGAGGAGGCCCGCGCCCTGCTCAGCGCGCCGCTGTGCCCGTCCGGCGAGACCACGCTGGTGCTCGGCGGCGAGCAGCTCGCGCTGCAGATCCACGAGTCGGTCGGGCACGCCATCGAGCTCGACCGCATCCTCGGGTGGGAGGCCGCGTTCGCCGGCACGAGCTGGCTCGATCTCAGCCAGTTGGGTTCCCTGCGCTACGGCTCCGAGCTGATGAACATCACGATCGACCCGGGCCGGCCGGGCGCGCTGGGCAGCTTCGGCTTCGACGACGAGGGCACCCCGGCCACCAAACGCGACGCCGTGCGCGACGGCATCTGGGTCGGCGTGCTGGCCGGGCGCGACTCGGCCGCCGTGGCCGGGCTCGACTACGCGGGCAGCGTGCGCTCCGACGGCTGGGCCCGGCTGCCCATGGTCCGGATGACCAATGTGGGCCTCGAACCGGGCCCGCACACGCTCGACGAGATCATCGCGAACACCGACGACGGCGTCTTCATGGACGTCAACCGCTCCTGGTCGATCGACGACCGCCGGCTCAACTTCCAGTTCGGCTGCGAGATCGGCTACGAGATCAAGAACGGCAAGCTCGGCCGCATGCTGCGCAACCCGACGTACACCGGCATCGGCCCCAAGTTCTGGCAGTCGATGGACATGCTCTCCGCCGAGACCGTCGCCTGGGGCACGCCGAACTGCGGCAAGGGCCAGCCCGGGCAGGTGGGGCACACCGGCCATCCGGCCGCTCCGGCCCGGTTCACCAACGTGCGTGTGGGGGTGCGGGGATGAGCATCGACATCATCCGGACGGGGGCCGAGCTCGAACTGGCGGCCCGGGTCGTCGAACTGGTGCGGCAGGTGGCCGGTCCGGGGGCCGAGGCCGAGGTCATGGTGCGGCACGACGCCGAGGCGCTGACCCGCTTCGCGAACTCGATGATCCACCAGAACGTGGCCGACGCCGCCACCAACGTCCGGCTCCGGCTGCACCTCGACGGACGTACGGCAGCGGGCGCGACCACTCTCGTCGACACCGACGGCCTGCGCGGGCTGGTCGAACGCACGGTCGCGGCGGCGCGGCTGAGCCCGCCCGACGCCACCTGGCCCGGCCTGACCTCGCCCACCCCGCTGCACCGCTCGTCGGGCCACCACGGCTCGGGCGAACGGTCCGGCCTCGACTTCGGCTTCGACGAAGCGACCGCGCGGGCCGACCCGGCCGAAAGAGCCGGCCGCGTCCGCGACTTCGTGCGGGCCGCAGGCGGCCTGGAAACGGCGGGCTACTGCCGCACGACGTACAGCTCGGCGGCCTTCGCCAACAGTGCGGGGCAGTCGGTCGAAGGGCGCACGGCCGAGGCCGCGATGGACGGCATCGCCCGGGCCGGCGGCGCCGACGGGGTGGCCCGGCTGGCCAGTGGACGGCTCGGCGACCTCGACGGTGCGGTGCTGGGCGCGCGGGCGGCGGCCAAGGCGCGGGCCGGGCTCGACCCCGTCGAGCTGCCCCCGGGCCACTACGAGGTGGTGCTCGAACCCGAGGCGGTGGCCGATCTGCTCGACAACTTCTCGATGTTCGGGTTCAACGGCAAGGCGTACGCGCAGAAACAGTCCTTCGCCGAGCTCGAAGCGGAACAGTTCGACCCGTCGGTGACCCTGATCGACGAGCCGCTGGGCAGCCGGGCCGAGCACGCGCCGGGCCTGCCGTTCGACGACGAGGGCACACCGCGCGAATCGCTGGTGCTGGTGCGCGACGGCGTGACCAAGGCAGTGGCCCACGACCGCTCGTCGGCGGCCGAAGCCGGGACCACGTCTACGGGCCATGCGTCGCCGGCCTCACGCACCTGGGGCCCCTACCCCTCCCACGTCCGGATGGAGGCCGCACCCGCCGCGACCGAGCCCGCCGACCCGGCCTCCCCGGTCGCCGAGTCGGCCCAGCCCCTGATCGCCCGCATGCGGCGCGGCCTGCTGATCACCGACTTGTGGTACACGCGGGTCCTCGACCCCAAGACGCTGGTCATCACCGGCCTGACCCGCAACGGCGTCTGGCTCGTGGAAGACGGCGAGGTGACCGGGGCGGTGAGCAACATGCGCTTCACCCAGTCCTATCCGCAGGCTTTGGCGAACGGTCAGGTGCTGGGCATCGGCAGCGAATCGATCCTGCTGCCCGATCGCTGGTCGGGCACCCGCTACGCGGCGCCGGCCCTGCACCTGGCGTCGTGGAACCTGACCGGCAACGCCTCGGGCTGAACCGTCGCGCCGCGCCGGGCTCGATCGGCTCAGTCGGACCCGGCAAATCGGCTCTGATGCATCGAGCCTGGCGCATTGCTCCCGGCGAGTGGGCTCCGGCGCGTCGGACCCGGTGCATCGGTCCCGCCTGTCGGCTCTGGCGTGTTGGGTCCGGCGCATCGCCCCTGGCGTGTCTGCCTCGGCGCGTCGGGCCTGATGCATCGAGTTCGCCGGTTTGAGCCCGGCCGGTGCATTGACCGGCGTGCTTCACTGAGCCCGTGAGCGACACGCCGCGCGACCCCGATCGGGACGACGACGCCACCCGGCGAGTGCTGCGATCTTCCCCGGAAGCCGCGGAATCGTCTACACGGGATAATTCGGACGCCGAAGAGGCCCGGACGGAGTACATCGACCCCGGAAGCCTCGCCTCCGGCGACTCCAACCCGGGCCGTCGTTCGGGTGCGCCTGCGCGCAGCGCGTCAGGCACGAGACCCGACGCGGATGCGGGTGGACGCGGCGAGGCGGGCCCCCGATCGCGAACCGGCTCGGGATCGGGGTGGAGCTGGGCCTCCGGCTCCCGTTCCGGGCAGCGCACCGGCACCGACACCGCGCCCGACGCCGGCTCGGGCGATGGCACGCGCACGGGCGCCGGCAGTGGCACTGGCACTGACGCTCCGAAAGCCGCGGGTGGGCGGCGGCGGGCCATGTTCAGTTTCGGGGAGGCCGGTGGGGAGCCGGATGAGCGGCAACGCCGGCGGCGCCGGTGGTGGGTCGCGGGCATTTCGCTGGGCGCCGCCGTCGTTGTGATCGCGTTGTGTGTGGGTGGCCTGTCACTCATCGACGCGGTCAACGGCGTGCGGGACAGCGCCGACGACGCTCGTGAGACTCGGGCTCTGCGTGATCAGAGCTGTCTTGATCTGGAGAGCCGGCTCAACCGCCTGACTCCGCCCGGCGCCACCGCAGGACCGGCCGGCCGGGCCGTGGCGATCCGTGATGAGAACTCCGCCGTACGCCTCTATCTGGGCGAGGTGCGCGACGACCGGGCCTTGGACGGCTGGCGGCAGCTTCTCGACGCCCGCGCCGTGTATGCCGACGCCCTCGACCGGCAGTCGAAGGCCCGTACGCCGGCCTTCTTCGCCGCCCCCAAGAGCGACGACGGCGCTCCGCTGGTGGAGGCCCTGGAGGAATGGTCACCGGATCCGTGTGCCGGTTCGATCCGCCGCCTGGCCGCCCCGGACCTCTGACCCGCTCGGACCTCGAACCTGCCCGCTGCGGTCCTCGGGCGATCCGAAACAAGGCGCACAGAAGCTGCCCAGGCGTCCGTTTTGGATCAGCTACTTCAAGATCCATTAGCGCTTGTCGGCCTATCGATGTGATCGGGGTCGAACTTTGTGATCCAGACCCCATCCCTGAGCGCGAAACTGTCCGCCCCTCGGCGTAACGTGTGCCACACATCACGGAAGCATTGGCGGCTGCCGGGCTACCCCTCGCTCGCCGGCCGGGTCACTGGACAGGCACGTCAGGAGATCGAATGACGACGACGGCAACGAGGCCGGGCGCGGGGCCCAACGGTCCACAACGATCACGCGCGGCGATCACGGCCAAGACGTTGCGCACCGACCGATGGTGGCTGGCGCCGCTGATCACCGTCATCGGGCTCGGGGCGTGGGTCACCTACGCCACCGTCCGCGTATTCATGCACAACTATTACTTCGTCGAGGAGTATCACTACCTCACGCCGTTCTACTCGCCGTGCGTCACCGACCGCTGCGTCGAGGGTTCGTCGCTGTTCGGCACGCCGCTGCCCAGCTTCTGGCTGCTCCCCGAGGCCGCTTTCACGCTGCCGTTCCTGCTGCTCTTCCGCCTGACGTGCTACTACTACCGCAAGGCGTACTACCGCGCCTTCTGGCTCTCGCCGCCCGCGTGCGCGGTGCCCGACGGCCACAAGAACTACTCGGGTGAGACCCGATTCCCGCTGATCTTCCAGAACGCCCACCGTTACGCGTTCTACGCCGCGATGATCATTTCGCTGATCAACACGTGGGACGCGATCATCGCCTTCCGCAGCGGCGACGGCGGGTTCGGCTTCGGCCTGGGCAACGTGATCCTGGTCGGCAACGTGGTCATGCTCTGGGCGTACACGTTGTCCTGCCACTCGTGCCGGCACATCACGGGCGGCCGCCTCAAGCATTTCTCGAAGCACCCGGTGCGCTATCGCGTCTGGACCTTCGTGTCGAAGCTGAACGTGCGCCACATGCAACTGGCCTGGATCACGCTCGGCACGCTGGCGCTGACCGACTTCTACATCATGGCGCTGGAGCTCGGCTGGTTCTCCGATCTTCGGTTCGTCGGCTGAGGGGCACGCAGATCATGACTACTGCACGAATCGAACGACACCTGTACGACGTTGTCGTGATCGGGGCCGGCGGCGCCGGTCTGCGCGCGGCGATCGAGGCCCGGCTGGCCGGCAAGCGTACGGCGATCATCTCGAAGTCCCTGTTCGGCAAGGCGCACACGGTGATGGCCGAGGGCGGCGCGGCGGCGGCGATGGGCAACGTCAACTCGCGCGACAACTGGATGGTCCATTTCCGCGACACGATGCGCGGCGGCAAGTTCCTCAACAACTTCCGCATGGCCGAGCTGCACGCCAAGGAGGCGCCGGAGCGGATCTGGGAGCTGGAGACGTACGGGGCGCTCTTCGACCGCACGAAGGACGGCAAGATTTCGCAGCGCAACTTCGGCGGGCACGAATATCCGCGGCTTGCGCACGTCGGCGACCGTACGGGTCTGGAACTGATCCGCACCCTGCAGCAGAAGATCGTCTCGCTGCAGCAGGAGGACTTCGCCGAGACCGGCAACTACGAGTCGCGCATCAAGGTCTTCTCCGAGACCACGATCACCGAGCTGCTGCTCGACGGCGTCCGGGTGGCCGGTGCGTTCGGCTACTACCGCGAGTCGGGCGAGTTCCTGCTGCTCGAGGCGCCCGCGGTGATCCTGGCGACCGGCGGCGTGGGCCGCAGCTACAAGGTCACGTCGAACAGTTGGGAATACACCGGCGACGGCCATGCGCTCGCGCTGCGGGCGGGCGCGACGCTGATCAACATGGAGTTCCTCCAGTTCCACCCGACCGGCATGGTCTGGCCCCCCAGCGTCAAGGGCATCCTGGTCACCGAGTCGGTGCGGGGCGACGGCGGCGTGCTGCGCAACAGCGAGGGCAAGCGCTTCATGTTCGACTACGTCCCCGACGTGTTCCGCAAGCAGTACGCGGACACCGAGGAGGAGGCCGACCGCTGGTACAACGACCCCGACAACAACCGCCGCCCACCCGAGCTGCTGCCCCGCGACGAGGTCGCCCGCGCGATCAACTCCGAGGTCAAGGCCGGTCGCGGCACCAAGTCGGGCGGTGTGCTGCTCGACGTGTCGACCCGCATGCCGGCCGAGACGATCACCAAGCGCCTGCCGTCGATGTATCACCAGTTCAAGGAGCTGGCCGACGTCGACATCACGAAGGAGCCGATGGAGGTCGGTCCCACCTGCCACTACGTGATGGGCGGGGTCGAGGTCGAACCCGACTCGACGGCGGCCATGGGCACCGTTCAGGGCCTGTTCGCGGCGGGCGAGGTGTCGGGCGGCATGCACGGGTCCAACCGCCTCGGCGGCAACTCGCTGTCCGACCTGCTGGTGTTCGGCAAGCGGGCCGGTGAGCACGCCGCGGCGTACACGGAAACGCTGGAGAAGAAGCCCAAGGTGAGCACGAAGGACGTCGAGGCTGCGGTCACGACGGCCCTCGCGCCCCTGCAACGGCAGAGCGGCGAGAACCCGTACGGGCTGCAGCAAGATCTTCAAGCCGTGATGGGTGACCTGGTCGGCATCATCCGGCGCGAGGGCGAACTGACCGATGCGCTCAAGCGGATCCAGGAGCTCAAGCTGCGGGTGGCCAACGTCGGCGCGACCGGCGGACGGCGCTACAACCCGGGCTGGCACCTCGCGCTCGACCTGCGCAACATGCTGATCGTCTCGGAGTGCACGGCCAAGGCCGCGCTGGAGCGGGAGGAGTCACGCGGCGGGCACACCCGTGAGGACTTCCCGCAGATGAACGCGGCTTGGCGGCAAGTCAACCTGGTCTGTGCGCTCGGCGACGACGGCGACGTGCACCTCGAACGCAAGCCGCTGCCCCGCATGCGCGACGAGCTGATCCAGCTGTTCGAGCGCACCGAGCTTTCCAAATATCTGACCGAGGACGAGCTGACCCAGTTCGACGCGATCGAGGGCCCGAAGGGCGACGCCCGGATCCCCGGCGCGCGAACCGACGCGCAGAGCAAGACGGAGGCGAAGTAATGGGCACCAAGCGCCACTTCCGCGTCTGGCGGGGCGACGAGTCCGGCGGCGACATCCAGGACTACGACGTCGAGGTCAACGACGGTGAAGTCGTGCTCGACATCATCCACCGCCTGCAGGCGACCCAGACGCCCGATCTGGCCTGCCGCTGGAACTGCAAGGCGGGCAAGTGCGGCTCGTGCTCGGTCGAGATCAACGGCAAGCCCCGGCTCGGCTGCATGACCCGGATGTCCACCTTCGAGGAGAACGAGACCGTCACGATCACGCCGCTGCGCACCTTCCCGGTGATCCGCGACCTGGTCACCGACGTGTCCTTCAACTACGAGAAGGCGCGCGAGACACCGGCCTTCGCGCCGCCGGCCGGCGTGGCCCCGGGGCAGTACCGGATGCAGCAGGTCGACGTCGAGCGGAGCCAGGAGTTCCGCAAGTGCATCGAATGCTTCCTCTGCCAGAACACGTGCCACGTCGTGCGCGACCACGAGGACAACAAGGAGGCCTTCTCCGGCCCCCGCTATTTCATCCGCGCGGCCGAGCTCGACATGCACCCGCTCGACGCCCGCGAGGACCGCAAACAGTACGCGCAGGCCAACCAGGGCCTCGGCTACTGCAACATCACCAAGTGCTGCACCGAGGTCTGCCCCGAGCACATCAAGATCACCGACAACGCGATCATCCCGATGAAGGAGCGCGTGGTCGACCGCCGGTACGACCCGCTGGTCTGGCTCGGCCGCAAGATTTTCCGCCGCGACCAACTGGAATCCGAGAACATGGCCCCCAGCACCTCGGTCGGCGTCACCGACGTGGCCAAGGGCGCGCCGTTCACCACCAACCGGCTGCCCGAGGCGCCGCCGGTCCGCGAGGACGGCAAGATGGACGTCACCGAGGTCACGCTGCCCGTGCAGGGCGGTCCGTCCCCGTTCGGCGACCAGGAGTTCCCGCTGCCGCTCGACCAGATCAGCTATCACAAGCCTGATCCGCGCGACTGACGGTTACGCAGCGCCCGGGCTGCTCAGGCCGTCCGGGCGCTTCGCCACCAACCATGACTCGAGCCCGTCGAGGATGCGTTCGAGGCCGAAGGCGTACGTCTCCGCGAGCAGTTTTTCGGGATCCCGGTGCAGCTGGCCCGTCTCCTTGCGCCACGCGTCGTAGTTCGGGTGGTCGGGCGCGAGCTGCTCGAGGTAGGGCTCGACCTCGTCGGCGATCTCAGCGTGCGTCTTGCCGGTTCGCTTGATGGCCGCCATCACCGCCGCATCCGAGGTCGCCGAGCCGATCGCGTGGGAGTTGAGGACCGCGCCGGCGTGCGACACCTCGACCCCCTCGAAGCCCGCCGCCGTGAACAGCGCGACCAGCCGCTCACCGACGCGCATCGCGTTCGGGCCGATGGTGGGGTGCAGGCCCAGCAGGCCGATCACCCACGGGTGCCGCAACAATGTGGCCCGCAGGCCGTTAGCCATGATCGACGCGGCGACCCGCCAGCTCGTGTCGCCCGGCTCGGGCACGTAGACCTCGCCGAACACCTCGTCGACGACCAGCTCGAGCAGCTCGTCCTTGTGCGCGACATGCCAGTAGAGCGAGGTCGCGCCCGCGCCGAGTTTGGTGCCCAGCCGGCGCATGCTGAGCCCGGCCGTGCCTTCCTGATCAAGGATCTCGATCGCCGCTCGGACGATCTGCTCCCGGCTCAGGGCGGGCTGCCCACTCTGCACGCGCGGCGGCTTCAACCACACCGAACTGACGAACGAGTCCTGCTCCGGCGCCATTCAGATTCCTCTCGACCCTCTCACCAGCGCATTCTATCCACTCTCGGACACTGTTCGATCCGCTCGCACAGTGTTCGACTGCACTGGTACGTTGTTCGAGTCATCGCACACCGTACGAGAGAGGGTCGTCATGACCGAGCGCAATCCCCGGCGCTGGCTGATCCTGGGCGTGCTCTGCCTGAGCCTGCTGGTCGTCGTCGTCGACAACATGGTGCTCAACATCGCGATCCCGTCGCTGATCCGCGACCTCGGCGCGAGCACCGCCCACATTCAGTGGATCATCGACGCGTACATCCTGGTCTTCGCCGGCCTGCTGCTCACCGCGGGCAGCCTCTCCGACCGCCACGGCCGCCGCCGCGGCCTGGTGATCGGCCTGATCGTCTTCGGCAGCGCGTCCGTTCTGGCCACCCTCTGCCAAACCCCGGAACAACTCATCGCCGTACGGGGCCTGATGGGGGTCGGCGCGGCCTTCCTCATGCCGGGCACCCTGTCCATCCTCACCACCGTCTTCGCCGAGGACGAGCGCAAGAAGGCCATCGCCATCTGGAGTTCGGTGCTCATGCTGGGCGCACTCGGCGGTCCCAGCCTCGGCGGGCTGCTGCTCGAACACTTCTGGTGGGGCTCGATCTTCCTGCTCAACGTGCCCATCGCGTTACTCGGTATCGTGGCCGCACTGGCCGTCATCCCCGAGTCGCGCGGCACCGCCGGCCGCCCCGACCTGCTCGGCGCGTTGCTCTCCACGATCGGCATGGCCGCCCTGGTCTGGGGCGTGATCTCGACGGCGCAGAGCGGCTGGGCCTCGGCCTCCACGCTGGGCGGCTTCGCCGTCGCGGCGGTCGCGCTCACCGCCTTCGGCCTGTGGGAACGCCGGGTCGCCGAGCCCATGCTGCCGCTGAAACTGTTCCGCGACCGCAACTTCGCGGGCGCCAGCCTGTCGATCGTCCTGCTCTCCTTCTCCGCCGGCGGCGTGCTGCTCGCCCTCACGCAATACCTGCAGTTCGTCCTCGGCTACGAGCCTCTCAAAGCCGGCACGGCATTCATCCCGATGATCGTCACCGCCATGGTCTTCAACGGTGTCGGCGTCGTCGTCGACAAAAAATTCGGCACCCGTACGGCCCTGGCCGCCGGCTTGCTCCTGATGGCCGCGGGCTTCGTCATCCTCACGACGCTGACCCCCGCCGACGGCTACGCCAAACTGGCGTTCGCCCTGGTCGTCATGGGCATGGGCAGCGGCACCGCGGGCCCCGCCGCCTACGGCACACTGATGGCCGCGCTGCCCCCCGACCGGGTGGGCGTCGGCTCGGCCGTCAACGACACCGTCCAGCAGGTCGGCACCGCGCTGAGCGTCGCGGTGCTGGGCAGCGTGCTCACCGCCACCTACCGCGCGGCCATGCCGACCGACGTGACGTCGCAGGCCCGCGACTCCATCGGCGACGCCCTGACCATCGCCGCCACCACGGGCGACGCCGCGCTGGCCCGGGTCGCCCAGGACTCCTTCGTCTCGGCCATCGCGTCCACCTCCCTGATCGGCGTGATCGGCGGCCTCGCGGCGGCTGTGCTGGCCATCGCGGTGCTGCGACCCAAACGCCCGGTCGAAGAGCCTGTGGACGACGCGACGATCATCGAACATTCGTACTAACATGTCGGCATGACCAGCACCTATCAGCCGTCGATGTTCGACCTGACCGACGCCGGAGGCGGGCCCGCTTCCGGCGTCGGTGAGCTGGCCGGGCGCATCACCCGCCACGAGCTCACCGCAGGCGCCTGGGTCGACGTGCTGCCGGGCTGGCTGCAAGGGTCCGACACCGTCTTCGAGACCCTGCTGGGCATCGACTGGCGGGCCGACCGCCGCCAGATGTATGACAACGTCGTCGACGTCCCGCGACTGCTCCGGTGGTTCGGCAGCGACGAAGAGCTGCCGCATCCGACCCTCACCGAAGCCAAACAGGCGCTCAACACCCACTACGCCGACGAGCTGGGCGAAGAGTTCGTCACCGCGGGCATGTGCCTCTACCGCGACGGCCGTGACAGCGTGGCCTGGCACGGCGACACGATCGGCCGCTCGGCCCGCCACGACACCATGGTCGCCATCGTGTCGCTGGGCTCGCCGCGCAACCTCTCACTGCGGCCCCGGGCCGGCAACCACGAAACCGTCCGCTTCCCCCTCGGCCACGGCGACCTGATCGTCATGGGCGGCTCCTGCCAGCGCACGTGGGAACACGCCATCCTCAAAACCGCCAAGGCCGTCGGCCCGCGCATCAGTGTCCAGTTCCGGCCGATCAACGTCGCCTGACCCCACCACCGACACGGAGCCCCCGCCCGACCTCACCACCACCTACGCGCCCGCCGCCACGCCGGCCATCGGCCGCGACCCACGCCGCCCGTCCCGGCCGACCGCGAACCCAGCCCAACCTTCGCCCGGCGCGGCCCCAACCCAACCTTTACGCGGCGCAGACCCAGCCCAACCTTCGCCCGGCGCGGCCCCAGCCCAACCTTTACGCGGCGCAGACCCAGCCCACCCTTTACGCGGCGCGGAGCCAGCGCAACCTTTACGCGGCGCGGAGCCTGCATGACATTGAAGCGTAACCAGCCCAGCGCGTCCCGATGCGGTCTGATCGTGGCGCGATCGCATGGGCGCGTTGCGTATCAACGCGCGGGCCGGCGCGGCATCGCGCCGTGGGCACGGCAGGGCTCGGCGTAGCGCGGCTCGGCACGGCGTACCGCGGCACGGCATACCGCGGCGCGGCTCAGCGCGGCTCGGCGCGGCGCGGCGCGGCTCGGCTCGGTGCGGCGCGCCTCGGCTCGGCGCGGCGCGGTGGCGCGGCTCGGCTCGGCGCGGCTCGGCTCGGCGCGGCTCGGCTCGGCGCGGCTCGGCTCGGCGCGGCTCGGCTCGGCGCGGCTCGGCTCGGCGCGGCTCGGGGCGGCGCGGCTCGGTGCGGCTCGGCTCGGTGCGGCGCGGTTCGGCTCGGCTCGGTGCGGCGCGGCAAGGCGCGGCGCGGGCGGCGGGTGGGCGATCAAGGCAGCCGGCCCGGGGATGGTGCGCGGCGGCAAAGGGCGCGCCATCCGGGAAATGCGCATGGAAACAAGTTGGAAACAGGCGGTTGACGTGCGCGGAGAGAAAGTTACACTGCCAGTGTAAATAGTTGACCTTCGTGCTCCACAGAGGACGACCACGTCGTTCGTCAGGCCACTCCGTCGCGTCCAAGCCGAGGTGACCATGTCCGAGCAAGGCCTTTCTCTTCACCACATCACCGTGAAATTCGGTGGCCTTATTGCCCTCGATGACGTCTCGTTGCGTGTCGCACCGGGGCGCGTGGTCGGCATCATCGGGCCCAACGGCGCCGGCAAGACGACCCTGTTCAACGTCATCAGCGGGTTCGTCACCCCGGAAACGGGCTCCATGACGCTCGACGGCAAACCGTTCCGGGCCCGCCCCCATCAGCTCACCCGGCACGGCATCGCCCGCACGTTGCAGGGTGTGGGCCAGTTCGACGGCATGACGGTTCTCGACAACGTGCAGGTGGGTCCGCGCAGCGAAGCCGCGGCGTGGGCGGCGCTCGAGCGGTGCGGGGTCGCCGAGCACGCCCGCAGTTTTCCCAAGATGCTCCCGTACGCGAAACGCAAGCGCGTCGAGTTGGCTCGTGCGCTCGCCGCGCAGCCGCGCATCCTGATGCTCGACGAGCCGGCCGGTGGTCTCGACACCGACGAGATCCGCTGGCTGGCCGACCTGATCCGCGACACCGACTGCACGGTCCTGCTGGTCGAGCACCACATGGAGCTGGTCATGTCGGTGTGCGACGAGATTCTGGTGCTCGACTTCGGCAAGCCGATCGCGCTCGGCACCCCGGGCGAGATCCGCAGCAACGAGAAGGTCGCCGAGGCCTACCTGGGAGCAGCCGCGTGAGCCGAGCATTGCTTGAGGTCGACGGACTCACCGCGGGCTACGGCGCCGCGCCGGTGTTGCACGACGTCAGCCTGACTGTCGAGCCCGGCCAGATCGTCGCCGTCCTGGGCGCGAACGGGGCCGGCAAGTCGACCCTTCTGCGCACCCTGTCCGGCCTCCTCCCTGCGCAAAAAGGACAGATAACGCTGGACGGACAAGACCTCCGGAAGATCAAGGTGGAGCACCTCGTACGGCATGGCGTCGCGCACGTCCCGGAGGGCCGCGGCGTCGTCACCGAGCTCACGGTCGAGGAGAACCTGCGGCTGGGCGGGCTCTGGCGTAAGCCGCAGCCGTCGCTGGAGCCGATCTACGAGTTGTTCCCGCGTCTGGCCGAGCGCCGCCGTCACGAGGGTCATCAGCTTTCCGGCGGTGAACGGCAGATGCTCGCGATCGGCCGGGCGCTGGCCGCCCAGCCGAGGTTGCTGCTGCTCGACGAGCCGTCGCTGGGGCTGGCGCCGCGGGTCACCGCGCAGATCATGGCGCTGCTGCGCGACCTGCGCGACCGTACGGGCCTGGCCGTGCTGCTGGTCGAGCAGAACGTGCGCAGCGCGTTGTCGATCGCCGATCAGGGGGTCGTGCTCTCGCTGGGCCGCATCGTCACCCGCCACGACGCCGCGACTCTCGTCGACGACGCCGAACTCCGCCACGCCTACCTGGGGTTCTGACATGGACCGTTTCGTGTTTCTCACGTTCGACGGGCTCAGCCGGGGCGCTGTCTACGCGGCGTTCGCGCTGGCCCTGGTGCTGATCTGGCGGGCGGCCCGGATCGTCAACTTCGCGCAGGGTGCGATGGCGGTGGCCACGGCGTACGTGGGCTATTCGGTGGCCGACGCCACGGGCTCGTACTGGCTGGGTTTCCTCGTCGCGATCACCGCCGGGCTGCTGCTGGGGGCGGGCGTCGAGCGGGTGGTGATGCGTTTCGTCGACCATTCGTCGCCGCTCAACGGCGTGGTCGTCGCGCTCGGGCTGGTGCTGATCATCCAGGGCGTGCTGGGGATGATTTACGGCAACGAGTTCCGGCCGGCCGCGGCCCCGCTGAGCCGCGACGCGTTCGAGGTCGGCGGGATCGCGCTGCTGTCGCGCTACGACCTTTTCGTGTTCGGTGCGGTGGGCGCGGTGGTCGTCCTGCTCACGTTGCTTTTCACCCGTACGCCGACCGGCCTGCGCATGCGGGCGGCCGCGTTCGCGCCCGACGTGTCCCGGCTGCTCGGCGTGCCCGTCGGCGGCATGCTGACGCTGGGCTGGGCGCTGGCCGCGGGGGTCGGTTCGCTGGCCGGGATGCTCGTGATCCCGACCGAGCTGGGGCTGCACCCGACGGCCATGGACATCGTCTTCATCTCCGCCTTCACCGCGGCCGTGCTGGGCGGCCTGGACAGCCCCATCGGCGCGGTGCTCGGCGGCCTGCTGGTGGGTCTGCTGCTCTCGTACATCAGCGGTTATCTCGGCGCCACGGTCGCTCCCATGGCAGTGCTCGCCCTGCTCGTCGTCGTCCTGCTCAGCCGCCCGGACGGCCTGTTCGCCCGTTCCAAGGCCCGAGCCGCATGACCCGCCCGCCCGAAGGCCCGAGCCGCATGACCGCCCGATCGAAGGCCGGAGCGGCATGAAGCGTCTGACGGAAAACCGGACCCGATCGAAAGCGAGGACCGTATGACCGCCCTCCAGGATCGGGCCGCCACCAAGAAAGCCGCCCACCGGCAGCGAACCCGACTGAGCCCGTGGATCGTCGTCGTCGTGGGCGCCGTCATCGTGGTCGCCCTGACGTACACGCTCCCGCCGTTCCGCACGTATCAGCTGGCAACCGTGGGCGCGTACCTCTGCGTCACCGCCGGCCTGACCGTCCTCACCGGACTCAACGGACAGCTTTCCCTGGGCCACGGCGCCCTGATGGCCACGGGGGCGTACACGCTCGCGCTCTGGCAGAACAAGTTCAACCTGCTGCCCGTCGGCATCCTGGTCGCAATCCTGGTCACCACCGCGGTCGGCGCCGTGATCGGCCTGGCCGCCGCCCGCCTGCGCGGTCCCTATCTGGCCGGCCTGACTCTTGCTGTGGCGGTCGTCGTGCCCAGCATCACCAGCACGTTCGACGAGACGTTCAACAGCGACCAGGGCCTGTCGGTCATGCTGAACCCGCCGCCCGAGTCGATGACGAACGAGCAGTGGCAGGCCTGGCTGTGCTGGGGCGGCGCGCTGCTCACGGTGCTGGTGCTGGCGTTGCTGACGCGCGGCCGGTTCGGGCGGGACATGAAGGCCGTACGGGATGACGAGACCGCGGCTCGCCTGGCGGGCATCAGCGTCGCCCGTACGCAGGTCGCGGCTTTTGTGGTTTCCGCAGCGTGCGCCGGTCTGGCCGGGGCCCTGTTCGCCGTCATCGCCCAGAGCGTCTCCCCCGGCGCTTTCCCGCTCACCCTGTCGCTGTTCCTGCTGATGGCGATCGTCATCGGCGGCCTGGGCCGGTTGTCGGGCGCGCTGATCGGCGCGGTGCTGCTGGTGGCCCTGCCCGCGGTGGCGCACGAGATCGGCGAGGCGGCCGGCTCGCAGCGGCTGGAGGGCAATCTCGCGCTCACGTTCTTCGGCGTCGTTCTCGTCGTCGTCATGCTCGCCGCGCCGGGTGGGCTCGCGTCCCTGCGCATCCCCTTCAAAAAGAAAGGCCACTGATGAAACGCACAGCGACCGTCCTTGCCGCCGTGCTGCTGGCCGCGGCAGGCTGCAGCAACTCGGGCGGCGGAGGCAGCAGCGGCAGCGCCGACACGCCCGGGGTGACCGACACCGAGATCGTCGTGGGCACGCACATGCCGCTCACCGGCCCCGCGGCCGCCGGCTATTCCAAGATTGCTCCGGCTACCAAGGCCTACTTCGACTACGTGAACGCGAACGGCGGCGTGCACGGCCGCAAGATCACGTACAAGATCATGGACGACGGCTACAACCCGGCGAACACGCAGCAGGTCGTGCGCCAGCTGGTGCTGCAGGACAAGGTGTTCGCGATCCTCAACGGGCTGGGCACCCCGACCCACAGCGGCGTGCTCGACTTCCTCAAGACCAACCGGGTCCCCGACCTGTTCGTGGCCAGCGGCAGCCGCAGCTGGAACCAGCCCGACAAGTATCCGGGCACCTTCGGCTTCAACCCGGACTACACGGTCGAAGGCAAGATCCTGGCCACGCACGTCAAGGAGACGTACGCGGGCAAGAAGGTCTGCTTCCTGGGGCAGGACGACGACTTCGGGCGGGACAGCCTGGCCGGGATCGAGAAGGTGCTCGGCCCCGTCGCGGCCAAACAGTCGTACGTGACCAGCAACCCGAACGTCGGGCCGCAGATCGGCGCGCTCAAGGCGGCCGCCTGTCAGGTCGTTGTGCTGGCCACGGTGCCCGGCTTCACCGCGCTGTCGATCGGCACCGCCGCCAAGATCGGGTTCAAGCCGCAGTTCGTGGTGAGCAACGTCGGCTCCGACCCGGCCACGCTGGCCAAGACCCTGGGCGCCGCCGCGCCGCTGCTCGAGGGGGTCGTCGCGGCCAACTACCTGCCGCTGGCCAACGACTCGGCCAACCCGTGGATCCAGCTCTACACAAAGGTCAACAAGGAGTACAACAACGGCGCCGAGCTGGACAACAACGTCGTGTACGGCATGTCCGTCGCGTACCTGTTCGTCCAGGCGCTGCAGTCGGCGGGCAAGGACCTGACCCGCGACGGCATCATCGAGGCGGTCAAGAAGGGCGGCTTCACCGGGCCCGGCCTGGTGCCCGTGCGCTATTCGGCCGGCGACCACTCCGGGTACGGCGGTGAGCAGCTGACGACCATCGAGGGCGGCGTGGCCAAGTATTTCGGCAAGCCGTACCGCACCGACGACGGCGACGGCGCGGTGGAGGTCTACGAGGCCGCCGCGGTGGCCCCGCCAGCGAACGGCATCCCCGCTGCATAGGGTGGACCGCGGGACCGAACTGATCAGTAACGAGCGAGGGAGCGCCGATGGCGGACCAAGTGGCGATCGTGACCGGGGCCAGCAGGGGAATCGGGTTCGCCATCGCGCAACGTTTCGTGGCCGACGGCTACAAGGTGTGCATCACCGGCCGTGACGCGGCGGCCCTGGAATCGGCGGCCAAGGACCTGGGCGGGGCCGCGGTCGCGGTCGGCGTGGCCGGCAAGGGTGACGATCCCGATCACCGGGCCGCGGTCGTCGACACCGTGCTCGGGCAGTTCGGCCCGGTCACCGCGCTGGTCAACAACATCGGCATCAACCCGGTGTACGGCCCGCTGGCCGGGCTCGACCTGGGCGCGGCTCGCAAGATCTTCGAGGTCAACGTGGTCGGCACCCTGGGCTGGGTGCAGGAGGCGTTGCGCGGCGGGCTGACCGAGGGCGGCTCGATCGTCAACATCTCGTCGGTCTCGGGCGTGCGCCCCGCGCCCGGCATCGGCTTCTACGGGGTCACCAAGGCCGCGCTGATCCACCTCACCGAGGAACTGGCCGTCGAGCTGGCCCCCAAGGTGCGGGTCAACGCGGTCGCCCCGGCCGTGGTCAAGACCAAGTTCGCGTCGGCCCTGTTCGAGGGGCGCGAGGAGCAGGTCTCGGCGGGCTATCCGCTGGCCCGGCTGGGCGTGCCGGAAGACGTGGCGGGCGCGGTGGCCTTCCTCAGTTCGCCCGACGCGGGCTGGATCACCGGGCAGACCCTCGTGCTCGACGGGGGCGTCACGCTGACCGGGAAGATGCAGTGAAGCGGGTCGTGGTCACCGGCGCCGGCGGCGGGATCGGCGCGGCGCTGGCCCGCCGGTTCGCCGCCCAGGGGGCCGAGGTGATCGTCAACGATCTCGACCCGGCCGCGGCCGAGGCGGTGGCCAGCGAGATCGGCGGGCTGCCGGTGCCGGGCGACGCGGCGAACGAGGACGACACCCGCCGGCTGATCGACACGGCCTGGGCCGAACTGGGCGGCATCGACCTGTTCTGCGCGAACGCGGGCGTGCTGAGCGCCGGCGACGAGAACACCCCCGACGAGGTGTGGACGCGCGACTTCGCGGTCAACATGATGTCGCACGTCTACGTCACCCGCGCCTTGCTGCCCCGCTGGCTCGATCAGGGCGAGCCGAAGCGGCTGGTGATCACGGTGAGCGCGGCCGGGCTGCTGTCGCTGCTGGGCAGCGCGCCCTACGCCGTCACCAAACACGCCGCGCTGGCGTACGCGGAATGGCTGCGGGCCACGTACGGGCATCGGGGTGTGGTCGTGCAAGCGCTCTGCCCGCAAGGCGTGCGCACCGACATGCTGACTCGCGGCAACGCCCGGGGCAGCGCGAGCGCGGCCCTGCTGGCCGAGAGCGCGCTGGAACCCGACGCGGTCGCGGCCAAGGTGGACGAGGCGCTCGCGGGCGACAGCTTCCTGATCCTGCCGCATCCGGAGGTGGCCGAGTTCTACCGGCTGCGCGCCTCCGACACCGACCGCTGGCTCGGCGGCATGAACAAGATGCAGCGCGCGTTCGAGGGCGGCCCCCGGTGAAGGGTCTCGACCTGTCCCGCCTGCAGGCCTATCTCAAGAGCGGCGAGCTGACGGGCCAGATGTTCGCCGGCGGACGATCCAATTTGACGTACGCGGTGACCGACGGCAAGCAGCGCTGGGTGCTGCGCCGTCCGCCGCTCGGTCACGTGCTGCCCACCGCGCACGACATGACCCGCGAGCACAAGGTGCTGGAGGCGCTGGCCAAGGCCGGGTTCCCGGCGCCCCGCCCGGTGCTGCTGTGCACCGACACCGACGTGATCGGAGCGCCCTTCTACCTGATGGAACACGTCGACGGGAAGATCTACCGCGACATCACCGACCTGGAGGCGCTCGGCCCCGAGGCCATGCGCACCCTCACTCTGTCGCTTGTGGATACCCTGGCCGAACTGCACGCACTCGACCCGGCGGCGATCGGCCTGGCCGACTTCGGGCGGCCCGAAGGCTTCAACCAGCGGCAGGTCAACCGGTGGAAGAAGCAGCTCGACGCGTCCCGCAGCCGCGACGTGGCGGGCATCGACGAGCTGCACGCCCGGCTCGCCGTCGACATCCCGACCGGCGGCCCGGGCACTGTCGTGCACGGCGACTTCCGCCTCGACAACGTGCTGATCGGCGACGAACTGCAGGTCAACGCCGTGCTCGACTGGGAGATGTCGACGCTCGGCGATCCGCTCAGCGACGTCGCGCTGATGTTCGTCTACGCGGATCTGCCGCTCAACGTGGCCACCGACGGCAAACCGAAGGCGCCGCTGCGCGTGCCGGGCCACCCGAGCCTGGCCGAGCTGGGCGCCCGATACGCCGAACGCAGCCGCCGCGACGTGAGCGATCTGCAGTGGTACGTGGGATTCGCCGCATTCAAGCTGGCGGTGATTCTCGAAGGGGTGCACTACCGATACGTTCAGGGCCAGACCGTGGGCGCGGGCTTCGAGACGATCGGCCAGATGGTCGGCCCGCTGGTCATGCGCGGCCACGAGGCGCTGGAGGGACACTGATGGACTTCGGCTTCGACCCCACGACCGAGGACTACCGCAAGCGGCTGCTCGCCTTCATGGACGAGCACGTCTACCCGGCGGAAGCGGACTTTCACAGCGACTCCTGGTCTCCCCCGCCCGTACTGGAAGGTCTGAAGGCGGCCGCCAAAGCTGCCGGTCTGTGGAACCTCTTCCTGCCCGGCGAGCACGGGGTCGGCCTGAGCAACCTGCAGTACGCCCCGCTGGCCGAGATCACCGGGCGCAGCCCCGCGATCGCCCCGGCCGCGCTCAACTGCGCCGCCCCCGACACCGGCAACATGGAGGTGCTGGCCGAATTCGGCACCCCCGCGCAGCAGGAACAATGGTTGCGGCCGCTGCTCGACGGCACGATCCGCTCGGCCTTCGCGATGACCGAGCCGCAGGTCGCCTCGTCCGACGCCACCAACATCGGCACCCGCATCGAACGCGACGGCGACGACTACGTCATCACGGGCCGTAAGTTCTACATCACCGGCGCCATGAACCCCAACTGCAAGATTTTCATCGTGATGGGCAAGACCGACCCCGACGCCGCCCGCCACTTGCAGCAAAGCATGGTGCTGGTCCCGCGCGACACCCCCGGGCTCACAGTCAAGCGGGGCATGACGGTCTTCGGCTACACCGACGGCGATCACGGCGGACACGCCGAGGTGCTGTTCGATGCCGTACGGGTCCCGCAGTCGAACGTGATCGGCGAAGTGGGCGGCGGATTCGCGATCTCGCAGGCACGCCTGGGCCCCGGCCGCATCCACCACTGCATGCGGCTGATCGGGATGGCCGAACGAGCCCTCGAACTCATGTGCACCCGTGCGCTCTCCCGCACCCCGTTCGGCAAGCCGCTCGCCGAGCAAGGCGTGGTGCAGGACTGGATCGCCGAGTCGCGGGTGCGCATCGAACAGGCCCGGCTGCTCGTGCTCAAGGCGGCCTGGCTGATGGACACGGTCGGCAACAAGGGCGCGCACACCGAGATCCAAGCCATCAAAATCATCGTGCCGCAGACCGTGGAGTGGATCCTCGACAAGGCCATCCAGACCCACGGCGCCGCCGGCGTCGGCCAGGACACACCACTCGCGGCGCTGTGGGCCGGGGCGCGTACGCTACGGCTCGCCGACGGCCCGGACGAGGTGCACAAGCGCTCGCTGGCCCGGCGTGAGCTGAACCGCTACCGGAGCGCCACATCGTGACTGGACAGCAGCGCGTCGACGGGCGCACGGCCCGATCCGAACGCACCCGCAACGCCATCGTCGACGCCCACCTGCAGCTGATCGGCGAAGGCGACCTGCGACCGACAGCCGACCGCATCGCCAAGACGGCCGGCGTCTCGCTGCGGGCGCTGTGGAGCCACTTCGCCGACATGGAGGCGTTGTTCACGGCCAGCGGCAAACGGGTGCTCGAGGTGCGCGACGCCGCCCACCGGCCGATCTCACCCGGCCTGCCCCTGCCCGACCGCATCGACGCCTACTGCCGGCAACGGGCCCGCCTGCTCGAACAGATCGGCCCCACGGCGAAGGCGGCCGCCATCAAGGAACCGTTCTCCGAGACACTGCGCCGCTACCGCCGCAT
The DNA here is from genome assembly GCF_014204895.1 of Paractinoplanes abujensis. NCBI lineage: Bacteria > Bacillati > Actinomycetota > Actinomycetes > Micromonosporales > Micromonosporaceae > Paractinoplanes > Paractinoplanes abujensis. The sequence continues at coordinate 7,601,121 of NZ_JACHMF010000001.1, read as the reverse complement.
GCACGTCAAACGCGTCCGCGACGAACTCACGGAACTCTTCGCCGAGCAGGTGAAAGACAACGAAGAACTGCTCGACGCGCTGACCGCGGTCAGCATGTGGCCGACATGGTCGACGTGGCGCGAGAACATGGACCTGTCGGTCACCGCGGCCCGGGCCCGCCTCAACCGCACGATCACCGCGCTGCTGGCCTCGGCTGAGCGTTCCGCAGCCGAATCCCACTGAAGTCGAGCGTGCTCGCGGTGACCTCGTCCCAGAACGACCAGAGGTTGCCGAGCACGCGCAGCTGAATGCCGGCCTCGGCGTGCAGCGCGAACAGGTCGCCCACCGGGCCGGGCGGGCCCAACGGCTCCACCGCCTCGGTGGCGACCATCGCATGCGGCGCCGACCCCGGAGACGCGATCGGCCGGAACGGCTGCGCCGGCAACCGATAGGCAAACAGCTTCACCGTACGCATCGCCTCCAGCCACCCGAACTCGACCGCGTGCACCCGCACCCCGCACCCGGCCCCGACGATCCGTTCCCGATCCACATCGGACGTGCCGTCGACCACCCAGGCCATGGCCCGCGGACACTGCCGGGGAAACCAGTAATCGGGCGCACGATCAAACCCGACAGCCCAGACGTACGCCTCCGCCTCCGCCGACGTCGGTGCCACATGCGGCACGAACCGCGTGATAGTCGGATCCTCACTGAAATGCAGAACCTCACCAGCCGCAGGACGCATACCTAGGTCCTACCCCACGGCGTCGCCTCACATCTGCTCGATCTCCTCGCGGCCGTCGCGCCCGATCAGCCGCTCGCCGACCCAGAAGACAGCACCGAACGCGGCGGTCACGCCCACGACCAGCAACCACCCCACCACGCCCGACATCCTGAATCCCCTGGTGGCGGCGACAGTCGCACACCCTGTCCGCCTCACCCTTCCGGCCGTTGCCGATCGCGGCCGGGGCCGCCAGTGCGGCCGGCGCGTCGCTTCGGAGCGGTCGCGGGCCGCGGTCTTCATCGCTCAGCGGCCGGTGGCGTCGCGTTGGTACGGGGTCGAGCTGAACGCGTTCCGGGGCGCGCACGTCACGATCGTCGCTTACTTGGCCGAGGCGTCGCTGCTAGAGGACGCGCCGCCGATCGTGCAGGGTGACAAGTGGGAGCGGCAGCTTCGATCGTGGCGACCCCGGCCAGGGAGCTGAACGATCAGGCCGCGACGCGACGCTCAAGGCCCGCCAACAACCGGAGCGAGCGCGAGGCGCTGAAGTCGTTCGGGATCGAGTTCACGCCGGCCGCGCACCGATTCACGGCGGTCATCTCCGACATGGGCCGGCGGGAGGTGACCGGGTGCTGGAAAGCGAGCCTTAGAGCGTCCGTTCGTAGCAGACGGAGATGGTTGAGCCGATGTAGTGGCCGTAGAGGGGGATCTGCTTGTAGCCCTCGCGTTCGTAGAAGCGGATCGCATCGGGCTGGCCGGGGCCGGTTTCCAGGCGCATCGTGGTCCAGCCTCGGGTCAGGGCGGCGGCTTCCAGGGCGCGCAGGATGGCGGTGGACACGCCGGTGCCGCGGGCCGGCGGGGTGACGTACATGCGTTTGATCTCGGCGCTGTCCTCCGACAGCCGGCGCAGGGCGCCGCAGCCGAGGGGCTGGCCGTCGGCGGTGACGGCGACCAGGAAGACGTCGATGTCGGCGGCTGACGGGAGCGGGCCGGGTTCGTGGTTGCCGGAGCCGTAGCGCAGGTCCAGTTCGGCCTGCTGGGCCCGGCGCAGGTCGGCCCCTGCCGGGTCGTCCCACGGGCGTTCCTCGATGGTGGTCATGGTTTCCCCCGAGCGAGACGGCGACATAACACTTGTTACGGTAACACCTGTTACGCTGGTGCGCATGACTAGGACGGCGGATCGGCCGGCTCAGGGGGAAGCGCTGTCGCGCGCGGTGTGGGACGTGCTGGCGCAGCAGGGTCTGGAGAAGTTGACCGTGCGGGCGGTGGCCGCGGCCGCCGGGTGCACGACCGGGCTGGTCATGCACCGCTTCCCCAACCGGCGCGCGCTGCTGCTGCACGCGCGTGAGCTGCTGCACGAGAAGAGCCGGGCGCGCGTCGACGCCCTCGAGGCCGACGCCGCCTCGCCGCGGGAGGCGCTGCGGGCGGTCCTCCACCGGGGGCTCGCGACCGACCCCGAGACCGTCACCGACAGCGTCGTCTGGGTGGGTTTTCTGGCCGCCGCGGTGTCGGACGACGAGCTGATCGCGATGCACCGGCGCCACAACCGGTCGTGGCGGGAACGGGTCGAGCGGCTGGTCGCGACGGCCGCCCCGGAGTGGCCGCGCGAGCGGGTCGAGCCGGTGGCGCTGGGCCTGATCGCGATGGCCGAGGGTGTGGCCGCGTTCGCCGCCGCCGACCCGTCGCACTATCCCGCAGCCGAGCAGGAACGCATGCTTGATGCGGCCCTCACCTCGTACGGGCTAGGCATCTCCGGCGATTTTGTTGAGCGTCTTGGCCAGCGCGTCGAGGTCTAGATCGCCCAGGTGGTCGAAGATGTGCCGGCGCACGCTGCTCAGGTGAGCCGGCCAGGCCTCCCGCAGGCGGGCCAGCCCCTTGTCGGTCAGCACGGCGTTCCAGCCGCGGGCGTCCTCGTCGCATTTGACGCGTTTGACGAAGCCGAGCGTCTCCAGTTTGGCGGCCAGCCGGGTCATGCCGCTGAGTGACATGTCGCACGCCTGGGCCAATTCGCTCATCCGCATGCGGCGGTGCGGCGACTCTGAGAGGTGTCGCAGCACGCTGTATTCGCTGAGCGACATGCGCTGTTCGGCTTCGAGGTCGGCGTTCATCGCGCGCGGGAGGACGAGCAGGATGCGTCCGAAGGCCCGCATGACCGCCTCTTCGCTCTCCGAGAGCGCGTTGAGACCCGGCGGCAGTCCCGGATCGGGTGATGTGGCGGACATGACATTGATCGTAGGCCGCGCATGCCGGAATAGTTGTTTGACGAAGCAAGTTAGAGCGCAAGGACACACCCAGCGCGACATCCCCAAAGGCAAGGAAGATCATGACCAAGATCGGAATCATCCTCGGCAGCACCCGCCCGGGCCGTAACGGCGAGGCCGTGGCCAAGTGGGTCTACGACGTCGCCGCCAAGCGCTCCGACGCCGAGTTCGAGCTGGTCGACCTCCTCGACTACAACCTGCCCCACCTCGACGAGGCGATCCCGCCGTCGATGGGTCAGTACAGCCAGCCGCACACCATCGAGTGGGCCAAGAAGATCGCCTCGTTCGACGGCTTCATCTTCGTCACCCCGGAGTACAACCACTCCACCTCGGGCGCCCTGAAGAACGCGATCGACTTCCTCTTCGCGGAGTGGAACAACAAGGCCGTCGGCTTCGTCGGCTACGGCTCGGTCGGTGGCGCCCGTGCCGTCGAGCACCTGCGCCTGATCGCCGGCGAGCTCATGCTGGCCGACGTGCGCGCCCAGGTTCTGCTGTCGCTCGCGACCGACTTCGAGAACTACAGCACCTTCCTGCCGAGCGAGCGTCAGGAGCAGGCCCTCACCGCCGTTCTCGACCAGACGGTGACGTGGAGCAAGGCGCTCGAGACGGTTCGCCAGGCCGCCTGAAGGTAACGCAAGTCCGCCCGAAAAGGGCGTAAAGCACAACGCGGCCCCCGCAGATGCTTGCATCGCGGGGGTCGCGGCGCACAATGCTTGGGTGCAAAACCAGACAACTAGTGACTCTCTTCAGCAATTGCTCGAAATGCCACGAAAGTCTTGGTGGGCCCGGCTGCCGTTCGGCGTACGCATGACGGCCGGCACGAGTGCGCTGCTCCTCGCGATCGGCGGCGGGGTCGCCGGGTTCGCCGTGCTGTCCGAGGACGGCCCCGCCGCGCCCCGGATCGTGACCTCGGTGGGCCAGGCCGCGGGCACCGGCACCGGGACGGCCGCCGCCCAGTCCGACCCGGGCCTCGTCACCGCCGAGCCCGGCAGTGTGCCCATGCCCCCGCCGGCGGCGCTCGCCGTCGACCCCCCGCCCGTCGCGGCCGGGCACGCGGCTGGAGGCGCCGCCGGCGTCCCGCGCGTCTCCGACAAGGCCGACCGTACGGCCACCCGCGCGCCGAAGGCGGAGCCCGGCACTCCGCGGCAGGCCCCGGCCAAGCCGATCGCGCCACCGGCCGTACAGAAGCCGCCCGCTGCCACGAACTCGAACTCGGGCACCGCCGCGGCCCCGTCGCAAGCGCAGATCACGACGCGCACCGAGTTCGAGACGCGCGAGGTCCCGTTCCAGACCCGGTTCGTCCGCGACCCCTCCCTGCCTCGGGGGGTTCGAAAGGTGCAGGCGGCGGGCGTGGCCGGGGAGGAGACGCTGCGCTACCTGGTGACGCTGACCGACGGCCGGGAGACCGACCGCAAGCTCATGGACACCACCGTCACCCGGCAGCCGCAGCACCGCGTGATCGCATTCGGCTCCCGGCGCGACTTCGACCGTCCGTTCGACGACGACCGCTGCGACGAGAGGCGCATTTACCTCTGCGTGCCGCTCGGGCGTAAAGCCTGCCCGGAGAAGAGCACACCGGCCCTGGACGGCTCGGTCAGCGTGCTCGACCAGGACATCACGCTGCTCAGCGGCGACACCGCGGGCGGGCTGCCGCAAATGAATTGCACACCGAAGGAGCCGGTCGCAGACTCACCCGAGTGAACGACTTCGACGCCTTGCTCGCCGAGGCCGCGGCCGTGCCGCTCGACGGCTGGGACTTCGCCTGGTTCGAAGGCCGGGCCACCGAGCAGCGACCCTCCTGGGGGTACGCCGGCCTGGTCGCCGAGCGGCTCACCCACGCCGCCCGGGCCCTGGACGTGCAGACCGGCGGGGGCGAGGTCTACGCGTACGCGATCAACAAGGCGCATGCCACCGGGACGCTGGTCGCCACCGAGGCCTGGATGCCGGTGACCGCGCGCACGCGGGTGCCCCACGTGGTGGCGACGGACGGGCTGCCGTTCCGCGACGGCGCGTTCGACCTGGTCGTCAGCCGCCACCCGGTAAACACCCGGTGGGCCGAGACGGCGCGCATCCTCTCCCCGCGCGGGGTCTTCCTGTCGCAGCAGATCGGCGCGGGCAGCAACCGTGAGCTCTCGGAGGCGATGCTGGGCCCGCTGCCACCGCCCGACCGGCAGCATCCCGAGCAGATCCGGGCCGCCGCCGAGGCCGCCGGGCTCGAGGTCGTGCGCCTGGAGGCCGAACGGCTGCGGCTGGAGTTCTACGACGTCGCCGCGGTCGCACATTTCCTGCGCAAGGTCGTCTGGACGGTGCCCGGTTTCACCATCGGGAAATACCGGGACCGGTTGCGGGCCGTGCACGAGCAGATCACCGTGAAGGGCATGTTCGTCTCGCACGCCACCCGGGTTCTGATCGAGGCCCGCGCATGAGCCTGAGCGATGCCCGCCTGGCCGGGATCGCCGCCGAGGTGGCGCGCGTGCCCGGCATCGTCGGCGTGGTGCTGGGCGGCAGCCGGGCCCGCGGCACGCACACCCCCGAGTCCGACACCGACCTGGGCCTCTACTACCGCCAGCCGCTCGACCTCGACCAGCTGGGCCGGGTCGCGCGGGCCCTGGCCGGGGACTCGGCGCAGGTCACCGGGCCCGGCGGGTGGGGGCCGTGGGTCGACGGGGGCGGGTGGCTGCAGGTCGACGGGGCCGCACTCGACTTCATTTATCGAGACCTCGACCGCGTACGCGGGGTGATCGCCGACGCCGAGCAGGGCCGCTACGCGTTCCACCAGCAGGCCGGCCATCCGCTCGGGTTCGCCGATCACGCGTACGCGGGGGAACTGGCCCTCGGCAAGATCCTGAGCGACCCGGCCGGCGAGCTGACCCGGCTGCGCGCCGACCTGCAGACGTTTCCGCCCGCGCTGTCGCAGGCCCTGGTGGCCGGGTTGTGGGAGGCCGACTTCCTGGTGGCGCTGGCCCGCAAGGGCATCAGCCGGGCCGACACCGCCTACGTCGCCGGATGCCTGTTCCGGATGGTCGGCGTGTGCACGCACGCCCTGCACGGCGCGGCCGGCCGCTGGCTGATCAACGAGAAGGGCGCCGTGGCCGCGACGGCGCAGCTGCCCGGGGCGCCGGAGCGGTTCGCCGAGCGGGTCGACCAGGCCTTCGCAGCGCTCGAAGGCGACCCGCTCAAGGTGCGGCTGGCCGTCGACATCGCGGCCGATCTCGTGCTGGACACCGCCGACGCATGCACCATGATGGTGCGGTGACTGCCGACGAGCCCACGATCCTGGCCACCAGCGCGTTCTTCGAGGTCGGCCGGTTCGGCCACAACGACTGGCGGCCCGGCAAGATCCATCGGCTGGCCGCGGAGCTCGCGAACGCGACGGAGCGGCCCCGCATCTGCGTGCTGACGCAGGCCGGCGGCGACCCCGAGGAGGTCATCGGCGCGCACTACCGCGCGTTCGCGGGCACCGAGTTCGTGGCGTCGCATCTGCAGCTGTTCCCGATGCCCAACGTCGCCGACATCCGTGCCCACCTGCTCGCGCAGGACATCATCTGGGTGCACGGGGGCAGCGTGGCCAACTTGTGCGCGGTGTGGCGGGTGCACGGCGTCGACGAGATCCTGCACGAGGCCTGGCAGTCGGGCGTGGTGCTGAGCGGCGTCTCGGCCGGCTCGATCTGCTGGCATCAGGGCGGCAGCACCGACAGCTTCGGGCCCGACCTGCGCGGCTTCACCGGCGGGCTGGGCTGGCTGCCCTACTCCAACGGCGTGCACTACGACGCCGAGGAGCAGCGGCGGCCCAAAATGCACGAGCTGATCGGCGACGGCACGCTCGGCGACGGCTACGCCACCGACGACGGCGCCGGGCTGGTCTATCGCGGCACCACGCTGGCCGAGGTGGTGGCCGACCGGCCCGGCTCGCGGGGTTACTCGCTCGTGCGTGCGGCCGACGGTTCGGTGACCGAGTCGCCGCTGCCCACGCGGGTGCTCTAACTGGCGTAGTGCAGGATCACGTTGTGCACGTGGTGGGTCTTCTCGGAGCCGCGGAACTCGACCTCGTAGACGTGCGTGCCGACAGTGAGGGCGATCGTGCCGGTGGAGAAGAACTGACCGGCCCAGCTCTTGTTGCTGACGACGCTGACGCTGCTCACCTTGGAGTACGGGATGCTGGTGAGCGCGACGCGCTTGCCGACGAACGACTTGTCCTGGATGATCACGCGCCGGTTGGTCAGCCCGATGAAGCCCGTGCCGACCCCCACCGCGTCGTACACGGCGATGATCTGTTCGCCGTCGAGCAGGCCGCTCTCGATCTGCTGGAGCTGGCCCTTGTTGTCGTAGATGACTTCGCTCATGGACCCGAGGGTAGCGATCAAGAGCTATGCGGAGCCGTCACCGTACGGTAGAAGTCCTCGATCCGAGCCGCGAGGGTAACCTCACCATCAGTGATGGCGTCGCCGTCGCGGTCACCCAGACAGATCTGAGTGTGACCGTTGGTTCGCCGGATCGACGGGCGTATGCGAAGTGTGTCCGCCGCCACCTTGATCCGTTCCGTCAATGCGGCATGCTGACTGTCGTCGCACGCCAGTTCGCGCTTGATCTGGACACCGTCGCGTTCCCAGCCGCTGAGCAGCGTCAGCGCGTCGCTGAGGTAGTCGGAAGTCTTGACCCGCTGTCTTCTGACCCGCATCGCCGCACCCCCCTTGGCGTCGTTGCCGGCTTGTGGCCAAACTGTCGCCGTGTCGTCATGGTCGGTGCCCACAGTCTTGCCTTCCTCGGCAAGCATGTCCACGCCCACATATACGTGTTTGCGTGACGATCGGGACGCCTCGGGCACCCTGACGGGCAAAGTTTTGTGGGAAACTTTGATCTCATGCCGCCGAAACAGCACGTCAAGACGCCGACGTCACGCAGAGTCATCGTGGCTGCGGTGATCATCGTCGATGGTCGGGTTTTGGCTTGCGAACGCTCGGCCCCGCCCGAGGTGGCCGGCCGCTGGGAGTTTCCGGGCGGAAAGGTCGAACCGGGCGAGAGCGATCAAGTGGCGCTGGCCCGCGAATGCGTCGAGGAACTGGGTGTCCGCGTCGAGGTGGGCGACCGGGTCGGCCCCGACGTGCCGCTGGCGCACGGCCGGGCCGTGCTGCGCGTCTTCGCCGTACGGCTGCTGGACGGCGACATGCCGCGGGCGCTGGAACACACGTCCATGCGCTGGCTCGCCAAGGACGAGCTGGACAGCGTGCACTGGCTGCCCGCGGACAAGCCGATCGTCGCCGAACTACCCGCCCTGCTGACCTGACCCGTACGTCTTGCGCAGCTCACGCTTGAGCACCTTGAAACTGGGCCCCAGCGGGAGCGTCTCGGCGAACCGGATCTGCCGCGGATATTTGTGCTTGCCGAGCTTCTCGCGCGACCAGTCGATCAGTTCCTCGGCAGTGACACCGCCCGGGTCGGGCACGACCACCGCGCAGATCTCCTCGCCGTGCACCGGGTCAGGCACGCCGATCACGGCCACCTGCTGCACGGCCGGGTGCCGGGCCAGCGCCTCCTCCACCTCACGCGGATACACGTTGAAACCGCCCCGGATCACCAGGTCCTTCTTGCGGTCCACGATCGAGATGAAGCCGTCCGCGTCCTTGACCCCGAGATCCCCCGTACGGAACCAGCCGTCGACGACCGCCTCCGCCGTGGCCTCAGGGTTGTTGAGGTAGCCGGCGAACACGTTGTGCCCCCGGATCACGATCTCGCCCAGCTCGCCGTCGTCGAGCAGCTCGATCCGCTCGTCGACCTCAGCCCGCGCGATCTCCACCTCGACACCCCAGATCGGATGCCCGATCGTGCCCGGCTTGGCGCCGAACGCGGGCTGGTTGGTGGTCGCCGTGGGTGAGGTCTCGGACAGCCCGTAGCCCTCGTAGATCGTCGCGTGGAAGGTCTCGGTGAACTTCTCCAGCACGGCCACCGGCAGCGACGCGCCGCCCGACACGCAGAGCCGCAGCTGGGGCAGGGTGTCGGCCTTGGCCGCGGCCTCGAGCAGGCCGATGTACATCGTCGGGACGCCGTGGAAGATCGTCACGTTCTCGCGGACCATCAGCTGGATCGCGGCCTCGCCGGTGAAACGGGCCATCAGCACTATCGTGCCGCCCAGCCGGAACGTGCCGTTCATGCCTACGGTCTGGCCGAAGGTGTGGAACAGCGGCAGGCAGCCCATCACGATGTCGTCGTCGTTGAGGTCGTGGATGTCGAAGACGTTGACCATCGTGTTCATCACGAGGTTGAGGTGGGTGAGCAGGGCGCCCTTGGGTTTGCCGGTGGTGCCGCTCGTGTAGAAGACGACCGCCACGTCCTCGGCCTCGCGACTGACGTACCTTTTGAGCGGTTTCTCCCCCGCTTCCTCCAGACGGTCAATTCCCGGTACGGGCGGACCGACCGAGGCGATCTTCACTCCTGCGATCCTGGCGGCCGCCGTTGCGTTCTCCAGCTGGCTGGAGTGTGCGATGAGCAGCTTTGCGCCACTGTCCTGGAGGACGAACGCGTTTTCCTCAGGGGTCAGGAGCAGGTGCATCGGGACGATCGTGGCGCCCGCCGCCAGCACCGCGTAGTAGACACGGGGAAAGTCGGCGAGGTTGGGGATCTGGATCGCGACCACGTCACCGGGTCCGATGCCGAGGCTCTGCAGACCTCCCGCGTACGCCAAGGTCTGTTGCCACAGGTCGCGATAGGTGATCCGCTCGGTGGTCAAGCTGTCTATTACGGCAATTTTGTCGGGATATTTCCGGGCCGACTCCGCCAGGACGGTGGCGAGCGACAGTTGCGTCATGCTGAGCCTCCCCCGGCATGCCTTCCTGGCCCTACGGCCGCTTCGCTGACTCCGGTGCAGTCAGTCATGCTGAGCCTCCCCGGCATGCCTTCCTGGCCCTACGGCCGCTTCGCTGACTCCGGTGCAGTCAGTCATGCTGAGCCTCCCCGGCATGCCTTCCTGGCCCTACGGCCGCTTCGCTGACTCCGGTGCAGTCAGTCATGCCAAGTGCCCTCCGATCTTGGTGTACCCGCGGAGCAGGTCGCGGGAAATGATCAGGCGCTGCATCTCATCTGTACCTTCATAGATACGCATGAGTCGCACCTGGCGGTACCACCGTTCGATCGGAAGCTCGCGGGTGTACCCCATCCCGCCGTGGATCTGCATGACCCGGTCGACCACGTTGTTGACCATCTGGGCGCCGTAAAGCTTGGCCATCGACGACGCGTGCCGCGGGTCTTCGCCCTGGTCAACGGTCCAGGCCGCGCGCAGGATGAGCCAGCGGGCCGCCTCCAGCTCGACCTCGGAGTCGGCGATCATCCACTGGATGGCCTGGTTCTCGCCGATCTTCCGGCCGAAGGTCTCGCGCGTGTTGGCATAGTCGACCGCCATGCCCAGCGACCGCTCGGCGATGCCCAGCGCGTTGGAGGGGATCAGGTAGCGCCCCTTGCCGATCCACTTCATGCCCAGCTCGAAGCCTTGGCCGATCTCGCCCAGGATGTTGCGCGCGGGCACCCGTACGTCGTCGAAGATCAGCGACGCCGGCCCGCCCTCGCCCATGGTCTGGATGAACTCGCTGCGCCAGCCCATGTCGCGGTCGACCAGGAAGGCCGTGGTGCCGCCACCGCGGACGCCCTTCTCCCGGTCGGTGACCGCGACGACGATCACGAAGTCGGCGTCGTTGCCGTTGGTGATGAACGTCTTCTCGCCGTTGAGGATCCAGTCGTCGCCGTCCTGGCGGGCGCTGAGTTTGATGTTGGCCGCGTCGGAGCCGGCCCCGGGTTCGGTGATCGCGAAGCAGGAGATCCGGTCGCCCTCGATCGTCGGGACCAGGAACTCCTGTTTCTGCTGCTCATTGGCGTAGTAGAGGATGTTGTCGGCCTCGCCGCCGAATTTGAACTGCACGAAGGTGCGGCCCACCTCGGTCCAGATCAGCGACTGCAGGACGGCCGGCAGGTTCATCCCGCCGTATTCCTCCGGTGTGGACAGACCCCAGAAGCCGAACTTCTTGGCCTTGAGCTGTAGCTCGCGCAGTTCGCTGCGGTCGAGGCCGGGCTCGTGGCGGCGCTCGCGGAGCAGCGCCTCCTGCTCCAGCGGCATGACCTCGCGGGTGATGAACTGGCGGGCGGTGTCGCGAATCGCGCGTTCCTCGTCGGTGAGCGAGAAGTCCATGCCGTTAAACTAGCGGTGTAAGTTTTAGCGCGTCCAGTGCACATTTCTCAGATGAGGGAGATCGCATGGCCCGGCCACGGCAGGCCCTCCTGACCCGGGAACGGATCGTCGAGGCGGCGTCAGCCCTGGTCGACGCGGAGGGCCTGGACGCGCTCTCGACCCGCCGGCTCGCCACCGAGCTGAGCGTGCAGGGCCCCTCCCTCTACAACCACTTCGCCACCAAGTCCGACATAGTGGACGCGGTGGCCGACGCCGTGATCGAACAGGTCGACGTGTCGGCGTTCGGGACGTTCCCGTGGGACGAGGCTTTGCGGCGCTGGGCCCGCTCCTACCACGCGGTGCTCTCCGCCCACCCCAACATCGTGCCCGTGCTGGCCCAGGGTCCGGGGCGGCGTCCGGGCGGTCTGGCCATGGCCGAGGCCGTGTACGGCGCCCTGGTCGACGCCGGCTGGTCGTACGCGCGGGCCACGCACATCGGCGCGCTCATGCGCTACCTGGTCACCGGTTCGGCGCTGGGATCGTTCGCGCTCGGCTTCGACGTCGACCCCCAGCTGTACGACCGTTATCCACACCTCGGCCACGCCCCCCGCCTGGCGGAGCATCATGAAGCCGTGGACGAGGGCGCCTTCGAACTCGGACTGGACCTGCTGATCACCGGCCTGACGGCCCGATACGAGATGGGGACCCGCTGATGACATCGCTCGACCGCAAGCACCTCTACATCGGCGGGGAGTGGGTCGCGCCCGACTCCGCCGAGACGATCGCGGTGGAGAACCCGGCTACCGAGGAAGTGCTGGCCCACGTGCCCGCGGGCACGGCCGCCGACGTCGATCGCGCGGTCGCGGCGGCCCGGGCGGCCTTCGCGAGCTGGTCCGTCTCACCCGACCGGTTCGTTCACCTGGACCGGCTGCACACCGCGCTCTCGGCCCGCGCGGGCGACATCGCTCGTACGGTGGGACTCGAACTCGGCACGCCCCTCAAGATCGCCAAAGCGGTGCAGGCCGGCCTGCCGCTCACGGTCCTCCGCTCGTACGCGGATCTGTCTCTCCCCGGGCCGGAAACCGTCGGCAACTCGCTGATCGAGCGCGAGCCGATCGGGGTGGTCGGCGCGATCACCCCCTGGAACTATCCGCTGCACCAGGTCGTGGCCAAGGTGGCCGCCGCCCTGGCCGCCGGCTGCACGGTGGTGCTCAAGCCGAGCGAGCTGACCCCGCTCGTGGCGTTCCTGCTGGTCGACGCGGCCGCGGAGGCCGAGTTGCCGCCCGGCGTGCTCAACGTGGTGACGGGCACGGGTCCGGTCGTCGGCGCCGCCATCGCCGGGCACCCCGACGTCGACATGGTCTCGTTCACCGGTTCCACGGCGACAGGGCGGGCCATCACCCACGCCGCCGCCGACCGCATCGCCAAGGTCGCGCTCGAGCTCGGGGGCAAGTCGGCCAACGTCATCCTGGAAGACGCCGACCTCGTACGGGCGGTGAAAGTGGGAGTGGGCAACGCGTACCTCAACTCCGGCCAGACCTGCACGGCGTGGACCAGGATGCTCGTGCACCAGAGCCACTACGACGAGGCCGTCGCGCTGGCCGCCAAGACCGCCGGGGGCTACACCGTCGGTGATCCTTTCGACGAGTCGACCCGGCTGGGGCCGCTGGCCTCGGCCGCTCAACGCGATCGGGTGCTGGGATTCATCTCCCGGGCCTCGGCGCGGCAGGTGGCAGGCGACTCCCCCGTTCCGGAGAAGGGATATTTCGTCGCGCCGACCGTCTTCGCCGACGTCGACCCCGGCAGCGAGCTGGCCCAGGAGGAGATCTTCGGCCCGGTGCTGTCGATCATCCCGTTCGCGTCCGACGACGAGGCCGTGGCGATCGCCAACAACTCCAAGTACGGTCTGGCCGGCGGCGTGTGGGGCTCCGAGGAACGCGCGTTGTCGGTGGCCCGCCGCATGCGTACGGGTCAGGTCGACATCAACGGCGGCGCGTTCAACCCGCGGGCGCCGTTCGGTGGCTACAAGCAGTCAGGTGTCGGACGTGAACTGGGCGAGCACGGCCTCGCCGAGTTCCAGCAGGTGAAGGCGATCCAGAGATGACGGCGTACTTCAACGGCCTGGTGCTCACCGAAGCGGGCGCGCGACCCGGCGTGGCCGAGTTGCGGCTGCCCGAGGTCGGCCCGGGCCAGGTCCGCGTACGGGTGCGGGCGGCCGGGGTGTGCCACTCCGACCTGTCCATGGTCAACGGCACCATCCGCCCGTCGTTCCCGCTGGTGCTCGGGCACGAGGCGGCGGGCGAGGTCGTCGAGGTGGGCGCGCACGTCACGCGGGCCGCGGTCGGCGATCACGTGGTGCTCAACTGGCAGCCCGCCTGCCGCACGTGCTGGTTCTGCGAGCAGGGCGAGCCGTGGCTGTGCTCCACGTCGTCGGGTGTGGCGTCACTGGAGAACGGCGTGACCCTGGACGGCGTGCCGGTGCACGTGGCTCTCGGCCTGGGCGCGTTCGCCGAGCAGGTCGTAGCCCCCGAAAACGCCGTGATCAAGGTCCCGCCGGCCCTCCCGCTGGAACTGGCCGCCCTGCTCAGCTGCGGCGTGCTGACCGGCGCGGGCGCCGTGCGCAACACGGCCCAGGTGCGCCCCGGCGAGTCGGTGGTCGTCATCGGCCTGGGCGGCGTGGGCCTTTCCGTCGTCGCCGCCGCCCGAGCCGCCGGCGCCGGCCAGGTCATCGCGGTCGACGTCACCGAGGCCAAGAAGAGCTTGGCCGAAGCCGCGGGCGCCACCGACTTCGTGGTCTCCTCCGACACCCTGTCCAAAGACATCCGAGGCCGTACGTCGGGCCGCGGCGCCGACCACGCCTTCGAGTGCGTGGGCCGCGCCGCCACGATCCGAGCCGCCTGGCGCGCCACCCGCCGCGGCGGCAAAGTGACAGTGGTCGGCATGGGCTCCAACGACGACCAGGTGTCACTGTCCGCCCTGGACATCTTCTCGTCGGCCCGCACCCTGCGCTCCTCGGTCTACGGCTCCGCCGACTTCGACCTCGAGATCCCCCGCCTGGCCGACGACGTGCTGACGGGCCGCCTCCCCCTGGACCACCTGATCACCGACCGCATCACCCTGCCCGAGATCCCCGAGGCTTTCGACCGCATGTCCCGCGGCGAGGGCGCCCGCTCGGTAGTGACCCTCTGAGGGCGGAGACGATGACGGCGAGATCGTCATCACAGAGTGCTACGGTGACGCCATGACTGCGGTGCCCGAGTGGATGCGGCCGCCCCGGCTCGAGGGTTGGTTCGCCGATGACCTCGACCACCTGCCCGAAGCTCCCCGCCACACCGAACTCATCGATGGAGCTCTTGTCTTCATGATGTCGCCCCAACGCTCCTGGCACGCCAGGATCGTCACAGCGTTGGCTTTTCTCCTGGCGGAACAAGCGCCGGACGGCATCGAGGTGGAGAGAGATGACGATCCGGCTCGACGAGCGGAATCGCCCGGAGCCGGACGTCCTCGTCATCACGGCGCCCTACGATCCGAATCGAACGTTCTACACACCTGACCAGGTGCTTCTGGTCATCGAGGTCGTGTCGCCGGAATCCGCTCACCGCGATCGGACGGTCAAGTTGCGGAAGTACGCAGAAGCTGGCATCAAGCATTACTGGCGCATCGACGAAGAAGACGCGACTCCTGCGGTTCACGCCTACGAACTCGACGAGCCGACCCGGTCATACGCACCGACCGGCATCTACCGCCACGAGCTACGAAGCTCTCTGCCCTTCGCCATTCAACTCGATCTCGACAGGTTGGTCCCCGGCCGCAAGAGCTGAGCCGGGGACGCCGACCGCGTCAGACGTTGAAGCGGAACTCCACCACGTCGCCGTCCTTCATGATGTAGTCCTTGCCTTCCATGCGGACCTTGCCGGCTGCCTTGGCGGCCGACATGGAGCCCGCGGCCATCAGGTCGTCGAAGGAGACGATTTCCGCCTTGATGAAGCCGCGCTGGAAGTCGCTGTGGATGACGCCCGCGGCTTCGGGGGCGGTCGCGCCGACCGGGATCACCCAGGCCCGCGCTTCCTTGGGGCCCGCGGTCAGGTAGGTCTGCAGGCCCAGCGTGTTGAAGCCGACCCGGATGAGCTGGTTGAGGCCGGGCTCGGTCTGGCCCGTCGACTCGAGCAACTCCTGGGCCTCGTCCGGCGGGAGGTCGATCAGCTCGGACTCGATCTTGGCGTCCATGAAGACGGCTTCGGCCGGGGCGACCAGGGCGCGCATCTCGTCGAGGAACGCGGTGTTGTTGAGTTCGTCCTCGTCGACGTTGAAGACGTAGATGAACGGCTTCGTGGTCAGCAGGTGCAGTTCGCCCAGCAGCTCGACTTCGACGCCGGCGGCGGCCGCGCCCTTGTGCAGGGTCACGCCGTCGTTGAGGACCTTGAAGGCGCCTTCGGCGGCGGCCACGACGGGGGCCCGGTCCTTCTTGAGCTTGGCCTCTTTCTGCAGGCGGGGCAGCGCCTTCTCGACCGTCTGGAGGTCGGCCAGGATCAGCTCGGTGTTGATCGTCTCGATGTCGTCGGCCGGTGCGACCTTGCCGTCGACGTGCAGCACGTTGGGGTCGGAGAACGCGCGCACGACCTGGCAGATCGCCGTGGCGTCGCGGATGTTGGCGAGGAACGCGTTGCCGCGGCCCTGGCCTTTGGACGCGCCGCGGACCAGGCCGGCGATGTCGACGAAGCTCACCGGGGCGGGCAGGATCTTTTCGCTGCTGAACAGCTCAGCGAGCCGGCCGAGGCGCTCGTCGGGCAGCCCGACCACTCCGACGTTGGGCTCGATCGTCGCGAACGGGTAGTTCGCGGCGAGCACGTCGTTCTTGGTCAGGGCGTTGAAGAGGGTGCTCTTGCCGACGTTCGGCAGGCCGACGATTCCGATGGTGAGGCTCACGGAACGTCAGTCTACGCAAGCCTCACCGGAAGAACTTCCGCAGTTCCGCCGCGACCAGTTCCGGCCGGCCCCGGTTGTCGGCCGCGAGATGCCCCACGCCGCTCAGCGTCACCCGCCGCACGTGCGGCAGGACGGGTTCCAGGCCGTTCAAGACCCTTTTCAGGTACGCCGGGGAGCGCTCACCGCCGAGCAGGAGCGTTTCGGCCTGCACCGCGGCGTACCGGGTCAGCGGCCCGTCCGACTGTTCGACGACCGTGGCGTCCTGACGCATGGTCGGTACGAGACGCCCGAACGGCGTGTAGTCGACCGGCCGCTGGCCGCGCGCGTCGAGCCGCATGCCGAGCCGCACGAGCGGGGTGATCGCGGCGCGGGGCACGAAGCGCAGACCACCCGTGCCTTTCACGGTTGTGACGAAGGCGGCCGCCGTACGCCCGGCGGCGAGCTCTTTCTCGAAGCGGGGCCGCCACCTGACCGGGTTGGTCGTGTCGTGCCAGAGGGGCGGCTCGTAGACGGCCAGCCGCCGGATCTGCGGCAGTGCGAGCGCGGCCTGCAGCGCGATCACGGCGCCCGAGCTGAGCCCGAAGACGTTGCCCGCCCCCGTCTGGTCGAGCACCGCCCCCAGATCGTCGATCTCGCGGGCCAGCCCGTAGTCGTCGGCGACCGGACCGCTCAGACCGCGGCCGCGGCGGTCCGGCACGTACACGGTGAAGGTTGTGGCCAGCGACAACGCGAGCCGGGTGAAGTTGCGGGACGTCTGCATCCCGCCGTGCAGCAGCACGATCTTTTCCCCGCCGTCCCCGAAGGTCCGGTACCGAATGTCGGTTGCACCAAGGGTCTCCATGCGTCAACCGTAGTTGACACGATGCCGCTCGTCAACCAAAGTTGACAGACGAGGCTGATGTCCGAATCCCGCCAGACGTCTAAGGGGCCGGCCGCGCAGAATCCCAAACATGGAACTGGACTTCGAGCGGTGCTACCGCGCCGTGGACAGCCGGGACCAGCGGTTCGACGGCTGGTTCTGCACCGCGGTGACCAGCACCGGCATCTACTGCCGCCCGTCCTGCCCGGCGTTGACCCCGAAGCGGGAGAACGTCCGCTTCTACCCGAGCGCGGCCGCCGCCCAGCGCGCCGGTTTCCGCGCCTGCAAGCGCTGCCGCCCGGACGCCGCGCCCGGCTCGCCCGAGTGGGACGTGCGGGCCGATCTCGTCGGGCGCGCAATGCGGCTGATCGGCGACGGCGTGGTCGACCGCGAGGGCGTGCCGGGCCTGGCCAGCCGGCTCGGCTACACCGAGCGCCACCTCAACCGCCTGCTCACCGCGGAACTGGGCGCCGGTCCGCTGGCGCTGGCCCGGGCGCAGCGCGCGCAGACGGCGCGCATCCTGATCGAGACGACCGACCTGGGCCTGTCCGAGATCGCGTTCGCGGCCGGTTTCGGCAGCGTGCGGCAGTTCAACGACACGATCCTGGAGGTCTACGCGCAGGCGCCGGGGAAGCTGCGCGAGAAGCGCCCGATCGCGCGGGCCGAGGCGGGCACGATCAACCTGCGCCTGGCGTACCGTTCGCCGCTGCACATCCCGTCGCTGCTCGACTTCCTCGAGATGCGCGCGCTGCCCGGCATCGAGCGGCGCGACGGGAACTCGTACGGGCGGGGTCTGTCCTTGCCGCACGGAAGCGCGACCGTCACGCTCACCCCGGCCGAGCGCTGGGTCTCGGCCACGCTGCGGCTGAGCGACGTGCGCGATCTGGCGCCGGCCGTGGCCCGCTGCCGCCGGCTTTTCGATCTGGACGCCGATCCGGAGGCCGTCGACGCCACTCTGGGTGCCGATCCCGCGTTCGCCGAGATGGTGGCGAAGGAGCCCGGCGTACGGGTGCCCCGCTCGGTCGACGGTTTCGAGACGGCGGTCCGGGCGATCGTCGGGCAGCAGGTCAGTGTGTCCGGCGCGCGCACCACGCTGGGCCGTCTGATCCGCTCGTTCCGGACGCCGGACGGCCTGGTCGGGTTCCCGGGCGCGGCCGAGATCGCAGACCTGCCCGACTCCGCGTTCGGGATGCCGGTGAAGCGGCGCGAGTCGATCCGCGCGCTGGCCGAGGCGGTCGCCGACGGCAAGCTCGACCTGAACCCGGGCTCCGATCGCGACGAGACCGTCGCCCGGCTGATGGAGCTGCCCGGGATCGGCGCGTGGACTGCGGGTTACGTGGCGATGCGCGCGATCGGCGACCCGGACGTCTTTCTCCCCACTGACCTGGCGGTTCGCCGCGGCGCCGAGGCCCTGGGCCTGCCCGGCAACCCCAAGACCCTTTCCTCGTACGCCGAGAGGTGGCGCCCGTGGCGGTCGTACGCGCTCATCCGCCTGTGGAGAGCGAGCTGAGTTATCCACAGGCCTTCCCCACGGTCGTCGCCGAGAAGCCAGACTGTGCCGCAACCCCCTGGAGGACATCATGCTGAAGTACCGCACGCTCGACACCCCGGCCGGCGCGTTCACCGTCGTGGTGAGCGACACCGGAGGCGTTCGCGCGGCCGGTTTCACCGACGACGTGGGCGAGCTCATTCCCCTCATCCACCCCGATCTGCGCGACCCGGCGGAGCCGGCCGACGACGTGGGCCCGGTGGCGGGGCACGTCCGGTCCTATTTCGACGGCGACCGGGCCGCGCTCGACGCCGTGGTGGTCGAGCAGTTCAGCGGGGGCGAGTTCATGCGCCACGCGTGGCTGGTCATGCGTGAGATCAAGCCGGGCGCTCCGGTGACCTATTCGGAGTTCGCGCGGCTCAGCGGCCGGCCCGCGGCGATCCGGGCGGCCGCCGCGGCCTGCGCGCGCAACCCGGTGGCCCTGTTCACGCCGTGCCATCGGGTGCTACGCACCGACGGGTCGCTCGGCGGCTACCGCTGGGGGCTGCCGGTCAAGCGGCTTCTGCTCGACCATGAGCAGGCCGCGGCTTAATCACAAGTCGTTTCGGTGCGGGCGGCCGTAGCATTCCTGCCATGACTGATACGGGAACGACCGGGCGCGCCGGTCTGCCCGAGCGGCCGTCGCTCGACGGCCTCGAGGACAAGTGGGCGCGCACCTGGCAGGAGGAGGGCACGTATGCGTTCGACCGCTCGAAGGAGCGGGCGGATGTATACGCGATCGACACGCCTCCGCCGACCGTATCGGGCGAGCTGCACATGGGGCACGTCTTCTCCTACACGCACACCGACACGGTCGCGCGGTTCCAGCGCATGCGCGGCAAGGCCGTCTTCTATCCGATGGGCTGGGACGACAACGGCCTGCCGACCGAGCGCCGGGTCCAGGTCGTCTACGGCGTCCGGTGCGACCCGGCGCTGCCCTACGACCCTGAGTGGCAGCCGCCGGCCAGCCCGCCCAAGCAGCCGATCGCGATCTCGCGGCGCAACTTCGTCGAGCTGTGCGGCCGGCTCACCGCCGAGGACGAGAAGGCGTTCGAGGCGCTGTGGCGGCGGCTGGGACTGTCAGTCGACTGGGCCATGACGTACACGACGATCGGGCGGCGGTCCCAGACCGTCTCGCAGCGTGCCTTCCTCAACAACCTGGCGCGCGGCGAGGCGTACACGGCCGAGGCCCCGACATTGTGGGATGTCGGGTTCCGCACCGCTGTCGCGCAGGCCGAGCTGGAGGATCGGGAACGTCCCGGCGCCTACCACCGGCTGCGCTTCCACGGCGCGGACGGCCCGGTCGAGATCGAGACGACCCGGCCCGAGCTGCTGCCGGCCTGCGTCGCGCTGGTGTATCACCCCGGTGACGAGCGCTACGAGCGCCTGACCACGGTCCGCACGCCCTATTTTGACGTCGAGGTGCCCGTCCTGGCCCACCCGGCGGCCGCGAAGGACAAGGGCACCGGCATCGCGATGGTCTGCACGTTCGGTGACCTGACCGACGTCATCTGGTGGCGTGACCTGCAGTTGGAGACGCGGGTCGTGCTCGGGCGCGACGGCCGGTTCCTGCCCGACCGCCCGGCCGGCGTCTCCGAGGCGGCCTATCGCGACTTCGCCGGCCTGACCGTCAACGCAGCCCGGCGCGAGATCGTCCGTATCCTCACCGAGACCGGTGACCTGCTGGGCGAGCCGCGGCCGATCACGCACCCGGTCAAGTTCTACGAGAAGGGTGACTCGCCGCTCGAGATCGTCACGAGCCGGCAGTGGTTCTTCCGCAACGGCGGCCGCGACTCCGGGATCCGGGAGAAGATGATCGAGCGCGGCCGTGAGCTGCGCTGGTTCCCCGAGCACATGCGGCACCGCTATGAGCACTGGGTCAACGGCCTGACCGGTGATTGGCTGGTCAGCCGGCAGCGGTTCTTCGGCGTGCCCATCCCGATCTGGTACCGGCTCGACAACGCTGGCGAACCGGACTACGACAAGTTTCTCATACCGGATGAAGCGGCACTGCCGGTGGACCCCTCGTCGGAATGCCCGCCCGGCTTCGACGAGTCCCAGCGCGACGTCCCGGGGGGCTTCACGGCCGACCCCGACGTCATGGACACCTGGGCCACGTCGTCGCTGACGCCGCAGATCGTCGGCGGCTGGCACGACGACGAGGACCTGTTCCGCCGGGTCTTCCCGATGGACCATCGCCCGCAGGCCCACGAGATCATCCGCACCTGGTTGTTCTCCACCGTTCTGCGGGCCGACCTCGAGAACGGCGTCCTGCCCTGGCGCTCGGCCGTCCTGTCGGGCTGGATCCTCGACCCCGACCGCAAGAAGATGGCCAAGTCCAAGGGCAACGTCGTCACGCCGATGGCCCTGCTCGAACAGAACGGCTCCGACGCCGTGCGCTATTGGGCGGCCAACGGTCGGCCCGGCGCCGACCTCGCCTTCGACCCGGCCCAGATCAAGGTCGGGCGGCGGCTGGCGACCAAGCTGCTCAACGCGTCGAAGTTCGCGCTCGGGCTGGGCGCGGCCGAGGCGCTGCGGCAGCCGGTGACCGAGCCGCTCGACCGGGCGATGCTGGCCCGGCTGGCCTCGGTGGTCACCACCGCCACCGAGGCGTTCGACCGCTACGACCACACCGAGGCGCTGCAGACGACCGAGGCGTTCTTCTGGACGTTCTGCGACGACTACATCGAGCTGGTCAAAGAACGGGCGTACGCACAGGGGCCGGCGGCCGACTCGGCCCGGGCGGCGCTCGCGGCGGGGCTGTCCGTGCTGCTGCGGCTGTTCGCCCCCTTCCTGCCGTACGTGTCGGAGGAGGTCTGGTCGTGGTGGCGTTACGGCTCGGTCCACCAGTCGACCTGGCCCACCTCGTACGAGCTCACCCGGGTCGCCGGTGCGGGTGACGCCTCGCTGCTCGACCTGGCCGGGGAGGCGCTGCGGCAGGTCCGGCGGGCCAAGTCGGACCGCAAGCTGTCAATGAAGGCGGAGGTGCCGCTGGCCGAGGCGCTGGGCCCGGCCGACCTGCTGGAGCGGCTGGCGCTGGTCGAGGGCGACCTCAAGGCGGCCGGGCGGATAGCCAAGCTCGACATGCTGCCGGGCCGCACCCCCGAGCTGGTCATCGCCAGCGCGTTCTGATGTCCCACGGGCCCCGGCTCTGGCGATTTCGCCGGACCCGGGGCCCGTGGCAGGGCAGCATGAAAGCATGCCGATCGCGCCCGAGCAGGTCGAGGCGCCCGCCCGCGACGCCGTGCTGTTCAAGTCGTCGCCGGTGCGGACGTTCCTCGCGCTCTTTGTGCTGTTGATGCTGTCGTTCGCCGTGGTGGCGCCGCTGGCCGCGCTGCTCGGTGAGGGCGGGGCCGGGTATCGCTGGTGGCAGACCGCGCTGCAGGCGGCCGTGGTGGCCGGGCTGGCCGCCGGGGCCTACACGTATTCGACCCGCGGCTCGCTGACCACCTGGGTGCGGGTGTCGGCGGGCGGGCTGGAACTGGCCGCCCAGGACAGCGATCCGATCCTGCTGGACTGGGCCGACATCAAACACGTGACCGTACGGCGGGAGGGCCTGAAGAACCTGCTCGAGGTGACGCCGGTCGACCTCGACGTGGTGCATCCGGTGCAGGGCGAGGAGGCCGGGCCGCCCGCGCTGGCCGAGACGGTGGACGGGCAGTCGTTCACCGCGGACCTCAGCGAGATCTGGCCGAGCCCGCGCCGCCTGCGTCGCGAGCTGGCCAAATACCTGCCGGCCGACGGCTAGAAGTCGCCCCCGAAATCTCCGCCGCCGCCGAAATCTCCACCGAAGTCGCCGCCGAAGTCATTGCCGAAGTCATTGCCACCCATGTCGCCGCCATCGCCACCGAAATCCTGCGCGGCGTCGGCGTAACCGTCGGAGAAGCCGTCGCCGTAACCCATGTCGCCGAAACCGGGTGACAGCAGAGCGTCGAAGATCAGCATGCCGCCGAGCACACCCGCACCCGCGCCCAGCGCCGTCTTCCAGACCGGCGTCGAATACCACCCGGCGGGCACCGGACGGCCCTGGACACGGCCGCCGGGGTAGTAATAGGGCGTGTCGGCGCCGGGCTGGGGACCCGCCTTGTACGCGTGGCCCTGCACGTTGACCTCGCGCTCCTTGGTCAGCTGACCGGCGCCCTGGGCGGCCGCGAGCGCGGGCAGGTCGGGGCCGGGGTCGATGCCCATGGCCAGGCGCGCCGCCCGGACGTACTGCAGGCCCTCGAGCGCCGACTCGCGAGCCAGCTCGTACTGCTTCACGGAGTTGGCCTGCTGCAACTGGCCGCCGGCCGCGTTGTAACGCTCGCCCGCGTCGGACAGCGCCTGGCGGGCCGCCGCGTCGTCGCCGTGCAGATTCATCAGCTGGCCGCCGAGCCGCTCGTACCACCGCTGAGCCTCGGCGCGCGCGTCCTCCAGCCGGGTCTGCTGCGACGCCGCGCCGCTGCGCCGGGCCAGGAGGATCACCAGAAGGACGACAATGACGATGCCGAGAATCAGCAACACGCTCATGTTTCCACGGTACCCGCGCATTTCTCGCGACCACGGTCTGGCAGGCTCCGGTATGTGACTGTTTCGACGCTGCTCGTAGTGCTTGTCTGCTTGGCCGTCGGCGGTGCCCTGGGCTGGCTGGCCGCACGGCTGCGGGCGGCCGCCGACATCGCACGGCTCGAGGCCACGGTGCAGGCCCGGGCCGACGGTGAGGAACGGCTGGAGCAGTCGCTGCGGTCACTGTCGTACGAGGCCACCGCGCAGTCCCAGGAGGCGGTGGCGCGGGCCGTGGCGCCGCTGCACGAGACGCTGCGCCGCTACGAGGAGAGGGTTGCTGAGCTGGAGCGGGACCGCGTGGACGCGTACGCCGAGCTGCGCGAGCAGGTGCGCGCGATGAGCACGGTCTCCGGCGAGCTGCGCACCGAGACCAAGCAGCTGGTGTCGGCCCTGCGTACGCCCCAGGTGCGCGGCCGGTGGGGCGAGCACCAGCTGCGGCGCATCGTGGAGGCGGCCGGCCTGCTGGAACACTGTGACTTCGCTGAGCAGGTCACGGCGGCTACGGACAATTCCGGCGTACGCCCCGATCTGATCGTCAAGCTGCACGGCGGCCGGACCGTGGTCGTGGACGCCAAGGCGCCCCTGGAGGCCTACCTGTCGGCGCTGGAGGCCCGTGACGAGCGCACCCGTGACGGCTTTCTCGACCAGCACGCGCGGCACCTGCGCCTGCACGTCGACGCGCTGGCGGCCAAGGAGTACTGGACGGCGTTCGAGTCGGCGCCCGACTTCGTGGTGCTGTTCGTGCCGGCCGACCCGTTCCTGGACGCCGCCCTGCGTCACGACCCGGCGGTGATGGAACACGCGTTCCGGCGCAACGTGGTGCTGGCCACGCCGGCCACGCTGATCGCGCTGCTGCGCACGGTGGCGTTCTCGTGGCGGCAGGAGGAGCTGGCCCGCAACGCCGTCGAGGTGCACAGCCTGGCCCGCGAGCTGCACGCCCGGCTGGCCACGCTGGGCGACCACGTCGGCAAGCTCGGCGCGTCGCTGGGTGGAGCCGTCACGGCGTACAACCGGGCAGTCGGCTCCTTGGAATCACGCGTGCTGGTCAGCGCGCGCAAGCTGGCCGAGATGGGCGTCTCGGACGACGAGATTCCCGCTCCCATCCAGCTCGAAGTGGCCCCGCGCCAGCCCCAGGCGCCGGAACTCAGCTAGACGCAGCTGCTTTCTTCATGTCGCGGCGCAGCTCCTGGGGCAGCGAGAACGTCAGGCGTTCCTCGGCCGTGGTGAACTCGGTGACCTCGCCGAAGCCGCGCTCGGCCAGGAAGGCCAGCACCTCCATGACCAGGTCGTCGGGCACGCTGGCGCCCGACGAGACGCCGACCGTGGTGGCGCCCTCGAGCCACTCCTCCTGGATCTCGGAGGCGTAGTCGACCAGGTGACCGGCGCGGGCGCCGGCGGTGAGTGCGACCTCGACCAGCCGGACGGAATTGGAGGAGTTGGTCGAGCCGACCACGATCACGACGTCGCACTCGGGCGCGATCTCCTTGACCACGTGCTGGCGGTTCGACGTGGCGTAGCAGATGTCGTCGCTGGGCGGCGACTGCAGCAGCGGCAGCCGGGTCTTGAGCCGGGCCACCGTCTCCATCGTCTCGTCGACCGAGAGCGTGGTCTGCGACAGCCAGACGACCTTCGCGGGGTCACGCACCACGACCTGGTCGACCGCGTCGGGACCGTCGACGAGCTGGATGTGCGCGGGGGCCTCGCCGGACGTGCCGATGACCTCCTCGTGGCCCTCGTGACCGATGAGCAGGATGTCGTAGTCGTCCTTGGCGAACCGCTTGGCCTCGTGGTGCACCTTGGTCACCAGCGGGCACGTGGCGTCGATGGCCTTGAGGTTGCGCTCCTTGGCCTGCTCGTGCACCTCGGGCGCGACGCCGTGGGCCGAGAAGACCACCGTCGAACCCTCGGGGACCTCCTCGTTCTCCTCCACGAAGATCGCGCCGGCGGCCTCGAGCGTGCTGACCACGTGTTTGTTGTGCACGATCTGCTTGCGCACATAGACCGGGGCGCCGTAGAGCTTCAGCGCCTCTTCCACGGTCTGCACCGCACGGTCGACACCCGCGCAGTAGCCGCGCGGCTTGGCCAGCAGGACTCGCTTACGAGGTTCGCTCACCCGGCCATGGTACGTGCCGGGGCCGACACCCGGCTCGGCTGCGATCAGCGCCACAGCGCCCCTCGACCCGGACGCTGCCGACCGGGATACTCGTCGGGTGCTTGACGAGGATCGGCGGGACAAAGCGGTCGAACTGGATCCGTGGTGGGTGGTCACCGGGAACGCGCTGCGCTTTCTGCTGGGCGGGGCCTCGCTGGTCCTCGGCCTGCTGTGGATCCTGCTCAACGTGCACTCGGCCAGCGCGGCCGTCGACGCCGCGGTGGGCACCGTGCTCGCGCTCGGCGGGCTCGTGCTGCTCATGCCGCACCGCATCCGGCTGCCCCGCCGGACGACCGCAGCCGTGATGGCCGGGACCGCGGTGGCGGGCACGGCGGCCGGCCTGCTCGTCGTGCGCTCGAAGACGTGCTGCATGTTCGCGTACATCACCGACCGCGGCTGGCCGTTCCAGTGGGCCCAGCGGGGCGCGGTGGCCGACGACCCCGGCACAGCCTTCCGGGTCGCCCGGACCAGTCCCTGGTCGGCCGATCTGGTCTCGCTCGCCACCGACCTGCTGATCTGGTCGTACGTGGGCCTGATCCTGGTCGTGGCGGTGGTGCTGATCCGCCGGGTGGCCCACCGGGGGTAAGTCGGGCGAACCGCCGATGACCGGCGCCTTTTCGGCCGATACTCGGATCCATGCCTCAGGCCGCCGAGGACGAACCCGGCACCCTCGCCTCGACGATCGCGACGCTGCGTCTGATCCTCGGATGGGCCTGTGCAGCGCTCGGCGTGCTCAACCTGGCCATGGGTCTCACCTCGGCCACGTACGTCACCTTCCACGTGATGCTGCTGGTCACCGGCGTGCTGCTGCTCGGCCCGGGCCGGGCCGGACGGCCACTGCCGGGGTTCGCGGCGCTGACCGGTCTCGCGGTCGCCCTGGCCGGGCTGATCGGGACGGCACTACCGGCGCTGGCGGTGGAGTGCTGCTCCGGCGGATATGCGAACCGGCACGGCTTCCCGTTCACGATGCTGGCCCGTGATCCCGGCGGGTGGCGGTTCGACCCCGGGCGTACGGTGGCCGATCTGGTCTTCTGGCTCTGCGCCGGGGTGGTCGTCGCGCTGCTGGTGGCCCGGGTACGCCCGGCCCCGGCCCCGACGACGAGGCCGCGCCGGGCCGAGTCGCCGTGGGGGCGGCCCGCCGGGCACGCCGAGCCCCGCAGCACCGGCAGGCACGCCCGACCGGACCGGTCCCGGGCGGCGGACGACGAGAATGTCGGAGGGCTTCCGTAGTCTGGCCGGGTGAGTGAGCCGACCGCGACGCCGCCGACCGCGCCTCCCAAGAGCACGGCCGACGAGCCGTGGCCGGTGCGCGTCGTGAGTCAGAAGGTCAGCGCCTGGATCGCCAAGCTGGGCTGGGTCTGGGTCGACGGTCAGGTCGCCCAGATCAGCCGCCGCCCCGGCTCCAGCGTCGTCTTCCTGACCCTGCGCGACCCTTCGGCCGACCTCAGCCTCACCGTCACCGCCCACCGCGACGTGCTCGACTCCGGCGCGCCCGAGCTGGCCGAGGGGGCCCGGGTCACGCTGCACGCCAAGCCCGAGTTCTATCCGGCCCGCGGCACCCTCAGCCTGCGCGCCGACGAGATCCGTCAGGTCGGGCTGGGCGAGCTGCTGGCCCGCCTCGAACGGCTGAAAAAGCTGCTGGCCGCCGAGGGCCTGTTCGCCCGTGAACGCAAGCGGCGGTTGCCGTTCCTGCCGCAGCGGATCGGCCTGATCACCGGCCGGGCCAGCGCGGCCGAGCGCGACGTGCTGATGAACACGCGCCGCCGCTGGCCCTCGGTCGACTTCCGGGTGGTCAACGTGCCGGTCCAGGGTCCCACCGCGGTGCCGCAGATCATCGACGCGCTCAAGGTGCTCGACAACGACGACACGATCGACGTCATCGTGATCGCCCGCGGCGGCGGCAGCGTGGAAGACCTGCTGCCGTTCAGCGACGAGGCGCTCTGCCGGGCCGTTTTCGGCGCCCGCACCCCGGTGGTCAGCGCGATCGGCCACGAGACCGACGCGCCGCTGCTCGACTATGTGGCCGACCTGCGCGCCTCCACCCCGACCGACGCGGCCAAGCGGATCGTGCCCGACCTGGGCGAGGAGACGCAGCTCATCGAGCACGCCCGGCGCCGGCTCGACCGGGCCGTGCTGACGCTGATCGACCGCGAGGCCCACCGCATCGAGTCGTGGCGCTCGCGGCCCTCGCTGGCCCGCCCCGAGCAGCTGATCGACCAGCGCGCGGCCGAGGTGACGGCGCTGCGCGACCGGGCCGTGCGCAGCCTCGAGCACCGGGTGCGCCGGGCCGACGACGACCTGCGGCACACGGTGGCCCGGCTGCGCGCGTTGTCCCCGGCGGCCACCCTGCAGCGGGGCTACGCGATCGTGCAGCGCGCCGACGGGCACGTGGTGCGCGCGGCCGACGAGGTCAAGACCGACGATGTGGTCAGGGTGCGGCTCGCCGAGGGTGAGCTGCGAGCAGCCGTACGGGAGAACGAGTGAGTGACGAGAAACTGAGCTACGAGCAGGCCCGCACCGAGCTGGCCACCGTGGTCGAGCGGCTGGAGCAGGGCGGCAGCTCGCTGGAGGAGTCGCTGGCCCTGTGGGAGCGCGGCGAGAAGCTGGCCGACGTCTGTCAGCGCTGGCTCGACGGGGCCCGCGAGCGGATCGAGACCGCCCGCGCGGCTCGCAGCGAGAGCTGAGGCCGATCCGGCCTTATGGCTTCAGCGCGCCGGCCAGCGTCTCCAGGTTGTCGACGTCGGTCTTGCCGATGACCACGACCGTACGGGTCTGGTCGGTCAGCACGAGGGCCTGCTCCCCCGGCCGGGTGTTGTAGAGCTGCCACACCCCGGCGGTGGAGCGGAAGGTGCCGACCCGCTCGGCCCCCTTGGTCAGTTCGGTGGGCAGCAGCGTGGCCGAGGGCACGTTGCTCTGCACCAACTGCACCGGGTCCTTGTCGGGGTCGACGTAGCCGACCCGCAGCGTCGCGCCGTTCTCGGCCCGGCGGAAGGTCGCGGTCGAGGTGTGCCAGTCGTCGCCCAGGGCGGCGGGCGTCAGCACGGGGAACAGGCCGGCCCGCTGTGCCTCCTGGAACGTCG
Organism: Paractinoplanes abujensis; assembly: GCF_014204895.1. NCBI lineage: Bacteria > Bacillati > Actinomycetota > Actinomycetes > Micromonosporales > Micromonosporaceae > Paractinoplanes > Paractinoplanes abujensis. The sequence goes on along the minus strand of NZ_JACHMF010000001.1, from coordinate 7,572,917 downwards.
GCGCGGCGTCGACCGAGACCGGCTTGTCGCCGTCGAGCACCAGCCGATAGAAGGTGAGCAGCAGCGCGATCGGGATCAGCAGGACGGCCAGCGACATGATCATGTCTTTGGGCGAGCGTCCCTCACCGCGGCCGAGGCGCGCGGGCGGGTCGGCCGGGGCCGGCGGGTCGGCCGGGGCGGGCGCGGGTGCGGCGGGCGATGCGGGTTCCACTCACCCATTGTTAACCATGTCGCTGACGCGGGACTTTGCGCATCCGGACGTGTGAGGATCGGGTCATCCACCGGCCCCGCATCGTCGCGAGGAGGCGCCCATGCCCGCACGGTTCCCGCAGGATCTCGACCGCAACATCGCCCTCGACCTGGTCCGCGTCACCGAGGCCGCCGCGATGGCGGCGGGCCGCTGGGTCGGCCGCGGCGACAAGAACGGCGGTGACGGCGCGGCTGTCGACGCCATGCGCAAACTGATCAACTCGATTCAGATGCGCGGCGTCGTGGTGATCGGTGAGGGCGAGAAGGACGAGGCGCCCATGCTCTTCAACGGGGAGCAGGTGGGCGACGGTACCGGGCCCGAGGTCGACGTGGCGGTGGACCCGATCGACGGCACGACGCTGATGAGCAAGGGCATGCCGGGCGCGGTGGCGGTGCTGGCCGTGGCCGAGCGGGGCGCGATGTTCGACCCCAGCGCCGTCTTCTACATGGAGAAGATCGCCGTCGGGCCGGACTGCGCCGACGTCATCGACATCAACGCCGGCACCGCCGAGAACCTCAAGCGGATCGCCCAGGCCAAACGGTCCAGCATCTCCGATGTGACCGTCTGCATCCTCGACCGCCCGCGGCACGCGACGCTGGTCGAGGAGGTGCGTCAGGCCGGGGCGAACATCAAGTTCATCTCGGACGGCGACATCGCCGGCGCGATCTCGGCGGCCCGGCTCGAGTCCGACGTGGACGTGCTGATGGGCATCGGCGGCACGCCCGAGGGCATCACGGCGGCCTGCGCGCTCAAGTGCCTGGGCGGCATGATTCAGGCCAAGCTGTGGCCGCGCGACGACGCCGAGCGCGAGAAGGCGCTGGCCGCGGGGCACGACCTGGACCGGGTGCTGACCACCGACGACCTGGTCACCGGGGACAACTGCTTCTTCGTGGCCACCGGCGTGACGTCGGGCGACCTGCTCAAGGGCGTGCGTTACCGCTCGGGCGGCGCGCACACCCAGTCGATCGTCATGCGGTCCAAGAGCGGCACCATCCGGGTCATCGACTCGTACCACCGCCTGGAGAAGCTGGCCCTGTATTCGGCGGTCGACTTCGACGGCCACCTCCCGACGGTGACGCTGGGTGATGGCGAGCCCGTAATCTGAGAATTCGCTGTGGCAGGCCCGCCCGTTTGGCGGGCCTCGCCATCGCCTGGAACTATCGAATGATGAGTTACGGGGCATCCGAGGCGCGCGCCGAGGCAGAGGCCAAGTTCGGCACTGACGCTTTCTACGCGTCGCTGGGCCGGGCCTTCGTGACGATGTGCGCCGTGATCCCGGTGCTCTTCCTGATCGAGGCGATCGACGTCGGCATCGGCGCGGGCCAGCTCGACGTGGCCGGCGGCATCATCCCGCACCGGGTCGACGGGCTCGACGGCGTGCTGTTCAGCCCGTTCCTGCACGCCGGGTGGGACCACCTCTACGGCAATGCTGTCCCGCTCATCCTGGTCGGCACGTTCGCGCTGGCCGGCGGCACCAAGCGGTTCATCTGGTCGACGTTCGTGATCATGCTGGTCAGCGGCCTGGGCGTCTGGTTCGTGGGCGACCCGAACAGCGTGGTCGTCGGGGCCAGCGGCGTGATCTTCGGCTATCTCGGCCTGCTGGTCATGCGGGGCCTGGTCGAGCGCTCGTGGTGGAATTTCGGCGTGGCCGCGTTCATCGGCCTGCTGTACTGGTATCAGCTCTACAACATCCTGCCGACGGATCAGCCCGTGTCGTGGCAGGGTCACCTGCTCGGCCTGCTGGGCGGCGTCATCGCGGCGATCCTGTTCCGCCGCAAGCGGGTCCGGCCGGCGAAGCTCGACACCACGCTCAATTTCTGAGTTTCCGGATGGCCTTCTTGATTTCGGGACGAAACGTCGAGAGCTGCGTGTAGACGCCGGGATAACCGTCCCGAGCACAGCCCAGGCCCCAGCTCACGATGCCCACCTGCACCCATTCGCCGTGCCGGCCGCGCCCGATCATCGGGCCGCCGCTGTCGCCCTGGCAGGTGTCCACCCCGGGCGACCCGGCGCACAGCTGCTCGTCGCGCACCAGCTTGACCCCCGCCTTCTCGTACGCCGCCGCGCACTTGTCGTCGGGCACGGTGGGCACGGTGGCGTAGTGCAGCCGCTGTTCCTGCTGGACGGAGTCCTCGCGGGTCTGACCCCAGCCCATCACGACGTAGCGTCCGACCCCGATCGGGTCCTGGGCCAGCGGCAGGGTGGGCAGGCCGAGCGGACGGTCGAGCCGGATCACCGCCCAGTCGTCACCGTGCACCTCGTCGACGAAGCCCTCGGCCCGGATAACCCGTTCGGATCGGGCGGTCTGCGCGCTCCGGGACCTGAGGTCGGAAACCCCCGCGGTGACCTCGATGCCGTCGTTCTGGCCGGTGCCGTCGACGCAGTGCCCCGCCGTGAGCACCACCCGGGGCTCGGTCAGGGTGCCGCCGCAGCCCATCGAAAGCCGCACCGCCCACGGGAACTTGCCCTGCGGCGCCACCAGGCCACCGACGACGGGCCTGACGGTCACGCCGGCCTCCACGGGCCGGGCGTCGGTCGTCAGCACGGCGGTCACCAGTAAGACCAGAATCACCGAAACGGCATTTCGGACCATATCGGCATTTGATCACAAAGGAACAGGCCGCGCGGTTCGCCGCGCGGCCTGCCCGATTGCCTGTCTACTTAGTACCAGCCCACGTCCTGCGAGTGGCCCCAGGCACTGCAGGGGGTGCCGTAGCGGCCCTCGATGTAGCCGAGGCCCCACTCGATCTGGGTGGCCGGGTTGGTCTTCCAGTCGCTGCCGGCGGAGGCCATCTTCTTGCCCGGCAGAGCCTGGGGGATGCCGTACGCGCCGGAGCTCCTGTTGGTGGCCTTGTGGTTCCAGCCGCTTTCCTTCTTCCACAGCTTCTCGAGGCACGAGAACTGGGAGATCTTGAAGCCGGCATCGAGCATCAACGCGCAGCCGGTGGCCCGGTTGCCGCTGAACTCGTTGCAGGAGGCGGGAATGTCGCCGTCGAACTCCGGGGTGCTGCCCGAATCCGAGCCGGACTCCTTCTCGGCCGCCTCTTCCTCGGCCTTCTTCTTCGCCTCGGCCTCGGCGGCCGCCTTCTTCTGGGCGATCACCTTGCGCTCGGCCGTGTGCGCCTTACCGGCGGCGACCTTCGCGGCGGACGCGGCCTTCTCGGCGGCGTTGGCCTCGGTCTGGCGCTGGAACGCACGAGCGGCGGCGTGCTCGGCCTGACGTTGCTGCAGCAGCTGCGAATCGTCGACGGCGATCTGCGCGACGACACTCGCCTCGGCGCTGCGCTGGACTTCCCGGTCCTGTCCGAGGTAGATACCGCCGGCCGCACCCACTACCAGCAGGCTGACCGCGGTGACTCGTACTCCGACCCGGCTCCAGAGCCGATTCACGAAGAATCCCTTCGTCGGGGGCAATGACGCGGCAGCCCCGCCGATCAGGCGGACCGTGCCGCGAGCACCGCGACCCAACCGGGCCGGGACTGTGGGGTGAAGTCGATCTCCGACCACCGTGACCACGTTTGGCGCTCGTCAGACACCATGGCTCACGGTGAAGTGGATGTGAAATGACCAGGCGGTCTTGTGAACTTGCTCACACCGATTTCCCGCTCAAACCGGGTGAAAAGCCGCCGGAACCGTATCCTTCCGGAGGGGAATCCGCACTAACGGCACGGATTCCCCTCACTACTCAGAGTGGAATTTCCTCGAGCAAGTCGGTCACCACTTCGGCAATGGGCGACCGCTCGGACCGGGTCAGCGTGACGTGCGCAAAGATCGGGTGACCCTTGAGCGCCTCGATCACCGCCGTGACGCCGTCGTGCCGGCCCACCCGCAGGTTGTCGCGCTGGGCCACGTCGTGGGTCAGCACCACCCGCGAGCCCTGGCCGATCCGGGACAGCACGGTCAGCAGCACGTTGCGTTCCAGCGACTGGGCCTCGTCCACGATCACGAACGCGTCGTGCAGGCTGCGGCCACGGATGTGGGTCAGCGGCAGCACCTCGAGCATGCCGCGGGCCATGACCTCCTCGACCACGTTGGCGTGGGCCACCGCGCCCAGGGTGTCGAACACCGCCTGCGCCCAGGGCGACATCTTCTCGTTCTCCGAACCGGGCAGATAGCCGAGTTCCTGACCGCCCACCGCGTACAGGGGACGGAAGACGATCACCTTCTTGTGGCGGTTGCGCTCCATGGTGGCCTCGAGGCCGGCGCTCAGCGCGAGCGCCGACTTGCCGGTGCCGGCCCGGCCGCCCAGCGAGACGATGCCGACCGACTCGTCGAGCAGGATGTCGAGGGCGACCCGCTGCTCCGCCGACCGGCCCCGCAGACCGAACGCCTCCCGGTCACCCCGCACGAGCCGCACGGTTTTGTCCGGCGTGACCCGGGCCAGCGCCGACCCGCGCGACGAATGCACCACCAGCCCCGTGTGACACGGCAGGTGCTCGACCTCCTCCAGCTCCAGCTCGTCCCCGCCGTACAGGGAACTGACCTGGTCCTCGCCCAGCTTGAGGTCGGCCATGCCGGTCCAGGTGGGATCGCTGGCCTGGCCGTGGCGATACTCGTCGGCCGTCAGGCCCACCGACGCCGCCTTGACCCGCAGCGGCATGTCCTTGCTGACCAGCGTCACCTCGCGACCCTCGGCGGCGAGCCCGAGGGCCACCGACAGGATGCGGGTGTCGTTCGAGTCGTTGCGGAAGCCCTGCGGCAGCACACTCTGGTCGGCGTGGTTGAGCTCGACCCGCAGAGTGCCGCCCTCGTCGTTGCAGAGCACCGGCTGATCGAGCCGGCCGTACTTGACCCGCAACTCGTCGAGGAAGCGCAGCGACTGCCGCGCGAACCAACCCAGCTCGGGGTGGTGACGCTTGCCCTCCAACTCGGAGATGACCACCAAGGGAATGATCACCTCGTGGTCGGTGAACCGGCGGAACGCCGCCGGGTCGGACAGCAGGACCGAAGTGTCCAGAACGAAAACACGGCCCTCAGGGGCCGGTTCCGCGTCAGCGTGCCTGTCTCGGGACTGCCGTCCCGTTCGGGCTCGACTTGTGGAGACTTCGACGGCCGCGTCGCGGGAAGAGACGTCGGCGTCAGAACGGCGAGATGTCACAGGCCTGCTCCAGCGGCGGGCGTGCAACCCGGTACGCCCGCGGTCCGCCACCTCCGGCGCCCGTTTCCATGCACGGGGTCGGATTGCGGGGCCCCGTGGCGCACTTGTCGCAGGTCCGGGCCGGCCGGCTGGCTCGGGATGACCCCGTGCCATGACTCAAACGCTAGCGGTCAACTCCGCTACGCGGTAGTACGTAAAAACGGGTGACGCTCAACTCTTGGCTAATTTCTCTGACGTGCATCGGGACGTCCGGCAGGTAATCTGACGACGTGGCACAGACTCCGCGTCCGACCCATCCGCTGAGCATCGACGAGGCCTGGGCGTTCACCGCCGGCAAGGCCGCTTCGACCACCTTCTTCTTCGACTTCGACGGCGTTCTCTCCCCGGTCACCGACGACCCGGACGCCTCGCAGCCCGCACCCGCCGTCCTCGGCGTCCTCGAGCGCCTGGCCGGGGTCGTCCAGCGGGTGGCCATCGTCTCCGCCCGCCCGGTCAGCTTCCTGCGCTCGCGTTTCTCGTCGCTCGAGCACGTGGACCTCTACGGGCTCTACGGCCTCGAGGTGTGGCACGACGGCGAGGTCGTCACCGAGCCCGCCGCGCTGCCCTGGGTGCCCGCGATGGCCGACCTGGCCGAGCGGGCCAAGGCCGAGCTGCCCGCCCCGACGCTGGTGGAATACAAGCGCCTCTCGGTGGCCCTGCACTACCGCACGGCGCCCGCCCTGGCCGCGACGGTCGAGCGCTGGGGCCACGAGCAGGCCGAGAAACTCGGGTTGCGCGTGCAGGGCGGCCGCATGGTCGTCGAGCTCAAGCCCCCGGTCGATCAGGACAAGGGCATGGTCATCACCGAGGGCGTCCGCAACGCCGGGTGCGCGTGGTATTTCGGGGATGACATGTCCGACATCAAGGCGTTCGACGCGCTGCGCGCCCGCGAGGCCGTCGACCCGTCGTTCTTCGGGGTCGCGGTGGCCGTGGCCAACCCCGAGACGGGGGCCGAGGTGTCCAGCGCGGCCGATCTCACGCTGGAGTCGCCCGACGCCGTGGCGGCCTTCCTCACCGAGGGCCTCACGAAGTTCTGATCAGGCTCCGTAACGGCGCTGCCGGTTCCCGTACGACCGCAGCGCCCGCAGGAAATCGATGCGCCGGAAATCGGGCCAGTTGGCGTCGTGGAAGTAGAACTCCGAGTGCGCCGACTGCCAAAGCAGGAAGCCGGAGAGCCGCTGCTCGCCGCTGGTGCGGATGACCAGGTCAGGATCGGGCTGCCCACGGGTGTAAAGGTGCTCGGCGATGTGCTCGACGTCGAGGATCTCGGCCATCTCCTCGATCGTGCGCCCGGCCGCGGCCTGCTCGTGCAGCAGCGAGCGGACCGCGTCGGCGATCTCCCGCCGGCCGCCGTAGCCCACCGCCATGTTGACCTCGACCCCGACCGTACGGTTGCGGGTCCTCTCCTGGGCCGCCTTGAGCGCCACCGCCGTCGGAGCGGGCAGCAGGTCGAGCGCGCCCACCATCCGTAGCCGCCACGGGTTGCCGTCCTCGGCGAGCTCGGTCGCGAGATCCTCGATGATCTTCAGCAGCGGGTCGAGCTCGACAGCCGGGCGACGCAGATTGTCGGTGGCCAGCAGGTAGAGAGTCACGTGCTTGATGCCGGCCTGGTCGCACCAGGTGAGCAACTCCTTGACCCGGGCCGCGCCGACCCGGTGACCGTCGTTGGGGTCGACGAAACCCATCTCGCGGGCCCAGCGGCGATTGCCGTCACACATGACGCCGACGTGCTGGGGCACGGGTTTACCGGCCAGCTTGCCGGCCAGCCGCCGTTCGTACACGCGGTAGAACGGAGTAACAATCAAGGACCGCAGACTCATCGCCTCAAACCCTAGCCCTCACCGGTAGCGACTCAAGGGGTGGCCACATGACGGTGACCCAACCGGGAGACGATGCGCCCGATAGTGCGAAGATCGAAAACCCCGTCACCGAGGCCGAGGTCCACCATCCGGTCGAAAACGGCAGCATCCCGGGCGGCCGCGTCGACCGCGGCGTCGACCACCCGCGACTGACGGGTGAGCAGAGCCGCCAACCCCGAGTGCCGCAGATGCCGGCCGAGTCGCATCCGCAGGGCGCGCCGGTAATCGGTATTCCGCGCGGCTGCCCGCCCGGCCAGGGAACCGGACAGCACCGCATAGAAGATGCCCTCACCGGTGAACGGGTTGATCAGCGACAGCGCATCGCCCGCCAGCAGCACGCGCCCATGCGCCGGCGGCGGACGCCGGGTCGACAGCGGGAGGTGGTGACCCCGGACCGCGGTCGGCGGGTCGAGGCCGGGCAGCAGACGGTCGAGACGTTCCAGCAGGTACGTCCGGGAGAGCGGCTCGCCCCGCAACACCTCGCCGTAGCCGACGTTCGCGGTGCCGTCACCGAGCGGAAACTCCCACGCGTACGCCGGCCAGCGCCGCTCGGTGGTCACGATCACCTGCTCGGTCGTGTTGGCCGTACGGGTGTAGCCGCGGATCGCCATGGCCAGGTGGCCGGGCGGGTTGGCGGGGTGACCGAGCGCCCGCCGCACCACCGACCCGGCGCCGTCGGCCCCGATCAGCATGCGCGCCCGGAACCGGTCGTCGACCGTGACCGCGTCGCCGTCGTCGCGGATGTCGCGCACCGTGTGCTGCCGCAGTTCGGCCCCCGCGGCGACGGCCGCCCGCACGAGCCGCTCGTCGAAAACCCGGCGCGGCACGGTGTGCGCGGCCCGCGGCAGGGGGCGGGCGACCGCGGCGCCACCGGGGGCGACGAGGCGCAGACGATCGACCGGCGGGTAGCCGTCGGTCACGCCGTGCACGCCGAGTTCTTCGAGGACGGTCACGGCCTCGGCCGCGATGCCGTCGCCACAGGTCTTGTCGCGGGGGAAGGCCGCCTTGTCGAGCAGCAGAACGCCGGCCCCTTCACGACGGGCGGCCAGAGCCGCCGCTGCTCCGGCCGGCCCTGCTCCCACTACGGCCACGTCGAACAGTCGCATGTGCTCAGCCCTCCCGCCGATCAGTTCCGGTCGATCTGTCAGGTGCCTTCCCGAAGTTGCTGGTGCAGCTGACCGGCCATGTTCACCGCGACCGAGAACTTGAACACCTGGATCAGGTCCACGTCGAACTTGCCCGTCACGACGGGCGGTGGCACGTAGGCGTAAACGTCGTCATCGCCCAGCGTGAGCCCACGCCGGTGAAACGCGGCCATGGCCAAGGCGCCCAGCAGGTATTCATCCTGGCCGGCCTCGGTGTCCAGTTCGGCGGCCAGCGCGGCGCCGTCCGGCCAGCCCGGATGCAGCTCACCGGTGAGCGTGCTGAGGAACCACCAGGCGCCGTTCTCGTCCTCCAGGAACACATCGCCGAACAGCGAAGTGAACCGAGGACTCTTGCCGTGCAGGTCCAGCCATGACCACGATTCCAGCGCGGCGACGTACTGCTCGCCGCTGAACTGCTTAGTCAGCTCCATCAGGTCATTCGATCATGAGCGGACGCGTCTGCCGGCGCTCTCCCGGCTCGATGCAACGCGTACCAGGTGAGCATCCCGGCCGCCAGAAGCGGCGCGCCGTCGCGGACCAGGCCATCCACCCCCAGCAGGAAGTAGCAGAGCGGCAAGTCCCACACCAGCACAGTCAGGGTCAACCAGCTCAGAGCGCGGCGCGCCGCTGGTTTGCCGCGCAACAGGAAGAAGGTGCACAGCAGCACCGCGTAGCTCACCGCGATGCCCGAGCCCAGCCAGAACAGCACCGCGAGCAGCCACTCCGGACGGTCGCGGAGTTCGCCGAACGAGATCAGGGACGGGACCAGCATCAGCGGGCTGTAGGTGAACGCGGAGATCCGGGCGGTCAGCAGCCAGCCGGTCACTGGCGCGCGCCGGGGGACGGCCTCGCGCACGGAGAGGCCCTCGCGGGTCAGGACCAGGCGGTTGGGATGCCGGACGAGATGCCGGCGAACCACGGGGTGGCGATAAAGCAGCACGACCACGGTGACGCAGAGCAGGAACAGCACCGCGAAACCCAGTACGCCGGGCAAGGGTGGCAGGCCGGAGCGCGGGACGAGCAGGCGGCCCACCGCGAAGACCGTGGTGACGGCCAGGATCAGGCCCAGCGGACGGGCCACGGCCCGGTCCCGGCGGACCTGGCGGATCAGCAGCAGCCAGCCCAGTGTGCGCAGCAGGGCCCAGCCGGTGCGCACCGCGAAGCCGAAGCCGTGCGCGGGGGCGTACCAGTAGTTGAGGATCTCGACCACGACGGTGGCCACGGCCGTGGTGAGCAGCAGGGCGGTCAGCGCGCGCAGCACGCGGGGCCGCCCCGCTTCGATCGTCACATCCGCGGGTTTACCCCACCACTCAGTCCTGCAAGCGTGCCCGCAGCGCGTCCAACTCGGACCACAGGACCGCCGGCAGTTTGTCGCCGATCTTGGTGAACCACTCGGTGACCTGCGGGATCTCGGCCAGCCATTCGTCGCGGTCGACGCGCAGGGCAGCCTCCAGGGCCTCGTCGGACAGGTTCATTCCCGTACGGTCGATGGCCGCGGCCGTGGGCACGTGCCCGATCGCGGTCTCGACCGCCTCGCCCTTGCCGTCGAGCCGCTCCACCACCCATTTGAGGACGCGGCTGTTCTCGCCGAAGCCGGGCCACAGGAAACCGCCGTCGTCGTCGCGCCGGAACCAGTTGACGTAGAAGATCTTGGGAAGTTTGGCGGCGTCGCCCGGGGCGCCCTTGGCCATGTCGATCCAGTGCTGGAAGTAGTCACCGGCGTGGTAGCCGATGAACGGCAACATCGCCATCGGGTCGCGGCGCACCACGCCGACCTGCCCGACCGCGGCCGCGGTGGTCTCGCTGGACAGGGTCGCGCCCAGATAGACGCCGTGCACCCAGTCGCGGGCCTCGGTGACCAGCGGAATCGTCGTCTTGCGGCGACCGCCGAAGAGGATCGCGTCGATCGGCACACCACGCGGGTCGTGGTATTCATCGGCCAGGATCGGGCACTGCTCGATGGGCGTGCAGAAGCGGCTGTTGGGGTGGCTCGACGGGGTGTCCGAGCCGGGGGTCCAGTCCTCGCCGCGCCAGGAGCGCAGGTGCGCCGGCGGCTCACCCATGCCCTCCCACCAGATGTCGCCGTCGTCGGTCAGGGCCACGTTGGTGAAGACGGAGTTGCCGCGGGCCAGCGTGCGCATGGCGTTGGGGTTCGTGTGGAAATCGGTGCCCGGCGCCACGCCGAACAGGCCGAACTCCGGGTTGGTGGCCCACAGCCGGCCGTCTTCGCCGAACCGCATCCAGGCGATGTCGTCGCCGACCGTCTCCACCTTCCAGCCGGGCAGGGTGGGTTCGAGCATGGCCAGGTTGGTCTTGCCGCAGGCCGAGGGGAACGCGCCGGCGATGTAGCGGACCTGGCCCTCGGGTGAGGTCAGCTTCATGATCAGCATGTGTTCGGCCAGCCACCCCTCGTCGCGGGCGGCCACGCTGGCGATCCGCAACGCGTAGCACTTCTTGCCGAGCAGCGAGTTGCCGCCGTAACCCGAGCCGAAGGACCAGATCTCGCGGGTCTCGGGGAAGTGCGAGATGTATTTGATCTCGTTGCAGGGCCAGGCCACGTCGGCCTGACCGGGTTCGAGCGGCGCCCCCACCGAGTGCAGCGCGGGCACGAAGTCGGCGTCGTCACCCATCGCCTCGAGCACGGCGCTGCCCATCCGCGTCATGATGCGCATGCTGGCCACCACATACGGGCTGTCGGTGAGCTCGACGCCGAACATCGGTTGCGGCGCGTCGAGCGGGCCCATGCAGAACGGGATGACGTACATCGTCCGGCCGCGCATGCACCCCCGATACAGCTCAGTCATCGTCGCCTTCATCTCAGCCGGATCGGTCCAGTTGTTGGTGGGCCCGGCGTCGGCCTCGTCGACCGAGCAGATGAACGTGCGCTCCTCGACCCGGGCCACGTCACCGGGGTCGGTGCGGGCCCAGAAGGAGTTCGGCTTCTTCTCGGGGTCGAGACGCACGAGCGCACCCGCCTCGACCAGGGAATCCGTGATCTCGTTCCACTCGTCCGGCGACCCGTCGCACCAGACGATGCGGTCGGGGGTGGTGAGGGCGGCGGTCTCCTCGATCCAGGCGAGGAGGCGACGGTGCTCGGTGGGCTGCGGCAAGGCGGTTCTCCTTCGGTCGGCATTGACCAATGACCACAAAGGCCGGTAGGAGCCGGCCTGGGTCTTGGGTGGAGTGCGCTCAGCCTAGGCGGCACACACGTTCAGTTCATAGGCAGTAGCTGTGGATAACCACACAATCTTCGGCTTCCGTGCGCACGAACGATCGATCCTTCGCAGAACGACGCAGTTCCGCGCAAGAGCACCGCTGGGCGCCCTCGGCTCGACTTTCGCAAAACGGACCTAACGGCTTAAGCTGGTTGGTATCGGGCTTTCCTCTTACTCCCGCCGCAGGAGGCAGGAATGACGATGCCGGACCACGACCCACCGGACACCGACCTGTTGGCCGCCGTCCGGGCCGGCGACACCGCGGCGTACGGGACCCTGTACGAGCGGCACCGCGGGCCGGCCCGCCAATTGGCGTACGGACTGGTCAGCGACCCGGCCGACGTCGACGACCTGGTGGCCGAGACGTTCGTCAAGGTATTCGCCTCCCTGCGAGCCGGCCGCGGCCCCCTGGTCGCCTTCCGTGCCTACCTGCACACGACCATGCGGCACGTCTGTTACCACCGGGCCCGGCGAGACCGGCGGCTCGAATTCACCGACGATCTGTCCCGGTACGACGAGGGCCAGCCCTACACCGACCCGGCGCTCGACCGGCTGGAACGCACGTACGCGGCGGCCGCGTTCCGCCAGTTGCCGGAGCGCTGGCGTGACGTGTTGTGGCAGACGGCCGTTGAAGGGAACAGCCCAGCCGAGGTCGCCGGGATGCTCGGCATGACGCCCAACGCGGTGGCGGTGCTGGCCCACCGCGCGCGGGAAGGGCTGCGCAGCCTTTATCTGCAGCAGCACGTGACGACGGCCGAGCACCCGGAATGCCGGTGGGCCGGCGACCGGCTCGGGGTCCACCTGCGCGGGCGCCTCGCCCCGCGGGACAGCAATCGAATGCGCGTACATCTGAGGTGGTGCAGTGAGTGCCGGAAGAGAGTTGCGGAGATCGCCGAGATCAGCGAGATCCACCCTCCGTACCGGCAACGTCACCATGCGAGGTCCAGCGGTTAAGACTCGCCAACGAAAACAGCGGTCAGTGACTGCCCCCGGTACGCTCGAAAACGTGCCCGAAGAATCAGCGACGCAGCCGACCGGCCTGCGTCCCCGGTTACGGGCACTGTTTCGCGAGCTGGGCAAATTCGGCACCGTGGGCGGCATCGCCTTCGCGATCGACGTCGCGATCTTCAACGTGCTGCTGCAGTCCGGCTTCGAGACCCTGATCGCCAAGACCATCTCGACCGTCATCGCGACCACGTTCGCGTTCGCGGGCAACCGGTTCTGGACGTGGCGTGATCGCGCCCACGCCCACATGGCCCGGCAGTACACGATGTTTTTCGTGCTCAACGCCATCGGCCTCGGCATCGGTCTGGCCTGCCTGGCGATCAGTCACTACGGTCTCGGCCAGCTCTCGCCGATCTTCCAGACCCAGCTCGCGGACAACATCTCCGGTCAGCTGGTCGGCACCGCCGCCGGCTCGCTGTTCCGTTTCTGGTCGTATCGCCGGTTCGTCTTCCCGGCCACGACCCCGCCGGGCGCGCCCTCACGACAGGAGCACCGGGCGGCCGGTGTGACACCGCCGCCATCCCCCGTTCGTGACACGGCGTAACTGCCCCTCTCCCGTAAGGTTGCCCCATGCCTTCAGCACGTGAGCTGACGGACCACCTGCGCCGTCTCGCCCCGGAAGTTCTCGCTTTCGGGGTGATCGGTGCCGGTAACACGCTGCTCTACATGGCGATCACCTGGGTCGCGCTGCCCATCGGCGCGGTCAAGGCGAGCGTCATCGCCACCGTGGTCACCACCACCCTGGCGTACATCGCGAACCGGTACTGGACCTACCGCAACCACAGCCGCACCGCGCTGCGGCGGGAGTACACGCTGTTCTTCGGCTTCAACCTCGTCGGCATGGTCATCCAGTCCGGTTCGATCGCCATCGGCAAATACGGCTTCGGCCTGACCGAGCAGCACGACGAGGTCGCCTTCATGGCCGTCACCCTGATCGGCATCGTGATCGCCACGGTGTTCCGATTCTGGGCGTACCGCACGTTCGTCTTCCTCAAGCCGCCCGTCGACGGTCACGAGGCCGACCTCACCGAGCTCGACGCGGTGGCCGGCCTGGCCGAGATCAGCGCCGAGGATCCGCAGCCTTCCCGTTAGCCGCGGGCTTCCTCCGGAAAAACCCTTTCCGCTGTACGGGTACCTCCGGCTCGGCCTCCTCCTCCTCGTCCTCCGGGTGCCGGACGCGGTCCTGCTCGATCAGCTCGTAGAGCAACGTCTGCACGCTCTGAGCACGGGGCACGGCGGCCAGGATCACGGCCTGCTCGCCGATCGAGTCGACCTTGAGGGTGCCCGAGCCGAACAGGCGATCGAGCACCGACTGGGTCACCACGTGATCGTTGATCCGGTTGAGCGGCAGGTCCCGCCGCTCCCGGGCGATCACACCGTCCTGCAGCAGGATGCGCTCGTCGGTCAGCACATAATGGGTGCACCGCCAGATCACCAGCGGCGCCACCCCGTAGCGCAGGCCCTGGTAGAGCATGATGGCCGCCACCACGAGAAACGCGATCAGCCCACCCTCGGTGCTGGGCAGCATCACCCAGGCCCCGGCGGTCACCACGACCGCGAGCAGCACGAGCAGACCGGGGCGCAGGGCCGCCTTCCAATGGGGATGCAGGTGCAGGACGAGTTCTTCCTCGTCGGCCAGCACTTCGTCCGGGAACGCCACGCGGTCAGCGTACGTGCAGCACGTCACCCGCCGAGACGCGATGCACGGCACCGTCCGCCGTCCGGACGACCAATTGGCCGTCCCGGTCCACCTCGATCGCCTCGCCGGTGAGCGGTTCGCCCGCGGGCAGCAGGACCCGCACCTGACGGCCGATCGTGGCGCAACCCCGCCGGTACGCCGCGAGCAGGCCGGACATCTCCGCGTCGCCGCCCGCCTCGCGCCAGCCCGCATACCAGGCGGCCAAGCCGCGCAGCAGGGCCCGCAGCAGCGGGTCACGGTCCGTGACGGCCGCACCGGCCAGCCGGAGTGACATCGCGGGCAGCCCGGTGGTCTCCGGCAACTCCTCGGCGCGGGTCGTCACGTTGAGCCCGATGCCCACCACCACGGCGTCGCCCGCCACCTCGGCCAGGATGCCGGCGCACTTCCCGTCGTTCACCAGCAGATCGTTGGGCCACTTGAGGGCGGTCTCGACCTCGGCCACCCGCTCCACGGCCTCCCGCAGGGCCACCCCGGCCAGCAGCGGCAGCCAGGCGAACGAACCCGGGGTCAGGGCGGCCCACTCGCGCTCACGGTCGGCCTGACCGGGCCGGAGCAGCACACTCACCGTGAGACCGGCGCGGGCGGGCGACGTCCACTGCCGGTCGCGTCGCCCACGGCCCGCGGTCTGCTGCTCGGCCACGACGACCAGACCCTCCGGTTCACCCCGGGTGGCCGCCGCGGCGGCGTCGGCGTTGGTCGAAGCGGTCTCGGTGCGCAGGTCGAGCCGGGACCACAGACTGCCCGGGGTCACGAGCGCACGCGTGAGGGAACGCTCGGAGAGCGGGGGCCGGTCGAGATCCATGAACGGCGAAGCCATGGGCCGAGACTAGCGCCGGGGCTCAGCGCGGCGGCGGTTCGGCCGCGTGACGGCTCACGTACATCGTGGTGCTGCGGTCGGGCGGCTCCACCGACGGGCGCGGCCGCGGGCGGGGCCGGCGACGGCTGTGCGGGGCCAGATCCTCGGTCACCGCGGCGAACATCTGCGTGGACTCGGCGCGGCGACGGCGTGGCGCCGACTCGTTCTCGGTCCGCCATTCGCGGGCCGCCGGCTCCTGGTATTTGTCGTCGCGGGCCGACCAGTTCCGGGGCAGGCGGACGCGGTTGGCCCGGTCGCGGTCGTTGAGCGGCGCCCGGTCGCGGCGCTTGCGCACAGGCGGCATCGCGGAGACGACCTCGGTCGGCTCGTGCTCCACCGGGGCGAGGTCGAAGCCGGTGGACGGCTCGTAGTCGGGGACCGCGGGCAGGCGCTCGACGGCCATGGGCCAGCCGTAACCCTTGGCCGAGGGCTCCGGGTCGGGCTCCAGGTCCACGGGAATCGGCGTCCAGTACTCACCGGCCGGGGGCTCCTCGGGGACGTGCCGGTATTCGGGGCGGACCCAGCCCTCGACACGGTGGCCGAAGCGTTCCCCGCTGTACGCGGGTGCGGGCACGTCCTCGACGTCGTCCAGCACGAGCCGCAACGCGGGTTCGAGCTCGTGCGGCTCCGGCTGGTACGGCTCGGGCTCGTACGGTTCGGGCTCGTAGGGCTGGGGGTCGTACGGTTCGGCCTCGTACGGGTCCGGCTCGTAGTCGAGGAACGGCTCCTCGACGGGCTCATCCCCGTACGGGAAAAGGTCTTGATCCTCGGCGTGCAGCTCGCGCGGCCGGTCCTCGTAAGGGATCTCCGCGCGCTGCTCGTCCTCCTCAGTCAGGCCGACCTCCTCGGCGGGGAGAAGAGCAGCCGGCTCGGCCGACCGGTTGTGCCGGCGGTTGCCTCGCCCACGACGTGACGAGGGCTGGATGTCGGCCTCGGCGTTGCCCCGGGCCCGCCGCCCGCCTCCGCCGAAGAGCACGGTTCGGAAGCAGATCAGCGTGGCCAGCCCTCCGGCGATGAGGGCGATACCGGCCGCGGTCATCCAGTTCGTCACGACACAGGTAACGAATGGGGCATTGCGTGCGAAACGCGCACGGCCCGCCACGACCTCTGGTAGCGCACTACGATCATTTACTGACGAGTAGACCCTCGGGAAGCGTGAGGAACGAGCGTGACCACCCACCAGGACGACGACGTCGTGGCCGACATCCACACCACCGCCGGCAAGCTCGCTGACCTCGAAAGACGCACGAGTGAGGCGGTGCACGCGGGATCCGCCCGCGCGGTCGAGAAGCAACACGCCCGCGGCAAGAAGACAGCCCGCGAGCGGATCGAGATGCTGCTCGACGAAGGCTCGTTCGTCGAGCTCGACGAGCTGGCCCGGCACCGCTCGACCAACTTCGGCCTGGACAAGAACCGCCCGTACGGGGACGGGGTGGTCACCGGCTACGGCACAGTCGACGGCCGGCAGGTCTGCGTCTTCTCCCAAGACTTCACGATCTTCGGCGGCTCGCTGGGCGAGGTCTTCGGCGAAAAAATCGTCAAGGTGCTCGACCTGGCCATGAAGATCGGCTGCCCGATCATCGGGATCAACGACTCCGGCGGCGCGCGCATCCAAGAAGGCGTGGTCGCACTCGGCCTCTACGCCGACATCTTCTTCCGCAACGTGCGGGCCAGCGGCGTCATCCCGCAGATCTCGCTGATCATGGGCCCGTGCGCGGGCGGCGCGGTCTACTCCCCCGCGATCACCGACTTCACCGTGATGGTCGACCAGACGTCGCACATGTTCATCACCGGCCCCGACGTGATCAAGACGGTCACCGGCGAAGAGGTCGGCATGGAGGAACTGGGCGGCGCCCGCACGCACAACACACGCAGCGGAAACGCGCACTACCTGGCGTCCGACGAGGACGACGCGATCGACTACGTGCGCGCGCTGCTGTCCTACCTGCCGTCCAACAACCTGGACGACCCCACGATCTTCGACGATTCCTCCCCCTCGTCGCTCACGGATGACGACCGGGCCCTCGACACCCTGATCCCGGATTCGGCCAATCAGCCGTACGACATCAAGAAGGTCGTCGAGACGGTGGTGGACGACTTCCTCGAAGTGCAGCCGCTCTACGCGCAGAACATCGTGGTCGGGTTCGGCCGGGTCGAAGGGCGCCCGGTCGGTGTGGTGGCCAACCAGCCCATGCACTTCGCGGGCACACTCGACATCGCAGCCTCCGAGAAGGCAGCCCGCTTCGTCCGTACGTGCGACGCCTTCAACATTCCCGTGGTGACCTTCGTCGACGTGCCGGGATTCCTGCCGGGCACCTCGCAGGAATGGGAGGGCATCATCCGGCGGGGAGCCAAGCTCATCTACGCGTACGCCGAGGCCACGGTGCCCAAGGTCACGGTGATCACGCGCAAGGCGTACGGCGGGGCCTACGACGTGATGGGCTCCAAGCACCTCGGCGCCGACCTCAACTTCGCCTGGCCCACAGCCCAGATCGCGGTGATGGGGGCCCAAGGCGCGGTCAACATCCTCTACCGCGGTGACCTGGCCGCGGCCGACGACCCGGCGGCGCGGCGGGCCGAGCTGATCCAGGAATACGAGGACACGCTGGCCAACCCGTACATCGCGGCCGAACGGGGTTACGTGGACGCGGTCATCCGGCCGTCGGAAACCCGGGCTCAGATCACCCGGGCGTTGCGGACGCTGCGCACCAAACGGGAGACGCTTCCGCCCAAGAAGCACGGCAACATTCCGCTCTGATCCCCGCCCCCCGCTTCGACCGGCCTCAGATCGGGTTGTGCGTTTCGCTTCGACCGGCCTCAGATCGGGTTGCGCAGCAGCAGCACGCCTCCGTAGAGCAGGGCGGCCATCGAGCCGAGCCAGAACAACGCCACGAAGAACGCGCTGGACAGACCGGTGTGCGTGCTGAGCACCCCGGTGTCGGCCTCGGCGCCGGTCGTCCAGGCGCGATACAGCTCGGGGATCTGCCGCACACCACCCATCAGCAGAAACCAGACCCAGATGTACGCGAACACGAGCTGATGCTCCGGCGTGCCACGCATGGCCACGGCCCACAACGCGGCCCCGGTGAGCGGCACGGCGATCAGCCCGAAGAAGTTGCGGACCATGAGCAGCAGGATGGCGACCAGCACGAGCGACATGAGCAGGACCGCGCGCGGCGAGACGTCGTGCACCAGCATCCACGCGCCGGCCAGGCCGAACAGTGACGGGCCCAGATAACCGCCGAGGAACGAGAAGAGGATCGCGAACCAACCGCCACCCTTGCCGAACCCGGTCGAACCGCCGCCTCCGCCCTCGACCGTGACGCGCTTGATCGCCCGGCCGAACAGGACGCCGAACAGAGCGTGACCACCCTCGTGCGCGATGGTGATGGCGTGCGTGGTGGCCTTCCACATCGGCACGGCCGCCACGAATGCCACGATCGCCGTCGTCCACGCCAAGCCCTGACCAGCCATGTTCCGGAAGCTAGTTCGGCCGCCGCATCCGCCCTATCGACCGTTGAGACGACTCGGTCCGGCTCGAACCGTGTCCGGGGCCCAGGTCGGTCGTGTCGGAGGCCGGCTCAGACGGTGTCCGGCAGCCACTGGCCGGCCAGCAGGAAGGCGCCGGCCGCGACGGCGACCAGATTGACGATCAGGAAGAAGCCGACCCAGAACAGGGCCGGCACGTGCGTGATGTGAGCCAGCTGGTCGGCGTCGGACTCCGGCATCCGGCCCCGGCGGCGCAGAGCCTGCAGCTCGAAAACCGGGCGCACACCGCCGAACAGCAGGAACCAGACCCCCGCGTACGCGAAAGCGGCCTGCACCTCGTCGGAAGCCCACCAGGAAACGGCGAAGACGATCGCCCCCGTGATGACCAGCGACAAGACGCCGAACAGGTTCCGAATGTTGATCAGCATGAGCAGCAGCAACGCGACGGCCAGCCAGAGCAGCAGCGTGATCCGGTTGCCGCCGAGCAGCCAGGCGCCGAGCACACCGACCAGCGACGGGGCGATGTAGCCGCCCAGCAAGGTGAGCATCATGCCCGGCCCGGTCGGTCGGCCCGACGACAACGTGAGGCCGGACGTGTCGAACTCCAGCCGGATGCCGCGCAGGCGACGACCGGTCAACAGTGCGAACAGGGCATGACCACCCTCGTGGGCGATCGTGACGGCGTTGCGGGCCACCCGCCAGACCGGCCGGAACGACACTGCCAGAAAACCGGCCAGAGCGGTGAGCAGCACCAGCAGACCGGGCGGATCCGGCTGCGCGCCGAGCAGCTTGTCCCAGAAGTCAGTCACACCGTCGATCACAGCGCGGAACTGTATCCGATCCGGCTATGCCCTCCGGCGCGCCACCGGCTCGACAGCCTCCGCGGGCTTGGCCAGCAGACGGGTGGCGAACACACCCCCGGCGGCCACCGCCAGCACGGCAACGATCGAAATCATCACCAGCGCGCCCGCCGCAACAGTCAGAAAGACCAGGTCAGCCAGGGCCACCAGCAACCAGAGAACCAGTGTCGGCTTACTGCCGTAGCGTCGGCAGTTCATGTCGCACCTCCGTCCGTGACACAAGATGAATTACCCATTCATCTCCGTTGTCACTCCCCGGAGTCACTTCTTGGGCTGAAAACCCTCGTAGATCAGGTTCAAATCGGCCAGTGAGGACTTCCAGTCCTCGGGCGAGACATACCAAGAGATCGAGTACGCCTGCTTGTCGCTGACGATGATGTTGCGCTTCACCGCGTGCTGCCGGTTGCCCGAGGTCGTGGTGTAGAAGAACTCCCAGTCGACGGTCTGCTTGAAGTAATCCTTCACCTCGACCATCTTGACCTTCTCGTAGCTCCGGTAGGACGAGCCGACCCGGGTCCGCTCCTGCTCCTGATAGTCCTTGAGGGCGTCGCCCTTGGGCTTACTGGTCTGGTCGATCAGCAGATAACGGTTGCTCCAGCGGACGCTGATCTCGCTGTCCGACCGCGAGATGCGGGCGCTCTTGGGCAGCGGGATCTTGAAGCCGGTGCTGTCCGAGTGCATCTCCCACGTCGACGGCAGACTCAGTGCGGGCGTCGTCGCGGGCGCTGACGCGGGTGTCGTCGCAGGGGCCTTCGTTGTGGCCGCGGCCGACGGGCTCGCCGTGCTGCCACCACCGGCTGCGGCCGCGCTGGGCGGCGGGGCCGCGCCGGTCTGGCCCCGGTCGCCGCCGTCGTCACCGAAGGACTGGCCGATCAGGACCGCCACCAGCACGATGACCAGCAGAATGACACCGCCGCCGATGGCGGCCTGGCCGTACGTGAGCCGGGTGCCGAAAACCGTGATGCCGGGCGTGGGGCCGTGCGGCATGGGGGCCCAGGCCGGGCGGCTCGGGCGGCTGAAGGCGGGGACCGGCGTCAGGACGTCGTCCTCGGCCTCTCCCGTGGGCGCCGGGTCAGCGATCTTGGTGGTCCGGTCGGCCAGGGCGGCGGCCGCGAGGGTGGTCGTGGCGTCCACATCCGCCGCGGCCTTCTTGGTGGTTTCCGCCTCGGCCCGGCCGGCCGCCTTCGCGTCTTGGGGCGCGGCCTTCTCGTCCTTGTCCTCGCCCTCCGCGAGGATGCCGGGCGTGGCGTCGCTCTTCGCGGGCGTGGCCTCGTCCGTCGCCTCAGCGGGTACGGCTGCGGCGGCACTTTCCGCGCTGCCCGGCCGCTTCGTGGGCTCGGTCTTGGCGGGCGTGGTCTTGGCCGGCTTGGACTTGGCCGACTTGGACTTGGCCGGTTTGTCCCCGGTTGGCGCAGCTTTGGCCGGCGTGGTCGCGGCGGCTTCGGCTGGCGTGGTCGTTGCGGCCGTGACCGGCGTGGTCGCTGCGGCCGTGACCGGCGTGATCGTCGACGCCTGGAGCGGCGTAGTCGTCGCCGGCTTGACCCGCGTGGTCGTCGACTCCTGGGGCGGCGTAGTCGTCGACGGCTTGACCGACGTGGTCGCCGACGGCTTGACCGACGTGGTCGCCGACGGCTTGACCGACGTGGTCGTCGCCGCCTTGGCCGACGTGGTCTCGGCGGGCACAGGCTCAGCCGGCTCGCCCTCGCTCGGCGGGTTGTCGGACGGTGCGTCCTCGGCGTTTGCCGACCCGTCCCCGACCGACGTGGTCTTTGCGGACGCGGACTGGGCCGGCTCACCATCGACCGGCGTGCTGTCGGCCGACGTGTCCCCGTCAAGCGTCGGATCGGCGGACGCAGTCTCACCCGCGACAACTGTGCTTCCGGTCGACGCGTCTCCGGCCACCGCCGACCGGGCGGACGCAGGCTTGGCCGGCTCACCGTCGACCGGCGTGCTGTCGGCCCGCGCGTCACCCTCGGGCGTCGTCGTCGCGGACCGAGCGGACTCGTCCTTGCTCGGCTGGTCGCTGGTCGACGCGTCTGCGGTGGGCGCGGAATCGGCCGGCTCGCTCGCGGCCGACGCGGACTCGTCTTCGACCGAGGTAACGCCGGCCGGCGCACTCTCAGCCTGCGCCGTCTTGGCCGATGCGTCCCCCGTCGACGGCGTTCCGGACGGTTTCGACTTCGCGGAGGCACTCTCAACCGGCTCGGCCTCGGCCGGCGTCGGCTTGGCCGACTCGCCTCCGGCCGCGGTCGTCCCGATCAGCGTCGGCTTGACCGAATCGCCCTGGGCCGCCGTCGACTTGACCGGCGTGGAGTCGACCGGCGCGGACTTGGCCGGCACCGACTTGGCCGGCGTGGACTTGGCCGCCGTGGACTTGGCCGAATCACTTTCGACCGGCTTGTCCCTGGCGGGTGTCAGCTTGGCCGGGCTCACCACCTGCGTCGCGTCCTGCGGCGCGGGCCTCGTCTGAGCCGGGCTCACGACCTGGGTCGCCTCCGGAACGACCGGCTTCGCCTGAGCAGGGGACGGCTTCTGCGGCGGTTCCGTGATCCTGGTGGTCCGGTCGACCGGCTCCGAGATCTTCGTTGTCTTGTCGGCGGTGTCACCGGCCGGGACGGGCGGCGCGGCCTTGGCTGCGGGCGGCTTCGGCGTCGACTCGGACGGCGGCTTGGCCGGCAACGCGATCCGAGTCGTCGGGTCGGCCCCGGGCTTGTCGTGCTTGCTTTCCTTGGGCAGCCCGTCCGCCCCGACCCGCGGCAGCAGGGCCGTCGCGTCGGCCAGGGACCGCTCGTGCTCGGGGGCGGCCTTCCTCCGGCGGTTCGCGGCGACGTCGGCCGCCGTGAATCCGGCCTGCGCGCCCCTCGACGTACGGGAAAGGCCGCCGCCCACCGCGGAACCGGGCGGACCGACAACGGTAGTGCGGTCGTCCTGCACCGGTGGACCGTCGACCCGGGTGGCATCAATCCGCGAGCCGTCGACCCGAGTCGCATCAATCCGCGGGCCGTCGACCCGAGTGGCATCAATTCGCGAGCCGTCGACCCGAGTGGCGTCGATCTGCGGGCCGTCCACGCGCGTGGCGTCCAGGCGCGGGGCGTCGACCTTGGGGCCGTCGACGCGCGTGGGCGTCTCCGCCGCGGGCCGGCGACGGGCCGGGGGCTCGGTGGTGCGGCCATGAACGGGCGGCTCGGGCGCGCGGCCCCGGGCGGGCGGCTCGGGCGTACGGCCGCGAACGGGCGGCTCGGGCGTACGGCCCCGGGCGGAGGGCTCGGGCGTACGGCCCCGGACAGGTGGCTCGGGCGTACGGCCTCGGACAGGTGGCTCGGGCGTACGGCCTCGGACAGGTGGCTCGGGCGTGGAGCGGCCGACCGGGGCCTTGCCCGGCGCGAAGATCGGCGGCGGCCCCTCGCCGGCCCCCGGGCGACCCGGAGTGATCGGAGGCTGACCCGGCGGAATCGACGGCCGGGCGACCGGCGGCCGCGGACCGGGCACAACCGGAGTCGCGGAAGTGCCCCCGGTCAGCGCCGAACGGTCACGACCCACGCCGGGGCGGCGCATCGTCGGGCTCATCGGGAAGCTCAACTTGGACCGGCGGCCGGCCGCGCGGAGCAGCAGACGCTCGGCCTCCTCGGCGTTGATGCGATGCGTCGGGTCCTTGCGGAGCAGACCGTTGAGCACCGGCTTCAGCGGGCCGGCGTTACGCGCGGGCGGCGGGTTCTCGGTGGCCAGCGCGGCCAGGGTGGCGATCGCGGAGGGGCGGGCGAACGGCGACGACCCCTCGACCGCGGCGTACAGCGTGGCGCCGAGCGACCACAGGTCGGCCGCGGGCCCGGCGGAACCGTCGCGAGCCCGCTCGGGCGCGATGTAGGCCGGGGAACCGAGCACCAGACCCGTACGCGTGACGTTGGGGTCGCCCGGCACAGTGGCCAGGCCGAAGTCGGTGAGCACGACGCGCCCGTCCGCGCCGATCAGCACATTGCCCGGCTTGACGTCGCGGTGCACGACACCGGCGCGGTGGGCGGCGCGCAACGCGTTGAGCACGCCGAGGCCGATCTCCGCCGACCGTACGGGACTGAACGGACCGTCCGCGGCCAGCGTGTCCTGCAACGAGCGGGACGGCACGTACTCCATGACGATCCACGGGTCGGCGTCGGTGCGCAGCACGTCGAACACGCGAACCACGTTGATGTTGTTGAGCCGGGCGATCGCGCGCGCCTCCCGCAGCGACCGCTCACGCATCTCCTGCCGCTCACCAGGGGTCAGCCCGGGCGGAGGCACCAGTTCCTTGATGGCGACCTCACGGTGCAGGACGACATCGGTCGCCCGCCAGACACGACCCATCCCGCCCTGACCGAGCGGCGCGACAAGCCGGTAACGGTCAGCGACTACGAGCGGGGGAGAGGAAGACATCACGGAGAAAATACCCGGTCATGTCGAGCGACAGCGAATCGATCAGCCGAGTGTGGGATGCGTGTCACCGGTTACACCCCACTCCGTCGTACGCTCGGTCAATGGATACGGAACCCCTGGTCAGCGTCGTGCGCGGCAAACCGGCCGACGAGGAGCTGGCCGCCCTGGTCACGATCCTGGCCGCCGCATCCAGCAAACTTGATGCGGTCACGCCCGCGCCGCCCCCGTCCACCTGGGCCCGCTCCGCACGCCCGTCGACGGCCCCGCGCTCCTGGCGAACCTCGGCCCTACCTCGCTAGATCATCGCCCATCACTGTCCACAGGGTCCCCCACCGCTGGCAGTGACCGACTACTCTCACAGACGCTTCGCGTACTTGTGTTCGGTTTTCGCGTGATCGGTTCGCGTGTTCGGTTTTCGGGGGAGGACGCAGATGATTCCGGAGGAGGACCGCGGTCCTGCTTGGCTGCGTGACTACGGCACCACAGACTTCGGCTCGATCGAAGCCGACATCCAAGCCATGGAACAGTTCGCCGCCAAACTAGCCGCGAACGTGACGGACAGCTACGCGCCGCACATGGCCAACGTCTCGGAGTCCATGGGCGTCCCACTGCCCGACCCGCCGGCCGGCTTCGTCGAGCTCACGTCCTTCCTGACCGCGCACAACCAGGCACAGGACGTTACCCATCAGAACGTTTACAACTACGCGAACGGCACCCAGGGCTTCGCATCGGCCGCCGCCGACATCAGCAAGCAGTATCGCGGCTCCGACGCCTTCTCCCACGCGCAAGTCGCCGACGTGAACAAGGCGTTCGACAAGGTCGGCATCCCCGAGGCCACGACCGCCACCTACCCCACGACGAGCAGCGAGGGAGACGTCTGATGTTGGCTGCGAGTGGCGGAGGCGGCGCTGGCGGCACGCCCTGGGGCATGATGACGATCCAGGCCATGCAGGGCTACATCCAGAACCCCAGCACCGAGCAGCACTACGAGCTGCTGACGGGTTGGAAGCGTTCGGCCGACCTCATCAACGAACACCGCTGGCAGGTCGCAAACTACCGCGACAACCTCGCCGCCGCGTGGCCCCCGGACAAGAACGCCGCCGCCGAGGCCTACATCACCCGCCTGAACGAGCTGATCGACAACCTCGACGAAACCTACGAGGCCGCGATAGCCAACCACGACGCCTTCGCCTCGGCGACGCTGTCCATCAGCCTCGCCCAGAAGGAAATGAACGAGATCGCCCAGGAGTATCAGGCCAACGAACAGGCCCTGGCCACCTTCACTGCCTCCCAGCAGCCCTCCACCACAAGCGGCCAGCCCACTCCAACCCCCAGCCCAAGCGGCGAACAGCCGCCGGTAGCCCCCGGCCGCCAGGAAGCTTTACACCAGAGAGCAGTAACCCTCCTAAACGGCGTAAGCAGCGACCTGGCCATGGCTCAAGTCAAAATCCAGACGCCCAGGCCCTACAGGCCAAACCTCGGCCGTGAAGAAACCAAAGGCAGTGATGGTGGCGGAGGCTATGCCGCCCCGCCAATTCCCCCAATTACGCCGAGCTTTGGCTCCGATGCCGCTTCGTCCTCCAAGACCATTAGACCGCCCGCGGCCTTTCCGACATCCCCAAACGTTGCACCGCCCTCGGCACCTCTGCCGCCGGCTCAGCAGCCTGGCTTGATCTTGGGCGGAACTGCACCAACCGCTCCAACCGCTCCGGTAGCCGGATTGCCTCCCGGGACACCTCCCGTTTCCGGGACGCCTGGACCGACACCAGGACCGGGCCTACTTCCTCCAAGTCCGAGCAGCTTCGTTCCCACCGGCACAAGCCCGCTCGGGCCGCCCGCAGTTGGTCCGGGCGGTCGCAATGCTGGCCTGCCGCGTGAGGGTGCAATTCGGCCTAGCGGGCCAGCGTCAGGTGGCATGCACGTGATGCCGCCGGGCGGGGTGATCGGCGGGGCCCCTGGAATCGGAGTCGCGCAACCTGGAGGAGCACGACCCGGCGCGCAGCGAGTGAATCCCATTGGCGGGGTCATTGGCGGCGGCACGCCAGGCAGCGGGGTCATTGGCGGCGGCACGCCAGGCGGCCGGGTCGCAGGTGCTGGCGGCAGAGCTAACGGTGCAGGAATTACGGGTCAGCACGTTGGGACGACCGGGCCATACGGGCAGACTGGCGCACGGAACACCAGCCGCCGTGACCAAGACGACCAAATGCACTGGGACCCTGACAACCCTTGGCAGACAGCAACTGGCGTCGACCCCGTTGTTTTGCCACCTCGCGATCAGCGCATCGATCCAGGGCCTGCGATCGGCCTCAATTGAGCTCCAAACGAAGGTTCCTTGCCGCAAGCGCCGCATTGGGGATTCTCGCCGCCATCGCAGCACCCAGCCCTCCGGCTCTCGCAGATTCTGTACGCGATCAACAGTGGTACTTAAAGAGTTTGCGCGTGTCGGAAACGCGATCAATTTCAACCGGGTCCGGCGTGATCGTTGCTGTACTCGACTCCGGGAGCGCCCCCCACCCCGACATTCGGCGAAATCTTTTGGCAGGAAGCAACCAGGCCTCGCCCGGCAAGGATGGCCGAACGGACAACGACGGCCATGGAACACGGATGGCCGCGCTTATTGCCGCCCACGGACACGGCTCAAACTCCGGAATTCAGGGCATAGCACCATCCGCCAAAATCCTTCCAGTGATCGTCTCGAGCGATGGGCTGGGCGATTCAGCCATTATGGCTAAAGGTATGGCCTGGGCCGCCAACCATAACGCGAATATCATCAATGTTTCCGGGGCGGTCGGCCCCGGATTCGCTTTGAAGGATGCTGTCGACGACGCAATCGATAAAGACATCGTTGTGATCGCCGCTGTAGGCAACACAGCACAAGACCTAATCATTAATCATCCTGCTGCATTCAATGGTGTTCTCGCGGTCGGCGCCACTGGCCGGAACGGGAAGTACTCTGACAAGTCTGTAAAAGATGAAAAGGTACAGATCTGCGCTCCCGGCGTGGACATCATTTCGGCGCAGCCGCCGCGAGGTTATGGGATCGCGGCTGGGACTTCCGACTCAACGGCGATTGTTTCTGGGGCTGCTGCGCTGGTCCGGGCCAAGTTTCCTGAACTGTCCGCTAAGGAAGTCGTTCATCGGCTGACTGCTACTGCGGACGATATTGGGCCTCCCGGGCGCGATGATGAGTGTGGGTTTGGGCGGCTCAACATTGTCAAGGCGTTGACCGCTGACGTTCCGCCTCTTGAAGGGGGCGGGGAGAGCGCCGGGCCTGCGGCCAGTAGTGCGGCCCCCAGCGCACCGACGACCGTTCGGCCTCAGTCGGCTGCGCCGGTGGCTGATGCGGAGCCTGCTGGCAACGGCAGTGTTCTGCTGTTCGGGGGGCTCGCCGGTGTTGTTGCGGCGGCCGCGTTGGTGCTGGTGTTGGTGTTGCGGCGGCGGGGGCGTAACTGAAGTTTGGGGCTGAAACGCCGTTAAGGGTGCGTTGATAGTGCGGACGAACTTGTAGCCTCGGGTTGTGCAGAAGGACATCGCGTACCGGTTGATTCTTGCTTCGGCCAGTCCGGCTCGGCGGGGGCTGCTCAGCGCCGCGGGGATTGAGGCTGAGGTGATGGTCAGCGGCGTTGATGAGTCGGGCGTCGAGGCCGATGATGCGGCCACGCTCTGTCTTGCTCTGGCTCGGATGAAGGCGCGCACCATCGCCGCCCAGCTGAATGCTGATCCGGGTGTTGTGGTGCTCGGGTGCGATTCCGTGCTCGCGTTCGAGGGTGAGATCTTCGGTAAGCCGGCCAACGCTGAGGAGGCCACTCAGCGCTGGAAGCGGATGCGGGGCAAGTCGGGCGTGTTGCACACCGGTCACCACGTGACCAGCTTGGTCACCGGCAAGCAGGCGGAGGCCGTGGGTCTCACCACGGTGCATTTCGCCGATGTCAGCGACGCCGAGATCGCGGCCTACGTGGCCAGCGGTGAGCCCTTGCACGTGGCCGGTTCGTTCACGCTCGACGGGCGCGGGGCCGCCTTCGTCGACCGTATTGAAGGCGACCCCGGCAACGTGATCGGGTTGTCTTTGCCGCTGCTGCGTAATTTGCTGGCGGAGATGGACGTGCCCTACATCGCGCTGTGGAAGGGCTAGCGGACGCTCTTGGCGAACCCCCGCCCGGCCCACGCCACGGCCAGCACCGCCAGCACGGCCATGATCAGCAGGCCTTGCCAGACCGCGGGCGCGCCCAGGTCACCGCGGAACAGTGCGCGGGTGCCGTTGACCGCCCATGAGAACGGGTTCCAGTCGGCTACGCCCTGCAGCCATCCGGGGGCGTACGTGAGGGGAAGCAGGATGCCGCTGAGCAGCAGCACCGGCTGGGCGACCGTGTTCATCAGCGGGGCCAGCGCGTCCTCGCTCTTGACGGCCAGCGCCACGCCGTAGCTGACCGCCGACGTCATCAGCGAGATCAGGGCGAGCATCAGGTACGCCAGGAGCAGGTTGCCCAGGAACACGCGCAGGTCGAACGCCAGCGCCAGCAGCGTGATGATCACGGCTTGGGCGATCAGCGAGACGACGTCGCGCAGGGAGCGGCCGAGCAGCAGGGCGAGGCGGCTGACCGGCGTCACCCGGGAGCGTTCGATCACGCCCGCGCGCAGTTCGGCGATCAGGCCGAAGCCTTGGAACAGGCCCCCGAAGATGGCGAGCAGTACGAGAAGACCGGGGACGAAGATCTCGTACGCCTCGGCGTCTGTCCGCACCTGCAGCGCGGGTTTGAGCAGGGGGGCGAAGAGCAGCAGATACATCACCGGCTGGAAGACGCCGACGAGGATCCACACCGGATTGCGCAGCAGCAACTGCATCTGCCGGTTGAAGATCAGTGAGGTGTCGCGTAGCAGTTTCATGGCTCAGCTCTCCCGCAGTGATCGGCCGGTTTTGGTCAGGAACACGTCGTCGAGGCTGGGGCGGTGCAGTTCGATCGTGCCGAGCGGGACGCCGGCCGCGTCGAGGGCGCGGAGGATCTGCGGGATCGCCACCGCGCCGTCCTCCACGTACAGGCGGACGTTGTCCTCGTACGTCTCGAGCTTGTAGGAGTTGAGTGCCTCGGCCGCCGCGGTGACCGATTCGACGGGCAGCCCGACCCGGACGACGTCGCCGGAGATTTCGCGTTTGAGGTCGGCGGGTGTGCCGGAGGCGACGATCTCACCGTTGTCCATGATGGAGATGCGGTCGCAGAGCGCGTCGGCTTCGTCGAGGTAGTGGGTCGTGATGAAGACGGTCATGCCCTCCGCACGCAGCCGTCTGATCTCGTCCCACATGTGGGCCCGGCTCTGCGGGTCGAGGCCGGTGGTCGGTTCGTCGAGGAAGACGACCTTGGGTTCGTGGATGATGCCGAGCGCGATGTCGACCCGCCGGCGCTGCCCGCCCGAGTAGGTTTTGCATTTGCGGTCCGCGTATTCGCTGAGCTGGAAACCCTCGAGCACCTGCTCGGCCCGCCGGTGGGCGGCCGGCTTGGTGGCGCCGTAGAGCCGGGCTTGCAGCACCAGTTCTTCCCGTGCGGTCGAGTCGTCCCATGTGCTGCCGCCCTGGGCCACGTAGCCGATGCGACGGCGCACCTCGCCCGGGTCGGCGCGCAGGTCGGCGCCGGCGATGGTGGCCGTGCCGTCGTCGGGTTCGATCAGCGTGGCCAGCATGCGCAGGGTGGTGGTTTTGCCGGCCCCGTTCGGGCCGAGGAATCCGAAGATTTCGCCTTCGGCGACGTCGAGGTCGACGCCGCGTACGGCTTCGACGGTTTTCTTGTCGCGCCCTTGGCGCGAGGTGAACGACTTGCGCAAGCCGCGAGTCTCAATCATGCCCCGCAGACTACGACCGTCAAGTTTTACTAGTCAAACTTGATTTCGCCAGTTTCCTCGATCCGTTTAGCTGTCCGCTCGCACCACGCGATCTCAGCCTCGGCCATCATGATGCTGCGCTCCCACAACCAGGACACATAGATGGGCTTATTGTCCGCCCAGTCCGCCTTGGTCGCGGCCTCAAGTTGCTGCTGGCCGGCCCGCAGCTGCGTCGCTCGGTTGCGCAGGGCGGCCGCCGACTCCGCAGGCGGCAGCGCGGGCAGGAAGGAGAACGCGGCCATGAACGGGTCGACACCCGGCGACAGGTTCCACCACCCCTGCCGCAGCAGCGACTGGAACTCGGCCTTCCCTTTGTCGGTGATCCCGTACGTCGTCCGCGCGGGACGAGCGCCGACCTGCTCGGTGGTGACCTCGTGCAGCAGCCCTTCCTCGGTCATTTTGCGCAGCGCGTGATAGATCGATCCCGGTTGCACGTTCGCCCACTTGTCGGCGTTCCAACTCAACAGCTCCCGCCGTACGTCGTAGCCGTGCACCGGTTCCATCCACTGGACCAGGCCGAGGATCATCATGCGCGTTGCGGACACTCCTTCAGCGTAAGCTCAGCCCGTGCGCAAGGTCTTGATCGCCAACCGTGGCGAGATCGCCGTCCGGGTCGTCCGGGCCTGTCAGGACGCGGGTCTCGCCAGCGTCGCCGTCTATGCCGACAGCGACCGGGACGCATTGCATGCCCGGCTCGCCGACGAGGCGTACGCGCTGGGAGGCGACAGCGCGACCGAGACCTACCTGCGCATCGACAAGCTGCTCGACGTGGCCGCGCGGGCCGGGGCCGACGCCGTGCACCCCGGCTACGGCTTCCTCTCCGAGAACGCCGACTTCGCGCAGGCAGTGCTCGACGCCGGGCTGACCTGGATCGGGCCCACTCCGCAAGCGATCCGCGACCTGGGCGACAAGGTGACCGCGCGGCACATCGCGCAGCGGGCGGGCGCGCCGCTGGTGCCGGGCACAGCCGAGCCCGTGGCCGACGCGGCCGAGATCATCGCCTTCGCCGAGCAGCACGGCCTGCCCGTGGCGATCAAGGCGGCGTTCGGCGGTGGCGGCCGCGGCCTCAAGGTGGCGCGCACCCTCGACGAGATCCCGTCGCTGTTCGAGAGCGCGACGCGCGAGGCGGTGGCGGCGTTCGGGCGGGGCGAGTGCTTCGTCGAGCGCTACCTGGACCGGCCGCGGCACGTCGAGGCCCAGGTGCTGGCCGACACCCACGGCACCGTGATCGTCGTCGGCACGCGCGACTGCTCGCTGCAGCGCCGGCACCAGAAGCTGGTCGAGGAGGCACCGGCCCCGTTCCTCACCGACGAGCAGCGCGCCTCCATCCACGAGAGCGCCAAGGCGATCTGCCGCGAAGCCGGCTACCACGGCGCCGGCACCGTCGAATATCTCGTGGGCCAGGACGGGACGATCTCGTTCCTCGAGGTCAACACGCGCCTCCAGGTCGAGCACCCGGTCAGCGAGGAGACAGCGGGCCTCGACCTCGTACGCGAGCAGTTCCGTATCGCCGCAGGTGAGCCGCTGGAGCTCACCGAGGACCCGGCGCCGCGCGGCCACTCCATCGAGTTCCGCATCAACGGTGAGGACCCGGGCCGCAACTTCCTGCCCGCCCCCGGCACGGTCGAGACCCTGTCGTGGCCGATGGGGCCCGGCGTGCGCGTCGACGCGGGGGTCGAGGCGGGCAGTGTCGTCGGCGGCAACTTCGACTCCCTGCTCGCCAAGATCATTGTTTCGGGCCGTACGAGGGAAGAGGCGCTGGAGCGCTCCCGTCGCGTGCTCGACGAGACGGTCATCACAGGTATGGCGACCGCGCTGCCCTTCCACCGTGCCGTGGTGCGCGACCCGGCTTTCACCGCGGAGCCGTTCACCGTCCACACGCGATGGATCGAAACTGAATGGGCGGGCGGCGTCGAACCGTTCGCGGCCGGGGTCGCCGCGGGCGCCGAGGCGGACGAGCGCGAGACGGTGGTCGTCGAAGTGGGCGGCAAACGGCTCGAAGTCCGGCTCCCGGCCAAACTTCTGCAGGGAGGGCCGGCCGCGGCCACCACGAGCCGGCCGGCGGGCCGGCGGGCGTCCGGTGCGGGCGGGGCGAGCGCGCAGGCGGGCGGTGCAGCCGCCCTGACCGCCCCGATGCAGGGCACGATCGTGAAGGTCGCGGTCTCGGACGGCGACACCGTCTCGGAAGGCGACGTGATCGTCGTGGTCGAGGCCATGAAGATGGAGCAGCCCCTGCAGGCCCACAAGGCGGGAACGGTGTCGGGCCTGTCCATCAAGGTCGGCGAGAGCGTCACCGCGGGCGCCGTGGTCTGCAGCATCGACTGACTGGTGTTGCTCATGGGGGCCGGCGCGACCGCCACGGACCAACTGGGCCCGGGCTAAACCCAGTAGCGAAGCTTCTCGTCCAGGCGGTCGGTCAAACGCCCCCCGTTGCGCTCGATCGTGCGGCGCGAGGCCTCGTTGTCGAAGTCGCACGTGATCAGCACCCGCGGCAGACCCAGCGCCGCCGCCCGGGGCCGGGCGGCGGCCAGCATCGCGGTGGCGTGCCCCTGCCGGCGGGCCCCCGGCCGCACGTCGTAGCCGATGTGCCCGTTGCGCTCCCCCGCCCGCCCGGGCGCCAGCCGGTGCCGGATGTTGAGGCGGCCCAGATATTCGGCCCCGTCGAGCCACCACAGCACGGTGGTCGGGACGAAGCCGGGCGGCCGCGGCGTCTCCTCCAGGCGTTGCGCCCGCAGGTAGGAGACGTAGCGGGCGAAGCCCTCGGCCGTCGACCACGTGGCGGCGTACGAGCGGATGTCGTTGCCTATGTTGCTGAAGTCGTCGAGCCCGCCTCGCCCCTCGGCCACGTATTCGTCCATGGCTTCGAGAAAGGAGATGTGGACATCGACCGTGGGCGCGACGAGCGAGGGCACCCGCACAGGGTAGGCGAGGCAGAGGTGACGAGTGGACCGCCCGTACGGGACCTACGGACGGCCCACCGGCCGGCACACCGAGAACGGGGGACCCGGCGTTCCGGCAATCTCACGGTACGCCCGCTCCGCTGCGAGCGAAAAACGTGTGGGACGAACCCGGGCATCTCGCCCTTACGAGACGCTCGCGGTCCGATAATGGGCAGCGCCGGGGAGATCGAGACACTACCGTGTTCGGCATCACCGAAGACCGGGCCTGATCAGGGAGCATGCTGAACACAGCCCATTCTCAGGTGTCCTCGCCGAGAATGACGTGGACCCCGTAGCACCGTGAGGTGGCATGACCTATGACCGACTTGTTGACCATGATGGCAACACCGGCATGGGCGTACCTTGCTCTTTTCGGCTTTCTGGCTATCGACGCGATGATTCCCGTCGTCCCGATCCAGGCGATCATGATCACATCCGGGGCGCTGACTGTCTACGGAAATCTTGATCTTGCGCTCGTGATCCTGGTGGGCGCGCTCGGCATGTTCACCGGCGACGCGATCGCGTTCACCCTCGGCCGCTCCTCGAGCGAGCGCGGCACGGGCCGGCTGGCCGCCCTGCGCGCGCGTTACGGGCCCCGGCACGACGAGGAAGCGAAAGAGGTCTCCAAGACCAAGCTGGCCGCCGCGCGCTTCACCCGTGGGCTGCGTCGCCCCGGCCCCCTGGTGCTGTTGCTCTGCCGGTTCGTCCCCGGCGGGCGCATGGCGGCCGGTTTCCACGCCGGCCGCCGCCGTTACCCGATCAAGCTCTTCGTCCTGTACGACGGCCTGGCCGCACTGGCCTGGGGCAGCTACGGCGGCCTGGTCGGCCACGTCGGCGGCACGGCGATCACCCAGTCCGCGTGGCGGCTGTTCGCGATCGCCGCCACCGCGGCCGTCGTGTTCGGCACCGCCGGCTGGATCCTCGCCCTCTTCGGGGGCCGCAAGGACGAGGAGCTGGCCGCGGTCGCCGCCGGTCAGAAGGACGTCATTGCAGCTCGTGCTGCATCAGCTGACGCGCCGCTTCCGCAATCGACCCCGACAACGACGGGTAGATAGTGATCGTGTGGGCCAGCTGGTCCACGGTCAGGTTGTTCTCGATCGCCATCGTGATCGGCAGGATCAGTTCGCTGGCCTTGGGCGCCACCACGACCCCACCCACGATCTGCCCTGTCGCCGGCCGGCAGAAGAGTTTGACGAAGCCGTCATGCAGGTCGGCCATCTTGGCCCGGGCGTTGCCGGTGAGCGGCAGCATCACCTGACGGGCGGGGATCCGGCCGGCGTCGACGTCGTTCTGCGAGACACCCACGGTGGCCAGTTCGGGGTCGGTGAAGACGTTGGCCGAGACGGTGCGCAGCCGCAGCGGGGCCACGGCCTCGCCCATCGCGTGCCAGATCGCGATGCGGCCCTGCATGGCGGCCACGCTGGCCAGCGGCAGCACGCCCGTGCAGTCGCCGGCGGCGTAGATGCCGGGCACGTTGGTGCGCGAGACCCGGTCGACGGTCACGTAGCCGCCGTCGCCGACCTGCACGCCGTACTCTGCGAGGCCGAGATCGGCTGTGTTGGGCACGGCGCCGACCGCGATCAGCGCGTGCGAGCCCTCGATCACTCGATCGTCACCCAGCGTCACCCGTACGCCGGAGCCGGTGTTCTCGACGCTCTTGCCCCGGGCTTGGCTCAGGATCGTCATGCCCCGCTCGCGGAACACCCGCTCGATCGCCATCGCGGCGTCGGCGTCCTCGTGCGGCATCACCCGTTCGCGGCTCGACACCAGGGTGACCTGCACGCCCATGGCCAGGTAGGCGCTGGCGAACTCGGCGCCGGTGACGCCGGAACCGATCACGACCAGGTGCGAGGGCAGCTCGGTGAGGTCGTAGAGCTGACGCCAGTCGAGGATGCGCTCACCGTCGGGCCGGGCCGTGGCCAGCACCCGCGGCGTGGCCCCGGTGGCCAGCAGCACGGTGGTGGCCTCGACCGCGTACGTCTCGCCGCCGTGCGGCGTGACAAGGACCTGGTGGGTGTGGCCGAGCGTGTCCTCACCGAGGCGGGCCCGGCCGTGCACCACGTCGACCCCGGCCTTGACCAGCTTGGCCTGGATGTCGCTGGACTGCGCGAGGGCGAGCTTCTTGACCCGGTCGTTGACCGCGACCGCGTCGACCGTGACGCCGTCGAGCCCCGACGAGCGGATGCCGAACCGGTCGTTGTGCCGGTAACCCGTCATGACTTCGGAGCTGGCGATGAAGGTCTTGGAGGGCACGCAGTCGGTCAGGACGCAGGCGCCACCCGGTCCGTCCGCTTCGACGAGGGTGACGTCCGCGTCGAGCTGGGCGGCGACCAGGGCCGCCTCATACCCGCCCGGTCCCCCACCGATGATCACGATCCGACTCACGACGTTTCCAACCTTCCCATGGCAGTTGTGCCGACACGCACTCCTTGTATTCTCCCCCACCGCCCGCTCGGGCTATCGTCATCGCCGTGCGTCATTACGCCGCGTATGGCTCAAACCTCGACCCGGCCCGCATGCGGGCCTACTGTCCGCACTCGCCCATGGTGGGCGTGGGGTGGATAGAAGGCTGGCGTCTGACCTTTGCCGGTGAGGGGGAAATAGGCTCGGAAGGCGCGGTCACGACGATCGTCGAGTCGCCCGGCGACCGGGTCTTCGTGTCGCTCTACGACGTGCATCCATGGGATGCGTCACAGCTCGACGAGGTCGAGGGCGTCACCGCGGAGGCGTATCAGAAGGTCACCGTGCGTGTCTCCACGCTCGATGGCGAGTTCAGCGCGTGGGTCTACGTCTTCGCCGGCTACGAGGGTGGCCTGCCCACAGCGTGGTATCTGAGCGAGATCGCCAACGCCGCGGAGAAGGCGGGCGCCCCCGACGACTACGTCGAGGAGCTGCGCCGCCGCCCCACCGGCACACCGTCGCCCGAGGCCTAGATCATCTTCTGGTAGATGTTGGCCTCGTAGAGCGGCTTCATGCCCACCGCAAGGTAGAGCCGGGCCGCGCGCGTCGGGTTCGCCATGTCGACTCCCAGGCCGGCTTTGGCGCGCCCCTTGGCGGCATAGGTGGCGAAGGCGCGGCGGAGCAGGGCCTCACCCAGACCCCTTTTCCGGTACGACCCCAGCACCGCGAGCCGCTTGACCCAGCCCTCGTCGTTCCCCTCGTCGCTGTCGTACGAGGATTCGAGCGCGCCCGCCACGACACCGTCGACCTCGGCCACCCACCACTCGTCGAGCGCGCTCACCTGCTTGCGCCACGCGTCGTAGGGCAGCGCCCGGTGGTCGGAGTCGACGAAGGCCTGTTCGATGACGCCGTGCACGGCACGCATCTCGGCCTCGTCATCGGCCCGTACGGCTCGGATAGTGACGCCGGCCGGAGGCTCGGGCGGGGTCGCGGAGACGCCGTCGAGCGGGATCTGCATGCGCGCGTGC
Source organism: Paractinoplanes abujensis (assembly GCF_014204895.1). Classification (NCBI taxonomy): domain Bacteria; kingdom Bacillati; phylum Actinomycetota; class Actinomycetes; order Micromonosporales; family Micromonosporaceae; genus Paractinoplanes; species Paractinoplanes abujensis. The sequence goes on along the minus strand of NZ_JACHMF010000001.1, from coordinate 7,536,757 downwards.
TGTTTGAGGAAGCTGAACCCCACCGCGGTCAGCTGTTCGATGTACGCCGTCTCGCTGGGTACGGCGCCGGCCCGGACCTCGTACGGGTTGTGGCCGAACTCGGCGCCCCGCTCGGCCGCGCGGGCCAGGATCAGGTCGAGCAGCGGCCGGATCGCCGGACGGCCGCGCTCGGGCCAGGTGTAGACCTCGATGAAGTCGCGGTTCTCGCCGGTGGCGTTGCTCGGGTAGGCCCAGCCGACGATGCGGCCGTCGGGGTCGAGCGCCACCCAGCTGTCGCGGGACAGGTCGGTGTTGGGCTCGGTGAGGGCCTCGTGCAGGTCTTCCGGGCTGTAGTCGGGGTAGCCCACCGCGGCGATGTCGCTGGCGTGCACGAGCTCGAGGAGCGCGGGCTGGTCGTCGAGGGTGGGCCGGCGCGTGCTCCAGCCGTCGGGAAGCTCAGTCACCGGAGCATGGGATCACGGGCGGGACGCCGCGGGCGAGCGCTTTACGACTGCAGCCGGTGCCGCAGCGATTCCAGCAGGCCGATCAGTTCGACCCGCTCGCTCAGGTCGAGGGCCGTGTAGGCCTGACCGGCCATGGCGTCGGCCACCGACTCGGCCCACATCAGCCGCCTGACGATGGGCCCGGCCGGCGGATAGGGCGGCTGCCACCCGAACGCCACCGCGCCTGTCTCACCCTCGGGCCCGGCGATGATCGCCTGCAGCGGGGTGAGCCCACTGGCCCGCACGGCCACCAGTTGCACCCCGAGCCGGTGTTCGTGCAGCAGGTGCAGCAGCACCGCGACCTGCGCGCCGGGCGCCTGGTCGGGGACCGGCATCGCCCGCCAGGCGGCGAACAGCGGCAGGCCCGCGTAGTCGACCGCGGTCACCACGCGGCGGGCCAGTTCGTGCAGCCGGGCCAGCCGGGGGAAACCGCCGATCTGTTCCACACCCCAGGTGCACAGCTCATGGAGGTGCCAGGCGGCCACCTCCATGGGCGCGGAGGTCTTGGCTGTCGCCTCCCAGCCGTCCATGACGGCCTCGGGCGCGATGAGACCGATCGAGGCGGCGACGGTCTCGGGTCGCACGTCGCCGAGCGCGCCCGCGCGCGCCGACACGTGATAGGCCCAGCCGGACAGACCCAGCAGGCGCGCACGGCGCAGCGTCTGTGGCGACTCGGCAAAGGCGCCCACGATCGTCGCTAGCCCCGTCTTGGCGTTGGCGGCTGCCTGTTCGGGGGTCACCCGCCCGATTCTGCTCCCCCTGAGCGGATCTGGAAAATATTCTTCCGGTCAGCGCCGGCGAATCCGATCATTCCGGCTCGTCCGATTCAAGATCCTCCAACGCGGCCTGTACGTCGCCGACCTGCCGGCGGGCCGCGGCGGCCTCCCGTTCCGCGAGGCGGCGAGCCTGCTTGCGCCGGGCCACGTCGGCCTGCGCCTCGGTGCGTTTGCGTTCCAGTTCGGCCAGCTCGGCGTCCAGGTCGTCGACAAGGTGACCAGCGTCACGTTCGGCCGCCTCGGCCCGTTCGAGTTGGTCGTCGGCCCGCTTCTCGGCCGACTGCGCGTTCGACAACTCCCGGCGCAGCTCGCGGCGGCGCAGCTCGAACTCCCGGCGGCGGCGCTCGGCGGCCGCCGCCCGTTCCCGGGGGAACTCGACCACTTCGGCGTCGCCGTCGTCCCCGGCATCGTCGGCGGAGACGTCGGCCTCGTCGGTGACCAGGCGCAACCGCGGCCGGGGGACCTCACCGAAGCCGGCGTAGGTGGCGGCGCGGATCAACCGGCCCGTACGCACCTGGGCCGCGATGTCGGGTTCGGCCAGCGCGGCGGTCAGGGTGGCCTCGACCTCACCGAGCGGCAGCTTGATCGACGGCTCCTCGGCCCGGGCCAGCTTGCTCGCGGCCGAGACGAGGGCCGCGACCACTTGGCGGCGCTGGTTGGTCAGCTCGCGCAGCGCCGCGCCGTCAAGCCCGCGCTGGGCCTCGCGCAGCGAGCTCGACAGCTCGACGAGTTCCTCGATCAGCGCGGGCTTGCGCAGGGCGAGCAGGTTGACCACCCACGCGGCCACGGTCGGCTTCTTGAGCGCGGCCAGGCGCTTGGCCGTGGCCCGGTCACCGGACTTGCGGGCGTCGTCGATCGCGGCCGTGCGGGCCGCCACGAAGCCGTCCGGCGGGGACTCGTAGAGCTGCTGGATCAGCTCGTCGGTTGCGCTGGGCACGTCACGCGATGGTAGTGCCCGGCGCGACGTGCGCGTACTTCGTGCCCGAGAGTCGCTCGAGGTGTCCGTCCGACACTTTGGCCCCGGTCTCGGTGAGCAGGTAGTCGTGCAGCGCGTAGGCCCGGCCCGGCCGCACCGCCCGGACGAAGTCGATCGACTCGGAAAGCTTCATCCATGGAGCATTCAACGGCGCGAACAGCGTGTCCACCGTCGTGTCCTCCGGCACGGTGAACGAGTCCCCGGGGTGGTACAGATTCGTCGACTCGTCGGCGATCAGGTAGCCCACGTTGGCGATGCGCGGGATGTCCGGGTGGATTACGGCATGCTGCCCGCCGAACACCCGTACGCGATAACCCGCGGCCTCGAACTGCGCTCCCGGCTCGACCGCGGTCGACACCTCGGCGAAGCGCGGGTGCTGGGCCAGCACGTCAGCATGGGCGAAGAGCCGCAGCTCCGGCCGCTGCGCCAGCGTCTCGGCGAGCGCCTCGGGGTCGAGGTGATCGAAGTGCTCATGAGTGATGAGCACCGCGTCGGCCCCGTCGAGCGCCGACCGCTCGCTGAACGCGCCCGGGTCCACCACGAGGACACCCGCGCCCTCGACCCGGAGACAGGAATGCGTGAACTTCGTGATCTGCACGGGACTCCTCCGCCGCTGATTCGTAACCGCTCAACTCGCAGTCTGCCGGAACCGGAAAAGCTCCGCCGCACGTCCCAGGAGCACACCGAAACTCCGGTTGGGAGAAACCATGCGCTCTCGAAAGACATATATCTTCGGCACCGTCGTCATCGCCGGCCTGATGCTGGCCGGCTGCGGCGACGGCGCCGCCGACAACGCGGCGTCCTCGGGGGGTGCGCCCGAGGCCGGCGTGGCCGAGCAGGCGGTGCCCGACCAGGGGGCGGCCGGCCCCGCGATGGGCAAGGACGCGCAGGCCGAGGCGCCCGACCTGCGGGTCGACCAGCGCTCGATCATCTATCGGGGCACCGTCACCGTGCGGGTCGACAACGTCGAGGCCGCCGCCGGGCAGGCCACCGGCATCGCCAAGACCTCCGGCGGCTTCGTCAGCGGCGACAACCGGAGCAGCGGCTCCGGCTCGGACACGGCGTCCATGGAGCTGCGCGTCCCGGCCGACAAGTTCGCCGGCGTGGTCGACCAGCTGGCCAAGCTGGGCACCGAGGAACAGCGCCAGATCAACACGGAGGACGTGACCGAGCAGACCGTCGACCTCGACGCGCGGATCACCGTGCAGCAGGCCCGCGTCGACAGCGGCCGCAAGCTGCTGGCCCAGGCCAAGACGCTCAACGACCTGGTGATGCTCGAGCGTGAGGTGGCCACCCGCGAGTCCGACCTGGCCGCACTGCAGGCCAAGAAGCGCAACCTGGCCGACCTGACCGCCCTTTCGACGATCACCGTCACCCTGCTCGACCCGGAGGCGGAGGCGGTCGCCGACGACGGCCCGCCCGGTTTCCTGAGCGGGCTGGGGGCCGGCTGGGACGCGCTGCTGGCCTCGCTCAAGGTGTTGCTGACCGTGCTGGGCGCGCTGCTGCCGTGGCTGATCGCGTTCGGCCTGCCGATCTGGGCGATCATTTACGCCGTACGCCGGTACAACCGCTCGCGCCGCCGCCCGGCGTACGTGGCCCCGGCAGCGCCGCAGCCCCCGATCTCCGGGCCGCCGGCGCCTCCGCAGCCGTAAGCCCTAGAACGCGCCCGTCGCCAGGGCGGCCAGCGCGGTGTGGACCATGACCCGTACGCCGTAGCCGATGCAGTTCTCGTCCACATCGAAGTCGCCCTGGTGCAGGTCGTGCTTCGCCTCCGAACCGGGCACCCCGGTGCCGAGCCGGATCATCGCGCCCGGCACCTGGTCGAGGTAGAACGAGAAGTCCTCACCGCCCATGCTGATCTCGGCTTCGACCACCCGTTCGGGGCCGAGCGCAGCCCCCGCGGCACCCGCCACGATCGCGGCCGCCATCCGGTCGTTGATCACCGGCGGGACGCCGCGGTGGTAGCCCACCTCGACCTGCGCCCCGGTCGGCGCGACCACGTCCTTGACCAGCTGGGTGACCAGTTCGGGAGCGGTGCGCCAGGCCTCCCGGCTGAGCACCCGCACGGTGCCGCGGGCCCGCCCCTCGCCGGGGATCGCGTTGAACGCCTCGCCCGAGTGCACCGCGCCCCACACCATGGACAGCCCGGCCCGCGGGTCGACCCGGCGGCCCAGCAGCGCGGGCACGTCGGTGATGACCTTGGCCAGCGCGTACACCAGGTCGGCCGTCAGGTGCGGCCGGGCGGTGTGCCCGCCGGGGCCGGTCAGCTTGACGTCGACGGTGTCGGCGGCCGCGGTGAAGGGGCCCGAACGCACCCCGACCAGGCCCGCCGGCAGTTGCGGGTAACAGTGCAGCGCGAAGATCGCGGCGACGTCCTTGAGGGCGCCCGCCGCGATGAGCTTAGGGGCTCCCGAGGGGACGGTCTCCTCGGCGCACTGGAAGATCAGCCGGACCCGGCCGGGCAGCTCGCCCCGTTCGGCCAGCTGCTGCAGGGCCAGGCCGAGGCCGAGCATCACGGTGGTGTGCACGTCGTGACCGCAGGCGTGCGCGACGTTGGGCACCGTGGACTTGTACGGCACGTCCTTGAGGTCCTGCAGCGGTAACGCGTCCAGGTCGGCACGGAAGGCGATCACCCGGTCGCCCTCGCCGATGTCGCAGATCACACCGTTGCCCTCGGGCAGCATGCGCGGCGCCAGGCCGGCCACGGCCAATTCGCGGGCGACCAGGGCCGCGGTCTCGAACTCGTGATAGGACGGCTCGGGGTGCGCGTGAATGTGACGCCGGATCGCTACGAGCTCCGCGCCGTGAGCGGCGAGCCAGCGGTCGAGCTGGCCGGGCAGGGGCTCGGCGCCGGGCAACGGCCCGGGCCACTCCTTCTGGGCCCCTTCGGGCTCCGTCAGAGTCGTAGTCACGTCGGCATCCGCATCTTCATATAGTGTTTGTCGCCTTTTCGAGACGGGCGACAGCTTAGACCGTTTTAGGTAACGCTGGGCAACGCCATTCCCGTACGCGGGGAGTCGCGCTCGGTCACGTAAGCCCTGATAGGAGCTTTCCACGGTGCCACGGCAGGCCGTGGTGGGGCACACCGAGAGTCCGTTCCGGAGATCCGTCCGGCGGCGGAGGCGCAGCGTTCGACCGGTTGGTCAACGCCCCACGCACCCCTCGAGATGCGGCTTGGCATACCCCGACCACTGTGGCACGAACTTGCAACGCCCGTTTCCTGAACCGTCGTTCACGCCGCCCGAGTGAGGGCTTTCGTACTCTGCGTCCGAAACTGCCCACCCAATGCGATATCCCGGTCACCTACTGTCGAGTTCACCGGAACACGGCAACCGTGACTTTCAAATCGGGGCGCGGGCACGGCAAGATAGCGGGGTTCGGTCGACGGCCCCTAGACCCCCTCGGTGGCATTCTCAGTGACTCAGATTCCGACGTGGAGCGGTGGCAACAACGCTCCCACCAGCGGACGCGCAGCCCCTGGCACCCTCATCGGCGGGCGGTACACACTGCGTGCCGCGGTGGGTCACGGCGGCATGGGCACGGTCTGGCGCGCGGCCGACACGCTGCTGCGCCGTGACGTGGCGATCAAAGAAGTCATCCTTCCCCCCGGTCTGGCCCCGAGCGACCGCGACGCGATGTACGAGCGGACCATGCGCGAGGCCCGGGCCGCGGCCGCCCTGCAGCACCCGGCCGTCGTGCAGGTCTACGACGTCGTGCACGAGAACGGCCGGCCGTGGATCGTGATGGAGCTGCTCGACGCGCGCAGCCTGGCCGACATGGTGATCGAGGACGGGCCGGTCGCGCCGCGCGTCGTCGCCAAGATCGGCATCGCGCTGCTGGGCGCGCTCGAGGTCGCCCACGCGCACGGCGTGCTGCACCGCGACGTCAAGCCGGCCAACGTGCTGATCTGCGGTGACGGCCGCTGCGTGCTGACCGACTTCGGCGTCGCCCGGATGCCCACCGACGTGCAGCTGACCACCCCCGGCATGGTGCTGGGCTCGCCTCACTTCATCTCGCCCGAGCGCGCCATGGGCAGCTCGTTCGGCCCGCCGAGCGACCTGTTCTCGCTCGGTGTCACGCTTTTCACCGCGGTCGAGGGCCGGCCCCCGTTCGACAAGGGCGACCCGATCGAGACCATGCACGCCGTGGTGGAGGACCCGCCGGCCCCCGCCGTGCGAGCCGGCTCGCTCACCCCGGTGCTGATGGGTCTGCTCGAGAAGGACCCCGACCGCCGGATGGACGTGCAGACCGCGCGCACCATGCTGCGTCAGCAGCTGGCCGGCCCGCTGGCCAGCAAGGCCCCGCCGCACATGATGACCGACCCCTACTCGGTTGTCCCGGCGCAGCGGCCGCCCGCCGCGGCGCCCGCCGAGACCCAGCCGATCTCACCGGCCACGAACGGTCAGATCGGCGGCCGGGCCATGCTGGCGCCGGGTGACTCGCTCACCGACCACCTCAGCAAGCTGCAACAGGGCAACACCGCCGGCCCCGGCGCGGCCCGCCGGCGGGCCGCCGAGTCCACCCCGACCGGCCTGATGCCGGCCGCCTCCGGCGACACCACCAACGTGCTGCCGCCCCGCGACGCCTGGAACGGCGCCCGCGCCGCCCGCGACCCGATGGCCGGCACGATCAGCGGCAGCCCGGCCGCCAAGCGCAAGGCCATGCTGACCAACGCGGTGGCCACGGCCAAGGAGACCACCGGCCGGGCGGTCGAGACGATCAAGGGCTGGCCGCGCCGGCAGCAGCTGATCGCCGGGGGCGGCGCGCTGGCCGTGGTGATCCTGCTGATCGTGGTTTTTTCGCTGGCCGGCGGGGGTGGCGACGACACCGGGAAGCAGGTCGCGGCCCCGATCGGCGACAACGCCGGGGCCAAGCCCGCGGCGTTCGCCACCCAGGAGTACAACGACCGCGGCGTCAAGGTTCAGGTGCCCCGGTCGTGGAGCAAGAAACCGGGTGGGGTCTACGTCGACTTCGTGGACCCGAACGACGCCAAGCGCAAGGTCCGCATCCTGGTCGAGAACGCGTCGTCCAGGGCCACGCCGAAGACGTTCCTGGGCGTCGCGGAGAACACGCTCAAGACCCGCTCGACGAACTGCCCCAAGCCGTACGCGCAGGTGGGTCTGACCGACACCAAGATCGCGGGCCGGGACGGCGCGGTGCTCGAGTACACCTGCGGCACCGGTGATCAGGCCCGGCACGGGCTCTGGGGCGCGGTGATCTCGGGCGGCAAGGCGTATTCGTTCTTCCTGACCGCCAACGAGACCCAGTTCGCCGGCAGCAAGCCGATCTTCGACCAAATGATCAAGACCTACACCCTGCAGGCCTCCTGAGACGTCCGGGCGTGCTATCAATCCCTGATGGCGCCTGACGAACTCCGATCCCTGGCCGACGCCTGGCTGGCGGACGACCCCGACCCGGCCACGCGGGCCGAGCTGACCCGCCTGATCGAAGGGCTGCCCGGCACCGAGGCGGAGCTGCGCGACCGGTTCGCCGGCCCGCTGACGTTCGGCACGGCCGGGCTGCGGGGCCGGCTGCGCGCCGGGCCGAACGGGATGAACCTCGCGGTCGTCACGCGGGCCGCGGCGGGCCTGATCACGTGGCTGGCCGAACAGGGTGGTCAGGGCCCGCTGGTGATCGGGTACGACGCCCGGCACGGCTCCAAGGAGTTCGCCGAGCAGACCGCCCGCGTCGCGACCGGGGCCGGACGCGCGGCCCTGGTCATGCCGGCGTTGCTGCCGACGCCTGTGCTGGCCTACGCCGTACGGGAGCTCGACGCGGTGGCCGGGGTGATGGTGACCGCCAGCCACAACCCGCCGCAGGACAACGGCTACAAGGTCTATCTGGGACGTGAGCTGGGCGGACCCGGTGGTGACGGCGCCCAGATCGTGCCGCCGGCCGACGCCGGGATCGAGGCCGCCATCCGGGCCGTGGGTCCGATCGCCGGCATCCCGCTGGGCGCACCGGGCACCCTCCTCGACGACAAGATCATTGAGCGGTACGCCGGGAGTGCCGCGGCGGTGCTGGCACCGGGCGGTCCACGTGACCTCACCGTGGCGTACACGCCGATGCACGGGGTCGGCGCCGCGACACTGCTGGCCTCGTTCGCGGCGGCCGGCTTCCCAGCGCCGGCCGTGGTGGCGGCGCAGGCCGAGCCCGACCCGGAGTTCCCTACCGTCGCGTTCCCCAACCCGGAGGAACCGGGCGCGATGGACCTGCTGCTCGCGCTGGCCGCCACGTCCGGAGCCGATCTGGCCATCGCCAACGACCCGGACGCGGACCGGTGCGCGGTGGCCGTCCCGACCACAGACGGGTGGCGGGCGCTGCGCGGCGACGAGCTGGGTGCGCTGCTCGGCGACCACCTGATCCGGCGCGGCGTCCCGGGCACGTACGCCACCACGATCGTCTCGTCGCAGCTGCTGGGCCGTCTGTGCGAGGCCCGCGGCGTGCCCTACGCGGAGACGCTGACCGGGTTCAAGTGGATCGTACGGGCGGCCGAGGAACTGGCCTACGGCTACGAGGAGGCGCTCGGCTACTGCGTGGCGCCGGGCCTCGTACGGGACAAGGACGGCATCACGGCCGCGCTGACCGTGGCCGAGCTGGCGGCCGGGCTCAAGGCCGAGGGACGCACCCTGGCCGACCGGCTCGACGAGCTGGCCACCGAGTTCGGGGTGCACGCCACCGACCAGCTCTCGGTGCGGGTGGACGATCTGGCCGAGATCGGGGCGGCGATGAGCCGGGCCCGGTCGGCGCCCCCGGCCACGCTGCTCGGGCAGACGGTCGCCGTGACCGACGACGCCGCCAACAACGTGCTCACGTTCCGCACCGCTGCGGCGCGCGCGGTCATCCGGCCGTCGGGCACCGAGCCCAAACTCAAGGCGTACCTGGAAGTGGTAGTGCCGGTCGACGCCGGTGGGCTGGCCGCCGCCCGCGCACGGGCGGGCGACGGCCTGGTCGGGCTGCGGCGGGAGATCGCGGCGGCCCTGGGTGTGTGATCAGGCCGTCTTGGGTGCGCCCAGAGCGGCCTGAATGGCCTTGCCCAGCGTGGCCACCACGAGCGCGACGCTGGGCCGCACGATCGAGTCCTCCAAGTTGCCGCCGGCCATGAAGCCCGCGCCCGAGGCGATCTGCTCGAGGCGGTCGTGCGCCTTGGCCACGTCCTCCGGAGGCAGGCGCAGCGCGGGCTCCATGCGGCAGGAGACCAGCAGAGTGGCCAGCGCGGCGGTGCGCTCATCACAGAGAGCGCCGGAGGTCAGCGCGTCGGCCAGCCGGCCCCGGATCTCGGCCTCGAAGGCCGGGTCGGTGGTCGGGTAGCGGTGCACGTGGATCACGCCCATCTGGGTCTCGTCCACGTCCTGCACGACGCCGCGGGCCACCAGGTCTTCCAGCAGACGGGCGCGCAGGCGGTGGCGCAGGCGCTGCAGCCACTGGGCGGGCGTGTGCGGCTCGTCGCCGGCCGCCTTGGCCAGCACGGCGTCGGCGATGGTGTCACCGATCGGGCTGGGGTCGATCACCTTGAGGTAGCCGTCGACATAGGCGATGCGCCCCGCCAGCGCGAGATCGACCAGCACGGCCGCGGACAGGCCGAGGTCGAGCCCGATGCGGGAGCCGGTCGCCTTGCCGGTCTGGTCGTCGTACGCGAGGAGGAGCAGTTCCTCGGCGAGAGGCATGGAGGTCATGGATCGAAACGATAGTGTCCCCAGTCACGCATTCAGATCGCCAGGTCGGTTATATCCCGGTAGCAGTGCCTCTCCTAGAGTGGCTGCCGTGCAGGCGATCATTGCGACTCTCGGCTACGTGCTGTCCCCCTCCCGTGATCAGGTGCTCATGGTCCGGCGGGACACCCGGCCGGACGACCTGCACTACGGGAAGTTCAACGGGCTGGGCGGCAAGCTGGAGCCCGACGAGGACGTGGTGAGCGGCCTGCGCCGCGAGGTCCACGAGGAGGCCGGTCTCGACTGCACGACTGTCGACCTCGCGGGCACCATCTCGTGGCCCGGCTTCGGGCGGGGCGGCGCGAACTGGTTCGGCTTCATCTTTCGCGTGCCGGCCTGGACGGGCACCCCGCTCAGCGGCAACGACGAGGGCAGCCTGCACTGGGTGCCGGTCGAGGACGTGCTGGCCGCAAAGGTGCCGATGTGGGAGTCCGACCGGCACTTCCTGCCCTTGGTCTTCGCCGACAAACCCCGGGTCTTCCACGGCATCATGCCGTTCGCCGACGGCAAGGCCCTCAGCTGGTCCTACAGCGCGGTTTGACCGCAACCCAAGTCGCACTTCGCCCGTCGACGTCGAGGGCGCCGAAAAGCGCTAGGCGAAGCCGAGGCGCTTTTCGGCGCCCTCGACGTCGGCGTCCCGGGGCGAAGTGCCGCCGAGCGGAGGCGAGGCCATCAAAATCTGCGCATGCCGCCGAACTGGCGGTCGCCGGCGTCGCCGAGGCCGGGCACGATGTACATCTTGTCGTTGAGGCCCTCGTCGATCGAGGCGGTGACCAGGCGCAGCGGGAGCCCCGACTCCTCGAGGCGGCGGACGCCCTCAGGGGCGGCCAGCACGCAGCAGATGATCACGTCGGTGCACCCGCGGTCGACCAGCAGCTTGCAGCAGTGCAGCAGCGAGCCGCCGGTGGCCAGCATCGGGTCGAGCACCAGCACGGGCTGACCGGAGAGGTCGCCGGGCAGCGACTCCATGTACGCCCGCGGCTCGTACGTGTGCTCGTCGCGCGCCAGCCCCACGAAGCCCATCGACGACTCGGGCAGCAGCGCCAGCGCGGAGTCGGCCATGCCCAGACCGGCCCGCAGCACGGGCACGATCAGCGGCGGGTTGGCCAGGCGGATGCCCTCGGTCGGGGCGACCGGCGTGCTGATCGGGTAGGTCTCGGTGGCGAACGACCGCGCCGCCTCGTAGACCACCATGGTGGTCAACTCGTGCAGGGACGCCCGGAAGACACCGGAATCGGTCTCCGACTTCCGCATCGCGGTGAGACGGGTCTGAGCCAGCGGGTGATCTACGACGAGTACGTCCACGCCGACAACCTACCGGTCAATCAAGATCAACTGTCGGGGGCCCGCGTAGAATCCTTTTCATGACTGCGACAGCGACGTCGAGGCTGTCCGGCCTGCCCGACTCCCCCGCCGACCTCCGGACCTTCCTGCACGGATTGCCCGGCGTCGACAAGGTGGGCCTCGAGGCCAGGGCGGCGGCGCTGGGCACCCGATCGGTAAAGACGACCAGCAAGGCGCAGGCGATCGACCTGGCCATCCGGATGGTCGACCTCACCACCCTCGAGGGCGCCGACACCCCGGGCAAGGTGCGCGCACTCTCGGCCAAGGCCCTGCGGCCCGACCCGGCCGACCCCACCTGCCCGCCGGTCGCCGCGGTCTGTGTCTATCCCGCCATGGTGCCCGCCGCGGCCGAGGTGCTGGCCGGCTCGGGCGTTCACCTGGCCAGCGTGGCCACCGCCTTCCCCTCCGGGCAGGCCCCGCTCGACGTCAAGCTGGCCGACACCCGCGACGCGGTGGCCGGCGGCGCCGACGAGATCGACATGGTGATCAGCCGGGGCGCGTTCCTGGCCGGCGACTACGCCCGCGTCTTCGACGAGATCGTCGCGATCAAGGAGGCGGCCGGCTCGGCCCACCTCAAGGTCATCCTCGAGACCGGCGAGCTCGCCACCTACGACAACGTGCGGCGCGCGTCCTGGCTGGCCATGCTGGCCGGGGCCGACTTCATCAAGACGTCCACGGGCAAGGTCGGCGTCAACGCCACGCCCCCGGTGACGCTGCTGATGCTCGAGGCCGTGCGCGACTTCCGCGAGCGTTACGGGCGTCAGGTCGGGGTCAAACCGGCCGGTGGCATCCGCACGACGAAGGACGCCGTCAAATACCTCGTGATGATCAACGAGACCTGCGGCGACGACTGGCTGCACCCCGACTGGTTCCGGTTCGGCGCGTCCTCGCTGCTCAACGACCTGCTGATGCAGCGCACCAAGCTGACCACCGGCCACTACGCCGGTCCTGACTACTTCACGCTGGACTGAGGCCGATGCCGCTCTTCGAATACGCCCCCGCGCCCGAGTCGCGCTCGATCGTCGACATCGCCCCGTCGTACGGGCTGTTCATCGACGGCGAGTTCGGCGAGGCCAAAGACACCTTCAAGACCGTCAACCCGGCCACCGAGGAGGTGCTCTCCGAGGTCGCCCTGGCCGGGCCGGAAGACGTCGACCGCGCCGTCGCCGCCGCCCGCCGCGCCTTCGAGAGCTGGTCCGCACTGCCCGGCTCGGAGCGCGCGAAATACCTGTTCCGGATCGCCCGCATCCTGCAGGAGCGCTCCCGCGAGCTGGCCGTGCTGGAGTCGCTCGACAACGGCAAGCCGATCCGGGAGTCCCGCGACGTCGACCTGCCGCTGGTCGCCGCACACTTCTTCTACTACGCGGGCTGGGCCGACAAGCTGAAATACGCCGGCCTCGGCCCAGACCCGCGCCCGCTGGGCGTGGCCGGTCAGGTCATCCCGTGGAACTTCCCGCTGCTCATGCTGGCCTGGAAGATCGCCCCGGCGCTGGCCACGGGCAACACGGTGGTGCTCAAGCCGGCCGAGACGACCCCGCTCTCGGCGCTGTTCTTCGCCGACGTGTGCCGCCAGGCCGACCTGCCGCCGGGCGTGGTCAACATCGTGACCGGCGCCGGCGACACGGGCCGCTATCTGGTCGAGCACCCCGACGTCAACAAGGTCGCCTTCACCGGCTCGACCGAGGTGGGCCGCCAGATCGCCCGCTCGGTGGCCGGCACGGGCAAGAAGCTGACGCTCGAACTGGGCGGCAAGGCGGCCAACATCGTCTTCGACGACGCCCCGATCGACCAGGCCGTCGAGGGCATTGTCAACGGCATCTTCTTCAACCAGGGCCACGTCTGCTGCGCGGGCTCCCGGCTCCTGGTGCAGGAGTCGATCGCCACGGAGCTGCTCGACTCGCTGAAGCGGCGGATGGCAACGCTGCGGGTCGGGGATCCGCTCGACAAGAACACCGACGTCGGCGCGATCAACTCCAAGGCCCAGCTCGACCGGATTACTGAATTGTCGGAAATCGGGGCCGGCGAGGGCGCGGAACGATGGTCACCGCCCTGCGAGCTGCCCGACCGCGGCTTCTGGTTCGCGCCGACGATCTTCACCGGCGTGACCCAGGCCCACCGGATCGCCCGCGAGGAGATCTTCGGGCCGGTGCTGTCGGTGCTGACCTTCCGCACCCCGGCCGAGGCGATCGAAAAGGCCAACAACACCCCGTACGGGCTCTCGGCCGGCATCTGGAGCGAGAAGGGCTCACGGATCCTGGCCGTCGCCGACAAGCTGCGCGCCGGTGTGGTCTGGGCCAACACGTTCAACAAGTTCGACCCGACGTCGCCGTTCGGCGGTTACAAGGAATCCGGTTACGGCCGCGAGGGCGGCCGGCACGGCCTGGAGGCGTACCTTGCCTAAGTCCCCGACCCCGTCCCGCCTCGCGGTGCGGAAGACCTACAAGCTGTACGTGGCCGGGAAGTTCCCGCGCAGCGAGTCAGGACGGACCTATCTGGTGGACGGCGACAACGTGGCCCTCGCCTCCCGCAAGGACGCACGCGACGCGGTGGTGGCGGCCCGGGCGGCCCAGCCCGGGTGGGCCGGCGCCACGGCGTACAACCGGGGCCAGGTGCTCTACCGGATCGCCGAGATGCTCGAGGCCCGCCGGGCCGAGTTCAAGTCGCTGGGCGTCGCCGGGTCCGAGGTGGACGCGGCTGTCGACCGCTGGGTCTGGTACGCGGGCTGGTCCGACAAGATCGCCCAGGTGGCCGGCGGGGCCAACCCCGTGGCCGGGCCGTATTTCAACCTCTCGGCCCCCGAACCGACCGGGGTCGTCGGTGTGATCGCCCCGGGCTCACTGCTCGGCCTGGTCAGCGTGGTCGCCCCGGCCGTGGTCACCGGCAACACGGTCGTCGTCGTTGCCGTCAACCCGCAGGTCGCGATCACCCTGGGCGAGGTGCTGGCCACCTCCGACGTGCCCGGCGGGGTGGTCAACGTGCTGACCGGGCAGGCCGCCGAGATCGCGCCGTGGCTCGCCTCGCACGACGACGTGAACGCGCTCGACCTGTCCGGCGTCGACGACCCCGAGCTGGCGACCGAACTCGAACGGGCGGCCGCGGGCACCCTCAAGCGGGTCATTCGCCCCGCTTCGGGCGTTGACTACTCGGAAGACCCGGGTACAGGTGCGATGACTGCGCTTCTGGAGATCAAGACGGTCTGGCACCCGAAGGGTTTCTGATCGTTCGCACCGGACCGGTCAGTGCACTTCCAGCAACGCCCATTAGGGTGTGTCGGCAGAATCACTCGTCCCATAGGCCAGATTGATCCCGGAGGTCACCGTGACCAGCCAGTCCGACGAGCCCGAGGCGTCCGCGCCCGTGGCCGCGAAGTCCGCCGAGCAGCCGGGCGGCCTCTCCGGGCGTGCCCTCTGGGACGAGACCGGCGTCGAGCCGGTCGAGATCGCGCTGCCCGGCGGCGTCGCCCTCACCCTGCGGGCCTACCGCAAGTCGTCCACGCTGACGCCGACCGAGATCGAGGCCGACGAGGACGACCCGTTCGAGGCCCGCAAGCGCCGCGCCGCCCAGGACGACGACGAAGAGGTCATCGTCGACGAGGAGTTCCAGGCGCTGCTGGCCCAGGGCGAGGCGGACGAGGACGGCAAGGACGTCAAGGCGGCCGACGAGCCCGACCCGGCCGACTTCGAGGACGATGAGGACGAGGCCGAGGCCCAGGTGGAGGACGAGGAGGTGCCCGCCTTCCTGACCCACAAGGGCCGGTTGATCGCCTTCAAGACGCCCGAGTCGCTGGTCTCCTTCATTCGTTCGGGTGCTCCCCACGATCTCGCACAAATCGACTCCTGGGACACCCTGGCCGACCGGGTACAGTCGACCGACATCGACCCGCTGCCGGAGAACCGCTACGAGCTCGACCTCGTGGTGGAAAATCTGCGCGGCGGACACGACACATGGGACCTGCCGTTGCTGATCGCCGCGGGCGAGGTTGCGCGTGACCTCGGTCACGCCCTCCGGATCAAGCCGGTGATCTTGGCATTGGCGCCCGGATCGCCGCTTGACGACCTCGACGAGTCTCTACGCTCCGCCGAAAGCGGCGGGATGGGTGGGTTCTTCGGTCGCCGTCGATTGAAGAAAATCGGGGCACAACAGGCAAGTCTCGGCTGGCGCTCGGTAATCGGCAAGATCTCTGCAGCTGTGGACTGGCGCGACTGACCCCTCACCAGGGACCATCAATCCTTGGCCGAATGACAGCTGCCCCCTGGGGAGGAGGACGACGCCGTGGCGCTCGTGCGCGTGTACTGCGGTCTGGCGTCGGCGGATGAATCGGTGCGTGGGGCCTCGGCCGCACAACTGACCATCGCCGTGGTGGACGATGCAGGACGACTGCTCGGCGTTCACGAGATCAGCGACGACCCCGGCGGGTATGCCGAGTTCGGCTCGTTGCTCGTGGAACGGACGAGTGGATTCACCGACGCCGCGGTCGCCGCCGACAGCGACGACCACCTGGTCACCTCCCTGCTCACAGCGGCCGGGCGGCCGCTCGTGGTGGCCGACGACGACACCACCGACGATTTCGCCGAGCGGTTCGCCGACGACGACTCCGTCGAGGAGATGCAGGCGCCGCCGGCCGCGCGCCGGGCCGTCGGCCTGGCCCGGGCGCTCCAGGCGGGCGCCCTCACGGCCGGCACCCTGGCCGTGCCGCGCGACCTGGTGAGCTACAAGCCGGTCCTGGCCGCCCACGTCGCCCTGCTCAGCGGCCGGCACGCCGCCGCCATCGCCCTGCGCGAGGTGCTCCGCGAGCTTTACCCGGCCGCCCTGCGGGCCTACCCCGACCCGTCGCACCCGCTCGCTCTGGCCGTGCTGGACGCGCTGCCCGAGCCGGGCCGCCTCGGCGCCAACGGCGACTCCCAGAGCGTCGCCGAAGACGTCGCCCGCGAGCTCACCCGGGCCGGCGCCGGCACCGAGGACGAGATCATCGCGGCCGTCACCGCGCTCCACGTCGCGATCAGCGAGTCTCCGCGCCGCGGCGGAGTCAACAAGTCGCTGGCCCCCGCCGCGGGCGAGACGGTGCGTCAGGCCGTCGCCTCGGTGCGCGCCTCCGACGCCGCCTGCGCCTCCCTGATCGGCACGATCGCCGCGCGCAGCAGCACCCCCAACGGCGCTCGCCGCACCCGCCGCGCCGCCGAGCCCGCCCCCCTGCAGTCCGTCACAGGCGACGCCTCCCGGTTCGGCCGGCGCACCCGCCCCGAACCCGCGTCGACCGGCACCGGTCCGGTCACGCCGCACCCGCTGACCACACCCCCGGTCGCGCCCGACCCGGTCATGCCGCCGCCGCTGGCCCCCCGGCCCGTCTCGCAGCCCCCCGCGGCCCCCGCGGCCCGGGCCCGCAGCACCAGCGACAGCCTCGGCTCGCTGTTCCCCAACCGCGCCGCCGCCCCGGGGAACCGGCCGATCTCGACGCCGCCGCCCCCGCCGGGCATGACGCCGATCACGCCGGGCTCGCGGCCCGTGCCGGGTTCCCGCACGCCGGCCCCACCGACCGGCACGACATTCCCGGCGGCCTCGGTCTCCCCCGCCGCGTCGGCGCCGTCCTCCGGCGTCCCCAACGGCTCCAGCCCGGCCGAAAGCGGCCAGCCGTTCCGGGCCACCCTGACCAACGCGGCGATCAACAGCGCCCGCGCCGAGCGCCAGCGCACAGTCATCCCGCCGCGCCCGTCGACCCGGCCCACCTCACCGGCCGGCGAGGCCACCGACTACTCGCTGCCCATGCCCGCCCAGCGCCCCGGCGGGCAGGAAGCGCCCGAGCCCGGCTCCCGCGCCAACTGGCCGCTGATGAACAGCAGCGGCACCGACGACGCGCTGACCACGCCGGCCGCCTCAACGAGCGCGCCGCCGTCCGACGGCCGGGTGCGCCCGCCCTGGCAGGACATGCCGAAAGAGCCGCCGGCCCTGCGCCTGGTCGACTCCCAGTTGCCCAACGGCCTCGACGCCACGGCCACCGACCTGTCCGCGGCCGCCGACCCGCCGTCGCTGCGCCTCGTCGAAGGTCGCAACGGCAGCCGCCGCCCGGCAGGCCCCCCGTCGGCCACGAGCAGCAAACTGACCGCGCTCGACCGCAGCATCAACCCGCCGGTCGGCTCCGACGGCAACGACACCGACCTGCTGATCTTCGCCGCGGCCCGCTCGGCCTGGTTCACCGGCCACAGCGAGCAGTCCGACAAGCTCGACTGGACCAACCCCAACGACTCGGGCTGGCGCGCCGCCGAAAAAGCGTCCACCCCCGCGGTGGCCGCCGAAACCTCGGCCGGCCTGCCCAAGCGCGTGCCCCAGGCCAACCTGGTGCCCGGCTCCCCGCTGCGCGACGAACGCCCGCTGCGCATCGTCCGCGACGCGGCCAGCATCGCCGCCCACACCACCGGCTACTTCCGGGGCTGGCGGCGCGGTCAGGAAATCGGCGGCTTCGCCATGGGCGGACGCCCGGGCCGCGAAGCCGCGGGCGGCTGGGACTTCACCCGCGACCGCGAAGGCGCCGACGAATACCGCAACAACAACGCGGGGTATGGCTCGCGCTGATCTAAGCAGTTCCCGCTCGACCCGGTCCTGTCACTTGGGGGCCGGGTCGAACGCTTTTCCGGCGACGTCGGCCCGCCCGATGTGCAGTTATCGCCTCGGCCGCCCGGTCGCGTCGGCTTATGTAAGTGCTCACTTGGCCCGGCAGCGGGCGCCGCTGAGCTCCGCCATGCCTCTGGGAGCACTCAATCGCCAAGCCGCCCAGCGTGAGAGCGCGGCGTCCAGCAAGCCGCAATCCCAGCGAGCCGCAGGTGCGTCTCCCGAGAGGTTGTGGCAGCGAGCTGGCGTACGGGGTGGTCAGCTTTGGGGACGCAGTGCCGAATCGGAAGTTGTGAAGCCGTTCTTGGTGGGCAGCCTGATCGTGCGGGATGAGGAGTTGGAGATCGGGGGCTGTCTGGACGCCCTGGACGGAGTGGTCGATGCCGTCAGGGTGCACGACACCGGCTCTCGGGACCGTACGGCTCAGATCGCTGCAGAGCGCGGCGCAACAGTCACCCACGGCCAGTGGGCGGATGACTTCAGCAAAGCGCGCAACGACGCTCTCAACGGGTGGAGCGCTCACTGGGTGTTGACCGTGGACGCCGACCAGCGCTACGAGGGGGATCCAGCTCTGCTGCGGCGCCTTCTCGCCGAGTGCACCGCCGACGTCGTCGAGGTGGAGGTCGACAACGCGCATGACGAGTTGCCCTACACGAACACCGCGGCGCACCTGCATCGGAAGGACGCTGTGTGGTGGGAGGGCCGCGTACATGAGCGGCTTCGCGGGGTCACCGTGGCGGCTCCGCGGGCGGCGATCGTGCTCAAGCATCACGGGTATGTCGATGCGGGCCTGCGGACGGCCAAGGCCGAGCGCAACGCCGAGTTGGCCCGGCGGACGCTCGCGCAGCCGGGCAACGATCGCGAGCTGATCGCCCGTACCCTGCTTGACCTGGGCCGCAGCCTGATCGGGGCGGGGCGGCGGCAGGAGGCGGTCGACACGTTGGAGACGCTGCGCGAGTTGTTTCCGGGCACGCCGGAGTGGCTGCGGGGCACGGATTTTCTTGCGCGGCTCGTGCTGGCGGCGGGGCTGGACGACGTCTGCCTGACGTTGGTCGAGCAGATGCGGGCGGCCGGCGGCCCGGCACCGTACTGCGACTGGCTGGCCGCGCAGGCCTTGGCCCAGCTGGGTGACGTCACCACGGCGCGGCGGCTGCTGGCGGGGGTGACCGAGGTGGTCGACACCAGCGGTCGCCGACCGGATCCGCGGGTGCTGGAGGAGCTGCGCGGCCTGCTCCTAGGGTCTGTCTCGTAACTGAGGTGGCAGCGAGGCCGGGTCCAGATTTCGTCTGGTGGTGGCCCGTGGAAGCCCGGCTCCCGGGGTTGGAACCGGGCTTCCACGGGACGCCGCCAGGCGGGATCTGGGCCCTGCCGCAGCCCCGCCTCAGTTGCGAGACAGGCCCTAGTCCGCTGACCGCCTGTCCTGCCAGGTGCACAGGCACATCCGGTTGCCTTCGGGGTCGGCCAGCACCCAGAACGCGGGGGCGTGGGCGTCGCTGACCAGCGTGCCCCCGGCGGCCAGGGCGGCGTCGATGCGGGGCTGCACCTGGGCCGGGTCGAGCCACAGGTCGGGGTGCCAGCGCTGACGGTCCGGCTCGTTGCCGGAGCGCTGGAACCACACCAGGGGCAGCCGGTCGGCCGGGTCGGTCAGGTCGATGTCGTCGGCCCGCATGCCGAAGACCGCGGCCCAGAACGGTGACACCGACGTGTGGGCGGGGCTGTCGAGCGCCCATTCGATGCGGGACACGTGGTCGGCCGACGGGCGCAGGCCCAGCCCGGACGCGACCGAGGTGATCGCACGGGCCAGGCGGACGTCCCGGATCGTCACGCCGCCCTCGTCGTGGCTGCTCAGCCTGATGTCGACGGCGGAGTAGCGCAGGGTCACGTCGGGGTGGTGGTTTTGTTGCTCGGCCACCTCACCGACGGCGTTGACCAGGGCCAGCCCGGCGCTGAAGTCCTTGGTCTCGATGCTGGTCTGCAGGCCGGCCGGCACATAGACCCAGCCGTTGAGCTTCTCGGCCGCGATCTGATTGCCATCGAGCTTCGTCATGGGTTCATCGTCGCGCCTTCACTGTGACGGCGCGATCCCGTTGTTGCGAATGTGCTCGTAGACGATCGAGGTGCGCACGTCGGCCACCTCGGGGCGCTGGGTCAGCCGGTCGATGACGAACTCGTACAGGCTGTCGTTGTCGGGCACGGCCACGTGCACGATGAAGTCGTCGGTGCCGGTCGTCACGTACAGGCCGAGGGTGTCGGGCAGGGTGCTCACCCATTCGCGGAAGGCTTCGATGTTGCGGCGCGACGGGGGCCGGATCCGGATGGCGATCAGCGCCTGCACCGGCCGGCCGATCGCTTTCAGGTCGACGTCAAGGATGGCGCCGCGGATCACGCCACGCTGCCGCAACGCCCGGGTGCGGTCGAGCGCCGTGGTGGGTGAGACGCCGACGGCCGCCGCCACTTCCCGGTTGGTCTTCCGTGCATCCGACTGGAATTCCCGCAGGATCGCCTTATCTAGTTCGTCCAGGTCCGCCAATTCGGGCCTCTTTCCGAGACAAGTACGGATTGTTTGCCGCACAACCTAACAGGTGCTTAGCATTCTGTCCGTACGCCGACCAATGCACGGAGAGAGCGAACAATGATCGGATTCACCGCGGACGAGATCGACCAGAGCGCCCCGACCCGCGTGGCCCGGCTCAAGTGGGTAGTGGTGGTCGACGCCGACCTCCCGCCCGGGCGGGCCGCCAACGCCGCCATCTGCACCGCCGCGGCCACCTCGCGCGCGGTCGACGGGCTGCTGGGGGACGACGCGGTGGACGCCGACGGCCACACCCACCCGGGTCTGCCTTGGGCCGGCTGCACGGTGCTGGCGGCCGACGCCGAGACGCTGCGCACGATCCGGGCCAAGGCGGCCGCGCGCGCCGACTTCTTCGTGGCCGACATGCCCGCGGCGGCCCAGCACACCCGGGTCTACCGCGAATACCTCGACACCGTGGGCGGCACCGAGGCCGGCAAGCTCGACTACTACGCGGTCAGCGTGGTCGGGCCGCGCAACCCGGTGGACAAGCTCGTCGGGAAGCTGCCGCTACTCGGTTAGCGCCTTCCGGATGTTCCACTCGGCCAGGTCGAGCATCCACTGCCGGTCGGGGAAGTCCGTGTCGGCGATCCGCAACGGGCCCTCGATCAGGCCGATGACCTGGGCGAACCGATAGAACTCGAGGCGCGCGGGGTCCAGGTCGACAGGATCCAGTTCCCCGTACGCGTCCCCGAAGCGCAATTGCAGGAAGGCGTGCTCCCATTCGACGTCGAAGTACGTCACACCCTCGATGTCGATAAGCACTGGTTCCCCGCCCGCGGTGACGAGCACGTGGTCGGCTCCCAGTTCGCCGTGCACGAGGGCGTACTCCCGGCGGGGCGCGATCGCCGCCCGCATGGCCCGCAGCCGGTCCTCGAGCCGGGCCCGGGCCGCCGCGATGCGCTTCTCGCGGGCTGCCACTTTGCCCAGCAGGCTAAGCGCCCGGTCCAGAATCATCTCCTCCGGCGGACGGGTCTGGACCGGCTTCGCGGCCGGCATGCCCCACTCGGCGCCGAACGTCGTGTGCATCCGCCGCAGCGCCCGCCCCAGTTCGGCCAGCGGCCCGGCTGCGGCCACCGGGTCGCGCTCCATCAGCGCCTCCAGCGTCTCGCCGCCGGCGTCCTCGACCAGCGCCAGGTCGGGCCGCGCGAGCAGCACCTCCGACACCCGGACGCCCGCGGCCGCCAGCACGGCCCGGTTGGTGACGAACAGCTGGGCGCCGGACGCGTCGGTGAACGGATCGTCGGGCACGGTCTCGGCCACCGGCCAGTAGTTCTCCGACTCGGCCCACAGATAGAGGATCACCGTGCGTCCGTCGTCGAGCCGCAGCCGGTAGACGCCCTTCTTGGTGCCGCCGGTCAGTCGCTGCAGAGCGGTGACCCGCCAGTCAGGCAGAAGCTCGTTCACGGCGTCGATTGTCAGGAAGACACGCATGACGAGCGACCCTAGTCGATTTTGGACAGCACGAAGCCCCGCACCGGCTCACGGTGCGGGGCTTCGACCAAGCGTCAGGCGGGCGCTACGGCGCGGGTGCGACGCATCGTCAGCACATACTCGACCAGCGAGATGAGGACGTTCTTAGTCGACTCACGGTTACGCGCGTCGCAGCTCACCACCGGGACGTCGCTCGAGATCGCCAGAGCGTCCCGCACGTCCTGCGCGTTGTGATACTGCATGCCGTCGAAGCAGTTGATGGCCACCAGGTACGGCAGCCGCCGGTGCTCGAAGAAGTCGATCGCGGCGAAGCAGTCGGCGAGACGCCGAGTGTCCACCATCACGACGGCACCGATCGCGCCTCGCACCAGCTCGTCCCACATGAACCAGAAACGCGTCTGGCCCGGCGTGCCGAACAGATAGAGGATCAGGTCGCGGTCGATGCTGATACGCCCGAAGTCCATGGCGACGGTGGTCGTCATCTTCCCCGGAACCTGCCGGTTGTCGTCGACCCCCACACCGGCCGAGGTCATGATGGCCTCGGTGGTCAGCGGGGTGATCTCCGAGACCGAACCGACCAGCGTCGTCTTACCGACGCCGAATCCGCCGGCGATCACAATCTTCGCCGACGTCACGCGCCCCGCAGCGGGACGGTGCGACATGTCAGAGCCTGCGAAGTCCACTCAGCACCCTTTCCAGCAGTTCCGTGCCTACCGCGTCGGTCTCGTCTTCCAGCGAGGTGGGCTCGTACACCGCGACCAGGCCGTCAGAGGCCATGTCCGCGACGATCACTCGAGCCACACCGAGCGGCAGTTGCATGCGTGCCGCGATCTCGGCCAGCGACTGAACTCGGCCGCCGTCGCACATCGCCGCGATGTACTGATGCTCGCTTCCACCCTGCCCGCCACGGATGCCGGAGCGTCCGCGAACGGTTGTCTCGACCAGCGCTTCCAGCGCTATCTCAAGCTTCGGCCGGGTCCGACCACGGGTTACGGCGTACGGCCTGACCAGCGCGCCGGTCGGCTCGTCACGTTCGGGCATCGTCACCGCTCACCCCTTCCTGGACCCTTAGAAGTGTCTCTAGTTTTCAACTTTTTGAACAGCGGCCGAAGACTCCGGCCGGCTGCCCGTTCAGCCGAGGACCCCGGCCGCCGAACGCGGAGCGGGGGTCAGAGCCTCGCCGACGCGGTCGACCAGGAGGGCCATTTCGTAGCCCACCTGTCCGACGTCGCAGCTGCGCGCCGCGAGCACCGCGAAGGACGAGCCGTCCGAGATGGACATCAGGAAGAGGAACCCGTTGTCCATCTCGACCACCGTCTGCAGCACGGCGCCACCCTCGAAGCACCGCGCGGCACCCTGAGTGAGGCTCACCAGGCCGGAGGCGATGGCTGCCAATTGATCGGCGCGATCCCGGGGGAGATCCCGTGAGGCCGCCAGGAGCAGACCATCAGCGGAGACCGCGATCGCATGTGCGACGCCGGGTACGCGGTCGGCGAAGTTGGCCAGCAGCCAACCGAGATCCTGCGTAGATGTCATGCCTCATGCTCCTTGCCAGCCTGCGAGGACTGCTGCCCTCCCGGAGTCTCCTCCGGGTTGGTCGATTCGATGTTGCGACCGCGCTGCACACCCCGGTGGTAAGCGGAAAGCAGACCGCGAACACCCTCGGGGGTACGGCGCTGAACGGAGTTACCACCCCGGTCGACGCCGCCCGGTACGAGCTGCGCCATCGGGGTGCGCTTGGGCAGACCCGCCGTGGTCGTGGTGTCGACCTGCGCCTCCGCCGCCGCTTGAGCGGCCTGCCAGCCCTCGTCGGCCGCGGTCTGCCACGGGTTGGTGGCGGTGCTGCCGTTCGGGCTGGAGCCGTTCTGCGCGACGCCGTTGGCGGCGCCGACACCAACAGTAGCCGGGTCCCGGTCCCGCGACTCGGGCGAGACAGCCTGCTGCGGCACACCGATCGTGCGCGACGGCTCCCCGGTCGGGATCCGCTGCGAGCTGACCGGCTCGTCGAGACCGCCGTTGGCGGTGGGCTTGGCCTCGGCCGGACGGGCCGTGGTGAACCAGGCCGACTCGAGCTCCCGGAAGATCGGCAGCTCCATCGTCTCGTCGGCGAACTGGCCCTGACCGGCGTCGCGCTGACGGGCGGCCTGGGCCGCCGCGATCTGGGCGGCCGCGGTGGCCTGAGCCTCGGCCGCCTGCACGGTGGCCGCCTCGTGGGCCGCCTTGGCCGCGGCCGCCGCGCGCTGCGCCTCGGACTGCGGGACACCCGACGCGGGCGTCGCCGAGACCGGGGACGCCGGCGGGGCGGAGGCGGGGATCGGCGCGGTCTGCGGGTTGGTCGGACGCTCGACCTGCGGACCCTGGTCGCGCTGCTCCGGCCGGTACCGCGGGAACTCGGCGGTCATGTCGAGCGCCGCGGCCAGGCTCTCGGGCACGTGCGGTGCCTGGGGCTCGCGCTCCGGGGCAACCGGCGGCCAGGCCGGCGGTGCAGCCGAGACCGGGGCCTCGGCCGGCGGCTCGGATCCGGGCGGCGCCGAGGTCGGGCGACCACCGTAGGGCGGGGCGGAGGGCACCGGCGGCGCGGAGATCGGCGGCACCGGCGGGGCCGAGACGGGCGGGACGAACGGGTTGCGCCCCTGGGTCTCCGGGTTGGCCGGAAGCTGACGCGGGATGGTCGCGCCGAAGCCGTTGAGGTCGCCGTCCGGCCGCTGCGGCTCGCCGGTGCGGCGCTGCGGCAACCCGTCGGGGTTGCCGAAGCCCTGCGGCGACGCGGGCGGACCGGAGGAGGGCAGCGGCGGAATCGGCTCGTTGCTGCGCGGGCCGTAGAAGCCGTTGGAGCCGTTGTTGCCGGAGCCGTTGCTGCCGGAGCCGTTGCTGCCGCCGTTGAGCCCGTTGAGCGAGCCGTTGGAGCCGAAGCCGTTGGACGACGCGCCGGTCAGGTCGGACCAGGCCGGCACCGAACGACCGTTAGTGCCCAGCATGCCGCCGGTGTTCATCGGCGGGTTGGGGTCGAACGGGCGGCCGGTCGGGTAGCCACCGCGGCCACCGCCGCTTTCGAGGGCGAGCGGCTCGGGCATGCCCGGGCGGCCCTGCTCGTCGTAGCCGGCGCCGATCGGCATGCGGCCGCCGGCGACGGCGGGCTGACCCTGGCCGCCGGTGAGCACCGAGAGGGGCAGGCCGACCTCGGCCACCGTGCCGCGCTCGTTGTCGGCCGGGCGGAGCTCGACCTTGACGGCGTGCCGGTTGGCCAGCCGGGCCACCACGACCAGGCCCATCATGCGGGAGACGGCCACGTCCACCATCGGCGGGTTGGCCAGGCGCTCGTTGAGGTCGCGAAGCTGCTCGTGGCTGATGCCGATGCCGCGGTCCTCGACGGTGAGCAGCGAGCCGTCGCCCAGCCGCCGGGCCTCGACGATGACCGTCGAGTTGGGCGGGGAGAACGCGGTCGCGTTGTCGAACAGCTCGGCGACCAGGTGGACCATGTCGTTGACGGCGTGCGCCGCCACCTCGATGTCCCGGTCGATCATGCCGAACTCGATGCGCGTGTAGTGCTCGACCTCGGACTGCGCGGCGCGGAGCACGTCGATCAGGGCGGCCGGCTCGCGCTGCACGCGGGTCGAGTCGGCACCCGCGAGAACCAGGAGGTTTTCGTCGTTGCGGCGCATTCGGGTGGCCAGGTGGTCGAGCTGGAACAGCTCGGCCAGGCGGTCCGGGTCTTCCTCGCCGCGCTCCAGCCGGTCGAGGTGACCGATCAGCCGGTCGACCAGGATCTGGGACCGACGGGCCAGGTTGACGAACATCGTGGCGACCGAGGCCCGCAGGGCGGCCTGCTCGGCGGCGGTACGCACGGCCTCGAGGTGAACCGCGTTGAACGCCTCGGTCACCTGACCGAATTCGTCGCGGCTGCGCACCGGCAGCGGCTCGGCGATCTGATCGGCCACCTGGGCCGGTGTCAGTGACGCGGAGAGCTGCGGATCACGCAGCCGGCTCACGGCGTGGGGCAGACCGTACTGCGCGACCGAGAGCGCACCCTGTCGCAGCTCCCGCAGCGAACGGGCCATCGACCGGGCGACGAGCCAGGCGAACAGGATCGCCAGCAGGAGCATGCCGAGCAGCACGCTGGTCTCGATGAAGACCCGCCGGTTCACGTCGTTGCGCAGGGTGGTGGCCTCACCGACGATGTCGGCGTCCATCTTGGTCTCGAGCTTGCGGAACTCCTGGCCGTACGCGACGAACGCGTCGTCCCACTGCTTGGTGTTGAACAGGATGCGACGGTCGTTCGGACCCTGGTTGGTCGTCAGCGGCTCGGAGTAGTTCGTCGCGCCGTACTTGGCGCTCGTCTTGGCGATGTTCGTGAACCCGTCCTGGTCGGCCTTGGAGCCGACCTGGATCAGAGTGTTGCCGGCGAGGTCGAAACCGAGCTGGGCCTTCGTCAGGCTCTGGCGGAGCGCGGGGGTCAGCGCACGCTCGGCGATGATCTCGTGGCCGATGTCGCGCTGCTGGGCGACGAACTCCTTGGCCGACGCCACCGCGGCCACGGCACGCAGGTGGTCGCTCAGCTCGGTGTCACTGGCGAGCTGGGCCGCGGCGTTACGCACGGCCAGCAGGTCGCCGATCAGGTTGGTGTACGTGAGCTGAGCATCGTCCCGGGCGTCGGCCCGCTTGTTCGCGATCTGGCTGCGCTGCGCGGGCAGCTCCTCCAGGTTGCGGTCGAGGCGCAGGAGGAGGGTGCTGACGTTCTCGGGAACGTCGTCGAGCGCGGCCTTCTGCTGCGCGTACGGCACCTTGGCCGCGTCGACCTGGGCGCTCTCGGCGGCGTAGGACTCTTTCGCCTTGGCCAGGTCGGGGCTCTTGGGGTCGTCGATCGTCGTGATCATCATGCCGTAGGCGCGTTCGTTCTGCAGGTGGTCGACGAGACCACCGGCCGCCTCCGACAGCACCGAAAGGGTGCGGGCGCGCTCCGCGTTGTTGGCTTCATCGATGTGGTCGACCAGGCCGCTGACGCCGACGATGATCGTCGCCAGGGTGGGCACCAGCATGATGAGGCCAAGCTTCGACCAGATCGGCAGATCTCGCAGCCGATCGGCCGGCCGACGGAGACGCGACATGACGCCGGTCGCCGTCTTGGGGCGCTTGCTCACGTCACCGTCCTCCTGTTTCGGGCCCCGGCACTCGGCTCACCGGGCGCCACACACGGCCGACTGCCGCGTCGGGCCCCCGAGATTCCATCACGACGAGTGTCAAAGAGAAAGGGCCGCCGGACACGGACCGGTTGTGTGACGCGATGTTGCTTCCACGTCGCCGATCAATATCACGGTCGGTAGATGTGAACTTTTCTCAGTGTCACTCTGTCGGGCCGGGCCGGCGCGGGGGTACGCCGATACGACCGCGCACGATCGTAAAGGATCGCGGCAGGAGGAACGATGTCGCGGTTGCGAACGATCGGCAAGGTGAGATGCCGGATTTCGCAGTGTTTGTAGGGACCATTCTGGCCGAACGGATGATCAGTGTCGCCGAACCGGCAATGTCGCTGGCCGGAGTGCGAGATGTAACAGTCTTGTGCCGCTAGCCCATCAGCTTCGCGTACCCCGGCTTGATCAGGTCATTGATGATGGCCAGCCGTTCGTCGTACGGGATGAAAGCCGACTTCATGGCGTTGATCGTCAGCCACTGCAGGTCGCTCCAGCCCCACCCGAACGCCTCCGACAGCAGCGCCATCTCGCGGGACATCGACGTGCCGCTCATCAGCCGGTTGTCGGTGTTGACGGTGACCCGGAAGCGCAGATCGTGCAGCAGACCGATCGGATGCTCGGCGATCGAGGAAGCCGCGCCCGTCTGCACATTCGACGACGGGCACAGCTCGAGCGGGATGCGCTTGTCCCGCACGTACGCCGCGAGGCGGCCCAGCACCACGTCGCCGCCGGCCGCGGTGCCGGTGATGTCGTCGACCAGCCGCACGCCGTGACCCAGCCGGTCGGCGCCGCACCACTGGATGGCCTGCCAGATCGACGGCAGACCGAAGGCCTCACCTGCGTGGATGGTGAAGTGGAAATTCTCACGCTGGAGGTACTCGAAGGCGTCGAGGTGCCGGGTGGGCGGGAAACCGGCCTCGGCCCCGGCGATGTCGAAACCGACCACACCCGCGTCCCGGAACCGCACGGACAGCTCGGCGATCTCCTGCGAGCGGGCCGCGTGCCGCATCGCGGTCAGCAACACGCCGACCCGGATCGGGGTGCCCTGCGCGGCGGCCTCGGCAGCGCCCTCGGCGAAGCCCGCGTTGACCGCCTCGACCACCTCGTCGAGCGACAGGCCGCGCTCGAGGTGCTGCTCCGGCGCGTACCGGACCTCGGCGTAGACGACGCCGTCGGCGGCCAGGTCGAGCGCGCACTCCTTGGCCACCCGATGCAGGCCCTCCACGGTCTGCATCACCGCGACGGTGTGCGCGAACGTCTCCAGGTAGCGTTCCAGCGAGCCGGAGTCGGCCGCGGCGACGAACCACTCGCCCAGCGCGGCCGGGTCGGTGGCGGGCAACTCGTGGCCCACCCGCTCGGCCAGCTCGATGATCGTGGCGGGGCGCAGGCCACCGTCGAGATGGTCGTGCAGCAGCGCCTTCGGCGCCGGGACGATGTCGGAGAATGCGATGGCGGCCATCAGACGAGCCTAGAGGCAGGGGACCAATGATCGACGGAGCATTGCCGTACCTGCGATGCCCGCTTTGCCGGCAGGGCCTCGAACGCGTGGAACGGTCGCTCCGCTGCCCCGCCGGGCACAGCTTCGACATGGCCAAACAGGGGTACGCCGACCTCACCGCGGGCCGCATGCCGCACGTGGGCGACACCGCGGAGATGGTCGCCGACCGCGCCGAGTTCCTGAGCGCGGGCCACTACGACTTCATCGCCGACGCACTGGCCGCAGCCGTGGCAGGCGTCGCGGGCCTGATCGTCGACGCGGGCGTAGGCACCGGCCGCTACCTGGCCCGGGCGCTCGACTCGGCGCCGGCCGCGACCGGTCTGGGTCTCGACGTCTCCAAGCCGGCACTGCGCCGAGCGGCTCGATCCCACGGCCGCGCCGCGGCGGTGCTGACCGATTTGTGGCGCCCCCTGCCCCTGGCCGACGGGGTGGCCGACGTCATCCTCAATGTCTTCGCCCCTCGCAACGGCGCCGAGTTCCACCGGGTGCTCCGCCCGGACGGCGTCCTGCTGGTCGTGACTCCTGCTCCGGATCATCTGCACGAGTTGATCGCCGCCTATGGTCTGATCCAGGTCGACCCGGATAAAGAGGTGCGGGTGCATGATGCATTGAGCCCGCGCTTCGAGCCGATCGCGTCGCTGGTTCTGAGGCGCGACCTGGAATTGACCGGGGACGAGACCCGCACGTTGATCGGCATGACCCCGAGCGCCCACCACGTGCCCGACGTCCCGGCCACGCCCGGTCAGGTCACCGCCTCCGTCCAGCTGACGACGTATCGCCCGCTGTGAGGCTTTTGTCCGGCTGAGATTCGCCGCCGGTAGAAGAGCCCGGATTCCGGGCAGGTCCGGCTTCCGGGCAGGTCCGGCTTCCGGGCAGGTCCGGCCTCCGGGCGGGCCCGGCTTACAGGCGGGTCCGGGTCCGGCTTCCCGGGGCGGCCGGGCTCTGCTTCCAGGGGCCGGCTGGGCTCGGCCTACGGGCGGCTGGGATCTGCTTCCGGGGCGGCTGGGCTCGGCCTGTGGGCGGCTCGACCCCTGAGCGGCCCGACCTATGAGCGGCTGGGCTCGGCCTATGGCCGCGGGGCTCGGCCCATGAGCGGCTGGGCTCGATCGGCTGGGCTCGGCCTGTGAGCCGCTGGGCTGAGCCTACGGGCGGCCGAGCTCGGCTTCTGTGCGGTTCGAGCTAGGACTGGGTTTTGGTCTTTGGATTTTTGGGCGCAACCACTCACGCACGTCGCCGCGGCGCGATGAGCGTTCTGGACGCGTCAGCGGCCAGCTCATCGTGTCGCGGCCCCCGCGGGAGCGACGGTCCGTCACCCACCACCCCGCCGGGACATCCAGATCTTGATCTTGGTTATACGGACAAGTCCACTTCTTCCCAGTCCGCCGGCTTGTCGTGGTACGGGCCGTCGAAGACCACCGCCCACTCCAACGCCCACCTCCGCTGCCCGATCGCGTTCCCGTCGACCTCACCCGGCAGTTGCAGCCCCGCCTGCTCAGCCTCCTGAAAGGCCCAGTCGAGGCAGTAGTAGAGATCGAGCAGCACGGCCGCCTCGATCGGATCCCGCGGCGACATGAGCGACCGGGACCGCCAGTTCCCGTACGTCTCCCCCGCCGGCAGATCGGGCATCTGCGACATCAGCCGCTCCTCCGGTGGGGCGGTCGGGTCCAGGTGCCGGCTCAGTCCCAGCAGCCAGGCCAGCGCGAACACGGCGTCGTGGTGCAGCACGAACGAGCGGTGGTCGCCTTTGGCCCCGATCACGAACTGCCATTCCGGCGGGGTGACCAGGTCGACCAGGCGTGAGCCGAGCAGCCAGCTCATCGCGGCCTCGGTCGGCATGCCGAAGCAGCGAGCCACGACGACGTGCAGCACCGCGGCCCGGGCTTCGATGTCGGGGGTCGGGCGCAGCTCCACCTTGTCGCCCGGCTCCCAGATCAGCGGGAAGCCGGGCGGTGGCAGGGGCAACCCGAGGCGGGCCAGCTCGTCGAGGCTGGCCTCGCGAACGGCGCGCGGGTCGGGTGCGGCCTTCTGCATGGTGCGTCAGGCTATGCGGTCGAGCACCAAATTTGTAGAAGTAGGTCGCTCCGCACCGATGACGACCGCTTCGGCCGCCGTCGCGCGGGCCGCGGGGATCCGGAGCGGATCGTCCGCGCGCAGCTCCAGCAGCACGTCGCCGGCGCGCACCTCGTCACCCGGTTTGACCTTGAGCAGCACCCCCGCGCCAAAGCTGACCGGGTCTTCCTTGCGGGCCCGGCCGGCTCCCAGACGCCAGGCCGCAACCCCGATCCCGTACGCGTCGACCGAGCTCACGATGCCGTCGGTCGCGGCCCGCAGCACTTCGTTCTCGCGCGCCACGGGAAGCGGAGCGTCGGGGTCGCCGCCCTGGGCGCTGATCATCGCGCGCCAGGTGTCCATCGCGGCGCCGGATTCGAGCACCTTGGCCGGGTCGGCGTCGATCCCGGCCGCGGTGAGCATCTCGCGGGCCAGGGCGACAGTGAGCTCCACCACATCGGACGGTCCGCCGCCGGCCAGCACCTCGACCGACTCGGTGACTTCGAGCGCGTTGCCGACGGCGAGGCCGAGCGGAGTGCTCATGTCGGTCAGCAGCGCGATCGTGTTGACGCCGCTGTCCTGGCCCAGCCGCACCATCGTGCGGGCCAGTTCGCGGGCGGTCTCCAGGTCCTTCATGAACGCGCCGGAGCCGACCTTGACGTCGAGCACCAGCGCACCGGTGCCCTCGGCGATCTTCTTGCTCATGATCGAGCTGGCGATCAGCGGGATCGCCTCGACCGTGCCGGTGACGTCGCGCAGGGCGTAGAGCTTGCGGTCGGCCGGGGCCAGGCCGTCGCCGGCCGCGCAGATGACCGCGCCGATGTCCTGCAGCTGACGCTTGAACTCGTCGTTGCTGATCGACGCGCGCCAGCCCGGGATCGACTCCAGCTTGTCGAGGGTGCCCCCGGTGTGACCGAGACCGCGGCCGGAGAGCTGGGGCACGGCGGCCCCGCACGCGGCGACCAGCGGGGTCAGCGGCAGCGTGATCTTGTCGCCGACGCCGCCGGTGCTGTGCTTGTCGGCGGTCGGGCGGGTGACCGCGGAGAGGTCGAGCCGCTCCCCGCTCGCGATCATGGCGGCGGTCCAGCGGGCGATCTCGGCCGGCGTCATGCCGCGCAGCAGGATCGCCATGGCCAGAGCGGACATTTGCTCGTCGGCCACCTCGCCCCTGGTGTACGCGTCGACGACCCAGTCGATCTGGGCGTCGCTCAGCGCGGCGCCGTCGCGCTTGGCCCGGATCACGTCGACCGCGGCGAACTCACTCATCTTTGTCCTCCCACGTCGCCGGGATGCCCTCGGGAGCCGGCCCTTCGCCGGCCCACGCGAGCGCACCGTCGGCGTCCACGACCACGATCCGTGGCGTGCGCACGCGCCCCCACGCCACCGCTTGGGCCGCAGAGGCGAAGTTCGGACCCTCCTCGAGCACGCCCTTCTCGGCGTCGGTGTTGCCCCCGGACCGCTCCCAGTAGCACGTCCAGACAGTCTCGCCGCCGGACAGGTCGGGGTGCACGAAAACGGTGCCCCGGCCGCGCCATTTGGCCAGCTCGGCGGGGACCTCGGGGCCGGTTTTGAGGTTGTTGACCCGTTCCAGGTCCTCGAAGCCGAACGCGTGCGGCAGCAGTTCGGCCATCCGCAGCGGCCCGGTGTGCCACTCGACGAGCAGCTCGGGCCCGCCGTTCTCCCACAGCAGCTGGCGGCAGCGGCCGCACGGCATCAGCGGGTTGCCGGTGGCGTCGACGCACGAGAACGCCACCAGCCGGCCGCCACCGGTCATGTGCAGCTGGCTGACCAGCCCGCACTCGGCGCACAGACCCACGCCGTACGAGGCGTTCTCCACGTTGCAGCCGACGACCACACGGCCGTCGTCCACCAGTGCCGCCGCCCCGACCGGGAAGTCGGAATATGGCGCGTACGCGTGCCGCATGGCCTCGGTCGCCGCGGCGCGCAGACCAGCCCAGTCGATCTCCATGGAACTCAGCTTTTCACGTAGGGCACGCCGTCGGCGGCGGGCGCCCGGACCCGGCCGACCAGACCGGCCACGGCGATGATGGTGGCGATGTACGGCAGCATGTTGAGGAACTGGTTGGGCACCGGGCTGCCGACCGCGCTCAGGTAGTTCGCCAGCTTCTGGGCGAAGCCGAAGAACAGGGCCGCACCCAGCGCGCCGAACGGGGTCCACCGGCCGAAGATCAGGGCGGCCAGCGCGATGAAGCCGGCACCGGCGGTCATGTTCTTGTTGAACGCGCCGGTCGAGACGAGCGTGAAGTACGCCCCGCCGGCCCCGGCCACGACCCCGCCCAGCAGCACGTTCATGTAGCGCAGGCCGCGCACCCGGACGCCGACCGTGTCGGCCGCGGTGGGGTGCTCGCCGACGGCCCGCGTGCGCAGGCCCCAGCGGGTCCGGGTGAGGCCGAGGTGGATCACGACGACCAGGGCCAGCGCCAGCCAGACCAGCAGGTTGGTCTCGAACAGCACGGGTCCGATCACGGGGATGTCGGCCAGACCGGGGATGCGCCACTCGGGCAGCCGCGGCGGCGAGTTGTATTTCAGCGCGTCGGGCTGCATGAGCCGCTCGTACAGGAAGCCGGTGATGCCCAGGGCCAGCAGGTTGAGCACGATGCCGACGACGACCTGGTCGACCAGGAAGCGGATGGCCAGCACGGCCAGCAGCGAGGCGATGATGACGCCGCCGACGACCGCGCTGATCAGGCCGGCCCACACGCTGGTGGCCAGCGTGCCGACCAGGGCGGCGCCGAACGCGCCCATCAGGAACTGGCCCTCGATGGCCACGTTGACCACGCCCGAGCGCTCGCACAGCACGCCGGCCAGGGCGCCCAGGATGAGCGGGAGCGCGAGTTCCAGCGAGCCGCTGGCCGTGTCGACCAGCGGCAGGAACTTGCCGGCCACCTGCCAGCACAGGAACGAGAAGACGAAGGTCACGATGCCCAGTACGAGCAGCGTGGTCTGCCAGCGCGTGGCCACGCCGGCCAGCAGCGCGCCGCCGGCCGCGATCGTGACGATGCCGAACAGGATGGCGCCGAGCTGGCCGTTGATCGACAGCGCGGCGCCCTCGGCGTCCTCACTGATGGTGAAGCGGGCGGTCGCCGACTCGGCCAGCGACCCGAAGACCACGGCGGCGATCAGGCCGATGACGACCAGGGCGGCGCCCAGGCGGCGCTGCCGGTTCCAGAACCTGGTGGGCGCGGTCGCCTCGGCCAGGTCCTCCACGGTTGCGGTGGACACGCCGCTCACCAACCCTTCGCCATGGACGCGCCGAGCCGCGCGGTGCGGGCATCGCGGAGCTGGAAGATCGACTTCACCAGGGCGGGCGCCGCGATGAAGATGACGATGAGGGCCTGCAGGACGGTGACGAGTTCGAGCGAGACACCCACGTCGACCTGCATCAAGTTGCCGCCCGCGCGCAGGCCGCCGTAGAGCATCGCGGCGAACAGCACGCCCCACGGCTTGTTGCGGCCGAGCAGGGCCACCAGCAGGCCGTCGAAGCCGATGTTGCCCGCCACCTGACCGGTCAGCCGGTCGGCGGTGCCGAGCACCTGCACGGCGCCGCCGAGCCCGGCCAGGCCACCGGCCACGACCATCAACGTGATGTACGTGCGGGCCACGCTCATGCCCGCGGTCTTGGCGGCGGGCGGGTTGACGCCCACGGCGCGCAGCTCGAAGCCGAACGACGAGCGGTTGATCAGCCAGGCCACCCCGGCCGTGGCCAGCACGGCGAGCACGATGCCGAGGTGCACGCGCAGCGGGGCGGGCAGAGCGGGCAGCCCGGCGGTGGAGTCGATGGTCTTGCTGACCGCGTCGGTGCGGTCCGGGTCCTGCACGCCGTTCTGCAGGATCAGCCAGCCCAGGAAGAGCGTCGCCGTGTAGTTGAGCATGATCGTGGTGATCACCTCGTGGGCGCCGGTGCGGGCCTTGAGCAGGCCGGGCACGAAGCCCCAGAGCGCGCCACCGATCACACCGGCGGCCAGCGCGACGATCAGGTGGATGACGGGCGGCAGCCCGATGGCGAAGCCGGCTACCCCGGCGGTGACGCAGCCGATGACCGCCTGGCCCTGGGCGCCGATGTTGAACAGACCGCCGCGGAAGGCGAGCGCGACCGCCAGGCCGGTGAAGACCAGCGGGGCCGCGTAGGTGAGGGTCTCGGAGAGCGGGTTGAGCGCCGTCTTCCAGTCGCCGCTGCCGCTGAACCAGGCCTGTACGGCGGCCGGGTCGAAGATCGCGCCCTTGAACAGGTCGGCGTACGCGTGACTGATCAGGTCCCAGCTCGCGGTGAGCGCGTCGCTGGGCCGGGCGGTGAAGTAGGAGAACGTCGCGAGCACGTCGGAGTCCGAGACGACGATCAGCACCGCGCCGATGATCAGCGCCAGCAGGATCGACAGGAGGGTCACGACGACGGTGTTGGCCGACCAGAGGTTGTGCAGGAAGACGCCGAAGAACGACTCTTCTTCCTTCTTCGGCTCCGCCTTCTTTTCCGGGGCTTCGGTTGTCACTCCGTGTCCTCTGCTTGCGTCACGACGCCGGCCATGAGCAGACCGATCTCCTCACGGGGCATGTCCGGCGCGACCACGGCCAGGATCTTGCCGCGATACATCACCGCGATGCGGTCGGCCAGCCCGACCACCTCGTCCAGCTCGCTCGACACGACCAGCACGGCGGTGCCGACGTCCCGCTCGTGAACGATCTGGTTGTGGATGAACTCGATCGAGCCGACGTCCACCCCGCGGGTCGGCTGCGCGGCGATCAGCAGCTTGAGCGGGCGGGACATCTCGCGGGCGACCACAACCTTCTGCTGGTTGCCGCCGGAGAGGGTGCCGACCGTGGACTGCGGTGACGACGTGCGGATGTCGAACTGGTCCACCCGCTTCTGCGCCGACTCGTCGATAGCCTTGGGGTTGAGCTTGAACCCGTTGCCGAACGGGGCCCGGTCGTACATGTCGAGCACCAGATTCTCGGCGACGGTGAAGTCCTTGACCACGCCGTCGAGGCTGCGGTCCTCGGGCACGTAGCCGACGCCCGCGCGCAGCACCTGCTTGGTGGTGCGGCCGGCCAGGCTCTTCTCCTCGAGCTCGATCGCGCCCGCGCGGACCTCGCGCAGGCCCATGATCGCCTCGACCAGCTCGGTCTGGCCGTTGCCCTGCACACCGGCGATGCCGAGCACCTCGCCCGACCGCACCGTCAGGTCGACGCCGTCGACCGCGCGGACGCCCCGGTCGTCGTCGACCACCAGGCCGGAGACCTTGAGCACTTCGCGACCGGGCTCGGCCGGGGTCTTGGTGACCTCGAGGCTGACGTCGCGGCCGACCATGAGCGCGGCCAGCTCGTCCTCGGAGGTGTCGGGGGTGGCGGTCCCGACCGTACGGCCGCGGCGGATCACCGTGATCCGGTCGGCGATGGCTTTGACCTCGCGCAGCTTGTGGGTGATGAAGACGATCGACTTGCCGGTCTCGGCGAGCGACCGCATGACCGCGAGCAGCTCGTCGGTCTCCTGCGGGGTGAGCACGGCGGTCGGCTCGTCCAGGATGAGCAGGTCGACCTCGCGGGTCAGCGCCTTGACGATCTCGACCCGCTGCTGCGCGCCGACCGGCAGATTTTCCACCAGGGCATCGGGGTCGACCGGCAGGCCGTAGCGCTTCGACGTCTCGAGCACGTCGCGCCGGTTGCGGCGGCGGTCGAGCCAGCCGAGCGGGCCGCCACGGGTCTCCTCGGCGCCGAGCGCGATGTTCTCGGCCACGGTGAAGACGGGGACCAGCATGAAGTGCTGGTGAACCATGCCGATGCCGGCCGCGATGGCGTCGCGAGGGCTGCGGAACACCTTTTTCTCGCCGTCGACCAGGATCTCGCCCTCGTCCGGCTGGAGCAGGCCGTAGAGCTGGTTCATCAGCGTCGACTTGCCGGCGCCGTTCTCGCCCAGCAGGGCGTGCACCTCACCGGGCTCGACGGTGATGTCGATGTGGTCGTTGGCCACCAGGTCGCCGAAGCGCTTGGTGATGCCGCGCAATTCGAGTCTCAGCGGAATCTCCTAGCTTTCGGCTGTCCAGTTGAAGGGGAACCGCCGCGGAGCTGCGAAAAAACCTCGCAGCCCGCGGCGGCCGATGTTACCTATGCCGAATGTCAGGCGGGAGCGCTGGCCGACTCGACCTTGATGGTGCCGGCGATGATGTCGGCCTTGAGCTTCTCGACCTCGTCCTTCAGGGCCTGGTCGATCTTGCTGTCGAACTGGTTGTACGGCGCCAGCGAGACACCGTTGTTCTTCAGCGTGCCCAGGTAACCCGGGGTGGCGGCGAGCGGCTGACCGGTGGCGCCGGCCACGACCGCCTGCTGCACGGCGTCGGTGATGTTCTTGACCACGGTGGTCAGGAAGACGTCACAGTCCTGCGCGGCGCTCTTGCAACCGTCCTGGTCGACCCAGACGATCGAGACCTTGCCGCTGGAGCCCTTGGCGACCTCGGCCGCACCCAGGCCCGTGCCACCGGCCACCGGCATGATCACGTCGGCCCCCTGGGCGACGAACGTGCTGGCCAGCGCCTTGCCCTTGGCCGGGCTGGCGAAGTCCTCGGCGAAGCTGCCGTTCTGGCCGGCCTTGTCCCAGCCGAGCACCTGGACGTTCTTGCCCTTGGCCTTGTTGTACTGCGCGACGCCGTCGGCGAAACCGTCCATGAAGATGGTCACCGGCGGGATCTTGAGACCGCCGAAGGTGGCCACCTTGCCCGACTTGGAGTAGCCCGCGGCCAGGTAGCCGGCGAGGAACGCGGCCTCCTGCGTGGCGAACTGCATCGGGTAGACGTTCGACGCGCCCTGGATCGCGCTGTCGACGATGCCGAACTGCTGCGCCGTGTTCTGCGCCGCGACCGCCTTGGTGGAGTCGCTCATGAGGCCGCCGACCGAGAGGATGAAGTTGCACTTCTGGGTCACGAAGCCCCGCAGGTTGGGCTCGTAGTCGGCCTCGGCGGTCGACGCGACGTACTTCGGGTCGACGCCGGCGGCCTCGGTCTTGGCCGCCTGCAGCCCGGCCCAGGCGGACGCGTTGAAGGACTTGTCGTCGATGCCACCGGTGTCGGTGACCATGCAGGCCTTGTAGGCGGCGGTGGCAGCGCCGCTCGAGCCGCTGCCGGCGGGGGTCTCGTCGGGAGCGTCGCTACAGGCCGCGGCGGCGAGCGTCAGCCCACCTGCCGCGAGAATCGCAACGATCCGGTTCCCACGTACTGGGCGCAAGACGCCCTCCTTCCAACGCACACCGACACTTGTCGGTGAGTCTTCACCGCGGGAGCGTAGCCGCAGGCCAGAACGGCGGCGGCACTTTGGACCGGACTGTTGGCGCACCGTTATCTGGCCGCAATCGCGCGGCGTTCAGGTCGTCGCTTCTATCCGGTACTGCGGCAAATCATCGGTCCCTGTGGTAACAGACCAGAAACTTTGCGGTGGCGGTCAGGATTTCCGCCAGGCTTTCACGCCCAGCACGCCGACAGTGGTGCCGACGGCCAGCGAGGCCACGATCAGCAGCGCGTGCACGAGCAGGAACGAGGTCGGCCGCCCGTCGGCCAACGAGCGGTCGTCCTTCCAGATGGCCAGGCCGAACCGGGGCCAGATGACCCACGTCCAGACCCCGACCGCCGTCAGGAAGACCGCCCATCGTTTCGTGATGACCATGTGGCCACTATGTCAGCGCGCGGTGACGAGTTCCTGGCGGGCCTCCACGGGCTCCGGGGCACTGTTCGCGACCAGTCCGCTGCGCCCGATCAAAGTCAAGATCAAGCCCGTTCCCGCGTACGCGGTGAGCACCGCGACGGCCTGGAAGGCGCCCGCGCCGTCGAAGTAGGCGGCCGACCGCACCAGCTGCGCTCCGGCGCCGATCGGCAGCCACTGCCCGACCTCGCCCCACGGCTGCGGCAGCAACTCGGGTGCGGCCGCGATGCCCGCGAGCGCGTTGCCGACCAGGAACATGATCAGCGCGCCGAGTCCCAGCCCGCCCCGCCCGAGCAGCGCCGCCAGCCCGGTCATGGCGGCCGAGACGGCCAGTGCGAACAGCCCCAGCGCGGCCGCGACGAGCAGATAGTCGCCGGGCAGGATGCCGAGCCAGCCCTGCTGCACGACGGCGGTCGCGAGCCCGGCCGACACCCCGTAGCTGAGCAGCGCGGCGAACCGGGCCACCCGCGTCCGGACGAGCAGGAAGATCAGCATCCCGGCCAGCAGGCTGGTGATGGCCAGCGGCAGGAACCCGCCCGCGAACCCGGTGCCGCGGGGGTCGTCCGCGTCGAGCGGCACGACGTCGCGCACCGGCACCTGCGGGCCGAGCCCGGCCGCGGCCTGGGTGAGCAGCGCCGAGACGGTGGGCGAGGCGGCCGAGGCGACGTGCACCTCGGGCCCGGCCGCGGTGACGAGGATCGCCCCGTACACCTCCCGGTTCTTGATCGCAGTGTCGGCCGCGGCCGCATCGGCGACGGTCGTGACCGCGAAGGCCCCGGGGTGCTCGGCCTCGAGGCGAGCGGCGATCGCGCCCGGGCCGGGGACCGCAGCGCCGCCCGCCGGGCTCGCGCCGCCCGCCGGGCCCGCGTCGGCGGGCGGGCCGGCTACCGCGATGGGCAGGTCGCGGGGCGCGAGGTTGGCGGCCGGGGCGGCGAAGAGCGGGACCAGCAGGGCTTGGACGGCCACCACGACGATCGCGATGAGCACGCCGAGGGTGAGGGGCGAGCGGCGCATGATCTCTCCTAAAACGAATGCTCGTTCTTTTATGTGCTCAGCATGTTCCTCGCCACTGGCAGCCGTCAAGAACGAGCGTTCGTTTTATGATGTGGGACGTGCCACGCGTCTCCGAAGACCACTTGACTGCCCGCCGCGAGCAGATCCTCGTCGCGGCCCGCGCCTGCTTCCTGCGCAAGGGCCTGCACCACACCTCGATGCAGGACCTGATCAAGGAGGCCGGCCTCTCGGTGGGCGCGGTCTACCGCTACTTCAAGTCCAAGGACGAGATCATCGCGGCCATCGCCGAGGGAGTGGTCGGCGGCATCAGCGAGCAGATCGACCGGATCGCCGACCGCCGGCTGCCGTTGTTCGACTCGCTGGCCCTGATCCTCGACGTCATCGACGAGCAGACCCGGCCCGAGGGCGCGATGCCGATCGCGCTGCAGGTGTGGGCCGAGTCGACGATCGACCCGGCGATCAGCCGCATCGTGAACGACCGCTACCGCGGGCTGCGGGGCCGGCTCCGGGTGCTGGTCGAGCACGCCGCGGAAAGCGGCGAGCTGCCCCCGGGGGCCGACGTCGACGAGGTGACAAGCGCGTTCTACGCGATGATCCCCGGTTACGGCCTGCAGCGGCTCCTGCTGGGCGACCTCGACAAGCACAGCTTCCTGCGCGGGGTGCGGGCCCTCTACGACGTGCGTTAGACGGTGGTCAGCCGGGCGGCGATGCGCGACCAGCCCGCGCGCACCTCGGCCTCGGTGGGCGGCCGGCCCGGGCGCACCCGGCGGGTCTCGTACTCCTCGGCCGTCTCGGTCTCGGCGTCGGCGTCGGCGTCGACGGGGGCCTCCACGGCTGCGCGGGCCAGCTCGATCTCGTCGCGGATGGACTCGGCGTCGGGGCGTGGCAGCAGCGGCTCGACCACCGCCATCAGGTCCTCGTCGGCCACGACGGCCTGAGCCAGCGCGAGGGCGTGGGCGCGCTCGTACGGGCCGCAGACGACCGGCTCCCAGTCCTCCTCGTCACCGATCGACCCGATCGTGATGACCCAGGGAAGGTCGGCCACCGGCGAACCGGCGGGCAGGTCCAACGTCACGAGAGTGCCCACGGGGCCATCATTCCGGGCTGGTGTGCCGAATCCAGGTGTTTTGCCCCACGGGAGCACTTTTATCGTCAGCTGACAGGTCCACGACCCGACCGTGCGGGCTGGTCGCCGCCCAGGCCGCTCCGAACAGCAGCAACTGGTTGAAGACGTACAGGTAGACCAGCACGCCGACGGCCGAGCCGACCAGTCCGTAAGCCGGATTGCGCTGCACCAGGTCGACGAAGGATTTGCCGACCGTGTTGAGCAGCATCAGCCCGATGCCGACCTGCAGCACCGGCGGGGCCATCCGGCGCACTGTCATCCGCAGCCTCGGCACCGCGGCCAGCAGCGCCGCCGCCAGCAACATGTTGACGGCGATCCGGAGCACGTATTCGACAGCGGTCTGGATGAAGCCGTCGGCCATCCAGTCGAGCAGCAGCTCGAGGCCGTACACGGCGAGCTGGGTGAGTGCCAGCAACGTGAGGACGCCCAGCAGCACCATCAGGTCGAGCACCTGCCGGACGCCGATGTAGCCGGGCTGCTCGTTGAGGCGCCAGATCAGCCGCTGCGACGAGCGGATCGCCTCCACCCACGCGATGCCGGTGAAGGTCAGGCCGACGATGCCCACGATGCCGACCGTGCGGCCGCTCTCCAGGATCGCCCCGATGTCGAGGAAGGGCAGATTTTCCCGGAGGAAGTCGCGGACGATGTCGAACAGGTCCTGATTGTTGTTGAGCAGGATGCCGAAGATCGAATAGCCGATCAGCAGCAGCGCGAACACGGCGAAGAATCCGTAGTACGCAATCGCCGCGGCCAGTCGTCCGCCCTGCACGTCGATGTAGCGCACGACGGCCCGGCTGAGGTGATCGAAGTATCGGGACCGGTGCCGGAGCCACATGATGCGGGCCTCGGCCGCGTCGTACGCCCGATCGATCGGATTCACGCGCCGACCGTAACCGACGTCACGTGCTCAGTCGCCCGGACCACCGAGGGTGTAATCCCGGCGGCGCCGCCACGGGCCCTCGCCGCCGTGCGAGAACAGGGTGAACGCCGGCACGTGGAACTTCGCCGAGAAGCCGGCCAGGTCGTCGAAGACCGCGTCCAGTGCCTCGGACGGCACGTCCTGGGCCACCGTCACGTGCGGGTGGTAGGGGAAGCGGGAGCCGCGGTTCACGTCG
The DNA here is from genome assembly GCF_014204895.1 of Paractinoplanes abujensis. NCBI lineage: Bacteria > Bacillati > Actinomycetota > Actinomycetes > Micromonosporales > Micromonosporaceae > Paractinoplanes > Paractinoplanes abujensis. The sequence continues at coordinate 7,495,169 of NZ_JACHMF010000001.1, read as the reverse complement.
TCGGTGCTGACGATCGCCTCGGCCAGCAGCTCGCACTCGCTGATGCCGACTGCCAGCGTCACGAAGACCACCTCGGTGACCGGCCGGAACGTGCCCGTGCCGCGCAGGTGGATCGTGAACGGCAGCTGGGCCGCGGCCACCGTCTCGAGGTGCTTCTCGATGCGGGGCAGGGCCTCGGTGCGCACCTCGGTCGGGCCGAGCAGCGTCACGTGGGCCGGGGTGTAGGCCGCCTGCGGGTCGCCGGCCTCGGCGCGGCGCCGGGTGAGCAGCTCGCCCCAGGGCTCGGGGATGTCGATCGCGACGCCTATGCGGGTCGTGGCGGGGTCGGTCAAGGCGGTCAGGCCCCGCGAGCAGGACTGAGGAAACCGATGTTCCGGTACGACTCGGCCAACGTCACCGAGGCGACCGCACGGGCCTTCTCGGCGCCGATCGCGAGCACCTTGTCGAGGTGGCCCGGGTCCTCCAGGTAGGCCCGGGTGCGCTCCTGCACCGGCTTGACGAAATCGGCCACGATCTCGGCCAGGTCCTTCTTGAGGTCGCCGTAGCCACGACCCTCGTACTGCTCGAGCAGTTCGTCTATGGTCCGCATGGTGAGCGCGGCGTAGATCGTGAGCAGGTTGCTGACGCCGGGCTTGTTCTCCTCGTCGTAGAGGATCTCGCGGCCGGTGTCGGTGACCGCCGACTTGATCTTCTTGGCCGAACGGGCCGGGTCCTCCAGCAGCTCGATGATGCCGTTGGGCGAGGAGGCCGACTTCGACATCTTGGCCGTCGGGTCCTGCAGGTCGGTGATCTTGGCCGTGTCCTTCAGGATGAACGGCGCGGGCACCGTGAACGTGCGGCCGAAGCGGGTGTTGAACCGCTGCGCCAGGTCGCGGGTCAGCTCGAGGTGCTGCCGCTGATCCTCGCCCACCGGCACCTGGTCGGCCTGGTAGAGCAGGATGTCGGCGGCCTGCAGGATCGGGTAGGTGAACAGGCCCACCGTCGTCGTGTCGGCGGCCTTGGCCGACTTGTCCTTGAACTGCACCATCCGGCCGGCCTCGCCGAAGCCGGTGATGCAGCTGAGCACCCAGCCGAGCTGCGCGTGCTCGGGCACGTGGGACTGGACGAACAGTGTGCAGCGCTCGGGGTCGAGGCCGAGGGCCAGCAGCTGGGCGGCCGAGATGCGCGTGCGCTGGCGCAGGGCCTCCGGGTCGTGCCCCATGGTGATCGCATGCAGGTCGACCACGCAGTAATACGCGTCGTGGGTGTCCTGCAACGCCACCCAGTTGCGCACGGCGCCCAGATAGTTGCCGAGGTGGAACGAGTCGGCAGTCGGCTGAATGCCGGAAAGCACGCGTGGGCGGCGGGCGACATCGGACATGCCGACCATTGTGACAGTCGGGTGCGGCGCTGAGCGAACCGCCTCAGCCCTGAGGCCCGATGTTTGAAACTGTTGACTTGTGATCGGATGTGGTGGAACCATTCAAGAAGTCCGGCGACTGCCTACGCTTGCCGGAGGACCACTCTGCGAAGGGGTACCGCGCCGTGAAACTGCTCGTCACCGGGGGCGCCGGCTACGTCGGCAGCGTCACCAGCCGACTGCTGCTGGACGCCGGCCACGAGGTCACCGTCCTCGACAACCTGGTCACCGGTTTCCGGGCCGCGGTGGCGCCCGAAGCCACCTTCGTCGAGGCCGACATCGCCGACGCCGCCCAGGTGCTCACCCCTGGCTCCGGGTTCGACGCGGTGCTGCACTTCGCCGGGCTGATCGCGGCCGGCGAGTCGATGGCCAAGCCCGAGAAGTACTGGCACGACAACGTGGTGAAGTCGCTCGCCCTGCTCGACGCGGTGCGCGCGGCCGGGGTTCCGCGGTTCATCTTCTCCTCCACCGCCGCCGTCTACGGCAACCCGGTCGAGCTGCCGATCACCGAGGCCGCGGTCAAGGCCCCCACCAACACGTACGGGGCGACCAAGCTGACCTTCGACCACGCGCTCACCTCCGAGGCGTTCGCACATCAGCTGGCCGCCGTCTCGCTGCGCTACTTCAACGTCGCGGGAGCCTACATCGCCGACGGGCACGAGATCGGCGAGCGGCACGACCCCGAGACCCACCTCATCCCGATCACCCTGCAGGTGGCCGCGGGCAAGCGCGAGAAGCTGCAGATCTTCGGCGACGACTACCCCACGGTCGACGGCACCTGCGTGCGTGACTACATCCACGTGCAGGACCTGGCCCGCGCCCACCTGCTCGCGCTCGACGCGGCCACGGCAGGCGAGCACCGCATCTACAACCTGGGCAACGGCAACGGCTTCTCCAACAAGCAGGTCGTCGAGGTGGCCCGCGAGGTCACCGGGGTCGACCTGCCGGTCGAGATCGCGCCGCGCCGTGAGGGCGACCCGGCCACGCTGGTCGCGTCGTCGGCCCGGGCTCGCGAGGAGCTGGGCTGGGTGCCCGAGAAGAACACACTGCAGGCCATGATCGGCGACGCCTGGTCCTTCTACCGCTCGCACGTCGCATGAACGCCCAGGACGCGTTCCGCAAGGAGTACGGCGCCGAGCCCAGCGGGCTGTGGGCCGCCCCCGGCCGGGTCAACCTGATCGGCGAGCACACCGACTACAACGACGGCTTCGTGCTGCCCTTCGCGCTGCCGCAGCGCACCGTGGCCGCGGTCGGCCCGGCCCCGGCCGGCGAGTGGACCGTGTGTTCGACGTCGCAGGACGAGGCGGTCAGCTTCGGCCGCACCGAGCCGGGCGAGGTGACCGGCTGGGCGGCGTACGTCGCCGGGGTCGTCTGGGCCCTCCGGGAGGCGGGTCACGACGTGCCCGGCGCACGCATCGCCGTCGACTCCGACGTGCCGCTGGGCTCGGGTCTGTCGTCGTCGGCCGCGCTCGAGTCGTCGGTACTGACCGCGCTGGTCGACCTGGGCGGGCTCGACGTGCCGCTCGAGCAGCGACCGGCGATCGCCCAGCGGGCCGAGAACGTCTACGTCGGCGCGCCCACCGGCATCCTCGACCAGTCCGCGTCGATCCGGTGCCGTGAGGGCCACGCGCTGTTCCTCGACTGCCGGTCCTACGAGGTCGAGCACATCCCGTTCGACCTGGCCGCCGAGGGCCTGGCCATCCTGGTGATCAACAGCAACGCCCCGCACCAGCACGTCGACGGGGAGTACGGCGCCCGCCGCAAGTCGTGCGAGGAGGCCGCGCGCATCCTGGGCGTGCCCGCGCTGCGCGACATCACCGGCGCCGAGCTCGACGACGCCCTGGCCCGCCTGGACGACGAGGTCATGCGCCGCCGCGTGCGCCACATCGTCACCGAGGACGACCGCGTGCTCGAGACGGTGCAGCTGCTCAAGGCCGGGCAGGTGCGCGAGATCGGGCCGCTGCTGACCGCCTCGCACGCCTCGATGCGCGACGACTTCGAGATCACCGTGGCCCAGGTCGACCTCGCCGTCGACACCGCTCTGGAGGTGGGGGCGTACGGCGCGCGGATGACCGGGGGTGGCTTCGGCGGCTGCGTGCTGGCCCTGATCGACGCGGACAAGGCGGACGTCGTGACCGGTGCGGTCGAGCAGGCGTACGCGGAAGCGGGTTTCACACCCCCGACCGCGTGGACCGTCACCGCGGGGCCGGGCGCCACGAAGCTTTAGGTCGCCGCCCCACCGGGTAACCGGTGGGGCATGACCACTTCGCAGGGCAACGAACAGCGCAACGAGCAGGACAAAGAGCACGACGAGCCCAACGAGTTCGGTTTCGCCGGCGGGGCCACCGCGCCCGAGCCCGAGCGAGGCACCGGGGAAGGCCTCGGCGAGGACATCGCCGTGCCCGCGGGCGACCTCACCGGCGCGATCACCGGGGCCATCGAGGAGGCCACCGAGCGCGACGAGAAGTCCTAGTTCGGGGCCGGCTGCTCCTCCACCGTCGGGCCCTTCACCACGGGACGGCCGTCGACCCAGTCCACCCGGTCGAGCCAGAGCTGCCGGCCGGGTGCGACGCTGCCGACCGCGCTGGGCGGCCACGCGTGATAGAGCAGCCACGACTCGCCGGCCGGTGTGGTCACCAGAAAGCCGTGACCGGGCCCGGCCGCGGCCGGTGAGGTGTGCAGGATCGGGTTCTCCGCCGCTTTGACGCACGGGCCGAGCGGACCCTCGCAGGTGGCGTAGCCCAGGGCGTACTCCTCCTTGTCGAACGCGTTGGCCGAGTAGAACAGATAGAGCCGGCCGTCGTGCCGCACCATCTGCGGCGCCTCGATGACGTGCGCCTCCCACCCGGCGTCGTTGACCAGCAGCTGCTTGGACTCGCCGCTGATCGTGCGGCCGTCCTCGCTGAGCCGGGCGCCGTAGAGGTAGGTGGGCTGCCCGATCGCGTTGCCGTCGTTCTTCCAGTAGAGCCAGCGGTCACCGTTGTCGCCGGTGAACGGGCTGGCGTCGATCGAGCCACCCTCGTCGGCCTGGCAGACCAGCGGCTCTTCGCTCTCGTCGACGAACGGCCCGCCCGGCTGGTCGGCCGTGGCGACACCGATGCACTGCACGTTCGTCTTCGTCGAGCGGGCTGTGTAATAGAGCAGATAAGTGCCGCCCGGCCCTTCGATCACCTCGGGCGCCCACGTGTTGCCGGCCGTGGCCCACTTGCCGACCTGCGGCAGCGCGTCCCCGGCGGGCTTCCAGTTCACGAGGTCGGGCGAGGTCAGGACGGGCACATTGCCGGTGGGGCCATTGGTCCCGTACGCGTACCAGGTCTCGCCGACCCGCATCGCCCCCGGATCAGGGAAATTATCCGTATAGACGGGATTGGTGAAGCTCACTCCCTGCCCCTCATCCGACGTTTCCGATTTGTCAGCGGCGGGGGTGGCCGGCGAATTGCCGGCCGAGCAGCCGCCGACGAGCAACGCCGCGACCAGCACCGCCCGTGCCGGCCCCGCCGCCCGCGCCCGCCTCGCCGTCCGCCCCCACCTCACCACTTGTAGAACCGCAGATAGTCGAACGACGCGGTGACCGCCGGCTCCGCGCCGCCGTGCGCGACCAGGCCGATCCGGGGCGAACTGTCAGCGGGCAGCGTCCACACTCCACCCCACGTCCAGCGCTTGCCGTCGCGGCTGATCCCCGCCCGGTACTCGTGCTCGCCGTTGGCCGGATCGACCCGATGGGCCAGCCGCAACCATGTCACCGTCTCTCCCGGTGCGCCCACGATAGTGCCGCCGTACGACAGGTTCCCCGCGTACGGCATCTCCTTGCCGAACTCCACCTGCCGCGTGTTCCAGATGGCCACGGCACTCAGGCGCGCGAAGAGGTCGTCGTTCGCGTAGGCGATGAGCCCGGCCTGCTGATAGTTGCGCACCACGTCCTCGCCCAGCGGCAACGTCAGCTTCGTCTCGGCGATCCACCGGCCGTTCGGGGGCGTACGCAGCAGCACGCCCGCGTTGTTGGAGGTGCCGGTCAGGTCGGCGCCCTGCACGGGCCAGCGCAGCTGTCCCCCGCTGACGGTCGCGGCCGGATCGGGCCGGACGAAGTCCCACGCCGTGCTCAGGTTGTCGAAATTGTCCGACACGAGGAGCTTGCCCGGGCTGGGCGTGGAGGCCGGCGGGGTGTCGCGCTTGTCGGCGGCCCATGCTCCGCGGTTGACCGTGGGCCAGCCGCCGATCCAGTCCAGCCGGTCGATCAGCATCGGACGCTCGTTGATGCCGTACGGCTCGTCCAGGTAGGGGTCGTTGCGGTCGATCGCGTGGTAGACGAGCCAGTCCTGGCCGCGCCGATCGGTGATCAGTCCGTTGTGGCCGGTGCCGACCCAGCGGTTGCCGTTGGGCGCGATCACCGGGGTGCCGCCCGCCCGTGAGACGTCGAGCCGCAGGCCGTCGCGGTCGGTGAACGGGCCCAGCGGGCTTCGCGACCGCCCCACCGACACGGAGTATCCGGTGGTCGGACCGGCGCAGCAGTTGGCCGACGACGCGAACAGGTAGTAGAAGCCGTCCCGGCGTACGACGTACGCGCCCTCGAACTTGTTGTCGATCGCCACGCGCGTCGGGGTGCCCGTGATCCGCAGGCCGTCCGCGGTGAGCTCGCTGACCCAGATGCCACCGAAGTAGCTGCCGTAGTACAGGTACTTCTGGCCGTTCGGGGTGGTCAGCTGGGCCGGGTCGAACGTCCACCACCAACCCCCGTCGGGGGCGGCTCGTGGGGGTACGGCCGGTTGCGGGGCCCAGGTCCACGGTCCGGTCGGCTGGGGCGCGGTCGCCACCCCGATCGCCGAGGCGCCGGCCGCGGTGGTCGTCTCGGTCACGGTCGCGTAGAGCACCCACCGGTTGCCGATCTTGCGGACGTCGGGCGCCCACAGCGAGGCGTTGGCCGCGGCGTACGGAGGCAGGTCACCGAAGGCGTCACCCACGTACTTCCAGCTCTTGAGGTCGGCCGAGCGCGCGATCGGGATGCGGTGCGCGACCTTCTCGCCCTCGCGCAGCGGGTCGGTCGTGCCGTAGGCGTAGTAGAACCCGTCGTCGCCGCGGACGATCACCGGGTCGGCGAAGGTGTCCGCGAACGACGCCGAGGCGGGGACGGGGAGGCGGGCGCCGGCGGTCAGAGCCAGCAGCGTGATCACCGCGGCGAGCGCGGCCGTCAGGCGTCGCATGATCATCCTTTCAGGCCGGAACGGGAGACTCCCTCGATCACGTAGCGCTGCGCCACCACGAACAGCAGCAGCACCGGGACGCTGGCGACCAGCGCGCCGGCCATGATCACGGGATAGTTGATCGTGTAGGCGCCCTGCAGGATGGCCAAGCCGGGCGGCAGCGTGAACTGCTCGGGGCTGAACAGCACATAGATCGGCCAGATGAAGTCGTTCCAGTTGGTCAGGAAGCTGATCACGGCCAGCGTGGCCAGGGCGGGCTTGGACAGTGGGAGCACGACCCGGGTGAAGATCTGCCAGGAGTTGGCCCCCTCGAGCACGGCCGCCTCCTCCAGCTCGCGGGGCAGGCTGAGGAAGAACTGCCGCAGGAAGAAGACGCCGAACGCGCCCGCCGCCCCCGGGATGATCAGGGCCCACAGCGTGTCGAGCATGCCGAACCGGTCGACGATGAGGAAGTTCGGGATGATCAGCACGAAGCTCGGGATGAACAGCGTTCCGATGATCATTCCGAAGATCAGCCGCTTGCCCCGGAAGTCGAGCCGGGCCAGCGCGTACGCGGCCATCGAGGCGATCGTCAGCACGAGCACGGCCTGGCCGGTGGCGGCCAGCACGCTGTTGAGGAACCAGCGCAGCACCGGCGTCTGCGAATTGCCCAGCAGCGTGTCGAAGGCGCCGGTGGTCGGCTCCTCCGGGAACACCGTGGGCGGCACCCGGGTCGCCTCGCCGGGCGACTTGAACGTGGTCAGCAGCATCCACACCAGGGGCGCGACAAAGATCAGACTGAGCCCGATCAGGACGGTGTACCAAGCGATCGGCTTCGCGCGCCTCATGAGTCCTTCTCCCGGAACAGTCGGAAGACGAGCAGGCTGATCAGCAACAGGGCCGCGGTGAGCAGGTAACTCATGGCGGCGGCACTGCCCATCTTGTAGTCGCTCAGGCCGACCTGGGCGATGTACATGATCGCCGTACGGGTCTCGGTGCCCGGCGCGCCCTGCGTGATCAGATAGGACTGGCCGAACATGTTGGCCGACACCAGGATCGTGTTGACCGTGACGAACAGCAGCACCGGGCGCAGGCCGGGCAGTGTCACATGCCGGAACTCGGCCCACTTGCCGCCGCCGTCGATCCGCGCCGCCTCGTACAGCTCACGCGGGATGTCCTGCAGCCCGGCCAGGTAGATGACCGCGTTGAAGCCGAGCGTCCACCACACGGTCACGCCGACGAGCGTCACCCAGCCCCACGGCAGCGCGGTGGTCCACGGCGTGTCCCCCGGCAGCCCGACCGCGCCCAGGATCGCGTTGACCACGCCCAGGTTGGGGTCGAGCAGGAACCGCCAGAGCACGCCGATCACTGCCACCCCGAGCACGTACGGGGCGAAGTAGATGGCCCGGAAGATCGTGCGGCCCTTGAACTTGCGGTTGAGCAGCAACGCCAGCATCAGCGGGACGACGAGCAGGAGCGGCACGCTGAGGAGCGTGAAGATGCCGGTCGCCGACATGCTCTCCCAGAAGAAGCTGTAGACCGCCGAGCTGGAGTCGAACAGCGCCTGGTAGTTGTCCAGCCCCACGAACGGCTTGCCGGGCAGCAGGTAGTCCCAGTCGTGCAGGCTGATCCACAGGCCGTACACCGCCGGCGCGAGCACGAAGGTCGCGAAGACGACGAAGTACGGCAGCAGGAACAGGTACGGCGTCAGTGGTCCGTTACGCCGCACCCGGCCGCCGGCGTGGGCCTCGTCAGCCTGCGCCGGCGGCGTACGGGTGAGTGCCGTCTCAGCTGCCATACTTCTTGGCGTTCTGCTCCAGGAGCTGGTTGGCCTTGGCGGCGCCGTCGGAGAGCGCCTTGGCCGGCTCCTTGCGTCCGAGAACTGCCTCGTTGATCGCCGTGACCATGGTGGCCATCACGTCGGCGATGCCGGGCTTGGGCGGCAGGAAGTGCAGGTAGTCGATCTGCGTACCGATCGCCGACTGCTCGGGCAGGGCCTTGAACTCGGCGCCGTTGCGGATCTCGGCGCGGGCCGGCACCTGGCCGCCACGGGCCCACTCGATCGAGTGCTGACTGATCCAGTTGATGAAGACCTTGCCCGCGGCCAGCTTGTTGTCGTCCTTTGCCTTCTGCTTGAACTGCACGAACTGGTGCGAGCCGGCCCAGGCCGCCTTCTGCGACCCGATCTGCGGCAGCGGCGCCACGCCCCACTCGAGGTTCTTGTCCTCCTTGAGCGTGTTGATAGTCCAGATGCCGTTCCAGTTGAAGGCGTTCTTGCCGTTGCGCAGCGCGATGATGTCGGCGTCCTGGGCCACGTTCTTGGGGCTGTAGCCGTTCTTGATGTGGTCGGTCATCCAGGTCAGCGCCTTGACGCCCGGGTCCTCAGCGAAGAGCGCCTTACTGGCCTGGTCGTCGAAGAGGTTGCCGCCGAACTGCCAGAGCAGCGACTGGAACTGCATGCTGCCGGTGAACTCGAACGGGGTGACCCAGTCGCCCTGAATGCCCTTGGCCTTCATCGACTCCAGTGCCGCCTGATACTCGTCGTCAGTCGTCGGGGGCTTCTCGGGGTCGAGGCCGCCCTTCTCCATCACCGTCTTGTTGTAGAAGAAGCCGAGCGGGTGCACGTCGAGCGGGATCGCGTAGCGGGTGTTGTTGTAGACCCCCGCGTTCCAGACCGGCGGCGAGAAGTCCTCGGCCTTGAAGTCGAGCGCCTTGGCCAGGTCCTCCAGCGGCAGGATGACGCCGCGGGCGGCGTTGGTCGACACGTGGTCGACGTGCATGATGCCCACGTCGGGGCCGTTGCCGGTGGCCACGGCGGCCGGCGTCTTCTGGTAGTAGTCGGCCCACTGGTAGGTGTTCATCGACACCTTGATGTTGGGGTGCTCGGTGTTGAACTGGTCGACCAGCTTCTTCATGAACGGGCCGTCGCCACCGGTGAAGCCGTTCCAGAAGGCCAGCGCCACGTTCGGTCCGGTGTAGCTGGTCGCGGCGGGTGCGGCGTTCTGCCCGCCCCCGGTGACCTTCTCGTTGGGGCCGCTGTCGCCGCAGGCGCTGAGGAAGACAGCTCCCCCGGCGCCCAGGCCGAGGCCGAGCACGCCCCGGCGGGAGAAGTTTTTATCGATCATCGTGACTCCTCGGGAGTAAGGCACAGCACGTGCCAGGAGACGGGCGGTAGGAGGATCTCTTCGGCGGGCGCCTGCTCGACCGGCTCGGGCCGGTCCGAGGTGAGCGCCAGATGCTGGGTCAGCCGATGCCGCGGGAAGGCCCGCAGGTCGACGGTGAGCGGCACCGGCTCGGTGCCACGGTTGACGACGAAGACGCTGAGCCGGCCGGTCTGCTCGTCGTGGGTGGCCACGGCGTCGACGGCGGGCACGTCGCCGAAGCGCCCGGTGCTCATCGACGGGCTGGTGAGGGCCGGACGCAGCACGGTTCCCCGGGCCAGCCGCGCAGTGTGCGCGAACGGGTGGAAGATCGTCTGCCGCCAGGCCTCGCCGCCGGCCCGGGTGCGGATCGGCGCGATCACGTTGACCAGCTGCGCCTGACAGCCGACGGTGAGCCGGTCGGCGTGCCGCAGCATGCTGATCAGCAGGTTGCCCACGACCACGGCGTCCGTGCCGTTGTAGTCGTCCTCGATCAGCGCCGGGATCTCCTCGATGTCGCGGTCCTCGGGCTCGGTGAACCGCGACTGGTACCAGACGTTCCACTCGTCGAGCGAGAGCTTGATCCGCTTGCTCCGGCGCAGCTTGGCCCGTACGTGGTCGGCAGTGGAGATCACGTTCTCGATGAAGCCGTCGAGGTCGACCGCGGACGCCCGGAAGCTGGCCTCGTCGTGCTTCTCGGGGTCGTAGTACGTGTGCAGCGAGATGTAGTCGACCTGGTCGTAGGCGTGCTCGAGGACCGTCGCCTCCCACGCCGCGAAGGTCGGCATGTCCGAGTTGGAGCTGCCACAGGCGACCAGCTCGATGGTCGGGTCGACGCGACGCATGGCGTGGCCGGCCCGGGTGGCCAGGCGGCCGTACTCCTCGGCGGTCAGGCTGCCGATCTGCCACGGTCCGTCCATCTCGTTGCCGAGACACCACATCCGTACGTCGTGGGGCTGCGCCACGCCGTGCTTGCGGCGCAGGTCGGCGGCGGCCGTGCCGTCGGCCAGGTTGCAGTACTCGACCAGCTCGGCGGCGGCCTCGATGCCCCGGGTGCCCAGGTTGACCGCCATCATCGGCTCCACGCCGGCCAGCGAGGCCCAGCGCATGAACTCGTTGAGCCCGAAGGCGTTGCTCTCCAGGCTGCGCCAGGCCAGGTCGAGCCGGCGGGGGCGGTCGCCGCGCGGGCCGACGCCGTCCTCCCAGCGGTAGTTGGAGACGAAATTGCCGCCGGGGTAACGGACCGTGGTGACGCCGAGCTCGCGGACCAGGTCCAGCACGTCCTGCCGCAGGCCGTCGTCGTCGGCGGAGGGGTGACCCGGCTCGAAGATTCCGGTGTAGACGCACCGGCCCATGTGTTCGACGAACGAGCCGAACAGCCGGGGATCGACGGGAGCGATCCGGAACGCGGGGTCGAGGGTGAGCTGCGCCACTGCCATGCAGAGTTTTTACAACGTTGGATTCAACGTTGTAAAGAGGTCGCCGAGAACATCCTGAAACATCCTCGAAATGAAGGCCGTTGTTGAGCGGCGTTCGCTCAGCCGGCGGTGCTCTCGCGCACGATCAGTCGATGCTCCACGCGCAGCTCACGGGGCGCCCCGGCCGCCGCCGGGCCATCGCCCAGGCGTTCGGCCAGCAGGTCCACGGCCAGCTGAGCGATCCGCGGCGCGTCGGGTGCGATCGTGCTGAGCGTGGGCGTCGAGAAGCGCCCGTCCTCGATGTCGTCGAAACCGATCACCGCGACGTCCGCCGGCACCGACACCCCGCGCGACAGCAGCGTGCGCAGCGCGCCCAGGGCCAGCAAGTCGTTGAAGCAGAACACCGCGTCCGGCGGCGCGGCCGAGTCGAGCAGCCGGGCCATTGCGGCGGCGCCATCGGCCCGGTGGAAACCGTCGGCGGACATCTCGAGGGCCGGGTCGGCGGGCAGCCCGGCCTCGGCGAGCGCGGCCCGGTAGCCGGCCAGGCGCTGGTGCGCGGTCACCGCGGAGGGCCTCTCCTGCACGCCGATGGCCGCGATCCGGCGGCGGCCGAGCGAGGTCAGGTGGCGGGTGGCGTCGGCCGCGGCCGCGGTGTTGTCGATCGCCACGTGGTCGGCCGGGCCGTGCCAGACCCGCTCGCCGAGCAGCACCATCGGGGTGCCGTCGCGCAGCGCCAATTCCTCGCCGGCCAGGGCCAGCGGGCTGAAGATCAGGCCGTCGATGGCGTGCCGGCGCAGGCCCGCGACCAGGTTGCGCTCGCGTTCGGCGTGGCCGTCGGTCTGGTCGATCAGCACGGTCCACGAGCGGCGCTCGGCGGCCTGCACGATCAGCCCGGCGATCTCGGCGAAGTAGGGCGACTGGAGCTCGGGCACGGCCAGCGCGATCACGCCGGAGCGGCCGCTGCGCAACTGGCGGGCGGCGATGTTGGGCACGTAGCCGAGCGCCTCGATGGCGGCCTGCACGCGGGCACGGGTTGCCGGGGCCACGTGCACATATCCGTTGACGACATTGGAGACCGTCTTGATCGACACGCCGGCCCGCGCGGCGACATCCTTGAGGCCCGGCGGCACGGAGATGGACTATACAACGTTGCAGTACTTAAGTCCGATCACTCGCGGGAGCTAAGGGCGGGCTAAACGATCTGTCGGCGCGATTACCGTGGCGGCATGTCCCTGCGCGCAGCGTGTCTGCCGACCGAGGAGCCCGCCATGCATCTCGAGAGCGATGCCGACGCATCGGTCGTGCTTCTCACCATCCGTGGCCGGTGGGACCGCAGGCTGTGGCACCTCGCCACCGAACGGCTCAAGAAGTGCCTGGCCGAGCACCCCGAGGCGGTCGTCGTCGATTTGTCCGAACTCGACGACCCGGCCGCGGCCAGCGCCACCACGTGGATGACGGCCCAGCGGACCGCGGCCGCCATGCTGCCGCCGGTGCAGCTGGCCCTGTGCATCCCGCCCGACCTGCCGCTGGCCGACCGCATGCAGCGTCTCGGCGCCCGGCACTACCTGCCCGTCTACGCCAAGGTGCGGCAGGCCCGGGTGGCCATCGCGAGCCGGTTGCCGCTGACCGAGCGGCTCGTGCTGACCCTCGCCCCCGAGCCCGAGGCCCCCAGGCTGGCCCGCAACCTGGTCAGCGACGCGTGCCTGGCCTGGGACAGGGTGCAACTGCTGCACCCGGGCCGGTCGGTGATGAGCGAACTGGTCAGCAACGCGGTCGAACACGCCCGTACGGAGATGACGGTCGTGGTCAGTCTGCGGGGCGCGGGCATTCACCTGAGCGTGGCCGACGGGGTCACCGAGCCGCCGCGCCGGATCAAACCGAGCCGTGTGCGCCGGGATCGGCCGCTCGACGAGCGCGGCCGGGGACTGCAGGTGGTCAGTGCGCTGGCGATCGCCTGGGGCACGCTGCCCACCCGTACGGGCAAGGTGGTCTGGGCGACCATGCAGCCGCGCGCCAAAGATGCCCGGCGGCAGCCGCGGAACGACTCCCCGCGACTGCCGCCGGCCCTGCGTGACGAGCGCCCTACTGGGCTTCGATGATCATCCCGGCGCCGACCGTGCGGTTGGTGCCCTCGTCGACAAGGATGAAGCCGCCCGTCGTGCGGTTGCGGCGATACTCGTCGGCCAGCAGCGGCACCGTGGTGCGCAGCCGCACCCGGCCGATCTCGTTGAGCTGCAGCGCGTCGGCCTGCTCGTCGCGGTGCAGGGTGTTGACGTCCAGCCGATACTGCAGGCCACGCACGACCGTACGGGCCGAGCGGGTGGTGTGCTTGATGGCGTACTTGGCGCCGACCCGCAGCGGGGCCGACTCGTCCATCCAGCAGACCATGGCCTCGATGTCCTGCGCGACCGCGGGCGCGTTGTGCGGCCGGCAGATCATGTCGCCGCGGGAGATGTCGATCTCGTCGTTGAGCCGCACGGTGACCGACATGGGCGGAAACGCCTCGTCGACCGGGCCGTCGGCGGTGTCGATGCCGGCGATCGTGCTGGTCATGCCGGACGGCAGCACCATCACCTCGTCACCCGGCTTGAGCACGCCCGAGGCGACCTGGCCGGCGTAACCGCGGTAGTCGGTCACGGTCGTCGACTGCGGACGGATCACGTATTGCACGGGGAACCGCACGTCGACCAGATTGCGGTCGCTGGCGATGTGCACGTGCTCGAGGTGGTGCAGCAGCGACGGACCGTCGTACCACGGGCTGTTCTCGCTGCGGGAGGCGATGTTGTCGCCGTTCAGCGCGGAGACCGGGATGATCGTCAGGTCGCCGATCTCGAGCTTGGCCGCGAACGAGGTGAACTCGTCGGCGATCTTGTCGTAGACCGCCTTGTCCCAGTCCACCAGGTCCATCTTGTTGATGCAGAGCACCAGGTGCGGCACTCGCAGCAGGCTGGTCAGGAACGCGTGCCGGCGGGACTGCTCGACCAGGCCCTTGCGCGCGTCGACCAGGATCAGCGCCAGGTCGGCGGTGGAGGCGCCGGTGACCATGTTCCGGGTGTACTGAATGTGCCCCGGGGTGTCGGCGATGATGAACTTGCGCTTCGGCGTGGCGAAGTAGCGGTACGCCACGTCGATCGTGATGCCCTGCTCGCGCTCGGCCCGCAGGCCGTCGGTGAGCAGCGCCAGGTTGGTGTATTCGTCGCCGCGGGACGCGCTGGCGGCCTCGACCGCTTCCAGCTGGTCGGCGAAGATCGTCTTGGTGTCGTACAGAAGCCGGCCGATCAGGGTCGACTTGCCGTCGTCCACGCTGCCGGCGGTGGCGAACCGCAGCAGGTCCATGCGCGCCGCGGGCGCCGCCTCGGTCTCCAGGACGGCCTGGCTCATCAGAAGTAACCCTCTCGCTTGCGGTCTTCCATCGCGGCCTCGCTGACCTTGTCGTCACCGCGGGTCGCGCCCCGCTCGGTGATCCGGGTGGCGGCGACCTCGTCGATCACTTTGTCCACCGTGTCGGCCTCGGAGAGCACGGCGGCGGTCTGCGAGGCGTCGCCCACCGTGCGGTAACGCACCCGGCGGACCTCCGAGGTCTCGCCGTCGCGAAGCCGGATGAACTCGTTGACCGCGTAGAACATCCCGTTGCGCTCGACGACCTCGCGGTCGTGCGCGTAGTAGATGCTCGGCAGCGGGATCTGCTCCTTGGCGATGTAGTGCCAGACGTCGAGCTCGGTCCAGTTGGACAGCGGGAAGACGCGGATCGACTCGCCGGGGTGGTGCCGCCCGTTGTAGAGCGCCCACAGCTCGGGCCGCTGGTTCTTGGGGTCCCACTGGCCGAACTCGTCGCGGAAGCTGAACATGCGCTCCTTGGCGCGGGCCTTCTCCTCGTCGCGCCGGGCGCCGCCGAACAGCGCGTCGAAGCGGTACTTCTCGACGGCGGCCAGCAGCACCGGGGTCTGGATCCGGTTGCGGGTGCCGTCGGGCAGCTCGCGCACGAGGCCGGTGTCGATCGCCTCCTGCACGCTGGCCACCACCAGGTTGAGGCCGAGCGTGGCGACCCGCTGGTCGCGGTATTCGAGCACCTCGGCGAAGTTGTGGCCGGTGTCGACGTGCATGACCGGGAACGGGATGCGCGCGGGGGCGAACGCCTTCTCGGCGAGACGCAACATCACGATCGAGTCCTTGCCGCCCGAGAAGAGCAGGACAGGGCGCTCGAACTCGGCCATCACCTCGCGCATCACGAAAATGCTCTCGGCTTCGAGGGCATCCAGATGCGAAACGCGGTACGGCTTCGTCTGGCTCATCGGTGGGCTCCAGACTTGATCTAGGAGTTACAGCGGGGGGATGTTGCCCTTAGACAACCGTCATTCTGACGGAAGGTGACGCTGCAACGCTGCAAGCAACCGAGGAGCGAGATCCTTACGGCACACCACCAGGTCCGGCAACTTAGGGTCGGCCTCGTTGTATTTCAGCTCAGAACCATCGATTCGGCTAGCGTGCAGGCCAGTGGCCAACGCCACAGCGACGGGCGCCGCCGAGTCCCATTCGTACTGGCCACCGG
Source organism: Paractinoplanes abujensis (assembly GCF_014204895.1). Lineage (NCBI taxonomy): Bacteria > Bacillati > Actinomycetota > Actinomycetes > Micromonosporales > Micromonosporaceae > Paractinoplanes > Paractinoplanes abujensis. Next base: position 7,479,486 of record NZ_JACHMF010000001.1, on the reverse strand, counting down.
CGTGCACGTACGCGTCGGCATCGCCGTTGATCACTGCCGCGATCTTGACGCCGGCCGAGCCCATCGGCACCAGCTCGGCCCCGATCTCCTCGGCCAGGGCGGTCACGAAGGCGGGCGGGCGGGTGCGGCTGGCCGCGATCCGGATCGGGCCGCCGGTCGCCGCGTTCAACGGCAGGGGCGGATACGCCGGTGAATGGTCGGTGGCGATCGTGCGGTGCTGGGCCGGCATCGCCACCGCGCCCGCGGCCAGGCAGGACGGGCTCGAGCAGTCGGCCGTCCACAGCGCGACGTGCACGGCCCAGTCGGCCCGGCCCTCCTCGGAGAACTCGCGGGTGCCGTCGAGCGGGTCGATGATCCAGACGCGGGAGGAGTCGAGGCGCTCGGGCCGTACGGTGGTGTGCTCGCCCTCCTGCCACGCGACGCGGGCGTGGTCGTCCTCCTCGGAGAGCACGGCGTCGGCGGGGCGCCAGCGGGCCAGCTCGGCCCGCATGAAGTGATGCGCGGCCTTGTCACCGGCGGCCTTGAGCGCCTTGCCGTCGGCGAAGCCCAGCTCGTCGCGCGTCTGGAGCAGGATCTGCCCCGCGCGGTCGGCCAGCCAGCGGGCGAAGGCCGCGTCGTTCACCGGCGGGATGCCGCCGTCACTGCTCTCCCGCTGGGAGGTCACGCGCGCCGACGTCTCTGTCCGCTCGCCCATATCTCAGCCGCTCCTCTACGCCGTCAGTACGCTCCGGAGGAGCGCACCACTGCGGTCATGGTGCGCAACAGGATCACCAGATCCAAACTGAGGGTCCAGTTCTCCACATAGCGCAGGTCCAACCGGACCGCTTCCTCCCAGGGCAGGTCCGAACGTCCGGATACCTGCCACAGGCCTGTCATGCCCGGCTTGACGGCGAGCCGGCGCCGCACGTCGTCGGCGTACGCCGCCACCTCGGACGGCAGCGGAGGCCGCGGCCCGACCAGCGACATCTGCCCCAGCAGCACGTTGAGCAGCTGCGGCAGCTCGTCCAGCGAGAACCGGCGCAGATACCGCCCGACCCGGGTCACCCGCGGGTCGTCACGGATCTTGAAAAGCACGCCGTCGTGCTCGTTCAGATGCCGCAGCTCGGTCAGCCGCGCCTCGGCATCCACATACATGCTCCGGAACTTGAAGATGCGGAACAATCGACCGTCCCGACCGACCCGCACCTGACGAAAGAGTACCGGCCCCCGGGACGTGCATCGCACCGCCAGTGCGACGCCGAGCAGCAGCGGACCGAAGATCATCAATAGCGCGAGCGCGCCGAGGCGGTCGAAGGCCTCCTTGACCAGGCGCGATCCGCCGTGCAGGCGCGGGTGCTCGACGTGCAGCATGGGCAGCCCGTCGAACGGCCGGATGGTGGTGCGCGCCCCCGCCACGTCGACCAGCGCGCTCGCCACGACGAGGTCGATCTCGTCGCGTTCCAGCCGCCAGGCCAGCCGGCGCACGGCCTCGCCGTCGAGCTCGGGGCAGCTCAGCACGACCACGGTGTCGGCGTCGGCCTGCTCGACCGCGCCCGCGACGTCCTCGAACGTGCCGTAGACGGTCAGGCCCTGCGGCCCGCCCACGCCCACGCCGTCGTGCCCCGGCGGCAGGCAGGCGCCGACCACCTCGAGCCCGTGATAGCGCTCCCGTCGCAGCTGACGGGTCATGCCGATGACCGAGAGCTCGTGCCCGACCAGGATCACCCGGCGCATGCTCTCGCCGCGCGACCGCGTCAGGTGCAGCCGCTTGCGGAGCGCGAACCGCAGCACCACGGACGACACGATCGCGGCCGGGAGAGCGGCCAGGACATAACCCCGGGCGAGATCGAGATCGAGCCCGTACGACACCACTGACACCCCGGCGATGAGGCCGACCCCGCCCCGGAGCACCCGCTGATATTCGTCGGTGCCGACGAAGAGATACCTGCGCTCGTAGGCCCGGGCGACCGCGAGCACGGCCAGCAGCAGCACCGGCAGCAGCGTCGACAGGATCATGTACGCGAGGTTGTAGCTGGTCACCTCGTCGCCGAAGCGGAGCCCGAAGGTGGCCGCACCGGCCGCCGTGCCTGCCACCAGGTCGCACAGCACCAGCGAACGGACGTAGCGGCGCTCCCAGCGCTGCCGCCTCGACATGGCCGCGTGCCGGCCCCGGACGCGGACGAAAGGCCGGGCCGCGGGCCGGGCCGCCGCCGACCGGTTGGGCCGCTCGGACCAGTGCCGGTCGATCGCCCGGTTGTGCGCCGGGTCGGTCCGGCCCCGGGTCACCAGCGGCGGCGCGTTGTCCGGCCGGTCCTGGGTGGTCGGCGGCCCCGCGTTCGGGCGCGTCGTGGTCGTGGCCTGGTCCATCACCGCGGCGCTGGTTCCCGCGCCGGCCGGGGGCGGGCTCAGCGGCACCACCGGGGCCGGGATCTTCGAGCGGCGCGGTCCCTGGTTGGCCGGCGGATGGTTCGACCGGCCGTAGCCCTCGGGCGGGTGCACAGGGGGCCGCACCGGCCGGATCGCCGGCAACAGCACAGTCGGCTGGGCCAGCACCGCCTCCGTCGCGGACAGGTCCCGCCGCATCCCGCACCTCCCCCAATCCGACAGTCAATCTGCACCGAATCGGTGCATACGTCTGACCAACGGTCGGGCGGTCAAGAGCGTCACGGGACCGGAGGCGGACAAAACCGCCCATACGATCTATTTATTCCGACCCCGCGAGATCAACCGCCGTGGTATTTGTTCTGCGCCCACTCCACGCCCTCGAGCACGATCGCCTCGACTACGTCGGCCGCCCGGTCGACGAGGAACTCCAGCTCCTTGCGTTCGGCGCCGGAGAAGTCGGAGAGCACGAAGTCGGCCGGATCCTGCCGCCCCGGCGGACGGCCGACGCCGAAGCGAACCCGGGCGTACTCCTTGCTCGCCAAGGACTTCGACATGGACCGCAGGCCGTTGTGGCCACCTTCACCACCGCCACGTTTGGCTCGTATCTGCCCGAAAGGCACATCCAGCTCATCGTGCACGGCAATCACGTTCTCTACCGGCACTTTGAAGAACTGTGCGAGCGAGACCACAGGCGCGCCGGACAGGTTCATGTAGGTCAGCGGCTTCAACAGCACGATTTTCGGGCCACCGAAGCCCAGCCTCCCCTCGGCCACCTCGGTGTGGGCGCGCTTGGCCCGGCCGAACTTGCCGCCCACCCGGGACGCCAGCAGGTCGGCCACCATGAAGCCCACGTTGTGCCGGTTGCCGGCGTACTCCTTGCCCGGGTTACCGAGCCCGACCACCAGCCACGGCGACTCGTCGCTCACTGCCGTTCCCCTCCAGACACGAGTCCGGGGAAAGTGCCTGCGTGGCACTTTCCCCGGTCACTGCTCGTACGCCGACTAGGCGAGGATTTCTACTCCTCGGTGGAAGCAGCCTCTTCGCCGCCCTCGGCGGCCTCTTCGCCGCCCTCGGCGGTGTCACCCTCGAGCTGCTCGGCGGTCTGCGCCTGGGAGACGATCGCCAGCACGAAGTCGGGCTCGACGGCCAGTTCGGTGCCGCTGGGCAGCTGCACATCGGCCGCGGTGACCTGGGCGCCCGCCTCGAGGCCCTCGATCGACACCTCGAAGCCGGACGGCAGGTGCATGGCCTCGGCGACCACGGCCAGCGTGTTGGACTCGTTGACGACCAGGGTGTTGCGGGCGGCCTCGCCGACCAGCGTCACGGGGACGTCGACCTGGACCTTCTCGCCACGCTTGACGATGATCAGGTCGACGTGCTCGTAGGTGTCCTTGATCGGGTCACGCTGGATGGCCTTGGGCAGGGCCAGCGTGGCGCCCGAAGCACCGGCGATGTCGATGGTGAACACGGTGTTGAGCCCACCGTGCCGGATGGCGGCCGCGAACTCACGGGCCGGCAGCGCGATGTGCACCGGCTTCTCGCCGTGCCCGTAAAGCACGGCGGGCACCAAACCGGCCCGGCGCGTGCGGCGGGCACCACCCTTGCCGAACTCGGTGCGGGGCTCGGCGCTGATCTTTACCTCGGACACGGGGAAACTCCTGAAACTCTTCGATCGGGCTGCGACTAAGTCGGCGTGCGTACGGTCCGGCAGTGTGTGGAAATCGGCCGCCGTCGGTGCTGGAGGCCGTCGTCGGCGCTGCCGGGCAAGGGGGCGCGCTGGGCACAGGCCCGGAGCACCGCGTCGATCACGGTGCCTCCGAGCGGCTGCGAACCTCAGCAGACCGCGGGGCACCCTCGCCGTGGCAACCGCACTAGCTTACCTGCTGTACGCGCGCACGACTCAGCGGGTCCGCCCCGCTCAGGCACACCGCGAAAACTTCACCCTCTCGATGCAACTTGCATCAACCGATTTCCCGCCGCGGTGACGGCTCAGAGCGCCCCTTCCGGGCGTCTGCTAGCTCAGGCCGCCGAACAGGGTGGTGACCGAGCCGTCGTCGAAGACCTCGCGGATCGCGCGGGCCAGCAGCGGCGCGATCGACAGCACGGTGATCTTGTCGAGCCGCTTCTCGGGCGGCAGCGGCAGCGTGTTCGTCACCACGAGCTCGCTGATCCGGCTGTTCTTCAGGCGCTCGGTGGCCGGGTCGGAGAGCAGCGCGTGGGTGGAGGCCACCACCACGTCGGCCGCGCCCTCCTCCCAGAGGATGTCGGCCGCCTTGGTGATCGTGCCGCCGGTGTCGATCATGTCGTCGACGATCAGGCAAACCCGGCCCTCGACCTCACCGACCACTCGGTTGGCGACCACCTGGTTGGGCTTGAGCGGGTCGCGGGTTTTGTGGATGAACGCCAGCGGGCAGCCGCCCAGCCGGTCGGTCCACCGCTCGGCCACGCGCACACGGCCCGAGTCGGGCGCGACCACTGTCATCGGCCGACCGGCGTACTTCTTCTGCACGTGCTCAGCCAGGATGTCCATCGCGAACAGGTGGTCGACCGGGCCGTCGAAGAAGCCCTGGATCTGCGCGGTGTGCAGGTCGACCGTGAGAATGCGGTTGGCCCCCGCCGTCTTGAGCAGGTCGGCCACCAGCCGGGCCGAGATCGGCTCCCGGCCCCGGTGCTTCTTGTCCTGCCGCGAATACGGATAGAACGGCAGCACGACGGTGATCCGCTTGGCCGAGCCCCGCTTCAGGGCGTCGATCATGATCAGGGTCTCCATGACCCAGCGGTTCACACCCTCGGTCACCGACTGCACGACGAACGCGTCCGAGCCGCGGACGGAGTCCTTGAAGCGAACGAAGATCTCGCCGTTGGCGAACTCGTACGAGTCGGCGGGGGTCGGGGCCACGCCCAGCACCTGCCCGATCTCGTCGGCCAGCTCCGGGAAACCCCGGCCGGAGAAAAGCATCAGAGACTTACGGTTCTCCGCGACGATGCTGCCCATCGGCTCGCTACTCCCGTTGGATCGAGGGGGTGGGGACGTAATCGGAGTGAAGTATCCCCCGCGGGCACTCCGCCGCCACGTTCCGAGGCCACCGGGTGGGATGCCTCACCCCGCCGGAACATTCCAGCTCAGGGACGGTCACCCCACCAGCCACCGGCTTCGGCACGCCACTGTCGGATACCCGCCAGTGGCCTTGCGTCCACCTCCAGCTAACCCCAACCCGCGCCGATCCGCGCGTTACTCGGCCGTGCTGACCTCGCCGCCGGCCTCTTTCTCGGCGATCGCCTTCTCGGCGGCGGCGGCCGACACCGTGCCCGCCCGCTTGCGCGCCACCCAGCCCTCGACGTTGCGCTGCGGCGCCCGCGTCACGCCGAGGCTGCCCGCCGGTACGCCCTTCTGAATGGCGCTACCAGCGGCGACATAGGCCCCCGGCTCGATCTCGACCGGCGCGATGAGCACGGTGTCGGAGCCGACGAACGCGGCCTCACCCACAGTGGTGTGGCTCTTGTTGACCCCGTCGTAGTTGGCGAAGATCGTGCCCGCGCCGATGTTGGCCTTGGACCCGATCGTGGCGTCACCCACGTAGGACAGGTGCGGCACCTTCGCGCCGTCGCCCAGCTCAGCGTTCTTGGTCTCGACGAAGCCGCCGACCTTGGCCTTGCGCCCCAGCCGCGTGCCCGGGCGCAGGAACGAGAACGGCCCGACGGTCGCCTCCGGCCCGATCTGGGCGCCGATCGAGTGCGTGCGCAGCACCACCGCACCCGCACCGACCGTGCTGTCGATCAGCGTCGTGTCCGGCCCCACGATGGCGCCCGCGCCGACCGTGGTCGCGCCCAGCAGCTGCGAGTTCTGGTCGATCTCGGCGTCCGGCTCCAGCGTGACGGTGACGTCGATCCACGTGGTCGACGGGTCGAGGATGGAGACCCCCGTACGCATCCAGGCCTCGTTGACCCGGTCGCGCAGCAGTGCCCGCAGCTTGGCCAGCTCGGCCCGGTCGTTGCAGCCCAGCGTCTCGTCGGCGTCGGGGGCCACGAACACCCCGACCGGGTGACCGACCGCGGCCATGATCCCGAAGACGTCGGTCAGGTATTCCTCGCCCTGATCGTTGTCGGTCGACAGCTTGGCCAGCGCCTCCCGCAGCGAGGAGAGGTCGAACGCGTAGATGCCCGCGTTGATCTCGCGGATCGCCCGCACCTCGGCCGACGCGTCCCGCTCCTCGACGATCCTTTCGAGGTTGCCGGCGCCGTCCCGCACGATCCGGCCCAGGCCGGTCGGGTTGTGCACCTCGGCCGCCAGCACCGTCGCCCCACGCGCGCCCGACTCGTGCGCCTCGATCAGGCTCGCCACCGTCTCGGCCCGCAGCAGCGGCACGTCACCGTTGAGGACGACCACCGTGCCGGTCGCCTCGGGCACGGCCTCGAGCGCGATCCGCACGGCGTGACCGGTCCCGTTCTGCTGGGCCTGCAGCACCGGCGTGGCGGCCGGCGCGACCTCGCTCAGGTGCGCCTCGACCTGGTCGGCCTTGTGCCCCACGACCACGATCGTCCGCTCGGCGCCGGCCGGGCCGGAGGCGGTGAGCACGTGCCCGAGCAGCGTGCGCCCGAGCAGGGGGTGCAGCACCTTGGGCGTGGCGGACTTCATCCGCTTGCCCTCACCGGCGGCAAGGACGACAACGGTTCGACGAGGGGCCTGACTCACGCGGTACTCCTGTGTTCGCAGTAGTCACTCAGAGAGGGCGGCGACACCACAGCCGCAGACAGCCGGCTCCCGGAAGAGGATTCGAACCCCTATAAACGGCACCAAAAGCCGCGGTCCTACCATTAGACGATCCGGGACTATCACGGACATCTCCCCCGCGGGGCCATGTCCACCGGTCACATCTTAGCGGCACCGGGTCAACCCCTTTCGACGGCGAGCCGGTCAAGCTTCGACACCACCTCCTGGTCGCCCGTCAACCCGGCGGACCGTACGACTGGTCGCCACCGGCTTCCCGGGGCCGATGGAAATCGGACAGAGCTGGCAGGATGGGCGGGTGACGGACTCAGACGACGCCGCGGCCCGGCCACGACGTGCAAGGGCGGCGACCACCCCACGGGTGCGCATGTCGGCCGCGCAGCGCCGGGAGCAGCTGATCGCGATCGGCCGTCAGCTCTTCGCCGAGCGGGGCTTCGACGCCACCAGCGTGGAGGAGGTCGCGGCCCGGGCCAAGGTGTCCAAGCCGGTGGTCTACGAGCACTTCGGCGGCAAGGAAGGCCTCTACGCGGTGGTCGTCGACCGCGAGGTGCGTGCGCTGCTCGACCGGATCGCGGCCGCGCTGACCGCCGGGCACCCGCGGGAACTGCTCGAACAGGCGGCGCTGGCGCTGCTCGGCTACATCGAGGAGGAACCGCACGGCTTCCGGGTGCTGGCCCGCGAGTCGCCGGTGCTGTCGCCCGCGGGCACGTTCTCGAGCGTGATGAACGACGTGGCCCACCAGGTCGAGCACATTCTGGGCGCCGAGTTCAAGGCGCGCGGTCTCGACCCCAAGCTGGCCGAGCTCTATTCGCAGGCCCTGGTGGGCATGGTGGCGCTGGTCGGCCAGTGGTGGCGGGAGGCGCGCAAGCCCAAGAAGGAGACGGTGGCCGCCCACCTGGTCAACCTGGCCTGGAACGGCCTGTCCCACCTGGAGGCCAAACCCACCCTGCTGACCAGGAAAACGGGTTAGCGAGCGGCCTCGTCGTCCGGGCGGCCGATCTTGCCGTAGAGGCCCGCGGTCAGGACGACCAAGCCGAGCAGGGCCAGCACCACGACGTTGATCATCGAGAAGTTGAACACGTTGGCGTCGGTCTGGATCACGGCCATGACGACCATGGCGAACCCGGCCAGCGCCCAGCCCAGCACCAGTGCGACCTGGTGGTAGAGGTTGCGGCCGACGACCACGGCGACCAGCAGCACCACGCCCAGCAGCAGGCTGACCCAGGCCGTGGCCGGGTTGGTGCGCAGACCGAGCACCCAGTCGCCGCCACGGTGGAACAACGGGTCACCCGCCGTGACACCGACACCAATGGCGCCGAAAAGCGTCAGGTAGGCCGCGGCCAGAAAGGCGAGCAGGCGGTAGAGGGGACGCAGGGGGTGATTGAGGGGGTAGTGCGCCATCAGGCGGGCCGGCCCTCCCGCACCTGGCGCGGCGCGCCGGCCTGCTCCTGCGGCGCGACCTTGCCGTACAGGCTGGACAGGATGAGGATCAGGCCCACGATGTAGGTCACCACGACGGTGGACATGCTGAAGCCGAACAGGTTGGCGTCGGTGCGGTTGGTGGCCAGCTCGTAGCTGCCGATGACCAGCAGAGTCCAGCCGAGGTATTTGCCCGCGGCGACGTCGAGGTTGCGCCCCATCGCGCCCGCGGCCACCACCACGATGCCGACGACCAGCGCGATGATCGACCACAGCAGGTTGGTCTCCTGGCCGAGGACCCGCACGCCGGTCACGCCGGTGAAGCTCTCGCCGGACGTCTGAATCAGGCCGATCACGCCGAACACGACCAGGTAGGCGCCCGCGACCAGGCTGAGCGCGCGGTAGAGAGGCCGTAGCGGATGGTTGACCGGGGTGTGCGCCATGGTGTCCGTCTCCAAGGTCAGGTGTTGTACCCGCCGATTCTCGCGTATTGCCCCCAAGCGGCGCAGGCACACCCCCCGGATCAGTTTCCGGGCACCTGCTCGGCCAGTTCCAGCCAGGCCTCCTCGACCTCGGCCCGCTCCTGCTGGACGGCCTTGAGCTGCGCGTCGTACTCCATGATCTTGTCGTAGTCGCTGCCGTGCTCGGCCAGCTTCTCGTTGATCTTGACGATGCGCTCCTCGAGCTTGCCCAGCTGACGCTCGAGCCGGGTCAGGTCCTTGCGGGCCTGACGCAGATCACCGGCGGACAGACCGGGCTTCTCATCCCGTACCGGGGAAGGGGCTTGGCCTTGGCCGGACGAAGCGCGCACAAGGTACTCGTCGATGCCACCGGGCAGGTGCACGAGACGGCCGTCGCCGAACATCCCGTACGCCGTGTCGGTGACGCGCTCCACCAGGTAGCGGTCGTGGCTGGCCACGATCATCGTGCCCGGCCAGGAGTCGAGCAGGTCTTCCAGGGCCGCCAGCGTGTCGGTGTCGAGGTCGTTGGTGGGCTCGTCGAGCAGCAGCACGTTAGGCTCGGCGGCCAGCAGGCGCAACAACTGCAACCGGCGCCGCTCGCCACCCGAGAGATCGCTCACCGGGGTCCAGATGCGCTTGTCGGTGAAGCCGAACACCTCGGCCAGCTGACCCGCCGAGAGCTCGCGGTCACCCAGCTTGACCCGCTTGGCCACCTCTTCCACCGCTTCGAGCAGGCGCAGATCGCCGGGCAGCTCCTTGAGCTCCTGCGACAGGAAGGCCGCGCGCACTGTCGAGCCGGTGACCAGGCGGCCGCCCTCGGGCGTGGTGACCCCGGCCAGCAACCGCAACAGGGTGGTCTTGCCGGCCCCGTTGGCGCCCAGGATCGCGAACCGGTCACCCGGGCCGACCTGCCAGGTCAGCCCGTCGAGGATTGTCTTGGGGCCGGCCTGCAACCGGACGTCCTCGAGGTCGTAGACCTGCTTGCCCAGGCGCGAGGTGGCCAGCCGCTGCAGGCTGACCTTGTCGCGCACCGGGGGCACGTCGGCGATCAGGGCGTTGGCGGCGTCGATGCGGAACTGGGGCTTGGACGTGCGGGCGGGCGGGCCCCGGCGCAGCCACGCGATCTCCTTGCGGAGCAAATTCTGCCGGCGGGCCTCGATCACGGCGGCGACCCGCTGCCGCTCGGCCCGCGCCAGGGTCCAGGCCGCGTAGCCGCCCTCGTACGCGTGGACCTGCTCCTCGACGACCTCCCAGGTGGCCGTGCAGACGGCGTCGAGGAACCAGCGGTCGTGCGTGACGACGACCAGCGCGCCGCGACGGGTCAGCAGGTGCCGGGCCAGCCAGTCGACACCGGCCACGTCGAGGTGGTTGGTGGGCTCGTCGAGGATCAGCAGATCGCTTTCCCGTACGAGCAGGGCCGCCAGCGCGACCCGGCGCCGCTCGCCACCCGACATCGGCCCGACCGGGGTGTCGAGGCCCAGGTGGGGCATGCCCAGACCGTCGAGGATGGCGCGGACCCCGGCGTCGCCGGCCCACTCGTGCTCGGCCCCCATGCCCTGGGCCAGCCAGGCCGTGCCCAGCACGACGTCGCGCACGGTCAGCTCGCCGGCCAGGTCGAGCGTCTGGGGCAGGGTGGCGACCCGCAGGTCACGACGGTGGGTGACGCGGCCGGAGTCGGGCTCCTCGCTCTTGGCCAGCAGCCGCAGCAGGGTCGACTTGCCGGCGCCGTTGAGGCCGACGATGCCGATGCGGGCGTCGTCGTCGAGCCCGAGAGAGACGTCGGTGAGAAGCTGGCCGGCGGCGCCGTAGCCCTTGTTGACCCGGTCCAGGTTGATGATGTTCGCCACGATGGCTCTACGTTACCCGCGCGCCCGGCATGGGGCCCCGGGCGGTGACCGCCTCGCGGCACACCCCGGCCGCGTTGAGCCCGGCCGCGACCTGGGCCGCGTGCGCCGCCCCAGTGGCCAGGAACACACAGGTCGGGCCGGAGCCGGAGACCAGACCGGCCACCGCGCCGGCCTCGTTGCCGCATTTGAGCACGTCGGCCAGCTCGGGCCGCAGCGCGAGGGCCGCGGCCTGCAGGTCGTTGCCGAGGGCAGCGCCCAGCACCTCGGGGTCCCGCTGGCGCAGCGCGGCCATCAGCTCGTCGGCGTCGCCCAGCGCCTTGGGCGGCCAGGAACCGGCGCGCAGGTCGTCGAGCTTGCGATAGACCTCGGGGGTGGACAGGCCGCCGTCGGCCAGCGCGACCACCCAGTGCCACGTGGTCGGCCGGGCCAGGATCGGGCTGATCGCCTCGCCGTGGCCCGTGCCCAGGGCCGTGCCCCCGTGCAGCAGGAACGGCACGTCGGAGCCGAGCGTGGCGCCCACCTCGGCCAGCTCCTCCCGGGTGAGGCCGGTGCCCCACAGCAGGTCGCAGGCGAGCAGGGTGGCCGCGGCGTCGGCACTGCCCCCGGCCAGCCCACCGGCCAGCGGGATCGACTTGCGCAGGTGCAGCCGGGCGTAGGCCGGCACGCGGGCGCGGGCCGCGAGCGCCCGGACGGCCCGGATGATCAGGTTGGTCTCGTCGAGCGCGAGCGTGCCCGTGCCCTCGCCCTCCATGGTCAGGGTGAGCGTGTCACCCGGCCGGGCGGTGATTTCGTCGAACAGGCTGATCGCGTGATAGACGGTGTTCAGCTCGTGAAATCCGTCGTCGCGCAGCGGCCCGACCCCGAGATGCAGATTGATCTTGGCCGGCACGCGCACCCGCACGGGCCCGTTGTACCGGCGCGGCTCGTCGTCGTCCGGTCCCCAGGCCTCGGTCACGGAGTGATGTCCCGAATCGGCAGCTTGATCTCGAACGGTGCGTTCAGTGACAGCTCGGTGTCCGAATCACCGGCGGGCTCGTACCTGCCGTTGGCCAGATCATATGCATGTACGTGGATCGGACCCTGTTCGATTCGCCAGAAGTGTGGAATGCCTAACGCCGCGTACTCGGAGGGTTTGTCGAACCGGTCCCGGCGCTTCGTGCCGGGCGAGACGATCTCGACGGCGATGGCGACCTGCGCGGGCAGAAAGAAGTGGTTGCTCATGTTGACGGGCTGGTGAAGAAGCAGTACGTCCGGCTCCAAGCTGTCCTGCAAGGTCACGGCAACACCAACTGCCGTGCCTGCGACGAATTCCTTCGGCGCGTTCTGCCGGAACCACAGCCACAGGAGATTTCCGATGTTTTGGTGGCCGAGCGTCGGTGAGGGGACCACGATCATGACTCCGTCGCGGAGCTCGACGCGGGGGGCGTCGTCAGGGAGGGAAAGGACATCCTCGAGAAGATGGTCGGCCCGGCGTTGCCTGATCGGGTCAGGCGACCACACGGCAGGGCCTGCCGGCTGCGCGGTCATAAGTCCACCTCCTCGGGCTGCCTCTCGGACGGGCTGAGCTTACCGCCGCGGGGCGACAGTTTGGCCGCGGCCGCGATCGCCACGAACTCGTCGACGGTCAGCGACTCGCCTCGGGCCTGCGGGCTGATCCCGGCCGCCACCAGCAGCTCCTCGGCCCGGGCGGCGCCGCCCGCCCAGCCCGCCAGGGCCGCCCGCAGGGTCTTGCGGCGCTGCGCGAACGCCGCGTCGACGACCGCGAAGACCGCCGCCCGCTCGATGTCACCCGGAGGGGTGCGCCGGGTGAACGCGACCAGGCCCGAGTCCACATTGGGCACCGGCCAGAAGACCGCGGGCGGGACCTTGCCGGCCGCGCGGGCCTCCGCGTACCAGGCCAGCTTGACCGACGGCACCCCGTAGACCTTGGAACCGGGCCCCGCGACGAGCCGGTCGGCCACCTCCTTCTGCACCATGACCAGGCCGCCGCGCAGCGTGGGCAGCTCGGCCAGCAGGTGCAGCACGACGGGCACGGCCACGTTGTAGGGCAGGTTGGCCACCAGCATCGTGGGCGCGGGGTCGAAATCGGCGCCGCGCACGTGCAGGGCATCGGCGTTGTGCACGGTCAGGTGCGCGGCCGTGACCGTCTCGGGCAGCGCCGCGGCCAGCCGGGGGTCGATCTCGACGGCGTGCACGTGCCGCACCGCCCCGACCAGGCCCAGTGTCAGCGAACCGAGCCCGGGGCCCACCTCGAGCGCGACGTCGGCGGGCACGAGACCGGCCGCGGTCACGATGCGGCGGATCGTGTTCGGGTCGTGCAGGAAATTCTGGCCGAGCTTCTTCGTGGGGGCCACGCCGAGCCGGGCCGCCAGCTCCCGGATCTCCGCCGGGCCGAGAAGTGCGTCAGCCATGACCTGCGAGCCTAGCCGGGGCGATGAACGCCTAACGCCACGGGCCGAAGACTCGCTCGCCGTTGGCCGAGATCGCGGCGCACAGCTCGTCGACGTCGTCACCCCTGGTCGCGGCCAGGGAGCGCACGGTCAGCGGGATCAGGTAGGACGCGTTCGGCCGGCCCCGGTACGGGACGGGGGTCAGGTAGGGCGCGTCCGTCTCGACCATGATCTGCTCGAGCGGGGTCAGGGCGGCCGCCTCGCGCAGGTTGCCGGCGCTGGCGAAGGTCACCGTCCCGGCGAAACTGAGGTAGAAGCCCCGCCGTACGCACTCGGCCGCGAAGCCGGCGTCGCCCGAGAAACAGTGCATCACGACCGTCTCCGGTGCGCCCTCGGAGTCGAGCACCCGCAGGACGTCATCGTGGGCGTCGCGGTCGTGAATGATCAGGGCCTTGCCGTGGCGCTTGGCGATGGCAATGTGCGCCCGGAAACTCGCCTCCTGCGCCGCGCGGCCCTCCTCGCCCGTACGGAAGGTGTCGAGGCCGGTCTCCCCTACGCCGCGCACGCGGGGCTCGGCCGCCAGCGCCTCGATCGCCCGCAGCGCGGAGTCCAGATCGGACAGCCGCGGCGCCTCGTTCGGGTGCAGCGCCACGGCGGCCAGCACCGACGGGTGACGCGCGGCCAGCTCGGCCCCCCAGCGGGAGGAGGCCTCGTCCACCCCGACCTGGACGATCCGGTCGACGCCGGCCTTGGCCGCGGCGGTCAGCAGTGCCTCGATCGAGTCGGTGGCCGCACCACCGGGCCCACCCGCCTCCTGGATCGTCAGGTCGAGGTGGGTGTGACTGTCGAAGACCGCGACGGCTAGCGGCTCGGGCTCGGCCGGAAACTCGCCGCTGCGGCGACGCGACTTCTCCCGGCGGGATTCCGATGGTGACGATGACATGTGAGACATTCTGCACTTCGACCCTCCGGCCACTGTTTGTTCACCTGAAGTCCACCGCTGTTGTCTAGTTTCCGACCGTGACCGTGACCGGTGAGGACAGCGTGATCGACATCGATCCGCTCGAGCCCCCGCTATCCGCCCCGCTGCGGCGCGACCTCGGCTGGGCCCGGGTTCAGCAGATGAGCCAGTCGGCCGGTTCCCGCGACGAGCCGATCCTCCGGCAGATCCGGGCGACGGCGGCCGTACGGCGCGGCACACGCATGACGAAGGTGCTTTCTCCGGCCCAGGTCTCCGGTCATCTGGGCGGTTGGCTCCCGTACGGCTTCTGCTACCGCGCGTGCGACGTGGCGCACCTGACCGACCCGCGCGACCTGGCCCTGCTCGGCACCGACGGCGTGACCGACTCCGAGGTGGCCTACGCGCTGCGCTGGCGGGCCGTGGACCCGCTCGACTACGAGGTACCGGGCGGCCCCGCGCAGCCCGGCCTGGCCCTGATTCAGGCGCACCAGCGGATCGGCGCGATGATCCTCGGCACCGGTTTCACGCCGAGCACCGACGAGCTGATCCCGGAATACATCACGGCGGGGTTCGCCGACCTGCCGATCCCGGCCAACTCGCAGATCATCGCGCACGTGCCGGGCGGCGAGGAGGTCATCCTCTACACGTACCAGCCCGAGCAGAACGGCTGGCTGCGGCTGGCCGGTCCGCGGTGGCGCGGCCTGCTCGACAACCTGCCCGGTGTGAGTCCCGACCGTGAGTACGTGCCGTGCACGACGACCGGCTCGGCGCGGCTGGTCGGGCAGATCAACGGCAAGGAGTACGAGGCGGTCGCCGACCCGCCCGAGGAGTTCCGGGTGCGGGCACTGACCCGTGCCGCCCGCTATCCGGTGTCGACGCTGAGCCGGCGGGCCGAGCAGGCCCTGTGGCGGGGGATCCCGTGCTGGGTGCTGCAACGCGACGAGGCCTGGGCCCGGTTGCGGCTGGTCCGCCCGGACAACGACTCGCTGGCGGCCACCGGCGCGCGCTGTTACGAACGGGGCGTCTACGAGGCCTGGGCGCCGGTGGGTGAGCTTCTCGACCACCACATCGCCGACATCCCGTACGCGCTGTAACGCTCTTCGAAAGGCCGAAGCCGGCGTCACCCCTCGCGGGGTGACGCCGGCTTCTTCGTTCGGTGCCTCAGGTCAGCTGAGGGTCCGCTGGTACTCGACCGAGGGGCTGGTCAGACCGGACCAGTCCATGGCGATGACGTCGGTGATGAACTGACCCTTGGGGGTGCTCTTCAGGGCCAGCGAGTACTTGCCCTTCGACGGCTTCACCGGCACCAGGCAGGAGAGGATCGACGAGTCGGTGACCGTGACCCACTTCTTCTTGGCGGTGTAGCAGACGACCGAGCCGTTGCTCTTGCCGACCATCGCGATGACGATCATTTCCTTGACGCCGGATCCCTTGTCGGTCACCGTGCCCTTGATCGCCTTCCACGACGCGGCCTTGTTCGGCTTCGACGGCTTGGTCAGCTTCACGGACGGACGCCAGGAGTCCTTCTTGAGCGTCACCTTGCCCACGTTGATCGCGGTGGCGGTGCCGTAGCCGTTGGCGACGACCGCCTTGAGCTGCTTCGCGCCCGGCGCCACGAAGTCGTCGCCCGGAGTCGTGAAGTAGTAGCGCGTGACCTTCTGCTTCTTGATCGGCAGAACCGACGCGCGCCCGTCGCCCCAGGCGACCGTGATCTTCTTGGTGCCGGCGGGCACCGAGGTGATCTCCCACACGAACTTCTCGCCGGCCCAGACCGACGACTTGTTCAGCTTGTACTTCAGCGCCGGGGAGGTGACGTTCGGGCCGGCCGACTTGGCGACCTTCTTGTTGCCCGCGGCGTCGGTCAGCGTCAGCGTGATCGGCTTCTTGCCGACCGACTTGTACGTGTGCGACACGTTCTTCGCGGTGTGGTGCAGGGTCTGCGTGGTGCCGTCACCCCAGGTGACCACGCGCGTGATCTCGGGGCCCGCGCTCACGTTGTCGCCCACGCCGATCACCGTGATGGTGACCGACTGGCCGGTCCAGATCGACCAGCGGTTCAGCGTGAAGTTGCCCGTGGGCGCGGTCTTGTCGGCCGCCGGCGGCGGCGTGGTGACGGGCGGCGACACCGGCGGCGTGGTGGCCGGGGGCGTCGTCGCCGGCGGCGTGGTGGCCGGCGGGGTGGTAGCCGGCGGCGTCGTCGCCGGCGCCGTGGTGGCCGGCGGCGGCGGAGTCGTCACCGGCGGCGTGGTGGCCGGCGCCGTGGTGGCGGGCGGCGGCTCGGTCGCGTCGGGCAGCGGCGGCGGCTCAGCGAGCGCCGGCGCGGCAGCGAGGCCGCTGGCCAAGGCACCGCTGATCACGGCCGCCAGCAGCGGGCGCGAGAGGCGAGTCTTCAAGGAAATGCTCCTTCGAGGGGGGTAAAACCGCACGAAGGGGGCACGACCGACACGGCTCGCGAAGGGACGGAGCCGTATCGATGTAACGCTGGTGTTCCCCCGTGGAGCACGGACGCTACCGGATCTTCCGTCCATCGATCAATCAGATAAACGGATGAGGCTCATCGGCACCGTTAGTGCCAATGAGCCTCATCGATAGATGGAAATCAGCCTGCTAGGCGCGCCAGCTCCTCCTCGATAACCGAGGGCTCGAGCTTGCGGAACACCGGCTTCGGGGCGGCCAGCGGGGTCCCTGTGACCAAGGGCACAGACTCCCAGCGGGCGCCGCCGGTGTAATCGCCCGTGAGCACCGGGTAACCGGGCCCGCCGTCCAAGTCCTCGACCTCCTCGATGCGCGGCATCGGCGCATGCACGCCCTCGCCGCCGAGCAGCTCGAAGACCTTCTGCGCGGAGTGCGGCAGGAACGGCGTCAGCAACGTGTTGGCGTCGCTGACGACCTGCAGCGCAACCGCCAGGACGGTGGCCTGGCGGGGCTTGTCCGCGTCGGCCTTGAGCTTCCAGGGCGCCTGGTCGGAAAGGTATTTGTTGGCCTCGGCGACCACCCTCATCGCCTCGCCGATCGCCGCCTTCTGCCGATGCTTGCCGATCAGCTCGCCCACCGTGGCGAAGCCGGCCCGCGACACCGCCAGCAGCGCCTCGTCCTCCTCGGTCAGCTCGCCCCGCTCGGGGATGGCCCCGAAGTTCTTGGCGGCCATCGAGATCGAGCGGTTGACCAGATTGCCCCACCCCGCGACGAGCTCGTCGTTGTTGCGCCGCACGAACTCGGCCCAGGTGAAATCGGTGTCGTTGGACTCCGGACCGGCCACCGCGATGAAGTAGCGCAGCGCGTCGGCGTCGTAACGCTCCAGGAAGTCGCGCACGTAGATGACGACCCGCCGCGACGAGGAGAACTTCTTGCCCTCCATCGTCAGGAACTCGCTCGAGACCACCTCGGTCGGCAGGTTGAGCCGGCCCAGCTCCCCCGGCTCGCCACCCTTGTCGCCCTCGCCGGAATAGCCGAGCAGCAGCGCCGGCCAGATCACCGAGTGGAAGACGATGTTGTCCTTGCCCATGAAGTAGTAGCCCAGCGCGTCCTTGCCCTGCGCGTCGGCCGACCACCACCGGCGCCACGCCTCGGGGTCGCCGGAACGGCGGGCCCACTCGATCGAGGCCGAGAGATAACCGATCACGGCGTCGAACCAGACGTAGATCCGCTTGTCGTTGCGGTCGCGCCAGCCGTCGAGCGGGATCGGCACCCCCCACTCGAGGTCGCGGGTGATGGCCCGGGGCTGCAGGTCGTCGAGCAGGTTGCGCGAGAACTTCAGGACGTTGGGCCGCCAGTTCTCCCGCTGGTCGAGCCAGTTGCCGATGGCCTCGGCGAACGCCGGCAGGTCGAGGAAGAAGTGCTCGGTCTCGACGAACTCCGGAGTCTCGCCATTGATCTTGGAGCGCGGGTTGATGAGCTGCTCGGGGTCGAGCTGGTTGCCGCAGTTGTCGCACTGGTCGCCGCGGGCGCTGTCGTAACCGCAGATCGGGCAGGTGCCCTCGATGTAACGGTCGGGCAGCGTGCGCCCGGTCGACGGCGACCGCGCGCCCAGCGTCGTGCGCTTGACGATGTAACCGTTGCGCTCGAGCGCGGTGAACAGCTCCTGCACCACCGCGTAGTGGTTGCGGGTGGTGGTGCGGGTGAACAGGTCGTAGGACAGGCCGAGGCCGTGCAGGTCCTCGACGATGACCCGGTTGTAACGGTCGGCCAGCTCACGCGCCGTCACGCCCTCGGCGTCGGCCTGCACCTGGATCGGCGTGCCGTGCTCGTCAGTCCCCGAGACCATGAGCACGTCGTGCCCGGCCATGCGCATGTACCGGCTGAAAACGTCGGAGGGCACCCCGAAGCCGGAGACATGACCGATGTGGCGCGGGCCGTTGGCATAGGGCCAGGCAACCGCGGCGAGAACGTGACTCATGGGGTACAAGCGTAGTGAGCGGCCCGGCCCGCTCGCGAACGGATTCGCTCAGCCTGCCACCGGATCCCTATTTATCACGACACGCCCGATTCAAAACGTGGTCACCGCTCGCCCGCGTAGTCCAATGGACGCGTGCCCGGAGACACGCCACAACCTGGGGAAACGCCTCGTAGCGGAGCCGACCCGTGGTCGCTGCCCGATCCCGACGCGGCCTGGTGGCGCGGCGAGACCGACCGCCCGGCCGACGAGCCCGCCCGCCGCCGCCTGGTCAACACCGGCCCCGAACAGCCCGCGAGCAGCACCGGAGTGCTGCTGCCGCCGGCTGCTGGGCCGCGCACCGGCGAGGCCGCCGAGGGGCACGAGGCCGGCGTCCGGGACACCGCCGACGAGCTCACCTCCCCCGCCGAGAAACCCCCGGCGCCCGTCGAGCCGCCGTCGGCGCCCGTCGAGAACATCCCGGCCGTCGAGCGGAACCACGACCAGCCGGACCCGCACCGCTACACCCCACTGCGGCCCGCCGCCGGATACACGGCGCGAAGGTCAGCGGAAACGGTGGCCGCCGACGCCCCGGAACCGCCCGCCGCCGCAGGCCCGGCCCCAGCCGCCACCGAGCCGCAGCCGTCGGCCGCGCCACAACCGGTGAGCGCTCAGCGAACACCGGTCGCGCCGCAGTCGCCGGCCGCGCCACAGTCGCCCGTCGCACCGCCCAGCCCGGGCATGCCGCACTCCGCGGCGGGGCCGCGGAAACCCGATTCCACGGCGGCCACGCCGCAGTCGCCGGCCGCGCAGCAGGCAGCGGCCGCGTCGCCGGACGGGGCGTCGTCGCCCGCCGGAACGCACCGGCCGAAACCGAAGGCCGAGGTCACGCCGCCGCCGGACGACGTCATGGTGCTGCCCGAGCCCAACCTGCACCACCGTCCGACCGTGCCGCTCGACCACCCGATGCCGATGCGGCCCCGCCAGGCCGGTGGCGCGCACACGCGGCCCACCGAGCCCCTGCCCCGGGCCACCGGCAGCCCGGCCACCGACGCGCGGCTGCAGCGGCTCGAGAACTCGGCCTTCTGGCGCGACCCGGTCGACGACACGATCGAGGTCAAGCCCGGTCAGGAGCCCCCGCCCGCGCTCACCCGGGCCCGCCACCGCAGCCCCGGCCGGGCCCGCCCCAAGCCGTCCGGGCGGCCGCTCTCGGCCCAGGTCTCGCTGGTGGCGCTGGGCCTGGTGGCGGCGTTCTTCGCGTGGGTCAGCGCGGAGCCGTTCTGGCTGGCGGTCGGGCACGGCGACCAGGGATACGTGACCACGACCCAGTGCACCGGCGAGGGCGTGACGCAGCGCTGCGCGGGCCGGTTCGCGTCGGCCGACGGGCGCTACACGATCACCCAAGTGCGCCTGCTCGGGGTGGAGGGACAGGCCCGGCTGGCCGGCACGGTCACCCCCGCGCGCATGGTCAGCCCGGACAGCCGCCAGGCGTACGTGGGGGGAACCGGCGCCCTGCTGCAACTGCGCTGGATGCTCGGCTTCGCACTCGTGCTGCTCTGCGGCTACGCGATCGCGGGCGTGACCAAGGCGCGCCGGCTCGAGACGGCCCGGGCCCGGCGCGGTGCCGTGCTGCTCAGCCTGGCGGGCCCGCTGGCCCTGCTGGCCGGCTTCCTGGCCGCCGCCTATTAGGGCCAGTCGGCGGTCAGGCGTGCACCAGCGCGTACACCTCGCGCTTCTTGAGCCCGAACTCGTCGGCCACGGCCTGAATGGCGTCCCGCCGCGACGATCCGGCCGCCTCCCGGGCCGCCACCGCCGCGCGCAAGTCGTCGTCGGCGGGGCGTTCGGCCGGACGTTCCGGGGCCCCGCCCACCACGACGGTGATCTCGCCGCGCGGCTCCTCCCGCTGCGCCCAGGCGACGAGTTCGATCGCGGTGTCGCGCCGGATCTCCTCGTACGTCTTGGTCAGTTCACGGCAGACCGCGGCGGGCCGCTCGTCGCCGAACGTGGCCGCGAGGTCGGTGAGCATGCCCGCGATGCGGTGCGGCGCCTCGAAGAAGACCAGCGTGCGGGGCTCGGCCGCGAGCTCACGCAGGCGCGATCGACGGTGCGAGCCCGTACGGGGAAGGAAGCCCTCGAAAACGAAGCGATCACTGGGCAGGCCGGAGAGCGCGAGAGCCGTCGTGACCGCGCTCGGCCCGGGGGCCGCGGTGACCGGATAACCCGCGTCGAGGGCCGCCCGCACCAGGCGATAACCCGGATCGGAAACACTGGGCATGCCCCCGTCGGTGACCACCGCGACGACGGCGCCCCCGGCCAGAGCTTCGACCAGCTCCGGCGTACGCCTTTCGTCGTTTCCTTCAAAATATGAAACGACCCGGCCGGTGACCGTCACGCCCAGATCGCGGGCCAGCCGGGCCAGCCGCCGGGTGTCCTCGGCCGCCACTACATCGGCGGACGCCAATATTTCACGCAGCCGCGCCGAAGCGTCGCCGATGTTGCCCAGCGGCGCGCCGACAAGCACGACCCGGCCTTCGTTGGTGGGAACCACCGGGAAAGTCCATCACACGCCGCGCCGAGGTGATGGCGGGCACCGCCTCCCAGTCGCAGGTCCTACGATCGCGGGGTGACTACGGCGGCGACGACGGAGACAGAGCTCACCCCGGAACCGCCAGCGGCGGCCGAACCCGGGGGCGTCCGCGCGGTCCCCGACATCGTGCGGCGGCGGCTCAAGACGCTCGACAACTGGCTGAACCCGCACTCGTGGCTGGTCACGGCTCTGATCGTGACGATTGCGGCGATCCTGCGGCTCAACGGGATCAGCAGTCCGAAGGGCTACATCTTCGACGAGGTGTACTACCCGACCGACGCCTGGGACATGCTGCAACACGGCGTCGAGTGGGACGAGAAGACCAACGGCCCGGCGTACGTGGTGCATCCCCCGCTCGGCAAATGGCTGATCGCCCTGGGCGAGCTGATGTTCGGCAACACCGAACTGGGCTGGCGCTTCCCGGCCGCGGTGGCCGGCACCGTGATGATCCTGATCCTCATCCGAGTGACGTACCGGCTGTTCCACTCGGTGCTGCTGGCCGGGCTGGCCGGTCTGCTGATGACGCTCGACGGCTTCCAACTGGTGCTGTCCCGTACGTCGCTGCTCGACATCTTCCTGGGCACGTTCATCCTGGCCACGTTCGCGGCGCTCGTGCTCGACCGCGACCACTACCGGCGACAGTGGCTCAAAGCCCTCGAAAACGGGTTCGACCCGGCCAAAACCGCGGCCGTGCCCCGGATCGTGCCGTGGTGGCTGCTGGTCGCCGGCGTCACGTTCGGCCTGGCCTGCGGCGTCAAATGGAGCGCACTGTTCTTCGCCCCGTTCCTGGCCGCGCTGGTGATCGTCTGGCGGGTGCAGGCCCGCCGCTCGGCCGGCGTCCAAGGCCCGTTCCTGGCCGGCATCCTCGGTGACCTGGGCTGGCTGCTGCTCAGCTTCGCCCTCACGTTCGTGATCTACCTGGCCTCGTGGACCGGCTGGTTCGTCACCGACACCGGCTACTTCCGCCACTACCGCGAAGCCAACGGCATGAGCGAACCCCCCGTGATCGGCGCGCTGCTCAACCTGTGGCACTACCACCACGAGGCCTACCGGTTCCACAGTGGCCTGACCGAACGGCACATCTACCAGTCGTGGCCCTGGCAGTGGCTGCTGCTCGGCCGCCCGGTCGCCTTCTACTGGAACAACAGCGGCAACTGCGGCGCCCCCAGCTGCGCCCGCGAGATCCTGCTGCTCGGCACACCCATCCTGTGGTGGTCGTTCCTGCCCGCCCTGGCCGCCCTGATCTGGTTCGGCCTGGCCCGCCGCGACTGGCGCGCCTGGGCGATCCTGGTGCCGACGGTCGCGGGCCTGCTGCCGTGGTTCTACTACGCGGTCAAGGACGGGCGCACGATGTTCTCGTTCTACGCGCTGCCGGCCCTGCCGTTCCTGATCCTGGCCGTGGTCTACGTACTGGGCGCGATCATGACGCCACCCGACGGCATAACCCAGGGCAAAGCTAGATCAGACCGCCAACTGATAGGCACCGTGGTGGTCGGCGCCTACATCGTGCTGATAGCCGTGTGCTTCGCCTACTTCTACCCGATCTTCACAGCCCAGCTCCTCCCGTACGAAAGCTGGTCGGGTCGCATGTGGCTGGGAGGCCGCTGGATCTGAGCTCCCCCACCTGAGCCGCCGTCGTGGCAGTCGCCGCGCGGCGGCTCGGTGCTTTCCGGTTGCCCGCCACCTTGTGCTGCCGCTCACCCGCCCGGCTCAGGCAGTCGCCATGCCAGCCCACCGCGGGCCCGATCACCTCGCGCCGCGGCGGCGGCCCGCTGCTTCCCCGGCCGCTCAGATCGCCCGGCCCAGCTCGTCGCCGCGGCGGGCCATCACTTCCTCAGCCGCCCGAACCGCCGCCCATCGGCCTCCCGAACCGCCGCCCGGCCGACACCGCCGCTGCCCACCGGCCTCCCGAACCGCCGCTCAGCCGACACCGCCGCTGCCCATGGGCCTTCCGAACCGCCGCTCAGCTATCGCCCCGGTAGGCCGACACTTCTCCCGCCGCCCAGCCCGCACCGCAGTGGCCCATCGCTTTCCCGCCCGCCCCCATCCCGGTAACGCCCCGGCTGGCTGGCACCTCGACCGCCACCCAGCCAGCATCGCAGCGACCCATCGACTCCCTGCCGCCCGAACAGCCGCTCAGCCATCGCTACCCCGGCCGCCCGAGTCGCCACGCCGCGGCCGATCTGGACCATGGCCCACCATCCGGCGATTGCTGCGGCGGGTCGCCTCTTCCAAGCACCGCAGAACAGGGCGCAGTCGATGACCACGGCCAGGCCCAGCACCATCGCCAGCGAGCTCATTGGCTGCCCGCCGTACGGCGTCCGGGTTCAGCTTTGTTGTTGCCTTCGAGTGCATCCCGAGCACCGAGATCAACTTCGCAAGATCGCTGGTGGGCCACCGCCTCCCCCGCCCACCCGAGGGAGAAACGTTGGGCCGACCCTACTTCGTGTCAAGCCGGCGGGGCGGAGTTGTCCACAGGCGACGATGAGGGGCCGGGTCGCCGTCCACAGGGACGGACGCGTCATCCACAGCGTGGGGCTCACGGCCTTACTGGAAAGGCCGTATGCCGCGGACTGGCTTCACGCGGGCGGGCCGGAACATAAGAGCGCGCCCCGATCGCCTGCCACGGGGGAAGCGGGCGATAGGGGCGCGCAAGATGAAGCTTAACGACCTCCGATGTCGGACACAACGGGTGGCCTGGGGAACTTTCAAATTTCGATCAAGCCTGTTCGACAACCCGGACATAGCGGTATATTCTCGTTAAGAAGTGCATATCGTCGTGTGAATATGCTTCGGGCTTTTGCTTCTTTCATTGTCGGGGATGCGACAGCAAAACAATTGGCAAAACCGCGTAACCTCGAACCATTCGCCAATTCGGTGCAGCTCAGCGATGCGTGTTCGACCGTGGCACATACAAGCCCCCATCTGGTCAAACTTAAGCACTCATCATTTCGGTTGAATTCTCAATAACGATCATCCGTCACGCAGAAGAGTGAGACGTCGCAAGATCGCGATTTATCTTTTTAAGCTCGCCGCGTGACTTCGCAGGAGCCAGAAAACCCGCATTTCGTCGCCCCCGACTCTCCCGAGACCGAAGTGATCTCGGTGGAGACGCCCGCGCCGGTGTTCGTGGACAGCACCGGTCGCCGCAGCCGGTTCTTGCGGCGGCTCGCGTACGCGTTCGGTGTGCTCGTCATGCTGTACGGCGGCCTGATCAGCGTCAGCCTGGCCGGCGGACCCGTCCGCTCCAGCGCCGTGCTGCCGCTGCCCGGTCTCGAGCCCGAGGAGAAGAAAGAGACGCCGGCGGTCAAGCCGAGCCTGGCGCCGACCCCCACGCCGACGCAGGCGGCCCGCGCGCTCTACCTGCCGCAGGTGCAGCCGCGCCGGACCACTGTTCAGCCGCAGCCGCCCCGGCTCGAGTCGACCCGGGTGCCCACGGTGACGAGGACGCCGACCCCGTCGCCGACGGTCAAGCCGCCGACCCCGACGACCACGAGGACGCCGGAGAAGACGAAGACGCCGCCGACGACTCCGACAACCACACCTCCCACCACGCCGACCGTTACGGCGCCGCCACCGACGACTCCGGTTGTCCCGGTGCCGCCCGGGTCCGGTGGGGAAGGCGGCGGATCAGTTGTCGACGACCCGACGAGCCCGAGCCCGAGCGGCTCGGGCTCGTCCGCCTCTGGGGGCGGATCGGGCGGCGGCACAAACGGCGGAAACAGCAGCAGCGGCACCACAAACGGCGGCGGCACAAACGGCGGCAGCAGCGGCGGCGGCACAAACGGCGGCAGCAGCGGCGGCGGCACAAACGGCGGCAGCAGCGGCGGCGGCACAAACGGCGGCAGCAGCGGCGGCGGCGGCACAAACGGCGGCAGCAGCGGCGGCGGCACAAACGGCGGAAGCGGCGGCGGAACGGCCGGCGGCAATGGCGCCACCAGCGGCGGCACGAGCAGCGGCAGCGGAACGAGCAGCGGCGGAAACAACAGCACAAGCAGGGGCACAGCTAGCGGCGGCAGCGGCGGCACAGCTAGCGGCGGTAGCGGCGGCACAGCTAGCGGCGGCAGCAACAACGGCACGAGCAGCAGCAACGGCGCCAACAAGACGAGCAGCACCGGAGGCGCGGAGGGCTCCGGAACTGCCACCCCCCAGAACACCGCAACCGAAGGAGGCAGCGAACCCCGAGACGGCACGGCCAAGACCCCGATACCCCTCACGACCAAGGTGCTTCAGTGACGCCTCACACCCCCGCCCACCAGGCCCCACCCCCCAACACCCCGCCCCCGATGCCGCGCAGCAAGGCCCGCACCCGCGGCCGCGGCCCCGTACGGCGCAGGCTTCTCCCCCGCCCCCGGATCATGCTCGGCTCGCTGCTCGTGCTGGTGTTCGTCGGCGTCCTGGTGGTGCAGGCGTACATCAACGCCGAGTTCAAGAGCGACCACCTGGATTCCGAGGTAGGCGACCAGGCCGGCGTCCCCACCGAGATCCTCAACGGCGGCCCCGTCATCAACACCACTGGTGGTCAGGCCAGCACCAGCCGCATGCCGCCGAAGACGATCGCGTTGACCTTCGACGACGGCCCGGACCCGACGTGGACGCCGAAGATCCTTGACGTGCTGGAGGAGAACGACGCGCACGGCACGTTCTTCGTCGTCGGTTCTGAGGTGTCGCGGCATCCGCAGCTCACCAAGCGGATCACCGATGAGGGCAACGAGTTGGGCCTGCACACGTTCACCCACCCGAACCTGCAGCGGCTGGCGCCGTGGCGGCGCACCTTGGAGTTGTCGCAGACGCAGGTGGCGATCGCCCGGGCCACCGGCGTGCACACCAATCTGGCCCGGTTCCCGTACTCGTCGAAGAACGCGGCCATCGACGAGATCAACTGGAAGATCATCAAGGATGCCGGCAAGCAGGGCTA
Organism: Paractinoplanes abujensis; assembly: GCF_014204895.1. Lineage (NCBI taxonomy): Bacteria > Bacillati > Actinomycetota > Actinomycetes > Micromonosporales > Micromonosporaceae > Paractinoplanes > Paractinoplanes abujensis. Next base: position 7,453,438 of record NZ_JACHMF010000001.1, on the reverse strand, counting down.
CCTGGTCGTCGTCAACGACCTTGACAGCGAGGACTGGCAGCGCCCGGGCGTTCCGCAGATCATCAAGAACGCCACCCCGACCGGCGACGACTCGGCCATCATCCTGTTCCACGACGCGGGGGGTGACCGCCAGCAGTCGGTCGACGCGCTGCGCCAGTTCATCCCGGCCATGAAGGCGCGGGGTTTTCAGTTCACGACCGTCACCGAGGGCCTGAACGGCACGATCGCGCAGAGCAACCAGGCGGCCGCGGCCAAGGTTCCCCTGCTGCCCGAGAACCCGAGCGCCGCGCACAGTGACGTCTGGCGGGGCAGCGCGGTCATCTGGACCGTACGGCTGGCCGACGGCCTGGTCTGGTTCATCGCGATCCTGTTCCTGATCGTCGGCGCGCTCACCATCGGCCGTACGGCACTCTTGTTGCTCCTGGCCACCCGCCACGCCCGGCAGCGCCGCAAGAAGAGCTGGAGCTGGGGTCCCCCGGTGGTCGAACCGGTGTCGATCATCGTGCCCGCCTACAACGAGAAGGAGGGCATCGAGGCCGCCGTACGTTCCCTGGCCGGCGGCGACTACCCGGCGATCGAGGTGGTGGTCGTCGACGACGGGTCCACCGACGGCACGGCCGCGCTGGTCGAGCAGATGAAACTGCCCAACGTACGGGTGGTGCGCGTGCCCAACGGCGGCAAGTCGAACGCCCTGAACACGGGCATCGCCCTGGCCCGGCACGACCTGATCGTCACCGTCGACGGCGACACGATCTTCGAGCCGGACTCGATCCGTACGCTGGTGCAGCCGTTCGCCGACCCGACCGTGGGCGCGATCGCCGGCAACGTCAAGGTCGGGAACCGGGAGCGGATGGTCGCGGCCTGGCAGCACATCGAGTACGTGATCGGCTTCAACCTGGACCGCCGCCTGTACGAGGTACTCGGCATCATGCCGACCGTGCCCGGCGCGATCGGCGCGTTCCGTCGTGAGGCTCTGCGGCAGGTCGGCGGGATCAGCGACGAGACGCTGGCCGAGGACACCGACGTCACAATGGCCATGTTGCGGCAGGGCTGGCGGGTCGTCTACGCCGAGGACGCCAAGGCCTGGACCGAGGCGCCGGCCACTTTGGAGCAGTTGTACCGGCAGCGGTACCGGTGGAGCTACGGCACCATGCAGGCGATGTGGAAGCACCGCCGTGCCCTGTTCGACAAGGGTCCGTCGGGTCGTTTCGGCCGGCTCGGGCTGCCGTTCCTGGCCCTGTTCGGGGTCGCGTTGCCGATGCTGGCGCCGGTGGTGGACATCATGCTCGTCTACGGCCTGGTCTTCTGGGAGCTGGAGGAGACCGTCGTGGCGTGGGTGGGCATGCTCGCCCTGCAGCTGTTCACCGCGGCGGTGGCGTTCCGTTTCGACTCGGAGTCGCTCAAGCCGCTCTGGCGGTTGCCGTTGCAGCAGTTCGCGTACCGGCAGTTGATGTATCTGGTGTTGATGCAGTCGGCGACCACCGCGCTGACCGGGGGCCGGCTGCGCTGGCACAAGCTGCACCGGGCGGGGCTGGTGGCCCGCACCGAGGTGCCGCCTCCGCCGGCGGCCGAGGTTGCGCCCGTTGTGGACACTTGGCCTTCGACACTGGGTCAGGGCCGGGCCGAGTCGCATCCGGCGGCGGGCCGGGCCGTCGCGCGACCGGCGGTGCCGTCACAGACGGTGCGGCACCAGCAGACCGCGGAGCTCGGCCCCGAGGATCTTCCGTCAGCCGGCTCGCCCCCGGGTGGCGGCTCCGGCCCGGTCTACACCGGGTGAAAGCCCGGCTCAGCACCGGGTGAAAGCCCGGCTCAGCACCGGGTGAAAGCCCGGCTCAGCACCGGGTGAAGCGTCGGCCCGTGCCCGCTCGAACTGCAGCCGAGCGGGCACGGGCCGATTGCGTACAGACGAGCAAAACGGAAAAGACGTACGGGAATCAGACGGTGATCATGTCGTCGAGCACGGTCGCCGGGGTGAGGTCGGCCGACGGGAACACCACGTGCAGCGAGGTGCCGTCGCCGGGCCGGTCCGAGAGCGCGACAGTGGCGTGATGGGCGTCGAGGATCTTCTTGGCCACGGCGAGCCCCCGGTCGGGTCCGGGGATGTTGGCCGGGTTGGCGATCGCGCCGTAGTACAGGTGCGGAAACAACTCGGGCCGCATGCCGTCGGGCAGGTCCATGTCGTCGAGGCGTACGGCCGGGCCGGCCTCTATCTCGGTGCCCACCCGCACTCGTCCACCCGTCGGCGTGTACTTCACGGCGGCGAAGAGCAGGTGGGTGAGCACCTGCTCCAGACGTACGGGATCGGCGATGATCGGCAGGGCGGGCCCGCCGGCCTGGTTGAGGATCCAGATCTGTTTGGTGGCGGCGATGGGGCGGACGGCTTCGACCGCCCGCTGGGTGATGCGGGTGAGGTCGATCTGACGCATGTGCAGGCTTTCGGTGCCGAACCCGGCCTCGGCCATCGTGCTCAGGTGATGCAGCAGGTCGAGGAAGCCGCGAATGTGCCCGGCGGTGGCCCGCCCGATCAGGTCGGCCATTTCGGCGTCGTGGTAGCCGGTCTTTCCGAGCTTTTCCACGTACGCCGAGATGAGGCGCAGCGGCGCCCTCAGGTCCCCGCCGAGCAGGGCCGCGAGGTCGTCCTTGCGCCGTTCGAGTTCCTGCAGGCGGGCCGTGGTGTTGGCCAGCGCGACCGCGTGCCGGCGCAGTTCCATCTGTGAGGTGACCTGCCGGGCCAGCGCGCGCAGCGCCTGCAACTGCTCGATGTCGAGCCGCCGGGGTTCGTTGTCGACCACGCAGAGCGTCCCCAGCGCGAACCCGTCGGTCGTCACGAGGGGCGCCCCCGCGTAGAAGCGGATGCCGGGATCACCGGTGACCAGCGGGTTGTCCGCGAAACGACGGTCCTGGGTCGCGTCTGCCACCACCATCAAGTCCCGCCCCAGGATCGCGTGCGCGCAGAACGCGTTGTCACGGTCGGTCTCGGTCTTCTCCGTCCCGACCCGGGCTTTGAACCATTGGCGATCCGTGTCGAGCAGAGTGACCAGAGACATCGGTGTGCCGCAGACGTTCGAGGCGAGCGCGACGATGTCGTCGAAGTCCTGCTCCGGTTCGCTGTCGAGGATGTCGAGCGCGTAGAGGGCGGCGAGCCGGTCGGTCTCGTTGTCGGGCAGGGGAGCTTTCATGGGTCACCTCCGAGGCTGCCTCCAGAGGTACCACACAAAAGTAGCAACCCTCATGTTTAGTACTTATCGCTTCGGGCCGATGGCCGCTCGCTGAAATATGCGTTTCCCGTACGCATATGTCGCGCACGGGGTGGAGAGATCGACGCTTCCCGTGATATCCACTGAGGACACCAGCAACGACGAGTACGGGGGAACGTCTTGAAACGTTGGGGTGCCGCACTGCTGTGCGGCCTTGTCATGTCCTTCGCCATCACGGGCACCGCTCGAGCCGACGAGCCGGGCGCCCCACCCGCGGTTACCGCGTCACCGGCTCCGGCCGCCGCCGCCGCGGAGTGCACCAAGCTCGAGCCCGGCCGATTCGGCCCGCTCGCCGCCGAGCAGATCAACACCGTGATCGTGCCTCCCGGCGGCACCGGCTGCACCGAGGTCCACCTCCCCGCCGGCCGGTATTTCCTGCAGGTCCGGGGCGCGGGCGTCAACCACAACGGCTGGGTCTTCCGGCCCGACGAGAGCCGGCTGTGCCCGTTCGGGGCCGGGACGCTTTGGGACTGCACCGTCAGCACCGAGGGCGACTACCAGGTCAGGATCGGCAACCGGTCGGCTACCGACACGATGACCTACCGGATCGCCGCCGTCCGGCAGGACCCGGCCGATTGCACCACCCGTGTCTCCACGGCGTGGGACGCGGCCTCGGTCCGCCTCCCGCAGAGCGACGACCTCGAGGCGCACTGCGTGCGGTTCAGCGCCACCAACGGCGAGAGCATCTTCGGCTTCGCCGAGACCGGCATCGCCTACATCCGCGACCTCAACAACGTCGGTGTCTGCACCTTCCCGAGCCGATACAACCCGCCGTGCCAGATCCGGGCGGCCAGCGGCGACTTCGTCGCGATGACCCTCGCGCCCGCCGACTCCGCCGACGACGAGATCCAGATCCGCTCGCTGACCAGCCGGGCCGGGTGCCCGGAGCTCACGCCGGGCCTCCCGGGCGACCCGACGCCCGACGCGTTCAGCGGCATTCGCTGCCGCACGATCCACGTGCCCGCGCCCGGCAAATACCTCATCACCAACGTCGCCCAGACCGGCGAGCCGCGCCGGCTCATCGCCCTCGAGGGCAATGAGCGCATCCACACCAGCGCCTGCGCGCGGGGTTACACGATCCCGGCCGACGGTCTCTGCGAGTTCACCAAGGCCGGCACTTTTATCCTGGTGGCGGACGGCGACACGTCATCGCTGGTCCAGGACCGGCCCTATGCGGTCACGTTCACCCACTACGAGCCGTTCCCGTGCCAGGAGGTCGGTGTTTACGGGCTGCCCGAGGCGGCTCAGAAGGGCACGTTCACCCGAGCCGGCGAGGTGCACTGCTACGAGTTCACCCGAGCCGACCCGGACGCCGTCGACATCTATTTCCCGCCGTCGACCACGGAGGCCGAGCGTCCCGAGTACCAGCTGGTCGCCTCTCCCCGGCCCGGCTACACCCGGGTGATGTTCACCGCGAGATCGGCCGGTGAGTACAAGTTCGTTCTCCAGACCAAGCGGATCATGGCCAACTGCCAGCCGTGGACGGAGGAGGTGCTCGCCGAGTTCGACGCCGACCACATCACCCGCTGCTTCCGGATGCCGCAATACATCGACGCGGCCCAGCTGACCACGACCATCGAGAAGGTGTCCGGCTCGGGCGCCCTGGAGGTTCACGTCAACCGGGACGGCTACAACATCTGCACCGGTAATGACACCGAGTTCACCTGCGCGACCGGCGACCGCGAGGCGCCGACCCTGGTGCTGGTGGGCGACCCGGTTCCCACCAGCTATCGCATCACTCGCACCCCGACGACGCCGGTGTCCTGACGACCCGTTGCCGGTCCGCCCGCACCGAGCGGACCGGCAACAACCTCGACGGCGCCGCCCAGCCCTTCGCCCAGCGCAACTGACCGCACCGGGGGGCTTCCGGGGGCTCGGCCCCCGGAGCAGACATGACGAAGCGCCCCGGGTCCGCATAGTGTGCGGACCCGGGGCGACAAAGCTCGTGGAGCTGTGGGGATTTGAACCCCAGACCCCCTCGATGCGAACGAGGTGCGCTACCAGACTGCGCCACAGCCCCTTACCAGCCCGCGGACCGCAGTCCGTGGAACCTCGGCAACATTAACAGGTCGGACCGGACGTTCGCGAACCGACCCCACCTACGCGGTGTGGTGTCGTCCCCCGGCCTCGTAGGCCCGTCCCCGCAGGCCGCCGGTCCGGCGATAGTGCACCGACGGCGGCGCGGCGGGAGCCTCGTCGCGGTCGAGACCCATGGCCGTACGGCGGGCCGCCTCGCGCTGAGCCGCGAGCTGCTTCTGCTTCTCGCGGCGGTCGCGGGCCCGGCGGGCCTGTTCGCGGCGCACCATGGCCTGCTGGGCGGCCAGCCATGCCGCCTCGCGGGCCTCGATGCGACGACGCCGGTGGTCGGCCAGGGCCCGGTTGCGCAGGTGCACCAGGTCGATCGCCAGCAGGGCGCCGGTGACCGCGAAGCCGATCCAGAAGCCGGGGCCGACGGCGGCCACGCCGACCAGCTCGATGATGTTGAGCAGCAGCAGGGCGGCGAAGACGCGGCGCCGGCGGACCACCGCGGGGGTGTGCCGGCGCTGCGGCAGACGCCGGGGCGGGCGGCGGCCGGGTGTGACCAGGCGCAGCCGGCGTTGGGGTTTCTCGGCAGAAACGGGGGCCGGGACCGTAACCGTGACCAGCCGTCCGGGGTTGATCGGTCGGCGTCCGGGCACAGTTCGGCGACGGCGCCGGCGCTGAAGCACCCTCGCCGTCGACGACGCCCGCTCCGCGGCGAGCCGCTCGGTGGCGTCGTACCGGCGTACCAGCGCCGGCGCCAGGGCGAGCAGTCCGGCCGCGGCGAGGACGGCGAGGAGCACCGAGGTCGGCACCCTCACCCCTCCCGTCAGCTGTGGGCGGTCCGCTCGTGCACGTTCACAAGGCGGTCCGCAAGACCCAATCTCCCCGAGATTACGGCCGCGAGCTGCGGAAATACGCCCGACGCGCCGCGCGTCGAGCTGTGAGGATCAATAAGGCACACCGGTTTCAGGCCCGGACGCGCCGCCACCGGGCCATCAGGCCGCCCTCCGCGGCGACCTCCTCGCTGGTCAACGCGTAGCCGAGGTGGTCGCGCCAGCCGCCGTCGATGTGCATGTAGCGCTGGTGGTAGGCCTCTTCCCGGAAGCCCAGCTTCTCCACCACGCGGCGCGACGGACGATTTTCGGGCCGGATGTTGACCTCGATGCGGTGCAGCCCACCGGGGCCGAAAGCATGGTCGACGGCGAGCGCGAGGGCGGTCGGGATGACTCCGCGGCCGGCCACCCGGTGGTCGACCCAGTATCCGGCGTACGCGGAACTGAACGCTCTGCGGACGATGTTGCCCAGGTTGATGTGGCCCACGAGCCGTTCGCTGCCGTCGGATTCCCGCAGGCAGACCGCGAACGGCATGCTGTCGCCACGCCGCGCGGCCCGCTTCATGTCGGCGTAGACGTAGCCGAAGGCGCGCGTGGAGTTCATCTCGGACCACGGGCCCGGCGGCGCCGACTCCCAGGGAGCGAGCCACTCCTGGTTGGCGATCCGCACCTCGGACCAGGCCCGGCCGTCGCCGCGCTTGTAGGGCCTTAACACCACCGGGCCGTCCGCCAGCACAGCGGGCCACCCGGGTGTGGACCCCAGCATCTATCGCCTCCGGTCGAAAAGCAGCACATCAACGGTCGAGCCGGCGGCCGCCGTGGTGACCCGCTCACCGAGCACCAGCAGTCCGTTGGCCTCGGCCAGGCCGGAGAGAGTGTACGGCCCACCGGCCAGCGGCTGCACCGTATGTCCCCCGCCGCGCCGTTCCGCCACGTGCGCGGGACGGAATTCGCGCAGGCCGCCCGGGGAGGAGATCGTCTCCAGCAGGTGCGCCTTCACACTCGTCCGGAAGACGGGTTCGGCTCCGGCCAGCAGCTGGATGACCGGCCGGGCCAGCACCTCGAAGCCGATCAGGGCCGAGCCGGGCTCGCCGGGCAGGCAGACGACGGGCACTTCCTCGCCGCCGACCGTGCCGAAACCGAGGGTGGCGCCGGGGCTGAGCGCGACGTCGGTGAATTCGACGGCGCCACGGCCGGGGTCCCGCCGGGACAGCACCCGCCGCAGCATGTCGCCGGGGCCGGTGCCGGTGCCACCGGTGGTGATGATCAGATCGGCCCGCAGGGTCTGGTCCTCCAGCAGGCCGCGCAGTCCCTCCGGGTCGTCGTCGCAGATCCCGATCCGGTACGCCAGGGCGCCCGCCTCGACCGCGGCCGCCGTCAGCGCGTGCGAGTTGGCGTCCACGACCTGCCCGGGCTGGCTGGGCCGGCCCACGTCGACCAGCTCGTCACCGGTCGCCACGACCACGACACGCGGGCTGGGCCGCACCACGACGTGCCCGATGCCGGAGGCGGCGAACGTGGCCACCATGGCCGGGGTCACGTACGCCCCGGCCGGCGCGAGCACCTGGCCCGCGGCCACTTCGTCACCGGCTCGCCGTACGCCGGATCCCCGCTTGGGTGCGTGCTGGATCTCAACGGCGGCCATGCCCTGATCGGTCCAGTGCACGGGCACGACCACGTCGGAGCCGATGGGCAGCGGCGCCCCGGCCGCCACCGAGAAGCAGGTGCCGGGGTTGAGACGTACGGGACGCCAGCTGGCCGCCCCCAGGTCACCCACGACGTTGAGCCGCACCGGCCGCCCGCCCTCGAACCGCCCGAACGACGGGTGGGAGCCGACACGTCCGGCCCCGGACAGGTCTTCCCAGCGGGCCGCGTACCCGTCGATCGCGGCCTGGTCGAAGGCCGGGTAGGGGTGCGGCGCGAGCACGTCGTTGGCCAGCACGTTGCCGTGGGCCTGGGTGAGGTCGAGGTCGAGCGGAGGCAGCGCGCGAAGCCTGCGCAGCACGCTGCCCAGGTATTCGGCAAGAGGCATCAGCTCGTTGGCGGCCGCCTCGGCATCGGCCGTGGCCGTCATCCTTTCGCACCGCCTGCGACGAACTCGGCCAGCCAGCTCCGGAACTCCTCGCCCAGATCATCGCGCTTCGCGGCCAGCATGACCACCGTCTGCAGGTAGCCCAGCGGCATGCCGGTGTCGTAGCGGTGCCCGCGATAGACGACGGCGTGCACGGGCACCCCGTCGGCCAGCAGCTGCGCCATGGCGTCGGTCAGCTGGATCTCGCCGCCGCTGCCCGGCTTGGTGTTCTCGATCGCCTCGAAGATGCTCGCCGGCAGGATGTAACGCCCGAGCACGGCCAGGTTGCTCGGCGCCTCCTCGGGGTCGGGCTTCTCGACCAGCCCGGTCACCTCGACGATGTCGTCGCCCTCGGCCGACGGGTTGACCGACGCGATGCCGTAGCGCGACGTCTCCTCCGGCTTCACCTCGCCCAGGGCCAGAACAATTCCCCCCGTACGGGCCTGCAGGTCGAGCATGGCGGGCAGCAAGGGCTTGTCCAGCTCGACGAACTCGTCACCGAGCAGCACCGCGAACGCGTTGTCGCCCACGTGCGACGCGGCGGTGCCGACCGCGTGGCCGAGCCCGAGCGCCTCACCCTGGCGCACGGTGTAGATGTCGGCCAGCTCGCTGGTGCGCCGCACCTCGGCCAGCCGCTTGGTGTCGCCCTTCTCCTCCAGCCGGGCCTCGACGTCGGGCCGGCGGTCGAAGTGGTCGACCATCGAGGTCTTGCCACGCCCGGTGACCAGCAGGACGTCGGTGATGCCGGCGGCCGCGGCCTCCTCCACGATGTACTGCAGGACGGGCCGGTCGACCACGGGCAGCAGTTCCTTCGGCACGGCCTTGGTGGCCGGCAGGAACCGGGTCGCCATGCCCGCGGCCGGGATGACGGCCTTTACCGCCCGACGGCCGGACGCATGCGCGTTCGTGGTCATCAAGGTCACCGCACCTTCACTCGGTCCTGCCCGTGGTATGCCGCGAGACTAGCGGCCGCGCCTGTGTTGCTGCGGTCGTAACCCACCCGGGACGGCCGTCGCCTGATCAAAGTTTCCTTCATGATCACCAGAAGAAACCCCTGACTTCGTCACATCTGCGGGCTCCGCCAACCGGTACGTGTCGCGGCCCGCGTTCTTGGCCGCGTACAGCGCGCGGTCGGCGGCCGCGAGCACCTGCACCGAATTCTCGCCGTGCTCGGGATAGACCGCCACTCCGATCGACACGGTGATCGGGATCTGGACAGCGTCGACGGCCACCGGACGGCCCCGCACCGCCGCGCCGAGCCGTTCGGCGACGATCGCCCCGCCGTACGCGTCGGTCTCCGGCAGCAGCACCACGAACTCCTCGCCGCCCTGGCGGAACGCCACATCGACCTCGCGCAGCCCGACCCGGATCCGCCGGGCGAACTCGCCCAGCACCGCGTCCCCGGCCGCATGCCCGTACGTGTCGTTCACCTCCTTGAAGTGGTCGAGGTCGAGCACCAGGACGGCGAGCATGCGCCCGAACCGGCTGGCCCGCTCCACCTCCCGGCGCAGGGATTCCCGCAGGTAGCGGTAGTTCCACAACCCGGTCAGGGGGTCGGTCAGCGACAGCCGCTGCGCCTCCTCGTGCATCCGTACGTTGTGCACAGCCACTCCGGCCTGCCCGGCGAACGTACGCAAGGTGTGCAAGTCGGCGTCGTCGAACGCGTCCCCGCCGACCCGGTCGTAGAGGGCGAGCACCCCGAGCGTGGCCGGTTGGGGCAGCGGATCGCCCGGCTCCTCGGCCACCGCGGGAGCGCAGATCGGCACGGCCACGTACGTCAGGCAGGGCGGCTCGGCCGACACCGGCGAACCCTGCCCCCGCCGCGGTTCCCCGGTGGCGGCGACCGAGCCGAGCACACCCTGACCGACGGGCAGCCGACGCTTGATCAGCTCGGTGTCGGGCACGTCCCAGTCGCCCGGCAGCCCCACCCCGCACCGGGCGACCAGCTGATCGGTGGCCGGGTCGAGCAGCAGCACCAGACCCGCCCGGGCCCCCGTCGCGGCCAGGGCCGTACGCAGGATGACCTGCAGAATCCGGTGCAGGTCATGGGTGCTGGACAACGTCTCGCCCAGGATCGCCAGGTGCCCGCGCAACTGATCGCGGCTGGCCGTCAGCGCCTGCACGTACGCCTGCAGCTCGCGCGTCATCCGGTTGAAGGTCGCGGCGAGCCGGCCCAGCTCGTCGGCCCGCAGGATCGGCACCCGGGTGTTCAGGTCGCCGTCGGCCACCCGATCGGCGGCCCAGGCCAGCTCGCCCAGGGGCCGGGTCGTGGAGTAGGCCAGCCAGCGCGCCACCAGCACCGCGGCCAGCGCGACGGCCAGCACCACCGCAGGCAGCAGCGCGTACAGGAAGGTGGGTTTGCCCGGTGGCACGGTCAGCGTGAGCGGCAGGGGCTGCCCGGGCTTGGCGCTCAGGCGACGGTGTTCCCCGCTCGGCCGGTCGCCCGTCAGCCGCACGTCGGTGCCGCTGGCGGCGGCCAGCCGGGCCAGAAAAGCCTGGTCGACGGCCTGCGCGGCGGTGATCGTCTCGGGACCGGCGACCGACCGGGCGGCGATCGCGGTAACCGGTCCGCCCGTGGGCGCCGAGCAGTCCTGCCAGCCGGTGAACTCCACCGGGCGTGGCGCCGGCACCGTCGTCCCACCCGAGCGCGCCATCGCCGCGCTGACGATCTTGATGTCGGAGGCCAGGCCGCGAGTGATCAGCTGGGCCGCGACCGCCGATCGGTCGTCCGGGGGGACCACCGCCACCGCGTCGGCCGCCGCCTGCAACTGCCGGCACGCCGCCGCCATCCCGGTCTGCACCGTTGTAGCGGCATGGTCGAGCCGCTCGGCGATCCGGTCCCGGGAAACCGTGGCAACCGTGACCGCGACGAAGATGGACCCGAGCAGCACCGGACCGAGCACGACCACCAGGAAGGCGGTGGTGAGCCGGCCACGCAGCGTCACGCATCCTCCCGGGAGTGGCCCTCTTTGGAGCGATGCTGACATAGTGTGCACCGTTTGCCGCTTTTCAAAAGGGGGTGTTGCGTGCCCGATTTAACCCGTGATGCGGAAAGATCTCGCGCCGCCAAGCTGGCGCTCCGCGATCGTCTCCTCACATCCCGTCGCGCCCTGACGTCCTCCGCGTTGGCTGCCGCCGCCGTCACCATTCAAGATCAAGCCCTTTCCCTCGTACGCCGTGAGGACCGTTCAGTGCTGGTGGCGGCGTACGTGCCGGTGGGTCGCGAACCGGGCGGGCCCGGCCTGGTGCCGTCGCTCGCCGCCCACGCCCGGGTCCTGTTGCCCGTCCTCCTTCCGGACAACGACCTCGACTGGGCCGCGTATCCGTCCGCCACCCCTTCGCGTCTGGTCGACGGCCCCCACGGGCTGCGCGAACCCGACAGCCCCCGGCTCGGGGTCACGGCCGTCACCGAGGCCCGGATCGTCTTCGTGCCCGCCCTCGCGGTCGACCGCCGCGGCGTACGCATGGGCCGCGGCGGCGGCTCCTACGACCGGGCGCTGGCCCGCCTGAGCGCGGACACGTACGTGGTGGCGTTGCTGCACGACGGCGAACTGCTCGACCACGTGCCGTCCGAACCCCACGACCGCCCCGTCCACGCGGCGATCACCCCCGGCGGCGGCCTGACCGTTTTCGACACCTGAGCCGGCCGCCCGGCCCTCACTTGAACTGCCGCCCGGCCCTCACTTGAACTGCCGCCCGGCCCTCACTTGAACTGCCGCCCGGCCCTCGCCTGATCTGCCGCTCGGCCCTCAGCCGCGGGGTCGAGTGGACGAAATGACCTCCGATGGCGCAACATTGGCACTCGGAGTTGGCGAGTGCCAGCAGCCGACCAGATCCGGAGGAGCCGTGCCTACCTACCAGTACGCCTGCACCGAGTGCGGACACCAGCTCGAGGCCGTGCAGTCGTTCTCCGACCCGGCACTGACCGAGTGCCCGAACTGCCAGGGCAAACTCCGCAAGGTCTTCAACTCGGTCGGCATCGTCTTCAAGGGTTCGGGCTTCTACCGAAACGACTCCCGCTCCGGCAACGTGAGCGCCGAGAAGTCCGGCGGCAACGAGTCCACGAAGAAGGACGCCTCCACGAGCACGTCCACGAGTGACTCCTCGTCCACGTCCTCGTCGTCCTCGCCGGCCAGCTCGTCGACGTCCTCGTCCACCACGACGTCGTCCTCGTCGTCGTCGAGCAGCTCGAAAACCCCCGCCGCGTCCTGACCGCACCCCACGAACCGCGCCGGCGCCCCCTCAACCCGGCGCGGTTCGCTGTGCCCTGACCACCGGCCCGCCGCCCGCCGCGCCGGTCACCCGTCCAGGCCCACGCCGGTCAACCGCTCGCCGTCCCCCGCCGAACGCCGCGCAGCCGCTCACCACTCCCGGCAGCCGCTCGCCACTCCCGGCCGCCGCTCGCTACTTCCGCCACACGCCGAGTAGCCGCGCAACCCTCGCCAACACCCAGTCACGCGTCCCTGGCCCCACCAGGTCCACCCCCTGGACCACCCACCACGGCCCTCCCCCTGGACCACCCACCACGGCCCTCCCCCTGGACCACCCACCACGGCCCTCCCCCTGGACCACCCACCCGGGGGGCTTTGTGAAGGTACGCCATCCGCGAGCCCACCCCCGAGTTATCCACAATTCCGGGTTATCCACAGGGCTCGAGCGAACGATCTCCCGCCTCGCCTAACGTCCGCCCCGGCGCCGCAAGACCGCGACGTCAGGGCGAACGGAAGGGGCATGGCCGATGGGCAGGACCAGGTTGGATACTGCCCTCCCCAAGGCGCCGGGATCATCCAGCCGCGACCGCGGCGATGGGCGCCTCGATCCTGTGCGCTGGCGCCGGCCGGCTCGCGGCAAGCTGTTACGCCTCGTCATTGTCGCGATCCTGCTGGTTTCCGCCGCTCTGACGGCGTGGTCCCCTTCCAGTGAGGGCGAGTGCGCCGCCCCACCGGCGTTCACGGTGCCCGCCGTCAAGACGCCGACGGCTTCAGCGCCGGTGGGCCAGGGCGGGCAGGTCCCGGCGGGCAGCGTCGGCGTTCCCGTCCGTCTGGCTGATCCGGCGGCGCTGGCCCTGGTCGAGGCGGGCAATCGGGTCGACCTGCTGCGCCTCGACGAACCGGCTGGCACCACCACGCCGGTCGCCGAGTCCGCCCTGGTCCTGCGGGTCACCGGCTCCGACGATCCCGCGGTCGGCGGCCTGCTGCTGGCGCTGACGCCTGACGAGGCCGAGCACGCAGTGGCCCAGCCCGGCCGGAGCTTCGCGGTCATGATCCGCCCGGAAGAGCCGTCATGACTCGCCCGCAAGAGCCATCACGACCTGCCCGGAAGAGCCGTCATGACCTGCCCGGATGAGCCGTCATGACCCGCCCGGAAGAGCCGTCATGACTTGCCATAGATCGGAAGAATCGTCTTGATGCAAGACCGGGGCAGCTCACCAGTGCGGCGGACGGTCCTCCAGAAGGCGGTCGTCGTTGTCGTAGGAGCGTTCGCCCCAGCCGCGCTCGGTGTCGTCCCGGGTCTGGTCGGGAAGGATCGCCGCCTCTTCCGAGTCGAAATCGACTTCACGCTCGGCGTCGTTGTCGCGCTCGGGCTCATCCAGGATGTCCACGCCTACGAGGGTAGGCCTGCGCCGCTGCCGAAGTCTTCCCCCTTCGGCTGTACCGTCGGTGAACGTGAGCTCCCCCACCGGCGTCCCGGACGACGCGTACTGGCAACGACCGGATCCCGATTCCGCCGCGCCCGAGCCCCCGCCGGAGGCGCCCACGCCCAGGAACGACTATCCGGGCCCGCCGCGCACCGCCCGGCCGTCAGCCAACTGGCGTCCGCCGACGATCGCGCATCCGCCGCCGCCGCGCAGCCTGCCGCCGCAGGATCAGGACGCGCTCGACGACGCCGAGGGCTCGGCCCGCACGGTCACGTACGGGGTGGGCCTGGTCGCCGGCGCGATCGCCCTGATCCTGCTGTGCCTGCTCTGCGCCCGGGTGATCTTCTAGAGCTCAGTAGGTTCCCCACACCGCGGTGGCTCCGGAGTCGCCGGTCTTGAACACGTAGTAGCCGGACAGCGCCGCGAGCACGATCAGCACGACGGCCGCGCCGACTTCGCCGATCATCGGGAGTCGGCCGCCGGCTCGGCGCCACGTGAGCGCCACCAGGACGATGCTCACCACGCCGAGCGCGAGCGCGAACCAGGCGGTGAGGGTGCCGAAGCCCATGTGGTCGTCGAGGATTTCTTTGCCGCGGCCGCTCATGCCTTGGTCGAGCAGGCGGTTGTAGAGCTCGGTGCCTGAGGCCTTCGCCACGAAGGCGGAGGCGGGGGCGGCCACCGCGAGCAGCACGACCGCCCAGCCGAGCTTGGGCCGCCAGCGGGGAACCAGCGCGTAGACCACTGCCCCCACCGCGAGCAGCGGGACGAAAATGACAGCGGCGTGCAGCACGAGCGCGTGCACCGGCAAGCCGTTGATCTGGTCGAACACGACGCCTCCTGAGGAACTGGTTCGGGCCGCCAGCTTAGAGATATCTGACGACGCAAGCATCTTCTGCCTGCACATACACCGGCCGAAGCTGTCCGGTTCAACTAAAACGGGATCTTGAGGGGGAGTTGGGGATTCGCCGATTCCGTGCTGTCATGGACCGATGTCGAACGGTGAGGAACTGCTGCGTGAGCACGGCCTTCGGGTCACCAAGCCGCGCCTTGCCGTGCTGGAAATCTTGGCCGAGCGCGGTCATCTGGAAGTCGAGGACATCGCTACCCGGGCCCGCACCCGCCTCGATTCGGTGTCGACTCAGGCCATCTACGACGTGCTCGGCGCGCTGTCGCGGGCCGGACTGGCCCGCCGCCTGGAGCCGGCCGGCAGCCCCGCCCGCTACGAGGCCAGGGTCGGCGACAACCATCACCACATCGTCTGCCGGGGCTGCGGCGAGATCGCCGACGTCGACTGCGCCGTGGGCGACCGACCCTGCCTGACCCCGTCCGGCTCGCACGGCTTCGAACTGGACGAGGCCGAGGTCACTTTCTGGGGTCTGTGCCCGGCGTGTCAGAGCCGCCGGGCGACAGAAACAACTACCTGAACGAGTTCAAGTTTCCGGCCCGAGCGTGGCACGCTGGATGTATGAGCGTCGACGTGGGGCTGTTCGGGCCGGATTCGGTCACCTGGAAGCTGCATCGCGAACCGATCCTCCTGCTGGGCGGCCTCCGCTCGCTCTACCTGCAGGCGCTGCACCCTCGGGCTGTGGCCGGTGTCGCCCAGAATTCCGGCTACCGCTCCGATCCGTGGGGCCGTCTCAACCGCACCTCCGAGTACGTCGCCACGGTCATCTACGGCACGACCGAGCAGGTCGAACGGGCCGCGAGCCGGCTGCGCCGCATCCACTCGTACATGACCGCGACGGATCCCCGTACGGGCGAGAAGTTCCGCATCGACGAGCCCGAGCTGCTGCGCTGGGTGCACGTGGCCGAGGTCGAATCGTTCCTCGACACCGCGACCAGGGCCGGCGTGAAGCTGACGCCCGACGAGGTCGACCGGTATTACACCGAGCAGCTCCGGGCGGCCGAACTGGTCGGCCTCGACCCGGCCACCGTGCCCGGCACCGCCGCCGAGGTGGCCGCCTATTACGAGACGATGCGCCCCGAGCTGACCCTGACCAAGGACGGCGCCGAGACGGCCCTCTTCCTCACCGTGCCACCCGCGCCCGACTGGGGTCCGGCCGCGCTGCGCCTGGGTCTCACCCTCGGCCCCACCCGGTGGGCCTATCTGGGCGTGGCGAGCACCGCGATCGGCCTGCTGCCGCCGTGGGCGCGGCGCCTCTACGGCGGGCCGGGCTGGCCCAGCACCGACCTGACCGCGAACCTTTCCGCCCGCGGCCTGCGCCTGCTGCTCGACACGGTGATCAGCTCACTGCCGAGCAAATATCGGGTGCCACCGATCCGGAAAGCGGCACTTGAGCGAGCCGGAGTCGCCGAGGGCTGAAAGGCCAGGTCGAAAGCCGGCAGGTCAGACCGTCAGGTGATTGACCGACTCCCACGGGTCTTTGGCCGGGGCTTCCTGGCCGGCGGGACAAAACCGGCGGAAGTCGCACCACGAGCAGAGCGCTCCGGGATTGGTCGGGAACTCGGCGTCGGGGTCGGCCCCGGCGGCCACGGCCCGCTCGGCCGCCATGATGTCGCGCGCGGTGTCCTCGGCCCGGCTCACCTTGCGGGCCAGCGACTCCTCGGTGTGCTCGTGCGTCGCGACCGTGCCGGTGGGCAGGTGGTGCAGCTCGACCCGATAGCTGGGGCGACGGAAGACCCGCTGCGCCGCATACGCATACAGCGCCAGCGCCTGCGAGCCGCGCGCGTCGTCGGCGTCGAGCCCGGAGCGGCCGGTCTTGTAGTCGACGATCACCGCCTCGGGACCGTCGGGGCCCTGGCGCGCGTCGATACGGTCGGCCCGGCCGTTGAAGGCCAGCACCGCGGTCTTGGTGGCCACGACGCGTTCCACCCCGAGCGGCTCGTCGAGCGGATCAAGACCCCGTACGTACGTCTCCAGCCAGCGCAACGCCACCCGATAGGTCACGCGTTCCTGATCGACGTCACGATAACCCTCGCGCACCCACGTGGCCTTGAGCAGCCCCGGCAGCGCCTCGGGCTCGCGCCGGTCGACGGGCTGCGCATACCAGTTCTTCAGGGCGGTGTGGACGCTCGCACCCAGCGAGTTGTGCGCCCAGGGCGGACCCTTGGGCGGCGAGGGGCGGTCGACGTAGGAATAGCGATAGCGGCGCGGGCAGTCCTCGAACGCCCCCAGCTTGCTCGGCGTGCACACGAAGAGCCGCTCGGGCATGCCGTCGAAGCCGAGTTGCTCGGGAACCGCTCCGCGGGACTTGGTGGGGGGCACGGAAGCAATCCTGCCAGCCGGGTACGACAAAAACGTCGTCAGGGCGCGTTGATGTAAAGCTGGACAAAGGCGTCGATCGCGTCGGCGATCAGCTGCACCGCGATGGCCGCCAGCAGCAGGCCGGCGATGCGGGTGAGCACCTCGATCCCGGCCGGCCGGAGCAGCTTGACGATCACTCCGGAGAAGCGCAGCACGAGCCACACGGCCAGCATGACCAGCAGGATCCCGATGCCGATGACCAGGTATTCGTCGGCGCTCTCGGCCCGCTGCACGAAGAGCATCGTCGCGACGATGGCACCCGGACCGGCCAGCAGCGGCGTGCCGATCGGCACGAGGGCCACGTTGGTGGTGCCACCCTGTTCGGACGGCTCGTCGGCCTTGCCGGTGAGCAGCTGCAACGCGACCAGGATGAGCAGCAGGCCGCCCGCGCCCTGCAGGGCCGGCAGCTCCACGTGCAGATAGTCGAGCAGGGTCTGCCCGGCCACCGCGAAACCGACGATCACCCCGAGCGCGAGGAGCACGGCCTGCGTGCCCGCCTTCATCCGGGCGCGACCGTCCATCGTGCCGGTCAGGGCGAGGAACACCGGCACCATGCCGGGCGGGTCGACAATGACCAGCAGGGTCACGAAGACCTCGCCGAGCAGCTTCAGATTCACCCGATCAAGGTAGGACTCGCACCGGCCAGATCGCAGTTCGGTGCGTCCAGAGTCACCCCAGGACGGGAACGCCGGTGGCGGCCGACACAATTTTGTCGTACGCCTCGGGGGCGGTCGTGAAGTCGCCCAGCTGGACGGTCTTGTGCGTGCCGTGAAAGTCGGACGATCCGGTGACTACCAGCCCGAGGTCGCCGGCGAGCGCGCGCACATGTTCCCGCTCGACCGGCGAGTGGTCCTCGTGGTCGGCCTCGAGCCCGAACAGCCCCGCCTCGGCCAGCTCGACGATCAACCGATCCGGCACGACCCTCCCCCGTACGGTGGCTCTGGGATGGGCGAAAACGGCCACGCCGCCTGCCGCACGCACCGCCCGCACGGCCTCGAAAACATCAAGATCTGCTTTCGGTACGAAGTAACGCGCGCCGAGCCAGCGCGAGGCGAACGCCTCGTTGGTGGTGCGGACGAGCCCCGCCCGGATCAGGGCCTGCGCGATGTGCGGGCGGCCGACCGAGCCGCCCCGGGCGTAGCCGAACACCTCGTCCCACGTGATCGGCACGCCGTCGGCGGCCAGTTTGCGCACGATCTTCTCGGCGCGTTGTTCCCGATCCGTACGCAGGCGGGCCAGGTCAGCGGCGAGACGCGGCTCGGCCGGGTCGAACAGGTAGGCCAGCAGGTGCAGCGCGATCGGCCACTGCTCGGCGCCGTGCCACCGGCAGGACAGCTCGGCCCCCCGCACCAGGCGCAGCCCCTCGGGACGGGCCTCGGCCGCGGCCTGCCAGCCCCCGGTGGTGTCGTGGTCGGTGATCGCCATGACGTCGAGACCGGCCACGGCACCCGCCTTGACCAGCTCGGCAGGGGTCAAAGTGCCGTCGCTGGCCGTGGAATGGCAGTGCAGGTCGATTCGGGTCACCGCAAAACGCTACCGGCCTCGCGCCAGCCGCCGGCGCCGGGCGCGACGATCCGTTCGTCACACCCCTTTTCCCGTACGCCGGTCAAGCGTCGTCGCCGTCGCTGTCCTTGCCGAGGCGCGCCTCCACCGCCTGCGGCTCGTACATCTCCTCGACCACGCGCAGGTAGAGCTCGTTGGGGTTGGGCAGGTGCTTGACCTCGCGCAGAGCCTGGTCCTGACCGGCCGACTCGAGCACGAACGTGCCGTAGCTCAGCATGCGGCCGAGCGCGGACTGCTCATACTTCATGTCGGTGACCCGCAACAGGGGCATCATGGCCACCCGGCGGGTGATGATGCCGTTGACCACCATGACCCGCTTGTTGGTCAGGATGAAGCGGTCGAAATACCAGTCGAAGACTTTCCAGGCGACCCAGCTGATCACGCCGAGCCAGATCAGGACGGCCGCGGTGACCAGACCGTTGATGTTCTGCCGGGTGAGAAAGCCGGCCAGATAGCCGAGCAGGAGCGTGGCCCCCGCACCGATGCCCAGCGGCGTGGTCAGGTGGATCCAGTGCCGCTTCCACTCGCCGCGATAGCGCTCGGTTGGGAAGAGGTAGCGAGCGACCAGTGTGGTCGGTTCGTCCTCGAGGGGCAGCACACGCCGTGGTCCGCCGCCCCCACCCTCGGGGCCCAGGCCCTCGAGCTCTTCCTCGGTGAAGATGGGTGCTTCGTACTCGTCGGAGGCGTCGTCGTAACCGGCGCGATAGCCGGAATCACGCGCGTAGCTCGCGTCTTCCGAGTAACCGGCGTCGGGCGAGTAGCCCGCGTCCGGATTGAAGCCGGGACCGTCCGCATAGGGCCGACGCCGGCGCGCACGATCGGGGTCCTCATCGAACGCCGGGTCGTTGTACCCGAAGTTCTCGTCGTCGTCCCGAGGGCGCCCGGCGCCCTCGCCTCGAGGCTCGTGCGGCTCAGCTGGACCACCCATGTGGTGATGCTAAGCGACGAGGTTGGTGAAGAACGTGCCGAAGCCTCGGGCAATATCGGCGATCGTGCCTCCGAGTGACTCGAACACCGACGCCGCCGAGTTCGGGTTGAAGGCGATGAAAAAGATCAAGAATGCGATACCAAGCCAGGTCAGAACCTTCTTGATCATGGCGGGCCTTCTCCTGTGGGTGCGGGTGACGGTCAGCGCCGCGGCAGTACTGACGGTATCAGCTTCGTCGCTCGGTGTGAACATTGTGGCCGAAAAGCCGATTCCGTTCCCGCAGGTCAGAGCCCAACTTGACTAGGCCTTGCCCTGCAGGTACGGCGACGGCGCCCCGTACACAAGCTCGGGCGGCAACCCCTCGGAGAGGTCGTGCAGGACGACATGCTCCGCGAGGAAGTAGCCCGCGCTTGCGGGCCAGGCTATCGCATAGAGCCACATTCCTTTCGCCTCACTCACGTATGCGCTTCGATCCTCCGGGGACTTGACGCACCACAGTGGAGTGGGGTGGCCAGCCGCCTTGATCTTGGCGTGGGGACCGTGGCCGGCGCCGTCGGCAAGCGCCTCGGCGATCAGATGGCCGGGGTCCAGGCCGGGGATTCCCGCGAACCTGGTGCCGAGGCCGACGCCGGGCTGCTCGGCGATCAGCACGACGTCCGCGGGGCCGCCGCCCAGCGGTTCGGGGCCGCTACAGGCGAGCGCTGAGGCCCTCGGACCGGAACGATCGTCGCCGGCCCAGCCGGCCCCGGTGACCATCCAGCCCACGGGCAACGGCCACGGGCACCAGAACGGCACGCCGGTGCCGGGCGCTGCCGGGCGGCGCAGCATGCTCTCGACAATGTCGCCGTTGATGTGTTCCGCCACGTGGAACGGCGGGACGTCGCCGCAGTTGTCACAGCGCCATTCGCTGTGCATCAGGTCGGGTTTGCGCACCTGTGCACCACATCTGGGGCAACTCACTGTGACACCCACGCTCTTTACCGTGCGGCTCGCGGGAGGCCGCGTCAAGCGAATCCGCAGAACCCGGGCCTATCAGCAAGATTCACCCGGGCGGGGGTCCCGCGTGCGCGCGAATCCACGCGTGCATGGCGATGCCGCTGGCCACCCCCGCGTTGATCGAGCGGGTGGAGCCGTACTGGGCGATCGAGAACAGCTCGGCGCACGCCGCCCGGGCCGGTTCGGAGAGCCCCGGACCCTCCTGACCGAAGAGCAGGACGCACCGCCGCGGAAGTGTCGCGGTCTCCATCGGCCGAGAACCGGGCAGATTGTCGATCCCGATCACCGGGAGGTCGAGGCCGGCGGCCCAGGCCACGAATTCCTCGATCGTGGAGTGGTGCCGCACGTGCTGATAACGGTCGGTGACCATGGCGCCCCGCCGATTCCACCGCCGCAACCCGACGATGTGCACCTCGGCGGCCAGGAAGGCGTTGGCATTACGCACCACGGTGCCGATGTTGAAGTCGTGCTGCCAGTTCTCGATGGCGACGTGGAAGTCGTGCCGGCGGGTGTCCAGATCGGCGACCACCGCCTCGCGGCTCCAGTAGCGGTAACGGTCGACGACGTTGCGGCGATCGCCTGCCGCGAGCAGGTCGGGGTCGTATCGTGGGTCGCCGGGCGGGTCACCGGTCCACGGCCCGACGCCGACCTCGGCGGACTCGTCCTCAGCGGCAATCATGAGCGGTTACGCTACCCAGCCGGACGCGCGGCCGGATCACCCCCGTGGCGAAAACGGGGGGAGACGCAATGAGCGGCGGGGCCCTCCCCGGCACCCGCCGCCCACGCTCTGTTGCTCGAGAGTCTGCCTCACCCTGCGTATGCATGTGAAGGTTTCTCGCTAGTGACTCAGATCACATTTAACAATCTTTCCTATTACCCTGGGCAAGAGCGATCGCCGAGGTCAGAGGGGGGTAGCACCCGCCCTCGACAGCCATGTCCGGATTCCTCGGCGCAAAACGGACGTCACAACTTGCTCCGTAACTGAGAGCGCTCCGCTCACTAATCGTTACGATGGGTTGCCCGAGCCCCACCCGGTGTCTCGATTTGGTGCTCCAGGCCACGTGTCGGCCGGCACCGAAGCGGGAATTGCTGGCGTGAACTATGGGTTTCACCGCACGAAAGCCAATTTCCCGTGGACGGAGACATCATGGCGACGGTTGCGCTGACCGCTGAGAACTTCGACGAGGTCACCGGCAAGGACGGCATCGTCCTGGTGGACTTCTGGGCAAGCTGGTGCGGGCCGTGCGTCCGCTTCGCTCCGACCTACGAGCGGTCGTCCGAGAAGCACGAGAACATCACCTTCGGCAAGGTCGACACGGAGGCCGAGCAGGAGCTCGCCGCGAAGTTCGACATCCGCTCGATCCCGACGATCATGGCCGTCCGCGACGGCGTCATCGTCTTCTCGCAGCCGGGCTCCCTTCCCGAGTCCGCCCTGGAGAACCTGATCGAGCAGGTGGAGAAGCTCGACATGGACGAGGTGCGCCAGCAGCTCGCGGCCCACAGCCACTGATCCAGCAGTTTTCCCTCGTCAGGCCCGCGAACCGGTTCGGTTCGCGGGCCTTTCGTGTGCCCACCGGGGCCGGGTCACCGACACGCCGGACCTGACTGGACAAGCGTATCGAACATGTGTTCGACTCTTCGCCATGCGATGGTCCAACCTGTCGGCCCCTTCCGACGGCGGCTCGCTCCTCGACAGGGCAGCGCCGGCGGCTCCACCCCTGCCGCTGGCGCTGCCCGGCGCCACCGTCCGCACGTTCGACACCCCCGGCTTCGCCGGCATGACGTTCTACGAGATCCAGGCGAAGAGCCTGATCAATCGCGTGCCGGGCGCCTCCCGGGTGCCGTTCGAGTGGACCATCAATCCCTATCGCGGCTGCTCCCACGCCTGTGCGTATTGCTTGTCGGGCGACACCCCGATCCTGATGGCCGACGGCACCACGCGCCGGCTGGCCGACCTGCGCAAGGGTGACGCGATCATGGGCACGATGGGTGCCGGCTCCACCCGGCGCTATGTCCCCACCACCGTGCTCGATCAGTGGTCGACCACCAAGGCGGCCTTCCGGGTCACCCTGGCCGACGGCACCCGGCTGGTCTCCAGCGGTGACCACCGGTTCCTCACCGATCGCGGCTGGCGGCACGTCAGCCCGGCCGAGCCCCACCAGCCCGCGCTCGCCGTCGGCGACCTCATGTTCGGGGTCGGCCACTTCGCCGAGCCGCCCAAGGAGTCCCCCGACTATCGAGCGGGCTTCCTCTGCGGCCTGATCCGCGGTGACGCCGGCCGGGGCGAGACCGCGCCTCCGCAGTCCCGTGAGGGCGACGCGTGGATCCGGGCCGACGGCTATCTCGACGACGTCCCCCTGCACGAGGCGCTGCGCTGGCCCGACCTGCCCACCACGGGGTGGTACAGGGGGTTTCTGGCCGGTGCCTTCGGCGCCGTGGGCACGGCCGACCGCCTGGCGATCAGCTTCACCAGCGGCGACCGGCAGTTCCTGTCCCGGGTCACCGCCGCGCTGACCTATCTCGGCCTGCCCAGCCGCACGCCCGTCCGCGTCCGGGGCGGCGGTGGCAGCGGCACAGTCGAGATCGACCGCGACCTGTGGGCGGCGCTGCGCTTCCGTCATCTCACCGGAGTCGACGGCGCCCCGCTCGACGCGTCGGGTGTGGGTGTGCGGGCCGGCCGGCAGCTCGCCGTGGTCGACATCGAAGACCTGGGCCTCACCCTCCCGCTGTTCGACATCTCGACCGGCACGGGGGACTTCATCGCCGACGGCGTGGTCAGCCACAACTGCTTCGCCCGCCACACCCACAGCTATCTCGACCTCGATTCGGGCCACGACTTCGACACCAAGATCGTGGTGAAGGTCAACGCGGGCGAGCTGATCCGCCGGGAGCTGGCCGCGCCGCGGTGGCGGGGCGCGCACATCGCCATGGGCACCAACGTCGACGTCTACCAGCGCGCCGAGGGTCGTTACCGGCTCATGCCCGAGATTCTGGCCGCCCTGCGCGACCACGCCAACCCGTTCTCGATCCTCACCAAGGGCACGCTGATCCTGCGCGACCTCGAGCTGCTCACCCAGGCGGCCGAGGTCACCCGGGTCGGGCTGTCGTTCTCCGTCGGCTTCCTCGACGAGCAGGTCTGGCGGGCCGTCGAGTCGGGCACCCCCAGCCCGCGGCGCCGGCTGGACGCGGTGCGCCGGCTGACCGACGCCGGGTTCGCCGTCGGCGTGCTGATGGCGCCGATCCTGCCTGGCCTGACCGACACCGACGAGTCGATCGACGAGACCGTGGCGGCGATCGCGGCCGCGGGCGCCACCAGCGTCACCGCCCTGCCGTTGCATCTGCGCCCCGGCGCCCGGGAGTGGTATGCCGCGTGGCTGACCCGCACCCGCCCCGATCTGGCCCCGCGCTATCGCGAGCTCTACGGCAACGGGTCCTACGCCCCGCAGACCTACCAGCGCGAGATCACCGCGCGGGTGCGCATGGCGGCCCGCCGCCACGGCCTGCACCGGGCCGATCCGGGCGAGGCGCGCACGGTGGCCCCGGCCCACGAGCGGCAGGAGGACCACCAATTGACGCTGTTGTGAAAAGACGTGACTACAGTCGATCGCATGAGGGATGCACAGCAGATCCTGGCGGAGGCCAACGTCATCGCGGTGGTCGGCGCGTCGCGCGACCCGTTCAAGCCGGCCCACACGGTGCCGCTGCAGATGCTCCGGCACGGCTGGCGGATCATCCCGGTCAACCCGTTCGTGGACGAGGTGTTCGGGGTCAAGACGGTGCCGACGCTGGCCGACATCGACGAGCCGATCGACCTGGTCGACGTGTTCCGCCCGGCCCACGACGCGGTCGAGGTGGTCCGGCAGGCGGTTGCGATCAAGGCGCCCGCGGTCTGGCTGCAGAGCGGAATCGTGTCGGCTGAGGCACGGCGGATCGCCGAGGAAGCCGGGATCGACTACGTGGAGGATCGCTGCCTGGCCGTCGAGCGCGCGGTGGGCAGCCTCAGCAAACTCACCTAGACGAGCCGTCCGAACGGCGCGGGATCGGGCCCGATCAGTCCGATTGCCGTCGCAACCTGCGGACACGTCCACCTATCGTGTCCTCCGCGACACCCCGGCTAGTACCGTGCCGGGGAACGAGGAGGACCTGATGACTTATCCGCCCGGTGGAACACCGGATCCATACCAGCCCCAGCAGCCGTACGGGCAGCAGCCTTACGACCCGACGACGCCGTATTCGGCCGAGCCTTCGAGCGGGCAGCCCTACGGTCAGCCGTCGAGCGGCCAGCCGTACGGTGCGCCCTCCAGCGGGCAGCCCTACGGCCAGCCGCCGCCCGTCTACGGGCAGGAGGCGTACAAGGGTGGCTCGCCGTACGGGCAGCCCGGCTACGGCCAGCCCTACGCTGCTCCGGTGGTGGCCACGACGAACACGATGGCCATCCTGTCGCTGGTGTTCGCGTTCGTGTTCGCCCCGGCCGCGATCGTCATGGGCCACATCTCCAAGAAGCAGATCCGCCAGACCGGCGAGCAGGGCGAGGGCTTGGCCACGGCCGGTCTCTGGCTGGGCTACATCTTCACCGGCATCGGCGTGCTGGTCTGTGCGTTCTACGTGATCGCGATCGTCGTCGCGGTCGGCTCCAGCACGAGCCCGTAGACCCCCGCCACGCCGGCCGGTCCCCGACCGGCCGGCCGCGCGGCCGGTCACAAGCCGGCCGCTCAACAGCCGCCCGGCCAGCCATGGAGCCGGTCACAAGCCAGCCGCTCAACAGCCGCCCGGCCAGCCGTGGAGCCGGTCGCAAGCCGCCCGGCCAACCGCGGGGCTGGTCAACAAGCCGCCCGGCCAGCCTAGGGACCGGTCACCAGCCGGCCGGGCAACAAGCCGCCGGGCAACAAGCCGCCGGGCAAGAGCCGGTCAGCGGAACTCGGCCTCGCGCACGCTGTTGCCGCCGTCGACGACCAGCATCTGCCCGGTGATGTAGGAGGCGGCCGGCGAGCACAGGAACGCGATCGCCGCGGCCACCTCGTCGGGCGTGCCGGGGCGGCCGATCGGCGTGCCCAGCCCCTGCTTGATCTCGGTGACCGTGGACGCAGCCGTGTAGATCGTGCCCGGCGCCACGCAGTTGACGTTGACCCCGTCGGCGACCAGCTCCATCGCGAGCGCCCGGGTCAAGCCGACCACGCCCGCCTTGGCTGCCGCGTACGCCGCCTCGGTGGGCAGCGCGTTGACCGGACCGGCCGTCGCCGCCAGGTTCACGATCCGGCCCCAGCCCTGCTCGGCCATGCCGCCCTGAAAGGCCCGGCTGCACAGAAACGCCGTGCTCAGGTTGCGGTCGATCTCGGACTTCCACTCGTCGTACGTGAGCTGGGAGACCGGCCGGAGGATCTCGGGGCTGGCCCGGCTCGTGAGGCCGGCGTTGTTGACCAGCACCTCGACGTCGCCCAGGTGGTCGGAGACGGCGTCGGCCAGCGCGCCCACCTCGGCCTCGTCGGTGAGGTCGGCCACGAACCCGGTGATGCCGAGTTCGGCGGCGCGCTCGTGGATGCGCCGCGTGGTCGAGACGATCGCCACCCGCGCGCCGAGGTCACGCAGCCGGCGGGCGGTCGCGTACCCGATCCCGTCCGGGCTTCCCGCGCCCGTGACCAGCGCGACCTTGCCGTCCAGTCGCAACGTGACCGGCGCTTCCTGCGGCTCCGCAGTCTCCACCTCGACCCCTAACTTCGCAGCGTCTCCCGGCGTCTCCCCGGGACATCCTCTCAGCCCGGCTCCACCCGGCGGCTCCGAGGGACGCCAATCCACACTTCACCCAGGCGTTTCGCGCCGAAGGGCGGGACCCGGCGGTGGGGCGCGTTCAGTTGATGCGCGGAGTGGCGGTCGGGTTGGCCAGGGGGCGTACGGGGGCCTCCTGCAGAAACAGCAGCGGGGCCTCGGGTCCGTAACGGGCGGGCAGCTCCGTACGGGCCCGGTCGAGGTCCTGGGTGCCGATCTCGACGCCGGCGCCGTCGTGGCGGGCGCCGACCGAGACGATGCGGACGCCGTTGTGCGTCCAGAAGTCGAGGTCGGCCAGCACCCGGTCGTGCCAGACGGCCAGGTCGGTCGCCGGGTGGGCGGCGTCGCGAACGACGATGCAGGTGTCCTCGGCGGCCCGCCGGATGAAGTCGTCGAACGTCGCGGACGGAACCCGGTGCACGATCGCGCGCGCGTTCTCCTGGTCGACCTCGAGACCGGCGTAACTGGTGGCGAACTCGCCCCGGCCCGCCCGGTCGATGCGGTCCATCGCGGCCTCGAGCTTGGCCGGTGTGACCGGCATGGACACTCCGGCCACGGCCATGTGTTCCGGCAGGCGCAGGAACTCGCAACCCGCGGTGCTCCAGCCGCCGGTCAGGCCGGGACCGTCAGCGGGCTGCTCGTCGGCCGAGTCGGCGCAGCCGCCGATCACGAGAACCGCCCCGAGCACCAGGAGACAACCGATTCGGAATCGAGAGCCGTACATCGCATTCCCCCTCTCTACCGCGCCCCGGCGGATGCCGCCAGGCGTGCGCCCGCCAGGCTCAACGAACTAAACGCCCAAAACGCCCGGTTCCGGCCGGCGGGCGGGAGAGGCATCGGTCGGGAGAGGCGTCAGGCGGGAGAGGCATCAGGCGGGAGACGCGTCAGGCGGGAGAGGCGTCAGGCGGGAGGCCGGACGCGGAGGGGTTCCGGCTGGAGGCAGGTCGAGAGTTCAGTCGGCGAGTGAGGGGTCGACGGCCGGGCGGGTGGCTCGCGTCGCGCCGAGGATGAAGACGGCTACGCCGGCCAGCAGCAGCGCCACTCCGGGCAGGGCGGCCGGCCGCGGCTCCTGACCGAGCCAGGCCCAGGCCAGCAGCGCGGCGCCCGGCACTTCGAGCAGGGCCAGCACGCTGACGGTGGTGGCCGAGGTGCGCTGCAGGGCGTAGCTGAACATCGAGTGGCCCAGCAGCTGGGCGCCCGCGACGAGGGCCAGGATGGCCAGCCAGGTGCGGTGGTCGTAGCCGGTCAGCGGCAGACCGGCGGCCAGGCAGACCCCGGCCAGCGCGAAGGCGCAGGTGCTGTAACAGATCCAGGTGTACGTCGTGGTGCTCAGCTCGGTGCGGGCACGCTCCCCGAGTGCCGTGTAGACCGCGGCGAACAGGCCGCCCAGCAGGGCCAGCACGTCGGCCAGGACGGCTTGGCGGGAGACACCGATGTCGGCGCCCGTGGCCCAGGCGGCACCGGCCACGGCCAGCCCGATGCCGATCCAGCCGGACAGCGACGGGCGGCGGCCTTGGGCGGCCGCGATCAGGCCCTGCCAGACCGGCTGGGTCGCGACGAGCGCGGCTGCCGTGGCCACCGAGCCGAGTTGCACGGCGGGCATCCAGGTGGCGAAGTGCACGGCGAGCGCGAGGCCGGCGAGCACGGCGAAGACTTTCGTGCGGCGGGAGGAACCGACGATCTCCGAGCGCCGGGGCCCGTACGTGATGGGGGTCAGCACGACCGCCGCCAGCGCGTTGCGCCAGAACGCGATGGCCAGGGCCGGAGCCGCCGCGAAGACGATCAGCGAGGCCGAGGACGAGACGGCGACGACCGCCACGGCCAGCGCGAGGGCGGTCGGCAATCCGGCGCGATGGAGCGATGAGCGCTCATTCATCCCCGGCCGTCGCTTCTTGCGGACTTCTGCACCACAGTTTGCGGACCCCTATTGAACGGAAAGTGATGCTGTCGTTACAGTCACCGAGGTTTCTCGCCCTTTTCATCCCCCTCGATGCCCTGGGAGGCGTTTCGCCATGCCCGCATACCGTGCGGTCGTGTTCGATTTTTTCGGCACGTTGACCCGTTCTGTGCAGCGGGGACCCCAGCACGCGGAGCTCGCCCGCGCGCTGGGCGTCGACCCCGAGGCGGTTCGCGGCGTGCTGGACCGCACGTTCCGGGCCCGCGCGCGAGGGCGCTACGGGTCCGCCGAGGCCACCCTACGGTGGGTGATCGAGCAGGCCGGCGGACACCCCCGGACGGATCAGGTGCGCGCGGGGGTGCCGGCGCGCGTGGACGCCCTCAAGGCGGACACCCGGCTGCGGGCCGACGCGGTCAGCGTTCTCGCGGCGATCAAGCGGCGCGGTCTCGGCACGGCCCTGATCAGCGACTGCACGCACGAACTGCCCGCGTTCCTGCCCAGCCTGCCGGTCGCTCCGCTGCTCGACGCGACTGTTTACTCCGTACGGCTGGGGGTCTGCAAACCGGATCCGCGCATCTATCTGGCCGCGTGCGAAAAGCTCGACGTGTCGCCGAGCGAGTGCCTCTACGTGGGCGACGGCGGTAGTCACGAGCTGACCGGCGCCGCCGCCGTGGGCATGACCCCGGTCCGGCTGGCCGCCCCCGATCTGGCCAGCCATCTGGTCTTCGACGCCGACACCAACTTCGCGGGCCGTACGGTCCGGTCGCTCACCGAGGTCGTCGGGCTCGTGGACCACGCCCGCATCGCGAGGCCGCTTAAGATTGCCCGGTGACTTCCGCCGTGCTCGACGAGGCGCTCAAGAAGGCCGCGCTGGCCTGGGTCGCGGTCGGCGACGGGCCGGCCCTGGCGCTGTGGGTGCTGCCCCTCGACGGCACGCTGATCGTGGTCAGCGGCCCGGGTGAGCAGTTCGCGCCGGGTCTGGCCGAGGCCACCCGAGCCACCGTACGGCTTCGGGGTGACAACGGCGGCCTCATCGTGATCACCGAGGCCGCCGTGAGCCGGATCGCCCCCGGCAGCGACGAGTGGACCGAGGTCGCGCCGCAACTGGCGGCCAAACGGCTGAACGCCACAGGCACGGCCGACGAGGTGGCGGCCCGCTGGGCGGCGACGGGGTGCGCGGTCGTGCGGCTGACCCCGGTGGCCGAGCAGCCCGTGGTCGAGCGGCCCGACCTGCCCGCTTCGTCGGGTGCGGCCGAGCCGCGCGACTCACCGGCCCGGGTCGAGACACCACGCCCCTTCCGCCTGCACAGGGTGAAGCGGCGCTGACGGGTGACGGCTCACCCGCCGGCGTGCGGAACATGTCCGGGCCCTGACCTAGGCTGGAGCCGTGACCATGGGGACGAGGGTTTATCTGGCCCGGCTTGCCGGGCTGCCCGTTTTCGACCCCAACGGCGACCGGGTCGGGCGGGTGCGTGACGCCGTCGTGCGCCTGCGCACCACCAACCGGCCCCCGCAGGTGGTCGGGCTGGTGGCCGAGATGGCGCTGCGCCGGCGCATCTTCCTGCCGATCGGCCGGGTGACGTCGATGGACGCCGAGGGGGTCGTGCTGGCCAGCGGCTCGCTCAACCTGCGCCGGTTCGAGAAGCGGCCCAACGAGCTGCTGCTGGTCGAGGACCTGCTGGACCGGCGGGTGACGGTGGTGCCCGACGACGGCGACGGGCCCGGCACGACCGGCGCGGTGGTCGACATCGGCGTGGAGCTCAACCGCAACAACGAATACCTGGTGACCAAGGTCGCCGTGCGCGAGCACACCGGGCGGCTGGCCCGCCGCGGCCACGTCTTCCAGGCCGAGTTCGACCGGGTGCGCGGCCTGATCGGCCCGACCGACACCCAGGGCACGTCCAACCTGCTGGCCCTGCTGGAGCAGATGAAACCGGCCGACATGGCCAACGCGCTGCAGGATCTGCCCGACGCCCGGCGCAACGAGGTCGCGGCCGCGCTGAGCGACCGCACGCTGGCCGACGTGCTGGAGGAGCTGCCCGAGCACGACCAGGTCGAGATCCTCGTCCGGCTCGACCGGGAACGCGCGGCCGACGTGCTGGAGCGGATGGACCCGGACGACGCGGCCGACCTGCTCGGCGAGCTGCCCAAGGCCGAGCAGGCAGTGCTGCTCGACCTGATGGAGCCGGAGGAGGCTGCCCCGGTCCGTCAGCTGATGAACTACCGGCCGGGCACGGCGGGCAGCGTCATGACCTCGGAGCCGGTGATCCTGACGCCCGACACCACCGTGGCCGAGGCGCTGGCCCGCATCCGCGAGCCCGAGCTGTCGCCGGTGGTCGCGGCGCAGGTCTTCGTGGCCCGTGCGCCGTCCGCCACTCCGAGTGGGAAATACCTCGGCATGGTGCATTTCCAGCGGCTGCTGCGCGAGCCGCCGTCTTCGATCCTGGGCGGCATCATCGACACCGACCTCGAGCCGTTGCGGCCGGAGACGTCGCTCGCCGAGATCATCAAACAGATGGCGACGTACGACCTGGTGGCGATGCCCGTGGTCGACTCGTCGCGCCGGCTGGTGGGCGCGGTGACCGTCGACGACGTGCTCGACCATTCACTGCCGCGGGACTGGCGCGACCGTGACCTTCGTGAGCCCGAGGCCGACGAGGTCAGGCTGTGACCGAACAGCGCCGCGACCGTCTGGATCAACCCGTCGAGCCGGGCCGGGTGCGGTTGCCGCGCTTCGACCCGGAGTCGTTCGGCCGCTGGTCCGAGAGCATCGCCCGATACATGGGCACGGCCCAGTTCATCGTGTGGATGACGCTGGTGATCGCGGCCTGGTTCGGCTGGAACACCCTGGCGCCGGCCGGTCTGCGCTTCGACCCGTACACGTTCACGTTCCTCACCTTGATCCTGTCGCTGCAGGCGTCGTACGCGGCGCCGCTGATCCTGCTCGCGCAGAACCGCCAGACCGACCGCGACCGCCTGGCCATGGAGGAGGACCGCCGGCGGGCCGCGATGCAGAAGGCGGACACCGAATATCTGGCCCGCGAGATCGCCTCGCTGCGGATCGCGCTGGGCGAGGTGGCGACCCGCGATTTCCTGCGCTCCGAGCTGGCCCGGCTGGCCGACGAGCTCGACGAAGCGGCCCATCGGCGGGAGAAGCGAGCCCGTACGGACTGGGAGGAGGATCGCAAGGACTGGGACGAAGATCGCCGATAGCCCCGACGTAGCATGGGCATCATGTCCGCACCCGCCTCCACCATCGAGGACGCGATCCAGGCCGCGCTGGCCACGGTCGACGACCCCGAGATCCGCCGCCCGATCACCGACCTCGGCATGGTCAAGGGCTTCACCGTCGCCGACGGCACGGTCCGGGTCGAGTTGCTGCTGACCGTGGCCGGTTGCCCGCTGCGCGACAAGCTCAACTCCGACATCACCACCGCTCTGACCAAGATCCCCGGCATCACCTCGGTGAGCGTCGATTTCGGCGTGATGGACGAGGAGCAGCGCAAGGCCCTGCAGGTGACGCTGCGCGGCGGCGGCACGGCCGAGCCGGTCATCCCGTTCGCCCAGCCCGGCTCGCGCACGAGGGTCTATGCGGTGGCCAGCGGCAAGGGCGGTGTGGGCAAGTCGAGCGTGACCGTCAACCTGGCCGCGGCCCTGGCCAAGCGCGGGCTCTCGGTCGGCGTGATCGACGCCGACATCTACGGCCACTCCGTGCCCCGCATGCTGGGTGTGGACGGCCGACCGACCCGGGTCGAAGACATGATCATGCCGCCGCAGTCGCACGGCGTGAAGGTGATCTCGATCGGCATGTTCACGGCGGGCAACGCCGCAGTGGTGTGGCGCGGTCCGATGCTGCACCGCGCGCTGCAGCAGTTCCTGGCCGACGTCTACTGGGGCGACCTCGACGTGCTGCTGCTCGACCTGCCTCCCGGCACGGGCGACGTGGCCATCTCGCTGGCCCAGCTTCTGCCCAACGCGGAGATTCTGGTCGTCACGACCCCGCAGACCGCCGCCGCCGAGGTGGCCGAGCGGGCCGGCGCGATCGCCCTGCAGACCCACCAGCGCCTGGTCGGCGTGGTGGAGAACATGTCGTGGCTGGAGCTGCCGGACGGCTCGCGCATGGAGGTCTTCGGCGCGGGTGGGGGGCAGGCCGTGGCCGATTCGCTGACCACCACGGTGGGCGCCTCGGTGCCGCTGCTGGGGCAGGTGCCGCTGGACACCCGGGTGCGCGAGGCGGGCGACGCCGGCGAGCCGATCGTGCTGGCCGCGCCCGACGCGCCGGCCGCCAAGGCGCTCGATGCCGTGGCCGACAAACTGGCCGTGCGCCGCGAGTCGCTGGTGGGCAAGCCGCTCGGCCTGATGGTCAACACCAAGCGGTAAGACGCACGCTCAGGTCGCGTCGAGGTCGAACTTCTGCCTCGGCGCGACTGCCGTCGCCGGCTTGTCCGACGCCGTGCTGTTGGTGTTCTTGATGTCGGCGGCCGCGGCGACCTCGGTCAGGTCGGTCTTGACCCCGTTCAAGTCCTGCTTCACGTCCTCGAAGAGGCCCTGCAGCGGCTTGCGGATCGCCGCCTCGTCCTCCTCGCTGATCAGGTGCTTGCGGATGAACGCCTTGGGGTGCAGATCCTGCAGCTGAAGGTCGGTGCCGAGCTCGCGGTTGAGGTCGCTGGTCGCATTCTGCGCCATGGCCCGCAGGCCGCGCAGCATGCGCAGACCATCGCCGATGACCTTGGGAAGGCGCTCGCCGAAGATCAGCAGCGCCAGCATGAGCAGCGCGCCGATCTCCCACCAGTTCAGGTTCTCGAACATGTGGCCTCCCCGGGTCCGGAACTCAGCCTACTGACGCGAGATGGCCAGTGGCAGTCCGGACGGCGATCAGTTGGAGTCGGCGACCAACGTCACCGAGGCTGTTTCCGTCTTCGTCCCGCGACGGTACTCCACCGAGACGGTGGCGCCCGGGTCGTACTTGCGGACCAGGGCGATCAGGTCGGTGCCGTCCTCCAGCACGTGCCCGTCCAGCTTGGTGACCACGTCGCCGGACTTCATGCCCGCGGCCGCGGCCGGGCCGGACGGCTCGACCGAGCGCAGCCGGGCCCCCGACGTGCTGGTGCCGCCGGTGACCACCTCGGCGCCGATCACCGTCCGCCGGGCCTTGCCGTGGTCGATGATGTCCTGCGAGACCCGCTTGGCCTGATTGATGGGGATCGCGAAGGCCAGGCCGATGTTGCCGGCCTCGGTCTCGCTGCCACCGACCGAGCGGATCACCGAGTTGACCCCGATGACCTGGCCGTCCGCGTTGACCAGCGGGCCGCCGGAGTTGCCCTGGTTGACCGCGGCGTCGGTCTGGATGGCCGCGTAGTACCGGGTCGTGCCCGCGTCGCCGGCCTCGATCGTGCGGTCGAGGGCGCTGACGATCCCGTACGTCACCGTGTTGCGCAGGGCCAGCGGTGAGCCGAACGCGAGCACCGGGTCACCGACCGCGATCGAGTCGGAATTGCCGAGCGCGACCGCGGTGAGCCCCGACTTGGCGACCTTGATCACAGCCAGGTCGGACTGCGGGTCACGGCCGACCAGCTCGGCGCGGGCCGTGGAGCCGTCGCTGAAGACCACCGACATGGTGTCGTCGGCGCCCTCCACGACGTGGTCGTTGGTGACCACGTAGCCGTCGGCGGAGACCACGAAACCGGTGCCGATCGCTCCGGTCACGCGCACGGTCACCACGCTCGGCAGCACCTTGGCGGCGATCCCGGCCAGCGAGTCCGGAGCCCGGTTGGCGGCGGCCGGCGGGTCCTGCGCGGTGGACCCCAGAGCGGTGCCCCCGCCACTGTTTCCGTAGCCGCTCTTGACCGCGAAAAGGTAGCCCAGCGTGCCGCCCAGACCGCCCGCGAGCAGGGCCGTGACCAGGCAGATGACGAGAATCGGAGTGTACGACCGGCGGGGCGCGTCGGGGTCGGGCACGGCCTCGGGCGCGGGCCCGGCCGGGGTGCCCGGATTCTGCACCACCACGGCGGTCGGAGCATACGGGTCGCGCCACGGGTCGGCGAGCGCGTCGGACCACCACGGCGACCCCGGCTGAGGCGGGCCACCCACGGGCGGCAGGGGTTGACCGGGGGCGGGCGGCGGAAGGGAACGAGCATTCCAGCCGTCGGTCACGTCGGTGCCTCCACTCAGTTCCTCCCGGATCCCACTCCAGAATGACACGGATCCCGGGCGTCGCCCTGCCCCGGCCTGTTTATGCATCGACGGCCCGGTGCATCCCGGCGGCGGTTCCCTCTACTCTCTTATCCGATGTGCGCGGCTGAATCCACGCGCGTCCGCAAACGCCCACGGAGGTCGTCATCGTCCCGCCAGCCCGTCCGATCGGCCCGTCGACAGGCCAGGCCATGCAGTTCGCCGAGGTGTACGCCGACGAGGACGTCGTCCTGCAGACCGCGCGCAACATGGCGCACGAGCTCGGCATCGACAGCGTCACGCCGGCCGCGGGATCGGTGCTGCGCCTGCTGGCCGCGGCGGGCAGCGCCAAGGCGGTCGTCGAGATCGGCACGGGCGCCGGGGTGAGCGGCGTCTGGCTGCTGCGCGGCATGCGGGCCGACGGCGTGCTCACCACGATCGACGTCGAGAACGAGCATCAGCGCATCGCCCGGCGTATCTTCGTCGAGGCCGGCTTTGCCGCGTCACGGACCCGGATCATCACCGGCCGCGCGCTCGACGTGCTGCCCCGGCTGGCCGACGGCGCCTACGACCTGGTCTTCGTCGACGCCGACGTGACCGAGTTCGGGGCCTGCGCCGAGGCCGCGCTGCGGCTGCTCCGCCCGGGCGGGGTGCTGCTGGTCAACGGCGCGATGGCCGGCGGGCGGATCAGCGACCCGGCCGCTCGCGACGTGGACACGCTGACGGTCCGCGAGACCGTGCGGGCGGTGCGCGAGTCGGAGGAGTGGATCCCGGCGATCGTGCCGTCGGGCGCGGGGCTGCTGGCCGCCGTCAAGCGCTGAGCGCGGCCAGATAGCGCACCAGGGCCCGGACGCCCCAGCCGGTCGCGCCCCGGGTCAGTTCGAGCTCGGACGTCTCGCTCCAGCAGGTCGCGGCCATGTCGACGTGGGCCCAGCGACCGGCCATCGGGCCCGCGAAGTCGCGCAGGAACAGCGCCGCGGTGCCGCCGCCGTGCATGGGTGAGCTGTGCCGGTCGGCCACGTCGCTGCGCAGCAGCTCGCGGTAGTCGCCGTGCAGCGGCATCCGCCACATCGGCTCCCCCGCCGCGCCGCCCGCCGTGATGAGCGCCGCGGTCAGCTCGTCGCTGTCGCCGTACAGGGCGGCGATGCTCGAACCCAGGGCGACGTTGGCCGCGCCGGTGAGCGTGGCCAGGTCGATCAGCACGTCCGGCTCGAGCTCGGCCACGGCGTAGGCCAGCGCGTCGGCCAGCACCAGGCGGCCCTCGGCGTCCGAGTTGGTCGACTCGCTGGTGGTGCCGTCGTAGTGGGTGATCACGTCGCCGGGGCGGTACGCGGCGCCGCTCACCGCGTTCTCGGCCAGCGGCAGCAGGGTCGTGATGCGGACCGGCAGGCCCAGATCGGCGGCGGCCAGCGTGGCCGCAGCCACCGCGGCCGCTCCGGCCATGTCGTTCTTCATGAGCTTCATGCCGGGGCGCGTCTTGATCGAGAGACCGCCGCTGTCGAACGTGATGCCCTTGCCGACCAGCACCACGTGGGTCGTCGCGCCGGGCGGCTCCCACACCAGCTCGACCAGACAGGGCTTGAAGCGCGAGCCGCCGCCGACCGCCCGCAGCCCGCCGAACCGGGCCAGCTCGGCACCGGCGCGGACGCGCACCTGGAGCCCTGTGCGCTTGGCCGCGGCCCCGCTGATCTCCTCGGCCATCCAGTCCGGGTTCTTGAGCGAGGGCGGCGCGTTGGTCAGGTCGCGGGCCAGCCAGGTGGCGCGCGCGGTCACACGGGCCAGTTCCAAGCTTTCCCCGTACGCCTGAGGGCCGTTCGCCACGAGCTCGACGTCGGCCGTCCGGGGTTCCTCGCGGCCGTCGCGATAGCGGTAGCCACCGAGCCAGAGCCCCTCGGCCACGCCGCGCACCGCATCGGCCGAAGCCGCCGGGCCCAGGTGGAACTGGGCCGGCTCGGCGCCGTCGAGGGCCCGCGCGGCGGCCGCTCCGGCCGCGCGCCAACCGGCCTCGTCACCCGTGCCCACGTGCACCAGCAGCACCTTGGCCGGGGTGGCGAGCGGGCGGGGAAGTATCTGAACGGCACCGGCCGCCTGGTCCGTCTCGACCAGTGCGGCGATCTCGGCACCCAGGGCGCCGTCGGGGTGCGACAGTGGACCCGGCGCACCGATCGGCACGATGCGGGTCAAGGCGTCGTCGAGGTGGTCGGTCAGCCGGATCGAATACACGAGAGAATGACCTTTCTCGAAGACGTGGAAAGCCCGCCGGTCCGGGCGGTACCGTACCGGCGGGCTCGCGTGAAACGTCAGCCGGCGATCGACTTCAACGCGTCACCCAGCGCGCTGGCCTCGTCCGGAGTCATCTCAACGACGAGACGGCCACCACCTTCCAGCGGGACACGCATGACGATGCCCCGACCCTCCTTGGTGACCTCCAGCGGACCATCGCCCGTCCGCGGCTTCATCGCCGCCATCTTGTCTCCCCTCAGACCTACATCAGGGTGTCGGTGGGTTTCCCCACAGCCACTTCTTACGCCGTGTGCTCAGCCCCACACGGCGCCCGTACCTCGTTTCCGACCGGCGGCCGAGGGGCCTTCGCGCGCGCTGACGCGCCCCGGCCCACCGTGCCGATCAAACATTTTCCCTGATGAACACCGGCGAACCCAAACCCAGCCCGGGCGGATGTGACAGCGTCTAGCATATCGTCTTTTGGGCTGTCACAATGTGCGGTCATGCAGGCGCGGTCGGCACTCTTCGACCTGTACGGCGACTACCTCCGTCCGAGAGGCGGCCGCGCACCCGTCGCGGCCCTGGTCAGACTGCTTGCGCCGCTCGGCATAGCCCCGCCCGCGGTGCGCACGGCGGTGTCCCGGATGGTGCGCCAGGGATGGCTGCACCCCATGCGACTGGTCTCCGGACCGGGCTATCTGCTGACCCCCAAGGCCGCGCGCCGCCTCGACGAAGCCTCGGCCCGGATCTACCGGACAGGGCGCGTCAGCTGGGACGGGAAGTTCGATTTGGTGCTCTTGCACGGCCCGCTGGGCAAGCGCGAAGCCGGCCGGCTCGCGTTCCTCGGTTACGGCGCCCTCGGTGAGCACGCGTGGGTGGCGCCCCGGCCCGCCGACGAGGCGGACACGGTGCTGCGCGAGGCCGGGGTGGGCTACGAGCGGTTCAGCGCGAGCCACGCGGCCGGGTCGCCGGGCGCGGCCGAAGTGGTCGGCAAGGCCTGGGACCTGCCCGAGCTGGCCCGGTCGTACGAGGGCTTCGTGGCCGACCTGCGACCGGTGGTGACGTCGGTCAACGCCCGCAGCACCGACGAGGAGGCGTACGCGGCCCGCTTCCACCTGGTCCACGCCTGGCGCTCGTTCCTGTTCCGCGACCCTCAGCTGCCCGCCACGCTGCTGCCCGCACGCTGGCCCGGCGCCAGTGCGGCCGGCTTCTTCGACCGCCACGCGACCCGCCTGAGGCCCGCCGCGGACCGCTACGTCGAGCGATGCCTGCAATCGGCGACTCGCGGCCGTGTGGGATTCTCAGACGCATGACGGATTCGCTGCTCGTCGACCGCACCGGCGCGGTCGTCACGCTCACGCTCAACCGGCCCGAGGCCATGAACGCCTTGACCGTCGACCTCAAGGAGGCGCTGCGCGACACGCTGGCCTCGCTGGAGAGCGACAAGTCGTGCCGGGCGATCGTGCTGGCCGGGGCGGGCACGGCGTTCTGCGTCGGTCAGGACCTGCGCGAGCACGCGGCCCAGCTCGAATCGGGCCGGACGGATCTGGACACCGTGCGGGTGCACTACAACCCGATCGCCCAGCGGCTCGCCAGCATGCCCAAGCCCGTGGTGGCGGCGGTGCGGGGCACGGCGGCCGGGGCCGGCGCGTCGTTCGCGCTGCTGGCCGACTTCCGGATCGGCGGCCCCAAGACCAGCTTCCTGATGGCGTTCGCCAACGTGGGGCTGGCCGGCGACAGCGGCGTCTCGTGGTCGCTGCCGCGCATCGTCGGGCACGCCCGCGCGGTGGAACTGCTGCTGCTGGCCGAGCCGGTGCGGGCCCAGCGGTCGTACGAGATCGGCCTGCTCTCACAGCTGACCGACGACGACGAGCAGGTGCTGCCCGTGGCGCAGGAACTGGCGTCACGCCTCGCGGCCGGCCCCACGGTGGCCTACGGCGCCATCAAGCGCGAACTCTCGATCGGCGACGCCGGCACCCTGTCGGACGCCCTCGCAGCCGAGGCCCAGGCCCAGGCCATCTGCGGCGCCACAGCCGACCACAAGGCCGCCGTGGACGCCTTCGTCAACAAGCAAAAGCCCACCTTCAACGGCAGGTAGACCTGGCCGCAGCCGGTGGACTCGCTGCTTCGCTTGACGGGTTCGGCCGCGACCAAAGTCGGATTTCGCCCGTCAATGACTTGGGTGCCGAAAACGGCTAGCGAAGCGAGGCCGTTTCGGTGCCCAAGTCATTGACCCCCCAGGGGCGAAATCCCGCCGAGCGACAGCGAAGGCCAGCTAACTCAGACTGGTGGCGGCGCTGCGGATCGACGACGAGAAATAACTCACCTGGGTGTAGACGCCAGGCTTGTTGGGGCGGGCGCAACCGTCGCCCCAGCTCACAATGCCGACCTGGATCCAGGCGTTGCTCGCGTCGCGGCGGAACATGGGGCCGCCGGAGTCGCCCTGGCACGTGTCGACGCCGCCCGCGGTGTAGCCGGCGCAGATCTCCTCGGCCGCGATCACCTCGCCGCCGTACATCGACGACGAGTTGCACGTGGTGTCGCTGACGAACGGCACGGTCGCCTTGAGCTGGTAGCGCTGCTGCGCGCCACCCTCCCGGGCCGCACCCCAACCGGCGATCGTGAAGGTGCCCGAGTCGTACGCCGTGCTGGTGGCGATGGGCAGGGTGGCCAGCGTGGTGACGGGGCTGGACAGGCGGATGAAGGCCCAGTCGTCGCCGTTGCCGTTGTAGCCCGGGGCGCGGTAGACGTAGTTCGAGGTGCGGGTGATCCGGCTGCTCGACTGCAGGTCGACGACGCCCAGCGTGGCCGTGATCGACGTGTTCGTGCCGGTGCGGCTCACGCAGTGCGCGGCCGTGAGCACCAGGGTCGGGCTGTAGAGGGCGCCGCCGCAGCCCATCGACAGGCGAACCATCCACGGGAACTCGCCCTGCGCGGCCCGGCTGCCGCCGACCACCGACGGGCTGACCGCACCGTCGCCGGGCGGCGCGGTCGGCGCTGCCTCGGCGGTCGTGCCCCACGCCGCCACGGTGAGCGCGGCTACGGCCGTGCTCACGAGAATCCGCCACTTGACCATTCGGTCCTCCCACCACGAGCGCGCCCGGTAGGACGCGATTGGGGAGGAGCGTAAACATTGAGATCTATTGATGTGGCGATCCCAAATGCGTCATACCGCCGAGCTACGCGTCCTCTTCCTCCTCGTCTTCCTCCTCCGGGTCCTGGTTGGCCTCGGCACCGAGCACGAAGGCCTGCATGGCCAGCTCGTCGCCGGAGGGCCAGACGTAGGTCGGCAGCTCGACCGGGCCCAGCTCGAGCACGTGCGACCAGAACTGGCGCACCGCCTCGGCCGGGGTGGCCGCCTCGATCGGCAGCGCGACGCTGACGAACCAGGTCTTCTTGTCGCCGCCGACGGTGCCCTCGCCGATCGCGGCGGCGACGCGCCGGAACAGCTCAGGGTCGACCGGGGCGACCCCGGCGCCGTCGTCGAAGCCGAGCTCGCCGGCCGGCACCGGAGCGTCGAAGGCCCGGCGCACGTAGGCCAGGACGAGGTCGTCGCCGTCACCCCGCACCGCCTGGGCCAGCGCCACCACGTCACCTCCGGCGACCAGCAGCACCTCGTCATCGGGGCCGACCGGACCCGCGCCACCCGACACCGTCACCGTGTCGTGGTGGAACAGCCGCTCGGTCTCCCACCTCTCCGCCGGAATCTTCACCGCCCACTGAGCCATGCGGTCCATCACATCACGTGGACTTCGATGGCCCGTTCGGCGGGACCCAGCAGCCCGCCACGTGATCGTCGACCAACTGCCGGCCCAGCCCGGAGTCACCGCCCGGCCGGGACCCAGCAACCCGCCAGATGATCGTCGACCATGCCCGTCGCCTGCATCAACGCGTAGGCCGTGGTCGGGCCGACGAAGCGGAAGCCGCGTTTCTTGAGGTCTTTGGCCATCGCCTTGGACTCGGGGGTAGTGGCCGGCACGTCGGCCCGCGTGGCCGGTCGCGACGGTTTCGGTGACGGAGCGTACGACCAGAGCAGCGCGTCGAGCCCCCCGGGGAGGTCGGCGGCCACGCGGGCGTTGGCCAGCGCGGCGTCGATCTTCATCCGGTTGCGGACGATGCCGGTGTCAGCCATCAGGCGGGCCGCGTCGGCCTCGGAGAACGCGGCCACCTTGTCGATCGAGAAGCCGGCGAACGCGGCCCGGAACGCCGGCCGTTTGCGCAGGATCGTGATCCAGGACAGGCCGGACTGGAACGCCTCGAGGGTCATCCGCTCGAAGAGGGCGTCGTCGCCGCGCACCTCACGACCCCACTCGGAGTCGTGATAGGTGACGTAATCAGGGGTGCTGCCGCCCCAGAAGCAGCGAGCCCGGCCGTCGTCGCCGACCACCAGACCCGCGTCGAGCAGGCCCGCCGGGGCCACGCCGGGCTGCGGGGCCCCGAACGCCGAGGTGTCTGTCATGGCGAACACCGTAGAGCCGCCGTACGACAAAAACGCTCAGGGCAGCTTGCCCTCTTCGACCAGCCGCCCGAACCTCTTCAGGGCGCCGGTCAGGCTGAGCTTGGAGCCGGGCCAGAGCACCGGCCAGGCCAGCTTGCCGACCGGGCCCGCGGGCAGTTGGAACCACTCGTGCATGACGACCTGGGTGCGGTCGCCGGACATGGCCGTGCAGCGCATCGTGCCGGGCCCCTGGAGCACCTTGCCGCAGTGCACGACCCGCAACTCGTACGGGGGATTGATCTTGACGACCTGCATCTCGTCGCGCAGCACCGCCGGGCCGAGCGCCGTGACCGCCTCGACCAGACTGCCCTCACCGCCGTCGCCCCGCACCACCCGGACCTTGGTGAACGGGATCCAGTCGGACTGCCTCTCCCAGTTCAGGAAGGCCGCGAAGACGCGCTGGGCGGGCGCGTTGACGATGACCGTGGCGGTCACCTCGCCGGAGCCGGGGCGGGCGGCGTCACCTAGACCCTCGACGGGGCCGGTCGCGCTCACCGCGGTTCG
Source organism: Paractinoplanes abujensis (assembly GCF_014204895.1). Taxonomy (NCBI): domain Bacteria; kingdom Bacillati; phylum Actinomycetota; class Actinomycetes; order Micromonosporales; family Micromonosporaceae; genus Paractinoplanes; species Paractinoplanes abujensis. The sequence goes on along the minus strand of NZ_JACHMF010000001.1, from coordinate 7,411,809 downwards.
GCCGGCTCGGTGCGGGCGGCCACTGGCGCGTCGTCGGGCACGGCATCCGGCCCGGGGGCGCCCGGGGTCACCGCTATCTGCTGGTCGCCGGAGTCGGCGGGAGCGGGCGTAGCGGGCGCGGTGGCGGCCTCGGACGGGGCGATCGCGGCCTCCCGGGCGCGCCGCAACACGTCGGCGTCGGCCGTACGCCCCTCGCGCAGCGCGGCCACCTCGGCCTCGAGCACGCCGATGAGCTCACCCTTGTAGCCGATGTCGTAAGCGGCGCGCTGCAGCGCCTGGTCGACCTGGGCCATGCGGTAGCCACGCCAGGCCGTGTCGAACTTCGTGCGGGCGATGTCCTCCTCACCGAGCGGCCGGTCGCTCGGCAGCGGCACCGCCGCACCGTCCGGCTCGACGGGCGTCAATGCGTTGTCGCCGCCACCGATCATCACGGTCACACCGAACACGATCGCAGCTACGACCAGTGCCACGACGATGAAGAGGAAAAGCTGGCCCATGCGCACGATGTTGGCATGCCCGGCTGCGCGTGGCGAGCCCGCCACCCCGACACGCCCGGCGGCGGGGACTCAGGTCCAGGTCAGGATCTTTTTACGCCAGGCGTAGAGGATGCCCAGCGCGAGGACCGCGACGAAGACGCCCATCTCGGTCACGGTGGCCCAGCCGAACCCGGGAAGATCGAAAACAACCGCCCAGGGAAAGAGAAAAACAGCCTCCACGGCGAAAAGCACATAGAGGTACGCGTACACGTAGTAGCGGATCTGGGCCTGCGCCCAGTCGCCGCCGACCGGGTCGATGCCGCTCTCGTAGGCCACGAACTTGCCCGGGGGCTGGGCCGGGGCGGCCGGGCGGAGCAGCTTGTTGGCCCCGAAAGCACCCACGAAGACGAGCACGCCGGCCGCCGCCACCAGGCCGAGCAAGGCGTACGAACCCAAATACCCGTCCACGACCCGACAGCGTAGCCGGATAGTGGACTCCGGTGGTTCGGACAAGCCCATCCTGGCTACTGTGGTCAACGGCCTCGACCGGTTCGTAAGGAGCGGCGACGTAGGCTGGAGATGACTATCGCGGGCCGGCCCACAGACGTGCTCCCCCGCCGGCCGGCACCCTTGGGAGGTTGCGAACGTGTCCGCATCCGCTGGAGCGAAGCGAGTCGAACAGCTGGATCGGGTGGTCATCCGGTTCGCCGGCGACTCGGGCGACGGCATGCAGCTGACCGGTGACCGATTCACCTCGGAGACCGCCCAGCTGGGCAATGACATTTCCACCCTGCCGAACTTCCCGGCCGAGATCCGGGCCCCCGCAGGCACCCTGCCGGGCGTGTCGAGCTTCCAGGTGCATTTCGCCGACTACGACATCCTCACCCCCGGCGACTCGCCGCACGTGCTGGTTGCGATGAACCCGGCCGCGCTCAAGGCCAACCTGTCCGACCTGCCCGCGGGCGCCGACATCATCGTCAACACCGACGAGTTCACCAAGCGCAGCCTGGCCAAGGTCGGTTACGCGGCGAACCCGCTGGAGGACGGCTCGCTCGCCGAGTACGCGGTGCACCCGGTCGCCCTCACCTCGATGACGGTGGGCGCGCTGGCCGAGCTGGGCGTGGCCAAGAAGGATGCCGAGCGCGCGAAGAACATGTTCGCGCTCGGCCTGCTGAGCTGGATGTATTCGCGGCCGTTCGAGTCGACGCTGCGATTCCTGGAGACGAAGTTCGCCAAGCGCCCCGACCTGGTCGCGGCGAACAAGGCCGCCTTCCAGGCCGGCTGGAACTTCGGCGAGACGACCGAGGACTTCGCGGTCCGCTACGAGGTCAAGCCCGCGCGCATGCAGCCGGGCACCTATCGCAACATCACCGGCAACCAGGCGCTCGCGCTCGGGCTGGTGGCGGCGAGCGTGCGATCCAAGCTGCCGCTCTTCCTGGGCGCCTATCCGATCACCCCGGCCTCCGACATCCTGCACGAACTGAGCAAGCACAAGAAGTTCGGCGTCACGACGATGCAGGCCGAGGACGAGATCGCCGCCATCGGCGCCGCGCTCGGGGCCTCGTACGGGGGCGCCTTGGGGGTCACGACGACCTCAGGCCCGGGGGTGGCGCTCAAGGGCGAGACGATCTCGCTGGCCATCGCGCTCGAGTTGCCGCTGGTCATCGTCGACGTGCAGCGGGCCGGGCCGTCCACCGGCATGCCGACCAAGACCGAGCAGGCCGACCTCAACATGGCCCTGTACGGGCGGCACGGCGAGGCGCCGCTGGCGGTGATCGCGCCGAAGTCGCCGTCGGACTGCTTCCACGCGGCCATCGAGGCCGCCCGGATCGCCCTGAAATACCGCACGCCGGTCATCCTGCTGTCGGACAACTACGTGGCCAACGGCTCGGAGCCGTGGCTGCTGCCCTCCTCCGACGAGCTGCCCGACATCTCGGTCGAGTTCACCACCGGGCCCAATGACGCCGACGGCCGCTTCCTGCCCTACCTGCGCGACCCCGAGACGCTGGCCCGGCCGTGGGCTGTTCCCGGCACAGCCGGGCTCGAGCACCGCATCGGTGGGCTGGAGAAGGCCGACAAGACCGGCGACATCTCGTACGACCCGGCCAACCACGAGCACATGGTGCGTACCCGGGCCGCCCGCATCGAGGCTATCGAGGTGCCCGAGCTCGAGGTGGAGGACGCCGACGAGAACGCGCGGGTGCTCGTGCTGGGCTGGGGCTCGACGTACGGTCCGATCGGCGCGGCCTGCCGGGCCCTGCGCCAGCGCGGCCTGCCGATCGCGCAGGCCCACCTGCGGCACCTGGCGCCGCTGCCGGCCAACCTCGGTGAGGTGCTGGCGGCGTACGACAAGGTCGTCATCCCGGAGATGAACCTGGGTCAGCTGGCCCATGTGATCCGCGCGAAGTACTTGGTCGACGCGGTCCCCTTCAACCAGGTCAGCGGCCTTCCGTTCACCGCCGCGACGCTGGAGAGCATGCTCGAGGACGTGGTCAAGAATGGCTAGCCCCGCCGTGGAACTGAAACTCACCGCCAAGGACTTCAAGTCCGACCAGGAAGTGCGCTGGTGCCCCGGCTGCGGCGACTACTCGATCCTGGCCGCCATGCAGCGGTTCATGCCCGAGCTGGGCATCCCGCGCGAGAACATCGTGTTCGTCTCCGGCATCGGCTGCTCCTCACGCTTCCCGTACTACATGAACACGTACGGGATGCACTCGATCCACGGCCGGGCGCCGGCCATCGCCACCGGGCTGTCGGTGTCGCGGCCCGACCTGTCGGTGTGGGTCGTGACCGGTGACGGCGACGCGCTGTCGATCGGCGGCAACCACCTGATCCACGCGCTGCGCCGCAACGTCAACCTCAAGATCCTGCTGTTCAACAACCGGATCTACGGCCTGACCAAGGGGCAGTACTCACCGACGTCCGAGCTCGGCAAGATCACCAAGTCGACCCCGGCGGGCTCGGCCGACTCGCCGTTCAACCCGATCTCGCTGGCCCTGGGCGCGGAAGCGACCTTCGTCGCCCGCACGATCGACTCCGACGCCAAGCACCTGCAGTCGGTGATGCGGGCCGCGGCGGAGCACCAGGGCTCGGCGTTCGTCGAGATCTACCAGAACTGCAACATCTTCAACGACGGCGCGTTCGAGCTGCTCAAGGACGCGGGCAGCCGTGACGACCACCTGATCCGGCTCGAGCAGGGCGAGCCGATCACGTTCGGCGCCCAGAAGCAGTTCTCGGTGACCCACCCGGCGGGCGGGTTCGGGCTCAAGGTCGAAGAGGGCGGCGAGGCCATCGTGCACGACGCCACCGTCGACGACCCGGCCTACGCGTTCGCCCTGTCCCGGCTCTCCGGCTCCGACCTGGGCACCACCCCCATCGGAGTGTTCCGCAACGTGCAGCGGCCGTCCTACGACGAGCTCATCACCAAGCAGCTGGTGGACGCCAAGGCCCAGGCCGACGGCACCCCCGACCAGATGCTCGACGCGCTGCTCAACAAGGCCGACACCTGGACGATCATGTAGCGAGGTTCAGACCGCGACGTCGACGCTGCTGCTCTCGTCGCGGATGTAGACGATCAGGTCGCCGGTCTCGATCATGATTTTCTGCTCACCGCCCAGCGGCAGCACCTTGCCCCGGCGGATCAGCGCCACGGCCAGCGTGGACAGCTCGCGCGGGTTGCGGCCGACCTCGGCCCGCTCGGCGCTGCGCATCGCCAGCGCCATGCCCTGACCGGGGGTGAGCAGGTCCTCCACGACGTCGATGAGCGGCGGCGCGGTGGTGGTGAGGCCGAGCAGGCGGCCCGCGGTGGCCGACGAGACGATCACGTGGTGGGCGCCGCTCTGCTTGAGCAGGGCCGCGTTTTCCTGCTCACGGACGGAGGCAATGATCCGCACCTGGCCGGCCGTCAACTGCCGTACGGTCAGCGTGATCAGCACCGAGGCCTCGTCGCTGTCGGTCGCGATGATGACGGCCTTGCAGTTCTTGACGTCCGCCTGCAGCAGCACGGCCGAGCGGGTCGCGTTGCCCTCGATCACCGCCAGCCCGTTGGCCATGGCCTGCCGCACGCCGTCGGAGTTGTTCTCGACCAGGACGATTCGCGACTTGTCGTAGCCCGTCTCCAGCAACGCGGCCACCGCGGCCCGGCCCTTGGTGCCGTAACCGCAGATGATGATGTGGTCCTTCAACTTTCGCCTCCACCGCGTGACACGCAGGCTGTTGCGGTACTGATCGGTCAGCACCTCGAGGGTGGTGCCGACCAGGATGATCAGGAAGAGCACGCGGGCCGGGGTGATGAACAGGACGTTGATCAGGCGGGCGTGCGGGGTGACCGGCGTGATGTCGCCGTAGCCGGTGGTGGAGAGCGACACGACCGCGTAGTAGAAGCAGTCGAGCAGGGTCAGCCCGTCCTCGTTGACGTCCCGATACCCGTCCCGGTCGGCGTAGATGACCGCCACCGTGACCAGGACGAGCGTGATCGCGAGCGCCATTCGGATGGCCAGCGCACGCAGGGGCCCTTGTCGGACCCTCGGTAGATTGATCATGTGATGCCCCGCACGGTGACACCATAGCGATCGCGCCTGGGACGACTACCCAGGACATCACATTAATCATCGTTCAGGAACATCAAACAAGAGCTTCGGCACGCATCGGCAAAGCGGGATCGACAACGTTGTATGCGAGCGGGGGCGGTTCCAAGACTGCTGTGATGACCCGACGCATCACTCTTGTCCTCGCCCTGGCGCTGGCCCTGCTCGCCCCGGCCGGGATCGCCCGGGCCACCACCACCGACAAGGCCACCGTGCTGGCCGGCTGGACCCAGCCCACCGCGGCCGGCACCGCCAAGTGGAACGCGGCCCGCCTCGACCGCGAACCCTGGCTGAGCTACGGCTTCGACTGGTCGACCGACTACTGCTCGGCCAGCCCGGAACGGCCGCTCGGCTTCGACTTCGCCAACGCGTGCTGGCATCACGACTTCGGCTACCGCAACTACAAGGACTTGGGCCGGTTCGCGGCGAACAAGGCGCGCGTGGACGACACGTTCTACGCCGACATGAAGCGAGTGTGCGTGCGCTACAGCGTGCTCGTGCGGGCCGCCTGCTACAGCGTGGCGTGGACCTACTACCAGGCCGTACGGATCTTCGGCTCGGTTTCCTTCGTGCGCCAGGCCGACCTCGACCGTGCGGAAAGGCTGATGCGAACCCGTTAGCTGCCCTGCAACGTCGGGGCGAACCGGGCCGCGCCATCCGCGAGATCGGGGTGCTCGACGGCCAGCGCCATCGCCACGATCCGGTCGAAACCCAGACCCACCCCGTCCGCGTACGCGGCGTCGAAGGCAGCGTCGCCCAACGCCGAACGCAACGACAACTGCTGGGCCGACCAGAAACGCCCGAACATCTCCGTACGCCGGGCCCCGCGCGCCGCCTCGGCCCCACCGAACAGCACCGCGGCGGTCGCGGGGTCGCCACCCATCGCGCAGCGCACCGCGATCGCCGCCACCGCGTCGGCCGCGGAACCACGGAACCCGTGCCGCAGCCGTGACCGCAGCGCCACCACCAGGTGATCGTGCCCGGCGACCAGGTCACCGCGGCGCAACGCGACCATGCCGAGCAGCCAGTCGACCGTCCGTTTGCCGCGGTGCTCGGGGCAGTTCGCCTCGGCCTGCCGGGCGCCACCGAGCAGCTCGGCCGCCTGATTCAGCTCGTCGCGGCGCCACAGCAGCTCGGCCAGCGCGATCACGGCGGGCAGCGCGGACTCGGCAACCCCGTTGCGCTCGGCCTGGGCGATCACCTCACGGCACAGCTGCTCGGCCTCGTCGTGCCGGCCGGCCTCGATCAGGGTGGTCCGATGCCCGGCCAGCGAATGCACCAGCAGCGCCTGGTTCTCCTCGGCGCGGGCGATCCGCTCCGCCCGGTCCAGGAACCTCGTACGCTCCGAACGGTCCTCCGACAGCCCGGCGTGCACCAGATGGGCGTAACCGAGCACGCCCGGCTCCACATCGACCCCGTCGAGCCGCCGATACAGGCGGAACAGCAGATCACGACCCTCACTGGCCCCGCCGTGCTCGCGCCACCACGGGTCCAGGGCCAGGGCCAGCCGCAGCCCGGCGCGCACACTGCCCTTGGTCGCGGCCCAGCGCAGCGCCGTCGTCCACTCCGGCACGTACGGGGTCATCTCGGTGAGCGACGTGGTGCGGACCTGGCCGTCGGTGTCCAGCATGACGGACTCCAGCGTGTGCAAAGCCCAGGCGACATGCCTGTCCCGCACCGCACGCTCGTCCCCGGCGGCGGTCAGGCGACGAGCGGCGTACGCGCGGACCTGCCCGGACAACCGATAGCGGGGCCCCGGCACCACCTCGACCAGCGACTTGTCGGCCAGCTCGGACAGCGCACCCAGCGCGTCCGCGCCGCACCACTCCACGGTGGCCAGATCGACCGTGCCGGCGAAGACCGCGAGCCGGCGCAACAGGCTCGCGGCGGGCGTGCTGAGCGTCCGGTAGGACCAGTCCAGAGTGGCCCTCAGACTCTCGTGCCGGTCCCCGGGCTCCGCCTCGACCGGGTCCAGCGCGGACAACGGATCGCCCAGGCGGGCCGCCAGCTGGGCCGGCGAAAGCGAACGGAGCCGGGCCGCGGCCAGCTCGACAGCCAGAGGCGAACCCTCCAGCAGGGCCGCTACGTCCTCCAGCCCGGCGTCGTCGTGCCGGCCACCGCACGCCTCCGCGACCCGCTCGGCGAGCAAGGCGAACGTGTCGGCCGGGGCGAGCGGCGGGATGCGCCAGACCACCTCCCCCGGCACGTTCAGCGGCACCCGGCTCGTGACCAGCACACTCACCTTCGGGCAACGAGCCAGCAGACGCCGTACGAGCGTGGCGCACGCGGCCGGCGCGGTGTCGGCGGTCTGCAGGACCAGCAGCATCCGGCGCCCCGCGCAGTGCTCCAGCAGCGTCTCGAGCACCGGGCGACCCGGCTCGGTGCGCACGCCGAGAGCCGCAGCCAACGCAGGCGCCAGCCCCTGCTGCGAGTGCGCGACGTCGACCGTCCAAACCCCTTCGGCGTACGTGGGAAGAAGCGGCCCAGCCACCGCGAGCGCCAGGCGCGTCTTGCCGGCGCCGCCGGGCCCCGTGACAGTCACGATGCGATGGCGCTGCACCAGCTCGGTGAGCTCGGTCAGCTCAGCGCGACGGCCGACGAAATCGGTCAACGGCACAGGCAGGTTGTCGGTGGGCGCGGCGGCGGTGCGCGGGCGGGGGAAATCGCGCTCCAGGCCGGGCGCGAGGACCTGGAAGATGCGCTCGTCGTCGTCGAACCCGCGGAGCCGGTGCGGGCCCAGATCGAGCAGTTTCTCCTGCGTCTCTGGCCGGCCGGTCACAGCAAACGGGGCATCGCTGCCGGCGGTCAGCAGAGCCAGCGCGGTGGCGCCGGAACAGAGGATCTGGCCGCCGTGCGCGGCCGCGGCCACCCGGGCGGCGCGGTGCACCTCGACGCTGGCGTACTCGCCGCCGACCGGGCGAGCCCAGCCGGTGTGCATGCCCATCCGAACGCGGGGCGCGACATCCGGACCGGGCCAGGCGAATGCGGACAGTTGCCGCTGAGCCTCCACACAGGCCGCGACGGCCATCGCCGGGTCGTGGAAAGCGATGAAGAAACTGTCACCCTCAGTGAAGAGCTCGACACCGCCGAAGTCACTCAACGCAGTCCTCATCACCGAGCGGTGATCGCCGAGGACCAAGCCGTAGTCGTCGCCGAGCATCCGGGCCAACCGTGTCGAGCCCTCGATGTCGGTGAACACAAAGGTCACCAGCCCACTCGGCAGCTCGGTCCGTCCCGCCACGGTTGAACCTCCGCCCCCTTCGGGAAGTCGCGTCTCATGCTGCCGTATCACTGTGTCACCGGCCATCGTAGAAACGGACGGTAATCATCCACCCGCCACGACCGACCCTGGACGGAGGACACCAGCGGCTTCGTTAAGCACTACGCGTGACGTAACGAAATGGATCGAGCGGAGTCACGCCGCAGTCGGCCAGTTCCGGCCGCCCATTCGGCGGTCCCCGCAAGAGGCACCCTGTGCGACACGTCGCGAACGACTGGCCAAGCCGTCCCCGTACCGCTAGATCATCATATTTCCGTGCGCTTCGCCGCAGGTCGCACCGCTGGTCCGCCATCCCGGGAGATCAGCGAGGAAATCCCACCGGAAGTGTGGCCGTCTCGCCATGTGGACAGGGTGTAGTCCCAGCGGGGCCGGGCGCCAGCGTGCCCGGGCGGGTGGATCACGCTCGGCGCATCGATCGTGTGTTCCGCCGGGTTGCTTGCGGCTGGAGCGGGGCGCGGTGGCGGGCCAGCGGCCGTCGACGGAAGTCGCGGGCCGGTGCCGGGCTGCGGGTGGTGGGCTGGCCGGGGGTGGCAGCCGGGTGCGGTCGTTAGGGGGCTGCGGCCGCCGGGCGGCGGTTGATGCCGCCGCTGGGTGGGCCGGGGCGCTGCCACACGGTCGACGCCGCCGCCGGGTGGGCAGGGTCGCTGCCCGTCGGTTGACGCCGCCGCTGGGTGGGCCCGGTCGCTGCGCGTCGGTTGACGCCGCCGCTGGGTGGGCCGGGCGCCGCCCGGCGATTGACGTGGCCGATGGTTGGGCCGGGCTGATGCCGCCGCTGGGTGAGCCGGGTCGCCGCAGCCGATGCGGTCCTGGGCTGGGCCGCCCGCGGTCAGCAGCCGCAGGCACCGCCGCAACAGCCACCACCGGCCGGGGCCGCCGGGCGGGACGGGGCGCTGCCACCGCGACCGGTGAAGGCGACGGTCGAAAGCAGCTTGACCGTGTCGCCGTGACCCTGCGGGCACGCGGTAGGCGCGGCGGCCTCGCTCATCGGCCGGTTGACCTCGAACGTGTCGCCGCAGGCGCGGCAGCGGAACTCGTAACGCGGCATGCCCGAAGAGTAGGCCCTCGGCCGGGTCACGAACCAGCCACCACCCCTACCCCACCCAACCGGGGGCGGGCCCAGAGCCTACGCCTCCACCAAGCGGATCAAGCAGTTATCCACAGGCGCCGTAGTTATCCACAGGCGTCAACGTGGGCACGCCCAGGCAGGCTCGGGTTGGGTAGTGTCGTCCGCGTGGTGGATCGGCAGGACGAAGAGGCGAAACGGCCCGAGCTGAGAGCTGCGGCGCCTCATCAGGGTGGGCCGCTGGCCAGTTCCGGCGCGGCCCCGCCCAAGCCGCCGCGCGCCGCCAGCCCCACTACAGAGACAGAGCCGGCACGCATACCGAAGCAGCGCACCACCGAGCCACCGAAAGCTCCGGCGGCCGACGTCGAGCCGACGGGGCCGGCCGCGACCGGGGCCGGCGGGCCCGGCACCGGTCGCGCGGGCGTAGCCGCGGCAGAACCGGGCGTGGCGGGCCCTTCCAGCGTGGACGCGGCGGGCGGGGCCAGCACAAGCGCGGACAGCGTAGTCGGCACGGGCGCGGCAAGCACAGGCGCAGCCAACCCGGGCGCGGACAGCGCAGTCGGCACGGGCTCGGCGAGCGGATCGCGGCCGGCCAGCAGCCCCGAGAGCAGTTCGGCCCCGGCGAGCGGTTCGGCCGTGGGGAGCAGAGCGGGCGCGACGAGCAGCGCGGGCACGGCTAGCAACGCAGGCTCGGCAAGCAGCGCGGGCACGGCAAGCAGCACAGGCCCGGCAAGCAGCACAGGCACGGCAAGCAGCGCGGGCACGGCTGGCACTGCAGGTTCGGCGAGCGCCACGGGTTCGACGAGCGGCACGCGGCTGACAGGCAGTGCAGCGCAGCCCGACGCTGAGGCGGCGCGGACGGCCGGGACGGCAGGCAAGACCGCCGGGGCGACGAGTACGACGGCCGGAGCCGCGGGCACGGCTGGCGCCGCAGGCACAACCGCCGGAGCCGCGGGCGCGAAGGCTCCCCCACCCGCCGGCCCCCTGAGCGAGGTAGAGCGGGCCGCGCGGCTCAGTGCGGTGGCGACGCACAAGGACGACGCCGGCAAGACCGCCGTGGAGGCCGCGCCCGGGAGCAAGACGCCGCCCGCCGTGACCAAGGGCGACGCGGACAGCAAGGGTGACAGCAAAACCCCGGCGAGCGTCGCGGTGGCGGTCAAGCGCCGCAGTGGGCCGTTCGGGTTTGCCGGGCGGGCCGCGGGTGGGGTGGCGGCGTGGGCCAAGCGCCCCAGCGGGCGGCTCATCGTGCCCGCCGTGATCGCCACTGTGCTGCTCGGGGCGGCGGGCACGGCCGGGGCCTACCTGGTGCCCGAGGCGCTCGAGTCGGCGCCTTCGCCCAGTGCCACGCCCGGCTTTCCGCTCGAGGCCCCGGCCGGGGTCCCGTCGGCGGGGCAGCCCGGTGGGTTGCCGGGCAGCGCGCCGGGTGGGTTGCCGGGCACGGCTGTTCCGACGTTGGCGCCGACCGTGGCGCCCACCACTGTGGCTCAGCTGGGCGGGCGGCCGGCTGACGCGCTCGCGGGGTGGGCGGGTCAGATCGGCACGCGGGTCGGCATTCCGGTGGTCGCGGTGCAGGCGTACGGCTACGCCGAGCTCGTCACCGCCCGCACCACGCCGTCGTGCCGGTTGAGCTGGACCACGTTGGCCGCGATCGGCAAGGTCGAGTCGTCGCACGGCAGCGCCAACGGGTCGGTGCTTTCGACCGACGGCACGAGCCTGCCGCCGATCATGGGGTTGCCGCTTGACGGCAAGGGCGGCCGTCAGTTGATTCCGGACACCGATCGGGGCGCGCTCGACCAGGACACCACGTATGACCGGGCGGTCGGCCCCATGCAGTTCATCCCGGCCACGTGGAACTCCTACAAGGTGGATGCCGACAACAACGGTGTGGCCGACCCCAACGACATCGACGACGCGGCGATGACGGCGGCCAAATACCTGTGCCAGAACGGGCGCGACATGTCGCGGGGCGATTCGTGGCGGGACGCCATCCTGTCGTACAACGCGGTCGGGCCGTATGCACAGAAAGTGTTCGACGCGGCCGATGATTACGGGAAGCGGTCGCGCAGCTGACCACCATGTTGCACGCACCGTGACGACAGCTATACATTTCCGTTCGCAGCACTTCCCAGAAGGAACGCTTACCGGCAAGCTGTACGGGTGAGGGTTCGTGAATGGGATCCCCGGTCCGCGTCGGCGGCGGAGATTCAGTCGCTCGTGGAGACGGTGAACGCGGTGCTCGCGACCGACCTCCCCGACGACCCGCCGTGGGTCGACGGTCAGGTGCGCGACTACCTCTCCGAGACCATGCCGGGCGAACGCCGGATCAGCTGGGTCGCCGAGGACGATCGCCTCCCCGACGGCGAGAGTGAGATCTTCGCCGTGGTCAGCATGCTGCTGCTCGGCGACATCGGCGTGCTCGAGATAATGGTCAGTCCCCGCCTGCGCCGGCGCGGCCTGGGCCGGCAGCTTGTGGCGGTCGCGGCCCGCCGGGCCTACCTGGAGGGCTTCTCCACGATCGGCGTCGAAGCGATTGGCGGCACCCCGGCCATCGCCTTCTACGAGTCCCTCGGGTTCGAACGCGAGTTCGTCGAGACGCGCAGCGTGCTCACCTTGTCCTCGGTGGACTGGCCCGCCCTCACGGTCATGGCGGGCAGCATCGGCGCCGGTTACAGCGTCGAGTTCCACCCGGGCGGCCCGCCCGACCACCTGCTCGAGGCGTACGCGCAGGCCAAGCTGGAGGCGCAGGACGACGACGACCTCGACTTGGCGCCGCGCTCCTCCGATCCGCAGCGGCTGCGCGACTCCCTCGACACGCTGCACAGGCGGGGCCTGAAGCCGTACATCGTGCTTGCCCTGCACGACGAGAGCGGCGTCGTCGCGGGCCTGACCGAGGTAGTTGTCCCGGCCCACCATCCCGAGCGCGCCGACCAGTACGACACGATCGTCGTGCGGGACCACCGCGGCTACGGCATCGACCGGGCGATCAAGGCGCGCATGCTGTTCGAGCTGCGTTCGGCCGAGGGCGGGCTGCGTGAGGTGCAGACCTGGAACGCGCAGCACAACGAGTCGATGCTCAAGGTCAACGCCGAGCTGGGTTATCAGCCCGACCGCGACTGGTTCGAGTATGGTGCCGACGTTTCCCAACTGGTTCAAAGCCTCGAGTCCATCGACTAAGCTCAACCTCCTGCGACCGGACGACACAACCGCCGGTCCGCCGTGGAGGCACCGTGCTCGGTCGCATTCTGATCACCGGACTCGTCACCGCAGTCGGCCTGGCCCTGCCGGCGCAGGCCCATGCCGCCATCGGTCAGGACCCGCTCACGGTCGGAGCGGTTCAGGGCAACACCGCCAGATCCCCGTACGCCCCGGCCACCGGCAACGGTTCGAGCAGCGCGAAATACCAGGTCCGCGGCGTGGTCACCCAGCTCACCCGGTCGCACACGGCCACCGGCGTCGAGCAGCACGGCTTCTTCCTGCAGAGCCGCACATCCGACACGGACGACGACCCGGCCACCTCCGACGGCGTCTTCGTCTACACGGGCACGTTCACCACCCTGATCGGCGGCTACGCCCCCACACCGGGCGACGAGATCATCGTGAGCGCCCGGGTCGCCGAATACTTCAACCTGACCCAGCTGACCGGCGCCGAGTGGGTCACCACCTTGGCCTCCGGGCTCGACGTGGCCGGCGAGGTGCGGATCGACGACGCGACCCCGCCCGCCGACAAGCCCGCGGCTGACCTCTTCTGGGAGCAGCGCGAGGGCATGCAGCTGCGGGTGCGTGCCGGTTCGGGCGTCGTCTCGAACACGAAGACGTACGCGTCCACCGACGACGCCGAGGTGTGGCTGGTCGACCGCGACGATCCGGTGGTGAAGCGCCCCGACCCGTACGGGCGAAGGGTTTTCCGCGACGCCCACCCGCTCGACAAGGTGGCCGACGGGAACGGCAACCGCATCATGCTCGGGCCGATGGGCGTGAAGGCCGCAGCCGATGACAGCTCGGTGGTGCTGCCGCCCGCCCGCACTTTCGACACCGTCAGCAGCGACGCGGTCGGCGGGCTCTACTACGCCTTCAACAAGTACGGCATCCAGGTCGCCGGCGTCGCGTTCACCCGCGGCGCCGACCCGGCCGCGAACAATCCGCCGCGGCCCGCCGACCGGCAGCGTGAGCTCGCGGTGGCCACGTTCAACGTCGAGAACCTGTACGACTTCCGCGACGATCCGGCCGACGGCTGCGACTTCATCGGCAACGCGGGCTGCCCCGGGGTCGACCCGCCGTTCGACTACGCGCCCGGCAGCCAGTCCGAGTACGACAGCCGGGTCGGCGGGCTGGCCCGTCAGGTCGTCTCCGGTCTGCACGGGCCCGACCTGATCCTCGTGCAGGAGGCGGAGGATCAGGACATCTGCCGGGTTGTCGGGGCCGTGCTGAGCTGTGGGCCCGACCTCGCCGACGGCAAGCCGGACACGTTGCAGGAGCTCGCGCTGGCGATCGGCCGGATCGACGGCCCCGGGTACGACGCGGCGGCCGACCGCGGTGGCGCCGACGCGCGGGGCATCGTGTCGGGCTTCCTCTACCGCACCGACCGGCTGTCGCTCGTGGCCGCCAACCAGATGTCCCTGCAGGTGCCCTACCGCGGGGCGCCTGCGCCGGGCAACGACGAGGTCGCCAACCCCAAGGCGTTCAACGCCGTGCTGCCGGCCGACGTCGACCGTTCGACAGGCGTGGACGGCAGCAACGTCTACACCCGAGCCCCGCAGGTGGGGTTGTTCGAGGTGCGGGCCGCGCCCGGCTCGAACGACCGTTACCAGCTGTGGGCGATCAGCAACCACTTCTCGTCCGGACCGGACACCCGGGTCGGGCAGCGACGCGAGCAGGCGGCGTACGGGGCCGCGATCACCGACGCCATCGAGGCCGGCCACCCGGACGCGCGGGTGGTGCTGGGCGGCGACCTGAACGTTTTCCCGCGCCCCGACGACCCGCTCCCGGCCACGCCCGGCGACCAGCTCGGCCCCCTGTACGCCGCCGGGCTGCACAACCTGTGGGACAACTTGGTCACCGAGGCCCCGAGCGCGGCCTATTCGTACGTCTTCGAGGGCCAGGCCCAGACGCTTGACCACCTGTTCGTCAACGACGCCCTGCACGGCGACCTGATTCAGATGCGCTCGGCCCACCTCAACGCCGACCACCCGGACGGTGTGAGCGACCACGACCCACAGGTGGCGCGTTTCCAGTCACGGGCCGGGGTGACGGTCGGGGACGCGAGCGTGGTCGAGGGCAACGCGGGCCGTACGCCGCTGGTCTTCCCGGTCACGCTGACCCGCCCGCTGAGCCAGGCGCTCACGGTCTGCGCGACCACGGTGCCGGGCACGACGACGTTGCCCTACGCGGACTACGAGCCGTATCTGGGCTGCCGGACGATCGCGGCCGGCGCGACCCGGGTCGATTTCGCTGTCCAGGTGCGCGGCGACCGGCTCCGCGAGCGCGACGAGCGGCTCACGCTGGAGGTCACGGCGTTGTCGGCCGTACGGCTGGTGGACGGCCGCGGCGCGGGAACCATCCTCAACGACGATTAGCTCAGTAGCGGTCGCGCAGCAGTTGGGCGGCCTCGGTGGCCCAGTACGTGAGGGTGATCTGGGCGCCCGCCCGCTTGATCGAGGTGAGGGTCTCCAGGATGACGCGCTCGCGGTCGATCCAGCCGTTGCGCGCGGCCGCCTCCACCATCGCGTATTCGCCGGAGACCTGGTAGGCCGCCACCGGGATGGTGACCCGCTCGCGGATCGCGGCGATCACGTCGAGGTACGGCAGGGCCGGCTTGACCATGACGATGTCCGCGCCCTCGGCCACGTCGAGGTCGACCTCGCGCAGCGCCTCGCGCAGGTTGGGCGGGTCCTGCTGGTATTGCCGGCGGTCGCCCTGCAGGGTCGACTCGACGGCCTCGCGGAACGGGCCGTAGAACGCGCCCGCGTACTTCGCCGAGTAGGCGAGCACCGAGACGTCCTGATAGCCCGCTTTGTCCAGAGCCTGCCGGACGACCCCGATCTGACCGTCCATCATGCCCGACGGCCCCACCATGTGGGCGCCCGCGGAAGCCTGCGCCACGGCCATCTCCGCATAGACCGCGAGAGTGGCGTCGTTGTCCACCGAGCCGTCCGGAGCCAGCACACCGCAGTGCCCGTGCGAGGTGAACTCGTCGAGGCACAGGTCGCTCATCACGACCGTGGACTCGCCCACCTCGCTGATCAGGTCACGGATGCCGACGTTGAGGACGCCGTCCGGGTCGAGGCCGCACGAACCGGTCTCGTCCTTGTTCTCGTTGGACGGAACGCCGAACAGCATCAGCCCGCCGACCCCGGCCGAGACCGCCTCGTGGGCCGCCTTGCGCAGCGAATCCCGGGAGTGCTGGAGCACGCCGGGCAGTGAGCTGATCTCCCGCGGCTCGGTCAGCCCTTCGCGCAGGAAGAGCGGCAGCACGAGTTCGGCGGGCGCGAGGCGGGTCTCCTCGACGAGCCGGCGCATGGCGGGTGTGCGCCGCAGCCGGCGCGGACGGACGTCGGGGAAGGACATGGCGTGCTCCCTAGTCCGGTGCACCGACGAACGCCGGCGCACCGGGGGTGATCAGCGGAAACGCAGTGCGGTAGGGCCTTGGACCTTGGAGCCGCGACGCTGCTTGGCCGGCATGGCGGCCAGCTTCTCACGCAGTTCCACCGCGTACGACGCCAGCGCCTCGACCAGGTCCGGCACCGAGGCGTGCTGGGGCTGGACGTCGACGCGCAGGCCGAACTCGGTGGCCGTCTCGGCGGTCTTGGGGCCGATCACCGCGACGACCGTGCGGGCGTGCGGCTTGCCGGCGATGCCGACCAGGTTGCGTACGGTGCTGGACGAGGTGAAAAGCACCGCGTCGAAGCCTCCCGACTTGATCGCGTCGCGGATCTCGGCCGGCGGCGGCGCGGCCCGCACCGTCCGGTACGCGGTCACGTCGTCCACCTCCCAGCCCCGCTCGATCAGGCCGGCGGCCAGCGTCTCGGTGGCGATGTCGGCCCGCGGCAGCAGCACCCGGCCGACCGGGTCGAGGATCTCGTCGTGCGGCGAGAACTCGGCCAGCAGGCCCTCGCTCGACTGCTCGCCCTGGGGCAGCAGCTCGGGCTGGATGCCGAAGGCCCGTACGGCGTCGGCCGTGGCTTCGCCGATGCAGGCGATCTTCACGCCGCCGAAGTGACGGGCGTCGAGACCGTGCTCGTCGAACTTCTCCCAGACCGCGCGGACCGCGTTGACCGAGGTGAAGACGACCCACGCGTACCGGCCGTCGACCAGGCCCTTGACCGCACGCTCCATCTGGGCCGGGGTGCGCGGCGGCTCGACCGCGATGGTCGGCACCTCGCACGGGATCGCGCCGTAGGCCCGCAGCCGGGCGCTCATCGCGCCGGCCTGCTCCTTGGTCCGCGGCACGAGAACCTTCCAGCCGTACAGCGGGCGGTTCTCCCACCAGCTCATGGTGTCGCGCTCGGCGACGTCGGTGCCGACGGTGAGCACCACGCGGCCGGTGAAGCCGAGCGCGGCGGCCACGAAGCTGTCGACCGTCGAGGTCGTCGTGTACTGCGTCTCGCCGGTGCCGTCGCCGGTCACCGCAACCGGGATGCCCGGTTCGACGCCCGCGGCCAGCAGGCCGTCACGCACGGCGGCGAGGTCGCCGGCGTCGACCGCGACCGCGAATGAGCCCTTGAGGGCGGCGGCGGCCAGCGCGTCGAAGTCGAGCGCGGACACGTCGCCGACGTCGGCCGTGACGCGCACGCCGGGCAGCGGAACCCCCGCGTACGTGGCCACACCCTCGGCCTGGCCGAGGCCGGGCACGACCTCGAAGTGCACCGCGGTGCGGGCGACCGCCTGCACCTCCTTGACGACGGCCTCGTGCCCGAACGGGTCACCGGCCACCAGGTGCACGGCGGACAGACCGGACTTGGCCGCGGAGAGCAGCACCTTGGCCACGTCGCCAGGGGCGCCTTCGGCCGGGCTGAACTGGGCGTCCGCCTTGGCTTCGGCCCGGATCGCGGTCAGCAGCGAATCGGGCACCCCACGGTCGTAGACCACCTGGTCGGCCTCGGTGAGCGCGGCGTGCGCGCGGCGGGTCAGCAGCTCCGGGTCGCCGGGTCCGGCGCCGACGAACGCGATGCGTCCTGCGGGCTTGCGGGCGGTGCGGGTGGTCATTCTGTGCTCCCGATCAGGGTGTCGGCGCCGTTGTCGAGGAGATCGGCCGCGAGGGCCTTGCCGATCTCCGCCGCGTCGGCGGGCGTTCCGGTGCGCGACAGCCGGATGGCTCGAACCCCATCCGGGCTGATCACCGCACCGCGCAGGTAAATCTCGTCACCGTCCTCGCCTTCGGCGAGCTCGGCGTGGGCCGCAACCGGGGCGGAGCACCCGGCCTCGAGCGTGGCGAGCATCGCCCGTTCCGCCGTGACGGCGGCCCGGGACGGTGCGTGGTCGATTGCGGCCAGCAGCTCGACCAGGTCTGAGTTGTCGGCCCGGCACTCCACAGCCAGCGCGCCCTGGGCGGGGGCGGGCAGCATGAGCATCGGGTCGAGCGTTTCCGCGATGTCGGCGACCCTGCCGATTCGCACCACGCCGGCCCGGGCGAGAACAACGGCGTCCAAATCGGCCTCGGGTCCGTGAACCCGGGCGATCCGGCTGTCGATGTTTCCGCGGATCGGCGTGACCTGCAACTCTAGGCCCAAAGCATGCAGTTGCGCGATTCGGCGCACCGCGCCGGTTCCGATGACCGAACCGGGCGGGAGCTCGGCCAGCGTGCGACCACCCCGGGCGATCAGCACATCACGCGGATCCTCGCGCGGTGGGATGGCCGCGATGTGCAACGCCGGGTGGGCCGCGGTGGGCAGGTCCTTGTAGGAGTGCACGGCGAAGTCGATCTCGCCGGCCAGCAGCGCGTCGCGCAGCGCCGAGACGAAGACACCCACCCCGAGCTGGGCGACGGGGGCCGACGAGCGGTCACCGGTGGTGACGATCCGCACCAGCTCGACCGGGCGGCCGGTGGCCGCGGTGAGGGCGTCGGCCGTCAGCTGCGACTGCGCGAGCGCGAGCGCGCTGCCACGGGTGCCGAGGCGCAGGGGGGAAGTCACGCCTGTCCTCCGATCTCAGGAACTGCGTTGGCGGGTGTGGCATGGGGCACGTCAAGGTCGAACAGCTCGCGCAGCAGCGCCGCGTACTGATCACCACCGGGCTCGGCGGCCAGCTGGCGCACCCGTACGGTCGGCGAGTGCAGCAACTGCTGGACGACGCGATGCAGCGTACGGGAAACGTCGGCCCGTTGCTCCTCGGTGAATTCCGACCGGCGCGAATAGAGCTTGCGCAACTCGGCGCTCACGACGTCCTCGGCCCTGGTGCGCAGCGCGGCCACGGTCGGCGCGATGTCGGCGCCGCGCAGCCAGCCCAGGAAGTGTTCGACCTCGCTGCTGACGATCTGCTCGACGGCGGCGGTCTCGGCCGCGGCCGGCAGGGATCGGCGGGTGGCGGCCAGGCTGTCGATGTCGATCACGGTCACGCCGGGCACGTCGATCACGTCGGCGGCCACGTCACGCGGCACGGCCAGGTCGAGCACGACCAGCGGCGCCGCGGCCTCCAGGCGGGCCCGGGTGAGCACCGGCTCGGTCGACGCGGTGGCCGAGACGACCAGGTCGGCCTCGCGCAGGGCGGCGTCCAGTTCGTCGTAGGGCACGGCGACGGCCCCGTACGCCTCGGCCAGCCGTTCGGCCCGCGCGGCGCTCCGGTTCGTGATCCGCAACGGCCCGACCCCGGCCCGGGTCAGCGTGGCCACCGAGAGGGCGCCCATCGCACCCGCGCCGATCACCAGCGCGCGCCGGCCGGTGAGGTCGCCCAGTTCGGCCTCGGCCACGTCGAGGGCGGCGGTCACGACGCTCTGCCCGGCCCGGTCGATGCCGGTCTCGGAGTGTGCCCGCTTGCCGACCCGCAGCGCCTGCTGCATCAGCTCGTGCAGCAGACGGCCGGCCGTGTCGGCCTCGGTCGCGGCGTGGTAGGCGTCGCGCAGCTGACCCAGGATCTGGGACTCGCCCACCACCATGGAGTCGAGGCCGCTCGAGACCTTGAACGAGTGCAGCACCGCCGCCTCGTCGTAGTGCACATAAAGATGGCCGGCGAGCTCGGTGGCCGGGATGCCGGACACCTCGGAGAGCACGTTGCAGACGTCACCGAGGCCGCCGTGGAACGTGTTGACCGCGGCGTAGATCTCGACCCGGTTGCACGTGGAGAGGACGACCGCCTCCCCCACGAACGGCTGGGCGACCAGTTTCTCCAGCACGCCGGGGACCGCGTCGTCGGCGATGACGATGCGCTCCAGCGTGGCGACGTCGGCGGTGCGATAGGACGCACCGACGCTGAGGAGATTCACGACCCGACCGCCTCCTGGTTGCCCGCCGCGGCGGACCGGCCGCCCGGCAGCGCCGTCAGCGATGCCTTGCGGTGCTCGTGGAAAGAAAGAATTTGCAGCTCGATGGCCAGGTCGACCTTGCGCACGTCGACGTTGGCGGGCACCGACAGCACGCACGGCGCGAAGTTCAGAATGCTGGTGACACCCGCGTCGACCAGCACGTCGGCCACGGCCTGGGCGGCCCGGGCCGGGGTGGCGATGACGCCGATCGCGATGTTCTCCTCGACGGCGACGCGGCCCAGTTCCTCGATGTGCCGCACGACGAGACCTTGGATCTCCTCGCCGACCTTGGCCTCGTCGGCGTCGAAGAGCGCGACGATCTTGAAGCCGCGACTGGCGAACCCGTCGTAGCCGGCCAGCGCGTGACCGAGGTTGCCCAGGCCGACCAGGCAGACCGCCCGGCGCTGGTCGAGGCCGAGAACGTACTCGATCTGCTCGATCAGCAGGGTCACGTCGTAACCGACGCCACGCGTGCCGTACGACCCCAGGTGGGAGAGATCCTTGCGGAGCTTGGCCGAGTTGACCCCGGCCGCCGCGGCCAGTCCTTCGCTCGAGATCGTGTCCGAACCGCCCTCGCCCAGGTTGTGCAGGGCGCGCAGGTATTCGGGCAACCGGGCGATGGTGGCCTCCGGCAGATCCGGGAAGGCCGACACTGCACCGGCGCGGTCGCCTGGGGCATTACCGGGCGTGACTCCGTGACGCTGCTGGCTCATCTGACTCCGTGCCGACGAGGTGGCGAACCTGTGAACCCCCGGGGCGCCTGGATCAACCGGCTGTGCTACCGGGGTTCTTCGGCATGAAGACTAGGCGCTTGTGAAGGCGTGCACAAATCGCGATCTTGGTAGTGCGGGTGGACAAAGATCATCTGGCGTGATAATGACCCGAACCATTGAATTATGCCCGGTTCGCCCCTCCACCGACCACCCTGCTACAGCGTACGGGCGATCGCGACCGCTTCGACCAGAGTGTCCGCGACCGGACGACCTGACGCCCGCAGCCGCGCCGGGTCGGTGAAGCCGCCGGTGTAGAGCACGATCTCGCCCCCCACGGCGTCGGCCGCGGCCGCGTCGTCCAGCGAGTCGCCGATCAGCACGACCTGGCGGCCGGTCAGGCCCAGCTCGGCCAGGTGCTCGGCCAGGTGGGCCGCCTTGAGGTGGCCGCCGATCTCGGTGCGCAGCCCGTCGACCCGGGTGAAGACCCCGGCCAGCCCGTACGTCTCGACGGCCGGCACCAGCTCGGCGTGGAACCACATGGACAGCAGCGACTGCGAGCCCGGCCAGTCCTTGAGCGCCGCCGTCGCGTCGGCGGCCAGCTTCATGGTGGTCAGACCCAGCCGGTACGCGTCGTGGAAGATCCGGTCGAGCCGGCCGAACTCCTCCTCGTCGACCGCGCGTCCGAGAATCTCGGCGTAGAACTCGGCCACCGGCCGGCGGAACCGGCTGCGGTGCTCGTCGGCGTCGACCAGGCGCCCGCCGACCGCCGTGAAGGCCGCGTTCGTGGACGAGACCACCAGGCTGAGGTCGTCGAGCAGGGTGCCGTTCCAGTCCCAGACAAGGTGAGTGCGCGCCACGGCGAACAACCTACAGGCGGGGCGCTCCCGGCGGCTTCTCCAGGTCCTTGAGCAGCCGCGACTCTTCGACGCGCCAGTAGCCGTGCTCGGCCCCGTCGAGCAGCACGACCGGCACCCGATCGCCGAAGTCGCGCTCCAGCTCGATCGACGAGTCGACGTCGACGCGCTCCCATTGACCGGGCAGGATCCGATCCAGCACCGCCTCGGCGTCCTGGCACAGGTGACAGCCCTCGCGGCTGATCAGGGTCACGCGGCTCACGTGTTCAGCTCCCTCTTGCGGACCTTGCCGGTCGCCGAGTGGGGAAGCTCACGCACCAGCTCGACGGTCGGCAGCTTGAACCGGGCCAGCTGGGCGGCACAGAAGACCTGCAGCTCGGCCGGGGTGGGCGGCGGGTCGATGGCGGCCACGACGAACGCGTGCGGCCGCTGCCCGGCATCATGATCGGGCACGCCCACCACCGCCGACTCGGCGACACCCGGATGCGAGCCCAGCACCCGCTCGATCTCGGCCGGATAGACGTTGAAGCCGTGCACCAGGATCAGCTCGTCGATCCGGTCGACCAGGTGCAGGTCGCCGTCGCCGTCCGCGTAGGCCACGTCGCCGGTGGCCCACCAGCCCTCGGCGTCCGGCCCGTCGCGCCCGTCGGGCCAGTAGCCGGAGAACAGGTTGGCCCCGCGCACCACGATCTCGCCCGGGTCGGTGCCGGCCACGTCCTCCACGGAGAGATCGAGCTCGCTCAGATCCTCGTCGGGTGAGGCGGTGCCGTCCTCCCAGAGCACCTGGCCCGCCGCCGAGCGCAGTCGCAGCGCGATCCCGGGCAGCGGCCGGCCGATCGAGCCCGGCTTGCCGCGGTCGCTGACGGCGGTGGTGGTCAGCACGGGCGCGGTCTCGGTCAGCCCGTACCCGACCAGGACGCTCTTGCCGGTGGCGGCGCCGAAGCGGGCCATCTCGTCCGGCCCGAGCGGCGCCGCCCCGCATACGGCGGTGCGCACGCTGCGCAGGCCGATCTTGACGCTGGGCTGCCGGGACCAGGCCGAATACATGCCCGGCACGCCGACGACCACCGTCACTCCGCGCTCCGCGATCACCGACAGTGAGGCGGCCGCGTCGAACCGGTCGATCAGCACGCCGGTCGCCGCGTGGTGGGCGACGCTGCCGAGGCCGGTGTTCAACCCGTACGCGTGAAACATGGGCACGGCCAGCAGCACCACGTCGTCCGGGCCGACCACGGGCGGGTCGATCGCGTCGAGCTGGTCGTGATTGGCGGCCAGCGCGGCGTGGGTCAGCATCGCGCCCTTGGGCCGCCCGCTGGTGCCGGACGTGTAGAGCAGCACGGCGAGGTCACCCTCCGCCACATGCGGCAGATCCCCACTCGTCCCGCCCTCTTCCAGATCGGACGCCCGCACGTGGGGAGGCCCGTCCATGGGGGCCGCCGCGCCCGTGACGACGAGCGCCGCCCCCGAGTCGGCGAGCACATGGCCCAGCTCATCGGCCGTGTAGCCCGGGTTGAGCGGCACGGCGACGCGCCCCGCCCGCAACACGCCGAAGAAGGTCACCACGAACTCGATCGAGTTACCCAGAACGATCGCGACGCGCTCTCCCGGCGGCACCCGCGTGGCCACCCCGTGCGCGGCCGCGGTCACCCGCCGATCGACGTCGGCCCAGGTCAGCGCGGCGTCGGTGGTGATCAGCGCGAGGCTCTGGGGCCGGCGCGCGGCGGCCCCGGCGACCGGGTCGCGGGCTGCTTCGTCCACGAGGCAGAAGTCTGGCACAAACATCCACGGAAGTGGACGGCGGACAGGTTGTCCGTCGCGCGGACACCCGTCTCGGTCATCGTGGCAGACGTTCCTTGTGTCTTGTCTGCGCCACTTCGTACTATTTTCGCGCAGCGCACACGGAGTGCGACTCCGTGTGTTCGGTGTCCGTGATACTTCGCGTCTGAGTAACGGACTCCACAGCCATGGGTGAGGTCGGTCGGCGGAAACGCGGGCCACTTCACCCGTTTTGCTATGAGTGATCACCCCTCATCCCGAGGAGGCCGCTGTGCCACAAGCACGAAAAATTTGCGAATCCCAGTCTGGCGGGACGGATACGCAGCCGGAGCAGAGCCGCCGGGTCGAGGAGGCGCAGTGAGTCATGTTTACGCCGGGGATCCGTACCGCCCCTCGCTAGCCGACATGGTGGTCAACACCATTCGCGGCGACGGGCCCAAGCGCACCCGCAACCGCCCGCACGTCAACGAGTCGCCCAGCCAGCGGATGCCTCCGGCCGGAGGCAACGCCAAACCGATGGCCGGGGGCGGCCGGGTGGCCGTGCCCGGGCGCCCGCCGATGCCTCCGCAGCAGCCGACCGCCGGCCAGCGCAGCAACCTGCCCGAGGCCCCGCCCGGCGAGCAGACCGTCGTCGTCCCCGCGCAGAGCACGACCGGGCCGCAACGCGACGCCGAGCCACCGAAGTATCCGGCCCGCCCCGACCCGGGCGACGCCGCCGCCGAGGTGTGGGCGCTGGTCGAGCGGGCCCAGGCCGGCGAGGCGGAGGCGTTCGGGCTGATCTACGACCGGTACGTCGACACGGTGTTCCGCTTCGTCTACTTCCGGGTCGGCAACCGGCAGCTGGCCGAGGACCTCACGTCGGACACGTTCCTGCGCGCGCTCAAGCGCATCGGCAGCTTCACCTGGCAAGGCCGTGACCTCGGGGCGTGGCTGGTCACCATCGCCCGCAACCTGGTCGCCGACCACTTCAAGTCGGGCCGCTACCGCCTCGAGGTGACCACCGGCGACGTACTCGACGCCGACCGCGAGGCGCGCGGGCCGGAGGGCAGCCCGGAGTCGTCGGTGGTCGACCACATCACCAACGTCGCCCTGCTCACCGCGGTCAAACAGCTCAACCCGGAGCAGCAGGAGTGCATCGTGCTGCGATTCCTGCAGGGCTTCTCGGTCGCCGAGACCGCGCAGACGATGGGCAAGAACGAGGGCGCGATCAAGGCTTTGCAGTACCGCGCCGTCCGCGCGCTGGCCCGCCTCCTGCCCGACGGATTCCAAGCGTGACACGGCCCTCCATTACCCGATGCCGGCCGATGTCCCCCGTAACCGGGGACGCGTGTCGCGCGTTTGTCCGAGTGCGACCCCGGGCGGCACTGTCGGCCCCCGGCATTGTCGCGACCGCCGGCGATGCTGCCGGCGAGACATTCACGAGCGAGGGGAGGTGCCCGCGGTGAGATTCGAGTTTCTGGACCGGCGGAGCGCCGAGCGCTTCGCGGAGCTTCTCGACGAGACCAGCGGCGGCCCCCGGCACCACAGCCGGGGCGCGGCCGATGAGCAGCTCGCCGAGCTGGTGGCCATCGGCAACAGCCTGTCCACGGCACGGCCCGGCGCCCGGGTCGAACCCGAGTTCCGCACGGGGCTGAGGGCGATGCTGGTCGCCACGGCCGAGCGGGACGGCATCGGCCGCACCGCCACCGCCGTCGACGAGCCCGCCACCGCCACACAGCCCGCCACGGCCCGCGCCGGCCGGCTCGGGTCCGGACTGCTCGGCCACGGCGGCCGCATCCGGGCCCGCGGCGCCATCGTCATCGGGGTCGCGGCGGGCGCGCTCGCGGTCTCCGGAATCTCCGCGGCCAGCGAGAACGCGTCACCGGGGGACGCCCTGTACGGGGTCAAGCGCTCGACCGAACGGGCCCAGCTGGCGATGGCCGGCTCGGACGTCACCCGCGGTCAGCTGTCCCTGGACTTCGCCCGCAACCGGCTCTCCGAGGCGGTCGCGATGCGCGGCGACGACACCGGGTTCCCCGGGGTGCTGGACGACATGGACGCCGACACCCGTAAGGGCGTCAAACTGCTGACCACGTCGGCGGTCGCCCGCAAGGACATCAAGCCGCTGGCCACCGTCGACTCGTTCGCCGACCGGCAGCGCCAGACGTTGAGCCCGGCGCTGACCAGGCTGTCGGCGGCCAACCAGGAGCGGGCGCTGAAGTCGATCGCGCTGCTCGACTCGGTCAACGATCGCGCCACGTCCCTGCGTACGGGCTTGGCCTGCGACACCGTGGCCTCGGCGGGCTCGGACGGGCTCGGGCCCAGGCTGAAGAGCTGTGCCGGCGGCGGGCTCGACGCCGACGATCAGGTCACCACGTCGAAGCCGTCGGGGCACAGCGGCAAGCAGTCGAACCGCCCGGGTGGCAAGACCGATCCGACGGCGAACCCGCGGCGGAGCGACCCCGCCGTCGCGCCGTCGGCGACGACGGGTGCCGGGGTCAAGGGGCAGCGCAGTCAGACGAGCGCTCCGGCCCTGCCGGCCGGGGGCACGCCGATGCAGTCGACGTCGCCCGGCGAGCTTCTGCCGGAACCGGCCGACGAGCTGGACGAGGACCCGCTGGGCGGTCTGCTCGAAGGCATCTTCGGGAGCAGCGACTAGGCGAGCAAGCAGCAGACATGGCGAGGGGCGTTGCCGGGTGTCACCGGCTCCGCCCCTCGCTTGTCACTATAGGCGCACAAGGCGTCACGATCCAGTGACAACCGGTTACAACCCGAAGGCGTCGGGCCTCTTCTCGAGCAACTCCAGCAACGTGGCCTGAATCGTCTCGCGGACCTGATCGGCCAGGTTGTAGACGACCATCGGGTCGTCGGCCAGATCGGTCAGGTGCTCGGTCGGGATCGGTGGGCAGAACTGGATGAGCCACTTGCTCGGCAACGGCACCAGACCCAGCGGGCCGAGCCAGGGGAACGTCGGCGTGACCGGGAAATAGGGCACGCCGAGCAGCCGGGCCAGCGGCTTGATGTCGGCCAGGATCGGATAGATCTCCTCGGCGCCGACGATGGCCACCGGGACGATCGGGGTGCCGGTGCGCAGCGCGGCCGAGACGAACCCGCCCCGCCCGAAGCGCTGCAGCTTGTAACGGTCGGCGAAGCGCTTGCCGATGCCCTTGAAGCCCTCGGGGAACACGCCGACCAGCTCGCCCGAGCTCATCAGCCGCTCGGCGTCGGGGTTGCAGGCCACGGTCGCGCCCGATTTGCGGGCCAGCTCGCTCACTACGGGCATGCGGAACACCAGGTCGGCCCCGAGCAGACGCAGATGCCGCTCCTCGGGGTGCTGGTCGCGGATCGCCACACTCAGCATCAGCGCGTCGAGCGCGAACGTACCCGAATGGTTGGCCACGACCAGCGCGCCGCCCTTGGCCGGCACGTTCTCGACGCCGAAGACCTCGGTGCGGAACCAGTCACGGTGCAGCACCCGCAGCAGCGGCTGGAAGACGGCGTCGTTGAGCTCACGGTCGAAGCCGAACTCGTCGACCTCGTAACCCCCGGTGAGCCGCCGCCGCAGGAAGGCCAGGGCCCCGGCCACCCGCTGGTCCCAGACGTCGAGGACGTCAGCCTCCGGCTCTGCGGCGTGGTGGCCGTTCCCGTTCATCGACGGCACCTCCGGGATGGGGCGACGACCGTTGACCCGCACCGGCTCGGCCGGCTGGGGCAGCGTGAAGTCGGCGTGCCCCGGAAGCATGTCGCGAAATTCGTCCTGACTCAACGCCGGTCACCCCCGGCGGTGGCACCCGCCCGCACCCGGCGGATCCCGTCGAGGATCGCCTTCTCCGCCGCGGTGAGCCGATCGGCGGTCAGCGACGAGCCGTTGGCGTGCCCCCGGATGAAGTCGTCGAACGCCTCGGCCGTAGACCGCGGCGTGAAACCGAACTCGCGGACCAGACGACTCGTGTCGACCACGCGGCCGTGCACGAACAGGTCGATCTGGTCGAAGCCGATCTGGCCGACGCCCACGTTGCGGGCCACCCCGGCCAGCGACGAGAGCGCACCCTCGGGCAGCGGCACCGAGATGCGGCCGGCCCGGCGGATGGCCTGGGAGAGCGCGAGAATGCCCGCGCCGGCCACGTTGAACGTGCCCGGGTGCTCCTCGATGACCGAGCGGTGCAGGATCTCGAGGGCGTCGTCGACGTGCACGAACTGCAGCCGGGCATCCCGGCCGAGCACTGTCGGCACGACCGGCTGGGCGAAGTAGCGCGTCAGCGTCGTGTCGGCCGTCGAACTGATGAAGGGCGCAAAGCGCAGCACAGTGGCCGCCACCTCGGGCCGGCGACGCCGGAAACCGCGGACGTAACCCTCGATGTCGAGGATGTCTCGCGCGAAGGAGCCGCGCGGCACGGCCCGCGGCTCGGTGTCCTCGGTGAAGACGCCGGGATCGCGGAACGACGCGCCGTAGGCGGCCGTCGACGAACGCACGACGAGCTTGCGCAGCCGGGGTGCGGCCTGCGCGGCGGCGAGCAGCTGCATCGTGCCGATGACGTTCTGCTCTTTCATCGCGGCCCGGCCGTGCTGAGCGTCGGGCGCGCTGGTCACCGCCAGGTGCACGACGGCCTCGGCACCGAGGTCGGCGATGGCGCCGGACGCCGCGCGGGCGTCGGCCTGGATCAGCTCGACATCGGCCAGCAGCTCACGCAGAGCCGTGGGCGGTTCGTGCGGATCCAGGCCGACGACGCGGTCGACCCGGGAATCTGCTGCGAGACGAGCGGCCACCCGGGCGCCGAGATAACGGCTGACTCCGGTGACCACGACGACGCTGGGCGGAGAGGTCACGACAGGCGCACCTTCCGATGCGGCGTGCGGCAAGTGTCCGACCGGCCGGGAATCACACCCGGCCCCGGATCACTTGCCGAGACGACGACGCTGGACGCGGGTCTTGCGCAGCAGCTTGCGGTGCTTCTTCTTCGCCATACGCTTGCGGCGCTTCTTGACCACGGAGCCCATACGGAATGCCTCTCGAAACCTGGTGGCTCGGCCGGATGCGCCCGAGGCGTCACCCGAATCCGATCTGATTCGACGGCCCCCGGAGCACGTAACCTCGGGGAACCAACCGCACCAGCGTACCGGCCCGTCCGGGACCCGCCAAAAACGCCCCGGGCAGCAATGCCGGGACCCGCTGAAAACGGCCCCGGCTGGGCGTCCTACGCGGTTTGCGAGAAAGCGCCGCGGAGATATTCGTGCACGGCGTGCTCGGGGACGCGGAACGACCGCCCGACGCGGACGGCGGTGAGGTCACCCCCGTGCACCAGCCGATAGACCGTCATCTTGGAGACCCTCATCAGGGCGGCCACCTCGGCCACGGTCAGGAACCGCACCTCCGAGAGCTTTTCCTCGGTCTGGGCTGGACCTGTCATGTGTCGCACCGATCCTTTCGCAGGCACAGCCGCGGCGACCGGGAAGGCCTGCGACGCGGCGGCAAACGTGCGTGTCATAAGGACGGTATCGATACGGCTGTGACCAACGCGATACGTTCCGTGAAAATGGCCAGAAAAAGTCAAGGCCGACACGCCGGATCTGTGCGGTTTAGCCCCAATTGTTGCCTATGAGGTGACTACCGCCCCACCAGCGCGCGGCCGAGGACCCCCGCGTTGCCTGGGCGCTCGGCCAGCCGGCGCATCAGATAGCCGTACCACTGCTCCCCGTACGGCAGATAGACGCGCACCACGTTGCCCCCCGCGGCCAGCCTCGCCTGCTCCTCGACGCGGACCCCGTACAGCATTTGGAACTCGTACTCGTCGGCGGTGCGGTCGAACCAGCGCGCCCGGTCCTCGGCGATGGCGATCAGCCGCGGGTCGTGGGTGGCGACCATCGGATAGCCCTCGCCCGACATCAGGATGTTGAGGCAGCGCACGAACGACTTGTCGATGTCGAGAGACGACTGGAACGCGACCGACTCGGGCTCCGCGTACGCCCCCTTGCACAGCCGCACTCGCGAGCCGCTCGTGGCCAGCTCCCGGCAGTCCCCCTCGGTGCGCCGCAGATAGGCCTGCAGCACCGCGCCCGTGCCCGGGTGGTCCTTGCGCAGGTCGGCCAGGATCTCGAGGGTGGAGTCGGTGAGCGTGTGGTCCTCCGCGTCCAGCGTCACCGTCGTGCCGGCCTCGGCCGCCGCCGCACAGACGGCCTGGGCGTGCTCGTAGGCCAGCTTCTCGTCGAGCCGCTGCCCGAGCGCGGAGAGCTTCACGCTGACCTCGGCCGCCGGGGCCAGCCCGGCCCCTTTGAGCCGGCCCAGCAACGCCCGGTACTCGTCGCGGACCGCGACCGCCTGCTCCACACTGCGGGTCTCCGCCGCCAAGTGGTCGAAGGTGATGGCCAGGCCGTCGTCGACCAGAATGCGGCCGGTCTGCAGCGCCTCGCCGGCATCGCCACCGGCGACGAACTTGCGGACGGCGTTGCGGCCGAAGGGTGCGGAGCCGGCGAGGCGCCCGAGACGGTCCGAACCGGCGGCGGCCAGGAGCAGGGAACGGAGCATGTCCCGAGGGTATCGCCCGGAACACCCGGTATCGCGGGAGTGCCACTCGCGTGGCCGCCCCCGGCCACGCGCGCGTAGTGAGCCACAAGCTTATGTTCGACCGGCGCGGGGACGGCTACCTTTGTCGGGTGAACTTCGATGCGTACGCGCGAACCGCGGTTGATCTCGTGAACGCGGAGCTGGGTGATCTCGCCGGACTGCGGGCCCTGTTCGCCGACGAGCAGGCCTGGATGCGCGACGAGGTCGTCGAGAAGGACGTGGCGATGTTCCGCCGCGCCCAGCGTCGCCTGCGCGAGGTCTTCGAGTACGGCACGTCCGGCCGCGACGCCGACGCCGTCACGGAACTCAACGCGCTGCTCGAGATCTTCCCCGTGCAGCCCCGCATCTCCGGCCACGACGCCGGCGACTGGCACATGCACGTCACCAGCCGCGGCTCCTCGGTGAGCGCGGAGTATCTGGCCGGCGCGGTCTGGGGCCTCTCGGTGTGGCTGTGCGAGTACGGCAGCGCCCGCTTCGGCATCTGCGCCGACGAGCGCTGCGGCAACGTCTATCTGGACACGTCGTCCAACAATTGCCGGCGCTTCTGCTCGGAGCGCTGCGCGACCCGCTCACACGTGGCCGCACACCGCGCCCGCAAGAGGGCCGAGCTGGCCGGCTCCGCTCCGCTCCGCGAGACCCTCACGCCCGCGTGATCGCCGGAGTCGACGACTCCGCCGGCGCGAGGTGTTTGCGGGCGAACTCGAGCGACTCGCGGAGGTCCGCCTCGCGGACCGCGCGGCTGGCGGCCTTGCGCGTCGAGACCTCCAGCGCCACCGAGCCCTTGAAGCCGCGTGCCGAGAGCGAGCGCAACAGCTCGGCGCAGGGCTGATTGCCCCGGCCCGGCACCAGGTGCTCGTCGCGGCCCTCGCCGGTGCCGTCGCCCAGATGCACGTGCTTGAGGGCGGAGCCCATCTTGTCGGCCATGCCGAGCGCGTTGATCCGCGACGCGGCACAGTGCGACAAATCGAGCGTGTACGCGTCGAAGCCGGTCTCGGTCGGGTCCCAGCCCGGGGTGTAGGGCACGAACCAGCGGCCCGCCATCTTAACCGGGAACATGTTCTCGATGGCGAAGGCCAGGTCGGGATGCCGCGCCTGCACCTTGGCCAGCCCGGCGGCGAAATTCTTGGCGTAGTCACGCTGCCAGCTGAACGGCGGGTGCACCACAACAGTGGGGGCGCCGAGCGTCTCGGCGAGCTGGGCGGCCCGGTTGAGCCGTTCCCACGGGTCGGGGCTCCAGACCCGCTGGGTGACCAGCAGGCAGGGGGCGTGGACGGAAAGCACGGGCAGGTCGTAGTGCTCGGACAGACCTTTCAGCGCGCCGGCGTCCTGGCTGACGCGGTCGGTCCACACCATGACCTCGAGCCCGTCGTAACCGACCGTCGCGGCCATCTCGAACGCGGCGGCCGTCGGCTCGGGGAAGACCGACGAGCTGGACAGAAGCACGGGGACACGGGAGCTCACGCCCTCAAGCGTAGACCCGATCGTCGCGTACGCCGCCTCCTCGACCGGGTATATGCGGCCATACCGGGCGTCAGCGCGGCTTTGGTCACCTGCGCGCGTACGCTGTCGCGAGTGAGCCGCCGTACCCCGATCCGCATCACCCTCGACCCCGCGGCAGCGGAACGCCCCGCCGAGGTCGACCTCGACTTTCCTCGTGAGTGGATCGAGTTCCTCGACCCCGATGACGAGAAGCACCTCGTACGGGCCGACCTGACCTGGCTGCTGTCCCGCTGGACCTGCGTCTTCGGCTCGGCCTGCCACGGCATCGTGGCCGGTCGCGCGCAGGACGGCTGCTGTTCGCACGGGGCGTTCTTCACCGACGCCGACGACGAGAACAGGGTCAAGGCCGCCGCCCAGCGGCTGACCCCGGAGAACTGGCAG
This sequence comes from Paractinoplanes abujensis, assembly GCF_014204895.1. Lineage (NCBI taxonomy): Bacteria > Bacillati > Actinomycetota > Actinomycetes > Micromonosporales > Micromonosporaceae > Paractinoplanes > Paractinoplanes abujensis. The sequence goes on along the minus strand of NZ_JACHMF010000001.1, from coordinate 7,380,186 downwards.
CACTACCGCCGCGGCTTCAAGAACTACACCGAGGTGGACACGATCGACGGAGCCAAGCCGGCCCGGCGCACGGCGATCCAGTCCACCGACGGGCCGTGCGTGTTCCTCAACGACGCCGACTTCGCCGGGGGCGGCGGCTGTGCGCTGCACGCCCAGGCGCTGCGCGACGGCAAGCACCCGCTGGAGTACAAGCCCGACGTGTGCTGGCAGTTGCCCGTACGCCGGGAACAAGACTGGATCAAGCGCCCGGACGGGTCGAAGGTGCTGCAGTCGACGCTGGCCGAGTTCGACCGGCGCGGCTGGGGGCCGGGCGGGCACGACCTCGACTGGTGGTGCACCTCGTCGCCCGAGGCCCACGTGGGCAGCGACCCCATGTACATCTCGTACGCGCCCGAGCTGATCGCGCTGATCGGCCAACCGGCGTACGGGAAATTGGCCGAGCTGTGCGACGCCCGGCTCAAGGCCGGCGTGGTGGCGGTGCACCCAGCGACCGCGGCGGCCGAGGGACCCAAGAAGCGCGGCGGACGTGAGCCCGCCGCACCCCCGAAGTCGTAGCGGGCCGGCCTAGGGCTCGAACTTGTAGCCCAGGCCGCGCACCGTGACGATGTAACGCGGCGCCGAGGGCTCGGGCTCCACCTTGGAGCGCAGCCGCTTGACGTGCACGTCCAGGGTCTTGGTGTCGCCGACGTAATCGGCGCCCCAGACCCGGTCGATCAGCTGGCCGCGGGTGAGCACCCGGCCGGCGTTGCGCAGCAGCAGTTCGAGCAGCTCGAACTCCTTGAGCGGGAGCTGCACGCCGGCGCCGTCGACGGTGACGACGTGCCGCTCGACGTCCATCCGGACCGGCCCGGCGGCCAGCGTCGGCGTCGAGACCTCAGCGGCCTCGGTGCCCTGACGGCGCAGCACGGCCCGGATCCGGGCGACGAGCTCGCGCGGTGAATACGGCTTGGTCACGTAGTCGTCGGCGCCGATCTCCAGGCCGACGACCTTGTCGATCTCACTGTCCCGGGCGGTGACCATGATGATCGGCACGGCGGAACGCTGCCGCAGCTGACGGCACACCTCGGTGCCGGACATCTCGGGAAGCATGAGGTCGAGCAGCACGATGTCGGCACCGGTCCGGTCGAACTGCGTCAGCGCCGAGGTCCCGGTCGGGGCGACCGACACCTCGAAGCCCTCCTTGCGCAGCATGTACGACAGGGCGTCGGAGAACGACTCCTCATCCTCGACCACGAGCACGCGGGCCAATGTGGTTCCTTCCATCTTCCGGTTGCCGGGACTAGCGTCCGGCCGAACCGGACTCGATCTCAATTGCCGTCGGTAACGGCAAGGGGGCTTCGGGGGGTCGTGCCGGTAGGCGCAAAGTGAACGTCGAGCCGTCGCCCAGGCTGCTGGTCACGCTGACCCGGCCCCCGTGGTTGGTCGCGATGTGCTTGACGATCGCCAGCCCCAGGCCCGTCCCGCCGGTGGAGCGGGAACGCGCCTGGTCGGCACGGTAGAAACGCTCGAAGATGCGGTCGACGTCGTGGGGCGCGATGCCGATGCCCTGGTCGGCCACATCGATCTCGACCCAGTCGTCGTCCTGACGCAGGGTGAGCTCGACCTTGGTGTCCTCCCCGGAGTACGCGATCGCGTTCTCCACCAGGTTGGTCACCGCGGTGGCGACCTGGCTGTCGCTGCCGTAGACCGTGCCGCCCTTGGGGCCGTTGTAGACGACCTCGATCGTCTTGGCCGACGCCGTGGTGCGGGTGCGGTCGATCACCTCGGCGATCACCCAGTCGACCGAGACCGGCTCGGGGGTGGGCAGCGGCTCCGCGCCCTGGAGCCGGGTCAGCTCGAGCAGCTCACTGACCAGACGACCCATGCGGGCCGACTCGTGGTGGATGCGCTCGGCGAACCGCCGCGCGGCCAGCAGGTCCTCGTTCTGCGCCTCGGCCGGGTCGGCCGCGGGCAGCTCGGTCGCGTCGAGCAGCGCCTCGGCCAGCAGCTGGAGCGCGCCGATGGGGGTCTTGAGCTCGTGGCTGACGTTGGCCACGAAGTCACGGCGGACCCGGGCCAGCCGGTGCGACTCGGTGACGTCGGCCGCTTCGACCGCGACGTGCGTCTGGTTGAGCGCGACGGCCCGCAGGTGCAGCCCGAGCGGAGCCTGGGCGGCACCGGCCCGGCCCCGGGGCAGGTCGAGTTCGACTTCCCGCCGTACGCCCGTGCGCCGCACCTGGCCGGCCAGCGTGCGCAGGATGGGGTGGGCCGCGATCGTGCCCGGCGCCCCGCCCGAACGCAGCAGGCCCATCGCCCGCGCGGCCGGGTTGACCAGCACCGGGTGGTCCTCAGCGTCGAGAACCACCACGCCGACCCGCAGCGAGTCGAGGCTCTTGCGACCGAGCCCCTTCATGCCCTGCTTGCCGGTATGCGGCTCGTCGGTGTCTATGGCGCGTCCCCCCTCGTGCGGCCGGTTTCGGGACTTTTCGCCCGGCCTCGGCGACTGGCGGGCACGGGTGATCAACACGCCCCCGGCCACGCCGATGACGAGCGCGGCGAGAATCAGCGGGATGCCGTACGCCAGGTCCACGGTGCGATCGTAGGGTCATTGTTTACCTGGCTACTACCATGATCCGGACAAACCGGGCGCGTGTCGAATAATGTTCACCACTGCGCCCGGCGTCGTTCATCGCTGTTCACGAGAGCGCCGCCAGGCCCGCATAGTTTGTAGACCAGCCCAAGGTCGTGCCCCCGCTACGGGACGGCCCCACCGAACCCCGGGACGAGGACATGCGCGAGGAGTTTCAGGCCGATCTCAACGAGGTCAGCCGCCTGATGGTCACCATGGCGGAGGCCGTCCGAGAGGCGATGCGTAAGGCGACCAAGGCCCTGCTCACCGCCGACCTCAAGGCGGCCGAGGCCGTCATCGAGCGCGACCACGAGGTCGACGAGCTCAACAGCCAGGTCGAGGCGAAGGTGGCCGACACCATCGCCCGGCAGGCCCCGGTCGCCTCCGACCTGCGGATGGTCATCACGGCCCTGCACATCTCGGCCGACCTGGAGCGGATGGGCGACCTGGCCGAGCACGTGGCCAAGACGGCCAAGCGGCGGCACCCGTCGCCCGCCGTGCCGGCCGAGCTGCGCCCGGTCTTCCAGGGCATGGCCGAGGTGGCCGACCAGATGGCCGAGAGCATCGCCAACCTGCTGGCCAAGCCCGACGCCGAGCTGGCGGCCAAGCTGGAGCACCAGGACGACGAGATCGACGAGCTGGAGCGCAAGCTCTTCAAAATCATGCTGGACGACGACTGGCCGTACGGCGCGGAGACCGCGATCGACGGCGCGCTGCTGGGCCGCTTCTACGAGCGGTACGCCGACCACGCGGTCAACGTGGGCGAGCAGCTCGTGTACCTGATCACCGGAGAGCCGGTGGGCGACCAGAGCTGAGCCAGTCGCTCGCCTGGTCGCGCAGAGGCCGGGACGCCACGGGGGCGTCCCGGCCTCTTGCCGTCCAGCTTTTCTAGCGGCCCTGGTTGGCGACCGCAGCCGCCGCTTCCTTGGCCGCCTCGGGGTCGAGGTATTCGCCGCCCGGCTTGAGCGGGCGCAGGTCGTCGTCGAGGTCGTAGCGCAGCGGGATCCCCGTCGGGATGTTGAGCTTCGAGATCGCCTCGTCGGAGATGCTGTCGAGGTGCTTCACGAAGGCCCGCAGCGAGTTGCCGTGCGCGGCCACCAGCACCGTCTTGCCGGCGCGCAGGTCCGGCACGATCTCGTCGTACCAGTAGGGCAGGGCCCGCACCAGCACGTCCTTGAGGCACTCGGCCTTGGGCTTGGCCTCCGACGGCAGGAAGGCGTAGCGCGGGTCGTCGAACTGGGAGTATTCCGAGCCGGCCTCGATCGGCGGCGGCGGCACGTCGTAGGACCGGCGCCAGAGCATGAACTGCTCCTCGCCGTACGTCTCGAGGGTCTGCTTCTTGTCCTTGCCCTGCAGGGCGCCGTAGTGACGCTCGTTGAGCCGCCACGACCGCTTCACCGGGATCCAGTGGCGGTCGGCGATGTGCAGGGCGATCTCGCTCGTCCGGATGGCGCGGCGCAGAACGCTGGTGTGCACCACGTCCGGCAGCACGCCGCTCTCCTTCAGCAGCTCGCCACCACGGCGGGCCTCGGCCTCTCCCTTGGCGTCGAGGTCGACGTCGACCCAGCCGGTGAAGAGGTTCTTGGCGTTCCACTCGCTGTTGCCGTGTCGCAGCAGCACCAAAGTCCCTGTCATGGCCTCCATCCTGCCGCAGGCCCTTTCCCCGCGGGCCGCGACCCCGAAGTGGTGACCACCACATGGAAACCCGGTTGCGGCGGCACCTAGGTTGTAAGGGAATAAGGGCTCGGCGCTACTTACGGGGGAACGACGTGCGGGTTTGGTTCGACCAGGCCGTGGGGGGCTTGCCCCGGCAGTTCTGGCTGCTCTGGACCGGCACGCTGATCAATCGCCTGGGCTCGTTCGTGGTCATTTTCCTGGCCATCTACCTGACCGCCGACCGGCACTTCTCGCAGAGCCAGGCCGGCCTGGTCATCGGCCTCTACGGCGTCGGCGGCGCGCTCGGCACGACGCTGGGCGGCGTGCTGGCCGACCGCTGGGGCCGCAAACCCACCATGCTGACCGCCCAGTTCGGCGCGGCCGCCCTCATGCTGGCGCTCGGCTTCGCCCAGCACTACCCCCAGATCCTCGTCGCGACCTTCGCGCTCGGCCTGTTCAGCGAGGCCGTGCGGCCGGCCTTCTCGGCCATGATGGTCGACGTCGTGCCCGAGGCCGACCGGGTGCGGGCCTTCTCGCTCAACTACTGGGCCATCAACCTGGGCTTCGCGCTCTCCGCGGTCGGCGCCGGGCTCGCCGCCAAGGTCGACTATCTGCTGCTCTTCGTCGTCGACGCGGGCACGACCCTGGTCACCGCCGTCATCTGCCTGATCTTCATCCGCGAGACCCGGCCCGCCCGATCCCCCGGCGACTCCCGGCCCCGCCACTCGGGCGGCATGATCGCCGTGCTGACCGACCGCGTCTTCATGGCCTATCTGCTGGTCTCGCTGGGCGGCATCGCCGTGATGATGCAGCACATGTCGACGCTGCCGATCGCGATGACTGCCGAGGGCCTGTCGGCGGCGACGTACGGCTGGGTGATCGCGGTCAACGGCGTGCTCATCGTGCTCGGGCAGCTGTTCGTGCCCCGGCTGATCGGCGGCCGCGACCCGGCCCGGGTGCTCGCGCTCGGTTCGCTGATCATCGGCGTGGGCTTCGGGCTCACCGCGTTCGCCCACGCGTCCTGGTTCTTCGCGCTCAGCGTGGTGATCTGGACGCTCGGCGAGATGATTCAGTCGCCCAGCAACGCGACCACCGTCGCCGCCCTCTCCCCGGCCTCGATGCGCGGCCGCTACCAGGGGCTCAACTCGCTCAGCTGGTCGGCCGGCACCGCGCTGGCCCCCGTGATGGGCGGCCTGACCCAGGAACACCTGGGCAACACGGCCCTGTGGATCGGCTGCTTCCTCGTGTGCGCGCTGGTCGCGGCCGGTCATCTGATGGCCGGGCCGAGCCGGCAGCGGCGAATGCGGCAGCTCGCGCCGGCTACGACCTTCGAGCCGCCCGCGCCCGTCCCGTCGGTCGCCGAGCCGGTGGCCGACGCTCCGGCCGAGCTGCCCGCCAGGTAACGTCCGATCAGTTAAGACGGTTGCCTATTGCGGGAGTTCCGGGTGCGGGCATGGCTGCGTGACACGGCCGGCGGGCTGTCCGCCACGTACTGGTATCTCTGGACCGGCCTGCTGATCAACAAGGTCGGCGGTTTCGCGATCCTGTTCCTCTCGCTCTACCTGACCTCGCAGCGCGGCGCCGGGACCGCGCAGGCGGGGCTCATCGTGGGGACTTACGGGATCGGAGGTCTGGCCGGGACCCTGGCCGGGGGCGTCCTGACCGACCGCTGGGGCCGTCGCCGTACGCTGCTGGCCTCGCACTTCGGCACCGTCGCGGCGCTGGTCGCCCTGGCCCTGAGCAGCGAACTCGTGCTGATCGCGGTGCTCTGCACCCTGCTCGGGGTGGCCCAGTCGATGGCCGGCCCGGCGTTCGTGGCCGCGATCATCGACGTGACCCCCGCCGAGAACCGCTCGCGCGCCTTCAACCTGCAGTTCTGGGCGCTCAACCTGGGGCTGGCCGGGGCCTCGCTGCTGGCCGGGCTGCTCGCCCAGTGGAGCTACCTGGGCCTGTTCCTCATCGACGCGACGTGCACCCTGGTCACCGGCCTGCTGATCGCCTGGAAGGTGCCGGAGACCCTGCGCCGCCCGGTCACCATTACCCGGGCCGGGTTCGGCACCGTCCTGAAAGACCGGATCTTCCTGGTCTTCGTGGCGCTGACCCTGATCCAGGCGCTGATCTACACCCAGAGCCAGACCATCGTCCCGCTGGCCATGCACGCCGACGGACTGTCCCCGTCCGCGTACGGCTCGGTGGTCGCCCTCGGCGGGGCGCTGATCGTGCTCGGGCAACTCTTCGTGCCCCGGCTGATCGACGGCCGCCGCAAACATCGGGTGCTCGCGCTGGCCCTGCTCGTCGACGGCCTCGGATTCGGGTTGCTGGTGGTGGCCGACCACCTCGCCGTCTACCTGCTGGCCGCGGTGATCTGGACGGTCGGCAGCATGCTGGCCGCTCCACCCAACGCCGAGATCAACTCGGAGCTGGCCCCCTTGGCGCTGCGCGGCCGCTACCAGGCGGTGTTCTTTCTGACCTTCCCCGCCGCGTCGTTCCTGGCCCCCGCCCTGGGCGGCGCCGGCCTGGAATTCCTGGGCGACGCCCACTGGCTCGTCGTGGGCGCACTGGGCGCGGCCGCCGCGGGCCTGCACCTGTGGGCGGGGCCACCACGGGAACGCCGGGCCGCCGCCATCCGGGCCGACACGTCGGTGACCGCAGACCTGCGATAGAAGGCGGCGTATCGGCCTGGCCCCAGCCGGAGTCGACGCAAACGGATCGGGCCGGCACCTCCACCCAGGTCCGGTACGGGTGCCGCGGCAGCACCGGCTTGACCGCCGGACAGCCCTGGCATCCTCGTGGCGCCGACGGTGGGAGTGTCGCGCGGTGGCGGCTTCAGCGCGGGGATGTCAGGTTGCGCTCGAACCACGTGCCCTGCTTGCCGCCCAGATCGGCTGGGGTGGCCGGGCCGGCCGGGGCAAATCCGGCCTTGGTCAGCACCCGGCGGGAGGCGACATTCTCGTGGGCGGTGGCCGCCCGCAGCTTGTGCAGGTCGTGCCTGGTCGCGGCCAGGGTGCACAGTTCGCGGACGGCCGCGGTGGCGATGCCGCGGCCGGAGACGTGCTCGGCCACCCGATAGCCGAGGTCCGCGGAGTGGTTCTCGATGTCGTACAGGTTGAAGCGGCCGATGACCGTGCCGTCGTCGTCGACGAGCACGTAGAACGCGCACACGCCGGCCGCCTGCTCGGCCAGCAAGGCCGCGTGCCGCTGGGCGAACCCGTCGAAGTAGCCGTCGCCGCGGTCGGTGACCGAGGCCGCGAAGTAGGCACGGTTGGCCCGCTCGAAGGTCAGGACCGCGGCGGCATGATCGGCGCGCAACGGCTGCAGCTCAGGCATGGCCCGACCCTAGTGACAGAAAAAGACGGCCCGGAAGGCCGTCTTCGCTTGGCACCGGCGGCGGCGGACGACGCCCATCCCCATAGGCGTCGCCCGCACTAACCGCCGGTCTCGGGTCGCGCCGTCCCCCAACGGCATATGCCACCCGTCCCCAAACGTCGGCCGCGGCGATCGTCTCCGATCAACCAGTTCCCCGAACTAACGGTCCGACGTCCATTGATTACGCTAGTTGGGGCAGTCAAGGCAGACAAGCCAACTGGCTGTCCGCCATCTGTCTGCACCATCACAGTCATCGACAATTGGCCGATCGGCGGATGACCTGTCCCACATCCGGCCTACCGAATTGGTCGGATAAGGGTCACTCGTCGGGGTTCTCGAGCTGGAAGAAGTTGCTGCGCCCGCCGCCCGACCGGCGCTCCTGGTAGATGAAGTTGAGCCGGCGCTTGTCGAAGGCCTCGAACCACTCGGCCCAGCTGACCTCCACCAGCCGATCCCCGGAGTAGCCGGGGAAGTCGAACCGCAGCACGCCCAGGTGACCGTCGTGCTGGGTGCCGGCGACGGTGGACGGCACGGCCTTGCGCGCCTTGGCCCACTGCCGGATCACCTCGTGGTCGGTGGTGACCAGGCTGCGCCCGTCGCGCTCGGGCCGATCGGAGGTCGACGTGATCTCCTGCGAGTAGTCGACGGACGACGAGGTCTTCTTGCCCGTACGCTTGCCGCCCGAAGTGCCGGCCTTGGCCGACGCGGTCTTCTTGGCCGACGTGCCGGTCTTGGCCGACGTGCTCTTCTTGGCCGACGTACCGGTCTTTCCCGATGTGCCCGCCTTCGCCGACGAGCTCTTCTTGAGCTCCGCCTTGACGAATCTCTCGACCAGCTCGGGCTTCTTCATGTCGGCGGTGCCCTTGACGCCTCGACGGGCCAGCTTGGTCCGCAGCTCCGAAGCCTTCATCCGCGAGATCTTGGTCTCGCTCACCTCGGGGGTGTTCGGGGTGTCGTTGCCGCTGGTCGGATTCTTGCTTCCGGAGCGCTTACCCGAAGTCGCCTTGACCTCGGCCTTGATCAGCTTGTCGACCAGCTCGGGTTTCTTGAGGTCGGCCGTGCCCTTCACGCCGCGACTCTTCAGTTCGCGGCGCAGGTCGTCGACCTTCATCCGAGCGATCTTGCTCTCGCTCACGTCGGGGGTGTTGGGGGTGTCGTTGCGGCTGGTCCGGTTCTTGGCTGTCTTGGGGGCGGCCACGCCACTCACCTCTCCTGATCGGCGTATTCCTATCCCCGCTCCACTACCCGGAACCGGACCGATGAACCCGCGCAAAGAGGACGGTCAGTCCTCGGGGGAGGGCGCGAGGTGCTTGAACGCCTGCAGGTTGGCCAGCGACTCGCCGCGCTTGACCCGCCACTCCCACTCGCGCCGGATGGACGTGCCGAAGCCGATCTCCAGCATCGTGTCGAACGATTCATCGGCGTACGTCAGAACCGACCCGAGGAGCCGGTCGAGCTCGTCCTCGTCGAGGCCGCCGAGCGACACCCGCCCGGTGAGGTAGACGTCACCGGCCGCGTCGATGGAGAACGAGACCCCGTACATGCGGGCGTTTCTGCGCAGCAGCCACGCCCACAGCTCCTCGTGCCGCTCGTCGGGACGGCGCATGACGAATGCCTCGATGCGCAGCGCGTGCTCGCCGGCGATCAGGTTGACCGCGGTCTTGAGCTTGTGCGTGCCGGGCAGCGTGACGACGTAGGCGCCGGGGCCGGTGCTCTCCCACTCGAGCTCGCGGTCGGTCAGCACCTTCTCGATCAGATCGGTCACCATGCGTACGCCTCCAGGCGCTCGGCGATCAGGGCGCGGTGCTCGGTCACCGCCCCACGGTAGACGGCGAGCAACCCCTCGGCCGTACGGTCCCAGGAGAAGCCGGCGGCGTGCGCGACCGCCCCGGCCGACAGCCGCCGGAGTTCACGCGGCGCGGCCAGCAGGTCGTCGAGCCGGTGAGCCCACTCCCGCGGGTCGTGCCCGTCGACCAGCACCCCGCTCACCCCATGACGTACGGCGGTGACCAGCCCACCGACCGCGGCCGCCACCACCGGCGTGCCGCAGGCCTGCGCCTCCAGCGCGACGAGCCCGAACGACTCGTTGTAGGACGGCACGGCCACCACGTCGGCGCTGCGGTAGAGGGCGGCCAGCCCGGCGCCGTTCTGCGGGGGCAGGAAGACGACCCGGTCGCTGACCCCGAGCGAGGCAGCCAGCTCGATCAGTGCGCTCGGCCGGTCGAGCCCGGAGCCGCTCGGGCCGCCGCAGATGACCAGCCGGGAGTCGGGCGCCATGTCGGCCAGCGCCGAGACCAGCACGTCGGGTGCTTTCAGGGGCTGGATCCGGCCCACGAACGCGACCACCTTGCCCCGCTCGGGCAGCCCGAACCGGGCCCGGTCGGCCGGGCCGGGACAGAACCGGCCGAGGTCGACGCCGGGCTGCACGACGGCCGTGCGGGCCGGGTCGGCGTCGTAGTAGGTCACCAGGTCCTGCGCCTCGAACCGGGTGTTGGCGACCAGCCGGTCGGACTCGGCGATCACCTGTTCCTCGCCGATCACCCGGGCCTTGGGCTCGGGGCGGTCACCGGCCGCGATCAGCCTGTTCTTGACCTTGGCCAGGGTGTGCGCCGTGTGCACGTGCGGCACGCCCCAGCGTTCCCGGGCCAGCCAGCCGACCTGCCCGGAGAGCCAGTAGTGCGAGTGGATCAGGTCGTAGTGACCCGGTGGACGGGCCGCCTCGGCCCGCAGCACGCCGTTGGTGAACGCGCAGAGCTGGGCGGGCAGCTCCTCCTTCGACAGCCCCTCGAACGGGCCCGACGTGATGTGCCGGACCGTGACGCCGGGAGTCATCTCGACGACGGGGGGTAGTTCGCTGCGGGTGGCGCGGGTGAAGATCTCGACCTCGACGCCGAGGCGGGCCAGCCGCTTCGACACCTCGACGATGTACACGTTCATGCCGCCGGCGTCGCCGGTGCCCGGCTGCTCGAGCGGGGACGTGTGAACCGAGAGGGTGGCGATGCGCCGCGGGGTCGGCCATTCTGCCACGATTTCGCCTCCTGGACCTGGGTCGCGCAAATTGTTGCGCAGTCACTAATCTTCCCCGCCCGGACCCGCTGAACCACCATGCCGCCGGTCGGGGGTGACTCAAGTCATCGGGAATCATGGGGGGATGCAGAACATCGCAGTGGTGACGGGCGCGTCGAGCGGCATCGGGGCGGCCACCGCCCGCCGCCTCGCGACCGAGGGATTTCACGTCGTCGCGGCGGCCCGGCGGGCCGATCGGCTGGCCGCGCTGGTCGCGGAGATCGGGCCCGCGGCCACCGCGGTCGAGTGCGACGTCACGTCCGACGAGTCGGTGGCGGCGCTGGCCACGGCGGTGGGCGGTCTCGGCGGCCCGGTGACGCTGCTGGTCAACAACGCGGGCGGCGCGCAGGGGCTCGACCCCGTGGCGGCGGGGGCGGTCGACGACTGGCAGTGGATGTACGACGTGAACGTGCTGGGCACCCTCCGGACGACCAAGGCGCTGCTCCCGGCTCTGGAGGCGAGCGGGGCGGGGACGATCGTGACGGTCGGTTCGACCGCGGCGTTCACGGTCTACGAGGGTGGTGGCGGCTACACAGCGGCCAAACACGCCCAGACGGCCCTGGTCGGCACGCTGCGGCTGGAACTGTCGGGCAAGCCCGTACGGGTCATCGAGGTCGATCCGGGCATGGTGCGCACCGACGAGTTCTCGCTCAAGCGGTTCGGCGGTGATCAGGCCCGGGCGGACGCGATCTACGAAGGCGTACGGGAACCGCTCGTGGCCGACGACATCGCGGACATCATCGCGTACGCCGCGACCCGCCCCCAGCACGTGAACCTGGACCGCATCGTGGTGCGTCCCATCGCGCAGGCGGCCCAGCACAAGGTGCACCGGGAGAAGTAGTCGTGAAGCCGGTCGGCGCGATCACCCGGGGGACGACCAATCCCAACCGGCTCCGTCGCGTCGACAACTACGTGGCGTACCGGTGCGGTGAGCTGCTGCGGGCGGCGGCCGATCCGCTGGTGATCGACCTGGGTTACGGCGCCACCCCGGTCACCGCCGTCGAGCTGCGCAGCCGGCTGGCCACCGCCGTGCGTCCCGACGTCACGGTGGTGGGTCTGGAGATCGATCCCGTACGGGTGGCGGCCGCCCAGCCGCACGCCGAGCCCCCGCACCTGCTGTTCCGGCGCGGCGGTTTCGAGCTGGCCGGTCTGCGCCCGGTGGTGGTGCGCGCGTTCAACGTGTTGCGGCAGTACGCCGAGGACGAGGTGGCCGCGGCCTGGACGGCGATGACCGCGACCGGGGCCGTGCTGGTCGAGGGCACGTGCGACGAGCTGGGCCGGATCGCGACGTGGACCGTGGTCGAGGCAGGGGAACCGGCGACGCTCACTTTTTCCGCCCGTTTGTCCGATCTGGAGCACCCCGCGACGTTCGCCGAGCGGCTGCCCAAGGCGTTGATCCACCACAACGTGCCGGGCGAGCCCGTGCACACGTTGCTGCGGGCGCTGGGCCGGGCCTGGGAGACCGAGGCGACCCCGTTCGGACCGCGGCAGCGCTGGCTGGCGACCTGCCGGCGGATGCGCGCGGAGGGCTGGCCGGTGCTCGACGGGCCGGCCCGCTGGCGGCTGGGCGAGCTGACCGTGCCCTACGCTTCGTCGTCCTCGCCCAGCACCGAGCGCAGCGTCTGAACGAGCACCTCGCTGCTGAACGGCTTCTTGACCAGCAGCGCGTCCTCGCCGATGAGACCGTCGGCGACGGCCAGTTCTTTGGGCAGCCCGGAGATGTAGACGACGCTCATTTCGGGCCGCAGCTGGGTGGCCGACCGGGACAGCTCGCCGCCCGAGACGCCGGGCAGTCCCAGGTCGGTGACCAGGATGTCGATGTCGCCAGGATGCTCGCGGCAGGCGGCGATGGCCTGCTGGGAGTCGCCGGCGATGAGGGTGGCGAAGCCGCGGCGCTCGAGCATCCGCCGCATGATGTCGCGCAGGTCTTCCTCGTCGTCCACGACCAGGACCGTGGGCCGCGTCTCGGGTGCGGGCGCCTGCGACATGGATCCTCCTGGTGGTTCTGATGTCACGTTCCGTGCCGGTTCGCGCTCTCACGCTATCGGCAGCAGGTTGCGCGGTCCGGTCTTTGCATTTGTTAGTGACTTCACCCGTACGGCAACGCATGTCCGGGCCGGGTTCAGGGCATCGTTGGGGGTGACCCGGTTGCACCTGGGTTGCAACACCGGCGGCCCCGCCGGACGGCCCTGGAAGATCGAACAGAACAGCTAAAGCGGCGCGGCGCGAGACCGATTGACACCTCGTACCGCTACACACCGCCACTGAGCAAGGAGAGCGATATGTCCAGCCTGCTGTCGCCCGAGATCACTACCGTTGCTTCGCTGACCGAGCGCTGCGACCGTTGCAGCGCCGCCGCCAAGCTGGTGGTCACGCTGTCCAGCGGCGGCGAGCTGGCGTTCTGCGGACACCACGGCAACCGTCACCACGAGGACATCGTCAAGGTGGCCGAGCGCATCGTCCTCGAGGACGGCTACGAGTGGGCCGGAAAGTAACCGCTTGACCCGCATACGCCGCGTTATGCTCCTTTCCTCGGATATTGAGGGGATTACGTGCATGATGCGGCGCGTGATCTGGGCAGGCTCTCCCGTCTGACCGCGGGCTGTGCCGGCGTCGCGGTCACCGTTTTCGGCACCACGGCCCTGCTCATGTCACTGAAAGGCGCTCCGCCGGACGGCTTCCTCGCCGATCCGGCGGCCGCGCTCGTCCCGGCCGGAGTCGCTCTGCTGCTGCAAGCGCTCCCGGTGCACAGCCGGTCCGCCGGCCGGGTCGTGCACGGCTCGGCCATCCTGTTGACGCTCGCCGCGGCCGCCCTCTGCCTGGCCGCGTTTCCCCGGCACGCTGCCGCCTCCGCGGCCACCCTGCTCGCGATCGCCGTGCTCGTGCTGCTCGGCCAGCTGATCCGTACGCTGGTAGGCGCCGACCGCCGCCGGCGTGAGCTCGCCGGGTTCACCGACACGCTGTTCCAGTCGATGAACGAGGCCGTCATGGTGCTCGACGCCAACTACCGGCTGATCGACGTGAACCGCCGCTGGCGCGAGCTCACCGGCCACGACGCCGACGAACCCGTACGCCTCGACCCCCCACCCGTCCCGCCCGCGTCCGGCGGGGACTGGCTGCTCCCCCGCGTCGACGGCGGCTCGGTGCCGGTGCTGGCCAGCGTGGCCCCCATTCCGGACGAGCAGGGCACGCCCCGGGCCTACGTGGCGACGTACGTCGACATCGCCGACCGCAAGCGGGCCGAGGAGACGCTCAGCGAGAAGGCGGCCGAACTGGAGCGCGGCAACGCCCGGCTGCGCGAGGCCAACACCCGGCTCGAGACGGCGCTGACCTTCAAGAACGACCTCACGGCGATGCTGACCCATGACGTCGCGCAGCCGATCAGCTCGATCGCCAGCCTGGCCGAGCTGCTCCACGCCGACTGGGCCGATCTGCCCGACGACATCCGGCTGGAGCTCGCCACCAAGATCGACAAGAACACCCAGCGGCTGATCAAGATGATGAACGATCTGCAGCTGCTGTTCCGGCTCGACATGGGCTCGATCACCGCGCGCCGGGTCCCGGTGCCCCTGCACGAGGTGGCGGCCGGGGTCGCCGCGGCGTCGACGGCGGCTCCGGACGAGGTGCTGATCGAGATCGACGACGAGCCGGCCGCGCTGGCCGACCGGGGCCACGTCACCGCCGTACTGCAAAATCTGGTCACCAACGCCGTCGCGTACGGGGCCGCGCCGATCGTGATCTCGGCGGCGCGGCACGGCGAGCAGGTCGACCTGATCGTCCAGGACAGCGGCCACGGCATCCCCGACGAGCTGCTGCCCAACCTGTTCGGCCGGTTCATGCGCGGCTCGGGGCTGGGGCTGTTCATCGTGCGGCACCTGGTCGAGGCCAACGGGGGCGCCGTGCGCTACGAGCACGCGGACCCGCACGGGGCCCGGCTGATCGTGACCTGGGAGTCAGCAGCCGGATAGCGCACCGCCCGCCACGCGGGAAGCGGGCGGGCGGTCGGTCGGTCGGTCGGTTACGAACGGCGACTACCAGTCGTGGGCGCTGCCCCGGTCCTCTTCGTTGATCATGCCGTCGCCCCAGACGTCCTGGTGGTCGGTCCGGCCGCCCATCCGGGCGCTGGCACCGGCGGCCCCGCCGACACCCGCACCGGCGGCGCCGGGCCGGCCGATCCGGCGCCCGGGAGCCAGCACGTCGTCCAGGTCGTGCGAGTCGTTGATGCCGGGCGCCGAGGTGATGTCGACGCGAGTGGCCATCGTGGACGCCGACAGACCGTGATACGGCAGGTCGGCCCGGCTGGCGTTGCTGTGCTCACCGGCGCTGGTGCCCCAGCCCGCGCCCGGGTGTGCGCGGTTCTTGGCGCGGGCGGCGACCGCCGCCGGGGACGGCACCGGGCGGGCCAGCTTCTTCGTGCTGGCACCGAGCCGGCCGTTCTCGACCAGGCTCTTGAAGGTGGTCAGGTCGGACTTCAGGCGCTTGGTCAGCGAGGCCTGGCCGTGCCGGTCGTTCGGCATCAGGAAGGCGACATCGGCCTCCAGCTGCGCCACCACCTGGGTCTTCATCTCGCCCATGGGTCGCAGGGTGATGGTCTCGGCGAGCAGGGGCCCGTCCATGGTCGACCAGGAGACCCGCTCATCCAGCGTGCGCTCGGTGATCTGCGCGTCGAACTCGCGCCGGTGACCCTCCACGTCCATGACCCAGTGGGTCCGGTCGTGACCGGTCGCGGTCACCTGCTGCACGCCGCTCATGAACTGCGGGTAGTTCTCGAACGCGGCGAGTTGCTCGTACACCGTGTGCAACGGCGCACTCACCTCGATGGCCTGCTGAACCATGCTCATCGCTTCTCTCCCATGCCTACGCGTCCAACTGCTGGCATGACTGAGAGTACGGAGACGGCTACGGACAGCGGCCGGTTTCGCTCAGACCCGGCGGACGTACTGCCAGTGGCCGACCTCGGTGGCGTACCGGGCGTCACTCGCGGGCACCAGAGTCACCCCGGACTCACGCAGCATCGCCACCATCCGCGGCGACGGCGACCGCCAGGCCTCGCTGATCTCGACCACGGTACCGGTCTCGCGGCAGGCCGTGGCCAGCGCGTCGATCAGGTCGGGACCGAGCACGGCGTCGTCCAAGCCGACCTGGGCCAGCAGACCGAGCGGACGGGCGAGCTGGGTCGGAGCGTAGCGGGAGGCCCGCTCGATGCCGCGGACGGTCACGTCGACCAGCTGCTCGGCCACCTGGTCGGTGGAGAGCTCGCCCGCGGTCAGCATGGCGCGCACCTCACGGGGGCCGGCCACACCGGTCAGCAGCGGCAGACGCGACACGGCGACGGAGAGGGCCTCGAGGTAGCTGATGTCGGGCGGCAGGGCCAGCCAGCCGTCCGGGCGCACGACCTCGACCTCGGCCGCGATGCGCAGCTTCATCTCCGTGCGCCGCTGAGCCCGCCGCACCGAGTCGGCGTAGGTGGAGAGCCAGGTCGTCTCCGGCCCCACCTGGTCGGCGAAGGTGAGCGCACCCAGCCCGGCCCGGTCGGCCGCCGAGACGACCACACCGACGGCGTCCCGCCCGGCCGAGAAGCCGGTGTGCACATGCGCATCGGCCGTCAGATCCAGCGCGTCGACGGCGCTGACCACACCGATCACTGATTCCCGCTCCGCGCCCACTGTCACTCCCCGGCCTCAGCTCGACGGGCTCTTCCCGTCTGACCGAAAGAGTGGGGCCCGGCCGTTGTCAACCTCGTTCCGGCGGCGGTGCAGTCCGGGTGCGCGCGTCTCAGATGCGGAACGAGCTGACCAGGGAACGCAGGTCGTCGGCGGTGCGGGCGACGCCGTTGGACGCCTGCTTGGTCTGTTCGACGCCCTGTACGGCGGCCGCGCTGGCGGCGGAGACGTCGGAGATGTTGGCCGCGATCCGGGCCGATCCGCCGGCCACCTCGGCGATGCTCCGGCTCATCTCGCCGGTGGTGGCCGTCTGCTGCTCGACCGCCGACGCGATAGTGGTCTGGAAGTCGTTGATCTGGCCGATGACCTCGCTGATCCGCGAGATGACCTCGACCGCGCCGCCGGTGTCCTGTTGGATCGCGGCGACGCGGGTGCCGATGTCCTCGGTCGCGCGGGCGGTCTCCTGGGCCAGGTCCTTGACCTCGCTGGCGACCACGGCGAAGCCCTTGCCGGCCTCACCCGCGCGGGCCGCCTCGATCGTGGCGTTCAGGGCGAGCAGGTTGGTCTGCTCGGCGATCGAGGTGATCAGTTTGATCACGTTGCCGATCTCGGCCGACGAGTCGCCCAGCTGGCGCACGGTCTCGGTGGCCCGGGCCGCCTCGGACACCGCGATCGAGGCGATCTGCGCCGATTCGCTGGTGTTGCGGGAGATCTCGCGGATGGCCAGGCCCATCTCCTCGGAACCGGCCGCCACCGTCTGCACGTTGCGTGAGATCTCGTCGGCTTCGGCCGAGGCCGCCGCGGTCTGCCGGTCGGTGTTGCCGGCCGCCTCGGCGATCTGCGCGGCCACTGCCGACAGTTCACCGGCCGCACCGGCCAGCGCGTCCGCGTCCCGCCCGATCGTCTCGAGCGAGCCGCGGATCGATTCCAGCGCGCCGTCCAGGCCGGCGGCCATCCGGCCCAGCTCGTCACGGCTGGTGATGCCGCTGCGGCCGGTCAGGTCGCCGCGGGCGAGCGCGTCGATGACGGCCCCCAGGGTGCGCACCGGCACCAGGATCGAGCGGGCGAGCGGAATGGCCAGGCCGATCAGGAGCACCAGCCCGACGAGGGCGACGACGATCGAGAGGGTACGCGTCTGACTGATCGTGGAGGCCATGTCGCCCTCCTCGGTCTCGACGGCGGCGGTGACCCGGTCGATCAGCGCGCCCAGCTTGTCGTCGGTGACGTTGTTGCGCTCGGCGATCTCCCCGATCCGGGTGCGCTTGTCCCCGGAGGCCACGAAGTCGGAGATGAACTGGCCGAAGTCGACGAAGGCGGGGCGGTCCTCGGTGAACGTCTGCGCCATGTCGCCGGGCAGTCCGCAGCCGGCCACCCCGTCCGCGGCCTCGGCGGCCGACTGCACGTCGTCGACGACGTCCTGGCTCACGTCCTGGCCCAGCGCCGACCGGTAGGCGTCCACCTTCAGCTCGCTCTGGCGGGTGTCGAGGTGGTTCATCGCCGCCTGGCAGGCCTGCAGGTTCGAGACGTTGCGGCCCTGCTCGGCCAGCCGGCCCTGGCCGGACAGCGAGATAGCAGCCAGTGCGGCCAACGCGACGGCGCCCACTACGACGATCATGGCGAGACGCTTGGCGATACCGAGTTGGGCCAACCGCGACATCGATCCCCCTAGGAAGCCGGAACAGCACCGCTCGCGCGGTAATGAACATCTTTCAGTTGTTGTGGAGTTTTTACAGGGAAACGCCCGAAAAACGAACGCCCCGCCGCGATTGCGACGGGGCGTTCGGAATTGCTGTTCAGTCCGATGTGGCCGACGGCTTCAGCATCTTGCTGACCGCCTGCACCTCGTCCTGTGTGGGCGAGGCGGCCTCCCGGTTCGAGGCCTGCAGCTCCCGGTACACCTCCTCGCGATGCACCTGCACGTCACGCGGAGCCTGGATGCCCAGCCGGATCACGTCTCCACGCGCCTCGAGCACAGTGATGACGACATCGTTGCCGATCATCACGCTCTCCCCGGAGCGCCGGGTCAGTACGAGCATCGTCGGTGCCCTCCTCCATCCGTGGACGGACAGCATCGCGAGTCAGGCGCGACCGTGCGCCGGACGTACGGCCGCGCCTGCGGGATTTGTCAGTAGACCGGGTTCATGACCGCGCGGACGGGGAAACCCGTGCCGCTCAGCACCACCTGCATGGCGCGCATGCTGTCCCGGTCGACCACGATCGGGGCCATCAGGTTCGCCGTGGTCTCGTTGGCGCCGGCCGTGATGACCGTCAGCAGCAGCAGACGGTCCGCGTCCTTCGTGTTGAGCGCGGCGAAGACGTCGGCCTCGATCTCGGGCGCGTAGTCCGGGAAGAAGGGCTCCGGCGGCGCCACGAGGAAGCGCAGGTCGGGGTCCTCGGTGGACGTGAACGCGTAGAGCAGGCCGTCTTCGTTGAGCCGCACGAGCACGAACTCCCGATGCGCCGGGAAGCCGGGCATGGGCACCGCCATCGTGATGGTCGGCAGACCCAGCGACGGGTCGGACATCGTGGCCTCGATCGGTCGGGTAGCGGTACGAGTAGTCATGGTCACCTCAGGAAATCGATGAGCGAGGGCTGGATCACCTTGGCCGAGGCGGCCAGGGCGGCCTGATAAGACGTCTGCTGGATCTGCAATTCCATAATCGCCTTGGGCAGGTCGACATCCTCGATATCGGACAGCTGCGACGTCACGGACAGCAAGTGATCATCAGCGGACTGCTTCATCTGCGTAATCCGATTATATCGGGCGCCAACGTCCGAAAGGGTGGACTTTAGTAAATCGTGCGCCGTATCTAGATTTGACAGACCGGTGTTCAGGGCAACGTCGTCATTGGAGCGAAGGGCCGCCGAAATGTCACCCAGCACCTTGAAGAGCTGTGTGTCGCTGCCGTTCGCTCCGTACGCCTCGGCGCCGGTCGTGTCGATTCGCACCTTGGCGTTCGGTCCGACCGATCGGGTCGTCTGCCCGTCGTTACCGACGTACGATCCGGTTTCGTCGAAAGCGACCGAACCCGGCGTGGTCCCGCCGAAGACGGGCCGGCCGAGGTATTTGGTGTTGGCCTCGCCGATCATCGACTGACGGATGTTGTCGATCTCGACGGCGATCGCCTCGCGCGCCGACGCGTTGTTCGCCGAGCTGAGGCCCTGCACGGTCAGATCCCGTACGCGGATGATCTGTCCCGACGCGTCGCCCAGCTTGTCCTGGATGGTGCCGAGCCAGCCCAGTCCGTCGTCGGCGTTGCGGGAGAACTGTTGCGTGGCCCGCATCTCGCCACGCAGCTGCAGCGACGTCACCGTGCCGGTCGGCGAATCCGAGGGCTTGCTCAGCTGCTTGCCGCTCGAGATCTGTTTTTGCAGCTCCTGGCCCCGGGCCATGCTGCGGTTGAGGTCACCCAGCATGCGGTGGCGCATGCTGGTGTCGGTGACCCGGCTGGAAATCGTCATACGGTCCCCCTACCGCTAGCGGCCGACGAGACCGGTGCGGTTGATCAACTGATCGAGCATCGAGTCGATCGTGGTCAGCACCCGGGAGGCCGCCTCGTACCCGCGCTGGTAGGTCAGCAGGTTGGTCATCTCCTCGTCGAGGTTGACCCCCGACTCGGCCTCGCGCGAGGTGTCGACCTGATCCCGTACGGCGTCCTGGATTTCACTGCGCCGCGACGAGGCCTGCGAGGCCACGCCGAGCTGACCGATCATCTGCTGGTACTTCGCGTCCGGCCCGTTCTGCGAGGTGCCGAGTGCGGCCAGTTCGTCGGCCCGGTCGTTGTCGATCGCGGCGACCGCCGGCGGCACGGCCTTGGGGTTGCCCGCGGAGAAGGCGACCTTGTCCGGGTCGTCGATCGCGACCTTGATGTCGCGCGCGTTCGTGCCGTCGAAGAAGGCGACGCCCGGATCCCCGTTGACGTCGTAGCCCGAGGTGGTGAGCGCGTTGACGCTGTCGGCCAGACCCTTGGCCACGTCGTCGAGCTGGCCCGAGATGCCGGGAATGATGGTGTTCATCGTGTCGAGCATCGAGCCCATGGTGCCGCCGACGGTCGCCGACGTGTCGGTGCCCGACCACTTCAGCGCGACCTGCGTGGTCGGGGTCCAGGAGTCGAGGTTGGGCGGACCGGAGAGCTCCAGCTTGCGCGTGGAGAAGTCGCTGACCAGCGGTGACGTTCCCATGTAGACGTTGACCGCGCCGTTGGTCTTGGCCTGCGTGGTCGCGCCGGTCAGCTCGGAAAGCTTCATCACCGCCACGTCCCGCTGGTCCTGCAGCTCGTTGGCCTCGAGGCCGGCCGCCCGGGCCACCACCACCTGGTTGTTCATGTGCGCGATGTTGTCGGCCAGCGTGTTGACCTGATCCACGTACGCGCTCATCTCGTTGCGGTTCGCGCCGAACTGACTGGCGAGCGAGGCCCGCGTGTCGTTCAGGGTGATCGCCACGGTGCGGCTCTTCTCGAGCAGCGAGGAACGGGTCGACGGGTCCTGCCAGTTGTTGGCGACGTCGTTCCAGCCGTCCCACATGTCGTGCAGACGGGCCTGCAGGGCGGTGTCGCTCGGCTCCGCCAGCACGCTCTCGATCTGCCCGTACGCGGCCTTCTGGCTCTGCAGGTACGCCGAGTTGGCGTGCTCGGTGCGCCCCCGCTCGTCCAGGTACGCGTTGCGGCCGCGCTCGACACCGGCGATGGTCACACCGTTGCCGACCTGCGTCGTCGTCGCGTACACACCGGGGTTGAGGCTGCCGGTCTGCGACGCCATGCGCACCCGTTGCTTCGTGTAGCCCTCGGTGTTCGCGTTCGCGATGTTCTGACCTGTGATGTCCAGGCCACGGCGTTGCGCGTAGAGCGACGTGAGCGCCGTGTTGATACCACTGAATGAACTAGCCATCAGATCGCCTCATCCACCAGGCTGGAGCGGCGGACGCCGCCGGAAACGGTCTGGCCCTGCGGTCCGTACGTTTCCACAGTTTCGGCGAACGCGAGCATGGTTTCGCGTGCTGCGCGTTGCCCGGCCGTGAGCAGGTCGCGGTTCACGTCGGCGAGGGCACTGATCTCGGACGTGAGCAGGAGGAACGCCTTTCGATGCTGGTGCAGCAGATCCGACCAGGGCGCGGGCGCGGCGTCGGCCAGTTCGCCCAGCGAGGCCTCGGGCGCGAGCCCCAGCTCGACCGCGACGTCCTGGGCGTAGGCGGCGCGAATGACTTCGGTCTGCCGGATCTGTTCCAGCACCACCTCGACCTCGCGGGTGGCGTGGCTCAGCCAGCGGGAGCGGCCCGCCGCGAGAAGCAGCTGCTCCTCCTCCAGCTTGAACAACAGCATCTCGAGCAGCTCACGTGAACGCCACAGGACGCTGGCCAGGTCGGTCAGGCTCACCCTGGTCCTCCGTCTCGCCTCCGGTCGGGCTCGAACAACCCGCTCATTCGGACACGTCGGCACGTCCCCGACTCCGCTGAGGAATTTCCCCCGATCCGGTGCATTCCGGGTTCATGTGAGTTCCGTTCGGGTTTCTTCGTATTCGCCGGAAATGGTGGGGGAAATCTCGCAGACTGCTCATGAACCGTCGGCACCGCGCCGATCGGCCTGGCGTAACGCCACGGCCCCATGGATGGGCCGCTCCAAGACCCCTCAAGGAGGAAGCACTCATGGGTCTTCGCATCAACCAGAACATCGCCGCGCAGAACGCCTACCGGAACCTGTCGGTCACCGACAGCCAGATGTCGAAGTCGCTGGAGAAGTTGTCCAGTGGTTTCCGCATCAACCGGGCCGCCGACGACGCGGCCGGCCTCTCGATCTCCGAAGGCCTGCGCTCGCAGGTCGGCGGGCTCAAGGTCGCCGTGCGCAACACGCAGGACGGCGTCTCGGTCGCGCAGACCGCTGAAGGTGCGCTCAACGAGACCACCGCCATCCTGCAGCGTATGCGCGACCTGTCGGTGCAGGCGGCCAACTCGGGCGCCACCGACTCGTCGGCCGCCGAGGCCGCCAACAAGGAGATGGGCCAGCTCAACGCCGAGCTCGACCGGATCGGCAAGAGCACGGCGTTCGGCAAGCAGAGCCTGCTCGACGGCACGTTCGGCAGCACCAAGCAGGCCGCCGGCACCCAGATGGCCGCCACCACCAGCGGCGCCGCGGCCTCGCTGCCGTCCGGCGTCACCGGCAGCGGCACGTTCACCTTCTCGCTGGAGAAGGTGGGTGGCCTGACGAAGTCACCCAACGGCACCGACATCTCCGCCGGTGGCACCCCGATCCAGGTCTCGGTGGACAAGGTGGCGGCCGACGCGTCGCCGCAGGACCTGGCCAAGGCGGTCAACGCGGGCCTCGAGAAGGCCCTGAAGGCGGCCGGCTTCCAGGGCAACGAGGTCACCATGTCGGCCAAGGTCGACTCGCAGAACCGCACCACGTTCAACGTCAACGGCAGCGGTGACTTCTCGATCACCAACGACACGAACATCGGTGTGGCCAGCAGCGTCGACACCACCACGGGTGTCAACTCCGGCGGTCTGGGCGTCAACCTGACCACGCTGAACTCCACCGGCGGCAACACCGGCAAGTTCCAGGTCGGCGCGAACGCCAACCAGAAGATCGGCATCGCGATCGGTGGCGTCGACTCCGAGACGCTCGGCACCGCGGCCCTCGACCTGACCAAGGACCCCGACGCCGCGCTCAAGGCGATCGACAAGGCCCTGTCGTCGGTCACCGACAGCCGGGCCACGCTCGGTGCCGTGCAGAACCGCTTCGAGCACACCATCAACAACCTCAACGTGGCGGTCGAGAACCTGTCCGCGTCGGAGTCGCGTATCCGTGACACCGACATGGCCCAGGAGATGGTGTCCTTCACCCGGTCGCAGATCCTGACCCAGGCCGGCACCTCGATGCTGTCCCAGGCCAACCAGTCGGCGCAGAACGTTCTCTCGCTGCTGCGCTAACCGAACTGCCACCGTCAGCAACTGAATCTCATCGGCAAGTGACCGAATAGGTGGGGGTAGCCGTCAAAAGCGGCTGCCCCCGCTTCATTTTCCAGGCAGTGAAAGGCAGGCTCCGGTGAGCACAGCGGTAGACGGACTCGTCAGTGGCCTCAGCACCACCTCCATGATCAACTCACTGATGCAGGTCGAGGCGGCGCCGCAGAACCGCCTCAAGACAAAGGTGAGCACGGCCCAGACCGCGATCGCCTCCTACCAGTCGGTCAACGCGGCGCTGACCTCACTCAAGAACGCCGCCGACTCCGTGGGCCAGCTCAGCACGTGGCGCGCGGTCAAGGCCACGTCGAGCTCCAGCTCCGTGACCGCCACCGCCGTGACCGGCACGAACGGCGCCTCCGGAACCACCGTGTTCAACGTCAAGAGCCTGGCCAAGAACCAGATCACCACGGCCAAGGTCCCGACCACCGGCGACATCAGCTCCGGCACCATCCAGATCACCACCGGCCCGCTCGACGGCAGCACCAACGACAAGGTCAACACGATCACGCTGGGCGACGACAAGTCGGCCAAGGGCGTCGCCGCCGCGATCAACGCGGCCGGCATCGGGCTCAAGGCGACAGTGGTGACCACCGGCGGCGCCACCGACATCCTGCAGATCAGCGGGGGCAAGACGGGCAGCGCCAACGCCTTCAAGATCGACAGCGGGCTCGACGGCGTCGCCTCGCCCCTGACGAACGTGGCCTCCGCCGGCAACGCCCAGCTCGACATCGGCGGGGGCGACGCCAACGCCGCCAACGGCGGTTACTCCGTCACCAGCGACACAAACACGTTCACCAAGCTCATGCCGGGCGTCTCGATCACCGTGTCGAAGCTCGAGAACGACGTCACGGTCACCTCGGACCAGGACGTCAGCGGGATCGCGAGCAAGATCCAGGCGCTGGTCGACGCGGCCAACGGCACGCTGGGCGAGGTCGCCAAGCAGACGGCCTACGACGCGGCGACCAAGAAGGGCTCGCCGCTGACCGGCGACTTCTCGGTCCGCAACATCTCGCAGAG
Organism: Paractinoplanes abujensis; assembly: GCF_014204895.1. Classification (NCBI taxonomy): domain Bacteria; kingdom Bacillati; phylum Actinomycetota; class Actinomycetes; order Micromonosporales; family Micromonosporaceae; genus Paractinoplanes; species Paractinoplanes abujensis. The sequence continues at coordinate 7,355,852 of NZ_JACHMF010000001.1, read as the reverse complement.
CATGCTCAGCAAGATCAGCCTCGGTCTCACCTATGCGAACCCGTCGTACGACAAGACGCAGCCGACCGACCCCGTCACCAAGACCAACCTCGAGAAGATCTCGATCTCGCTGTCCAAGCTCGGCGTGGAACTCGACCGCAGCGGCCAGCTGAAATTCGACGCGGCCAAGTTCACCACCGCCTACAACGAGAACCCGTCGCAGATCCAGGCGGCCGGCATCGAGTTCGCCGACCAGATGGAGAAGTACGCGGGCGACCAGTCGGTCAACATCACCTCGGTCATCACCGGTCGCAAGAACGAGATCGACGGGCTCAACAGTCAGATCAGCAACTGGGACATCCGGCTCGTGGCCAAGAAGAACTCGCTCCAGAAGCAGTACGCCGACCTCGAGACGTCACTGGGCAAGCTCAAGAACCAATCCACCTGGCTCGCCGGCCAGCTCTCCGGCCTCTGATCCACCGCCCCGACCAGCCGTCGCAGGGCCCTGACCTAGGAGACCGATGACCATGACCGCCCCGAACCTTCGCAACCGCTACCTGCAGGACTCGATCCAGACCGCCTCGCCCGCCAAGCTGCTGATCATGCTGTACGACCGGCTGGTCCTCGACCTGGCGCAGGGCGAGGAGGCGCTGCGGGCGGGCGAGCTCGAAACCGCCCACGAGAAGATCACGCACGCGCAGGAGATCGTCATCGAGCTGCAGGTCAGCCTGGACGTCGAGGCCTGGTCGGGCGCGCCGGGCCTGGCCAACCTGTACGGCTACCTGATCACCGAGCTGATCGGGGCCAACATCGCCAAGAGCCCCGAGCGGGTCGCCGTGTGCCGCGGTTTCGTCGAGCCGCTGCGCGACGCCTGGCGCGACGCCGCGGCCGCGGCGGTGGCCGGCTGACGAGCGGATGAGCACCATGAGCGGCGGGAACTGGGGGCACGCCTGGAGCGACGCGCTGGACGAGCTCGAGCTGGACGTGGCGACGATCGAGGCCATGCTGGCCGACGAGCACCGCCACGCCGAGACGCCGCCGGCCAGCCTGTGGAAGGCGCCGACGGAACTGGGTGCGCTGCCGCTGGAGCTCAAGCCGCGAGCCGACGAGATCCTGACCCGCCAGCTCAAGGCGGCCGAGGAGATCGCCCGGCGGATGACCGCGACCCGCCAGCAGATGACGATGACGACCCGGATCGAGACGGGAGAGGCGGTCAAACGACCCGTCTACGTCGACCGGGCCATGTGACGACCGAGCCGGAACGCCTCGGGACCCCCTATGCGGGGCCCCGGGGCGTTCTCGCGTTTCAGCAACCTGCTGGCAACCGTCTGACGCTCAGCGGATCGGCGCGGGAGCCGAACTGCAATGTACGAGCGACGGATCGCTCACCGAAATGCCACGGATCGGCGGCCTTGGACCTACACAAGGAGCTGCTGTGTTCGACGATGTCTCGTCGTCCGCCCTGCGCGTCGCGGTCACCGGTCTCGCGGCCCGGCAGAGCGCTATCGCGAACAATATTGCGAACATCGAAACCCCGGGCTACAAGGCTCGTAAGGTTGAGTTCGAGGAGGCGTTGCGCGGCGCCGTGGCCAAGGGTCTGTCGCCGCTGGGAGTCGCTCCGCAGACCAGGGATTCGCTGGAGCCGACCCGCCTGAACGGCAGCAACGTCAACCTCGACGAGGAGACGCTCTCCCACATCGACACGACGATGCGCTACCAGCTGACCCTGCGGGCGCTGGACACCAAGTACTCGATGCTGCGCGACGCGATCAAGGGAGCCTGACGATGAGCACTTTCAACGCTATCGGGGTCGCCGGTTCCGGCGTGACCGTCTACCGCAAGTGGCTGGATGCCGTCTCCGACAACATCGCCAACATGGACAACACCAGCCGTACGTCCGAGAAGGCGTTCCAGGCGCGGTACGTGATCGCGCAGGAGGCCCAGGACGGCAACGGCGCCCAGGTGGGTGGCGTCGCGTTCGGCAGTGCCGAGGGTGTGCTCGTGCACGACCCGGACAACCCGCTCGCCGACAACCAGGGCTACGTGCGCAAGCCCGACATCGACCTGAGCTCGCAGATGGCCCAGATGATGATGGCCCAGCGCGCCTACCAGGCCAACCTGTCGGTCGTCGACCGGGCCAAGGACTCCTACACCGCCGCGATCAACCTCGGAAAGTGAGGTAGACGATGGTCTCCCCGATAAGCCCGATCGGCAGCCCGTTCGGCAGCATCTCCGCGGTGTCCGGACTCGACAAGGCCTCCGGCCTCGGCGGCATCGGCGGGGCCGGCGCCCTGACCGGCGCCGACAAGGCCACCGAGGCGCAGGGACCGAACGAGAGCTTCGCCAGCATGCTGTCGCGTGGTCTGGAAAGCGTGCAGGCGTCGCAGAACAAGGCGAGCGACCTCGCGGTCCAGGCCGCCGACGGCACGCTCCAGGATCCGGCCCAGTACACGATGGCGGCCAACGAGGCCCAGCTCGGCCTCCAGCTCACGCTGGCCGTCCGCAACAAGGCCGTGGAAGCTTTCCAGGAAATCATGAGGATGCAGGCCTGACATGACCGACCGCCTTCCCGCTCCGGTTCGCCGCGTCACGGACACGTTCCGGTCCTTCACCCCGGGACAGAAGGCCGTCACGATCGCGGCAGTCATCGCGCTCGTCGTGGGCGCTTACTTCTTCGCCACGTGGGCGTCGAAGCCGTCGTACTCCATTCTCTTCAACAACCTCTCGTCCAAGGACGCCAGCGCGATCGTCGAGTCGCTGAAGAAGACCGGCACCAGCTACGAGCTGGCCAACGACGGGCAGACGATTCTGGTGCCGCAGGATCAAGTCAACGATCTGCGGCTGTCGCTGAGCGGCGAAGGGCTGCCCGGCGACGCCGGCACCGGCTACGCGCTGCTCGACCAGCAGGGCATCACCACCAGCGACTTCATGCAGCAGACGAACTACCAGCGGGCGCTCGAGGGCGAGCTGTCCAACACGATCAAGTCGATCGAGGGCGTCGAGGCGGCCACCGTGCACCTCGTGATCCCCAAGAAGGACGTCTTCGCCGACGAGCAGGACAAGCCCACCGCCTCGGTGCTGGTGGCCACGAGCGCCACCGAGCAGCTGAGCAGCGATCAGGTGCAGAGCATCGTCCACCTGGTCGCCTCGAGCGTGGAGGGCCTGGACCCGACCCAGATCACCGTGGCCGGCGCGGACGGCAAGATCCTCTCGACCGGTGGTGGTGCGGCCATCGGCACGGGCGGGGACAGCGGCACCGACGCGCAGACGGTCGCCTTCCAGAACCGCATGAACACCTCCATCCAGAGCATGCTGGACAGCGTGGTCGGCCGGGGCAACTCGTCGGTGGTGACCACGGCGACGCTGGACTTCGACCAGACCGAGACGCAGAGCGAGACCTTCAACGCCGACCCGTCGGTGCCCGCGCTCTCCGAGACGAACCAGCGCGAGGCGTACAACGGCGCCAACAACTGCGCCGGCGGCGTGCTCGGTCCCGACAACATCGCGGGCCCCGGCTGCAGCACCGGCAGCAGCGGCAGCAGCGGCCCCGGTCAGTACGAGAACAGCAGCAGCACCAAGAACAACGCCGTCAACAAGGTCAACGAGGTCCGGCGGAGCGCGCCCGGCGGCATCAAGAAGCTGAGCGTGGCCGTGCTGCTCAACAGCAGCACCGGCACCACCATCGACCCGGCGCAGGTGCAGCAGCTGGTGACCGCCGCCGCCGGCATCGACGCCACGCGGGGCGACACCATCGCGGTCTCGGCCATGCCGTTCGATCAGAGCGCGGCCAAGGCTGCCCAGGAGGCGCTGACCGCCTCGTCCGCGGCCGCCGTCGAGGCCAAGCAGATGTCGATGTACAAGACCGCCGGCCTGGCCGCGCTCGTCCTGGTCCTGCTCTTCCTGGCCTGGCGCTTCAGCCGCAAGAGCAAGAAGCGGCGGGGCCTGACCCCCGAGGAGCGCAAGCACCTCGAGGACATGCAGGCCGCGCTCGAGGCTCAGCGGCTCGCCGAGCTCAACCAGGCGATCCCGGCGCAGATGCTGGAGGCCGGGATGGCCATGGACGACACGAACGTGCAGGCTCGCGAGGAACGCCAGCGGGAGATCGATCAGATGGTCAAGGATCAACCGGAGGAGATGGCAGTGCTCTTGCGCGGCTGGCTGGCCGCTGATGTGACGCGCTGACCCTTCGCGCGGCGGCCGGCTGAGCCCGGCCGCCGCCACAGCCGTCCCACGGCTTGTTTCCGCTGCGGTTGAAGAGGGAGTACGCGTTGACCACACCGGCGCTCACCACGATGTCGATGACGGGCGTGCGCAAGGCCGCCATCATGCTCGTGCAGTTCGGCAAGGAGCAGTCCGCCCAGATCATGTCGCAGATGTCGGAGAAAGAGGTCGAGATGATCTCGGCCGAGATCGCCCGGCTCGGCAAGCTGGAACCGACCCAGGTCGACGACGTGATGGACGAGTTCTACGCCATGGCCACCACCCGGTACGCCGGTTCGGGCGGCATGGATTACGCCCGCGAGCTGCTCGAGGCCTCACTGGGCAAGGACCGCGCGGCGTTGATACTGGACCGCCTCGAAGCGTCGATGAACGACATCCCCTTCAACTTCCTGAGCCACGCCGACCCCCGGCAGCTGCTCTCGTACGTGCAGCACGAGCACCCGCAGACGATCGCGCTGGTGCTGGCGCACATCCCCTCCGCGCTCGCCTCGTCGATCCTGGCCGGCCTGCCGATCGAGGTGCAGACCGAGGTGGCGCACCGGATCGCGGTGATGGACCGGACCTCCCCCGAGATCATCCGCCAGGTCGAACAGGCCCTGCAGCGCAAGCTCTCGTCGGTGCTGCAGCCGGACGAGCTCTCCACCGTCGGTGGTCTGCAGCCGCTGGTCGACATCATCAACCGCGCCGACCGCACCACCGAACGGCTCATCCTGGAAGCCCTGGACGCCCGCAGCCCCGAGCTGGCCGAGGAGATCCGGCGCCGGATGTTCATGTTCGAGGACATCATCAACCTCGAGGACCGCGCGATCCAGCTGGTGCTGCGCCAGGTGGAGCCGGCCGACCTGGCCACCGCGCTCAAGGGTGTGCCCGACACCGTGCGCGACAAGGTCACCAAGAACCTTTCCGAGCGCGGCCGCGAGAACCTGCTCGAGGAGATCGACCTGCTCGGCCCGGTCAAGGTCAAGATGGTCGAGGAGGCCCAGGCCAAGATCGTCTCGGTGATCCGTTCGCTCGAGGACTCCGGTCAGATCGAGGTCCAGCGCGGTGGCGAGGCCGATGAGCTCATCGCCTGAGAGCAGCAGCCCCGTGCTGCGCGGCTCGATGGCCGAGTCGGCCTCCACCGCCCGGTTCGCGGTCGACCTGCGCACCGGCCTGCCCGCCGACGGCAGCTCCCTCGACCGCGTCAAGCAGCAGGCCCGCACCGCCGGTTACGCCGAGGGCTGGGCCCAGGGCCAGCGCGAGGCGGCCGCCGCCGCGCAGAACGCGCAGGCCCGGGCGGCCGCGGCCGAGCAGGCCCACGAGCAGCGCCGGGCGGCCGCGCTGGCCCAGGCGGTCAACGCCCTGGGCCGGGCCGTCACCGAGCACGAGAACCAGCTCATGCCCACCTTCGCCGAGCTGCAGGAGGTGCTGCTGGCGCACGCCTTCGAGCTGGCCGAGGCGATCGTCGGGCGCAGCCTGGAGGACCCGCAGGGCCGCACGGTGGCGGCGCTGCGAAGGGCCATGACGGCCACCCCCGACGCCGGGGCGCTGGTGGTCAGCCTGCACCCGGACGACTACCACACGCTGGTCGGCGACGCCGGCGAGACGGATTTCGAGTACGAGGGACGCCGGGTGCGGCTGCGGCCGGACGGTGCGCTGCGGCCCGGTGACGCGGTCGCGGAGACCGGCATGGCGACGGTGGACGCGACCATCGCCGCCGCGGTCGACCGCGCCCGGGAAGCGCTACGACTGCTGTAACGGGAGAGGCGCAGGATGACTGACGTGTTCCGCCACCGCTTGTCGGCGGCGATCGAGGCGGCCCGCCCGCTCACCCGGGGCCGGGTGGTCGGGGCGGTCGGCCTGCGGGTGACCGTCAGCGGGGTCGACGCCCGGGTCGGCGACCTGGTGCAGATGGGCGAGGGCGCGGAGGCGATCTTCGCCGAGGTGGCCGCCATCGACGGCGACAAGCTCTCCTGCCTGCCGCTCGGCCCGATCGCCGGGCTGGGCGCCGGGACGCCGGTGGTCAGCACGGGCGGGCCGCTGCGGGTGGCCGTCGGCCCCGACCTGCAGGGCCGGATCCTGGACGGGCTGGGCCGCCCGATGGACGGCGGGCCCCCGCTGCAGGGGCACCTGGTCAGCATCGACGCCGCGCCCCCGTCGGCCATGGAGCGGCAGCTCGTCGACAAGCCGATGTCTCTGGGCGTACGGGTGCTGGACACGCTGGTGCCGTGCGGGCGGGGGCAGCGCATCGGCATCTTCGCGGGCTCCGGCGTCGGCAAGTCCACGCTGATGAGCATGATCACGCGGGGCACGTCGGCCCAGCTGAACGTGGTGGCGCTGGTCGGCGAGCGCGGTCGTGAGGTCCGCGAGTTCATCGAGCACGACCTGGGCGAGGAGGGGCTGGCCCGGTCGGTGGTGGTGATCGCGACCTCGGACACGCCGCCGCTGGTGCGCCTGCGGGCCGGCGCGGTGGCCACCCGGATCGCCGAGTACTACCGCGACGAGGGCGCCGACGTGCTGCTGATGATGGACAGCGTGACCCGCGCGGCCATGGCGCAGCGCGAGGTGGGGCTGTCGGTGGGCGAGCCGCCCGCCACCCGCGGCTACCCGCCGTCGGTCTTCGCGATGCTGGCCTCCCTGCTGGAACGGGCCGGGCCGGGCGCGCGCGGCAGCATCACCGGCCTCTACACCGTGCTGGTGGAGGGTGACGACCACAACGAGCCGATCGCCGACGCCGCCCGTTCGATCCTCGACGGCCACGTGGTGCTCGACCGCAAGCTGGCCACCGCCGGCCACTTCCCGAGCATCCAGGCCCTCGACTCGATCTCCCGGGTGGCCAACAAGATCACCACCAAGGAGCAGAAGGCCGACGCGACCGAGCTGCGCCGCCTGATGGCCGCCCACCGCGACGTCCGCGAGCTGGTCGAGATCGGCGCGTACGTGGCCGGCACGAACCCGGACGCCGACCGCGCGACCGCGATCTGGCCCCACATCAACGCGTTCCTGCGCCAGGGCCTCGACGAGCGCGTCACCGCCGAGGAGGCCTGGGCCCAGCTCCACGCGCTGATCGCCGCCTCGTAGGCCAGTTGCAGCTCGGGTGCAGGACCTCAGCGATTCGGGTCGCGGGCCGACCGGGATAAGTGAGGGCCCGTCCCGGCCGCTAGGAGGCAGAACGTGAACCGTTTCTTCCGGCTCTCTCCCGTGCTCCGCGCCCGCAAGGCCCAGGAGGACGCGGCCAAGGGCGCCGTCATGCAGTCGCGCGCCGAGATCCGTGAGGCCCAGGACCTCGTACGGCGTAAGCAGCTCGATCTGGTCGGCGCGGAGGCGCCCACCGAGGGCACCGCCCGGGCCATCGTGGCGGGGCTCGTCGCCCGGCAGTCACTGGCCGGCGCCCTGATGAGCGCGCACCGCATGGTCGAAGAGGCCGAGGAGGTCGAGCGCGAGCGGATGGCCGTGCTGGCCGACGCGGCCAAACGCCGGCGCGCGGTCGAGATGATGGCCGAACGGCACGCCGAGATGGTGCGCGCCAACGACCTGCGCAAGGACCAGGCCAACCTGGACGAGCTGGCGATGACCAGCAAGGCCCGCAACGCGGCGCGCAGCGGGGGCGCTGAATGATCGGTGTCACCGGGGTGCTCAACCGCATCCAGGAGCTCCAGGGCCAGCTCGGACTCACCCCGGTCAACCCCGCTCCGGGCGCCACCGGTGCGACCGGCACCGTGAGCACCACCGGACCCGGCGGCACCACCACGTTCGCCTCGGCGCTGGCCAGCGCGACCGGGCAGGGCGGCAGCATGCGCCTGAACAACCAGGCCACCGGTCAGAACGTCGTCGACGCGGCCAAGAAATACCTCGGCACCCCGTACGTCTTCGGCAGCACCGACCCGGACAAGGGGCTGGACTGTTCGGCGTTGGTGCAGCGGGCCTACAGCGACCTCGGCATCAAACTGCCCCGGCTGTCGCACCAGCAGGCCAAGGCGGGCGAGCCGGTGGCCAACCTGGCCCAGGCCAAACCGGGCGACATCCTCGCGTTCGACTCCCCCGTCGACCACGTCGCCATCTACCTCGGCGACAACAAGATGATCGCGGCTCCCAAGCCGGGCGACCACGTCAAGATCCAGAGCGTGTACGAGAAACCGACGCACATCCGCCGCGTCGTCTCGGACTTCCCGGTCACCCCGCAGAACGCCGTCTCCGCGATCCGCCCGGCCAGTCTGCAGGGCACCGGCGCCCTGGCCGGGGTGCCCTACGCCGACCTCTTCGTGCAGGCCGGCAACCGGTACGGCGTCTCACCCAAGCTGCTCGCGGCGGTGGCCAAGGTCGAGTCCGGGTACGACCCCAAGGCCGTCAGCAAGGCCGGCGCCCAGGGCCTGATGCAGCTCATGCCGTCGACCGCGCGCGGGCTGGGCGTCAAGGACTCCTTCGACCCGGCGCAGGCGATCAACGGCGGCGCCAAGCTGCTGGCCCGCAACCTGCGCGAGTTCAAGTCGCTGCCGCTGGCGCTGGCCGCCTACAACGCGGGCGGCGGCGCGGTGCACCGGTACGGCGGCATCCCGCCGTTCTCGGAGACCCAGAAGTACGTCCCGAAGGTCCAGAAGGCCCTCGCCGCGCTCGGCGGCTGACCCGTCGACCGCCCGATCTGGAGGAGAGCCGCATGAAGATGCCGAATTCCGTGAGCGGAGCCGACCGCACGTCGGCGGCCGATATCGCCCGGCGGCCCGCGTCCAAGCGGGGCGAGGGCGGGGAGGAGTTCGGCTCCGCGCTCTCGGCCGAGCTCGACAAGCCGAAACGGGACGAGACGACCGGGACCGACGGCCGCGACGCGGCCGCGCGCCGGGCCGCCGGGGACCGGGCCGACCAGCGGGACGCCGACCGCCGGGCCGACGCCGGGCGGGCCGCCGCGGGGCGCAGCGCCCTGCAGCGGGAGGCGGCCGACCGGGCCGCCGCGGCGAACCGGGCCGACCAGCGGCGTGCTGAGGACCGCGACACCGCCTCGAGCCGCGCCTCCGGCGACCGGGCGCGCGCGGACCGGGCCGAGGCCGGCCGACGCTCCGACCGTTCGGGCCGAGCGGACCGGGCCGACCGCCCCGGCGAGCGCACCCCGGCCGACCGGACGGGGACCGACCGGGTCCGGAGCGAACGGGCCGACGGCCAGGGTGGCACCGGCCGCGCCGAGCAGACCGGCTCCGACACCGGTGACCGCGTGGCCACCGACGAGACCGCAACCACCCGGAATCCGGAAGCCGGCGCCGCGCCTGCGCAGGATTCTCAGGCCGCGGCAGCCGCCGTCGCTCAGACCGCAGCCGCGATGGCCGCCGCGGCCGGCCAGACGGCCACGGTCCCGAACCCGCCGGCCGACCCGGCCCGGGAAACCGCCGGCGGACCCACGCCGCAGGCCGCCGCCGTTCCGGCGACCGCCAACCCGGCGGCCGGTGCCGGCCCGCAGCAGGGCCTCGGCACACCACTGCCGCCGGCCCTCGCCGCCCAGCTCGCCCAGACCGGTGCGGCTGCTCAGGGTGGACCAGCCGCGGGAACCGGGGACGGCCGCCAGGCCGTCGGCTCCGACCCGGCCGGCACCGCGGTCCCGGCCGGCCCCTTGGCCGCAGCCGACGCGGCAAGCGCACTCACCGCGCCGGCCACCGGCGCGACCCCGATGGCCGGACCCCGTCCGGCCGGCCTTGTGCCGCCCACACCGGCCTCAGCCGACACCGCAGCCGCCGCCACACCCGCGGGCACCACGCCGGCCCCGGCCGACGCGGCAGCCGCCAGCTCCGCGGGCACCACGCCGGCCCCGGCCGACGCGGCAGCCGCCACGCCCGCGAACACCACACCGGCCCCGGCCGACGGCACGGGAGCGGGCGCGCCGGCCGACCCGGCGGCGGCTCCGGCCCCGTCCAGCGCCCTGCCCGACCAGGCCCCAGCCGACTCCGCCACCGGTCCGGTGACCGCCAACCCGGTCAACCCGGCCGCCGCGCCCGGTGTGGCACCGGACGGCGCCGCCACCCCGGGCACGCTCGGTCAGGCCGGCCTGGCCGGCGTCTCCGGGCCCCAGGCGGCGACCCCGGCCGCACCCGCCGCCGGCGCCCCGCCGCCGCCCGCCGCCGCGCCGGCCTTCCAGCCACCCGCGGCCCAGCTCGCCATGCGGATCGTGCCGCTCAAGCTGGACGCGGACGGCGTGCACCGGCTGACCGTCAACCTGCACCCGGTCGACCTGGGCCCGGTGCAGGTGGTGGCCGAGATCCGCAACGGCGAGATCAACGTGCAGCTGACCGGCGGCACCGACGCCGGCAACGAGGCCCTGCGCAACGCCATGGACGACCTGCGGCGCGAACTGACCGACGCCGGTTTCCGCAACACGACGCTCGACCTGCGGCAGGGCAACGCGCAGCAGGAGCAGGCGCGCCAGCAGTTCGCGGCGGCGGCCTTCCCGGGCGGCGGGCGCCGCGAGACCGGACCGGCGGCACCGGCCGAGACGGCCGCGCCGACGATCCGGCCGGCCGCCCCCGGCTCGAGCCGGCTCGACACGCACGCCTAAGACACGCAAAAGGGGGTGGCCGCCGAAGCGGTCACCCCCTTTTACGTGGACCTGTCAGGCCGGCTTCTGTGCCTCCGGCGCGTCGAGCGGGCTCGGTGTCACCGGGGTGCCTGCCGGCTTCCCCTCCGGCCGGCCGTATCCCGCGGTGACGAAGCGCAACCCCGCGAGCAGCAGGGCGGCGATCGGCACGGCGATAACGAACCGGATCAGAACCTCGGTGACGTCGACCTGGTCGAGCACGTAGCGGTACAGCGCCGGCGCGCTCATCAGGAGCGCGAACAGCAGGACCGATGGACGAATCACTGCCGCACCGTGCGGGTGACGCGCCGCGGGGCCGCGGCGACCGGCATGACGTCGGACGCGATCCGCGCGCAGAGCATGGCGGCCCAGGCGTGCGGGGTGGCCGGCTTGCCGTCCAGCGAGTAGATCGGCAGGTCCAGGCCGAGCACGGAGGCCGGGTCACCGGTCAGCTCGACGCCGTGCACCACCAGCGACTCCACCTCGCCGAGCGTCCGCAGGTGCCGGGCGCTGTCAGCGGTCTTGCGGGTGGCGTCGACGACCGCCCAGACCGCGGTGGCCCCGATCGCGTCGCACATCTCGTTGACCCAGATCGGGTCGGTGCCGCCCACCGGCGCCTCGAGCACGACGACCCAGGGCTCCTCGGCGCTGTGCAGCTTCTCGGTGCGGCTCTCGGCCGCCTCGGGCGTCGAGATCAGCCGCGACGAGTGGAGCCCGGTGCCGGCCGTCGACTGCGCGGCCAGCAGCAGGTGGTTCTCCGGCACGCCGATCTGGTCGAGCAGCTGGCGGCCGATGGTGACCCCCAGGTTGATGTCACCCGCGAGCACCAGGATCTCGCCCGGCCCGTCCGGGATGCCCGGGGCGCTGGGCCGCGCGGCCAGCACGCTCAGCACGCCGGCGTAGGTGTCGCTGCCGGTGATCTGGCGGGCCATGTTCTCCGGCATGCCCACCGACATCAGGTTCCGCACCACCGGCTCGTTGTCGGCGACCGGCGGGGCCGTGGCGGCGGCCGGGGCCGGAACGGCCGAGACCGGCGAGGCCGGCTGGAACCCGTACGTCTCGACGGGGGCCGGCGTCTCGGCGACCGGCTCGGGCGCGGGCGGCACCTCGTCGATCTCGATCTCGCTGGCGGCCAGCCCACCGATGCGGTCGGCGAGGCGGGGCGCGGGCGAGACCGGCGCGGGTGACGTCGGCGCGATGGCCGGGGCCGGTGCGGGCGGCTCGGTCACGAAGGACGGAGCGGCGGGCGACTGCGGGGCCACCACGGCCGGGGCCGGGGCGGGCGGAGCCGGGACTGCCGCCGGTGCGGGCGTCCGGGCCACGTTGACCGGCGACTCGCTGGCCGCGGCCGGGCGGAACGGCCGTACGGTCGGGGCGGGCTCCTCCCGCGGCGCCGGCTTGGGGCGCGACGTGAGCTGGTCACCGCCGTTGAGGCCGGCCATCAGCTCGGCGAACGCGGCCCCGGTGTCCCCGAACGCGGCGCTGCGGCCCTCGTCGGCACCGAACCCGCTCTCGGCGGCGGGCCGGGACGGGGTCTCGGCGGGCCGGGTCATGCCGAACGACGCCGGCGTGACCGAGCGCGGTGAGGCGCTCCCGCCGAACGGGCGTGGTGCCGCCCGGCCCGGGTCGTCCATCCGGTCCTGCGACTCGGCTCGCTCGAGGAGCCGTTCCAGGCTGTGCTGGCCGGTGTCGGTCGTCTTCATCCGTGAAGTCATGTCATTCCTGTCCTCGTTCGGGTCCGGCACCTCGACCGACAGCTCGTAATGCTGTTTGGCGAAGAAACCACCGACGCCGCCACTGCGGACCTTGTCGGCGGAGATGATCCGGACACGGGAGCCGTACTCATCGCGCACCTGAGCCAGCAGCGGCTCGATGGCCGGTCCCTCAAGCAGCACCCGCGTAGGCACCGTTGACCACCCCAATCGTTTCGATCTGTGCTGTGGAACCAGAGATTTCGCCGTACGACAGCACCTGGACCCGGCGCGATCCGGCGCGCAGCAGTCGCATCAGTGGCAGCCGCAGTTGTGGCGAGCAGGCCAGCACGGGGGCCAGCCCCTGCTGTTCCGCGGTCTCGGTGAGCCGGGCCGCCTCGCTGACGATCGCCTCGGCACGCATGCCGTCGATCGCCATGAAGGCCCCCGTCTCACTGGGCCGCAGAGATTCGAGCAGTTGCTGCTCGAGCATGGGGTCGAGCGTGATCACCGTGAGCCGGCCGGCGGTCGTGTACTGGGCCGCGATAGCGGGACCCAGCGCCGCGCGGGCCGCCTCGACCAGGCTGTCCTGGTCGACGGAGACCTTCGCCCGAAGGGAGAGCGCCTCGAAGATGCGTACCAGGTCGCGGATCGGTACGCCCTCGTCGAGGAGCCCTTGGAGCACTTTCTGGATCTGGCCGAGGCTGAGCACCGCGGGCGTCAGCTCCTCGACCACGACCGGGTGGGTGCGCTTGACCGTCTCGGTCAGCGCGCGCACGTCCTCGCGGCCGAGCAGCCGGCTGGCGTTGGTCCGGACGACCTCGGCCAGGTGCGTGATGATCACGCTGGCCCGGTCGACCACCGTCGCGCCGGACAGTTCGGCCTGGTAGTGCAGTTCGGACGGCACCCACTTGCCGGGCAGGCCGAACACCGGCTCGACCCCGGCCTTGCCGGGCAGGCCCTGCAACCCGTCGCCGATGGCCAGCACCGTGCCGGGCGGCGCCTCGCCGGTGCCCGCGTCGGTGCCGGAGATCCGGATGGCGTACGAGGAAAGCGGCAGGTCGAGATCGTCTCGCGTGCGCACCGGCGGCATGATCACGCCGAGTTCCATGGCCATCTTGCGGCGCAACGCCCGGACCCGGTCGAGCAGGTCCCCGCTGCTGGCGTCGACCAGGTCGACGAGGTCGGGTGAGAGGGCGAGTTCGAGCGGGTCGACGCGCATCTCGCCCAGCAGCTGCTCCGGCGAGTCCGCGGGCGGCATCTCGACCGCCTCGCCGGCCGCCGCGGCCGCCGCCACCTCTTCCTCCGGCACCGGGTCCTTGATCTTCTGCGCGGCGATCAGGACTGCCGCGCCGACCACCAGGAAGGGAACCTTGGGCAGGCCCGGGATGACGCAGAGGGCCAGCGAGGCGCCGCCGGCGATGCGCAGCGCGAGCTTGTTCTGGCTGAGCTGGGTGGTGACCGTCGAACCCATGTCGCCCGAGGTGGCCGAGCGGGTCACGATCAGACCGGTGGCCACCGAGAGCAGCAGGGCCGGGATCTGCGAGACCAGGCCGTCGCCGATGCTCAGCAGGCTGTAGTGGTTCATCGCGTCGCCGGCCGCCATGCCCTGCTGGGCCACGCCGATCGCGAACCCGCCGACCAGGTTGATCAGCGTGATGATGACGGCGGCGATGGCGTCGCCCTTGACGAACTTGGAACCACCGTCCATGGCGCCGTAGAACTCGGCCTCCGCGGCCACCTCGGCCCGGCGCTTCTTGGCCTGGTCCTCGTCGATCAGGCCGGCGTTGAGATCGGCGTCGATCGCCATCTGCTTGCCGGGCATGGCGTCGAGGGTGAAGCGGGCGCCGACCTCGGCCACCCGCTCGGCGCCCTTGGTGACCACGACCATCTGGACGATCACCAGGATCAGGAAGATGACGAGGCCGATGACGAGGTTGCCACCGACGACGAAGCTGCCGAACGCGTGGATCACCTTGCCCGCGTCGCCCTCGCTCAGCACCAGGCGGGTCGCGCTGATGTTGAGCGCGAGGCGGAACAGGGTGGCTACCAGCAGCAGGGCCGGGAAGATCGAGAAGTCCAGTGGTTTCTGGACGAACATGCTGGTCAGCATGATCAGCAGGGCCGCGGTGATGTTGAGCGCGATCAACATGTCCAGCAGGAAGGTCGGCAAGGGCACGACCATCATGAGGACGATGCCGACGACCCCGACGGGCACGGCAAGTTTGCTGATGTTGCGGTTCTTCACGGCACCTTCCAGGAGTGGACGTTGGAGCCATCCCTGCGCGGGGTTCGCCGTCCTGGCGTTTCCCTCTTCGGCGATCTGTCGCCGCCACTGAGCGAGGGCTCTTCCCGCATGCCGATCTTCCCCCGTTCGAGGGACCTATGTGAGGAAATCTCCTAACTTTTCAGTTATGCGGCCTCTGATTCAGAATGTGGGTTGCGGTGCAGGCCTGCCGCCGAGCCCTTCACCTTCAGGCTCATGACGAACGCCAGCACCCGGGCCACCGCGCCGAAGAACTCGGCCGGGATCTCGTGGCCCACCTCGACGCCGCCGTAGAGCGCACGGGCCAGCGGCTTGTCCTCGACCATGGGAACGCGGTGCTCGCCGGCCAGTTCGCGGATCTTGGTGGCGAGCGGGCCCTGACCCTTGGCCACGACGCGCGGCGCGCCCTTCTGCGCCTCGTAACGCAACGCCACGGCCACGTGGGTGGGGTTGACCATGACGACGTCCGCGGTCGGCACGTCGGCCATCTGCCGGTTGCGGGCCATCGCCATCTGCCGGGCCCGGATCTGCGCCTTGATCAGCGGGTCGCCCTCGCTGTTCTTGTACTCCTGCTTGACCTCTTCCTTGGTCATCCGCAGCTGTTTGTTGGTGCGCCGGCGCACGACGAAGTAGTCGGCCGCGGCCATGGCGATACCCGCCACCGAGGCGGCCCGGATCAGGTTGAGGGCGGCGTCGGTGACGGTGCCGAACAGCGCGGCCAGCGGCAGCTGCCCGGCGCTCATCAGCGCCGGGAAGACGTCCTTGGTGGTGACGTAGAGGACGCCGGCCAGCACGCCGGTCTTGACCAGGGCCTTGGTGCCCTCCCAGAGGGCTTGCGGGCCGAGCATCCGTTTGAGGCCGGGCCACGGGTTGAGCCGGTTGAACTTGGGGATGAACAGCTTGGTCGCGACCCGGATGCCGCCCTGGGCACCGGAAGCGGCGATGCCCACCACCATCATCGTCAGGGCCAGCGGCAGCACGGCCCACACCGTGCTCATGCCGGCCTCTTTGAGCAGGGCCATCGCCTGGGCCGGCTGGGGGTCGGCGATGACGTCGGGGATCTGCGTGACCAGCTCCTCGGCGTGCTTCATGGCCGTTTCCAGGGTGCGCGGCAGCATCACGCTCGCGGCCAGCATGCCGAACCAGGCGCCGATGTCCTGGGACTTGCCGATCTGGCCTTCGCGCTTGGCCTTCTTGAGTTTCTGGGGTGTCGGTTGTTCAGTCTTCTCGCCCGACATCTCACCCCCTGGGTCACGGCTTGTGGATCATGCGGGAGGAGGACGAGCTAGGTGCCGGTGAGCTGAACGACGGCGTTGACCGCGCGCTCCACGATCGAGTCGACCACGCCGGGCAGGGCGGAGATGGCGATACCGGAGATGAGCAGCACCATGAAAATCTTGGCCGGGAAGCCCAGCTGGAACGCGTTGAGCGCCGGCGCGACCCGGTTGAGCAGGCCGAACGCCACATCGGTGAGGAACAGGACGGCGATCAACGGACCGGCGATCTGCACGGCGGCCAGGAACAGCTCACCGATCCCTCTGATCAGCAGCTCGGTGAAGGTGCCGGACGTGAAGGTCCAATTGAGCGGCACGGTCTTGAAGGTCTGCAGGAAGCCGCGCAGGACGAGCTGATGGCCGTCGGTGGCGAACAGCAGGGTGACCGCGATGAGGTTGTAGACGCGGCCGAAGATCGAGCTCTGGTTCTGCGAGAGCGGGTCGTAACCCATGGCCAGTGTGAAACCGCCGAACAGGTCGATCAGGTCACCGGCGGCCTGCAACGCGGCGAACATCACCGCGGTGACGAAGCCGAGCCCGGCACCCACGAAGACCTGGATCAGGACGCTGAAGATGATGTCCGACGTCTGCAGCGACGGGAGCGTGCCGCGCAGGTAGGGGAACAGCGGCAGGGTCAGCCCGACCGAGAGCAACGCCTTGACCGTGCCCGGGATGAGCCGCGAGTTGAACGGCGGGCAGACCATCATCCAGGCCCCCGTACGGGCCGCGCCGAGCATCAGGGCGAGCAGTTCGGCGGTCGGGACGCTGAAGTTCATCGGTACGACGCCACCAGCGCCGTCAGGATCAACCCCCACCCGTTGACCAGCACGAACAACAGGAGCTTGAAGGGCAGAGCCACTGTCACCGGGGGCAGCATCATCATGCCCAGAGACATCAGGGACGCCGAGACGACCATGTCGATCAGCAGGAACGGGATGAAGATGACGAAGCCGATGATGAAGGCGGCGCGCAGCTCGGACAGCACGAACGCGGGCACCAGCGTGGTCAGCTCGACGTCGTCCCGGTTCCGCGGCCGCTCGTCGCCCGACAGCTTGATCATGAGCGCCACCTCGTCCTCGCGGGTGGTCTTCCACATGAAGTCGCGCAACGGCTTCACGCCGTCCTCGAACGCCTGGGACTGGCTCTTGTCGCCCTTCAGATAGGGCTGCACGCCCTGTTCGTTCATCTGCGACACGGTCGGTCCCATGATGAACAGGCTGATGAACACGGCCAGGCCGGCCAGCACCTGGTTGGGCGGCATGCTGGTCAGGCCGAGCGCGTTGCGGGTGATGCCGAGCACCATGAAGATCTTGGTGAAACACGTGCAGAGCAGCAGCAACGCGGGCGCAACCGAGAGCACGGTCAGGCCCAGCATGATGATCAGCGACGTGGCCGGGCGACTGCCGTCCGGGTTGGTGCCGTTGATGTTGACGTTGATGTTGGGCCGGCTGGGACGGGCCGGCGGGCTGGGCGGCGCGGGGGCTCGTTCCGGCAGGGCGACCACCACTGTCGCGGGCGCGCGGTCCGGTGCGGCCGGCGTACGGGTGGGCTCCGCGCCCGCCGCCCCGGGCAGGAGCACGAGCGCCAACCCCAGGCTCGCCAGCAACAGGAACAACGCGCGCTTGATCATCGGTGACTGGTCCGATCGCGGAGGAACTCCAGCGCCGTCTTCCAGGTGCGCGGCGAGAGGACCGAACCCTCGAGCCGGGATGCCGCGGGATGCCGTCCGGGTAGATCGCGGGGCCCGCCGGCCAGTTCATCCGCTACCTGCAGGTGGTCGCGGTGCTCGGCGTGATGGTGCTCGAAGATCTCGACCTCGGCCTCGCCGAGCAGGCTCACCTGCTGGTCGGTGACGCCGAGGATCATCGCGCGGTCGGCCACCTTGACCACGGCCACCGCGGCGCCCCGGGAGAGTTGCTGGCGGTTGAGCACCTCCAGCGTCCCGTGCCCGCGCCCGAGCAGCGGACGCCGGATGAGCCGGGCCAGGCCCCACATCATCCCGAGGATGATGAAGAGCGAGAAGCCGATCCGCAGGACGATCTCGAACAAGACCGTTACCCCTCGACCCCGGGGGCGACGATCTCGGTGACCCGGATGCCGAAGTTCTCGTCGACCACGACGACCTCGCCGCGCGCGATCAACCGGCCGTTGACCAGCAGGTCGGCCGGGCTGCCGGCGGCCCGGTCGAGCTCGACGATCGCGCCCGGGGTCAGCGACAGCAGCTCCCGCACGCTCATCCGGGTGCGGCCCAGCTCGGCCGAGACCTCCATCTCGACGTCGTGCAGCATGTCCAGCCCGCCGCGCAGCGGCACCGCGGGCCCGGCCGATTCCCGCCGGGCGACGTTGCCGCCCACGGCGTCGGACGGCCAAGGGCTCAGCGCGAGGGCCAGCACGGCACGGATCTCGGGGCCCTCGACCAGCGGCACCGCGACGGCGTCGTCCTTGGCGGCGATCGCGCTCAGGGCCACCTGCGGCTCCATCACCTGGCCGGGGTCGAGCACGACCGGCCCGAACACCCGGGCGGCGGCCTCCAGCGCCGGTCGCACGGCGGCGGTCAGGTCGAGCTCGCCGAGCGGGCTCTCCTTGAGCGCGTCCGCCAGGTCCTGCCCGACCACCACGACGACCTCGCCGGTGGCCGCACCGCTGAACCTGGCGGTGACCGCCTGCCCCTCGGTCAGGATGTCCGCGCCGGCGGCGATCGGCTCGGCGACGGCCAGGGGCCGGCTGGTGGGCAGGACGCCCAGAGCGGCGTCGGCCGCGTTGCGGGCGAGCGCCAGCTGCGGCGCGGTGATGGTGGGCGCGGTCATGGGCGACCAGACTCCTTGGGCGATTCCTTGGGGGTGGGCACGACGAGACAGGCGAGCCGGGCACCCTGGTTACCGGGAACTGCATGGGCGAAAACGGTCTCGTTGACGGTTACCTCGAGCGGCTGGCTGGTCGGATGACCGAGCGGGACGACATCTCCGGGCCGTAGGTCCACGATGTCATCGGTCCGCATGCGAATGGGCTGGAATCGGACCGCAACGTCCAGCGGGGCCGAGGAAAGGCCGGCCGTGAGGTTGCGCATCGACATTTCCTTGGTGGCCCGCTCGGCCTCGCTGAGCACCACCGTCTCGGTGCGCGAGAGCACCGGGAGGATCGTGTTGAAGGGCAGGCAGAAGGTGTGCATGGTCTCTTCCGCGCCGATCTTCACGTCGAACGACGCGATCACGCAGGCGTCCCCGGGCTGATGGGCCCGGAGGAACTGCGCGTTGTACTCGATGTCCTTGAGCTTGGGGTGGATGTCGACCAGCGTCTCGAAGCCGTAGCGCAGCTCGCCCAGCATCCGCTCGAGCAGGCCGCGCAGCAGAGGCATCTCGACCTCGGTCAGCGGCCGCTCCGGCTGGGGACCGCCGGGACCGCCGAGCATATGATCAATCGCGGTCATTGACGCCGAGGTGGAGATCTCCATCAGTGCCGTGTGGGGCAGCGGGTCGAGCGCCACCACCGCGATCACCGTGGGGTTGTTCAGGGCCGCGACGTACTCGTCGTAGTTCAGCTGCTCGATCGAGGCGAGCGTGACGTTGCTGACCGCTCGCAGACGCGTGGTGAGCAGGGTTCCGCAGCTCCGGGCGTAGGTCTCGAACGCGATCTGCAACGTCCGGACGTGCTCACGGGACAGCTTGATCGGCTTGCGGAAGTCGTAGGCGGTCGGCCCTGTCCCCTGGCCGCGGCGGGATATCCGGCCCGGGGTTCGTGCGGCGTTGGTCACGTTGTCCCCATCGGCTCGTTTCCGGAACGGCTGAGCGGGAGGACCGTTTTAAGCCCTGGAAAGCCGAGCGGGCGGGTTCACCGGAGTGAACCCGCCCGCTCGAGCTGACCAGCTGGTCGTTACTGGGTGACGAACGAGGTGTAGTAGACGCCCATCACCATCTTCTTGTCTTCCTCGGTGTACGCCTTCACGATCTTCGCGGTGAGCTCCTTCTTGAGCTCCTCACGGCCCTTCTCGGTGGAGAGGTCGGCCAGGCTCTTGCCGGTGTACTCGTCGATCGCCAGCTCGCGGGCCTCGCTCGTGTCAACCGACTCGGCGCCGGCGTCCGCGGTCTGCTGCAGCGAGAAGTTCAGCTTGAGGTAGTGACCGTCGGCCAGGTTGATGGTCATGGCGTCCTCCAGGGCCACCACGCTGCCCTTGACCGGCGCGGCCTCGGCCTTGTCGCCCTTGAGCATGAAGAAGGCACCGGCCCCGCCGCCGCCCAGCAGCACGACTGCGGCGGCCACGATGATCATCAGCATCTTCTTGGACTTCTTGGGGGCGTCGGCGGCGGTGGTGGTCGTCTCGTCCTTGCTCATCGAAAGCTCCTCTCAGTCTTGCGTCGGGTTGGTGTTGTTGGCTTCGCTGTTGTTATCGGCCTGCGTTTCGGCCTGTTGAGCCGACTTGGCTGCAGCTGAGGTTTGTCCCGGGTGCAGTTTGTTGTCGGCCCCGGCCGCGGCCGGAAGCAGTGCCGCCTGGTCGGCGCTGAGCGTTGTCAGCACCACGATGTCCACGCGGCGGTTCATGGTGATCGAACGTGGGTCGGACGGGTTGATCAGTGGCTTGGTGTCGGAGAAACCGACCGCGCTCATCCGGTTCTTGGCGATGCCGTGGTTTCCCAGGTATCGCACCGTGGTGGAGGCGCGGGCCGCGCTGAGCTCCCAGCCGCTGGGGTAGAAGGTGGTCTTGGCCTTGAGCTGGTTGGTGTTGCCGTCGACCTCGATGTTGTTCGGCAGCTTGACCAGGGACGGGGCAATGGCGTCGAGGATCTTCTTACCGCCGGGCTGCAGGTCGGCCCGGTTGCCGGCGAACACCACCTCGTTGGTCAGGATGGTGACGACCAGGCCACGCCGGTCGATGGTGAACTGCACCGAGCCGAGCAGCTTCTGCGCGGCCAGGGCATCGGAGATCTTGTTCTCGATCTTCTTGAGGTTCTCGGCTTCCTTGGTGGCGGCTTCCGCATTCTGCGAAGCCTTCTTACGGTCCTCGGCCGCCATCGCGGCCTTGACCGCCTCCTTCTGCTGAGCGGTCAGGTTGGAGTTGCCCGCCTTGCCGTCGCCCGGGTTGGCGCCCGGGTCGATCTGCACGATCTCGGCACTGTTGCCGGAGCCGTCCATCGGCCCGGTCTGGCCCTGGAAGGCGACGCTCTGAGCGCCGAAACCGGACGACAGACCCGAGGCGAGCTGGGCGAACTTCTTCATGTTGACGTCGCTCATGGAGTACAGAACCACGAAGAGTACGAACAGCAGGGTCAGCATGTCGGCGTACGACACGAGCCAGCGCTCATGGTTGACGTGCTCCTCGTGCTCCTCATGAGGCTTCTTGCGCTTACCGCCGCCACCGCTCATCGCGTCAGGCCGCCTTCTTCGTGTTCGCGGCCGCCTCGGCCTTCTTGGCCTCGTCCGGCGGGAGGAGGCTGCGGAGCTTCTGCGCCACGAGACGCGGGTTCGAGCCGGCCTGGATGGCCAGCACACCGTCGACGACCAGCTCCATCTCCTCGGCCTCGACGCCGCTGAGCCGGGCCAGGCGGGCGGCGACGGGCAGCCAGATGACGTTGGCGCTGAGCACGCCCCAGAGGGTCGCGACGAACGCGGCGGCGATGGAGTGACCGAGGGTGTCCGGCTTGTCGAGGTTCTCGAGCACGTGCACGAGGCCCATGACCGTACCGATGATGCCGATTGTCGGGGCGTAGCCGCCCATGTTCTCGAAGAGCTTCGAGCTGGCCTTGTCGGCCTTCTTCTTGGCCGCGATCTCGGCGTGCAGGATGTCGTGCAGCTCGTCCGGGTCGGTGCCGTCGATCGCCAGTTGCAGTCCCCGCTTCAGGAACGGGTGCTCCACGGTCTTGACCGCGTCCTCCAGGGCCAGGAGGCCCTCGCGGCGGGCCCGCTCGGCCAGCTTCACGACCTCTTCGACCAGCTTGGTGGGCGGCGTGACCTTGGCCGTGAACGCCTTCTGGAGCTGCTTGCCGGCACCGGTCGCGTCCTTCAGGACGCCACCCGCCATACCGGCTGCGAACGCGCCGCCGAACACCAGCAGCATCGACGGGATCAGGATGATGGAGGCCGGTGAACCGCCTTCCAGGATCTGAACGGTGAAGATGATGATGAGGCCGGCGACTACACCGACGACAGTTGAGATGTCCATCAGCGTCCATTCCGGTGCAGCGGGAGCACCTTGGCGTCGTCGTCGCCGTCGGACGACGGAGCGGAGGAGTGGGTGTTGGTGGGCTCGGCCTCGAGACGACTCGCTTGGGCGATCAGTGAGGCGCGGTAGTGCCGCACTGACTCGATGAACTCGGGCACGGACTCGGCGATGATGTACTTCGTGCCGTCCACCAGCGTGACGACCGTGTCGGGAGTGCACTCGGCACGCTCGATCAGGTCGGGGTTCAGGGCGAACACAGCACCGTTGATGCGGGTTACGAGGATCACTTTCATCCGTCCTTGGGTGGTGGTGTTGTTCCTGGCTGGCCGGCCGTCCGTGGCCTTCGACATGTGTTTCGGCCTGATCGCGGTTGCCGATGAGATCGAACCGGTGGTCGTACGGGTGCAGACCTTGGCGTCGAACGACGACGGCCGGGGCAGACGCGAACGCGCCTGCCCCGGCCGGCGGCCGAACTCCTGGTGATGCCGTTTACCGCTTCATGCTGACGAGCTCCTGGAGCAGCTCGTCGGAGGTCGTGATGATGCGGGAGTTCGCCTGGAAGCCGCGCTGGGCGATGACCAGGTTGGTGAACTCCTGAGCCAGGTCGACGTTCGACATCTCCAGCGCGCCGCTGATGACCTGGCCGAGGCCGGAGCTGGTGGGCGTGCCGACCTGGGCCAGACCGGAGTTGACGGTGGAACGCCACTGCGAGTCACCGGTCTTCTCGAGCCCGTTGACGTTCTTGAACGTGGCCAGGGCGACCTGACCGAGGACCTTCTTCTGGCCGTTGCTGAACGCGCCGACGATCTGGCCGGTGTCCGAGACCGTGTACGACAGCGAAGCCAGCGTGCCGGCCGCGTTGCCGTTGGAGTCCGACACCCGGGCCTCGGTCAGGCCGTGGAACATCGTCAGGTCCCCGGCGTCGACGGAGAATGTGTCGCTGATGTTGGGGTCGATCGCGGTGGCCCCGGAGAACTCCAGCATCGCCTTCGTCGCCGGCGGCGTGGCGACCGGCTTGCCGTCCTTGAACTGGATGGTCGCGGTGACCGGCGTGGCCGGCCCGTCATCACCAGACTTCGTGAGCGTCACCTTCCAGTCCTGGACGGAGGCCGTGGGATCGGCGGTGGTCCGCGTGAATTTCGCCGAGAGGCTGATCGGGTTACCCGTCTTGTCGAACGCCTTGAACGGGATCTCGATGGCCGGGATCGTGGTCGGGTCGGTCACGCCCTCGGGCATGTCATTGGTCAGGTTGCCCTTCATCTCCACCGTGCTGGTGGCCACCGGTGAGATGCTCTTGCCCAGGGGCATCCTGATGTCGCCCGGCTTCGCGGCCGGGTTGACCGTGCCGTCCTCGTCGGCGGTCCAGCCCTGCACGGGCTCGCCGGTCGCGGTGGCCAGGGTGCCGTTGGCGTCGAAGAAGAACGAGCCGGCCCGGCTGTAGAGCTCCTCGTTGCCCCGGCGGGTGATGAAGAAGCCGTCACCCTGGATCATCATGTCGCCGGCCTTGCCGGTGGTCTGCGCCGAGCCCTGGCTGAAGTTCGAGGTGATGCCGGCGTTGCGGACACCGAGGCCGACCTGGCCCGGGTTCGAGCCGGCCTGGCCGTTCTGCGGGGCGCCGGCCGCGGCGGTCATCTGGCTCAGCGTGTCCTGGAACTGGACGGAGCTCGCCTTGTAACCGACGGTGTTGACGTTGGCGATGTTGTTACCGGTCACGTCCATCATCTGCTGATGCGCGTGCAGGCCGCTGATGCCGGAATAGAGCGAACGCAACATGGGTGGTTCCTTCTCGGTTGAGGAGTTACGGCTTTGTCGTCGCGTCGGTCCCGCCAGGCTGTTTCTCCTGGACTTCCGTGACCTTGGACAGCTGCACTTCCGTGTTCCCGATCCGAAGCATCGGTTCGCTGTCGCCGTTGAGCTTGGCGGCCGAGATGACGCCGGTGTGCCGGACGCCGTCGCCGTCCATGTATTCGACGTTCTTGCCGACCAGGGAGCTGGCCGTGATCAGCTGCTGCCCCTTGAGCATGTCGGCGATGCCTTCGAGCTTCTCGACCTGAGTGAACTGGGCGGTCTGGGCCAGGAACTGGGTGGAGTCGGCCGGCTTGCTGGGGTCCTGATACTTCAGCTGAGCCACCAGGAGCTTCATGAAGGTGTCCCGGTCGCCCAGCGTCTTGCTTTTCTCCTTGGCGCCGGGCCCGGCCGCCGCGGCAGCCGCGGCGCCGGAGAGTCCGGAGAGTGGCGAGGTCATAGGTTGCTCCCGTCCGTTTAGCCCGCTCAAACTCTGCTTCGGCCGGATCGGCAATTTGCTTAGCACCGGACTGATCCCGTCCGGCAACGCAAGAAGGGCCCGCCGTCAGGCGGGCCCTTCTGTGTCTCTCGTGATCAGGGCGCCAGCGAAAGGCTGAGCTTGCCCTTGCCGTACCGGTTGACGTCGACGAGCAGGTCGACGCGCCGGCCGAGCGCCATCAGGTGGGCCCGGGCGTCGCCGGGCAGCGGCTCACCCGGATAGACGACCTGGTGGAGCTTGATGTGCGGGCCCCCCTCACGGTTGAGCAGGCTGGTCAGCACGTTGCAGAGCTCGCCCACGTTCTCGGCCAGGTTGGGGTAGAGCTGCTTGTCGTCGATGCTGTCCTCGGCCGCACCGGCGGGCAGCAGGCCGAGCGCGGCGCCGGCGTTGGCCGCCAGGGCCAGCTCCATCCCGAGCACGGCATAGATGTTCTGGGCCGAGTCGACGAAAATCGCGACCGTCGAGGTGGGAATCTCATCGGCGCTGAGAGGCTCACCGGGGCTGACGGTCACCTCCCGGCCGAGCAGATCCTCGAAAAGGTTGCGGACGGCCAGGGTGCCAGGAAGAACCGTTACGTCAGACATGTCGTAATCATCCCAAAATAGGAGCGAAGACCTCATCGAATCGCTCAGCCGAGAAGGGCTTCACGATGAAAAAGAGAGCACCGGCGGAATCCGCCTGTTCCTTCATCTCAGGAGTGCTCTCGGACGTCACAAAGCCGAACTTGACGTCGTTCCCGGCCGCCCGGAGCTTCTTGAGCACCTCGATGCCGGTCATCTCAGGCATGTTCCAGTCGGACAGCACCAGATCGGGGCTCTCCGAGTTGACCATGTCGAAGGCCTCCTGCCCGTTGGCCGCCTCGATCAGGTCGTGATCACCGAAGCCGGCCTGGCGCAGGGTGCGGACCACGATCTGCCGCATCACCCGGCTGTCGTCAGCGATGAGAATCTTCATTCCGCGCCCTCCTTGTTGTCACCGCGGCTATGCCACATGGAAATCGACACCGGCTCGCCCTCCCACATCCCGTAGACCCCGCTGATCCGTTGGGTGCCGGGAAAACGCGCCGTCGCTTCGGGCGCGAGCACCACCTGCGGCAGTGAGAGCAGCGCGCCCGGCGGCAACATCGCCTTGACGTTGCCACCGACGATGTTGGCCAGTTCGCCCAGCACGTCGGAGAGGTCCTCGTCGCCGACCTCATCCGGTTCCATGGCCAGGAACGCGCCGGCGGCGCGCCGGGCGGCCGCGACGGACGAGGCGTAGACGACGTATCCGGTCCAGGAACCGGTGATGGAGACGGAGGAGTGCACCTCGGACGGCTGGTTCTCGTCGTAGGTCGGGATCAGCGGGCTCACGCCCTCGGGATCCAGATACGACTCCCACACCTGCTCCACCATCTCGGCGAGGTCGTTCTCATTGACCTCGACTTCGATGCTCATGAGTTCGCTCCGGTCGGGACGAGGCCCAGCAGGGCCAACTTTTCGATCATGGCGCCTTCGGTGAAGGGCTTGATCACGTATTCGTGCGCGCCCGCGGCGAGCGCGCGGACGATCTGGCTCTGTTCGCTCTCGGTCGTGACCATGACCAGCGTCATCTCGCGCAGCCGCGGATCGGCCCGCGCGTGCGTGACGAACTCGAGCCCGTTCATGTTCGGCATGTTCCAGTCGATGAGGGCCAGTTCCGGCACCTCGGTCATCGCGTGGAGAAGGTCGAGCGCCTCCTTGCCGTCGCCCGCCTCCACCGCCTCGAAGTTGAGCTTGGTGACGATGCGCTTGAGGATCATGCGCATCGCGCGGGAATCGTCGATCACCATGGCGCGCATCGGCTTCATCCCCTTCTCGCGGCGCCCAGGGACGCCCCGCTACGGACTCGGTAGGCGGAGGTGCGGCCGGCGGCCACACGCTCGTAGTTGTCGTCGATCCCGATCGTCGTCTCGGCCGCGCCCAGGAAGAGCCAGCCGTCCGGCCGGAGCAGCTTGGCCACGTTCTGCAGCACGGTGCGCTTGGTCGCGACGTCGAAATAGATCAGGACGTTGCGCAGGAAGATGACGTCGAAGGGCTGCATGGCGGGCAGCGGCGCGGTGAGGTTCATCAGCCGGAACGACACGTTGCGGCGCAGCGCCGGCGCGATCCGCCAATGTGCACCGGCCCGCTCGAAGTACTGCACCAGCTGCGCGGCGGGCAGTCCGCGGTTCACCTCGACCTGGCTGTACTCCGCGGTCTCGGCCCGCTTGACCATCTCGGTCGAGATGTCCGTGCCCATGATGTCGTAGCTCCACCCCGGCGGGAGCGTCTCCTGCATGGTGATGGCCAGGCTGTAAGCCTCCTGGCCGCTGGAGCTGGCGGCCGACCACACCCGGATCTTGCGGGCGGTCGCGCGCGACTTGACCAGCTCGGGCAGCACGACGTCGGTGAGCGCCGCGAACGGCTCGCGGTCGCGGAACCACGACGTCTCGTTAGTGGTCAGGGCGTCAATGATCTTGCGTTGTTTGGCCGGGTCGGGCCGGCGCTGCAGGTCGGCCAGGAACTCGTTGACGTTGGCCGCGCCGACCACGCGCGCGACCGGGATGAGCCGCGCCTCGACCAGGTACTCCTTACCGGGCGCGAGCACGATCGAGGCCTCGCGCCGGACCAGCTGGGAGACGAAGTTGAACTCGGCCTGCGAGAGCGTCATCGGGCCACCGCCGCCGACCGGCCGGACTTGACCCGGTTGACCAGGTGCGCGGCGATCCGGTCGAGCGGCAGGATCTCGTCCGCCAGCCCCGCGCCGACCACGGCGCCCGGCATGCCCCACACCACCGAGGTGGCCTCGTCCTGTGCCAGCACCTCGGCGCCCGCGTCTCTCAGCACCTTCGCTCCACCTCGTCCGTCATGTCCCATTCCGGTGAGAATCGTTGCGTACGTCGATGCGCCGTAGAGCGCCGCGACGGACCGGAACATGACGTCCACGGCCGGCCGGCAGGAGTTTTCCGGCGGCGCGCCGCTGAGCTGCGTCAGCGTGGCCGTTCCCCGGCGATGGAAGACCAGATGGTGGTCTCCCGGAGCCACGTACGCCCAGCCGGGCGTCAGCTCCATCCCGTCCCCGGCCTCGACGACCCGCAGCGGTGTGCTGCGGTCGAGGCGCTCGGCGAACATCTTGGTGAAGACGGGGGGCATGTGCTGGGTGATGACGATGGGCACCGGGATGTCGGCCGGGATGCCCTGCAGCACCTTGGTCAGCGCGTCCGGGCCGCCGGTGGACGAGCCGATCGCGAGGATGTCGATGCGTCCGCCGGGCGCGCTCCGCCGGGGGGCGGTAGTGGCGGGCCGGCCCGCGCCGGGTCCGGCCGGTGCGGCGCCGGGGCGTCCGGCCGGCGACTGGCCCGCGCGCGGCGGTGCGGATCCGGGTCGCCCGGCGACCGGGCGGTCGGGCGCGGCCGGGGCGCCGGGCCGGGCCGGCGGCCCCGCGGGGGCTCCGGGCCGGCGGCGGCCCGCAAGCGCATAGATCTTGGGGACGAGCTCGTCGCGGACTGCCTTGATCGACTCGTTGATCGAGCCGACGTTGCTCGGCTTGGTCACGTAGTCGGTCGCGCCCGCGGAGAGCGCCTCCAGGGTGGCCGTCGCGCCCGAGGCCGACAGCGTGCTGAACATGATCACGGGGATTTGCTTGTGCCGCTTGCGCAGCTCGCGGACCGCCGTGATGCCGTCCATCTGCGGCATCTCGATGTCCATCGTGATCACGTCGGGCTTGAGCTGGTCGATCTTGGCCTGGGCCAGCAGACCGTTGGACGCCGTACCGACGACCTCGATGTTCTCGGCTCCGCCGAGGGCGTCGACGATCAAGCGGCGGACAACCACCGAGTCGTCGACAACGAGGACCGAAATCACCTGGCCACCTCCTAACCCAGCCACGCGGGGCCGAGCGCGGCCACGACGGGGGCGAGCAGCCGGTGTGCGGTCGAGGTGTCGAGCAGATCCCGCACCACGAGCGCCTGCACCGCGCCGCTGAGCATGTTCCACACCCCGCCGGCCCGGTCGGCCAACGGAATGGCGGCCGTGTCGACGGCCTGTACCAACAGCATCTGCGCCGCGGCGGCCGTACGGACCCGATCCGACAGATAAGCCGCCCAGGACGCCGAATGCACTGCAGGGGACCAGCCCCCGGTGTTGCGGCGGGCGTCGTCGGCCGAGGCCATCAACCGGCTCAGATCGTTCGACCGCAGCGAGCGCAGCCGATCGAGCAGGGCCGAGACCGTGTAGTGGTGCGGGCCCAGGTCGATCGGCGCGCCGACCGGCAGCTTGCGCATGGCCGCGACCCAGCCCGCCCCGAGCCGGCGCCGGGTGTCGGCGTCGAGCACCTCGCGCAGATAGCTGGCCACGGCGGCGTCGCAGATCAGGGCGGTGGCCGCGGCCGCGACCTCGGACTGCTGGGCGTCGCGGCCCGTGCCCGACCAGGTCCACGCCATCACGTCGTACCGCAGGCAGGTCAGCAGGGCGTCAACCGTGCCGATCGGCGCGCGCTCGACGAGAGCGAGGCTGCCGGCCGCGTCGTCCTTGTTCAGGCCCTTGAGCGACGGCATCCGGCGGGCTGCGCTCTCCACCTCGACCCAGAGCGGTCCGCGCGCGTCCTCGTCCGGCAGCCGTTCGGCCAGCAGCGGGAGGTCGGCCGCCTGCAACCGCAGGCCGCGCAGCACGACCTCGGCCGTGGCCGACCCGCCGGTGAGGCGAGTCAGGTCGAAGCCGAGCACCGGGGCGCTGACGAGGCTGTACATCAGGTCGTGGCGCGGTACGTGTCGACGGCCGCGTTCACGTCGAGGGCCAGCATCAGCCGGCCGTCCAGTTTGAACGTGCCCACGACCAGGTCGCGAGTGGGTCCGCTGAGCGTGTCGGGCGGCGGCTCGAACGTGTCGTCGTCGAGGTCGACCACCTCGCCGATCCGGTCCACCACGAGACTGACCGGCTCGCCGTCGCCGCGCAGAATCACGTTCATCACCGGGCCCTCGAGCTCCTTGCGGGCCAGGCCGAGCTGGACCCGCAGGTCGACCGCGGCGATCACCTGGCCTCGCAGGTTGAAGAGCCCGCCGATGGCCGGGGGCGCGAGCGGCACAGGGGTGTACTCGTTGTAGGAGAGCACCTCCTGCACCGTGTGCACCTCGACGCCGAAGAGCTGTTCGGCCACCTCGAAGGTGGCGAACTGACGGCTCGCCATCTCAGGCCTCCACCAGCAGTTCGTCGTTTTCCAGATCGGTGTAGAAGTTCGGGTCGGCCGCCAGGATCGCCCGCCGTACGTCCAGCAACTCGGTCACCCGTTGCTGGATGACCGCGGTGCCGACCAGGCCGTCCTCCTCGGCGTCGCGGCGGGCCGTGGTCGAGTTCTCGGCGATGTCCACGATCCGGTCGACCACCAGCGCCACACTCTTGGCGCCTTCGCTGTAGACGACGACCGAGACGTTGTCGCCCTCCGGTTCCTCCCCGTACGCCCCGAGCAGGTGCGACAACCGCACCAGGGGCAGGATCTGGCCGCGGTACTGCACGACCTCGCGGGAGCCGGCGTGCTCGATCCGGTCGCGCGGGAACTCCTCGAGCCGGGTGACCGTGTCCAGCGGGATCGCCACCCGGCGCTCGCCGACCGCGGTGACCAGCAGCCGCTCACCCGTGCCACCGGCACCGGAGGCCCGCGACGAGGCCTCCAGGTTCTGCCGCTCGGCATCGGCGGCCAGGTGGCTGCGCCGGGCCAGCGACGAGACGTCGAGGATCAGGCCCACCTTGCCGTCGCCCAGGATGGTCGCCCCGGCGTACAGGCCGATGTCCTTGAACCGGGAGTTGAGCGCCTTGACCACGACTTCCTCGGTGTTGAGCACCCGGTCGACGACCAGGCCGAAACGCCTGCCGTCGGCCTGCAGCACCATGATGTAGACGCCCTGGTCGCCGCCCACCTCGAGACCGAGCGCGCGATCCAGGCGGACGAGGGGAAGAAGTTTGCCGCGGAGCCGGTAGACGGGCGCGCCCGAGGCGTACTCGATCTTGGTCGACTGGCCGTCGATGAAGACCAGCTCCAGCACCGCGACCTGCGGGATCACGTAACGCTGATCGCCGCAGTCGACGGTGAGGGCCTGGATGATGGCCAGCGTGAGCGGGATGGTGAGCCGCCAGACCGTGCCCTCGCCGGGCTTGGAGTCGACGCTGACCGCGCCGCCGATGTTCTCGATGTTGGTCTTGACCACGTCCATGCCGACGCCGCGGCCGGAGACGTTGGT
Organism: Paractinoplanes abujensis; assembly: GCF_014204895.1. Classification (NCBI taxonomy): domain Bacteria; kingdom Bacillati; phylum Actinomycetota; class Actinomycetes; order Micromonosporales; family Micromonosporaceae; genus Paractinoplanes; species Paractinoplanes abujensis. The sequence continues at coordinate 7,325,219 of NZ_JACHMF010000001.1, read as the reverse complement.
GACCTTGGCCGCGGTCGAGAAGCCGGGCTGGAAGACCATCGCCATGATGTCGCGGCGGTCCATGTTGGGGATCTGGTCGGCGCGCAGCAGGCCGTTCTCGACCGCCTTCTGCGCGATCCGCTCGACGTTGAGGCCGGCGCCGTCGTCGGCCACCTCGACCGCCACGTGCCCGCCCTCGTGATAGGCGCGCAGCGTGAGGGTGCCCTCGGGGCCCTTGCCGGCCGCGGTCCGCTGGTCCGGATTCTCGATGCCGTGGTCGACCGCGTTGCGCACCAGGTGGGTCAGCGGGTCCTTGACCGCCTCGAGCAGGCTGCGGTCGAGCTCGGTCTCCTTGCCCTGCATGACCAGCTGGACCTGCTTGCCCAGCGACTGGCTGAGGTCGCGGACGACTCGGGGCAGCTTCGACCAGATGTGCTCGATGGGCTGCATCCGGGTCTTCATGATGCCCTCTTGCAGCTCACTGGTGATCATGCCGAGCCGCTGGGCGCTGCGGACGAGAGTGGCGTCGCCGGTCTCCATCACACCGCGGACCAGCTGGTTACGGGCCAGCACGAGCTCGCCGACCATGTTCATCAGCGTGTCCAGCAGGTCGACGTCGACGCGGATCGCGCTGTCGGCGATGCTGCGCTTGGGTGTCTGGGCCTGCAGCGCCTCGCTGACCGCGGCCGGCTGGGCCTTGCCCTCGTCGAGCAGGATCGTGCCGAGCTTGCGTTCGTCGCCCTCGATCTGCTGGGCCAGCGCGGAGCCGACGTCGGAGGCCTGCGCGGCGCCGGTCTCGACGAGGATCTCGCCAATCGGCTTGCGCTGGTTGTCGACCGGCTCGGGGGCCGGGCGGGACGCCGTCTCGTCGAGCCGCTCCGGTTCGGCCTCGGCCGCCGGGGCGGCGTCGGCGGCGGGGGCATCGGCGGCGGGGGCGTCGGCCGCCGGGTCGGCGTTCATCTGCGCGTTGACCTGGGCGATGATGCTGTCGATGTCGACATCACCCTCGGCCTGCGTCTCCTCGATCGCCGAGAGGATCGAGCGCACACCGTCGATGGTGGCGAGCAGGGTGGTGATCGTGGTCGGGGTGACCGGCATGACGCCGTCGCGCAGCTTCGACAGCAGCGACTCGCCCGCGTGGGCCAGCTTCTCGAGGCGGCTGAAGGCCAGGAAGCCGCTGGTGCCCTTGATCGTGTGGATCGCCCGGAAGATGCGCGAGATCAGGTCCCGCGAGTTCGGGTCCTGCTCGAGCTCGACCAGGTCCCGGTCGATCTGGTCCAGGTTCTCGTGGCTTTCCATGAGGAATTCGCCAACGATCTCACCAAGATCTTCCACGCTTCGTTACCTCCTGCTCGGCGTTCCAAGGCCCTCATCGGTTGTCGTCTTCATCACCTGAGGACACCCGGACCACTACCAAGGGGAAATCAGGACTCTCCGCCGGGACGGCGATAGCGGTAACCGAATCCACGAACGGATTCGATGGGCGAATCGTCGGGGTCGGACCAGCCGAGCTTGCGGCGCAGGCGCAGCACGGCGAACTTGACGCGCTCCTGGCCGATGCCGGTCGGGTCGTCCCAGGCCTGGGTCAGCAGCTGGTTCGGGCTGAGCACCGCCCCGGCGTGCCGGACCAGCGCGTTGAGCAGCCGGAACTCCGTGGGCGTGAGGCGCTTCTCGTCGCCCTTGACGTAGACCCGGCGTTTGGTCGGGTCGAGGTGCACCAAGCCGTCGTCGTAGACCTGGCTGGCCCAGCTGTTCTGCCCGCTCGACGAGCGCCGCAGCAGCGCCTCCACGCGGGCCAGCAACTCGTTGTTGGCGAACGGCTTGGTCAGGTAGTCGTCGGCCCCGCCGCGCAGCCCGCGGACCTTCTCGGCCTCCTGTCCGTGCGCGGTCAGCACCAGCACCGGCACGTCCGAGACGTCGCGCAGGCGTTCGAGCACCTGCCACCCGTCCATCTCGGGCAGGCCCACGTCGAGCACCACCAGGTCGGGGTGCTCCGCGTAGGCCTCCTTGAGACCCGTACGGCCGTCGCCGGCGTGCGCCACCTCGTAACCCGCACGGCTGAACAACAGACGCAGGGCGAGTGCGATGTCCGGATCGTCCTCGACGACGAGTAGGCGACTCATCCTGTGCTCACCATGCCCCACCCCTCGGTCGTGCTCAGGTCCGGACACGACCGCCCGCCCGTACGCCGGCCGGCGCCCGGTGGAGGGTCGATGTCGTGTGTTCTGCTCCGGCCACAGCCGGTGGCGGAATCAACCGCGCAAAGCCACGATAGCGTGATGTCACGGTCTATTTACGGACAGTCACAGATTCGCGGGCCAACCGCCCATTTCCCAAGATCACTAATCCCCTCAGACTGACACGTTCTCCGCCCGCATTTCCGGTTTCCGGCAAAGATGGGACGTACCGCCCGATAACGGATCCGATATCCCTAGGTGGGCGACGTCGCCCAGGGAGAGGAGCTGTGCCGTGCTGCGACAATTCGTCCTGCTGATCACCGGGCCGGTGATCGGGCTCGCCGTGGCCGGCCCGGCGCTGGCCGGTGTGCCGACGCCACCCGCACCACCGGCGGCCACGACCACGACTGCCGTCGCCACTCCCACGGTCGTCGCCCCGCGCACCCTGATGTCCCAGGTCGTCACGATGACCAACCGGCAGCGCTGGGCCAACGGATGCCGCCGCCTGCTCACCGTCGACCGGGAACTGGTCGTGGCCTCGGTGCGGCAGAGCCTCTACATGGCCCGCACCGGCCTGTTCAGCCACGTCTGGCGAGACGGCACGACCTTCGTGCGGCGGTCCCACCTGGCCGGATACGAGCAGCCCTCGGGCGAGAACATCGCCTGGGGCTACCGCACGGCGGCCGAGGTGATCGAGGCCTGGATGGCCAGCCCGCGGCACCGCGCCAACATGCTCAACTGCGGCGCCAAGTCGATCGGCACCGGCGTCGTCTACGCGGCCAACGGGGTGCCTTATTACACCCAGGTGTTCGGCTGGGACTGACGCTCAGAGCGCACAGTTGATCAGCACGGGTTCCGGGTGCAGCTCGACGCCGAAGCGCTCGCGCACGCCGTCGCGCACCGTGCGGGCCAGCCGGAGCAGGGCCTCGGTGGTGCCTGTGCCCCGGTTGGTCAGCGCCAGGGTGTGCTTGGTGGAGATCGCCACGCCGTCGCCCGCGAAGCCCTTCCCGAAGCCGGCCCGCTCGATCAGCCAGGCCGCCGGGATCTTCACCGTGCCGTCCTCGCCCGGCCAGTGCGGGGCGTCCAAGCCGAGCGCGGCCCACTCGTCGGCGCCGACCACCGGGTTGGTGAAGAACGAGCCGACCGACCACGTGTCGCGGTCGTCCGCGTCGAGCACCATGCCCTTCTGCTCGCGCAGCTTGCGCACGGTGTCGCGGGCCTGCTGCAGCGGGACCCGATCACCGGCCTCGACACCGAGGTGGCGGGCCAGCTCGGCGTAGCGGATCGGGGCCGACTCGGCCGAGCGGGCCAGCCGGAAGTCGACCTCCACCACCACGTACCGGTCGCTGTGCTTGAAGACGCTGGCGCGATAGGCGAAGCCGCACTCGGCCGGGGGCATCACCCGCAGCGTCCGGGTCTCGCGGTCGTAGGCGTGGACCGCCACGATCGTGTGAGCGACCTCCTGCCCGTACGCCCCCACGTTCTGGATCGGGGTGGCGCCCGCCGAGCCCGGGATCCCGCTCAGGCACTCGATGCCCGACAGGCCCTGCTCCACCGTGTACGCCACCAGGTCGTCCCAGGGTTCGCCCGCGGCCACCCGCAGCACGACGCTGTCCGCGTGCTCCTCGACGACCCGGACGCCGCGGGTGCGCAGCAGCAGGACCGTGCCGTCGAAGCCCTCGTCGCCGATCACGACGTTGCTGCCGCCCGCCAGAACCAGCAGCGGCCGCCCATCTTCCGTGGCATTACGCACGGTAGCAACCACTTGGTCCGTTTCGGTGGCGACCGTCAAGGTGCCGGCTGGGCCGCCGAGGCGTAGCGTCGTGTACGCCGACAGGACGGTTTGCGGAGCGGCGGTAACGTCAGGCACGGCAACCACCCTAGGCTCAACGGTTCGGGCACCTCATCGGCGGTCCGGTGAAGCGGGAGAGAATCGCGATGAACAGGCTGCACGCGACAAAGGACTTCTGGCTCGCGGCGCTGCGGGCCGACAGCCCCGCGCTGCAGGACGCGGTCGCCCAGGCCGGCCCCGAGGCGGCCGTCCCCGGCTGCCCCGACTGGACGGTCGCCGACCTGGTCGAGCACCTGACGTCCGAGCTGCATTGGGTCCGTGAGATCGCGGCGCGCGGTGTCACCGAGCGCCCCGACCCGCCGCAGGTGCCACCCCGCCCCGAGTGGGAGACCGCGCTGGACGGGCTGCGCCGCGAGCTGACCGGCACGATCGAGACGCTCGAGGCCCTCGACGCCGACTTCGCCGCCTGGAACTGGGCGCCGCAGGCCAAGAAGGCGTCGTTCTGGCAGCGCCGCATGGCTCACGAGATCTCGGTGCACCGCTGGGACGCCGAGTCCGCGGCCGAGCGCCCAACCCCGATCGAGACCAAGCTGGCCGCCGACGGAGTGAGCGAGGTGCTCGACACCTGGCTGCCCGCCGGCCGCCGAAAGGGCCCGACCGACCTGCACGGCGTGGTCCACCTGATCGCCAACGACGCCGGTTACGAGTGGTTCGTGCGGCTGCGCGGGGCCGGGGTGGCCCTGCTCGACACGGGCACGATTCTCGACTCCGACGACCACCACGCCCGCGCACAGGCCACCGGCACGGCGAGCGATCTGCTGCTGATGCTGATGGGCCGGTTGCGCACGGACCGCCTGGTCGTGACCGGGGACCCGCGCCTGATTTCCGCGCTCCGCACCGGCTGATTCCCCCCGGCGGACTGGCAAGCGAGCTTACATTCGACTTACCGGTATGGCGGCGAAAGTTTCCGACCCTATTATTAACCGGTTAAGTTGAGTCTCGCACAAGGAAGCGGGGAACGCATGACGGCCACCGTCACGCCCACCACGTCGGCGCAGCCGGCCCTCGCCGCGATCACCTTCCCCGACGACTTCATCTGGGGCGCCGCGACGGCGTCGTACCAGATTGAGGGCGCGGCGCAGGAGGACGGTCGCGGCCCCTCGATCTGGGACACCTTCAGCCGTACGCCGGGACGCGTCTACAACGGGCACACCGGCGACGTCGCCTGCGACCACTACCACCGGTATGCCGACGACGTGGCGCTGATGGCCGACCTGGGCCTGGCGTCGTACCGGTTCTCAGTCGCCTGGCCGCGGATCCAGCCCGACGGCACCGGCCCGGTCAACGTCAAGGGTCTGGACTTCTACGACCGGCTCACCGACGAACTGCTCGGCAAGGGCATCGACCCGGTCGTCACGCTCTACCACTGGGATCTGCCGCAGACCCTGGAGGACCTCGGCGGCTGGGCCAACCGGCTCACCGCGGAGGCCTTCGCCGAGTACGCGCAGATCGTCCACGCCCGCCTGGGCGACCGGGTCAAGACCTGGACCACGCTGAACGAGCCGTGGTGCTCGGCCTACCTGGGCTACGGCAGCGGCGTGCACGCGCCCGGCAAGCAGGACCCGGCCGCCGTCTTCGCCGCGGTGCACCACCTGCTGCTCGGCCACGGCCTGGCGGCCCGCGCGCTGCGCTCGGCCGGCGCCCAGAGCATCAGCATCACGCTCAACCCGAACGTCGCCCTGCCGGTCGACCCGTCCAGCGCCGCCGACCTCGAGGCGGTCCGGATCATCGACGGGCTGTCCAACCGGCTGTTCCTCGACCCGCTGTTCAAGGGTCAGTACCCGGCCGACATGCTCGAGCACATGTCCCGGTTCACCGACCTGGCGTACATCGCCGACGGTGACCTGGCCACGATCAACGCGCCGATCGACGTACTGGGCATCAACTTCTACCAGCCCGCGTACGTCTCGGCCCGGCCCGGCGCCCCGTCGGCGCTCGACCAGCCCGGCAGCGAGGGCATCGCCTGGCACGCGCCCGACGGCCCGGTCACCGACATGAACTGGCGGATCGAGCCGTCCGCGCTGACCGGCCTGCTGGAGCGGATCCACAAGGACTACCCCGGCGTCCCGCTGATGATCACCGAAAACGGCGCGGCGTACCCCGAGGGCCCGTCCGCCGACGGCGAGGTGCACGACGCCCGCCGCGTCGACTATCTCGACGGCCACCTGCGCGCCTGCCATGATGCCCTGGCGGCCGGCGTCGATCTGCGTGGTTACTTCGTCTGGTCGCTCATGGACAATTTCGAGTGGGCCGAGGGGTATCGCAAGCGGTTCGGTGTCGTGCACGTCGACTACACGACGCAGCAGCGCACGCTGAAGGACAGCGCGAAGTGGTACCGGGAGGTGATCCGGCGCAACGGCATCGCCGCGCCGGGCAACTGACGAGGGGTGAGACTTTGGTGACGCGGGCGCGGCCGACCCTGGAAGCAGTGGCGCGCCGCGCCGGGGTGTCCCGGGCGACCGTCTCCCGCGTCGTCAACGGCTCGACCTCGGTGGCCGCCTCGATCCGGGAGGCGGTCACCCGGGCCGTCGACGAGCTGGGCTACGTGCCCAACCAGGCTGCCCGCAGCCTCGTCACCCAGCGCACCGAGTCGATCGCGCTGATCCTGCCCGAGACGGCCAACCGGGTGTTCTCGGACGACCTGTTCTTTCCCGCGATCATCCGCGGCGTCGGCGTCGAGCTGGAGGCGGCCGACAAGCAGCTGGTGCTGATGATGGCCGGTTCTCCGAAGAGCCACGTCCGGGTCGAGCGGTACGCCGTGGCCGGTCACGTCGACGGCGTCATGTTCGCCTCGATGCACGGCGCCGACCCGCTCCCCGGCACCCTGGCCCGCCTCGGCATCCCTGTCATCTGCAGCGGCCGTCCCATCGGCGGTCCCACGGTGCCCTATGTGGACGTGGATCACTTCGGCGGGGTCGCCGCGGGCGTACGGCATCTGGTCGCGGGCGGCCGCCGCCGGATCGCCACCATCGCCGGGCCGCAGGACATGGTGGCCGGCATCGACCGGCTGGCGGGCTACCGGGCCACGCTCGACGAGGCCGGCCTGCCCCAGCACGTGCGGTTCGGCGACTTCACCCGCGAGTCCGGCATCAGCGCGATGCGCTCGCTGCTGGCCGCCGACCCGGCGCTCGACGCGGTGTTCGTGGCCAGCGACATGATGGCGCACGGAGCGTTGATCGCCCTGAGGGAGGCCGGTCGCCGCGTCCCGGCCGACGTCGCGGTGATCGGCTTCGACGACTTCGAGATAAGCCGTTACAGCGATCCGCCGCTGACCACCGTGCGCCAGCCGATCGCCGACATGGGCCGCACGATGGCCCGCCAGCTGCTCGGCCTGATCAACGGCGACCCCGGCCGGCCCGACGCCGTGGTGTTACCGACGGAGCTGGTGGTCCGCGACTCCGCCTGACACGGGCGCCTTGACGGTGTGCCCCAGCGACTGCCGGGCCAGCAGCGTGGCGCCCGCGATCGCGGCCGGCATCAGCAGGATCGCGCCCAGCGGGATCAGGAAACAGCAGAAGACGGCCACGCCGAACCCGAGCGCCAGCGGCCGGTGCTGCCCGAGCACGACCCGCCGGTGCCGCAACCGCTGCCCGCGCCGCTGGAACGGCACACCGGTGAGTTCGAGGGCCAGCAGCCACCCGCCGAACGCCCCGCCGAGCACCGGGATCACGGTCTGGCCCACCACCGGCAGGAAACCCAGCGCGAACAGCGGGATTCCGATCAGGACGGACAACCCGATCAGCCGCAGCGAGTCGGCCAGGCTGCGCCGCAGCGACGGCCAGAACCCCACCTCGACCTCGTCGGGAACCCCGCCGAACCGGTCCTCGACCAGCTCGGAGATGCGCTCGTAGAACGGGTCGCCGATCAACAGGGTGACCGCCGTGAAGGTCAGCACGCCCAGCAGCACCGACACCCCGAGCAGGGCGAGGCCCCCGAGCACCTGCATGAGGTCACGCAGCCACTCGGCCCAGTCGTCGGCGAACCACGTGACGGCCCGGCTCAACTCGGGCAGATAGTCGAGCAGGAAGAACAGCGCGGTGGCGTAGAGCGCCCCGGAGATGAGCGCCGGCACCAGCCCGAGCGCCAGCAGCTTCGGACTGCGCAAGACGATCCCGAGCCCACGCCCGAGCAGCCCGGCCCCGATCGCGAACTGCTTGACCGCGCTCAGGGGCCGGCCGTTTTCCGCATTCACGCCAGAAGAGTAGAGCAGCCGGCACAGTCCCGCCGGGACGGTCAGGGGCTGGTGGACTCGGGATCCGACGACGACGAGGAGGGATCCGTGGACGGCGGCTCCCAGCTCGGCGGGCCGGTGATCTCGGTGGGCGTGGGGACGGGCGGCAGGGTCAGCGGCGGAAGGTCCTCCGACGTGCTGACCGACGGCGTGGGGGACGGCGTGGACACCGGGACGACCGTCGTCGGTGTCGGGGACGACGACGGGGCGGCCGTGGTGGGGACGGGGGCACCGGCGGGGGCCGTGGGGCCGGCCGGCCGGTGGGGCTGGGCCGTGTAGCGGACGGCCACCGGCTCCCGTTGCGGGGAGGTGGGGGCGGTTCCGAGCGCGCCCTCACCGCCAGGGGCGCCCACTGCAGCGGGGCGTACGGGCGGGGTGGCGAGGGTCCAGCCGACGGTGACCGCGACCGGCAGGCCGATTGCCACTAGTCCGACAAAGACTGATTTGGGGGAAAGCCGCACGTTCTAGACAACGTGCCGAGAGCCGAGAAAGGTTACGGCTCGGGCCGAAGAACGGGCTTGATCAATACCCTGTCGCACCGGTATTGTCCGCTGGCTCCCCTCTGTCGGGACGGGGAGGCAGATCAACGGGGGATCCATGAAACTCGTTTACCGCCGCGCCCTACCTGCCCTTTTTGCCGCGTCCCTGGCCGTGGGCATCGCCTCGCCCGCGCTCGCGGCCGGCGAGCCGCCGACGGGCACGTACGCGCTGAACACGAACGCTGTCTGGGCTGGCCAGTCGGTGACGCTCACGCAGAGCGCCCTGGCCGACGACGACACGGAGCCCGCGAACATCAGCCGCGTCATCAGCTGGGGTGACGGCACCGCCGCGCAGACCGCCGAGGCCGGTTCGACGAGTTGGACGCACAAGTACGCCACCACCGGCAGCTTCACCGTGAGCGTCACGCTTAACGACGGCACCGTCGCGGGCACCGGCACGCTCGCGTCGGCCACGGTCGCGGTGACCGCGCCGGAGGGCACGCTGGGCTGGCAGAAGAACCCGATCTACACCAACACGTACATCGGCTCCGACAATCTTCCCCACGACTACAGCGTCGAGGGGGTCTTCACCCCGACCGGTCTGCCGGCCGACACCGACGAGGCGTGGGTGAACTGGCCCGACAACGAGTTCACGCTGCTGCGCAAGGGCGCCACGGCCCCAACGGCGCCGCACTACTTCACCAAGGGCTCCTTCGCGCCGAAGGTGCAGCTCAAGAACAAGTTCGGCGAAGCCACCGAGCGCGCCGCGACGCCGCTCAACGTCGTCTACGACAAGACGGCACCCAAGGTCGCTGTGAAGTATCCGGCCAGCCCGAGCAAGGCGAGCTCGTGGACGACCGTCCGGGGCACGGCGAGCGACGCGCACGCCGGCGTGGACTATGTGAGCACGCTGGTCCTCAAGTGGACCGACGCCAAGGGCATGTACATCTACAACTTCCAGACGAAGTCGTGGCTGCGCTACACCGGGCAGGAGCTCGACACCCTTCCGGACGGCATCGAGGACAGGGCGAAGGTGGCCGCGAACGGCACCTGGGCCACGAAGCCGGTGGCCGGGTTGTCGAAGGGCTGGCACCTGGAGATCTGGCCCGTCGCCATCGACAAGGTCGCCAACTGGAGCAACCCCAAGTACTACGTCCCGGTCTGGCTCGCGAGCTGACCTAGGAATTCAGAAACTCCGAGATGCGCGTTCGCAGCTCGGCCCGGTTGTTCCACAGGACCGCCGGCCTGTCGTAGACGTGCAGGTCGGCCCCGGGCAGCAGCCCGGCCAGCCGTTCGGCCCAGGCCGCCGGATGCACCTCGTCGCCCAGGCAGCCCAGCACCAGCGCCCGCCCGCGGAAGGCCCGCAGCAACGACTCGTCGGGCACCGCGGGCTCGTGCCACAGGGTGGTCAGCTCGGAGGCCAGCCCGTCCCGCTGCAACTGCTCGACCCGCTGGCGCAGGTGGCTCCACCCGGCCGGCGTGTTGCGCACCGAGGGCGGCAGTTCCGCTTCGACGGCCGCCGCGATCGACGCCGCCTCCCCCGACTCGACCGCGGCCAGCAGCCGTTCCACACGGGCCTCGGCGGCCGCGGGCCGGGTGCCGTCGAGCGGCGCGGGCAGATAGAAGACGACCCGCTCGAACCGGTCGGGCGTGTCGCCGATCAGCCGGGACAGGGCGCCCGCGCCCATGCTGACGCCGAGCGCCCGGGTCGCGCCGGTCAGGTCGGCCACGCCGCGCAGGTCGTCGGCCAGGTCGGCGAAACTCCAGGGCCCTACCGGAGCGTCGGAGCGGCCATGCCCGCGGAAGTGGAAGAACACTCGGCGGCCGGTGACCGCGCTGCCCAGCGGGCGGGTGCCGGAGATGTCGCCGCCCAGCCCGTGCGCGAAGACGGTGACGGGCTCACCGACACCGGTGATCAACTGCTCCAGCCGTACGCCGGAAGGGGTGGGAAGGATCTCGGTCGGCGGGCCCGGGAGGGTCGGACGACCCGAGCGCGGCCCGGTCGGGTCAGCCCGGTGCAGGCGGGGCCCGCCGTCGGGTGGCGGCGGCCCGAAGCGCCTCACCAGAAGCCTTTGCCGTCCGACAGGTCCTTGAGGCCGGGACGGACGTCGAGCAGGTAGATCAGCGCGGCGGCGATGCCGATCAGGCCGAAGATGCCGATCGCGCTCTGCAGCAGCAGGGTCAGCACGATGCAGATGGCGAGGATCGCCGCCCACGCACCCTTGGGCAGAGTGCCGATGGCCTGGAATCCGTCGCCCTTCTGGGTCAGGCAGTGGATCAGCGCGACCGCCTGAACGACCAGCGAAAGGATGAGGACGAGCAGGTTGAGGTAGCCGACGACGGCGGCGTAGAAGATCGGCGCGGAGGAGGCCATGAGGGAAAGTCTATGCCGCGGGGCCCAGCCGATGCCGGGCCCTGCTGATCATGTCGTGCCGGGGTGTCACTTGGCCGCGGCGCGCTTGCGGGGCTTGGGGGTCGCGGCGGGCTTCTCGGCGGCTTCGATGGCCACCGGCTCCTCGGTCTTCTCGATGTCGGAGTTCACCACGTCGGCGGCCTCGACGACGCCGGTGCCGACGACGCGCTCGCCCCGGGCCACCAGCGCGGTGTACGCCGCGACGGCGCGGTCCTCGACGATCTGGGCGAACGAGGTGGCGACGCTGGCCGCGTTGCCCCGGAGCGCCTCGAAGTCGGTGGTGGAGGCCTTGTCGCGCAGCTCGGCGGCCTTGGTGCCGGCCTGCTCGTTGTAGGTGCGGAGCGAGGCGGCGGCGCGCTCGCTGAGGTCGTTGATCACGGCGGGCAGCTTGCGCAGCTGCTCGACGGCGATGTCACCGGCGCCGGCGGCGGCGTAGAGCGGGGCCGGGAAACGGGTCTTGGTCTGCTCGGTCATTTCTGCTCCTCGGGAGTCGGAGTGGTCGCTTCGGCGGAGTCCTGCTTGGTGCGCGCGTTCTCGTTGCGGAACGTCTCGTAGATCTGGGTCAGCGACTGCTTCTGCGCGATCGTCAGCTCGGGATCGGCGGCGATCGCGGCCAGCACGCCTTGCTGGCCCTCGCTGTCGAGCAGTCCGGCCCGCAGATACATCGCGGGCGTCGACACCCGCAGCGCGCTGGCGATCTGCTGCAGCACCTCGGCACTGGGCTTGCGCAGGCCACGTTCGATCTGGCTGAGATACGGGTTGCTCACGCCCGCCTTGTCGGCGAGCTGGCGCAGCGAGATCTTCGCGGTCTGCCGGAGGTCACGGATGAAACCGCCGATGTCCTCGGGCAGATCCTTGGGTGTGGCCATGCATTCGACGGTAGCCCCGAGTGCTAGCTGTTGCAAGCAAAACGCTAACTCCAGCTAGCGTGAGCCGAGTCACCGCACCGGCCGCACCCGGCCCACCGGCTCTCCCCCGCCCAGGATCAACTCCTCCATCACCGGCGCCTGGACACCGAGTTTGTCCAGCTCGTCGAGGAGTACGGGGGTGCGCGCCCGCATTCCCCCGTCGTCGACCTTGATGGCGATCGCCCCCGCCCCGGGCACGGCCACAGCCACCACGCCCTCGGCACCGCCCTTGGCCAGCAGGCCCGGCACGGCCGCCATGAGCACGGTGTCGTCCGCCCCGGTGCCCGCCACCAACTCGGGACGGGCCCGCATCTCGTCGGCCACCCGGCGCTCGTGGCTGCCCGGCTCGGCCGAGACCAGCCGCTCGAACGCGCGCGCGAGGCCGGTCAGCGACAGCGCGAGCACCGGCGCGCCGCAGCCGTCCACCCCCACGGCGGCGATGTTCTCGCCGGCCAGGTCGGCCACCGCGCGGGCGATCGCCACCTGCAGGGGATGCGCGGGGTCAAGATACGACTCGAGCGGCCAGTCGTTGGCCACGCAGGTCGCGAGCATGCCGGCGTGTTTGCCCGAGCAGTTCATCAGCACCCGCTCGGGGCCGCCGCCCGCGCGCAGCCAGTCGTCCCGGGCGTCCTCGGCCAGCGGCAGCGACGCCGGGCAGCGCAGGGCGCCGGCGTCCAGGCCGGCCGCCGTGAGGATCTCCGAGACCCGGCGCACGTGGAACGGCTCGCCGAAGTGGCTGCCGCTGATCAGGGCCAGGTCGGCGCCGTCGCGCGGCACGAAACCGGCCCGGAGCATGCCGACCGTCTGCAGCGGCTTGTTCGACGAGCGCGGGAAGATCGGCGTGGTCACGTCGCCGCGGCTGCCCGCGCTGGAGAAGACCGAGCCGTGGTGGACGCTTTCGACGAAGCCCGAGCGCAGGACCTGAGCGATGATCATCGGGCCGGGATACCCAGCAGCTCGCGGGTCTCACGCGCGGTCAGCGGCGGCCGCTGGGCCAGCTGCGCGAAGCCGACGGCCCGGGCCACCAGCTGCATGTTCGACTCGACCGGGCGGCCCTTGGCGTACGTGATCGTGTCCTCCAGGCCGACCCGCAGATGCCCACCCGCGCTCAGCGAGGCCAGCATGACCGGAATCGTCGAGCGCCCGATGCCGGTGGCCGAGAACGTGGTGCCCTCGGGCAGATCACGCAGGGCCTGCTCGCATGCGACCAGCGCGGCGGCCGTGCCCGGCATGCCACCCGGCACCCCCATCACCAGGTCGACGTGCACGTGACCGCCGAAGGGCAACCCGTGGCGGCTCAGCAGCCGCTGCAGCGACGCCAGCTGGCCCAGGTCGAAGATCTCGTACTCGGGCACGATGCCGCGCTCCTGCATGCGGGCGTGCAGGTCGACGATGAACTCCCAGCGGTTCAGGAACACACCGTCACCGAAGTTGACCGTGCCCATGGTGCAGGAGGCCATCTCGGGCCCGGCATCGAGCACGGCCAGCCGGTCGGACTCGGGGTCGGTGACCGCGCCGCCCGAGGAGAGCTGCACGATCAGGCCGGTCGACTCGCGCAGGGCGGTCACGGTGGCGCGCAGCCGGCCCTGGTCGAGGGTCGGCGCGGCCTCGGCGTCGCGGATGTGCACGTGGATGATGGCAGCGCCCAGCGCTTCGCACTCCTTGGCGGTGGCCACGAGTTCGTCGAGCGTGACGGGCAGCGCGGGCACATCGGCCTTGCTGCTTTCGGCGCCGGTCGGAGCAACGGTGATCACGGTCCCGGTCATAGACGTGACCTTAGTGTTCGTCGACCGCCACCACGGAATCGCCCACGGTCAGACCGTCGGTCGCGGTGCGCTTGAGCACGGCCAGGGCGATCAGACCCAGCTCGTGGTGACGCACGGCGGTGCCGATGAAGCCGACCTCGCGACCCTCACGGACCACCGGGGTGCCCTTGACCGGGGGCTGGTCGGTGGCGATGCCGTCGAAGTGCAGCAGGGCCAGGCGGCGCGGCGGCCGGCCCAGGTGATGCACGCGGGCCACCGTCTCCTGGCCGCGATAGCAGCCCTTGTCGAGGTGCACGGCGGCCGCCAGGAACTCGGCCTCGGCCGGGATGGTGCGGTGGTCGGTCTCCCAGCCCAGCCGGGGAGTGCGCTGCTCGACACGGAGCGCCTCGTAGGCCCACAGACCGGCCGGCGGCAGGCCCAGCTTCTCGATCACCGCCGTCTTCTCCGCGCGCGGGACGAGCAGGTCGATCCCGAGCGGCACCCGGCGGGCCAGGCCGAATGCGGTTTCCCGTACGGCGTAGAAGCTCGTTGATCCCGGCGGCACGTCACCGGCGGCGAACTTCGCGCCCGGCACCGTGTTGATCCGCGGCTCGGCCAGCCCGGGGATGACGTCGGCCGCGCCCGGGCCCACGAGCGACAGAACGGCCAGCTCCGACGTCGCGTCGCGCGGCTCCACCTTGGTGAAGAAGCGCATCATTTCGAGGTATTTGAGCAGGCCCGCGCCCGCGCCCGGCTCGGTGTCCAGCCACGTGGTCGTGCCGTCCTCGGTCACCATCGCGTGCTGCTCGACGTGGCCGTTCGGCGAGAGGACCAGCAGCTCGGTGCCCTGCCCGGCCGACAGGTCAGACAGGTGCTGAGTGGTCAGGGTGTGCAGCCAGGAGGCACGCTCCTCGCCGGGCACGGCGATCACGTCACGGTTCGACCGGTCGACCAGACCCACGGCGGTGGCCAGTGTGCGTTGCTCGCGCATCGGGTCGCCGTAGTGCGCCGGCACCCCGGCGTCGGCGGACGAGGGGTCCAGGTCCTCGACCATCACCACGGTCATGTCGTTACTCCTTGCAGTCACCGCAAACGCCGAAGAGCGACACGTGCCCCACGTCGACGCGGAAGTCACGCTCGCTCAGCAGCCGGTCGGTCACCGGCTCCATCACACTCGGGTCTACCTCACTGATCGACCCACATCCACGGCAGACGAGGTGAACGTGCTGATCCTCACCCGCCGTGTGATAGGTCGGCGACCCGTGCGACAGGTGCGTGTGGTTGACCAGCCCGAGCTCTTCGAGCAGCTCGAGGGTGCGATAGACGGTGGTGATGTTGACCCCGGCGGCACGTTCGCGCACATGGTGGTGCACCTGCTCGGGGGTGGCGTGGCCCAGCTCGTGCACCGCCTCCAGGATCAGCTGGCGCTGCGGGGTCAGCCGCAGGCCACGCTCACGGAGCATGGCGGCGAGGGCGGTGGCGGACACGCAGCCAAGATTACGCCCTCCGTGCTCAACCGCCGACCCTGAGCAGTCGCGCCGACATGTGCGGCTGCAACTCGCTCTTGTCGACCGACACCTCGTGCGCGTAGAGCAGCGCACCCTCGACGATGCCGAAGAGCCGCCGTGCGCCGGTCAGATGCTGGCCGGTCGGCGTGTACGCCACCGCGTCGGTGTCGATCTCGAGCCGGGTGGTGCCCACGGTGTTGCCGACATAGATCTCGACCGTGCCCTCGGGGGTGACGATGACGGCTTCCATGTCGTCGGTCGCGCGGCCCTCGGCGTCGAGCACCGGGCGCCAGAAGCCGGACTCGACGATCCACTCGCCGGCCGGCTTCGACTCGTCGTCGAGCAGCCAGGAGCGCGACTCGTAGCGCAGGAACGGACGGCCGTCGTGGCTGATCCGCACCTCCTGGGCGAAGTCGTAGTCCTTCTCGGCCGGGAAGCCGCCCTGACCGCGGCCGCGCCACAACCCGACGAAGGGCAGCAGGCCGAGCAGCGCCGGGTTGAGGTCGGCGCCCTGACGCAGGTCGTGCGTCTCCTCGTACGGATAGGGGTCGACGGGAGGGGCGTTCAGCCAGGGCGGCGGGCCCAGCGGATTTTCCTGCTGATCGCTCACCAACGCCCCCTCGAGACCCGCATCGCCAGATAGCCGAACCCGCCCGCCAGCGCGCCGAGACCGGCGACCAGCAGGCTCACGAACCCAATTTCCGTAACCATGACCGGACCATCTTATGCTGGCCGCCATGACACGCTTGCTGGTCGTCAAGGCAACCGCGGGCGCGGACGCGCCGGAGCGCTGCTCGCAGGCATTTACTGTGGCCAGTACGGCCCTGTCGTCCGGGGTGGACGTCTCGTTCTGGCTCACCGGCGAGTCGACGTGGTTCGCCCTGCCGGGCCGGGCCGCCGAGTTCGAGCTGCCGCACGCGGCGCCGCTGCCCGACCTGCTCGACCTGCTGCTGTCGGCCGGGCAGGTGACGGCCTGCACGCAGTGTGCGGCCCGGCGCGACATCACCCCCGACAAGGTGCTGCCGGGCATCCGGATCGCCGGGGCGGCCGTCTTCGTCGAGGAGATCATGTCGGACGGTGCGCAGGCCCTCGTCTACTGACAGGCCGAGCTGACGGTGACCCGCACGATGTCGGTCACCGTGGGCTGCACCAGCACGGAGTAGGCGCCGTCGCGATAGCCGTACGTCCCGGCGTCGGAGCTGAGCAGCCGGGCGTCGCCGGCGAGCTTGCGCAACCGGCCGGCCAGATCGGCGCCCACCCGTACGCGGTCGACCACCCACGACGCGGCGATCGCGCCCGACGGGCAGGTGACCGCGTGCACCTCCGCTTCCGACCGGCCGCCGTCCAGCCCGCGGAGCACGTCGCCGAACACCGGCGGCGCGTCCGGGGCGCTGGGGTCGACGTCGCCCGGCTCGTCGCCGTCGACCGGCCGGCACCCGGTCGTCAGCCGCAGCGTGAACACCTGGTTGGACGCCTCGGCAGTGGTGTCGACGCCGATGAAGTCGCCGGCGTCGGCGTGCAGCGAGACCCGGGTGCCGCCCCGGGCCTCGGCCACGTCGGCCGCCCAGGCGGCGGGCAGCCGGTCGGCCACGGCCCGTACGGCTGCGATGGTCTCACCGGTGGGCACCAGCACGGTGACGTTGCGCGCGGCGACCAGCCCCGGCCGCACCGGCGTGACCCGGCACTGCTGGGACAGCTCGAGCGCGCCCAGCGCGACCGTCCGCCCGTCGGCCCCGGCCGCGGCGTGGACCACCCCGGCCGCCCGCTGCAGGTCGGCCACCGCCAGCCGTAGGTCGCGCTGCTCGGGCACGGTGGGCCGCTCGTGCCCGACCGACCAGACGGCCAGCGCCGACACAGCCACGATCCAGGCCGCGACGACCCCGCCCAGCAGCCATCGCCGCTTGCTGCGCGGCGGCTCCCCCGCCGGCCGGCTCGCTCGCTCCGGCGCCGTCACGGCAGCCATGGTGTCACGCCGCGTCCCCGCCGCGGGCCCGCAGGGCGCTGTAGGCGGCCGAGGCCAGGAACCGGTCGATCATGTCGGCCGTGCCGGGCGTGAACTCGCGGCCCGGCACCTCGGCGGCCGGCACGAAGACCATGGCCGCGCCCTCACCCAGCACGACGTCGGCCTGACGAGCGGTCGTCGGGGCGTAGAAGTAGTGCTTCACCCGGCCCTCCTCTTCGAGTGGCTGAGTGGCGAAGAGCGTCAGCGGGGTGGACAGCCGCAGCGACGTCTCCTCCCACAGCTCGCGTTCGGCCGCCTCGGCGGGGGTCTCGCCCGCTTCGACCGAGCCGCCGGGCAGGCCCCACACATGCGGGTAGTACGTCGTGTTGCCGTCGCGGAGCTGCAGCAACAGCGCGCCCGAGCCGTCGACCAGAAAGGTGCAGGCGATCTGCCGCACGGCGCTCACTTGCCGGCCAGGCGTTGCAGGGCGCCCAGGGCCACGTCGGGGCGCGTCGTGTACCAGAACGGGGGCAACGACTTGCGCAGGAAGGCGCCGTAACCACGGGCCGTCTCGAGGCGGGAGTCGAGGACGGCCACCACGCCCTTGTCGCCCGTCGAGCGGATCAGGCGGCCCACGCCCTGGGCCAGGCGGATGGCCGCGATCGGGACGCTGACCGAGGCGAAGCCGGAACCGCCGCCGGCGTCGACCGCGGCCGCGCGGGCCGCGGCCAGGGGCTCGTCGGGCCGCGGGAAGGGCAGCCGGTCGATCACCACGAGCTGGCAGGCGTCGCCCGGCACGTCGACGCCCTGCCACAGCGACATGACCCCGAACAGGCAGCTCGCCTTGTCCTCCTTGAAGCGGCGGACCAGCACCGGCAGCGCCTCCTCGCCCTGCAGCAGGATCGGCAGGTCGGTGCGGGCGCGCAGCAGCTCGGCGGCCTGAGTGGCGGCCCGGCGTGACGAGAACAGGCCCAGCGTGCGGCCGCCCAGGGCCTCGACCAGCTTGACCAGCTCCTCCCCGGCCGCCGCGGGCAGGCCGGACATCTGCGGGCGGGGCAGATGGGCCGCCACGTAGAGGATGCCCTGGCGCGGATAGTCGAACGGGGAGCCGACGTCCAGCGACGTCCAGCCGTCACCGGAGGCGGGTGACTGCGGGTCGGCCGGCGGGGCGGGCGAGGCCGCGGGCAGGCCGAGCGAGCGGGCCACG
Source organism: Paractinoplanes abujensis (assembly GCF_014204895.1). Lineage (NCBI taxonomy): Bacteria > Bacillati > Actinomycetota > Actinomycetes > Micromonosporales > Micromonosporaceae > Paractinoplanes > Paractinoplanes abujensis. The sequence continues at coordinate 7,306,778 of NZ_JACHMF010000001.1, read as the reverse complement.
GTGTCGAACCGGCCGCCCAGGGTCAGCGTGGCCGAGGTCGCCACCACCGTGCGGTCGGAGTAGAGGCCCTGGGCCAGCGTGCCGGCGACCGAGAGGGGGGCCACGACCAGCGCGCGCCGACCGCTGCCGGTGTCGGACTTCTCGACCCAGGCCACGTCGAAGTCGGATTCCTCGAGCAGCCGCTGCGCCGTGTCGTTGAGATCGTCCAGGGCCGCCTTGGCCTGCTGCTTGCGAACGGGATCGGGGTCGTCGCTCTTGACGTCGCCGATGGCCGTGAGCCCGGCCCGGGTGGCCGACTCGGTCAGCATGACGGCCTGCTGCAGCAGCTCGGGCAGGCCGGCGGTGATGCGGCCGGCCGGCGTCTCGGCCAGGCCCACGGTCAGCGCGTCGGCCGCCTCGGCCAGCGCCTCGGCGGCCGCGGGCGGGATCAGCGTGCGGGCGCGGCGGGACGAGCGCTCGATCGCCTCGGGGGTCAGCTCGGCCTGCGAGGCGGAGGAGACGCGGTCGGCCAGCTCGTGGGCCTCGTCGATGATCAGCAGCTTGTGCGGGGGCACGATGTGCCGCTCGGCCAGCATGTCGACCGCGAGCAGGCTGTGGTTGGTGACCACGATGTCGGCCTCGCGGGCGCGGGCGCGCGACGCCTCGGCGAAACACTCCGGCCCGTACGGGCATCGTTGGGCACCGACGCAGTCCCGCGCGGGCATCGACACCTGACGCCAGGCCGTGTCGTCGACGCCCGGGTCGAGCTCGTCGCGGTCGCCGGTCTTCGTCTTCTCGGCCCAGGCCTGCAGGCGCTGGATCTGCTTGCCCAGCCGGCCCGCCTCGCCGAGCCACTGGGTGGCCTTGGGCGGCGCGTCGTCGAAGAGCGTGTCGGTCGGCTCTTCTTCATCGGCGTGTTCCATCTTGGCCACGCAAAGGTAGTGGTGGCGGCCCTTGAGCACAGCGAAGGTGGGTCTGCGGCCGAGCACCGGCTCGACCGCCGCCGCGAGACGGGGGAGGTCGTGCTCGACCAGCTGATTCTGCAGGGCCAGGGTGGCCGTGGAGACGACCACGGGCCCGTCGACGAGCAGCGACGGAGTGAGGTAGGCCAGGCTCTTGCCGGTGCCCGTGCCCGCCTGCACGAGCAGGTGCTCACGCTCGCGTATCGCCTTGTCGATGGCGGCGACCATGGCCTCCTGCCCCGGCCGGGAAGCGCCACCGGGGACGGCGCCGACGGCGGCCTGAAGGAGTTTGTCGGCGGTGGCGGTCTTCTTCGTTGCTGCGGGCACGCGCAGACGGTACCCGCCACCACCGACAGAAGCCGACCACCGTTAGGGTTCTCGCATGCCGAGTGACACGGTCCGGGTCGTCTACACGAAGTACGACGGGTCGGCCCATCGGGACTATCCCGCCCGCCGTTTCGATTCCGACGAGCTGGGCGTCTGGGTGGGCGTCACCCGCGGCACGGAGTCGGTCTACCACGGCCGCCAGTCGGTCGAGCAGATCCCGTTCGTGCTGCTCATCCCGCATCACACGTGGTGGACGGGCATGTTCAACCCGCAGCCGCGCACCAGCGAGGTCTACTGCGACATCACCACGCCGGCGCGCTGGGAGGGCGACACCGTCCACATCATCGACCTCGATCTCGACGTGGTCCGCCGCCGGTCGACGGGCGTGGTCGAGTTGCGCGACGAGGACGAGTTCGAGGAGCACCGCACGCAGTTCGGCTACCCCGACGATCTTGTCCGTGAGGCCCGCGCGGCGGCCGACGAGCTGCTGGTGGCGCTGGGCGACGGCCGCGAACCGTTCGCCACGAAATACCAGCAATATCTACAGCAGGTCGCTGACTAGCAGCTTGGCCGGGTTGAGCTGCTGGAAGAGCCCGGTGATGCGCCCGTCGGCGATGGTCACACCGAGCGCGCCGTAGAGCGAGCCGCCCCGCACGAGGATCCCGGCGGTGCCGTTGATCAGGACCGGCTCGAGGACCGCGCCCGCCATGCGGCTGCCGTGCGCGATACCGATGTAGAAGCGGGACACCTTGTCGGCGCCGACGATCGGGCGCAGTGCCGTCCGGGTCAGGCCGTTACTGTCGCTGATCGACACCACGTCGGGTGCGAGCACCGCGGCCAGCGCGGCCAGGTCCCCGTTGTTCACGGCCTCGAGGAAGGCGGCCAGCACGCTGCGCTGCTCGGCCGGATCGGCGTTGTGCCGCACCCCGCCCGCGGCGGCTGCCTTGCGGCCGCGGGAGGCGTGCTGGCGGGCGGTGGCCTCGGTCGTGCCCAGCACCCGGGCCACCTCGTCGTAGGGCACCGCGAAGGCGTCGTGCAGCACGAGCGCCACCCGCTGCTCGGGGCTGAGCCGTTCGAGCACCACGAGCAGCGCCAAGCCGACCTGGTCGCGCTGCTCGGCCCGGGCCGCCGGGCCGGCGTCGGGGTCCACGAAGCACTCCGGCAGCCACTGGCCGGTGTACGCCTCGCGCGACACGCGGGCCGACTTGAGCACGTCGAGGCAGAGCCGGCCGGTGACGGTGGTGAGCCAGCCCCGCGGATCCCGGATCTCCTCGCCCGCGCGGATGTAGCGCAACCAGGCCTCCTGCACCACATCCTGCGCCTCGGCGACGCTGCCGAGCATCCGGTAGGCGACGCCGACAAGGTGGCTGCGCTCGGCCTCGAAAGCCTCGGCGGAGGGGGGCATGGGGGAATTCTGCGCGACATTGCCCGGGGCCGGGTAGCACTTGTGACACAGTAGAGAACGGATTTTTGGTACGAATCGGATGGTGCGCAGTGAAAGACGGGCTGTTGATCGCGGGCGGCGTCGCGGGGGCCGTGGGCGTGGCCGGCCTGATCGCGGCGGGCCTCTCGCTGTCCCGCCGCGGCGGCTCCTATCTGGCGGCCGGGCACGCGCTGGCCCGGCCGGACGACGTCGACCCCCTGCCCCGGGTGCTCCGGCGCGGACTGGGCGGGCTCACCGTGCCGGTCACCCCGGGCCCGCGCGGCGAACTGTTCCTCGGGCCGGGCGCGCCGCAGCCGGGACGCACGCTGCGCCGGCTCGTGCTGACACCGCTGCTGGCCCGGGCCCGAGGCCAGGGCGGCCGGCCGGGTCGCCCGCCGTTCCGGCTCGTCGTCGAGTTCACCGGCGCCGTCCGTGACGCCGACACGCTGCTGCGGGCCTACCGGATCCTCGACCAGCAGCTGCGGGACCACGCCGGACTGCTCAGCCGCTGCACCGAAGACGACGTGACGCCGGGCGCGGTCACCGTGTCGGTATCGGGCATCGTCGACGTGCGAGGGCTGCTCGCCGCCCAGGCCGAGCGCTACCTGTTCGCCGAGGGCTCGTTCGACGACATCGGCTCCCGCTCGGCGCCGGCCGGCCTGGTCCCGATGATCAGCGAGCCGTGGAGCCGCCGCTTCGGCTGGGACGGGCTCGAGCCGATCCCGGCCGAGGAGCGTCACCTGCTGCACGCGCTGGTGCGGTCGGCGCACGACGACGGCCGTACGGTGTGCGTCTCGGGTCTGCCCGAAGGGCCGCGCAGGGCCCGGGCAGCCGTGTGGACCGAGCTCAGCGCGGCCGGCGTCGACGTCATCGCCGACCACGACCAGCGCGGACTGGCCCGCCACCTGCGCCGGCACCCGGCGCTCGGCCCGATGGCCCAGGCGCAGACGGCCCGGTCCGCGCGCCGGCCCTCCCCGCGTCCGAACGGCCCGCGCCCAGATAGGCGACGCGAACCCGTTTAGCAGGCGAACGACAGGTGAACCAGGAGAGGCCTTAGCATTCCTGGTGATCATTCCGTGCCCGTCGATCGAGGTCTGTGACGTGAAGTTCTCCTTCCGCCCTGTCGAGGGCGCCTTTTACGACCTGTTCACGCAGGCCGCGAACAACCTCGTCAAGGGCACCGCGCTGCTCAACGAGCTGGCTCTGCCCGGGGTCGACGTGCAGTCGGTGAGCGAGCGGCTGACCGACGTCGAGCACGACAGCGACCAGATCACGCACGATCTCTACAAGAAGATCAACTCGACGTTCATCACGCCGTTCGACCGTGAGGACATCTACTCCCTGGGCTCGCAGCTGGACGACGTGATGGATCACCTCGAGGCCGTCGGCAACCTGCTCTACCTGTACGGGCTGACCGAGCTGCCCTCGCTGCCGCGCGAGATGCACGAGCTGGCCGACGTGCTCGACCAGCAAGCCAAGATCACCGCGGATGCGATGCCCAAGCTGCGCACGATGAAGGACCTCGACGAGTACTGGATCGAGATCAACCGCCTCGAGAACGAGGGCGACCGGGCGTACCGGATGTTGCTGGTCCGGCTCTTCTCCGGTGAGTACGACGCGCTCACCGTGCTCAAGATGAAGGAGGTGGCCGACGAGCTGGAGGCCGCCTGCGACGCGTTCGAGCACGTGGCGAACACCGTCGAGACCATCGCGGTCAAGGAGTCCTAGACCTTGTCGCCCGAGTTCTTCGCAGTCCTCGCGGTGATCATCGCCGCGATGGCCTTCGACTACACCAACGGCTTCCACGACGCCGCCAACGCCATCGCCACCAGCATCAGCACCCGGGCCCTGACCCCGCGGGTGGCGCTGGCCATGGCCGCCGTCGGCAACTTCGTGGGCGCGCACCTGGGCGGCAAGGTGGCCGAGACGGTCGGTGGCGGCCTGGTCACCCTCAAGCTCGGCATCCCCGGCCTGGCCATCGTCTTCGCCGGCGTGCTGGGCGCGATCACCTGGAATCTGATCACCTGGTACTTCGGCCTGCCGTCGAGCTCGTCGCACGCGCTGTTCGGCGGGCTGGTCGGCGCCACCCTGGTCGCGGGGCCGTCGCTGGGCCAGGTCGAGTGGCCCACGATCGTCAAGAAGATCCTGGTCCCGATGGTGGCGTCGCCCCTGGTCGGCTTTCTCCTCGGCTTCATCGTGATGGTCGCGGTCATGTGGATCTTCCGCCGTGGCAACCCGGGCCGGCTCAACCGCGGCTTCCGCATCGCGCAGACCATCTCGGCCGGTCTGATGTCGCTCGGCCACGGCATCCAGGACGCCGCCAAGACGATGGGCATCGTGGTGCTGGCGCTGTTCGTCGGCGGCTTCCAGGACAGCACCAGCCACATCCCGTGGTGGGTCTATCTGACGACCGCGACGATGCTGGCCGCGGGCACCTACTCCGGCGGCTGGCGGATCATCCGCACCCTCGGCCGCAAGATCATCGACTTGGGCCCGGCCGAGGGTTTCGCGGCCGAGACGGTGGCCAGCTCCGTGCTCTTCTTCAACGCGTACGTGCTGGGCGCCCCCATCTCGACCACGCACACGATCACCTCGGCGATCATGGGCGTGGGCGCGACGAAGCGCCTCAACGCGGTCCGCTGGAACGTGGCCGGCAACATCGTGATCGCCTGGGTCACGACCTTCCCCGCCGCCGGCCTGATCGCCTGCCTGGCCTACTTCGCCAGCCGCCCCTTCTTCACGTGAGCGAGGCTCAGTAGGCGACGCCGATCTCCTCGCGGATGGTGTCCAGGAGCGTCATGATCTCCAGGGTCGTGGCGTGCGACATCAGCGGGCTCTCCAGCTCGCCCGCGAGCAGGCAGCGCTGGACCTCGGCCGCCTCGAACTGGTAACCGCTGCCCGGGAAGTCGAACTCGAACGTCTCGGGCTCGCGGCCCGGCCGGTGCACCACGAACGAGCGCGGCACGAAGAAGCCCTCGGGCAGCTCGATCCGCCCGTCGGTGCCGGTGATCGTCGCGTTGTTGCGGCTCTGACCGTTGATGCTGCAGGTCAGAGCCCCGACGGCGCCCGGCTCCCAGCCCAGCAGGACGCCGGTGTTCTCGTCGACCCGCTCCGGGGTCAGATGGGCCCAAGCCTGCACCGACGCGGGCGCGCCCATGATCAAGTGGGCGAAGTTGATCGGGTAGACGCCGAGGTCGAGCAGCGCGCCGCCACCCAGCTTGGGGTCGCGCAGCCGGTGCTCGGGCTCGAACGGGCCCTGCAGGCCGAAGTCGGCGTGGATGGCGCTGACCCAGCCGATCGTGCCGTCCTCGACCAGCTCGGCGATCTTGCGGATGGCCGGGTTGAGGCGCATCCACATGGCCTCCATGAGGAACACACCCTTCTCGCGGGCGGCGGCCACGAGCCGGGCGGCGTCCGGCAGGTCGAGCGTGATCGGCTTCTCGACCAGCACGGCCTTGCCCGCCTCGACGCACAGGTGCGCGGCCTCGGCGTGGAAGGCGTGCGGGGTGGCGACGTAGACCACGTCGACGTCGGGGTCGGCGGCCAGATCCGCGTACGAGCCGTGGGCGCGCGCGAAACCGAACCGCTGGGCGAACTCGGTGGCGGACTCCTGGCGGCGGGAGCCGACGGCGGCCAGCTCGGCCCCGGGCACGTGCTGCAGGTCGGCGGCGAACGAGGCGGCGATCCCGCCGGGGCCCAGAATCCCCCAGCGAACCTTCTGATCGGTCATGATCCTTACGGTATCGTCCGCGCCGGTTCAGGTGTCAGGATCGTCGGGTGACCGATTCCACGCCGTTCCGCCTGCCCCCGGCCCTGATCAAGCGAGCCCGCGAGTTCGACGGGGAGCCGGCGCCGGTGCGCGACGCGGCCACGGTCGTGCTGCTGCGGCCCTCGGGTCGGACCTTCCAGCTGTACGTGTTGCGGCGGGCGACCACGATGGCGTTCGGCGGCCTGTATGCGTTCCCCGGCGGCGGAGTCGACCCGGACGACCGCCCCTCGACCATCCGCGAGGACTGGCCGGCCCGGCTGGGCGTGACCGCCGGGCGGGCGAGCGCGGTCGTCGGCGCGGCCGTGCGCGAACTCTTCGAGGAGACCGGGGTGCTGCTCGCGGGCCCGGTCGACCAGCCCGACCGGACGATCGCCGACGTCGGCACCGCGGACTGGGAGGCCGACCGGGCCGCCGTCGTGACCCGCGAGCTGACCCTGAGCGACCTGCTGGGCCGGCGGGGGCTGCGGATGCGTGACGACCTGCTGTTCCCGTGGGCGCGCTGGGTCACCCCGGAGTTCGAGCCCAAGCGGTACGACACGTGGTTCTTCGTCGCGCTGCTGCCCGAGGGCCAGGTCGCGCGGGACGTGTCGGGCGAGACGGAGGAGACGGCGTGGGTGGCGCCCGGGGGCACCGCCGGGCTGCCCATGCTGCCGCCGACGCGCTCGGTGATCGATTCCCTCACCCCGTACGGGGAAATCGCGCAAGTGGTCGCGGGCGCAAGTCGCCGCGATGCCGCAACCCCGGTCATGCCTCGCGTGCAACTGACAGACGACGGCGGCGCGCTACTGCACCTGCAGTAGCGCGCCGCCGTAGTGCTGCGCCGGCCTAGCCGAAGCGACCGGTGATGTAGTCCTCGGTCTTCTTCTCGGCCGGGTTGCTGAAGATCTTCTGGGTGTCGTCGTACTCGATCAGGCGGCCGGGGTCACCGGTCTTGTCGATCGAGAAGAAGCCGGTCTTGTCGCTGACGCGCGCGGCCTGCTGCATGTTGTGCGTGACGATGATGATCGTGAAGCGGTCCTTCAGCTTGAACATCAGGTCCTCGATGGCCAGCGTCGAGATCGGGTCGAGGGCCGAACAGGGCTCGTCCATCAGCACGACCTGCGGCTCGACCGCGATGGTGCGGGCGATGCAGAGACGCTGCTGCTGACCGCCGGAAAGACCGGCGCCGGGCCGGTTCAGGCGGTCCTTGACCTCGTTCCACAGGTTGGCCGACTTGAGCGACTGCTCGGCCGCGTCGTCCAGCACCGACTTCTTCTTGACCCCGTTGAGCTTGAGCCCGGCCACGACGTTCTCGTAGATCGACATCGTCGGGAACGGGTTGGGCCGCTGGAACACCATGCCGATCATGCGACGGACCGCGGTGACGTCGACGTCCGGGTCGTAGATGTTCTGGTCGTCGATGGTCAGCGAACCCTCGATACGGGCGCCCGGCAGCACCTCGTGCATGCGGTTGACCGACCGCAGGAAGGTGGACTTGCCGCAACCCGACGGGCCGATCAGAGCGGTGATCGTCTTGGGCTCGACAGTCATGGAGACGCTGTCGATCGCCTTGAACGATCCGTAGTAGGAGGAGACGTTGCTCGCCTCGATGCGCTTGGCCATGGGTTACCTCTACTTGGACAGACTGTTGCGACGGGCGAGCAGCTTGGCGGCGATCGTCAGGATCAGCACGATCGCGACCAGGGTCAGCGCGGCCGTCCAGGCCCGCGCCGGGGCGTACCGGGAGGCGTCACCCGCCTGCTGGTACACGAAGAGGGCCAGGGACTGCTGTCCACCCTCGAACGGGTTGAAGTTGATCGACGCCGCGCCTCCCGCGACCAGCAGCACCGGGGCCGTCTCGCCGGCCGCGCGGGCCACGGCGAGCATGACACCGGTGACGATGCCGGGCAGGGCGGTCGGCAGGACCACCTGCAGGATCGTCTTCCACTTGGGTACGCCGAGCGCGTACGCGCCCTCGCGCAGCGGCCCGGGCACCAGGCGCAGCATCTCCTCGGTGGAACGGACGATCGTCGGCAGCATCAGCACGGTCAGCGCCAGCGAAGCCGCGAAGCCGGAGAACCGCGGCGTGCCGTTGTTGAACCACGGGCTGACGATCAGCACCCAGAAGGAGAGGATGAACAGACCGGCCACGATCGACGGGATGCCCGTCATGACGTCGACGAAGAAGCGGACGGTGTTGGCGAACCGGCCCCGGCCGTACTCGACCAGGTAGATCGCGCCGAGCACACCCAGCGGCACGGCGATCAGGGTGGCGATGCCGACCTGCTCGAGCGTGCCGATGATGGCGTGGTAGGCGCCGCCCTCGGGGTCGCGGGCGCCGATGTTGTTCATCGACGTGCCGAAGAAGTTGCCGTCGAGGCGCTCGACGCCCTTGGAGACGAGCGTCCACACCACCGAGGCCAGCGGCAGGATCGCCAGCAGACAGGCGGCGTAGATGAGCGTCTTCCACATGCGGTCACGCGCGGTGCGCGGACCCTCGATGCGGCCGGCGACGATCTGCAGGCCGATCAGGTAGAAGATGACGCCGATCACGGCGACGAGCACGTAGTTGCCGATGCCGAAGCCGTAGACCACTGCGGCCGCGAGGGCCAGGCCGGCCACGGCGATGCCGAGGTTCACGACCAGCGGCAACTTCTTCGAGCGGATGTTGTCCGGCGTCATGATGGCGCCGGCGAGCTCACGATCTGTCACGGTCATGCTGCACTGTCCCGGAACTCGCGCCGACGGTAGATGATCGCCCGCGCCGCCATGTTGACCACCAGGGTGATCGCGAAGAGCACGAGACCCGAGGCGATGAGTGCGCCGCGGCCGGTCTCGTTGGCTTCGCCGAAGGCGTTGGCGATGTTGGCGGCGATCGAGTTACCGCCGTTCTCGATGACGTTGAACGAGATGTTGAAGACGATGCCGAGGGTCATGGCCAGGGCGATCGTCTCGCCCAGGGCCCGGCCGAGGCCGAGCATCACCGCGGCGATCACACCGGGCTTGCCGTACGGCAGCACCGCGGTGCGGATCATCTCCCACTTGGTGGCGCCCAGGGCGAGCGCGGCTTCCTCGTTCATGCCCGGGGTCTGCCGGAAGACCTCACGCGACAGCGACGTCACGATCGGCAGCACCATGATCGCGAGGACCAGGCTGCCGAGCAGCACCGAGCGGCCGAAAGGTCCGTCGCCGCCGAAGATCGGGATCCAGCTGAAGTATTTGTTGAGCCACGTGGAGAACTCGCGGACCGGCTCCATGAAGACGTCGCGGCCCCACAGGCCGAAAACGACACTGGGCACGGCGGCCAGCAGGTCGATCACGAAGCCCAGCGGCGTGGCCAGCCGCTTGGGCGCGTAGTGCGACAGGAACAGCGCGATGCCCAGGGCAATCGGCACCGCCACGAGCAGCGCGATGATCGAGGTCAGCACGGTGCCGAAGGCGAGGACGGCGATGCCGAACCGCGGCTCGGTCTCGTTCGGGAACCACTGGTTGAAGGTCAGGAAGTTCTCGTTGTCCGCGCGGATGGCCGGCACGGCCTTGGAGATCAGGAAGATCGCGATGGCGACGATGATGACCAGCACCATCGCGCCGGCCGCCACGGAGAGGCCTTTGAAACCGGCCTCCATGCCGAAACGGGTCTTCTTGGGCAGGGCGCCCCCGCCGCCGAATGGGGGTTCGTCGTGACTACTCGGTGAAACGCCGGTGCCAGCGACCCGGGTGTGACGTCCGGTCACACCCGAGTCGCTGGCGGTGGCGTTCTCCGAGCGGGAGGAGGGGTAGTCACCCATCTGCTCGCTCGCTGTCGTCTCGGAGGGATGTGTGCGTCAGGTCAGGAGATCGAGGCGACCGCGGTCTCGACCTTGCTGCGGATCGACTCCGGCAGCGGGGCGTAGCCCAGGTCGCCCAGCGCCTTCTGACCACCGGTGCTGGAGGTGTAGGAGAAGAAGGCCTTCAGCGGAGCGGCCTTCGCGGAGCCCTTGCTGCAGACGATCTCGTAGGTCACCAGGACGATCGGGTACGCACCCGGGGTCGTGGCGGCGTAGTCGATGCTCAGCTTGAGGTCGTTGCCGGTGCCGGTGATCTTGGCGCCCTCGATGCCCTTGCCGGCGCTCTCAGCGGTCAGCTCGGTGTACTCGCCGGCACCGTTCTTGATCTTGGCCGTCGACAGGTCGCTGTTCTCGGCGTACGAGAGCTCGACGTAGGAGATGGCGCCCGGGGTGCCCTTGACCGCGGTGGCGATACCGTCGGACTTGGCGGCACCGGTGCCACCCTTGGCCTTCCAGGCCTTGGCGTTGCCGTAGGTCCAGTCGGACTCGGCGGTCTTGCTCAGGTACTTGGTGAAGTTGTCGGTGGTGCCCGACTCGTCCGAGCGGTGCACGGCCGTGATCGCGCTGTCCGGGAGCTTGGCCCCGGTGTTCTGCGCCGCGATCGCCGGGTCGTTCCACTTGGTGATCTTGCTGTCGAAGATCTTGGCGAGGGTGGGGGCGTCGAGCTGGAGACCGTCGACACCGTCCAGGTTGTAGACGACCGAGATCGGGCCCACGACCATCGGCAGGTTGAGCGCGGCGCCACCGGGGCACTTGGCGTCAGCCTGCGGCTGCTCCTCCTCCTTGAGGGCGGAGTCGGAACCGGCGAAGTCGGCGGTGCCCGCGATGAACGCCTGGATGCCGGCGCCCGAGGCGGTGCCCTGGTAGTCGACCTTGGCGTCGGCGCACTGGGCCTGGTAGGTCTTGATCCACTCGTCCATGGCGTTCTTCTGCGCCGACGAACCCTGAGCCGTCAGGCTGCCGGCGACACAGTTGCCGGCAGCCGCGGACGCACCCGCGTCACTCGACGGCGAGTCGTTGTCCGAGCCGCACGCGGTGAGCGCGAGCGTCGCAGTCAAAGCAAAGCCGGCTGCCAGAAAACCGGACCGCTGGAGCTTCACAATATTCCCTTCGATGGTGTGCAAGCCGGCGTCGCACCGGCACCACCGAAGCTAGGAGTGAGAGGTAGCCGGTTACCCGGGGCTAAATGAACGCGCAGTGAACACGTTCACGCCTCAACATGGCCTTGCCCTGAGGGCGAGTTGTCCGTTGCGTGAACTGAGTGACGGGAGACGGAAATGTCGGGTATAACCGGGCGGTAGTTACCGCCCTGAGACATGCCCTTGTCCGGGTCGTGACTCGTGGGACCGGCCGGCTGTGGCGGCTGCCACCCTCGGATTATGGCCGCTGGTAGTTGATGTCCGTCTTGTAAACGGCGAAACCAAGCCGCCGGTAGAGCGCCGCGGCGGCGGTGTTGGACTCGTCGACGTACAGGTTGGCCACGGTCAGGCCCTGGCCGGCCAGATGCCGCAGACCGGCCACGCTCAGCGCGGCCCCGAGGCCCTTGCGATGCCCGGCCGGGTCGACGCCGAGCACGTAGATCTCGCCCAGCGCCGGGTCGTCACCCGAAGCGGGGTGCACCTTGGTCCAGTGGAAGCCCAGCAGAGTGTCTGCGACGTCGACCGCGAGCAGGAAGCCGGCCGGGTCGAACCACGGCTCGGCCTCGCGCGCCAGCAGGTCGTCACGCGTCCAACGGCCCTGCTCGGGATGGTGGGCGAAGGCCCGGGAGTTGACGCCCAGCCAGGCGTCCTCGTCCAGCCCGGGGCGGAAGCCACGCAGGGTCACCCCGGCCGGGAGCGGGATGTCGGGCAGGGGCTCGGTGAGCGAGCGGCGCATCTGCCAGAGCACCCGTACGCGCTCGAAGCCGTTCTTCTCGGCAAAGGCGCGCGCACCGTCCTCGTCACCGTGCGCCCAGAACCGCAGCGGCCCCGAACCGGCCGCCGCGAGCAGCGCCGTGCCGTGCCCCCGCCGCCGGTAGCCGGGGTGAACGACGAGTTCACCCTCGGAGAACGCGTAACCGGCCAGCCGGCCGTCGTCGGCATAGGTCAGAAAATGCTTGTGCGCGGCGGGAGAACCCCCACCGCGCACACGCAGCACTACGTCTTCGGAAAGCGGGTAGACGCCGTCGGCCTGCTCCGCCGCGGCGGCCAGCGCGAGCACGTCGGCGGCCTGGGCGGCACTCAACCGGTCAAGGATCTGAACAGGCGTCATGCAGTCAAACTTAAACCGGCAGCGAGACCGGCTCGTTGTCGGGCAGCTGGCGGCCGGACGGCGGCACCACGAACTTGTAGCCGACCTGGCGCACCGTGCCGATCATCGACTCGTACTCCGAGCCGAGCTTGGCCCGCAGCCGGCGGACGTGCACGTCGACCGTGCGGGTGCCGCCGAAGTAGTCGTAGCCCCAGACCTCACGCAGCAGCTGGTCGCGGGTGAAGACCCGGCCCGGGTGCTGGGCGAGGAACTTGAGCAGCTCGAACTCCTTGTAGGTGAGGTCGAGCGGGCGGCCCTTGAGCTTCGCCGCGTACGTGTCGGGGTCGATGTTGAGCTCGCCCGCGCGGATCGAGCCGCCGGCGCCGGCGGTCGCGTTGCTGAGCCGGCCGACGGACAGGCGCAGGCGCGCCTCGACCTCGGCGGGACCGGCGCTGGCCAGGATGACGTCGTCGACACCCCAGTCGGCGTTGAGGGCGATCAGGCCCGCCTCGGTCACGACAGCCATGAGCGGGACGCCGATGCCGGTCGCGTGCAGCATGCGGCACGTGGCACGGGCCTCGGAGAGCTCGGAGCGGGCGTCCACCAGCACGGCGTCGGGGCTCGGCCCGGACACCAGCGTGCGGACATCGCGGGGGGCGGTGCGTACGGAGTGGGGAAGCAGATCCAGCGCGGGCAGCACAGCGGAAGGCTCTCCAGCGCGTGCTGTCACCAACAGAAGGATTTCCACACTCACCTCCGTCCTTGCGGCACGAGGGCCGCTCGGGTGACTCGATGGCGTCATACTCTTGGCTCCGCCATCGGCGGACAGTTCCCGGCGTCACCGACGGGTGGGCTGGGCTTACCTTAACCGATGCATCACTCAGAACGCCTCGATCGTTTGACTGAGTGATGTAGTGAACGCCCTGATGGCGTACAAATCGGGGTTTCGAAACAAGCCTTTTACTTAAGGCGCGGAATTGGGCGGCCGGTCACCTTCTGGCACGATCGCAGGCGTGTTCCCCTCCATGCCGCAGGACGAGCCCTGGGACGCCGACGCCTCGCGCGAGATCGCGAGGTCCGGCGGCAAGCGGCCGTCCGCCGGCTTCCGGGACGAACCCGAGTCCTCGTCCCCGCCCGATCCGGACGAGACCGACGACGAATTCGAGGAGATCGAAGAGGTCCCGGTACGGCGGCAGTTGTCGCTCGCGATCGCCGGCTTCGCGGGGCTGCTCGCGGTCGGGCTGGTGCTGGGCGCCCTCACTTCGGCGCCCGACTCGCGGCTGCCGTACGCGATCGTGCTCTTCGGCGTCCAGTTGCTCTACCTGCTGGCCTGGGTGATGGCCCTCAACCCGCCCGCGCCCGGCCCCACGGCCGCGGTGGCCGCGGTGGCCGCCCTGGTGGCCGACTATCTCAGCGTCACCAGCGTTCAGGCGGCCCTGCTGCCGCTGGTGTGGGTGACCCTGGCCGGGTTCGCCGCCGCGCTGATCGGGCAGCTGTTCCGCGCGCAGGACAGGGCCCGCCTGACCGACTCCTGGCGGACCACGCTGGCGATCGTGGCCGGCGCGGCGGCGTACGCGCTCCCGATCCTGCTCACCCGGCAGGAGACCGGCACCCAGACCGTGATCGTGTGCGCCGTCGCCGCCGGGGTCGCGCTCGTGGTGGCCCGGGCCGCCGACGCCGTGTTCCCCAAGCCGCGGATCGCCGCCCAGGTGCCGCGCGGAGTGGCCGGGGTGGTGCTCGGCGCGATGCTGGGCACGCTGTCCGGGGCCGCCCTGGGCAGCTTCCTGGTCTTCCCGTTCACACCGGCCAAGGGCGCCGTCGTCGGCCTGACCGCCGTCGTGGTCGCCCACCTGGTCGACCTGGCCGTCAACTTCGGACAGGCGGGCCGCGAACTGGCCGGCGACACCCCGACGTTCTGGGTGGCCCGCCACATGCAGGGTCCGCTGGGCGCGTTCGCCCTCGTCGCCCCGGCCGCGTACGCGTTGAGCCACTGGTTCCTGCTCTGAGCACTGTTTCGTTTCGCGGGGTGGCCCGCGCGGGCATGTACGGTTCTCGGCAAGTTTCGGCGTGGTCAGGAGGACCGGTGAGCGGCGAGGTCTACGGCACTCAGCGCCCGCGCAAGAAGCGGCGGGGACGGCGTCTGCTGATCACGTTCATCGTGTTCCTGATCATCGTCGTGGGCCTGCTCGTCGCGCTCGACCGGTTCGCGGCCGGCTACGCCGAGCGCACGATCGGCGACCGGGTCTCCGAGCAGGTCGCCGATCAGAACGCGACCAGTGAGAAGCCGGACGTCACGATCGAGGGCGTCCCGTTCCTGACCCAGGTGCTCGACGGCAACTACCAGGAGATCCGGATTCAGCTGGCCAACCTGACCGGCCCGGCCGGCAACAACCGTACGGTCAAGGTGGCCGGCCTCGACGTGCGTGCCCGCGACGTCAACGCGCCGCTCGACACGATCCGCAGCGGCACCGGCGACATCGTCGCGCAGACGGTCACCGGCACCGGCACGATCGACTACCCCCAGCTGGCCGAGCTGATCGGCCAGCCCGGTCTCAAGCTCAGCGAGAAGGACGGCAAGCTGGTCGGCAGCGCCCCGCTGCAGGCGCTGGGACAGACCTTCAACGTCTCGGGCACGGCCACGGTGGCCGTCGAGAACGGCGTCGTCCAGGTGCGGTTCTCCGACGTGACCGCGGCCGAGCTGCCCAACGTGCCGATCGTGCGCAACCTGGTCAACGCGTACGTGCAAAGGCTCTCGGTCGACCTGCGGGTGCCGGAGCTGCCGCTCAAGCTGGCAGTGCAGAAGGTCGAAGCGCGCCCCGAGGGTCTCCAGTTCACCGCCGGCGCCGACAAGGTGTCACTCAACGCGGGCGGTCTGTGACCGCGGCCATGTTCCCGGATCGTGGTCGTCCCCTGTTACGAGCAAGTGAACCGCTGGTAGGGTCCGTTCTCATGAGCCCGTTGCTCACCAAAAGGCGTGCGGTCGACCTGTGCCGCATGGCCGCCTGCCTGTGTTGCCCCGTCCTCTGACGGGGCCACGTGTGCTGAGCACCTTCTAGCTCTCTCCCCGCCGGCAACGCAGCCGGATTCGTGGCGCCGTCGCACGACAGCTCGAGATCCATTTTCGTCTCCACTGGGTCCCGCGCGCGGTGCGACAACCCCGTGCGCTGACTCACCCCCATCTCTCACCTGACAGGGAGTGAAACGATGAGTCGCGACACCGCACTCGTTTCGGCCGACTGGGCCGAGCAGAACCTCAACACCCCGGGCATCGTCTTCGTCGAGGTCGACGAGGACACCACCGCCTACGACGGCGGTCACATCCCGGGCGCTGTCAAGATCGACTGGAAGCAGGACCTCCAGGACCCCGTACGCCGGGACTTCGTCAACCAGGAGCAGTTCTCCGCCCTGCTCTCCGAGCGCGGCATCGCCAACGACGACGTCGTGGTGCTCTACGGCGGCAACAACAACTGGTTCGCGGCGTACGCGTACTGGTATTTCAAGCTCTACGGCCACGACCAGGTCAAGCTGCTCGACGGTGGCCGCAAGAAGTGGGAGCTCGACGCCCGCCCGTACAGCAAGGACGTGCCGGTCCGCGAGAAGACCACCTACTCCGCCTCCGCGCCCGACCTGTCGATCCGCGCCTTCCGCGACGAGGTCGTCCAGGCCATCGGCGTGAAGAACCTCGTCGACGTGCGCAGCCCCGACGAGTTCGCCGGCCGCCTGCTCGCCCCGGCCCACCTGCCGCAGGAGCAGTCGCAGCGCGGTGGCCACATCCCGACGGCGATCAGCGTGCCGTGGAGCAAGGCCGCCAACGAGGACGGCACCTTCAAGTCCGACGAGGAACTCGCCAAGATCTACGGCGAGGCCGGCCTCGACGGCAGCAAGGACACCATCGCGTACTGCCGGATCGGCGAGCGCTCCTCACACACGTGGTTCGTGCTCAAGGAGCTGCTGGGCCAGCAGAACGTCAAGAACTACGACGGCTCGTGGACCGAGTACGGCTCGCTCATCGGCGTCCCGATCGCGCTCGGCGACGAACCCGGGAAGGCGTGACCATGACTTCTCCCACTGCCAACACCGCGGCCGGCTGCGCCGCGCCCGACCAGTCGGCTCCCATCCCGGCCTCGGTCGACCTCAACCGCGAGACGGTGCTGACCGGCATCGTGCAGAACGCCGACGGTGAGGCGGTCGGCGGCGCGTACGTGCGGCTGCTCGACTCGACCGGCGAGTTCACCGCCGAGGTGGTCTCGTCGCCCGAGGGCGTCTTCCGCTTCTTCGCCGCGCCCGGCTCGTGGACGCTGCGCGCCCTGTCACGCAGCGGCAACGGCGAGGCCGTCGTCGACGCCACGGTCGGCGTCAACGAGGTCGCGCTGGCCGTCGCGCCGGCCTGATCCGCTTCTCCTTCGCTCGCGCTCTGTTCGGGGCGGGCTTCCCTTGCCGGGGAAGCCCGCCCTTTTTCAGCGTGGGCTGCCGTCCCACTTCCACTCGGTCCGGCGCGGGCGGCCCGGCAGATCCACGCGGCCGGTCGACCACAGCAACGCCTTCCACGGGTCGGTGCCGGCCGGCGCCTCGGGGAAGAGCCTGCGGAGCGCGGCGGCGCAGAGGCCGGACGGCGGTTCCCACACGAGGCCGACGCCCTCGGCGATGTCCCGCACATGGACGAGCACCTCAACCACGCCCATCGCGGCGAAACCACTCGGGTCGGACGGTCCGTAGTTGTGGAACGACATCCGGTCGGGCGGAACCGTGGCCACCATCGCGGCCAGCAGGGCACCGGACGACTCGAGAACCCGCAACAGCCCGCCCGGGCCGTCGGCCGGATCGACGAACACTGTCAGGCCGGGGCCGCCCTCACGGCGATGCTGCCAGCCGTACGGAACATGGTCGGTCACCGAGGGTTCGGCCGGGGACAGCTGGATGGCGTACATGAGAAGGGCGTCCGCCATGTGCTCGGCGGTCTCCCAACAGGTCCAGCTGAGACCGCCCGCCTTTGCCGTCCAATCGCCCTCCTCGACCTCCCGAAGCGTGTCCAGGGCCAGGCTCACCGCGCGCGTCACCTCGTCAGCGTTCATCGCCCCTAGTCTGCGACCGCTGTCCACGCATTTTTCGGCACTCCTCGATGCGCGCCCAGGCCTTGATCAATCTTTTTCGTCGGTCAACTTCCGCCGCCGCTGACGACCACGGCGGTCGGGGGGACTTCGGGGCGGCGGCGGGCCAGGCGGCGGATGCCCGTGTTGAGGACGGCGATCAGCGGCACGGCGACCAGCGCGCCGATGATGCCGGCCAGCACGACGCCCGAGGCGATGCCGATGATCACGGCCAGCGGATGGATGGCGACGGCCCGGCCCATGATCAGTGGCTGCAGGATGTGCCCCTCGACCTGCTGCACCAGGATCACCGCGCCCAGCACGATCAGCGCGATCACCCAGCCCTGATCGACCAGCGCCACCAGCACGGCGACCGCGCCCGACACGCTCGCGCCGACGATCGGGATGAACGCGCCCAGGAACACCAGCGCGGCCAGCGGGAACGGGAACGGGATGTCCAGGATCACCAGGGCGATGCCGATGCCGACGGCGTCGATGAACGCGACCAGCACGGTGGCCCGGACGTAGGCACCCAGGGTGGCCCACGAGGCGTCCCCGGCGTCGGCGATCGACCAGCGGGCGTTCACCGGGAAGAGCCGGACGACGAAACGCCAGATCTTGCGGCCGTCGCGCAGGAAGAAGAACGTGGAGAAGAGCACCAGCAGCATGCCCGTGAGCACCTCGAAAACCGTGGCCGCGGTGGCGATGCCGGTGGAGGTGAGCGACGCGCTGTGCGTGTTGATCCAGTTCTGTGCGTTGTCGATGGCCTGGTTGACCTGGTCGTCCGAGAGGTGCAGGGGCCCGGTCTTGGCCCACTCCTGAATCTGCCGTACGCCCGCGGTGGCGTTCTGGGTCAGCTGCGGCAACCCGTCCAGGAACTGATTGATCACCAACGTGAACGTGCCCGCGACAGCGGCCAGGCCGCAGATCAGCACGAGAAATGTGGCCAGCGAAGGCGGCAGCCGCAACCGCCGGAACCAGCTCACGGCCGGGCCCAGCAGGGCCGAGAGCAGCAACGCGACCGCCAGCGGGATGACGACCACGCTGATGATGCCGATGAACCGCAGCAGCGCCCAGCCGACCAGCCCGACGACGATCAGCCGCCAGCCCCAGGCCGCGGCGATCCGCAGCGAATGCGGCACCTCGGCGTCGTCGCGGCTGTTGGTCGAGCTGTGCACGTCCTCCGGCTCGGGCGGCGGCGGCGCGAAATCGACCTCGTTGTCCGGTTCGACGGTGGACCCGTCACGAGCGAGACGCACGGACTCCCGCCCCGTTTCGTAGGCGCGCTTCAGGTTGTCCCGGACTCGCTGCAACCGGCTCACCGCTACAACCTAGTCTCCGGCCGCTCCCGCACGGCGGGCGCCACGACGGGCGGCGTACCGTCAGCAGTCGTGAGCACCGACACCCGAACCGAGAGCGGCCTGCCCATCCGCATGCTGCACGACCGAGTGCTGGTCCGGCAGGACGGCGGCGAGGGTGAGCGCCGCTCGGTGGCGGGCATCGTCATCCCCGCGACCGCCTCGATGGGCCGCCGGCTCTCCTGGGCCACGGCCGTCGGCGTGGGCCCCAACGTGCGCTCGATAGTGGTCGGCGACCGGGTGCTCTTCGACCCCGACGACCGTTCCGAGGTCGAGCTCCACGGCCGCGAATACGTGCTGCTCCGCGAGCGTGACGTGCACGCCGTGGCGGCCAGCCGGGTCGAGCCGGACGGCACCGGCCTCTACCTCTGACGCACTCGGGGCGGCCGCTCCCCGATCGGGTGACTACGCTGGCTGCATGGCCGACGTCACGCCGGGTGCCACGCCCGACCAGCCCGCGCCCACCCTGGTCGGCTCGCCTTCGCCGGCCCCGGTCGGCCCGGTCGAGGCGGGTGTCGTCGTGCCCGAGGCCGGCTCGCTGTCGCCTTTGCACGACCCCGCGGCGATGCTTCCCGTGGCCGCCCGCAAGACCGGCTGGCGGCGCTGGCTGCCGATCGCCGGCGTGGTCGCGTTCCTGCTCGCCGGGGCCATCGGCATGCTGCTGTTCCTCGGCGTCGACATGGGTGGCACGAGCCTGGCCGTCGGCCTCACCGCGGCCGTGGTGCCGGTTCCCCTGCTGGTCGCCAGCTTCCTGTGGCTCGACCGCTACGAGCCCGAGCCGATCCGTTACCTGGCTTTCTGCTTCGCCTGGGGCGCCGCCATCGCCACCGCAGTGGCCCTGGTCGTCAACACCAGCGCGGCCGTCCTCTTCGACAAGATCGGCCTGCCCGACGCCCTGGTCGCGGTGCTCGTCGCCCCGTTCATCGAGGAGCTGATGAAGGCGGCCGGCCCGCTCCTGCTCTTCTGGCGGCGCCGGGTCGAGTGGTCCGGCATCACCGACGGCATCGTCTACCTGGGCATGTCGGCGCTCGGCTTCGCCATGGTGGAAAACGTCCTCTACCTCGGCAAGCACGGCTACGCCACGGGCGTCGAGGAATACGGCCCGGCCACCGGCCTGCAGAACCTCTTCGCGATCTTCATCGTGCGCATCCTGTTCACCGGCTTCGCGCACCCGCTGTTCTCGGCTATGACCGGCATCGGCCTGGGCCTGGCCGCCCGCTCCGGCGACCGCAGGGTGCGCTGGCTGGCTCCCATAGCCGGGCTGCTGCTGGCGATGATCCTGCACGGCACGTTCAACCTGCTGCCGACGCTCTCGGTGAGCCTGGCCCAGCCCTTGATCATGCTGTACGGCTATCTCGGCTTCATGGTGCCGTTCTTCTTCGCCGTGGTCGGTTTCGCGATCGCCCTGCGCAGCTGGGAGGGCCGCCTGACCGAGCGGGTGCTCCCGTTCTACGTCAACCGGGGCTGGTTCGCCCCACCCGAAGTGGCGGCCCTGGGCAGCCTGGGCCGCCGCTACTCCGCCCGCCAGTGGGCCCGCCGGGTGGCCGGCCAGTCGGGCCAGAAGGCGATGCGCAGCTTCCAGTTCGCCTCCACCCAGCTGGCCCTCCTGCGCGACGGCATGAATCGGGGCCTCGACCGCAAACCGGCCGACATCAACCGCGCCGCCGCCGAGGAACACCGTCTGCTGACCGAGATCGGCGAATACCGCGCGGTCTTCGCGGCCAAGGACCCCCAGGCGCCGCAGGCCTTCTGGGACGGGCAGAACTATCAGATCGCCTTTCCCGACGGCATCACCCGCACCGTGCCACCACCGACCGAGCCGGTGGTGCCGCTCCCGATCACGATGCCGCAACTCGCGTACGCCGCCGGGCCGGGCTGGCCGCAGCCGGGTCCCGCGGGCCCGCACAACACCGCTGCGCCCAACCCGTACGGCTACGCCCAGCACCCGGGCTACGCCGCACCGCCGCCGGGTTACCCCGCCCCGACCTCGGGCTATCCCGCTCCGGCACCCGGCTACCCCGCTCCTACCTCCGGCTACCCCGCACCCGGCTACCCCGCTCCAACCTCCGGCTACCCCGCACCGGCACCCGGCCACGGCTGGCCCCACCCCGGCCACCCCGCCGCTCAGCCCGGCTACGGTCCCCAGCCCACGTACGGCGCTCCCCAGGGCTACGGACCTCAGCCCGGCCACGGCATTCAGCCCGGCTACGGCACCATCCAGCCCCACCAAGCGGCACAGCCCGGCTATGGCACCCAACCCGCCCAAGCGACACTGCCCGGCTACGGCACCATCCAGCCCGCCCAAGCGACACAGCCCGGCTGGGACACGCCGTCCGCAAGCGCCGTCCAGCCGCAGCATGCCCCGCCGTCCAGCCCTCAGCCCGACCCGGCCACCCCAGCCGGCCACGGCCAGCAGCCCGCCGATCAGTCCAGCGCCGCGACTCAGCCCGGCGACGGCGCACAGCCCAGCGACCAGCCCGGTAATACCCCGCAGTCCGGCTTCTCGGCCCAGCCCGGTTTCGGCGCCCACCCCGGATACGCCGGCTATCCCGGCTACACGTATCCCGCCGCGCCCACCTACCCGGCGACGCCCGACCCCGCGCCCACCCCGCCGACGACGAGCGACGACCAGCGCCCCACGACCGACAACCCGCAGCAGCAGTAGGTCACGCAGGCGGGCGGCCCAGTCCCGGCCGCGACGTATGTTTGCGTCGTCCGGAGTGTGGCCGCCCGTGCCACCCGACCGCCCGCCGCACCAGCCGCGGCGCCTCGGCGTAGTCGACCCCGCCGGCTCGCAGCAGGTCGGTCGCGGTGGTCCGGATCTGCGCCACGATCACCCCGCCGGAGAAGCCCACCCCCTCCTCGTACGCCTTCCCGCACTCCGCCGCGGCCCGCAGGGCACGTTCCCGGGCGGCCACCGGTTCGACGCCCTTGGCCCATTCCTGCCGCAGCAGGTCCACCGCGTCGCCCAGCAACCCCACTGACACCGGCAGCACCTGCGGAATCGTCTCGTCGTCGCTCAGTGCCGTGTCGGCTCGGCGGCTCATCACGCGGCAGTTCCTCAGGGCGTACGTGATATGGCTGGCCCCGTCGACGTACAGCGCGAGCGCACCCCGGCTGCGCCACCGAGCCGGCGCGAAGGCCACGTTCTCCCGGGCGGCTGTCACGGCGGCCGAGAACGCGGCGAAGGTGGTCTCGGCGGCCCGCAGGTGGGCCAGGGCGTCTTCGATCGTCGCGCGGTCCCGTTCGGCCATTCCCGCGCCGACCCGGTGCAGCCCGTCGGCCAGCGCCCGCAGGGCCGGATCGGCGGCCCGCCGCACGACGTTCAGCGGGTTGAGCGGCAGCAGCAAGGTCATCACGGCCAGCCCGACCCCGCCCCCGACGAGCGCGTCGAGGAATCTCGTCCAGGGCAGGCCGGTGCTCGACGTCAGCGTCGCGACCAGCACCGCCGAGGACGCCGACTGCACCACCAGGGGTGTCCCGCCGCCCACCGCGGTCGCCACCAGCACCGCGAGCAGCACGATGAGCCCGATCTGCCAGGGCCCGCTGCCGATCAGCAGGATCAGCGCGTCGCCGATCCCGATGCCGATGGCCACGCCCAGGACGAGCTCGGCCGTGCGCCGCACCCGCTGCCCGACCGACGACGCCAGGGTGATCACCGCGGCGATGGGCGCGAAGAACGGGCTGGGCCGCTCGAAGAGGTCGTGCGCCACGAACCAGGCGATTCCCGCCGCCACGCCGGCCTGCAGGGCCAGGGCCAGCCCGTGCCTGGTCCGCCGGAGCCCGTCGAGAAGGCCGCCCCGCGCCCGTCCCACGGCACGCGTGACTCGGCCCGGCGGCTCCGCTTCGGTCATGCCGCAACCCTAGGACGTCAGCCCTTCCGCCGCGCAGCGTCAGCCCCGGCTGAAGACACCGCCGGTCCCCGATGTCAGGATTGCGGGCGTGCAGAGTCTTGTGGAGCGGTTCTCCGCGGCGGCCCGCGACGCCGGCGCCACCGTCGACGACCCCGATCTGGCCGCCGCAGCCGGCTATCTGGTGACCCGCTGGTCCGAGCCCCAGCGCCAGTACCACACGGTCGATCACCTGACGGCCGTCCTGGACGTGATCGACCGTTTCGCCGGGTTGGCCCCGCATCCGGAGCGGGTGCGGCTGGCCGCCTGGATGCATGACGCCGTCTACGACCCCCGGGCTCTGGGTGACGCCAATGAGCGGGACAGCGCCGAGTTCGCCGAGGGTCTCCTGCAGACGTTGGGTGTTCCCGCGGAGACCGCCCGGGAGGTGGCCCGCCTGGTCGGCTTGACCGCGGGCCACGCCACCGGTGAGGACGACCCGGACGGCGAGCTGCTCTGCGACGCCGATCTGGCCGTGCTGGCGGGCGACGAGGTGGCGTACGCGGAATACACCGCCAAGATCCGTCGCGAGTACGCCCATGTGCCGGACGACGACTTCCGGGCGGGCCGGGCTCAGGTGCTCAAGGCGCTGCTGGAGCTGCCGTCGATCTATCGCCTGGCCCCGTTGCGCGAGCAGTGGGAGGCCCGGGCCCGGGCCAACTTGGAACGTGAGCTCAGGACAGGTGTTTAGGCCGCCGCAGCCCGGCGGCCCGCAGCCGGAAGGCCAGTTCCCGCGAGGGCAGCAGAGTCGCCCCCAGCCACAGCGCGCTGGGAAACCGATTGTCCGGTATGTCGTAGTGATCCCGGTCGAAGGCGCGTCGGGGTGCGCCCAGCATTTCGGCGAAGACGTGCAGTTCCTCGTACGACACGTCGCTCACGAGGTGCGACCACAGGCGGCCCCGGGCCGGCCAGAGGGGTTCGTCGACGAGGATCAAAGGTCGACTTGCAGCAGGTCGACCCCGCGGTCGGCGGCGAAGCCGCGCACGTCGGGCGCTCCGACCCGGGCCGCGTCGGCCGCCGCGTCGTCGGGCATGGTCTGCGACTGCCGTTCGGCGGCCACCCGGGCCCGGTAGTGCTCGATCTCGCGTTCGCGCACCGCCTTGTCCCAGCCCAGCACCTGGGCCATGACTGCTGCCGCGTGGGCCGCCGTTTCGCTGCCGCGATGGGCGGTCTCGATCGAGATGCGGGTGCGCCGGGTCAGCACGTCGTCCAGGTGCAGAGCGCCTTCGGCGAGGGCCGCGTACGCCACCTCGGCCGCCAGGTATTCCGGGGCGCCCGCGAGCGGGGTGGCCAGGTCGGGCTCCGCCTTGATCATGGCCAGGAGGTGGACCGCCAGCGTGCCGTACCGCTCGAGGAGGTGTTCGACGACTCCGGCGGTGACGCCGTGCCGGCGGGCCGTGTCCTGCCGGTCGCGCCAGGCCGCGTTGTAGCCGTCCGCCCCCAGCAGGGGCAGCTGGTCGGTGCGGGAGGGCAGCGCGGGACCGCCGAGCCGGCGCACGGCCCGGTCGATCACGTCGGCCGCCATCACCCGGTACGTCGTGTATTTGCCCCCGGCCACCAGCATCAGGCCCAGCATGGGCTCGATCACGGCGTGTTCGCGCGACAGCTTGCTTGTGGCTTCGGCCTCGCCGGAGAGCAGCGGGCGCAGCCCGGCGTACACGCCTTCGATGTCGTCGGTCGTCAGCGGCCGGTCGAGCACCGTGTTGACCTGGTCGAGCAGGTAGCGGATGTCGCGCGCGGAGGCGGCGGGGTGGGAGCGGTCGAGCTTCCAGTCGGTGTCGGTGGTGCCGATGATCCAGTGGCCGCCCCACGGGATGACGAAGAGCACCGAGGTGGGGGTGCGCAGGATGAGCCCGGCCTCGCCAGTGATGGCCGAGCGCGGCACCACCAGATGCACGCCCTTCGAGGCACGAACCCGAAAGCCCGGCCGTACGCCGACATCGCGCAGCATTTGCGACATGTCGTCGGTCCATACGCCGGTGGCGGCCACGACCGTACGGGCTCGCACCTCGAACTCGGGTGAGTCAGGGGCCTCCAAGTCGCGGACGCGGACACCGACCACCTCGCGGGCCTCGCGGACGAAGCCGACCACACGGGCGCTGGTCACCACGGCCGCGCCCAGGCTGGCCGCCGTACGGGCGAGGTTGACCACCAGGCGGGCGTCGTCGACCTGGCCGTCGTAGTAGCGAATGGCGCCGCTCACGGCCTCGGCCCGCAGGCTCGGGAACAGGTGCCGGGCGCCGTCGCGAGTGAGGTGCCGGTGCAGCGGCATCCCCCGGCCGGTGCCGAAGAGGCCGGCGAACACGTCGTACGCGGCCACGCCGAGCCCGTAGTAAGCCCGGCGGCCGACCCGCACGGCCGGGTTGCCCGCGGGCAGCGGCACCAGGATCGGCACGGGCCGCACCAGGTGCGGCGCCAGCCGGGTGGAGAGCAGGCCGCGCTCGGTCAGCGCCTCGTGCACCAGGTGCAACTCGAGTTGTTCCAGGTAACGCAGACCGCCGTGGATCAGCTTGCTGGAGCGGCTGGAGGTGCCGGCCGCGAGGTCACGGGCCTCGACCAGGGCCACCTTGAGGCCACGGGAGGCGGCGTCGAGTGCGGCGCCGGCGCCGGTGACCCCGCCGCCGATGACGAGGACGTCGAACTGCTCGTCACGCAGGCGCCGGAGGTCGGCCACCCGTCGGATCGGGGAGAGCCGGCCGGCCGCGTAACGGGAGACGGAGGGTTCGCGCACCTGTCTTACGTTAGCGCTCGCGAGCGCTCCCGAACCCGCTCCTGTGTGCAACCGTTCCGCTCCGCGAGGTCCTTAGCGTCGATTCTTGGCCGTGGACCGTCGGAGTCCAGGTCGCCGCCCGAGAGACGACGGGGACTTGCATGCACCGAGCCGTTCTGCGGTCCAAGGCTTACCGAACCCTGGTCCTGGTAGTCGTGGCCGCCGTCGCCCTGACGGCGACGATCACGATTCTGGGCAACCGGGCGGACGCGGCCATCACCACCGCTTTCAGCTCACGTTTCCAAGCCAACGTCAACGGCTCGATCGTGCTGCGGGGCAACACCAACATGGTGTGCCCGCCCGCGCTGGCGGCCTGCACCGACGGCCAGAACGGCGTGGCCACCGGCAACGTCCTGGGCACGCTGAACAACAACAACTACGTGATGGAGTACGCGGACGCCGACAACGACGCGGCCACGTTCAACGACAGCACGACCACGATCGCCCTCCCGGCGGGCAGCAAGGTGCTGTTCGCAGGTCTCTACTGGAGCGCCGACACCTCGGCCGGCGGCAGTGGCACGGCCGCCAAGAGCGCCGCCGACCGGGGCGTCGTCAAGTTCCGTACGCCGGCCGGTCCGGCCTGGAACGCGGTGACCGCCTCGACGGTGTTCACCAACGCCAACAACGCCGCCTACCAGGGCTTCGCCGACGTGACCCCGCTCGTCTCGGGCGCCGGCAACGGCGTCTACAGCGTGGCCGACATCCAGGCCGGCACGGGCAAGGACCGGTACGCCGGCTGGGCCCTCGCGGTCGCCTACCAGAACTCGGCCGAGCCGATGCACAGCCTGCGCATCTTCGACGGCTTCGGTGTCGTCAGCAGCGGCGACACCAGCGTGAAGATCCCGGTCAGCGGCTTCCAGACCCCGCAGAGCGGCACCGTGCACGCCACCATCGGCACCGTCGTCTACGAGGGCGACCTGGGCCTGACGGGCGACAACCTGACACTCGACACCCAGCCCATGTCGGACCCGGCGAACCCGCAGGACAACTTCTTCAACAGCACCGTGAGCGAGGGCGGCAAGTGGCTCAACAGTGACCGCTCGCCCGGCAACAAGAACCTGATGGGCGTCGACATCGATCAGTTCGACGCGAGCGGCAAGCTCACCAACAACGTGCAGAATGCCGAGCTGACGCTGACCACCGGCGGCGAGACCTTCTACCCCGGCGTGGTCACCTTCACCACCGACCTGTTCGCCCCGGACGTGCAGTCCACCGTGGTCGGCAAGGACCTGGACAACGGCGACCTGCTGCCCGGCGACGTGATCGAGTACACGGTGACGGTCCGCAACGACGGCACCGACACCGCGCTCAACACCGTGCTGACCAACGCGATCCCGACGCACACCACCTATGTCCCGGGCTCGCTCACGATCGGTGGTGCCGCGAAGACCGACGCCTCCGGTGACGACACCGCCCAGTACACGGGCGGCACGGCGACGTACAACCTGGGGGCGCTGGCCCACAACGACACCACGACCCTCACCTTCCGGGTCAAGATCGACAACGACACCCCGGCCGGTTACTCGATCACCAACCTGGCCAACACCTCGTACGAGGCCGCGTTCACCCACATGACCGTCAACGGTGTCCCGGCGAGCACGGCCATGGTCGTGAAGCAGCCGCACGCCGACCTGTCGGCCGCGCTGAGCGTCACCCCGGCCGCCGTGCAGCGGGCAGCCGCCCCGGCCGCCGTCACCTACACCGTCACCGTCACCAACAACGGCACCGACCTGGAGCCGGCCGCGCAGGCCGAGCTGACCCTGCCCACCGGCATCACCGCGGGCACGCTGCCCTCGGGCTGCACCGTGGCGGGCTCGGTCGTCACCTGCTCGGCGGGCGCGCTGGTCAAGAACACCCAGGCCGTCTTCACGATCCCGGCCACCGTCACGTCGAGCGCCGCCGCCGGCGCGGTCGCGGTCGTCAAGGTCTCGGGCACCGGCGACGACGCCGTCGTGCCCAACAACACCGCCTCGGCCGCCGTCCGCGTGAACGCGGCGCCGCAGGCCACCGGGGACAGCGCGAACACCACCAACGGCGCCCCGGTCTCGATCGACGTGCGGCAGAACGACACCGACGCCGACAACGCCCGAGCCGACCTGACCGTCACGCTGGGCACCCCGCCCACGCACGGCCACGCGGTCGTCGAGGCCGACGGCACCATCACCTACACCCCGGACCTGGGCTGGGCCGGCACCGACTCGTTCGGCTACTTCGTGGCGGACGGCGACGGCGGCAGCGACACCGCAACCGTCACCGTGACCACGGCCAACGCTGCGCCCGTGGCCGTCGACGACGTCCGGGCCACCGCGGCCGGCACGCGCATCGACATCCCCGTGCTGGACAACGACTCCGACCCCAACAACCACCCGATCCACGTCGACTCGATCACCCAGCCGCAGACCGGCGCGGGTTCGGCCACGCCGGCCGGCAACGTGATCAGCTACACCCCGGCCACCGGCTTCGCCGGCACCGCCACCTTCACCTACGTGGTCGAGGACAGCCTCGGCGCGCGCAGCACCGCCCAGGTCAAGGTCTCGGTGGGCAACACCGGGCCGGTGGCCGCGGACGACCTGGCCGGTGTCGCGTACGGCGGCAGCGTCACGATCGACGTGCTGCACAACGACACCGACGCCAACAACGACACCCTGAGCATCAAGTCGGTGGGCACGCCGGACCACGGCACCGCCACCATCAGCAACGGCAAAATCGTCTTTCAGGCGCCGGCCGGCTTCTCCGGTGACGCCAAGTTCACGTACGTCGTCACCGACGGCGTCGACGTGGACACCGCGACCGTGACCGTGACCGTGGCCAACGCCGCGCCCACGGCGGCCGCCCAGTCCGTGCACACGGCGACCAACACGGCCGTCCGGATCGACGCGCTGCTCGGCGCGAACGACCCCAACGGCGACACGCTGACCGTCAGCGGCTGGACCAACCCCGCCCACGGCAGCCTGACCAAGAACCCGGACGGCACCCTCACGTACAAGCCGGCCACGGCCTACGCGGGTCCCGACACCTTCGACTTCACGGTCGACGACGGCCAGGGCGGCACCGACACCAAGACGGTGAGCATCGTGGTCACCAACGGCGCGCCGGTCGCCAAGCCGGACGCCGCCACCGTGCCCTCGGGCTCGGCCGCGGTCATCGACGTGCTGGCCAACGACAAGGACCCGAACAACGACCCGCTGACCGTGCAGATCGACGTGGCGCCGCAGCACGGCACCGCGACCGTCGACGCGAACGGCAAGGTCACTTACACGCCGGCCGCCGGTTACGTCGGCTCCGACTCGTTCCACTACACCGTCGCGGACGGCAAGGGCGGCCAGGACGGCGCCACCGTGACCGTCGGCGTCATCAACACCGCGCCGACGGCCCGCGACGACGCCGCTGTCACCGACACCGACACCGCCGTCACCATCACGCCGCTGGGCAACGACAGCGACGACAACGGCGACGCGCTGACCGTCACCGCGATCACCTACCCGGCCCGGGGCACCGCGTCGCTCAACGCCGACGGCACGGTCACCTACACGCCCAACGCCGGCTTCTTCGGCACCGACACCTTCACCTACTCGATCCGGGACGCGCACGGCCTGACCGCCACGGCCATCATCACCGTCACCGTGCGCAACGCCGCGCCGATCGCCGTCGACGACCGGTTCGTGGTGCGCCCTGGTGTCACCGCCCAGCTGGACCTGCTGGCCAACGACCGTGACCCGAACACCGGCCAGAAGCTGAGCATCTCCACGGTCGGCACGCCGGCCAAGGGCACTGTCACGCTGAACGCGGACGGCACTGTCGGCTACCGCCCGAACGCGCTGACCACGGGCACCGACACCTTCGACTACGTGCTCACCGACGACCTGGGTCTGACCGACACCGGCACGGTCACCATCGTGATCGACGCGCTGCCCACCGCGGCGCCCGACACCGTTGCCACCAAGGGCGGCACGGCCGTGGACATCGAGGTCGTCGGCAACGACACCGACCCCGAGGGCGCCGCCCTGACGCTGGTCTCGGCGGGCACCCCGGCCAACGGCACCGCGGTGGTCGTGAACGGCAAGGTCCGCTATACGCCGAACACCGGCTTCAGCGGCACCGACACCTTCTCCTACGTGGTGCGGGACGCGGCCGGCAACACCGTCACCGGCACGGTGACCGTCACCGTGGCCAACACGGCTCCGACGGCTGCCGACGACGCCGCCGCGGTGCTCGCGGGCAAGCAGGTCGACGTGGACGTGCTGGCCAACGACACCGACCCCAACACGGGTCAGACGCTGACCGTGACCGCGGTGGGCACCCCGGCCCACGGCACCGCCACCATCGTCAACGGCCAGATCCGCTACCGGGCGGCCGCCGACTTCACGGGCACCGACACCTTCATCTACACGATCAGCGACGGCAAGGGCGGCACCGCCGAGGCAAGGGTCACCGTGACGGTCAGCTCCGGCGCTGCGGTCGCGGTGCCGGACGGGCGGACCACCCCGTACGACAAGGCGATCACCGTCCCGGTGCTCGCGAACGACCTGGACCCCGACCGCACTCTGACCCTGAGCAGCGTGACCTCGCCCGACCACGGCACCGCGGTGATCGACGGCAAGGGCATCCGCTACACGCCGCCGGCCGGTTTCACCGGGGTCGCCACGTTCAGCTACACGGCGGTGGACGGCGACGGCAACCACACCAGCACGACGGTCACGATCACCGTGGGTGCTCCCCCGGTGGTGCCGGACAAGGCGCTGACCGCCAAGCCGGGCCAGGCCGTGAGGATCGCGCTGCCCACCACCGACGAGCACGGCGTGCCCGTCACGGTGACGTCGATCGGCCGGCCGAAGCACGGCACGGCCACGCTCAACGCGGACGGCACGGTCACCTACATCGCGGCGGCCGGCTTCAGCGGCACCGACACCTTCACCTACTCCGCGGTCGACGCCGACGGCAACGTGGCCGAGGGCACGATCACGATCAAGGTGGCCGGCACGAACACCAAGCCCGTCGCGAAGAACGACACCGTCTCGGTCGGCGCCGGTGACTCGGTGGTCATCTCGCCGCTGAAGAACGACACCGACGCCAACGGCGACAAGCTGACGGTGGTCAAGATCGGCAAGCCGAAGCACGGCACCGCGGTGCTCAACGAGGACGGCACGGTCACCTACGCGCCGAACAAGAGCTACGTGGGCGGCGTGGACTCGTTCCCCTACACGATCAGCGACGGGCACGGCGGCACGAGCACGGCGATCATCACGGTCACCGTGGACGCGGCGGCGACCGACGTCGGGGCGGGCGACGGCAAGCTGGCCAAGACCGGCACCGACATCATCTCGGTCGTGGTGGCCGGCGGCGTCGCCGTCCTGATCGGCGGGTTCCTG
Organism: Paractinoplanes abujensis; assembly: GCF_014204895.1. NCBI lineage: Bacteria > Bacillati > Actinomycetota > Actinomycetes > Micromonosporales > Micromonosporaceae > Paractinoplanes > Paractinoplanes abujensis. Next base: position 7,275,809 of record NZ_JACHMF010000001.1, on the reverse strand, counting down.
CTGATGGCGGGGGGTGACCGGCTGCGACTGACGGCTGCGCTGGGCCTGCAGGGTCCGGGCCGCCACCGCCCGGGTCGCCACCGGTTCTGAAGAACTCCGGAAAGGCAAGAACGGCGGGTCGCCAGGCGACCCGCCGTTCTCGTGTTGCCAGGACTGGACTCAGAAGTCCATGTCACCGCCGCCCGGGGCGCCGGCCGGGGCCGGGGTCTTCTCGGGCTTGTCGGCCACGACGGCCTCGGTGGTGAGGAACAGCGCGGCGATCGACGCGGCGTTCTGCAGCGCCGAGCGGGTGACCTTGGCCGGGTCGATGATGCCCGCGGCCAGCAGGTCCACGTACTCGCCGGTCGCGGCGTTGAGGCCGTGACCCGCCTCCAGGTTGCGCACCTTCTCCACCACGACGCCGCCCTCGAGGCCGGCGTTCACGGCGATCTGACGCAGCGGGGCGTCGAGCGCGACCTTGACGATCTGCGCACCGGTGGCCTCGTCGCCGGCCAGGTCCAGCTTGTCGAACGCGGTCTTGCCGGCCTGCACCAGGGCGACGCCACCACCGGGCACGATGCCCTCCTCGACGGCCGCCTTCGCGTTGCGAACGGCGTCCTCGATGCGGTGCTTGCGCTCCTTGAGCTCGACCTCGGTGGCCGCGCCGACCTTGATGACCGCAACACCGCCGGCCAGCTTGGCCAGGCGCTCCTGCAGCTTCTCACGGTCGTAGTCGGAGTCCGACTTCTCGATCTCGGCGCGGATCTGGTTGACCCGGCCCTGGATCTGCTCGGCGTTGCCCGCGCCGTCGACGACGGTGGTCTCGTCCTTGGTGATGACGATCTTGCGGGCCTGGCCCAGCAGGCTCAGGTCGGCGTTCTCCAGCTTGAGGCCGACCTCTTCGCTGATGACGGCGCCACCGGTCAGGATGGCGATGTCCTCCAGCATGGCCTTGCGGCGGTCACCGAAGCCGGGGGCCTTGACGGCGACCGACTTGAAGGTGCCGCGGACCTTGTTGACGACCAGGGTGGCCAGGGCCTCGCCCTCGACGTCCTCGGCGATGATGACGAGCGGCTTGCCGCCCTGCATGACCTTCTCCAGCACGGGGAGCAGGTCCTTGACCGCCGAGATCTTGCTGTTCGCGATGAGGATGTAGGGGTCGTCGAAGACGGCCTCCATACGCTCGGCGTCGGTCATGAAGTAGGCCGACACGAAGCCCTTGTCGAAGCGCATGCCCTCGGTGAGCTCGAGCTCGAGGCCGAAGGTGTTGCTCTCCTCGACGGTGATGACGCCTTCCTTGCCGACCTTGTCCATGGCCTCGGCGATGATCTCGCCGACCGTGGAGTCACCGGCGGAGATGGAGGCGGTCGAAGCGATCTGCTCCTTGGTCTCCACGTCCTTCGAGAGCTGCTGCAGGCCCTCGGAAACGCTGGCCACGGCGGCCTCGATGCCCCGCTTGAGGGCCATCGGGTTGGCGCCGGCGGCCACGTTGCGCAGGCCCTCACGGACCAGCGCCTGGGCGAGGACGGTCGCCGTCGTCGTGCCGTCACCGGCGACGTCGTCGGTCTTCTTCGCGACCTCCTTGACCAGCTCGGCGCCGATCTTCTCGTAGGAGTCCTCGAGCTCGATCTCCTTGGCGATCGACACACCATCGTTGGTGATGGTGGGAGCGCCCCACTTCTTCTCGAGCACGACGTTGCGGCCCTTGGGGCCGAGCGTCACCTTGACGGCGTCGGCGAGCTGGTTCATGCCCCGCTCGAGGCCGCGACGAGCTTCCTCGTCAAATGCGATGATCTTGGCCATACGGCTGTGTCCTCCTGGACATTCGAGGTGCCGGGCCGCGTGGCCCCGCCCCCGCACGTGTGCGGAACTCTGCGGACGTCACCACCTGGCGTCGTGACGTCCTCAGGCCGAGCCGGATAGCCCGCGACGACCGGCCCCGTGCCCCGGCGCCGATGGCGACGCCGCGACCGAGACCCCACCGTCCCGACCTGCTGGCACTCACCAGACGCGAGTGCCAATGACTTGTTTAGCACTCCAGGGGTGCGAGTGCAAGGAAACCTCGACCCCGGGCGGTGGTCACTCCTCCGGGGCGTCGAGCTCCGCGAACAGGGAACGGCTGGTCACCGGTTCGACCGCCCGGCGGGCCTGCCCGTAGGTCACCAGGGCGGCGATCGCCCACAGCTGAACCAGCACGACCCCGGCCGCCGTGGCCGCGAACCCGCCGAGCGCGTAGTCGGCCACCCGCGGCACCACCGTGAGCGCGGCTGCGGCGACCAGCAGCCCGCCCGGGCGCGCGTGCGAGAGCAGATGGGCCGCGCGCCGCGGACCGCGCCCGCGCTCGATCAGCACGACGCAGCCGAGCACCCCGCCGAAGGTGAGCGCGACCGTCGAGCCGACGGCGAATCCGATGGCCACCAGGCCGCCCGCCGCACCCACCTGCTCCTCGGTCAGCAGCAGCGGCAGGCCACCGGTGAGCAGGCCGAACCCGGCGAACCACAACCACAGGGCGCGCAGCCGCATCGAGACCAGCGACCAGACCCGGCGGGCGCGGGGCCGCCGGCCCTGGGCGGCCGCGGGCAGCGCCACGCCGACCGCGCCGGCCAGGCTGAGCACGAGCGGCAGGGCGGACACCGCGAGATAGGCCAGCCACATGGCCGGGAGCAGCAACAGGCCGAACCCGCCGACCAGGTCGGCCAGGGCGGGCGCGGCCACGATCGTGTCGTCGACCCGGCCCACGAAGAAGTGCATGGGCAGCGCGACCAGCAGCATGACCGGGATCAGGTGGGCCGCGTGCCGCCCGGCGACCCGGCCGAACCGGCGCGCCCACTGCCCGAACCCGGGCCCGGCGACGAGCGGGTCGTGGACGACCGGTGGCTCCGGCGCGATGTCGCGCCGCCAGCTCAGGTCGGCCGTGCGCCCCTCCGGGTCGAAGGGGTCGGCGGCGGCCACCACCGGTGCCTCGACCATGAAGATGCGCGCGTCACCCTGCTCCACCCGGACACCTTGCCCCAGCACACGCCGGTGCCGCCACCCCGTCCGATTCCCGGCAACCGGGTTGCCGCACCCGCCGGATCCGGGTAGTCAGGACGCCATGAGCTGGAACGTGCACCGGATACGCCCCGAGGACGCGGCCCGGATGCGCGCGCTGCGGCTCGAGATGCTCGCCGACAGCCCGCTGGCCTTCCTGGAGACGCTGGCCCAGGCCGCCCAGCGCTCCCACGAGTCGTTCCGGCAGCGCGTCGCGCAGGCCGCCACGGGCCCCGGCCTGGCCCAGTTCGTGGCCGACCCGGGCGACGGCGGGCGGCTGATCGGCCACGCCGGGGGCACGGTGGCACCCGACTTCCCCGGCCAGACGGTGATCTTCGCGGTCTACGTGACGCCGGCCTACCGGGGCGGCAAGGTGGTGGCCGACCTGATCGAGGCGGTCAGCGCGTGGTCGGCCGCCGCGGGCCGCCGGCACACGCTGCTCGAGGTCGTCGTGGGCAACGACCGGGCCGTCCGGGCGTACGAGAAACTCGGTTTCGGCGACACCGGCGAGCGCGTGCCGCACCCGGTGATCCCGGCCCTGACCGAGCTGCGGATGCGGCGGGTCGTGTGATGGCCGCGCGTCACGTCACCAGGGGCCTCCTGACCGCGCTGAACGGCACGACGGGAGCCGGGCTGCTGGTCGCGCTGGCCACCCGGGCCAAGATCAGGCGAGGCCGGCACGGGGTGCTGATCGCCGAGGGCTATCGCCTGCCGATCCCGCCCGCCTCCTGCTTCACCGTCGGGTCGGTCATCGTGACCCGGCGCAGCGCCGAGTGGCTGCTCGACGAGCAGCGCCGCGAGCTGTTCGAGCACGAACACCACCACGCCAAGCAGTACGCCCTGCTCGGCCCGCTGTTCTGGCCGGCCTACTGGGTCGCCTGCGGCTATTCGTACGCGACGACCGGCTCGTGGGGCGCCCGCAACTTCTTCGAGAGGCGTGCGGGCCTGAAGGCCGGCGGTTACCCCACCGACCTCCCGCTGCGTCCCTGGCTGGCCCGGCTCACAGGTCCTTCTGCCAGTCGATCCAGGAATCGACCATCCGGAACCCCATCGCCCGATTGACCTTGAGCATGAAGGCGTTCGCGGCGGCGTTGAACGTGTCGATCGCCTCCAGGGCCGGTTTCTCCCGCCGCACCAGGCTCAGGTTCTCCAGCTTGACCAGCAGACCGAGCCGGTGGCCGCGGTGCTCCGGGTCGACGATGGTGGTGCTCTGCCAGGCGTGCGCCGGCTGGTCGAGCTCGGCGACGACGGACGTCCAGGCGGCCAGCCGATCGCCGATCAGCGCGCCGGTCTGATAGTTGCGGCGGCCACGCCTCTCCCGGGTCAGGTCGCCCTGGCGGATGCGTTCGGCGTCCATCTTCTCGGGCTCGAGGACAAGATCGCCGGTCGGGGCGTCGGCGTTCATCCGCCCCTCCAGATAGGCCACGCCGTCGATCAGGTCGTCCGGCGGCACGCCCACCCAGCTGCGCAACGTGTATCCCGTCGAGCGCTTGTCGGCCTCGGCCCGCAGGCCGGCCAGCAGCGACTCGTCGAGCGCGGTGACGTCGAGCCGGCTGCGCAGGTCGACCAGGCCCTGCTTGGCGCCGACCGACTCGGCGAACGCGGTGCCGTCGGGGTGCCGGTCGACGGTCGAGGCCTGCAGGTGTTTGCGGTGGTGGACCTCGGCCCGCTCGACCGCCAGGTCATAGAGGGCGCGGCCCACGCCGTGACGTCGATGCTCAGGCAGCACAAGCAGGTCCAGCTCGACAATGTCCAAATTGTCGAGTTGGGGGAAGTTGAGCTCGAGATAGCCGACCGGCTTGTCGTCGAGGTAGCCCAGATAGCGCTCGATGAGCGCGCCCGGTGGCGGATTGTCGAAGGTCTTGAGGAAGTTTCGCCGGATCGAAAAGGGAATGTCCGGACAGTCGTGATGTGCTGTAACGCTCGCAATGTCGTAGACGATCTCGTAAGACGTCAGAGGACCGGCAGATACACGCATGGCCGCCACCCTTGCGGGCGGCGGCCATGAACGCGAGCGATTTATCGCGCCGTCACGGGACGGAAGTTGGTCGGGAGAACGGACGCACAACGCCTCCGGCGCTGGGTCGTTGGGCCCCTCGAGAGATTGTCGCCAAGCTCGAAGGTGAGGGGCCGCGTACGGCGCCGCGCCCTCCCGCAGAGAGCATCTTGCCGATCCCGGTAACCCGGCGCAAGTCCTCGCGGGATGGAATTCTCACTTGACGCCGGACGGTCAGTTACTCACCGTCATCATCCCAGGAGGCCGGCCTCGCGGGCGCCCTTGAGCGACGGCTTGATCCGGTGGGTCGGTCCGACCAGTTCCGAGATCGCGTCCAACGTCTTGAGACCCTCGCCGGTGTTGTAGACGACCGTCTCCTTCTCGGGGTCGAGCTTGCCGCTCTCGACGAGCTTCTTGAGCACGGCCACGGTCGTGCCGCCCGCGGTCTCGGCGAAGACACCGGTGGTCTCGGCCAGCAGCCGGATGCCGGCCCGGATCTCGTCGTCGTCGGCGTAGTCCATCCAGCCACCGGTGCGCCGGACGGCCTCGATCGCGTACGCCCCGGCGGCCGGGTCGCCGATGTTGAGCGACTTCGCGATGCCGGTCGGCTTGACCGGGGTGATCTCGTCGGTGCCGCTCTGCAGCGCCGTGGCGATCGGGTTGCAGCCGGCCGACTGCGCGCCGAAGACCGTCCAGCCGTCCTCGGGCGCCTCGCACAGCCCGATCTCGACCAGCTCCGCGAACGCCTTGTCGACCTTGGTCAGCAGCTCGCCGGAAGCCATCGGGATGACCACCTGAGCCGGGATGCGCCAGCCGAGCTGCTCGGCGACCTCGTAGCCCAGGGTCTTCGAGCCCTCGGCGTAGAACGGCCGGACGTTGACGTTGACGAACGCGGTGTCCTCGAACTCGTCGGTCTCGACCAGCTCACCGCAGAGCCGGTTGACGTCGTCGTAGGAGCCCTCGATGGCCACCAGGTCGCCGCCGTAGACCGCGGTCGTGACGACCTTGCCCTGCTCCAGGTCGTACGGGATGAAGACGATGCTGGGCGCCCCGGCGCGAGCGGCGTGCGCGGCCACCGAGTTGGCCAGGTTGCCGGTGGAGGCACAGGCGAAGCGGGTGAAGCCGAGGCCCCGGGCCGCGGTCAGCGCGACCGAGACCACGCGGTCCTTGAACGAGTGGGTCGGGTTGGCCGAGTCGTCCTTGACCCACAGCGGCGCCCGCAGTCCGACCGCGGCGGCCAGGGCGGGCGCGCTGACCAGCGGGGTCAGGCCGGGGTCGAGGGTGACCCGGGTCGCCGGGTCCTGACCGGCGGGCAGCAGGCCGGCGTAGCGCCAGATGTTCTGCGGGCCGGCTTCGATCTGCTCACGGGTGACCCGCGCGAGGAGGTCGGCGTCGTAGGCCACCTCGAGCGGGCCGAAACACTCGTAACAGGCGTGCTGGGCGATCAGCGGGTATTCCGCTCCGCAGGCACGGCACACGAGACCCTTGGCGGGCGAGGCGGAGATAGCAGCGGGTGCGTTGACGGTAGACGTCATCGAGGCCTTCCCTCTCATCTTTCCCCAGGTCGGGGACGGAATTAGCACCTGCCGCGCGCGGCCTCGTCGTCGAGACTGCACGGTGGTTGCCGGGGCTTCACAGGGCCGTATCCCTCTGCCCCTCTGGATGAGGTATTCAGTTGTGTTTCCAACACCTTACGACGGGATCCCGCGTTTCGGCACGCGCGATCCGAAGGTGTGAGACAGACCCCTGCTACGAGGTGATGTCCTTCCGGGTGAAGCGCCAGAACGCGACACCCCAGCACACGGTGGCGTAGATGACGGCGCTGATGGCCCCCTTGACCAGGTCGTCCGTCTGCACGGGAGTGGAGAGCAGGCCCATCCAGGCGTCGCTGTAATGCGTGGGCAGCGCGTTGCGGATCACCCCGAGCGCCGTGATCTGGTCGAGGATGCTGGACAGGATCCAGATCATCACCGCGCCGCCGACCGCGCCCAGCGGGGCGTCGGTCAGGGTGCCCAGCAAGAACGCCAGCCCGGCCACGACCAGCATGGTGACGGCCAAATAGCCGGCGATCCCGAGCAGCCGCAGCAGACCTGCGCCGGGCGCGATCTCGGCCGCGATCGTGCTGCCCAGCGGGTGCCAGCCGTAGCGCAGGGTGCCCGCGAGCAGCCCGACCCCGGTCAGCACGAGCAGCGCCACCGCCGAGTAGGCCAGCGCCACCATCAGCTTGACCGCGAGCAGCCGGGCCCGCGGGACCGGCACCGCCAGCAGGTAGCGCAGGCTGCCCCAGCTGGCCTCGCTGGCCACCGTGTCGCCGCAGAAGAGCGCAACCACCACGACCAGCAGGAATCCGGCCGACACAGCCAGGCAGAACAGCGCGAAGTTGAGCCCGCCCGAGGTGGCCAGGTCGACCAGGCTGCCGAAGGCGCCGCCGTCGCCGTCCTCGTCGCCGCCGCTGTCGAACTCGAAGGCGATCAGGATGATCAGCGGCAGCACCGCCATGAAGCCCAGCCCGAGCTGGGTGCGCCGGCGCGAGGCCTGCCGCCGCACCTCGGCCCAGACCGGCAGGGTGCGCGACGGCCGGTAGCCGGTCGCGCCGGCACTCACATCAACGCTCATCGGTCTCCACTTCCCCGCGAGTTCTCGCCGACCAGGGCGAGGAAGGCGTCCTCGAGGCGGCGCCGCGGCACCACCCGGTCGACCGCGACGCCCGCCCGGACCAGCGACGCCACCACCTCGGAGCGGGGCGTGCCGTTCATCTCGACGATCAGCCCGGACGGCCCGTCGGGCAGCACCGAGCGCACGCCCAGCTCGTCCAGCACCCGCTCGGCGGCCGGCACGTCGGACACCTCCAGCTGCACCGACGGGGAGTCGCCGACGATCTCCTCGACCGGACCGGACGCGACGATGCGGCCCTTGTTGACCACGACGGCGTGCGTGCAGGTCTGCTCGACCTCGGCCAGCAGGTGGCTGCTGACCAGCACGGCCCGCCCGTCGGTGGCGTACCGCTTGAGCACCCGGCGCATCTCGGCGATCTGCGGCGGGTCGAGCCCGTCGGTCGGTTCGTCGAGCACCAGCAGCTCGGGCAGGCCCAGCATGGCCTGGGCGATGGCGAGCCGCTGCCGCATGCCGTGGCTGTATTTCTTCGTACGCCGGTGGACCGACTCACCCAGCCCGGCGATCTCGAGCGCCTCGTCGAAGCGGGCGTCCGCCCACGGGCGTCCGGTGGCTTTCCAGTACGCCTCAAGGTTCTCCAGCCCGGTCAGGTGGGGCAGGAAGCCCGGCCCCTCGACCAGCGCGCCGACCCGCGACAGCACCGGCGAGCCGGGCACCAGCTTGTGCCCGAACACCAGGGCCTCGCCCGCCGTCGGCATGGTCAGGCCCATCAGCACCCGCAGCGTCGTGGTCTTGCCGGCGCCGTTGGGCCCGAGCAGGCCGACCACCTGCCCCCGCCGCACGGTGAAGCTGATCTCCTCGACCGCGACGAAGCCGTCCCCGTACGCCTTGCGCAGCCCCTGCACGACCAGCGGGGTGTCGGCGTGCTCGGGATCGGTGGGGGTGTGCCGCCGCCGCAGCTTGCGCCGCCGTACGAGCAGCAGCACGGCCAGCCCCAGCGCGATCGCCACGAGCAGGCCGGCCAGCACGTACCGCCAGATCGTCTGCGGGTTGGCGATGGGCTCACCGACCACTGTCGGCAGCTGCAGCTCCGTGCCGACCTGAACGCTGTAGAGGGCCGGCTCCGCCGGGGAGAGGAACGCCTGGTCGGTGGTGGCCACCACGACCCGTACGGTGTGACCGGCGTCGATCTGACGCACGATCGCGGGCAGCCGGACCGTGTGCACCTCCGAGTCCTCCAGCGCCGCGGGCAGGCCGGTGAGCCGCACCGGGGCGACCAGGCCGGCGCTCAGCGTCTCGGCCCCCGACTGGTCGACGTCGTAGAGCTTGACGAAGAGGGTGGCTTCCCCGCTCGTCGAGGCGACCCGCAGCCGGACGGTGGGCGACCCGGCCACGTCGATCGCCTTGCTCACCGGAGCCGATTCGAAGGTCGCGTGCTGGCCGGGGATGTCGGCGGCGACCCCGGAGAGCAGTTCGCTGAGGCGCCCGCCCGTGCCCGGCAGCGACGAGAGCGCGCCCGGGTTGCCGTTCGGCGGGTTGGCGATCGGCTGCGCCGGGCCCTGCAGGGTCACGCTGGTCGTGCCGGTTCCGCCCAGGCCCGGGTACGCGTCGTCGGAGTAGCCGTTGGTCACGAGCCCGCGGTCGAGCGCGCTGAACCCGGCCACCCGCGAATACGTGAAGTCGCCGGACGGCGCCTCGCCCTCGCCCTTGACGTAGTGGTCGAGCCACTGCGCGGTCAGGAACTTCACCCTGTCCTGATCCGTCTGCGGGCCCGCGCCGCCGTCGTGCCCGCCGGTGAACCAGGCGACCTTGACCGGGGTGCCGGTCGCGGCGATCCCCCGCGCGTTGGCGTCGGCGTCGCTGAGCGGGAAGAGCGTGTCGACCGCGCCCTGGATGAGCAGCGTGGGTGCCTTGATCTTGCTCAGGGTCGGGGCCGGACTCGACTCACGCAGCCGATCGATCGTCGCCTGGGAGGGGTTTCCGCTGGTGGCGACGTCGAGGTAGGCCCGGCAGACGTCGGCCGCGAACCGCCCGCAGGCCGGGTCGACGTTGAGCCCGACCGGCACCTGCGACTCTGCGCCGGCCGCGGGCACCGCGCCCCCGTTGCCGAAGAAGACGCCGGCCCAGCCTTTCTTGAAGACGCCGGTGGCTGCGGTGTCGGCCGACTGCGGCAGGAAGACGGTGCTCAGGTCGTTCCACGTGATCGAGGGGACGATCGCGTCGACCCGCTGGTCCTGCCCGGCCAGCATGAGCGCGAGGGCCCCGCCGTAGGACCCGCCGACCACACCCACCCGGGGGTCGCCGGCCGCGTCGAGCTGGATCTCGGGCCGGCCGGCCAGCCAGTCGAGCAGGCCCTGGGCGTCGTGGATCTCGTAGTCGGGACTGTTCAGGTGGATCTGGCCGCCGCTGCGCCCGAAGCCCTCGGCGGTGTAGGTGAGCACCGCGTAGCCGCGCCCGGCGAGCGACTCGGCGTCGTCGCTGAGCGCCTCCTTGGTGCCGCCGAAGCCGTGCGCCAGCAGCACCGCGGGCACCTTGCCGTCGCGGTCGCGGGGCAGGTAGAGCCGGGTGTCGAGGGTGACGTTCTCGTTACGCTCGGGGCCGGTCTGCACCGTGACCATCTCGTCCTGCGTCGTCCAGGCCGCGCGCTCGGGCCACGCGGCCCAGCCCACGAGGGCGGCCACCAGCACGACGACGACCGAGGCGGCGACAATCCGGCGCCGGGTGGGCCGGGGCAGCCGGCTGGTCCAAGACATGCCTGAACGCTAGCCGGAGGCGTCTGAGCGATGCCTGTGAAACCTCTCAGGAGCCCGCGGACGATAGCGTGGACGATGGGATCAGGACGGACGCTGACGACAGGGGCCTGCACGCGTGACTGACGAACTGACGCTGACCGCGACGCTACGGCCGACCGGGCTCGACGACCGCCGCGGCATCGTGCGGCTGCACCCCGACGTCATGACCGCGCTGTCGATCAACGCGGGCGATCCCGTACGGCTGAGCGCCACCCGCACCACGGCGGCGCTCGCGGCCAAGGCCCAGCCCGGGGCGAGCCGCGAGTTCCTCTACGCCGACGACCTGACCCTGGGCAACCTGGGGCTGCGCGACGGCGGCCGGGTCACCGTGTGCGTCGAGCCGGCGGTGGCGGCTCGGCACGTCACGCTGGCCGGCGCGGCCGACGTGGTGGCCCTGGTCTCGCCCGAGATGCTGCGGCTGGCCCTGCTGGGCAAGGTGGTCACCGAGGGCGACAACGTCTCGCTGCGCCCGCAGGAACTGATGCCGGTCGGCGGCCCCGACGTCGGCCAGAGCCTGCGCAACCGGCTCGGCTATCAGTGGAACACCGCGCTGCTGACCGTGATCGAGACCGACGGCGTGCTGGTCACCATGGACACCGTGGTGGGCTGGCAGGACGGTCCGGCCTCGTCGCCGGTGCCCGGCCCGTCCGCGCGGCCGCAGGAGCCCGCGGCCACCGACCCCGAGGTGCCGCCGCCCAGCCTGGACGACCTGCCCGGCATGCGGGCCCAGGCCAAGGAGCTGGAGGAGCTGCTCGACCTCGGCTTCAACCACAAAGAGGTGCTGGAACGGCTGGGCACCGAGGTCTCGCTGGGCGTGCTGATCACCGGGCCGGCCGGCTCCGGCAAGTCGGCCCTGGTGCGGGCGGTCGCCGCGCAGGTCGGGGCGCGGGTGGTGCCGGTCTGGGCGCCCGAGATCGCCGCGCTGACCAACCAGTCGGCCGCGGCCCGGCTGCGCGAGCTGGCCCGCGAGGCCCGCTCGGGCGGGGCGACGGTGCTGCTCTTCTCGGACGCCGACGCGCTGGCCCCGCGCGAGGACCCCGGCCCGATCAGCGTGATCTTCCACCAGGTGGTCGAGGAGACCGTGCGGGCCGGGATCGCGGTGATCGCCACGACGAGCCGGCCCGAGTCGGTCGACACGTCGCTGCGCGCGCCGCACCTGCTGGCCACCCAGCTCGCCGTGCCGCTGCCCGACGCGGCCATGCGCCGCGAGCAGCTGGGCGTGCTGACCCGCAGCCTGCAGCTGGCCGAGGACGTACGGCTGGACGAGATCGCCGGGCGGACCCCCGGTTTTGTCGCGGCCGACCTGGGCGCCCTGGCCCGCGAGGCCGGTGTGCGAGCCGCGCTGCGGCAGAAGAACGACGACGTCGAGAAGCCGACCGTGGCCATGGCCGACTTCGAGGCCGCGCTCGACGTGGTCCGCCCGACGTCGATGGCCGAGTCCACGCTCGAGGTGGCCGCGGTGACCCTCGACGAGGTCGGCGACATGGTCGAGGTCAAACAGGTGCTGACCGAGTCGGTGCTGTGGCCGCTGAACTACCCCGACACGTTCGCCCGGCTCGGTGTCTCGCCCCCGCGCGGCGTGCTGCTCTACGGCCCGCCCGGCTGCGGCAAGACGTTCCTGGTCAAGGCGATCGCGGGCACCGGCAAGGCCAACGTGCTCTCGGTCAAGGGGGCCGAGCTGCTCAGCAAGTGGGTGGGTGACAGCGAACGGGCCGTCCGCGAGTTGTTCCGCCGGGCCCGCGAGGCCGCGCCCACGCTGGTCTTCCTGGACGAGGTGGACGCGCTGGCACCGACCCGCGGGCAGGGCACCGACGGCGGCACGACCGACCGGGTGGTGGCCTCGCTGCTGACCGAGCTGGACGGCGTGGAGGATCTGCGCAACGTCGTGGTGATCGGCGCGACCAACCGGCCCGACCTGATCGACCCGGCCCTGCTGCGGCCGGGCCGGCTGGAGCGGCTGGTCTACGTGCCGCCGCCGGACGCCGAGGCGCGGGCCGCGATCCTCAAGGCGTCGTCGAAGTCGGTGCCGCTGGACGAGTCGGTCGACCTGGTCGGGCTGGGCGCCGAGCTGGAAGGTTTCTCGGCGGCGGACTGCGCGGCCCTGATCCGCGAGTCGGCGCTGGCCGCGATGCGCGACTCGCTGGAGGCGACGACAGTCACCGCGGCCAACGTCGCGACCGCGCGCAAGAACGTCCGGGCGTCACTCGATCCCGACCAGGTGGCATGGCTTGCGGCCTACGCCGAGAAGCACCACCACGCCTGAGGCCTTTTCAGCGACGACGGGTGCGGGCCCGGGTCGAGCGCAGGCGGCGCAGGCGGCCGACCAGCACGGGGTCGTGCTCGAGGGCGGCCGGGTTGTCGAGCAGGCCGTTGAGCAGCTGGTAGTAGCGCGTGGAGGACAGGCCGAACGTGTCGCGGACGGCCTGTTCCTTGCTGCCGGCGTGCTTCCACCAACGGGCCTCGAAGGCGAGGATCTGCTGCTCACGATCGGTGAGGGCGGATTCGCGGGGCTCGGCCTCAGGCGCGGCGGGCGCGTCCTCGCCCCGCGGCACCGGGATGTGCTGCTGCTCTTCGGACGGGTCCGCGGCCGGCTGCATGACGCTCCAAAGACGAGAGACGAGCACAAATGTACGAACGGGGACCGTCAGCATAAGCACCGACGATCCCCGCTCGCACGCACGGTCCACGTTACGTCACGTAATGTCCCGACTACGCATTGCCCACATCGAGGCGCCCACAATGAGGACGAAGATCCCGGCCAGCAGGCCGCCCGCCATCGGCCAGGTCAGCGTCAGCGAGTCCGGCTGGCAGCCGCCCGAGGACGAGAAGTCGCAGGAGTTGTAGTCCTCGATTTTGATCTCCTTGTCCATCCAGGCGATCATCCAGACCGGGATCAGGTACGCCTCGGCGAACTTGACCTTGGCCAGCGACAGCACGGTGCCCAGTCCGAACTGGAAGACGATCACCGCGCCGATCGTCACGCCCAGCGCCATCGCGGTGTGCCGGCCCAGCGAGGCCAGCCCGAACCCGACCGCGGCGGCCACGAGCACGAGGGCCAGGCCGCGCAGTTCCATCAGCGCGATCGACTGCCAGGCGCCCGAGGTCATGCTGTCGGTCGAGCCGCGCGCCTCGGCGATCCCGACGAACAGACCGGTCCAGATCGCCGAGTAGACGATCGTCAGCACCGTGAACAGGACGAGCAGCGCGGCCAGCTTGGTACCCAGCACCTTGAGCCGCTGCGGCCGCCAGAGCAGCAGGTTCATCATGCCGCCGCTGCTCCACTCGGCGCCCACGAAGGACGCGCCGACAATGAAGGCGACCAGCGCGATCAGCGCGGCCAGGGTCGTCACCATGTCGGGGAAGTTCTCGCGGAAGTCGAAGGTCGGCGGCATGTACCACTGCGCCTGGAACTCCTCCTGCGTCGGCTCGTACAGGCCCTCACAACCCTGCGGGTAGTTGCTCGCCTGCGGGGTGCCCTGGGCCGCCTCGCAGGCCTGCTTGTCCCGCTGGAACTGCTCGGTCGCCCGCTGGTAGTCCTGCTGGGCCTGGGCCTGGGCCGAGGCGATCTGCGAGGGGCCGGCCTTCTCGTTGGTGAAGAACATGCCGGCCGCGATCGCGAGCAGGATCAGCGTCGTGCCCAGCAGGAACAGGCGGGTGAAGCGGCGCTTGGTCAGCCGCTTGGTCTCGGCGGTGTAGAGGCTCACTGACCCCACCCTCCCGTCGGCGCGGGCACCGCGCTCTGATCCACCTGGCGGTTCTGCCCCTCGACCGGTGCGGTGCCGGTGAGCTGCAGGAACACGCTCTCGAGGTCGGCCGCGACCGGCGTCAGCTCGCTCACGTAGATCGCCCGCTCGGCCAGGATCCGGGTGATCTGGGCCGGGTTGCCGGCGTTGCCGACCGTGAAGTGGTCGTGCTCGACGGTCACCTGGGCGCCGTTGGCCCGCAGCAGCTCGATCGCCCCGCGCATGTCGACGCCCGGCTCCAGCCGCACCTTCACCCCGGAGGAAGTGTGGCTGGCCAGCACGTCGGCCACCGAGCCCGCGGCCACCCGGCGTCCGGCCGAGATGATCGTGACCGAGTCGCAGATGAGCTGGATCTCGCCGAGGATGTGGCTGGACAGCACGACAGTCATGCCGGACTCGGCCAGGTTGCGCATCAGCGAGCGCATCTCGCGGATGCCGCCCGGGTCCAGACCGTTGGCCGGCTCGTCCAGAATGAGCAGCTTGGGCTCCTTGAGCAGCGCCGACGCCACGGCCAGGCGCTGCTTCATGCCCAGCGAGTAGGTCTTCACCCGATCCTTGGCGCGGTCCCGCAGGCCGACCAGCTCGAGCACGGCGGTGACCCGCTCCTTACGGACGTCGCCCGCCTCGGCCAGCAGTGAGAGTGTGTCCTGCGCGGTGAAGTTGCCGAAGAACTGCGGGCTCTCCACGATCGCACCGACCTGACCGGCGACCAGGGCCAGGTTGTCGGGCACCGGCTGACCGAGGATCGCCATGCGCCCGCCGTTGGGCCGGATCAGGCCCAGCAGCGTCCGCAGCGTGGTCGTCTTGCCGGAGCCGTTGGGGCCCAGGAAGCCGTGCACCTGACCCGTCTCGACGACCATGTCGAACCCGTCGAGCGCTCTTCGCACCCCTTTGCGGCTGCGATAGGTCTTCTGCAGCCCGGCTATCTCCAATACGGCGGTCACGGGCGAGACTCTAGACAGCACCGTCAATACGCGCTGCTGAATGAGCCTCAAGCCGTAATGACGTGTACCCCCGCCTCCCGGAACCGGGCGACGGTGCCGGCGGGCGCCCCGGAGTCGGTCACCAGTGTCTCGATCTTGGTGATCGGGCAGATCCGGGCGAACGCGTGCCCGCCCAGCTTCGACGAGTCGGCGATCACGACGACGCGCTTGGCCCGCGCCACCATCAGGCTGTTCATGGCGGCCTCGCCCTCGTGGTGGGAGGCCGCGCCCAGCTCCACGTCGACCGCGTCCACGCCCAGCAGCACGACGTCGAGCGTCACCTCCTTGAGCAGCGCGCCGCCGAGCGGGCCGACCACCTCGAAGGACTGCGGCCGCACCACGCCGCCGGCCACCACGATCTTCATGCGCGAGCGCACCAGCAGCTCGTTCGCGATGTTGAGGGCGTTGGTGACCACGGTGAGCTGGGAGCCCTCGCCACCCGCGTTCAGATCCGGCCGTACGGCCAACGCCCGCGCCACCTCGGTGACCGTGGTGCCGCCGTTGAGCCCGACGACGGTGCCCGGCGTGACCAGCCCGGCCGCCGCCTCGCCGATGCGCTGCTTCTCGGCCGAGTGCTTGGCGCTCTTGTAGCGCAGCGGCAGGTCGTACGAGACGCCGTTGGCGACCGCGCCACCGCGGGTCCGGGTGATCATCTGCTGCTGCGCCAGCTGGTCGAAGTCACGGCGGATGGTGGCCTGCGAGACGTCGAGGCGCTCGGCCGCGTCCTCGACGCTGACCCGGCCGCTCTCGGCGAGTAACTCGAGCAGGGCATTCCACCGCGCGTACCGGTCCACCCAGACTCCCAGATGCACGTTACGTGATAAGAGTGTGCACATTAGTGCGCGAAAGCCCGACAAGCAAAGCTCACGCCTGCTCTGTGCGGCGGCGATGGTTGCATCCGCGCCGGACTTCCACGCAGAATGACGCTCGAAAGTGCCGGGAACTGCGCGCTTATGCGCACAGCGCACGTGGTTGAAGGGTGGCCCATGACGTACGTCAAGGCAGAGATCGCCAGCCAGCCGGAGTGCTGGCGGCAGGCCGCGAAGCTGGCCGACGCCCCCGGGCTCCCCCAGCGAGGCGAGCGGGTCGCCGTCGTCGGTTGCGGCACCTCGTGGTTCATGGCCAAGGCGTACGCGGCCCTGCGCGAGCAGAAGGGCCACGGCGAGACCGACGCGTTCCAGGCCTCCGAGTTCCCGCGCCGCCGCCGCTACGACCGGGTCGTCGCGATCACCCGCTCCGGCACCACCACCGAGGTCCTGGACGTGCTCAACGACCTGGCCGGCGGCACCCCGACCACGGTCATCACGGCCGACGAGGCGCAGCCCGCGGCCCGGATCGCCGACCAGCCGATCGTGCTCGACTTCGCCGACGAGGAGTCGATCGTCCAGACCCGCTTCGCCACCAGCACCCTCGCGCTGCTCCGGGCTCACCTGGGCGAGGACATCGAGTCGGTGGCGGCCGACGGCGAGGTCGCCGTGCGCCTGCCGCTGCCGGTGCACCCGGCCCTGGCCGAGCAGATCACCTTCCTGGGCCGGGGCTGGACCGTCGGTCTGGCCGAGGAGGCCGCGCTCAAGTGCCGGGAGGCCGCCGCGTTCTGGGCCGAGGCCTATCCGGCGATGGACTACCGGCACGGCCCGGTCGCGATCGCCGCCCCGCGCCGCGCGGTGTGGGCGTTCGGCGAGGTCCCGACCGACCTGGCCGACGAGGTGGAGGCGACCGGCGCCCTGTTCGTGCACAGCCGGCACCACGGCGGGTACGCCGCGCTGGGCAGCTGGTGCGGCGGCCGGGCCCCGCTCGACCCGATGGCCGACCTGGTCGTGGCGCAGCGCGTGGCCGTGCTGCTGGCCACCAGCCAGGGCCTCGACCCCGACCACCCACGCAACCTGACCCGCTCGGTCGTCCTTCAGGCATGACCGACTGCACCGGAGACAGCGAAGTGGTGGCAGAGCCAGGAGGCCATGCCACGCCTGCTCAGCACCGCGTGGTGGTCGCCCTGGACGTGGGCGGGACCGGCATGAAATGCGCTTTGGTCCGCCCGGACGGGACGGTCCACCACACCGAGCGACACCCCACCCTGGCCGAGCGAGGGCCGGAAGCCGTGCTGGGCACGATCCTCGACGTCGCCGAGGGGCTGGCCACCCGCGCCCGCGCCGACGGTCTGGAGCCGGTCGCGGCCGGGGTCGCCGTCCCGGGCGTCGTCGACGAGGAGAACGGTCTGGCCGTCTGGTCGTCGAACGTCGGCTTCCGCGACGTGCCGGTCCGCGCCCGGCTCTCCGAGCGCCTCGGGCTGCCCGCCGTGCTCGGTCACGACGTGCGGGTGGGTGGCACCGCCGAGGCCCGCCTCGGCGCCGGCCGGGGCCATCGGCACGTGTTGTTCGTGGCCATCGGCACCGGCATCGCGGCCGCCCTGATCGTGGACGGCGTGGGCTACGGCGGCGGGCACGGCGCGGCCGGCGAGGTCGGCCACATCGTCGTCCGGCCGGGCGGGCCGCTGTGCCCCTGCGGGCAGCGGGGCTGTCTGGAGTCGCTGGCCTCGGCCCGGGCCATCGGGCTGCGCTACGCGGAGCTGGCCGGTGTCCCCGGCGCGACCGCGCTCGACGTCGTGACCCGGGCCGGCGCGGGCGACGCCCTGGCCCGCACGGTCTGGCGGGAGGCGATCGAGGCCCTGGCCGACGGCATGGTCATCGCGCAGGCTCTGTACGACGTCGGCGTGTTCGTCATCGGGGGTGGTCTGGCCGAGGCCCGGCACGAGCTGCTGCACCCCCTGGAACAGGCGTTCCGCGAGCGGATCACCTTCCACCGTCCGCCCGAGTTCGTGCGGGCCGGCCTGGGTGACGAGGCCGGCTGCATCGGCTCGGCCCTGCTCGCCCTCGACCACTTGGAGAAGACACAGTGACGACCCGCATCGGCGGCAAGATCGTCCGGCCCGGCGCCGTCGTCGAGGGTTACGTCGAGGTGGACGGCCCGGCGATCCTGTCGGTCGAGGCTGCCTCGGGCGCCGGCTCCTCCGACGACGTGATCGTGCCCGGCTTCGTCGACCTGCACTGCCACGGCGGCGGCGGGCACACGTTCACCACCGGCGACGCCGAGTCGGCCCGCGCGGCGGCCGAGTTCCACCTGGGCCACGGCACCACCACCCTGCTGGCCAGCCTGGTCAGCTCGCCGTTCGAGCTGATGCGCGAGGCCACCGGGGCCTACCGCCCGCTGGTCGAGGCCGGGCTGATCGCGGGCGTGCACTACGAGGGCCCCTACCTCTCCGGCGTGCGCTGCGGCGCGCAGAACCCGGAGTTCCTGCGCGACCCGTCGATCAAGGAACTGACCGCGCTGATCGACCTGGGCGGCGTGCGCCTGGTCACGATCGCGCCCGAGCTGCCGGGGGCCCTGGAGGCCATCGCTTTCCTGGTCGAGCGGGGAGTCGCCGCCGCGGTCGGGCACACCGACGCCACCTACGAGCAGACCTTGGCCGGGGTGGCCGCGGGCGCGACCGTCGGCACCCACCTGTTCAACGGCATGCGCCCGCCGCACCACCGCGAGCCGGGCCCGGTCGTCGGGTTGCTGTCGTCCCCGGTGGTCTGCGAACTGATCGCGGACAACATCCACCTGCACCCGGGCATGCTGGCCTTCGCCGCGGGCACGGCCGGGCCGGACAAGGCCGCGCTGATCACCGACGCGATCGACGCCACGGGCATGGCCGACGGCACATACGACCTGGGTGGTCAATCAGTGGTGGTGGCCGACCGGGTGGCCCGGCTGGCTCGCGACGGCTCGATCGCCGGCAGCACGCTGACCATGGACGAAGCCCTGCGCAACACGGTCGCGGCTGGGATCGCGCTGCCCGACGCGGTGGCGATGGCCTCGACCACCCCGGCCCGGGTGCTCGGCCGGGGCGACGAGATCGGCGCGCTCGAGGCGGGCCTGCGGGCCGATCTGGTCGTGCTGTCGAGCGACCTGCGGGTCAAGCGTGTGATGCGAGCCGGTCGCTGGGTGTGAGCCCGGCCGGTCGTTCCCAGCCGCGCAGCGCGGGCAGCGGGATGCGGTCGAACGGGATGCGCTCGATCAGGCGGGCCAGCACGACGCCGAGCAGCGCGCCGGCGACGGAGTCGGTCAGCCAGTGGAAGCCGGTGTAAACGGTCGTGCCGAACACGATCGCCACCGGCAGGACCCGCAGCCCGTACGTCTCCCGGCGGCTCAACGGCCGGCGCAGCAGCGCGACCACCAGGATCGCGATGACCGCGTACCAGACCAGCGAGTTGCCGAGGTGCCCCGAGGGGTAGCTCATCGCGTACGCGCCCTCGGCGTCCGGGTTGTGCATGATCACCGGGTGGGGGCCGTCGAAGCGGGGCGCGGCCCGGTCGGCCCAGATCTTGAGCGGGCCGATCGTCAGGTAGGTCAGCACGAACCCGGCCACGAACGGGAACACCGCCCGGACCGAGCGGGTGCGCCAGGTCAGCACGCCGGTCAGGAGCAGCGACACCGGCATCAGGATCTGACCGCCCTGGCCGAGGTAGTTGAGCACCCGGGCGGTCCAGTACGGCAGCCACGGCTGGTGGCTCAGCGACCAGTCGGCCACCCGCTCGTCCAGCCGGAGCAGGTGACCGTTCATGAGCGCGGCCGTCAACGCGACGAACGCCGCCAGCAGGGCGACGTCGAGCCACCAGTTCTTCTTGGGCACGTCCTCAAAACTAGAGGTTCTTGGCCAGCTTGGCGGCGAGCAGGTCGGCCCGTACGCCGGAATTGGGGCAACCGCCGAAGTGGTGCAGCGCCACCACCTTGTTGGTCGCGCGGGACAGCACCGGCGAGCCGGACGAGCCGCCCTCGGTGTCGCAGTAGTACGCCACGTCCGACCCGGTGGCGTACCCGTCGTAGCCCGGGTTGACCACCGAGCAGTTCCCGGCCTTCTCGCCCAGCGATCCGGCGATCCGCGTGGGTTCGCCCGCCGGGTGCTGCGGCACGTACAGCTCCTGGTTCTTGGCCGGTCGCTTGGTGTCCAGCGTGAGGTAGCCGTACTTCTGGATCGCGGCGAACTTGTCGACCGAGAACAGGGTGAAGTCGTACGTGCGGTCGGTCGCGACCACCTGGGAGCCCCACACCTTGGTCGGCTGGTAGACGTCGTAGCCGCCGCAGGTCGCGCACTGGTAGTTGAACCAGACCTCGGTGTCGTACGCCTCGGACGACGTGGTGAAGCAGTGGTTGTTGGTGAGCATGCGGTTCTTCGGGCCGACCCGCCAGCCGGTGCACAACTCGGTCCCGTTGATCAGCAACCGGGCGATCGCCTTGGACTTCGTGTAGGCGACCGGGTCGGAGGAGCGGTAGCAGGCGGCGTCGGCCGACGTGTCACTGCCGCAGACCGATTCCTCCCGGCCCGTACGGCCGGGGGCGATGAGCTGCTTCTCGGGCTGACGGTCCTGTTCCGTACGGGTGAAGCCCTTGGCCACCCGGTCGACCACGACGCCGGGGTCGCCGGGCAGGCGGCCCAGCTCGAGCGGGTTGCCGGGGCCACGGTGCACCTCGAGCACTGCCGTGTCGCCGGTGACCGACATGGCCCAGCGGTCGCTGTCGGCCGGGTTCTGCGTGGCCTCGTACCGGTAGCTCTCGGTGCCGTCGGCGTTGGAGACGGTCACGTAGTCGCCGGGCAGCAGCGCCATTCGCGAGAAGTGCAGCTTCACATAGGACGCTCCCGGGTAGCGGAACGTCTCCTTCTCGGGTTTGCCGGCGACGGAGCCGAGCTGCTTCGTCACGCGCAGCGACTCACCCACTCGTTGGCGGCCGTTGGCGGTGCCGGACTCGATCGGCCGTTCCGCGGTGCCGGGCTGCGCGGGCGTGGTGGTCGCCTCGGTGCGCGGTTCCTTGACGGCGGCGCTGGGCGAGTTCGTCGGACCGCCGGCCGGCTTCTCAGCTTTTTGCCGATCCACGGTGGCATCAGGAGGGCTTTGTCCGTTTCCGAGGCGCTGGTCCGCCGCCACCGGCGTACGGGCCGCAGCCGGAGCGTCCTGCCAGGTGCCCACGGGTTTGCCGTTGTCGCCGGCCGCATGCCAGGCGGTCGCTCCCGCCGCGCCCGCCAGCACCACGGCGACGCACGCCCCGATCGCTATGCCTGCCTTACGTCGCCCGGTCGTCAACGGCACTGTGATTAACCCGCCATTCGTGTCACATCAGGGACATATTTACTAATCCGGCGTTCTCGCACCTGTGTAACGAGCCACCTGCGGCAGCGACGCGCGCTCCGGAACGTGCACACTGGTTCGGTGCGCATCACTTCCGCCCTCGTCGACCCGGCGCTGCTGGATCTGCCGTGGGGCATTCCGCTCGAGGACTGGCCGGCCGATCACCTGGTCGCCCTGCCCCAGGGCATCTCGCGCCACATCGTGCGGTTCGTGAAGCTCAACGATGTGGTCTACGCGTTGAAGGAGACCCGGGAGCGGATCGCCGAAAAGGAGTACGACCTCCTGCGCGCACTCGAACGGATCGACTTCCCCGCGGTCGAGGCGGTGGCGATCGTCAACGACCGGGAAACGCCTGAGGGCGAGCCGCTGGAAACCGTGCTGATCACGCGCCACCTGCAGTTCTCGCTGCCGTACCGCGCGTTGTTCTCGCACACCCTGCGGCCGAACACGCTCAATCGCCTGCTCGACGCGCTGGCCGCCCTGATCGTGCGGATGCACCTCACCGGCTTCTCCTGGGGCGACTGCTCACTGTCGAACACGCTGTTCCGGCGGGACGCGGGCGCGTTCGCGGCCTACCTGGTCGACGCCGAGACCGGCAACCTCTACCCCAAACTCTCCGAGGGCCAGCGCAGCGAGGACATCGAGATCCTGCGGCTCAACATCTTCGGCGAGCTGCTCGACCTGGAGGCGGCCGAGCTGCTGCACGAGTCGATCGACCCCGAGGCCGTGGTCGACGACATCGTCGCGCGCTACGAACGGCTGTGGCACGAGGTGACGTACGAGCAGGAAGTGCCACGCGGCGACGCCCGGCACGACATCGAGCGGCGCATCCGGCGGCTCAACGAGCTCGGTTTCGACGTGGCCGAAGTCGCGATGTCCACCGTGGACGGCGGCGTGCGCATCCGGCCCAAGGTCGTCGACGCCGGCTACCACACGCGCCGGCTGCTTCGCCTGACCGGCCTCGACGCCGAGGAGAACCAGGCCCGCCAGCTGCTCAACGACCTCGACACCTACCGGGCGGAAAGCCTGCTGACGGACGAGCAGCAGGCCGCACACCGCTGGCTGACCGAGGTCTTCGAGCCGGTCGTGCGCGCGGTCCCGGCCGGTCTGCGCAACAAGCTGGAACCGCAGGAGATCTTCACGCAGATCATCCAGCACAAGTGGCTGCTCTCCGAGCGGGCCGGGCGCGACGTCGGCATGGCCCCGGCCGTGCAGAGCTACCTCACCGACGTGCTGGCCAAGAAGCCCGACGAGCAGGCCGTGCTGGGCGTCGAGGTGGAGTCACTCGCCGGCTGAGCCGAGCAGCGGCGCGGCTTCCTCCAGCAAGGCGCGCAATCCGGCCCGGCGGGCCACCACCACGACCTCGTCGCCCGCGGCCAGCACCCGGCGGCGGTCGGGCAGCCAGTCGACCCACTCCGAGCCGGCCGCGGTCATGCCGATCACGCGGGTGCTCTCGGGGCGCTCGGCCGCATCGAGCGGCGCACCGTCCAGGGCCGAGCCGGGCCGCACCTTCACCGCCGCCACCAGCAACGCGTGGCGCTCGACGGGGATCGTGGCCAGCACCTCGCGCTCGCGCATGGCGGCGGCGAACGCGGGCGCACAGAGCCGGGAGACGCTGCGCGAGATATTGATGTGGAACGCCGCCTCGACCCGCTGGGCGAAGTCGTCGTCGAACAGCCGCAGCACGACGCGGATGTCCTCGCGGGCGGCCCGGGCGTGCAGGGCGGCCTGCAGGTTGACGGCGTCGTTGGTCGAGACCACCACGAGCGCCTGGCAACGGTGGATCGAGGCGGCCCGCAGCGTCTCCTCCTGCGACGCGTCCCCCGCGATCACCGGCACGCCCAGCGACTCGGCCACCTTGACGCCGCGGGCCTTCGGATCACGATCGATCGCCACCACATCGAGTCCGAGATCGATCAGCTGACGCAGCACCCGCGTGCCGACCGTGCCCAGGCCGACCAGCACGATGTGACCGCTGTGGACCTTGAGCACCTCGCCCCGGTTCAGGGCCAGCCGCGTGCGGACCACGCCGTCGACCACAGCCGCGGTGATCAACGGCAGCAGCGCGACCCCGGCCAGCGTCAGCACCAGCTGGGCGGCCTGCGCGGCGGCCGTGTTCTCAGGCTCCACATCGGACGAGCCGACCACTGTCAGCAGCGTGATGTAGATCGACTTCCAGAAGCCGTCGACGCCGGTCAGCCGCGTCAGCAGGATGCCCGAGACGACTGTCAGACCCAGTGCGACCAGCACGGCGATGCCCAGCTTGCGGGTCAGGCCGACCCGCACGGCGCGGCCGATCGACAGCCACGGTCGGCGGCGCCGGCCCGCCCGGGCCAGCCTGCGGGCGGTCACCGCCTGGGCCGCCGGACGACCCGAGGCCTCGGCCAGCACCAGGTCGCCCGGTTGTCGTGCGGACTCCGCGGGCTCGGCCGGGAGCACGGTGATGCGGCCGTTGTCGGTGGCAGTGGCCAGCGTGAGCAGTGACGACTGCTCCGGCACGTCGCCGCGCCGGGCCACGGTCAGGGTGCGGGCCGCGTACCGGAAATGGGTCGGCGCGACCTCGCCCAGCGCGGCGGCCACGAAGGCGGGCGCGGCCATCGCGGCGTCGGAGAGCACCGCGCAGTCGGCGAAAAGACGACGGACCCCGTACGCCAGACCGGTTGTGAACATGCGAATGACGAGGCGCAGATCACCCTCGACGGCCCGCGCGCACAGCGCCGCATGCAGGTTGACCATGTCGTCCGGCATGACGAGGGCCAGGGCCGTGGCACCGGCCAGACCGGCCTCGCGGAAGGTGCGCTCGTCGAGCCGGGCCGCGGTGATCACCCGCACGCCCCGGGCTCGTAAACCGTTGAGATCGGGAACGGCGGGGCGCAGGTCAGGCGGCGTGATCACGGTCAGCCGGATACGGCCCGCGGTGGCCAGCTCGTCGGCCAGCGTATAGACGAGGGCGTCCGAACCGCAGATCACGAAGTGCGGCCGCGCGTCACCGTTGCGCTCCCGCAGCCGGGCGACGAGGGACTTCCGTACGCCGTCCTTCCCCGAATCCGTAGCCACGCTCGCGATCGTAACCAGCCGGAACCGTCCGCCGTGGCCGGTCGTTGCCCCATCTGACACTTTGGTCCGAATTCGGCCCTGCCAGGAGGAGAACAGTGCACAAGTTGTGGTATGCCGGAGCGGCCCTCGCCGGCGGGATCTTCCTGTTCACGGCCGCGCCCGCCCAGGCCGACCTGCTGCCCGGCACCGACGCCGCGGCTCAGCAGGCCGACGAGCGACTGGCCGGCCTGCTGAGCTCGGGCGGCGGGATCAATGTGGACAATCCGCTTGGTCACAGCTCGCTCCGGGACGCCCCGGTCGCCCAGGACCCGCTCCTGCAGGCCAAGCCCGGCCGCAACGGCACCAGCCTGCGGCAGGCGCTGCCGGGGTCCGGCCGCACCGAGGCCGCCGAGTCCTCCGACGGCGGAGTGCCGCTGCTGGGCGGCCTGGGCGGGCTACCCGCCCCCGAGGCGTCGCGGACGCTGCCGGCCACCGACAAGCCCGACGTCTCCGGTATGCCCCTGGGCGGGGTGATCATCCTGCCCGCGGCCGTCGCTTCGGCCGGCTCGACGACGCCGCCCGCTGCCTCGTCGCTGCCGTCCGGCGCCGCCGCCTCGCCCGCACCGGAGACGCCGGCATCGTCGGCCGAGCCGCAGAAGCAGAAGCAGAAGAAGCACAAGGAGCCGAAGCAGAAGCCCACTCCGGCCGCCACTCCGGACGACCCGCGCCTGCACGAGGAGCCGGTCGACAACGACGACACCGAGACCGAACAGCAGCCGTTCTCCGCCGGCGCCCAGCAGTAACGCCGGTCCGAGCGCCGGCGTCAGCCTCGCGCCCGCCGCACGGCCGTTCTGATCAACTTGGCCGCGTCCAGGTCGCCGGGCGCCTGAATGAGGACGGCGGCCGTGGCGTCGATGACGACGTACCGGCTTTGTGACGCCCGAGCGGGAAGCTGGTAGACCGTGGCCCCCGCGACGTCGGCACCGGCCGTCGCCCCGCACGCCCGCGCCTCGTCCACCAACTTCTTCAAGCCGTCGCTGCGCGGCGTACGGAACAACAGCACTTGCTCGTCGACCGTGCCGCCGGAAAGACCGAGCACGCTGAGGGCGGCGACGTAGTAGGCACCGCCGGTCCGGTAGCCGGGCCAGCCCTCACTCAGCACCTCGCCGAATCCGTCGCAGCCCTGCGGCCAGGCCGGCCCGTCGTCGCACGTGCCGCTGAGCTGGAACGCCACTTGCGACGTGGCGTCCAGCTCGGCCATGGTCCACACGTCGTCCTTCTTCAGCAGCAGGCGGGGCTCCGTCTCGACAGCACAGGGCGGCGCAGCCGCAGCGGCCGCCGCAGTGCTCGTTGCGGCCGGGACGGAAGGTGCCGTCGCCGACGGCGCGGAACCACCGGGCTCACACGACGTGAGCAGAGCGAGCGCCACAACAGCACTCAGTGCACGGGGAAACAACGTCACAGCGCTTCCTGGAGTCGAATGGGGCCGCCAACGGAACAGGCCCGCCCGGCAGCACGCCGGACGGGCCTCTTACCTGTTGCTGATCAGCCGGTGACCGCGGTGATCGCGATCGGGCCGCGGCCGACGACCGCGCCCTCGTCGGTCACGATGGTGACTTCGCCCGACAGGGCCCGGCCGGCGGGCGGCACCGACAGCGCGGTGACCGTGCCGGAGACCGTCGTCGACGCGCCGTTGGCCAGCGTGGCCGGCGTGCTGGGCACGGTGACCGAGCCGAGCGCCGGGCTGAAGTAGACGTCGAGGTAGTCGTACGCCGTGGTGCCCGCGGGCACCGAGTAGCCGTCCACCACTGCGGTGTAGGTGCCCGCCGCCGGGTCGGTCAGCGTGACCGACTCCTCCGAGTCACCGTCGGCGTCCGAGCCGACCAGCACGCCGTCGCGGTAGACCGACAGGTCCAGGTCGGCCGCGGCGTCGCTGGTGTTGCCGATCGCCACGGTCAGCCGGGTCGAACCGGCCGGCACCGCGAACTCGTACTCCTGGCTCGCACCGTCCGCGATGGACGGACGCTGGCTGCTCGAGCTGCCGAGCGGGCCGCCCTGAGCCGACACGGTGACCGGGCCGAAGTCGTTCTTCACGGCGAAGCTGACCGGGGCCGGCTGGTTGACCGCGATGCTGGGCAGCGTGATCGCTTCGGGGGTCAGCGTGACGCCCTGGATCTTCGCGGTCACCTTGAACGGGTTGCTGAGCACCGGACTCGTCCGCCGGGACTCGACCTCGAGCTCCCAGACGCCGGGGATCGGGTTCTCGTACGACCGCTCCTCGGGCTTGCAGGCCGCCGCGTCGGAGAAGTTCGTGTAGCAGGCAGTGCTCGCCGTGTCCTCGACCGGGACGCCCCACGGGTTGATCGCGATCCAGCGGGTCTGCGAGCCGGACGCGATGCCGGACAGATCCACCTGGAGGGCCTTCGCACCTTCGGGCACGGTCACGTAGAACGAGGTGGTCGACGAGCGGTCGACCTGGCCGGAGAACGAGGTCGCGTACCCGGGCTTCTTGGTGTCGACGCCGGTGACGACCGTGTTGAGCACCTCGAAGTCGATGACCGGGGTGGTCGGGTCGTCGACCTTGAGGAGCGCGCTGGCCAGGCCGTCCTTGGCCCGCACCACGACCGGGACGCTGACCGTCTTGTTGAGCGGCAGCAGCACGACCGGGGACGAGGCGAACGACGAGCGGTCACCCTGCCACGTGAGGGTGTGCAGCACCGGGTAGCTCGGGCCACTCGTACGGGTCAGCTTGATCGTCTGGATCTTCACCTGGCCCGGCTTGAGGCCACCGTCGGCCACGGCGCACCGGTTGTAGATGCCGGTGCCCTGGCCGGGGGTGGCCAGCAGGTCGCTGAGCGGCGTGCAGACCGGCGCCGACGACTTGTACGTGCGGGTGGCCGGCTTCTTGGCCAGCAGCTTCCACGCGTCGGGCACGTTGAGCTGGCCGTAACCCTGCTCGTTGACCTGCTCACCCGAGATCGGGTCGGCCGACGAGTAGATCGCCCGGCGCAGCTGCGGCGGGCTCACCTTGATGCCGTTGGCCTTCGCGGCCGAGAGCAGCAGCGCGGCGCCTCCGGCGGCCTGCGGGGAGGCCATCGACGTGCCGTTCTGCATCGAGTAGCCCGGCGGCAGGGTGTAGGGCACGGTCGTCAGGCCGGCGACCTCTTCCCACGTCGGCGAGAGCGAGACCGCCGAGCCGGGGGCCGAGATGTTCGGCTTGAAGCCGCCGTCCTCACGCGGGCCCCGCGACGAGAACGGGAACAACTGCAGCGGCTTGCGGGTCTCCGCGCCGTAGTTGGACTTCCACGTGTCGTCGGAGATGCTGGCGGCGACGCTGACGACCTCGGTGGCGCCGGACGGCTCGCCGAGCGTGTTGACGCCCGGGCCGCTGTTGCCGGCCGAGATGAACAGCTGCACGCCGTACTTGGTGATCAGGTCGTTGTACAGCAGAGCCTGGGCGTTGCTGCCGTCGTTGAGCGCGGGCAGGCCGCCGATCGACATGTTGACCACGTCGACACCCCGGTTGATCACCAGGTCGGCCATGCCGGTGGTGAGCGCGGCGTTGGTGCAGCCGCCGCCCCACGTGCAGGCCCGGGCCGACACGATCTTGGCGCCGGGGGCCTGGCCGTCGAACGCGGCGTTGCCGAACAGGTCGTTACCCGCGGCGATGCCGGCCACGTGTGAGGCGTGCAGGCTCTCCGGGATGCCGATGTTGACGAAGTCGGCGGTGCCCTCGAGGCCGGCCGGGGTCACGTCGACGTCCTCGCGGTATTCGACGACGAACGGCATCCGCTCGGTGACCGCGGTGGCCGGGTTGTCCGTGCCGAAGTGGCCGACGTCGAACTTCTCCTTGTACGGCCGCATGACGGCGTCGTCGGTGAAGTCGAGGTTCTGGTTGGTGTCGACCCGGATGTCGTGGCTCTCCGGGTCGTAGAGGATGCCCCACGTGTCGGTGGTGTCCCCGTCGCGGTTGACGTCGCCCTCGGGGTCGGAGGCGGCGGTGATCGACTCGGCGAAGCGGTTGATCTTCCAGTTGCCCGCGGGGGCCTTCCAGGTCTGGTTCGCGTACGTGAAGGTGGGGCCGCTCACCGAGGTCAGCATCGCCCGCCAGGTGTTGTCACCCTCGAGCAGCGGGTCGGTGGCCGTGACCCAGTCCACGATCTTGCGCTCGCCGGTGGTCGTCTTGGCCAGCGCCGGGTGGTCGATGTCCACACCCGAGTCCATGATGCCGATCGTGACGCCGCGGCCGTCGTACTTGGGGAACTTCTTCTTGAAGTCCACCGACCCGGTCTCGTCGGTCGGCATGTACGGGTTGGCGGCGGGCGTCGACGGGCCGGGCGCGGCCAGCTGCACCGGCTTGCCGGCCTTGTCCCGCTGAACGCCGGTCTCCGGCAGCTTGATCGTCTCTTCCAGGTCGACCGCCTTGACGCCGGCCAGCTGGGCGGCCGCGACGACCTTGGCGATCGGCACCGAGGCCAGCACGTAGCCGATCTCGTCGAAGTGCCGAGTGACGACACCGCCGAGCGACTTGATCTTCGCGACGACGTCGGCCGACTTACCGGCCTCGGCGGCGACGATGACGGTGACGAATTTCTTGTGGGCCGCCTCGGCCTTGGCCAGCAGCTCGGCGTCGTGCGCACCCAGGGCGTCGGCCGGCGCCTCCTTGGGGGCGGCGGGAGTCTCGGCCGAATTCAGCAGCGCGGCGGGAACCGCGTCCGCGCCCGGCGCCGCCGAGGCCGGGAGCGCACCACTGAACGTCGCGCCGGCGGCCACGCCGATCGCGAGCACAGAAGTGAACGTTCGCCGGCCCCAAGTGAATTGTTGTCTCACGTACGGGTCCTCCGGAAGGAACGGCGCCCAGCGGGGGTTCACTGGGGCGCATCCACCGGATCCTCTGATCGATCGCCATTAAAGTCACTACGATCGATGACGTTGTGACGAGGCCGTGACATTCATTGTGGTGCATCTGTACGCGATGATTTCCTGCGCGTTACCGCAGGTCACGGAATTCCTTCAGCAACGCGGCCGTATCGGCGTATGCGAAGCCAAATGTCCTTTCTCGACAACCACGCTCCGTTCGGCGTCATCGACCGGCGATAAGATCCCAATTGAGCAGGGTGAAGGGCGCTTCCTCGTCGGCGCCCGCGCGGCGATAAGTGGCGAGTGCGGCCGTGTTGTCCGGCTCGGTACCCACCCACATGCCGTAACACCCCGCCCGCCGGGCAATCGCCGCCAGCTCGGTCACCAGCGCGGTGGCCACACCCCGGCGGCGGGCCTCGGGGGCCACCGACAGCTCGTACACGAACATCTCGGTGCCCTTGTCCGGGTGCGTCATCTCGACCCCCGAGATCATCCCGACCGGCCGGTCGTCGTCGTAGGCAAGCAGCAAATGGTGACCCTCGGCGGCCAGGAAACGCTCGGTCGCCTCGGTCAACGGGGGCGCGTCGAAGAGCTCCGCGGCCGCGTGGATCGCCGCGGCCCGGGTGATTCGTTCGATCCGCATGGCGGCCACACTAGGGGGTTCGTCGTAGCATGGCGGCCGTGACCGAAGGGTTCGTGCTCGGCGTCGACCTGGGAACCTCGCACACCGTGGCCATGTTGCGACGGCCCGACGGACGGACGAGACCGCTGCTGTTCGACGGCCGCCCGCTGCTGCCGTCGGCGGTCTTCCGCGACCCCGGCGGCCGCCTGCACGTGGGGGCCGACGCCCTGCGCCTGGGCCACGCCGACCCGGCCCGCCTCGAACCCCACCCGAAACGGCACGTCGACGCGGACACGATCATGCTGGGCGACGCCTCCGTGCCGGTGCCCGACCTGCTGGCCGCCCTGCTCGACGCGGTGGCCCGCGAGGCCGTGGCCACCGCCGGTTTCCTGCCCCCGGCCCAGGTCACCTACCCCGCGGCCTGGGGCGGTCCCCGGCGCGCGGTGCTGGTCGAGGCGCTGGGCCGGGCGGGCTGGCCGGCCGGGACACCGCTGCTGCCCGAGCCGGTGGCCGCCGCCCGCTATTTCGCCGAGGTGCTGCGCCGGCCACTGCCCGTCGGTTCGTCGCTGGCCGTCTTCGACTTCGGCGGCGGCACGCTCGACGTCGCCGTGGTGCGCCACCACGGTCCCGGCGCCGACTACTCGGTCACGGCCTCGGGCGGGGCCGACGACCTGGGCGGGCTCGACCTCGACGCGGCCCTCGTCGACCACCTGGGCAAATCGCTGGCCGGGGCCGAACCTGCGGCCTGGCACGCGCTCACCGAGCCGGCGACCCTGGCCCAGTGGCGGGCCCGGCGCCAGTTCTGGGAGGACGTGCGCGGCGCCAAGGAGATGCTCTCGCGCAGCTCTTTCGCCCCCGTGCCGGTGCCCGGGGTCGAGCACGCGGTGCATCTGACCCGCGACGAGCTCGAGGCGACAGCGGATTCCCTCGTACGCCGGGGGGTCGCCGAAGCGGGAACGGTGATCGCGGCCGCCGGCCTCCAACCGTCCGAGCTGGCCGGACTCTTCCTGGTCGGGGGCTCCTCCCGGGTGCCGCTGGTGGCGCGGCTCCTGCACAGCGAGCTGGGGATCGCCCCCACGGTGCTCGAGCAGCCCGAACTTCCCGTGGCCGAGGGCGCCACCCTCAACACGCCCCACTCCGCCACCACCTCCTCGTCGACCGCCGCGGCCGGCCCGCCCACCGCGGCCACCGGCCCGCTGACCGCGACGGCGGCCGCCGGGCCGCCGACACCGACGCCCACCCCCGGCGTGCCCCCGGCCCCGCCACCGCCGGCCGCCCGGCCCGCCGACGACCGGCACTACGGCGAACCCGTCGACCCCTGGGCCACCGGCGAAGCGGCCGCCATCGCCGCCGGCGGGCACGCCCTCCCCGGCTCGCCGTCGCACCCCGGCTCACCCGCGGCGTTCGGCCCGCCCAGCCACGAACCCTGGTTGGCCTCCGACAACACCCCGCATCCGGGCAGCGGCGCCCCCGGCCACCACCCGCCCGGCGGCTACAGCCCCGGCCCCGTTGCCCCCGGCCCGGACCGGCCTCGCGGCAACCGCCGCCGCTGGGTCGTCGCCACCGCCGCCGCGCTCACCCTCGTCATCGCCGCCGGCGCCACCACCGCCTGGGCGTTCTGGCCCCGCCACCCCGCCCTCGACTTCCAGGCGCTCAGCACCCCGGTGCACGTCACGCCGGCCCTACCGTTCACATCCGGCTTCCACGACGCCGTCGTCCACGGCAACCGCGCCTACCTGGCCAGCACCGACAACGAAACCGGCCGGATCGGTGTGGTCGCCATCGACACCGACGCCGACCAGCCGGCCTGGAGCAACCCGGATGCGGGCACCGCCAAAGCCTGGGACACCCTGATCGCGTTGCCGGAGGCGGTCGCGTTGATCAGCGACGGTGACTACGAATCCGGCACCCGCGAACTTGTGCTGCTGGCCGCGGACACCGGCCAGGAACTGTGGAAACGCACCCTGGGCGACGATGACGACATCTGGTTCCAAGGCGACCGGGCCCTCATCGCCGACCGCGAGAACAAACAACTCCTCGGCCTCGACATCACCGACGGCCGCGAACAGTGGAAGCAGCCCGACCTCGAAGGTCCCCAGCCCGAACTGTTCGGCGTCACCACCCCGGCCGACCTGTCCGGCCCGGCCGGCGCCACCGGCCGCCCCCTGTCCCCCGACCTCGGCGACGACCCCCGCATCGTGCAGATCGGCGGGGAAGACGACACGGCCCGGGTCATCGACGCCAACACCGGCAAAATCCTGGCCGCCCGGCCCGACGTCGCCGACACCTCCGACGACGTCATCGCGCACAACGGCCGGCTCGTCATCCGCAAAGCCGGCGACACCAACCGCCTCGTCGCTTACGGGCTCGACAAACTCGACGGCGCCGACATCATCTACACCTCACCCACCCGCGAAGCACGGCTGTGGCGGCTCAGCCCCTGCGGCGACGACCGGGTGTGCGCGCTCGAAGGCACCGGCCCCGGCGACGAAAACGCCCAGCTGGTCGCCGTGACCATCCCCGACGGCAGAACCGCCTGGAAGACGGCCGCCCCCCGATCCGACGCGATCATCCCGGTCGGCGAGGCCGTCCTCACCGCCTACTCCGCCGACGCCCGGCTCGTCGACGCCGACGGCAAAGAAATCTGGTCCGGTAAACAAGCAGCCGTACGCCTCGACGACGCCAACATTCTCGAACTGAGCAAACCCTTCACCGGCTACCCCGACGACCCCGCCCTCGCCGGCCGCCACCTCGGCGACGCCCCCGTGCAGCTCGGCCCGCTCAGCGGCGTCAACACCGGCACCTGCTCGTGGAACACCACCCATTTGGCCTGCGCCACCGACAAAGACTTCGTGCTCATCCGCTTCGCCGAATAAAAACCGGGCGGCCCCGAAGGGACCGCCCGGAATGTCAGTCAGTCGTTCAGATACGAACGCCGGACTCCGCGTTGAACACGTGGATGCCGGTCGTCTGCGGCTGGATGTAAACCGTCTCGCCCATGTTCGGCATGTTCTTACGGTCGGTGCGAACCACGAACCGCTCCTGCGTGCCGTCCAGGTCGGCGTGACCGTAGACGTTGGCGTCCGAACCCAGGTCCTCGACCAGGTCGACCACGATCGGCAGGGCACCCGCCGACTCGGAGGTCAGCTCGGCGGCCTCCGGGCGGAAACCGATGGTGACCTTGCCGCCGCCACTCTGCGCGGCCGCGACCTGCTCGCGGGTCAGCGGCACGTTGAACGCGCCGAACTTGCCACCCGTCTCAGTCAGCGGCACCGTCTTGATGTTCATGGCCGGGGAACCCATGAAGCCGGCCACGAAAACGTTGCCGGGGGTGTCGTACAGGGCGCGCGGGGTGTCCACCTGCTGGAGCACACCGTCGAGCATGACGGCCACCCGGTGGCCCATCGTCATGGCCTCGACCTGGTCGTGCGTGACGTAAACGGTGGTGACGCCCAGCTTGGCCTGCAGCGAGGCGATCTGCGAACGCGTCTGCACACGCAGCTTCGCGTCAAGGTTCGACAGCGGCTCATCCATGAGGAACACCTGCGGCTCACGCACAATCGCGCGGCCCATGGCGACACGCTGACGCTGACCACCGGAAAGCGCCTTCGGCTTACGCGACAGGTACTCGTCGAGCTGCAGAAGGGCCGCGGCCTCCTTCACCCGGCGGTCGATCTCCGCCTTCGAGGTCTTCCGCAGCTTCAGGGCGAACGCCATGTTCTCGTACACCGACATGTGCGGGTACAGAGCGTAGTTCTGGAAGACCATCGCGATGTCGCGGGACTTCGGCGGGAGGTTCGTGACGTCCTTACCCTCGATCAGGATGCGCCCACGGTCGACATCCTCCAGCCCCGCGAGCATGCGCAGGCTGGTGGACTTGCCACAACCGGAAGGGCCGACCAGAACGAGGAACTCTCCGTCGCCGATCTCGAGGTTCAACTCGTTGACCGCGGGGCGCTCGGAGCCCGGGTAGATCCGGGACGCCTTGTCATACGTAACGGTAGCCATGCTGAAACAGACTTCCTTTCCACCGGCAGGAACGTGCCGGACGATCCGAGTGGAGGAACAGCCATGTAAACGTAAAGCTTTTTACACGACATGCCAAGGTGGCCAGGAAGTTCACAGCCAGTATGCTGACCCAACTGCCCCTGTAGCTCAGATGGCCAGAGCACCCGTCTTGTAAACGGGAGGTCGTCGGTTCGATCCCGACCGGGGGCTCGTCGGGGGGCACTCTGTGCACGAAAAGCGTGCACCTTCCTCCTCGCGTATCCGCCTGGGGGGCGACCCCCCCAGACCCCCACGGTGCGGGTGAGGGGTGCGGAAGAAGCTGACTGGCCGTAGGGGGTCGCGGCTACGCCGCGGGAAAAGCAAGGCAAAGCTAAGCAACCGCAGCGCTAGCTGTGATGTCCAGGGACGTTGGTCGAGGAAGTGCGACCACTCGATCTGACGATCAAAGGCTGATCCGGTGAACAGATGAAGGCCTCCAACGGTGCAGTGGAGCTGCTAAGACGCCACACACCAGGCTGGAGGCCTTCATGTCCCACGCTAACGCCGCATTGACCCCGAGGGCGCGATTGCGGCTGGCGCGTCTGATCGTCGAGGGTGGCTGGTCACCCGCACGAGCGGCCGAACGCTACGACGTGTCCTGGCGCACCGCCAGCAAGTGGGCCGGGCGTTACCGGGCCGAAGGCGAAGCCGGCATGCACGACCGCTCATCACGGCCACGTCGGCAGCCGAACCGCACCCCGGCGCCGCTGGTCCGCAAGATCCTGCACCTGCGCCGCAAACAACGCTGGGGACCGGTCCCGATCGCCGATCAGCTCGGCCTGGCCGCCTCCACCGTGCATGCCGTTCTCCGACGGCAGCGCGCGAACCGGCTCTCGCACCTCGACCGGGCCACCGGCGAGGCGATCCGCCGCTACGAACACGAACGCCCCGGCGACCTGCTGCACGTCGACGTGAAGAAGCTCGGCAACGTTCCCGACGGCGGCGGCTGGCGCTACCTCGGCCGTCAGCAAGGCGAGAAAAACCGGACCGCCACGGCCGGCAAGCCTCGGAACAAGCACCGCAACCCCATCATCGGCACTGCGTTCGTCCACACCGTCATCGACGACCACTCCCGCGTCGCCTATGCCGAGATCCACGACGACGAAACCGCCCTGACCGCCACCGGAGTGCTTCGCCGCGCGGTCACCTGGTTCGCCGAACGCGGCGTGACCACCCACCGAGTGCTCTCGGACAACGGCTCCGCATACAAATCGCACCTCTGGCGCGACACCTGCGCCGAGCTGGGCATCACGGTGAAAAAGACCCGCCCCTACCGGCCCCAGACCAACGGCAAAGTCGAACGCTTCCACCGGACCCTGGCCGACGGCTGGGCCTTCGCCAAGCTCTACACCTCGGAGAAAGCCCGCCGCGCTGCGCTACCCGCCTTCATGCACGACTACAACCACCACAGACCCCACACCGCCATCGGGAAACTGCCACCCATCACCCGGTTGAACAACCTGGCTGGACATCACAGCTAGCCCCGCTGTAGTTGGCTTGGGGATCTCCTTGCGACGGCGGCCTCAGCTCATCGTGAAGATGGGGAGGGCGCAACCGGGGTTTGGTTGCGCCCTCCCCATCTTTGCGATTCGCTTCTGGCTGTCGTTGTAAGGAGATCCCCAAGCCCCACCCACCCACAGCAACCATCGCCAGGCGGATCTCCGCAGCGATGGCCGGGGTCTGGGGCAGCGCCCCAGGGTTTGGGTCTGGGGCAGCGCCCCAGGGTCTACCGCAGCCCCAGGGTCTAACCGCAGCGCCGAGGTCTGCAGCAGCCCCAGGGGCTAAGCGGACCTTCGCCGGGAAACCTCGGCCAAAGTCACAGCAGCCGCCACCGAGGCGTTCAAGGACTCCACCTCGGTAGCCATGGGGATAGAAACCCGCAGGTCACAGGTCTCACCGACAAGGCGGGAGAGCCCCCGCCCCTCGGAGCCCACGACGACGAGCAGGGGCCCGACAGCGGCTTCCAGCTCGTACAGGTCGGTTTCGCCATCAGCGTCCAGCCCGATGGCGACGAACCCGGCTTCCTGCGCTTTCTTGATGGCCCGGGTCAGGTTCACCACCTGCGACACGGGCACCCGAGCCGCGGCCCCGGCGCTGGTCCGCCAGGCCGTGGCGGTGATCCCTGCCGCCCGTCGCTCGGTCATGAACACGCCGTGCCCACCGAAGGCGGCGACGGACCGGATCACCGCGCCCACGTTGCGCGGGTCGGTGATGCCGTCCATGGCCACCAGCAGCGGCGTGGGTTGTTCCAGGGCGGCGGCCAGCAGGTCGTCGTAGTCCTCGTACGCGAACGGCGGCACCTGCAGCCCGATGCCCTGGTGGAGGACCCCGCCGGTCATCCGGTCGAGTTCGTTGCGGCCGATTTCGAGGATCGGGATGCCCCGGTCCCCGGCGGTCCGCACGATCTCGGCCACCCGCTCGTCGATGTCGATGCCCTGGGCGACGTAGAGCGCCGTCGCCGGCACCGCGGCTCGTAGCGCCTCGACCACCGGGTTGCGCCCGAGCAGCAGCTCAGGGCCTTCCTTGGTCGGGTTGGAGCGGCGTCCGGGTGCGATGCGGGGGCCGCCACGACCGACCCCGGAGCGGCCCCGCTGGGGGGTCTGCTTGCCGTAGGCGCGGCCGCCGCCGCGACCCCACGTGGTGTCTTTGGACCCGGGGATGCCGACCTTGGGGGCGCGCCCTTCGGCGGCCGCCGCGCGGCGTTCCTTTTCCTGCTTGCGGGCCGTCTTGTCGGGAAGCTTCTCCGTGCCGGAGTAGCCCTTGTGCCAGGGGCGTTCGTCGGCGGGCAGGGTCTTGCCGCGGCCTTTGAGGCCGGAGCGGTTCTTGCCACCGGAGCCGACCGGGGCGCCCTTCTTGCTGGTGGCTCGCTTGCTGGCGTTCTGGCTGTTTCCGGGCATCAGTGCTCTCCTACCGTCCAGCGCGGACCGGCCGGAGTGTCCTCCACCTGAATTCCCGCGTTCTTGAGCTGGTCGCGGACCGAGTCGGCGGCCGCCCAGTCCTTGCGTGTGCGTGCTTGGGTGCGCTGCTCGAGGGCCAGCTTGACCAGTGAGTCGACCACCGGCTTGAGGTCGCTCTGGGTGGCCTTGCCGGTCCAGGCCTCGTCGAGCGGGTCGAGGCCGAGGACGCCCAGCATCGCGCGGACGGCGGTGATCGCCCCGCGGATGCCGGCCTCGTCACCGGCCGCGAGCGCCGTGTTGCCCTCGCGGATGCAGTCGTGCACGACGGCCAGCGCGGCCGACGTGTTG
Source organism: Paractinoplanes abujensis (assembly GCF_014204895.1). NCBI lineage: Bacteria > Bacillati > Actinomycetota > Actinomycetes > Micromonosporales > Micromonosporaceae > Paractinoplanes > Paractinoplanes abujensis. The sequence goes on along the minus strand of NZ_JACHMF010000001.1, from coordinate 7,238,699 downwards.
AGGTCGTCGTTCATGGCCGCGGCGAACGCGGGCGGTACGTCCTTGGGGCGGCCGGGCCCGACGATCTCGGTGGCGCGCTGCACGAAACCCTCGATCCGCCGGTACGCCACCGCGGCCTCACGCAGCGCCTCGTCGGAGTAGTCGATGCGCGAGCGATAGTGCGGGGTGCCCAGGTAGTAGCGCAGTTCGACCAGGCGGATGCCCATGGCCTGCACCGCTTCCACGTCGATCACGTTGCCCAGCGACTTGCTCATCTTGGCTTCGCCGAGGTTGAGCAGAGCGTGGTGCACCCAGTGCCGGGCGAACGGCAGCCCGGCCGAGCGGGACTGGGCGATCTCGTTCTCGTGGTGCGGGAAGGTCAGGTCGAGCCCGCCGCCGTGAATGTCGAACTCGTCGCCGAGGTAGCGCCGGGCCATCGCGGAGCACTCGATGTGCCAGCCGGGGCGGCCACGACCCCACGGTGACGGCCACGACGCGTCGCGCGGCTCGTCGGCTTTGACGCCCTTCCACAACGCGAAGTCGCGGTAGTCCCGCTTGTCGGGCTCGCCACCGTCGGACGGCGGGCGCATGTCGTCGGGGTTCTGGCCCGAGAGCGCGCCGTATTCGGAGTAGGAGGGGACGTCGAAATACACGTCGCCGGTGCCGCCGGCCGCCGGGTACGCGTGGCCGCGTTCGATCAGTTCCTCGATCAGTTCGTGCATCTCGGGGATGTGACCGGTCGCGAGCGGCTCGTACGTCGGCGGGATGACGTTGAGGTCGCGGTAGTTGGCGTCGAGCACCAGCCGGTTGGCGTGCGCGATCGCCCAGAACGGGCGGCTCTGCCCCGACGCCTTGTCGAGGATCTTGTCGTCGACGTCGGTGATGTTGCGGATGAACGTGACGTCGTAGTTGGTGTGCAGCAGCCAGCGCCGCAGGACGTCGTAGTTGACGGCCGAGCGCAAATGCCCGATATGGGGCACCGACTGCACGGTGAGCCCACACAGGTAGATACCGACCTTGCCGGGCGTCATCGGGACGAAGTCCCGGACCGATCGGGTCGCGGTGTCATACAAGCGCAAACTCACCGTACAAGGGTACCGGCCGCGCCAAGCGAGTTCAGGGGCGCGTCATCCGCAGCACGTCCAGCGCCTCGTCGAGCTGCTGCTCGGTCAGTTTCCCGTTCTCGAGGTGCCCGCGTTCGATCACGACCTCGCGGATCGTGCGGTTGTCGGCGAGGGCGGCCTTGGCGATCGCGGCGGCCTCGTCGTAGCCCAGGTAGCGGTTGAGCGGAGTGACGATCGAGGGCGAACCTTCCGCGTACGCCCGGGCCACCTCGACGTTGGGCTCCAGCCCGTCGATGCAGCGGTCGGCCAGCAGCCGGGCCGCGTTGGCCAGCAGGCGGATCGACTCCAGCAGGTTGCGGGCCATCACCGGCAGCATGACGTTGAGCTCGAAGTCGCCTTGCGAGCCGGCGAAGGCCACCGTCGCGTCGTTGCCGATCACCTGGGCCGCGACCTGGCGCACCGCCTCGGGGACCACCGGGTTCACCTTGCCCGGCATGATCGACGAGCCCGGCTGCAGGTCGGGCAGGCGCAGTTCGCGCAGGCCGGCGCGGGGCCCCGACCCCATCCAGCGGATATCGTTGACAATCTTGTAGAGCCCGACGGCGATCACCTTGAGCTGGCCGGACGCCTCGACCAGCGCGTCCCGGGCGCCCTGGGCCTCGAAGTGGTCGCGGGCCTCGGTGACGGGCAGGCCGGTGCTCTGCCGCAGCCGCTCGATCACGGCGGGGGCGAACCCGGGCGGGGTGTTCACGCCGGTGCCGACCGCGGTGCCACCCAGCGGCAGCTCGGCCAGCCGGGGCAGGGTGCCGGTGAGCCGTTCGATGCCGTTGGCGACCTGCCGGGCGTACCCGGAGAACTCCTGGCCGAGCGTCACAGGCGTGGCGTCCATCAGGTGTGTGCGGCCGCTCTTGACCACCTCGGACCAGGCTTCGGACTTGGCCACCAGGGCGGCGCCGAGATGCTCGAGGGCGGGGATGAGTTCGGCCGTGACCGCCTCGGTGGCGGCCAGGTGGATCGACGAGGGAAAGACGTCGTTGCTCGACTGCGACGCGTTGACGTGGTCGTTCGGGTGCACCGGACGGCCCAGCTCGCGCGCGGCCAGGGTGGCGATGACCTCGTTGGCGTTCATGTTGGACGACGTGCCGGAGCCGGTCTGGAAGACGTCGATCGGGAACTGGTCGTCGTAGCCGCCCTCGGCCACGTGCGCGGCGGCCTTCGCGATCGCCTCCGCCAGGTCCTCCTCGATCACGCCGAGCGACCCGTTGACCTGCGCCGCCGCCCCCTTGATCTGGGCCAGCGCCTTGATGTGGGCGGATTCCAGGCCGCGCCCCGAGAGGGGGAAGTTCTCGACCGCGCGCTGCGTCTGCGCCCGCCAGAGGGCATCGGCCGGAACCCGGACCTCGCCCATTGTGTCCTTCTCGACCCGGTAACCGCTCTCGTCAGTCGTCACCCCTCCATCGTCTCTCCGCCCGGCCCGGTTCGCAGATGATCCTCGCCACCCAGATCGAGCAGACGCTTCTCGACGTCGCGCATCTCGACCGCCTCCAGCTCGGCCAGCGTCACCCGGGCGCGGGACAGCAGCCGGCGGGCCTCGCGTGGATCCGCCTCCGTCAGACACTCGCCGAGGGCGGCCTCGGCCAGGGCGATCGCGTACGGCAGGCCGCTCTGCCGGCCCAGGCGCAGCGCCTGCTCGGCCATCGGCCGCGCGGACGCCGGATCACCGGCCCGGCGCAGGGCGCGTCCGAACTCGCCGTAGATCAGCGAGGTCTGCGCCGGATCCCGCAGCTGGTCCGCGGCCTCGATCGCGCGGCGGTAACCGGCCACGGCCTCGGCAAACCGGCCGTCCTCGGTGTTCAGCCCGGCCAGCGTGCTCTCCGCCAGAGCGATCCCGTACGGGTAACTCGCCCGCCTCTGCATGCGCAGGCCCGCGGACACCTGGCGACGCGCGGCACCGATGGTCACCTGGCCCGCCCGATACTTGACCACGGCGATGCTGACCAACGTGTCGCCGATCCGGGTGGGATCACCGATCTCGATCTGCATCAGCAGGCGGAGCCGGTAGTAGCGCAGGGCCTCGGTGTACCGCCCGAGGTGGTCGTAGCTGGTCGCGAGGATGTTGGCGTCGTCGCGCATGCGCCGCGACCGGGGCAGGCGCCGCACCTCGTGCAGGATCTCGATGCTGCGGCCCCAGCGCCCGGACACGCTGTGCAGGGCGGCCAGGTTGTTCAGGGCCAGCGCGAGCGCGGCCGGCCCGCCCTCCTCCCGGCGGATCGCGATGCACCGCTCGAGCAGGCGAGCGGCCTCGTCCATCTCCGATCGGCGGTAGTACACCGAGGCCAGGTAGTTGAGGGTCGTCGCGATGGCCGGGCGGTCACCGAGGCGCTCGGCCACCCGCCAGGCCTTCGTCTGCAGGGCCAGCACGATGTCGAGGTGGGCCCGCACGAACAGCAGTCGCCACGCGGCCCGGGGCAGCTTCCAGGCGTACTGCTCGAGCTCGGGGGTCGCGGCCGCGGCGTCCACGTACGGGCCCAGGTTGAGCCGCTCGCGCTCGAGCCGGCCGGCCGGATCGGTCAGCGCCGCCAGCAAGTCCGGGCGCAGCGGCGCGGGCGTCCCGATGTCCCGATCGAGCCCTTCCCGGTACGCGGGCAGGTTGGTCGCCACGGCCGCATGCAGCTGCTGGTCGAGGGCTCCCCGCAGCGCCTCCGTCCGCTCCTGCGGGGTCTCGCCGGCCAGCGCCCCGGCGAACTCGCGCAGCAGGTCGTGCATCCGGTAGATCTCGGGTTCGGGCTCCTCGACCAGGTGGACGTCGACGAGGTCGTCCAGCGCGTCGCCGGCGTCGGCGAGCGGCAACCCGCTCAGCGCGGCCACGCTGAGCGCGTCGAAGTCGGCCGCCGGACACGCCCCGAGCAGCCGGAAGACGCGCTGCGGGACCGCTGGGAGCTGCCGGTAGGAGACGGCGAAGGCGCTGGCCACCGACCGTTCCTCGGCCGCCAGCTCGGGCAGCGCGGCCTCCCGGTCGAGCCGGCGTACCAGGTCGGCGACCCGCCAGCGGGGCCGGTGGGCCAGCCGGGCCCCGGCCAGCCGGACGGCCAGCGGCAGCCCGCCGCAGCGCCGGGCCACCTCGGTCGCCGCCTCCGGTTCGGCCCGCACCCGGTCGCCCGCTATCCGGGCCAGCAGCGCGACCGCCTCGGCCGTGGCCAGCAGCGGCAGCGACACCGGTTGCACCCCGTCCAGCCCGGCCAGCCGCCGCCGGCTGGTGATCAGGGCCAGGCTGCCCGGCCCGGTCGGCAGCAGCTCGGCGACCTGCGCGCTGGACCCGGCGTTGTCGAAGAGCACGAGCACCCGCCGCTGGGCCAGCTCGGTGCGCCACAGGCCGATCCGGTCGACCTGCTCGGGCGGGATCCGCTCGGCCGGCACACCCAGCTGCCGCAGCAGCACGAGCAGCGCGGCCGACGGCTCGAGCGGCTGCTCGGCGTGGTGGCCGCGCAGGTCGACGAAGAGGTGCGCGTCGGCGTAGCGCTCGCCGATCAGGGTCGCGAGGTGCAGCGCCAGCGTGGTCTTGCCGCTGCCGGCCATGCCGTCGATCACGGCGGTCACCGGCCCGGCGTCGCCCGCGGTGTCGATCGCGCCGACGAGTCGTCGCACGAGCTCGTCGCGGCCGGTGAAGTCGCCGACCGTACGGGGAAGGCATCTGATCTGGTCGTGACCGCCCGCGGCGGCGGGGATCGCGCCGGTCAGCATCGACGTGTGCAGGTCTTGCAGGTCACGCCCCGGGTCGAGGCCGAACTCCTCGCGCAACGCCACCCGTAACCGGCGGAACTCGGCGAGCGCGTCGGCCTGCCGTCCGTCACGGTAAAGCGCGCGCATCAGGTGGCCGCTCAGCCTCTCGGAGAGAGGGAACCGGTCCACCGCGGCGGAGAGCTCACCGATCACGCCGGGCTCGTCCCCGGCGGCCGGCGCCAGTTCGGCCCACGCCTCCAGCGCGGCCAGGTGCTGCTTGTCGAGCCCGGCCGCGGCCACCAGCACGCCGTGGCTGTCGATGCCCGCGGCCGCGTCCCCCCGCCACAGGTCGAGCGCCCGCCGATACAACGCCACGTCCTGCCGCTCACGAGCCTCGGCGATCAGGCGCGCGAAGTCCGCCGCGTCGAGCTCGCCCGGGCCCGGGGTCAGGCAGTAGCCCGCCGGGTCGCTGCGGATCGCGCCCTCCGGCAGCAGCCGGCGCAACCGCGACACACAGGTCTGCAGCTGGCCCTTGGCGGTGGCCGGCGGGTCGGCGCCCCACACCGCGTCGGCCAGCGCGCCCACCCCCAGCACCCGCCCCGCGTGCAGCAACAACATGGCCAGCACGATCCGGTCGCGGCCGGCCGTGACGGCCAGATCGCGCCCGTCCACCGTGACCGACAGCGGGCCCAGCAGCCGGTAGCGCACCTCCGCGGCGGTCACGCCCGCACCGCCTCGAGCAGGGCGAGGGAAGCTTCCACGTCCGGCAGCTGCCGCGCGCTCAGGGCGGCCAGCGACTCCCGGGCCAGGCGCAGCAGGCGCCGGGCCTCGGCCGGGTCGTCGTCGATCAGATCGTCACCGAGGCCGGCCCGGGCCAGGGCGAGCGGGTAGGGCTGGCGGGATCGCTCGGCCATGCGCAGCCCCCGCTCCAGCATCATGCGGGCCGCCGGACGGTCGCCGACGTGGCGCAGGGCCCGGCCCAGGCCGGTGCAGTACATCGCCTCCCGCCCCCGATCGTCCAGCTGTTCGGCGATCTCGACAGCTCGCCGGAGCGCGGCGATCGCCTCGGGCCACAACTCGTCGACGGCCAGCAGCAGGCCCAACTCGTGCTGGGCGGTGGCCTCGCCGTGGGGATAGTTCTCCTGCTGGAGCAGGCGCAGCGCCGCCTGCACCTGCCGTCGCGCCGCGGCCGCGCTGACCAGCCCGCTCGCGTGCTTGATCACGGCCAGGCTGAACAGACTGTCGGCGATCCGGGTCCGGTCGCCGATGTCGAGGTGATTCAATAGCCGCAGGCGGTACAGACGCAGAGCTTCCGGCCATCGGCCCTGGTGGAAGTAGACGTTGGCCAGTGCATTGATCTCGTCGCGGCCGTGCCGGGCGGCCGCGAGCCGGCGCACCTCGAAGGTGAGTTCGATGCACTCCGCCCACCGGCCGCTCTCGCAGTACAGGGTGGCCAGGTTGGCCATGGCCCGGGCCAGCGAGTCCTTGTCGGGCAGGGTGCGGCGGATCGCGATGCACTCCTGCAGCAGACGCACCGCGTCGTCCAGCTGAGACCGGCGATAGTGCACCGAGGCGAGGTAATTGAGGATCGTGGCGACGGCCGGGCGGTTCCCGGCGCGCCGGACTGCGGTCAGCGCTCGCTCGTTCATGACGTAGACGTCGTCGAGGTATCCGTGCATGAACAGCCGCCGCCAGCCGGCCCGGGGCAGCCGCCAGGCGTAGTCGATCAGCTCGGGCTCGCCCGCGGCGATGTCCACATAGTCCCGCAGATATGGGCGTTCCTTCTCCAACCGGGCAACCGGGTCGATCACCGCGTCGAGCAGGTCCGGCCGCAGCGGCGTGAGCCGGCCGATGTCGCGTTCCACGGCCGAGCGGTATGTGGGCAGGTTGGTCGCCGCGGCCGCCTGCAACTGCAGGTCGAGCATCCCCCGCAGCGCCTCCACCCGCTCCTCGCGCGCGATCTCCGAGGCCAGCGCGGCCGCGTACTCGCGCAGCAGGTCGTGCAGCCGGTAGACGTCCGGTTCGGGCTCGTCGATCAGGTGCACGTCGATCAGGTCGTCCAGCGCCTCGCGCGCGTCGGGCAGGGACAGGCCGGTCAGCGCGGCCACGGTGAGCACGTCGAAGCCGGCCGGGCACAGCCCGAGCAGCCGGAACACGCGGCGCAGACCGTCCGGGAGCTGCCGGTACGAGACGGCGAAGGCGTCCACCACCGACCTGTCCTCGGCCTCCAGCTCGGGCAGGACCGAGTCGCCGAGCCGCCGCACGAGATCGGCCACCCCCCACCGTGGACGATGGGCCAGCCGGGCCCCGGCCAGCCGCAACGCCAGGGGCAGGCCGCCGCATCGGCGCACCACCTCGGCCGCCGCCACGGGCTCGGCCCGCACCCGCTCCCCGGCGATCCGGGTCAGCAGCGCGACCGCCTCGACCGGCTGCAGCACCGGCAGCGACTCGGGGTGCACGCCGTCCAGGCCGACCAGCCGGCGACGGCTGGTGACCAGGGCCAGGCTGCCCGGCCCGGTCGGCATCAGGTCGGCCAGCTGCGCGCTGGTGGCGGCGTTGTCGAAGAGCACGAGGGCCCGCCGCCGGGCCAGCTCGGTGCGCCACAGGCCGATCCGGTCGACCAGGCCCGGTGGGATGCGCTCGCTGTCGACACCGAGCTGACGCAGCAGCACGAGCAGGGCGGCGCCCGGGTCCAGGGGTTGTTCGGCGTGGTGCCCGCGCAGGTCGACGAAGAGGTGCGCGTCGGGGTAGCGGTCGCCGAGCAGGGTGGCCACGTGCAGCGCGAGGGTCGTCTTGCCGCTGCCGGCCATGCCGTCGATCACGGCGATCACCGGGCCCGCGTCGCCCGCCGTGTCGATCGCGCCGACGAGCCGGCGCACGAGCTCGTCGCGGCCGGTGAAGTCGCCGACCGTACGGGGAAGGCATCTGATCGGGGTCTGCCCGGGGGACAGGGGCACGGCGCCGGCCAGCATCGACGTGTGCAGATCCTGCAGCTCCGGGCCGGGGTCGAGGCCCAGGTCGTCGCGCAGCGCCGCGCGGACCCGGCGGTACTCGGCCAGCGCGGCGGCCTGCCGGCCCGACCGGAAGAGCGCACGCATGAGCTGGCCGCTCAGCCGCTCCTGCAGGGGGAACCGGTCGACCGCGGCGGACAGCGGACCGGCCAGGTCACGATCGCGGCCGGTGGCCAGTTCGAGCTCGGCCCACTCCTCCAGGGCGGCGACGTGCTGCTGGTCGAGCACGTCGGCGGCCAGCCGCACGCCGTGGCTGTCGATGCCCGCGGCGGCGTCCCCGTGCCACAGGTCGAGCGCCCGCCGGTACAGCTCCGCGTCCTGCCGCGCGCGGGCCTCGGTGACCAGCCGGGTAAACTCGGCGGCGTCGAGCTCGCCGGGGCCGGGGGTCAGGCAGTAGCCGGCCGGGTCGCTGCGGATCGCGCCCTCCGGCAGCAACCGGCGCAACCGGGACACACAGGTCTGCAGCTGGCCCTTGGCGGTGGCCGGCGGATCGGCGCCCCACACCGCGTCGGCCAGCACGGCGACACTCAGCACGCGACCCGCGTGCAAGAGAAGCATGGCCAGCACGATGCGATCACGGCCCGCCGTGATCGCGACGCTCCGTCCATCCACAGTGACGGACAGTGGCCCGAGAACGCGATAGCGCATGCCAGCCCCCGTTCCGGACCCGTTGAGGTTACCCGAGGTGACGAGAGCGGAACGACAGCGGAACAACAGCGCGATCCGTCAGTCTGAGATCACGCCGCCGCGCCGTGGATGACACGTCATCGCCCCAGCACGGTGCGGCGGCCAGCGTCTTACGGGGGACGTGCCAACGGGGGACGTGCAGCCCGTCCGCGTGCCGCGCGCGGACGGGCTGTTCGTATCTCGCCTGTGCAAGGCCTTCAGTCCGGTTCCGGGGCGGGGGACGGGAGTTGGACGAGACGGCGGCCGGAACGTACCGTCGGGCGAGCGTTTTCCGTCCTCGACCGAAGGAACCCCTCATGCGACGCGCCCTCCTGGCCGTGCTCGCCGCCGGCGTCCTGCTGACCGGCGCCGCCTGCGACAGCGACAGCGACGCGGACAGCACCGGGGCCGCCCCGGCCACCACCGCCCCGAGCACCGCCCCGAGCAGCGCCGCGCCCGACTACACGGCGAACACCAAGGCCGTGTGCGCGAAGCTGCAGACGCTCTACACCGTCGAGCTGCGCGACTTCGGCGCCGCGATGGGCCGGCTGATCACCTATCGCGAGGCCAAGCAGAAGGCCGAGATCGCCAAGGCCGAGGCCGCCGCGACGACCGAGCTCAAGCAGGTCGCCGCCAAGATCCGCAAGGACACCGCCACCGCCCAGAACCCGGAGTTCAGGGCGGCCGGCCTGACGTCCGCGGCCAAGGTCGACGCGAGCGCGGCCAGCAAGGGCTACGTCAAGACGGTGACGACGCTGCCCAAGCTCAACAGCACGATCGAGAACCAGCTCAAGGAGTGGCTGAGCCCGGTCGCCGGCTACTGCGCGGCCTGACGGTCAGGGACGAGCCCCGATCCGCAGCAGCGGGTTGGGGCGGGTCACATCGGCGAAGAAGTCGTTGCCCTTGTCGTCGACCACGATGAAGGCGGGGAAGTCCTCCACCTCGATCTTCCAGACCGCTTCCATGCCCAGTTCGGGGTATTCGAGCACCTCGACGTGGCGGATGCAGTCCTGCGCGAGCCGGGCCGCCGGGCCGCCGATCGAGCCGAGGTAGAAGCCGCCGTACGCGTTGCAGGCCTGAGTGACCTGGCTCGACCGGTTGCCCTTGGCCAGCATGACCAGCGAGCCCCCGGCGGCCTGGAAGCGTTCGACGTACGAGTCCATCCGGCCCGCCGTCGTGGGGCCGAACGAGCCCGACGCGTAACCCTCGGGGGTCTTGGCCGGGCCGGCGTAGTAGACCGCGTGGTCGCGCAGGTACTGCGGCATCGGCTCGCCCGCGTCCAGCCGCTCCGCGATCTTGGCGTGGGCGATGTCGCGCGCCACGACCAGCGGGCCGGTCAGCGACAGGCGGGTCTTGACCGGGTATTTCGACAGTTCGGCGCGGATCTCGGCCATCGGGCGGTTGAGGTCGACGTTGACGACCGGCTCGCCGCCGAGGTCGACCTCGGGCAGGAAGCGGGCCGGGTCGGTCTCGAGCCGCTCCAGCCACACACCGGACGGGGTGATCTTGGCCAGCGCCTGGCGGTCGGCCGAACACGAGACGGCGATGGCGACCGGGCAGGACGCGCCGTGCCGGGGCAGCCGGACGACCCGGACGTCGTGGCAGAAGTAACGGCCGCCGAACTGGGCGCCGATGCCGAAGTCGCGGGTCAGCTCGAGGACTGCCGCCTCCAGCTCGACGTCGCGGAAGCCGTGGGCCGACATCGTGCCGTGCCGGGGCAGATTGTCGAGGTATTTGGCGCTGGCCAGCTTGGCCGTCTTCAGGGCGTATTCCGCGCTGGTGCCGCCGATGACCACGGCCAGGTGGTAGGGCGGGCAGGCGGACGTGCCGATCAGCCGCAGCTTCTCGTCCAGGAACTCCATCATCCGCGCCGGGTTGAGCAGCGCCTTGGTCTCCTGATAGAGGTACGACTTGTTGGCCGAGCCACCACCCTTGGCCATGAACAGGAACTTGTACGCGTCGGGGGCGCCACCCGGGTCCTCCGCGTAGAGCTCGATCTGGGCCGGCAGGTTGGACCCGGTGTTGCGCTCGTCCCACATCGTCAGCGGCGCGAGCTGCGAGTAGCGCAGGTTGAGCCGGGTGTACGCCTGGTAGACGCCCTGGGCGATGGCTTCTTCGTCGGTGCCGTCGGTGAGCACGTGCCGCCCGCGCTTGCCCATCACGATCGCGGTGCCGGTGTCCTGGCACATCGGCAGCACCCCGCCGGCCGCGATGTTCGCGTTGCGCAGCAGGTCGAGCGCGACGAACCGGTCGTTGGGCGACGCCTTGGGGTCGTCGATGATCGCGCGCAGCTGGGCCAGGTGGGCCGGGCGCAGGTAGTGCGCGATGTCGTGCATCGCCTCGGCGGTGAGCTGGGTCATCACGCTCGGCTCGACGGTGAGGAACCGCCGGCCGCCCGGGCCGTGCACCACGTCCACGCCCTCGTCCGTGACCAGTCGGTACTCGGTCTGGTCGTCGCCCAGCGGCAACAGCGGCGAGTACGAGAATGCGGCGCCTCTGCTCATGAGCGGAAAGCCTAGGACAGCGGTCCGGGCATGTGCGAACCGCCAGGGCCCTCAGCGCATACCAGTTCGGTCAAGCAAACGGGAGATAAGCCATGTCACGGCCGGACACGGCGATCAGGCCACCCGGCCCGACGGCGAAAACCTCGGCGTCCGTGCGCACGTCGGCCAGCACCCGGCCGGTGCTCGGCGCGACGGCCACCACCCGATCGGGCTTGCGGCTGGTGACGACCACCGCGTACGGGGTCAGGGCGGCCCCCGCGTCCTCCCCCGCCGGCCGGGACCAAGCGGTGCGGCCCCGGCTGAGGCTGTAGCCGCGCAGAGTTCGCGAGTCGGCGCTGCGGATCACCCCGAAGCTGTCGTTGACCGAGAGCACCGTCTCGTCGCGCCCACCGTGCCACAACACGCGCCCGTCGTGCCCCGCCAGCAACTCCTCCCGGCCGGTGGGGTCGACGCCGAGCACGACGTCCTCACCGCCGGCCGGATCGCGGTCCTGCTTGCAGTCGGACCCGTTGTCGGCCGTCCGCAGGTTGAGCCCCTCGCGCTGCCACACCGGGGCCGACGACGGCGGGTCGGTCGCGACCACGCCGTAGTAGCAGGTGCCGTCCTTGGCCACGCCGGTGACCGTGAGCACCCGCCCGCCGGCGATCGCGATCCGCTGGTCGGGCGCGGGCTGTGCGACCTGCACCACCCGGCCGGTGGCGGTGTCGACGACCCGCACCTTGCCGTCGTCGGGCAGCCCGATCAGGCTTGGCATCAGCCGCGGGCGGGCCACGTCGTCGTCGACCCGCTGGGCCGTGAGCTGACGGGTGTCCGGCAGGTCGGGGTTGGCCGCGTTGAGCACGAACCCGATGCCGCCCGTGTCGACGGTCCAGAGCGGCTTGGTGCCGCGCGGCGCCCAGGCCGTCAGCCGGCAGTCGCCGCCCTTGGCGCAGTGCAGGTCGAGCAGCCCGTTGCGGTAGGTCCAGACGGCGGTGGCCTCGGTGTCGGCGCGCAGCTGGGCGCCGCTGCGCGGGTCGAGCACCTGGTAGCCCTTGGTCAGCAGGCGGCCGGTGGCGACCACGGCGTCGTTGCCGTCGCCCGAGATCGCAGCCCAGTCGGCGTCGCTGTCCCACAGTTTGATCCCGGCGGTCAGCCCGTACGCCTCGACCGACGTGCGGTATTCGACCACCACGGCGTCCCCGGCGATCGCCACGCTCTGCGGGCTGCCGCCGATGCGCGCCTGCCAGCGGGCCGCGCCGCCGGCGATCGGTTCGCTGGTGTTGACCCAGCCCCAGACCTGTGGCCACGGGTTCCACACGCCGGTGGTGGCCAGCACGATCACGATCACGATCGCGACCAGCGCGTACCCCTTCCAGGGGCTGCCACCCGACGCCATGCGCGACACGCTAACCAGGTCGATCACCCGGACGAAGGATCTTGATTCGCCCGTGTCGACGGCATTTGCCGGAAATATCGGGCGGGGAGCGCGGTCCGTTGTGCAAATTGCACCGGCTGTGGATGCTCCCGTATGCGGGAAGGGGCACCCTGCGCAGGCGCGCAGGTACATGTTGAATCGGCCCGTGAGCTGCGACAACCTCGGTCAATGACGCAGACGATGGAAAACCTGTCCCGGACCGACGACGTCTTTCCCGTCAAGGGCGTCGACCACCTCAAGTTCCTCGTGGGCAACGCGAAGCAAGCGGCCCACTTCTACTCCACGGCCTTCGGCATGACCTGCGTGGCCTACCGCGGGCCCGAGCAGGGCTATCGCGACCACGCCGAATACGTGCTGGTCAGCGGGGGCGCCCGATTCGTGCTGGTCGGGGCGGTGCACGCCGGGGCGCCGGGGGCCGACCATGTCACCAAGCACGGCGACGGCATCCAGGACATCGCGATCGAGGTTCCCGACGTCGACAAGGCGTACGCGCACGCGATCTCGGCCGGCGCCCGCGGCGTGACCGAGCCGCACGACCTCAAGGACGAGCACGGCACCGTCCGCATCGCCACCATCGCGACGTACGGGGACACCTTGCACTCGCTCGTCGACCGCTCCGGCTACGACGGCCCGTTCCTGCCCGGCTTCGTGACCCGCGAGCCGATCGTCGACCGGCAGCCCGCCATCGCCGCCGGCCTGCAGCCCAAGCGTTTCTTCCAGGCCGTCGACCACGTGGTCGGCAACGTCGAGCTGGGCCGCATGGACGAGTGGGTCGAGTTCTACCGCCGCGTCATGGGCTTCACCAACATGGCCGAGTTCATCGGCGACGACATCGCGACCGACTACTCGGCGCTGATGTCCAAGGTCGTCGCGGACGGCACCCGCAAGGTCAAGTTCCCTTTGAACGAGCCGGCCGTCTCGCAGCGCAAGTCGCAGATCGACGAGTACCTCGAGTTCTACGGCGGGCCCGGCGCCCAGCACGTCGCCGTAGCCACCAACGACATCCTGGCCAGCGTCGACGCCATGCGCGCGGCCGGTGTGCAGTTCCTCGACACCCCGGACTCGTACTACTCCGACCCGGAACTGCGGGCCCGGATCGGCAACGTCCGCGTGCCGATCGAGGAGCTGCAGCGCCGCAAGATCCTGGTCGACCGGGACGAGGACGGCTACCTGCTGCAGATCTTCACCGCGCCCGTGCAGGACCGGCCGACCGTGTTCTTCGAGCTGATCGAGCGGCACGGCTCCCTCGGCTTCGGCAAGGGCAACTTCAAGGCCCTGTTCGAGGCGATCGAGCGGGAGCAGGAGCTGCGCGGCAATCTGTGACACTGGTCGCGTGACCGCGCCCTGGCCCCCTTATCCGCCACCCCCGCCGCTGAGCCCGGCGGGGGTGCCGCTCGCCGAGTTCACCCAACGGCTGCTGGCCTACATGATCGACATGGCACTGCTCTCGGCGGTGGGTTTCGTCCTTTTCGCCCCGGCTTTCCTCGTCATGTTCAGCCGGATGCAGTTCCCGGACCCGTACGACTCCCAGCCCGACTTCGACGAGGTGCTCACCGACTGGTTCGTGCCGCTCCTGCTGCTCGAAGTCGGCTTCTTCGCGCTGATGATGGTGCTCTACTTCGTCTACGCGGTCGAATACATGCACCGCTCCGGGCAGACGCTGGGCAAGAAGGCGATGAAGATCCGGATCGTCCCGCTGGATCCCGCGCTGCGCCTGACGCGCGGTATGGCGGCCAAGCGCTACCTGGTCGAATACGTCGGCGGCATGTTCGTGCCCTTCTTCAGCTGGGTCGACGGATTGTGGCAACTCCAGGACAAGCCGTACCAGCAGACCCTGCACGACAAATTCGCCCGCACCGTGGTCGTTAAGGTTTCTCCATGAGCTCGCTGCCTGCCGGTTGGTACAAGGACCCGGCCGACCCCGACACCCAGCGTTACTGGGACGGTGACGGGTGGGTGGGAAAGGCCATCCCGGCCGACGCGGTGCCGCCGGACGGCCCGCCCCCGGTCGAGGAGGAGCCACCTCCGGCCCCCACCCCGCCCGTGTCGGCCCCGCCCACGCCGGTCACGCCCGCACCGCCGACGCAGCCCGCGCAGCCGGGCCCGCCGGCGGGCTGGGGCCCGCAGCCGCCGCCTCCGCCCGGCTGGCAGCCGCCTCCGGGATGGCAGCCCCCGCCGGGCTGGGAGCAGATGCCACCGGGCATGCGCGCCGGGATGTATCCGCCGGTCCAGGCCCGCCCGCACGGCTACGCGCTGGCCGGGCTGGGCCCGCGTCTGGTCGCCCGGCTGCTCGACATCCTGGCCGTGCTGCTGCTCAACGTCGTGGTCAACGGCTACTTCTTCTACCAGTTCATCCAGGAGTTCGTGCCGCTGTATCGGGACAGCCTGGACGAGATGGCCAACGGCGGCAGCGCCTTCGACGTGCAGGGCTCCGGCCGGATGGACGGCCTGCTCTGGGCCATGCTGATCGTGGCCACCCTGCTGTGGCTGGTCTACGAGGCCCCGTCTATCGGCAGCACCGGCCAGACGCTGGGCAAACGCATCATGCGTATCAAGGTCATGGCGGTCGAGAACACCGAGCCGCTGGGCTTCGGCCGCGCCTTCGGTCGCTGGGCCCGCCTCGGCCTGTGGACGCCGGCCTGGGGCTGCGCCGGTATCGGCTTCGTGCTGCAACTCATCGACTGCATCTCGCCGGTCTTCGACCAGCAACTACGCCAGGCTTTCCACGACAAGACGGCCCGTACGGTCGTGATCGCGCTGCCGCCGGACGACCGCCAACCGGTCGACGCCACCACCGGCAGTGGCGGCAACGGCTCCCACACAGAAGGACGCTGACGCTGATGACCCGCCTGACCCGCGCCGACCTCGACAACCTGCCCGCGTACGTGCCCGGTCGCAGCCTGGCCGACCTGACGCGCGAGCTGGGCATCGCCGAGGCGATCAAACTGGCCAGCAACGAGGTCCCGTACGGGCCGCTGCCCGGGGTGGCCGAGGCCGTGGCCGACGCGATGCTCACCTCGCACCGCTACCCCGACATGGGCGCGGTGGCGCTGCGGGACGCGCTGGCCACCAAGCTCGGGGTGGACTCCGAGCGGATCGTCACCGGCTGCGGCTCCGTCGCACTGGCCGAGATCCTGGTCAAGGCGACCTGCCTGCCCGGCGACGAGATCGTCTACTCGTGGCGCTCGTTCGAGGCATACCCGATCATCGCGGCCGGGGCCTCCGCGACCAGCGTGCGCGTGCCCAACACCGGCGACCACGAGCACGACCTGCAGGCGATGGCCGACGCGATCACCGATCGGACCCGGCTCGTGATCGTCTGCAACCCGAACAACCCGACCGGCACCAGCGTGCGCAAGGCCGACCTCGACCGGTTCGTCGCCGCGGTCCCCTCCGACGTGCTGATCGTGCTCGACGAGGCGTACCGGGAACTGGTGACCGACCCCGACGTGCCGGACGGAGTGGCCACCTACGGCGACCGGCCCAACGTGCTCGTGCTGCGCACCATGAGCAAGGCGTGGGGCCTGGCCGGCCTGCGGATGGGCTACCTGGTGGCCCAGCCCGAGGTCGCGACGGCGATCCGCAAGGTGCTGACCCCGTTCTCGACCAGTCTCGTGGCCCAGGCCGCGGCGATCGCTGCGCTGGCCCAGGAGGCCGAGGTCCGCCGCCGGTGCGCGCTGGTGGTGGCCGAGCGCGACCGGGTCACCGAGGCGCTGCGCGGGCTCGGCGTCGCCGTGCCGGGCAGCCAGGCCAACTTCGTCTGGCTGCCGCTGGGCGACGGGTCGGCCGCGTTCGCCCAGGTGTGCGAGTCGCGCGGGGTCATCGTGCGACCGTTCCAGGGCGACGGCGTACGGGTGACGATCGGCACGCCCGACGAGAACGACGCCTTCCTGGCCGCGGCCGAAGTGGCCCTGAAGAGCTAACTCACGAGTTGAGCCTCGGTGCGGTCGTGGTCTTCCTCGCTCAGGCGGGCGGGGAAGACCCGGCGGCCGGCCGTGAGCACCAGCACCACGGCGGTCACGGCCAGCCCGGCGGTCACGAGCGGCAGCACGCCCAAGTGGCCGGCGCGCACCATCCGCTCGCCGAGCAGGGCGCCGCCGCCGATCCCGATCTGGAAGGCCACCACGTAGAGGGCCGAGGCCGCGTCCCGGGCCCGCGGCGCGATCCGCAGCGGACCGGCGGCCAGGATGACCGGGATGGCGGTGAACGCGCCGCCCCACAGCAGCGTGACGATCACGGTGGGCACCAGGCCCAGCACCGGCGCCAGCAGCCCGGCCGCCACCGCCAGCACACTGAGCAGGGCCACCAGCACGGTGCCGGGACGCCGGTCGACGTGCCGCCCCACTGCGAAGTTGGTGACCAGACCGACGGCGCCGTAGCCAAGCAGCAGCAGGCTGAGACCCGCGCCCTCGAGCCCGGCGTCGCGGCGCACCAGCGGGGCGATGTAGGTGTACGCCGCGAAGTGGCCGATCACGAGCACCGCCGTGATCAGGCAGAGCAGCGCCACCTGCGGATTCCGTACGATCGCGACGGCGGCCCGCAGCTGCGCCGCCGGGCGCGTCCCCAGGTCGTGCGGGCGCGGCGGCAACTTGGGCAGCACCCGCAGCAGCAGGAGCACGCAGATCGCCCCGCCCAGGGTCACCGCGCCGATCGCCGCCCGCCAGCCCAGCCACTGACCCAGCGCCGTGCCCAGCGGGACCCCCAGCACGATGGCCAGCGAATTGCCCACGAAGACCAGCGCCGTCGCCCGGCCGGCCTGCCCCGGCGGCGCCAGCCGCGCCGTGACCGGCCCGATCACCGACCAGAAGACGCCGTGGGCCAGCGCGCAGACCAGCCGGGCCCCGGCCAGGATCTCGAAGGTCGGCGCAAAGGTGGCCGCGGCCTGGGACACCACGAAGATCGCCATGGTGATCGCGATCAGCTTGTGCCGGGCCACCCGCATGGTCAGCGCGGTCAGCGGGATCGTGCTGACCCCGGCCACGACGGCATAGCTGGTCAGCAGCAGCCCGACGTCGGACTCGGGCACGTCGAGACCACGGGCGATCTCGGGCAGCAGGCCGACGGGAATAGTCTCCGCGGTCACGTAGAAGAACGCGGAGGCACCGAGGGCGGCCAGGGCCGGGCGGTTCATCTGCACTCCCGCAGAATAAACTCCTAGTCAGAGCAAAAGAAGGGAGGCGACTGTGACGACGCGCTCAACCGAGCTGCTCCGGGTCGCCCACACCCACCCCGGCGTCACCCGGGCCGACGCCGCCCGCCTGCTCGGCATCGGCACCGGCGCCACCACCGAACTCGTCGCCCGCCTGGCCCAGGCCACCCTGCTGGCCGAAGCCCCCGCCGCCCCCAGCGGCACCCGCGGCCGCCCCACCACCGTGCTGATGCCGCACCCCGCAGGCCCGCTGGTGCTGGCCGCCGAAATCACCCACGAGGCCTGGCGCATCGACGTGGTCGAACTGGGCGGGCGCACCCTGGCCTCCCGCACAGCCCCCCACGCAGGCACCACATGGCCCGACGTCACCGCGGCAGTGACGTCCGCGGTCAGCCGGTTCCAGCAGACGTACGGGGGCCGGCTGCGCGCCATGGGCGTCTCGGTCCCCGGCACCGTCGCCCCCGGCCTCCGCCTCGACGCCAGCAACTTGGGCTGGCACGACGTAGACCTGACCACCCTCTGGCCCACCGCCTCGCTCATAGTGGCCGGCAACGACGCCAGCCTGGCCGCCACCGCCGAATCGGCCCGAGGCGCAGCCACCGGCGCCTCGGTAGCCCTCCACGTCCGCATCGAAGGCGGCCTCGGCGGCGCGATCGTCAACCAGGGTCACCTCCTGATCGGCGCCACCGGCGCCGGCGGCGAGTTCGGCCACATGCCCTTCGGCGACCCCGGAGTCATCTGCCCGTGCGGCGCCCGCGGCTGCTGGGGCACAGCCGTCGACGGCACGGCCCTGGCCCGCTTCCTGGGCCAGCCCCCACCGCGCGACCCGGTCACGTACGCCCGCAAAATCATCGCCACCGACGGCCCCGACGAACGCGCCGCCGTCGGGGTGATCGCCGCCGCCCTCGGCCGCGGCCTGGCCGGCCTGGTCAACGGCATGGATGCCGACCTGGTCACCCTGGGCAGCATCGCCGCCGACCTGCTGGCGGCGGCCCCGGCCGAACTCCACTCGGCCTACCAGTCGGGCCTCATGGCCATCCGCCGCAAATCCCCACCCCCACTGGTCGCCGCCGCCCTGGGCGCGGACGGCCCGATCGCCGGCGCCGCCGAAAACGCCTGGTCAGCACTTCTCCCCAAGCTCATCTGACCAAGCGATCCGCTGTGGTCAACAAGCAGCTCACGACGCCTCGGTCCGCCCCCGCACCTAACAGCGCCGACGCCGCTCACCTGGCAGAGCGCATTAGCGTTCACCTATGAGTCGTCGGCGATCATCCGGGACCGGAGAGCGGACGACCGTCGGCATCGTCTTGGTTCTGCTGAGCGCCCTTTTCTGGTTTTCCGGTGAGCGCAGACTGGCGGCCTTTTGTCGTGCTCGGCCTCTTCGTTCCGTACCTCGCGCTGGTTGCTCCGTTCCGGTGCGGCGGCTTCACCCGCGAACGACGAGCGTGTCGCTTCATCGGAAACGGGTGGCTGATCGGCTGTCGTTTCCATCGGTTCGACCGCTCAGGAAGAATCGTTGGTCGGGATCGTGATCGCGCAGCAGGGCGATACCGAGATCCAGACCAACGGGCCCAACCAGCGGCTTCGGCGGGACTGCCGCACAGGCGCGTCGCAGGGGAGCCGACTCGGCCTCGAAGCTTCGACATGTTGTCGCTAGCTGTCAGTCTCAGCAGCATGGTCACAGGTTGGCTGGCTCTGTGGATCGGTCCGTGAGCGCTGGTTCCCGGCCGAGAAACCGCTCCCGGCCGGGATCGACGTCGAGATGGCGGTGCTGTCCGCCTAGCGGTTCCACGTCCAGGCGTACGCGGTGTCCTCCACGGCCAGCGCGGGGTCGCACAGGTCCAGTGGGCGGAACGTGTCGACCATGACTGCCAGTTCGTCGAAGGCCTCCACCCCGAGGGCCCTTTCGACCGCGCCGGGCTGCGGGCCGTGGGTGAAGCCGGACGGGTGCAGCGAGATCGAACCCTGTTCGATGCCTGAGCCGCGGCGGGCCTCGTAGTTGCCGCCGGTGTAGAACATCATCTCGTCGGAGTCGACGTTGTGGTGGTTGTACGGCACCGGGATGGCCAGCGGGTGGTAGTCGACCTTGCGGGGCACGAAGGAGCAGACCACGAAGTTGGGGCCCTCGAACGTCTGATGCACGGGCGGCGGCTGGTGCACGCGACCGGTGATCGGCTCGAAGTCGTGGATGGAGAACGCCCACGGGTAGAGGCAGCCGTCCCAGCCGACCACGTCGAAGGGGTGCCGGGCGTAGACGTGCCGCGTC
This sequence comes from Paractinoplanes abujensis, assembly GCF_014204895.1. Lineage (NCBI taxonomy): Bacteria > Bacillati > Actinomycetota > Actinomycetes > Micromonosporales > Micromonosporaceae > Paractinoplanes > Paractinoplanes abujensis. The sequence goes on along the minus strand of NZ_JACHMF010000001.1, from coordinate 7,218,926 downwards.
CACCCGGCCCGGTGTTTGACCAGCACCTCGACGTCGGTCTCGTCGACCAGCAACGGTTCCGAGGGGCCGCGCAGGTCCCGTTCGCAGTAGGGGGCGTGTTCGAGGAACTGGCCGCGCACCGACAGGTAACGCTTGGGCGGTCCGATGTGGCCGTTGGCTTCGATGGTGAGCAGGCGGGCCGGGCCGTCCAGCGGGACGATCCGGTGCACCACGGAGGTCGGGACGATCACGTAGTCGCCCGAGCCGGCTTCGAGCGTGCCGAACGTGGTCTCGACGGCGACCCGGCCGTCCTCGACGTAGAGGAGTTCGTCGCCGACGGCGTCGCGGTAGAGCGGGGAGGGCCGGTCGGCGATCGCGTAGCCGATGCGTACGTCGTCGTTGGCCATCAGCGGCTGGCGGCCGAGCACCGCGTCCGCCGGGCCCGCGTCGAGTTTGTGGGTGCGCAGGTGCCGCGGCTTCAGCGGCAGGTTGGCCGAGCGTTTGACCGCGGGCTTCTCGAAAATCTCGGCTGAGGCGATCGCCGTGGGCGGGTGGCGGTGGTAGAGCAGGGAGGAGTCGGACGAGAAACCTTCCTGTCCCATCAGTTCCTCGGAGTAGAGGCCGCCGTCGGGTCGCCGGAACTGTGTGTGCCGCTTGTGGGGCACCTCGCCGACGCTGCGGTAGTAGGGCATCGTTGCCTCACTTGAAATCAGACATCTTGGACGTGGTTGTCCGCTTCTGGAAGCGTCTATTAGGTTCGGATTCGTGTCAACGCTGGTGCCTCCGCTCTTCGCCGGGCTGGTGGACGACGCGTCCCTGTTGCCGCCGAGCCCCACCGGCGTCGCCGAGGCCGTCGCCAAGCACGACGAGCACCGTGCGGGCTGGTTCGCGGGCCTGCTCGGTCCCTTGCTCGTGCCCGCTTCCCTGATCGGCGCCGACGTGCCCGCCCATGACCTGCCGGTCGCGCTGGTGGGCGACGTCAGCGTGGGCGCCGTGCCCGTCGCGGTGCAGAAGCTGCGGGCCGCCGGCGGCCAGGTGCAGCATTTGGAGGCCGCGGTCGCCCGGCGGGGCGAGGATCCGCAGCCCGGCCTGGCCGGGCTGCGCTCGCTGGCCGAGAGCGACACCGACCTGCGGGTGTACGCGGAGATCCCGCTCAGCTGGGGCCTGCTGGCCGCGCTGGACGCGGTCGCCCGGGCCCGCGCCGACGGCCTGCCCATGGCGCCCAAGTTCCGTGTGGGCGGGCTCGCGGCCGAGCTGTTCCCGACCCCGGTCGAACTGGCCGCCGTGCTGTGTGCCTGTCGCGACCGTGAGCTGCCGTTCCGCCTGGCCGCGGGGCTGCGGCACGCCATCCGGCACACCGATCCGGAGACCGGCTTCACCCATCACGGCTTCCTCAACGTGCTCGCCGCTTCGGCCAGCGCGCAGGACGGGGGTGAGGTGGCCGAGGTGGCCGAGGTGCTGGCCGCGACCCATCCGGTGCCGCTGGTCGAGGCGTGCCGGGCCCGGCGGTCGGAACCGCGCCCGCTGTTCGCAGGGTTCGGGGCAGCCAACGTCGTCGAGCCGCTCACCGAGTTGGTGCGGCTGGGCCTGATCAACGGTGGTTACGAGTGAGCGACGGGTTCGGGCCGGACAATCTGCCGTACGGGGTTTTCACCCTGGCCCGCGGCGAGCGGCGTCTCGGCGTACGGCTGGGAAACGGGGTTGTGGACCTGTCGGGGCTGGGCGGGCTCCTGGCCACGGGGTCGCTCAACCCGCTGATGGCGGCGGGGCGTCAGGAGTGGACGGCCGCGCGCGAGGCGGTGGCGGCGCACGTGGCGTCGGGCCCGCCGGTGATCCCGTTGCGCGACGTGACCCTGCACCTGCCGTTCGAGGTGGCCGATTACACCGATTTCTACTCGTCGGAGCATCACGCGCTCAACGTCTCGGCAATTCTGCGGCCCGATTCGCCCGGTCTGTCGCCGCAGTGGAAGCATCTGCCGATCGGCTATCACGGCCGGTCCGCGACGGTGGTCGTCTCGGGCACCCCGATCGTGCGGCCCACCGGCCAGCTCGGTGCGGGCGAGTTCGGGCCGACCCGGCGGCTCGACATCGAGGCCGAGGTCGGGTTCGTGGTGGGCACCCCGGGCCGGCGGATCAGCACCGGTGAGTTCGCCGAGCACGTCTTCGGGGTCACGCTGGTCAACGACTGGTCGGCGCGGGATTTGCAGGCCTGGGAGTATCGCCCGCTGGGTCCGTTCCTGGCCAAGTCGTTCGCCACGTCGGTGTCACCGTGGGTGGTGCCGCTGGACGCGCTGGCCACCGTCCCGGCCGGCCGGCAAGATCCGGAGCCGCTGGGCTATCTGCGCCCGGCCGGGCCCGCGTACGACCTGCGGCTGACCGTCGAGTGGAACGACACCCTGGTCAGCACGCCGCCGTTCGCCTCCATGTATTGGACCCCGGCCCAGCAGCTGGCCCATCTGACCAGCAACGGCGCTTCCGTACGGACGGGTGACCTGTACGCCTCGGGCACGGTCTCGGGACCCGGACGGGACCAGGTCGGCTCCTTTCTCGAACTCACCCGCAACGGCACGGAACCGGTCAAACTGGCCGACGGTTCCCTGCGCGACTTCCTCGAGAACGGTGACCTGGTGCGCATCGGCGGCACGGCCCGGTCGGCGGCCGGCACGCAGATCTCACTGGGCTCGGTTTCCGGCACGATCGTGGCCTGACAAGTGTCGTAACGTGTACGCGGAGGTGACGCTATGTCGACGGTCGTGGTGACCCGCCTGATCGACGCACCCGTCGCGGCGGTGTGGCAGGTGTTCACCGATCTGCACCGGCGCCGCGAGTGGCTGACCGCCGTGACCCGGGTCGACGTGCGCAGCCACGGGCCGTTCGACGCGGGCACGGTGTGGCGCGAGACCCGCAGCATGGCCGACGGCGGCGAGGTCACCGAGGAGTTCCGCGTACGGGAGTGCGAGGTGCCCGAGCGGTTCGTCGTCACCTCACCCGGCATCGGCGCCGACTACCGCATGACGTATTCGTTCGTTCCGGTCATCTCGGGCCGGCATCGCGGCGGCACCATGGTCACCGTGAAGCAGGAGGGTGCGCCCACCGCGCCCGCGGGCCGGATTCTCGCGCTGATCTTCGGGGGGCTCGCGGCCGAGACCGCCGAAGGGGCGCTGCGTCGCGACCTCGACGATCTGGCCGCGGTCGCCTGACATAGGCTGCCCGGGTGTCCCGGGTGCTGCTGCGATCTCTGGCGGCACTCGTCCTGACCGCCGCGGCCGGTCTGATCGGCTGGCGGGTGCTGGCCCCGGCCGAGGTCATGTCGGCGGCGGCCGTGCCCTTTCCGGCGCCCTCGGTCTCGGCCGCCCAGGTCACCGGCCGTACGAACATGGCCCCGCTCATCGTCGACGAGAGCATCCGCGTCTACGCGGGCAAGCGGCAGGTGCGCGCGGACGGCCCGGTCGACGCGAAGAGCGTGAACACGGCGCGGTGGTCGCTGCGCCGCTGGCCCGCCCAGGTGTCCGGGGTCGTGGCGGCGGGGCCGACGGTGATCAGCCGGTGGTCCGACGGGGAGCTGATCGCGGTCGACGGGCGTACGGGGAAGGAAGTTTGGCGCGTCGCCACGGGTCTGCCCACGCCCGGGTACGAGGGGCACCGGACGGGCGCGTCGACCGTGTGGGCGCCGGTCGGGCTGCGGGTCACCGGCACGGCCGTGGTGGTCGACGGGGGCGTCGCGTACGACGTGGGCACCGGCAGCCGGCGTCCGGTGCCGGTGGCCTCCCCGCCCGCCGCCGCGCCCGAGCCGGTCGACGGGACGCTGCTGGGCGTGTCGCGTGGCCGTCCGGTCGTGCTGACCGAAGGACGGCACCTGCGCGTTCTCAGTCCGGACGGCGCAGTGGTGTCGGATTTCCCGCTGGCCGTCGGAACCGAGAAACTGACCTGGAAGCCGGGGCTGTGGCAGGTCACCGACGACTGGGTGGCGATCGAGCGCCTGACCGGGGACGGACCGGCCGACCCGGAGGCGCCCGAACACTACTTCACCCTCGACACCGTCATCATCGCCTCGCTCAGCTGAACCGGGGCGCCACGTCGCCGATGGCCCGGTCGAGGATCTCCAGGCCCAGGTCCAGCTCCTCGGTCGTCGACGTCAGCGCGGGCGCGATCCGGAAGACGCCGCCCATGCCGGGCAGCTGGACCACGTTCATGTGCAGGCCCAGTTCGAGGCAGCGCTGAGTGACGGCCGCGCCCAGCTCGTCGGCGGGCCGCTTGGTCGCACGGTCCAGCACCAGTTCGAGGCCGACAAGCAGACCCCTTCCCCGTACGTCGCCGACGACCGCGTGCCGGTTCGCCAGGTCCCGCAGGCCGCCGGCCAGGTGGGTGCCGAGTTCACGGGCCCGGTGGTCGAGTTTGTCGGCCTCGAGCACGTCGAGCACCGTGTTGCCGACCGCGGCGACCAGCGGATCCGACACGTGCGTGGTGAAGAACAGGAAACCCCGCTCGTGTGCCGTCTGCTCGATCTCCGGGCTGGTCACCACCGCGGCCAGGGGCAGACCGGCGCCCAGGGTCTTGCTCAGTGTCAGGATGTCGGGGGTGACGCCGTCACGCTGGAAGGCGTACCAGTCGCCCGTCCTGCACAGACCGGTCTGTGCCTCGTCGAGGATGAGCAGCCCGCCGCGCTCGTGAACCTTGTCGCGCAGCGCGGCCAGGTAACCCGGCGGCAGGTCGAGCACGCCGCCCGAGCTGAGGATCGGCTCCACTATGCAGGCGGCCAGGCTGCCCACCGACTGCGCGTCGAACAGCTCGAACGAGAAGTCCAGCTGCCGCCGCCAGTCCAGCTCGCCGCGCTCGTCGGTGAAATCGGGACGGTACGCGTTAGGGGTGGGGATCGCGAAGTTGCCGGGCGACGCCGGCCCGTACCCCTTGCGGCCCGAACTGTAGGTGGCGTTCGCGGCGGCCTGGGTCATGCCGTGCCACGAGCGGGCGAACGAGATGACCTCGTGCCGGCCGGTGACCAGCTTGGCCATTCGGATCGCGGCCTCGTTGGACTCGGCCCCCGTCGTCAGCAGCAGCACCTTGCTCAGCGGCTCAGGCAGCGACTCGGCGAGGCGCCGGGCCAGCTCCACCACCGGGCGGCTCAGCATGCCGCTGAACAAGTGATCGAGGGTGGCGGCCTGACGCTGCACGGTGGCCACCACGGCCGGGTGCGAATGACCGAGGATCGCGCTCATCTGCCCCGACGTGAAGTCGAGCAGGCGGCGACCGTCGGCCGTGAAGACGAAACTGCCCTCGGCGCGCTCGATGATCTCGGGGACGAAGCGTCCCGCGCCGGAGTAGCGGACCAGGTGACGTTCGGCGTCGGACCAGAAGGAATCAGCAGCCATGCCCCGACGCTAAGCGGGCTCCGCTGTGCCGGTCCATCCCACATTTCCGCCGCTGCTGTTAAGTAGAGTCGCACAATGACGCTCAATCCGTGGCGCCTGCGACTGCTGGCCGACCTGGCCACATACGGCACCGTGCGCGCGGTCGCCCAGCGCGGCAACCACAGCCCGTCCGCGGTGTCGCAACAGCTGGCCACCCTCGAGCGAGAGACCCGTACGGCCCTGCTGGAACGCACCGGCCGCCGCGTGCGGCTGACCGCGGCCGGGGTGCTGCTGGCTGGCCGGGCCCGCGAGATCCTGGCCGCCATGGACGCGGCCGAAATGGCACTGCGCGGCCTGGCCCTGGAACCGGCCGGCACCGTACGGCTGGGCGCCTTCCAGAGCGCGCTGCCCGGGCTGGCCGCCCGGGCGGTGTCGGCGCTGGCGGCCCGCCACCCCGACGTGACGGTGGTGCTGCTGGAGATGGAGCCGCACGTGAGCATGCCGGCCCTGCGCCGCGGCGAGGTCGACGTCATCATCACCACCACCGACTTCGCCGGGGCCGAACTCGACCCGTCCATCGACCTGGTGCCGCTGGCCGAGGACGAAGTGGTGCTCGTGCTGCCGGCCGGGCACCCGCTGGCCGCGCTGGAAGCGGTCGGCCTGGAGGCCTGCGCCGACCAGCGGTGGACGTTCGACGTGGCCGGCTCGTACATGTCGGAACTGGCCACCCGCCTGTGCCGCGAAGCCGGTTTCGAGCCTTCGGTGATCTGCCGCTTCAACAACTACATGCTCGCCTTGCAGCACGTGGAACGCGGCCAGTCGATCACGATGCTGCCGTCGCTGGCCGTGGACTCGCGCTATGACGTCGTCACCCGCCCACTGACGCCTCCGGTGCGGCGCCGCATCACGGCGGCGGCCCGGCGGCCCCCCACCCCGCGTCCGGAGATCACGGCCGTGTTGACGGCATTACGTTCCTAGCTGTTCAGCACCGCCATCTCCACGTCGATCCCGTTCGGCAGCGGCTTCTCGGCCGGGAACGACGGGATCCGCAGCGCGACCGTGCCGGCCGCCTTGTGCAGGCAGTAGGCCTTGCCCGCGGCCAGTTCGAGATAGCCGTCCTGATATTTCACGCCGTTGCCCTCGTCGCACGCCCCCGGGTCGGTGAACGGGTCACCGACCGCCGGCCCGATCGTGGCCCGCTGTTCGAGCGGTTCCGCGCTCCACACCCGCTGATCGCCGCCGGTGCAGTTCTGCACTTTCTCGTCCTTGCCCGGCGTCGCGCACAACAGGGAAAGATCTCCCGTGTACGGGTCCGTCCCCGCCCGCGGCGGCTGCAACCACAAAGCCGTCTGCGGATACTTCGACTCCGTACTCATCGGCAGCTCAATCTTCAGAACCGCCGTACCGAACCCCTGCTCGGCCGGCACCGACGACCCGATGATTTTCGGCAGCACGACCGGCTGCCCCGCGTCGTCGCCGCCGGTCTGGCTGCGATAGAGCGTCACCGCGAAAGTGCCCGCCGCCACCACGGCCACGGCCAGCGCCGCCCCGATCGCACCCCGCCCGAGCCGATCACGCCGCACCAGCACCATCGCCACGCCCACCAGCACAACCACCGCCAGGACGGCGATCACGAGATCCACCATGCCCGATAAGGTACTCACCGCCCTGCGGCTGCCGGCGGGGTGAGGCCGGGACCGTGGAATGATCCCGGCCTCGAGTCTCAGCCGATGCGGAAGTTCTCGCCGTAGACGGCGAAGTCCAGCGGCGTGTTCAGGTCGAAGTTGCCGTTGTTGAGGAAGCGCCGCTGGGCGGTGTCCACCCTGGACGTGTCGGAGTGGGCCTCCTCCTTCTTCATCTCGATCACGCGCTCGTCCAGGAACGCGTTCAGCCAGGCCCGCTCGTCGCCGCCCTGGGCCGGCGGCTTGGCCCGCTTGAGCGCCTGGCTGCGGATGGCCCGCATGCCTTCGTAGCCGTGCATCACGGCCGCGTCGTAGTAGGCGAACTGTCCGAGGGCCCGTACGCCGTCGTTCTTGCCGTCACGCACCGACGGGTTGAAGTAGACGCGGTCGCGTTCGGCCTCCTGCGCGGCCTGGAAGCGCGTGTCGGCGGCGGCTGTGCGCCAGTCCGCCGGGAAGTTCGGGTCGAGCCCGGCGTGCGAGTCCGTCCCGTTCACGTTGCGCAGCGCCGGCAGGTATTTGGCCAGCACGTTTCCGGGGACGGCGTTCGTGTACGCCTGGACGAGTTCCAGCATGTCGCCCGTGCCCGAGCAGAAGCCGATGATGCCGGCCGTGTAGCCGCGGCCGTCCCGGATGTCTTCGATGTAGCGGAACTGGGCCCGCCAGTCGAGCGACGAGTTCTCGGCCGCCGACACGAGCTGCATCGCGACGTCCTTCTTGGCCGCGTTGTCCAGCCCGACGCCGGACGGAGCGGTCGGGGGCGTGGTCGGAGTGGAGGTGCCGCCCGGCAGCGTCCAGCGCTGGTTCGTCGAGTTCGAGCAGGTCCAGATCTGCAGCCGGGTCGCGTTGGCGGTGTTGCCGCCGGTGACGTCCAGGCACTTGCCGCTGCCCGAATTGACCAGAGTTCCGTTGACAGCGGACCACTTCTGGGCGCCGGTGTTGTTGCAGTCGTACAGCTGGATCTTGGCGCCGTCGGCGGTCGACGCCGCGGTCACGTCGAGGCACTTGCCGAGGGCGCGGATGCTGCCGTCGGTGTTGCCCACCGTCCACTGCTGGGCCGACGAGCTGTTGCAGTCGTAGAGCTGGATTGCCGTGCCGTTGGCCGAGTTGGCCGCCGCCACGTCGACACATTTGCCGCCCAGCCCTTTGATCGGGCCGGCGGTGGCGGCGGTGGCCGGGAGCAGCCCGTAGACCAGGGCGGCGCCGGGGACGACCAGGACGAGGGCAGCGTAAATTGCGCGTTTCATGGCGCTCCTCGAAGAGGGGGGTTCGTGGGGGATGGCGCGCGCGACGAGGAGAGACGCTACAACTGTTAAATAGGTTTATCAATAGTCTTCGATAGCCTGCTCTAGGCTGGCTCCCGGACCCTTGACACCCGCTGACGGTCGGCCTACCGTCCGGGCTAACTGTTAGTCAGTTTGCCAATCAGTCGACTCGCTCCCGGGAGCCGCCGTGACCCGTCTGGCCGGTTCGTCGAAACTGCTGCGCGCCATGAACGAGAGCGCGGCCCTGGCTCACCTGCTGGACCCCGGCATGCTCACGCGGGCCGACCTGCGCAAACTCACGGCCCTGTCGACCCCGACGATCTCCGAGGTGCTGCGCCGGCTCACCGACGCCGGCCTGGTCAACGTCGTAGGCCACAACAGCGGCCGGCCGGGTCCCAACGCGGAGATCTACAACGCCAACCCCGACGCGGCGTACGCGGCGGCGGTCTCCGTGCGCGACATCGGCGCGAGCGGTGCCCCCTCGGTCGTCGCCGCGCTGTGCGATCTCACCGGCACGGTCCGCGGGCGCCTCGAGTCCCGCATCGACTTCCTCACCACCGACCCGCTGAACGCGCTGGTCGACGTCGTGGCCCGGCTGCGCGACGAGGCCGGCGTGCCCGCCGAGCGGATCCGTCACGTGCATTTCGGCGTGGCCGGCTCGTACGACACGCACACCGAGACGATCCGGCACGTCGACGTGCCGGGTTTCGGCCGTACGGGTCTGGTGCCCGAACTGGCCGCGGCGCTCGGCACGGCCGTGGGCGTCGACAACGACGTCAACCTGGCCGCGATCGCCGAGCGGCGTCGCGGCGTGGGCCGGGAGGCCGAGGGCTTCGCCCTGCTGTGGCTGGGCGAGGAGGGCCTCGGTCTGGCCATCGACATGGCGGGCACGCTGCTGCGCGGCGCCCGGGGCGGTGCGGGCGAGATCGGCTACATGCCGCTTTACTCCCCCGACTCCTCGCACCGCAAGCTCGACCTGCAGGACCTGTTCGGCGGCGCGGCAATCCTCGAGCTGGCCCGGGACAACGGCGTTCCGGGTCGCACCCCCGCCGAGGCCGTACGGGCCGCGGCCGCCGACTCCGGCCCGGGTGACGATTTCCTGGTCGCACTGGCCGACCGCATCGTGATCGGCCTGGCCGCGGTGATCGCCGTGCTCGACCCGTACCTGGTGGTCCTGGCCGGCCCGATCGCCCAGGCCGGCGGCGTCCGGCTGCTGTCAGCGGTCAATTTCGCCGTACGGCGGGCCGCCCCGCTGGAGAGCACGATCGCCATCACCGCCATCGACGACGACTCCGTGCTGCTCGGCGCCCTCGACGCCGGCCTCACCGCCGTACACAACTCCCTGATCGCCTCGATCCGCGACTCCTAGGCTCCCGCCCGGCTCACGAGCTCGGCACCCACCTCCACTTTCTACGCGCCAACCCCGGCCACGACCAGCCCGCCCGACAGCACCCCGCGCCACGACCACCCCGCTTGACCGCACCCCGGCCACGACCAGCCCGCCCGGCCGCACCCCGCGCCACGACCACCCCGCTCGACCGCACCCCCGCGCCAACACACCCTTGCCTGACCCCGCGCCCTTCGCACCCACTTTCAATTTCTCCCGTTTTATCAATTTATTTCATTCTTCGCATAGCCGAATTCTGAGAGGCCACAGTGAACAAACGGCTCCCGCGCGCCCTTTTTGCCCTGGTATCGACTGCCGCACTGGCGGCCGCCTGCACCCCGGCGCCCAAGGAAACCAAGATCGCCGACCCCGGTACGGAAGTGGCCGGCACCGTGGAACTCTGGCACTTCTTCACCGAGCGCGAGGCCGCGGCGATCGACCAGGTGGTCAAGGACTTCGAAGCCGACCACCCCAAGATCAAGGTGACGATCAAGGCCGGTCAGGACGATTCCAAGGTCACCCAGGCCATCGGCGCCGGCAACGGGCCGGACGTGGGGCTGTCCTACTCGACCGACATCGTCGGCAAGTTCTGCTCGTCGGGCGCGTGGATCGACCTCAAGCAGTACCTCGACCGCGACAAAGTCGACCTGAACCAGCTCAACGCGACCACCCGGTCCTACACGGAGTATCAGGGCAAGCGGTGCGCGATGCCGTTCCTGGCCGACGCGTACGGCATGTTCTACAACAAGGACCTGTTCGCCAAGGCCGGGCTGAGCGGGCCGCCCAAGACCCTGGACGAGCTGACCGCGTACGCGAAAAAACTGACAGTGAAGAACGCCGACGGCTCACTCAAGACCGTCGGGTTCCTGCCGCTGTACGACTTCTACGAGAACGCCGCCTCGCACCTCGCCCCGGCCGTCGGCGCCAAGTGGCTGACCGACGACGGCAAGTCCGCGGTGGGCGCCGACCCGGCCTGGAAGACGCTGATGACCTGGCAGAAGGACCTGGTCGACTGGTACGGCTACGAGAACCTGACCAAGTTCCGGGCGAGCCTGGGTGACGAGTACAGCGCCGACAACGCCTTCCAGAAGGGCCAGGTCGCGATCAACATCGACGCCGAGTACCGCTTGGCCTTCGTGAAAGATCAGACCCCGGACCTCAAGTACGGGGTAGCGCCCATCCCGACCAGCGACCCCGCCCGGTACGGCGGCGGCTACGTGACCGGCAACATCGTCGGGATCAGCAAGAACGCCAAGAACCCCGAGGCCGCGTGGGAGCTGATCAAGTATCTGACCACTAACGACAAGGCCATCATCAAGCTCTCGGGGCTGCTCAAGAACATCCCGACCACGACCGCGTCGATCGCCGACCCGGGCCTCAACGCGGACGCCGACTTCAAGACGTTCATCGACATCTTCAACAACCCGAACTCGTCGACGACCCCGCCCAGCGCGTCGGGACCGGCGTACCAGGAAACGTTCGGTCAGTTCCTGAACAGCTATCAGGCCGGCAAGGTCAAGAACCTCGACGCGGGCCTGGCCGATGCCGACAAGCAGATCAACAGCGTCATGACTCTGGGCGGCTGACGATGACCGCCAAACCCTTGGGCGTACGGGTCAGGAAGGGCGCCACCACCTTCTCGTTCCTCGCGCCCGCGCTGATCGGCATCGCCGTGTTCTTCCTGTACCCCCTGGGTTCGGCGGTCTACTTCTCGTTCACGAAGTTCGACCTGCTCTCGGTACCCGAGTGGGTGGGGCTGGACAACTACCGGCGGATGGCCGACGACCCGTTCCTGCTGCAGTCCGTCCGCAACACGCTGTGGATGGTGGTGGTCTTCGTTCCCGTACGGATCATCGGGGCGGTCGGCCTCTCGATGCTGCTGACCCAGCTCAAGCGGGGCGCCGGTTTCTTCCGTACGGTCTTCTACCTGCCCGCGCTGGTCCCGCCGGTGGCCGCCACCATCGCGTTCGTCTACCTGCTCAAGCCGGGCACCGGTCCGGTCAACCACTTCCTGGAGTCGATAGGCATCCAGGGCCCGCTGTGGTTCAACTCGCCCACGTGGGCCAAGCCCTCGCTGGTGCTGCTCGGCCTGTGGGCGATCGGCGACCTCATGGTGATCTTCCTGGCCGCTGTTCTCGGGGTGCCGGCCAGCCTGTACGAGGCCGCGGAGCTGGACGGCGCGAACGCGTGGCAGCGGTTCCGCTCGATCACGCTGCCGACGATCCAGCCGGTGGTGCTGTTCGCGGCGGTGACCGGCGTGATCTACACACTGCAGTACTTCGACCAGGCGGCCGTGGCGGGCTCGATCGCCAGCGGGCAGGCCACCGTGGGCGGCGGCATCTCGTCGAACTTCGGCTTCCCCGAGGGCTCGACCTTCACCTATCCGCTCTGGCTCTACACCGTCGGCTTCCGCTACAGCGCCCTCGGCTACGCCAACGCGCTGGCCATCGGCCTGTTCGTGGTGGCGCTGGGAGTCACGTTGATCCTGCTGCGCCGGGCCAAGGCCTTCACCGGGGAGGAATCGTGACAGCTCTGATGGAGGCGCCGGTTCTTGCGCCGGCCCCGCCCGACCGCCGATACGCGCGGCAGCGCCGGCTGGCGTGGATCGGCAAGCACAGCATCGCGATCGTGCTCGGGATCATGTTCGTGACCCCGGTCGTCTACCTCGTGCTGCTCTCGCTGATGACCAGCGATCAGGCTCTGACCAGTGATTACTGGCCCAACGCGTGGCACCCGGAGAACTACGTACGGGTCTTCGAGGTCACGCCGCTGCCGCGCTATCTGCTCAACACGATCATCTATGCGGTGTCGTCGACCGTGCTGGTGCTGCTGTCGAGCGTTCCCGCCGCGTACGCGCTGGCGAAGTTGCGGTTCCGCGGCCGCAACGGGCTGTTCCTGCTGGTGATCTGCGTGATGATGCTCCCGCCGCAGGTCGTCACCGTGCCGCTGTATCTGATGTGGGCCCGCTACGGCCTGACCGGCTCGCTGGCCCCGCTGATCATCCCGGCGATCTTCGGCGACGCGTTCTGCATCTTCCTGCTGCGCCAGTTCCTGCTCACGATCCCCAGCGAATATCTCGACGCGGCCCGGGTCGACGGCTGCGGCGAATGGCGCACGCTGCTGCGGGTCGTGCTGCCGATGGCGCGCCCCGGCATCGCGGCGGCCGGGCTGTTCCAGTTCTTCTACTGCTGGAACGACTACTACGGCCCGCTGCTCTACACCAGCGAGAACGAGAGCTCCTGGACGCTGTCGCTCGGCCTGGCCTCGTTCCACAGTGTCCACCACGTCGACTGGAACCTGGTCACCGCGGCCACGGTGCTGGCCATGGCCCCGCTCATCATCATTTTCTTCTTCGCTCAGCGTGCCTTCGTCCAAGGCATCACATTGACGGGATTCAAGGGTTGAAAATCGCGGTCATCGGCGGTGGCTCCACCTACACGCCGGAACTGGTCGACGGGTTCGCCCGGCTCGGGTCGATGGTCACCGAACTGGTGCTGATCGACCCGGCGGCCGAACGGCTCGACGTGGTGGGCGCGTTCTCCGCCCGCATCCTGCAGCACCACGGACACCAGGCCAAGATCTGGTGGACGACCGACCTCGACGCGGGCGTGACCGACGCCGACGTGGCGCTGATCCAGCTGCGCGTCGGCGGTCAGCAGGCCCGGATCAACGACGAGACGTTCCCGCTCGAGTGCGGCTGCGTCGGTCAGGAGACCACCGGCGCCGGAGGCCTGGCCAAGGCCCTCCGTACGGTCCCCGTGGTGCTCGACGTGGCGTCGCGCATCCGCGAACGGGCCAAGCCGGGGGCCTGGATCATCGACTTCACCAACCCGGTCGGCATCGTCACGCGGGCGCTGCTCGACGCCGGCCACCGGGCCGTCGGGTTGTGCAACGTGGCGATCGGCTTCCAGCGGCGGTTCGCCGGCCACCTCGGCGTGGACCCGTCGCAGGTCGTGCTCGAACATGTGGGCCTCAACCACCTGACGTGGGAGCGGGCCGCCTATGTGGACGGTGTCGATCGACTGCCGGATCTCCTACGTGATCACCTGCCTTCCCTGGCCGCCGAGGTCGATCTCGCACAGGCGGTGCTCCAGTCCCTGGGCAATGTCCCGTCGTACTACCTCTCGTACTTCTACTCGCATGACCGGCATGTGCAGTCGCTGATCGGCGCGCCGACGCGGGGTCAGCGGGTGGCCGAACTGGAGGCTTCGCTGCTCGAGATGTACCGGGACGTCTCGCTGGTGCAGAAGCCGGCATTGCTGGAGGAGCGCGGGGGCGCGTACTACTCGGAAGCCGCGGTCGGGTTGATCGCCTCGCTGCACGGGTTCGATTCCTCCGCGGTGCACTCGGTCAACGTACGAAATGAAGGCCTTTTGCCGTTCTTGCCGGCATCCGCGGTGATCGAGGTGTCGGCTCGGGCCTCCATCGACGGTCCGGCCGTCTTGCCGGTGTCGCCGCTGCCGCCGGATATGGCGGGACTCATCGGTCACGTCTCCGGTTATGAGGAGCTTGCGCTGGACGCGGCGCTGCGCGGCGGCCGGGAACGGGTGTATCGGGCGCTGCTCGCCCACCCGCTGGTCGGGCAGCACGAGATCGCCGACCCGCTCACCGACCTGCTCATCGCGAGCGGCCGGGCGCATCTCGCGTGGGCCCGATGAGAGCGCTCTATCTGGCGGTCGACGGGGGCAACTCGAAGACGGACGTGGTGCTCGGCACGGCGACCGGCGAAGTGCTCGGCTACGTCCGCGGCGGCACGTCCTCCCCGCACAACATCGGCCTGGACGGCACGGTCACGGTGCTCGACCAGCTCATCCGGGCCGTGCACGCGCGGGCCGGCATCCCGTACGGCACCCCCGTCGACGTCGTGGCGGCATACCTGGCCGGCGCCGACCTGCCGATCGAGGTGACCGCCCTGCAGGAGGCGCTGTCGGCCCGGTCGTGGGCCCGCCGGACCGTGGTCGACAACGACTGCTTCGCCCTGCTGCGCTCCGGCACTGCGATGCCCGACGCGGTCACCGTCGTCTGCGGGGCCGGCAACAACTGCGTGGGCCGCGCGGCCGACGGGCGTACGGCCCGGTTCGTCGCCCTCGGCCCGATCTCCGGCGACTGGGGCGGCGGGCACGAACTGGCCGACCAGACCCTGCACCTGGCCGCCCGCGGCGAGGACGGCCGCGGTGCGCCGACCGCCCTCAGCGCCGCCGTGGCCGCGCACTTCGGCCGGCCCACGGTCGAGGCCGTCTCGATCGCCGTGCACTTCGGCGAGATCCCCGGCGCGGCCATCCCGCCCCTGTCGCACCTGCTGTTCGAGGTGGCCGCGGACGGGGACGCGGTGGCCCTGGCCCTGATCAAGCGGCAGGCCGACGAGATCGTGGGCCAGCACCGCGTGGCCGCGAACCGGCTCGACCTGCTCGACCGCCCCCATGCCCTGGTGCTGGGGGGCAGCGTGCTGCGGGCCCAGCACCCCCTCCTGCACAACCAGGTGGTCGCGGGCGCGCGTCGCCAGGCCCCGCTGGTCGAGATCTCCGTTCCCGCCGCACCCCCGATCACGGGCGCGGCTCTGCTGGCGCTGGACGCGCTCTCACCCGGCCACCACGCCGAACCCGTCGTCCGGGCCGCCCTCGCCACCCTGACCGCCCACGACCAGCCCCCGGCGCAGGAGGCCGCTTGACCAGCCCCAACCCCCGGCTGGCAGCCCGCCCCACCAGACCGGTCCGTGCACGGCCGAGCCGAGCGCCGAGGTGTCAGCGGCGGGTCAGGATCAGGATCTCGGCCAGGGCCGCCACCGCCATCGCGGCCACCAGGGGCACCACACCACCGACCAGGGCGTAGACGAACAGCAGCAACGGCGCCACGAAGCCCACGTAGGCCGCGGCCGCCAGCGGACGGTTGTGTTGCCGGAGCCGGGTCAGGGCCACCGCCAGCGGCTCCGGCACGGCCCGGTTGAGCACGAAGGTCACACCGGCGAACAGCAGCACACCGATCAGCCCGGCCCAGGTGCGCGAAATCCCCTCGCTGGTCAGCGTCATCAGCCCCGCGAACAGGCCGGCGACCAGCGTGGCGTTGGTGCCGAAAAGCACGTGCCGCCGGACCGCCTCGGCCGAGTCGGCGGACGGGTCGAGCACCGGCCGGCTGGGCCGGCTGACCGCGGCCTCCCCCGTCCAGCCGGCCGAGGTGGTCTGCGGTTCCTCCGGGTCGGGCCGGTCCGGCGCCGGGTAGCTCCGCGGGAACGGCTGCGGATAGTCGCCCTCGGCGTCGGGGGCCACCGGCAGCGTCGCCTCGTCGGCCAGCGACTCCAAGGCTCGCGCCCAACGCCGCCGCTCGAACCGCACGATGCCGACGTCGCGCTGGGCGTCCCCGATCGCCGGGTCAAGATCCAAGGCTTGCGCGTACGCCCGTTGGGCCAGATCGAAAAGACGCAGCCGAGCAGCCACGACGGCCAGCACCAGATGCGCCTCGGCCTCGGCGGGCGCGACGCGGACGGCGTTCCACGCGGCGTTCAACGCTTCCTGCCCGTTGCGCGACTCACTGAGCAGGGCCGCCCCGGTGCGCTGGGCGTACGCGTCGGCGGGCCACTGCCTGATGATCGCGCTCGCGACCTGCGCCGCCTCGCCGTACTTCTCGCTGTCGGTGAGCGCCATGGCCCGGACGACAAGGTTGGTCAACGTCGACGGGGACGCCGCCACCGCCCGCTCGGCCGCCCGCAACGCCTCGCCGGGCTGATCCGCTGCGAGATGGATGCGGGCCAGAGTGGCCAGCAAACTGGCCTCGTCGGGCGCCGTCGCCAGCCCCGAAGCGATCTCCTGCGCGGCCTCGTCATACCGCCCGAGGTCGGCCAGCAGCAGCGCACGCTGCCGATACTCTTCCGGCGTGGTTTCGGGTTCCAGAGGCGCGGCCACGCTCCGAGAGTAGGCGCTGCCACGAAATCCCACGCTGCCGGGTAACCCGCCCCGAGTCACCGGAAGCACGCATTTCGCCCACATCCCCCACACTCATGGCCCGCCCTCCACCGGGGGTCCCCCGCCACTGCCAATTGTGACCGCTTTCGTCGATCTTCGAGGCCGCGGCCGCGCCGCCCTGTGGACAACCCGCCGCCTGTGGACAACCCGCGGATCTTCAGCAAAGTGTGCTTCCGAGGTGGCGGTTCAGATCTGGGCGACCAGCGCGACGGCCATGGCCGCCAGTCCTTCGCCCCGGCCGGTGAGCCCGAGGCCGTCGGTCGTGGTGCCGGAGACGGTGACCGGGGCGCCGACCGCGGCCGACAACACCTGCTGGGCCTCCGCGCGACGCTTACCGATCTTGGGGTGGTTGCCGATGACCTGGATCGAGACGTTGACGATCTCCAAGGAGGCGGCCCGGACCAGGCGCGCGGTCTCGGTGAGCAGGGCCACCCCGGAGGCGCCGGCCCATTCGGGGCGGGAGGTGCCGAAGTTGCTGCCCAGGTCGCCCAGCCCGGAAGCGCCGAAGAGCGCGTCGCACGCGGCGTGGGCGGCTACGTCGGCGTCGGAGTGGCCGGCCAGGCCGGTCTCGTCGGGCCAGAGCAGGCCGGCTACCCAGCAGGGCCGTCCAGCCTCGAAGGCGTGCACGTCAGTACCGATGCCGACCCGCTGGTTGATCACTGCGTCAGGCTATCGGTGCCGAAGCGGCCGGGAAGCAGCGGCAGGTCGCCGGGGCCGGAAGCCGCAGCAGGTCGCCGAGGCCGGAAGCCGCAGCAGGTCGCCGAGGCCGGAAGCCGCAGCAGGTTGCCGGGGCCGAGGAGCAGCGGCGGGCCGGCGAACTGGGAGCAACGGCCCGCTACCGGGGCTGGGAGTGGCGGCGGTCAGTGCGGCTGGGCGAGCAGCGCCTCGGCCAGGATCAGGTCCAGAGGGCGGGTGATCTTCATGGCCAGCTCGGAGCCGGGAACGCAGGTGACCGGAATGCCGGCTTTTTCCACCAGGCCGGCGTCGTCGGTAAGGGCGTCGGCCGCGGCCGCATGGGCGGCGGCGAGGACGCTGTGCTGGAAGCCCTGCGGGGTTTGCACGCTGCGCAGGACGGAACGGTCGACCGTGCCGAGGACCGTCTCGTCGGCGGCGACCTCTTTGATCGTGTCGACCACCGGGAGCACGGGAATGACCGCGGGGCGGCCCTCGCGAACCGCCGCCGCCACCGACTCGATCACGGTGGGTGGGGTCAGGGCGCGCGCGGCGTCGTGAACGAGCACGATGTCGACCTCGGGTGGCACCGCGGCCAGGGCCCGGGCCACCGACTCCTGACGTTCGGCCCCGCCGGCCACCACGGTGACCGGCGCGACCGGCGTCAGAAGTGTGCGCACCGCCTCGACCTCGGCCGCTGGAGCGGCGACCACGATGAGACGGACCGACGGCGCGGCCGCCACCCGGCGAATCGCATGCACGAGCAGCGGTTCACCGGAGAGCAGACGCAAGGCTTTGGGCCCGCCCGGGCCGAGCCTCAGGCCGGCACCTGCCGCCGGAACCAGGACCGCGACGTCACCGCGGGCATTGAGCTTCGCGGTCACGTCGCGGTCCTGTGCGAACACAAAAACGGTGTTGTGGATCAGGCCTCGGTGAGGACCTTGTCGAGGAGAACCTCGGCCTCGTCCTTGGTGCTCTTCTCCGCCAGAGCAACCTCACCGACAAGGATGTCGCGCGCCTTGGCCAGCATGCGCTTCTCTCCGGCCGAGAGACCACGCTCGCGCTCACGACGCCAGAGGTCACGAACAACCTCAGCAACCTTGAGCGGGTTGCCGGAGGCAAGCTTCTCGAGATTGGCCTTGTAACGCCGCGACCAGTTCGTCGGCTCCTCGGTGTGCGGAGCGCGGAGGACGTCGAAGACCTTGCCCAGGCCTTCCTCGCCAACCACTTCGCGCACGCCGACGATTTCGGCGTTCTCAGCGGGCACCCGCACGGTCAGATCGCCCTGGGCAACGCGCAGCACAAGATACTGCTTTTCCTCGCCCTTGATGACCCTTGTTTCGATTGCCTCGATGAGTGCGGCCCCGTGGTGGGGGTAAACAACGGTCTCGCCGACACTGAAAACCATAGGTTCGAAGCCCCTTTCGCTGTGTCTAGGGTAACACGCTCAGGCAGCTATGTCCCGCCCTGCCGGTCACTGTTAGTGCAGCTCAGAGGCCCTGTGATGGGCGTTTCTGCGGCTTGACAGACGGGCCGCGAGCTGCCTCAGTAACCGTGAGTGATGGTTTGGTGACCCCTAAGACGTACGGGTCGGATATTTCGCACCTACGGCGTTTGTGAGGTCAAGCTTATCGCTAAGGTCCGGAAGCGCGCACTACTGGCGGTCGGGCCCCGCTTAAGGAAGGCTGGGCGCAAGGTCCCCGACCGCGAAGAACCACTGGTCGGCCCGGGGGGAGGGTGTGTCATGGCTGGTGCGAGCAACAACGGCGGATTTGGCAGTTCGCCGGACGACCTGCCCGACCTGCCCGAGGAGTGGGGCGTCATCGTCATCCCCGACGATCTGTCCGCACTCTCCGACGAGGTCGACGCCGTCCGGGCTGAGCTGCGGCTCGCCGGGCCTCCGACGCGCTGGCAGCGCCTGATCCGCCGGCCCGCGGTGCGCAAGCTGCGCCGGGCCGCCGCCACCACGCTGCGCGCCCCGGTGCTCATCATCTCGCTTGCCGTGCTGGTCACCGTGGCCAGCCTCTTCGCCTCGGCCTGGCCCGGGCCGCCACGTCAGCCGGCCGTTCAGCGCACGGCCAACACGACTCCCGGGCCCGTCACGACGCTGCCCGCCCTCGAGCTGGTGGCGACCGACGGTCAGACGGTGCCGCTGCGTGGGCGGCTACCCGCTGTCATCCTGCTCGTGGACGGCTGCGCCTGCGCGGCACTGGTTTCCGACACGATCGACGCCGTCGGCCCCGAGATCGCCGTGATCACCGTGTCGGCCGCGACCGCCTCGGCCTCCGCCGCGGGCACCCCGCCGACCGGGGCCATGCCCCCGGCCAACGGGAAGACCGTTCGAGTGCTGAACGATCCGACCGGCACCCTGCGCAGCCATCTGCATCTCGGCACGCCCGACACGACGGCCGCGGCCGTGCTGGTCGATCGCGGCTCCCGCATCGTCCGCACGGTGCCGCGCACCGCCTCGATCGAAGACTTCCGCGCCGACCTGGCCCGGTTGTGAAGCACCGCCGGTACGAGATTCAGCCGGGAACGCGCTTGAGCGAATAGCGGAAGACGACCGGCCCCTCGTCCCCGACCACGACGGTCATCCGCATCACGCCGCCCAGCCCCACCTCGAAGCTGTCCGGCGGCAACTGCCCGGAGCAGCGCACCCCCAGCCCCGAGTCGTTGCCCGTCCGGCTCAGGCTCACCCGGACGAAGCTGTCCGGCCCGCCGCGACAGATGAGCGAGACCAGGTACGACCCGGTGTCGACGAACGACTCGAACGTCTGCTGACCGCCGGCGGGCAGCGCGGCCGTCTGCGCGTCGGCCTGGCCGTCGACGTCGGGCAGCTGCCGCTCGACGTCGGAGCGCCACTGCGCCGCCGGGTCGCCCGGGCTCTCCGGCGGCGCGGCCAGGAACCACCACGTCGCGCCCGCGGCGACCAGCGCCCCGGCCGTGGAATAGAGGATCGCTCCGCGCGCCCGCTCACCCGTCACACGGGTGACTGTAGAAGCAGCGTGCCGTAGAGCGTCAGTCCCGGACCGAAGGCCAGCATCACCACCCGTCGCGGCGGGGCGGCCCGGCGACGGAGCGCGTCGAGCACGAGCAGGACGGTGGGCGACGAGCAGTTCCCGTACGCGGAAAGCACCTCCCGCGAAGCGGCCAGCGCGGAATCGTCGAGCCCGAGCCGCGCCTGGACCACATCGAGGATCTTGGGTCCGCCCGGGTGCACGGCCCAGCCGTCGACGTCGCCGATCGTCAGCCCGTTGCGGTTCAGCAGGTCGTCCACGAGCTTGCGAACGTGCAGTTCGAGCACCGCCGGCACCTGCGCGGAGAGCCCCATCCGAAACCCGAGATCGGTGACTTCCCAGGTCATGTGGTCGGCTGTGGTGGTGTCGGTGACCGCGGCGACGTCCTGCACGACCAGGCCGGGGCCGCCGGGGGTGAGCGCGACGGCGGCCGCCGCGTCGGAGAACAGCGCGTGCGAGACGATCTGCTGGAAGTCGGTCCGCACCGCCGCCGGCTGCAGGTGCAGGCTGGTCAACTCGGCGCAGAGCAGCAGCGCGGGCTGCTGCCGAGCGGTCACGAAGTCGGCCGCCGCACCCAGCCCGGGCAGCGCCGCGTAACAGCCCATGTGCCCCACGAAGAGCCGCTGCACCGACGGCGACATGCCCAGGTCGCGGGCGAGCAGGATGTCGAGGCCGGGCGTCGCGTAGCCGGTGCAGGAGCAGACGGCGAACAGGCCGAGGTCGCTCGCCGCGATCCCGGCGCCGGCCAGCGCACGGCTGACCGCCTCCTTGCCGAGCGGGATGGCTTCGACCTGGTAGCGGCGCATCCGCTGTTCGGTCGACCAGTTCGACACGTCTTCGAGCAGGGGGCTGACGGCGGCCTGCCGGGTCCGGACGCCGGAATTCTCGAAGATCCGCTTGGCCAGCGCGCGGCGGGTCCCGGTGTAGTGGTGCGAGAAGAAGTTTTCCCACAGGTCGGTCTGTACGGCCGAGGGCGGCAGCGCCGTCCCCAGCCCCGCGATGGTCGCGTTGCGATTCACTCGTGCCTCCTAGGCCCTGAACCCCGCCGCCATGTGAACAAACCTCAAAACGTACGTACGGTCACCAGCGCGGGGCGGTGCCCTCCGAGTTCCCATCGCCGCCGAGCGCATCCACACCGATCCAATCGGCGCAGACGTCACTGGTCGCCGGTTGCAGCGAGCCGGCCCGCGCATCCCGATAGATGCGTTCCAGCGGGTGGCCGCGGCGCATGGCGGACGTGCCGGCGGCCTCCAGCATCGACGCCGCGACCTCGGCCGCCGTCGTGCCCGCGAGCAGCTTGGCCCGCCACACCCAGCGGTTGGTCTCGGCCTCGCCGGGCCGCTCGTCGACCCGGCGGGCCGCCTCCATGACCGCCAGGCGGGCGGCCGCCACCGCCGCGTCGGCTCGCCCGATCCGCGCGCGAACGGCCGGCAGGTGACCCAGCTTGCGCTCGTTGACGTGCTCGACCGCGGCGTCGACGGCGGCCCGGGCCACCCCGACGTAGACGGCGGCGTAACTGGCCACCATCCAGTGCGGGGCGAGCTGGGCCACGACCAGCGCCAGCCCTTCGACCCCGCCCAGCAGGGCACCGGCCGGGACGGTCACGTCGACGTGCAGATCGTGCGAACCGGTGGCCCGCATCCCGAGCGCGTCCCACGTCGGCTCCACCCGCAGGCCCTCGCCCGCGGGCACCAGGAACTGCGAGACCTGCGACGGGTCGTCGGCGCTGCGCGCGGCGACCAGATAGGAGTCGGCGTGCCCGGCCCCCGAGCAGAAGGTCTTGGCGCCGGTGATCCGGTAGCCGCCGTCCACGGCTACGTACGAGGTGGTGAGCTGGGACAACCGGGAGCCCGCGCCGCGCTCGCTCATCGCCACCGCGTACCACCGGCCCTCGGCCGCCGCTCGCAGGGCGTCGTCGCGGGCCCGCAGCGCCTCGGCGGGCAGGCCCAGCGCGTCGGCCAGTTCGTCGGTGACGCCGGCCAGCGCCCCGGTGACCGATGCGTGCATGTTGAAGATCAGGGCGGTCGCGCCGTTGCCGCGGGCCAGTTCGTACGCGATCGCCGCGTACTCGGCGAAGCTCGCCCCGGCGCCGCCCAGCCGGGCCGGGACCATCAGCCCGAACAGGCCGGCCGCCCGCAGGTCGGCGAAGTCGTCGGCGGGGAACGAGCCGTCGCGGTCGTGGGCGGCCGCGCGGGCCGCGAACCGGGGCACGAGCCGCCGGGCCTCGGAGATCATGCGGCCTCCTTACGACCGTGGCCCTGATAGAGCACGGCGGTGGATCGGGTGGGGACGATGCGGCCCAGGGGGCGGCGCTTCTGGAACGGGCCCAGCCAGCGCAGCAGCCCGGGGACGCTGGGGCGGGCGCCGCGCACCCGCAGCCGTACGCCGTGGGTGGCGAACTCCGCCGTGAGCCGGCCCGGGTCGACGAAGAGCGCCGGGTCGTGCAGCCCGACCGGGGCCAGCCCGATCGCCTCGCCCAGCGTGACCGTCACGAACCGGCTCAGCGCGTTGTCGTTGACCGTGTCCAGCACGAGCAGCCCGCCCGGCTGCAGCACCCGGCACAGCTCGGCCACCGTGCCCGGCAGGTCGGTCACGTGCTCGAGGATCTCGCCCGCCGCCACCACCTCGACCGAACCGGTGGCCAGCGGCAACGCCGTCACGTCACCGCGCACGGCCCGGACGCCGCGCCGGGCCGCGTGGCCCAGCCCGGAGGCGCGCAGGTCGACGCCGACGTGCGTGTACCCCTTGCCGGCCAGGTGCGGGGCGAGCAGACCGCCGCCGCAGCCCGCGTCGAGCAGGATCGCGCCGGGCCGGCTCGCGGGCGGGATCAGCCGGGCCCGGGCCTCGGCCAGCCAGTGCAGCAGCTCGAAGTGCCCGCCCGGGCGCCACCAGTGGTCGGCGAGCTCGTCGTACTGACGCGGATCGTTACGGACCATCGACGGCATGTGATCGAGCGTGGCATGCATCTTGCACACCCGCCACACTGCTCGCATGTCCCGAGCGCTGGCAGTGATCAAGTCGTCTCATCCGGAACCCGGCGGTGCGGTCACGATCGCGATGACCCTGCTGGCGATCGGGGCCGGTCACCGCGGCTGGGCCGTCCTGGGCGTGTTCGCGGCCGTGGGGGCGACCCAGCTCGCCGTGGGCTGGGTCAACGACTGGCTCGACGCGGATCGCGACCGGGCGGCCGGGCGCACCGACAAGCCGATCGCGTCGGGTGCGGTCTCCCGCCGTACGGTGGGAATCTCGGGGTTGGTCGCGGCGCTCGCCGTCCCGCTGCTCGGTCTGCCGTTCGGCCTGCCCGCCACGGTCGTGATCTCCCTGGTCGGTGTGTTCGCGCTGCTCTACGACTGGCCGCTGAAGTTCACTGTGTTCTCGGTGGTGCCCTATCTGGTGGCCTTCGGGCTCCTGCCGGCCTTCGTCGTGGTGGCGTTGCCGGGACAGCCCGCGCCGCCGGCCTGGCTGGTCGCGGCGGGCGCGCTGCTCGGCGCAGGTGCGCACTTCGCCAACGTGCTGCCCGACCTCGCGGACGACGCGGCCACGGGCGTCCGCGGTCTGCCGCACCGGTTCGGGGCGACCGGATCCTCCGTTGCGGCCGCGTTGCTCCTGCTGAGTGCGACACTGACCCTGGTCTTCGGGCCCCCCGGGCCGCCGTCGTGGGCCGGCTGGGCGGGCGCCGCGGCCGCAGTCGTGGTCCTTCCCCTCGGCTGGTACGCGACCCGGCGCGCGCGGGGCCGCGGAGTCGCGATGTTCCGCGCGGTGATCCTCGTCGCCCTGATCGACGTTCTGCTGCTCATCTTCAGCGGCCGGGTGGTGTGAATGGACGGGTCGCCGCACGCGCCCGATCACGGCCCTCTAGGCTGAGCCTTACGCCGTTTGGTGTGCTTCGGTGTCGGCTTGATCAGCTTGGAGGATCGTGATGCGCTCGCTGGGAACCCGCCGCGTCACACTGGCCGCGGGTGTCGCCACGGTCGCCGTGATCGCACTGGCCGGCTGCTCGGCCGGTCAGGTCGCCGAGACAGCCCTGCTCAAGACCCCGATCTCGGGCTTGAACACGCAGAGCCCCGACGGCAAACTGCTGATCCGCAACCTGCAGGTGATCTACAACGACCCCGAGGGTTACCCGGCCAACGGCGACGCCGCGCTCGAGGTCGCTCTGTTCAATCAGAGCACCGACGAGATGACCGTCCTGATCAGCAGCCGCCCGCTGCAGGACGAGCAGGCCGGCATCGTCTCGGCCCGGCAGATCGGGCTCGACGGCGGCCCCGCGGCCGGCCGGCCCAGCGCGAACCCCGAGCCGACCGGCGGTTCCTCCGACTCGCCCGACGAGGTGGGCGGGAGCAACGAGCAGAACACCGGGGTCGAGCAGCCCTCCACGCCGCCCAGTCTGCCCAGCGCGCCGTCGATCGCCCCGACCGCCACGCTGCAGCCGGCGCGCATCACGATCCCGCCGCTGAGCAGTGTGACCTACCTCCCCGAGGACGACAGCAAGCTGGTCGCGGCCGGCCTGAGCGACGAGCTCGTCCCGGGCCACTCGCTGAGCCTGGTCTTCGAGGTGAGCGGCCAGGCACAGCCGATCGAGCTGACCGCGCCGTTCGCCGTCCCGCTCTCCCCCGCGTCGCGCGCGCCGGGTGAGACCGGGGAGGAGCACGAGTAATTGTCGTACCGTCCCGCTAGCTTTGCGGGGTGACGACGTCCCGCACGGCCGCGAAGGCCGCCCGACCCGCCTTCGTCTGCGACGCCTGCGGCCACCAGCCGCCGAAATGGCTGGGCCGCTGTCCCGAGTGCGGTGAGTGGGGCTCGGTCATCGAGTCCACGGTGAGCACCCCGCTCGGTGCCGGGCGGGTGGTCAGCTCGCGCCTGCCCGCCGAGCCGGCCCGGCCGATCGCGCAGATCAGCGCCGCCCCGGCCAAGGCTGTGCCGACCAACGTGGGCGAGCTCGACCGGGTGCTCGGCGGCGGCCTGGTGCCCGGCGCGGTGGTGCTGCTGGCGGGCGAGCCCGGTGTGGGCAAATCCACTCTGCTGCTCGACGTGGCCCAGCAGTGGGCGGCCGGCGCCGGCTCACCGTCCCTGGTGGTCAGTGGTGAGGAGTCGGTGAGCCAGGTGCGGCTGCGCGCCGAGCGGCTCGGCGCCCTGCACGACAAGCTCTTTCTGGCCTCCGAGAGCGACCTCGGCGCGGTGCTCGGCCACCTCGACGCGGTCAAGCCCGGCCTGCTCATCGTCGACTCGGTGCAGACGATCTCGGCCCCGGGCACCGAGGGCGTCTCGGGCGGCGTCACCCAGGTCCGGGCGGTCACCGCGGCGCTGGTCGGCGTGGCCAAGGAGCGGGGCATCGCCACCGTGCTGGTCGGTCACGTCACCAAGGACGGGCAGGTCGCCGGGCCTCGCGTGCTCGAGCACCTGGTCGACGTCGTGCTCCACTTCGAGGGCGACAAGCATTCGTCGCTGCGCCTCGTGCGCGGTGTGAAAAACCGGTTCGGCGCGGCCGACGAGGTGGGCTGCTTCGAGATGCACGAGGGCGGCATCGCCAGCCTGCCCGACCCGTCCGGCCTGTTCCTCACGCGATACAACGAGCCCGTGCCCGGCACCTGCGTCACCGTGGCCATGGAGGGCCGGCGGGCGCTGGTCACCGAGGTGCAGGCGCTGATCGGGGCCGAGGTGCAGGGCTCACCGCGGCGCACGGTGTCCGGCCTCGACAGCGCCCGGCTGGCCATGGTGCTCGCCGTGCTCGAACGCCGCACCAAACAGCTCAAGCTCTACAACCGTGAGGTCTTCGCGGCCACGGTCGGCGGCATCCGCCTGATCGAACCGTCGGCTGACCTGGCGATGGCGCTCGCGGTCGCCTCCGGCGGTCTCGACCTGGCGATGGCCCCGCATCTCGTGGCGATCGGCGAGGTCGGGCTGACCGGCGAGATCCGGCGGGTCGGTGCGGTCGGCCGGCGGCTGGCCGAGGCGGCCCGGCTGGGGTTCAAGGTGGCGCTGGTGCCGCCCGGCTGTGCCCCCGAGGCGCCCCGCGGCATCGAGGTGATCGAGGTGAGCGATCTGCGCTCGGCCCTGCAGTCGGCGGCCCGCGCGTCGGCCGCCCATGGCGGTGACCGACGGTGACGTTTCATCACGCTACGGAGCATTCATCGAACCACGCCTCGTTGCGCTGGATGACAGTCCGTAGAATGTCCAGGTGCCGCTCGACCGCGATGGTTCCAAGCCCGCCGCCAGCCCGACGCCGCGACCAGGGGTCAACGGCTCGGTGCATCGTCCGGCGCCCACCGCGCCGACCGGCCCCGGCCTCACGGGCGGCGGTGTGAGCGGCGATCCGCTGCGCGCCAATCTGGCGCTCATGGCCCCCGGCACCGCGCTGCGCGACGGCCTCGAGCGCATCCTGCGCGGGCGCACCGGCGCGCTGATCGTGCTCGGGCACGACGCCGTCGTCGAGAGCATCTGCACCGGCGGCTTCCCGCTCGATGTCGAGTTCTCCGCGACCCGCCTGCGCGAGCTGTGCAAGATGGACGGCGCGGTCGTGATGTCGAGCGACGGCACCCGCATCGTGCGGGCCGCGGTGCACTTGATGCC
Organism: Paractinoplanes abujensis; assembly: GCF_014204895.1. NCBI lineage: Bacteria > Bacillati > Actinomycetota > Actinomycetes > Micromonosporales > Micromonosporaceae > Paractinoplanes > Paractinoplanes abujensis. The sequence goes on along the minus strand of NZ_JACHMF010000001.1, from coordinate 7,192,053 downwards.
CGACCCGGCGATTCATTCCGAGGAATCCGGCACCCGGCACCGCACGGCCGAGCGGGTGGCCAAGCAGACCGGCTTCCCGGTGATCTCGGTGAGCCAGTCGATGCACATCATCGGGCTCTACGTGAACGGGCAGCGGCACGTCCTCGACGACTCGGCGGCCATCCTGTCGCGGGCCAACCAGGCGCTGGCCACCCTCGAGCGTTACAAGCTGCGCCTCGACGAGGTGTCCGGCACCCTCTCCGCCCTCGAGATCGAAGACCTGGTCACCGTGCGTGACGCGGTCGCGGTCGTGCAGCGGCTGGAAATGGTGCGGCGCATCGCCGACGAGATCTCGGGTTACGTGGTCGAGCTGGGCACCGACGGCCGCCTGCTGGCCCTGCAGCTCGACGAGCTCATGGCGGGGGTCGACGCCGACCGCACCCTGGTCATCCGCGACTACCTGCCGACCGGCCGCAAAGCCCGCACACTCGACGAGGCGCTGGTCGAGCTCGACCTGCTCACCGCCACCGAGATGATCGACCTGGTCGCGGTGGCCAAGGCCATCGGCTATCCGGGGGCGACCGACTCGCTCGACGCGGCGGTCTCGCCCCGCGGCTTCCGGCTGCTGGCCAAGGTGCCCCGCCTGCCCACCCAGATCGTCGACCGGCTGGTCGACCACTTCGGCAGCCTCCAGCGCCTGCTCGGCGCAACAGTGGAGGACCTGCAGGCGGTCGAGGGCGTCGGCGACGCGCGGGCCCGGGGCGTACGGGAAGGGTTGTCCCGGCTGGCCGAGGCCTCCATCCTCGAGCGCTACGTCTGACGTTGCCCCTGCTCGTGGTGCGAGCCGCCGCGGTGGTCTTCGCCTACGGCACGGTGGTCCACGTCTTTCAGCTGGTCACCGGTGGTTATCCGGGCCTGCCGGGGTGGTTGGCGGCCTATTTCGTCTCGCTCACCGTCTTGGACGCGCTGGCGGTGCTCCTGCTGCTGTGCCGGCCCGTCGCCGGCCTCTACGTGGGCGGCTTCATCCTGGTGACCGACGCGCTGGCCAACTTCTACGCCAACTACGTCGTCGACACCGCACCCGGCGTGACCGCGGGCCGGATCGGCCAGGCTGTGATCACGCTGCTGGCGGTGGGACTGGTCGCCCTGACCCCGGCGACCGTACGCGCCCTCCGGCGCCGCTGAACCGGTCGCGCCCTCAAACCGCCGGCAGGGGTCGAACTTTCGGCGGACCCACCGGGCGGTTGATCCGCCGCGGGTTCGATGCGCGGACCGGGTGGCGTTCGTAGGCTCGTCAATCATGGTCAACAAAAGCAGCGCCGTCGTGGTCGCGCCTGCCGCCGGCATCCTGCTGGGCGTCGTCGACTTCATCTGGATCAAGTACGTGCCGTCGCCGTTCGGGGACCTGGGGAACTCGATCGCGGTCTGGGCGGTGGTGGCATTCCTGCTGACGTACCGGTTCCGCTGGAGCCTGCCCGTGGGCATCGCCGGGGCGATCGTCTGCCTGGTCGTCGCCGTGCCGTTCTACTACCTGGCGGCGACGGTGATCCAGAACGACGACGTGTCCAACGCGTACAACCGCACCGCGCTGCTCTGGATGGGTCTGGGCGTGGTGGCGGGCGCGGTCTTCGGGGCGGCCGGGGTGATCGCCCGTACGCCGGGCCGGCTGCGCGTGGCGGCGATGGCGATGCCCGGCGCCGTGCTGTTCGCCGAGGCCGTCATCCAGCTGCGCCGCGTCGGCGACCCCTCGTACGGCACCGCCGGGCAGATCGGCTCGGGCGCCGTGCTGATCGCGCTCGGTGTGCTGACCACGCTGCTGGTCGGCCGGTCGTGGCCCCAGCGCGGACTGGCCCTGCTGCTCACGCTCCCCCTGACCGCAATCGGTTGGGTGCTGCTGACCTTCACCGGGTTCAGGTAAGCGGACGGGGTCACCCTTCAAAGTCAGCGCGCAAGAATGGCTCGGTGGATGACCGTGAACTGGTCGCGTACCTGCGGCGCTGCACCGAGGCGGACAACCACCGCTACGCCGACGTTGCGGGTCGATTTGGCGGGGAAGCTCTGCTGGACAGCCACCTGCCGATGCTCGACCTGATCGACCAGCCGGCGAAGGACTGGCAAGCCATGGACCTCGCCGATGAGCGCTACGTCGGCCTGACCCACGCCCTGCGGGTCATTGTGCGGGCGTACCGAGCACCTCGGGTGATGAAAACGTACGTACCGGTGCCCTCAAGGCGGTAAAAGTCCGGGAACATCCGGCTCGTCTATGTCCGTCTGTAGCGCACCGGGCGGTCAAGAAACCGCAGCTCGCGAAGGTCGAAAGCTGCCCGTTCGGGTGTACCGCAGTGGTCAAGGCAAGCGCAGGCTTACAGCCTCGAACGCGGCATGCGCGAACTCATATCAGTTCGTTCATCACCGGGCCTCCGATGCAGCAACGAAGAATCAGCCGTCGTCGTGAAGGTGCCGCGATAAAGCGCTACAAGGAGAAGCACGCATGAGTTCGCCCGTCCAGCCGCCGGACGACCCGCAGCAGCCCCACTACGGCCAGCAGCCGCCACAGCCCTACGGGCCACCGCCACAGCCGTACGGGTTGCCACCGCAGCACGGGCAGCAGCCGCCTTATCAGTACGGCCAGCAGCCCCCGCAGTATGCCGCCCAGCAACCGCCCCAGTACTTCCAGCAGCCATCGCAGTACGGCCAGCAGCCACCCCCTTACGGGCCGCCGCCGATGCTGGTTCCCGAGCCCAAGAAGAAGACCGGCCGGAAGCTGAAGTTCGGCCTCATCGGCGGTGGCATCTTTGTCCTGCTGGTCTGCGTCGGTGCTGCTTTCGCGGGTGGGGGCAGCGACAAGCCCGAGCCGAACAGCGCGATCGGTGTCATTGCCACGACTCCGGCGACCTCCAAGCCCGCGGCCGCCGCGCCGACCGGCACCAAAGAGGCCGCCAAGCCCACCGAGGCAGCACCCGCCGAACCGGTCGACGAGCCCGAGCAGAAACTGAGCGTGTCCCAGCAGAACGCGGTCGACAAGGCCGCCGACTACCTGTCGTACATGGCTTTCTCGCGCTCCGGCCTGATCAAGCAGCTCAAATTCGAGGGGTTCTCCACGAAGGACGCGACAGTCGGCGTGGACGCACAGAAAGCCAACTGGAACGAACAGGCCGCCAAGAAGGCTCAGGAATACTTGGACAGCAGCTCGTTCTCCCGGTCGGGGCTGATCAAGCAACTCAAGTTCGAGGGCTTCACCACGGCCCAGGCCACCTATGGCGTCAAGAAAGTCGGCCTCTAAGACATCCGCGGCGAGGCGGGCTCAGGTCAGCGGGACGTCGATGTCGTTGGCGTGGTCGGCCAGCCCGGCCCCGGTCACGGTGGCCCGCAGGGGCAGGATCTCCAGGCAGCGGCGGACGGCGTGGCCCATCTGCGGGTTGGGCACACGCATCGAGACGGTGCAGTGCGGAACCCAGTGCCCCGGCTCGTAGAGGTCCCACGTCTCGACGCCCGCGGCCGCCAGCCGCTCGTGCACCGCGGCGTGGTGGGTCAGCAGCTCGGCGGTCGGGGTGACGCCCAGCCACAGCACCCGGCCGACGAACTGGCCCACGAAGGTCATGTCCAGGGTCAGGCCCCGGCCCACGGTCAGGCCGGCGAGGGCCTCGACGACCGTCGACGGCTCGAGGGTGCGGGCCGCGGCCAGCGAGACGTGCGGGCGGTGCTTGTCGTTCAGCAGCGACTTCATCGTCGGGATGCCCTCGTCCTCGAGGGCCCGCCACAGGGTCCGGACCCGGCGTGTGGCGTCCACGTCCAGGTAGAGCTCGAGGGCGGCGACCACTCAGGCTGAGATCGTCAGCGCGACCGGGTTGCTCACCAGCGTGCCCAGGCGGGCGCGCAGCTCGAACTGGCCGGGCGGCGGGTTGGGGCCGGTCGCCGAGCCACCGGCGCAGGTGTTCGACTGTCGGCCGTTCCAGGTGACCTTGTATGTCAGTTCCTGGCCGGGCGGGAGTTGCCGGACGTCGCCACCCTTGGCCGTGCTGCAGGTGTCGGACGACCAGTATTTGCGGGCGCCCTGGTCGATGTAGAGCTCCTGCGGGTCGGCGCCGACGTCGCGCGAGCACGTGCGCTGGCTGTTGTTCTTGATCTTGAGTTCGATCTGGACCGTCTGGCCCCGCTTGAGGTTCGTCGACGCCGGGATCGGGGTGACCGTGATCTCCGCGTCGGCGCAGGAGCCGTCGGCGGGCGCGGTGACGCCGGTGTTCTGCCCGTCGGCGCCGCTGCCGGTGCCGGTGCCGGTGCCGGATCCTCCGGTCGGCGGCAGCGTCTCGGTGGACGCGTCGTCACCGGACGGCTGCGACTGAAGATCGCCGGGCGCCGGGAGCGACGGGCCGTTGTTGCCGGGCCGGCCGTCCAGGAACGACGGCTCGGGCGAGCCGGGCTCGGGCGTCGGGTACTGCGACGAGTTCGACGTCGGCGTCTGCCCCTGTTTCTGGCCCTTGTTGTCATCGCCGCCGGAACACGAAACGAACAGCACGATGATGCCGAGCAGCACTGCGCCCAGCACGACTGCACGACGCCGCCAGTAGACGGCGGAAGGAAGGGGACCAACCGTCGATCGCATAGTGGGGCCCACGGTAAACCCGCGCGCCCGCGAGCCCGACGCGACGCGCCGAGGTTATGCGACACCGACTCACAACAAAAGAGTCAGAGGTAGACCTTACGCTGGTAGATCGCGTGCGCCCCGGCGACACGATCGAGAAAAAGCTTTCCCGCGCAGTGGTCGATCTCGTGTTGCAACGCCCGCGCCTCGAACGCATCGGTCGTCACCGTGACCTCTTCGCCGCTGCCGGGCAGGGTGGCCGCGACCACGACGCGCCCGGCCCGCTTGACGTCACCGGTCAGGTCGGGCACCGACATGCAGCCTTCGCGGCCGGCCTTCCAGCGGCTGGCCTCGATGATTTTCGCGTTGCACAGCACGAAAGCGCCGTGCGTGGTGGCCGCCTTGGGGTGGCCGGTCACGTCGACCGCGAAGAGCTGGGCCCCCACCCCGACCTGCGGGGCGGCCAGCCCCACGCAGCCGGGCGAGACGCGCATGGTGGCGACCAGGTCGGCCGCCAGCTGCACGACGGCCGGGTCGGCCGGGTCGACCTCGTCGCCGACGGTGCTGAGCACCGTGTCGGGCGCGGTGAGGACCGGAAGGATCTTGCCCTGCGGCCCGTCCCAGGTGATCGTCACAGGATCTCCGACTCGGCGCGCCGCAGGGTCACCTCGACGCCCAGTTCGGCCGCGGCCACCGCCAGCTGCTCGGCCAGTTCGTCAGCGGACCCGCCCGGCAGGTCGACCTCGGCGATCAGCACGTAGAGGGAGCCGGACAGCCGGGTACTCAAATCGGTGATGTTTCCGCCCGCCGCCGCGACCACCCGGGTCACCGCGGCCACGATGCCGAGCCGGTCGGCGCCGTGGACACTCACCACGTACGGCTCGCCCTTGTCGGTTTTGTCGGACTCGGCGGAGACGGACCGCACCGAGGTGACGACCCCCTCCAGCGGCGCCAGCGCCTCCTCGGCCGCCGAGGCGGAGGGTCCGGTGCAGATCAGGGTCATCGTGAAGTGTCCGCGCAGGCGGGTCATGGTGGAGTCGGTCAGGTTGGCCCCGACTCCGGCCAGGGCCTCGGTCACGTCGGCGACGATGCTGGTCCGGTCGGGACCGATGACGGTGATGGCGAGCTCATCCACCCGCTTACAGTAAGACCTGCCATGACTCTCGCCGATGACGCCATCACGTGGTTCGACAAGAATGCCCGCGATCTGCCCTGGCGGCAGCCCGACACGACAGCCTGGGGGGTGCTGGTCAGTGAGGTGATGCTGCAGCAGACCCCGGTCGTCCGGGTCGAGCCCGCCTGGCGCTCCTGGATGACCCGCTGGCCCACCCCGGCCGATCTGGCCGCCGACCCGCCGTCCGAGGCGATCCGCATGTGGGGCCGGCTGGGCTATCCGCGCCGGGCCATGCGGCTGCACGCCTGCGCGGTGGCCATGGTCGAGCGGCACGACGGCCAGGTGCCGTCCGATCTCGATCAGCTGCTGGCGCTGCCGGGCGTGGGCACCTACACCGGGCGCGCGGTCGCCACTTTCGCGTACGGGCAGCGTCACCCCGTGGTCGACACGAACGTGCGCCGGGTGGTGTCGCGGGCCGTCGAAGGCAAGCCCGACGCGGGCCCCACCACCACCGCGGCCGACCTGGTCGCGATGGCCGAGCTGCTGCCCGACGAGCCGGCCCGGGCCGCGCGGGCCAGCATCGCCTTCATGGAGCTGGGCGCGCTCGTGTGCGTGGCCCGCTCGCCGCACTGCCCCGAGTGCCCGTTCGAGGCGGTCTGCGCGTGGCGGCGCAACGGTTCGCCCGCGCTCGAGGGGCCGAGCCGTAAACCGCAGCGGTACGCCGGAACCGATCGTCAGGTGCGCGGCCTGCTGCTGGAGGTGCTGCGGCACGCGACCGGCCCGGTTCCCCGCCAACGCCTCGACGGGGTCTGGAACGACGACGTGCAGCGGGCTCGCGCGCTGGCCGGGCTGGTCGAGGACGGCCTGGTCGAGCCGCTCGGCGAGGATGTCTTCGTGCTGGCGGGCGACGGGCCCCGCGTACCTCCGCAAGCTCTTTAGTCACCCCTGGCCTTCCCTCGGCGATGCCTTTATGGTGAACGCTAACATCGACCGACTTCACGCTCTCAAGTGCGCCGACGACGCCACCGGTCACGCACTCAGGCGAGCGCGAACAAGGGGAGGACCCCCGTGGCCCGCTTCCGATCCCGTACGGCCGGCGCCGTTGCCGCGCTGGCCGCCCTACCGCTGGCGGTCGCCCCACCGGCCGCCGCCGCGCCCACACCCGACTACACGATCACCGTCGACCCGCGCGCGAGCGGCGCCGCCATCGGCGAGGAGATGTACGGCGTCTTCTTCGAGGACATCAACTACGCGGCCGACGGCGGGCTCTACGCCGAACTGGTCCGCAACCGCTCCTTCGAGTTCCAGGCCGCGGACAACCGGGCTTACACCGGGCTGACCGGCTGGACCACGACCGGCACGGCGACCACCGTCGACGACGAGGCCCGCCTCAACGAGCGCAACCGTACGTACCTGCGGTTGACCGGCCCGGCGAGCGTCACCAACGCCGGCTACAACAGCGGCGTCGCGGTCGCGAAGGGCAACCTCTACGACTTCTCGGTGTGGGCCCGCTCCGACTCCGGCTCGCCGCTGACGATCTCGCTGGCGACGGCCGGCGGCACCGCGCTGGCCGCCCCACTCACGATTACGATCAAGGGCGACACCTGGTCCCGGTACGCGGGCACACTGCGCGCCACCAGCACCAGCGACGCCGGACGGCTGACGGTGTCGGCCACCGGCACGGGCACGCACCGGCTCGACATGGTGTCGCTGTTCCCGCGCGACACCTACCAGGGACGCCCCAACGGCCTGCGCAAGGACCTCGCGCAGAAGGTCGCCGCGCTGCACCCCGGCTTCGTCCGCTTCCCCGGTGGGTGCCTGGTCAACACCGGCAGCCACTACGCGTACGACGCCGCGTCGAACTTCCCGCGGGCCCGCTCGTACCAGTGGAAGGACACCGTCGGTCCGGTCGAGGCGCGCGCCACCAACGCCAACTTCTGGGGCTACAACCAGAGCTATGGGCTCGGCTACTACGAATACTTCCAGTTCAGCGAGGACATCGGCGCCGCCCCGCTGCCCGTGGTGCCGGCGCTGGTCACCGGCTGCGGGCAGAACCGCGCGACCGACGACCCGGCCCTGCTGCAGCGGCACATCCAGGACACGCTGGACCTGATCGAGTTCGCCAACGGCCCGGCCACCTCGACTTGGGGCAGGGTACGGGCCCGGATGGGCCACCCCAAGCCGTTCGGCCTGACCATGGTCGCGGTGGGCAACGAGGAGAACCTGCCCGAGGAGTACTTCGCGAACTTCCTCAAGTTCCGCGAGGCGATCAAGGCGAAGTACCCGGCCGTCACGGTGATCAGCAACTCCGGCCCGGACGACATGGGCGTCACGTTCGACAACCTGTGGGCCAAGAACAGGGCCGCGGGCACCGAGATGGTCGACGAGCACTACTACAACAGCCCGAACTGGTTCCTGCAGAACAACGACCGCTACGACTCGTACGACCGCAAAGGCCCAAAGGTCTTCCTGGGTGAGTACGCATCGCAGGATGCCAAGTTCTTCAACTCGCTGGCCGAGGCGGCCTACATGACCGGCCTCGAACGCAACGCCGACGTGGTCAAGATGGCCGCGTACGCCCCGCTGTTCGCCAACGTCGACAACGTGCAGTGGCGGCCCGACCTGATCTGGTTCGACAACGACGAGTCGTGGGGGTCGACCAGCTACCAGGTGCAGAAGCTGTTCATGAACAATGTGGGCGACCGGGTCGTGCCGTCCACGGTGACCGGCGGCCGGGTCGTGCAGCCGAAGCCGATCACCGGGCGGGTCGGGCTCTCCACCTGGCGTACGGCGGCCCGCTACGACGACCTCAAGGTCACCGCGCCCGACGGGACAGTGCTGCTGGCGGACGACTTCAACGACGGCAACGCGGACGGCTGGAGCCCGATCGAGAACCGCGGCACGTGGACGGTCACCGACGGCGCGTACGCACAGACCGACGTCGCGGCCGAGAACACGATGGTCGCCGCGGCCACCGGCATCACCGCGACCGACTACGACATCAGCCTGAAGGCCACCAAGACCGCAGGCGCCGAGGGCTTCCTCATCCCGTTCGGGATCAAGGACTCAGGCACCTGGTACTGGTGGAACCTGGGCGGCTGGAACAACACCCAGGGCGCGATCGAGAAGGCCACCGGGTCCGCCGCGGCCAAGGAACAGCTGCTCACCCGGCCCGACACGGTCACCACGGGGCAGACGTACGACCTGCGGATCGAGGTGCGCGGCACGAAGGTGACCCTGATCCGCGACGGCGAGGTGTGGGGCAGCTTCGACGACAACCAGGTCACCGAGCCCTTCGCCCAGGTCGTCACGCGCGACCAGCGTACGGGGGAACTGATTGTCAAGATCGTCAACGCCTCGACGTCGCCGGCCTTGACCAAGGTCGATCTCGGTGGGCTCCGCGTGCGGTCCACGGGCCGGATGACCGTCCTCGCCGGTGACCCGGGCGAGCAGAACACCCGCTCGGCCGAACCGATCCTGCCGGTCACCTCGACCGTTCGCGGGCTGGGCTCGACCTTCACCCGCGAGTTGCCGGCCAGTTCCGTGACGTTCCTGCGTTTGGAGACCCGATGAAGAGGCGCACTCTGCTGGCCACCGTGGCCGGCGCCGGTGTCGCGGGGCTGTCCGGGGCCGGCGCCGCCAAAGCCGCCGAACCGCGTACGGACGCCGAGATCTACGGCGTGCCGACCGTGCAGCCGCTGGTGACGCAGCGGGCCGACCCGTTCATCACTCCCCGGACGAACGGCATGTACTACTTCACCGGCTCGGTTCCCGAGTACGACCGGATCGCCCTGCGCGGCGCGTCCACGCTGGCCGGGCTGTCCGGCGCGGCCGAGACGGTGATCTGGCGGCGCCCGGCGAGCGGCACGATGGCCGGGCACATCTGGGCGCCCGAACTGCACCGGATCGACGGCAAGTGGTACGTCTACTTCGCGGCCGGCGACTCCGACGACGTGTTCCGGATCCGCACCTACGTGCTGGAGTCACCGCTGGCCGATCCGCTCGACGCGAGCGGCTGGCAGCTCAAGACCCAGCTGTTCACCGAGTGGGACGGCTTCACGCTCGACGCCACCACGTTCGCCCATCGCGGCCGCCGCTACCTGGTGTGGGCGCAGAGCGAGCCCGAGATCGCCGTCAACACGAGCCTCTACATCGCCCGGATGGGCACGCCGTGGTCGCTCGCGACCAAGCCGATCCGGATCACGACACCGACCCGGGACTGGGAGATCCAGGGTTTCCGGGTCAACGAGGGGCCGGCCGTGCTGATCCGCAACGGCCGGGTGTTCCTGACCTTCTCGGCCAGCGCCACCGACGCGCGCTACTGCATGGGTCTGCTCACCGCGGACGCGGACGCCGACCTGCTGGAACGCGCGTCGTGGGCGAAGACGCCCGACCCGATCTTCGTGACCGATGCTGCGACCGCACGCTACGGGCCGGGACACAACTCGTTCACCGTCGCCGAGGACGGGCGGACCGATGTGCTGGTCTACCACGCCCGCGACTACCGCGACATCACCGGCGACCCGCTCTACGACCCCAACCGGCACGCGCGGGTGCAGCGGCTCTACTGGCATCCGGACGGCACCCCGCTGTTCGGCGTGCCGGTGGGTGACGGGGGTCCGATCGTACGGATCTCGCCCGCGGACCGGCCGGACGACTTCGTGCGGCACTCCGCCGGCGCGCTCGTGGCCGAACGGGCACCCAGAGATCTGGCTGCCACCCAGTTCCGGTTCGAGGCGCGGGAGGACGGTTCCGAGGTGGTGCGGTCGGTCGACCGTCCGGACCAGTTCATCGGCGAAGGCCTGCGCCTGTCTCCCACCGCCCTGGCGTTCCGGCGCGAGCGCACCCGTACGGGGGTCAAGCTACGCACGGACGGCGGCTACCTGCGGATCTCCGGCACGACGGTGATGCTCGGCTCGGCCGGCACGGAGCTGCGGCTGAGCTGACCCGGACCCCGCGCACGTAGTCCCCCCGCTGCGTGCGCGGGCCTGAACGCGGAACGGCCCGGCTGCGACGTGCGCAGCCGGGCCGTTGTCTCGCTTGCTCTTACTCCTCGGTGGCCGTGGCCCCGAGGTCGGCCGGAACCGCGTCGGGAACCGCGACTCCCCGGTCGGCGCCGGAGAAGGTCAGCTTCGACTTCTCGACGTTGTCCGGGTCGCCCTCGCAGTCCACCACCACGATCTGGCCGGGGCGCAGCTCGTTGAACAGGATCTGCTCGGACAGGGTGTCCTCGAGGTCGCGCTGGATCGTGCGACGCAGCGGACGAGCGCCCAGCACCGGGTCGAAGCCCTTCTTGGCCAGGTACTTCTTCGCGTTGTCGGTCAGCTCGAGGCCCATGTCCTTGTTCTTGAGCTGGGACTCGATCCGCGAGGTGAAGATGTCGACGATCTGCAGGATCTCTTCCTGGCGCAGCTGGTGGAAGACGATCGTGTCGTCGATACGGTTCAGGAACTCCGGGCGGAAGTGCTGCTTCAGCTCGTCGTTGACCTTGACCTTCATCCGGTCGTAGTTGCTCTCGACGTCCTCCGAGGCCTGGAAGCCCAGGGAGACCGCCTTGGCCACGTCCCGCGTGCCGAGGTTGGTGGTGAGGATGATGACCGTGTTCTTGAAGTCCACGATCCGGCCCTGACCGTCGGTCAGGCGGCCGTCCTCCAGGATCTGCAGGAGCGTGTTGAAGACGTCCGGGTGAGCCTTCTCGATCTCGTCGAACAGGACCACGGAGAACGGCTTGCGGCGCACCTTCTCGGTCAGCTGGCCACCCTCGTCGTAACCGACGTAGCCGGGAGGGGCACCGACGAGACGGGACACCGTGTACCGGTCGTGGAACTCGGACATGTCCAGCTGGATCAGCGCGTCCTCCGAGCCGAACAGGAACTCGGCCAGGGCCTTGCTGAGCTCGGTCTTACCGACGCCGGAGGGGCCGGCGAAGATGAACGAGCCGGACGGGCGCTTCGGGTCCTTCAGACCGGCCCGCGTGCGCCGGATCGCCTTGGAGACGGCCTTGACCGCGTCCTCCTGGCCGATGACCCGCTTGTGCAGCTCATCCTCCATGCGGAGCAGCCGGGAGGTCTCCTCCTCGGTCAGCTTGTAGACCGGGATGCCGGTCCAGTTGCCCAGGACCTCGGCGATCTGCTCGTCGTCGACCTCGGACACGACGTCGAGGTCGCCGGCCTTCCACTCCTTCTCCCGCTGCGCCTTCTGGCCCAGCAGCTGCTTCTCCTTGTCGCGCAGCTGCGCGGCCCGCTCGAAGTCCTGCGCGTCGATCGCGGACTCCTTGTCCCGGCGCACCTGGGCGATGCGCTCGTCGAAGTCACGCAGGTCCGGCGGCGCGGTCATCCGGCGGATGCGCATCCGGGCGCCGGCCTCGTCGATCAGGTCGATCGCCTTGTCCGGCAGGAAGCGGTCGGAGATGTAGCGGTCGGCCAGCGTCGCCGCCGCGACCAGAGCCGCGTCGGTGATGCTGATCCGGTGGTGAGCCTCGTAGCGGTCGCGCAGACCCTTGAGGATCTCGATGGTGTGCGCCAGCGACGGCTCGCCGACCTGGATGGGCTGGAAGCGGCGCTCGAGAGCGGCGTCCTTCTCCAGGTGCTTGCGGTACTCGTCGAGCGTGGTGGCACCGATGGTCTGCAGCTCGCCGCGGGCCAGCATCGGCTTGAGGATGCTCGCCGCGTCGATCGCGCCCTCGGCGGCGCCCGCGCCGACCAGGGTGTGGATCTCGTCGATGAACAGGATGATGTCGCCCCGGGTGCGGATCTCCTTGAGCACCTTCTTGAGGCGCTCCTCGAAGTCACCGCGGTAACGGGAACCCGCGACCAGCGCACCGAGGTCGAGCGTGTAGAGCTGCTTGTCCTTGAGCGTCTCGGGCACCTCGCCCTTGACGATCGACTGGCTCAAGCCCTCGACGACCGCGGTCTTGCCGACGCCCGGCTCACCGATGAGGACCGGGTTGTTCTTGGTGCGGCGGGACAGCACCTGCATGACCCGCTCGATTTCCTTCTCGCGCCCGATGACCGGGTCGAGCTTGCCCTCGCGGGCGGCCTGGGTCAGGTTGCGACCGAACTGGTCGAGCACCAGGGACGTCGACGGCGCGGCCTCGCCCGCCGCCGCACCGGCCGCGGCCGGCTCCTTGCCCTGATAGCCCGAGAGCAGCTGGATGACCTGCTGGCGCACCCGGTTGAGGTCGGCGCCCAGCTTCACCAGGACCTGGGCGGCGACGCCCTCGCCCTCGCGGATCAGGCCGAGCAGGATGTGCTCGGTGCCGATGTAGTTGTGGCCGAGCTGCAGCGCCTCACGCAGCGACAGCTCGAGAACCTTCTTGGCGCGGGGCGTGAACGGGATGTGCCCGCTCGGCGCCTGCTGACCCTGGCCGATGATCTCCTCGACCTGCTGCCGCACTCCCTCGAGGGAGATACCGAGGCTCTCCAGAGCCTTGGCGGCGACGCCCTCACCCTCATGGATCAGGCCGAGCAGGATGTGCTCGGTCCCGATGTAGTTGTGGTTGAGCATCCGGGCCTCTTCTTGGGCCAGGACGACAACCCGTCGCGCTCGGTCGGTGAACCGCTCGAACATGCCCTCGTGCTCCTCACGTGCCGTGCGCCAATGACTGGCGGGGCCAGCGCACGGGCATCGGTGATACCCGTACTCGTAACTCTATCGCCGCCGGGTGGTCTTGCTGGGCCCTCGTGGTCCCTTGAAGCCGTCCGCAACGTTGATTTAGCCAACTTCGCACGCTCAGAGGCTGTTCCCCCAGCAGTACGGCTACGCGGACAGCGAAATCGCGGACTCGTCATCCACAGCCTGTGGACAACGTCGTCCCCACCTGTGGATAACCCTACGGCGGGTTACCGAAGATCAAGCGAAAAAGCAGCGGGTCCGCCACATCCTTCGTGGCGGACCCCGCTGCGTCGGTCGGGCGGTTCGTCAGTTGCGACCCGGGCCCTTGGCGTGGAACTCGTCCACGATCTCCTGGGGGATACGCCCCCGGTCGGAGATGTCCTTGCCGGCCTTCTTGGCCCACTCGCGGATGGCCTTGTTCTGCTCCCGGTCGGCGGTGGCGCCGCCGCGGCCACGAGCGGCCCGGCCCCCCACAACCACCCCGCCCCGAGCGACCTTGGCGCCGGCCCCCACGTACGGGTCGAACAGCTCCCGCAATTTGGCGGCGTTCTTCTCCGACAGGTCGATCTCGTACTGAATCCCGTCGAGAGCGAACTTCACCGTCTCGTCGGCGTCGCCCCCGTCGATGTCATCGACCAGCTTGTGAATGATCTGCTTGGCCACGCGGCGTAATCCTCCCGAACACAGGTTCTTCCCCACAGCAACGCACAGACAATAACGCCAGGGCGCAGTCGTCCGTCAATGGCGGTCCGAACATTTCCGCGTTTGGATATGGATTGGGTCCGGTTCGTTACTCTCGGCCGGGGCGGCGGGTAGCAGATCGATTCGGCGAATTCCGCGGGCCGGGTCCGCATCGGCCGAAGCCGGTCGATTCCCATTCCCCGGCGGCCGGCTCGAAATAGGCGGCTGTCAGCGCAAACCTCCGGCTTACGGGGGCCGCTTCTCGATGCCGCCGGGCGTCGGGATGCGCACCGGCCGGCGGAGCGGTCGCTTCGGGATAATCCGCACAAAGGTCGGCGCGGGCCATGTCGCCCGGTAAGCCCGGAGCGTCGCGACTCCGGCCATTGATCTCGGCGACGCGCCGCATTCCGGCGCGATCGGCGGATAGTGATCGGTGTCGAGAGCGTTGCTGTCCGTCACAAACGTACGGGCCGTAGCAGTGCGGTGCGGCCACTGCGACATTGGCGTTTCGACCGCACGGAAATTGCGCGGAACAACAACTCGCGCACACCGCGCCCGCACTCAGACGTTGCGCTCGTACACCATCCGCAACCCGATCAACGTGATCATCGGCTCGTGCGCGGTGATCGTCCGGCACTCGTCCTTGACCAGCCAGGCCAGGCCACCGGTGGCGATGACCGCCCGGACCGGCCCGATCTCGTCGATCATGCGGCTCACGATGCCGTCGACCTGCCCGGCGAACCCGAAATACATGCCCGACTGCAGGCACTCGACCGTGTTCTTGCCGATCACCGACTTGGGCTTGGCCGGCTCGACCTTGCGCAGCTGGGCGGCCCGGGCGGCCAGCGCGTCGAACGAGATCTCGATGCCGGGCGCGAACGCGCCGCCCAGGAACTCGCCGCGCTCGCTGATCACGTCGAAGTTGGTCGTGGTGCCGAAGTCGACCACGATCGACGGGCCGCCGTAGAGGGCGTGCGCCGCGAGGGTGTTGACCACCCGGTCGGCGCCGACCTCCTTGGGGTTGTCGATGGCCAGCTGGACCCCGGTCTTCACGCCCGGCTCGACGATCACGTTGGGCAGGTCGCCGTAGTAGCGGGCCAGCATCGTGCGCAGGCTGCGCAGCGCCGCGGGCACCGTCGAACACGCCGCGACGCCGGTGATCTCGACGGCGTCGCCGGCCAGCAGACCGCGGAACATCAGCCCGAGCTCGTCCGCCGTGGAGCGGGCATCGGTCTTGATCCGCCAGTTGTGCACGAGCTTGTCGCCGTCGAAGGTCGCCAGCACTGTGTTCGTGTTGCCGATGTCGATGCAGAGCAGCACGGGAAACCCTTTGGTGTCGGGCCCCCGGCGATCAGCGGGGGCGCAGGTCCATAGCGATGTCGAGAATGGGGGACGAGTGGGTCAGGCCGCCCACCGAGAGGTAGTCGACCCCGGTCGCGGCGTAATCCGAAACTGTCTCCAAGCGTAGGTTGCCGGTCGCCTCGAGCTCGGCCCGGTCACCCACCTCGGCCACGACCTCACGCAGCCGGTCGGGCGTCATGTTGTCGCAGAGCAGGAACGTCGCCCCGGCCTCGACCGCCTCGACCGCCTCGGCCACCGTGGTCACCTCGACCTGCACCGGCACCTCGGGGAACGTCTCGCGGACGAGCCGGAAGGCGGCCGTGATGCTGCCCGCGGCCAGCTTGTGGTTGTCCTTGATCATGGCCACGTCGTACAGGCCCATCCGCTTGTTGGTGCCGCCACCGATCCGTACGGCGTACTTCTCCAGGTAGCGCAGGCCCGGCGTGGTCTTGCGGGTGTCCAGCACGGTGGCCTTCGTGCCGGCCAGCGCGTCGGCCCAGCGACGGGTGTGGGTGGCCACTCCGGACATGCGGCTGAGCAGGTTGAGCGCCGTACGCTCGCCGGTGAGCAGGGCCCGGGTGGGCCCGGTGACCACGGCCAGCACGTCGCCGCGGGTGACCCGGTCGCCCTCGGCCACGCTCTGCTCGAAGGAGGCCTGGTGGCCCGACGTGTCGTTGAAGACGATCGCGGCCACCGGCAGCCCGGCCACCACCCCGTCGGCCCGGGCCACCAGCTCGGCCGTGTCGATCTGGTCGGCCGGGATGGTGGCCTCGCTGGTCACGTCGTGCGGCGGCGAGCCGAGGTCCTCGGCCAGCGCGGTCCGGACGATCATTTCGACCTCGGCGACGTCGAGCTCGTTCATGGTTCCCCCTGTGGTCAGACCATCTCTTCGAAGGACTGGATCAGCCGCGTGCCGTCGAGGGTGTGCAGCAGGTGGCCACGCCACTCGTCCTCGGCGGCACCGAAGTCCTCACGCCAGTGGCAGCCGCGCGTCTCGCGGCGGCTGCGGGCCGCCGCGACCAGGACCGCCGCGACGGTGAGCAGGTTCGTCGCCTCCCAGGCGGCGTTGCGCGGGGTGTCGCGCAGCTCGGCCAGCCGGCTCAGTTCCTTGGCGGTGGCGTCCAGCGAGCCGGCCGAACGCAGCACCCCCGCGCCCCGGGTCATCGCCCGTTGCAGCTCGGGGCGAACGGCCGGGCCGACGACCCAGCCGGGCTCGCCGGTCGCGGGCACGGGATCGGACTGCGGCGGCAGCTCGCGGGCGATGTCGTCGGCGATCCGCTTGGCGAACACCAGCCCCTCCAGCAGGGAGTTGCTGGCCAGGCGGTTGGCGCCGTGCACGCCGGTGCAGGCGACCTCGCCACAGGCGTACAGGCCGGGAATGCTCGTCCGCCCGTGCAGGTCGGTGCGCACGCCGCCGGACGCGTAGTGAGCGGCCGGGGCGACCGGGATGAGCTCGGTCGCCGGGTCGACGCCGGCCGCGCGGGTCGACGCCACGATCGTGGGGAAACGCTGCTCGAGGAACGCCGCGCCGAGGTGGCGGGCGTCGAGATAGACGTGGTCGGACCCGGTGGCCTGCAGCACCCGGTGGATGCCCTTGGCCACCACGTCGCGCGGGGCCAGCTCGGCCAGGTCGTGCTGCCCCACCATGAACCGCCGGCCGGTCTCGTCGACCAGATGGGCGCCCTCGCCCCGCAGCGCCTCGGAGATCAGCGGCCGCTGCACCGAGGTGACGCTGGCGGTGACGAACGAGGTGGGGTGGAACTGCACGAACTCGACGTCGGTGACCACCGCCCCGGCCCGCAGCGCGAGGGCCACGCCGTCGCCGGTCGACACCGACGGGTTGGTGGTCGACGAATAGATCTGGCCCATGCCACCGGTGGCCAGCACGACCGCGCGGGCCAGGATCGCCCCGACGCCGTCCTCACTGCCCTCGCCCAGCACGTGCAGGGTGATGCCGCAGGCCCGGCCGCCCGCGTCGCGCAGCAGGTCGAGCACCAGGGCGTGCTCGACCAGGCGGATCCACGGGTCGCGGTGCACCGCCTCGTGCAGGGCGCGCTGCACCTCGGCGCCTGTCGCGTCGCCGCCCGCGTGCACGATCCGGTCGGCCCGGTGCCCGCCCTCGCGGGTCAGCATCAGCGAGCCGTCGGCGTTGCGGTCGAAGGCGGCGCCCCGGCGGATCAGTTCCCGTACGCGGGCGGGCCCTTCGGAGACCAGGACCCGTACGGCCTCGGGATCGCACAGCCCCACGCCGGCGATCTCGGTGTCGTGGGCGTGCGCGGCCGGCGTGTCCAGCGGGTCCAGCACGGCCGCGATGCCGCCCTGGGCCCACCGGGTCGAGCCGTCGTCAATGTTGACCTTGGTGACCACGGTGACGTGCAGGCCCTGCTCGCGCAGGTGCAGCGCGGCGGTCAGCCCGGCCACGCCGGAACCCACGACCAGCACGTCGGTGGTCTCGCTCCAGCCCGGCTCGGACGCGGCGAGCCGGCGGGGCAGCTCCGGAAGGTCGGCGACATCCATCCGCTCAGTACACTCCGCCGCCGCGACACCGCTCGGCCGGGGTCGGACATTCGTGGTCACCGTTACTTGTACTGAACGGGGAGGCTCGTGACGCCCTTGCCGCGCAGCGTAGCCGTCAGTTGCACCCCGTCCAGCCAGAGATAGCAGCGCACGCCCCGATCGCCCTGCGCCCAGACGTCGGCGCCGCCGGGCAACGAGACCACGCCCGTACGGTATTGCAGGTCGGCGTCCTTGGGCACGCCGACGTAATCCGCGATCAGGTTGCGGCAGCCGTCGTGGAACTTGGCCCAGGTAGCGTCGTCCTTGGGATAGTCGAGGTCCTTGGCGTACCAGACCCCGGCGAACTCGCCGTTGTGCTTGGCCGCGCAGCTCACCGCGGGCATGGTGGCGATGGCGCCGTTGCCGTCGAGCTGGATGGCGTAACAGCTCAGGATCACGTCGGAGCTGCCGTCGGCCAGCGCGTCCCGCAGAGTCCCCTCGCGCTGCACCAGGCCGCCGTCGTCCTCGACCGAGTTGAGCTCGAGCACCTCACAGCGGAACCACCGGGCGCCACCGCTCCAAGCCGCCTCGGTCGGGCGGGTCACACCGATCCACAGCCGTGCGTTACGCCACGGGCCGCCCACAAACGTTGTCGTTTTCTGATCACAGACCGAGTACGCCGTACGGGCCCCGGCCGACCCGTCAGCGGGCGGCACGTCGGCGTCCGCGGCCGGCGACTCGTACGTGCCGACGAACACGGTCTCGGTGCGGTGCTTGCCCGCGCAGTCGACCTCCTCGTACGTGCCACGAGGCCCGACGGGGTTGAAGTTGGCGTTGTGGCAGGCACCCTCGTTGGGCTCGAACCCGGACGCCGGGGCCATCACACCCCACCCGTTGGTCAGGTCGCCGTCGACGCCGCCCGGCTTCGCACAGCCCGCCACGAACAGAACCATGGCCAGGACGGCGGAGATCCCGAGCCGGTGTCGCATGAATACACGCCTTCCCCGAGCCGCCGACTACCCCACCGAGCCCGGCGCCACGCGCCGCCGATGTCCGATTTCCTAGCATATGGTGATCGAAATCGAGATCGGCGGCGTTTGGGGAATCGGTCAGCCGGTGGTGACCTTGTCCCCGCGCCGGAGCCCGCCCGGCATGCCCTCGGCGGCCCCGGCCGGATCCACGCCCAGCTCGATGATCTTGTTGGCGGCGTCGACGTGCACGATCCGCGGCTGGTAAGCGCGCGCCTCGGCGTCCTCCATCTGCCCGTACGCGATGAGAATGACCAGGTCACCGGGCTGCACAAGGTGGGCCGCGGCGCCGTTGATGCCGATCACGCCGCTGCCCCGCTCACCCGGGATCACGTACGTCTCCAGACGAGCCCCGTTGGTGACGTCGACGATCGCCACCTGCTCGCCGGGAATCAGATCGGCCGCGTCGAGCAGATCGAGATCGACAGTCACCGAACCCACGTAGTGCAGGTCGGCCTGGGTCACGGTGGCCCGGTGAATCTTGGACTTGAGCATGGTGCGGACCATCAGACGGCCCTCTCGAGAGTCAACGGCACATTGTCGATCAGACGGGTCGCACCGACCCGGGCCGCGACGAGCAGCCGGGCCGGGCCGGCCTCGGGCGCGTCACCCAGGTCGGCGCCGGTGAGGGCGAGGTAGTCCACCCGTACGGAGGGTTCGTCGGCCAAGATCTTGCGAGCGGCCGCCAGCACCGCCGACGCCTCGGTGTGAACGGCACCCTCCCGCAGCGCCCGGGAAAGCGCGAGCGCAGCCCGGCGCTCCTCCGGCGAGAGATAGCGGTTACGGCTCGACATGGCCAACCCGTCGACTTCCCGTACGGTCGGCACACCCACGATCTCGACACCCAGCTCGAGGTCGTGGACCATGCGGCGGATCAGTGCGAGCTGCTGGAAGTCCTTCTCGCCGAAGAACGCGACGTCGGCCCGAGTCAGCATGAGCAGCTTCTGGACGACGGTGAGCATGCCGGCGAAGTGACCGGCACGGCTGGCGCCCTCAAGAATCTCGCCCAGCGGGCCCGCGTTCATCGTGATCGACGGCGCGCCGGTCGGATAGACCTCGTCCCGGCCGGGCGCGAAAACCACCGCGACACCCTCGGCCCGGCACGCCTCGACATCGGCCTCGAGCGTGCGCGGATACTTCTCGAAATCCTCGTTCGGGCCGAACTGCAACGGGTTCACGAAGATGGTGACGACCACGAAGGCGGACCGCTGCCTCGCCTCCCGCATGAGCCGGCGATGCCCCTCGTGCAAGGCGCCCATGGTCATCACGACCGCAACTGCCCCCGGCACCGCCTCGACCTCCCGCGCCAGCTCGCCGCGCGTGTGGATCACCTTCATGCCACGCTCCTCACATCGGCCCGGCTCAGCACGTCCAGCAGCAGGGTGGCGTCCTGCGGGCGCAGGCGGCCCGCGGCGATCGCCCGGTCGGCGGTGCGACGAGCCAGCGCCAGATAAGCCGGGGTGGCCTCGGGCGGCAGCCGGTCGAGATGCTTGCCCACGGTGCCGGCGTCACCCCGCGAAACCGGCCCGGTCAACGCCGCGTCCCCCAACCGCAGCGCATTGTCGAGCGCGGCGTGCAACAGCGGAGACAAAACCCGCGACGGATCCCCGATGCCGGCTGTGCGCAACAGGTCGGCGGCCTCGTTCACCAGCGTCACCAAGTGATTCGCCCCATGCGCGAGGGCCGCGTGATACATCGGCCGGGCATCCTCCGCGACCCACTCGGGCACGCCACCCAGATCGGCCACCAGCCGGGCCGCGAAAACCCGGTCGGCGGTGGTGACACCCCACGCGATGCCCGGCAGCCGGTCGAGATCGGTGCCGGCGCCCGTGAAGGTCATCGCCGGGTGCAGGGCCAGGCCCTCGACATCGCCCAGGACGGCCAGACCATGCGCGCCCGACGTGTGCGCGACCCGCTGCCCCGGCCGCAGCGCGCCGGTGGTGGCCAGGCCCGCGACGACAGCGGCCAATGCATCGTCCGGAACGGCGAGCAGAAGAAGGTCATCGGCGGCTCGGGCCACCTCGTCGGCGGGAAGAATCGCGGCCCGCGGCAACAGGCGGGCGGCCCGCTCCCGCGAAGCGGCAGAAACAGCCGCGGCGGCCACCACGCGATGCCCGGCGGCGTCCAGGGCGGCACCCAGCACAGCCCCGACCCGCCCGGCGCCGACAACGCCCACAGTAAGACGCGACGATGCGCTCATATCCAGATCCAGTCCTCGAAAGGGGTACCGGTCGAGCGCAAGTATGCGCCGCCGAAACACGCCCGTGACAAGGCGATGTGAACAACCCAACGCACGGCCGGCCTGCCTTGTCGGTCGCGCGTTCGATGCCGGCCCGGGCCGAACGCGCCGCCTCCTGTGTCGTCTGCGCTCGGTGCTGCCGGGGTTGAACGCGCCGCCTTTCGTGTCGTCTGCGCTCGACGCTGCCCGGGTTGAACGCGCCGCCTCCCGTGTCGTCAGCGCTCGACGCTGCCCGCCGCCCGGTGCCCCCGCAACGTGAGCATTTGATGCCGCCGCGCACGCGAACCGCGCCGGCAACCGATTCCGCGCATGTGAAGCTTCCGGCCCAGGCCGACGATGCGGGGCAGAGTTCCGGGCGATTGGCGCCGCCCTCAGCCCGCAGCAATGCGCGGTCACTTCGGCCCAACCACCGATTCCGCCCATTTGCCACCCGGCTCGAACGCGCGTGGCCGACCCTGCCGGGGCCGGTGGGGTTTGCGCATTTCGACTCCGCCATCAGCCCGACGTCGGGGCGAGCGGTTCGTGCAGCGATCGCCGCCTGCAGCTGGTGTATTTGGATTTGATGGCGCCGGGTGTCGATACCAGCGAGGCATGCCGGCGGGTCGGGGGCAGCCGTAGGGTCGGCTATAACTGGCGGCACCCGGAGCGGCGTCGGGTGAGGCAGGCCGAGGAGAAAAAGCGAAACAGCGGCAGGCCCGGGCGGCGTTGCCGGCGCGCTACTTGTCGGTCGACGAGCGGATCGTGATCGCGGACCGGTTGCTGGAGAACTGGTCGCAAACTGCGATCGCGGCCGAGCTCGGTCGGTCACCGGCCACGATCAGCCGGGAGGCCCGCCGGAAACCGGCCGCCACGAATTCAGCACTGCCAGCAACATGCCCGTCTACTTCCGCGATTCCCACTCGCCTGGCGACGCGGATCAAACGAAAACACCGACGGACTGCTACGCCAATACTTCCCGGAAAGCACCGCCCTCACCCGGCACACCCCGCACGATCCAGCCGCCGTCGCCGCGCAAATGAACCGCCGGCCCGAACGATCCGGGCGCCGTCGCCCGCAATGAACCGGCGGCCCCGCATGACACCGGCCGGGACACCCCCGCCGCGTGCCTGGCTGAACTCCTGGCCACCGACGGTGTTGCCACCACCGGCTGAAACCCACCGGCTGAAACCCGCCCTACCGGGGGTCCCCCACCCAGCACCATTTTAGTGGGGAATGGTGATCTAGGGACGCGGTGAACGTGGGGGCTGTGGATAACTCTGAATTGTGGATAAGTCGATTTAGGGTTAGCGGTGTGCAAGGGTGGCGGGCGGCCATGACGGCCGGGCTCTACGGGGCCGATGGGTTCTTCGTGCGCGGCGAGCAGGGGCCGGCGGAGCACTTTCGCACCAGCGTGCACGCCTCGCCGCTGTTTGCCGGGGCATTGTTGCGGCTGATCGAGCGCATTGACGACGCGCTCGGGCGGCCTGAGACGTTCGACCTGGTCGATGTGGGGGCGGGTCGTGCCGAGTTGTTGACGGCGCTGCGGCCGCTGCTTCCGGAGCGGGTGCGGCTCACCGCCGTGGAGCTTGCCCCGCGGCCCCGAGATCTGATGGCGGGCATCGCCTGGCGGGACGACGTTCCGGACGGCATCGTCGGGCTGCTGATCGCCACCGAGTGGCTCGACAATGTGCCGCTCGATGTGGCCGACCTCGACGATCACGGGCGGTTGCGCAAGGTGCTGGTCGATCCGGCCACGGGCGCGGAGTCGCTGGGCGGGCTGGTCGACGCGGCCGACCTTTTCTGGCTGCGGCGCTGGTGGCCCGCGACCACCCCACCGCGCGACCAGGACGGACCCGAGCGGACCGAGACCACCCGGCCGCGCGAGCAGGGCGGGCCGGGGCGGGTGGAGATCGGCTGGCCGCGGGATGCTGCCTGGGCCGATGCTGTGCAGCAGGTACGCCGGGGTTGTGCGCTGGCCGTCGATTACGGCCATGTGCGGGGCGAGCGACCGCCGTTCGGGTCGTTGACCGGCTTCCGGGGTGGGCGGCAGGTGCCACCGGTTCCGGACGGGTCCTGTGACGTGACGGCGCACGTGGCGATCGATGCCGCGGCAGCCGCGGCCGGGGTTCCGTACAGGCTGGTCCGCCAGAGGGAGGCCTTGCGCGCGTTGGGGGTCGACGGTGCCCGGCCGCCGCTGGAGCTGGCTCGGCAGGATCCGGCGGGCTATGTGCGGGCGCTGGCCGCGGCGGGGGCCGAGGCGGAGCTGATCGAGCCGGCGGGGCTGGGCAGCCACTGGTGGCTGCTGCACAGCGTGGGGCTCGGCGAGCGTGGGAGCATGCTGTTGTGACGGAGCAGCTGCGTGAGATGACCGTCGGGACCGGCGCCGGGCTCGAGACCGCCGACATGGTGCTCAACATCGGGCCGCAGCATCCGTCGACGCACGGTGTGTTGCGGCTCAAGCTCACGCTGGACGGGGAGCGGGTCGTCACGTGCGAGCCGATCGTCGGTTACATGCACCGCGGCGCCGAGAAGCTGTTCGAGGTGCGCGACTACCGGCAGATCCTGATGCTGGCCAACCGGCACGACTGGCTGTCCGCGTTCTCCAACGAGCTGGGGGTCGCGCTGGCCGTGGAGCGGCTCATGGGCATCGAGGTGCCCGAACGCGCGACCTGGTTGCGGATGGTGCTGGCCGAGCTCAACCGGGTGCTCAACCACCTGATGTTCCTGGGCTCCTACCCGCTGGAGATCGGCGCGATCACGCCGATGTTCTACGCGTTCCGCGAGCGGGAGACGTTGCAGGCGGTCATGGAGGAGGTTTCCGGCGGCCGCATGCACTACATGTTCAACCGGGTCGGTGGGCTCAAGGAGGAGGTGCCGGCGGGCTGGACGGGCCGGGCCCGCGAGGCGATCGCCACCGTCCGGAGGCGACTGCCCGACCTGGACAACCTGATCCGTCGCAATGACATCTTCCTGGCCCGTACGGTCGGGGTCGGTGTGCTGACGGCGGAGCAGGCGGCTGCGTACGGGGCGTCGGGGCCGGTCGCGCGGGCCAGCGGGCTCGATTTCGATTTGCGCCGGGACGAGCCCTACCTGGCGTACGGGGAATTGGACGTGCCAGTGGTGACGCGCAGCGCCGGGGATTGTCACGCCCGGTTCGAGGTGCTGCTGGAGCAGACGTACGTGTCGCTCGACCTGGCCGAGCAGTGCCTGGCCCGGGTCGACCAGATCTCGGGGCCGGTCAACGTGCGGCTGCCCAAGGTGGTCAAGGCGCCCGAGGGCCACACGTACGCCTGGACCGAGAACCCGCTCGGCATCAACGGCTACTACCTGGTGTCGCGGGGTGAGAAGACACCGTGGCGGATGAAGCTGCGCACCGCCTCCTACGCCAATGTGCAGGCGCTGGCCACGCTGATCCCGGGCTGCCTGGTGCCCGACCTGATCGCCATCCTGGGCTCGATGTTCTTCGTCGTGGGCGACATCGACAAGTAGGGCGGCGGCGTCGGCGGGCAGGGGTCTAGCGGCGGCCGTGATCGGGGTCGGGCGTGTAGCCGCCGTACGAGGCGAAGTCGCTGAGCGAGCCCACATTGGTGTCGTTGGCCGAGGGGCGGTGCCGGCGGGCCCGGTAGTTGGGGTCGCCGGTCGTCGTGCCGGGCTCGTGCTGCGGCGCGCCGTACTCGGTGGACGGGGCCGGGCCGTAGTCGGCGCCGTAGCTCGGGGCGCCGTAGCCGTTGTACTCGTCGGAGTCGAAGTCGTTGCCGTTACCGCCGTACGTGCCACCGGGCGCGCCGTACGTGTTGCCGCTCGCCGGTGAACCGTAGACGCCGGAGGGCTGTGGGGCGGGGGCCTGGGCGGCGTAACCCTGGCTCGCGCCGAAGTCGTCGGCCAGCGAGTCGGGCTGGTGACCGTACGGGGTGCCGGGCCGCACCGAGGCCGCCGCGCGAGGCGGGGCCGGTGGTGGGGGCACCGGGGCCGCGCCGCGCTGCCGCGGGACCTGCGGCGGGGGCGGCACCGAGGCGGCCGCGGAGGCCACGGCCCGGCCGGTGGGCTCGGGGTTGATCGGACGGCCGCCGGTGGTCAGGCCGGGACCGGTGCGGGCCGGCGGGCGCACCGCGGCCGAGGCGACGGGAACGCCGGCGCGGCCGCCCGCGGGTGGCCGGGGTGTGCCCGTCGGGGGCGGCCCGGCCGGCATCGAGGGCTGAGCGAAGTCGTCCTGCTCGTAGTCAGCGGCGTATTCGTCTTCGGCGTAGTCGTTCGGGGGGTAGCCGTTCGCCGGGTAAGCGTTCTCCGGGTAGTTGTTCGTGAACGGGTCCGGATATTGGCCCTCGGCCGGCAGGTCGGCGAAGAAACCGGACGGCTCCTCCTCCGGAAGGTGCTGCTGCCGCATCTGCGCCGTGGCCGCGGGGGCCGGCATGGGCATCGGCGGTGGCGGTCCACCGTGGACGGGGGCGGCGCCGCGGCCACCGCCGAACTCGGCCCGCAGCTCCCGCCGCAGGGCCGACACTTCTTCGGCCACACGCTCCTCGACGTCGCTGCGGCCGAGCACCGGATCGCTGCGGATCAGCACCGACGCGCCGATCAGCGCGATCGCCACGGCGATCAGCAGCACCGCGAAACGCACGGTGTTGGAGCTCTGACCGAGCAGCACCACGAGCGCGGCCACCGGGGCGAGCAGAACGCCCGCCCAGATGAGGCCGCGCAGCAAGCGTGCGTTCCCCGCTACGGAGTCCTGATCCGGCATGGGCGCCGATACTACCCAGACGCGGCGATCGGGCAAATGTTCGATCGCCGGGCTTCAGATGGTCGAAATCCCGGCCATACCGGACGGCCGTCCGGACTTAACCGACGGGGCGCCGAGCTGCACGGATTGTGATCGAAAAGCCGCCGTCCGGGGTCGGCCGCCGAAGTGTTCGCAGCTGCGAACTCTTCCGCGGCAACCCCGGACGGCGAATGTTCATCGAGTGCCGCGATACCCACCGAGGGTGGCGAACCCGACGATCCACCCCACGAACAGTCCGTACGCGGCCCCGTTGCCAGCCGCCTGGAAGGCTCCCAGCAGCGACGGGTTGGCCAGGAAGAGCGTCGTCAGCAGGGCAGCGAAACCACCGGCGAAGATGTACGACGCCCAGCCCGCGAAGAACTGGCTGATCGTGCCGCGGGCCCGGGCCAGCTGGGAGCCGGGCAGCAGGAACAGGAAGAGCAGGGTCAGCACGATCAGCAGGATCGCCTTGAGGTCGCCCACGATGATCTCGCGCAACGAGTCGCTCGAGTCGAAGGACCAGCGGGGCCAGGCGAGCAGGCGCAACCACCAGCCCCCGGCCGTGTCGGGGTTGGTGTTCTCGCTGGCCCACTCCGCGTACCACGGGCTGCCGAAGACGAGAACCAATATGAGCGCGGCCAAAGTGCCCGCACCAGGCGCAGATTTGTACCGGTTACCGAGAGCCATGCGCCGCTATTTCCCAGAGCGGTGCTCTTCCCAAACGACGCCGGTATATGCCTAGTGTTTCTGCAGGTAGTCGATGAACGCGGCGCGGAGCAGGGGCTCGCTGTCGCCGTAGCCGTGGCCCTCGAGCTCACGCCAGAGCGCGACCGCCTCGTCGACGGTGGGGCCGATCGAGTTGGGCGCGCCGTCGAGCTGGGCCGCCTCGTCGGCGTCGGGCAGGTGCTTGAAGACCGACCAGAAGAAGCCGATGTCGTGCCGCTCCCGGGCCCGGGTGAAGGCGCGCTCACGCAGCTCCTCGGTGGGCAGGGCGTCCAGCTCGGCGAAGCTCGGAGTGGTCATGACCATGAGCATAGGCGGAGCGGCGGGGTGGCTACCGGCTGGTTCCCCACGGTCCGGCGTCCCACCGGTCCGTACGGGGGTTGGCGGTCGACGTGGACCACGTCTCGGGCAGGTCGGGTGACCAGTTGGCGCCGCTCGTGGCGGGAGCCGCGTTCCAGTCGGCGGGCCCGGCCACGGGCAGCGGCCGCCCGTACGTCTCGACGAGCCGCGTGACGATCAGACCGCCCGCGAACACGCAACCCGCGATCGCGAACAGGGCGATGTCGAAGTTGCGCCGGGCCGCGTAGTCGAGGAACAGCGTGAGGGCGGCCACCGCGAACAGCGTGCCGAAGATCCCGCCGCGCCGCCCGTACGCGCTGGTGCCGGCGAGCAGGGCCAGGCCGAGCGCGATGCCCGTCCACTCCAGCCCGGTGCCGGGCACGACCGGGTTGTCCGACAGCGCGGCGAACAGGATGCCCGCGCCGACTGCGAAGACCGAGGAGAGCAGCAGCGAGCCGATCACCGGCAGGGCGACGACCGGGCCCCGGCGGCGGGCCGGGTCGCCGGTGGGGCGCATGCCGCCCAGCCAGCGGCGGACCGGGGTGGCCGCGCCCATCGCGCCGCCCAGCACGGCCAGCAGCGCGAACCCGCCGAACAGGAAGAAGGCGTGGTCGGTGGGGTCGTAGTCGCCCTGCACGGCGACCGGCGCGACCCGCAGCTGATCGAAGACGATCACGCCGAGCCCGGCCGCGAGCGTGGCCGCCCAGCCCGGCACGTGCAGCACGACGATGACCACGCCGATCACGATGGCCCCGGCCGCGGCGAACACCAGCGCCGGGACGATGGACTGGAACAGGCCTTTGTCGCCCTGTTCGGCGTACTGGAAGGAGGCGGCCAGGGCGATCGGGCCGAGGGCCAGGTTGGGCACGCCGGCCCGCAGGGTCAGGCCCGCGCCCAGGGTGAGCAGGCCGATCGCGGCGCCGGTGATGAGCAGGGTGTCGAGGTCGGGCCTTTGGAGGCTGTCGGCGTCGAGGCGCCACAGGAGGAAGCCGATCGCCCCCGCGGCGACCAGCAGCACGACCTCCCAGCCGAGGTGGATCCCGAGGCGGTCGCGCCCGTCCTCGTCGGCCTCGGCCCGCCGCAGCACGTCGGCCGTGGTGTCGCCGGTGCCGTCGAGCTCCTCGGCCCGCCTGCGCTGCTCGGCCGCGGCCAGCGTGTTGGCCCGGTAGGCAGCCGGATCGGTGGGCGTGGGCTCCTCGGTCTGCCGACGGTAGGTCGCCTCGTCGTACGCCATCGCCGCGCCTCCTCGTGTGCGTCCGCCCCGTGCGGTGAAGAACGCACGCCGAAATCCGCCGGGCGCATGCCCGTACGCAGAGCATACGGATACGAGTCGGTCTCAGTTCAAGGCCGAAATCGGGTGTTCAGAGCAGCCCGGACGGCCGATCCGAGTCGTCGTTGTCCTGGGAGTCGGGCTGCTCCGGAATGCGGCACGAACGTTCAAGCCACAGGGCCGCCGCGACCAGCGCCACCGCCGTGACCACGCCGCCGATCGCGACCGGCAGATCGTTGCCGGCGGCCTCGGTGGGCTCCATGGCCAGCCAGGCCAGCAGGCCCGCCGAGAAACCGGCCGAGATCGCCCCGACGAGCGAGGACGCCTTGGCCAGCGCGACGTAACGGGCCACCGCGAGGGGGTCGACCCGGGGCGCGCCCGGCTTGCGCTGGATGCGGGCCGCCGTGTTCTGCGCGAGCAGGCCCTCGGCGACGGCCAGCACGGCCAGCACGATCACCGGCGACCAGGGCAGGTCGGGCAGGGTCGAATACGAGAAGCTGAGCAGCAGCCAGCCCAGGGCGGCCGCGCCCAGACCCGCCACGATCAACACCGAGATGCTGGTCGGGCGCATCGACGGGTCCGACTTGGGCGCCTGCGGGTTGCTGCTCACGCCGTCAACCCTAGTGCGAGATCGGGCCGGGGGCTCAGCGCCGCCACGTCGCCGGCCAGTGCGGGATCGGCCAGCAGCCGGGCGATCGGGCCGTGGCCGGGCAGCTCGGCGGCGGGCTCGATGTCGTGCCACGGGCGCAGCACGAACGCGCGCAGGTGGGCGCGCGGATGGGGCAGGGTCAGCTCGGGGTCGTCGCTGAGCACCGGCCGGCCGTCCTCGTACACCGCGATCACGTCGACGTCGAGCGTGCGCGGGCCGAAGCGCCGCTCGGGATCGCGCACCCGCTGCGCCGCGGTCTCGGCCGCCCACGCGCGTTCCAGCCAGTCGTGCGGAACCGCCGCGGGGTCCGAGACGAGCACAACGGCGTTCAGGTACGCCGGTTGGTCGGCATCGCCCCACGGGGGCGTCTCGTAGACGCCGGAGGCGCGCTCGACGCTGCCGCCCAGCTCCCGGACCGCCTGGCGCAGGTGGCGCTCGCGATCGCCGAGGTTGCTCCCGATCGAGAGGACAGCCCTGGTCACGTACGGCTCCGGCGCACGGTGACGGCGACGTCGGCGAACTCGTGCGGGATCGGCGCCTGCGGCTTGTGGACGGTGACCTCGGCCGCGGCCACCCGCTCGTCGTCGAGGCAGGCCACGAGCAGGCGGTCGGCCAGCGTCTCGATGAGGTTGACCGGCTCGCCCCCGACGATCTCGGCCAGCCGGCCCGCGAGTTCGCCGTAGTGCACCGTGTCGCCCACGTCGTCGCTGGCCGCGGCGGGGGCCAGGTCGAGCTCGAGCCGTACGTCGATCACGAAGTCCTGGCCCTGCTCGCGCTCGAAGTCGAAGACGCCGTGCCGTCCGCGCACCCGCAGCCCGGTCAGCGTGATCTGACCCTCCACCCGTTCACTCCTTCTCATTCGCACCTCACCGGCCGTCACCGGGCCCGGAGCCGCGGCGAGCCGGTCGCGCGCCAGACGGCGAGCGCGTCGGCCGTGGCGGTGACGTCATGCACCCGTACGCCCCAGGCGCCCGCGGCCACGGCCAGCACGGAGGTGGCCAGGGTGGCTGCCTCGCGCTGCTCGACCGGGCGCGGGGTGCCGTCCGGGCCGGCCAGCAACCGGCCCAGGTAGGTCTTGCGGCTGGCCGCGAACAGCACCGGATAGCCCAGCCCGATCAGGACGTCGAGGTGGGCGCTGAGGGCCCAGTTGTGCTCGGCGGTCTTGGCGAAGCCCAGGCCCGGGTCCAGGATGATCTGTCCCGGCGCGACCCCGGCGGCGAGCGCGTCGTCGACCCGTTCCCGCAGCTCATCCCGTACGTCGGAAACGACATCACGATAAACCGCGAGCTCGTTCATGTGCCGCGAATGCCCACGCCAGTGCATCAGGATCCACGGGCAGCCGGCCTCGGCGGCGACCCCGGCCATGCCCTTGTCGGCCAGGCCGCCCGAGACGTCGTTGATCACGGCGGCGCCCGCCTCGAGGGCCGCCCGGGCGACCGTGGCCCGCGTGGTGTCGATGCTGACCGGCACCCCGGCGGCGGCCAGTTCCCGAATCACGGGAACCACGCGGGAGATCTCGGTCTCGGCATCCACCCGTTCGGCCCCGGGGCGTGTCGACTCGCCGCCCACGTCCACGATGTTCGCACCTGCGTAGTGCAGGTCAACGCCGTGCCGGACGGCGGCTTCCACGTTTGTGTATTTCCCGCCGTCCGAGAAGGAGTCGGGCGTGACGTTGAGGACGCCCATCACGACCGGGTGATCCACATGCATCAGCGCGCGCCCCGCGACCTGGGCATCCGTCGGCTCAGTCGTCACGGCACGAGCGTACGGCGGCCGGGGTTGTCGCACGTGCGTACGATGGCCCGTAACTCAATTTCACGCACGCCATCACCTTGCGTAACGTTTCGGACGCTTGTAGCCAAGAACGGCGGGCCGTACTCTTCGGAACTGGGCATCATTTGTTGGAACCGGGAGAGCAGACGAGCATGGCAATGCCCGAACGGCTCACTCGACGCGCAGGGTGGGAAGTAGCACGATATGGGCGGTGCCGTGAGGCTTCACAACTGCAGCGTGCCCAGAATCCCCTAGCCGGGCACGGGGAGGTTTACCAATGATCGCCACTGAGCTCGCCCAGCAGGCCGCAGCCGTGCTTCAGCAGGCAACGCTCGCTGCGCCCGAACCCAAGGGCATCAACACCGAAGGCATCGTCACCTTCTTCGCCAGCAACATCGCGCCGATCCTGCTCGCGGTGCTCGGCGTGATCTTCATTGGACGAGCCAGCCGCGGTGAGATCTCCAAGGTTCTGACCAGCTCGGCCATCGCCATCGTGGGACTGGCGTTCATCGCCGGCGCCGCGACCCTGTTCTTCGTCGGCGACGCGCTGATCAAGTTGATCTTCAACTGAGATGCGGCTCCGTACCGACGACGACATCTACCGGGCGCGCCTCGTCTATCTGGGGCCCCCGGGTTACACCCTGCCCATCCACCTGCCGTACGCGCAGTACGGCATGTTCGTGGCGCTGGTTCCGCTCTTCATGCTCCTGCACTACCTGATGACCTTCGAGATCGATCCGTTTCCCGCGTGGGAGATCGCGCTCGCCATGGTCACCACGTCGTACGTGTTCCGGCATGTCGACCCCGACCGGCCGGCCCGGGTCGTCATCCGGACCGCGCTCACCGACTGGCGCCGCACGCGCGAGCCGGCGGTGGAGCGCCGCGATCCGAGACTTGTCGCCACTCGCATCCGGGTTCGGGAGGAGTTGGTATGACCAGTTCAGTCGCATACTCCCTCGGAGCCGGCGCATGACCGGACCCGTTCCGCACGGGCATCCCCGCGCGGATGCCGACACTCAGGGCAGGCAGAGTAACGGAGTGCGCTCGAACCACTACTCTTCGCCAGAACCGGCTGACGAGGTCGCCGAGGAGTTCGTCACCGCGCCGGGCCACGGCGCGGTGGGGGTGTTCCAGTCCCCGCAGCCGGTCCGGCCGCGGGGTGGGCCGGTGGACACGACGCTCGACATCGATTCGCCCTTCCTCGATCTGTTCGGCGGGGCCGCCCCGCCGACCCCGGTCTCGCCGTCCGCTCCGGCTTCGGCACCCCCGGCGAGTGAATCTTCGGGGAATCCGCCCCCGGACGACCCTGACCTGGACTTCGACTTCGGGTTCGACTTCGACGACCGCTCCACCGGGGCCAACGGATCGACGTCGACCACTCCACCGCCGGCCGTTCCGACCCCGGTCCCGGACAACGACGCGCCCCCGGCCGTACCTCGGATCCCCGCACCGCCCACGGCCGAACCACGCCCGGCGCCGGTCGCGCCGACCCCGGTCCCGGACAACGACGCGCCCCTGCCCGCTTTCCCGGTCCCCCCGCTTCCCTCGCCTGACGCCCCGGTTACCACGCCAACGGCCCGGCAAACACCGGTTTCCGGTCCGCCCTCAGTTTCCGGGCCGCCCGGACCGCGGGTGCACGGCCCCGCGGACGGTCCGGGCCCGTTGGGCGACGGCGCGGCGACCGAGCCGTTCAGCCGCGCACCGATCGGGCCCCAGGCCGACTACTTCCAGGAATCCGGCGCCCCGGCCGACCGCGGCCTCGACGACTGGCCCGACTTCGACGACTGGCCACCCTCGCCGCGGAACGGGGCCGCACCGGCACAGACCACCGAGTCGGCGGCGGCACCGGTGTCGACGCCGCCGCTGTGGCAGACCGTCGGTGGCACCCCGGCCCGCCCGCCGCAGCCCGGCCCGGTCGAGGCCTACGCGCCGCAGCCGCTGCTGGACGAGCCCGCGGACGAGGCCCCGCTGCCGGTGCCCGTGCCGGAGAAGGCGCCGGCCAAGCGCAAGGAGAAAGCCCCGGCCCGGCGCACCAAGGAACCGAAGAACCTGCCGGTCAAGCAGCCCAAGCCGGTCACGCTGCGGCCGCACAAGCTCAAGTTCAACGACCGCGACCCGGTCATGGAGCTGGAGATCAGCGAGATCGCCGGCCACCTGACCTTCACCCAGAGCACCGTCACGGCCTGGTACTACCTGCCCGAGGTGCGCTGGGCGTTCCGTCCCGACGCGGAGCGCGAGGCGCTGCTGAGCGCGATCTCCGAGCAGTACGCCGGATTGGCAGGATTCCGGTTGCACCTGCGCCGCACCAACCGGCCCTTCCCGGCCGACGAGTGGGCGCGCACGGTCGACTCGTTCACCGCGAAGCCGCTGCCCGACGTGCGCGGTGGCACCTCGTGGTCGGATCACCTGGTGGCCGCCCAGCGGCACCTGCTCTCGGTCAACCACGCCGAAGGCCAGACATACCTGGGGGTGACGTTCGCGCGGCGCTCGCTGGGCGACACGTTCTCCGAGCGCGTCCTGCGGATCTTCGGCCGGGGCACCTCCGACGGCGAACGGCGCAAGCTCAACCGGGCCGTCGAGCAGTTCGACGAGGTGCTCAACGCGTTCGGCATGCGCGGGCGCCGGGTCACCCCGCAGGAACTGGAATGGCTGCTGTTCCGCTCGGTCGCGCTCTGCATGGCCCCGCCCGGGCCGCTCAGCCCCGTCACCAACGGCCAGTGGGACACCGGCGACCTGCTCGCGCTGACCGAGCAGGTGGAGCGCTACCGCACCCCGTACGGGTCGACGGTGAAACTGGTCAACCGGATGACGGGCGAGGAAAGACACGTCGCGGTGCTGTCGGTCGGGCGGATGGAACCGCTCGAGATCCCCGAGAAGCACGAGCCGTGGATGCACTTCCACGAGCGTCTGCCGTGGCCGATGGAGCTCTCCTCGCGGATCGACATCCTCGGCTCCAACAGCTCCTTCAAGAACCTCGAACACCGGCTCCGGATGATCCGGTCGCAGCAGCTCGACTACGCCGAGCACGGCATCGACGCCCCACCCGAACTGGAACGCCTGGCCAAGCGGGCGCTGGTGATCGGCGACGAGATGACCACCGGGCTGCCGGTCGAGTCGGCCCGCGCGCACGGCTGGCACCGGATCGCCGTGGGCGGCGCCACCCGCGAGGAATGCCTCGAACGGGCCCGCCGACTGATCCAGCTCTACTCCCGTGAACTGCGCATCTCACTGCAACACCCCAAGAACCAGGACCAGCTGGCCCGCGAGTTCATCCCGGGCGAGCCGATCGCGAACACCGGCTACGTGCGTCGCATGCCGGTCAAGCTGCTGGCCGCGGCCCTGCCCCAGGCAGCGTCCACAGTCGGCGACCGGCGGGGCGACCTGATCGGGCGTACTGCGGGCACCTGCCGCCGGCCGGTCTTCCTCGACCTGCACTTCCCGATGGAGGTGCGCGAACGCTCCGGCCTCGGTGTGTTCGTGGCCGAACCCGGCGGTGGCAAATCGACCCTGATGGGCGCGCTGGGCTACCTGAACGCCCGCCGCGGTGTGCAGGTGACCCTGCTCGACCCGTCCGGCCCGCTGGCCCGCCTGTGCCAGATGCCGGAACTGCGCCCTTACTCGCGGGTGCTCAACCTGACCGGTTCCGAACAGGGGACGCTCGCCCCCTACGCGCTGATTCCCACCCCCGTACGGTCCGAGTTCCCCACCGGGGCGGGCGGTGATCGCGAATACGAGATCGCGGTCTCCAACGCCCGCGCCGAGCGCCGCATGCTGGTGCAGGACATCTGCTCGATGCTGGTGCCACCCCAGGTGGCCAAGGAGGCGTCCACGGCGACGCTGCTGCGTCACGCCGTACGCCAAGTGCCCGCCGAGGAATCGTCCACACTCGACGACGTCGTCCGTACGCTGCAAGGCCTCGACGACGACGAAGGCCGCGAACTGGCCAACCTGCTGCTCGACACGGCCGAGATGCCACTGGCGCTGCTGTTCTTCGGCTCGCCGCCGCAACACCTGCTCGGCGCCGACGCCGCCCTGACCGTGATCACGATGGCCGGCCTGCGTCTGCCCGACCTCAAGATCGAGCGCGAATACTGGTCGGCCGAGGAATCACTGGCTCTGCCGATGCTGCACACGGCCCACCGGCTCGCGGTGCGGCGCTGCTACGGCGGTTCGATGTCCTCGCGCAAGATGGTCGGTCTCGACGAGGCCCACTTCATGGAGGGCTGGCGGTCCGGGCGGTCCTTCCTCGTCCGGCTCGCCCGCGACTCCCGCAAGTGGAACCTGGCCGCGCTGGTGGCGTCGCAGAACCCGCGCGACATCCTCGGCCTCGACGTGCAGAACCTCGTGTCGACGGTCTTCGTGGGCCGCATCGCGGAAGACCAGGAGATCGCGTCCGAGGCGCTGCGGCTGCTGCGGGTGCCGGTGCACGACGGATACGAGGCCACGCTGGCGTCACTGTCGCAGATCGACACGTCGTCGTCGGCGCGGCTCGGGTTCCGTGAGTTCGTCATGCGAGACGTCGACGGGCGCGTCCAGAAGGTACGTGTCGACGTGTCGTACGTTGAAGGTCTGCTGGAGCACCTCGACACGACGCCGATGGCCGCCAAGGCGGCTCCGGCGATTCCGATGTTGCCGTCCGACCTGGAGGTTTGAGATGGTGCGGCGGGGGGTGGCGCTGCTTCTGACGATGTTCGTCATGGTGGTGGCGTCGATCGTGTGGGCTGTGGCGGCTCCGCCTGCGTCGGCTGCGCCTACACGGGCTCCGGGCGGGGCGTGCAGTGTCGAGGAGTGGCAGCAGGACTTCAAGGGCTGCGTGAACCGCTTGACCAAGGTCAGTGCGAGCCGGGCCTCCTGTTTAAAACCCCCCACACCCAGCACGCCTGACTCCGGTCTTGCGGGATGGTTCGCCGAACGTCCTTCAACGGACCCGAAGAACAGTTTTCCTGGCCTTTACAGCGACTACGGCTATGCGGGATACAGCTACACAACATATGACCTTGACAGTGGCTGCGCATCAACCTTGGTCGACCCTGATTACAAGTTTGAGACAACGATCGCCAATGGCGAGTTCATGGTGGCCACTGCGATCGTCGGTGCCTCCAATGCTTTGCGAGAACGAGCCTGGAACCCTGAGTCGCTGTGGGGCTGGGCCGACCCGCTTGTTGACCAGGCGACTAAAGCGGTCTACGAGAAGGTTTTCAGCGTCTTCGGCGTGATCACCTTGGCGATCGTCGGCCTTTACTTGCTCTGGCGGTCAAAGCAGGCCGAAATGGGCGCGGCGACCACTACCGCGGGTTGGGCGATCCTGGTCATGGTCGGTGTAACAGCGATCGCAGCCTGGCCGGTCAAGTCAGCCAACATTGCGGACGGCACTCTGATCACGACTCTCAGTGTCGTGCATGACGCGGTTGGCCCCCGCCCCGAGAAGCCGACTGAGTGCGTACTCGGCGGCAGTTCGTGCGAGGACAACCGGCCGCCGGCGGTCCGTGCCAGCGACACCGCTACCGAGACGATGCTCTACCGCAACTGGCTTCGTGGCCTTCTCGGCTCGGCAGACAGCGAGACTGCCCGCAAGTATGGCCCAGCGCTCTATGACGCCCGTTCGCTCACCTGGGACGAAGCGCAGCGTATTCGTGAGAACTCTGCCACTCGTGACGGCGTGCTCGACGGCAAGAAAGAGCAGTGGCAACGAGTCGCCGAGCAGATTAAACAGGAGGATCCAGAAGCCTACGAATATCTGCAGGGCGTCAACGGCATGGATCGAATTGGCTCAGGATTCATCGCAGTACTCGCGGCGATCATGTTTGCTATGTTCGACCTGACGGCAT
Organism: Paractinoplanes abujensis; assembly: GCF_014204895.1. NCBI lineage: Bacteria > Bacillati > Actinomycetota > Actinomycetes > Micromonosporales > Micromonosporaceae > Paractinoplanes > Paractinoplanes abujensis. Next base: position 7,155,662 of record NZ_JACHMF010000001.1, on the reverse strand, counting down.
CGGTGCTCGTGCTGCTCGGCTTCCTGGTATTCCGATGGGCGGTCATCGCAGCGCCCATCCTCGGAACGATAGGCCTTTTGCGCCCCGCGAACGCGGGCATCAAGCGGCTTGGCAACGCCGTGGTGGCCGCAGTTTTCAACATCGCGGTCTTCGGAACGGGTGCGGCTATCTACCTGTTCGCCGTCGACTTGATCATGAATACGGCCAGTCTCCCCGGCTGGCTTCAGGTTGTTCTCGTCTTCCTCTGCGGCCTGGTCGGCTGGATGCTGCTTCGGCCGTACCGACGGATCACCCAGCTCGGCGGCAAGGACAACGCCCGCACCATCACGACGGGCTCTTGGACTCGGAGGTTCTTCCAGGACATGCGGGAGGCCTCCAAGGTCGACCCCGTCGACGCCGGCGACGGTCAGCTGGTCGGCAAGGGGCGCGGCCGCACGGTCTACGTCGATCAGAGCAACCTGCGGCCCGAGGCCCGGCTGGAGGATCCGGCCCACGCCACGAGGCGGGCGGAGCCGGCTCTCGCGACCGCCGGCACGCCGACCCCGACCCGGCCGGACGGCACCGAGAGCGTCCGGGACGAGGCCTCGGCGACGGCGACACCGGCCCAGAAGGCCCCGCCGAACCGGCAGCGACGGACGCCGGGCTGGACCGAGCCGGACGTCTCCGAGCAGCCCTCCTCCTACGCCATCTATCGGCCGGAGACGGGCAGCACCACGTCGGAGCCGGCCACGCCGCGCATCCGCTCCGAGGCCAAGTGATCACATGCCCCGCTCTCTCGAACTCGGCCTCAACCGGATCTTCCGGTCGCGCTGGGGCGTAGCGGTCGTCCTGGCCGTCATCGTCCTGGCGATCATCGGCATCGGCCGTTTGTTCGCGGACGGTAACGACTCGCCGCCGCCGCTGGGCAACGCGTCGCCCGGTCCGACGGTGAGCGTCGACCCCAAGCAGGACGACAGCATCATCGACACCGAGCCCCCGCCGAGCCCGTCGACCACCCCGGGGCGGGCGCAGCCCGAGGCGGTCTCCTACGCCTTCGCCTCGGCCTGGGCCGACCACCAGAACGTCACACCGAAGGCCTGGCGGGCCCAGCTGCTGCCCAACTCGACCTCCAAACTCGCCGACGAACTGGACGGGGTCGACCCGTCCAGCGTTCCCGCGGACCGCGTGATCGGCCGCCCCAGCCTGGTGCCCGTCAGCGCGACCGTGGTCAACGCGGTCGTCACCATGGACACCGGCAAGCTGAGCCTGCGCCTGATCTCCCCGGACGGGCACTGGCGGGTCGACGGGATCGACTGGGACCCGGCGTGAGCATTCCCCGGCCGCGGAAAATCGTTCTGCTCGTCGCCATCGTCGCGACGCTGGCCCTGCTGTGCTGCGGCGGCAGCATCACGGCTGTGCTGGTGGGCGGTCTCACCGACGAGGGCAACGACAAGCTGACGGCCTCGGGTGGCTGCGGCAAGGCCGGTCCGATCGATCCGGACACCAAGCTGCCGCGGATCCGGCCCTACGGCGCCGAGCAGATCCGGAACGCGGCCGTCATCATCAATGTCGGCGCCGACCTCAAGATGCCGCCACGGGCCTGGGTCATCGCCATCGCCACGGCGATGCAGGAGTCCCGGCTCAACAACCTGGGCAACCTCGGCGCCCGCAACGACCACGACTCGCTGGGCCTGTTCCAGCAGCGGCCGAGCAGCGGCTGGGGCACGCCGCAGCAGGTGCGGGACCCGGTCTACGCGAGCCGGAAGTTCTATCAGAAGCTCAAGTCCGTGCCCGGCTGGGAGAAGATGTCGCTGACCCGGGCCGCGCAACGGGTGCAGATCAGCGCCTACCCGGACGCGTACGCGAAGCATGAGCCGATCGCCACGCAGATCGTGAACTCGCTGGCCGACGGCGCGGCCAACGCGGTGGGTAACTCGGTGGCGATGGTGTGCGCCTCGGCCGGTGAGATCGCCGCCTCCGGCTGGACGCTGCCGGTCGGCGCCCTGGTCGGCTCCGGCTTCCGCACTGCCTCCCGCCCGACGCACCAGGGCGTCGACCTGATCGCCGGGAAACAGACCCCGATCGCGGCCGCCGCCAGCGGCATCGTCTCGAAGGTCAAGTGCGACGAGGACCACAACGGACGGCGCACCTGCAACGTCGACGGCTACCCGGGCAAGGGCGGATGCGGTTGGATGGTGGAGATCCAGCACGCCGGCAACATCATGACGAGGTACTGCCACATGATCGTGCAGCCCTTCGTGCGGGAGGGCCAGGAGGTCACGGCCGGTGAGATCATCGGCCGGGTCGGCAGCAGCGGCAACTCGTCCGGGCCCCACCTGCACTACGAGGTTCACCTGAACAACGACCGATCCAGCGCCGGGGCGATCGACCCGGTGCAGTTCATGCGCGAGCAGGGCGCCGCGCTGGGCGGGTCGGGATGAGCCGCGAGCCGTTCCCCGACCCGTTCGCCGGGCACCCCGAGTGGGAACTCGACCCGCCGCGCCCGATCGTGCCGACGCCGGCCACGATGAGCGGCCAGCTGCGCGGACGCCGGGTCCTGATCGGGCTGCCGGGCCACGGGTGGCGTTCCGACCTGCGCGCGGACGAGAAGGTCGTGCAGGGCAGCCGCACCTATGTGCCGGTGATGTCCGAGGGTGAGTGGTATCGCGCCGAGGCCGAACAGACCGAGATCTTCGCGCCGCTGGTGCCGGTCGAGCGGGTCTGGGTCGAGGAGTACGGCGTGGCGGGTCTCACCCTCCCGGCCGGCGACGTCAACGCGCGGCTCGTGTCGCTCGACGAACCCGCTCGGCGTAACCCGGTGGCGGCCTCCGACGCGACGTCGCTGTCGGGTCGCCGGGTTGTGCGGCTGCTCGACGACGGCGGTGAGGAACGCGATCTGCGTGCGGTGACCGAGATTCACACCAATCACGAGGGCGAGATCTGCGCCCGCGTCACCACCGAACTCGACTGGTATCGCTGGGGCTGGAGCGGCCACGCGCCCCGGACACTCGAGGTCCCGGCCAACTTGCTCTGGGTCGAGTGACTTAAGAAATCTGAGTCGCTCCGCAGACTCGCCAACCGTCTTCGTCGACCAGATTCAGGCGCCAAGTATCGGTGACCCGCCCGGACTGGTTCGACGCGGTCTTGAGGAGGTCTGTCTCTACCGCGGACTGGTTGCCCGTTGTCTGCACGGTGAACGTCGTCCACGTTATGACGATGCCTACCGAAAACTTCTTCTCGCGACTCACGACGTCGGCCCGATAGTTCGCGATCTCTTGGAAGTCTCCGCCAGACTTGCACTGGAAGAGAGTCGCTCGCTGATCGTCACGGTTGACCAGATAGGCACGGAGAAAACTGTCGGCCACAGCGTCGGGTTCCGCGCGCTCGATCTTCGTTTCCTCGTCGTAGAGCAGCACCGCCACCCCCACACCCCCGAGGCACAACAGCGCCAGCACCCCCGCCCCCAGCGCCAGCCACAGCCGCAGCCGCCGATTTCGCGCCTTCTTGACCGGTGTCGCAGGCGTCGTCCCAGGCTCGGACACCCCCGGCGACGGGGGCGTAGGTCCGGTCACTGGCTCCTGCGGCTGCACACTCACGACAGTAGTGCCTCCGCACACCTATCACCCCGGACGGGGCATCGACGGCACAACCCCGGACGACGCGGACACCGAACGGGCCACCGGGAACGCGATGCCCCGCCTGGTCTGGGATAAGTTTTATCCGCGCACACAGGAGGTGAGGGCGGTGGTGGATTCGGCTTTGCGGGTCCAGCAGGCTGCCGCTTTGCACCGGCAGGCGGCTGCCCTCGCGGAGGCGGCTGGCAATGCGCTCGACGCCGACGGCACCTCGCCCGATCCGCGTGAGCAGCATCGCCTGGCCGAGGATCTGCGGGCGGCGGCGGGCGCGCTGGCCCCGGGCTGGCTCGGCGCGCCTTTGGACGCGCAGTCGGTCAACACTCCGCTGGGTGGTGTCTATCCGCCGCAGTTCGTGCGGCTCGGGGCGGCCCAGCTGCTCGACGACGCCCGTTTCCCGGCGATCGTCCCGCTGCTCGGCACGGGTCATCTGACGATCGATGCCACTGCCACCGATTCCCGCGTCTTCGGTCTGTTGCGGTCGATCCTGCTGCGTCTGCTGGCCGCCGCTCCGGCTGGTTCGCTGCTGGTCCGCGCGGTCGACGGCATCGGCGGCGGCGAGGTGTTCGCCCCGTTCGCCGATCTGCGCGACGCGGGCCTGTTGTCCCCGCCGGCCACCGACCGGCAGGGTCTGCGCGATGTGCTGGCCGAGGCGGAGAAGTGGTTGCGGCCGGGTCGTGGGGTGGCCCCGCGGCGCACCCGGCGTGACCGCATGATGCTGGTGGTGATCGCGAGCCTGCCCGAGCTGACCGAGGGCGAGGAGTTGCGCCGCATCGCCGCGCTGGCCCAGCAGGGCCCCGATTCGGGGCTGCACCTGATCGTGGCGGGCTGGCCGCCGCCCCCGTTGACCGCGGAGACGACCCAGGCGCCGCTGCCCCGCACGACGATGGTGTCGGTCCGCAATCCGTACGCGGTGATCGGTGATCCGCCCGGGGCGACGTTCGGTTCGACGCCTGACGTGTCGTGGCTGAATGCCCCGGTCTTCCTCGACGAGGATCCGCCGCCGCACCTGATCGACTCGGTCTGCCGTGAGCTGGCCGCTCATTCGGCCGCCGCGTCCCGGGTCACGCTGGCCGATCTGCTGCCCGAGCCGGGTGAGGTGATGTGGTCGGGTGACGCCGCCGAGGGCTTGAGCACGGTTGTCGGGCACGACGGGGACACTCCGCTGGCGCTGCGGTTCAACGACCTGACCCCACATTGGATGGTCGGGGGCCGGTCCGGCGCGGGCAAGACGGCCTTCCTGATCAACGTGCTGTACGGGTTGGGCGCCCGGTACGGTCCGGCCGAGCTGGCCTTCTACCTGCTCGATTTCAAGGAGGGCGTCGCTTTCGCCGAGTTCGTGCCGACGCAGGGTGAGCGCACCTGGTTGCCGCATGCGCGGGCGGTGGGGGTCGAGGTCGACCGGGAGTACGGGCTGGCCGTGCTGCGCGAGCTCAATGCCGAGTTGTCGCGCCGCTTCACCGCGTACGAGCGGGCGGGCGTCTCGACCCTCAAGGAGCTGCGCGTCGCCGCCGCGGAGGACGGCTTGAAGCGTCCGTTGCCCCGCATCCTGTGCGTGGTCGACGAGTTCCCGGTGTTGCTGTCCGGCAGCGACCCGGTGGCGACGGAGGCCACGACGCTGATCGAGACGCTGGCCCGCACGGGTCGTTCGTGCGGCATCCACCTGGTGCTGGCCAGTCAGAACACGACGGGTGTGTCGGCGCTCTACGCCAAGCGCGACTCGTTCTTCGGCCAGTTCCCCGTACGCATTGCGTTGCCCGGTGGCGGCGACGTGCTGGAGCCGGCCAACGACTCGGCGGCGGGGCTGCCTCTGGGCACGGCGGTGGTGAACACGGCCGGCGGTCTGGGCGGCCCGCGCGGCGCCACCCGCGGGCACGAGCGCATCATCCGCTTCCCCGACCCGCACGCCGACGAGGAGCTGCTGAGCGACCTGCGGCACAAGCTGTGGGGCGCCCGCGATCCGGAGTCGCAGCCGCCGCGCGTTTTCGCCGGTTACGCGCATCAGCATCTGGCCGACGACCCGGCTTATCGGGCCGCACTGGCCGGCCGGGGTGGGTCGCCGGCCGCCTTGGTGGGCCGCACGCTCGATGTGAACCTGTCCACGGCGGCGTTCCCGTTCGGCGCCTCCCCCGGGCGGCATCTGGCGATCTTCGGTTCGCAGGCGTCGGCGTCCGAGGTGCTCGACGCGGCCGCGCGCAGTGTGGCCGCGTTCCACCAGCCGCGTACGGCTCGCTTTGTCATCTGCTCGTTGGTGGCCGAGGGGGATCGGCTCGCCGAGGCGCTGGCTGCCGAGCTCGGTCACCGGCAGGACGTGGTGCGGGTCGACCGGGACGGGCTGGCCGCCGAGCTGGATCCGGAGCGCCCGGGTTATCGCGTGGTCTTCGGGCTCGACGCGATGGCGCCCGAGTCGCTGCCGGCGTTCCTGCGGGACGGCCCGGCGCGGGGTGCGCATCTGCTCTCGTGGTGGCGTGATCCCCGCCAGTTCACCGCGGGCGACGCCGTCGCCGGGCTGCTGTTCCTCAACGTGCCGCCGGCCGAGATCGGCGCGGTGATCGGTGAGCCGGTGGAGTGGCTGCCCCGGCCGAACCGCGCGTTGCTGCACGACCGCCAGTCCGGCCGCATGGTCACGGTTCTGCCGTTCCTCGACCCTGGTGCGGGCGACGACCGGGGTGGTGGGGCGTGACCGAGCAGCAGCAGACGACGAGCCCGATCCCGGCCCAGCCGGCACCCCCGGCTCCGGGTCCGTGGGCCGACTATCTCGCGGCCGCCCAGCGCCTCGACGCCGTTCGGCGGGCCGCGAGCGCCGCGTCGGCCGAGCATCAGGCGGCGGTCACGGCGGCGCGGCAGGAGCTGACGTCCGTACGGGCTCGGCTCGCGGCCCAGCAGGCCCGGCTGACGCACGAGCTGGGCGTGCCGGTGCCGGAGGTGCGTCCGCAGCCGGCCGACCTGGAGGTGGCCGCTCAGGCCGCCGGCGCGGGTCCCGCGGGCGCGCTGGGGGCCTTGCAGCAGGCGCGCCGGGCCGCCGACTCCGGTGACGCGATCCTGGCCGACGCGGCACCGTCCCGCCGCTGGCGTCCGTGGGCCCGCAACCTGCTCATCTACGGCCCGTTCGCGGCGGTGGTGCTGATCGTGCAGATCGCGCTCTACCTGGTGGCGTCGCCCGGCTCGGTGCCGACCTATGCGCTGCTGTGCGGCCTGACCATGCCCGTGCTCGCGTTCGGCCTGGGCTGGGTGACGATCGGCTTCGTCTACGGCGGCGAACCGGGCGAGGTCGACCGCACCCCGATCATCGGCGCCGTCGCGTGCCTGGTCCCGGTGCTGCTGACGTGCATGGGCGTCGGGCTGGCCAGCTTCTTCAATTAGTGTCCGTCCTGCCGATCACGTGGCAGCGCGGCGAGGTCCGGATGGTGGCTGACGTCGCCCGGGAAGCGGCCTCATACCGTTGTAGGTGGCCGTTTCCCGGCTGACGTCAGGCGCGCCGCCTGGGCCACGCCGCAGACCCGGGTGATCGGCAGGACCGGTCCTAGAGCGCGGCGGTCAGGTCGACTTCCACTAGCTGGCCTCGGAAGCCGAGCGCGGTCACGCCGAGGAGCGTGGAGGCGGTGGTGAAGGCGGGAGCCAGCGGCGACTCGTTGAGCCTGTCCCAGACGGCGGCGAGCTGGGTGCTGTCGGCGCTCACCACGTAGATCACCGAGCGCACCACGTCGCCGGGTGTGGCGCCGGCTGCTTCGAGCACGGCCAGGCAGTTGGCGATCACCTGGTCGGTCTGCGCGTCGAAGTCACCCGGCGCGCCGACGACGGTGCCGTCCAGGTCGAGCGGGCACTGCCCGGCCAGGTGGGCGAGGCGGCCCTCCGACGTGACGGTGATGTGGGAGTAGCCCGGGGGCTCGTGCACGGTGGGCGGGTTGAGCTTCTTCTCGATCACCGGGCCAGTATCGCGGTGGGGGCTCGGGCCGGACACCGATTAACCGAACCAGCCGGGCACGTCGACGGGGAAGCCTGCCGCGGGCACGACCGTACGGAGGGAACTCTCGAGGGAGGCGACGCGCTCGGCGCCCAGCCGCTCGACCCACCCGGCTCGCAGCCGGTCGAAGATCTCGGCCGACTGGTGGAGCATGTCGAGCCCGTACGGGGTCAGCCGGATCAGTTTGCGCCGGGCGTCGTGCGGGTCGTCAGCGCGTTCGACGTAGCCCAGGCCGGCCAGCCGGTCGACGGTTTTGCCGGCCGCCTGTTTGGAGACGCCCAGGCGCCGCCCGATCTCGCTGGCCGTGGCGCCGGCCGGCCCGATCGCCTGCATCGCGAAGCCGTGCATCGGGCGGGCGTCGGGATGCCCGCGCCGGGCCAGTTCGGCGTGCAGGTCGTCGATGAGCGCACGGAACCCGGCGAACAGCAGCAGCGGCAGCTCGAAGCCGGGCGGTTCCTCAGTCGGAGACGGCATTGGCAAACTCGACAACCTGGTTTACTGTTTCGACAACCACGTTGACGAGTTTACCGGAGGCATCGTGTTCACCCAGCACACCCTAGAGTCGGCACCGCCCGGCTCCCGCCCGCTGATGGAGTCGACCGTGCGGCATCTCGGTCACCTGCCCGATCCGGTGGCCCGGCTGGCCGAGTCGCCCGAGATGCTGGGCGGCTTCCTGCAGGCCAATCGGCTGTTCGAGGCGAGCACGCTGGACCCGCTGGCCCGTGAGGTGGTGGTGATGGTGATCGCCGCCCGCAACCAGTGCCGAGTGTGCCTGGCCATGCACACCGGCCGGCTGCGTCAGCTGAACGCCGACGCGGCTCTGATCACCGCCCTGCGTACGGGGGCGCCGCCGGCGGATCCTCGCTTGGCCGCGCTGCGGGAATTCACGCTTCAGGTGCTGGCGACGGCCGGCGACACGGATCTGACGGAGTTTCTGGCCGCGGGCTTCACCCGGCGCAACGCGCTCGAGGTGGTGCTGGGCATCGGTACGTACACGATGTCGACCCTGGCCAACAGGATGGTCGAAGCCTAGCGGGCGTTGATCAGCGCCATCGCCTCGGCGCGCACCTTGGCGTCGGTCTGGTAGGCCCCGCGTACGGCTGACGTGACCGTACGGGCGCCGACCTTACGGATGCCGCGCATCTCCATGCACAGGTGCTCGCACTCGAGAACCACTATCGCTCCGCGCGCGTCCAGCTTGGCCATCAACAGGTCGGCTATCTGCGAGGTCAGCCTCTCCTGCACCTGCGGACGGCGCGCGTAGACCTCGACCAGGCGGGCCAGCTTGGAAAGCCCGGTGATCCGGCCGTGCGGGCCGGGGATGTAACCGATGTGCGCCACGCCCTTGAACGGGAGCAGATGGTGCTCGCACATGCTCATCACTTCGATGTCGCGGACCAGGACCATCTCTTCGTGGTCGGCCTCGAAGGCGGTCTTCAGGACCTCGGCCGGGTCGACCCGCAGGCCCGCGAAGAGCTCCGCGTACGCCCGGGCCACTCGCGCCGGGGTGCGCTCCAGCCCGTCGCGGTCGGGATCTTCCCCGACCGCGATGAGGATCTCGCGAACCGCCTTCTCGATCCGCCCGAGGTCGACGGCCTGCTCGACCGGAGCACCGGTGAGCTTGCCGTCGACCAGGCGGGCGGCGAGATAGTCCAGTTCGTCGTCGTCGCTGCTCAGTTGCTGCCGTCCGAGCTGCTGCTGCCGTTCGGGTTGGGCCCGACGGCGATCTGACCGTCCGCCTCGGCCTGAGCCTTGAGCTTGTCGCGCTCGGCCGGGGTCAGCACCGGGGGCGCCTCGGAGGGCAGGCGCTTGCCGAAGCCGTTGAACGGCGACATCGGCGGGCGCTTGACCACGCGGACGCAGATCCGGTCCATGTCCTCGCGGGTGATGGTTTCCTTCTCCATCAGCTCGAGGACCATGCTGTCGAGGACGTCCCGGTATTCCACCAGGATCTCCCACGCCTCGTCGTGCGCCAGCTCGATGAGCGCACGCACCTCGGCGTCGATGTCGGCCGCGACCGAGTCGGAGTAGTCCCGCTCGTGGCCCATGTTGCGGCCCATGAACGGCTCGTCGCCGCTGGTGCCGTACTTGACCGCACCGAGCTTGGAGCTCATGCCGTACTGGGTGACCATGGCCCGGGCCAGGCCGGACGCCTTCTCGATGTCGTTGCCGGCGCCGGTGGTGGGCTCGTGGAAGACGAGCTCCTCGGCGGCCCGGCCCCCCAGCGCGTAGGCCAGGGTGTCGATCATCTCGGCGCGGGTCTGGGTGTACTTGTCCTCGGTCGGCAGCACCAGCGTGTGACCCAGCGAGCGGCCACGCGGCAGGATCGTCACCTTGTGCACCGGCGCGGAGTGCGGCAACGCGTAGGCCACCAGCGCGTGCCCACCCTCGTGGTACGCGGTGATCTTCTTCTCGTTGTCGCTCATCGCCCGCGTACGGCGCTCGGGGCCGGCGATGACGCGGTCGATCGACTCCTCGAGGAACTCGTTGGAGATCGCCCGCTTCTCGTTACGCGCGGTCAGCAGCGCGGCCTCGTTGATCACGTTGGCCAGGTCGGCGCCGGAGAAGCCCGGCGTGCGGCGGGCCACCGAGTCGAGGTCGACGTCGGGCGTGAACGGCTTGCCCTTGGCGTGCACCCGGAGGATCTGCTTGCGACCCTCCATGTCCGGGTTGTCGACCGGGATCTGGCGGTCGAAACGGCCGGGACGCAGCAGCGCCGGGTCGAGGATGTCGGGCCGGTTGGTGGCCGCGATCAGGATGACCCCGCCCTTGGTGTCGAAGCCGTCCATCTCGACGAGCAGCTGGTTGAGCGTCTGCTCGCGCTCGTCGTGACCGCCGCCCATGCCGGCGCCACGGTGCCGGCCGACGGCGTCGATCTCGTCGACGAAGACGATCGCCGGAGCGTTCGACTTGGCCTGCTCGAACAGGTCGCGGACGCGGCTCGCGCCGACACCCACGAACATCTCGACGAAGTCCGAACCCGAGATCGAGTAGAACGGCACCCCGGCCTCGCCGGCGACCGCGCGGGCCAGCAGCGTCTTACCCGTTCCGGGCGGGCCGAACAGCAGCACGCCCTTCGGGATCTTGGCGCCGAGCGCCTGGTACTTCGCCGGGTTCTGCAGGAAGTCCTTAATCTCGTGCAGCTCCTGGACCGCCTCTTCCGAGCCCGCCACGTCGGCGAACGTCGTCTTCGGCGTGTCCTTGGTGATCATCTTCGCCTTGGACTTGCCGAAGTTGAGCACCCGCGAGCCGCCACCCTGCATCTGCGACATGAACAGCAGCAGCAGGATCACGAGAATCGCGATCGGCAACAGGTTGATCAGCAGGCTGAAGAGGATGTTGTCGCCCGAGACAGTGGCGTCGACCGTGCCGGTGATCCGGCCCGCGGTCTTGGCCTCCTGCACGTCGTTCCAGACATCCTGCGTGATCTCGTACGGATACTGGGTCTCGATCTTGTCGGTGGTCTTGCCCTCGAACCGCTCGGGCGAGGCGAGATCGATCTGGAGCGTCTGCTCCTTGTCCTTCTGGACGACCTTCTCGATGCCCGGCTGGTTCAGGCGCTCGAGCGCCACCGAGGTATCTACGCGCTGGTAGCTCGGACCACTGGTGAAGAACGAGCTCAGCGCAATCACGCCGATGATCACCAGAATGATCCAGACCACCGGGCGGCGGAAGAAACGCGTACGTTCCATACTGTTGTCGGGCGCCAAGCGCCCGGACCCTCCTGATCGGCGTCCTGGTCACCTCAACGTGCCGCCGACGGGCGGCCCCGGTCTGATACCCCCGCTGTAGCGAAGAAACCCCCGGCCCCTCCGGCGCTTGTGACACTGCGCCATCGGTCACTCGACGGTACACCGTAGGTGCCGCTTGCGAACCCGTGAGCCCGTCGGCCGGACATCCGCCGGCCGCCGTCCGTTCAGCAAGCTTTGGTGGCAAAACCGCCCATAAGGACGGATTTCTGAGAAGAGGCTGAGAAACGGTTCAGCTACGGGCGTAGACCTCGGGCTTCAGCACCCCGACATACGGCAGCTCACGGTAGCGCTCCGCGAAGTCGAGACCGTAGCCGACGACGAACTCGTTGGGGATGTCGAACCCGACGTACTTCACCGGGACCTGCACCTTCACCGCGTCGGGCTTGCGGAACAACGCGACCACCTCGACGCTGGCGGCCGAGCGCGACTGCAGATATTTCATCAGCCACGACAGCGTCAGCCCGGAGTCGACGATGTCCTCCACCACGACCACGTGGCGGCCCGTGATGTCACGGTCGAGATCCTTGAGGATGCGCACGACGCCCGAGGACGTGGTGCCCTGCCCGTAGGACGAGACGGCCATGAACTCCATCTCGGTGGACGGCCCGTGGCCGGCCAGTGCGCGGGCGAAGTCGGCCATGAACATGACCGCACCCTTGAGCACGCAGACCAGCAGGATGCCGCCCTCCGCCCCGGTGTGGTCCGCGGAGACCTGCTTCGCCAGTTCGGCGATCTTTTCCCGGATCTGCTCCTCGGAGATGATCACGTGATCGATGTCGGAGTCGTACCAGGACCCGTCAGCCATGGACTTAGCGTGCCGTACGAAGGTTGCCGGCCGCCGCACGGGGCACCGCTCAACTGTGTCCGAACCGCAGGAAAAGGCCCCGTTCCGCCCAGCTCGACCGGGGAATCCGACACTAGGAGTGACAACTCTCACAAAGCATCAGGGCACTCGAACGAGTGTGCCGCGCTCACGGACCACCTGAATGCCGCCCGGAAGGTGAACCGCACCCTGACCGCGCCACCGCGTCACGAGCGCGTCGAGAGCCTCCACATGCCGGTGCGAGAGGGCACTGCCGGGCGCGCCGAGCTCCCGGGCCCACATGTGCAGCACCCGTCGCCGCACCGCCCCCCGCATCCCCAGCAGGTCGGAAATTTCCAGGCACGACGGCTGGGACAGCCGGAGGGCCTCGGCCGCCACGGTGTCCAGCGCCTCGTTGTCGGCCGCGATCATCGCCGCCGAGCGGGCCAGATTGGCCACCACAGCCGGACCCAGCGCCTCGATCAGGGCCGGAAGAGCCTTCCCCCGTACGCGGGACCGGGCGAACGCCGGATCCGAGTTGTGCGGGTCCTCCCACGGCGTGAGCCCCAGGGCCGCGCATGCCTTCCGCGTGTCGGCCCGAGCCACGTCCAGCAGCGGCCGCACGAAGAGACCGTTGCGCGCCGGCATCCCCGACAACCCGCGCGGCCCCGCCCCCCGGGCCAGCGCCAGCAGCACCGTCTCGGCCTGGTCGTCGCGGGTGTGTCCCAGCAGCACGACAGCCGCCCCGACCCGGCGCGCGTAAGCCTCGAGCGCCCCGTACCGGGCGGTTCGCGCCGCCGCCTCCGGCCCGCCCGGCAGCCCGGCCACGGTGACCGTCTCGACCCCGACCGGCGTGAACCCGGCCTCGGCGGCCCAGGTGGCCACGTCGGCCGCCCGTGAGGCCGACCCCGCCTGCAGCCCGTGGTCCACGGTGACGAGACCGACCGAACGCCCCACGAACCGGGCCGCCGCGGCCAGCGCGAGCGAGTCCGCCCCGCCCGAACAGGCCACCAGCACCAGCCCGCCGTCGGCGGGCAACGCCCGGCGCACGGCCAGCCGCACCGCAGCGACAGCGGGCGGGATCCGGGCCATTACCCGCCGATCGCGGGCTGCGGTCCGTGCACCCGGGTCACCCAGGCGTCGGGGTCGCCGAGTTCGTCGAGCCGCGGCAGCGTGAGCGGCGAGTCGAAGATCTTGTTGAAGCCGTCCATGCCGACCCGCTCGACCACGCCGTGCACGAATTTGCGGCCCTCGGCGTACTGCCGCATCTTGACCTCGATGCCGAGCAGCCGGCGGATGGCCTTCTCCAGCGGGTTGCCGGTTTCGCGGCGCTGGTTGAACTTGGCCCGGATCGACTCGACGCTCGGGATGACTTCGGGGCCGACCCCGTCCATCACGAACTCGGCGTGCCCTTCGAGCAGGGTCATCAGCGCGGTCAGCCGGTCGAGCACGGCCTTCTGCCCGGGGGTCTGCACGATGTCGAGCACCGAGGAGCGCGAGTCGGGGTCGCGCAACGCGTCGGAGAGGGTGGCCACGCCGCGGCGCATGCGTTCGAGGATGTGCTCGGTGCTCTGCGACGCGTCGACGAAGGCCTGCACCTCGCCCAGGAAGTAGCCGCGCATCCACGGCACGGCGGTGAACTGGGTGCGGTGGGTGACCTCGTGCAGGCAGACCCACAGCCGGAAGTCGCGCGGGTCGGCTCCGAGCTTGCGCTCCACCTCGACGATGTTGGGCGCGTTGAGCAGCAGCTGGCCGGGGTTGCCGGAGAACACCTCGTACTGCCCGAGGACCCGGCCGGAGAGGTAGGCCAGGATCGTGCCGGCCTGCACACCGGTGACCCGGGAGCCGATCGCGTCGGCCAGACCGCCCGGCTGCTTGTCGCCCGAGAGCCGGGTGACCAGCGGAATGATCACCTGCTTGAGGCCGGCGATGTTGACCGCGGCCCAGTCCTTGCGGTCGACCACCCGCACGGGCGGCACCTCGACCTGCGGGTTGAGCCCCGTGTAGGCGGCCACGTGCCCGGCCGCCTCGTCGGTGAGATTCCGCAGCTCGGTCACCACCGTCATCGCGTCGTCGTAGGACACCGCGGGGCCGGATTTCGACAGCGCGCCCGCGGTGGCGGCGGCCAGATCCCAGTCAACGAACTGCGCCATGCCCACCACCGTACCCGCGCAAATCGAGCTCAGACCTCAGGTGAAACCCCGAGATCAGCAGCCACGTCCTCCGCCCCACCCGCCGCCCGAACCCGATCAGGAGCAACCGCACCCCACCAACCGAGCCGCGACTCTGTCGAGCGCGGCCCGCCCGGTCACCGCGTTGCCCGACCCGCTGGCCATGATCGCGAAGACCAGCAGCCGCCCGTCGGCGGTGGTCAGCACCCCGGCCATCGTGTTGACGCCGCTCAGCGTGCCGGTCTTGGCCCGTACGACGCCCTGCCCGACCTGGTTGGGCGCGGGCTTGACGAATCGCTTGGTCATCGTGCCCGACCAGCCCGCCACCGGCAGCCCGCCGAAGATGCTGCTCAGCGCCGGTTGCTGCCCCGACGCGGCGTACGCCAGCAGCTCGGTCAGCATCGTCGGGCTGATCCCGTTGTTGCGCGACAGACCGCTCGCGTCATACAGGTTGGCCTCGTCGGCCGGGAGTCCGAGCGCCCGCATCCGAGCGATGATCGCGTCGGTGGCGTTGTCGAACGTGCCCGCCTTGCCGTCGGCGATCGCCACCTGCCGGCCCAGCGCCTCGGCCGCGGTGTTGTCGCTCTGCTCGAGCATCCAGTCGGTGAGCTGCACCATCGGCGGCGACTGGACGATCCCCAGCTGCCGGCCTCCGGCCGGCGCTTTGCCTTTCTTCACGGCCGACGACGGCACGCCGAGCATCTTTGCGAACGCCCTGGCCGCCGCGTCGGCCGGATTCGACGAGCGCGGGTCACCACCGAACTCGTTGTGGATGGGCCGCACCCGGCCCGCGTTGACCATCAGGGCTTGGATCCGGGACACCTGCCCGTACGCGATGTCACTGGAGTCCCAGCCCCGGGCCGTCTCGGGCCCGCTGAACAGCGACGTGTCGTACAGCAGCCGGGTCGGCCGAGCCGTGCCGAGCGCCTTCTTGACCTGGGCCGCCAGCAGGTCGAGCCGGGCCGCACCGGGGAACAGGGTGTTCTTGGCCGTGGCCAGCGTCGGGTCGCCGCCGCCGATCAGCACGACCTCACCGGGCTGTCCGCCCGCCACCGCGCGGGTGCTCAGCCGATAGGACGGTCCGCGCGCGTCCAGGATCGCCGCCGCCGTGAGCAGCTTCGTCGTGGAGGCGGGCGTGGTCATCGTGTCCGCGTTGCGCGCGTAGAGCACCTCGTCCGAGGCCACGTCGAGCACCGCCACGTGCACCTTCGAGCCCAGGCCGGCCGACTTCACGAGCGGGTCGATCGCCCTGGTCACGCCGTCGCCGGTGAGTGCCGTGCCACCACCGGCGGCCGCCACGAGCACCGGTGTGGGCGACGCCTCGGGGGTAGTCGGGGCGGGCGTGGGCGAGGTGGTCGGTGCGGCCCCCAGCCATCGGTCGACCGGGCCGGGACGCACCAGTCCGACCACGCCCGCGGCGGCCACCAGAAAGATCACAACCGAAAGGGCGACGACCAATCTCGTACGGGTCTTCGAGGCTGCTCGCACTGCGCCGGCTGCGGGGGACGATGCCGGGCCGGGCTTGTTCGGCGCGGCGGTCCCGGCAGTTCCCCCGGCGGCGGCCGCCACCGTGGGGCCGCTCGCCGGTGACGTCGGCCGCACGTTGTTGATCGGAACGGCGGCCCGCCCATAGGTGCCTCCGCCGGCCTCGGCCGGCCCGGTGACCCGGGCCCCCGCCGCCGGTGCCGCGAAGTTGATTGTCTCGTCGTTTTGCGGCTGCACCTGCTGATCCTGTGACCCGCGCGCGTCCTCCGGTCGCGAATCGCTGGAAACCTGTGGCCGACCGGGCGCCGATTCCGGCCGAACGGGTGGCTGGGCCGCGGATTCGGGTGACTGCTGCGGCTTTTGTGCCGTCACGTGACCCCTGAGGTCAACCGTCGGGCCGGGCTGCGCCGAAGAATCATCCTCACCGGCCGCCGCCGGGTTACCGTTTCCGGAGCCCCGATGCGACTCGGACACGCCGTCGTACCCGGGACCATCGTGTGAATCTTGCCTCCCCACGAGCCCCTCCTAGAACACGGCGTAAGACTTAGGGGAGACTAGCGACATCCGGCACACCGTCGCGCGCGGATCCTGTCGGCCGCCTCTGTCCGGCCCGCAGTTTTCCCCGCCCGTGGCACCGGCTTTCTCTCAAGCGGGCGAACAAGGGAGTCACATCATGGATTTCGACGTAGTGGTTGAGATCCCCAAGGGACACCGCAACAAGTACGAGGTCGACCACAAGACCGGTCGTATCCGGCTCGACCGGACCCTGTTCACCTCGACGCAGTATCCGGCCGACTACGGCTTCATCGAGGGCACCCTGGGGCAGGACGGCGACCCGCTGGACGCGCTCGTGCTGGTGCAGGAGCCGACGTTCCCGGGCTGCCTGATCCGGGCCCGCGCCATCGGCATGTATCGCATGACCGACGAGAAGGGCCGCGACGACAAGGTTCTCTGCGTGCCGTTCGAGGACCCGCGGCAGGAGCACCTGCGCGACATCCACCACCTGGGCGAGTTCGACCGGATGGAGATCCAGCACTTCTTCACGGTCTACAAGGACCTCGAGCCGGGCAAGTCGGTCGAGGGCGCCACCTGGACCGGCCGGGTCGAGGCGGAGGAAGAGATCAAGGCTTCCTTCAAGCGTCAGGAGGCCGCCGAGGCCGAGGGCCTCGAGCACTGACCGGAGTCAAGGAAAGGTCGCGCCCCGCCGTCGCCCGCCGACGTCGCGCGACCGCACGCGCGGACGAAGCCGACCGGCATCGTCCGCGCGTTTCTTTCCCGGCGAAATCTAGCGGCTGATGCTCGTCACGGCGTCGTAGAGGCCGACGACGGCGCACGCCACCGGGATCACCGACACGACCACGAGCGTGTCCAGCAGGTCGGCGGCGCGGCCCAGGTAGGGCGAGGGCGGCTTACGCGAGTACGTCGCGCCGGCCACCACGGTGATCAGGGCCAGCACCAGCGCGGCCGCGGTCACGCCGAGCAGCACCGTCGCGTCGGCCCCGCGCAGCAGGTCGATGCCGAGCGCGGCCACCCCGGCCAGGCCACCGACGACCAGCGGCACCCGTTGGCGCAACGTGACGAACAGCCGCGAGCGCAACAGGAGCGCCGCCGCCGAGACGCCCATCAGGATGCGGGCCGAGAGCGAACCGGCCGTCGAGAGCACACTGAACGCGGCCACGGCCAGTACGGCGTGGCCCAGCAGCATGCCCGCCAGCAGCTCCTCGGTGCGCGTGACGGCGGCGAAGACGGTGGCCCGGTCGGGCCGTTCGCGGGCGGCGTCGAGCGCGCTGGAGGCACTGACCCCGGTGAAGCCCTCGGCCGCCTCGGCCCCGGTGGGCAGCGTGACCGGCGGCATGGGCACCTTGCCGAAGCGGATCGCGAGCAGGGGCAGCGCACCGATCCCGCAGACCAGGATCGAGATCAGCACCGCGGCGGCCCCCGCGGCACTGGTGACCATGCTGGTCAGGGCGGTGATCGCGCCGAACAGGCCGACCACGGCGCCCGCCGTGAACAGCCGCAGCTGACCCGAGACGCCGACCGCGCCCAGGGCGGCGATCAGCAGCAACGCGACCGAGCCGGCCAGCAGCTCGGAGCCGCCGAGCCAGGGCAGCAGCCCGAACACGCCGACCCGGTCGTCGGTCGCGACCAGCACGGCGCCCCCGGCGAAGGCGAACGGCATCGCGTACGCGCCCAGGGCGGCTCCGGCCCGGGCATCCCCGTACGCCCGGGAAGCGGTCACCCCGGCCAATGCGAGCAGCACGGCCAGGCCCAGCCCGGCGAAGGCGGCACCGGCCCAGCCCGGACCGGCGGCCAGCACCGCGACCAGGCCCAACGCGAGCAGCACCCCGGCACCGACCAGGGTGGCCGTGCGGGTGGAGGCGGGCGTCCAGGCGTTACCGCGGCGGCGGGCGCCCTCAGCGATGGCCTCGACCACGTCGTCGTACTCGAGCTCGGGCCACTCGTCGTGGGCCGGCACGAGATGCAGCACCTCGCCGTCCCGTACGCCCTGGGGGAAAAGACCTTGAGCCGTGGCCAGCGCGACGCCGTCGGTGCGCCGCAGCACCCAGCCGCCGTGCTTCTCGCCGTCGTCGGCCAGGCCCTCGCCCGCGTGCCGCAGCACCTCGGGCAGCAACTCGGCCAGCGGCACGTGCTCCGGCAACGCCACGTCGATGCGGCGTTGCGGGGCACTGATCGTGACCCGCGCCAGTCCGATGCTCATCGATCCACCTCCCCCATGTGCCCGCTTTCGCTCATCGATGAGGACGAGGCTGCGGACGCAAGCGCACTTTACCTACCATGAGGCCAGCGCAGCGCCCGGCGGCATAGCCGCGCCTATGTGGACGAAAGGGATATAAGGGGAATGAGCACGGTTGTGATCAAGCGGTCGGCCCGGCGCCCCGCGCCGGAGATTCCGACCGGCGAGATCGCCGTCGAGCCGCCACCCGAGATCCCGCAGGCGACCGGGGGCCGCTGGCAGCAGGCGATGATGGCCCTGCCCATGCTGGGCGGCTCGGTCGCGATGGCGATGATGATGGGCCAGGGCCGTACGGGGCCCTACTCCTATGTGATCGGTGGCCTCTTCGGCATCTCGTCGATCGCGATGCTGGCCACCAGCTTCGGCTCGAACGGCTCACCCAAGAAGGCCGAGATGATGGCGGCCCGCCGCGAATACCTGCGGCACCTCTCCGGCCTGCGCAAACGCGTCCGCGAGACGGCCCGCAAGCAGCGCGTCGGCCTGCTCTACCGCCACCCCGACCCGACCAAGCTGTGGTCCACCGCGGGCAGCCATCGGGTCTGGGAGCGGCGCACCAGCGACCCCGACTTCGGCGTGGTGCGGCTCGCGATCGGCCCGCAGACCCTGGCCACGCCGCTGCTGCCGCCGGTCACCCGCCCGCTCGACGAGCTCGAGCCGATGACCGCGGGCGCGCTGCGGCGCTTCCTGGACGCCTATTCGGTGGTGCCCGACCTGCCCGTGGCGGCCTCGCTGCGCGGGTTCGCGCGGGTCTTCCTGCGCGGCGCCGGGCCCGGCACGACCAGCGACGTCCAGGGTCTGAGCCGGGCCATCGTGGCTCAGCTGGCCACCTTCCACGCGCCCGACGACCTGATCGTCGCGGTCTGCGCCGGCCCCGAGCGCCGCTCGTCGTGGGAGTGGGTCAAGTGGCTGCCGCACAACCTGCACCCGGCCCGCACCGACGCGCTCGGCCACGTGCGCCTGGTCGCGAGCACCGGCCAGGAGCTGGAGGAACTGCTCGAAGACGTGATCGGCAACCGGCCCCGGTTCAACCCGATGGGCCAGAGCACCAGCACGCCGCACGTGGTGATCGTGCTCGACGGCGCCGACCTCAAGGGCGCGACGCAGCTCGACGACGGCATCGACGGCGTGACCGTGCTCGACCTCGACGAGCAGCCCCCGCGGCTGCTCGACCGCTCACTGCTCGTGCTCGAGGTGGCCCACCACGGCGGCCGCCGGGTCCTCAACACCTATTCGATGGAGCACGAGGCCGAGGTCGGCACGCCCGACCGGCTCGGCGTCGAGCAGGCCGAGGCCGTCGCGCGCCGGCTCGCCCCGCTGCGCCTGGCGGCGATGTCGAAGTCGGCCGACACCCCGCTGGCCACCGAGATGGGCCTGTCCGACCTGCTCGGCATCGGCGATCCCGAGACGTTCAGCGTGGCCCAGGCCTGGATGCCGCGCCCGAATCGCGACAAGTTGCGCGTGCCGATCGGCGTGGGGGCCGACGGCGCCCCGATCGAGCTCGACCTCAAGGAGTCGGCGCAGGACGGCATGGGCCCGCACGGCCTGCTGATCGGGGCCACCGGTTCCGGCAAGTCCGAGCTGCTGCGCACGCTGGTGCTGGCCCTCGCCGTCACGCACTCGTCCGAGACGCTGAACTTCGTCCTGATCGACTTCAAGGGCGGCGCGACCTTCGCCTCGCTCGACCGGCTGCCGCACACGGCCGCCGTCATCACCAACCTGGCCGACGAGCTGCCGCTGGTCGATCGCATGGTGGACGCGATCGACGGCGAGATGATCCGGCGGCAGGAGGTGCTGCGCAAGGCGGGCAACTACGCCAGCCTGCGCGATTACGAGAAGGCCCGGGCCGGCGGGGCCGCGCTGCCACCGCTGCCGTCGCTGCTCGTGATCTGTGACGAGTTCTCCGAGCTGCTGTCGGCCAAGCCCGACTTCATCGACCTGTTCGTCCAGATCGGACGGCTGGGCCGGTCGCTCGGTGTGCACCTGCTGCTGGCCAGCCAGCGGCTCGAGGAGGGCCGGCTGCGCGGGCTCGACACCCACCTGTCCTACCGCGTGGGTCTGCGCACCTTCTCGGCCCTCGAGTCGCGTGCCGTCCTCGGCGTGCCGGACGCGTACGAGCTGCCTCGCTCCCCCGGTCACGGCTACCTCAAGTTCGGCACCGAGCCGCTGCTGCGCTTCAAGGCCGCGTACGTCTCGGGTCCGCTGCCCAAGGCCCGCAGCCGCGCCGCCGCCGGGGGTGCCGGAGCCGAACCGCAGGTGCTGTCCTATTCGACGCGTTATGTGCCGGCGCCCAAGCCGGTCAAGCCGGTCGAGCCCACGCCGGAGGAGATCCCCGCCGGCGAGAGCGTGCTGGACGTCACGGTCGACCGGCTCGGTGGGCAGGGTCCGCCGGCCCACCAGGTGTGGCTGCCGCCGCTCAACCAGTCGGCCGCGCTCGACGAGCTGCTCGGCCCGGTGGTGGCGGACTCGGCCCGCGGCCTGGCCTTCGCCAACCCCGAACTGCACGGCGCGCTGCAGGTGCCGATCGCGATGGTCGACAAGCCCCGCGAACAGCTCCGCGACGTCATGTGGCTGCAGCTGGCGGGGGCGGCCGGGCACGTGGCGGTGGTCGGCTCGACACTGAGCGGCAAGTCGACGGCGCTGCGCTCGATGATCTGCGGGCTTGCGCTCACCCACACCCCGGCCGAGGTGCAGGTCTACTGCCTCGACTTCGGTGGCGGCGCGCTCGGCACACTGCGCGACCTGCCGCACGTGGGTGGCGTCTCGGGCCGCCTCGACACGGTGGGCGTCCGCCGTACGGTGGGTGAGATCTCCACCCTGCTGGCTGAGCGCGAGGCCCGCTTCGGCGCGATGGGCATCGAGTCGATGGCGTCGTACC
Organism: Paractinoplanes abujensis; assembly: GCF_014204895.1. Lineage (NCBI taxonomy): Bacteria > Bacillati > Actinomycetota > Actinomycetes > Micromonosporales > Micromonosporaceae > Paractinoplanes > Paractinoplanes abujensis. Next base: position 7,134,247 of record NZ_JACHMF010000001.1, on the reverse strand, counting down.
GCCGGCGCCGCGCGAACACGGCCTCGCAGGCGGGCGACAACGACCCGTTCGGCGACGTCTTCCTCGTCGTGGACGGATGGTCCACATTGCGCAAAGAGTACGAAGAGCTCGAATCGGTCGTCACCGACATCGCCACGCGCGGCCTCTCGTACGGCATCCACGTGGTCGCCGCGTCCTCACGCTGGATGGACTTCCGGCCCGCGATCCGCGACCTGTTCGGCTCTCGGCTCGAACTGCGGCTGGGTGACCCCAGCGACTCGACGGTCAACCGCCGGGCCGCGATGACCGTGCCCGAGAAGCCCGGCCGCGGCATCATCGAACACCCGACCGACAAGCAGAAGTTCCTGCATCTGCTCACGGTGCGGCCCGAACTGAGCACGCTGGCCGACACGAGCGACCTGGTCAAGGAGATCGCGGCCAACTGGCACGGCGCCCCGGCCCCGCGCGTGCGCCTGCTGCCGGCCGTGGTGCCGTACGCGGAACTCGACCTGACCCGCAGCAGCGGTCTGCGCCTGCCCATCGGCATCTCCGAGGCCGATCTGCAGCCCGTCGAGATCGACTTCGCCTCGGACCCGCACTTCCTGCTCTTCGGCGACGCCGAGTGCGGCAAGTCGACGTTCCTGCGCGGCCTGGCCACGACGATCACGCAGCGGTTCGCGCCCGAGGAGGCCCGGATCATCCTGGTCGACTACCGGCGCTCCCTCATGGACCTGCCCGAGACCGAACACCGCATCGGGTACGGGATCCAGGCCCAAAAGACGCTCGAACTGATGCAGTCGGTGGCCGGTTACATGGAGCGCCGCCTGCCCGGCACCGACGTGACCGCCCAGCAACTGCGCGAACGCTCCTGGTGGACCGGCCCCGAGCTGTTCGTCCTGGTCGACGACTACGACCTGGTCGTGGCCGGGCCGACCAACCCGCTCACGCCACTGCTGGAATATCTGCCCCAAGCCCGCGACGTCGGTCTGCACCTGATCCTCACGCGTCGCGCGGGTGGCGCCGGCCGGTCCCTCTACGAGCCGATCATCCAGCGGCTGCGCGAGCTGTCGGCGCCCGGCCTGGTGATGTCCGGCCCGGCCGACGAGGGCGCGCTCGTCGGCCCGGTCCGGCCCACACCGATGCCGCCGGGCCGTGGCCGACTGGTCACTCGACGTGAAGGCGTACGGCTGATCCAGCTGGCCCACCTCGCGCCGTACTGAGATGCGTGAAGATTTAACAGACAGGCGGTGCGACAACCATCGACCGATCCCCTCCCCAAAGCTCGGATTCGGAGTAATCTGCATCGACCGAGTTCCCGGCCTTTGGAGGCGGTGCGCCTTGGTGAGTGGTCGCCGACTGGCCGCTGCCGCGATAGCTGGGCTCTTCACACTCGGCATTCCGGTCAATCCGGTCTCCGCCACGCCTGGTGTGCCGGCCGAACCGAGCCCGCTGCAGGGCGATTCCGTCCGCGCCGACGAGTGGCATCTGTCCACGCTGAACATCACCGAAGCGTGGACCTACGCCAGCGGCGCCGGAGTGACGGTCGCGGTCATCGACTCCGGCGTCGACGCCGACCACCCCGACCTGCTCGGTCAGGTGCTGCCCGGGCTCGACCTGGTCGACGACAAGGGCGACGGCGACACCGATCTGGTCGGCCACGGCACCACAGTCTCCGGCATCATCGCGGGCCGCGGCGACGACCAGACGGGCGTGGTCGGCATCGCCCCCAAAGCCAAGATCCTCCCCGTACGGGTCCTGGACGAGGACAACCGCTACAACGACGCGCTGATCGTCGCGCAGGGCGTGCGCTGGGCCGTCGACAAGGGCGCCAAGGTGATCAACCTGTCGCTCGGCGGCAACGGCAGCAGCGCCGCCCTCGCCGCGGCCCTCGACTACGCGTTCGCCAAAGATGTGGTGGTCATCGCCTGCACGGGTAACACCAGCGCGTCCTCCACGACCGGAGTCTGGTACCCGGCGCGCGAACCCGGCGTGCTCGCCGTGGCCGGCATGGAACGCGACGGCAACGCCCTCTGGTCCGGCTCGATCACCGGCAAGGAAACAGTTGTCACGGCCCCCGCCACCCAACTGGTCGGCGCCAACGCGGGCGGCGACTACTGGAAGGTCCAAGGCACCAGCTTCGCGGCCCCCATGGTCTCGGCCACCGCGGCCCTGGTCCGTTCCCGCTGGCCCGACATGCCCGCCGGCGAAGTCATCAACCGCATCATCCGCACCGCCAAAGACAAAGGCACCCCCGGCCGCGACCCCGTCTTCGGCTTCGGCCTGGTCGACCCGGTCGGCGCGCTGACCGCGTCGGTCCCAGCAGTCTTCGAGAACCCCCTCGACACGTCCCCGTCGCCCGGCATCGCCGGCTTCGGCAGCGCCCCCGTGCCCGGCCAGGCCCAGTCGGCTCCCGACGGCCAGATACAAGAGTTCGTCCCGGCCGCCCCCGGCACCGACGCCGGCCGCGGCGCTGCCCCCACGGCCTCGGCCCCCACGTCCCCGCCCAACCAGACCTGGTGGGCCGCCGCAGCCCTGTTCCTGCTCTCCATCGTGGCCGCGGTCCTCACCATCCGCCGCTTCGCCGGCACGACATAGCTCTCCCCGGCCCGGCCAGCACCCGGGTAAGTGACTATTCGGCGTTTGCAGCCTCGGCGGCCCGCCGCACCCGACTCCCGAAGGCCTTCGGCGGCGAGTCCCGGACGGCCCCGGCTCCTTCCTGCCAATGCCTCAGCATCGGGCACGCACTTCTGTAAGTACTACCCACATCACGCGTCGCCGCTGACACCAACCACGCGTGCCGGGCGGCCGAGCCGGAGTCATGGGCGGGCTTAGCCGCGATCGGGCAGGGCCGGATCAGGCAGGGCCAGGTCAGGCCGGATCGGGCAGGACCAGGCCGGGCAAGCCCGGGACCGGGCAGGACCAGGCCCGGCAGAACCAGGCCCGGCAGAACCAGGCCCGGCAGAACCAGGCCCGGCAGAACCAGGCCCGGCAGAACCAGGCCCGGCAGGACCGGGTCGGACAGGGTCGGATAGGGCCGGGCAAGGCCGGGTGGACAGGGCCGGGCAAGGCCGGGTCGGACAGGGCCGGGCAAGGCCGGGTCGGACAGGGCCGCTCGAGCCGAGCCGTGGCTACGCAGGCCGGGCCCTGGGCTACGCATGCCAGGACGGAGCCAGGCAGCCGGAGCCCTCAGAGGCGGGGCGCGCTGGATCGGGGCCCCGGGAAGGGCCCAGCTAGGTCGGAGCTGGAACCACAGCGGCACCGCACCCGGACTCCCGTGCCGCCCGTCCGCCAGAGTCCGAGCCCGCTGGATCAGGGCCGGGAGGAGACAGGTGGGCCGGAGGGTCAGAGGAGCCGGGTCGGGCCGACGGCCGGAAGGGCCGGGTGGGAGTTCTGGTACGGGTCGGCCGGGTCGAGGCCGGGCTTGGTAGGGCGGTCGAGGCCGGACTAGGTAGGGCGATCGAGGCCGGACTGGGTAGCGCGATCGAGGCCGGACTGGGTAGCGCTTAGGAACGGGTCAGCCCGCGCCGGGCAGGCGAGGTCGAAGTCGGGGACAAGCCAGGTCGGGATGTGGCGGATCAGTGACTGCCGGCGCGCCACCACAGGTAGGCGGCGAGGCCCAGCGCGGCCAGGGCGATCGCGACGCGCAAGGGGCGTTCCGGGATCCGGCGGACGAACGTCGGGCCCAGCCAGCTGCCGAGCAGGCAACCAACCGCCATCAGGCCCGCGGCGGCCCAGTTGACCGGGGCCACGACGGCGTAGATGATCGCGGCCGCCAGGTTGGAGGCGCCCAGCACGATGCTCTTCATCGCGTTCGTCACGGGCAGCGGCTCGGTTGCGGCCACCGACAGCACTGCCAGCATGAGGACGCCGGCGGCCGCGCCGAAGTAGCCGCCGTACACGCCGATCAGGCAGATCGCCCCGCCCAGCAGCAGCGCCGGCATCGAGCGGTGACCGGCCCACCGGCGCAGCTGGTCGCGTAGCAGCAGAAGCACCGCGCCGAGCGCCACGAGCGCTGGCACGATCCGCTCGAACGCCGACGACGGTGTGGCCAGCAGCAGCACCGCACCGCCCAGACCACCTACGGCGGCCGCGGCACACAGCCGGGCCAGCCGCCGCCCGTGGCCGCGCAGCTCGCGGCGGGCCCCGATCGCGGTGCCCACGGTGTTCGACAACAGGGCGACGGTGTTGGTGACGTTGGCGGCGATCGGTGGCAGCCCCACGGCCAGCAGCGCCGGATAACTGACCAGCGAGGCGAGCCCGGCCATGGACCCGGTCAGCCCGCCGCCGACCCCACCGGCCACCAGCACGAACGCGTCGCCCACCCGCACCCGGTCACCGTATTGACGCCGCCGGCAGCCGAAGTGCGCAGCCTCGACCCGGGTAGCTCACCTCACAGCGCCACCACGACCGCCGCTCGCAGACCCGAGCGGACTGGCCCACCGCCCATCGCCACCCACGCCTGACGCCCAAGCGGACTCGCCCACCGCCACCCACGCCCGACGCCCGAGCCGACTCGCCTACCTCACTGCGCCACTGACCCGCCACGCGAGGTCATCATCGGTCCGCCGTCGGCCAGCGCCATGACCGCGATGGCGTCGGGGGCCCCAAAAGTAGTCGGTGACGCAACAAGGGCCGCTTCCACAAGTGGAAACGGCCCTTGAACTGGTCGGGGTGGCCGGATTTGAACCGACGGCCTCTTCGTCCCGAACGAAGCGCGCTACCAAGCTGCGCCACACCCCGAGCTGCCTGGAAATACTATCCGACGCCGGGGCGGGAACGAAATCGGTATCCCCCTAACAGTAAAACCGCAGGTCAGCGTGGGATCAGGGTGAGGATGGAGGCTTCCGGGACGCAGCTGAAGCGGACGGGGGCGGTGGGGTGGGTGCCCAGGCCGGCCGAGACGTGCAGCCAGGAGTCGGAGCCGGGCCAACGGTGCAGGCCCTTCGCCATCGAGCGGGGGAGGTCGCAGTTGGTGGTGAGGGCGCCGTAGAACGGGACGCAGACCTGGCCGCCGTGGGTGTGGCCGGCCAGGAGCAGCTCGAAGCCGTCGGCGGCCATGGCGTCGAGCACGCGGGAGGCGGGGGTGTGGGTGACGCCCAGGTGGACGTCGGCGCCCGTGGAGATGGGGCCGGCCACCGACTGGTAGTCGTCGCGGCTGATGTGCGGGTCGTCGACGCCGGCCAGCTCGATGGAGCGGCCGCCGGCTTTGAGCACCGTACGGGCGTTGTTGAGGTCGGCCCAGCCCGCGTCCACCATTGCCGCGCGCAGGTCCTCGGTGGGGAGGTTGGGTCGTTTGAGCTGGTCCTCCTCGTATTCGGAGGACGGGCGCACCAGGTACGAAAAGGGGTTCTTCAGGCGCGGGCCGCGGTAGTCGTTCGAGCCGAAGACGAACGCGCCGGGTACCGACAGCAGCGGGTCGAGGGCGCGCAGCACGCCGGGCACCGATTCGGGGTCGGCCATGTTGTCGCCCGTGACGACCACCAGGTCGGGGTCGAGACCGCTCAGTGCGGCCACCCAGTTCTGCTTGCGCCGCTGGTCAGGCATCATGTGCAGGTCGGAGAGGTGGAGGATGCGCAGGGGCTCGGCATCCGGCTCGAGGACCGGCACGTCGAAGCGCCGGAGCGTGAACATGTTGCGCTCGACCAGCGAGGCGTAGGCGAACGTGGCGGCGCCCGCGGCGACGACACCGGAACCGAGGGCGAAAAGGGAGCGCTTGCGCATGGAAAGCAAGGGTAGTTTCTCCGTCCATGGGAACGCTGAAGGACCGTCTGAACGATGACTTGCACGCCGCCATGAAGGGCCGCGACGAGCTGACCACGGCGACGCTGCGGATGGCGCTGGCCGCCGTACGCAACGCCGAGGTGGCCGGCACCGAGGCGCGCGACCTCTCCGACGACGAGGTGCTGGCCGTGCTGAGCAAGGAGTCGAAGAAGCGTCGCGAGGCGGCCACGGCGTTCGCCGACGCGGGCCGGGCCGAGCAGGCGGCCAAGGAGCGCTCCGAGGGCGAGGTGATCGAGCGTTATCTGCCTCGGCAGCTCAGCGACGACGAGATCGCCGAGCTGGTGGCGGGGGCGCTGGCGGCGGGCGGCTTCACCGGCAAGGGCCAGATGGGTCCGGCCATGAAGGCGGCGCAGGCCGCGGTGGCCGGCCGCGCCGAGGGCGGCCGGGTGGCGGCCGAGGTGCGCAAACAGCTCGGCTGATCAGCTCAAGTCCGCGGGTTGCAGGTCGATGGCAAATGTCGACCTGCAACCCCCGGAAAGAGCGTCCATGACCTGCTTGAACTGTGGTTCGGCCGCGGTCCAGCCGAATGGCTGGTGCGGCAACTGCGGCTATCAGGCCGCACCCCCGCCGGCCGGGCCGCAGTCGCCGGCCCCCGACGCGGCCTGGCCGACCCCGCCGCCGAACGAGTGGCCGGCCCCGGCCCCAGGCCAGCATTGGCCCCCACAGGAGCAAAGCCCGCAGTGGCCGGCGCAGCAGCAAAGCCAGCAGTGGGCGGCCCAGGAGCCGAGCCAGCACTGGCCCACGCAGCAGCAAAGCCAGCAATGGCCCACGCAGGAACAAGGCCAGCAATGGCCCACACAAGCACAAAGCCAGCAATGGCCGGCTCAGCCGCCGGAGCAGCCGTCCTGGGCGTCGCCCAACGCGTCGTGGCAGTCGAGTGAGCCCTCGGCCGAGCACGCCCGTCTCAGCGAGCCGGTGGCCGAGCCGTCCTGGGCCGGGTCTCCGCAGGTGTCCGGTCCGGCTTGGCAGGCCGGCGAGCCGCAAGCCACCTGGCAGACCACGGGGCCGGGCGGTGTGCCGCAGCCGGCGTGGGCTACCGACGCGACCTCGACTTTCGACGTCCCCGGACCGGGCTATCAGCCGCCCGCGCCCGCAAGGGACGCCACGGCCGTCAACGGCTTCCCGGCGGTTCAGCAGCCGGCCCCGCCGCCCGCCCCCTATACCCCGCCGCCGTTCAGCGCGCAGCCCCCGCCGTACATGGTCAGCAATCAGCCACAGGCCTCGGCGGCCAAGCGCTCCGGCAACCCGTTCAGCATCGTGGCGTTCGTCCTGGCCGGCTTGGCCGTGCTGGTCCCGTATCTGATCGGCCCGTTCGCGGCGATTTTCGGCGGCGTCGCCATGTTCCGTCGCGAGCGTCTGGGCCGGCGGGCTCTCGCGATCGGCCTCCTCGGCCTGATGGCCGGTGTCGCGCTCAACATGATTCTGCGCAAGCTGGTTCTGGGCTGACAATGAGAAAGGGGTACGGCCCCCGGCCGTACCCCCGCGAGTTGATTTTCAAATGGCGAGTTGTGGACGCACCGGAACCGCGGTAACCGCCGGCGAGGCGGTGCGTCCCGGCAATTGCTGTTGCGGCACCGCGTACGGCCCGAGCATGGATTCGATGGCGGGCGCGATCGACGGCCGGTCGTTCAGCTGAATGAGACGTGCCGCACGGGCCAGGGATCCGGTTTCGCCGTCCCGGAAGCCTTCGCGGTACCCCTTCTCGTAGCGCTCACCGCGGCCGAGGGCCCGGCCGAGGGCGAAACACGAGGAACCCGCGAGGGCAAGCAGGAAGAGCAACGCGAAGGGTGTCACCGTTATTTTCCTTCCGGGGCAAATGTCTTATTTAGCCGAAAAGTACCCCTAGAGCATGGCTCATGCGGTAGAGCGGTGATCAAGTACGCCAACGGGTGACCCATCTTGCGCTCGGGCCAACTGATCGGGCATCACCGCCGGATCAACGGGCCGGCACAGGTGATAACCCTGCCCGTAACCGCAGCCGAGCCCTCGCAACGCCGCCAATTGGGCGGCATTTTCTATTCCCTCGGCCACCACGCGCAGACCCAAAATCTGCGAGAGCTCGACGATCGTACGGACCAAAGCAAGATCCTCGGCCGTCAACTCGGCCCGTGCGATGAAGGCCCGGTCGATCTTGAGTTCGTCCACCGGCAGCTCGCGCAGGTAGGCCAGCGACGAATACCCGGTGCCGAAGTCGTCGATCGACAGCTGCACACCGAGCCCGCGCAGCTGGTGCAGGGCCGACTTGCCCAGATCGGGCTCGCTCATCAGCACCGACTCGGTCAGTTCGAGCGTCACCGCGCTCGACGGCAGCCCCGCGATGGCCAGCGCCCGCATCACGTTGTCGGCGAACCTCGGGTGGACCAGCTGATGCCCGGAGACGTTGACGTTGAGTCCCAGGTCGGGAAAGTCCCGCCGCCACTTGGCGACCTGGACGGCACTGGTCTCCAGCACCCACTGGCCGATGTCGACGATCAGCCCGAACTCCTCGGCGATCGGGATGAAGTCGACCGGCGAGACGAATCCGCGCACCGGGCTCTCCCAGCGGATCAGGGCCTCCACCCCGGCCGGCTGCCCGTCGGCCAGCCGGACCAGCGGTTGATACTGCAGCCGGAACTCACCCTCGCGCAGCGCCCGTTGCAGGTCGCCGCGCAGGCTGAGCCGTTCCAAAGCCTCGGCGTGCATGTACGGCTCGTAGAGCAGCACCCGGCTCGGGCCGCCCTTCTTGGCCCGGTACATCGCCACGTCCGCGTTGTGCAGCAGTTCCTCGGAGCTCTGCTCGCCCTCGCGCGAAATCGCGATCCCCACGCCGGCGCCGATGAACACCTCGCGCCCGGCCAACCGGAACGGCTCCTTGATGGCGGCCACGATCCGTTCGCCGACCACCTGGGCCGCCGCGGCCGGCAAGTCGTGCAGCAGCGCGGCGAATTCGTCCCCGCCCAGCCGGGCCGTGGTGTCGCTGGCCCGTACGCATCCGCGCAGCCGCCGGGCGACGAGCGCGAGCAACTGGTCGCCGGCGTCGTGGCCGAGGCTGTCGTTGACCACCTTGAACCGGTCCAGGTCGATGAAGAGCACGCTGGTGGGGTCGGCCGTGGTGACCCGGGAGGCCAGCACCCGATTGAGGATCTTGAGGAACAACGCCCGGTTGGGCAGCCCGGTGATCGGGTCGTGGTGGGCCTCGCGCACCGCCTCGACCGTACGGGCGTCGGTCAGCGCCAAGCTCACCTGCTGGGCGAACGCGGCCAGCTGGTCACGCTGCTCGGTCTGCTGCCCGCCGACGCCGGGCAGGTGCGCGACCAGGCTGCCGGCCATCTCACCGGTGACCCGGACAGGTGCGGCGATCATCCAGCCGGCGCCGTCGGGCCGCACCACCACCGCGCCGCCCGCCATCGCGGCCCGGGCCAGGCTCTCCGGCGGCGTGGTCTCGTCGCCGCACTTCGAGGCAACGGTGAGCCGGCGGTCGGGGCCGCCCTCGGCCAGCAACAGGGTGACAGTGGCCCCGCTCAGCAGTTCGGCCGCTCCGCCGGTGACCGCGTCCAGGATCTCGGGCAGCGGGCGCCGGGCCGAGATCGCCCGCTGGATCGTGAGCAGCGATTCGACAAGCCGCTGCTGGGTCTGGGCCGAGCTCGCCTGCCGCTCCTTCTCGGCCCGCAGGTGCCGTTCCGCGGCGAGCACGCGGATGCTGCGCAAAGCCAGCCCGAGCACCTGACCCATGCCCTGCAGCATCTGACGCTCGGCCGGCTCGAACGGCTCGGACAGCCGGGCCACGATCAGCGCGTCGCCCGTCTCGGAGCCGAGCGGGTTGCTGACCGCGTGCAGTTCCCCCACGTACGGGACCTCGAGCATCGGCTGCCCCGCGGCGACCTCATGCAGCTGGGCCTCGGGCACGACCGGCCCGAACCCGTACGCCCCGAGGACCCGGCCCTCGCGCACCACCGCGCCCACTTCGGCCTCGACCATCTCGGTGGCCCGCTCCACCGCGCCGGCGATCGCCGCGGTCTCGTCGGCGGCCGCGTTGACCGCGGTGAAGTACTCGGTCAGCAGGCGCGAGGACCAGGACGGCATGGCTCAGGCCAGGGCCAGCGTGACGAGGGTCAGGTGGTGGGTGCCGAGCGCGCCTCGCACCCGGGCGATCTCGCCGTGGGTGTAGAAGCCGGCAAACGGCGCGTCGCTCAGGGCCGTCCGCATGGCCTGCATCTCCTGTTCCAGCCCGCCGTCGATCAGCCCGGCCCGGCGTCCGCCGCAGTCGAAGGCGAGCACCCCGAGCGGCGGCATGCCCTCCAGCCGGGCCATGGCCTCGGTGCACGACCAGGCCGCGCCGTCGATCAGCGCCTGCCGGTCGCCCTCCATCAGCCAGACCACGGCGCCCTGCGGCACGTCGGCGGTGCCCCACACCGACCGGGCCTCGTCGTCGCCCGCGTGGATCACCCGGATGTCCTCGCCGCTGCGCCGGGACAGGCCGAGCGGCTGCAGGCTGCGGCCACGGTCGAAGAACTCCTCGGCCGAGCCGTCGAAGTTGTTGCGGCGCAGCAGCACGTCCAGGGCGGGTTCGCCGTCGAGCTCGTAGATGTGCGGCCCGCTGGCCTTGGTCACGACCATGGGCGGTTCCGTACGCCGCCAGCCGTGCGCGACCCCGATGCCGATCGGTCCGTCCGAGCCGAGCGCGAGCCCGACGACAGCCCCGCTGAGCACCTCGGTGCCGTAGAACTGGTAGGTCTTGGTGAACTTGCGGTCGTCCGCCGCGAACCCGCCGACGAGCGGGACACTCGCGCCGATGGACGAGTACGCCCCGCGCACGACCTCCTGGGGCTGCCCGGTCATGCCGTCGGCCAGCAGGATGAGCACCTGGTTCTCGTCGTCCAGGCCGCGCAGGGCCTCGGCCGCCTGGGAGCCCGCCGCCCGCGGGTCGGACCGCCCGATCGGTGCGACCCGGACCTGCACCGTGAAGCCGTCGCCGCCCAGCGCCGCGACCGCGACCCCGCCGTCGGTGACGCCCGCGCTGCCCAGTTCGCCCATGGTGGTGGCGCCGACGATCTCGGCGTCCGGTCCCGCCTCAAGCCGGATCCCGGCCAGCAGCTCGGGCAGGTCGTGACTGGACGACGCGAACACGAGGACGGCCTTGGCCTCCCGCCCGCCGATCGCCTCTGCGGCCGCCTCGGCTCCCGCCTTGCGCGAGCGGGGTGCGACGCTCTGGCCCACGCCGAACCACCGGTGCGGGTTGCTCTGCATGATCCTCTGATCGGCACGGTTTGTCGGTTGCTGAGTGGTTGCGTGTGGGGTGCCGTCGGGTGTCCGGGAGTGGCCTGACAGGCTAGGGCCTTGTGACTGACTCTGACCTTGCGCGGCAGGTTCGCGCCGTGAGCCGGCTGACCGGCGAGTTCACCCTCCGCTCGGGCCGCATCGCGAACGAGTACTTCGACAAGTATCAGTTCGAGGCCGATCCGGAACTGCTGGACCGCCTGGCCGAGCAGATGGCCGTGCTGATTCCGGAGGGCACGGAGGTGCTGGCGGGCCTCGAGATGGGCGGCATCGCCGTCGTGACCGCACTGGCCCGGCACGCCAAGCTGCCCACCGCTTTTGTCCGCAAGCAGGCCAAGCAGTACGGCACGGCCCGGCTGGCCGAGGGGGCCGAGGTCGCGGGCCGGCGGGTGCTGGTCGTGGAGGACGTGGTGACCTCGGGCGGGCAGGTCGTCATCTCGACCGGCGACCTGCGCAAGCTGGGTGCGCACGTCGACCACGCGCTGTGTGTGATCGACCGGCAGGAGGGCGGCGCGCAGGCGCTGTCGGCCGAGGGCATCACGCTGCGGGCCCTGCTCACCCGGGCCGACCTCGAAGCGGCGGCCTGACCGGTACGGAAACGGCGGACGGGCGGGACACCTCGAAGGTGTCCCGCCCGTCGCTCGTCTACGGGGTCAGCGGCCCGGTGGGGTCGACGGCCCGCCGGGCTGCCCGCCCGGGCCGGGCGGCGGCACAGCCTTGCCCTGGCTCGGGTTGATGGTCACATATCCGCCCTTGATGGTGCGGCCGTCGGGCGAGGTGCCGGCGGCGGTGCCGGCCGGGCAGTCCGACTCGACCGGGCTGCCGATCGAGACGTCGAAGCCGGCGCCCTCGATGCGGCTGCGCGCGTCGTCGAGCGAATCACAGGTCACGTCCGGGATCGACTTCTGGTCGCCGTACGCGATCTTGCGGTTTTCCGGCTCCTTGAACTGCTCCTTCGGCTTGCCCTTCATGAAGTCGCCGAGCGTCTGGTAGACCGCCGGGTTGACGATGTCGTGCGACATGCGGTCGCGGTGGTCGGGCCAGTCGGGGTTGACCAGGTAGCCCGCGACGACCAGCGACGTGGTGCCGGCGATCAGCGCGGCCGTCTTGTCGGCGTCGGTGGTGCCGGTCTTGCCGAACACGGGGTGCTTGACGGTCGACTTGGTCTGGCGCGCCGTGGCGCCGTTGCAGCGGCCCATCTGGGCCGAGTCGCCGACCGGGCAGCGGGCCGCGTCGAGGGCCGCCCGGGCCACGTCCTTGCTGGTGGCCCGGATGCAGCGCGGTTTGCCGATGTCGAGCTTGTCGCCGTCCTGTGTGGTGATCTGCTCGATCGGGGTGGGTTCGCAGTACATGCCGTCACCGGCCAGGGTGGCGTACGCGTTGGCCATGTCCAGCGGCGTCGACGCGGACACACCGAGCGTGAAGGCGCCCCACTGGTTGGCCGAGACCGGGTCGTTGGCGTACTTGGCGTCCTGCCCGACCCGGAACTGCACGCCGAACCGCTTGGCCACGGCCACGACGTTCTCCGCGCCGACCTGCTCCTCGAGCGGCACGAAGTACGTGTTGATCGACTTCGCGAAGGCCGAGTGCATGTCGTAGACGCCCTCGCCGCCACCGCCGGAGTTGCTCGGGCACCAGAAGTGTGTGCCCGGGCAGGCGGAGTCGTTGCCGCGGTCGATGATGTAACCCGACTTGTACCGCTTCTCGGCCTTGATCGGATAGGCCAGCGGGTAGCCCTTCTCCAGGGCCGCGATGATCGTGAAGATTTTGAACACCGAGCCGGCCTGGTAGCCGCTGATGTCGCCACCACCGCTGAGCAGCGGGTTCGTGGTGTTCGGGTAGGTCGCGCGGACGCCCGCCTTGGCCTTCTTCCGGTCCGACGAGAGCGGGTTGGGGTGGGCCGGGTCGGGCAGCTTGTACTTCCGGTTGGCCGCGAGCAGGCGGACCTTGCCGGTGCCGGGCTCGGTCGCGGCCAGCAGCAGCGCGTTCTTGTCCATCTCGGCGATGTGGTCGGCGATCCGCTTACGCGCGTCGGCCTGGGCCTCGATGTTCATGGTGGTGGTGATGCGGTAGCCGCCGCTCTTGAGGCGCCGCTCCCGGTCGTACGGCGTGGCGCCGAACGCCTCCTGGCTCATCCACCAGCGGTAGAAGTAGTCGCAGAAGAAGCCCCAGTTGTTGTTGGCCACCGAGACGCAGCCGTTGCCGACCGGCCGCACCTGACGCGGGATCGCTTCCTTCTTGGCCTTGTCGGCCTGGGCCGCGGTCAGCGAGCCCATCTCGACCATGGCCGGGAGGATGTAGTTGTCCCGGCGCTGCTTGATCTGGTCGTAGCCTTCTTTGGTGGTCGGGTTGAAGCTGGTCGGGGCCTTGACCATGCCGGCCAGCATCGCGGCCTGGCCGGGCGTCAGGTCCTTGGGCTTCTTGTTGAAATAGACCTGGCTGGCCGCGAAAACCCCGTACGCCTGGTTGCCGAACGGCGCGATGTTCAGGTAGCGCTCCAGGATCTGGTCCTTGTTGAGCTCCTTCTCCACCTGCAGCGCGTACTTCATTTCGGTGATCTTGCGCTTGGGGGTGTCCTTGGTCGCGTCGACCACCTCTTGCGGGTTGGTCGCCGAGTAGGCCAGCGACATCCGCACGTACTGCATGGTGATGGTGGAGGCGCCCTGCTTGGAGTCGGACTTGCCGCTGTTGTTCACGAACGCGCGCGCAACGCCCTTGAGGTCGACGCCGTTGTGGTTGAAGAACTCCCTGTCCTCCGCCGCGACCATGGCGTCGCGCATCGGCTTGGCGATCTCCTTGAGCGGGACGTCGCTACGGAACTCGTCGTAGAACTGCGAGATCTGCGTCTTGTTGTCCGACGCGTAGATCCGCGTGATCTGCGGGGAGCTGAAGTCCTTGAGCTCACTGGGCAGCTGCGCGAAGGTCTCGCCGCCGGCCTTGGCGGCCAGGCCCGACATGGCGGCGGCCGGGAAAGCCGCGGCCGCGACGACGACGCCGGCGAGTAAGCCGCAGATCAGCAACGAGGTCGCGTTCGCGAAGATGTTGTGATCGCGACGGCGCATCCAGGAAGTCACCTGAGCAGGGTACGCGACAAGAGCACGTGACCGCCCGTCGAGAAGGTCACGCTTCGCCCTGAATTATTGTGCCCCCTCAGCTCAGATCTTGGGGCTGTTTTCCCGAGGCGCACCCCGCTTGCTCCCGTGCGCTTGGCGGCCTTTGCCCGGAACCACCGGGCTGTACGTATTTCAGGTACAACGTTGCGTAATCGCCCGACTACAGAGCATGATGGTCCGGCGAGCTTGTCGCACGACGTCTGCACGGCTTGGGGGACATGAGCTGCGGGCGTCAGGGGGGTAACGCAAGGGGGGACGTTTACACATGGGGATGATCAGCGATTGGCCCAGCATGGCGGCGTGTCAGAGTGGCGACCCTGACGCGCTCTTCGTGCAGGGCGCCGAGCAGAACGTGGCGAAGAGGATCTGCCGCAGCTGCCCGGTCCGCTATGAGTGCCTCGCCGATGCCCTGGACAACCGGATCGAGTTCGGCGTCTGGGGAGGCATGACGGAACGGGAACGGCGCGCGCTGCTCCGCCGTCATCCGCACGTGGCGAGCTGGCGCAAGATGTTCGAGGCGGCCATGCGGGAGAAGGGCGCCGACAAGGTGCTCGTCCCCACCCGCTAGGCGGCACGACCAGGGCTTACGCCAGGAGCGAGCCGATCGTCCGCAGCCCGTCGACGTCATGCACGTCGGCGGGCTGCGCCGTGACCGAGACCGTGGGCACGGCCGGGAACGCGTCAGTGAACGTGGCCGCCACCCGCTGCTCGCGCTCGGTCTGACGGACCAGGCCGGCGTGGATGCGCAGCGCGTCGGCCGTCAGCGGCGAGTCCCCGGCGGCGGTCAACGCGTCGGCCGCGGCCTCGCTCTCGTCGGCCGGCAGGTCCGGCACGTCGGTGCGGTGCATCCGGTTGAGCACCAGCCCGGCCAGCGGCATCGCATCGGCCACCAGACGCTCCGCGAAATACGCGGCCTCCCGTACGGCGTCGCGCTCGGGCGCGGCCACCAGCAGGAACGCGGTCTGCGGGTCCTGCAGGATCCGGTACGTCTGGTCGGCGCGCTGCCGGAAACCGCCGAACATCGAGTCGAGGGCGGCCACGAAGCCCGACAAGTCGGTGAGCAACTGGGCGCCGAGGACCTTCTGCACCGTACGGGAGAAGAGGCCGAACGACGCGGTGACCAGGCTGAACATGCTGCGGCCGCCGGATCGGGCCGGGGCCAGCAACATCCGCAGCATGCGGCCGTCGAGGAACCGGGACAGCCGGGCCGGTGCGTCGAGGAAGTCGAGGGCGGAGCGCGACGGCGGGGTGTCGACCACGATCAGGTCCCACTCGTCGGTGGCCCGCAGCTGGCCCAGCTTCTCCATCGCCATGTACTCCTGCGTGCCGGCGAAGGTCGAGCTCATGGCCTGGTAGAACGGGTTCGCGAAGATCTCCGCGGCGCGCTGCGGCGTGGTGTGCTGCTGCACCACCTCGTCGAACGTGCGCTTCATGTCGAGCATCATGGCGTGCAGCTCACCGCCGTTGTCGCCGTCGATGCCCTTGACCTGGCGCGGGGTGTTGTCGAGCTCGCTGAGGCCCATGGACTGGGCCAGCCGGCGCGCCGGATCGATGGTGAGCACCACGGTGCGCCGCCCGTGCACCTCGGCCGCCCGCAGCCCGACCGCAGCCGCGGTCGTGGTCTTGCCCACCCCGCCGGCGCCGCAGCACACGACGATGCGGGTGGCGGGGTCGGCCAGCAGACCGTCGACGTCGAGTCGTTCCGCGGTCACATCAGCCACTGCTCAAGCGTAATCCGTACGGGATCGAGAACGCCGGGACTGTGGCGGGTCACGCACGCATGAGGATGGCGGCCAGCTCGTCGAGCCCGGCCTGATCGACCCCGCGGGGCAGCAGCGGCAGCTCGACCAGCTGGCGGCCCGCCTCGGCGAGCTCGGTGCGCAACGCCTCCTCCAGCTCCTGCCGGGTCAGGTGCGCCTTGACCTCGGTGGCCAGCCCGTTGACGGTGGCTGCGTCGGTGGGCAGCCCAGCCTCGGCCAGGCCCCGCTTGAGCTCGGCCTTGGTCACCTTGCCCGCCGTGGCCAGCGCGGGCCGGGTCGCGTTGAGCACGATCCGGCCGACCGGGATCTGCAGCGCGTCCAGCTCGGCGATGGCGTCCAGCGTTTCCTGTACGGGCATCTCCTCGAGCAGCGTGACCACGTGGACCGAGGTGATCGGCGACCGCAGCAGCGACGCGACACCCTCGCTCTGGGTCTTGATCGGGCCCATCTTGGCCAGCTTCGCCGTCTCGGCCGTCACGTTGAGGAACCGGCCGATCCGGCCCGTCGGCGGGGCGTCCAGCACCACCGCGTCGTACGCCCGGCGGCCGTCCGCGGACCGGGTCGTGGCCTCCTTGACCTTGCCGGTGAGCAGCACGTCGCGCAGGCCCGGGGCGATCGTGGTGGCGAAGTCGATGGCGCCCACCTTGCGCAGCGCCCGCCCGGCCGCGCCCAGGTGATAGAACATGTCGAGGTATTCGAGGAGGGCCTCCTCGGGGTCGACCGCGAGCGCGCGCACCTCGCCGCCGCCCGCCACCTTGGCGATCCGCAGCTCGGAGTAGGGCAACGGCTCGGTCTCGAAGAGCTGGGCGATGCCCTGCCGGCCTTCCACCTCGACCAGCAACGTGCGCCGGCCCTCGGCGGCCAGGCCCAGGGCCAGGGCCGCGGCCACGCTGGTCTTGCCGGTGCCGCCCTTGCCGGTCACGACGTGCAGCCTGGCCGGCCACCTGTTGACACGCTCACCCATGAGTCAAAAGTACGGCGTCCGCTCAGCCGGTCACGTCGCAGACCAGCCAGCCCGTCTTGCGGATCACTGTGAACTCCAGTTCCTGCGACGACGTCTTCTCGTCCGAGGTCGACATCGTGAGCTCGACCGCCACCCGGGCCCGGTCGTCGCCGTCCTCGGTGACCTCGGGATCGTTCCAGCGGAAGACCGGGTCGGTGTAGCCCTCCGAGTACGCCTTGATGTCCGACACCCGGTCGGCGATCTTCGTCTCGTCCCGGGCCTCGCGGCAGACCAGCTCGTCGGCGGCGCCCGCGTCCTGGTTGGTGTAGACGGCGGTCAGGAACTTGCTGACCGCCGTGGACGGGTCGGCCGAGCCCGGGTTGTCGGCGTCGCGCAGCAGGAAATAGGCCGACACGGCGCCGCCACCGCAGAGAAGCAGGGTGCCGACGAGCGCGAGCGAGACCCAGAGGGCCCCGCGGCGCTTGGGCTGCCCGGGCTCGGCGGGCACCTGGTAGGGCTGCTGGGGGCCGGCCCAGATCGGCTCGGGCGGCGCCGGCGGCGGGGTGTCGGAGGGCACCGAGTGGTGATAGGCCAGGTGCTCGGGCGGCGTGGTCTGCCACTCGCCGGGCGCCTCGTGCCGGGCGTGCCAGGGCTCGGTCGCGGGCGGCGGCTGCCACCCGCCGGCCTGGGTCTCGACGGCGTGCGCGGGCTCGTGCACGGGCGGGATGACCTGGGTGCTGTCGTGCCCGCCGGGCTCGTCGGCGAACGCGCCGGGCGGCGGCCACTGCCGGTCGCGGGGGTCGGGGGCGGCGTCGATGAAGTCGATCACAGGCGGGGTCGGGGCGGCAGGTGGCCATTCGTGCGGTGGTTCGGGCGCCGGCACGGGCCCCCGGGGCGGGATGGGCTGCGGTGGTTCGGGCTCCGGGGAGGGCATCGGTGTGGGCTCGGGATGACCCGGCAACCCGCCGTGCGGGTGCGTCATATAGCCCTCCGTGATCTCCCGGTTACCGATCAGCCCTACGGTCGCTCAGCCTAGCCAAACGGGCCGGTCCGCGGGCCCTAAGCTGACCCGGTACCGACGATTAGGGAGTAGACGAGCGATGCAGAAGTGGGAGTACGTGACCGTGCCCCTGCTGGTCCACGCGACCAAGCAGATCCTCGACAACTGGGGCGAGGACGGCTGGGAACTGGTGCAGGTCGTCCCGGGGCCCAACCCGGAGCAGCTGGTGGCCTACCTGAAGCGACCGAAACCGTGACCACGCCGATCAGTGGTGAGGGTGGCGTCGACGCCTACGCACGGCTGGCCGAGCTGGGCCTGACCCTGCCCAAGGTGGTGCCCCCGCTGGCCGCCTACGTGCCGGCCGTGCAGACCGGAAACTACGTGTACGTCTCGGGCCAGCTCCCGCTCGTCGAGGGCAAACTGCCGCACACCGGCAAGGTCGGCGCCGAGGTCAGCGCGGAGCAGGCCACCGAGCTGGCCCGCCTGTGCGCGCTGAACGGTCTGGCCGCGATCGAGTCGCTGGTCGGTCTGGGCCGCGTCGTCAAGATCGTGAAGGTGACCGGCTTCGTGGCGTCGGCCCCCGGCTTCACCGGCCAGCCCGCCGTCATCAACGGAGCGTCGAACCTGTTCGGCGACGTCTTCGGCGAGCAGGGCCGGCACGCCCGCAGCGCCGTCGGCGTGTCCGAGCTGCCGCTGGGCTCCCCGGTCGAGGTGGAGATCATCGCCGAGGTGCAGTGATTCCCCGGCCCGTCCGGTCGCTAAGAGTTACCTGAGCGGGCATGGAGATCGCACATCTGGTCCTCTCGTAACACCCCATGCGCGACGTAGGATTTCGCGCATGGGGGGTGCTGCGCCGGACGGGCTGCCGGGCTGGGTGTCGCTGCTGCGTGCGCCCAACCCCGGTCCGATGACCCTGGACGGCACCAACACGTGGGTGCTGCGCGCCCCTGGTGCGACCCACGGCGTCGTGATCGACCCCGGCCCGCTCGACGAGGGCCACCTGGCCCGCATCGCCGCCGCCGGCCCCTACTCGGCCATCCTGATCACGCACGGTCATCACGACCACGTCGAAGGGGCCGGGCGCCTCTCCGCGCTTCTGGGCGGCACCCCGGTGCTAGCCGCCGATCCGGCGCACTGCGTCGCGGGCGACCCGCTGACCCCCGGCCGCGACCAGCGCGCCGGCCTCAGCGTCGAGGTTCTTCCCACTCCCGGTCATACCTCCGATTCGGTGTGTTTTCTCGTCGACGACGGGAACGCCCGGCTGATGTTCACTGGCGACACCATCCTCGGGCGAGGCACGACAGTGGTCGCCCATCCGGATGGCGACCTGGGTGCCTACTTGGGCAGTCTCGAGCGCCTCACGGCGTACGGGGACGTCTTGATGTTGCCTGGCCACGGCCCGGTGCGAGCCGACGTCGCGGCCGTCGCGCGCGATTATCTCGACCATCGGCGCGAGCGGCTGACCCAGGTCGAAGCGGCGATGGCGGCCGGCGCCCGCACCCCCGAGCAAGTCGTCGACGTGGTCTATCCCGACATCGACCCGGCCGTCCGGTTCGCGGCGATCTGGTCGGCCGGGGCGCAACTTGATTACCTGAATCACAAAATCCGGGAATCAGGAACACCCGCAGGCAGGTTGGATCCGCTGTGACCTGTCCTGTGTGTGGAACCGTCGCCGTGCCCGGCGCCCGCTTCTGCCACAACTGCGGTGCGGCCCTGCCCGCCGCGGCCACCCTCCCGGCGGCCGAGCGGCGCATCGTCACCGTGCTCTTCGGCGACCTGTCCGACTTCACCTCCTGGTCGGAGGACCTCGACCCCGAGCGGGTGGGCGCGGTCACCGACCGGGTGCTGGCCGCGCTCGCCGGCGCGGTCAAGACGTTCGGTGGCCACGTCGACAAGCTGACCGGCGACGGCATCATGGCCGTCTTCGGCGCTCCGGTGGCCCATGAGGACGACGCCGAACGGGCGGTCCGGGCCGCGCTGAGCATGCAGCGCGCGGTCCGCCGGGTGCTCGACGACGAACGCGGCGGCGGCGCCCCGCTGGGCCTGCGCGTCGGCCTGAACACCGGCGAGGTCGTGGCCGGCCTGCAGGCGGGCATCGAATACACGGTCATCGGCGACACCGTGAACACCGCGGCCCGGCTGGCCGACGCGGCCGCGGTCGGCGCCGTGTACGCCGGCTCCCGCACCAGCGGCGGCACCCGCCACGTGGCGTCCTGGCGGCAGCTGCGCCCGCTGCGGCTCAAGGGCAAGCGCGAGCCGGTGCCCGCGTTCGAGCTGCTCGGGCTGCACGACGCGCCGGGCACCCGGTCCGGCCTGGGCGACGAGGCGCCGTTCGTGGGCCGCGAGACCGAGCTGGGCCGGGTGGCCGGGCGACTGGCCGAGGCGATCGACTCCGGCACCGCGCGCGTGATGGTGATGACGGCCGAGGCGGGCATCGGCAAATCCCGGTTCGCGGGCGAGGTCAAGCGGCTCGCCGCCGGTTACGACGTGGGCAACGGGCGCTATGCGGCGCACACCGGGGCCCGGGTGCTGCGGGTGCGCTGCCGCGCGTTCGGCGAGCGCCGCCGGTTCGCCCCGCTGGCCGACCTCGTGCGCAAATCGGTGGGCCTGCCCAAGGACGTGGTGGCCACCGTCGGCCGCTCGGTGGTCGAGGAGCGGCTGCGCAAACTGGCCAACCGGCTGGGTCACGACGGCGAGCCGGCCCCGATCGACATCGACCGGCTGCTGGCGCTGCTGGGCTACGGCGAGGCCCCGGCCAACCCGGTCGGCCCGGCCACCGGCGCCGACTGGCAGCCCAGCAGCAAGCGGGCCGACGCCGAGGCGTTGTCGACGGCGGTGGCCGAGCTGCTCACCGCGCTGGCCGCCGAGGCGCCGCTGGTAGTGATCGTCGACGACCTGCACGACGCCACCGCGTCGACCGTGGACGCCCTGGGCCGTACGCTCTCGCTGCTCGACGGCCCGGTCGTGGTGCTGCTGCTGGGCCGGCCCGAGCTGGTGCGCACGGCGGGCGCGCTGACCCGGCTGGCCGACGCCGAGGTGCACACCCTGCCCCCGCTGCGCGGCGCGGACGCGTCCCGGTTGCTCACGTCTTATCTCAACGGCGGCAAGCTGCCCCAGTCCGACAGCGACCGGCTGCTCGCCACCGCCCAGGGCAACCCGTTCTATCTGGCCGAGATGGTCACTCTGCTCATGGAGCGGGGCGCGCTGACCCCGGCCGTGGGGGCCAACGCGGCCGGCAAGTGGCAGCTGGCCGACGGCTCGCTCGGCCGTCAGCTGCTCTCGCGCGACCTGGCCGCCGTGCTCGCGGCCCGCATCGACGCGCTGCCCGCGGAGCCCCGCTCGGTGCTGCGCGACGCCGCCGTGGTGGGCGACGCGGTGCCGACCGGTGTCATCGAGGCGCTGCGCGAGCGGCGGGCCTCGAGCGACGCCCGCCCCGGGGCGGTGGCCGCGGTCGAGCTCGAGCGTTCGATCGACGAGCTGCTGCAGCGCCGCATGCTGCACCGTTCCCGCGGCGGTTACGCGTTCACCACCCCGCTGATGCGGGAGGCGGCGTATTCCGGCATCGGCAAGGCCGACCTGGCCGACCGGCACGCCTACCTGGCCAATTGGGCCGCGCCCGAGCATCTGGGCAGCACCGGCTACGACAGCACGGCCCGGCTCAACCTGACCGACAACGAGCGCGACGCCTTCGTGGCCACCCACGCCGAGTGCGCGGTCGAGCTGGCCGACGCCGTGCGGCTGCGGCCCGAGGCGGCCGTGCGCGACGTCGCCCCGCTCGGGGTCTCGGCCCTGGGCCGGCTGGCCCGGCGCGCGCTGGCCAACATCGAACCGGCGGCCTCGATCGAATACGCCGAGCGGGCCGCGGCCCTCGCCTCCGACGGTCTGCCCCTGCCCGACCAGCTTGTGCACGCCCGCGCGCTGCTGCGCCTGGGCCGGGCCGAGGAGGCGCTGTCGCACGGCGAGAAGATCGCCAAGAGCGCCGCCGACGAGCCGGTCAACCGGGCCGAGGCGCTGCTGGTGGTGGGCCGGGCGCACGAGGCGCTGGGCGACACCGGCCGTGCGGTCGCCGCCTGGCAGGAGGCGCTCGAGGTGGCCACCGAGGCCGAGCTGCTGCCGGAGCGGGCCAACGCGATGCGCCGGCTCGGCATGGCCGACTTCCTGGCCGGCCGGCTCAGCCAGGCCAGCAGCCGGTTCGCCGCGGCCTATCAGGTGACGCTGGCCGCCGGCGACCGGCACGGCCAGGCCTGGGCGCTGCAGAATCTGGCCTGGGTGACCACCACCCGGGGCGACTTCGCGGGCACCGACGCCGTGCTCGGCCGGGCGGCCCGGCTCTTCGCCGAACTGGGCGACCCGGTGGGCCGCTCCTGGCTGCGCGGCACCACGGCGTTCGCCCGGCTGCTGGCGGGCCGGTTGCAGGAGTCGCGGCGGCTGGCCCGCGTGTTCCTGCCGTTCGGCGATCGGGTGGGCGAGGCCTGGGCGGTCGGCACCCTGCGGGCCGTCGAGGCGTACGCGGCAGCCGAACTGGGCGAACTGGCCGAGGCGGACGGCGAGGCGCGGCGGGCCTACCGCGACTTCAACGCGGTGAGCGACGACTGGGGCCGAGGGCTGGCACTGGTGGTGCGGGGCGCGGTGGCCCGCGGGCTGGGCGAGTTCGACCACGCCCACGATCTGCTGTCCGACGCCCTCGGCTACGCCGACCGTACGGGTCATCCGCTGCTGCTCGGCATGGCCGGCACGCTGCGCGGGTTCATCGCGCTCAACCGGGGCGACCTGTCCGCGGCCGAGGCCGACGCGCGCCGGGTGATGACCGCCGTCGAGCCGCACAACCCGATGGCCCCGGCCCAGGTCGGCCCGCGGGTGCTGCTGGCCGAGGCGCGGCTGCGGGCGGGCGACGCCAAGACCGCGATGGGGCTGCTGGCACCGATCGCCACCGACACCGGGGCGCCGTCGCTGCTGTTCTCGCGGCGGCACGCCCTGGCCTCCTACGCGGCCGCTCTGCTGGCCGACGGTCAGGTCGGGGCCGCCCTGACGTGGATCGACCGGGCCCGCGAGGTACGCGCCGAGGACGTGCGCAGCTCGGTGCAGGCGGCCATGGTGCACGCCCGGGTGCTGGCCGCGGCCGACCGCTGCGAGCCGGCCCGGGAGGCAGCCGAGGAGGCGGTGTTGCTGGCGTATTCGACCGAGCAGACCAGCGAGCGGGTGGCGGCCGAGGAACTGCGGGCGGCCCTCGCGACCACCGGTGTCGGGGCGGCTCCGGCGGCTAGTGTCGCGTACGCGTCGGACCGGCCCGGATGATCTCCGGCGTATCTGGCGTATTTTCAAGTCCATGACAGGAACCCGGCTGCGATGACCGAGACACCGAGCGGAGCGATCCCGGCTCCGTACGTGCCTGGGATGTCCGGGTTGTCGGTGATGGCACGTGGTGGTTACGCCACCGTCTATCGCGCGATGCAGGACTCAGTGGGCCGCGAGGTCGCCATCAAGGTGGAGAATCGCCGCCTCGAGAGCGACCGGGACCAGGCCCGTTTCCTGCGCGAGGCACGCGCGGCGGGCCGGATGTCGTCGCACCCGCACGTCGTCGACCTGTTCGACGTCGGGGTCACCGTCGATCAGCACCCGTACCTGATCATGGAGTTGTGCGACGGGTCCTACCTCGATCGCATGCGCCGCTCCCCACTCGGCGCGGCCGAGGCCAAAGATCTCGGCATCAAGATCGCCGACGCGCTGGTGCACTCGCACGCCAACGGGGTGCTGCACCGCGACGTGAAGCCCGCCAACATCCTGTACTCGGAGTTCAACTCGGCCGTGCTGGCCGACTTCGGGCTGGCCGTGCTGGGCGAGATGCGCGACTCCTCGGTGACCCTCGAGGTGCTCACCCCGGCCTACGCGCCGCCCGAGATGTTCGCCCACGACGAGCCGAGCGGCGCGGTCGACGTCTACGCGCTGTGCGCCACGCTCTACGCGGTGATGCGGGGCCGGCCGCCGCGCTGGGACGGCGATCGCAGCCCCAGCCTGCTCACCCTGATGGACTTGTTCCACCAGCCGATCCCCGACCTGCCGGGGGTTCCGCCCGCGCTGACGCACATCCTGCGCTGGGGCATGGCCAATGACCCGGCCCGCCGACCGACCGCGCAGCAGCTGCGCGAGCTGCTCACCAACGTGCAGCTCAACCCGCCGATCAACAACTACGTGCCGCCGCCGCAGCCCGGCCCGGGCGACGACACCCCGACCATCCGCAACCCGCGCTCGGCCAAGACCCCGAAGAAGAAGTGGCCGTTCTTCGGGCTACTCGGGAGCCAGGACCGCTAGCAGCTCGCCGGTGTCGACCTCGGTGCCCGGATGCACCGGCAGCGAGGCCACGACCCCGGCGCTGGGCGCGTGCACCGGGTGCTCCAGCTTCATCGCCTCCAAGGTGAGCAGCAGCTCCCCCGCCCGGACGCGCTGACCCGGCACGACCAGCACCCGGCGGACGGCTCCGGGCAGCGGCGCGATCAGCGAGCCCTCGACGGCGTCGGGCGCGGGCAGCGGGAAACGGGACAGGCCGCGCAGCGCCACCGAGCCCTCCGGGCTGTCCACGTACGAGACCTCACCCACGCGGTGCACGTTGAAGGTCAGCCGGATCCCGTTGACGTCGAGCACCACCCGCTCGTCGCCCGCCCGCACGACCACCGTCTCCGGGTAGTCGGCGGCCACCGGCGCCTGCCCCAGCCCGGCCAGGTCGAGCTCCTCGGGGTCGACCGCACGCACCCACCAGCCGGCCAGCTCGCCGTGCCGGTTCATCCGGTAGCCGACCTCGACCGGGCCGGCCGGGCCGTCGTACACGGCCGTCTGCGAACCCGACGGCACGTTGCGCCAGCCGGACGGCATCGAGCCCAGCACCGTCGCCCCGGCCCGGCGTGCGGCCGCCCCGGCCAGCGCGGCGGCCAGGCACGACAGGCGTACGGCATCGACCGCCGACAGCAGCGGGGCGAACACCTCGGGCCGCCGGTCGAGGAAGCTGGTGTCCACATCGCCGGTGCGGAAGGCGTGGTGGCGCAGCGCCCGCACGAGCAGGTCGCGGTTGGTGGCCACGCCGTGGATCTGGGCCCGGGTCAGGGCCGAGGCCAGCATCCGGGCCGCCTCCTGCCGGGTCGGCGCCCAGGCGATCAGCTTGGCCAGCGTCGAGTCCCCGTGCACGCCGATCACCGAGCCGTCCCGCACGCCCGCGTCGAGGCGCAGGCCGGGGGCGGGCAGCGGACGGAACCGGCCGGCCACGTCGGGCACGGCGAACCGGTGCAGCGTGCCCGTCGCGGGCAGCCAGGCGTACGCCGGGTCCTCGGCGCACAGGCGCACCTCGATCGCGTGACCCCGGATCGGCGGCGGGCCCGGCATCGGCAGGCTCCCGCCCTCCGAGACGAGCAACTGCAGCCGTACGAGGTCGTAGCCCGACACGCACTCGGTGACCGCGTGCTCCGCCTGCAGGGTCGGGGTGAGCTCGAGGAACCAGAAGTCGCCGTTCGGGTCGAGCAGGAACTCGACCGCCCCCGCCCCCACGTAGCCGAGCGCCCGCACGGTGACGATCGCCGCCCGGCACAGCTCCTCGCGCAGCCCCGGGTCCACCGCCGGGGACGGCGTCTCCTCGACGATCTTCTGGTAGCGGCGCTGGATCGAGCACTCGCGCTCGCCGAACGGGATCACGGCGCCGTGCTCGTCGGCCATGATCGGCACCTCGATGTGGCGCACGTCCTCCACGTACGGCTCGCAGTAGACCTCGCCGCCGACCTCGCGCCGGGTGGAGGCCAGCGCCTCGACCAGGGTGGCCGCGTCCCGGACGACCCGCAGCCCGGTGCCGCCGGCGCCCGTGTCCGGCTTGATCAGCACCGGGAAACCGGGCACCTCGGACGGGTCGGTGAAGCTGGGCAGCACCGGCACCCGGGCCTCGGCCACCAGCGCCTTGGTCTCGCGCTTGCTGCGCAGCACGCCGAGCGTCTTGGGCGGGGCACCGACCCAGATCAACCCGGCGTCGGCCACAGCCGAGGCGAAGTCGGGATCCTCGGCCAGCTCGCCGATGCCGGGGTGGATCGCGTTGGCCCCGGAGCGCTGGGCCGCGGTGATGATCAGATCGCCGCGCAGGTACGACGAGCGGGGGGTGCCACCGTCGAGCCGTACGGCGTAGTCCGCCTCCTCGACGTGGGGCGCGTCGGAATCGGCATCGGAGTAGACGGCGACCGTTTCGATGCCGACGAGGCGGCAGGTGGCGAACACCCGGCGGGCGGTCTCACCACGGTCGGCCACCAGAAGACGTCGGATCACTGGTCTACCTTTCCGGGTCGGAACGCGCCGCCGTGCCCGGCGCCCGCGACGACCGCGCTGTGCACGGCGGAGAGGCAGAGGCCGAGCACGGTGCGCGTGTCACGGGGGTCGATGACGCCGTCGTCGTCCCCGCCGCCGGCCGGGCCGTCGGCGGGCCAGCTGAAGGCGAAGCGGGGGTCGCCGGTGCGTCCGGTGTTGAGGGCGAGCAGCGGCACTGTGGAGTGCGCGAGCGCGTCCACCGCCGGGGAGCCGAGGGCGCCGCCGTCGTCGCGCTGCAGCAGCAGCAACGAGGTGTCGGTGGCGTTGGCGAGCTGAATGAAGTGCACCGCCTTCTGGGTGTCGGCCGCGGTCGGGGGCACGTCGGCCGCGGCCAGCACCCCGACCGGATAACCGTGCAGTTCGCCCCAGCCGGCCAGCACCGCGGCGCCGACGGCCGGCTTGAACTCGTCGAACTCGCTGCCGTCGAGCAGCCGGGCCAGCACCTCGCGCGGGTCGAAGAGGGTGGACAGCCCGGCCAGCGCCAGCAGATCCTCGGGGTCGTACTTGGGCTCGGCGGGCGGGAACGTGCGGGGCGGGGGCCCGGCTTTGCGCCAGTTCAGCCGGCGTACGCACTGGCGGGCCAGGCGCAGCGCGTCGCGTTCGTCCTCGGCCAGCTGGTCGGCCGGGGCCGCCGGGGCACGGACGTCGGAGCCGTTCGCGCCGGCCCGCGGACGGGGATGGGTCAGCAGCTTGGCGTGCCCGCGCACCATGATCGTGTAGTCCGCGAGCGCCGGCAGGTAGGCGATGTCGCCGCTGGTCGGCCCGAAGACGACGCACACGGCGGGCACGCGCCGGGTGGACAGCCGGCTCAGGTCGCGCGCGATGCTGCCGCCCGGTGGCGTCCCCACGCCCGGGCTCTCGGCGGCCGACTCGACCAGGTTGACCAGCGGCAGGCGGTCGGCCGAGGCGATCCGGGCGGCCCGGCGGATCTTCTCGACCGCGTACGGGTTGGCCGCCGTCCCCTCCACGGTGGGGTCGGTCGCGATGATCATGCATTCGACGGCCTCGACCACGCCGATGCCGGTGACCACGCCCGCGCCCACCGGGAACTCGGTGCCCCAACCCGAGACCGGCGACAGCTCCAGGAACGGGGCGTCCTGGTCGAGCAGCATCTCGATGCGCTCGCGGGGCAGCAGTTTGCCGCGCGCGTGATGCCGGGTGACCGCCCGTTCGCCGCCGCCCGCGCGGGCCTCCTCCAGCGCCGCGTCGAGCCGGTCGAGCCGGTCGAGGGTGGCGTTGCGGGCCTCCGGATAGCCGGGGGTGCGCGGGTCGACGGCGGTGTCGAGCACGGTCACGTCGGCACCCCGATGCGCTGTACGCCCCCCACCATGTTCAAAGCCGCGCCCTCTCGTATCCGCCGGTGCCTCTCGACCACCTCCACAACGAGTGGTCAACCAGGTGCGACACGGATGCGAAAGATGCAGGTTTGTCCCCTTTTGGAGGGGTAATACACGAGATTTAGGGGCCGCCCCACTGGGACGGCCCCGACAAGGTGCTGAGGGTCAGACGCGGGCGCGCCGCGCCAGGCGCTCGGGGTCCAGGATGATCACGCTCTTGCCGTCCAGCCGGAGCCAGGCGCGCGAGGCGAAGTCGGCCAGCGCCTTGTTCACCGTCTCGCGGGACGCCCCGACGAGCTGAGCCAGCTCCTCCTGGGTGAGGTCGTGCGTGACGCGCAGCACACCACCGTCGCGGGTGCCGAACCGGCCCGCCATCTGGAGCAGGTTTTTCGCAACCCGGCCGGGCACGTCGGTGAAGATCAGATCGGCCAGCGCGTCGTTCGTGCGGCGCAGGCGGCGGGCGAGCACCCGCAGCAGCTGCTCGGCGATCTCGGGCCGGTTGTTGAGCCACGGGCGCAGCGAAGTCTTCTTGAGCCGGGCCAGCCGGGCGTCGGTCACCGCGGTCGCGGTGGCCGTGCGCGGGCCCGGGTCGAAGAGGGAGAGCTCGCCGACCATGTCGGACGGGCCCATGATCGAGACCAGGTTCTGCCGGCCGTCGGCCGCACGCCGGCCCAGCTTGATCTTGCCGGACAGCACGATGTACAGGCTGTCACCGGCCTCGCCCTCGTTGAACAGGACGTCGCCCTTGCGGACTTCGACCGTGTCCATCTCCTTGGCGAGCGCCTCGGCGGCCTCCGGGTCAACGCCCTGGAAGATCCCGCTGCGCGCCAGTACCTCATCCATCGCCGCACCTCCGAACACGCGCAACGCCTGCGCTCGATCAGTCTAGGCGCACGCGGGCGGGAATCGGGCGGGCACCCCTTGATCTAGATACCGCAGGGTAACCAGTCCCGCCGTGACGGGCAGTATTTTTCGTCGCCCAGTGGAGGCAACGACAAGCCTTTCGACGGTTCGTCCGCGTCGCCACCTGAAGGTATCGTCGCCGTCGATGAATTCCCACCCCCCGCATCGACGGCCAGGCATTTTCGGGCGGCCTGTCCTTACTGTCGCTATTGTCCTGGCGGTTTTGGCTGCGCTCGGTATCGGCGGTGTCGCTTTTGCGAACCGCGACTCCGGTTCCGGCTCGGCCGCGCAGTGGCAGGATGCGGGAGCCGCCTCGTCCACCCCCTCCGCGCCCGCTTCCGCCGCGCGCCCCACCGAGGCGGCCGCGGCCGATGAGGGCACGGTCACACTGTCGGCTACCGGCGACATCATGATGAGCAACGCGCCGAACCGGATGCCCCCGGCGAACGGCGAGGGGTTCTTCGACTCGGTGCAGGCGGCGCTCGCCTCCGACCTCGTGATGGGCAACCTCGAACAACCGCTGACCGAGAACACGGGCGCGTCCAAGTGCGGGTCGCCGCCCTCGCCCAATTGCTTCGCGTTCCGCTCCCCGCCCGCGTACGTGAAACATCTCCGGGACGGCGGGTTCGACCTGGTCAACACGGCCAACAACCACGCCAAGGACTTCGGCCCGCAGGGCGCGCGCAACACCCGGGCCGCGCTCCAGGAGGCCGGCATCAAGGCCACGGGCAACACCGACGAGATCACCGTGGCCGAGGTCAAAGGTGTGCGGGTCGCCGTCGTCGGTTTCTCCTCGTACGCCGGAGCCAACAGCCTCATCGACCTCGACCAGGCCCGGTCCGTGGTCGAGCGGGCCCAGGAGCAGGCCGACCTGGTCGTCGTGCAGGTGCACATGGGTGCCGAAGGCTCGGAGAAGCAGCACGTCAAGCCGGGCACCGAGACGTTCCACGGGGAGAACCGGGGTGACCCGATCAAGTTCAGCCGCGCGGTGGTCGACGCCGGGGCCGACCTGGTCGTCGGGCACGGGCCCCACGTGCTCCGGGGCATGGAGTTCTACCAGGGCAAACTGATCGCCTACAGCCTGGGCAACTTCGCGGGCGGCGGGCGCACGCTGTCGCGCAGTGGCGTCCTCAAATACGGCGGGGTCCTGCAGGTCACGCTGAGCAAGGACGGGACGTACGGGGGCGGCAAGCTGCTCTCCACCTACATGAACGGCAACGGCCTGCCCACCCGGGACGAGGCGAACGAGCAGGGCCGCAAGCTTGTGGCCCAGCTCAGCCGGCAGGACTTCCCCGACAGCGGCGTGAAGATCGGCGCGGACGGTTCGATCACGCCGTCCGCGTGACAGACCCTGTCGTAGGGGCGACGTACTCTTTAGCGGTGACTCCGGTGGCAGCGGCAAAGCGGTTCACGGCGGAAACGCCCATCGGGCGCAAGCGGCGGGCCCGCAAGATGGCCCGCGTCCTGACCGAGACGCATCCCGACGCTCACTGCGAGCTCGACTTCACCAATCCGCTCGAGCTGGCCGTGGCCACGATCCTGTCCGCGCAGACGACCGACGTGCGAGTCAACCAGGTCACCCCTGCGCTGTTCAAGCAGTATCAGACCGCCGCCGACTACGCCGCGGCCGATCGCACCGCGCTCGAGACGCTGCTCAAGCCGACCGGTTTCTTCCGGGCCAAGACCGACTCGCTGATCAAGCTGGGTCAGGCGCTGATCGAGAAGCACGGCGGGGTGCTCCCGGCCACGCTGGCCGAGCTGGTCGCCCTGCCCGGCATCGGTCGCAAGACGGCCAACGTGATCCTGGGCAACGCGTTCGGCGTCCCCGGCATCACCGTCGACACCCACTTCCGCCGGCTCACCAACCGCTTCGGCTGGGTCGCCGAGGAAGACCCCGTCAAGATCGAGTTCCTGGTGGCCGAGCTGATCGAGAAGCGCGACTGGACGATGCTGTCGCACCGGATCATCTTCCACGGCCGCCGGGTCTGCCACGCCCGCAAGCCCGCCTGCGGCGCCTGCACCCTGGCCCCGATGTGCCCGTCCTACGGCACCGGCCCGACCGAGGCGGCCGCCGCGGCCAAGCTGCTCAAGGGGCCCCGCGCCCGCGAGCTGGCGGTCGCCGCCGGGGTCGACCCCGAGCTCGTCCCGGCCGCGGCGGTCGCCGCGCCGGACGTTCCGTGAGGCGCCGGCGGCTTTTCGCCGCCCCGCAGCGCGCACACCCGGCCGGTGTCCCGCAGCCCGCACACCCGGCCACCGCTCCGCGGCTCTCGCGCCCAACCGCCGCCCCACAGCTCTCACCCCCGGCTGTCGCCCCGCGACTCGCCCACCCGGCCGCCGCCCCGCGACTCGCCCACCGGGCCGCCGCCCCGCGACTCTCGCGCCATCGGCGGCTCGGCGCTCGGCGGGGCCGGATGCTGGCGGCGCCGCTCGCTCTGCTGCTGGCGGTGGCCACAGCTGCCTGCAGCGGCGACGAGTCTGCTGTCGCCTCGCCCTTCGCCGGCTGCGACGCCCTGACCGCCCCGCCGCCGTCGGCCGCCCCAATCTCCGACACTGAGCCCCCCACGGCCCCGCCCCCGTCCGCTGCCGCGGGTGGCTCGGCGCTGGCGAGCCTGCCCGACCTGACCCTGCCTTGCTTCGACGGCGACGACCAGATCTCGCTGCGCGACCTGCGCGGCCCCGCGGTGATCAATCTGTGGGCCTCCTGGTGCGGGCCCTGCCGCGACGAGCTGCCCGTGATGCAAAGCCTGGCCGACCGGGCCGCGGGCCGGCTCACCGTGCTCGGCGTCGACACCGGCGACCACCGCGACAAGGGCGCCTCCTTCGCCACCGACGCCGGCGTGCGCCTGCCCACCCTGTTCGACGAGAAGAGCTCGCTGCTCAACAACCTGGGCCAGATCCGGTTGCCGATCACCCTCTTTCTCGACCCGGCCGGCCGGGCCTGGATGCATCCGCTGCCACTGCAGGCCCCCCAGCTCACCGAACTGGTCCGCACCCACACCGGCGTGACGGTGACCCCGTGAGCCGGGGACGAGTGCTGGGCCGCCCCGATGGCCTGCCGCAATGGTTCGACCCGCTGCTGAACCGCGTCGCGACCTGCCGCACCGAAGACTTCACGACGTTGCGGCCCCCGGCCGGCGGCGGGCGGCCCAGCGCCGTGCTCGTGCTGATCGGTGAGGGCGAACACGGCCCCGACCTGCTGGTGCTGCAGCGGGCCGCAACCATGCGCAACCACGCCGGGCAGCCCGCCTTCCCCGGTGGCGCCACCGACCCCGAGGACGCCGACGCCGTGGCCACCGCCCTGCGCGAGGCCAACGAGGAGGTCGGCCTCGAACCGTCCGGCGCCGAGGTGCTGGCGCTGCTGCCCGACCTCTACATCCCGGTCAGCTCGTTCGTCGTCACGCCGGTGCTGGCCTGGTGGCGGCGCCCGCATCCGGTCAGCCCGCGGCAGCCGGCCGAGGTCGCCCACGTGGCCCGGTTGCCGATCGGTGAACTGGTCGACCCGCGGAACCGTATTCGGGTACGACACCCCAGCGGCTGGATCGGTCCCGCCTTTCAGGTGCGGGGTCTTCTCGTCTGGGGTTTCACGGCAGGGGTGATCTCGACATTGCTCGACATGGGCGGCTGGGCCGAGCCGTGGCAGCCGGGCGCCCTGGTCGACCTGCCCGACGCGAGCGCTCCGGTGCCCGCCGCCCGCGGTGGCGCACCCGACGAGGTTCTGCCGTGAGCCACCCCTGGCCAAGCGCCTCTACCCTGGGTGAGTGTCCGTGGTCGATTTCTACGCTGGGTGAGGGTCCGTGGTCGATGGCATCCTGATCCTGCTCATGCTGGTCTTCGCGATCAGCGGCTACCGCCAGGGCTTCGTCATCGGCGCGCTCTCGTTCGGCGGCTTCTTCAGCGGAGTGCTGATCGGCCTGCAGGTCGGCCCGCTGATCGCCGACCGCTTCTCCGACCCGTCGGCCCGGCTGGTCGTCTCGCTGGTCACCATCTTCGCGCTGGCCGTGCTGGGGCAGACGCTGGCCGGCTGGCTCGGCACCCACCTGCGCCGGGCGATCCAGAGCCGTCCGCTGCAGCGTGCCGACGACGCCGGCGGCGCGGCCATCTCGCTGGTCGCGGTGCTGCTGGTGGCCTGGCTGATCGCGGTGCCCCTGGGTTCGACCCCGTTCCCCGGTCTCAACAAAGAGGTCCGCAACAGCGCCATCCTCGGCGGCATCAACAGCCTGATGCCCGACCAGGCGCAGGCGCTCTCGGCCGCGCTGCGCGACACGCTCGACACCAGCGGCTTCCCCGACGTCTTCGGCGGCCTCACCCCGACCGACGCCAAAGAGGTGGCCGCGCCCGACCCGGCGCTCAAGGGCTCCCAGATCGTGCAGAAGTCGAAGCGCTCGGTGATCAAGGTGCTGGGCACGGCGCCGAGCTGCTCGCGTCGCATCGAGGGCTCCGGGTTCGTCTACGCCGACGAACGGGTGATGACCAACGCGCACGTCGTCGCGGGCACACGCGACACCGAGGTGGAGGTGAACGGCCGCCGCATCGGGGCCACCGTCGTCGTCTACGACCCCGACCGCGACCTGGCCGTCCTCTATGTTCCCGGTCTGACCGCGCCGGTGATGCCCTTCCTGCGGGGCCAGGCCAAGACGGGCGCGAGCGCGATCGTGCTGGGCTACCCCCAGGACGGCCCGTACGACGCCCAGTCCGCCCGCGTACGCGACGTCGGCCGCATCACCGGCCCCGACATCTACGACTCGGGCGACGTGACC
This sequence comes from Paractinoplanes abujensis, assembly GCF_014204895.1. Classification (NCBI taxonomy): domain Bacteria; kingdom Bacillati; phylum Actinomycetota; class Actinomycetes; order Micromonosporales; family Micromonosporaceae; genus Paractinoplanes; species Paractinoplanes abujensis. The sequence goes on along the minus strand of NZ_JACHMF010000001.1, from coordinate 7,101,087 downwards.
CGTGAGATCTACACGATCCGTTCGCTGGTCCGCAGCGGCAACTCGGGCGGCCCCCTGATCAACACGAACGGCCAGGTGCTGGGCGTCATCTTCGCCGCCGCGGCCGACGACAAGAACACCGGTTTCGCGCTGACCGCGGCCGAGGCCGCCCCCGTCGCCCAGGCCGGCGAGGCCCGCACGCGAGGCGTCCGCACCGGCGACTGCGCCTGACCCGCAGCCACCGCCTACCGCGCCCGCCCACTTCTCCGACGCCCAGCCGCTGCTCCAGCCCCCGGCTCACCACATCGCCGCGTCGCCGTCAGCACTCAGCCCCCATCCCCACGCCGCGGCGCCGCCACACCCCATCCCCAGGCCGCGCCGTCAACCCCCGCCATCCGCATCTCGGCGCCGAGTCATGGGCCGGCGTGGCTGTCTACGGTGGGCGGATGACCACCTTCGCGCTTGTCGGATTCGGTTTTCGGGCCGCAGCCTTCCACCGCGTGGCGCAATGCCTGCCCGGGGTCGACTGCGTCGCCGCAGTGGTGCGCGACCCGCACAAGCGCCCGCTTCCCGTGCCGGCCTTTCCCGACCTGGCCGCCTGCGTCCGGGCGACCCGGCCGGATTTCGTCGTGACCGCTGTCCCGAAGGCCGCCAACCCCGACGTGATCGCCGAGGCCGTCGCGTTGGAGGTCCCGGTTCTGGCCGAGACGCCGCCCGCCCCCGACCTGTCCGGGCTGCGGGAGCTCTGGGCCTCGGCCGGCGCGTCCGGTCTGGTGCAGGTGGCCGAGCAATACCTGCTGATGCCTACGCACGCCGCCCGGCTGGCCACGGTCCGTTCCGGCCTTATCGGCGCCCCGACCCAGGTGCAGGTCTCGTCGACGCAGCAGTATCACGCGATGTCGCTGATCCGCGGTCTGCTGGGCGTGGGCTTCGCCCCGGCCGCCGTGCGCGCCGTGCGTACGGTGGCGCCTCTGCTCGATCCGCTCGACCGCGGCGGCTGGACCGGCGACCCGGAGCCCAAGTTGGCCACCACCACCATCGCCACGTTGCACTTCGGCGGCGCGGCCGACGGTGCCAGAGCTGCGGAGGGCGGCAGCGAGGTGGCCGGCAACGAAAGAGGCGGCCGCGAAAGGGGCGGCAGCGAGCCGGGGCTGGGCGGCGGACAGTCGGCCGTCTACGACTTCACGACCAATCAGACCCGCAATCTGCTGCGTTTCCGGCGGTTGCTGGTTCGCGGCACGCACGGTGAGCTGCAGGACGACGAGATCGTGCATCTGGCCGCGCCGCGGGCGATCGGCCGGTCTGCCCTGGTGCGCCGGCAGAGCGGGCACGACCTGGACCTCAACGGCTTCGACACCGAGACGATCATGCTGGACGGGCAGGTGCTCTTCCGGAACCCGTACGTCGGAAGCCGGTTCAATGACGACGAGATTGCCACGGCGACGCTGCTCAACGCGATGGCGGCCTGGGTGCGCGGCGCCGGTCCGCCGCCGTATCCGCTGGCCGACGGCGTCCAGGATCAGCTGCTGGCGCTGGCCGTGGAGGAGGCCGCGGACACCGGGCGCGAGGTCGTCACCGGTGTGGAGGCGTGGTCTCCTGCCTGACCCAGTCCAGGTAGGCCGGGTTGCCCGCGAGCACGGGCAGGGCCAGCACGCACGGCACGTCGTACGGGTGCTCGGCGTTGGCTCGGTCGACGATGCGATCGACCAGCTCGGCCCGGGTGTGCAGGGCGACACGGGCCTCGGGGTCGTCGTGCACCTCGCCCTGCCAGCGGTAGATCGAGCGAATCGCCGGTATCTGGTGGCCGCAGGCGGCGAGGCGGTCGTCGACCAGGCGGCGGGTGAAGGCGGCCAGCCACTCGGGGTCGCCCGCCGTGATGACCACCTCGACGACCTCGGTCATCTGCTGAGCTCGGCGGCGAGCAGCTCGGCGATCTGCACGGTGTTGAGCGCGGCGCCTTTGCGCATGTTGTCGCCCGTGACGAACAGGTCGAGGGCGCGCGGGTCGTCCATCGCGCGGCGGATGCGGCCCACCCACGACGGGTCGGTGCCGACCGCGTCGATCGGCATCGGGAACTCGCCCGACTCGGGGTCGTCGACGAGGATCACGCCGGGGGCGTTGCGCAGCACCTGCCGGGCGCCTTCGGCGTCGACCTCGGCGGCGAAGACGGCGTGCACGGCGATCGAGTGGGCGGTCACGACCGGCACCCGTACGCACGTGGCCGAGACCTTGAGGGCCGGCAGCGCGAGGATCTTGCGGGACTCGTTGCGCAGCTTGAGTTCCTCGGACGACCAGCCCAGCGGCTCCAGCGCGCCCGACCAGGGCACCACGTTGAGCGCGAGCGGGGCCGGGAACGGGCCGAGGTCGTCGCCGACAGCCTGGCGCACGTTGCCCGGACGGGAGCCCAGCAGCCGGTCACCAGCCACCTTGCTGAGCTGGTCGTGCAGCGTGTCGACGCCGAACTGGCCGGCGCCCGAGGCGGCCTGATAGGACGCCAGCACGAGCTCGCGCAGACCGTACTCGTGGTGCAGCGGCGCGATCGCCATGATCATCGCCATCACGGTGCAGTTCGCGTTGGCGACGATGTTGCGCGGACGGTAGCTCAGCGCTTCGCGGTTGACCTCGGGCACGACCAGCGGCACCTGGTTGTCCATCCGGAACGCCGCCGAGTTGTCGACCACGACGACGCCGCGGGCCGCGACGATCGGCGCCCACTGCAGGGACACCTCGTCGGGCACGTCGAACATCGCCACGTCGACCCCGTCGAACGCCTCGGGGGTCAGTTCGGCCACCGTGAGCTGTTCACCGCGGCAGCTGAGCTGCTTGCCGGCCGACCGCGCGGACGCGATCAGCCGGATCTCGCCCCAGACGTTCTTGCGGGAGGTGAGCAGCTCGAGCATGACCGTCCCGACGGAGCCGGTGGCCCCGACGACGGCGAGCGTGGGCTGCGCCATGGCCGGGCTACCGGCCGGTCCCGCCGTAAACCACTGCTTGCTCGCTGCCGCCCAGCTCGAACTGGTCGTGCACGGCGCGGACGGCCGTGTCGAGGTCGCTGTCGCGGCAGACCACCGACACCCGGATCTCGGACGTGGAGATCATCTCGATGTTGACCCCGGCCTCGCCGATGCAGGCGAAGAAGGAGGCCGCGACGCCCGGGTGCGAGCGCATGCCCGCGCCGATCAGCGACACCTTGCCCACGTGGTCGTCGAAGAGCAGGCTCTTGAACTTGATCTGCTCTTTGATCTTGTCGAGGGCGGCCATCGCGGTCGGGCCGTCGGCCTTCGGCAAGGTGAAGGAGATGTCGGTGCGGCCGGTGCCCTCGGTCGACACGTTCTGCACGATCATGTCGATGTTGATCTCGGCCTGGGCCACCGTGTTGAAGATGTGGCCCGCCGAGCCCGGCTCGTCGGGCACGCCGACGATCGTGATCTTGGCTTCGCTCCGGTCGTGCGCGACCCCGGTGATGAGCGCTTGTTCCACGTCAGGGTCCTCCATCGATCCAGTGACCAGGGTGCCGGGCTTGTTCGAGTAAGAAGAGCGTACGTGGATGGGCACCTTGAAGCGCCGGGCGTACTCCACGCATCGCAGCATGAGCACCTTCGCTCCGCCCGCCGCGAGCTCAAGCATCTCCTCGTACGTGATCTGCTTGATGTGCTGGGCGTCGGGCACGATCCGCGGGTCGGCGGTGAAGACGCCGTCGACGTCCGTGTAGATCTCGCAGACATCCGCGTGCAGGGCGGCGGCCAGGGCCACGGCCGTGGTGTCGGAGCCGCCCCGGCCCAGCGTGGTGATGTCCTTCGTGTCCTGCGAGACGCCCTGGAAGCCGGCCACGATGGCGATCGCGCCCTCGTCGAGCGCGCCGCGCAGCCGGCCCGGGGTCACGTCGATGATGCGCGCCTTGCCGTGCGTCGAGGTGGTGAGCACGCCGGCCTGGGAGCCCGTGTAGGAACGGGCCTCGTAACCGAGGTTGTGGATCGCCATCGCCAGCAGCGCCATCGAGATGCGCTCGCCCGAAGTGAGCAGCATGTCGAGCTCACGGCCGGGCGGCAGCGGGCTGACCTGGTTGGCGAGATCCATCAGTTCGTCGGTGGTGTCACCCATCGCCGAGACCACGACCACGACGTCGTCGCCGCCCTTGCGAGCCGCGACGATGCGCTCGGCGACACGCTTGATGCGCTCGGCCGTCGCGACCGACGAACCACCGTATTTCTGCACCACGAGGGCCACGGCGAACCAATCCTCCGGCTGTTCGTACCGGCGGGGCCGGTCAGGACAATCGCCACCACAGTAGCCGCGCCCCAGGCCGAGGCCGACAGGCGATCCCAGATTCCGGCCAATTCGCGGCAACACGCGCGACACGCCGAAGCCGTGATGGGCTCCGGCAGCGGGGCGTTACGGCCGGAGGAGGCGAGAATGTCTCGGTGCGCCCTTCCTCGATGCCTCGACGTGGTTTGTCCGCGTCGGCCGCTGTCCTGCTCCTGGCCGGGGTGACGGCGTGCTCGGGTGAGTCCGAGGGTGCCCCGGAACCGTCCCCCTCCGCGCCGGCCGCGGCGAGCGCGTCGGCCGAGGCCTTCTCGGGCGCCCGCGGCGAACTGGCAGCCCGGGCGGCGCGGGCCATGGACACCGCGTACGCAGCCCTTTACACCCTCGACGACGGTCGCGGGCAGCCCCGCAACGTGGTCGCCACGGCCGGCCGGGACGGCACCTGGCGGGTCGACGTCACCGGGGGCGCGCTCGGCGGCACGGCCGACGTGAGCATCGTCTCGACCGCGGCCGGCGTCTTCCAGTGCACGCTGGGCTCGCAGTCCAACCCGATCAGCCCGACCTGCGTCAAGGTGGCCAAGCCGGGCAAGCGGGTGCCCGCGGAGTATTCGCCCCGGGTCGAGCGGCTCTTCCGGCAGTGGCTGCCCGTCTTCACCGACCGCCAGTCGGCCCTGGCCGTGGCCGAGGTCCCGCCGCTGGCCGGGGCCAAGGGCACGTGCTTCTCGATCGACTCGATCTCGGCGTCGCTGGCCGACCCGGTCGACATCGGCATCTACTGCTACGCCGACGACGGCGTGCTGACCGCGGCCCGCGTCGGGTTCGGCGAGATCAAGGTGACCAACCAGATCGCCGGCCCGGCCACCGTGCCGCTGCCCGGGCCCGAGACCGCGGGTCCACCGATGGGTATGGACGCGCCGCCACCCCCGCCGCCGGTGCAACCTACCGGCGTCATCCCCTCGGCCTGAGCGTTCCCACGATCCGGGCGTACGGCTGGCAACGCCCGAGTTGATCACGTAGGGTCATTTTCGACATGTGGCAGGCACTCCTTCTTCTTCGCTGCCGCGACGAGGCCCCATCCCAGGCCGGCACCTCGTCGCGGGGCTGACGCGCGCCGCCTTCTCGTCTTCCTCTCCCTTTGGAGCAGTTCCACATGTCCTCTTCGGCTTTCGACACGCAGCGCTCCAGCAAAATGCCGTTCGAGCGCTACACCCCGTACGAGAAGCAGTTCGCCATTGATCTGCCCGAGCGGCAATGGCCCGCGCGGCACGTCGCGGCGGCGCCCCGCTGGTGCGCGGTCGACCTGCGCGACGGCAACCAGGCCCTGATCGACCCGATGTCGCCCGAGCGCAAGCGGCGCATGTTCATGCTGCTGGTTCAGATGGGCTACAAGGAGATCGAGGTCGGCTTCCCCGCGGCCAGTCAGACCGACTACGACTTCGTCCGTCAGCTGATCGAGCAGGATCTGATCCCCGACGACGTCACCATCCAGGTGCTGGTGCAGTGCCGGGAACACCTGATCGACCGCACGTTCGAGTCGATCCGCGGCGCCAAGCGCGCGATCGTGCACTTCTACAACTCGACGTCCACACTGCAGCGCCGGGTGGTCTTCGGCCTCGACAAGGACGGCATCACCGACATCGCCACCACCGGGGCCCGGCTCTGCCAGAAGTACGCCGAGATCCACACCCCGGACACTGAGATCTTCTACGAGTACTCGCCCGAGTCCTACACGGGCACCGAGCTCGAGTACGCCCTGGAGATCTGCTCCGCCGTGATCGACGTCATCGACCCGACGCCGGACCGGCCGCTGATCATCAACCTGCCCGCCACCGTCGAGATGGCCACGCCCAACGTGTACGCCGACTCGATCGAGTGGATGCACCGGCACCTCCCCCGGCGCGAGTCGATCGTGCTGTCGCTGCACCCGCACAACGACCGCGGCACCGCGGTGGCCGCCGCCGAGCTGGGACTGCTGGCCGGGGCCGACCGCATCGAGGGCTGCCTGTTCGGCAACGGTGAGCGCACCGGCAACGTCGACCTGGTCACGCTGGGCCTCAACCTGTTCTCCCAGGGCATCGACCCGATGATCGACTTCTCCGACATCGACGAGATCAAGCGCGCCGTCGAGTACTGCAACCAGTTGCCCGTGCACGAGCGCCACCCGTACGTGGGTGACCTGGTCTACACCGCCTTCTCGGGCTCGCACCAGGACGCGATCAAGAAGGGGTTCGCGGCTCTGCAGGCCGACGCGGACGCGGCCGGGGTCGACATCGACAAGTTCACCTGGGGCGTGCCCTACCTGCCGATCGACCCCAAGGACCTGGGCCGCAGCTATGAGGCCGTGATCCGGGTCAACTCGCAGTCCGGCAAGGGCGGCGTGGCGTACATCATGAAGGAAGAGCACAAGCTGGACATGCCGCGGCGTCTCCAGATCGAGTTCTCCGGCGTCGTGCAGCACCACACCGATGAGGAGGGCGGCGAGGTCAGCCCGCAGGAGATGTGGGACATCTTCGCCGGTGAATACCTGGTCGACCACCAGACGGCCAAGGCCTTCACGATCGAGACCTACACGACCTCGATCCGCGACGGCAAGGTCGAGATCGACGTGGAGATCTTCCACCGTGGACAGCGGCGGCCGCTGGTCGGCGTGGGCAACGGCCCGATCGACGCGTTCGTGCAGGCCATCGAGCCACTGGGGATCAAGGCGCGGGTGCTCGACTACAACGAGCACGCGCTCACGTCGGGCGGCGACGCCCAGGCCGCGGCGTACGTCGAGGTCGAGGTCGGCGACCGTACGGTGTGGGGTGTCGGCATCGACGAGAACATCGTGAGCGCCTCGATCAAGGCCGTGACGAGCGCCGTCAACCGCGCGCGCTGATCTTTCACCCGCGCGCCGTCTCCGGGCGGCGCGCGGGCATGATCCACTGGGGCTCGCCGGGCGCACCCGCCTTACGCTGAGCGGGTGCACCTACGTACCCCTCTGGTTCTCGCCGCCGCCCTGCTCGCCCTCGCCGGTTGTGAGGGCGTCTCCCTCGAGCCCGTGCCCACCGACACCCGTTCGACCAAGGACGCCAGCGCCTCGCAGACCGAGCTCGACGGCCTCAAGGTCGTGACCCGCGCCGGGTCGATGAGCGGCTACAAGCGCGACCTGTTCCCGCACTGGCTCAGCACCGGTGAGAACTGCGACGTGCGTGACACCGTGCTCAAGCGGGACGGCAAGAACGTCAAGACCTCCGGCTGCAACGTCGTCGCCGGCACCTGGACCAGCTTCTACGACGGCAAGGTGCTCAACGCCCCCGACAAGGTCGACATCGACCACATGGTGCCGCTGGCCAACGCCTGGCGTTCGGGCGCCTCGAAGTGGACGACGGCCAAGCGGGAGAAGTTCGCCAACGACCTCGACGACCCGCAGCTGATCGCGGTGTCGGCCGCCGCCAACCGCTCCAAGGGCGACCAGGACCCGTCGACCTGGAAACCGACCGAAACCAGCAGTTGGTGCGAATATGCGCAAGACTGGATCACGGTGAAGGCCAAGTGGAAGCTGACGGTCACCACCAAGGAGAAGAAGGCGCTCGAGGACATGCTGGGGAGTTGTTGATGACCGCACCCGAGGAGCAGCAGCCGGAGGAGACCGGCCCCACGGCAGAAGCGCCCTCGGAGGCCGAAGCCACGCCCGCACCAGCGGCCGCACCCGCGGCTCCGGCCCCGCTCACCACCGACATCGTGGCCGGGCAGGGTGGCGTCATGACCGACGAGGTCGGTGTCGTGACCGGCGACCTGACGCTGCGCTCGGAGCTCTCCGGTTCCGAGGTCGTGGTGCGCGTGCAGTACAAGGACGCCGACGAGTGGTATGTCGTGACCGGTGCCAAGGCCACCCTGCACGACCCGGCCGACCTGGAAGCCGTCCACGCTGTCGTAGTGGGCATCCTGAACCGCCCGGAAGGCTGATCTTTGCGGCCGATCCGGGACAGCGAAACGGTTCCGTATCGTCCTATGCTCTTTCCCTGTGAATAAGATCAAGATCGCTGTCCGGGCCGGCACGGGCCTGCTCGGCGCTGCCGCCGTGGCCGGAATCGCCTGGATCGCGATCCCGGCCGAGGCCGCCACCACCGGGGTCGTCGCCAAGACGAGCGGCAACGTGGTCGTCTACACCGCCGCGGCGGGCAAGGCCAACACCGTCGTGCTCACCCGCAACGGCGCCACGATCACCGTCGACGACGTGCACGGGCTCAAGGCGGGCTCCGGCTGCGCTGCCGTCAAGGGCGACACCACCAAGGTCACGTGTGCCGGCGCGGGATGGATCCGGGCCGATCTCGGCGACGGCAACGACACCCTGACCAACAACTCCGGCCTCGGCATGACCGCCTGGGGCCGCGCCGGCAACGACATGATCACCGGCGGTCCGCTCAAGGACGACGTCCACGGGGGTGCCGGCAACGACGCGATCTGGGGTCTCGGCGGCAACGACATCCTGCGGGGTGAGGCCGGTACCGACGCTGTCTCCGGAGGCGACGGCATCGACTGGCTTTCCGACGGCACGGGCAACGACAAGGTGTTCGGCGGGGCGGGCGACGACACGATCGTCAACGACCAGGGCAACGACATCGTCGACGCCGGCGCCGGCAACGACCTGATGACCCCGTCGGGCGACTTCGCCGCGGGCACCGACCGGGACTCGTTCATCGGCGGCCCCGGCATCGACCTGGTCGACTACTTCAAGCGGGCCAAGGCCGTCACGGCCGACGCCGACGGTGCGGCCGGCGACGACGGCTCGACCGGCGAGGGCGACACCATCAGCGGCACAGTCGAGGGCATCGGCGGCGGCAAGGGCAACGACCGCCTCCTCGGCACATCACGCGACGAGGGGTTCTTCGGCGGCCCGGGCAACGACCAGATCGCGGCCGGGGCCGGCGACGACTACCTCGAAGGCGAGGACGGTCGTGACTCCCTCAACGGCGCGGGCGGCGTCGACGCATGCGTGCCGGAAGCGAGCGACACCCTCCTCAACTGCGAGGACACCGGACTGTCGGCCACATCCACGAAGGCGGCATTCGTCGCCATCCTGAAGGACATGCGCGCCTGATCACCTGGCCCTGACCACGGGACAGCGAAAGCGCGGGCATCGATCTATCATGCTTGGGCTTCGATCTTCACGAGAGGACACCCCAGCCGTGAACAAGCGCAAGACCGCCCTCCGCACGGGGGCCGCCGCGATCGGCGCCGCAGCCGTCGCGGGCGCCGCCTGGATCGCGCTCCCGGCCGAGGCCGCCACGACCGGCATCGTCCAGGTCGTCGGGGGCAACATCGTCACCTACACCGCCGCCACCGGCAAGGCCAACACCGTCGTGCTGACCCGCTCGGGCAACCGGGTGACCGTCGACGACGTCTTCGGCATCAAGGCCGGCACGGGCTGCTCCGCGGTCAGCGGTGACGTCACCAAAATCAACTGCGCTCTCGCGGTCGCCCCCGTCTGGGTGCGCGTCGACCTCGGCGACGGCAACGACACCCTGATCAACAACTCCGGCCTGGGCATGACCGCCCGGGGCCGGGCCGGCAACGACAAGATCACCGGTGGTCCGCTCAAGGACGACGTCTACGGCGGCGACGGCGTCGACACCATCTCGGGCCTCGGCGGCGGCGACACGCTCCGCGGCGAGGGTGGCAGCGACACCATCTCCGGTGGCGACGGCGACGACTTCCTGTTCGGCGGCGCCGCCGGTGACCGCCTGCTCGGCGGGGCCGGGGATGACGGCCTGTGGGGCGACGCCGGCAACGACGTCGTGGACGGCGGCGCCGGCGATGACGTGCTGCTGGAGGGCGTGGACACCACCGGCGCGGACGCCGACTCGCTCACCGGCGGCGCCGGCGAGCAGGACATCCTCACCTACAGCGAGCGCACCAAGCCGGTCAGCGCGGACGCCGACGGGGTGGCCGGTGACGACGGCCGCACCGGCGAGAAAGACACCGTCAGCGGCACGATCGAGGTCATCATCGGCGGCAACGCAGGCGACCGCCTGCTCGGCACCGCGCGCGAGGACATGCTGATCGGCGGCCCGGGTAACGACGCGCTCGCGGCCGGCGACGCCGATGACATCCTGGCCGGCGAGGAGGGCACCGACCTGTTCAACGGGGCCAACGGCGACGACTTCTGCGCCGACCCGGTGGCCGGCGAGACCGTGCTCAACTGCGAGCGCATCGGCACGGGCCCCGTCGCGGCCGCCCGGGCCAAGGCCGCGCAGACCGAGCTCGACAAGGTCAAGCAGCTGGTCGAGCGGGCCTCCCGCGTTTCCTGACCGTCACGACGACAAAGGCCGTTCCGCCCCGCACGGGGTGGAACGGCCTTTTCGCGTACGGGATCAGGCGGGCGTGGCCGCGGGCCGGCGTCCGGCCACCGTCTCGTCGTCGACGACCGGGAAGTGACACGCGGTCAGGTGCGACTGCGGGTCCTCGAGCCGGACGGTCAGCGGCGGCTCCTCGGTGGCGCAGATGTCCTGCGCCTTCCAGCAGCGGGTGCGGAACCGGCAGCCGGACGGCGGGTTGATCGGGCTGGGCACGTCACCGGTCAGCAGCACGCGGTCGCGCTGGGCGCGGTCACGGCGAGCCGGGTCGGGCACGGGCACCGCGGACATCAGGGCCACGGTGTACGGGTGGCGCGGGTTCTTGTAGAGCTCGTCGCGCTCGGCGATCTCTACGACCTTGCCCAGATACATCACGGCGACCCGGTCCGAGATGTGCCGCACCACCGACAGGTCGTGTGCGATGAACACGTACGTCAGGTCGAACTCGCGCTGCAGGTCGTCGAGCAGGTTGACCACCTGGGCCTGGATCGACACGTCGAGCGCGGACACCGGCTCGTCGGCCACGATCAGCTTGGGCCGCAGGGCTAGTGCCCGCGCGATGCCGATGCGCTGCCGCTGACCGCCGGAGAACTCGTGCGGGTAGCGGTTGTAGTGCTCCGGGTTGAGGCCGACCAGCTCCAGCAGCTCCTGCACGGCCTTCTTGAGGCCCTGCGGGGTCGGGATGTTCTGGATCTGCAGCGGCGCCGAGATGATGGCGCCCACCGTGTGCCGCGGATTGAGCGACGAGTACGGGTCCTGGAAGATCATCTGCACGTCGCGGCGCAGCGGCCGGAGCTGGCTGACGTTCTTGTGCGAGATGTCCTCGCCCTCGAAAACGACCTTGCCGCCGGTCGGTTCCAGGATCCGCGTGAACAGGCGCCCGGTGGTCGACTTGCCGCAGCCGGACTCGCCGACCAGGCCCAGCGTCTCGCCCGACCGCACCTGCAGGTCGATGCCGTCGACCGCGCGGACGGCCCCGACCTGCCGCTTGAGCAGGCCCTTGGTGATCGGGAAGTGCTTCTCCAGGCCGGAGACCTCGAGCAGGTTCTCGCTCATCGTCTTTTTCTCTCCGCTCACAGGTTCGGGAGCACTTCCTCCTGGAAGATCTTGGTGCGATCCTCCGAGGGCAGGTGGCAGGCGACCTTGTGCGCGTCGCCGCGCAACTCGGGCACCTCGGTGAACGACCGGTTGCCGTTGCGTCCCGCGTACGGGCAGCGGGGGTGGAAGGCGCAGCCGTCGGGCAGGTTGATCAGGCTGGGCGGCGAGCCCTTGACCGGGGTGAGCCGGTCGCGCACCTCACGGTCGAGACGCGGCATCGAGCCGAGCAGACCCCAGGTGTACGGGTGCTGCGGGTTTTGGAAGACCTCGAGCGCGGCGCCCTTCTCGATCACCTTGCCGCCGTACATCACCAGGACGTCGTCGGCCAGCTCGGCCACCACGCCGAGGTCGTGCGTGATCATGATGACCGCGGAGTGGAACTCCTCCTGCAGGTCGCGGATCAGGTCGAGGATCTGCGCCTGCACTGTCACGTCGAGGGCCGTGGTGGGCTCGTCGGCGATCAGCAGCTTGGGGTCGTTGACCAGCGCCATCGCGATCATCGCGCGCTGCCGCATGCCGCCCGAGAACTGGTGGCCGTAGTCGTTGAACCGCTTCTCGGGCTGCGGGATGCCGACCCGGGCCAGCATGTCGATGGCGCGCTCGCGGGCGACCTTCTTGTTCACGCCGGGGTGGTGCACCCGGTACGCCTCGACGATCTGCGAACCGACCGTGAAGTACGGGTGCATCGCGCTCAGCGGATCCTGGAAGATCATCGCCATTTTGCCGCCGCGCAGCTTGCGGACGTCCTCGTCGGTGGCGGTGACCAGTTCCTGGTCCTCGAGCCAGATCTCGCCGCCGACCTTCGCATTGCTGCGGGTGCGGTGCAGGCCGAGGATGGCGAGCGACGTGACGCTCTTGCCCGAGCCGGACTCGCCGACGATGCCCAGGGTCTTGCCGGCCTCGAGGCTGAACGTCGAGCCGGAGACGGCCTGGACGATGCCGTCGTCGGTCTCGAACCGGACGCTGAGATCTTTGATCTCGAGGAAGGGGCGGGGGTTGGTGGCGCCGATGGACACGTGACTCTCCCTCAGGCCAGCCGCACGCGCGGGTCGATCCAGCCGTAGACCAGGTCGACGATGAGGTTCGCGAAGACGATGAAGAACGCGGCGATCAGCGTCACGCCCAGGATCACGGGCAGGTCGTTCTGCCGGATCGCGTTGAGCGCCTGATAGCCGAGGCCGCGCAGATTGAAGACGTTCTCGGTGAGAACGGCGCCGCCCAGCAGCGCGCCCAGGTCCAGACCGAAGATCGTGACGATCGGGGTCAGGCCGGAACGCAGGGCGTGCTTACCGATGACCACCCGCTCGGTGAGGCCCTTGGCCCGCGCGGTCCGCACGTAGTCCTCGCCCAGCGTCTCGAGCATGTTGGCCCGGGTGAGGCGGGCGTACGTGGCCGCGAACAGGAACGCCAGGGTAATCCAGGGCAGGATCAGGCTGGTGAACCATTGGCCCGGATCCTCGGTCAGCGGTTTGTAGTTGCTTTCGGGCAGCCACCCCAGCGCGTACACGAAGATCGCGGAGGAGATCAGGCCGGTGAAGTAGACCGGTAGCGAGACGCCGGCCAGGGCCGTGGTCATCGCGGCCCGGTCGACGATGGAGCCTCTTCGGAGCGCCGAGAGCACACCGAACGAGATGCCGATGATCAGCCACAGCACCGCCGCGCCGAGCGCCAGCGACAGCGTGACCGGGATGTCCTCCAGCAGCAGCGGGGTGACTTCCTGGTCGGTCGAGAACGAGTAGCCCAGGCAGGGCGCCGGGCACTCGGTGACGTCGGGACCGTTGGCGTACTCGCGCCCGGCCACGATGCCCTTGAGGAAGGTGCCGTACTGCACATAGATGGGGTCGTCGAACCCCATCTTCTGCCGGATGCCCTCGATGGCCGCGGGGTCCGACTGCTTACCGATGTAGAGCAGCGCCGGGTCGGTGCCGATCGCCTTCGGAATGGCGAAGAAGATGCCGAACGTGACCGCAGTCACCACCAGCAGCGTGATGATCGCGTTGAACAGGCGACGGACGATGTATGACAGCACGACGTTCGGCCATCGGATGGGTGGGCACCGGCCTCCTTGCGGAAACCGATGCCCACCCGACCCGGGCGGCCTTCACCAACCCTTCGATTTACCCGATGCCGTTAAGGGCAGAGCGAGATCACTTACCGTCGCTGACGCCGAGCGCCTGGAAGTCCAGCATGCCGAAGGACTCGTGCACGTACGCGTTCGTCAGCCGCGGGTTGCGGTAGTTGAGCGCCTTGTCGACCACGAACGGCAGCACGTACGCGCCCTCCATGACCTTCTGGTTGATCTGCTTGTAGATCTCGGCGGCCTTGGCCGGGTCGGTCTCGGCGGCGGCGTCGTCGAACAGCTTGTCGATCGCCGGGTCCTTGATCTCCGAACGGTTGAAGTTACCGTTCTTCGTGATGAACCGGCTGTCGGCCAGCGGCTGCATGTAGCCGGCGCCACTCGGGTAGTCCGCACCCCAACCGGTGATGATGATGCCGTAGCCGCGCTGCTTCACGATCTCCGGCGAACCACCGATGGCCGAGTCCTGCGCACCGTCGTACTGGTCGATCGTCGCGTTGATGCCGGCCGCCTTCAGCGACGCCTGCAGCGCCTCGGCGGTCTTGACCTCGGCGGCCCGGTTGTTACGGGCGGCGATCTTCACGTTGAAGCCGTTCGGCTGGCCACACTTGGTCAGGGCCTCCTTGGCCTTGTCCAGCTGCGGCTTGCCCTGCTTGCGGTTGTACGGGTCGTAGTTCGTGTCCGAGCCGGCGATGTTCGGCGGGAGGATGCTGGTGCCGATGTCGCCACCCGCGAACGGGCCACCACGAGCGGTCTGGATCGAGGTCGGGTCGGCGGCGTAGATGACCGCCTTGCGGCACTCGATGTTGTTCAGCGGCGCGACCGGCGTCATGTCGGCGAAGCGGAGGAAGCCCGTGTTGGGGGCGTCGGCGTTCGCCTTCAGGTTGTTGTCGGTGAGCAGCTTGGTGCGGGCCGCGGCCTGCACGCCGGTCTGGCCGACGTCGAGGTCCGCCGTGCCGGCCAGCAGACGGTTGTCCAGGTCGTCGGCGTTGGTGGTGATCGTCAGGTTGATCGCGTCGGGCAGCGCCTTGCGGATCGGGTCGCTGGCCGGGTCCCAGTTGGGGTTCCGGACCCACGCCACGCTCTTGCCGGGGGCGATCGACTTGAACATGTACGGGCCGGAGGCCGCGGGCTTCGAGCCGTACTGGGCGCCGGTGTCACGCTTCTGCGGTACCGGGCCGGAGCCGGGCATGGCCAGCAGGTACAGGAAGTCCGAGTACGGCTTGGCCAGCTTGAAGATGATCGTCGAGTCGTCCGGGGTGGTGACCGACTTCAGGCCCAGCTTGTCGGGCGCGGTGTCCTTGTACGGGCCCTTGTAGTTCTGGCCCTGGTCGAGCACGTTCGGCAGGTAGTAGGGGCCGCCGGAGATCACGTCGGTCGCCCACACGCGCTCGATGCCGTACTTGACGTCCTTGGACGTGATCGGCGCGCCGTCGTCCCACTTCAGGCCGCTGCGCAGCTTGAAGGTGTAGGTCAGCTTGTCCGCGCTGATCGTCGGCTCGGCCTCGGCCAGGTCGGGCACGACCTTCAGGCCGTCCTTGCCGGGCGCGGCGGCGTAGTCCACCAGCTTGCGGGTGTAGAGACGGTTCAGGTTCCAGACGAAGGCGTAGTAGCCACGCGCCGGGTCCCAGCTGTCCGCGTCCTGCGACGACCACAGGTTCAGCGTGCCGCCCTTGGCGGTGCTCGGGTTGACCACGCTGGTGATGGCGGCGCCGAACTCCGACTTGCCGTTGGAGGCCGTGCCGCCGTTGTTGCTGTCGTCATCCGAGCCGCCACCGCACGCGGCGGTGGTCAGCCCGAGTGCGAGGGCGACGCCTGACGCCGCCAGCACCCTTGTCTTGCGTGCCACCTGTTTCTACCTCCTCGAAAGCGAACCCGGCCGGTTCGCGGAAATTGCGTGGTTCTTCGCCCGCGGGCTCAGCGAGCCTTGGGGTCGAGCGCGTCGCGCAAGCCGTCACCGAACAGGTTGAAGGCGAGCACGGTAATGAAGATCACGGAGCCTGGAATGATCATGTACATCGGATCGATGCGATAGAACTGCACCGCGTTCGACAACATGCCACCCCAGGACGGGTTCGGTGGCGGGATACCGACGCCGAGGAAGCTCAAGGCGGCCTCGGTCAGGATGTTGGTCGGGATGATCAGCGTCGTGTAGACGAGGATCGGCGCGGCCAGGTTGGGCAGCAGCTCGCGGAACAGGATGCGGCCCGAGCGGGCGCCCAGACTGCGTGAGGCCTCGACGAACTCGCGTTCTCGCAGCGACAGCGTCTGCCCGCGGACGATACGGCCGATGTAGGGCCAGCCGAAGAAGCCGATGACGCCGATCAGCACGCCCACCCGCGACCAGCGGGGACCGAGCCCGAAGAACTCGTCAGGCAGCACCGACAGCAGCGCGATCGCGAACAGCAGCTGCGGGAAGGCCAGCAGGAAGTCCATGATCCGGCTGATCACCGAGTCGACCCAGCCGCCCAGGAAGCCGGCGGCCAGACCGAAGATCGTGCCGAGGAGCGTCGACAGGAAGGCCGACAGGAATGCGACCGTCAGCGTGGTCTGCGCGCCGTAGATGATCCGGCTGAAGATGTCACGGCCGGTCTCCGGCTCCACACCGAGGAGGTATTCCCAGCTGATGCCGCCCAGCGCGCCCTTGGGCAGGCCGGTGCCGAGCTCGAGGTCGAGCGCATCGTTGTGGTACTCGTCGGTCGGGTGACCGAGCAACTTGATCAGCAACGGGGCCAGGATCGCCACGACGATGAGGAAGATGACGACGCACGCACCGGCGATCGCCACCTTGTCCTTCTTCAGGCGACGCCACGCGATCTGCTTGAGCGATCGTCCGGCGATCGCCTTCTCGCCAGGGCGGTCAGCCGCGTCGGCGGTAGGCGTGGTCTTCTCGTCGGTGACCGACGCCTCTGGGCCAAGCGACATCTATGCGCCGGTCCTCTCCCGGCGACCGGCCGAGCATGAGTCCACGGCCGCCCGGCGCGCAGAGTTGGAGAACCCCCGCGAGACCCGGATGACGATGGCCCACGCAGCGAACGGCAACCGATCGGTTATCGCATGCCTCGAGTGCCGACCCTCGTCGCGTGGGTCAGATCAGACCGACGCCACGAAGGCACTCGACGGCGGGTGTGCCGCCATCGGAGGAACACTCACCTACTGCGGTGCTTCAGGTCAAGTTCACCGACCGCACACGCGCGGTTCCGTGTCCCCGTCGTGATGTGACCGTGACCTGCGGCCCCGACCAAACGGAAACTACCGTGTAGATGGCGTGCCAGGAGCAATTCCGGGCCAAAATGCGATCGCGTTGTGATCATGCAGTGACCCTGCGTAGGCCTAGACTGCACGCCGCCCCTCGAACGCGCGACCCAGAGTGATCTCGTCCGCATACTCAAGGTCACCGCCAACCGGCAAACCGCTTGCCAGACGTGTGACGGCAATCCCCATCGGCTTGACCATGATCGCGAGGTAGGTGGCGGTCGCCTCACCCTCCGTGTTGGGGTCGGTGGCGAGGATCAACTCCTTCACCTCCCCGGTGCCGAGCCGTTGCAGCAGCTCACGGATGCGCAGATTGTCGGGGCCGATCCCCTCGAGCGGATTGATGGCCCCGCCCAGCACGTGATAGCGGCCCCGGAACTCACCGGTCCGCTCGATCGCCACGATGTCCTTCGGCTCCTCGACGACACACAACACCTCATTGGTGCGGCGCTGGTCGAGACACACCCGGCACTGCTCCGACTCGGCCACGTTGAAGCAGGTCGTGCAGAACCGCACCAGCTCCTTGACCCTGCGCAGGGCCGTGGACAACCGGTTGACGTCGGCCGCATCCGCGGACAACACGTGGAAGGCGATCCGCTGGGCGCTTTTCGGGCCGACGCCCGGCAGCCGCCCCAGCTCGTCGATCAGGTCCTGGATGGCGCCCTCGTACACGCGATCAGAACCCCGGCAGGCTCAGGCCACCGGTGGCCGGGCCCATCTTTTCCTCAGTGAGCTCGCGCTGCGCCTCGGCCGCGTTGTGGATCGCGGCGAGCACCAGATCCTCCAGCGTCTCGACGTCCTCCGGGTCCACGGCCTTCGGGTCGATCTTCACCGACTTGTACTCCCCGAGACCCGTCACCGTGACAGTCACCAGCCCACCGCCGGCCGTCCCGGTCAACTCGGCCGCGGCCAGCTCAGCCTGAGCCTGCGCGACCTGCTGCTGCATCTTCTGCGCCTGCTTCATGATCTGCTGCATGTTCGGCTGTCCACCGGGCCGCATGGCACCGCTCCTTCTTGTATGACCGCTGAAGCCCGTCGATCACCACCGACAAGCCGACGTAACCGCCGCCCAGCGTAGCCGCCCCCTACGCACACGCCACGCCACGCCACTCGGAGATCAAGACCCCCGTCCCGTACGCGGCGCCCCGCGCCATCTCCGCCCCGGCGGGCTGTCAGCTCTCGCCGATCTTCTCGGCGCCGAACGCCTCCTGCAACAAGCGCATCGCTTGCTGCTCGCTGCTCTCGCGGGCCGTCTTCTCATCGATCACGTCGTCAAGCGGTTCGTCACCCGGGTCGAAGCCTTCATAACCACCCCCGCCTCCGCCCTTGCCACGGGCCGAGGGCGGGCCGTCGAACTCGGGATCGTAGGGCGCTTCCTCGGTAGGCGAACCGTCCGACCAGGCTTCGCCGCCCGCCCTGCCGGTCTGGCGTGCGCCGGTGGCCGGTCCACGGGCCCCGGCCGCGGCCGCCCGTGCCGCCGCGAGCCCGCCGCCCGCCGCCGCCCCACGGCCGCCACCAGCACTCGCCCCGCCGCTCGTGTCAGCCGGCCCCGCGCCCGCGGAACCACCGCTCGCGCTCACCGCCCCGCCACCGGCCGCGGCGGCACGCGCACCGGCCCGGGCTGCAGCAGCCCGCGCGGCCGCAACGGCCGCGCTCCCGGGAGCCGCCCGGCCGCCCCCGCCACCCTCCGGTGGCGCCCCGCCAGAACCGGAACTGTCGCCGCCCGGTCCGGTCGCAGCAGCGCCGGAGCCGCCTGATCCGGCCGCCGCCTCGCCTGGACCGGCAGCTGAGCCGTCCGATCCGCCGGCGTGGTGGCCTGAGCCGGCGGTGCTCGCCAGGTCGCGGTTGATCGCTTCGACCTCGGCGCCCGCCCCACGCTCACCCGGCTCGGAACGGCCCGGATCCACGTCATCGCCCGACGCGGCACCGTCGTAGTCGTCGCCACCGACGTCGACGGGATCCCACCCGCCCGGAGCGGGGTCACCCCGGTCAGGGTCACCGGCGTTGACGCCGGCACCGCGCGACGCAAAAGGATCGGACGCGGCCGACGGTGAATTGGCTGCCGCCGCGCCAGCGGTATCGGCGTCAGCGCCCCGCAACGGGGCATCGCCGGGTGTGTTGCCGGCCGGGGTGACGAACTCAGTTTCGGTGTCGCGCGGCGGGGCGCTGGTCGGGATCGCGCGGACCTCCGGCCAGTCCTCGTCGTCGTCCTCCTCGACCGCCGCCGCGGCGGGGGCCGTGGTGAGGCCGCCCGGGCGAGCCGGCTCCGGCCAGTCGTCGTCGCCGGCGGAGGCCGCGGTTTCCGCCTGCCGCCGGTGGGTGTGGGGCGCGCGGCCCGCCGCCGCGGGTTGGGCCGCCTGCTGGGCCGCACCGGAAGGAGCCGCGCCGGCCCGGACCGGGGCGGCTTGCGGCGGGGTGTTCTGCCGCTGACCACCGGCTTCGCCGCGCTGGCCGGGCGCGTTGCGGGCGCGCGCGCCGCCGCCACCGCCGGGACCGCCACCCCCGGACGGACCACCCCGGC
This sequence comes from Paractinoplanes abujensis, assembly GCF_014204895.1. Classification (NCBI taxonomy): domain Bacteria; kingdom Bacillati; phylum Actinomycetota; class Actinomycetes; order Micromonosporales; family Micromonosporaceae; genus Paractinoplanes; species Paractinoplanes abujensis. The sequence continues at coordinate 7,081,556 of NZ_JACHMF010000001.1, read as the reverse complement.
CGGGACCGGAGCCCCCGCCGCCCGGTCCGGCGACCTCGCACCGGATCTCCCACCGGCCGCCGAGAATCTCGTAGAGCGCGTTCGGCAGCGCCGGCTCCTGGCTGATCCGCTGGGCGTGCGTCGCCGAGGGCACGGTCAGGAAGAGGGTCTGCCCCTCCACTTCACGCACGGTTGCGTCGGCCACCATGGCCCGCAGGACGACCCCGCGCGGCTGCTTCTTGACCTCGTCGAGCACTTCGCCCCACACCTGCCGGACCGCTTGGGCCGTCAACTGCCCCGGCACGCCCGCTGCCTCCACTGCGGCGGCCACGGGCTCCTCGGGAGCATCCGGCAGCACACCGGCCGGTTCCGGCCCGCGAGCGGACGCGGCTGCGATCTCAGTGCGTGGCGGGGCCGAAGCGGGGGCGGCCGGGACCGGCTCCGGCTCGTCGTCCCACGGCGGCTCGTCATGATCCGGTTCGGCGGTCGCGGCCGGCTCCGTCTCCGAAGCCGCCCCTCCGTCGGCCACATCGTTCCAGTCGGCGGCGGCCGGCGCGGCGGGGGCGGCCGCAGCAGGAACAGAAGCGGAAGCCGGAGCGGAACTGACCGGCGTCGCAAGATCCGGCGGAGCGCTGACGGGCGCGGCCGAAACCGGCGCGGCGGCCGGCGCCGCGGAAACAGGCGCAGCAGCCGGGGCAGCAGAAGTCGGCACAGCGGGAGCGGGCACGGCAGGAGTCGGCACAGCAGGAGCTGAGGCTTCGACCGGAGCGGCGGGAACAGACGCAGCCGGCGCCGCGCTGACGGGAGCCGGCCCCGCGGCCGGACGCCCACCGCCGCCCACCTTCTTGGCCGCGGCCGCGGCAGCCCGTGCCGCCGCCAGCCCGCCACCACCAGCGCCCCCACCGTCGGCGACAGGAGCGGGAGCGGCCGGGACCGGAGCCGGCGCCCCTTCGGGCAGGCTCAGCGGCTCCCCGCCGAGCGCGAACCGCCGCTCCATGCGTTCGAGACGCTGCAGCAGCGCCCCGGTCGAGTCTTCGGCCCCGGGCAGCAGCATGCGAGCCGTGATCAGCTCGAGCAGGAGCCGGGGGGCCGTGGTGCCGCGCATGTCGACCAGGCCGTTGTGCACGATGTCGGCGCAGCGCGACAGGGTGGCCGGGCCGAGCCGGGCGGCCTGGGCGCCCATCGTCTCGAGCTGGTCGGCCGGGCCGTCGATCAGACCCTTGGCCACCGCGTCGGGCACCTGCTGCAGCACGATCAGGTCACGGAAGCGTTCGAGCAGGTCGGACGCGAACCGCCGGGGGTCGTGGCCGGCCTCGGCCACCCGGTCGATCGTCGCGTACGCCGCCGCGCCGTCGCCGGCCGCGATCGCGTCGCACATCTCGTCGAGCAGCGTGACGTCGGTGACCCCGAGCAGGGCGATGGCCCGCGCGTAGCTGACCCCGTCGGGGCCGGCGCCGGCGATCAACTGGTCGAGCACCGACAGGGTGTCACGCGCGCTGCCGCCGCCCGCCCGCACCACGAGCGGGAAGACGGCCGGCTCGACCTGGACGCCCTCGGCCTCGGTGAGCTGCTGGATGTAGGGCCGCAGCACGGCCGGCGGGATCAGCCGGAACGGGTAGTGGTGGGTGCGCGAGCGGATCGTGCCGAGCACCTTTTCCGGCTCGGTGGTGGCAAAGATGAACTTCACGTACTCCGGTGGCTCTTCGACGAGCTTGAGCAGCGCGTTGAAGCCGGCCGACGAGACCATGTGGGCCTCGTCGATCACGTAGATCTTGTAGCGGCTGTTGGCGGGGGCGAAGAACGCTTTTTCCCGCAGCTCACGGGCGTCGTCGACACCACCGTGGCTGGCCGCGTCGATCTCGATGACGTCGATCGAGCCGGCGCCGTCGTTGGCCAGCGACCGGCACGACGTGCAGACGCCGCAGGGCTCGGGGGTGGGGCCCTGCTCACAGTTGAGCGAGCGGGCCAGGATGCGCGCGCTCGACGTCTTGCCACAGCCCCGTGGGCCGGAGAAGAGATACGCGTGGTTCAACCGGCCGCTGCGCAGAGCCTGCGACAACGGCTCGGTGACGTGCTCCTGGCCGATGACCTCCGCGAACGTGCGCGGACGGTACTTGCGGTAAAGCGCGAGTGCCACTGCTGCCCCTCCTCGACGACCGCGCCATTGTCCGCCGGGGGTACGACAAGAACCAACCCAGGTACCGCTGGGGTGAGGGAGGAAAAGAAAAGACCTCTCGTGCACCCGTCAGAGCCCGCTTATCCTTGCTGCCTTCCGGCCCTGGGGAGGTTCACGAGATGCACGCCGCACGAGAGGCTACGACGAGTGTAACCGGTGCCCTGCCGCCCGGAGGCGGGGACCCGTGCGGCCCACGGACCACGCATCTGTATCCTGGCTGACGGAGGATTCGCCTAGAGGCCTAGGGCGCACGCTTGGAAAGCGTGTTGGGTTCACACCCTCACGAGTTCGAATCTCGTATCCTCCGCCAACAGCTGAGCCGGGCCTGAGGCCCGGCTCGCGTTGTCTGTGAGAGGTGTTTCAGGAGCGCCGGGCCAGCCACAGCGTGTGTTCCCGTGAGATGGCCCGCTCCCCGTCCCCGACGTACAGGCTCCACGCCGCCGGGTCGTCGGGCGGGGTGAGGTCCGCGATCAGCTCCAGTTCCTGTGCCGCCACGCGGTACGCCTCGGCCAGGTTCTGGCTGTCCCGGGTCTGCACCCAGGCCAGCGCGCCGGCCGCGGCGGTCGAGGCGATGCCCAGCAGGTCGGCGTCGACCACGTTGGTGGCCTTGAGCCACGCCAGCACGACACCGATGGCATGGAAGGCGACCGCGCACAGAAACCAGCGCCGCGCCCGCCGCCGGTTCTCGTCGCCCTTATGCGTGTAGTACCGCCGTTGGTCGTCGATCCGCTGGGCCCGATAGATGGCCTGCCGGTCGGCCAGCGGCAGTGCGCGGACCGCCCGCATGGTGTCCGTGACGTTCGCGTCGGGGCCGGTCACGATCAGCCCGGCGTGCCGCATCGTCCCGGCCAGGGCGGCGACCTCACGGGCGAAAACGCGTTCGTCGCCGGGCGTGTCGCGGTCCAGGGAGCCTCCGCGCATGCAGAACTGCCAGGCCAACGTCTTGATCGACTCGGCCACGGCGCGGCTCTCGTACCAGGCGCGGTCCGGTCGCTGCCGGAAGAGATAGAGCGTCAGCCCGCCGCCGGCCAGGAACGCCAGCCCGGAGATGGCGCCGCCGAGGTCGAGCGCCGGGGTGACGTCGAGGGAGAGCGCGCTGCCGACTGACGCGGCCACCGCGGCGATCAGCCCGAGCCGGCTGACCGTGAGGTAGCGGCCCTGCCGTTCGATCGCGGCCCGGTCGGCGTGCCGGAACAGGCCGGGGAGGTCGCTTTCCACTGTCGAGGGTGCCGCCACGCCTCCGACTGTAAAGAGTCAGAGCTGGGCGGCGGCGATTGCGTCGTCGACCTCGGGGAAGATCGCGAAGTAGCGGCTGAGGCCCACGGTCTCCATCAGCTGGGTGAGGAACGGGTTGGCGCCGGCGAAGCTGAGCCAGCCGCCGCGCGCATTGATGACCTGTTTGCTGGTGATGAAGGCGCTGAGCCCGACGGAATCGCAGAATTTGAGGTCGTTGAGGTCGACCACGATCCGCGGGACCGGACGTTCCAGCAGGTCGGCCAGCATCTTGTGGAGCTGGACGGAGGTGTCGGCATCAAGTTCGCCACGCAGGTGAAGAACGGCGATGTCGCTGCGGTGATCGGTTACTGAGGCCTGCATGGGAATCGCTTCCTGGGCGCTGTTGATGGCAACTCAGGCTAGATCCACGCCAACAATTGTCACCGGACAAACGGTCCGCTGGAAACCGGAACGCAATGGGGGCCAGATCCCGAATAGGATCTGGCCCCCATTGGAAAGATCGGCTGGCCGATGAAGTCAAGCCTGCGGCGCAGCCTGGGCTCCTGGCGCTCCTAAAGCTTGCGCCACTGCCAGCGTGGTCCACGCCACGCGTCGGCCAGGATCATGGCAGAAGCCCGTCCTGGACACTGCTGCACCTTTGACTTGCCCTCTGGTCCGCCCATCTGAGCTTCGACTTCCCAGAGACTGCCGTCGGTGCGGACGTAGACGTCACGGCGCGCAAGCCGGACGTCACCATTCCACCAGTGACTGTCAACTCTCACGGGTCAAATCTAGGACAGTTCTCAGGCATCGGCGTAGGGCAATCTTGTGAAATTTTCTCACCAGGCGGTTAAAGGGGATTGTCTGATCCGGTGGTTTTCCGCTGCGTGACTTGCGCGACAGCCGAGGTATTAGGGCCGTCTCCGTAGCATCACCGTGAGTCATCAACACTGCCCGTGAATGCGGCAGGGGGACATCGAAACGGCGGCGTTACGTGCACGATACCTGATCATGGAGAAGAGCCGATCGTACGACCCGCGGCCTGGACGTACGGCCGACCCGTTCCGTGACACGCAGAGTGACCACGAAACGGAGCCAAACAAAACCGGCGGCCCCGTCATTGCGGAGCCGCCGGCTGATGCGGTGGTGAAGGGATTTGAACCCTTGGAGGGCTTGCACCCTCACACGCTTTCGAGGCGTGCTCCTTAGGCCGCTCGGACACACCACCGGGAAGTACGTTACTCCACGCGGATCAGCGCTCGCCGCCGGGTTCCCCAATACTGCGCCCACCCGGAGTGACCTGCTGCGACCTGGCAGGATCGGGGTCATGAACGAGCGTAAAGAGACGCGCCGATGAGCGTGCACATCGGCGGACAGCCGGGCGACATCGCCGAGCGGGTCCTGCTCCCGGGCGACCCGATGCGGGCGAAATGGATCGCCGAGACCTTCCTGCAGGACGCCAAGTGCTACACCCAGGTCCGCGGAATGCTCGGCTTCACCGGCACCTACCAGGGCGTCCCGGTGTCCGTGCAAGGTTCCGGCATGGGCATGCCGTCGGCGTCGATCTACACCCACGAATTGATCAACGAGTACGGCGTGAAGTCGGTCATCCGGATCGGCTCGTGCGGCGCGCTCGCGCCCGACCTCCAGCTGGGCGACGTGGTCGCCGCGATCGGCTCGGCCACCGACTCCAACATGAACCGGTCCCGCTTCGACGGCCTGATCGACTACGCGCCGGTGGCCGATTTCGGTCTGCTGCGCACAGCCGTCGAGGTGGCCGAGCGGCAGGGCACGGCGATCCGCGTGGGCCCCATCCTGGCCGCCGACGCGTTCTACACCGACCGGCCCGACCTCTACGACGCGCTGGCCGACTACGGCGTGCTCGCGGTCGAGATGGAGTCGGCCGCCATCTACACGATCGCGGCCCGCTACGGCGCCAAGGCCCTGACCATCCTGACCGTCAGCGATCACATCAAGACGGGCGCCAAGATGGATTCCGCGCAACGCGAGCAGGGCTTCGGCGACATGGTCAGGATCGGCCTGGAGACCGCGATCACCGGCGCTTCCTGAGCGGGTGCCGCGGCGCCACCTCGGTGCGGCGCCGCGGCCCTCTCCCCGTACGGGGGAACTCAGCGGAAGAAGTCGCGCAGAAGCGCGGCGCACTCGTCCTCGAGCACCCCGGCATACACCTCGGGGCGATGGTTGAGCCGACGATCCCGTACGACGTCCCACAACGACCCGACCGCGCCGGTCTTCGGTTCCCAGGCCCCGAAGACGAGCACCGACACCCGGGCCAGCACCAGCGCCCCGGCACACATCGTGCAGGGCTCCAGTGTGACCACGAGCGTGCTCCCGTCGAGCCGCCACGTGCCGGCCTTCTCGGCGGCTTGCCGCAGCACCAGGACCTCGGCGTGCGCGGTCGGATCGCCGGTCGCCTCCCGCTGATTGCCCGCCGCGGCCAGCTCCCGGCCGTCGGAATCGAGCAGCACGGCCCCGACCGGCACGTCGTCCCCGGTGGCGGCGGCCACCTTGAGCGCCCGCCGCATCCAGGCCACGTGCTGCGGCCGTGCCCGCAGGCTCACGCGTCCCGCAACTCTTCCATCTCGTCGCCGCAGCCGATCCGCCCGCAGATCTCGGCGGTCACGTCGGCCGGCATCGTGCCCTCCTGCGCGCACAGCGTGAGCAGCCGGTGCGCGCTGATCCCGAGGTCGTTGAGCAGTTCCGCGTCGCCCACCGGATCGGCGTCCGCGTCGACGGCGGGCTGGTCGGACTCCTCGTCCTCGTCCGCGGCCCCGCCGGTCAGCTCGTCCAGCTCCAGCGCGGGCGCCTCGATCTCGCCGAGCAGCATCGCGCCGATCCGCGATTCGTCGGCGAACGCCGAGTCGGAGCCGAAGATCCGCAGATCCTCCCCCTCGTCGAGCCGGAGCACTGCCAGATACAGGTCGTCACTCTCGACGAAGAGCAGCGTGACGTCCGCGTCCGGCTCCACGTCGCGCATCGCGTCGACGACCTCGTCGATGTCGGCCAGTCCACTCAGGTCCAGCTCGGACGCCGTCCAGCCGTTCTTGCCCCGGCCCACGGCGGCAGCGAATGTCGACAACTTTCCCCCCACGACTGATGTCTTCGCGAGTGACGGTAGCGGGAAGAACGGCGGGCGCGGCGCGCCACGCCTTTGCTTTCGGCGGAAGTCAGTTCACCAGGCGACGGCGCATCGCGATGAGCTCGCGCAAACGCGCCCTGCGCAGCCGCTGCGGCTGCGTCGTCTCCCGCGCCGTTTTCGCGCTGGCCAGTGCGGCCAGCAACTCGAGCCGGCGCCGGCGACGATCGGGGTCGAGCCGATTCGCTGAGGGGGGCATGGACCCGAGGTTGAACCTTATCCAAGCCTTAAGTCAAGGCCGAGTGCGCACGGCGACGAGGACGGCACATCGGGTCGCCGACAAGCCGGGTCAAGATCGGACAATCACCACAGCGGCCAGTTCTCCGTAGTGATCCACTCGGCGGCGACGAAGGCCACCGCGATCGACAATCCGACGCCGCTCGCGAGCGCCACGCCGACGGCGGTGCCACGGTCGCCGATCAGCGTCAGCACCACCGCGACGATCCACGCGGTGACCGCGGCCAGCAGCGTCCACCACGCGTATCCGGCCAGGTCACGGGCGAGCGCACCGAACAGAGCGAGCCAGATGACCCCCGCCCCCAGACCGGCCAGCAGTGGAGCCGCGGTGACCGGGTGGGCCTCGCGATAGGTCGGCCGGGACGGACCCGGGAACAGCCCCGAGGACTGCCGCATCGGGCCGCCCGCGTGCGGCGGCGCGGCGGCCGGCCACGCCTCCCGCCGATCGGCCGCGGCCGGGTGCGGCGGCGCAGTCATCGGCCAAGCCTCGCGCCCGTCGGTCACAGCCCACCTCCAGCCTCGGCGGACCCGCCTGACCGGCCCGCACATGTGCCAGCCTAGCCAGCACGGGTCTGCGCGGCCGGGCTACTCGTGCCAGGATGGCCCGGTGCAATTGCTCCGTACCCTCTCCGGTTTGACCGTAATAGCCGTCTGCCTGGCCGGCTGTGGCGCCAACTCCGGCGGTGGGTCGGCCTCCGCGACCCCGCAGTTCGTCGAGCCCGCGGCCACGTCGGAAGCGGCGGCCCCCACACCGTCCTCCGTCGCGCCGAGCCTGCCGGCCGCCACGTCGCCGGGCGCGTCCGCGAGCGCCACCCCGTCCGCCACGCCCTCGAAATCCGCGACCGCGGCCGTCACAGCGGCCAAGAAGGTGAAATACGTCTTCCCGGTCAAGGCGTCGAACGTCGACTGGCACACCACGCACTCGAAATACAAGGCGACCGACATCTTCGCCGACTGTGGCGAGTCGGTAGTGGCCACCACCAGCGGCGTCGTGCTCGAGGTGAGCCTGAAGGACGTGTACGTCAAGGGTTCGCCCGACGGCCCCAACAACGGCGGCCTGTCGGTGTCGCTGCTGGGCGACGACGGCGTGCGCTACTACGGCTCCCACCTGAGCAAGGTGCAGGCCGGCGTCAAGAAGGGCGTCCGCGTCAAGGCGGGCCAGCTGCTCGGCAAGGTGGGCCGCACCGGCAACGCCAACAATGTCTGCCACCTGCACTACGGCATCTCACCGCCGTGCGCCAAGGTCGGCGACTGGAAGGTCCGCCGCGGCGTCGTCTGGCCGTATTCGTACCTCGCCTCGTGGCGCAAGGGCGGCAGCAAGAGCCCGGTCACCGAGGTCGCCGCGTGGAAACGCTCACACAACTGCAAGGCCTGAATTCCCGCGTACGCAAGGGGCCGCACCCTCGCCCGATGGGTGCGGCCCCCTGCTGCCGGGAGTAAAGACTTGGGTCCTAGCTGAACTGCGCAAACCTCTTCTGCGGCCGTCCCTCGACAGTCGTGAACGCCCCACCCATGGCGATCTTGCCGAGTTTGGCCTGGCCGGCCAGGGCGAGCACACCCTCGACCCCGTTGGCGTCGGCGGTCCAGTCGAGCAGGTGCCCGTCGGCCGCCGACAGCGCGGCCAGCTTCACGCGGTGGTCCGCCCCGTCGACACAAGATCCTTGCGATCCCGTACGGGCGGTGCTGCACGCGCGGTCGAAATGACCACCCGCGTACACGATGTCGCCCAGCACCGTCACCGCCTGCGCATCCCCGTCGAAGGTGGCCGACCATTTGTGCACGCCGTCCGGTGTGTACCGGCTGACCCGCCCGCCCTGACCGCCGTGTGCCGAAAACACGGCGTCGCCGGTGACCGCCAACGCGTACGTGATGACCGGAGGTTTCGGCCTGAAGCCGACCACCAGTGCGGCGCCCGCCGGATCCAGTGCGGCCAGCCGGTCGTACCCGGGAAGGTTGTTGACCTTGCGGAACTTGCCGCCCACATAGACGCGGCCGCCGCCGGCCGCGATCGTCTCGACCTGATCGTCCACGGTGGGCCGCCACCGCGCGTCGAGCTCGCCGCTGCTCAAGCTGAACGCCGCCAGCCGCCCACGGGCCTGCCCGTCGACCGCGGTGAACCCGCCGCCCACGTAGAGCCGCCCGTGCGCCGCCGCGACCGCCAGCGGGCGGCCGCTCACCGCATGCTTGAACGTGCTGCTCACCGCCCCGCTGGCCAGATCGACGCGGGCCAGGCTGTCACGCTTCCGGCCGCCGACAGTGGCGAAGTCACCGGCCAGATAAACCGAGGAACCGCTGACCACGAGCGACTTGACCCGCCCGTCCGCCACCGGCGCCCACGGCAGAAGCGTCCCGGTCCGCGCATCGACGGCGGCCAGCCGAGCCCGGGCGACCGGTTTGCCGTTGACGATCGCTGCCGTGAAGTCACCGCCGAGATAGGCCACGTTCTTCGCGTACGCAATGGTCAGCACCGCGCCGTTGAAACTCGGCACGGCATCCGACCCCTGCGCCGCGGCCGGCTCCACACCGACCAGCGCGGCGCCCAGAACCAGCCCCGCGACGAGCACTTTCCCCCGGTAACTCACAAGATCACCGTATCCGTGCCAGCTCCGCCCCATCAGCCCCAAAACGGACAAACCTGGCAGTTGGACCGGTTGACCCCTGCCCCACCGAACGGCTGATCTTGCTCGTCGTCGCAGGCCAAGCCCACTTCCACAGCGCCGACGCCCAGCCAGGAGCCCTGCGCTCCGGGGCGCTCCGGCCCACGGGAGCAGCCAAACCCACGGCGGAACCAACCAAGCGGCTCCGGGACCACGCAGTTTTCATCACGCCACCACGGACGGCGCGACCGCCCAGAGCCGCGTAACACCCAGCGCCGCGATGAGCCCAACGCCGCAACCAGCGCCCCAGCACCACAATCAGCCCGACGCCGCATCCAGCCCCATCGCCACGCACTCCCGGACAGCACCAAAGCCCCACCCGACCACCACACGACTCCAGGCACCACGGCGAGCCTCCACCGCCACGCAACCCAGGCGGCACCGCAGCCAGCCCCACCGCCTAGCAACCCCAGGCGGCACCGCAGCCAACCCACCGCCGCGCGAGACCAGGCGGCACCGCAGCCAGCCACACGACCACTCACCCCGGCGGCACGCAGCCCTCGCCGCCACCCACCCCAGGCGGCACGGCAGCCAACCCACCGCCACGCAACGCCAGGCGGCATCGCAGTCAGCCCCACCACCACGCAACCCTGGGGCACCGCAGCCAACCCCGCCACACCCACCCCCGACGGCAGGCGGCCGTCACCGCCACCTGACCCCGTCGGCACCGCAGCCAAGCCCAGAGCCACCCAACCGCGGGCACCGCAGCCTCTTAAGCCCACCGCGCCCCATTCGAGCCTGCCGCACGCCACCGCCAACCCGCCGCGCCCGGTCTTCAAGATCGCTGGGCCAGTACAGCCATCCCGAGCCCCCACCCACCCTGCCGGGCTGCCGGGCTGCCGGGCTGCCGGGCTGCCGGGGAAGGCTACGCCTGATCCCAGGTCCGAAACGGCTTGTCCACAGGGCATCGAGTTATCCACAGGCGGACGAAGAAACCGCCGGCCGGGGTGGGTGGCTGTGGGAGAGTTCCGGGCGTGAACATCGCAATCGTCGGGCTGGGGCTCATCGGGGGATCGCTGCTGCGGGCGCTGGCCGCGGGCGGTCATCGGGTCGTGGGTTATGACGCGGATCCAGCTGCGCGGGAGCTGGCCGCGGCGGCTGGGTTCGAGGTGGCGGCGAGTGTGCCGGGCGCCGTCGGGGAGGCGGAGCTGGTGGTGCTGGCCGTTCCGCTGCCGGCTTTGCCCGGGGTGTTCGGGCAGCTGGCCGGGTTCGAGGGTCTGATCACGGATGTGACGTCGGTCAAGACCCCCGTCCGGGATCTGGCCGTCAAGCACGGCGTCGGGCGTTTCGTCGGTGGGCATCCGATGGCGGGTAAGGAGACGTCGGGGTTCGCCGCTACGGAGGCGACGCTTTTCCAGGGTTGTTCGTGGGTGCTGACGGTCGAGGAGTCACCGCTGGCCGATTGGCTTGTGCTGGCGGCGCTTTTCACGGGGCTGGGCGCGCGCGTGGTTCCGGTGACGGCCGCCGAGCATGATCGGGCCGTGGCTGAGGTCAGTCATGTGCCGCATCTGTTCGCGGCCGCGCTGGCGCTTCAGCTGCAGGGCAATCCGCTGGCGGGTGCGCTGGCCGCCGGGTCTTTCCGGGACGGCACCCGGGTGGCTGCGACCCGGGCCGAGCTGATCGTGGCGATGTGCGGGGGCAATGCGACCGAGGTCGACAGCGCCCTGGGCCGGCTGATCGGTGTGCTCGAGCAGATGCGTGTCGATCTCGGATCCGACCCGGTGCGGGATTTGACGCCGGCTGTGGCTCGCGCTGGGGAGTTGCGCCGGGCCTGGCCGGTCCCGCCCGGCGCGCCGGGGGAGATGGCCGCCACGACGACCGGCTTGTTGGAGTTGGGCCGGGCGGGCGGCTGGGTCACCGGTGTCGTCAACGACAGGGTCGCCACGATGCGGCCGGAAACTGGCCGCAATAGCTCATAGCGTGGATCGCACAAGCAGCCAACTACGTAGGGAGTTCGTGATGCCCGGTCAGGTCGGTTCGATCGAGAACGAACAGCAGGGTCTGCTCGCCTACCTCGCGCAGATGCGATATGTGCTGAGGCTGACGGCGTACGGGCTGACCGACGAGCAGTTGCGAGCCACCCCGGCGGCCAGTGAGCTGAGCGTGGGCGGGCTGATCAAGCACTGCGCGTCGACCGAGGCCGGGTGGATGGGGCAGGTCCGGGGCGAGCCTCAGGAGCTCGACTACGTGGCCTATGCGAACAGTTTCCGGCTGGCCGAGGGCGAGCGCATCGACGACGTCCTCGCGCGCTACGACCGGATCGCCGAGCAGACCGAAAAGACTGTCGTCGAGCTCGACAACCTCGAACACGCCGTTCCGATCGATCACTCAGTGCCGTGGAACAGCAAGGACATGTCGCATTGGACGCTGCGGTGGGTGCTGCTGCACCTGATTCAGGAGACGGCGCGGCACACCGGTCACGCCGACATCGTCCGGGAGTCGGTCGACGGCGCGACCGCTTATCCGCTGATGGCCGCGGCCGAGGGTTGGCCCGAGACCGACTGGCTGAAGCCGTGGAAGCCGACCCCGTAGCCGGCGGAGACACGGACGAGCAGGGGAAAGCGGGTTCAGACACTCTCGGAGCGGTCCAGCCGGATCACCCGGCGGTCGGTCACGATGGCGGTGACCAGGTCGTGCGGGGTCACGTCGAAGGCCGGGTTCGCCGCCGGCGCCCACGGCGTGATCTCGGCCGGGCCGCGGTCCTCGATCGGCACGGCGTCGCCGGACGGGGTGCCGAGGTCGACGGTGGATTCGGGGGCGACCACCACGAACGGCAGGCCGGCCCGGCGGGCCCCGAGCGCGTGGGCGTACGAGCCGATCTTGTTGATCACGTCGCCGTTGGCGCAGATGCGGTCGGCGCCCAGGATCACCGCGTCGACCTCGCCGCGGGCCATCAGGAAGGGGCCTGCCGAGTCGACCGCGATCCGGTGCTCGATGCCCCATTGCGACAGCTCCCACGACGTGAGCCGGGCGCCTTGCAGCAGCGGCCGGGTCTCGCTGGCGATCACCCCGCCCAGCCGGCCCCGCTGGTGCAGCTCGTGCACCACGCCGAGCGCCGTGCCGACGGTCACCGCGGCCAGCCCGCCGGTGTTGCAGTGGGTGAGCAGGCGCGGCCGGGCCCCGCAGAGCTCGACGATCAGGTCGGCTCCCAGTTCCGCCATGGCCGCGGAGGCCGCGATCTCCTCATCCCGTACGAGGAGAGCCGCGGCCAGCACGGCCTGTGGCCCGCGGGGCAGCAACTCGGCGGCGCGACGGGCACCCCGGGCCAGGTTCACCGCGGTCGGTCGGGCGTGTTCGATCCGGTGCACCGCCGCCGCGAGTGCTTGCGGGTCGTCGGCGTGCACGCGGGCCGCCAGCGCCACCCCGAGCGCGCCGGCCACGCCCAGGGCCGGCGCCCCCCGTACGGCCAACGCCTGGATCGCCGCGACGAGCTCGCCCACGGTGTGCAGGCGGAGAATCTTCAACTCCCCCGGCAGCACCGTCTGGTCAATGATCTCGATGGCGTCGTCCACCCAGTCGATCGTCCGCATGCCCGCGATGCTAGCGACGGGAGCTTCTAGGCTGTCTGCCATGGCTTCTCGTGACCCCGTCGCGGACCTGCGGCGCATCGCGTTTCTGCTCGAGCGCTCGAACGAGGCGACCTATCGGGTGCGCGCGTTCCGTTCGGCCGCCGCCAAGGTCGCCGCCCTCGACGAGGAGGAGCTGCTCGCCCGGGCCGGCGAGGGCACCCTGGGCGAGATCAGTGGCATCGGCGCGGTCACCGCCCGCTGCGTCGAGGAGTCGCTGCGCGGCGAGGAGCCGGTTTATCTGCGCCGGCTGGAGTCGACCGACGGCATCGATCTGCAGGGCGCGGCCCGCAAGCTGCGCGAGGCCTTGCGCGGTGACTGTCACAGCCATTCGGACTGGTCGGACGGCGGTTCCCCGATCGAGGAGATGGCGCTGGCCGCGGCCGATCTGGGCCACGAATATCTGGTCCTCACCGATCATTCGCCGCGGCTCACGGTGGCGCGTGGGCTGCCGCCGGCGCGGCTCAGGAAGCAGCTCGACTATGTGGCCCGGCTCAACGACCAGCTGCCCGAGGGTTTCCGCATCCTGACCGGCATCGAGGTCGACATCCTCGACGACGGTTCGCTCGACCAGGAGGACGAGCTACTGGCCCGGCTCGACGTGGTGGTGGGTTCGGTGCACAGCAAGCTGCGCGACGAGTCCCCGCGAATGACCAAGCGGATGGTCAACGCGCTGGCCAACCCGCATCTCGACATTCTGGGCCACATGACGGGCCGCAAAGTGCCGGCCGGGGGTGAGGGTGACCGCGGGCATCGCGCGGGCCGCACCCGGCCGCCGAGCACGTTCGACCTCGACAAGGTGATCGCCGCCTGCCTCGAGCACGAGAAGGCCATTGAGATCAACTGCCGGCCGGATCGGCTCGACCCGCCGAAGCGGATGCTCACGGTGGCGGTCGAGGCGGGCTGCCTGTTCAGCGTCGACACCGACGCGCACGCGCCGGGCCAGCTCGACTGGCTGGGTTACGGCTGCGAGCGGGCCGCGTTGTGCAACGTTCCGATCGAAAGTGTCGTCAACACGTGGTCGATGGAGCGTCTGCTGGAGTGGACGGCCGGCCACGGGTGAACCCGCTGGAGTGGTCAGCGAGCCACGTGGGAAAACCGGCGTGCGTGGCGAAGCCGAGAACGTAGGGTCGGCGGGTGGGACGAATTGATGACCTCGCTGACCGCTACGTCGATGAATGGGCGCAGCTGAGCCCGCTCGGCGCCACCTATGTCGGTATCTCGGGACACGACTCCAAGACCGACGACTTCTCCCCGGAGGGTTTCGAGGCCCAGACCGAGCTGACCCGCCGCACGCTCACCGAGCTTGATGTGATCGACCCCGAGCACGAGTCCGAGGCCGTCGCCAAGGACGCGATGATGGAGCGGCTGGGGTTGGAGCTGGCCCGTGACGAGGCCGGCGTGGCCAAGAGCGAGATCAGCGTCATCGGCAGCGGCCTGCACACTTTGCGCGGTGTCTTCGACGTGATGGCAACCGAGGGCGAGGAGGCGGTGGCCAACATCGCGACCCGGCTCAACGACCTGCCGCACGCGCTCGACCAGTATCGCCGCACGCTGCTCGAGGAGGCGGAGGCCGGCCGGGTCAGCGCCCGTGCGCAGCTGCTGGCCGTGGCCGAGCAGTGTGACGCCTGGACCGACCCCGACCGCGACGACTTCTACCGTGGGCTGGCCGCGCGCTTGGAGGCCGGTGGCGCGCTGGCCGCCGAGCTGAACCGGGGCGCGGAGGCGGCCACCGCCGCGACCGCCGACTTCGCCGAGTTTCTGCGCCGCGACCTGGCGCCGCGGGGCCGCGAGAAGGAAGCGGCCGGCCTGGAGCGGTACGAGCTGGCCTCGCAGTTCTTCCTGGGGGCCAAGGTCGACCTGCAGGAAACCTACGAGTGGGGGTTCGCCGAGCTGCACCGCCTCGAGGAGGAGATGCGGGCGACGTCCGCGCTGATCGCCGGTTCGGGTGCCTCGATCGACGAGGCGGTGGCTGTGCTCGACGCCGACCCGGCCCGCAACATTCCGGGTAAGGAGGCGTTCCGCGACTGGATGCAGGCGCTCGCCGACAAGGCGATCGCGGAGTTGAACGGCACGCACTTCGACATCGAGCCGCCCGCCCGCAAGATCGAGTGCATGTTGACGCCGACCAGCGACGGCAGCATCTATTACACGGGCCCGAGCGAGGACTTCAGCCGGCCCGGGCGGATGTGGTGGGCCGTGCCCGAGGGGGTCACCGAGTTCTCCACTTGGCGTGAGGTCACGACCGTCTACCACGAGGGCGTTCCCGGCCATCACCTGCAGATCAGTCAGGCGTTGTTGCGCGCCGACAAGCTGAACCGCTGGCAGCGGCTGCTGTGCTGGTGTTCGGGGCATGGCGAGGGCTGGGCGCTCTACGCCGAGCGCCTGATGGACGAGTTGGGCTATCTCTCCGACCCGGGTGACCGGCTGGGCATGCTGGACGGCCAGGCGCTGCGGGCCACCCGGGTGATCGTCGACATCGGCATGCACCTGGAGCTGGAGATCCCGCGGGACAACCCGTTCGGCTTCCACCCGGGTGAGCGCTGGACCCCTGAGCTGGGCTGGGAGTTCCTGCGGGCGCACACGCGCATGGAGGAGAAGACGCTGCGATTCGAGTGGAAGCGTTACCTTGGGTGGCCGGGCCAGGCCCCGTCGTACAAGATCGGCGAGCGGATCTGGCTGCAGGCCCGCGAGGAGACGCGGCAGCGCAAGGGCGCTGATTTCGATTTGAAAACGTTCCACCGCGACGCCCTGGACCTCGGGGCTCTGGGTCTGGACCCGCTTCGCAAGGCTCTCGCCCGCATTTGATCCGTTTCGGGCTTTTCCCCGGTTAGTGCCCGGCAAAGCCGGGGAAAAGCTCGCGACAATGCCGGAATCGGCGTGAGCACACCGCCACTATCGGCTACTTGTTGCCCAGAGTGATCTTGCCGCTACGCTTAGTGGAATTGATACCGGTCTTATCGGTCACGGCTCAATAATCTTGCGACTTCTCGTCCGGCCACTCTGCCGTTAACATCGCCGCGATAACTTTCCCGTCTTCCGGAACCGGTGTGGACTGGGGCTTCTGGTCCCGGTAACGGAACCGAGCGCTGGTTACAACGACGACAACCGCACCTTGTATCCCCCGATCAGCCGAGCGAGATGTGTCCCTTGGAAAGGGGTTTCTTGAGGTTTTCTCGGATAGATTGGCCCGGATCCGTGCGCCTGACGGCTACGGAAAGTAGCCAAAAATACGGCTCATCGCGCGTGCATGGCGGAGGACGAAAGCAATGAACAGCCGGCGAACTCGTTTAGGCTCCGCGATCGCGGTGATTTTGACGGTTTTGGTGCTAGTACCGACCGCAGTGCTCTTCGGCCGGGTTTGGACCGACAACGCCGACAAGCGCGACCAGATCCAGCTCGAGCAGAAGGGCGTGGAGTACATCACCACGCTGACTCCGCTGATCAGCGCGCTGGCCGAGTCGCAGTCGACGTCCATCGCGGGCGTCGCCGAGCCGCCCGAGACGCTGGCCGCGGCGGTCACCGGAGTTTCCGAGGCCGACGCCCGGCTCGGTGACGACCTGCGCACCAAGGAGCGCTGGGCCGACCTCAAAGACAAGATCAGCAAGCTGCCCAGCGCCACCAGCCGGATCGACAAGCTCAACGCGCACATCGAGGTCACCGACCTGACGCTGGCGCTGTACGCCGCCGTCCAGCGCAACTCGAAGCTGGCGCTCGACCCGGAAGCCGACATCTCCAGCCTCCAGCAGGCCGTCGCCACCTACATGCCGCGCGTGACGGTGGAGGTAAACCGCACGGGCGACTACGCCAACCTGCTGCAGACGCTGCCCGCCGCCAACCGCCCGCAGATCCAGGCCCAGTTCGCCTACGAGGTCATCGCGGTGCAGGAGTCGGTCAAGCGGCTCACCGAGGCGCTGCAGTCCGCGGTCGACAACACGACGAGCGCCACGCTCAGCAGCAGCCTGGTCAATGCCCTCGACTCGTTCCGGCGCGGCATCGAGCAGCTGATCCGCGGGGCCGACCCGACCGGTGGCCAGCCCAGCTCGGGCACGACTTCGACCGCGCAGACCACGCTGCAGGGCGCGCTCAGCAACCTTGCCGGTGTGACGCTGCGCGAGATGGACCGCCTGCTCGACGACCGGCTCGACTCGCTGAACTACCGCCGCGGCGAGGCCGTGGTGATGGGCGCCCTGGCCCTGCTGTTCGTGGCCGGCGCCCTGATCTGGCCCGCCTTCGCGCGCCGCCGGGACAGCGAACCCGTCGCACCTGCCGCCGACCGCCCGATCGGCGAGTCCACCCGCGACGTCGCGCTCGACCGGCCCGCGCCGCCCGGCCCGTACGGGGCCCCGCCGCCCTACGGCGCACCCGGCCCGTACGGCCAGTCGCCCGGCTACGGCGATCTCGACGCGACACGTGGGGAGCGGTCCGGTGCTCTTCGGTAAGCTCCGCATCCTGGGCAAACTCGCCCTGCTGGTGCTCGTGCCCCTGCTCGGGGTCGTGGCGCTGAGCGTGCCCATCATCGTCAACCGGGTGCAGGCCGCCACCGACGCGCAGAACACGTCGGATCAGGTGGCCCTGGCCTCGCGCGTCGGCACCGCCGTACAGGAACTGCAGGAGGAGCGCCTGCTCTCCGTGGGCTTCCTGTTCAGGCTGGTCAGCCAGAACGACTTGGCGGTGCAGAGCGCGGCCGCCCGCGACGCCGTGGCCCGCGTGGACGACGGCGGCGACGCCGTCTCCCGGGAGCTGGCCCGCGCGTTGCGCAACGTGTCCAAGCTGGAGATCACCCGGCAGAACGTGCTCAACCAGGCCATTGCGCCGAACGCCATCGTCGACGACTTCACCAAGGTCATCACGCCGATCATCACCGGTCTCGGGTTGTCGTCGAACGCCGACCTCAAGACCGGTGTGGGCCGGCAGATGTTCGCCCTCGAGCAGTCCCTGCTGAGTGACGACCTGATCAGCCAGGCGTCGGGTTACCTGACCGCGGCGGTCGTGCTCCCGCCGGAGCAGGGCGCGCAGATGATCGGCCTGTTCAGCCGGGCGCTGCTCCAGCTGCAGCAGGTGATCACGAACGGCGAGCAGTTCTTCTCGGCGAGCCAGTATCGCCTCTACCTCGGCGCGCAGGACGCGTTCTCGGCCCGGGTGGGCCCCCAGTTCCTCCAGGAGGCCCAGACCAATCCGGTCGAGGCCATCGGCCGCCTGAAGATCGAGACGCTGTTCCCCTCGCTGCAGTCCGTGCTCGTCCTCGGCGGCTTCGTCGAGAAGCGCGTGGCCGCGGACGTGGACGCGATCGTGACCAACAACCGCGACACGGCCATCCGCGACGCCCTGCTGATCGGTGGCGGCACGTTCCTGCTGCTGCTCATCGTGGTCGCGCTGAGCCTCTTCATGGCCCGCGCGGTGGCCCGGCCGCTGCGCCGCCTCACCACCTCGGCCGACCGGATCGCCCGCGCCGCCGAGGCCGAGCTCGAGAGGGTGGCCGACGACGACGCCGAGTCGGTCCGCCCGATCCGGCTCGACCCCGTCGACGTCGAGGCCCAGGACGAGATCGGTGACCTGGCTCGCGCGTTCGACCGGGTGCAGACCACCGCCGTACGGCTGGTGGAGCGTCAGGTGCTCGGCCGCCGCAACGTGGCTCAGATGTTCGCGCACGTCGGACGGCGTACGCAGAACCTGGTCGGCCGGCAGCTGGCCCTGATCGACAACCTGGAACGCCGGGAGACCGACAGCGACCGCCTGACCGAGCTCTACCGGCTGGACCACATGTCCAGCCGTCTGCGCCGCAACGCGTCCAGCCTCGTCGTGCTCTCCGGTGGCGCCGGCGCGAACGAGCACATGGCCCCGCTGCCGCTGCAGGACGTGGTCCGCCTGGCCCTGGGTGAGATCGAGGACTACACCCGCGTCGACGTCGACGTGCCCGAGGAGATCGTGGTCGTGCCGGCCGTCCTGGCCGACCTGACACTGCTGCTGGCGGAGCTGATGGAGAACGCCACCGCCTTCTCGCCGCCGCACACGCGCGTCGTGATCAGTGCGAACGAGCTGCGCGGGGGCGCCCGCCTGGCGATCATCGACCAGGGCCTGGGCATGCCGCCGGAGCGGCTGGCCGAGGAGAACGCCCGGCTCACCCGCCGGGAGCGGCTCGACCTGGCGCCCAGTGAGGTGCTCGGCCTGTTCGTGGTCGGCCGGCTCGCCCGGCGCCACGGCATCGAGGTCACGCTGACCGAGACGCCCGGCGGCGGCATCACGGCCTGGGTCGACCTGAACCCGTCGCACCTGATCGCCCGGGTGTCGGCCGTCCCCATGCACGACATCCCGCCGTTCCCGTCGGTCGCGACCCCGGCCCAGCCCGGCTTCGCCTCCGAGTTCGCGCAGGTCATCGCCGGTTCGGCGGCGCGTGCCTCGGTTCCCGGCAGCCAGCAGCCGTTCGACCCGACAGTGCTGCACCGGGCCACGCAGACCCTGGAGAGCGGGCAGTCCTGGAACGCCTTCGCCCCGGCCCGCGACGCGGCGCCGATCGAGGGTCAGCCCGTCTACGACGCCGAGCCGGTGTACTCCCCGTATCAGCAGCCGGTCGCGTATCAGGAGCCGGTCGCTTTCCAGCAGCCCGGCTACGACTTCAACGCGCCGGTCGCGGGCCGGGTGCCGGCCGCGATGCCGGAGCTGCCGGCCGCCGGGCCGAGTGCCTGGCACCAGCAGTCGCCGGAGCCGCCGCAGGCCACCTGGTCGGCGCCGGCCGTCGAGCCGCCGCCGGCCCGGCCGGCGATCCCGCGGCAGCGCACCAGCGAGGAGGACTACCGGTACGCCCCGCAGGCCTACCAGCAGCCCGCGGCCCCGCAGCAACCGCCGGCCGAGCAGCCGTCGCAGCCGAGCACCGGCAACACCGGGCCGCTGCGCCGGCGGGTTCCGGGCAGCCAGCTTCCCGCGGAAAGCGGCACGCCCCTTCCCAGCCGACCGCCGTCGCAACTCGACGCGGTGGCCGCGCGCGCCGCGTTCGACGACTTCGAGGCCGGGGTCAGCCGCGCCCAGTGGGACGTCGCGGAGACGGACATGTCCTCGCCGCCGTCGGCCGGGCACGCCCCGCTGGCTCGCCGGGTGCCCGGGGCCACGCTGCCACGGGACGAGCCGAACTACCCGCCGCCCGCCTCGCCCAGCCTGCCTCTGAACCCGGACGAAGCCCGAGCCCTGATGGAACAGTTCGAGTACGGAGTCGCACTCGCGCTGAACGAAACTCAGCCACAACCCGAGGGACAACCGCGATGACTTCCCCCTACAGCACCGACACCGGCAACGGTTACGCCCAGTCGCAGCTGAGCGCCGAGGCCAAGACCTTCAACTGGCTGCTGGATTCCTTCACCTCCGGCACCGCCGGGGTCATCGAGGCCATCGCGGTGTCGTCCGACGGCCTGCTGATGGCGATGTCGGCGATCAAGGACCGGCCGAACGCGGAGCGCCTGGCCGCGGTCGTCTCGGGCCTGACGAGCCTGGCCGGCGGGGCCGCGAGCTGGTATCGGCTGGGTTCGCTGAACCGCGTGATCATCGACATGGCCGACGGCTATCTCCTGGTCACCGCGATCAGCGCGGGCTCGGTGCTCGGCGTCATCGCCGATCGTTCGGCCAACCTGGGCACTCTCGCGTACGAGATGACGCTCTTCGCCACCCGCGCCGGGGGCGCCCTCAGCCCGCGCTTGATCGCCGAGTTGAAGAACGCCGTTCAGCAATGACCTATCCGGACTCCGACGACCCGGCACACCCGGCTCGGCCGAGTGTCCGCCCGTTCCTGCAGTCCGGCCCGCTCTCGGCCGGCGGTTACCGTCCCGCGACCCGGGACGCCGAGCCGCCGGCCGTGGAGCAGACCTCAGGCCTGCGCCCGTTCGTCATCACGTCCGGGCGCACCGACGGCGCCGATCCCGACATCGGGATGGAAACCCAGGTGACCGTCAACCCCGCCGCCGGTCCCGTGCGCCTCTCCCCCGAGATGCGCGCCATCGTGGGCCTCTGCGGCGAGCCCGTCTCCGTGGCGGAGATCTCCGCCCGGCTGCGCCTGCATCTCGGCGTCACGCGCATCCTCGTCGGCGACCTGCGGGCCGCCGGCCAACTGGACGTCCACGTGCTGGACAACGAGACCCCCGACCCTGAGACCATCATGCGAGTGATCCGTGGACTACGAGCAATCACCTGACCGCCGCCATGTCGGCACCGCCGCGGTCGGCCATGGCGGGGACCGCCCGAAAAAGGCGCCGGTCCCGGTAAAGATCATCGTGGCGGGCGGCTTCGGCGTCGGCAAGACGACCACCGTCGGCGCCATCTCGGAGATCTCGCCGCTGACCACCGAGGCCGAGATGACGTCGGCCGCCGTGGGCATCGACGACCCCGGCCAGGCCACGATGAAGACGACGACGACAATCGCGATGGACTTCGGCGTGCTCACGATCGACCAGACGCTGAAGCTCTACATCTTCGGCACGCCGGGGCAGTCGCGCTTCGCCTTCATGTGGGACGACCTGATCAAGGGTGCCCTGGGCGCGCTGGTGGTGGTCGATACCAACCGGATCGACGACTGTTATCCCGCGGTGGACTACTTCGAGCGCGCCGGGCTTCCGTTCGTCGTCGGCGTCAACACGTTCAACGGTCAAATGAGCTACAGCCTGGATGAAGTGCGCTGGGCTCTGGCCGTACGCGAGGACGTGCCGGTCCTTTCCTTCGACGCCCGTTTCCGCGGGTCGGTGCGCGACGCCCTGCTCGTCGTGCTGGATCAGGCTCTCGACAAGGCCATCCGGCAGAAGTCCTCGTACTCCTGACGGCGGGTGTGCGGCGGGTCGCGCAGATCGAGGTTCCCAAATCGGCCTCCGAGCGGGCAGAGTGGTAACCGGCGAGACCCGCTACGAAGGGACCGATCAGGTGCGAGGCGGACTGGATGACGCTCTCGAGAAGCTCGCGCGCCGTGACGAGCTGCGCCGGCGTGCCTCGGGTGAGGCGCCGTCGGCCACGCCGCCGGCCGTGAACGAGCTGGTCGAGGCCATCGCGGCGGTTGTCGCGCGCCATCCGGAGCTGGGCGTGAGCGTGGGGGTCGAGGGCGCCGGCGATCCGCTCCTGCTGCACTTCTATCTTGCCGACGGGCAGGTGCAGGTCAACGCGGAGAACGCGGCCGTCCTGACACCCGACGAGTCCGGCCCCCGGCACGCCGATTTCGATCTCGACGCCGACGACACGGCCGAGCGCCCCTATTCGGCGGCACCCTATTCACCCGCTCCCGACCCGGTCGGCGGCGACACGCGCCGGATCAGTCAGGACGATCAGGACCGGTTCGGCCCCTCCACGTTCGGCCAGCCGCCCCAGCCCGCCTCACCCGGCGCCGAGCGCTACTACGCCGAGTCCGACACCGCCGAGCGCCGTTACGGCTCGTTCGACGCCGCCCCCACCTCGGGCGCCGGTGTTCCCGACCCGCGTTATCCGACCCGCGATCCCGGTGAGTCCTCCCGCGATCTGGGCGCCCGCCTGCGCGACCTCGGCATGGCCTCGGGCGGTCAACCCGCCATGTTCGCCCCCCACCCGTACGCGGCCACGCCCCCGCCGCCGGTGCCGCCGCAGTCGCATTCCGAGTCGTCGGCGACCACCCGCCGCATCCGTCCTGAGCAGCAGCGCCCGCCCGCCGAGGCGTCGGCCGCCGAGCGGGGCGCCCCGGCCCGGGGCCCGGTGCCCGATCAGCGGGGCATGCCGACCCCGCTCCCGCAGCCGATCCCGCTGCAGGTCGAGCGGCCCGAGGAGACCGAGCAGGCGGCCCGCCGCCTGGCCGCACTGCTGCGGGACGACCCTTCGCTGCTCGACGGCCCCCGTGGTTGATTCTCGCTCAGAGTAATGTCGACGTCGCTACACACTGCCTCACCGTCCTGCCCGGTTCTGCCCAGCTTTGCCCCGTCTGAGATGTGTGGGTTAGGCCGTTCGGCCAGTTTGCCCGCCTGGGCCTTGAATCACGCTCTGTAACTGAAATAGCGTTCGAGCCGTTCCCACTACGGCGCGTCACCTAGACCGGTTTCGCGGCGCACCTGCGTACGTCTCGGAGTGCTCGATGTCGTTGCCCGAAGTCCACCTGGTCGCCGGCACCCCCGCCGAGGCCGTGCGGCTCGCGCCGGTCGCGCTGGCCATGCGCGAGCAGGGCCGCCTCACCCCGATCCCGGTGGCCACCGGCACCGACCCCGACACGGTCGGCACGACCCTGGCCGCGTTCGGCCTGACCCCGAAGATCACGCTGCCCGCGGGCGCCGACGACACGGAGACCATGCGCCGCTTCGACGAGCTGTGGGCGGCCCGCACGCCCGCCGCCGTGGTCGTCCGCGACGGGCTCGCCCCCGCGCTCGCCGCGTTCTGGCGGCGCGTCCCGATCATGACGATCGACGCGGGCCGGCGCTCGGGCGAGCTGGGTTCGGTCTCCGCCCTGGAGTCGCAACGGCGGATGCTGGCCCAGATCACCACCGTGCATCTGGCCGCCACCCCGCTCACCGCGATGAACCTGCTGGACGAGCGCGTCATCGCCGGCGACACCCTGCTCACCGGCGGGACCGCGCAGGACGCCGCGCAGTTGCTGGCGGCCAAGACGATCATCGCCCCGCCCCGTGAGCGCCGCACGATCGTGCTCGGCCTGCCCGCCGAACGCGCCGAGGCGGTCGCTCCGGCGCTGCGCTACCTGGGCGGGCGCTATCCCGACCTCGAGGTCGTCCGGGCCGCCGGCACCGCGCCCGGCCTGGAGCTGGCCACGCTGCTGACCCAGGCCTACGCATTGATCACCGACGACGAGGATCTGGTCGAGGAGGCGCTGGCCGCGTACTGCCCGGTGCTGATGATCGGCATGGCCGCCCAGCACGGCGAGGCGTTGCTCGCGGGCAGCGCCCGCCTGGTCGAGCCCGACCCGGCCGCGATCACCGGCGAGGTGGCCTCGCTGCTGGAGACCCGGGTGCGCCGCGACGCGATGGCGCTGTCGGGCAACCCGTACGGGGACGGCCTCGCCGCCTACCGCGTCGCCCAGGCCACCGCCGCCCTGCTCGGTCACGGGCAGTTCCCCGACCCGATGCCCGCGAAGCCCGTGGCCGGGGTCGCCCGATGAAGGAGGAAACGTTGGACGTCGCATCCTTCTGGACCCGCTCGTGGACCAGCGACGACCGGGTCGCGGTGCGGCAGATGCTCGCACCCGACGCCGAGATCGAATGGAACCTGGACGCCCCGGTCGACGACGAGGAACTGGTGCAGGTGCTGCACCGGATCGCGGTCTTCGCCGACGACGTGGCGCTGGTCGGGCAGACCCGGGCCGACGACGGCGCCGCGCTCGTCTACGACCTCAAGGCGCCGTTCGGCACCGCCCGGATGGTGGAGTTCCTGACCATCGCGGGCGGCCGGATCACCGAGGTGCGCCAGGTCTACGACGTGACCGCGACCGACCGTTTCTTCCCGGGCCTGTACGTGAACTAACCCTTCCCGGTGAAGCGGTCGAGCAGCGCGAACAGGTTGACCCAGTGCCGCTGCTCGGCCTCGCGGTCGTACATCGCGGTGTCCGCCATCGTGAACCCGTGCGGCGCACCTGGGTAGACCTCGGACGTGTACGTCACGCCGGCCTCGTCGAGCGCGCTCTCGAAGGTCTTGATCTGCTCGGGGGTCATCGACCGGTCGTTGTCGGCGTGCGCGAAGTAGATCTCGCCGCGCAGCGCCCCCACGCCCCGATGCGGGCTGTCCGGCTGGTCGGTGACCACTCCACCGGCGTGGAAACTGGCCACGGTCGTGATCCGCTCGGGGTGCCGCTCGGCCGCCACCAGCGCGTTGCGGCCGCCCATGCAGTAGCCGACGGCCAGCACCGGGCCCTCGGTGTTCAGGGCTTCCAGATAGGAGCTGGTGTCGGCGGCGACCCGATCCGCGGTGAGCTCCTGGATCATCGGCATGAGCCGCCCGAAGGCGGCGCCACGCTTCTCGTTGTCGGCCAGCTCCTCCGGCGAGACCAGCGGCGACGGCCCGCCCCGGTAGAGGATGTTGGGCGCCAGCACGACGAATCCGCGCTCGGCGATCCGCTCGGCCATCTCGGCGATGCGCGGGCGCAGCCCGAACGCGTCCATGAAGAACAGAACACCCGGGAACGGGCCGTCGCCGTCGGGCCGCACGAGGTAGGCGTCGGCCGTCCCGTCCGCGGCGGGGATCTGCACTGTAGTGGTCTGCATGAGCGCGACGCTACATCAAATGGGGATGAATCCCCGGTCCCGTAATACCCTGTCACCCATGGCCGATCGACTACGTGCGGACGCGCAGCGTAACCGGGCCGCGTTGATCACCGCGGCCCGCGACGTCTTCGCCGAGCACGGCTTGGACGCGTCGCTCGACGAGATCGCGCGCCGGGCCGGGGTCGGCAACGCCACCCTGTACCGGCGTTTCCCGACCCGGCGGGACCTGATCGCCGAGGTTTTCGCGGGCCAGATGACCGGCTACGTCGAACTGGCCGAGACCGCCCTAACCGAGCCCGACCCGTGGGCCGGATTCGTGGCCTATCTGACCCGCCTGTTCGAGATCCAGGCCACCGACCGGGGCCTGTCCGAGCTGCTGGTGACCAGCGGGTTCGACAACGACGAACGACTCGCCGAGCTGCTCGCGACCGCCCAGCGCGGCGCCACCGAGGTGATCCACCGGGCCCAGGCCGCGGGCCGGCTGCGCGACGACTTCGTCCGTCAGGACATCAGCCTGCTCATGCGCGCGAACGCGGGGGTGCTGCGCTCCTCGGCGGACCCCGCCGCGTGGCGGCGCTACCTGTCCCTCGTACTGGACGGGTTGAAGGTTTTTAAGGATCTTTAAGGCTGTTCGCAAGACTGTTTAACGCGCCGCGGCCGAGACTCGACTCCGCTTGATCCACCGTCGATCGGAGTCGTCCATGCAACGGAGCCGTCTGCGCTTGGCCGTTTACGCCTCGGCAGCCCTGGTCGCCGTGGCCGGCGGTGTCGGCGCGGCAGTCGCGGCCACCACCCCGACGACGAAGGCCGCGGGCACCCTGACCGCCACGTTCACCAAGGACAGCGACTGGGGCACCGGGTATCAGGCGCACTACACGATCACCAACGGCACCGGCGTGACGGTGACCGGCTGGCAGCTCGCCTTCGGCTTGCCGGGCGGCGCCAAGCTGGGCAGCTTCTGGGACACCACGATCACCACCGCGGGCGGGATCGCCACCGCCAAGAACCCCGCGTACGCCCCGACGATCCCGGCCGGCGCGAAGGCCGAGTTCGGCTTCATCGTCAACGGCAGCGGCGCCCCGACCAGCTGCACGATCAACGGCGCGGCGTGCGGGGGCGCCAGTTCGGTTCCGCCGGCCACTGCGCCCACCACACCACCGGCCACCGTGCCCACCACACCGCCGGCGACCGTGCCCACCACACCGCCGGCCACGGCGCCCACGACCAAACCCCCGGCCACCACGCCGCCGCCCGCCGGCTCGGGGCGTGTGCTCGTGGCCCCGTACGTGGACATGGGTCTGCTTTCGAACGGCTCGACCACGCTCGCCCAGCTCGGCCAGAGCGGCAACGTCAAGTCCTTCAGCCTGGCCTTCGTGACCAGTGCCGGCTGCAAGGCGAGCTGGTTCGCGGCCTTCGACCCGCGCGCCAAGCAGTTCGCCGACCAGATCAACGCCGTACGGGCCACCGGCGGCGACGTGAAGGTCTCGTTCGGCGGCGCCACCGGCGTCGAGCTCGCCCAGGCCTGCACCAGCGTCGCCGCGCTGCAGGCCGAGTATCAGGCGGTCGTGTCGGCGTACGACCTCAAGTACATCGACCTCGACATCGAGGGGGCCGCGGTGGCCGACCCCACCACGATCGCCCGCCGCTCGACCGCGCTGGCCGCCCTGCAGAAGGCCAACCCCGGCCTGAAGATCTCGCTGACCCTGCCGGTGCTGCCCGAGGGCCTGACCGCGGACGGCCTCGACGTGGTGCGTTCGGCCAAGAACGCGGGCGTCGACCTCGACCTGGTCAACATCATGGCGATGGACTACGGCCGGGCCGGGCAGGACTACGGCAACCTGGCCATCCAGGCCGTGAAGTCCACGAAGGACCAGCTCAAGTCGATCTACGGCAACAGCGACGCGGCCGCGTTCCGGATGGTCGGCGTCACCCCGATGATCGGCGTCAACGACGACCAGGGCGTCTTCGGCCTGGCCGACGCGCGCGACCTGGTCGCCTTCGCCAACCAGAACCACATCGGGTTCGTCTCCTACTGGGAGGCCAACCGCGACAAGAACGCCTGCAACGGCGCGCTCTTCCAGTGCACCAACGTCACCCAGTCGCCGTTCGACTACAGCAAGATCTTCGCCGGTTTCACCGGCTGAGCTGAACCTGCCTTCTTCCATCCCCCAATAGGCGCGACTCCGGGCCCCCACCCGGAGTCGCGCCGTTTCTACGTTCGGGAGAAGCCGCGGCCCGTCTCGGCGAGAGTGTCGCCGACCAGCGCCCACAGGTTGGTGCCGGGCGGTTTGTCGAGCCAGATCTGCAGCGCGACCCGCAGCGAGGCGAGAAAGGCGGCGGACGTCATTTTCACCCGTACGCTGCCCGGGTCGTCCCCGGTGCGGGCTGCGATCTCGGCCGAGAGGTCGCGCTCGAGCGCCGCGAACGTCTGCACCTGCGCGGCCGCGAGGGCAGGCTGAGCCCGTACGAGGCGGGATTGGGCCACCCAGTGCGGGTCGAGATCGCCCAGCTTGAGATAGAACTGCTCGGCCGCCGCGGTGAGCGCCGCCCACGTCGCCTCGGCCACCGGACGCGCGCGCACCTGCTCGATCAGCAACGTGATGCGCTGGCGCTCGCCGTACAGCAGCGCCTCTTCCTTACTGCCGAAGTAGTTGGAGAACGTGCGCCGGGAGACGCCGGCCTCGTCGGCGACCGCCTCCACCGTCACGCGGTCGAAGCCGTGCTCGATGGCCAGGCGCATCGCGGCCGCATGCAGGGCCTGGCGGGTCGCGGCCTTCTTGCGTTCGCGCAGCCCGGGCTCGGCAGTCGTGCTCATGACATGAGCGTACCGGCGTGTGATTCCCTTCTCAACGAGCAAACTTGCGCAATAGGCAATCTCTCTAGATAGTTGTATGAAGCAATCAGTTGCTCCGAGAGAGAAGGCCGCGCGCATGAGCGCCACCACCGTCGGCACCCGCCCGGGCGCCATGTCCCACCGCCAGATCATGGAGGCCCTCTCCGGCCTCCTGCTGGTGCTCTTCGTCGCGATGGCCAGCTCGACCATCGTGTCCACGGCACTGCCGAAGATCATCGGCGCGCTCGAGGGCAGCCAGACGCAGTACACCTGGGTCGTCACCGCGACCCTGCTCACCGCCACCGCCTCCACCCCGATCTGGGGCAAGCTGGCCGACCTGTACAGCAAGAAGCTCCTGGTCCAGATCGCGATCGTGGTGTTCGTCCTCGGCTCGATCATCGCCGGCTTCTCGCAGACCGCCGGTCAGCTGATCGCCGCCCGCGCCTTCCAAGGTCTCGGCATGGGTGGTGTGCAGGCGCTGGTGCAGGTCGCGATCGCCGCGATGATCCCGCCCCGCGAGCGCGGGCGCTACAACGGTTACCTGGGCGGCGTCATGGCGCTGGCCACGGTCGGCGGCCCGCTGCTGGGTGGCCTGATCGTCGACACCGACTGGCTCGGCTGGCGCTGGTGCTTCTTCATCGGCGCCCCCATCGCGGTGGTCGCCCTGGTCGTGCTGCAGAAGACCCTCAACCTCGAGGTCATCCGCCGGGCCGACGTGAAGATCGATTACCTCGGCGCGACTCTGATCGCCGCGGGCGTCAGCGTCCTGCTCGTCTGGGTCTCGTTCGTCGACAGCAACTTCGCCTGGATCTCCTGGCCGACCCTGGCCATGGTCGGCCCCGGCCTGCTCCTGCTGGCCGCCGCCGTCTGGGTCGAGTCCCGGGTCGCCGAGCCGGTGGTCCCGCTCGACATCGTCAAGCAGCGCGGCACGGCCCTGTCGATCATCGCGAGCCTCGCGGTCGGCATGGCGATGTTCGGCGGCGCGGTCTTCCTGGGGCAGTACTTCCAGATCGGCCGGGGTTACAGCCCCACCGAGGCCGGCCTGCTGACGATCCCGATGATGGCCGGCATCCTGGTCTCGTCGACGGTCTCGGGCCGCATGATCACCAAGAGCGGCCGGATCAAGCCGTACATCGTCACCGGCACGATCGTGCTCGTGGGCGGCTTCGCCCTGCTCTCCTTTCTCGACCACCAGACCCCGCTCTGGTTCGTCGGCGTGGCGATGGCCCTGGTCGGCGCGGGTGTCGGCATGTCGATGCAGAACCTGGTGCTCTCGGTGCAGAACACGGTCTCGCTCAAGGACATCGGCGCGGCCAGCTCGACAATCGCGTTCTTCCGCTCGCTCGGCGGCACGATCGGCGTCTCGGTGCTCGGCGCGGTGCTCGCCCACCGGGTCAGCGACCAGATCACTCGTGACCTGGCCAGTGCGGGCGTTCCCGCCGGCAGCACGAGCGGCGGCAGCACACTGAACTTGGCCGCGCTGCCGGACTCGATCCAGCACATCGTGCGGGCCGCCTACGGCGACGCGACCGGGCACATCTTCCTGATCAGCGCGGCGATCGCGGTGGTCGGCGTGGTGGCCGCGGTGCTCATGCGGCCGACCTCGCTGCGCTCGACCGTCGACGTGACCCCCTCCCCCGCCCAGGACCAGGAGCCCGTGCCGGCACTGAGCCGCTGACCTGCTGATCACGACGGCGCCCGCTTCGGCGGGCGCCGTCGTCGCGTGTGGTCTATGTAACCTTCTGTGGCGACATTGCTCACGTCTGTGACCATGGAATCACGGCGCTACCGAGAGCTAACCTTCGGAAGCAGAACGCTGATCATGGCGAATCCCTCAACCGACGGGCGATGCTGACGATCAGTGGCCCAGAAGCGAAAGGGGGTTGGCCACGTGGATCACGGACGGGAAGTGCTCGACGCGGAGCGGTTGGACGCCGCCCTCCTCGAGCTGGAAGACGAGATCCACTGGGATGCCGCCCCCACCCTCGAACTGGCCCAGCGCTACGAGCGACAGGCCCGGCTCCTCGGCGATGACCTGCTCGTCGCCCGAGCCCGGCTCAGCCAGGTCAACATGCGGATGCGCGCAGGCGACGTCGCCGACGCCGCGCAGCGCATGTGGCAGCTCCACCAGTGGGCCGCCGACAACGGCGCCCGCCAGCTGACCGCGCGCATCCACCTCATCTGGGCCGCCATCCACCGCCACCTGGGCGACGCCGCACAGAGCCTCGAGCACGCCGTCCGCAGCGTCGAGCTGCTCGACGACACCGCCACCGACTTCATGCAGATCTGGCACCGGGCCAAGCTGGCCGACTCGCTGGCCTTCGCCGGCTCGATGGAGCCCGCCCGCGAGCGGTTCGCCCAGGCCGAGCGTCTCACCGTCGAGCTCGACCGGCCCTTCCTGCTGCTCTACGTGCTCAACAACTACGCCTACTCGGAGCACGCGGCCGGCAACTTCGAGCTGGCCGCGCGGGTCGCGGAAAAGCTGCGCGCGCTCTCCGCCAAGCACGGCTACGAGCTCGACGCCACGGTGCTCGACACCATCGGCGCGATCGAGATGAGCAACGGACAGTACGCCGCGGCCGAGCGCACCATGCAGGCCTCCATCGAGAAGTACCGGTCGATGCGCCGGCACGACGCCGACGCCATGCCCGAATACCTGCTCAACCTGGCCCGGGCCCAGCGCGGGCTGGGGGCCTACGAGCGGGCCCAGGCCAGCCTCGACGAGTCGCGCCGGCTCTGCACCGACCGCGAGCTCGGCCATTTCCTCGTGCAGACCCACCAGGAGCAGGCCGAGCTGCACGCCGCCCGGGGCGAGTTCGCCGAGGCGTACGAGGCGCACAAGGTCTTCTTCGCGGCCTACAAGGTGCTGCAGTCCAGCCAGCGCGAGGCGCAGGCTCGCACCCGGCAAGCGATGTTCGAGACGGCCGAGGCCCGCCAGGAGGCGGAGCGCTTCCGCGAGCAGGCCCGGCGCGACCCGCTGACCGGCCTGCGCAACCGTCGCTACCTCGACGAGCAACTTCCGCGGCTGATCGACAACGACCCCGACCTGACCGTGGCGATCGTCGACCTCGATCACTTCAAGCGGATCAACGACCAGCTCTCGCACGACGTCGGCGACCAGGTGCTGGTGCAGGTGGCCAAGCTGCTCGAGACGGAACTGGCCGTCGTGAGCTCCGACGGGTTCGTCGCCCGGATGGGTGGCGAGGAATTCCTGATCGTGCTGCCCGGCTGTCCCGCGGCCCGGGCCGGCCACGAGATCGACGGCATCCGCCAGGCCGTCCGCGCGTACGATTGGGCCGGCATCACCCACGGGCTGCCGGTCACGGTCAGCATCGGCGTGGCCGGGGTCAGCGAGGCTGAATCCCGTACGCAGCCCGGCCTGTTGTCCACAGCCGACCGCAACCTCTACGCGGCCAAGCACGGCGGCCGTGACCAGGTCGTTTGCGGAGTGCCCGGCCCCGACCGCAGCCATTCCTATCGCGATCGGGCTTCCGCGGCCTGACCTGCAACCTCCCGTCAGCGAGCGGTCTCGATGTGATCGCCGGGGACCGCTACGCTTTATCAACTGACGGACGAACGACCCGGTGCGGGTCGGGCGAGGAGGCGGACGCGTGGACGAGGTTCCCCCGGTGCCCGAAGTAGCGCCGCCCGGCGTCAACATCAACGTGCCCCACTCGGCCCGCATCTACGACTACTGGCTGGGCGGCAAGGACAACTTCGCGGTCGACCGGGCCGTCGGCGAAGCCATGATCAAGGCGATCCCCGGCATGCGCCACATGGCCGGCGAAAACCGGAAGTTCGTCCACCGCGCGGTCCGCGACCTGGTGCAGAAGGAAGGCATCGACCAGTTCCTCGACATCGGGACGGGCATCCCGACCCGGCCCAACCTGCACGAGATCGCGCAGAAGATCGTGCCCACGGCCCGCGTGGTCTACGTCGACAACGACCCGATCGTCCTGGTCCACGCACGCGCCCTGATGATCAGCACGGACGAGGGCCGCAGCGAATACATCTCGGCCGACATCCGCGCCCCCGAGTCGATCCTGAACGACAAGGTGCTCCGCGACACGCTCGACTTCGACGAGCCGGTCGGCCTCACCCTGATCGCCATCCTGATGCTGATCGCCGATGACGAGGATCCGTGGAGCAAGGTGGCCGCCCTGCGCGACGCAATGCCGTCGGGCAGCCTGCTCGCGATCACCCACCCGACCGCCGACTTCGCGCCCGACGAGGTGCACGAGGCGGTCGCGGCAGCTCGCGAGGCCGGCATGACGCTGGTCGCGCGACCCCGGGCCGACGTCGAACGCTTCTTCGGCGACTGGGAGCTGCTGGAGCCGGGCCTGGTGCCGGTGTCGAGCTGGCGCCCGGACGAGCCCTCGGACAACCCTGAGGCGGCCTACTACTGGGCGGGCGTGGCCCGCAAACCCTGATCCTTCGGCCGCGGCCCCGGTACTGGACGCCGGTGGCGTTGAGATTACTCCGGCGGCTGCATCGGGGTCATGTTGGAGCCGTAGCCGGCACCTGTTCCGAGCCGAAGACGGTGCCCCTCGACCTTCATACGAGCTTCAAAAGCGCGTCATGGCGCAACGTTCATGTGGCGGATCACGTTTGTCGGCGCATCGCTCTTGGCGGGCGTCGACGGGTCGTTGCGCCCGCGCCCTCTTGATGGTCGACTTCGGACACTGGTGGTCGAGGCGGCGTACGTGCGGCTGGTGATGCCGAACCGGCCGGGCCGCCCGGCACGGGGGAACCGGACGACCCGGCCGGAGCCAGGGTCGCGCGCCCGGGTGACGCGGCGCGCTGGTGAAGTTTGGGGCAGGTCGTGACCGGGAACTTGCCGTGTAGCAACCGATCCCGGGGGACCGTCCACTTAGCGGCGACGGTCCGTAATCACAGTGTGCCCGCGGAGAATCACCGCGGGCAATCCGTATTGCGACGCCAATCCATCACTCCAAGTGATCAAGGCCGACGCCCCGCCGACTGCCGGCTGCGATCAATTTCGGGCATCGGCATCCCCCTCGTCGGCCTCCGGCCGGGTGTCCGCCGAGCGGGTGACCGGGCGGGACAGGGCATACCTGACACCCCCGAATCGGTGTGAAATTGCGGTTGCCCGGGCCGTGGCGGCACTGACATCGTCGGTGATCGGCACGTCTCGGCCGAGCGCGGCCGGGTTGCCCATCCGCAGCTCCACAGCGAACGAATCCCCCTGGTCGAAGCGCTCCGGACCGATGTTGGGAACGGTCATCTCGTTACCTCCCGCTAGGACGCCCCCGCCAAGGAGCCTCGCGCCGAGGCCGCGAAACAGCGTTTCCGCGACCGGTCCGTCACTCAAAGATGTCACCGTAAGTGATACCTACGAGTTTCGTACGTGCGTTATCATGCTCACAATCCCGTGAGTACGCAAGGCCAGATGCACGTGCATTCGCACAAGCTGTAAGCCGGCAGTTGCTCATCGGAGATCATTTGACTCCGGACGATCCCCGACCGGAGGAAAACAAGGGAGCGTCAACATGCAGTACGCGGTCAACGGCATCCCCGCCGGCCAGTTGGAAGGTGTCACCTGGCAGAAGAGCCGGCGCAGCAACCCCAGTGGCAACTGCGTCGAGGCCGCCCTCCTCTCCAACGGCGAGGTGGCCATGCGCAACTCCCGCGACCCCGAGGGTCCGGCGCTCATCTACACGCGGGCCGAGATCGAGGCTTTCCTCGGCGGCGTCCGCGACGGTGACTTCGACAACCTGCTCGCCTGAGCCATCAGCGAGAGTCGTCCGTCATCGGGCCGGCCACGCTGGCCGACAACGGCCGGCCGTCTCGTTCGTGACGTGCCCATCTCCGCGTCCCGAGCGAGGCTTCAGAGCCATCCGTCCGACCACGACCGCCAGTTGACAGGCGGCGCGACGATGAGATGGCCGGGTAACGCGACGAATCAGGCCGCGTGCCCCGGAAAGGGATGGGCCTGCCTAGCGGTTCAAGCCAGGCAGGACCCGGGACGGTAATGCGGTCTCGTCCACGGTCGTCGGCAGCGGACGTGGGCGAGCCCTTACCAGCACTTGCCAGCCGCGCAATGCGGATAAGCGAGTGCGCCGAGCGTACCGCCGGTTGGGTCGCGGCTCCAGAGAGTCGCGAAAGATCAGGCCGGACGCCCCACCTCGTGGAGAAGTTTGCCCAGAATCTCCGGCGTGTGGTTCGGCGGTTCGGCGTCGATGCAGACCCGTTCCATGGCCATCGCGTACTGGTCGACGTCCTCGCGCTTGTCCAGATAGATGGCGCTCGTCAGCTGCTCGACGTAGACCACATCGGGCAGCTCGGGCTCGGGGAAGCGCAGAATCGCGAACGGGCCGCCCGCCGCGGCGTGACCGCCGGCGTGGAACGGGATGATCTGCAGCCGTACGTTCGGCTTCTTGGACGCCTCGATGAGGAACTCGATCTGAGCCTTCATGATCTCGACGCCGCCGATGGGCCGGCGCAGAACCGCCTCGTCGATGACCGCCCACAGCTGAGGGCCCTCGGGACGGTCCAGGATGGCCTGGCGCTGACGGCGGAGCTCGACCCGCTTGTTCATCTCCTCGGGCGTGACCCCGGCGTGGCCGAGCATGATGACCGCACGCGCGTAGTCCGGCGTCTGCAGCAGACCGGGCACGAACTGGATCTCGTACGTCCGGATCAGCGTCGCGGCCGCCTCGAGCCCGAGGTAGGACTGGAACCAGCCCGGCATCACGTCGCTGAACTGCTGCCACCAGCCCGGGTTGTTGGCCTGCCGGGCCAGCACGAGCAGCGCCTCACGCTCGTTGGGCTCGGTCACGCCGTACAGGGTCAGAAGGTCGCTGACGTCGCGCTCCTTGAAACTGACCCGGCCCAGCTCCATGCGGCTGATCTTCGATCCCGAGGCCCGGATCTCCCAGCCCGCATCCTCGCGGGAGATAGCCCTGGCCTCACGCAGCCTGCGGAGCTGGGTCCCGAGCAGAATGCGCAGAACGGTGGGGCCACCGGTCGGCGCCTCCTCCTGCTGCGTACCCGCGCTCACCTGGCTCCTCGTCATCGGTCTCTAGGGGCTGCCCGGCCGCAGTCCCACAGCATCCTAAGGGGGAGATCGTCCACAACGAAACAGACGCGACGCCCGCCCGAGCGTCTGCCCGCTGCGAATGCACGTGCATCCGGCCTTGCGAACGCCTTTGTACGCGAGCATGATAGCTGACAGACACGCACCGCCTGCATACACAGCGTGGTGGAAAGTTCGGCTCCTCGGCCGACAGGCAAGGCACGGTGGCGTTCCCCCGCCACCAGGACGACCGAGTCCCCGAGATCTTGGAGGGTCATCTCGATGTCCACGGCACCGACGTCCGCCCCGACCACCGCTCCGCCCCAGCGTGACCCCGGAGATGTGGCACCCGCCGACAGCTACCACCCCTCCGATCGCGTGTGGGTCTACCGCGACGGCTGGCGCGCCGGAGTGATCGAGGCGGCTTCCCCCCGCGCGGTCACCGTGACCTACCGCCCCGGAGCCCACCTCGGCACCGGGGTCGACACGTTCACCGCTCCGTACGTCACCGCCCGCTCGAGCGAAGACCCGGCCGTCGACCGGCGCCACCTCGGCCGCGGCGTCTACACGCCGACCAGCCTTCCCGTCCGGGGCTCCGCGGCATGACCGGCGCGGTCACCGTCGCGGCCGTCGTCGGCCTGCTGAGCCTGCTCGCCGGCGTCGCCCTGGGGTGGTATTTGCGGCGCGCCAATACCTGGTGCCCCGACTGCGGTGACCAGATGGCCTGTGCGGGCTGCGGCAAAGAAGCCGCCCAGTTCGCCGACAGCAGTGCACCCTGACGGTTCGCCAACCGTCCGGCCCGGGATTTCCCGGGCCTTTTTGCTTTCCGGCCGTTTCATCAATAGGCACCTCGGGTGCAATATTCACGGCTATTGATTTTGACGCTCTACTTTGGCCACTCTTCGTATATGCCGGGGCGCCACTTTCGAAGGACCCCCGATAGGCGTCAGTGCTGTCCATCTTGCCCGTTTTTAGAGGCATAAGGGCTGCTTAGGAAGTTTGCTGTCTGGCGCGAATCTGCCGAAGCTTTGCTGCAACCACCATTGCGGGTTATCGCTTCGCAACGGTGGGTATCCCCTGACCCGGCGGGTGGTCCGACAGCGGAGGTGGCTCTGTGCTCGACCCCAAGGAGAAGGTCGCATTCGACGACCTGGTGACCCAGCTGCGCTCAACCGACCCCGCGTTCTGCCGGCGCATGCAACGGATGAGCACGCCCAAACCGCGCCTCTACACAACGGCGGCGGTAGCCCTGTGGATACTCGCCCCGCTGTGCGTCATCTTCGGCGGCTGGACGGGCGCACTCATCGCGGCCATCTGTTGCGCGTACGGGTTCCGCCTCTACAACAAGCGCAACGGCAATGCACCCCAGCCGGCGTGGTGGGTGGCTACCCCCCGCTTCAAGCCCAGCGGTCCCCGGTGAGCCGCTCGTAGACCTCGACGTACCGGTTGCGGGTGGCCTCGACAACCTCGTCCGGGATCTCCGGCCCCGGCGCCGTCCGGTCCCAGCCGGTCAACGACGACGACCAGTCCCGCAGGAACTGCTTGTCGAGATAACGCGGCGTGCCACCCGGCTTCCATTCATCGGCCGCCCAGAACCGCGACGAATCCGGCGTGAGCAGCTCATCACCCAGCTTCAACACGCCGTCCGCGCCCATTCCCAGCTCAATTTTCGTGTCAGCGATGATGATGCCCTTGGCCTCGGCCACTTCCTGCCCACGCCGATACACCTCAAGGGTGATCCGCTTCAGCTCGGCCGCCCGCTCCTTGTCGAGGGCTTCCTCCACATCCCCGTACGTCATGAACTCGTCGTGCCCCTCCCCCGGGGCCACCTTGGTCGTCGGCGTGAAAATCGGCTCCGGCAGCTGCGACGCCTCGATCAGCCCCGCCGGCAACTCAACCCCGGACACCGCGCCGTCCCGCTCATACTCCTTGAGCCCCGACCCAGCCAGATAACCCCGCGCGATGCACTCCACCATGACCATGTCGAGCCGCTCACACCGCACAGCCCGCCCAGCCCACTCCGCCGGCACGTCAGTGCTGGAGATGACATGGTTGGGCACCACGTCGGCCAGCTGCTCGAACCACCAGAGACTCAGCTGGGTGAGAATCTTCCCTTTGTCGGGGATCGCCGTGGGAAGCACAACGTCATAGATCGAGACCCGGTCCGACGCGACAAGCAGGATGTCCTGCCCATCCGCATAGACCTCACGAACTTTCCCCGAGTGCAACAGCTCCACGTGCTCCCCTTAGCTCACCAAGCCCGGAGGGTCCACGCTATCTGACCAGCAGGCCAGCGCTGCCATAGCCCGATAGCAAGCAAGCCGCGTCACTCGATCCGGCAAACTGAGCTTGTGGCAGATGACCTTTCCCCGGGCCTGTACGAGTCGGTTCTCACCGATTCCTTGCTATCCCAGATCGCGGCCGTGGACGCCGACCTGGTGCAGACGCAAGACCTACGACCCGCCGACGCGGCCGATCGCATCGCCCAACTTCTGGCCCGACAGGTCTTGCGCGCTCTGGAGTCGATCGGCGAGAAGGAACGCGTCGCTGTCGGTATCGAGGTCGCTCAACTGTTAACCGATGCCCTCGCCGAGCGGCTGCCTCGCGCCGGCGTTCGCGGCGACCGCGCCATCGAGCCCGGTCGCATCTTGTCCGCGCTCGGCGAAAAGCTGCCGGACGGCTCAGTACATGTCCCTGCCCGTCCACTTATCCCCCTGCTAGATACCACTGTCCTCACCAACGCTCCTGGCGAGCCGAGACTCCTTCACCAGGTGATGCAGGAGATTGAGTCGGCCGACGCGGTTGACGTCGTGATGGCCTTCGTCCGCAAGACCGGGATTAACCCGCTCCTCACTGCCCTGCGCCGGCACACGGAACGCGGTCGACGCCTTCGCGTCTTGACTACGACTTACACCGGATCGACCGAGGCGGCCGCCCTCGACCTGCTGGCCGACGCCGGCGCCGAAATTCGCGTTTCCTACGACACGACGTCCACCCGCCTACACGCCAAATCATGGATCTTCCACCGCAGGACCTCGTTCGACACGGCCTACGTGGGCTCCTCCAATCTGACGCACTCCGCACAGATATCCGGTAAGGAATGGAACGTTCGGCTCTCGGCCGCTCGCAACGACGATGTCATCAAGAAGATGGCGGGAATCTTCGAGACCTACTGGGAGGGCGGCGACTTCGTCTCGTACGAGCCGGAGCAGTTCGAGGAGTACCTCAGCCGGATCTCCCGATCCGACCGAGGCGATCAGGTCATCCTCAGTCCCATTGAGATCCGCCTCGAGCCATTTCAGGATCGGCTCCTCGAGCTGATCGAGGTGGCCCGGACCAACGGACATCACCGCAACCTTCTCGTGTCGGCCACTGGCACGGGCAAGACGGTGATGGCAGCCATGGATTACGCCCGTCTGCGCCGGCGGATGCCCCGGGCCCGGCTGCTCTTCGTCGCCCATCGCAGAGAGATCCTGAGCAAGAGTCTCGCCACCTTCCGGCATGCGCTCCGCGATCACGCCTTTGGTGAGTTGTGGGTCAGCCGCGAACGTCCTCGCGACTTCGACCACGTCTTTGCCTCAATCCAAAATCTCACCCAGGAACGGCTCGAACGGCTGGCCGAGGACCACTTCGACGTCGTGATCATCGACGAGTTCCACCATGCGGCCGCGAAGTCCTACGCAACCCTGCTCGACACACTCAAGCCGCAGGAGTTGCTCGGCCTGACCGCCACCCCGGAGCGCACGGACGGCCGACCCATCTTGCATTGGTTCGACGACCGGATCGCCGCCGAGTTGCGTCTGTGGGACGCGATCGAACAGCAGCGTCTTACGCCGTTCGCGTACTACGGGATTCACGACGGAGTCGACCTCCGCGAGGTGCCTTGGCGCCGCGGTCAGGGCTACGACGTAGACGCCCTCACGGAGAAGTATGTCGCGGATGGCACGTGGGCTCGGCTCGTCTTCCAGCAGCTGTCCGACCGGGTCGACAACGTTCGTGCAGTTCGGTGTCTTGGATTCTGCGTGAGCGTCGCGCACGCCCAGCACATGGCCGAGCAGTTCCGCTCGATCGGACTTAACGCGGTTGCCGTGCACGGCGGGACGTCCGACGCCGACCGAGACGCCGCTCTGGCCGCTCTAGAAGCCGGGCGCATCCAAGTGATTTTCTCGGTCGACCTTTTCAACGAGGGCGTCGATCTGCCCACAGTAGACACGCTGCTCATGCTGCGTCCCACCGATAGCGCCACCCTCTTCCTGCAACAACTCGGCCGCGGGCTGCGGCTGTCGGAGGGCAAGACGGTATGCACGGTTCTGGACTTCGTCGGCCTGCACCGGCGCGAGTTCCGATTCGACCGGCGTTATCGAGCCCTCCTTGGCGGGACCCGGCTCGATCTGGAGAAGGCCATCAAGGGCCAGTTTCCGTTCTTGCCGGCCGGCTGCCACATGGAACTCGATAAGGTGGCACAAGAGATCGTGCTCCGAAATGTGCAGGAGGCCGTTCCCTCACGCTGGGCGGCCAAAGTCGACGAGCTACGCACTATGAGCCGGGCCCGGGGCATCGTTTCGCTCGCTGAGTTCCTTGACGAGACCGGCCTCGAGCTAGCAGATGTATATGACAAGTCCGGACGGACGTGGTCGACGATGCTCGAGGCGGCGGGGCTCCCGGTTCTCCCGGATGGGCCGGAAGAAGGTGCACTTCGTCGCGCGATCGGCCGGCAACTGCACGTCAACGATCACCAGCGCCTGAGTGGCTACCTCAGCTTCCTCGTCGGTGACGCGCCCAATATCGAGCAGATGACCACAGTTGACCGTCGGCTCCTGCGCATGCTGGTAGCAAGCATCAGTAATACGGCTCTGGCTAAGGAAACGGGTTTGCAAAGCGCGGTCGACTTCTTCTGGGCACACCCTCAAGTGCGCCGCGAATTACAGGAGATGCTGGCCGTTCTCCGGGACGCACCCGATCATCTCCAGCACTCGGCCGTGGCGGATATTCCCCTTCAGGTGCACGGCCGCTACACCAGAATCGAGATTCTCGCCGCGGTCGGGGCCGGATCGGGTGCGAAGGTCCCCGACTGGCGCGAGGGCGTCTACGACGCGGCAAAGGTGGGCGCGGACCTCCTGATCTTCACCTTGGACAAGACCAGTGGTGACTTCTCGCCGACGACTCGTTACCGGGACTATGCCATCAGTCCTGATCTCATCCATTGGGAGAGCCAGTCAACGCTGCCGGCGACAAGCCCCACCGGGCTGCGCTATCAGCGGCATGTGGCGATGAACCGTCGCATTCTGCTATTCGCCAGGGCCCGGGCCGACGACCGCGCGTTCTGGTTCCTAGGGCCAGCGACCTATGTCAGCCATGAGGGCGAGCGACCGATGGCCGTGACGTGGCGGCTCGAGACACCGCTCTCCGGCGACCTCTTCGCAGCTTTCGCCGCCGCCGTTGCCTAGTCGCTCGTAATGTTGTCCGGCGCGTACTAGTCGGCCGCCTATTAGCAATCAACGTTCGATCGTTCACATGGCTGGCAGGCACTACGGGGAGGTCACTGGCTTCCCGCGCGGGTCCACATTCGCCAATCGTCGCGCTCTGTATGACGCCGGAGTCCACCGCGTGCTTATTGGCGGAATTTGCGGGGGAAAAGACGGCTCCGAATCTATCGTCGTATCGGGCGGCTACCCGGATGACGAAGACTTCGGCGATGAACTGATCTACACCGGGCATGGCGGCCGACGGCCTGATAGCGACGTGCACATCGCCGACCAAAAGCTCATCGAGGGCAATGCCGGCCTGGCCCGGAGCCACATCGATGGCAACCCGGTGCGGGTGATTCGCGGCGCTGGCGGTGATGTCAACCACTCGCCTTCGGCTGGCCTGCGCTATGACGGACTGTACCGAGTTGCCGACTTCTGGCATGCCAAGGGGCGGCACGGTTATCGGGTATGGCGTTTCCACTTAGTCCGAGACAGCCAGCCGGAGCTGCTCATCGACGATGAGGACTTTGGGGCTCCCGGGCATCGGGGACCGGTCGCACGTACGCCGGCTACGATTCAACGGCTCGTTCGCAGCACGGCCAAAGCGCAGTGGGTCAAGAAGCTGCACCAGAACGCCTGCCAAATTTGCGGGATCCGCATCGAGACTCCCGTCGGCTTCTACGCCGAAGCGGCACACATTCGAGGTCTGGGGAAGCCACACCACGGACCGGACCTAGTCGGGAACATCCTGTGCCTGTGCCCGAACCATCACGTCATGTTTGACAATGGCGCCATCTACATCGACCACAGCTGGACCGTTCGGTACAGCTCCAACGACGAGAAGATCGGCGACTTGCGGCGTATGCCGTCTCACTCCATCGACGTCACTTATCTGGACTATCACCGAAAGCACGTCGTCCCATAGCGCCCACAGAGGTGCCGCCCCTGGTGAAGGGGTCGGCATCTCAGGTGGGTTGCGGGACGGGGCGGCGGAAAGTTAGCAGGTGACCAGGACCAGCGTGGCAACATTCAGCCGCAGTCCTTCGTAGGTGTCTAGTTAGATGCGGTTCGCAACGACGGGGTCGAAGATGACCGCGCCGCCCGCGATGCGGAGGATCAACGCGGCGAAGCTGACGACGTTGGGAGTCAGGCCGTACGAACTTGAAAAGCGAGCCGCACGACCTAACCGCAATCGTCAGGGCCGTGGTGCGTAGGCCGCCAATCGCCCGTCCGCGACGGAGTAGAGGTGTCCACCGATGACTACCGAGGCTCCGTCGTGGCGTTTCACGACGGCTCCGGACGCGGCTGACAGCACGGCGTTTCCGGTGTAGAGGAGACCGCCGGCCCGTACGGGTTGCGAGGCGGGGACCGGCAGGGTGCGGGTCCAGATCGTTCGGCCGTCGCGCAGGTCGAGCGCCGAGACGGTGCGGTTCGCTGCCCGGTAGATGCGTCGACCGTCGGTGGCCAGCAGCTTGCTTTGTTGGCCGGTGGCCACCCATAGGAGCGCCCCGGTGGCCGCGTCGACCAGTCGCAGCGTGGCCGCGTCGGTGACGAGGAAGCGGGTGGGGGTGGCGCTTTCGGCGTACAGGGAGACGGGTTGGGTCCAGATGACGGCGCCGGTGGTGACGGAGATCGCCGATGTGGAGCGGCCTTTGGTGACCAGGATGCGGCCGGCTGAGGAAACGCTCGAGCTTTCGTATCCGGGCTTCTGCCACATTGCGCGCCCGTCCGCTGCGCGATAGCCGACGGTCACCGCCTCGTCCGAGGACGATTCGCCGGAGACGACGATCATGCCGCGGTCGACGACGAACGAGCCGACGGGCGGGTCGAGTTCGTGCCGCCATTTGACGCGTCCGGATGTGAGGTCCAGCGCGACCAGCCGTCCGTCGGGGTCGCTGGCCGAGTTGCAGCCGCCGCTGCCGAGCACCACCACGCCGTCCGATACCGCGATCGACGGCGTGTGGGAGTCGCCGGGGTCGGTCCAGTCGAAGCTCCAGGTGAGGCGCCCGGTCAGGGCCGAGTAAGACGAGATTCCCTTTTCGTCGGTGGCGAGGACTGATCCTCCGGCCACCACCGGAGCCGACGGGCCGCTGCAGGAGGGTTCTTCCTGCCGGCGCAGAGCGACCGACCATCGCCGGGTGAGCGTGCCGACGGTGCTGGCGTTGATCTTCGACTCGTTCGGGTTGTAGAAGCTGTCTTCGGCGTCGTATCCGGGGTGTTCCCAGCCCGGGTTGGCCGCGACGGCGGGTGCCGGGATCAGCAGAGCGACGAGCAAGGCTGCGGCGAACGGTCGCACGTGGCGTTGGCAAATGAGGTCATACACCCCATTACGGAAGCACATCAATCACGGCGAAGCGCCGTGAAAACGCCGAAAAGGGCAGCCCCGCCAGGCTGCCCTTTTCGGCGTTCGACGCTTCTAGCCGTTCATCAGCTTGAGCATCTGCTGGATCTCGCCCTGACGGGACTGTTGCACCCGTTCGGCGTACTTCTTGGTTTCTTCGTTCTTGCCGCCGGTCTTCTCGATTTTCGTCATCTCCATCGCCTGGTGCTGGTGGGCGAGGAAGAGGTTGAGGAACGCCGTGTCGAACGAGGATGCCTTGACCGTGGTCAGCGCCTTGATTTCGGCGGCTCCGGTGC
Source organism: Paractinoplanes abujensis (assembly GCF_014204895.1). Classification (NCBI taxonomy): domain Bacteria; kingdom Bacillati; phylum Actinomycetota; class Actinomycetes; order Micromonosporales; family Micromonosporaceae; genus Paractinoplanes; species Paractinoplanes abujensis. The sequence continues at coordinate 7,038,398 of NZ_JACHMF010000001.1, read as the reverse complement.
CGGGCAGGCCGCCGTGGTCGGCGTGCAGGCTGGGGGCCTCGTCGGCCACGGTGCTTTTGCCCCAGTCGGAGAGCCACGACTGGATCATCGCGAGCTCGTCCTTCTCGGTGGCCTGGATGGCTTGTGCCATGACCTTCAGCTCGGGGTTCTTCGCCCGTTTGACCGCGGTCGTGGTCATCTCCAGTCCTTGCTTCTGGTGGAAGGCCATCATCTGCAGGAACATCACGTCGGTGTCGTTGAAGTCGTCACCGGCTTTGATTTCGGCGACGGCCTCGGTCGCGACGGTGGCTTTGCCGGTGGGGGCCGGGTCGGCGGCGTCGCGGGCGGTGCCGCAGGCCCCGAGCAGGAACGGCGCGAGCAGGGCGGCGGCGATCAGGCGGCGCTTCACAGCGGGAGCCACAGGGCGAGGGTGTAGACCGACGGCTCCCAGCTGTTCAGCGCGGTGTGCGACTGGCGGCACTGGAACTTCTTGCCGTTGAAGGTCACCACGTCACCGGTCTTGTAGGCCGTGCCCGCGGCCCAGGTGCCACCGGCGGCCGGCGGGGCTGTCGGCGCAGTCGTGGGCGCCTTCGTGGGCGGGTTGGTGGGCGGGTTCGTCGGGGCCTTGGTCGGCGGGGTGGTGGCCGGGGGCTGCGCCGGAGGCTGGGTCGGGGTGTTGCCGCCGCCGGTGGAGCCGCCGCCCACGTTCAGGTCGACGCAGTTGTAGAAGGCGTTGCCGGTGTCGGCGATGTTCCACACGGCCAGCACTTTCTGGCGGCCCGGGAACTTGCTCAGGTCGATCTTGTGGTTGACGACCGCGGCCGGCTGCGCGCCGCCGTCGTTGATCGAGGCGACCCGCGTCCCGCCGATGAAGTATTCCCACGTCGAGGTGCGGTGGCGGGCCGTGAGCACCCAGCTGAAGTCCACCGTGGAGCCGACCGCCTTGGCCGGCCAGTTGCGCGATTCGTCGGCCAGCGCGGAGAACCCGGCGACGCCGCCGTCACACGACTTCAAGCCTTTGGGGCCTTCGACGCTCTGCGGCTCGAACTGGATCTGCCCGCAGTTGGCGACGGCGCCGGACGCGCACAGCGCCTGACGGCTCGGCGGCGACGACACGTACCCGTGGGCCGACGCCGGTGAGACGACTCCCAGGGTTGTGCCCGCGGTGAATCCCAGGGCGACCAGGGGGTAGGCGATCTTCCTGCGCATGTCGGCTCACTCCGTACTGTCTCGTTGCGGCAGTTACGGCGGAGAAGCTACGGAGAGTTTCCATAACGGAGCCTTAAAGGCCCCGAAAACAATCATGAAACTGGGCGCCGGCTCCGGCGGGGCCGGGCCGGCGTCTGCAGATAGATCCCGACGCGGGCGCCGCCGAGCGGGCTGCGGGCGATCACCATCTCACCGCCTGCCTGTTCGGCCGCGCGGCGCACGATGTCGAGGCCCAGCCCGGTCGACCCGGCCCCGCTGACCCCGCGCTGCACGGCCTTGGCGGGGTCGGCGATGCCGGGGCCGGCGTCGTCGACGAGCAGGCCCGCGGCGGAGACGCTGACCCGGAACGCGACCCGTTCGGGGGTGTGCGAGAAGACGTTGCCCAGCATCGCGTCGACCACGCCGATCAGTTCGCTGCGCGGGATCGGCAGCAGCACCGGTTCGTCACCGCCGACGACCTGCCAGGGCCGTTCCTGATCTTCGGCCAGCACCGACCAGAAGGCGAGCCGGTCGGCCAGCACCTCGACCAGGTCGGTCTGTTCCTTGCCCCGGGCGGCCACCCCGAGGCGGGCGCCCTTGATGATCGCCTCAAGCTCCTCGTCGAGCAGGTCGCAGGCTTGACGCATGCGTTCGCCGATCGGGCCGGGCGGCATCGCCTCGGCGTCCAGCCGCAGCGCGGTCAGCGGTGTGCGCAGCCGGTGGGACAGGTCGGCCGCCAGTTCCCGCTCACGTTCGAGCAGGCTGCTCAGGTCGTCGGCCATCGTGTTGAACGCGTACGCCGCGTCCCGCAGTTCGCGCGGCCCGTCCGGCTCGACCCTGGTGGTGAGTTCGCCGGCGCCGAGGCGGCGGGCCGAGGCGGACAGTTCGCGGGTGGCCCGCACGAGCCGGCTGCCGAGCCGGTCGGCGAACACGATCGATCCCGCGACCAGGCCGATCGCGAGCCCGCCGAGCACGAACCAGGCCGCCCACACCCCACGGGTCAGTTCGCCGTCGGGCACGAAAACTTCGACGATCACCGTACGGCCGTCGGTGAGCACGGTCGGCTGCAGGTAGACGACGCCGCCGTCGACGGGGGCCAGGGCCGAGCGGCGGTCCTGGGCGGCGATCGTGATCTGGGCCTCGGAGGTGTGCGAGACCCCGATCGCGGCGAAGTCGGGCAGGTGCACGGCGAGCCGGCCTTCGCTGCCCGCGGTCGTGCTGGCCACCGCGTTGGTCAGCAGGGTGGGGTCGGCGTCGACGCCCAGCACGGTGACCAGTGATGTGGCTTGTTGACGGGCGTCGCTGACGGCCCGGTCGTGGGCGATCTGCCGGGTGGCCACGGCCAGCGGCACCAGGAACGCGAGCGCGACCATCGACGTGATCGCGAGGGCGAGCCGGTTGAGCGCCCACCTCATCGCGGATCGACCATCATGATCCCGACCCCCCGTACGGTGTGCAGGAAGCGCGGCTGGGCCGCGGTCTCGCCGAGCTTGCGGCGCAGCCACGAAATGTGCACGTCGATGGTCTGTTCCTCGCCGATGCGGGCCTGGTTCCACACCTCGTTCATCAGCTCGCGCCGGCTGATCACCTGGCCCACCCGTTCGGCCAGGTAGGCCAGCACGTCGAACTCGCGCCGGGTCAGCTGCAGCGGCTCGCCCCGCAGCTCGGCCCGGCGCTGACGCGGGCTGATCACCAGTTCGCCCACGGTGATCGCGCTGGGCGCCTCGGTGGTCGTGGCGCGGGAACGCCGCAGCACCGCCGAGATGCGGGCCAGGATGTGCCCACCCGAGAACGGCTTCGTCACGTAGTCGTCGGCGCCCGCGCTGAGCAGGCTGATGATGTCGGCCTCGGAGCGCCGGGCGGTGGCCACGATGACCGGCACGTCGGACACCGAGCGCATCATCCGCAGCGCGTCGGTGCCGTCGATGTCGGGCAGCCCGAGGTCGAGGATGACGAGGTCCGGACGCTCATCGGTGACGATCTTGAGAGCCTCGGCGGCCCGGCCCACCGGCCGTACGACATGACCGGCATCGGTCAGCGCGCGGGACAACGCCGCCGTGATGATGCGGTCGTCCTCGACCAGCAGGATCATTGCCATGGCGTACACCATAGGGGCAGATGAGACGATGTCTTCGTGCGATCTTCACGGTGGACGCCGATCGCGGGGTGGCTGGCCGCCACCGCGACAAGCATTGTGCTGGCCTCGGTAGCTCTGCTGCCGGTGCTGCGCACCAACGCGCCCGAGGACAGGGCGCTGGCGCAGCTGCCCGCCTCCGATGCGAGCGAATTCCCCGTGCCGCTGCCCAGCGCGACGACCCCGGCCCCGGCGAGCACCACGCCGACGCCCGGCCGCGGCACCGCCACCAGGCCCCGCCCGACGCAGACCCGTTCGACCACCACCACGCCGCCGCGGCCGACCACCACCGCGCCCAAACCGCCTGTCACCAACCCGGCCCCGCCCACCACGACCGAGGACGGCTGGACGGTCACCACCGCCGCCGACGGCAAACGGACGTACGTGCGGTCGTTCCGGGTCGAGGGCGGGCAGGCGGTCATCCGGATGACCTCGGACGCGGTGGTGCAGCTGGTGACCGCGACCCCGGCCGACGGGTGGCAGGTGCAGAAGGTGCAGGACACCCCGGACAACCTGGCCGTCTACTTCAACGAGACCGGCCACAGCTTCATCATTCACGCCACCTGGCACAACGACCGGCCCTTCGCCCAGGTGAGTGAGATCGGGTCTTGAGCCGCTGAGCTGCGGTTATCAGCGTCGGTGAGGGGTAAGTGAGCTGCAGACGAAGGGAGCTCACTGATGACGACGCACACCGAGCAGCAACCGGTCGGCCAGTTGGTCAACCAGTTGAGCGAACAGGTGTCGACGCTGGTCCGGGACGAGTTGACGCTGGCCCGGATGGAGATGGTCGAGAAGGGCAAGCGCGCGGGCACCGGCGCCGGGCTGCTCGGCGGGGCCGGCGTTATCGCCCTCTACGGCGTCGGCGCCCTGTTCGTGACGATCGGCGCCCTGTTGGCCCTGGTGCTGCCCGTTTGGGCGGCCGCGCTGATCGTGACAGTTGTGCTTTTCGCCGTGGCCGGGATCGCTGCGCTCATCGGCAAGAAGCAGGTGAAGCAGGCGGTGCCGCCGGAGCCGATCGAGGCGATGGAGAGCGGCAAGCGTGACGTGGAGGCCGTGAAGACGGCCTTCAAGGAGGGACGGCACTCATGAGTGACACCAGGTCGCGCGACGAAGTGCGTGAGGACATCGCCGAGACCCGGGCCGAGCTCGCCGAGACGGCGTCCGCCCTGGCGGCCAAGGCCGACGTCAAGGCCCAGGTGAAGAATGCGGTGGCCGAGAAGAAGCAGGCCGCCGCGGACAAGACCGCGCAGCTCAAGGAGGCCGCGGCCGAGAAGACGGCCCAGGTCAAAGAGGCCGCCGCGGAGAAGACGGCCCAGGTCAAAGAGGCCGCCGCGGAGAAGACGGCCCAGGTCAAAGAGGCCGCGGCGGAAAAGACCGCGCAGGTGAAGGTCGTCGCCGCCGAGAAGAAGCAAGCGGCGGCGGGCAGCCTCGCACACGTCAAGCAGTCGACGGCCGAGACGGCGTCCCGGGTCGCGGAGCACGCAGCGGTGACCAAGGACCACGCCGACGGCATCGTGCGGGAACGCCGCCCCGTGCCGCTGGTCGTGGCCGGCGCCGCCGCGCTGGCGGTCGCGGCGGCGGTCACGCTGCTCCGACGTCGCCGCCGCTGAAACAGTTCTAGGGAGCGGCGTTCGAGGGGAAGTGCTTCAGCAGCGCTTCCTCGAGAACGCCGTTCAGCATGCGCGCGTATGTCGCGCTCAGGTGGAACCGGTTGCGGTAGACGGTGACGTTGCCGATCACCGCGGGGCACGTGGTGGTGCACAGCCACGGCAGCACCGAGACGTAGCCCGAGCCGGTCGCCGCCGCCGCTTCCCGGTCGGCGGCGTTCCACGTACGGGCGGTGGCCACCGCGCGCGGGGTCGAGCACGCCGCGATGTCGCTCTGATGGGCGGCCAGACATTCCGGCGCGCTTGCGTCGAGCACCGGGGTGTTGCCCAGCACGATCACGTGCCCGGCCGAGCGCCGCAGCGTGCGCAGGGTCTGGGTGAGGCCGGTGGACCATTCGGCGGCCGTGATCAGCCGCCCTCGATCACGTTTCTGCGAGAAGCTCTCGTTCGTCACGATCACCAGCTCCGGCCGGTTGACCGCGACCTGCCCCGTCACGTAGTCCCGGAACCGGTCGCACTCGCCGAACGGGCGCTGCTCCTGCTGGTTCCAGACGGTCAGCTGCACCGCCGGACAGCCCGGTTTGCCGTAGAACTGCAGGCGCCAGTGCAGACGTTCGGCGATCTCGGCCATCGCGGGCAGCCACATCCCGGCGTGCGAGTCGCCGTAGAGCACAACATCGGTGGCCGCGGCCCGGTCGCCGAAGACGCACGCGTCGATCCGGTCGGCTTTGGGCCCCGCTTCGCACCGCTCGTTGTCGAAGCCGACGTCGTCGCCGCTGGTCGACAGCGAAGGCGTGAGGTCGGCGGGCAGCGTACGCAGGCTCGGCGCCTTGGCCACGGCGGCCAGCACCGTGGCCAGCCCGACCTTGGGCGCGGGCGGTTTCTCGGCGACGCGCGGGGGCGGTGGCACGGCGGCGGCACACCCGGCCAGCACCGAGAGCACCGCCACGAGCAGCGAGAGCCGGAACGTACGGGTGAGTTCAACGCTCCGCATGCGCCGGCGCTCCTAGTCGGGGTTGATATTCGGCGCTCGGGCCCGGATCGGCCGCGGGCGACGTGGAGGTCTTCCACCGCACGACCGCCAGCGGCGTGACGATCAGCCAGGCGGCCAAGGACAAGGTCAGCACCTGTGAGCGGCGCAGGTGAACGTTGCGCCGGATGGGGTTTTCCAGGCCGAAGTACGTCACGACGGCAAGCCCCAGCGACCCCAGGACGAGCAGCGCCCGGGTGCCCGCGGTGAGAGTTCCCTCGTACGCCTGCTCGGCGCCGATCAGCACGGGCCAGTGCCACAGGTAGAACGAGTACGACAACCGGCCCAGCCAGACCAGGGGCCATCGGCCGAGCACCGAGTCCCCCCGGCCGGCCAGCACCAGCACCGTCGCGATCACGGGCAGCCCCGCCGCGTACGAGGGAAACGGGGTTGTCTCGTCGAAGGTGAACGCGGCGATCACGATCAGGGAAAGCCCGACTCCGGCCATGGCGGTCGCGATCCGGTGCGGGATGCGGTCGAGCCGGTGCGCGATCAGGGCCAGCAGGCAGCCGGCCCCCAGCTCCCAGGCGCGGGTGGCCGGGGAGAAGTACGACCAGGTGCCGCCCAGCCACATCGAGTAGGCCAGCGAAGCGGCCACCGCGGCGGTCAGCCAGTAACCGATGGCCCAGCGAAAACCGAGCCAGATCAGCAGGACGATCGCGGCCGGCCAGACGAAGTAGAACTGCTCCTCGACGGCCAGCGACCAGAAGTGCTGCACCGGGGACGCCGCGTCCTGCGACGCGAGGTAGTCGACACCCGCCTCGCCGAACCGGAAGTTCGCCGCGAACAGGGCCGACCACGCGACGTCCTCGGCGATCTCGTCGCCGCGCAGGAAGCCGAGCCAGTGATAACTCGCGAGCAGCGTGGTGACCAGCACGAGCGCGGCCGCGGGGAGGATCCGGCGGGCCCGGCGGGCGTAGAAGTCGATCAGCGACAGGCCGCCGGTCTCGCGCACCTCGCGCATCATCAGCGAGGTGATCAGGAAGCCGGAGATGACGAAGAAGACGTCGACACCGATGTAGCCACCGCCGACACCGGGGACGCCGGCGTGGAACAGCACCACGAGGACGACCGCTACGGCGCGCAGGCCCTCGATGTCGGGCCGGAACCGCCCGGCTTGGCCTGCTGCTGCCGGCGCAGCGGTTCGCAACCCGACGGTGGATGTCTCAATCATCGAGGCCCACGCTAAACCGGCCTAAAGCCGACAAAACGCCGTTTGCCCCGGAAGCGCCCGACGTGGGGACGATGTCGCAATTCCCGGCGCTACGACACCGCTTGTGCTAGCTCCACTCGCTCGGACGGAACCACCAGGCAATTGCTTTCCGGCGCGGTCGAGAGCTCGATCACCGCGTCCAGCCGGTCGCGGGTCTTGATCAGCTCCTGGATCTGGGTGTTGATGCGGTCGCGTTCGGCGGCCAGGCGGGCCCGCGATTCCGGGGTGCTGACGTTGGCGTCGACACAGGGCAGCAGGTCGGCGATGGTCCGGCTGGTCAGCCCGGCTGAGTAGAGCAACTGGATGAGCCGCACCCGGTCGACCGCGGCCCCGGCATAGTGGCGTTGCCCGCTGCCGCTGCGTTCGGCCGTGAGCAGGCCCTGCTCCTCGTAGTAGCGCAGCGCGCGGACGCTCACGCCGGCTTGCTCGGCCAATTCACCGATACGCATGGTGACCCCCATCGCAAGAGTTGCCTCTGACGTCAACGTCAGGTTTTAGCGTAGCCGGTATGCACATTCACGGCGCTATTGCCCTGGTCACCGGGGCCAACCGCGGGCTCGGACGGCATTTCACCCAGCAGCTTCTGGAGCGCGGCGCGGCCAAGGTCTATGCGACCGCTCGCCGGCCGGAGCTGATCGACATTCCGGGCGTGCAGACGCTGCGCCTGGACATCACCGACCCGGCCTCGATCGTCGCCGCGGCGGAGGTCGCCACCGACGTCAACCTGCAGGTCAACAACGCGGGCCTGAAGACCGGCGCGGACCTTGTGACCGGCGACCTCGATCTGATCCGGCTCGAACTGGACACGCATTTCTGGGGCACACTGCGCATGATCCGCGCGTTCGCACCGCAGCTGGGCGGGGGCGCGATCCTGAACGTTTTGTCCGCGATGTCATGGTTCAACTACGCGGGGACCAATGCGTACGGGGTGGCCAAGGCGGCCGAGTGGAACCTGACCAACGGCGTACGCCTGGAACTGGATTCTCAGGGCACGCTCGTGACCGGCTTGCATCTCGGCGCCGCGGACACCGACATGTCGGCCGACTACGACGGGGACAAAGTGGACCCGGCGCTCATCGTCCGGGCCGCGCTGGACGGGATCGAGGAGAACCGGCTCGAAGTCGTGGCCGACGAGTGGAGCGCCCACGTGAAGGCGTCGCTGGCCGGGGACCCGAGCCGGTTCTATCAGCTCAGCGGTAGGCCCTGACGTCCGCGACCGACCACCAGTTGCCCGGCGCCCCCGCGCTGAGCTCAATTCGCACAAATCGCACTCGCGACAGCGCGGCCTGAACGAATTGCCCACTCTGCGCGGCGGGAACGCGAAGCCACCGAGACCCGTCCACCGAAGCAGTCACCGTGAACTCCCGCGGATAGTCGCCCACGTCAGCCCCGGTATCGAAGACGACCCGGCGAACCGGCTGCACCCGTCCGAAATCGATCTGCAGATGCTGCCCTGCCGCCTGCCCCACCCCGGTTGTCCAGCGGGTGGAGGCATCGTCGTCCACGGCCAGCCCCGCGTCGGCGGGCGGGTTCGCGGTGGCGGTCCACCCCGTGGGCGCGAGGGGCCGATCGGTGGAGTGTCCACGCCAGACGAACGTGGCCAACGCCCCGCCCGGCAGCGTGTACTCGAAGGTCCGCCCGCCGTACTGCACCGCGAACGCCTGCGGATCGTCGTTCTCGTTGTGCGCGACCAGCACCGTGCTGCCGTCGGGGTTGACGAAGGCGACGTCCATGATCCGCCCGTTCCACCCGGTCGTCCCGAACGAGGTGCTGGCCACCCGTACGGCTCCCGGCCGCACGAACCGGGCCACGTGCCCGAGCGTGTAGAACTCGGCGTTGCGGGTCACCGTGCCGTCCTGCTTCACGGTCAGCACGCCGGTGCAGGTGCCGCAACCCCCGTTGTGCGGGCCGTTGTTCTCGTCCAGCGCGAGGTTCCAGTTGATCACCGTCTTGGCCCAGTTCCGGGTGTTGCCGATGATCAGATTGCGGGCGTGCCATTTGAGCGTGTCCGAGAACGTGCCGGCCGGGTCGCTCGACTGGCTGCCCGAGCACTCCGTGAAGTAGACGTCCGTACGCGGGAACTCGTTGTGCAGCGCCGTCATCGCGCTCGGATCGCCGTAGTAGCAGTGGTACGCAGTGCCGTCGACCCACCGCGCGGCCCGACTCGACAGCAGCTCCTGCGGATAGTGGTTGATATCGGCCACCGAGTCGGGCGGGGTGTTCGCGGCGTCGTTCGGGTGCGTCGACCAGTTGTGGTCGTACCCCAAGATCTTGGTGCGCTCACCGGCGGCGCGCAGCATCGGGCCCAGCCGCTCGATCACCTCGGCCGCCTGCCACGAGGGCAGGTCCATGCCGGGATAGCCCGCGGGCGTGCGGTTCTGCGGCTCGTTCTGCAGGGTGAGCGCGTCGATCGGCACCCCTTCCTTCCGGTACGCCTGCACGAACTTCACCAGGTAGGCGGCGTACGCGCGGTAGATCGCCGGGGAGTCGATCAGCCGGCCCCCGATCAGCGACTGGTTGGTCTTCATCCAGGCCGGCGGGCTCCATGGGGTGCCCATGACGCGCAGTTCGGGGTTGAGCCGGCGGGCCTGGCGCAGCAGCGGCAGGATCTGGGCCCGGTCGTGCTCGACGCTGAAGTGCCGCAGCCCGTAGTCCGTCTGCCCCGCGGGCACGTCGTCGTACGTGTAAGCCGGCTCGTCGACGAAGTCGGAGGCGCCGATGGGCTGACGCAGGTAGCTCAGCTTGTCGTCGCGGAACAGCGACTCCATCGCCGCGGTGCGGGCGCTCGGCGCCAGCCGGTGGAGCACCGCCGCCGACGAGTCGGTGATCGAGGCGCCGAACCCGGCGATCGTCTGAAACCGACGGTGCGGGTCAACAACAATGGTCGGTTTGCCCGACCCCGAGCCGCTGAAGGCGACACTTCGACCGGCGGTCAGGAGCTGGGTGCCGTCGGGCGTAGTGATCCAGACGCGAGCGCTCGTGGACGACGCTGCCGCAGGGGCAGGCGCGAGGAGCAGCGCAACAACGAGGGCAGTTCCGAAGCGTGTCACGGGCCTCTCCCATGTAACAAGCTGAAACATTTCTGATACATACAGACAACGCTTCCACCTCGAAGATTGTCAATGTTTATGCTTCGGTGATGAAACACGGACCGACCGTCCGCGACATCGCGTCCCATGCCGGCGTTTCCATCGCGACGGTCTCGCGGGTGCTCAACGACCAGGAACACGTCTCGCCCGGCACCCGTGAGCTGGTGCAACAGGCCATCGACGAGCTGGGCGGGCGCGGGCCGCGGCGGCGGCCGCCCCGCACCGGCGCGGTGTTCCTGCGCTGCCCGTACGTGCTGACCGACTACTTCGGACTGATCGTGTCGTCGATTGCCGAGACGCTCGACCTGCACGGTCGTCAGCTCGTGCTGAACGCGGGCGAGGCCGCCCAGCAGGCTCCGGTGCTGCCGACGCTGGCCGGCCGGCCCGGCATCGGCGGCGCGATCGTGGTGCTGCCACCCGAACCGGGCGAGGAACTGATGGCGCTGCAGTCGAGCGGCTTCCCGTTCGTCATCGTCGACCCCCGTGAAACCGTGCCACGCGACATCGCCGCCGTGTCAGCGGCCCACTTCGCGGGTTCCCGCAGCCTCACGGCCCACCTGACCGAACTCGGGCACCGCCGGATCGGGCTGCTCGCCGGGCCGGACAACTGGCTGGCCAGCTCGGCTCGCCGCGCCGGCCACGTCTCGGCGCTGGCCGACGCGGGCATGCTGCTCGACCCGCGGCTGGCGATTCCCGGCGAGCCCACCGTCCGATTCGGCTTCGAGGCGGCCCGGCAGCTGCTCTCGGCCGAGGACCGGCCGACCGCGCTGGTCGCCTTCAACGACAAGGTGGCCTCGGGCGCCATGGCCGCGGCGGCCCAGCTCGGCCTGCGGGTGCCCGAGGACCTGTCGATCGGCGGTTTCGACGACATCGACCTGGCCCAGGCCACCCGCCCGGCGCTGACCACCGTGCGCCAGCCGCTGGCCGAGATGGGCCGGATCGCTGTGGGCCTGCTGATCCGCCTGCTCGACCATCACCGGCTGGACGCGCTGCACGTGGAACTGGCTACTGAGCTGATAGTCCGCGAGTCGACCGGTCCGGCGCGTCGCTGATCGTGCCCCACTGCGCCGGGGGCAGCTGCGGGGGCGCCGGGGCGCCGAGCGGGTCCATGGAGACGCGCGGCAACGTCACGATGGCCGGGTCGACCTCGACCGCCTGTACCACGGAACCGCTCTTGACCAGCACCATCGCGTATTCGGGGAGGTCCTGCAGGGCGCGCGGCTCCACCACGTACTCGTAGACGCGCTCCTCCGACGTCGCATTGCTCCAATTGGTGCCGTTGGCGGTCGACTCGGTCTGGCTCCAGTTGCGCGTCTTGCTCCAGTTGGTGCTGGTGTAGCGGCGCAGACCGTGCCGCGAGGCGCGTTCGCCCTTGGTGCCGCCCTTGGTCTCGGAGCCGCCCTCCATGTCGGCGACCGTGTGCGTCTCCTCGCCGCCGAGCGAGCGGGTCAGCCGGCTCAGCACGAACTTGTGCCCGCGGCCCACGAACTCGGCCGCCTGCGCCGCCTCCTGATGGTTGCCCAGCCGCATCAGCGCCACCTCGCCGCCGCCGATCGTCCGCAGCGTCTCGGCCCGCAGGTGCTGGAAGAACAGCACGAGCCGGATGCCGCGGCGCTCGCACAGCGTGCTCAGCCGTTCCAGCGCCCGGTGGTCGATCTCGTCGGCGCCGAGCAGCAGCAGCGACCCGATCGGCGCCGACTCGCGGCGCACCTGATGGCTCAGCCACTGCACCATCAGATCTTTGAGCAGCTCGTGCTGGGCCCGGCCGGTGCCGCCCTCGGCGATCAGGCAGGTCAGGTCGGCCGGGGCGGTGGTGGCGGGCGCGCTGCCCATCGCCTCCAGCGGCTGCAGGAAGGCCTCGATCCGCCGTACGCGTGCATCCTCCGCACGGAACGCGGCAAGGCGCTCGGCCTCGTCGGGCGCCAGTCCGACATGGCCGGGGCGCAGTGCCGCCAGCAGCCGCCGCATCGTCACGTTCGGCGCGAGCACGGAAGCGACCTGGTTCAGGTACAAAGCATCCTGCGACCGCTCGGCCCGGTTCCCCCCACCCGGCACATCGCCGTACATGGCTTCGACCAGCCCGTCGACCAGCTCGGCCGGTTCCAGCCCGGCCACGAGATCGAACTCGGCCAGCTGCGCCGGCAGCGCCACCTCCCGCACGGACCGCCCGGTCGTCTCGGCCAGCTGCATCAGCTCGCCCGCCAGCGCCTCGCCGGTGAAGTCGGCCAGCACCAGACGGCCCCGAGTGGCCAGCAACGATCCGCCGAAGACGGTCAAAACCGCTTCCCACCCGTACGTGGTCCCGCCCACGATGTCGATCCGCCGGGTGCCCGGCGACGGGGTGGCGGCCGACCATTCCGGCATCTCGTCCACAAGGTTCTGTTGCTGCTGGTCGTGCCACTGGCGCCGGCTGTCCCACGAGGAGTGTTCCACCGCGTGGGCCGCCTCGGCCTTCTCCTCGGCCTCGGCGATGGACCTGCGGGCCAGCGCGGGCCAGATGCCGGCCAGGATCGCGCCCGCCGTGCCGCCCAGGAACAGCAGCCCGGTCATGAACCACACGAGCGCCTGGGCGCCGGCGTTGTCGCGGGTCAGGATGCCGCCGCAGCAGCCGATCAGCACGGCCAGGCCGACACCGCCGCCGAGCGCGATCAGCACGCGCCGGACCCGTCCGCGCTCGGCCCGGCCGAGACGATCGTGCAGTTCGGGGTCGATGGGCGCCCGCTGCGGGGGCGACTCGTCGAACGGGCGCCGGAACTGGTTGCGGTCATTGAAGATCCACCCGAGACGCTCGCCCGCGGTGGCGAGCTTCGACAGCGGGTTCGAGGCGGGATCGGGGCTCGTCATCGCGGCGGACTCCGGGGGCGGGGGTCGGTGTTCCCCCGACCGTACCGCCCCCGGGCCCTCCCTCCGCGGACCGTGACGGTCAAACCACCACAGGCGCCGCCGTACGCCGCAGGGCCGCCGCCATCAGCCCGAAACCGGCGAGGAGAACCAGTGGACCGACCACCCCGATCGGACCCAGCCCGAGCACGAAGAACCCGGCGAACCCGGCCCCGACCAGAACCGGCACCCACCAGCGCACCAGCCCGTCGACCGCCGCCCCGACCGCGACCAGGATCAGCCCGAGGAACGTCAGCACCATCCCGGGCAGCACCCAGCCGAGCGAGAAGGTGGCATATCCGCCGGTCAGCTCCTGGGCCCGGTCGGCCACCGCGTCGCCCAGGGCCTGCCGCGCGGCCAGGTCCAGGTAGTCGCCGAACATCAGCGCGCTGAAGTTGATCAGGCCGAGCACCGCCAGTCCCGACACGACCCGGGTGAACCGTCCACCCCGCTCGGCCACCGTGAGCACCGCCGGCACGAACAGCACCCAGGCCAGATGCAGGAAGAACGCGCTGGCCTGAGTCCACCGCGGCGGCACCGTCGCCATCCCCGCCGCGAACGAGAGCGGCGCCGCGACGAGACAAACCATTCCCGCCGTACGCCGGAAAGCGCCGAACCGGTCCGGCTCCTCCGGCGGGGGCACATGGCTCAGCACGGAACGCGCGGCCAGGACACCCGCCACCACCAGCACGACCGGCCCGGTCAGGTTCAGCGGCACCGGGGAGATCGCGAACAGCAGGTAGAGCACGGCCCCGGCCAGGAACAGCCCCGCGGTCCACCAGCCGATCACCCGCGCCCGGAGCAGAGCCAGCGGCGTGACCAGCAGGGCGAGGGCCCAGCCGGCGATCCCCGGGATCTGCCACCCCGCTGCGGCCCAGCCCATGGCGCCGATCCGGTCGTCGTACGCGGCCAGTTGCGCGTCGGTGAGGCCGGGCTGCTGTTCCAGCGCGAGCAGCCCGAAGTCGGCCGCCATCAACGCCGAGAACGTCACCAGCCCGAGCACCGTCGCCACCCAGGCCACCACGGCCGGGGCGAAGCCTCGCCGGCGCACCAGCGCGAGCAACCCCAGCAGGCCGGGCACGTAGAGCACCCACGCCCAGTGCAGCAGCAGCGAGTGCCACTGCGTCGCGTCCGGATGCTGCCGATAGATCCCGTACCCCTGATCCTCACCCAGCGCCGGATCGATGCCTGTCGACACCGCCAGCGCGATCGGCGCCAGCACCAGGCCGGACGCCGTTGCCTTACGCCACATAGTCATGACAGGCCAAACTAGGAACGCCGGGCCGCGCGGTAACCCGTACGCGGAATGAATCCGTCTCCCCCGCGCGGCGGAGACGTCGTCATCCTCGAGGCGGGTTCGGCCCGCGCCCGCGAGCCCTAGATTCAGCTCATGCGGTTGCGACCCACGGACTTGGCGCTGACCGGCGGCTTCGTGTTGTTCGCGCTGGCCGAGGAATTTCTCATCGGCATGCCGGGCCGGTGGTGGCCGTTCGCGCTGGCCGTCTCGGCCGCCCTGGTGCTGGTACGCCGTTTCGTTCCGCTGCTCGCGATGGCGCCGCACGTCGTCGAGCCGCTGCCGTTGTTCTACCGCCCGGCCGTGATCGCGGGCGAGCAGACGGTCAACTTCCGGCTGTGGCAGCTGGTCGGCGCGATGATCATCATCTATACGGTCGGGCGCTGCGTGCCGCCGGCGCGCGAGAGCAGGCGCGGCCTGATCGGGGCCGGCCTGGTCGCCCTCACCTTCGTCGTCTACCTGATCAGCGACCCGGGCGACCCCATGGCCGCGGTGTTCTTCCCGGTCGCGCCGTACGTGTTGGGGGTCGCGCTCTCGGTCCAGGCCCGCCGCACGGCCGACGCCGCCTCGGCCCGGGCCGCCATCCGCGAGCAGCACGCCCGCGAGGCGGTCATGGAGGAACGGGTGCGCATCGCCCGCGAGCTGCACGACATGGTGGCGCACAGCGTGACCGTGATGGTGATCCAGGCCGGGGTGGTGCGCCGACGGCTCGACGCGGGCCTGCCGGTCGACCGCGAGTTGCTGCGCACGATCGAGTCCTCCGGGCGGGACGCGGTCGGTGAGCTGCGCCGTACGCTCGGGCTGCTGCGCGGGGAGGACGCCGACCGCGCGCAGCTTCCGGTCGGGCTGGACCGGCTCGACGACTTGATCGCGCAGGTCCGCGAGGCCGGGTTGCGGGTCACCGTGCACCGTGAGGGCGACCCGGTGCCGTTGCCGCCCGCGATCGACGTCTCGGCGTACCGGATCGTGCAGGAGGCTTTGACCAACGTGTTGCGCCACGCGGGCCCGGCCGAGGCCACCGTCACCGTCGGTTTCCACCCCGGCGGGCTGCGCCTGCAGGTGATCAACGACGGCGGGCCGGCCGCGGTGAACGACGGCGGCCAGGGGCTGATCGGCATGCGGGAACGGGCCGCCCTGTTCGGCGGCGAGTTGACGGCTCAGCCGCGCGCTGAGGGCGGTTTCGCCGTACGGGCCCGGTTGCCCCTGCCGATGACGGCGGCCGCGTGAGCATCTCCGTCGTGATCGCCGACGACCAGCGGATGGTCCGGGCCGGTCTGCGGATGGTGATCGAGACCGAGCCGGACATCGCAGTCGTGGGCGAAGCGGGCGACGGGATCGAGGCGGTCGCGCTGGCCCGCCGGGTCCGGCCCGACGTCGTGCTGATGGACATCGCGATGCCCCGGCAGGACGGGCTGGCCGCCACGAGCACGCTGCTGGGCTCGCCGCACCCGCCGCGGGTGATCATGCTGACGACCTTCGACACCGACGAGAACCTGTACCGGGCGCTGCGGGCCGGGGCCAGCGGCTTCCTGCTCAAAGTTTCGTCGCCGGAGCACCTGATCACCGCCATCCGGGTCGTCGCGGCCGGGGAGGCGCTGCTCGATCCGGCCGTCACCACCCGGGTCATCGCCGCCTTCGCCGGGCAGCCCGGCCCGCGGCCGCCCGCTGAGCTGGGCGAACTGACCCCACGCGAGGCCGAGGTGCTGCGGCTGGTGGCCCGGGGCCTGTCGAACGCGGAGATCGCGGCCGCGCTGACGGTCGGCGAGGCCACGGTCAAGTCCCACGTGGCCCGGGTGCTGATGAAGCTGGGACTGCGCGACCGGGTGCAGGCCGTGGTCTTCGCCTACGAAACGGGGCTCGTCCGAGCCGGTTCGGCCGGCCCGAACCGCGGCTAACGCTCAGCACATCGCTCCAGCGGCCGATCAAGACGAAGTGCAGGCTGAAGTCCCGATCGTGGCCGGCGCGCTCCACGCCACCTCGCTGGCGTTCGTCGAGGTCGACCGCTGCGGGCTCATCCGCGCGTGGAACCCGGCCGCCGAGCGCCTGTTCGGCTGGTCCCGCGACGAGGCCCTCGGCCGCCCGCTGGCCGACACTCTGGTCCCGGAGCAACTGCGCTCCGCGCACGCCGCCGCGTTCGCCCGGCGGCTGGTCAATGACGATTTCTGGCCCGGCATGCGGGTCAAGGTGCCGGCCCGCCACCGGGACGGTTCCGTTCGCCAGGTCGGGCTGACCATCAATCCGCTGCCCGACGGGTTCTGCGCCTTCCTCTCCGACGAGACCGACCACGACCAGGCGCAACAGGAGCTGCAGCGCAGCACCACGCTGGTCGACGCGATCCTCGAGCACACCTCGGCGATGATCTCGGCCAAGGATCTCGAGGGGCAGTACCTGTTCGTCAACGCCGAGTACGAGCGCGTGTTCCAGGTGACCGCGGCCGACCTGGTGGGCCACCGCGACGCCGAGGTGATGCCCGAGATCGTGGCCGCGGCCGGGCGGCGGCACGACGAACAGGCGATCGAGCACGGCGAGGCGGTCACCGCGCTGGAGGAACTGCCGTTCGGCGACGAGATCCGGCAGTACGTCGTGACCCGCTTCCCGCTGACCGACCCGGACGGCTCGCTCTACGGGGTCTGCTCGATCGGCATCGACGACACCGACCGCCGGCGCGCCGAGGCCGCCCTGAGCGAGACCGAACGCCGCTTCCGGTCGACCGTCAACAACGTGCCCGGCATGCTGTTCCAGTTCCGGATCGACCTCGACGGGGCCCGCTCGTTCGCGTTCGTCTCCGAGGGCTCCCGGGAGATCTGCGGCTACGAACCGCAGCAGCTCCTGGACGACGCCGACCTGATCGTCGATCTCGTCAGCGACGAGGACCGGAAGGCGTACGAGACCTCGGTCGCCGACTCCATGCTCACGCTCGAACCGTGGCGGTGGGAGGGCACCCTCAACCTCCGCAACGGCGAGCGGCGCTGGATCAGCGGCGTCGGCCGGCCGTTCCGGCTGGGCGACGGCAGCACGGTGTGGGACGGCATGCTGCTCGACCGCACCACTGAACGCCGCACCGAGCTGGCCCTGGAGGCCGGCCGCCGCGACCTCGACGACCTGACCCGCCGCCTGGCCGTCTACCGCTTCACCGCGATCGCGGGAGCGAGCGGCGCCCCGCTGCTGACCGCCTCCTTCGGTGACCCGCGGCCCGTCCTGGGCACCGGCGATCCCACCAGCGACCTGCTCGGGGCCTTTCGCAGGGTGCTCGGCCGGGCCGACCACGACCGGCTGGCCGCGGCCGTGCGGGCGGCTCTGGGCGGCGCGACTGGCGAGCTCGAGTGCACGCCGGAGGGCACCGCTGTCCGCCGGCTCTGGCTGCGCCTGCGCCCCAGCGAAGCCGGTGGACGGCGGGTGGTCGAGGGCGCTTGCTTCGACCTGGCCCGGGCATGAGCGACGGGCCCCTCGTACGGACCGCCGTACGGCTCCCGCGCAAGCTCGGCGAGATCGGTGTGCCGGTCGACGTGCTGCCCGACTCGACCAGGTTCGCCGAGATCGCCGAGCTGCTCCGCGCCGAGCCGCTGCTGCCCGGCGTCCTGATCGCGTCGCCCGAGGGGCATCAGGTGCTCAGCCGGGCCCGGGTCGGGCGGGCCGACGCCGCCCGCCACGGCCTGTCGTCAGCGCTCACCGTCGTCGGCGTGGATCGCCCCGGCACCCTCACGCTGCCCTCCGACACCGACATCGACCTGGCCGCCCAGGCCGCGCTGGCCCGCCCCGGCGACGCGCTCGACGAGCCCGTCGTGGTGCGCTGGCCCGACGGCCGCTGCGGCATCGCGCCGGCGCTCGGCCTGCTCACCGCGATGGCCGGCCGATACGCCCGGCTGGCCCGGGCCGACCAGCTGACCGGCCTGCCCAACCGCTCGGCGGCGCTGGCGGCGGGCCGGGAACGGCTGGAGGACGGCTTGCTGACGGCGGTGCTGCACCTCGGGCTGGACCGGTTCTCCGAGGCCAACGACATGCTCGGCACCCAGGGGGCCGACGTGCTGCTGCAGCGGGTGGGGGCCCGGTTGCGCGCCGCCTGCCGGGCCGAGGACCTGGTGGCCCGGCTGGAAGGCGACCAGTTCGTCGTGCTGCTGGCCGTGCCGGGACCGGCCGAAGGGCTGACCACCATCGCGCGCCGGCTCACCGACGCGCTGCGGGGGCCGTACACGGTGAACGGCATCCCGGTCAGCGTGGAGACCAGCGTCGGGGTGTCGCCGGCGGACCACCGCGACCTGGCCGTCGTGCTGCGCCACGCCACTGACGCGCTGCGCAGCGCCAAACGCGACCGTACGGGCGTGGTGCTCTGGACTGCCGAGAACATCACGACGCACCGCGCCGACCTGCGTCAGCTCACCGAACTGCGGACCGGGATCCGGGCCGGGCACCTGCGTCTGCACTATCAGCCGCTCTACAGCGCGGGCAGCCGCAAGATCCACGGCGCCGAGGCGCTGGTGCGCTGGCAGCACCCGCAGCGGGGGATGTTGCCGCCGGGCGTCTTCCTGCCCGACGCCGAACGCTCCGACGTCATCCTGGAACTCACCGACTGGGTGTTCGCCGAAGCCGTGCATCAGGCCGCGGTCTGGCATCGCGCGGGTCACGACGTGCCCGTGTCGGTGAACCTGTCGGCCGCCTACCTCGCCCAGGATCGCGCCGTGCCGACGATCCTGACCCTGCTGCGCCTGGAGCGGCTGCCCGCCCGGCTGCTCACCGTCGAGATCACCGAGACCGCCGTGCTGACCCGGCCCGACGAGGCCGCGGCCCGGCTGGCCGAGATCCGCGCGGCCGGCATCAGGGTGGCGATCGACGACTTCGGCACCGGCTACACCTCGCTCGGCCTGCTGCCCGAGCTGCCGATCGACGAGCTGAAGATCGACCGGTCGTTCGTGGTCCGCATGCACGATTCACCCGCCCGGGCGACCATCATCGACTCGGTGATCGCCATCGCACGCGCGCTCGATCTGACCGTCGTGGCCGAAGGTGTGGAGGACGAGCCGACCGCGGCCGCGCTCGCCGCCGCCGGGGCCGACCTCCTTCAGGGGTATCACCTCGCCCGGCCGCAGCCCGCTGACCAGCTCGCAGCCAAGTTCACGCGAAGTTCAGACGGCGTCGGCCACGTCGCCGGTTAGCCACACGGGGGCGTACAGGGTGTCGTCCTCCCGGCGCGGGCAGAGCCCGGTCGCCTCGAGGAGCAGGCGCACGTGCCCGCGGGCGTTGGTGACCTCGTAGCCGTGCCCGCCGCGCAGCGCGTGCGTGTAACCGGTGAGCAGCACCTCGACGCATTCGCTGCTCAACTCGTCGACCCGGGCCATGTCGAGCACCACTCGACCCTGCCTGGCGCGCGAGAACGCCTCTTTCAGCGCCCGCCGCAGATCGCGGTGCGCCGACCGGTCGAAATCGCCGCCGAGCAGAAGATACGTCGTCTTTCCGGCCCGGTCGGTGTCGCGCTCGATGGAAAAGTCCATGCGCCCGGTGTACCCGCGTCAGGTGGACGGCGGCCGAATCCGACACGGCGGTCCGGGAACATCCGCCGGTGTCGACGTCTTCGTTCAGATTTTGTTCACCTCAGGGCGAGGGCCGCGCCAATCTGCTCTCCTAGCGTGCGGGCAACCCTGAAATGAGGAGAAGCATGCCTGAGCTCTCTCGCCGCCTGCTACCGCTGCTCGGACACAGCGGCGGTTCCCGCGACGCGATGACTTGCCTTTACCGCTGTGGCAACGCGTGTGACCACCCCGTGCCCAACGAGTCGGACAACGCCTACCTCGGCGACGTCGTCAACGCTTCGATGAGCCGGCGCGGCGTCATGCGCGCCGGTGCGGCCGGTGCTCTCGTTCTCGGTCTGAGCGGCGCCTCGGCGGCCGCGGCGGTCCCGGCATCCGCCGCAGTGCCCAGCGCTCCCCTCGGCGGCGCACCGCAAACCGGCGGCGGCAAGGCGGGCAAGCTGTCCTTCAAGGCGATCCCGCCGAACACCCTGGACACCTTCGTCGTGCCCAACGGCTACGACTCGTCGGTCGTGATCCGCTGGGGCGACCCCGTCGTCCCCGGCGCCCCCGAGTTCGACCTGGGCCGGCAGACCGCCAAGCGGCAGTCGCAGCAGTTCGGCTACAACAACGACTTCGTCGGCGTGCTGCCGTTCGAGGACAACCGGGCGCTGCTCGTGGTCAACCACGAATACACCAACGAGAACCTGATGTTCCCGGGCTTCACCACCCTGGACGCGCTGACCGTGGAGCAGATCAAGGTCGCGATGGCCGCGCACGGCCTCTCCGTGGTCGAGATCGAGCGGGTCGGGCGCACCGGTGAGTGGCGCCCGGCCCAGGGCCGCCGACTGCGCTACAACAAGCGCATCACCGCACTCGAAACGGTGTTCAAGCTGACCGGCCCGGTCGTCGGCACCGCGGCCGTCAAGACCGCGGCCGACCCCAAGGGCCAGTGGGTCATCGGCACGCTCAACAACTGTGCCGGTGGCGTCACCCCGTGGGGCACGGTGCTCTCCGGCGAGGAGAACTTCAACCAGTACTTCGTCGGCGGCGACGCCGTGGCCGAGGCCGACAAGCCGAAGCTGGCTCGCTACGGCATCTCGACGACCGCGCGCTACCCGAGCGACTCGCGCAAGTGGGACCGCGCCCAGGAGCGTTTCGACCTGGCCAAGCACCCCAACGAGGCCAACCGCTTCGGCTGGATCGTCGAGGTCGATCCGTTCGACCCGGAGGCCCCGCCGCGCAAGCACACCGCGATGGGCCGCTTCAAGCACGAGGGCGCCAACGTCATCGTGGCCAAGAGCGGGCACGTCGTGGCGTACATGGGCGACGACGAGCGCTTCGACTACCTCTACAAGTTCGTGTCGGACAAAAAGATCATGAAGGGCAACTCGCCCGCCGCCCGCAAGCACAACCTGAGCATCCTCGAGTCGGGCACGCTCTACGTCGCCCAGGTCACCGGGGACAGCCCGGCGGCCGAGATCGACGGCACCGGCAAGCTGCCCGCGGACGGCGCCTTCGACGGCACCGGTAAGTGGATCAAGCTCGTTTCCGGCACCAGGTCGTTCGTGCCCGGCATGACCGCGGCCGACGTGCTGACCTGGACCCGCCAGGCCGGCGACGCCGTCAAGGCCACCAAGATGGACCGCCCCGAGGACGTCCAGCCCTCCCTGCTCACCGGCAAGATCTATGCGGCCATGACCAACAACACGAACCGGGCCGTCGGCACCAACCCGGGCGTGGACGAGGCCAACCCGCGCAGCGCGAACAAGCACGGTCACATCTTCGAGATCACCGAGGACAAGGGCGACCACACCGGCGAGTCCTTCACTTGGACGCTGCCGATCGTGTGCGGCGACCCGGCCGCCGCCGACACCTACTTCGGCGGGTACGACAAGACGGCCGTCTCGCCGATCTCCTGCCCCGACAACGTCGCCTTCGACAGCGCCGGGAACCTGTGGATCTCGACCGACGGCAACGCCCTGGGCACCAACGACGGCCTGTTCGCGACGCCGATCGAAGGCTCCGAGCGGGGCCACCTGCGGCAGTTCCTCACGGTGCCGCGGGGCGCCGAGACCTGCGGCCCGTTCATCACCTCCGACGACAAGTCGGTGTTCGTCGCGGTGCAGCACCCGGGCGAGATCACTGGCGCGAGCGTGGAGAAGCCCGCCTCGACCTGGCCCGACGGCGACTACGCCAAGCCGGCCGTCGTCGTCACGTGGCGTCTCGACGGCCGCCCCGTCGGCAGCTGATTCCCTTCCGGCGGCCGCACTCACCGGGTGCGGCCGCCGTCCGGCCTCCCTGGCGGAAGGTCCGGAACCTCACGGTTGGCACGACCAGCATTCACTTCGATCTATCAACATCGAGGGTGCGATCTGTGTTTACCTGAGGTTCACTTTCGTCGAGGAGGCAACGATGCCTGATCCGTTACCTTTGCTGGGGCACAGCGGCGGCGCACGCGACGCGATGACCTGCCTGTATCGCTGCGGCAACGCCTGCGACCACCCGATTCCGAACACCTCGGACAACCCCTACTTCGGCGACGTCGTCACCGCAGCGATGAGCCGGCGCGGGGTGATGCGCGCGGGCGCCCTGGTTCTCGGGCTGGGAGGAGCGGCCGCGGCGGTCCCGGCCGGCGCCACGTCCGCCTCCGCCGCAGCCGCCTCCTCCGCCGCAGCCGCCTCCGCTGCTGCCGCCTCCGAGCGGTTCGGCCGGGCCGGCGAGATCACCTTCAAGCCGATCCCGCCCAACACCCTCGACACGCTGATCGTGCCCAACGGCTACGACTCCGCGGTGGTGATCCGCTGGGGCGACCCGATCATTCCCGGTGCGCCCGCGTTCGATCCCGACCATCAGACCGCGCAGCGGCAGGTGCGGCAGTTCGGCTTCAACAACGACTTCCTCGGTGTGGTGCCGCTCAGCCGCGACCGCGCGTTGCTGGTGGCCAACCACGAATACACCAACGAGGAGCTGATGTTCCCGGGCTTCACCACGCTCGAAGCCATGACCGTGGGCCAGATCGAGGTCGCGATGGCGGCCCACGGCATGTCGGTGGTGGAACTGGAACGCGTCGACGGCACCGGTCAGTGGCGACCCGCGGGCGGGCGGCGCAAATACAACCGGCGCTTCACGATGCTGGCCACCCCGTTCCGCCTCGACGGGCCCGTGGCCGGGACACCCTTGGTGCGTACGGCGGCCGACCCGCGCGGCGTCAGCGTGATCGGGACGCTGAACAACTGCGCCGGCGGGGTCACCCCGTGGGGCACGGTGCTCTCCGGCGAGGAGAACTTCAACCAGTACTTCGTCGGCGGCGACGCCGTTCCCGCAGCCGACAAGGCCCGCCTCAGCCGCTACGGGATCACGACAACGACCCGTTACCCGAGCCCGTCGCGGCGCTGGGAACGGGCGCAGGAGCGTTTCGACCTGGCCCAGCACCCCCACGAGGCCAACCGCTTCGGCTGGATCGTCGAGGTCGACCCGCTCTCGCCCGACGAGCCCCCGCGCAAGCACACGGCGATGGGCCGCTTCAAACACGAGGGCGCCAACGTGATCGTGGCCAAGGACGGCCGGGTCGCCGCCTACATGGGTGACGACGAACGCTTCGAGTACCTCTACAAGTTCGTCTCGGACAAGAAATACCGGCCCGGCGACCGGCGGCACAACCTGACCCTGCTCGAATCGGGCACCCTCTACGTCGCCCGGCTCACCGGCGACAGCCCGGCGGCCGAGATCGACGGCACCGGCAAACTGCCCGCGGACGGCGCCTTCGACGGCACCGGCCAGTGGATCAAGCTGGTCTCCGGGGACCGGTCGTTCGTGCCCGGCATGACGGCGGTCGAGGTGCTGACCTTCGCCCGCCTGGCCGGCGACGCGGTTCAGGCGACCAAGATGGACCGGCCCGAAGACGTGCAGCCGTCCCTGCGTACGGGAAAGATCTATGCCGCCCTGACCAACAACAGCAACCGTGGGGTGGGCACGAACGCCGGGCCCGACGAGGCCAACCCGCGGCGCGCGAACCGGCACGGGCAGATCCTGGAGATCGTCGAGGACCGCGGCGATCACACGGGCGACAGCTTCACCTGGTCACTGCCGATCGTGTGCGGCGACCCGGCCGACCCCGCCACGTATTTCGCGGGCTACGACAAGGCCGCCGTGTCACCGATCTCGTGCCCCGACAACGTCGCCTTCGACAGCGCCGGCAACCTGTGGATCGCCACCGACGGCAACGCTCTGGACAGCAACGACGGCCTGTTCGCGACGCCGATCGAAGGCCCGGAACGCGGGCACCTGCGGCAGTTCCTCACGGTGCCGCCGGGCGCCGAGACGTGCGGCCCGTTCATCACGGCGGACGACCGCTCGGTCTTCGTGGCCGTCCAGCACCCGGGCGAGATCACCGGGGCCACTATCGACAAACCGGCCTCGACCTGGCCCGACGGCGACTACGCCAAGCCCGCCGTCGTGGTGACGTGGCGGCTGGACGGCGGCCCGATCGGCAGCTGACTACTCGCCGTTGAGCATGGCGGCGGTGAGGACGTGTCCGGCCACGCCCCAGCCGCCGTCGGGCACCTCCTCGACCAGCACAACAGTCGTGGCCCGGGCGCGCTCGCCGTAGATCTCGGCGTACAGGTCTGTGGTGGTTTCGACTATTTTCTGCTTCTGCGAGGGCGTGATGGTTCCGGCCGGCACCTTGAAGTTCGCGAATGGCATGGCGTCCCCTTCGTGGGATGAATGAACAACACCCACTCTGCGCCGGGCCGGGCGCGTCAGGCAGAGGATGACAACCCCTGCCTGACCCGGCCCGGCGGCGGCAGACTGGGCTGGTGAACCTCAAGGAGCTGGGCGTCTACCTACGATCGCGGCGCGACCGGATCCGGCCCGCCGACGTGGGTCTGCCCGCCGGCCCCCGCCGCCGGGTGCCCGGGCTCCGCCGCGACGAGGTGGCCCAGCTGGCAGGAGCCTCGGTCGAGTACTACATCGAGCTCGAGCGCGGGGCCGGCTCCCAGCCGTCCGAACAGATGCTGGCCGCGCTGGCCCGGGCCCTGCGGCTCACCGGAGACGAACGCGACCACCTGTTCCACCTGGCCGGCCGGGCCCCACTGCGCAACGGCCCGGCCGCACACACCCACCCCGGCCTGGCCGACCTGCTCGGCCGCCTCACCGACACACCGGCCCTGGTCATCACCGACCTGCACGTGACTCTTGTGCAGAACCCGCTCGCGGTCGCCCTGCTCGGCCCGCACGATGTGCACCAGGGGCCGGACGCCAGCTTCGTGCACCGCTGGTTCACCGACCCCGAAGCGCGGCTGCTCTACCCTCCGGCGGACCACCCGGCACAGTCCCGGGCCTTCGTCGCCGACCTGCGAGCGGCCGCCGCCCGCCGTGATCCGCGAGATTCCGACGTACGCACCCTGGTGTCCACGCTGCTCGCGAAGTCGCCCGAGTTCGCGCAATTGTGGGCCGACCACGACGTGGCGTTCCGGCGCGACGACCGCAAACGCCTCATCCACCCGGCGCTGGGCCTGCTCGAGGTCAACTGCCTGACGCTGTTCAGCGAGGACGGCCGGCAACGCCTCCTCTGGTTCACGCCCGCCCTCGGCACCGACAGCGCCGAGCGGCTCGCCCTCCTGGCCGTGATCGGTACTCAGAGTTTCCCGTGAAACGTCACGCGACCGCGGCCAACGCGGCGTGCCGGCCGTCGCGCCAGAGCAGGCCGGCCTCGCGAAACCCGGCCGCCCGCACAGCGGCACCATGCCAAGCCACCGACCCGGCGAAGTCGGCCGGCGGCCGATCACGGAAGACGTCGGCCCGAAGCTCCATGAGCCGCGCGAACTCCGGCGCCTCACCCACCTCACCCCACCACTGAACCCAGGCCAACTCAGCGGCCGCCTCCCCCGGCGCGGGGTTGAGGGCGCTCATCAACGAGGGCAGGCCGTCGTCGGGCATGAGGTCGGCCACCACCAGCAGGCCGCCGGGGGCCATCACTTGATGACAACGCCGGTAGAGGGCGCGGATGCGCTCGGGGCGCAGATAGTGGACGGTCATCACTGCCGTAATCAGGTCATAGCCGTCGCTCGCCGCCGAGCCGTGGGTCGCCTCCGAGCGACCGCCCGCCGCCAGGCCATTGCCCGACGCCCAGCTGCCGGTCGCGTCCAAACCGTTGCTGCCCGCCGCCGCCGACCCGGCATCTGCTGACCAACCGTTGCTTGCCGCCGGAAGGAGCGCCGGGAGTGGCTCGCCCAGGTCGGCGGTCAGCACCGACACGGCCGGTGGGACGCCGTCGCGGGCCAGGGCCAGCAGCACCGGGTCGATGTCGACCATCGTGACCGCGGCCTCCGGCCAGCGCGCCGACATGCGCTCGGCCACCACCCCCGGGCCGCCGCCGAGGTCGAGCACCCGGAACGGCGGGCGACCCAGCGCGGCGTCGGCGGCTACCGCGATCGCGGCCTCCAGAGCGGACAAACCGGGGACGAACCCGGTCATCACCTCATCCCAGGCAGCCCGCCACCGGGCGGAGTCGAGCGTCGTCGTCGGCATACGGCCCATTTCGGCAGACTACAGAGAAACGACATCCATTTCCAACAACCAGGCCGTGCCGTCGCAACACCTGCCCGCAGGCCCGCGCGGCCCTCACCAGCGGGCGGCCGTGACAGCAGGCGCGGTGGTGGCGCGGCGGCGCGGGAGTCGTGGCGCGGCGGCACGGGGGTGATGGCGCGGCGGCGCCGGAGTGGTGGCGCGGCGGCGCCGGAGTGGTGGCGCGGCGATGCCGCGGGGCGCGGGAGTGACGCGACGCCGGTGGCCGCGGGGCGGCGCGGCGGCGGTGCCCGCGGGGTGACGCGGCGGCTGACACACAGCGCGGCAGGTGACGCCGCGGCGGCGCAGGAGTGGTGGCGCGGCGGCGCGAGAGTGGTGGCGCGGCGGCGCCGGAGTGGTGGCGCGGCGATGCCGCGGGCCGCGGCGGCGGTACCCGCGGGATGGCGTGGCAGCTGAGACACGGCGCGGGAGCGGTGACTCGGCGGTCTTAGGGCGGCCGCGCGGGGAGTGACGCGGCGCCGGTGCCCGCGGGCCGCGGCCGCGGTACCCGCGGGGTGGCGCGGCGGCGGTGACGCGGCGCGGGAGCGGTGACGCGGCGGTATTGGCGCGGCGGCGCAGGAGATGACGCCGCGTTGCCCGCGAGGTGGTGCGGCGATGCCCGCGAGGTGACCCGGGGGCGCGGTGACCCGGGGCGGCGACGCGGCGGCTGTGCCGGACGGAGACGGTGCGGCGGCGGTGACGCGGCGCGGTGGTTTGGCGTCGCGTTGACGTGGCGGTACTGCGGTGCCGGGGTAGCGGCGGCTCGGCCCGGGCGAAGCGGCGGTACGGCGGTACGGGGTGGCGGTGGCGGTGGCGGTGGCGGTGGCGATGGCGATGGCGATGGCGATGAAACGGCGGTATTGCGATGCGGGGGTAGCGATGACCCGGGGGTGGTGCGAGCACGGCAGCGGTCGCCTGGCGGAGGCGAAGCGGTAGCGCAGCGAACGGTTCAGTCGAGGGCTCTGAGCACCGAAAGCAGCCGATCCACCTCGGCCGGCGTGTTGTAGACGTGCAGGCTCACCCGTACGGAGGAGGTCTTTTCGCCCTGGCTGCCCTGGCAGTGGTCGTCGGCCCGGACGAGCAAGCCGTCGGAGGCGAGGATGAAGCCGAGGTCGTTGGAGCCGATCTCGCGGTGCCGGAACGTCACGATTCCGTGCCGCTGCTGGACCGTCGAGCCTGCGGTCAGACTGTTCTGGCATCCCAGCACCTCGTAACTGTTCAGGGTGGACAGCCCGGCGGTGAGCCGTCCGCCCAGCGCGATCAGGTAGGCCGAGATCCGGGAGAGCCCCACGGAGGAGAGCCAGTCCATCGCCGCGGCCAGGCTGACGATCCCGGCCGTGTTGGGGGAGCCACTCCACCCGGCCGGCTGGAATGCCGGGCCGCGCTTGTTCGCGGCCCACACCGCGCCGATGCCGGGCAGGGCCATCGCTTTGTGGCCGGAGAAGACGATGAAGTCGACGTCCAGCGCTTCCGCCGAGATCGGCATGTGCCCGAAGCTCTGCGCCGCGTCCAGACAGATGGCGATGTCGGGTCCGGCCGCCGCGCGCAGGCGGTGGATGTTCATGTCGTTGCCGTAGACGTGATGCACGTGGGTGGCCGCGATGAAGCGCGTACGCGGTCCGATCGGCAGCCGGGCCACGTCGTAGTCGTGGGCGGCGTCGTAGGGCATCGGCCGTACGGTGATCCGGACTCCTTGCCGTTCCAGCAGCGCGACGGCGTCCAGCCAGGGCACCAGGTTCGCGCTGTGGTCCGCGAACGGCACGATGATCTCGTCCCCGTCCGACAAGTAGGAAACGAGCCAGTCCAGGGCCACCGTACGCAACCCCGCCGTGGTCCCGTCGACGAAGTGAACGCCCGAGGTGTCCCGAGCGGGGAGGCCGGAGGCGGCGGTGAAGGGTGACAGGGCGGCGCCCCGCGCGCCCAGGAAGCGCCGTACCTGGTCGCGGGCTTCCTCGATGCGGGCCGTGGTCCGGTTGGCCCACGGATACGTGCCCCGCGCCGCGTTGGCGTTCTCGCTGGTCAAATAGGCCATCACCGCGTCCAGCACCGCTTGGGGCTTCTGGGAGGTGGCCGCGCTGTCCAGATAAGCCACCCCGGGGTTCCCCGTGAGCAGCGGGAATTGCGACCGTACGCCGAGCTGCCAGCCGGTCTCCAAGGTCAGCGTCATCAGTCACGCACCAGCCGCGCGCCGGCGTCGCGCCACGCGATGATGCCGCCCGCGAGTGACCGCACTTCCGGATGACCCATGCGTAGCAGCAGCGCGGCGTAGCGGGCCGATTTCTCGCCGACCGGGCAGACCAGCAGCACCGGCTGGCGCCGCCCGAACGGCAGTCCACCGTGGAGCAGTTCGGCGAACAGCTCGTCCACGATGTTGATCGAGCCGTCGATGTGCAGTGCCCGGTACGCGTGCGGGTTGCGCAAGTCGATGATCAGGCCGGGCCAGCGCGACGCCTCCTCGACACCGACCGTGGGCGCCGCTGCGATTTCCTCGACGGTCAGGACCCGTACGTCGTTGGTCCTCGGCGGCCGCCCGAAAAGCGCGGGCCGCCGGTCGCGCAGGTAGCTCAGGTAGCTTTCGACCCGGTCGCAGACGATGAACACGGCCGTCTTACGCGTGGTCAGCGTGGCGTCGAGTGCGCGCAGGTGGCGTACGGCTCCTTGATAGGCGCCGCCCCCGGTGGGCCCGGCCGGGGTGCCGCAGCGGCGCACCAGCGTGAGCAGCCCGTCGATGGCGTCGTCGGAGGTGATCGTTTCGAGGGTGTCGTAGACGCCGGGGTCGAACAACCCCACCTCGTGCACCTCGTCGATCGTGCGGATGCCCGGAATGAAGTCGCTCTTCGCGGCGACCAGGCCGATCACCCGGACGTCGGGGTCGTGCTGACGCAGCGCGCGGGCCACCCCGGTGGACGAGCCGGCCGTGCCCACGCAGGCCACGAAGTAGTCGGGTGCGCGGCCGTCCAGGTCCTTGACGATCTCGGGCCCGGTGCCGTGCAGGTGGGCCTCGATGTTGCGCTCGTTGAAGTACTGATCGGTGTGCACGTATCCGCTGCCGTTGTCGCTGAGCGTGCGGTGCATGCGTGAGAGGGGGTCTTCGGTGTCGGTCGGGTCGAGGCATTCGGCCTGCCCGGGCAGCTCGTCGATCTCGGCCCCGAGCAGCAGCAACAGGTCTTTGATCTCGGGGACTTTCATGCGGTTGGTGACGCTCTTGAAGGGCAGGCCGTACATCCCGGCGATCAGGGCCAGCGCCTTGGCCGTGTTGCCGCTGGAGAGTTCGACCACGGTGTCGCCGCGCTCGGTGGCGCCGGTCACCAGCGGGCGGATCATCTGCAGGGCCGCGCGGTCCTTGACCGAGCCGAACGGGTTGAGCAGTTCCATCTTGGCGTACAGGTCGATGTTGACCAGGCCGTGCACCGCCGGGTCGATGCGCACCAGCGGCGTGTTGCCGATCGCCTCGGTCAGGTCGTCGTATCTCATGCTGCCTCCGTGCGCTCGTGGACGGGCCAGTACTGCTCGTCGAGGCACCAGCCCCACCGGCCGCCGGTGGAGTAGAGGGCGACTTTGCGGCCGACCGGCTGGTGCAGGGCGCGGGTGGCGCTGAAGTCCATGAAGTAGCCGGCCGTGTTGACGAAGGCGAGCAGGTCGCCGGGCCGGGGCCGGGCGGGCAGGGTCACCTTGCGCCGGGTGATCAGGTCGGATTCCAGGCAGAGGTTGCCGAGCAGGTACACCTCGGTGGGTGCGGGCGGCCGGTCGCCGGCCCCCACGAGCACGGGGTCCATCAGCACTCCGTGTTCTTCCAGGCTGACGTCGCGGGCGTTCATTTCGAGCCGTACGAGGGTGTCGCCGTCGCCGGGACGCACTTCGAGCACCCGGGCCAGCACGAGCCCGCACTGGTCGAGCAGGGCCCGGCCGGGCTCGATGTCGAGGTCGATCATGCTGTCGAGCAGCAGCTCACCCAGCGGCCGGCGCTGCGCGGGGGCGGGGGTGGCCAGCAGCTGGTCGAGGTAGCCGGGCCCGGAGACCGGCCGGTGCGCGGGGTAGAGCCCGAGCGCCCCGCGCAGGGTGCCGCCCTCGTTGCGCAGCCCGTAGCCGTGCCCGTTCCAGGTCATCGGGGGTCGCCGGCCGAGCACCGCCTGGGCCAGTTCCGAGGTGTACCGCTCCCATTGGCCGGCCCGGGCGAGGTAGTTGACGCCGAACCCGCCGCCGATGTCGACCGACCAGACCGGCACGCCCCGGTCGCGGCATTCGTCGAGCGCGGCCAGGCAGCCTTCCAGCGCGAGCGCCTTCTCGGGCAGTCCGACGGTGTCGAGGTGGTAGGCGACGCCGACGAGTTCCAGCTGGTCGGCGTGCTTGTCGAGCCGGCCGAGGGCCTCGGTCAGCTGGTCGGCCGGCACCCCGAACCGGCTGCGGCGGCTGATCAGCTGCACTCCGGGGGAGGCGAACCCGGCCAGCCGCACCATCACCCGTACGCGGGGCTGGCGGTGGGCCTCGACCAGGGCGGCCAGCTCACTCAGCTCGTCCAGCGAGTCGGCGTTGACGAGCACGCCGGTGCGCGCGGCCAGCCAGAGGAATTCCCGGTTCTTGGGCCCGGTGGCGATGATCCGGTCGGGGGTGAAGCCGGCCCCGAGGGCGTGCTGCAGCTCGGCCAGCGACGCGACGTCGACGCCGGCCTCGGTGCCGGCCAGCCGCCGCAGCAGCGCCGCGGAACGGTTCGCCTTGTGGGCGAAATAGATGTGTCCGCGTAGCCGATGGGTGCGATAGACCGCTCGGAAAGACTCCACATTGGCGGCCAGGGCATCCGGCAGCACGATGTTGAGCGGTGAGCCGAGTCCGTCTGCCAACTGGTGCAGGAGCGCGTCCTCGGCGAGAACCGATTGGATGACCGGTTCGATTCTGGGGGTCAGCTCAAGTGGACTTGAATCGGTCACGTACGACTCCCCGGATGGCCGTTTGTGCAGGTCAGTGCGGGCTTTGTCGCCGATCGCGGCGTTGCGACGTTTTCTCAACGTAACCGATGCCGGGACCCCTCGCCAAGGGGTGTCAATACATTCGGTGATCCCTTCGATACAGATTTAAATGTCAATACTTGTGTCCTTGATTCGGCATCCGTCTAACTGTCGTCGCTTGTGCATGTGTGCATTCATTCACGCTTTCCGACCACGCTCGGCGACGTGCCGCGGGCCGGAGTTGCCGATAGATGGCCGCCATCGGTTCACATAGACGTAGCCCGATTGTCGTGCCCGCCACACACGCTGGCCGCATGCGCATACCCGTCGCCATCCTGCTCGCGGCCGGCGTTCTGGCCGTTCCCAGTCCCGCCGCCGCCGGTGGGGCCAAGACCTTCGACCTGCAAGCACACCGCGGGGGCCTCGGCCTGCGCGTCGAGAACACGCTCGCCTCGTTCGGCAATGCCCTGCAGCTCGGCGTCAGCACCCTCGAGCTCGATGTGCAGATCACCGAGGACGGCCGGGCCGTGGTCACGCACGACCGCCGGGTCACGGGCACCAAGTGCCGGGACACCGCACCCGTCACGGCCGGCGACCCCGAGTTCCCGTACGTGGGCAAGTACGTGAATACGCTCACTCTCGCGCAGGTCCGGACGCTGGACTGCGGTTCGCAGACGCTGGCCGACAAGCCGGGCCAGCTGGCCGTGCCGGGCGCCCGCATGCCGCTTCTCAGCGAGGTTTTCGCGCTGGTCAAGCGGTATCGGGCGGACCGCGTGAAACTCAACGTGGAGACCAAGGTGGAGGCGGGGGCGCCCACCGAGACCGCCCCGCGTGAGCAGTTCGTGCGGGTGACCGCGGCCGAGATCCGCCGGGCCGGGCTGCTGCGCCAGGTCACGATCCAGAGCTTCGACTGGGGCGCGCTGATGCGGATGCGCCAGGTCGAGCCGCGACTGCCGCTGGTCGCTCTGACCAACTTCGACTTCCTGCAGACCGGTCAGCCGGGTGCGTCGCCGTGGCTGGGCGGGATCGACATCGACGACTTCGGCGGCGACCCGATCCGGGCGATCAAGTCTTTCGGCGCCTCGGCGTTCTCACCCGTGCACGGCTTCCCGCAGAACGGCACGGTCACCGACCCCGGCTACCGGCCCTACGTCACTCGCGAGATGGTCAGGCGGGCCCACGCGTACGGGATCAAGGTCGTGCCCTGGACGGTGGACGACGTGCCGACCATGACCAAGCTGCTCGATGACGGCGTCGACGGCCTGATCACCGACTACCCCGACCGGCTGCGCACACTGCTCGCGGCCCGGGGTTACCGGCTGCCCCAGGCGTACGCGTCGCCGTTCGACGTGCAGGCGCACCGCGGCGGCCGGGCCACGCGCCCCGAGAACACGCTCCCCGCCTTCGCGAACGCACTGGCCAACCCGGCGATCTCCACCCTGGAGACGGACACCGGGGTGACGGCCGACGGTCGCCTGGTCATGCTGCACGACCGCACGATCAACGGTTCGCACTGCGTCGACACCGCGCCCGTCACCTCTGGTGACCCCCTTTTCCCGTACGTGGGGAAGGTTGTCCACAAGCTGACCCTGGCACAGATCAGGACGCTGGACTGCGGGTCGAAGGTCGTGCCGGGCCAGGTAGCCGTGCCGGGCGCGCGGATCCCGACCATCGAGGAGTTCTTCGCACTGGTCAAGGGCAGCGGCCGTACGGACGTCCGGATGAACATCGAGACCAAGATCAGTCCGCTGGCCGCCGACACCGCGCCCTACCAGGTCTTCACGACCAAGCTGGTGCGCGCGATCAAGGCGGCCGGGCTCGAGCGGCGGGTGACGATCCAGTCGTTCGACTGGCGCACGATCCGTCTGGCCCGGCAGCTCGACCGCCGGATCGAGACGGTCGCGCTGATCTGGCAGTACGGCCCGGCCGAGTGCGCCTCGCTCGCCGACGAGTGCTCGCTGCGCGCGGTCTACGACGACCCGAAGGTCAAGAGTCCGTGGACCGGCGGCCTCGACTGGTGGCACTACCGCGACCTGGGCGCACTTGTCCGGGCCGCCGGCGCGTCGACGGTCTCGGCCAACTGGCAGGTGCACGACCCGGCGCAGGGCACGATCGCCGACGACGACTGGTATCTGCGGCAGAACCCGGCCTACTTCCACGGCCCGGTCGTGGCCACGCTGCAGGACCGTTACGACCTCAAGGTCGTGCCCTACACCGTCAACGACGCCCCGACCATGCAACGCGTCATCAACCTGGGCGTCGACGGCCTGATCAGCGATGACCCCGAGCTGCTGATCAAGGTAGCCGTCCAGAACGGCCTGCGCTGACTTCAGGGCTCCTCCAAGATCGACAGTTCGCGTACCCTGTGCCGACTGTTCCTTCTTAGGGGAGCCCTCTGAAAATGCGCAAACTTCGCGTCGCCCTCGTGGCGGCCGGTGTCGCCTGCTCGGCCGCCGTCGTCGTCGCGATCGGCACGGGGTCGGCCTCGGCCGCCGACACCGAGCTGGCCGACGGCCGCCTGCTGACTGTCGAAGGCGTTCCCGGCGACCTCCTGGTCGACCCGCTCCACAAGCATGTGCTGGTCAGCGACCCGTTCGGGGGCA
Source organism: Paractinoplanes abujensis (assembly GCF_014204895.1). NCBI lineage: Bacteria > Bacillati > Actinomycetota > Actinomycetes > Micromonosporales > Micromonosporaceae > Paractinoplanes > Paractinoplanes abujensis. Next base: position 7,004,367 of record NZ_JACHMF010000001.1, on the reverse strand, counting down.
AGCTGATCGTCACCGACTATCGCGGCGCGGTGGTCAGCACCCGGACCGGCCTGCCGGGCGTCTCCGGGCTCACGCTCTCGGCCGACGCGAAGACGCTCTACGCGGCGGTCGCCGACGCGCACGCGATCGTCTCCTTCGACGCGGCCACGGTCACCGAGCAGGTGCGCTACTCGGTCGACCCGAAGATCTTCCCGAGAACCGTCGCCACGATGGGCCGGCAGATCTGGTTCGGCTACGACGGCGACGCGGCCGGTTCGTGGGCCGGCAACTTCGGGGTGCTGGAACCGGCCGACCGGGTGCTGCGCGTGCACGATCCCCAGTCCGACGGCACCTCGTTCACCGGGTCCCCCGCGCTGCTCACCTCGCCCACCGTGCCCGGCCGGCTGATCGTGGCCGAGGCCTCCACCCAGATGAACGCCAACGGCAACCTGGCCACCTACACCATCGCCGCCGACGGCACCGAGCAGCATCAGGGCACCGCCCGGTTCACCGACGACTTCCTGCGGGGCGCGGTGGTCACCGCCGACGGCGCCGGGCTGATCGGGTGGAAGAACTGCCGCCTGTGGAAATCCGCGGTGGCGACGCCGCACCTGCGCACTCCCGCCTACGCGGAGACCTGCGAGACCGCGAACAGCGTCGACGCCGGCCCGGACGGGCGGGTTGCGATCGGGTGGAACAACTTCGACATCGGGACCGACGTCTCCATCTATCCGCGCGGCTCCGAGACCGCGGCCCAGAAGTTCGTGCTGCCGTCCACCCAGGCCGACCGCGGCCCGGACAACGTCGACCTCGTCGCGTGGCAGCCGGACGGCCCACGGCTCTTCGTGCTCAGTCACAACAGCGAACACGAGTACCGGCTGTGGGTGGCCAACGACCCCGACCCCCGGCCGACGGCCACGACCCCGGCCCCGACCACCCCGGCCCCTCAGCCCAAGCCGACCTCCACGACCCGGGTCCCGGTTTCGCTCACGGTCGGCGGCCAGGGCACGGTCAGCAAGTACGGCTCAACGGTGAACCTCACGGCCAGAATCGGCGACCCCGGTCTGGTGGTCGAGATCTGGGCCGACCCGTGGGGTGGCGACCTGCCGATGCGCCTGGTCACCCGGGCCAAGTCGAACAGTGCGGGAATCGTCTCGGTGCCGGTCAAGATGACCCGCAACACCACCGTGTCGGCCAAGTTCACCGGTGACGCGGCCCGGCTGCCCAAGGAGGTCAAGGCGACGCTCTACACAGAGGTATCGGCCAAGATCGCCGTGACGCGGCACTACAAGACCACCAAGCCGGCCGCGATCACCTACGCCTACTTCCGCAAGTCGGTCTCGCCGTACTTCGCCACGACGATGACCGCCTACCCGGGTCGCAAGGCGCAGTTCGTGGTCGAGATGTGGGTCACCGACCGGTGGCGCCCGGCCCGCGGGTTCTCCCCGAAGACGACGCCCCTGGACAAGGCGGGCAAGTCGTACACCACCCTGGGCGGGAGCCACCCGACCGGCCAGATCTACCGCGCACGGGCCTTCTACTCGGACGGCGTCAACGGGAACGACAACGTCAACTACATGACGTCCAGCGCACCGATCTACTTCCTCTTCACCAACTGAGGCCCGCGTACGCCGAACGCCCCCGCCTCCAGTGTGGAGGCGGGGGCGTTCGCGTGTGCCGCTACTTGGTGATCTTCGCTGTGTAGGACTGCTTCACCGAGTCGTTGCCGGCTCGGTCGGTCGCCCAGTAGGTGACCTTCAGCGTGCCCTTCTCGACGCCCCGGAGGCCGATGCTCCACACGCCCAGGACGGGCAGCGGTGCGTCGGTCAGGACCTTGGCCTTGGCCGCGGCGTCGGTCTGCGAGGACGCCTTGACCCACTGGGCGCCGTCGAAGTAGTGCCACTGACCCGAGCGCTCCTGGATCAGCGTGGCCGAGACCGTGGCCACGCCCAGGCCGGTGTCACTGGCCAGGCCGTTCAGCGAGCGCCAGGCCGAGGCCGAGGACGGGATCAGCGGCGGCACGAAGCGCACGCCGGGGGCGTACGTGTCGGCCGTGACCTTGACCGAGCCGGCCTTGACGGCCGTGCCCGCACCGGCCGCGTTGTGCGGCGTGACCGTGACCGTGAAGGTGCCGGCCTTGGTGTAGGTGTGCGAGATCAGGGCGCCGTTGGCCGACATGTCGGACGTGGCGCCGTCACCCCAGGCGATGACCAGCTTCGAGGCGCCGCTGACCTTGCTCACCGCGAGCACGGTGGTCTGCCCGGCCCAGATCGACTGCGGGGCCAGCAGATACACGCCCTTGGGCTGCGCCGTGACCTTGACGACCGCGGCGCCCTCGATGGTGGCCGCCGCCTGGTTGCCCGCCTCGTCGGTCAGCTGCACCGAGACGGTGTAGTCGCCGGCCTTGGCGTACGTGTGGGTCAGGCTCTCCGACGTGGTGCCGTCACCCCAGGACACGACCTTCTTGATCTTGTCGGCGGCGCTGACGTCGTCGCCCAGCGCGACCGGGGTCAGCGTCATCGGCTGGCCCGGCCAGAGCGCGGTGGCGCCCAGCTCGAACGTGCCGGTCGGCGGCGTGGTGTCGGCCGGGGTGGCCGTGCCGGGCGTGCTGCGCGCCACGGGGTCGGCGGTGACCGGCGAATTCGCGGCGAAGTAGTTGACCAGCATGGTGAGGTCGTTGTCGCCGGTGGTGACGCGGTTCGTGCCCTGTCCGAGCGTGGTGAAGTTGTCGCCACCCGCGGCCAGGAACGAGTTCGACGTGACCCGGTAGGTGCCCGTCGGATTGAGCACGACGCCGTTCAGCTTGAGGCTGGAAGCAATGATCTTCGAGCCCCGCGGCTGGTTCACGTCGTACGAGTAGGTGAGGCCCTTGGACGAGCCGAGGTGCAGCACCGGGCGGGACGCGCCCGCCGGCTGCCACTGCTCCTCGAGCACCTGCTTGATCTGCGCACCGGTCAGCGTCTGGGTGACCACGTCGTTGGAGAAGGGCTGCACCGAGAACGCGTTGGCGTAGGTGACCGTGCCGTCGGTGCCGTAGAGCAGGTCGGCCCGCAGCCCGCCCGGGTTCATGAAGGCGATCTGGGCCCCACCCCGGCCGGCCGCGCTGGTCTGGCTGAGCTGGACGTCGGCGATGAAGTTGCCCAGCACGGATTCGGCGCCCCGGTCCTCGGCGCCCGCGGCGCTGTAGGCCCGCTTGATGTCCGCCGTGATCTTGCCCAGCGGCCGCTTGCCCAGCTCGTCCGCGGTGACCTTGGCCTTGGCCACGATGTCGGCCACCGCGGCGTCGGCCGGGTAGCCGGTCACGTTGAGCAGCTCGGCCGTCGAGTTGGTGACCGTCTTGGTGGCCGGGTCGACGGTGAGCACGGCCTTGCCGACCCGCAGTCCGTAGTCCTCGGCCTGGATCACCGGACGGGTCCGGTCGGTGCCGGGGACGGGAACCTCGAACGCGTACGGCTGGTGGGTGTGCCCGCTGAAGATCGCGTCGATCTCGGCGCTCACCCGGGTGAAGTCGCCGAAGACCGGGTCGGCCTGCAGCGCCGCCGCCGAGCCGATGTTCTCGGTCGCCGCACCCTCGTGGGCCAGGAGCACGAGCACGTCGGCCTCGCCGTTGGCCTCGTTGCCGTCGGAGAGCTGCGCGGCCAGGGTGTTGGCCTCGGCCACCGGGTCGCGGAACTCGACGCCGGCGATGCCGTCCGGGCTGACCAGCGCCGCGGTCTGCTCGGTGACGACGCCGATGTAGCCGACCTTGACCCCGCCCAGCGTCTGCACGCTGTAGCCGGGCAGCACCCGCTCGCCGTTCTTGTAGACGTTGGCCGCCAGATACGGGAAGTCCGCCCGGTCCTCGACGCGACCCTGCAGGTCGGCCAGGCCCTTGTCGAACTCGTGGTTGCCGACCGCCGAGACGGCCAGCTTGCCCGCGTTTAGCACGTCGATCGTCGGGTTGTCATCGTCGATCGCGGAGATGAACGTGGACGCGCCGATGTTGTCACCGGCCGAGATCCACGCGGTGTTCGGGTTGGCCTTGCGTAGCTCGTTGACCATGCCGACGAGCTGGGCCGCGCCCCCGTTGCCGGCGGTGGGCGGCTCGAGGCGGCCGTGGAAGTCGTTGATGCTGAGCAGCTGCAGGTCCACCGGGCCGGCGTTGCCGGTCCTGAGGCCCACGACGACCGGGTCGTGGTCGCTGGCCCGGTACGGGTCGGCGCTGTAGAACGGCGCATAGCCGTCGTACTCGTAGGCGAACGACTCGACCGAGTTGATGTTCCAGACGTCCACGCCGGTCACCTTCGACGCCAGCGAGGCGCTCGCGAGGGCATGGTCGAGCGAGCCCGACTCACCACCGAAGACGTACGACTTCTCGTCCGCGCCCGCGATGTTCCGGTATCCCGCGTCGGCCAGCACCTGGATCGGGTCCTCCTGGCTGTACGCGTTGAAGTCGCCCAGCAGGAGCACGTCGTCGGTGCCGAGCGACTTCACGAACGTGGCCAGCGCGGCGGCCTGCCGCTTGCGGTCCCCGTTGTACGCGCCCTGCCCGTCCCCGGTGTCCACGTTGTCACCGCTCGGCGGGGTCGACGCGCTCTTGGACTTCAGGTGGTTGGCGACCACGGTGAAGGTGGCCGTACCGGCGGTGAAGGTCTGCGCGATCGGCTCCCGGGCGTTCGCCCACACCGACTCGTCGTTCACCGAGCGCGCGGCGCCCTTCGGGGTGACCGCGGCCGGCTTGAAGATGATCGCCGTGGTGATGAAGTCCTGCTGCTCGGGGCCGGGCAGGTCGGCCGGCGAGCGCACGTAGTCCCACGTGCCCGCGCCGTCCTTCGCGTTCAGCGCGCCCACCAGCGTCTTCAGCGCCACCTGGGGGTCGTCGGGCTCGAAGCGGACCGAGTTCTCGATCTCCATGAGCGCGACGACGTCGGCGTCCAGCGCGCTGATCGCCGAGACGATCTTTGCCTGCTGCTTGGCCAGCGCGGCCGCGTCGGTGGCGCCGCGGGCCTCGCCACCGAAGTGGACGAAGTAGTTGAGCACGTTGAAGCTGGCCACCCGGAGGTCACCACCGACGTCGGCCGGAGCCGGCGTACGGGGATTGGTGTCCTTGAACGTGGTCTGCAGGGCGGCCGGGTCGACCGGCTGCAGGCGCCACTCGCTGAAGCCGAAGCTCAGCACGCTCGGGCCGAACTTCTCGACGGTGTCGCCGACCCGGATGGGGTTGTCCTTGGTCAGGTACGCGGGCGCGAGCCCGGCCTCGGCCAGGTTGGTGGTGCGGCCGTCGTCGACCAGGATCCGGCGGGCCTTGTTGTCGGCCTTGATCGCCAGGGCCTCGGCCGAACCGGGGCGGGCCAGGTCGGTCGGGATCGGGGCGACCTCGTTGCCGGCGGCCAGGATGATCTCGCCGTACCGGTTGGTGTTGTAGACGTCCGCGACCGTGTACGCCCCCACGGGCGCGACCAGCATCGACTCGACCGACTCGCGGGCCGCGTCGGCCAGCGGCAGGCTCAGCGCCACCGGGGCGGGCAGCGCGACGCCGCTCGCGCAGACGGCGGTGTCACCCTGGGCCGTGGTGGTGATCTCGGTGAGCCCGTTGAACTCGGTGACCGTGCCGGTGACCCGTACCCGGTCGCCGATCTTCACCGTCGGCGCGTTGGCCACGCTGGTGCCGAAGTAGACGAAGACGGCGTCCGAGGCGGTGCCGGCCGTGACCGGGCGGTCCCCACCGGTGCCCGCGGTCTGCACGTAGACGCCGTTGTAGCCACCCGTACGGTGGTCGGCGGTCACGACACCCTCGACGGTGACCTTGGTGTTGGCCACGGGGGTGGCCGCGCCGGTGCCCTGCACCTGGGCGATCGTGTGGGTCACGGCCGTGTCGCAGGAAGCCGGCTCACCGGGCTCCTCAGGCGTGTTCTTGTTCAGAACGCCGAAGGAACTGGCCGCCGGGGCCTGCCATGTGCCGTCGAGCTTCTGCAGCGAGTGCCCGACGGGCGTCGAGGCGATCTCCGAGACACCGATGTCCGTGCTGGTCAGACCGTTGGCCGGGCCGCCGGTGCCGGTCATCACGCCCTCGTAGCTGAGGAACTCGGCGACCGAGCCGTCCGGCTTGACCAGAGCCACGCCGTCGGGCGCGCCGTTCTGGATGCCGTCCGCCGGGTAGTTCTGGACGACCACACCGGCCGCCGGCACGGCGCCGCTGAGCGTGGCCGTGTTGTAGGCCGCGCCGCCGTTGCCGTTGTAGAGGACGATCTGCCAGCCGGTCAGGTCGGTGCCGGCCGGGGCCTGCACCTCGACGGCCTCACCGGTGTCGGTGCCGGCGTTGTCGTAGTGGATCTCACTGATGAACGGGTCGCCCGGCGCGGCGGCCACGGCCGGTCCGGCCAGGCTCACGCCGATCGCGGTCGCGAGCGCGGCGGCGCCGATCGCTCGGAGCGCCGCCGCGGACGGGCCGCGGCGCAAATATCGATGCATGGAAGATTGTCCTCCGGAAGCAGGTGATCCGCCGGAGGCTAGGGAAGCCGCATGACGATCGATTCTCGTTCGGGTAACGGTTAAGCATTGCAGCAGGTGAATGCCCGGTATACAGACCCTTATCGATCGTTTTGGCGGTACTCGTTGTCCGCCTTTGTTACAGGCTTATGGAAACGCCCCGCCTCCCGGAACGGAAGACGGGGCGGAAATGCGAATAGTTCTCAGTGCATGAGGATGGGCGCCTCGACCGCGGGCTCGCCCGGCGCTCCGGGCGGGGTCGCCCGGCGCTTGCGCGGCAGGAACGCGATCGGGATGAACGTCGCCAGCACCAGCGCAAAGCCGACCCAGAACGTGGTCGAGAACGAGTCGGCCGCGAACTGCAGGCCCCGCTCGATGATTTCCGGCGGCGCCGGAATGTTCGCACCGTGGTTGTTGGCGATCGCGATGTCCGCCTCGGTGAACGTCTCACCGGTCTGCGGGTTGACCGCCCCCGGCACCTCGGGCGAACCGTTGAGCCGGCTGGTCAGGATCACCGACATGATCGCGGTGCCGATCGAGCCACCGATCTGCTGCAGGATGTTGACCAGCGTGGAGCCGCGGGCCACCTCGAGCGGCTGCAGCGTCCGCAGCGCCGAAGTCATGATCGGCATCATCGTGCCGCCCATGCCCAGACCCATCACGAACAGCGAGCCGCACAGGAACAGATACGACGTGTCCGTGCCGACCTGGGTGAACCCGAAGAAGCCGACCGCGATCAGCGTCATCGCGAAGGGCACCGTGCGCCCGACCGGGATCTTGTCGGCCAGCATGCCCGCGATCGGCATGGTCAGCACGGCGCCGATGCCCTGCGGGGCCATCAGCAGACCGGCGTCGAGGGTCGACTCGCCCCGCACCTGCAGGAAGTAGCTCGGGAAGAGCAGACCGGCGCCCATGAACGCGATCACGAAGACGAACAGCGAGATGCTCGCGACGCTCAGGTTGCGGTTCTTCAGCAGCCGCAGGTCGAGCAGCGGGTGCTTCGGCTTGAACGAGTAGATGACGAACGCGACGACCAGCACCGTGCCGATCAGCATCGTCGTCCACACCTTGGTCGCCGTGATCGTGCCCTCCTCGGGCAGCGACGAGACGCCGTAGAGGAACAGGGCGAGACCCGGCGACAGCATCAGCATGCCGACGAAGTCGAACGCCTCCGACTTGTGCGGCTCGTCCTTGGGCAGCGCGAGCTGCGCGTAGATCAGGCCGATGACGCCGATCGGCAGGTTGATCAGGAACACCCAGTGCCAGCTCGCGGCCTCGATCAGCCAGCCGCCCAGGATCGGGCCGCCGATCGGGCCGAGCAGCATCGGCACGCCCAGCACGGCCATCAGCCGGCCGATCCGCTCCGGGCCCGCGGCCCGGGTCATGATCGTCATGCCGATCGGCATGAGCATGCCGCCGCCGAGGCCCTGCAGGACCCGGTAGGCGACCAGCTGCTCGATCGAGCCGGCGGTGGCGCAGAGCACCGAGCCCGCGGTGAAGAGCAGCAGAGCCAACATGTAGAGACGCTTGGTGCCGAACCGGTCGGCAGCCCATCCGCTCAGCGGGATCACCGTGGCCAGCGCCAAGGTGTATCCCGTCATGGTCCAGGCGACCTGTGCGTAGGTCGCGCCGAACTCGCTCTGGAAGGTCGGAAGGGCGACGCTGACGACGGTGATGTCGAGGATCGACATGATCGCGCCGAGCACCACCACCCCGGCGATCTTGAGCACCGCGGCGTCGAGCTTGCCCGGAGGCGCGGCGGCTTGATCGGTCACGAGAGAACTCCCCCAGCTCTTTTGCCCGTTTCCGGGCAGCGCGCAGCCGATGCCGCGCACAGAAACGTCCATGCTGCCACTGATGCGTTACCGGCAGCATCCCGCTTTCAGCATGCCCTCAGGTAGCGAGTCACCCTGACGGTTTCAGTCGGCGGAGGGATCTTCCTGCAGAAGTTCACGCAGCAGGCGCTCGTCGTCCGCGCTGAGGTTGGCGACAAAACGGCGTAAGACCGTCGCTCGGTCGGGTTCGACCGCCATCAACCGGCTCATCCGGTCTGCGACCAGGCCGGCCGGGGCGCTCAGGGCGCCGTATCGAAAGGCCCGTCCGTCCCGATGACGGGCCACTGCGCCCTTCTCGAACAAACGCGTGAGAGTGGTCACAACGGTGCTGTATGCGAGCGATCCGTCCGGTTCGAGAAGATCGCGGACCTCGCCGGGGGTCAGGGGCCGCACCGCGGTGTCGAGGACCGTCATGATCTCGGTCTCCAACTGGCCGGGCCTGCGCCGGCCACCCCCCGCCGGTGTGGTCATCCCCCGAACCCTATCGATGAATCCTGTGCGTTCGATGAGCCATCGCTGTCACGTGAACAGCGAGCGACCCCAGAAGTCGTCGGCCGCGAGCAACCCGGGCGGGCAGGCGAACAGTCCGCTCGACACGTGCCTGATGTATTCGTTCAGCTCGTCCTGCCGGGCCAGCCGCATCTGCACCGGCACGAACTGGCGGCGCGGATCCCGCTGGTAGGCGATGAAGAACAGCCCCGCGTCGAGCCGGCCCAGCCCGTCCGAGCCGTCGACGAAGTTGTAGCCGCGACGCAGCAGCCGGGCGCCGCCGTTCTGCGTCGGATGGGCCAGCCGCACGTGAGCGTTGGTGGCGATCACCGGCTCGCCGTCATCCCCCCGTACGGCGAAATCAGGCTCGTCGAACTCGCTCCGGCCGGTCAGCGGGGCACCCTCGCCCTTGTTCCGGCCGAAGATTGTCTCCTGCTCGAGCAACGACGTACGGTCCCACGGCTCGACCAGCATCCGGATCTTGCGGGTGACCAGGTACGACCCGCCGGTCATCCAGTCCGGTCCGTCACCGGCGCGCACCCACAGGTGATCGTCCAGCAGCGACGTCTCCTCGGCCTTGAGGTTGGCCGTGCCGTCCTTGAAGCCGAACAGGTTGCGCGGCGTCGCCTGCGTGGTCGAGGTGGACGACGTACGCCCGAACCCGAGCTGGGACCAGCGGACGCTCACCACGCCCATGCCGATCCGGGCCAGGTTGCGGATGGCGTGCACGGCCACCTGCGGATCGTTGGCGCAGGCCTGCACGCAGAGGTCGCCGCCGGACAGGGCCGGATCGAGGGTGTCGCCCGGGAACTTCGGCAGGTCGGCCAGCGCGGCGGGCTTCTTGTCGCGCAGGCCGAACCGGGAGTCGAACAGGCTGGGGCCGAAGCCGATGGTGAGGGTGAGATCGGCCGGGGGCAGCCCGAGCGCCTCGCCGGTGTCCTCGGGCGGCGCCTCGGGCAGGCCGCCGACCGCCCCCAGGGCGCCGGCCTCCTTGCCCTGGGTCATCCGGGCCGCCGCGGCCGTCCACGACTGCAGCATGTCGACCAGTGCGGCCTTGTCCTTGGTGATCACGTCGAACGCGACGAAGTGCAGCCGGTCCTGCGCGGGCGTGATGATGCCCGCCTGCCGCTCACCGTAGAACGCGATCCTGTCCGCGCTTTCCTGCGCCGCCTCGCCGTTCGCCGTCGAGCGCCACGCGACCGCACCGGCCGTCGCGGCACCGACCACGCCGGCGCCGGCCAAACCGATCACCTTGCGCCGCTGCATCTCATGCCTCCGCCTGTCGCTCGCCTACCTGTCGGCTGTTCCTTCGCCCACTTACCGGCTGTTTCCTCGCCTACTTGCCGGCGACCAGCGCGGCGACCTTGCTGATCGGCTCGGAGAGTGCGTTGATCTCGTCGCTCAGCGTCTTCAGGTCGGCCTGGCTGAGCGTGTTGTGCAGCTTCCAGCCGTCGCCGTCGCGGTGCTTCTCCAGCGCCGCCTCGACCGCCGCGAACCGCTCGTCGAGCGTCTTGACCAGGGCCGCGTCCTTCTCCTCGAGGGCCGGGCGCAGGGCCGCGATCGCCGCCTGCGAGCCCTCCACGTTGGCCGCGAAGTCCCACAGGTCGGTGTGCGAGAACGTGTCCTCCTCACCGGTGATCTTGCCGGTGGCCACCTCGTCGAGCAGGCCCTTGGAGCCGTTGGCCAGCTGCACCGGCGAGAGCGTCACGGTGTTGGCCTTGTCGACGATCGTCTTGACGTCGGCCAGCAACTGGTCGGCGGTCGGGCCCGACTTGCTGACGTCCTTGGCCACCCACAGATCCTTCTCGATCTTGTGGAAGCCGGTCCACTCCTGCCCCGCCTCGAGGTCGGCCTCACGCGCGTCGATCTTGGGGTCGAGGTCGCCGAAGCTCTCCGCCACCGGCTCGATCCGCTCCCAGTAGGTGCGGGCGATCGGGAAGAGCGTCTTGGCCTTCTCGACATCACCGGCCTTGACCGCCGTGACGAACGCGGTGGTCTGCTCGATCAGGGCGCCGGTCTGGCTCTTGACGTAGCGCTGGTAGTCCTTGGTGGCCTGGGCCAGCTTGGCGTCCTCGGTCAGCGCCGGGGCGGAACCGGACACCTGGAACGCGTTCCGGATGCCCTTGCCGATCATGCCGGGCTTGCAGGCGGTCTCGTACGTGCCCGAGGCCAGCTCGACGATGAGCTCACGGGACAAGCCGGGCGCGATGTTCTCGACCTCGCCCATGACCCGGTCGCCGGGGGCGTAGACGTAGAACTCGGTGACCTTGTTGCCCTTGTTGGCGATCGCGAAGGTGACGGTGCCCGCGTCGGACTCGGACGCGGCCACCTTGCACTCGGTGTCCGAGGCGTCGACGGTGATCTTGTCGCCGGCGCCGGAGGCCGCATCGTCGTTCCCACCGCCGCAGGCGGCGAGCGGGACAGTCGCCGCGGCGGCCGCGACGAGGGCGAGCAGTCGAGGGGTGCGCATGGTTCTCCTATTTGCTCAGTGCAGGCGCTTGCGTACGGGCGGGCTGGGTCGGCCGTTGCGGCCAGAGGAAGATCACGAGCACGGGGATCCCGTACGCGAGCCAGGCGACGGTTTCCAGAACCGTCGGCGCCGGGGTGAAATTGACCATGCCGCGCAGCAGCTCGGCGTACCACGCGCCCGGCGGCCAGCCGGCGCTGACGTCGAACGCGGTGGTGTTGAGACCCGGCAGGACGCCGGCCTCCTGCAAGTCGTGCACCCCGTACTTGAGAATTCCGGCCGCGACGAGCACGAGCAGCGCGCCGGTCCAGGTGAAGAACTTGGTCAAATTGATCCGGACGGCACTGAGGTAGAGCAGCCACCCCAGCACGACCGCGGTCAGCAAACCGAGCGTGATCCCGATGAGCGGCCGCGCACTGTCCGCGGTTCCCTGCGCGGCGGCGTAGAAGAGGATCGAGGTCTCGAGCCCCTCCCGCACCACGGCGAGAAACGCCACGCCGACGATGGCCGGCGGCCCGACATTGATCGCGTCCTCCATGCGGCCGCGCAGCTCGGAGCCCATCTGCCGGGCCATCCGCCGCATCCAGAAAATCATCCAGGTGACGAACGTGACGGCGACGATCGACGCGACAGCCTCGAACAGCTCCTGGTGGGTGTATTCGAGCCGGGCCACCCCGAACTGGAGCAAGGCGGCAAACCCGACGCTGAGCGCCGCGGCCACCGCCACACCGGCCCACACCCACTTGAGCAGCGGCTTACGATCCGATTTGACCAGGAACGCCACGAGGATGGAGACCACCAACGTGATCTCCAGACCTTCCCTGAGCCCGATCAGGTAGATGGCCGTCATCGAACTCCCCAGGTAAGCCAAACCTAACTACGCTGAGCCTTACCTTCTTTTATTCACTTGTAGAAGTCAACTTGCCCGAGGTCACACTTCGGGCCGCCCCGCGCTGCGCCCGAATCGATCGGCATGTGAGCGCGATCCGCTGGCCGACGGCGCCGATCACCTAGGCCCCCTTGCCGAACCGTGAGCAGTCACGAGGCCACTTTCCATCAAACGTATTTGATGTATTGTGCCGCCATGGAACCGGAGGTGTTCGGGGCCGCGGGGCACCCGCTCCGCTGGCGGCTGCTGACCGCGCTGGCCGAGACGGATCTGCGGGTCCAGGAGCTGACGGCGCGGGTCGAGCAGCCGCAAAACCTCGTCTCGTACCACCTGGGCCGGCTGCGCAAGGCGTCCCTTGTGGAGGCCCGGCGCAGCATCGCCGACCGGCGCGACACCTACTACCGGCTCGACCTCGCGCGGTGCGGGCGCCTGCTGGCCGACGCCGGTGGGTCACTGCATCCGGGTTTGCGGTGGGTGCCGCCCCCGCCGCCCCTGTCACAGGGCGTCCGGGTGCTCTTTCTCTGCACGGGCAACAGCTCGCGCTCGCAGATGGCCGAGGCGCTGGCCCGGCGGGCCGGGATCGAGGCGTACAGCGCGGGCAGCCGCCCCAAGCCGATCCACCCGCGGGCCGTCGCGGTGATGGCCGCGCGCGGGCTCGACCTGCGCGGAGCCCGATCCAAGCATCTCGACGAGTTCGCCCGGCAAAGCTTCGACCGGGTCATCACGGTGTGCGACAAGGTGCGCGAGATCTGCCCCGACTATCCGGGCGCGCGGCACTGGAGCATCCCCGATCCGGCGCAAGAACCGTCACTCTTCGACGCGGTCGCCGACGAGCTCGACGAGCGGATCGGCTTCCTGCTGCACACGGTGCGCTCATGACCGTCGGGCTGGGCACCGTCCTGCGCGAATGGGGGCGAATCGGCTGCGTCGGGTTCGGCGGGCCCCCCGCGCACATCGCGCTGCTGCGAAAACTTTGCGTCGACGACCGCAAGTGGATGGACGCGCAGGAGTTCGAAGACGCGATCGCCGCCTGCAATCTGCTGCCGGGCCCCGCCTCCACGCAGTTGGCCATCTTCACTGCCTGGCGCGTACGGGGAAGGGCCGGCGCAGTCGTGGGCGGGCTCGCCTTCATCCTGCCCGGCCTGCTCGCGATCCTGATCCTGGCCATGCTGTTCCTGGGCAACCCGCCGCTCTGGGTCGAAGCCGCCGGCGCCGGCGCGGGGGCAGCGGTGGCCGCCGTGGCCGTCCAGGCCGGGTGGAGTTTGCTCGGGCCGGGCTGGCACCGCGCGCCGAGCCGTCGCCGCTGGCTCGTCTATCTGCTGCTGGGCGCGGCCGGCGCGGCCACCATCGGCCCCTGGCTGGTGCTGCTGCTGATCGCCTGCGGGGTGGCCGAAGCCGTCTTCCAGCGGATGCCCGTGACCCGGCCGCCGCTGAGCGCGCTCCCGCTGATCGCCTCCGCGGGTTTGGCGGGCAGCGTCGCCTGGGTGGCCCTCAAGGTGGGCGCCCTCTCGTACGGGGGTGGTTTCGTCATCATCCCGCTCATGCAGGCCGACGCCGTCGACCACTACCACTGGATGACCGACCCGGAGTTCCTCAACGCCGTGGCCCTGGGCCAGATCACGCCGGGCCCGGTGGTGCACACGGTCGCGGTCGTCGGCTACGCGGCGGCCGGTCTGGCCGGTGGACTGCTGGCGGCCACGGTGGCGTTCGGGCCGTCCTTCGCGTTCATCCTGCTGGGCGCCCACCGGTTCGATCAGTTGCGGGCCAACCAACGCGTCCGCGCCTTCCTCGACGGCGCGGGGCCGGGTGCGATCGGGGCCATCTTGGGGTCAGCCGTTCCCCTGACGCTGGCTTTGACCGAGGCCTGGCAGCTGGCTGTGCTGGCAGGGGCCCTGGTGCTGATGCTGGCCCTGCGCCGCGGCCCGGTCCTGACCCTGCTGAGCGCAGCCGCGGCCGGGGTGGTCGTGGTGTTGCTCGGGGGTCCGCTGCCGTAGTGGTCCTGATCCCGACAGCCATTCGCCGTGACACCGTTTAGACGTTTCGGCCGCTCTGTCCTTCTGAGATACCAGGCCCTAGCAGCGCGGACGGGACTCGAACCCGCAACGTGTCCCGGGTGAAAGCCGGGCGACTCTACCTTTCGTCCACCGCGCCATAAGCAACATGCAAGTAGGCCGTACGGGATTCGAACCCGTGGTCTCCTGATCGAGAGTCAGGCGAGTTGACCGCTACTCCAACAGCCCAGGAAAACGAAAAACCGCCTTTCCCGTACGGGGAGAAGGCGGCGCAACCGTGCGACAAGTGGTTACGCGCGTCTGCTCTCGGCAGTTTGTTCGGTCATGGGACCAAAGTAGGTGGATCGCGCAGGCCCCGCAACGCATTAACCCGTCGACCGTCCGGTTCGCGGCCGGCTGTCACGCAACCGGGCGCCCGGACCCGTACGGTGATCGAAAGGTAGTCGGATTCTCCTGATTTCATGCCACTCGGGCGCCAGACAGGCCAGCTCGCGATCTTGTCGGGCACCGTGGAGGTGGACTCGCAAGCCCGACGAATCAGGAGAAAGCTATGCGAACGCCTTCTTTCCGCACCCTTGTGCTCGGCGCGGTGGCCGCGGGCCTGACACTCGGCATGCAGGCCTGCGCCAACGGCACCGGCGACGCGGCGGCCGCCCCGGGCGAACCGGTCGCCGCCACCAAGTCCGCGGCCGCCTCGCCGCACGTGCCCGGCGCGCCCTGCACCAACGTGGACGTGTCGGTCGAGATCACGCTGCAGCCCGCCCGGGAGGACGGTGCGCAGCGCGGGCTGGTCGCCGTCACCAACAAGTCCGACTCGGACTGCGGCGTGAACGGCCGGGCCGCCATCTCGCTGCGCAACGCCGCCGGTGAGGTCGTCGACGTGCCGGTCAAAAACGTCAACCAGCCCGGCGCGG
This sequence comes from Paractinoplanes abujensis, assembly GCF_014204895.1. Taxonomy (NCBI): domain Bacteria; kingdom Bacillati; phylum Actinomycetota; class Actinomycetes; order Micromonosporales; family Micromonosporaceae; genus Paractinoplanes; species Paractinoplanes abujensis. Next base: position 6,989,314 of record NZ_JACHMF010000001.1, on the reverse strand, counting down.
CCGTCCCGACCATGCTCAAGGCCGGCAGCAGCGCCTTCCAGGGCATCAAGTGGGTGCCGTGCGACAAGGGCGACGCCGGCTGCGGCACCGGCAACACACTCTCGTTCAACCTGCAGGCCTCGACCGACGGCCCCGCGGCCAAGCTGATCGACTTCCCGGCGCCCGAGCAGAGCGCCATCACCATGACGTCGCTGCAGGTCGGCACGCTGCAGCCGGCCACGCAGGGCGTCGTCGCCTGGTGACCTAGCGGCCGGGGGTGAGCACCACGCGGTAGTGGGCGTCACCGGCGAGCATGCGGTCGTAGGCGGCTTGCACGTCGGTCAACGGCATTTCCTCCGTACGGGCCCGGATGCCCGTCAGGGCCGCGAACCGCAGCGTCTCCTCGACGTCGCGGGCCGTGCCGGAGGGGTGGCCGTGCACCGTGCGGCTGGTCGAGATGATCTGGAACGGGCTCACCTCGATCGGCGCCGGGTCCGCCCCGACCACCACGAGCTGCCCGTTCGGGGCGAGCCCGTCGATCGCGGCGCTCATCGCGGCCGAACTGCCCGCCGTGGCCAGCACTACCGTGGCCCCGCCGAGCTGCTGCAGCCGCTGCGCCACGTCGCCGGCCGCGCTGTCGAGGTAGTGGTGGGCACCCAGTTCCCGCGCGTCCGCCTCGCGGGCCTCGCCGCGGGCGATCGCCACCGTCTCGAAGCCCAGCTTGGCCGCGAACTGCACACCCAGGTGACCGAGCCCGCCCAGGCCGAGCACGGCGACGAGCTCGCCGGGACGGGCCGAGCTGGAGCGCAGCCCGTTGAACGTGGCCACACCGGCGCAGCCCATCGGCGCCGCCTCGGCCGCGGTGATCGCGTCGGGGATGCGGGCCAGGGCGTTGGCCGGCACGACGAGCGCGTCGGCGTAGCCGCCCGGGTAGGCCCAGCCCGGCACCTGAAGGCGTACACAGTGGATGAAGTCGCCCGAACGGCAGGGGTCGCACACGCCGCAATGGCCGCCGAACCAGCCGACCGCCACCCGGTCACCGGTCTGCCAGCCCTCGACGTCCTCGCCCACGGCGTCCACCCGCCCGGCGATCTCGTGCCCGGTGACCAGCGGGAACGACACCGGGAAGGCGGCGTTGACGAAGGCCGCGTCGGTGCGGCAGACCCCGCAGGCCTCGACGGCGACCCGCACCTGACCGCGGCCGGGTTCGGGGCGAGCCGACTCGACGATGCGGAACGGGGCGCCCGGCTCGGCGACCTGGGCGGAACGAATCATGCTCATGGGAGAACCTCTCTCGTCTTGGAGTTCCTCACCATCGAACCCGCCGGGAAGGGCCCATGAGCTGCCGGAACAGGCCTGGCGCACCCTAGGAACGGCAGTACCAGGTTCGCCCTTCGACGCGCGCCCGGCGGCGTCGATACTGGAGGGCGTGACCCACAACGCGGATCTCAAGGAGTTTCTCCGCTCGCGCCGGGCCCGGCTCCGGCCCGAGGAGTTCGGCCTGGGCGACACCGCCGGAGCCCGCCGCGTGCCCGGTCTGCGGCGCGAGGAACTGGCCGCGCTGGCCGGCGTGAGCGTCGACTACTACGTCCGCCTCGAGCAGGGCCGCAACCTCAACCCGTCGTCGACGGTGCTCGACGCGATCGCCCGCGCGCTGCGTCTCGACGACACCGAGCGGGCCCACCTGTTCGACCTGGCCCGGCCCCGGGAGGCCCGCCGCCGCCCGCCGCGCCGCCCGCAGCGGGTGGCCCCGGCGACCTATCAGCTGCTGGAGACGCTCGACGCGGCCGGCGCGCCCGCCTTCATCGTGGGCCGCCGGATGGACGTGCTCGCGATCAACCACGCCGCCCGCGCCCTGATCTGCGACTTCAACGCGTTGCCGGCCCGCGAGCGCAACTACGCCCGGTTCATCTTTCTCGACGAGAACGCCCGCGATCTGCACCCGGACTGGGCCGTCATCGCCGCCGAGACGGTGGCCACGCTGCGTGTCGACGCCGGCCGCCACCCCGACGACCCGGACCTGTCGGCGCTGGTCGGTGAGCTGTCGGTGCGCAGCGAGGAGTTCCGCCGCTGGTGGGCCGACCACCAGGTGCTGGCCCGCACGAGCGGCACCAAGCGCTTCCGGCATCCGGTCGTCGGCGCGCTCACCATCACCTATCAGGCCCTGACCATGCCGGGCGACGCCGAGCAGACGATGTTCGTCTACACCGCCCCGGCCGGCTCACCCGACCAGCACGCCCTGCGTCTGCTTCAGTCGGGCGCCGAGACGTTCTCCAAGGCGTCCAGCGCGTCCTGATCGAGGGTGAGCGCGCCCGCGGACAGGTTCTCGCGCAGGTGCGCGACTGAGGACGTGCCCGGGATGAGCAGGATGTTGGGGGCCTGGTGGAGCAGCCAGGCCAGCGCCACCGCCTGCCGGCTCGCGCCGATCCGAGCCGCCACCTCGTCGAGCGTGCCCGACTGCAACGGGCTGAACCCGCCCAGCGGCCAGAACGGAACGTACGAGATGCCCTGCTCACCGAGCGCGGCGATCAGTTTCTCGTCACCCCGGTGCGCGACGTTGTACCAGTTCTGCACGGTGACGATCGGGGCGATCGACTGCGCCTCGGCGACCTGGTCGGCGTCCACCACGCTCAGGCCCAGATGCTTGATCAGACCTTCCCGGCGCATGTCGGCCAGCGCCCCGAACTTGTCGGCGATCGAACCCGGCACCGGCGAGTGGCCGTCCGCGCCGCCGCCGACCCGCAGGTTGACCACGTCGAGCGCGTCCACGCCGAGGTTGCGCAGGTTGTCCTGCACCTGTTCGCGCAGCTGGCGGGGCTCGCGCGCGTGCACCCAGCCACCCTTGTCGTCCCGGACCGCGCCCACCTTCGTGACGATCAGGAGCTGTTCCCCGTACGGGTGAAGGGCTTCGCGGATGATCTGGTTGGTGATGTGCGGCCCGTAGAAGTCGGCCGTGTCGATGTGATCGACGCCGGACTCCACTGCCGTCCGCAGCACGGCGATCGCCTCGGCGCGGTCCTTGGGCGGCCCGAAGACCCCCGGCCCGGCGAGTTGCATCGCGCCGTAACCCATGCGCTCGACGGTGATCCCGCCGGCCATCGTGAAGGTTGTCATGCCCCCAGCATTCGCCTTTTCCGGCGGTCCAACCATCACTCGGCCGATCCTGGGACCGGTGGACCTGTGGTGACGGACTCACCCCGCGGGACGCATCTTCCGCAGGTCACGGGTATGGGAGGAGATGGAGAAGACCACGGCGTGGAAGGGACGACCATGAGCACTCTGGGCAGCAGCGGTATCGAGGTGTTCCCGCTCAACCTGGGCGGCAACGTGTTCGGCTGGACCAGTGACGAGTCCGCGTCGCATCAGGTGCTGGATGCGTTCGTCGCGGCCGGCGGCAACTTCGTCGACACCGCGGACGGCTATTCGGCCTGGGTGCCCGGCAACTCAGGAGGCGAGTCGGAGACGATCATCGGGAACTGGTTCGCCGCCCGCGGCGGGCGGGACCGGGTCGTGCTGGCCACCAAGGTCAGCCAGCACCCGCAGTTCCGGGGTCTGGCCGCGGCCACCGTCGCGGCGGCGGCCGACGCGTCGCTGACCCGGCTCCGGACCGACTACATCGACCTCTACTACGCGCACTACGACGACGCCGACACCCCGCTCGAGGAGACCGCGGGCGCGTTCGACGCCCTGGTCAAGGCGGGCAAGGTGCGCGCGATCGGCGTCTCCAACTACAGCGCCGAGCGCATCCGGGAGTGGTTCGAGGTCGCCCGCAGGAACGGTTTCACGCTGCCCGTGGCCGTGCAGCCGCACTACAACCTGGTCGAGCGCACGGCGTACGAGCGCGACATCGCACCCGTGGCCGAGGCCGAGGGCCTGGCCGTGCTGCCCTACTACGCGCTGGCCAGCGGCTTCCTGACCGGCAAATACCGTACGGAGGCCGACCTGGCCAGTGGTCCGCGTGGTGGCGGGGCCCAGAAGTACCTGACCGAGGACGGGCTGGCCGTCATCAAGGTGCTCACCGACGTCGCGGCCACACACGGCGTCGAACCGGCCACGGTTGCGCTCGCCTGGTTGCGTACGCGCAAGAACGTCGCCGCCCCTATCGCCAGCGCCCGTACGACCGAGCAACTGCCGGCCCTGATCGCCTCGGCCACCCTCGACCTGGCGGCCGACGAGATCGCCGCGCTCGACGAGGTCTCGGCCCGCTAGCACTACCCTGCGCGCCCGCATGATCCGCGATTTGTAGTCACCCCCGTTAGAGTCATCGACGGGGGTGACTTGTGGGGGCCGCTCGTGGCGTCAGTCTGGTGTTCGCCCTCAGCGGCGCGACGCAGGCGTCCTGGATGTCCCGGCTGCCTCCGGTTCTCGAGCAGACCCAGGCCGATTTTGTCCGCTTCGGCGCCGCGCTCCTGATGCTCGGCCTCGGCACCCTGACCGCGATGCTGCTCACCGGGGCGGCCTGCGAACGGTTCGGTAGCCGCCGGGTCCTGACCTTCGGTTTCGTCGTCACGCTGGCCTCGCTGCCGGCGATCGCGCTCAGCCGGTCCACCCCCGTCCTGGCCCTGACTCTGCTGGTCATGGGTCTGGGCAGCGGCGTCTGGGACGCCGGCATGAACGTGCAGGGCCACGCGGTCGAGAGCCGGCTCGACAAGCATCTGATGAGCCGCTTCCACGGCTGGTGGAGCGTCGGCAGCATGGCCGGGGCCGGTCTGGGCCTGGCCGCGGCCCGCTTCGCCGTCCCGCTGCTGCCGCACCTGGTCACGGTCGGCGCGCTCACAGCCGGGCTGTGCGCGCTCAGCCTGCGGACGTTCGGCGAGGCCAAGGACCTCCGCTCTGCCCGGTCGCGCCACCAGCAGCGATGGCCGGTGCGGCGCCTGCTGCCGATCGGTACCCTGATCTTCTGCGGCGCCGTTGTCGAGGGTGCGGCCGGCGACTGGCTCGCGGTCTTCCTCCACCAGGAACGCGGCCTTTCGCACACCGGCGCCGCCCTCGGCTACACCCTGTTCGTCTCGGCCATGGCCGCCGGGCGCCTGTTCGCCGAGCGCCCGCACCGCCGCGCCGGGGCCACCGGCGTCGTTCGCTCCGGTGCCATCGCGGCGGCCCTCAGCATCGCTCTCGTGGTCTTCGCCGACGCCGGCTCGTGGGCCTTCATCGGCGCTCTGGGCTGGGGTATCGGCATCTGCTGGGTGTTCCCGGCGGCGCTGAGCGCGGCCGGTAACGCGGCCACGTCGTCCGCGGTGGCCGCTATGACCGCGGTCGGCTACAGCGCCAGCATCTTCGGGCCGCTCGGCATGGGCTGGCTGGCCCACGCGACCGGCTTGGCCGCCGCCATGCTCACCTTGCTCCCACTCGCTCTGGTCGTCGCGCTCCTGGCTTCGGCGCTGGCGGGCGCGGATGCCGGCGAGTGAGCCCTAGCTGCTTCAGCACGAGGGGAATGTCGCCCACCGGGTCCGTCCCGGTCATGAACGTGGCCCAGACCGTCCGGTCGCGCTGCCAAGCTCTGATGTAGACGACGCAATCACGCGGCGTGATGATCCGCAGACGACCCCCGGCCGCGGTCAGCGACGCGCGGATCTGCTGGTCACGGGCCGAGGTGGTGCACTTGTCCTTGATCCGGGTGATCAGTTCCAGCCGCGCCGCGAGGAACTTCTCCCAGTACTGCTCGGTGGCGTCACCGATCTTGCCGCCGTCGTCGAAGAGCGCGAACAACCCCTCGGCCAGCACGTCGCCGAACTCCTCGTCACGCGCCCGATCGGGGTTGGCGAACGGGTCGTACGCCTTCTGCAGCGCGACGCCGACCTGGCCGACCGGCCGCAGCGTCGTGTCGTCGATGAGGAAGAACCAGTCCTCGTTGTAGATCTCCGGGAAGAACGAGTCGATCCGGTGGGTCGCCACCGCCATGGCTCCGCCGCCCAGGAACGTGTCCTGGGCGGCGCCGGTCTCGCGGTTGGCGTGACAGACCACGGAGTTGTCGGGATAGCCGCCGATGCGCAGGCCGACCGCGTCGCAGGTGTCGAGGAGGGCGACCGCACGGCGCAGGTCGTCAGCCTCGGGCACCATGATGTCGTCGTCCAGGAACACGACCCGGCTCCAGCCCGCCATCCGGGCGAACACCAGCCCCAGGTTCCGCTTGGCGCTCGTGTCCGTGCGCCGCCGCAGCCGCGACTTGTTCAGAATGGTGGACGTCTCGAGCCCGGGCAGCCCCGCGATTCCGGTCGTGGGGAAGTCGACCGGGACGACGTCGACGTCGACGTCGCGCAGGAAGTCGGCGACCCGCTGCGCATCCGATCGCTTGCTGGAGAGCACCAGCAGCACGCACTTCAGTTCCGCGGCGAGCCGGGCGGCCTCCCGCAACGACACCTCGTAGCGCGCGCTCGGCACGATGATGGCGTCGACGGGTACGCCGAGATCGCCCGCGGTCGCCGGAGCAATGAGACCGCGGTGCGAAGAATGGTGAGCGCTGTCGTCCTCGCTCACGCCTCAGCCTCGGGCGGCCACTCATGCAGCCGCACCTCGGACTGTGTCCAGTCGGGGGTCACCACCGCTCCATTCGGATTGACCCGAACACGCATCAGAACACTGAACGACTCAGCCTTAGTAAAGCGGTTGCTGATGTGCTCCTCATTACGATCGCGAAACTTTACGTCGGTCAGGGCTCTCACCGCGCCGTACGTCCCCCGCGCATACATACCACTACACAAAGTCACGGTTCGCCGCGCGTTGTAGGGGTTTTTGCCCCGATAAAACAGCGCGACGTCCTCGGCCAAACTACCGGTTGCATCGTCGAGGACGGGCTTGAAGGTAGTCCCTTCGGCCGTCGAAAAAAAGCCCGAATCTTTTTCGCTCGGCCGCAACTGTTGACGAACCGCCAATTCCAGCCGCCGGGTGATGTCCCGGTTGACGGAGTTGAAATCCCCGCCACCCAGCAACACCAGATGAGACGTGAAATCGTCCTCGTCCATCTCCTCCGACTTCAGAATGCGCACGTCAGCCGCCGGGTTCACGGCGCGGATATGTCCGTGCAGCTCGACCAGCGCATCCAGATCGGCGAGCGTCAGAGCGCGTACGTAATCCGGGTTCTTGACATCCGCGTACGGCATCAAGCTGCGCAAACGGGGCGACATGCTCCCGCTGACGATGATGATCGACCGCTGATCCGGGAAGAACCACGTGCCGCCGCCGATGCTGTCGCCGATGGAGCCGGCGATCGTGAGCCGTTGCGGCCAGAAAGCGCCCGGGTCGTCCGGGACCGAATCCTCGAACGACCGCAGGCTGAGCAGATCGGCGTGCACCACGTCGCGCGTGGTTCGCTCGTCCTCGGTGAGTTCGTGCTCCTCCAGCAGCCGGGCCGGCTCCGACTCGACGCTGCGCCGGGTCGCGAAGAAGAGCGCGTACTGCGCCAGCCGGTTCGCGGGGGGAACGATCGGTTTGCGGACGGACTCCCACGACGAGATCAACGACAGGCTCAGCGGGGTGCCCCGGCCCAGCGCCTCCGCCACTTGCTGCTGAGTGACCTTCAGGTCGGGCCACTGCTGAAGCCGGAGCGCACGCAGGCGTCGTGCCAGACGTGCCTCGGGCCGCTCTGCCGGCTGCATCTCGCACCCTTCACTGAACTTCAGGGAATGCCGCCGAAGTTTAGGGTGCCGTGCAAGCTCGCGCTACGCCAAAACGCACGCCGTACATACTGTGCCGAGAACGTGATTGAACGAAGATTCACGTCCGGCACTTGCCTTAGCCTTACTTCACAGAAGTTCATTGAAGTTCAGGGGGCACCGAGATGAACCCAGGGGTCTCTCGACTGACAGCCGGCCTAACTCCCACGACCGCCCGCCGCAGGCGCCGCCCCGACCCTCGTCGGGATCTCGCTCGATGCCTGATGTTCGCGATCGCCCTGCTCATCTTCGCGGCCACCTCCGGGTCAGGTCCCGCCGCGGATGCTTCCCGCACCGAACTGACCGTCTATTCCTCGGCCTGCGCCCTCACCCTGGCCGGGGTGCTGACCACCGCCGTCCCGGTTCTCCGGCTGCTCGCCGAGCACGCTTTCTGGCTGCTCAAAGCCGCAATCGTCGTGGCCACGGTGCTCGGTCTCGTCCACGTCCTCACGTGACCACCTCAGAAAGGGCGGTGCCGCCGGGGCAGGGATTCCCGGCGGCACCGTCGATCGGAGGGGTCAGCAGGACAGGTTGCCGCCCGTGGGGACGCCGAGGATGCCGGCGAACCGGGTGTAGAGGCTGATCCGGCTCTGCACCTGGCCCGAGTTCCCGCCGTTGCACTCGATGCTGTTGATGGCGCGGATCGTCGTGCCGAAGCCGTTGCCGTTGACCATCGCGTTGTGCGACGTGGTGCCCGCGGCGCCGGTGCCGGTCATCCAATACCAGAGGCCGGTCTGCCACGAGATCGACGAGTTGGTGGCGACCAGGTTCGGGTTGTTGAGCAGGTCGACACCGAGCGCGTTACCTGCCGCGTAATAGTTGAAGTTCCAGCTCAGCTGGATCGGGCCGCGCCCGTGATAGGCGGACTGACCGGCCGGGCACCCGTACGGCTGCGAGGTGTCGCAGTAGTGCGGCCAGTTGGCCTGGTTGATCTCGTCGATGTAGACCAGGCCACCGGTCTCGTGGCTCACGTTGGCCAGGAAAGCCGCGGCCTCCTGCTTCTTGACGGTGTCGCTGCCCGTGGTCGCGAAGGACGGATACTTCTTCATGGCGTCGGTCAGCCCGGCGTACGTGTAGAAGGCGTTGCGGCCCGGGAACATCGAGTTGAACTGGGCCTCACTGACGACGAACCCGCCACCGCCACCGGTGTCGCCCCCGCCACCGCCCGTGCAGCTGTGGGGCGACCAGTACCAGGTGCTGATGATCGGGTCGTAGCCCGGGTTGGCGTTCGTGGCCCGGTAGTACTGCCCGTTGCTGTAGCGCACGATCGCGCCGGCGTCGTACCACTGACCGGCCACCCAGTTCGGGTAGTTGCAGGTGGTGCCGCCGCCACCGCCACCGCTGTTGCCGTCGCAGGCGCCGTTGTCCTGCCAGACGTTCGAGCCACCGGTGCTCGGCGCCTCGCCCTGGGTCCACCACTTGGCGGTCCAGTTGCGGCCGTTGTAGGAGGCGGTCATGCCGCCGGTGTAGACGGCACTGCTGCTGTAGGGGGTCACGCACGCGGCGGCCGCCGGGGATGCCGTCATCGGCACCACCGCGCCGACCACACCCAGAACGAGCGCGCCGAGCAGCGTCAGCAGACGATTTCTCTTCATGGCGGACCTTTCGAGCCCGAGGGGGATGAGAGCGCGCGCGATACATCGACAAAAGCAAATGCCCATGGGTCCGGTCAACGGTTTCTGTAAACAAACTTAATTCCTCCCGCGAGACAAGCCCCGCTACCCTGACGCGATGCCGCCCCGGTCCCGCCCCCACACCCCGGGCGGCGGCGACGACGGCGGCGAGCCGCCCCCACCGCCCCGGCGGCCCGGCAGCGGCTCCGGCAGCGGTGGCCACGCCCGCAGCATCGCCGACGCCCAGACCCAGGTGACGGGCAAGGCCCAGGACGGCCGCGCCGACACCGAAGCGCGGGCGACTGGAGGCGCCCCGAACACGCCGGCGGGACCTGCTGCGACGGCTCCGCTGCGGCCGCCCAACGCGCTTCGCCACAATCTCAACAGCATCAAGCTCAACAGCCGCAGCAAGGACAAGAACACCATCGTGCTGCCCGGCACCGACGTCGCCGGGGACCTGGCCGACATCTCCGCCGGGCGCGGCACATGGGACGAAGCGACCAACACCTATCAGGTCAACGGCCGGAGGTACGGCGTGGAATCCGCCAATACCACCTTCCCTGCCGATGGCCCGGGCTTCGTCAACCTCAGCCGTTCCGAGTACAAAGTCCTCAAGAACCTGATCGGCAGCGACGGTGACATCGCGGCGGCCCAGGAAGCCCTGCGCCGTGATCCGTTCATCAGCGAATCCGACTGGACAATGGCCCTCGAGGTCTTTCAACACCACAAGAGCTACCGGGGTGGCGCATGACGTACGGCATCTACTTCGACAGCGGCCAACCCGCCGAAGCGCTGCGCGACGCGCTGCACACGGTTTACAACATTGCGCCGGAGCTGGTCTACGTAGGCCCGTACGAGCAGCTCAAGTCGCACGCCGGGCCTGATCCGATCGTGCTCATCACACCCGCAGGTGGGCCGTTCGGGCATGAGTTCGAGGCCGGTGACGAGCTCACGAAGCGGACCCGGGCCACTCCGCTCGAACTGGCGCAAGCCGTCTGCCGGATCGCCCGCACCCGGGCGCTGCTCGACGAGGGCAGCCTTGCGCCAGACTACTGGTTCCTGGTCACCGCCGACGGAAGCTTCGGCCGGGTGATGACCGACCCCGACAGCGACTACCCGACCATCCTGCACGCCCTGGAGCCCATCCCGGGCGAACCTGGCCTCAAGGTCGTCCCGCCGCCCGATTGGGCCAGGACGTGGTGAACGACGGCTACATTCTCTATCTGGCCGGCGAGGTGGATCGTGCCGATCTTGCCGCGGCACTGACCGAGCTCACCGCGAGCGAGGTCGACATCGGCGACGACGGCCAGGACGACCGGAACTGGGCCGCGCCGGTGAGCTGCACCGCGACGCCCTTGGCAGGCGACCTCCGTTGGCATCTGGACATCTATTTCACCGAGGCGGTCGTGAAGACACCGCCGCGGTCGGCTGCCGGTGCTTTCCTCGCCGGTCGGCTCGACACGGTCGTGGCTTACAAGGGTGTTGAGCTTCCGCCCAGCGCCTTCTGGGTAGTGGGTCCGGACGGCATCCGTACTCGGGCGCGCATCTACGACGAGGACGAGGGGTATCTGATCGACGCCGTCGAACAGCCAGTCGCCGCACTGCCGCTCGCACCCGTCGCCGTGATCGAGCCCTGGCTCGAGTCCTGAGTGCCTCCGCCTCCACCCGAAATCGGCACGAACGCCCACTGCAAATAGTTCGCGCCCCACCGTCAGCCTGAACTGCTGCCAGGCGGCGCCGCCCGTGCAGCCCTCACTGCTGGAGCAACGCACCGGTCGCGGACGAAGTACCGGGCACGTCGACGCACATGCCGCTCTTAGTCACCTTGAGCTGATAGGTGCCGCCGGTCGCGGGCAGCGTCGCCGCGCTCGACGGCAGCATCTTGCAGCCGACCAGCCCGGCGGGCAGGATCATCAGGGCGGCCGTGGCCGCGAGCCATCTGGATTTCCGAGTCATGACCCGGTAGATGCCGGCCGGGCGTCGCGACAACGAGACTCGCGCCTATTTGTCGAGCAGCCATTCCCGTACGGTCGCGGTCTCCTCGTCGGTGAAGGTCATGTCGACGGATTCGGCCCGGCTGAGCACGTTGCCGACGAAGGCCGCGCCGATCTCGGCCGCCGTGGGGGCGGGCAGCCGGAACAGGGGGCAGCCGCCGAAGGCCGCACCGCGCACGACGAACGCCACCGCGCCCCGGCTGACCGGCACCCCCTGATCGCGCAGCCGGTCCCGCGACCAGCTCGTGCACTGGGTCAGGTTGAAGCGGTGCGACTCCACGTACGCGGCCAGGGTCTCGTAGATCGCCGGCCACCAGGTCTGCGGCAGCCGCGGCAGGTCGAGCTGCGCGGCCAGGCGCTCCACGGGCTCCGGCTGGGCCGGGCTGGGCGTCGTGGTCGCGCCCGGCTCCGGGGCCTCGTGCCGGGTCTCGTCCCACAGGAAAAGCTGCGACATCCGCAGGTCGGGCAGTTTCAGACCGGCCACGGCGCGGGCGAAACTGCCGAACCCGAACCAGTTGCTGTCGGTGATCGACTGACCGAGCTGGCTGCGTAGCCGGGCCGCCAGCGAGGCCATGTTGAGCGGTTCGGTGGCGGCGGCGTACTCGGTCGAGACGACCTCACGGAAGGACTCGTACGTCTCGCCCTGATCGGGGACCACGGGGAACTGCTCGTCCTCGTCCAGCTCGACCGGCTCGCCCTGCACCAGCTCCAGCAGCTGCTGGCTGTCCAGCACGTGGTCGGCGATCGAGGTGAACGCCTCGGCCGCGTCGGCCGGAGACACGATCATGGTGCGCCGGTCGGAACGCCGCAGCCGCTGGAGCAGCGGCGTCATGTCGGAGTCGCCGGACGCGATGACGAACTCGTCGTACCGGGTGTCGGCGGCCAGCGCGTCGACCGCGTCCACCACGATCCGGATGTCGGCCGCGTTCTTGGTGCCGCTGTACCGCGGGCAGTCGATCACGTCGAACCCGGCCCGCACGAACCACGGGCGGAACTTCGAGAAGAACAGCCGGGTCTGCTCGCCGGACGGGTCGGTGTGATGGACCCAGCCCGCCGGGTTGAGATAGCAGCGCAGCACGAGCCACCGCCGCGGCGCCTCCGACGTGGCCGTCACCGACATGCGCCGCAGCCAGCCGCCCGGATCGCTGGCGAACTGTACGGCGGCCTCGGGATCAAGCCGGTAGAGCCCGCCGAACACGTTGTCGAAATCGAGATAGAGCGCCGCCCGGACATGACCCACGCTCGCAACCTATCAACGCGGGCGGGGCCGCGCCCGCGCGCTGTGCGGAAACAGCGCGCGGGCTCCTCGCTCCGGTTATGCCGGGGGCAGGGCACCGACCCGCCACAGGCGGACCTTGTTGTCCGCCCCGGCGGTGATCAGACGTTTGCCGTTGGGGGTGATCCGCAGCGCCCAGACCGCCCCGGTGTGCCCGGCCAGCGGCGCGGCGGTGGCGGCGCCGGTCGTGGTGTTCCACAGCCGGACCGATCCGTCGTCCGCGCCGGTGGCCAGCACCCGGCCGTTCGGGGTGAACCGCATGGCCCGCACCGGTCCGGTGTGCCCGGCCAGGGGTTCGGTGGCCGGCTGCCGGGTCGCCATGTTCCACAGCCGCACGGTGTTGTCGCCCCCGGACGAGGTGGCCAGCAGCCGCCCGCCGCGGCCGAACGTGAGGGCGTACACCGGCCCGGCGTTGCCGGTCAGCTGCTTGCCGGCGGGGGCGCCGGTGGCCGTGTTCCACAGCCGTACGACGTTGCCGCCGCCGGACGCGGCCAGCACCCGCCCGCCCGGGCTGAAGCTCACCGCGTACACCGGCCCGGGGTTGACGATCAGCGGCTCGGCGATCGGCTCGCCGGTGGCGACCTGCCACAGCCGTACGGTGTTGTCGTCGCCGCCCCCGGCGGTCGCGAGGCGTTCGCCGTCCGCACTGAACGTGACCAGCCGTACGGGACCGGAATGGGCGGCGATCGTGCGCACCAGCTCACCGGTGGTCGGGTTCCACAGCTTGACCGTGCCGTCGTCACCGGCGGTGGCCATCAGCCGGCCGGTCGAGCTGAACGAGATCGACCGCACCGGCCCGACGTGACCGGTCAGGGCCGGTCCGTTGCGCTGCCCGATGGTGGGATCCCACAGCGACACCTGGCTGTGGCCGGCCACCGCCAGCAGCTTGCCGTCCGAGCTGAACGCGATGGAGTAGATGGGCCCGGTCTTGGCGGCGAGCGTCGGACCGCCGCGGCGCCCGGTCGCGGTGTTCCACTGCCGGACGGTCGCCTTGCTCACCGTGGCGAACACCTTGCCGTCGGGACGCACGGCGATGAGGCCGGCCGAGCCGGGCACCACTGTCCGGTTGGCGGTCGTCGCGCCGGCCGGGCCCGGAGCTTGCGGGTTGGCGTGTGCTGGGGCGGCGGCTAGTGCGAGCAGCCCGACCAGGGCCACCGCAACGGACCAACCGGCACGACGCCGGTGGCCACCGACCGCATAGTCACTGCTCGTGTCTTTACGATCTCTTTTGGTAGTCACACCGGCACCGTAACGACCAAGTGTGGCGGTTTTGGGGCGGTTTCCCGCCGTTCCCCCGGCCGGGTTCTGCCCCCGCTCAGGCCGCCGGTGTCACCAGGCGGCGAACCCGGTCGACGCCGATGGCCAGCAGCAGCGTGGGCAGACGCGGACCGGTCTCGCGGCCGGTCAGCAGCCGGTAAAGCAGAATGAAGAACTTCCGCTGCACCGCCTTCAGCTCGGCCGTGGGCGCCACATCCATCGGCAGACCGAGCACCATCTTGGGAACGCCGTAGACCAGCGTCGTCAACCCGGCCAGCGACCAGTGCTCGTCCAGACCCTCCACCAGATGGCGCAGGGCCAGGCGCTCGTCGTCGGCCAGACCGGCCAGCAGCTCCGCGTCCGGCTCGTCGGCGACCCGGGTGCGCGCGTCGGCCGGCATCTGCTCGGCCACCCAGCGCATTGCGCAGTCGAGCCGCGGACGCACCTCGCCCAAGTCGTCGACCGGGCGCTCCGGGTCCAGATCGTGCAGGATGCGCAGCATCTGCGCCTCGTCACCGGTCGTGATGTCGGCGACCGAAGCCAGCATCCGGTACGGCAGGGGGCGCGGCGTCACCGGCAGCTCGGCCTCGGCCGTGCGCCGGGCCCGGTCGTACGCGGTCGCGTCGCCACCCGGAGCCGTGCCCGCCTGCACCTTCGTGCCCAGCGCGTCCCACTCGTCGTACAGCCGCTGAATCTCCTGGTCAAAGGCGACCTTGAAGCTCTGGTTGGGCCGGCGGCGGGCATAGAGCCAGCGCAGCAGCGGCGCCTCCATGATCCGCAGAGCGTCGCCCGGGGTCGGCACGCCGCCCTTGGAACTGCTCATCTTGGCCATGCCGGTGATGCCGACGAACGCGTACATCGGGCCGATCGGCGGTTCCGCCCCGAAGATCTCGCGGACGATCTGCTGGCCCACCACGTACGACGAGCCGGGCGAAGTGTGGTCCACACCGGACGGCTCGAAGACCACGCCCTCGAACGCCCACCGCATCGGCCAGTCGACCTTCCAGACCAGCTTGCCGTGGTTGAACTCGGACAGCTTGACCGTGTCGCCGTGCCCGAACGCGCAGGTGTAAGTCAGCTCGGTGGTCTCGTCGTCGTACGCCGTCACGGTCGTCGTGTCGCGGCCACAACCCGAGCAATACGGCTTGTACGGGAAATACTGGCTGCCGCTGCCGCCGTCGTCCTCACTCGCCGCGCCCGACCCCTCGGCCGCCGCGGCCTCCTCGGCCGAACTGTCGGCGGTCACGGCCGCCGGCTTGGCCTTCGTACGGTACTGGCCCAGGATGGCGTCGATGCGGTGCCGCTCACGCATCGCCAGCAGGATCTGCTCCCGATAGACACCCGACGTGTACTGCTCCGTCTGGCTGATGCCGTGGAACACCACACCCAGCTCGCCCAAGGCAGTAATCATCGCGGCCTTGAAGTGCTCCGCCCAGTTGGGGAAGTCACTGCCGGGCGGCGCGGGCACCGACGTCAACGGCTTGCCGATGTGCTCCGACCAGGACTCGTCGATGCCGGCCGGCACCTTACGGAACCGGTCGAAGTCATCCCACGAGATGATGTGCACACACTCGCGGCCACGGCGCCGAATCTCGTCGGCGACCAGATGCGGGGTCATCACCTCGCGCAGATTGCCCAAGTGGATCGGACCCGACGGGCTCAACCCGGAGGCGCAGACGATCGGCTTGCCCGGCGCCCGGCGCTCCGCCTCGGCAATAACCTCGTCAGCGAAGCGGCTGACCCAATCCGACTCGGCAGTGCTGGACATCGGGCGCGGATCCTTTCGACCTTCGAGTGGAAATCGGTCTACAAACGCGAGTGGACCTGAACCGCGTCTCCGCAGGTCAGGCCCATCAATGCTGTGCGCCCGAAGGGACTCGAACCCCTAGCCTTCCGACCCGTAGTCAGATGACTAGTGGTCGCTAGTCCACTCTGCAATCCTTCGGGCCAAAGCATGCGCAAAAGGTGCTCTGGCAGGTCAGAGCGCCTTTGCACGTCCCCCGTTCAAGGCCAAGTGCATGATACAGCTCGCCGACTTGCAGGTCGTCGCCGCTCGAACGTGCTGGTTCAGCCGCGCCCGTCCGGAAACGGTCGCCGACGTCCGACCACCCACCGATCACCCGGCACCGGCATGTCGAGAGTGACGGTACGCGGGCGGTCGGCCTGAGCCTGGGTCGGAGACCACCGGCCCAGTGCGGTGCGCTGTCATCGCCGGTTACCGCGCCGAGCCCGGCCTGTGCACGCTAGGGGATTGCTGGCCAGCCGGCGTGCCAGGTACGCCGGGGTTAAAGAACCGGGCGTTGCTGCCGATGATGAGCCCATGAAGTTCTGGTCCCCGCGCGTGTTGCCGGTGACGGCGGCCGTCCTGGGGGTGCCGACGCTGCTGGCGCCGGATTCGACCACGGCAGGCCTGACGTACGGCCTCGCATTCCTCCTCATCGTGGTGGGTGCGTGGCTGGCGGTCCACGCGGAGGCGCGTCACCGCCTGCCACGGGCGCTCATGGCGGCGGCACTCACCGTGTGGCTCTCCGGCGACCTCGTGTACTCGGTGCTGACCTGGCGGTTCGGCGAGTTGGGTGACGTCTCGGCCGCCGACGTGTTCTGGGTCTCGGGGTATCCGCTGCTGGCGGCCGGCCTGATAAGCATGGTGCGGGCGCGCACCACCGGCCGGCTGCGCGAGGCGACGCTCGACGGGCTGGCCATGGCGACGGTGGTCGGGGTGCTGTTCTGGCAGTTTCTGATTCAGCCGGAGATCACCGATGAAGCCGCGTCAGCGGCCATGATCATCGGTGCCTTCTACCCGTTCGGGGACGTGCTGCTGTTCGTTGCGGGCGCTCTGCTGGTGCTCGCGCCGGGCAACCGGCGTGGCCCGACCGGCTATCTGCTGACCGCCCTGACCATCACGTTCCTCGGTGACGTGGTGATCACCGTATTGTCCGCGGTGCTGTCGGACTTCGACACCGGCCGGCTGGACTTCCTCCTGCTGCTGGCGAACAGCCTGTTCGCCGCGGCGCTCTGGCACCGGGACACCGACCGGCCGGAGAAGGGGCGTACCGGCGTCGAACGGGTGCACTCGGCCCGCCTGGTGTTCCTCGGCATCGCGCTGATCACCCTGCCGGTGCTGAGCCAGCTGCACGTCCACGACAACGCCCACGGCCATGCCGTCCCGTGGATCGCGTCGATCCTGCTCACCACGATCATCTTCGCGCGGTTCGTCCTGGTGGTCCGGGATCAGGAGCACGCGAAGGCGGCGCTGGCCCACCGGGTGGCGCACGACGATCTGACCGGCCTGGTCAACCGTCAGGAGCTGCATGCCCGGCTCACCGCGGCGCTCGGGCGCGGCGACGGGCCGGTGGTCCATTTCCTGGACCTCAACGGCTTCAAGGCGATCAACGATCGGTACGGCCACTCCGCAGGCGATTTCGTGCTGACCGAGGTCGCCCAGCGGCTGAACCGGCAGGCGCACCCCAACGACATCGTCGCCCGGCTAGGTGGCGACGAGTTCGTCGTCGTCACCGAGGACACCGCCGACGCCGGTAAGGTGTCCGAGCGGATCCGGGACGCGGTACGGGCCGAGATCGTTTTCCACGGCCACCGGCTCGAGGTGGACGCCAGCATCGGCGTGGCCTCGGCGGCCGACCTGAACCATCCCAACTCGGACCTGCTGCTGGCCACGGCGGACGAGGCGATGTACCGCGTGAAGCGCCATCGCCGGAATTCCACCGCCGAAGCGAGAGGCCACGACAGTGCGCCGGTGCGCCTGACGGTGTAGGGGCGGGCCCGCGGATCACCCGGATCCCATGCTGCGGGAAGACCGCCGTGACTCCTGGGAACGACAAAAGCTCTGAACCGCGTTTCCGCAGGTCGGGGTCGAGTCCATGATTGACTCGCTTCCCGTCCCGATCGCCGCCACTCGCGCGTGCTGATTTAGTCGCGCTTGTGCTGAAACGGTCGTCGACATCCGATCACCCACGGATCACCACGCGCCACCATTACGCAGCGTGATCCCTGCTTCGATCAGTGCTGGTCAGTGCGGTAAGGCCAACGCTTCTCCGCCGGTCCACTGCGTTGTGGCATCCGCTGTAGCGCCGTGCGATCACCCGCGGATCACCATCCTTGACACGGCTGCGGCCGACCATCTCGAACTGTTGCCAAAGTCCGTCGCTGACAGCAACCACGAAGGAAAGCATTTGATCCGTAGCCGGACTCAGGCATGGTCATGGCCTTCAAGGCGAGCCTTCTCGCCGTCCGGGCTCGTACGCCGGGCGGAGTCGGCATCACGGTCGGCGACGATGCGGTTCATGAGTTCGCGGGATGCGGCGACAAGATCACCGGCGCGGGCGAGCAGCGCCGCGGACGTCTCGATCACCTCGGCCGTGACCTGCCTGGCCGAGTCCGTAGACGAGGGCCCCGGTTTCGGCACCGGGCGGACAGCCGGCACCGGCCCGTTCGGCGCAGGCGGGCACAACGACCGCCGGGTACCGGTGAGGTCCAGGACCTGGGCGACAATCCCGTTGTCGTTGACGACGCTCAGGCTGCCACCGGCGGCGAGGGCAAGCGCGCGGCAGGTGAGCAGGGCGCCGATGGTGGCGGCGTCGATCGAAGTGGCGTGCTCGACATCGACCACGACATGGTGAGTGCCGATGGCCAGAGCATCCCTGACGGCGGCGGTGAGCTGAAGGCGGCTGCTGCGGTCGAACGCGCCGCCGGCCATTATCGGGACCGCCCGAGTGTCTGCCGGGTCCGGTGCGAGCTGCCGGATCGATGCCTCACTCTTTTCGACCATTCCACCTTCCCCTCGCAGCGCATGGGGCGAAGGATCGCTTCAGCTTGGGACATGCGATCGGGAGGCCGCTACGTCACCAGACGAGGTACCAGCCGGTATCTGTGTGGTGAGCGAAGTGTCCATGCCGGCGAAAGCTCGTAGCATCGTGCGCAGCAGGCGATGTCGCGAAAACACATCGGCAAGGTCGCTGGGCGGGAGGACAAGCGCATGGTCACCACGACCGCGGCTGAACTGACCGACGTCGACGCCATCGAGGGGTTCCTGAGCGACGCCTACGGCAGCGACTTGCGCATCCGCAGCGACCTCGACCACCCGCTGCTGCGCTTCTGTCGCGCCGACGCCGGCGCCTTCGCTCTCGACCGTCTGGACCAGTCCGCCGTCCTGGATTTCCAGGTCGCTCCGATGAACAAGGTCGTCATCGCCCGGATGAGCAGCGCCCGCGTGCAGCGGACCTGCGCCGACTCCGACCGGCAGTACGAGGTCGGCGACATCTTCCTCGGCTCCTACCCTGACCTGCCGTATACCGCCCGTCTGCAGCCCGGCGAGTTGACCAACTGCGTCATCGATCTCGCCGAGATCGCCAAGGTCGCGGCCACCGCCCCCGGCCGGCTTCCCCGGCCGATCCGGTTCACCAGCCTCGACCCGATCTCCCCGGCCGCCGCGGCACGCTGGTGGACTACCCGCTCGTACGCCGCAGATTTGCTCGACAATCCCGATGCCGCGGCCGCGCCGCTGGTGCTGGCGAGCGTGGCGCAGCTACTCGCCGCGGCGACGCTGGCGGCGTTCCCGAACACGGCACTAACCGATCCCACCATCGAAGACCGCCATGACGCCCACCCGGCCAGTCTGCGCCGCGCCATCGCGTTCATCGACGACAACGCTCACCGCGACATCAGCCCCGCTGATATCGCCGCCGCTGCCTACGTCACCATCCGCGCCCTGCAACTCGTGTTCCGCCGGTATCTCGACACCACCCCCACCGCCTACCTGCGCCAGGTGCGCCTGCACCACGCCCACCACGATCTGCGCACTGCCGACTCCACCAGCGGCGCGACCGTCAGCGCCGTCGGGGCCCGGTGGGGCTTCGCCAACCACAGCCGTTTCACCGCCGAGTACCGCGCCGCCTACGGCACCACCCCGTCCCAAACCCTTCGCCGATAAGCCAGACCGGTCCGGGTCAGCACCGGCCCGCGCGACAGCGAGCCGGCAGCGCACCATCGGCGGCCATCGGCACGCCGCCGGAGTCGGGCACCGGCGGCGGGTCCGCAAGGACACGACCAGTGGCAGGCGTGGTTTCGGCACGTGCGGCAGCCGCGGGACGGATCAGTGCGGCCTTGACGTCCAGGATCGTGAGCACGTGCGCGACGATGCCGCCGGCGTTGACGATCCGGATGCCGCCTCCGGCCGCGGCGATGAGGTCTCGGCAGGTGAGCAGGGTCGCCACGGTTGCGGCATCGATGAAAGTGACAGCGGTCAAGTCGAGGTCGATCCTGCGGTGACCCGCGGCCACTGCCTCGCGCGCCGCGGCCAGAATGAGCTCGCGGTTGTCGCGGTCGAACTCGCCGTATGCGTGCAGTACCGCCCTGCCCGAGGTGCCTGCACCGGCGATGCGGAGGCCTGCCCATGGATCGGCTCGGTCCCGGTCGCTGACCTCGCCTGTGCTGTCCGTGGCCGCTCCCCTCGATCGGCGTTCCCGACCGACGGCACGCATGGCGAAGCAGCCAGGCCCCTGCGATCAGCCTCTCGCCGATCCACCGAACGGGCTACTACGAATCACGAAGTCTGGAGGACGTCCTGTGCGGTGAGCGAACTGGTGAACCCGGTGCGGTGCACTTGGTCGGCGCGCAGTGCACGGGCGCGTTCATCGGCGAGTTCGGCGTCGCGCCGGGCCGTGGCGGCCCGTTCAGACATCTTTCCGGCGGTGAGCGAGCGCTGATGTGCGCGGTCGCGGGCGCGCGCGACATCGGTGTGCAGGGCACGGGCCCGCTCCAGTGCCCGAGACAGGCCGCTTGGGTCTTCCACCTCTTCATGCACACGTCCGGGGGACCAGGCGTCAACACGGCCGTGGTTGCGGCATCGTTGTACGGGTAGACGCGACGCAATTCGCGTAAACCGGCACCCGGGGTTCTCCGATCGTCGGGAAGGACGAGAACGGAGGACGGCCGTGTCCCTGACATCTGTGCCGATCGCGCGGGCCGCGATGCAGTCGGACGATCTCGGCGAAGTCCAGGATTTGATGAGTCAGCGTTATGTCGAGCATCGCACCAGGGTGGTCGGGGGCGCGGACGCATTCGTGTTCCGCTCCGCGTCCGCCGGCGCTGGTCCGCTGACCGTCGACCAGCTCACCTACCAAGCGTGCATGGCGATCGAGGCGCAGCCGTTCGAGTCGCTGTTGGTCGTCAGCGTCCTCGACGGCCGGTTCGACCTGACCGCCGGCCGGCAGCAGTCCCACGCCGGCCGGGGTGAGTCGCTGCTCTACCTGCCGCACGTCGGCCTGGACCTGCTGATGGACCGGATGACCTACCAGGTCCTCCAGCTCCCCCTGCGCGTGGTGACCAGAATCGCCGGACGGGCCGGCGTCGCCGAGCCGGACTTCCGATTCGAGGCGATGACCGCGGTGACCCCGGAGGCGAACCGGCAGTGGCTGGCCACCATCGCCTACCTGACCCGGCTGCTGTCCGGCCCGGCCGAATCCGGCATCCCCGCTCTGCTGCTCGACGCCGCGATCGACGCCACCGCCACCGCCGCGCTCAGCGTTTTCCCGAACACCACGATGACCGCCGGCTACACCCCAGGACCAGGCCAGGTCGCCCCAGCGGCCATCCGCCGGGCAGTCGCCTTCATCGACGCCCACGTCGCCGAGCCGATCACCCTCGACCAGATCGCCGCCGCCGCCGGGCTCAGCACCCGCGCCCTGCAAGCCGGATTCCGCCGCCACTACGACACCACCCCCACCGGCTACCTGCAGAAGGTTCGCCTCGAGCACGCCCACCGCGACCTACAGACCGCCGACCCCGCCGACGGAGCCACCGTCGCCGGCATCGCCCGCCGCTGGGGCTTCCCCGACCACAGCCGCTTCAGCGCTGCCTACCGCACCACCTACGGCCAGACACCCAGCCACACCCTGCGCTCGTGAACACCCCCGCACAATCCGAGGATGACCGCCACCGGGAGCAGGCCATGACGTCGTTCACCGAGATGAGCAACGCGGAAGCCGTCCGCGAAGTGCTGGCGACCCACTACGGTGTCCGCCGGGTCGCCATGCCCACAACCGGCCTGCTGCTCGGCGTCGGCCTCACCGACCTCGGCCCCCTTCAATTGCACCGCGCGACCTGGGGCATGACCTGCACCCTCGACAGCACCCTCACCGGGCAGTTCTTCATCGGCCACGTACGGGGCGGCACCGCCACCTACTCCCACGGCCACCGCTCAGTGGATCTCGCCGCCGGTGACGCCTATCTGGCCGCCGTACCGGACCAGCCGATCTCCTGGAACATCGACCGCGCCGACCTCGACCTGATCGCCTTCGACACCAGCCTGATCCACCAGGTCGCCGACACCACCGAGAGCACCGGCACCCGCACCCGAGCACCGTTCCGGTTCACCGGGTTTCGCCCCACCAACCCGCACGACAACCAACGCTGGCTCGACACCCACCACTACGCCCGGCAGATCGCCGGCACCGACGGCACAGCCACACCGCCGCTGCTGCTGGGCAGCCTCGCCCGTCTCCTGGCCGCCACCGCCCTGACCGTCTTTCCCAACACGGCCCTGACCGATCCGACCATCGAGGACCGGCGCGACGCTCACCCCGACTGCCTACGCCGCGCCATCGCGTTCATCGACGACAACGCCCACCGCGACATCAGCCCGGCCGACATCGCCGCCGCCGCACACGTCACCATCCGCACGATTCAGCTCGCGTTCCGCCGCCACCTCGACACCACCCCCACCGCCTACCTACGCCACGTGCGCCTGCACCACGCCCACCACGACCTGCGGGCGGCCGACTCCACCACGACCACCGTCTCCGCCGTCGCTCAGCGTTGGGGCTTCGGCAACCACAGCCGCTTCACTGCCGCCTACCACCACACCTACGGCACCACCCCATCCCGAACCTTGCGCGACTGATTCCATGCCGTCTGCGTCACTCGTCGGCAAGCCATACGGGGCGCGTGGCGCGTGGCGGCTCGAGAGCCTTGCTGGGTACGGTGCCGGGTGGAGTGAGCGCGAGGACGCGGGTGCCGGGTCATCATGGGGCCCGGAGCGGATGTTGCGAGCGGAGCTGATCATGGAGCGTGAGAGACCGGACAGTCCGGCCGGGGACGCTGCGGCGGCACGGGCGGTGCTCGATCAGCTGCCGGTGATGGTGTCCGCGTTCGCCGGCCCGCAGCATCGTTTCGTGGTGGTCAACGCCGCGATGCGGGCGTTCATCGGCGGCCGCCAGATCCTCGGCGTGCCGATCCGCGAGGCGTTCCCGGACGTCGCCGGTCAGCAGATCTTCGAGCTGGTCGACCGGGTCTGGGAGTCCGGAAAGGTACTGACCATTCCGGAGATGCGCATCCAGTTCGACGCCGACGGCTCGGGCACGGTGCAGGAGTTCTTCGTCGACTGGACCGGTATCCCGAACCGCGACGACGACGGCACCGTCGTCGGCATGATCGCCCTGTTCATCGACGTCACGGCCCGGGTCCGGGAACGCCAGGCGGCCCAGGCCCGCGCAACCGACGCCGAACGCCGGTACGCGGCCGTGCGGGGCGTGGTCGCCGAGATGCAGCAGGCGTTGCTGCCGACCGCGCTGCCGGTCCTGCCGAGCGTGGAGATCGCGGCCAGCTACCTGCTCGCCGACGCCGACACCGCGGCCGGCGGGGACTGGTTCGACGCGTTCGCTCTGCCGGACGGACGGCTCGCGCTGATCGTCGGTGACGTGGTCGGGCATGGTGTCGCCGCGTCGGCGACGATGGGTCAGCTGCGAGTGGTGCTGCACGAGCGGCTCGCGGCCACCGGTGATCTGGTGGCGGCTCTCGAAGCGGTGGATCGGCTTGCGACAACCGTCCCGGGAGCGCGGGCGGCCACGGTGTGTGTCGTCGTGCTGGACCCACGTGACGGTTCGCTGTCGTACTGCACCGCCGGCCATCCTCCGCCGCTGGTGCTGTCGGCCGATAAAGAGGCCCGCTATCTACCGATCACGGGAGCGGGGCCGCTCGGGGTCGGATCACATTTCGGCGTGGCCGCGGACAGCATCGGCCCGGCCGAGATCGTGCTGCTGTACACCGACGGGATCCTGGAACGACCCGGACGTGACGTGCCCGGCAGCACCGTGGAGCTGGCCGGCGTCGCCTCGGACGTGGCCGCGGACCGGGCCCTGCGCGGCGATCCTGGTACCACGACAGAGCGTCTGACCACCCAAACCCTGGAACTGCTGACCCGGCTGACCGGACACAGCGACGACATCACCCTTCTCGCGGCGGCACGCCGAGAGCCGGCGCCGCCGCTGCGCCTGGACCTGCCGGCCGTGCCGCTGACGATCACGCTGGCGCGGTCCGCCCTCAACGATTGGCTGCATTCGATCGGGGCGGGTGAACAAGACCGGGTGGCCCTGGAGCACGCCGTCGTCGAGCTGGTCACCAATGTCAACGATCACGCTCACGACAAGCCGGCCGATCCAACGCACACCGTCACCATTGCGGCCGACCTGCACGACGACGGCCAACTACAGCTCAGCGTCGCCGACACCGGACGCTGGCGAGAACCACCACCGGACAGCCCCAGCACCGGTGGACAAGAATCCGGCCCCGCCCGCGGGTTCGGTCTGGCCATGACCGCATCCCTGGTCGACCACCTGGAAATCCTTCCCACCGACTCCGGCACCACAGTCCACGTCCGGCGCAACGCCACCGTCCCGGCCCGCCTGCTCACCGCCGACCAGATCACCCACGGACTCCCCACCGCGGCCCCGCTTCAGACGGCCGCGATGCGCATCGTCGAACAACCCGAAGCACCGACTCCTCGGATCGCGATCCACGGCCCCCTCGACGCGACCAACACCGAGTACCTGGGGGCCGAACTTGACCGCCTGACCCGTGGGGGCACCCGGGAACTGATCGTCGACCTGACCGAGGTCACCCACCTGGCCAGCGCCGCCGTCGCCGACCTGCATCGCTCCCGACCCGACCCCGGAAAATACCCGTTACGGCTCTACGCCCCGGCCGGCAGCACCGCCCACCACGTCCTGAGCCTGGTCAACCTGCCCCACGAAACCACCGACCCGCACCTGAACACACCGGCCCCCGACCTCGGCGCCTAAATCACTCGGCAGGGCCGACCATCCCCGAACCCTGAGTGCTGCCGTCAATGCTCGCCCACGACCGAAAACTGCCAGGTCTGCCCAAGCCATCACTCGATTGAGGGAACTCACATCACCTCCCGCCCCAGCCAAGCTCAATACCAGGAGCTCAACGGCGGAGGACAGCCATGGCCAGCACCAACAAGACCTTCAAACGATGCGGATGCCGCACCCCACAGGGCAAACGACTCGAACAGCACTGTCCACGCCTGCCCGAGCGCGGTCACGGTTCCTGGTACTTCCAGTGCTCGGCGCCGAGTCTGTTCGGACGCTCCGAGCGCATCCGCCGCGGCGGGTTCGTCTCCCAAGCGGCCGCCCGCACAGCGCGGGAGGAATGCCTGGCCGACAGCGCCGCCCAGCGCGCCGGCGACGGCTGGACCGTCGAACGCTGGCTACGGCACTGGCTCGACACCCGCACGAAGATCCGGCCGACGACCCGGCTGCACTACACCCGAGACGTCGAACTCGTCCTCATCCCTGACTCGGCCACTACCGGCTCTCCGACCTTGATGGGCCGCTGCTGCGCGCGGTGTTCGCCGAGATCGCGCAGACCACCAACAGCAAAGGCAAGCCGCAGTCGCCGTCCGCGCTCAACCACCTGCGCACCACCCTGCGCGCGGCACTCAACCTCGCCGTCCGCGAGGAGCTGATCGGCAGCAACCCGGCGCGACACATCGAGATTCACGGGTACCGGCGTCCGCACGCCCAGGTCTGGACAGACGGCCGCGTCGAGCACTGGGAAAACACCGGCGAACACCCATCGGTGGCGGTCTGGACCGCGAAACAGCTCGCCGCCTTCCTGGAAGCCAACGCCGAGGACTCCCTTTTCGCGTTCTGGTGGCTCGCCGCCCTTCGCGGCCTCCGGCGCGGCGAGCTCTGCGGCCTGCGATGGGCGGCCGTCGACCTCGACCGCGGGCTGCTGTTCGTCGAACGCCAACGCACCACCGCCGGCTACACCGTCGTCGAAGACGAACCCAAAACCGCCGCCGGCCGCCGAGCCGTCGCCCTGGACAAGCACACCGTCCCGATCCTGCGGGCGCACCGCAGCCGCCAACTTGCCCACCGCAACAAGCGGCACGGCAACAACCAGGTATGCGTCGACTCCGGCTATGTCTTCACCCGCAAGGACGGCGACCCGATCAACCCAAAAGGCCGGACAACGAGAAAGGCCCGAACCGCGTTTCCGCAGCTCAGGCCTCAATCGAAGAAGTGCGCCCGAAGGGACTCGAACCCCTAACCTTCTGATCCGTAGTCAGATGCTCTATCCATTGAGCTACGGGCGCTCGTTCAGTGCTCAGCCAGCATACACACCCGGCATTCGCGCGGAGACTCCGGGATTCGAACCCGGGAGGGGCTATAAAACCCCAACCGCATTAGCAGTGCGGCGCCATAGACCAGACTAGGCGAAGTCTCCCCCGGCGGCCATGACGACCACCGACGGTTGAGGATACCGGACCCGCTGACGGCCGCACAAAGAGGTTGCCACCCGGCGGGTCGGACCCTTCTCCAACAGGTGAAATGTTGCCATGAGGGATAGGCTTCCGCGGCATGGAGGAGAACTCGCCCCCCGAGCGCCGCAAGCCCACGCGCGCCCGCACGCCGTTCAACGCGCCAGGCGAGCGGCCCCCGGCTGAGACCCCACCCAAGCGCCCTCGAAAGGCCCCACCCGCGGTGACGTTCCAGCCCCCCGGTGCCGAAAATCACCCCCAAGAGCCTTCCCGTACGGGCTCTCCGCGCGCCTCCACCCCCGCCAGCGCCGACCGCTCCCAGCCCGCGTCCGACCAGCGCGCGTCCGGTCAGCGCCCCCCCGACCAGCGATCCTCGGACCAGCGCGCGCCCGGGCAAGCTCCCTCCGGACAGCCCGCATCCGGCGAGTCCTCGTCGGGTCAACGCGCCTCCAGCCAGCCCACGGCCAGCCAACGTTCATCCGGCCGGCCCGCATCCGACCAGCCCACGTCCGGGCAGTCCGGGTCTAACCGGCGCGCTTCCGGTCGGCCGGCGTCCGGACAGCCTTCATCCGGTCAAACCGACTCCGACAAGCCCGAGTCCGCTCAGCCCTCGTCGCCGCCGGGTTCACCTCAGCCCTCGTCCGGGCAGCCCTCGGCCCGGCCCGCGCGTGCCCGCAAAGCCCCCGCCGACGCCCCGCAGCCGGCCAAGAAGGCCACCCCCGCCCAGAAAAGACCGGCCAAAAAGGTCGCCGCCGCGGCCCAGACCACGCCCGCGGCGAAAGCCGCCAAGAAAGCCACCCCAGCGAAGAAAACCCCACCCCCCGCTCCCGATGCGGCCGCGACTCCCACCGAACGGCCCACCGCCAAGCCGGCACCCACGAGCCCTTCCGTCGGGGCGACGCACACCCCCAAGCCGACGGCCAGCACACCGGCGTCTGCCCGCGCTTCCGCCGAACCCGCCCGTGGCGCCGCAGGCCCCGCGCCGGCCGGCGCGGAAACCTCTGCATCAGCCTCGGCCCGTCCCGTGAAGCCAACCGTCGAGTCGGCACCCATCGGCACTCACACCGCCAAGCCCACGCCGGCGAGCAGCACCACAACGCCGCCCAGCAAGCCCACTGCTTCGCACGCCGCCGCAAGCCTGGCCCCGGCGGCCACCGGCACCGTCGCACCGACACCGCCCGGCGACGCCACGGACACCACATCCGCGCAAGCGGGAAAGGCCGCGCCCGGCAAGCAGACCGGTGTGCCGACACCGCTCGACACCACCCCCACCGGGAACACCACATCCGCGCCGGAAGGAAAGCCCGCGCCCGTCGAGCCAGCCGCCCCGCCCACCGACACCACCGGCGGCGTGAATGTCACATCCGCGCCAGCGGGAAAGGCCGCGCCGACACCGCTCGACACCACCCCCAGCGCGAACACCACATCCGCGCCGGAAGGAAAGCCCGCGCCCGTCGACCCGGCCGCCGCGCCCACCCCAACCGCCCCCAGCGCAAACGCCACGTCCACGCCAGCCGGAAAACCCGCGCCGACACCGCCCGCGAACACCACCTTCGTGCCGGACGGCAAGTCTGGCGGGCAAGCCGCGCCGCCTGCCACGGGCGACTCCCCGGGGGCTGCCGCGCCGTCGTCGTCCCCCGTATCCGGGCCGGCTGATGAGCCCACGGCAAGCGCACCAACCGAGAGGCCCGCCGCGCCCGAGCATCCCGGGTCGCCCGCTCTGCAGCCCGAAACGGATCGCTGGGCCAGGTTGTTGGCCGACCCCGTGCACACCCCCGAGCTGCTGGCCTTGGTCGCCGTGGCCACCATCGGACCCCGCGCCCGGGCTTGGGCCACTTCGACCAGTGCGGCTTATCCCGCGGCCACCCCGGCGGCGTTGACTCGTCTGGCCATCCGGCAGTTCACCCGGTTCGGCGCGTTCACCAGCGTTTTCGGTGCGCTTGCGGGGTCGTACGCGTCGTTGGCTCTGGTTTCCACCCGCTCGTTGACCGACGCCGAGCTGGTGCTGCACGTGGCGGCCGCTCATGGCTTCGACCCGGCGGATCCGCGCCGGGCCGTCGACCTGTTGGTGATCACGCAGGTGCACGACTCTGTGGCGGAGGCCGAGGAGGCGCTGGCCGCCACGTCGGGTGCCGAGCCGACGGCGAGCGGCCTGGGTGATGCGGTGTGGCGGCTGGGTCGCATGTTTGTGCATCGCAGCGGCGGCTGGACCGTCCTGCGCGCGATCAACCGCTATTTCCCGGGGGTCAGCCTGCTCGGCGCGGTGCTCACCAGCGCGGCCGACGCCCAGGCCACCGCGGCCCGCGCCGTCACCTATTTCCGGCGGCTCACACCCAGGTGAACCACGATTCCGGCAGCAGGGCGTAGCCGACGAAGGCCACCACGTCGAGCAGCGTGTGCGCCACGATCAGCGGCATGACGCGTTTGTAGCGGAGGTAGAACAGCGAGAACACGACGCCCATGACGGCGTTGCCGATGAACGCGCCGAAGCCTTGGTACAGGTGGTACGAGCCGCGGAGCACGGCCGACGTGGCCACGATCGCGACGGTGGACATGCCCCACTGTTTGAGCCGGGTCATCAGGTAGCCCACCACGATGACTTCTTCCAGCACCGCGTTCTGGACGGCGGCCAGGATCAGCACGGGCACCGCCCACCACACGGGTTGCAGGGCGGCCGGCACGATCTCCGCGTTGATGCCGAGCAGCTTGGCCACGTACACCAGGAGCAGCCCGGGAATCCCGATGCAGGCGGCCAGCAGTGTGCCCCAGCCCCAGTCGAAGCGTTGCCGGTCGAACGACAGGCCGAGTTCGGTGCGGGGTGAGATGTGGTCGCGCAGCAGCAGGTAGAGCGCCAGCGCGACCGGGATCAGGTCGAAGAACGTGCCGAGCAGTTGATAGGTGAGGTCGAGGTAGGGCCGTGGTGACTGCGACGCGTTGAGCACGGCCGCCTGCTGGGACAGGGGCTTGTCGGCAGTCAGCTTGGCGATCAGCGAGACCACCGAATAGATCGCGCTCTGCCCGAGCGACAGCAGGAGCACGATGATGATCTCGGCGGTGAGGATCGGCCGGGTGGCCTGCTGGCGCTCAAGGGTCACGCGCCAACTGTAAGAGCTGTCACTCGATGGGTACTCCGGTCCTCGACGTAAACGGACTAATCGGGGCAAGCGTCACGGCATGAAATGAGATGAGTCGCACGGGCCGTGCGTCGCCTTTCCGACTCTTCTGCCCAGGCTGAGCACATGGGAGACCTCGGACGCATGCTCAAGGAGAGCTGGAGCCTCGTCGAGGAGCATCAGGACAAGGTCGCCGGTTACTTCTACGCGCGCCTGTTCCTGTCCAATCCGGCCCTGCGGGATCTCTTTCCGGTGCACATGGACGTCCAGCGCTCGCGGCTGCTGGACGCCGTCGTCCGGGCCGTGCAGACCCTGGAGGACCCGGAGAAGTTCGACGAGTACCTGCGCGCGCTGGGCCGTGACCATCGCAAGTTCCACGTGGAACCAGAACATTACGAGGTAGTGGGGGGTGCGTTGATCGAGGCGATGCGCCAGTACGCCGGCGAGCAGTGGAGCGTCGAGTACGACCAGGCCTGGGCCGACGCGTACGCGACCATCGCCTCCAAGATGCTGAGCGGCGCGGAGGCCGACACCAACCCGCCCTACTGGTACGCCGAGGTGGTCGCACACGAGCGGCGGGCCAAGGACATCGCGGTGTTCACCGTTCAGCCGATGCAACCTCTGGAGTTCCGCGCGGGCCAGTATCTGAGCGTCGAGTGCCCGCGAATACAACCGCGGCTGTGGCGCACCTACTCGGTCGCGAATGCCCCACGCCGCGACAACACCCTGGAGTTCCACGTACGGGCGGTGGGCGCGGGCTGGGTGTCGAGTGCGCTGGTCCGTCGGCTGGAAGTCGGCGACATGGTCCGGCTGGCCGCCCCGATGGGCACGATGAACCTGGACCGCCGTTCCACCCGCGACACCGTGTTCATCGCGGGCGGCACCGGTCTGGCGCCGATCAAGTCGTTGCTCGAGGAGCTGACCCGCTACAACCGGACCCGCTGGGTGCATCTGTTCTTCGGCGCGCGCAACCGCGAGGACCTGTACGACCTGGCCGAGCTCAACCGCCTGGCGGCTCGCTACCCGTGGCTGTCGGTGGTCACCTCGTGCAGCGACGACCCAACCTTCCCCGGCGAGCAGGGCGACATCTCCGAGGTAGTGGCCCGCTACGGCCCGTGGAGCGAGCACGACTTCTTCGTCTCGGGATCGGGGCCCATGGTCAAGGCCACCCTGAAGACGCTGGCCGAGCTGCAGGTGCCGTCGATCCGCATCAAGTACGACAGCTTCACCGACTTCTGAAAAGGCGTTCCTAGTACGCCCAGGGCCGCCCGCTTTGCGTGTAGTCCGGCACGAGGTTGGACTCCGCGTTCATCCGGTCCACGTACAGCCGGCCCTCGAGGTGGTCGATCTCGTGTGCGACCAGCCGGGCCATCGCCCGCTCGAAGCGGGTGATGACGCGGGTGCCGTCGTACCGGGCGTGCTCGACGTCGATGATCAGCGGTCGCCGCACCAGCCCGCGGTAGTCGAAGAACGACAGGCAGCCCTCGTACTGCTCGTCCCGGTCGTTGGACTCGCCGACCACCCGCGGGTTGATCAACACCACCGGGTCGGCGTCACGGTCGGCCGGGCGCACCACCGCGATGGCCGCCGACCGGCCGATCTGCGGCGCCGACAGGCCGACGCCCTTCGTGAAGTCGTGCACCTGCTCGAGCCGGCCCAGGGCCGAGTGCAGCGCCGCGATCGTCTCCCGGGCCGCCGACGCCTCGCGGGGCAGCTGGAAGTGCCGGGCCCGCTGCCGCAGCAGCTCCGAGCCGCGCTGGACGATCCCGATGCCACGCATCTGGCCGGACGCGCGGGGCTGGCCGTCGCCGTTGTTCTCGGGGGCCAGCGCCGAGCAGGCCGGGGCGCCCGCCGCCCGGAAGCGCCACTCGAGCCGGTAGCGCGCGTTCAGCTGGGGTGAGTCGGTCGACCACTCGAAGACTGCCCGGTCGCCGTCGTTGTGCCGCTCCATCGGGGTGCGCACCGGCACCTCGGCCGCGAGCGACGTCTCCACCCCCCAGACCTGCGGATCGAACGAGGACGGGAAGTCGAGCCGTACGGTCAGCCGGCGCGTGGGCAGCCGCACCGCGCGCTGGAACCACTGACCCCACTTCTCCACACCGATCGTGTACTCGTACTGAATCGTGGTTCGCTCGCCCGGGTAGAGCGCGAACTGGCCACTCTCGTTGGCGAAGAGCAGCCACACCTCCTTGGAGGCGTCCCGGTCGAGCTTGATCCGCCACTGCATCGGCTCGATCGCGTCGCCCTCGCCGGCGCATGCGCTGAGCGCCAGCTCGTCGAAGGTGAGCGGGTTGTCGCGGTGGTGGCGGTTCGAGCCGGTCGGGTCGTTCGGATACCGGTCCACCGCGATCTTCACGAGATACCGTGTCACCGGTTCGGAGCCGGCGTTGTAGAGCGCGCGGCGCACCCGGCAGCGATAGACCCCTTCGGTGTACGTGAGTTCAGCCACCTCACGCTCGACGATCAGCCCGGTGCCGGGCGGAAGCCACTGCACCGGCACGGGCGGGTCACGATGCAGGGCCGTGCTGCGGGCGTGCCGGAGTTCGTCGTACTCCTGGAAGCGCTGCCAGATCGCGCCGCCTGCCCCGAGGACCGCCTCAGCCCGGCGGGCGAAGTCCTCGGTCGGCTTATGTCGCCGGCCTTCGACGTGGCTGACGTAGGACGGGTCGAAACCCATGCGCGCGGCAAGCTGCTTCTTGCTCATGCCCCGCTCGACCCGCCAATGCGCCAGCGCCGTCACGAACTGGTCAGCGGCCCGCTCGACGGGCGAGGTGGTCATCATCGATGTCCCCTTCGCGGACGAGAATTTCAGTGTCGTCGCCGCTCGTGTCCGGATGGTGCTAGTAGCGCGTACACGACAGATACCTTGACGAATCAGGCAACGTGCGCGCAGCCGGTTAGGTGACCCTTGCGCAGGGTATTCGTCCGAAATAGGGGCTTGGTTAGCCTAGCCTTACAGGTGTACGGTGGGTCGTCGTCACGGAGGCGTTTCGGCCTGCGTGTCCTTTGTTCGACTCTCATCGAATTTGGCGAGGTGAATGCGGTGACCGAGATGCTGAAGTCGCCGCTGGGTGGGTGCCGCCGGTGACCACCGCCCTCGATCGCGCCGCACACACCGTCACCGTCGCCGCGGCTGACCCTCTGGCCCCCGTCACCGGCACCTTACGCGCCATGTTCGGCACGAGCACCGAACTGCCCGGGCTTGCCCCCGACCTTGTGGTGCACGACACCACGGGCTGGTCCCCCGCGAGCACCCTGGCCGGCGGCCATCTCGACACGCTGCTCGAGTCGTCCCGTCGCCGCTGGAACGCCCAGCCCCATGCCGCCGCGGCGCTGGCCTGGAAGGCGTACACGTATTGGCTGGCCCTGCCGGCCGTACTGGGCTACGCCTCGGCCCGCCGCGTGCCCCTGCTCACCGCGGACAACGCGCTCATCCACTTCGACGACCCGCGCCCCCTGGTCACGGTCGGGCTGCGCGCCGACACCCCGGTCGCCGTCCTGCCCGGCGACCCGATCGCGATCGCCGGCCTGCCCCACGTACGCGTCGTCCCCGACGAGGCGGCCCTCCTGGCCGAGCTGCGCCGCTCGCTGCTCGACCAGCACCTGACGCCCCTGCTCGACGCCATTCACGACCGCGTACGCCTGGGCAAGCGCACCCTGCTGGGCTCGCTCTCCTCCGGCGTGGCCTACGGCGTGCTTCGCTCGGCCGACGTGCTGCCCGGCCGCTCCGCCGAGACGATCGCCCAGCTGCACGAGGCCCTCGGCGTGGAAGACCTGATCGAGCTGGTCCCCGCCCGCAACGGCAAACTCGACGTCCAGCGCAAGACGTGCTGCCTGGCCTTCACGCTGCCCCAGCCCAAGGTCTGCAAGGGCTGCTGCATCAAGCCCTGATCCGCCGCGAAGGCTACCCGGCCGGCCCGGTCACCGGCGTCGTGACCGAGGCGCACAACCCGGTCACCGGCGACCTGGTGGGCGTCGCCAGGGTCGGCATTCCCGCGCCGGCGTGAGGCGGCTGAACCTCACGTACAACTGACTTACAGGAACGTGTGTCAGGCTCGACGGGTCCGTGTTCAACTCGCCGATCCCGACGAAAGGAGCCACGGATGCCGTCGCTTTCCCAGCGCCTCCGCGCGTTTCTGTCCAGCCCGCAGGGTCAACGTGTGATCGAGCAGGGCCGGCGCCAGCTGGCCAAGCCCGAAAACCAGCACAAGCTGCGCAGCCTGCTCACGAAGTTGCAGGGTCGCCGTCGCTGATCGATAAAAAATGGGCGGTCCCGATGTCGGGGCCGCCCATTCTTCGTGTTCAGCCGATGTCGGGGCCGGTCAGCACCGCGTTCGGGTCGTCGACCAGGTGGCGGACGTCCCACACCCAGGCGCCGCCGGTCCAGGTGGGCTGGAAGCCCAGCAGGCCGGTCATCGCGCGCAGCATCTCGGTGTCGCGCAGTTGCGGCGTCAGCACGACCACCGCGGCCTTCCAGTAGCGCAGGTCGGCCAGGGTCATCTCGCGACGCGTGTCGTTGATCTCAGGGATCGGGTTGCCCTGCCGGATCGACGCCATCAGGCCGCTGGTCGGACGCCACGGCGGCGAGAACAACGCCGTACGGTCGCTGGGGTTGAGCGGGTTCTGGTTGGGCAGCAGCGCGTACGCCCCGGCGATGCGCATCTCCTGGCCCGTGATCGCGGTCCAG
Source organism: Paractinoplanes abujensis (assembly GCF_014204895.1). Lineage (NCBI taxonomy): Bacteria > Bacillati > Actinomycetota > Actinomycetes > Micromonosporales > Micromonosporaceae > Paractinoplanes > Paractinoplanes abujensis. The sequence continues at coordinate 6,955,163 of NZ_JACHMF010000001.1, read as the reverse complement.
CGCAGCGGGTCGGGGTAGCCCGAGTCGGGCAGCGGCAGCGAGACGACCGTGTGGTTGTCGTCGACGTACTGCTTCCAGGCGCCCGAGGTGACGAACTCGGGGGTGGGGGCCATCGGCGCCGTCTTGAGCTGCACCGGCACCAGCGGCACGAGGGCCATCGCGACCGCCGTGATCATCGCGACCCGGATCGGCCCACGCGCGGCCGGCTGGGTCTTCACCAGGTCGATCGCGCGCTGCACTCCGAGGGCCAGCAGGAAACCGACGACCGGTGCGATGGCCATGGCCCAGCGGGTGGGCACGGCCGAGTTGAGCACCGGAACGCTGTGCAGTACGGCCCAGATGCCGGGGATGCCGGTGTTGATCCCGTTCAGGAAAATTCGCGGACCGAGCGACATCGCCCCGAAGAGCAGTGCCAGGAAGCCCAGGGCGAGAACAGCAGCCGAGCGGCGCATCCAGACGATCAGGCCGACGAAGAGAATGACCAGGCCCCAGCCGAAGAATGCGTTCTCCTCGGCCGGATTTTGCGCGAGCCGCTCGGCGATCACCGCATTACCGGCGACCGAGTGGCTCGAATAGGCGGTGAAGGAGGCCAGGTCCGCGCCGAAGTTACGGACGAACTGCGGCAGGCCGTGGTAGCTCTGCGGACCGAAGAACTGCACCGACAGCGGGTAGGCCAGGACGGCCAGCGTCACGGTGCCGGCGATGGTCAGCCCACGCAGGAACTGGCGCGTCTCACCGGGGTGACGGCGGCGCCGCACGATAGCCATGATCAGGCAGAACACGCCCAGCCCGACCGCGGTCATGAAGAGGACCTCGAGGTTGATGAACGCCTGCCAGATCAGCAGCGCGGCCATGATCAGGCCGTTGCGCACGGCCCGGCCCGGCTGCCGCAGGCGCAGGGTCCGCCAAATGATCAGCGGCACCAGGAACTGCGAAACGATGTTCGGGTGACCACCGGCGTGCGAAACCATGCTCGGCGCAAATGTGCAGAAGAGCGCGCCGACCCAGGCTGCGATACGTGATGAGACGAACACACGGGAGAAGACGAAATACCACGCGATACCGGTGCCCGCCAACGCCAGCGTAAGAAATAAGTTGAACGCCACATGCGGCCCGAACAGAAGCGTTACCGGCGTCATCGGCAGCGAAACGGCCAACACCGAGGTGTTGGCCATCATGTTCACCCCATCGGGGTAATTCATACGATCGGAGAAGAACGGATATGCGCCATCGGTGAGCACGCGCGCACCATGCGCCATCATCCACTCAAAGAAAGCCTGATCCTGTGGGTCATCGCGCAACTGGTGATCGAGATTGAGCCACAAGGGAGCCGTCAGGTAGAGCGCGACGGCGATGAACGTCACCGCGGCCAGGACGTCGCGCCAGTCCGGACGACGCCGCCACCAGCGCTGGGCAGGCCTTTGTGCCTGCTCAGGGGCCGCCTCGACATCGGGCACGACCGATCTGGGAGCGGTCGGTGCGACGTCGGTCCCGAGCGCGATCAGCTCCGCGTCGAGGTCCTCGGCTTCGGTCACTTGACGGGGCGGCAGCACGTTCCCGCCGGCCGGTTGGCCTGTCGAGGCATTACCCGTAATCGTCATAGCGTGGGCGAGCCTAACTGAGGTTGGTAACGTTGCAGTGACGAGCGGCCCATGCGTGATCGAGCCGATATGAACGGTGTATTCGTGACATCCGTGCGGTCCGGCGCATGAGAAGCGAGCGGGTGGAGTACCCCGCGGACTATGTCTCAATCAGGCAAATAATGATGGCCTGAGCCGGGCTCAACTTTCGGTTACGCGCCCCGGATGGTTAACTCTTCCGGTCCCGCTGTCAGCTCGGATCGGCAAGACGAGGGAACCTTACATATGGCAGACATCACTGGAGACCAGCGGATCCAGTCCGAAGTGCTCGAAGGCCTCGCCACGGCCGTGAACCACCGCCGGTGGTTCGTCGAGCTCGCTCTTCCGTACCTCGGGGACAACCCGATCGAGATCGGCAGCGGTCTTGGGGACTACGCGATCGAGTGGGCGGAGCACCTTCCGCGGTTCACGGCGACCGAAGCCGACCCGGACCGGCTCGTGCTGCTCAAGGAGCGCATGGCCGACTACCCGAACATCGACGTGCGCCAGATGCTGCTGCCGTCGCCGGACGCCAACGGTGAATACAGCGCCGCGGTCTCGTACAACGTGCTCGAGCACATCGAGGACCACGTCGGCGCTCTGCGCAGCATGGCCGACCTCGTGCGCCCCGGCGGCCGGATCATCATCATCGTGCCGGCGTTCATGTTCGCCATGAGCAACGTCGACATCGCGACGGGGCACATCCGCCGCTACACCAAGAAGACGATGCGCGCCGCCATGACCGACGCCGGCCTGCAGATCGAGAAGATGCACTACGCGAACGCGCTGGGCCTGATCGGCTACTACGGCGCGACCAGCATCTTCAAGCTGGCCCCCAAGGAGGGCCCGATGGTCAAGGTGTACGACTCGCTCGTGCTGCCGGTGACCAAGGCCGCCGAGAGCGTCGTGAAGCCGCCGTTCGGCCAGTCCGTCTTCGTCGTGGCGCGCACCGCCGCCTGACGATCACGAACGTCGAGGCCGCCGTCGCATGACGGCGGCCTTTCCGCGTACGGGGGAAGTCAGCCTTTGACCTGGAACGTCGGGCGGATCGTGGCCCGGGCCAGGGTGTGGAAGGCCAGGTTGAAGCCGACGTAGGCCGGCGACGCCTCCGGCGGGACCTCGAGCTTGTCGACGTCGATCGCGTGCACCGCGAACACGTAGCGGTGCGGGCGATCGCCGGGCGGCGGAGCCGCGCCACCGTACGCGCTGTCGCCGTAGTCGTTGCGGACGCAGAACGCTTCACCGGGCAGAGGGTCGACGCCGCGCGACAGCTCGGTCGTCTCGACCGGCACGTTGACCAGCACCCAGTGCCAGAATCCGCTGCCGGTCGGCGCGTCCGGATCGAAGCAGGTCACCACGAAGCCACGGGTCTCGGCGGGGAATCCCGACCAGGACAGCTGGGGTGAAAGGTTTTTGCCGCCCACACTGGTGTGGGCGTACAACTCGTCGAGCGGCCGGCCGTCGGTCACGTCCGCGCTGGTCACCGTGAAGGACGGGACGGCGGGCAAGAGATCGTACGGATCCGGGGCAACGGCGCGTTCGAGACTCATCGTGATGTCCTCCGGCGGTATGCAGGCCTTCTCCGCACGAAGAGTAGTCCGTTCCGGTATCGCCCGCCTTTCGCAACGATTGCGGCGCGCTGTCACCCGATCGGGCGGACGCACAGCCGGTGCGCACGCAAACTCGGGTGGCGGGTGATGCTTCTGTCTGACATCCGACCGGGTGCGCGCGGCCGAGATCCCCGTGCCTGGTGGCGATACGCAAGTCGGCACCCGCTGCTGGAGGCGGGTGCCGACTGCTGTAAAGGCCATCATTGTCCGACGAATTCCACCAAATCGGGCGCGGCACCTGAGACGATCGAAACATGAGGGCGCCTCTGCCGGCCGACGAGCCGGGCCGGCTCGCAGCTCTGCACGACGCGCAGGTGCTCGACACCCCGCCGGAGGAGGACTTCGACGACATCGCGCTGCTCGCGTCGCAGATCTGCGGCACGCCGCTGGGTGCGGTCAGCCTCGTCGACCGGGATCGCCAGTGGTTCAAGGCCAAGGTCGGTACGGATCTCGAAGGCGCACCGCGCGACCTGTCCTTCTGCACCTACACGATCACCTCGCACGACGTGCTCGAAGTCCAGGACACGGCGGTCGACCCGCGCTTCGCCGCCAACCCGGCGGTGAACGCGCACCGGCTCAAGTTCTACGCCGGGGCGCCGGTGGTGCTCGACGGGACGTTTGCGGTCGGCACGGTCTGCGTGGTCGACCACGAGCCGCGGGTGCTCACCGACGCACAGCGACGGGCCCTGCGCAGCCTGGCCCGGCACGCGTCGGTGCAGCTCGAACTGCGCCGGTACGCCCGGCACGCGGGGGAGATCGCCGACCGCATGCGTCAGCTCGACCGGATGAAGGACTCGTTTCTGGCCACGGTCAGTCACGAGCTGCGGACGCCGCTGTCCACCATCCGCGGCTACCTCGAGATGCTGCTCGAGGACGACTTCGACGCCGAGACGTCGCGCCGGTTCCTGTCGGTGATGTCGCGCAACTCCGACCGGCTGCTGCGGCTCATCGACGAGCTGCTCATGGTGGCGAAGATGACCGACGACCGGATCCAGCTCGACCTGGCCGAGGTGGACCTGGCCGACCTGGCGCACCAGGCGACCGCGGCCTGCCGGGCGCTGGCCGAGCACCGCGGCGTCAAGCTGCGCGACCGCACCGAACAGCCAGTGCCGGCGCGCGCCGACGGCAAGCGCATCGCCCAGGTGCTCAACCATCTGCTGGTCAATGCGATCAAGTTCACGCAGCCGGATGGTGAGATCACGATCGACTCGACAGCCGAGGGCGAACCCGAGCTGACCATCACCGACACCGGGGTGGGCATCGCGGCCGACGAACTGCCGCACGTTTTCGACCGGTTCTATCGGTGCGCGGCCGCCGAGGTGATGGCCGCTCAGGGGCCGGGGCTCGGGCTGGCCATCGTCAAATCGATCGTCGATGCGCACCACGGCAGCGTTCATCTGGAGAGCGAGCCGGGAATCGGCACGACGGTCCGCCTCACGCTGCCGCGCTGACCGCCATTGGCCGCAAAGCGCCGGGGTGGGTTCCCCGGCGCTTTCGCTGACGTGCCTAACGGTGACTTACGCGTGCGACCCGCAATCCGGAATACATCTTGCGATAGACCACTCCGGTGCGGTGGTTGCCCGCGTCGATCATCATCCCGCGGCCCATGTAGATGCCCACGTGTCCGGGTCCGACGACCAGGTCGCCGGGGCGGGCGTGGGCTCGCGAGATACCGCGCGAGCGGGCCGCCTGCGCACCGGACGAGTGCGGCAGGCTGATGCCGGCCAGCGCGTACGCCCGCTTGGTGAACCCGGAGCAGTCGAAGCCGCCCGAGCCCATCCCGCCGCTGACGTACCGCTTGCCGACCTGCGAGCGAGCGAACGCGATGACTGCGTTCATCCCGTTGCCGAGCTGCACGACCCGCTGGCCCTGCGGCTTGGCCTGCGCGTAGCGGACCGTCACCTGACGCTGGTAGCGCCCGCCGGTGCGGGCCCGCGGCGCCCGGACGTAACGTGCGTTCTCGACGTTCTCGGTCACCTCGACGCCCTCGGCCGCCTCCTGAACGGCGCGGAGAGCCGCGGTTCGGGCCTCCTGTTCGGCTCGCACCCGCTGCTGAGCCAGCTGACGTGCGGTCGCGTCAGCCCGGCGGAGCAGTGCGGCCGTGGCGGGCACGGCCGCCTCATCAGTGATCTCGCCGCCCAGCAGGTCCTGGCGCGCCTCGACCATGGCCAGGGTCTCGGCGGTGCGGACCGCCACCCGCTCGTCGGCCACGGCCAGTTCCACCGCGTCCCGCAGGGCCTGGCCGTTGTCCGGGGCGGCGAAGGGATTGAGTCGGGGCCGGGCCGTCGTCGCGGCCCGGGCGAGTGAGAATCGCCGGGGGGCGGCGCGCGATGCGCGTTCGGCGGTAGTGGTGCGCTCCTCGATTCGAGTGTCATCCGAGGCATTGGGGCCCACCGGGTTCGTGGGTGGCACGGCCTCGGCGGCGTGCTCGGTCGGGTCAAGAGCGGGCGAGAGGACAGCCAGCGCGAGTGCGCCGGCGGTGAACGCCCGGCTCGGGGACGGACAGTGCAGTGTTGCCTCCGACATCGGTCCGGGGCTCTCGCGCGAATCCCGACGGCGTGGCATTAGCGTGCACCGCGCCGGCACCGCCCAATACGGACGGCAATGGGAACCCGGACTACTCGTTAATTCCGTCGACCATGCCAACACACATCAGGAATGTTGCGGGGCCGAAATCGCACAATCACCCTTGCTCGATCGAGAAAAAGAATGCGAGTTACGCACTCGATCGGCTCCGGTGGATCTCCGAAATGCGTCCGTGATCAGGACAGAGGGACCCGTACGCCCGTACTGTAAGGCGACTTGTGCAGCAGGAAACCGGTCAGCCGGGTGCCCTTGGGAACGTCGAACGGCACCACACCCTGGCGGATCGCGCCGGCCGGAATCTCGTCGAGCAGCGACGGATCCTGATCGTTCACGAAGACCGCGGCCTGCTCGGCCACCCGATAGGCGTGGCCCTGCCCGTCGAGCCCGCGCTGGGCCCCCGGATCGAGCAGCCGGGGTTCCTTTCCGGTGTTCTGTACGGCCATGCTGACCAGGCAGAACTCTCCGTCGGCGGCCAGCGGCAGATCGGGCGGGCCGACCTCGGCCACTCCGCACTCGGTCTTCGTCACGGCGACCGAAAGCGTTCCCTCCGCGGCTCTGCGGCCGGCCGGAAGCACTACGAGCTGGGCCACCGTCGGCGTCGGCACAACGTCGACCGGCGCGGCGCTGTCGAGCGCCACGCTACCGGTGGCCACCGTCTCGGACGGGGGCGTCTCGCCACCTCGTCCGGCCACCGCGTAACCCACTACCCCCACTACTAGCAGGGCAAACACTCCACCTACGAGCCACGGCGCCTTACCGCGTCGGGCCGGTGCGGGCACCGGCTTCCGACCGGCCGGTGCCGACCGCGCAGGGCGCAACGGCGTGTTGGTCATGAGACCTCCCGGTGTCGCTCGTCAGGCGGGTCCCGCGAGCCGCGAGCCCACCGGCCGATCACTCGGCCCGAGTGACACCATGCTGAGCGGCGCACCCTCCGAGTCCGTTTCGCCGCGCCGCAAAAAGCGGTCAAACACACATAAAATACGCACAACTATCGCCCGAAAGGGTGGGTTTAGGACCTCTTTAGGGGGTAAGCAGAATTTTGCCGAGGTGGTCGCTCGACTCCATCAGCTCATGCGCCTCGGCTGCCTGCGCCAGCGGAATCGTCGTCTGGATGACCGGCTTGACGGCCCCCGCCTCGACCAGCGGCCACACGTCACGGGCGACGGCGGCCACGATCCGGGCCTTGTCGCCGGCCGGTCGAGCCCGCAGCGACGTCGACGACACCGAGCCGCGCTTGGCCATCAGCAGGCCCAGGTCGAGTTCGGCCTTGCGCCCGCCCTGCATGCCGATCACCGAGATGCGGCCGTTCGGCGCCAGCGCCTCGATGTTGCGGCTCAGATACTTCGCGCCCACGATGTCGAGGATCACGTCGGCCCCCTGGCCGTTGAACTCGCGGGTGGCGGTCACGAAGTCGTCGGTCGTGTAGTCGATGAGCCGATCGGCGCCGAGGGCTCGGAGCGCCTCGTGCTTGCCGGACCGTGCGGTCGCGATCACTGACGCACCCAGGGCCTTGCCGAGCTGGATGGCGAACGTCCCGATGCCGCTGCCGCCGCCGTGCACCAGCAGCGTACGGCCCTTGCGCAGCCGGTCCCGATCCACCACGTTCGACCACACCGTGCACGCGACCTCGGGCAGCGCGGCCGACTCGATCAGCGAAAGCCCGGCCGGCACGGGAAGCAACTGCCCCACCGGAACGGCCACCCGCTCGGCGTACCCGCCCCCGGACAGCAGCGCGCTGACCCGTTCGCCGACGTGCCGGTCGGTCACCCCCGGCCCGACCGCGCTGATCACACCGGCGCATTCCAGGCCCGGATAGGGCGAGGCGCCGGGCGGCGGCGGATAGAAACCCTGCCGCTGAGCGACGTCGGCCCGGTTGACGCCGGCGGCGGTGACGTCGATGACGACCTCACCGTCGCCGGCCTCAGCATCCGGAACCTCACGCGAGACGAGCTTCTTGTCCTCGATCACGATGGCGTGCATGGTTCCTAGCTTGCCCTGTTACGGCGCTGTCCACTTCTGGTTCGCGGCCCCCGTGCAAGCCCACAGTTGCAGCTTCGCGCCGTTGGCGGTGCTGTTGTCCTTCACATCGAGGCACTTGCCGGACGCATTGTTGACGATGTCGCGGCCGGCCGTGACCGTCCACTTCTGACTCGCGACGGCATCGAGACAGTCCCACTGGTGGACCGGCGCGCCGTCCGCCGTCGAGTTGTCGGCCACGTCGAGGCACTTGCCCAGGCCGCGGATCGTGCCGTCGCTGCCCACCGTCCACTGCTGGTTGGTGTTGCCCGGCGTGCAGTCCCACAGCTGCGGCAGGTTGCCGTTGGCGGTCGACCCGTTCGACACGTCGAGACACTTGCCGCCCAGCCCGGTGATCGTGCCGGTCCCGCCGCTGCCGCCCCCGGATTGCGCTCCGCTCCAGGTGAACGTGGCCGACGTACGGCTGGGAAGGTTGTAGACGAAGGACTGCCCACCCCAGTTCACCTTGACGCTCTGCGCGCTGCCGCTCGTGTTGTAGGCGATCAGCGCCTTGGAGCCGTCGCTGTTGCGGAACGCCACGTTGGGGACCGTGCCGTTCGCGCTGGAGTCGATCCGTACGGCACCCGGCTTCACGAACTTGGTCAAGTGACCCATCGTGTAGTACTCGACGGTGTAGTCGACCTGGCCGTTCCGGCTGCCACCACGCTGCACGGTGATCAGGCCGGTGCACGTGCCGCAGCCGCCGTTGTGCGGTCCCATGTTCTGATCGACGGCCAGCGACCACTTCGTCCAGGCACGGCCCCAGTTACGGAAATACTCGATCAGGTCGCCCATGTCCTCGGCGTGCTGATTGCTGACCCAGGTGCCGCCCGAGTGCTCGGTCATGTACATGTTGACGTTCGGATACTGGTTACGCACCGTGCTCGCCGTCGACGGGTTACCGCCGTAGTCGTGCCACGCGATGCCGCCGAAGTTCGGGTGCTTGCGGATCGCGGTGTCCGCCACGAGCGGGGCCACCCACTGGTCGTACGTGTCGAAGTTCCAGTCTCCGATGAGGAGCTTCGTGTTGAGACCGGCCGCCTGCAGCGCGGGCATCAGGTCGTTCTTGGCGAACGACTGCAGACCCGAGACCGGCCACTGCATCGACGGGTAGCCCGGGCAGCAACCCGGCTCGTTCTGCGAAGTGACATACCGGATCGGCACGCCCTGAGCCTGATAACCCTGGATGTACTTCACGAAGTACTGCGCGTACGTCTTGTAGTACTGGGCCTGCAGATACCCCTGGCTGTACGCGTTGTTGTCCTTCATCCAGGGCGGCGCGGTCCACGGCGAAGCCATGACGAACCCGGCCGGGTTGAGTCCGACCGCCTGCTTGGTCAAGGCCATCACGTCGGCATCCCGCGCGAGCGAGAAATCGTTCACGTCGCAGCACGTGTTGTCGTACGAGAAGTTGTTCTGCGCCAGGTCGGACGAGCCGATGACATTGCGGATCGCGCTCACCCCGATGCCGGCGGTCGGGCTGAACAACTTCGTCATGACGTCGTTCTGGGTGGCGGCCGACAGCGCGCCGCTGCCCCGGATGTTGAACGCCGCGGTGTCCGTGATCGACGCCCCGGCTCCCTCGAACTGCTGGTAACTGGTGTTCTCGTTGACCGTGATGGTCTGGTTGGCCGACCCGCTGCTGCTCCCGAACGCAACCGGGGACTGCTGCTGCAGCCCTCGCGTCACGGTCCGGCCGCCGGCGTCACTCGTGGTGGTCAGGTAGACGTTCACCGTCTCGTTGGCGGCGAACGCGGCCGGGGCAGCCAGGACGGTCGAACTCAGGACCGCGGTAGCTACCCAGGCGACTTTCTTGGGGATGGACACGGTTGGAACTCCCTTGCCATAGGTGGGGGCCTTGGGGCGGGAAAGGTAAAGGCTCTGAACTGTAACCACGCTCGTCGATGTTGTGTCAACCGCCTGTAACATTTACGGAGAGCGTGTTCCAGCAGCTCAGGAGCCTTTTCAGAGCCATGATTTAAGTTTCCGTACGGCCTGTGTCAGGCCCGCGGGCCACCATCTGGCACACTGGGACAGCAACATCGGGAGGGCTCGCCTAGTGGCCGATGGCGCCGGTCTTGAAAACCGGTAAGGGGAAACTCTTCGTGGGTTCGAATCCCACGCCCTCCGCAAGTCCCTTGTCAGCGAAACCTTCGCTGACCAGTGCGAATGCAGCGGGCGAGGGTTCGCCGCCCGGCCGTTGGGTCTCATTACGGACCACTCGAACTCGATTTCGCCTCGCTGCGACCGCGGCGCGACCACCGACTTGCGGCAGTAGAGCTGCTCTTCGCAGTTTCGAGACCGCACATCGGAGGCCGACGCGGACGGCAGTGGATCGCTTCTCAAGAAGATGCAGGCAGCGGCTGAGCCCAGGATGACGTTCTCTTCGACTTCGACAGCGAGGAACTGGACGTAATCGGCGGCCAGTTTCCGTCGCTCGCTGATCAGGAGTGCAGGGCCTCGCGGGCTGAGAACATCACGCTGGCGGCCAGGAAAGCGGCATTCACCAGCGTGAACAACCCGACGAACCAGATAGTCCACTGTGGGGCGACGGTCAGCACCAGCCCGGCCAGGGCAACCACCGCGCCGTAGTCGCGGACGAGCTTGACCAGGCGTACGGGCAGGGAGCGGCTCGTCACCATGCTGGCGGCCTTGTCGCCGGTCTGCATGACCGATGTGACGAGGTTGACCATCCACGTGCCGGCGAAGGCGGCCAGCAGCCAGGCCGGGGTGTCGGGCACCTGGGCCTCGGCGACGGCGCCCAGGGCGGCCACCAAGGAGATTTGCACGGCCACGTCGCACAGCACGTCGAGGCGGGCGCCGGCGGGGCTGGTCTGGCCGGTTACGCGGGCCAGTTGGCCGTCGGCGCAGTCGAAGGCGTAGGCGAGCTGCCAGCCGAGCAGGGCCAGCAGGCCGATGGGCCAGGCCCAGATGCGGCCGTCGGCGACGGGGATGGCGGTGGCGATCACCAGGATCGAGACGAGGCCGCCGATGCCCAGGTTGAAGACGGTCAGCACGGTCGGGGCCAGCCGGTGTTTGTGGGCGTGGACGGCGATCCGGGCGCCCACGTGCTGGCTGACGGCCTCGCTGAAGAGGCCGCCGCCGCGGTTGACGGCGTAGTAGTCGGCCGCGGTGGGGGCGGGGGGTGCGGGGTCAGCGGGCGGCGACGGCTGCGACATAGGAAGCCAGCTTTCTGCTGATCTCGTCGGGGGTCATGGCCAGGTGTTCCAGGATCGTGTAGCGGTCGGGCCGGGTGCGCGGGGCGAACGCGACGGCCTCGGCGAACTGGGCGTCGGTCAGCCCGACGTCGGACGGGAGCCGGGGCAGGCGGTGCCGGGCCAGGCAGTCGGACATCTGGGCGAAACGCCGCTCGTCTCCGCGCAGGAACGTGCAGAACAGCGCGCCCAGGCCGGCCAGTTCGCCGTGGGAGGCGGTGCCGGGGAAGAGCGCGTCGACGGCGTGCATGATCTCGTGACAGCCGCCGCTGGCGGGCCGGCTGCTGCCGGAGACCGCCATGGCCAGGCCGCTGGCGATCAGCGCTTCGGCCAGCACCGTCACGAATGCGTCGTCGTCGAGGTCGCCGGGCATGGTCAGCACTGCTTCGGCGCCCATCCGGGCCAGCGAGGCGGCCAGGCCGTCGACCGGTTCGCCGCGCATCTCGCGGGCCAGTTCCCAGTCCGCCAGGGCGCTGATGTTGCTGATCGCGTCGCCGATGCCGCCCCGGTTGACGCGGTCGGGGCCGGTTTCCACGAAGTCCAGGTCGACGATCACGCCGAAGGGGATGTGCACCCCGTACGAACCTTTGACGCCGTCGTTGATCAGGCTCGCCACGGGGGAGCCGATGCCGTCGTTGGCCAGGCTGGTGGCGACCGAGATCATCGGCAGGCCCCAGCGGTTGGCCGCGTACTTCGCCGTGTCGACGGTGGTGCCGCCGCCGATGCCGACCACCGCGTCGTAGGGCCGGGCGCGCAGCTTGGCCGCCAGTTCGAGGGCGGCGTCGAGGGTGCCGCCGGTGGTGGTGAAGACGTCGGCTGACTGCAGCGAGGGCCGGATCAACTCGACCACCCGCTCACCCAGGCCGGGCCCGACGACCACGGCCACGTCGCCGCCGGCCGAGATGCGTCCGTCGGCGAGCAGGCGGCCCAGGTCGGCGACGGCGCCGCGGCGCACGTGGATGTGCAGCGGCGCTTGGACGCTCCGGGCTAGTAGCGGCATGCGATGTCCCGCGCCTTGGCCAAGTCGTCGTGGTTGTCGACCTCGACCCAGTCGACCTCGCCGATGGTGGCCGCGCGGACTTCGCCGCCGCGGTTGGCGAATTCCTGGAAGCCGTCCTCGTAGTAGAGGTTGGGGTCGCGTTCCCAGGTCGCCTTGAGGGCGTCGGCCAGTTCGGCGGCGGCCGACCCTTCGATGATGTTCGCGCCGATGTATTCGCCGAAGGCGGCGGCCGGATCCATCAGCTTGGTGATGCTGGTGAGTTGCCCGTCGTCGTTGAAGATCGTCTTCATCTCCTCGTCGGCGAGTTTCTTCACATTGTCGACCGCCAGCAAAATGCTCGGGCCGCGCTGCGCCAGGAGGGTCTCTTCGACGCTGATGGGGTGCACCGTGTCGCCGTTGACCATCAACGCTCCTTGCGCGAAGTGGTCACGGGCGAGCCAGAGGGAGTAGGCGTTGTTCCACTCCTCGGCCTTGTCGTTGTGCACGAGAGAGATCTTCACGCCGTAGCGCTCCTCGAAGCCGGCCTGGCGCTCCTCGACGGCTTGCGCGCAGTAGCCCACTACGATGGTCACGTCGGTCAGCCCGGCCGCCGCCAGGTTGCGCAGCGAGATGTCCATGATCGTCGTGTCACCGTCGACCGGGACGAGGGCCTTGGGCAGGGTGTCCGTGTACGGACGAAGTCTGCGCCCGGCTCCGGCGGCGAGTACCAGACCGATCATCGGAGTCTCTCCCTCTAATTGGTGAACTCCAGGAGAATAGCGGGTGGCGTCCCACGGCTCGGACGGCATGAGCCAGCCGAAAATCCCGTAGAGGCGGCTCGTAAGCTTGTGCGCATGACCGCTGAGCAGCTGATCTCCTTTGCCCGGGGCGCTCCGTCGCTGGACATCATCGACGTCGAGGGCCTCGCCGCCGCAGCAGCACGTGCCTTCGAGGCCGATCCCGCTGGTGTGACCGCTTACGGCACGTCCGTCGGCTACGTCCCGCTGCGCAAGTGGATCGCCGAGAAGCACAACGTCTCGCCGGACCAGGTCATTGTGACGAACGGCTCCCTGCAGGCCGACGCGTTCCTCTTCAACCACCTGGTGCAGCCCGGTGACGACGTCGTGGTGGAGAAGCCGACCTACGACCGCACCCTGCTCAGCCTGCAGAACCTGGGCGCCAAGGTGCACCAGGTCACACTTCAGTCCGACGGCATCGACGTCGACGAGCTGCGCGCGCTGCTCGAGTCGGGCGTCCGTCCCAAGCTCGCCCACATCATCCCGAACTATCAGAACCCGGCCGGCATCACGCTGTCGGCGGAGAAGCGTCAGGCCCTGCTCGCGCTGGCCGCGCAGTACGAGTTCACGATCTTCGAGGACGACCCGTACGTGGACATCCGGTTCCGCGGCGACGCCCTGCCCTCGATGCTCTCGCAAGACACGGACAACCTGGTCGTGCACGCCTCCAGCTTCACCAAGACGGTGTGCCCCGGTGTCCGCGTGGGTTACCTGGTCGGCCCGGCCGCGCTGATCGACGCGATCGCCAAGAAGGCCACCAACCTCTACATCTCGCCCGGTATGGTCTCCGAGGCGATCGTGCACCAGTTCTGCGTGTCGGGCGACATCGAGCGCTCGATCGCGACGGTGAGCGCCGCCCTCGGCGAGCGGGCCCGCGTGCTGGCCGAGTCGCTGCGCAAGCACATCCCGGGCGCCACCTTCACCGAGCCCGACGGCGGCTACTTCCTCTGGGTCGACCTGCCCTCCGATGTCGACGTCGACAAGCTCTTCCCGGCGGCGATGAAGAAGGGCGTGGCGATCGTCAAGGGCAGCGACTTCCTGCTCGAGGGTGGTCACAGCTCGGTCCGCCTGGCTTACTCGGCTGTCACCGTCGAGCAGATCGACGAGGGCGTGCGCCGTCTGGCCGAGGCCATCGAAGAGGTGCGCGCCTAAGAAGCGCCGAAAGGCGGACGCCCGGTGGGTGTGTCACCAACCCGCCGGGCGTAGCCTCGGGCGGTTTGTTCGTCCGTGTGGGGGAGGTCATCGTGAGCGATCGCAATCGGAACCGGCCGTTGTCGCGAGCTTTCACCGCTCCCGTCCGCGCGATGAACCGGATCCTGGGCACGGCCGACGACAGCTCCGAGCAGAACCAGGGCCGCCGGGCCGGCAGCGCGGTCGTCGATTGTGCGGTCTACGTGGCCGGCAAGCGGATGCCCGGTCATTTGTCCCCCGACGAGGCGCTGCGGATCGCCTGCGAGCGCGACGACGCGTTCGTCTGGCTGGGCCTGCACGAGCCCGGCCAGGACGAGATGAGCGAGATCGCTCACACGTACGGGCTGCACGAGCTGGCCGTGGAGGACGCGGTCAAGGCCGAGCAGCGCCCGAAGCTGGAGCAGTTCGGCTCGGTGCACTTCCTGGTCATGCGGACGGCCCGCTATGTGCCGCACGGTGAGATCACCGAGACGTCGCAGGTGGTCGAGACCGGTCAGATGATGGTCTTCGTGGGCGCCCAGTTCGTCATCACGGTGCGCCACGGCGACGCCTCGGAGCTGGGTTCGGTGCGGGCCGACCTCGAGTCGGAGCGGGCCGACCTGATCGAGCAGGGCCCGTGGGCGGTGGCCTACGCGGTGACCGACCGGGTCGTCGACCACTACGTCGCGGTGGCCGACCGGGTCGAGGCCGATCTCGACCTGATCGAGGAGGGCGTGTTCTCGCGCGACCACGCCAGCCCGATCCCGGCGATCTATCAGATGAAGCGTGAGCTGGTGGAGTTCCGGCGCGCGGTGGTGCCGCTGCAGCGCCCGCTGGCGATGATCGTGGCGCTCGTGCCCAAGCGGATCGGCAAGTATTTCCGGGACGTGCAGGACCACTTGACCCGTACGGTGGAACAGGTCTCGTCCTTCGATGATCTGCTCAATTCGATCCTGCAGGCCCGGCTGGCCCAGGTCACGGTCGATCAGAACAACGACATGCGCAAGATCGCGGCATGGGCGGCCATCGCCACGGTGTGGACCGCGGGGGCCGGCATCTACGGCATGAACTTCACCTTCATGCCCGAGCTGACCTGGCAGTACGGCTATCCCGCGTGGTGGACGATCATCCTGATCGCGTCGGTGCTGCTCTACCGGGTGTTTCGCCGCAGCGGCTGGCTCTGAGCAGCACGACAGGGCGGGCCGCCGAGAGCTGGGACCCGCCCTGTCGGGGCGTCGGCAATCGTTACCGAGGGGTGTTCGGCGAGGTTCCGTTCTGCGAGCTGTAGGCCTGCGGGATCTCCTTGTCGGTGACCTCGGGCTCGAACGCCGCGTCGTCGGCGCCCGTCACAGCGGTCGTCGAGGGGCTGATCGGCGCGGCCGGGTCGTACTCGTCCCACTGCGCGGCCTGACGGCGCTTGGCGGCGTACGCGGCGGCGATGCCGATCGCGGTGCCCAGCAGCGCGAAGCCGACGAGCTTCTTGCCGCGCCCGCTCTTCTCGCGGCCGATCGCCTTGTTGGCCCGCTTCTGCAGCGTCTTGGCGGCCTTCTTGTTCTCCTTGGCGGCCTTCTTGGCCTTGCGCCGGCTGAGCTCGCCGGTCTGCCGCGCGCTTTCGCTCGCCTGGCCGACCTTCTCGCTGGCCGCGGCCACGAGCGGGGTGATCGTGGCCACCGCGCTGCCCCAGCCGCTCGAAGCCACGTCCTTGGCCTTGGTCGCGGCCGGCTGCACCCGGTCGACCGCGGCGCTCAGCGTCGGCCCGACCGTCGCGCTGGTCTCCTGCGCCGCGAGCGACGCCGCGCGCTTGAAGTGGTCAACACTCTGCCCGAGCTCGTTCTTCATCCGCGTGCTGCGGCTCTTGCGGCGCATCGTCGTGATCACCAGTGCCCACCTCTCCAGTCTCTGCCATGAATGGTGCCCTGTTTCGGTACCCCCTCGCTGCCGCTTCAGACACATGGGGGAGGATCCGAACTGCAAGGAACTGTCCAATCGCCCCGCCGAGGTACGCCACGGGGCGACCGTGACACAGACAGGAGTACCCGTGGCCGAGAAGCTTTACGCCATCCTGCACACGAACCATGGCCCGATCCGGCTGCAGCTGTTCCCGGATCACGCCCCGGCGACTGTGCGCAACTTCGTGGAGCTCGCTGAGGGCACGAAGGACTACACCGACCCGCGCACCGGTCAGAAGGGCTCGGGTCCGTACTACGACGGCACGATCTCGCACCGCGTGATCGCCGGCTTCATGATCCAGATGGGTGACCCGACCGGCACCGGCCGGGGCGGACCGGGCTTCCAGTTCGCCGACGAGTTCCACCCCGAGCTGCAGTTCGACCGTCCGTACCTGCTGGCCATGGCGAACGCGGGCCCGGGCACCAACGGCTCGCAGTTCTTCATCACGGTCGGCCCGACCCCGCACCTGAACCGGCGCCACACGATCTTCGGCCAGGTCGCGGACGAGCAGTCGGCCAAGGTCGTCGACTCGATCGCCAACACGCCGACCGCCGCGGGCGACCGGCCCCGCGAGGACGTCGTGATCGAGCGCGTGGAAATCGAGCGCGCTCAGGACTGAAGTAACCTTGGAACATGAGTGAGGCTCCGTCGACGGCTCCGGTCTGTTATCGCCATCCGTCGCGGGAGACTTACATCCGGTGCACACGGTGTGACCGGCCGATCTGCCCCGATTGCATGAACGAGGCGTCGGTCGGTCACCAGTGCCCCGAGTGCGTGGCCGAGGGCAAACGAACCCAGCGCCAAGCCCGTACGGCGTTCGGCGGCAGCCTCGCCGGCCGCGCGGGCTACGTGACCCGCGGCCTGATCGCGATCAACGTGGCGGTGATGGTGCTCTCGGCCGTCGTCGGCGGCCCTCGGGCGATCGCCGGCGCGGGCGGCTGGTTCGGCCTGATGGGCGGTCAGACCGACGTCACCCGTTGGGCCTCGGTGCTCGGCTACGCGCCGTACGTGATCGGGGGTGACCCCCACGGCATCGCCGCCGGTGAGTGGTGGCGGCTGTTCACCGCGATGTTCGTGCACTACGGCGTGCTGCATCTGCTGCTCAACATGATGTTGCTCTGGCAGCTGGGCCGCTATCTGGAAGAGAAGCTGGGCCCGATCCGCTTCGCCGCGCTCTATCTGCTGGCCGGCCTGGGCGGCAACGTCGCGGCGTATGTCTTCACCGCCCCCAACGCCCCGGCCGCGGGCGCCTCGACCTCGATCTTCGGCCTGGTCCTGGCGATGATCGTGGTCAACCGGCGGCTGCGCCTCGACATCAGCCAGCTGATCCCGCTGCTCGTGGTCAACCTGCTCTTCACGTTCAGCGTCCCCAACATCTCGATCGCGGGCCACATCGGCGGCCTGATCATCGGTGGTGTGGTCGCTTTCGTTCTCGCGTACGCCCCGACCAAGCGCCGCAGTCAGATCCAGGCGGCGGGCTGCGCGGCCGTCTTCGTGGTGCTGCTCCTCGCCGCCGTCATGCGCACGACGGTGCTGCTGGGTTAGCTCGCCACCCGCAGGTCGGCCAGCGCCGTGGCCACGTCGTCGGGCAGTTCGCCCAGGTCGTTCGCGCTGAACAGGAAGATCGCGTCGCCCGCGTCCAGCTCGAGATATTCGCTGCGCAGGCCGCGGTGCGAGCGGCGGTCGACCCGTACGCGCTCGATCTGCCCCCAGGTCAGGCGGCGGCGGCCCAGGAACCCCGTCACGACCGTCACACCCTCGGCGTCCGCGGCCAGGCGCACCGGCCGCAGCAGGTCACGCAGCGCCCACACCAGCAGGGCCAGCACGAGCACGCCGGCCAGGACCCAGCGCACCGGGTCGCGGCCGGCGAAGGCCAACGCCAGGACGGCCACGGCGACCGCGGCGATGAGTTTGCTGACCGGAAGAACAGGCTTGACGCGCCACTGCATGCCACCACTATGGCAGTCCGGGTTACCGTCGACTCATGCGTGATGCGGTGATCGTCGGAGCGGTCCGGACCCCGATCGGCCGGCGCGGCGGCGGCTTGGCCGGTGTGCACCCGGTCGACCTGTCGGCGCACGTGCTGCGAGCCCTGTCCGAGCGTACGGGTTTCGACCCGGCCGACGTCGACGACGTGATGTGGGGCTGCGTCTCCCAGGTGGCCGAGCAGTCGTGGAACATCGGGCGCAACGCCGTGCTGGCGGCGGGCTGGCCGGAGGCGGTGCCGGGCACCACCATCGACCGGCAGTGCGGCTCCAGCCAGCAGGCGCTGCACTTCGCGGCGGCGACGGTGATCTCCGGACAGGCCGACCTGGTCGTGGCCGGTGGCGTCGAGTCGATGACCCGGGTGCCCATGGGCTCCAGCGGGCAGGGCGCCGACCCGTACGGGGAAACGCTGCGGACCAGGTACGGCGTCGACTCGTTCAACCAGGGCGTCGGCGCCGAGATGGTGGCCGAGCGGTGGGGCTTCTCGCGCGCCCAGCTCGACGAGTTCGCCCTGTCCAGCCACGCCGCGGCCGCCCGCGCCCAGGACGCCGGTGAGTTCGACGCCGAGATCGAGCCGCTGGCCGGCGTGAAGCTCGACGAGGGCATCCGCCGCGACACCACGCTGGAGAAACTGGCCGGGCTCAAGACGCCGTTCCGCGACGGCGGCCGGATCACCGCGGGCACGGCCTCGCAGATCTCCGACGGCGCCGCGGCGCTCGCCGTCACCACCTCGGAATGGGCCGCCGCGCACGGCCTGCGCCCGCTGGCCCGCGTGCACGCCGCGGTGATCGCGGCCGACGACCCGGTGATCGTGCTGACCGCGCCCATCCCGGCCACGGCCAAGGTGCTGGCGCGGGCCGGTCTGCGGATCGACGACATCGGCGTCTACGAAGTGAACGAGGCGTTCGCGCCCGTGCCGCTGGCCTGGCTGGCCGAGACCGGCGCCGACCGCGCCCGGATGAATCCGCGCGGCGGGGCGATCGCTCTCGGTCACCCTCTCGGGGCATCCGGTGCGCGCATCATGACGACGATGCTGCACCACATGCGACAGTCCGGCCTGCGATTCGGCCTGCAAACGATGTGTGAGGGAGCCGGTATGGCGAACGCAACGATTGTCGAGGCTTTGTAATTCGACATTCATCGGCCGGTGGCAGCGACTTCCCCGGGAGGTCGCCGTTAAACGCCACATGGACGTGTTTTCCCGTACGTTCCTTCCCGCCGCGGCCGAGGCCGGTGTCGCCATCCCGACCGTCAGCCGGCACATGCCCATCTTCCGCCGCTGCGTCGAGCCCGACGAGACCACCGTGCTGGTCGGCCGCTGCCAGCGCCCCGAAGCGCCGCTCTCCGGCGAGTTCATGCTGGTGCTGACGCATCGGCGGCTCGTGGTGACGCAGGAGACCAAGGTGTTGCACCGGCTGCGGCTGCACCTCAACACCAACCTGCGGCACCTGAGCAACGTCTCGTGGAGCCCCACGACGTCCCGCTCGGACCTCGAGATCGCCGCCACAGCGGTCGACGGGGTGCGCGAGCGGTTCCGGTTGCGGCTGAACAACGCGGAAGCCGTACGGCAGCTGGACGAGCGGCTGCGCGAGGTCTTCCACGCCAGGCACGCCCTGGCCGCGTAGGCCTAGGTGTCCTGCCCCAGGAAGTCCACGATCGACGCTCGCAGTCCGGCCGCGTCGAGGCCGTGGGCCCGGGCGTGGTCGCGCCAGCTGCCGTAACGCCGCACCTCACCGCGCCCGACGCCCAGGTGCAGAACCCGGTGCGGCAGACCCGCCAGGGCGCTGCTCACCGCGGCGGCCGAGGTGCCGGCCAGGTACGGCTCGACCATGACGACCTCGCCCTCGGTCAGCACACGCAGACCGTCGGCGTCGAGCGGGCGCGGCGTGTTCGTGTACGCCACCGTGACGTCGAGCCCGGCCGTGGCCTCGAGGACCGGGCCGAGCATCGGGCCGACCGCCACGATCAGCGGGCCGCCCCGCCGCAGCACCCGCAGCCGGCCGCCGTCGAGGTGGGGCCGATCGTTCTCCTGCACGCCGAGCCGCACGTAGACCCGGTCGTCGTGCCGGGCCGCCGCGCGCAGCATGGCCGGTACCTCGTCGTGATGCCCGGGCACGTGTACGGTCCAGCCGTCGAGTGTGTCCAGCAGCGCGACGTCGCCCGGCGACTGGTGTGTGTAGCCCTCCTCCGACGCGTCATAAGAGCCGCCGATGCTGACCACGACGGCGCCCGCGTCCTGGTGGCCGAGGTCGAGCTTCAATTGCTCGTACGCCCGGTCGACCGCGAAAGGCGCGTACGAGTGCAGATAGGGCCGCAGCCCGGTGAGCGCCAGCCCGCCCGCGACCCCCGTCATCAGCTGCTCCCGGATGCCCACGTTGAGCACCCGGTCGGGATGCCGGCGCTGCACGGGGAGGAAAGCCTCGGCGGAGATGTCGGCCAGCACCAGCGCGGTCCGCGGGTCCTCGTCGAGCAGCGCGGTCGTGGTGGCCACGAACGTGTCCCTCATCATGTCGCTCAGCTCCCTTTGCGTTCGACGGTGGCGACGACCAGGTTGGGGCGGTCGTGCCGGAGTTTCAGCGCGCGTTCCAGCCGCTCCCGGTCGCGGCCGTCCACAACGGAGACGTCCCAGCCCGGGAAGCGGGCCGCGATCCCACCGGGCCAGCCGTGCGTCGCCGACTGGTTGTCGACCACGATCGCCGTGATCGGCAGGTGCGTCGCGGCGGCGTACGCGATGGCCTCGTGGTTCGACCCCTCGTCGAGTTCGGCGTCACCCAGCAGCACGAAGGTCCGCGTACGGGTGAAGCCTTGGGCCCGCAGGCCGAGCGCCATCCCGGCACCCAGCCCGAGACCGTGCCCGAGCGACCCCGTGCCGATCTCGACGCCCGGGATGCGGACACGGTCGGGGTGGTGGCCCAGCGGGCTGTCCCATCCGCCCAGGTCGTCGAGCCACGACTCGGGAATGAAGCCCTTGGCCGCCAGCACGGCGTAGTAGGCGGCCGGACCGTGCCCCTTGGAGAGCAGGAAACGATCGCGATCGGGCGCGTCGACGGTCTCCGGTGTGATGCGGAGCACCCGGTCGTAGAGCACCCACAGCACGTCCAGGGTCGAATGGGCGCTCGGTAAGTGTTTGCGGTCCCCCGTGATGCGTTGCAGCAGGGGGCCGAGCCGGTCGGTGTGCACTGCTGTCGCTGTCATGGGGTTAGAGTGCAACTTGAAGTTCACTTCAGCTCAAGGATGGCGATGGAGACGCTGACGATCGGTGACTTCGCGGCCCGCAGCGGTGTGGCGCCGTCGGCCCTGCGCTACTACGAGCGCGAAGGCCTGATCCGCTCCACCCGCACCACCGGCAACCAGCGCCGCTACGAACGCTCCGAGCTGCGGCGGGTCGCCTTCATCAGGATCGCCCAACAGGTCGGCGTCTCCCTCGACGAGATCCGCGCGGCCCTGGCCGAACTGCCCGAGAACCGGACACCCACCCGCGCCGACTGGGCCCACCTGTCCGACCGCTGGCGGCACCGCCTCGACGAGAAAATCCTGCTCATGCAGCGCCTACGCGACGACCTCACCGGCTGCATCGGCTGCGGCTGCCTCTCCCTGCACCGCTGCAAACTCATCAACCCCGACGACACCCTGGCCGCCGACGGCACCGGCCCGCGGGTGCTGCTCCGACCTGCTTAGATCGAGCCATGGCAACCCGGCTGGTGCAGATCAACATGAAGGCCCACGACGACGCGGCGCTGGGCCGGTTCTGGTCGCAGGTCCTCGGCTGGGGCATCGACCACGAAGCCCCCGGTGTGACCAACCTCGAACCGCCGGGCCTGCCCTACCCCGACCCGCACGCCCTGTTCATCGACATCGTCACCGCGCCGGAACCCAAGACGGTCAAGAACCGCGTGCACATCGACCTGGCCACGACCTCGCTCGAACACCAGGCCGCACTGGTTGCACGCCTGCAGGAACTAGGCGCGAAGCCGGCCGACGTGGGCCAGAAGAACGTGCCCTGGGTCGTCCTGGCCGACCCCGACGGCAACGAGTTCTGCGTGCTGGAGCCGCGGACCGTCTACCAGGACACCGGTCCGATCGCCGCGATCGTCGTCGACTGCGCCGACCCGCGGGCCATGGCCGGCTGGTGGGCCCAGGCCATCGACTGGCAAGTGCACACAGTGACCGACGAGGGGGCCTCCATGCGCTCGTCCCAGGGGGTCGGGCCTTACCTCGAGTTCGTCCGCACGCCGACGCCGAAGACCGTGTGGAACCGCGTGCACCTGGACCTGCGCCCGTACCAGGACGACAACTTCGAAGCCGAAATCTCCCGCCTGCAATCCCTCGGCGCGACCCCGATCGACCTGGGCGATCCCGAGATCCCGTGGCGCGTGCTGGCCGACCCTGAGGGCAACGAGTTCTGCCTGCTGACACCCCGCTGACGGTCGGATCGTTCGCACCTCGAGACGCGCTGAAGGGCTACTCACCTATATCGCGGCGGCATGTTGAGCGGTATGGTCGGCGGTATGCGAACGAAGACGTCGCTCACGCTCGACGAGGACAGTATCCCCTTGGCTCGTTCCCGCGCCGAGGCCGAGGGGCTCGACGTCGGCCGATGGCTGGATCGGGCAATTCGTCATGAGGCGGCACGCGGAGACGTCGATGTCATCGCCGAATGGCAGGCGTCGCTGCCGTCGGAGGATCAGGCAGTGCTAGCCGCGCTTGATGCCATTGACCTCCACGGCGTCGATGCCGAGTGATTCGTGGAGACGTCTACGAGTACACGATCGGCAACGCACGCGCCCGAATCGCGATTGTGTCCTCAGCGCCTTACAACCCACGCCGCGCCACATTCGTAGTTGTGTTGGGTGCCGACACGCCAACGCCGCCGTCGCCTTCCCTCGTCGCCATGGCACCGGCCGATCCTGTTCGCGGCACCATCGATGCCACCAGGCTTCGCCCGGTCGTTCCCGGTAATGTCGGCGCGCGTGTGGGTCGACTGTCCCGCACCACGCTGTCGCGCCTTGACGACGCGTTGCGCAACTACCTGGGGCTTTGAGGGGCTTCGTCGGCTTTGAGCGTCAGGCCCCGGTCGATGAAATCGATCAGCCAGTCGAAGCTTTCGTCGACGTCGGTGTCCATCTCGAAGCCGCCCTGGGCTTCGATCGTGGCGAAGCCGTGGAAGAGGCTGCGCAGCAACCGCAAAGCGTGCACCGTGTCGGCCGGGTTGATATTGTAGCCGGACAAGACCGCCGCGAGGGATTCGAGGACCCGGGCGCCGGCCACGGCGAGCGGGTCGTCCGGCCCGGTGGCCCCCAGTCGCACTGTCGCCGCGTAGCGGCCGGGGTGCTTGATGATGTAGTCGCGCATCGTGCGGGCCGCCGCGGCCAACGCGTCCCGTCCGGCTTTGCCCTGCAGGGCCGTCCGTAGGGCGTCGCCCAGTTCGTCGGTGACCAGCAGGGCGATCCGCCGGTTGAGGTCGGCCTGCGAGTCGATGTGTTTGTAGAGCGACGGCGCCCGCACTCCCAGGCGCGAGGCCAGCTCTCCCATGGTCACGTTGTGCAGACCCACCTCGTCGGCCAGGGCGGCGGCGGCCCGGGTCACCGCCGCGGGGTCGAGGCCGGCCCTAGGCACGGGCGTACGCCTTGAGGAAGGGCAGCAGCACCGCGACGGTCTCGTCCGGGTACTGCGTGTGCGGGTAGTGCCCGGCCCCTTCGATCACCTCGAGTTCGCCCAGCCCGGCCGGCAGCTCGGCCACGATCGCCTCGCCTTCGGCGCGGGGGGAGGCCCAGTCGGGGTCGAGCGAGCCTTCGACGACCAGCACGGGGCAGCGGACGTTGCCGAGCTGCGCACCGGCGTCGGTGGCCGGCGTCTGGCCCATCTTCTGCAGCGCCTTCATCCGGCCCGGCTCGGCCAGCATGGCCGCGTTGCGTTGCAGCTGGGCGGACCAGTCGGCCGGCTTGCGGTTGGGGAAGGCCATGTCGAGGTATTTGTGCCACCACTTCACGCTGCCCAGCATGGCCATCAGCAGCAGCCGCGTCATGCCGGTGCGGTACGACTTCACCCGCAGGTCGCCCAGTTTGATGGCTTGTTTGCGGGTGAACGGGGCGATCTGCACGATCCCTTCGACCAGGTCGGGGGCCTGGGCGGCGGCGACCGTGACGGCGCCGCCCGAGATGGACTGGCCGACCAGCACGGCCGGGCCGCCGAGGTGGCGCACCACCGCGAGGAGGTCGCCGGCGATGTCCGTACGGCTGTAGGAAGGCCAGACGGCGCTGGACTCGCCGGCGCCCCGCAGGTCGACGTTGGCGACTCGGTAGCCCGCGGCGACCAGCTGCGGCACGACGAACCGGTAGGACTCGCGGCTGTCGCCCATGCCGTGGGCCAGGACGACCAGGGGACCCGCGCCGGTCACTTCGTACGCGATGGTGCCGCCGTCGACGGCCAGGAACTCGGTCATGACAACTCCTTGGCTTGGCTAATTCCGTTAGCTAAAAGCTAATGTCGTTAGCCAGGGTTGTCAAACCCGCACCGGGATCGCCGATGAGACGCCCAGCACTTTCCCGTCGGCGTCCAGCGCCTCGGCCACCACGTATTCCGGCGTTCCCGGCACCGTCAGGGTCGTCTCGAAACCGGTCCGGGCCTGCTCGACCTCGCCTCCGGACAGGGCGCCGGGCTGCGTGCCCCACCGCGCCCGCCAGCGCGACACCCTGGTGGCGCCGTTCCAGCTGGCCGAGACGATCACGTTGCCGCCGTCGACGTGCAGCCCCAGGGCGGGCTGGTCGGGTGGCGTGCCGGTCCACTCGGCCTTGTACGCGCGATAGGACTGGTTGTCGAGCGGCAGGTGCCCGGCCAGCCGCACGGTCCCGTCCGCGTTGTGCTCGGTGAAGTGCGGCATCTGGCCCCAGCCGACGAACGAGCCGCCGTCGGCCAGCTCGCGGAAGCTGCCCTGCGTGGGCGCGGACAACCGGTCGGGGTGCAGGAACTCGGCCACGAACGTGGTCTTTCGCGAGGCTTCGTCCACCTTGAACACGACGCCGCGGGAGTACTCCTTCTCCTTGGTCACCCCGGCGCCGTTGTCGAAGAGCCCGTACGACCCGTCGCGGCGCTGCCGGAAGTCGTGCTGCCAGGAGAATTTCGTCCGCTCGTCGACCTCGAAGTCCGACTTCTTGCCGCCCAGCCGCCACACCACCTTGCCGCTGCGGCGATCGATCTTGTAGACGGTCCACGTGTGCCGGGCCGAGATGATGATGGCGCCGTCCGCGGCCAGGCCGACCGAGTTCGCGTGGAAGTAGTCGTACGGGAGATGCTCCGACTCCCCGACCGGGCGCGGAGCGTACGACTCGTCGAGCCCCACATGGTCGCTCGCCCGCCACTCGAAGATCTTCTTGCCGGTCGCGATGTCGATCTCCTGGATCACACCGTCGTGCAACACGCCGTCAGCGGGACCGCCGAGCGCGCTGAGGTCGTACGGGATGGGGTCGTAGACCCAGAAGAGCGCGGTGTTCTGCGGCGTGATCACCATGTCGTGCTGGTCGGCCTGTTCGGTGCCGGCCGCGCGAACCCGGGTGATCTCGCGGTAGGACCGGTCGGCGAGGACGAACTCCCCCTGGCCCACACCCTGCCCGCCGGTGCCCCCGATGGTGCCTTCCCACCAGGTCAGCACCGGTTGGTTGCGGTACCGCTGGACCTTGAGGTCGATCGCGACCGTGGCCGGGTCGGGCACCTTCTTGAACCAGACCGGCGAGCCCTTCTCGTCGACGACGAGCGGCCCCCACAGGCCCGTGCCCGAGGCGGGGGTCAGGAAGATCGAGCCCGCGACCGTGCCGTTGGCCGCCGTCGTGATCGTGACGTCGGGCAGGGTCCGCAGGTCGGGCCGGGAACGGTATTTCGGGTCGGCGGCGGGAGCGGCGACCGGCTCGTCCCGAGCGGTGTCGCGATCCGGTAAGCGTCCGAGCGCATAACCGCCGACACCGGCGACCGCCGCGCCACCCACGCCGAGCAGGACATTTCTCCGGGAGATGCTCACGTTGGCGAGCGTTCCCGGATGAACGCAAGATCTACCCGCGCAAGTGATCAGAGTTTGCTGTGAGACCGGTGTAGATGTCGATCAACCGGCCGGTCAGCACGTCCGGATGGAAGTCGCGCAAGTAGCGGGCCCGAGCCGCCGGTGCCACCGCCCGCGCCTGATCGCGGGCGATCGGAAGGGCGGCCGCCAGCGCATCGGCCCGTGGCGGCACCACCCACCCGGCCTCGTCTCCCACCAGGTACGGAATGCCCCCCACATCGGTGCCGAGCACCGGCCGGCCCGCCGCCAGCGCCTCCAGGATCACCGTGGGCAGGGTGTCGTTCCAGGTCGGGGTGGCCACTACGACGGCCGCCTGGTCGCGCGCCGCGCGGATGCCGTCACGGTCGAGCAGGCCCAGGTAGACCACGTCCGTGCGCTCGGCGGCGGCCTGCTCGGCCAGGGGGCGCAACTCGCCGTCACCGGCGATCCGCAGCGTGCCCAGCGAGCCGTCCGGGTGCTGCCGCCAGGCCTCCAGCAGCACACCCAGGCCCTTCTCGGGGGACAGCCGGGCCCCGTAGAGGAAGCCCTCGCCGAGCACCGTGGGCTCGCCCGGGTCGGGCAACGCGTTCGGCTTGACCACGATGTGCTCGTCCGGGATGCCGTAGTCGCGCAGGTGGGCGGCGATCCGGTCGGTCAGCGCGATGAACCGGTCGACCGAGCGCCAGGTCGGGCGGTGCACGGCCAGCGTGGTGGCCATCAGCGCGCTCTGCGCCGCCGAGCCGCGGTAACAGCGGTGCTTGACCGCGGGCCAGCCGACGAGTTTGCCCCGGCAGTCCTGACAGTTGTGCCCGTCGCGGAAGTAGAGGCCGGACGAGCAGACCTGGCGGTAGTTGTGCACCGTCTGGATCACCGGCACGCCCCGCGCGTGGGCCGTTCGCACGACCCAGGGCGAGAGCAGCGGGTACGGGTTGTGCAGGTGCAGCACGTCCGGGCGCTCGGCTTCGAGCAGCGCAGCCAGGTCGCGCTGGGCGGCCCGGCCGTAGATCGGGGACAGCGGCAGCAGCGCCTTCTCGGCCAGGGGCAGCTCGCCGATCGAGTCGGAGCTGCGCTGGAACGGCAGCACCTCGACGCCGGCCGCGCGGAGCTGGGCGATCTCGGTGTCGACGATGACGTTCTCGCCGGACGGCATCGCTTCCCGATACCGGTTGTGCGCAACGACGACCTTCACGCCCAGAGACGCTACCGTTGAGGTCGTGCCCGAACTTCCTGAGGTCGAGGCGCTCGCGGCCTACTTGCGCGAGCGCGCGGTCGGCCACACCGTGGAGCGCTTCGAGGTGTCCTCGTTCAGCGCGCTGAAGACGTACGACCCGCCGGCCAGTGCGATCGCCGGCCTGCCGATCACCGCGGCCGGTCGCCACGGCAAATTCCTCGACGTGGGCCTGGGTGACGAATTCCACCTGGTCGTCCATCTGGCCCGGGCCGGCTGGCTGCACTACCGCGACGCGTTCAAGTCACCCGCCCCGCTCAAGCCGGGCAGCGGCCCGATCGCGATCCGGGTGCGGCTCGACGACGGCTCCGGGTTCGACCTGACCGAGGCCGGCACGCAGAAGTCGCTGGCCGCCTATCTCGTACGGGATCCGGCCGAGGTGCCGGGCGTGTCCCGGCTCGGCCCGGACGCGCTGGCCGTCAGCCGCGACGAGTTCGCCGAGCGCCTCCAGGGCCGCAACGGGCAGGTCAAGGGCGTGCTGGTCGATCAGGAGGTGCTGGCCGGCATCGGCAATGCCTACTCCGACGAAATCCTGCATGTGGCCAAGCTGTCACCGTTCGCGCTCACCGGGAAACTGACCGACGAGCAGATCGACACCCTGTTCGCGGCCATGCGCGAGGTCGAGACCGACGCCGTGGCCCGCTCGGTGGGCATGAAGGCGGCCGAGCTCAAGGGCGAGAAGCGGGCCGGCCTGCGCGTCCACGCCCGTACGGGTCTGCCGTGCCCGGTCTGTGGGGACACCGTGCGGGAGGTCTCGTTCGCCGACAAAAGCCTGCAGTACTGCGCGACGTGTCAGACCGGTGGCAAGCCGCTGGCCGATCGACGCCTGTCCAAGTTGATCCGATAGCGGCGTATCGGTCACGCTACGTACACGGTTGATAAACCGGGCACAACGCCAGCTTCTTTCCGCCCGTTCCATCGGTATAGTGGCCCGGTCCCACGTTTCCGCGGCGCGGTTGTGCGTGCAAACTCGTCGCGGTGCGTAATCTTTTCCGGATGCGGGAGGACGTAGGCGAGGTGACCGCTAGCCTGCATCGCCCGGTTACCGACAGCAGCCGGAGCAAACCCGTGTCGTACGACAGCTTCGAGTGGCAGCAGCAGCCGCCACCGAGCAACGGCGTACCCCGCTCCGCGTGGAACCGGCAGCACAAGCGCCTCTCGCGCTGGCACCGGCCCTACACCTTGGTGCTGCTCTTCCTCGACCTCGTCGCAGTGGTCCTGGCCAGTCATCTGGCCGCGACCTACATCGAGAAGTCGCGCTCGGGTTTCTCCGGCAAGAGCCTGTTCTTCCTGCACAACGAACAGCTGTTCATCTTCTTCGCGTACGTGGTGCTGCCGCTGGGCTGGATGATCCTGCTCTGGGCCAACGGCACGTACGACCGGCGCTACCTGGGCCTGGGCAGCGAAGAGTTCAAGCGGATCGTGCGCACCTCGGTCACCATCGTGGCCTGCGTGTCGCTGCTCGCGTTCGCCACCAAGGCCCCGCTCTCGCGCGGCACGGTCGCCGCGGTCTCCCTGATGGCAGTGGCGTTCCTGCTCGTCGGCCGGGTCGCCGCCCGTCAGGTGCTGCACTTCGCGCGCCGCAAGACCGGCCACGGCGCCCACCGCATGATCCTGGTGGGCACGTTGCCCGAGGCTCTCGAGGTCTACACCGCGGTCACCCGCAGCCCCGCCGCGGGTCTGATCCCGGTGGCCATTCACATCACCGACGGCTACGCGGCCGCGCGGGGCATAGAGACCCCCGTCCCCGTGTACGCCGCGCGGGACGTGCTCTCGCTGGTGCGGGAGGTCGGCGCGGACACGATCGCGGTCTGCGGTTCGGCCAGCGCCGAGCCCGGTGAGCTGCGCCGGCTGGCCTGGCAGCTCGAGGGCACCGGCGTCGACCTGGTGGTCGCGCCGCAGCTGACCGACATCGCGGGCCCCCGGGTGCACATCCGCCCGATCGAGGGCCTGCCGCTGCTGCACGTCGAGGAGCCGACCCTGTCGGGCCCCGGCTGGCTGGTGAAAAACCTGCTCGACCGGGTCGCCGCGGGTCTCGGCCTGCTGGTGATCAGCCCGATCCTGGTCGCCATCGCGATCGGCATCAAGCTTTCCGACCCCGGCCCGGTCTTCTTCCGCCAGCCCCGCGTCGGCCACGAGGGCCGCACGTTCCGGGTGTGGAAGTTCCGGACGATGTATGTCGACGCCGAGGAACGCAAGCGCACGCTGGAGGAGCTCAACGAGTCCGACGGCATGCTCTTCAAGATGAAGAACGACCCGCGGATCTTCGCGTTCGGAGCGAAGCTGCGGGCCACCTCGCTCGACGAGCTGCCCCAGCTGATCAACGTGCTGAAGGGCGAGATGTCGCTGGTCGGCCCGCGCCCGCTGCCGGCCGACGACGGTGACTACCTGGGCGATGTGCGGCGGCGGTTGCTGGTGCGCCCCGGCATCACCGGCCTGTGGCAGGTGTCGGGCCGTTCCGACCTGTCGTGGGACGAGGCCGTACGCCTGGACCTGTATTACGTCGACAACTGGTCCCTGACGTACGACCTCGGCATCCTCTGGCGCACGATCTTCGTGGTGCTCAAGCGCAAGGGCGCCTACTAGCTATACGGGCACGTGCTGCGCCACTCCTGGATCGTCGAGCCGGACGGGTTGGGGCACAGGAACTGGTCGTAGCGGGTGTCGTCGTCGATGAAGCGCTTGAGCCACGAGATGCTGTACTTCGCGACCGTCACGTTCGTCGAGGTGGGCGCCGAGTGCGAGGCGTTGTTGAGTTCCAAGTACGCCTTGTCCGCCGCGGCCGGCAGGCTGGTGTAGAACGGCTCGGAGTGCGAGCTGACCGGGGCCACGGTGTCGTTCTCGGCCCCGATGATCAGGGTCGGCACCCGGTCGCTGGTCCAGCTCTTGGTGCCGTGCCACGGGGTGAGCGGGATGGCCGCCTGCAGCGAGGGGCGGCTGACCGAGGCCGAGAGGCTGCCCCCGCCACCCATCGAGTGCCCCATCACGCCGAGCCGCGTGGCGTCGATCCGGGTACGGACACTGCTCGTACGGGTCAGGTAGTCGAGCGCGGCCAGCAGCTGGGTGCCGCGGCTGGCGGGCTGGTCGAGCGTGCTGAGCGTGTCGATGGTGATCACGACGAAGCCCTGCGACGCGAGCCGCGGGCCGAGCCACGACACGCTGGACTGTGAGGCGGTGAAGCCGGGCGAGATGGCCACGGCTCCGAACGTGCCCGAAGCGGTACTGGTCGGGTAGTAGATCGTGCCGCCGCCGAAGCCGCTGACCGCGGACCGGGCGACGGTGGTCTGGGCGATCGCGAAGGAGCCCCGGGACGCCTCGATGCTGCTGGTGGTGGGGGCGGGACCACGCTCGTACGGGTTGGCCGCGAGCGCTGGCGTGGCCGGTGAGACCGCGACCAGAACGGCTGCGAGGGCGGCCGCGAAACGGGCTTTGACCATGGAACTCTCCCTGGGTGTGGGTAGAGCTGGGGATCGATGTACGTCACAGTGTTGATCGCTCTGTTACCGGCCGGTAATCCCAATTGACACCCTGCCAATACGATATGACCGCCTACTATCTGCTGCGTGGCCGGACAAGTGGGCAGTGTGCTGGCGGTAGTGGCCGTTCTGGCCGCGCTCGCCGCCGCGGTGGTGGCCGTCGTACGGCTGCGCGCCCGGCGCGGCATCGCCACCGCCATGCAGCGGGCCACCTACGACGTGCTGCACACGGCCGCACTCGCTGCCGACCCGCTGCGCGCCGGGCTCAGCCCCGGCACCGCCGCCAAGGCCGCCCGCCCGCTGCGCACCCTGGTCGGCGCGACCGGGCTGACGATCACCGACGGGCAGACCTGCCTCGCGTTCGACGGCCGCGGCAGCCACCACAGCGACCAGTTCACCGCGGCCGCCGTACGGGCCCTGGACTCGCAACGCTCGATCGTGCTGGCCGCCTCCGACCTGCCCTGCGACCGGGTCGACTGCGTCGTGCGCGGCGCCGTGGTGGCCCCGCTGGCCAGCCGCCCCGACGGCCGGGCGGCGGCCGCGCTGGTGGCCGTGGCCGACGACCACCCCGCACCCGGGCTCGTGCAGGCCACCCTGGAAGCCGCCCGCTGGGCCGGCTCCCAGCTCGCGCTGGCCGAACTCGACTCGTCACGCGAACGCCTGGCCAAAGCCGAGGTGCGGGCGCTGCGGGCCCAGATCAGCCCGCACTTCATCTACAACGCGCTCACCGCGATCGGCTCCTTCGTCCGTACGGACCCCGAGCGCGCCCGCGAACTGATCCTCGAATTCGCCGAGTTCACGCGCTACTCGTTCCGGGCCCACGGTGACTTCACGACGCTGGCCGAGGAGCTGCGCTCGATCGACCGCTACCTCACGATCGAGCGCGCCCGGTTCGGCGACCGGCTGCAGGTCCGGCTGCAGATCGCCCCCGAGGTGCTGCCGGTCGGCCTGCCCTTCCTCTGCCTGCAGCCGCTGGTCGAAAACGCCGTACGGCACGGCCTGTCCCGAAAACCGGGCGTCGGTATGGTGAGCATCGAAGCCCAGGATGCCGGCGCCGAATGCCACATCACGGTGGAGGACGACGGAGTCGGCATGGACCCGGCGGTGTTCGCCGCGGGCATGCCCGAGACTGACGACGGGCAGCACGTGGGCCTGGCAAATGTGGACGAACGACTGAGGTCGGTCTTCGGCGATCATTTCGGCCTGGTGGTCGAGACCGCGCTCGGAGCCGGTACGAAGGTGAGCATGCGAGTGCCGAAGTTCCATCCCGGGGTCCGCGCATGAGCCTTGTCGTGCTCGCCGTGGACGACGAGCCGCCCGCCCTCGACGAGCTGGCCTACCTGCTCAACGCCGACGGCCGGGTCGGCCACGTGCACCGCGCCGGCGACGCCACCGAAGCCCTGCGCGTGCTGCGCGACACCGAGGTCGACGCGGTTTTCCTCGACATCCGCATGCCCGGCCTGGACGGCATGGAGCTGGCCCGCATCCTGCGCCGTTTCGCCCGGCCCCCGGCCATCGTGTTCGTCACCGCGTACGACGACGGCGCCGTGGACGCCTTCGACCTGGGCGTCACCGACTACGTCCGCAAACCCGTACGAGCCGAACGCCTGGGCGAATCCCTGCGCCGGGTCGCCGGTGCGCGCCCCGTCCCCGCGCCGGCCCCGGCCCCGCCGGTCGACGAGCCCACGATCCCCGTCGAGCTGGCCGGCACGACCCGCATGCTGCCCCGCTCGTCGGTCCGCTGGGTCGAGGCCCAGGGCGACTACGCCCGCCTGCACACGTCGGACGCGTCCCACCTGGTCCGGGTCTCCCTGGCCACCCTGGCCGAACGTTGGGCCGACGCCGGTTTCGTGCGTATCCACCGGTCATACCTGGTGCAGATCCGCCTGATCGCCGAACTACGCCTGACCGGCTCCGGCTACGTGGTCTCCGTGGACGGCATCGAACTCCCGGTCAGCCGCCGTCACACCCGCGAGCTCAAAGACCGCCTGATCAGAGCGGCCAAACACGACTGGACGCGCTAATCCACACAGTTGTCCACAGCCCCACCGCCTTTTCCACAGACTTATCCACAGGCCCGCGCCGCGGAGAAGAGGTTATGCACAGTCGTCACGCGGCCCGGCCGACCCGAAACCGTGGTCCTATGGCGAGGCGTGTGGAGCTTCTGTGGTCCGGTGAAGGCGAGGATGACGTCCCGCGAGGCTGAACCGGTGATCTCCACAGGTTGTTCACAAAGTCAGCGCCCGGTCTGCACGGGCGATCAATAGGCTCAGCGCCGTACGGTCGGTGGGTCACGGGGGCCCACCGGCCACCTGACCTGGTCGAAGGGGTGCGGGCGTGGAGACGGAGCGGCGCGTTCTGGTCGTCGAGGACGAGCGGACCATCGCGGAGGCGGTTGCGGCGCGGCTGCGGGCCGAGGGCTTCGTGGTGGAGGTGGCCGGGGACGGGCCGAGCGCGGTCGACGCGGCCCGGCGGACGCCGCCCGACGTGGTGGTTCTCGACGTCATGCTGCCCGGTTTCGACGGGCTCGAAGTGTGCCGGCGGCTGCAGGCCGAGCGGCCGGTTCCGATCCTCATGCTGACCGCCCGCGACGACGAGACCGACCTGCTGGTGGGTCTGGCAGTGGGCGCCGACGACTACATGGTCAAGCCGTTCTCGATGCGGGAGCTGGCGGCCCGGGTGCACGCGCTGCTGCGGCGGGCCC
The DNA here is from genome assembly GCF_014204895.1 of Paractinoplanes abujensis. Taxonomy (NCBI): domain Bacteria; kingdom Bacillati; phylum Actinomycetota; class Actinomycetes; order Micromonosporales; family Micromonosporaceae; genus Paractinoplanes; species Paractinoplanes abujensis. The sequence goes on along the minus strand of NZ_JACHMF010000001.1, from coordinate 6,921,798 downwards.
AGAAAACCACCGCGGAGCCCAAGGGCCCGCCCACACTGCGGTTCGGCGACCTGGAGATCAACCAGTCCGAGCGGCGGGTGCTGCGTTCCGGGGTGGAGGCTCATCTGACCCCGACCGAGTTCGACCTGCTGGTGCATCTGGCCGCCCACCCCCGTACGGTGCTGCCGCGGGAACGCCTGCTGGCCGACGTGTGGGGCTGGGCCGACGCGTCCGGCACCCGTACGGTCGACAGCCACATCAAGGGGCTGCGCCGCAAGCTCGGGTCGGACCTGATCCGTACGGTGCACGGGGTCGGTTACGCCCTCGAGGTCGAGCGGTGAGTGACGACGGCGCCGTCCGGTACGCCCCGGCCGCGAGCCTGGTGTGGCGCAACCGGGTGACCCGGGCGCTCAGCTGGTTGCCGCGCCCGCTCGACCCGGTCCGGTCGATCAAGATGAAGATCATCATGGTGCTGCTGGCGGGCGGTCTCAGCGGTCTCATCTGGTTCTACCTGTGGCTGGGCTGGTTCCCGATCTGGACGGGTGTCACCGCCACCATCATCGGCGTGACGATCGTGCAGTTCCTGGCCCGCGGCATGACCTCGCCGCTGCGCGAGATGACGGCCGCGGCCCGGGCGATGGCGCAGGGTGACTACGACCGCCGGGTGCGCGCCACCGCGGCCGACGAGGTCGGTGAGCTGGCCGCCGCGTTCAATCACATGGCGGCCGACCTGGCCGCGGCCGACCGGCAGCGGCGCGAGCTGATCGCGAACGTCTCGCACGAGTTGCGTACGCCCATCACCGCTCTGCAGGGTCTGCTCGAGAACATCGTCGACGGGGTGGCCCGGGCCGAGCCCGAGATGATGCAGACCGCGCTGGCTCAGACCGAGCGGCTGGGCCGGTTGGTCACCGAGCTGCTCGACCTGTCCCGCATCGACGCGGGGGTGGCCCCGCTCAAACGGCACCCGATCGACGTGCCGTCCTTCCTGGACGGTGTGGTGCGCGAGGCCGAGGTCAACGCGGCCGGCTCGGGGCGGGACGTCCGTTTCGAGGTGGCCGCGGCCGAGATCGTCGTCACGGGCGACCGGGAGCGGCTGCATCAGGTGTTCGCCAATCTGCTCGACAACGCGGCCCGGCACAGCCCGCCCGGCGGCACCGTGCAGGTGCGGGCCGAACGCCACGACGAGCACGTGCTGATCGCGGTGACCGACGAGGGTGAGGGCATCCCGCCCGAGGAGCGCGACCGGGTGTTCGAGCGGTTCACCCGCGGCGAGCGGCCGGGCGGCGGCGGCACGGGGCTGGGGCTGGCGATCGCCCGCTGGGTGGTGCAGCTGCATCACGGCACGATCGCCGCGGTCGACCCCGAACGCCGGGGCTGCCAGATCAATGTGGAACTCCCACTTATCCGGAAATAACCCAGAACCGGAATCGAGGAATGTCATGACGATGCCCCCTGCCCAAAAAACGGCGACTCCGGTCCAGCCGGTTTCTCTTCACGGCCCGTGGCCGTCAAGCGCGCCCTGGGGCCGACATTGGTCCGGCCCCGGCCGCCCGGCCTCGATGCTCACCGTCGCGGCGGTCGCGGGGGCCGCCGCGGTGGCCGCGCTGAGCCTGCCGCTCGACAGCGCCGGCATCGGCTGGTTGATCACCGCGATCGCCGCGGTGGTGGCCGTGTCCCTGGCCGGCCCGGCGAAGGTCGTCGCAGGCCCGAAGCCGCTCGTCGACCGCCCGCTCCCCCGGTTCCGGGCCGAGCAGGCCGGGTGGGCCGCGGCCACTGTCGCTCTGCTCGCCGTGGGCACTTTCCGCTCCGCGGGCTGGCTGTTCGCGCTGTGCGTGGTCGTCGCTACCCTCACCACCGCGCTCACGCTGGTGGCGGGCCGCTCGATGCGCAGCATCTTCGTGGCGTACCTGCTTCCGTTCCTCGCCGCCTTCCGCGCGATGCCGTGGCTCGCCCATGGTCTGTCCCGCCCCAACCGAAGCGGTCGCATCGTCGCCACCGCCGCGGTCTCGGTGGTCCTGCTCCTCGCGTTCGGCGGGCTGCTGGCCTCGGCCGACAGCACGTTCGCGACCGCACTGGAACGGCTCGTCCCCGACCTGGGCGTAGACACGATCTTCCGGTGGATCTTCCTCGGCGGGTTCGCGGCGATGGGCGTGGGCGGCGCCGCGTTCCTGCGGGTCGCCCCGCCCGACGTGTCGCGGCTCGACCGCACCGAGGGCCGCAAGGTGCACCGCTGGGAGTGGGCCGTCCCGCTCGGCCTGCTGACCGTCCTCTTCGGGTTGTTCGTCGCGGTCCAGGCGGTCACGTTGTTCCGGGGCGACTTCGGCGTGCAGGAGTACGCCGATGAGGCGCGCAGCGGTTTCTGGCAGCTCAGCTGGGTGGTCGGCCTGACCCTGCTCGTCCTGGCCGGGGCGGCCCGCTGGGCGCCGCGGGCCGAACCGGCGGACCGGCTGCTGATCCGGGTCATCCTCGGCGCGCTGACCGCTCTCACGCTGGTGATCGCCGCGACCGCGATCCACCGGATCGTGCTCTACACCGCCGAGTACGGCCTGACCCGACTGCGCCTGCTGGTCTTCTGCTGCGAGCTGTGGTTCGTGTTCGTGCTGCTCCTGGTGCTGATCGCGGGCCGCCGGATCCGGGCCCCGTGGCTGCCCCGGTTGGCCGTGGCGGCCGGTGTGGCCGCCCTGATCGGGCTGGCCGTGGCGAACCCGGACGGCATGATCGCCGAGCGCAACCTGCGGCCGTCCGGCGACCGCCCGATCGATCTGAGCTACCTGGGCGACCTTTCCCCCGACGCCGTGCCCGCGCTGACCGGCAGCGACCGGCTGACCAACACGCAGCTCATCTGCGTGCTCGGGCGGATGAACACCGGCACCATGACCATGTCGGACGACTGGCGCAGCTGGAACGTCGGCCTGGCCCGCGCGCGCGTCCTGATCTCCACTCACGGCAACCCCACGTACGACTGCACCCCTTGACATCCTGCCCTCGGCGGCCAGACTCCCGGCATGGCCACCGACGACTCCAACGGACCGGAGAGACCCGTCCGTACGCGTGTGGTGCTCGGCGAGGCGGCGGCCCGCAGACGCCCCGCCGACCGGGCCGGCACCGACCTGGCGGAGCAGACCCCGATCGGTGAGGCCCTGGTCAAAGGGCTGATGCGGGCCCAGCTGGCGCTCGCGCTGCGGCTCGCGCTGGTGGTGGTGACCGGCCTGGGCGCCCTGCCGCTGCTGTTCGCGGTGGCCCCGGGCGTGGGCGGGGTCAAGGTCTTCGGCGTCTATCTGCCCTGGCTGCTGCTCGGCCTGTTGTCGTTCCCGTTCCTGATCGGCGTGGGCTGGGCCTATGTGCGCTGGGCGGAACGCAACGAGCAGGACTTCGTCGCGCTCATCCGCAGGCCCGAGCAGTGATGAACCCGTACCTGGTCCCGGGTCTGATCGTCGTGGTGCTGGTGACGGTCGGCATCGGCGTTTACGGCCTGCGCTTCGCCCGCACCACGTCGGATTTCCTGGTCGCGTCGCGGTCGGTGAGCCCGGCCTGGAACGCCGCGGCGATCAGCGGCGAATATCTCTCGGCGGCCTCGTTCCTGGGGGTGGCCGGGCTGATCCTGCGCTACGGCGTCGATGTGCTCTGGTATCCGGTGGGCTTCGCCGCCGGCTATCTGGCCCTCTTGCTGTTCGTGGCCGCGCCGCTGCGCCGGTCGGGCGCCTTCACGCTGCCCGATTTCTGCGAGGTGCGCCTCGGTTCGCCCCTGCTGCGCCGTCTGGCCAGCGTGTTCGTGGTGTTCATCGGTTGTCTCTACCTCGTGCCGCAGCTGCAGGGGGCGGGGCTCACCTTCACCACGGTCACCGGCGGCTCGTACGCCTGGGGCGCGCTGCTCGTCGGGGTCGTGGTGACCGCGAACGTGGCGCTCGGCGGCATGCGCGCGATCACCTTCGTCCAGGCCTTCCAGTACTGGCTCAAGCTGACCGCCCTGGCCGTCCCGGTGATCTTCTTGGCGCTGCAGTGGCAGTCCGACGGGCGCCCGGCGGTCACCCCCGGGCCCGGCGCGACCTTCCCCGTGGCCACCACCGTCGTGCTCGAGCAGGACGCGCTGGTCGACGGCGTCGCTCTGGAGAAGGGTCAGCAGCTCAGCTATGACGCCGGCGCCCCGGTGCCCGAGGTGAGCAGTGTGGACGCCAACTTCGGCCCGGACTGGCTGCGCCCCGGCGGCGACGCCAGCCTGTTCGCCACGTATTCGCTCATCCTGGCCACTTTCCTGGGCACCATGGGGTTACCGCACGTGCTCGTCCGGTTCTACACCAATCCCGACGGCGCCTCGGCCCGGCGCACGACCCTGGTGGTGCTCGGCCTGGTCGGCACCTTCTATCTCCTTCCCACCCTGTACGGGGTTCTGGGGCGCATCTATACCCCGCAGCTGCTGATGACCGGGCGCACCGACGCCGTGGTGCTGCTGCTGCCGGAGGCCGCGCTGGGCGGCGGTCATCTCGGCCAGCTGCTCGGCGCCCTGGTCACCGCGGGCGCCCTGGCCGCCTTCCTGTCCACCTCGTCGGGTCTGCTGACCAGCGTGGCCGGGGTGGTCTTCACCGACGTGCTGCGGGCCGGGCGGGGCGGTTCGATCCGTGACTTCCGGCTGGCCACGGTGCTCGCCGCCGCGGTGCCGGTGCTGCTCTCGCTGTACGTCTCCAACATGGACGTCTCGCGCGTGGTCGGCCTCGCGTTCGCGGTCGCCGCCTCCAGCTTCTGCCCGCTGCTGGTGCTCGGCATCTGGTGGCGGCGGCTGACCGACGTCGGCGCGGTGGCCGGGGTGCTGGCGGGCGGGGGCGCGTCGATGGCGGCCGTCCTGATCACCGTGCTGGGCCCGCCGCTGGACGGCTGGCCGGCCGACGCCGTGGGTCAGCCCGCCGCGTGGACCGTCCCGCTCGCGTTCGTCGTCATGATCGGCGGGTCGTTGCTGACCAGCCGCCGGGTTCCCCGCGACGTCGGCGCGACCATGCTGCGGCTGCATGCGCCGGAGTCGCTGCGGGTTTGATTGCGCTGGTCAAGGGCCGCGCGCAGCCGATAGGTTGCACCCATGACGGTGCCGGTTCCACGTACGGGGGATCAGCCCGCGGCGATGTCGCTCCGCGGGCTGGTCAAGCGGTTCGACACCAAGCTGGCGGTCTCCGACGTCACTCTCGAGGTGCCCGCGGGTTCCTTCTACGGGTTGCTCGGGCCCAACGGCGCGGGCAAGACCACCACGCTGTCGATGGCCGTGGGCCTGCTGCGGCCCGATGCCGGTCAGGCCGTGCTGCTCGGATCGGACGTGTGGGCCGACCCGGCCGCGGCCAAGGCCCGCCTCGGGGTGCTTCCCGACGGCCTGCGCCTTTTCGACCGGCTCACCGGCCCGGAGCTGCTGGCCTATCACGGCCTGCTGCGCGGCATGGACGCCGCGACCGTCGACCAGCGGGCCCGTGAGCTGCTCGACGTGCTCGAGCTCGGCACCGGCAACCGCACCCTGGTCGTCGACTACTCGGCCGGCATGCGCAAAAAGATCGGGTTGGCCTGCGCGCTGCTGCACGCGCCACGCCTGCTCGTGCTGGACGAGCCGTTCGAGGCCGTCGATCCGGTTTCGGCCGCCCGCATCCGCGAGATCCTCCAGCGGTACGTGGCCGGGGGCGGCACGGTGATCTTCTCCAGTCACGTGATGGAGGTCGTCGAGCGGCTCTGCTCGCACGTGGCGATCCTCTCCGACGGCGTGCTGCGCCTGCACGGCACGCTCGGCGCGGTCCGGGGCGACCGGTCGTTGGAGGAGGTCTTCGTGCAGGTCGTCGGGGGCCGGGTCAGCACCGGCTCGGAGCTCGCGTGGCTGTGAGCACCGGCACGTTCGTCCGGCTCAAGCTGCGGCTCATGCTCAACGGCATGCGCGGACGCCCGGCCCGGATCGCGCTGTTCGTCCTCGGTGTCGTCATGTCCGGATTCTTCGCGATCGCGGGTTATGCGATCTTCGCGATTCCCGGGGTGGCGGGTGACGAGCGCGCCGCCGGTCTGCTGCTCCAGCTGGGCGGCGCGGCCCTGGTCGTGGGCTGGCTGTTGCTCCCGCTCATCTTCTTCGGCGTCGACGAGTCGCTCGACCCGGCCCGGTTCGCGCTGTTCCCGCTGCGCCGCCGCACCCTGATCACGGGCCTGTTCGCGGCCGCGCTGACCGGCCTGCCCGCGCTGTCCACACTGGCCGCCACGGCCGGCATGGTGAACACCGCGGCCGGCCTGGGCGGGGCCGGGGCGGCGATCGTCCAGCTGGTCGGCATCCTCGGCGGCCTGGCCCTGTGCGTCGCCGTGAGCCGCGCAGTGACCAGCGCGTTCGCCACCGCCCTGCGCTCGCGCCGGTCGCGTGACCTGGCCGTGGTGCTGTTCGCCGTGCTGGCCGCGCTGCTCGGGCCGCTGCAGCTCGCGCTCCTGGCCGGGGCCGAACGGGCCGACTGGAACGCGTTCGCCGTGCTCGCCGACGTGCTGGGCTGGACCCCGCTGGGCGCACCGTACGCGGTGGGGATGGACGTGGTGGAGGGCCGCCTGTGGGCCGTGCCGCTGCGGTTCCTGATCATCGCCGCCACGATCGCCGGGCTGCTGCGGTGGTGGAGCATGACGCTGGAGAACGCGATGCTCGGCACCGAGAGCCGGGGCCGCGCCGGTCGCGACGAGGACATCGCCTCACCGACCGGGTTGCTGCTCGGCCGGCGCCTGCCGCGCACCCGCTTCGGTGCGCTGGTGGCCCGCGAGACCCGCTACTGGTGGCGCGAGACCCGGCGCCGGGCCGCGCTGATCACGTTCTGTGTGGCCGGGCTGTTCCTGCCGCTCTCGCTCTCGCTGAGCGGCGGGTCCGTCGGGCCGGTGTCGGCCTTCGTGGGGGCGATCGCGGCGATCGCGCTGGCCAACCAGTTCGGGTACGAGGGCAGCGCGTACGCGGCCAACATCACCGCGGGAGTGCCGGGGCGGGTCGAGATCCACTCCCGGGCGACGGCCCACGCCCTCTTCGTGCTGCCCCTGTTGCTGCTGGTCGCCCTGGTCGTGGGCGTGGTGTCGGGACGGCCGGAGCGGATCGCGGGCGACCTCGGGCTGCTGATCGCCACGTACGGCACCGGTCTCGGCCTGGTGCTGCCGATGTCGGTGCGAGCCGCCTACGCGCTGCCCGAGTCGACCAGCCCGTTCGCCGTCTCGTCGGGGGGCGGGATGGCCAAGGGCCTGCTCACGTTCGGCGTCATGATCGGCACGCTGGTCGTGACCGTGCCGCTGCAGATCCTGTCCTACGTCCTGGGCGACGTGTGGTTGTGGATCGGCCTGCCGGCGGGCGCGGCGTTCGGCGCCGCGGCGTACCTCATCGGGTCCGGAGTGGCCGGCGAGTGGCTCGACCGGCGGTCACCCGAGGTGCTGGCCGCCGTCATCTCTTCTTGACCAGGCCGTCCTTCTTGACGAAGATGCGACGTCGTTGCAGCGCGACGCCCGTCGGACCGAGCACGTAGCCCTCGAGCCACAACCACCCGTCGTACGTGCTGCGCTGGTCGACGCGGATCAGCCGGAAGGTCAGCGCACGCTCGCCGTCGAACTGCACGCTGGCCTCGCCGCCGATGTGCAGCACCACGCCGGGGTCCAGCTGCACTTGCTGATGCACGGGCGACCTCCTTCGCACAGAAGATAATTGTTGATCAATCAAGAGGGATAGCTATGTGCACCTTCTGTAACCAAAGTGAGAATGGTGCCCGTGACGATTCATTCCACCGATCCCTTCGCCACTCCCGACGAGGAGAAATCCGCGGTGCGGCGGTTGCGCGGGCGGCTGGCCGCCCCCGTCACCCTCTGGACCGCCGCCGGGCCGGCCGGGCTGACCGTGTCGTCGACGCTGGTCGCCGATGGTGACCCGGGCCGGGTGCTGGGCCTGATCGACGACGAGAGCGATTTCTGGGACGCGGCCGAGCAGAGCCGCCGGTTCGCCGTGGTCGCGCTGACCCCGGCCGACCGGCAGCTGGCCGACCGGTTCGCCGGGCTGATGCCCGCGCCGGGTGGCCTGTTCGCCGGGGCCGATTGGATCGACACCGACTTCGGTCCGGTGCCCGCGGGCACGCGGACCTGGGCGGGCTGCCGGCTCGAGTCCTCGCGGGCCGTGGGCTGGGCGTTGCTCGTGGAGGCGGTGATCGAGACGGTCGAGGCCGGGCCGTCGCCCGAGCCGCTGATCCACTATCGCGGTCGATATCGCACGCTGGGCGGTTGACCGCCGCCCCGCTCACCGCAGTCAGACCGCCACTCGGCGCAAGGGCCGACCGGTCGCTCTCGGGCGGCCGGAGTTCTTCATAGGTTGCCGGAAAGTTCCGCCCTCACCTTCGAAGGTGGTGAACCCCGGTGACTACCGAAGTGCCCTCGTCCTCCACCGAGAGGTACCGGGCCGTCCAAGATTCCGAGGAATTCGGCCGGCTGCGCAAGGCCGTGCGCAGCTTCGTCTTCCCGATGACGGTCGCGTTCTTCCTCTGGTACGCCCTCTATGTCCTGCTCTCCGCGTACGCGCGCGGTTTCATGGGCGCCAAGATCGTCGGCAACATCAACGTCGCGCTGATCTTCGGCCTGCTCCAGTTCGTGACGACGTTCCTGATCGCCTGGCACTACTCGCGCTACGCGGCCCGCAAGATCGACCCGCTGGCCGACAAGATCCACGCCGAGCTCACTACGGGCGACGGCACCGCGGCGCCCGCCGCTCCCGCTGACCAGAAGAGCGAGGACTGATGGAGCCTCATTTCCTGGCCGCCGAGGTCTCCACCTCCACCTCCCGCGGTCTCACCATCACGCTGTTCCTGGTCTTCGTGGCCATCACGCTGGCCATCACGATCTGGGCCAGCCGCCAGACCAAGACGGCCACCGACTTCTACGCCGGCGGCCGCCAGTTCTCCGGTTTCCAGAACGGCATGGCCATCGGCGGCGACTACATGTCGGCGGCATCCTTCCTCGGCATCGCCGGCCTGATCGCGCTGTACGGCTACGACGGCTTCCTCTACTCCATCGGGTTCCTCGTCGCCTGGCTCGTCGCGCTGCTGCTGGTCGCCGAATACCTGCGCAACTCGGGCCGCTACACGATGGCCGACGTGCTCGCCTTCCGGATGCGGCAACGCCCGGTCCGTACGGCGGCCAGCGCGTCCACCATCGTCGTGTCGATCTTCTACCTGATCGCGCAGATGGTCGGCGCGGGCGCCCTGGTGTCGCTGCTGCTGGGCATCAAGGCCGACACCACCTTCCTGGGCATGGACGCGGGCACGGCCAAGGTCGCCACGATCATCCTGGTCGGGGCCCTGATGATCGTCTACGTGATCGTGGGCGGCATGAAGGGCACCACGTACGTCCAGATCGTCAAGGCGTTCATGCTGATGACCGGCGCCCTGGTGATGACGCTGCTGGTGCTCGCGCACTACAAGTTCAACCTGTCGCAGCTGCTCGGTGACGCCGCCGCGCAGTCGGGCAAGGGGGACGCCTTCCTCGAGCCGGGTCTGCGCTACGGCGTGGAGTCGGCCAGCGCGTCGGCCACCTTCTACAGCAAGATGGACCTGCTCTCGCTGGGCATCGCGCTGGTGCTGGGCACGGCCGGTCTGCCGCACATCCTGACCCGGTTCTACACGGTGCCGACCAGCAAGATCGCCCGTAAGAGCGTGCTCTGGGCAATCGGCATCATCGGCACGTTCTACCTGTTCACCCTGGCCCTCGGCTTCGGCGCGGCGGCCCTGGTGGGCGGCGCGAACATCACCGCGCAGGACAAGGCGGGCAACACGGCCGCCCCGCAGCTGGCCCAGGTGCTGGGCGTCGACTACCTCGGCGGCGAGACGGGCGGCGCGGTGCTGCTGGCGATCATCGCGGCGGTCGCGTTCGCCACGATCCTCGCCGTGGTGGCCGGTCTGACCCTGGCCTCCTCGTCGAGCGTGGCGCACGACTTCTACGCCAACGTCATGCGTCGTGGTCAGGCGTCGGAGCGCGACGAGGTGCGGGTCGCCCGCATCTCGGCCCTGGTCATCGGCGCGGTCGCGATCGCGCTGTCGATCTTCGCGCAGAGCCTGAACGTGGCCTTCCTGGTCGCGCTCGCGTTCGCGGTGGCCGCCTCGGCCAACCTGCCGGCGATCCTCTACAGCCTGTTCTGGAAGCGGTTCAACACCTCGGGCGCGCTGTGGTCGATCTACGGCGGTCTGATCGCGGCCGTGGTCCTGGTGTTCTTCTCGCCTGTCGTGTCCGGCTCGGCGACCGCCATGTTCCCGGACAGCGACTGGCACTTCTTCCCGCTCTCCAACCCGGGCATCATCTCGATCCCGATCGGCTTCCTGTGCGGCTGGATCGGCACGGTGATCTCGAAGGAGGACGACAGCGCGAAGTACGCCGAGCTCGAGGTCCGGTCGCTGACCGGCCACGGCGCACACTAAGTCTGGATTAATTCGGTATGCGGGGCCGGCGACAGCCGGCCCCGCATTTCTGCTGCTGGGCCTTCTCCCGACTTCGTGCCGTGTCGGTTCGATGGCAGGGCGTTCGGGCACGGGGTACGTAATCTGGTTTCATGTCAGCGCCTACGTCCCCTTACGGGAGTTCCGGTTCCGGTCGAGCCTCTGTCCCGTCGTCGGGCCGGGCCTCCGCCCGCCCTGCGGGTGCATACCGTGGCAACGCGTCGCCGCAGCGCGACAACTGGCCGCCCCGTGGCGCTGGCGGCGGAGGCGGCACCCCTCCTCCGAGTGACCCCGGTCGTGGCACCTCGTACCGGGGCCGCCGGCCCAAGCCCAAGTGGGGGCGGATCGCCCTGTTGGCCGGCCTGGTCGTCCTGATCATCGCCGTCATCGCGGGCATCTCGCTCTACGGGTACGCCTCGGGCCTCGACAAGGACCTCAAGCGCACTGACGCCTTCACCGGCCTCACCACCGACCGCCCGGCCAAGGCCATCGAGGGCGCACAGAACATGCTGCTCGTGGGCAGCGACTCCCGCGACCCCGACTCGAAGGACGACGGCGCCGGCAAGTGGCGCGCGGACACGCTGATCCTCATGCACATCCCCGAGGACCACAAATCCGCGCAGCTCATCTCGATCCCGCGCGACCTGTGGGTGGTCATCCCCAAGAGCAACGACGCCGAGTGCGGCGACGGCAGCCGGGCCAAGATCAATGCGGCCTTCGCCTTCGGTGGCCTGCCCCGCGCCGTGCACACGGTCGAGTGCCTGACCGACGTGAAGATCGACCACGTCATGGCGATCGACTTCGGCGGCTTCAAGGAGGTCACCGACGCGCTGGGCGGGGTCGACCTCAAGGTCGAGCAGACCGTCACCTCGATCCACAAGCCGTACCGGGTGTTCAAGAAGGGCACCATGCACATGAACGGCGAGCAGGCCCTCGACTGGGTGCGTCAGCGCAAGCAGTTCGCCCGCGGCGACTTCGCCCGCATGCAGCACCAGCAGGACTTCCTCAAGGCGGTCATGGACAAGGCGGCGAGCAGCGGCACGATCAGCAACCCGGCCAAGCTCAACTCCTTCCTCAAGGCGGTCACCGCGGCGGTCACGGTCGACAACGACTTCTCGCTGACCGACATGGCGACCGAGATGCGCAGCATCCGCGGCAACAATTTGACGTTCATCACCAGCCCCAACAAGGGCAGCGACACGATCGACGGCCAGTCCGTGGTGGTCTCCGACAAGGAGAAGGCGCTGGCCCTCTTCAAGGCGGTCGCGGCCGACGAGATGGACACGTGGATGGCGGCCAACCTCAAGAAGGGGTCAGGCGCCGCGGGGAGCAACTGACCCCCGTACGCTTGGGGTCGTGTTCGGACCACAAGTACCAAGCGTGACCCCCGCCGAGGTCGGCGACGACGCCTACCTGCTCGACGTGCGAGAGCCCGACGAGTGGACGGCGGGGCACGCCCCCGGCGCCCACCACCTGCCGATGATGGAGATCCCGGCCCGCATGGCCGAGGTCCCGACCGATCGGGAGGTGGTGGTCGTCTGTCGTTCCGGCGGCCGCTCCGGCCAGGTCGTCTCCTATCTGATGGGCAACGGCTGGGACAACGTGCGCAACCTGGACGGCGGCATGCAGTCCTGGGCGTTCGCCGGCCGCGAGGTCGTCAGCGAGAACGGGCAGCAAGCACAAGTTCTGTGAGCGACTACCGCCCGCTCGTCTTCGCGCACCGCGGAGGCGCCGACGCCCTGCCGGAGCACACGCTCGCGGCCTACATGCGCGCCCTCGACGAGGGCGTGGACGGGCTGGAGTGCGACGTCCGGCTCACCCGCGACGGCCACCTCGTCTGCGTACACGACGGCCGGCTCGGCCGCACCAGCAACGGCCGGGGCCGGGTGAGTGCCAAGACGCTGGCCGAGCTCGACTCGCTGGACTTCGGCTCCTGGCATCCGGGCTATCCGGTCGACGAGGAGCCGCTGCCCGAGTTCTCCCGCCTGCTGACACTGGACCGGCTGCTGGCCGCGGTGCGTGACAGCGGCCGGCCGGTGCGGTTGCTCATCGAGACCAAACATCCGTCACGGTACGGAGCCGAGGTCGAACGCCGGCTGGTCAAGCTCCTGCGCCGCTACGGCCTGGACGAGCCGAAACCGGACGATCCCGTGCAGGTGACCGTGATGTCGTTCGCCGCCCTGGCCCTGCGGCGGGTGCGGGCCCAGGCGCCGGGTCTGCCGACGGTCTATCTGCTGGAGATCCTGCCGCCCGGGATCGGCCGGGGCCGCCTGCCCTTCGGCGCGCGGATCGCGGGGCCGGGGGCGGCGCTGGTCAGGTCCCGTCCGGGGCTGATCCCGGCCATCCGGGCCGCGGGGCACCAGACGTACGTCTGGACCGTCAACGATCAGGCCGATCTCGACATGGTGCTGGAGCACCGGGTGGACGGGGTCATCACCGATCGTCCCAAGTTCGTGCTCGACAGCCTCGCCACCTTGTGATGTGGGTCACTATCCCCGACGAGGGAAGCGAGGCAGACTCGCAGTCATGCCGGAGCGTCCCGACTACCTCGCGCTGACCCGCGGGCAGATCGCGGTCCTCGACCGGATCAACGCCGGTGAGACGGGCCTCCCCGTGCTGCAGCAGATCGTCCGGCTGGCCCAGGAGACGCTGGGCGGGCGCGGCGCCGGCTTCGCCGAGTACGCGTCCGACCACGGCCGCATCGTCGCCGCCACCGGCGCCTGCACGCCCGCGATCGGGCGCCGGGTCGACCGCGCCGACACCCGCCTCAGCGGCGGCCGCACGCTGCTCATCCCGCTCGACTCGCTCAACGACGAGTTCGCCAAGCAGGTCGAGGGCGGCGACGTGCAGCGCATGCTCGGCGCGCGCTGCGAGGTCGGCGACACCATCGTGGGCTCGCTGCACGTCTACTTCGGCGAGGGCGACGACGAACCCGGCCCCGAGCACCACGCCGTCCTAGAGCTGCTCGCGGGTTACGTCGGCCGCCTCTACGCGGCCCGCGACGGCCTGCCCGTGCACAGCGGCGACCAGGCCCGCCGGCAGGAGAATCGCGATCTGTGGGTGGCGGTCACCAGCCACGAGCTGCGCACCCCGGTCACGGTGATCAAGGGGTACGCCGACACGCTGTCGAACCACTGGGACACGCTCGGCGACGTCGGCCGGCACGAGGCGGTGCGGATCATCAACACCCGCGCCGGCGAGCTGGCCCGGCTGGTCGATCGGCTGCTCTCGGCAGCCAGCGCGGACGGTGACGTCGGTGCCGCCCCGGCCGGCCCGTTCGACCTGGCCGAGGCGCTGCGCACCGCGGTCGAGGAACTGCCGGCCGACCTGCGCCGCCGGATCGTGCTCGACAACCTGCCCGGCGAGCTGCCCAAGGCGTACGGGGAGAGGGATTCGATCGCGACGATCCTGACCGAGCTGGCCACCAACGCCGACAAGCACTCGCCGGCGGGGTCGATCGTCGAGCTGTGCGCGGGGGCCGACGCCGAGACGCTGCGGTTCCGCCTCTCCGACCGGGGCGCGGGCATCCGCCCCGAACACGTCGAGCGGGCCTTCGAGCGCTACTGGCAGGCCGAGGGCGGCGACCGGCGGCACAACCCCGGGGCCGGGCTGGGGCTTTACCTCGTACGGCGGCTGGTCGAACGGCAGCACGGCTGGGTGTCGCTGCGCCCCCGCGAGGGCGGCGGCACCACGGCCGAGGTTCGGCTTCCTCGAGCCTGAAGCGCGCTTGGTGCGGGGCGGTGTGTCCTTTTCGGGTGCACCTCGCCTAGGCTGTCTCGCCGTGAGCAAGCGTCGCAACCAACGCCAATCCGCACCCAAGCGCGAAAAGGTGCGGGACATCTTCGTGGCCCGGCCGTTCGAGGGCCTGGCCGACGAACCGGAGTGGATCGCGCTGCGCGAGCTGGTGCCCGCCGCCTCGGCGCCGCTCACCCTCCGGCCCGAGATCATCGAGGAGTACGGGGACCGCTCGGTCACCCTCTCCACGGTGCTGCCCATGGCCTGGCCCGCGATGACGCGGCAGGACGGCCGGGTCTTCATCGGCCTGCAGCGGCACGTGCAGTCCGGTGACGTCTCACGCGACCTCGCGGTGGCCGTGCTGAGCGCGCTGCAGACCAAGCCGGGCGACACCGTCTCCGTGCCGGCCCTGCCCGGCCAGGGTCCCCGCCTGCAGGACATCCTGGTCGACGGCCCGCTCGAGATCACCATGCACGACAGCTTCGAGTACTGGCTGGACGCCGAGCAGGCCGAGGACCCGAACGTCAAGGCGTCCCTCGAACGGGCGAACGCGTCGATCTACCCCACCCTGCGGCTGTCCGCGGGCCGGGCGGCGTACTGGTGCCGGGTCGCCCCCGACAAGGGCCACGTGCGCTGGGTGCTGCCCGACGCCGAGGACCGCGCGCTCGACACGCTGGCCCGCCTGTCCGCCTCGGGTGACCTGCGGCTGGGCGAGCAGACCAAGTTCGCCGGCATGTTCCGGGCGCACGGCCTGCTGGTGCCGGTGTGGGACATCCCGGGCGAGCCCGAGGGCGCCGACTGGGAGGCGCCGCTGGCCGACTTCGCCAAGCGGTACGCCGACACGCTGGCCGAGACCGGCCCGCTCGACGCGGACGCCCGCCGGGCCAAGCAGGGCCTGATCGGCCGTCAGCTGACTCTGCGGTAGGGATCCCGCGCATGCTGGACGAGCGGTTCGAGTCGACTGAGTTGGACCGCTCCGTCTGGGTTCCGTGGTATTTGCCGCATTGGAGCTCGCGGGCGGCCTCCGCCGCCACGTACGAGGTGGGCGGCGGGGAGCTGCGCCTGTGCATCCCCGTCGACCAGCCGCTGTGGGCCGAGGGGGTGCACGAGACGCCGCTGCGGGTGTCGGGCATCCAGAGCGCGAACTACTCCGGGCCGGTCGGCAGCACCCTCGGCGGCCAGCCCTTCCTGCCCGAGCAGCGGGTGCGCGAGGAGCAGGGCGAGTTCTGGGGTTACACGCCGCTCCACGGCGACATCGAGATCCGCATGCGGGGCACGATCACGCCGCGCTCGATGATTGCCTTCTGGCTCTCCGGCATCGAGACCGCGCCCGAGCTGTCCGGTGAGATCTGCGTCATGGAGGTCTTCGGCACCGCCCCGCGGGCCGTCGGCATGGGGTTGCACCGCTTTCGCGACCCGGGCCTGACCGAGGACTGGGGCACCGTCACGCTCCCGATCGACGTGTCCGAGTTCCACACGTACGGGGTCAGCTGGCGCCCCGGCTCGCTGGTCTTCACAGTCGACGGCGAACAGGTCAAGCGGGTCGGGCAGGCCCCGGACTACCCGGTGCAGCTGGAGATCGCCGTCTTCGACTTCCCCGACAGGGCGCACCTGGTCGACGGGCCCGTGCCGGTGCCCGAGCTGGTCGTCTCACACGTCCGCGGTTCTTAGCGAGACGCGCTCGATCGGGCAGCTCATGCAGCGCGGCCCGCCCCGGCCGCTGCCCAGCTCGGAGCCGCTGATCCGGACGACCTCGATGCCGGCCCGCTCGAGCTGGGCGTTGGTCTCGACGTTGCGCTCGTAGGCGACACACAGGCGCGGCGCGATGGCCAGCGTGTTGTTCCCGTCGTCCCACTGCTCGCGCTCGGCCGTGACCGGGTCGAGCCCGGTGTCGATGATCCGCAGCCGGTCGATGCCCATCGCCTCGGCCGCCGCCTCCAGGAACGGTCGTGGCCCGTGCGCGCGCGGCTCGCCGTCGGCGTCCGCGGTCACCGTGTACGCCCGCAGGGTGTCCGCGATGTTCGGATACATCACCACCGCGTCGACGTCGACCATCGTGCACACGGTGTCGAGGTGCATGGTGGCGCGCTCCTGGGCGATCGGCACGGCCAGGATGGTGCGGGCCAAGCCGGTCGCGAAGACCCGGCGGGCCAGCCGCTCGGCCCCGGCCGGGGTGGTGCGCTCGCCGACCCCGATCGCCAGCACCCCGGGCGCCAGCAGCAGCACGTCGCCGCCCTCGAGCAGCTCGAGCGACGGGTCGTAGAGCAGGCCGGTGCCGGCGAAGCGCGGGTGATAGCGGTAGATGGCCCGGGTCAGGGTCGTCTCACGGCTGCGGGCCGGCATGGCCAGGCTGGTCACCGCCACCCGGTCGCCCACCCAGACCGACGAGTCGCGGGTGAACAGCAGATTGGGCAGCGGGTCGATGACGAAGTCGAGGCGATCCATCATCTCGTAGACCAGGCCGCCCGGCCCCGGCTTGAGCTCCTCGTGGGCCAGCCCGGCCATGAGCACCCCGGCCAGCCGGCGCGGGTCCTGGTCGGCCAGGTAGCGGCCCACGCTGTCGCGCAGGGTGTCACCCAGGCGGCGGTCGGCCAGCACCCCCTCGGTCAGCTCGGCCCGGGCGTCCGCCACGGCCAGCGTCTCGGCCAGCAGGTCACCCAGATAGAGGACCTCGACGTCGCGTTCGCGCAGGGCGGCCGCGAAGGCGTCATGTTCCTCTTGGGCTCGGCTCACCCAGGGAATACCATCGAAGAGCAGACTGTCGTTGTTCCGCGGGGTCAGCCTGGCCAGTTCCGGTCCGGGGCGGTGCAGCAGCACCGTTCGCAGCCGGCCCACCTCACTGTCGACGTAGTGCGCCACGAGCCGACGTTAGCCCACCCGTCGATCTCTCCGCACCCGCCGGGCACTCCCCGCGACCGTCCGATGACGTTCTGCCTAGATCATGAGACATCTGTGCACGACCGCGAGCCGCCGACTAACTTGGTCTTGAAACTTCTTTCGATCAGGGGATCAGGCGCCGTGATGCACCATCCGCAAAAGTTGCGATGCGTGAATGTGGCATTCATCCCCTCATTCCACTTTCTTGACACGCCTACGTCTTGCTTCCGTATGGGGTCGAGCACTTACGGTAGTGAAAAGAGAGCCCGAAGGACCTTTTGCCGGAGGTCGCAGTGACTGTCTTCCCAGCACGCCCTGCTCTTCCTGTCCCACCGAACAGCCAGCGCGTCATCGACCGTCGTCTCAGCGAGACGCAGGCGCTCGAAGGCCCGGCCCGCCAGTCGCCCGCCGACTGGGCACGCCGACGCCGTGCCGAACGTGACGCCCGCCGCCTCGAGGCCGCCGGAGCCCGCGCGCTGACTCGTCTCGACCGACTCGGACCCAACTGGCACATCGTGGACTGGCCGCGCACCGACGCGCTGGGCTACTACGAGCCCGACCCCGCCGACGACCGCGCCGGGTTCCTGGCCATCGGCCCGGGTGGCGTTTACGCCGTGACCGTGGCCGACCACGGCCGCGCCCGGGTGCTCATCGCCGGGGACGTGGTGCAGATCAACGGAAAGCGCCCGCAGTACATCGCGGAGGCCCGTCGTGAGGCCCGCCGCGCGAGCAAGGCGCTCTCGGCCGCGGTCGGCTTGAGCGTGCCGGTGACCCCCGTGCTGACCTTCGTCGGATCCGGCGTGATCAGCGTGCACGGCCTCCCCAAGGAGGTGCTGGTGGCCACCGACAAGGAACTCGATCGGCTCTTGATCGCGGGTGGCGCGCGCATCTCGCCGGCCACCGCGGGCAAGCTGTCAGCCGTCGCCAACCACCCCGCGACGTGGGCGAACGCTCCGTACCGGCCGGCCGGCGACTATCGCTGGCACGCTGACGGACAAACGGCCGCTGACAAGCGGACAGCACGCCGGTAACGTTCCTTCCGGTTGTAGTCGACGGCTTGGCCGCCGCGGCGGGCGCTCGGGTCACCGGGCGCGGCCGCGGCGCCGCCCGTCGAGCGGCACGAGCGAGGAGGATCGGGTGGCGCACGTCGAACTCTCACTCTCGGGAGCGTTCGTGCCCCAGGCGCGCACTCCGTCCGAGTCCGAGTTCGTCTCGAGCCTGGAGAGGTGGACGGCGACCGTGTCCGCCGCCCCCGAGCCCTGCCTCATCATCGACCGGTCGACCGCGATCATCGCGGTCTCGGTCTCCGGCGGCGAGCTGCTCGGCGTGGGCAAGCCCCCCGAGGTGATCGGCAAACCGCTGGGCGCGGTGCTCCGCCTGATCGACTTCACGGCCACGGCCGGCGAGCTGGAGGATGCGGACGCCGACAAGATCCCCCCGCTGCTGGCCCTGCGCACCGAGCGCCTCGCCCGTGGCCTGCTGCGGGTCGTGCCGGGCCCGGGCGAGAGCCCGCTGACCGTCGACGCCATCGCGACCCCGCTGTTCGACAACGAACGGGTGGCCGGCTCGATGACGTTCCTCTCCGCCGTGCGCTACTGAATCATTGCGAGGACGTTTCGGGTTTGTGGTGTTTGACGCACCCCGTGGGCATTGGGCAACCCTGATCCCGAACCGTAGTCTGCCCTCATGCTCGATCTAGATCTGCTGCCCGCGGAGTACGCGGTGTGCCGGCTTCCGGCCGGTTCACCGATCCCGGCTTCGCTGAGCGAAGGTCCGGACGAGAAGAGTGTGATCTCGCTCAGCTGGGACGCCGACGAGTTCTCGATCATCTGTCCGGCCGATCGGGTGCCTCAGGGCGCCGAGGCCGACACCGCCTGGCGCTGCCTGCGCGTCGTCGGCCCGCTCGACCTGGCGTTGACCGGAGTGCTGGCCTCGCTGATCGGCCCGCTGGCCGACGCGCGCGTCAACATCGTCACGTTCTCCACGTTTTCCACCGATTATCTGCTCGTGCCGACCGTGCGGCTCACCGAGGCTGTCGACACCCTGCTGGCCGCCGGGCATCGGATAGCGTCCTGACCCTGGTCACATCGGGCGTTTCGCGACTTACCATGTGCGCGTGTCCCCCCGCACACCCCTGATCCTCGTCGCGCTGGCCGGCGCGGGCGTCCTGCTGGGCGCGTGCGGCGCGCCACCGCAGCAGCTGCCCAGCTCACCGCCGTATCCGACGCCCAGCGCGGGCGCGATCTCGATCGGGCCCCCGGACCGCGTCGGCCTGCCCACGGCCCTGCCGACCGGGCTGCCCACCGACCTGCCGCTCCCGACCGGGCTGACCCCCTATCCGACCGGCCCGGCCTACCCCACCGGCGGCCCGGCCTATCCGTACCCGACCGGTGGCAGCACGACCCGGCCGACGACAACGCCGCCGCCCGGGACGGTCTCGCCCACGGCCCGGCCGTCGCCCGCGCCCAGTTGCTCGGCCCAGCCCACCCGGCCCCAGATCCTGGCCCTGATCAAAGGGCAGGAAGGCGTCCCGGACCGGCCGATGCGGGTCTTCGAAGGTCCGTTCTGTTCGGGCCAGTGGTCGCTGGCCACCGTCGAGGTCACCGGGGCGGACGCCGACGACCTGGAACCGCTGATGGTGGTCGCGACCGGCACGGGAGCCACGCTTACGTTGGTCGCCGCGGGCTCGGACGTCTGCATCAGCCGGGTCGAGACCGCCGCCCCCAAAGGGATCCGAGTGCTGGCGTGCGGCTACTGAGGCGGGCCTAGACTTCCCTCATGCCGGGAACGCCGCCGACGCGCTTCGTCTACCTCGGGCCGGAAGGCACCTTCACCGAGGCCGCCCTCCGCACCATCCCCGCCGCCGAGCGGGGCCTGCGCACCCCGGCGCGCAGCGTGCCCGAGGCGCTCGAGGCAGTGCGGGCGGGCGACGCCGACGCCGCGCTCGTGCCGCTGGAGAACTCGGTCGGCGGCGCCATCCCGGTCACGCTGGACGAGCTGGTCACCGGCAGCCCACTGGTGATCACCCGCGAGGTCGTCATCCCGGTCGAGTTCGTGCTGGCCGCCCGCGCGCTGACCCCGCTGGCCGGGATCCGGTCGATCGCGGCCCACCCGCAGGCCTCGGCCCAGTGCCGCAACTGGCTGCTGGCCAACGTGCCCGACGCGGTGATCGTCGACGTGCTCTCCAACGCCGCCGCGGCCATCAGCGCGGCCGCGGGTGAGCACGACGCGGCCCTGTGCGCACCGATCGGGGTCCCCCGCAACGCGCTGACCGTGCTGGCCGAGAAGGTGGCCGACCATGCCGATGCGGTGACGCGGTTCGCGCTGCTGAGCCGGCCCGGCCCGATCGGCGAACCCACCGGGGACGACGTCACGTCGCTGGCCGTGTCGATCCGGCACGACCAGGTGGGGGCTCTGCTCGCAGTGCTCACCGAGCTGGCCGTACGGGGAATCAACCTGTCCCGCATCGAGTCCCGCCCGACCGGCGTGCAGCTGGGTACGTACGTGTTCTTCCTCGACTGCACCGGCCACGCGGCCGAGCCCGGCCTGGGCGAGGCGCTGCAGGGCCTGCGCCGGATCTGCGCCGACGTCCGCTTCCTGGGCAGCTATCCCCGCCACCGGCTCACGCCCGAGGCCCCCGTGGCGTCCCCACGAGGGCTCTCCAGCACCGACTTCACCGACTCCGCAGCCTGGCTCACCCGCCTACGCCAGGGCGACCTAGCCTGACGGCCGCAACCAAAGACCAACCCGCGGCCCAGCCCCCCACCTACGCCAAAAACCTCGCCTGACGGCTGCAACCAAAGACCAACCCGCAGCCCGGCCCACCCGCCTGCGCCAGGCAGTTTCGCCTGCCGACGACCGCAACCAAAATCCGCATTGCGCCCGTCGGTGTCGAGGCCGCCAAAAATGGCTAGGCGCAGCCGAGGCCATTTTTGGTGGCCTCGACACCGACCTTCCGGGGCGCAATGCCCGCCGAGCGGGCAGCGAAGGCCAGAGATACTGCCCGCCGAGCGGGCAGTGAAGGCCAGAAATTCAACCTAATTGCCGAAGATGTTGCCCAGAATGCCGCCCTCTTGCTGGTTGCCACCGCCGCCGGTGCCGGCCAGGCCGGCCGGGGGCTCCTCGGAGGGCTGGACGACCACGAAGCCCTGACCGGCGAAGCTCATCGTGAACCGTTCGCCGGTGGTGCGGCCCAGCAGCGTGCCCAGGCCGAGCTGCTCGGCGCGGTGATAGCCGGTCTGCAGGCCGGCTGACCAGCAGATCGCCGCCTGCGGGTCGACGTAGGTCGGCTGGTCGACGGTGAGCACGACGGGGGTGCCCTTGGTGGTGACGGCGATCCGCCCGTGGCCGCTGAAGACGCAGTTGAACAGGCCCGCGTTCGACATCATGCCGGCGCCCTGCACCATTTTGATGTCGTAGTTGAGCGACGAGTCGAAGGCGAGCACGTTGGCGCCGTTGATCGAGAGCGCGTCACCCGGCTCGAGGTCGATCAGGTGGATGTCGGCCGCGTTGTCGGCCAGGAAGACGTCACCGTTTCCCCGTACGCGCATCAGCGGCACACCTTCGCCGGTGAGCTTCTGCTTGAGGAATTTGCCGAGGCCGCCGGAGCCGAGGGCCTCGAACTGGACCTGACCCTGGTAGGCGACCATCGAGCCGACGCGCGCCATGAAGTCGCCGTTGAGCTCGGCCTTGAGCAGCTTGGAGTTCTGGAGCCGGAGTCCGGGCTGGGCCGATTCCTTCTCGAGGTTCTCGGCGGAGAAAAGCTCGCTACGCATGGGCTCAGGGTAGGAGAGCAGCACAAACGCGCCCTTCCTCGTTCAGGTACTTCTCAGCCCCAGCCCAGCTCGTGCAAGCGGTGGTCGTCGATCCCGAAGTGGTGGGCGATCTCGTGCACGACAGTGATGGCGACCTCGTCGATCACGTCGGTCTCGGTGTCGCAGACGCGCAGCGTGGGGTTGCGATAGATCGTGATGCGGTCGGGCAGCACCCCGGCGTAGTCCCAGCCGCGGTCGGTGAGCGCCGTGCCCTCGTAGAGGCCGAGCAGGTCCTCGCCGTCCGGCGGGTCGTCCTCCACGACGATGACGACGTTGTCCATGACCTTCAGGAGCTCGGCGGGCACCTCGTCGAGGGCCTCACCGACGAGATCCTCGAAGCGTTCCCGACTCATCTCGACCGGCACACGAGCAATTGTGCACCGGCCACCTGAGAGCGGCCGGTGCACGCGGGGACGTGGTGGATCAGGACAGCTTGGCGCTCAGGGTGATCTCGGCGCCCGGCGAGAGCAGGCGGGAGATCGGGCAGTTCGCCTTGGCGTCCTCGGCGATCTTCTGGAACGTGCCGTCGTCGACACCGGGGACGTCACCCACGGTCTCGAGGTCGATCTTGGTGACGCTGAATCCGGCGTCGGTCTTGTCCATGTGGACCTTGGCGACGGTCTCGACCGAGGTCGGCGTGAAGCCGGCGTCGGCCAGCGCCTTGGAGAAGGCCATCGAGAAGCAGCCGGCGTGCGCGGCGCCGATCAGCTCCTCGGGGTTGGTCCCCTCGCCCTCCTCGAAGCGGGACTTGAACGAGTAGCTCCCCTGGAGGCCACCCTTGCCGGTCTTGATCGTGCCGGAACCCTCGGTGAGGTTCCCCTGCCAGCGGGCCGAAGCAGAACGAATAGGCATAGCCAAACGCTAGTCCATCCGGCGGCTGCTGGCCGCTCGACCTGGCACAGGGCACCATGGGGGCCATGCCCTCGCAGCAGCCGCCCGTGTCGCAGCAGCCGCCCATCGAGATCGACCCGCCGACTTCGTCCGAGGCCGTGGTCGAATTCGGCCCGGCGCCGCAGGAGTCACGCCGCCGCCGCTGGGACTTCTCCGGCGCGGGCCGCGACCTGCTGGCCGACCGCCGCACGGTGCCGCTCGCGGCTGCCCTGGCCGCCCTGGCCGCGCTCGTCTCGGTGCTCTCCGAGTGGCAGGTCACCGTGGTCGACGCGGACACGATCGGCAACGCGTCGGGAATCCGTACGGTGGCCAGCAGTCTCGACGACCTGGGCGTCCTCGGCATCGGCTACGTGCTCGGCCTCTTCCTGCTCGTGCCGGTCCTGGTGCTGACCTTGTTCGGCCCGCCCGCGGCGCGCCGCACGTTCCGCCTGGCCGGCCTGAGCGTCGCCGGCACCCTGCTCGGGGTGCTGCTGGCGGTAGCGGCCCGGCTGACCTCCGAGAGCTACCTGATCGACCCGATCTACCGCATCGCTTTCGACGGCGCCGAAACCACCCTCTCGTACGGGCGCGGGGTCTGGTGTGCCTTCGCCGCGGTGCTGCTGGCCGTGACCGCGCTCTACCTGTCCGGCCGGCACCTCACGAGCGACCCGGCCGCCGTACCGGAAACGTTCGAGGTCAGCTCGGCCGACATCCCGCCGGCCGCGGTCTGGTCGTGGCGGCGCCCCGCACCGAGCCGGGAGGAGCAGCCGGAGGGCGACGCGCTCGACCTCACCGTCGCGCCGGCGCAGCCGTTCACCTCGTTCCCGGACGATCGGGACCGCCCGAACTGAGCCAGGGCGGACTCCGGGGATATCCGGGTGCTGACCGGACTCGGCCGCCGGTAGGCTCGACTCTCGTGATTGACCTGCGTCTGCTTCGTGACGACCCCGACCGGATCCGCGCCAGCCAGCGACTGCGTGGCGAGTCCACCGAGGTGGTGGATGTGCTGCTGCGCGCCGACGAGGCCCGCCGATCGTCCACTCAGCGGTTCGAGGCGCTCCGGGCCGAGCAGCGGTCGCTGAGCAAGCAGGTGCCGAAGGCGTCCGGCGACGAGCGGGTCGCCCTGCTCGCCCGCACCAAGGAGCTGGCAGCCGAGGTCAAGGCGGCCGAGGCCGAGACCACCGCGGCCGACGAGGCGCTGCGCACGGCCCACCTCGCGGTGTCGAACGTGGTGCAGGACGGGGTGCCGCCGGGCGGTGAGGACGACTTCGTCGTGCTGCGCGAGGTCGGCGACAAGCCGCAGATCGACAACCCGAAGGACCACCTCGAGATCGGCGAGGCGCTGCGGGCGATCGACACCGAGCGCGGCGCGAAGGTGTCGGGTTCGCGGTTCTACTTCCTCACCGGTGTCGGCGCCCTGCTCCAGCTGGGCCTGCTGCAGATGGCGATCGCCCAGGCGGTCGAGCACGGGTTCATCCCCTCGATCACACCGTCGCTGGTCAAGCCGGAGTCGATGGAGGGCACCGGTTTCCTCGGCGCCCACGCCAGTGAGGTCTACCGGCTCGAGGCGGACGACCTCTATCTGGTCGGCACGTCGGAGGTGCCGCTCGCGGCCTACCACTCCAACGAGATCATCGACCTCGCGAACGGTCCGGAGCGCTTCGCCGGCTGGTCGTCCTGCTATCGGCGCGAGGCCGGGTCGTACGGCAAGGACGTGCGCGGCATCCTGCGGGTGCACCAGTTCGACAAGGTCGAGATGTTTTCGTTCTGCCGGCCGGAGGACGCGGCCGACGAGCACCTGCGCCTGCTCGCGATGGAGGAGGAGATGCTGGGCAAGGTCGAGATCCCCTATCGGGTGATCGACGTGGCCGGCGGCGACCTCGGTTCGAGCGCCTCGCGCAAGTACGACTGCGAGGCGTGGGTGCCGTCGCAGGGCCGCTATCGCGAGGTCACTTCGACGTCGAACTGTACGACGTACCAGGCCCGGCGGCTCAACATCCGTTACCGCGACGCCGACGGCAAGCCGCAGACGGCGGCCACGCTCAACGGCACCCTGGCCACCACCCGCTGGCTGATTCCGATCCTCGAAAACCACCAGCAGCCCGATGGTTCTGTCCGGGTTCCGAAGGCGCTGCAACCGTACGTTGGCGGGCGCGACATCTTGGAGCCCGCACGCTAACTGTCAATACACCCGTCGGCTACCAGAAGTCATAGCCGCTGGTAGCCGCGCGGGTGTACCGTTCTCCTTCCGCCCTCCGCGGGGGTTTGCAAACCCTCGGAGGTTTCCATGGTGAAGCCCGGTCTGCCCAAGCTCATCGCGACCGATCTCGACGGCACTCTGGTGCGCAACGACGACACCGTGTCCGCCTATACCCACGAGGTGCTCGACCGGGTCCGGGCCGCCGGCATCCGGGTGGTCGGCGCCACCGGCCGCGGCCCGCGGCTGACCACCCTCACCCGCAACGACATCCGCGACGCCGACTTCCTGGTCATGGCCCAGGGTGGCTGGGTGCTCGACCAGGCCGAATCGACCTATCTCCTGCAGTCCCGGCTGCCCGGCACGACGCTGGAGCGGGTGCTGACCGACCTCGAGGCCGAGGTGGGCGAGCTGTCGGTGATGGTCGAGGCGCTGGAGCACGACGACGCGCCGCTCTGGGGCGACTACGACCCGACCTGGCGTTACCCGGTGACCGTGGAGCGACGCAACCGCGCCGAGTGCTGCACGACCGACGTGATCAAGGCGTTCGCGCGTTCGTTCGCGTACGACGTCGACGATCTGCTCGCGGTGGCCCGCCGGATCGTCCCGCCCGAGGTGGCCTCGGTCACCCAGGCCGGTCTCAACTACGTCGAGATCTGCCCGGCGAACGTGGACAAAGGCACCGGGCTGGCGGTGGTGGCGGAGGCGGTCGGCGTCGACCCGGCCGATGTCCTGGTCTTCGGTGACATGCCCAATGACCTGCCGATGTTCGCCTGGGCCGGGTGGGGCCGGGTGGCCGTGGGCAACGCGCACGCCGAGCTGCGGGCGGTCGCCGACGACGTGACGCTCACCAACGACGAGGACGGCGTGGCGGTCTATCTCGACCGGCTACTGTCGAGGTGATGGCCACCCCTTACAAGCTCGTCGCCAGCGACATCGACGGCACCCTGATCCGGACGAACGGCACACTGAGCAAGCGCACCATCGAGGTGCTGGACGCTCTTCCGGTGCCGTTCGTCGTCGTCACGGGGCGTCCGGTGCGGTGGCTGCACCAGCTCTTCGAGCAGATGACGGCGCCGGTCCCGGCGATCTGCGCGAACGGCGCCGTGATCTACGACGCCGAACGCGACGAGGTGCTGCGGGCCGACCCGATCTCGGTCGACCTGCTGCTCGACGTCAGCAAGCGGCTGCGCGAGGCCGTGCCCGACGTCGCGCTGGCCGTGGAGGTCGAGGACGGCCGCTCCTTCTGGTACGAGGAGGCGTGGCCGGTGCGTTGGGAGTCCGACGCCCAGGCCGTACGGGTGCTGTCCACCCCGGAGGAGCTGACCTCGGTGCCGGCCGTCAAGCTGCTGGCCCGTTCGGCCCGTCACCAGGCGGACGAGTTCTACGAGCTGGTCAGCACCACGCTGGGCGACATCGCCACGGCCACGCACTCGTCGTCGAGCGCGCTGGTCGAGATCAGCGCGGCCGGTGTCACCAAGGCGGCCGGGCTGGCCTGGCACTGCGAGCGCTACGGCGTCGACCAGTCCGAGGTGGTGGCGTTCGGCGACATGCCCAACGACATTCCGCTGCTGAGCTGGGCGGGGCACTCGGTGGCGATGGGCAACGCGCACCCCGCCCTCAAGAAGGTGGCCGACGAGATCGGGCCGACCAACGACGAGGACGGGGTAGCGCGCTACCTCGCGGACCTTTACGACCTCTGATCAGAGGTATTGCCCCGTGCGGCCGCCCTCGCCGCCGTCGCGCGGAGCGGGCATGCCGGGGATGGCGCCCATCGGCAATGCGGGCCGGCCGCCGTTGGGGCCACGCATCTGCTCGAGCTGCAGCCGGGCGGCCATCTGCTGAGCGACCAGGGCGGCCTGGATGCCGTGGAACAGGCCCTCGAGCCAGCCGACGAGCTGGGCCTGAGCGATGCGCAGCTCGGCCTCGCTGGGCGGGGTCTCGCCCTCGAAGGGCAGCGAGAGCCGCTCCAGCTCCTCCCGCAGCTCGGGAGCGAGACCGTCCTCGAGCTCGGTGATGGAACGCTGGTGGATCTCGCGGAGCCGGCCCCGGCTGGCCTCGTCGAGCGGAGCGGCGCGGACCTCCTCGAGCAACTGCTTGATCATGCTGCCGATCCGCATGACCTTGGCCGGCTGTTCGATCAGGTTGCCGGGCTCCTCCGGGTTGACCGTCCCGTCGGCGTCGATCGTGCCCATCGGCCGCCCGTCGGGGCCGACCACGATGACGGAGCCGTCTTCCTGCTTCTCCGCGGTGCGCTGTTCGTCGGTCATGCGGTCCATCTTCCCGCACGGGCACCAACCATTCGCCAGTGCCCATGCCGTTAAGCCACGTGTCTGCCGTCACGCCAGTTCGGCTCGGCCCGGCGCCGCTTGAGGTTTCCTCAGCCCCGCAGTTCGGCCACGGCGCACTTGACGCTGCCGCCGCCCCGCTTGAGCTCCGACAGGTCGACGTGGACGGGCAGGTAGCCGGCCGCGCGCACCTTGTCACCCATGGCCGTGGCCTCGGTGTTGAGGATGACGTGGCGGCCGTCGCTGACCAGGTTGAGCCCGAAGGCCTCGGCGTCGGCCCGGTCGGCCAGCACCGCGTCCGGGAAGAGCTGGGCCAGCACGCGCTGCGAGGCCGTCGAGAACGCCTCGGGGTAGTACGTGACGTTGCGGTCGTCGAGGGCGGCCAGCGCGGTGTCCAGGTGGTAGAAGGCCGGGTCGACCAGGCGCAGCGAGACCACCGGGCGCCCCAGCACCTCCTGGGCCTCGGCGTGGGCGGCCGGGTCGGTGCGGAAGCCGTAGCCGGCGAGGACCGTTCCCCCGTACGCCCCGGGCAGGTACGCGAAGTCCCCTTCGCCCTCGTTGATGTGCTGCGGCCCGGCGAAGCTCCAGCCTTGCGTCGTGTAGAACTCGCGATGGGCGTCGGCCTCGGCGCTGCGCTCGGGATAGCGGAACCGGGCGCCGTAGACCGTGCCGTCGACCGAGAACGCGCCGTTGGCGGCGTACACCATGTCGGGCAGGCCGGCCACGGCGTCCAGCACGTGCACCTGATGGCCCAGGTCACCGAGGGTGTCCCGGAGGATCTCCCACTGTTTGAGCGCCAGCACGGCGTCGACCGGCACTGTCGTGTCCATCCAGGGGTTGATGGCGTACTCGACCGTGAAATGCTTCGGAGGACACATGAGATATGTCCGGTTTCGCGGCAGGCGCTCGGTGTGGTTCACGAGTTAGAGCGTAGGTAGGCTGCGGTGCACGAAACAGCTGTAAATCTTGTCTGTTAGGGGCGATTCGTTGCAACTGGACGCCGTGGACCAGCGAATCGTTGCGCTGCTGACCGCCGACGCGCGATCCTCGTACGCCGAGATCGGAGCGAAGGTCTCGTTGTCCGCTCCCGCCGTCAAACGCCGCGTCGACCGCCTTCGATCCAGCGGAGTGATCAAGGGGTTCACGACAGTGGTCGACCCGGCCGCCGTGGGGTGGACCACCGAGGCGTTCGTCGAGCTGTTCTGCACCGGGCGCACCACCCCGGCCCAGATCACCGTGGCCACGCGGCGCCATCCCGAGGTGGTCGGGGCGTACACGGTCTCCGGGGAGGCCGACGCCCTCGTGCACCTGCGGGCGGCCGACATCGGTCACCTCGAACAGGCCCTGGAACGGCTGCGGGCCGAGCCGTTCGTCACCTCGACGCGCAGCATGATCGTCCTGTCCCGGCTGGTCGAGACGCCCACCCCCGTTCCCGCTCCGGAATGACCCGGGGAACCGGGGCGCGGGCAGGCGCGTCCAACCGGACATGTCGCGTCGATCCTGGCTCTGGTCCGCGCTCGCGGTTCTGCCGCTGGCTGGCTGCACGACGTCCGCGCCCACCGCGCCGCCGCCCGCCCCTCCGCTCAAACTGGTCGCCTTCGACTCGTGCGCCCAGCTCGAGAAGGAGTTGCGCGCCGCCACCGAACTGAGCAGCACAGCCGAGTCCGGCGGGGCCCGTCTCGCGGTGCCCGGCAGCGCCCGCGCCGCCGACTCCTCCGTGGCCGGCCCCGCCTACTCGGGCACCAATGTGCACGAGGCCGGGGTCGACGAACCCGACATCGTCAAGACCGACGGCAAGCGCATCGTCACCATCTCCGGCGGCGTGCTGCGAGTGGTCGACACGGCCACCCGTGCACAGACCGGGCGGCTCGAGCTGGGCGTCCCGGCGTACGGGGAAACGACCCTGCTGCTCGCCGGGAACCGCGCGCTGGTGCTGGCCGACGGCGGTGGCGGCCCGATGCTGCGCGAGGACACCCGGATGATGCGCCCGGGCCACGGCCGCTCCGAGGTGCTGCTGATCGACCTCGCGAACGCCACGCCCCGGCTGATCAGCCGCTACCGGGGCGACGGCCGCATCATCGACGCCCGCCAGCAGGGCAGCGTGGCCCGGGTCGTGTTCAGCAGCGGTCCGAAGTTCCAGCTCCCGTTCCGCGCCGACGCCGTGCCGGAGAACGTGATGCAGGACGACCGGAACGCCATCGCGGCCACCCCGGTCGACGCCTGGCTGCCCGACTGGGAGATCACCACCGGCGGCACGACCACCAAGGGGCAGCTCGACTGCGGGGCGGTCAGCCGGCCGGAGTCGTTCTCGGGCCTGACGATGCTGCGGGTGCTCACGTTCAAGCTGAATGCGGCCGAGCTCGGTGCCGGGGACCCGGTCGCGATGGTGGCCGACGGGGACACGGTCTACGGCACGAGCGACAGCCTCTACGTGGCCAACAACGAGACCTGGCGGTTCAACTCGGCCACCGCCCGCACGTCACGGATCGCGCCGCCCGACGGCACCGACATCTACCGCTTCAGCCTGCCGCCGACCGGCAAACCCGCGTACGTGGCCTCCGGCAAGGTTCCGGGCCGCCTGCTCAACCAGTACGCGATGTCCGCGTACGAGGGTCACCTGCGGGTGGCCACGACCAGCTGGACCGACGACGCGTCGGCGGTGCGGGTGCTGGCCGAGCGCGACGGCAAACTGGTCGAGGTGGGGGCGGCCGAAGGCCTGGGCCAAGGCGAACAGATCTACTCCGTACGGTTCATCGGGCCCCGCGGCTACGTGGTGACCTTCCGCCAGACCGATCCGCTCTACAGCCTCGACCTGTCCGACCCCGCGAAGCCCAGGGTCACCGGCGAGCTGAAGATCAACGGCTATTCGGCCCACCTGCAGCCGGTCGGCGAGAACCGGCTGATCGGCATCGGGCAGGAGGCGGACGACCAGGGCCGGCCCCTCGGCCTGCAGGTGTCGCTGTTCGACGTGACCGACCCGGCCGCGCCCAAGCGGCTCGACCAGCACGTGGTGACCGGCGCGCAGTCCGAGGCCGAGGCCGACCCGCACGCGATCCTCTGGTGGCCGGCGACGAACCTGCTGGTGCTGCCGGTGGCCGACGCGGCGCTCACGCTGCGGGTGACCGGCGACCAGCTGAGCGGCGCCACCAGTCTTGCCCCCGCCTCGGCCGGACCCGTGCGCCGGGCCCTGGTCGTCGGCGACGTGCTCTGGTCGATCACCGGCGAGGGTCTGCTCGCCACCAACACGTCCACCCTGGACCGCGTCGCCTGGGTGGATATGAAGTAGTCCGTGACGCCGTAACAGGGCCTGCCCGCTCCGGTCCGCCTCAGCCCCGCGTGGCCGGCGCGGCAGCCCTGCCGAACCGCCCGGCTCCGTCCGCCCCGACGGACCGGGCGGTTTCCGGCTCTACAGATACATCCCCGTGCGGTGCTCGTCGGCCGGGGACTTGGCCGGGGACGGCTTGTCACCCTCGCCGAAGAACCGCTTGCCGCCGAACTCGCCGTGCAACCGGTCGTCGAGCTCGTCGGCCAGCCCGGTCATGACCTGCACGGCCAGCATCAGGTGGGTGGCCTGGAAGTTGCGCCCGAAGACCGGGATGGACGCCCACACCGTGTCCTGAGCGCAGTAGAGCCGGCCGATCGGCATCCGGTTGGTCAGCTCGGAGAGCTTCACGTAGAGCTGCTCGGTCGGCTCGACCTCGGTCAGGATCGGCGAGAACACGTCGACCAGCGGCGGATTGTCCCGCACCCGGACGAACACCATCGCCGACCCGGCCCGGATGCCGATGTCGCCGTCCGCATCCACCTGGAGCTGGTCGGTGGCCGTCTTCGACATGGTCGCGACGACCGTGCGGACGCGCTCCTCGAGCGGGACGACCTCGTCGGCCGCATCGGCCAGAGCCGCCGACAGCGCGCCGTCGTCGTCGAGGTCGTCGAGGTCGAGGCCGCCGTCGAGGCTCGGCTCGTGCCGGGCGGTGGCCAGCGGCGCCGACTCGATCGGCTCGTCGTTCTCGTCGTGCACCAGATAGACCAGGAACGCCGGGTGCGGCGCGCCGTAGACGTCGCGCAACGTGCGCGTGACCACGGTGGCGAGCCGGTTGGCGCTGTCCTGAGTGGAGCTGACCCCGAACGAGTCGCCCGAGCCGGCCAGCACCCCGGGCGGGGACCAGCCCAGCGCCACCAGGTCGGCGATCGAGGCGCGATCCATCCGGTAGCCCTCGGGCAGCCCCGCGTTGCCGATCGCCAGCGCCTCGACCACGCCGCCGTCGAGCACCCGGATGCTGACGGAATAGACCGCCGTGCCGGTGCCGGACGCGGTCGGGTCAAGAGTCAGATCGACGTGGGCTCCCGGCGCGAGCGTCGGCAGCAGGTCTGCCAGGGCTCGCGCGAACTCACGCCACGCCTCGCCGACCTTGGCCCGAAGATCGGCCGTGGTCGGCTCGTCGAGGAGCACACCCTCGTTGGTCTCGCCGCCCTCGGCGCTCTCTGCCGTCATGATCGTCACCTCCGCTCCCGCCACCCTATCGAGCCGCGTCCGCGTGTTCTCCCCCTCTCTCAGGGGATGGGCGTTTCGTCCCGGACCGCACTCTCAGGGATCAGCGTTCCGGCTCCCCGTCGCTCTCGGGGATCAGCGTTCCGGCTCCGGCGCCGCTTCCCGGGCTTATTGTTTCGGCCCGGCGCCGCTCTCAGGAGAGCGGCGTTTCGTCCTCGACGTTGGCCTCGGAGGGCCAGTCGACGGCCAGGTCGGTCAGCTTGCTCGCGAGCTCGGCCGGATCGGCTCCCCGGCCGGCGGCCAGACCCAGCAGGTAAGCGGTGACGGGAGCACCCGGCCGCACCACCCCGTGGGCCACATCGCGCGACAGCTCCAGCACTGTCTTGACGGGGACGTCGGCGGGGTCGATGCCCGCCTCCCCTGCGGCGGCGATCAGCCAGGCGTCGAGCTCGTTCATCGTCGTCTTGTCCCGTCGGCTCATGCGAATTTCCCGCCATCTTTCCTGGTGCCGACTGAGTTGATCATCGTGTTTCTGGCCACTGACAAGCGGTCAACGTGCCCATTCTTCGGCCGTGCGCAAGTCGTCGTCGGTGTCGCAGTCGAACCACGGGGGCGGGCCGGGCCGTCGCCAGGAGACCTCAGCCACTCGCAAATGGTTCATCAGGTCACGAACCGAGGCACCGTCGAGGTTGCCCCGCTCCTCGGCCAGCCGGTCGACCGCCTCGCGCAGCGCCGCCGTCCGCCAGACGCCGCAGAGCATCTGCCGCCGGCCCTCGGCGTCGCGATAGACCGCGCCCTGCATCGGCGCCGACTCGGCGGTCAGCCGCAGCACGTCGATCGCCTCGCCGGTGAGCAGGGGCAGGTCGGCCGCGAGCAGGGCTGTGTAGGTCACGTTGTCGGGCACCAGCGCGAGACCCGCCGCGGTGGCCGCCACCGGGCCGCTGCCGGGCGGATCCTCCCTGGTGGAGTGCACCGGCACGGGCAGATCGGGCGGCACCTTGCCGACGACTATGCGCGGGTCGGCGTCGTGCACCGCGGCCAGCACGCGAGTCAGCATCGACTGGCCGGCCACGGGCAGGGTCGGCTTGTCCGCGCCACCCATTCGCCGCGCAGCTCCGCCGGCCAGCACCACCGCCGCAAATCCCCCCACGTACGTACCGTATCCCGACCGCGTGTCGAGCGTGAGCGCGCGCTCAGTAACCAGACGTGGATCACTTCTGTCGCGGCCGTCCCAGCGGCCTACTCTCGATGCATGGCGAGGACGATGACCCGGCGGCCGGTCGTGAAGATCAACCTGGATGCGTCCGGTGATCCGCGGCGCCGCCCCGACGATCTCGCCGCCGAGGAACCGCTGGAGATCCGGGTGCGCAAGGCGCCGCTCGCGGTCACCATGCGCACCCCCGGGCACGACATCGACCTGGCCGTGGGCTTCCTGCTCACCGAGGGCGTGATCGGCCGGGCCGACGACGTGGTCACCGCCCAGCTCTGCGCGGGCACGGACACCCCGAACACGTACAACGTGGTCGACGTCGTCCTCGGGGCCGACGTGCCGCCGCCGGTCACCGACCCGAGCCGCAACTTCTACACCACCAGCTCGTGCGGGGTGTGCGGCAAGGCCAGCATCGACGCCGTCCGCACCCGGTCGCGCTTCGACGTCTCGGGCGACCCGCTCCGCGTGCCGGCCACCACCCTGGCCGAGCTGCCCGACCGGCTGCGCGCGGCCCAGCGCACCTTCGCCCGCACGGGCGGCCTGCACGCGGCCGGCCTGTTCACGGCGGAGGGTGAGCTGCTGGTGCTGCGCGAGGACGTGGGGCGGCACAACGCGGTGGACAAGGTCATCGGGTGGGCGCTGCGCGACGGCCGGCTGCCGCTGACCGGGCACCTGCTGCTCGTCTCGGGACGGGCCAGCTTCGAGCTCACCCAGAAGGCCTGGATGGCGGGCATCCCGCTGCTCGCGGCCGTGTCGGCGCCCAGCACCCTGGCCGCGGAACTGGCCGACGAGGCCGGCATGACGCTGGTCGGCTTCCTGCGCGGCCCGAGCATGAACGTTTACACCGCGCCTGAGCGCGTGACGGTCTGATCCGCTCACAGCGACCCTTCCGGCCACTCCCGGACGGTCTCGTGCAGGTCATCGACGAGCTCGTGGCTGACCCCGGCGGCCATCAGGCGGTCGAGGGCCCAGGAGAAGCGATGCGTGGGGTCGTGCAGCAAGGCCCGGTCGAGCGCGACCCGGGCGAGCGAGCCCAGCCCGGCCCGCCACGCCGAATAGGCCAGCAGGGCGGCCGCCGGAGCCACCCAGACCGGCTCCACCCGCCGGGTCACCTCGGTCCACAGGGCGACCCGCCAGTCCTCGTCACGCGTGCGGTCGACGGCGTGGTCGAACACCACCGGGTCGGCCAGCAGCACACCCAGCAGGGCTGTTTCCTCCAGGGTGAGCGTGCGGCCCGAGCTGTAGCGCTCCTCCGCCATCTGCACGAGGTAACGCCCGGCCCGCTCGATCCCCTCGGGCGGGCCGGAGCCGCGCGCACACAACTCCGCGGTCAGCGCGCGCATCCGTTCGCGCTGCTCACCCTCGACCCCGGCGATCTGCTCGACCAGAGCCCGGCGGTCGGGCAGCGCGACGTGGCCCTGGAAGACGGCCGAGGCGGCGATCGGTGAATGCGGCGAGGGCACGGGGTTGCCGTCCGGCGGGCAGCAGAGCGGATCGGCGCAGTCGTACGACCACCAGCGGCCCGCGGTGACGCGCACCCGGTCCAGAACCCGTACGCCGTGGTGTTGAAGGTCGCGAAAGAACGCCCGGACGGTGCGATCGACCGGGCCGGGCGGGCCGAACCCGAGGAGCGTCACCGCCTCCACCTCCTGGGCGGCGACCAGTGGCGCTATCACGTCGGCGTCCTCGTCGTCCGGCGCCAGGAAGTCGTGCCGGGCGGCGAAACTCACCACCGGGCCCACCGTGCCGATCACCACGACACTGTCGGACGGATGAAAGCCCAGCAGGTAGGGCGTGACGGCGATGAGGTCAGCGGAGTTCCGGACGGTGATCCGGCAGTCGGGTTGCATGCCGGGCAGCGTGGCCCTTCGCGGCCGCCGCCGGGTGGGCCTGTGGACGACGCGCGGAGTTATCCACCGGCCCTGATCATCGACCCGCAGGTCAGCGCGTTCTCAGGATCGGAACTGCAGCTCGTGCAGTTCCAGGCCCTCGTGCTGGCGGTCCGTCTGCGAGTTCTTCAAGTCGAGAGTCAGCTCGATCGACGAGACCACGTCGTACCCCGCCGCGTGCAGGCTGCGGATCGCTTCGACGTTGCGCGACTCGGGCGAGATCGTCAGCGAGGACATGTTGCGGCGGCGGGCCTCGTTGGCGACATGCCGCAGCAGCTTGCGGCCCACACCCTTGTGCCGGTGCGAGATCGTCACGACGATCGGCTCGACCTCGCCCCCACGACCGCGGATCACCAGCCCGACCAGTCCGATCACCCCGTCGTCGGCGTGGTCGGCGACCCACAGGCCACCCAGGTCGAGCCGGGTCAGGTATTCCTCGAAGCCCTCGCCACCGTCCCGGTCGGCCACGCCGTACATCTGGTTGTGCTGGATCGTCAGCTCGGACCACAGGCGCCGGCCCGCGGAGTGGTCACTCGGACGGTACGAACGCACTGTGACAGGGCTCATGCCGACATTTTGACTCCGATTTCGGGCATCCGTAAGCCGAAGCGCAAGATAAGGCCGTGGACCAGGCGTACCTACGCGCGCACCCCGAGCACCTCCTGACATTTCTCACCCACCAGCGCATCCGCGAGACCCCGGTGGGCGGCGGCAGCGTGTCGACGGCCAGCCGGCTCACGCTCGACGACGGCACCTCGATCTTTGCCAAGACCTGGCCCTCGACCGCGGGTGATCCGCCCGCCGGATTCTTCGCGGCCGAGGCCTCCGGGCTGAACTGGTTGCGCGAGGCCGGGGCCCCGGCGCCGGAGGTGATCGTCGCGCTGCCCACGATGATCGCGACCGAGTGGGTCGAGCCGGGCGAGCCGTCCCGGGCCGCCGCCGAACAACTGGGTCGTGACCTGGCCGAGCTTCATCGCTCCGGCGCGCCGGCCTTCGGTGCCCCCTGGGCCGGTTACATCGGCCCGCTCGAACTCGACAACACGCCGGTTACCGGCCAGTGGGGTACCTGGTTCGCCGAGCGCCGGCTTCAGCCGTACCTTCGAATCTCCGCCGATCGCGGGGCCCTGACCAGCACCGAGATCGCGCTCGTGGAGCAGGTCATGCAAAACCTTCCCTCGTACGGCGGTGATGAGCAGGCCCCCAGTCGCACGCACGGTGACCTCTGGCCCGGCAACGTGCTGTGGGCCGCCGACGGACGGGCCCGGCTCGTCGACCCGGCCGCCCACGGCGGTCACCGCGAGACCGACCTGGCCGAACTGGCTCTCTTCGGTGGCCTGCCCTACCTGTCGACGGTGCTGGCCGCGTACGGGGAAGTGTTTCCGCTGGCCGAGGGGTGGCGGGAGCGGGTGCCGCTGCACCAGCTGCACCTGTTGCTCGTGCACACGGCGGCGTTCGGGGGGAGCTATCGCGCCGACGTCCATGCGGCCGCTTTGTCCACAGTTCGCGCGTGGTAGGCGAGGCGGTTGTCCACAGGGCGATCTCGGTTACGGTCGTCGGCGCGGGAAACGGCTAGATTCGATCTGTGAACACGCGTGGGAGAGTCCCGATCCCGCTCGCCGACCGGTTCGGGCGAGTGGCGACCGATCTGCGCGTGTCGCTGACCGACCGCTGCAATCTGCGCTGCACTTA
The DNA here is from genome assembly GCF_014204895.1 of Paractinoplanes abujensis. Lineage (NCBI taxonomy): Bacteria > Bacillati > Actinomycetota > Actinomycetes > Micromonosporales > Micromonosporaceae > Paractinoplanes > Paractinoplanes abujensis. The sequence goes on along the minus strand of NZ_JACHMF010000001.1, from coordinate 6,885,325 downwards.
CTGCATGCCCGAGGAGGGCCTGGCCTGGATGCCGCGGGAGCAGCAGCTCACCGACGACGAGGTGAACCGGCTGATCCGGATCTCGGTCGAGACCTTGGGCATTCGGGACGTGCGCTTCACCGGTGGCGAGCCGCTGCTGCGACGCGGGCTGGTCGGCATCGTGAGGGCCGCGGCCGCGCTGACGCCCCGGCCCGAGCTGATGCTCACGACGAACGGCATCGGGCTTGAACGACTGGCGGCACCCCTGCGCGACGCCGGGCTCAACCGCGTCAATGTCTCACTCGACACGCTCGACGCCTCCCGCTTCCAGGCCCTGACCCGGCGCGACCGGCTGGCCGACGTGCTGCGTGGACTGGCCGCAGCGGCCTCGGCCGGGCTCACGCCCGTAAAGATCAATACGGTGCTCATGCGCGGCATCAACGACGACGAGGCGCCCGCGCTGCTGCGGTTCGCCCTCGATCACGGTTATCAGCTGCGCTTCATCGAGCAGATGCCGCTCGACGCCCAACATCAGTGGGACAGGCACACGATGGTCACGGCCGACGAGATCCTGACGTCGCTCTCCCCGTACGGGCTGCGGCCGGATTCGGTTTCACGTGGAACGGCGCCGGCTGAGACGTGGTTGGTCCCGGGTTACGTCGACGCCGCCGGAAATCCGGCTCGGGTCGGCGTGATCGGCAGTGTCACCAGGCCCTTCTGCGGCGATTGCGACCGCACCCGCCTGACCGCCGACGGCCAGGTCCGCGACTGCCTGTTCGCGCGCGACGAGAGCGACCTCCGCAAACTCCTCCGCGACGGCGCCACCGATGCCGAAGTGGCCGAGGCGTGGCGGGTCGCCATGAGCGGGAAGCGGGCGGGTCATGGCATCGACGACCCCACGTTCCTGCAGCCCACCCGGCCCATGTCGGCCATCGGCGGCTGACATGTTCCACCGCCCCTCTGCCCTTGATCGGAGGCGCCCGTGGCTGCCCTGACCGTTCGGTACTTCGCCGGCGCGCGGGCCGCAGCCGGCGGGACGCGCAGCGAAGACCTCGAGGCCGAGACGCTCGAAGAACTCAAACAGCTGCTGACCGACCGCCACGGCGAACGCCTCGGTGTGGTGCTCAAAGCGGCCAGCTTCCTGGTCGACGGGCTGACCTGCCACGACCAGAAGGCGCCCCTACCGGCCGACGCCACGATCGACGTCCTACCCCCGTTCGCCGGCGGCTGAGCACAAGGGCGGCGAACGGCTGGAGTCGCTAGCGGATGGGCCGACTCGCGCCGGTCATGAAATGGCGTGGCTGGCCGCGGGCTGAGACAGCCGCAAAGCAGCCAGGCCGTGCGGGGCTCGGCCACTTACGCGCATGGCACCGCGCCCCTCATGCGCATGGCACCGCAGGATCATTGGCTCTGATGGCAGCCATATTGGGTCCAGCTGCGGCCTCGCGCCAGAACGAGTGAGCAGGCGCCGGACGGCCGTGTCCGCGAGGCGGCCGCACAGCCTCATCGCCGATGCGGTTACCGCCCGGCCGCCGGACGATCCAGTGCGACGCGGTGCCGGCTGTCGGTGAACGACGTGCCAGTCACCCCGTAGCCACCCTCCACTGCGCCCGGTCCCCCAGGCCGTCAATGCTCAACCGGGGTGGTCAACGGAATGCGGCGGCGCGGCGCAGCGGTGGCCTGCGGGACGGCGCTATGGCACCGAGCGGCACGGCGACAGTGATCGGCACGGCGCGGTGGTGCGTGACACGGTGGCACTGTGCGCGACGACGGGGTGTGCGGGACGGCGCAGCGGTGATCGGTGGGGACGGCTGTCCGTGGCGGAACCGGATCAGCCGGTTGCTCGGGTAGTTGGGGGAGCATCAGGGCGGTCGGCGCCCGGCTGGCCGAGAACCGCGGCGACGTAATGGAGAACGGCCGGCGGAACGGGGTGAGCGATGGCAGGAGAAATGTGCGGACCGGAGGCGGAGGAGGTCGCCGCAGCGTTCGGGCTGGAGGCGGTTCGGGGCGGGCTGGTGCCGCTCAGCTTTCGGAGTTCGCGGACTTGGCGCCTGGACACGGCGGACGGCTCGGTGCTGGTCAAGCACGTGGCCGCCGAGGGTTGGCTGGAAGGCTTTGCGGCGGCCATGGAGTTCGAGGGGGCGGCCGGGCGGGCGGGTGTGGCCGTGCCGCGGCGGCTCGAACCGGTGGTGGCCGCGGTCGGGGTGGCGGCGTCGGTCGAGGGGCTGGGGCTCGTACGGGCTTATGAATGGGTGGACGGGCGTGAGCTCGACGACAACGACGACGTGTCGGAATGGCTGGGCGACACGCTGGCCAGGCTGCACAGCATCGCGCCGGTGGGTGGCGGTGGTGGGGTGCCGGAGTGGTATCGGCTCGGTGACCGGGAACTCTGGGCCGGATGGCTCGCGGCGGGTGAGCGCGCGGGGAAGGTCTGGGCCGGGGTGCTCCGGGAGCGGCTGGATGTGATCGTCGAGGCGGGGCGGTGGGTGGAGCGCGGGCTGGCCGATGCCGGGGATTTCGTGATGACGCATCGGGATGTCGAACCGTGGAATGTCATGGTCGCGGCGGGTGGGCCGGTGCTGATCGACTGGGACATGGCCGGGCCCGACAGTGCGGGTTTGGAGGCGGCGCAGGCGATGGTGGAGTTCGCCCGGCGGGGGACCGCGGTTCCCGACCCTGACCTCGTACGGCGGATCAAGCAGTCGTACGTCGCCGGGGGCGGCACGGTCTACGAGGGCCCGTACGTGCTGGCCCGGCGGGTCGGGCTGCGGCTGGGCAGGCTGGCCGAACGGCTTCGGATGTCGCTCGGTGACCAGGGTCTGGGCTCGCAGGCGCCGGTGGCTGTCGAGCAGCGGGCGACCGAGCAGATCGCCGAGATGCCCGCCTTCTTCCGGTACTTGCGGAACTACCGGCCTTGAGACGACGCACACTGCGGAGAGGCTCGTCAGTGTGCTCTCAGGAAGAGCCTGGACACTGTGCGGCAGGTAAAGCTGGGGGAGGACGTCTTGGTGGTATTCGTCGGGCTGATCATGGTGGTCATCGGCCTGATCCACTTCTACCTGTGGAAGCGGCTCGTGAAGGATCCGCTGCCGCCGGGACGGGCGCGGCGCATCGGGGCGGTGATCGCGGTCGCGTTGGCTGTGCTGGCGCCGGCGACGCTGATCGGGGTGCGGTCGGGGGCGTTGCCGTGGCTGGCCTGGCCCGGTTACCTGTGGATCGCGCTCATGTTCTATCTGCTGGTCACGCTGGCGGTGCTCGAGATCCCGCGACTCGCGCTGGTGCTTTTGTGGCGTTCCCGCAGCCGTACGGGGAAGGGAAGCGCAAGCGGGACCGCCCCCGGCGACCCGGTCGAGCCCGCCGCAGGCAACGCCGAGCCCGAGGCCGGCCAGGTCCTCACGGCGGAGAAGCCCGCGGACGACGGGATCGAGCGGCGCGTGCTGCTGGCGCGGGGGGCGGCGATCTTCGCCGGGCTGACCGCGGCCGGCATCACCGGTTACGGCGTGCGGACCGCGCTCGGCGGACCGCAGATCGCGCGGGTCCAGGTCCCCCTGGCCAAGCTCCCCCGCACCTTGGACGGCACCCGGCTGGCGGTCGTGTCGGACATCCATTTGGGTCCGCTGACCGGCATGAATCACGCCCGGCGCATCGTTGACGTGATCAATTCGGTGCAGGCGGACATCGTGTGTGTCGTCGGTGACCTTGTCGACGGCAGCGTTGCGGAGCTGGGGCGGTTCGCGGCGCCGCTGGCCGGGATCCAGTCGCGGCAGGGGGCGTACTTCGTGACCGGGAACCACGAGTACTACTCGGGCTTCCAGGAGTGGGTCGACGAGGTCGCGCGGCTCAACATCCGGCCGCTGCGCAACGAGCGTCTCGAGCTCGGCGGGCTCGACCTGGCCGGCGTCAACGACCTGGGTGGGGCCGACGCGGGCGACCCGCCGGACTTCGCGAAGGCGCTGGGCGATCGTGACACCGCCCGGCCTGTCGTGTTGATGGCGCACCAGCCGGTCGCCGTCCACGATGCGGCCCCGTACGGGGTCGATCTTCAGGTTTCCGGTCACACCCACGGCGGTCAGATGGCACCGTTCAACCTGCTGGTCGGCTTGGAACAGCCGGTTACGTCCGGTTTGGGCACGGTGGACGGCGTTCCGGTCTACGTCACCAACGGGGCCGGCTTCTGGGGACCGCCGGTCCGGGTGGGCGCGCCGCCACAGGTCAGCGTGGTCGAGCTGCGCTCAAAGTAGAACATCAAGATCCGTAATTTCGTCAAGGCGTGGCGATTCGTGCGAGCGACGGGGGGCGTGACAGGATGCAGCGCGTGCCCTCGGACATCGCAGGGTCCTCGGTCGCCGCGGACGCATACGTCGCGGATCTTCACATCCACTCGCGCTTCTCGCGTGCCTGCAGCCGTGACCTGACGCTGCCCAATCTGGCCTGGTGGGCCCGGCGCAAAGGCATCGCCCTGCTGGGCACCGGCGACTTCACGCACCCGGCCTGGTTCGACCACCTGCGCGAGAGCCTGGTCGAGAAGGGGCCCGGGCTTTTCGGTTACTCCGACGAGCCCGAGGTCACCAAGCGGCTGCCCGGTTCGCTGCAGGCCGCCCCGGCTGCGTCGTTCATGCTCAGCGTGGAGATCTCGACGATCTACAAGCGGGACGACCGGACGCGCAAGGTGCACCACCTGATCTACATGCCCGGTTTCGCGGCGGCCGCGAAGTTCAACACCGCGCTGGGCCGCATCGGCAACCTGACCGCCGACGGCCGGCCCATCCTCGGCCTCGACTCGCGCGACCTGCTCGAGATCACGCTGGAGGCCGGCGGCTACCTGGTGCCCGCGCACATCTGGACGCCGTGGTTCTCGGCGCTGGGCTCGAAGTCGGGCTTCGACGCGATCGCCGACTGCTACGCCGACTTGGCCGAACACGTCACCGCGGTCGAGACCGGGCTGTCGTCGGATCCCGAGATGAACTGGCGGGTGTCCAGCCTCGACCGCTACCGCCTGGTGTCGAACTCGGACGCCCACTCCCCCGCGGCGCTGGCCCGCGAGGCGACACTGTTCACCGGCGAGCCCGATTACGAGGCCGTACGGAACGGCACCGGCTTGGCCGGCACGCTCGAGTTCTTCCCCGAGGAGGGCAAGTATCACGCCGACGGCCACCGCGCCTGCGGCGTGAACTGGGAGCCCGAGCGCACCCGGGAGCACGGCGGCCGCTGCCCGGAATGCGGCAAGCCGCTCACGGTGGGGGTGTTGAGCCGGGTCGAGGACCTCGCGGACCGGCCGGTCGGGTTTGACAGGGGCGCACACGTCGAGCATCTGATCCAGCTGCACGAGATCCTGGGCGAGATCAACGGCGTCGGCCCGAAGTCCAAGACTGTCGAGAGCCAGCTCAATCATCTCGTGGCGACTCTCGGGTCCGAGCTCGACATCCTGCGCAAGGTGCCGCTCGACGCGATCAAGCAGGCCGGTGGGGACGAGCTGCGCGAGGGCATCGACCGGCTGCGCCGGGGGGATGTGCATCGGGTCGCGGGCTATGACGGCGAATACGGCGTGATCACGCTCTTCGAGCCGGGGGAGCTGCGCAATCGGGCCAGTGCGCCGCAGGTCGAGACCCTCTTCGACGTGCCGCAGCAGCGCAAGCCGGAACCGGTGACCCGGCCCAAGGCGGTCAAATCGCCGAAGGAGCCGAAGAAGGCGACACCACCGCCGCCGATCGCGGTGCCCGCCAGCCCGCACGAGCCGTTCGAGCCCATGCTGGCCGGCATGGAGGAGGTCGGCACGGGGCTGCTCGACCGCCTGGACGCGATGCAGCGGGTGGCGGCGTCGGCCCCGGGTGGTCCGCTGCTGATCGTGGCCGGCCCCGGCACCGGCAAGACCCGCACGCTGACCCACCGGATCGCCTATCTCTGCGCCGAGCTGGGTGTCTTCCCGCACCGCTGCCTGGCCATCACGTTCACCCGCCGCGCCGCCGGTGAGCTGCGCGAACGCCTGGACTCGCTGCTGGGCGACGTGGCCGAGGACATCACGGTCGGCACGTTCCACTCGGTCGGGCTGGCCATCCTGAAGGAGAACGCGAAGGCCGTGGGCCTGGGCGCGAACTGGCGGATCGCCGACGAGAACGAGCGGGCCGAGGCACGTGAGCAGGCCGGTGACGACGACCAGGCGTACGCGAAGCTGCTGCGCCAGCAGGACCTGGTCGACCTGGACGATCTGATCAGCCTGCCGGTCGCCCTGCTGCGCGACGACCCGGCGCTGGTGGAGAAGTACCGCAGGCACTGGCAGTGGATCTTCGTGGACGAGTATCAGGACGTCGACGAGACTCAGTACGAGCTGCTGCGCCTGCTCAGCCCGCGGGACGGCAACCTCTGCGCGATCGGCGACCCCGACCAGGCGATCTACTCGTTCCGCGGCGCCGACGTGAAGTACTTCCTGCGCTTCAACGAGGATTTCGTCGACGCCCGGCTGGTCCGGCTGACCCGCAACTACCGCTCGTCCGCGCCCATCGTGGCCGCGGCAGTGCAGGCGATCGCGCCCACCTCGCTGGTCAACGGCCGCCGGCTCGACCCGGCCCGGCTCGACCCGGAGGCGCCGCTGGTCGGCCGGTACCCGGCGGCCAGCGTGGCCGACGAGGCCGATTTCGTGGTGCGCACCATCGACGACATGGTCGGCGGGCTGTCCCACCGGTCGCTCGACTCGGGCCGGGTCGACTCGCGCTCGATCGCGGCCGGCAACCTGTCCTTCTCCGACATCGCCGTGCTCTACCGCACCGATGCGCAGTCCGGCCCGATCGTCGAGGCGCTGGCCCGGGCCGGCGTGCCGGTGCAGAAACGCTCGCACAACCGGCTCCGCGACCGTCCCGGCGTCCAGCTGATCGCCCGCGAGCTGCGGCACGCCGGTGGGGGCGCGCTGGCCACGCGCGTCAAGCAGACCGCCGAGGCGCTGGCCCAGCGGTTCGCCGCCCCCACTTTGGACGGTGAGCAGCTCGCCCCCGAGGACATCTGGACCGCGGCCGACCTGCTGCGCCCGCTCGCCCAGCGGATCGGCGACGACCTGCCGCGCTTCCTGCAGGAGATTGCGACCGGGGCCGAGGTCGACGCGCTCGACCCGCGAGCCGAAGCGGTCAACCTGCTCACCCTGCACGCCGCGAAGGGCCTCGAGTTTCCCGTGGTGTTCCTGGTCGGCTGCGAGGACGGGCTGTTGCCGCTGCGCTGGCCGGGCGCCACCCCCGAGGCGGAGGAGCTGGCCGAGGAGCGTCGGCTGTTCTTCGTCGGCCTGACCCGCGCGCAGGACAGGCTGTATGTGAGCCACGCGGCCCGCCGATTCCGGCACGGCAGCGAACGGGAGCAGAGCCCGACCCCGTTCCTCGACGTGATCGACTCCGGCCTGTTCGAGCGGCTGGGCGACACTGTGCCCGCGCGCCCGAAGGACCGGCAGCTCAGACTGCTGTAGCTGTGCTGACGGCGATCAGCGCGCCGATCAGCAACGCCGGGCCGAGCGGCAACGGCCGTCCCCGCCGGGTCAGCAGCAGCACCAGCGCGATCGGCCCGACGATCAGGTGCGGCACGGTCAGGCCGACCAGCACCGCGGGCCAGCCCGCGAAACCCAGCATCGTGGCGATCACCGCGGCCAGCTTCACGTCGCCGAGCCCCAAGCCGCGGCCGGGAAGAAGAGCGATTCCCAGGTACGTCGTGAGGACCACGCCCCCGGCGACGAGCGCGAACCCGATCCGTTCGGGCCGCATGACCGCCAGGGGCAGCACGGTGACGATCGCGAAGGCCGCGACCAGGGGGTCGGGCAGACGCAGGCAGCGCAGGTCGACCAGGGCCAGCATCAGCCCCGGGATCGTGGCCAGCAGGTAGAAGGGCAGCATCGCCGACGGGCCGAGCGCCGCCGCCAGCAGCGCACAGACCGCGGCGCCGGCGCTCACGGCGTACGGGGAAACCGGTTGGGGCTCGCGGGTGAAGCGGCGGACGAAGCGGGGCAGGAGGGCGGCCACAGAACCGCCGAAAACGGCTGCGAAGATCACGATTGGTACGGACACGGATCGGCACCGTAATGGCCGGGCGGGCGAAGTGCGGGTCGTGTTGTTGACAGCGGCGGCGATTCCGTCCGGGTTTGTGTCGGCCCCGCACGCTACGGTGGCAGCAGCGCAGCCCGCTTCCGGAGGAATTCTGATGTCCCAGAACGGCCCGTATTCCGGCCCACCGTGGTCGCACGGGAGCTCCGACGAGCCGTATGCGGAGCCCGCCGACCCTTGGGGTGATCCCGCGGCGCAGCCGGAGCAGAGCGGTTCCTGGGGCGGGCATCCGCCGTCGATCCCGCAGCAGCCGGTGAGCTTCCACTCGGCGCCGATGAATCCGGTGAGCAGCGGTGGCAGTTCCTCGTGGGACAGGGCGCCCGTGCCGCCGCCGAAGCGCAACACCCCGATCATCGCCCTGGTCGTCACCCTCGGCGTGCTCATCGTGATCGGCCTGGGCACGACGGCGTGGCTGCTCAGCAAGCGCGCCGACGACCAGCGGCAGCAGCAGGCCTCGCCCGACCCGGCGGCCAGCGAGCTGCTCACCGGGCCGGCCCCGCAGGGCAGCGACGACGCCCGGTTCTATGTGAAGAAGGGCGACTGCGTCATCAACGAGGGTGACGACAACGAGCCCAACATGCGCGCCGCCCCCTGCACAACGGGCACGTACGAGGTGCTCGCGCGCTTCGAGGGCAAAGCCACGGGTGAGAAGGACGCCGAGCGCAAGTGCGCCAAGGTCACCGGCTACACGAAGTGGTTCTTCTACGACAGCGCGCTCGACGATCTCGACTTCGTGCTCTGCCTCAAGGAGCACAAAGCCAACGGCTAGGCAGCTCTAGCCCTTTCTAGCGGAGAGGCTAGATAGCGGTAGACCATCCTCGACGACTTTCGTGAGGTTTTGCTAGCGCACTCTAGCTGTTTTGCTAGACGACCCGATACGGTGCTATCCGTGGATCCGGTGCGGAACCCGTATGCTCCCGGCGCCGGCCAGCGCCCACCCGAGCTGGCCGGTCGTGACCGTGAGCTCGACGCGTTCGACGTGGTGCTCGAGCGGATCGCCCGGGGCCGCCCCGAGCGCAGCCTCGTGCTCACCGGCCTGCGCGGCGTCGGCAAGACCGTGCTGCTCAACACGCTCCGCTCGGCCGCGATCGGCCGCCTGTGGGGCACCGGCAAGATCGAGGCCCGGCCCGATCAGTCGCTGCGCCGCCCGGTCTCGGCCGCGCTGCACATGGCGATCCGCGAGCTCGCCCCGCACCACCGCGATCCCGAGCGGGTCGACGACGTGCTGGCCGTGCTCAAGGCGTTCGCGCTGCGGGCCAACGACAGCTCGGCCAAACTGCGCGACCGCTGGGCCCCCGGCATCGACGTGCCACCCGCCCGCGGCCGGGCCGACTCCGGCGACATCGAGATCGACCTGGTCGAGCTGTTCACCGACGCCGCCTCGCTCGCCACCGACGTGGGCACGGGCATCGCCCTGTTCATCGACGAGATGCAGGATCTGGGGCCGGCCGACGTCTCCGCGCTCTGCGCCGCCTGCCACGAGCTGTCCCAGCTGGGTGCGCCGCTGATCGTGGTCGGGGCCGGGCTGCCGCACCTGCCGGCCGTGCTGTCGGCCGCCAAGTCGTACTCCGAGCGCCTGTTCCGCTACCAGCGCATCGACCGGCTCGACCGGGTCGCGGCCGACCTCGCGCTCTGCGCCCCGGCCGCCCGTGAGGAGGTCGAATACGAGGCGAAGGCGCTCGACCTGCTCTACGAGAAGTCGGGCGGATATCCGTACTTCGTGCAGGCGTACGGGAAAGCCACCTGGGATCATGCGCCGCAGTCCCCGGTGTCCGACGCCGACGTGCGCGTCGCCGCCCCCGAGGCCGAGGCCGAGCTGGCGGTCGGCTTCTTCGGCTCCCGGTTCGAGCGGGCCACCCCCGCCGAGCGCGAATACATGCGCGCGATGGCCGCCCTCTCCGGCGAGCCCGACAACGACATGGACGCGGCGGTGCCCACCGCCGAGATCGCCACCGCGCTGGGCCGCAAGCCGGCCAGCCTCTCCCCGGCGCGCGACGCGCTGATCAAGAAGGGGCTGATCTACTCGGGCGAACGGGGCACAGTCGCGTTCACTGTGCCGCATTTCGGCCGTTACCTGCGCACCCAGCCGGTGTGAACCGCGCCGGGCGGGTATAACCGAACTCATGAAGCCCGTACGCACGGCCGCCCGCGCGATGCTCGCGTCGATCTTCGTCATCCAAGGCGTTCAGTCGTTCCTGAAGCCGGAGGCCAAGGCCGAGACCGCCGCCGGTGTCACCGATCGGCTCAAGCCACTCCTGGAAAAGGCCGACCCGCGCATCCCGACCGACGCTGCCACGCTCGTACGGATCAAGGGCGCGAGCGATGTGATCGCCGGCTTGGCCCTGGCCACCGGCCACTTCACCCGGCCCGCGGCGGCCGTGCTGGCCGCCGGGCTGGTGCCGACGACGGTCGCCGGCCACCCCGTGTGGGACAGGTCGCGGCCCGACGCCAAGGTGCAGCAGATCCAGTTCCTCAAAAACCTGGGTCTGCTCGGTGGCCTGCTGCTCGCCGCGGTCGACACCGAGGGGCGCCCGGGTCTCGGCTATCGCACGAGCCATGCCGCCAACCGGTCTCAGCGCTCCCTGAGGCGAGCAGTGCGCACCGCCCGGCGCGAGGCCAAGATCGCCGCGATGAGCGCGGCGGCGGCGCGCAAACTGCCCGGCTAACAACCTCCTCGCGATCTTTGCGTTAAAGCGAACGAGGGGCCGCCTGAGTTCGCTTGCGCTCGGCTCCGCTACGAAGTCCGTACGACTTCGTGGCCGGCATGGCGCCGCCGTGCCCGGGAGACGAGAGCGACGGGGGTCGCGCCATGCCGGCGATGGAACGCGTGCGGACGAAGTCCGTGCTGATCGGGCTGGGGGGCCTGGTCGCTCTGTTGGCGATCGGGTTCATCCTGCAGTCGTACGGGGTTCCCGCCCTGGCCGTGGATCACGCGGCACTGCGGGGCTGGCTCACCGGCGGCGACCTGTACGGGTCGGGCACCGGCCGTCCCCCCGTGACCGCGATCCTGTTGGCCCCGGCCGCCTTCCTTCCGTTGCCCGCGGTGGCCTGGCTGCTGGCCCTGACCGGTGTGACCGCCCTGGTGCTGACCCTGGTCGCGCTGGCCGGCCCCGTGGCCCGCCGCTACGGCCGTTCCCGCTTCGCGGCCGTGCTCACGGCGGCCGCGCTCGCCCTGCTGACCGAGCCGGTACGGGCGGTGCTCGGCCTGGGGCACCTCGACCTGCTGCTGCTCTGCCTGATCACGGCGGACGTGGTCGCGCTGCGCCGTTCGGCCTGGGCCCAGCGCCGGGCGGCCTGGTGGCCCGGCCCGCCCGCCTCCCGGCCGGGCGGCGGACGTCTCGGCCCGCTGCGCCGCGTGTGGGCGACCGGGGCCTGGGCCGGTGTGGGCACCGGCGTCGCCACCGCCGTCGCCCTCGGCCCCGCACTGTTCATCGCCTATCTGGCCGTGACCCGGCAGTGGCGGGCGGCGGTCACCGCGACCGGCACGGCGGCCACGCTGATGCTGGGTGGCCTGCTGATCGCGCCCGGCGCCACCGGCGCGTGGTTCTCCACGGTGTTGTTTCAGGTCGACCGGTCCGGCCCGGTCGGTGACCCGGCCAATCAGTCGCTGGCCGGGCTGCTGGCCCGCCTCTACGACTCGTCGAGCACGCCGGTGCTGGTGTGGCTGTCGTTCGCCGTGCTGCTGCTCGCGGTGGGCCTGATCCGGGCCCGGGCCGCGCACACCGACGGCGACGAGATCGCGGCGTTCACGCTGGTCGGGCTCACCGCCGCGGCGGCCGCCCCGGTCAGCCCGAGCCACAAGCTGGTCTGGGTCCTGCCGGCGGTGCTGATCCTGATCGACGCGGCGGCCCGGTCACGGCTCGCCACGCGGCGGCCCGGACGGCCCCGGCGGTTCGCCGGGCTCGGCTACGCGACGGCCGCGGCCGGCACATATGCGCTGTTCACGTTGCCTCCGCAGTGGACGGAGAGCTGGAACGCGTACGCCTTCGCCGTGATCGTGCTGATGAACGCGTTGCCGTGGCGGCCCGGGGTGGCGCCGGCGACCCCGCCCGTACGCCGGCCGGTCGTGCGCCGGATCCCGGCCATTCCCGGGCCTAGGGGCAGTTGACCCACTCGTCGCTGCCGTCGGTGAACACTTGCCGCTTCCAGATCGGCAGCCGGGCCTTGGCCTCGTCGACCAGCCGGGCGCAGGCCGCGAAGGCCGCCGCCCGATGGGCTGTGCTCACCGCGGCGACCAGCGCGACGTCGCCGATCGCGAGCGTGCCCACGCGGTGCGAGACGGCCACCGCGTAGACGTCGGGGTCGGCCGCGATCTCGGCGGCGACCTCGCGCAGCACTGCGGCCGCGCTGGGGTGGCCCTCGTATTCGAGCAGGGTCACGCCGCGCCCGTCGTCGTGGTCGCGCACCACGCCCTGGAACGAGACGACGGCCCCGGCCCGCGCGTCGGCCACGGCCTTCTCGTGAGCGGCCAGGTCGAGCGGGCTGTCGAGCACCTCGGCAATGGCGATCATGGGCGTTCCCCGGTGACGAGCGGCAATGGGAGGAAGGGCACCAGGTCGCCCGCCGACGCTTCGGTGCCGGGGCGGACGACGGCGAAGCCGTGCGCGTTGGACAGGCCGCGCAGCATCGCCGAGCCGACGTGCCCGACCGGGGTGGCCGACCGTCCGTCGGGGCCGAGCCGGGCCAGGGCCAGGTGGGTGTCGCCGCCCCGGCCGCGCACCGCCTCGGTGACCTCGACCGTGGGCAGCACCGGGGCGGGACGGCCCTGCAGACCGGCCAGCAGCGGCGCGACCAGGGTGATGAGCGCGATGACGGCGGACTGCGGGTTGCCCGGCAGCCCGGCCAGGAAGCGCGGCCGGCCGTCGGCACCGGGCACCCGCGCCAGCAGCATCGGGAAGCCGGGGCGGACCGCCACGGTGTTGACGATGTATTCGGCGCCGAGTTCGGCCAGCGTCGGGTGCAGATGGTCGACCGGGCCGTGCATGGTGCCCCCGGTCGTGCAGACGAGATCGGCCGGCAAGAGCGCTTCCCGTACGGCGGTGAGGTGCGCCTCGAGCGTGTCCTGCACCGGGCCGGCGACCGCGGACGGGTCGACCGTCGCGCCGCACCGCCGCAGCCAGCCGGGCACCTGCGGGCCGAGCGAGTCACGCACGCGCCCGGCGCCCGGGGTGCCGCCGGTGAGCAGCTCGTCCCCGAAGACGAGCAGCCCGGCGCGGGGCCGTGAGAACACCGTCAGCGACTCGTAACCGCAGGTGGCGGCGATGCCGATCACTGCCGGGTCGATGGCCGTGCCGGCCGGCAGCAGCACCTCGTCCTTGTGGGCCTCCTCGCCGGGGGCACGCCACTCCGGGACGAAACCGTGCCGGGGTTCGCCGCTGACCCGGCCGTCACCGTCGCGAGTGGACGCCTCGATGCGCACCAGTGCCTCGGCGCCGGCCGGGACCATCGCGCCGGTGGCGATCTCGAAGCAGGTGCCGTCGTCGGTCAGCGGGGGCGCGACCTGACCGGCCAGCACCCGCCCGACGGGCCGCCAGGGCTGCGGACCCCGAACGGCCCAGCCGTCGACGCTCGACGTGGGGAACGCCGGCAGATCGGTCAGCGCGCGCAGCGGTTCGGCCAGCGTGCGGCCGTCGGCGTCGGACAGCGCGACCGGCTCGGTCCCCCCGGCCGCCGCCCGGCCCGCCGTGTAGGCCAGCCTGCGGGCCTCTTCCCAGTCGACGGTCACCCGCCGAGCCTATCCACTCGCCGCGCTCGACGGATGATCACCACCGCGGATCTGATCGACCGTGTGCCGCAGCAGCGGGCCGAGCACGGCCAGGCCGTCCTTGGCCCCGCCGGTGGAACCGGGCAGGTTGACGATCAAGGTGCGCCCGGCCACGCCGGCCAAACCCCGGGAGAGCGCTGCGGCGGGCACCCGGTCGCGGCTGTAGGCCCGGATCGCCTCGGCGATGCCCGGGATCTCGAAGTCGAGCAGGCCGCGGGTCGCCTCGGGGGTGCGGTCGGTCGGCGTGACGCCGGTGCCCCCGCTGGTCAGCACGACGTCGACGGCGTCGGCGATCGCGAGGCGCAGGGCTTCGGCCACCGGGTCGCCGTCCGGCACGACGACCGGATCGCCGACCGTGCAGCCGAGCTCACGCAGGCCGGCCACGAGACGCGGCCCGCTGGTGTCGGCGTAGACCCCGGCGGCCGCCCGGTTGCTGGCCACGATGACGCGCGCGGTGATGCTCACGGGCGGTCCTCCGGGCGTACCCACTCGCCGGTCTTGCCGCCCTCTTTGCGCAGCACCCGGACCGACTCGATGCTCGCGGCGGGATCGACCGCCTTGATCATGTCGATCATCGTGAGGCCGGCCGTGGCGACCGCGGTGAGCGCCTCCATCTCGACGCCGGTGCGGTCGGCCGTTTTGGTGGTGGCGGTGATCTCGATGGCGGTCGCGGTCAGCTCGAGATCGACCACGACGCCGTGCAAGCCGATCGGATGACACAGCGGGATGAGATCGGGAGTGCGTTTCGCGCCCATGATGCCCGCGAGCCGGGCCACGGCGATCGCGTCACCCTTGGGAACACCATCACCGCGTAACAAGGCGATTACCTCGAGTGTGGTCACCACGCGACCCGCGGCCACGGCGCGCCGTGTCGTCACCGTCTTGGCCGAGACGTCAACCATGCGCGCGGCACCGGTCTCGTCGACATGGGTCAGGGATTCGTCGGGCATACCGGGAGTTTATAGAAGGTTCACCGGGAAACTCGTTCGCGTAATAGTGGTTAGTCACTCACGATTTTCCGGACGTCCCGCATGGCGATCTATACGCAGGTCAGCGACCATATAGGGGCTTCGAACAACGGCAGGCATTGACATTTCGGAGCGTTAGTCGAACAGCACGTTCAGCGATGCGGACACTGCGGCCAAAACGACTATTCATGTAGCTCAGAGTTTGGTTGCCGAGACTGCCCGTAATCGAGTCAGTTTCGATTATCGCTTTCTGCGCAATACGACACAAATCCCCACCATTACTGCCGTACCTCGCATATGGTTCTTCTCGTCGCGACGCACCCTTCGACCCCACGAGGGACCGGAGCTTCCCGGGTTCCCCACACCGCGAGGAGACGAACCATGAACTCGAACGACTGGGACTGAGACCGGTGCGCCGAGACGCGCATTTGCCTACGCTGGGACCCGGACGTGTGTCCGATGTGTTCGGCGGACTGGACAACCTCATTGCGTAAAGCCCATAGCTCTCACGACAACGCGACCGGTCGGCAGCTTTCGCTGCTCATCGGTCTCGTCGTCGTTCTGGCCGCGGGCGTCGCGATGATCGATCTTGGGTATGCGATAACCCGTCCGCAGCCGTTCCCTCACCCCGGGCTCCTGGCCCTGGTGCTGGTCGGCGCGGCGATTGCCAACCGCGTCAAGGTGTACGTGCGGATGCGTTCCAGCCGCGACGGCACCGCCTGGGGCGAAGTCCCCGTGCTCATCGGGCTGGTCTTCCTGCCGCACGGGTGGGTGGTGCTCTGCGCCGCGGCCGGGGTCGCGGTGGTCAAGATCGTCGCAGGCACGGCCCCCCACCGAGCGGTTTTCTCGGTCGCCAAGGAAGTGCTGACCGCCAGCACCGCAAGCCTCGTGCTGACGCTGGCCGGCGTGAACGTGACCGCCGACCCGCCCGCGTCCACGATCCTGCCGGTCACGCTGGCCTATCTGGCTATGTGGTTCGTCGACGACCTGGTGTTCATGCCGGTCATCGCCATCGCCTCACGCACCACGATCGCCCAGGTCGCGCGCAAGGACCTCGGCGGCAAGCTGATCGCCCACGCGTTCCGCCTCGTAGTGATCATTTACGTCATCGAGGTGCTCGCCTCCGGCTCCAGCCCGCTGCTGCTCGGCTTCGTCCCGCTGCTCATCGCCTGTCTGCACTTGTGGCATTCCCGGCAGTTGCGCACAAAAGAGGAACGCCGTTCGTGGCGCGAACTGGCCAAGACCACCGAGGAACTCAGTTCCGTCGAGCTGACCCAGGTGCTGCACGTGGCCGCGACGCAGGGCGCCCGCGTCTTCTCGTCCGACGTCGTCGAGATCGACCTGACCGCGAGCGGCATCGACCGCGTCGTCCGCGCGCACGGCAGTGAGGTCGTCTACGACGGGCCGGGCCCGCGCGCATTCGCCGGCGTCAGCGAGATCACGGCCGAGCTCGAAACCACCGACCGCAGCTACCAGGCCGGCGAGCTGGTCCTGGGCTTCCACGGGAAGGTCAAGCTCAACGAGTTCGAGCAGTACAAGCTGAAGACGTTCGCGGCCGCGCTGTGCACGGCGATCCGCAACGCCACGGCGTACGCGGAACTGCAACGACTCAACGAGCAGAACGCGTACGACGCCGCGCACGACCCGCTGACCGGCCTGGCCAACCGCCGCGAACTGTACGAACACGCCGGCACGCACTTCCGGGGCAGCCCCTCCGACGGCGTGGTCGCGCTGCTGCTGATCGACCTCAACCACTTCAAAGAGGTCAACGACACCCTCGGGCACGCGGCCGGCGACGCGGTGCTGCGCGAGGTGGCCCGGCGGCTGGCCGACGCGGCCGCGCCCGGCGACCTGGTGGCCCGGCTCGGCGGCGACGAGTTCGCGGTGCTGCTGGTCAACCTGCCCACACCCGCCCTGGCCACGCACCGGGCCAAAACCATGCTGGCCGCGCTCGAGGAAAGCGTTGCCGTCGAAGGCATGCAGATCACCGTGGAGGCGGCCGGCGGCATCGCGCTGGCGGCGGGCAGCGGCGGCGTCAACGAGCTGATGCGACGAGCCGACGTCGCGATGTATCAGGCCAAACGCGCAGGTCAGCAGACGGCGACCTACGTGCACGCACAGGACACGGCCGACATCGGCCGGCTCGCCCTCGGCGGCGAACTGCACCGCGCGGTCGCCGAGCACGAATTCGAGGTCGACTTCCAGCCGATCGTCGACCTCGGCAGCGGCGAGGTGGTCGCGGCCGAGGCGCTGGCCCGCTGGCACCATCCCGAGCACGGATCGCTCACACCGATGGAGTTCCTGCAGACGGTGGAACGGTCCGGCCGGCTCCAGGCGTTCGCCGACGCGGTGCTCGACCAGGCCCTCGACGCCTCCGACCTGTGGCGCGACGCCGGCTTCGACCTGCCCGTGGCGGTCAACGTGTCACCCCGCAGCCTGCTCGACCCCCGTTTCCCCGAGGCGGTGCTGAGCCGCCTGAGCCGCCACGCCGTACCCGCCGACCGGCTGATCTTCGAGCTGGCCGAGACCCTCACGCTGAGCCAGCTCGACGTGGTGGGCAAGGCGCTGACCGAGCTGAGCGAGGCGGGCGTCCGGCTGGCCCTGGACGACTTCGGCACCGGCGTGACACCCCTGTCGGTGCTGTCGCACATCCCGGTCCACCAGCTCAAAGTCGACCGCGAATTCGTCGGCGCCGTGCAAACCTCGTCCGAGGCCGCCGCGGTGATCCGATCCACGGTCGACCTGGCCCGCAGCCTGCACCTCACCGTGATCGCCGCGGGCGTGGAAAGTGAGCCGCAACGACACGCGCTGTGGAGCCTGGGCTGCCTGGCCGGCCAGGGCCACCTGTTCGCCCGCCCGATGTCAGCGGCGCGCCTGCTGGCCACCCTGCAACGCGGCACCGCGGGCCGCCCCGGCGCCCTCGCCACATCCCTCCACGACGGCGCCGCAGTCGTCCGCATGTCGCGCCGCCGGTCCAGCGGTACCGGGCGATCGGCTCTGCCACACTTGCCCGCGTGACTGATTCCGGCCGGACGGCGAGCAAATCCGCAGTTGAGGGGCCTGCCGCCACTCCCGGCAAAAGGGAGAGCCGGGCAGATTCCGCCACCGAAAACCCTTCCCCCCGTACGCCGGAGGCCGGCACACCCCCATCGTCCCCCACCCCGGACGACGGCCTTTCGTCCGAGTCCCGCAGGACCGAGGATCCCTCCCCGGTGCCGGACCTCTCCCCCACACGTGGCGTCGCGGCCGCGTCCGAGCCGGCCCTCAGTGAAAGCCTTCCGTCGCCCGCCGCCACAGCCGCATCCTCCGAGCAGGAGGCCGCCATCGCCGCGTCGCCCGCCGAGCGAGAAGCTGCCACTGCCGCGTCGCCCTCCAAGGCGAAGGACGCTCCTGCGGGGCCTACCTCCAAGCCGAAGGATGCTCCTGCCGGGCCTACCTCCAAGCCGAAGGATGCTCCTGCCGGGCCTACCTCCAGGCGGAAGGCCGGCACTGCCACGTCGACCTCCAAGCGGAAGGCCGCCACTGCCGCGCCGACCTCCAAGCGGAGAGTCGCCACTGCCTCCAGACGGAAAGCCGCGACTGCTGGGGCTCCTTCTGAAGCGGACATTTCCGTAGCAGCAGATTCATCCGAATCCGACTCAGAACGCACAGCTCCTGCTAGCACCAACGCCGGCATTTCAGGCGCAGGCGACGGCGAGGCCACCAAGGAGACCCGTCCCGCACCGGCCGGCCGAGAGGGTCCCGCCGAGGTCGCTGCCCCCCTCGCAGCCGACCGAAACACCTCAGAAGACACCGCGCCGACGAGCGCCGCGCCCGCAGATGCCGCCGCTGCGGACGTTGCCGCTGCCGCTGGCGCTGCGGACGTTGCCGCTGCCGCTGCCGCTGCGGACGTTGCCGCTGCCGACGTTGCCGCGAAGGACGACACGCCTGAAACGGTGGCGCCGGTCGATGCAGCGCCACCCGGGCCCGCCGAATTCGATTCCGTGCCAGCCAGTCCCGAGCCAAAGACGGCGGCCGCTCCCGAGCCGGACACGCCCGCCACTCCCGAGCCGGAGGCAGCCGCCGCCACCGAGCCGGCGACACCCCCCGCCACCGAGCCGAAAAAACAGGCCGCTCCCGAGCCGGAGGCAGCCGCCACACCCGAGCCGGAGGCAGCCGCCACACCCGAGCCGGAGGCAGCCGCCACACCCGAGCCGGAGGCAGCCGCCACACCCGAGCCGGAGGCAGCCGCCACACCCGAGCCGGAGGCAGCCGCCACACCCGAGCCGGTCAGGGCGACCCCGGGCGCGGACAGAAGGTCCAACGGCCCGATCCCCAAGACCCGGGCCGGCCGCCTGGTGGCGCGCGTCGACCAGGCCGCCGGCGGTTACGCGGCCGACCTGGCCCTGTACGGCTTCTCCGCCGCCTTCGCGCTGGTCACCGCCCTGTCCTCGACGCTCCTCCCGCACCGGGCCTGGGGTTCCATCGCGGCTTGGGCCTACGCCGACGCGTTCCTGCTGGCCCTGTTGCAGCTGCTGGGTTTCCGCCTGGTCCGCGACCGCCTGGAGGCCACCTCCCGGGCTTGGCGCCTGGTCCGCCTGCTGGTCGGCAACGGCGCCCGCGCCACGCTGACCTGGGTCACCTGGGCCGGCGCGGCCCTGCTCCCGCTGGTCGTTCAGGCGGTGCAGCGGGCCGATGGCCGCACCGATCGCGCCCAGGAGGAGGTGCTGGTGGTGGAGCGCATGGGTGACCGCCTGCTCAACGACGGCACCCCGTATCTGTCCCGGGACGCGATCGCCGCACTGCCCGCTGATGAGCGGCTGATGGGTTACAGCCCGTACCAGCCCGGCATGTCGATTTTCGGTTTGCCCCGGGCCTGGGCGGGCGACGCTTGGTGGACTGACGCCCGCATCTGGTTCGCCCTGTTCACCGTCTTCATTTTGATCACCGCGACGATGCTCCTGCGTCCCCGTACAGGGAAACTCACGACGACCGCCCGGTGGCGCTCGTTCGCCACGGTCCGGGCGCTGCAGGCAGTGACTGTCGTTCCGGTTTGCGCCTTGACCTTGGCCACGGGCGGCGACGACATCCCCGTGCTCGCGCTCTGCCTGCTGGCCCTCGCCTTTGCCGCTACCGGACGTTATGGCTGGGCCGGTCTGGCCGTCGGCGCCGCCGCTGCCTGCAAGCTTTTCGCGCTACCGGTGGTGGCCGTCCTGGCCGTCCTGGCCATGGCTGTGGCCCGCAGCGGCCGGCTTGTCCCCGGCGCGCTGGGGCTGCCCGTCCTGGTGCTGGTCCCGCCGTTCCAGGTCGACCAGGACGCCTTCCTGGAGAACGTCATCCGCTTCCCCTTGGGGCACGGCTTGGTCACCAGCCCCGCCCAGTCCCCGTTCCCCGGCTACCTGATCGCACAGAGCGTGCCCGGCGGTCGTTTCGTCGCGCTCGGTTTACTGGTAGCGGTGGCGGCCGTCATCACGGTGCGCATGTTCTGGTCGCCCCCACGCGATGCGAGCACCGCGGCCTCGATCTGCGGCTGGGGTCTGCTGGCGGCGATCATGCTGATGCCTACCACTCGTTTCGGCTACCTTCTGTATCCGATCGCGTTCCTCGTCTGGGCGGCCGCGCTGCGCCCGGCACTCAGGAAGCACACAGCTACAAGTAGCCCGCTGGATGACACAGCCTTGTACCGTCTGTGAGATGCAGATGACCTGTCCGAAGTGTCACGGCCAGATGCGCGTTTACGAGCGCAGCGGCGTCACGATCGATCAGTGCACCGAGTGCCGGGGGATCTTCCTCGACCGTGGTGAGCTGGAAAAACTGTTCGATGCCGAGTCGTCGTTCAACTCTCGCCAGGGCCCGCCGCCTCCCGGCACCCCGCCCCGGCCGGCCGCCGCCCCTCAGCCGGGTTACGGTCAGCCGCAGCCCGGGGGCTACGCGCCGCCGCCCCCGCCGCCCGCTCCCGGCTACGGCCAGCCGACCCACGGCTACCCGCCGGCCCCGGTCCCGGGTCACGCCCCCGCGGCGTACGGGCATCACGGCCACTATCGGTACGGCCACCACGGCCACTACAACCGCCGTAAGAGCTTCCTGCACAACCTGTTCGACTAGAACAGGCGGCGATGTTGCTGCCCGCCGGCTCCTCGTACGGGAGCCGGCGGTCGACCATGCCCAGGACCGCTCACCAACTGCCGTCGTCGCGCACCCGCCGCGCCGGCCCGTCGCCGGTGAGCAGACCGGTCAGCGCTTCGTCGAGCGTGCTCCCGACGAACCATTCGCCCGCCTGATCGAGCACGAACACCCGGCCCAGTTCGTCGATCGCCACCACCGCGTCGCCGCCCTCGACCCCGATCGGGAAGAGCGGCACCCCGATGACCTCGGCAAACTCCGTGAGCGCGGCCACCGCGTAGGCCCCCGGCACCGGGTCGAGCCGCAGCAACCGGACAGCCCGTCGCAGCCCCGGCCCGCGCCGCGCGCAGCGCACTCCGGGGAAGTCCGCGATCGCCGTCCGCGCCGCCTCGAACGGCCGTAGCCGTCCACCGGAGGCTTCGACGGCCCGCGCGACGGCGTCGTCACCGTTGGACGGCCCGATCCAGCCGCCCCCGGCCAGTGTGCGCGCCACCTCGTACGGGAAACGCCCGGTCACGGGGATGCGATCCGAGCCGTGGCGCCACTCGGAGGCGAACGCCAGGTCCGACCACGGCAGCACGGCCAGGTCCACGAGGACGCCGATGCAGGTCTCGCACGGGCGGCACTCCTGGCCGGCCAGCGGGTCGGCCTGGTCGCGTACGAGATGAGCAGCGAAGGTCGCCCCGGTCAGCCAGGCCCGCGCGTCGTCGAGCCCGATCTCGCTCCCGCGCGCGCGGGAGACGTCGTGCAGTGCGTCGGAGAGGACGATCAGCTCGGCGTGCCGGTCGACGCCGCGCGCGTGGGCCTCCGCTCCGAGCATCTCGAGCCGGTCGATCACCAGTGGGTGGTGGTTGATGTGCTGGTCACCCTTCGCGCCCTGGGCCCGGAACAACCGGTCACCCACCGTGAGGTGCGCAGCCGTCGTCGGGGTGGGCCGCCGCCGGGTCAGACGCAGCAGTGAGATCGTCGGGTCGACCGTCCCGGGCGGCGTGGGACGTCGTTGGCGATAGATGGCGGCGATCTCCTCGGGCGGCACGCCGGGCCACGTCGACAGCACTCCCGTCTCGCGGTCGATCACCGTACGTGCACCGTCGCCCGGCACGGAGCGCACGGTGGACGGTTGCCGCGTCCAGATCACGTAGCCGAGGTCGAACTCGGCGAGCATCGGCTCGCACCCGTATCCGCGCTGCTCGGACTCGTTGCTCGCCCAGCGCGCGGCGACCGCCTCGGCCTCCTCCCGCGTGATCATTTGCCCGCTCCCTCCGGAGAACTGAACCCGATCGCCTGTCGCGACGTTCGCAGATTGAAGTTAACCGAACACGCAAAGTCTCGGTACGGACGAGGGGTGTGGCCCGGTGGCTGTAACGGCGAATCGCGACGCGAATCGGGAACTGCGCGATCGGCTCGCGGAGGTGCACGAACGGTATACCCGCATGCGGTCCGATCTGGACGACCTGCAAAGGCGCCTGGACGCGATCCGGGTCACCGTTGTTTCGGCGGACGGACTCGTCCGCGTGACGGTCGGTCCGCGGGGCCAGCTGATCGATTTGCGGCTGATCCGACGAGCCACTCGGAACATGGACAACGAATACGTTTCCCGGACGATCGTGGCGACCGTCCACAGTGCTGCCCAGCAGGCTGCAGAACGCGTTCAGACTTTGATGGGCGACTATCTCCCGGCTGATTCGGGCGCTCTTCGCTACCTGCGCGACAACAACTTCGGCACATTGCTGGGACGGTCCGACGAGATCGTTCAGGATCTGGCCGGCCGCAATGACAAGTAACCGGCTGCGGCTCGACGCCGACGAGGCTCTCGCGGGTTCGCGCGCCCTGAGCGCGGCCGGTGAGGACCTGGGCGCGCGCCGCAACCGGGCCGGGGCCGAGATAGCCGCGGCCAGCGCGACCACGCCGTGGGGACGCGACAAGTACGGGCAGTCCTTCGAGATGCATTACCGCCCGTTCGAGGAGCAGGTCCTGGAGGCGTGGCAGCGGCTCGCGGCGTACGTGTCCGGACTGGGCGACGCCGCGGCGCAGTCCGTGCACGACAACGTCGGCGCCGACGCGGACACGGCGAGGCGGTTCCGATCATGAGTGTGCTCCCCAGCCCGGTCCCTCATCCGCTCGAGTTCAGCCCGTTCGACGTGCCGGCTTGGGCGTACGAGGCTCTGGAATGGGTTGTCGGTTTCGACTGGCCGGCCGGCAACGAGGTCGCCACCTGGGACGTCGCCGACCGCTGGTTCTCGCTGGCCTCGACGCTGGCCGCGCCCAACGAGGCCGCGATGGCCGCCGCGAACCGGTTCCTGGCCGGCTACGGCGGCGAGGGTGTCACGGCCGAGGGCTTCGAGGACGCGTGGCAGATGGTGGCCGGCGACGAGAACGCCCCGCTGCATGATCTGCTGCGCGTCTCAGGCGAGCTGGGCCGGCTGGTCGAGGGCTGCGGCGCCGACATCGAAGCGGCCAAGCTCGAAGCCTGGATCGAGATCGGCATTTTCCTGGTCGAGCTCGTCGGCATGGCGATCACTGTCACGCTCACGTTGGGCGCCGCCTCGCCGGCCGCGGGCGGGTTGATCGTCGCCACCCGGCTCGCCATCCAGCAGATCTTCAAACGGCTGGTCGAGCAGCTCGGCAAGAAAGCGCTCAAGCAGACCGCCGGCCGTACGATCAAGCAGCTCTCCACCCGCGAAGGCCTGCGCAAACTCGGCCACGGCGCGCTCCGCGAAGGTTTCGACGAGGCACGCGAGGAGGTCGCCACCAACGGCGGCATCCAGCTGTACCAGCAGTCGACGGGCCGCTCGGACGGCTTCGACCTGGACGATCTCGGACGTTCCGCGCTGGCCGGTTTCGCCGGTGGCGCGGGCGCGTCCGCCGCACACGTCGGCTCACACGGCCACGGCGGCATCGTCCGCGGAGCCGGCGGCGAGGTCCTGGCCGAGTTCAGTGCGGCCGCCACGTTCGGCCAGCTGCCCGACGCCGAGGGATTGGCAAAATCCGCCACTTCGGGCGTCGCCGGCTCGGCCGTCCACGGCATGCACAGCCCGATCGATATCGGTCACCTCGACGTGGCCCAGCTGGACGCCCGGCCCGCGTCGTTCGCCGCCGACTTCAACCCCGGTTCCCGTACGCCTTCAAGCGCTGAGCTGACGAGCGGAGTGACGCTGGACGGCTCTGCCGGGCCCACACCCACTCCCCCGGCGTCATCGGTCACCGCCTCGCCCCCGCAGCCCGACGCCCAGCCCACGCTGCCCCTCCATACAGCGCCGCAATCCCCCGACGCGCTCTCGTCTTCGCTTCCGCCATCCGAAACCTCCCCCTCGACGCCGTCCCCCGCCCAGCCCTCTCCCCCTCCTCCTTTTACGCCGTCCCCCGCAGAGCCCTCTGCCCCTCCCTCTCCCGCACCTTCTCCACTTCCATCTCCATCTCCCTCGACACCGTCCCCCTCCCCGGCGTCCCCGTCGCTGCCGTCCCCCTCGCTGCCCGACAACTCCAACGTCCTGGCTTCCACCACGACCTTGGGCTTCGCCGACCCGTCGACCGCGCCGCCGACGGTCGCGCCGCCGGCCGCCACCCCCGCCGCGGCATCTCCGGCACCGGGCCCCTTCATCACTCCCACCGGTCCGCACTTCAACCGTGCCCCCGGTTCCCCGCGCGCCCCGTTCTCCGACCTGGACCGCATCGCCGACGCCCTCGGCCCCCGCGCAGCCATCCCCCGTCCCCGTACTCCCCGCCCCATCGACGCGTCCCTCCCGCGCACCCTCCCCACCACCGCCGCGTCCTCCCCGGCCCCGCAGCCCGAGATCCGCGACGAGCAGGCCTACTTCGGCTACGTGGAGCACGCCCGGCAAACCCACGAACGCAACCGCCGCGAGGAGTACGCCACCTACCTGGACTCCATCGCCGAGGACAACCGGATCAAGATCCTCGACTTGGGCCGCCGGGCCGACGAGGCCGACCGTTCCGGCGTCTCGCTGCGGGCCCGCGAACACCGCCGCCAAGCGTTCGAGTTGAGCGAAATCGTCGCCGAGCTCGACGACCAGATCAGCCGGGTCCGCTCCGGTGAACTGGCCCCCGACCGGGTCGAGGTCGACCCACCCGACTGGGCTCGCATCAACCGCGACGTCGGCAACCTGGCCCCCGGCGGCGTGCGCACCGGCGACGGCTCGGCATTGGACGGTTTCGCCGGCCGCCCACCCATCGACCGCACCCGCCACTACAACGTCACCGGCGGTCTGCGTCCCCCACTGGCCGTCCACCAGGTCGACCTGGAGAACGCCGTCCCCCGCGACGCCGACGGCCGCACATCCCGCCTGCCCGACCCCCGCTCCGGCACCTGGTTCCGCCTGGCCAACGACGGCGGACCCGCAGCCGACCCCACCCGCGGCCTGAACTGCGTGGACGGCGTCCTGTCACTCTTCGACACCTACATCCACGGCCGCCCCCGCGTGGCCGCCCCCCGCACCTTCGACGTCTACGCCAACGGCAACCCCGACCGCCCCCTGGGCGGCGAAACCAACGGCATCAACCGAATCCGCCAGGCCACCGGCGGCGACTTCCAAGGCCTCTGCCCGTACGTGGCCGACGCCGACCCCGCCCTGGCCAAACCCGCCATCGACCTGGCCGTCCAGAACCTGACCAACCATCTGCTGAACACCGGCCACGGCGCCTTCGCGTTCCTCATAACAGACCTCGAAGGCGGCGGCTCCCACTCCTGGGCAGCCCTCAACCAGAACGGCACAGTCCTTTACGTGGACCCCCAGATCGGCCGCATCTCCGAGCAGGTCCCGCTGTACCGCCACCACGGCGTCCCCACCCCGATCAACGTGGTTTCCCTGGAAGCCCTGGTAGTAGACGCCAACGCCGTCCCCACCCCCCTCCCCAACCACGCCCCCGGCAACTGGTCCACCACCCCACCCACCGGAACCACCGACGACGCCGACCGCCAGGCCATCCAGGCGCTGACAGTCGATCAACGGCAGGTGCTGGACATTTCGTTGGCCGAGGCCGAGGCCAAGGCGGTCGAGGCGTCCGCCGACCTCCGCCGAGCGATCCTCCAAGGTCAAGGGTTCAGCACGGATGACCGGCCGCGACTAGTTGACGAACATCATCGGGTGAAGCAACGCGCCTCACTTGCCCGAAAAGTCCTGGGACGGATCAGGTCCGAGGGCCGGACGATTCACGACGCGCTGAATCTGATCAACGACCGTGTGCGTTTCTCGGTACAGGTGTCGAGCAACCGATACGGCGAATCGGTCTCGTCGGTGCTGCGAGGGCTTCAAAGCAAGGGCTACGACGTAACCGACATGGAGAACTACTGGTCAGATCGAGGGCGACACAACGGTCTCAACGTCACGCTGACCGCACCCGACGGATTTGTCTTAGAAGTGCAGTTTCCCACGCAGTCGTCTTTGGACGTTGGTCACGACACCCACGTTCATTACGAGGATGTTCGCCGTGCCGAGCTGGCACCGGAGGTGCGCGTCGAAGCCTTTCTCCAGATCCTGAAGATCAACAAGGAGGAGGGGATCTATAGCGAACTGCCCCGCGGCCTTGACCTCCTCAACGAGTTCGGCAACGGCCCTCGGCAAGTGGACACCTCGCTGGCAGGCTGGCTCGGAAGGAAGCGTCTGGTGCTGGAGGCATATCGCCGGTACCTAGTGTCCAACGGCACATCGTTCGAAGACGTCCTGCGTCGGCACGGCCTCACCCCCGAGGACGTTCCCGGCGCCGCAGAATTGGGGTTGTTCGGTGACTGATCTCAAATTTGGCTACGACGTGCTGCTGACCGATGACGGCACGCCGACGAACATCATCGCCTCTCAGGAGACCCCCGGCTCTCCGTTCCGGGCCGTGCTGTGGAGCGTCCCCGACCGACGGTGGATCTACGCTCCGGCCATCGCCGCAGACATCCTGTACGACGACGATGATGCGCGCCGAACTGAGGCTATCGACCGCACGACAGCCGAACGAATCGCCGCCGAAAACCTGAGGAGCGAATTGCCGTCGGAGGAGACCTTGCTCGTCCTCTTTGCGGAGGGCGAGCGCATGGGCTGGCGTTTCGGCCCGCCGCAAAGGTGATCCGCTAGACGATGGCCATGTCGACGAAGCGGGACAAGTGGAGCTGGGCGGCCACAGTCACCGTGTCGGTGGGGCCGTTTCGGTGCTTGGCCACGATGAAGTCGGCCTCGCCCGCCCGCGGGGACTCCTTGTCGTAGTAGTCGTCGCGGTGCAGCAGGATGACCACGTCGGCGTCCTGCTCGATGGAGCCGGATTCACGCAGGTCGGACAGCTGCGGCCGCTTGTCGGTGCGCTGTTCGGGGCCACGGTTCAGCTGGGACACGCCGATCACGGGACACTCGATCTCCTTGGCCAGCAGCTTGAGGCCACGGGACAGTTCGGAGACCTCCTGCTGCCGGCTCTCGGTGCGTTTCGGCGACGACATCAGCTGGAGGTAGTCGATGACCAGCAGCTTGAGGTTGTTGCGCTGTTTGAGCCGGCGCGCCTTGGCCCGGATCTCCATCAGGTTCATGTTCGGGGTGTCGTCGACGAAGATCGGGGCTTCGCTGATTTCGCCCATGCGGCGGGCCAGTTTGCTCCAGTCGTCGTCGGTGAGCTGGCCGGAGCGCAGCACGTGCAGAGGGACCCGGGCCTCAGCCGAGAGCAGTCGCATGACCATCTCGATCTTGCTCATTTCCAGGGAGAAGATCGCGCTGGCGCAGTTGTGGCGAATGGCCGCGTTGCGGGCGAAGTCCATGCTGGCGGTCGACTTGCCGAGACCGGGACGCCCAGCCACGATGATCAGCTGGCCGGGGTGCAGGCCGTTGAGCAGCCGGTCGAGGTCGGAGAAGCCGGTCGGCACGCCGCTCATCACGCCGCCGGCCGCGCCCACTGCCTCGATCTCGTCGAGCGTGGGCTGCAGCATGTCGCCCAGGGCGGCGTAGTCCTCGCTCACCCGCTTCTCGGTGACGTCGTAGATCGCCTGCTGGGCCAGGTCGACGATGTCGTCCACGTCACGGCCGCCGTTGCCGTTCGCGCCGTAACCCAGCTGGACGATCTTGGTGCCGGCTTCGACGACGCGGCGCAGGATGGCGCGCTCGCCGACGATGCGCGCGTAGTAGGCGGCGTTGGCCGCGGTGGGCACGCTCTCGATCAGGGTGTGCAGATAGGGCACGCCGCCGATGCGTTGCAGATCACCTGAGTCGGCCAGGGAGGCGGCCACGGTCAGGGCGTCGGCCGGCTCGCCCCGCCCGTACAGGTCGAGAATGGTGTCGAAGATCGTGGCGTGGACCGGACGGTAGAAGTCGTTGGTCTTGAGGATCTCGACGACGTCGGCAATGGCGTCTTTGGAGAGCAGCATGCCGCCGAGGACGCCCTGCTCAGCCGCCACATCCTGCGGTGGCGACTTGTCGAAGGCACCGCCGCTGGAGGAGCCACCGCCGCCCGGCCCGTTGCCGCCCGGCCCGCCCCCGGACCCACCAGCCGGTTTGCCCGGTGGCCGCTGCTCGTCGATCGACACCACGGACCCCCTCAGTTCGCCGTCCGCGCACCCCGATCAAACAGCCCGGGTATGACACTTTCGGCTGACCCACCACCATGATCGGCAAAATTCTCCGATCAAGCCCCGCGCTCGCGGCCGACCCACTGTACGAACCGGGCCCCGACCTGCCCAACTGCACCGGTGGACGAGCCTCGGGACAACCTGTGGACATCCCGCCCGATCCTGTGGGTAGCCCTGTGCACAGCCTGTGTATAAGTCCTGGGGACGGCTAAGGTTCAGCCTTGCCGAGCAGGCATTTCGCAGTCCCCACCTGTGGAGGGGAAAAAACACCTGCACAAGTGCGAAAAGGTGCCCGGCGTGAGCAAGCCGTCGCGCGGAGGCGTTGCGGTTCCGACGCGCGGAAGGCACGCTTTTCAGGTGGACCAACGGGAGTGGGACTACGGCGCCCGCATGTCGCGTGAGCGACGAGCGGCCGAGTCGCGTTCCTCCCGCAGCTCGGATTCGTCCGATTTCGGCGATTCTGAGCAGAAATGGTCGGCGCTGACGGACACCGGCAGCATGCAGCCCAGCGCCGAGGCTCTCGATTGGCAGCGCCGGGCCGACGCGTGGGCGCAGCAGTCGGAGCCCGACCCGCATCAGGCTGTGGAGCCGGCTAACCGCTGGTCCGACGCGGCCGAGACGGGCCGTCCCACGTTCCCGGCCGACGGCGTGGGCTGGCGCACCGAGACCGCCGAGTGGCGCGCGACCGGCGCCCGCTGGCGGCAGACCACCGAGTGGCGCTCCACCACCGGCACCCACGTCTGGCGTTCGACGACCGAGGCGTGGCAGACGGGTGGCAACGACTCCTACCCGCCGGCTGCCGAGACGCCGATGGCTCAGCCCGCGCTTTCGAGCACGGCCTGGTCGGACGACTCCCGCGACGATTCCCGCCCGGCCTGGCAGCAGTTCACCGACTCGCCGGACGACTCGGCCCCCCGGAGCCGGTCGCGCGCGAGCGAGACGACCACGCCGTCCTGGCAGCAGCCCTCCCCCCGGACGCCTGCGGAAAGCTCACCGTCGTGGCAGCAGCTGGCCGAGCCCACGCCGCAGCCGTCGTGGAATTCCCGTCCCTCGTGGCAACGGGACGCGATCGAGGGCTCGGCGACCTGGACCGACCTGACCGATCAGCGCTCGGCCGCCGACACCGGCACGAGCTGGCTGCGTTCCGAGGATCAGCGCGACGACGGCCGTCACCTGGTGCGGGAGGACGATCGGGCCGCCTGGCGACGCGATGCGGGCGACCGGTCACCGCAGGTGGGGCGACGTCGCGCTCCGGAGCCGGGTTCCGCTCCTTCCGGGGGTACGGGCTGGTCGAGCGGTCGTTCCGACGCCGACAGCTGGGAGGACACCGGCAACTGGGCGCGCCACACCGACACCGGCAGCATTCAGCTGTACGGCGACACGCCCGCCCCGTCCTCCTCGTCGACGAGCTGGGGCACGGGCACGGGCTTCGGCTCTCGCAACGTGAATCGGCGCGACGAGGCTCGCCCTCAGCCCACCTCGTACGGGGAAAGTCCCGGCTACGAGATGCCACCGGCCCCGCCGTACGAGCCGCCGCCACGCCAGCCGCGCCGCGACGACACCTCGACCTCGCGCGCCCTCCCGCCCGCCTACGACGGCACCTACGACGACGCGCGCCCCCGGTACGCTCCCGAGCCCGATCCGGCCCCGGGTGGCCGCCGCCAGCGCCCGCACCGTTACGCCGACGACGAGCCCGGTTATCCTCGCTCGTCCTACCCGACCAGCGCCGCCGCGGCCTATCCGCCTCCGGTGGCCGAGCCCCGCGCCCCGGAGTCGCGGGCGCCGCGCCGGGCCCGGGCCGAGCCGGACGAGACCGCGACGTTCAGTGCCGTGCCGATGCCGGCGCCGCCGCCGGCTCAGCGCAGTGCCCCGCCGGCCCCGCGCAGCGCACCCCCGTCCGCTCAGCGCAGCGCTCCGCCGACAGCCCCCCGCAGTGCCCCCGCTTCGGCCCCGCGCAGCGCCCCGACCGGCGCTCCCACGGGCCGGGCGAAATACAAGGGCGGCAACGACGACTGGCGCGAGCAGACCGGCTCGTGGGAGGCCGAGCCCGACACCAGCAGCTGGGTCCGCGACCCCGACACCGGCCAGTGGAGCCGCTCCGAGGACGACCCGCGCATCCTGGCCTGGCGCCGCGAGGCCGACCGACGGGAGGCGATGGGTCAAGGCCCGCGCGCCCTGCCCGCCCCACCGTCGGCCGCTCCGGATCAGACTGAGCCGGCCACTGGTGGCTGGCGCAACACGCCGCCGCTGCCCCCGGCCCCCGCGCCGCGCAGCGCGACCCCGTATTCCGAC
Organism: Paractinoplanes abujensis; assembly: GCF_014204895.1. Taxonomy (NCBI): domain Bacteria; kingdom Bacillati; phylum Actinomycetota; class Actinomycetes; order Micromonosporales; family Micromonosporaceae; genus Paractinoplanes; species Paractinoplanes abujensis. The sequence continues at coordinate 6,854,596 of NZ_JACHMF010000001.1, read as the reverse complement.
GGTCCGTACGGTTCAGCGCCGACCAGCTCGGCCGCCCCCTATGCCGACGAATCGGCCCGTGGGTACGGTGTGACGCCGTCCAGCGCCGTCCCCCGGCGCGGGCGTGACGACGACCGCTACGACCCGCCTCCGGGCGGTGGCTACGGCGCGGCTCCGACCGGCCGGGGCTACGACGAGCCCACCGGTCGCGTCTATCAGGAGCCCCCGGCCCGCGGTTACCAGGAGCCGCCGACCGGGCGTGGCTATGAGGAGCCGCCGGGCCGCCGTTTCGACGAGCCACCGCCGAGTCGTGGCTATCAGGAGCCGCCCCGGCGGGGTTACGAGGAGCCGCCTCCGGGCCGGGGATATCGCGACGAGCCCGGCAACGCCCCGCGCAGCGGCACGGCGTACGGCAGCGCGTCCGCACCCCCGTACGGTGGCCGGCCCGCTCTTCCGAGTGCCCCGCGCAGCGCGCCCAGCTACGGCGACGACGCGACGACGGTTTATCCCGCCGCCCCGGCCAGTGGCGTGCCCGGTGGCCCGATCAACGGCTGGTCGTCGTCGGCTCCCCGCAGCGGTCCTGGCTATTCGGCCGCGGCCTCCGTGCCGGTCAGCTCCACTCCGAGCTATTCGCCTACGGCCCCGGCCAGCGGCATTCCTCAGGACGACCCGTACGGCGAGTCCTCGCGCTCGGGCCGCCGCCGCGCCGGTGGGGACGCGGTCGACTCGTCCGCGTACGCCGCGGCGCCGCTGAGCCCCGAGGTGTGGCAACCCGGCCCGAGCCGACCGGGACGCCCCGAGGAGGTCGCGCCGTGGACGCTGCGCGACCCGGCCGACACCGGCGCCGCGGCCCCCGACCCGGCGTCGTGGGCGCTCGAGGAACGCCGGGAACGTGCGCGCGGCAGCGCCGTCTACCGCGAGGGCGGCGGCGGGGACTGGCGGCGCGACCTGGCCGATCAGAGCAATCTGGCCGAGGGCGAGTCCCGACGATATGGCACCTCGGATTACGTGCCCTTTCGGGCCGGCGGCTCAGCCGCGGTCCAGGGACAATCAAACTTATCCACCACGTCGACGTCGCTGATCTCGCCGGTGCCGCGGGACGTCTCGGCGATGCCCGCACGCGGCGGGGCAAGCTGGAACGGTCCCTCCGGCGCTTACGAGCGTCGCCCGGTCACCGGGTCCTACCCGACGGTCCGGAAGAGCGATCTGCTCGATCCGGACGATGAGGAGGGCGAACAGGAGTCCGGTGGCCCGCTCGCCGCGGTCGGTTACACCGTCATCTGGTACGGCGTTCCGGTGGTCCTGTTCATCGCCTACATGCTGGTCGTGGGCACCGGCGCCTCCGGCCACGCGCTGTCCACGCTGGCCAAGGCGGCCCCGCAGTTCCTGGTCTCGCTTGTGCTCAGCGTGGTCGTGGCGATCGGCCTGCGCTTCGTCAGCCATTCGTGGAAGGCGATCAGCGTCGGCCTGGCCGCGGCCGTGGTCGGCGGCGGCTTGGCCACCGTGCTGACCTCAGCCATCACCGGCAACAGCCTCAGCTGACGGCGCCCGCCGAGGCCCTCGGACCAGCACGCCCACAGCACGACCGGCTCGCCCGATGCAGTGGGCTGCTGGACCACGAGCCGCCAGTCGCCGTGAGCTCGTCGTCGCCCGACGAACAAAAGGCGCGCCGAGATCTTTTCGATCCCGACGCGCCTCTCGGTGCGTTGCGGTCTTACTTGGCGGCGACGACGTTCACCGGGAACGTCGCGGTCACCTCGGGGTGCAGCTTGACCTGGACGTTGTACGCGCCCGTGGTCTTGATGTGGCCGGGCAGCTCGAGGCGGCGCCGGTCGAGGACCGGACCGCCGGCGGTCTTGACCGCGTCGACGATCTCGGCCGGGGTGATCGAGCCGAACAGCCGGCCGCCGTTGCCGGAGCGGGCGGTCAGCGTCACCTTGAGGCCGGACAGCTGAGCCTTGACCTCGTTGGCCTGGCCCAGGTCACGGATCTCACGGGCGTCACGCGCCCGCTTGATGACCGCGACCTGCTTCTCGGCGCCCTTGGTCCACTGGATCGCGAACCCCTGAGGCAGCAGGTAGTTACGGCCGTAGCCGTTCTTGACCTCGACGATGTCGCCGGGGGTGCCGAGACCCGACACCTCCTGAGTGAGGATGATCTTCATATCGGTGATCCTCCTCAGCGCGCCGTCGCCGTGTACGGCAGAAGCGCCATCTCGCGGGCGTTCTTGACCGCGCGGGCGATCTGCCGCTGCTGCTGGGACGTCACCCCGGTGACCCGGCGGGCACGGATCTTGCCCCGGTCGGAGATGAACTTCCGCAGCAGGGCGGTGTCCTTGTAGTCGATGTAGGTGATCCCGTCCTTGTCGAGCGGGTTCACCTTCTTCTTCGGCTTGCGAAGCGCCGCAGCCTTAGCCATTGCTCTTACTCCTGAACTCAGTAAGCCCTGGGGTCAGTGACCCTGCGGGCTAGAAGGGAGGCTCGTCGTCGAACGAGGAGTTGTTGCCGCCGCCGCCGGAGCGGCCGCCGCTGCTGGAGGCCGGAGCCGCCGTCGCCCACGGGTCGTCGAAGTTGTTTCCTCCGCCGCCACCGTTGCTGGACTGCTGACGGTTTCCACCGCCGCCACCACCGGAGGCGCCGAAGCCGCCGCCCCCGCCACCGCCGGAGCGGTTCATCCGCTGCACCTTGGCCGTGGCATACCGCAGCGACGGGCCGATCTCGTCGACCTCGAGCTCGTAGACGGTGCGCTTCTCGCCCTCGCGCGTCTCGTAGGACCGCTGGCGCAGCCGGCCCTGCACGATCACGCGGGAGCCGCGCTGAAGCGACTCGGCGACGTGCTCGGCGGCGTCACGCCAGATGTTGCACGCAAGGAAGAGTGGCTCGCCGTCTTTCCACTGACCCGACTCACGGTCCATGGTCCGCGGCGTCGAAGCGATGCGGAATTTCGCGACCGCCGCACCCGACGGGGTGAAGCGCAGCTCGGGGTCGTCGGTCAAGTTACCGACGACCGTGATGACGGTTTCTCCTGCCATGATCTTCTCCTCGCCGCTTTGCTCGTTCGGTGGAGGTTCTCAGAACCCCCTGACAAAAACGAGGCTCAGCGGGTCTCGGGCCGGATGACCTTGGTACGCAGGATGGACTCGTTGAGCCGGAGCTGACGGTCCAGCTCGGCCACTGCCTCGGGCGTCGCCTGCAGGTCGACGACCGCGTAGATGCCTTCGGCCTTCTTGTTGATCTCGAACGAGAGCCGGCGACGGCCCCAGACGTCGAGCTTTTCCACCGAGCCACCCGCGGTCCTGATGACATTCAGGTACTGATCGAGCGACGGGCCGACGAGGCGCTCCTCGAGCGAAGGGTCGAGGATCACCATGAGTTCGTAATGACGCAAGACGTTCTCACCTCCTGTGGGCTGAACGGCCACGGTCTCTCCGTGGCAGGAGGTCTTGTGTCGATCGCATGAGAATGCCGTGGGAGCTTGACCCACGGCGGCCGCACTGCGAACCGAGCAAGCATACCCGCGACGGTCGTGGCACCAAAAAGAAGGACCCCGCCGTGATGACGGGGTCCTTCCTGGTGGAGCCGCGGGGCGCCCGATCCGCATTCGCTGGGTGGGACCTGGGGAGGAACGACCACACCGATGAGGTTGGACGCGGACGCCCCGCGGAGCTTGACGTGGAAGAGACTACGCGATTCCCGCCCTATTTGCACGTTGCGACACGATTGACCGAATTGCGGCAACTGTTACTCCGGCCACACAGACGGTGGCGATGAGCGCGAGCAGCCCCAGCGGATTACCGCCCTCGGGAAGCGGCTCCAGCGCGGCCACCGGTTCCGCCGCCGCGACCGGGGTCGGCGCAGCGGGTGGCGCGGCCGGCACGACCGGGGCGACGTCGACCGTCACCGGTGCCGGATCCAGCTGCGGTACGCCCGGGAGCAGGGTCTTCTCGCTGCCCGGGGGCATCCCGGCGAACTCGGGGGCCACGCCGCTCGGCGTGGCGGGCGCGACCTTGGTCCTGGTCCTGGCCCGCGGAGCGGCACCACCGTGGGGCATGGCCTGCGCCGAAGTGGTGGCCGCCTGCGCCGCGGCATCAGTTCGTGGCACGACCGGCTCGCGGGTGTCCGGACGGGTGGTGGCGACCCGGTCCCGAGTCGGGCGCTCGGCCGGCGCGGCCTGGAAGCTCGACGGGGGATCGGAGGAATCGCCGGGACCGCTCGGCGGCAGCGACATCGGCCTCGCGTCGTCCGTGGGAAGAGCCGCGCCGGGGTCGGACGGCGTCGTCGCCGATGCGGATGGCGAGGCGGTGATCAGCACCGGATCCACCTCGTCACCGATCGCGCAGTTGGGCCTGAGCGTCACCGAGGTCGTGCCCCGCCGGAAGATCACCTCGGTCGAGGAGTCGTCCGGCAGCGTGCCCTTGGCGGCCCCGCCGAGCATGAGGTCCGCGGCGTGCCCGGTCGCGTTGACCACCCGGATGGTGCTCTGCGCGGGCACGGTCATCGACTCCACGCTCGGCCGGGACTCGCACGAGATGCCGAACATCCCACCGCCCGAGAACGTCACCTGGCGGGCGCCCGCCGACACCGGGTCCGCGCTGGCCGTCCCGTTCGCCAGCATCGGCGCACCGAAAATCAGACCACCCAGCACGATCGCCGTCACCCGTTGTCGGACCTGCCGCGACATGCACCATCTCCCACTTCGCACCGGCCCCGTGGCCGATATCGGTCAAACGTGATCAATGGAACTAACGAGACCCAGCAAGCGGCGGTGACGCGCGGCGGAAACTGTCGGACGGTCGTCGTAGTCTCGTCCCATGCGCATCGGAGCCCATGTCGATCCCGCCGCCCCGCTCGAGGAGGCCACTGCCCGCGGCGCCGAGGCGGTGCAGTTCTTCCTGACCGACCCCCAGGGTTACAAAACCCCCAAACCGCGTGAGGATGCCGAGGCGCTGCGCGCGTCCGAGGTGGACGTCTACATTCACGCGCCCTACATCGTGAATGTCGCCTCCCCCAACAACCGCATCCGCATCCCCAGCCGCAAGCTGCTGGTGGCGCACGCCAAGGCCGCGGCCGAGCTGGGGGCCAAGGGCCTGATCGTGCACGGGGGCCACGTCGGCAAGGGCGAAGATCTGGCGGCCGGCTTCGAGAACTGGCGCAAGGCCTTCGAATACGCGGAGAATGACGGCGGCCTGCCGCTGCCGATCCTGATCGAGAACACAGCCGGCGGCGACAACGCATGCGCCCGCCGCTTCGACGACCTGGCCCGGCTGTGGGAGGCGGTGGGCTCGTTCGGCGCCGGCTTCTGCCTGGACACCTGCCATGCCTACGCCGGTGGCGAAGATCTGGTCGGCATCGTCGACCGGGTCAAGGCGATCACGGGCCGCATCGACCTGATCCACGCCAATGACTCCAAGGGCGGATTCGACTCGGGCCAGGACAGGCACGACAACCTCGGCAATGGCAAGATCGATCCGGACCTCATCGTGGCCGCGATCCGGGCCGCCGGCGCACCGGCAGTCGTCGAGACACCGGGCGGCAGCGAGGGACAGACCGCCGACATCGCGCTCCTACGGGAGCGTACGGGTCGTTGACGCGCCGCACGGGGAGACGCTCATGACCGCCGAGCAGCCGAAACACCCCACCGCCACGACGCAGACAAAGGCCGGCCTGCCCAAAACGGACGCGCCCAAAACGGACGCGCCCAAGGCCGACCAACCCAAAGCCGTCGTCGGTCCACAGAAGACCGGAAAGGCGAAGGAGCCACTTCCTTCCGAGCGCCCACCCGGCACCCCGCCCGACCCGTGGAAGGCCTTCGCCAGCACCTCGGAACGCCCGCCGGGCCTGCTCCGCCGGGGCATGCGCCGGTTCTTCCGGTCGCTGATCCACGAATACGCCATCGTCATCTACGCCGGCGTCCTGCTGGCCGTCGCCCTGACCTGGCCGACCCTGCGCTACCCGCTGCACACGTTGCCGCAGGACGTCTGGGACCCGTCCCGGCAGGCCTGGCAGATTGCCTGGTCCGGGCACATCCTGCTGACCGACCCGGCCCGCCTGTGGCAGTCCAACGCCTTCTTCCCGCTGACCGACACCTTCGCGTTCGGCAACAGCCTGCTCGGCTACGCCCCGTTCGGCATGATCGGCGAGGGTCCGGCGGCCGCCATCCTGCGCTACAACATCCTCTTCGTGCTGGCCCACGCGCTGCTCACGATCGGCGGTTACGCCCTGGTGCGCCAGCTCGGCGCCGGCCGTACGGGCGCCGCCGTGGCCGCCGTGGCCATCGCGTACGCCCCCTGGCGTCTGGCCCAGGAGGGCCACCTCGACATCATCTCGGCCGGCGGCATCCCGCTCGCCCTGGCCATGCTGGCCCGCGGCCACGGCTGGTCGCTGCGCCGCGGCCTGCGCCCTCAGGCCCGTGACGCCAGGTGGGCCGCCGCCGGTTGGCTGGTTGCCACGTGGCAGGTCAGTCTCGGCTTCTCGCTCGGCGGCCCGTTCCTGATCGTGCTCGGGCTCATCCTGCTCGTGCTGCTCCTCGGGGTGCCGATCCGCCGCCTGCGCCGCCCCGCCGAACGCCCGGTGCTCGGCTGGCGCCTGATGCTCACCGACACTCTGGGCCCACTGTTCCTGGCCGGCGTGAGCGGCCTGATCGCCATTCCGTATTTCCGCGTCCCCGACTCGGGCCCGGCCGGCACCGAGATCGCCTTTTTCTCACCCCCGCTGCGCAGCCTGCTCATCGGTCCCGCGGAGTCCCGCATCTGGGGCGCACCGCACGACGTGCCCCGCTCGTCGCTGGGCTGGCCGGCCGAGATGGGGCTGCTGCCCGGCTTCGTCCTCTATGCACTTGCGCTCGCCGGCCTGGCGTTCTCGATCTGGACGCTGCGCCAGCGTCTTCTCCTGCTCGCCGCTCTGGCCGTCACCATCGTCCTGACCCTCGGCACCAACTTCTACGAGGGCCGCTGGACCTACCTTCCCGTCTTCGGCCACCTGCCCGGGTCTCTGGGCCTGCGCATCCCGGGCCGGCTCATGATCTGGGCCACCCTGCTCCTGGCCGTCCTGGCGGCCGGCGCCGTAGCCGAGTTCGTCCGGCGCGCCGAGCACCTCTCCGAGCAGCGCATTCCGCCCTGGCCCGGCCCGTGGTTGCGTCTGGCCACCTTCGTGCCGCTGATGCTGGTGCTGCTCGAGGGATGGAACGCGACGGCTCACCCGCTCGTCCCGGCCCAGCCGACGGCCATGCGCACGGTCAGCGGCCCGATGCTGGTGCTGCCCACGACAGCCCTGACCGATCAGACCGTCATGCTGTGGTCCACCACCCGCTTCCAGCCCATGGTCAACGGCACCAACGGCGGTTTCGCCGCCGCCCGCCAGGCCGAACTGCGCCGGAACGTCGAAGCGTTCCCCGACGCCGCCAGCATCGACTACCTTCGTTCCCTCAACATCGACCGCGTGCTGCTCCTCCGCTCGCAGTCGGCCGGCACCCCGTGGGAACGCGCCGGCGACATCCCGGTCGACGCCCTCAACATCCGCCGCGAAGACCTCGACGACGCCGTTCTCTTCCACCTCCGCTGACAGAAGTGGGCGGGCAGCCGAAACCGGCGAGGAGCCGCACAATACGACGCGGCGATGACCTCCGACCGGGCGACATCGTCACCGCCGAGCGCGAAGCTGACAGGCCCGGCGCCTAGACCTTGGCCGCGACCGGTGGGCTCGGCGGCTCGGCGGGTGCGACAGCGGGGGAGCGGTCCAAGCGGAACCTCCGCCGCAGTGTGCCGATCCACGGGGCGTCCGGCCGGTTCAGCGGCCCCCCGTCGGGGTCGTCGTCGTAGGACTGGCGCACCGCGTCGAGTTCGGGCCGCCAGATCTCCCGGATCACCAACCCGCACAGCACCGCCACGGTGATCAGGCGCAGGCTGGAGGCCAGCACGAACGTACCTTCGGGGATGACCGGTTTGCCCCCGGCGCCCATGAGCTCGGCGTAGAACGCGGTGAAGTAGCCGAACTCGGCCACGGTCCAGGCGATGATCGCCCCCCAGCGGGGACGGGCCAGCACGATCAGGGGGAGGAGCCACAGCACGTACTGCTGGGACCAGACCTTGCTCGTGATCAGGAACGCGGCCACCACGAGGAACGACAGCTGGGCGACCCGCGGCCGGCGCGGCGCGAGCCAGGCCAGCAGACCGATGCCGGCACAGGCCAGCCCGAAGAGGGCGTACGAGAGGAGGTTGAGCTGGGGGACGTGGTCGCTCAGCCACTGGAACGGTCCTTGATCACCCGCGGCGCCCGAGTTCCATTTGCCGTCGAGGTAGCGCCCGACGTACCAGAGCGTGCCCCAGTCGATCGGCCGTTCGCTGTTGAGGCGGAAGAACTTCAGCCAGCTCTCGTGGTAGAGGTAGAAGACCGGGAAGTTGACCGCAGCCCAGGCCACGGCCGCGGTGGCCAGCGCCGCCGTCCACGAGCGCAGCGCTTTCGATCTGAGGGCCAGCACGAGCAACGGCCCGAGGATGAACAGCGGCCACAGTTTGGCCGCGCCGCCCAGCCCGAGGAAGACTCCCGCCCAGGCCGGATGCTTCTTGGCCCACAGCCAGAGCCCGACCGCGGCCAGTCCGATGGCCAGGAAGTCCCAGTTGACCGTGGCCGTGAAGAAGATGATCGGCGACACCGCGAAGATCGCCGCGTCCCAGGGCCGGCGGCGTCGCAGGGCCAGGAGGATCGCCGCGGTCGCCACGGCCAGCGCCGACAGGATGATCGCGTTGGCGTTGTAGAACCACGTGCCCTGGTTGATCTCGGGGTGGTCCTGCCCGTAGGCGTGCACCGGCAGCCCCAGCGCACCCATGAAGTAGCCGGTTACCACCGGGTATTCGACGGGCCAGTCCTTGTACGGCACCGCGCCCTCGTTGAGGTGCTCGGCGTAGTAGAGCGCCAGCACATCGGTGTAGCAGAACCGCGTGTACTGCACGTTCTGCTGCCAGTCGCCGCTCTGGCACGGCGATTTCTGCACCCAGGAGAACGCGAGTGTCAGGCACGTCAGCGCGAGGATGATGCGCGTCGCCGTCCAGAACCGGCCGCGCCGGGCTTCGGGCTTGACGGCGTGTGAGCCGAGCGGCCCGCCGATGGCCTGGGAGATGCCGCGCACGAAGCCGTCCGACGTCGCCGGCGCGCTCGGCTTGTCAGGGCGGTCGATGTCCTCGGACGGTTGCGTGCTCATGACATGGCATCATGCCGTACTTCGTCCCATGCTTCCTTCAACGCCCTGCGGGGATGTCCGGAAGCATGGGACGAACCGAGCGCTAGTTCTGTGGCTGGATTGTCGGGTTGATGGTCGGCAGCTGCGTCTCGGGGGTGTTCTCGGGTGCACCGCCCCCGTCGTCACCACCTCCGTCGTCCCCGCCGCCGTCGTTTCCGCCGTTGTTGTCCCCGCCGTTGTTGTCTCCGCCGCCGTTGTTCTCGCCGCCGTTGTTGCCACCGTTGTTGTTCTGGTTGCAGTCGGGGCCGATCACGCCGAGCACGCAGTCCCCGCCCTCGTTGTCGTCGTTGTCGTCGCGGGCGGGCGGCGGCGGCGGTTCCTGGCCGTTGGCGAAGGGGCTGTCCGGGTTGCCGGTTTCGACGCGCTTCGGGAAGTCTTCGTTCTGCAGGTCCTTCGCCTTGATCACGGCGTCCAGGAACTTCTTCCAGATCTTGGACGGGGTGCCGGCGCCGAACATGTCGCGGCCGTTGGACTCCTTGAGCTCGACCTTGTCCTTGGCCCCGCCGACCCAGACGGTCGCGGCTAGCTGCGGCATGCCCCCGACGAACCAGGTGTCGCCGCTGCCTTCCTTGAACTCCCAGGTGCCGGACTTGGCGATGCTCTGCTGGCCGCCGCGCAGGTCACGGTCGTCGACCCGGACGATCTCCTTCAGCACCGACTGCAGGTTCGACATCTGGTCGGGATCGAAGACCTCTTTGCCCTCGGTCTTCTCGCTGCCGACGACCGTCTTCTTGCCGGTTTCGGGGTCGACCCTCGTCACCGACTTGATGAAGTGCGCGTCGTGGTGCACCCCGTTGCCGACGATCGTGGCGACGCCCTCGGCGTGCTCGAGCGGGACGACACGGTACTGACCGAAGGCGACCTCGTTGTCGAAGTAGCCCGTCTTCTCCCACGTCGACTTGTCGGTCTTCTTCAGGTCGACCATCTTGCCGTCGTCGGTGAACATGTGGCGGACACCGGCGTCCCGGGCGGCCGCGATGACCTTGTCCCGGCCGATGGCGTCGGCGATCCAGTAGAACGGGAAGTTGTACGACTTGATCGTCGCCGTCTCGAGGTCGCAGAACTTGATCTTGCCCTTACAGACCGCTCCCGGATCGGCACCCGCGTTGCTGATCTTCGTGCCGTTCGGGCGCAGCTTGGTGCCGTCCCAGGTCGTCTTGAAGGAGATGTCCTCCTTCAGCCCGGCCGCCAAGGTATAGATCTTGAACGTCGAGCCGGGGGACTGGCCACCAATGATCTTCTTGCCGTCGCCGGACAGGTAGCCGCCGTAGTCGAGCCCGTCCGGGTCGTCGCCGGCGTAGTAGCCGAGCACCCGCCCGGTCTTCGGGTCGATGCCGATCACCGCGGCCTGATAGGTCGCCGGCTTGCCGTTCATCGGCGACTCCTCGCTCTTGCGCGAGCCCGCCTCCTCGGCCGCCTTCTGCACCACGGGGTCGATCGTCGTGGTGACGGTCAGGCCACCCTTCTTGAACTGATCCTCGCTGATGCCCATCTCGGCCAGTTCGGCCTGGACGTGCCGCATGACCATGCCGACCGGCTTGTTGGCCGTGCTCTTGACCTTGGCCTTGCCGGCCTGCTTGGGCGTCGGGTACTTCCGCTTGTCGTAGACGTCCTTCGAGATCCAGCCCATCTCGAGCATGTTCGCCATCGTGTACTCCCAGCGCTCCTTGGCCGCGGTGGGGTTCACGGTGGGGTCGTAGCCCTGGTGGCTCTCGCTCGGCTCCGGTTGCTTGATGATGCCGGCCAGCACCGCCGCCTCGTACGGGGTGATCGCGTTCTTCTGCCCGGCCGGCGTCATCACCGACTTGCCGAAGTAGCCCTGCGCCGCCGCCTCGATGCCGTAGCGCCCCTGACCCAGGTAGATGTAGTTGAGGTACATCCCCATGATCTGGTCTTTGTTGTACTTCGACTCCAGCTTGCGGGCGATGACCGCCTCGCGCAGCTTGCGGTTGATGCTGATGTCCTTCAGCTCGGCCGCGTGCCGCGCGTACTGCTGGGTGATCGTCGAGGCGCCCTGGGTGGCGCCGCCGGTGAAGTTGTTCCAGGCGGCGCGGACGATGCCCTTCATGTCGATGCCGTGGTGCTTGTAGTAGTTCTTGTCCTCGGCGGCCGCGACGGCGTGCTCGACGATCTTGTTGATCTTCGCCTCGGGCACCACTGTGCGGTTCTGATCACCGAGTTTGGCCATGACGGCGCCAGTGGAGTCGAGGATCACATTCGACTGGTCCTCGCTCACCGGCGGCGGCAGGTCGACGTCGTCGAAGAAGTACGTGCCGCCGACCACACCCGCGCCGAGCAGGATGACCACGACGGCCGCCGCGGCGGTCAGGATGTTCGTGCGGCGACGGCGCTTGGCCGCCTTCGACTTGTCCTTGCCCTTGACCGACCGGCCGCCACCGAAGCTGCCCTCGTCGTCAGAACCAAAACCAGAAGTTCCCGGCCGTACGGCGGCACGCGCGACCGATGCGCGTCCGGGTGGGGGAGCGGCGGCGCCCACACGGGCTGAACCACCGACTCGAGCCGAACCTACTGACGCGCTGCCCACGGACGCGCTACCGACGGACGCGCTGCCGACCGACGCCCGCCCGGATGTGCCGTTGCCCACCGCGGCGCGTCCACCGGCCCCACGGCGATACGCGTCGGGCGCGGGCCGGGCGGAGCCCGAGGGCCGAGCCGAGCCCGAATAGGAGGAGCGAGGCTGGTCGTCTGGCGTTGAGCCGGCGGACCCGGGCACTCGAGCCCGGGCACGCGAAGACTGCGGTTCGCCGTACGGGTTCATGCGGTCTACACCTCGGTCGCGTGGACGCATGCGAGGAGAGCCCTGGAGAGGCCCTTCCCCGCAACGCCACCAGCGGACGATTCGGGCTGCGTACCGGCAGCCGCCCTGACTGATGTCGGAAATGACCGGCTGGTGCGCTGGATGCGCGAGCCGGTCGGGGTCACGTCAACGGTAGCGAGATCGAACCGCGTCATTGGCGGCTGTCCCAATTGTGTGACGATGACCCGATTTCGCGGTGGCGGCCCGCGGCGGACGAGGCGGCAACCGCCTCGACCCGATCAAGTTCATCGGCGGTGAGCGCGTCCCGGCCGAGCAGGAACTGCTGGGTCAGGTGATTCCACGCGCAGGACTGGCACACCTCAACGACGAAGACCTGGAACTCACGCAGCGTCATCGCCAGGACAGGCAGCTCCGCGAGCTTGCGGGCCTGTCCGGCGGTCTGCTTGAGCTCGTCGCCGTAGATGTAGTGCACAAGGGTGAGATTGTCGCGGCGGCAGATCGGGCAGCGCTCGTCGGTCGGCTCGCCATGGAATCGAGCAGCGCTTTTGAGGTATGGCGAGGCATCGCACACCTCGAGCGTCCCGATCTTGCCGTTGTGCACGTCACGCAGGACTGCCCGCTTCTGTAGCGAGTAGTCGACAAGCTGCCGCTGCGTGCGCATGGCGGAAAGCGTACGCGGTCCAACGGCGAGGGGCGACAGTCATCACGCAGCGTGGCGCGCGTGTAGCTCAATCATGAACGGCTTGCGGACTTGGGACGACGGATCTACGGTTGCGATGTATCGGGCCGATACATCGGGGCACACGAGGGGGAGGGCGGCCGGTGCTGGAACTGGCGATTCTCGGCCTCCTTCAGGAGACCCCGATGCACGGGTACGAGCTCCGCAAGGAACTCGCCACCAAGCTGGGCACCATCCGCGCCGCGATCAGCTACGGCACCCTCTATCCGACCCTCAAGCGCCTGCAGACGGCCGGCTGGATCACCGAGTCCGCGTCGGATCCGACGATGATCCCCCCGATGACCAGCAAACGGGGCCGGGTTGTCTACAAGATCACTGCCGAGGGCAAGGAGCGGTTCGCCGACCTCCTGGCCCAGGCCGGCCCGGAGACGTACGACGACGCCGGCTTCGGCGTCCACTTCGCGTTCTTCTCCCGGACCGACCGCGCCACCCGGCTGCGCATCCTGGAGGGCCGCCGCCGCCGCGTCGAGGAACGCCGGGAAGGTCTGCGCGACGTGCTCTCGCGTGCCGCCGGCCGGCTCGACGCCTACACGCTTGAACTGCAACGCCACGGACTCGACGCCGCCGAGCGCGAGGTCCGTTGGCTGGAGGAGCTCATCACCAACGAGCGCTCCGGCCGAGCCCCGGCAGGATCCGCCGGGGAACTCGACATCCCCTCCGCCGAGCCGCCACCGCAGCGGACGGCCGGGGATGCATCCCCCGAACCCCCGCGTCCGCACAAGGACCGGCCGTGATGAACAAGGAGGCAAACGCGATGGGCTCCGTCCGCGTCGCCATCGTCGGTGTGGGTAACTGCGCCTCGTCCCTCGTGCAGGGCGTGGAGTACTACAAGAACGCCGACCCCAACGACCGCGTCCCGGGTCTCATGCACGTGACCTTCGGCGACTACCACGTATCCGACGTGAAGTTCGTCGCGGCGTTCGATGTGGACGCCAAGAAGGTCGGCATGGACCTCGCGGAGGCGATCGTCGCCAGCGAGAACAACACGATCAAGCTGACCGACGTCCCCCCGACCGGTGTCACGGTCCAGCGTGGACCGACCTTCGACGGTCTGGGCACCTACTACCGCGAGATCATCGAGGAGTCCTCGGCCGAGGCCGTCGACGTCGTGCAGGCCCTGCGTGACGCCGAGGTCGACGTGGTCGTCTCCTACCTCCCGGTGGGCTCCGAGCAGGCCGACAAGTTCTACGCCCAGGCCGCGATCGACGCCGGCTGCGCGTTCGTCAACGCGCTGCCCGTCTTCATCGCCTCCGACCCGGCGTGGGCGCAGAAGTTCACCGACGCCGGCCTGCCGATCGTCGGCGACGACATCAAGAGCCAGGTCGGTGCCACGATCGTGCACCGCGCGCTGGCCAAGCTGTTCGAGGACCGCGGTGTCGAGCTGCTGCGCACGTACCAGCTCAACTTCGGCGGCAACATGGACTTCATGAACATGCTGGAGCGCAACCGCCTGGTCTCCAAGAAGATCTCGAAGACCCAGTCGGTGACCTCCCAGATCCCGCATGAGATGGTCAAGAGCGACGTGCACATCGGCCCGTCGGACCACGTGCCGTGGCTCGACGACCGCAAGTGGGCCTACATCCGGCTCGAGGGCCGCTCGTTCGGCGACACCCCGCTCAACGCCGAGCTCAAGCTCGAGGTGTGGGACTCCCCGAACTCGGCCGGCGTGATCATCGACGCCGTCCGCGCGGCGAAGATCGCCAAGGACCGCGGCGTGGGCGGCCCGATCCTGTCGGCCTCGTCCTACTTCATGAAGTCCCCGCCGGTGCAGTACAACGACCACGACGCCAAGGAAAGCGTCGAGGCCTTCATCCGCGGCGACATCGAGCGCTGAAGCAGCCCCACCACGCATTGAAGGCCGGCCCGAACACTCGGGCCGGCCTTTGCGCATCCTTCGGCCAGGCGGGGGTCAACCCCAAGCGCGGGCCAAAGAGATCCGCGCCTCCAGTTCGAGCAGCTGGCGTTTGCGGTCGAGGCCGCCGCCGAAGCCGACCATCTTGCCGCCCGCGCCGACCACCCGGTGGCAGGGCACGATCACCGGAATCGGATTGTGATTGCAGGCCGTCCCGACGGCACGCGCGGCCCCGGGGTCACCGAGAGCTGTGGCGATCGCGCCGTAGGTGATCATTTCCCCGTACGGAATCTTGGCGATCTCACCCCACACGGCGCGCTCGAAGTCGGAACCGCCGCGCATCTCGAACGGCACCGAGAAGTCGGTGAGCTCGCCGGCGAAGTAGGCCCGGAGTTGCTGAGCCGCCGGATGCACGGCGGAAGCCCCGGGCCGGGCGCCGAACTGCACCCCGACGACCGTGTCACCCGACACGGCCACACCGAGCGGCCCGATGGGCGAATCCACGACGAACATGGCCCCGATTCTGCTCTCCGGGTACGACAACTTCGAGGACCCGTGCAAGCCTTTCCGTCCGCCGGGCGTCTTACCGGGCGGAGGTGACGGGTGAAGCAGTCACTCGAAGCGGAGTTCACCCCGTTCGTGGCGGAGCGGGGGCCGATGCTGCTCCGGATCGCGCACGCCCTGACCGGTGATCCGCGGGCCGCGGAGGATCTGGTGCAGGGCGCGCTGGCCAAGGCGTACGGTGGACAGATCCTCGGGCTCGAGGACGCGGATGCGGTCGCCCGGCTCTATGACGCCGACGGCCGCCTGCTCGAGGAGATGACCCTGCCCAGCGATTTCGACGCTCGGCGGGTCAGCATCGGGACGCCCTAGGAAGAGAGGTGCCCGTTGTCGCGGGCCCACTTGTAGAGTTCCGCCTCGGCCTCGTCCCGCGTCAGCGGCCCGCGGTCGAGGCGCAGCTCCTTGAGGAACCGCCAGGCCTGGCCGACGATCGGGCCCGGCGGCACCCCGAGCAGCTCCATGATCGCGTTGCCGTCGAGGTCGGGGCGGACCCGCGCCAGGTCCTCCTCCTCGGCCAGCCGGGCGATCCGCTCCTCGAGCGCGTCGTAGTCGGCCGCCAGGTTGGCCGCCTTGCGCTTGTTGCGGGTCGTCACGTCCGAGCGGGTCAGCTTGTGCAGCCGGGGGAGCAGGGGACCGGCGTCGGTCACGTAGCGGCGCACCGCCGAGTCGGTCCATTCGCCCCGCCCGTACCCGTAGAACCTCAGGTGCAGGTGGACGAGCTCGACGACGTCGGAGGTCACGTCCTTGGGGTATTTCATGGCCTTCATGCGCTGCTTGGTCATCCGGGCGCCGACCACTTCGT
The DNA here is from genome assembly GCF_014204895.1 of Paractinoplanes abujensis. Classification (NCBI taxonomy): domain Bacteria; kingdom Bacillati; phylum Actinomycetota; class Actinomycetes; order Micromonosporales; family Micromonosporaceae; genus Paractinoplanes; species Paractinoplanes abujensis. Next base: position 6,838,650 of record NZ_JACHMF010000001.1, on the reverse strand, counting down.
GGTGGTGGAAGCTGACCCGGCCGTCGCGTCCGACCGCCTTGGTGGCCGGCTTGCCGATGTCGTGCATCAGCGCCGCCATGCGCAGCGTGAAGTCGGGGCCTTCGCCGCCTTCGAGCCGCATCGCGTTCTGCACGACGATCAGCGTGTGCTCGTAGACGTCCTTGTGCTGGGCGTGCTCGTCGATCTCGAGCTTGAGCCCGCTGATCTCGGGGATGAAGCGGTCGGCCAGCCCGGTGTCGACCAGCAGGCGGAGGCCGGCGATGGGGTCGGCCCCGCACATCAGCTTGGTGAACTCGTCGCGGATCCGTTCCGCGGTGATGCGATCGAGATCGGCGGCCATGTCCCGCATGGCCGAGATGACCTTTTGATCCACAGTGAAGCGGAGTTTGGCGGCGAACCGCGCGGCCCGCAGCATCCGAAGTGGATCATCGCCGAACGACTGCGACGGGGCGGCCGGCGTGCGGATCACCTGGGCCGCAAGATCGTCCAGACCCCCGTACGGGTCGGTGAACGTGTGGCCGGGAAGCGAGACGGCCATCGCGTTGATCGTGAAGTCGCGGCGCTCGAGGTCCTCCAGGAGCGAGTCGCCGTACTCGACCACGGGGTTGCGGGTGACCCCGTCGTACGCCTCGGCGCGGAACGTGGTGATCTCGATCCGCAGGCCGTTCTTCTGAATGCCGATCGTGCCGAACTCGCGACCGGTCTCCCAGATCGCGTCGGCCCAGCCCTGCACCACGGCGAGGGTCTGCTCGGGCCGCGCGTCGGTGCAGAAGTCGAGATCGTCGCCGAGCCGTCCCAGCAGTGCGTCGCGCACCGAGCCGCCGACCAGGTGCAACTCGTGACCGGCGGCACCGAAGCGGTGCCCCAGCTCGTCGGCGAGCGGGGAGACCCGCAGCAGCTCGGCTACGGCGTTCTCTTGGGCGGCATTCAACACAGACATGGGATGACTAGCGTATCGGCCTTTGGTCAGGTCAAGGGTGGCGGGTGGGGCGGCGGACGTGGGCGTGGCAGTCTCGGGGAGCACCGGGCAGGATGGGCGGGTGCCCGTTACCGACACGCTGCTCCGCCTGGCCGAAAACCCGGACTTCTGGGCCGGCGAAAGCTGCGTGACCAGCGACGACGAGCCGAGCGAGCTGCGCACCACCTTCCCGGTGACCGGCGGTTACGCGCTGGTGCTGGACATCGGCCTCAAGACCGGCGAGCGCACGCTCGGCCTGCGGATCCCCGCGTCGAGTGAACCCGTCCAGCTCGCCTGCTCGCTGCCCGGCGAGCCTGGTCCGGCCGCCCTGCGCTGGTGGGAGCTCGACCTGTGCGGCCGGGTGATCGCCTGGGGTGACCCCACGCTGCCGCATCCGGGCCTGGTCGTGGCGCTGTTGTCGCCGTTCGCGCCGGCCACCGCCGAGGACGACGAGCCCGAGATCGCGGCGATGCGTGAGGCGGCGTACCGGTCGTTGCGCCGTACGGTGCCGCCGCCCGCGCCGTCCGGTCCCGAGCAGGCGCCGCTGCCGTTGTTCACCACCGACGACTGGTGGCCCGCCCCACCGGCGCTGTCGCCCCAGGTGCTCGACGAGGCCTCGATCGCCGAGCTGACCCGTACGGAAAGAGCAGTCAGGGACGTCCGCAGTGGCTCCCGCTTCCCCCGGGAGGACCTGGCCGACCTCGTACGCCGGGCGGCCGCACTGCTGCGGGCGGTGCCCAGCCAGCAGTGGTACGCCGAGACCCGGCCCATCGCGCGGCACATCCTCGACTCCGGTGATCTCCGGCCCGTCAGCGAGCTGCTCGGCGCGCTGACCGAGGCCGGTTGCGATCATCCGACGGTGCTCGACGCGCTGAGTGAGCCTCTGGTGACGGCTGAGGCCTGCTGGATGGTCGAGACGCTGGCCGGGGCGGAGCCGGGCACGCTCCTGCGGCACAGACTGTGACCGGAGCCGTAAGGTGTCGGGTGTTCCGCTAGTGGCTCGGGAGGATCGGTGAACGGCGGTCTCTACCGCAGCGCGCATGCCACGCCCGACGGTCAGCCGCCGCGGCCGGAGGACGGCGTCACGGTGATCTCGGTTGATTCTCAGCTCGGCCACACGGCCGCGGTCGAGGATCAGGCGCTCCCGCCCGAGGAGGTCCCGCCCGGCGACGTGTCGTCCGACGACGGCGGCACCGCCGGCAACAGCGCCATCATGGCGATCGGCAGCCTGGTCAGCCGGATCATCGGCTTCGTCCGCAACGCGCTGATCGGCATGACCCTCGGCTACGGCATCGGCGACGCGTACACCAGCGCGCAGTTCCTGCCCGGCCAGATCTACGAGCTGTTGCTCGGCGGCATCCTGTCCAGCGTCCTGATCCCGCTGCTGGTGCGCCGGCGCAAGGCCGACCGGGACGGCGGTCTGGAATTCACCCGCAAGCTGCTCACGTTCGCGGTCGTGTCGCTCGGCGTGGCCACCGTCCTCGTGGTGGTGGCGGCCCCGCTCATCACGGCGATCCAGTCGGACGACAAGACCTCGCCGGCCTATCGCGACCTGGTCACCCACTTCGCGTACCTGATCCTGCCGATCATCTTCTTCACCGGGCTCTCGGCCCTGATCGGCGCGGTGCTCAACGTCCGCGGCCATTTCGCGGCCCCGATGTGGGCGCCGATCCTCAACAACGTCGTCGTCATCGCCGTCTGCGGCATCTTCATCGTCACCTTCGGCCCGACCGAGGGTCTGCGGCCCGAGGACATGAGCGACGGCCGGATCCTGCTGATCGGCCTGGGCACGCTGCTGGGCATGGTGGTGCAGGCGATCGGCCTGCTGCCCGCGCTGCGCAAGGTCGGCTTCAGCTGGAAGTGGCGATGGGATCCGCGCTCGCTGGGCCTGCGCGAGATCGGCGGCCTGGCCGGCTGGATGCTGCTCTACGTCGGGGCCAACCAGATCGCGATCTTCGCCGTCGTCCGCATCCTCAACGGGGTCGCCGGCAAGAACAGCGCCAGCGTGCTGGCCTTCAACAACGTCTTCCTGCTGACGATGATGGCGCACGGCATCATCGGCGTGTCGGTGATGACCGCGCTGCTGCCCAAGATGAGCGCGGCCGCCGCCGAGGGCCGGTTCTCCGAGGTCAGCGCCGATCTGAGCCGGGGCATCAAGCTCACCGTGGCCGCGCTGGCCCCGATCGCCGTCGTCTACGGCGTGCTGGGCAAGCCGATCGCCGTCACGCTGTTCGAGGGCGGGGCGTTCAGCCACGACGCCGCGCTCGACACCGGCGCGGTGCTGGTGGTGGCGGCCTTCGCCGTGCTGCCGCTGTCGGTCAGCTACCTCTGCACGTACGCCTTTTATTCTCTGCAGGGCAACCGGACGGCCGCACTGATCAATCTGCCGGTCGTCGCCGTCCGCATCGCGGGCTATTTCGTGCTGGCCGGTGTGCTCGGCGCGTCCCTGTCCGCGGCCGGCATGACGGCCGCCAACGCGTTCTCCTATCTGGTCTCGGCGCTGATCTCGCTCGCGGTGCTGCGCCGCAAGATCGGCCGGCTCAACCTGGGCAGCGTCGCCGTCTCGCTGATCAAGGTGCTCGTCGCGGCCGCGATCGCCGCCGCCCTCGGCCTGCTCGTCGTGCGCTTCATGCCCGGCGCGGGGGCACCCAGCGGCCGCGGTGAGGCAATTCTGCAACTGCTGGCCGGCGGTGCGGTCATTCTGATCGCCTACCTGGGCGCGGCCACCGTGCTGCGGGTTGCCGAGGTCAGTCAGGTGATCGGGATGGTGCGCCGCAAAATCGGTCGTTGACCAGCAGTTCCACCAGTAACAGGGGCCACTTGGGCCGCGTGTCCGAGCGTGCTCGGGGTTGCCGCGCCGGGGGGACGACCTGCCGCCGGATAGCCCCGGGCGGGTATGGTCGGTGTCGGCATGTGCTCTTTCGCGCATCGTCATTTGCACCGAGCACGGCAAACCCGTGCGTGGAGCACCGAGGAGGACTGGTGACCCAGGTCGGCGAAGGCCACGAGACCGCGGCCGATGCGGACGGACCGGTCATGACGTTCGGTGCCCCCACCGCGGGTGAGGTCCTGGCCGAGCGCTATCAGCTCGAGGAGCACGTCAACGACGACAGCGCGGGCCGCCAGGTCTGGCGCGGGGTCGACGTCATCCTCCGGCGCCCGGTCGCGGTCGTGCTGCGTTACCCGGGTGGCGACTCCGCCACCGAGATGCTGCAGGCCGCCGTCGACGCCAGCCGCGTGATCCATCCCAACCTCGTCGGGGTCTACGACGCGATCGACGAGGGCGCCCGAGCTTACGTGGTGCGCGAGTGGGTCGAGGGTGAGTCGCTGCGCGAGATGGTCAGCTCCGACGGCCCGCTCGACCCGGGCCGCGCCACCGCCATCGCCCACTCGATCGCCGACGCCCTGGCCGCGGTGCACGCCACCGGCATGGTCCACGGCAACGTGCACCCCGGCACCACGCTGATCGCCGACGACGGCCGGGTCGTGCTGGCCGACGCCCGGGCCGACTCGGCCGACAACGTCGAGTCCGACATCCGCGCGGTCGGCGGCATTCTCTACTTCGCCCTGACCGGCCACTGGCCGCACAACGAGGTCGGCTCCTCGGCCCTGCCCGACGCCAACCGGGACGGCACCGGCGCCCCGGCCGCGCCCCGGCAGATCCGCGCCGGCGTCCCGGCCTACCTCGACGACCTCACGATGGATCTGCTCGACACCCGGGTGGCCACGCCCGAGGCCGATTCGCTGACCGCCGAGCTGGCCCGCCTCGATGCCTCCGCCGAGGAGGAGTATGAGGACGCCGGCCCGCTGCGGTTCGCGCAGAGCACGACGACCGAGCCCACCCGGAGCACGTCGAAGATCATCATCGGTGTCGGCGCCCTGGTCGTCATCGCGGTCATCGGCCTGGTCTTCGGCATCAACGCGATCAACAGCTCGGGCGACCCCAAGCCGACCGTCACCAACCAGGCGGGCGCCGGCAGTGAGCCGGACGGCGCGACCGACACGCAGCCACCCGCCCCGCAGCCGAAGAAGATCCCGCTGACGGCCGACATGGTGCGCGTCGTCGACCCGCCCAAGGGCGACCGCGACGACACCGGCGAGTCGAAGTACACCGTCGACGGTGACGACGAGACCGCGTGGGAGCTGCAGCACTTCAACCAGGCCAACTTCGGTAACCGCAAGCCGGGCATGGGCGTGCTGATCGACCTGGGCTCGGCCCGCAAGCTGTCCGAGGTCGAGGTCCGGATGTCGCAGCCCGGCGTCACCATGGACGTTCGCGCCGGCACGGAGGACTACGGCGACTCCTCCGACGGCGACAAGAAGATCATGGAGAACTACAAGCGTCTGGGCGATTCGGAGACGGTGACCACCGGCAACCGGACGTTGTTCTCGGTCTTCAATCCCGACCAGACCTACCGTTACGTGCTGGTCTTCATGACCAAGCTGCCCTCCGACGGCGAGGGCCGGTTCTCGGTCGACGTCCAGGAGATCTCGATCTCCGGTTACTGAGAGTCGGGCCCACGCGCGCTCGCCTCGTCCGGTTAGATTGCTGGCGTGACTTCCGGGGACGCCGCGCAGGGTGTCGCACCCAGCGACGCCGAGCTGCTGCGTGCCCACGTCGATGGGGACAAGGACGCCTTCGGCGAGCTGGTCCGCCGCCATCGGGACCGCCTGTGGGCCGTCGCCCTGCGCACGATCGGCGACCGCGAGGAGGCCGCCGACGCCGTGCAGGACGCGCTGTTGTCGGCCCACCGCAACGCCGCCCGGTTCCGCGGTGACTCGGCCGTCACCACGTGGCTGCACCGCATCGTCGTCAATGCGTGCCTCGACCGGATCCGCAAGCGGCAGGCCCACCCGACGGTGCCGCTGCCCGACGGCAGCCGCTCCGACGACCGTCCCTCCGGTGTGGAGCCCGCCGCCCCGGCCGCCGATCACGACACCGCGCTGCTGGTGCGGCAGGCGCTGGCCGATCTGCCGGCCGATCAGCGGGCCGCGATCGTGCTGGTCGACGTGCAGGGTTATCCGGTCGCCGAGGCCGCCGAGATCCTCGACGTCGCGGTCGGCACGATCAAGAGCCGGTGCGCCCGCGGCCGGGCCCGCATGGCGCTGGCCTTGGGCGAGTTGCGGGGGCGAGACACCGATCACGCCCCGGCCGGGAACCACGGCACGTCGGAAACCGTCTCATCCGGACCGGCAGCGGTGAAGCCACCGCCCGGCGGGCACGATCGGAGGGACCAGAGGTGACCGGGGCCGACTTCGGCAGGGTCGACATCGACCTGCTGGCGGATTACATCGGAGGTGCCCTCGAGGGCACGCCCGACGAGTCCGCGGTGGCCACCCTGATCGCCGAGGACCCGGCCTGGCGGCAGGCGTACGACCAGCTGGGCGGCGCGGTGGCCGAGGTCCGGGCCGAGCTGGGCCGCCTCGAGCCGGAACCGATGCCGACCGACCTGGCCGCCAAGCTCGACGGCATGTTCGCGCCCGTCCCGCAGCTCACCGTCGTGCCCGGCGGCGCCGCTGACGGCGTACGGGAAAAGAAACGACACCGCCGCATGCGCTGGGCCACCCCGATCGCCATCGCCGCCGGCGTCGTGGCTTTCGTCGGTTTCGGCGCCGACTATTTGGCCGGCCGCAGCAGCAATGACGTGCAGACCGACTCCGCGGCCGGCAACGCGGAGGGTTCCACGGCCATGAGCGACATAGGCGGTGACGAGGTCATCACCGCCACCGGCCAGGATTACTCCCGGGCCACCCTCGCCGCGCCGCCGCCACCCACGCCGATGAGCGCGCCCAGGAGCGAGGCGTTCGCCAGCGAGGGTCAGGGCAGCCAGCGGGCGACGACACTGTCGGCCGACCCCGCCCTGGCCCGCTTGACCGCGCGGGACGCCCTCGACGAATGCCTGGCCGCGATCGAGCGGGAAAACGCGGGCGGCCCGCTCGCCGTGCAGACCGTCGACTACGCCCGGTTCGACGGGGTTCCGGCGGTGATCGTCCGGTTCACCGCCGAGAACGGCGCCTGGGGCTGGGCGGCCGGCGCCGACTGCGGCACGCCTGCGGGTGACGCCGACACGATCGAGAAACTCCCGGTACGCTGAGCGACACCCTGGAATGTCCCGCGTGAGGTCCGCCACGGACGCGCGTGCGGGAATGGTGGGGACCTGACATGGCGTTCTAGCGTGCAGTGTCGCCGTGGTGATTTCCCGGCGAAGAGCAGACTTGAGGAGTCGGCAGTGGACGAGGTCCGCAATCTGATCATCATCGGTTCGGGACCGTCCGGATACACGTCGGCGTTGTACGCCGCCCGGGCCAACCTGAAGCCGCTCGTGATCGAGGGCGTCCAGTCCGGTGGCGCCCTGATGACCACCACCGAGGTGGAGAACTTCCCCGGGTTCCGCGAGGGCATCATGGGCCCCGAGCTGATGGACAACATGCGCGCGCAGGCCGAGCGGTTCGGCGCCGAGTTCATCACCGACGACGTGACCCGGGTCGAGCTGGGCGACAAGCCGACCGAGGCCGGCACCGAGGGCCTGAAGACCGTCTGGGTGGGCGACAAGCAGTATTTCGCCCGCGCGGTCATCCTCTCCACCGGCTCCGCCTGGCGGCCGCTCGGCGTGCCCGGCGAGCAGGAGCTGCTCGGGCACGGCGTCTCGTCCTGTGCCACCTGTGACGGCTTCTTCTTCCGCAACCACCACATCGTGGTCGTCGGCGGCGGCGACTCCGCGATGGAGGAGGCGACCTTCCTCACCCGCTTCGCCGAGACGGTCACCATCGTGCACCGGCGCGACTCGTTCCGGGCCAGCAAAGTCATGCAGCTGCGGGCGCTGAACAACGAGAAGATCAAGGTCGAGTGGAACTCCACGGTCGAGGAGATCCTGGGCCACGACGGCAAGGTCTCGGGCGTTCGCCTCAAGAACACGCAGACCGGCGAGGAGAAGACCCTCGACGTGACGGGCGTGTTCGTGGCGATCGGGCACGACCCGCGCAGCGAGCTCTTCAAGGGCCAGGTCGAGCTGGACGACGAGGGCTACGTGAAGGTCGACGCGCCGAGCACTCGCACCAACGTCCCCGGCGTGTTCGCCGCCGGCGACCTGGTCGACCACACCTACCGCCAGGCGATCACCGCCTCCGGCACGGGATGTGCCGCGGCCCTGGACGCCGAGCGCTTCATCGCATCGTTCGTCGAGCTGTAAGTCAGATTGACCTGGAGGGTCGTAGTGGGAGTTGCAGGTAAGGCGGTCACCGACGCCACATTCGTGAGCCACGTGCTGCAGTCGGACAGGCCGGTGCTGGTGGACTTCTGGGCCGAGTGGTGCGCGCCCTGCAAGAAGGTCGACCCGCTGCTCGCCGAGATCGCCAAGGAGATGGGCGACAAGGTCGAGATCGTGCAGGTCAACATCGACGAGAACCCGGAGACCACGCGCGCCTACCGGGTGATGTCGGTGCCGACCCTGACCATCTTCAAGGGTGGCGAGCCGGTCAGCTCGGTCACCGGTGCCAAGCCCAAGAGCGCCCTCGTCAACTTCATCGAGTCGGCTCTGTAGGCAGTTTCCGAGAACGCCCCGCGCCCTCCCGGGTGCGGGGCGTCTTTGGTTGCCCCGGAGTACGCTGCCCGGAGTCGTTCTTCGTTCTAGGGAGTCGCGCGTGCGTTCCATCCGACGTGGAGACAGCGGCCCGGCCGTTGCCGAGATTCGATCGATCCTGGTCGGTCTGGAGCTGCTGGATGCCGCCGGAGACGTCTTCGACGACGCCGTGGACACCGCCGTACGGGCCTTCCAGCAGAGCCGCGGCCTGGGCATCGACGGCCTGGTCGGCGACGAGACGTGGGGCGCGCTCGACGCGTCCCGCTGGCGGCTCGGCGCGCGCACCCTGTTCCACTCCGTGCCCGACGCGCTCGTCGGCGAGGACGTTCGCACCCTGCAGGAGCGGATGCTCGAGATGGGTTACGACTCCGGTCGCGCCGACTCGATCTACGGCCCCCGTACGGCTCGGGCGGTCGCCCAGTTCCAGCGTGAGGTCGGTCTCACCCCCGACGGCTCCTGCGGCCCGCAGACCATGAAGGCGCTGCGCCGGCTCGGCCGCAAGGTGGTCGGCGGCCGCCCGCAGTGGCTGCGCGAGGCCGAGGCGTTCCGGCAGGCCGGCACCAACCTGGTGGGCAAGACGATCGTGATCGACCCCGGCCACGGCGGCGGCGACGACCAGGGTGTCGTGGTGCCCGACGGTCCGCTCCGCTGGAGCGAGGCCGACCTGGTCTACGACCTGGCCAACCGGCTCGAGGGCAGGCTGGCCGCAGCCGGCATGCGCGTGCACCTGACCCGCGGGCCCAAACCGGCCGAGTCGATGAGCGGCGCCGACCGGGCCGCGCTGGCCAACAGTCTCGGCGCCGACCTGCTGATCTCGTTGCACCTCGACGGGCACGACAACGAGAACGCCGACGGTGTGGCGACCTACCACTACGGCACGGGCAGCGGCCTGAGCTCGACAGTGGGGGAGCGGCTGGCCAACCTGGTGCAGCGCGAGATCGCCGTCCGTACGGGCCTGCGGGACTGCCGTGTGCACGCCAAGACCTGGGAGCTGCTGCGCCTGACGCGCATGCCCGCCGTACGGGTGGATCTGGGTTATCTCACCTCGCCCGTCGACCGTGACCGCCTGGTCAACCCGCTGTTCCGCGAGCAGATCGTCGAGGCGATCCTGGCCGCCGTGCAGCGCATGTATTACCCAGTCGAGGCCGACGTGCCCACCGGCTCGATCGACGTGCGCCAGCTGCGGATGGCCCTGTCGAACCGCGCCTAACTCTCGACGTTACGGGTGGCTGTGGCCGGACGCACCGGCCGCAGCAACGTCTCGGGGCTCATCGAACCGAGCAGCTTCTCCAGCGCGTATTCGACGTCGGACTTCCACGACAGGGCGGTGCGCAGCTCCAGCCGCATGCGCGGGAAACGCGGATGCGGGCGCACCGTCTTGAAGCCGACGGACAGGAAGAAGTCGACCGGCGCGACGCAGCCCGACTGCTTCTCGTCGTCGGCCTCGCCGAACTTCGCGTCGCCGAACGCCTCGATCGCCTTGACGCCGCGCTTGGTCAGATCGCGGGCCACGCCCTGCACGAGCATGCGGCCCAGCCCGCCGCCGGCGAACGACGCCACCACGTGAGCTGTCGTCAGCAGGGCGGCGTCGGCGCTCACGGGGGAAGTGGGGAAGGCCATCGAACGGGGGACGTAGGCGGGCGGGGCATACATCACATAGCCCGCCGGCATGCCGTCGACGTAGATCAGCTTGCCGCAGGAACCCCACTCGAGCAGCGTCTGCGAGACCCAGGCCTCTTTCTCCAGACCGGGGTCGCCCGAGGCGCACGCCCGCTCGGCCGCGACCGGATCAAGCTCCCAGTACACACACTGGCTGCACGGCCTCGGCAGATCGCCGAGCGTGTCCAGCGTGAGGCTGACCAGGCGTCGCGACACTGCACATCCCCCTCGCCACGGTGCTACCGGCTGCTCAGTTTCCTGCCCGCTCCCGGTCGGATCCTACGCCGCAATGCTCCTGAACGGGACCAGGTCGGGCACAGTGGCCGGTTAACCGAAGGCTTCTGTCGGTGCTTGCGACTACCATCGGGGTCTCTTCCTTTCTTGTGAGGTGAAGCCCGGATGACCGGCACAACTCAGGACGACTACACCGATCGGTACGCGCGACGGGTGCGGGGCATGACCACCTCCGAGATCCGCGCACTGTTCGCAGTGGCAAGTCGTCCCGAGGTCGTGTCGCTCGCCGGCGGCTCTCCTTACATCGCCGCGCTCCCGCTCGACGCGGTGGGCGAGATGCTCAACCAGCTCGCCGCCGAACAGGGCGCCCAGAGCCTGCAGTACGGCATCGGCCAGGGCACTGTCGAGCTGCGCGAGCGCATCTGCGAGGTGATGGCGCTCTCCGGCATCAGCGGCGCCTCGCCCGACGACGTGGTGGTGACCGTCGGCGGCCAGCAGGCGCTCGACCTGCTCGCCCGGCTCTTCCTCGACCCGGGCGACGTGGTGCTGGCCGAGGGCCCGAGCTACGTCGGCGCGCTCGGTGTCTTCCAAGCCGCGCAGGCCCAGGTCAAGCACGTGCCGATGGACGATGAGGGGCTCATCCCGGCCGCCCTCGAGGAAGCCATCGCCGCCGTCGAGCGGTCCGGTCGCAAGGCCAAGTTCCTCTACACGATCCCCACCTTTCAGAACCCGGCCGGTGTCACGCTGACCGACGAGCGGCGCGAGCAGGTGCTCGACATCTGCGAGCGCGCCGGCCTGCTGGTGGTCGAGGACGACCCGTACGGGATGTTGTCGTTCGAGGAGGAGGCGCCGCGCCCGCTGCGGGCCCGCCGGCGTGAGGGCGTCTTCTACGTGAGCACGTTCTCCAAGACGTTCGCGCCCGGGCTGCGTGTCGGGTGGATCCTCGCGCCCCACGCCGTACGGGAAAAGCTTGTGATGATGAGCGAGGCCAACGTGCTCTGCCCGAGTGCGTTCGCTCAGGGCGCGGTGACACAGTATTTGTCGACGATGCCGTGGCAGGAGCAGATCAAGGTGTATCGCGAGATCTATCGCGAGCGCCGCGACGCCATGCTGGGCGCGCTGCGTGACCTGATGCCGCCCGGCACGACGTGGACCCACCCGACCGGCGGCCTGTTCGTGTGGGCGACGCTGCCCGAGGGTCTCGACTCCAAAGCGATGATGCCGCGCGCGATCGCCGCGCGGGTGGCCTACGTACCGGGAACCGGCTTTTACGCCGACGGCACCGGCCGGTCCAACATGCGGCTCAACTTCTCGTTCAGCTCGCCCGAGCGCATCCGCGAGGGCATCCGGCGACTGTCCGGCGTGATGGAACAAGAGCTGGCGATGCGGGCCGTCTTCGGTTCCAGTTTCGCGTCCTCCCGGCGCCGGGGCACGGCCGCCGCGGATGCGCCCGGTCCCGACTTGGCATGATCTCCTCCATGGTTGCGGGTGACGATGTGCGCGTGATGGTTCTGGCCGGTGGCCTCTCGTACGAGCGGGACGTCTCGCTGCGCTCAGGGCGCCGGGTGCTCGACGCCCTGCGGGCGGCCGGGCTGAGCGCCGAGATGCGGGACGCCGACGTGTCGCTGCTGCCGTCGCTGCAGGAGGATCCGCCCGACGCCGTGGTGATCGCCCTGCACGGCGCGACGGGGGAGGACGGTTCGCTCCGTGGCGTCCTCGACCTGTGCGGCGTGCCCTACGTCGGCTGTGACGCGCGGGCGGCCCGCCTGGCCTGGGACAAGCCGTCCGCGAAGTCGATGCTGCGCGAGGCCGGCATCCCCACCCCCGACTGGGTGGCGCTGCCGCACGACCGGTTCTCCGAGCTGGGGGCGGTGGCGGTGCTCGACCGCATCGTCGACCGTCTCGGGCTGCCGCTGATGGTCAAGCCGGCCCAGGGCGGTTCGGGTTTGGGTGCCGCGGTCGTGCGTGAGGAGAGCGCGTTGCCCCCGGCCATGGTCGGTTGTTTCGCGTACGACTCGACGGCTCTGGTCGAGAAGTTCGTGCCCGGCATGGACGTGGCCGTCTCGATCGTCGACCTGGGCGCCGGCCCGCAGGCGCTGCCCGCCGTCGAGATCGTCCCGCGCGACGGGGTGTACGACTACGCCGCGCGTTACACGGCGGGCCTCACCACCTGGCACACGCCGGCCCGCCTGTCGCCGTCGGTGGCCGCGCAGGTCGCCGAGACGGCCCTGGCCGCACACAAGGCGCTGGGGCTGCGTGACCTGTCCCGGGTCGACCTGATCGTGGCCGAGGACGGGTCGCCGCAAGTGCTCGGCATCAACGTGTCGCCCGGCATGACCGAGACGTCGCTGCTGCCGCTCGCCGTGCAGGCCGCCGGTGACGATCTGGGGCACATCCTCAAGACGCTGGTCGAGCGGGCGGTCGCCCGAGTTCGGTGATCAGGTCGTCGAGGCTCTCGGCCAGCTCCAGCAGTGCGGCCCGGGTGCCGTCGTCGGCGGTGTGATCGAGCCATCCACCCTGCGCGGCCACCCAGCCGCCAAAGATCCAAGGTTCGGCCGGGACTGTGCGGCCGGTGCGCTGCTCGTAAGTGGCTAAGGCGGTCCAGTCGCGCCAGTCCAGGGCCAGGGCCACCGCCTCGTGGATCGCGCTGATCGGCCCGGCGGCATCCCAGTCGACGGCCAGAAGTCGCCCGTCGGCGTCCCGCAGTGTGTTCTTCGGGTCGAGGTCGCGGTGGCTGTAGACGACCAGCGTTTCCCTGGGGCCGCCGGCGACGCGCTGGGCCAGGTTGATCAGTTTGCCGCCCCAGCGCCGGCCGTCCCAGCTCAGCCCCGGCAGCGTGCGGCGGCGTGGTCGCCCCGCGGCGTGGATGTCGGCCAGCAGTTCGGCCGCGCTGTCCGCGGTGGCCCGTGCCCGCCTCGCCTGGACTCCCTTTTCCTCGGCTTGTGGTCGCTCTTCGGCTGCCGTTCCCTCAGCTTGTGGCCGCCCCTGGGCTGCCGTTCCCTCAGCTTGTGGCCGCCCCTGGGCTGCCGTTCCCTCAACTTGTGGCTGCCCCTGGGCTCCCTTTCCCTCAGCTTGTGGCTGCCCCTGGGCTCCCTTTCCCTCGGCTTTTGGTTGCCCCTGGGCTCCCGGCTTTCCCTCCACCCAGCGGTGGACGCGGTACAGCTCGCCGTCGACGCGCACCAGGGCCCGGCCGTCCACCGGGACCGGCTCGGGCATGGGCACCCCCGCGGCCCAGGCACGCTGCTCCACCGCGTACGCGGCCTCGACGTTGCCGACGAACTCCGGGAGCCGCGCGTTGACCACCATCCGCTTCACGGCGAAATCACCCCGCCCGGTCCGCACCCGCCACAACTCGTTGGACAGTCCACCCGGCACCCGAACAGGTTCGCCCTCCAACCGCCCCAACCCGAAACGCTCCACGACAAGCTCCATGCCCATGTGCCGATGGTGGCCGCTCCGGCGCCGTGGCGCGACCGCGCAACAATGCACTCGTGAATTTCCGCCCCGTTCGCCCAGACCCGACACGGATGTCGACGGCAGAGCTTTTCACCGCCGCCAGAGCCGAAGTTGTGGCCGACGATCCCGAGGCCCCCGTCCCGTACCTGGTCGCGTTGACCTCACGCGCGGGCCGGTCGGTGTTCGACCAGGCCGCCGCCCTGCTGCAGGACAGCAACCCGGTCGACCGCGAGCTGGCCGCCCGGGTGCTGCGGGAGCTGGGACCGCAGGACGACACCGGCCACCGCCCCCACACCACCGAGGCGGTCCCGCTGCTCCGCGCCCGGCTGAAAACTGAACCCGACCCGCGGGTGATCGGCTGGCTGATATCGGCTCTGGCCTACAACACGGCTACCGAGTCCCTCGAAGACGTTCTGTCGTTCGCCGCCCACGCCGACTCGTCGGTCCGCTTCCAGGTGGCCGCCGCCCTAACCTCCCTGACCGATCCGGCCTCGCCCGAGCCGCGGGCCGTCGACGCCTTACTGTCCCTCAGCGGCGACGACGATCCCGACACCCGGTTCTATGCGCTCTACGCCCTGGTCGAAGAGTTCACCGACGTTCCCTCGGATCGGCTGGCCGGCGTCTTGGAGGCCCTGTCCATCGACCCGGACCCGCAGATCCGCGACATGGCTCGCTCCCACCGGCGGTAGCCTGCGCTTACGGCCACCTGTGCGCCGTACGGCCTCCATTGCCCGCGGAGCCCTTCGTGGGTGCCCGCTCACCGCGAACCCAGCCGTCCTTGCCACCGACCGCGACGATGTACCGTCCTAGCCTTTCGCGAGCGTCGTCGCCGCTCACGACTGATGTTGCAGTCGGGTCTTCACGGGCGCCCACCACTCACCAGGACCGCCGCGCCTTGTCTCGTGTCACCTACTACGACTCACACGTGCAGCGTCCGCGCTACTGCGAGCGGTTACTGACCACGAACACCACCGCGCCTGGTTCCCTGCTACCGACCACGACTTACAACGCCGTTATGAGCGCCGAATCATTGCGAGCAGCCGGGCATCCATCCCCGTGACCGGCTGTGGCCGTGCATATTCCACGCCCCTTGTAACGGCTCACCATTTCCACGTCTGTCGGGCTTCGTCTCGTCGGCGCGGCTCCGGCGCCCTTCACCCTCGGCCGTTGTCACCCAGATTGCGTTCGCAACCCAACTGCACACTTCGGCCAGGCCTCGCTGATCGCTACCACTGTCGTGGCCCACGCTTCTCGAAAGCCCACCCTTGACTCTTGGGCTCGCCGCGCTCTTCCTAGCCAGCTCCCCGGTGGCGGTGATTTCTGTCCGGCCCGGAGGCGGTTTCGGCTCAACGCATGCCTCGCTGGCATCTGTCCGGCGGCGGGCGTGGGCTCGGAGCTCCGGCCGACTGACGGCCGGTTCTGTCAGAGCCATTCTCTCGGGATTTCGGGGATCGCGTGATCGAGGGCTGGAGAGAAATCGCGACGTCCAGAAGGGCTGTTTTGTGTCGTCGGCATCGAGAGGCGGGCCGGTTGGCTGACTCATTGCGACCGCGCCTCGACTGGCTCGCCGTCGAATCGGGCGATTGGCGGCGTACGGGGGAAGGTTTTATGGGTGACTCGGCGCCTCGGTGTGGGGGTGGGACGCGGGCGCGTCGGGGTCTCGGGGTGCCGGGCGTTGCGTGGGGATCGACTCGCTGATCGGGCCGACGGCTCCCGATGACGGGTGGGCGTCTACGTCGTTGAATGTGTCCGGCCGCGGAGGGTCGGCCGGCGGGGGAGTGGGAGTCGTTGACTGCTGGGTCGACTGCGTGTCGGTGTAGGTGATGGTGGAAGGGGACTCCCACTGGATGTGGGGCGGCTCGGCGATCGCCTTGCCGCCGAACTCGGCCAGCCACGCCGCGACGTGCGCCAGGTTCTCGCGCCACTGCTGTTCGGGGATCACGGGGAGGATGTCGTCCCAAAGCGTGAGGAACGTGCCGCGCAGCTGAAGCCGGCCGTAGGGGCGGGCGAGGAACCACATGTGCAGGTGGGTGAAGCCGTCACCCCACCGATTCACGTGAACCCGGGCCACACCGTCGAGCGAGCGGATGGCCCGCTCGAGACGCACAGTCATGACGCCGAGCTCGGCCGCGAGCAGGTTGGGCAGGTCGCCGATGTCGAGGTGCGAGCGGCATTCGAGGATGAGAACCATCGGCAGGCCCGTGGGCCGGTCCATCGCGCGGACGCGCCAGCGCTCGCTCACCCAGATGTACGACTCGTCGGGGGTGTTGCAGGCGACGCAATCGGCGGCGTCCTCGCCACTGCGCGGCGGCTCGACTTCGACCGGAGCGGCGAGCGGTTTGACCCGCATGTCTCCCTCGAAGGGGAACGACGGCCAGCGGGTGAAGTCCGGCAGCGGGGGGATGTTCTCGGGCACGACGTGACCTTAGCCGAGGCCAGACCCGCTGTCCTGGGTCAATTTTGCGGTACGTGAGTCGACCCCAGACACCGAGTCCGACAAGCCGACATTCACCCGCACGACGTCGACCATCGTCACCGTCTGTGGGCACCACGGCACGGCCGAAGTTATCCACAGAAGTTATCCACAGGGCGCCGCGTTTCACGTGAAACACGACGTCGCAGGCTTGCGCAGCCTGTGGATACCGCCGTGGACACCCCTCACCACATCAACGCCGTTTCACGTGAAACGGGCCGCAGTGGTTTCTCAACAGCCGTTACCCACACCCTGTGGATAACTCCGATGCAGCCAGCACGATCAACCTCAACGGCGGCTGTCACGGCACCTTCTACAAGCGCGAGCAGGTCTCACATTGTCGGGCCGGCCCTCGTTGAGTCCCACACCGCGGCCCGGCTTTCAGGCGGTACCACCCCACTCGCTTTGCTGCGAATCGCACGTGGGCCGATTGCTCGTGCGCTGCACGCGCGTCTATGTCGCATTCAACTTGTTGCCAGCAGGCTTGGAAGGCCCGGCCAGCCCATCTCCATGGAGGCGCTCTGCATGACCGCGCCGGTGCTGGCTTTGGAACAGCATGCTGGGGCGCGTCCGACACCACCGCCTCCAATGCTCGCCTGTGCCGCGGTCTACGGGTCGTCGCCGCCCTTGCCTCAGCCGCCTTTCGTGGACTTCGCCGCCCCCCCGGTCGCTTCAGCCTTGCGTACTGCTGGGTGGGGATGAGGCTCTGAACTAGAGGCTCGTCATTGCTGCGACTCAGTCATGGCATGGATGTCCCACCAGCATCGGATGACTGGTGGTGAGAGGCGGTCAGCTGAACCGCACCATCTCGTCTGAGTTGATCGACCGCCTCTTGAGCGTCACAGGGCTTTCAGAGCCGCTCCCCCAACGCCGACAACATCGGGACGCAGAACGAGCGCTCGAAAACAGCGGGCAGAGCAGCAAACGCCGCAACTCCCCGGCCGACCAGCTCGGCATCGCCGCACCAACGCAGCGGCTGATGAGTCCGTCCGTCAGGCGTGTCCGCCTTGAGTCGGAGACGCGCTTGGTGCTGACTCCCCAAAGCGCGATCACCCTTGGAACGGAGCACTCAGCGGGTCCGGCTGACATCGACCTCAGGCCCGCACTAATCAAGAGTGGACTTGCCCTATGAACCCCGACCACGATCTTGCCCAGCGGTATCTCGATCTCCGTTCCTGCAGCGACCCCAGTAACTGTCTTCCGCCCCGCTGCTCCCGTCGTTGAGCGGGGCCCAAGTAGTCAGTTCGGAAGCCTCACCCATCGGTCTCGTCAAGAGGTGGGCGAGGCGGGTTTGTCGGGGCGGCGGCTGTCGAAAGTCGCGACGACTACCGCCTAGAGGAGGCTCAGAGAACGACCACTGGCTAATAAAAGCGCCCGCGCTCCAGGCTCGGTGCCAGCTCGTGACACACCAGCTTCGACAAGGCCGGCACCCGCGGTACCGGCTGTCGGTCGCTTTTTACACCCGCACCACCCACCACGGGGTCGGAATGACCATCAGCATCAAGACCGCAATCGTCGGCCGGCCGGATACCCGGCCATCGCCCTATAGGCGGCGCCCGACCTTCTGGCATAACGCAACACCGCGACGCACCTCATCGCTGGCCGTACCGTCTGAGACGGGCCACCCCACCCCTAGCGGTCATTCCCAGCCGCTCGCGATCGCTGTTCGCCGCCGTCCGAACCTGCGCGCTCGGCTTGCGGGCATCCGTAACCACCCCGGACGCTACGGTGCTGGGCGTCATCCGACGCAAAGGCGACGCGCACGATGCAGGGACACCACTTGGCGACAGCATGACCATCGGACGATCAACGAGCTCGCTCACCTACATGCGGTCTCGGTCCGACGCGCTTCATCTGGCCATGCCCGTCAGCTGTTGAGTCACGGAGGTGACGTAGCCCCGACAACGCAGCGTCTCTCTGGTGATCGTCTTGACCCACCCGCCGGTGGAGACCCCTTCCCTTCACTTGGGCGAGCGCCAGCTGGCCTGGCGACCAGCCAGCTCAATCAACGCATCGTCAGTGGCTCGCCTCAGTTCTAAGTCCGGATGGTCGGCGTACGCGGCGATCGCTGTACGAGCCTTGGGGTCGTGTGTTGAGGCGAGGATCTGCACGACGTAGCCGATGAGCCCGCAGGGCAGCCGAGGCGCCAAGGATGTGAGGGGTTCGACGATTGGCAACGGCAGTTCGAAAACGCTCGCCGCATCGCTGCACGCGTTAAGCGCCGACTCCAATGCCCGCCCGTCTTGCTCGACGAGGGAGGCCTCGACCAGCCTTGCGACCGCTGTCTCGACGACCTTCTGGTCGAGCCCTCTTCTACGAAGCTGATCGCCGGCCTCGTCCGCCGCGAGTTCCCGCACTCGAGGATCCGGATCGGCAAGTCGCCCGAGTTGCATCCGCGACAACTGTTCATCAGCATCAGTCGTCTGCTCCGCATCCGCCATGCTCAGATGATCCAACAGGCGGGTTTGAACCCCAAGCGGGTTTGCCGGTGCACCGCAGAAGCTCCGGGACAAGCGTCCCCGCTCACGCTCCACCCGTAAGCCTCGGGGCCGGACGGAGTAACTTGCTTCAGTGCTGCCGTCCAGGTACGACGGAGTGGTCCTTAGGCCCTCCTGGGAGAGGCTTATCCCATCACCGTCGCACGCCCATTGCGACGCCCATTTCGGCTCACTGACTCGGCGATGCAGCAGGCACTCCGTGACCGCCTGGGCCCCGGCCGAGTCGAGCCTGCCGTTCGTTTACGGAACTGAGGTCGATCGTGAGGACACGCGCACCGGGTGCTGTGGACGACCGACGACGAACTAGCAAGCCAGCGGGAGCCATCTCTGCCTCCGCGGAGGTTGAAGGCCGACGGGCAGCACTCGCTCAGCCAGGGCACCCGTCAGTTCCACTCCAAGGCTGTAATCCATTCTCGTGGGTCCAGATTGTCAACAGGCGTGAGGCCAAGCCAAGTCCGCTGTCCATCCCTTCGGACGACGTGATCGGTCCACGACGTTCCCTCGCCCACGAACCGATCACCGAGGCGCTACCGATATAGCGGCGGATACTCCGCTCTGACCATGCCGCTCCTGTTGTAGTCGGGTCACACCTTCGGTGCGCTTGTGCAGACGGCTGCTGAATCCCACATGCTCGCGACACAGCACGTGGAAGTTGCCGGCGCCGGTCATCGGTGACCCTCTGGCGCCTCAGACGGCTAAGCCTTCGGGGATGGTCGCCGGCGCGATCCCGCAGTCGATTGCAGCCTCCGCGATCCGCCGGGCTTCTCAAAAAGGGGTGCCACGGAGAACGGATGCGGAAGTTCGATCGGTGGGCCCCTTCGTACCGGCTCGTTCGGGACGCTGTCCCCTCAGCCGGACGCAGCCGTGTTCCCATGTGCGCAGAGACGTCCATGTAGCGCGTCCAGCTATGTCCGCCCGTCGCCATGCCGAGCGGCCGAACTGAAAGAAAGGCTGCTCCGATCGACTCCGAGAAAAAGTTCACCGAGGCGACGAGTTGGCGCTCCAAATCTCGATGACCATGGCGCTCGTTCTACGCCAAAGGCTCTCCGGGTACAGGTTGGTTTCACGTGGAACGGGGCTCCGGGCTCCGGGCTCCGGGCTCCGGGCTCCGGGCTCCGGGCTCCGGGCTCCGGGCTCCGGGCTCCGGGCTCCGGGCTCCGGGCTCCGGGCTCCGGGCTCCGGGCTCCGGGCTCCGGGCTCCGGGCTCCGGGCTCCGGGCTCCGGGCTCCAGGCTCCAGGCTCCAGGCTCCAGGCTCCAGGCTCCAGGCTCCAGGCTCCAGGCTCCAGGCTCCAGGCTCCAGGCTCCAGGCTCCAGGCTCCAGGCTCCAGGCTCCAGGCTCCAGGCTCCAGGCTCCAGGCTCCAGGCTCCAGGCTCCGGGCTCCGGGAAAGTCTGATTCACAGACCGTTTCACGTGAAACCGCAGACTTCGTGCGATGTGCCACTTCTGAAAATCTGCCCTGAAGCTGCCGTCGCGACATGGGCCTTGGAGACTTCAATGGCGTGAGTTCCGTGCTCACTCGATAAATGACCACCTCAGTGACAGGCGAAGTCTCTTCACTCGAGGCCTGCACGGCTTGGATACAGAGACGTGCGCACCGGATCACAGGGCGCCGCGAGTTAGGTCGAGTCCAGCGCGGTCCAGACCACGGGCCACTGAACCGTCGAACCGGACCAGAGGCTCAGCCCGTGAGGCATCGCTGTGAAGCCGTTCGGCTCCACCTCAGGGCCGCCAGGCGTCGCGACTGGAGGGCGTAGGCGTCGTGGTCTGGCTCCGGGCAAGCGCGACTCAAATGCAGGACGGTACAGCTCTTGCCGCGAGGCAACTTGATTCAACTTCCACCAGCACGGCTCAGGTCACAGTGAGCGCGAGTCAGACGCTGGCCGGTACGGCTCGGTCGCAGGACACCGCGAGTTGCGCAGACGCCGGCACAGCTGGGGTCGCAGGACACCGCGAGTTGCGCAGACGCCGGCACAGCTGGGGTCGCAGGACACCGCGAGTTGCCCAGACGCCGGCACAGCTGGGGTCGCAGGACACCGCGAGTTGCCCAGACGCCAGCACAGCTGGGGTCGCAGGACACCGCGAGTTGCGCAAACGCTGGCACGGCTCGGGTCGCAGGGCACCGCGAATGTGCAACGTCGGCACGGCTTGGGACGCAGGGGACCACGAGTGTGCACCGCCAACGCCGCTCGGGTCGCAGGGCACCGTAAATGTGCAACGCCGTAACCGCTCGGGTCGCAGGGCACCGCGATGCACCGCCGGCACGGCTCGGATTGCAGGCGTCGCGAGTTGCGCAGACGCCCGCCCGGTACGGGTCGCATAGGGAATGGTGCCTGGCACAGGCCAACACGGTTCTGATGGCACGGGAACACGAGTCGGACATAGCCACGACTCGGATCGGGTGGCAGGGCGAGGCGGGCGGGCTGGCACGGCTCGGGCCTCATCCAGCGCGAGTGGGACACGGCTTGGCACGGCTCATATTGCAAGCAGAACGAGTCGAGAGTGGCAGCGACAACGGGCGCCTGGGGCAGGAGGCAGTTCCGATATGCGCGGTCACGGCTACGAACGGTGCACGCGTTGGCTTGCCGGCAGGCACATAGTTCGGATGACGGATCGGCTGCGAAGGCCTGGCTTTGAACGCGAGTCACCGCGAGCTGCGCGGTGCCGCGTGTAGGGCAGCGGCACCTAGAAGCCGCATGCGTATTCGATCGAGAACCGGTTGGAATGCGGGTAGTTGTTGTACCGACGCGGCGCCATCTTGGAGTTGCCCTAAGGCATACAGCCTCGGACGCTGCACTCGCACGCTTCGGGTCTCTAGGGCTGGGATCGGGAAAACCCGTTTCACGTGAAACAGGATCGGTCGACCCCTACAGTTCGGTCTGCGCGCGCGTGGTGATGCTCGGAGGTGATGGCACCAAAGCGCAGGAAGCGAGGCTATGGATGAACGATCTAATAAAGATGTCGTACAACCTCCTTCGGGCGCCTGGCTGTCAAGTGCAGGGCCGCGGAATCAGCCGACGGCCTAACGGTCGAGTCATCTCAGCGACAGGTGGGCCAGGGGGTGGCGGTGCAGGCCGTATCTTTGGACGACGTGGCGTGTGGCCCATTGGAGCGCGGGCCCTGCACGCCAAGAGCACGACGCAACAAGACCCGACTTAGAGCATGGCAGGGTTGAGCCTTCTCTTGAGGGCCCTACACCTTCCGCCCGTCTTGTTCGGCGCCTGAAGTCGCTCATGGTTGTACAGCTTCTCAGCGGGCCGATCGAGACCATGGCGAAGACCGCAGGCCAACCACCTCGCTCCGTTCACGGTGCTTAGTTCGCGTGCCACGATGAGCAGGCGACCACCCCAACGGATTTGTAACGCCGTTTCACGTGAAACGGCGCAGGGGCCTACTCACAAAATTCTGCGTGGGAACTCAGCACGGCGAGCGATTGCGGGCTTGGCATGGCCTGAAACCCAGGTCGCCACGAAGTCGGCCATCAGCTCGCTCGGGACGCGTAGGTGCCATAGCGGGGCATGGGACAGCGTCGATCGTGGGCAGCGCGAGCGCGTAGCGGGGTTCCGGCCACGACCGGCATGACGCTAAGAGCGCCGTTTCACGTGAAACACTACTGCCGCAGTGACGTTGAAAGCCGTGCCAGCCAAGGAGGGATGGGGCTCGGCCAACACGGAGAATCGGAGAACATGCTGAGCGCTTGCCGATTGCCGGGACAGCGTTGGCCTTGAGGGCGGTCACCGCCGAACGGGCACACTCTTTCCCGTAAGGAGCAGCGATAGACAGCCACGCAACAAACTCCGCTAGTCGCGCTGAAGACAGGTGCGGTACACGAACTTAGTCCTGGCGGCTTCGGGTCCGGAGGCGGCACGCAGGCCCATTCGTCGCGGCTAGCCACGCGGTAGAGCTAAACAGCAACACGGGTCTGGTTAGCCGATATGTCCGGCCAGTCCTGCGGATCGACCGAGCAAGTTTCGGCCGCTAAGGTCCGCCGGTCACAGTGAACAGTTCAGCCAAATGCGCGTCGATCGAGCCGCATGGAGGCGCCCGACGCCGATCCAGGGCGCGTCACAGCGAGATTCGGCCGGCGATCCGGCCGAGCCTACAAAGGATTCCTAGCTCAATGCCGAGACACCGCGAGGCGTCCACGCAATCGTGTCTTCCGGTGGGCTCGTCCAAAGAACACGGATGGGCACTCGCTAAGTCCAAGTCTGGCGCATGACGACGGGTGCATCAGGCGAGCCAGCCGTGAGGGACTCGGAGACCCATCGGCACGCTATCTACCATGCCGACCCAGCATAGTAATATACCTACATTGACACCGAGCTTGGTGCTTCGGCCACAGGCGGAGCCAGTGCAACGATCTTGGTCAATAGCCTCTGAGCAATATTCGCAAAGGGGGCGTCTAAAACGGTGCTTCGGCGAAAAACCTGGCTGGCTCAAATCCCAGGAGAATGGCTCTGACAGAACTGCTTTGGGCACTTATAGAGCAGCATTCAGGTTCGTGAGTGTCGAAATCATCGCCATAAGCGATGGGGCACGCGATCAGTAATCGCGTGCCCCATGATGCTTGCGGATCAGCGACGGCTACTCCTCTCCGCCGGCACCTTCCTCGTCGACGCCGATCATGCCGACTATCCTCTCGAGGTCGTCCACCGTGGCGAACTCGATCGTGATCTTGCCTTTGTTGCGTCCTATGTCGACCTTGACTCGAGTGTCGAAGCGGTCGGACAAACGCTCGGCCAGATCGTTGAGAGCGGGCGCGTGAACCTTCGCTCGTCGGCTGGGGGCAGCCTTCTTGGCGGGCCCGTCCGAGACCTTCAGGGAAACGATCTCTTCGGTGGACCGCACAGACAGACCTTCGGCGACGATCCGCTTAGCCAGTTCCTCCTGGGCCTCGGTGTCATCCAGACCGAGCAGCGCCCGCGCGTGGCCGGCCGACAGGACACCCGCGGCGACGCGGTTCTGGACCTTCGGCGACAGGTTCAGCAGCCGAATAGTGTTGGAGATCTGCGGGCGACTGCGACCGATCCGCTTGGCCAGCTCCTCGTGCGTGGCGCCGAATTCCTCGAGCAGTTGCTGATACGCGGCCGCCTCTTCCAGCGGGTTGAGGTTCGCCCGGTGGATGTTTTCGAGCAGCGCATCCCGCAGCATGGCGTCGTCGCGGGTTTCCCGCACGATCGCGGGGATCGTCTCGCGGCCGATCGCCTGGGCGGCCCGCCACCGGCGCTCACCCATGACGAGCTCGTAGCGACCCTCGCTGATCTCCCGGACCACGATCGGCTGGAGGAAGCCGACCTCCCGGATTGAGGTCTTGAGCTCGTCGAGCGCCTCCTCCTCGAAGACGTGACGAGGCTGCTTGGAGTTCGGCTCGATCGCCGTCACCGAGATCTCGGCGAAACGCGCTCCCGGGACCGGCGCCAGGTCGTCGACCCGTTCGGCAGCCGGCGGCGCCGCGGGAGTCGCGACGTGCGCGGCGGGCTCAGGGGTGGGCTGAGGCTGCGTAGGCGCCGGTGCCTCCGCGGTGGCAGCAGCGGCCGGCGCGGCAGCGGGAGCGGTGGGGATCAGAGCGCCCAGGCCGCGGCCCAGGCCGCCCCGTGGACGGTTCTTCATGCGTTGCCTCCCGTGTTGACGCCACGCATCGCGATCTCCAGGGCGGCCTCGAAGTAGCTGGTCGCGCCCCGTGAACCCGGATCGTAGGTCATCACGGACTGCCCGTAGCTAGGAGCCTCCGACACCCGCACGTTACGGGGGATGACGGCGTTCAGAACCTTGCTGCCGAAATGGTTGCGCACGTCCTGCTCGACCGCGTCGGCCAGGCGCGTACGCCGGTCGTACATGGTCAGAAGGATCGTGGAAACGTCCAGCGTCGGGTTGAGGTGCTGGCGTACCAGGTTGATGTTGTTGATCAGTTGGTTCAGGCCTTCCAGCGCGTAGTACTCGCACTGGATCGGAATGAGGACCTCTTGCGCGGCGCACAACGCGTTGACCGTCAGCAGGCCGAGCGAGGGCGGGCAGTCGATGAACACGTAGTCGAACTGCTCGGGGTGCGCCGCAATGGCCCGCGCGAGCCGCGACTCGCGAGCGACGACCGAGACCAGCTCAATCTCCGCACCGGCCAAGTCGATCGTCGCTGGTACGCACCACAGGTTCGGAATGCCCTCGACCGGCTGGGCGACCTCCGACAGCGGTACGTTGTCGATCAAGCAGTCGTAGACATCCGGCACGCCGGCGTGGTGCGGCACGTTGAGCCCGGTCGACGCGTTGCCCTGTGGGTCGAGGTCAACGACGAGAACCCGGTTGCCATGCAGCGCCAGCGCTACGGCGAGGTTCACCGTCGTGGTGGTCTTACCGACGCCGCCCTTCTGGTTCGCGACGCAGAGCACCCTCGGGTGGTCCGGACGCGGCATCGTGATCTCGCCGCTCGGGTTGAGGATCTGCACAGCTCGCAACGCTTCCATGGCCAGGGGCGGATCGTCTTCATCCCGGCCCGGCGTTTCACGTGAAACGTGTTCGTCCGGCCCCAATGGGGGGTCAACCGGGGACACGGGGGTGTCCGAGACGGGGGATGCGGACACCGGAGCGGCCGACACGGGTGCAGGGATCGAGGCTGCAGCCGGCGGGCCGGAACGTGGGGCGGGAGCCGAACGGCGGGGTTCGTCGACGGCCGGAGGCTGGGCGGGCGAACCGTAGATCTGGCCACCGCCGGAGTAGTTGCTGCTCATGCGAGGCGACGGCACGCCCTGTTCGCCGGTGTTGATTGCGCCACTTTGACCGCCCACGCCCGCCCCTGACGCGCGATCGCTGTCGAGAGGTGACTTGGTTTCACGTGAAACACCGTACTCATGCACCGTTTTATCCCTGTTATTGAGGAACGGGTCGGTCGGCGACACGTGCGTTCCGGTGGCAGAAGACCGGTCCACACTATCGACGCCCGGCCAGCCTACGGCCGCCGGGCGAGCCCCGCCATGGCCGACCGCCTGATGAGGCGAGTGCATCGTAGACACTTCGCCCTCCCCAGACGACTTCAAAGCCGTGGCATCCGACACAGGTCGAGCCTCCGGGCCCGTCGTACCGGAGGAGTCCGACCAGACAACAGCTGCATGCGGCATTTCAGCGGCTTCGGAGACAGTTCCTTTTCCCGTACGCCGAAAGGCGCGCGACAGCCGCATCAGCGCAGCCCGCGCCCCTTCGCGTGGGGCAGCTGCCGGTTCACCCGGAGCGACCCGGCCCGGGTCGCGCGTGGCCCCCTTGTTAGAAGAGGGCCCGGCAGGAACGGATCCGGGGTCTGAAGTCGCGGCGCCGCTTCCCTTACCTGACAGCCCCGGAGCAGCCTCGGAACCCTCGTCGTCTAGAAGCGCCGGGCCCGAGTCCAAGAACGTAGGCACCGGAATTTGTCGCGGGGAAGCTACAGGCGAAAGCTTCCGGTTCTCATCCACCCCGGGCGTTGTGGTCGCACTGCCGCCGGACTCGCCCGACGTCTCCGAGACGAAGGCGGCGGTCGTGTGGCCACGCTTATGCTGCGCACGCTCCTGCACGTCGAATGGCGTGGGGGAGCCCGCCTGCGTCACGCGAGCCGTGCTGTGCGGGTCCATGCGGGGTAGTCGACGCGCGCTGTCGTCAGCGCTCGTTGAAGCCTGACCGTAAGACCCACCAGCCCCAGCCGCACGGGCCAGCGAGCCGACACGGTCGGGGCCGGCGGATTGATCGGGCTGCGGCGTGGCAGAGGGCTGGCTGGGCTGACTGCCACCCGGACTCCGAGAGGAACGCTCACGGTCGCGGCCGGTGGCCGTGCCGGGAGACTGCGGACCACGTCCATTCGCGATGTCGGTCCCGGGCAGCAACCGGCCTTGTACGCCCGGCTGCCGTCCCGAGGGCGACGCGTTGCCCTCAGCCGGAGCCGGACTCCCTGGTGAGCCTGGGGACGGGGTCGTGCCCTGGTCGGGACGTCTCGCTCTTGCGTTCCGTTTACGCGCGCCCCGCCTGGACATCTATCCCCTCCGCGGTCTCCCTCGCCCGGAACCGCGCTTGCCGGACCGCCCGGCCGTGTCGCGCCCCGAGCCGGCCGCCCGGGTGGACGGCTTCGGCCTCGACAGCACGACGACCTCGAGCACTGTCGTGGGTGGGTCGATCAACCCCTCGCCACACAGCCGGACCACCGGTTCGGAGCCGCCCAGGGCAGCTACCGCAGCGCGGTGCTCCGCCGCTTCCTCGGCGGCCGAGGCGCCCTTGAGCGCCAGGAGCCGACCGCCGACCCGGGCCAGCGGCAGGCACCAGCCGGCCAACCGGTCGAGCGGGGCGACCGCACGCGCCGTGACGACATCGGCGCCGGCGGGGGGTCCGTCGACGACGTCCTCGGCGCGGCCCCGGACGACCGTGACGGTCGATTCGAGGCCGAGGGCGGTCACCGCTTCCGACAGGAACGCGGTGCGTCGTGCCAGTGGCTCGACCAGGGTGATGCGTAAATCCGGTCGGGCCACTGCCAGCACGATACCGGGCAAACCGGCACCAGACCCCACGTCAACGACGGAAGCGCCGATAGGGATCATGTTGGACACTACAGCGCAATTGACCAGGTGACGTTCCCAGATTCGAGGAGCCTCCCGGGGCCCGATCAGACCACGCACGACGCCGTCGGTGACGAGCAGCCGCGCGTAGTCCACAGCCAGCCCCAGCCGGTCGCCGAAAACCTGTGCCGCTACCTCCGCGATCTCCGCCGAGGGCTCGGCATCTGCCGGCGTTCGGGCATCGTCGCCGTCGGAAAGTGCAAACTCCGTTGCCGGGGAGCGGGGCGAGGAGTGAGAGGGGGGCGCAAGGGAGGCCGGCGCGGAGGACGAAGAGGTAGGCGCGGAGGAGGAACTCGGCGCGGAGGGGGAGCTGGACGCAGACGAGGAGAGGCCCGGCGAACGATGAGCCGTCGATGGTGAAGATGCCGCCTGAGAAGACGCCGCTCGGCGGGATGAGGAAGCGGGGGGAGCCGTCGGCGACACGGGATCTGCAGCCGCCGAAGAATGCGGCGCTTCGCGTGTCGGAACAGCCGCCGGACCCGGAGGGACCGACGAAGCGGGACCGGCCGAAGACGGAACGGGAGCGGCTGACGGAGCGGAACCGGACGGCGCAGAAGGAGGAGCGGGCGCTTGCGGAGGCGAAACTGCCGAGGCCGCGGAGGAACGATCGCCGCCTGAAGGCTTGCTGCCGGAGCGGGTCTTTCCTGGGAAGGCGATCGGCCGCCGTGCGGGTCGACGGCTCGGGAAAGACTGCGGCCCGGGCGATTCCTCACCCGGGCCGGTGTCTCCCGCGCCGAAGCGTGGGTCTGTCATGTCAGTCCGCCACGCGCACCACGATGCGGCGGTTGGGCTCGACACCCTCGGACTCGCTCTGCACGCCGCTGATCGCGTTGACCACGTCGTGCACGCACTTGCGCTCGAACGCCGACATGGCCTCGAGGCGTACGGGGTCGCCGTGCTCCTTGACCTTCTCGACCGCGTTGCGGGCCACGGCGGCCAGTTCCTTGCGGCGCGAAGCCCTGTACCCACCGATATCGAGCAGCAGGCGCGACGGCGAACCGGTCTGCCGGAAGATCGCCAGGCGGGTCAGTTCCTGCAGCGCCTCCAGCGTGGCGCCGCGCTGGCCG
This sequence comes from Paractinoplanes abujensis, assembly GCF_014204895.1. Taxonomy (NCBI): domain Bacteria; kingdom Bacillati; phylum Actinomycetota; class Actinomycetes; order Micromonosporales; family Micromonosporaceae; genus Paractinoplanes; species Paractinoplanes abujensis. Next base: position 6,810,162 of record NZ_JACHMF010000001.1, on the reverse strand, counting down.
ACCAGTGGCTGCAGCCGGCCGCCGACGACCTCCACCATGGGCCGGCCCGCCGACACGAGCTCGTCGATGTCGCCGTCGTAGTCGAGGATGTCGAGCAGGCCCTCGATGTAGTCAGCGGCGATCTCGCTCTGCCGGAACAGGTCGCCGTCGGATGCGACGCTCTCGGACGCCTTCGCCTCTTCGGGCGCGGCCGTTGCCTCGGCGGAGACTGACGATTCGGGCGTGCTGGTGTCGGTCACGGTCTCATCTCCGTACTAATCGGGCCGGACCTGCGCGGTCCGCTGTTTCCCTCGGCGCCGGGAGCGGTGTGCCGGGCCGCGGGGAGGTATAGGCAAGGGGAGCGCTCGGGCGCCGGGAAAGACGCCCGAGCCGCGATCATCCCTTGGGTTTGCTCGCCGGTCGGCCGCCCCGCTTGGGATTCACCGGTTTGGCACCGGGCTTGGGGGCGAGCGCCTTGGTGTCGACCACCGGCTTCTCCGGCTCGGGGGCCGGCTTGTTGCGTCCGAACAGACCACCGCTGCGGCCGGGCTGCACCGGGCTCTGCGGGGCTTTGCCGCCGGCGGCGGGCTTCTTGGCGGGCGGGCCGGAGGGGCGCGCCGTCGAGGACGAGCCGCTCTTGCCGGCCATCGGCGGCGGCGGGAACTTGCGGAGCACCCACTGCTGCTGGGCCAGGGTGAACAGGTTGTTCGTGACCCAGTAGATGATCACGCCGATGGGGAAGAGCGCGCCGGAGATGAGCAGCGAGGCCGGGATGCCGTAGAGCATCAGTCGCTGGATCATCTTCTGCTGCGGGTCCTCGGCCCAGCCGGTCTTGAGGATCATCTGGCGGCTGGTCAGGTAGGTCGTCGCCATCATGATGAGCACCAGGATGCCGGCGATGATCTTTACCGTGGTGCCGTTGGCCTGCAGGGCGTTGAGCTCTTCGGCGGTGGAGCCGAACTTGCCCGCCAGCGGCGCGGTGAACAGCGACGCGTGGGTGGCGCTCTCGAACTGCTCGACGGTCCACCCGTACAGGGTCTTGCCCTGGTTGTCGGGGTTGAGGCGGCGCAGCGTGTGGAAAAGCCCGAGGAAGACGGGGATCTGCAGGAACATCGGAAGGCAGCCCATCAGCGGGTTCGCCTTCTCCGTCCGGTACAGCTCCATCATTTCTTTCTGGAGCGTCTCCCGGTCACCCTTGTGCTTCTCCTGCAGCTCCTTGACCTTGGGCTGCAGCGCCTGCATGGCCCGCTGGCTCTTGATCTGCTTGACGAAGACGGGGAAGAGGATGACCCGGACCGTCACCACGAGGAAGACGATCGCCAGGATCCAGGACCAGTTCGAGCCGATGAACCGGCCGTCGGGCACGCCGATGAAGTCCCAGAGGGCATGCCAGCGCAGGAGGATCCACGAAATGGCGTAGTAGATCCAGTCGAGACTCAATTCAGGCTCCAGTCACATCGGCAGGACGGTGACGGATCGGGTCAGGTACCGGGTCGTACCCGCCAGGGTGGAAGGGGTGGCAGCGCAGGAGCCGCCAGACCGTCAGACCTGTCCCTTTCACCGCGCCGTGTCGCGCCAGTGCCTCCTGGCTGTACGCACTGCACGAGGGATAGAACCGACAGCGAGCCGGCAGCACCGGACTCACATAACGACGGTACGCGACCACTAACGCGGTCAGCACGCGGGCAAGCAGGCTCATCGCGTCCGCCGCGGCTTGCGGGCCGCCGTCACCGCGGCCGACAGGTCGGAGCCGAGAGTGGCGTACGAGGCGTGGGCCGAGGCCGGGAGGGCCCGGACGACCAGCATCGAACCGCCGGGCAACTCGTCGAGCACCGGGCGCACCAGGTGCCGCAGACGACGCTTGACCTTGTTACGGGTCACGGCGTTGCCCACGGCTTTGGATACGACGAAGCCGGCGCGCGCCGCAGAGGCTTGCACCGGCTCCTCGAGAAGCAGATGAACGACAACCGTGCCCCGGCCGACTCGGCGGCCACCGCGAATGGCTGCGGCGAAGTCGGCACCACGCCGCAGTCGCTGAGCCGCGGCCAGCACGACTACCTGGGCATTCCGGCCCGACAGCAGTCGGCTCAGGCCGACAGCTTGTCGCGGCCCTTGGAACGGCGGGACGCCAGAATGGCGCGACCGGCACGGGTGCGCATGCGCAGCCGGAAGCCGTGGGTCTTGGCACGCCGGCGGTTGTTCGGCTGGTAGGTGCGCTTGCTCACGTCAAAACTCCGTCTTCGTACAACATCCAGGGGGCATCAAAGCTGCAAGACGCCACTTTAGCAGAACGCGGCGGAGCAACCGCTCGACCCTACGCAGGGCGGCCACGCCGGTCAACCATATCCTCTTCCGGCACGCCGTTGCGGTGATCACCCGGGTGGCCGGGGCAGTCTTTCTCCACAGGTAGTGAATCTTTTCCCGCGGTCGGGCGCTTGTCGGCCCGGGGCGGAGTTGATGGTGCAGCGAGATCGCTGTTAGCGTGCCGGTTTGCTGGTCATAAGCACTGCACACATACCACGACCAGTCGGCCAAAACCAGACAAGCAGGTGAATCGTTCGCCTCGGTGAACCTCGGGAATCTCGATGGGGTCCGCACCTCGGTGTGGCCGTGACGAGGCCTGGGGCAGGCGGTGTGCCTGTTCGACCGCGCCGATTCAGGCTCCGGAACGTCTGCCGACCATCCGGCCGGGGAGCGTCAGTCAAGCGGTGCACAGGTTGTGGATAACCTGTGGACAGCCGGTGGCGCCGAACGTCTTCAGCACGTTAAATGTGGTGCTGGGTTGGGGGAGCTGTCGAACGCCGGGAGGGCGACGACGGGCAAGGCGATGAGCCGGACAAAGGTCCACCGGGGGTCGGTGGCGATGGGGGTGGCGCGGCGGTGGCCGATCAGGTCGACCTGGGCGGTGTGTGGAAGGCGACGCTGGATGAACTGGCCGACGAGATCGCGTCGCGTCAGCAGCGTGCCTATCTGCAGCTGACAAAGCTCCGCGCCATCGTCGAGGACACCGCGCTGCTGGCCGTGCCCGACGCCTTCACCCGCGACGTCATCGAGTCGCGCCTGCGCCCCGCGATCACCGAGGCGCTGAGCCGCCGGCTGAACCGCCCGATACAGGTCGCGGTGACGGTCAAGCCCCCGGAGGACGGCACCGGTCTGCCCGGCACGGTGTACGGCACGCCCGTCGAGCCTCCGGTCGAGCAGGAGCCCGAGGCGCAGCCCCGGCACTATGCGGAGGCTCCGCGCCAGCCCGAACCGCCGGCGTACGACTCCTTCCCGCCCGGCTCGGCGCAGCGCCCCGCGTACCCGCGCGGAGTGCCCGTGGCCCGGGGCGGCCAGGAGGCACTTTTCGGCGACCCGACGCCCGCACCGCCGGCCCCGATGAGCCGCGGCGGCGTCCCAGTGGCGCATGTCACTGAGAAGGCTGAATCCAACGATGCGCCAGCCCACCGGATGGCGTCGGATCCGTCCCAGTTGCGGGACAACGGACGCCGGCCCGACGAGCACCAGCAGCCTTATGGCGGCGGCAGCGATCCCCGCGACGACACGTTGCAGATGCGCGGTGGCGACAACGGCCCCGGCCGTGACCACCGTGACCTGCGCCCGTCGAGCAATCCACGCGGCACCAACGACGGCAACCGGCTCAACCCGAAGTACATGTTCGAGACGTTCGTCATCGGCTCGTCCAACCGCTTCGCGCACGCGGCTGCCGTCGCCGTCGCCGAGTCGCCCGCCAAGGCGTACAACCCGCTGTTCATCTACGGCAGCTCCGGTCTGGGCAAGACCCACCTGCTGCACGCGATCGGCCACTACGCGACGACCCTCGGTCATGCCCGAAGCGTCCGCTATGTGTCCACCGAGGAATTCACCAACGACTTCATCAACAGCCTGCGCGACGACAAGACGCAGGCTTTCCAGCGGCGTTACCGCGACGTCGACATCCTGCTGATCGACGACATCCAGTTCCTGGAGAACCGCGAGCGGACGCAGGAGGAGTTCTTCCACACCTTCAACACGCTGCACAACGCGAACAAGCAGATCGTGATCAGCTCGGACCGTTCGCCCCGCCAGCTGGCCACGCTGGAAGACCGCATGCGTACCCGCTTCGAGTGGGGTCTGCTGGCCGACATCCAGCCGCCCGACCTCGAGACGCGCATCGCGATCCTGCAGAAGAAGGCCGCCCAGGAACGCATGTATGCGCCCGACGACGTTCTCGAGTTCATCGCGTCGCGCGTCTCCAACTCGATCCGCGAACTGGAGGGCGCCCTCATCCGGGTCACCGCGTTCGCCAGCCTCACCCGGTCCCCGGTCCAGCTCTCCCTGGCCGAGGAAGTGCTGCGTGACTTCATGCCCGACGGCGCCGGCCCCGAGATCACTGCCGACCAGATCATGGTCTCCACTGCCGACTACTTCGGTGTCAGCCTGGAGGACCTGCGCGGTCACTCCCGCTCCCGGGTGCTCGTGAACGCACGCCAGGTCGCCATGTATCTCTGCCGCGAGCTGACGGAACTCTCCCTCCCACGCATCGGTCAGGCCTTCGGCGGCCGCGACCACACCACGGTCATGCACGCCGACCGCAAGATCCGCCAGCACATGGCCGAGCGGCGGTCGCTCTACAACCAGATCGCCGAGCTGACCAACCGCATCAAACAAAACACCTAGAACCTTTTCCAGTACGCGGGTGCGCGGCAGACAACCGCACCACCGCCGTACCCGCCGCTGCGCCCTGGGCCACGGGTCTCCACGGTGGCGGCCTGCGCGACGCGGCCGAGCCGGTCCCTCCAGGGCGGTCCACCGCTCCGGCACCGCCACGAACCGGTGCTTCAGCCATCCGGCGGCCCCGTCCACAGCCGGCGCACGAGGCCGATCGCGTGCGGGCCGCACTGGGGATTGTGGGAGCCGCGCCTGTGCACAACCCGGGACGGGCGGCCCGGATGTCCAGGCCGCGCACGCACGAGGCGGATTTGGGGCCTCAAGGCTGTGCACAACCCTGGAGAGTCGCTCCTGAGCTGCGCACTTCGCTCCTCGTGACCGAAATTGCGCTGAGCGTTGTCCCCAGGCTGACGCGGTTATCCACAGGGTTGTGCGTCGCCCGCAAGGGTTAATTATCCGAATTCCTCAGCATTTGTCCACAGGTTGTGGACAAGGAATGCTGCCTCGCGCGGCAGTTCTCCACAGGCGTGCCCCGTCGATGGCTGCGGAAAGCCGGCTCCACAGCCGCGGACGCCATTCATCCTTAAGCGGAGTTGTCAACGCCGGAACGAAACCGTTTCGTGCCAACGTTATCCACACTAATTCACAGGCGTTCACAGGGGTTTATCCCCAGCAGTGGATAACTGGTCGGCCCGCTGCCCACAGATGTGGACAAGTCCTGGGGAAATCGATGTGGACAGACACGGAGAGTCACTCAGGTTTCCACCGCCTGTGGAAGCGTGTGGATTTCCTGTTGAAGAAACTGGGGACGACGAGCCGACGGCGTACCGACGTTGTCCACAGACCTGGGTACAAAACCCGTGGATATCCGGTGGATAGCCGGTGGACAACGGTGGACAACCGCCCGTCGGCTCTCCGACTGTGGACACAGACCGGGGTTTGTACCCTGGTTGCCCACATGTGAATCACCGGTGGATAACCTCGTGAGCTGCGGAAACGCAAGTTCTCCACACTATGCACAGGCCCGATGAAGACGACTAGTTATCTCTCTAAGACAACAAAAAGCAATCATCAGCGTTGTGGAACTTGTGGATCGCTTGCCTGACGGCTCGCCAGGGGACCGGCTCCTCAAAAGCTCACCGAGGCCCAGAGGTGCTCGATGCAGAAGAAGAGCCAACCGCCGGGCGGTCCGCACGACAGACGTACGGGAACATCGACACGGCAGCCCGCACACCCCGGAGCCACCGGGGCGGGTCGGCAGCGGTCACCATGGTGGACGACACTGATTAGGCCCTGATCGGCTCGACGAATAAGGTTCGTGGGGGTCGACGACGCCCCCGACAGGAAGCGACGCGGAGGACAGCATGAAGTTCCGGGTGGAGCGAGACGCACTCGCCGACGCCGTGGCGTGGACGGCGAAGAGCCTGCCCAGCCGGCCGTCGGTGCCGGTGCTCGCCGGCGTCATGCTGCGCGTCACCGACAGCCGACTCCAGGTCTCCGGCTTCGACTACGAGGTCTCCAGCCAGGTCACCGTGGATGTGCAGGCCGACGCCGACGGTGCGGCGCTCGTCTCCGGGCGGCTGCTCGCCGAGATCACCAAGGCGCTGCCGGCCAAGCCGGTCGACATCGCGGCCGTGGGCGCGCACCTCGAGCTGGTCTGCGGCAGCGCCCGCTTCACCCTGCCGACAATGCCCGTTGAGGACTACCCCAGCCTGCCCGAGATGCCGTCGAGCGCCGGCACGGTCGACGCGGCTGCCTTCGCCGCTGCTGTGGCCCAGGTGGCCATCGCCGCCGGTCGTGACGAGACGCTGCCGATGATGACCGGCGTGCGCATCGAGCTGAACGGGTCGAACATGGCCATGCTGGCTACCGACCGCTACCGCCTGGCCATGCGCGAGATGGAGTGGGACCCGGACGACCCCGAGATCAGCCTCAACGCGCTCGTCCCGGCCAAGACGCTGAACGACACGGCGAAGACCCTGGGCCCGCTCGGTGGCTCGGTGGTGCTGGCGCTCGCGCAGGGCAACGCGGGCGAGGGCATGATCGGTTTCGCCGGTGGCACCCGCCGCACGACGAGCCGCCTGCTCGACGGGGCCAACTACCCGCCGGTCCGCTCGCTCTTCCCGGCCAGCAGCAACGCGCAGGCCCAGATCGGTGTGGCCGCGCTCGTCGAGGTCGTCCGCCGCGTCGCGCTGGTCGCCGAGCGCACCACCCCGGTGCTGCTGAGCTTCAGTGAGGACGGACTGGTCGTGGAGGCCGGTGGGACGGAGGAGGCGCGGGCCAGCGAGGCCATGGAGGCCACGTTCACCGGCGAGCCGCTGACCATCGGCTTCAACCCGCAGTATCTGATCGACGGTCTGCAGAACCTGGGCGCGCCCAACGCGATCTTCTCGTTCGTCGACGCATTCAAGCCCGCTGTGATCTCCCCCGCATCCGAAAACGGCGAAATCGTGCCCGGTTACCGCTATCTGATCATGCCGATCCGGGTAACCCGCTGATACTGGGCACGTAAGCAACGCTCAATTAGGGGGAACACCATGCAGCTCGGCCTCATCGGTCTCGGCCGAATGGGTGGGAACATGCGCGACCGGATCCGCGCAGCCGGACACGAGGTGGTCGGCTACGACCACCACCCGGAGAACAGCGACGTGGCCAACCTGGCCGAACTGGTCTCGAAGCTCACGGCGCCGCGGGCCATCTGGACCATGGTCCCGGCCGGCAAGATCACCGAGGACGCCATCAACGAGCTCGCCGGGCTGCTCGAGCCGGGCGACATCATCATCGACGGCGGCAACTCCAAGTTCACCGACGACGGCCCGCGGGCCGAGCGTCTCAAGCCCAAGGGCATCAAGTACCTCGACGTCGGCGTTTCCGGTGGCATCTGGGGCAAGGAGAACGGGTACGCCCTCATGGTCGGGGGCGACGCCGAGGACGTGGCGCGCGTTCAGCCGATCTTCGACGCGCTCAAGCCGGCCGGCGAGTTCGGCTTCGCGCACGCCGGCACGCACGGCGCCGGTCACTACGCCAAGATGATCCACAACGGCATCGAGTACGGGATGATGCAGGCGTACGGCGAGGGTTACGAGATCCTCATCGCGTCCGAGCTCGTCCACAACGTGCCCGCCGTGATCAAGAGCTGGCGTGAGGGCTCCGTCGTCAAGTCGTGGCTGCTCGACCTGCTCGACCGGGCGCTCGACGAGGACCCGACGCTCTCCGGCCTCAAGGGTTACGTCGACGACACCGGCGAGGGCCGCTGGACGGTCGACGAGGCCATCCGCCTCGCCGTGCCGGCCCACGTCCTGGCGGCGTCGATCTTCAACCGGTTCGAGTCCCGTCAGGACGACTCGCCCGCGATGAAGGCTGTGGCGGCTCTGCGTCAGCAGTTCGGCGGCCACGCCGTCAAGCGCTGAGGCTCACGTGTACGTACGCCGGGTCGAGCTGACCGACTTCCGTTCCTACGAGCGAGTGGCGGTTGATCTCGACCCCGGCGTGTCCGTGCTGGTCGGCCAGAACGGCATGGGCAAGACCAACCTGATCGAAGCACTGGGCTATGTGGCCACTCTGGACAGTCACCGGGTGGCCACCGACGCTCCGCTCGTCCGGGCCGGCGCGAACTCGGCGGTCATCCGGTGCGCGATCGTCCACGAGGGACGTGAGCTGCTGGTCGAGCTGGAGATCGTGCCCGGCAAGGCGAACCGGGCCCGGCTCAACCGCTCGCCGGTGCGGCGTCCGCGTGAGGTGCTGGGCGCGCTGCGCATGGTGCTGTTCGCTCCGGAAGATCTCGAACTGGTCCGCGGCGACCCCTCCGAACGGCGCCGCTACCTCGACGATCTGCTGGTCGCGCGCCAGCCCCGCTTCGCCGGGGTGCGCTCCGACTACGACCGCGTCGTCAAGCAGCGCAACGCCCTGCTGCGTACGGCATATCTGACCCGCAAGGTCGGCGGGAACCGGGGGCAGGATCTCTCCACGCTGGCCGTGTGGGATCAACATCTCGCCCACCACGGCGCCGAGCTGCTGGCCGGCCGGCTGGAGCTGGCCGCGGCGCTCGGGCCGCATCTGACCAAGGCCTACGACGCGGTCGCGGCCGGGCGCTCCTCGGCGACCATCGCGTACGCGTCCCGGCTGGGCGACAGCCTCACCTCCGACCGCCCCGCCCTCGAACAGGCCCTGCTCGACTCGCTGCAGGAACGGCGCCCGGCCGAGATCGAACGCGGCACCACCCTGGTCGGCCCGCACCGCGACGACCTGACCCTCAACCTGGGCGACCTGCCGGCCAAGGGGTACGCCAGCCACGGCGAGTCCTGGTCGTTCGCGCTGGCCCTGCGCCTGGCCGCGTACGACCTGCTGCGCTCGGACGGCATCGAGCCGGTGCTGGTCCTCGACGACGTCTTCGCCGAACTGGACGGCGGCCGCCGCGACCGGCTGGCCGCCCTGGTCCGGGACGCCGCCCAGCTGCTGGTGACCTGCGCTGTGCCCGAGGACGTGCCCGAAGCCCTGCGCGGCGCCCGCCTCGACGTGACGACGGGATCGGTGACCCGTGCCTGAGTCGTGCCCAGCGAAGACGCGCCGACGGGATCGGTGACCCGTGCCTGAGTCGTCCTCCTCGAAGACGCGCCGACGGAAGTGGTGAGCGGTGCCCAACGACAATGATCGCGAGCGCCACGACGACCTGGTCCGCGAGCGCCACCAGGGCCTGGCCCGGGAACGCCACGCCGACCTGTCCCGCGGCCTGCGCGACGACCTCGTGCGCGAGCAGCGCCCGCCCCGGGCCCGCGGTGACCGCCCCGACGCGCCGTCCACAGCGGAACGGTTTTATCCACAGGCCGACCCCGACGGTGTGGCCCGCCAGGAGCTGGGTGCGGCCGACGACGGCTGGTACGCCGCTGAGGGTGCTCGTGATCGCGACGAGAGGCCCGCAGCGGCTCCTCCGGGGGTCGACCATGGTCGGGGAGGGGTCAGGGACCCTTCGGAAGCGCACGAGAGCTCTCAGGGCGCTGCCGGGTTCCAGGGGTCCGAGGGCGCCGGGAGATCATCGGGCCCGGAGGATGCCGCGGGATCACCGGGCACCGAGGGCGCGGCCGGGCCGCAGCTGGCGCGGGCCGTGCTCGACGCCGCGCTGGCCAAGCGCCGGGAGGCTGCACGCAACCCGCGGCGGCGCGGCGGCGGTCCGGGGGAGGGATCGGGCAAGCGGCTACGCGGTTACTCAGGTCCCGGGCCCGACCCGCGCGACCCCGCACTCTTCGGCGACGTGCTGCAGCGCCTGATGAAGGCCCGCGGCTGGGAGCGACCCAAGGCCGAGGCCACGGTCTTCGGCGCGTGGGAAAAAGTCGTCGGTCCGGACATCGCCAAGCACAGCCGCCCGGTCAAGCTCGACGCCGGCGTGCTGACGGTCGAGGCCGAATCCACCGCCTGGGCCACCCAGCTGCGCCTGCTCGCGGCCACCCTGCTGCGCAACATCGCCAAAGAGGTCGGCCACAACGTGGTCACCAAACTCAACATCCACGGCCCGGCCGCCCCGTCGTGGAGCAAGGGCCCTCGGCGCGTGCAGGGACGCGGTCCCCGCGACACCTACGGCTGAGGCCGTCTGTTCGGGGCGCAACCATTCACGCACGTCGCCCGGGTGGGTTTCGTGTTTTGGACGCGTCAGCGGCCAGCGAATCCCGCCCGGGTCCCCGCGGGAGCGACGGCCAGCACCCACCACCCCGCCGGGACATCGAGATCTTGATGCGAAGCGTCAGTAATCCGCGAAAACCGCGTATCCCCGTTCGGCGCAACGGCGGTAGAAACCCGCCAGGATCGCCAGCTCGGAGCGGGCGAAACTCCAGTGCGGGGCGTTGCCGGCGTCGTCCCGCAGGGCGGACAGGCGCTGGTCGAGCCACCGCAGCTGCTGCTCGGCAAGGCGGCCGGCCGCGACCGCGTTCCGCATGACCCGGGCCACCGTGTCAAAGGTGACCAGGTCTCCGTGCGGCTCGTGGCCCTCGACGAAGCGCTCGAGGCCGCCCGCGATCCAGGCGCAGCCGTCGGGGTCGATCACCGGGTCCTCGTCCTCGGCCGCGGCGTCGGTGGCGTAGAGGACGCCGTCGAGACCCAGCAGAAGGTCGACCAATTCCGTGTACGCCGTGGCGCGCACCGTGCCGGTCTTGGCGATGTGCAGCGCCAGGGCGCCGGTGGGCGCGGCGATGTCGGGCGCGTCGGCGATCGCTCCGAAGTCGACGAACTCGGCGGGAGCCACCGGGTCGTAGTACTGATTCGTGCGCGGCCAGTGCACCGCGACGTTGTCCAGCCCCTTGTCGTGCGCCATGTGGGGCCACCCCTCCTCGACCAGCGTCGCGGCTTTCCGGCCACTACCGGCCCGCGCGGGCAGAGGTTACGACACAAACCCCCGCCGTTGGGAGGCAGTGTCGCAGTGCGTGGCGGCGACCCGCGGAAGGCGCGCCCCAACGACGGGCCGCCGGATCACTTGCCGTTGCGCGGGGCCCCCGCTCCGTGTAGGGGGAGACTCGGGGACGGCCCTCGACGCGTCTGCGGCAATCTCAGGCACCCGGAAGGGGTGCCGCACCCCCGCGAACTCGATTCGGCGGAGTAGAATCGATGGAGACCGGGAAAACCTCGGCATGACGATCACGGTTCGGTCCTCTCGGCGAACTTCTGAGGACGAAACGGACTCGCGTCGTCACGCTACGCGGTTTTTCCAGCCGATCACGATCCGCGGGCCTGCCGCGGCGACCGGCGTGCACGGTTCCACCGGTGGTCCGCTCGCTCCTCCCCGCGGGTTGTCGCCTGTGGCTCACCCTGCGTGCCGCCGCCCGCCGCGCGCCCGCTTACCCCGTGCGGGGCTCGTCAGGGCCTCATCACGAGAAAGTGGCCGAGGGTGGCAGAGAACAAGGAATACGGTGCTGATTCGATCACCGTGCTGGAGGGCCTGGAGGCGGTACGCAAGCGTCCGGGCATGTACATCGGCTCCACCGGCGAACGCGGTCTGCACCACCTCGTCTGGGAGGTCGTCGACAACGCGGTCGACGAGGCGCTGGCCGGTTTCTGCGACACGATCGACGTGGTTCTGCTGTCCGACGGTGGTGTCTCGGTCACCGACAACGGCCGTGGCTTCCCGGTCGACCTGCACCCTAAGCTCAAGAAGCCGGGCGTCGAGGTCGCGCTGACCGTGCTGCACGCCGGCGGCAAGTTCGACGGTAAGGCGTACGCGGTCTCCGGTGGTCTGCACGGTGTCGGCGTGTCGGTCGTGAACGCGCTCTCCAGCAAGATGTTCGTGGAGATCAACAAGTCCGGCAACGTCTACCGGCAGCACTACACGGCCTCCAAGCCCGGCCCGCTCGAGAAGGGCGAGGCCACCGACACCACCGGCTCCATGGTGCAGTTCTGGCCCGACCCGACCGTCTTCGAGACGGTCGAGTTCGACTGGCAGACGATCTATCGCCGCCTGCAGGAGATGGCGTTCCTCAACCGGGGCCTGACCATCAACCTGACCGACCAGCGGGCCGAGTCGGCCGGCGACGACGGCGAGGCGCGCCAGGTCACGTTCATGTACGCGGGGGGCATCGCCGACTTCGTGCGGCACCTCAACGCGACGAAGAGCGCCATCCACAAGACCGTGATCGAGTTCCAGGCCGAGGACAACGAGGCCCGCATGGCGGTCGAGATCGCGATGCAGTGGAACGAGTCCTACGGCGAGTCGGTCTACACCTTCGCCAACCGCATCAACACGCACGAGGGTGGCACCCACGAGGAGGGCTTCCGGGCCGCGCTGACCGGTGTCGTCAACCGCTACGGCAAGGACAAGAAGCTGCTCAAGGGCGACCAGAACCTCTCCGGTGAGGACATCCGCGAGGGCTTGGCCGCGATCATCTCCGTCACCCTGGCCAACCCGCAGTTCGAGGGCCAGACCAAGACGAAGCTCGGCAACACGGACATGAAGAGTTTCGTTCAGAAGGTCGCGAACGAGCAGCTGGCCGACTGGTTCGACCGCAACCCGGCCGAGGCCAAGAGCATCATCACGAAGGCCGACCAGGCGGCCCGGGCCCGCATCGCCGCCCAGCAGGCGCGCAAGTTGGCCCGCCGTAAGTCGCTGCTGGAGTCGGGCTCGATGCCGGGCAAGCTGGCCGACTGCCAGTCGACCGACCCGCGCGAGTCGGAGTTGTTCATCGTCGAGGGCGACTCGGCCGGCGGCTCCGCCAAGCAGGGCCGTAACAGCCGCATCCAGGCCATCCTGCCGATTCGCGGCAAGATCCTGAACGTGGAGAAGGCCCGCATCGACCGGGTGCTGAAGAACAACGAGGTCCAGTCGCTGATCACCGCGCTCGGCACCGGCATCCACGAGGACTTCGACGTCGCCAAGCTGCGCTATCACAAGATCGTGCTGATGGCCGACGCCGACGTCGACGGCCAGCACATCCAGACGCTGCTGCTGACCCTGCTGTTCCGCTTCATGCGGCCGCTGGTCGAGATGGGTCACGTCTACCTGGCCGCCCCGCCGCTCTACAAGATCAAGTGGAACAAGCGCGGCGATGACGCGCAGTATGCGTACTCCGACCGTGAGCGTGACGGTCTGATCGCCCTGCGTCAGCAGAAGAAGGCGAACGCCAAGCCCGACGACATCCAGCGGTTCAAGGGTCTGGGCGAGATGAACTTCCACGAGCTGTGGGACACGACGATGGACCCGGCCACCCGGACGCTACGCCAGGTGACGCTCGACGACGCCGCGGTGGCCGACGAGCTCTTCAGCGTGCTGATGGGTGAGGACGTCGAGGCGCGGCGCTCGTTCATCCAGCGCAACGCCAAGGACGTGCGGTTCCTCGACATCTAGATGGCCGCCCGGGGCCGCTGTATCCACAGCGTCCCCGGGCTTTCCACAACGTTATCCACAGCAGGATGCGTAGTTTTCGCCGTACATGTCTGGTTTTACCTTGAGTAAGGGTTAACAGTGACTGACACTCCCGAAGCGCCCGACGGCGACGAGGCCCCGGACACCGGCGGCGTGGCCCAGCGGGTCGAGCCCGTCGGCCTCGAGGTCGAGATGCAGCGTTCCTACCTCGACTACGCGATGAGCGTGATCGTGGGCCGCGCGCTGCCCGACGTCCGCGACGGTCTCAAGCCCGTACACCGCAAGATCCTCTACGCGATGTACGACTCGGGCTTCCGGCCCGACCGCGGCTACGTCAAGTGCGCCCGCGTCGTCGGCGACGTGATGGGCAACTACCACCCGCACGGCGACTCGTCGATCTACGACGCTCTCGTCCGCATGGGTCAGCCCTGGTCGCTGCGCTACCCGCTGATCGACGGCAACGGCAACTTCGGCTCGCCGGGTAACGACCCGCCGGCGGCCATGCGCTACACCGAGTCGAAGCTCTCGCCTCTCGCCATGGAGATGCTGCGGGACATCGACGAGGACACCGTCGACATGCAGGACAACTACGACGGGCGTACGCAGGAACCGACGATCCTGCCCGCGCGCTTCCCCAACCTGCTGGTCAACGGCTCCGAGGGCATCGCGGTCGGCATGGCCACCAAGATCCCGCCGCACAACCTGCGCGAGATCGCGGGCGCCGTGCAGTGGGTGCTCGACCACCCCGAGGCTGAGGAGCCGGAGACGCTCGAGGCGCTGCTCGAGATCGTCAAGGGTCCCGACTTCCCGACCCACGGGCTCATCGTGGGTCAGCAGGCCATTCAGGACGCGTACCGCACGGGCCGCGGCTCGATCCGCATGCGCGCAGTGGTCGAGATGGAGGAGGACCCGCGCGGCCGGCCGCAGCTGGTCGTCACCGAACTGCCGTACCAGGTCAACCCGGACAACCTCGCCGAGCGCGTGGCCGAGCTGGTCAAGGAGGGCAAGCTCACCGGCATCGCCGACATCAAGGACGAGTCGTCCGGGCGTACGGGAATGCGGTTGATCATCGTCCTCAAGCGGGACGCGGTCGCCAAGGTCGTGCTGAACAACCTCTACAAGCACACCCAGCTGCAGGAGACGTTCGGCGCGAACATGCTGGCGCTGGTCGACGGCGTGCCCCGCACGCTCAACCTGGCCCAGTTCATCCGTTACTACGTCGACCACCAGATCGACGTCATCCGCCGGCGTACGGCCTACCGCCTGCGCAAGGCCGAGGAGCGCGCACACATCCTGCGCGGCCTGGTCAAGGCGCTCGACATGCTGGACGAGGTCATCGCCCTGATCCGGCGATCGCCCACCGTCGAGGACTCCCGCCAGGGCCTGATGCAGCTGCTCGACGTGGACGAGGTGCAGGCCACCGCGATCCTCGACATGCAGCTGCGCCGGTTGGCCGCCCTCGAACGCCAGCGCATCATCGACGAGCTGGCCAAGATCGAGGTCGAGATCGCGGACCTCAAGGACATCCTGGCCAAGCCGGAGCGGCAGCGGGCGATCGTCTCCGAGGAACTCGGCGAGATCGTGCAGAAGTACGGCGACGAGCGTCGTACGCAAATCATCCCGTTCGATGGCGAGGTCTCGATGGAGGACCTCATCACGCGCGAGGACGTTGTGGTGACCATCACACGTACGGGATATGCCAAGCGCACGAAGGTCGATCTGTACCGCTCCCAGAAGCGCGGCGGCAAGGGTGTCAGCGGTGCCACGCTGCGGCAGGACGACATCGTGTCGCACTTCTTCGTGATCTCGACCCACGACTGGATCCTGTTCTTCACGAACAAGGGCCGGGTCTACCGGGCCAAGACGTACGAACTGCCTGAGGCGGCCCGCGTGGCCAAGGGACAGCACGTCGCGAACCTGCTCGCGTTCCAGCCCGACGAGCACATCGCCCAGGTCATCCAGATCCCGAACTACCAGGTGGAGCCCTACCTTGTGCTCGCCACCAAGAATGGTCTCGTGAAGAAGACCCGGCTCGAGGAATTTGACTCCAACCGCAGCGGTGGCATCATCGCCATCAACCTGCGGGAGGACGACGAGTTGGTGGGCGCGACCCTGGCGGCGCCGGAGAACGATCTCCTGCTCGTCTCCAAAAATGCACAGGCGATCCGGTTCAACGCCACCGACGAGGCGCTGCGTCCTATGGGTAGGGCCACCTCGGGCGTCATCGGCATGCGCTTCAGCGGCAGCGACGAGCTCCTGGCCATGGAAGTGGTGCGGGAGGGCATGGATGTGTTGGTCGCCACCAACGGTGGGTATGCGAAACGGACACCGATCGAGGAGTATCCCGTGCAGGGCCGGGGCGGCAAGGGCGTCCTCACCGCGAAGATCACGGAACGTCGTGGTGGACTGGTGGGCGCGCTCGTGATCGACCCGGAGGATGAACTATTTGCCATCACCAGCAATGGTGGTGTCATCCGGACTCCCGTGAAGCCTGTACGGCGCACGCGGGATCGGAACACAATGGGGGTCAAGCTGATGGACCTCCCAGAAGGTGTAACCATCGTGGCGCTTGCTCGCAATGCCGACGAGCCTGACGAACAGGACTAGTTGATGCCGGAGACACAGGCGAAGTCGGGGGCCACGGGAGGCTCGGCGACTCCGAACGAGGCGGCCAAGAAAGACGGCGCCGCCCCGAACGGACGCGACGCCGCGGGCCGCGCGGCTGCCCCCGCCGATGCCCCGGCCACGCCGAAGTTCACCCGGGCGCCGGGCATGGCCCCGCCCCCGGGTGAGCCGCCCGCCGACCAGGACGGCGCCGACTCCAAGCGGCCCGGCGGGGCCGTGAAGGGTTCGGCCAGCGTGCCGACCGTCACCAAGGGCAAAGGCGCGGCCCCCGGCAGCAGCTCGGGCCGGGTCAGCGTGCCGCCGGCGGGCAACAAACCCGGCACCGCGACCGGACCGCAGCAGCGGCCCGGCGGTGACAGCGCCAAAGCGGCGGCCCGTCCGGCCGGCGCGGCCCCCGGCCAGGCCACCGGCTCGGCCGCGGTCGGTGCGGCCCGGGTCACCGAGGCGGTGCGGTCGGCACGGTCCACGGTCACCGGGGCGGCCGCGCGCGGCCCCCGGCGGGCCCGGCTCAACCTCAAGCGGATCGATCCCTGGTCCGTGATGAAGTTCTCGTTCGCCGTGTCTGTGGTGCTCTTCATCGTCGTGGTCGTGGCCACCTCGGTGCTCTACCTCGCGCTCGACGCCATGGGTGTCTGGACCGAGGTCAACACCAGCCTCAAGGAACTGGTGACCGCCACCGGAAGCGAGAACTCGGGCTCCAGCGGCGGCTTCCAGATCACCGCGTGGGGCGTGATCGGCACGTCGATGCTGATCGGGGCGGTCAACGTGGTGCTGTTCACCGCGCTGGCGACCCTCGGGGCGTTCATCTACAACGTCTGCGCCGACCTGGTCGGCGGGGTCGAACTGACCCTGGCCGAGCGCGACTGAGCTTCGCGCGCGGGTCGGGAGCCACCCCCGTTTTGGTGGCTCCCGACCCTGTGCGGTAACCTTCGGTGTCGCACTTGAGGGGCTATAGCTCAGTCGGTTAGAGCGCAGAGCTGATAACTCTGAGGTCGCTGGTTCGATTCCAGCTAGCCCCACGAGCAGCGGGGGCCCTTGCCCGCGTCTGAGTTCGCGAGAGCTCAGGCGGGCTTGGGCCGCTCGTCTATGCTGACTCGGGGGGCCGAGCCCCCTGAACCCCACGTTACGGTGCCCACCCTTTGCGTTTGCATACGGGCCGTAGCTCGTGGCCTGGGGCCCCATCGAAGTTGCGCTCTGGGAGAAGATCTGATGCTCAAGAAGCTTCTGGTTGTCGCTGGTGTTGTGGGGGCGGCTGCGCTTATCTTCAAGAAGGTCAAGGCGTCCAGCGATGAGCGGGCGTTGTGGCACGAGGCCACTACTGCTCCTGACCTGCGTTAGATCTCGCTTGGTTTGGGGGCCCTAGCTCAACTGGCAGAGCACCGCCTTTGCAAGGCGGGGGTTAGGGGTTCAAGTCCCCTGGGCTCCACATACTGATCCCTCCGGGTTACCGGGGGGATTTTTTGTGCTCGCTGCTGCTGGTCGTGTTCGGCGGGCCGTCTGTGTGCGGCACCAGAGGAATGGGACCGGGGTCACAGGGGTGGGGGCCGTTTGATGTACTGGCGCCGTGCGTCGGCGGGTGATGTTGAGTCTGGTGGCTGCGGGGCTGGTGGCGGGGTGTGGGTCGCGAAGCGGCACGCCGTCGGGGCCGGCGTCGGCGTCTTCGGTGCCGTCCGGCGGGCCGTCGATGACGCCGTCGGAAGTGGCGGCTGCCCGGGAAGCGGTGGCTGCCGACTATGCGTGGTTCGAGGGTGTGGCGGACCTACGTAAAGGGTTCTGCTTCGTGTGGGTGCGGGACGTACGGCCGGCGCAGGTGCTCAAGCGAATGGGGGCCAAGGAACTCGAGCGCATCGGGTGGCAGCAGATGGTGGGGGCGGGGGACGGGCAGCGCGGGGCTATCGAGAAGTACTACTTCGGGGTTTCGCGGCTCGATGACGACTGGTCGCTGGTGATCGAGGACAACGGCACGCTCGGCCGGGCGGACGACCTGCTGCGGCCGCTGTCGGAGGGGACGACCCTCGTGTGCCTCTATCGGGCGACCGACGGAAGTGGGAGGTTCCTGCTGCTGGAAGACGGGGCCGCCCAGCTCGAGTTCGACCCGGCGGCGCCGGCTCGCCGCGACGGGGCGCGGGCGGAGTCGCTGGCCCCGGAGATCTCAGCAGCGGGAATCGGTGCTGGTGGCGACGCCACGGCGGGGGCGTTCGCGTTGGCTGAGCGGCTTACCGGCGTGGGGCTGAGCCTGGAGTTGTTGCAGGAACGGACGTATCTGTTCAGTGAGGTCCCAACCGGTCAGCGAAAGAGTCAATAGCCGTTCGGTTGTTGCACAGCGAACGTTGTCGGGCCAACATCCACGTGTGACGATGCGCACGGGCGATCTGCTCACCATCGGTGAAGCCGCGATCCTGCTGAGGTTCTCGCGCCGGCGAGTGCTGGACCTCTGCGCGCGCGGGCTGCTCCCGTACGTCAATATCGGCTCGCATCGACGAGTGCGCCGGGCCGACGTGGAGGCGCTGATTCACCCGGTGCTGACCCGGGACGAACTCGAACAATTGTGGCTGCATCAGGCGATCGCCGCGCGGCTCACCGCCCAGCCGGCCGCGGTACTGGCCACCGCTGAGATCAACATTCGCCGGCTGCGGCGCCTGCACCCGGGCGGCAGCGCATGGGAGTGGCTCGACCGGTGGGAGGTGCTGCTGTCCGGGGAACCGTCGGCGGTGCTGGACGCGCTCACCTCACCCGCCCAGTACGCGGTGCGGCTGCGGTCCGCGTCCCCCTTTGCCGGCGTGCTGTCCGAAAGGGAGCGTCAGGCCGTGCTCGACGCGCTGGCCGAAAGTCGTCGCGATCAGGCCCGGCCCATGCAGCTGGCCAACCTGGAGCGGGTCATGCGAGCGGTCTGACCAGGGGATCTGGCTCATACTTCACGGCTCGTGTCTCGTCGATCACAAACTAGAAAAGAGGCTTATCAAATTCGCCATGGCGGGCGGATAGTGAATCGGTTCCACGTTCGGTCGCGCGATGTTGCGCCCGGGAGGTACCGATGGCAACCACGATCCCCCACTTCACTACGACTGCGGGCAAGCTCCAGGGCGTCCTCGAGGCGCTGTTGCAAACCCCTCTTCCCGTACGGGTGCGAGCCTGGGACGGCTCGACGGCCGGCCCCGCCGAGGCGCCCGTCCTCGTGATCCGTCACCGCCGAGCCCTGCGCCGGCTGATGTGGCAGCCCAACGAACTCGGGCTCGCTCGCGCGTACGTGGCCGGCGAGATCGACGTCGAGGGTGATCTCTACGACGCGCTGACCCGGCTGGCCGCGCTCATCTGGCGGTCGCCCGACATCAAGGACGTCCCGATCCGGTCGGTCGCCGGTGATCTCGTACGCCTCGGCGTGCTCGGCACCCAGCCCAAGCCGCCGCCGGAAGAGATGGTCGTCACCGGCGCCCGGCACAGCAAGCGCCGCGACCGGCAGGCAATCAGCCACCACTACGACGTCGGCAACGACTTCTATCGCCTCGTGCTCGGACCGAGCATGGTGTATTCCTGCGCATATTGGACAGACGACTATGACCTGGCCGATGCCCAGCGCGACAAGCTCGACCTGATCTGCCGCAAACTCGGCCTGCGGCCCGGGCAGCGGCTGCTCGACGTCGGGTGCGGCTGGGGCAGTCTCGCGATCCACGCCGCCCGCGAGTACGGCGTTCAGGTCGTCGGCATCACGCTCTCGACCGAGCAGGCCGAATACGCCCGCAAGCAGGTGGCCGAGGCGGGACTCACCGGGCAGGTCGAGATCCGGGTCGAGGACTATCGGGACCTGGAAGACGGGCCGTACGACGCGATCTCCAGCGTGGGCATGGCCGAGCACGTCGGCACGGCTGTCTACGCCGACTACGCGGCCATCCTGTACGCGCAGCTCAAGCCCGGTGGGCGGCTGCTCAACCACCAGATCTCGCGACTGCATCTGCCACCCGAGCAGCCCCACCGGCAGCGCAGCTTCATTGACGCGTACGTCTTCCCGGACGGTGAACTGGCGCCGGTCGGCACTACGGTCACGCTTCTGGAACAGGCCGGATTCGAGGTCCGCGACGTGCACGCGCTGCGCGAACACTACGGCCGTACGCTGCGGGCCTGGGTTGCGAACCTGGAAGCCTCGTGGCCGGAAGCGGTGCGGCTGACCTCGCCCGGACGGGCCCGGGTGTGGCGGCTCTACATGGCGGCGTCGGCGCTGGCCTTCGAGCAGTCGCGGATCGGCGTCAACCAGGTGCTGGCCGTACGGGATCACCGTGACGGAGCAAGTGACATGCCGCACACGCGGAGTGACTACGCGGTCTGATCCGAATCGGTCTGCCGACCCGACGGTCCTCATCGGTCGGTGTCGCATCCGTTACGGGGGAACGAATGTGGACGTTATCCACAGACGTCGAAGTTGTCATGCGTAACGGGTGCGGCGCCGGTTAGCCTGCGTTGCGTGAGCGAACGAAAACGGGCCGCTGCCGTGATCGTCCGGGACGGCCGCGTACTGATGGTGCATGAGCGCAGTCGGCGATCCGGTGGCGGTGAGTGGTGGACCTTGCCGGGCGGCGGTCTCGAACCGGGGGAGACTGCGGAAGAGGCCGTCCGGCGGGAGGTCTTCGAGGAGACTGGCTTGGTGGTCAGCGATGCCCGCCACGTGCTTGAGATGCCGTACCCGTCGGGCATGACGTCGGTGTTCGCAGTAACGGTGGCCGACGGTGAACCACGCATCGGCTCCGATGACGGCTTCGGGCCGGAACTGCTGGGGTTGGACTGGCTGCCGGCGCCCGAACTACCCATGGAAACGTCGGGCGGCGTTCCCGTGCCGCCGATGATCGTGGTCCTGCCGAGCTGAGCGCGCTTCGGCCTGGGCATTGTCATGGCGTCGGCCTTCCCGAACAGCGGTTCCGAAGGTGACCTCGTCAGGGCGTGGCTGAGGTGTTGGGGCGCCGGCCCCTCGGGGTTGGCGGCGTCCGGGCCTTCGCCTGTGCCGATTGCGCCAGTGCCGACTTGGGAGGTGCGCCATCCGGCTTGGCGGCTGGCGTCTCTGGGATGCGTTCGCTCGCCTGCAGGTGTAAGAAGACCCTCTGAACTGGGGAAAGACGGCCGCCTGTGGATAACTCAGGGCCGCCTGTGGATGGCCGACGACGGATGTCAGACGACGTTGGTAGCTTCTGCGGTGTCGGAGACGCCCGCCAGGATGTGGGAGGCAGGGGCGTGCGCCACCGGCCGATCGTGACCGACGGGGAGGGCCGTCGCTGAGCGATCGTGAGCGGTCAGCGGTTCCGGGGCCTGGTGGCTGTGGACGGTGTGGCTGCGGGAGGCCGGGCGGCCGTGCGTGGCCTGGCCGGGGGAGACCGGACGAGTGTGGCTGCCCGGGGTGCGGGCCGAGGTCGCTGAACGCGTGCCGGTGCCGGTGGTGGCTGCGGCGTGCGTGACGGTTTGGGCGTGCGCCGTCGTGCCGGTGGCGGTTGCCGCGTGCGTGGTGGTCATGGCGTGCGTTGCGGGACCGCTAGTGGGCGCCGCGGTGCCGGTGGCGGATGCGGCGTGCGTGGTGGTCATGGCGTGCGTTGCGGGACCGCTAGTGGGCGCCGCGGTGCCGGTGGCGGATGCGGCGTGCGTGGTGGTCATGGCGTGCGTTGCGGGACCGCTAGTGGGCGCCGCGGTGCCGGTGGCGGATGCGGCGTGCGTGGTGGTCATGGCGTGCGTTGCGGGACCGGTGGTGGGTGCCGCGGTGCCGCTGGTCGCTGCCGCGTGCGGAGCCGTGGTGGTCGCGGCGTGCGTGGTGGTCATGTCGTGGGTTGCGGGACCACTGATGGGTGCGGCGGTGCTGGGAGCCGCTCCCGCGTGCGCAGCGGTGGTGGTTGCGTGCGGGGCGCTGGTGGTTGCGGCGTGCGTTGTGGACACGGCGTGCGTTGCCGGACCGCTGGTGGGTGCGGCGGTGCCGGAGGCTGCTGCCGCGTGCGAGGCGGTGGCAGTTGTGGCGTGCGGAGCGGTGGCAGTTGTGGCATGTGGAGCGGTGGGGATCGCGGTATGTGAAGCGGTGGAGGTTGCGGCGTGCGTGGCGGTTAGGGCGTGCGCGGCCGTGATTGTGGTGGTTTTTGCAGTGGTCTTGGTGGCTGTGGACGCTGCGGTGCGGGGCGGCGTGGCCTGCGGGTCGGTGGGGGCGTGCCGTTCGTGGTGGGCTGCGGCGGACAGTTGCGTGGGGAGGACGTGCGCGGCCGTGGGGGCGTGGCCGATGCCTGCGGGGTGAGGCCGGTGCACGACTGTGCCGACGGCTCGGACGGCGTCGGCTGTGCGGGAAGGCGTGTGCGGGCCGCGGTCCGGTTGGCCCGAATCGCTGAAAACGGCGGTGGAGGTGGGGGAGGGCGGGGAGATCACGCCGAGTTCTGCTGCCGTGGGCAGGTGCTCGTCGGCGGCCGTATGAGCACTTGGGGCGTTCGTGCCGGAGGGCACGGTGCCTCCGTCAGCGACGTCGCTGTTCGCGCTGGATGCGTCGGTGCCTGCGGCGGACGGCGCGGCGTTCCCGTCAGCTGACTCCCCGTCAGTAACCGCCGACTCGGCGCCCAAGATCGGGGCTGCGGCCGGGACGACTTCCGCAGTCGGGACGGCAGCCACCACGGCCGGGACAACCTCGGCGGTGGCGGTCGCGCGCGCCGTCGAGGCGGCGCCGGCGCTTGCGCCACCCCTCGCAGTGACATCCGTGGTCGCAACGGCGGGAGACGCGGCCGCGATGAAGCGGCGCCGTTCGGTAACGAAGTAGCCGCAAGCGGCGGCGTAGGACACGGCCAGAACCAACCCCACGGCCCGAGTAGCCGGCGTGTTCAGGACCAGAATGCTGGCCAGCAAAGCAAGCTCGGCCCATACCCCCAGCAGCACGGCGTTGGTGGTGTCGGAACGGGACCAGCCGGCCGACGACACCCGGCGGGCCTGGCGTTTGATTTCGTCGAGCAGTGAGTGCCCCAGCCCGAGCGCGAGCGCACCCAGCAGCAGGGTCGCCGGCAGGGACTGGTGGTCGCCGCCGACTGTGGCGGCCAGGGCCGTACCGCCGGCCAGTAATGCCAGCCCACTGACGGTTCCGACCCGTCCTGCGCGACGCTCCTTCACACCCTTCGACGGTCGGCAGCGATTGCCAGTTTCTGAGGAAGTGGGCGGGCACCGTCACGACTTCTTGCGCCGGGTCGTCCCTGAGCTCATGACGACGACTCTGGTGACCGGGGCGAGTGGCACCCTCGGATCGGTTCTTGTGCCGCGGCTGAGGGTGGGCGGGCATCATGTCCAACCGGTGAGCCGGCGCGCGAGGGCGGGGTGGGTGACGGCTGACCTGCGTACCGGGGAAGGGTTGGCCGGCGCAGTGGGGCGCCGGGACATTTCCGGTACGTAGCGGCTCGTCGCAGCCGTGCGGGGTCAAAGCCCGGCACTTGCTCTACGTGTCGATCATCGGTGTGGACCGGGTTCCGTTGAAGCACTACCGGGCCAAGCTGGCCACCGAGAAGATCGTGGAGGGCTCGGGAATCCCGTACACGATCTTGCGGGTGTCGCAGTTTTATCCCTTCGCGGTGACGCTGCTGGAGAGGTCGTCGCGGCTGGGGCCGGTGGTCGTCGATCCGGCGTTCCTGGCCCAGCCGGTGGACGTGGCGGATGTGGCGGGTCGGATCGCCGGGCTTCTCGATGAGGGGCCGGCGCGCGGGACGCTGGAGTTCGCCGGGCCGCGGATCATGAACTTCGGTGAGGCGGCGGCGACGTGGCTGGCGGCGCGGGGTGACCGGCGGCGGGTGGTGCGGCTGCGGGTGCCCGGCAAGGTGGCGCGGGCGATGCGGGACGGTGAGCTGACCACGA
Source organism: Paractinoplanes abujensis (assembly GCF_014204895.1). Lineage (NCBI taxonomy): Bacteria > Bacillati > Actinomycetota > Actinomycetes > Micromonosporales > Micromonosporaceae > Paractinoplanes > Paractinoplanes abujensis. Next base: position 6,786,230 of record NZ_JACHMF010000001.1, on the reverse strand, counting down.
CGGCGACTCCGACCGGGACCCGTACGTGGGAGGACTACCTGGCGGCCCGGTATTGAGCAAGGATGGCGAGCGTGATGGGAACCCTGAAGCTCGAGCCCGCCCAGTCCCGCGTCGACCTGCTGGGCACACCGGTCGCCAAGGCCTTGACCGTCTGGCCGGAGGATGCGCCGATCGACGCGGACCAGGTGCTGGTGGCCCCGATCGACGCCGAGCTGGCCGACACCGCAGCGTTCTGCGAGGCGTACGACGTGGCGTTGGACGTCTCGGCGAACTGCGTGATCGTGGCGGGCAAGCGGGACGGCGAGACCCGGTACGCCGCATGCATCGTGCTGGCCACCACGCGGGCCGACGTGAACGGGGTGGTGCGGCGGCGCCTGGATGTTCGCAAGGCCAGCTTCGCGCCGATGGACGATGCGGTGCGGCTGACCGGCATGGAGTACGGCGGCATCACGCCGATCGGGCTGCCCGCCGACTGGCCCATCCTGGTCGACGCCCGAGTGGCCGCGGCGCCGCACGTGATCGTGGGTTCCGGCGTACGGCACAGCAAGATTGCCATTGCCGGGCCTGCACTGGGTGCCCTGCCGGGAGCCGAGGTCGTCGAGGATCTGGCCAAGCCGATCGGCTGAGAGCTACACCGGTCGATCCCGTTCCACGTGAAACATCATCGACCGGCGTCGACCGCCTCGCGGCGAGCGATCTCCGTGAAGGCCTCGATCAGCGTGGCCGGCTCCTGTGCGCCCTGGACGGCGTACTTCCCGTCGATCATCAGGAACGGGACGCTGGTGATGCTGAGCTCGCGGGCCTCGGCCAGGTCGGCGTGTACGGCACCGGTGCCGGCGTCGGATGCGAGATAGGCGGCGGGGTCCGGGGCGGCCTGCCCGGTGATCGAGCGGGCGACCGCGGCCAGGACCGTACGGGAGCCGATGTCGAGGCCGTCAATGAAGTGAGCCCGCTGCAACGCCTCCAGCATGTCGACCTGACGCCCCTGGCCCGCGGCCCACGCAATCAACCGGTGGGCATCGAACGTGTTGGCCGCGATCGCCCGTTCGTAGTCGATGGCCAACCCGTCACCGGCGGCGATCGACGTGACGTGGGCGACCATCTGCTCGGCGCGGGCGCGATCACCGAACGTCGCGGCCAGCGCGTCCCTGATCGGCAGGCCGCTCGGCACCGGCGACGGGTCGAGCTGGAACGCCCGGAACGTCACGGACACCGGCTCGCCGAGGTGAGCGATCGCACGTTCGAGGCGGCGCTTGCCGATGTAGCACCAGGGGCAGACGATATCGGACCAGACTTGAATGTCCACGAGGGCTCCGGCGCCGGTCAGGATGCGGTGGCGAGCTGGCGCTTGAGGCGGCTGAGGATGGCCGTTCCGCCGCGGATGCGCAGGGGACTGATCGCCTGAGCCAGGCCCATCCGGGCGTACAGGTCGTCCGGCACAGCCAGGATCTCGGCAGTCGAGGCGCCCTGCAACCCCTCGGCCAGGATGCCGGCGAAGGCCCGCGTGGTCGGCGCTTCGGGCGGGCAGTCGAAGAACACCTCGACCGTGTCGTCGGGGCGGACGGTCGCCTTGAGGAAGAACTGGGTCTGGCACTCGGGCACCTGTTCCATGCCCTCGTGCCCGGCCAGGTCGGCCGGCAGCGGGGGCATGGCGTCGGCGAACTCGAGCAGCATCTCCAGCACCACGTCGCGGGGCGCCGAGGCGAACTCGTCCACGATCTCGGCGAGTTTCGGGGGCATGTCGGTCACGGATCCGACCCTAACGCGCAGAGAAGCCACAGACCCGACCCCGAGCGGGCCCACTCAAGCCGGCCCGAGCCCCAGCCGCCCCCAAGCGGGCAGGCGCCGCGCTGGACTAAGCCGAGGTGGGCATCAGAGCCACGTCGCTCAGGCTGAGAATGCCGACGACCTTGCGATCCGCGTCGCAGACCAGCAGCCGCCGCACCCCACGTTCGCGCATGGCGTGCACGGCTTCCTCCACCGTGGCCGACTGCTCAACCATGATCAGTTCGTGGGCGGTGATGTCGCCGAGCGAGGTCGTCTTGGGTGGCAGGTTCTCCGCGATCGCCCGCACCACGATGTCGCGGTCGGTGACCACGCCGATCATGGTCGGGCCCCGGGTCACCACCACGTCGCCGATGCTGCGGTCGCGCATGACCTGCGCGGCCTCGTCGAGCATCGTCGCCTCGGGCAGATAGACGACCTGCCGGGTCATCACCTCGGCGACCGACGTGAGCGTTCTGACCATGCGCATACACCTCCCGTTGGTAGTGGAGTTACCCGAGTGAAGTAGCGATTACACGTGGTATGTCCGTCACCGCCACGTCGTTCCGTTCGCCTGTGCGGCGATCACGAAATTCGACGAATCCCTCGCCGAGCCTGCGTCCCACCACGACCGTGCGGGCAACGCCGATCAGCTCGGCGTCGGTGAACTTCACCCCGGCCGACAGGTTGGCCCGATCGTCCACCAGCACCCGCACCCCGTGCCCGACCAGCGTCTCCGCAAGCTCCAGAGAGAATGCGATCTGCCCGTCCTTGCCCGCGGCGACGATGTGCACGTCGGCCGGCGCCACCTCGTCGGGCCACAGCAACCCGCGCTCGTCGTGATGCTGCTCGGCGATCGCAGCCACGGCCCGGGACACCCCGATCCCGTACGACCCCATGGTCGGCCGCACCGGCTTGCCGTCCACCCCGAGCACATCGACCCGGAACGCGTCGGTGTAGCGCCGGCCCAGCTGGAAGATGTGGCCGATCTCGATGCCGCGCCGGATGGTCAACTCTCCCGAGCCGCAGGCGGGGCAGGGATCGCCCGCGCGCACTTCGGCCGCCTCGATCGTGCCGTCGATCGCGAAGTCACGGCCGGCCACCACGTTGATCGCGTGCCGTCCGGGCTCGTTGGCGCCGGTCAGCCAGGCCGTGCCGGGTGCGACCCGCGGGTCGGCCAGGTAGCGCGCCTTGACGGCCTGCGGCCCGATGTAACCCTTGACCAGGTCGGGCCGTGCGGCGAAGTCGTCGAACAGGGTGGCCGTGGCCGGCGCGAGTGCCGCGTCGAGCCGTTTGAGGTCGACCTCGCGGTCGCCGGGCACGCCGATCACCAGCACTTCGTCGTCGGCGCCGGGCCGGTGCACGGTGACCACCACGTTCTTCAGGGTGTCGGCCGCTGTCCAGTCCGTACGGCCGCCGAGCGCCCGGGCGTTGGCCAGGTCGACCAGCGAGGCGATCGTGGGGGTGCCGGGGGTGTCGTGCACCTCCAGCGCCGGGGCGGCCATGGGCAGGGCCTGCGGCGGGACAGTCACGACGGCCTCGGTGTTGGCGGCGTAGGAACACCGCGTGCAGCCGACGAACGTGTCCTCACCCACCTCGGACGTGGCGAGGAACTCCTCGGACGCGGACCCGCCCATAGCGCCCGACATGGCCGAAACGATCGTGTGGGCCAGCCCCAGCCGAGCGAAGACTCGCTGGTAGGCCGCGCGGAGTGCCGCATAGGCGTCCACCAGATCCGACTCCGAGAGGCCGAACGAGTAGGCGTCCTTCATCAGGAACTCGCGCCCCCGCAGCAGCCCGCCCCGGGGCCGGGCCTCGTCGCGATACTTAGTCTGGATTTGGAACAGCAGCAGCGGGAAGTCTCGATACGAGCTGGTCATGTCCTGCACCAGCAGCGTGAACATCTCCTCGTGGGTCGGCGCCAGCAGATAGTCACCACCGCGCCTGTCCTGCAGCGTGAAGATGTCGTCGCCGTACTCCGTCCAGCGCTTGCTCACGTCGTACGGCTCGCGCGGCAGCAACGCCGGGAACGACACCTCCTGGCCGCCCACGGCCGTCATCTCGTCGCGCAGCACCGCCGAGACGCGGTCGAGCACGAGCTTGCCGAGCGGGAGCCAGGTGTAGCCACCCGGCGCGGCGCGACGGATGAAACCGGCGCGCAGCAGCAGCCGATGACTCGGCACCTCCGCGTCCGCCGGCTCCTCGCGCAGGGTTTTGAGGAGCAAGGTGGACATTCGCAACAGCATGCCGAGCAGCGTAGGGAAGTCGACCCACCGTCGGCATTCCCTTTACGGGGTGTCGCCATCGTCACGCTACCCAGCCTCTTGATCGAGTGGAAACGTGTTCCCCACGAGAAAAATTGAGGGCACGTTAAGGGGGCGGCGATGGCTTATCGAAGCTTCGTTGCTATGGGGGACAGCTTCACCGAGGGCTTGAACGACGCGTACCCGGACGGCAGCTTCCGGGGCTGGGCCGACCTGGTGGCCGCGCGGCTCGCCGTCGACTCGGGGCCCGACTTCGGCTACGCCAATCTCGCGATCCGCGGCAAGGTCATGCACGAGATCGTCGACGAACAGCTCGAACCCACTTTGGCCATGCGACCCGACCTGGTGAGCATCGCGGCCGGTGGTAACGACGCCTTGCGGCTGCGGGTCGATCCGCACGCCCTGGTGCATCAGCTCGACGGCGTGGTGCGGAGGCTGCGCGAGTCGGGTGCCGAGGTGATCCTGTTCCGGTTCGCCGACGTCACCGTCAACCTGCCGGCCATCCTGGGCCGCCGGGCGGCCGTGCTCAACGACGGCGCGAGCCGGCTGGCCGAGCGCTACGGCGCGCACCTGGTCGACCTGTTCGCCGACACCGCTTTCCACCATCCGCACATGTGGGCGCCCGACCGGCTGCACCTGTCCCCGGCCGGTCATCGCCGTACGGCGGGGCACGTGCTCCGCGCGCTCGGCGTCGGCGTGCACGAGGACTGGATGCTGGTGCCGCCCACCCCCGAGCCCACGCCGTGGCTGCTCGCCCGCGGCGCCGACCTGCGCTGGGCCCGTGAGCACCTCGCGCCGTGGGTGAGCCGGCACCTGCGTGGCCACTCGTCCGGCGAGTCGATCACAGCCAAGCGTCCGGAACTGGCTCCCTTCAGCGCAACCCAGTAGGGATAGCGTGGCAATCATGTCTGTTGCGAACGATCCATCGCCTGCGCTCCAGGCGTACGCGCATCCCGACAAGCTCGTCACCACCGAGTGGCTGGCGGCCAACCTCGGCACGCCCGGCCTCGTGGTCGTCGAGTCGGACGAGGACGTGCTGCTCTACGACACCGGGCACATCCCGGGCGCGGTCAAGGTCGACTGGCACCTCGAGCTCAACGACCAGGTCACCCGCGACTATCTCGATCCGGCCGCCTTCGCCGCGCTCTGCGAGGCCAAGGGCATCGGCCGCGACGACACGGTCGTCTTCTACGGCGACAACTTCAACTGGTGGGCCGCGTACGCGCTCTGGGTCTTCAGCCTCTTCGGCCACCGCGACGTGCGCCTGCTCGACGGCGGACGGCAGAAATGGGCGGCCGAGGGTCGCGAGCTGACCCGTGACCGCACTGAGCGACCCACCGCCGACTACCCGGTTCCCGTACGCAACGACGCCGAGATCAGGGCCTTCCGTGATCAGGTGATGGGGCACATCAGCAGCGGGCGTCCGCTGGTGGACGTGCGCTCGCCGCAGGAGTACACGGGTGAGCTGACTCACATGGCGGCGTACCCGCAGGAGGGCGCGCTGCGCGGCGGCCACATCCCGGGTGCGGTGAGCAAGCCGTGGAAGTCGGCGGCGAACGAGGACGGCACGTTCAAGCCGGCCGACGAGCTCGCCAAGATCTACCGGGACGAGCTGGGCCTGGAGTCGGGCGACGACATCATCGCCTACTGCCGGATCGGCGAGCGGTCCAGCCACACCTGGTTCGCCCTGCGCTACCTGCTCGGCTATCCGCAGGTGCGCAACTACGACGGCTCGTGGACCGAGTGGGGCAACCTGGTGCGCGCCCCCATCGTCACGGGCTCGGAGCCGGGCGGCCTGAGCTAGACGGCCGGAACGGGGCGGTGGCCCACCGCCCCGTTTTTGTCGCCCGTTCGCGGTACCTTCTCCGCCGTGAGCAACACGTTCCAGGTCGATCTTCGTGGCATCGTCGATCTCCTCAGCCATCACCTGTATGCGAGCCCGCGTGTCTACGTCCGCGAGCTGCTGCAAAACGCGGTCGATGCGATCACCGCGGCCGGCTCGCCCGGCCTGGTGTCGATCACCACGGGCGCCGACGCGCTGCGGGTGAGCGACAACGGCATCGGCCTCACCGAGGCGCAGGTCCACGAGCTGCTGGCCACGATCGGCCGCAGTTCCAAGCGCGACGAGCTCGGCTTCGCCCGCCACGAGTTCCTCGGCCAATTCGGCATCGGTCTGCTCTCGTGCTTCCTGGTGGCCGACGAGATCCGCGTGCACACCAGGCGCGCCGGGGCCGAGCCCGTGCTCTGGACCGGCTATTCCGACGGGCGTTACGACGTCCGTCCGGGCGGCGACCGCGAACCGGGCACGACTGTCACGCTGGTGCCCCGCCGCGGCTCCGAGCACCTGCTGTCCGCCGCCACGGTGCGTGAGCTGGCCGGACTTTACGGTTCGTTGCTTCCCGTACGGGTGGAGGTCGACACCGTGGAGGTGACGACCGGCGAGCTTCCGTGGCCCGGTGGTGACCTCAACGCGTACGCGCAAGAGGTCTTCGGTTTCCGCCCCCTCGACGTGGTGCCGCTCGACGTGCCCGAGGCCGGCCTCACCGGGGTGGCGTTCGTGCTGCCCACCCCGGTGAACCCGGCCGCCCGGGGCGGTCACCGCGTCTATCTGAAGCGGATGCTGCTGGCCGAGAGCGTCGAGGGTCTGCTGCCCGAGTGGGCGTTCTTCGCCCGCTGCGTGGTCGACAGCACCGAGCTGCGGCCGACCGCCAGCCGCGAGGCGCTCTACGACGACGGCCTGCTCGCCGACACCCGCGAGGCGATCGCCGACCAGCTGCGGGGCTGGCTGGTCCGGCTGGCCTCGACCGATCCGCGCCGGCTGGGGGAGTTCCTCTCGATCCACCACCTCGGCGTCATGGCGCTGGCCTTGCACGACGACGAGATGCTGCGCCTGGTCGAGCAGTGGGTGCCGGTCGAGACGAACATGGGCTTCGTCACGCTGGCCGAGTTCCGCGAGCGCCACGGCGTGCTGCGTTACGCCGCCGGGCACGACGAGTTCCGGCAGCTCGCGTCGGTCGCCGCCGCGCAGGACCTCGGGGTGATCAACGGCGGCATCGTGTACCACGCCGACATCATCGAGCGGCTGGCCACTGTGGATCCCGAGGTGCGCGTCGAGCGCCTCGAGCCGTCCGACGTCGCGGCCCGGTTCACAGCCCTCGACGCCGAGACCGAGCTGCGCCTGCGCCCGTTCCTGACCGCCGCCCAGCGCCGCCTCGACCGGCTCGGCTGCGAGGTGGTGGTGCGTGGCTTCGACCCGGCCGGCGTGCCCGCCCTCTATCTGGTCAGCCGGGCCGCCGCGTTCAACGAGCAGTTCAGTCAGAGCCGCGACACCGCCGACGACCTGTGGGGCGGCGTGCTCGACGCGCTCTCGCGGGTCACGACCGTCGACCGCCCGCAGCTCGTTCTCAATCACCGCAACGCTCTTGTACGCCGGATCACCGCGATCGGCGACGCGGAGCTCGCGGGCCTCGCCGTCGAGTCGCTCTACGGCCAGGCCCTGATGCTCGGGCAGCACCCGATCCGCCCCGCCGACGCCGCGTTGCTGACCAGCTCGTTCCTGGGCCTGCTGGACAGGGCCGTCCCGGGGGAGGACAAATGAGGACCGCCGAAGAGCTCTGGGAGCTGTATCACCAGGCGTACGCGCTGCCCTACGGCGCGGCGCAGATCGCCCTGGTCGAAGAGATCGTGCGGCACGTCGACACGGTGAACGACCCCCGGCTCGCCTTCGCGGCGCGGCTGCTCGCCACCACGGCGTACACCTACGGCGGCGAGCCGGCCAAGGCGTTCGTCAGCTTCTCGTGGACGGTGGCCGACTTCGACCGCAACCCCGGCGCCCACCACGGGCCGGGCAAGCATCAACTGCTCTGGCAGTTCAAGACCATGGTCAGCTCGATGACCAAGTTCCCGCAGATCCCGCTCGAGCGCACCTACGCGGTGCTCGACGACATGGAGCGGCGCTACCGCGAGGACGGTCACGGCCAGCAGGCGGTTTACAAGCTCCGCTATCTGGTGGCCGACCACGTCGGTGCGCCCGAGGCCGCCGACTGGTTCGCCCGCTGGCAGGCCGCACCCCGCGACGACCTTTCCGACTGCATCGGCTGCGACCCGTCCGCGGTGGCCGGCTATTACAACGAGCACGAGCGGTACGACGACGTCATCGCGACCGCCGAGCCGGTGCTCTCCGGCGCGCTCGACTGCACCGAGCAGCCCCAAGGCATCCTGCGCCAGCTGATGGTGGCCTACGTGCGCACGGGCCGCCTCGACGAGGCCGCCGACGCGCACCGCCGGTCCTATCGCCTCGAACGCGGCAACCTGGCCGACCTGCGCAGCCTGGGCACCCACCTGGCGTTCTGCGCGCGCACCGGCAACGAGCACCGCGGCCTGGAGATTCTGCAGCGGCACATCGACTGGCTCGACAAGGCGCCGTCGCCCTCGGCCGACATGCACTTCTCGGCCGACGCCGCGATGCTGCTGCGCCGGCTGACCGACCTCGGCCACGGCGACACGATCATCCATCGGCGCGACCACGACGACCTGTCGGCTTCGGCGCTGGGTGTCGAGCTGGCGGCCCGCGCCACCGAGCTGGCCAAGCAGTTCGACGAGCGTAACGGCAACGACCACCAGAGCCGGTGGATCGCCGCCGACCTGGCCGCCGAGCCGTACGGGGTGGTGCTGCCCCTCTCACCGACAGCCCGTCGCGCGGGTCCGGCCACTCCGGCTGTCGCGTCTGACTCCGCGCACGCTGTCGTCTTCACCGACCAGCCGGACAAACCGAATGTGCCGGTCGACGCGAGCGCGGCCGAGCTGCTCGATCTGGCCCGGCAGCATTGGCGCGACGATCAGGACGCCGCCCTGACCGCGACGCTGGAGGCGCTCGACGCGCGCTTCCCGCACCTCGACGACCCGCTGCTCCGGGCGCGTCGCGAGGTGATGCTCGGCAACCGGATGCGTTCGGCCGGCGCCGGCGAGCACTGGTCACGGGCGGTCGACCTGTTCGCCGAGGTCGGCGGCGCAAGCAGCAGTGCTGGTGCGGGGAGCAGCGCGGGCGGCGGCGCGGACGCGGGGAGCGTCGCGGGTGCGGCCGACGCGGTTGCCGACGGCGGCTCAGTTCCGGGAAGCGGCGCGGGTGGCGCGAGCGCGAGAAGCGGGACGGGTGCCGGCGAGGCTGATGCGGCTCGGGAAGCCAGTGCGCTGCGGGCCCGGATCGCGCTCGATCGCGGATACGCCGGTGAGCCGGTCGACGAGGCGCCGGTCCGGGCCGACGTCGACTATCAGCAGCAGCACGGTGGCGCCTTCGAGCAGGCCGACGCTTGGGCCCGGCTGTCCATATTGCACCTGATGAACGGCCGTCTCGACGAGGCGAACGAGGCCAGCGACCGTGGCGACGAGCTGGCCGCCCGGACGGGTGAGCCGCGCATGGTGGCGATGCACGCGATGCTGCGCGCCCGCAACCGGATGGCCGGCCACCGGCACGACGAGGCACTGGCCGCGGCGCGTGAGGCGTGGGAGTTCTATCGCGTCCACGGGCCCGCCCGGCGCATCGCCGAGGCCGGCACGATCCTCGGGCACGCCCTAGGCGACCCGGCCGAGCAGGTCGAGGTGTTCAGCGGCGTCATCGCCACCGGCGAGCAGGCCAAGGCGCTGCCCGCCCGCCTGGGCCGGGGCACCGCCCTGATGCAGCTGGGCCGGCCCGACGAGGCGATCACCGACCTGGTCGAGGCGGTCGCCCTCTGCGCCGAAGCCGGGTTCGACGCCGCCGGTGCGCACGCCCGCTACGACCTGGCCAACGCCTACCGCCTGGCCGGCCGCCCGGTCGAAGCGGCCGAGGTGGCCGAGGAGGCGCTGGCCGGCTTCGAAACGCTCGAGGACGACGATGCGGCCGACAACGCGCGCTATCTGCTGGCCGGGCTGTATCGCCAGATCGGCGACCCCGACGGCGCCCTCACCCTTTACCGCACGCTGATCGAGCGGCTGGACGGCAACCCGGCGGGCCGGGGCCAGATCGCCGAGGACGCCGCCGGCCTGCTCTACGACATGGATCGCGACGCCGAGGCGGCCGACACTTTCCTGGCCGCGGCCTCGGCCCTGCGGGAGTCGGGTGACCTGATCGGCGAGCTGCGGGCGTTGCGCCGGGGGGTCGGCGCCTTGAGCTACGCCGACCAGCCCGACCGCGGCCTGGAGGTGATCGAACAGATCGACCGGAAGTTCGACGAGTTGCCGCCGGAGCTGGCCGCCGAGCCGAACGCGGTCTTCCAGCACGCGCTGACCGCGTACGAGGCCGGTAACCTGTTGATGTCCCGCGGGCGTTACGAGGAGGCGCTGCCGCATCTGAGTGACGCTCCCGAGCGGCTGACCTCGATCGGCGCGACCGATCAGGCCGACCGTCTGGAGGGCATGCGGGGCGAGGCGCTGCTGCGTTCGGGCCGGGCGGCCGAGGCCGAGGCGCTGCTGCGGGCACTGCTGGCGCGCATGCCCGCCGACTCGTCAAGCCGCGATGTGGCCCAGCGGGTGCACGACGAGGCGGTGGCCGCGGTGGAGGGCCGTTCCACATCCTGAACGCCCGTTAAGGCCGGGGGTTGACAGCGCGTTAAAGTGACCACGTGACAACGGTTGATCAGCAACAGCGTCAGGGCCCGCCCGCGCCCCGGCGGCGGTCGCGCCGCGACGAGATCCTCGAGATCGCGGTCGGACTTTTCGCGGCCCGTGGCTATCACGGTGTCTCGATGGACGACATCGGCTCGGCGGCCGGGGTGACCGGCCCGGCGCTCTATCACCACTTCGCCGGCAAGGAGGCGATGCTGGTCGCCGCGCTGATCCCGGTCAGCGAGAGCCTGCTGCACGGCGGCAAGGCCCGCGTCGGCCAGCACCCCGAGGACGCGAGCGCCGCGCTGGCCGACCTGATCGACTTCCACGTCGAGTTCGCGCTGAACAACCCGGCCGTCATCGCGCTGCACCTGCACGAGCTGGACCGTCTGCCCGAGGAGCCGCGCCGCCAGATCCGCCGCCTCCAGCGCCTCTACGTCGAGGAGTGGGTGGGGGTGCTGGCCACGCTGCGTCCCGAGCTCGACGCCCCCGAGGCCCGGGTGCTCGCCCACTCGGCGTTCGGTCTGATGAACTCGACCCCCTTCCTCGGCGGCGAGGTGGACCGTCGCCGCCGGGCGGCCCTGCTGCGCGAGGCCACGATGCACGCCCTGATCGGGCGGTAGGAAATGCGGGTCGCGAGCCGAGAGCGTTCGGACAAAGGCCTCATAAGGGCCTGCTGAAAGCGGAAGACAACGGCCTCACAAGGGCCTGAACAAAGAGAAGAGAAGGTCAACGATGATCGACTCGCTGCTCATCGCCAACCGGGGCGAGATCGCCCGCCGGATCATCCGCACCGCCCGCAGGCTCGGCGTCCGCACGATCGCGGTGCATTCCGACGCCGACGAGGACATGCCGTTCGTCCGCGAGGCCGACGAGGCGGTCTGTGTCGGCCCGGCCGACCCGGCCCGGAGCTATCGCAACGCCGACGCGATCCTGGCCGCCGCGAAATCCACCGGCGCCCAGGCCATCCACCCGGGTTACGGCTTCCTCAGTGAGAACGCCGGCTTCGCCCGTCTGGTCGAACAGAACGGCCTGATCTGGGTCGGCCCGGGCGCTGACGCGATCGAGGCCATGGGCGACAAGATCAACGCGCGCAACCTGATGGCCGCGGCCGGCGTCCCGGTCGCTCCGGGCACGCAGGAGCCGGTTGCCACCGAGAGCGAGGCGATCGAGGCCGCGTCCGCGATCGGCTACCCGGTGATGGTCAAGGCGGCCGCGGGCGGCGGCGGCATGGGTATGGCGGTCGCGAACGACGAGGACGCCCTGCGCCGCGAGCTCGGCAAGGTGCGTACGTTCGCCGAGCGCATGTTCGGTAGCGGCGACGTGCTGATCGAGCGCTATTTCCCCCGGGTACGCCACGTCGAGGTGCAGATCCTGGGTCTGCCCGACGGCCGCGTGATCGCCCTTTCCGAGCGCGAGTGCTCGGTGCAGCGCCGCAACCAGAAGCTGGTGGAGGAGGCCCCGAGCCCGGCCGTCGACCCCGAGCTGCGCGAACGCTTCCTGGCGGCCGCGGTCAAGGCGGGTGAAGCGGTCGGCTATCGCAACGCCGGCACGGTGGAGTGCCTGCTCGACCCGGTCACCGGCGAGTTCTTCTTCCTCGAGATGAACACCCGGCTGCAGGTCGAGCACCCGATCACCGAGCTGATCCACGGCATCGACCTGGTCGAGCAGCAGCTGCTCATCGCGGCGGGCGAAGAGGTCACCGTGAGCAGCGCGACCCGGGGCCACGCGATCGAGCTGCGGGTCAACGCCGAGGATCCGAGGCGCTTCCTGCCCGGCCCGGGCAAGGTCACCACGTGGGTCGAGCCGACCGGCGACGACATCCGGGTCGATGCGGGCTATGCCGAGGGCACCACGGTCGGCATGTCGTACGACTCCCTGATGGCCAAGCTGATCGTCTTCGGCGCCGACCGCGACGAGGCGATCGCCCGAGCCCGTACGGCGGTGGCCGGTTTTCAGATCGCCGGTCCCAAGAACAATCTGCCCTTCTTCGCCGAGCTGCTCGAGAACGAGGAGTTCCTCTCGGGCGACTACGACACCGGCATCGTCTCCCGGATGAGGTGACGGACGTGATGGTGAGCATCCGCGAGGTCGCCCCCCGCGACGGCCTGCAGAACGAGGATCCGATTCCGGCCGAGGCCAAGGTCCGGCTGATCGACGCGCTGAGCGAGACCGGTGTCCGGCGGATCGAGGCGGTCTCCTTCGTCCATCCCAAGGCGATCCCGCAGATGGCCGACGCCGACGAGGTGTGGGCCCGGGTCAACCGTCACCCCGAGATCCGTTATTCGGCGCTGATCCCCAACACCCGGGGCGCGCAGCGGGCCCTGGCCGCGGGTTTCCGCGAGATCGAGGTCGTGGTGTCCGCTTCGGACACTCACAACCGGCGCAACTTGAATCGCTCGACCGACGAGTCGCTCGACGACATCGCCTCGCTCATTCCGCTGATCCACGAGGCCGGCGCCACCGTCGAGGTGATTGTGGCGACCAGCTTCGGATGCCCGTTCGAGGGCGACATCGACCCCGATCGGGTGGCCGGCATCGTGGCGCGGGTGCGGGCCGACGGTGCCGACCGCATCGCTTTCGGCGACACCACCGGCATGGCGACCCCGCGCCGGGTGCGTGACCTTCTTTCCGCCGTACGCCCTGACCTGCTGCACTTCCACAACACGCGCGGCACGGGCCTGGCCAACATCGTGACCGCGCTCGACCTGGGGATCACCGAGTTCGACGCGAGCGTCGGCGGGATCGGCGGCTGCCCGTACGCTCCGGGCGCCTCCGGGAACGTGGCGACGGAGGAGGTCGTCCACATGCTGCACGACATGGGCATCGACACCGGAATCGACCTGGATCGCCTGATCAGCACCGCCGAGACGGCCGAGAAGCTGCTCGGTCGCACACTCCCGTCGGGTGTTCTTCGAGCCGGACCGCGGACCAGATTGGTGTGATTCTCCGCCCCTGACCGGCGATCATTTTTCCTATTTGTTCGCGTGACCCGCCCTCCGTCGTTTCGTTACCAATATCGAGTGGCCGATACCGCCGGTTCGCAGAAACACCACCGGCGAAGAAGCGGCCATCGGTTCAGCCGAAACGACGAGGGGCGGATCCATGACGGGACTGGGGGCCGGGCGCGCAGCGCGCGTGGCGTTCCTGTCGCCGTCGGTTCCGCTCGCCGGCGAACCCACGCCCTTGCCGCCTCACATCCAGGGGGCGGAGCGGCGGTCGGGGAACCGTGCGCGACACACCGGAGTCCGGTGGGGTCTGCGTGTGCTCGTCGTCGGCGGCCTGGCCGGTGCGGCCTGGCTGCTCACCGGCGCTGCGGCCCAGGCCGCGGACCGTGCCGACGGGCCGGACGGCTCGTTGCTCGGCTCCGTGACGGGCTTCGACGTCGCCTCGCCGGTCACCGATCTCCTGCAGGCGGCCGTCCAGCCGCTGGAGAACACTCGACCGGCACACCACGATCACCAGTTCGTGGCCGACATCCTCGACGTACCCCGGCCGGTTCTGACCCGGCTGGATCGGACGCGCGACGACGAGGTCCACGACGTCCCCCCGGCCACTGTGGACGTCTTCGCCGACGTCGACGCGGTGCTGGGAGAGGTCGCCGCCCCAATTCGCCTCACCGGCGAAGCGGCGCCCGACCGGCAGGACTCCGAGCGGCCGAGCTCCGACGAGCTCCCGGCCGACGAGGAGCCGCCGTACGAGGTGGAAGAACCGGCCGCTTCCCCGCCGCACGAGGAGACTCGCCCGCGGCCGGAGCAGCCGGAACAGCAAGCGATCGACCAGGCCCGGCCCGCGCCGGCCGCCGGTCACCACACCGTGGCCGCGGTCAGGCGCGGCAAGGCCTCCTCCGCACCGTCCGCCCACCGGCACCACCGCACCGCTCACGCGGTGATCGCGGCGCCGGAGACGGCGCAGGAGGACAGCACCCCCGGGAGAAACGGACCCGCGGCACCTCTGCGGCTGCACCTCGGGGACGTCAGCGGCACTCCGACCAGCGGGTCGGGGACTCCGACGGACGGTGGCTCCGCCGCCTTCCTGCCGGCCGCGATCGCCAGCAGCGCCATGGTGAGCCATGCGGCTGCGATCGCGTCCGATGTCGAGGCCCGGCGGCACGACGCCGAGGAACCGACCGTCTCACCTGACTGAGTGATGGCGTACGGCGATCCGCCCGATCGCCGGTCACCGGCACGGCACCGGCTTCGGTGTCCGCGTTCCGGCCCGATTCCCCAACCGCTTGCGAACAAGCGGCGAATCAACCACGCCTGAATCACATGCACCGCACCGAAGCGCCATGGGCGCACGTCGACAAGCGGGGTCAGGGCAGAAAGAAACCGAGCCAGGGCACCGCTGCGCCCGAATGCAGTTCCGGAACACCCACACAACTCAATAAGCAACACCACTGCCGAAACATTATTGAAAGGCATTTCTTTTCTCATGAAGACTTGGGTTCGTAAGACTCTGAGTGTCGGTGTCCTGGCCGCCGGCGCCCTGCTGTTCGCCCCGGCTGCCGCGCAGGCCGACAGCAAGCAGATCACCGGAGCCAACAACGGCATCCTGAACGGCACCCAGATCGCCGTGCCGGTCAACGTCCCGATCAACGTCGTCGGCAACTCGCTGGCGATCCTC
Organism: Paractinoplanes abujensis; assembly: GCF_014204895.1. Lineage (NCBI taxonomy): Bacteria > Bacillati > Actinomycetota > Actinomycetes > Micromonosporales > Micromonosporaceae > Paractinoplanes > Paractinoplanes abujensis. The sequence goes on along the minus strand of NZ_JACHMF010000001.1, from coordinate 6,770,994 downwards.
GGCGCGGCCGACGCCCAGGGCGTCGGGTTCAACCGCACCGAGAGCGGCCGCCGCGGCAACGCCCAGGTGACCGGGGTCAACAACGGCATCGCCAACGGCACCCAGGCGTACCTGCCGGTCAGCGTCCCGGTCAACGTGGTCGGCAACTCGGCCGCGGTGCTCGGTCACGCCGGCGCGGCCGGCGTCGGCGTCAACGGCCGTAAGGCCGAGAGCAAGCGCACCACCGAGAACGGCTGGGGCGACACCCAGTACACCGGGTTCAACAACGGCATCGCGAACGGCACGCAGATCTACGCGCCGATCGACGTTCCGATCAACGTCTGCGGCAACTCGCTGGCCATCCTGGGCGGCGCGTACTCGCAGGCCATCTGCTCGAACGACACCCGCGGCGACCGGCACTTCCACCGCGGCGGCAAGTGGGGCAAGAAGGAGAGCGCCCAGGGTCACCGTGGTGGCCGTGGCGGCGCCCTCCAGGCGACCGGGGTCAACAACGGGATCCTGAACGGCACCCAGCTGTACGCGCCGATCAGCCTGCCGATCAACCTGTCGGGCAACTCGGCCGCCCTCCTGGGCAGCGCGAGCAGCCGCGCCATCTCCCGCAACGAGTCGGGCCACGACGACGACTTCGTGCAGGCCACCGGGGCCAACAACGGGATCCTGAACGGCACCCAGCTCGCGGCGCCGATCAACGTGCCGGTCAACGTCTGCGGCAACGCGCTCGGCATCCTCGGTGCGGCGCAGTCGGCCGCCGCCTGCGCGAACGGCGACGACGACTTCGGCCGCGGCGGCTGGGACCGTGACCGTGACTGGGACCGCCCGGGCCACGGCCACGGCCACGGTGACGACGACGACTTCGACGGCGACCACGGCGACGTCGACGACGACGACTACAAGGGCGACGGTGGCGAGAAGCCGGCGAGCAACGACGGCTACGGCGACGTGCAGGACGACGACGCGGGCGAGGAGCCGGCGACCGACGACAACGACGGCTACACCAAGCCGGCCGCGACCGGTTCGGACAGCGCGTCGAAGGGTGGCCGCGGTGGCGCCACCGAGGCCGCCCCGATCTCGGGCCTGACCGAGACCGTCGGTGGTATCGGCAGCCTGGGCCTGCTCAACACCCTGCGCTGAAGCGCGCTTACCCACGGGGGTTAGCGGAAGACCGGGTCGCACCGGTCCCGGGTGCGACCCGTGCGGTGCCACGAGGCGCCGAGTAACACCCGGTGCCCCTCCACGGCATCGGCAGAAATGAAAACGGACGGGAGTCTCCGCAGCCGGCGGAGGCTCCCGTCCGGCGTTGCCGCGCCCGAGCGGATCCGCTACCCTAACGCTCGTTAAGTCTTAACGACCGTTCAGGAGGGTCGCGGTGGGCGACGAGCTCGCACAGGCACGCAAGCGGGTGCTGGCCGGTGGCGCCGAGCGCTACCACGCGGCCAACGCCGCGAAAGGCAAGCTCTTCGCCCGCGAACGGATCGCGCTGCTGGTCGACGAGGGTTCCTTCGTCGAGGACGGGCTCTATGCCAACAGCTTGGCCGACGGGTTGCCGGCCGATGGCGTGATCACCGGGATCGCGCGGGTCGACGGCCGCGAGGTCTGCCTCATGGCGAACGACTCGACGGTCAAGGCGGGCTCCTGGGGCGCCCGTACGGTCGAAAAGATCATCCGCATCATCGAGCGGGCCGTGCAGTACGGCGTACCGATGATCTATTTGGTCGACTCGGCCGGCGCGCGCATCACCGACCAGGTCGAGCTGTTCCCGGGCCGCCGCGGCGCCGGCAAGATTTTTCACACCCAGGTCAAGGCGTCGGGCGCGATTCCGCAGGCGTGCGCGCTGTTCGGCCCGTCGGCGGCCGGCGGGGCGTACATTCCGGCCTTCTGCGACATCGTCGCCATGGTCGACGGCAACGCGAGCATGTATCTGGGCTCCGACCGCATGGTCGAGATGGTCACCGGTGAGAAGACGACGCTCGAGGCGATGGGCGGCGCCCGGGTGCACTGCGCGGAGTCCGGCGTCGGCCACTTCCTGTGCAAGACGGAGCAGGACGCGCTCGACACCGTACGGGCGTATCTGTCCTATCTGCCGTCGAACTGGGAGCAGACCCCGCCCGCGGCCGAGGCGAAGTCGTCGACCGGGGCCGATCTGGGCGCGCTGGTCCCGGCCAGCGAGCGCCAGGCCTTCGACATGCGGCGTTACGTCAAGGGCCTGGTCGACGAGGGCTCGTTCTTCGAGATCCAGGCCCTGTGGGCGAAGGAGCTCACGGTCGGTTTCGCCCGCCTCAACGGCGAGGTGCTGGGCGTCGTGGGCAACAATTCGATGTTCAAGGGCGGCGTGCTCTTCCCCGACTCGGCCGACAAGGCGTCCCGCTTCGTGCAGCTTTGCGACGCCTTCAACGTCCCGCTGCTGTTCCTCTGCGACGTGCCCGGGTTCATGGTCGGCTCGGCGGTCGAGAAACAGGGCATCATCCGGCACGGCGCCAAGATGATCACCGCGATCTCGGAGGCCACGGTGCCCAAGATCTGCGTGGTGGTCCGCAAGGCGTATGGCGCCGGTCTGTACGCCATGGCCGGCCCCAGCTTCGAGCCCGAGGCCACGATCGCGCTGCCCACCGCGAAGATCGCGGTGATGGGGGCCGAGGCCGCGGTGAACGCCGTCTACGCCAACAAGATCGCCGCCATCGCGGACGACGAGGAGCGGGCCGCGTTCGTGGCCGCGCGCCGCGCCGAGTACGAGCAGGACATCGACATCATGCGACTGGCCAGCGAACTGGTCGTCGACACCGTCGTCGAGCCGGGCGACCTGCGCGACGAACTCATCCGCCGCTACCGGGCCGCCCGCGGCAAGGAGCGCTTCTTCGCCCGGCGCCGCCACGGCGTCACGCCCGTCTGACAGGAGCACACCATGGTCGACTTCCGGCTCGACGAGGAGCAGGAGGCGCTGCGCGTCACCGTTGAGGAGTTCGCCCGCGAGCAGGTCGCGCCGGTGATCGCCGAGCACTATGAGCACAAGACCTTCCCGTACGACGTGATTCGTCAGATGGGCAAGATGGGTCTTTTCGGCCTGCCGTTCCCCGAGGAGTTCGGCGGGATGGGCGGCGACTACTTCGCGCTCTGCATCGCGCTGGAGGAATTGGCCAGAGTGGACAGCTCGGTGGCGGTGACGCTCGAGGCCGCGGTCTCGCTGGGCGCCATGCCGATCCACCGGTTCGGCACGCAGGAGCAGAAGGAGCAGTGGCTGCCCCGGCTCTGCTCGGGTGAGGCGCTGGCCGCCTTCGGCCTGACCGAGCCCGGCACAGGGTCGGACGCGGGCGGCACCAAGACCCGCGCGGTCTACGACGAGGCCACCGACGAGTGGGTGATCAACGGCAGCAAGGCCTTCATCACGAACTCCGGCACGGACATCACCTGCCTGGTCACGGTCATGGCGGTCACCGGCACCAACCCCGACGGCTCCAAGGAGCTGTCCACGATCATCGTGCCCTCGGGCACGCCGGGCTTCACCGTCGCCCCGGGCTACTCCAAGGTCGGCTGGTGCGCCTCGGACACCCACGAGCTTTCCTTCGACGACGTACGGGTCCCGGCGGCCAACCTGCTCGGTGAGCGCGGCCGCGGTTTCGCCCAGTTCCTGCGCATCCTCGACGAGGGCCGGATCGCGATCGCCGCCCTCTCGGTCGGTCTGGCCCAGGGCTGCGTCGACGAGTCCGTGCGCTACGCCGGCCAGCGCGAGGCCTTCGGCCAGCCGATCGGCAACTACCAGGCGGTCCAGTTCATGATCGCCGACATGGAGATGCGGGCCCACATCGCCCGGGTCGGCTACTACGACGCGGCCGCCCGCATGCTGGCCGGGCAGGACTTCAAGCGGTACGCGGCGATCGCCAAGCTGAACGCCAGCAACGCGGCGATGGAGAACAGCCGCTGGGCCACGCAGGTGCACGGCGGGTACGGCTTCATGAACGAGTCGGCGGTCGGCCGCTTCTACCGCGACGCCAAGATTCTGGAAGTCGGCGAGGGCACGTCCGAGGTCCAGCGCATGTTGATCGCCCGCGGGCTGGGTCTTTAGTGGCATTTGACCGTCGGCTTTGGGTCCGCAATCCGACAAGATCCGATCTCTGCTCGCCGCATACCTGAACCCACCCTAAGTTCGGTGGCGTGGTCGCGAACAACGGCGGAGAAAGCGCTCCGGAGCAGGGCGGATTCGACGCTGTGCTGCGCCGCGAGCGGTTGCGGGCCCGCCTGACGCAGGACGAGCTGGCCGCCCGGGCCGCCGTCGGCGTGCGAACGGTCCGCGACCTGGAAAGGGGCCGTGCGTCCCGGCCGCAGCGCACCACCGTCGAGTTGCTGGCGGCCGCCCTCGGTCTGGGTGGCGCCGACCGGGAGGCCTTCCTGGCCGCGGCCCGCGGTCAGTCCACCGAGGACCCGCTGCCGCCGACCGGTTTCCTGCGCGTGCTGCCGACCACCGAGCTGATCGGCCGCGACGACGACCTCGAGGAGATGACGGCCCAGCTCGCGGCCCCGGACGGCCCGCGCGGCATCACCCTGGTCGGCCTGGCTGGGGTCGGCAAGACCAGCCTTGCTTTCGTGGCCGCCCACCGGGCGGCCACTGCTTATCCGGGCGGGGTGGCCGGCATCGTGGTGACCGACGGCTGCACGGTCGGCGAGATGCTGGGCAGCATCGCGGCCGAGTTCGGTGTCGGCCGGGCCGACGACCTGCCCGCCGTCTTCGCCGGCCGGGCCGCGCTCGTCCTCGTCGACGCCGTCGAGCGCTCGCCCGACGCCACCGCCGAAATGCTCAGCCAGCTGCTCGAACGCTTGCCCACCGTGCGTTTCCTGGCCACCGGCAGACACCCGATCGGTCTGCCCGCCGAACGGGTGTGGCCGCTCGCGCCGCTCCTCGCACCCCCGCCCGAGACCGACGGCCCCCTGGCCGACGTGGCGGCGGCCTACCCCGCGGTGGCCCTCTTCCTGGAACGGCTGGGCCAGGTGCGCCGGGACGAGCCCGAGCCCGGCGAGGTCGCGCCGCTGGCCGCGCTGGTGCGGCGGCTCGGCGGTCTGCCGCTCGCGATCGAGTTGGCGGCGGCGCGCGGCCGGGTGCTGACGATCCCCGAGATCCTCGACCGGTACGGCGATCGCGTGCTCGACCTGGACCGGCCGGGGTCGAGTGAGCCGCTGGTCAGCCTGCGCGACGCCGTGGCGGCCAGCTACCGCCTGCTCAACTCCGAGGAGCAACGGGAGCTGCGCCGGCTCGCGATGTTCCGCTACCGCTGGTCGATCGGCCTCGCCGAGCAGCTCATCGACAACCCGCGGGCCGACGTCGTGCACCTGCTCGACCGCCTGCTCGAACTCGGTCTGCTCAGCGTGCGCGGCCGCCGCACCTTCCGGTTCCGGCTGCTCGACGTCGTGCGCGACTACGCCGCCGAGCGCGCGGCGGCCGAGGGTGAGCTCGACGAGGGCCGCCGCCGGCACGCGCAGGTGATGGCCGGCCTGGCCCACGAGATCTGGCCCGACCTGACCGGCGCCCGGCTGCCCGAGGCGGCGGCCCGGCTCGACGACGTGGCCGGTGACTTCGGCACCGCTCTGGCCTACGCGGCGGGGGAGGACCCGCACACCGCACTGCGGCTCGCGGCGGCGCTCCCGCGCTGGTGGCGGTTCCGCGGGCGGGATGTGACCGGCCGCCAGTGGCTGCGCCGGCTGCTCGACGACCCGCGCACGGCCGACGCCGACCCGGCCGTCCGGGCCTGGGCCCGCATCGGCATGGCGCAGCTCGCCCGCGAGCACGGCGGCAGCGCCGACGAGATCGAATCGGCGGCCGCGGCGCTGGCCGAGTTCGAGCGTCTCGACGAGGTCGCGGGCCAGCTCACCGCGCACGCCCAGCTGGCCGGCCTGTGGATGAACGCCGGCGACTTCGACCGGGCCCGCGGGCACGGCGAGGCCGCCCTGGTGCTGGCCCGCCGCGGGGGCCGGGCCCGCGACCTGGCTGTGGCCGAGAACAACCTGGTCTGGCACGAGATCCGGCAGGGCAACCTGGCCGCCGCCCGGGACCGGCTGGCCATCGTCGAGGAGCAGGCCCGGCGCAGTGGCGAGAAGCGGCTGCGCGTGCTGGCCCAGGCCAATCTGGCCGAGGTGCAGCGGCTGGACGGGCGCACCGGCGAGGCGGCCCGGCTCGGCCGGCGGGCGATGACCGAGCTGATCAAACTGGGCGACCCCGGGCACCAGCGCCGGCTGCTGGCGACGATCGGGCTGGCGCTGGCCGAGGCCGGGCGCACCGACGAGGCGGCCGCGGTGCTCGAACAGCTCGCTCCCGAGGAGGACGACGACACGCAGGACGGCCCGGCCGCGGTGGTCGAGGCGGCGGTCGCGTTGAGCCGGGGCGAGCCCAAACGGGCGGCCGAGTGCTTCGCCCGCGCCGCCGACGCGTACGACGGGGCTCATGATCCCCGTGATGTCGTGGAGGCTTTGGTCGGGCTGATCGCCAGCACTCCGGACGAGGACGAGCGGGAGTCGGCCGTACGGCGGCTGCGGGAGTTGTGCCGATCGGGCGGGATCACGCTGTTGCCGCGCGAGCGCGATCGGCTCGGACCGCGGTTGTTGACACAAGTCCTTGAGAGCTAGGGGACTGGCCGGGCGTGGCCGGTCGGCGTAGCGTGCCCCCCACGCGCCAACCGTAGCCACGCCCGCCAGTTAAGCGGCGAGAACGAAGCTCCCCCGTCAAGCCCCGCCGTCACCTCGGTCGCGCCGCATCCCCCTGCGCGGATCACAGTAGCCACTCGCGGCAGCGGAACTCGGGAGATTTGTCCGTTTGGACCGCCGCGCCGCCCGATTCTGCCGGTAGTTCTGCCGGTTTACCCCAAGCCTTCCGGCGCGGTGCTCACGGACGGCTTTGTGGCAACTTCGCCGGGTTGCCCCGGCTCAGGCGGCAGGGCGTTCCTCGGCCGTGCCCGCGGTCGCGCACGGGTTCACCGCGTCGCGGATCTTGCGGAGTGAGCCCAGCATGCCGTCGAGCTCGGCCGGGCTCAGCTGGCCGATGAACCACTGCTGCAGCAACGCCAGGTGACCGGGCAACACCTCGTCGAGCCGGTCGACGCCGGCCTCGGTGATCACGGCGAACGAGCTGCGACGGTCGCTCGGACAGGCCTCGCGGCGAACCAGCCCGTCGCGATCCATGCGATCGACCACCCGCGTCACCCCGCTGGTGGACAGTGAAGTCTGACCGGCGAGGTCGGTCATGCGGAGCCGGCGGCCCGGGGAGCGGGCGAGGCGCATCAGCACCTCGAACTCGACGGCGGAGAGGCGATGCTCCTCGAACTGCGCGGCAAAACGATTGGTCAGCCCCGTGAACGCCTCGGCGAAGAGCCCGAAGGCGGTGAAACGGGGGTCATCCAGATCCGTACTCACGGGTACATGGTACACCGGGCTCTTGACACGGGGAATATTGCTTGGCATATAGTTGCTCCGTCACACAAACACCGACCGCCCAGTGCCTTGAAAGAAGGAACAAGTCATGACCGAGTCCGTCGCCAGCACCCGTACGTTCGAGGGTCTTCAGATCCCCGCCGCCGGCACGTACGACCTGGACGCCGCGCACAAGCGGGTCGGCTTTGTGGCGCGTCACCTGATGGTCAGCAAGGTTCGCGGGCAGTTCGCGGACGCTTCGGCCGTCATCACCATCGGCGAGGACCCGCTGCAGTCCTCGGTCACCGCCTCGATCAACACGGCCAGCATCGAGACCGGCCAGACCGACCGCGACAACCACCTGCGCAGCGGCGACTTCTTCGAGTCCGAGAAGTACCCGACGATGGACTTCCGTAGCACCGGTATCAAGAGCCACGCGGGCGCCGAGTTCGTGCTCGACGGCGAGCTCACCATCAAGGGTGTGACCAAGCCGGTCGAGCTGACCGTGGAGTTCGAGGGCGCCGGCCAGAGCCCGTACGGGTTCGCGGTCTTCGGTTTCAGTGCGACCGCCGAGATCGACCGTGAGGACTGGGGTCTGACCTGGAACATGGCCCTCGAGAGCGGCGGCGTCATGGTGAGCAAGAAGATCAAGATCGAGATCGAGGGCGAGGCCATCCGCCGCGCCTGATCCGGCCCGATCAACCAGAGATCCACAGTCGAGCCGCCGTCCGGATTACCGGGCGGCGGCTCGTCGTTGTCTGGCGGACCTCCGTACGGGATGGCAAGGTAGACCGAGCGCACGCATTCGCTCACAGAGTGGTGATCGACGTCTGTTCGTCCTGGCCGCCCCGGGAGGGTAAGTGGGCAAGGATCTCGCGACCGTCGTCTTCGCCCCGGACGACCGGACCACCTATCGGCAGAAGGTGCGCCGATGCCTCGATGTCTTCGCGCAGATGCTCGATCAGCACGCCTTCTCCGACCGTGACGACATGACCGGGCTGGAGATCGAGCTCAACCTCATCGACGAGGCGGCCCGGCCGGCCATGCGCAACGCCGAGGTGCTCGACCGGATCGGCGACCCGCTGTTCCAGACCGAACTGGGCCAGTTCAACATCGAGCTCAACGCGGCGCCACGGTCGATCGCCGGCTGGGGCCTGGCCGACTACGAGGACGACCTGCTGGCCGGCCTCAGCCGCGCGGCCGGCAGGAGCGACTGCGGACTCGTGATGATCGGCATGCTCCCCACCCTCACCCCCGACCACCTGGTGCTCGAAAACCTCAGCGCCAACGAGCGTTACCGCCTGCTCAACGACGAGATGGCCGGAGCCCGGGGCGAACAGTTCGACCTCGACATCCGCGGCGTCGAGCGGCTGCGCAGCGCCAGCGACTCGATCGCGCCCGAGGCCGCGTGCACGAGCGTGCAGTTTCACCTGCAGGTGCCGCCCGACCGGTTCCACCACTACTGGAACGCGTCCCAGGCTGTCGCCGGTGTGCAGGTGGCGATCGGCGCCAACTCGCCGTTCCTGCACGGCCGGCGGCTGTGGGCCGAGACCCGGATCGCGCTGTTCCAGCAGGCCACCGACACCCGGCCGGAGGAGCTCAAAGCCCAAGGCGTACGACCGCGGGTCTGGTTCGGGGAACGCTGGATCACCTCGGTGTTCGACCTGTTCGAGGAGAACGTACGGTTCTTCGCGCCGCTGCTGCCGTTCCTGGAGGACGAGGACCCGATCGAGGTGCTGCGCGCGGGCGGCGTGCCCCGGCTGGGTGAGCTGCGGCTGCACAACGGAACGGTGTATCGCTGGAACCGGCCGGTCTACGACGTCATGGACGGGCGGCCGCACCTGCGCGTGGAAAATCGTGTGCTCCCGTCCGGGCCGACCGTGATCGACCTGCTGGCCAACGCGGCGTTCTACTTCGGTCTGGTGCGCCGGCTGGCCGAGGAGGAACGGCCGATCTGGTCCCGGCTGCCGTTCGCGACCGCCCGCGAGAACTTCTACGCCGGCGCGGTCGCGGGCATCGAGGCGACGGTCGTCTGGCCCGGCCTGGGCGAGATCAGGGTGGCCGAGCTGGTGCGATCGGTGCTGCTGCCCCAGGCGCACGCGGGGCTGGACCGTTACGGCGTCGCGCCGGCCGTACGCGACCGGTTGCTTGCCGTCATCGACGAGCGGTGCCGGCTCGGCCGCAACGGGGCGTCCTGGCAGACCGAGGCCGTACGCGAGGCCGAGTGCCGCGGGCTCTCCCGAAACGACGCCCTGCACGCCATGCTGCTCCGCTACTGGGAACTGCACCGCACGAACGACCCGGTACACACCTGGCCGACGTTCTGACCAGCGCCTTCAGTCCTTGGCAGGCGGCCGCGGGTTGACCGGCGGCGGGGTCTTCGGAGCCGAGTTGGCGGGTTGCGGATTGATTTGCGCCACGGCCGGGGCCGTCGGTGGTGGGGTCACTGTGGACTTGGTCGGCTTGGGCTCCGCAGCGGCGGCCTTCTTGGGACGCGGGCGCGGGGCCGGACGGGCGGCTGCAGCGATCTCGGAGTCGATCGGCGCAGGCTGCCCGTTGGCCTTTTTGTCCGCATTGCTCCGCGCCGAGGTGTCGTGGCCGGACGATGCGGCGGGTTCGGGTGCCGCCTTCGGGGCGGAGGTTGCCTGCGCGAGCACAGCTGCGGGCTGCGCGGATGTCTTTCGCCGTCCGAAAAGGCCGGAACGTTGCTTCTTGGCCGGCTCGGCGGCGGCCTCGGAGTCAGCCGACGGCTGGGGGATCAGAGCGGTCGGACTGTCCGACTCGCCGGTCGGCGCAGCCGCAGTCGGGCGCGGGGTGGCGGGGGAACCGCCCGATGGGGCAGCCGCCGGGGCCGGGCGCGGGGTCCGGCTCCGGGTTTCAGGGGCGGCGGTGTCGGTAACCCGGCCCGGGGTGGCAGCAGCGGGCGCGCCGACGGCCTCGGGTGGTGGCTCCAGGGCGGGTGGCTCCGGGACGCGGGCCGTGCCGGTCGCCGCGCCGGCCCGGTCGGACCGCTGCTGCTGGACCGTACGGGTGCCGGCGACCGCGAGCGCCGAACCGGCCAGTCCGGCCAGCACGGCGTACGGCGCGATCAGATAGGCCGACTCGATCGGGCCGAGGGCGCCGGTGAGCCGGGGTGCCAGCGCCAAGAAGGCGAACGCGACCAGCAGCGGACCGGCCAGGCCCGAGGTCGCCGCGCCGATCCCGAGGTCGCCGCGGCGTGCGGCGGGCACGGCGGTGAGGGCGCCGACCAGGAACGCCGCGGACAGGGTGAGCAGGGCACTCGGCCAATAGATCGTGCCGTACAGCCCGCTGTTGGCCACCTCGGCGAACTGCCAGCTGGTCAAGTAGGTCGCGGAATCACGGTTCACGGTCAGCTCGACCACGATGCCGGCGATGGCCAGCGCCCACAACCAGACGCCGGTGGCCATCAGATTGGCCGCGACCGGGCGCGACGACACCGCCCAGAACGCGACGACCAAGCCCAGCACGAGCCCGACCACGGCGTATCCGCCCGCGATGACTTGCGGGCTGAAGGCGTCGAAGCGTACGGCGGAACGGGCCGGAAGCGCGATGAGCGCGACCGTCACCAGGGCTCCGACCGCCGCGCAGGCGGCCAGGGCGAAACGCCACGCGGCGGTGGTGCGCGGTCCTGGACCGCCCCGGGAGCGGCTGCCCAGCACGGCGCCGAACACCGTGGCGCTCGCCGTGATCCAGGTGGCCCAGCCCAGGCTGCCCAGCCAGGCGCTGTCGTCGGGGGTCGGCGTGACCGGCCAGACCACCACACCCAGGCCGTAGCCCAGGCCCAATTGCGCGGCGCCCGTGCCCGCTGCGGCTCCTGCCGCGGTGGCTACGCGTGCCATCCAGCCCTTGTCGGCCATGCGCCGCACTGTAGCGGTAGCCGCCGATGCCTGCGAATCGATGGATCGGTCTCTGCATGTCCTTCTCACCTGTAGCCACCTGGTGTGTTTGTCCTGCGGAGGCCAGACATGTCCCGCAAGATTCGATACGTTGACCCATGCGGGTGAACGAGCCGGAGGAGAGGCGATGTCCGACGAGAGCGACGAGACGCGACGTCTCTCGCCCGGCGATGCCGAGGACCCTGCCGCCGAGGCGACCGAAGGGCCGGCGAAGTCCGAGCCTGACGACCTGGACGCGACGCGGGTCGACGAGGCCACGGTGGGCCGCGCCTCCGTGCCGCCGCCCGGCGACGAGGACACGCTGGACGGGGTACGCCGCAGCGACGACACTCTCGACGACGTCCGCACGGTGCCGGCAATCCGCGACGAACCGACGGTAGTCACCGGCCGGCCCGGGTCGACCGCGGTGATGCCGCCGGTCGGCGACGACGACTGGGCGCCCAGCCGGGCCAACCCCGCGTGGTCGGGGCGGGCCGAGGTGCGGCCGCCCCAGCCCGGGCGCGGTTACCCCGAGGTCGACTGGGCCGCCTCGGCGCCGGCCCAGCCGCGGGACCGCTGGTGGATGCCGATCGTGGTCGGCATCGTGGCGCTGATCCTGCTCGGCGTGCTGGGCTGGGCGATCTATCTGCTCGTGCAGGACTCGTCGGACGAGACGCCCGCGCCGGCCACGAGCACCTCGGCCGCGCCGGCTGAGACGCCCACAACTGCGGCCGAGACCGTGACGTCGTCACCGAGCGCGACGCCGACCGCTACGTCGCCGGATCCCGTGCAGTCCACGACGGATCCGACCGCGAGCGAGATCACCATCCCCGCGCTGCGCGGGTTGGCCCTGGCCGAGGCGCAGGAGGCGCTGCGCTCGACCGGGCTGAACTACCGGTTGATCTATCGCCAGGCACCGGACGTGCCGCCGGACACGGTGATCGACAGCGATCCGGTGGAGGGGCAGGAGGTCCCACCGGACACGACGGTCACCCTGGTGATCGCGGCTCAGCCGACGAACAACCCGACGGACACGGCCGAGCCCACGGACGGCACCGGCGCGGACGGTAACTGACGGGTCAGCGGTTGGTCCGCACCGTGCGGGCCTGGACTGTGCCGCTGACCAGGCCCGGCTGCCGGCCGTTACGGGCCCGGGGGTCGGGCGCCTTGCCGACGGCACGCAGGCCGCTGACCTGGACGAAGATCGAACGGCGCTCCACGGCGTCACCCGTCGCGTTCAGTTCATAGCCGTCCAGCCAGATCCAGCCCTCGTACGTCGGCCAGTCGTGGACCCGGATGACACGGAACAGCATCGGCGCCGCGAATTGGACGCTGGCCGCCTTCGTCACGTGTATGACATCACCGGACCGAGGAAGCACGTCATCTCCTGCCCTGAAACCTTGACACGAAAGCACCAAGTGTGCCCGGCGTTAACGCCTATGCAAGCTTTCGACGATGCCAATCCTCGAAAGCGTTGCGGAACGTCACCGTTACCGATCCTGAGGCCTGCCGAAAGTGGATCAGTCCACGTCGGACGGCGCTTAAGATCGTCACCCCGTTAACGGTGGCGCATCTCTACGTTGAGCGGGGCTCGGCCCATCCCCCGATCGGGGCGGAGTGACGCGAGCCATACCGAAAAGATTGCACCACGAGTCCGGTCGATGCAAGTTGCATGTCAGCCCTTAGTGATTACCGGTTGGTAGGTCCGATGAACTTGAATCACTAAATGATCGACAGGAGACTGTGGTTGTGAATCAACATCGCAGTCCTACCATTCGACGCCGCCGGCTCGGGGTCGAGTTGCGCCGGCATCGGGAGGGTGCCCGGGTCACCATCGACATGGTGGCGGAGCGATTGGGTTGCTCCACGTCCAAAGTGTCCCGAATTGAGACGGGACATACCAGCGCCACTCCTGGCGATGTTGCGGCCATGCTGGACATCTACCGCGTTTCCGACGAGGTCAAACAGGAGCTTGTCCACATTGCCCGGGAGGCGCGGCAAAAAGGATGGTGGCACCCGTATTCCACTGTTCTCACGGGGGCCTACGTGGGGCTGGAGGCTGCCGCCCGGTCCGTCCGGACGTACGAGTCGCAGGTCATTCCGGGTTTGCTGCAGACCGAAGCGTACGCAATTGCGGTGATTCGGGCCGCCCAACCGGGGGACAGCGATCAGGAAATCGAGCAACGGGTGCGCGTCCGGATGGAAAGACAGTCGTTATTGATTCAGGACGATCCGATTGATCTTTGGGTGGTGCTCGATGAGGCGGTGGTAAGCCGGCCGGTCGGCGGCGACGACGTCATGCGTGATCAATTAGCCAGATTGATCAACACCGCGCAGTTGCCGAACGTCACGTTGCAGATCATGCCCTTCGCGGCGGGCGCGCACGCCGGGATGGACGGCACGTTCGCCATTCTCGAGTTCGAGGAGGAGGGCGACGCCGACGTGGTGTTCACCGAGAATGCGACCGGCGGCCTGTTTCTGGAGAAGGCCGAGGAGCTCGGCCAGTACAACTCCATCTTCGAGACCATCCGGACGTCGGCCCTCCCCCCGGAGGAGTCCATCGGGATGATTCACATGCTGGTAGAGGAGCCATTGTGGAAGTCGAAGCGAAGGGTTTCCGGATCGATCTGAGCCGGGCACAGTGGTTCAAGAGCACTCGCAGCGGGCCCAACTCCGACAACTGTGTCGAGGTGGCCTTCGTGGACGAGGCGATCGCGGTGCGCGACTCCAAGAACCCGCACGGACCGGCACTGATCTTCACTGCCGCCGAGTGGGACGCGTTCGTCGGCGGCGCCAAGGACGGCGAGTTCGACCTCTGATCCCTCGAGGTCCGTCGTAGTGCGGCCGGTTCTCCCTCATCGGCGCGGGAGAACCGGCCGTAGTCATTTCTCCGCTCGCCTCGTTGAACGGCAAAAGCGCGGCCCGGACCGCGCAACACCGGCGGGGTCGCTTCCCCCGAGCGAGGCAAGGCAGACAGATGACGATGGGTTCGGACAACCTCAGTAACTCCTCGACGGCGCAGGACCGCTTCAGCGGTGGGGTCAGCGCCTATCGGCAGAACCGGCGCGAAGCCGCGATCGCCGCCGAGGCCGCCGACGGCGAACTGGTGTCGCGCAGCTCCTCGGGTCTGCCCACCCGGTCGCCGGGCCGCTCGCACAGCATCGACTCGACCAACCCGCTCGACCGGGCGGCCAAACTGCCCTCCCTCGACCTGCAGGGGCTGACCGAGCCGGTCTTCCCGTCGAGCGGCTGGCCGGCCATCGACTCCGGGTCGTCGCAGTCGATGGCGGACCACCCGCTGCTGCGCGGTCTGCTGCTGGAACTGCCCGCCCGCGGCACATTGCCCACTTCGGACTGGCTGGACCGCTGGTTCGAGGCGGCCCGATCGATCCTCGAGCTCCTCTATGTGCAGGAAGCCAAGAAGGGCTGACGGTCAGCGGCTGTTGACCGGCACCCGCGGCCGGTTGCGCCCGATCGGGGCCAGCGCCTGCACGCTGAGCTTGCTGTGCCGCAGACCGGCCCGAACGCCGATCGCCAGCACGGCCACACCCACCACCGTGATGCCGATGCCGGCCAGGTCGGCCCCCGGAACCTTCACCACACCGCCCGCGATCGGCAGGCTGAGCAGCGCCGCCAATCCGGTGACCTGCAACGGCACCAGGATCAGCGGATGCGCCGCGGCCGCCCGCAGGGCCGGCGGCACGGGGGTCTGCGGCGCCGTGGCGAAGGCGCCCGCACCTCGCCGCACCTGAGCCATCCGGCGCAGGCCGGCGGTCAGCACGATCAGGGCCGGAACGGCCGGCACGAGCGCCGCGGCCGGAGCCGCCGACTGGCCCGGCAGCAGAGCCGTGACGATTCCGATGGCGACGAACACCGTCGCGCCGGCGGCGATCAGCATGGTGATCAGGCCGGCCCGGCGGCGCAGAGCCGGCGCCGAACGAGCCGACGGCAGCGAGTCGGCCAGCAGCCCGGCCGTGAGCCAGACGGCAACCAGGGCGCCGGCGAGGATGAGGTCCGCGACGATGTTCACATCGACAGCGTTCACCCGGTGGCGCCAGGACGAAACCGGGTTTCCACCCGACCGGACCCCGTAGGGGGTGTCGGTGATTACCCTGTCGCGACCCTGAGGCGGTCCAGTTCAGACAGCGAACGTGGTGACCGGCTCGGTGGCCGGCGCGGGCGGGGTCGCCTTCCACAGGCCGCTGCGTTGAGCCGCCAGCCGGGCCAGGTAGGCCGGGTTGAGCAGCACGTATCGCTTCCACAGACGCTTCGGTTCGAGGCCCAGGCGCCACAGCCACTCGAGCGCGTACTTCTGCATCCACGCGGGCGGGTTCTTGAGCAGGCCGGCGTGATAGTCGAACGCGGCCCCGACGGCAAGAAGTGGCATGTCGAGAAGCGGACGCATCGCGTACGTGAAGATTTCTTGCCGCGGACACCCGAGCCCGACCAGAACGATGCGTGCCCCCGAGCTCTTGATCCGCTCGGCGATCTCCTCCGCCTCGCCCGGGTGGCTCGTCCGGAACTTCGACGCCTCCACCCCCGCGATCTTCAGCGCCGGGAACATCTTCTCCAGGGCCGGCACGAGCCGCTCCAGGGTGGGCTGCGTCGACCCGTACAGATAAATGGGCAGCCCCTCGGCCGCCGCCCGCTCCACGACCTTGAGCGTCAGCGTCGGCCCGTACACCCGATCCGTCAGCCCCGCGTGGTGCACGCTGTTCAGCGCCCACCGCACCGGCTGCCCGTCCGGCGTCACCAGGTCGAAGGAGTTGAGCCGCGCGTTGTGCGCCTTGTCCTGCACTCCCGTCATGACCCCGTGCACCGCCAGCGCGGTCACGGCATAGGGCCGCCGCTCCTGAGCCGCCTCCATGATCCGGGCAGTCGCGTCCGCATAGTCAGTGACGTCCACCAACACTCCGAGCACACTGCGCTTGCCGGTCTGAGTAGCGGCCTGTTGGGCACTCACGAAGGCATCCTCGGGTTAGGCGTCACCGTCAATTTTCGCCGCCGAGCATAGCCTTCCGCATCCCCATCACCCATTAGGAGCCGAGGGGCCGCCCGCCCGACGCGCCCGGCACGCGGCGCATCCCGTTTTCAGCCCCTCTGCCCACCTGTTGCCGCCCCGTCATGATGTTGGGACCACACCGTGACCATCACTCAGGGCGACCAAAGCGGGGTTTTGGATCGTCTCGGCGTAGCCGGCAGCCCCACAAAACGTGAGAAATACACCACACCGCGCCCACCGTGACGTGGGGCGCCCGAGCGACCGGCTCCGGTGCAGATATGACGAGGAGCCCCGGTTCGCGCTTCTCAGCGAACAGGGGCTCCTGCGACTCGTGGGGATGGGGGGAGTTGAACCCCCACGTCCTTTCGGACACACGGACCTGAACCGTGCGCGTCTGCCATTCCGCCACATCCCCGTGGCTTTATGAAGCCGGCCCGGAGGCCTGCCTTTTTGTTACGGGCTGCGACAGACTACGCTGTCGCACGTCACCAAGCGAGTTGATATCGCCCGTGACGCCAGGGAAGACTAGCACGGCGTCTACGGGTGTCATACGAGGGTCAGAAGTGCCGGTCGCTCTTGAGCTACAGATGCGCAAGCGGCGGCCGGATACCATCATGTCCTCGGAAGCCGAGGAGGAGCCGGTGAGCGTGCTGCAGCGCTTTGAGAAGCGATTGGAAGGCCTTGTCGAAGGGGCCTTCGCCAAGGTGTTCAAGGGTGTCGTGCACCCGGTGGAGATCCTGAATGCCATGCAGCGGGAGGCCGAAGCACACAAGGCCATCCTCGCCGGTGGCCGGACTCTCGTGCCGAACCGCTACGTGATCGACCTTTCGCCCTACGACCACAGCCGGCTGGCGCCGTATGCCGCCGCGCTCGCCCAGGAGCTGGCCCAGTCGCAGGCCGAGTTCATCGGGGAGCAGGCGTGGACGGTCTACGGCGACGTGATCGTCGAGATCGAGCGTGGTGACGGGCTCGACACGGGCATGTTCCGGGTCACCGCCGAGGTCTACACCGGCGGCGAGGTCGCCCCGGTGCAGCAGCCGGCGTATGACGCGGGCCCGCAGTACCCGCCCTACGAGCAGCAACAGCAGGGTGGCTATCAGCACGGCGGCGGCGCGCCCAACGGCCGCGGCGGTGTGGGCCTCATCTCGGGTGACGGCCGCACCTACCCGTTGCAGATGGGTTCGACGGTGATCGGCCGCGGCGACCAGGCCAACCTGCGCCTGCCCGACGTCGGCATCTCGCGCCGGCACGCCCGTCTGGATTACGACGGCAACCAGGTCGTGCTGACCGACCTGGGTTCGACCAACGGCACGATGGTGAACGGCCAGCGGGTCTCGGCTGTGGCGCTCAACCCGGGCGACATGATCCAGCTGGGCACCACCACGCTGACGTTCCGAGTGGACGGCTAAGCACCTTGCCCGAATTCGTCCTCACCGTCGCCCGGTTCGGCTTCCTCATCCTGCTGTGGATCTTCGTGTTCACGGTGGTGGGAGTGATCCGCCGGGATCTCTTCGCTGGGGTCCGGTCCAAGAGCATCGTCGCCAGCCCTCGGGGGGTGGGTGGCGCGGTGCCCGAGGGCCGGCCCGCGAAGGCGAAACGCGGTAAGGCGGCGCGGCAACTCGTGGTCACGGCCGGCCAGCTGTCCGGCACGCGCATCACGCTGAGCGAGGCTCCGATCACTATCGGTCGTGCCGAGGATTCGACCCTCGTCATCACCGACGATTTCGCCTCGGCCCGGCACGCGCGGCTCGTTCCGCGGGACGGTCAGTGGTTCGTCGAGGATCTCGGCTCGACGAACGGCACGTACCTCGACCGCGGTAAGGTCTCCGGACCTACTCCCGTCCCCCTTGGCGTACCGATCCGTATCGGTCGCACTTCTCTCGAGTTACGGCCATGACCCTGACCCTGCGCTATGCCGCTCAGAGCGACCGCGGTCTGATCCGAGACCTGAACCAGGACTCCGTCTACGCCGGGCCGCGGCTGCTTGCTGTCGCCGACGGTATGGGCGGCATGGCCGCCGGTGACGTCGCCTCCAACATCGTCATCGCCGCCATGGCGCCGCTCGACGAGGACGTCCCCGGCGACGCGATGGTGGACGCCTTACGCCACGCGGTCGGCACGGCCAATCAACAGCTGCGCGACACCGTCGACGCCAACCCGCAACTCGAGGGCATGGGCACGACGCTGACCGCGGTGCTCTTCTCGGGCAGCAAGTTCGGCATGGTGCACATCGGCGACAGCCGGGCCTACCTGCTCCGCGGGGGCGAGTTCGCCCAGATCACCAAGGACGACACGTACGTCCAGATGCTGGTCGACGAGGGCCGGGTCAGCCCCGAGGAGGCGAGCAGCCACCCGCAGCGGTCGCTGCTCACCAGAGCGCTCGACGGTCGCGACATCGACCCCGAGTACTCGGTGCGTCAGGTACTCAAGGGCGACCGTTACCTGATCTGCAGCGACGGCCTCTCCGGCGTCGTCAGCGCGGAGACCATCGGCCAGACGATGCGCGAGCTGGCCGACCCGCAGGCCTGCACCGAGCGTCTGGTGCAGCTGGCCCTGCGCGGCGGCGGTCCCGACAACATCACGGTGGTCATCGCGGACGCGACCGACGCCGACATCGTCGAGCAGGCGCCGATCGTGGGGGGCGCCGCGGCCATCGACCGCGGCAACAACACGGTGGCCGACAGCTCGACCTCGGCCGCCCGGGCCGCCGCGCTGCAGGCGCCTCGCCCGGCCCAGCCGCAGCCCGAGCGGGACACCTATGCCGAGCCTGAGCCCAAGGGGCACCCGGTGCGGGCCACCCTGCTCGTGCTGGTGCTGCTGGGCGTGCTCGGCGGCGGTCTGTGGCTCGGCTACCAGTACACGCAGGATCAGTATTACGTCGGCGCCACCGAGGCCGGGCAGCTCGCGATCTTCCGCGGGGTTCCGGGCCAGATCGCCGGCCTCGACCTGTCCAGCGTCAACGAGACCAGCCCGTCCCGCCTCGACGACCTCACCACGGTCGCGCAGGATCGGGTCAAAGAGGGCATCCACGCCAACGACCGGCCGGACGCCCAGCGCATGCTGGCCGAGCTGACCGACGAGACCCCGTCGAACCCGAACCTCAAGCCGCTCTGCGACACCGTCACCACGCCGCCCGCCACGGCGGCGCCACCGGTCCTGCCGAGCGCCGGGACCAGCGGCCGACCGGCCGCCCCCGGCAGCACGACTGCCGCCGGTGGCACCGGAACCGGCAGCACCGCAGCCGGCACCAACGGCTCGGTGCCCACCTCCGTGCCCGTGACCACGCCGTCCGCTCAGGTTTCCGAGTCTGCGCCCGCTGCCGATCCGGTCGGGTGCCGGACCGTCAACTGAGCTTCGGCTCGACCATGTCTGGGGATCCTTCTTGACCGCGCCCGCCGTGCCTGCTTCCTCGCCCGCTTCCACGGGCGAGATGGCGCGTATCCCGGGAATGAAGACCCAGCGCAATGCCGAGCTGGGTCTGCTGGCGTTCGCCATGGTGCTGGTGGCGGCGTACGGCGCGACAGTCGAAGCGGGCCGGATCGGCGAGATCACCCCGACCTTCTGGGTGCCCGCCGCGCTGCTGAGCGTCCTCTTCCTCGGCCTGCACTTCGTGGTGCGCTACACCGCGCCGTACGCCGATCCCGTGCTCATCCCGGCCGTCGCGCTGATCAACGGGTTGGGTGTGGGTTTCCTGCGGCGGCTCGACATCGGTGACGCACTCTCCGAGAAGCAGCCGATTCCGGGCATCTTCTCCGGCATCGGCGGCCGCCAGCTGGCGTGGACGCTGATCGCGCTGATCCTGGCCGCGGTCCTGCTGCTGGTGGTCCGCGATCACAAGGTCGTCTCCCGGTACGCGTACACCCTGGGTCTGACCGGCATCGTGCTGGTGATGATCCCGGCCGTGCTGCCGCGCAGCCTCTCCGAGGTCAACGGGGCCAAGCTGTGGATCCGCATCGGGTCGTTCTCGATCCAGCCCGGTGAGTTCGCCAAGATCGCGCTGGTCTCGTTCTTCGCCTACTACCTGGTACGCAAGCGCGAGGTGCTGTCGCTGGCCAGCCGCCGGGTCCTCGGCATCGACTTCCCGCGCGGCCGTGACCTCGGCCCGGTCGTCACGGTCTGGCTGCTCAGCCTCCTGGTGCTGGTCTTCGAGAAGGACCTGGGCACCGCGCTGCTGTACTTCGGCCTGTTCATCGTGACGCTCTACGTGGCCACCGAACGGTCCAGCTGGCTGATCATCGGTCTGCTGCTGTTCTTCGGCGGTGTCTACGTGGCCTACCTGCTCGGCGCCTCGGTCGGCGGCCCGTTCGCCAACTTCTACGACCGCGCCCAGGTCTGGCTCAACCCGTTCGACAGCGAGAACTACGAGCGCGTCGGCGGCAGCTATCAGCTGGTGCAGGGTCTGCTCTCGCTGGGCACCGGCGGCCTGTTCGGCTCCGGCCCGGGCGGCGGTTCGCCCCGATTCGTGCCCGAGGTGCAGAACGACTTCATCTTCGCCGGCATGGGTGAGGAGATCGGCCTGTTCGGGCTCTCCGCGCTCCTGGTGCTCTACCTGCTGATCGTGGAACGCGGCCTGCGGTCCGCGCTGGCCGTGCGGGACTCGTTCGGCAAGCTGGTCGCGGGCGGCCTGTCGTTCACGCTGGGTTTGCAGATCTTCGTCATCCTGGGTGGCATCACCGGGCTGATCCCGCTGACCGGTCAGACGACCCCGTTCCTCTCGTCCGGCGGCTCCTCGCTGATGGCCAACTGGCTGCTGATCGCGATGCTCCTGCGCATCTCGAACGCGGCGCGCGGCCCGGCGGCCAGCGGCGGCGGCACGGATCGGGCCGGTGGCGGAGGTAAGAAAGCACCAGCACAACTGCACGGCGCCATGACGGAGGTGATCAAGCCGTGAACGCACCACTTCGACGGGCCGGCGTGGTCATCCTCGTCCTGTTCGGGCTGCTTTTCGCCAACTTGAACTGGGTACAGGCCTACAAAGCGGACGACTACCGCACCAACGACTACAACCGGCGCGTGGTGGTCGCCCAGTACGAGCGCCCCCGCGGCGTGATCGAGGCCGGCGGCCAGGGGGTCGCGACCAACAAGATCACCGACGACGCCCTGAAGTACCTGCGCGTCTATCCGCGTAAGGAGGTCTACGCGCCGGTCCTCGGGTATCGGCCCGTCGGCCTGGCCGCGACCGGCATCGAGAACGCCGAGAACGACTTCCTCTCGGGCGAGAGCGACAAGCTCTTCGCCGACCGGGTCAAGGACATGTTCACCGGCAACAACACCGGTGGCGGCAACGTGCTGCTGACGCTCAACACCAAGGCGCAAGAGACGGCTTGGAAAGAGCTGAACGACAACGAGCGCAATGTCACCAAGGGCGCGGCGATCGCGATCGACCCGCGTACGGGGGCCGTCCAGGCCATGGTGTCGATGCCCAGCTTCGACCCGAACCCGCTGGTCAGCCACGACGAGAAAGCGGCCGCGGCGGCCTACAACAAGCTCAACAAGGACCCGGCCCAGCCGCTGCTGAACCGCTCGACCGCCGAGACCAAGCCCCCCGGCTCGGTCTTCAAGGTGATCGTCTCGGCGGCCGCGCTCCAAAACGGTTATACAACCGAGACCGAGATCGAAGCGGGGCGCGAATACCGCGAGAGCGGCGCGGTCATCCGCAACTCCGAGGACGAAGTTTGCCCTGGTAGCCAGATTGATCTGAAGGACGCGCTGACCACCAGCTGCAACACCGGCTTCGCCCGGCTCGGCGTGACGCTGGGCCGTGACAAGGTGCTCGCCGCGGCCAAGGCGTTCGGCTTCGAGGACGACCAGCTGACCGTGGGCGACCTCGAGGGCAGCGGCCTGCCGGTTGCGATGAGCGACACCGGCAAGATCGCCAACCCGGACGGCAGCGTCGACAAGGGCGCGCTGGCCCAGTCGTCGCTCGGCCAGCGCGACGTGCGGATGACCCCGCTGCAGGGCGCCCTGATCGCCGCCACGGTGGCCAACGGCGGCAAGCAGATGCGCCCCTACCTGGTGCAGAAGCTGACCAGCCCCGACCTCCGGACGATCTACACGGCCAAAGGAAAGGTGCTCCGCGAGCCGATCAACGGTCAGGTCGCCGACGATCTGAAAGACATGATGGTCAGCGTCGTCGAGAACGGCACCGGCAAGCGCGCCCGCATCGACGGCATGGAGGTCGGCGGCAAGACCGGCACGGCCCAGAACGCCGAGGGCGCCGACCCGCACGGCTGGTTCGTCGGGTTCGCCTTCAACGACAAGGGCGAGGCGGTCTCGGCGGCGTGCGTCATGCTTGAGAACGTGCCCGGTGGCCACGCCAGCGCCGAGGCGGCCCGGATCGCCGGGCTCATCATGGAGGCCGCGGCGGGTCAGGGAGGGAACTGAGCATGATCAGCCCTGGGGTGACCCTCGGCGGCCGGTACGTTCTCGACGAGCGGATCGCCGGAGGGGGGATGGGCGATGTCTGGCGCGGCACCGACGAGGTGCTGGGCCGGACGGTCGCTGTCAAGATCCTGCTGCCCGCGCTGCTCGACGAGCCCGGCTTCGCCGAGCGGTTCCGGGGCGAGGCCCGCACGATGGCCACGATCAACCACCCCGGCGTCGTCGACGTCTACGACTACGGCAGTGACCAGCAGCTCGCGTTCCTGGTCATGGAGTACGTCGAGGGCGATGCACTCTCGCGCACGCTGAGCCGGGTCGGCCGGCTGACCCCGGCCCGCACGATGGCGCTGATCGCCCAGGCCGCCGATGCCCTGCAGGCGGCCCACGCCAACGGCATCGTTCACCGCGACGTGAAGCCCGGCAACCTGCTCGTCCGCCCCAACGGCACACTGGTGCTGACCGACTTCGGCATCGCCCGCTCGGCTCTGGTGGGCCAGCTCACCGTGGCCGGCTCGGTGCTCGGCACGGCGTCCTACATCTCGCCCGAGCAGGCCTCCGGCGCGGTCGCGACGTCCGCTTCCGACGTCTACGCGCTCGGCGTGGTCGCCTACCAGTGCCTCTCCGGGCACCGGCCGTTCGACGGCGCGACGCCGATGGAAATCGCCATGAAGCACGTGCGGGAGACGCCGCGCCCGCTGCCCGGCGACATCCCGCCCCAGGTCCGCACGATCGTCGACCGCGCCCTGGCCAAGGACCCGAACGCCCGCTGGCCGTCCGCGTCGGCGCTGGCCGCCGTGGCCCGGCAGGCCGCCGCCTCGCTGGCCAACCCGGCTCAGGCACCCACCGGCGCCCCGGCCCGCGCGGCCGGCCCGGTCAGCCCCGCGCCGGTGCACCCGAAGAGCCGCCCGTCCAGCGGCGCCCCGATGCCGGGCTCGCCCATGGCCGGCACGGCCCGCCCGCCTTACCCGCCGGTGCCCCGGCCCGTTTCGGGCGCCCGCGGAGCGGCGTCGGTACCTTCCGGACCACCCGTTCAACCGCAGCCCTACCGTCAGCCGTATCAATCACAGCCGGCACCCGCCGCCAAGCCCGAGAGCTCCGGCGGGCGGCAGGTGCTGATCGTGCTGGCTGTGGTCCTGGCGCTTCTGGTCCTGCTCTGCGCCGGGGTGATCTCGTTCCTCTACAACCAGCAGAAGAACAACGCGTTGGGCGGCACCGTCGGGGAGCCAACGGTGGCGTCGTACCGTCTAACTACGCAGGCGGGTGCGAACCCCGGCTGGATCAGAGCTAACGAAGGACGACAGAGGCTATGACGGCGCAGGCCCGCCTGCTCGGTGGCAGGTATCAGGTCGGCGAGCTCTTGGGCTACGGCGGCATGGCCGAGGTGCACCGCGGACGCGACCTCCGGCTCGGCCGTGACGTGGCGATCAAGATGCTGCGCACCGACCTGGCCCGCGACGCGACGTTTCAGGAGCGTTTTCGTCGCGAGGCGCAGAACTCGGCGGCCCTGAACCACCCCGCGATCGTCGCCGTCTACGACACCGGCGAGGAGATCTCGTCCACCGGCGAGAAGCTGCCCTTCATCGTCATGGAGTTCGTCAACGGGCGGACCCTCAAGGAGGTGCTCGCCCAGGAGCAGCGCATCCCGACGCGCCGGGCCCTCGAAATGATCGCCGACATCTGCGCCGCCCTGGAGTTCAGCCACCGGCACGGCATCATCCACCGGGACATCAAGCCCGGCAACGTGATGATCACGCAGAACGGCCAGGTCAAGGTCATGGACTTCGGCATCGCGCGGGCCTTGGCCAGCGGGGCCACCACCATGACGCAGACCAGCGCGGTCATCGGCACGGCGCAATATCTGTCGCCCGAGCAGGCCCGCGGCGAGTCGGTCGACGCGCGATCCGACGTCTACGCCGCCGGCTGTGTGCTGTTCGAGCTGCTCGTCGGCCACCCGCCGTTCGTCGGTGACAGCCCGGTCAGCGTGGCCTACCAGCACGTCCGGGAAGAGCCCAAGGCCCCCAGCGACATCAACCACGAGGTCCCGCCGGACGTCGACGCGATCGTGCTCAAGGCCCTGGCCAAGAACCCGATGAACCGCTATCAGAGCGCGCAGGAGATGCGGGCCGACGCGCTGCGCGCCGTGGCCGGGCGTCCGGTGCTGGCCACCCCGGTGATGACCGAGGCCGAGACGATGGCCATGCAGGGCCCGCCGTCGCGGCAGTGGCAGCCGCAGGCCGCCACGACCATGCAGCGTCCCGTGGCCGGTGGGCCGCGCCCGCCGGAGCGGCGGTCGACGTGGGTGTGGGCGTCGCTGGCCGCCCTCGGTGTGCTGGTGGTGATCGTGCTGGGCGTGGCGCTGGCCCAGATGCGCAACAACGCGAACGAGACCAACGCCGGCGACACACCCACCTCGGCCCCGGTGACGTACAAGATGCCCGACCTGGAGGGCAAGACCGACGCGGAAGCCTTGGCGCTTCTCAAGACGGCGGGCATCTCCGACATCGATCGCGACGAGCCGCAGATCAGCCAGGATTGCGACGGCACGGTCATCAAGCAGGTCCCGCAGGCGAACGCCACGGTGGCGGCCGACCAGCAGGTGCGCTATCAGCTCTGTCAGAAGCCGGACAAGGTCGAGGTGCCCGACGACCTGGTCGGCTCGACCCGTGACGCGGCCAAGAGCAGGCTCGAGGGCCTCGGCTTCAAGGTCAAGTTTGAGGAAGTGCCGAGCCTCAAGCAGGAAGGCACCGTGGTCAAGGTCGAGAAGGCGGGCCAGACGGTCGAGCCGGGCCAGACGCTGACGGTGCAGATCTCGAACGCCCGGCAGACCAGGATGCCCGACGTGGTGGGCAAGTCGGTGGCGACGGCGATGGGCACCCTCGACAACGCGGGCCCCTTCAACGTCAACACCGTGCTCGTCCAGGATCCCAACGGGGTCCCGGGCACCGTGGTCGAGCAGAACCCGAGGGCGAACTCGACGGTGACGAAGGGGGACAAGGTCACCCTGACGGTCGTCGCCGAGCCCGACCCGAACGAGACCACGCCCGACCCGGACGACACCGAGTCGCCGGGCACGGGAGGCACAGGCAACGCCGGGGGCACCGGCTCCGGATCGGGCACCAACGGCCTGATCAACTATCCGATCACCCCGGTGCGCCGCGACTGACGACGCCACGAGAACGGCCGCTCCCGGCATCGGGAAGCGGCCGTTTTTTGGCTCAGGCGGTGGCGAACGCCGCGCGGCGCCGGGTCTCGACCTCGGCTGCCAGCGGGGGAGCCTTCTCGAGCGCGGACGGCAGGCCGCAGGAGGCGAGCCAGTTGGCCAGCATCGTGTGCCCGCCCTCGGTGAGCACCGACTCGGGGTGGAACTGCACGCCCTCGATCGGCAGCTCGCGGTGGCGCATGGCCATGACCACCCCCGACTCCGTACGACCGGTGACCTCGAGCTCGGCCGGCAGCGTCTCGGGCACGACGGCGAGCGAGTGGTAGCGCGTGGCCGTGAACGGCTCGGGCAGCCCGGCCAGCACCCCCGTACCGCCGTGGTGCACCTCGGAGGTCTTGCCGTGCAGCAGTTCGGGTGCGCGGGTCACGGTGGCCCCGAACGCGGCCCCGATCGCCTGATGGCCCAGGCAGACCCCGAACATGGGGACCTTCCCGGCGTACGCCTTGATCACGTCCATGGTGATGCCGGCGCGCTCGGGCGTCCCGGGCCCGGGTGACAGCAGAATGCCCGCCGCGCCGAACGAGCCGACGTCGGCCACCGAGATCTCGTCGTTGCGCCGCACCTCGCACTCGGCGCCGAGCTGCCCCAGATATTGCACCAGGTTGAAGACGAAGGAGTCGTAGTTGTCGAGGACCAGGATGCGCACGTCAATCACCGGGAATCTGGGCGGCGTCGGAGGGGTGGGGCTGGTTCGACTCGGTGTCGTACGGAATGTCGTCCGGACCCTCGTGGTCGGGGCTGTCCGTGCTGGTCACGTCGGCGTTGCCCCCGCCGTCGGGGCCCTGCTGCTCGGTGCCCGTGCCGACCTGCACGTCGTCGAACGGCAGCAGCGGCGTGGCCCACGGGAACACCACGTACCAGAGCAGGGCGGTCGTGGCGGCGATCATGCCGAGCGACCCGATGAGCTTGCCCCAGACACCGCCGGGGAGCTTGCGCCAGATCCAGCCGTACATCGGCGTCAGGCCCCCTTGATCTCGGCCGGCATGCCGGCGTTGGGCTGGGCCTGGTCACGCTTGGACGTCGAGACCAGCTCGGCGTGGATGATGAGCCGCTCGTAGTTGTTGTACTTCGGGTTGCAGGTCGTCAGCGTGAGCAGCGACTGGGTCGGCCGGGCCCGGGGCTTGCCGGGCACGGGCGCCACCACCTCGACGGCGCTCGGCTTCACGACCTGCTGCTGGTAGACCTTGTAGACGTACCAGTTGGTGCGGGTCTCGACGCCGATCACGTCGCCGTCCTTGAGCTCGTCGAGCCGCCAGAAGATCTTCTTGATGCGGTGACCGGCCACCGAGAAGTTGCCGACCTGGCCCGGCTTGGCCGAGTCGGGGTAGTGGCCCGGCGCGTATCGGATGTCGTCGGGCTGCACGCCGTCGACGACCACCCACTCCTTGTCGAGTTTCGGGATGTAGAGCCGGCCGACCAGGTTGGATCCGGGGGCGGCGGGCGCCTTGGCGGCGGTCGACGCGCTCGGGCCCACGGTCGGGTCGTTCCACACCTCGTCGAGCTCGGTGTCGAGGGCGTTCTGCTCGTCCTGCACCTTGGCCGAGTTGCCGAACACCTCGTAGCCCGCGAACAGCAGGACGATCAGACCAAAGGTGATCATCAACTCGCCCGAGACGCGGATGGCGCCGCGAATGCGCGAGCCCAGGCTGGGCCGGGTCATCTCGGAGTAGACGCTCTTGTAACCCTCGCCGGTCTGCTCCGGTCGTAGCTTGACGACCTTCTCGCCCCGCCTGGGTGCTTCGGCCACGGCCTCTTCCTCCGCCGGGGGCCTCGGACCGCCCGGACCCGGCGGGGCGACCGAGGCGGCGCCCAGCACGGCGTCGGGCTCGGCTTTCGCCTTCGCGGCCTGCGCGGCGACGCCCGGGACCGCGGAGAGGAGCGCGGTGGGTGCCTTGATGGGGGAGGGCTGCTCGTCGGGCCGCGGCACGGCCGGGAGCAGCCCGGTCGGCGCGTCCGACGTACGGATGACGGCGGTCTCGCCCGGGTCGCCCGGCGGGGCGGGCTCGTGGCGCGGGGTGGAGCCGGGACTGACCGGGACACTGGAGCGCACCTGGCCGCCGGGGCTCACCGCGCCGGCTGGGTGAGCGCCGGTGGTGGCGGGCGGGCGGAAGGCCTGCGGCGGGCCGGCGGGCTCGGGGCGGGGCTCGAAGAAGCCGTTCCCTCCCGCACGCCCGTCGCGAGCGACCGGCTCGCCGTAGGCGCCGCTGTTGTAGAGACTGCTCGGCGCCTCGTACGAGGGGCCGTCGGGGCGGCGGCCGTAGGGCTCGGCCGAAGTGAAGGCCTGCTCGCCGCCGCTGTAATGGCCGTTGAGGGGTTGGCCGGGGGTGCCGGGTGCCTCCGGGCCCGCAGACGGCGTACGGGCGTTCTGAGCGGCTCGGAACGGCGGGGCCTGCGCGGAGGCGCCGAACGACTCGGTGTACTGCGGGCCGTTGACCGGGACGCCGTGCTCGTAGGTCCAGCCCGGGGCGCGGCCGGGAAGGGGCGCGGAGGGCGGCCCGGGCGTGCCGGTGGGCGGCGGTGGCACGACCGGGGCCGGTGGCGCGGGTGGCCGCGGCGCGGACTGCTGCTGAGCGGCGGGCTGGTAGGCGGCCTGGTGACGGGTCGCTTGCGGCTGGGGCGGCTGCTGCTGGGCGGCCGGCTGATGGGTGGCCGGCCGGGGCTCGGTCGTGGTGAAGAACTCGAAATCCTGGCGGCCGGGCGGTGCCGAGGCGGGCCGCACGGCGCGCGCGGCCGCGCCGAGGGAGCCGCCGGCGGCGATCCGCTGCTGCACCTCCTCGTCGGTGCGCAGCACAGCGGTCTCGGCGGCCGAGGGGGACGGTGGTGGCAGCGAAGGCGGGGCCGAGCGCGGGGCCGCGCCCAGGCCGATCGGCGGGGCCAGCGGACCCCCGGGCACACCGTCGGGCGACGCGTCGCTGATGCGCGGGATGAACGCCGTCTGGGCGTCGGTGTCGGGGGCGCGATGCCGTCCCGACCCACTGCCCGCGGACGTGTTGTCAGCCATTACCCGGCAACCCGCGCGGATCGGAGGTCACTCGACCCGTCGTACGCCCGCACTGTCACGTTCCTCTCGACGGTTTCCGTATAGCCGAGGCCGAAGTCAGCGACCGCATCCCGGAATTGCTGGACCCCTTCCGCGGACTCCAACGCGCGACGCATCCCTGTGGGTTCGCCGATTGCGGTGATCGTGAACGGCGGCGAGAAAACTTGGCCGTGAAGCAGCAGCGTGTTGCCGACACAGCGTACAGCGCTGGTGGAGATCACGCGGACATCCATGATCGACATTGCCTCGGCCCCACCGGCCCACATCGCGTTGACGACGGCCTGCACATCGCCCTGGTGCACCACGAGGTCGTCGTTGTCGGGGGCGTTGGCCGCCACGAAGTCGTTGCTGCGGCGCGAGGAGTCGTCGAGGGTCACCGTCAGCCCGGGCCCCTGCAGGGCGGTGAAGCCCGCGGGCGCGCGCAGCCCCTCGGTGGTCCGGCGGGCCGCTCCGACCGGGGCGTCGACCTCGGCCAGCCGGGCGGTGTCCTGGTCGACTTCGGCCCGCAGCTTGGCCGCCACCTGCTCGCGCGCGTCGAGGCGTACGCGCTTGTCGGCGATCAGCTGGGTCAGCTGGGGACGGCGGTCGTCGCGCAACGCCGTGCCGTCCGCGATCGTGGCCGAGGTGGTGAAGAGCAGGCCCGCAGCGAGGGCGATCAATGGGACACCGGCCGACCAGCCCCCCATGCGCAGGCTGGGACGATGCGGCCGCAGACCCCGCCACGCGCGGCGCAGGACAAGCCGCCACGAGGGTGTGCCGGTGGTGTATTCCACGTCCTCGTATCCCCTCGAAATATCCGCGTCGGACATTTTCCTCGCCCGGCGGGTGCCTGTCTGCCCGTCGCCTTGACTACGCTAGCTGTCGAACATTAATCGCCACGGGCAGCATTCGGGGTCTCCGGAGCCGCTCAGCGGTGGGGTTGTTCACCACTTGTTGCCCTCAGGAGAGCACCGTGCCGAAGTCTCAGGTCCGAAAGAAGAAGGTCTACACACCGCCGACGGACATTCGTCCCGCGGCGGCTGCAGCCTCCAAGAAGCCGAGCCCGATGTGGCTGCCGATCAGTGCCGTGGCGCTGATCGTGATCGGCATCGCCTGGCTGGTCGTGTACTACCTGTCGTCCCAGCAGTACCCGGTGGAGTCGCTGCGGTATTGGAACCTGGCGATCGGCTTCGGGTGCATGGTCGCCTCGCTGGGCATCCTGTCGCGCTGGCGTTAGCCGGCTGACGTAACGCCGTTGAGCCCGCTCACGCGCGGGTAGTGTGGCTTTTGTCTGAATAAAGCGCACCCCGCGCCGGCTGGCCGGGGTGCGCTTTGCGCCTGCGGCCGCCCCACTTGACCCGGTGGCGTGCGGCCGTCTATTACTCGTGGGTAACATGGGCGCGGCGGACCGCCGACCGAGGAGGCACAACGCTGATGGACATCGCGCAGATAGTCGCCACCGTGCTGGCCGGCGCCGTCACCGTCGTCGCGGTCGTGCTTGCGGTCCGCGCCGTCCTGACCATCACCGCGGTGATCCGGCAGGGCCAGCCCGACCCGGCGCGCTTCGCCGACAAACCCACCCGTACGAAGACCATGCTGGTCGAGACGCTGGGCCACACCCGGATGCTCAAGTGGAGCGCGATCGGCGCCGCCCACTGGCTCGTGATGGTCTCCTTCATGATCCTGTTCCTGCTGGTCGTGGAGGCCTACTTCGAGGTCGTCGACCCCGAGGGCGGGCTCCCGATCGTCGGGCACTGGGTCGTCTACGGCTTCGTCACCGAGTGGATCGGCATCCTCGGCCTGGCCGGCATCCTCTACCTGATCTTCGTGCGGCAGCGGAACATCAGGCAGAAGCGCAGCCGCTTCCTGGGCTCCACGATGTGGCAGGCGTATTTCGTCGAGGCGGTCATCCTCGGCGTGCTGGCCTGCGGCTTCCTGATCCGCGGGTTCAAGGTCGCCAACGACACGTTCGAGTACCCGGCGTGGGCCACCCCGCTGTCGCACGGCGTCGGCAACCTGCTGCCCGCGGCCGAGGACGGGCCGACCTGGGTCGCGCTGGTCAAGCTGTGCATCTCCATGGGCTGGCTGATCACCATCGCGCTCAACCCGACCATGGGTGTGGCCTGGCACCGCTTCCTGGCCTTCTTCAACATCTTCTTCAAGCGCGCGCCCGAGAAGCCGGCCGGTTCCGGGCTGGGCGCGCTGCGGCCGATGATGAGCCAGGGCAAGCCGCTCGACTTCGAGGAGGCCGACCCCGAGAAAGACCAGTTCGGCGTGGCCCAGGTCGAGCAGTTCACCTGGAAGGGCCTGCTCGACTTCTCCACCTGCACCGAGTGCGGACGGTGCCAGTCGCAGTGCCCGGCCTGGAACACCGCCAAGCCGCTGTCGCCCAAACTCCTCGTGCTCAGTCTGCGCGATCACGCGTACGCGAAAGCTCCTTATCTTCTGGCGGGCGGCGGCAAGGACCTGACCGGTGAGGAGAAGGCGACCGAGGCCCAGCTGGCCCACATGGACGTGCTGGCGCTGGCCGAGGGCAACCGGCCGCTGATCGGCACCGAGGACGAGCAGGGCGTGATCGACCCCGACGTGCTCTGGTCGTGCACCACCTGCGGGGCGTGCGTCGAGCAGTGCCCGGTCGACATCGAGCACGTCGACCACATCGTCGACATGCGCCGCTACCAGGTGCTGATCGAGTCGTCGTTCCCCAGCGAAGCCGGCGTGATGCTGCGCAACCTGGAGAACAAGGGCAACCCGTGGGGCGCGCCGCAGAACACCCGCGAGGACTGGACCAAGGGCCTCGACTTCGAGGTGCCGCGGGTCGGCGAGACCGAGGACTTCGACTATCTGTTCTGGGTCGGTTGCGCCGGCGCGTTCGAGGACAGGGCCAAGAAGACCACCCGCGCGGTGGCGAAGCTGCTGCACGAGGCCGGTGTCAACTATGCGATTCTCGGCGAGGGCGAGACCTGTACGGGTGACCCGGCGCGGCGGATCGGCAACGAGTTCGTCTTCCAGATGCTGGCCCAGCAGAACGTCGAGACCCTGCAGGAAGCCGGCGTCAAGCGGATCGTGGCCACCTGCCCGCACTGCTTCAACACGCTCGGCAACGAATACGAGCAGCTCGGCCTGAAGGTCGAGGTCGTGCACCACACGCAGCTGCTGGCCCACCTCGTCAAGGAGGGCAAGCTGACCCCGGTGCAGCCGGTCGACGGCGGCGTCACCTACCACGACCCCTGCTACCTGGGCCGGCACAACCGGGTCTTCGACGCCCCGCGCGAGGTCCTCGGCTCGGCGGTCGGCGAGCTGACCGAGATGCCGCGCAACTCCGAACGGTCCTTCTGCTGCGGCGCCGGCGGTGCCCGCATGTGGATGGAGGAGAAGATCGGCAAGCGGATCAACGTCGAACGCACCGAGGAGGCCCTGGCCACCGGCGCGAAGACGATCGCCGTGGGCTGCCCGTTCTGCTACACGATGATCGGCGACGGGGTCACCGGCCAGGGCGAGCAGGAGAACGTCGAGGTCGTGGACGTCGCGACGGTGCTGCTGCGCTCGCTCAAGCAGGAGGTCTAGGCCTACGAGGGTGTGCCGGCGGTGGCCGCGGTGGTCGAGGCGACGATGGCCACCAGCACTGCCGCCTGGATCTCGTCGATGGCCCGCTTCACGGCCTCGGCCGCCCAGGCTCCCTCGCTGATCTCGAGCAGCCGCGCCCTGGCCACCTTCTGGTCGAGGTCACCGAACACCCTCTGGTCGAGGTCGGTGGCCGCGACCAGGGCGCAGAGCGCACCCGTACGGGGTTCGACCGGGCCGGAGCCGAGCACGGCCCGCCGCATCCGCTCGCGCGCCGCCGTCTCCTGCGCGGGCTCGACGTCGTGAGCGGCCGGATACTTCGTCCGGGGGAAAACCCACAGCACCTTGTCCTTCTCGGTACGCAGAATGCCGTCGGCCACCAGCTTGTCGAGCACCTGAGGGCGGGTGTCCTGGGCGAACTTCGACACCCAGTGGCCGGGCTTGCGCGGTTTGTCCTCGGCCACGATCTTCATCAGGGCCGCGTCCACCAGCGGGTCCCCGGTCGGGGTGATGTCGAGCGCGACCACCTTCTTGTCGACGACGTCGACCCGGCCGGCCAGCGCCAGTTCGAGCAGCAGCCCGCCGCCCAGACCGTGGTCCAGGTGGGTGCCGTCGGTCAGCGGGGTGCCGTCGTCGTCGTACGCCAGCAGCGTGAACTCCTCGACCAGGTTCATGCCCTGACGATTTCCAGTTCCGGGCCGTGCCAATCCTCACGCCGGGCGGGCACGCCGGGTTAGCCCCGGTCCGGCACAATGAGGTCGAGGTGAACCGATCATGGACGGCCTGCTCCTGACCGCGGTGCTCCCGTTGGCGGCGTTTGCCCTGCTCACGGTGGGCAACGCGTTCTTCGTGGCAGCCGAGTTCGGGTTGGTCACCGTCGATCGGGCCGAGATCGCGGCCCGCGCCACCACAGGAGATCGCCGGGCCCGCACAGTCCAGCACGCCCTGCACGAGCTCTCGTTCCAGCTCTCCGGCACCCAACTCGGCATCACGCTGACCGCGCTGCTCACCGGCTACCTGGCCGAGCCCGCGCTCTCCA
Organism: Paractinoplanes abujensis; assembly: GCF_014204895.1. Classification (NCBI taxonomy): domain Bacteria; kingdom Bacillati; phylum Actinomycetota; class Actinomycetes; order Micromonosporales; family Micromonosporaceae; genus Paractinoplanes; species Paractinoplanes abujensis. Next base: position 6,737,487 of record NZ_JACHMF010000001.1, on the reverse strand, counting down.
AGCTGTTCGACCCGATCGTCGAGCCCGTCGCGGGCGACGCCACCGAGGGTGTCACGCACGCGCTCGCCCTGGTCGTGGCCACGCTCATCTCGATGCTGTTCGGCGAACTGGTGCCCAAGAACGCGGCACTGGCCCGCCCGATGCGCGCCGCGCTGCTGACCGCGGCCCCGCTGCGGACCTTCTCGAAGCTCTTCAAATGGCTGATCGGCGGTCTCAACGGGTCGGCGAACTGGCTGGTCCGCCGGATCGGCATCGAACCGCAGGAGGAACTGGCCAGCGCCCGCTCGCCCGAGGAGCTGGGGCTGCTCGCCGCGATCAGCGCCGACGCCGGTGCGCTGCCCGTCGAGACCGCCACGCTGCTGCGCCGCACGATCCGTTTCGGCGAGAAACGCGCGGCCGAGGCCATGACCCCGCGGGTCGACGTGGCCGGGCTCAAGACCACGGCCAGTGTGGCCGAGCTGATCGCCGTCGCCCGCGAGACCGGGCACACCCGCTTCCCCGTCTACGAAAACACGATCGACCTGGTCATCGGGGTGGTCGGGGTGCCCGACGCGCTCGGCGTGCCACCCGAACGCCGGGGCGCCACCCAGGTCGCGACGATCGCCAAGGAACCCGTCTACGTCCCCGAGAGCCTCCCCCTCGACAAGGTGCTGGCGGCGCTGCGGGAGGCGAACGCCGACCTGGCCATCGTGGTCGACGAGTACGGCGGCACCGACGGGGTCGTCACGGCCGAGGACCTGATCGAGGAGCTGGTCGGGGAGATCGCCGACGAGTACGACGTCGAGCCCGCCGAGACCTCGACACAGGAACTCACGGCGCCCGACGGCGAGAAGTCGTACGTGGTCGACGGTCTGCTCCGCGAGGACGAGCTGATGGAGCAGACCGGATTCGCGCTGCCCGAGGGGCCGTACGAGACGCTTGCGGGTTTCCTGCTCTCCCGGCTGGGCCACATTCCGGTCGTGGGTGAGTCCTACGAGTCGCAGGGGTGGGAGTTCACCGTGATGGGGGTCGACCGGCACCGCATCGAACAGGTGCGAGTGTCCGCCCCGCCGGAGCCCGACGATGACTGAGCTCCTGGTCACCTTCGTGCTGCTGATCGGCAACGGGCTGTTCGTGGGCGGCGAGTTCGCGCTGATCGCTTCCCGGCGTACGGCCCTGGAACCGCTCGCCGCCACCAACCGGCGCGCCCAGTGGGCCCTCTCCGCGATGAGCCAGATCCCGCTCATGATCGCCGGCGCCCAGCTGGGCATCACGATCTGCTCGCTCGGCCTGGGCGCGCTGGCCGAACCGGCGCTGGCCCACTTCCTGGAAGGCCCGTTCCACACGATCGGGCTGCCCGAAAACGCGATCCACCCGGTCGCGTTCGTGCTGGCCCTGGGCGTGGTCGTGTTCCTGCACACGGTGATCGGCGAGATGGTCCCCAAGAACATCACGCTGGCCGGACCGGAACGGGCCGCGCTCATCCTCGGGCCGTTCATGCTGGCCTTCTGCACGGCCACGAAGCCGCTGCTCAACGCGATGCGCTGGGCCGCCCGGGTGGTGCTCAAGATCTGGTCGATCGAGTCGACGGATTCGGTCAAGACGGTGTTCACGGCCGAGGAGCTGGCCGGCATGGTCACGCAGGCGCGCAGCGAAGGCCTGCTGGGCACGGAACAGTACGCGCGCATCCGTGCGGCGCTCGAACTGCACGGGCGTACGGCGGCCGACACCCTGCGACCCTGGTCGAGCGTCACCACGATCGCCGACGACGTGTCACCGGCCACGGTCGAGGCGGTGGCCACCCGTACGGGCCGGTCGCGGTTCCCCGTGGTGCAGCGCGAAACCCGCCGCGTGCTCGGGTTCGTGCACGTCAAAGACATTCTCGGGTACGCCGCCGAGCGGCGCACGAGGCCGATCCCGCCCGAGATCATCCGGCCCCTGGCGGTGGTGGCGCCCGACCGCACCCTGGCCGACCTGCTGCTGACCATGCGGCGCGACCGGCTGCACATCGTGCTGGTCAGCGACGGACGGCGACCGCTCGGCGTGATCACATTGGACGACGTGGTGCACGCCGTGGTGGGCGAGCCCGGCCACCCGATCCTGCCCACTGCGACAGGGCAGCCTCGGGCGGTCGGCTGACCGCGTACGGGTTGTTCTGGTCCTCATGGCGGCCCGGATTCGATTGTCCGCCGACCATTTCGGACAATAAGCGTATGTCTCGCAAACGGTGGTGGCTGGCTCTGGCGGGTTTGCTGGTCCTGGTCGGCGCGGTCGCGCACGCCCAGCGGCCGTCACCCGGGCCGGCCTTCGCAGTGGTCAAGCCGCCCGACTCCGCGCCGGACGACTCCGCGGTCGGCGGCCCCTCCGGCAAATTGGACAAGTCGGGTGGCGTACGGGCTCTGGCCGGGTTGCTTCCCGTGCAGGAGCCGGTGGAGCAAAAGTCCTCCCAGCCCCCCGGGCAGATCGAAATCGCGCGGGGGCCGGTAAGTGTGCGCTACGACTTCGACGGGGGCGTCGGGCAGCCGATCACCGACGACCGGGGCCGGCACGAACTGCGCCCGCTCGGCCAGAACGGGGGCGCGCTCCGCCTCGTACAGCAAGGATCGGGTCTGGCCGTCTCCTACCCCAACCGCTGCCGCCTGGCCCGCGAACGCGACTGCCCCCGCGCCATCCTCGAAGGCGTCCGCGACGACTCGCTCAACCCCGGCACCCGCAAACTCCGGTACGGCGCCTCCGTCCGCATGACCTACGCCGACCTCGCCGACGGGGCCAACGTCGTGCAGAAGGGATACTCGGTCGGCGGCATCAGCCAGTACAAACTGCAGGTCGACCACCGCCTCGGCCACCCCAGCTGTGTCGTGGCCGGCGAGGGCCGGATCTACCGGGCCGAACCCACCATCGACGTGGCCGACGGGCAGTGGCATTCGCTGGCGTGCACCCGCCACCGCGACAAGCTGACCCTCGAGGTCGACGGCCAGGAAGCCGCCTCGACCACCGTGCCCCCCGACTTGTCGATCGCCAACGCCGAGCCCCTCCGCGTAGGCGGCAAAGGCACCAGCAAAAGCAACGACCAGTTCGCCGGCGAAATCGACGACGTCTTCATCAAAATCAACTGAATCGCCCAGGAGCGCGCTGCAGCCGGGCACCGTCCACGTACGTCAGGCATTCGTCGAACAGCGCGGCCTCGGCCCGCAGTAGTCACGGGCCGAGCGCGCGTCGTTACCCCCTCGGCCGTGATGTCGGCTGTCGCCGCCCACATGCAGGACAGTGCCGTGGCGTTTGTCTGCACCGGCGAGAACGGCCGAACCGGGGTGACGCGGCGCCTTCAGCCAGGTCCGAGACGATCGCGGCCGTCGAGCACATGGGCGCGTACGTCGGCAAGGCCGCCGAGGCGTTCGTTTTCACCGGTGAAAGCGGGCGAACCTGTGGCGCGGCAATTTCAACAAGCTGGTCAAGTGGCAGCGATCGGCGCGACCGGGCTGCACTTCCACGACCTGCGGCACACCGGCAACTCCCTCGCCTCACGGGCACCGGGCGCGAGCCTGCGGGACATCATGGCGCGGATGGGCCACGACAGCCCGCACGCAGCGTTGATCTACCAGAACCCCAACCGGGAGGCGGACCACGGGATTGCCGCCGCGATGGACAGGGCAGTAACGGCGGCCCGACGTAAGCCGACGAAGCGAAAGCCGAAAGATGTCACCCCAAGGGATGACACAAGACAGGAGAAATAGAGGCTCGAAGGTACTGTCGCGGCCGACGATGGGAGGGCAGCGTGCCCGACGAGGCCCAAATCCGAGAGGCACAGGCACTCAGACTGCGGTTTCTGAACGCGATTTGGGATCGGGAGCACTGCAGGCCGAGCTAGAGAAGGCCGAGCCGGAAGCTGGGAAGGTCCGCCGGATCGGAAAGTACGTCGTACGGATCCTTGGCACGGCGGGTGGGAGCCTGGCTTCCAGCGGGCTGGTTGAGGCAGGTAACGCGCTGTTCTTCAACTAGCCGCCAGGCGACCTAAGGGCCCGCTAATGGCCCATCACTGTTTCAGCATGACCTAGAACGACGGAAGCCCTGGCGGACCATCGGTCCTGACCAGGGCTTCCGTCTGTGGAGCGGGTGACGGGAATCGAACCCGCACTGTCAGCTTGGGAAGCTGATGTTCTGCCATTGAACTACACCCGCGGCGGGCCCCACTGTACCTGATTGTGGCCGCCCGAAGAGCACTCACCCGGCACTAACTCACCGCCGCCAGCGGGCGGGGTAACTCTGCGCGCCACGTGCGGGTCATCGGGGTCACGATCGGTAGCGCGGCCAGGGGTAGGGCGCCGGCTGGGCCGTGGGTGCGCAGGGTGGCGCTTTCGATCGTCAGCTCGAACAGGCGCCAGTCGACGTCCGGTGACGCGTGCAGGGCCCGGGAGAGGTCGGCGATCACCCGCGGGTCGTGGACGCGGACGGCCCGGCCGGTCAGGAAGGCCTCGTCGTCGTTCTCTTCCGGGGGAAACGAGTGCAGCGCGTAGCGGCCGTCGCGTTCCAGGTCGCGCCGTTTGGGTGAGTCGATGATGAAGCAGTAGAGGCCGGCGTCGGTGATCACCGGTGAGACGGGGTGAACCCGTGGACCGCCATCGGCACGCACGGTGGCCAGGTAGGCCAGGCCAGGACCGTACTGCTGGAGGAGCGCGCGGATGCCCGCCGCGAGGGTGGGCTCGGCGGCGGTGAGATCGGACCAGGAAGCCATGACGTGATTCTATCGAACATACGTTCGACACGCCCACCAAAACACGCCGAACGGGCAGGTAGGTATGGTGTCCCGATGCTGCTCTCCGACCGTGACCTGGTCTCCGAGATCAAGTCCGGTGATCTGTCTCTGGAGCCCTTCGAGCCGGCGCTGCTGCAACCGTCCAGCATCGACGTGCGGCTGGACCGATTCTTCCGGGTGTTCAACAACCACCTCTACACCCACATCGACCCGGCCGAACAGCAGGACGACCTCACCGCCGAGGTCGAGGTCACCGACGGTGAGGCCTTCGTTCTTCACCCGGGCGAGTTCGTTCTCGCCTCCACCCTCGAGGTCATCACTCTCGGCGACCAGCTCGCCGGCCGGCTCGAGGGCAAGAGCAGCCTGGGCCGCCTCGGCCTGCTGACCCATTCCACGGCGGGCTTCATCGACCCCGGCTTCAGTGGTCACGTCACGCTGGAGCTGTCCAACGTGGCCAACCTGCCGATCAAGCTCTGGCCGGGCATGAAAATCGGCCAGCTCTGCATCTTCCGCCTGTCGAGCCCGGCCGAGCACCCGTACGGTTCGGCCGTCTACGGCTCGCGTTACCAGGGCCAACGCGGTCCGACGCCGAGCCGCTCGGCGCAAAACTTCCGGCTCTGGCCGACCAGCTAAGAGGTCAAGATCTTCAGGTCCCGGCGGGGTGGTGGGTGCTGGCCGTCGCTCCCGCGGGGACCCGGGCGGGCTTCGCCGGCCGCCGGCGCGTCCAGAACGCGAAACCCACCCGGGCGACCTGCGGGAATGGTGACGCTCAACGGGTTACAGCGTCGGGGGTTTGTTCACGTCGCCGGACCGCTTGCGGCGGCTCTGCGCCCAGGCGAAAGCGATCGCCGCGACGATGCCCGCGACCGCGATGAAACAGCTGATCAGGATCAGTAAGTGCCAAGGTTTGATCGCGCCCATAGCGCCTCACCCTAGATCAAAGCTGCCACGACCTCGCTCATCGAGGTGATCACCGCGTCGGCGTGGGTGAAGGCGCCGATCTTCCAGGGCTTGTTCGCGTAGCCGATCACAGCGACCCCGGCCGCGCGGGCAGCCTCGATGTCGGTCAGCGAATCCCCGATCAAGGTGCAACGGCTCGGCGTGCTCCCCACAGCTTCGATGGCGTCGAGCACTGGACCCGGGTCGGGCTTCATGCGCCGGGGATCGGCCCGGGGGCGGCCGACGACAGCGTCGACGTAGCCGGTCAGTCCCTGCCGGGCCAGGTAGAGCTCGATCGCCGCGGCAGAGTTGTTGCTGACCACCGCCACCGGGACGCCCTTGGCCCGAGCCGCCGCGAGCACCTCACGTGCGTACGGCGTGGGTCTGGCTCTTCCGGCCGCGACCAGTTCCGCGGCGATCAAGGCCTCCTCAACGGCAGCCGTCAGCGCCGGGGAACCGTGCTCGTCGGCCCACCGGAGCACCGCCAGCGGATCATCCATGCCGGGCGGATCGGCGAGGGGCGTCACCACACGAACAAGGTCGGCGGCCACCAGGGGCGCGGGCAAGCCGGCGAACATGGCGCAGATCGGGCCGTCGAAATCCAGCAGCAGGGGCCCGGCACCGACCACCTCATCGAGCTGCTGCACCGAACCGCCCCCACCCGGCTGCACACTGACCGCCGACGAACAAGCTCGTCCGTGACCGGGTACTCATGGGCGGACGCGGCCCGAACCTACCGGAACAATCCTCATGCCCGGCCGTCCGTGGAGGCGTTGGTCGGCCGTGCGGACGATGGCCCGTACGGGAGCCGGAAACTTACTTTTTAGTCGTGTTATTGCAGATCACCGCACACAGGGACCCCCACCTGGCCGCGGCGGCCGCGCGGCATGAGACGCGGCGGCCGGTGATGCTGGCCCGGATCGGCGGCTGGGCGTTGCTCGGGCTGGCCGTCCTGATCCAGTGGACCGGCCACGGCCTCAACTACACACTGCTGCTGGCGGGCGTCGTGCTCGCCGTGGTCGTGCCGATGTTCCTGGTCAACCAGGGCGCTCGACGTGCCCGCGACGGCGGCCCGGCGACGTACGAGATCAGCGACGGCGGTGTGACCACCTCGACCGCGGAGAGCCGGCACGCGTACGCCTGGAACGCTTTTCGGCATGTCGACTTCCTGGCCGGCCAGCTGGTGTTCAACCTCGGCGGTTCCCGCTCGATCCGGGTGCCCACGCGAGGGCTCAGCCCGCAGCAGATCAACGAGGTGCTGAACACGGCGGTTGCGAACGGCGTCCCGGTCCGCTGAGCCGGCGGGAGCGGCCGCCCACGCAGCCGCTCCCGACTGCGGTCAGCGCAGCCAGCCGGGCCACCAGAGGCCCGTACGGAATCCGGTCGACCACTGGTGCTCGGAGCAGGACTGCTTGGTGGCGAACCGCTGCTCGTCCAGGATCGCCGTCGTGCCCGGGTTGTAAGTGCCCAGCCCGAAACCGACGCCCGTGACCGTCATCCGCGGGTTGTCCGCCACGATCTGCGCGAACGTCTTGGTCGCGGGACCGCCGGCGCTCTTGGGCAGACCGTTGATCGTCGTCGACGACGTCCACAGCTTGCCCTGCAGCACGTTCCACTCGGTGCGGATCTGGCGCTGCGGATTCCCGGCGCCGAGGTCCATGAGGTAGTAGTACGGCTCGAAGATCAGGGTGCCTTCGCCGGCCGGCGTCTTCACGAAGAGGTGGTACGCGGGCAGCGCCGCGTCGTTGACGCCCGCCCCGGCCTGGTCGAGCTTGACCGTCTCGTACGAGACCTCCTCGACGGTGCTCGCGAGCACCGGCCGGATGTTCTCACGCCACGAAACCTTGTCCTCGTTCTTGCCCGCCGCGGTCGCCAGCTTGATGCCGTCGGTGCCCACGGTGGCCGTTGCCGTGCCGACCTTCGTGACGCCGTTGGTGTTGCTGTGCTTGACGATCGTGCAGGGCCGGTGCGACGAGGCGCTGGCCGGCTGCGCGCTCACCACGGTGACCGACAGGGCAGCCAGCACACCGGCAGCCACAGCCGCCACCGGCCGCCGAGTGAAGCGGGGGATGTTATGGGTCATATGTCCATTCTAGGCGTTCCGGGCACTTGATCGTTTTTGCAAGCCCTCGTACGGGTTACTTCATGCAGGAGCACCGTGGGCCAGACCCTGCTAATGATGACCGCCTGCCGGCCGAGCACTCGGCGTGCGGGGCCAGAGTCGGGCGCCGGGAGCAACTGTCGCGTCGGGCCTTTACTCCCCGCGTCTGAGCCTTGGTTGACCCGGAGAATGGCCCGGGTGGCGACCATCCGGTGGGCTGACGTGGAAGAGTGGTTCGATCCCTCGCAGAACGGCAGCGCCCCCGATGTGGTGGTGCCTGATACGGCGATCGCGGACTGGGAGGCGCTGCTGGCGCTCATCCGGTCTGAGGGCTGGCGGTGTGAGTACGCGCTCGGCGAGGAGCGGCGGCCGCTGCCTCCATCGGCCGCTGAGCTGTTTGAGCCGGACCCGGAGGGCAGGGGTCGGAGTTTGTGGGTGTGGCCGGACCCCGGCCTGGAATGGATCGTCCGGTTGTGGACTCCCGACGAAGTCGTGAGCGATGTCAGCCTGCACGAGATTCAGGGACAGAAGAAGTTGGACGCCTTCTGCCGCTTCCTGTGCACACTCGGCGCGGCCCTCGGGAAGTCCGTCCTCATGTACGCCGAGGGAAGTCATGACTATCCGCCGATGATGGCGTACCAGGTGGCCGATGATCGGGTGGTCTTCCTCGCCGGCTCGTGGCGCTGACGAAGCCGGACGCCGTGCCATCGGCATGCCATCACGAGGGGCGCCTCAAGGCGCGGGATCGGGCGGTGCCGGTAAATCGTCGCCGCTCGCGTGAAGGCGTGACCCATCCGGGCCGTTGAATCAGCGAGGCCGGACCCGGCCCGGGGAAACGAGCGTGTTGCCGGTGCGGCACTGGGCTCAATGCCTGTCAGCTTGGGCGACCTCGGCGATGTCGTCCAGCATGACGGAATACCAGTTGTTCCTGGCGATGGCGTGCAAGACGGAACCCCGGCCGGTGTAGCGCACGCGTTGTGCCTCGGTCCCGTCCGGGAGGACGATCCGGCATTGCCGACCGGCCGGCTCGACACCCTGGCCGCCTGGTCGCAGCGGCGTCACCAGGTCGTACTCGGGACCCCAGCCGCCGATCAGCGCGCCTTGGGCGTTTCGCATGAGGAGGCTGTGCGCCGAGCGGTGGGGCGCGGGGCCCAGGTCTCTCGGGACGTTGCCGGTGATGGAAATCAGGTGAAAGTCGGTGTACGGGCAGCAGTACGCACTCTCCCCGGCGACGTTGAGCGCGTAGCAGTCGAATACGGCGGGGAGTGCATCGTCGGCCGGGTAGAGCCAGTCCGGGACGAGTTCGTGCGTGAAGCGGACAAGGCCGTGAGCCTGAGGGCCGCTCCCGCCCATCGCCTCGTCGAAGTATCCGATCCACAGATCGCCCGAGGGCGTCGTCAGGATTTCTTCGATGGCGTCGCCCAGGTAGCCGGCGCGGACGAGGTGGCCCTCACTGGTCCAGATCTGCGCGTTCGGTGAGGCGCCCGCTCGGCCTCGGGCGGCCGCGAGGAGGAACTGCCCGCCCGGCAGCGGCTGAACGAATGACACCTTTAGTTCCGTTTCGACCGTGGCGGAGGTGACGATGCCGGTGCCGCCGGCATGGGCTGTCACCTGCTTCCGGTCGGGCTGTCGGCGATGCGGCCACACGGCGAAGGCCGTCCCGTCCGGCCCCACGCCGACCGCTTCCGGCTCGGGCTGCCACTCGCGGCGGTCCGTCGGTGTGAGGAAACCGTGGTGCTTGAGCGCCACGACGGGAAGTCTCAGCACCTCCAGCCGTCGTGTGAGGCTGTCTCGATCGCGTTCTGCGCGCGTCCTGGTCATCACCGTGCATCATCCGGCACACGCCCTATGTGGGTGAGCCCGATGAGAGGGCGCTGCTCGGATGACCACGTGTGGTCAGGGTCGGGCTGGCGGTTGGATCGATGTCCCGCCGCGGACGGCGGTGCGTATGGGCGAGCAGCCGCCGGCCGGTCCGGCATGCGGGTCGCCGGGGCGCGACGACCGTACTATCGGGGTGTGTATTTGATGATCTCCAAGTACCTGGTGCCGCTGGCGGAAGTGGATGCCGTGCGGGAGGCGCATCTGGCCTTTCTGGAAGGGCTGGAAGCGCAGAACCTCGTGGTGACGGCCGGTCGGCAGGACCCGCCCGTCGGTGGGGTCGTGGTGCTCGACGTCGACGACGAGGCGAGGGCCCGCGAGATCATCAGTCAGGACCCGTACGTGGTCCGGGGTGTGGCCGAATACAGCGCGACCGGGTGGGTTCCGACGCGCGGGGCGCTGAAGGACTATCCGAAGGTTTGATCGGGGTCGATGTCGGCCGCGGTGAGCAGGCCGCGCAGGGTGAGTTCGTCGGCCAGCGGGGGTGGGCACTCGTTGACGATCACCGCGGTGCCGACGTAGCTGTTGCCGAACAGTGAGCGCAGGGCGCGAGCTTGGGCCCCGGTGGCGGCCCAGTCGTCGACGACCAGCACGCGGTCGTCGGGGGTGATCAGCTGGCGGCGTACGCCTAGTTCTTGTTTTTTGCCTCTGTGGTCGGAGGGGACCTCGGCCCAGATCATCGGCTCGGCGATGGGGAGTCTTGCGCCGGCTCGGTAGGCCTCGACGAAGCCGGCTCCCAGGGCGCGGGCGACCAGGGGGCCGACGAGGAAGCCGGTGACTTCGGGGGAGACCACGACGGTGGGTCGAGCCGCGCGGAAGAGGTCGGCCAGGGCGTCGCCCACGCCGGCCAGGATCGTGGGGGAGCGCCACCAACCCGAGCGGTCGCTCACCAGGTAGCCCTGGCCGGGGTCGGTCCAGCGGAACTCGGCCCTGAGGTGATCACGCAGATCGGTCGTCACGCGGACATCCTGTCACCGCGTGGGGGTGTCATTGGGCCGCGCGGTCAGAACCCGCTCAGACTACGGGTCAAGTTAGTGCAGTCGGGGCGGGAGATCGGGCATGCTGTTCCGCGTAGCCATGCCTAATCTGCCGCCGGGCCGCCGCCCGCTGAGCCCTGGATCCCGCGCCGGACTCGGCGCGGCCCTTGTGCTGCTCGCTGTCGTGTCCGCCGTGGAGCTGATCGACAACACCCAAGCCGATTTCGTCGGGCTGTTCGCGGCCGTCCCGTTCCTCGCCGCGGTGTTCGCGTTCTGGCAGACCGTGATCGTGGTCGGGGTGCTGGCCACGATCGTCGGGATGGTGTTTCTGGGCGCGGCCGGTCCGATGGATCTGGCCGGCTCGGTCAACATCTCCGGCATTCTGCTGGCGACCGGCATCGCCGCCGCGGTGGCCATGATGCGCCAGCGTCAGGCCGACAAGATCGCCGAGTTGCAGCGGCTGGCCGCGGTGGCCCAGCAGGCGGTGTTGCGCCCGCTCGGGCCGCAGGTGGGTGCGCTGGCGGTGGCCGGGCGGTACATCTCGGCGACGGCCGCGGCCGACATCGGGGGCGACCTCTACGAGGCGCTCGACACCCCGTACGGGGTCCGGATCATCATCGGCGACGTGCGGGGCAAGGGTCTGGACGCGGTGCGGCTGGCCAGCATCGTGCTCGGGTCGTATCGGCATGTGGCGTACGAGCGAGCCGACCTCAAAACCGTGGTGGCCGACCTGGACCGTGCGGTGGCTCGCAGTGTCGGCGACGAGGATTTCGTGACCGCGGCCCTGGTCGAGGAGCGCGGCGGCACGCTGACGATCGTCAACTGTGGACATCCGGCGCCGCTGCTGCTGCGCCGCGGTGAGGTCATTCCGCTGGAGCCGTCGGCCCCGGCGCCCCCGCTGGGCTTCATGCCCGAGGTGTCGGCGCGGGTGGAGCGGCTGGAGCCGGGCGACCGGCTGCTGCTGTTCACCGACGGCCTGGGCGAGGCCCGCCGGGAGGGTGAGTTCTTCCCGACCGCCGACCGTGCGTGGCGGTTGCTGGGCCACGGCACGGTCGGTGACGGGCTTGCCTCGCTCGAGACGGCCCTGGTCGATTGGGTGCACGGCCGCCTCGAGGACGACATCGCGCTGGTGCTGCTCGAATACGCCGGCCGGGACGACGGCGCGGCGGTGCCGATCCCGAGCTGGGAGGTCGGCGCGGCCGGAAGCTAGGCCGCGATCTCCTTCGTCTTCTCCTCGGCCGAGACGGACTCGGCGGCGGGGGAGACGGGAGGCGTGTCGGACGGTGTGGTGACGATCGGGGCGGGCGAGACCGGCGCCGGCACAGGCTCGGGCCGGCGGTGGCGCCCGATGTAGTGGCGTGGCGGGTCCGCCCGGCGGGGCTCCGGAATGAGGCTCTTGATCGTGGCGAACATGGCGCGCCCCCTTTGGCGGCTGGCGAAGACGAAAGCTTCGTGTCTATCCGGAGCAACGAGCCGCGTCGCCCCCCGATACGTATGGGCCGCATGGGAGTCGGCAAATAGCCGAACGGCCATCCGGTTAGCCACCCGATCGGAGGCGTTTGATGTGCGAACCGACGGACAGACCCCCGCAACTGGGTGGTTGGTCACGAAACAACTCGTGGCTTGTCCGTTCCTACCGATCGGTAATACAGTGGGGTTACTGACGGGTAACTCCAGCCGGCGGCGTTCGGAGAGCGGGGCCAAGCACCATGACTCACTACAAGAGCAACCTTCGGGACCTCCAGTTCAATCTGTTCGAGGTCTTCGGGGCTGATCAGGCGTTCGGTCAGGCGCCGTACTCCGACATCGACGCGGACACCGCACGCGATGTGCTGACCGAGGTCAACCGCCTCGCCACCGAGGATCTGGCCGCCAGCTACGTCGAGGCCGACCGCAATCCGCCGGTCTTCGACCCCGCGACCCACAGCGCTCCGCTGCCGGAGTCGTTCAAGAAGTCCTTCGAGCAGTGGATGGCCAGCGAGTTCTGGCGTCTCGACCTGCCCGGCTCGCTCGGCGGCACCCTGGCCCCGCGCGCCTTCTGGTGGGCTCTGGCCGAGAACGTGCTCGGCGCCAACGCTCCGGTGTGGATGTATTCGTCGGGCCCCTCCTTCGCGTCGGTGGTCGACGCCGAGGGCACCGAGGAGCAGAAGAAGTGGGCGAAGCTCTTCGTCGACAAGCTCTGGGGCTCCTCGATGGTGCTGACCGAGCCCGACGCGGGTTCGGACGTCGGCGCCGGCCGCACCCGAGCCATCCCGCAGCCCGACGGCTCGTGGCACATCGAGGGCGTCAAGCGCTTCATCACCTCGGGTGAGCACGACCTCACCGACAACATCATCCACTATGTGCTCGCGCGCCCGGTCGGCGTCGAAGGCGTGGGCGGCCCCGGCACCAAGGGCCTGTCGCTGTTCATCGTGCCGAAGTACCACTTCGACCCCGAGAGCGGCGAGCTCGGCGAGCGCAACGGCGTCTACGCCACCAACATCGAGCACAAGATGGGCCTCAAGGTCTCCAACACCTGCGAGCTGACCTTCGGCGAGCACGGCACCCCGGCCAAGGGCTGGCTGCTCGGCGAGAAGCACCAGGGCATCCGGCAGATGTTCATGATCATTGAGTACGCCCGGATGATGGTCGGCACCAAGGCGATCGCGACCCTGTCGACCGGTTACCTGAACGCGCTGGAGTACGCCAAGAACCGCGTGCAGGGCGCCGACCTGGTACAGAACGACGACAAGGCCGCGCCTCGGGTCACGATCACCCACCACCCCGACGTACGCCGCTCGCTGATGCTGCAGAAGTCGTACTCGGAGGCCCTGCGCGCGCTGGTCGTCTACACCGGCACGTGGCAGGACAAGGTCGCTATCGCCGAGGCGGCCGGGGACACCGAGACCGCGAAGGCCGCCAGCAAGGTCAACGATCTGCTGCTGCCGCTGGTCAAGGGCGTGGGCTCCGAGCGGGCGTACGAGCTGCTGGGCCACGAGGCGCTGCAGACGTTCGGCGGCTCCGGCTTCCTGCAGGACTACCCGCTCGAGCAGTACGTGCGCGACGCGAAGATCGACACCCTGTACGAGGGCACGACCGCGATCCAGAGCCTCGACCTGATCTTCCGCAAGATCGTGAAGGACCAGGGCGCCGCGCTGGCCACCCTGGCCACCGAGATGCAGGCGTTCGTCGAGAGCGAGGCCGGCAACGGTCAGCTCAAGGTGGAGCGGCTCGGCCTGGGCAAGGCCCTCGGCGAGATGCAGCAGATCCTCGGGACCACGATGGGCTGGCTCGGCGCCGTGCAGGGCGGGGAGACCCGCGAGCTCTACAAGGTCGGTCTGACCTCCCGGCGCGTCCTGCTCGCGCTGGGTGATGTGGTGCTGGCCTGGTTGCTGCTGCGTCAGGCCGAGGTGGCCCTCAAGGCGCTGGGCGGCGACGTCTCGGCGGCCGACAAGAACTTCTACGAGGGCAAGGTGGCGGCGGCCCGCTTCTTCGTGCGCGAGGTGCTGCCGCGGATCGGCTCCGACCGTCGCATCATCGAGAACACCACGCTGGACGTCATGGACCTCTCCGAGGACGTCTTCTAAAGATCTCGGCGCGGCGGTCGCCCCACTTCCGCGCTGCTGAAGGGCATTGCCCACTCTCCTGAAAACGGCTGAGGCCGGCGGACAAGGACGTCCGCCGGCCTCAGCCGTCTCCGCTCAGCCGCGGGCCGTGTGCCGTTCGATCAGGCGCATCGATCGGGGCTCGGTGGCCGACCAGGAGCCGTCGGCGCTGCGGTGCACGGCCAGTCCCGACGTCCTCATGATCACGTCGACGCCGTCGTACTGGTCGTCGGGAATCAGCAGAGTGGACACCTCGGACACCGTCGGGTTGTGCCCGACGACGAGCACCGTACGAATGGTGTCCGGCACCTTGCGTACGAGATCGAAAACCTCGGTCGGGCCGCCGTGATAGAGACTCTGCTCGTAACGGACCTCGGGCGCGCCGCCGCCCGGCCGCGCCTGCGCCAACGCGATCGAGACGCCCTGCCACGTCTGGCGGGTGCGCGCCGCCGACGAGCAGAGCACCAGATCGGGGTGGAGCCGCTCATCGGCCAGCCAGGCGCCCGCCGCGTCGGCGTCAGTCTCCCCGCGGGTGGTCAGCGTACGGTCGAAATCGGGGCTCTCATCGGGCGTTACCGCCTTGGCGTGGCGGAGGATCACGAGCGTCCTGACGGTCATGTGTCCAGCTTGCCTGATTGAGGATCGGAGCGGGTGGGTAAACCCCACAGCGACGCATTGACCATGGTGAAGTTCGAGGAGGCCCGCGATGGGCATCGGCGGAAGCATCTTCCTGCTGGCGTTGGGCGCGATCCTGGCGTTCGCCGTCAACGCGGACATCAGCGGGATCGACATCAACATCATCGGGTGGATCCTGATGGCGGCCGGCCTGGTCGGCCTGGTCATCACGCTCTGGTTCTGGAACAGCCGGCGCCGCACCGTCGTGACGCGGCAGACCTCGGCCGAGCCGGCCGCGGGCGCTCCGGTCTACCCCAACCAGCAGGTTCGCAGCGAATACCGGGAGACCCGCCGCGAGGACGTTCCCCCGCCCCCGCCGCCCGCCTACCAGTAATCCGCACAAAGACTCGCGACGCCGGTAGCCGCTCATCCCCCTGGCGGCTGCCGGCGTCGCGCGCGTGTCTCAGGACTTGAGAGCTTCACTCACGTACGTCTTCAGCGACGTCGCCGGGCGGCCGAGCAGCGACTCGAGGTCGTCCGCGGGAGCGTAGAGCCCGCCATTCGCGGCGCCCCGGTCGGAGTCGGCCAGAATCGCCGCGAACGCCTCGGGCAGCCCCACCCCGACCAGCATCTCGCGGTACTTGTCCTCGCCCAGGTCGGTGTAGGTGACCGGGCGGCCCGACTGCTCGGCGACCTCGGCGGCGAACTCGGCCATGGTGAAGCCCGGCCCACCCAACTCGTAGATCTTGCCCGCCTGCCCGTCGGTGGTGAGGACCGCGGCGGCCGCCTCGGCGTAGTCGGCCCGCTTGGCGGCGCTGATCCGGCCGTCGGCCGCGGCGCCGAAGAACCCGTGCTCCAGGCCCTGCGCGACGTCGTAGTTCTCGAGATACCAGCTGTTGCGGAGGAACGCGTACGGCAGGCCGGACTCGGTGATCAGCTTCTCGGTGGCGGCGTGCTCCTCGGCGAGCTTGAGGTCGCTCGTGTCGGCCTTCGTGATGCTGGTGTAGACGAGCAGGCCCACCTGGGCGGCCTTGGCCGCGGCGACCACGTTGGTGTGCTGGGCCAGCCGGTTGCCGGCCTCGCTGCCGGAGATGAAAAGGACCTTGTCGGCGCCTTCGAACGCCGCTCGCAGCGCCTCCGGATCCTCGTACGCGACCTGCTTGACCGTGATGCCGAGGTCGGCGATCTTGTCGGTCTGGCGGCCGAGGCCGACGATCTCGCTCGCGGGGACGCCCTTGGCGAGCAGCGACTGGATGGTGAGCCGGCCGAGGTGCCCGGTGGCGCCCGTCACGACGATGGTCATGTGGTCCTCCTGTAGTTGATCCTTGAACCATATGAGCCAACGGTGCAGCTCAGAGATCACTTCCCATTCGATAGAAGGCACCTTGAAGTGCAGTACTCACCCGAGGGATAGTAAACAGGTGGAACCCAGTGCGTACGCGAAAGATTGTCCCAGCCGGCAGATCCTCGACCGGATCGGCGACACGTGGAGCGTCCTGGCCGTGATGATGCTGGCCGACGGCCCGCAGCGTTATTCGGCGCTGGCCAAGCGCATCGAGGGGGTCAGCCCCAAGATGCTCACCCAGACCCTGCGCGGGCTCGAGCGGGACGGTCTGATCGGCCGCACGGTGTACGCCGAGGTGCCGCCCCGGGTCGACTACGCGCTCACCGAGCTCGGCCGCAGCCTGCTCGACCTGGTGGGCGCGCTGGAGAAGTGGGCCGAGATGCACATCGACGACGTGCAGGCGGCCCGGGTCGCCTACGACAACCCGGGCGTACGGGTCCTTCAGGCTTAGAGCGACTCAGGCGTAGAGCGACTCAGGCGTAGAGCGCGAAGTAGATCGCGATGTGGTGGCAGATCGCGGCGATCAGCGTGCACGCGTGGAAGAACTCGTGGTGGCCGAACACCTCGGGCCACGGATTCGGCCGTCGCAACGCGTAGAAGACCGCGCCGACGCTGTAGATCACGCCGCCCACCGCCAGCAGCACCAGGGTGGTGACGCCGCCGCGGTGCAGCACGTCGGGCAGGATCGCGACCGCACCCCAGCCCAGGGCCAGATAGAGCGGGGCGCCGGCCCAGCGCGGCAGATGCGGCCAGATGGTCTTGAGCGCCACGCCGCCGAGCGCGCCGCCCCAGATCAGGCTGAGCATCAGCGTCGCCTTGCCCGGCGAGAGCAACTGGGTGCAGAACGGGGTGTAGGTGCCGGCGATGAAGATGAAGATCATCGAGTGGTCGGCCCGGCGCATGATCTGGTAGCCACGTTCGCTCCAGGCCCGCCGGTGGTAGAGCGCGCTGATGCCGAACAGCCCGCACACGGTGAAGCTGTAGATCAGGACGCTCAGGAAGGGCTCGATGCCCGGTCGGCTGAGGGCGATCGAGCACAGCACGATGCCGCAGACCAGCGCGACGAAGAACGCGTATTGATGAAGCCGGCCGCGCAGCCGCGGCTTGCCGAGGTCGGTCGGCTTCATCCGGAACGGGGCGGAGGTCGTCACGCTTTTCAGGCTACGGTATCGTAAGTTACCCGTCAGTATTTTCTGAGTGGTGAGCTGCGGCACTGGCAGGATGACGCCATGAGGCTGAGACGGGCGGGCGCCTCCGCGCTGCTGATCGAATGCCGCGACGGCGACGAGGTCGAGGCCTGGCGCCGCCTGGTGACGACCCGCCGCGACGCCGGTGACCTGCAAGTGATCGACATCGTTCCCGGCGCCCGAACCCTGCTGCTCGACGGCGTGGCGCCCGGCACCGACGCCCTGCTGGCCGCGTGGCCGCCGCCCTCGCCCGCGACATCCGCCCCTGCGGAGGGGGCGCTGGTGGAGGTCCCGACGGTGTTCGACGGCGACGACCTGGCCGACGTGGCCGGGCTCTGGCGCCTGTCCGCCGAGGCGACGATCGCGCGGCTGGCGGCGACGGAATTCACCGTCGCGTTCTGCGGGTTCGCGCCCGGTTTCGCCTACATGCGCGGGCACGGGCTGACCGTGCCCCGGCTCGACGCCCCACGGCCCCGCGTGCCGGCCGGTTCGGTCGGACTGGCCGGTGAATACTGCGGCATCTATCCCACCGCTTCGCCGGGCGGCTGGCGCCTGGTGGGGCGCACGTCGTCGTCGCTTTTCGACGTACGCCGTGAGCCTCCCGCACTGCTCACCCCGGGCACGCGCGTGCGGTTGGTGGCGGCGTGATCACGGTGGTGCGGGCTGGTCCGCTGACCACCGTTCAAGATCAAGGGCGTCCCTCGTACGCGCATCTGGGTGTGCCGCGGTCGGGGGCGCTCGACGGGCGGGCCCTGCGGCGCGCGAACACGCTGGTCGGTAACCCATCTGACGCGGCCGGCCTGGAGACGACACTGATGGGCTGCACGCTGCGGTTCACGCGGGCGGCCCGGGTGGCGGTCACGGGAGCGGTGGCGGTGGTCAAGCTGGACAAGGAGCCGGTGTCGGGGGTGATCGAGGTGCCGGCGGGATCCGTTCTGGAAGTGGGGCGGGCCACCCGGGGCGTGCGATCCTATGTGGCGGTTCGTGGCGGTATTGACGTCGAGCCGGTGTTGGGCAGCCGGTCGACCGACACGCTCTCGGGTCTGGGGCCGCCGAAGCTCGCGGACGGGGCCGAACTCGATGTTGCCGGTCCCTGCGAAGCGGATCTGCCGGACCTCGTGGACGACATCGTGATTGCTGACGAGGTGGAGCTGGGGGTCTGGCTGGGGCCGCGCGACGACTGGTTCGCGGGGAATGAGCTGTTCGAGAACCCGTACCAGGTCAGCCCGATGAGCAACCGGGTGGGCTGCCGCCTGACGGGCGAGGCGCTGCGCCGGGTCCGCCGCGATGAGCTGCCCCCCGAAGGGTTGGTGCTGGGCGCGGTCCAGGTGCCGGCCGACGGGCAGCCACTGATCTTCCTGGCCGACCATCCGACGACCGGCGGCTACCCCGTGATCGGCGTGGTCGACGACGTGACCCCGCTCGCGCAGGCCCGGCCGGGGAGTACGGTGCGGTTCCGTGCGCTCCATTGACCTGAACGCGGACCTCGGCGAGGGCTTCGGCCGCTGGACCCTCGGCGCCGACGAGGCGCTGCTCGACATCGTGACCTCGGCCAACGTGGCCTGCGGCTTCCACGCGGGCGACCCGTCCACGATGCACCGGATCTGTGCGGCGGCCGTCGAACGCTCGGTCGCCATCGGCGCGCAGGTGGGCTATCGCGACCTGGCCGGCTTCGGGCGGCGGCGAATCGACTACGACCCCGACGACCTGCGCGACGACATTCTGTACCAGATCGGGGCGTTGGAGGCGTTCAGCCGGGTCGCTGGGGGGCGCGTCGGCTACGTGAAGCCGCACGGCGCGCTCTACAACACGGCGGCCGTCGACGACGTGCAGGCCGGGGCGGTGGTGGCCGCCCTCAACGCGTACGGGGGGAATCTGCCTTTGCTGTGCCAGCCGGGCTCGGTGGTGGCCCGGCTGGCGACCGCGGCCGGGCTGCCCGTGGTGGCCGAGGGGTTCGCCGACCGGGGATATCAGGCCGACGGGACGTTGATGCCGCGGTCGGCGGCAGGGGCTGTGCTGCACGAACCGGACGAGGTGGTGGCTCGGACCGTGCGGATGGCCACCGACGGCGAGGTCGAGACCGGCACCGGGCAGGTGGTGGCGGTGCCGGTGGCGTCGATCTGCGTGCACGGGGACACCGCCGGCGCAGTGCAGCTGGCGGCGCGGGTGCGGGCCGGGTTGCTGGCGGCGGGGCTGCTGGTCGAGCCGTTCGTCAGGACTCGTCCATCCCCCGCAGGATCAGCGGGAGGCGGGCCGGACCGTCGGCGGTGACCACAATCGGCACGCCCCAGTCCTGCCGGGTGAGGTGGCAGGCGGCAAACTCGACGTCCACGTCACAGGTCGCGGCCTGGGCCACCACCTGCAGCACGCCCTTCGGCACGGCCGGGTTGATCACCAGGGGGCGGGACAGGTCGGTCGTCACCCCGGCCCCCGAGAGCAGCAGCTCGGGCGGGGCGGACGACACTTCGAGGCGGGTCGACGGGCCGAACTGGGTGTCCAGCTTCTGCCCCGGGGCGGGCGTGAAGACCACGTCGAGGGTCACCTCGCCCGGCGCGAGCGGGGAAGCTGGGCGCTCGGTGCGGTGACGTTCCCCGGCCACCGTACGCACGGCGCCGGGGGCGAGACGGGTCAGGCGGTGCGCCGACGACTCCACCACGAACACGTCGCCGGCGGCGGTCACCAGCACGTCGCTCGGCTCGGCCAGACCGGTGTCGACCGTGGACACCTCGTCGTCCTGCGGGTCGTAGCGGCGGATCGCGCCGTTGTACGTGTCCGCGACCAGCACCGAGCCGTCGGGCAGGGCGGCCACGCCGAGCGGGTGCTGCAGCAGGGCCTCCTTACCCGGGCCGTCGACGTGCCCGAAGTCGAAAAGACCCTGCCCGGCCGCGGTGTGCAGGACGCCCGCCTCGATGTAGCGCAGCGCCGACGTCTCACTGTCGGCGATCCACAGCCGGTCGCCGCCCACCGACAGGCCGGACGGCTGGGCCATCCACACGTCGGGAATCGGACCGTCCCGCAGCGACTCGACCGTCGTGCCCGCGTAGACCCCGACCGTGCGCTTGATCGGGTCGAACCACCACAGCTGGTGGATGCCGGCCATGGCGATGATCACACGGTCGTCGTACCAGGCCAGGTCCCACGGTGAGGACAGGTCGGCGGCCAGCGCGTCGTGCGGATGCTCGTCGACTGTGGAGCGCCACGGCCGACCGGAACCGGCGATCAGCGTGATCTCGCCGTCGGCCAGGCGCAGCCCGCGGAGCTGGTGGTTGACCGTGTCGGCCACCACCACGTCGTAACCCGCTGTGGCCGCGACCTCAGCCGGGAGCAGGAGCAGGCCCTGCGGCTCGCTGAACGGGTCGCCGCGTTCGCCGCGGCCGAACCGGCGGACCAGCGTCTCGCCGTCCGCCTCGACCTCGACGACCGAATGCCGGGCCGAGTCGCTGACCAGCAGGTGGCCGCCGGGCAGTTCGATCGCCTTGCCGGGGAAGCGGAACACCGTGTCGGCGGGGGCGGGCGGCACGTACGGGCCGTCGCCACGATGCAGGGTGCCGTCGGCGGTGTGCTTGACGATGAGCTCGTCGATCATCCGGGACAGGCCCTCGGCGTGGCCTTCGCCGGCCATCGAGGCGACCAGGTAGCCGGTCGGGTCGATCACCGCGAGCGTGGGCCAGGCCTTCGCCGCGTACTGCTGCCACAGGTGCATGTCGCCGTCGTCGACGACGGGGTGGTGCACGCCGTAACGCTCGACCGCGGCGGCCAGCGCCTTCGGGTCGCGCTCGTGCTCGAACTTCGGGGAGTGCACGCCGATCACCACGAGGGCGTCGCCGTACTTCTCCTCCAGCGGTCGCAGCTCGTCGAGAACGTGCAGGCAGTTGATGCAGCAGAACGTCCAGAAGTCGAGCAGAACGATCTTGCCGCGCAGGTCGGCGAGGGTCAGGTCCTTGCCGCCGGTGTTCAACCAGCCACGACCCCGCAACTCCGGGGCCCGCACACGTCCAGTCATCGCACCATCGTGCCGCACCGATGGCTCCGGCACGGCACGAAGGTGGTCAGGATGACAGCCGTACGGGCCTCAGCCGTTCGCCTTGAGACACAGCACCTGCTGCTTGCCGTCCGACGCCTTGTTGATCACGTGCGGCTGGCCCGGGTCGGCGCACTCGGCCACGGTGGGCACGATGGACGCGACCTGATACGACCCGGACTCCGAGCACTCGGCCTTGACCGCGGAGTCGCCCTCGCGCTTCACGCACTCGCCCTGGATCACCGACAGCGACTTGTCGTTGCCGCCGGCCACCAGATAGACGATGCCGAAGCCGATGCCGAGCAGCAGCACCGCGGCGATGATGACCGAGATCAGGATCGGCAGCATGCGGACGTGCGGGGTCGCGGGCTTGGCCGGCTTCTCCTCCGCCTTGAAACTGTCGAACCGGCCCTGATCGGCCTCGACGCCCGGCCAGCTGGTCGTCTCCTCCGGGGTGGGCGGTGTCACGGTGGCGCGGCTGGCCGGACCCGGCTGGTTCGGGAAGCCGTCGTTACCGGGGCCGAAGCCGTTCGGCGGCTGCTGCCCGGGCGGGCCGAAACCGTTCGAGCGGGGCTGAGTGGCCGGGTCGAAGCCGTTGAGGCCCGGAGGCATCGGCGGCAAGGCCGGCGCAGGCACGAACGGCTGCTCGCGGCCGGCGATGTCAGTGGTCAACTCGCTGTACGGCTCACCGGGACGGCCGCCGCCGGGACGGTCCCCACCGGGCCGATCGGCGTAGGGCGAACCGGGCGAGGCCGGCTCGGGTGCCGCCCCGGGCAGCGCGGGGGCCGAGGCCATGCCGGTCGGCGGGTTGCCCGGGCCGCCGGGGCCGGGCAGGGAGACCCGGGCGCTCGCCGAGGCGCGGGCACTGGCGCGGGCGGGCGACTGCGGGGCGATGCCCGGCAGATCCGGCTCGTCGCCACTTCCGTCGAGCTCGTTGAGACGCCCGTACGCCGAGGCACCGTGCCCGCCCGTGGCCGGTTCCGGGCGGTCGTCGTCCGGGTGGTTGCCGAACGGTGAGTCGCCGGGGTGGCCGCCGAACGGTGAGTCGCCGCCGAAGGCCGGACGGTCGTTGCCGGGCCGCGGCCCGAACGGCGAGTCGGCGCCGAACGACGGTTCGCTGTCGCGCGGCGGCTGCTCGTCCTCGACGGCGGGCTCGGTCGCGGCCGGGCGGCCGTAGACGCGGGCCTGCGGCGCGGCGGACGGCGGCGGAACCTCGGACGCCTCGACCGGGGCGGTGCGGTTCGTCGTCGGCACCGAAGCGCTGGCCGTGACCGGGCGGGCCGAGCCGACGGCGTTTTCGGACGGGTCGCGCGGCGCGGGCACCGAACCGTTGCGGTTGTCGGCGGCCGCGGGGGACCCGAACGCGGCGCCGGGCACCCGCTGCGGATAGCCGTTGTTCTCGGCCGGAGATTCGGGCCGCCGGTACGGCGCGTGCGCGTCCTCGCCGGACTGATCGTCGCCGCCGGGGCCGAAGGGGGAGGCGGGCCGGGCCGCGCCGTAGGCGGCACCGGGCTCACGCACCACACCGAACGGCGAAGGAGGCTGGGCGGGGGACTGGGACTCGGGCTCGGGCGAACCCGGGCGCGGGCCGAACTGCGAGCCGTTGTCGTCCTGGCGTCCGCCGCCGAAGGCCGAGCCGAACTGCGCGCCCTGGCCTTCACCCTGCACGGGGCCGAACGGCGACGAGGAGCCGTCGGGAGCGCCGAAGGGCCCACCGGCCGGGCGGGCCGAGCCGGCGGCGGGTGAGGTGGGCCGGGCGCCGCCCTCGGGCTGGCCGAACGGGCCGCCGGCGGGGCGGGCGGACCCGTACGCGCCCGAGTCGCCCTCGGACGCACCGAACGGGCGGGCGGAGCCGCTCGCGGGTGAGGTGGGCCGGGCGGTGCCGAAGGCGTTGTTGTCGCCGTACGGGTCGGCGGGGCGCGCGGAGCCGGAGTCGCCCTCGGACGCGCCGAAGGGGCCGCCGGCGGGGCGGGCGGAGCCGTACGCGGGCGAGTCGCCCTCGGGGGTGCCGAAGGGGCCACCGGCCGGACGGGCGGTGCCGAAGGCGTTTTGGTCGTTTTCGGAGCGGCCGTACGGGTGGGCCGCGCCGGAGTTGTTGTCGGACTCGCCGGTGGGGCGGGCCGAGCCGTATGCGGCCGCGTCGCCGAACGGGCGGGCGGAGCCGAACGCGCCCGAGTCGCCCTCGGGGGTCCCGAACGGGCCACCGGCGGGGCGGGCGGAGCCGCTGGCCGGGGAGGTGGGCCGGCCGTCGTTGTCGCTGTCGGGACGGCCGAACGGGTCGGCCGGGCGCGCGGAGCCGTGATCGTCCGCGGGTGCGCCGAACGGGCCACCTGCGGGGCGCGCCGAGCCGTACGCGCCGGAGTCACCCTCGGGCTGGCCGAACGGGCGGGCGGAACCGTACGCGCCGGAGTCGCCCTCGGGGGTGCCGAACGGGCCACCGGCGGGGCGGGCCGAGCCGAAGGCGGCCGAGTCGCTGCTGCCGGCGGAACGGCTGTCGGGTGCGGACGGGCGGGTGCCGAAGGCGGCGTCGGCCGAGCCGTCGTCGGACGGGCCGAACTGGGCCGGCGGGCGGGCGCTGCCGTAAGCCACACCGGCCACCGGGGCCTCGCCGGAGCTGCGGCCGAACGGGTCGGGCAGGCTGCCGCGCTCGGCCTCAGTGGTGCCGCCGGGCGCCGGGCGGCCCTCGGTGGCCTGGCCGTCGGGGTTGCGGCCGAACGGGTCGGCGAGAGGCTCGGGACGACCGTACGGGTGGGGGGCGTTCTCGGCCGAGACGGCGGCGGGACCGGACGAGGCCGGGCCGAACGCGCTGAAGTCGCTGGACGCCGGGGGCAGCTGCGGAGCGCCAGGGGGCGGGCCGAACGGGCCCTGCTGGCCGCGGACGGGCAGCTCACCCGACGGGGCCGCGGTGGCCGGCGTGGCGGGCTCGCTGCCGGGGGTGCCGCGCAGCGGGAAGCCGCTGCCGCCACCGCCGCGGGTCGGGAACGCCGAACCGCCGCTGCCGGGGGTGCCGCGCAGCGGGAAGCCGCCGCTGTCGCCCGTCTGCGCGGGCGGCGGGGCATCGGGCAGGCCGGTCAGGGTGGCCCCGGGCACACGGACGCGCTGGTCGCCGAAGGCGGAGATGCCGGGCGGGCGGCCGGTGGAGGGATCGATCGACTGCTGCTGCGGCTGCTGCTGCTGCTGCTCGGGCGCGCCACGACCGGCGGGCGCCGCGAAACCGTTGAAGCCTTCGACGCTGTCGACCGTGCCGGCCGGGTTGGCGTTGCGCTGCGGCAGCGGGGCGCCGGGGCGCTGGATGAAGTTCTGCTCGGGGGGTGTGCGGGCCGGAGGCGCCGGCGTCGGGGCCCAGCCGGTCGGCGGCTGCTGCGGCTCGGCCGCGCTCGGCGCGGACGCCTGCGGGGCCTCGGACGGCGGGGCGCCGAAGACGGAGGACGGGCCGAACGCGGACGGCGGCGTGGCCGAACCGTAGGCATTGTCGTTGCCGGGGGAGACCGACCCGTACGGCGAGGCGGCGCCGCGCTGCGGAAGCCCGTTGCCCTCGGGTGCGGGCGCGGGGGTGCGCTGCGGCAGGCCGTTGCCGTTGTCGTCGGGACCGGGCACGCGGGCCGACCCGTACGAGGTGCCGGTGGCCGGGCGCGGGGCATCGGGGCCCTGGCCGAACGTGGGCACGACGGGGACGACGAACGGCGAGCCGCCGTTGGGCGTGGCCTGCGGTGGTGGACCGTAGGAGGTGGGGAAACCGTCGGCGGGCGGCTGGGCCGAAGCCCGGGCCGAGACCCGCTGACCGTCGGTGTCCGGCGGGAAGCCGTCCGACGTCGGTCCGCCCGACGTGGCCTCGGCCGGTTGTGAACCGGCGTAGTGCCCCTCGGACGTCATGAGCGCCTCCTCATTCCATGCGGCCGTGCCAGCTCTGCACTGACGCCGGACAGACTCCGGCGTCGTGCCCAGCGCTGAGGCCAGGCCGTGCGAGGCATCCCCGAATTGCTCCGGTCAAACCTCGGCCTCGCGCCGACCGGCCGAGCCGGCTCGATGGCCGTGGCCAACCGTACCGGGCGAGGGCGGCATGAGGAATCCCGGTGTACGCCACCAAGGGGACTGTAAAAAGATCTTTAAGCACGGGGTGGAAAAGCGAACGGCCCGTCCGGGCTGGGGTTTCCGGGCGGGCCGTGGCGTCGTAGGTGTCAGAAGGTCTTGCGCTGGGCGAAGATCGCGATCTCGTCACGCATCGACTGAGTGGGCGCGGTCATCCAGGCCCGGTCGATGGCGCGGTTCTGACGGTTGATCAACCGGCGCTGACGAACGCGGTCGACGATGCTCATCTGCTTCTTCACTTCCCTCGAGCCGGGATCGCCGGCTCATCGTGGTGCTCGTCCCGTGTGAGTCCATTGTGCGCCTCAACGGGACGAGCTGCCAACGATTTAGAGGGTGACGCGCAGCACCTGCCTAACGATCGTAGGTCAAATGATGCTGACGCTTAACGAACTTACGACCAGGAGAGCAGGGTCCCCTCCGGGTCGGTGAGGAAGTCGCCGACGTCGCGCAGAAACTTCGAGCCCAGTTCGCCGTCGATGATCCGGTGGTCGAAGGAGAGCCCGAGGGTGGTGACCTGGCGAATCTTGATCTTGTCTTTGTGCACCCACGGCATGGGGCGGATCGCGCCGAAGGCCAGGATCGCCGACTCGCCCGGCGGAAGAATCGGCGTTCCTGTATCCACGCCGAACACTCCGACATTCGTAATAGAAAGGGTCCCACCGGCCATATCGGACGGCGGAGTCTTCCCGGACTTGGCCACCTGCACCAGTGTGGTGAGCGCCTCAGCCAGTTCCCGCAGCGAGAGACGCCCGGCGTCCTTCACGTTGGGAACGATCAGGCCCCGCTCGGTCGCCGCGGCGATGCCGAGATTGACGTAGTCCTTGACCACGATCTCGTTGGTCTCGGCCGACCACGACGAGTTGACCATCGGGTGGCGCTTCACCGCGAGCAGCACGGCCTTGGCCACCAGCAGCAGAGGCGAAATGCGGACGTCGCGGAAATCACGCCTTTCCTTGAGCTTCTCGACCGTCTTCATGGTGCGCGTCACATCGACGGTGAGGAACTCGGTGACGTGCGGCGCGGTGAATGCCGAGGCCACCATGTTCTGCGCGGTCAGCTTGCGCACGCCCTTGACCGGAATCCGCTGCTCGCGACCCGCGTCGAAGGAAGCAGCGGTCACGACGGGGGCCGCAACCTCAGCCGGAGCGGCCGCCTTGTGCACGTCTTCCCGGGTCACCGAGCCCAGCGGCCCGCTGCCCGTGATAGTGGCCAGGTCGACGCCGAGATCGCGAGCCAGCTTGCGCACCGGGGGCTTGGCCAGCACCGGGCCGCTGGTCCGCGCGATCGGGGCCGGCGGGGCGACTGGGGCCGGCGGAGCGGCCGGGACAACCGGCGCGGGCGGCGGCACAACAGCGGGCTGGGCGACGGAGGTCGTACGGGGGCGCCTTTTCGCCGTTGTGCTCTTGGGCCCGTAACCGACGAGCACGGCCGTGCGGCCGCCCGGCGCGGGACCACCGATCAGGCCCGGCTCGACCGCGCCCTCGGCCGGGGCGATCTCGACCGCGGCCAGCGACTCGGCCGACGGCACGGGACCGTCGGCGGGCAGCGGACCGGCCGCCGGGTCGGTGTCGATCGCCACGATGGGCGCGCCCACTTCGACCGTCGTGCCGGCCTCGACGTAGATCTTCGAGACGACGCCGCCCCACTTGGCCGGGATCTCGACCGCGGCCTTGGCCGTCTCGACCTCCACGATCGGCTGGTTGAGCTCGATCGTGTCGCCCACCTTGACCAGCCAGGCCAGGATCTCGCCCTCAGTCAGGCCCTCGCCCAGGTCGGGCAGGTTGAACTCCTTGATCCGCGACATCGGCGTCACCAGCCGAACGAACGGTCGACGGCGTCCAGCACCCGGTCGAGATCGGGCAGGTATTCCTCCTCGACGCGGGCCGCCGGATACGGGATGTCGTAGCCGGTCACCCGCAGCACGGGCGCCTCGAGCGAGTAGAAACAGTGCTCGGTGATGCGCGCGGCCAGTTCGGCGCCGAGGCCGATGTTGCCGGGGGCCTCGTGCACCACGACGGCGCGGCCGGTCCGGCGTACGGAGGAATAGATCTTGTCGTAGTCGACCGGGGAGAGCGTGCGCAGGTCGATCACCTCGAGGTTGCGCCCGTCCTCGGCGGCCGCGGTGGCCGCGTCCAGGCAGGTACGCACCATCGGCCCGTACGCGATCAGGGTCGCGTCGGTGCCCTCGCGAGCCACCCGGGCCTCGTGCAGCGGGTAGGCCCCCGCCAGGTCGGCGTCGAGGTCGACCTCGCCCTTCTCCCAGTAGCGCCGCTTGGGCTCGAAGAACACGATCGGATCGTCGGAACGGATGGCCTGCTGGATCATCGAGTACGCGTCGGCGGGGTTGGAGCAGGTCACGACCTTGAGGCCGGGGGTGTGCGAGAAATACGCCTCGGGCGACTCGGAGTGGTGCTCCACCGCGCCGATGCCACCGCCGAACGGGATGCGGATGACGATCGGCAGCCGCACCTTGCCCATCGAGCGGTAGAACATCTTGGCCACCTGGGCCACGATCTGGTTGTAGGCCGGGAAGACGAACCCGTCGAACTGGATCTCGCAGACCGGGCGGTATCCGCGGATGGCCAGACCGACAGCGGTGCCCACGATGCCGGCCTCGGCCAGCGGGGTGTCGATGACACGGTCCTCGCCGAAGTCCTTCTGCAGGCCGTCGGTGATGCGGAAGACGCCGCCGAGCTTGCCGACGTCCTCGCCCATGATGACGACTTTGGAGTCGTGCTCGAGCGAGCGGCGCAGGCCGTGGTTGAGGGCCTTGCCGATGGTGATCGTCTCGGCCATCAGTGGTCACTCCCCTCAAACGAGGCGTGGTAGTCGGCGAACTGGCTGCGCTGCAGGTCGAGCTCGGGCGAACCGTGCGGGTAGACGTTGTCGAACATCGAGATCGGCTGCGGGTCGGGCATCGACAGCACCCGCTCGCGCAGGCTGAGGGCCAGCGTCTTGGCCGACTCGTCGACCTCGTCGAAGAAGCTGTCGTCGCCGAGCTGCTGCTTGGCCAGGAACGCGCGGAGCCGGGAGATCGGGTCCTTGGCCTTCCACGACTCGACCTCGCTGGCGATGCGGTAACGGGTCGGGTCGTCCGAGCTGGTGTGCGCGCCCATCCGGTACGTGTACGCCTCGATCAGCGTCGGGCCCTGACCGTTACGCGCGTTGTCGAGCGCCGCCCGGGTGACCGCGAAGCTGGCCAGCACGTCGTTGCCGTCGATCCGGACGCCCGGGAAGCCGTAGCCCGCGGCCCGGCGGTAGAGCGGGATGCGGGTCTGGCGCTCCAGCGGCTCCGAGATCGCGTACTGGTTGTTCTGGCAGAAGAACACCATCGGGGCGTGGAAGACGCCGGCCCAGACGAACGCCTCGTTGACCTCGCCCTGGCTGGTCGCGCCGTCGCCGAAGTAGGCGATCACGGCCTCGCCGTCGGGGCTGCCGGTCTTGCCGTCCATCGTCACGCCCATCGCGTAACCGGTCGCGTGCAGGGTCTGCGAGCCGATCACGATGGTGTAGCCGTTGAAGCGGTGCTCGTTCGCGTCCCAGCCGCCCTGGTCGACGCCGCGGAACAGGCCGAACGGCATGATCGGGTCGATCCCGCGGGTGTAGAGGACGCCGTGCTCGCGATACGTCGGGAACGCCATGTCCTGGGGGCGCATGGCCCGGCCGGAACCGACCTGAGCCGCCTCCTGGCCCAGCAGGCTCGCCCAGATGCCCAGCTCGCCCTGGCGCTGCAGGGCGGTCGCCTCGGCGTCGAGCCGGCGGACCGTCACCAGGTCGCGGTACAGCTCGCGATACTCGTCGTCGGTGAAGTCGACGGAGTACGTCGTGCCGTCAGCGGTGGTGACGCTGTCGATCCGTTCGCCGTCGGGGGTCAGCAGTTGGACGAAACCGCCTGCGGGGGCGTCTGTCCCCGCCGTGCTTTCGCCGTTCGCCATCGAGTCTCCCTGTTCATCTCTGCGCCGCGACGGGTGTTGCCCGTACGCGCGGCGGACCGCTGGTCACCGCGCCTGGCCCGGGTGAGGTTGCCGCGCGGCGTATCGGCGCGGGCCTGGACCCCGCCGGGGAGTGACGGCCCCCACCTTGCCCCGCTGGGTCGGCGAAGCGACGGCGGCGGTGCCGTCGCCCCCATCCTGACAGAGAACGTGAGCCCCGTTACAGGTCAGGTCGATCACAGTCGAGAAATTCGCCCGTCATATCGGTGCCCGTATTTGTCCGAATAAGCGGCTTTCGTACGGTCACTACCGTACGAACGGGCAATTCGCGCCGCTGCCTTCATGCCCATGCGTCGTTCATCCGGTAACCACGGTCGATCAATGTTGATCATTGCAGCCGGCCGTGCCCGTCCATGCCGACGCAGAGGGGGACCCCGGCCGTGCCGGACCAGCGCGACGACGACCACCTCGTGCCGCCGATGAAGGTGATGCGCAAGCGGCTCAACGGGGTCTACCGGGCCGACACCGGTTTCTCCGGACCGACCCGCCGGTACGTGCTGATCGTCGCGATGCTGGTGGGACTGGCCTCGGTGCCGACCCTGGCCGCCATCACCGCGGGGTCGCGCGAACTGTCCGGCGGGCGAACGGACACGATGGACATTCCGTTCCTACCGCCGCCCTCGTCGGGACCCGTGCGCCAATATCCGTCGCAGGCACCCCCGTCGTCGCAGCCCGACTCAGTGAGCGGCGCGGCTCAGGGGGCTTCCAAGGGCGCCGATGCCGCCGTACGGGCGGGGAAGGTGCTCGGGCAGGCCGGAGCGCGGGAACCCGCCGCACCGGCGACGGACGGCTCCGGCCCGGCTCCTGGCCCAGGCGGTGGATCCCGCGATGGCGACAAATCGGACAGGGATCACGGACGGCGCGCCGACGGCGGATCGAGCAGCGGCAGCGGCTCACGCGACGGTGGGGGCTCACGCGACGGTGGCGGGTCTCGTGACGGCGACCGCTCACGCGGCGGTGGGTCGAACAGCGGCGACGGCTCACGCGGCGGCGGGTCGAACAGCGGCGACGGCTCACGCGGCGGCGGACCGAGCAGCGGCGACGGCTCACGCGGCGGTGGGTCGAGCAGCGGCGGCGAATCGAGCAGCGGCGGCGGGCCGAACGGTGGCGGTGGGCCGCGCGGTGGCGGCAAGCCCGGCGATGACGGCCACCGCGGTGGGAGGTCAGACGAGGGTGACGGGCCTGGAGACGTACGGGATGGGGGTGGTGTGTCTCGTGATGACGGAAAGCCAGGAACGGGACACGACAACCCCGCCCGCTGGGGCCGCAGACCCGCTGTGCCCGACCTGCCCCCGGTGCCCGACGAATCGGCCGACGAGCCCGAGCCGGCGCCTGACGACGACTCAGCGTCTGACGACCCGGCGCCTGACGACGACTCAGCCAGGGACGACTCCGCGCCCGACGACGACGATTCCGGGAAGCCGACCGTGCCCGGCCTGCCGGACGTTCCGGACGATCCGGAGCCCGATGACGACGGCGACCACGACCCTCAGCCCGCCGACCGGCCCCGCCACCGCGGTTGCGAGGAAAGCAAGCACGCCAAGAAGACCCACCGTTCCGTAACCCGTCACCGGTCG
Organism: Paractinoplanes abujensis; assembly: GCF_014204895.1. Taxonomy (NCBI): domain Bacteria; kingdom Bacillati; phylum Actinomycetota; class Actinomycetes; order Micromonosporales; family Micromonosporaceae; genus Paractinoplanes; species Paractinoplanes abujensis. Next base: position 6,706,450 of record NZ_JACHMF010000001.1, on the reverse strand, counting down.
CGTGACCGGTCCGAACACAGCCGGAGGTCAGCTGTGGCCGAACGATCCAACAACATCCGTCCGTCCAGCATCCTGGAGCGCAGCTACGCCAACACCGGGGGCGGCCATCACGTCAACCTCATCCCGGAGGCCCGCTCGGAGGAGAACCAGAACCGCTCGTACCGCGGCAGTCACCGGGCCGGCAGCCAGCACCACGCCGACGAGCACACGCCCGAGCAGCAGCGCAGCTCCCGGGTGGGCCGGCATCACGCCGAGCCGAGCGAGGACCTGTCGGGCCGCTGGTAGACGTCAGGCGTCGTCGAGGCGGTGGCGGTTGGCCTCGATCCAGGCGTCGATCGCGTCCGCGTCGTTGGGGTCGACGCCCTCGGAGATCAGTTGAGCCACTGCCGCCGTGGCCGCGCTGCGCTTCTCGCCCGTCGCGTACAGCCGGGCGAACTCGGGGATCATCTCCTCAACCACGTGGTCGACCTGCTCGGCCGCGGCGGTGGGCAGGTCACGCCGCCGGACCGCGTAGGCCGACCAGGCACGCGTCACCCGGGGCAGCATCGCGGCGTCGTCCATGTCGAGGACCGCGCGCCGGTGCACCCAGTCGAGCAGGAACAACCCGGCCACGGCGGGGCTCCAGCGCAGCGGATCGGGGTCGGGCAGGCTCGCCGCGTGGTCGAGGATCAGGCTCAGGCAGAAGTGCAGCGAGGCCAGCTCGTCGTCGGCGTGCACCCGGTCGAGGCCGAAGCGCGCGGCCTCGGGGGAGGACAGGAAGTCGCGGACGAGTTCCGTGCTGTTGACGGTGGGCGGCTCGGCCAGCGGCGGGGTGGTCGCCGCGGGCAGCAGGGCCAGCCGTGCGCCGGCCAGTGCGCGGTCGGTGGCCAGCGAACCCTCGGCCGGCAGGTCGCTCAGGGCGTCGGTGATCTCGAGGTGGCGGTCGACCTCGCCGCGCAGCCGGCCCGGATCCTCCTCGCGGAACCAGGTCAGCTCGTCGCCGGAGCACATCTCGCGCACCTGCTCGAGGATGCGCGCGGCCGACGACCCGACGAACAGGTCCTTCGTGATGCCGATGTTGTGGTCGACCAGCGCGACGACCGCGTGCTCGGGGCCACCGTCCTGCTCGTCGTCGTAGGCGAAGGTCACCAAATAGGACGTCTGATCGCCGAAGACGTCCCCGTACGCATAGCAGCCGGTGGGCCGGACCCGGCCGAGCTGGGTGGTCCAGGACGGCGCCTGGGCCCCGCGCCGCACCTGGCCCGCGCCCTCGGCCCCGGGCACCAGGGCGGCGAAGACCTCGCGGATCGTGGTGGCCGAGGCTGTGCGCCGCCGGGCGGTCGCGGAGAGGAACTCGCCGACGAACCCGCGCACGGCGGCCGCGCGGTCGTCGCCCGCCACCGAGTAGACGCTGCCGAGCAGGGCCGTCCCCAGCAGCTCGGCGTCGAGCGCGCAGTCGAGCTTCGCCACGTCGCGGGCCGCGTGCAGGACCGCCTCGTACGGAGTCTGGGGTGCGGGCATGTCGCGAGCCTACCCGCCACGGTGCGTGCCGGGACTACTACGAACGCACCGCGGTCAGAGCTTCACGCGCCTGTGCGTAGGAGTTCAGCACCTCGCGCACCGGAGCCACCACATACTCCCGGCCGACCTCGGTGACCGAGTTCCGCAATCGCTGCTCGGCCCGGCGCCGGGCCCGCCGGGCGCCCCACTCCACGACCGGCCGCAGCAGCAGCCAGAGCAGCAACCCGAGCAGCAGTCCGCCGAGCAGCAGCACGGTAGGGAGCGGCACCACGCCGACCTTCGGATCGTCCAACTCGGGCAGTCCGAGCGCCCGCAGCACGTAGCCGAAGATCAGCCAGCCCAGCCCGAACACGGCGGCGGCCAGGAAGAGCCAGTGCAGCGCCCCCACGACCCGCCACCACAGCGGCGCCTTGGCCACGCCCAGGTCGGTCGTGCCGATCGCCCGGTCGAGCGCGTCGGACAGGTCGGCCGCCCGCGAGCGGGCCGCGTTGGTCAGCGCGGGCTTCCAGACCTCGGGCAGTGGCGCCGCGGCCCGGTCGGAGACCGCGCGGACGGCCAGGCTGACCGCGGACCGCTGGGCCGCGTCGGCCTCGGGCAGCGAGGTGCGCGGCACGAGCTCGGTGGAGGTGACACGCGGCTCCGCGTCGGCCGGCGTCTCGGCGGGCCGGTCGGCCAGGTGCAGCCGGCGCAGCGGGTCGGGGCGCAGCCGGCGCAGGCCCCGGGTCAGGGGCCAGCCGGTGGCGGCGGCCGCCCGATGCCGGTAGGCGGCCGCGGTGGCGTCGGCCACCGCGCCCACCCCGGCCGAGACGGCGAGCGCGTCGGTCAGCTGGCGGACGGTGGCCCGGTCGACCTCGTCCTCGGCCGCGGGCGGGCCGATCATGGCGGTCAGCGGCTCGCTCACCGTCTCGAGGTCGCCCGCGACCCGGCGCAGCGCGGCCTGCCGTTCGGCCACCGTGGTCTCGAGCGAGCCGCGCAATTCGCCCAGCATGCCCGGCTGCTTGGCCGAGGTGGCCAGCACCGGGGCCTCGCCCAGACCGTCGTCGGTGAGCAGGCGCTTGAGGTCGGTCAGCACCAGCTCGGTGTCCGGTGCGGACAGCCGGTCGGCCTGGTTGAGCACGACGACGGTGACCGCGGCGTGCGACCGGAACTGGGAAAGGTAGGCCTGGTGCAGGATGCGGTCGCCGTACTTCTGCGGGTCGACCACCCAGACGATCAGGTCGACCAGGCCCAGCAGGCGGTCGACCTCGAGGCGGTGGCCGCGCTCGACCGAGTCGAAGTCGGGCAGATCGAGCAGCACGAGCCCGCGCAGGGCGGCCTCGTCCTCACCGTCGAGGGCGCTTTCGCGGATGAACCGGTGCCGCGGCAGCACACCCACCCAGTCGAGCAGCTGGTTGGCCGGCTCGAGCGGGCCCCAGACGCACGCGTGCGCGACGCCGGTGGTCGGCCGGCGCACGCCGACCGGCGACAGTTTGAGCCGGGCCAACGCGTTGAACAGGCTCGACTTGCCGCTGCCGGTGCTGCCGGCGAGCGCGACGACGGTGTGGTCGCGCGACAGCGCCAGCCGGTTGCCGGCCCGCTCGACCAGCGTGTGTGCGGCCACCAGGTCGCTGTCCGGGAGGTGCGGGTCGACCAGGCGCAGGAATCGGCTCAGGGCTTCGAGCCGCTGCACCAACCGCTCGGAGTCGATCCGATCGTCCCGCACTTTTTCCACCAGGCTCATGCCCCCGCCTTCGCTTCGCTGCGGCAGAGGCGTGAGCCGGGCACTGAGCTTGATGATTCGCTCGCAAGCTCGCTCATGCGCTCCCCGTCAACGCCAGTTCTCCCCGGGCAGTCTCCACGTCGGCCGCGGCCTGGCGCAGCCGGGCCCCTGGTTCCGCGTCGAGGCCGACCGCGGCCAGCCGGTCGGTGAACCGCGCGGCCTCCTCGTCGAAGAGTTTGCCCGCGCGCAGCAGCAGGTCCTCGCGGGCCTGGGTGGCGAGCGTACGGATGGCCTGGTCGCCGAAGATCGCCTCGAGCACCTTCTGCGCCGCGACCGCGCTGCCCGCGCCCGCTGCGACCTCGAGCCCGGTCGGGATGAAGGCGGTCGAGGTGAACACGGCGATCATCACGGCCAGCCCGGCCCCGTTGACCGCGTATGCCGCCCCGCGCGCGACGACCCGCTTCTCGGCGCCTTCGGCCCGCACCAGGCCGAGCACCCACTGCTGCCAGTCGCGCACCAGCCGGTCGGCCCGTTCGGGCAGGTCGGCCGCGGGCCGCTGCAGCCCCGGGTCGAGCAGGGCGGCGCCGGCCGGGTGGGCCTGCCACCCCGAGTAGGCCTGCTCGGCCGCGTCCGCCGCGATGCCCCGCAGCAGCGTGACCAGCTGGGACTCCAGCGCCATCTGCAGGTTGCGCCCGGGGGCTGGACGCCCGGTGAGCGCGGCCACGAATCGGTCGCGGAGCTGGCCGACCTTGCTCTCCAGGGTCTTGAGGAACTCGCCGGTGCCGACGAACTCCTGCCACCGGGCCAGCACCTCGCCGCGCAGCAGCCGGCCGTCCTGCAGGCCGTTGCCCAGGGTTTGCCGGCCGGTGCGATAGGCCGCCGTGACCCGGTCGCCGAGCGCCTTGGCCGCCCGGGCCTGCTCGTCGGCCGCGTCGGCCAGGCCCGCGACGGCCGGGCCGAGCGAGATGAGCGCGCCGTCCAGTGTCTGGCGCACCACTGCCGAGCGGGCGGTGGCGTCGGCCGCGAGCCGGCCGAACCAGTCGTGCAGCGGGCGGATCACGTCCTCGCCGATCAGGCCCTGACCGTCGAGCCGGGTCTCGGGCAGCACGAACAGCGGCGCGGCGCCCAGCTCGCGGACGTTGAGCATGTCTTGCAGATGGGTGGCGATCTCGGGGGCGGCCTCGGCCGGCACCCGGTCGAGCACCAGGGCGATCACCGTGCCGCGCAGACGGGCGGTGGTCAGCAGCTCCCACGGCACGGCGTCGGCGTAGCGGGCGGCGGTCGTGACGAACAGCCACAGGTCGGCCGCCGCGAGCAGCTGCGCGGCCAGCTTGCGGTTGCGGTCGACCACCGAGTCGATGTCGGGCGCGTCGAGGAACGCCAGCCCGGCGCCGAGCGCCGGGGCCGAGACGAGCTGCAGCGCGTTGGCGTCGTTGCTGGGTTCGCGGGTGCGCACCAGCCCGGGCAGCAGCCGGCCCTGCTGGAACCAGGGCAGATCGGCCGGGTTGCTGACCAGCACCGGCGAGCGGGTCGTGGGGCGCAGCACGCCGGCACTGCTGACGGGAGCCCGCACCAGGCTGTTGACCAGCGTCGACTTGCCGGCGCCGGTGGAACCGCCGATCACGACCAGCAGCGGCGCGTCGAGCCGGGCCAGGCGGGGCAGCAGGTAGTCGTCGAGCTGGGTGGTCAGTGCCGTGCCGATCCGCTGGGCCTCCTCGGCCGAGGGCATGACCAGCGGATACGCCGTGCCGGCGATCGCCGCGCGCAGGGCGCTGAGGGCGTCGGCGAGCCGGGTGATCGCGGGCGGCGCCTCGGCGATGCGCGCGTCGGCCTCGCCGAGGTCAGTGGGCCGCTGCTCCTCGGGTTTCTCATGTGGCTGACGGGGCACAGTGGCTTCAGTACCCTCAGAGGGGCTCGCCGAATCGGCGGACACGACGCTGACCTGCGCTTTTTCCGGCGCGGAGGTGGCCTCGGCGGCCGTGGCGGGGTCTTGCGTGGCAGCGGGTGCGGCGGACAGGGCCGACGGACCGACCGCGTCACCGTGCGTCGTCACGGGTAAAGAGTGCCCGATCTATGCATGCGGGACAACAGCGGCCGGTATGCCGTGACCGGACAGGTATCTACCGAACTGCTGGTGCGCTGTGAGATGCCTGGCAGTTGCGTCAGGGAGACTCAACTTCGACTTGACGACGAGCATGCCCGTGGCATCATTGAGTCCGTTGCACTCAACCTTGTCTGAGCAACCCGGAATTGAGGAACCACCATGGCACGTGCGGTCGGCATCGACCTCGGCACCACGAACTCCTGCGTCAGCGTTCTGGAAGGAGGCGAGCCCACCGTTATCGCCAATGCGGAGGGCTCCCGGACGACCCCGTCCATCGTCGCCTTCGCCCGCAACGGCGAGGTGCTCGTCGGCGAGGTCGCGAAGCGCCAGGCGGTGACCAACCCGGACCGGACGATCCGCTCGGTCAAGCGGGAGGTCGGCACCAACTGGTCGATCGACATCGACAGCAAGAAGTACACCCCGCAGGAGATCTCGGCGCGGGTCCTGATGAAGCTGAAGCGCGACTCCGAGGCCTACCTCGGTGAGACGGTCACGGACGCGGTCATCACCGTCCCGGCCTACTTCAACGACGCCCAGCGCCAGGCCACCAAGGAGGCGGGCGAGATCGCCGGCCTCAACGTCCTGCGGATCGTCAACGAGCCCACCGCCGCCGCCCTGGCGTACGGGCTCGACAAGGGCTCCAAGGAGCAGACCGTCCTGGTCTTCGACCTCGGCGGCGGCACCTTCGACGTCTCGCTGCTCGAGCTGGGCGACGGCGTCATCGAGGTCAAGTCGACCTCGGGTGACAACCACCTCGGTGGCGACGACTGGGACCAGCGGATCATCGACCACCTGATCAAGACCTTCCGCGGCGAGCACGGCATCGACCTCGGGGCCGACAAGATGGCCCTGCAGCGTCTGCGTGAGGCCGCCGAGAAGGCGAAGATCGAGCTCTCCGCGGCCACCACCACCAGCATCAACCTGCCGTACATCACGGCCGGCCCGGACGGCCCGCTGCACCTCGACATGTCGCTCAGCCGCGCCGAGTTCCAGCGCATGACGCAGGATCTGCTCGACCGCTGCAAGGGCCCGTTCGAGTCCGCGATCAAGGACGCCGACGTCAAGCTGTCCGACGTCGACCACGTCATCCTGGTCGGTGGCTCGACCCGTATGCCGGCCGTGGCCGACCTGGTCAAGAGCATGATCGGCCGCGAGCCCAACAAGGGCGTCAACCCGGACGAGGTCGTCGCCGTCGGCGCCGCCCTGCAGGCCGGTGTGCTCAAGGGTGAGGTCAAGGACGTCCTGCTGCTCGATGTCACCCCGCTCTCGCTGGGCATCGAGACCAAGGGCGGCATCATGCACAAGCTGGTGGAGCGCAACACCACCATCCCGGCGCACCGCTCCGAGGTCTACACGACCGCCGAGGACAACCAGCCCTCCGTGCTGATCCAGGTCTTCCAGGGCGAGCGCGAGATGGCCGCGTACAACAAGAAGCTCGGCACCTTCGAGCTCAGCGGCATCGCGCCGGCGCCCCGCGGCGTCCCGCAGATCGAGGTCTCCTTCGACATCGACGCGAACGGCATCGTGCACGTGTCCGCCAAGGACCTGGGCACGGGCAAGGAGCAGAAGATGACGATCACCGGCGGCTCCGCGCTGCCGAAGGAAGACATCGAGCGCATGATGCGCGACGCGCAGGACCACGCGGACGACGACAAGAAGCGCAAGGACGACGCCGAGGCCCGCAACCTGGCCGAGCAGCTGCAGTGGCAGACCGAGAAGTTCCTGGCCGAGAGCGGCGACAAGCTGCCCGAGGAGAGCAAGACCAAGATCGGCGAGGCCCTGGGTGAGCTGCGGGGCGCGCTCGGTGGCACCGACATCGAGAAGATCAAGTCGGCCCACGAGCGGCTGTCGCAGGTTTCGCAGGAGGCCGGTTCCCTGCTGTACTCGCAGGGTGACGCTCCGCAGGCAGGCCCCGGCGCCGACGGCCCGCAGGGTGCGCCCGGCGGTGCCACCACCGGTGGCCCGAGCGCCGCGGGTGCCCCCGGTGCCGCCAACGCCGGCCCGTCCGCGGGCGGCGCCGACGACGTCGTCGACGCCGAGATCGTGGAGGACGACAAGAAGTGACCGCCACGGACGACGAGAACGACGGTCAGGCGACCGAGCGGGTCGTCATCCGGGACCGTCGCAAGATCGATGCGAAGGCCGAGCCCGAGGCCCCCGCGGCCAAGGGCAAGGCCACGGTCGGTGCACACCGCGCCGCCGAGCCCGAGGACGAGGCACCCGTGACCGCTGAAGAAGCTGAGCCCGAGGAGGCCAAGCCGGCCCTCGGCGCCGAACTCGAGGCGCTGCGGACCGAGCTCGAGGAGCGCACCCACGACCTGCAACGGGTCACCGCCGAGTACGCCAACTACCGCAAGCGGGTCGACCGCGACCGGGGCGCGGCGGCCGAGCAGACCACCGGTGCGGTGCTGACCTCGCTGCTGCCGGTGCTGGACGACATCGACCGGGCGCGCGAGCACGGCGACCTGGTCGGCCCGTTCGCCTCGGTGGCCGAGTCGCTGACCACGGTCACCGGCAAGCTCGGCCTGGTGGCCTTCGGCGAGAAGGGCGACCCGTTCGACCCCAACCGCCACGAGGCGGTCGCTCACCAGACGTCTGCGGACGTCACCGAGCCGACCTGCGTCGAGGTCATGCGGCGCGGTTACAACCTGGGCGAGCGGCTGCTGCGACCCGCGCTGGTCGCGGTGGCCGACCCCGAGTGATCTCACATGTTCGTCCCGCCTGCCGCGCCGCGGCAGGCGGGACCTGCCGCAGGAGGGGGGAGGCGGGATGAGCTCGAAGGACTGGCTCGAAAAGGACTTCTATGCCGTTCTCGGCGTGCCCAAGTCCGCTCCGACCGACGAGATCAAGAAGGCGTACCGGAAGCTCGCCCGCGATCTGCACCCGGACCGCAACCCGGGCAACAAGGAGGCGGAGGAGAAGTTCAAGGCCGCCTCCGAGGCGTACGACGTGCTCTCGGACGACAAGAAGCGCAAAGAGTACGACGAGATGCGCTCGCTGTTCGGCTCGGGCGCATTCCGCCGCGGCGCCCGGTCCGGCGCCGGCGGGGCCCAGTTCGACCCGTCCGACCTGTTCGGCGGGTTCAGCGGCGCGGGCGCGCAGGGTGGCGCGGCCGGTGACCGGCGCTTCGGCGGCGCGGGCTTCTCGGACATATTCTCCTCGATATTTTCGGGCGGCGGTCCTGGAGGCGGCGCCGCACGCCGTGGCGGTCCCCGCCGCGGCCGGGATGTCGAGACCGAGGTGACGCTGGACTTCGCGCAGGCCGTGCGGGGCACCACCCTGCCGCTCACGCTGCGCTCGGCCGGCGAGTGCGAGACCTGCCACGGCAACGGGGCCAAGCCCGGCACCTCGCCGCGCACCTGTCCGCAGTGCGCCGGCAGTGGCCTGATCTCCCGTAATCAGGGGTCGTTCAGCTTCTCCGAGCCGTGCCGGGACTGCCAGGGCGCGGGCACGATCGTCGACCAGAAGTGCCCGGAGTGCCGGGGCACGGGCGGGGTCACCAAGAACCGCACGATCAACGTCCGGTTCCCGGCCGGCGTCGCCGACGGTCAGCGCATCCGGCTCAGCGGCCGGGGTGAGCCGGGCGACCGGGGCGGTCCCGCGGGCGACCTCTACGTGCAGGTGGGCGTGCGACCGGACGAATTGTTCGGCCGGACGGGCGACGATCTGACCCTGGTCGTGCCGATCACCATCGCCGAGGCGGTGCTCGGCGCTGATCTGCGAGTGCCGACGTTGGACGGCCCGGTCACCCTGCGGGTGCCGCCGGGCACGCCGAGCGGCCGCAAACTGCGGGCGCGCGGCAAGGGAATCACGCGCAAGGACGGACCACCCGGAGACCTGATCGTCACGGTCGACGTGCAGGTGCCGGGAGGAGTCACGGGGGAGGCCCGGGACGCGCTGGAGCGGTTCGCCAAGCTGACCCCACCCGCCGGGCGGGAGCGGCTCGAGGCTCGGGTGCGCCGGAACAGTTAGGTCGGCGACTAGGAGGTGGATTATGCATGAGGAGATCAGCATCTCGGTCGAGCAGACCTCCGACGCGAAGGTCCTGATCATCTCGGTCGCGGCTCGCCTGGCCGGGATGCACCCGCAAACCCTCCGGCAGTACGACCGGCTCGGGCTGGTGCAGCCGGGCCGGGCCGGTGGCGGTGGACGCCGGTACAGCGAGCGCGACGTCGCGCTGCTGCGTGAGGTGCAGAAGCTCAGCCAGGAAGAAGGCGTCAACCTGGCCGGGATCAAGCGCATCATCGGCCTCGAGCAGCTGGTGGGCGACCTCCAGCAGCGGCTGGCCGAGCTCGAGCAGGAGTTGTCCGAGGCGTACACCCGGATCGCCCAGCTCGAGAGCCCGTACGCCGGGCGCGACCTGGTGCGTCAGGAACGTCCCTCGACCGCCCTGGTCGTGTGGCGTCCCCGACGAGCTGCTGACAGGTGAACGAAAAACGGCCCCGCTCAGCGGGGCCGTTTTCGTCTAGCGCCGGTTGAACAAACCCAGCCGGCGTTGATGCCGCACCAGACCGCCCTCGATCCAGTCGGAGTAGTCGAAGATCTCGGGGCGGCTCATCAGGACGCGGCAGTTGTGCGCCCAGATCGACATCGGCTCGTCGCCGACCTCCTCGGCCCGCTCGACGAACTTCTTCAGCCGCCGTTTGCGCTGGCCGGAGGCATTCTGCCGGACCCCGTCGGCGGCGTAGATATACATGCAGTGCTGCGCGAAGCGGCGGGCCGGGCACTGCCTGTCCATGGCCAGCTCGAACAGTGTCGGCGCGAGGACGTCACCGGAGATCAGCAGGTCCCAGTCCGGAGGCATGCTGCTTAAGGGCACGGCTTCCGGGTGGTAGGCCCACGCCTGCAGCTCCTCCGGCCGGGGATCGACCGGATTCGCGAAACCAAAGAAAGTCGACTCACGCACTGCCACGTCGCCGCCCGAGAAAAATCTGATGACTGTCAGTTGTCGGGAGGGAACGGTAGCGCGAAGTTGATGTCTTGCGAAAGTGTCAAGGGCTCACAATTAGATACTTGCTAGTAACTTAATGCAGCCTGAGCGTCAATCCTCCGCCGTACGGGGTTGCACCGCAGGCCGCGACGGCTGCCGCCACCTGCGGATGAAGGTCTTGAACCACTCGTAATCGGGCAGCCGGGCCAGCATCGGACCGGACACCACAGTGATCAACACGTACGCCGTCGCCAGCGGGGCGAGCCCAGGTTCGACCCCCGAGGCGACGGCCAGTCCGGCGATGACGATCGAGAACTCGCCGCGCGGCATGAGGGACAACCCGGCGCGCAACCGGCCCGGCAGGGCGATGCCCACCCGCTTGGCGGCCAGGTAACCGGTCAGCACCTTGGTCAGCATCGTGATCGCGGCCAGACCCAGCGCCGGCAGCAGCACCGGAGGCATGGCGGCGGGATCCGTGGACAGGCCGAAGAAGACGAAGAAGACCGCGGCGAACAGGTCGCGCAGCGGCGACAGCATCTCGGTCGCGTGGTGGGCCACCGGACCCGAGATCGCGATGCCGACCAGGAACGCGCCGACGGCCGCGGAGACGTTCAGCTCTTCGGCCACCCCGGCCACGAACAGGGTCAGGCCGAACACTCCGAGCAGCAGCGCCTCGGCGTCGCGGGCCGAGATCAGGGCGCTGATCTGGCGGCCGTACCGGATCGCGACGACCAGCACGGCGAGCACGGTGACGACCGCGACGCCCAGCGACTTGAGACCGCCGATCAGCCCCACGCCGGCCAGCACGGCGGTGACCAGGGGCAGGTAGAACGCCATGGCCAGGTCCTCGATGACCAGCACCGAGAGGATCACCGGCGTCTCCCGGTTGCCGAGCCGGCCCAGGTCGCCCAGCACCTTGGCGATCACGCCCGAGGAGGACACCCAGGTGATGCCGGCCAGCACCAGCGCGGCCCGCCAGTCCCAGCCCATCAGGAACGCGAACGCGGCGCCGGGCAGCGCGTTGAAGACGGCGTCGATCACTCCGGCCGGGGCCGCGGCGCGCAGGTTGCCGACAAGCTCGCCGGCCGAGTATTCCAGGCCGAGCATGACCAGCAGCAGGATGACGCCGATGGAGGCGCCGATCTCGATGAACTCCTCGCTGGCCGACAGCGGCACCAGGCCGCCGTGGCCGAACGCCAGCCCGGCCAGCAGATAGAGCGGGATGGGGGAGAGCCCGAAGCGGCGGCCCAGACGCCCGAGCATGCCGAGCGCGAAGAGCAGCGCGCCGACCTCGATGAGGAGGATCGTCGTCCCGTGCACCGGAGGTGACCGCGGCCTAGTCGTCGGTGTCGCCGGCCAGGATGGCAGAGACGCCGTCCAGGCCCGACCGGGTGCCGACCGCGACCACGACGTCGTTCGCCTCGAAGACGAAGTCGGGGCCGGGTGAAGCGACCACCTCACGGTCGCGCATCACGGCCACGATCGAGGCGCCGGTGCGCGTACGGGTGCGGGTGTCGCCCAGTTTGCGGCCCACGAACGGCGAGCCCGCGGGCAACGCGATCTGCTCGGTGAGCAGCCCGGACGCCTGCTGCCGGAGCCCGGCCAGCTGCCCCAGCATGAGCGAGGCGCCGAGCACGTCGGCCAGGGCCTCGGCCTCGTCGTCGGTCAGCGGGATCGAGGCCAGGCACGAGTCGGGGTCGTCCACGTCGTAGAGGACCAGGTCGCGACGGCCGTTGCGGTGCGAGACGACGCCGACCGTACGCCCCGACGAGGTCACCAGGTCGTGGCGAACGCCGATTCCCGGCAGCGGAGTCTGTTCCACCCGTACACGCACGATCACCACGGTAGCCCAGTGAGCTAACCCCTTCCGGGCACTAAGGCATCCTGTGGCACTCCGGGAACGTTCCGGCGGTCGCGGGTGGCCAGGATGAGCAGCAGGCCGAGCACGCACAGGGCGAGATTGATGCCGTACGCGAGCCGGAAGCCGAACTGCTGGGCCAGCCCGAACGCGGGCGCGGCGATGATCTGGCCGAGCGGAAAGGTGTTGGCGATCATCGTGGTGGCCCGTCCCGGATGGGCCGGCATCAGGTCCTGCATGTACGAGATGGGCAGCCCGCTGACCGCCGCGATGAAGGCCGCGTTGAGCAGCTGGGCCGCCGCCAGCACCCAGACCGAGCCGGCCGCGGTCGCGATGGCCTGATACGCGATGCCGAACGCCACACCGAGCAGGATCAGCCGGCGCAGCGGCACCCGGGTCGAGAGCCAGCCGAACCCGAGCATCAGCGGGATCTCGAGCGCGGCGCACAGCCCCAGGATCAGGCCGGCGTCGCGCACCGAGCCGTGCAGGTCCTCGCCGGCGAACAGGGGCATCGCCTGGACACCCAGCGTCATCGCGGTCTGCGTAACGGTGACCCCCGCGACCAGCAGAAAGATCGTCCAGCGTCCGGCCTCGGGTCCGGCCGGTGCGGCGTCCTCGCGGCGCTCGGCCGGGCGGCCCACCTCGGGCAGGTAACGCCAGACGATCAGCGCGGTGACCAGATACATCAGCGCGGCCAGCCCGTACGTGTAGACGAAGCCGCGCTCGGCCAGCAGCAGGGCGGCCAGCGGCGGGCCGGCGACCCAGGCGACCGAGAACAGGGTGCGCAGCGCGCTGATCCCCATGGCCGCGCGCTTGGGGTCGCCCTGCTCGAGCACCTGCCGGGCGTACGCGAAGCTCTGCGGGAAGAGGGTGCCGGCCAGCGCGGTCAGCGTGACCGTGACCGCGAGCAGCAGCCAGTAGTCGCGGACGAACGCGGTGGCCGCGGCACCGGCCAGCCCGGCCACGGCGGCGATGATGAGCAGCGGGCGCCGGATCGGGCGGCGATCGGACAGCCGGCCCACCAGCCACGCCACGACAACCCCGGAAAGTGGCGCGACCAGCAGAAACACCGTGGTCTGAACGGGGCCGGCGTGGATCTCGTCGCTGAGGAAGAGCGCGAGGTAGGGCCCGACGAACGAGACCGAGATGCCGACCGCCGCGAAGACGAGCGCGAGCGGCATCAGGCGCCGCGACATGCTGCCGTGCGCCGCGGGTGGAACGGCCATGATTCGCTACGTTACGGCGTTTTCCATGGTCATCGTGGCCGTGCGTGGCGACCGTCACGGCCGGTTCCCACCCATGCGTTGTCGCTGTGGCGCCGCGGGCATAGAGTTGAGTTGAGTACGCTCAAGTCTTCCGACCAGGGGAGCAGATGAACGCCGAACGCTTGACCACCAAGAGCCGCGACGTGATCACGGGGGCGGTCGCCGACGCCGGTCGGCGCGGTCACGCCACCGTCGAGCCGTGGCACATGTTGCTGTCGTTGCTGGACACGGGCGGCTCCACGGCGCCGGCCCTGCTGCGGGCGGTGGGGGCCAACCCCGCCGACGTACGGCGGGTCGCGCTGCGCGCCGTCGAGCAGATCCCGTCCGCGCGGGGTTCCAGCACGGCGGAGCCCAGCCTGTCCCGCGAATTCGTGAACGCCATCGGTGAGGCCGAGCTGATCGCCCAGCCGCTGCGCGACGAATACATCTCGACCGAGCACCTGCTGGCCGGCCTGGCCCGCGTGGGCGGCGCCGTCGGTCAGGCGCTCAAAGACGTCGGCGCCACCGAGGAAGCCCTGGTCGCCGCATTCCCGCAGGTGCGTGGGGGTGAGCGGCGGGTGACCAACGCCGACCCCGAGCAGACCTACAAGGCGCTCGAGAAATACAGCGTCGACCTCACGGCCCTGGCCCGCGAGGGCAAGATCGACCCGGTCATCGGCCGCGACGCCGAGATCCGCCGCGTCGTGCAGGTGCTCTCCCGCCGTACGAAGAACAACCCCGTGCTGATCGGTGAGCCCGGTGTCGGCAAGACCGCCATCGTCGAGGGCCTGGCCCAGCGCATCGTGGCCGGCGACGTGCCCGAGACCCTGCGCGACAAGAAGCTGGTCTCGCTCGACCTGGGCGCGATGGTGGCCGGCGCGCAGTATCGCGGCCAGTTCGAGGAGCGGCTCAAGAGCGTTTTGGAGGAGATCCGCAACTCCAACGGCCAGGTCGTCACCTTCCTCGACGAACTGCACACGGTCGTCGGCGCGGGCAAGGGCGAAGGCTCGATGGATGCGGGCAACATGCTCAAGCCGATGCTGGCCCGCGGTGAGCTGCGCATGGTCGGCGCGACCACCCTCGACGAATACCGCGAGCACATCGAGAAGGACCCCGCGCTCGAGCGGCGTTTCCAGCCCGTGGTGGTCGGCGAGCCGACGGTGGAGGACACCATCGGCATCCTGCGCGGGCTCAAGGGCCGTTACGAGGCCCACCACCGGGTGCAGATCACCGACGCCGCCCTGGTTGCGGCGGCCTCGCTGTCCGACCGCTACATCAGCGACCGGTTCCTGCCCGACAAGGCGATCGACCTGATCGACGAGGCCGCGTCCCGTCTCCGCATGGAGATCGACTCCCGGCCGGTCGAGCTCGACCAGCTGCAGCGCCAGGTCGACCGGATGCGCGTCGAGAAGCTGGCGCTGGAGAAGGAGACCGATCCGGCCTCCCGCGACCGGCTCGCCCGCATCGAGTTCGACCTGGCCAACCGTGAGGAGGAGCTGACCGCGCTGAACGCCCGGTGGGAGCGCGAGCGCGGCGGCCTCAACCGGGTCGGCGAGCTCAAGAAGCAGCTCGACGAGACCCGCGCCGAGCTCGATCGGGCCCAGCGCGACACCGAGTGGGAAAAGGCCTCCCGCCTGCAGTATCAGGTCATCCCGGCGCTCGAACGCGAGATCGAGAGCGCGGCCGCGGCCGACGAGGAGGCCTCGCAGGAGCCGCCGATGGTCAAGGAGGAGGTCGGCGCGGACGACATCGCTGAGGTGATCTCGTCGTGGACCGG
The DNA here is from genome assembly GCF_014204895.1 of Paractinoplanes abujensis. Taxonomy (NCBI): domain Bacteria; kingdom Bacillati; phylum Actinomycetota; class Actinomycetes; order Micromonosporales; family Micromonosporaceae; genus Paractinoplanes; species Paractinoplanes abujensis. The sequence goes on along the minus strand of NZ_JACHMF010000001.1, from coordinate 6,691,338 downwards.
CATCCCGGCCGGCCGGATGATGGAGGGCGAGACCGCCAAGCTGCTGCGCATGGAGGAATCGCTGCGCGAGAAGGTCGTCGGCCAGGCCGAGGCGGTGGCCGCGGTGGCCGGCGCGGTGCGGCGGGCCCGGGCCGGCATCGCCGACCCCGACCGCCCGACCGGCAGCTTCCTGTTCCTCGGCCCCACCGGTGTCGGCAAGACCGAGCTGGCCAAGGCGCTGGCCGGGTTCCTCTTCGACGACGAACGGGCCATGGTCCGCATCGACATGAGCGAGTACGGCGAGAAGCACTCGGTGGCCCGGCTCGTGGGCGCCCCGCCCGGATACGTCGGCTACGAGGAAGGCGGGCAGCTGACCGAGGCGGTGCGGCGGCGGCCGTACAGCGTGGTGCTGCTCGACGAGGTGGAGAAGGCCCACCCCGACGTCTTCGACGTGCTGCTGCAGGTGCTCGACGACGGGCGGCTGACCGACGGGCAGGGCCGCACGGTCGACTTCCGTAACGCGATCCTGGTGCTGACGTCGAACCTGGGCTCGCAGACGGCCGACATCACGATGGGCGAGGAGGAGCGCCGGGACGAGGTGCTTGCCGTCGTACGGGGGCATTTCAAGCCCGAGTTCCTCAACCGGCTCGACGACATCGTGGTGTTCCACGCGCTCACCCGCGGTGACCTCGCCGCGATCGTCGACATTCAGCTCGGGCGGCTGCGGACCAGACTGGCCGACCGCCGGCTGACCCTCGACGTGAGCTCGGCCGCGATCGACTGGCTGGGCGAGCACGGGTACGACCCGATCTACGGCGCCCGGCCGCTGCGCCGGCTCGTGCAGTCGACGATCGGGGACGCGCTGGCCAAGGCGCTGCTGGCGGGCGAGATCAGGGACGGCGACACCGTGGTGGTCGACCTGGGCGACACCAAGGACGGGCTGCGCGTCTCGCGCGGCTGAGCTCACCCCGTACGGGAAAAGGCCCCGGGGTTTGATCTTTCGATCAGCCCCGGGGCCCCTCGCGTCTTCAGTTGTGTGGATTAATTTGTGGCCGGCCTCTGCCGGTAGGCCTGCGTCATCAGGACGTCGGTGACGACCTGCTCTCCCTCGTCGGACCAGATGCGGATGCCGTCGCGGTGGAGCTGATATCGGACGTCTGTGAATCGGGTCCTCGTGTCGTCATGGTGAACGACGGTCAGAGTGTCGGCGTGGGGCATGGGACTCACCGGTCCTTAACAGGTCTGGGGCCGCCGCGGAGTGGTCACGCGGCCGGCGTAACGGAACTTTCGCCCGGCTCGAACGGTCTGCCTCGGCCCTCACAGTGGGCGGGCGACTCGTGAATCGGACAGGTGGCATCGCGGAAGAGCTTCGCTGCCGCGTCGGTGCCACGGATGGAAGTGTAGGGACCATCTTCGACCCGTGTCGCCCCCTGAACGAGCGACCTATTTACGGATATATCGGGCATCGTCGTCCGATGCTGCCACAGACCGCCCGGATTCGCGGCCCGGTCGCACGATTGGCGGCCGCCCGATACCGTGAATGGATCAACATTTGGGGGCCATTGTGAACCCGAGCTACCCACCGGCGGGGCCGCGGACGCGCCCCACGGTCGTGACCGTGGCGACCTACCTGCTGTACCTGGTGGCCGCGATCCAAGTGATCAACGCGATATTGACCTTCGCCATCTCGAGCAGCATCTCCGACGCCGTCCGTGACGTCTACGCGGGCACGGAGGCCGAGGGCTTCGAGGGGTTCGTGAGCGGCGTCTTCATCGGCGGCGCGGTGATCAACCTCCTGCTCGGCGCCGGGTTCGCCGTGCTCGGCTTCTTCGACTCCCGCGGCAAGAACGCGTCGCGCATCGTCACCTGGGTGATCGGCGGCATCTCACTCTGCTGCCTGGGAGCCAACCTGGGCGGCACCGCGCTGGTGGGCGGCATGGACGCCGGCACCACAACCGGCGGGCCCTCCCAGGACGAGGTGCAGCGGCGGCTCGACGAGGCCATGCCGTCCTGGTACACGCCGAGCACGACGACGCTGGCGGCCATCGGGCTGCTGGCCATCCTGGCCGTCGTGATCCTGCTGGCGTTGCCCGCGTCCAACGACTTCTTCCGCAAGCCCGCGGCCGCGGCCGGGTGGGACCCGTCGGTGCCCTATCCGTCGTATCCGGGACCCGGTTATCCGCAGGGGCAGCCCGGCTATCCCGCCGCCCCGCAACAGCCGGGGCAGCCTGGTCCCGGCTACGGCGCCCCCGGCTACGGCGCTCCTGGCCATGGGGCCCCTGGTCCGGGTTACGGCGCTCCTGGTCCGGGTTACGGCGCTTCCGGTCCGGGTTACGGCGCCGGGACGCAGGGGCAGCCCGGACAGCCCGCGCCGGGTCTACCGCCCTACCCGGGGTCACCAGCGTCGCCGCCCCCGCCCGCGTCCGACCCCTTCGCGCCGCCGTCCTCACCCGACGAGAAGCCTCCGCCGAAGCCGCCCACCGACCCGGCCTGACCGGGTTCACACCCCGTCATCCGTTGCGCCCAGGTAGGTTCGGGCGCAACGGATCACCGCGGGGAGTCGTCGATGTCATACCCAGCTGTCCAGCCGCCGCCGATCGCGGCCACGCCGCCGCCCGCACCGTCGGGCCGGCCGCCGACGGTGACCTTCGCGGCCGCCCTGCTCTGGCTCATGGCCGGTGTCGGGTTGATCTACGCCATCGCCACGCTGGCCATCGTGCCCGGCACGATCGACCGTTTCCGTGACGTCACGGGCAACGGCCAAGGCTTCCAGCGTTTCGGTGGCGACAACGACCCGGAGTATTACGTCGCCGTGGTCTGGCTCGGCGCCGCGATCGCGCTGGCCCTGGCCGTGATCGCCTTCGCGCTGTTCGTGGTGGTCGGCCTCTCCCTGCGCCGCGGCAGCAACGTGGCCCGCATCACGACGCTGGTCGTCTGCGTGCTCGGCATCCTGGGCGGCGGGGCCGCCGTGCTGACACTCGCCGCCCAGCGCAGCGGCGACTCGGCCCCCTGGTCACTGGGCGCTCAGCTCACGGACGCCTACCCGGGCGGCTGGATCGGCGCCAACGCCGCCCTCTCGGTGGCTCAGATCCTCGGCTACGCCCTGGTCGGCATCCTGATCCTGACGGCGCCGCGGTCCTTCTTCCGCCGCTCGCCGGCCTCCGCCTTCGGCGGTCCCCTGCCCGGCTTCGGCGGCCATCCTTCGGCCGCGGGCCATCCGCCGGTCGCCGGCCACCCGTCGACCGGCGGCACCCCTGGTCTGCCCGGCGCTGCCGGCTGGGATCCGGCCGGGGCTCCTCAACCGGCCTCGAGTGGGCCGGGCGGCGCTGGTTGGGATCCTGCGGCCGGTGCTTCCGCCTCGGGTGTGCCCGGCGGCTCTGGTTGGGATCCGGCCGGCGGCGCGCAGCCTGCCTCGGGTAGGCCCGGCGGTGCCGTCTGGGATCCCGCGGGTGGTCCCCAGCCGGCACCCGGCTTCCCGGCTGCGGGTTATCCGGGCGCGGCCCATCCGGGCGCGGGCTATCCGGGCGCGGCCCATCCGGGCGCGGGCTATCCGGGTACGGCCTATCCGGCTGGTGCGGCCTATCCGGCACCAGGCGGATACGGCCCCAACGGCTACCCGCCCCACCCGGGATATCCGGCCCACCCGGGATATCCGCCTCCGGGCCACGCCCAGCCCGCTCAGGAAGTGTCGCCTTACGCGCGTCCCGCGGGCCACGCACCCGACGCCGGCTTCGCCGCCCAACCTGCGCCGGTTCCCCCGGTGACGGCCGCGTCCCCGCCGGACCCCGATTCCCCGTACGCCCGGCCGCCGCAGACGCACCCCGACACCACCACGCCGGGGCCGCACACGGCCTTCAACCCGACATCGCAGCACCCGCCGGCCGACCCCAACTCCCCGTACGCCCGCCCTTCCCCACAGCCCGCGGGCGATGGCGCTGCCCAGCCCGCCCCGACCGTGGCTACCCAGGACGCTGCGGAAACTGCTCCGACGACGGTCGTCGCCCAGCCCGCTGGGGAGACTGCCCCGACCGTGGCCACCCAGGCCGCTGGAACCGCTTCGACTGTCGCCGCCCAGCCAACTGGGGAGACCGCTCCGACCGCGGCCGCTCAGGCTGCTGGGGGGACCGCGCCGACCGTGGCCGCTCAGGCTGCTGGGGGGACCGCGCCGACCGTGGCCGCTCAGCCTGCTGGGGAGACCGCCCCGACCGTGGCCACCCACGCCACCGCTGGGACCGCTCGGACCGTGGCCGCTCAGGCTGCTGAGGGGACCGCTCCGTCCGTCGCCCAGCCTGCGCCGGCTGCCGGTCAGCCCACCGTCCAGGCCGCTGGGGGAACTGCTCCGGCCCTCGTGGAGCAGGTTGAGCAGTCTGCCTCGCCGTCGAACACCGCCGCGGGGCAGGCCCACTTGTCGGGCGAATCCGGCAGCTCCGAGGCGAGGGCCACTGTCGAACCGCTCTCGGTGGACGGTTACCCGGAGAGCGCCACCGCTGAGGGCAGCACCACACCACCACCGCCCCCGTCCTGAGTGCGGCCCAGCTAGCCACCTGCCCGGCCCGGCACGTCGCCGAAGGCCCTTTGCCCGGACCAGCACTGCTCGGGCGCCGCGGATCCGACAGTGTCGGGGTCGTGGAGCCCGACCTGCGCGGATACGGAGCGGCAGGCACTGGCGCCAGACCCGGTTGCCGCCTGAAGTCCTGGGCGGTGGCGGGCGGGGCGGCGCCGACCCGAGATCCGGGGCTGCCACCAGCATCAGGTGGGTCCGCTGCGGACAGGTGCCGCGGAGGTAGGTAGTGAGCCTGGTGCACGTCGGGCCGCGGGCAGTGTGGGTCCAACGCGGGACGTAGGTTGCGGGCGCTGCCGAACGGGTTACGGATCTGCTGGGGCAAGAGCCCGGGAGGTAGGCCTGCCGCGGGCGGGTCGTACCTCTGCCGTGGCGGGGCCCGCGGCCGGGTGGTGGTGAGGCGTGTGGCAGGCTGCCGGGGCCTCGACGGGGCCGATGATGAGTTCCGGTCACGTCGGACTCCGGTTGTTACCGGCCAGTTACCCCCTCAATGTGATGGAGTGACCCCTCATATTGATGGGTATGGGTCACCCGAACGGGTAAGTTTCTTCTCCGGAGACGTCCCTCAATCGGCTGTCCGGATAGCGCGCCGGGGCCAGTTGGAGGGGGTTTTTCGCTGACTGGGTAAAGGTCGCCTCCCACGATTCACAGGAGCTTCCCAGCGCCCCGAGCGGGTGATCTGTCGGGGATCGGGCATGTGACGCGGGACATAGGAGCTTTGAGCTGCATCGATGTTCACGGCAACGGGCGAAAGGGACTTCGCAATCTGTAAGGTTTCTTTTTAGATCGACCCAATGCTGTGCGTCAATAGTTACGTTCCGCACCGCCGGGGCGAAAGGTTCCAGTTTCGTTCCAGCCAGTACGCTCGATACATGCAAGCACGCCACGACCTGCGTAAATTCATCACTGAATTGTCCGTCGCGCAGCGTGGCGCCGTGCTTTCATCGGGTCGTGAACTTCCGGTGCCGGGCCGCCTGGGCCGGGGGATCGCGCAGGGTCGTTCGAGGACGTCGTCAGGGCTGGTGCGGGCTCCGGGCGAAACGGATCAGCGATCCGAAAAGGATCGAGGAATTGACAATGTGGGGCGTCTCACTCCCGGGGCGGGGAGGGAGACCTCGACACGGAAGGGCAGCGACCAGACGGCGGCTGAGGCGTTGCAGGAGGCAGAGACCGAAGTCGGTACGGCGGTATCGGTGGGATCGGGGGCTCGGGTTGCCGGCCACTCCGGACCGACCGACCCGGTGATCGACGTCGGCCTTACGGCCTGAAAGTTAGCCGGTTCGTTCCTGCGCACATGCAGGAGAATCGATGCAGTTGGTGGAAGGATGGAGATCGTGGGAACTGCGTTGGCGGAAATGACAATGCCTCAGATCTCGCCGCTTGCCGGCGAGCCAATTGAACGTGCTGACGCTGAGCGTCTGGCGGGTGTGCTCAAGGCCCTCGCCGACCCGGCGCGGCTTCGGCTGCTCAGCCTCATTCAGTCCGCAACGGACGGCGAGGCGTGCGTTTGCGACCTGACGGCTCCCCTGGGGCTGTCGCAGCCCACGGTGAGCCACCACCTGCGGATCCTGACCGAGGCGGGGCTGCTCGAGCGGGAGAAGAGGGGCGTCTGGGCGTACTACCGCCTGGTGCCCACCGCAATCGCGACCATCGCGGACCTGTTGACCCCGCCTCGTAAGCGGGCCACCAAGAAGGCGCGCTGACCGCTTCGCAGGGGTATCGCCTGGCGTCACCGGCATCACGTGGGGCGTGACGCCAGGCAGCAGACCTCTCCGCCTCCAGCAGTCCACCCCCAGGGACCTTCAGGAGTAACGGGTGAACTACGTTCACGGCGATCTGCGCGACCAGCTCGCGTTCGTGGGTTTCGATGTGGTCCAGGCCGGCCTGGTCGCCGGATCGGGTGGAAACCTTTCCGCTCGCATCCCCGACGAGGACGCGATCTGGGTCACCGGCAGCGGTTCGTGGCTCGGCCGGTTGAGCCGGACCACCTTCGCCGCCGTGCGGATCTCGGACGGCTCGCCCGCGACGGTGGGCAGTGTGCCGCCGCCCGCGATCGAGCCGACCAGCGAACTCGCGCTGCACCTGGCGTTGTATCGGGCCCGCCCCGACGTCAACGCCGTCATCCACCTGCATCCGCAGACCGCACTTCTGCTCGATGCACTGGGTGAGCACATTCGGATCGTCACCACCGACCATGCGTACTACCTGCGCCGGGTCTCGACAGTTCCGTTCCGGTTGCCCGGGACGACCGAACTGGCGGCGCTGACCGCCGCGATGGCCGCCGACGGCACCGATTGTCTCGTGCTGAGCCAGCACGGATGCGTGGTGCTGGGCGACTCGATCGAGATCGCGCACAAGCGCGCAAGCAACCTCGAGGAAGCCGCGGAGCTCACATATCGTGCGCTTGCGGCGGGCCGTCTGGAAAACCTCCGTGACTGCCCCGAGGAGTTCCTCGACCGTCTGCACGGCTCTACCGCCGTCACCGTCTGATCAACTCCGGCCGCTCGCTGCCCCGCCCCCGACGGGCACGAGCCGCCCGGAACCGGTCCGGGCCCGCCCCCGGACCGCCGAGCCCATCCCCACCAACGGCCACCAGGCCCACAAAACACGAACGCCCGGCCACCCTCATGGGTTGGCCGGGCGTTGTGCGTGGGTGGGGTGGTGGCCGGCCCGGTGTGGGTGGCCGCGCGTTGTGCGTGGGTGGGGTGGTGGCCGGCCCGGTGAGGGTGGCCGCGCGTTGTGCGGGTGGGAGGCTGCCGAGGTCAGTGGCGGCGGTGGGAGCGGGGGGTGTGGTCGTCGTCCTCGTCTTCGTGGCGGGCTGCTTCGACCAGGCCGGCGATGCTGGCGGCGGCGACGACGCCGATCGCGGCGGACGGCTCGGGCTCCGCGGTGGGGCCGGCCTTCTTCTTGTGCCGGCGTTCACGCAGGATCTCGATGATGATCGGGAGCAGGGAGATCAGCACGATCAGCGCGACCACGGGCAGGATGTAGCGGTCGATGTGGTCGCCGATGGCGTCGTAGATCTGCTGGGCCAGCACGCGCCCGACAATGATGATGCCGTCGGTCCAGAGGATCGCGCCGACGATGTTCCACAGGAGGAACGTCTTGGCCGGCATGCCGAGCGTGCCCGCCACCGGGTTGAGGAACGTGCGCACGATCGGGATGAAGCGGGCCAGCACCACGGCCTTGGCCGGGCCGAACTTCTCGAAGTAGTACTCCGCCTTCTCGACGTACTCCTTCTTGAAGAGCTTCGACTCCGGTTTGTCGAACATCCGCGTGCCGTAGCGCGCGCCCAGCCAGTGGCCGAGCTGGGCGCCCACGATCGCGCAGATCGGGGCGCCGATCAGCAGGCCCACGAACGAGAGCTGCGTGCCCTCGCCGAAGATCGAATCGGCCACCGGGGAGGCGGCGACGCCGGCCAGGAACAGCAGCGAGTCGCCCGGGAAGAAGAACCCGACCAGCAGGCCCGTCTCCGCAAACATGATCACCCAGACCCCGATGAGGCCGAAGGTGTGCAGCAGATCCTTCGGATCCATGGGGTTGAAGGCGAGGTTGTCGCCAAGAGCGCGCAGGGTCACGAGGAGTCAGGGTACCGCCAGATTCCTACGCCTTTCGTGTCTGATTCTTGTGAGAACCGTTTGTGAGCGAAGACCCGACCGAAAGGATCACAGCCGGGGGTCCACCGGCTCCGATTCGGTGGCCAGGATCGCGAAGACCACCTCGTGGATGCGCCACAGCGGCGCCCCCTCGGCCAGCCGGTCGAGCGCGGCCAGACCCATCCCGTGTTCACGCAGTGCCATGTTGCGCTTACGCCCGAGGTTGCGCCGGCGCAGCCGTTCGAGCTGCTCGGGCCGGGTGTATTCGGGGCCGTAGATGATCCGCAGATATTCGCGACCGCGGCACTTCACGCCGGGCTGGACGAGCCGGCCGCGATGGTCTGCAGCGGAGAGCCCGGCCCACGGCTTGACCACCATGCCTTCCCCGCCGGTCGCGGTCAGCTCCAGCCACCACTGCGTCGCGGCCGCCTCCGAGGCCGGGTCGGCCAGGTCGACGATCATGCGCCGGGTCGGGGTGAAGAGTCCCGGGTCGGCCGCCACCAGCTTGTCGGCCTGGGCCAGGTGCCACCCGTGGTCGCGGTCCGCGTACGAGATCCCGTCCCCGGCCAGCACCGCGAACGGGGCCAGCGTGACCCCGTCCAGCCCGTCGGTGGGCCGCACGTACGACCGGTACGCCGCCGAGTAGCCGTCGATCTCGTCCACCCGCAGCGACAGCCGGTCGCGCAGCCCGGCCACGTCGAGCCCCCGCGCGGCGACCTGCTCGACCACGTCGAGGGCGGCCGGCAGCGCGGCTCGTCCGGCCGCGCCCACCCCGGCGTACCGGTCGCGGATCAGCCCGGCCGCCTTGGCCGACCAGGGCAGCAGTTCGGCGTCGATGAGCAGCCAGTCGGTGCCGAGCTCGTCGAAGAGGCCGGCGCAGGCGGCGCGCACGCGGGCCAGCAGCGGCTCGTCGAGCTCGGGTCCGAAGAACGGCCTTCCCGTACGGGTCCAGATCGCGTCCTGGGGCGAACCGGAGCGCGACACCCGGACGACCGCCCGTGACCCCATGTGCTTCTCCTCGCACACGACCGTGGCCACGCCCGCTGTACGCATGTCGTCGAACGCCGTCGCCGGGTGCTCGAGGTAGCCGTCGAGCGTCGACGTCGAGCACGGCGCCATGGTCGGCGGCAGCCAGACCAGGGTGGCCGGGTCGAGGGCGAACCGGCTCATCACTTCGAGGGCGGCGGCCGAGTTCTCGGCGGGCACGGTGACCCGGCCGTACTTGTAGTCGAGGTGCCGGCGCCCCGTGACGTCGGTGATGTCCAGTTCGGAGTCCGGCCGTGCGGGTGCGAAAAGCGGCCGCACGGGCGCGTAGTACTCGCGCGCCGCCGGCACGGACACCAGCTCGCGCGTCGGCCAGCGCAGGGCCGTCAGTGAGCCGCCGAACACGCATCCGGTGTCGAGGCAGATCGTGTTGTTGATCCATTCCGGCTTCGGGGTCGGGGTGTGCCCGTAGACCACGGCGGCGGAACCGCGGTAGTCGCGGGCCCACGGGTAGCGCACCGGCAGCCCGTACTCGTCGGTCTCGCCGGTCGTCTCGCCGTAGAGCGCGAAGCTGCGCACCCGCCCCGAGGCCCGCCCGTGATACGCCTCCTTGAGCCCGGCGTGGGCCACCACGAGGTTGCCCCGGTCGAGCACGTAGTGGCTGACCAGTCCCTCGATGAACGTCTTGACCGACTCGACGAAGGAAGGATCTTCGGCCGCCAGCTGCTCGAGGGTTTCCGGCAGCCCGTGGGTGAGCTGCACGTTGCGCCCGTTGAGCTTGCGGGCCAGCTTCTGCTCGTGGTTGCCGGGCACGCACAGCGCGTTCCCACTGGCCACCATGCCCATCACCAGCCGCAGCACCCCCGGCGAGTCGGGCCCGCGGTCGACCAGGTCGCCCACGAACACCGCCGTCCGGGAGTCGTGCGCGGCGTCGATCGGCCGCCCCGAGCCGTCCCGGGTCAGCACGTAGCCCAGCCGTTCGAGCAACGTCTCCAGCTCGGCCCGGCAGCCGTGCACGTCGCCGATGATGTCGAACGGCCCGGTCACGTCACGCTTGTCGTTGAACAGCCGCTCGTAGCGGATCTCGGCCGCCGCGATCGCCTCCGGCCCGCGCAGCACGTGCACCTTGCGGAAGCCTTCGCGGGCCAGCGAGCCCACCGATCGTCGCAGGTCACGGTGCATGCGGGCGAGCACCGGGCGACCGAAGTCGCGGTCGGCCCGGGCCTCGGTGCGCTCCCAGGCCAGCGCCTCGGGCACGTCGAGGACGATCGCCACCGGCAGCACGTCGTGCTCGCGGGCCACCCGCACCAGCTCGGCGCGGCCGTGCTTCTGCAGGTTGGTCGCGTCGACCACGGTCAGGCGGCCGGCCGCGAGGCGCTTGCCCGCGACGTAGTGCAGCGCGTCGAAGGCGTCGGCCGACGCGGACTGGTCGTTCTCGTCGTCGGCGATCAGCCCTCGGAAGTAGTCGGACGACAACACCTGGGTCGGCCGGAAGTGCGTACGGGCGAAGGTGGATTTGCCCGAGCCGGAGATGCCGACCAGGGCCACGAGCGCGAGCTCCGGAATGTCGATCATGCGGCGGACACCTCCGTCGTGAAGAGGGCGAGCTGGGTGGGGGAGCCGGTGGCGGGGTCGAGTTCACCGACGGGACGCAGCGAGACCGTATAGCCGTACGTCGAAGCGACGCGGGACGCCCAGGCGGCGAACTCGGCCCGGGTCCACTCGAAGCGGTGGTCGGAGTGCCGCATGCCGGTCAGCCCCTCGTAGTTGACGTTGTATTCGACGTTCGGCGTGGTCACCACGACCGTGCCGGGGTGCGCGTGCCCGAACACGCTCGACTCCAGCGCGGGCAGCCGCGGCGGGTCGATGTGCTCGATGACCTCCATCAGCACAGCCGCGTCGTAGCCCCGCAGCCGGTCGTCGCGGTAGGTCAGCGCGGACTGCCACAGCTTGATCCGGTCGCGCTGCCGCTCGGGCAGGCGGTCGAGGCGCAGCTTGCGGGCCGCGATCTCGAGCGAGCGGGACGACACGTCGGTGCCGACGATCTCGGTGAGGCGCCGGTCCTTGAGCAGGGCCGTGAGCAGCGCGCCGCCACCGCAGCCGAGGTCGAGCACGCGGGTGGCGCCGACCTCGGTCAGGGCGGCCAGCACTGCCTCACGCCGCTGCTCGGCGAGCGACTGCCGGCGTACGACGGGAAGTTCCGCATCTTCCTCGGCGGGCGGCTCCTCGGCCTCCTCGCCCTCCAGCTGCTGCAGGGCCGTCGTGGTCAGAGCCCGCTTGTGGGCCAGGTAGCGGCGGGCGATCAGCACCTTCTCGGGGTGGCCGGCGAGCCAGCCCGCACCCGAGCGCAGCAGCTTCTCGATCTCGTCGGGGGCCACCCAGTAGTGCTTGGCGTCGTCGAGGACGGGCAGCAGCACGTACAGGTGGTTGAGGGCCGCGGTGACCGTGACCTCACCGCTCAGCTCGAGATCGACGTAGCGGCTGTCCCCGCCCAGGGCGGGCTCGAGCGGGATCGGCGTGGCCGTGACGGTCCACCCGAGCGGCTCGAACAGCTTCGCCGCCAGCTCGGCCGAACCGCGCAGCACCGGCACCCGGATCCGCAGCGGCAGGGGAGTGCCGACCAGCTCGGGGCGGTCCTTGGAGGCGCCGCGCAGCGCGCTGCGGAACACCTTGGCCAGCGCGCTCGCGAGCAGGCTGGAGGCGGCGTACGGCCGGTCGTTGACGAACTGGGAAAGCTCGAAGGCATCCTGGCGGCCCCGCAATCGCTGCGGGTCGACGTCGAGCAGCAGCGCCGCCGTGCAGCGCTCCTCGGTCGCCTCGGGGTACATCACGTACGCCGTACCGGTCGGCACGTCGAACGAGTGCACCCGGTCAGGATGCTTGACCAGCAGGTAACCGAGGTCGGTGGCCGGCCGGCGCGTGGTCGTCAGGGTGAGCAGCACGCCCTTGATGATGGGCGTTCACCCCGATCTTGGGCGAGCAAATATCAGCGATACTCGTCGTCGTCGCGGACGATCTCGCTCTGCTCCTGGGCGTCCCACTCGGGTGTCTCGACGCTTGTTTCACCCCGGCTGGGTGCGCGGTCGTCGTCGTCGGGGATGACGTCGGCCCACTGCTCGGCGGCGTCCGCCTCGGGCGTTTCCAGGCCGACGTTACGTGGTTGCGTCATGAGGCGTCCTTCCGATCGCGGTCCGGGCCACTTGCCCCACCAGCATGCTCGCAAAACGGCCGCCGCACCCCCAGTACGGTCAGCACTGTTCCCGCCACGAGCAGCAACAGACCCGTCAGCGCCGTCCACCCCACGGGCGGCCCGGTGATCGGCAGCGCCACGCACGGCGCGCCGGCGACGTCGACCGTCAGCGTGGCGATGCTGCGCGCCGGCGGGACGTTGCCGTCGGCGTCGGCCAGCCGTACGGGAATCTCGATCTGCCCGGGGTCGCCGCACTGCGCCGTGACCTCCATGCCGATCGGGAAGGTTGTCCGCTGCCCGGCCCCGACATCGTCGCGGAGCAGGCAGAGCAGCACCTCCGGGGCTTCGTCGGGAAAGCACAGCTCGGGGGCGGAGTTCCGCGTGACGTTGCTGGGCAGCCGCATGGTGACGACGAGGCGATTGTTCGGGAACAGCGACGGGCGCAGCGTTCCCGGCCCGAAGTTTGTGAAGCCTGGTGAGAGGGTCAGCCGGTCACCGACCGCGGCCGTGCGCCGAAGCCCGGCCGCGGCGATGGCGGGCCGCCGCTTCCCGGTCACGGTGAACGTCAGGAAGCTGTGGCTGTTGTCGGGGCGTACGTCGGCTTGGGGTTGATCGTCCTGGGCGGCGGCCAGCGCTTGCAGGGTGAGCGGGGCGCCCGTGCCGGGAGTGCCGTAACCGTCAAGGGGTGACTCGTCGAACTCCGTCCTGGTGATCCACGCGTACGTGATCTGGGTCAGGCTGCCTGGAACGGTGTCGGCCGGCGAGCTCAGCGTGAGGGACTTGGCGGGGGCGTAGCTGGTGTTCGCGGCCAGCGCCGTGTCGAACGTGCAGATCAGGCCAGTGCCGTAGCGGCAGTTGCGGTAGGACGTCTTGCCGAGCAGCCGGGGGTCGGCGTCGACCACGAGGGCGACGCCGGTGACCACAGCCGATCCCTGGTTGTGAACCGTCGGCGCGAACATGACCGCCCGGCCCGGTGCCGCTTTCAGCTGCCGATCCTCGCCCGCCACCAGGTCGACGCCCTGGCCCACGCGAAACTCCGACGTCGAGGTGCCGACCGGCCCGTCACCGAGTTTCGCGGTCACCGTGACGGCCGCGCTGTCACCCTCCTTCGCGGTCTTCTTGGGCGTCACCGAGAGCACGACGGGGACGTCGAGCATCCCGGCCGACGTGAACGTCGCGTTCCAGGAGCAGAAAACCTTCCCACCCGTACGCCGGCAGGGCTCCTCCTCGTCCGAGTCGAGCACCGCGGGGGGTTCGCCGCCGGTCACCAAGATCCCCGTCAGCGCGACGTCGGCGAACGCCGTGGCCGCGTCCAGGTCGACGGTCATCTCCAGCCGCTCCAGCTGGCCGGCCACTACGTTGCTCGCGCGCACCCGGAGCAGCGTGTCCTTCTCCGGGCCGGCCGGGGCCAGAGTGACCCGGCCCAGGTAGGGCTCCGCCGTGGGCGCGGGATCGGGCGCGGCCGTGGCCGGCGCCGACGGCAGCAGGAGCAGGAAGAGGATGGCCGCGAACGTCCGACCGAACGATTGCATGCACGGAGCGTAAATCGCCCTCTATGTCCTGTGCGCCGGATTCCCGGGAAGGTTGCGGGGTCATTTCCCATCGTCGGAACGCCTACGGAATACTTGCGTGCTGGAGGACAGCGCGGTCCTGCCCTCTGTCTCCGGCAGTCGAAAGCTAAGCAAAGAGCAAGGAGCGCACCGATGCCCATCGCTTCTCCCGAGGTCTACGCCGAGATGCTGGACCGCGCCAAGGCGGGCGCGTTCGCCTACCCGGCGATCAACGTGACGTCCTCGCAGACGCTCAACGCGGCCCTGCAGGGCTTCGCCGAGGCCGGCAGCGACGGCATCGTGCAGATCTCCACCGGTGGCGCGGAGTACGCGTCCGGCCCCACCGTCAAAAACATGATCACCGGTGCGGTCGCGCTCGCCGAGTACGCCACCGAGGTCGCCAAGAACTACCCGATCAACATCGCGCTGCACACCGACCACTGCCCGAAGAACAAGCTCGACGGGTACGTCCGGCCCCTGCTCGCGCTGAGCAAGGAGCGCGTGGCCAACGGCAAGGCGCCGCTGTTCCAGTCGCACATGTGGGACGGCTCGGCCGTGCCGGTCGACGAGAACCTGCAGATCGCCGAGGAGCTCCTCAAGGACGCCGCGGCCGCGCACATCATCCTCGAGATCGAGGTCGGCGTGGTCGGTGGCGAGGAGGACGGCGTCTCGGCCGCGATCGACGACAAGCTCTACTCCACCGTCGAGGACGGCCTGGCCACCGCGGCCGCGCTCGGCCTGGGCGAGAAGGGCCGCTACATGACGGCCCTGACCTTCGGCAACGTGCACGGCGTCTACAAGCCGGGCAACGTCAAGCTGCGCCCCGAGATCCTCAAGGAGATCCAGGACGCGGTCGGCGCCAAGTACGGCAAGGAAAAGCCGTTCGACCTGGTCTTCCACGGTGGTTCGGGTTCGCTGCTGTCCGAGATCCACGGCGCCCTGGACTTCGGCGTGGTCAAGATGAACATCGACACCGACACGCAGTACGCGTTCACCCGCCCGGTGGTCGACCACATCATGAAGAACTACGACGGCGTCCTGAAGATCGACGGCGAGGTCGGCAACAAGAAGGCGTACGACCCCCGCGCCTGGGGCAAGCTGGCCGAGGCGGGCCTGGCCCAGCGTGTCGTCGAGGCCTGCGAGCACCTGCGTTCCTCGGGCACCACCCTCTCGAAGTAATCGAGAAGTAGTCGATCGGTTACGGCCGGTCCCCATCCTGGGGGACCGGCCGTCTTCGTGTTGCCGGGTTACTCAGAGGTATGTATACGATCGATCCTTCCCTGGTGAGGAGGATCAAGATCGTGCTCGGCATCGAGGGTTACGAACCCGAGTGGCACCATGATGCCGACGCGCTCGCGGCCGTCCACCGCACGAGGTTTGTGCGGCTCATCGGGCGGAAGCTGCGATCCAGCTGGCTGATGTGGGACATGGCCGAGCGCGGCTGGTTCGCCGACGGCCCGGTGATCCTCGACTTTGGAACCACGCACGTCGAGATTACCCATCGTAAGTTCGACGAGTGCGCCATCACCTGGGACAAGATCGACCTGAACGTCCCGATCGACTGGTACGAGCACTTCGACTGGCGCCCCGACCCACACGCCGCCCTGCGGCACGCCCGCGGGTGCGTCCTGCGCGCGGTCAACATCATCGAACTGGTCACCGCGGCCGAGTGGCGGCCCCGGATCCTGCACGCCGTCGAGTTCCTCTTCGACGGCGCGCGGCTGGCCATTTACAACGCGATGGACGAGAACGGCATCAACGACGTGCCCGAGACCGACCTACCCGTGACCAACTGGCGCCGGGTCCACGTCGCCTGAGCCGGACAACGCGGCCATCGCCTCGTCGAGCGAGTCGGTGACCACGACCAGGTCCGACTGATCCCCGTGCGGGCTGCGGGCCAGCAGCGGCCGCAGCAGCTCCTCCACCGGCAGCTGCCGCCAGTGGTCGACGCCCAGGAACACGAACGCGCCGGACGGCCCGTCGGTCCGGTAGAACGTCTTCGTCGCCGCCTGGAAGATCTCCTGCACCGTGCCGGCCCACCCGGGCGCGAAGACGATGCCGCCCCGCGAGAGGCGGAGGATCGAATCCTCCCGTACGGCGTTGGAGAAATACTTGCCGATCTGACCGGCGAACAGGTTGGCCGGCTCGTGACCGTAGAGCCAGGTCGGCAGGGCCAGCCCGCCGTGACGCAGATCGGACGGCGCGGGGAATTGCGCCCGTACGGCCAGAGCGGCCGCGGTGTAGGGATCGTGATCGGCGAAGTGGGGCGCGGCCGACAGCTCGCCGATCGCCGTGTCGAGCTCCTCCGCCGTACGGGCCGAGAAATACGACCCCAGGTTGGCCGCCTCCATCACGCCCGGGCCGCCACCGGTCACCACCAGCCGCCCGGCCGCGGCCAGCCGCCACGACAGGGTCGCCGCCATCCGGTACGCCGCCGAGCCGCGCGGCGCCGCGTGCCCGCCCATGATGCCGACGGCCCCGGCCCGGCCGCGCGCGGCGACCCAGGCCGCCAAGGCCTTGCCCAGCGCGTTGTCGATGCCGGCATCGTGCAGCCGCTGGGCGAGGGCCTCGCGGATGTCCGGCGTCGCCCCACCGTGCCGCACGAAGTGGTCGTAGACGATCGTGTCGAACATGCCGGCGAACCGTTCGGTCGCGAACCCGGACGCCAGGTCGTCCGGCGTGTAGAGGGTCGCCGGATGGGTCGGATAGGGCCGCGCGTCGAACGGCGGGATCACGTGCGCGCCCCGCCGGATCAGGTCGATCTCGACGTCGTCGTCGGCCAGCCGGCAGCCCACGAACAGCGTGCCCGTCACGTCGACGTCGTCCAGCGCGGGCGGGTCGAGGTCGAGCCGCAACCCGAGGACCACCAGGTCTTTGAGGGACTTGGCGGCCAGGTGGACGTCGAGTTCGGCCCGCGACTCGATCTCGGAGGCGGTGGCGTCGAACGGGACAGGGCCGCCGAGCACGGGCTGTAAGGGGTCGCCGGACATGACCGTAGGGTAGCCACCGTGCAAAACGTCGCGGGATCGCTCTACGGACTGGCCTACGGGGACGCGCTCGGCAAACCCACCGAGTTCCAGGACTACGCCACCATCGTCGCCCGCTACGGCCCCGGCGGCCCGCGCGAACTGATCGGCCGGCCCGCGCTCGTCACCGACGACACCCAGATGGCGCTCGCGGTCGGCGAGGCGATGCTGGCCGCCCCCGAGATCACGCCCGCCGCGCTGGAACCGCTGCTGCGCCAGGCCTTCCTCGACTGGGCCGTCAGCCCCGACAACAACCGCGCGCCCGGCCACACCTGCCTGCAGGCCTGCGCGGCCCTCAGCGACGGGCGGCCGTGGCAGCAGGCGACGGTGGCCGGCTCCAAAGGCTGCGGCGCCAACATGCGGGTCACCCCGGTCGGCCTGCACCCCGGCCTCGACGAGGACCAGCGGGCCGGCCTGGCCCAGCTGCAGGCCGGGCTCACCCACGGACACCCCACCGGGCTGGCCGCGAGCGAACTGACCGCGTACGCGTGCTGGTGGCTCGCCAGTGGGCTGGCCCCCGGCGACCTGCTCGCGGCGCTGCGCGAACGGGCCGACAGCCAGCGCAAGACCTATCGCGAGGAGTGGCTCGGCGCCCTGTGGCAGCAGCCCGGGGTCAGCACGCCCGAGCAGTTCATCGCACGCGGCTGGGACGAGACGGCCACCGCTCTCGACCGGGTCCGCGACGCGCTCGCGGCCGGCAACTACGCCGGCGACCCGTGCCTGGCCACCGGCGCGGGCTGGATCGCCGAGGAGGCGCTGGCCACCGCGCTGTACTGCTACCTGATCTCACCCGACGAGCCGGTGGCCGTGCTGGGCCGGGGCGCGGCCTCCTCCGGCGACTCCGACTCGATCGCGTGCCTGGCCGGAGCGTTCGCCGGCGCCTCGCTGGGCCTGGACGCGTGGCCCGCGGCGTGGCGATTCCAGATCGAATACACCGATCGGCTCACCCACATCGCCGAGGCCTGGGACCACGGCGCTGAACTCTCGGCGAATCGTGGGTGATCTCCAGCGCCCCGGCGGAATGCATCGCGGCCCGACCGGTTGAATAGGGTCATGCAGAACCTGCTTCCCGAGCCCCCGGCCACCAAGCTGCCCGCCGACACCGAGGCCGACAAGGCCCTCGCTGAGGCCACCGCGACCGGCACCACCGTCGCCCTCAAGACCGTCGCGGCGGCGCACCCGGCCTACAGCGGTGGCTGGGCCGCCCTCGCGGCCGACGCGCTGGCGGCCGACGAGCCGGTGACCGCGTACGCGTACGCCCGCACCGGCTACCACCGCGGCCTCGACGCGCTGCGCCGCAACGGGTGGAAGGGGCACGGGCCCATCCCCTGGGCGCACGCACCCAACCAGGGGTTCCTGCGCTGCCTGCACTCGCTGTCCCAGGCCGCGGCCGAGATCGGCGAGGCCGACGAGGCGGCGCGCTGCGCTCAGTTCCTGCGCGACAGCGACCCGGCGGCGGCCGACGCCCTGACCTGACCTACAGGCCCTCCGCTACGGCTGCGGCGATCTTGAGCCAGGCGTCCTTGGTGTTGGCGCTCAGGTGGCCGTAGCGGATGGGCTCACCCGAGTCGATGAGCTTCTCGTACGGGGCCAGCAGGACCGCACGGGTGCGGGCGGCGAAGTGGCGCTGGATGGCCGGCAGGTCGATGTCCTTGCGGGTGGGGGGCATCGAGACGACGCTGACGGCCTGACGCACCAGACGCTGGCGGCCACTCTGCTCCAAGTGGTCGAGCATGCGGGCGGCAGTCTCGGCCGAGTCGTTACGGGCCGACATCGTGATCACCAGCTGGTCGGTGGCGTCCATGGCCGCCTGCCAGTTCTGGGCCCGCACGTTGTTGCCGGTGTCCACGAAGATCAATTTGTAGAACCGGCTCACGATCTCCCGGATCTCGCCGAACGCGTCGGCCGTGAGCATCTCGCCCGCCGTGGCCGACTCGTCCGAGGCGAGCACGTCGAACATGCCCTCGCCCTGCGCCCGAACGTATTGCGAAAGATCACCGACCCGGCCGTGCGAGCCACGGAACAGGTGCAGGTCGCGCATCATGTCGCGCACCGTACGGGCGTGGAAGTCCTGCTGGGCGCGCATGCCGAGCGTGCCCTGGGTCTCGTTGTTGTCCCAGGCCAGCACATAGCCGCCGCGCTTCTGCCCGAACGTCATGGCCAGCAACAACACGGCCACGGTCTTGCCGGCGCCGCCCTTGGGGTTGACGACGGTGACCTGGCGCAGCCCGCCGAAATTGCGGCGGACCATCTCGACGTCCTGCTTGAACTCCTGCTCACGCTTGCCCGGGGCCAGCTTGACCAGGCCCATCGTGCCCTTACGGAGGATCGCCCGGGCACCCTGGGTGGCCACCGGGTCGGCCGGCTTGGCCATCCGGCGGCGCGCGAACTCCTCGGCCGTCGGCGTGCCGTCGGAAACCCACGGCAGATCCTGGAACGGATCGGTCGACGGCTGCGGGGCGGGGGTCGGCGCGGGCGGATGGGCCATCGCGCGCGGATCCATGGTCGGTGGGTAGGGGCCTTGCCGCGGCGGCATGGGCTGCTGAGGGTAGGGCTGCCCGTAGTGGTGCGGCGGATACGACTGCGGGCCGTGCTGCGGCCCCTGTTGCGGCGCGCCCGACTGCGGATGCGGGCCTTGCTGTGGCGCGCCCGATTGCGGGTACGGGCCTTGCTGTGGCGCGCCCGATTGCGGGTACGGCCCATGCTGCGGTGCGCCCGACTGCGGGTGCGGACCTTGCTGTGGCGCGCCCGACTGCGGGTGCGGCCCATGCTGTGGCACGCCCAATTGCGGGTGCGGGCCATTCTGCGGCGCGCCCGGTTGCGGGTGCGGACTCTGCTGCGCACGCCCGTCCTGGCGGGGCACACCTGGCTGCGGGTGCGGACCCTCAGGTGGCGCGCCTGGCAGCGGGTGCGGCCCTTGATGCGGCGCGCCCGGTTGCGGGTGGGGGCCGGGCTGCTGCGGTACGCCGGCCGCGCCGCGCGTGGGCGGCGGAGTGGCCGGACGGTAGACCGGGCCGTTCGACGGCTCCTCGGCGGTTGTCCACCCCTCGTCGTCGGTGGACGGCTGCTGCAACTCGGATCGGGTGCCCGGTGTCGAGGCAGCGCCGGGTTGGGCTCGGTCGATCGGTGTCGTGGCCGTGCGGGGCTGGGGCCGCTCGATCGGTGCCGAGGTCGTGCCCGGCTGGGCCGGCTCGATCGGCGTCGAGGCTGTGCCCGGGGGACGCTCGACCGGCATGGGGGCGGCGCCCCGACCGGCTCCGGCCGCCTCCGCGCCGGGCCGATGCGGCGGCTGCGACCAGGGCGAATCCGGCGAACTGTGCACACCGGACTCCGGACCGTCGGTCGACGCCGGTGCGGCCGAGGTGGGGCCGGCCGCGGGCCCCGGATCCGGGCGCGCCTGTGGCTCCAGGTTGGGCCAGGCCTGCGTCGGCGGCGGGGTCGGGTGGTTGGCGGGCCGCGGCGCCGGGACCTGGATGTGGGCGGCCGGCGGCAGCGGCACGGACGGCGGAGGCGGCACCGGAATGCGCTCACCCGGCCGATACATCCCCGAGGCGCCGTTCTGCGGCAGTGGCACCGGGGGCGGGGCCTCGTGGGGCACGGGCCGGCCGTGCACCGGGGCTTCCAGCTCCTCCTCCGCCCAGAACGGTTCCACGTCCCGGTCGGGCGGCGCGGGGTTGTTGGACGTGCCCGGGACGTAGACGCGGTCAGCGTCCTCGTCCTCCACCGGTGCCACTGATGCAACCCTCCCCAGGATGCTCGTACCTGCGTACTACACAGTAGGTCAGCTCGCGTAGACCGCCCAGGCCCCGGCCTCGGTCCACCACGAGCGCTTGCGGCTCATCGCGCCGCCCACGCCGTCGTCGAGGAAGTGGATCTCGCCGTCGCGGGGGAGCACCGACACCGCCCGGCCGCGGGCCCGGCGCACCTCCACGCGCATCTTCGAGCCGCGGAAGCGTTGTTTGATCACCGTGGGCACGGCCACCGCGACCTCGACCTGGCCGTCCACCGCGTCGCCGTCGGCCAGCAGCCGCATGCCGGCGAACTCCGCGTAGCCCGCGCTGTTGCCGATCGCGCAGGCCAGGATGGGGTCGTCGCCGTTGGTGAGCACGGCGTCGTCGACTTCGACCCGGCCCCGCCACGGCACCGCGTGCCCGTCGTCGTCCATGCCGCCGACCAGTGCGCCGTCCACGGTGACCGAGCCGCCGTCGTTGCGCAGCAGGTCGAGCCGCCGGGCCGAGCCGTTGAGCACCGCGGCCGCAACTGCTTCCGGCGTACGGGGGAGGTTGAGCTGGGCGGCCAGATCCGTGGTGCTGCTCGGGTCGAGCGGCAGGATCGCCAGCGGCGGCAGGTCGGGCACCGTGCGGCCGGCGGGCAGGTCGGCGGGCCGTTTGCTGGGTGGCGGGGCGTAGCGGCGGACCAGCCGGCGCACGACCGCGCGCAGCTGCCCGTCGGTCGACGAGGCCACCACCAGTCGCCGGGTGCTTTGGGCGTCGGGCCAGGTCAGCCCGTCGGGCCGGGGCGGCGCGTCGAACCGCGCGATGACCTCGTCGATCTCCTGATCGGAGGCCGCCGTGATCGTCTCGACCCGGGCGCCGGCCGCGGTGAGCGCGTCGGCGCACTTGAGCACCGGCACCCGTGGGGCGCAGGCCGTGGCCGGGGCGCAACCGCCGCACCCGTCACCGCACGCGCCCCCGGAGCCCTGACCCTCGGCCAGGCTGAGCAGTACCACGTCGTACATGTCAGGCCTCGCTCAGAACCGAGTGCCGCTCGATGACCTGGTCGCGCGCGGGGCCGACCCCGACCACCGAGATGCGGGCCCGGATCCGTTCCTCCACGAAGACCACGAAGTCCTGCGCCTCCTTGGGCAGGTCGTCGAAGGACCGCGCGCCGGAGATGTTCTGCTTCCAGCCGGGCATCGTCTCGAAGATCGGGATCGCGTGGTGGAAGTCGGACTGGCTGATCGGCATCTCGTCGTGCCGGACACCGTTCACTTCGTACGCGATGCAGACCGGGATCTCGTCGAGGTCGTCGTAGTTGTCCAGCTTGGTCAGCACGAAGTCGGTGACGCCGTTGACCCGCTGCGCGTACCGGGCCATGACCAGGTCGAGCCAGCCGATCCGGCGGGGGCGGCCGGTGGTGGTGCCGTATTCCTGGCCGACCTCGCGCAGGTGGTCGCCGAACTTGTCGTGCAGCTCGGTCGGGAACGGACCCTCGCCGACGCGCGACGTGAACGCCTTGAGCACCGCGACGACCCGGTCGATGCGGGTGGGCGGGATGCCGGAACCCGTGCAGGCGCCCCCGGCGGTCGCGTTCGAGCTGGTCACGAACGGGTAGGTGCCGTGGTCGACGTCGAGCAGGGTGGCTTGGCCGGCCTCGCACAGCACGACCTTGCCGGCGTCGATCGCGTCGGAGAGCTCGAGTGCGGTGTCACCCACGTACGGGCGGAGTCTTTCGACATAAGACAGCAGCTCGGTGACGACGTCGTCGACCTTGACGGCCTGCCGGTTGTAGATCTTCGAGAGCACCTGGTTCTTGAAGGACAGGGCCGCCTCGACCTTCTGCCGCAGGATCGACTCGTCGAAGAGGTCCTGGATGCGCACGCCGACACGGTTCATCTTGTCGGCGTAGGTCGGGCCGATGCCGCGGCCGGTCGTGCCGATCCGCCGGGCGCCCAGGTAACGCTCGCTGACCTTGTCCAGCGTGCGGTTGTAGGACGCGATGACGTGCGCGTTGGCGCTGATCCGCAGGCGCGACGTGTCGATGCCGCGCGACTCGAGCCCGTCGATCTCCTGGAACAGCACGTTGAGATCGATCACCACGCCGTTGCCGATCACCGGGACCACGCCCGGGGACAGGATGCCGCTCGGCAACAGGTGCAGCGCGTATTTCTCGCCCTCGATCACGACGGTGTGACCGGCGTTGTTGCCGCCGTTGAACTTCACCACGTAGTCGAGCCGGTCCCCCAGCAGGTCAGTGGCCTTGCCCTTGCCCTCGTCGCCCCACTGGGCGCCGACCAACACGATCACCGGCACTTGCTTGACGCCTTCCGTCGAACAGGTCGTACTCGGCAGAGGTCCGGGTACTGCCGAAGTTTACGCGACTGCCCTGCTGTGCGACGTGGGGAAGCGGAGCGCCGGTAGGATCGCCCGTCGTGCGCGTACTTCTGATCGGTTCCGGCGGCCGCGAACACGCCCTCGCCGTCGGCCTCGCCGCCGACCCCTCCGTCAGCTATCTGGCCGCCGCCCCCGGCAACCCGGGCATCGCCCAGGTCGCCGAGCTGCACCCGGTCACGGCCACCGACCCGGCCGCCGTGGCCGCGCTGGCCGTCGAGCTCGCGGCCGACCTGGTCGTGGTCGGTCCGGAGGCGCCGCTGGTGGCCGGGGTGGCCGACGCCGTACGGGCCAAGGGCATCGCCTGTTTCGGCCCGAGCGCCGCGGCGGCCCAGCTCGAGGGGTCGAAGGCGTTCGCCAAGGACGTGATGGCGGCGGCCGGGGTGCCGACCGCCCGCTCGTACGCCTGCACCGACGCGGCCGCGGTGGGCCGCGCCCTCGACGACCTCGGCGCCCCGTACGTGGTCAAGAACGACGGTCTGGCCGCCGGCAAGGGTGTGGTCGTGACCGACGACCGCGACGCGGCCGAGCGGCACGCGGCCGACTGCGGCGCGGTCGTGATCGAGGAATACCTGTCCGGTCCCGAGGTCTCCCTGTTCGTGATCACCGACGGCACGACCGCCGTCCCGCTGATGCCGGCGCAGGACTTCAAGCGGCTGGGCGACGGCGACGCCGGTCCCAACACCGGCGGCATGGGCGCCTACGCCCCGCTGACCTGGGCGCCCAAGGATCTCGTGCCCCGCGTGCTGCTGGAGACGGTGGAGCCGACACTGGCCGAGATGCGCCGCCGCGGCACCCCGTTCGCCGGTCTGCTCTACGTCGGACTCGCGCTGACCCCCGACGGCCCCAAGGTCATCGAGTTCAACGCGCGCTTCGGCGACCCCGAGACGCAGGTGGTGCTGGCCCTGCTCGAGACGCCGCTGGGTGGGCTGCTCAACGCGGCCGCCACCGGCACGCTGGCCCAGCAGCCGCGGCTGACCTGGCGGGACGGCGCCGCGATCACGGTCGTGGTGGCCAGTGCGAACTATCCGGCCACCCCGCGTACGGGCGACGTGATCGAGGGCGCCGAGGTGCCCGGTGTGATCCACGCGGGGACGGCCCGGCGTACGGACGGCGCTCTCGTCTCCGCCGGTGGCCGCGTGTTGAGCGTGACCGCGACCGGAACCGACCTGGCGTCCGCCCGCGACGCCGCGTACGCGCTGGTCGACGGCGTACGCCTGGACGGCGCTCAGTTCCGGCGGGACATCGCGCTGGCCGCCGTCGAGGGCCGCATCACGCTGTGACGTCGTGCAGGGGCGCCCGGTGGGCGCTCCCTGCACGTAATGAGCGTCAGGCCTTGGGGATGTCGAAGAGCTTGGCCACGTTGGCCGCCAGGCCCAGGTCACCCTTCGCCTTGATCTTGCCGGTCATGAACAGCATCATCGGGTTGCCGTCGCCCGAGACGACCTTGAGGAACGTCACTGCGTCCATCGTCATGGCCAGCTTCGGGTCGCGCACGGGCTGGTTGGTGACCGTGCAGGCGCCGTTCTCGATCACCGTCTCGTAGGTGTCGCTCGCGCCGCCGGCGCCGCCCGTGATGATCCAGTGGATCACCGCGGTGGTGTTTCCGGCCTTCTCGGGGCGGAACAGGGTGGGCATCCGGTTGAAGACCTCGTCGAGGATCTTGGCGCGTGAGTCACCGGCCATCACCTCGGCCAGCTTGGCGTCCGGCGTCGCCTTGACGAGCTGCGCGAACTCCTTGGGCCCGATGGAGGCGAGCGAGTCCGGGTTGAAATCAGTCATCGGTGGTGACCTTTCAGGCTGAGTCTACCTACTCGTCGGTAACTTTAGCGGCTTCGCCGCTCGCACGTGCAGTGTGCCACCCCCAAACAACCGTTGGACAGTCGCCCGGTCGTGTCCTAAACTCCCCAACATGTCTTTGGGAGAGGGGAGCGCCGCGCTCCGCGCGATGGCTCATCCCGTACGGCTGCGGATCATGGCGCTGCTCACCGGTGCGCCCATGACCGCGGCCGAGGTGGCCCGCGAGCTGGGGCTCACGCACGCCAACGCCAGCTATCACCTGCGCAACCTGCACTCGGCAGGCATGATCGTCGCCGCCGGCGAGGAGAAGATCCGGGGCGGAGTGGCCAAGCGGTACCGCTACGACGCCGCCCGCGACGTCGCGCCCAACACTCCCGAGGAGCGGCAGGCGCTCTATCGCTCGGTCGGCAACGAGCTGATCCGGCGCACCGCCGAGGGTCGCTTCGACGGGAAGGGACGTCCGCTCGTCGGGCTGATCGGCGACGGCGAGTTCTGGATCGAGACCGAGAAGTGGCAGGAGATCCGGGACCGGATCGCCGCCGCCGTCCACGAACTGCACGAGGCGGCCCGGCCGGCGCACACCCCCGGCGCCATCCGCACCAGCACCACCGTGGCGATGTTCGAGATGGAGTCCCCCGATGAGCGATAACTTCGCACCGTTGCGCCACGTCGCGTTCCGCTTCCTCATCGCCGGGCGCACCATCAACGCGCTGGGCAACTCGTTCGCGCCGATCGCGCTGGCCTTCGCCGTGCTCGACCTGACCGGCTCGGCCACCGACCTCGGGCTGGTGGTCGGCGCCCGCACCGTGGTCAACGTGGTCTTCCTGCTCTTCGGCGGCGTGCTGGCCGACCGCATGCCCAAGCACCTGCTGATGGTCGGGGCCAGTGCGGCCGCGGCCGTGACCCAGGCGGCGGTGGCGGCCCTCGTGCTCACCGGCACGGCCACCGTCCCGATCCTGATGGCGCTGGGCGCGATCAACGGCATGGTCGGGGCGCTCGCGCTGCCGGCGAGCTCGTCGATCCTGCCGTTGACCGTGCCGGCCGAGATCCGTCAGCAGGCCAACGCGTTCAACCGGCTGTCGCTCAACGCTGCGGCCATCCTCGGCGCGCCGCTGGCCGGGATCGTCGTCGCGGCGACCAACCCGGGCTGGGGGATCGCGTTCGACGCGGCCACCTTCGGCCTGTCCGCCCTGCTGTTCCTGCCGCTGCGCCGGGTCACCGGCAGGTCCCGGCCGTCCGAGCCGGCCGAGGGGGTCATCGGCGACGAGAAGACGCCCGGCGCGGCCGCTGTCGAGCCGTCCCGGCCGAATATCTTCGCCGACCTGCGCACCGGCTGGTCCGAGTTCCGCGCCCGCACCTGGCTCTGGGCCGTGGTGGCCGCCTTCGCCGTGATCAACGCGGCCTGGGCCGGCAGCCTGTTCGTGCTGGGCCCGGTCGTCGCCGACGACACCATCGGCCGCCGGGCCTGGGGGCTGGTGCTCGCCGCGCAGACCGGCGGCATGATCCTGGGCGCGCTGATCGCGATGCGTCTGCGGCTTCGGCGGTTCCTGCTGTTCGGCGCGGTCAGCACGTTCGGCATGGCGATCCCGGTCTTCCTGCTCGGGGCCTATCCGCACATCTGGGCGCTGATGGCCGGAGCCCTGGTCTCGGGTCTGATGCTCGAGCAATTCGGAGTGGCGTGGGAGACGACGATGCAGGAGCACATCCCGGCCGACAAACTGGCCCGGGTCTATTCGTACGACATGGTCGGGTCGTTCGTGGCCCTGCCGATCGGCGAGATGGCGATCGGCCCCATCTCCCACGTGGCCGGGGTCCGGGCCACCCTGATCGGTGCGGCCGTGCTGATCACCCTCGCGGTCGCCGGCATGTTGATCAGCCGGGGTGTCCGTACCCTGCCGCACAAGCTGCCCGAACCGTCGTCGGGCACCGTGAAAGAATCAGTCGCGTGACCATCCCGAACGTCCTAGCCGCCCGTTACGCCTCCGCCGACCTCGTCGCCCTGTGGTCCCCGGAGGAGAAGATCCGGATGGAGCGCCGCCTCTGGCTGGCCGTCCTCCGGGCCCAGCGCGATCTCGGCGTGGCCGTGCCGTCCGGCGCCGTGGAGGCGTACGAGTCGGTGCTCGACCAGGTCGACCTGGAGTCGATCGCGGCCCGCGAGCGCGTCACCCGGCACGACGTCAAGGCGCGCATCGAGGAGTTCAGTGCCCTAGCCGGCTTCGAGCAGATCCACAAGGGAATGACCTCGCGCGACCTCACCGAGAACGTCGAGCAGCTGCAGGTCAAGGCCTCGCTCGAGCTGATCCGGGGGCGCGTGATCGCCACGCTGGCCCGGCTCACCGAGCGCGCGGTCGAATACTCCGACCTGGTCCTGACCGGCCGCTCGCACAATGTCGCAGCCCAGGCCACCACGCTGGGCAAGCGGTTCGCCTCGGCCGCCGAGGAACTACTGATCGCGTACGAGCGACTCGACGACCTGATCGCGCGCTACCCGCTGCGGGGCATCAAGGGCCCGGTCGGCACCGCCGCCGACCAGCTCGACCTGCTCGACGGTGACTTCGAGGCGCTGGCCGCGCTGGAGCATCGGGTCGCCGGCCACCTCGGCTTCGAGCGGGTGCTGAGCAGCGTCGGCCAGGTCTATCCGCGCTCGCTCGACTTCGACGTCGTGTCGGCGCTGGCCCAGATCGTCGCGGGGCCGTCGTCGCTGGCCACCACGATCCGCCTGATGGTCGGCCAGGAACTGGTGACCGAGGGCTTCAAGTCGGGCCAGGTCGGCTCGTCGGCGATGCCGCACAAGATGAACACGCGCTCGTCGGAGCGGGTCAACGGCCTGGCTGTGATCGTCCGCGGCTACCTGTCGATGGTCGGCGAGCTGGCCGGTGACCAGTGGAACGAGGGTGACGTCTCGTGCTCGGTGGTGCGGCGGGTCGCGCTGCCCGACGCGTTCTTCGCCACCGACGGACTGTTCCAGACGTTCCTCACGGTGCTCGACGAGTTCGGCGCCTACCCCGCGGTGATCGCGCGTGAGCTCGACCGGTTCCTGCCGTTCCTCGCCACGACCAAGATCCTGGTGGCCGCCGTCCGTAAGGGGGTCGGTCGCGAGGTCGCCCACGAGGTGATCAAGGAGCACGCCGTCGCCGTAGCGCTCGCCATGCGGGAGAAGGGCGCCGCCGTGAACGACCTCTTCGACCGGCTCGCCACCGACGGCCGGCTCAAGCTGACCCGGGCCGAGATCGACACCCTGGTGGCCGACCGGGCCGCTTTCGTGGGCGCCGCGCCGACGCAGGTCCGCTCGGTGGCCGACCGGGTCGCGACGATCGTGGCCGCGCACCCCGAGGCCGCGAAGTACGCTCCCGCTCCCATTCTCTGAGCTTTGCCGCTGGGGCACGGCGGAGATCATCATCACGCCGCGCCCCGGCGGAGCTCGTGCCGTGCGGCGGCGGGGCGGCCACCGCACGGCCTCGATGGAGATCGATGAGCTGACCGTATGTGCCCGCCTGGGGGCCGCCTAGAACCCAGTTCACTCCTATTACGATGTGATGACCCGGGGTTGATTGAAGTTTTGATCGACCCGGTGTTCCAGATCACCAGGGAGTTGGCTGCTCAGCGCCCCCGGCGTCGCGTGCGCGACACCGGCCGAGAATCCCGTAGCGTGGCTCGCAAGGTAGGCTCGCCGTGCTTACACCTATCAGTCAGGAGTGCCCGTGGCTCGCGTCGTGGTCGACGTCATGCTGAAGCCGGAGATCCTTGATCCGCAGGGCCAGGCGGTCGCGAATGCGCTGCCCAGGCTCGGCGTCACCGATGTCTCGTCCGTCCGCATCGGCCGGCGCATCGAGATCGAGTTCGACGGCACGCCCGATCTGGACCGGGCTCGTGAGATCGCCGACAAACTGCTCGCCAACCCGGTGATCGAAGACTTCACCATCCACGTCCACGAGGACGCTACGGCGGAGGTCGCCTGACCATGCGCATCGGTGTGGTCACCTTCCCGGGTTCGCTGGACGACGGGGACGCGGCCCGCGCCGCGCGCATCGCCGGCGCCGACGTCGTCCGCCTCTGGCACGGCGACCCCGACCTGCACGGCGTCGACGCCGTGGTGCTGCCCGGCGGCTTCTCCTACGGCGACGCCCTGCGCTGTGGCGCCATCGCCCGGTTCGCCCCGGTCATGGAAACGATCATCGACGCGGCCCGCGGCGGGCTGCCGGTGCTCGGCATCTGCAACGGTTTCCAGATCCTCTGCGAGGCGCACCTGCTTCCCGGCGCGCTCACCCGCAACCAGCACCTGCACTTCCGCAACCGCGACCAGTTCCTCCGGGTCGAGTCCACCGACACCGCGTGGACCAACGGCTTCACGGCCGGTCAGGAGATCCTGATCCCGGTGAAGAACGGTGAGGGCTGCTTCGTCGCCGAGGAGCGCACGCTCGACCAGCTCGAGGCCGAAGGCCGCGTGGTCGCGCGCTACCTGCGCGGAAACCCGAACGGTTCGCAGCGCGACATCGCCGCGATCACCAACGAGGCCGGCAACGTCGTCGGCATCATGCCGCATCCGGAACACGCGGTGGAGGCGCTGACCGGTCCGTCGCTCGACGGCCTCGGCTTCTTCACGTCCGTCCTGCGGGCCCTGGCCGGGGCGCCCGCGGGTGCACAAGCAGGGGGACATCAGTAATGACGACGCAGCCGGACACGGCCGTCGCGCCGAAGCAGACGGGCTTCGCCGCGACCGATGTGCTGGTCAACGAGTTCGACGGCGGCCCCGACACCGTGCAGCGCGCCGTCGGCACCCCCGACGAGCTGCAGCCGCACACCGAGCTCGGCCTCAAGGACGACGAGTACGACCGGATCCGCCAGATCCTCGGTCGCCGCCCGACCGCCTCCGAGCTGGCGATGTATTCGATCATGTGGAGCGAGCACTGCTCCTACAAGTCGAGCAAGGTGCACCTGCGGCAGTTCGGTGACAAGGCGCCCCAGGGCACCCGCATGCTGGCCGGCATCGGGGAGAACGCCGGTGTCGTGCAGATCTCCGACGAGCTGGCGGTCACCTTCAAGGTCGAGTCGCACAACCACCCGAGCTTCGTCGAGCCCTACCAGGGCGCGGCCACCGGCGTCGGCGGCATCGTGCGCGACATCCTGGCCATGGGCGCCCGCCCGATCGCGGTGATGGACCCGCTGCGCTTCGGCGCGGCCGACCACCCCGACACCGCCCGGGTGCTGCCCGGCGTGGTGGCCGGCATCGGTGGTTACGGCAATTGCCTGGGCCTGCCCAACATCGGCGGCGAGATCGTCTTCGACCCCACCTACCAGGGCAACCCGCTGGTCAACGCGCTGAGCATCGGCGTGCTGCCGGTCGAGCGTCTTCAGCACAAGGAGGCCGCGGGCGTCGGCAACGTCGTCGTGCTGCTCGGCGCGCGCACCGGCCGCGACGGCATCGGCGGCGTCTCCGTGCTGGCCTCGGCCACCTTCGACGAGGAGGCCGAGCAGCGCCGCCCGTCGGTGCAGGTCGGCGACCCGTTCATGGAGAAGCTGCTGATCGAGAGCTGCCTCGAGCTCTACGACGCCGGTCTCGTCGCCGGCATTCAGGACCTCGGCGGCGCCGGCCTGACCTGCGCGCTCACCGAGACCGCGGCCGCGGCCGGCACCGGCATGCGGGTGTGGCTGGAGCGGGTGCCGCTGCGCGAGGCGTCCATGTCGCCCACCGAGATCCTGGCCAGCGAGTCGCAGGAGCGCATGCTCCTGATCGTCACGCCCGGCAACCTGGAGCGGGTGCTCTCGGTCGCCGAGAAGTGGGGCGTCTGGGCCACCGCGATCGGTGAGGTCACCCCGGCCGGTGACGACGGTTCGCCGGGCCGCCTCGTGATCACCTGGAACGACCACGTCGTGGTGGACGTGCCCCCGGGCTCGCTCGCCGACGACGGCCCGGTCTACGCCCGGCCGATCCGCGAGCCGGCCGACTTGATACTGCTTCAGGCCGACAAGGCCGAGACGCTGCCCCGCCCGTCGACCGGCGACGAGCTGCGCGAGACGGTGCTGCGCATGATCGCTTCGCCGAATCTGTGCGACAAGTCGTGGGTGACCGAGCAGTACGACCGGTACGTGCTCGGCAACACCGTGCTGGCCCAGCCGGAAGACTCGGGTGTGCTGCGCATCGACGAGAAAACCGGCCTGGGCGTGGCCCTGTCGGTCGACGGCAACGGCCGGTTCGCCCGCCTCGACCCGTACGAGGGGGCCAAGCTCGCGCTGGCCGAGGCGTATCGCAACGTGGGCGTCACCGGGGCTGAGCCGGTCGCCGTGACCGACTGCCTCAACTTCGGTTCCCCCGAGGACCCGGCCGTAATGTGGCAGTTCGCCGAGGCCGTGCGCGGCCTGGCCGACGGCTGCCAACAGCTCGGCACCCCGGTCACCGGCGGCAACGTCAGCTTCTACAACCAGACCGGCGCCGCCGCGATTCACCCCACCCCGGTGGTCGGCGTGCTGGGCGTCTTCGACGACGTTGCCCGGCGCATCCCGATGGGCTTCCCGGCCACCACCGGTGACGGTGACCTGATCTTCCTGCTCGGCGAGACCTCCTGCGAGCTCTCCGGCTCCGAGTGGGCCTGGGTCACCCACGGCCACCTCGGCGGCCGCCCGCCCAAGGTCGACCTCGAGGCCGAGCGCCGGCTGGCCATGCTGATGGCTCGCGCCTCCCAGGCCGGTCACGTCGGCGCCGCGCACGACCTCTCCGACGGTGGCCTCGCGCAGGCCCTGGTCGAGAGCTGTCTGCGGCGCAACGTGGGGGCCCAGGTGACGCTGCCCGAGGACGGGCAGTCCGCGTTCGTGCACCTGTTCAGCGAGTCGGCCGGCCGCGCGCTGGTCGCGGTGCCGCGCGGGCACGACAAGGCGTTCGTGGCCCTCGCGGCGGAGTTCGGCGTGCCCTGCACTCCGCTCGGCGCCACCTCGGCCGAGCCGGTGCTCGACGTGCGCGACCAGTTCACCCTGCCGCTCGACGAGGCCCGCGCGGCCCACGAGGCGACCCTGCCGGCGCTGTTCGGTGGCGTGGCCGAACTGGCCAACCGGCACGGCGACCCGGAGCACGCGGCCGACCCGACGGCGTCCGCGAGCCGCGGTGACGAGGAGTCCGGCGCTCCCACCGCCTGACCCCGGCAAGCAAAAGAGCCGGCCAGCGTTTCCGCTGGCCGGCTCTTTTATGTCTGCTCAGTAGTCGTGACCGCCACGTCGAGGACCGGGAGTGTCCTGACGCTGCTGGCCACCGTACGTGCCACCGCCGCGCTGGGTGCCGTACTGCTGCTGATTCTGCTGGTCCTCGTAGCCACCCTGGTAGCCGCCGCGCTGGTCGTAACCGTCGTCGTAGCCACCGCGCTGGTCACCCTGGTAGCCCTGGCCGTCGTCGTAGCCGCCGCCGTACTGCTGGGTGCCCCCGCCGTACTGGCCGCCGCCACCGTACTGCTGGCCGCCCTGCGGGCCGTAACCGTTGTTGTCGAGGCCGTCGCCGGGGGCGCCCCACTGTCCGTAGCCGCCCTGGTCGGCCTGCTCCTGTCCGTAGCCGCCGGACTGGTAGCCGCCGCCCTGGTCGTAGCCGCCCTGGTCGCCGCCGTAATGC
The DNA here is from genome assembly GCF_014204895.1 of Paractinoplanes abujensis. Lineage (NCBI taxonomy): Bacteria > Bacillati > Actinomycetota > Actinomycetes > Micromonosporales > Micromonosporaceae > Paractinoplanes > Paractinoplanes abujensis. Next base: position 6,658,951 of record NZ_JACHMF010000001.1, on the reverse strand, counting down.
TGGTTGCCGTACTGCTGGCCCTGGTCGTAACCGCCGCCGTAGCCGCCGTCGTCGGCGCCGCCGTCGGGGCGGTACATGCCGGTGGCCTCGCTGTACGCGCCGTAGCCGCCGCCCGGGTTGCCGCCCTGCGGAGCGTAGCCGTCGTCCTGCGGGCGTCCGTACTGAGTGGACTCGCCGTACTGTTGCCGGCCACCGCCGTACTGCTGCGTGCCCCCGCCGTACTGCTGGCTGTTGCCCTGGTCCCACCCACCGGCCGCGGCACCGGTGAAACCGCCCGGCTGCGGCATCGGAGCGCCGTACGGGTCGGGGAACTCGTCCTCGGCGGGCACCGGGCGCTGCAGCACCGTCGGCGCGTCGGCCATCGACGGCGCGCCCGACAGCGGGGCAATCATGGTCGCGTCGTTGGCCCGGCCGCCACCGACCGGCGCCGCGACCCGGGTGGCGTCGCTGAAACCGCCCCGGCTCGGTGGCACACCGACGGCGCCGGCGCCGCCCAGACCGCTCGGGTCGTCGTCGTCACCATCGTTGTTGCTGCGGCGGCGCAGGACCACGAGCACGATCGCGCCGATGCCGGCCGCGACGAGCAGGATGCCGATGATGATGAAGAGCATCGAGCCGCCCTCATCCTCACCGGCGGCGTTGTTGGCCGCGGGGTCGGTGGTCGCCACCGTGTCGGCGGGGGCCGTCTCGACGCTGGGGTCGCTGGTCGGCACGGAGCTGGTGGCCGCCGCGGGCGCGGTAGTGGGCGGCGTGGTCGCCACGACCTTCGACTTCAGCGTCAGCGCGATGACTGCGCTCTGACCGGCCTGGACCTGCCGCTGCACCCCGGCGTTCTCGAAGCCGTCCTTGCCGGCGCCGATGGAGATCGTGCCGGGCGCGATCGGGTTGTTGTCACTGGAGCGGAACGAATACTGACCGGAGCCGTCCGACGTGGTCTGGAACTGGCGGCCGGTGCTGTCCTTCATGCCGACGAGGGCACCCGCGACGGCCTTGCCGTCCTGGTCCTTGATGCGGCCGGAGATCTGCTGGACGGCCTCGGGGCGATCCGGGCCGATGATCGTGATCTGCTGGCTGGCCTGATTCGTCTCGCCGTTGATCGTGGCGATGATGGTCACCGAGGCCTGCCGGTTCTGCCCGGCGTTGACGTTGGGCGCGGTGAGCTGGACGGAGAAGTCACGTCCACCGCCGTCGACCTGGGTGAAGCGCCGGCAGTCCTGGCCGTCGCAGTCCATGCCACCGCCGTTCACGACGATGTTCACCCCGGTGCGTCCACCGTTCTCATTGGTGTCGGCGACGCGGAACTTCATCTCGACGCTGGCCCCGGACCGGACCTCGGTCTGCAGGTCGGTGATCTGCACGTCCGGCGGGCTGGCGAGCGCCATCGCGGGCGCGACGAAGAGTCCGCCCAAGGCCACCGCCAGTAACGCACCGGCCTGGGCCGCCCGGGTCCGTAGGTGCGTTCTCACCTTCCACCGCCTTCCGGTCGCACGGTTGTCGGCTCCTCTTCGGTGCCGCTTACATCCCGCGACTAAAACACCGTCGGCCACTATGCCTTGTCACACGTCCATCGCGCGACCCAGGGCCGCGTACCAATCTCGCTGAAGCGAGTCGTATCGTCCCGACGTGTCCCCTGCGCACAATAAATCCGAGTCCGTCAAGCAAGCGTTGGACGCGCTGGACCGAGGCGTCGAACCCGAGAGATCAGTGCTGCGTGACGCTGTGCGAGCACTGCTGGCCGAGTTGTCCCGCAAGGCGCCCGGCCGATCGGTGGAGGTCCGGATTCCGCCTTTCGGTGCGATTCAGTGTGTTCCTGGTCCTAGACACACCCGCGGCACCCCGCCCAATGTGGTCGAAGCCGATCCCGTCACGTGGCTGCTCGTCGCCACGGAGCGTGTGACCTGGGCCGATGCGCTGGGTGACGGCCGTCTGCGGGCGAGCGGCATTCGCACCGACCTGACCGAATACCTTCCGCTCACCGGCGAGAACGGTGCGTAGTAGGAGGTACGGCACCGGTCACTGAACCCGGCCCGGGCGCGGCGGCTCGCGTACACTGGTCGGTCGGAGCGGTCCAGCACGTTTCACAGCAGATCAGCATGAGGGAGCAACAGTGCCCCGAGGCGACGGCCGGTTGACCGACGATCTCGACCCCCAGGAGCGTGGCCCCCAGGATGCCTGCGGCGTCTTCGGCGTCTGGGCCCCCGAGGAAGAGGTCGCCAAACTCACCTACTTCGGGCTATTCGCTCTGCAGCACCGTGGCCAGGAGGCCGCCGGTATTGCGGTGAGTGACGGTTCGGGTGTGGTGGTGTACAAGGACCTCGGCCTCGTGTCGCAGGTCTTCGACGAGCCGACCCTGGCCAGCCTGCGCGGCCACCTCGCGATCGGCCACACGCGCTACTCCACCACCGGCGGCTCGAACTGGGAGAACGCCCAGCCGACGATCCGGGCCACCACTGCCGGCACGACGATCGCGCTGGCCCACAACGGCAACCTGGTCAACACCGCCGAGCTGGCCCGTGAGGTCGCCGAGCGGGGCCTGGAGGCCGACAGCGCCACCTCCGACACCGCGCTGGTCACCACGCTGCTGGCCAGCCGGCCCGACCTGTCGGTGGAGGCCGCCGCGCTCGAGGTGCTGCCCGGCCTCAAGGGCGCCTTCAGCTTCGTCTTCATGGACGAGAGCACCCTCTACGCGGCCCGCGACCCCCAGGGCGTCCGTCCGCTGGTGCTCGGCCGCATGGACCGGGGCTGGGTGGTCGCCAGCGAGACCGCCGCCCTCGACATCGTCGGCGCGAGCTTCGTGCGCGAGGTCGAGCCGGGCGAGATGCTCGCGGTCGACGAGCACGGCCTGCGGTCCACCCGGTTCGCCGCGCCCGAGCCCAAGGGCTGCCTCTTCGAGTACGTCTACCTGGCCCGCCCCGACACGACGATCGCCGGCCGCAACATGTATTCGGCCCGCGTCGAGATCGGCCGCGTGCTGGCCCGCGAGCACCCCGTCGAGGCCGACCTGGTCATCCCGGTCCCCGAGTCGGGCACCCCGGCTGCGATCGGTTATGCCGAGGAATCCGGCATCACCTTCAGCGCCGGCCTGACCAAGAACGCGTACGTGGGCCGCACCTTCATCCAGCCGTCGCAGACGATCCGGCAGCTCGGCATCCGGCTCAAGCTCAACCCGCTGCGCGAGGTCGTGCGGGGCAAGCGCCTGGTCGTGGTGGACGACTCGATCGTCCGCGGCAACACCCAGCGCGCCCTGGTGCGCATGCTGCGCGAGGCCGGCGCGCTGGAGGTGCACGTGCGCATCTCGTCACCGCCGGTCAAGTGGCCCTGCTTCTACGGCATCGACTTCGCCACCCGGGCCGAGCTCCTGGCCAACGGGCTCGACAACGAGGGCATCCGCCGCTCGATCGGGGCCGACTCCTTGGGTTATGTTTCCCTGGACGGTCTGGTGTCGGCCACCGAGCAGCCGAAGACCCGCCTGTGCATGGCGTGCTTCGACGGGCACTACCCGATCGAGCTGCCGGCCGGCAACCTGATCGGCAAGCACCTGCTCGAGGGGGTCGGCAAGCGCGCCTCCATGCCGTCGGCGTCCGACGAGGCCGCGACCGCCGCGGTGGCCGAGCTCGAAACCGAGTACGACGTGCGCGAGCTGGCCGGTCAGGGCGGCGGCGCGTGACTTTGACGAACGAAACACCTCTAAGGGGAGAAGCGTGACGCACGTGTCCGAGCGCAACGGTGCCGGGTCCAACGGCGCTGAGGGCGCCGACCGCCAGCCCTGGACGGCCGGCGCCGGCCGCGGGATGCGTAAGCGCACGGCGACGTACGCGGACGCGGGCGTCTCGATCGAGGCCGGTGACCGCGCCGTCGAGCTGCTCAAGTCGAAGGTCAAGCGGACCACCCGCCCCGAGGTCATGGGCGACCTGGGCGGCTTCTCGGGCCTGTTCAAGCTGAACACGGCGAAATACAAGAGCCCGATCCTGGCCTCGTCGACCGACGGTGTCGGCACCAAGCTGGTGATCGCCCAGCAGCTCGACATCCACGACACGATCGGCATCGACCTGGTCGCCATGGTCGTCGACGACCTGGTCGCGTGTGGCGCCGAGCCGCTCTTCCTGCTCGACTACATCGCCTGCGGCGAGGTCGTGCCGGACAAGGTGGCCGAGATCGGCGCCGGCATCGCCGACGGCTGCCGCTACGCGGGCTGCGCCCTGCTGGGCGGCGAGACCGCCGAGCACCCCGGCGTGCTGCGCCCCGACGAGTACGACGTGTCGGCCACGGGCGTCGGTGTCGTCGAGGAGAGCGAGATCCTCAGCAGCGAGCGGGTCGAGGTGGGCGACGCGGTGATCGCCATGCGCTCCTCGGGTCTGCACTCCAACGGCTACTCGCTCGTGCGGCACGTGCTGCTCGGCGCGGGCCGCATGCGCCTCGACTCGGTGGTCGACGACTTCGGCAGCCAGCGCACCCTGGGCGAGGAACTGCTCACGCCGACCAAGATCTACGCGAAGGACTGCCTGGGCCTGATCGAGGAGACCGACGTCCGCGCCTTCTCGCACGTGACCGGCGGCGGCATCCCGGGCAACCTCAACCGCATCCTGCCCGCCAACGCCGACGCGGTGGTCGACCGCTCGACCTGGCGCCCGCAGCCCATCTTCGACCTCATCCAGGCCAAGGGCCGGATCGAGGACAACGAGATGGAGGCCACCTTCAACATGGGCGTCGGCATGTTCGCGATCGTCTCGTCGGACGACGCCGACCGCGCGATGGCCTACCTGACCGGCCGCGGCGTCGAGGCCTGGCAGGTCGGCGAGGTCATCGACGGCACGGGTGAAGTGCAGATGATGGGGCAATACACCCGAGGCTGAGCACTGGTTCCAAATGATCCGCGTGTGTCGATATCTGGCACATGCGGATCTTTCGTTTACTCGGCTGGACCACAGAGCCTAGCCTCTGACGTGAGTTCTTCACGCTTTTCGGCCGGGGACGGGGGTACAGCGGTGGCGCACGCCTGGAGCGGGATGCGAGGCATCGCGCCGGTCCCGACCTACGTCGTCATGCAGCCCACCACGCTCTGCAATCTCGACTGCGCCTACTGCTATCTGCCGTTCCGGGCCGCCGACAAGCGCATGCCGGTCGAGGTGGCCCGGGCCGTGGCCGCCTCGGTCGAGGGGTGGGCCCGCGAAAGCCGCTTCTCGGTGGTCTGGCACGGGGGCGAGCCGCTGGCGGCCGGTCGGGAGCATCTGGCGGCCCTTCTGGCGCCGTTCGGGCCGGGCGTCGAGCATCACGTGCAGACCAACGCCACGCTGATCGACGACGCCTGGTGCGAGTTCTTCCGAGCCCACGACATGCGGGTCAGTGTCAGCGTCGACGGTCCCGAGGCACGCAACGGTGACCGGGTGACCCGGGGCGGCCGACCGGCGTACGACCGGATCGTGCGCGGCATCGAGGCGCTGCGCCGGCACGACATCCCGTTCTCCGCGCTGTGCGTGGTGAGCGACCCGCGACCCGGCGCCGCCACTGAGCTCTACGACTACTTCCTCGGCCTGGGCTGCGACGTGCTGGGCATCAACGTCGAGGAGCAGGAAGGCGTGAACACCCGGGCCAACAGCCACGCCGCGGCCGACGTGCGCGCGTTCTGGGCCGAACTGGTCACCGCCTGGCGGGCCGACCCCCGCATCCACCTGCGCGAGATCGAGTGGACCCTGCGCTACGTGGCGGCGGTGCTCGACGACACGGCCGACGCGCTGCTGCCGCGGCAACTCGACCCTATCCCCACCGTCGCGTACGACGGCTCGGTGGTGCTGCTCTCGCCCGAGTTGGCCGGCTTCTCCAATCCCCGCTACGGCGACTTCACCAGCGGCAACGTGCTGAACCGGCCGCTCGCCGACATTTTGGCCGGTGCCGCCGTCACGCCGTGGATCGGCGAGTTCCTGCGCGGCGTGGAGTCGTGCCGCGCGACATGCCCGTACTTCGGTTTCTGCGGGGGCGCCCACGCGGCCAACCGCTACTTCGAGCACGGCCGGTTCGACACCACCGAGACCGACCACTGCCGGAACAGCAAGATTCGCCTACTGGAGGGAGTGCTGGACCATGCCCGAGATCACGAGCCCTCGGCCGTCTGAAGACCTGGGGACCGATCCGGTGACGGCGCGGGTGCACGACACCCGGGACGGGCTGGCCGCGCTCATCGAGGAGGCGGAACTGGCCCGGCGAGCACGTGCGGAGAGCACAGCGGAGGAGGGTTCGGCGGTGTGCGCCTGGAACCACTTCGAGAACATCCCCACGTTCTACAACTGGAACAACCGGCCGCGCTGATGGCTCCGCTGCGCTCCGCAGGCGATCGCCCTTGGGAGGTCGATGAGCAGTCAGCCGATTTCCGGCACCGCAAACCCCGCGGCGACGAAAATCGACTGCCTGCTCATCGACGGGGCGATCGCGGGCTGTGCACGATTTTCGAGGTCCACGCAGTGTTCGAAGCCCACGCGAGGGTTAGCCCGCGTGGGCTTCAGTTGAACCGTAGGGATTTCTGATCCGACACACACGCAAGCACGCGGAGAGCCGCGTGCTCTGTGCGATGCGGGTCAGCGCCTTGTCGGCGACCAGGAATCCTGGTCGTCGTCAGCATCATCCTCGTCATCGTCGACGAACTCATCGTTGTCGTCGTCGAAGTGACGGTCGGACTGGCGTGTTCCCGCCAGTTCGCGCTGCAAGGCGGTGAGGTCGGTGTTCGGGGAGTGATACTTCAACTCCCGGGCCACCTTCGTCTGCTTGGCCTTAGCACGGCCGCGCCCCATGGCTCGACCCCCTCGCACAGAATTCGGGGCAGCCCGAAGGCGGGCCCCGATGACGTCAGGCATCTCTCGTGGGTCTTACGGTACATGGACGATGCCGTCTTCGGCACCTCGGGTTGCGTGTGACACTGCCGCGCGTCGCGGTTTTCCGTCCCGGAACGCGCGGCAGGCACTAAACCGCTCTCTTTTCCTGCCTCCGGGCCCACCGTTCGGGTCGGCGAAGGAGACCGTTCATACGAGGTTCAGTCAGCTCACATAGATCGTGCGCAGCCGGCCGACCTCGGTCATGCGCTGCTCGGCGAGCCGGTCGGCGGCCACGGCCGGCGCCACTCCCTCACTGTCCGCCATCTGCAGGATCCGGCGGGTCGTGTCGAAGATGCCGGTGGCCCGCAGCTTGGCCCGCTCGAAGTTGAAGCCCTCGATCTCGTCGGCCACCTGGATCACGCCGCCCGCGTTGACCAGATAGTCGGGCGTGTAGAGGATGCCCCGCTCGGCCAGCGTCTTCTCGATGCCGGGGTGCGCCAGTTGATTGTTGGCACCCCCGGTGACGACCTTGGCCCGCAGCACCGGCACGGTGTCGTCGTCCAGCGCGCCGCCCAGGGCGCAGGGGGCGTAGACGTCGAGATCGGAGGTGATCAGCGCCTGCGTGTCGGCGACCAGTTCGATCTGCGGGTAGGTGGTGCGGGCCCAGCTCAGGGCGGCTTCGTTGACGTCGGTGGCGATCACCGCGGCGCCGTCCTCGATCAGGTGGCCGGCCAGATATTTGCCGACCTTGCCGAGCCCGGCGATGCCGACCGTGCGACCGGCCAGCGTGGGGCGGCCCCAGGTGTGTTCGGCGGCGGCCCGCATGCCCTGGAAGACACCCCAGGCGGTGAGGATCGAGGAGTCGCCGGCGCCGCCGTGCTCGACGCTGCGGCCGGTGGCGTAGCGGGTCTCGCGGGCGATCACGTCCATGTCGGGGACGTAGGTGCCGACGTCGCACGCGGTGTAGTAGCGCCCGTGCAGCGACTCGACGAAGCGCCCGTACGCCCGGAGCAGCCCCTCGGACTTCGCGCGGGCCGGGTCGCCCCAGATCACTGCTTTGCCGCCGCCGAGGTCGAGACCGGCCAGGGCATTCTTGTACGCCATGCCGCGGGAGAGCTTCAACACGTCGGCCAGGGCCGCGGCCTCACTCTCGTACGGGTAGAAACGGGTGCCGCCGAGTGCGGGCCCGAGGGCCGTGGAGTAGATCCCGATGATCGCCTTGAGGCCGGTCTGCCTGTCCTGGCAGAAGACGACCTGTTCGTGACCGCTGGCGTCGGTGCCGTCGGTGTCGAACACGCCCATGGCTGTTCTCCTGATCCTGTGTCGAGGCCCTCGTGGGGCGGGGAGTGCCGGCGGGGGTGGGCCGGACGAATCCGAGCCTAGTCGGGCGTCCGGTGGCGGGAATCCGTCCGCGCGGGAAGTTCAATGCGGGCGAATTCGTGAAAGGATCGCGCCGTGCCGTCACTGTTCGCGTCGTACCTGAGGGTTTACGAACCACTGACCGCCTTCGACCGCGACCGTCAGGTTTTCTGGCGTAAGTACGCTCGCGAGGGCCGCGCCCTGGGCCCCGTCGAGGGTCCGGTCCGGCAGCGCTCGGCCGTGCTCGAGGCGCTGGGTGCCGGCTGGACCCGGCTGCCCGACCTGCCCGACGAGGCGTACGTGCTGCAGTGGGCCGACTCGCTGCTGATCTGCCCGTGGAACCTGCGTCTGCGCGTCGCCGAGGCGGCCCTCAACGCCCGCGACGGCGTGCCCAGCGTGCTGGCCGACGCCTTCGTGCCGCCCGTGCTGGCGGGCCAGGCCAAGGCGGTCGTGGAGGACTGGCGCAGCGGGGCCAAGGTGCTCGAGCACGGGGTGCCCCGGGTGCACGAGCAGATCGCCACGTGGGGCGTGCCGCTGCGCTGGTTCGTCTTCGTCGACCTGGAGGAACGTGAGATCGACCTGTCCGCGGGCCGGCGCACGCTGCGTTACCGTACGGAGATCTCCAAGGCCCGGCGCCGGGCTCACCGCGGGGTGGCCGTGCTGCGTAAGTCGCTGGGCGACGCGCCGATCACCGAGGCGGTCGAGGAGGGCACGCGGTGGCTCGAGGAGTTCCATCCGCGCTCGATCGTCGAGCTTGACTACGGCGGCCTCGTCAACCTCCTCCCGGATGACGTTCTCGCTGGTGACGATTCACCCGGACTGGTGGCGGCCGGACTGTCGGCACTGTCCCGCGGGGACGCCGACGACGCCTCCTCCGTCTACGAGAAGCTCGTCGATCGCTGGCGGGCTGTCCAGTTGCTGGAGAGGTGCAACTGAGCTGCGGCGATGCGGACAGAAGGGCGGTTTTCACCACTCTTGGGAGCGCTCCCGAGGCGAATACTCTTCGTAATGACCGATCCCCGAAGCGTGATAATCGGACTAAACGAGACACTATCTGGCGTAGAAAACACGCAAAAATCGGGCATGCTTCATCCGTCTATCTGGGGACCTTCGTCCGTTCGGCCCATGTCGGACATCGGGGACTAGCCGGACCATGAGAGACGCACCGGCCGGCGGGACCCCGGCCGTTGTCTATAGGTACCTGTGGAGGAGTGACCGATGGCATCGCGTACGCACGATCCTGAGCCGCTACTAACGCCGGCCGAGGTGGCGTCGATGTTCCGTGTCGACCCGAAGACCGTCACCCGGTGGGCGAAGGCAGGCAAGCTGAGTGCTATCCGCACTCTGGGCGGCCACCGTCGTTACCGGGAGTCGGAGGTTCGCGCCCTGCTGCAGGGACAGATTCCCACGCAGCGTCAGGGCGACTGACCTCAGTCGATTCGCGAGATCGTTGCTAAGGGGCGAGCGTCGGGGAAGGCGATCGCCCCTTCTTCGTGTCCGGACCAGTTCCCGGCCCGGCCTCAGACCGGGTCGATGATGATCACGGTGATCCGGTCGCGCTGGCCCAGCAGCTTGTAGCGCAGCGTGCCGAAGAGGCCGAGCATGCGGTATTTCCGGCCCAGCACCCCGGCGAAGTGGTCGCGCTCGGCCGCGTCGCCGATGCGGGCCCGGCCCTCGACAGCCTCGCCCCGCACGTTGCCGCGCACGTCGCAGGCCGCCACCGTGACTTTCGGGTTGTTGCGGACGCGCTTCACCTTCCAGGTGCCGGTGACCGTCCAGATCGCCACCCCGGCGCCGGCCGGCAACACCCAGACCGCCGTGGGCACCGGCGTTCCGTCCTTGCGATAGGTCGTCAGAGAGACGTACTTCTCCGAACCGAGTTGCTCCAGCGTCGGCATGAGCCAAGGGTAGTGGTCATGACGGAACCACTCATCGGCGACGTGTTCGGCGAGATGATCAGAGACGCGTACGCCGTACGCACCGGTGTCGGACCACGGCCGCTGGCCGGTGGGCGGGTGCCGCGCCCGGTGATCGAGGTGATCGAGCGCGACGACGGCCTGATCAACGGGGCCCCGGCCGATCACTACCTGGGCGGCCCGGACGAGTGGCAGCCGCACGACCACCGCGCGTTGCGGCTCTGCCGCGGGCACGTGCTCGACATCGGGGCCGGCGCGGGCCGTACGGCGGTCGAACTGCAACGCCGCGGCATGGCGGTCACTGGGCTCGACACCTCGCGCGGGGCCATCGAGATCGCCCGCAAGCGCGGCCTGCGCGACACCGTGATCACCACCGTCGACGCGTACGCGGCCGGGGCGAGCGCCCGCTACGACACGTTCCTGCTGCTCGGCAACAACCTCGGCCTGCTCGAGGGCCCGGAACGCGCGCCGGTTCTGCTGGCCGCGCTGGCCCGGCTGGCCAACCCGGGCGCGCGCATCATCGCCCAGGGCACCGACCCGTACGGCACCACCGACACCGTGCACGTCGGCTATCACCGGCTCAACCGCGAGCGCGGGCGGCTGGGTGGTCAGCTGCGGCTGCGCCTGCGGTACCGGCTGCTCGCCACCGAGTGGTTCGACTACCTCAACTGCTCGCCCGCCGAACTGGAGGAGCTGGTCGGGGGCACCGCGTGGCGGCTCAAGACGATCGACGACGAGGACCGGCCCTACTACCTCGCGGTGATGGAGCTGGCGGGGTGAGCGGGCTCAGCCGGGATCAGGTGCGGACGAGCCGCCGCATCGCTCTGGTGCTGCGGCACCGGCCCGAGTCGGCCGGGCTGACCCTGGACGCGAACGGCTGGGTGCCGGTCGCGGAGCTGCTCGCCGCGCTCGGCCTCAGCCGGGCCGAGCTCGACCACATCGTCGAGCACAACGACAAGTCCCGCTTCGCGATCGCCCGCCGCGACGACGGGGCCGACTGGATCCGGGCCAGTCAGGGGCACTCCGCGCGGGTGGAGGTGGACCTCGGCCTGCCACCCGCCGAGCCGCCGGCCGTGCTGTTCCACGGCACACCCGCGGGCAACCTCGACGCGATCCTGCGCGAGGGCCTGCGGCCGCGGAGCCGGCACCACGTGCACCTCTCGCGTGACGTGCCGACCGCTCTGGTGGTGGGGCGCCGCCGGTCGGGCGATGTCGTGGTGCTGCGAGTCGCCGCGGCCGGGATGGCCGCGGACGGGCACGTCTTCCACCGCAGCGCCAACGGGGTGTGGCTGACAACGGGCGTTCCCTCTCGCTATCTCACGCTAGAACCGACAAATCCGTAATTCCGCAGGTTGATCAGCACTCCACAGTGGCCGAACGTCACAGTCGGGCGCACCCGCCGTTAGCGTGGGTAAGCATGGGGCGGCTGACGAACCTGCTGGGTGCGCTCGGCGTGGCCGCCACACTCGCTGGTCTGGCCCTCGGGCTGCCGGCGATCGACCGGTCGCTGCCCGCCGAACGCGCGATCCGGAGTGACGAGCCCTATGCGATCGGCGCCGGGGTGACAGTCGTGCCCCCGCCCGGGGCGGCCCTGGACGTGACCGGCACCAGACCCGGCGCGAGCGACGGCACGGTGCTGTTCCGGCTGGGCCCGGTCAAGTACGCGATCGTCGTCCGGCCCTTCGACGGCGACCTCGACACCGCGGCCGAGCGGTTACGCCAACGGATCGTCGACACCACCGGCTATCAGGTCACCGGCGCCCAGCTCGAAGTGAGCACGGCGGGCGGGCTGGCCGGGCTGCAGGGCGGCTACACCGCGCCGGGCCGGGGCGGGCGGTACGCGGTCTTCGTCGCCGACGGTCACACCATCGAGGTGACGATCAGCGGCAACGACCTGGACCTGGGCCGCACCCTGCCGCAGATCGAGGCGAGCACCCGCACGCTCCGGCAGTCGGACGAACCGCGGTGACGACCTCGGCGGTGCGCCCCGCCCGGAGCCCGCGCGTCTCCACCCTCGTACGGGTGCCGGCCTTTTGGGTCGTCGCAACGCTGCTGGCCGCGGGCGGCTTGCGGATGGCCCAGATGACCGGGCACTTCTTCACCGCCTACCCGAAGGCCACCACCGTCGCGATCCTGCTCTTCGCGCTGCTCGCCGTGCCGTTCTGGCTGTTCGTCTCGGAACTCGACTTCCTCGAACGGGAACCGCCCGAACTGCTCGTGCTGGCCTTCGCCTGGGGCGGGCTGGTGGCCACCACCGTTTCCATCCCCGGCGGCGTCGCGCTGGAAAACCTGATGGCCAAGCTGGGCTCGCCCGACCTGGCCGCCGACTGGGGCGCCGCGGTGGCCGGGCCCACGGTCGAGGAGATCGCCAAGACCCTCGGCGTGGTGGCGATCGTGCTGATCGCCCGGTCGCAGGTCAACAGCGTGCTCGACGGGGTCGTCTACGGCGCGATGGTCGGTCTCGGGTTCCAGATCGCCGAGGACGTCGTGTTCGCCGTCGGCGCGGTCGCGCTGGCCGGGCAGGGCGACCAGGTGCAACCGGTGATCGCCACGTTCCTGCTGCGCGGGTTCCTGGCCGGCATCTGGAGCCACACCCTCTTCGGCGCGCTGGCCGGGGCGGGCATCGGTTACCTGGTGGTGGGCCGCTCGCACCGGATCGCGGGGGCGAGCCTGGCCGTGCTGGGAGCGTGGGCCTTCCACGTGCTGTGGAACTCGCCGCTGCTGGCCGACGGGCTCGGCAACGGCCCGCTCGCGCTGCTCGGCGTACTGCTGATCAAAGGGTTGCCCCCGCTGCTGCTGATCCTGCTGCTGGTGCGCCACTTCCAGGACCGCGAGGCCGACTACTACGTCGAGCGCCTGGCCCGGCTGGACGACCCGTCGCTGATCACCGCGGGCGAGCTGACGGTGCTGGGCTCGGCGTCCCGGCGGGCGGCAGCTCGACGACTCCCGGGCGCTTCCACCACCGTACGGCGGTTGCAACGTGCCCAGGCCCGGCTGGCGGTGGAGCTCAGCCGGGCCGACGCCGGGTCGATCGTGGCCGCCGAGGAGGCCGTACGGAACCAGCGCGCCGCGCTGCGGCGGCTCGGACACACCGAAGCCGTCGGCAGCCCGGTCACATGGCGGCACCGGGCCTCGACGATCGCCACCACGGCCGTGGCGATCGCCGTGCTCTGGGTCGCGTTGAGCGCCCTCGGCGGGGCCTGAGCTCCGTCAGACCGTCGGCGGGTGGCCGCCGTCGCCGTCGACGATCGCGTCCGGGTTGCCGTCCTGGTCGAGGTCGACCATCGTGATGTCCACCTTGCCGTCCCCGTCCGTGTCGAACTGGAACAAGTCGGGCTTGCCGTCCCCGTCGGTGTCGGACACCCAGACGTCAGGCTTGCCATCGCCGCTGGAGTCCTGCGCGATGAGATCGACGCGCTCGTTGCCACGCGTCTCGACGGTCTCCTGGGGCTCGGTCATGCGGGCCTCCCTGCATAGCGAACACGGTCGCAGGGAAGAGTAGGGCCCAAGTCACAGGACCGCGAGCCCGGCGTCGCCGGTAACGTTCATCGAATGGACATAGCGGCCGACAGTGTGCAAGACCTCTTCACCACCGGAGGCGGCGGGACGCTCGGTTCGCGCATGGGCATCCAGCTCACCGAGGCCTCCGCCGAGCGGGTCGTGGGCACCATGCCGGTCGAGGGCAACACCCAGCCGTACGGGCTCCTGCACGGCGGCGCGTCCTGCGTGCTGGCCGAGACGCTGGGCTCGGTGGGGGCGGTCATGCACGGCCAGAGCGTCGACCGGCCGTTCGCGGTGGGCGTCGACATCAACGCCACCCACCACAAGTCGGCGCGCTCGGGCGTGGTCACCGGCGTCGCCACCCCGGTGCACCGGGGACGCACCATGGCGACCTACGAGATCGTCATCACCGACGACGGCGGCGAACGGGTCTGCACCGCGCGCATCACCTGCCTGTTGCGTGGGGCTTAGATTTTTCGTCCCGGCGCGCGAACCTTGACCACTCCACGTACCTTCTTTCACGTGACCGAGGTACCACAGCACGCTATCGACGACGCGGCACTCGTGCTTCAGAGTGCGCTCAGCGGCGACAGTGACGCGGTGGTCGGCACGTTCGATTCCGTGGTCGACCGGTCCGGCATCGTCGGGGCCTACGACGTCGCCTGGTGCCTCGCCGCCACGATGGTCGGCCAGGTGCCCTCCGGCGGCGCGTGGACGCTCGACTTCCCCGGCATCGACGACGCGCGCTACGACAAGCGATGGGTCGCCCGCTTCATCAGTGCGTACGCCAACAGCGACATCGCCACCGCGGAAGCGCTGTTCGGCGCAGCGATCGCCGACGGGCAGCTGCCCGACTGCCTGCTCGCGCTGGCCGGCTCGACGGTGGCCACCCTGCGCCACCGCGCCGCCTAACGCCCCTTGAGGTAGAGCGCCTTCGCGTACTGCGCGGTCGCGGCCTCGTTGTACATCGAAGCCTCCTGCATATAGAAGTTGTGGTCGGCCAACGCGGCCTGCGCCTGTGACGTGCTCGCCCACCGGATGCTCGCGTCGATCTCGGAGAGGCCGCGGGCCTTGAACTGCCGACGCATCGCCATCCGGCCCTTCCGGAACGCCTCCTGCGCCTCCTCGGCATGCTTCATGGCGACGAAAGCCTTCTCGCTGAGGGCCTCGGCCATGGTCCAAGCCGCCTGTTCAGCCGCGTTGGTGAAAGTCAGCACGCTGTCCTCCTTGACCCGCGAACGCCTGACAAGATCGATGAATGTTGTTGCTGCTCGACCTGGACAACACTCTTATCGACCGCACCACGGCCTTCAAGACCTGGGCCGGTGCCCGCTTCGGCGCGTCCGAGACGCCGTGGCTCATCGAGCAAGATCGAGATGGCTATCGCCGGCGCGAGGAACTGGCCGCGCTGATCGCCGCGCGCTACCGCCTGGACGCCGCCGAAGTGCTGGATGAGCTGCGCAAAGGCATGGTCGACGAGCTGTCGCCGGATCCGCTGGTGGCCGACGCGCTGACCCGGGCCACAGCAGCCGGATACGTGCCGGTGGTGGTCACGAACGGCACGGTGGCCCAGCAGGAGGCCAAACTGCGCCGCACCGGACTGGACCGGCTGGTGGCGGCGTGGATCGTGTCGGAGGGGGCGGGCGTGCGCAAACCCGACCGGCGGATCTTCGAGCGAGCCGCGGCCGCGGTGGGCCGGACGCTGCGGGACGGCGGCTGGATGGTGGGCGACCACGCCGAGTTCGACGTGGGCGGCGGAGCGGGGGCCGGATTGCGTACGGGATGGGTGTCGGCGGGACGGGACTGGCCGGCGACGCTCACCTACCGTCCGACACTGACCGCCCCCGACTGCCCCACCCTGCTGGCCCGGTTGATCGACACCGCCGGCCCTATTTCGCCTCTATGAGGCGGTCCCCGCTGCGCGCGGCCGGGCGGGCCTCGAGGCGTGCGGGACGCCACAGGTTGCTGCGGAGTGTGCGGGTGGCGACGACCGTCCAAGCGGTGACCAGGACGGCGAAGAGGGCCACGGCCAGCGTTGTCAGCAGGGGTGAGCCGGTACGGGTGGCCATGCCGCCGGTGGCGGTGACGACTGTGCCGACGGGGAACGTGAAACTCCACCACGTCAGGGAGAAAGGCAGACCGGTCCGTACGGTGCGGAGTGTGATCGCCGTGGCCAGGGCGGCCCAGAAGAAAGCGAAGCCCAGCGTGGGGAGGCCGAAGAGCAGGGCCAGCATCTGCGCGCCGGTGGCGTACGGGTCGGGCAGCACGCCGTCAGCAGCGCGGCCGAGCAGATGGAACGCGGTCACCGACTGGCCGAGCGGGCCCAGCACGATCCACAGCGTCGGCACCATGCGGGCCGCCCCGATCTGGTGGCGTACGAGGCGGGCCCAGATCTGCGTGATCACGATCACCGCGGCGAACAGGCTGATGCCGGCGAACGCGTAGCAGGCCAGCAGCAGGTCGCGGCCGGCGCCGACGTGCGGGACGAGCAGGGCGCCGGTCGCCGCCGAGACCATCGGGGAGACCACCGGCATCAGCCAGCCGCCGAACGCCGCGTCCTCGGTGGCGGCCAGGTCGGGGCGCGTCATCATCCGGTACGGGACGGCGACCGCCACGATCAGGCCGAGGAGCGTGCCGGCGCTCCACAGCACCAGGTCGGCCGCCACAGCGAACTCGCCCGGGCCGAGCAGCAGCGTGCCCGCCCCGACGGTCATCAACGCCATCGGCGGCGCGCCCCAGAACTGCATGAGCACCGGGTCGTCGAGGTGGCTGACGCCGCGCCGGGCGGTGGCCGTGAGGACGGCGATCAGCAGCAGGGCGGCCAGCAGCCACATCACGGTGGCGAAGGCGTGCCGGCCGGGCAGGTCGACGGGCAGCGTGGCGGCCGCGGTGGCGACGATCCCGGTGCCCATGACGGAGGCGAACCAGTTGGGTCCGAACATGCTCTCCACCCTGCGCCCGGAAAGCCCAGGCCAGTAGGCGGTGATCCCACCTGAGGTCATAACCTCTTGTTATGCCTCTGCCCCCGCTGACCGCCGACCTGACCGGCTTCGACCTGCTGCTCAGCGTCGCCCGGCTGGGCAGTGTGGGCCGCGCCGCCGCCGAGCACCGCATCTCGCAGCCGGCCGCCAGCGCCCGCCTGCGCGAGCTGGAACGGCGGATCGGGCTGACCCTGCTGCACCGGACACCGCGCGGCTCGACCCTGACCGAGACCGGTGCGCTGGTGGCCGACTGGGCCCGCGCGGCAATCGACGCGGCCGAGGCGCTCGCGGCCGGGCTGGCCGCGCTGCGGGCCACCCACGAGAGCCGCCTCACGGTCGCGGCCAGTCAGACCGTGGCCGAATATCTGCTGCCCACGTGGCTGGTCGCCCTGCGCGCGGCCCACCCCGGGCTGGCCGTCACGCTGCAGGCCGCGAATTCGGCCGACGTCGCCGCCGCGGTGCTCGCGGGCCAGGTCGAGCTGGGCTTCGTCGAAGGCCCCGACCTCCCCGGCGGCCTGCACGACGAGGTGGTGGCGACCGATCGGCTGGCCGTCGTGGTGGCGCCCGGGCATCCGTGGGCGAAGCGGCGGCGGGCGGTCACGGCGGCCGAGCTGGCGGCCACCCCGCTGGTGTCGCGCGAGGCCGGTTCGGGCACGCGACGCGCGTTCGAGCAGGCGCTGGGCGACCTCACGGCGGCCGCGCCCCTGCTCGAACTGTCGTCGACCACGGCCATCAAACATGCGGTGGCGGCCGGTTCGGGCGCGGCCGTGCTCAGCTCGCTGGCGGTCACGGTCGAACTGACGGCGGGCACACTCGTGGCCGTGCCGACCGCGGTGCCGCTGCAACGCCGGTTACGGGCCGTGTGGCGCACCGCCGACCAGCTGATCGGGCCGGCGGGTGACCTCTACGCGATCGCCCGCCGGGCCTGACCTGAGGCCTCTTTCATAACGGGAAACAGGCCTAGGGCTGCAGGTCGGTCGCGGCCAGGAACGAGCCGTCCATCAGGAACGGCACCGACTCGTGTTCGTGGACGACCAGCCAGCGGCCGTCGATCCGGCGCAGGCCGAGCGTCACCCGGAACCACAGGGTGAAGTCGTCGGTGGTGCCTCGAGGGCGGCCGCTCATCGAGTCGTAGCTAGTGGCGAACGCGACATCGCCGTCCACGGTGATCTCCAGCTGGGTGACCCGGCGCTGCGGCGGCGCCTCGAACGTGGCCAGCCACTGCTCGATCGGGGCGGGGTCGCTGGTGTCGACACGCCTGCCCAGCGGTGGCGCCAGATCGAACTGGACCACCTCCGGCGCCGCGAAGGCCAGGTGGGCCTTCACATCGCCCTCGCTCAGCCGGGCCGCGCGCTGCTCGATGACTTCCTTGATCTCCTGCACGACGGGCTCCTTGATATGGGGAACTTCCGCCCGGGACGTCGAAGCCGGGCCGGTGGCTTCGACATCCTGGTGAGCAAAGGAGGAAACTCGTGAAGTATTTGATCCTCATCCAGTCGAACGAGCGCAGCCTGGCGATCTGGGACAAGATGACCGAGGACGAGCAGATGGCTTTCGGGCAGGGGCATCTGCGGTTGAGTGCGGAAATGGGCGAGGCGGGGGTGCTGGTCGCCTCCGAGGGCCTGGCCGATCCGTCGCTGGCCCGTTTCGTTTCCGTACGCGACGGCGACACTGTCGTTTCCGACGGGCCCTACGCCGAGGTCAAAGAACACCTCGCCGGCTTCTACCTGATCGACGTGGCCGGTGCGAAAGAGGCACACGAGTGGGCCGCCAAAGTGCCGGACGCGGCGACCATCGGGGTCGAGGTGCGGCCCGTGCTGGACATGAGCGGGTGGGAGTTCTGACCTCCCCGTCACTCGAGGACGTCCTGCGCACCGCCGCGCCGCAAGTGCTGGGCGCGGTGGTGCGCCGCTACGGCGACTTCGACACGAGCGAGGACGCGGTGCAGGAGGCGCTGCTGGCCGCGGCCCAGCAGTGGCCCGTCGAAGGCGTACCCGACAACCCGCGGGCATGGCTGATCCGGGTCGCGTCGCGCCGTCGCATCGAGCTGCTGCGCAACGAGGAGGCCCGGCGCCGGCGCGAGGCACTGCCGCCGGACCCAATTCCTTCCGTACGGGGCGACGACGAGCTCACGCTGCTGCTGCTGTGCTGCCACCCGGCCCTCCCGCCGGTCTCCCAGGTGGCGCTGACCTTGCGTGCCGTGGGCGGCCTGACCACAGCCGAAATCGCGCGCGCTCTGCTCGTGCCGGAAAGCACTGTGGGGCAACGCATCAGCCGAGCCAAGAAGAAGATCCGGGGTACGGGTTTCGTCATGCCGTCACCCTCGGAACTCCCGGACCGGTTGATTGCCGTACGGCAGGTCCTGTACTTGATTTTCAACGAGGGTTACACGGCCAGCTCGGGTTCCTCACTGCACCGCGTCGAGTTGAGCACCGAGGCGATCCGCTTGACCCGCCAGCTGCACGGCCTCCTACCCGGCGACGGCGAGGTGGCCGGTCTGCTCGCGTTGATGCTGCTGACCGACGCGCGACGGCCGGCCCGCACCCGCGCTGACGGCGCCCTGGTGCCCCTGGCCGCGCAGGACCGGTCGCTGTGGAACCGGGCCGCGGTCGACGAGGGCGTCGAAATCATCACCGCGGCGCTGCGCGACACGGCTTTGGGCCCGTTCCAACTACAGGCGGCGATCGCTGCCGTGCATGACGAGGCCGCACATGCGGCGGACACCGACTGGGCGCAGATCCTCGAGCTGTATCGGCTGCTGAATGCCGTGGCACCGGGGCCGATGGTCACCCTCAACCGGGTTGTCGCCTTGTCCGAGGTGGACGGTCCGTGGGTGGGGCTGCGGGCGCTGGAACAGGCGGCCGGCGATCCAGCCTTGGCCAACCACCATCGGGTGGCCGCCGTACGGGCGCACTTACTCGAACGCGCGGGAGATCTGGCAGCCGCGCGCGACGAGTATCTGCGGGCGGCCCGGCTGACGCTGAGCCTGCCGGAGCGTCGCTATTTGGAGTCGCGGGCCGCCCGCCTGCGCTGATTCGTCCGCCACAGGTTGAAGGCTGTAGCAGGAGCGGTCGAGGCGCCGCAGCCGGGCGCTCACGTGAATTGCGCAGAGCCCGTTCGTGGCGAAGAGCTACAGAAGGCGGCGGAGGCCGGCTCGGCTTGTGATGACCTGGTAGCCGTCTTCGAATTGCAGTAGGGCGCTGTTTCGGGTTCCCCGTATGAGGACTCGGCAGCGGCGGCCTGTTCGGTCCACGCCGTCCCGAACCAGGGGACGCGTGCCCGCACGCCCGGGTACTCCAGGGTTCGCCAGCGCCACGTCCAGACGTACGGGAAAGGGGTCATGGTTTGCGTTTGCGGGGAGCCGCCGACCGGGGTGGTTGGGCGCGCATGTGGTCTCGTACGCGGGAGAGGATTTCGCCCAGGGCGGTCACGTCGGCGTCGGTGAGGTTGTCGATGAGCAGGCGGCGGACGACCTCGACGTGGCCCGGGAAGACCTGGTCGATGCGGGTCCGGCCGGCGTCGGTGATGGTGACCAGGGTGGCGCGTTCGTCGCCGGGGTCGGGGGTGCGGGTGATCAGGCCGGCTTTTTCGAGTTGGGCGGCCTGGTAGGTGAGGCCACTGCGGCTGTAGACGACGCCGTCGGCCAGGGTGGTCATGGTGAGTTGGCCGTCGGCGTCGAGGAGACGCATCAGTAGCTGGAATTGGATGTCGCTGAGGTTGCCGTCGGCCCGGAGTTGTTGTTCGACGGCGTGTTGCAGCAGGCTGACTGATTCGATGAGGGCGAAGTAGGCCCCTAGCTGGTGGGGCTGCAATCCGGGCACGCGACCAGGCTACCGCTGCGAACTCGAAGCATCGGGCTTGAACCGGAGCCGGTTGGGGAAAAGGGCGCGGGGCCCGTCGGCCTCGACGTTATGACGGACGCAACGGCCGGCGGACCCCGCTGAGACCCGCCCGGGCGTACCGGGCGGGGTCACGGCCGCAGCCACACCGCTTCATCACGGTGTGACTCGAGCGGCCCCGGGTAGTCGAGGCCGCGCCGGACCTCGTCCGGCAGACGCCACGGTTGGTGCACGGCGCCGCCCTCGACACCCTTGAGTTCGGGTACGTAGCGCCGAACGTACACGCCCTCGGCATCGAATCGTTGTGCTTGCCGGATCGGATTGAACTTCCGGTAGGGCCGGGTGTCGTTGCCGGTGCCCGCCACCCACTGCCAGTTGCCGGAATTGTTGGGCACGTCACCGTCGAGCAGCCAGCGGAAGAACCACTGCACTCCGGGCCGCCAGTCGACGCCGAGGTGTTTGGTCAGGAACGCCGCCGTGATCAGCCGGGCTCGGTTGTGCATCCAGCCTTC
The DNA here is from genome assembly GCF_014204895.1 of Paractinoplanes abujensis. NCBI lineage: Bacteria > Bacillati > Actinomycetota > Actinomycetes > Micromonosporales > Micromonosporaceae > Paractinoplanes > Paractinoplanes abujensis. The sequence continues at coordinate 6,638,040 of NZ_JACHMF010000001.1, read as the reverse complement.
GGCCCGCAGCTGACGCATCCCGGCGTCCACAATGGGCACTCCGGTGGTGCCGTCCTGCCAGTGCCGGAGCGCGTCGGTGTCGTCGCGCCATTCGGTGTCGCCGGACGGGCGGATCGGCTCGGTCGACAGTTTCGGCATGGTCAGGGCGACCTGGTAGTAGAAGTCACGCCAGCACAGCTGCCGCGCGTACTCCTCGGCTTCCTGCTTGATGGCGGCGTTGGCCAGTTCGAGGGGTGAAAGGCAACCGAAGCGCAGGTACGGACTGAGCCGGCTGGTGCCGTCGGCGGCCATGTCGTCGTGCAGTTCGGGGTAGGGCCCGATGTGCCGCAGCCAGGAGGCGAACAGCCGGCGCGCCTCGGTCTCGCCACCGTCGGCCGCGTCGGGCGACTCACCGGCGGGCGGCTCGGGCAACCGGCCGGGTGCGACTCCGGGCGGCAGCGTGATCTTTGTGGGGGTGGCGACCTCGTCGCGCCATGTGGCCGCTCGCCAGGAGCGGTGATAGGGCGAGAACACCCGGTACGCGCTGCCGCCCCCGCCCGGCCGCAGGGCGCCGGGGTCGACGACGGTCAGGCCGGGGAAGAGTTTGAGCGACATCCGGTGCCGTTCGCATTCCTCGGCCAGTCGTTGCTCCCGGCGCCGGGCGTAGCGGCTCACGTCGGCCGCCATGCCGATGCCTTCGGCGTCGACCGAGCGGGCCAGCTCGATGGCTTCGCGCACCGGGTCGCCCATCCGGATCACCAGGTCGCCACCCTTTTCGCGCAGGCTCGCGCGCAGGTCGGCCAGGGACTGGTGCAGGAACCGGACGCGGTTTCCGGAGAGCTCACCCAGCGCCGGGTCGAGCACGAACAGGGGGACGACCTGCTCGGCGTTGGCGCAGGCGGCGGCGAGGGCGGGGTTGTCCCGTACGCGAAGGTCGCGGGTGAAAAGGACGACGGCCGTCTTCACGTCAGGCCGCCACGGTGACGGGGGTGCCCGCCTTGGTCATGAGGCTGCGCACGGCGACCGCGGCGCGACGACGGTTGGGCACGGTGGCGCGCTGGGCGAACACGTCGTAGTCGTTGGCCTCGATCTCGCCGAGGATGCCGCCGTAGAGCGCGAACGCCGTACGCATGCACGCCTGCGACGCCGGGTCGAGCATCACGATCCCGGGGGCGGCGGCCGTGTAGTGCTCGCGGGCCACCCCGATCTCGTACCGGATCAGGTCTTTGACCTCGGGGGTGGCCTCGCGGCGTTCCAGGTCGGCTCGGGTGAGCCCGAAGCGGCCGAGGTGCGACTCGGGCAGGTAGACGCGGCCGCGGTCGAGGTCCTCGGCGACGTCGCGGATGAAGTTGGTGAGCTGGAACGCGAAGCCGAGCTGGCGGGCGGGTTCGCGCGCGACGGCCGGATCGCTCGACCCGAGGATCGGCAGCATCATCGTGCCGATCACGGCGGCCGAGCCTTCCATGTAGTCGAGCAGGTCGTCGTACGTGGGATACCCGGTGACTGTGAGATCCATCGCCATGCAGCGCAGGAACGTCGCGAAGTCGTCGACATCGAGGTCGAAGACCGCGATGGTGTGCAGGACGGCCGGCAGCAGCGGGTCGTCCACCGGTTCGCCGCGCAGGCCCGCGACGAACGCGTCGGACCACTCGGTCAGCTGCCGGGCCCGCTCATCCGCAGGAAGCTCCCAGGTTTGATCGACGATTTCGTCGGCATACCGGGTGAAGCCGTAGAGAGCGTGAACGTGCCGCCGCTTCCAGGCCGGGAGGAGCTTGGTCGCCAGGTAGTACGTACGGCCGTGGCGCTTGTGCAGCTCACGGCAGCGCTCGTAGGCGGCGGCCAGATCGATGTCCACGGGAAGCCTCCGGAGAAAAACGACGCACGAATCGACGCAACTTCAAATCAAGGGTACGGTACCCCTCGTGGCCAATGACACGCTCCAGGGAAACCTTCATCGGGGCATCCCCCGCCAGGGCGCGTCGCCGCACGCGCTGATACACGCGATCCAGGGCACGCTGGCCGATTTTCTGGCCGCCCAGATAGGGTCGCTCGATTCCGTCGATCCCGCACTCGGCCGTTTCGCCCGCACCGCCCGTGACCTGGTGCTGGCCGGCGGCAAGAGGCTGCGCCCGGTCTTCGCGTACTGGGGCTGGCGCGGCGTCGCGGGTCCCGAGGCGCCGCTGGAACCGGTGCTGCCGGCCTTCGCGGCGCTCGAGCTGATGCACACGTTCGCGCTCGTGCACGACGACGTGATGGACGAGTCGGACACCCGCCGCGGGCACCCGACCGCGCACCGCATCTTCGCCGGGCAGCACGAGCAGGATCGACGCACCGGCGACGCGAATCGATTCGGCGCGGCGTCCGCCATCCTCATCGGTGATCTCTGTCTCGTCTGGGCCGACCAGCTGCTGGCCCGCGCCGACGCGCCCCCGATCGTCCGTGCCTACTACGACCGCATGCGGGTCGAGGCCATCGCCGGGCAGTACCTCGACGTTCTCGGAGAGAGCCAGCCCAGCGCGTGGTCGGTCGAGCGTGCGCTGCTGGTCGCGCGGCACAAGACCGCCAGCTACACCGTCCAGCGCCCGCTGCAGCTCGGGCTCGCGTTGTCCGGCCGCACGGATGACGACACCGATTCCGCGTACGGGAAATACGGGCTCGCGGTCGGTGAGGCGTTCCAGCTTCGTGACGACCTGCTCGGCGTGTACGGCGATCCGGCCGTCACCGGCAAGCCGGCCAGCGACGACCTGCGTACGGGAAAACCCACCGCGCTGCTCATGCTCGCCCGCAAGCTCGCCACCCCGGCGCAGCGGGCCGAGCTCACCCTGGACCCCGCCGGAGCCGTCAACCCCGCCGACGGCTCCGGCGGCCTCACCCCCGCCGAGCTGGAACGACGCGCCCAGGTCATCACCGAGACGGGCGCACCGGCCCGACTCGAAGGGATGATCCAGGAACGTGTCGCGGACGGCATCGCGGCGCTGGCCACGGCCCCCATCCACGAGGATGCGCGGGCTGCCCTCATTGAGCTTGCCGTCCGTGTGACGCACCGACCGGCATGATGTCCTTCCGAGAGGTGCGATCCATGCGAACTGTGACAGGACCGACTGAACGGGTGGTCGTCGTCGGCGCCGGGCTCGGCGGGCTCGCCTGCGCCCTGCATCTGGCCGCGGCCGGACGCCAGGTGACAGTGGTCGAGCGCGAGGCGGTGCCGGGCGGACGGAACGGGAAGCTGTCCGTCGACGGCTACGACTTCGACACCGGCCCGACCGTGCTGACCATGCCGGAGCTGATCGCGGAGCCGCTCGAGGCCGTCGGCGAGAACCTGTCGGACTGGCTCGAACTGACGCCGCTCGATCCCGCCTACCGCGCCTACTACCCGGACGGGTCCACGCTGGACGTGCGTACGGACACGGTTCGGATGGCGGCCGAGATCGCGCGCGTCTGCGGGGCCCGCGAGGCCGACGGCTACCTGCGGTTCGTCGACTTCGCCCGGCAGCTGTGGAAGCTCGAACGCGACCACTTCATCGACCGCAACCTCGACACCCCGCTCGACCTGATGAACCTCAACCTGCTCAAGCTGCTCGGCATGGGCGGGTTCCGCCGGCTCCAACCCAAGATCAACCAATACTTCCGAGACCCCCGCACGCAGCGGATCTTCTCGTTCCAGGCCATGTACGCGGGCCTGGCCCCCCAGGACGCGCTGGCCATCTACGCCGTGATCGCCTACCTCGACTCCGTGGCGGGCGTCTACTTCCCCAAGGGCGGCATGCACGCCGTCCCCCGGGCGCTGGCCGGCGCAGCCGAGAAACACGGCGTGACCTTCCGCTACGAGACCACGGTGACCGACGTCGAGACGGCCAACGGGCGGGCCACCGCCGTGATCACCGCCGACGGCGACCGCATCCCGGCCGACGTCGTCGTCCTCAACCCGGACCTGCCGATCGCGAAGCGCGACCTGCTGCCCCCACGCCGCGAACGCCGCCTGAAATACTCGCCGTCCTGCGTGGTCCTGCACATCGGATCGCGGCAGGGCTACACCAAGACCGCCCACCACAACATCCACTTCGGATCCAAGTGGCAGGGCACTTTCGACGAGATCATCGACAAGGGGCACCTGATGAGCGACCCCTCCCTGCTCGTCACCAACCCGACGCACACCGACCCGTCGCTCGCCCCGGCCGGACGGCACAGTTACTACGTGCTCGCCCCCACCCCCAACCTCGTCGCCGGCCCGATGGACTGGCGCGGCGGCCTCGGCGACCGGTACGCCGCCTCCCTGATCCGCACCCTCGAACAGCGCGGATACGTCGGTTTCGGCGACGGCATCGAGGTGCAGCGCATCATCACCCCGGCCGACTGGGAGGACCAGGGCATGGCGGCCGGCACCCCGTTCGCGGCGGCCCACACGTTCGCCCAGACCGGCCCGTTCCGCCCGGCCAACCTGCACCCCGGCCTGGACAACGTGGTCTTCACCGGCTCCGGCACCCAGCCCGGCGTCGGCGTGCCCATGGTGCTGATCTCGGGCAAGCTGGCCGCGGCCCGGGTGACGTCATGACCCGCTCCGGCGATGGTCGCGAGGCCCACCTCGTCGAGCTCGTCGACGCCGAGGGGGTGGCGCTGGGCTCGGCCACGGTTTCCGACGCGCACACGGCCCCGGGCCAGTTGCACCGCGCGTTCTCCGTGTTCCTGCGCGACCCGTCGGGCCGGGTGCTGCTGCAACAGCGCGCCGCGGTCAAGACCCGCTTCCCGCTGCGCTGGGCCAACACGTGCTGCGGCCACCCCCTGCCCGGCGAGGCGCTGCCGGTCGCGGCCGCCCGGCGCCTGGTCGAGGAGGTCGGGGTGGCCGACGTGCCGCTGACCGAGGTCGGCGTGTACGCGTACTACGCCGAGGACCCCGCGACCGGGCGCGTCGAATACGAGTACGACCACGTGCTCGTGGGTGACCTGCCCGTCGGCGTGCGGCCGGAGCCCGACCCGGACGAGGTGGCCGACCTGCGCTGGGTGTCGGTGCCGATGCTGCTGGGCGAACTGGAAAGCGATTCCCGGGCGTACGCGCCCTGGCTGCTCGGTGTGACCCAGCGGCTCGCCGCCTCCCACGTGCCGGAGCCCGATCCCGTACGGCCCGATGGCCGTTGAGGGCCTGACCGCCGGAGCCGTGGCCCGCCGCCTGGGGGTGGCGGTCACGACGCTCCGCACATGGCATCAGCGCTACGGCCTCGGCCCCAGCGAACACGTGCCCGGCCACCACCGGCGCTACACCGATCAGGACCTCAACCGCCTGCAGGTGATGCAACGGCTCACCGCGCAAGGGGTGGCGCCCGCCGAGGCGGCGGCGTGGGCCCGCCGTGCGCCGCTGGACGGCGCCCCGCCCGCTCACGGGCGTCAGGGCGGCGGCAACACCATCGCCGTCGGCGACGCCGGCCCCGCCGCGCGTGGTCTGGCCCGGGCCGCCATGCGCCTGGACGGTCCGGCCATGCGCGACATGCTCGAGATGGTGGTGGCCGAACGCGGTGTGATCGGCGCCTGGAGCGACGTCGTCATGCCCGTGCTCATCGGCATCGGCGAACGCTACGAGGCCACCAAACGCTTCATCGAGGTCGAACATCTGCTGTCCCGCGCCGTCACGGAGGTGCTCGGAACGGTGTCTCGTCCCCCCAGTCACATACCCCCACGGGTGCTGCTGGCCGCCGCGGATGAGGAACTGCACACGCTGCCCCTGGAGGCGCTGGCCGCCGCGCTGGCCGAGGCAGGCGTACCGACCCGCCTCTTCGGTGCCCGTGTGCCGGCCGCCGCCCTGGCCGACGCGATCGAACGCACCGGCCCCGCAGTGGTCGTGCTGTGGTCGCAAACCCCCGTGACCTCCGACCCCGCCCAGCTCGAACGCATCGCCACCGCCCCCCACCCACCCCTGTTGGTGGCGGCAGCCGGCCCCGGTTGGCCCACCGAGCTACCCCCCGGCGTGGTCCAGCTCACCGACCTCACTTCAGCCACCGAATTGATCGCAGCCGCCGCCTTCTGACGTTTTCCCTGGTCACAGCCCCGACCTCCGGAAGGGGATACCGATTTGAAGCGGAGGCGGGGGATCACGTATGCTTTCCAAGCCTCAAGCGGGGGCCCGGTTGGGGTCAAAGCCATCAGGCATTGCAGACATGCAATACTGAAGGCGTTGCCCTCATCGTCTAGTGGCCCAGGACGCCGCCCTTTCAAGGCGGTAGCACGGGTTCGAATCCCGTTGGGGGTACTGGTAAGTTAGCGGCCGAACCGGTTCGCTAGACTGCCGGAGCAGTACAAGAGCAAGGTCCTGTGGAGCAGTTGGAGTGCTCGCCGCCCTGTCAAGGCGGAGGTCGCGGGTTCAAGTCCCGTCAGGACCGCAAGGCACCATCAAGGCCAGGTAGCTCAGTTGGTACGAGCGTCCGACTGAAAATCGGAAGGTCGGCGGTTCGACCCCGCCCCTGGCCACCAGGCTCTTCGCCGGGCACTGAGCATCGTCCACCAGCGTTTCGCGCGGTGGACGTTTTGCTTTTCCCAGCAAATCGCCGTCGCCCCGACCAGTCACCTTCCCATCCCTAAGGCGCGTCTCCGTCGTAACCCTTCCGCGTGCTGTCGGGAGGATGACGTGTCTTGGCCGTCCAGCACCTGTCGGGCGCGACCCCTGCCATGGTCGGATGTCACTTATGACCGAGCCTGTGCCGCACCAGACCAGGACCCGACGCGGACGATCGGCTTTCTGGGCGCTCTTCGTTGTGGTCGCCGGGATCGTTGTGGCGATCAAGGTGTGGCCCGGGTCGCTGGACGATCGGCGCGACGCGGCTGTCGGGCTCTGCAAGACCGAGGTCGACGCGGTCGAGCCGACGCCGGGCCGAAAGCTGTGGCAGGAGTCGTCGTTCCAGGTCGGCGGGGACCAGGTGATTACGGTGTGGGGCCGGTTCGCCGCGAAGGACGCCGATCCCCGGCAGTTCACCTGTGAGGTCGAGGACGGGAAGGTCACCAGCTCACAGGTCGGCCCCGCGAAGTAGGCGGTGGAGCACGCAGCACCGTGCTAGGGGCGGAGCACGCGCCAGCTGCCGTAGCGGTGGATGGCCACGCCGGCGTAGGCCGCGGATCTGCGGGTGGCCGTGTCCACCTGGCGCAGAGTTCTCAGCATTTTGCGGGAGCCTTCCTCGGCGAACGTGCAGTGGGTGCACTCGGCGAGGGGGTCGGTTTCGGCGGCCAGCCGTACGCGCTTCTTCGTGGTGGCGCCGCGGCGTAGCCAGTCCTGGCTGACGGCGACCATCGAGTTGGGGCCGGTGGCGGTGTCCCGATAGCTCATGACCGTGACGGCGTCGACGCGCTTGAGCACCTCGTCGGCGAAGTTCTTGCCGTTGACCTGGTGTTCGCCGTACCAGAACGGGACGTCGGCCTCGATCGGGAGCGGGTTGCCGGCGCGCATGCGCTCCAGCAGCGCCAGGTAACCGGCCTTGGTGCCGGCCGGGTCGGTCTGCCAGGCGGGCAGCGCGTACGGCTCGACGTCCAGGTGGATGGCGTTGAACAGGTTGGTCGCCAGCACGGCGTCGCGCCAGGCGAGGGCGTTGGCCGGGTGGGTGGCCCAGTCGGGTTCGCCGCCCAGGGCGGCCAGGCGGATGCCGGCCTCGTCGGCGCGTTCGCGCAGGTCACGGAGCCGGGTGAGGCTGCCGTCGGTAGCGACCGACCACGGGACGTACGCGAAAACCTCGGTCACGTTCTGCGCGGCGGCCCACGCGATGACTTCCGCCGGGTCGTAGGCGCCCCACAGCCACATGGCGCGGGTGCCGGCCGGCGCAGCCACGAAAGCGCGGCTGGTTCTGGCGGTGCCCACGACACCGGCCGAAGCCGATGCCGCGGGCACCGTCAGCGAGGTGGCCGCGAGAATGACAGACACCAGCCCTGCCTGCCACCGCTCCCTCACAACCGCCTCCTTGTGAACCCTCTTCCGCGAGGGTCCAGAATCGGCTGGGGAGTGCGGCGGATAAGGATTTCTACCGCGGCAATGCCGCTTCGATCCGGTCCAGCGCCGCGAAGTCGCCGAGCCGCTTGCTCACATACGCGATGGCCAGCCCGCGGGCCGGGTTGACGTACCCGGCCGAGCCGCCCAGGCCGCCGTGCCCCCAGGTGCCGTCCGGCTCGATCTGCACCCCCAGGCCCCAGGTCGTCTCGTCGCCGATGAACAGATCGGGCCCGACGAACTGCGGCACCGCGACCGCCGGCAGTGAACCGTCGAGAATCGCCGCGTAGAAGCGCGCCACCCCGGACGCACTGGCGTGCAGATTGACTGCGGGAACCGACGCGCGCCGCCACATCTCGCTGTTGACGACGGCCAGATCGCGGGCCCCGGCCGGATTGCTGATGGCTCGCGACTTCATCGACCCCGGCTCACCGGCATTGCGTGCGGGCCAGTCGGGGGCGTCGAATTCGAGGTCGGCGCAGCGCGCGACGTCGGCATCGGACAGTGCGAACCCGAAATCGAAACCGAGCTCGTCGGCGATGAACTTCGCAGGTGTACGGCCGTCGACGCGGCGCACCAGTTCCCCGAGCAGATGCCCGTACGTCAGTGCGTGCTCGGCGGCCACCGTGCCCGGCTCCCATGCGGGCTCGGCCGCGGCCAGGTCGGCGCAGAGCAGATCCCAATCGGCGAACGCGGACGCCGGCCGGGCTACGGGAAACGTCGCCAGGCCGGAGGTGTGCGACAGGACCTGCCGTACGGAAGCCGGGGTCCGGAACGACGGCCAGTAGGCGGACATCGGCGCATCGAGGTCGAGCGCGCCCCGGCCGGCCAGGATGACCACCGCCATCGCGATGACCGGCTTTCCCGTTGAATAGACATTGACCAGTGTGTTCGTCTCCCAGGGGCGGGTGCGGGCCGCGTCACGCCAGCCCTCGACGACCTCCACCACCGGTTCGCCGTCACGCAGAATCGTCAGCGCGGACCCGCCACGCGGATCGGCTGCGAACGCCTCACCGACTGCCTCGAAACCCGGTGCGATCAAACCGTTCATGAGCGGCACGGTAATGGGCTAACGGTCGCGGACCAACAACCGCAGATTCGGTACGCCGTGCGCCCCGGCCACGCGCAGGGTGCGACCCGCCTGCCGATCACCGACGACAATCATGTGCCGGTTCCGGGGCAACCCGGCCGCTGCCCGTACGATCACCGCGGCCGCGCCGTCGTCCAACGAGCGCAAATGGCCGAGGTTCAGATGCACGTCCGGATCCAGGCGGACGGCTTCGGCCAACGCGTCTTGCAGCGCTCCGGACCGGCCGACGTCCAAGGTGCCGGCGACCCGGACGCCCGGGGGGACGTGCTGGCGGCAGATCCGCAGCTCGGCGTCCTCGTGATAAACGGCCGCGGTCACCGTACGGGGATGGGTGCGGGCCGCGTACGCCAAAGTCACCGGGTCGAAAGCCTCCCGGTCGTATTCGCAGAGTGCGGTGAGCCCACCGTCGGCGAAGAGCTTGGCCACCTCGTTCTCGAAGGCCAGCAGTTGCTCGGCGCCCGCCTGCGGACGCGCCGCCCAGCACATGTCGAGGGTGATCCGCAGGCCGCGCGGCGACCGATCGCGCTCGGCGGTGAGCCGGCGCACCATCGCGGCCGCGTTCGGGGTCGCGCCCACACCCCACAACTCCTCGATCGGCAGCACCGTCTCCTCGGCCGGCAGCCCACGTTGCCGCATGTCGGCCGCGACCGGATCGTCGGTGAAGCAGAGCACGCGCTCACCGAGCTGATGACCGCGGCTGACGAACGCGGCGAGCAGATCGAGGCGTTCCTCGGGGTCGGTGTAGGTCAGGCAGGCGTGGTCGCCGGGCTGGAGCCGATCAACCGTTTCCATCGCCGGGATGTACCCGCCCGGTTCGGCGGCCATGCCCGGTTTCGCGAGGCCCGCTGCGGGAACCCGCCTGACATGCAGATCCTCAACCGGCTCGAAGAGGCCCGCTCGCTCGACGGTGTGGCCGAGAAGTTGCAGGCCGTGGTCACCGCTGTGGCGAAGCCTCGACGACTGCGCGACCTGCTGCACGGCACGTACGTCGGTCATGCCGTGCATCCGGTGCTGGTGCAGTTGCCGGTGGGTGCCTTCATGTCGGCCGCCGTCCTCGACCTGGTGCCGGGAGCGCACAAGGCGGCGACCACGCTGATCGGCGTGGGGACCGCGGCCACCGCGCCGGCCGTGGCGGCCGGGTGGGTCGACTGGTCGCAGCTGACCAAGGACCGGCAGCGCGTTGGCCTGGTGCACGCGGCGGCGAACGCGGTGGCGATCACCCTGTACGGCGCGTCCCTGGTGGCGCGTCTGCGCGGTGGTTCCGGACGAGCGTTGAGCTACACCGGTCTGACGGTGGCCGGGCTGGGCGCCTATCTGGGCGGCCATTTGTCGTACGCCCGGGGTGCGGGAGTCAGCCACGCCGCAACCGAGCTGACGCGGGTTCCGTCGGCCTGGACCTCGGTGGGCCCGCTGGCCGAGCTGCCGACGGGCAAGCCGGTGGTGCGGACTGTGGGGGATGTGCCCGTGCTGTTGTGGCGGGACGGCGATCAGGTGACCGCGATGATCGAGCGTTGCAGTCACGCGGGCGGTCCGCTGGGTGAAGGGGAAGTGACAGCCGAGGGATGTGTGGTGTGTCCGTGGCACGGCAGCACGTTCCGGCTGCGCGACGGCGTGGTGGTGCACGGGCCGGCCTCGGCAAATCAACCCCTGCTCCGCGTACGGGTAACCGGTGGCGACGTCGAGGTGGCTCAGCCGTAGCGGGCGGTTTTCCCCGCGTTCACCTGCGCTGACCTGCCCATATGCGAGACACTGGTACCCGATTTGGAGCCCGGGGAACGCGCGTGTAATGTTTTCCGAGCCGGCAGGGAAACGGGCGAGGCAGCGGAGAGATCCGCACCGGCCGTCCTGCCAAATCCTACGAACTGCGGATCGCAGCGATGCTGCGCGCCTCAGAGCGTGGGGATACTAGGACGAAGCGGCACCAACCGGGAGAAACCGGTTGACACGGCCAGGAAGACTTAGTAAAGTTGAGCGAGTGCCCCGGAGCGGTTAGCCGGGTGTGGTTGTTCTTTGAGAACTCAACAGGGTGCTTGATAAGCCAGTGCCAATTAGTTATACCCCGGCCGGCTTGCTCGTTCTTCGGGACGGGGTTTGTCGGTGGGTGATTCCTTTGGCAGTTGTTTAACTGCCGGGACAGTTTTTCAACAGGTTTTTGTTGGAGAGTTTGATCCTGGCTCAGGACGAACGCTGGCGGCGTGCTTAACACATGCAAGTCGAGCGGAAAGGCCCTTCGGGGTACTCGAGCGGCGAACGGGTGAGTAACACGTGAGTAACCTGCCCTGGACTTTGGGATAACCCTCGGAAACGGGGGCTAATACCGAATACGACACAGCTTTGCATGAAGTCTGTGTGGAAAGTTTTTCGGTCTGGGATGGGCTCGCGGCCTATCAGCTTGTTGGTGGGGTGATGGCCTACCAAGGCGACGACGGGTAGCCGGCCTGAGAGGGCGACCGGCCACACTGGGACTGAGACACGGCCCAGACTCCTACGGGAGGCAGCAGTGGGGAATATTGCACAATGGGCGGAAGCCTGATGCAGCGACGCCGCGTGAGGGATGACGGCCTTCGGGTTGTAAACCTCTTTCAGCAGGGACGAAGCGCAAGTGACGGTACCTGCAGAAGAAGCGCCGGCCAACTACGTGCCAGCAGCCGCGGTAAGACGTAGGGCGCGAGCGTTGTCCGGATTTATTGGGCGTAAAGAGCTCGTAGGCGGCTTGTCGCGTCGACCGTGAAAACTTGGGGCTCAACCCCAAGCCTGCGGTCGATACGGGCAGGCTCGAGTTCGGTAGGGGAGACTGGAATTCCTGGTGTAGCGGTGAAATGCGCAGATATCAGGAGGAACACCGGTGGCGAAGGCGGGTCTCTGGGCCGATACTGACGCTGAGGAGCGAAAGCGTGGGGAGCGAACAGGATTAGATACCCTGGTAGTCCACGCTGTAAACGTTGGGCGCTAGGTGTGGGGGACCTCTCCGGTTCTCTGTGCCGCAGCTAACGCATTAAGCGCCCCGCCTGGGGAGTACGGCCGCAAGGCTAAAACTCAAAGGAATTGACGGGGGCCCGCACAAGCGGCGGAGCATGCGGATTAATTCGATGCAACGCGAAGAACCTTACCTGGGTTTGACATCGCCGGAAAACTCGCAGAGATGTGGGGTCCTTCGGGGCCGGTGACAGGTGGTGCATGGCTGTCGTCAGCTCGTGTCGTGAGATGTTGGGTTAAGTCCCGCAACGAGCGCAACCCTCGTTCGATGTTGCCAGCGCGTTATGGCGGGGACTCATCGAAGACTGCCGGGGTCAACTCGGAGGAAGGTGGGGATGACGTCAAGTCATCATGCCCCTTATGTCCAGGGCTTCACGCATGCTACAATGGCCGGTACAAAGGGTTGCGATGCCGTGAGGTGGAGCGAATCCCAAAAAGCCGGTCTCAGTTCGGATCGGGGTCTGCAACTCGACCCCGTGAAGTCGGAGTCGCTAGTAATCGCAGATCAGCAACGCTGCGGTGAATACGTTCCCGGGCCTTGTACACACCGCCCGTCACGTCACGAAAGTCGGCAACACCCGAAGCCGGTGGCCTAACCCCGCAAGGGGAGGGAGCCGTCGAAGGTGGGGCTGGCGATTGGGACGAAGTCGTAACAAGGTAGCCGTACCGGAAGGTGCGGCTGGATCACCTCCTTTCTAAGGAGCAACTCGACCACGAAAGTGGTCCAGTAGCCCGCGACCTGCGAATGTCAGGTCGGGGTGCTCATAGGCGGAGACACTGGCTAGTCAGATCCGGCAACGGCCAGCGAGCTCAGTACGGTTCCCTCCGGGGGGCATGGAACAGTGAGCGGTGCGGCTGGAATCTGGCGACAAGAGATAGCACCCTGTTGGGTATCTGAAAGAACAACCGCTTGCCGGCCTGAGGGTCGGCGCCGTGAAGCCCCTTCTGTGGGCAGCGGAGCTCCGTGAGGGAGTGGTTGTTTTTCAGCACCAGGCATGGCCTGGTTCCCTATACCGCTTAGCGATGCTGGGGTTTGGTAGGGAACTGTTCGGGTTGTGGGTTGGTCGTTGGTTGAGAATTGCACAGTGGACGCGAGCATCTTGTTTTCTGTGGTTAAGTTGTCAAGGGCGAACGGTGGATGCCTTGGCACCAGGAGCCGATGAAGGACGTGGGAGGCCGCGATAGGCCTGGGGGAGCTGTCAACCTAGCTGTGATCCCAGGGTGTCCGAATGGGGAAACCTAGCACGAGTCATGTCGTGTTACTCCCGGCTGAATACATAGGTCGGGTAGAGGGAACGCGGGGAAGTGAAACATCTCAGTACCCGTAGGAAGAGAAAACAACAGTGATTCCGTGAGTAGTGGCGAGCGAAAGCGGATTTAGCCTAAACCGTGTGCGTGTGATACTTGTCAGGGGTTACGCATGTGGGGTTGTGGGAGCCACTTACCATATCTGACAGTGTGGTGGAGAGTTACAAAGCTTTGGGTTAGTGGAACGGTGTGGGAAAGCCGGCCGTAGAGGGTGAGAGCCCCGTAGACGAAAATTCAAAGCCTCTTTGTGGATTTCCCGAGTAGCAGCGGACTCCTAGAATCTGCTGTGAATCTGCCAGGACCACCTGGTAAGGCTGAATACTTCCTGGTGACCGATAGCGGACGAGTACCGTGAGGGAATGGTGAAAAGTACCCCGGGAGGGGAGTGAAATAGTACCTGAAACCGTTCGCCTACAATCCGTCAGAGCCTTTCGGGGTGATGGCGTGCCTTTTGAAGAATGAGCCTGCGAGTTAGTGGCACGTGGCGAGGTTAACCTGTGTGGGGTAGCCGTAGCGAAAGCGAGTCTGAATAGGGCGTTGTTAGTCGCGTGTTCTAGACCCGAAGCGGGGTGATCTAGCCATGGGCAGGTTGAAGCGTGGGTAAGACTGCGTGGAGGACCGAACCCACCAACGTTGAAAAGTTGGGGGATGACCTGTGGTTAGGGGTGAAAGGCCAATCAAACTCCGTGATAGCTGGTTCTCCCCGAAATGCATTTAGGTGCAGCGTCGTGTGTTTCTTGCCGGAGGTAGAGCACTGGATGGTCTAGGGGGCCTACAAGCTTACCGAAATCAGCTAAACTCCGAATGCCGGTAAGTGAGAGCGCGGCAGTGAGACTGCGGGGGATAAGCTTCGTAGTCGAGAGGGAAACAGCCCAGATCACCAGCTAAGGCCCCTAAGCGTGTGCTAAGTGGAAAAGGATGTGGGGTCGCTTAGACAACCAGGAGGTTGGCTTAGAAGCAGCCATCCTTTAAAGAGTGCGTAATAGCTCACTGGTCAAGTGGTTCCGCGCCGACAATGTAGCGGGGCTCAAGCACACCGCCGAAGCTGTGGCATTCACACATGACATCCGCCTTCCGATTCGTCGGTTGGTGCAGTGGTGTGGATGGGTAGGGGAGCGTCGTATGGCGAGTGAAGCGGCGGGGTGACCCAGTCGTGGACGCCATACGAGTGAGAATGCAGGCATGAGTAGCGAATGAAGAGTGAGAACCTCTTCCGCCGGATGACCAAGGGTTCCAGGGCCAGGCTAATCCGCCCTGGGTGAGTCGGGGCCTAAGGCGAGGCCGAGAGGCGTAGTCGATGGATAACGGGTTGATATTCCCGTACCCGCGAAGGAACGCCCAAGACGAACCTTCATGTACTAACCGCCCAAAACTGGTAATGGCTTCGGCCGGCATCAGCGGAGCGCGGGACCTTGTGGGGTAGTAGTTTAGTGATGGGGTGACGCAGGAAGGTAGCTGGTCCCAGGCGGTGGTTGTCCTGGGGTAAGCGTGTAGCCCGGACTATAGGCAAATCCGTAGTCCATGTAGGGTGAGACGTGATGCCGAGCCGTTTCAGGTGAAGTCAGTGATCCTATGCTGCCGAGAAAAGCCTCTAGCGATGTTCCGAGCGGCCCGTACCCTAAACCGACACAGGTGGTCAGGTAGAGAATACCAAGGCGACGGGTGAACTGTGGTTAAGGAACTCGGCAAATTGCCCCCGTAACTTAGGGAGAAGGGGGGCCGGACGCGTGAAGCCACTTGCTGGTGGAGCGTGGTATGGCCGCAGAGAGCAGGGGGAAGCGACTGTTTACTAAAAACACAGGTCCATGCCAAGTCGTAAGACGATGTATATGGACTGACGCCTGCCCGGTGCTGGAACGTTAAGGGGACCTGTTAGCCTTTCGGGGCGAGGCGGAGAACTTAAGCGCCAGTAAACGGCGGTGGTAACTATAACCATCCTAAGGTAGCGAAATTCCTTGTCGGGTAAGTTCCGACCTGCACGAATGGCGTAACGACTTCCCCACTGTCTCAACCACAGGCCCGGCGAAATTGCAGTACGAGTAAAGATGCTCGTTACGCGCGGCAGGACGGAAAGACCCCGGGACCTTTACTATAGCTTGACATTGGTATCCGAATTTAATTGTGTAGGATAGGTGGGAGCCGGTGAAGCTCGGACGCCAGTTCGGGTGGAGGCAATCTTGAAATACCACTCTGTTGGGTTTGGGTATCTAACTTGCGGCCCTGATCGGGTCGAGGGACAGTGTCTGGTGGGTAGTTTAACTGGGGCGGTTGCCTCCTAAAGGGTAACGGAGGCGCCCAAAGGTTCCCTCAGCCTGGTTGGCAATCAGGTGTTGAGTGTAAGTGCACAAGGGAGCTTGACTGTGAGACTGACGGGTCGAGCAGGGACGAAAGTCGGGACTAGTGATCCGGCACTTGCGTGTGGAAGCGGTGTCGCTCAACGGATAAAAGGTACCCCGGGGATAACAGGCTGATCTTCCCCAAGAGTCCATATCGACGGGATGGTTTGGCACCTCGATGTCGGCTCGTCGCATCCTGGGGCTGTAGCAGGTCCCAAGGGTTGGGCTGTTCGCCCATTAAAGCGGTACGCGAGCTGGGTTTAGAACGTCGTGAGACAGTTCGGTCCCTATCCGCCGTGCGCGTTGGATACTTGAGAAGGGCTGTCCCTAGTACGAGAGGACCGGGACGGACGAACCTCTGGTGTGCCAGTTGTCCCGCCAGGGGCACGGCTGGTTGGCTACGTTCGGAAGGGATAACCGCTGAAAGCATCTAAGCGGGAAGCTCGCTTCGAGATGAGGTATCCCACCACCTTGAGTGGGTAAGGCTCCCAAGAGACTATTGGGTTGATAGGCCGGAGATGTAAGCCAGGTAACTGGTTCAGTCGACCGGTACTAATAGGCCGAGGGCTTAACCACCCTAAACTTTTTGCTCGACGCGTCCACTGTGTGATTCACAGCAAACGAACAACCAGAAGCGCCGGCTGAACATGGCCGTGCTGCTGAAACTGGTTTGTTCCACCGCTGATAGCTGTTTCGGTGGTCATAGCGGAGGGGAAACGCCCGGTCTCATTCCGAACCCGGAAGCTAAGCCCTCCAGCGCCGATGGTACTGCACTCGGGAGGGTGTGGGAGAGTAGGACGCCGCCGGACTCAACGTGAACAGTAGGCCCACCCCATCACGGGGTGGGCCTACTGTCGTTTCCGAGGTATACAGGGTTGTTCAACCGGCGGTCGCCCAAACGCCAGGTTTATCGGGGAAGGTCACTGGCTATGCGTCGTACCGTGGGGATCGTTGCTCTCGTCGCGTTGAGCACAGCCGTGGCCGCGCCCGCGCAAGCCGGCGAGCGACCCTCCGAGAGCCAGCTGCGCGAGATCACCGCGTCGGTGGAGACCCCCGCCCTGTTCGACGACGAGGCCGGCGGGGACGCGGATGCCGACGACCCCGCGATCTGGGTCAACCGGACTGACAAGTCGCGCAGCCGGGTCATCGGCACGGCCAAGAACGGCGGGCTACGCGTCTACGACCTGGCCGGCCGTGAGGTGCAGTCGATCCAGCCACCCGAGGGCGGCCGGTTCAACAACGTCGACCTGGTGACCGGGTTCGGCCACCAGCGTCACGACTACGCCGTGGTTACCGACCGTGGGCTCGACAAACTGCGCATCTATCGCATCGAGGCGTCCGGCAAGCTCACCGACGTCACCGCGGCCGACGCACCGCTGCTGTTCTCCCGCGACGACGCCGAGGTGGAGGTCCAGGCCACGGGGTACGGCCTGGCCACGTACGGGAAATATGCAGTGGTCAGTCGTCGCCACACCACGCGGTTGGGCATCTTCCGGCTCGAGGAACGCAAGGGTGCCGTGAGCTACCGGGTTACCGACACCATCGACCTGCCCAAGGAGTTCCGCCTGGCCAACGGCTCGATGTGGACGCCGTGCCGGGAACCGGGTGAGGAGCCACAGATCGAGGGCATGGTGGTCGACGCCGAGGCGGGTGTGCTCTACGCCGCGCAGGAGGATGTCGCGCTGTGGAAGATCCGGCTCGACCGCGACCGGTTCATCGGCGTGCCGCGGGTGGTCGAGCGTGTCGCGGAGTACGGCGCGGCCGGCACCTACGATCCCGAGACCGAGGAGTGCACGCTCGGCGAGCCGGCCCCCGAGGCCGGGCGCATCCGAGCCGACGTCGAGGGCGCCACGATCTATCGCACCGGCCGGCGTGACGGCTATCTGGTCGTCTCCAGCCAAGGTGACAGCAAGTTCTACGTCTACGACCGGCGCACCAATCGTCCGCTTCGAAGCTTCCGGGTGGCCGACGGCAAGCGCACCGACGGCGTGCAGCATTCCGACGGCGCGGCCGCCACCAGCGTGGCGCTGCCCGGCTATCCGCAGGGCCTGCTCGTGCTGCACGACGGCGAGAACAAGCCCGATGACGGCCGGGTCAGCACCAACTTCAAATACGTGGACTGGCGCGAGGTCTTCTAAGCCAGCAGCGTTTCCCGCACGCGGGTGCGCGCGTGGTGAATCCGCGACTTGACCGTGCCCTCGGGCAGCCCGAGGTGGCCGGCGATCTCGGCGTAGTCGAGCTGGCAGATGTCGCGCAGCACCATCGGCGCGACCAGCTCGGGCCGCTCCGATTCGAGCAGTTCCAACGCGTCCAGCAGGTCGAGCCGGGAACCCGCGATAACGCTCGTGGTGCGCGGATCGGGCACGTCGACCGGGGGCAGCGCGTGGGCCTGCTCGGCCGCCCGCCGCTTCAACGACCGGTACGTCTGCCGGGCGCAGTTGGCGATGATGACATGCAGCCACGTCGAGAACTTGGACCGTCCCTCGAACCGCCCGATGTTGCGGGCCACCTGCAGCAGCACGTCCTGCGTGGCTTCCTCGGCGTCCTGATAGCACGGCAGGAAGCGGGCGCAACGCCGCAGCACCTGAGGCCGGATCGTGCCCAGCAGCTGGTCGAGCGCCGGTCCGTCGCCGCCCGCGGCCCGCAGGGCCAGTTCTTCCACCTGTTCGTCGCGCATCCTGCCCCCGTAAAAGATCAATGACGGCCCCATAATGACCGTCGTGTCCATGCCCAGCAAGATCGGTCGATACGACGTGGAGCGCCGCCTGGGTGCCGGTGCTTTCGCCACCGTATGGCTTGCCGCGGACGAGGCGCTCGACTCGTGGGTCGCGATCAAGGTGCTGGCCGACAACTGGGCCCACCACCCCGACGTGCGGGGCCGCTTCGAGCAGGAGGCCCAGGTGCTGCGGCGGGCCGACTCCGAGCGGCTGGTGCGGGTGCTCGACATCGGGGACTTGCCGGACGGACGTCCCTATCTGGTCATGACGTACGCCGACGGTGGCACCCTGGCCGAGCGGCTCGAAGCCGGCCCGCTGCCCGTGGCGGAGGCCGTGAGCATCACGCTGGAGATCGCTCGGGCTGTCGCCGTCCTGCACGACTCCGGTGTGCTGCACCGCGATCTCAAGCCGTCGAACGTGCTTTTCCACACCGTGCGCGGCGAGCAGCGGGTGCTCGTCGCCGATCTGGGGCTGGCCAAGGAGATCGCGCAGGCGTCGGGCTTCACCGTGATGGCCGGCACGCCCGGTTACATGGCCCCCGAGCAGCAACTCCCCGGCGGTGGGCTGGACGTGCGGGCCGACGTGCACGCGATCGGTGCCATGCTGTTCCAGATGCTCACCGGGCGGATGCCCGGATCGAAGCCGCGGACCGGCGTACCGGCTCGGCTCGATCGGGTGGTGCAGCGAGCGCTGGCGACCGACCCCGGCAAGCGGTGGCCGACGGCCGCGTCGCTGGCCGCCGCGCTGGAGCAAGCCGCCGTGCCGCCGCCCCCGCCCAGACGGTGGCCGCAGCGGGTGCTCGGTGCGGCCGTGGCGATTGCGGCCGTGCTGGCCACCGGAAGCGCGGCGCTCGCGCAGCCGACCGCGGAGGGCTGGAAGCGGGTGACCGACGCGACCGGCGAGCTTTCGGTGGCGGTGCCGCCGTCGTGGGCGCGTCAGCTGGCCGACGGCGGCTGGGATCCCGCGGTGGCCGGCCTGCGGGCCAGGCGGTCACCGGGGCTCACGGTGGGCCGGGACCTGGCGGACTGGTCGGTTCCTTCCGGCACGTCCCCCGGGGTCTTCGCGGGTCTCAGCGACGATGCCACCGGGGCCGTGCTGCCGCGGCACGACGGCTGCGCCGCCGCACCCGACCGCGGGATCGTCGTGGCCGGGCTGACCGGCCGGGTGCGGCGCTGGACGGGCTGCGCGGGCACGTCGGCGTCGTACAGCGAAGTGGTTCTGACCTCGACCGGCGGGCCGGGCGTCCTTTTGCAGATCCGGCAATCGGACGGGGCTGATCGCACCGACGAGGTGATCCGGGGCGTGCGGATCCTCAGAAGCGTTCGACGGTGATCGTGGCGACGCCGGAGGTGGCGTTGACGTCGTAGCGGGCGGCCGCACCCTCCCAGCCGTCCTGCGCCCAGACCGACCCGCCCGCCACGCCGGTGCGCACCTGCCCGTCGATCGTCACGCTGCCCGCCCCGCCGAGCGCCGAGACCCGTACGGGCGCTCGGCCGGGCACCCGTACGGAAAGAAGGCTCGCCCCGCCGCCCAGGGTGACCTTCTGGGTGCCGTCGGCGGCCGGCAGCACCACAGCGGCACGGGTAGTGCCGGCGCTGAAGTCCACGTCGCCGCCGCGGCCGCCGCTCAGGTCGACCGACTCGTCCTGGGCGCCCCCGGCCAGCCGGACCTGCCACCGCACGTCGTCGCTGAGCACCACGGTGAGCACCGCCGGGCCGCCCCGGCCCGTGGCGCGCAGACCCGCCACCAGGTCGGCTCCCTCGATCGAGGCGGTCGGGGCGGCCTTGGAGTCGTCCGGCGTGGACAGTTCGTACAGGTCGCCGCCGAGGTCAGCGAGCCGTACGCGGACCACGTCGGCTCCACCGAACAGCTGGAAGGAGGTCACGTCGCCGTCGCCGCGGATCTTGTGAGGCGGGCCGCCGTCGCGTTCACCAAGGACGTACCCGGGCCGGTTCTCGGGGTTGCGGTCGCGGCCGTCACCGCCGGCCCAGTCACACCCGCCGACCAGGCCGACCACGAGCACCAGAGCCACCGTCCGGATCCGCACGGCGGCCACTTACCCGCCCGGTGCTTCTCCTAGTCGTTCGATCAGCGTTTGGGATCCGGCTACGGCCCGTACGGTGTGCCGGACATGGACGCGGCCCATCGTGACTGCATGCGAGTCGCTCTGGTCACGGAGTCGTTCCTCCCCGATGTGAACGGCGTCGCCAACTCGGTGGTGCGCACGGCCGAACATCTCCTGCGCCGTGGGCACCAGCCGATGGTGATCGCACCGCAACCACCTCCCGCGGTGCGCGACACCCCGGTCCACGTCCCCTATCCGGTGGTCCGCATCCCATCCCTGCCCATGCCGGGCTACCCCCAGATCCGGCTGGGCCTGCCCACGCCGACCCTCACCGGCGCGTTGCGCGCGTTCGGCGCCGACCTGGTGCATTTGGCCAGCCCGTTCGTGCTCGGCGCGTGGGGGATGCTGGCCGCCCGCACGCTGCGCCTGCCCACGGTGGCCGTCTATCAGACCGACGTCGCCGCGTACGCCCGTGCCTACAAGGTCGGCATGACCGAGGGCGCCGCCTGGAAGTGGATCAAAACAGTGCACAACCTGGCCTCGCGCACGCTGGTGCCGTCGTCGGAGTCGGCCCTCGCGCTCGACACGCACGGCGTGGAGCGGGTGCACCTGTGGCGGCGCGGGGTCGACGACGAGCTGTTCCACCCGAGCCGCCGCAACGCCGAGGTGCGCCGTGCTCTGGCCCCGAACGGTGAGGTCGTGGTGGGGTTCGTCGGCCGGCTCGCCGTCGAGAAGCAGATCGATCTGCTGGCCGACGTGAGCCGCCTGCCCGGCGTACGGCTGGTCGTCGTGGGTGACGGCCCGGCGGCCTCACAGCTGCACAAGGCCCTGCCGGCCGCGACGTTCCTGGGGGTCCGCCGCGGCGAGGAGCTGGCCCAGCTGTACGCGAGTTTCGACATCTTCGCGCACACCGGCCCGTACGAGACGTTCGGCCAGGCCGTGCAGGAGGCGATGGCGAGTGGGTTGCCGGTCGTCGCGCCGAACGCGGGCGGCCCGGTCGATCTGGTCGGCCACGACCGTACGGGCTTCCTGGTGCGGCCGTTCGCGTCCGAGGGCTTCACCTCCGCCGTACGGGATCTGGTGACCGACCCGGCCAAGCGCGCGGCCTTCGGGGTCGCCGGGCGCCAGGCGATCGAGGGGCGCAGCTGGTCCGCGGTGGGCGAGGAATTGCTCGGCCACTACGGTGCGGCGTGCAGTGTCGGTTACGTCGAGCGCAGGGCGGTTGCCGCGTGAGAATTGTCCGGGTGGCGAACTTCGTGACCCCGCGGTCCGGAGGTCTTCGCACCGCTTTGCGCCACCTGGGCGCCGGATATAAAGCTGCAGGTCACGACCCTGTTTTAGTGGTTCCGGGCGCCGGTGAATCCGACGAGACGACCGACCAGGGCCGGGTGATCACGCTGCCCGGGCCGCTGGTGCCGGGCATGGGTGGCTATCGCGTGCTGCTGGATCGGGGCCGGTTGAACTCGACGCTGCGCGCGCTGCGGCCCGACCGGCTCGAGATCTCCGACCGCTCGACGCTGCGCTGGCTGGGGCGCTGGGCGAGGCATCGCGGCGTACCGTCCATGATGGTCTCGCACGAGAGTCTCGACGGATTGTTGCGCCTGTTCGGGCCGGGTGTCAGCCGTCGCGCGGGCGATCTGATCAACGCGCGGACGGCCGCCGAGCACGACCAGATCGTGTGCACGACGCAGTGGGCGGCCGCCGAGTTCGCGCGTCTCGGCGTACGGAATCTGCGGCAGGTGCCGCTCGGGGTCGACCTCGAGCGGTTCACGCCGGCGAACCGGGACCAGTCGATGCGGACACGCTGGTCCGCCGCCGATGACGTGCTGCTGCTGCATTGCGGCCGTCTCTCACCGGAGAAGAAGCCCCGCCGCTCGCTCGAAACTTTGGCGGCGCTGCGTAAGTCAGGCGTGCCCGCGGTGCTCCTCGTGGCCGGCGGTGGTCCCCTGCGACCCGCCCTGCAGTCCGAGGCGGCCGACCGCGGTCTGCCCGTACGTTTCCTCGGCCACCTCAGCGACCAGGCGAAACTGTCGGCTTTGCTGGCCACTGTGGACGTTGCGATCGCGCCCGGACCGATCGAGACGTTCGGCCTGTCCGCGCTGGAGACCCTGGCCAGCGGCACCCCGGTGGTGGTGAGTTCCGAGAGCGCCCTGCCCGAGGTGATCGGCGACGCGGGGATGGCCGCGTCCGGCGAGGGGTCCGCGTACGCCGAGGCCGTCCGTTCGCTGCTGTCCCGACCCGAGCCCGTACGCCGGGCCGCGGCGCGCGCGCAAGCCGAACGCTTCCCGTGGGACCGGGCGGTGGCCGGCTTCCTGGCCGCGCATCAGGTCCCGGTGGCGGCCCCTTTTTAACCGTTTTCCAGCAACCGAAACGTATTAGTGGCACTCGTCTTTTCGGTTATCAATCGTCTGGGTTACCCGGCGTGTTGAATGCACTATTTGTCCGTCCCGGGATGCTTTCCTGATCATGCAACACGGAATGAGAAAGCAACCGCTCGGAAGGGGAAATAGGCATGAACAAGACGATGCGACTCCTGACGACCACCGGCCTGGGCCTGCTCGCCGGGGCTGCCCTCGGCGTCGGCCCGGCGCAGGCGGCGGACGCCTCGCCCGCGGCTGCCGCCAAGTCCCAGACCGGCCGGACGGCCCAGGCCGACCAGCACCGCGACCGCGACGTGGTCGTCGGCTACTACCGCTCGTACCGGGCCTGTGAGCTGGCCGGGCGGATCGGTGAGCGCTGGGGCCGCTGGGACGACTACGACTGCGACTACCAGCGCCGGGGCTTCCACCGCGGCTCGTTCGCCCTCGAGGTCGAGCGCGGCTGGGGCTGGAACCGGCCGGGCCACCACTGGGACAACGGGCACCGCGGCCCGCGCGGCCCCCGCTGACCTGACCCGCCTGACCTGACTACGCATTCCGAAAGGAGGCGCCCCGGGAACAGCCCCTGATTACTCCCCGCAGGTCCCCGTCGGGTGCCGGCCGCACACACAGCGGCCGGCACCCGATCTGCGTTTATGCGACCGGCTCGAGCAGGGCCGCCTCGGCCGCCAGGGCCTGCCGGTAAAGCGTGAGCCAGGACGCGGCCTGGGCGGACGCATTGGCCCGCTCGGTCTCCCAGTCGGCGCGCGCGTCCTGCGAGGCGGCGGCGATCGTCAGCCAGTTCGCGCTGGTCGAGGTGCCCGCGGCCTGCGAGACCAGCAGCCACGTGTCGGCCTGACGCAGCGCCACCTGCTCGGCGTCGGCCCACGCGACCCGGGCCGGGCCGGTCTGCGCGCCGACCAGCGCCCAAGCCCGGGCCGCGGCCTCACGCATCTGCGCCTGCGCCTCGCCGGCGGTCTCCCGGGCGGCCTTCTCGGCGGCCTGTGCGTCGATGACCAGCTGGCGGGACTTGAGGTGCCAGCGGCGATCCTCGTCGGCCAGGCGGGTGCGGAACGTCTGCATGTCGAGCCCGGACGCGCTGACCCAGCCGTACCGGAAGAACTCGACGACGTCGGCGTCGGTGGTGCCGGGGGCGACGGCCCGGCCGGCCCACGCGCGCACCTGGGCACCCGGGTCCTCAGTGCTCAGCAGCGTGACGTAGTCGCGGTCGCTCTGCCGGATCGCCTCGGCCTGATCCTCGTCGTCGTCGATGTCCTTGCGGTCGAGCTCCAGCGCCTTCGCGTAACCGCTGTTCACGAACTCCGCGAGCTCCTCGTCGGTGCCGACCAGGGCGCGCTGACCGGCCGCGTTGACCCGCGGGTAGTACTGCAGCGGATGGGTTCTGATCATGCGCTTGGTGAAGTCGAGATTGCGGGTGCGCAGCTGCTCGGCCCGCAGGATCGCGGCGTCCCACCCGGTGATCAGGAAGGTCGCGATCGCCTCGGCGCCGCCCTGCAGCGCGCCCCGGGCGGCACTGCGCACCGCGAGCCGGGGCTCGTTGACCGACAACCACTGCACGAAGAGCTTGTCGGCCTCGGCCTGATCCCACTCGTCGGCGGCCAGGACGGCCGACAGCGGCGGCACCGCCGCCTGCGACGCCGCCGGGACGGCCACGACACTCATGGCCGCAGCCAGCGCGAGCGCTACTGCACGCGTACGCATATTCAGTTTCCCCCGTGAACACTTCTATTGATCGATCGCTATGCGGTCGCGGTCATCTAAGCATGGAAACCAGGACCGCGCGGGACCGGCCCAACGACGTTCATCACAATGACGTGGCCTTGTGCCGGAGGGTGAGCGACCGCTAACGTACCGGCCGACATCGATCTCCGCGGTTTTCCCTGTGGTGAAATCCCAGGTAGAAGGCCGTGCGTCAAGCCAGAACACACCACGGGGACAATTTCATGACTTCGATCAACCGCGCTGTCTGGGCGCGGCCACTGCTGGCTGCTGGAGTCGCGGTGGCCGCCCTCACCGCGACCACGGCGGGCACCGCGCAGGCCGCACCCTCCACTCAGGCCGCTCCCTTCTCGGCGCTCGCCGAAGGCAGCCTCGCCAGCTACGACCAGAAGCTCGCCGTCGCCGTGAAGTTCGGCCTCGGCGATGACTTCGCCCTGCTCGAGAAGGTCGACCGCGACTTCGTCGTGGGCATCTGGAACCACGTCAAGGACGACCCGGCCCACGCCGAGGTCCGCCTGGCCGCCGAGGCCGCGTTCAGCGCCGAGCCCGTCGAGGCCGACTCGGTCGACCAGGCCTGCTACCAGTTCATCGTCACCGGCGTGTTCGCCGCGTTCGATCGGGACCTGGCGCGGGTCAAGCGCGAGGCCGACGAGAAGCGGGTCAGCGACCTGGCCCGCAGCGCGGCCGCGGCCAGCATCGACGTCGTGGCCGACGCCGCCCTGCTCGACGGCAGCGACGCCGACTTCGTCCGGCTGATCTGGGAACGGGTCGCCGAGGACGCCAAGTGGCCCAAGGTCAAGGCGGCCGCGCGCGCGGCCCGCGACGGCAGCGACTCCGACCGGCAGGTGTTCATCGCGACCGGTCTGGCCGAGGCGGCCCACCAGGACGTGGACGACCGGATCGCCGCCGACGAGGCCAAGACCGAAGCCGAGAAGGCCGCCGAGCGGGCGCGGGCGGCGAAGAAGCTGGCCGCCAACCGGATCGGTCTGACCGTCACCGACGAGCTGCTCAGCCTGCCCGACCGCGACTTCGTCACCGTCGTGTGGAACTTCGCCACCGAAGGCTCCGAGGTGCACGCCGCGGCCGTCGCCGCCGCGCGCAGCCTGGACGCCGCCGTGTGGAAGGCGTTCATCGACACCGGCATCCACGCCGCCAAGGACCGCGACATCCAGATCGCCCTGGCCAAGAAAGAAGCCGAGGACCGGCGCCTGGTGCAGGCCATCCTGGACCGCGCGACCAAGAACTCGCAGCGCGGGCTGGCCACTGCGGCCCGGGCCGCGCTGGCCGGCGACGCCAACACGGTCGCCGACTTCCTGCGCGTCGGGCAGTTCCAGATCGGACCGGACGTCACCCAGTTCGCGGTCACGACGACGCGACTCGGCATGCTCACCGCGGACGGCACGGCGTACGTCAAGGAAGGCGGCCTCGACGCCACCTGGGTCAAGGTCTACACGAACGTCAAGCAGATCGCGCTGGCCAGCAACCGGATCGGTGTGCTGACCAACTCCGGCGTCGCCCTGGTCAAGCTGGGCGGTCTCAGCGCGGGCTGGACGCAGCAGCAGACCGGGGTCAAGCAGCTCGTGCTGGCGGCCGACCGGATCGGCATCGTCCGAACCGACAACATCGCCTACGCCAAGCAGGGCGCGCTCAACGCGGGCTGGGTCAAGCTCTACGACACCGCCGTCACGCAGCTGGCCATGTCCGGCACCCGGATCGGCATCCTCCGGCCCGACCTGGTCGCGCTGGTCAAGGACGGCACCACCGCCTCGACGAACTGGTCGGTGCAGCAGGGCGCGGTCAAGCAGCTCGTGCTCTCCGGCAACCGGATCGGCGTGCTGCGCACCGACAACGTCGCGTACGTCAAGGAAGGCGCCCTCAACGCGAGCTGGGTCACCGAGCACAGCGCGGTCAAGCAACTGACCCTGGCCGGCACCCGGATCGGCGTCGTGCACACCGACGGCATCGTGCGGGTCAAGGAGGGCGGCCTGTCCGCGCTCTGGACCCAGGTACGCACCGGCTCCTACACGATGGCGCTGGAGACCAACCGCATCGCGGTGATCGCCAACGACGGCGTCGGCTACGTCAACTCGGGCGCGGTCGCCGCCCCGTTCACTACGTTCAAGATGGCGGCGAACCCGGCATGAAGAAGCTGATCCTCGCGGCCGGGCTGGCCGGCTCGCTCGTCCTCGGAACCGCCGCGGCCACCTTCGCGGCACCCGCCTCCGCGGTGCTGGCCGCCGCGTCGGCGAGCTACGACCAGAAACTCGCCGTCGCAGTGAAATTCGGGCTCGGCGACGACTTCGCGCTGATCGAGAAGCTTGACCGCGACTTCGTCATCGGGATCTGGGACCACGTCAAAGACAACCCCGACCAGGTCGAGGTGCGGGTGGCGGCCGAGACCGCGTTCACCAGCGATCCGGACCTCTCGTACGAATTCATCACGGTCGAGGTGTTCGCGGCGTTCGACCGCGACGTGGAACGGGAAAGGGCAGAGGCGGAGACCAAGCGGGCGAGTGACCTCGCCCGTACGGCCGCCGCGGCCAGCATCGACGTGGTGGCCGACGCCGCCCTGCTCGACGGGAACGACACCGACTTCGTACGGCTGATCTGGGAACGGGTGGCCGAGGACGTCAAGTGGCCCAAGGTCAAGGCGGCCGCGCGCACGGCTCGCGACGGCAGCGACACCGACCGTACGGCGTTCATCGCGAACGGGATGGCCGACGCGGCCCGGCAGGACATCGACGACCGGATCGCCGCCGACGAAGCCAAAACCGAAGCCGAGAAGGCCGCGGAACGGGCCCGGGCCGCGAAGAAGCTGGCCGCCAACCGGATCGGCCTGACCGTCACCGAGGAACTGCTCGACCTGCCCGACCGCGACTTCATCATCAAGGTCTGGAACCACACCGCCGCCGGCAGTGAAGTGCAGGCGGCCGCGATCGCCGCCACCCGCAGCCTCGACCCGGCGGTGTGGAAGGCTTACATCGACACCGGCCTGCACCAGGCGGTCGACCGCGACATCCAGATCGCGCTCGACCGCAAATACCAGGCCGACAAGACGCTGGCCCAGCAGATCAAAGCCACGGCGGCCAAGAACAAAGACCTGAACCTCGTCCACTGGACCGACAAGGCGCTGGCCGGCACCCCCGACCAGCTGGACACCTTCCTGCGCGTCGGCCAGTACGACCTCGACCTGAACACCAGCTTCGGGACGGGCGACGTGCAGCCCAGCTGGTCGAACACGGTGGCGTGGGCCAACGGCATCGTCAACGTGGCCGGCATCTGCTGCAAACTGACTGGCCCCGAACTGGGCGTGCGGACGGAGCCGGGGCACACCGGGGCGACGTCGCTCATGTACGCCGGCCTCGACAACAGCGCCACCAAGTCGTACGCGTACCTCAAGTCGATGGCCCTGAGCCGGATCACGATCAAGCCGACCACCAAGCTGTCGTACTGGATCTACCCGCAGGCCAACACCGTGCGGCCCGAGGTCAAACCGGCCAACAGCACCTGCGTGGCGATCGACCTGCTCTTCAGCGACGGCAAGAACCTGCGCGACAGCGGGCTCAAAGACACCCGCGGCAACCGGGCTCACCCGGCCTTCCAGTGCAACAAGGTGACGGTCGGCAAGTGGAACGAGGTCGTCGTGCCCCTGGGCGCGCTGGCCGGCAAGAAGGTCACGACCCTGGTGGTGGCCTACGACCAGCCGGCCGCCACGGGCGGTTACCGAGGCCTGATCGACGACGTCAGAATCGCCGACTGACCTGCGGTTTTACCGGGGCGCCGCACCACTGTGCGGCGCCCCGTCCCGCAAGACCCGGATACCTGCAAGGCAATGCGGGCGGCCACAGGTACTCTATGATCGCGGGCCGCTAGCTCAATGGCAGAGCTGAGGACTTTTAATCCTTAGGTTCGGGGTTCGAGTCCCCGGCGGCCCACCAGTAAGACCGCGATCCGCATCCGCTCTTCACGGGCCGTATGTTTTCGTGGGCGCACCCAGTTCGGCTGCTCGCCACGCTGCCGCGGAGTGGTCGGCCAGCACCGCGGTGAGCAAACCCTGATCGAACGACAAAGCGAGAACCGCGCTCCGCCGACCGGCCTGGGACTCGCGTCGTGCCGAGTCGAGGCGGGTCCGGTCGCGAATCTGAACGGTGCCGTCGGCGAAACCGATCGCGAGGCTGTTCTTCACCCCGGCGTCGAGGGCAAGCGCGGTAATGCCGCCATGGTCACAATTCCAGCGATCCATCGCCTCGGCCCACCGCCAAGGTGTTGCGACTGGTCTTGTCGATGGCCAATGACCGTACGGTCGCGGCCTGGCCGATTTCTCCTGCCCGAAGGGCGACCCGCGGCTGCTCCACCTCCCACTGAGCGAGAGTTCCGTCCACCGACACAGCGGTGAATACGCCGGGCTGGTTCGGGTCCGCGGCGGCGACTTTGATCGGCCCGCCCGCAGGTGGACTGTCCGCCGTGCCACTGGCAGGCGGAGGGCGGCGCTGTGCTTGTCGGCGCCTTCGAGTCGGATCGCGCGGTGCCGATCAGGTAGCCGCCGATACACCCGCTGCAAGCACGACAACAATCGCCAGAATGCCGCCGATGAAGGTCCGGCTGCTACGGGAGAAGAGCGTGACCCCCAGAGCCAGAACAACGACGGCAACGGTCGAGATGACGAGGGTCTTGATGCCGCCGCCCGTATTCGACTCGATGAACTGGAAGACGGCCGCGACGACGCCGAGGACACCACCGATGGACGTGAAAGCTCCGTCGCGGGCGACCTTAAATAAGTTTAAGAATCCTTACTGATCCTTGACGCTGTGCGGGGGCGTGCAGTTGAGTCGATCTCGCTCCCATTCCCCCACATGCCAGCGCGTTCCCCGCGCGCGGAAGGTTCTGCATGTCCAAGAAAAGGCTCTTGTCGATCCTGGCCGTGGTCAGCGTCGGTGTGGCCGGTGCGGCCGCGGCCATCCTGCCCATGACGACGTCGAACGCGGCCGAGGCCTGCGCCGCCGCGTACAGCAGCTCCGCGGTCTACACCGGCGGCACGCGGACGTCGCACAACGGCCGCAACTGGACCGCCAAGTGGTGGACTCAGGGCGAGACGCCCAGCACCGGCGGTTCCGGCGTGTGGAGCGACAACGGCGCCTGCGGGGGCGGCGGCACCACGCCCACGACGCCCCCGCCCGGCAACGGCGGCGGCACGACTTGCAACCACCCGAACTGGGTCGCGGGGCAGTACTACAACGCGGGCGCGATCGTGCGTTACACCAACGGGAAGTACTACAAGGCGACGAACGCCAACCCGGGCTACGACCCGGTCATCAGCACCTGGTACTGGTCGCCGTTCACCTGCACCGGCGGCGGTGGCGGCACCACGCCCACGACGCCCCCGCCCGGCAACGGCGGCGGCAGCACGAGCGGCTTCCCGGTCAGCGAGGCCCAGTTCAACCAGATGTTCCCGAGCCGGATCCCGTTCTACTCGTACGCGGGTCTGGTCGACGCCATGAAGAAGTTCCCGGCCTTCACCAAGACCGGCAGCGACACCGTGAAGAAGCAGGAAGCCGCGGCGTTCCTGGCCAACATCAACCACGAGTCGGGCGGCCTGGTCTACGTCGAGGAGATCAACCAGGCGAACTGGCCGCTCTACTGCGACCGCAACCAGTCGTACGGCTGCCCGGCCGGGCAGAGCGCCTACCACGGGCGCGGCCCGATCCAGCTGAGCTGGAACTTCAACTACAAGGCGGCCGGTGACGCACTCGGCATCGACCTGCTCAATAACCCGGACCGGGTCAAGAACGAGGCTTCGGTCGCCTACCAGACGGCGATCTGGTACTGGATGACCCAGCGCGGACCGGGCTCGATGACGCCGCACGACGCCATCGTCAACGGCCGCGGTTTCGGTGAGACGATCCGCAGCATCAACGGCGCGCTGGAGTGCAACGGCGGCAACCCCGCCCAGGTGCAGAGCCGCATCAACGCGTACAACCGGTTCACCGGCATCCTCGGTGTGACGCCGGGCGGCAACCTGTCCTGCTGACAGCGGTAGTGCGCGAAGGGCCGTCCCCGCTCGGGGGCGGCCCTTTGTACGCTGCGATGTGCCCAACAACGAGTTCGGTGACTTCCAGACGCCGCTCGTCCTCGCGCGTCAGTGTCTGAGTCTGCTGGGACTGCCCGGTGACGCCCGGATCCTGGAGCCGACCTGTGGCACCGGAGCTTTCCTGGAAGCGAGCGCCGCGCTCAGCCCCGGCAGCGAGCGTCAGGGGCTGGAACTGCACCCCGAGTACGCCGAGCGGGCTTCGCGCTGGGCCCGGGTCGAGGTCGCCGACATCTTTCGCACCCGGCTGACCGACCTCTTCTCCTGGACGACGGACGGCCCCCTTTTCGTGGTGGGGAACCCGCCGTGGGTGACCTCGGCGGAACTCAACCGGATGAAATCCAGCAACCTTCCGGCCAAGGCGAACATCAAAGGGGTCCGGGGGATCGACGCCGTCCTCGGATCGTCAAATTTCGACGTCTGCGAATACATCATCACCAAGGTCTTGACCGAGTATCGATCGGAGCCGTTCACGCTGGGCATGCTGTGCAAGACACAGGTCGTCCGTAACGTCATGGAGCTGGCGGCCTCGACGCGAATGCCACTGGCCGGCGGGGACGTCTATCGCATCAACTCGAAGAAGTGGTTCGGCGCCGGCGTGGACGCGTGCTGGTTCGTCGTACGCGTCGACCCGAGCCGACCGGCCGACTACACCGCGCGGATTCACGACGACGTGTTCGCCCCCGAGGAGTCCGCCGGGAACCGGTTCGGTGTCGTCGACGGCCGCCTGGTCTCCGATGTGGATCGCTACCGCGGTGTCCGGGTCGCCGACGGCCTTTCCCCGTACGAGTGGCGCTCCGGCATGAAACACGACGCGTCCAGCGTGTTCGAGTTGACCGCGACCCCGGCCCCGGCGACCAGGAACGGGGTCGTGCTCGACCTGGAACCCGAGTTCGTCCATCCGTTCCTGAAAAGCACCGACGTCTTCCGCGGGCGTCACCGCGACCTGACGAAATGGGTGATCGTCCCGCAGAAGACCTTCGGCGCGGAAACGGACTCCCTCGAGTTCAGCGCGCCCGCGCTGTGGAAATACCTGAACGCGCACGGCACCACGCTGGACGGCCGCCGGTCCTCGATCTATCGGAACCGGCCCCGCTTCACAGTCTTCGGCCACGGCGACTACACGTACGCGCCGTACAAGGTGGCCGTCTCGGGGCTGCACAAGAAACCCGTGTTCCGGTTGGTCGCGCCGCTCAACAACCAGCCCGTCGTGCTCGACGACACCTGCTACTTCCTGCCGTTCCTCGACGGCGTGGAGGCGGCGGTGGTGACAGCCGTGCTGAACAGCCGACCGTGTATCGACCTGATCGAGTCGCTGGTTTTCTGGGACTCCAAGCGGCCGATAACCAAGAAACTGCTCTCACGCATCGACCTCAACCAATTGCCGTACGACGCCGAGCTGGTCCGCGAGTCAGCCGTGGAACACGCGGCAGCGGCCGCCGTCCCGTTCGACGAGGCCCTGGTCCGCCGGCGGGTTGAAGCGGCACAGTTCGGGAGCTAGTCGCGTTGCCAGGTGGCGTGGTCGGGGTCGTATTCGGCCAGCGGCTCCAAGGAGGCGTCCTGCACGATGATGTCGCCGTCGGATTCGTAGATTCCTTCCTCGGCGGCGTCGGGGTGAGACCTGCGGACGTGGTCGGCCAGATCGGAATCGGGGACGTCTTGGTGGCAGAGGGTGCACGTCGCCATGGCTTTGCCTTTCAGGTCAGGCCCTGTCGCTGCGCATAGCTTGCCGCCTCGGTGCGATTACGCGCACCGATCTTGGCGAAGGCGTTGTTGATGTGTGTCTTCACGGTCGTCTCGGCGACGAAAAGGGCCGCCGCGATTTCGGCGTTCGTGCTGCCCCGGGCGATCTGGCCGAGCACTTCGGCCTCGCGCTGGGTGAGCCCGTCGGGCAGGCTGTCGCGGGCCGGCGGCGCCGCGGGACGGTTCATCGCCTCGGCCAGCCGGGCCGCCACGGCCGGGTCGAACAGCGCTTGACCGCCGGCCGCGGCCCGCAACGCCATCGTGATCTCGGCCCGACCGGCGTCCTTGGTCAGGTAGCCGCGGGCCCCCGCCGCGAGCGCCCCCGCGATCGACTCGTCGTCGGCGTACGTGGTCAGCACGACGACCGCGACTTCGGGAAACTCGGCCCGAACGCGAGCGGTCGCCGCCGTGCCGTCCAGCACCGGCATCTTCAGATCCATCAGCACCACATCCGGGCGGTGCTCGGCGACCAGTTCCAGCGCCCGCGCGCCGTCGCCCGCCGACCCGACCACCTCGACACCGCCGGTCAGTTCCAGAAGAGCGGTCAGGCCCTCCCGTACGAGCTGTTGATCGTCCACCACCAGCACGCGCAACGGCTCGTCGGTCATCCCGGCACCTCCGCGGTGACTCGCCACGCGCCGTCGACGACGCCCGCGTCCAGGGTGCCATCGACCAGCGCGATGCGCTCCCGCGCGCCGACCAGGCCAAAACCGCTTTCCCCCGTACGCGGTGAGCCCGCCGGATTTTCCACGACGAGCCGGACTGCCGACTCCGCGTAGGCGAGCGTCAACGTGACCGGTTCGCCCGGCGCGTGCTTGGCCGCGTTCGTCAACGCCTCACGCGCGGTGCGCAACAACGCCACCTCGGCCGCCGACGGCAAGGCCCGCGCGGGGCCGTCGGTGCGCAGCGTCACCTCGACGGCGTGGTTCTCGCGGTGCACACCGGCCAGGCTGTCGAGCGCCCGAGCCAGCGGCGGCGCGTCGGACCGCAACGCCGCGACCGCCGAACGCGCCTCGACCATGCCGTCCGCCGCCAGCCGCCGGGCCCGGCGCACCCGTTCCGCCGCCGCCTCCACGTCACCGCGTTCGGTCAGCTGAGCCTCGGCCACTTCGAGCTGCACACCCAGGGCGCCGAGCGAATGCGCGAGCACATCGTGCAGTTCCCGCGCGATCCGCGCCCGTTCGTCCAGCGCGGCCGCGCGCGCCTGCGCCTCCTGCGCCCGTGACGTCTGCGCGAGCAGTTCCGCGGTCTGCTCGGCCCGCAGGCGGTGCTCCCGGCGGTGCAGGCTGGCCAGCACCACCACGACGACCACGCCGGGCTGGGTCAGCATCGCGGTCGGCCCGTTACCGGCCACGTGCAAGGCGATCAGCAGCACCACGATCAGGGCACCGGTCAGGGCCAGGATCGCCCACAACGGCATGCGCGGCAGCAGTACAAAGGTGAACAGGGCCCCGTACAGGAAAAGATGAGCCGCCCCGTTGTGCGGCAGCGCGGACACCGCGGCCGGCAGCAGGGTGGACAGGGCCAGCAGGATCCGGGCCGGGACAGGGTGGCGCTGGTCGGCGACCACCCAGAAGACCCAGCCGGCGAAACTCAGCAGGAGCGCCCGGTGCACCTCCGGAGCGATCGCCGGCCACAACGCCAGCGCCCACACGAACAGCGCCGTCAGGACGATACGCACCAGCCAGCCCGTCTCGGGGTCGTCGGCCCGCAACAGGCGCAGACTTCCCCGGGCCAGCCGGCGCAGCATCAGTTCTGTTCCCGGATCACGGTCAGGATCAGGTCGAGCACCAGCAAACGGTAGGCGACGAAGGCGATACCCACCACGGCCAGGACGACGAGGATCGCGACAACAACGCGGCCGGTCAACTTTCCACCCTCCTGATCGAGCACCTTGCCCACCACAGCCCCGGCCACCTGGCCGGTCCTGGTCTTCTGCCGATTGATCAGATAGTTGGTCGCTTCGACAACAGCCTTGCTACGAGTGTTCGGCTCGTTCATGCCCAGAACGCTACGAACGCATCGGGTGGAATCGACACCTGCAGAGGGTGGAGATCTGGGTGGAGACAGCTTCCGGAACGCTTCCGTCGAATAGATCGGCTTGCCGCACGCCCGGCCCATCGCCATCCCCGGACCTTCACGCTGCCGGCCCGGCCCGGCGCGGCGATCGTGGCGGCGCTCGGCAAAATCGACGACGCGGATCAGATCTTCCTGAACGGGGTCGAGATCGTCTGTACCGGAGGGTTCCGCCCACCTTCGACTCGACGTGGGAGGTGCCGCGCGAGTACTACCCGGCGGACGGCCTGCTGCGCTGGGGTGCGACTAACGTGCTGGCAGTGCGGGTCTACGACGGCACCGGGGGCGGGGGCTTCTATCAAGGACCGATCGGGCTGTTCTCCCGAGTTCGGAGCGTCGTGGAACTGTCATCTCACTGAGGGACGTCCGACACGCCGACCAGGCAAAACAGGAAGTATGAACGTACGGGAGCCGGTTGTTGCCGGGGTGGACGGGTCGGACGGAGCCGCGGCGGCGGTCCGGTGGGCGGCGCGGCACGCGCGCGACACCGGGCTGCCGTTGCGTGTGATCTACGCGGCGAGCACGAACGAGCCGGTGGCCGTCAGCGAGCGGGTGCTCAACGCCGCGGTGGCCGAGGCCGGTTCGGGCGTCGACTTCTCCGCGTACGAGGTCCCGGGCGACCGGGTGCCGGCCCTGATCGGGGCGTCGAAGGGGTCGGCCCTGCTCGTGCTGGGCGAGAGCGACCGGGGGTGGTTCGCGGCCGCGCTGACCGGCTCCACCGCCGTACGGGTGGTCGCCGAGGCGGAATGCCCGGTGGTCGTCGTGCGCGGCGACACCGACCCGGTCGGCCCGGTCGTCGTGGCGGTCGACGGCACCCGCGCGAACGAACCGGCCCTGGTCTTCGCCTTCCAGGAGGCCGCCCGGCGCGAGTGCGCACTGTTCGCGGTGCACGCGTGGCAGCAGCCGCTGGTGCCGACGGGTGCGGGCACGCTGGCTGCCGCAGCCGGTGGCGCGGCGTCGCGCGAGGAGTGGGCGGCCGCGGCCCAGCGCCTGCTGACCGAGGCCGTGGCCCCCCTGCGGTCGGCGTTCCCGCTGGTGGCCGTGTACGAGCGCTTGGTCGAGGGGCCCGCCGAGTCGGTCGTCAGCCACGAGACGGCCGGCGCGGCGCTCGTGGTGGTCGGTTCGCGCGGGCGCGGCCAACTGGCGGGCCTGCTGCTCGGCTCGACGAGCCAGGCCCTGATCCGGGACTCGGAGTGCCCGGTGGCGATCGTCAGGGCCGCCGACTGAAGAACACTGCCGACTCGACGGCGCGCTTCCAGTTCGCGTACTCGGCAGCGCGCCGATCCTCGTCCAGACCCGGCTTCCAACGCCCCGCCGAGTGCCGGTTGTGCCGCAGGTCGCGCAGATCCGACCAGTAGCCGACGGCCAGCCCGGCCGTGTAGGCCGCGCCGACCGACACCGTCTCGGCCACCATCGGCCGTACGACGGGAACTTGCAGGAAGTCGGCGATGATCTGCATGAGCAGGTTGTCGGCAGTCATGCCGCCGTCGACGTTGAGGGCGGTCAGGGCCAGCCCGGAGTCCGCGTTCATCGCGTCGACCACGTCGCGTGTCTGCCACCCGGTGGCCTCGAGCACCGCGCGGGCGAGATGACCCTTGGTGATGTACGAGGTGAGGCCCACGATCACTCCGCGTGCCTCGCTTTCCCAGTACGGCGCGTACAGCCCGGAGAACGCGGGCACGATGTAGCACCCGCCGTTGTCACCGACCGTGCCCGCCAGCGTCTCGATCTCGGAGGCCGTGCCGATCAGCCCGAGCCCGTCGCGTACCCACTGCACCAGCGAGCCCGCGATGGCGATCGACCCCTCCAGCGCGTACGCCACCTGGCCCGTCCCGATCTGGTAGCCCACCGTGGTGATGAGACCGTGACTCGACCACACCGGCGACGAGCCCGTGTTCATCAGCAGAAAACCGCCGGTCCCGTACGTGCATTTGGTGTCGCCGGGGTCGAAGCAGGTCTGCCCGAACAGCGCGGCCTGCTGGTCGCCGAGCACCCCGGCGATCGGCACCCCGTCGAACGCCTCCCCGTAGACCTCGGACGACGACCGGATCTCCGGCAGCATGGCCCGCGGAATGTCGAACATGTCCAGCAGATCCGGATCCCAGGAGAGCGTGGCCAGATTCATCAGCATCGTCCGGCTGGCGTTCGTCACGTCGGTCAGATGCTTGCCGCCGGTCAGGTTCCAGATCAGCCAGCTGTCCATCGTCCCGAACAACACCTCGCCGCGGGTGGCGCGGGCCCGCAGGCCGGGTGTGTTGTCGAGCAGCCAGCGCACCTTCGTGGCCGAGAAGTAGGCGGCCAGCGGCAACCCGGTCCGTTCCCGGACGAACGAGCCGTCCAGCGTGTCCAGCAACGACGACGTCCGCGTGTCCTGCCAGACGATCGCGGGGGCCACGGGCGTACCGGAAGCCTTGTCCCACACCACGACGGTCTCGCGCTGATTGGCGATGCCGATGGCTGCTACCTGCGCCGGCCCGATGCCCGCCTCGCGCATCGCCCGCTCGATCAGGCGCTGCACGTCGCGCCAGATGCGCGCGGCGTCGTGCTCGACCCAGCCGGGGCGCGGATACGACTGCCGATGCTCGCCGCGCACCACCGAGACCACCGTCGCGCGCCGATCGAACAGGATGCACCGCGTCGACGTGGTGCCCTGATCGATGGCCAGGACGTAACGTTCGCTCACGAGCCGGCCAGATCGCGCGTGATCGACCGGGCGGTCGCGGTCACGTGTTCGACCAGCGCCGTACGGGCCTGCCGCCGGGTGTCGCACAGCCGCTCGACCGGTCCGGAGATGCCGATCGCGCCCACCACCAGCCCGCCGAAGCTGCGCACGGGCGCCGCGATCCCGGCCCGGCCGGCCTCCCACTCCTCGACCGCCAGGCTCCACCCCCGCTCGCGTGTCTCGGTCAGCGAGCGCGCGAGATCACGGGGCGAGGTCAAAGTCCTTCGCGTGTACGCCTCCAGGCCCGCTCGCGCCGCGGCGTCGACCGCGGGCGCGTTGTAGGCCAGCAGCACCTTGCCCAGCGCGGTGGCGTGCGGCGGCAACAGGTGGCCGGTCTGCAGCGACTGCATCGAGTCGTCCGGCCGGAACACGTGGTGCACCACAACGACCCGGCCGTCGCGCAGGGCGCCGATGCGCACCTCCTCGCCGCTGCGCGCGGCCAGCGCGTCGGCCCAGTTGAGCGCGCGCCCGCGCAGCTCGTTGAGGTCGAGCTCACCCTCGCTCAGGTCGAGCAGCCCGCGCCCGAGCCGGTAGCGCGCGGTCCGCTCGTCCTGCTCGACGAAGCCGATGTGCTCGAGCGTGCGCAGGATGCTGTGCGCGGTCGACTTGGGCAGGTCGAGCGCGTCGGCGATCTCCTTGACCCGCAGCCGGCCCGCGGCGAGCAGCCGCAGCACGGCCGACGACCGCTCTATCGACTGGATCAAGCCGGGCACGTGCGACATTGTCGCACGCAACCCGTTGTCGGCCCCGCCGAACCTTCCTAACTTCGACCACATGAAGCAGTACGTCGGCGCGATCGATCAGGGCACGACCAGCACCCGCTTCATGATCTTCGATCGGTCCGGGGCCGAGATCGGCCGCCACCAGCTCGAACACCGGCAGATCTTCCCGGCGTCGGGCTGGGTCGAGCACGACGCCACCGAGATCTGGGAGAACACCCGCAAGACGATCGACGCGGCCCTGACCGGCGCCGGGCTCGTCCCCTCGGATCTGGCCGCGATCGGCCTGACCAACCAGCGCGAGACCGTCGTGCTCTGGGACAAAGCTTCCGGTACGCCCGTGGCCCCGGCGATCGTCTGGCAGGACACGCGGACGTCGTCGATGCTCGACACGCTCGACGGTGCCCTGATCCGCTCGCGTACGGGGCTCCCCCTGGCCACCTACTTCTCGGCCACGAAGGTGCGCTGGCTGCTCGACAACATGCCCGGTCTGAGGGCCCGCGCCACCCGCGGCGAGGTGTTGTTCGGGACGATGGACAGCTGGCTGATCTGGAACCTGACCGGCGGCAAGCATCTGACCGACGTGACGAACGCCAGCCGCACGATGCTGATGAACCTCGGCACCCTCGACTGGGATCCCGACCTGCTGGCGCACTTCGACATCCCGCGGGCCATGCTGCCCGCGATCCGCTCGTCGGCCGAGACCTACGGCGAGGCATTGCCCGGAGTGCCCATCGCCGCGGCGATCGGCGACCAGCAGGCCGCGCTGTTCGGGCAGACCTGCTTCGACCCCGGCGACACCAAATGCACGTACGGGACCGGCGGTTTTCTGCTGATGAACACGGGCTCGTCGCCGGTGTGGTCGAGTCACGGGCTGATCACCACGGTTGCCTACCGCTTCGGCGACGAGAAGCCCGTGTACGCCCTGGAAGGCTCGATCGCGGCGGCCGGCGCGGCCGTGCAGTGGCTGCGCGACCAGCTCGGCATCCTCGACTCCGCGGCGGCCAGCGAAACCGTGGCCGGCCAGGTCGAGGACAGCGCGGGCGTCTACTTCGTACCGGCGTTCTCCGGCCTCTTCGCCCCCTACTGGCGGCCGGACGCGCGCGGCGCGATCGTCGGGCTGTCCCGCTTCCACACCGCCGCGCACCTCACCCGGGCCGCGCTCGAAGCCATCTGCTACCAGACCCGCGACGTCGTCGAGGCGATGGCGCAGGACAGCGGCACGGCACTCGACCGGCTGCGCGTCGACGGCGGCGTCACAGCCAACGACCTCTGCATGCAACTGCAGGCGGACATCCTGGGCGTGCCGGTCAGCCGGCCCGCCGTCGCCGAGACCACCGCGCTCGGGGCCGCGTACGCCGCGGGTCTGGCCGTCGGTTTCTGGGAGTCCGTCGGCGATCTGCGCGCCAACTGGCGGGAAGACCGGCGCTGGCAGCCGACCTGGACCGCGGAACGACGCTCGGAAGGCGTCACCCGATGGCGAGCCGCCGTCGACCGAACCCTCGACTGGACCATGTGAGATGGGGACCCTCATGCAAACCGGACTGATCTCGCCACAGACGCGGGCCGACGCGCTGACCGCCATGTCGACCGGCGACGAACTGGACGTGCTGGTCGTCGGGGCCGGCGTGGTGGGCGCGGGCTCGGCCCTCGACGCGGCCACCCGCGGCCTCAACGTCGGGCTCATCGAAGCCCGCGACTTCGCCAGCGGCACCTCCAGCCGCTCCAGCAAACTCATCCACGGCGGGCTGCGCTACCTCGAGATGCTCGACTTCTCGCTGGTCCGCGAGGCGCTGCGCGAACGTGGGCTGCTCCTGCAGCGGCTCGCACCCCACCTCGTACGGCCGGTGCCTTTCCTCTACCCGCTGCGGCATCGGGCCTGGGAGCGCCTGTACGCCGGGGCCGGGGTCGCCCTGTACGACGTGCTCGCGCTCAGTGGCTGGGGGGCGGGCCTGCCACGGCACCGCCACCTCACCAAGACCGAGGCGATGAAGGCGTTCCCGTCGCTGCGCCCCGACTCGCTGGTCGGCGCCATCCGCTACTACGACGCGCAGGTCGACGACGCCCGCCACACCATGTTCCTGGTGCGCACCGCTACCGCGTACGGGGCCAAGGTCGCCGCACGCACCGAGGTGACCGGCTTCCTGCGCGCGGACGACCGGGTCGTCGGCGTCCGGGCCCGCGACCTCGAAACCGGCCGCGACCTCGAGATCCGGGCCAAAGTCGTGATCAACGCGACCGGCGTCTGGACCGGCGACAGCCAGGCCCTGCTGGCCGGCCTCGCACCTCAGTTCGGCGTCACGGCCAGCAAAGGCATCCACCTGGTCGTGCCGCGCGACCGCATCTCCGGCGGCACCGGCATGATCCTCCGCACCGCGACCAGTGTCCTGTTCGTCATCCCGTGGGACCGGCACTGGATCATCGGCACCACCGACACCGCGTGGACCCTCGACAAAGCCCACCCGTCCGCCTCCGGCCGCGACGTCGACTACCTGCTGACCGAAGTCAACAAGGCGCTGGCCACCCCGCTGACCCGGGACGACGTGCAAGGCGTGTACGCCGGCCTGCGCCCCCTGCTCTCGGCCGAGGCCGCCACCACGGCCAAACTGTCCCGCGAACACGCCGTCGGCACCCCCGTGCCCGGCCTGGTCGTGGTGGCCGGCGGCAAATACACGACGTACCGCGTGATGGCCAAGGACGCCGTGGACGCGGCCGCCCACCAGCTGCAGACCCCGGTGCCCCCGTCGTGCACCGACCAGGTGCCACTGCTCGGCGCCGTCGGCTACAAAGCGGCCTGGAACCGCCGCGCCACCCTGGCCCGCCAGGCCGGCCTGCAAGTCGCCCAGCTGGAACACTTGCTGCGCCGCTACGGCACCCTGGTCGACGAACTGCTGGCGTCGATCGCGTCGGATCCCGCCCTGGCCACCCCGGTCCCGGGCGCCCCCGACTACCTCATGGCGGAACTGCTCTACGCAGCAACCCACGAAGGCGCCCGCCACCTCGAAGACGTCCTGACCCGCCGCACCCGCATCTCGATCGAAACCCCGGACCGCGGCATCACGGCGGCCCGGGCGGCGGCTCCGCTGCTGGCTTCGGCGCTGGGCTGGGCCGGGGCGGAAACAGCCCGGGAGCTGGCCGCCTACGAGTCCCGGGTGGCCGCCGAACGGGCCGCCCAGGAACAACCCGACGACGAAAGCGCCGACGCCACCCGCCGGGACGCCCTCGAAGCCGTACCCCTGACGACGTCGGCCGCTTGACCTGCTCGGATCCGATACGGCATCGCGCGACTGCCGGAAGGGCGTCGTAAACACGATCTGCACCAAGCGGCCGACGAAATCTTCGCCGCCTTCCCCCGCCAGGTCCTGCCCTTCGGCCTCGCCGCGGCCACGGCCTACGCCGACGTGGTCGCCGGTCGCGAAGAAGACGGCAACCCGATCAGCGGATTCGACGGCCAGATCGCCGCCATCTGCCGATGGCAGGTCGCGACCCTCGCCACCCGCAACGTCAAGGACTTCGTCGATACCGGGATCTCGGTCATCGATCCCTGGCAGTGAAGAACTGCGTTCGGCGGCTCTGATTGTGATCAAGTGCCGTCGGAGTGTGGTGTGCAGGAGTTCAGGCGGTGGCGGCGCTTGGCGGCCTCGGCTGAGCGGCGGGTGTGGCCATTGGCGTCGTCGAGGACTGTGGCCTGCTGTTCGAGGTCGGTCAGCAGGGTGCGGGCGGTGGGCAAATCGCGGCGGTCGAGGGCTGCGTCGGTGGCGCTGCGGAGGGCGAAGAAGCACGCGTACGGGGAACCCAGACGTCCGGCGAGTTCCAGATACCTCGTGGCGGTGATGCTCGCGGCCTCGTGGTTCCGTGCGGCGCGGTGGGCCTCGACCAGGGCGTGCAACGGCAGGCGGAGGGCTTCGGCGCCCAGGCTTTCGGCTTCCCGTACGGCGGCGGTGGCGTGCCGGACGGCGGTGGGCGGGTGGTGTCGCTTGAGTGCGCAGTTGGCCAGGCCGACGTGGGCCTTGTAGCGGCCCGGCTCGGGGGTGCCGAGGACCGCGCGGAAATGTGGGACGGCGTCGTAGTGCCGGCCGGCGCCGAGCAGGATGTCGCCCAGCCGGTAGCGCAGGGTCCCCGCTGTCGTACCGGGGGCGCCCGGTGTGTGCGCGGCCAGCGCCTCCTCCGCGGTCGTGATCGCCTCGTCCCACTCGGCCAGCTCACGGTGGGTGGCCGCGCGCTGGATGAGCAGGCCGCTGCGCCAGTCGGGGCGGCCGATCGACTGCAGGTAGCGGTCGGCCGCGTCGAGCACCGGGAACAGTGACCGCAGCGGGACACCGGCGAAGCGGGCCGCCTCCACCCAGAGCATGTGGGCCGTGGCCACCTCGCGGGCCTGCCGGGCCGAACCCGCGCGGGCCAGCACCCGGGTGTAGCAGGCGAGGGCGCCGCCGTGATCACCCGCGCCGGTCAGCGCCGCGCCTTGACGGATCAGGGCGTGCAGGTCGGGTTCGGGGTTCACGAGGCCAGTGTGAACCCTGACCGCCCGCGTTCGCGCCGGTCGCCACCGTGCCGGCTCCCGCCGTACGGGGAAAGGGTCCTGTCCGGCCGGAGGTAAATAGACCAGGAAAAGAATCGGACTCGGTGGACCGGACGGCCCGGCACTGCGACGCTAAGCATTGTGTATGACTACGACCTGTTGGTGCTGGGCTCCGGGCCCAGCGGTCAGAAGGCCGCCATCGCTGCCTCGAAACTCGGACGCCGGGTCGGCATCGTCGACCGGCGAGACATGATCGGCGGCGTGTGCATCAACACGGGCACCGTGCCGTCCAAGACGCTGCGTGAGGCCGTCCTCTATCTGACCGGCCTGAGCCAGCGTGACCTGTACGGCAGTAGTTACCGGGTCAAGGACGAGATCACCGTGAGTGACCTCGCGGCCCGGACCCAGCATGTGATCAGCCGTCAGACCGACGTGATCCGCAACCAGCTCGCCCGGAACAAAGTCACCATGATCACCGGGACGGGCCGGTTCGCCGACGCCAACTCGATCTGGATCGACGGCGGCAGCGGCCGGGAGACCAAGGTCAGCGCCGAAAAAATCATCATCGCGGCCGGTACGAGGCCCGCCCGGCCCGACAGCGTCGACTTCGACGACCGTACGATCGTCGACTCCGACGGCGTGATCAACCTGCAGTCCGTGCCGCGCAGCATGGTCGTGGTCGGCGCCGGGGTGATCGGCATGGAGTACGCGTCGATGTTCGCCGCGCTCGGCACCAAGGTCACCGTGGTCGAGCGGCGGGAGCAGATGCTCGACTT
The DNA here is from genome assembly GCF_014204895.1 of Paractinoplanes abujensis. Taxonomy (NCBI): domain Bacteria; kingdom Bacillati; phylum Actinomycetota; class Actinomycetes; order Micromonosporales; family Micromonosporaceae; genus Paractinoplanes; species Paractinoplanes abujensis. The sequence continues at coordinate 6,594,875 of NZ_JACHMF010000001.1, read as the reverse complement.
CTGCGACGACGAAATCATCGAATCGCTGAAATACCACCTGCGCGACCTGAGCGTCACGTTCCGTTTCGGCGAGGAAGTGGCCGCGGTGGAACGACACCAGACGGCCGCGCTGTGCATTCTCAAGAGCGGCAAAAAGATCGTGGCCGACACGGTCATGTATTCGGCCGGCCGCCAAGGTCAGACCGACGACTTGGCACTCGAGGCGGCCGGGCTGCAGGCCGACCGGCGCGGCCGCATCGAGGTCGACAGCAATTACCGTACGGCGGTCGACAACATCTACGCCGTCGGTGACGTGATCGGTTTCCCGGCGCTGGCGTCGACCTCGATGGAGCAGGGACGCCTCGCCGCCCACCACGCGTGCGGCGAGCCCGCCCGCGAGATGCACCAGCTGCAGCCGATCGGCATCTACACGATCCCCGAGATCAGCTTCGTCGGGAAGACGGAGGACGAGCTGACCGAGGCGGCGACACCGTTCGAGGTGGGCATCGCGCGCTACCGCGAGCTGGCGCGCGGGCAGATCGTCGGGGACTCGTACGGGATGCTCAAGCTCCTGGTCGCCCCCGACACGGGCAAACTGCTCGGTGTGCACGTCTTCGGCACGGGTGCCACCGAGATCGTCCACATCGGCCAGGCCGTGATGGGCTGCGGCGGCACGGTGGACTACCTGGTCGACACGGTCTTCAACTATCCGACGCTGTCGGAGGCGTACAAGGTGGCCGCCCTCGACGCCGCCAACAAGATCCGCAACATCACCCGGATCGACGGTTAGCTCCGGCTGCCGCGCGTGTCCTCCTCGGCGCGCGCGGCTCTTTTGAGACGATCGTTACGCGTAAATTTTTGTTACCCGCACCCCGCATCGCGGCGAATCGGCACAAGTGGACCACCCCACAACGATGGAAATCTGATCTCTTAAGGGGAACCAAAGCCGAGGTAGGGGCGGTCATGAAAAAGAATCAAGTACGCTTCGGCTATGTCATGGATGGCCAGCGCGCGGCACGGCGTGCGGGAGGCGCCCGCCGGTCTGGCGCTCCTACAAGAGCTGCTGAACACGCGAGCCCCCATGTCGTACGGAACCGACCTGCTGGTGACGGCCGATGACGCCCAGCCGTGGCTGACCGAGGCGCTCAGCACGTGGTCGCTCGTCTCCGGCCTCCCCGCCCCCACGCTGCTGATCTCCTCGGCCGACCTGCGCTCCCTGCGCCGGCTACGCACCACCTTTGAAAACGTGCTGGTCGTGGGCGGCACCGGAGGCCCCGAGGGCGCGCTTCCGCCGGCCGACGTGCCGGTGAGCCTGGTGCCCGACGCCGACGGGTGGGTGCGCATCGTCCCCACCGGCCGGGGCACCCGCTGGCTGGCGTCGGCGCTGTGGGCGGAAGCCCTGCTGGCCCAACAGGCGGGCATCTGGCCGCGGCTCAAACTGTGCAACAACTTCGAGTGCCGGGCTGCCTTCTTCGACACGTCCCGGAACAACAGCGGCGTCTGGCACGACGTCAGCACCTGCGGCAACACGGCCAACCTGCGCGCCTTCCGCGAACGCCGGCGGCTGATGGGCGGAAGCGGGGCGCTGCCGCCGCGGCCCACGGTGCAGGGCCCGCCGAGCCTGATCTGATCGCGGTCCGTCCGGTCTGACCTGCCCGCTCGGCGCTCCCATAGACCGGTCACATTTGTCCCATTAATGGTGGATGTCGTCCAGTACGTCCCACTGCCATCCCTTGAGGCCGCCGCACGCCGCCAACCAATCAGTTGGCTGGCATTCGCCGGAACATATCGGCGGTGGGGTGCCGGGGCGTAGGTGTGACGGGTGGGACGCGCCGTTCCGCAGACGTCCCGATGTGTCGGGTAGGGCGGTCCAGGACGTGTCCGGTGGGCCCGGACGGGTGGGGGTGGGCCGGGACGGGTGGGGTGGGCCGAGACGTGTGGGGTGGGGTGGGCCGGGACGTGTGGGCTGTTCGGTCGAACGCGGGCGGGTCGGTCGGCCGGATGGAGATGTAAGCCGCTTGGGTGGGAACTCTCGGGGTGGGCCGGGCGACTATTGAACTATGGCTTGTGAGCGGTGGCGCGAGATGCTTTCGGCGCAGCTGGACGGTGAGGACGACCCGGCTGACCGGGTCGCGGTCGACGCGCATCTGGCGGGATGTGCCGGATGCCGGGAATGGCTGGACCGGGCGGCGTCGGTCAACCGGCTGACCAGCACGAGTATGGCCACGCCACCTGATCTCACGGCCTCGATTCTGGCCGGGCTGCCGGGGCTGGCCGACGACTTGGCCGAGGCGGGACCGGTCGGTAAGCCGCGGTTGGGCGGCCTGGTGTCGGTGCCGGCCGGCGACAGCGGGCTGACCGCTGCCGTCGGCGGGAAGCGGGCGGCCCGGGAGCGGGCGGCCCGGGAGCGGGCGGCCGAGGAGCGGACGGCTCGGGAGCTGGCGGCCGTCGGTGGGCGGCAAGGAGGCGGCGGGAAGGGTGCGCGCTGGCGTGAGCGGCTGCAGGGGTTCCCCGTGGCCGGCGTGCTGCTCGTGGCGCTGGCCGCCGTGGGGGCTGTACAGCTCATTCTGGGGCTGGACCAGATCGGTGGCGGCGTTGTCGGGGGGCACCTGCACACGGGGCCCGACGCCAACCCGGGTCACCTCTGGCACGAGTCGGCGGCCTGGAACGTCGCTGTCGGCACCGGCTATCTGTTCATCGCGCTGCGGCGTACCCGGCCTTCGGGGTTGGTGCCCATGTTGACGGCCTTCGTCGGGATGCTTCTGCTGCTCTCGGTCAATGACCTCACGGCGGCCCGGGTGGATGCGGCCCGGCTGATCAGCCACGGGTTCGTCATCCTGGGCTACCTGCTGATCGTCGCGCTTTCGCGGATTCCGGGGGGTTTTGTCAGCACGCCGCCCGGTGCGCGGTCGGGTGGGGGCACGTGGCGGGCCAGCTTTGCCGGTGGTGACGACGAGGAGCCGGTGGCCGAGGCGTACCGCCCGGGGTTGCGGCTGGTGCCTCGCGGGCCGATGACGGCCGGGCACGAGGAGCACGACGGGCGGCAGGCGGCCTGAGCGGGAGTCAGCGGGCCGGCGGGCGTACGGAAAGTTCGCGCCAGTCGCCGGGGGCGGCGAGCAGCATGCGGACCGTGTTGAGGGCGTCTTCCTCCGACGAATACTCGAAGAAGTGCGAGACGCCTTCGGCCCCGCCCGCGCGCTGCTCCACGTACCACTGGTCGCCGCTGACCCGCAAGTAGACGTCCTTGCGGGCCGAGCGGCCCCACTTGCCGTTCCACCAGTGTTTACGCTGCTCCATCGGGGCAGCGTATCGAACATCTGTTCGAGTGGTGCGGACCGGGGATGATCTTTTCTAGAAAGTCACTGCTGGTGGCGCCCGGGCGTGTCGCCGTACCCGCGGTTCTGGCCCTGCTGGGCCACCAGCGCGTCGCGGATCTGGGTCAGCAGCACGATGTCCTCAGCGGGGGCCTTCGGCGGCGGCTCCTCACCGCGGCGACGACGCTCGGCCAGGATGTTCAGCGGCAGGACGACGAAGAAGTAGAGCACCGCGGCGGTGATCAGGAACGTGATCAGCGAGTTGAGGAACGTGGCGTAGTCGAACGGGACCTTGTTGACCGTGAAGGTGCCGGCGCCGACGCCGGATCCGCCGCCCATGAGCTGGATCAGGGGTTTGATGAAGCCGTTCGTGAAGCCGGTCACGACTCCGGTGAACGCGGCACCGATCACGACGCCGACCGCGAGGTCGACGACATTGCCCCGCATGATGAAGTCTTTGAAGCCCTGGAAGATCTTGTTCACGAAGCTCTCCTGCGCGCGCCCTGAGGAATCTTTACGGCCGCAGGTGCCCACGACCGGTCGGCGACAAACTACGCCGATCGGGACGACCCTGGAAGGGCGTGGGGGTCAGTCGAGCGCGGGCTCCTGAGCGCTGACCGCCTCGTCGACCGAGGGATAGGTGCGCAGCACCTCGACCAGGCCGCTGACCTCGAGAATGCGCAGAACTCCGCGCTGCGGGGCGGCCAGGCGGACCGTGCCGCCGGCGTCGTCGGTGCTGTTCTTGGCGCGGACGAAGACCGAGAGCCCGGTGGAGTCGCAGAACGACACCTCGGCCAGGTCGAAGACCAGACGGGTGCGCCCCTTCTCCAGCAGGTCGCTGATCTGGTCCTGAAGCTGTGGCGCGGTGGCCATGTCGAGCTCGCCCGCGACCGACACGACGACCATGTCGGCGCGCTGTTCCGTTTGTACCGTCAGAGACATTCAGGACCTCCAGTTATGAGCTGAACGGTACTCCAAGAGGTATGCCGCCCGCAGAACGGGGAACCCCCCGGGCCGGTTATTTGGCTCGCGGCAAGTATTTGACCTCGCGATGGTAAAGTCCCGCCCGTTGCAGGCACGACTCAGGTATCAGGAGGCAGCGGTGACGCTGAGCGCGGATGAGGCGGCCCGCTTCGCCACACTGCTCGAGGAACATGAAGAAGTCCTGGTCACGGCCTGGACCGACCGGGTGGCGACCTCGCTGCGCGGCCGGCTGAGCCGCGCCGAGCTGCAGCGGCAGACCTCCGAGCTGAGGCGTGCCTTCGAGCAGGCGCTGGCCGGCTCCGCTCCGGATCTGGGCGCCGAGTCCGCGGGTGAGTTGCGGGCCCAGCTGGCCGAGCTCTCCGCGACCCGGGCCCGGCAGGGTTTCAGCACCACCGAGACGGCGGTGAGCGTGTTCGCCCTCAAGGAGGCGGTGCTGGGCGTCCTCGACGACAACGACGCCACGATGCTGCGGGATTACGTGGCCTTCTCCTCGTTCGTCGACGAGGCGGCGCTGTTCACGTTCGACAGCTACGTCCGCGTACGGGAAGAGTTGATCGCCGATCAGGCCGAGCAGTTGCTCGAACTGTCGACGCCGGTCGTCAAGCTCTGGGAGGGCGTGGTCGCCGTCCCGCTCGTCGGCACGCTCGACTCGGCCCGGGCCCAGGTGGTCATGGAGCGGCTGCTGCAGACGCTGGTCGACACCGGCTCGCCGTACGCGATCATCGACATCACCGGCGTGCCGGCCGTCGACACCCAGGTCGCGCAGCACGTCCTCAAGACCGTGGTGGCCGCGCGGCTGATGGGCGCCGACTGCATCATCTCCGGCATCCGCCCGCAGATCGCTCAGACGATCGTCGCTCTCGGCATCGAGTTCGGCGACATCGCCACGAAGTCCTCGCTGGCCGACGCCCTGCGCTACGTGCTGGCGCAGACGGGCAAGGTACCGACCGGCAAGAAGGGCCGCTGACGTGGAACGGGTTCCGATCCTCAAGATCGGCGACATCCTCCTCGTCTCCATCCAGATCGACATGGAGGACCAGGTCGCCCTGCAGTTGCAGGAGGACCTGGCCGACCGGATCGTGGCGACCGGCTGCCACGGCGTGATCATCGACATCAGCGCGCTCGACATCGTCGACTCGTTCGTCGGCCGGACGCTGGCCACGATCGCCGCGATCTCGAAGGTGCTCGACGCCGACACCGTGGTGGTCGGCATGCGCCCGGCGGTGGCCATCACCCTGGTCGAGCTGGGGCTGTCGCTGCCCGGCATCCGCACGGCCCTCAACGTCGAGCTCGGCATGGAGCTGCTGGCCCGCGAACGCAGCGAGGACGACGAGGAGCCGGCGGACGAGGGTGACGACATCGAGACACCCGCGGTAACCACGCCGTGAACGACCAGGCCCAGCGGATCGAGGTCGTGTCCGACCAGGACGTCGTTCGGGTCCGCCAGCTCGTGCGTTCGCTCGCCGTCGCGGTGAAGCTGTCGCTCGTCGACCAGACCAAGCTGGTCACCGCGGCCAGTGAGCTGGCCCGCAACACACTGGTCTACGGCGGGGGCGGCTCGGTCGAGGTGGCTTCCGTCGACAACGGCCGGCGTAAGGGCATTCGTATTGTTTTCGCCGACCGGGGGCCGGGCATCGCGGATCTCGACCTGGCCTTCACCGACGGCTACACCACCGGCGGCGGGCTGGGGCTGGGCCTGAGTGGGGCGCGGCGGCTGGTCGACGAATTCGACATCGAGACCGCCGTCGGCGAGGGTACGAGCATTACCGTGACCAAGTGGTGCCGATGAGCGGAGACGCGGTGGCGTCGCTACCCGAGGGGCTTCTCGACGCGGGAGTCTGGTTCCGGGTGGAGGCCGCCCCGACTGCTTCCGCCGTACGGCGGCAGGCCGAGCGCCTGGCCATCGAGCTGGCATTGCCCGAGCGCCGCATCGCCGACCTTTCCATCGTGGCCGCTGAGGCCGCCGGAAACTTGGTCAAGCACGCCGACCAGGGCGTCCTGTTGCTACGCCCGGTGCGTACGGGTGGTCAAGCCGGCGTCGAGATCGTCGCGGTGGACAGCGGCCCCGGCATGGCTGACCTGGCGCATTCCTCCAGCGACGGGCAATCCACAGCGGGCACCCTCGGTATCGGGCTGGGCGCCATCACCCGGCAGGCCACGTGGTGTGACATCCACTCCGTGGCGGGCAGGGGCACCGTGCTCACCGCTCAGGTCTGGCCCGCCGACCCGCCTGCCCCTTTCTGGGCGGCCGGACTGACCCGTCCGCTCACCGGGGAAACGGTCAGCGGAGACGCATACGCCGTGCGCGATGCCGACGGCCGTCGCCAGGTGATGATGTGTGACGGGCTGGGCCACGGCGGCCTGGCCGCAGCAGCTGCCTACCAGGCGGTCCGTGCGTTCACCGACGCCCCGGCCGTCCCGCCGGCCGCCGTGGTCGAGATTTTGCACCGCAAGCTCAATCACACCCGGGGCGCCGCCGTCGCCGTCGCGGAGCTCGACCCCGACGCGGGTCTCGTCCGCTACGCCGGCCTGGGCAACATCACCGGCACCGTGATCTCGGCGTACGGGCCGCAGCGGGGCATGGTTTCGCTGCCCGGGATCGCGGGTCATCAGCGCCGCCAGATCCGGGAGTACGACTATCCGATCGCGCCCGACGCGATTGTGCTCATGCACTCCGACGGCGTCGCCGATCGCTGGAGCCCGGCCGACTACCCGGGGCTGATGACCCACTCGCCGTTGGTGATCGCGGCGACTGTGCTGCGCGACGCGGGGGTGCGTCGCGACGACGCCGGTGTGCTAGTGGCTCGGTTGCCATGATTGAGCAGCCGCTGCTGAAGATGCGGCTGCGCGTGCCGCAGGACGTCTTCCTGGTTCGTCAGCTCGCCCGGGAGGTGGCCCGCGAGGTAGGTCTGGAACAGCAGGACCAGACCCGCATCGGGACCGCCCTGAGCGAGGTGAGCCGGGTGGTGCTGAGCGGGGACGCCGATACCGATGTGACGTTCGCAATCGGTCCCGAAGGGGTATCCACGGTTTTACGGGTGTCGGTGGAACGTCCAGGGATCGAGGCGGTCCGGCTCCGCCACGAGTTGGGACATGTCGGCCGCCTGGTGGACAAGATGGAGGTCGAGGACGGTGCGAACGGTACGGTCGTCTGGATGGCTCGACGTCTGCCCGCAAGCGCATCGCGTCTGACCCCGGAACGGCTGGAGGAGATCCGTGCCGGGTTGGCCCGTCACGTCCCGGGAAGCCCGTTGGACGAGCTGAACGTGCAGAATCAGCAGTTGATCGCCGCGCTGGACGAGGTGCGGGCGCAACGCGACGAGTTGGCCCGGCTCAACGCGGAGCTGGAGGAAACCAACCGGGGCGTCATGGCCCTCTACCACCAGCTCTCCGAGGAGCTGGAGGAGACCAACCGCGGCGTGGTCGCGCTGTACGCCGAGCTCGACGAGAAGTCCGAGCAACTCGCCGCGGCCAGCGAGGCCAAGAGCCGGTTCCTGGCCAATGTCAGCCACGAGCTGCGGGCCCCGGTGACCGCGGTCATCGGGCTCAGCCGGCTGCTGGGCGACGAGTCGTCCGACCCCCTGACCACCGAGCAGCGACGTCAGGTCGACTTGATCCGCGGCTCCGCGAGCGACCTGCTGACGCTGGTCAACGACCTGCTCGACCTGGCCAAGGCGGAGGCCGGCCGGATCGAGCCGCAATGGGAGCAGGTCGACCTGAAGGCCGTGTTCGGCCAGCTCCGGGGCACGTTGCGACCGCTGGCGACCCGGCCCGAGGTCGACTTCGTCGTCGACGAGCCGGCCGTGGCCACGATCCGCTCCGACGAGGTGCTGCTGACCCGGGTGCTGCGCAATCTGCTGACCAACGCGCTCAAGTTCACCGCCGAGGGCGAGGTGCGGCTGACCGTGCGCCCGGCCGACGACGATCTCGAGTTCGCCGTGACCGACACCGGCACCGGCATCCCCGTCGAGCTGCACGAGCGCGTGTTCGAGGAGTTCTACCAGGTGCCCGGCAGCAAGGCGCTCAGCGGCAAGGGCACCGGGCTCGGTCTCCCGTACGCACGCCGGCTGGCCGGCATCCTGGGCGGCGCGCTGCGGGTCGACTCCACTCCCGGCGAGGGGAGCACCTTCACCCTGAGGCTGCCGTCGTCATGAGGAAAGAGACGGTCCTCGTCGTCGACGACAGCGCGACCAAGCGTTATCTGCTGGTCAGCTGGCTCACCCGGGCCGGGTTCACGGTCAAGCAGGCCGAGACGGGCGGCGAGGCGCTGAGCATGCTGCCGGGCTCCGACGTCGAACTGGTCGTGCTCGACGTCAAACTGCCCGACATGAGCGGTTTCGACGTCTGCGAGAAGATCAAGACCGATCCCGCGTACGGGTCCCTGCCCGTCGTCCACGTGTCGGCGCACGCCGTCGACGTCGTCGACCGCACCCAGGGCCTGAATCGCGGCGCCGACGCGTACCTGGTCGAGCCGATCGAACCCGACGAGCTGATCGCCACCGCCCAGGCCGTGCTGCGGTACTACTCGGCTCGGCGGCGCGCCGAGTCGCTGGCCGCGCGGATGGTGCGGCTGGCCGAGGCCACGCTGGCCATCAACACCTCGGACACCCTCCCGGCCCTGCTCGAGGCAGCCGCGACCGGCGCGGTGGAGATCTTCGGCGGGCCCGTGGTGGTGCTGGCCGAGGGCGCGGAGGGCAAGGGCATCGCGGCGGCGGGCGCGCCTCCGGCCGTACGGGAATGGGCTTTGCCGGAGGAGACGGTCGCTGTCGGGTCGCTGGTGCGCACCGATGACGCCGCCGCGTGGGCCGGTGTCGAGTGGCCCGAGGGTGAATCGGTGGCGGTGGCCGCGGCCCGGCTCCGCCACGACCGCCCGCCGGTCTATGTGGCTGTGCCCTCCAGCAGCCAGAACCCGGGCTTCCCGGTGCTGCGGCAGCTGTCCCAGACGGTGGCCGCCGCGGTCGAGGCGCAACGCTCGTACGACGAGGAGCACCGGATCGCGGTCACCCTGCAGCGCAGCCTGCTGCAGTCGCATCTGCCCGACGTGCCCGGCCTGGAACTGGCCATGCGCTACGAACCGGCCGGCGCGCAGACCGAGGTGGGTGGCGACTTCTACGAGCTCACGATGCTCGACGGCCGGCTGCTGGTGGCCATCGGCGACGTGGCCGGCCACTCCCTGCACGCGGCCACGGTGATGGCCGAGGTGCGGCACGCCGTACGCGCGTACGCCGTCGAGGGGCACCCGCCGGGCCGGGTGCTGACGCTCGTCAACAACTTCATGCGGACCGTGCTGCCCGCCGACTCGGCCACGATCTGCCTGCTGACGCTCGAACCCGCGACGGGTCAGGTGCGGATGGCCAGCGCCGGTCACCTGCCCCCGCTGCTGCACACCGCCGAGGGCGTACGGTTCCTGGAACCGCACGGGCCGCTGCTCGGCATCAACGCGCCCCGTCCCGCCGACCTCGAGTTCGTGCTGCCGGCGGGCGGGACGCTCGTGCTCTACACCGACGGTCTGGTCGAGCGGCGCGACGCCGACATCGACGTGGGCCTGGAGGCGCTGGCCACCGCGTCCGGCACGGTCGAGCCGAGCCTGGACGCGTTCTGCCGGCGCCTGATGACCGAGCTCGGCGGCGCCGGGCCACAGGCCGACGACATCGCCGTCGTCGCCCTGCGCCGCCGATAGGGCTCAGTAGATCCCTGAGTACTGCTGGAAACCGGAGCCGACCACGGCGTTGTAGCCGAGCCGGCACGAGGGCCCCGCGGAGCTACGCGCGCTGCAGCACGTCGAGCACCCAGGCCAGCACGAACGCCTCCTCGCGCCAGGAGTCGTAACGGCCGCTGGGACCGGAGTGCCCGGCGCCCATCTCGGTCTTGAGCAGGTAGTCACCGTCGGGGGCGACCGCGCGCAGCCGGGCCACCCACTTGGCGGGCTCGTGATAGAGCACGCGGGTGTCGTTGAGCCCGCCCATGACGAGCAGCCGCGGATAACTCACCTTCGCGACGTTCTCGTACGGGCTGTAGCCCTTCATGTAGGCGTAGACCTCGGCCGACTCGATCGGGTTGCCCCACTCCTCCCACTCGGTGACCGTGAGCGGCAGCGAGGGGTCCAGGATGGTGGTGAGCGGGTCGACGAACGGCACCTCGGCCACGATGCCCGCGAAGGCCTCCGGGGCCAGGTTGGCGATCGCGCCCATCAGCAGGCCGCCGGCCGACGCGCCCCGGGCCACCAGCAGCTCCGGCGACGTCCAGCCGCTCCGGCTGAGCGACTGGGCGCACGCCACGAAGTCGGTGAAGGTGTTGCGTTTGGTCAGGGTCTTGCCCTGCTCGTACCACTGGCGGCCCATCTCGCCGCCGCCGCGGATGTGCGCGATGGCGTAGACGACGCCCCGGTCGAGCAGCGACAGGCGCGGGATCGAGAAGTACGGGTCGATGCTGGCTTCGTACGACCCGTAGCCGTAGAGCAGCATCGGCGCCGGGCCCTGCTCGCGCACGCCCTTGCGCGCGACGATCGAGATCGGCACCTTCGTGCCGTCGGGGGCGGTTGCCCACTCGCGGAACTGCTCGTAGTCCTCCGGGTTGTAGCCGCCCAGCACCGGCTTCTGCTTGCGCAGCACCATCGAGCGGGTGTTGAGGTCGACGTCGAACACCGAGCCGGGCGTGATCATCGACGTGTATCCGATGCGGACGGTCGCCGTGTCGTACTCGGGGTTGTCGCTGAGGCCCACCGCGTAGAGGGGCTCGGGGAACTCCATCTCGTACGAGTCGGTGCTGCCGTCGGTGATCACCCGTAGCCCGGTCAGCCCGGCCCGCCGCTGCGAGATCACGATGTGCCTGGTGAACGCGTCGACCGACTCGAGGCGGGTGCCCGGCTCGTGCGGGATCATCTCGACCCAGTCGCCGGGGGCGTCGGCCGACGTCCACGAGAGCGCGAAGTCCTCCGCGTCGCGGTTGTGCAGAATGAGGAAACGGTGGCCGTGGTGCTCGATCGAATACTCCACGCCCTGCACCCGCGGCGCGATCACCAGAGGCTCGGACGTGGGGGAGTCGGCCGGCAGCACGCGCACCTCTGACGTGATCTTGCTGCCGGACTCGATGACGATGAACTTCTCGCTGCGGGTCAGGCCGACGCCGACCCAGAAGCGCTCGTCCGCCTCCTCGTGGACGAGCACGTCCTCGCTCGCCGGGCGGCCGACCGTGTGCCGCCAGACCCGATACGGCCGCCAGGCGTCGTCGACGGTGATGTAGAACAGCGCGCTGCCGTCGGCGGACCAGGCCGACCCGTACGACGTGTCGGGCACCTCGTCGGGGTAGAGCTCACCCGTACGCAAGTCCTTGATCCGCAGGGTGAAGCGCTCGTCGCCGCTGTAGTCGGTCGAGTAGGCCAGCAGGTTGCCGTCGACGCTCACGTCGAATGCGCCCAGGGCGAAGAAGTCGCTGTCGCCGGCCAGCTCGTTGCCGTCGAGCAGCACCTGCTCACCGGGCTGATCGGTGGTCGACGGCGGATCGGTCCGGCCCGGCTCGACGGGGACCCGGCACTGGATGCCGTACTGCCGGCCCTCGACTGTGCGCGTGTAATACCAGTAGTCGCCCTTACGCGACGGCACGCTGAGGTCGGTCTCGAGGGTGCGGCCCTTGATCTCGTCGAAGATCGTGCCGCGCAGGCCGGCCAGGTGGGCGGTCGCCTTCTCGGTCCAGGCGTTCTCCGCCTCGAGATAGGCAGTGGTGCGCGGATCCTTCTTGTCGGCCAGCCAGGCGTATTCATCGGTCACGGTGTCGTCGTGAAAGGTGCGCTCGCTGGGCACCTGAGCGGCCGAGGGCGGGCTGTCCGGAATCTGGATCGTCACGCGCCCTAGGTTACCGGTCCGGTTTCCCCACCTTCCGGAGTTCTTGCGCTCGCAGACCGCGCTTGTTCGAACACGTGTACGATATGCCAGAGTGGACGATCTTCGGACCGTTCGATCAGCCGCCGTCGACGTTGGGGAATCGGGCTGTGCCATCGCCTTCGCAAGATCCAGTGCTCGCCGCGCTTGTGGACATCTGCGGTCCGGACTACGCGCGCACCGCCCGGTCGATCGACACGGTCAGCGGGCGCCGGGCCGGTCACGTCGCGGTGCCGGCCACGGTCCGTTCGGTGGCCGACGTGCTGACCATCGTCGCCGAGCGCGGTCTGAGCGCCCTCCCCCGGGGCAGCGGTTCCAAGGTTGACTGGGGTGTGCCCCGGCCCGGCGTCGACGTGCTGATCGACACCGGCCGGCTCAGCGGCATGTGGAATCACCAGGTCGGGCAGGCCACGGCCGAGGTCGCGACCGGCACCCCCGTACGGGCTCTGCAAGCGGCACTGGCCCTGCAAGGTCAACGGCTCCCGGCCGACCCGCCGTCCCGCACCGCCACGGTCGGGGGCATGCTCGCGGTCAACGAGTCCGGCCCGCTGCGCTACCGGTTCGGCACCCCGGCGGAATACGTGAACAGCGTGGCCTACGTCGATCGCGGCGGCCGTGTCGCCGAGTCCGACGGGGAGGACGGCCGGCCCGGTCTGGCCGAGATCGACGGCGTGATCACCGCGGCCACACTGCGCCTGGAACCGTTGCCGCAGGCCCGCCGCTGGGTCGGCGTCGCCGTGCCCACACCGCTGCAGCTGGGCAAACTGGTCGGCGCGGCCGAGGAGCTCGAGCCCAGCGCGATCGAGGCCGACCTGCCCGCCGACGGTCAGGGCGGCACGCTGGCCGTGCTGTTCGAAGGGCAGGAAGCTGCCGCCGTCGACCAGGCGTCCCGGCTGGCCGCGGCGTGGGGTTCCGGCGCCGTGGTCACCCCGATCGCGCCGCCGTGGTGGGGTCTCTATCCGTTCCGCCGCGACGACGTGGCCCTGCGGCTCTCGGTCTCCGCGACCGACCTGCCGGCGGCGCTGTATGCCCTGAGCGACACGGTCGGTGGGCCGGTGCCGGTGCGCGGCTCGGCCGGCCTGGGCAGCGTCCACGCGGTGCTGCCGGGCACACTGCCGCCGTCGCGCCTCACCGCGATCGTCGAAAGCGTTCGCCACGTGCTGCTGGCCCGCAACGGCCGGGCCGCGATCGTCGCGGCCCCACCCGAACTGGCCCACGAGGTCGAAATGGCGGGCCGCTACGAGTTCTTCTGACGGCCTCCGCGCCGCGTCTTCCCTGCGCGTGGCCAACCCCGGCTTTTCCGCGCGTGGTCAACCCGGCCTTCCTGAGCGCGGTTGACCCGGCTTCCGCGCGGGGGTGATCTGGCTTACTGCGCGCGGTTGACCCGGCTTCCGCGCGGGGTTGATCTGGCTTACCGCGCGCGGTTGACCCGGCTTCCGTGGGGGTGTTCGTCCGGCTTCCGCGCGGGGTTGATCTGGTTTACCCGCGCGCGGTTGACCCGGCTTCCCGGCGCGATAGTTCGTCCGGCTTTTCCGCGCATGATCAACACCCCTCCTCGCATGATCAACCCGAGGGGGCGGTGAGCGGGCGGCACTGAGGCAGGCCGGCCGGCGGCGGGTCAGTGCAGGACGGCGTAGCGGTGCTCGGTGGCGGCCGGGTGGCGGCCGGGGACGGGCTCGCTGCCGACGGCGTAGGTCAGGTAGGCGAAGCGGCCGATCTGCGCGGTGCCGGTCAGGGCCAGGTGCTGGGCGGTCAGGTGGCGGGGCAGCAGGGGAGCGCCGCCGCCCAGCACCACCGGGGCGATGCCCAGGATGATCTCGTCGAGCAGGCCCTGGTCGACGAACTGGCCGACCAGGTCGCCGCCGCCCACCAGCCAGACGTTCTTGCCTTTGGCGGCCACCAGCATCGCCTCGTGGACGCGCTTCACGTCGCCGCTGACCATGAAGACGTTGGCGTCGGGCACGAGCGGCAGTTCACGGTTGGCGAAGACCCAGCACGGGATGTCGCCGTACAGGTCGTGCCAGTTCTGCGGCTGGGCCAGCACGTTGTCGTTCTCGAGCACCCACTCGTAGGTGGTCGCGCCCATGGCGAACGCGCCGACACCCGCGAAGAAGCCGCCGAACGGGTTCTCGTTGCCGCCGTCGACGTCGAAGAGCCACTCCAGCGAGTTGTTCTCGTCGGCGATATAACCGTCGATGCTCGTCGCCGTGTAGTACTGAGTTTTCGCCATGACAAACACCATGCCACGAAATAAACGCAGAAAAGGGGCGAATCGGAGGGCTTGGGTCGGGGGTCACGAGCCGGGAGGTCGGACGTTTTCACGGGCCCGGCGGCGCGGGTCGGGCTGGGAAGCCGGAGAGCGCGGCGGCGGTTGGGCTGGGGAGGTGGAGGGCGCGGCGGCGGTCGGACCGGGAGGACGAGAGCGCGGCGGCGGTCGGACCGGGAGGACGAGAGCGCGGCGGCGGTCGGACCGGGAGGACGAGAGCGCGGCGGCGGTCGGACCGGGAGGACGAGAGCGCGGCGGCGGTCGGACCGGGAGGACGAGGGCGCGGCGGCGGTCGGACCGGGAGGACGAGGGCGCGGCGGCGGTCGGACCGGGAGGACGAGAGCGCGGCGGCGGTCGGGCGGAGGTGGTCAGGCGTCGTTGCGGAGGACCAGGATCGCGATGTCGTCGCGGGGTTCCTCGACCGAGAAGTTGATCGTGGTGGAGCGGAGGCGGGCCGCCATGACTTCGGCGGAGTAGCCGGCCAGGGGGCCCGCGGCGTCGCGCAGGCGGGCGGTGCCGAAGAGTTCGCGGCCGCGGCGGCGTTCGGTGACGCCGTCGGTGTAGAAGATCAGGGAGTCGCCGGGTTGGAGGCGGACCGCGACGTCGGGTGAGGTGATCGATTCGAGCAGGCCCAGCGCCGTGCCGCCCTCGCCCACGAACGCCGTCTTGCCGTCCGCGTGCACCAGCACCGCCCGGTCGTGGCCGGCCAGGTGCAGGCCCACGTCGAGCACACCGCCCTGGGAGCGGGTCACCGAGGCCATCGCCAGCGTGCAGTAGCGTCCGCCGCCCCGCTGCACCAGCGTCTTGTTGACCCGGCAGAGGATCTCGACCATGGGCTTGCCGTCGTCGACCAGGATGCGAATCACGTCGCGGACCAGGCCGGTCACCGTGGCCGCCTGCACACCTTTGCCCGAGACGTCGCCGACGACCACGATCCAGCTGTCGGGACCTGCGGGCACCACGTCGTAGAAGTCGCCGCCCACCTCGGAGCCGGTCGGCACGTATTCCGCGGCGAACCCGATGCCTTCGACCTTGGGCAGCGCCGGGGGCAGCAGGGAGGCCTGAAGCGTACGGGCGACCTTGTGCCTCTCGTCGTGGATGCGCGCGTTGTCGATGGCCAGGGCCGCGCGCCGGGCCACGTCTTCGAGCACGTTGACCTCGTCGGCGTCGTGCCGGATGCGGTGGTGGCGGCCGACGGCCAGCGTGCCGAGCCGGGTGCCCCGGGCCACCAGCGGCACCGCGAACCCTTCGGTCGGCGCGCCCAGCATCACCTGTGTGCCGAGGCGGGAGGCCTCTTCGAGCCGGGTCAGGATCGAGTCGGGCCCGGTTTCGGCCAGGGTCTCGTGCAGCTGCGGAAGCGCGGACTCGTCGGTGTGGGTGGCCGCCGCGAGCTGCAGCCGGCCCCACGCGTCGGTCGTGTGCACCGCGCACCACTGGCCGAGCCGGGGCACCACCAGCTGCGGGATCAGCGCCATGGTGAGGTTGACGTCGAGCGACTGGGCGAGCAGTTCGCTGGCCTCGGCCAGGAAGGTCAGCCAGGTCTGCCGGCGCAGGTCGGTGCGGCGCAGCCGGTCGTTCTCCAGATGGAGCGAGAAACGCTCGGCGACCAGGGTGGCCAGCGGCTGGGCGAAGCCGATGGGGGAGGCGTCGAGCTCGAGCTCGCCCGAGTAGGGCCGCTGGACGGTCAGCGGCACCCGGATCGTGTCGGCGTCGTCGCGCGGGGCCCGGCCGTAGCGGGCCAGCAGGTGGCGGCCGCCGCCGTCGCCCCGGTCGAGCCGGATCACCCCGCCCGCCGCACCGGTCAGCCGGGCCAGCTGGGCCAGCAGGTCGGCCGCGAACTCGGCCACCCCTTCCTCGGAGTGCCGTTCGGGGTTGACCTGCAGCAGCATCGTGAGCGCGCCGACGCTGGGCGTGTCGTCCTCGATCACTGTGGCCACGGCCGGCACCACCGCGCCGGCCCGGTCGGTCGCTTCGGCTTCGAGGCGGAACCACACGCCTTTGCCGGTGCCTTCGTGCACGGTGCCCCACCGGCTCGCGAAGTGGTCGACCAGCAGCAGGCCGCGTCCGCGTTCGGCGACCTCGCCGATGTCCACGCTTTCGTTGCGCGGACCCACGGCCAGTTGCTCGACCGGGCCGGGCGCGAAGTCGGTGACCGTCACGGTGAGCCCGGTGGTGTCGGCGCGAACCTCTATGTCGAGCTCGGTGTTGGCGTGAACCACCGCATTGGTGGAAAGCTCGGTGGTCAGCAGCAGTGCCTCGTTGAGGAGGGATTCGAGCCCCGCCTCCTCGAGGACCGAGCGCACCAGCGCGCGTGCAGCGGCCGGGGTCCGCCGGTCGTTGGGCAGCCGGACGCGCCGGACGAGCCCACCCGCCGGGGTGTCCGAGATCGCATCGGCCACTGACACGCATGCATCCTCTCCTGTAGGTGGGCCCGTGCACAAAGTCGTCTCTCGCATTGACCCGGTCGAGCGAGAGAGGATAGGGAGCCCACGCCGGATGGACAGCGAGTGAGGACCAGCATGACCGCGGCCAAGGAAGCCAGCGTCGGCATGCCCGACGACACCGCCGTGCTCGGTGAACTCGCCGAGGCTCTGCGGCGTGTTCGCCGTGGCGATCTCAAGGTTCGGCTGCCCCGCCGCAGCGGGACGGCCGGTGAGGTCGCCGATGCGTTCAACGAAGTGGTGTCGCTGCAGGAGCGGCAAAATCTCGACCTGCGCCGGATCAGCCGCATCGTCGGCCGCGACGGCCGGCTCACCGAGCGACTCGACGACGAGGGTCTCGACGGCGCGTGGGCCGACAGCGTCCGGTCGGTGAACTCGCTGATCGACGACCTGGGCCGGCCGACCACGGAGATCTCCCGGGTCATCGTCGCGGTGGCCGAGGGTGACCTCTCGCAGCACATGGCGCTGGAAATGGACGGGCGTCCCCTTCGCGGTGAATTCCTGCGCATCGGCCGCACGGTCAACACGATGGTGGATCAGCTGTCGTCGTTCGCCGACGAGGTGACCCGGGTGGCCCGCGAGGTGGGCACCGAGGGCGAGCTGGGCGGTCAGGCCGACGTACGCGGGGTCGCGGGCACCTGGAAGGACCTGACCGACTCCGTCAACACCATGGCCTCCAACCTCACCCATCAGGTGAGATCCATCTCACAGGTTGCCACCGCGATGGCTCGCGGCGATCTGTCCCAGAAAATCACGGTCTCCGCCCGCGGCGAGGTGGCCGAGCTCTCCGACACGATGAACGGGCTGACCGACACCCTGCGGCTGTTCGCCGAGCAGGTGACCCGGGTGGCCCGCGAGGTGGGCACCGAGGGCAAGCTGGGCGGCCAGGCCGAGGTGCCCAACGTGGCGGGCACGTGGAAGGACCTCACCGACTCGGTGAACTCGATGGCCTCCAACCTGACGAGCCAGGTGCGCAACATCGCCCAGGTGTCGACGGCGGTGGCCAAGGGCGACCTGTCGCAGAAGATCACGGTGGCCGCGCAGGGCGAGATCCTGGAGCTCAAGGACACCGTGAACACGATGGTGGACCAGCTGTCGAGCTTCGCCGACGAGGTCACCCGGGTGGCCCGCGAGGTCGGCACCGACGGCCGGCTGGGTGGTCAGGCCCAGGTGCGCGGCGTCTCCGGCACGTGGCGCGATCTCACCGAGAACGTGAACCAGCTGGCCGACAACCTCACCGACCAGGTCCGCAACATCGCCCAGGTGTCGACGGCGGTGGCCAAGGGCGACCTGTCGCAGAAGATCACGGTTGACGCCCGCGGCGAGATCGCCGAGCTCAAGAACACCGTGAACACGATGGTCGACCAGTTGTCCAGCTTCGCCGAGGAGGTGACCCGCGTGGCCCGCGAGGTGGGCTCGGAGGGCAAGCTCGGCGGTCAGGCCCAGGTCAAAGGCGTTTCCGGTACGTGGCGCGACCTCACCGACAACGTGAACTACATGGCGTCGAACCTGACGAGCCAGGTCCGCAACATCTCGTCGGTCACCACGGCGGTGGCCAAGGGCGACCTGTCGCAGAAGATCACGGTCGACGCCCGCGGCGAGATCCTGGAGCTCAAGTCGACCGTCAACACCATGGTCGACCAGCTGTCGAGTTTCGCCGACGAGGTCACCCGCGTGGCGCGTGAGGTGGGTACGGAGGGCAAGCTCGGCGGGCAGGCGCAGGTGCGGGGCGTGGCCGGCACGTGGCGCGACCTGACCGACAACGTCAACTCGATGGCCTCCAACCTGACCGGCCAGGTGCGCAACATCGCCCAGGTGTCGACGGCGGTCGCGAAGGGCGACCTGTCGCAGAAGATCACGGTCGACGCCCAGGGCGAGATCCTGGAGCTCAAGAACACCGTGAACACGATGGTCGACCAGCTGTCGTCGTTCGCCGACGAGGTCACCCGCGTGGCCCGCGAGGTGGGTTCCGAGGGCAAGCTGGGCGGGCAGGCGCAGGTGCGGGGCGTGGCCGGCACATGGCGCGACCTGACCGACAACGTCAACTACATGGCCTCCAACCTGACGGCCCAGGTGCGCAACATCGCGTCGGTGACCACGGCCGTGGCCAAGGGCGACCTGTCGCAGAAGATCACGGTCGACGCCCGCGGCGAGATCCTGGAGCTCAAGGACACCGTCAACACGATGGTCGACCAGCTCTCCAGCTTCGCCACCGAGGTCACCCGGGTCGGCCGCGAGGTCGGTGTCGAGGGCAAGCTGGGCGGCCAGGCGCAGGTCAAGGGCGTTTCCGGTACGTGGCAGGACCTCACCGACAACGTGAACCAGCTCGCCTCGACGCTGACGATCCAGCTGCGTGCGATCGCCGAGGTGTCCACCGCCGTGACCCGCGGTGACCTGACCCAGAGCATCGCGGTCGAGGCGCAGGGCGAGGTCGCCGAGCTCAAGGACAACATCAACCAGATGATCGTCACGCTCCGCGAGACGACCAAGGCCAACGCCGAGCAGGGCTGGCTCGACTCCAACCTGGCCCGCATCGGTGGCCTGCTGCAGGGCCAGCGTGATCTCGGCGAGGTCTGCCGCATGATCATGACTGAGGTCACCCCGCTGGTGGACGCTCAGCTCGGCGCGTTCTTCCTGGTCGACAACGAGCAGGCGGTCATGCGGCTGCGGCTCGCGGCCTCGTACGGCTATGTCGCCCGCAACCACGAGGTGACCTTCGGGCCGGGCGAGGGCCTGGTCGGCCAGGCCGCCGTCTCGCGCCGCACGATCCGGGTCCGGGCCACCCACGACGGCATCCTGACCATGCGCTCGGGGCTGATGTCGATGCCGCCGAACGACCTGGTCGTGCTGCCGGTGCTGTTCGAGGGCGAGATGCTCGGCGTGATCGAGTTCGCGTCGGTGGCGGCGTTCTCGGGCCTGCATCTGACGTTCCTCGAGCGGCTCGTGTCGACGATCGGCGTCGCCCTCAACACCATCCAGGCAAACCGCCGTACGGAGGAATTGCTCTCCCAGTCCCAGCGGCTGGCCCGCGAGATGCAGGATCAGTCGGCCGAGCTGCAGCGCACCAACGCCGAGCTGGAGGACAAGGCCCAGCTGCTGAGCGAGCAGAAGGCCAACATCGAGACCAAGAACCGCGAGATCGAGCAGGCCCGGCGGGGCCTGGAGGAGAAGGCGCAGCAGCTCAGCCGGGCCAGCGCGTACAAGTCGGAGTTCCTGGCCAACATGAGCCACGAGCTGCGCACCCCGCTCAACTCGCTGTTGCTGCTGGCCCGGCTGCTGGCCGACAACAACGACACCAACCTGACCGAGAAGCAGATCGAGTTCGCCCGCACGATCCACAGCGCCGGCTCCGACCTGCTCTCGCTGATCGACGACATCCTCGACCTGGCCAAGATCGAGGCGGGCCGGATGGACGTCGAGCCCGACCAGGTCGACTTCGAGGGGGTCCGCAGCTACGTCGAGCAGGCGTTCGCGCCGCAGGCCAACGAGAAGAACCTCGAGTTCCGGGTCTGGCTGCAGCCGGGGCTGCCCGAGTCGATCCTCACCGACACCCAGCGGCTCCACCAGATCTTGCGCAACATGCTGTCCAACGCGGTCAAGTTCACCGACAGCGGCTCGGTCACGCTGAGCATCTTCGGCGCCCCGCCCGAGACCGACTTCGAGGTGCCCGCGCTGGCCGCGGCCCGGCAGGTGATCGCGTTCGCGGTGACCGACACCGGCATCGGCATCAGCGACGAGAAGCTGGCCATCATCTTCGAGCCGTTCCAGCAGGCCGACGGCACGACCACCCGCAAGTACGGCGGCACCGGCCTGGGCCTGTCGATCAGCCGCGACCTGGCCGCGCTGCTCGGCGGCACGATCGTGGTCTCGTCCCGGCCCGGTGAGGGCTCGACGTTCACGCTCTACATGCCCGACGCGCTCAGCGCCGAGGCCATCCCGCCGCTGAGCCTGCCCACGCTGCCCACCAGCACGGTCGTGGTGCAGCCGGCCCCGGCCCCGATCGACATGCCACTGATGGAGATGCCGGTGCTGCACCAGAGCCCCGCGCTCGAGGGGCACGTGGTGAGCCCGGCCAGCCGGCAGCTCGACGGCGCGACCGTGCTGATCGTCGACGACGACGTGCGCAACGTCTTCGCCCTGACCAGCGCGCTGGAGATGCACGGGCTCAACGTGCTGTACTCCGACAACGGGGTCGACGGCGTACGGCTGCTGGCCGAGCACCCCGAGGTCGACATCGTGCTGATGGACGCGATGATGCCCGACCAGGACGGCTACGAGACCACGCGCGGAATCCGGCGCAATCAGCGCTTCCAGGATCTACCGGTAGTCTTCCTGACGGCGAAGGCGATGCCCGGCGACCGGGAGTCGGCGCTCGCGGCCGGCGCCAGCGACTACATCACCAAGCCCGTCGACCTCGACGAGCTGATCGAGCTGATGGCCCGCTGGGTCAACGCCGACAAGACCACGGAGCCGGATCTGGGCTGATAGGTCCACGGAGGGGAGCACAGTGGCGGAGCGCGCGAAGGCCCTGCTGGTCGACGACCGCAAGGACAACCTGCTCGCCCTGGAGGCCATTCTCCAGGGCCTGCCGGTGACCGCGGTGGCGGTCGAGAGCGGCGAGGCGGCGCTCAAGCAGCTGCTCACCGACGACTTCGCGGTGATCCTGCTCGATGCCCAGATGCCCAACATGGACGGCTTCGAGACGGCCGGGCACATCAAGCGGCGCGAGCGCACCCGGCACGTGCCGATCCTGTTCCTCACCGCCGCCGACCGCGACGCCCAGCTCGCTCTGCGGGGCTACGCGGTCGGCGCGGTGGATTATCTGACCAAGCCGTTCGACCCGTGGGTGCTGCGGGCCAAGGTCAGCATCTTCGTCGACCTGTGGAACAAGACGCAGCAGCTCAAGGCCCAGTCCGAGGCGTCCCGCGAGCGCGAGTCGCAGTGGCAACGGCTCACCGACACGGTCGACGAGGCGGCCCGGGTGCTGCGGTCCGGTGGCGACAACGCGGCCGCCGAGGCGCTGGCCCTGCTGGAGAAGGCCCGCTGGGGCACCTAGGGCCTGGTCAGACGTTCGCGTACGGGGTGAGGACCTCGGCCAGCACGTGCCGTAGCACCGATTTCGGGCGCGCTCCCACGAGTGTCCTGGTCACCGAGCCGTTCTGAAAGATCAGCAGGGTCGGCAGGGAGAGGATCCGGTGCGCGCGGGCCGTCTCCGGGTTCTCGTCGGCGTTCAACGTCGTGATCAGCAGCCGCCCGGCGAACTCGGGCTGCAGCTCGGCCAGCGTGCGCGCCATCGGCCCGCAGGGTGGGCACCACTCGGCCCAGACGTCGACGGCGACCGGGATCACCGATCCGCGTACGGCCTCGGCAAAGGTGGCATCGGTCAGGGCGGGCAGATCTGTGTCTGGCATAGCGGCGACTCCCGTTGTTCGACGGCGTGGTCCAACTGGGTGCGCAACTGCTGCCGGAGCTCGGTCAGCTGCCCGATGTAGCCGTCCACTTCGGCCAGCTTACGGCGCAGCACCAGCACCGAGTCGGGGCACACGTGACCCGACTCGTTCCCGGCTCGCAGGCACGCGACGAAGGGACGGATGTCCTCGAGGCCGAAACCGGCCGCCAGCAGCGAGCGGATCTCGTGCACCACGCGCAGCTCGGCGTCGTCGTACTGGCGATATCCGTTCGCGTCACGGCCGGCCTGCACCAGCCCGTGCTGCTCGTAGTAGCGCAGCGTGCGCGTGCTCGTGCCGGCGCGCGAAGCCAACTCCCCGATCAACATCCCGGTGCCCCCTCGTCGTCATCCGACGGTAGGCATTGACACCGGCGTCAAGGCAACCTCAGGCGGTGCTGCTGATCATCAGGGCGCTGCGCAGGCCCGTGATGTCGAGCACTCGCAGCAGGAAGTCGCCGACGTTGGCCAGGGACAGGACGGAGCGGGCATGCTGGGCCTTGCGGCTGAGCACGACGAGGGTGCCAAGACCCTGGGAATCGCAGAAGGTGACCCCGGCCATGTCCAGCACGATGCGGGCCGGTGGCTCGGTCAGCACCTCGTTGACCAGCGTCGACAGGTTGGTGACCGTGAGCACGTCGATTTCCCCGGCGAGGTGGAAGGTGACCTCGTCGGGTGCGTGCTCAACCGTGATCGACAGCTCGGGTCGTTCCACTCGGTCAGCCTATCGCCTGTGCGCATGTTCGGCCTGTTGGGCTCGACCGTATCGGGGCGATCCCGACATCACCGATTGCTGCTTTCGACCATCGGAGGGTGATGTGAGGAACCCTCTTGAGATTCTTGCCGGACCGCGCTGACACAATGGGAGCCGCTGTGACCACCTCATACCGCGCCGAGGGCCTCCCCTACCCGGAGGACGCCCCGGTCTCTCAGGCCCTGTTCGACCGCGCCCAGGCCATCGTGCCGGGCGGGGTCAATTCACCCGTGCGTGCGTTCCGAGCGGTCGGCGGCACGCCCCGATTCATGGCGCACGGCAAGGGCCCATGGCTCACCGACGCCGACGGCCGCCGCTACGTCGACCTGGTCTGCTCGTGGGGCCCGCTGATCCACGGCCACGCGCACCCCGAGATCGTCGCCGCCATCCAGGCCGCCGCCTCGCTCGGCACCAGCTTCGGCACCCCCACCGCGGGCGAGGTCGATCTGGCCGAGGAGATCGTCCGCCGCACCGCCGTCGACGAGGTCCGCCTGGTCAACTCGGGCACCGAGGCCACCATGACGGCGATCCGGCTGGCTCGCGGCTACACCGGCCGCTCCAAGATCGTGAAGTTCGCCGGCTGCTATCACGGCCACGTCGACGCGCTGCTGGCCGCGGCCGGCTCCGGGGTGGCCACCCTGGGCCTGCCCGACTCGCCTGGTGTCACCGGCGCGGCGGCCGGCGAGACCATCGTGCTGCCGTACAACGACGTCGCCGCCGTCGAGCAGACCTTCCGCGAGCAGGGCGGCGAGATCGCCGCGATCATCACCGAGGCCGCGGCGGGCAACATGGGCGTGGTCGCCCCGCGCGACGGTTTCAACCAGCGGATCGCCGAGATCGCCCACGCGGCGGGCGCCCTGCTGATCGTCGACGAGGTGATGACCGGTTTCCGTGTCTCGGCCGGCGGCTGGGCCGGGCTCGACCCGGTCGACGCCGACCTGTTCACCTTCGGCAAGGTCATGGGTGGTGGGCTGCCCGCGGCGGCGTTCGGCGGCCGTCGCGAGATCATGTCGCGGCTGGCCCCGGCCGGCCCGGTCTATCAGGCCGGCACGCTGTCGGGAAACCCGCTGGCCTGCGCGGCCGGGCTCGCCTCGCTGCGGCTGGCCGACGACGCGACGTACAAGCGGCTCGACGAGCTCTCGGCCACCGTGGGCGCGCTCGCCTCCGACGCGCTGACCACCGCGGGCGTCCCGCATCGGCTCTCGTTCGCGGGCAACATGTTCTCGATCTTCTTCACCGAGTCCGAGGTGGTCGACTACGAGTCGGCCAAGACTCAGGACGCGGGCGCGTTCAAGGGGTTCTTCCACGCGATGCTGGCGCGCGGCGTCTACCTGCCGCCGAGCGCCTTCGAGTCGTGGTTCGTCTCGACCGCGCTCGACGAACAGGCGCTCGAGCAGATCGCTGCCGCCCTGCCCCACGCGGCGCGGGCGGCCGCAGCGGGGGGAGCAGCAGCGTGAGTGAACCGACGAGGACGACCGTGCACGTGCTGCGGCACGGCGAGGTCTTCAACCCCAACAAGATCCTGTACGGCCGGTTGCCCGACTTCCATCTGTCGGAGCTCGGCGTGCAGATGGCCAAGGCGGCGGCCGAGGCGCTGGCCGAGCGTGACATCACGCACGTGGTGGCCAGCCCGCTCGACCGGGCGCAGGAGACCGCGGTGCCGATCGCCGGCGAGTTCGACCTCGAGATCGCCACCGACTCGCGGCTGATCGAGAGCGCCAACTACTTCGAGGGCAAAAAGGTGTCGGTCGGCGACGGCGCGCTCACCAACCCCCGGCACTGGTGGGTGCTGCGCGACCCGATCACCCCCTCCTGGGGCGAGGCCTACCTGGTCATTGCCCAGCGCATGTTTGCCGCTGTGCAGGCGGCCCGGGTCGCCGCCGAGGGGCACGAGGCCGTCTGCGTCTCGCATCAACTGCCGATCTGGACGCTGAGGCGCTATATAGAGAAGAAGCGTCTGTGGCACGACCCGCGCCGCCGGCAGTGCGGCCTGGCCAGCCTGACGTCGTTCCGCTTCGAGGACTCCAAGGTCGTCGGGATCGACTATTCCGAGCCCGCCGCCCACCTGGTGGCCCTCTCCGCGACTGCCAAGACCGCCAAGGGAGCTTGACCATGCGCCGCCTCGCCGCAGTCCTGGCCACCGCCGCCGTCACGGCCGGTGTCCTAGCCGGATGCGGAGGGGAGAACTGGACCGACAAGTGCGCGACCGTCAACGGCGTGGTGGAGTGCGCGCCCGACAAGCGCACGGCGGTCAAGCCGGTCAGCGGCGAGCTGCTCGACGGCGGGTCGTACGACCTGAGTCAGGACAAGGGCAAGGTCGTGGTGGTCAACTTCTGGGGGTCGTGGTGCGCGCCCTGCCGGGCCGAGGCCGACGACCTGGAGAACACCTACCAGGCCACCAAGGACAAGAACGTCACGTTCCTCGGGGTCAACTCGCGTGACGACAAGGACGCCGCCCGCGAGTTCGAGCGGGGCCGGGTGACCTACCCGAGCCTCTACGACTTCGAGGGCAAGATCGGCCTGCAGTTCGACGGGACCAGCACGGCCATGCCGTCCACGCTGATCATCGACCGGCAGGGCCGGATCGCCGTCGCGATCCGGCAGGCCACGACGCTGACGCAGCTCAAGCCGCTGGTGGAAAGGGTGGCCGCGGAGGGGACCGGCTGATGGGCGAGAGCTTCGCCGGAATCGCCGGCACCGGACCTCTGCTGCTGGCGATCGGGGTGGCCGCGCTGGCCGGTCTGGTCAGCATCCTCTCCCCGTGCGTGCTGCCGCTGCTGCCGGGCTATCTGTCCTATGTGACGGGCCTGGCCGGTTCCGATCTCGACAACACAGATGACACGCCCCCTTCCGGCGGCGGTGTGCAGACCCTGACCCGGTCAAGGGTGGCCGGCAAGGGCCGCGTGCTGGCCGGAACGAGCCTTTTCGTGCTCGGCTTCACAGTGGTTTTCACCCTGCTCACGACGGCGGTGGCCAACCTCACCTTCCTCGTTCGCCATACCGACGTGCTCAACATCGTGCTGGGCGTCCTGATCATCGGGCTGGGGGTGGCGTACCTGGGCTGGATCCCCGGTCTGCAGCGCGAGGCCCGCTTCACCCGGCTTCCGGCCGCGGGCCTGCTGGGCGCGCCGGTGTTCGGGGCGATCTTCGCGTTCTCCTGGATCCCCTGCGTGGGCCCGACGCTGGGCGCGGTCATGCTGCTCGCCTCGACGACCGGGCAGACCGACCGCGCCGTGATCCTCGCGGTGGCGTACAGCCTGGGTCTGGGTCTGCCGTTCGTGCTCTTCGGGCTTTTCTTCCGCAAACTGCTGGGGGTCTTCCGCGCGGTCCGCCGCAACAGCCGCTGGGTCACCCGGATCGGTGGGGTGCTGCTCATCCTGGTCGGGCTGGCCCTGGTCACCGGCGGGTGGGACCACTTCATGGTGTGGCTCAAAGTCACCTTCAGCTTCGGGGAGACCCTGCTGTGACCGTCACCGAGGAGCGCCGGGCGCCCGCGTCGACGCCACCGCCCCGCCTGCCCCATCGGCTCTGGGCGCTGCTGCGCAACTCGTGGCGGCAACTGACCAGCATGCGTACGGCGCTGGTGCTGCTCTTCCTGCTGGCGATCGCGGCCATCCCGGGCTCGGTCTTCCCGCAGCGCTCGGTCAACGCGGAACGGGTCTCGCAGTATTACCAGGCCCACCCCGATCTGGCTCCCTGGCTGGAACGGCTGGGCGGTTTCTCGGTCTACGCCTCGCCCTGGTTCGCCTCGATCTATCTGCTGCTGTTCACGTCGCTGATCGGCTGTGTCGTGCCGCGGCTGCTCGACCACGTGCGCGCGCTGCGTCAGGCCCCGCCGGACGCACCCAAGCGGCTGGACCGGCTGCCCCAGAGCTCCCCGCGGTGGTCACGGGCCGGCGCGCCGGCCGAGGTGGCCCGCGGCATCGCCACCGGCCTGCGCCGCCGCCGGTTCCGCACCAAGCTGCGGCAGCGCGAGGACGGCAGCTGGACGGTCTCGGCCGAGAAGGGCTACCTCAAGGAGACCGGCAACCTGCTGTTCCACACCGCCCTGCTGGCCGTGCTGATCGGCGTGGGGTTCGGCCACTGGTACGGCTGGCACGCCAACCGGATCCTGATCAGCGGCAACGAGCTGGGCTTCTGCAACACCCTGACCCAGTACGACGACTCCACCCTCGGCCCGCGCGTGCACCCCGCCGACCTGCCCGACTTCTGCCTGCGGCTGAGCGACTTCGACGCCTCGTTCCAGGACACCGGCCAGCCCAAGAGCTTCTCGGCGACGGTGCAGGTCAGCCAGGACAACGGCCCGTACGAGACCCGCAAGTTCACGGTCAACGACCCGCTGCGGCTCGACGAGGCGAACGTCTACCTGCTCGGCCACGGGTACGCGCCGGTCCTGAAGTACACCGACCGCTACGGCGTCGCACAGACCAAGGTCGTGCCGTTCCTGCCGATCGACGCCATGCAGACCAGTGAGGGCGTCGCGCAGTTCCCCGACGTCAACATCGACCCCAAGACCGACAAACGGGACCCCGCGCTGCAGGTGGGCTTCGAGGGGATGTTCCTGCCGACCGCGCCCACCGACGGCACCGCGCGCTCGATCTTCCCGGCCGAGAACAACCCGATGCTCTACCTCAGCGCGTACCGCGGCGACCTGGGGCTCGACGTCGGCACACCCGGTTCGGTCTACTCGCTCAACCAGTCGCAGATCGCGAGCGGCGACCTCAAGAAGGTCAGCGGAGACCGGCCGTACGCGCTCAAGCTGGGCGACACGTGGACCCTGGAGGACGGCAGCAAGCTCGAGTTCATCGGCACCCGGCCGTTCGCCACGCTGTCCATCCGGCACGACCCCACGCAGACGCTGGCCCTGGCGGGCGCGGTGATCGGGCTGCTCGGCCTGATGCTCTCGCTGGGCGGTCACCGGCGGCGGGTGTGGTTCACCGTGCAGGAGAATGCCGGCCTGACGGGTTCGCCCGCAGAGTCCGGCGGTACGTTGGTCACGGCCGGTGGCCTGCCGCGCACCGACTATCCCGGTTTCGCAGACGAGTTCAAGGCCCTGGTGAAAGCCGCCGAGGAAGGAACGCCCTGATGGCGGAGTTGTCGAATCAACTGATGGCGGCGGCTGTCCTGCTCTATCTGGCCGCGATGATCTGTTACGCGGGGGAGTACGCGTTCGGCAAGCGCAGCCGCATCGGCCGCGCCGCCGTGCGCCCGGCCAGGCAGCTCGTGGGCTCGGGAGCCCCGGTCGACGAGGTCCCGGACGACGTGGAGCCGCCCGTCACCACGAAGCGCGACCGCGGCGAGCTGGTCGGCCGGATCGCCGTCGGACTCAACGTCGTCGCCGTGCTGCTGCATCTCGGCGGCCTGGTCACCCGCGGTGTCGCGGCCGACCGGATGCCGTGGGGCAACATGTACGAGTACATCCTGGCCACCACGTTCATCGCCTCGGCGGTGTGGATCGGCATCGTGCTCGCCCGCCCGGCCGTGCGTCACCTGGGCCTGTTCGCCGCGCTGGCGCTGGTCGTCATGCTCGGCGCGGCCAGCATGATCGCCTACACCCCGGTCGGCCCGCTGGTGCCCGCGCTGCACTCGTACTGGTTCATCATCCACGTGTCGACGATCATCATCGGCTCCGGCATCTTCCTGATCGGTGCCGTGCCGGCCGCGATGTTCCTCATCCGCGACGGGTACGACCAGGGCAAACGCAAGTTCCCGTACACGCTGGGCAAGCACGTGCCCAACGCGGTCGCCCTGGAGCGTCTGACGTTCCGCCTGCACGCGTTCGCGTTCCCGCTGTTCACCTTTGGCGCGCT
Organism: Paractinoplanes abujensis; assembly: GCF_014204895.1. Classification (NCBI taxonomy): domain Bacteria; kingdom Bacillati; phylum Actinomycetota; class Actinomycetes; order Micromonosporales; family Micromonosporaceae; genus Paractinoplanes; species Paractinoplanes abujensis. The sequence continues at coordinate 6,566,004 of NZ_JACHMF010000001.1, read as the reverse complement.
GATCGCGGGCCCGATCTGGGCCGAGGCCTCCTGGGGCCGCTACTGGGGCTGGGACCCCAAGGAGGTCTGGGCGTTCATCTCCTGGATCGTCTACGCCGGTTACCTGCACGCCCGGGCTACACCCAGCGTCAAGCGCCGGGTGGCGACCTGGATCGCGCTGGTCGGCTTCGTGACCATGCTGATGAACCTCTTCGGCGTCAACCTGTTCTTCGAGGGCCTGCACTCGTACGCCAACGCCGGCTGATCAGGCCCGGCCCGGGCGGTCGCAGTCGCCGGCCGTCCAGGTGTCGTAACGGGTCAGCCAGTCCAGGCAGAACCCGCCGGCCAGCTCCCGGCGGGCCGGGTCGGAACCGGTCAGCGTGGGCACGTCGTCGCGCCAGAAGCGGGTCGGCCCACCGCCGCCCGGCTGGAGCCGCACGTTGTCGACGGTCACCGGCGGCACGTCGATCCGGCCCGGGCGGCTCGGGTCGACGTGCACCTCGACGTACTGCTCGATCGTCGCGGTGGCGCCGAGCGGCAGCCGCTGGGCGGTGAGCAGGTTCCACCGGTTGCCCCACCACAGCCACGCGCTCCACACGCCGTCGGAGTCGGCGTGCAGGTCCAGCCACACCTTCTCGCCCGGCCGCACCGCGTACTGGTGATAGAACTGCCACGTCTTGGTGTTGGTGTTGAACGTGTAGATCTTCTGCTTGCCCGCGTCGGCCCAGCCCGTCTCGGCCCAGCCCGCCTCCAGCCACGCGATGGTGCCGCGGCCCATGTTGCGCTTGACCATGAAGCGGGCGGCGACGAAGTCGTACGTGCGGGACCGGATGGAGCCGTCGACGACCGTCATCCGCCCGGAGACGCCGGCCCATTCGCCGCCGGTGTTGGCGCCCAGGTGGTGGTAGCCGCTCGGGGTGAAGCCGGGCTCGCCCCGGCGGGCGATCCGCGCGCCGGACTCGAGGATGTGACCCGTGGCCCGGCAGGCTCCCGGGCTGGCCGGTCCGGCCGGGTGGACCGGGGGCCGGGTCGACTTCTTTGCGGGCGGGCAGGCCGGCAGCTGTGTCCGAGGTCCGGGCGCCGACACGGCGGGGCTCGCACCGGCCAGGGCGGCGATCAGGCCTGCCATCGCGCACCACAGCACCGCGTTCCGGATCTTCACCTGCACCTCGCCTGCCGCTTGGGAATACCGCTCACTCAACGCGAATCGGACATCGTGAGTGACGGTGATCGCCCGCGCGCGGAATTGTCGGAGGGGTGCGCGAGACTGGTTGTCATGGCGCCTCGTGGGTTTCCCTATGAAGATCTGCAGAGCTTTCTCGACGCCCTGGAGGCGGCCGGAGAGTTGCGGAGGGTGAGCGTTCCGGTCGACCCCACGCTGGAAATCAGCGAAGTGGTGACACGCACCGTTCGCGAGGGCGGCCCGGCCCTGCTGTTCGAGCGGCCCACCCGCGGCTCCATGCCGTTGGCGATCAACCTCTTCGGCACCGAAAAGCGGATGGCGATGGCCCTCGGGGTCGAAAGTCTTGACGAAGTGGGCGACCGCATTGGTGCGCTGACCAAACCGGAGCTTCCGGTCGGTTGGTCCGGCATTCGCGAGGGCCTGGGCAAGGTGCTTCAGCTCAAGTCGTTGCCGCCTCGCAAGGTCAAGACGGCGCCCTGTCAGGAGGTCGTGCTCTCCGGCGACGAGGTCGACCTCGGCCTGCTGCCCGGCCTGCAGATCTGGCCCGATGACGGCGGCATCTACCACAACTTCGGGCTCACCCACACCAAGCACCCCGAGACCGGCAAGCGCAATCTCGGGCTCTACCGCCTGCAGCAGCACTCGAAGAACACGCTCGGCATGCACTGGCAGATCCACAAGGACTCCACGGCCCACCACGCCGTGGCCGAGCGGCTCGGGCAGCGCCTGCCGGTGGCCATCGCGATCGGCTGCGACCCGGTGGTGAGCTACTCGGCGAGCGCGCCGCTGCCCGCCGACATCGACGAATACCTGTTCGCCGGCTTCCTGCGGGGTGAGCGGGTCGAGATGGTCGACTGCCTGACCGTGCCGCTCCAGGTGCCGGCTCAGGCCCAGATCGTGCTGGAGGGTTATCTGGAGCCCGGTGAGCGGCTGCCCGAGGGCCCGTTCGGCGACCACACCGGCTTCTACACCCCGGTCGAGCCGTTCCCGGTGCTGCACATCGAGACCATGACCATGCGGAAGAAGCCGATCTACCACTCGATCATCACGTCGCAGCCGCCGCAGGAGGACCACGGTCTGGGCAAGGCCACCGAGCGCATCTTCCTGCCGCTGATCAAAATCCTGATCCCCGACATCGTCGACTACGACCTGCCGTCGGCCGGCGTCTTCCACAACTGCGCGATCATCTCGATCCGCAAGCGTTACCCCAAGCACGCGCAGAAGGTGATGAACGCGGTCTGGGGTGCCCACTCGCTGGCGATGACCAAGCTGGTCGTGATCGTGGACGAGGACTGCAACGTCCACGACTACAACGAGGTCGCGTTCCGCGCCTTCGGCAACGTCGACTACAGCCGCGACCTGCTGCTCACCGAGGGCCCCGTCGACCACCTCGACCACGCTTCCTACCAGCAGTTCTGGGGCGGCAAGGCGGGCATCGACGCCACCCGTAAGCTGCCGGCGGAGGGCTATTCGAGAGGCTGGCCCGAGGAGATGACGATGACGCCCGAGGTGATCAGCCTCGTGGACAAGCGCTGGAAGGAGTACGGCATATGACAGCGGTCGCGGCGGTGCCCGAGAAACCCGGCAAGGTCAAGGCGTTCCTGCGCCTGGTCGCGATCGAGCACTCGGTGTTCGCGCTGCCGTTCGCCTACCTGTCGGCCTTCGTCGCGCTCGACCGGCTGGGCACCGGCGTCCACTGGCTCGATCTGCTGCTGATCACTGTCGCGATGGTTTCCGGCCGTACGTTCGCCATGGCGGCCAACCGCATCCTCGACCGCAAGATCGATGCCCTCAATCCCCGGACGCAGAACCGCGAGCTCGTCACCGGCGCGGTCTCCTTGCGCACGGCGTGGACGGGCGCCGCGGTCTCGCTGGTCGTGCTCTTCGCCGCGGCCGGCCTGCTCAACCCGCTCTGTCTCGTGCTGTCGCCGCTCGCCGTGATCCCGCTGGTGATCTATCCGTACGCCAAGCGGTTCACGAACTTCCCGCACTACGTGCTGGCCCTGGCCCAGGCGGTGGCCCCGGTCGGCGCCTGGCTCGGCATCACCGGCACCTTCGACGGCTCCGGCCCGGCCTGGCTGCTCGGTGTCGCCGTCGGCCTGTGGATCGGCGGCTTCGACATCATCTACGCCTGCCAGGACGTCGAGGTCGACCGCAAGATCGGGGTGCATTCCACCCCGGCCCGGTTCGGCGTCCGCACGGCCCTGCACATCTCCACCGTCACTCACGTGGTGACCTTCGCGCTGTTCGTCTGGTTCGGCCAGGTGGTGGGTCTGAGCTGGCTCTGGTGGGTCGGCCTGGTGCTGACGGCGGCCGCGTTCATCTATCAGCACATCGTCGTCACGCCGAACGACCTGTCGAAGGTCAACCGGGCCTTCTTCACGGCCAACGGCTTCGTTGGCATCGCGCTGTTCGTCTTCGCCCTGCTCGATCTGATGCTGTTGTAACGCCGGCCCCCGTGCCGTCCGTCTAACTCAGGTGAGTGACAGAGACGCCGAGTTCCGGGACTTCGTGACCGCCCGGCTCGACCCGCTGCGCGCGCTCGCCTACCTGACGTGCGGCGACTGGCAGGTGGCCGAGGACGCCGCCGTCACCGCCCTGAGCAAGCTCTATCTGCGGTGGGGCAAGGTCGACCACCCCGAGGCGTACGCCCGCACGATCGCCGTGCGGGCGGCCATCGACGAGACCCGGCGGCCGTGGTGGCGACGCGAACAGTCGCACGGCGACGCCCTGCCCGAGCTGCCGGTGGACGGCGAGCAGCACGAGATCGACGAGCGGCTGCGGATCCGGCAGGCCCTGAGCCGGTTGCCGGTGAAACTGCGTGCGGTGCTGGTGCTGCGCTATCTCGAAGAGCTGAGCGTGCAGGAGACGGCGGCCGCGCTTCGCTGCCCCGAAGGCACGGTGAAGGCGTACACGTCGAGGGGCCTGGAGGCGTTGCGGGAAATCCTGGACGAGCGGAAGGAGGGGCGACGTGCGTTCCGACATGGGTGAACTGCTGGACGAGGCCGCGCGGGGGGCACCGCCGTTGCGCCACGACGCCGACTCCGTGCTGCGGGCCGGCCGGGGAAGGAAGCGCCGCCGGAACGCGAGCTGGGCGATCGCGGCCGTGGTGGCGGTGACCGCCGCGATCGGGGTGCCCCAGCTGGCCCGCCGTGAGCAGGCGCATCCGGTCACGCCGGCGCCGGTCCCGACCGTAGTCACCACGCCGGCCCGGGGCGCGCTGATCCCGTTCGTCACCCGCTTCCAGGGCTACGAGGCGGCGGGCTTCCGGGTGGCTGATCCCGAGGCTGTGACCACGTCGTCGACCGAGGCCACGGTCTCGTTGGCCGCCAGCAGGCGGAGCGAACGGATGGGGCTGGCGGTTTACGGGCCGGGCACCGACCCGGTGGCCCGCTACCCGGGTGCGAAGATCACCGCCGCCGCCCCCATCAACGGCCGCCGGGCCTTCTTCCTACAGCCGGCCGGGGCCGGTGACCGGGATCGCTTCCTCTTCTGGGAGTACGCCGACGGGCTCCTCGCGCGGCTGGTGCGGGCCCGGACGGAGACTTCGGACCTCGACATGCGCAAGGTGGCCGAGGGGTTCCGGCTGGGCCCGGAGAGGCCGGTGACGGTCCCGTTGCGGCTCGGCTATGTGCCCGCCGACTATCGGCTGGTCGGTGTCTCCGGCCCGCACCGGAACGTGCTTTTCGAGCATGTGGATCGGGCGGCTGCGCGGATGGCGACGCCCGACCACGACCGTGACGTCCGGTACACGGATACCATCCACAAGGATCTGTTCGTCCAGTTGATCGGCGCCTCCCCGGGCACCGATCCGGACCCGGCCCGGGTGACGTGCAAGTTCGACAGTTGCTTCCGCACGGTGGCCGGCGGCCGGTATCACCTCATGGTCGGCGGCGGCCGCGGACTGGCGGACAACCGCCGGATGCTGGAGTCGATCACCATGGCCGACTTGAACGACCCGGCCACCTGGATCCCGATCAACCAGGCCATGCCCGAGTCGGTTCAGCTGCGGGTGCCGTGACGGGTGTAACCGTTCCTCGCATGGGCTCCGTCTAACCCGCGTGAGCAACCACGAGGCCGAGTTCCGGGAGTTCGTCGGGGCGCAGATAGAGTCGCTGCGCGGGCTGGCCTACCTCACGTGCGGCGACTGGCAGGTGGCCGAGGACGCCGTTCTCGCGGCCCTGGCCCGGCTCTACGTGAAGTGGGCGCGGGTCGACAACCACGACGCCTATGCCCGTACGGCGGTGGTCCGTGCGGCGATCGACGAGACCCGCCGGCCGTGGTGGCGGCGCGAGCAGTCGCACAGCCACGCCATGCCCGACGTCCCGGCGCCCGATGTGATCCCGCACGCCGACGACCGGGTGCACCTGCGCCGGGCGCTCCTGCAGGTGCCGGTGAAACACCGGGCCGTGCTGGTGCTGCGGTTTCTGGAAGGGCTCAGCGTCCCGCAGACCGCGGCCGCGCTGCGCTGCCCCGAGGGGACGGTCAAGGCGTACACGTCCCGGGGCCTCGAGACCCTGCGCGGCATCTTGGGCGTCGAGCCCGATCTCGACGAGCGGACGGAGGCGCGCCATGAAGCTGTCTGACCTGCTGGAGGGAGCACCTCCGGCGCGATACACCGTCGACGACTTCGTCGCGGCGGGCCGCCGGCGCAAGCGGCGCCGGAACGCCGGGTGGGCGATCGCGGCCGTGGTGGCGGTGGCCATCGCGATCGGGGTGCCGCAGATCCTCACCCGGCCTCAGGCGCATCCGGTCACGCCCGCGCCGACGCCGACCCGGGCCCTGAACCGGCTTTTCCAGACCTATAAAGTCGGGCCGCTCACGGTCGGCGACCCGGAGTGGGTGGGGGTCAACAACCAGACCACCTACATCGGCCGGGACCGGCCGCCAGGCCGTCCGCTGCGCGCCGTCGGCATCCTCGACGTCTACCGTCCCGGCTTCGAGCCCCCGCGCACCTGGACGGAGAAGGTGACGCCGACCGCCCCGATCGGCGGGCGGCCGGCCTTCTTCGCCTCCGCCCGGCCGGGTCCGGACAACGGGATCTGGAAACCGGTGCGGGTGCTCGTCTGGAAGTACGCCGACAACGCGACGGCCGTGGTCACGGCGTACGACCGGTATCTGGGTCTCAGCGAAGCCGAGATGCGCGCGGTCGCGGCCAGGTTCGCGCTGCAGGCCACGCCGCAGCCGATCCGCCAGCGCTACACCGTGGGCTGGACACCGCCCGGTATGCGGCTGGCCGCGGTCGAATACTCGATGCGGGGCAACGCGTCGGTGGTGTTCGTGCCGGACAAGGCGAGCACCCGTTTCGTCAGCACCGCACTCGACCACCAGACCGCCGGGTTCCTCTACAACCTCGACACGAAGAACCGGAACTTCGGCCCGGTCGCGGTCCCGCCGGACGGGATGGTCATCGACGTCATGAGCGGCGGGAGCAGCGAACGCGGCCCGGATCCGGAGTGCGGGCCCAACGAATATCAGGACGTCTTCGCCACTGATGCGTCATGGTCGAGGCAATGTCGCGTGCAGGCCGAACCCATTCCCACCGACAGATCGGGCAGCCTGTCCAACGGGATGATGATGACCGTCCGCGCCGGTGATGCGGTCTCACTGGATCAGTTGCGACAGGTCGCGGCGTCGATCCGCCCGGTCGGCCCGCCCGAACGAACGGATTCGTGGACGCCGTCGGTGGAGGCCTTCCCCACTTCCGCCCAACTGCCGCGCGACTAGGGGGCACACTTGAGGCATGCGTGAACCGTGGGTCGTCGGTGTCTCTGGAGCCTCGGGCACGCCCTACGCCAAGGCCGTGCTGACCGGGCTGCTGGACGCGGGCGAGGCCGTCGACCTGGTGATCTCCAGGGCGGCCCGGCTCACCATTCTCGACGAGACCGGCGCCACCGTACGGGATGCGCACTGGAAGGACGACGTCGGCGCGTGGCTGGGCCGCGACCTGGGCGACCTCACGTACTGGCCGGCGGGTGACCTGGCGGCCGGGCCGAGCAGCGGCTCGTATCCGGCCCGGGGCATGGTCGTGGTGCCGGCCAGCACAGCGGCGTGCGCGGGCATCGCCATCGGGCTGTCCAAGGATCTGCTGCAGCGCGCGGCCGAAGTGAACCTCAAAGAGCGCCGACGCACGGTCATCGTGCCGCGAGAGACGCCGGTTACTCGCAGTCACCTGGAGCACCTGATCGCCCTGCACGACGCCGGAGCGGTCGTGCTGCCCGCCAGCCCCGGGTTCTACGGCTCCGGGGCGCAGGCCACGGCGCAGCAGCTCATCGACTTCATCGCGGGCAAGGCGTTGGACGCCATGGGTGTGGAGCACACGCTCCTGACCCGGTGGAAGGGCGAACTCAATGCTCAGCGCAACCCGTTGGGCGGGCCGTAACCCATGCCCGGGTTCGTCGGACCCGCGTTGCGTGGGCGGTTGGCCGCGTCGTCCTCGCGCATCTCCTCGACCACGCCGTCGCCCTCGAGCAACGCGCGCACCTCGGATTCACGGAATCGACGATGGCCACCCGGCGTGCGAATGCTGCCGATACGTCCGGCTGCGGCCCATCGCGTGACTGTCTTCGGGTCGACGCGGAACAGCGCGGCCACCTCGCCTGGTGTGAGCAAGCGATCTCCAGTGTCCACAGCCCCCTCCTCGCGTCGGTCAGTTGGAGCGGCCGTGATCACGGTGAGTGTCGGCGTGCTCGATCGGGACGTAAAGCCATTAGAGCATTGCCCCGGAACCGAGTCCCTGGAATGCGGAAAAAGCCCTAATTGCGACAGTGATCGTTATCCTGCCGCCCATTCGTCGCTACCGGGCGTGAGTGGCGTTCTGCCACCCGTTTAGGGTCATCACCATGGACTCCATCGACCTACGGCTGATCGACCTGCTACGGGACAACGCCCGCTCGTCGTACGCCGAACTCGCGCGCAAGGTCGGGCTCTCCGCGCCGGCCGTGCACGAGCGGGTGGGCAAACTCGAGGCGGCCGGCACCATCCGCGGCTACCGCGCCGAGGTCGACCACGAGGCGCTGGGGCTGGGTGTGACCGCGCTGATCGGCATCATCGAGGACTCGGGCGCCGACACCGACGACGTGCTGGCCGCCGTGCGGGCCATGCCCGAGGTCGAGAGCTGCTACTTCATGGCCGGTGTGGAGTCGTATCAGCTGACCGTGCGGGTCGGCACGATCGCCGAGCTGGAACAGCTCATCGTGCGCATCAACCGCACGCCCGGCGTCGCCTCCACCCGTACGGCCATCGCGCTCTCGACGAAATGGGAGAACCGCCCGCAGCCCGGCATCGGCTGAACTTCCGCGTTCCGGCCCGCGGGCATCGACGATCGGGCACCCTGAGGAGGCTCGTACGTCGCTCAACCGGCCCGCTGCGGACCCGGGTCACCCGCCCGCGCCGCCAGGCCCGGATAGTCCACCACGAAGCCGTCCTCGTCGATCGACAGGTCGGCGCTGAACGTCTCGTTCGCGAACCGCACCCGGCCCGCGCCGAGCGCGGTGTAGATCTGGTCGGCCTGCACCACCTCGAGGCTCGGCAGCAACACCCAGGCCACGCTGAGCCGATGCGCGACACCGATCTCGTCCCCGGCCGCCGTGTGCAGCCCGAGCCGGCGGATCGGCAGCGTATTGGTCAGCGGGGAACCGCCCAGATCGACGTCGAACGCCCCGTACAGCAGGTCGGGATCCTCGGTGCCGGGCAGGCCCGCGCCGGCGTGACCGGCCGACGAGAGCACCTTGTCGAGGTCGCCCCGCTCGGCCGTCGTGACCCGCCAACGGCCCGCCGCCAGTTCGAGGCGCACCCCACGGCTCCAGCCCGCGCCCTCGGCCGAGACGTCGAAGAAGCCGGTGGCCCAGTCGGGACCGGTGCGCAGCTCGTAGCGGCAGGTGTAAGGGATCGGGTCGACCGCGAGCGCCGTGCCGCTGGCGTAAAGACCGTCAGCCGTGTCGGCCAGCACGTGCTCGGAGCCGGCGGTGTCCTTGCGTTGCCAGAACAACGAGGAGGGCAGCATGCCTCCTGTCTACCCTCGCGGCCCCGCGGTGAAAAGCCGAACGCCCGGCACCTCCACGTGAGGGCCGGGCGTTCGTTTGCTGCCGTACGTCAGTAGCTGCGCGCCGGGCGGGCGGTGCCGAAACGGCCCGAGGGGCCCTCACGACGGTCGTTGCGCTGGTTGGTGTCGCGCCGGAAGCCACCGGTGCGCTCGCCGTTGCGGCCGAAACCACGCTCGCCGCGCGGGCGGTCACCCTGGCCGCCGCTGTGGCCGCCGCCGAAGCCACCGCGGTCGCCGCCGCTGTAGCCACCGCGGTCGCCGCCGGCGTAGCCACCGCGATCGCGGTCGCCGCCGAAGCCGCCCCGCTCGGGACGGTCACCGTACGAACGCTGAGGACGGTCGCCGTAGCCCCCGCGCTCCGAGCGGTCGCCCGTCGGGCGGTCGCCGTAGGAACGTTGCGGACGGTCACCGGCGGGGCGGTCGTCGAACGAACGCTGCGGACGGTCACCGTAGGAACGCTGCGGACGGTCACCACGCGGGCGGTCACCGTACGAGCTGCGCGGGCGGTCGCCGTACGAACGCTGCGGGCGGTCGCCGAAGCGGCCCCGCGGCCGGTCGCCACGCTCGCGGCGGGGCTCCGGCTCGTCGACCACAGGCACACCGCTCGGCTCGCGGGCGCCGGTGATCTCGATCAGCTTCTCGTCGCCGTTGCGCACCCGCGTCTCGGCGGGAGCCACACCGGCCTTCGACATCATGGCCTGCGTGCTGCGGCGCTGCTTGGGCAGCACCAGCGTGACGACCGCGCCGGACTCGCCGGCCCGGGCGGTGCGACCGGCCCGGTGCAGGTAGTCCTTCGGGTCCTTGGGCGGGTCGACGTGCATCACCAGCGAGATGCCGTCGACGTGGATGCCGCGGGCGGCCACGTCCGTCGCCACGAGGACGCTGGTGCGGCCCTCCTTGAACTCGGCGAGCGTGCGCGTGCGAACCCGCTGCGTCTTGCCGCCGTGCAGGCCACCGGCCCGGACGCCGACCTGCCGCAGCTGCTCGACCAGCCGGTCGACGCCCATCTGGGTGCGGGCGAAGACGATCGTCTTGCCGGCCCGGTTGGCAATGGCCGCGGCGATCGGGAACTTGTCGTGCGGCGGGATCAGCAGCAGGTGGTGATCCATGGTGGACACGCTGGCCTCGGCCGGGGCCGTGGAGTGCGTGACCGGGTCGTGCATGAACCGCTTGACCAGCGCGTCGACGTCGCCGTCGAGGGTGGCCGAGAATAGCAGTCGCTGCGCGTCCGCCGGCGTCTTGGCCAGCAGCTCGGTGACCTCGGGCAGGAAGCCCATGTCGGCCATCTGGTCGGCCTCGTCGAGCACCGTGATCTCGATGTCGTCGAGCTTGCAGGCGCCCCGCTCGATCAGGTCACCGAGGCGGCCGGGGGTGGCCACCATGACCTCGACGCCACGGCGCAGCGCGTCCATCTGCCGGTCGTACGGCACGCCGCCGACCGCGGTCTTCAGGAAGACGCCGACCGAGCGGCCCAGCGGCATCAGCGCGTCGGCGACCTGCATCGCCAGCTCACGGGTGGGCACCAGGATCAGAGCCTTGGGGTGGTGCGGGCGAGCCCGGCCGCCCTGGGCCACGCGGGCCAGCAGCGGCAGACCGAACGCCAGGGTCTTGCCGGAGCCGGTCTGACCGCGGCCCAGAACGTCCCGCCCCGCCAGCGCGTCGGGCATGGTCGCGGCCTGGATCTCGAACGGCGTGGTGATGCCCTCACGGCTGAGGACGCGCACCAGCTCGGCCGGCAGGCCCAGCTCGGCGAAGGTCGGCACGGCGACGGGGGCCTCGGCGGGCTCCTCGGTCTCGTCGGACACAGTCTCGTCGGCCGTGATCTCGGCGGCTGCGGTCTCGACGGTTTCGGCCTCGGCGGCCGGGGTGTTCACGGCCTCGGTCTCGACAGCCGCGGTCTCGGCGGCGTCGGTCTCGGGGGTCTGCTCATCGGTGGAACGGGGCTCGAAGACGGACGGGAACGTGCTGGCATCAGCGAAAGTGGTCAAGAGAACCTCTCTACGGGGGCGCATGCTCGCGAATGGCCCGCCGCGGCTACCAGGAGCCGGCTGCTGTAAAACCCGCAAGAACGCCCGTGGCGTGCGCCGCAAGGGCACGCCGCGTCAATAACTGTCATAAGTGTACGGCTCAACGTTTTGCGCGCCGACCGCATTCCACGCCGGTAGTGGGCAGGCTCACCGCACAAGTGACACGCGGCACGACACCCCGGAGGCGCAAACCCGACCAGCTTAGGGTCACTCAGCGCTACAGACAAATTTCCCGGTACGGGTCACAGTCCGCCCGCGACTACGAGAAGACCCCGCCGATCCAATCGCTGAACGAGCTCCCCGCGGTCAGCAGGAACACGATGCTCACCGTCACGAGCAGGCCCAACACCACCAGCATGGCGATCGCGACCTTGAGGTTGCTGCGCTTGCGGTCGACGACCTCGTCGTGCCAGCCCTGGGCCAGGATGTGTCCGGTAAGTGACCCGGAATTCTCCACAGGGTTGGTGGAAACGGGCATTGTCGTGTCGATCGTCTCGTAACCGCCGGTGCCGTAAAGGGTGCCCGGCTGCATCTGCCGCGGTACGGCCACCGTCGGCTCGGGGTCGAAACCCGGTGGGTACGCGGGGGCGCCACCGGCCTGCGGGGCCGGGCCCGTCGTCGTCGAACCCTTGACCGTCGAACCCACGGCCGTCGGACCCGACGAAGCCGGGGCCGTCGAAGCCGGCGTTGTCACCGGCCCCGGCCGCGTCTCGGGCTCACCGAACGACCGAGGCGAAGTCGCACCGAACGGCGCGGTCTTCGCATCCGCCCCGACGACCCCGAACGGAGTGGTCGCGGCGGGCGAACGCCCACCCGTCGCGGGCGGCACGGTGTACGACGGCAGCCCGCCCTGGATCATCGGCGGCGGCGGCACGATCGGCTGCGGCGGCCCGGGCACCGGACTCGGCCCGGGCGGCCCCGGAACCGGACTCGGCCCGGGACCGGGCGGAACCGGCGACGGGTCAGGCCCCGGCGGCACAGGCGAAGGACCCGGACCCGGGGGTGTCGGCGCCGGGCCAGGCCCCGGCGGAACCGGACCGGGCGGCGTCGGGCTGGGCGCAGGGGGCCGGCCCGGGCCGGGCGGCGTCGGCGCGGGGCGGGGAGCCGGGTTCGGGAACGGGCCCGGAGTCGGCGCCGGGAACGGGCCGGGCGCCGGCGGGGCCGGGAACGGGTCCGGTGGCTGGATCGGGTCGGGCTGCCCCGGCGCGGGGCTGGTCGGCTCCGGCCGCGACGGCGGGACCGGCACCGGAGCGGGCCGCTGCGGCTCGCCGGGCTCCGGTTCGCCGGGTTCGGGCCGGCCGGGCTCGGGGTCGGTGGGCGGCGGATCGCCGGGCTCGGGCCGCGACGGCTCGGGCTCACCCGGCTGCGGCTCGGCGGGCTTCGGCTGATCGGGCCGCGGGTCGGACGGCTTGGGGTCACCCGGCTCCGGCGTCGGCTCGGTGGCCCGCGGAACCGAGACCCCGGTCGGCGGCGGCGTGACCCGGGCTCGGGCGACAACCGAGCGGCTCCCCTGCCCGGCCTCGGGCGGCGCGGATGCGGGCTTTACCGCGGCCGACGCCGACGTAGCCGGCGAAGTCGACGCGGCCGAAGACGACGCGGCGGCCGAAGCAGACGTGGCCGACGAAGCCGGTGTGACGGGCGACGCTGGTGTGGCAGGCGACGCTGCTGTGGCCGGCGATGCCGGTGTGGCCCGCGACGCTGGTGTGGCGGGGGATGCTGGCGTGGCGGCGGATGCCGGCGGGGCCGATGTGACTACCGGGGCTGAAGGGACGGCCGAGACCGGGGCGGAGGCGACCGCGGTGGGCTTGACCACTTTGGCGCCGGCGTCCTCAGCGGACTTGCGGCCGTAGAGCTTGGCTTCGCCCGTGCCCCAACCGGCGGCGCGGGCCGCGCCGGCCGACTCGGGGCTGATCGAGCCGGGCACGGTGGCCCGGGCCGCGCCGGTGCCCAGCGTGGTGGGCAGGCGCCGGCTCTCGCCGTCGACCCGCTCGGGCACCAAGTCGGATGCGGGGCTGACCGGCCGGGCCGACCCGACAGCCCTGCTGCCCGCCGGAGCGCCCGAGGTGGGAGCGCTGGACAGGGGAGCGCCGGAGGACCGTTCGGAGGTGTCGGAGTCAGGTGTCGCGTCGCCGGAGGCGGGGGAGCCAGGAGTCGCGTCGCCGGAGGTTGAAGAGTCAGAGGCCGGGTCACCGGAGGCCGGGCGGCCGTATGTCGAGCTCCCCGATGTCGAGCCGCCGGATGTGGGGCGGCCGTAGGGCGGGCTGTCAGGCGTCGGGCTGCCGGGAGTCGGGCCGTCGCCGTCGGATGTGGTGCTGCCGGGGGTCGAGCTGCCGGATGTGGGGCGGCCGTACGTCGAGCCGCCGGGGGTCGGGCCGCCGGAGCCGAGGCTGCTGAAGAGGGGCTTGGGTGCTTCGGCGTCCGACGAGGGGGAGCTGGAAGCGTCGGAGGCGGGGGCCGCCGAGACCGGCGCCGAAGCCTTGATCGTGCCGGAGGCGGGTTGCGGGGCCGCCCACAGGGCACCCGGGGCGGGCGGCGGTGGTGGCGCGTATCCGTCCTGGTCGCCCGCGAGCGGCCGCGCAGCGGGCGGCTTCATGCCGTCGCTGTCCGGTGTCGCCTGCCGCTCGTCCATGGATCCTCCCGACCGCCGCGTGCCGACGGGTTCGGTCGTCGGGCGCTGACCATAACCGTGCCATATCCGTGCGCGTCAGCACACCCGGCATCAACCGGACCATGCCCTCGGCCCGGCACTGACCACCGGAAAGGCGAAATTTGAACGCCCGCGGTTGATCACCATCCGGACCGGGACGACCGAAAGGGACTATCGGGGACCGACCGCCTGTCAGGAGCCGGAAGCGGACGCTGAGGCCGTCCGGCTGCTCGGCGACTCGGCGGCGGTGGCCGAACTCGTCTTGCTCGGCGTGTTGGTCGCGCTGCTCGTGTTGGTCGCGCTGCTCGAGTTCGAGCCGCCCGAGTTGGAGCCGCCGCCCGACGGTGAGCTGCCGGAGTTGGAGCCGCCCGAGTTGGAGCCGCCGCCCGAGGGTGAACCGCCGCCGGTGCTCGACCCGCCGCCGTTGGACGGCGGGTTCGTCGTGGCCGGCGGGTTGGTGGCGGGCGGCGGGTTGGTCGCCGGAGGCGTGGTGGCCGGCGGAGTGGTGGCCGGCGGGGTAGTGGCCGGTGGTGTGGTGGCCGGCGGCGTCGTCGCGGGAGGCGTCGTGGCCGGCGGAGTGGTGACCGGCGGGGTCGTGCCCGGCGGTGGGGTCGTCTTGGGCGGCGTGGTGGTGCCGGGCGCGGTCGTCCGGGGCGGCAGGGTCGGGATGTTCGGCGGCGTGGTCGGCCGGCCCGGGGTACCGGGGTTGCCCGTCGGGTCGGGGTCGGGCGCGCCCAGCTCGGGACCGGGCACGATGCCTTCGATCGAGCCGAAGATGCGGGTGGCCTGGAACAGCCGCGACCAGCGGACCGGCGTCAGGCGCACGTTCAAGCCGGTGCGCGGGGCCTCGACCATCATGCCGTTGCCGGCGTACATGGCGACGTGGTGGATGCCCCGCCAGCTGTTCGAGTGGCTGAAGAACAGCAGGTCACCGGGGAGCAGCGAGTACCGCGAGACGACCTTGTTGCGGGTCTGCCAGTACTGGTCGCGGGAGACGCGAGTCAGCTGGAAACCGACCGAGCGGTACGCCGCGTACATCAGGCCGGAGCAGTCGTACTCGTCCGGGCCCTCCTCGGACCACACGTACGGGTCGCCACGCTGGGCGAGGGCGAACTGCAGCGCCTGCAGGGCCCGCGTGTCGGCGCCGCGGCCCGCCTCGGCGCCGGCCAGGTAGTCCTGCCCGAGGGCACTGTCGACCCCGGCCTGGCTGGCCTCGGCCGCGGCCAGTTCGTCGGCGTGAGCGAGCTCGAGGCGCTGCTGGGCGGCCTGCTTCTGGGTCAGGGTGCTGTTGAGCTTGGTGTATTTCGCGGCCAGTTCGGTGTAGCGCGTGGCGCTCAGCGACTGCTCGTCGAGGGCCAGCTGCGTGGTGATCTGGGCCAGCTCGATCTGGCGGGCGATGGCCTGCCGAGTGTCGTCGCCGCGCTGCAGACGGGCCAGGTCGCCGAGGCCGGACAGCCCGCCGAGCCCGCCGGGCGGCGCCGCGGCGGCGTCGATCACGGCCTGGGCGGCTGCTTCGGAGGCGGCCGTCTGCGCCTGTTGCAGCACCGTGGCCGCCTGCTTCACCTTCTGCTCGGCCGCGGCTCGCTGGTCACGGGCCAGGTCGCGATCCTGCCCGACCACGATGAGCTGGTCGCCGAGGGTCGCGATCGCGTTGCGGCCCTTCTCGATCTGCTGCAGCGCCGGGCTGGCGGCGGCGCCGGCCAGCGACGCGGTCGGAGTGGGGGTCGGTGCCTTCTGACCCGGGAGCGCGAGGGTGCCGAGCGCCATCGGCCGGGCGCCGACGTCGGGCACCGTCCGGCTGAGCAGGTCTTGCGGCGCGGCGGCCGGGTCGGCCAAAGCGGGCAAAGGCTGGAAAAGGGCAGCGATGGTGGCGGCGACGGCAGAAATCACCACAGGGCGCCACCATGGACGCGCGCTGCGTGATCGCCGGACCCCAACTCGTGCTGTCGCCATGTGCTCCCCGTCCGCCGCGACGCCGGGCGCCGCATGCCGTTCCCCCTAAAGGCATACCTCACACTGAACACACCTGTCGATTGATCGAAGGTGAAAGAAGGCTGGGAATCCGGCTAACAACCGCGTGACCTGCACCTCCGCCACGAGCGGGCAAATCAAGATCATCCAGGGCGGGGACGTACCCTCGACGGCGAGGCGGTGGAGAAGGGGTGCGACACATGGATGCCGGACGCAAGCGCGAGCTCGAGACCAAGGTCTATGCGGGCGAGCGGCTCACCCGGGAGGACGGCGAGGCGCTCTTCGCGTGCGACGACCTGGCGTGGCTGGGCCGGCTGGCCCACCACCGGCGCACTGAGCTCAACGGCGACCGGGTGATGTTCGCGGCCGACCTTGATCCCGCGGCCGAGCTCGCCGGTGAGTCGGCGCTCGCGGCCCTTCTTCCGTACGGGAAGAACGACGACCACAAGCAGCGTGTCGACCGCCTGATCGGGCTGCGCGAGCAGCAGGACGCGACGGGTGGCCTGCTGGTGCTCATCCCGGTGCTGCACCAGCCCGAGTCGGGCGACCACACCGAGACGGCGGCGCCCGCGGAGTCGCTCAAGACGTTCGCGGTGGCCCGGCTGCTGGCCGACAACGTGCCGCACGTGAAGTCGCTGTGGGCCAACCACGGACTGTCGGTGGCTCAGCTCACCCTCAACTTCGGCGCCGACGACCTCGACGGTTCGCTTGCGGACGCCGGCGTCACCCGCGACGACCTGCTCGAACTGATCTGGGACGCGGGTTTCCGGCCGGTCGAGCGGGACGCGCGCTACGAGGTCGTCCGCGAGCACGACCAGGCGCCCGCGCTGGCCGCGCGACGCAGCGAGCCGCAGCAGGTCTGGGCCTGAGCCGAGCGCGTAGTCTGCACTTGTCATGACGGACACGAAGAGCGAGCGCCGGCCGCGCCGCGACCCCAGTGGACGCCTGGCCACCATCGGTGACCTGATCGGCACCGCGCTGGCCGGGCTGGTGACCGGGGCCGTCCTGCTGCTGATCCTCGAGGCGATCCTGTCGCTGACCCGGGTGTCGGAGTTCGGCGACACCAGCGGCTGGCTGGCCATCATCCTGCCGGTGTGGCTGTTCGTCGAGGAGTTCCGGGCCGAAGGCTTCGGCGCCTCGCGCGTGGTGGTCGCGCTGCTGGGGGTCGGTTTCGCGGTGGCCGGCGGCATGACTGTCGCCGGGCTCGCCGCAACCCAGTTCCCGACCCTGGTCAGCGGGCTGGCCGGGGCCGCGGGCTTCACCGTCGTCTATTGCCTGATCTGGTTCTACGGCCTGCGCTGGCTGAACGACCGTGCGGGCTGATTCGGAGTGAAGAGATGAGTCCCGCGATCAAGTACACGCTCGGGCGGGTCGGCCTGTTCGCCGTCGTCCTCGGGCTGCTCTCGTTCTTCCCGCTCAACCTGCTGGTCGCGGGCATGATCGCGATCGTCGTGTCGGCCGTCGCGTCGTACTTCCTGCTCGCCAAGTGGCGCAACCAGATGAACGAGCAGCTGGTCAGCGTGGCCAGCCGCCGCTCGGCCGAGAAGGCGCGGCTGCGGGCCGCCCTGGCCGGCGACGAGGAGGCGGCCGCCGAGGGCGACCGGGCCGGGGCGAACAGGGTGGAAGAGAAGCCCGCCGACCGCACGTGACCCCGCGGTGGGTTAGCGTCGGAGGGACCGCGTTCAGCGAAGCCGGTGCGAGTCCGGCGCTGTCCCGCAACTGTGTGGCCCGGTAAGGGCCGAGCCAGGTCGCCTGGACGCCGGTCGCGAACCAGCGCTCCCGGGGAGGGGCGCCTCGCGGACGGACCGCCCCCCGAGGCCTCGTCGGCGAAGCACCCGGCCGACGACCGTCGGCATCGCACCCGGCCGACCGGAGGACCTCATGAAACGCGTGCTCACGGCTGCCTTGGCGGCCACCACCCTGCTCGTCGCGGGCGCCTGCGGCGGTAACGACGACACCACCGAACCCTCGGGCACCACACAGTCGAGCGCGTCCGCCGCCGCTTACCCCGTGACCGTGGGCGACCTGACGCTGGACCAGCAGCCCCAGAAGATCGTCTCGCTGAGCTCGACCGCCACCGAGATCCTTTTCGCGATCGGGGCCGGTCCCCAGGTCACGGCGGTCGACGACCAGTCGAACTATCCGGCCGACGCGCCCAAGACCGACCTGTCCGGGTTCAAGCCGAACGCCGAGGCGATCGCGGCCAAGGACCCCGACCTGGTGATCCTGTCCAACGACATCGACAAGATCGTGTCGCAGCTGGACAAGCTCAAGATCCCGGTGTTCGTGGCCTCGGCGACGACCGACCTCGACGGCACCTACCAGCAGATCGGGCAATTCGGCAGCCTGACCGGGCACACGGCCGAGGCGGACGCGCTGAGCGCGAAGATGACCGCGGACATCGACAAGATCGTCAAGGACGTGCCGCCGCGCAGCACGCCGCTCACCTACTACTACGAGCTCGATCCGACCCTCTACAGCGTCACGTCCAAGACGTTCATCGGCTCGATCTTCGCGAAGTTCGGTATGACCAACGTGGCCGATGCCGCCGACCCGGACGGCGCCAAGGGCGGCTATCCCCAGCTGTCGCAGGAGTCGCTGGTCAAGTCCGACCCCGACACGATCTTCCTGGCCGACAGCAAGTGCTGTCAGCAGTCGCCGCAGACGGTGGCCGCGCGCAAGGGCTGGAGCACGGTCACCGCGGTGAAGAGCAATCAGATCTACGCGCTCGACGACGACATCGCCTCCCGCTGGGGTCCGCGCACCGTTGACCTGGTGCGTGCCATCGCCGACGCGGTGGCCAAGATCCCCGCGTGACGGCGACGCTCCCTCGCCCCGTACGGCCGGCCGGCCTGCGCGCCGGTTGGCTGGCCGGTGGGGTCGTCGCGGTGCTGGTCGCGCTGATCGCCGGGCTGGCGTTCGGATCGGTGTCCTTGCCGCCCGGTGGCGTCGCGATCGAACTGCTCAACCTGATCCCCGGTGTTCACCTGCACAGCGGCCTGACCGAGCGTGAGGTGGCCATCCTCACCGAACTGCGGCTACCCCGAGTGGTGCTCGGCCTGCTCGTCGGCGGCCTGCTGGCCCTGGCCGGCGCGGCCTACCAGGGTGTCTTCCGCAACCCGCTGGCCGACCCGCATCTGCTCGGGGTGGCGGCCGGCGCGGGCCTCGGGGTCACCGCGGTGATCGCGCTGCGGGCCGGGGCCACCGGCGACGCCACGGCCGACCTGCCGATCGGGGTGCCGGTCGCGGCGTTCGCGGGCGCGTTGCTGGCGGTCGCACTGACCTGGCTGCTCGGCGCGGCCGGGGGCCGGGACCGCTCGCCCGCCACGCTGATCCTGGCCGGGGTGGCGGTGTCGTCGTTCCTGGCCGCCGGACAGACCTACGTCATGCAGCAGAACGTCGACACGCTGCGCGAGGTCTACTCCTGGCTGCTGGGCCGGCTGGCCACCGCGGGATGGCACGACGTGTTGATCGTCCTCCCGTACGCGGTGGTGACCGCAGTGATCGTGCTGGCCCAGCGGCGTGAACTCGACGTGCTGACCGTCGGTGACGAGGAGGCGAGCGGTCTGGGACTGCACCCGCAGCGCAGCCGTTACCTGCTGATCGTGGCGGCCTCGCTGGGCACCGCGGCCGCCGTCTCGGTCTCCGGCCTGATCGGCTTCGTGGGCATCGTCGTCCCGCATATCATGCGCCTGCTGGCCGGGCCCAGCTACCGCTCGATCCTGCCGCTCTCGGTCCTGTTCGGCGGGGCGTTCCTGGCCCTGGCCGACCTGCTCGCCCGTACGGCCGGCGGTCAGGCCGAGATCCCGATCGGGGTGGTCACTGCGTTCTTCGGTGCGCCGTTCTTCATCGTCGTGCTGCGCCGCAGCCGGGCGGGCACGTCGTGATCAGCGCGCGGGATCTCCGCGTACGGCTGGACGGGAATCTGATCGTGGACGGCGTCGACCTCGACGTGGCCCGCGGCGAATGGGTCATGGTGATCGGCCCCAACGGCGCGGGGAAGTCGACGGCGTTACGTGCGATCGGTGGTCTGCTGCCGTTCACCGGCCGCGTCGAGCTGAACGGCCGGCCGGTCGACACGCTGCACCGCCGCGAGCGCGCGAAGACGATCGCCACGGTCAACCAGACGCCCACGGTCCCGCCGGGTATGCGGGTGCTCGACTACGCGCTGCTCGGCCGCACGCCCTACATCCCGCCGCTGGGCCGGGAATCGGCCGCCGACCTGGCCGCCGTTCAGGAGGTGCTGGAGTCGCTGGACGTGGCGCAGTTCGCTGGGCGGCGGCTCGAAACGCTCTCGGGTGGTGAACGGCAGCGTGTCTTCCTGGCCCGGGCGCTTGCTCAAGGCGCGGGCATCCTGCTGCTCGACGAACCCACCAGCGCCCTCGACATCGGCCACCAGCAGGAAGTGCTCGAACTGATCGACCGGCTGCGGGCCGAGCGGGGGCTGACCGTGCTGGCCACGATGCACGACCTCTCCGTGGCCGGCGAATACGCCGATCGCATGGTGCTGCTGGCCGAGGGGGCCGTGGTGGCGGCGGGGACGGCCCGCGAGGTGCTGACCGAGGAGAACCTGGCCAAGCATTACCGGGTGCGGGTGCGCATCATCGAAGGCGAACACGGTCCGCTGGTGGTGCCCGTACGGGGTTAGCGGTTGCCCGCGAGAACCGCGAACCAGCCGCCCTGCGCGTCGGCCAGCACGGCGTACCGGCCGATCGGAAGGGACGTCGGCGGGCGCACGACCGCGCCGCCCAGCGCCAAGGCCCGGTCGGTCGCCGCGTCGCAGTCGGGCACCGCGAAATAGACCGTCCAGTGCGGACCGACGTCGTCGTGCCACTCCTCGGGGAGCATGGGCTGGATGCCGCAGACCGGCGTCTCATGCACCTTGGCCACCACGTACGGGATGCCCGACATCGAACTGTTGCGGAACTGCCAGCCGAACACCGCCTGGTAGAACGCCATCGAGCCGTCGAGGTCGCGCGTGTTCAGCTCGTTCCAGGTGAGCGCGCCCGGCACGTCGAACAGCTCCGCGCCGCGCATCGTGCCCGGCTCCCACACGCTGAACGGCGCGCCGCCGGGGTCGAGGAAGGCGGCCATCCGGCCCTGGTCCTGCACGTCGAACGGGGGCACCAGCACCTTGCCGTCGGCCGCGGCGACCCGGGCCGCGACCCCGTCGGCGTCGTCGGTGCCGATGTACGTGCTCCAGGCGGTGGGCTGACCCACCCCGTAGAGCGGGCCGGCGCCGGCCACCGGCCGCCCGTTGAGCAGGAACGTGATGTAGTCACCGGCGATGTCCGACGTCCACCCGAACAGCGCGGTGTAGAACCTTTCCGCGTCCACGGGGTCGGCGGTGCCGAGATCGACCCACGTAGGTGATCCGGGAGTCGATGGGGTCATTGCCGAATCGTTGCACCGCGCACCTTTGGACGGGCTTAAGTGTCGTTGTTCTAGCTGAACCGCCGACCCTCGTCGCGTCGATAGGCCCATACGGCCACCCAACCTAGGGCGATCGTCCAGCCCACAAGCGCGGCGATTGCCCCCAAATCGGAGGGAAAGTCGCCGACGGCGGCCCACATGAGCCGGGCCGCGCCGCCGGTCGGCAGGTAGGGCGCGAGGTCCTCGACGAAGCCGGGCGCCAGGCCGGGACCGGTCATCAGGCCGCCCAGGAACGCCAGCGGGAAGAACAGCAACTGGGCGACGACGATCGCGGCCTTCTGCGGCATCGCATAGCCGATCGCCAGTCCCATCAGGATGAACGGGATCGCGATGACCACCACGGTGCCCGCGGTCAGCAGGAACTGCGCCGGCGTCACCGTGGCCTCGGTCAGGAACGCCGCGATGAGCACGACCGGCAGCAGCGAGACGAACATCAGCGTCAGGCCGGCCAGGATGCGCCCGGCGAAACGGGGCAGGGCGCCGGCGGGCAAGGAGCGCACGTACGGATCCCAGGGTTGCGCCCGGTCCTCGGAGACGCCGACACCGTGTTGGAACAGGTTGGTCGACATCACCGAGAACGTGATCATCGAGGCGGTCGCGGCGGTGGCGTACTCCGCGTTGTCCCCGACGAACGGCACGACGAACGCCAGCATCGCCGCGGACGGGAAGAAGGCGCTGCCGAACAGGGCGATCGGGATGCGGGCGGTCTCGAGCAGCTGAAACTTGGCGTGCGTGAACGCGAGGGTGGTCAATCAGAACTCCAAGTCTTCAGTCCGCTCAAAGGGGCGGCTGGTTGGGGTGGTCGGACGGGCCTCAGGCGGCGGTGGGGGCGTGGTCTTCGGTGATCGTCAGGAACGCCTCCTCCAGCGAGGTCGGGCGCACCTCCAGATGAGCGAAAGGCACCTCGTACGCGACCAGGTCGCGCACCAGGCGGTCGGCGTCGGCGGTCAGCAGGTGCAGCCGGTCGCCGTCGCGCTCGGAACTCGCGATGCCGGGCAGGTCGGGCAGCGAGCCGGCGAGGTCGAGACTGACCCGGTGGACGGCGACCAGACCGCGCACGGCCTCGACGCTGTCGTCGGCCAGCACCCGGCCACCCCCGATCACCACCACCCGCCGGGCCAGCGCCTCGATCTCCTCCAGGTAGTGGCTGGTCAGCACCACCGTGCCGCCGCCGGCCTGGAAGGAGCGGATGCCGTCCCACAGGAACCGGCGGGCCTGCACGTCGAGCCCGGTGGTGGGCTCGTCGAGGAACACGATGCGCGGCCGGCCGACGAACGCCAGCGCGACCGCGACCCGGCGCTTCTCCCCGCCGGACAGGCCACCGGTCTGCCGCCGGACGAGCTCGGACAGCCCGAACCGGTCGAGCAGCTCACCCTTGGGCAGCGGATCGTCGTAGTGAGCGGAGACGAAATCGACCACCTCGCCGACCCGCAACGAGGCGGGCAGCCCGGTCTCCTGTGGAGTGACGCCCAGGTGGCGGCGGCTCTGCGGCAGCCGCGGGTCGCCGCCGAGCAGCTCGACCGTGCCCGCGGTGGGCCGTCGCAGGCCGGTCAGCAGGTTGACCAGGGTGCTCTTGCCGGCTCCGTTGGGGCCGAGCAGGCCGACCAGCTCACCCGCCTCGACCTCGAAGGTGACGCCGTCGAGGGCGAGCTTGTCGCCGTAGCGGCGGGTGACGTCGAGCGCGCGGGCCAGGATCACGACTGTCCTCTCAAGGGTTGAGCAGCGCGCGCAGCGCCGCCGTGTAGTCGTCGAAGGCGAGCCGGCCGCGGCGGGTGAGCCGGACCAGGGTGGCCGGGGTGCGGCCCTGGTGGGTCTTGGTGACCTCGACATATCCCGCGTCCTCGAGCTTGCGCAGGTGGACGGAGAGGTTGCCGGCGGTCATCCGCAGCGACTCCTGCAACTGCGGGAAGGTGACGCGGTCGTCCTCGCGCAGCACCGAAAGGGCCGAGACGACGCGCAGCCGGGCCTGGGCGTGGATCACCGGGTCGAGCTCGGTGACCAGCGGTTCGGAGTTGTCGCTCATCGCAGGCGCAGCCAGCCGATCAGGCCGGCCGCGATCATGCCGCCGCCCCCGGCCACGGCGACGATCAGCGCGTGCCAGCCCGGGCCGATCAGGATGCCGGCGATGTTGACGACGCTGGTCCAGGCGCCGAGGACGAACATGTCGCGGTCGTTCCAGATCGCGGCACCGGCCATGTGGAGCGCGCCGGTCAGCGCGACCATGCCGCCGGCCCACAGCAGGCCCGCCTTCTCCTCCGGCAGCACGTCGCTGAACTGCGCGAACAGGATCGAGAAGGCGGTGAACGCGACCGACCAGCTGACGCCGTACATCGCGCCCTGGCGGGTGCTGGGCCCGGAGATCCGGCGGCTGACCCGGCTGCCCGCGAAGCCGGTGGTGATGCCGGCCGCGACCATGAGCAGCGCCAGGACGAGCAGCGGCAACCAGTCGGGCAGGTCGACCAGGACCCGGCCGTCGGGGCCGAAGCGCAGGAAGAACAGCGTGAAGCCGACGAGCCAGGCGATGCCCCACGGCCAGAACATCATGCGGGGGTCGGGCGAGAGGTCACGGCCGAAGTTGTGGCGCTCGCGCTCGATCAGGGCCAGGGACTCGGCCGGGTCGAGCGGAGGGGCGTCGTCGTCGATCGGGGTCATGCAAAGAACTTTACCGCACAAAGTCAAAGAAGTTTGTGCCATAAAGTTGACGGGTGGGCGGGCGGGCCGGCCGCGGCGTCGGCACGTGGCGGGTCGAGTCGCGTCGGGCTCTGGCGGGGCGGTTCGACGGGCCGGGCGGCGGTTGACGGAGCGCGTCGGATTGGGGCGGGTCGTGGCGGGGCTGGGCGGGGCAGGTCGTGGCGGGGCGGTTCGACGGCCGGGGCGGCGGGCGACGAGACGGGTCGGGCTGTGGCGGGGCGAGGTGGGCCGGGATGGCGGCGGGGCGGCGTGGTCGAGGGCGGCGGATACGCTCGGGGGCGTGTCCAGTGTGATCGTGGGGGCGGCCGAATCTTCGCAGCTCAGTGATGTTCTGCGGTTTTGGCTGACCGCCGCTGAGAACGAGGGGCGGCCTGCCGACACGCCTGCCGCCCTGGCTGCCCTGCACCTGCGCGATCCCGATGCGCTGATCGTTGCGCTCGACGGTGAGCGCATCGTCGGCACTGTGATCGCCGGGTGGGACGGGTGGCGCTGCCACCTCTACCGGCTCGCCGTTGCCCCCGATCGGCGTCGCGAGGGCATCGGCGCGGCCCTGGTCGAGGCGGCCGAGCGACGCTTCCGGGCCCTCGGTGGCACCCGGGTCGACGCGATGGTGCTCGACGGCAACGAGCGGGCCCACGCGATCTGGGCCGCGCGCGGCTACCACCGGCAGGACGACTGGTCGCGCTGGGTCAAACCGCTGCGCTGAGCGGCATGGAAGACGGGGTCAGAACGGAGCGGGGTCAGGCCGCGGTGTCGAGCGGCGAGGGCAGTGGTTTCGCGTGGATGACCGAGAGCCGGGACACCGCGCGGGTCAGCACGACGTAGAGCCGGTTGAGACCGCGCGGTTCGGCGGCGACGATGTCGGCCGGTTCGTGCACGATCACGTGGTCGTACTCGAGGCCCTTGACCATCGTGGCCGGCACCACCGTGACCCGCGCCTCGGAGTCGACGTCGTCGGCTGTCGCGTGGTCGACGCCGGCCGCTGTGAGGTGGCCGCGCAGCCTTTCGACCGCCGCGTCGGCTGCGATCACCGCCACCGAGCCTTCGTGGGTCAGCGCCGCGGTCACCTCGGCCAGGGTCTCGGTGTCCAGGTCAGACGGGTCGGCCACGGGCGTCAGCACCAGATCGCCGTCGCGGCGCAGCGACACTGCCTCGGGCACGTCGACGCCGAGCGCGGGCAGCAGGCGGTTGGCCAGTTGGACCACGGAGGCCGGCACGCGGAACCCGACGGTCAGCGGCACCACCACGGCTTCCGGCTTGCCCAGGTGGTTCAGCGTCTCGCGCCATTCGGCGGCGGCCCACGGCGCGGTGGCCTGGGCCAGGTCGCCCAGCACGGTGATCGACCCGTGTTCGCTGCGCCGGGCGATCGCGCGGGCCTGCATGGGGGAGAGGTCCTGGGCCTCGTCGACCACCACGTGCCCGAAACTGGTCTCGCGTTCCAGCAGCCCGGCCGCCTCGTCGATGAGCACCAGGTCGGCCGGGCTGAACTTGGCCGACTTGACGGTCTTGGGCGGCTTGGCCCAGCGGACGGCAGCACGTTCCTCGTCGGTGAGCAGACCCTCGGGCGGGTCGGTGAGCACCTCGGCCACCAGCTGTTCGGGGGTGACGGCGGGCCACGCGGCCTCCAGGAACTCGGTCACCGGGCCGATCTTGCTCATCTTGCGCAGCCAGCCCTCGCTCGGTGAGTTGCCGGTGCGATATTCGGACTGCCGCTGCAGGAGACCGACGACCCGGGCCCGTACGCGGTCCCGGCCCACCCCGTACGGGAGGCCTTCGCGCCGTGCCTCGTCGACGATGCGCCGCAGCGGTTCGGCGTCGATGCGCCAGCGGTACGAGCCGTCCGACACCATGATCGGCTCGGTGGGTTTGGTGAGTTTGCGCCAAAGCGCCCGGTGCAGCACGGTGGCCATCCGTACGTCATTCTTGACCAGGGCCGCGGCCGGGGTGTCGACGGCCCGCACCGGCGTCCGCGCGACCAGTTCGTCCACGGTGGCCTGCTGCACCTCGACCTCGCCGAGGGCGGGCAGCACGGCCGAGATGTACGACAGGAAGGCCGTGTTGGGCCCGACGATCAGCACGCCCGAGCGTCGCAACCGCTCCCGGTGCAGGTAGAGCAGGTAGGCCGCCCGGTGCAGGCCCACCGCGGTCTTGCCCGTGCCGGGGGCGCCCTGCACGCAGATCGAGTCGGTCAGTTCGGCCCGGACGAGTTCGTCCTGCTCGGGCTGGATGGTGGCCACGATGTCGCGCATCGGCCCGACGCGCGGGCGTTCGATCTCGGCGGTCAGGATGCGGCTCGTGGTGCCCAGTTCCTCGCCGCGGTCCAGGTGCTCGTCCTCGAAGCTGGTCAGTTCGCCTTTGACGAAACCGAACCGGCGGCGGGTGGCGACGCCCTGCGGGTCGCGCACGCTGGCCCGGTAGAAGGAGCGGGAGAGCGGGGCCCGCCAGTCCAGCACCATCGGCTCGCCGGCGTCGTCGGTGACGTGCCGGCGGCCCACGTGGTAGGCGGCTTCCTCGATGTCCAGGCGGCCGAAGAAGAGCGGGGTGGTGGGGTCGTCGGCGAGTTCCTTGACGCGGCGGGCCATGTGCCGCCCCAGCTGCTCGGCGGTGTAGGCGTCGCCGGCCACTTTGTCGCCGGTCGAGAAGAGCGCCTCGGCCCGGCCCCGCATGCGGGCGAGCGCGGCGCGTGACGCGGCGAGGTGGTGTCGTTCGGCGGTGAGTTCGGTGTCCAGGTCGAATGCGGGCACGGTGCATCCTCGGGCCGGTGTTGCCTCGTCTGCTCGCGTGTCCGAGGGGCTCAGGTCGCCCGTCGGCGCGGGAGGACGTCCGCTGCGGTGCATGCTCACCACGGCCGTCAAGCGGCCGATTACGTTACGCCACCGGAGCCGCCGCCTCCACCGAATTACCGGCGCGCGGACCCGTGAACAATGAACGCATGACGGATCAGCAGGCGCGGAGCGGCAGGGTTCGGATCACGGATCCGCAGGTCATGCGGGCCTTGGCCCATCCGGCCCGGATCGCGATCGTGGAGCATCTCAACAGCACCGGGGCCGTCATCACCGCGACCGAGTGTGCCGAGCTGGTCGGTCTGTCGCCCAGCGCGACCAGCTACCACTTGCGTGAGCTGGCCAAATACGGGCTGGTGGAGCAGGCCGAGAGCCGGGGCGACGGGCGGGAACGGGTCTGGCGGAGCACCAGTTCGGGCCTGAGCATCGACGCCGACGGGATTGATCCGGAGACGACCTCGGCCCGGGCGGCCCTGGTCGACATCTTTCTCGAGCGTGACATGGAGCGGGCCCGGCAGTTCGTCGGGCAGGCCGCGGCCGAGCCGGAGGAGTGGCGCGACATCTCGACCCTGAGCAGCCACCAGGTGCTGCTGACCGCCGAGGAGCTGCGCGAACTCAACGACAAGATCGGCGCCCTGATCGAGCCGTTCCGGGTGCGCCGGCGTCAGGA
This sequence comes from Paractinoplanes abujensis, assembly GCF_014204895.1. Classification (NCBI taxonomy): domain Bacteria; kingdom Bacillati; phylum Actinomycetota; class Actinomycetes; order Micromonosporales; family Micromonosporaceae; genus Paractinoplanes; species Paractinoplanes abujensis. The sequence continues at coordinate 6,538,576 of NZ_JACHMF010000001.1, read as the reverse complement.
GGAGGAGCCGCCGCCGGGGGCGCGCCGGGTGCAGATCAACTACATGGCGTTTCCGGACGACACGACGAAAGGCTGACCGCCTCTGGCGCGTACCAGATGTGAAGGATTATTTTCAAAGTATGTCCTTCACATCTGGCGTGACGCGGTGGCGGGACGTCTACGTCGTCGCGGGGTCGCGGGCCGTGTCGGTCTGCGGCGACTTCCTGGCCGCCACCACCCTGGCCCTCGTCCTGCAGCAGAGCGGTCACGGGGGCCTGGCCGTCTCGGGGCTGTTGCTGGCCGCGAGCCTGCCGCTGGCCCTGCTGGCCCCGATCACCGGGCGGCTGGCCGACCGCGCCGACAGCCGGACGGTCCTGACCGTGGTGCCGCTGCTGCAGGCCGGGGTATGCCTGGCCCTCGCCTTCACCGGGCACCCGGTCGCGATCATCGGGCTGGTCGCGCTGCTGGCCTGCGGGCTCGCCTTCACGCAACCGGTGACGGCGGCCCTGCTGCCCGAGATCGCCCACCCGGATGATCTGGCCAAGGCGAGCGGGCTGAGCCAGACCGCCGGCAACATCGGCATGCTCGTCGCGCCCGCCCTGGCGGGCATCCTCGTGGGCCGGTCGGGGGCCCGGGTGCCGCTTCTGCTCGACGCGGCCAGCTATCTCGCGCTCGTGGCGGCCGCGCTCACCCTGCGTACGCGAAGGAAGGGTGAGAAAAGCCGGGAAGCGCCGCTCGCTCGGTGGCGGCTGCGCGACGACCGGACCCTCACGGTCATGGTCGGCGTGCTGGCCGCCACGATCGCCGGGGTCAGCATGATCCAGGTCGTCGAGGTGTTCTTCATCCGGGACACGCTCGGCGCCTCGACCACCCTGTTCGGCTTCGTCGCGGCGTCGTGGACCGTCGGCATGCTGGCCGGGAACGTGCTCTTCAGCCGGGTCCCGCCGCGCCGCATCACCGTGCCCGCGGTGCTGCTGGTGACCGGAGGCTCGTGCCTTCCCCTGCTGCTCGGCGCGGCCGTGCCCGGACCGTACTGGCTGATACCGCTGTGGATCGCCGGGGGCGTGTGCAACGGCGGCATCAACGTGTTCACCATGGTGATCGTCGCGGGCCGTACGCCGTCCGCCGCCCGGGGCCGGGCCTTCGCCGCTCTCAACGCCGCAGTGCAGGGCGCCGGAATGATCGGCCTGCTCGTGGCGGGCCCGCTGGTCGAGACGGCCGACCCGCGGCTGCTGATGGCCGTGGCGGGCGCGTTCGGCCTGATCATGACCCTGGTCAGCGTGCCGCTGGTGCGACGTGAGCCACCATCGGATCCGCACATGAGCGGTTCGCCGCCGGGGCGGGATAGCGTCGCAGCATGAGCGACAGCGCCGGTCGGCCCCGGGTCGGGCACATCCAGTTTCTCAACTGCCTCCCGATCTACTGGGGTCTGATGCGGTCCGGCGCCCTGCTCGACGTCGACCTGCGCAAGGACACGCCTGAGCGGCTCAGCGCCCAGCTCGTCGCGGGCGACCTCGACATCGGGCCGATCACGCTGGTCGAATATCTGCGGCACGCCGACGAGCTGCTGTTGCTGCCCAACCTCGCGGTCGGCAGCGACGGGCCGGTGCTCAGCGTCAACCTGATCTCCACCCGGCCCCCGGCCGAGCTGGACGGGCGGCCGGTCGCGCTCGGCTCCACCTCCCGTACGGGCGTGATGCTGGCCCAGATGCTGCTGACCGAGAAGTACGGCGCCGAGCCGGAGTACTTCCGCTGCCCGCCCGAGCTGACCCAGATGCTCATCGAGGCCGACGCCGGCGTGCTGATCGGCGACCCGGCCCTGCGCGCCATGTACGAGGCGCCCCGCTCAGGCCTGCAGGTGATCGACCTGGGCCAGGCCTGGCGCGACTGGACCGGGCTGCCGATGGTGTTCGCGGTCTGGGCCGTCCGTAAGGAGTTCGCGGCCGCCCACCCCGGCGTGGTCAAGGACGTGCACGAGGCGTTCCAGCGCTCCCGCGACCTCTGCCTGGGCGAGCTCGACGAGGTGGCCGCCGCGGCCGCCCGCTGGGAGCCGTTCGACGCCGAGACTCTGGCCACCTATTTCCGCGCGCTCGATTTCTCGCTCGGCGAGCGGCAGATCGCCGGGGTAAGGGAGTTCGCCCGGCGTGCGGCGGCTCGCGGTGAGGTGCCCCCGTTGCCCGTGGAAGGCCCGCTTTTCGCCGAAGTTTGATCTTCGGATGAACGGTCCGTACGCTCCCGCTTCTCTGAAGAGAAACGGGGACTTGTTCATGCGCCGACTCGCACTTCCGGCGGCCCTTGCGGCCGTCGCCCTCGGTGGTCTGGCGGCCCCCGCTCAGGCCGCCCCCGAGGCGCCCCAGCCGCTGGTCGGCGTGATCCTGCCCGAGCAGATCGCCGTGATCGAGGGGCAGACCAAGACCATCCGGGCCGAGGTCATCAACGCGGGCGACGCGCCGGCCAAGAACGTGGTCGTCAACTTCGGCAACGTCGACAAGTCCCTCGCCCTCACCCTGCCGGCCGGTTGCGCCGCCACCTCGTGCCCGGTCGGCGACCTCGCCCCCCAGGCCACCAAGGTGCTCACGCTCAAGGTGGCAGTGACCGGCGACGCGCTGGCCGCCACCTTCGAGGTCGAGACCAGCACCTTCTCGACCGAGGTGACCGTCGTGCGCTCCGCGGGCGGCGTCGACCTCGAGATCGAGCCGATCGCCGGCCTCAAGCTGGGCCGTGGCCAGTCGGCCGAGCTGCCGATCGTCGTGCACAACGCCGGCTCCGAGGCCGTCGACTCGGTCGGCATCGTGGTGCTGGGCGAGCGGGGCCTGACCGCGCTCGGCGACTACCGCAACTGCCTCGACCTGGGCGACATCGACGACGAGCTCGGCGAGGACGCCGGCGTGGTCTGCAAGTTCGACGAGACGTTCGAGCCCGGCGCCACCTTCGAGGTGCCGGCGGACACCCCGCTCGCGATCAGGGTCGACAAGAACGCGGGCGGTCCCTACACGTACAGCGGGGCCGTGCTGGCCGTCGGCGTGAACGACGCCGACGCCGCGCTGCTGGCCCGGAAGAAGACCGGCAAGGTGCTCACCCTGGACGCCCTGCGCAAGACCGCGGACGTCACCGACGGGGATGCGCCCGAGGACATCAACGACGAGGACAACAGCGCCTTCTTCAGCGTCAAGGTCGGCAAGTCGGTCGCCGACATCGCCGCCCTGGGTGCGACCGTCGACGGTTCTGAAGTGGACTTCGCGGTCGGCCTGCAGAACAAGGGGCCCACCACCCTCATCCCGGGCAACGACGACTTCACCTGGTTCCCGAGCGTGCGGGTCACGCTGCCGGCCGGCCTGCGGCTGACCGACGTCGACGTCAACTGCGTGCCCGGCTCCGGGGCCGTCGAGTGGGACTTCGAGAGCGCCGGAACAGTGGACGGCCTGGTCTACACCTGCTTCCCCGAATACGGCGCGACAGTGGGCGAAACCGTCAAGTTCGCCTTCGCGGGCACGATCACCGCTGACGGCACGGGCTCGGTCGTGGTCGACGGGGGCGTGCAGGACACCAACGACGCCAACGACAAGGCCGCGATCGTGCTGACCTCGGCCTCGGGCGGGCAGGGGGGCGGCCTTCCGGTCACCGGCGCGCCCGCGGGCTGGGTCGCGCTGGGTGGGGCGGTGCTGCTGCTCGCGGGGGCGGTGGCCGTCTTCGTCTTCCGCCGCCGGCGCGTGGTCACGACGCTCTAGAACGCGCGGGTCCGCGGGCGGATACGTCCGGGTTGCGATGGGTTGCTAGCGTCCGACGGATCATGAAGAGTCCCGACTTCGACGGGCACGAACGGGCCCGGTGGTCCGGGCGGGCCCGGGCCTACGACCGCAGCTTCGCTCGCCTCTGCGCGCACCCGGCCGAGACGCTGCTGGATGCCGCGGGCGTCGACAAGGGGCACCACCTGCTGGATGTCGGCACGGGCACGGGCACAGTGGCCGCCCTGGCGGTGGCGCGCGGGGCCTCGGTGCTGGCGGCGGACGCCGAACCGTCGATGCTGGAACTGGCGGCGGCCCGGCTGCCGGCCCGGACCACGGTGCTCGCGACGCTCCCGGTGCTGCCCTTCCCGGCGCGATCGTTCGACGCCGCGGTGGGCAACTTCGTGATCAACCACGTGGGCAATCCGATGGCCGGGGTGGCCGAGATGGCCCGGGTGACGCGGACCGGCGGCCGGGTGGCGGTGACTCTCTGGCCCACGCCGGCGCCGACTGCTCAGCGGCTGTGGGGCGAGGCGTTCGACGCGGCGGGCGCGGAACGACCCGCATCTATGCCCCGGCTCGAGGCGGTCAACGACTTCGCCCGTACGGAAGCAGGTCTGTCCGCTCTGCTCGAAGAGGCCGGCTTGCGCGGGGTCATCTGCGAAACGGTGTCGTGGACGCTGCGCATCGACCCGGACGACTGGTGGGCCGGCCCCGCGGCGGGGCTGGGCACCGCCGGACTGATCCTCGACCACCAGCCGCCGCCCGTCGTGGCCGAGGTGCGGGCCGCGTTCGACGAGGTCACGGCTCCTTATCGGACGGAGGATGGGAAGCTGGCGCTGCCGGCGGCGGCGTTGCTGGCCTCCGGAGCGGTGACCGGCGGCCCACGGCTACGGCACTGACACGGCGGCGGCCGGGGCGGCGCGCAGGTGGGCCGCGTCACGGCTCGGGGGCAGACCGAACTGGCGGCGATATTCGCGGCTGAACTGCGACGGGCTGTCGTAGCCGACCCGGTGGCCGACCCCGGTGACGTCGTTGGGCCGGGTGGCCAGCATCAGCCGCGCCTGCTGCAGGCGGATCTGTTTCTGGAACTGGATCGGGCTCATCGCGGTGACCGCCTGGAAGTTGCGGTAGAACGCGGAGACGCTCATGCCGACCAGGCGGGCCACGTCCTCGACGCGAAACGCCTCCCGATAGTGGTCACGGATCCACTGCACGGCCCGGGCCACGTGCGCGAGGCTGCTGTCGGCCAGACCCAGATGCCGTACGGTCGCACCCTGCTCGCCGGTGATCAGCCGCCACAGGATCTCGCGCCTGATCAGCGGGGCCAGCACGGGGATGTCACGCGGGGTCTCGAGCAGCCGCAGCATCCGCACCGCGGCGTCGACCAGCTCGGCCGGGGCGTCACTGACCGCGATCGCCGACGGCGCGCCAGTGGCCGGCGGCAGCGACCCGGCGGGGGCCTGGAGCAGCAGTTCGGCGATCTCGGCGGGGTCGAGCAGCAGCCCGAAACCAAGCGCCGGCGCCTCCGTGTAACACCCCGTGACCGGCAGATCGACCGAGGCCACCAGGTATTGCCCGGCGCGGTACTCGAAGATGCGCTCGCCCAGCGCCAGCGTCTTGGCACCCTGGGCGATGAGCGCCAGCACGGTTCCCGACATCGAGGCACTGTTCTCGTACGCCCGGGTCGCCTTCCCGATCAGCACGCCGTCGACGGCGGTGGACGCGTCACTGCGGGCATGCCGTTCCAGCAGCCCGCGCAGCTCGTCCAGTGACACCGGGCCTCCGAGAGGATCAGGCAAGTATCGGCGAGCCTCATTCTACCCCGTACGTCTGCTGGCTGGTGACATGGAAAGCGAGCACATGACGCCGTACGGGAAGAGGGGTTGAATCATGCGAGTCGCAGTGGTGGTCGGAGGCAGCTCGGGGATCGGTCAGGCGGCGGCGGTTGAGCTGGCGCGGCGGGGGGCAGGCGTGATCGTCACCTACAGCGGCAACCCGGCGGGCGCGAAGGACACCGTGGCCGCGGTCGAGCGCGAAGGCGGCACGGCCGTCGCGTTCCGGCTCGACGTCGGGCGCACCGAGGAGTTCCCCGCCTTTCGCGAGCAGGTCGTCTCGGTGCTGCGCGAGAAGTGGCAGCGCGAGACGTTCGACTACCTGGTCAACAGCGCCGGGTTCGGCGGCATGGCGATGTTCGAAGACGTGACCGAGGAGCTGTTCGACCGGTTCCTGCGGGTGTTGCTCAAGGGGCCGTACTTCCTGACCCAGACGCTGGTGCCGCTGCTGACCGACGGTGGGGCGATCGTCAACGTCAGCAGCAGCTCGGCCCTTCCGACCGGGTCGGCCGATGTCGGCTACACGGCCTACGCGGCGATGAAGGGCGGGCTCAACGTGTGGTCGCGGATGCTGGCCAAAGAGCTCGCCGTACGCGGGATCCGGGTCAACACGGTCTCGCCCGGCCCGACCCGCACCCGGCTCGCGGACGCCGACGGCGTGGTCGGCTTCGACGCGTACCCGGAGGTCATTCCGATCCTGGCCGGGCAGACCGCGCTGGGCCGGCTCGGTGAGCCCGGCGACGTGGGGGTGGCGATCGCGGCACTGCTGGGCGACGAGAGCCGGTGGATCACCGCGCAGAACGTCGAGGTGTCGGGCGGATTCGGCCTCTGACGCCTACCCCAGCACTCGCTGCAGCGCGATCACGTCGTCGGCCGTGAGCTCCCAGCTTCCGGCGGCGGCGTTCGCGTGCACCTGCTCGGCGGTCGTGGCCCCCGCGATCACGCTGGTCACGGCGGGCTGGGCGGCCAGGCCGGCGATCGCCACGTCGAGCAGGCTGCGCCCGCGCTCGGCGCCGAACGCGGTGAGCGCCTCGATGGTGTCCCAGTCGGCGCCGTCGACCCAGCGCTGATAGCGGGGCAGCGAGAGACGCGTGCCCGCGGCCGGCTTCTCGTCGCGGCGATACTTGCCGCTGAGCAGGCCCGAGTCGAGCGGGAAGAACGGCAGCAGGCCCAGCCCGAACCGCTCGCAGGCGGGCACGACCTCCTTCTCCACTTCGCGGTGGAGCAGGCTGTACTGATTTTGCGCACTGATGAACGGGGTGAGGCCGCCGGCGTGCGCGGTCCAGTCGGCGTCCGCGATCTGCCAGCCCGCGAAGTTGGAGTTGCCCAAATAGCGCACCTTGCCCGACCGCACGAGGTCGTCCAGGGCGGCCAGGGTCTCGTCGATCGGGGTGAGCGGGTCGGGCTCGTGCATCTGATAGAGGTCGATGTAGTCGGTCTCGAGCCGGCGCAGGGAGGACTCGACGGCCCGCACGATGTAGCGCCGCGAGCCGCGGGCGCCGAAGTCGTTGCCGTTGAGCCGGCCCACGTCCAGGCCGAACTTGGTGGCCACGACGACCTCGTCGCGGCGACCCTTGAGGGCGGCGCCGAGGCACTCCTCGGAGGCGCCCGGGTTTGTGCCGTAGCGGTCGGCCGTGTCGAACAGCGTGATCCCGGCGTCGAAGGCGGCGTCGACGACCTCGCGGGTGCCGTCGGCGTCCAGCTTGCGGCCGAAGTTGTTGCACCCGATGCCGACCACGGAGACGACCAGGCCCGAGGTGCCCAGCCGGCGATAGCTCATCTCGCTCATGAGCACGACCCTATGCCCGTTCGTGCCGACGTTTGCCCGGGACGCCGTCCATCGGCGCGCATCTATTGACACAAGTCCGAAACAAAAAGGACTCTTTCCTGAGAGCGCTCTCCACGATCCGTCCGTTCCCCCCTGAAGCGGAAGGTGTCCCCCGTGCGTACCGTCCTCAGAGCCTTGGCGGCGCTGGCCCTGACCATCCCGGTCGCGGCCGCGGTGTCCCCGCCCGCGGCCCAAGCCATCGGCCCCAACCTGCTGCCCGTCACCGTCTCCAACAACACCGGACGCGGCGACGCGGTCTACCTGTACGTCATCGGCATCCAGCTGTCGTCCGGCCGCCTCGGCTACGTCAACCAGGGCGGCACCTTCACCGCGTGGAGCGGCGGCGCCAATCCGCCCGCCCCCGCCCCCGACGTCGCGATCAACGCGGCCGGCAACGGCGGCTCGACGACAATCAACTTCCCGCGTGGCTTCTCCGGCCGGGTCTACTTCTCGCTCGGCCAGAAGCTCAAATTCTTCCTCACCCCGGACGGCCTGGTGCAGCCCGCGCCGTGGGCCGGCGGCGACGCCAACCGGGACATCCTGTTCGACTGGAGCGAGTTCACCTACAACGACTCCGGGCTGTGGCTCAACAGCTCGCAGGTCGACATGTTCGCCGTGCCGCACGCGGTGTCGGTGACCGGGGCCAACGGCGCCTCCCGCCGTACGGGAGACCTGGTCGCCAACGGGCGTGACAACATCATCAACGCCATCCGCAACGCGGGCCTGGGCAGCACGGTCTACAGCCGCTCCGACGGCACGGTGCTGCGCGTCCTCGCCCCCGGCAAAGCGGCCGGCGCGGGCCTGATGAGCAGCACCTACCTCGACCCGTACATCGCGTCGGCCTGGAACGCGTACACCGGCAAGAATCTGACCGTCGTGCCGTTCGCCGACCAGCCCAACACGCGCTACACCGGGCGCACATCGGGCAACGTCATGCGTTTCACGAACTCGTCGGGCGCGCAGGTGGCGTCGTTCAACCGCCCGTCCTCGGCGTCGGTGTGGGGCTGCGACGGCGACCTGCCGGCCCCCAACGACCTGGTCGTCGGACCCATTTCCCGTACGTTGTGCGCCGCGCTCAACCGCGGGACGCTCGGCACCATCGACACCCAGCCGAGCACCAACGCGGCCGACTTCTACAAGAACAACCCGACCAACGTGTACGCCAAGGCCGTGCACGCCAACATGCAGGACGGCAAGGCCTACGCCTTCGCCTTCGACGACGTCGGCGCGTTCGAGTCCCTGGTGCACGACGGCGACCCGCGGTCGGCCGGCATCCACCTGACCCCGTTCACCGGCGGTGGCGGCCCGACCGAACCGCAACCCACCGGCGTGCCGGTGATCAGCTCGCTCAACAACAAGTGCATCGACGTGCCGAACGCGAGCTTCGTCGACAGCGCGCCGCTGCAGATGTGGGGCTGCAACAACTCCAGCGCCCAGAAGTGGACCTTCACCGGGGGCACGCTGCAGGCCGGCGGCAAATGCATGGACGTGCAGGCCGCAGGCACCGCCAACGGCACGGCGATCCAGCTCTACACCTGCAACGGCACGGCGGCCCAGCAGTTCGTCCTGAGCGCGGCCGGTGACCTGGTCAACCCCCAGGCCAACCGCTGCGTAGACATCAAAGAGGTAAACCCGAACGACGGCGCACGCCTGCACCTGTGGGACTGCGTCGGCGCCGCCAACCAGAAGTGGCGCAAGGGCTGAGCATTTCGTTCCGGGCGGCCCCACTGCAACCCGCAGTGGGGCCGCCCCTTCGTCTCTCGCCGCCCCCTGCCGCACCTGTCTGCCGTCCGCAACCCCTGCGCTGCGGCCCTTCTCGCGCTGCACCTCTTGCCGTGCTGCATCCCTTGCGGCGCTGACCTCTTGCCGTGCTGCATCCCTTGCGGCGCTGACCTCTTCTCGTGCTGCATCCCTTGCGGCGCTGACCTCTTCTCGCGCTGCACCCCTTCTCGCGCTGCACCCCTTCTCGCGCTGCACCCCTTCTCGCGCTGCGCTTCCCTCTTGTCGCGCCCTTCCGCAAATGCGCTTGTGGTCGCCGTGCGGTGGATGTCAGGTTGAGCGGGTGATCTTCCTAGGTGGCGGGGGCAGCGAAGCCGACGAGGCGAGCCTGTGGGACGAGGTTTTCGTCGAAGGCCGGCGGCTCACGGTGTGGCCGCATGCGATGCCACGCGACCGCTGGCCCCAAGTCGAACAGTGGTTCCGGGCGGCGCTTTCCCCGCGCGGCACCTTCGTGATCGACGTCGGCGACGCGGGTCTGCAGCAGACGGACGTTCTGGTTGTTCCGGGCGGAAACACGTATGCGCTGCTCGCAGCGACACGCGACATGCTGCCCGCGTTGCGTCCGTTCCTGGAGCGCGGCGGTCACATCTACGGTGGCAGCGCGGGCGCCATCCTGCTGGGCGCCGACATCGACATCGCCGGCATCCTCGACCTCAACGACCTCGGACTGACCGAGACCGCGGGCGCCGACCTGCTGACCGGGCACGTGGTCTACCCGCACTTCACCGCCGACCAGGCCGAAACCGCCGCCCGCTGGGCCGCCGACCACGACGTCGCCGTGCTGGCCATCCCCGAGACGGCCGGCGTCATCATTGACGGCGGCAAGGCCCGCAATGCCGGCCCCTCTCCCGTCCGGGTCTTCACTCCCAGCGGAAACAGGACCTATTCGGCCGGCCGGGAATGGCCACTGTGGTCAGTGAACAGCGCAGGGTCGTAGGGCTGCGTGCCGGACGCGGCATCCCAGCGGGCGGCGAGCGGCATCAGATCGGTGATGGCCACACTGCGGAGGCCCTGCTCGGTGGGCAAAATGACGCGTATGCCCGGGTGGTAGTCGAGCAAAATCTGGCGATCGCGACCACACGGCCCGACCGGCCCCCGTCCCTCGTTACCGACCGCCACGATCGTCGAGAACTCCCGTCCACCTGACGCTCGCGCATTGCCCAGAGCCACCAATTCGGCGCAGGGCCCACCGAGGGAGTGGTAGATGTTGATCCCGCCGTACATGCGCCCGTCAACACCCCGCACGGCTGCACCCATGGTGTGCACGCCCGTCTCGCCATCGGTGTTCGCATCCACGATCCGCCTCGCGAACTCGATCAACTCCCGATCGTCCGCGGTCAGTTCACGCACAGGAATCGCCACCCCGCGATCCTAGGGCCGCTACGACGAACTCACGCCCACATAGCCCCGAGCCCACCCACGCAGACCTGGGTCCGCCACGCCCGAGCCGCACCGCTGCGCCCAAACCGAGCGGCGCCGAGCAAAGCCGTGCCGCTGCGCCCAAGCCGAGCCGCGCCGAGCAAGGCTGCGCCGCCGAGCCGAGCCGAGCCGAGCCGAGCCGAGCCGAGCCGCGCCGAGCCGCGCCGAGCCGAGCCGCGCCGAGCCGAGCGGAGCCGCGCCCAGCCGCGCCGAGTAAGGCTGCGCCTGCTGAGCCCGCTGAGCCGCGCCGAGCCGCGCCCAGCCCCGCCGAGCAAGGCTGCGCCGCCGAGCCGAGCCGAGCCGAGCAAAGCCGCGCCCCAGCCGAGTGGCGCCGGGCGGCGCCGATCTGTCCCGCCTGCGCCGACCCGCGGCCAATCGCGCTGGTCCTGTCAACCTGCGGCGAACGGCGGCGCAGGAGCCGACCTGTGCCAACTCGCGCTGGCCCGGGCCGGGCCTTCAGCTCTCTGTGGGGGTGGCCAGGTCTCGGTAGGCGGGGCGCAGCAGGTCGACCAGTGGGATGTGCCGAACGCGGATCTGGGGGGCGTCCAGCGCGCGCAGCAGGAGTTCGGGGGGTGCGGTGATGCGTGACGGGCGTTCGCGGAGGCGGCTCAGGCTGATCGCAGGGGTGTAGAAGTCTGTCAGGTGTTCCTCCAATGGGGACTCGGGCACGGCGAGCGGGTCGACGGGCGGGGTCGGTTCGGGTGTGCCGCGCAACGAGTCGAGCAGTGCCTCGCGTGGGCGTCCGCGCCACGCCAGCACCAGGAACGGGTCGTTGTCGAACGCCTCGGCCAGCACGTAGAGCACCGCGGAGCCGTGTTTGCAGGGCACGCTCCAATCAGGACAGCTACAGCGGATGTCGAGCCGGTCGGGGAAGAGCGGGGCCTCGTGCGCGGCGAACAGGTCGACGATCTCGCGCGGCATTTCACCCGCCAGCAGCGCCGCGCGATAGAGGGCCTGTGCACCGAGGGCCTCCAGCAACTCAGTCCACTGTGCCTCGTCGAAGGCCGCGATCTCGATCGTGACCTCGTACGGCTGGGGTCGTGAACCTTGCACCCGGCCGGTGACCCGGCCCGCGGTCAGTGCGAAGTCCATCACCTGGCCCTTGCGGGCATAGCTGCGGCCCCGCGCGAGCCGGCCGCCGTCGCAGATCTGTTCGAGCACGTCGACGAAGCGCCGCGACCACCAGCTGTCGCCGATTTTGCCGCGTTTGGCCCTGACTGCGATGCCGCCTTCGACCTCGATCGGCCGTGCGCCCTCGAAGAACCGTCCATTGGGGTCGATCGGCATGTCAGCGCACCGCCGCCGGGTCGAGCGCGAACAGTTCGCGCAGTTGGTCGGTGTCCAGGTCGGTGATCCAGTCCTCGCCGGTGCCGACGACCGATGAGGCGAGCGCCTTCTTCCGCTCGATCATCGCGTCGATTTTCTCCTCCAGCGTCCCCGTGCAGATGAACTTGCGAACCTGCACGTTGCGCGACTGTCCAATGCGGAAGGCGCGATCGGTGGCCTGGTCCTCGACCGCCGGGTTCCACCACCGGTCGAAGTGGACGACGTGGTTGGCCGCGGTCAGGTTGAGCCCGGTGCCGGCGGCCTTGAGCGACAGCAGAAACAGCATCGGCTCGGCATCGGTCTGGAACCTTTCGACCAGCTCGTCACGCTTGGGCTTCGAAAGTCCACCGTGGAGCCACAGCACCGGCCGGTCAAGGTGGGCCGCCAGATAGGGCTGCAGCATCGAGCCCCACTCCGCGTACTGAGTGAAGATCAGCGCCTTGTCGCCGTCCTCGATTATCTCTTCGGCGAGTTCCTCCAGGCGGGCCAGCTTGCCCGAGCGGCCGGGCAGCCGGGTGCCGTCCTTGAGCAGGTGGGTGGGGTGGTTGCAGACCTGCTTGAGCTTGGTCATCGCAGCCAGCACGTTGCCCCGGCGCTGAATGCCCTCGCTGCTCGAGATCGCGTCCATCATGTCCTCGACGACCGCCTGGTAGAGCGTCGCCTGCTCGGGTGTGAGCGAGCACCAGACCTTCATCTCGTTCTTTTCGGGCAGGTCCGAGATGATCGTCTTGTCGGTCTTGAGGCGGCGCAGCACGAACGGGCCGGTCGCTCTTTTCAGCGCGGCCGCGGCGTCTTCGTCCTGCCTTGCCTCGATCGGCTCCTGGAAGCGGCGGCGGAACCGCTTGACCGGTCCGAGCAGCCCCGGATTGCAGAAGTCCATGATGGACCACAGTTCGGCCAGGTGGTTTTCGACCGGCGTGCCGGTGAGGGCGAGACGCGTGCGGGCCGGGACCGAGCGCACGGCCTGCGCCTGCCGGGTGCCACTGTTCTTAATGGCCTGCGCCTCGTCGCACGCAACTCGTCCCCAGTGGATACTGCGCAGCGCCTCGAGGTCGCGGACCGCCGTGCCGTACGTGGTCAGCACCAAGTCGGCGTCGTGCACGGCGGCGTCGAAGTCTTCGCCGCGCTGTCGGGTGCCGCCGTGATGCACATAGACCCGCAGGCTAGGCGCGAACCGAGCGGCTTCCTTCTGCCAGTTGCTGACCAGTGACATAGGACAGATGAGCAGGGTCGGCGCCACCGTCGCCGCCGGGTCGGCCCGCTCGGTCAGCAGCAGCGACAGAGTCTGAGCCGTCTTGCCCAGGCCCATGTCGTCGGCGAGGATGCCGCCGAGGCCCAGTCGGGACAGGAAGTGCAGCCACGAAAGGCCGCGCTCCTGGTAGGGCCGGAGCGCGCCCTGGAAGCCGGCCGGGGTCGGGACGGGGGCCAGGCGTTCGGCGGCTTGGCCGGAGAGCAGATCGCCCAGCATCCCGTCGGCGTCGACCTCGACCAGCGGCAGATCTTCCTCGCCACCGTCCACCACCTGTTGAAGAACCTCGCCCGCGGTGAGCTCGCCCTCCCGGCGCTTGCCGACGGCCTTGAGGGCGGCCTTGAGTTGACGGTCGTCGAGCTCGACCCACTGCCCCCGCACGCGCACCAGCGGCACCTTGAGCCGGGCCAGTTCGGCCAGCTCCTCCGCGGTCACCACCCCGTCACCGATCACCAGGTCGAGCTTGAAGTCGACCAGATCGTCGAGCCCGAACCCGGAGTCGGCGACCGCCCGCGACGAGCTGCCCTTCTTCGACTTCGAGCGGGTGGTCAGCTTGAGCCCGACGCCCTTGCGCCCGGCCCAGGCCGGCAGTTGCACCCCGAATCCGGCCGCCTGCAGCAGCGGGGCGGCCTGCCGGAGGAACTCGTGCGCCTCGCCGGTGTCGATCTCGAGCGCCGCCGGTTCCTGCTCCCGCAGGGCGAGATGCAGCAGCGGGAACAGCCGGACGGCGCGGCCCAGCCCGGCCAGCAGCGTCTCGTCAGGCCGGGGCGGCAGGCCTGGGAACCGCCCGCCGGCCCACACGTCGGCCGCCGCCAGATAGAGGCTCGGATCCTCCGACGACTGCAGCGCGAACTCCAGCCCCCACGCGTCGCTGCCCGGCTCGGGCTCGCTGAGCCGGAAACTGACCCGGATCGGCCCGTTGGCCTCGTAGGCCGCCCGCAACCACTCGTTTAGCGCCTCGCGCAGCTCGCGCTCCTCGGCGGGCCTGGCGCCCGGCAGTGCGGGGTCGGCCGCGGTGAGCGCCGCGATCCATCGGTCGGGCAGCGGGCCCTTGGGGCCGGCCCGGTGTCCGAGCAGGATCCGCTCGGGCATGACCGCCCGGGCCGCCCCGTCGACCAGGGCGGCCAGCGCGTCCTGCAGGGTGTCGGCCACTCCGGAGCCGGTGGCCCGCACCACAGCGGGCATCGCGGTGGCGAAATCGCGATAGGTGGCAGCGTCGGCGCCGGTGACGACGGCGCGCCAGCGGGCGGTGGCCACGCCGGCCTCCGTCACCAGTTGCGGCAGCATCCGGCCGCGGCGGGCCAGGTCGCAGGCGTGCGCGGCCAGCACGCTGAGATAACGCAGCGACGAGCCGGCCAGCCAGGGACCGGCCGGGTCGGGCTCGCCCAGCGCGGCCAGGGCGCCCAGAGCGGCGTCACCCGGCAGCAGCAGAACCGGCACCGACCACTCGGTCAGCCGGGCGCCGCGGCCGGTCGACTCCATCCCGGTGTCGGGGGAGGGGAGTGGGCCTCGGGCCGAGCTGGGCAGCCGGAGCGTCAGTGACCCCGCGGTGGCCTTGCCCAGCGCATCGCGGACGTCGTCGGAGGTCTCGGCCAGTTCGGCCAGCAATGCCCCGGCGCCGGGCGCGAACGGATGCGGCCGCTGCCGCGCCCGGGAACCGGTCGCCGACGGCAGATCTGGATCTTCGGCCCAGAGCGCGAGCTGACCCGGCCGGTCCGTGCCCGGGACCCAGCCGCCATGCACGACGAGCACACCCACCCCCTGAAAGAACGCATCGAGACTAACGACCCTGGCCCGCGGAAACGACTCACGACTCGACGGCCACCGCAGGCACAGCGGCTCGGCTCGGGCCAAGGCTCTGGCGGTGACGGGCCGGGACGGGGGTGGAGGGGGCGGCCGGTCATGGGCCAAGGGGGTGGCGCGCGGGCTGCGACGCCGCAGGCCCCGGGTCGCGAGCACGTCCAGCAGCCGGACGAGGGTCGAAGCGGTTCTGGGGGTGAAGCCGACCTCCGGTAACTCCTCCCAGGGGCGTGCGCCTCGAAACCAGGGGCGTGCGCCTCGAAACTGAGGGCGGCGGCGGGTTCGGGGAGGCGCGTACATGGAAAGGTTCCTTAGGCCGAAGCAGTAGAGCTGTACGCCGTACACAATACGACGTACAAGAAAGGAGTGCCAACCCGTGGCCGAGGCCAGACACACCATTGATCTGCTGTGGTTCCCCGACGCGGTGGAGAAGCGGCGGGGCCGCCGCCAGGGCCTGAGCGTGCCGCAGGTAGTCGAGACCGGCATCCGGCTGGCCGACGGCGAGGGCTTGGAAGCGGTGACGATGCGCCGGGTGGCTCAGGAGCTGGGCGTCGTGCCGATGACGCTCTACACCTATGTGCCCGACAAGGCGACGCTCCTCGAGCTGATGCTCGACCGGGTCTACTTGGCCATGGCCAGGGTCGAGCGGCCGGAGGAGCCGTGGCGGGCCCGGCTGGCCGCGATCGCGGAGGAAAATCGCCGGCTCTACGCCGAGCACCCGTGGGCGGCCGAGATGCCCGCCGGCCGGCCACCGCTGGGCCCGGGGCTGATGGCGAAGTACGAGCACGAGCTCAAGGCGTTCGAGGGGTGCGGGCTCGACGACGTGACCACCGACGCCGCGCTGACCTTCCTGATCGGCTTCGTGCAGTCCTCGGCCCGGGCCGCCGGCGTCGCCGCAGCTCAGGAAGGCACCGACGCGCAGTGGTGGGAGGTGAACAGCGCTCGGCTCAGCGTCGTCCTCGACGAACGGGCCTATCCCACTGCCGTGCGCGTCGGTGCCGCCGCCGGAGCCGCGCAGGGCGCCGTGATCAACCCCGACCAGGCGTACGGCTTCGGTCTGGAACGGGTCCTCGACGGGCTCGGAGTGCTCATCGCCACGCAACCCGCCGACTGACGACCGGGCAGGCGGGGACGTAATCTCGACAATGTGACGGCGAACCCGGAGATCGACAGCATCCTGCAGCGAGCCGCTGACGGCGGGCGGATCACGCCCGAGGAGGCGCTGCTCATCTACACGGAGGCGCCGTTTCACGCGCTCGCCGAGGCCGCCGACACGGTGCGCCGTCGCCGCTATCCCGACGGCATCGTGACGTACCTGATCGACCGCAACATCAACTACACCAATGTGTGCGTCACCGCGTGCAAGTTCTGCGCCTTCTTCCGTGCCCCGAAGCACAAGGAGGGCTGGTCGCACCCGATGGAGGAGATCCTGCACCGCTGCGGCGAGGCGGTCGATCTCGGCGCCACCCAGGTGATGTTGCAGGGTGGTCACCACCCCGACTTCGGCGTGGAGTACTACGAGGAGCTCTTCTCCTCCGTCAAGCAGGCATATCCGCAGCTCGCGATCCACTCGATCGGCCCCAGCGAGATCCTGCACATGGCCAAGGTCTCCGGCGTCTCGATCGAGGAGGCGGTCGTCCGGATCAAGGCGGCGGGTCTCGACTCGATCGCCGGGGCCGGCGCCGAGATGCTGCCCGACCGCCCGCGCAAGGCGATCGCTCCGCTCAAGGAGAGCGGCGCTCGCTGGCTCGAGGTGATGACGGTGGCGCACCGGCACGGCCTCTCGTCGACCGCGACGATGATGATGGGCACCGGCGAGACGCACACCGAGCGCATCGAGCACATCCGCATGATCCGTGACGTGCAGGATCTCGCGGTCGCCAACGGCTATCGCGACGACGCGGTCGAGACCAGCCACGATGTGGGTGGGTTCCGGGCGTTCATCCCGTGGACCTATCAGCCCGAGAACAACCACCTCAAGGGCCGCACCCAGGCCACGACCATGGAATACCTGCGGTTCCTGGCGATGTCCCGGCTGTTCTTCGACAATGTGCCGCACCTGCAGGCGTCCTGGCTGACCACCGGCAAGGACGTCGGGCAGCTCTCGTTGCACCTGGGCGTCGACGACCTGGGCTCGATCATGCTGGAGGAGAACGTGATCTCCTCGGCCGGCGCCCGGCACCGGTCGAACCTGCACGAGCTGATCTGGATGATCCGCACCGCCGGCCGCACGCCGGCCCAGCGCGACACCCTCTACCGTCACCTGGCGGTGCACCACACCCCGGCCGACGACCCGATCGACGAGCGCGTGGTCTCGCACTTCTCCTCGATCGCGATGCCCGGTGGCGGCGCCGGCCGCGCTCAACTCCCCCTGGTCGAGGCCAAATAGACGTACCGCCATTGACCGTTCGGTCAGGTGCCCCTCCCCAAAGTGTGGAGGGCGGGTATCTCCTTCGTAACGAGGCTCGTGAACCTCTGTTGCAGGTGTTGCACGCAAGGTTACGTTGCCTGCGTAAGGCCTGAGAACTTCCTGACGCAGAGCCGGGGATCAATACCGGTGATGGTCGCGGACCCGACCGATGGCGGTCGTATATATAACGCACAAGGAACCGGGCGGGATGGGTCACCATCCCGCCCGATCTGTTTGTGCGGGGTGGCAGAGTTGTCAGGGTGACACGCGCAGATCTGGACAAGCAGCCGCACGAGGTCGCCGAGATGTTCGACGGCGTGGCCGAGCGGTACGACCTGACCAACACAGTGCTCGCCTTCGGCCAGGACCGTGGCTGGCGCCGCGCCACCCGCGCGGCCCTGGCCCTGCGGCCGGGGGAGCGGGTGCTCGACGTGGGGGCGGGCACCGGGATCTCCACCGAGGAGCTGGGCCGCTCGGGCGCGTTCGCGGTGGGCGCCGATCTCTCCACGGGCATGCTGCGGGCCGGCCGCCGGGTACGCGCCGAGGTCCCACTGGTCGCCGGGGACGCGCTGAAGCTGCCGTTCGCCGACGAGACGTTCGACGCGGTCACGATCTCGTTCGCGCTGCGCAATGTCGTGGAGGTGGAGGGTGCGCTGCGCGAGCTGGCCCGGGTCACGCGGCCCGGCGGGCGGCTGGTGATCTGCGAGTTCAGCAGCCCGACGTTCGCGCCGTTCCGCACCGTCTACATGCAGTATCTGATGCGCTCGCTGCCGGTGGTAGCCCGTGGCGTGTCGAGCAACCCCGAGGCGTACGTCTATCTCGCCGAGTCGATTCGCGCCTGGCCCGACCAGGCGGCCCTGTCGGCGCGCATCGCCGCGGCGGGCCCGTGGAGCCGGATCGGCTGGCGCAACCTGACCGGCGGCGTCGTGGCCCTGCATCGGGCGACGAAGGCCTAAAGAGGGATAAAAACGGCTTTCGCCGCGAAACGGTAGAAGGCCTGTTTGGCTCGGGTTATGACGACCTTCGGGCATCTCGAAGACACGGACATCGACATCGCGATCGACGAGCGTGACGCCGGCGAGCGCCGCGGCATGGAGCTGGCCACCCGCCTGCGTATGGTCGCCGCCGAGGATCCCGACCTGGCGCAGGAACTGGTGGACAACCTGATCGTCGCGCTCGACAAGGCGATGGGCGGCAACTTCCGCGAGTTCCTGGAGGGCGAGGCGCGGGAGGCCGCGGACAGGGTACTCACCTCGGGCAATTCACCCAGCCGAAACAGTTAGGTTCCCCTAACCCGAACGACCTTCGATGGCCGTCCTAGACTCCGACTTGGGCATGCTTGTGAACTGTTTCACGAGCTGCTGCGAGACGGAGGTGTGGTGTGAGCAACCAAGTACCATCCGGGCGAATAGCCGACGAGGCTGATGTCATCGTCGTCGGCGCGGGTCCGGGAGGATCGGCGGCGGCCTATCACATGGCGCGGCACGGGCTCCGAGTCCTGCTGCTGGAGAAGACCGAGTTCCCGCGCGAGAAGGTCTGCGGCGACGGGCTCACCCCGCGTGCCGTCCGCCAGCTGGTGCGGATGGGCGTCGACACCTCCGAGAAGGCCGGCTGGCTGCAGAACAAGGGCCTGCGGGTGATCGGCGGCGGCGTACGGCTGGAACTGGACTGGCCCGATCTCGCCAGCTTCCCCAACTACGGTCTGGTGCGGACCAGGCTCGACTTCGACGACATGCTGGCCAAGCGGGCCGTCGAGGCGGGCGTCGTGCTGCACACCAACACCAACGTCACCGGCCCGGTGCTCGATGACGACGGCCACGCGATCGGCGTGACGGCCAAGGTGGGCCCCGGCAAGGAGCCCGTCGAG
Source organism: Paractinoplanes abujensis (assembly GCF_014204895.1). Classification (NCBI taxonomy): domain Bacteria; kingdom Bacillati; phylum Actinomycetota; class Actinomycetes; order Micromonosporales; family Micromonosporaceae; genus Paractinoplanes; species Paractinoplanes abujensis. The sequence continues at coordinate 6,519,359 of NZ_JACHMF010000001.1, read as the reverse complement.
TTCCGCGCTCCGCTGGTGATCGCGGCCGACGGCGTCTCCGGCAAGCTGCCGATCGCGATGGGCCTGACCAAGCGCGACGACCGCCCCCTCGGGGTTGCCGTGCGGCGCTATTACCACTCGCCGGTGCGCGCCGACGACGACTACCTCGAGTCGTGGCTCGAGCTGCGCAGCGCCTCCGACCGCGAGCGCCTTCTCCCCGGGTACGGCTGGATCTTCGGCATGGGGGATGGCAGGGTGAACGTGGGCCTCGGCATTCTCAACAGCTCGAGCGCGTTCGGGAAGACCAACTACCGCGCGATGCTGACCGACTGGCTGGCCGGGACGCCGGCCGACTGGGGCATGCGGGACGAGTCCAACGCGGACGGGCCGATCCTGGGCGCCGCGCTGCCGATGGGCTTCAACCGGGTGCCGCACTACACGCGCGGCCTGATGCTGGTCGGCGACTCCGGCGGCATGGTCAACCCGATGAACGGCGAGGGCATCGCGTACGCGATGGAGAGCGGTGAACTGGCGGCCGAGGTCGCGGTGCAGGCGCTCGCCCGTCCGGCCGGCGCCGATCGTGAGCGCGCGCTGCGGGCCTATCCCACGGAGCTCAGTCTCCGATTCGGCGGCTATTACCGTCTCGGTGGCGTATTCGTGAAGTTGATCGGCAACCCTCACATCATGCGGATTGCCACGAAGCACGGCATGCCGCATCCGACGCTGATGCGATTCGTTCTGAAACTGCTGGCCAACCTCACGGACCCGCGCGGCGGCGACAGCATGGACCGGATCATCAACGGCCTGACCAAGGTCGCGCCGGCCGTATGAGTACCCCGCGGCCGACTCGAACAATTCGGACTAATAGTGTGAACCAGCTAATAGTCGACCTGGAGACACGATGACGATCAACCCATACGTCCCGATCGTCGGGTTACTGATCCTCGGCGCGCTCTTCGCGTTGTTCTCGGTGTCGATCGCCCCGATCGTCGGCCCGCACCGCTACAACCGCGCCAAACTCGACGCGTACGAGTGCGGCATCGAACCGGCCCCGCAGCCGGTCGGCGGTGGCCGGTTCCCGGTCAAGTTCTATCTGACCGCGATGCTCTTCATCATCTTCGACATCGAGACGATCTTCCTCTATCCGTGGGCGGTCGCCTTCGGGCAGCTGGGCCTGTTCGGGTTCGTCGAGATGGTCCTCTTCATCGTCACCGTCTTCATCGCCTACACGTATGTGTGGCGGCGCGGCGGACTCAACTGGGACTGATGCGTCATGGGTATCGAAGAGAAACTCCCCGCGGGGATCCTGCTCACCTCCGTCGAGAAGGTTTCGAACTGGGCGCGTAAGTCCTCGTTCTGGGGCGCCACGTTCGGCCTGGCCTGCTGCGCGATCGAGATGATGGCCGCCGGCGGTCCGCACTACGACCTGGGCCGCTGGGGCATGGAGGTCTTCCGGGCCTCGCCCCGCCAGGCCGACCTGATGATCGTCGCGGGCCGGGTGAGCCAGAAGATGGCGCCGGTCGTCCGCCAGATCTACGACCAGATGCCCGAGCCGCGCTCGGTGATCTCGATGGGCGTGTGTGCCTCGTCCGGCGGCATGTTCAACAACTACGCGATCGTGCAGGGCGTGGACCACATCGTCCCGGTCGACATCTACCTGCCCGGCTGCCCGCCGCGGCCCGAGATGCTGATCGACGCCATCCTCAAGATGCGCGAGAAGGTCATGGCCGCGCCGCTCGGCCCGAACGGCAAGAAGATGCTGGAGGCCCGCAAGGCCGAGGGCAAGATGCCGATCGTGGCCCCGGGCGCGATGCCGTCGTCGTACCGGGTGGACAAGGCCCGGCGGGCCGAGTGGACCCAGGCGGTCAAGGAAGGCCGCGAGGAACAGCTGCGCATCGAGAACTGGATGAAGCTGCAGCCGCACCTGCGGGAGGACGGCAAGTGAGCATCGAACCCAGCAGCCCGGAAGGCGCCAACCTCGGCGCCCCGGCCCAGACCCCGGCCAGCCCGCAGAAGGGCATGTTCGGCATCACCGGCACCGGCGACGTCTCCGGTTTCGGCGGCCTGGTGCGGCACCGCCCCGAGGCCGGCGGCAGCCCCAAGCCGTACGGGGGCTACTTCGACGAGGTCACGGACGCGCTCGAGGAGGCCTACCCGGGCTTCGCCGACGCGATCGAGAAGGTCGTCGTCGACCGTGACGAGCTGACGCTGCACATCAAGCCCGAGCGGATCGCCGAGGTCGCGCAGATCATGCGGGACGACGAGTCGCTGCGCTTCGAGCTCTGCTCCTCGGTCTCCGGCGTGGACTACCTCAACAGCGACGCCCGCCGCCTGCACGTGACCTACCACCTGGCCTCGATGACCTACCGGCGCCGCGTGCGCCTCGAGGTGGCGGTACCGGCGGGCGGCAGCGTGCCCAGCGTGACCAGCGTCTACCCGACCGCCGACTGGCAGGAGCGGGAGACGTACGACATGTTCGGGGTGATCTTCACGGGTCACCCGAACCTGACGCGGGTGCTGATGCCGGACGACTGGGAGGGTCACCCGCAGCGCAAGGACTACCCGCTCGGCGGCGTGCCCGTCGAGTACAAGGGCGCCGAGATTCCGCCTCCTGACCAGCGGAGGGTCTACCAATGACACAGTCCGGATACGCAAGCGAGCGGGAGACCACCGAGGGCCGCGTCTTCACGGTCACCGGCGGCGACTGGGACACCGTCACCGGCAGTGTCGACCCGCTGAGCAACGAGAAGATCGTCGTCAACATGGGTCCGCAGCACCCGTCCACGCACGGCGTGCTGCGGCTGGTGCTCGAGCTCGAGGGCGAGACGGTCACCGACGTCCGCCCGGTCGTGGGCTACCTGCACACCGGCATCGAGAAGAACCTCGAATACCGCAACTGGACCCAGGGCACGACGTTCGTGACCCGCGCCGACTACCTGGCGCCGCTGTTCAACGAGGCCGGCTACTGCCTCGCGGTCGAGAAGCTGCTGGGCATCACCGATCAGATCACCGAGCGGGCCAACACGATCCGGGTGCTCTTCATGGAGCTCAACCGGATCTCGTCGCACCTGGTGTGGCTGGCCACCACGGGCATGGAGCTCGGCGCCATCTCGATGATGCTGTACGGCTTCCGCGAGCGTGAGTACATCCTCGACATCTTCGAGGAGACCAGCGGCCTGCGGATGAACCACGCGTACTTCCGCCCGGGCGGCGTGGCGCAGGACATCCCGGAGTCGGCGATCAAGAAGATCCGTGACTTCCTGGTCTACCTGCCCAAGAAGCTCAAGGAGTACGAGGCCATGCTCTCCGGCCAGGTGATCTGGCAGGAGCGTACGCAGGGGGTGGCGGTTCTCGACGTCACCGGCTGCCTCGCGCTGGGCGTGACCGGCCCGGTGCTGCGCTCGGCCGGGCTGGCCTGGGACCTGCGCAAGACGATGCCGTACTGCGGGTACGAGAACTACGAGTTCGACGTGCCCACCGCGACCACCGCCGACGTGTGGGGCCGCTACCAGGTACGGCTGGCCGAGATCCGCGAGTCGCTCAAGATCGTGGAGCAGGCGCTCGACAAGCTGCGCCCGGGCCCGATCTTCATCGCCGACAAGAAGATCGCCTGGCCCGCGCAGCTGGCCGTGGGCCTGGACGGCATGGGCAACTCCCTCGAGCACGTGGCCAAGATCATGGGCCAGTCGATGGAGTCGCTCATCCACCACTTCAAGCTCGTGACCGAGGGCTTCCGGGTGCCGCCGGGCCAGGTGTACGTCGCGATCGAGCACCCGCGTGGCGAACTGGGCGTCCACGCCGTCTCCGACGGTGGCACCCATCCCTACCGGGTCCACATGCGGGACCCGAGCTTCGTGAACCTCCAGGCCATCCCCGCGATGGCCGAAGGTGCGCTGCTGGCCGACGTGATCGCCGGCGGCGCGTCCCTGGACCCCGTGATGGGTGGGTGTGACCGTTAATGACTGACACTGAATCCCCCAACCGGCTTCGCCGTACTGCGAATGATGGTTTAGAGGTGGATTTCTCCCCCGCCGCCGCTCCCCTGGCCGAGAAGCTGCTCCCCGCGGCGCTCGAGGTCATCGCTCGCTACCCGGCCGACCGCAGCCGTTCCGCGCTGCTGCCGCTGCTCCACCTCGTGCAGACCGAGGAGGGGTACGTCAGCCCGAACGGGGTGGCCTTCTGCGCCGAGATCCTCGGCATCAACAAGGCCCAGGTCGGCGCGGTCGCCACGTTCTACACCATGTACAAGCGGCGCCCGACCGGTGAATACCTGGTCAGCGTCTGCACCAACACGCTGTGCAACACCCTCGGCGGCCAGGAGGTCTACGACCAGCTGTCCGAGCACCTCGGGGTGGGGCACGACGAGACCACGGCCGACGGGCGGATCACGCTGGAGCACGCCGAGTGCCTGGCGGCCTGCGACTACGCGCCGGTCGTGACGGTCAACTACGACTTCGCGATCGACGAGGCCACCCCGGAAGCGGCGGTGGGCCTGGTCGACCAGCTGCGCAACGGTGAGCGGCCCACGCCCAGCCGGGGTGCGCGCATCTGCTCGCTCAAGGAGATGCAGGTCCAGCTGGCCGGGTTCGCCGAGCCGCGCGAGGGTGCCGTCGCCGACGGAGTGGCCGGAGCGCCGACCCTGCGCGGTGTGACGCTGGCCCAGGAGCACGGTATCGCGGTCGCGAACTTCAACCCGGACACGCCGATCACCAAGACCAAGCCGGCCCCGCGCGAGGAAAGCCGTACGGACAGCCGCGGCAAGGTCGCCACGGTGGTCGACAAGGTCAAGAGCGCCGTCAGCAGCGTCACCCCCGGACACGCGGGCAAGACGACCCACGCCGGTGACGTCAAGGATCCCCAGACCCGTACGGCGGAACAGCGCAACCCCGACGCCGGCACGCCTGACAAGACCGGGACGGCCGACGCGAAGCAGCCTGTGCCGTCCAACCCGGCCGAAGCCGCCGGCACCGCGTCCAACCAGCCTGCCGGTGACGGCAAGCCGGCCGGGGACACCGCCCGTACCGAGGAGGCGAAGTGACTCAGCCACGGCGTGAGGTTCTGCAGAAGCTGACCCCGGTCCTCACCAAGCGCTGGCTCTCGCCGGACGCCTGGAAGATCGGCACCTACGAGCGGCTCGACGGCTACGCCGCGCTGCGCAAGGCGCTCGACGTCCACCCCGACGACCTGATCCAGCTGATCAAGGACTCGGGTCTGCGCGGCCGCGGCGGCGCGGGCTTCCCGACCGGTCTCAAGTGGGGCTTCATCCCGCAGGGCGACGGCAAGCCGCACTACCTCGTGATCAATGCGGACGAGGGCGAGCCGGGCACCTGCAAGGACCTGCCCCTGATGACGTACGACCCGCACTCGCTGATCGAAGGGGCGATCATCGCCTCGTACGCGATCCGCGCGAACCGGGCGTTCATCTACATCCGCGGCGAGGCCGTGCATGCCGCCCGCCGCCTGCGCAACGCGGTCGAGGAGGCCAAGGCCAAGGGCTACCTGGGCACGAACATCCTGGGCTCGGGCTTCGACCTGGAACTGGTCGTGCACAGCGGCGCCGGCGCGTACATCTGCGGCGAGGAGACGGCACTGCTCGACTCGCTCGAGGGTTTCCGTGGCCAGCCCCGGCTGCGCCCGCCTTTCCCGGCCGTCGCGGGCCTGTACGCCAGCCCCACGGTGGTCAACAACGTCGGCACGATCGCCTCGGTGCCGTACATCGTGCTCGGCGGTCCCGACTGGTGGAAGAGCATGGGCACGGAGAAGTCGTCCGGCCCGATGATCTACTCGCTCTCCGGCCGCATCGCCAACCCCGGCCAGTACGAGTGTGGTCTCGGCATCACGCTGCGCGAGCTGATCGAGCTGGCCGGCGGCATGAAGCCGGGGCACAACCTCAAGTTCTGGACCCCCGGCGGATCGTCCACGCCGCTGCTCACAGCCGAGCACATTGACACCCCGATGGACTTCGAGGGGGTGGCCGCGGCCGGGTCGATCCTGGGCACCACGGCCATGCAGATCTTCAGCGATCAGGACTGCCCGGTCTACTCGACGTGGCGGTGGCTGGAGTTCTACCACCACGAGTCGTGCGGCAAGTGCACCCCGTGCCGCGAGGGCAACTACTGGATGGTGCGCACCTACCGCCGGATCCTCAGCGGTGAGGGAACGTACAAGGATCTCGACACCCTGCAGGACACCGCGGACAACATCTTCGGCCGGTCGTTCTGCGGTCTGGGCGACGGCGCCGCGACTCCGGTCATGTCGACGCTCAAGTTCTTCCGCCAGGACTACCTGGACTACATCGAGGGCCGGACCGCTCCGCGGCTGTCCGCCAAGGCTCTGGTTGGAGCTCACTGATGACGGACGTAGCCAAGAAGACCGACACCGTCACGCTCACCATCGACGGCATCGAGGTCACCGCCGAGAAGGGTGAGCTGGTCATCCGGGTCGCCGAGCGGATGGGCATCGCGATCCCGCGGTTCTGCGACCACCCGCTGCTGGCCCCGGCCGGCGCGTGCCGCCAGTGCCTGGTCGACATCGAGGGCCAGCGCAAGCCGGTCGCCTCGTGCACCCAGACCGTGGCCGAGGGCATGGTGGTGCGCACGCAACTCACCTCCGAGGTCGCGGCCAAGGCGCAGGGCGGCGTGATGGAGCTGCTGCTGGCCAACCACCCGCTGGACTGCCCGACCTGCGACAAGGGCGGCGAGTGCCCGCTGCAGAACCAGGCGATGACCAACGGCCGGGCCGACTCGCGCTTCCACGAGCACAAGCGCGAGTACGAGAAGCCGATCCACATCTCCAGCCAGGTGCTGCTCGACCGGGAGCGCTGCATCCTGTGCCAGCGCTGCACGCGGTTCTCGGAGGAGATCGCCGGGGACAAGTTCATCGACCTGATGGACCGCTCGTCCGGCGAGCAGATCAACGTCTACCGCGACGACTTCTTCGGCGGCGCCGGCACCGGTGACGGCCAGGTCGGCGAGGGTGCGGGCGACGTCGCCTTCAACTCGTACTTCTCCGGCAACACGATCCAGATCTGCCCGGTCGGCGCGCTCACCGGCGAGCAGTACAGGTTCCGGGCCCGCCCGTTCGACCTGGTCTCGACGCCGACGGCGTGCGAGCACTGCGCGGCCGGCTGCTCGATGCGGGCCGACCACCGCCGTGGCAAGGTGCTGCGCCGCCTGGCCGGTGACGACCCGGCGGTGAACGAGGAGTGGAACTGCGACAAGGGTCGCTGGGGCTTCCAGTACCAGGTCGCCACCGATCGGATCATGAACCCGCTGCTGCGCGACGCCGAGACCGGCGAGCTGCGCGAGGTGTCCTGGAGCGAGGCCCTGCTGGCGGCGGCCGAAGGGCTCGCCGCGGCCAAGGGCAACGGCGGCGTCGGGGTGCTGACCGGCGGCCGGCTCACGGTGGAGGACGCGTACGCGTACGCGAAGTTCGCCCGGGTCGCCCTCGGCACCAACGACATCGACTTCCGGGCCCGGCCGCTCAGCGCCGAGGAGGCCGACTTCCTGGCCGCCTCCGTCGCGGGCGTCTCCGACGTCACGTACGCCGATGTCGAGAACGCCCCGTCGGCCGTGATCGTCGGGCTCGAGCCCGAAGAGGAGTGCCCGATCCTCTTCCTGCGGCTCCGCAAAGCTCACGGTCGCAAAAAGCTGCAGGTCACCGCGGTCTCGCCGTTCCTGTCGCGGGGCTTCGAGAAGCTCGGGGCCACGCTCGTCGAGGCGGTGCCCGGTGACGAGGCCCGCCTGCTGGCCGGTGACCCCGCGCTCGCCGCCGCGCTCGCCGCGCCCGGCGCCCTGCTGATCGTCGGCGAGCGTCTGGCCACCGTGCCCGGTGGTCTGTCGGCCGCGGCCGCCCTGGCCGCCCGCACCGGCGCCCGCCTCGCGTGGGTGCCCCGACGGGCCGGTGACCGTGGTGCGATCGACGCCGGCTGCCTGCCCAACCTGCTGCCCGGCGGCCGCCCGGTGGGCGACCCGGCGGCCCGCGCCGAACTCTCGCTGGCCTGGGACGTCGAGGCCGGCGGCCTGCCCAGCAAGGCGGGCCGCGACACGGACGGCATCATCGCGGCGGCGGCCGCTGGTGAGCTCGGGGGCCTGCTGGTCGGCGGCGTCGACCCGAGCGATCTGTCCGACCCGCGGCTGGCCGAGCAGGCGCTCGACAACGCCGGCTTCGTGGTCAGCCTGGAGATCCGGCACAGCGCCGTCACCCGCCGGGCCGACGTGGTGCTCCCGGTCGCCCCGGCTGCCGAGAAGTCCGGCACCTACCTGAACTGGGAGGGCCGGCTGCGGTCCTTCGGCACGGTGCTGCCGAGCACGGCGATGACCGACGGCCGGGTGCTCGAGGCCATCGCCGCGCTGACCGATGTCACGCTGGCCACTGGCGACGTGATGACGATCCGTCGCGAGCTGGGCGCGATGCCGCTCAGCAAGGCGGCCCGCCCGGCGGCCCCCGCGACCGCGGGGTCGGCACTGCCCACGCTCGGCGAGCACGAGGCTGTGCTGGCCACCTGGCGTCAGGCGATCGACCAGGCCTCGCTGCTCGAGGGCGACGCGGCGCTGGCCGGCACCGCGCGGCCGCCGGTCGTGCGGATCGGCAAGGCGCAGGCCGAGGCGCTCGGCGTGGTCGACGGGGACGCGGTCACCGTCGGCACCGACCGCGGCGCGATCACCCTGCCGGCCGCCGTCACCGACCTGCCGGCCGGCGTCGTGTGGCTGCCCACCAACTCGCCCGGGTCGACCGTCGGTCGCAGCCTCGGCGTGACCGCGGGCGCGGTCGTCCGGCTCTCGGCCGGGCGCGGCGGCCCGATCCTCGCGTCCTCGTCGGAGGTCAAGGCATGAAAACGTCGATTCTCGCGGCGCACGCCGTGGATCCGACGCTGCAGACATTCGAAGACACCGTCTGGTGGATCACGCTGATCAAGCTGTTCGGCGTCTTCGTCCTGCTGCTCCTGTTGACGCTCTTCACGATCAACTATGAGCGCAAGGTCGTGGCCCGGATGGCCGTGCGGCCCGGCCCCAACCAGGTCGGGCCCAAGGGCTGGCTGCAGAGCCTCACGGACGGCGTCAAGCTGCCGTTCAAGGAGGAGATCATCCCGAAGACGGCCGACAAGGTCGTCTACTTCATCGCACCGGTGATCTCGGCGACGGTCGCCTTCACGGCGTTCTCGGTCATCCCGTTCGGTGGCGTGGTCAACATGTTCGGTCAGCAGACCGCGCTGCAGCTCACCGACGTGCCGGTCTCGGTGCTCGTGCTGCTGGCCTGCTCGTCGATGGCGGTCTACGGCGTCGTGCTGGCCGGCTGGGCCTCCGGCTCGACCTACCCGCTGCTGGGCGGTCTGCGGTCGAGCGCACAGATGATCTCGTACGAGGTCGCGATGGGTCTGTCGATCGTCGCGGTGTTCATGACCGCGGGCACGATGAGCACCTCGCAGATCGTGGCCGCGCAGGCGCACGGCAACCCGGTCAACCTCTTCGGCTGGGAGGTGACGACCCCGAGCTGGTACGCGGTGCTGCTGCTGCCCAGCTTCGTCATCTACTGCATCGCGGCCGTCGGCGAGACCAACCGCGCGCCCTTCGACCTGCCCGAGGCGGAGTCCGAGCTGGTCGGCGGCTTCCACACCGAGTACTCCTCGTTCAAGTTCGCGCTGTTCTTCCTGGCCGAGTACATCAACATGATCACCGTCTCGGCGTTCGCCACCACGCTGTTCCTCGGTGGCTGGCGGGCCCCCTGGCCGATCACGTGGTTCTGGGAGGGCGCGAACTCCGGCTACTTCGGCCTGATCTGGTTCTTCGCCAAGGTGCTGCTGCTGCTCTTCGGCTTCATCTGGTTGCGGGCGACCCTGCCCCGCATGCGCTACGACCAGTTCATGCGCTTCGGCTGGAAGGTCCTCATCCCGGTCAACCTGGTGTGGATCCTCTTCCTGAGCTACGTCAAGGTCGCCAACAACGAGCTCTCCGAGCAGGCCAAGTGGTTCTCGATCGTCGGCATCGTGGTCGTGATCCTGCTGATCGCCATGCTCTGGCCGGCCGCCCGCAAGCCGAGGCAGCTCTCCATCGAGGAGGAGTTGGCCTCCAGACCGCCGGGCAGCTTCCCGGTGCCACCGATGGATCTACAGGTTCCCCCCAGTCCACGGGCCCGCCGGGCCGTGGCCGAGCGTGCCCCGGCCACGGTCGGGTCTCCTGAAGAAACCAAGGAGGTGTGACGTGGGTACGTTCACCGGCTCCTTCAAGGGCTTCGGGGTGACCTTCGCGCACATGTTCCGCAAGGTCATCACGACCGACTATCCGTTCACACCGCCGACGCCGGCGCCGCGCTACCACGGGCGGCACATCCTCAACCGGCACCCGGACGGCCTGGAGAAGTGCATCGGCTGCGAGCTGTGCGCCTGGGCCTGCCCGGCCGACGCGATCTATGTCGAGGGCGCCAACAACACCGACGAGCAGCGGTTCTCGCCCGGTGAGCGCTACGCCGGCATTTACCAGATCAACTACGCCCGTTGCATCTTCTGCGGGCTCTGCATCGAGGCCTGCCCGACCCGTTCGCTGACCATGAGCAACGAGTACGAGCTGGCCCGCGACAGCCGGCAGGACCTGATCTTCACGAAGAAGGAACTGCTGGCCCCGCTGCTGCCCGGCATGGAGCAGCCGCCGCACCCGATGCGCCTGGGCGAGACCGACAAGGACTACTACGTCGGCGCGCTGACCAACCCGGGCACCTCGGCCGGAGCGGAACGGGCCCCGTGGTCGGAGGCGGGCACGCAGGACGCGGCCACTGCCGCCGACGCCGACGCCCGGCCCGAGACCGCGGGCACGCTGCGCCGTCCGGGCCAGTCCGCGAAGGAGGCCGTGTGATGGACCACGTGTCCACCGGCGAAGCGGTCGCTTTCTGGATCCTCGGCTCGCTGGCCGTGATCGGCGCGCTCGGCATGGTGATCGCCCGCAACGCGGTCCACTCCGCCCTGTGGCTGGTCCTCACCATGCTGTGCCTGGGTTTCCTGTACGTGGTCAACTCGGCGCCGTTCCTGGGCGCGGTGCAGATCATCGTCTACACCGGCGCGATCATGATGCTGTTCCTGTTCGTGCTGATGCTGGTCGGCCGGGACGCCTCGGACTCGCTGATCGAGACGCTCCGCGGCCAGCGGGTCGCCGCGATCCTGCTCGGTGTCGGCCTGGCCGCGCTGATCGGCGCCGGTCTGGCCCGCTCGCTGGGCGACGTCCCGGCGATCGGGCTGACCGAGGCCAACGCGGACGGCAACGTCCAGGGCCTGGCCTCTCTGCTGTTCACCCGGTACGTCTTCGCCTTCGAGGTCACCTCGGCCCTGCTGATCACCGCCGCGGTCGGCGCGATGATCCTGGCGCACGTCGAGAAGGCCAAGGAGGACGCGGTCGACCAGGTGACCCGTATGAAGGAGCGGTTCCGGCCCGGCAACTACCCCGGTCCCAAGGCCGGTCCCGGCGTCTACGCCAACACCATGTCGGTCGCCGCCCCCGCGCGGCTGCCCGACGGCAACGGCGCCGAGCGCAGCATCTCGGAGATCCTGCCGATCCGCGAGCTCACCGCGGACGAGGCGGCACCGAAGGGAACTGAGAAGTGACTCCCGAGTATTACCTGGTGCTGGCGGCAATCCTGTTCACCATCGGCGCCGCCGGGGTGCTCGTCCGCCGCAACGCGATCGTGCTGTTCATGTGCATCGAGCTCATGCTCAACGCCGCGAACCTGGCCCTGGTCACCTTCAGCCGGATCAACGGCAGCCTGGACGGCCAGATCATCTCGTTCTTCGTGATGGTCGTCGCGGCCGCCGAGGTCGTGGTGGGTCTCGCGATCATCATGTCGATCTTCCGTACGCGGCGCTCGGCGAGCGTCGACGACGCGAACCTTCTGAAGTACTAAAGGGGCCTTCACGTGGAACCAACAGTGGAGTACGCCCACGCGACGGGGGCGTTGAGCGGCATCTGGCTGCTCATCGCCATTCCTCTGGTCAGCGCCGCGATCTTGCTGCTCCTGGGCAAGCGGGCCGACAAGTGGGGGCACTGGCTCGGCGTCCTCGCGGTGGCAGCCTCCTTCGTGCTTGGGTTGATCTTCTTCTTCAGCCTGCGCGGCCTGGACGCCGAACAGCGCTCGGCCGAGCTGAGCCTGTGGGACTTCATCGCCGTCGGCAATCTGCACGTCGACTTCGGGTTGCTGTTCGACCCGCTGGCCGGCGTGTTCGTCCTGCTGATCACGGGCGTCGGATCGCTGATCCACCTGTACGCGGTCGGCTACATGGAGCACGACCCGGGCCGGCGGAAGTTCTTCGCCTACTTCAACCTCTTCGTCGCGGCGATGTTGCTGCTCGTGCTGGGCAACAACTACGTGATGCTCTACTTCGGCTGGGAGGGCGTGGGTCTCGCGTCGTACCTGCTGATCTCGTTCTGGTACACGCGGCCGTCCGCGGCCACCGCCGGCAAGAAGGCGTTCCTGATGAACCGGGTCGGCGACGCCGGCCTGGCCATCGGCATCTTCATGATGTTCGCCACGCTCGGCACCACCCAGTACGACGAGGTCTTCGGCAACGTCAGCGCGCTCAGCTCGACCACTGTGCTGATCATGGGCCTGCTCCTGCTGCTGGGTGCGGCCGGTAAGTCCGGTCAGTTCCCGCTGCAGGCCTGGTTGCCCGACGCGATGGAGGGCCCGACCCCGGTCTCGGCCCTGATCCACGCGGCCACGATGGTGACGGCGGGCGTCTACCTGATCGCCCGCTCCAACGCGATCTTCACCGCGAACACCACGCTGCAGACGGTCGTGGTCAGCGTGGGTGCGCTCACGCTGCTGATCGGCTGCATCATCGGCGCCGCCAAGGACGACATCAAGCGGGTGCTGGCCTGGTCGACAGTGAGCCAGATCGGCTACATGTTCCTCGGCGTCGGGCTCGGCGGCGGGGCGTACGCGCTGGCGATCATCCACCTGCTGGCGCACGGCTTCTTCAAGGCCAACATGTTCCTCGGGGCCGGCTCGGTCATGCACGGCATGCACGACCAGGTGGACATCCGGCGCTTCGGCGGCCTGCGCAAATACATGAAGTGGACCTGGCTCACCTTCATGATGGGCTGGCTCGCGATCATCGGTATCCCGCCGCTGTCCGGTTACTTCTCCAAGGAGCCGATCATCGCGGCGGCCTTCGAGCGCGGCGACTGGACGTCCTGGCTGTACGGCATGGCAGCCCTGCTCGGCGCCGGCTTGACGGCGTTCTACATGACCCGCCTGTTCGTGCTGACGTTCCACGGTCCTGAGCGGTACACCGAGGACAACAAGCATCCGCACGAGTCGCCGTTCATCATGACCGTGCCTCTGATGTTGCTGGCCCTCGGCTCGATCGGCGCCGGCTGGCTCATGTCGACGTCGGTTCCCGGCTGGCTCGAGCCCGTCTTCGGGGCCGAGGAGGCGCACCACGAGGCGGTCATCCCGCACACGCTGATCCAGATCCTCGGCATCGTGGTCTCGGTGGCCGGCGCGGCTCTGGCCTGGGCGATGTTCCGCCGGGGCACGGCCCTGCAGGAGCAGCCGGCCGGTGTGGTCGTCACCGCGGCCCGCCGCAACCTCTACACCGACGCGATCAACGAGGCGGTGTTCGAGCGGCCCGGCATCTACCTGACCCGGGCGCTGGTCTACCTCGACAACAAGGGCATCGACGGCGTGGTCAACGGCATCGCGGCGGGGGTCGGCGGCAGTTCCGGCCGGCTCCGCAGGCTGCAGACCGGCTTCGTCCGCTCGTACGCACTCTCGATGCTCACCGGTGCCGTCGTAGTCGTCGGCGCCTTCCTCGCGATCCAGCTTGGGTGGTTGGCGTGAACGACTTTCCGTTTCTGTCCATCCTGACCCTGCTGCCCCTGGTGGGCGCCATCGCGGTGGCGTTCATCCCGCGGGCCAAGGCCGAGCTGGCCAAGACCGTGGCCTTCGTCTGGTCGCTGGTCGTGCTGGTGCTCAGCGTCTTCATGTGGATCGCCTTCCAGGTCGACGGCGACCGGTTCCAGTTCCGCGAGTCGTACGCCTGGATCCCGTCCTGGGACGCCCGGTTCACGTTCGCGGCCGACGGCATCGCGCTGGTCATGCTGATGCTGATCGCGATCCTGTTCCCGGTCGTGATCCTGGCTTCCTGGAACGACGTGGAGAAGACCAACCGCTCCGCCCCGGTCTACTTCTCGCTGCTGCTGGCCTTCGAGTTCACGATGATCGGTGTCTTCGCGGCCGCCGACGTCTTCCTGTTCTACGTGTTCTTCGAGGTCATGCTCATCCCGATGTACTTCATCATCGGGTCCTTCGGCGGGCCGCGCCGCCAGTACGCGGCGGTCAAGTTCTTCCTCTACAGCCTGGTCGGCGGTCTGTTCATGCTGGCCGCAGTGATCGGGCTGTGGGTGGTCGGCGGCAACACGTTCGACTGGGCCAAGCTGGCCGAGGCGGCCGGGTCGATCGACCAGAACACCGCGCGCTGGCTGTTCCTCGGCTTCTTCGTCGCGTTCGCGATCAAGGCGCCGTTCTTCCCCTTCCACACCTGGCTGCCGGACGCCGGTGGTGCGGCCCCGGCCGGCGCGGCCGCGCTGCTCGTCGGCGTGATGGACAAGGTGGGCACGTTCGGGATCCTGCGCTACTGCCTCTCGCTGTTCCCCGAGGCTTCGCGCTGGTTCGCCCCGGCCGCGCTGGTACTCGGGGTCATCGGGATCATCTACGCCGCGCTGCTCGCGGTCGGTCAGAACGATCTCAAGCGCCTGGTGTCGTACACGTCGATCGCGCACTTCGGCTTCATCGGCATCGGCATCTTCGCGTTCACCAGCCAGGCCGGCACCGGCTCGGTGCTCTACATGGTCAACCACGGTCTTGCGACCGGCCTGCTGTTCATCGTGGTCGGCATGTTCGTCGCCCGTCGCGGCTCCAACCTGATCAGCGACTTCGGCGGCGCCGGCAAGCTCGTCCCGGTCCTGGCCGGGGTGTTCTTCTTCGCCGGTCTGGCGTCGCTGGCGCTGCCCGGCACGGCGCCCTTCATCAGCGAGTTCCTCGTGCTGATCGGCACCTTCACCGTGCACCCGGCGTACGCGGTGGTGGCCACGGCCGGCATCATCCTGGCCGCCGCCTACGTGCTCTGGATGGTGCAGCGCACCACGCAGGGCACCCTCAACCCGGCCCTCGCCGAGGTGCCGGAGATGAAGAAGGACATCACGCTTCGCGAGAAGGTCGTGGTGGCCCCGCTCATCCTCTTGATCATCCTGCTCGGCTTCTATCCCAAGCCGGTCACCGACGTGATCAACCCGGCCGTCCAGGCGACCATGCAGGACGTCAACGTCGAGGATCCGGGGCCGACGGCGGTCGTCGCTAACGAAAGGGTGGCGCGCTAGCCATGGAGGACCTGAAACTACCCGGCATCGACTACGGCGCGCTGTTGCCGATGCTGATCCTCTTCGGGGCGGCCTGCGTCGGCATCCTGATCGAGGTGTTCACGCCCCGCCGGACCCGCCACCCGATCCAGCTGGGCCTCGGGTTGGTCGCGATCGTGGCGGCGTTCGTGGCCGTGGTCGTGCAGCACAGCACCCGCAAGATCACGATCGGCGGCGCGGTCGCCATCGACGGCCCCACGGTCTTCCTGCAGGGCGCGATCCTGGTGCTCGGCCTGGTCTCGCTGATGCTGATCGGTGAGCGCTCGGTCGAGCGGGGCGGCCCGTTCGTCTCGCAGGCCGCGATCACGGTGGGCTCGCAGAAGGACCTCAAGCAGGCCGGCGACCAGCCCGGCATGACCGAGGTCTACCCGCTCACGCTGTTCGCGCTGGGCGGCATGATGCTCTTCGTCGCCGCCAACGACCTGCTCACGATGTTCATCGCGCTCGAGGTCTTCTCGCTGCCGCTGTACCTGCTGTGCGCGCTGGCCCGCCGGCGTCGTCTGCTCAGCCAGGAAGCCGCGCTCAAGTACTTCCTGCTGGGCTCGTACGCCTCGGCGTTCTTCCTGTTCGGCGTGGCGCTCGTCTACGGCTTCGCGGGCGGCATCTCGCTCGGCCAGGTGCACGACGCCGTGGTCAACCCGCAGCGCAGCCAGATCCTGCTCTACGCGGGCCTGGCCATGATCGCGATCGGCCTGCTCTTCAAGGCGGCCCTGGCCCCGTTCCACGTGTGGACGCCGGACGTCTACCAGGGCGCCCCGACCCCGGTCACCGCGCTGATGGCCGCCGTCACCAAGGTCGCGGCGTTCGGCGCGCTGCTGCGCATCCTGTACGTGGCCTTCGACGGTGTGCGCTGGGACTTCCAGCCCGTGCTGGGCGCCATCGCGGTGCTCACGATGCTGGTCGGCGCGGTCCTCGCGGTCACCCAGACCGACATGAAGCGCCTGCTGGCCTACTCGTCGGTCGCCAACGCGGGTTACCTGCTGGTGGGCGTTCTCGCGCTCAACGAGGAGGGCCTCAGCGGCACGATGTTCTACCTGGTGGCGTACGGCTTCTCGGTCCTCGCCGCCTTCGGCATGGTGACCCTGGTGCGGGACGCCGACGGCGAGGCCACCCACCTCGCCCGCTGGGCCGGCCTGGGCCGCAAGAGCCCGCTGTTCGCCGCGACCTTCACGTTCATCCTGCTGGCCTTCGCCGGTATTCCGCTGACCAGCGGTTTCACCAGCAAGTTCGCGGTCTTCGGGGCGGCCGTGGAAGGCGGCCAGACGTGGCTGGTCATCTTCGGCGTGGTCACCAGCATGCTGCTGGCGTTCCCTTACCTGCGGGTCGTCGTCATGCTGTGGCTCTCCGAGCCCGGTGAGTCGACGCCGACGGTCTCGATCCCGGGTTTCCTCACGTCGGCCGCCCTGGTCATCGGGGTGGCCGCCACGTTCGCCCTGGGTGTGGTGCCCGCCCCGCTGATCGACCTGACGCGGGACGCGGCGCAGTTCGTCCGCTGACCTGGCAAGGAAAGACCCCCGGCTCCGCGGAGTCCGGGGGCTTTTTCGTGCGCCGGCTCAGCTGGTGCGCTGAGCTCAGCTCGTGCGGTCGGTTCAGCTCGGGCGGTCGGTTCAGCTCGTGCGGTCGGCAATGAAGTCGCAGAGGCCTTCGAGAGCCCGCTTGGGGTCGCCCGCGGGCAGCGGAGCCAGGGCCGCGCGGGCCTCCTCCGCATAGGAACGCACGGTCTCGCGGGCCTTCTTCATGGCGGCCGACTCGCGTAGCAGCGTGAGCGCCTCCGCGTGCCGCTCGTCGTCGGTGATCGGGCCGCCGGCCAGCAGCTCACGCAGCCGCCCGGCCGACGCGTCGGTGTCGTCACCGGCCAGCGCGTAGAGCACCGGCAGGGTCGGCACGCCCTCCCGCAGATCGGTGCCGGGGGTCTTGCCCGACTGCACCGACTCGGAGGCGATGTCGAGCAGGTCGTCGGAGAGCTGGAACGCTATACCGATCGTCTCGCCGTAGCTCGCGAGGGCCTCGACGAACTCGGCCGGGGCGCCCGAGAACAGGCCGCCGAACCGGGCCGACGTGGCGATCAGCGACGCCGTCTTCTCGGTGATCACGTGCAGGTAGTGCTCGATCGGGTCGCTGCCGCGGGGGCCCACCGTCTCGGCGATCTGACCGTGCACGAGCCGCGCGAACGTGCGCGCCTGCAGGTGCACAGCCTCGGGGCCGAGCGAGGCCGCCAGATCGGCCGCCTGGGCGAACAGGTAGTCGCCGACGAGGATGGCCACCGAGTTGCCCCAGCGGGCGTTCGCGCTCGGGGCGCCACGCCGCTTGGGAGCCTCGTCCATGACGTCGTCGTGATAGAGCGTGGCCAGGTGGGTGAGCTCCACCACGTTGGCCGCGGCGATGATCTCGGGTGCGGACGGGTCGCCGAACTGCGCGCCCAACGCCACCAGCATCGGCCGGAACCGCTTGCCACCCGCATCGGCCAGATGCCGCGCGGCCTCGGCCACCAGCGGGTCGGCGCTGGCTACGTTGGCCCGCAGCGCCTCTTCGACGGCGGTCAGCGTCGCCGACACCGACGCATCGACCGCGGGATCGATGTCGAGGCCGAGCGACGACAGCGTCATATCACCGGTGCTCACCACGCTTTCACGATGCCACATGGGTCCGGCGAGTTCGGCCTCAGGGTGTCGCGCGGCCCGGGTCCTCGCCGGCCCTGTCGTCGAGCGGTCCGAGCGCAGGCCGTGCGGCTCGCGTCCTCACCAGCTCCGGCGCCGAGCGGTCCTGGTTCGGGGCGGGTGGCGTGTGGTCAGGCCGGCTCATGAGGCTGGGCTGTGGCGGCGCAGCAGGTGGCTGCCCAGAAGCATCGCGCCGGCCGAGGCGAGCATGGCGCCGGCCGCGGCGAACCACATCGTCGGGTAGTTCGTGGTCGTGGCCAGGCTGCCCAGGGCGAGCGGCCCGACGCAGCCCCCGGCGTACACCCCGGTCTGCGTGATCGACGTGGCCGCGGCCGGGGCCCGGGGATGCAGCCGGACCACCGCGAAGTTCATCAAGCCGGGCCACGACCAGCCGAAACCGAAGCCGAGCACCACGCCCGCGACCAGCGGCACGCTCCCCGGCACGGCCAGCAGGGCCAGGCCGGCCGCCCCGGTCAGCAGCAGGCCGGCGATGACCGCGATGGTCCGGTCGGGGCGGCGGTCGGCCAGCCAGCCGCCAAGGAGGCGCGCGACCACGCAGACGGCACTACCGAGGGTGAGGGACAGACCGGCCGGACCCGGAGAAATACCGCGAGCTACCGCCGAGTCGACGAGAAAGGTGCCCAGCGCGTTGGCCGAGGCGGCGGCGAGGGTGGCCGCGACGCCGACGACGATCAGCGCCCCCGTGGCCCGTTTGGCCGGCTTGGTCGCCGAGTGCCGGGCGGTGGCGGCCTCGGCCGGAACGAGCAGGAGGGCCGACGCGGCCAGCGCGGCCATGAAGACGAACGCCCACCGCCAGCCCAAGGTCAACGCGATCGCCGGCACCGCGGCCCCGGACAGCAGGGTGGCGACGGGGATGGCGGCCTGTTTGATGCCGAACGAGAGACCCTGCCGGTGTGGCGGCACGTGCCGGGACAGGGTTGTGTTGCTGGCCAGTTGACCCATCGCGTTGGCCCCGGCGCCGAGCGCCAGGATCGCGATGAGACTCCACAATGTATCTGCGAAGGCCGCTACACCCAGCAACGAGGTTGCGGCGAGGACGATCCCGGCCCGGGAGATCGGCGTGGGTCCGTAGCGTTCGACGAGCCGGCCGGCCGGGATGGAGGCGAGCGCGCTCGCGCCGAAGTACGCCGACACCGCGAGTCCGAGCCCGGCCGGGCTGAAGGCGAGCTCGTCGCCGATCTGCACGGCGAGCCCGCCGACGAGAAAGATCGGGATGCTGACCGCGATAGTCGTCGTCAGTGCGAACGTGGACGCCCGGTACGCGCTGGTCGGCGTGCTCGGCTGAGGAAAGATCCTGAGCTTCGCCATTACTCGCAGACTAGGCCGACAGAATGCATCCGTGCGCTCAGAGTGCTAATGACCACACGCCTCGTGCAAATCGATCGTGATCCACATGGTTTTGGCATTCCCTCGGCGGAAGATTATTCATATGGTGTAAGTCCCTGGCGTCGGAGGTAGCTGTGCGCGACCCCCTGGCGGAGCCGTCCGACCTGATTCGGAGCGTGTCACGCGCCCTGCGCGTGCTCGAGTCGGTCGGCCGGGCACCCCGCGGACTCACCGTGAAGCAGATAGCGCGACGGTGCGAGTTGACCGTCGCGACGACGTACCACCTTGTGCGCACCCTGGCCTACGAGGGTTACGTGATCCGGCGTGAGGACGGCACGTACATCGTGGGTCTGGAGATCGCGGACAGGTACCGGGAGCTGGTCTCCGCCTTCCGGGGGCCGCCCGCGGTGGGGGAGGCGCTGCGGCGCGCGGCGCTCGACAGCGGTTACAGCCACTACTTGGGCCGGTTCGTCGGCGGCCGGATCGCCGTGACCGCATCGGCTGAGGGCGCCCGCTCGCCGTTCATCGACGACATGTCACCCGGCTTCGACGAGGGCGGCCACGCGACCGCGCTGGGCAAGGCCCTGCTCGCGACGCTCACTCCCGATCAGCGGGCGCGCTATCTGCGCGACTACGGCATGCGGGCGTTCACCCCGGCCACGCTCACCACCGCCGAGGCGCTCGAGGCCGACCTCGCCGCCGGTGAGCGACGGGGCATGCAGCTCGAGATGGGCCAGTTCCGGCAGGGCCTGGCCTGCGCGTCGGTGCTGGTCATCGCCGATCGCGACATCGAGCGCAGGCTGGTGCTGGCCTGTGCCCTGCCGGCCGCCGAGATGCTCACCTCCGCGCGCGTCGTGCGGGCGAAGCTGACCGCGGCCGCCCGCAACGTCGCCGAGGCGCTCTCCGCGGGCGAGTCCGCGACGGCCTGACTTGCGGACCTAAGACTCCGTTGAACCTCCGGCGCATTCCTCCCGTAAGACAGGTTGCAAGGGGGACATCGGCGGAGGGTGGTGACGGGTGCACTGCGAGCACGAGCACGAAGACGGGGCGTATGTGCTGGGTGCCCTGTCGCCGGCGGAACGAGCGGCGTACGAGGGGCATCTCGCCACGTGCTCGTTCTGTCGCGAGGCCGTGGCTGACATCTCGGCCCTGCCCGACCTGCTGTCCCGGCTCGACGCGAAGGAGTTCGCGAAGCTCCTCGACCCGTCACTGACCAGCGGCGACGGTCACCCCGGGGCCGCCTTCCGCGACTGGGCGACCAGCGAGTGGCAGACGTTGGCGCCCGACGCCAAGCGCCGCAAGAAGGGCAAAGCTTTCCGCGTACGGGTTCTGAGCACCGCCGCCGCGGCCGTGCTCGTGGCGCTGATCGGCGTCGGCGTGTTCGCCTGGACCCGGGACAACGCGGCTCCGGCGGCCCCACCGGCCGGTCCCGCCGTCGCGATGACCGCGATGCAGCGGTCGTCGCCGGTGTCCGCCTCGGTGCGCCTGACCAGCACGCCCGGTGGCACCAGGGTCGAGCTGGTCTGCTCGTACAGTGCCGAGGCCAAGAAGCCGGCCACTTTCCGCATGATCGCCTACGGCCCCGGCGGGCAGGACGATCAGATCGGCTCCTGGAAGGCGACGCCGGGCGCGCAGTTCGAGATGAACAGCGTGACCCAGTTCGGCGGCGACAGCCTCTCCCGGCTCGAACTGGTGCAGCACGACGGAAAGGTGCTGCTCGCCTACGACGTCCCCTGACCTTCTGATTCCAGGTCAGCGGGGTGGCAGGGTGGTGGCCGACTCGGCGGTGGCGGCCGTCGGGTCGGCCGCCGTCTCCTTGCGACGGGGACGGCGGCGCAACGCGTCGACCGTGAAGATGATCAGCGCGACCCATACGAGGGCGAAACCGGCCAGCCGCGCCGGGGGCATCGGCTCGTGGTAGATCAGCAGACCCACGGCGAGCTGCAGGATCGGCGCCACGTACTGCAGGATCCCGATGCCCACCATGGGCACACTGTTGGCCGCCGCCGCGAACAGCAGCAGCGGCAACGCGGTGGCCAGACCCGAGAAGACCATGAGCACGGTGTGCGTGGCCGAGACGTGCCCGAACTCGGCGTCGCCGGCAGCGGTGAGCCAGGTGATGTAGGCCAGGGCCGGGAGCGCCAGCACCGACGACTCGACGAACAGCCCCTCGGCCGGGGGCAGTGACATCCGTTTCTTGACCAGGCTGTACGTGCCGAAGCTGCCCGCCAGGAGCAGGGCGATGTACGGCAGGTGGCCGTAGTCGATGGTCAGCACGGCCACCGCGAGGGCACCCATGCCGACCGCGACCCACTGCAGGGCGCTCATCCGTTCCCGCAGCACGGTCACGCCGAGCAGCATGATGACCAGCGGCGTGATGAAGTACCCGAGTGCCGTCTCGACGACCCGTTCCGAGTTGACGCCGTAGATGTAAGAACCCCAGTTGACGCCGATCAGCAGGGCCGCGAGGGCGAGGCCGCCGAGCAGCTTGGGCGAGCGGATCAAACGCTTGAGGAAAGCCCAGTTCCGCATGGCCGCGAGCAGCAGACTGACGAAGACCACCGACCAGACGATCCGGTGGGCCAGAATCTCCAGCGGTGACGCCGGCTGCAGGTGCTTGAAGTAAATCGGAAAAAATCCCCACAACCCGTACGCCGCGAGGCCGTAGAGATATCCGCGCCGCTCGTCGCTCATGCCCTCACCGTAAGGTTCCGGGCGCGTTTCGCTCCTTGCGTATGGCCGACCTCACCGCTGGGCCCGCAGGTCGCACTCCATCCAGCGGCCCGGCTCGACCTCGGTGAAGCCGTGCGGCGCGTACACGGCGTGCGCGTCCCGGGTGATCAGCAGGAAGCGGTTGAGCCCGCGGGCGGCGTAGTGGTCGCGCAGGTGCCGTACCAGCCAACCGCCGAGGCCACGACCCCGGTGGGCCGGATCGACGTAGACGTCGCACAGGTAGGCGAAGACCGCCCCGTCGGTGACGACCCGGGCCACCGCCACCTGAGCGCCGTCGCGGTCATAGATCCCGTACGCCTCGGAGCCGTCAAGGGCCGCCCGCATCTGCTCGAGGGGACGGCCCATGGCCCAGTACGCGTCGGTGGACAGCCACCGATGCACGGTGGAGACGTCGATGCGCTCCCGTGCGGAGCTCAGCTCGTATCCGTCGTCGTGAAGTTCGTGCAGCACGAGACCGAGTCAAGCGGCAGGGTCGCCTGTCCGCCAGCGGATTCCGGCCTCGCGGAACATCAGTCGTCGCCGTCGGGGACGAGCATGTTGAGCAGCCAGCTCACGACACCCACGAGCAGGGCGCCCAGCACGGCGCTGGGCCAGAACTCGTCGACGTGGAACGGCAGATCGAACTGGCCGGCGATCCAGCTGGTCAGCATGAACAGCGCGCCGTTGACGACCAGAGCGATCAAGCCGAGCGTGAGCACGTAGAAGCCGCAGCCCACGACCTTGATGATCGGACGCAGCACCGCGTTGATCACGCCGAAGATGACCGCCACGATCAGCAGCGTGATGATCTGTTCCGACACCTTGTCGGTGGTCAGTTCAATGCCGTCGATCAAGACGGTGGCCAGCCACAACGAGAACGCTGTGATCAGAAGCCGAATGATGAGGCCCATGGCCCGGAATGGTGCCACGATCATGCCACTCGCGGCCGCGACACTCCCCGAGTTGGTCCCTGTCGTTGCACTCAACAGGTCATATCGACTACGGCCGCTGGCCGGTCAGCGGCCCGGCGGACCCACCAGCTGGGTCTCGATGGGGGTGTGGGCCAGGGCCGCCCAGCGAACCGCCCGCCGGTTGACCACGCCCACCATGTCGGGCCGGATTCGCGTCATCCACTGAGCCACTTCGCCCAGGCCCAGGGCCCCACCGATGAGCGTGGCCTCCTCGGGACGCAACGGCTGGAGGATCAGCAGGTCCGCCCGGGAAGCCACGTCGACGTCGGCGGCCGAGAACTCGTCGCGCACCACGAGCGTGGCCTGCCAGCCCTCGCCCGGACGGTTGTCGGCGCCGACCGGGCCGATGTCGACCACGATCAGCAGCGGGTGCAGGGCCGAGCCGGGCGCGATCTCGATCGGGCGGCCCGGCGGCACCACGGCGATCGACTCGCCGGGAACGGCCGCCCCGCGGACGAACGGTTCCCACGCCCTCGGCCGGGCCGTCTGCACGACCACGCGGGCGCCCACGGCCATCGCCCGCAGGGCCACCAGCTGGGCCGCCCGAACGCCGCCGACCAGCAGCGCCCTGGTCTGCTCGGGGCGGAACAGCCGGATCACGACCGGGCTGCCGTGGCGGTTACGCCCGAGCATCAGGCCCGACGTGCCGACCGGCAGGTGCAGGCCGTCGAGCAGCTCGGCCGGCTGCACGCCGTCGGCCGGGAGGCCGGGCACCGCGCTGGGCCGGCCGCCCAGCGGCAGCGTGGCGAACAGTCCCTGCAGGTGTTCGCCGTCGAGTCGTTGCGCGCCGGCCTGCTCGCCGGAGAGCAGCTTGCGCAGTGCCTGGGTAGCGACGCCGAGCGCGGCCGGCTCGGGCGCGGCCAGCCGGATCGTCATGTCGAGGGGAGTGGGACCGTGCGCCGCCTGCGGGCCGGCCGTCAGCGACACGGTCGTCGCGGCCGCGGGCAGCGTGAGCAGACGGGAGACCAGCCGCCGGGACGTCTCGACGCTCGGGTCGGGCCAGCGCCGCAACCGGAACGTGGTCTGCGCCAGGCCACCGACCCGCAGGGCGGGCCACGTCTCCTGCGCCGACCCGGCTCCGTCGTCATGGGCCAGCTCGGCGATGACGCGCAGCGCGGCCGCCTCGCCGAGCGGGCGCGCGGGCACCGCGGACAGCCGCCGCACCAGCTTGCGCACCAGGCCGGAGAGCGAGCGCCGCAGCTCGTCCTCCGACCAGCCCTCGGCCCGCAGCACCCGCACGGCGAGCAGCGCCCGGCTGTGCCCGAGCAGGCGGCCCTCGGTGAGCTGGCGGTAGGAGTTGGCCGGGGTGCCCGCGCCGGCCCGCAACGACGGTGCCGGCGCGCCGGTCAGCAGCAGCTGGATCAGCACCGGGGGCAGCTCGGCCTCGGCCGAGGGCAGCAGCGTGGCGGGCGACGGCAGGTCGGGCGACTCCTCGGTCAGCAGGCCTGCCGGGTCGCCCAGCTCGAGAACGGCAGTGAGGCCGTGACCGTCGACGACGACCGCGGCCGGATCGCCGGCCAGTTCGGTCTGCTCGACCCGGGCGCCGGGGGCGAGGAAACGCAGCAGCGCCGCCGGGTCGGTGTCGACCGGGGCGGAGTGGCGGCGGCCGCCGAAGCGCAGGGCGATGCCGAGCCACTCGAACGCCCACCGCCGGTTGAGCCGCAGCCACGTCAGAGCCAGGACGACAAGGGCCAGAACGGAGCCGGCGACGAGGCCGATCGGGCCGTTGACCGCACCCAGCGCCACGGCCACCGCGGCGACCTGGGTGGCCACGAGCTGGCCGGTCCGGATGCCGAAGAACCGTCCACGTCGGAGCGGCTGCCGGTTGACCCTGGGCAATGGCTTCGCGGGGCCGGACAGCTCGCGGTAGTCTCGATCGCCGGTCACGCCGACCGTCACGTTCCACCGCCCTTCCCCGCATTTGTGCTCGTGCGGCGCCTATCGTATGGGCTTCCGGCCATCGGCGGGGCACCCTGTGGACAACCGAGAGTTATCCACAGGTCCCGATTCGGGACTGTCGCGGCTTGACGAGTTTCGCTACGGTCGGCGACATCAAAACAGAGTAGTCGGCCGCTCACGGCCCGCCCCCCGTTGCTTGTGGTCAGGGGTTAGCCTGGTGGCCAGCGTCGATATGTCGCAGGTGAATGATCACCGTCCGTTCACGACGGATCGCGACACGGTCGGCGAACCGAACGAGAAAGCGGGGTGACTTCCGGGTGGCCGGATCAACGCAGGTAACACCGGAGGAGATGGCAGCTGCTGCCACCAACTTCGACAACGTCAACCAGGGACTGCAGCAGATGCTGTCCCGGCTGATGACCGAGCTGTCGCAGCTGAACGGCGCGTGGAAGGGCATGGGCGCGGCGGCTTTCGAGCAGGTAAAGGTGCAATATGAGGCCGACCTGAAGAAGCTCAACGCGGCCCTGGCCGACACCGCGGAGTCGATCCGCGTGTCCGGCACCGGCTACAGCTCGACCGACACCGACGCTGCCAGCCGCGTGTCCGGCTCCGGCGGCAACTTCTCGCTGCCGCTCTGACCCGGGGGAGACAAAAGACATGGCAAACGACGGAGTTCTGCTCGTCAACTTCGAGGCCCTCCGTGGAGCGGGTGGCCACATCGCGAAGGCTGTCAGCGCGCTGCAGCAGCAGCTCGGCGACCTCGAGCGTGACTCGAAGCGACTGGTCGACTCGTGGGACGGCGAGGCGCAGCAGGCCTACTACGCGCGTCAGGAGGCGTGGCGGACCGCGGCCAACGACCTGACCAGCATCCTGCAGAACATCAAGGGCGCCGTCGACCAGTCGGCCGACGACTACGTCAACACCGAGAAGCAGGCGACCTCGCGCTTCCAGTGAGCGCGGCCCCTGCCGCAGCCCGTGAACGGCCGGACCAGTCGGACGACTGTCCCGGCCGTTTCGCCTGTTCCGGTCAACCCGTACGACCGTTTGGTCCGTTCTTGCGAAGGTTGTTGTCGCTCGAACGCGTACTGGACCATCTGGGCGATACGGCTACGATCAGTTGTTGATTGATCGCCTCACGCGACCGAAACGGTGTTCCGGAGAGCATTCGGACGCATACTTAGGGCTTCGACCACCCGCTTTACTCATCCGCGTACCGCCGCCCATTGTGATCGTGGCCTGACCTTGTAGGTTGTACGCGTTGAGATGGCCGCGTCGCACGGTGGGGAGAGGTGGACGTGTCCGAGTGGGAGCCGGCTACGGACGCCGAGGTCGCTATGCGCGATGCTCTGCGCACCGACGACCAGGAGTCGTACTTCCGTATTCTCGCCGGCGTCGACCTGCTCTTACCGGTGTCCGCCGACGCGCTCGCGGGTCTCGCCCCGCTCGGCTGGGGCACCTGGAGCACCGGTGGCCGCACCCACGTGCTGGCCTTCACGTCGACGGCCGCCCTCCAGTCCTGCCTGGCTGACTACACGGGCTCGGCCCGCCGCGTCCCCTACGCCGAGCTGGCCAACACCTGGCCCAATCTGGAGTGGTGGCTGGCGGTCAACCCCGGTCTGCCGATCGAGGGCTACCTACCCGCCTGGTTCGTGGCCCAGCTCTCCCGCGGCGACCTGCGGCTGCCCACCCGCGGTCCCGGCCGCGCCGACTCGACTCCCCCGTCCGGCAAGATGCAGGACCTGCAGGCGGCGGCGATGGCGGCCAACGCGGCCGCCGCCCAGAAAGACCAGGAGGCGGCCCGGCCCGGCGGCCCCACCCACGAGGGTGCCCCGATGACCGCGGCCACGGGGGCCTACCCGCAATACCCCGGCGCGGCCGCCGCTTCTTCCTACGGTCAGGCCCCGGCCGCATACGGGCAGGCCGCCGCGGCTTCCTACGGCGGCGCCTACGCCCACACCCCGGGCGAGCCCCCGGCCAGCGAACTTCCCAGCCGTACGCCCGCAGGTCAGCCCGCCGGTCTGCCCACCCGCACACCGGCCCCCGAGCAGGCACCGGCCGGCGGCCTGCCTGCCCGCACCCCCGCCTACGGTCCGGGCGGCGATCAGTCGCCCGGCCTCCCGGCCCGCACCCCCGCGGCCTATGGCCAGGGCAGTGGCGACGATTCCCCGGCCCGCTACGGTCAAGCCGCCGAGCAGGCGCCCGGCCTGCCCGCCCGCACACCCGCCTACGGTCAGGCCGCGGATCAGACGCCCGGCTTGCCTACCCGCACGCCCGCCTACGGGCAGGCGCCCGGCCTGCCTACCCGCACGCCCACCGACGGTCAAAGCGGCGGTCCGGCCGCCGAGCCGAGTGGTGGGTTGCCCACGCGGTCACCGTCGGCCCCGTTCGGCCAGGCCGCCGGGCAGGCGCCCGCCGGTGGTCTGCCCACGCGCGGCCCCGCCGCCGCGTACGGTCAGCCCGCGGCCACCGCTCCCGCGAGCGCCCCGCCCGCGAGTGGCCAACCCACGTACGGCCGCCCGGTGAGCGCGCCGCCCGCCTATGGACGACCGACCAGTCCGGCTGCCTCCGGTCACTCCTCGGTGCGCCCGGGCCAGCCGTCCTCGGCAGCCGACGCCTTCAACCGGCCCGCACCGAGCCCCGGCGGCTTCGGCCAGCCGGTCGGCGCCCCGGATAGCCCCGGTCAGCCCGGCGGTTTCAGTCAGCCTGGCGGCCCCGGTCAGCCCGGCGGCCCCGGTCAGCCCGGCGCCTACGGTCAGCCTGGTGGCGCAGGTCAGACCTCGGCGGCCCCCGCATCGCCCGCCGCACCGGCGTCGCCCGGTGAGCAGGTCGGCCCCGGTGGCCTCCCGGTCCGCACGCCCAGCACAGTGCTGCCGAGCGGCCTGCCCGCCCGCACCCCCAGCGCCGCCCCCACCTCTGGCCTGCCCGCGAGCGCCCCGCCCGCGTACGGTCAGCCCTCAACGGCCTTTAATCAGCCTGCGTCGGCTCAGCCTCCGGCGGCTTTTGGCCAGCCTGCGTCGGCTCAGCCCCCGGCGGCCTTCGGTCAGCCCGCGTCGGCTCAGCCCCCGGTAGTGCCGTCGGCCTATCAGACCCCGTCCGTCCCGCCCGCCGGTGGCCGCCCCGCCGTGGGCGAGGACCCGCGCGGCCCGCTGCAGGACCCGGACGGCGCGCTGCCGGTCCGCACCCCCATGGCGCAGACCCCGCCCGCACCCGACAACTTCAGCCCGCACGATCCCGAAGAGACGCCGTTCAACCCGAATTGGTCGGCGTCGGCTGCGCCCTCGCGTCAGGGGTCCAGCGCCCTGGCCGATCTCCCGCGCCGTCAGCCGTCCGGCGGCGGCGCCACCGGTTTCCCGCAGGGTCCGGCGTCCCCGCAGGCAGGCGGGGCGCTTCCGCCCATCTCCGCACCCCCGGCCCCGGCGAGCCCAACCGCGTACTCGGCCCCGGCGAGCCCAACCGCGTACTCGGCCCCGGCGAACCCCGCCGCGTCCTCGGCTCCGGCGAACCCCGCCGCGTCCTCGGCTCCGGCGAACCCCGCCGCGTACTCGGCTCCGGCGAGCCCAGCGGCGTATTCAGCCCCGGCGAACCTCACCGGCCGCCCGGCCATGGCTCCCGGGTTGCCGAGCGAGCCCAGCCCCGGTTTCGGCACGCCGCTGCCCCGCCGTCAGGCGACTTCGCCGTCGGATTCCCCGGTCGGCCTCACGTCTTTCCCGGCGTTCCAGACCAAGTCCGACGCCCCGGCCGCCACCCCGCCGCCGGTCATCCCCGGTTCACCCGGCAGCGACCGCCCGGCCCGGCTCGGCGCCCAGCCGCCGTTGGAGACCCGTCCGGCGTCGCCCGTCCCGCAGGGCCCGCCGCGCGAGGCCTTTGTCCCGGCCAACGACGTCGAGCAGGATCTTTTCGACGCCGCGAGCGCCCACAACACCGACTCTTTCCTGTCCACGCTGTTGCTGGCCACGGTGCTCGTGCCGGTGGCGGATCACTCGCGGCCGGGCAGTTCGCCCGGTGAGTCGGGCTTCGCCTTCCGCACCGAGCAGATCGCGGGCGAGACTTTCCTGGTCGTCTTTACCAGCCGCGACCGGCTCGCCGAGCATTTCTCCGAGCCCACCCGTACGGTCGGGGTGCGCTTCTTCGAGCTGATCCGTAACTGGCCCGACCCGGCCTGGTCGTTCGCAGTCAACCCGGACGGCCCGATCGGCGCGAAGTATCCCGGTCCGCAGGTGATCGCGCTGGCCAGCTGGGCCGCGGAGTCGGGTCTGGGCCATGACCCCGACGGCCCGGTCGAGGACGTCGCGCCGGTGCCCGCGCCCGAGCCCGCCAGCGACGACAAGCAGCACGCCACGGTCATGCAGAAGACGCTGCCGCCCGACCAGGTCGACTATTACCTGGAGCGTGGCTACGACCGGGTGGCCGGCTTCGTGCACCGCGCGACCGAGGTCGAGCATCTGCGGACGCCGGCGGAGCTGCTCGGCGCGCTGGGTTTGAGCTACGACACGTCGACGCACCAGCCGGACGCCAAGGAGGCCCACGTGCTGCGGTGGCCGGCGTATCGTCCGAGCCTTTACCGCATCCCGTACGGCGGTCAGAACGAGCAGGCGCTGCGCGCGATGGACGGCTGGGTCATCGAGCGCGCACCGTTCCGGGGCAACGGTTTCGCTCCCGGCGAGGGCCGCGACGTCATCGCCGAGTTCAAGGTGGACAGTGTCCGGCTGCCGCACGGCGCGCAGCTGTGGCGGATCGACGCGGACGGCAACGAGCGCATGATCGCCATCTTCGACAACGACGGTCCCGTGTGGCGCCGGGTGGGTGAGCAGTGATGCGTGACGGCTACGTGGTGGCTTGGCAGGGCCGCGAGTACGACGCCGCGCCCGACGGTGACAATGTGCGGATCTATCGCACCGATCCGGCTGACGGCTTCGACGAGGTGCGCCCGGGTCGTTACGTGCGGGTGCTGACCCCCGAGGAGTACGACGAGCTGATTTATGTGCGCACCACGTGCACGTGGCGGGGTGCCCCGTTCGTCGTGCTGGCCGAGGCCAACGCGTGGCTGCGTGTCGAATACACGGGTGGCCGCGCGCCGATCGCCCGCCAGCTCGGGCTGGAGGAGTTCGACTTCGGCGTCTATCAGGGCTGGGCGCCGCTGAGCGAGGTCTCCGACTTGGGTGAGCAGCGCATCTAGTTCGATTTGAGCCAGCGCAGCACTTCGCCGGTGACCACGTCGGTCGCCTCCTGGTGCAGGAAGTGCCCGGCTTCTCCGATCAGCCGCCACTCGTACGGCGCGAGCACGTAACGGCCGGAGCCTTGCGCCGTGCGGGGCAGGGTGGCCGTGTCGAGCCCGCCGTGCAGCTGCAGGGTGGGCGTGATCAGGGGTTTCTGCATCAGCTTGACGAACCGGTAGCCCTGCAGGCGCAGGGCACTGCGAAACACCCAGCGGTACGCCTCGAGCGCGCAGAACGCGGCTTGCGGGATCTGCATGGCCTCCCGGCAGCGGGCCACGTAGTCGGCGAACTCGGGTGTCTCCCTCCACTGCGGACCCGTCCAGCCGGTCATCAGCTCACCCACCAGCGCGGCGTCGTCCCGGGTGAGCACGTGTTCGTAGCGCGGCACCTGGAAGCGCAGGGCGGAGGAGGAGGCGGCGAACTGGCCGCGCGGGTCGGCGAACAGGGCCGCGCGCAGCCGCAGCGGGTGGGCCGCGCCCAGCACGACGAGCCGGTTGACGAGTTTCGGGTGGAAGGCGGCGGCGGCCCAGCCGATCATGCCGCCGGCGCCGGCCCCGACGATCGTCGCGTTTCGCTCGCCCAGGGCGCGGATCAGCCCGGTGACGTCGGCGGCCATCGTGTAGCCGTCGTAGCCGCGCGGGGGTTTGTCGCTCGCGCCGTAACCGCGCAGGTCGATCGCGACGGCTCGGAAGCCCGAGTCGGCGATGCGGGGGAGCACGTCGTGCCAGGCCCACCAGAATTCGGGGAAGCCGTGCAGGAACAGGACCAGCGGGCCGGTGCCGGCCTCCACGACGTGGAAACGGCTGCCGTTGGCGCCGACGAAGCGATGGGTCCACGGCCCGTCATCCAGCACGCACGACTCGTCCACCCGACCGCCCATGGCCTCCAGCCTAGGCGTTCGCGTCGAGCGAAGCCGCGCCGCGGCGGCAACCACCCCGCGACTGACGTGCGTCGGTGGTGATCGGGACGTAACTCAGTCGGTGCCGATCATCACGCGGTCGAGCGTCGCCGGCTTGCCGGAGCCGCAGTCGACCGGGGTCTTGCCGGGTGTGATGCGGGCCTGCACGCGGTCGCCCTTGGCGATCGGCACCGGCTTCTTCGAGTAGACCGACCAGGCCACGCCGTCTTCGCTCGTCAGCCCGTAGCAGGGGCCGGAGCCGCCCTTGGTGACGGTTGCGGTGATCGAGCCGACGCGCAGCGCGGAGAGGTCGGGGGCGGCCACACCGGCGGGTCGGCTCGGCGGCGGCAGGGGTGAGGCTTCGCTGTCGGCGGGCTGCCCGGCCGGGGTGGGATTGCCGCCGGTGGTGCCGTCGGCGGGCTGCGCCGCGCCCGGGGCGACGGAGGCCGAGGAGCCCGGCACGACGCCGGAACCGACGGCCTGGGCCTGGTCGTCGCCGTCGCGTGAACAGCCGCCGACCAGCAGCAACGCCAGCGCCAGGGCGCCTGCGACACCCGCGGTGGACCTGACCATGACTCGCACCCCCGTGAACCGAACACGCGGTCGTCCGGGACCGCGGCGCAAAGCGTAGCGGTTTCACGTCCCGTACGGGGGTGCGGAGTCAGGCCGGCCGTCAGTCCTCGGACTTGCCGGTGTTCATGCCCTTCGAGATCAGGTCCATCACCGCGGAGTCCTGCAGCGTGGTGACGTCGCCCAGCGAGCGGTTCTCGGCCACGTCCTTGAGCAGGCGCCGCATGATCTTGCCGGAGCGGGTCTTCGGCAGCTCGGGAACCAGCATGATCTGGCGGGGCTTGGCGATCGGGCCGAGCGTCTTGGCCACGTGGTTGCGCAGTTCGACGTTGAGCTGTTCGCCCGCCTCGCCCTCGGTGTCCACATTGCCCCGCGGGATCACGAACGCCACGATGGCCTGGCCAGTGGTCGGGTCGGTCGCGCCGACGACTGCCGACTCGGCCACCGACGGGTGCGAGACCAGCGCCGACTCCACCTCGGTGGTCGAGATGTTGTGACCCGACACCAGCATGACGTCGTCAACCCGGCCGAGCAGCCAGAGCGCGCCGTCGTCGTCCTTCTTGGCGCCGTCACCCGCGAAGTAGATCCACTCGTCGCCCGTGCCCGCCCCGGCGCCGAAACGCGACCAGTACGTGTCGATGAAACGCTTGTCGTCGCCCCAGATCGTGCGGAGCATCGACGGCCACGGGTCGCGCAGCACCAGGAAACCGCCGCCGCCGTTCGGCACCGACTGGGCCTGGTCGTCGACCACGTCGGCGGTGATGCCGGGCAGCGCGGTCATGGCCGAGCCGGGCTTGGTCGCGGTCACGCCGGGCAGCGGCGAGATCATCACGCCGCCGGTCTCGGTCTGCCACCAGGTGTCGACGATCGGGGTGCGGTTGCGGCCGATGTTCTCCCGGTACCACATCCAGGCCTCGGGGTTGATCGGCTCGCCGACGCTGCCCAGGACGCGCAGCGAGGACAGGTCGTACCCCGCGGGGATGTCGTCGCCCCACTTCATCATGGTGCGGATCAGGGTGGGCGCGGTGTAAAGGATCGAAACCTTGTACTTGTCGACGATCTGCCAGAACCGGTCGCGGCCCGGGGTGTCCGGCGTGCCCTCGTACATGACCTGGGTGGCGCCGTTGGAGAGCGGGCCGTAGACGATGTAGGAGTGGCCGGTGACCCAGCCGATGTCGGCCGTGCACCAGTAGACGTCGGTCTCGGGCTTGAGGTCGAAGACCGCGTTGTGCGTGTACGACACCTGGGTCAGGTAGCCGCCGGTGGTGTGCAGGATGCCCTTCGGCTTACCGGTCGTGCCCGAGGTGTAGAGGATGAAGAGCGGGTGCTCGGCGTCGAACGGCTGTGCCTTGTGTTCCGGGCTGGCCTGCTCGACCGTCTCGTGCCACCACTTGTCCTTGTCGGTCCACGCGACGTCCTGCCCCGTGCGGCGGACGACGAGCACGTTCTCGATGCTCGGGCACTGGGCGACGGCCTCGTCGACGGTGGGCTTGAGCGCCGACGGCTTGCCCCGCCGGTAGCCGCCGTCGGCGGTGATGACCAGCTTGGCGTCGGCGTCCTGGATGCGGGTGGAGAGCGCGGAGACTGAGAAACCGCCGAAGACCACGCTGTGGGTGGCGCCGACGCGGGCGCAGGCCAGCATCGCGACGGCGGCCTCGGGGATCATCGGCAGATAGATGGCGACCCGGTCGCCGGCGCCGACGCCCAGGTCCGTGAGCGTGTTGGCGGCCTGGCTGACCAGCTTGAGCAGCTCGGCGTAGGTGATCGTGCGGGTGTCGCCGGGCTCGCCCTCCCAGTGGATGGCGACCTTGTCGCCCCGGCCGGCCTCGACGTGGCGGTCGACGCAGTTGTAGGCGATGTTCAGCTCGCCGCCGACGAACCACTTCGCGAAGGGCGGGTTGGACCAGTCGAGCACCTGGTCCCACGTCTTGCTCCAGGTGAGGCGCTCGGCCTGCTGGGCCCAGAACGCGAGACGGTCGGTGGCCGCCTCCTCGTAGGCCTCCGCCTTGACGTTGGCGGCCGCAGCCAGCGCTTCAGGCGGCGGGAACTGTCGACTCTCCGATGACAGGTTCGCCAATGTCTCGCTCATGAGGGCGGCTCCTCTTCACTGCTGACCGGGGCTTCTTTGTTGCACACTAGTTGCGCCGAATAGGCACCGGCGAGGTCTGTGGACAACAGAACGCCGGATGGCGTCATGACCGCGCCGGATGACACTTGTGTGCTTGATACTGCGCGAATCTTGCCAGTTCTGAGCCCGTTTGTGCAGCCCATGTTTCGCCGGGTTTACCGGCTACCGTGTTCTCGTGGATCCACTAGCCCCGCTTCTTGACCTTGCCGATGTTGCTCCCGCCCTGGCCGAGGCTCGTGAGCGCGTCGACGCGGCGATGCGGCACCGGGCCCTGCGCCGGCACGGCGGTCAGGTGGCGGCCGAGGCCAGCCTGCGCGCGGCCGTCGCCAGTGCCGCGCTCGAAGGCAGCGTGCACGACCTCGACGACGTACGCGGGGGGACCGTCACCGATCCCGTGCTGCAAGGCGCCCTGCGGGTGGCCGAGGGCGTCGGCGGGCTGGTCGACCTGTGGCCCCGCGCGCCCCGCCAAGTGCTGGCCAAGCTGCACGTGCTGGCCGCGCGGGGCGCCGTGCCCGCGGCCGACCTGGGCCGGCTCACCGGCGAGGCCGAGCGTGTCGACATGCTCGCCGGCCTGGTCGCGGGCAATGACCGTACGCCCCCGCTGCTGCTCGCCGCGGTGGTGCACGCCGAACTGATCACGCTGCGCCCGTTCGCCGGCCCGGCCGGGGTCGTGGCCCGGGCGGCCGCCCGCCTGACCCTGATCAGCCGCGGATTCGACCCGCGGGGTTTGGTGGCCGTCGAGGTGGGGCACCAGAAGCGCGAGCCGGAGTACGTCGGTTCCGCCGGTGCGTACGCCACCGGCACCCCCGACGGAGTGCGGTCCTGGCTGCGGCACTACGCCGAAGCGGTGTCCGTGGCCGCCGGCGAGATCACCACGATCGGTGACAATGTGCTGGCGACCGTATGACCGTTTGTTGAACTGTGCGTTTGTGCTTACAGCCGAGGCGATGACCGATCGCTTCTAGACTTCAATGTCGTGGAGACGTGGGAGCGGCCTTACACGCCCGGAGCCGGACGCTGGCTGGTCATCGGCTGGGAAGCCTTCGCCCTGGCCCTGCTGGCCTGGAGCTCGATCGAGACGTTCGGACTGGGCTGGCACGGCGTACGGCTGGTGACCTGCGCCCTCGCCGTCATCTGGGTGATCGGCGCGTACCGGATCCTGCAGATGGGCGCCTACGTGAGCCCCGAGGGTCTGCGCATCCACGGACTGCTGCGCTCGCGGACGATTCCGTGGGACGAGATCGCCCACGTGCGGCTGCACGAGGTCAGTCACCGGATCGGTCCGTGGCGGATCCCGAGCGGGCTGACCGTGCTGATCGAGCGGCGCGACGGCTCGACGGTCGACACCGAGCTGTGGGCCCAGGGAGTCGACTTCCACTCGCGGCCCAAGGTCTTCCGGGCGGTCTATCGCGAGCTCCGCGAACGGCACCGGGCCGCGCTGAACGCCTGAGAAGTTCAGAGCCGGCGTCCCGCTGTGGGGCGCCGGCTGCTGCGCGTCCGGACCGGGTTATCAAGCGTGCACCTGGGTCGTTGTCGCCGGTCCACAGCCTCGCGGCTCCTCAAATGGAGCCCAGGGGGCCGCGGTCCCGTCGCAACGTGCCTGCCGTGGCTGATCGCGCGTGGGTTCCCGGTGGCCGTGCACGAAATCCGCTGCCTGCTGGCCGGAACCGGCCCCTCCGCTACGAACCTCGCTCGTTCTTTCTACGCCCGTCGCCGCATGATCGCCAGGGCTTCAGCCCGGCAAATCTGGCTTTCGGCATTAGTCAGACCAAAGGCATTCGTGCAGCTCACTGAGGTTGCGCGGAGCGGCGCGAGCACCCGCCGCAACGCGCAGAGATACGCATCGTGGGCGGCTCAAGCCGTACGGGAGAAGGTCTTGATGCGGCGGTGGCGGGCGTAGATGGCCAAACCGATGGCGGCCCCCACGCCCACCCCGAGGGCGGCGGCCGCGACCGGCACCGCGGGCCGGTCACGCAGGCGCTGACCCAGCGGGATCGGGTGACGGAACTCGAGGATGGGCCACTCGTTCTCGACGGCGGAGCGGCGCAGGGCCCGATCGGGATTGACCACGCTCGGGTGGCCGACCGACTCGAGCAGGGGCAGATCGCTGCTGGAATCGGAGTAGGCATAGCAGTCGGTCAGGTCGTAACCGCGCTCGGCGGCCAGCTCCCGCACCCCGACGACCTTGCTGGGACCGGCCGCGTAGAACTCGACCTCGCCGCTGTAACGTCCGTCCACGATGCTCATGCGGGTGGCGATGATGTCGGTGATGCCGAGCAGCGCGCCGATCGGACGCACCATCTCGTCGCCCGAGGCGGAGACCAGCACGACGTCGCGACCGGCGGCCTGATGCTCGGCGATCAGGGTGGCGGCCTCGGCATAGACGTACGGGTTGATGAGCTCGTCGAGAGTCTCGGCGACGATCTGCTGCACCTGCTCGACCCGCCAGCCCTTGCACAGCGCGGCCAGGTAGTCGCGGGTGCGCGCCATCGCCTGCTCGTCGGACCCGCCGCCCAGCCGGAACATCAGCTGTGCGTAAGCAGACTTGACCATGTCGCGGCGGCTGATCAGGCCGTCACGGTAGAACGGCCGGCCGAAGGCCAGCGCGCTGGACTTGGCGATGACCGTCTTGTCGAGGTCGAAAAACGCGGCACTGAGGCCCACGGGCGGCAAGTGTAGTCGCAAGTGGTTCATCGCCGTCGCCCGCGACGCGCGCGGTCGTTCGGCTCGTGACAGCCCGTGAATTCGGTCAGACGGGCAGCAGTATCGCACTCAGTTACAAGTCGGCACTCGACTGCGCTGCTTCTGTGAGGCATGCTTGTGCTGTTGCGATCGGGATTCATGTTGTGACGGTCGCGCCCCACCACTCAAGAACCCTCGGTGATTGCGCCCCCCGCGATCACCGAGTCGATTCGGCTCGACCCCCCCGGAGCCGAATCCTCGGACGGCCCCCGTCTCCCCCGACGGGGGTCGTTCCCTTAACTTCGGCCCCGACCAAGGCTCTCAGGCCCCGGTGGCCTGCGTCTGCTCGGCGGGTTCGGCCTCAGCCGGCTCGCCCAACCCGAAGAAGTCGCAGAGACCGGTCACGTCGAGCACGCGGCGAAAAGCCGGCGTGGGGTTGACCACGAGGAAGCGGGCTTCGATCGCGGTGGTGGCACGATAGCCCTCGATCAGGGCGCCCAGGCCGGTGGAGTCGATGAAGGTGGCGCCCCGCAGGTCGACCCGCACGACCGGCGGGGACCACTCGGAGACGGCGTCGCGCACACAGACGGCCACCTCGTCCGCATTTGAGAAATCGATCTCGCCACTGACGGACACGACGGCAGTGCCGTCGGCGTCGAGCGAACGATTGATCGAACTTTCCATGCCAACCCCATTGGTTCGTGTCCGGTCCAACATACCCAACGGGCGCCTCTTCCACGCGTCGCGTACGGCCCGGCTTCCATAGCAGATCGATCAGACGAGAACGCGATATCCACAGGCTCGCCGGTTGTCCACAGCCGGGCCCGGTCGTCCTGGCCGCGGCCACGGCGGGCGGCGAGGGTGGGCGCCACAACCGCCGCCCCGCGCTGGAGACCGCAGATGCCCGTTGCCCGCCTGCCCCTCGTCGTCACCTCCGACCCCGACCTGCTCGACGACCTGCTGCGCCTGGCCGCCGCCGGTGGCACCGAGATCGACGTCGCTCCCGACCCGGCCGCGGCCCGCCCCCGCTACGGCACCGCCCCGCTGGTCCTGATCGGCGCCGATCAGCTCGACGCGTGCCTGCGGGCCCGGCTGCCCCGCCGCTCCCGGGTCGCCGTCGTCGGCCGGGGCGAGGTCGCCGAGACGATGTGGAAGGCGGCGAACGCCCACGGCGTCGAGCACATCGCCGAACTGCCCGTCGCCGACGCCTGGGTCGTCGACCGCTTCGCCGAGCAACTCGACCAACCGGTCGGCCGGGTGCTGGCCGTGATCGGCGGCCGCGGCGGCGCGGGCGCGAGCACCCTGGCCGCCGGGCTGGCAACGACCGCGACCGCCGCCCGGCACCGCACCCTGCTGATCGACGCCGACCCGCTCGGCGGCGGGCTCGATCTGATGTTCGGGTGGGAACGGCGCGACGGTCTGCGCTGGTCCGCGCTGGCCGAGGCGGGCGGCCGGGTCGACCCGCCCACCCTGCTGGAGGCGCTACCGCATCAGGGCGACCTCG
Organism: Paractinoplanes abujensis; assembly: GCF_014204895.1. NCBI lineage: Bacteria > Bacillati > Actinomycetota > Actinomycetes > Micromonosporales > Micromonosporaceae > Paractinoplanes > Paractinoplanes abujensis. The sequence goes on along the minus strand of NZ_JACHMF010000001.1, from coordinate 6,481,395 downwards.
TCGTGCTCTCGTTCGATCGCGACACGACGCCGCTCGTGCCGGCCGAGGCGATGGGCGCGACCATCGACGCCGGTCGCCGGGCCCGCGACGTGATCGTGGTCGACCTGCCCCGCCGACTCGACGACGCCGGGGTGCTGGCGCTCGAGTGCGCCGACCAGGCGGTGCTGATCGTGCCGGCCGAGGTGCGGGCGTCAGCGGCCGCGGCCCGGATCGCGCGCACGGTCCAGGCCCACCGCCGCGAGCTGTCCCTCGTGGTGCGGGGGCCGGCCCCGGGCAAGCTCAAACCGCGGGAGATCTCGGCCGCGCTCGGGCTCCCGCTCATCGGCACCCTGCGACCCGAACCGGCGATCAGCCAAGGCGCCGAACGAGGGCTGCCGCCGGCCGTCGAAGGCAAGGGCCCGCTGGCCGACCTGTGCCGGCGGTTGCTCGGCGACCTGCTGGCCGGTTCCGCGGCGGTGGCGGCGTGACGGCGTACGCGGGTCTGGGCAGCCGGCTCGCGGCCTCGGCCCCGGCTGTGGCCGACCGGGTGCGGCACCGGTTCGCCGTCGACGGCGGCGAGGCGACGCCGGCCGCGGTCGTGCACGCGGTGCGCAGCGAGTCCGACGCCGCGGCGCTGGGTGACACGGCGGTGCTGCGCCTGGCCGACCGGGTGCACGACCAGTTGGTCGGGGCCGGCCCACTGGCCCCGCTGCTCGCCGACCAGCAGGTGACCGACGTGCTGGTGAACGGGCTCGCCGTCTGGGTCGACCGTGGCGACGGCCTGCGGCGGGCCCCCGTCGTGCTGGGCAGCCTGGAAGAGGTGCGCCGGTTGGCCCAGCGGCTCGCCGCCGCGTGCGGCCGGCGACTCGACGACGGCCAACCCTACGCGGACGCCCGTCTGCCCGACGGCACCCGCCTGCACGCTGTGCTGCCCCCGGTCGCGACCGACGGTCCCTACCTGTCGTTGCGCACCTTCCGGCAACGGCCGTTCCGGCTGAGCGACCTGATCGAGCACGGCACCGTCCCGCCGACAGCGGCCCCGGTGCTCGAGGCGATCGTCGCCGCCCGGCTGGCCTACCTGGTCGTCGGCGGCACCGGCAGCGGCAAGACGACCCTGCTGGCCACGCTGCTGGGCATGGTGCCGCCGACCGAGCGGATCGTGCTCGTGGAGGACGCCGCCGAGTTGCGCCCCCTGCACCCACACGTGGTCGCTCTGCAGGCCCGCACGGCGAACGTCGAGGGGGCGGGTGCGGTCGGGCTGACCGACCTGGTGCGGCAGGCGCTGCGCATGCGCCCCGACCGGCTGGTCGTGGGGGAGTGCCGCGGGGCCGAGATCGTCGACCTGCTCGGCGCGCTCAACACCGGGCACGACGGCGGGGCGGGGACGCTGCACGCGAACGCCCCGGCGGACGTTCCGGCCCGGCTCGAGGCGCTCGGGCTGCTCGGCGGGCTGCCCCGGGCCGCGCTGCACGCCCAGGTGGTGGCCGCGCTGCAGGTGGTGCTGCAGGTCCGGCGCACGGATCGGGGCAGGGTGCTCGAATCGGTGAGCGTGCTGCTGCCCTCGGGGGAGCATCGGCTGGCCACCGTGGTGCCGGCCTGGCAGCGCTTGCACGGCGCCGGGCCGGGCTCGGGGGCGCTGGCGCGCATGCTGGCCGTCCGTGGAGTTGCCGTGCCCGCGGTGCTGACCCCGCCGGTGGTGGCGCCGTGAACGGGGGACCGCTGTTGCTCGTGGCGGGGGCGCTCGTCCTGGTGCTGCCGAACCGGCGGGTGCGGCTGCCCCGGGTATCCGTTGTGACCGTCGCGCGCCGGGTTGCCGTCACGGCCGGCCGGTCGCCGCGGCAGGCGGTGGCCGGTGGGGTGACGGTCGCAGTGCTGGCGGGGCTGCTCGCGGGTGGTCCGGCGGGGGCCGCGATGGCCGGAGCCTATGCGGTTCTTCTGGGACGGGCCGTGATGCGGCGGTCCCGGCGGCGGCGGGCGGGGGCCGAGCGGGCGGCGGCGCTGGACGCTCTGGCGGGACTGGCGGCCGATCTGCGGGCGGGGTTACCGCCCGTGGCAGGGCTTCCCTCGGCGGCGGAAGCCCCAGCCGGTGACCGGCTGCGGCGGCTGATGGGCTCGGTGTGGCGTCTCGCCGAACGCACCGGCGCGCCCGCGGCCGACCTGGTCGAGCGGATCGAGGCCGACGCGCGCGCCGCCGACCGGGCTGGTGCGTCGGCCCGGGCCCAGGCGGCCGGGGCCCACGCCACGGCCATGCTGCTGGCGGCGCTGCCGGTGGCCGGCCTCGCGCTCGGAGCGGCCATGGGCGCCGACCCGCTGCGCGTGCTGCTGCACACCCCGCTCGGCGCGGCCTGCGGGCTGACGGCGGTGGTGTTGCAGGCGGGCGGCCTGCTCTGGTCCGAGCGGCTCGTCGGCGGGGTGACCCGATGACCGCGCTGTTGCTTGTGGCGGCGGCGTTCGCGCTGGTCGTCACGCCGGTGGCCGGCCGGCGGGGCCTGACTCTGCTGCGGCCGGGCCCGCGACGGCGGTTGAGTTTCCTGCGGCCGGTCCCGGAGCAGACCTCGGTCGCCGGCTCGCGGCGGCTGCGGATGCTGCTGGCGGTCCTGGCCGGGCTGGCCGTCACGGGCTACCTCGGCACCTGGTGGGGCGTCCTCCCGGGCGTCGCGGCCGGGGTGGGGGCCGAGCGTTTCCTGCGACGGCGCGAACCGGCCCGCGTCCGCCAGGAGCGCCGGGCCGCGGCGGCCGACCTGCCGCTCGGGGCCGACCTGCTGGCGGCGGCGCTGCGGGCGGGCGCGCCGGTCGACGGGGCAGCCGCCGCGGTGGCCGACGCTCTCGACGGGCCGCTGGGCACCCGGTTGCAGCGGACGGCCCGGTCGCTGGCCCTGGGCGCGGCCCCGGCCGAGGCGTGGGGGCACCTCGACGGGGTGCCGGGCGCCGACCGGCTCGTCGCCGCGGCCGTGCGCACCAGCGCCAGCGGCGGTGCCCTGGCCAAGGCGCTGGGTGGGCTCGCCGACGACCTGCGGGCGGACCGGACGGTCGCCGTCGAGGCGGCGGCGCAGCGGGCCGGCGTTCTGATCGTGCTGCCGCTCGGGCTGTGCTTCCTGCCCGCCTTTCTGCTCGCCGGGCTCGTCCCGGTGCTGATCGCGGTCCTCGGGGACGTGCTCTGACCCCCGGACCATCGGACCGGCCGCGGGCCGGTCAGCCAACCCAACTGAAGGAGAACCACGTGCGCAAACTGATCGCGAACTTCGCGCGGCTGCGGGCCGAGGCGGCCGACGCCGGCATGAACACGGCCGAGTACGCCGTCGGGACACTGGCGGCGGTCGCGTTCGCCGGGATCCTCTACAAGGTCCTGACCGGCTCGGCCGTGATGGCGGCCCTGACCGGTGTCATCGGCCGGGCGCTGAAGTGATCCGGCGCCGGCGGCCCGGTCGCGACCGGGGAGCGTTCACGGCCGAGCTCGCGGCCGGGCTGCCGGCGCTGATGCTGCTGCTCCTGACCGGCCTGGCGATGGTGTCGGCGGTGGCGGCCAAGGGCCAGTGCCTCGACGCCGCCCGCGAAGCGGCCCTGGCCGAAGCCCGCGGTGACTCCGGTGCTGCGGCGGGGGTCCGGGTGGCCCCGGCGGGCGCCACGGTCGAGGTGGGCGGTGACGGCGAGATCGTGACGGTTCACGTGCGGGCGCGTTTCCGGGTGCTGGGCGCGCAGTTGCCCGCGATCACGGTCGAGGGGTCGGCGACGGCCGCACGCGAACCGGAGCCGGTGCTGTGAGAGCCGGCGGAGCTGGTGCCGGTGCCGGGAAGGACCGCGGGGCGGCCACGCTTCTCGTCCTGGCGATCGGTTTGGTGCTGGTCCTGGCGGGCGTCTTCGGCGCGAGCGTGGGCGCCGCCCGGGTCGGCCGTCACCAGGCCCGCACGGCCGCCGACCTGGGCGCGCTGGCCGGCGGCGTGCAGGCGGTCTTCGGCCCCGGAACGGCGTGCGCCCGAGCCGCCCGCTTCGTGACGGCCAACGACGGCCGCCTGACGTCGTGCGTGGTCGAGGGCCTGGACATCGTCGTCACGGCCGAGGTCGAGGTCCGCGTCGCCTTCGGTTTCGGCGGCCGAGCGGTGGCCACAGCCCGGGCAGGCCCGGTCTACGCGCTGCCGGAATGACATGGCCGGCTCGAGCGGGGCGGAGCCGAGCTCAGTTCGACTCGGCCAGGGCGGCCAGGACCGTGTCGAGGACCTGGACGGCGCCCGGTTTGTGCAGGGGGTTGTTGCCGTTGCCGCACTTGGGGGACTGGACGCAGGACGGGCAGCCGGTTTCGCAGGTGCACGCGGCGATCGCTTCGCGGGTGGCGGCCAGCCAGTCGGCGGCTACCGCGTAGGCGCGTTCGGCGAAACCGGCGCCGCCGGGGTGGCCGTCGTAGACGAAGACTGTGGGGGCCTCGGTGTCGACGTGGTTGGCCGTGGAGAGACCGCCGATGTCCCAGCGGTCGCAGGTGGCCATCAGCGGCAGCAGGCCGATCGCGGCGTGTTCGGCGGCGTGCAGGGCGCCGGGGACGTCGGGCGGTTCGACGCCGGCCCGGTCGAGGGCCTGGGGAGAAATCGTGAACCAGACGGCCACGGTGCGCAGGTCGCGGACGGGCAGGTCCAGGGGCCTGGTGTCGAGCACTTCGCCGGTGGCGATGCGGCGGCGCTGGTAGGAGACGACCTGGCTGGTCACTTCGACGTCGCCCAGGAACAGGCCGACCGGGCCGGCGCTGATGTGGTCGCGGATGCCCAGCACGGCCACGTCGGTGACGTCGCGGGCCTGGGTCGTCCAGTCGGGTTCCTCGTGGTGCACCAGCGCGATCGCGTCCTCCAGGTCGAGGTGGTCGACCAGGTAGGTCGCCCCCTGGTGCAGGTAGACCGCGCCGGTGTGCAGCATGACGTGCGACGACGTCTGGTCGACAGTGCCCAGCAGGCGACCCGTCGACGCCTCCACGATCGAGACGGGAGCGCCGCCCGCGCCGCGCAGGTCGACGTCGGGGCGGCCGGGGTGCGTCCAGTACCAGCCCGACGGCCGTTTCCGCAGCGCGCCCGAGGCGGTCAACCCCTCGACCGCCGACACGGCAGCTGCCCCGAAAAGGGACATGTCGGCCGCCGTCAACGGCATCTCGGATGCGGCACAGCACAGCTGCGGTCCCAGCACGTACGGGTTGGCCGGGTCGAGCACTGTCATCTCGACCGGCCGGCCGAACAACGCCGCCGGATGGTGCACCAGGTACGTGTCGAGCGGATCGTCCCGTGCGATCAGCACCGCCAAGGCCGAGCCCCCGTCGCGCCCGGCCCGCCCGGCCTGCTGCCAGAGCGACGCCCGCGTGCCCGGGTAGCCGCAGATCAGCACCGCGTCCAGCCCGACCAGGTCGACCCCCAGTTCGAGCGCGTTGGTCGAGGCCAGTGCGAGCAGTTCGCCCGTGAGCAGCGCGCGTTCGATCTTGCGGCGGTCCTCCTTGAGGTAGCCCGCTCGATACGCCGCGACGCGATCGCCCAGGCCCGGCACGGCCTCGTCGAGCGAGCGCCGGGTCATCGTCGCGACCACCTCGGCCCCGCGGCGTGAGCGGATGAACGCCAGGGTGCGGGTGCCCGCCACCACGGCGTCGGTGAGCAGCTCGGACGTCTCGCTGAGGGCGGACCGTCGTACGGGGGGAAGGTCTGGCTCCTCGGGCGGGAGCAGCGGCGGCTCCCACAGCGCGAACGTGGTCGCCCCGCGGGGCGAGGTGTCCTCGGTCACCGCGGTCACGGGCAGGCCGGTCAGGCGCGACGCGGCATCGGCGGGGTCACCGGACGTGGCCGACGCCAGCACGAACGTGGGCGAACCGCCGTACCGGGCGGCGAGCCGTCGCAGCCGGCGCACCACGTGCGAGACGTGCGAGCCGAACACCCCGCGGTAGGCATGACATTCGTCGATCACCACGTACGCCAGGCGGCGCAGGAAGGTGGCCCAGCGTGCGTGGCCGGGCAGCATGCTGTGGTGGAGCATGTCGGGGTTGGTCAGCACCAGCCGGGAGTGCTGCCGGATCCACTCGCGTTCCTCGCGGGAGGTGTCACCGTCGTACGTGGCCGGCCGCACCCCGTCGATGCCCAGTTTGGCCACCGCGCGCAGCTGGTCGGCCGCCAGCGCCTTGGTCGGCGAGAGGTAGAGCGCCGTCGCCCGCGGGTCGTCGAGCAGCCGTGTGAGCACCGGCAGCTGATAGGCCAGCGATTTGCCCGAGGCCGTGCCCGTGGCCACCACGACGTGGGTGCCCGCGGCGGCCAGTGACGCCGCGGCGGCCTGGTGTTCCCACGGCTGGGCGATGCCGTTCTCGGCCAGGGCGGCGATCACGCCCTGGGCCGCCCATGCGGGCCAGGGGGCGGTCTTCCCCGTACGGGCGGGAATCTGCTCGACGTGGGTGATGGGGGAGTCGGTCGCCGGGGTGCGGGCCCGCAGTCGCTGCAGCAGTTCGGCGGGGCCGTAGGCGGTCGACGTCACGCCGGCCACTGTGACACCCGAATGGCGGGAACCTCAAACGGGTACCACGGTGGAGCCGGACGTCGGCCGATTGCCGGTCGATGGTTAGATTCGCTGGGGAGATCGGCCGTCAGTCAGCGTGCCCCGCAGGGAGGAGGAGCGATGGAGCTGTCCCTTGCGACCAGGACCGTCGCCGAGCACACGGTGCTCGAGGTTGGCGGCGAGGTCGACGTCTACACGGCTCCGAGGTTGCGTGAGCGCCTCGTGGAGCTGGTCGACTCGGGGGTGCGCAGCGTCGTCGTCGACCTCGGCGGGGTGGAGTTCCTCGACTCCACCGGCCTCGGTGTGCTGGTCGGCGCGATGAAGCGGCTGCGTGTGGCGAACGGGCGGTTCAGCCTCGTGTGCTCCAAGGAGGCTCTTCTCAAGATCTTCCGGATCACGGCGCTCGACCAGGTGTTCCCGATCTTCCCCACGATCGAGGCGGCCACTGCAGACAGCGACGGCAGCGCGACTTCGTGATGGCGACAGTTCGGCTGTCCTTCTCTCCCGCCCCCGTGCACGTTCGTACTGCACGGCTGGTCGGTGTTGCGGTGGCCCGGCGCGCCGGGGTCGCCGAGGAATTGCTGGACGAGGTCCGGCTGGCGATCGGTGAGGCCTGCACGCGCGCCGTCGCCCTGCACAACCAGTACGGTCTGGCCGATCTGGTGACCGTCGAAATGTCTGATTCGGAGGCCTACTCCGTACGGGTCATCGACCACGCCCCGATCGAGGCGAGTGTCGGCCTGGCGAAACTGCCGCCCGACGAGCTGGCTGACGAGTCGCTGACCGACGAGGCGCTCACCACCGGCGTGGGTTTCGCCCTGCTCGCCGGATTCGTCGACGACCTGCAGGTACGCCCGGTCGAGGACGGCCTGGGCACCGAAGTGCGGATGGTGTGGCCCGTTCGGCGACGCTGAGCGGTCTTAAAACAAACTGGACAAATCCGCGACGATATCAACCTCCGTCCATACCCCGGCAGCCGCCTGCTAACACAGCGGCAAACATCACCACGACACGGCTGAACTCAGGTGTGACCAGCACCACGATCGGCCGATACAGTACGCGAGTTATCAGCTACTGCTCCTGGTCCCGCGGCCGCGGGACCCAGTTGTCGTTTCCCCTTGGACGGGGATGCGCCCGGGTGGTCACGTCCGCCGCAACCGGGCGCGGTCGGTGTACAGGAGGACATTGATGTCCGGGACCTCATTAAGCGGTTCTAACGTCACATTTGTCATCGTCGCCCTGGTCTTCGCGCTCATCGCGCTGGGCTTCGCGGCGATGTTCGTCCAGTCGGTTCTCAAGGCCGGCCGGGGCACGAAAAACATGCAGGAGATCGCCGGAGCCGTCCAAGAAGGCGCGTCGGCCTACCTGTTCCGCCAGTTCAAGACCCTCGCCATCTTCGTGGTGATCGCGGTCGTCCTGCTCTTCCTCCTGCCGGTGCACGACACCGACAACGAGGTCTGGGTCAAGATCGGACGCTCGCTGTTCTTCATCGTCGGCGCGGTGTTCAGCTCGTTCATCGGCGGCGCGGGCATGGCGCTCGCCACCCGGGCCAACCTGCGGGTGGCCGCGGCGGCGGGCGAGAACGGCGGTCGCGAGACCGCGATGGGCATCGCCTTCCGCACCGGTGGTGTGGTCGGCTTCCTCACCGTCGGCCTGGGCCTGTTCGGCGGCGCGCTCGTCGTGCTGATCTTCCGCGGCGACGCCCCGACGGTGCTCGAGGGCTTCGGTTTCGGCGCCGCGCTGCTGGCCATGTTCATGCGGGTCGGCGGCGGCATCTTCACCAAGGCCGCCGACGTCGGCGCCGACCTGGTCGGCAAGGTCGAACAGGGCATCCCCGAGGACGACCCGCGCAACGCCGCGACGATCGCCGACAACGTGGGCGACAACGTCGGTGACTGCGCCGGCATGGCGGCCGACCTCTTCGAGTCGTACGCCGTGACCCTGGTCGCCGCGCTGATCCTGGGTTCGGCGGCGTTCGGTCAGGACGGTCTGATCTTCCCGCTGATCGTGTCGACGGTCGGTGTCGTCATCGCCATCCTGGGCGTCTTCATCACCCGGCTGCGGCCGAGCGACCGCAACGGTCTCACCGCCATCAACCGGGCGTTCTACATCTCCGCGGCCGTCGCCGCGGTCGCGGTCGCGGTGGTCAGCTTCGTCTACCTGCCGTCCACGTTCCAGGGCTTCAACGACGAGGGCATCGCGGCCGACATCCTGGCCAGCGGCAAGGACCCGCGCTGGATCGCGGTCGGCGCGGTCGTCATCGGCATCGTGCTGGCCGCCGCCATCCAGGCGCTGACCGGCTACTTCACCGAGACCAACCGGCGCCCGGTGCAGGACATCGGCAAGTCGTCGCAGACCGGTGCGGCCACCGTCGTGCTGGCCGGCATCAGCGTGGGCCTCGAGTCCGCGGTCTACTCGGCGCTGCTGCTCGGCGCCGGCGTGTTCGGCGCGTTCCTGCTGGGTGGCTCGTCGCTCACCCTGTCGCTGTTCGCCGTCGCGCTCGCCGGCACCGGCCTGCTGACCACCGTCGGCGTCATCGTCGCCATGGACACCTTCGGCCCGATCTCGGACAACGCGCAGGGCATCGCCGAGATGTCCGGCGACGTCGACGAGAAGGGCGCGCAGATCCTGACCGAGCTCGACGCGGTCGGCAACACCACCAAGGCCATCACCAAGGGCATCGCGATTGCGACGGCCGTGCTCGCCGCGACCGCGCTGTTCGGCTCGTACACCAACAGCCTGGCCACCTCGCTGGCCGACGCCGGGGTCGACCCCGGTCAGGTCGGCAACGAGATCCTCGGCCTGCTCAACATCGCCAACCCGCGCAACCTGGTCGGCCTGCTGGTCGGCGCGGCCGTGGTGTTCCTCTTCTCCGGCCTGGCCATCAACGCCGTGTCCCGTTCGGCGGGCGCGGTCGTCATGGAGGTCCGCCGCCAGTTCCGCGAGTTCCCCGGCATCATGGACCGCACCCAGCGGCCCGAGTACGGCCGCGTGGTCGACATCTGCACCCGGGACGCGCAGCGCGAGCTGCTCACCCCCGGTCTGCTGGCGATCATGGCGCCGATCGCCGTCGGCTTCGGCCTCGGCGCCGGTGCGCTCGCGTCCTACCTGGCCGGTGCGATCGGCACCGGCACGCTGATGGCGGTCTTCCTGTCCAACTCCGGTGGGGCCTGGGACAACGCCAAGAAGCTGGTCGAGGACGGCAACTTCGGCGGCAAGGGCTCCGAGGCGCACGAGGCCACGGTCATCGGCGACACCGTGGGTGACCCGTTCAAGGACACCGCGGGCCCGGCCATCAACCCGCTGATCAAGGTGATGAACCTGGTCTCGCTGCTGATCGCCCCGGCCGTGGTGGCCTGGAGCATCGGCAACGACCAGAACAACCCGCTGCGCATCACGATCGCGATCGTGGCCGCGGCGATCATCGCCGGCGCGGTGGTCTGGAGCAAGCGCAAGCCCATCTCGATGGGTGACGACACCCCCACCAACAGCTCCACGCCGACCGAGAAGGTCACCGCCTGAAGCTGATCGACACCGATGCGGGGCACCTGGCCGAGCCGGGTGCCCCGCACCATAGATGAGGTTGTCGGACCATGCCCGTACGCTGCTTCCCATGCGCCCGGCCCGACCCCTCGTTCTGCTTGTCGTTCTCGCGCTCGCCACATCCCTCGCCGCCTGTTCCTCCTCGCACAGCGCCCGCGCCTGGGCGGCCTCGGTGTGCACCACTCTCGAGCCGTGGCGCAGCGAGATCGGCTCCCTCACGACGCGCACCCAGCAGCAGATGGACACCGCCACCACCCCCGGCCAGGCCAAGGAAAACCTGATGCGACTGTTCGGCGGGGCGGCCGACGCCAGCGAGAAGGCGCGGGCCGGGGTGGTCAAGGCCGGGGTGCCCGACGTCGACGACGGCGAGCGGATCGCCGACGGTTTCAGCGGATCGCTGGCCGCCACGCGCGATGCCTACGCGAAGGCCAGGAGCGGGATCGAGGTGCTCCCGACGGCGCCCGCCCAGACCTTCTATCAGCAGGTCTCCCAGGTCGTGCAGCAGTTGCAGACCGACTATCAGGCGAGCGGCCTGGACACCAGCAAGCTCAGCTCGAGCGAGCTCAAGGCCGCCTTCGACGAAGTGCCCGAGTGCCGGTGAGATGACCGAGACGGGGTGGCCGCTGATCCCGCGCGAGGTGCTGCCCGCGCCGGTTCCGGCTGCCAAACGTCCCTCGGCCCCGCGCGCCGACCCGCCGCCGTCGGAGGCCGGGCGTCAGCTGCCGTTCTTCGGGGCCGAGACCATCGAGCCGTCGCCCGCCGACCTGGCGGGGTTGCTGGCCGGGCCGGGGGTGCTGGGGCGGATGGGCGGCACGGCCCGCGTGCTGGTGCCGGTCGATGCCGCCTGGCGGGTGCACGTGCTGGTGGCCGAGCTCGTCATCCGGGGCCTGGTGGTCAACTGGCGGCCCCTTCAAGATCAAGACCCTTCCCCCGTACGAGATGTCGTGTATGCGCCGTTGGAGGACGACGCGATTCCGGAGCTCGACGGCGACGCCGAAGGTCCGGCGCAAGCCACCAAACCGGAAATGTCCGACGAGCCGACGGAAAGCGTACCGGACGACGAGCCCGTCCTCGATGGGCGAGCCGAGCCCGAGACCGTCTCTGACGAGGAGGAACCCGAGCCGCCCGGCCCGCGGTTCGAGGTTCTCACCGCGTACTCCCGCCGGTTGAACGGTCTTGCTCAGGCCTGGCCTCAGGCGGCTTCACAGCTCTTTCTCAGCGGCCCGCGGTTGCGTCTCTGGGTGGCCGCGGCCGGTGAGCCCGTCCCGGGTGGTTACGCGCTCGGCCTCGACCCCGCCAAGGACGTCACGGAGATCGATGCCGCGCTGGTCCGGGCCGGTCTGGCCGGGCGTGTCAGCGACGACGGCCGGCGCTACCTGATCGCCGGCAAGAGGCGGGTCAAGCGCCTCGCTGAGCTGGTGGGGGAGCGCCCCGCGGCGGCCCCCGAAAGCCTCTGGCCCGGCGGCGCGGCTGCGTGATCTTCCTGGATTGTGTGCGACACGACAGCAGGTTCCCGGTGTACGGTGTCGCCGTCGGAGGCATACGGTGGCCGGACCGTTACCATCCGACTCCGGGCCTGCCGGGGAATGTTGACTCATCCGGCGCGTTACGTTGAAAGTCTGTGTTCAGCCGAGGCTCAGCCCGACCGAGGCGGAAAGCAGAAGGCGAAACCCCCGAATGAGGGCGGAACGCGTGAGTGTCGAAGTTTGGGAGTGCCGTGCCGAGTGACACCAGGACGACCCGTCTGGTCATCGTCGAGTCCCCGTCGAAGGCCAAGACGATCGCCGGTTATCTGGGCCCCGACTATCTGGTCGAGGCCTCCATCGGCCATGTCCGCGATCTGCCCAAGAATGCCGACGAGGTGCCCGAGCAGTACAAGGGTGAGTCGTGGGCACGGCTGGGCGTCGACGTCGACAACGGCTTCCACCCGCTCTACGTGATCTCGGCCGATCGCAAGCAGCAGATCGCCAAGCTGAAGAAGCTGGCGAAGGAGGTCGACGAGATCTTCCTCGCCACCGATGAGGACCGCGAGGGCGAGGCCATCGCGTGGCACCTCCTCGAGACGATCAAGCCCAAGGTCCCCGTGCACCGGATGGTCTTCCACGAGATCACCCGGCCCGCGATCCAGGCCGCCGTGGCCAACCCGCGCTCGATCGACCAGAACCTGGTCGACGCGCAGGAGGCCCGCCGCATCCTCGACCGGCTCTACGGCTACGAGGTCAGCCCGGTGCTCTGGAAGAAGGTCATGCCGAAGCTCTCGGCGGGCCGGGTCCAGTCCGTGGCGACCCGCATCGTGGTCGAGCGCGAGCGTCAGCGCATGGCGTTCCGCACGGCCGAGTACTGGGACATCAACGCCCTGCTGGCCGTCCGGGGCGAGGTCGACGGCCCGCGCCAGTTCGGCGCCACGCTGATCGCGCTCAACGGCGACCGGATCGCTACCGGCAAGGACTTCGAGCCCACGACCGGCAAGCTCAAGCCCGGCGCGGCCGTCACGCAGCTCGACGAGAGCGGCGCCCGCGGGCTGGCCGCCCGGCTGGAGGGCCAGGAGTTCACCGTCGTCCGGGTCGAGGAGAAGCCGTACCGCCGCCGGCCCTACCCGCCGTTCATCACCTCGACGCTGCAGCAGGAGGCCGCGCGCAAGCTGCGCATGTCGTCGGCACAGGCGATGCGCACGGCCCAGCGCCTCTACGAAGAGGGCTACATCACCTATATGCGTACCGACTCGGTCAACCTGTCGGAGACGGCCATCGCGGCCGCCCGCCGGCAGATCGCCGAGCTCTACGGCGAGCGCAGCGTGCCGCCGGAGCCCCGCCACTACAAGGGCAAGGTCAAGAACGCGCAGGAGGCCCACGAGGCGATCCGGCCCGCCGGTGACACCTTCCGCACCCCGGCCGAGCTGGCCGGGGAGCTCTCCGGTGACCAGTTCCGGCTCTACGAGCTGATCTGGCGCCGCACCGTCGCCTCGCAGATGACCGACGCGGTCGGCAACTCGGTCTCGGTGCGCATCCGGGCTGTCTCCACCGCGCAGGAGGAAGCCGACTTCGGCGCCACGGGTAAGACGATCACCGAGCCGGGCTTCCTCAAGGCGTACGTCGAGTCCTCCGACGACGAGAACGCGGAGGCCGAGGACGCCGAGCGCCGCCTGCCCAACCTCGTCAAGGACCAGCCGCTCGACGCGGACGAGCTCAACCCGGCCGGTCACCACACCAGCCCGCCCGCCCGGTACACCGAGGCGTCGCTGGTCAAGGCGATGGAGGAGCTCGGCATCGGCCGCCCCTCCACGTACGCGTCGATCATGCAGACGATCCAGGACCGCGGCTATGTGGAGAAGCGCGGACAGGCGCTGATCCCCACGTTCATCGCGTTCGCCGTGGTCAACCTGATGGAGCAGCACTACCCACGCCTGGTCGACTACGGCTTCACCGCCGCGATGGAGAACGACCTCGACGGCATCGCGGGCGGCGACCACGCCTCGCTCGACTTCCTGACCTCGTTCTACTTCGGCAGTCAGACCCCCGGGGCCGACGACGAGATCGCCAAGGCGGGTGGCCTGCGCAAGATGGTCACCGAGAACCTCAGCGCCATCGACGCCCGCCTGATCAACTCGATCCCCCTCTTCGACGACGAGGAGGGGCGGCACATCGTGGTGCGGGTCGGTCGTTTCGGGCCGTACCTGCAGCGTCAGGTGCCCGGTGCGACCGAGGAGCAGGCGAACGACAAGGCCAACCGGGTCTCGATCCCCGAGGGGGTCGCGCCCGACGAGCTCAACCCCGAGAAGGTCAAGGAACTCTTCCTCGGCGGTGGGGGCGAGCGCAGCCTGGGCGACGACCCGCAGACCGGCGAGCCTGTGCTGATCAAGTCGGGCCGGTTCGGGGCGTACGTGCAGAGCGGCGAGCGGCGCGGGTCGCTGTTCCGGTCGCAGACGCCCGAGACGCTCACCCTCGACCAGGCGCTCCAGCTGCTCAGCCTGCCCCGCGTGGTGGGCAAGGACCCCGAGGGCGCCGAGATCATCGCCAAGAACGGCCGGTTCGGGCCCTACGTGCAGCGCGGCACCGACTCGCGCTCGCTGGCGTCGGAGGATCAGCTGTTCACGGTCACCCTCGACGAGGCGCTGGCGCTGCTGGCGGCCCCGAAGACCCGGGGCCGGGCCGCGGCCAAGCCGCCGCTGCGGGAGATGGGTCCCGACCCGGTGACCGAGAAGCCGATGGTCATCAAGGACGGCCGGTTCGGGCCGTACGTGACCGACGGCGAGTACAACGCGTCGCTACGCGGCGACCAGACGCCCGAGAATCTGACGATCGAGCAGGCGTCGGAGATGCTGGCCGAGAAGCGGGCCAAGGGTCCGGCGCCCAAGAAGCGCGCGGCCAAGAAGGCCCCGGCCAAGGCAGCCGCGGACGCGCCGGCCAAGAAGACGGCGGCCAAGAAGGCGCCCGCGAAGAAGACGGCCGCCAAGAAGGCCACCCCGGCCAAGAAGACCGCGGCCGCGAAGAAGGCGGCGCCGGCCAAGAAGACGGCGCCCGCCAAGGCCGCGGCCACTTCCGAGTAATCAGGCCCCGAGCACCCGGTCCAGGTAGTCGTTGGTGAAGACCCGGGCCGGGTCGATGCGGTCGCGCACGGCCACGAAGTCGTCGAACTTCGGGTAGACCGGGCGCAGGTCCTCGGCCGTACGGTAGTGCAGTTTGCCCCAGTGCGGCCGCCCGCCGAGCGGCCGGCAGACCGCCTCGAACGCCCGGAAGTAGGGCTCGTAGGGTGCGCCGGTGAACTGGTGCACCGCCACGTACGCCGACTCGCGGCCGTAACCGTGCGAGAGCCACACGTCGTCGGGGCCGGTGAACCGCACCTCGACCGGGAACTGAACCTTGAACGGCAGCCCGTCGATGATCCGCGGCAGCGCGTCGAGCACCTCGGGCAGCGCCTCCCGCGGGATCTCGTACTCCATCTCGGTGAAGTGCACCCGCCGCGGCGTGCAGAAGACCCGGTCCGAGCGCTCGGTGTACGTGCGGGCGGTGAGCGCGCGCGCCGCGATCGACTGCACCGTGGGCACGATCGCCGGGACCCGCCGGCCGAGGTTGCAGACGCCCTGCCAGACCGTGTTGGCCAGGAACTCGTCGTCCATCCAGCCCCGGAAGCCGGACAGCGGGCGGTCGTTCTCGGCCACCTTGTTGTTGCGTTTGAGCTGCGCCCGGTCGGTGTACGGATACCAGTAGAACTCGACGTGCTCGTTGCTCGGGATCCACTCATCGAGACCGGCCAGCACGTCGGTCAGGGCCATCGGGCGCTCGTCGGCCAGCAGCGTGAACGCCGGCACGCAACGGAGAGTCACCTCCACGAGGATGCCCAGTGCGCCCAGCCCCAGCCGTACCGCGGGGAAGATCTCGTCGTTCTTCCCGACCTCGAGCACCTCGCCGGCCGCGGTGACCAGCTTCACGGCCTCGACACAGGTGGCCAGCGTGCAGTGGTTCTCGCCGGTGCCGTGCGTGCCGGTGGAGATCGCGCCGGAGATCGTCTGTGCGTCGATGTCGCCCAGGTTGGGCATGGCCAGACCGTGCTGGGCCAGCAGTTCGTTGAGTTTCCAGAGCGGCATCCCGGCCTGCACCGTCACCAGCGGGCCGTCGACCGAGACGAGATCGGTCAGCTGGTGCAGGAGCATCCGCTGGTCGTTCGCGACCGCGATGTCGGTGAACGAGTGACCGCTGCCGACGACCTTGACCCGGCGTCCGGTTTCCGACGCCTCCTTGACGTGGCCGACGACCTCGTCAACAGTGCCAGGGGTCAGGACGTCGACAGCGAGTGATTGCTGGTTGCCGCCCCAATTGATCCAGCGACGGGCGTTCCGGGGGGTAGTCATTCAGCCTTTGTCCTCCGTACGAGCGGACAGACCCACCGCGCGTCCCGTCGATGCGCCTCGCTCGTTGATCCGAGTAACGTTCCGATTATCACTGCTGAGAGGGAGTGGCGACGCGTGTCGACACCAACCGTCACCACCGGGCCGCTGCGGCGTGTCCCGGTGCAGGGCAGAAGCGTTGCCCGGGTCCAGCGCATGCTCGACGCCTGTGCCGAGCTCGTGGACGAGGTCGGCTATGAGGGCCTGACCACGACGCTTCTGGCCGAGCGGGCCGAGGTCGCCATCGGCTCGGTCTACCAGTTCTTCCCCGACAAGAGGGCGATCGTCCAGGCGCTGGCCATGCGCAACATGGATGCGTACCTGCAGGGCCTGTCCGACCGGTTCGGCAGCGAGACGTTCGCCCACTGGTGGGACGGCGTCGACGCGGCGATCGACATCTTCATTCACATGCACCGCTCGGTGCCCGGTTTCCGCACGCTGCACTTCGGTGACGTGGTCGACGTGCACCTGCTCGACGTCGAACGCGACAACAACGCGGTCATCGCCGAGCGCCTGGCCGAGCTGCTGGTCGACCAGTTCCAGCTGATGGACCGGCAGCGGCTGCGGTTCTCGCTGGAGATCTCGGTGGAGGCGGCCGACGCGCTGATCAAGCTGGCCTTCCGGCGCGACCAAGGCGGCGACGAGGCCGTGCTGACCGAGGCCAAGGCGCTGATCCGGGAGTATCTGCACCGGCACGTGACGAACTGAGAGATCAGCCGAGCCAGGCATGACCTTCCCCTCGGTACGTCGGGGCCGGCGTCGCTGACTCGCCGTCGACCAGCTGCAACTCGTTGACGTGCTCGCACAGCTCGCCGGCCTTGGCGTGACGGAACCAGACCCGATCGCCGGGCCGCAGCGTGTCGGCCACCGCGCCGACCAGCGGGGTCTGCACCTCGCCGGGCCCCTCGTCGGCCTTGAACTTCAGGCCCGCGGGCAGCCAGGGTGTGGGCTGCCGGGACGTCTCGGCCGGTCCCGAGGCGATCCAGCCGCCGCCGAGCACCGTGGCGATCCGCGGCGCCGGGCGGCGCACGACGCTGAGCGCGAAGAACGCGGCCGGGGTGGGGCGCCACGCCGAGTAGGCGTCGAACAGCGTCGGCCCGTACAGGCCGGAACCCGCCGTGACCTCCGTCACCATCGGGTCGGCTCCGGTCGCGGCCACGCTGCCCGTGCCGCCCGCGTTCACGAATTCCAGATCGGCGTGCTCCCGTACGGCGGCCACGGCCTCACCCCGCCGGCGGACGATCTCGGGGAACGAGCGCGACTGCATCAGGCGGATGGCGCGGCCCCGCAGGGCCTGCCCGGGCGGCAGGTCACCCAGGCCGGCGATCTGCGCCTCGTACGACATCATCCCGACCAGCTTGAAACCGGGCCGCGCGGTGATCCGGCGGGCCAGCGCCGACGCCTGACCGGCGGAGTGGACGGGGGAGCGGCGCACCCCGACGTGCAGGGCGGCCGCCGGGCGCCACGAGGAGTCGAGATCCAGACACAGCCGTACGGCGGGGCGGTCGCCCGGCGGAGTGACCTGATCCACCAGATCGAGGTGGGACGGGTGGTCCACCATGATCGAGATGGCGTCGGCCAGCTTGGCGTCGGAGGTCAGTTCGCGCAGCGCGGTGCGGTCGGCAGTCGGATACGCCACCAGCACGTCATCGGTCAGGCCGGTGCGCACGAGCCAGATCGCCTCGGGCAGCGTGTACGCCATCACACCCTGCCAGCCGGGCCTGGCCAGAACGCGTTCCAGCAGCGTCCGACAGCGCACCGACTTGCTGGCCACGCGCAGCGGCTTGCCCTGGGCGCGCGCGGCCAGTTGATCGGCGTTGTCGTCGAAGGCCGCCAGGTCGACGGCCGCGACCGGCGTCTCGAGGTGCGCGGTGGCCCGGTCGAGCCGCTTCTGCAAAGCCTTGCGGTCATCGATCACGCCCGCACCGTATCGCCGTCACTAGCAATGCGAAAGCTCTTCACTTATTCGATACCCGAACGTGGGTAAACCGGCGGCTGCGAGCCGCCCGATAGAGTGCACCCTGCAGTAATCACGGGAGGTACGGCCATCGACACCGAAAAGCGGGAATCCGGCCCGGTCGACTTGTCCGGCGCGGCGGCGCTGCGCTCGGTGCTCCGCATCCGGCCGTTCCGCCGCCTCTGGCTCGTGCTCGGCCTCGCCTCCTTCGGCGACTGGATCGGTCTGCTGGCCACCGGCATCTTCGCCGCGGCCCAGTTCGACAGCAGTGTCGGCCAGGGCGCCGCGTTCGGTGGCACGATCGCCGTCCGCCTGCTGCCCGCCCTGCTGCTGGGCCCCATCGCGGGCGTCTTCGCCGACCGGTTCGACCGGCGCTACACGATGGTCATCACCGACCTCATCCGGTTCGTCTTCTACGGCTCGATCCCGCTGGTCCCGCTGTTCGGCGGCTCACCCGGCGTGACCGTGGCCTGGGCCACCATCGCCACGTTCATCGGCGAGACGATCACGCTGATCTGGATCCCGGCCAAGGAAGCCGCGGTGCCCAACCTCATCCCGAAGTCGCGGATCGAGGTCTCCAACCAGCTCACGCTCGTCACCACGTACGGCATCACGCCGATCCTGGCCGCGCTCGCGCTCTCCGCCCTCACCGCGGGCATCCAGCAGTCCGGGGCCACCCTGCCCGACTGGGCCCAACCCGTCCAGATCGCCCTCTACCTCAACGCGATCTCCCGGCTGGCCACCGCGATCACCGTGTTCTTCGGCATCAAGGAAATCGGCGGCAAGAGCGCGGAACGGCAAGAGGCCGCCCAGCAGCAGAGCATGACCCGGCAGTTCCTCGACGGCTGGAAATACATCGGGACCACCCCCCTCGTCCGGGGTCTGGTGCTCGGCATCTTCGGCGCGTTCGCGGCGGGCGGCGTGGTGATCGGCGCGGCCAAGACGTTCGCGACCTCGCTGGGTGCCGGTGAAGCGGCGTTCTACCTGCTCTTCGGCACGATCTTCATGGGCTTGGCGGTCGGTATCGGCCTCGGCCCCATGATCATCCGGGATCTGTCCCGCCGCCGCTGGTTCGGCATGAGCATCGTGCTGGCCAGCGGCTCGGTGATGTTCCTGGGCGTCGCCTTCCACCTGTCGATGGCCCTGGTCGGCGCGCTGCTCGTGGGCGCCGGGGCGGGCATGGCGTTCCTGGCCGGCACCACACTGCTCTACGGCGAGGTCGACGACGCCGTACGGGGGAGGGTCTTCGCCGTCGTCCAGATCGGCGTACGGATGGTGCTGCTGCTGGCCATCACACTGTCCGGTTTCCTCGTCGGCCTGGGCAGCTCACGCCGCGTCGACCTGGGCGCGGTGCACTTCGACGTCTCCGCGACCCGTGTGCTGCTGCTGGTGGCGGGCGCGGTCGGCGTGTTCGTCGGCATCGGGTCGTTCCGCCAGATGGACGACAAGCGCGGCGTGCCCGTGCTGGCCGACCTGTGGGGCTCGCTGCGCGGCCGCCCGCTGGCGCCCGACGAGCAGTTCGTGCGCAGCGGCGTCTTCGTGGTCTTCGAAGGTGGCGAAGGCGCGGGCAAATCGACCCAGGTCACCCGGCTCGCGGCGCTGCTGCAGGCCGAAGGCCGCGACGTGGTGGTCACCCGCGAACCCGGCGCCACCGACGTCGGCGCGCGCATCCGCCACCTGGTGCTCGACAAGAGCGAATCCCCGTCGCCCCGGGCCGAGGCCCTGCTCTACGCGGCCGACCGCGCCCACCACGTGGCCACCGTCGTCCGCCCCGCCCTGGCCCGCGGCGCCGTCGTGATCAGCGACCGGTACGTCGACTCGTCACTGGCCTACCAGGGCGCCGGCCGCACCCTGCCGGTTGCCGAGATCTCCTGGCTGTCGTCGTGGGCTACCGGCGGCCTCAAACCCGACCTGGTCGTGCTGCTCGACGTCGACCCCGGCGTCGGCCTCAACCGCGTCGACTC
Source organism: Paractinoplanes abujensis (assembly GCF_014204895.1). NCBI lineage: Bacteria > Bacillati > Actinomycetota > Actinomycetes > Micromonosporales > Micromonosporaceae > Paractinoplanes > Paractinoplanes abujensis. The sequence continues at coordinate 6,461,564 of NZ_JACHMF010000001.1, read as the reverse complement.
CCGCGGCGAGGGCACCGACCGTCTGGAAAGCGAATCCCGCCCCTTCCACGAACGGGTCCGCTACGCCTTCCTCGACCTGGCCGCCGCCGACCCGAAGCGCTACCTGGTGCTCGACGCGGCCCGCCCGGTCGACGACATCACCACCGCGGTCAGCGAACGACTCACCACCCTGCTGGGCGCCACCGAGCCCTCGCCTGCCCCGGCCTCGACCGATCTGCCGCCCGGTCCCGATCTGCAGGCTCCTGATCTGACCGCTCCGGTCAACCGCCGGGTCGGCCCCGACGACCGCCGGGCCGACCTCACCGGTCTCGCGAATCCGTCAGCCGAGCCGCCCCACCGGGCCGACGGCCGCGACGAGGAGCCGCCGCTCGAGGAGATGGCGGAGCTGATCGGCATCAACGACGACGACACCCCCGACGACCACCGTCGCCACTGATCGACCACGATCGCTCACGGCCCGGGCGGGTAGAGAGTCGGCGTATTGTGCTGGCCGGCGAGGTCGGGGCGGCTCAACAGATGGGCGCAGCCCCGGGCGAAGGCATCCGGCACCGGGCTTCCGGCAAACAGGCTGAGGTAGAAGCCCACGCTGAACTCGACGGCCGCGGTGTCGAGGATCCGGGAGCGCATGCCCACGACGTGCCCGACGTGGGGGACGAGGTTCCGCGCCAGGCGTTCGCTGTAGCAGGCGTTGAGGATGACGCAGCGCAACGTCTTGCTGTGCAGGCTGAACAGCGCGGCGAGGCCCTCCGGGGTGACCTCGGTGCTGCGTCCGTTGTTGTCCTCGATGTGCAGGTTCCCGTCGCGGTCGCCGTGACCGGAGAAATGCACGACCGCCGGCTCATGATCGACAAGCGCCTGGCTGATGTCGTCGAAGCGAACCGCCAGCGCCGGTTCGATCCGATACCGGTCACGGTGCCGGGCCAGTTGAAGCCGTTCCTTGACCCGTCGCATCTCGTCGTCGGATCGCAGCGGCGGCAGGTCGCGCGGGTTCGCGGCCAGATAGAGGATGGTTTGGCCCTCGGCGATCGCCGGCGTCGGCTGCACGGTCACGGTGAGCACGTCCTCCTGAGTGCGGGTGGCAGGTCTTCCGCTGCCGTCGCGGTAGGCGTAAGTGGTGCGGACCTTGATCGGCACATGCCGACCGGCCTCCCCCGGATTGACGTGAAAGGTGAACCGGGCTTTCGCGTCGGCGCCGAGAGCGGGAATCCTGGACCGCTGGACGGGCTCGGCGAACGGTCCGGTGACCGCCATCGTCACGTCCTCCAGCGCGATCCCGGCGCCGTTGGACACCAGGATGCTCAGCCTGTCCCACGTGCCCAGGCCCAGGCGCGGGGTTTCGCAGACGACGCCGAGCCGACCGGACGGCTGCCTGGTGATCACCGCCGCCGGTGCGGCCCGCACCGACAGGCCGACCCGCAAGCCGGTGACGCGGACCGGTTCGTCGTTCTCGTCGCGATAGGAGAAGTTGACGCCCACCAGGTCGAATGGTCCCGCGGTCCGCGCCTGCACGGTGATCTCGTGAACGTGGTCGCGGCCGGCCGGCAGCGTGGAGAGCACCACCCGCTCCTTGCCGTCCAGAAGCACGATTCCGGGCGGCAGACCCACCTTGAACACCATGTCCGTGCAGGGCCCGGTCCCGGTGTTGGCGAACCTGATCGACAGCAGTGACCGTCGCTCGGCAACCACGTCGCCGGTCACGGAGACTTCGATCATGTCCGGGCCGCCTGCTGGGGGAACCGGACCGGCGATGCCGGCTCGGCCCAGCCGTGCCGCTTCTGGGCGGACTTGTGGAACCGATCCGAGCAGTTGCGGCAGTGCATGGCCGGCTGCGGACCTGTTTCTCGTGAGACCGGCTCTACCAGCGACACCAGTGTCGCGGGCCCGGCAAAGGCGTCGTCGGCCGCGACGACCCAGCCGTGTTGCTCACAGACCGGCATGCCGCAGTGATGGCACAGGAAGATCTGCGGCTCGTCCAGGTCCTCGCCGTTGATACCGCATTTGACGGTCACTGTGGTCCTCCCCGTGCGTCGCGCTCCGCGTCGATCCCGGCGATGATCTGGCGATAGGTCTCCTCGGAGATCCGTCCCATGACCACCGCCTCTTCGGCTGCCCGCCGGCGGCGGTCAGCGACCTCGGTGGGGTCGGGCTGGACATCGACGATGCGGGGCGGCACCGCGTCGACCGGCCTCGGCGCGCCGCGCTCGCGCCACGGTTCGTCGGCCGGTTCGAGCACCTCACCCATGAGGGCGTCGTCCTCCGCCGCACCGATGGCGTAGGCGCCGTCAACCCGGCCGGCTCGACCGGCCAGCAGACGACCGACCCGGTCGTGCAAGCCGATCCAGGTGTCCTCGATCCGCTTGAGCAGTTCGTCCCCGCCTCCGTCCGGTTCCATCACGACGCCGTCCGGTCCCGCGCCGTCCGGGCCGACGAGGGTGCCCAGCGCGTAGGCGCCCTTGACGCTCACCTGGGCGACGGTCTTGCCGGTCAGCACCCCACCCGAGCCGGACTCCTCTCCGCGCAAGTTGATGTCGAAGTCGATCGGGAACACGCCGGAATACAGCCGGCCCGTGATGTCCCAGACCCGGTTGACCACGTTGGGCCGGCCGTCATCGCGGAACGGCAGGTGTTCCACGACGCTCTTGACGTAGTAGTTGTCCGCGCTGATGGCATTGGTCAGCTCCGCGACCGTACGAGGGTCGGGCACCACACCCGGGAACTCGTCAGCCCGGTTCCGGCCGTAGGCCACGTCATCGGGCCGGTTCTCGTCCGGCACCACCCGTACTTCTTGGTAACGCAGCGACCGAATACTGACGTCGAAGGTCACCGACACCTTCGTCTGCGTCGTGACCTGCGGCTGGACGCCCTGGCCCCCGCCCGGCAGGTGGACGGCGACGCCGGTGGCGCCCGACAGCAATCCATTGAACGTCGCCTCGACGGTCCCCGACAGCGTCAGCCTGCTCCGCTCGTCGCCGGACGGCCCGGCGCCGTCGGGACCCGGCGTGGGCGGGACCTCCCGGATCGGCCGTTCGAACCGAAGCCCCAGGCTGAGGCTGCCCGCCTTGGTCGAGGGCGTGGGAAGGTGCTGCCACCGGACCAGTCGGCGGTCGCCGTCGCGGCCGGTCTCCACGCCGGTGGGCCGGGCCCCGTCGACATCGCCCCAACCGGGCGGGACCCGCAGCTCGATCAGGTCGAACCCGGCCAGTTCGAGCTGCTCCCCCTCCGGGCCGAGCCCGGCCCAGTGCAGATCGAGCTCCATGGCGCGCCGGTCCGACGACGGCACCAGCGACGGGACGATCCACAGCGGAATCTCCGACGGCTTGCGTCCGTCCTGCACCTCGTAGTCGACCGTGACGGTATGCGCGCGATGCTGCAACTCCGGGTCGGTGGGAAACAGGTCATGTTCGTAGGCGGGCCCGTCACCGAGCGAGATGCCGGCACCCCCAGCGAGCACCTGCGGCTGCCCCGCCCGGAACGCCAGCCCGGCCGAGCCCTGCAGCAGGAGAAACCCGGCCGTGAACTCAACCGGCTCGTTCGGCGGCACCTTGAACTTCCGGTGATACGCCTGCAGCGCGGTGTAGCCGTCGTTGGCCGACATGTCGACCTTCAGCGTGCCCGTGATGCTCTCCACCGAGGCGGTGTACTCGTCCTTCTCGAGCCGGACGTACCCGGTCAGCCGTTCGACCACGTCGACCGCGTTGACCTGGGGGACGAGCGGCAGCGGGGGACGGGGGTGCTTGTCGGCCTCCCACCGGTGGTAGCCGATTTCTCCTCCGGCCACGAGGATGCCGAGCAGCAGCAGGATCAGCCCGACGGAGGCGGAGGCGAAGAGCAACAGGAAGCCGAGGACGGCGGCGGCTGCCCCGGCCCCGACGATCCGCCACCGCAGGCCCCGGACCAGATGGTCGTGCTCCTCGCAGTGGTACACGGCCTCTCGCAGGCTGCTGCCGAGATGCAGACCGGCGAACTCACGGCTGACCGCCCGCGCCTCAGCCCCACCGCTGGGCTTACGCACCCGTACGCCGTCCTGGCTCAGGACGAGCGGCGTATGGTCCTCACACATCGGCCGCCGGCAGTGGTGGCACACCGAGAAGACCGCGGCGCTACCGCACTCGTGACAGCGCACCCGGGGCGCGCGGTCCACTAAGACCTCGGTCATGACCTGCTCACTTCCTCGACGTCTGCTGAAAGCGGAACCGCTCGCGCAGCGTGAGCTGCAGAGCGTTCATCTCGCGGGTCAGCTCCTGGTGGTTCACGGGCAACGTGCCCAGCACGGAGATCTTGAGCTGGCCGCTCTCCTTGTCGCCCCGGATCTTCACCCGGCTGTCGGTCAGGATCTGCTCACGCGCAAGCCGGGTTCGCCTGCCCTCCACCGCGACCAGCAGGTACAGCTCGTCCGGCCCGTGTCTTCGGGTCGCCATGAGCAACCAGCTGGGAGCCGGCGAATCGGGGGACGGCTCGGAGCCGGGCGGCTGCACCTTCACGGCCTTGAACCCGGCATTGCTCAGCACGGTCAAGATGTCGGTGATCCGCTGCTCCTCCGGGATGACGTCGTCAAAGACGAACTGCTGGTACGGCGAGAACTGTCGCGTGGCGAAGACGTCATCCGGGTAGATCGTGGCGTGCACGTTCAGCTTGGTGGCCGCCTCGGGGCGCCGCGCCTGCCGGCCGGTGGCGTCGAAGACCCGTACGTCCAGGCCAGACAGCAGGTAGTGGGGGATCTCCACCTCGGCCTCGACCCGGAGTTCCGGCTGCTGGAAGAGCTCAGCCGGATGCCCGATCTTCAGGAGGACCAAGACCTCGTGGACGCTGCGCAGAGTGCCCCGGCTCTGCTCGCCGGTTCTCGCCACCTCCGGCACCCGTACGTCCTGCCACTCCAGCCGTCCCTTGGCCGGGTTGTAGCGGACCGGAACCTGTGTGATCGAAGGCTGACCGGCGTTCTGCCCGGGTTTGGACATGTACAGCTCCGTGCTGCGCACCGAGGTCAGCGCCGGCCAGGCCAGGGACATGTGCCTCACCACGGGTTTGGGGCCGGTCGTGTACTTGATCGGCAGTGTGATCCGCACGGTGATGCGCAGCAGCAGTTCGCTGTCGAAGCTGGCCTGTTGCCGGAGCCGCTCGATGATCTTCGACGGTTCCTCCCGCGCCTGGATCACACTGTCCAGCACGGTCCCGAACGCGTCCGACATGCTGTCCGGGTCGTCCAGCTCGACATCCAGCTCGATCGGGTAGAGCGCCGGATTCGCCAACTGATAGTCGTAGGTGATGCGACATGCCCGCCGGTCACCGGTGAGCTCCAACGTCCCGTCGGCCGTCGAGACCGGGACCGTCAGCGGCACCGCGCCGGTCGTCCCGTGCGAACGCATGCTGGGCAGGAGCCCGCTCGTCCGGGTGTGCTCGGAGATCAGCAGGTGCCCTATGGTCGCGCGCTGATCACCGGCCGTCGCCGGTTGCGGGCCGAGGACGTGCTGCACGTCGGCGACGGCCTGCCGTGAGAAGTGCTCCCGTCCGTCGTACGGGACGGTGATCTCGATCCGGCCGGTGCCGTCGCCGGCCTGCCGGAGCGACTTGCTCTTGGAGATGTCCTGCTCCACCGTGTAGGTCTCGGTCAGCTGGACCTTGCTCGGCGTCGCCCGGGCGTACAGCGTGCTGTCGCCGCGCGGTCGCCGCGCCTTCAGAATGGACACGTCAGCCTCCAACGATCGCGTCAGCGAGCCCAAGCGGCACCCGATCAGCCGCCGCACCCTTGTCTGACGGACGGGAAACCCGCCGGCCCGCGGCCCCTCGGCGGTGGAAGATGTAGAACAGGCAAAACCCTGCCGCTCGCATGGTCAGTTGCAGACGCGCAGTGCGGGCCTGCTCGACCAGCACGGCGTCCACCCCTTCCGGCGTGGGATGAATGGTCTTTCTTGCGGCCCCACGCCTCCTGCTTCAGCTCGGATTGTCAGAGTTCGCCGCCGAGAAGTAAATCGCTCCACGGTCCGGGAGTGGGCGCGTACGCGTCGAGCCGGGACGCCGCGAAATTGTCGATCCTCTTTCGATGCCTCGCCGGTGCCGAAAGTGATTGGGTGCTCGGCCAATGAGACGGCGGACGCGAGCAATTTTCTCAACACGCCATTCTCTCTGGAAATGGACAGAACTCGACTCGGTGACGTCTACTGAACAGCGGACTGCCCTAAATCAAGGACGAGGACCCAGGCGAGATGGTCTACCAAACCGAACCGCAGAGCATGTCAACTGCGAAGGAAAGGGCTGAGCGGGTAGATGCTCGCTTGAAGATGTGGACGGCAGTTCTCGGCTGCTTGACGGCGTTGTTCGCGCTGCTCGCCGGGGTGTTCGTCAAGAAGAACGACACCGCCACCAGCAAGGTCGACACCACGCAGGCGCAGGTCAAGGTTCTGGCCAGCAAAAACGCGGATCTGGAGGCTGACAGCGCTCGCAAGGATGCGAAGATCACGAAGCTCGAAGCTGATCTCGCCGCAGCATCGAGCGAGACCTCTGCTGACGAGAGCACCTCCGCTGACCCTGAGCCGCCAGCCGTTTTCCATAAGGGTCCGTTGACACTCAAGCCTGCGGTGTACGCCGACTTGGACGCCACGCCGGAGGATCCTCAATGGCGGGTGGCGGACATCGGTCGGGACGACTTCGACGTAATTTTCGACGGCGACGAACTTCGTACCGACACTGTTCGCGCCAGTGCGATGCTGATTGATCCGAACGGGAGACGTACACCGTCGCCAAGGTAAAACGAGCGAAGACTCTGTGTGTTATCACCAGTACGGGCAGATACTCCGTACTTCACATCAAGTCGGTCAGTAATGAAGCAATCGCTTCCGATGTCACCACTTATGCGAAAAGCGGAGACTGACGTGAAGGTGGCGTGACGAGAGCCGATCGTCTTCGCTGTGTCATTGGCCGACGCTAACCGCCGGATGGAGGAAGAGCAGCCGGGGGTGGGTTGCGGTCCTGTGCCGGCTCGGCGAGCCGGTGATGTGGCTGAGGTTTGCCGGGTCGAGGGCAGACCGGCTCGACCGGCCGCTCGGCCGGGTGCGGACCACACGGCTCCGGACACCGTCGCCCGACCTGTTCAAAAGAAGAACCCCAGGCCGATGACCTGGGGTTTCTCGTGGAGCCGCCTGACGGAATCGAACCGTCGACCTACGCATTACGAGTGCGTCGCTCTAGCCGACTGAGCTAAGGCGGCAACGAGAAATAAGTGTACGGTATCCGTCCCGGGCGCCACGCCGGGGGCCACATATCGGTGGGCGGGACTAATGTTCCCCGCGTGACCGACGATCACCCCAAGCTTCCCCCCACGGGTCAGGTCGTGCCGCGCCGGCCCGGCAGCATGCAACCGCGCGAGCTCGGGTTCACGCCGCAGCGGCCGGTCGGCTGGCTGGCCCCGTTGTTGCTGCTCAGCACGGGTCTTCGGGCCCTGCTGGCCACCCTCTTCGGCGCCTATCTGGACAAGCGCGAGCTGCAGAACGCGCTCGACGGCGGCTGGTTCGACCATTCGCAGACCGAGGACGGCGAGCTCTGGCTCGATTACGTGGCCGACCTGGGCGACGGCTTCGACGCGACGTATTCGGTGGCCTACCTGCTGGCCCAGCCGAGCCTCGAGGTCGGCGGGGCCACCTTGCCCCGGGGGCGGCTGCTGCTCATGGGTGGCGATCAGGTCTACCCGCTGGCCAGCGGCGACGGTTACGAGAGCCGGATGAAGGGCCCCTACCGCGCCGCGCTGCCCGAGCCGCCGGCCGGGTCGGCGCAGCCCACCCTGTTCGCGCTTCCGGGCAATCACGACTGGTACGACGGGCTCACCGCTTTCATCCGGCTCTTCGCCCGCCGCAAGGACGGCCACATCGGCGGCTGGCGCACCGAGCAGCGCCGCTCCTACTTCGCAGTCAAGCTGCCGGCCAACTGGTGGCTGTTCGCGATCGACGAGCAGTTCGGGGCCTACATCGACGATCCCCAGCTGCAGTATTTCGAGCAGGCCGCCCGGCATGTCGGCCCGCAGGATCGCGTCATCCTCATGACTCCGTCGCCGAAGTGGGTCAAGTCGGTCGGCAACCCCGAGGAGTACGACGCGATCGACTACTTCATCCGCAAGATCCTCGACCCCCGGGGCGCCACCACGCGGGTGCTCGTCTCGGGCGACCTGCACCACTACGCGCGTTACAGCGACCCCGAGCGCGAGCTGATCACGTGCGGCGGTGGCGGCGCCTATCTGGTCGGCACGCAGAACCTTCCGGACGAGCTGATCGTGCCGCAACCTGACACGCTGACCCGCAACCGCAGCGTCAGCCGCCCGTACGCGTTCCGCAAGTCCTATCCGGACGCCAAGACCTCGCGGAGTCTCGGCTGGGGCGTGTTCCGGCGGGTTCCGACGCGCAATCCGGGCTTCGTCACGATGCTCGGCATCATCCACGTGCTCACCATGCTGGCCATGGCGGGCGCGGCGGCCGGCAACGCGGGCATTGTGGCCCGGCTGTTCAGCATCCCGTTGACGGTCATGCTGGTGCTGATCATCGCGGGGTCGGTGGCGTTCGCCCAACCTCCCAAGGCCGACAAGCCCGGGCACGCTCGACATTGGATCGCCGGCCTGCTGCACGGGTTCGCCCACATCGGACTGGCCGCGGGCGGCACCTGGCTCTGGCTGAACCTCCCGTTCCACGACTGGACGTGGCCCGGCCCGCTCGTGGTGGCCGCGGTCGTCTACGGCCCGGTCATCGGGTTCCTGGCCACCCAGCTGACCGCGCTCTACCTGCTGATCGCCTCGTTCGCCGGCGTCAACGTCAACGAGCTCTTCGCCGGCCAGGGCATCGAGGACCACAAGAGCTTCCTGCGCCTGCACATCGCCCGCGACGGCAGCCTGACGATCCACCCCGTCGCCGTCGACCAGATCTGTCGCAAGTGGACCCCTGACCCCGGCGGCGCCGCCGACACCTCGTGGCTGCACCCCGGTGAACCCCTGACCCCCCGGCGCATCGAGGAGCCGATCAAGATCCGTTAGTTGTAGTGCTCCTCGTGGGCCTGGCGGGGCCCGCAGACCGAGGCCCGGCTGCACGAGCAGCGGGAGCCGTCGGCGTCCATCCGCACCACCACGGCGTCCTTGGGGACGCTGTGCGCCACGACCCGGCCGTCACCCTCGGGCGTCGTCACCCGGCTGCCGATGGCGGGCGCCGAGGCCTGAAACTTCTGATACAGCGGGTGCTCGTATTTGAGGCAGCACATCAGTCGGCCGCAGGCGCCGGAGATGCGCAGGGGATTGAGCGGCAGGTCCTGATCCTTGGCCATGCGGATGGTGACCGGCTCGAAGTCGGTCAGGAACGTCGCGCAGCACAGATCGCGGCCGCAGGAACCGATGCCGCCCTGCACGCGGGCGGAGTCGCGGGCCGAGAGCTGCCGGAGCTCCACCCGGCAATGCAGAGTGGCGCCCAGATCCCGTACGAGGGAACGGAAATCGACCCGGTGCGGCGCGGTGAAATAGATGGTCGTGCGGGCGCTGCCGGCGCCGGTCGGGTCGAGCACGTGATCGACGGCGACGACTTTCATCGGCAGCTCATGCGCCTTGATCAGCTTTTTGGCGGCGACCTTGGCCTCCGCCTTGCGTTTGCGCAGCAGCTCGTCGCGCCGCAGATCGTTGTCGTCGGCGAGCCCGGCCACCTTCGGGAAGCCCGACGTGTCCTCGCTCACCCACTGCGCCGCCCAGACGCACTCCGCCACCTCGGGGCCGTCGTCCGTGGGCACGAGCACACGGTCGCCGACCTGGGGCGTGAACTCGCCCGGGTCGAGGTAGTAGAGGCGGCCGTACCGGTTGAAGCTGACCGCGCACAGCATGCCCATGGCCACCACCCTACGACGCCGAGAACGCCGTAACAAATGTCGGTTTTGGGCTACCCGTCGGGGTTGTCGCATAGATGTATCGCAACCGTCCGAATCGACCTTCGTTGGGCAGACCCGTAGACGCCGCTGACCCGCGGCTCATCTGAGGGAGGGAACTGCCACATGACGCCCGCCAGGTCGCTGGCCGCCAGTGTCGTCGCGCTCGGATTCGCGAGCGCCCTCACCGCACCGCAGCCCGCAGCCGCGGCGCCCACGTCCTGCGAGCAGGCCGAGAACTTCGCGGCTCAGGCCGGTGCCGAAATCCTGCGGATCGACAAGCTCGACGTGCACGCACCCGCCGGGCCGCGCCCGAAGGCACCGGAACGCGGACGCGCCGAGAGCACGGCCGCGCGGGTATTGAGCGGCGACGACTCGGTCATCCCGGACCCCGCGGACAGCGACACCCTGAGCGAGGGCATCGGCCTGACCGCGACCGGGGCGCTGGGCTACCTCGGGATCACGCCGAAGCCGGGGCCGGGGGGCGCCGGTGCGGTTCCGCCGGGCCGGAGTGGGCTGGCGGGTGACCTGGCCGAGCGGGGTGGGGCCGTGGTGGGTGGTCTGACCGGAGGTGTGGGAGGTGGGGAGCCGGCGGACTCGGATTCCGACGGCGACTCCGGCTCCGGTACGGATAAATCGGGCGGTTCGCGGACGGACGGCTCGGGTGATGGCGGCTCACGGGGAGATGGCTCACGAGCCGACAAACCGCGGGCGGACGACGACTCGGGGGCCGACGACGACTCGGTGGACACCGACGACTCCCAGAGCGACGGCGAGCAGGTCTCCGACAAGCGAGCGCGCGCGACGCTGTCCGCGGCCACGGTGGGCGAAGCCCGTACGGCAATGATCGCGCGGTCCAAGGTCGCGTCGGCCGCGTACGCCCGGATGCTCGGCGGGTCGAAAGACGCGGCCCTCGCTGAGCCGTTGCTGCAGCAGGCGCCGCCGACCCACACGAAGGGCGCCACCCGCTCGACCCCGGCCACGAAGGCGGGTCCGTTCCGCCTCGGAGACGGCCGGCTCGGCGCCCACGCCCAGTGGGACAGTGGCATGGCGTGCGGCCGGGCCTCGGGCGAGACGGGCCGCGCCGACACCTCCCTGCAGAGCCTCAGCGTGCTCGGCCGCGGCCGCAGCGCGCTGGTCCGGGTGCTGGGCACGATGACGAGCCGCGGCACCACGGCGATCGAAAACCATGACGACCAGGCCCGTACGGTGGCCCGGTCGACCATCACCGCGGGGCGCATCGAACTGGCGGGCGGCAAAGTCACCGTACGGGTGCTGCGGGCGCCTGCCCTCGAAGCCGCCATGTCGGCCGCGGACGGCGGCAAAGTCGCCTACCGTCCCGCGGTCGTCGAGGTCTCCGGCGAGGGCCTGCCCACCAAACGACTGGAAGCCGCGGGTGACCACGTCGAGTTCGCGCTGACCCCCAACCAGCGCGCGATGGAATCGGCCCCGGTGACCGAACTCGGCCGGCTGTGCCAGGCGAAGCCGCTGCCCGTGCCCGGGGTGCCGGGCCTGCCGCCGGTGGCCACCCCGGAGCCGGAGTCGGCCCCCCTGCCCGCCAAGGGCATCCGGGTGCGGGTCTCGCTCGGCGACGTGCGGCACGCGATCAAGGGCCACGCGATCGCCGCCCGGGCCGCCGCGATCAAGGTCTCGGTCTCCCAGGCGGGCGACCCCCAGGGCAGCGGCCACGGCAGTTACGGTGGGCGGCCCAAGGTCGCGCTGAGCATGTCGCTCGGCGTGCTGGAGGCGGCCGCGGTGTCGCCCGAGGGCCCCGCGGTCTCGTCGGGCGGTGGCGGCGGCGGTCTCCCGGTGACCGGCCCCCGGCTCGACCGGATCGCGATGACCGGCGGCGGCCTCCTGCTGGCCGGAATCGGCGTTGTGCTGTTCGGCCTACGCCGGCGCCGCCCCCACTCGTGATCACTCGGGTGTGATCACGCGCGGGCGGCCTCCCGGCCTCGAACCTGGGGGCCGCCCGCTTTCACTGCCGGCCCCTTCCGCTGGCTCGGCTGCCAGCCCGCACCCACCCGTTTTCCTCACGCGGCCGCTTCCTCGCCCACCCAATTCCTCTCACCAGCCCCGCTTCCCTCACCCGCCCCGCTTCCCTCACCCGGCCGCTTCCCCTCACGCGGCGGCTTCCCCTCACGCGGCGGCTTCCCCTCACGCGGCGGCTTCCCCTCACGCGGCCGCTTCCCCCGCCGAGGCCCAGCACTGGCCAGGCGGATAAGCGGAGTGGCGAGGGCGGATACCGGAACCGGGTCGGCCGGATGGAGGCATGTCGATCTCCTGATGGATGAGTCGGACCCGAACGGTTGTCCCTTCCTGGTCCGCCGAGCGGCCGGAAGCCCGCCCGGCCCCGAGACATCCATCGACAAGTAGCGTTGAGTATTCCCATACCTGCGGGGGGTGCAGGAGGACGCGGCGTCGCATTCGGAGTTCTTTCCGGTTATCCGAATGCGGCGCCGCGTCCATGTGCGCAAGCGGAAGATCACAGCGGAATCGGATCGGCCAGCTGCCGCGATCCTTCGAGCAGGTCTTCGGCCTCGGCGTAGTCGTCGGCGATCACGCGCAGCACGTGGGCCGACAGATCGGCCGCGGCCACCGTCTCGGCGGAGGTGGGCGGAAAACTAACGGGCCCGGTCAGCGTGAGCGCCTCGGCCGAGGTCAGGGCGTCGGCCAGCGTGGAGGCCAGGTTGTCGCGGGCGCGGATCATCCAGTCGTGCAGGGCCGCGGCCAGGTCGGCGGTGGCCTCGAAGCGTTCCTCCAGGCTGTCGGGGCCGCCCGAGAGGTGCGCGGCGGTGCGGCGGCGCTGATCGTCGTACGCGTCGGCGGCCTCGCCCTCCCACTCGTCGGGCGCGGGCAGCGCGGCCGCGCCGGCACAGACACGGGCGCCCGCCCGCAGCTCCGGTTCGGCCTCGGCCAGCGCGGCCGGACGCAACTCAGCCACCGCTCGAGCGGCGTCGGCGGGCATCAGGCGCACGCGTCGAAGATGCCCCCACACGGGGTGGCCGGGTGGTGCCCCGGCCAGCTCGAGGACGTCTTCGGCGCGGCGCAGCAGTGGTATGGCGGAATCGAGCACCTGGTCGAGCCGGTCCATCACATCTCCCGGGTGAAGCGGCGCTGGACCGCCTCGTCAGTCTCGGTGTAACTCCGCTGTGTGTCCCGCACCGAGTCGGCCATCGCGACCAGACGGGCGGCCGCGGACGATGCCTCGTGCGCCCGGGCTGCAAGCGCGGCGGCCCAGCGCTCGTGCAGGGCGCGCCCCAGCCGGCCCGGCCGACCCGAACCCTCGGCGACACCCCGACCCGACTCTCCGGCGACCAAGCTCGGCCCACCCGCGCTCGTGACTTGACCGCGAGCGTGGGCCAGGGCGGCCGGCGCCGCGGCGAACGCGTTCGGTGCCGCTTCGAGGGCGGGCAGCTCGCGGGCCAGCGCGGTCAACCCGTCGGCGGCCCGCTCGAGACTGTCGGCCAGCCGGTCCATCTCAGGCCTCGCCCAGCGGGCGCAGCTCGCCGAAGATCTCGTCGTGCAGCTTGGCGCGGGCCCAGCGGGCGGCCTCGGCGGCGTTGGCCACCGTGGCCTGGAGCTCGCGTGAGAACTCGACCGGCTGCCGATGCTGGAGCCCGCCATGAATCTGGATGTCCGTTATCTGGCCGGATGCCGTCACCGTGACCTCGATCGAGTCGTCGGGTGAGTGGACCGAGACCTGGTGGGCCTCGACCGCTCGTTCGTAGTCGCCGCGCAGCTGCTCGACACGTCGATGCCTCTCGATGGCTTCGCTGATCCACGCCTCGTCGATCTCACGGGCCATACCGAGGCTCCTAACCGTGTGTCAACGCGCCGTCGCGCACCGGGACCAGAACGTACCCGGAAGAGTGATGCCTTCGCTACGCCGAGATTTCCACTGTGGATAACTCCCGGTCCTGTGGATGACGGCTGCTGTTTTGTCGGGGGCGGGCAATACCATCGGTGCCGTGAGTGACGTCTTCGCCGATCTGGTGGGTCAGGACGAGCCCGTGGCCACGCTGCGACAGGCGGCGTCGGCCGCGGCTCGGGTCGTCGCCGGTGAGCAGGTGGCCGCAGGCGCGATGACCCACGCCTGGATCTTCACGGGCCCGCCCGGCAGCGGCCGTTCGGTGGCCGCGCGATCCTTCGCGGCCGCGCTCGAGTGCGAGCGCGGCGGTGTCGGCTGCGGCGAGTGTCACGGCTGCCACACCACCCTGGGCAAGACCCACGCCGACGTCCGCTTCGTGGTCCCCGAGGGCCTCTCTATCGGCGTCAACGAGATGCGCGCCTTGGTGCTGCGGGCGGCCAGCGCGCCCTCGGGCGGCCGGTGGCAGGTCGTCGTCATCGAGGATGCCGACCGCCTCACCGAGCAGGCGGGCAACGCGCTGCTCAAGGCGATCGAGGAGCCACCGCCGCGCACGGTCTTCCTGCTGTGCACGCCGTCGACCCATCCCGACGACATCTCGGTGACGATCCGCTCGCGCTGCCGGGTGGTGGCGCTGCGGCAGCCGCCGGCCGATGCGGTGGCCGAGGTGCTCGTCCGCCGTGACCACATCGCGGCCGACGTCGCCGCGTGGGCCGCGGCCGCGTCGCAGGGGCACGTCGGGCGGGCCAAACGCCTGGCCAACGACACCGAGGCCCGCGGCCGGCGCGAGGCGGTGCTGTCGGTGCCGCGGCGGCTGACCGGGGTCGGGGCCTGCTTCGAGGCGGCCGGCGCGCTGATCAAGGCGGCCGAGGCCGAGGCGGCGGAGCAGCTGGTCGAGACCGACGCGTCCGAGCGCGCGGCCCTCGAGCAGGCGCTGGGCGCCGGCGGCACGGGCCGGGGCGCGGCGGGCGCCATGCGCGGCGCGGCCGGCCAGCTGAAAGATCTGGAACGCCGGCAGAAATCGCGGGCCACCCGCTCGAAACGCGACGCGCTCGACCGGGCCCTGGTCGACCTGGCCGGCTTCTATCGCGACGTCCTCGTCACCAACATGCGCGCTCCGGTCGGCGTGGTGCACACCGATGTGGCCGCCCAGTCCGAGGCGGCGGCCGGCAAGTGGTCTCCGGAGAGCGCGTTGCGCCGGTTGGAGGCCGTGCTGGCCTGCCGCAAGGCGATCGATGAAAACGTCAAGCCCGAGATCGCCGTGGAAGCGATGATGCTCAGCCTCTGGCGCGGCTGACCCCGCCTCGCCGCTGGGCCGATGCGACGCGGCCGTGGAGAAGCCTGGGCGGCGCGCTCCACAGCCGTCGTCCGATGCAAAAGCCCAGGTCCGATGACCTGGGCTTTTGTTATTTGGAGGCGCAGTCAGGCCTTGCTCAGGGCGCCCACGAGCTTCTCGCAGAATGCCGGCAGATCGTCAGGCTTGCGGCTGGTGATCAGGTTGCCGTCGGTGACGACCTGCTCGTCGACCCACTTAGCGCCGGCGTTGGTCAGGTCGGTGCGCAGGCTGGGCCAGCTCGTCAGGGTGCGGCCGTCGGCCACACCGGCCTCGATCAGCGTCCAGGGCGCGTGACAGATGGCGGCTACCGTCTTGCCGGACGCGACGAACTCCTTCACGAAGGCGACCGCGTCAGGATTCGTACGGAGGAAATCGGGGTTGGCGACACCGCCGGGGAGCACAAGCGCGTCGTAGTCGGCCACCGAAGCGTTCTTGATCGGCTTTTCGACCTTGTATTTTCCGGCCGGATCCATGTGATTGACGGCCTGGATCTCGTCGTCGTTGATCGATACGAGTTCGGCCGTGCCACCCGCCGATTCGACCGCCTTGCGCGGCTCGGTGTATTCGACCTCTTCCACACCGTCGGCGGCCAGGAAGGCGATGCGCTTGCCGGTTATCGAGGTGGTCATGAGGGGCCCCTTCTCTGCGGTGGAGGAGGGCGCCGGAACGCCCTAGTAGCCGCGATTCCCGACTGCGGCGCGGGCAAACGCCGGAGTGCGGCCGTTGGCCAGTTCGCCGCTGAACCACGCGCCGAAACCGCTGATCGCCAGGGCCAGCAGTTCGAGCAGGAACAGACCGACGCCGGCCTGCCGGTCGGGGTCGCCGACCCGGACCATCAGGATCACGGCGAAGAGGAAGAGCACACCCATGTTGAGCAGGACGCGCAGCACGCCGATGCGCTTGGCGTCGGGGCGGCGGACGAACGCCACGTCGATCGCGCCGGCGATGGTCGCGGCCACCCCGCCCACCAGGCCGGCCACGATGTTCCAATACGCCAGCGAACCGACGATTGCCGGTGCTCCCAGAAGATTGGCCACGTCGAAAATGACGGCCATCACGAACAGGCCCAGGGGGAACATCACCAGGATTGGCTGCACCGCCTGACCCGCGATCTTGAGTCGGCTCTCCATGCGGGTTATCGCCCTTCTACCTGCGGCTTCACAGATTCGAGGTTGGCATCCGTCGCTGAGCTACCCGGTCGGTTCGTCAATGAAACGCCACAAGGTGGTCAAGTGGCGCACGCTACTCATAGGTCACTCAGCTTAGACGCAATCTGCAACATGGCAGATTGATGCGTAGCGGACAGCCTGCAGGCATGCTTCACTACAAGTAGAGCAACAAGGGCGGAGTTCGAGGGGAGCACGGTAGGCAGCGGCACCCGGCGGCAACCGGGTGCCGTTCTTGCCTCTGCGGGCGTTCACTGTGGTCTTGAAGGTTCGTAGTCTTCAACGACTGAGACGGTTCGACGTCGCCCTCTAGCGCCATCCTGAACTCGGCACCGCGTCCCCGCAAGAATCGGGGGGCAACGAATGCGCCATCAGGAAACGCTTCACACGTACGTGATCCGGATCGTCGGCCGTGTCGGTTCCCAACCCTGCGCCTCGTCGTCGGCCGCCGATCGTGGGGTGCGCATGTGACCTTGGTAAACCCGGACTTGTGCGCAATCTGCTACATAGCAGAGTGACGGGTAGCGACTTGTTCCGGGCCGTGCTGTACTTCCGGTAGAGCAGCAAGGGGAGGAGCGCTCGATGAGCAGACGCCTCTATTACCGTGGCCCCGGAGCCGTGGTCACCGACGAATTGTTCATTCTGCGGGGCACGCCGTTGAAGAGTTACGCCGTCGGCGATCTCCGCAATGTCGGCGTGATGCGATCCCGTTCGACGCAGTTCTCTCCGGTCGCGGTGCTCGCGGTCGCCGCGGGCACGGTTGCCGTTGTCGGCGCCGGCTGGACCCTGCTGGCTCCACCTACCGCGTACGCGATCGCTCTGCTGGCCGTGCTCGTCCCGCTGATCTGCGTCGTCCCCTCGATGGTGCGGCGCGGTGGCCGGGCGTGGGAGTTGCACGCAATCTATCGAGGGTCCGACGTAGTGCTGTACTCCAGCTTCGACGAACGTGAGTTCAACCAGGTCAAACGGGCCTTGCGGCGCGCCATCGAGAACGCCCGGCCCCCGGAGAGGGGACTTGACCTGGCGGTCGCTTGATCTTCAACAATCACCTGACCCCCACGTCGGTCATCTGGTAGTACGGACGTTAGGATATGCGCGACCTCGCGGTCTGCCATCTGGCATTCCGCGAGGTAGCAGTTTGATGCGCTCCGTGTTCCAGCCACTTCAACGATGAAGGACCGATGGCCGAGGGCGATTCGCCTACGATCGCGCGCCTACGAGTACGCCTCGCAGTTCGCGAGGCGCGTGAGGCGTCCGGTCTGACGCAGGCTGACGTCGCCGAGGCGATGGAGTGGTCGAACAGCAAGGTGATAAGGATCGAGAACGGTGACAACACCATCTCGATCAACGATCTCAAGGGTCTGCTGACCCTGCTCGGCGTCACCGACAAGGACCACATCGACGCGCTGCTGGCCGATGCCCGGGTGGCCCGCCGGCGGCAGCAACCGGTCAAGGCGTGGTGGCAGGAACCGCGCTTCCGTGAGCAGATGACTGACGATCTGCGCCGCTTCGTGGAGTATGAGGCCGAGGCGTCCGAGATCCGGTCGTACAACATTCTTTATGTGCCCGGGCCGTTGCAGACCCCCGAATATGCGACGGCGCTCACCCGGATGTGGCAGGACGAGAGAAGCGAAAGCGAATCGCCCCGACGCGGCGGCTTCTCTCAGGAAAAGGTCGCGGCACTGGTGGAGGCCCGGCGCTTGCGTCGTGAGGGGATGCTGAGCCGGCTCGACTCGTTGAAATACCTGATTCTGTTCGACGAGTCGGTGTTGTTGCGCCCGGCCGGTGGGCCTGCCGTTTTCGCCGCTCAGCTCCAGCAGATCGTCGAGCTGAGCGCGCGCGGCATGTTCAGGCTGCGCATGCTGCCCTTCGACCTCGGCACCGCCATCGCCAACAACGGCACCTTCGACCTGCTCAAGGTGGGTACGGACCGGGCCGGCAGCGAAGTCATGTATCGCGAGAACGGCCCGCACGACGAGATGGTCGAGAACCGGGACGAGACCGCGCGGCATCGCAACCGCTTTGACCAACTGTGGGAAGTCGCCCGCAATGAGGGCGACACAATCGCCTTCATTGAGGAGCGGCGAGCAATATTTCTTGGCGCGGAATCTCCGAACTTGTGAGGTCGAGCAACATGAAAATCAATGACTAAGCCGTACTAGAAACAGGAGAAACACATGGGTGAGGTCGTGTCGCCTCAGTGGCGTCGGAGCAGCCGTTGCACCGGTGGGAATTGCGTGGAAGTGGCCAAGGTCGAGGGGGGCTATCTCATCCGGGACAGCAAGAACCCCGACCTGGCGCCGCATTCGTTCACCGAGGCGGAATGGCAGGCGTTCGTCGCCGGCGTGAAGGCTGACGACTTCACCTTCTGACGCACATGAACCGCCGTCTCGCGCGATTCATTCGCGCGGGACGGCGACAAAACGGTAGCCGCGCATGCGTGGCTGGCGCCCGTGCGTGCTCTGCAAAACGGGCGAAAGCCCTCAATACGGGTGAAAACTAGCGCACTTTTGGTAGATAGAGCGCATAGCACGCGAGGCCACAGTATTCATTCCTGCCGTGCCTGTAACCGGTCGCCTACCGTGGGATCTGGGAACCGGCACGGAGGTGCACATGGAACAGAGAAACGACAGGCCGAAGTGGTATCGCTCGACCCGTTGCTCCGGAGGAACCTGCGTCGAGGTCGCCCCCGCGCAGAACGGCAACGTCCTGATCCGCGACTCGAAGGATCCGGAAGGCCCGGCGCTCAGCTTCACCGAGGACGAGTGGCTGGCGTTCGTGGCCGGTGTCAAGGCGGGTGACTTCTCCTTCAGATGAGGGGAAGCCGGCGGAAGCGCTGGTGGGCTGCCGGCCGAGGGCGGCATACTGCGCTGGTGAGGGCTGACCCGCACGCCGCTCGCTTCGCCGTTCTGCATGACGCGGCCGAGGCGCTGCTGGACGAGCTGGCGGAGCGTTACGTGGTCGACCGCCGCGAGAGCAAGGAGCTGCTCGGGCCGGCCGATGCCCTGGTGCGCATGGAAAGGCTCATGCCACGCACACCCGCGGCCGCGCCCCTCGCCATCGCCTTCACCGAGACGCCCGGCCTCGCCCTGCGTCTCGGCCGCTGGTGGGCCGAGACCCTGCCGATGTGTGCCTGCGAGGTCTGCGACGAAGACCCGGCCCGGCTGGTCGACACCCTCCGCACGCAGGCGTCGGCCCTGATCGAGGGGAGCCTGTGGGAGCGCGTGCGGCGCGGCGTCGGCGGTTCCTGGTTCGAGAGCCGCTTGATCGGCGTGGGCATCAACGCCCGTCGCGAGGGGCCGCTGACCAGGTGGGATGCCCGTGAGGCGCGCCGCAGCGGGTTCGCCGCGGCCGTGCAATGGGCGCCCTGGCCGCTCAAGCCCGGAACAGAGCGAGCAAAGCCCGTACGCCGGGACGTCTGATCACGCGGGCCATCGAGAGGTCCCCGCGGCAGAACGTCTCGAACGCGCGCCAGCCCAGCGGCGTCGCCATGGCCAGATGCACGACGCCGGGCAGGCGGGAGAAGCCGCCCAGCAGCCGCCGGCCCGCGGACATCTCGGGCGCCAGCTCGGCGCGCACCCGACGTTCGTACGCGGGAAGGTCGTTGAACTGCGAGCCCGCCCAGTCGCCGGAGCGCAACGCGTAACTGATGCCCTCACGGGTCCACGGCTCGAGCAGGCCCGCGGCGTCGCCGGTGACCACCACCCGGCCCCGGCGCAGGGGCGCGTCGGGTCGCCGGCACCGCGTCAGATGCCCTGAATCGCGCACGACCGGACGATCACTCAGGCCGAGCCGCCGCACGAAGTCGGTGAGATATTGCTTCGTGGCGGCGCCGTTGCCCTTGGCCATGATCACGCCGACCGTGAGCTCGTCGTCCTTGGGGAAGACCCACCCGTACGAACCGGGGAACGGACCCCAGTCGAGCAGGACCCGCCCGCGCCACGCCGCACGGTCGGCCTCGGTCGCGGCCAGCTCCACCTCGAGGCCCAGATCCTGCTGCTCGAAGGTGACGCCCACGTAGCGCGAGGTGATCCCGGCCGAGCCGTCCGCGCCGATCACCACGCCCGCCGTGATCTGCTCGCCGCCGGCCAGCGTGACGGTCGCGTACGCGTCGTTCTGGTCGATCGAGCGGACCTGCGTGTTCTGCCGGACCGTCGCGCCCGCCCCGGTGGCCGCCACGAACCACGCATGATCGAAGTCGTCGCGCCGGACCAGCGACAGGAAGGGCCGGCCGGACGCGTGGCGGGTGAACGAGCGCTTCCCGTCGCGGGTGAAGGTGAGCGAGGTGATCCGATCGCGGGCCGGCACGGAGATGTGCGGCGACGCGTACGCCAGGGAGGTGCCGATCAGGCCGCCGCCGCAGGTCTTGTAGCGCGGATGCTCGGCGCGCTCGAGGACGATTGTGCGCGCCCCGGCCGCGGCCGCCGCCCGCGCCGCCGACAACCCGGCCGGTCCGCCGCCGACCACCGCAACATCCCACGCCGGCTCAGCCATCACGCGGGGGATTCTAGCCAGGATGTTATGTACGCTCGTACGCATGACCACGATGCGCGAGCGGATGCTCGCGGGTGAGCTGTACCGGGCCGACGACCCCGCCCTGTTCCGCGACATGGAACGCGCGGCGGCGCTCTGCCACCGGATCGACCACGCCGACCCCGCCGACCACGCACTGCGCCGCGAACTGCTGACCGAGCTGCTCGGTGGTCTGGGCCAGGACACCGAGATCCGGCCGCCGTTCCGGTGCGACTACGGCTATCAGACCTTCATCGGCGCCCGGACGTTCGTGAACTTCGGGCTCGTCAGCCTGGACGTGGCCACCGTCACCATCGGCGACGACGTGCAGATCGGCCCCAACGTGCAGCTGCTCACCCCGTGGCACCCGGTCGCCGCGGGCCCCCGCCGCGACAAATGGGAGGCGGCCTCGCCGATCGTGATCGGGGACAACGTCTGGCTCGGCGGCGGCGTGATCGTGCTGCCCGGCGTGACGATCGGCGACAACACGGTCGTCGGAGCGGGGGCCGTGGTCACCAAGGACCTGCCACCGAACGTGGTCGCCGTGGGCAACCCGGCCCGGATCATCCGGCAGGTCGAGCCGTGACCGCCGTCCCCGCCGCCCGGTCGCCGCGCCGCTACGACCCCGACCGGAAGAGCCGGATCATCGACGCGGCCATCGAAGTGATCGCCGACCACGGCGTGGCCGGCACCACCAGCCGGCGCATCGCAGCCGCCGCCGACGTGCCGCTGGGCTCGATCACCTACCACTTCGACAGCGTCGAGGACCTGCTCGAACAGGCCTTCCGGCGGCACGCGGAGCAGATGTCCCCGCGCTACGAGGCCCACTTCTCCGACGTGACCGACCTGGCCGGGTTCGCCGACGCGGTGACCGACCTGATTCACGACGGCGCCGGCGGGAACCACAAGGACTGGGCCGTGGCGTACGAGCTCTACCTCGCGGCGCTGCGCGACCCCGCGTTGCGCAGCGTGACCGAGGCCTGGATGCGCCGGTCACGGGCCGTACTGGAGAAATTCGTCGACCCGGTCACCGCCCGGGCCGTCGACGCGCTCAACGAAGGCCTGGTCATGCACCTCATCCTGTCCACCGCCACGTTCGACCGGGCCGACACCCGGACGATCGTGGGCCGTTTCCTCGGAGTCCCCGGATGACCGTCGTCGTTCCGGAGGTGCGGGCGGCCACCCGTGCCGTCTATGCAGCGTTCATCCTGGCCGGGGTGGCCGCGGCCAGCTGGGCCTCGCGCATCCCGCAGGTGCGCGACGAGCTCGGGCTGACCCCGTCCCGCCTCGGCCTGGTGCTGCTCGCGCTGGCCGCCGGCTCGATCGTCTCACTGCTGATCGCCGGGCAGATCGTCGCGCGCTTCGGCTCCAGCCGCACCGTCGCCACGATGGGCGTGCTGCTCGGCGTGGCCATGTTCTCGATCGCGATCGGCTACGAATTCGGGGTCGTGCCCGTCGTGATCGGGCTGTTCGGCTTCGGGTTCGCAAACGGCGCCTGGGACGTGGCCATGAACGTGCAAGGCGCCATCGTCGAACGCAGGCTGGGCAAGGCGATCATGCCGCGCTTCCACGCGGGATTCAGCGTCGGCACGGTCGCGGGCGCCCTGGCCGGCGCGGCCGCCGTCGCGCTCGGGCTCTCGGTCACCGTGCACCTGGCCGTGACCGCCGTGCTGATCGCGGTCGTGGTCGTCTTCTCCGTACGGGCTTTCGTCCCCGACGACGCCGGCCCGGTCCCGACCGTGACGCCCTCCGATCCCACGATGATCGCCTCCAACCCGCCCGTGGTCACCAAACGTGATCGCTTCCGGAACGCCGTCTCCACGTGGCGCGAGCCGCGCACCATCCTGGTCGGGGTGTTCGTGCTCGCGTTCGCCTTCACCGAGGGCGCCGGCATCGACTGGATCAGCGTCTCGATGATCGACAGCTACGGCACGTCGGCCGCCGTCGGCACGCTGGCCTTCGCGCTGTTCCTGAGCGCCATGACCGCCGGCCGCTGGTTCGGCCCGGCACTGCTCGACCGCTACGGCCGCGTCCCGGTCGTGCGCGTGCTGGCCGCGGTGAGCCTCGGTGGGCTGGCGCTCTACATCCTCGGGCCGGGCGCTCCGTACGCCTTCCTGGGCGCGCTGCTGTGGGGGTTGGGGGCCTCGCTGGGCTTTCCCGTCGGCATGAGTGCGGCCGCCGACGACCCGGCCCACGCGGCCTCCCGGGTCAGTGTGGTCGCCTCGATCGGCTACTGCGCCTTCCTGGGCGGGCCGCCGCTGATCGGCTTCCTGGGCGACCACATGACGGTGAAGAACGCGCTGGTGGCGGTGGCCGTCCTGCTGATCGTGTCACTGACTCTGGCGGGCGCGGTCAAGCCACTGCCCGAGGCGTCCCTCGAAGAGGAGCGCCTGGGCTGAGCCCGCTGGTCGTGTTGGCTGTGAGCCGCGGTCGTGCTGGCTGGGAGCCTTGGCCCTGCTGGCTGGGAGCCCCGGTCGTGCTGTCTCGAAGCCGCGGCTGTGCTGTCTGAGAGCCGGAACGCCCGCGTCGGCGGCCCGGAAGCGCCCGTGCCGCCGACCTGGAGCACCCCTGGCGGGGGGGCGACCTGGAGCACTCCGGCCTTGGAGCACCCCGCGCTGTGAGCATGCCGGCCCTGGGTCGTCTGTCGGCTCGAAAGCGCGCCCCCGTCGGCCGCCGGCAGAAAGGACGTTGTGGGCTCCACCGCCCGGAGCTGCGATTTTGGCGTTTGCGTTGTCCACAGTTCGGAGTTGTCCACAGGCAAGAGGCGGCGGTCAGGTGAAGATCGGCAAATCCCACTAAAATGGCCGAGGGTGGGGGTCCCCCGGTAGGGCGGGCCCCCTTCAGGGTTCTATCAGTCGTATATGGGGGTTTTGTGGCGAGGCCGCAGATGAGCATGGCGAACAGCGGGGGCGCCGACGAGCCGGGCGACCGTATGCCGGCCCACGAGTTCGGTGTGGTGACCGCCGACGGGCGTTGTCCCACGTGCGGCAAGGTGGTTACCGACGTCAATGCGGAACCGCTGGACTACGTCGAACATGAGGACGGCACAATGACTGTTCTCTCGGTGGTGTTCGTGGTGCTGCCGTGCGGTCACGACTTCAGCCGCGAGGTGCGGAACGCCGGATAGGACACGGGGGCGGGCATTGGACGCGTACGGGGAAAGGTCCGGCTGCGGGCCATGGGCGTGGACGATGCCGAGGCGCTGTGGCGGTGGAATCACGACGCCGACGTGATGCGCTGGATGGATGAGGGCTACGCGGAGACTGTGGCCCAGGTGGCCAAGTGGCTCGAGGAGCGGCCGCCCAACGCGTACGGGGATGTGTTGTTCGGCGTCGAGGCCGAGAAGACGCTGATCGGGCTCGTCCGGCTGCACGGGGCCGAGCCCGAGGTGGGCCTGGCCGACATGGACATCTATCTCGGCGAGAAGGACTTCTGGGGTCGGGGTTTCGGCACCGACACCGTCCGGGCCGTCTGCCTGTACGGGTTCCGGAAGATGCGCCTGCGCAAGATCACGCTGACCGTGGCCGCCGAGAATGTCAGTGCTCAGCGGGTGTATCGCAAGGTCGGCTTTGTCGAGGAGGGGCGGCTGCGCGGCACGTTCCGCGATGCGGAGGGCCGGTGGGCCGACAAGCTCACGATGGGCTTGTTCGAGAGCGAGCTGACGCCTACTTCATGACCAGGCGGCCGGTCGCCTCGAACTGGGCCAGGTCGGCCAGCGTCTCGTCGATCACGAACGATTTGGGGCCGGGCAGTGCGTCGAGCGGGAAGAAGCCGGCGTCGACGGATTCGTCGGTCTGGCGCAGCAGTTCGCCCTCCCACGTGTGGATCCGGAACGACATCAGGATCTGCTGGTAGGTGTGGCCGTAGTCGTTCGTGTACGTGTAGGCCGTGTAGAACGCGAACGGCGTGAGCGACGTGGCCCGCAGCCCGGTCTCCTCCCAGGTCTCGCGGATCGCGCACTCCTCCATGCTTTCGCCGAGCTCCATGGCCCCGGCCGGGATGGCCCACCGATGGTTGTCGGAGCGCTGGATGAGCAGCAGCCGGTTCTGATCGTCGAGGATCACCCCCCGCGCCCCGACGAACAGAATCGTGTCGGTGTCGCCGATGCTCGCCCGCACCTTGCCCAGATAAGACTCAGCCCACGTCAATCCCACGGGCCAACTTTAGTCATGCCGACTTCTTGACGGCCTTCTTGGCGGGCGTGGCTTTCTTCGCAGCGGCGGTGGCCTTCTTGGCCGGGGCGGCCTTCTTCTTCGCCGCCGGGGCCGGGGGAGCGGCCGGCGCATCCTCGCCACGCGCCTTCTTGGCCCGCTCGACCGACGCCTTGAGGGCCGCCATCAGGTCGACCGCCGCCGCCGGGGCCTCCTCGGCCTCTTCCGGCTGCACGATCTCGCGGCCTTCGACCTTGGCGTCGATGACTTCCTGCAGCGCGGCCCGGTAGTTGTCGGTGAACTCGTCGGCCTTGAAGCTCCCGGCCATCGAGTCGATCAGCGAGCTGGCCATGGCGAGCTCGGCGGGCCGGGTCTCGATGTCCTCGTCGAGGAAACCGAAGTCCGGCGTACGCACCTCGTCGGGCCAGAGCATCGTGTTGAGCACGAGGACGTCGTCGTGCACGCGCAGGGTGGCCAGTTGCTCCCGCTGCCGGATCGCGATCTTGACAATGGCGACCCGGTCGGCGTCCTGCAGCGCGTCGCGGAGCAGCACGTACGGCTTGGCCGCCTGGCCCTCGGGTTCGAGGTAGTACGCCTTGCCGAACAGGATCGGGTCGATGTCGTCGGCCGGCACGAACTCCAGCACGTCGATCGCGCGGGACGTGGTGAGCGGCAGGTCGGCGAAGTCCTCGTCGGTCAGGATGACCATTTCGCCGCCGCCGATGTCGTAGCCCTTGGCGATGTCGTCGTAGCTGACCACTTCGCCGTCGATCGAGCAGGTGCGCTGGTATTTGATCCGGCCCCCGTCGGTGCGGTGCACCTGGTGGAACCGGATGTCCTTCTCCTCGGTGGCCGAATACAGCTTCACCGCGATCGACACCAGCCCGAAGGAGACCGCGCCCTTCCAGATCGCCCGCATGTCCCCTCCAACGTCAGCCGACAAAGAAAAGCCCTGATCAGAATCGCATCACTGAGACTCCTGCGTAAGGTGTTCGTCCCTGCCTATGGTGATCGGGTGCCCGGTGCGCCGCTGTCTCCCATGCTCGCGACCTCGGGCGCGCTGCCGGTCGGGCCGGGGTGGAGCTACGAGTTCAAGTGGGACGGGGTCCGGGTTCTCGCGCTCTTCACCGAAGGTCCACCCGACCTGTTCGCGCGCTCCGGAGCGGTCGTCACGGCGGCGTACCCGGAGATCGCTGACCTGCGGCTTCCCGGCGGCACGCTGGTCGACGGCGAGATGGTGGTGCTCAACGCGGCGGGCCGGCCGTCGTTCACGGCGCTGGCCGAGCGCATGCACGTTCGCGAGCGGCACCGGGCGGCCCGTCTGGCGGTGAGCCTCCCGGTCACGTACATGATCTTTGATCTGCTTTTCCACGCCGGTGATGATCTGACTGGGCTGCCATATCGGGCGCGTCGCGAGCGGCTCGAGGAGCTGGGGCTGGCCGGGCCGCGCTGGATGGTGCCGCCCTCGTTCGGCGACGGGCCGGCGACCGCCGACGCCGCCCGCGAGAACAGCCTCGAGGGCGTGGTGGCCAAGCGCGAGGATTCGGTGTACCTGCCGGGCTTGCGCTCGCCCGACTGGGTCAAGGTCAAGTTCGACCGTACGGGCGACTACGTGATCGGCGGCTGGCGGGCCGGGGCGCGCAAGCTGGGTGGCCTGCTGGTGGGTGTGCCGACCCCGGACGGGCTGGCCTTCCGCGGCCGGGTCGGCGGGGGCATCGGGGCCGCCGCCGAGCGGGAGCTGCTGGCCGCGCTGGAGCCGCTGGCCCAGCGCGACTCGCCGTTCAGGGCGGGCGCGGTGCCGCGCGAGGATTCCCGGGGCGCCCGCTGGGTACGACCTGAGCTGGTCGTCGAGGTGCGCTACGGCAACCGGACTCCGGACGGGCGGTTGCGTTTCCCCCGGTTCCTGCGTTTGCGTTACGACAAGTCTCCCAAGGAGTGCGTGGAGGAGGACGAGGATGGCCGGTAGCCGGCTGCCCGTCACGATCGACGGGCGCGACCTCGAGCTGTCCAACCTCGACAAGGTGATGTATCCGGCCGCCGGGTTCACCAAGGGCGAGGTCATCGACTACTACACGCGGATCGCGCCGGTCATGCTGCCGCACCTGGCCGACCGCGCGGTGACCCGGATCCGTTTCCCCAACGGCGTCGACGGGATGCACTTCTTCGAGAAGAACAAGCCTGGCGGCACACCCGACTGGGTGCGGCTGGAGACACTGCCGGTGCCGGGCTCGACCAAGAGCCGCGAGACCATCGACTTCGTGGTCGTCGACGACCTGCCCACCCTGGTCTGGCTGGCCAACCTGGCCGCGCTGGAGTTGCACACCCCGCAGTGGCGCATCGGCCAGCATCCCGACCTGCTGGTGGTCGACCTCGACCCGGGCGCGCCGGCCGGCCTGCGGGAGTGCAGCGCGGTGGCGGTGCTGATGCGTGACCGGCTGGGCGACGACGGCATCGACGCCTATCCGAAGACCTCCGGCAAGAAGGGCATGCAGCTGTGCTGCCCGATCTCGGGGACGCAGGACTCGGAAACCGTTTCCCGGTACGCGAAGAGGGTCGCCGAGGAGCTGTCGTCGATGGTGCCCGCTTCGATCACCGCGAAGATGGCCAAGGCCGTACGGCCGGGAAAGGTTTTCATCGACTGGAGCCAGAACAACGCGGCCAAGACCACGGTGACGCCCTATTCGCTGCGGGCGCAGGCGGTGCCGACCGCCTCCACGCCGCTGACCTGGGACGAGGTCGAGGCCGTGGCCACCGGCGCCGAGGAGCCCCGGCACTACCGGTCGTCCGATGTGCTCGATCGCATCGAGAAGCACGGCGATCTGATGGAACCGCTGCTGACCCCGGGACCCCCGCTGCCCTGATATTGATCTGTATTGCCGCCGTGAACAGGGTGGGCATGGCCGTGGGGGCGGCAGTTCTGGCTTTGCTGACGACGGTGGGGGCGGCGCCCGCGCAGGCGGCCGAGGCGCTCAGTTACACGCTCTCGCCAGCGTCGAGCTGATCGTCAACGGCAAGGTGGTCGCCCGTTACACCACCGCCGCGTACGCGTTGTCGCTCAACACGGCCAAGTGCGGCCAGACGGTCAAGGCCGCCCTGCGCGCCTACGAGCGGGCCGGCAACGTGACCACGACGGCCACCCGCACCTGGCGCCGGTAACACCGAAGGCCCCCGATGCGTCGGGGGCCTTTCTCGGTGGACCTACCTTGCGTCGCAAGGTACTGTGTGGCGCATGGCAGATGTCTCGCAGTTGGCGACGAGTCTGCGCCGCGGCACGCTCGAGTTCTGTGTCCTCTCCCTGGTCGAGACCGAGGACAGATACGGCAACGAGATCGTCCGCAGGCTGGGTGACGAGCCCAACCTGGCCGCCGGCGAGGGCACGATCTATCCGCTGCTCTCGCGCTTGCGCCGGTCGGGTTGGCTGGAGAGCAAATGGGTCGAGTCCCCGAGCGGCCCGCCGCGGCGCTACTACGGATTGACCTCGGACGGGCGTTCCGCGCTCGCCCACTTCCGCACCGAATGGGTGTCCTTTCGGCAGACCGTCGACCGTCTTGTGGGAACCGGTGAGGCAGCATGAAGACCAGGCAGAACGACGTCGTCGCGGAGTACCTGCGCGAGATCGACCAGCGGCTGGCCGGCATCCCCGTGCTGCAGCGGCGCGAGTTGCTGGCCGACCTCGAGGCGCACATCGCCGCCGAGCGGGCCGAGCGCAACCTGGCCGGCGAGGGCGAGCTGATCGAGGTGCTCGAGCGGCTGGGCAGCCCCGAGGTGGTGGCCGCGGCCGCCCACGAGGAGGCCGGCACTCAGCCGCGCCCACCCGCCCCGCCGCGCGGCCGGCGGCTGTGGCCGTGGATGGTCGCCGCCGCCGCCGCGCTGGCAGTGCTGGTTGTGTGTACGTTCTTTTTGTTCTTCGCGCAGACCAGCAGCCATGAGGAAGGCCCGGCGGTCGGCCCGCCCGCGGTCGAGCCCAGTTAGTCGATCTGGGGCAGCGCCGGGCCGAGGATGTCGTCGGCGTCGACGATCGTGTAGGCGTAGCCCTGCTCGGCCAGGAAACGCTGGCGGTGCGCGGCGTACTCGGTGTCGATCGTGTCGCGCGAGACGACCGTGTAGAAGTGCGCCTGCCGGCCGTCCGCCTTGGGCCGCAGCACCCGGCCCAGGCGCTGTGCCTCCTCCTGACGCGAACCGAAAGTGCCCGACACCTGGATCGCCACCGCCGCCTCGGGCAGGTCGATCGAGAAGTTGCCGACCTTCGACAGCACCAGCGTGCGCAGCTCACCGGCGCGGAACGCGTCGAACAGCCGTTCCCGCTCCTTGTTGGTGGTCGAGCCCTGCACGATCGGGGCGTCGAGGTACTCGCCGAGCTGGTGCAGCTGGTCGAGGAAGCCGCCGATGACCAGCACCGGTTCGTCGGGGTGCTTGTCGACCAGCGCCTTCACCACCGGCAGCTTGGTGCGCGCGGTAGCCGCTACGCGGTAGCGCTCCTCGGCCTCGGTCACCGCGTACGCCATCCGCTCGGCGTCGGTGAGCGTGACCCGCACCTCGACGCACTCGGCGGGCGCGATCCAGCCCTGGGCCTCGATGTCCTTCCACGGGGCGTCGTAGCGCTTGGGGCCGATCAGCGAGAACACGTCACCCTCGCGGCCGTCCTCACGGACGAGAGTGGCGGTCAGCCCGAGCCGCCGGCGCGCCTGCAGGTCGGCGGTGAACCGGAAGATCGGCGCGGGCAGCAGGTGCACCTCGTCGTAGACGACCAGGCCCCAGTCGCGCGCGCCGAACAGGTCGAGGTGGGTGAACGCGCCCCCGCGGCGGGACGTGAGCACCTGGTACGTCGCGATGGTGACCGGGCGGATCTCCTTACGCTCGCCCGAGTACTCCCCGATCTCCTCCTCGGTGAGCGACGTGCGCGCGATCAGCTCGCGCTTCCACTGCCGGCCGGCGACCGTGTTCGTCACCAGGATCAGCGTCGTGGCCTTGGCCGTGGCCATCGCGGCCGCGCCGACCAGCGTCTTGCCGGCGCCGCAGGGCAGCACCACCACGCCCGAGCCGCCCGCCCAGAAGCCGTCGACCGCCTCCTGCTGGTAGGAGCGCAGGGTCCAGCCGTCCTCGGCCAGGCTGATCTCGTGGGCCTCACCGTCGACGTAACCCGCCAGGTCCTCGGCGGGCCAGCCCAGCTTGAGCAGCGCCTGCTTGAGCCGGCCGCGCTCGGACGGGTGCACCACGATGGTCTCGTCGTCGATCTTGGCGCCGAGCATGCCCGCGAGCTTCTTCGACTTGGCCACCTCGACCAGCACGATCTTGTCGAGGCCGCGCAGCACCAGCCCGTGACCGGGGTCGTTGACCAGCTGCAACCGGCCGTACCGGTCCATCGTCTCGGCCACGTCGACCAGCAGCGCGTGCGGCACCGGATAGCGCGAATACTTGATCAGCGAGTCGACGACGCTCTCGGCGTCATGACCCGCGGCCCGGGCGTTCCACAGGCCGAGCGGGGTCAACCTGTACGTGTGTACGTGCTCCGGCGAGCGTTCCAGCTCGGCGAACGGAGCGATGGCCATCCGGCACGCCTGCGCGTCCGGGTGGTCCACCTCCAGCAGAAGAGTCTTGTCGGACTGGACGATCAGAGGTCCGCCGCTCACTGAAACACCCTTCGAAGAGCTCTAACCGACCCTCCAGTCTGACACGGAAACCGGGCAACCTTCCGGCCCCGCAGCTCGTTGATCTAGAGGCCGCACGCGTACGGGGGCGTGCGGCCCACCCTTCACGCCTCCTCGTCGGGCACCGCGGCGGTGATCCGGTGCAGCGCGAACGTGTGCAACGTCTCGGTCCGCTCGTCCTCCGCGCGCAGATAACCCGCGCTCAGCGACACCGGGCGCACCAGGCGCGACAGCGTCGCCCCGTGCGAGTCGACATACCCCACCCAGACCCGGACCTTTTCCCGTACGGCCTGCTGCAGCACCGCCATGGCCTGCCCGTGCTGCTGCACCGAGGTCAGCCCGGGCACGCTCTGCCCGTTGGCCGCACGCACGGTCGTCGGGGCCCGGCGGGCCGCCCGGGTGGCGATGTCGCCCCGCCGGATCTGCTCGACCACCCCGGCCAGTCGTGGCCCGGCCAGCACCGGCGGCCCGGCCTGATCGGCCAGCCGGGAGGCCACCGACGTACGGGTGGGGGCTCGCCGCACCTTGGGCCGGCTGAGCACCGCGGCGCCGCCGGCGTCCTCGGCCACCGGCGCGAAGCCGGCCTCCCGCAGCGCGCCCAGCAGCCGGGCCACCTGCAACGGGCTGACCAGCACAGTCGGGGCGATCTGGCGCAGCCCGAGCGGGCCCATCCGCTTGTCGGCCAGCACCTCGGCCAGCAGCGCCTCGTCGTCGCTGCGCAGGTAGGAGCCGGCCGAACCGGCCCGCAAGCCGCCGTGCTTACGGGCGGCGTCGTCGATCATGTAGGTCAGCGTCTGGGGCACCGGGGTGCGCGACCGCCGCTTGAACAACGAGTGCAGGTCGGCGGCCGTGTAACCGACGTCGAGCGCGCGGCGCACGCTGGCCGGGGTGACCCGGAACACGCTGGCCCCGCCGGCCGACTCGGGCTCGGCGACCACGTCGAGCTCGCCCGCCAGCTCCGGCTCCGGCGGGCCGGGCACCACCACCGACAGGTCGGCCTGCACCAGCACGTGATCGACCGGGGCCGGGAGCAGCGTGTCCAACGTCCGGACGGCGTCGTCGCGAGGCTCACCCGGGCCCGGCCGCACACCCAGCGGGTCGGTGTCGGCGACCTCGACGTCCTCCAGCAGCAGGCGCCCGTACGAGGTGATGGCCCCGAGCGCCGAGACGCCGAGCAGGGCGGCCCCGGCCAGGGCGTCGCGGTGGGCCGCCTCCCGCCCGCGGGAACGCCGCGGGGTCTGCCAGGCCAGCAACCCCAGCACCTCGTCGACCTGCGGCGCCGTGCCCGGCTTGAGGTCGGCCAGCACGAGCAGGGCCTCCCGCCGGGCCTGCGGGGCGCCGGCGCGCTCGGCGTCGGGGGCGAGCGCGTTGATCGGGCGGTCCCGGTCGTCGCGCCGGCCCACCAGGCCCGGCTGCCGGGTCATGGCGAGCCAGGCCCGGGCCAGCGCCGTCCAGCGCTGGGCGATGCTGAGCGCCCGCCACAGGTCGTAAGCGCCGGTGGGCAGGAAGGTCTCGTCGACGCCGCCACCGGCCCGGCTCACGGTCACCGAACGGCCGGAACCGCCCACGTCGGCCTCGCCGAGCAGACCCGCCGCGTACGAGACCTCGATCAACAGCGCCGCCCCGGGCTCGTCCAGGCCGGCCGCCCGGGCCAGCCGCTTGAGATCCCGTACGCCCAGACCCCCGGCCCGCAGCACCGGCGCGGGCTCGGCCGCGAGCGCCTCCAGCAGCGCCTCCGTGCTGCGGACGGCCTCCATGACCTGGCCCGCACCGGCCGAGTCGACCGATTTCGGGTCACGCGCGGCGCCCTCGGGGATGGGCGGGAACGGCCGCAGCGCGCCCAGCGGACCGGTGTCGCGCCGCAGCAGCATGCCCACCTCGCGGGGCAACTCGACCAGCTCACCGTCGGCGCGCGGGGCCCGCCCGGCCTCGCTGATCGGCACCAGCACGTGGTTGTCGACCAGCCACTGCACGGGCTCGGCGACCGCCTCACGCCGCAGCGCCCCGATCGGCGGGCCCGCGGCGAGCCGGTCGAGCACGGCCCGCGCGCCGGGTGGGGCGGCCAGGACCGTACGGCGGAGCTTGGCCTTGTCGGCGCAGAGGGCCGCGGCCTGCGGGTCGAGATAGTCGGCGGGGCGGCCCAGACCGGCCGGATAGGGCGACGTGACCTCGTCGATCGCGCCCACCAGCTGCAGGGCGTCCTCGCTGCCGTAGAGCAGGAACCGCACCCGGAGGCGGTCGATTGCCACCCGGACGTCGTCCGGGGCGACCCCGGTGGCCAGCTCTTCGATGGCGTCGACCGAGGTCAGGGCCGTTTCGGCGGAGCGGCTGAGCCGGGCCGCGTCGAGCACGTGCAGCGTGAACTCGTCGAGCCCGTCGAGGCAGCGCGCGACCGAGCCGCGGGACTGGGCCCGCACGGCGAGCGCGGTGATGTCGGCCGGCACGGGCACGACGAGGTCGGGCCGCAGCTGGACGAGCGCGCTCAGCGCCTCATCGGTCAGCGACCGGAGTTGATCGGCGAATGTGGTGGCCATCGTGTTCAACGCTAGCGGTCATGGGACGATATTGAGGTGTCCGGCTTGGCCGCGACACCGATCTGTACGGACGCTGAAGGGGACATCTGTGGCCGCGAAGAACAAGTTGCCGGGTACCGCCGTCGAGGGAGGCGCCGGTCCTCGCCAGACGCAGCCGGTCGACATGAAGGGTCACATGGACGTCTCCGAGATCCTCTCCGACCGGGCCGCCGCGCCGTCGCCGTTCGGTGACGACCAGACCTTCCCGCTGCCGGTCGGCGAGCTGAAGTACATCCCGTCGACCCCCGCGTGAGTAGTGCGGTCGGGTTCGACCTGGACATGACCCTGATCGACTCCCGGCCCGGCATTCACGCCGCCTACCGGGCGCTGACCGAGCGCACCGGCGTCCCCGTCGACGCCGACCTCGCGGTCACCCGCCTGGGGCCGCCGCTGCGCACCGAACTCGCGCACTGGTTCCCGGCCGACCAGGTCGAGGAGGCGGTCACCACCTATCGCGCGCTCTACGTCGACTACGCGATCACCCCGACCGTGCCCATGAAGGGCGCGGTCGAGGCGCTGGCCGCCGTGCGCGAGCTGGGCCTGCGTGTTGTGGTGGTCACATCGAAGCTGGGCCGGCTGGCCGCGCTGCACCTCGACCACCTCGGGCTGGTCGCCGACGAGCTCGCGGGTGATTTGTTCGCCGAGGGCAAGGCGGCCGCGCTGACCGAGCACGGCGTGCGCTGGTACGTCGGTGACCACGTGGGCGACATGGTGGCCGCGCGTACGGCCGGGGTGCCCGGGATCGGTGTGGCCACCGGGCCGTGCACGCCCGACGAGTTGCGCGGCGCCGGAGCGGCGTACGTGCTCGGCGACCTCACCGGGCTGCCGCCGCTGCTGCGCCGGATTGCAGTTGGGTCCGGGCCCACCGCTTAAGTAGCCTTGCGGTGAGCGGTTGTAACCAATGAGTGAAGTTGAGGTCAGCGGTGCCCACGGGTCGAGTGAAGTGGTATGACGCGGCGAAGGGATTCGGCTTCGTCACCAGCGATGAGGGCGGCGACGTGTTCCTGCCCAAGGGCGCGCTGCCGGCCGGGGTGGCCGAGCTGAAAACGGGTCAGCGGGTCGAGTTCGGCGTGGTCGACAGCCGCAAGGGCGCGCAGGCGATGGGGGTCAAACTGATCGACGCCCCGCCGTCGTTGTCCGAGCTGCGCCGCCGGCCGGCCGAGGAACTCCACAGCATGGTCGAAGACATGATCAAGGTGCTGGAGTCACAGGTGCAGCCGGGGCTGAGCCGCGGGCGGTATCCCGACAAGCGCGTCTCGCAGAAGATCGCACAGCTTGTGCACGCGGTCGCGAAAGAATTCGAGGCCTGATATTTCCTAGAGGAACGGCTTCACAGCAGGCGTGAGACCCGCCGCTGCCGCACGCTGCAACAGGGCGTCGGCGGCGGCGAGTCCGTCTCGGCCCAGCTCCAGCGTGAACTCGTTGACGTAGAGATCGATGTGCTGCTGGACGACCTCGGGCTCCATCTCCTGCGCGTTGGCCAGCACGAACTCGCGGCTCGCGTCGGGGTTGGCCCAGGCCATGCTGACCGAGTTGCGGATCCACTCGGTGGCCTCGGCCGGGTCGACCACGCCCTTCCTGGCCAGGATCGCGCCCAGCGGGATGGGCAGGCCGGTATCGGACTCCCACCACTCACCCAGGTCGGCCAGCGCGTGCAACCCGTGCCGCTGGTAAGTGAAACGGGCCTCGTGGATGACCAGGCCGGCGTCGAACCGGCCCTCGGCCACCCCCGGCATGATCTGGTGGAACGGGACGACCTCGATGCGACCCGGCGCCCGGTCGGCCGACCACAAACGGAACAGCAGATAGGCCGTCGTGCGGTCACCTGGCACCGCCACCGTCTTGCCGGTCAGGTCGACGCCCGGCTCACGGGTCAGCACCAGCGGCCCGCAGCCCCGGCCCAGCGCGCCCCCGGTCGGCAGCAGCTCGTAGTCGTCGAGCAGCCAGGGCAGCGCCGCATAGCTGACCTTGACCAGGTCGAACTCGCCACGCTCGGCCGCCGTGTTGGTCACGTCGACGTCGGCGAAGGTCAGATTGACCTCAGGGGTGCCGGGGATGAGCCCGTGCACGAGAGCGTGGAAGACGAACGTGTCATTGGGGCACGGAGAGACCGCGAGAGAGAGCGCCACGGAGTCCACGCTAGACGCGCCCACCGGTCATCGTGCGTCACGACGGGTGTCTCTCATCCCACACGGTGAAGTTATCCACAGGCTATCCACAATGCCGCGGAAGCTGTGGACAACGCTGCGAAGGCCTCTTTGAGCCGCCACTGCGCACGGTCTCGCGGGCCGATCGGGTTGGAAATGCTGCGCAGCTCGGCGAAGGGAAGCCCGTGGGCGGCGACCGCGACCCCGTAGCCCTCCATCGCCTCGGCCACAGCCTGTGGATAACTGCGGGCCAGACGCTCGGCCGTGGCGGCGGTGCCGGTGACCGTGCTCAGGGTCACGACGTCGCCGGGGACAGCGGTGGGCAGCGCCTCGGTGAGCGACTTCACGAGCGCGGGGTCGCCGGGGATCACGCCCGAGCCGAAACCGAGCTCGTCGACGGTCAGGAAGCCGTCGGGGGTCTCCGCTCCCAAATCGGCCGCGATGCTGCGGACGCCGATCACGACGGAACCGACGGCTGCGCGCCCCACGAAGCCGCCCGCGATGCCGGCCGAGATGACCGCCCGATAGCGGCCGGTGGCCAACAGGCGCGCGGTGCCGGCGGCCGCGGCAGCTGGGCCCACACCGACCGGCTCGACCACCACATGGCCGGGATCCGCGCCGGCCCGCACAGCTTCGGCCTCGGCGGCCACAGCCGTGACCACGAGCAGGGGCAAAGTCATCAGTTGCGGTCTCCGTGGCCGTTGGTGGGGTGGTCGGCCGACGACGGGCGATAGACGTGGAAGCCGGGCGGGGCCGGTGCCGGGTCCGGCTGCGGGGCTGCAGGCGGCTCGGGGGAGCGTGCGGGCGGGGGAGGCGGCGGCTCGGAGGCGGCCTTCTTGTCCTTGCGGCGGGCGAACCAGCCCTTCTTGGGCTCACCCAGATCGACCTTGGTGGGCGGCTCGGTCCGCGAGCGGCCGGCCGGGCTGGAGGGCTCGCCGCGCGTGTGGTCGACACGAGTGGTGGGCTCGCCGCGCGTGTGGTCGGCACGAGTGGGCGGCTCGGTCCGCGGGTGGTCGGCGCGGGTGGTGGGCTCGCTCCGCGGGCGCTCCGTGCGGCCGGCGCGGGTGGGCTGGTGGGGAGGTGTGGCCGGGCGGTTCGGGGGGGTGTTGTTGGCGCGCGTACGGGACGGCACCGTGGGGGCCTCGGGCCACGGGTCGGTGGGCTCGGCCGAGGGGGCGCTCCACCGGGAGTCGTGGCGGGTGGGCGGCTCGTCCGGGGCCGGGGCGCGGGACGGGCCGCCGGGGGCGCCGGCGTGGGCGGGTTCCGTTTCCGGGGCGGGTTCAGGGGTGTCGGCGCGGCCGCTGAGGCGTTCATTGTGGAGGCGGGTCGCGATGTAGGCGGCCCGGCCCGCGGCCACCACTGCCAGCAGGGTGGCCAGGGCGACGCCGAGGCGGCCGGGGAGCGGGATGATGCCGATGCCGCCGCCCAGCACCCAGGCGATCATCAGGACCGTTTCGGAGTGGGAGAAGGCGCTGGCCCGCAGGCGTTCGGGGACGCGTTCCTGGATGGTGGCGTCGACGGCGAGCTTGGCGATGCCGCTGAAGACGGCGACCAGCAACGCCAGCAGGGTGACCATGAGCAGGCTGTAGAAGAGCGTGGCCAGCACGCCTACGGCGGCCACCACGGTCAGGCCGGCCGACTGCAGCGCGAGCGGGCGCCGGATGCGCAGGCGGGTGCCGACGGCGGTGGACAGGAAGGTGCCCACGGCCAGCGCGCCGCCGATCAGGCCGACCGCGCCCTGGCGGCCGATGTCGTTGCCCAGCACCGTCGTGGCCAGCTGGTCGGCCATGATCACGAAGGCCAGGAAGAGCAGCGTGAAGCCGTACAGCAGGCGCAGGCTGGCGCTGCCGATCAGGGTCGAGATGACCAGCGCGCCGGACAGTGGCCGGTCCTCGCCGCGGCCCAGGCGCAGCATCGTGCGCCACGGGCGCGGCACGGCCTCGGGCGGGTCGGAGTCGGCACGCGGGGGCAGGCGCAGCGACACCACCATGCCGACGATGAAGATGATCATCGCCACGCGCAGCGGCCACTGCGGGCCGAACTTGAAGGCGAGCAGGCCCACCGGCGCCACCACGGCCCCCGCGAACGTGCCGTAGACGCTGGCCCGCGCGCCGACCTGGGACAGGCCGACCCCCTCGGGCAGCAGCCGGGGCACGGCGGCCGACCGGGCCACCCCGTACGCCCGGGACAGCGCAAGCACCCCGAAAGCCGCCGGATAAAGGCCCCAGCCGAACAGGTGATCGGAGATCACATAGGCCAGGAACGCCCGGCCCAGCATGGTGACCGCCAGCGCGTACCGCCGGCCGTGCCGGAAATGGTCGAGCAGCGGGCCGACCACGGGCGCCAGCAGCGCGAACGGCACCATCGTGATGAGCAGGTAGAGCGCCACCTTGCTGCGCGCCTCGCCCAGCGGGACGTTGAAGAAGATCGTGCCGGCCAGACCGATCGCGATGAGCGTGTCGCCGGCGCAGGAGAGGGCGTGCAGGTCGAAGAGCCGGATCATGCCGGTCTCGTTGGCGGCGCCCCGGGCCCGGGCCGTGCCGACCCGGCGGGTCGCCCACGCTCCACCGCGCACGGAGCCTCGCACCAGCAGGCGGGCTGCCTTGACGCCGGTGCCGACGGTGCGTCCGAGGGTGGGAAGCAGCGGCATGGCACCCATCCTGACTGATCCGGGCCAGTGCTGTCCCGTTCCGTGACGGTCGGAATCCGGGGGAGTCGGTGCGGAACCCGCGCTCGCGTGGGGGACAATGGATATGTGACGACTCGGACCACCACCCGCGCTGCCCGCCTCGACCAGGTTTGTGCCGATGCGGTCGGCGTCGCACGTGGTGCGATCACCGATGTGGACCCGGCCGACGTGGGCGACCACCTCGAGGCCATCGCCGAGGGCGACCGGGTCGTGACCCACCTCTTCGAGAGCCACCTCGCGGGCTATCGCGGCTGGCGCTGGGCCGTCACGGTGACCCGGGTGCCGCGCAGCCGCCACGTCACCATCTGCGAGACGGTGCTGCTGCCCGGCCCCGACGCGCTGCTGGCCCCGGGCTGGGTGCCGTGGAACGAGCGGCTGCAGCCCGGCGACCTCGGTGTGGGCGACCTCATGCCGACCGCCCCCGACGACGAGCGCCTGGCCCAGGGTTATGTGCTGAGCGACGACCCCGCCGTCGAGGAGGTCAGCTGGGAGCTGGGCCTCGGCCGCTCCCGGGTGATGTCCCGCGAGGGCCGCATCGACACCGCCCAGCGGTGGTATGACGGCGAGG
Source organism: Paractinoplanes abujensis (assembly GCF_014204895.1). Classification (NCBI taxonomy): domain Bacteria; kingdom Bacillati; phylum Actinomycetota; class Actinomycetes; order Micromonosporales; family Micromonosporaceae; genus Paractinoplanes; species Paractinoplanes abujensis. The sequence goes on along the minus strand of NZ_JACHMF010000001.1, from coordinate 6,423,030 downwards.
CCGGTCCGGAGGCGCCGATCTCGGTGGCCGCCCCGCGCAACGCCCGCTGCGGCGCCTGCGGGTTCTACCTGCCGCTGGCCGGCTCGATGCGTTCGATGTTCGGTGTCTGCGGCAACCTCTACGCGCCCGACGACGGCCGCGCGGTGAGCGCCGACCACGGCTGCGGGGCCCACTCCGAGGCTCTGCTGGGCGCGCCCGAGCAGCAGACGCCGCCGGTCGACGAGCTGCCCACGGTCTACGACGACAGTGAGGTCGAGTCAGTAGCGGTCAGCCGCGGTCACGGCTCGGTCGAGGAGAGCGAGCCGGCCGAGGATTACGGTCACAGCTGAGAGGTCACCCGAAACTCGGGGTGACTGAGCAGCCGGCGGCGCTTGCGATGCCGGTCGTGCACGATCATCGTGATCAGGCCCGGGATGCCGCAGAGGAAGCCGGCCACGCAGATCTGCAGCCATCGGTCGGGGCCGTCGGCCAGCCACACGATCAGGGCGGCGACGGCGAAAGCGGCCAGCCCGCCGACCGCGAACGGGACCATGGGTGGGTCCAGCGGTTCGATTCGGGGCTTCGGTGTGGTCACACCGACAGGATAGGTCCGGGGCGATCATTGCGGCGTCCCTGTGACGGGCCCGACACAGCCTGGTTTTGCGCAGGTCATCGACGGCTGAGACCATGCCCGCGAAGTTTCCTCGTGATCCTGGAGAGGGCCGCATGACCGCCGCAACCGATACCCGTACGCCCAAGAATGGTTTTGATCGGTTCTTCGAGATCTCGGCGCGGGGTTCGACCCTGGGCCGGGAGGTTCGCGGTGGCCTGGCCACCTTCTTCACGATGGCCTACATCGTGGTGCTCAACCCGCTGATCCTGGGCAACGGGGTCGACGGCGACGGCGCTCAGCTGGCCATCACCGCCCTGGCCGCGGGCACCGCCCTGGTCGCCGGTCTGATGACGATCCTGATGGGCGTGGTGGCCCGCTTCCCGCTGGCGCTGGCTGCCGGCCTCGGGGTGAACGCATTGGTCGCGTACGAGATCGCCCCCGAGATGACGTGGGCCGACGCGATGGGCCTGGTCGTGATCGAGGGTGTGCTGATCGCCATCCTGGTGCTCACCGGCCTGCGCACGATGGTCTTCCGCGCCGTGCCGACCCAGCTCAAGACGGCGATCGGCGTCGGCATCGGCCTGTTCCTGATGATCATCGGGCTGGTCGACGCGGGCTTCGTGCGCCGCATCCCGGACGCGTCCGGCACCACCGTCCCGCTCGAGCTCGGCGTCGGCGGCAAGCTGTCCACCTGGCCCACCGTCGTCTTCGTGGTCGGCCTGCTCTTCACGCTGGTGCTGTTCGTCCGCAAGGTGCGCGGCGCGATCCTGATCGGCATCCTCGGCAGCACCGTGCTGGCGATCATCGTGGAGGCGATCGCGCACCCCAAGGGCTGGTCGTTGAACACCCCGAAGCTGCCCGAGAAGATCGTCAGCTCGCCCGACCTGTCGCTGCTGGGCCACTTCAACGTGCTCGACTCGTGGTCGCGGGCCGGCTGGCTGGTCGTCGTGATGTTCATCTTCACGCTGCTGATCACCGACTTCTTCGACACCATGGGCACGATGGTCGCCGTGGGGCAGGAGGGTGAGCTCCTCGACTCCGAGGGCATGCCCCCGCGTACGAAGGAAATCCTGCTCGTCGACTCGGTGGCGGCCGCGGCCGGTGGTGCGGCCAGCGTCTCCAGCAACACGTCGTACATCGAGAGCGCGGCCGGCGTCGGCGAAGGAGCCCGTACGGGTGCCGCCAACCTCGTGACGGGCGTGCTCTTCCTGCTCGCGATGTTCCTGGCCCCGCTGGTCTCGGTGGTGCCGTTCGAGGCCGCGTCGACCGCGCTCGTGGTGGTCGGCTTCCTGATGATGACCGCCGTGAAGCAGATCGACTGGGCCGACTACACGATCGCCGTGCCCGCGTTCCTGGCCATCACGTTGATGCCGTTCACCTATTCGATCTCCAACGGCATCGGCGCCGGGATCATCACCTACGTGCTGCTCAAGGCGGTCACCGGCCGGGCCCGCGAGGTCCACCCCATCCTGTACGGCGTGGCCGCGCTCTTCGTCCTCTACTTCTTGCGCGGTCCGCTGGAGACTTGGATCCTGTGACCTGCGGTGACTGAGGTCATGCACGTTTCGAATGTCGTTAGCCATGCTCATTAGCTAGGCTAAGAACCGTGATGGAGTGGCCCGTGGTGGCGGATCGAGGCACAGCCGATGAGCTGGCCAAGGCCCTGCGCGAGTCGATAATGCGGCTGAACAGGCGGGTCCGGCAGGCCCGCCCGGTCGGTGATCTCACCTTCAGCCAGCTCTCCGCGCTGACCAGCCTCCAACTGGCCGGCGCGCTGACCCCGCGCGAACTCGCCGACGTCGAACGTGTCCAGCCCCCGACGATGACCAAGATCGTCGGGAAGCTGGAGGAACGTGGCCTGGTCGCGCGGACCCCGCACCCGACCGACGGCCGGCAGGTCATCCTGTCGGCCACGGAGCAGGGACGGGCCGTGCACGCCCAGTTCGAGCAGGCGAGAAACGAGTGGCTGGCCACGCAACTGGCCGACCTGACGCCCGGCGAACGGGAAACCCTGGCCCAGGCCTCCGAGATCCTGCAGAAGATCTCCCGCGCCTGAGGGTTTCGGCTACGCGGCGCTTCGTCACGTGACGATGACGCGTACGACCGAACAGGAGGCACAACCGCGTGCGGTCCGTGCTGAACACCACTTTCCGGTCCCTCAGGGTTCGCAACTACCGGCTCTTCGCCACCGGCCAGCTCGTGAAGCTGGTCGGCGTGTGGATGATGTTCACCGCCCAGGACTGGCTGGTGCTCGACCTGTCCGGCAACTCACCCAGCGCCCTCGGCCTGGTGACGTCGCTGCAGTTCCTGCCGGTTCTTTTGCTGACCCTGTACGCGGGGAAGCTCGCCGACCGTTTCGACAAGCGCCGGCTGCTCGTGATCGCCAACGCCGCGTTCGCGCTCACCGCGGTCGGCCTCGCCGTCATCGTCGCCTCGGGACATGTCCAGCTCTGGCACGTGTTCCTCTTCGCCGGCCTGCTCGGCATCGCCAACGCCGTCGAGACCCCGGTCCGCCAGGCGTTCGTCTCCGAACTGGTCGAGTTGCGGCTGCTGCCCAACGCGCTCGCCCTCTCCGCGGCCACTTTCAACACGGCCCGGATCGGTGGACCGGCCCTGGCCGGCGTCGCGCTCGCGCTCTTCGGCACCGGCCCGGTCTTCCTGATCTCCACGGTCGTGGCGATCGCCCCGATCTTCAGCTACACCGCCATGCGCGCGGACGAGCTGAGGCCGGCCGCCCGGCAGGCCAAGAAGGACGCCCGCATCCTCGACGGCCTCCGCTACGTGGGCCGCCGCTCCGACCTCGTGATGCCGATCGCCCTGATGTTCGTGGTCGGCATGATCGGCTTCAACTTCCCGGTCACGCTGGCCGCGCTGGCCAAGATTGACTTCAACGCCGGCCCGTCCACCTTCGGCCTGCTCACCACCGCCCTCGCGGTCGGCGCGCTCGGTGGTGCCCTGGCCGGCAGCGCCCGCCGGGCCCGGCCCAACGCGTACATCGTGATCGGTGCGGCCATCGCGTTCGGCGCCCTCGAATTCGCGGTCGGCTTCGCCCCCAACTTCGTGGTCGCCATGCTCGTGCTGGTCCCCACCGGGTTCTTCTCGATCTATCTGGCCCAGGCGGCCAACCACCGGGTGCAGATGGGCGTCGACCCCGCCTACCGTGGCCGCGTCATGGCCCTCTACGTGCTGGTGTTCCTGGGCACCACGCCGATCGGGGCGTCGCTGGCCGGCTGGTGGGGCGAGCGTTTCGGGGTCGCGTCGAGCATCTCGGGCGCCGGGGTGGTCTGCTTCGTCGCCGCCGTGGCCGCGCTGATCTGGCAGCTCCGCTCGAACGGCGAGCGGATCGAAATGACCCTGCGCCCCCGTCCGCGGCTCACCTTGGTGCCGCCGGTCGCGGCTTCGGCTCCGGTCGTACAGGAGAAGCTTCCGACGGCCGCCTGACGGGTATTTGGCAGGAAACCCTATTCCGGTTCGGGCCTGTTCCCCTCTAGCGTCAGTGCGTGGCCCTCGCGCACATTGCTGTGCTCACGGCGGCGCTCGTTCTCCCCCTGACCGTTCCGTACGCGGTGGCGGTCACTCTGCGGCGAGACGAGTTCCGCCGCAGACGTGCGCGGGCCGACTGCCCGGCCCAGGCGCGTGCACTGACCTGCCTCGACCGCGACATCCGGGAGTTCGACCCGGCGACTGCGCTGGCCCGGCTCGGGCCGCCCCCGATCGAATGGCTGGCCCAGGACCTGCGCCGCCTCGACCGCCAGCGCCGCGGCGGCACCACCGTCGAATCCGGCCTGCTGCAGGCGGCCGTGCTCCGCGCCTACGACGAGCGGCTCTGCCTGGCCTGCGAATGCCTCGGCCTACCGGAAAACTTGAAGCCGCTCGACGGCCTCGACCGGGAGATCGAACGCGTACGGGTGGAGGGCGCGCTCGAGGCGGCCGGCCTCACGCTGCGCTGACCGAACACCGGCTGGCAGTCCCACGCTCTTCGTCCGCGCGGGTGTACTTCGGCGCGACGGACTTCGAGATCGAGTTCGTCGACGCGGCGGGGTCTCGCTGTCGTGGCTTGTTGACGCAGTGCTGGGCGGTGGCGTTCGAGGAGTCGCCACCGATACGCGGTGCGGTCGGTCACGGGGACGGAAGCACTTCCCGGGCGGGTGGTGGTCGGCGACCACGGACCGGCACGTCGATGTCCGTCCGGAGCTGGGCGTTCCGCCGGCTCGACCAGCGCTGGCTCACCGAGCTCTCACCCGCATCACCATCGGCCGTCACGGATTCGTGATCGCCCCACAGCAGCGGATCACACCTTCGCAGCCGACTCCGGGATCACCATGAAATCGGTGACGAAGGCGGTGACATGACCGTCGGCGGCACGTCCGACGAAGGTGGGATAGACCCCGTCACCCCACCCGGAGCTGACAGTGATCACATTCGCTTCAGTGGCCTCATCGGTGATCGCGTCAATGGGCGCCGGAGCAGCCGGAACTTGAGGCGGGATATACACGTCGTCCAAGCGGTCGAAGTCCCAATCCGCTAGCGCTCGCACGGCCACCAGATCAGCCAGAGTGCCGACTCCCGCATCGACGGGGTAACCGAAGAACCCGTCTGGCCCCAGATCAGCCAGATCTTGGCCCTCAGTCACAGCAAGCTCCCACCGCATCGTCGGCTGCGCACTGACAACCAACTGCAGCGCGACAGTGCGAATGTCCGTTCCGCTTATGCCCTGGTGAATCGACGCGACCCACGCGCGCAACTCATACCGACCCGGCGGAACCGTCACGATGAAAGGCAGCACCTCGCGGGCATCCGTCAGCGGGTCGCATCCGACGATCTGTCCGCTCGGTGCCGTCACCACGCCGACCAAACGGTCTTCGATGACGTACTCGGCACCCTCGCGAACGACACGGCTGCCACTTTTCAGCAGCACCGAAAAGTCGGGCAAATAAGACACGCTCACTCTCCCGGTCGCGCACTGGCCTCAGGCTTCAGCCTGCATGTGATCATGCCGCACTCGCTGCAAAATCCGAACAGACGAGACCCTCCAGCCTGAGAAGAACCGCCTGGCGGCCCGCCCAGCGAGACAGAGTTCACTGGCGCAAACCAGCGGTCGCCCGTTCCCCATCGCCATGGACAAAGGTCATTGGCAAAGGACACCGACTTTCGGCCCGCCCCTGGATGACCCGGACATGCGCTGCCTCCGAACAGTCGCCGCGGATGCGAGGGCGGCGCTGATCCGCATCGATGAAATCTGTGGAGCGCAGCCGATAGGGTGCGCACATGATCGCTGATCGAGCGCCGTCGCCGTTGTTCGTCGCCGCCGACATGCACGGTCATCGGGCGGAGTTCCGCGAAGTGTTGCGCGATGCCGGCCTGATTGACGTCCGTGGGCAGTGGTCGGGGCAGGACGCCCGGTTGTGGCTGCTGGGCGACTACGTCGATCGTGGACCCGACGGTATTGGTGTGATCGACGATGTTCAGCGGCTGACGGCGCAGGCCGCCCGGGCCGGTGGCACGGTGGGCGCGCTGGTCGGTAATCACGAGGTGCAGCTGATGGCGGCGCATCTCTTCGGCACCGCCCCGGTGCCCGGCTGGGATCAGGTGGACGGTTTCCGAGGCGGCTGGCTGCGCTTCGGTGGGCAGGACACCGACCTTCGCCGGCTCAGCGACGCCTGCGTCTCATGGATCGTTTCGCGGCCGGCCATGACGGTGGTCGACGGTCACCTCCTGGTGCACTCCGACACCACCGCGTACCTCGAATTCGGCGACACCGTTCCCGATGTCAACATGGCCGTGGCCGCCGCCTTCGCCAGTCGTGACATCAGCGCCTGGGCCGAATTCTGCCGGCGCATGAGCGACCGCGGCGCGTTCCGCGACAGTGAGCTCGCCCAGCCGGAGGATTCCGTCAGTACGATGCTGCGGACATACGGCGGCTCGACACTCGTGCATGGGCACAGCACACTGACCAAGCACTTCGGCGTAGCGCCCGGGGAGGTGTGCGAACCCCTGCGATATGCCGCCGGCCGGGTCATCGCCATCGACGGTGGCGTATATGAAGGCGGTCGAATCCTGCTCACGCGCCTCCTCTGAGGTTGTCGGGCGGGCCGGGGGCACCGCATCGGACACGCCGCGTCGAGGTCGACGTCATGCGTTTCTATCCGCGAGGCCGACACGCGACGGCCTGTCGCGAACATCTGGCGCCCGAACTCCAACTTGCGAACGAAGCCAGCCCTCGCGCTGCGCCGTCCGGGGCCGGTATTGCGGCGCTGGTCGAGGCCGACCCGCGCTGCCTTGTCCAAGGCCGGCTTCGCGGCGTTCTTCGGGCCGGTGTCGCGGTGTGTTGCTCGGCGCCCCTGGTATCGCCGTGTGTTCGGTGTCGGTCTGGCGCTGCGCTGGGTCAGAGTGGCCTGCGCGGGGTCAGAGTGGCCACGTCGCCAAGCGCTCGTAGCGACCGTCCGCGCTCTGTACCAGGGAGAACTCGGTTACCGGCCACGGCGTCCCCTGATAGCCCGCCAGAGCCCGCCGCAGCGCCGGATCCGGGTGGTAGGACACCGTCAGATGCGGGTGGAACGGCCGGTCGTCACTCGGGAAGCCGCCCAGCGTCAGCGCATCCCGGAGGCCCTCGCGCAGCTCGCTCAGTGCGGCCAGGTCACCGTCCACCCCGGCCCAGCAGGCCGAACCGAATCGTCCACCGCCGGCGAACCGCAGCTCCAAAGCTTCCGAAGGCGGCAAATCGCCCAATAGTGCGGCGATGCGCTCAGTGGTGGCGCGGCCGGAGGGCGAGGCTGAGTCGGTGGGTGCGGCGTGCTTGGAGGGCGAGGCTGAGTTGGCGGGCGTGGCGTGCTTGGAGGGCGAGACCGAGTCGGTGGGTGCGGCGTGCTCGGAGGGCGAAGCTGAGTCGGTGGGTGCGGCCGGGCCGGAGGGTGTGGCGTTGGAGGGTGCCGTGGCAGTCCGGCCCGCAGCGGCGGGCGCTGCGGGCGGCGGGTCCGTGACGGTGCCGAGGAAGACCAGCGTGACGTGCCACTTTTCCAGCGGTGTCAGGCGGGATGCCGGGGGCAGGGCGGCGCGTAGCGGGTCGAGGGCTGACCTCGGCGGGTAGACGGCGACGAAGAGGCTGGTCAGGATGACTCGCGGGCGGCCGGGCCGCCGCCGAACAGGACGTCGTCCCAGCTGGGGAGGCGCTTGCGGGGCTTGGCCTCGTCGGTTTCGGCGGGCTGCTGCTGGCCCTGGCCCACCGTGCGGCGGGGGCGGAGGACGGCCAGCGAAGGCACGGCCGGCACCTCCTTGGGCAGGTCGGAGTCTTCGTCGAAGGCCGAACCGGCGCCACCGCCGAGCAGGGCCGCGGCTCCACCGGCGACCGGGCGGCGCGGAGTTTCGGCGGGGCCGGCGTCGAGGCTGCGGCTGCCCGCGGACGGGCTGAGCGGACGGTCGAGCGACGCCAGCAGCGCGTCGCGGCCGGCCCGGATCGGGTCGCGCACCGGGCGGGCCGCAGGGGAGTCGGCGGGCAGGCCATGACCGCCGCGTGTGGGCTCGGCCGAGCGCGAGGGGCCGGGCAGGCCGTGACCGCCACGCTCGGTGAACGCTCGCTCGGGGGCGGGCTCCTGCCCGAGGATCTGGGTGGGCCGCTCGGCGCACAGGTATTGCGCCATGTCGTCGTGCGGCGAGACGACCTGGCGTCCCTTGTCGAGATCCCAGATGGCCTGCGCGGTCGCCTTGCCGGAGGGCCAGGTGGCGACGATGCGCCACGTGCCGTCGTCGCGGCGGTAGGCGTCCCACGAGATCTTCTCGGTGTCGATGCCGTGCTGGGCCAGGCGGCTGTCGACCACTTCGGCCAGCGGGGCCCCGGAGTCCGAGGTCTTGAGGCGGGTGCGGCGGGCGTGCTGCGCCAGCATGGCGCGCTCCTGCAGCACCGGACCGGCGTAACGCAGCACCCGGTCGACCGGCACGCCCGCGATGCGGGCGACCTCTTCGGCCGACTCACCGGAGCGGATGCGGGCCTGGATGTCGCGCGGGGACAGCGACGGCTGGGCGTCGGGGGCCATGACCGCGACGGCTGTGCCCGGTGACACCGGGTGTCCGTCGTGGCCGATCGCACCGGAGACCCGGTCGTCGATCGGAAGCGCCAGGAGCCGGCCGACCTCGTCGGCGAGCACCATGGCCTGGCCGTCCTCGGAAAGGGCGACGAAGCGTACCGGCCGCATGCGTTGCCTCCGTCCCGTCGCTCTCTAAGATCTGCCCGGTGGCCTGTGCTCGGCGAGAGTCAGCCACTCAAGCGCGTTTCGGAACACGGTACGCGTCTTGGTCACCTAATGGTGGTAAGCCACGCCAGTCAAGTTCGCTGAGCTGCGATGATCTTGAAAATTCAGAACCTTCAACTGCGGTCGTACGGGTCGTGGGTGACTAAGAGCACTTGGACTGAACAGTGCCCGACGGCGCGGCCGACTGCAACTCCGATCACCCTCCGAGGCGCTCGGCCACGTAATCGATGCACGCCGTCAGGGCGGCCACATCGGAGGGCTCGACCGTCGGGTAGAGCGCGACCCGCAACTGGTTGCGGCCGAGCTTGCGGTACGGCTCGGTGTCGACCACGTCGTTGGCCCGCAGCACCTTGGCGATGGCCGCGGCGTCGACCCCCTCGAAGTCGATCGTGGCCACGGCGGCCGAGCGCAGGGCCGGGTCGGTGACGAACGGGGTCGCGTACGGGGATCGGTCGGCCCAGTTGTAGATCGCGGCGGCGCTCTCCGCGCTCCGCTTCACGGCCCAGGCCAGGCCGCCCTGCGCGTTCATCCAGTCGAGCTGCTCGGCGGCCAGGAACACGGTGGCCAGGGCGGGCGTGTTGTACGTCTGCTCCAGGCGGGACTGCTCAATCGCGGTGACCAGGTCGAGGAACTGGGGGATGTAGCGGCCGCTCCGCTTGATCTCGAAGGCGCGCTCGATGGCGGCGGGGGACATCAGGGCCAGCCAGACGCCGCCGTCCGACCCGAGGGCCTTCTGCGGGGCCAGGTAGTAGACGTCGGTCTCGCGCAGGTCGACGTCGAGGCTGCCGCCGCCGGAGGTCGCGTCGGTGAGCAGCAGCGCGCCCTCGTCGGCGCCCGCGACGCGGCGGACGGGCACGGCCACGCCGGTCGACGTCTCGTTGTGGACCGAGGCGTAGACGTCCACCCCGGCCTCGGCGGTCAGGTAGGCCGCCTGCCCACCGGGGGCCTTGTGCACTGTCGGGTCGGCCAGGAACGGCGCGTCGGTGACGGCCTTGGCGAACTTGGCCCCGAACTCGCCGAACTCGGCGAACTGCGCCTTGTCGCGGACGAGCCCGAAGGTCGCCGTCTCCCAGAAGGCGCTGGTGCCGCCGTTGGACAGAACGACCTCGTAGCCCTCGGGCATCGAGAAGAACTCGGCCAGGCCGCGGCGCAGACGGGCCACCTGGTCCTTCACCGTCTTCTGCCGGTGCGACGTGCCCAGGAAGGTGCGGGACACCGCGGACAGCGACTCGACGCCCTCGGGGCGCACCTTGCTCGGGCCGGAGCCGAAGCGTCCGTCGACGGGCCTGATCGTGTCGGGGATCCGGATGTCAGTCACGGTCAAACATTATGCGAGAGCTCGGCCCAGCCTTCGACCTGCTGCGGCTTACGCGGGGCCGGTCCCACATAGCGGACCGTGGGGTGCACGACCCGGCCCAGGCGTTTCTGCTCCAGCACGTGCGCACTCCAGCCGGCCACCCGGGCGCAAGTGAACATCGAGCTGAACATGTGGCCCGGCACCTCGGCGAAGTCGAGCACGACGGCCGACCAGAACTCCACGTTGGTGGGCAGCGGCCGGTCCGGTTTGCGGGCCTGCAGTTCGGCCAGCGCGGCCCGTTCGAGTGCGACGGCCACCTCGTAGCGCGGGGCGCCCAGCTCGCGGGCGGTGCGCTTGAGCACGTCGGCCCGCGGGTCCTCGGCACGGTAGAGCCGGTGCCCGAAGCCCATCAGCCGCTCGCCGCGGTCGAGGACCTCACGCACGTACGACTCGGCGTCGCCGCTGCGTTCGACATCCTCCAGCATCGTGAGCACGCGGGCCGGGGCGCCGCCGTCGAGCGGGCCGGAGAGCGCGCCGATGCCCGACGAGATGCAGGCGGCCACGTCGGCGCCCGTCGAGGCGACCACACGGGTGGTCAGCGTGGAGGCGCTCATGCCGTGCTCGGCGGCCGAGATGAAGTAGGCGTCGACGGCCTTGACGTGGCGCGGGTCGGGCTCGCCCCGCCAGCGGCGCATGAACCGCTCGACGATCGTCTCGGCCTTGTCGATGTCCTTCTGCGGGACGGCGGGCAGGCCCAGCCCCCGGGCGGCCTGGGCGACGAAGGAGAGCGCGGTCACCGACACCCGGGCCAGGTCGCGCCGGGCCTGCTCGTCGCTGATGTCGAGCAGCTGGTCGAGCCCCCAGTACGGCGCCAGCATCGCGACCGCCGACTGCACGTCGACCCGGATGTCGCCGGAGTGCACCGGCACCGGGAACGGCTCCGCCGGGGGCAGCCCCGGGCCGAACCGTCCGTCGACGAGCAGCCCCCAGACGTTGCCGAACGAGACCTGACCGATCAGGTCCTCGATGTCGACGCCGCGATAGCGCAGCGCGCCGCCGGCCTCGTCGGGGTCCGCGATCTCGGTCTCGAAGGCGACGACGTCCTCGAGCCCGGGCTTGAAGTCGGTCACGACCCTCCCTGCGTACGGGAATGCTGTAGGTGTTTCATCTTGCTCGTCAGGTAACGGCGGGTCGACACCCCGCGATGTGCTCTCCGTGACACCCATACTCACCGACCTGACGGACGGCCCGAGGCGACTTAGGGTCGTTTGCGGTGCTAACGACTTCCTCACCCTGAACTTGGAGCACTCGTGACCGGAGAGCGGCCGTCGCCCGCGAGCATGCGGCGTGACTACACCGAGCGGGGCGCCCTGCTCGAAGCCGAGCTGGCGGCGGACTGGCGCACCCAGTTCGCGGCCTGGTTCGACGAAGCGGTCGAGTTGGGCCTGCCCGAGCCGAACGCCATGATCGTCTCGACCGCGACACCGGAGGGCCGGCCGAGCGCACGCACGGTGCTGCTCAAGGAGTACGACGAGCGCGGTTTTGTGTTCTTCACCAACTACGAGTCGCGCAAGGGCTCCGAGCTCACCGCCAACCCGTACGCGAGCCTGGTCTTCCCGTGGTTTCCGATCCAGCGCCAGGTGCTGGTGACCGGGGTGGCCGAGCGGGTGAGCCGGGCCGAGACCGAGGCGTATTTCGCCTCCCGGCCGCGCGGTTCGCAGCTGGGCGCCTGGGCCAGTCCGCAATCGTCGGTGCTGCCGGATCGCGCGGCGGTCGAGGCGGGGCTGGCCGCGGCTCAGGAGCGGTTCGGTGACGGCCCGATCCCGGCCCCCGGGCACTGGGGCGGCTTCCTGGTCGTGCCCGAGACGGTCGAGTTCTGGCAGGGCCGGAGCAGCCGGCTGCACGATCGGCTGCGCTTCGTCCGTACGGGAAACGGGTCCTGGGCCGTCGAGAGGCTCGCGCCGTGAGCCAAAAGGTGGCCGAGCGCAAGTCTTGGGTCATCGACATCCGCCCGCTGCGTGTCACCGCCTACCGGCGGATGTGGGTGGGCAACGGCGTCTCGTTCTTCGGGTTCCAGTTCACGTCGGTGGCCGTCCCCGTCGAGATGTACGCGATCACCAACTCGTCGGCCTGGGTGGGCCTGCTCGGCATCGCCGGCCTGGTCCCACTGCTGATCTTCGGGTTGTGGGGCGGCGCCGCGGCCGACGTGGTCGACCGGCGCAAGCTGTTGCTGGCCAGTTCGATGCTGGCCTGGGTGGCCACCGCCGGGCTGCTCGTGCAGGCGCTGTTCGCGGTGAACAGCGCCTGGCTGCTGCTCGCGCTGACCGCCGTGCAGTCGGCCGGCTTCGCGATCAGCTCACCCACCCGGCAGGCGATCATCCCGCGGATCGTGCCGGCCGGGCTCGTCCCCGCGGCCAACACGCTGGCCTACACGACGACCACGGCCGGTGGCGTGCTGGGCCCGCTGGCGGCCGGCCTGATCTTCGCGGTCGCCGGCACGGGCGCCGGCATCACCACGGCCTACCTGGTCGACGCGGTGCTCTTCACGATCTCGTTCTGGGCCACCTGGAAGCTGCCGCCGATCCCGCCGGTCGAGCACGAGCCGGGTGAGGAGCGGCCCACGGCGGGCCTCAAGGGCATCATGGTCGGGCTGAAGTTCCTGATCACGCAGCCGGTGCTGCTGCTGTCGTTCGGTGTCGACATCATCGCCATGGTGTTCGCCATGCCACGGGCGTTGTTCCCCGAGGTGGCGGCCGACCGGTTCGGCGGCGACTGGGCGGTGGGCTGGCTGTTCGCCGCGATCGCGATCGGCTCCGTGCTGGGCGGGCTGACCTCGGGCTGGATCGGCCGGGTCAAGCGGCAGGGCGTGGCACTGGTGATCGCCGTGGTGGCTTGGGGCATCGCCATCGGGTTCTCCGGCCTGGCCCACAGCCTGTGGCTGATGGTGCTGCTGCTGGCCGTGGGGGGCGCGGCCGACCTGGTCAGTGCGGTCTACCGGCAGTCGATCCTGCAGGTCTACGCGCCGGACCGGCTCCGCGGCCGCCTGCAGGGCGTGTTCACGGTGGTCGTGGCCGGTGGCCCGCGTCTGGGCGACCTGCGGGCGGGAGCCACGGCCGACCTCACGTCGCCCGCCGCGTCGTGGGCCGGCGGCGGGTTCGCGGCGGCCGGCCTGGCGGTGGTGCTCGCAGCCGCCTTCCCGGCCCTGCTCAGGTACCGCCCGCCCACGATGCAAGCCGCCGGTACGGAGGACGACGACAACCGATAATGTCCAAGCCATGACGAGTGTCGTAGCCGCGCAGTCCGGCACCCAGTGGTCCATCGAGGCGGACGGGCAGAGCGCCGTCGTCGTGGAGGTCGGCGGAACTCTCCGCGATTACTCCGCGGGCGACGTGGCGGTGCTCGACGGCTTCGGGACCGACGAGCTCTCCCCGGCCTCAGCCGGCCAGATCCTCGCGCCCTGGCCCAACCGCATCCGTGACGGGCAGTACACGTTCGAGGAGCAGTCCTACCAGCTCTCGCTGACCGAGCCGGCCCGGCACAACGCCATCCACGGCCTGGTCAACTGGAGCCGCTGGACGCTGGTCGAGCAGTCCGCGTCGGCGGTGACCGTCGAGCTCGAGCTGCCCGCGCAGGTCGGCTACCCGTGGTGGCTGACCCTCCGGTCCACCTGGTCGGTCTCGGCCGACGGGCTGCGCTGCGACGCCGAGGTCGTGAACAACTCGGCGTCGAACGCGCCCTGGGGCTACTCGGTCCACCCGTACGTGCAGCTGCCCGGCGTGAGCGTCGACGACACTCTGCTGCACGTTCCGGCACGCAAGCGGATCACGGCCGACGCCCGGCTGCTGCCGATCGGGGCCAACGCGGTCGCCGGCACGGAGTACGACTTCACCGAGCCCCGCAAGATCGGTGACCTGGTGCTCGACACCACGTTCGGCGACATCACGCACGACGCCGACGGCATCACCGAGGTGACCATCGCCGACCCGTCCAGCGATCGCAAGGTCGTGGTCTGGGCCGACGACAAGTTCAAGTACTGGCAGGTCTTCTCGGGCGACACGCTGCACGGCGAGCGGTTCCGCCGGTCACTGGCGATCGAGCCGATGACCTGCCCGCCCGACTCGTTCCGCACCGGGCGCGACCTGATCGTGCTGGCCCCGGGCGAGCGCTGGACGGCCTCGTGGGGAATCCGGGGCTGACGTCTCGTGGAGTTCGACGACGTGCTGCGCAAGCGGCGGATGGTGCGCAGCTACGACCCCGATCGCCCGGTCCCGCCCGAGATCGTCGACAAGATCGTGCGGCACGGGCTGCGCGCCCCGAGCGCCGGGTTCTCGCAGGGCTGGAGCTTCCTGGTGCTCACCGAGCCGGCGGATCGCGACCTGTACTGGTCGTCGACCGCCGCACCGGACGGGGACGGCGCGCCCGACGACTGGCTGGCCCGGATGCGGACCGCGCCGGTGATCATCGTCTGCTTCTCCAACAAGTCGGTCTACCTCGAGCGGTACGCCCAGCCCGACAAGGGGTGGACTGATCGGGACGAGGCGCGCTGGCCGGTGCCGTACTGGGACATCGACACCGGCTTCGCCGCGCTGCTCATGCACCTCACCGCGGTCGACCAGCAGCTGGGTTCCTGCTTCTTCGGCATCCCGGTGCCGGCGATCGACGGGTTCAAGGACGCGTTCGGCGTTCCGGCCGAGTTCAACCCGATCGGCGTGCTCACCGTGGGCTACCCGGCACCCGACAAGAGGTCTCCGTCACTCAAGCGCGGGCACCGTCCGGTGGACGATGTGGTGCATCATGGCCGATGGGCCGCGTCGTGATAAGGCTAGGCTGGCAACGCTGTGCGGTATGACAGGTTCGGAGAGGGGGATCGGCCGTGATCTTCAAGGCGGTCCGGGACGGAGCCCCGTATCCCGATCACCACACCACGCTCAAGGCGTGGGCCGAGATCCCGCCGAGGCCGATCCGGCTGGCCGATCTGATCACCACCAAGCGTGAACTCGCGCTGGACAAGCTGCTGGCCGAGGACTCGACGTTCTACGGCGACCTCTTCCCGCACGTCGTGGAGTATCAGGGCGCCCTCTACCTGGAGGACGGCCTGCACCGCGCGCTGCGGGCGGCGCTGCAGCAGCGCAATCAGATCCACGCCCGCGTGCTGGTGGTCGACTGATGACCGCCCCGCTCGACCTGCTCGACGTCGACACGCTGCTCAGCGACGAGGAACGCGACATCCGCGAGGTGGTCCGCCGCGTCGCCGACGACCGGGTCCGCCCCGAGGTTGCCACCTGGTACGAGACGGGCAGCACGCCGGTCCGCGAGCTGGCCCGGGAGTTCGGGAAGCTGGGCCTGCTCGGCATGCACCTGACCGGTTACGGCTGCGCCGGCGCCTCCGCCGTGCAGTACGGGCTGGCCTGCATGGAGCTCGAGGCGGCCGACTCCGGGGTCCGCTCGCTGGTCAGCGTGCAGGGCTCGCTGGCGATGTACGCGATCTGGAAGTTCGGCTCGGAGGAGCAGAAGCAGCGCTGGCTGCCCGGCATGGCGGCCGGCGAGCTGATCGGCTGCTTCGGCCTGACCGAGCCCGACCACGGTTCCGACCCGGCCACCATGTCGACCCGGGCCCGCCGCGACGGCAACGACTGGATCCTCGACGGCGGCAAGATGTGGATCACCAACGCGCCGCTGGCCGACGTGGCCGTGATCTGGGCCCGCGCCGAGGAGGGTGTGGTCGGGTTCGCCGTGCCGACCGACACGCCCGGATTCTCGGCCCGCGAGATCAAGCACAAGATGTCGCTGCGTGCCTCCAGCACGGGCGAGATCAGCCTCGACGGCGTGCGGCTGCCCGAGGCGGCCCGGCTGCCCGAGGCGCGCGGGCTCAAGGCGCCGCTGTCCTGCCTGACCGAGGCCCGGTTCGGCATCATCTGGGGCTCCCTGGGCGCCGCACGAGACTGCCTGCGGGTGGCGATCGACTACGCGACCACGCGCGAGCAGTTCGGCCGGCCGATCGGCGGTTTCCAGCTGACCCAGGCCAAGCTGGCCGACATGACGCTCGAGCTGCAGAAGGGCTTCCTGCTGGCGTTGCACCTGGGCCGGCTGCGCGACTCCTCGGGCGCGCTGCGGCCCGAGCAGGTCAGCGTGGGCAAACTCAACAACGTGCGCGAGGCGATCGCGATCGCCCGCACGTGCCGGACGATCCTCGGCGGCAACGGGATCAGCGGGGAATATCCCGTTATGCGCCATGCGAACAATCTGGAGAGCGTCCTCACGTACGAGGGAACTTCCGAGATCCATCAACTGGTCATCGGGCAGAAGCTGACGGGTTTGAACGCATTCGCCTGAGCGTTCGCTGCGAATGTCGCACCCCCCTCGTACCGTGAAGTCATGGCCAAGTCACCGGACGTCTCCTCCGACGTCACGCCGACTGTCGACGAGCCGACGCGGGAGTACGAGACCGCGCCGGCCCAGCCTCCGGCCTCGCCGGAGCCGCCGCCACCGCCCAACCGGGTCGGTGGCTTCGCCCGCCTGCTGATCTTCACGTTCTTCGTCTTCGCGCTGATGGTCGCGGCCTGTCTCGGCCTGCGCGCGGTCAACGTGCTGCCGGGCTTCGACAACCCGTTCTCCGACAAGACGACCGACCGCAGCCAGCCGGTGCTGCTGCAGTCGATGCGCGACCTCAGCCGTTACGTGGCGGCCGACGGCACCTTCCAGGTGATCGTCGACCTGCAGGACAACAAGGAGAACATCCCCGACTTCCTGGTCAACCGGCGCACGCTGTTCGTCGGTTCCGGCACGGTGGAGGAGTACGTCGAGTTCGGCTCGCTGGCCGACGACGCCCTCAAGGTCGACCAGGAGAAGAACACGGTGACGATCACCCTGCCGCCGCCGCAGCAGGGCACAGCCAACCTCGACATGCAGAAGAGCTATGTCGTGGCCGAGGAGCGCGGCCTGTTCAACCGCATCGGCGACGCCTTCCGCAGCGACCCGGGCAAACAGCAGCAGGTCTATGCGCTGGCCCAGCAGCGGATCACCGAGGCGGCCCGGGCCAGCGGCCTCGACGAGCGCGCCAAGCAGAACACGGAACGCATGCTGCAGAGCCTGTTCACGCGTCTGGGCTATCAGACGGTCACGGTCACGTTCAGCTCTCCGTAAGAAGAACCGGACGCCGCCGGCCCGGGGGCGGGGTGGCGGCGTCCGGCGTTTTCAGAACCGCTTCGCGGTCACTCGTTGGGCAGCATCACCCAGAGGATCAGGTAGATCAGGAACTGCGGGCCGGGAAGCAAGCAGGAGATGACGAAGATCAGCCGCATGATGTTCGGCGAGACGCCGAAGCGGCGGGCCAGGCCGGAGCAGACGCCGGCGATCCAGCGGTCGTTCCGGGGGCGAGCGAGACGGCGAGTCACTGTCACTGCACTCCTTCACTAAGGTTCCCGGCTGTGCGCCGGTTCATGTACTCAACGGTAGGGACGCGGTGACTGTCCGCCCTCGGTCCGCAGGTGGATTCAGGGGCCCGGGCTCCCGTAAGGGTGACCCGTACCCGCGTAGGTTCCGCTGTTAACCTGAGTGCCGATTTCCGGCTGCCGGGCGTTGACTCGCGGCCGGTTGAGCGACGCATGTGGAGGCAGCGGTGAGCACCAGGTGACGCTGGCCGTCCTGCTCGCGAGCCCCGGCACCGCCCTCGATCCCGCCGACGCGGCCCGGCTCTCCGGGGAGTTGTCCGACGCCTTACGGGCCGCCGGTGCGAGCAGCGTCGAGAGCGGCCCCGAGGCGCTGCGCGAGGTGGCCCGGCGGGCTCAGGAGCCGGTGCTGGTCTGCGCCGACAACCTGGTGGCGCACCCCAGCCTGCTGTGGATGCTGGCCACCGAGCCCGCCGGCCGCACGACCGCCCTGGTGATCCCCGACGCCACCGGCGACCTGCGCGAGGACCGGGGCAAGGTGCTGCCGGCGAGCGACGGGGGCAATGTCCGCTACGGCGGCGCGATCTGCGTGGCCCCGGCCGACCTGCCCCGGCTGGCCGAGGTGGCCGAACGGGCCGAGAAGGATCTGCTGCCCGCGCTGCTCGAGGCCGGGCTCGTGCCCGTCGCCACCCCGTTGCGCCTGCTCAAGGCCGACCTGGTGCACGACACGGCCGAGCTGATCCGGGCCCGCGAGCAGGTCGCCGCGGTCGACGAGGACAAGGCGCGGCTGCGGATGGCCGTGAAGGAGAAGGACGACTTCTTCACCACGTATTTCGTGAGCACGTGGTCGCCGCTGGTCACGAAAGCCTCGGCCCGGCTCGGCCTGACCCCGAGCGGCGTCACGGCGATCTCGGTGCTGTTCGCGGTGGCCGCCGCGCTCGCGTTCTGGCAGGCCTCGCGCCCCGCCATGATCGTCGGCGGCATCCTGCTCTACCTGGGTTTCGTGCTCGACTGCGTGGACGGTCAGCTGGCCCGCTACACCCGGCGGTTCGGGGCGTTCGGCGGCTGGCTGGACACGATGGCCGACCGGGCCAAGGAGTACGCGGCGTACGCCGGCCTGGCCGCGGGCGCCGAGCGGATCGGGCTGCCCTACGCGTGGCCGCTGGCCGTCACGGCGATAGTGCTGCAGACCGTCCGGCACATGACCGACGCCTGGTACGGCGCGCTGCACGACGAGGCCGCCGCCCATCCCCGCCCGCAGGCCGCCGGGGGAGTGGGGGCCCGGCTGAGCGCGGCGTCGACGCGGGTGCAGGGCGAGACGGGCTCGGTGGCGTACTGGCTCAAGCGGATCGTGGTGTTCCCGATCGGGGAGCGCTGGGCGCTGATGGCCGTGCTGGCGATCTTCACGAACGGGCGAATCGCGCTGGCCGCCATGGTCGGCTTCGGGCTGCTCGCGATGGCGTACACGCTGGCTCTGCGCTCGTTGCGGGCGCTGAGCATGAAGGTCGGCGTGCTCGACAAGGTGGACACCCTGCGGTTCCGCGACGACGGGCTGCTCGTCCGGGCCGCCCTGCCCGCCCCGCTGGCCTTCGCCGGGCTCGCCGCGGTCGCCTCGCTGGCGCTCGTGGTGGCGCTGCTCGCCGGGTGGTTCGACCCGCCCGCCAAGATCGCGCTGGTCGTCACGACCCTGCTCGTGCTCGCGGCCGGGCTGTCGGCCCGGGCCCGGCACGGCGGCCCGCTCGACTGGCTGATCCCGGCCGCGCTGCGCGCCGCCGAGTTCGGGATCATCGTGGCCGCCGGGCTCTCCGGCTCGGTGCCGCCGCCCGTGGTCTACGTCCTGATCTTCGCGCTCACCCTGCACCACTACGACCTGGTCGCGCGCATGGAGAAGGCCGCGCCCGAGGGCCGGCCCCGGCGCGCCGTGCTGGGCTGGGAAGGTCGTGTGGCCGTGGTGGCGGCGGGCGCCGTGGCCGGCGTGCCGACCTGGGTGATGGCCGGTCTGGCAGTGTTCGTGGGGGGCACGTTCCTGGTCAACGCGATCGCCGACTGGCGGACAGGTGGCACCCGCTCGTGACGTTCCTGAGCATCGTTCTGCCCGTCTACAAGGTGCAGGGCTACCTGCGGCAATGTCTCGACTCGCTGCTGAGCCAGTCGTTCACCGACTTCGAGGTGGTCGCCGTCGACGACCGCTCGCCCGACTACAGCGGCGCGATCCTGGCCGAGTACGCCGCGCGCGATCCCCGCGTACGGGTGGTCACCGCACCCGAGAACCTGGGTCTGGGCCGCGCCCGCAACCTGGGCCTGGACCACGCCACCGGCGAGTACGTCTGGTTCGTGGACTCGGACGACTGGCTCTCGCCCGGCTCCCTGGCCGCGGTGGCCGCCCGGCTTCGCTCGACCGGGGCCGACCTGCTGATCGTCGGCTGGGACAGGGTGCACTGGGACGGCCGGGTGCAGGCCGGCACCGCGGGCCGGGCGCTGGCCGAGGCGCCCGAGGTCTTCTCGGTCGAGCAGTGGCCGCGGGTGCTCAACATCCTGCACGTGGCCTGGAACAAGGTGGTCCGGCGGGAGTTCCTGCTGCGGCTCGGGTTCGTCTTCGAGGCCGGGTGGTACGAGGACGTCTCGTTCTCCTTCCCGGTCATGCTGGCCGCGCCCCGGATCAGCACCCTCCCGCGGACGTGTGTGCACTACCGGCAGCGTCGCACCGGCGCGATCACCCGGACCGTGGGCGACCGGCACTTCGAGGTCTTCGACCACTGGGACCACGCGATGGCCCTGGCCACCAAGTACGCCTCGCCCACCGACGAGGTGCGCGGGCTGCTCTTCCGCCGGATGATCTGGCACTTCCTGCGGGTGCTGCGGCACGACGCCCGGGTGCCGCGCGATTCGCGGGCCCGCTTCTTCGCTCGCATGCACGAGATGTACGCGAAGTACCTGCCGCCCGCGGGCTATCCGATGCCCGGCGGCGGCGAGGGCGTGCGCTACCGGATGGTGAGCCGCGGCTCCTACGGCCCGATGCGGCTGTTCGACTTCGCCATCGGCCGGGCCCGTCGCGCGAAGCGGCTGGTCCGGCGGGCCGGTGGGGTCGTCAAGCGCCGGGCCCGGCAGGCCGTGGGTCACCTCTACTACCGGGCCCAGCTGCGCCTGCCGGTCGACCGGCAGCTCGCGCTCTACGCCGCCTACTGGTATCGCGGAGTCGGCTGCAATCCGGCCGCGATCGCCGGGAAGGCCGCCGAACTGGCCCCGGGCGTGCGGCACCTGTGGGTGGTGAGCCCGGCGCGGGCGGCGTCGCTACCTCCCGGCACGGAGCACGTGGTGGCGGGCACGCTGCCGTACTACCGCGCCCTGGCCCGGGCCCGCTATCTGATCAACAACGTCAACTGGCCCCATCGGATGGTCAAGCGACGGGGCACCACGCACGTCATGACCCATCACGGCACCCCGCTCAAGAAGATGGGCGCCGACCAGGTCGATCACCCCGCGGGCGTACGGGATCAGGACTTCCGCGGCCAGATGCGGCGGGCCGACCGCTGGGATTTCAGCCTGACCGCCAACGCGCACACCACGATCGCCTGGGAGTCGGCCTACCCCACCTCGTACGAGACGCTCGAGGTGGGTTATCCGCGCAACGACCGGCTGGCCCGGGCCACCGCCGCCGACAGCGCCGCGGTCCGCGACCAGCTCGGCATCCCGGCGGGCCGGCGCGTCGTGCTCTACATGCCGACCCATCGGGAGTGGCTGCCCGCCGGGCACCAGGTGCTCGACGTCGAACGGCTGGCCCAGGTGCTCGGGCCGGACACGACGTTGCTGGTCCGCAAGCACTACTTCTCGGCCGATACCGAGCTGCCCACCGGCGGCACCGTCGTCGACGTCTCCGAGCATCCTGTGGTCGAGGACCTCTACCTGGCCGCCGACGTGCTGCTCACCGACTACTCATCGGCGATGTTCGATTTTGCGGTACTTGATCGCCCGATCGTCGTGTTCGCGCCGGATTGGCCGGTCTATCGCGATGTGCGAGGCACGTATTTCGACCTGCTCGCCGAGCCGCCCGGTGCGGTCGCGACCGACTTCGTCACGCTGTCCGATCTGTTCCGCAGCGGGGCTTACGCGGACGAGACGGCCCAGGTCGCGCGGTCGGCGTTCCGCGAGCGCTTCTGCTACCTCGACGACGGCCGGGCGGCCGAGCGCGTCGTACGGCGAATCTTCCTCGACGAGAAGGCGTAACCAAGCGCTTACACAGCGCAAATGGCCTGTTCACCCGATGGCGTGACATCGATACTCCTCGTCAAATTAGGCCGATCGCCGGCCGTCGTGGGACCGGGATCACATTGATGGTGCCCGGCAGGGGAGGTAGACGGTGTCGACCGTCTCGCTCAAGGACGTTACGAAGGTGTGGCCCGACGGCACGATTGCCGTCAACAACGTCAGCCTCGACGTCGACGACGGTGAGTTCTTGGTCCTGCTCGGGCCGTCCGGTTGCGGGAAGTCCACGATTCTCCGCATGATCGCCGGGCTCGAGGATCCGACCGAGGGCGACATCCTCCTCAACGGCGACCCGGTCCTCGAACTCGCGCCCCGTGACCGCAGCATCGCGATGGTCTTCCAGGATTTCGCGCTCTATCCGCACATGACCGTGGGCGACAACATCGGCTTCCCGCTCAAGCTCTCGGGAGTCGAGCCGGCGCCGCGCGGCGAGCGGGTCGGCGACGTGGCCGCCGCGCTGGGGATAGGGGATGTGCTGCGGCGCAAACCGAGCCAGCTCTCCGGCGGGCAGCGCCAGCGGGTCGCGATGGGCCGCGCGATCGTCCGGCGGCCGGGCCTGTTCCTGATGGACGAGCCGCTCTCCAACCTGGACAGCGGGCTGCGGGCGGAACTGCGGGCCGAGATCTCCAGCCTGACCCGTGAGCTGGGCGTGACCACGATGTACGTGACGCACGACCAGGCCGAGGCGCTGACCATGGCCGACCGGGTCGCGATCATGCGCAAGGGCGTCCTGCAGGACGTGGGCACGCCGACCGAGGTGTACGGGCGGCCGGCCACCCTTTACGTCGCGGCGTTCCTGGGCGCGCCCCGGATGAACCTGCTCGAGGCGGCCGTCTACGTGCACCTGGAGCGCTACATCGAGCTCAACTTCGGCGAGCAGTCGCTCTACCTGCCCTGGAACGACATCCGGGCCCGCGCGGTGGCGCACTACCACGGCGAGCGGATCGTGGTCGGGATGCGGGCCGAGGCGCTCACCCCGGTTGCGCCCGATCAGCCGGGGGACGTGCTGCGCGGCCGCATCCGCTATCTCGAGCACCACGGGCACGAGTCGCTGGCCTATCTCGACATCGGCGCCACGGCGATCGTCGTCGACGAGATGGGCACTCGCGCGCGCGACGACGCGGAGCCCGCGGGGGGCGCGCTCAAGCGGTTCGGCGGCGCCCTGCAGCGCCTGACCGGCCGCGGCTCGGGCACCGCGGTCAAGACCCGCGAGCCCGATTCGCCGAGCGTGCTCAACGACCCCGGGCGCCATCACCGCCGACCGGCCGAACTGGGCGTACGGCTGGCGCCGTACCCGCCGGTCTCGCCGGGCCATCCGCTCTCGGTCGCGGTGAAGATGGACGCCCTGCACTTCTTCGACGAGCGCGGCGATCGGATCGACGTCGGCTGGCGCTGACCCCTCGCATCACCCGAAAGGCCCGCGCGTGAGCGCGGGCCTTTCGGAGTTTGTGTCCATGGCGTACCGTTCCGCCCACACGTCGGTGCGATGGCGTATCGACGATACGGACCCGACCTGCAGGAGGTAGGAACGTGGCGAACGCGTCCGGGCTTCTGGTAATCGAGCGCATCCTGCGCGACCGACAGGGCATCTGGCAGCAGATCGTGGAGGATCGTGAGCTGCCCAAACTCACTGGCCAGATGCTGGTCAGCTCGGTGGTGGCGCTGGCCGTCTACGGCGCCGTGCTGGGCTCCTTCCACAGCGTGCTGATGGCACTGACCTCGGCGGGCAAGCTGCCGCTGCTGTTCCTGGCCACGCTGACCATCTGCCTGCCCACGCTCTATCTCTTCAACCTGGTCTTCGGGGCCCGGTTGTCCATTCGGCAGTCGTTGTCGCTGGTGATGGTCGCGCTGACCGTGACCGCCATGCTGGCGCTGGCGTTCGCCCCGATCAGCCTGTTCTTCCTGATCACGGCGAACGACTACTCGTTCTTCAAGCTGCTCAACGTGGTCATCCTGGCCCTGTCGGCGCTGGTCGGGCTGCGGTTCCTGACCGGTGGCATGCGGGTGCTCAACGAGCACGGGCTGCTCGCCCCCAAGGTGGCTCCCGCTGTTCCGGCCGCTGATCCCGCTGTTCCGGCGGTCGAGCCCGCCAAGGAACTCGTCACCGCCGGGGCGGCGAACGGGGCCACTCCGGCGCCCGCCCCCGTGCAGATCCCGCCCGCGTACGGGCCGCAGCCGCTGCGTCCGCAGCCGCGCCCGCCGGCGCAGCCGACGCCGCCCAGCATGACCCTGCTCTACATCTGGATCCTGCTCTTCGGCTTCGTGGGCACGCAGCTGGCCTGGACGCTGCGGCCGTTCTTCGGCAGCCCGGAGATGAAGTTCAGCCTGTACCGGGACATCGACGGCAATTTCTACGCCGAAATTTTCCGGACGATCGCCGACCTCTTCTGATTTCGGACACCCAATATCGTGGACGCGTGGTGCCACTACGGTGGCACAGCGCGTAGGCTGCACCACGGTGGAGGAAATAGTGCGACAGGGTGTGCGACCGGCTCCGGGCGCGGAGCCGGCGAAGGCTGGTGTCTCGCCGACGGTCCTGGCCGAGCCGGTGCCCGCAGCGCCCGGCCGGCTGCTCGACCGCCGTTTCGGGCGCGACGAGATCACCCTGGTCCGGCACGAGGTGTCGGCCCGGCTCACCGCGGCCGGTCTGGGCGGCGACCGGCTGGCCGGTTTCGTGCTGGCGGTCAACGAGATCGTCACCAATGTCGTGCTGCACGCCGGTGGCAGCGGGCGGGTGCTGCTCTGGCTGGCCGGCGGCTCGGCCTGGTGCTCGGTGACCGATTCCGGTCCCGGCATTCCCGCACACCTGACAACTCCAGAGATTCCCGAGGCGTACGAGGTGGGTGGCCGCGGCATCTGGCTCGCCCACCAGCTGTGTGACGAGGTCACCGTGGCGACGGGCCCGATCGGTACCACGATCGGGTTGCGGATCGTGCTCGCCACTCCGGCCTGACACGAGCCCGCAACAGCACTTTGAACCGCTGGTAAACCCGCCGTAGGAATGTGAAGCGGCCCTTCCGGGCTCATGGGTGTCCGGGTGCGGCTACATTGGGCGCGTGCTCGGACTACCTCCTCAAGTAACCGCATGCCTTTTCGATCTTGACGGCGTGCTCACGCAGACCGCGCTTGTGCACAATGCTGCGTGGAAGCAGACGTTCGACACCTTCCTCGAAGCGTGGTCGGCGCAGCACGGGCAAGCGTTCGTGCCGTTCGACCCCGGCGCCGACTATCACGACTACGTCGACGGCCGTCCACGCGCCGATGGTGTTCGCACCTTCCTGGCCTCTCGGAACATCACCCTCCCCGAGGGCACCCCGGATGACGGTCCCGACCAGCAGACCGTGAACGGCATCGGCAACCGCAAGAACATCCTCGTCCTGCAGAAGATCAAAGAGGGCGCCGTCCAGGTCTACGAAGGATCGGTCGACTACCTCAAGGCCGCCAAGGAAGCCGGGTTGCGCCGGGCCGTCGTCTCGGCCAGCGCCAACTGCAAGGACGTGCTGGAGGCGGCGGGCATCGCCGACCTCATCGAGGTGCGCGTGGACGGTGTGACCGCCCGTGAGCGCAAGCTGCCGGGCAAGCCCGCACCCGACACGTTCCTCTACGCCGCCGAGCAGCTCGGCCTCCCGCCGGAAAGCTGCGCCGTCTACGAGGACGCCCAGGCCGGGGTGGCCGCGGGCCGGGCCGGCCAGTTCGGGATCGTGATCGGGGTCGACCGGGTGGGTCAGACTCAGGCGCTTCTCGACAACGGTGCCGATATCGTCGTCACGGACTTGGCCGAACTCCTGACGCGCTGAGCACGTATCAGCGTTTATATCTTCAAGTCTTTTCCTTGCTCATTCGAGAGGCACCACCGTGATCCGTGAACGGGCTTATCCCGTGGACCCGTGGCACATCCGCGAGACGCGGCTCGACCTGGACCTGCTGGCCCAGTCGGAGTCGGTCTTCGCGCTGGCCAACGGACACATCGGGATACGCGGAAACTTGGACGAGGGCGAGCCGCACGGCCTGCCGGGCACCTACCTGAACTCGTTCTACGAGCTCCGCCCGCTGCCGTACGCGGAGGCCGGCTACGGCTTCCCCGAGTCCGGCCAGACCATGGTCAACGTGACCAACGCCAAGCTCATGCGGCTGCTGGTCGACGACGAGCCGTTCGACGTGCGCTACGGCGAGCTGCGGTCCCACGAGCGGGTCCTCGACCTGCGGGCCGGCACGCTCGAGCGGACTGTCGAGTGGGTCTCCCCGTCGGGCCAGGCCATTCGCGTCCGCACCGTGCGCATGGTCTCGTTCACCCAGCGCTCCGTCGTGGCTTTCCTGTACGAGGTCGAGCCGCTCGACGGCCCGTCCCGGCTGATCCTGCAGTCCGAGCTGGTCGCCAACGAGCAGCTCCCGCCGATGAGCAAGGACCCGCGCGTCGCCGCCGTGCTCGACCACCCGCTGCAGTCCGAGGAGGTGCTCGAGCAGCGCACCGGTGGCCTGCTGGTGCACCGCACCAAGGCCAGCGACCTGCGCATGGCCGCAGCCATGGAGCACCTGATCGACGCGCCCGGCAAGCACGCCGTCACCACCGAGGGCCACCCCGACTGGTTGCGCACCACGGTGGCCTGCAAGCTCGAGCCGGGGCAGAAGCTACGCGTGGTCAAGCTGGCGGCGTACGGCTGGTCCAGCCACCGCTCGCTGCCCGCCGTGCGCGACCAGGTCGGCGCGGCACTGGCCAGCGCCCGGCTGGACGGCTGGGAGGGCCTGATCGAGGCCCAGCGCGAATATCTGGACGCCTTCTGGGACCACTCCGACGTCAAGGTCGAGGGCGACCCCGAGGTGCAGCAGGCCGTCCGCTTCGGCCTCTTCCACACGCTCCAGGCGGGTGCGCGTGCCGAGCAGCGGCCGATCGGCTCCAAGGGCCTCAGCGGCCCCGGCTACGACGGCCACACGTTCTGGGACGCCGAGACCTTCGTGCTCCCGGCGCTGACCTACACGCAGCCCTCCGCGGCGGCCGACGTGCTGCGCTGGCGGCACTCCACGCTCGATCTGGCCCGGGAGCGGGCCCAGACGCTCGGCCTGCAGGGGGCGGCCTTCCCGTGGCGCACGATCCGCGGGCAGGAGTGCTCGGCGTACTGGCCGGCCGGCACTGCGGGCTTCCACATCGGTGCCGACATCGCCGACGCCGTCCGCCGCTACGTGCAGGCCACCGGCGACTACGACTTCGAGCGTGAGGTCGGCCTCGAGCTGCTGGTCGAGACGGCGCGACTGTGGCGCTCGCTGGGCCACCACGACCGGCACGGCCGCTTCCACATCGACGGCGTCACCGGCCCCGACGAGTACACCGCCGTGGTCAACGACAACATCTACACCAACCTGCTGGCCCAGCAGAACTTCCTGGCGGCCGCCGACGCTGCCAAGCGCCACCCCGACCTGGCCCGCAAGCTGGGCGTGGACGACGAGGAGACGGCGAGCTGGCGGGACGCGGCGGCCGCGGTGCACATCCCGTACGACCGGGAGCTCGGCGTGCACCAGCAGTCCGAGGGCTTCACCCGGCTGCAGGAGTGGGACTTCGAGAACACCCCGCCCGAGGCGTACCCGCTGCTGCTCAACTACCCGTATTTCGACCTGTACCGCAAGCAGGTGGTCAAGCAGGCCGACCTGGTCATGGCGATGTACATCCGCGGTGACGCGTTCACGCCGGAGGAGAAGGCGCGCAACTTCGCCTACTACGACGCGCGTACGGTCCGGGACTCGTCGTTGTCGGCCTGCGTCCAGGCCGTGCTGGCGGCCGAGGTGGGTCACCTGGAACTGGCGCACGACTACCTGGGCGAGGCCGCCCTGATGGACCTGCACGACCTCCACCAGAACTCGCGGGACGGTCTGCACATCGCCTCGCTGGCCGGCACGTGGATCTCGCTGGTGGCCGGTCTGGGCGGCATGCGCGACTTCAACGGGCAGCTGTCGTTCGCCCCGCGTCTGCCCAGCCGCATCAACAACCTGGAGTTCTCGCTGCTCTGGCGCGGGCTGCGGCTGCGGGTGAACGTGACCGCCGACGAGGTGACGTATTCGCTGCGCAACGGCGGCGGCTCGGCCCGCCTGGTCGTCAACCACCACGGCAAGGACGTGGAGGTCACCCAGGTCAAGCCGGTGACCGTGCCGATCCCGCCGGCGCACCCGGTCGGCCCGGCCCCGAGCCAGCCGGTCGGACGCGCCCCGGTGCGGCGCATGACCAGCTGACGCCTGGCATGGAAGAAGGGCCCCGGGGTTCACCCCGGGGCCCTTCTGCGCAGGTCTGTCGTCAGAGCATCGACACGTGCACGTGGTCGGTGTGGTCGCTCGGACCGCTGTACGACTTCCAGCCGCTGGCCGGGAACCAGATCTGCTTGTACCAAATCACGTAATAGATGCCGAGCTTGTCGGCATTACGCACCAGGAAAGCCATCAGGTTGTTGCCGTACGTGCGGGTATCGGCATTGTGGGCGGGTGCGAAGCCGCGCTTCTGCAACGACCAGTCGCAGGCCCGGCCCTTCGGGTGCTCGAACGGCCCGCCGTTGCGGTGACAGCCGACGAACCGATTGAAGCCGGCCTTCTTCACCTCTTTGTACATGTGCATTGTGCGGGCCGTCACGCAGCCACTCGTGGTCTCGTCCTGGACGTTGCAACCCTCGGGCGAGAAACCGCCGTCGGAATTGCGCGGCGCGGGAGCAGCGGCCGGCGATTTGGCCAGCACGATGCCGTGGGTGAGGCTCTCGCCGCCGACCAGCGCGAGCGCGTCGTTGGCCGCCTTCTTCTGCTTGCTCATGGCCACGAGGTTGGTCTTACGCTTCTTGACCTCGGCGTCGAGCGCGGCTTTCTTGGTGTTGACCTCGTTGATGACCTTGTTCAGCTCGGCCAGCTTGCGGTCCTGCATCGCGTTGATCTCTTCGAGCGAGACCGCCTTGGCCAGGAAGTCGTCGGAGTTCTGGCTGCCCAGCAGGAAGCTGGCCGCCCCCAGGTGGCCAGTTCGATACTGCTGGCCGGCGATCGCGTTGACCTCGGGGAGCAGCGCGAGACGCTTGCCTTCAGCCAGTCTGATCTCCTTGGCGAGCCGCCTCTGCTCGGCTGTGGATTTCGTCACGGCGGCCTGGGCCGCGACGAAACGCCGGTTCGAGGACTCGATCACATCGTCGAGGGTGGCGTTCTTGCCCACCGTGTCACCCGCGCTGCCCTCGCTCGGAGCGGTGTCGTCGCCGGGCTCGGCCAGCGCCGGCGAGGAGGGCACGGCCAGGAAAGACAGGGCCACGATCGGCGCCAGGGCAAGCATCAGCCACCGGCGGGGTCGTACGGTCAATGCAGTTCCTTCCGGTAAACCGCCGACCGGGTTAGCTGACGGGTTCGGGACGGAAGCGATCCCTACCGCTTGCGCGGATGCACCCCACTGACCTGGTTCCCCGGCTCGCCTCGCGGCGATTGGGCGGTGGTCTGCCGGCACCTCGGGGGCGGCGCCACGGCGGCAGAACCGGCGGCTAGTTTACCCGAGAGTTCGCGCTCCTTCAGGACCAGAGAATGAGCAATTTAGTAGTCACTCGAACACATTCTGTAATTGCCGTGACGGGGCGTCGCCGGTGAAATGCAGCGCGTGTGATAACTGTCGATCTCGTGATGAAGTCGGTATGGTCGGGGCGGTCTCCACCCCCAAGGAGACCGCCGCCTAATCGCCCTGCCGGGCGAACCGGGGAACCAATCTTTCCGGGGTGAATCCGCTAACCAGCGGTAGGGATTACTTCCGTCCCGAACCCGTCAGCTAACTCGGTCGGCGGCCGACGGAAGGAACAGGTGTGCGGCACAAGACTGTCCGGCGACGAACGGCGGCCCTGCTGGCCCTGCTCGTCGCGCTCTCCGGGCTGACCCTGGCGGTGGCCGGACCGGCCGCCGCGGCGCCGGGTGACAACGGCGACGACGGCGAGGGCGCCCCCAAGTCCCTGATCCAGCAACTCGAGGCTGCCTCCAAGGGCTTCGTCGAGGCCAAGGAGGCCCTGGCCCGCTCCAAGACCCGGCAGGCCCAGCTCGCCGCCAAGCTCAAGGAGCTCGACGCCGACCTGGCCCCCCGGCAGGCAGCCATCGACGAGATCATCCAGAAGTCGTACCGGACCGGCCGGCTCGGCCCGATGACGGCGCTGCTCGGCGCCGAGTCGGGCGGCGGCTTCCTCGACCGCGCCGAGACGCTCGAAACGGTTGCGGTGCGCGAGAACCAGGTGGTGGCCGACCTCAAGGCCACCCGTGACGGCCAGCGGAAGGCCAAGCTGGCCATCGACGCCGAGGTGCGCAAGCAGCAGGGGCACGTCAACACGATGGCCAAGCGCAAGGTGCAGGCCGAGAACGCGCTCAAGGCGGCCAACACCGGCGGCTCGGACCGGACCGGCGAGGACGCCCCGGAGTCGACCGACGGCGGGTCCAGCGACAAGGCCACCCCCGCCCCGCGTAACAAGGACGGCTCGCTGCCCGACGAGAGCTGCTCCGAGAACGATCCCACCACCAGCGGCTGCCTGACGCCGCGGACCCTGCACGCGCTCAAGCAGGCCCAGGCGGACGGCTTCACGCGCTACGTGGCGTGCTTCCGCGAGCAGAACAGCGGCGAGCACCCCAAGGGGCAGGCGTGCGACTTCGCGGCCGAGAAGAAGGGTTTCGGCGGCGTCGCGTCGGGTGGTGACAAGACGTACGGGACCAACCTGGCCAACTACTTCATCAACAACTCGGACCGGCTGGGCGTGCTCTACGTCATCTGGTTCAAACGCATCTGGTTGCCGTCCAGCGGCTGGAAGGCGTACTCGAGGGGCAACGGCGACCCCTCGAGCGACCACACGAACCACGTGCACTTGTCGGTCAGGTAAGTCCCCGGAGTGCGAGACCTACCCACCTACTTGTTGACGTAGGTCTCGTACTCCTTCATCACGTCCTCGGTCGGGCCATCGGCCCGGATCACGCCGGACTCCAGCCAGATGGTGCGCTCGCACGTGTCGCGGATCGACTGCTCACTGTGGCTCACCAGGAAGACCGTGCCGGCTTCCTTGCGCAGGTCACGCACCCGTTGCTCGCTGCGCTTGCGGAACTTGGCGTCACCGGTGGCCAGCGCCTCGTCGATCAGCAGCACGTCGTGCTTCTTGGCCGCGGCGATCGAGAAGCGCAGCCGGGCCGCCATGCCCGACGAATACGTCTTCATCGGCAGTGAGCTGAAATCGCCCCGGTCGTTGATGCCGGAGAACTCGATGATGCCGGCCGCTTCCTTCTTCACCTCGGCCGGTGACATGCCCATGGCCAGGCAACCCAGCTCGACGTTGCGCTCGCCGGAGAGCTCGTTCATCAGCACCGCGTTCACACCCAGCAGCGACGGCTGACCAGCCGCGTAGATGCCGCCTCCGCGCTCGACCGGGAGCAGCCCGGCGATCGCCCGCAGCAGCGTCGACTTGCCCGAACCGTTGGTGCCGATCAGGCCGATCGCCTCGCCCTTGTAGGCCACGAAGCTGACGCCCTTGACCGCGTGCACCTCCCGTACGGCGGCGCTCTTCTTGCCCGTGACGATGCGCTTGAGGCTGGCCAGCGGCGTGTTCGCGCCCGGCGCGACCGAGCCGTAGATGCGGTAGACGATGTGCGCGTTGTCCGCGATGACGGTGGGTTCCCGAGTGTCAGCCACGGCCGTAGCCCTTCTCTCCGCGCCAGAAGTAGACGTAACCCCCGAAGCTCACCAGCGCCGTCCAGATCACCGCCTGGATCCACAGCAGCGGCGCCGGCTGCGCCAGCTCGACGTTCTCCATCAGTGCGTGCCGGACCAGCTCGATGAAGATCAGCAGCGGGTTGGCCTCGACCAGCGCGAGCTGCCAGCCGTGCAGCCGCTCGGCGAAGAACGTCACCGGGTAGAGCACTGCCGACCCGTACATCCAGATCCGCAGGATGTAGGGGATGAGCTGCCGGATGTCGGTGACCTTGGCGATCAGGCGCGACGTGAACAGGGCCAGCCCGGCGTTGAACAGTGTCTGCAGCAGCAGGGCCGGAAGCAGCAACAACCACTCGACAGTGATCGGCTCGCCGGTGGCCAGTACGATCGCGACGAGCACGACCACCGAGGCCACCATGTTGCGCACCTCGACCAGGGTGACCGCGATCGGCAGGCTGGCCCGGGGGAAGTGCAGCGCCCGGATGAGTGCCATGTTGGCCGTGATCGACTGCGAGCCCGCCTGCACCACCGTCTGGGTGAATCCGAAGATGAAAACACCGGCGCAGAGGTACGCGATGAAGTTGTCCACGCCCTGCTTGGTGTTGATCAGAACACCGAAGATCACGTAGTAGACGCCGGCGTTGATCAGCGGGGTCAGGAGCTGCCAGACAACGCCCAGCTTGGTGCTGCCCAGCGACGCGCCCACTTTCGCGTTGGCGAAGGCGGCTATGAAGTGCCGGTAGGACCAGAGGTGCCTGGTGTATTCCGGCAGGCTGGGCAGGCGCCCTGCCTTGGTCAGGCCGCTCCGGCGGGCCAGCTCGGTGAGCGATGGCCCGGTATCGGAGTCGGCAACCGCCGTCTGAGCCATGGGGTGGTGCTCCGATCTCGTCGGCCCGTGCGGGGAACCGGGCCCTGGTTCTTTAGGCGAGAACACTCAATCAGCATGTCAAGCCTCGGCCGATGGAACGGCTTCGTATCGACGTGCCGGGAAGGTTATCCGACCGAAGGGCGGAACGCAACCGTAACGTCCTGGCGTATAGTGATTACGTGGCGACAGCAAAGCGTGCACCCGCCGGGGCGGCGGTGCTCCGGACCGACATCACCGTAGCGATCCGCGACGCGGTGATGTACGAGCTGGCCGAGGTAGGTTACGGCCGGCTCTCCATCGAGGCCGTGGCGCGCCGCGCCGGCGTCGGCAAAACCGCGATCTACCGCCGCTGGAGCAACAAGCTCGAGATGGTGCTCGAAATCGTCTCCGACGTGGCCGGCCGCAGCGTGCCGCTGCCCGACACCGGCAGCTTCGCCGGCGACCTCCAGCTGATCATGATGATCGTGAGCCGGGCCCTGCAACACCGGATCGCCTCCCAGATCATTCCTGACCTGATGGCCGAGGCCGCCCGCAACCCGCAGATCGCCGAGACCCTCCAGACGGCCCTGCGCACCCACCAGCAGGCCGTCGGGGAAAAGCTGGTCGGCCAGGCTGTGGCCCGCGGCGAACTGCCCGCTGACACCGACCCGGACGTCGCGGTCGACCTGATCCTCGGCCCGCTCTACTGGCGGCTGGCCGTCTCGCGTTCCAAGCCCGACCCGGAATACCTCGAGAAGCTGATGACCGCGGTCACGGCCGCGCTGCGCCACAGCTGAAAACAACCCGGTCGCACCGGACGGCCCGGTCGGGTCGGCGGTGAACCTGCCGAAAGTAGGGGCTCCACCATTTCCGCGGGAGCTGCCATGCGCTACGAGCACGTCGACACCACCGATCTGGACGCCGGTGCGCTTCTGGCGCTCGCCGTGGGCCTCGTGCCGGGCGACACGAACACCCGGCCGGTCATGACAGCTCCGGTCGGCTCCTGGTCGAGCGCGGATGGCGCGGTTCGTCTGGAAATCAAGACCGACGGAACGTACGCGGGAAAGGTCCTCGGTCGCAAGCGCCCGGCCCGCGGCACCTACCGGCTCGAGGACGGCCTGCTGACCCTGAGCGACGTCTCCGGCCTGCACACGCCGGTGCGCGTGGGCGACGGCATCCTGGAGATGGCCGGCCACCGACTCGGGCGTGCCGCCTGAGGCTCAGGCGGCGGCCGGCTCCAGCTTGGTGGCTTCGTCGGTGACCGGGTCGCGGCGGTCCAGGCGGAAGCTCAGGACGGCCAGCAGCAGCCCCGTGGCGGCCAGCAGGACGCCGATCCAGGCGGCGGACAGGTAACCCCAGCCGGCGGCGATGGTGATGCCGCCCAGGGCCGCCCCCGCGCTGTTGGCGATGTTGGAGGCGGACTGGTTGACCGCCGCGCCCATCAGTTGGGCCCTGGGGGCCACGGCGATCAGGCGGGCCTGCAGCGCGGGGCCGATGAACAGGGCCGCCGCGCCGACCAGGAACACCGCCGCGAACAGGCCGATCGGGTTGCGGGCGACCACGCCGAACAGGGCGACCGTGGCGATCATGGCGGCGAAGCCGAGCAGGATGCTGCGGCGCAGGTTGCGGTCGGCCGCCACGCCGCCCAGAGCGTTACCGACCGTCATGCCGATGCCCATCACGGCCAGGACCCAGGGCACGTACGACTCGGGCAGGCCGGTCACGTGGGTCGTGACGGGGGCGATGTAGCTGTTCACGGCGAAGAAACCGCCGAAACCGACCGCGGCCACCGCGGCCGCCAGCCAGACCTGGGGGGAGCGGAAAGCGCCCAGTTCGGCCCGGGGCGAGCCGTCCGCCGCGGGGGCCACCTCGGGCACCGTGAACAGCACGAAGAGCAGCGTGAGGGCGAAGACGCCGGCCACGGCCAGGTAGGCCATGCGCCAGCCCGCGGCCTGTCCGAGGCTGGTGATCAGCGGCACGCCGAAGACGTTGGCCGCGGTGAGGCCGCTCAGCACGACCGCGAAGCCGCGAGCCTGGCTGCCGGGGCCGAGCATCGAGGCGGCGAGCAGGCCGGCCGCCCCGAAGTAGGCCCCGTGGGCCAGCGCGGCGACGAACCGGCCGGTCAGCACCAGGCCGAACGTGGGGGCCAGGGCCGAGGCGACGGTGCCGAGCAGGAACAGGGCCAGCAGACCGAGGACAAGCCGGCGGCGGGGCATGCGCGCGGTCAGGGCGGCGATCGTGGGCGCGCCGACCACCACCCCGAGGGCGTAAATCGTGATCATCCAGCCGGCCGTGGCCACGGCGTCGGGTGCGGAGCGGGCGTACGCCGCCGGCAGCAGGTCGCGGGCCAGGTCGGGGAGCAGGCCCATGGCGACGAACTCGGTCAGGCCGAGGCCGAAGCCGCCCAGGGCCAGGGCGAGCAGGGCCGCCCAGCGGCGACCGGCGGTGAGGTTCTCCACGCGATCGACTCTAGAACGTTCTAGTTGCATCAGTAGTAGAACGTTCTAGTCGTCACAGGTAAATTCTCCGGACATGACGGTGGGGGAGCGGCGCACGACGCTGGCCGACGTCGCGGCCGAGGCCGGAGTCTCGGTGGCGCTGGTCTCGATCGTGATGCGGGACGCGCCGGGCGCCAGCGCCGCCACCCGGGAACGGGTGCTCGAGGTGGCCCGCCGGCTCGACTACCAGCCCGACAGCCGGGCCCGGCTGCTGCGCAGCGGTCAGAGCCGGCTGCTCGGCGTCGTCTTCGGGGTGCAGCATCCGTTCCACGACGACCTGCTCACCGGGCTCTACGACGCGGCCGAGCGGATCGGCTACGAGCTGACCCTGAGCGCGGTCACCCCGCGCCGTGACGAACGTACGGCGATCTCGGGTCTGCTGCAGGACCGGTGTGCGGCGTTGGTGCTGCTCGGGCCGCAGATCCCGGCGAGTGAGCTGGCCACGCTGGCCGGGCGGCTGCCGGTGGTGGCGATGATGCGCGCCGTGCGGCAGCGGCAGGTCGACGTGGTGCGCACCGACGACGCCCGGGGCATGCATCTGGCCGTGGACCACCTGGTCGCGCTGGGGCACCGGAACATCGCGCACGTCGACGGGGGGCGCTGGCTGGCCTCGGCGGAACGGCGGCAGGGCTATCGCGACGCCATGCGGCGGCACGGGCTGGAGGCGTACGGGAAGGTCGTGAACGGGGGTTTCGGCGAGGAGGACGGGGCCCGGGCGGCGCGGGAACTGCTGACCGACCCGCCGACCGCGGTGACCGTCTTCAACGATCTGGGCGCGACCGGGCTGCTCGACGTGCTGCGACGCCACGGGCTGGCGGTGCCCGGCGACATCAGCGTCGTGGGCTACGACGACAGCAGTTTCAGCCGGCTCGCGCACATCGACCTGACCACCGTCGCGCAGGACATCGAGACGATGGCCACGCTGGCCGTGGCGCGGGCCGTGGAGCGGATCGACGGCACCCGCATCGCCCACCGCGAGATGGTGATTCCACCCCGTCTGGTGGTACGGGGGACGACCGGCCCCGTGCCGGGCTAAGCGCGTCCCCTTTCGCGCCGAAGGGAGGGGTATGCGCCGCGGACCGGTCCTCGTCGTGATGCTGCCGTTCCTGTTGAGCGCCTGCGGGAGCGGTTCGACGCCGTCGGGCAGCGCGAGCCCCACCGCCGCCGACGGCCCGGCCTGGGTGAACGTCGAGCCCGGCCGGCCCACGTCGAGCGCGGTGAGCAAATACACCGGGACGCCCCGGCCCGGGCTGCCGCCCGTGTCGTTCCTGCCCACGAGCTCGGCCTGCGCGGTGGCCTGGAACGAGGACGTGGGCCGGGTCTTCATCCCGATGATCGTGACAGTAGGGAGGGGCTCGCTGACCGTGCAGTGGCCCAACCGGTTCGGCAACCGCTACCGGGTCGCCGCCGTGCCGCAGGAGCTGGTCAGTGGCGCCCAGCCCGAGCCGCAATGGCAGACGGTCACCACGGGTGCCGAATGCACGGCCGGCACGACGATCAGCGGTCTCAAGTCCGGGGCCGCGTACGTGGTCTGGCTGGACGCCCCGGACACGCCGCGCGGCCTCGACGGCTCCCGCGGCCTCTACAGCGGCCGCTCGCAGATCGTGCAGCCGAACTGAGGCCTGATTGACAACCGGGGCGGCAGCGAGGCTAGGACGCGATCGTGTTGCGGCCGCTCCACTTGGCCGCGTAGAGGCGGTCGTCGGCCTCGCGGAACAGCGTCTCGCCGGACATCCCCTGGCCCAGCTCGGCCAGGCCGACGCTCACGGTCAGGCGTACACCGGGCACGATGTCGGTGCGGGCCACCGCGGCGCGGATGCGCTCGGCCACCTCCCGGCCCACGGCCAGGTCGCCCTGCAGGAAGACGGTGAACTCGTCGCCCGCGTAGCGCACCGGGATGTCGTCCTGCCGGCAGTGCGCGCGCAGGATCCGGGCCACTTCGCACAACGCCCGGTCCCCGGTGGCGTGGGAATACGCGTCGTTGATGGCCTTGAAGTGGTCGACGTCGACGATCAGCAGCACCAGCGGCCCGGACACCCGGCCGCGGTCGATGTGCTGCATCAGCAGGTCGAAGCGGCGCCGGTTGTCGAGGCCGGTGAGCGGGTCGCGCAGCACCTCGCGCTCGGCCCGGGCCCGGGCCGCCTCCGACTCCTCGCGCTGCCGGGCCTGGCGCAGCATGGCCAGCCGTTGCTCGCGCAGCCGCCACAGCTCGCGGGTCTGACCCTCGACCACGTCGAACATGTCGCGCGCGGCCTGTCCGTCGTCGGTGGCCAGCGCGGTCAGGGCCAGCTCGAACCGGATGATCGGCTTCTCGTCGGGGCTGGGACCGAACCCGCACAGCTCACGGGCGGCCACGAACTCCGTACGGGCCTCGACCAGGTTGCCCTGGGCACGCAGGCTGACGCCGAGGGCGAGATGGGCCATCCGGGCGTACCGGTAGTTCTCGGCCTGCCGCAGCGGCATCACGGCCTCGCGCGCGAGCTTCTCGGCCGGGATCACGTCGCCCAGCTTGGCCAGGGCCAGGGCCAGCATCGCGACCGCGACCACGTCGTCGGGGCGCTGCTCGACCTGCTGCCGGGTGATCTCGGCGCTGCGCCGCAACCGCGCCGTGGCCTCGTCGGGCCGGCCCACGTGAGCCAGCCGCAGACCCCAGTGCAGCAGGGTGGCCGCGTGCACCAGCCGGAAGCCGGCGTGGGTGACGGTCAGCCGGTCGTACGTGGTCGCGGCGATCTCGTACATCTCGGCAGCCGTGGCCGCCTCGGCGAACGAGCACAACGCCGAGATCCGCCGTTCACCGTCGGTGTAGGGCCGGTCGAGCAGCACGGCAGCGCGGGCCAGGCGACCCATGCCGGGGAAGTATCGTCCGCCCAGGACGTCGATCTGGGCCAGGTCGCACAGCGTCTTGGCCTCGCCGAGCACCGACCCCGCGGCCCGGTGCAGCCGCAGCAGCCGCTCGCCGAGCTCGACCGCCTCGGACAGCCGTCCCATGTAGAGATTCGCGTACATCTGGCCCTGCACCAGGAACAGCACCGAGCGGTCGTCACCGACGGC
Source organism: Paractinoplanes abujensis (assembly GCF_014204895.1). Lineage (NCBI taxonomy): Bacteria > Bacillati > Actinomycetota > Actinomycetes > Micromonosporales > Micromonosporaceae > Paractinoplanes > Paractinoplanes abujensis. Next base: position 6,385,175 of record NZ_JACHMF010000001.1, on the reverse strand, counting down.
GTGTGCGATGGCCAGGTAGGCGTCGGCGGCCTCGAGCGCCTCGTGACCGTGGCCGGTGTTGGCCAGGCGGTGCACCCGGCGCGCCAGCAGGTGCAGCGGCCCGAACACGGTGACCGGCACCGGCAGCCGCGCCCCTGTCGCGATCTCGCCGTCCATGGTCCCAGTATCAACATGGGACGGTCGATCACCTACTAGGGATATCGACGGATCTCAGGACTCGGATGTCGCGTACTTGTCCAAACCGTCCACCAGCAGTTCCAGGCCGAGCTCGAAGCGGGCTTCCGGACCCCCTCCGACCAGCGCCTCCGCGTGCTGGACGACGTTCGGATAGACCTCGGCCGGTATTTCGCGCAGATATTCGAGATATCCGGCGCTGACCGTGTCGATGAACGTCTGTTTACCCGCGCCTTGCGCCTGCCGCCGCCAGATCGAGTATTCGTACGCGTCGGCCGTGATGTAGAGAAAGATGCGGTCCATCGCCCACGAGGCGATCCGGGGCGGGATGCCGCCGGCCAGCATCATGCCGAGCATCGCGTCCGAGATGTGCAGCGCGTTGGGGCCGCTCGGAATCGTCGCCAGCGCGGCGCGGGCCAGGTCGTTGTGCGCCACCATGGCCGCGTGCCCGGCCCGGGCCAGCTGCTTGACCTGCTCCTTCCAGCGTGGCGGGTCGAGCTCGGGGATGTCGACGAGCCCGCACATCTCGTCGAACATCAGCTGGAGCAGCTCGTCCTTGTTCGCCACGTGGGCGTAGAAGCTGGCCGGGCCGGTGTCGAACTCGGCCGCGAGCCGCCGCATGCTCACCGCGTCGATACCCTCGGCCTGCACCAGCCGAAGTGCCGTACGCACGATTTCTTCCCTGGTCAGCGGGGTCTTCGAGGGCCGCGCGCGGCGTCGGCGGCCGGGTGGCCAGTTCAGCTCAGTCATCGCCAGCAAAACTACTTTGACGCGAACGCCGTTCGCCAGTAGAACGGTGTTCGTAACCAACGAACACCGTTCGTCCCAAGGGAGTGAAATGGACGCCGTGCTCGAGCACGCAGCGGAACAGCGGACGCCGTACCGCTGGCGCTGGGTCGCGCTCTTCGTGATCCTCACTGTCGAGGTGATGGACCTCCTCGACGCGCTTGTCACCAACATCGCCGGGCCAGCCATCCGGGCCGAGCTCGGCGGGTCGATCAGCCTGATCCAGTGGCTCGGCGCCGCCTACACACTGGCCATGGCGATCGGTCTGCTCACCGGCGGCCGCCTGGGCGACATCTTCGGCCGGCGCCGGCTGTTCCTGATCGGTGCGACCGGCTTCACGCTCGCGTCGCTGGGCTGCGGCCTGGCCCAGACCCCGGGGCAGCTGATCGCCGGGCGAGCCGTCCAGGGCCTGTTCGGCGCCGTGATGCTGCCGCAGGGCCTCGGCATGATCAAGCAGATGTTCACCCCGGCCGAGCAGGCCAAGGCGTTCGGCGCGTTCGGTCCCGTGATGGGCCTGTCGTCGGTCGGCGGCCCGATCCTGGCCGGGTGGCTGGTCGAGGCCGACTTCTTCGGCTCCGGCTGGCGGATGATCTTCTTCATCAACCTGCCGCTGGGCCTGTTCGCCGTCCTCGGGGCGCTGAAGTTCCTGCCCGAGTTCAAGAGCGAACGGGCGCCCCGCCTCGACTGGCTGGGCGTGGCGCTGGCCGCGGCCGGCGCCTTCCTGCTGCTCTTCCCGCTGGTGCAGGGGCGCGAGCTGGGCTGGCCGACCTGGTGCTTCGTGCTGCTCGCGGCGGGCCTGGTGGTCTTCGGCCTGTTCGCGATCTACGAGAGCCGCCGGGAGCGGCGCGGGCTCGACCCGCTGGTCACGCCGAGCCTGTTCCGCAAGCGCGCGTTCAGCGGTGGGCTCGCGGTCGGCATGGTGTTCTTCGCCGCGCTCATCGGCACCGGCCTGATCTTCACCTTCTATCTGCAGATCGGGCTGGGCTACTCGCCGCTCCAGGCCGGCCTGACCACACTGCCGCAGGCGCTGGGCACGGTCGCCGGGTTCGTCGCCGCGGGCTCCGGGCTCAGCGAGCGGTTCGGCCGCAAACTGCTGCTCACCGGCACGGGCGTGATGATGGCGGGCACGGCCGGTTTCATGCTCACGGTGTGGCTGGCCGGTTCGTCGATCACCCCGTGGCGGCTGATCCCGGCCCTGGTGCTGATCGGCGCGGGCATGGGCCTCGCGATGGCGCCGTTCTTCAACATCGTGCTGGCCGGGGTCGACACCGAGGAGACCGGCTCGGCCGCCGGGGCGTTGACCTCGGTGCAGCAGCTCGGCGGCGCGTTCGGCATCGCGGTGCTGGGCACGATCTTCTTCGCGCTGCTGCCCGGCCAAGTCACGTCGCATGTGGACGACTCGTCGGCCGAGTTGCGTTCGGTGCTCACCACGGCCGGAGTGCCGGGCGACCAGCAGCTCGAGACCGGGCGGGGTCTGCGGGCCTGCCTGCGCGACCGGGTGGCCGAGGACGACCCCGACGTGACGCCGCCCAGCTGTCAGGCGTCCTCGCCGGGCGGGCCGGAGCTTCAGGCGTACGCCGGGCAGCAGGTCCGGGCCGGCTTCCAGGACGCGACGATCCTGACCACCGGGGTGTCGTTCCTGCTGCTCGCGCTGGCCTTCGGGTTGTCGTTCCTGCTGCCCCGGCGGGCCCGTCCGGAGAGTTAGGCCGGGCCGGCAATCGTGGGCAGTCCGGCGTCACGCCACGCGGCGAAGCCGCCCACGAGGTCGGTGGCCCGGGCCAGGCCCAGGTCTTGCAGGGCCACCGCGGCCAGGCTGCTCGTGTAGCCCTCCTGGCACGTCACGATCACCTCGAGTGCGTAGCTGTCGGCGAAGGGCAGCCGGGCGTCGCTGCGCGGGTCGAGCCGCCACTCCAGCACGTTGCGTTCGATGATCACGGCGCCCGGGATCTCGCCGAACTGGGCCCGCTGGGCGGCCGGGCGGATGTCGACCAGGACCGCCCCGCGAGCCATCGCGGCCGCCGTCTCGGCCGGGCCCACCCGGGTCAGCCGGCTGCGGGCGTTGGCCAGGATCTCGTCGATGCCCAGCGAGCCGGGCGGGGCCACGGTCACCATTGCGCGCCGGCCCGTTCGACCTCGAGCACCTCGAGGCTCGCCGCCCCGATGCGGTATTTGGTCATCGTGGTCAGGGCCGGGCCGTACACGTGCACGCTGACCGCGGGCCGCGGTGACCGGTTGGTCATGCGGTGGACGTGGTGGGTGCCGAACCGGCGGCCGGCCCCCTCGCCCAGCTCACGCGACGTCACCCGGGGCGCGTGGCCCGGCGTGACGGCCACCGTGTCCTCGGTGAGCGAGCCGCTGAAGACGTGGAACGCGCCGGCCGAGCCGCCGTGGTCGTGCCACTCGGTGCCCTGGCCGGGCAGCCAGGTCAGCAGCCACACCTCGTGGTCGTCGGCCACGTGCAGGCGGTGATACCAGCGGTCGACCGGGTTGTACCGGGGCGCGACCGGCCACTCGTCGGGCGCGGCGGCGAAACGGCCGGCGATGGCGAGGTGGTCGAGACGGGTGTCGACGGCGGTCACGGGAGCTCCTCCGTTTGCATACATTGCCTATCAGTCCTATAGGTTTACCGCCACAATGCTGTCCAGGGTAACGGAACTCGCACAGTTAGGGGCGGGAAGTCAGCCGATCAGGGTCATGCACGCGCCGTAGGGGCGCGGAAACGCTGGTCAGCTGGGACAGCAGGCGCTGGCGCAGCGCGCCAGATCGATCGCCAGGTCGGCGATGAGAGGGATGCCCATCCGCTGCATGGTCAACATGCTGGCGGGTTGTGGGTGTGATCGTCAAACGTCTTTCGTTATGTGGGAGCTTTTCTCGCCTTTTGATCGTCGCTAGCTGGGCGCTGCTCGGCCGCTCGGCCCGGCACGGCTTATTGCCCCTGCCGCACGCATGATCCGGGGTGTTGTCGCCGGGCCGGGTGGCGTCGGCGAGACCGCCGACAGGAGCTCGGCGTTTCGCGCCGCGACTTCTTACCAGCGCAGACCCGGAGAAGGCGTGCCCTCGCCGCTTGACGGAACCCGTACGGACCCCCGGGCCGCCCGAGCGGGATGGAGATCGCGGCTCCCGAAGAGGCGGGAAGCCGGGTTGTCCACAAAGGGTTTGCCGGGTTCGGGCCGGGCGAAAGCGGAGTCGCCGGCGTTCGCGGTGCTGGTCGCGCCGCTGTGCGTCGGACTGGCGGGGGCGCGCCGTGTCGCGGGCGATGAGCGTCACGCGGCGGCGGGCTGTCTCCTGTCGCGCGTGTCGCGTGGCGGTGCGCTCGTTTGTGCCCCGCGTGACTGACTCCGGGTCGGGTGGCGGACCGCCTGGAGATTTGCCCCGGGTTTTGCGTCAAGGATCGATTTGCGCGCTGCCGCGTTCTCATTTGACGACGGCGCGAGTTCGATTTGCGCCCTTTGGTAGGCGTGGCGTGATTGGCGCCCCCGAGGCTCGGCTTCATGATCGCGTGCCTGCTTCTACGGTGGACCTGAAAGAAGCTCAGCGCGGTTAGCCTCTTTCTTGGCAATTGATCGACTACGCCCTCCGGAGTCGTGTCGATACGCTCCGTCAGCGAAATGCGCCGATGGGTCACCGGATCGGCTCAGCGCCTCAGCCGTTAAGGCGGAAATCGAACTGAGCAGGGGCTATGGGATTGAGAAAGCTATATGGTGACGTCGCCGCCGAGAACCGGTGCCGGAGGCCACCTCGCCCGCTCCCTCCGAACCCCCGATCAACGAGGACGGACAAGTGTTGAAGTCACGCCGCGGTCTCTTGGCCGCCGGCCTTGCGATTGCCGTAGTCGGCGCCATCGGCGTCGTCTCCACGGTCAACGCGGGTGCCGACCAGATCGAGAGCGCGCCCGAGGTCAGTGCCTCGGCCGACGCCCCCGATGCGGCCGGCGCTGACGCCCCCAACGCGACCGATGGGCCTCTCATCAAAGAACCGCCCGTGCTGCCCTGGGGTGAACGCCCCCGGAAACTGAAGCGCGGCGCGAACGGCGCCACCAGCAGGACGCTGCGGGCTCAGGGCCTGTCCGCCGCGCCGGCCGACGCGAACGGGTCGGTGATCCCGGTGCCGGAATACGGGCCCAAGGGCCGCACCGGCAAGAGGTCCGTTCTCAAGACGGACACGACCGACGCCGTGCCGCCGAAGCCGTTGGGCCTCAAGGCGCCCGAAAGCAAGGTCAACTTCATGTACAACGTCGGCTCGCAGAGCGCCGACACCGCCGGGGTCTACGCCAACGTCACGATCGGCAAGCCCGAACTCGACCGCGACGACTATCACACGCTGGCCGAGATCGCGCTGCAGTCGGCCGACGAGAAGCAGATCGTCGAGGTCGGCTGGACTGTCGACCGCGTGGTCAACGGCGACGACGACCCGCACCTGTTCGTCTTCCACTGGGTCAACGGGGAGCCCCAGTGCTACAACGGCTGCGGCTGGGTGCAGGCCGACGGCGCGATCAAGCCGGGCGCCACCCTGACGTACGGGGTCACCAAGAAGTTCGGCATCCAGTACTACGACAAGGGCTGGTGGGTCGCCTACGACACCGAGTGGATCGGGTATTTCCCCGAGGAGATCTGGAACAAGCAGGGCGTGAAGTTCAACCGCTCCGGTCTGGTTCAGGTCTTCGGTGAGGTCGCCGCGTCCGCGTCGAAGTCCGTCACCTGCACCGACATGGGTAACGGCACCCTGTCGGCCAAGGAGAACGCGGCTCGGGTTTCGAGCGTCTCGTTCATCGAGGGCCCGACGGTCGACATGTTCATCCGCAGCACAGCCGAGAAGACGTATCCGATCGCGCCGATCTCAGCCAGATCTTTCCGGTACGGGGGTCCGGGAGACTGCTGACCGCCTGGCGCGGTGTTTGACGCGATGCCCGGTCCCGGCGAGGGGGACCGGGCATCGTCCTTTATTGTGCCCAAGGCACGCCAGCCGAGCGGGAGCCGAGTGAACGCCCGGCGTGCCGGATCGAACCGAGTTCACCGTCACGGTGTAGAACGTGGTGGCGAACCGGAGTTCGAGAAGGCGGGCGCGGATGAGGCGACGGGTAAGTCCCGACGAGGAGCTGATGACCGCGCTCTACACGGAGCACTATGCGGTTCTGCTCAGCTTCGTCCTGCGCTATGTGCATGACCGGCATCGCGCCGAGGACCTCGTGCAGGAGACGTTGCTGCGGGCCTGGAAACACATCGATCACCTGGACCCCGATCCGGGCCGGATCCGCTCCTACCTGCTGACCATCGCGCGCAACGTGGTCACCAACGCGTGGCGGGCCGAGCAGCGCCGGCCGCATCTGATCGCCGACGAGGCCGCGGTGAACGCGATGCCGTCGGCCGACAACGTCGACGAGATGGTCGAGGGCTGGCTGGTCGCCGAGGCGCTGGAGCGGTTGTCGGCCGACCATCAGGCGGTGGTCAAGGCCATGTACTACGAGGGGAAGAGCGTGGCCGACGCGGCCCGCCAGCTCGAGGTGCCGGAGGGCACGGTCAAGTCCCGGGCCTACTACGCCGTGCGGGCGTTGCGCACGGTGTTCGAGGAGATGGGGGTGCTGCGGTGAGCACCGACCACGATGAGCTGCACCGGCTGCTCGGTGGCTACCTGCTCGGTGGTCTCGACGAGGCCGACACCGAACGGCTCGACGCCCACCTGCGCGACTGCGACCGTTGCCGCGAGGAGCTGGACCGGCTGGCCGCCGTGCCCGAGCTGCTGCGCCGCCTGCCCGACGCGCATCGGGAGGAGCCGGGGGTGGCGGCCGCCCCGGTCAGCATGTCGGCCCGCCCCAGCCAGGACAAGATCGACAATCTGCTGCGCCGCATGCGGGCCGAGCGGTCCCGGCAGAGCCGCATGGCCGGTTTCCGCTGGCTCGCCGCGGCGGCCGTGGTGCTGGTGGCGGTGGCGATCGGTTTCGGTGTGCTGCGCGGCAACCGGGAGGACCGGCCGCCGCAGGTGCTGCCGAGCCCCGAGCTGGTGACCGCGCGGTTCCTGCCGGCCGAGGGCAGCGGCATGGCGGGCCAGGCGGTGCTCACGCCCAAGACGTGGGGGGTCTCGGTGGCGCTGGACGTCAGCAAGCTGCACGGCGCGGGCCCCTTCCACTGCCAGGTCCGGAACGCGTCCGGCCTGGTCGAGCAGGCAATGGTGTGGGGGCCCACGCCGAGCGGCAACGCCAAGGTGATCGGGGCGAGCTCGATCCAGCTGCGCGATGTCAGCCGGATAGAGGTCCAGGATCACGACGGCCACGTGCTGGGCACGGCCGACCTCAAGTGATCAGGTGACTCTGCGGAGCCGGGCCAGGTAGGTCTGCACCACCACGACCAGGGCCAGGAAGGCGCCGCTGATCACCTGCTGCCAGTTGCTGTTGAGGTTGCCGACCTGGTTGATCAGGTTTTGGATCACGCCCAGCAGCAGCACGCCCGCGATGGTGCCGGCGATCGTGCCCGCGCCACCGGTGAGCAGCGTCCCGCCGATCACCACGGCGGCGATCGCGTCGAGTTCCATGCCGACGCCGAGCACTGTCACGCCCGAGCCCAGCTTGGCCGCGTTGATCGCCCCGGCCAGCCCGGCGAGCAGGCCGGACAGGACGTAGACCCAGACCTTCGTACGGCGGACCGGCACGCCCATCAGGCTGGCCGCGTCCTCACTGCCGCCGACCGCGTAGACCGAGGCGCCGAACCGGCTGCGGGCCAGCACCACGATGCCGATCAGGACCAGCGCCGCGACCAGCCAGACCTGGTAGCCGATGTCGAGGAACGAGCCGTTGCCCAGCTTGCGGAACGCATCGCTCTGCACCAGGTAGGTCTCGGAACCCTCGGAGCTGATCGCCCGCATGAGCCCGCGCGCGCCCAGCAGGGCGGCCAGCGTCACGATGAAGGGCGCCATCCGGGTGTACGCGATGATCACCCCGTTGGCCAGTCCGATCGCCCCGCACACGGCCAGGGGCAGCAGGAACGCGGCCAGGACCCCGTACTGCGAGGCCCACGCGGCCAGCACGCCGCCGAGCACGTAGAGCGAGCCGACCGACAGGTCGATGCCGCCCGTGATGATCACGAAGGTCATGCCCAGCGCGATCAGCATCGGCGGCGCGGCCGCGACCAGGATCGTCGCCGCGTTGTCGAAGCTGCGGAAGTTGGGGAAGGTCGCGAGCGCGATCAGCACCACGACGACGAGCACGGCCAGGGCACCCTGCCGCTGCACGGTGCCGACGATGCGGTCGGTGCGCTCGGCCTTGCGGACGTCCTCGGCGACGATCGCCGGGGTTTCCGGTCCCGAGACGTTGGTCATGGTCACCGGGTCTTCCTCTCTCGGGCCACGTAAACCGCGATCAGGATGATCACGGCCTGCACCATCTCGGTGGTGGAGGGCTGCAGGTTGTGCTTGATCATCGTGGCGATCACGAGCTGCATGAGCAGGGCGCCGGCCACGGTGCCCAGCACGCGCACCTTGCCGCCGGTGAGCGGGGTGCCGCCGACGACCACTGCGGTGATCGCGGACAGCTCGATGAGCAGGCCCACCGAGGACGCGTCGCTGGACTGGATGCGGGCCACCGAGAGCAGACCGGCGATCGAGGCGAGCACCGCGCAGACGACGTAGACGGTGATCAGCACCCGCTTGACCGGCAGACCGGCCAGCTCGGCGGCGGGCCGGTTGCCCCCGATCGCCAGCAGCCGCCGGCCGAAGACCGTGCGGCGCACCACGAACCCGACGACCAGCACCATCAGCGCCGCGATCCAGACCAGCACCGGGATGCCGAGCAGGTCGCCCGAGCCGAGGTAGAGGAAGTCGGCGTTGCGGATGTCGACGAGCTTGCCCTCACTGATCACGACGGCCAGCCCGCGCCCGCCGACGAACAGGGCCAGTGTGGCGACGATCGGTTGCAGGCCGACCCGGGCCACCAGGATGCCGTTGATCAGGCCGACCGCCACCCCGGCCAGCAGGGCGACCAGGATCGCGGCGACCACCCCGTACCCGAGATAGAGCGGGATGAAGGCGGCGGCCAGGGCCATCACCGAGCCGACCGAGAGGTCGATGCCCTCGGTGCCGATGACCAGAGCCATACCGAGCGCCACGATCACGATCGGCGCCACCTGGATCAGCTGGATGCGCAGGTTGCTCCAGGTCGCGAAGTACGGCGTGAAGAAGATGTTGTAGACGACCAGCAGGACGATCGCGGCGTAGACGCCGTACTTGGGCAGCCAGGCCCTGATCCTGGCCGCGTCGACGACGGGCCGGGTGGCCATCGTTTCAGTGCTCACGGGGGGCCTCCGTTGCGATGGTCGACATCAGGTCCTCGGTGGTGACCTCGGCGCCGGTCAGGGTGCCGACCACCACGCCGTCGCGCAGCACCACCACCCGGTCCGAGCCCTCGATCAGCTCCTCCGCGTCCGACGAGACCAGCACCACGCCGAGGCCCTCGGCGGCCAGTTCGTCGATCAGCGACTGGACCTCGGCCTTGGCCCCGACGTCGATGCCGCGGGTCGGCTCGTCGAGCAGCAGCACCTTGGGGCCGGTGGCGAGCAGCCGGGCCAGCAGCACCTTCTGCTGGTTGCCACCGGAGAGGTCACCCACGGCCTGGTCGGGGCTGGACGCCTTGATCCGCAGCCGCTTCATGTACTTGTCGACGATCTCGTCGATCTTCGCGTCGGAGACGAACCCGCCGCGGGAGACGCGGGGCAGTACGGCCAGGGCGATGTTCTCCCGTACGGAGAGGCCGGGCACGATGCCCTCGGCCTTACGGTCCTCGGGCTGCACGGCGACGCCGGCCCGCACCGCCCGTACGGGGGTGGGTTTCTTCAGCTCCTTGCCGTCCACCTCGACCGTGCCGCTGTCCAGGTGGTAGGCGCCGCCGACGGCCTTGACGGTCTCGCTGCGGCCCGCCCCCAGCAGCCCACCCAGCCCGACCACCTCGCCGGGGCGCACGTCGAAGGTCACGTCGTGCAGCTTGTGGCGACTGTTGAGCTCGCGCACCCGCAGCACCGGCGCGGCCTGCTCGTCGCCGGTGGCCGACCCGGAGAACGCGGTCGCGCCCTCGCGCCGGACCTCGGCCATGTCCCGGCCCAGCATCAGCGAGACGAGCTTGATGCGTTCGAGGTCGGCCAGCTTGCCGGTGTGCACGAGTTTGCCGTCGCGCAGGATGGTGACCGCGTCGCAGATCTCGTACAGCTCGTCGAGGCGGTGGCTGACGTACACGATGCCGATGCCCTTGGCGTGCAGCTCGCGGATGACACCGAACAGGGTCTGCACCTCGCGCGGCTCGAGCGACGACGTGGGCTCGTCCATGATGACGACCTTGGCGTCGATCATGACGGCCCGGGCCAGCGCGACCATCTGCTGCGCGCCCAGCGCGAGCGTGCCCAGCTGGCGGCGGACGTCGGTGGTGACGCCGTAGCCGGCCAGCACCTCGCGGGCCTCGCGGTCCATCCGGCCCCGGTCGATGAGCCCCAGCGCGTTACGCGGCTCGCGGCCCAGGAAGAGGTTCTGCGCCACGCTCATCAGCGGGACGAGGTTGACCTCCTGATAGATGGTGGAGATGCCGGCCCGCTGAGCGTCCATCGGGGTGCCGAACTGCACCGCCTCGTCCTGGTATCTCAGCTCGCCGCCGTCCGGCTTGTAGACGCCGGTGAGCACCTTGATCAACGTGGACTTGCCGGCGCCGTTCTCGCCGACGAGCGCGTGCACCTCGCCCGGTTGCAGTGTGAAGGAGACCGAGTCGAGGGCGCGGACGCCCGGAAATATCTTGGAGACGTCGACGACTTCCAGCAACGCCATGCAGTGGCTCCTCAATCGGTGCCGGGCCGGGTGGTCAGGGAACCACCCGGCCCGGCGGTTGTGGCTACCCCAGCGGGGCCGCGTTGTTCCAGGTCACGTCGGCGTTGTAGCTGCCGGCGCTGTCCCATGTGTTGCCACCGCCGTTGGTGGCGATGTAAACCGCTTCGCCGTAGTGGCGCCAGTAGTAACCGGGATAGTTGAGTGATTCGAGCGAGACGTTGCCCGATCCGCCGTTGAGGCCGGGCTGGGCGCAGAACGTGGCGTCCTGCTGGAACGTCGCGCTCCCGTCGTTGGTCGCCTTCTGCAGCCGGTAGCCGGCGTGCCGGAGGAACTGACCGGGGTAGTTGACCGACTCGAACGTGTAGCAGCTGTTGTCGGCCAGACCGGTGCGGACGATCCACGTCGCGTCCTGCCGGTCGACCTGGGCGCTCGACGCCGAGATGACGTCGGTGCGGGCCAGGTTGTCACGGTGCCGCAGATAGCGGTTGTCGTAGCCGGTCGTGGTGACCCGGAACGACCGGCTCTGACCCACGGTCAGGTCGGCCCCGCTGCGCCACAGGGGCAAGCCGACGGCCCAGGTGGCGTCGTCGTTGAACGAGCCGCCGGTGCTCGCCTCGACCCACACCTGCTCGGCGCGGTGGCGCAGGTAGCGGCCGGGGAAGTTGGCCGACTCGAGCGACGTGCCGCCGCCGGAGAGGCCGGGCCGGGCGCAGAAGGTCGCGTCCCCGGCGAAGGACCCGCCGTTGTTGGCCTCGCGATACACCCGGGAGTCGCGGTGCCGCAGGTACTGCCCTGGGAAGTTGCGCGACTCGAACGAATAGCAGGAGGCGTTGGACAGGCCGGGCCGTACGTAATAGGTGGCGTCCTGCCGGTCGGTGGTCGAACTCGACGTGGTGATCACGTCGGTGCGGGCCGCGCCGTCCGCGTGCCGCAGGTAACGGTTGGTGTAGCCGGGCGTGGTGACGCGCAGCGAGGCGGGCCGGTTGAGCGAGAGCGTCGTGCCGTTGGCCGCACCCAGGACCCGCGTGTTGACCTCACGGACGCGGGCGAAGTCCATCTTGCGGATCTGCCGGTCGTACGTGAAGAAGCCGTTGAGCTCCTCCTCCACGTCGGTCGGCTCGGTGTAGACGGAGCCGGACAACCCGTTGCCGTTGATCAGGTCGACCATCCGGCTCGTGATCTGCACGTAGCGGCTGGTCAGGGCGTTGGAGTCGGGCAGCCACTCGTACGCGAACTTGCCCGTGGTCGGCCACTCGTGCCCGGCGACGCGCAGGCCCAGGCCGCCGTACTCGCCGTTGACCACGAAGCGGGTGGCCGTCGGCGGGCGGGTGATGCCGGGGCCGACGTACATGTGGTCGTCGATGACGTCGCCGTTGCCCGGGTCAGGGTCGGAGTCGCAGCAGTTGGAGCCGGAGTTGTGGTTGACCATCCGGGTCGCGTCCCAGCTTTTGACCAGATCGGCGATCCGGCCCGCGTCGTATTCGCCCCAGCCCTCGTTGAAGGGCACCCACTGCACGATCGACGTGATGCCCTTGTGCTCGTCGATCATCTCCTTGAGTTCCTTCTCGAACCGGGTGCGTCCCACCGCCGACGGCTCGCGGCCACTGGCCAGTGCGGGCATGTCCTGCCAGACCATCAGGCCCAGCCGGTCAGCCCAGTAGAACCAGCGGTCGTTCTCGACCTTGATGTGCTTGCGCACCATGGTGAAGCCGAGTGCCTTCTGCTGTTCGAGGTCGAAGCGCAGGGCGGCGTCGGTGGGTGCGGTCGAGATGCCGTCGGGCCAGTAGCCCTGGTCGAGCGTGCCCAGCTGGAAGACGAACTTGCCGTTGAGCGTCGGGCGCAGCACCCCGCCCAGCATCGCCTTGCCCAGCGAGCGCATGCCGAAGTACCCGCCGACCGCGTCACCACTGGCCAGCGTGACGCGCAAGTCGTACAGGAAAGGATCGTCGGGGGTCCAGAGGCGCGCGTTGGGCACCGGGATCCGGAACGACGAGCCGACCGTGCCGGTGGCCGAACCGACGACCGTGCCGCCGTTGAGCACCTGCGCGGTGACCTGCTGACCGCCCGCGTTGGCGGCCTGCACGACCAGGTCGAGCCCTCCGGCCGGCACGTTGGGGGTGGTGTCGAGCCGGGTGATGCGGGCCGAGTTGGTCGGCTCCAGCCACACCGTCTGCCAGATTCCCGAGTACGGCGTGTACCAGATGCCGCCGCGGCTCAGGCGCTGCTTGCCGACCGGGATGTCCTGACCGTCGGTGGGGTCCCAGACGCCGACGATGATCTCGTTGCTGCCGCTGCGCAGCGCGCTCGTGATGTCGTACGAGAACTTGTCGTAACCGCCCTCGTGAGTGCCGAGCAGCGTGCCGTTGACCCACACCTTGGACTGCCAGTCGACGGCGCCGAAGTTGAGCTGCACGTTCCGGCCCGACCAGCCGGCCGGGACGGTGAACGTGCGGCGGTAGTACGAGTAGTCCTGACGCCGCATGATCCCGGAGAGCGCGCTCTCGATCGGGTACGGCACGAGGATCTCCTCACCGAGGGTCTGACCCGTCGGCGGAGTGTTGATGTTCGACGCTCCGGCGAACTGCCAGATGCCGTTGAGGCTCTGCCAGTCGGTGCGGGTCAGCTGGGGGCGGGGGTACTCGGGGAGCGGGTTGGTCGTGCTGACCTGGTTGGTCCACGGGGTGGTCAGCGGGGGCGTCTTCGGGACGAACGCTGCTGCGGGCGAGGCGGTGACCACTAAGCCGGCGCAGGCCGTGAGGGCCGCGACGGCGAGGGCGAGAAGCCTCCGGGGATGTGCAGTCACGTTCTCTCTCCTTCGAAAGAGTGAGCCGTGCGGGGATGCACACATACTGACGTGATCGCACACGAGCCAGCAATAGACGAACTTCTATGTTTCTTGCCTGCGCGGAAATGCCCGGATGGCCTCGTTCGCCACCCGGGCCCGTCGCTCAGTAAGCGGAGCTGATGTCCGTCTTGGCGTTGTCCGTGCCGTATTGGCGGTCCTGGATGATGATGTCCTGGCCGACCGGCTCACCGCCGAAGAACTTGGTCGCGGTCTCGAACGCGAGGGGGCCGAAACGCGGGTTCGACTCGATCACCGCGGACGCCCAGCCATCCACAATGGCCTGCACTGCGCCCTTCGTGCCGTCGATCGACACGACCTTCACGTCACCGGCCTTCTTGGCGGCACCCTTGAGTGCGGTGATGGCGCCGAGCGCCATCTCGTCGTTCTCGCCGTAGATGCCGTTGATGTCCGGGTTGGACTGCAGTAGTTGCTCGGTGACTTTCTGCCCTTCCTCGCGCGAGAAGTTGCCCGTCTGTTCGAAGACGACCTGAATGTCCGGCGCGATCTTGGCGATCTGGTCCTTGAAGCCGCTCGTCCGCAGCGTGGTCACGTTGTTGCCGGGCGAGCCGAGCAGGATCGCGACCTTGCCCTTGTTGCCCATCGCCTTGGCCATCTCGTCGGCCGCGCGCTTGCCCTGCTCGGCGAAGTCCGACCCGATGAAGGTCAGGTAGTCCTTGCAGGCGGTGGCGTTGATCTTGCGGTCGATCGTGATGATCGGAACCTTCTTGGCCGACGCCTTGGCGAAGACGGAGTCCCAGCCGTCCGAGTTGAGCGGGGCGATGACCAGCAGCTGCACACCCGAGTCGATCATCTGCTCGACGTCGCTGATCTGCTTGTTGAACTGCGAGTTGGCGTTGGTCGTGGTGAGGCTGGTGATGCCCAGCTTCGCCGCCTCGTCCTTGATGGACTGCGTCTCGGCGATGCGGAAGGGGTTCGCCTCCTTCTCCGACTGCGAGAAGCCGACCTTCGCCGTCTTCAGGTCGATCTTGGTGCCGCCGTACTGGTCGAGCGTGCACGTCGGACCGCCCGCACTGGCCGACTGCACGACCTGGGCGCCGGCCGAGGGGGCGGCCGCGCCGGACGATGCCGTGCCGTCGTCCTCGGACTTCGCGCAGGCGCTGAGGAAGAGAAGGGCCGCACCGAAAATCGCGGCCGCCGGCCGCCAGCGGCCGGGGGAAACGCTCATGACAGAGCTCCTTAGTGGTGGATGTGACACCGGGGAGTAACCACCTGGAAACACATTCACGCACTATCGAACTTTTTCTGTCAAGGCATGAGCGCAGAGCCGCGCAATAACGAACGTGTATCAAAACCTTCGATACGCGAAACCGGCGCTCCGAACAGGATCAAACCATGGATGTCGATGTGCGCGCGACGTCCCAGCGCGCCGACATCGAGGCGAACAAGCGCCGCGCCTCCTCGGGACGCTCCCCGCTGAGCAGCGCGGCGTCCTCCAGCGCGGACGCCAGCTCGAGCACCCGGCCGACTTTGCGATAGTGCGCGGCGGCGGCCCGGGCCGGGGCCGGATCGCCCAGCAGCAGCGCCTGGCAGCGCAAGTTGGCCGCATACGCCCGGGCCGGCCGGACCTCGCGCGCGGCCTCGGTCGCGCAGATCGTGGCGGCCCGCTCGGCCACGTCCGGACGTCGCTGCCGCTGGGCCAGCCGCAGCACGTCGGGCAGCCATTGGTGGCGCAGCATCATCGGCGCGTACGCCGGTTGCAGCAGCGGGCCGAGCAGATCGAGCGCCTCGGCCGGCCGGTCCTGCTGCTCGGCCGCCAGCGCCCGCGCGACCAGCAGGAAGTCGCAGTTCTCGCGCTCGGCCTCGCTGGCCGGCACGGCGTCGGCCGCGCCCAGGTGGGCCGCGGCCAGATCGGGGGCGTCGCGGTGCAGCGCGATCAGGGCCGCCACCCCGTGCACCAGCATCGTCACTGCGCCCGGTTCGCGCCGGCCGTGGAACGTCACGCCCGGACCGTCCTCGGTGACCGCGCCGACCTCGGTCAGCGCCTCGTCCCACCGGCCCAGCCAGTAGTCCTGCACCGCCGCCGCCACCTGCAAGCCGGCCGGCGCGGTGCGCAGCGTCTCCTGGGCCTCGTCGAGCCGGTCGAGATTTTGCAGCGAGAACAGCCGGTTGTCGAGCAGGTCGACGTAGGTGTCGGCCAGCGCCGGTTCGTCCCGCACCACCGCGAGCGCCCGGTCCACATGCTCCAGCGCGCGTTCGTGATCACGCCGGATCGAGCTGGTCAGCCAGATCGTCTGCAGGGCGAACGCGGTCTCGTAGGGCTGACCGGCCGCCTGCGCCTCGTCGTGCACGGCCCGCGCCCGCCGCTCGGCCGCGTCCAGGTCGTCCAGGTCGCCACGGCGGATGTTGGCCAGCAGCACCCGGTGCCGAGTCCGCCAGATCGCCGGGACCCGCTCGTCGTCGGCCGCGTCGCGCAGCATCGCCACGGCCTCGGCCGTCTCGCCGCGGCGGTGGCGCATCGTGGCCAGCAACTGCCGCATCTCGGCCCGGTCGCCCGGGTCGGCGGCCAGGCTCATCGCCTCCTCGGCCTGGTTCATCGGCGTGCGGCCCTGCCGGAACTCGAGCCGGACCAGGGCGACCAGCAGCACGCCGCGCTCCTCGGCCGACGGCAGCTCGGTGGCGAGCGTACGGCGGATCAGGTCGCCCGCGATCTGCGGCGCCCGGCGCACCACCGCCGCGTGGTGGGTGACCAGCCAGTTCAACACCCACGAGTCGACCACCGGGGCCGACGCGTTGAGCTGCTCGGCGACCCGGGTGAGCGGGCTGCCCCCGGCCGCCAGCACCTCGGCCGCGTGCCGGTGCAGACCCGCGCGCAGGGCCGGCGGCACGCTGGCGACCAGCGCCTGCCGCAGGAACGGGTGCCGGAACGCCAGGTCGGTGCCGCTGTCCACCAGCACGGCGGCCGCCAGCGCCTCCTCCAGCGCGTTCACCAGGTCGAGCGCCGAACGCCCGGTCACCGCCACGACCTCGCTGACCGAGAACTCCGACCCCAGCAGCGCGGCCAGCCGCAGCACCTCGCGGGTCTCGGGGGAGAGCACGTCGAGCGCCGCGTGTACCGCGTCGAGCAGGGTCTGCGGCGGGTCGACGGTCACCTCGGGACCGATGTCGGCCCGCCCGCCGCTGATCTCGACCGCGTCCCGCTGCCGCAGCGCCGCCACCAGCTCGCGGGCGAAGAGCGGGTTGCCGCCGGAGCGGGCGGCGATCGCGCGCAGATTTTCGCCGGGCGGGGCCCCGACCAGGGCGGCCACCATGCGGTCGAGGTCGGCCGGGGCCAGCGGGCCCAGATCGAGCGGCATGCGCTGGCGGGCCAGGACCTTGCGGCGCAGATCAGCCTGGTGCGTGTCGGGCCGGGCCGCCGCGACCAGCAGCAGCGGCAGCTTGCCGACCAGGCCGAGCAGCCGTTCCCAGACCCGTACGGTGGCGCTGTCGGCCCACTGCATGTCGTCCACGACCAGCACCAGCGGGCCGGCGGCGCAGGCCGAGCGCACGGCGGCCACGATCTGGTCGTCGACCGGCTCGGCCCCCGTGCCCAGGCCCAGGGCCCGCGACAGCACCTGCAGCGGCACGCGCGAGCCCAGCTGGTCGGCCGCGCCCCAGGCGACCCGGCAGCCGAAGCGGGCGGCGTCGGCGAACGCGTGGGTGAGCAGCTCGGTCTTGCCGATGCCGGGCTCGCCGGAGATCCACACCGCGTTGCCGGTCCCGGCGGCGACCGCGCGCACCAGACCACGAAGATGATCAATCTCGGCCACCCGGCCCACCCATGAGCGGGCGCCCAGACCGTCGCGCAACGCCTTGGCGATCGGCGTCGGCACCACCGTGCGCTGCTCCTGGCCCGGGCGACCCGGGCCCGCCTCGCGATCGCCGGACCCGGAGAGCAGTTGCCGCTGCAACGCGCGCAGCGCCGGGCCCGGCTCGATGCCCAGCTCGGCGACGAGCGTGCGGCGGGCCGTGCGGAACGCCTCCAGCGCCTCGCCGTGCCGCCCGGCCCGGTGCAGCGCGCGCATCAGCAACTCGTGCAGGGGCTCGTGCAGCGGATGGTCGCGGACCAGCGCGGTCAGCTCGGCGACCAGCCCGTCGTCGCCACCGGCCTCGAGGCGCAGCCGGGCCCGCTGCTCGGCCGCGGCCAGTCGCAGCTCGGCCAGCCGTTGCCGATCGAGCTCGAGGAACGGGCCGGCCAGGGTCGCGTACGCGTCACCCCGCCACAGGGCCAGCGCCTCGTCGAGCCGGGCCACCGCGCCGGTCGCGTCGCCCGCCGCGAGCAGCTCGGCCGCGGCCGTCCGCAACCGCTGGAACCGGGCCGAGTCGAGGTCGCCGGGCTCGACCCGCAGTTGGTAGCCGCCCGACCCGGTGCTCAGGTGGGCCTGACCGAGCGCGCGGCGCAGCCCCGAAACGTACGTGTAGATGCTGCCCACGGCGGTGACCGGCGCCGAGTCGCCCCAGATCGCGGTGATCAGCTCGTCGCGCCCCACGACCCGCCCCGCGTGCGCGGCCAGCACCGCGAAGACCGCCCGCTGCCGAGCCGGCCCGAGTTCGACCTCGCGCTCGTCGATCCAGGCACGCACCGGCCCGAGCACGCTGACGCGCACGTTCGCCACGTGTCCTCCCGGGTCGGTTGCTGTCAACATTGAGGGAGACGGGCCGGGTGTCAATGGATAACACAAACCGCACGGACGGGCACTCATGAGCCGTCGTCCTTCCGCACTGCCACCGGCCTCTGCTGAACTGGTTCATCGGCCACCGGTGTGCGATGAAGAATCCGTGAAGGTTCCCTGAAGGCCCGTTTCCGACACTGACTTCCCTGACGTAGTGGGGAGGCAGCCATGGAACAGACCCGGGTCGCTGTGCAGGCGACGGACCCGCTCAGTCACGCCGGTCTCGCCGCGTTGCTCCAGTTCCGCGGTGACCTCACGGTGTTGCGCAACGCCCAGCGGTCCGAAGCCGACGTGCTGGTGGTCGCGGCCGAGCGGCTCAGCACCGAGGTGGTGGCCACCCTGCGCCGGGCCAACGCGGAAACCACCGCGCCGGTCGTGCTGGTGGTGTCCGAGATCGACGAGGGCGATCTGCTGACCGCGGTCGAGTGCCGCGTGGTGGCGATCCTGCCGCGCGGGGCGGTCTCGGCCGACCGGCTGGCGCACAGCGTCAAGGCCGCCGCCTGCGGGGGTGGGGTGCTGCCCCCCAACCTGGTCGGCGAACTGCTCAAACACGTCGAGCGGATGCAGCGCGACGTGCTCACCCCGAACGGGCTGAACGCCTCGGGCCTGACCCCGCGCGAGATCGACGTGCTGCGGCTGATGGCCGACGGCTTCGACACCAACGAGATCGCCGGCAAGCTCTGCTACTCGGAGCGGACCGTCAAGAACGTCATCTACGGCGTGACGCACCGGCTCAAACTGCGCAACCGGTCCCACGCTGTGGCATATGCGCTTCGGGCCGGGATGATCTGAGAGTTGGATCGGGAGCATGGACGCTCCCGCCAAACTCCAGCCCGGCGACCGCGTCGCCGTCGTCTCACCCTCGTGGGCCGGCCCCGGGGTCTATCCCGCCACCCACGAACGGGCCCTGCGCCGCATCCGCGAGGACCTCGGCCTCGAACCGGTCGAGTTCCCCACCACCCGTACGCCCGGGGCGCCCGCCGCCGACCGCGCGGCCGACCTGATGGCCGCCTACGCCGATCCCACGATCCGGGCCGTGTTCGCCTCGATCGGCGGCGACGACCAGATCACCGTCCTGCCGCACCTCGACCCGGCGCCGTTCCGGGCCGACCCCAAGCCGTACTTCGGCTACTCCGACAACACCAACCTGCTGAACTGGCTGTGGACGCACGGCGTGGCCGGCTATCACGGCGGCTCGACGATGGTGCACCTCACCCGCCGCCTGCACCCCGCCCACCTGACCTCGCTGCGAGCCGCGCTCTTCGAGACCACCGATCTGCCGATCACCGAGGTGGCGGAGTTCAGCGAGGAGGAGTCCGACTGGGCCGACCCGGCGTCGCTCGACACACCGCAGCCCACCGTGCCCAGCCCCGGCTGGGTCTGGCACCAGCCCGGCTCGGTCGTGACCGGCCCGACGTGGGGCGGCAACCTCGAGATCCTGCACTGGAACCTGGCCGCGGGCCGGTGGATCCTGCCCGCCGAACGCTACGCCGGGTCGATCCTGCTGCTCGAGACGTCGGAGGAGATGCCACCGGCCGTCGAGGTGTTCCGGATGCTGCGCAACGCGGGCGAGCGCGGCCTGCTCCAGCAGTTTCCGGCCGTGCTGGTGGCGACGGCCAAGGCGGCCGTCTTCGGTGCGCCCGCGCCGGCCGGGGAACGCGCCAGGTATCGCGAGGACCAGCGGGCGGCAGTGCTCAAGGCGCTGGCCGTCTACAACCCGTCAGCCATGGTCGTCTTCGGGATCGATTTCGGACATACGGCGCCGCAGTGGATCCTTCCGTACGGGGGCCGCATGACAGTCGACGGACCGAACCGGACCATCACCGCGCACTTCTGACCGACTCCCGAGTCTGCACGGTCACCGCGCACTTCTGACCCCTTCCGGGGACTGCACGGGCGGCGCGCACGGGTCGCAGAACGAGCGGGCCGGGGTGTGCGCGGGCAGCCGGCGCGGCACCAGCAGGTAGGCCAGCAGGGCGCCCGCCACCATCAGGCCCGCGCAGATCAGCATGGTGTTGCGATACACCGGGTGAAGCTGGCCCGCGTCGGTCAGGTTGCCGCCGCCCAGCCCGGCCGCCAGCGGCAGCACCGCTACCGAGAGCAGACCGGCCGCCCGGGCCACGGCGTTGTTGACCCCGGAGGCGATCCCCGCGTACGAGTCCTCGAGCGCCCCCAGCGCGGTGGCGGTCAGCGGGGCCACGAGCGTCGACAGGCCCAGCCCGAAGATCACCACCGCGGGCAGCACGTCGACCCAGTAGCCGGCGCCGGCGCCGATCCGCGACATCATGACCAGGGCGACGGCGCAGATCAGGGGGCCCACGGTCATCAGGATCCGCGGACCGGTGCGCTGCGACAACGCGCCCGCGCGGGCCGAGAGCACCAGCATCAGCGCGGTCAACGGCAACAGCGAGATCCCGCTGGCCAGCGGCGTGAAGCCGGCGACGACCTGCAGGTTGACCACGAACAGGAAGAACACCCCGCCGTTGGCCGCGTAGACCAGGAACGTGACCAGGTTGGCCCCGCTGAACGCCTTGTTGCCGAAGATCCGCAGCGGCAGCATCGGGTGCGGCGACCGCCGCTCGACCAGCACGAAGGCGACCATTCCGCCGGCGCCGAGCGCCAACGAGAGCAGCACCATCGGGTCGCCCGGCCCGTGCTCCGGCCAGGCCGTGAAGCCGTACGTCAAACCGGCCAGCCCGGCCGCGCCGGTGAGCACGCCCGCATAGTCGATCTGCCGGGCCGCCGCCGCGTTGCGCGACTCGGGCACGTGCTTGGCCGCGATCAGCAGCACGATGAGGGCCAGGGGCACGTTGATCAGGAAGATGTACCGCCAGTCGCCGATCTCGACCAGCCAGCCGCCCAGGAAAGGGCCGATCGCGCCGCCGATGCCGCCCAGCCCCGACCACGCCCCGATGGCCCGCGACCTGTCCTCGGCCGCGAACGACGCCTCCAGGATGGCCAGCGCACCCGGGGTGAGTAGGGCGCCGCCGATCCCCTGGAGAACCCGCGCGGCGATCAGCACCTCGACGTCGGGGGCGAGGCCGCACAACAACGAGGCAAGCGCGAACCAGGAGACGCCGAGCAGGAAGATCCGCTTGCGGCCGTAGCGGTCGCCGAGGGACCCGCCGAGCAGGACCAGCGAGGCCAGGCTGAGCGCGTACCCGTTGACCGTCCACTGCAGGCCGGCGGCGTCCGAGCCCAGGTCACGACCGATCTCCGGCAGCGCGATGTTGACAACCGTGGAGTCGATGAAGGCCAGGCTGGAACCGAGCACGGTGGCCAGCAGCACCCAACGCCCCGCGGGCGTGCTGTACCGCACCGGCGCCCCAGCAGTGAGATCCATGCCGCGACCCTAACCCTGTGTGCCGACCACAGGGTTCCGCCATGCGACTGCTCTTGACCGGGCCGACCATCTCCGGCTTCGACCGGGTGACTCTCCGAGCACACAGTCGAGCTGGACGAGCGGGCGTCCGGAGGCGCTCGGCTCAGGATCGGCGGTCCGCACCCACCACCCCGCCGGGACATCTTGACCTTGATGTTGATCTTCGTGGGTCGGGGGGAACGTGAAAGGGTGGGATGCATGATGCGTGCAGCCGTCTTCACTGAGCCAGGTCCCGCGTCCGTTCTGCAGATCACCGAGCGGGATCTGCCGCCTGCCGGGCCTGATGAGGTGCGGGTGCGGATCGTTCTGTCCGCCGTGAACCCGACCGACACCGGGACCCGGGCCGGTAAGGGCGTGCCCGACGGGGTCAAACCGCCGCGGGTGCCGAATCAGGACGGGGCCGGCATCGTGGACGCGATCGGGGACGGGGTGACCGGGCTCGAGCCGGGCGATCACGTCTGGGTGTGGGACGCGGGTTACGGCCGGGAGAACGGCACCGCGCAGGAATTTGTGGTGCTGCCCCGCCGTCAGGTGGTGCGGATGAACGACGACGTGCCGTTCGAGGTCGGAGCCGACCTGGGGATTCCGGCTTTGACCGCGCACCGGTGCCTGACGCTGGCCAGCGACGGCCCGGCCCGGCTGGAGCCCGGCGCCCTCGACGGCCGTACGGTGCTGGTGGCGGGGGGTGCGGGTGCGGTCGGCAACGCGGCGATCCAGCTGGCCAAGTGGTCCGGGGCGACCGTGCTGACCACCGTCTCGTCGAAGGAGAAGGCCGAGCTGGCCGCGGCCGCGGGGGCCGACACGGTGATCAACTATCGGGACGAGGACGTGGCCGCGCGCATCCGCGAGGTCAGCGAGGGCGGCCCGAACATCGTGGTCGAGGTCAACACCGACAACCTCCCGCTCGACCTCGACGTGATCGCCCCCAACGGCAACGTCGCCATCTACGTCGCGGGCAAGGTCGCCATCCCCAGCTTCAAGGCGATGCTCAAGAACGTCAGCCTCGACTTCGTGCTGACCTACACGACCTCGGCCGAGGAGAAGGACAACGCGGTGGCCGCCGTGGCCGAGGCCGTCAACGCCGGCGCCTTCCGGGTGGGGGAGGACGCCGGGCTGCCGATTCTGCGCTACCCGTTCGAGCGGATCGCCGACGCCCACGAGGCCGTCGAGCAGAACGCCGTGGGCAAGGTCGTCATCGAGGTGACGCAGCCTTAGCCAGCAGCGCGTCGGCCACCCGCTCCACGCCGCGGCCGTCCACCGCCGACCAGGCCCGCTGGGCCAGTTCGGTGCGGGCGGCCGCGTCGGTGAGCAGCCGCTCCAGCGTGTCGACGGCGTCGACGCCCAGGTGGCCGAGCCGGCCCAGGCCCGCCCCGTAGCCGCGGGCGATGGTCCGGTCGTAGCCGAGGATCTGGTTGTCGACCACCCAGACCAGCGCGGCGGGCAGGCCGAGGCAGAGCAGCTCCCACGTCGACGTGCCGCTCGCGCTGACCGCCAGGTCGGCCTCGGCCAGCAGCTTGGGCAGGTCGTCGGTGGGCGCGATGATGTCGAAGCGCTGGCCCTCGGCCGGCACCACGGCGTGCAGCTCGTCGCGCAGGCTTTCATCGGCCCCGATGATCGTGGCGTCGAACCGGGCCCCCGTCTGGGCCAGCCGCACCGCGATCTCGGGTGCGGCCCGGTAGGCGTCGGTCCCGCCGAAGAAGGCCACGACCTTGGGCGTACGGGCGTCGGTGTGCACCGGCGGCGCCGCGGGCCGCAGCGAGCGCACCGAACTGCGGAACAGCGCGTAGTCCAGCCCGGCCAGGCCGAGTGCGCCCGGCACGTCGATCGCCGAGTCCAGATTCTGGTCGACGTAGATGTCGGCCGTCTGCCCACGGAAGTCGCCGTCGACGATGGCCAGCACGGGCCGGCCGGTCGCCCGGACCGCGGCCGAGTGCTCCGGCGGCAGCGTGTACGAGTCGACGACCAGCGCGTCGAGTTCGAGCTCGTCGGCCGTCGCGACCAGGGCCGCGGGGTCGGCCGGGGGCGGCCGCCAGGGCAGACCGCGCTGGGTGAGCTGCGACTCGGCCCACGCCACGCCGCCGAGGTCGCTCAGGAAGACGACCACGACGCCGCGGGCGACCAGTTCCTCGGCCAGCGCGACGCACCGGACGAGATGCCCGACGCCGGTGCGCGCACCGGCGTCGCAGCGGATACCGACGATCGTCACGGTTACGCCTGCACCAGGGCCTTCTGCAGGACGTGCGCGTTGAGCTCGATCAGGTCGGGTCGGCCGGCCAGCCAGTTGGCCAGCTCGCGCACCGAGATCGGTTCGTCGCCGAAGTGGCCGACGATCGCCTCGATGAGCTTCCAGTCGTCCTCGGTGTCGAGCGTGAGACGCAGGTGCGACAGGTCGGGCTGCATGGTCAGCCCGATCACGTCGAAGTCGTCGGCGTGCGTGTAGATGTACGACGTCACGTGCGTGCGGTGGTGCTCGGTGGCCAGCGCGTCCACGGCCCGCAGCACCGGCGTGCGTACGACCTCGACGTCGAGGCCCCGAGGCAGCGTACGGGTGATGGACGTGGTCATGTAGTCGACGCCGGACGCGGTGAACACGCGGTGGGCCAGCGCGACCAGGTGCGGGTCGAGCAGCGGGCAGTCGGCCGTGAACCGCATGACGACGTCGCTCTCGTGCTGGTCGAGAACGCCCAGGAACCGGGTCAGCACGTCGTCGACCGGGCCCCGGGTGCACGGGATGCCGATCGCGGCGCACTCGGCCACCACGGCGTCGTCGGCCGGCTCGATCGTGGTCGCGACGACCAGGGTGTCCAGCACACCGCTCTGCTGAGCGGCCCGGATCACACGCTCGAGGACACTGCGGCCGCCGAGTTTGCGCAGCACCTTGCCGGGGAGGCGCGAAGAGCCCATCCGGGCCTGGATGATGCCGAGGGTTGTCATTTAAGTCCTTTTCGAAGGCGGTTCCGTGCCTTGCGGGCTACCCCATAGCCGATCTTTGCAACGCGGAAGCTCACCGTGCCGCTGAAAATGGCGGCCTGCTTGCGGAGCTTGTTGAGTTCCTTGTCCCGCTTGTTGAGCTCGCGTTCGTACCACTGGGCGCGGGAGGTCGCGTCGGCGATCTGCCGGCGCAGCGCGCGCAGCTGCTCCTCGTGCTCGCGGCGGGAGTCGGGCAGGGGGATGTCGTCCTCCGCCGGGACGGGCGGGACGGCGTCGGGCAGGCCCGCGGCACCGTGGAGGACCGAGGTGAGTGTGGCCAGATCGGTGGCGGCGGGCCAGGGATGGGCGTAGCCCCCACCGAGGAGCGTCTGTGCGAACCGGCGGATCACGTCGGTCTGCGGGGGAATGCTGGGGTCGAGCACTGCGAAGGCGTCGTGGTGGACTACGACGTTGTCGGCGGTGGTTTCGGGCCGCGCGGCGGCCCAGCCGGTGAGCAGGCGCCGCAGGAGGGGCAGGTCGTGGCGGAGGGCCGCGCCGAGCAGCAGCTCCTCGAGCAGGCGGCCGACGGGCAGCGGCCCGTTGAGCACGCCGGCGTCGCCGATCAGAACGCGCCGGACCCACGTGCCCTCGGGGCCGGGCGCGATCTCGACCACGGAGTCGTCGCCGGCCAGCACGGGCGGCAGGGCCAGCGCGGCCGCGGGACGGGGCGCGCGGTGGGCGACGACCAGCCAGGAGGCGGCGAACTCGGGGCCCAGCCCGCCCCGGACGGCCGCCGCGGCGAGCCGGCGGGGGTCGCTGAGCACCGCCTTCTCCACGTACGCGGAGCCGACCGCGCTCGCGGCCACGGCGGCCAGCACGTCGGTGGGGCCGTCCTGCAGCGCGTTGGGCGTGGCGATCAGCGTGGGCGACTCGGGCACCGGCCAGGCCGAGCCCAGCCAGTCGATCGCGAGCCCCTCGGCCGACAGTTTGCCGGCCAGCCGGGTCGGGTTGCCGGGCTTGGTGTCGAACTCGCCCAGCGGCCGCCACGCGCTGTCGGTCTGGGCCGAGGTGTGCGTGCTCGGGTCGACCAGGCGGTGCACGCCCAGTTCGTTCTCGACGGCCAGCAGCAGCGTGCCGCCCGGGCGCAGGACGCGCTTGAGGGCCTGCAGGCTCGCGGCCCAGTCGAGCTGCTCGTCCTCGACCGAGCAGAGCCGGTCGAGACCGTCCAGGGCGACCACCACGTCGTATCTCTCGGCGACCGGCAGCTTGGCCAGCGTGCCGCAGAGGACGGTGAGGCCGCGGGCGTCGAGCTCGATCGCCTCGGGCTCGGAACGCACCAAACAGGTGACGCTCGCCCGCTCGGCCAGCGCGTCGATCAACTCGTCGGTGTGCGGGCCGGCCACCAGCACGTCGGCGCCGGGCGGGAGCTGCCCGGCCAGGTAGCCGAACAGGGCGCCACCGGCGCGCGGGCGGTCCTCGGTGAAGGAGGGCATCTCACCCCCGATCATCTCGATCATGCGGGCACCTCTGCTCGTGACTCAGCGTCAGCGGAGTCGGCAGTGTAGTACGCCGTCCACCCCAGCATCGCGCGCAGCTCCGCCGGTGACGCCAGGTAACCGTCTCCCAACTCGCTCAGGGCCGACGCGCGGGCGGCCACCGGGTCGAGGTGCTTGCCGTGCAACTCGGGCCAGCTGCGCCGGACCCGGTCGGCGGTGGGCCGGTGCTCCTTGTCGAGATGCATCGGGTCGCCGTAGACCGCGCCCTCGCAGCCCGCCGCGATGCCGTGGAAGATCGCGCTGCTCAGCCTGTTGGACGCCACCCGCTTGTGCCGGCGCAGCTCGATCAGCTGGTTGTCGAGGAAGTCGATGTCGGTGTCGCGCCACTGGTAGCCGCGGTAGCCGTGGCAGATGACCCGGCCGTACTTCTCGTACGAGGCGCGCACGGCGTCGTTGCGGAACTCGTGCCAGTAGAGACAGAAGGTCACCGGGCCGCCGCGCTCGGTCTCCATGATCTCTTCGACCTGGCGCTCGTGGTCGCCCGCGATGTGCTGGCCCTCCCAGCCGTGGAAGGGATACCAGATCGTGCCCTCACGAGGGGCCGGTGTCGGGTCGGGTCGCATGGTCAGCAGGTAGAGGAACGGGGCGCCGACCACGGTGGCCTGGCGGCGCCCCATCGACCAGGCCCGGCGCCGGGTCTGCTCGGAGTAGACGAAGATGGGCCGGCCCGGCACGTAGGGCGTGCCGGCGCCGAGCCCGTCGACCACGTTCCACCCGTGCTGCAGGTAGCCGTTGATCCGGGGCGGATGCTCCCGATCTAACCCGCAGTACTCGGCCAGGATGTGTGCGTGGCCGTAGAAGTGGTTGGCGTGGTGCACCCGCTAGCTCCCGAGGATGTTACGCAGCGTCTCCACAACGCGGTCCTGATCGGCGTCGGAGAGATCGACGAAGAGCGGCAACGATAGCTGTTCAGCGTAGAAGGTCTCCGCCACGGGGCACATGCCCCGCTGATAGCCCAGGTCGGTGAAGACGGGATGCCAGTACACCGGGATGTAGTTGACCTGCACGCCGATCCCGGCCTCGCGCATCCGCTCGAAGACCTCACGCCGTCGACCGTCCAACACCCGTACGGGATAAAGGTGACGCAGCGGGTCGACGCCCTCGCGCTGGATCGGCAGCCGGAGCCCGGGCACGTCGGCCAGCAGCTCGTCGTAGCGCGCGGTCAGCTGCTGCCGACGGGCCTTGAACGCGGCCAGCCGCTTGAGCTGCGAGCTGCCCAGGGCGCAGAGCACGTCGGGCAGCCGGTAGTTGTTGCCGAACTCGTGCACCTCGTAGAACCAGGCGCCCTCGTCGGGGTGGCGCAGATTGTCGCGGACCACGCCGATCGTGCGGAACGTGCGCGCCCGCTGGAGCAGCTCGGGCCGGATCGACGCGACGGCGCCGCCCTCGGCAGTGGTCATGTTCTTCGTCGGGAAGAACGAGAACGTCGTCAGGTCGGCCAGCGTGCCCACCGGGCGGCCGTGCACGGTCGAGCCGATCGAGTGCGCCGCGTCGCCCACGAGCACCGCGCCCACGCCGTCCGCGATCTTGCGAAGCGCGTCGTAGTCGGCCGGGTGGCCCGCGTAGTCGACCGCGCCGATCGCCTTGGTGCGCGGGGTGACCGCCGCCTCGACCGCGGCCGGGTCGATGTTGGCCGTCTCGTCCTCGATGTCGGCAAAGACGATCTTGGCGCCCAGCAGCGACGCGGCCGAGGCCGTGGCCACGAACGTCATCGGGGTGGTGACCACCTCGTCGCCCGCCGTCACGCCGGCCGCCGCGTACGCGGTGTGCAGCGCGGTCGTGCCGTTGGTGACGGTGACCGCGGGCGCGCCGGCGACGGCCTCGATGTCGGCCTCGAACTGCGCGACCCGGGGCCCGGTGGTCAGCCAGTCACTGCCCAGGGCGGCGACCACCGCCTCGACGTCGGACTGGTCGATCGACTGCCGCCCGTACGGCAGCATCAGTTCTCCTCGAGCAGCTTGCGCATGTCCTCGACGGAGAGCCAGAGGTCGTTGTTGTCGGAGCGGTAGTTGAAGCCGTCCGCCACCTCTTCGCCGCCCTCGGGGGTCTCGTAGCCCCAGCTGGCCACGACCGGCTGCACCACGTAACGGTCGGGGAAGCGCAGCGTGCGACGGCTGTCGTCGGAGGCGATCATCTCCTCGTGGAGCTTCTCGCCCGGCCGGACGCCCATCTCGTGGGTGGCCGAGTTCGGCGCCACGGCCTCGACCAGGTCGAGGATGCGCATGCTGGGGATGCGGGGCACGAACAGCTCGCCGCCCTGCATGGTGTCGAACGAGTCGACGACGAACTTCACGGCCTGGGGGAGCGTGATCCAGAAACGGGTCATCCGCTTGTCGGTGATCGGCAGGCTCTTGCCCTCGGCGGCGAGCTTGCGGAACAGCGGGACGACCGATCCGCGGCTGCCCATAACGTTTCCGTAACGGACCACCGCGAGGCGGGTCGGGTGGGTGGCGGCGTAGTGGTTGCCGGCGATGAAGAGCTTGTCGGCGACGAGCTTGGTCGCGCCGTACAGGTTGATCGGGCTCGACGCCTTGTCGGTGGAGAGCGCGACGACCTTCTTGACGCCCTTGTCGATCGCGGCGTCGATCACGTTCTGCGACCCGTTGATGTTCGTCTCGACGAACTCCGACGGGTTGTACTCCGCGGTGTCGACCTGCTTGAGCGCGGCCGCGTGCACCACGTAGTCGATGTTGTGCATGGCCCGCTCCAGGCGCGCCTTGTCCCGGATGTCACCCAGGAAGAAGCGCAGCCGCGGGTCATCACCGAACATCTGCCGGACCTCGTACTGCTTCAGCTCGTCCCGGGAGAACACGACGATGCGCTGCGGGTCGAGGTGGGTCAGGGCGTAGTTGAGAAACGCCTTCCCGAACGACCCGGTGGCACCGGTGACCAGGATCGATGATCCGCTGAGTACAGACACTTTGATTTTCTCCCGGGGGGTGGGACAGGACGCAGTACGAGCCGGAAGCATAACCAGCCGACCAGCAGATTTCTGAGTCAACCCGAAACGCAAACCTTAGTTCACCTGGTGTTCAGCTAGCATTGCCCAGCAGTTAACCGCGTGCGACGAGGTTAAGAATCCTCTGTTCACCCAGCCCCTTTGGAGAACCCCTGTGAGTGACCTGCAGAGACTGCGCGAGGCGTTCCGCACCGCACTGGACCTTCCGGCGGACGCGCCCGTGGACGACCTGCAATACCAGGACAACGAGAAGTGGGATTCCCTCGCTCACATGTCTCTGGTGGCCGCCATCGAGGACGAGTTCTCCGTGATGATTGACACAGACGACGTCATCAACATGTCGAGCTTCGCCGAGGCGACCCGAATTCTCGGCAAGTACGGAGTGAACTTCCATGAGTGACCGGGTGGCCCTGGTGACAGGCGCCTCCCGCGGAATCGGTCGTGCCACCGCCACGCGTCTCGCGGAGCGAGGGCACGACCTCGTGCTGCACGGCCATGGCGCCGATGCCGTGGCCGCGGTCGCCGAGGAACTCGCCGCCAAGTATGGCGTGACCGCGGTCAGCGGCCACGGTGACATTGGTGACCCCGAGACGGCCAAGGCACTCGTCCAGCTCGCCTTCGGCACCTTCAAGCGCCTGGACGCGCTGGTCGTCAACGCCGGCACGCACGCGGCGGGCATGCTCGGCATGACCGACGACGCCACGATCCAGCGCCTGTTCGCGGTCAACTCGGCCGGCGCGGTCTACACGCTGCGCGGCGCGGCCCGCCTGCTGGCCCGGGGCAAGAGCCCGGCCGTGGTCCTGGTGTCGTCGATCACCGCCTCGCGCGGCATCGCCGGTCAGGCCGTCTACTCGGCCTCCAAGGCCGCCGTGGCCGCGCTGGCCAAGTCGGCTGCCAAGGAGCTCGGCAAGCAGGGCATCCGGGTCAACGCGGTCGAGCCCGGCTTCATCGCCACCGACATGCTCGACACGCTCGACGAAAAAGGCCGCGAGGAGCGCATCGCCGACACGGCGCTGGGCCGGCTGGGCGAGGCCGACGAGGTCGCCGACGTGATCGCGTTCCTCCTCTCCGAGCAGGCCCGGTTCGTGACCGGCCAGGTGCTCGGGGTCGACGGAGGACTGACGCTGTGAATCTGCTCCACCCCGGTGCCCGTGTGATCGACGCGGCCACCGGCGAGACGCTGACCGAGGACATGATCGAGGCGGCGGCCGCCGCCCTGGCCGACGAGCCGGGCGGGGTGGTGTTCCACCCGTTCGAGACGACCCTGCCGGCGATCGCCCGCTATCTGGCGGCGTTCCGGCTGGGCCGTCCGATCGTGCTGCTCGACCCCGACGGCGACCACACCGCCCTGATCGAACGGTTCAGCACCACCGAGGTGCACCCCGACCTGGCGCTGCTGCTGACCACGAGCGGCTCCACCGGCAACCCGAAGCTCGTCCGGCTGAGTGCGGATGCCGTACGGGCTAACGCCGCGGCCATCGCCGAGGTGCTCGACATCACCGGGGACTCGGTGGCCGTCACGACGCTGCCGCTCTTCTACTCGTACGGGATGTCGGTCCTCAACTCGTATCTGCTGACCGGGGCCACGGTGGTGCTCGAGCGCACCGGCATCATGCAGCGCGACTTCTGGACCGCGGTGAACGAGCACGGCGTCACGTCGATGGCGTTCGTGCCCTCGCAGTACGAGATGCTCCGCCGGCTGCGCTTCGACCCGGCGAAATACCCCACGCTGCGCACCCTGACCCAGGCCGGCGGGCGGCTGCGCACCGACCTGGTGACCGACTTCGCGCAGCGAATGGCCACCGTCGGCGGCCGGCTCTACGTGATGTACGGCCAGACCGAGGCGGCGCCCCGGATGGCCACGCTCCCGCCCGAGCGGCTGGACGAGAAACTCGGCTCGGTCGGCCTGGCGCTGCCCGGCGGCGCGTTCGCCGTCGAGGACGACGAGATCGTCTATCGCGGGCCCAACGTGATGATGGGCTACGCCGACACCGCGGCCGATCTCGCGCTCGGCGACGTGCAGGGTGGCGTGCTGCACACCGGTGACCTCGGTCGCATCGACGACGAGGGCTTCCTGTTCATCACCGGCCGGATCAAGCGGATGGGAAAGGTCTTCGGCGTCCGGATCAACCTGGACGACGTCGAGAAGAACTTCCCGGTCACCGCCGTGGCCGGCGACGACAAGCTGGTCGTCTTCGCCGAGGGCATTTCGGACGACGAGGCACGCGGCCTGCGCACCAAGATCGCCGAGTGGCTCGGGACACATTTCTCCGGCGTCGTAGTGCGTAGTGTTGACGCGCTGCCGTTGCTACCCAACGGCAAGATCGACTATCGGGCGCTGGAGTCTTCGTTGTGAGTGTCTTCACCCTGCCTCAGGCGGCGAAGGAAGAGGTCCTTCTCAAGGAGCTCTCCGCGCTGACCGAGCATCACCGGGAGAACTGCGAGCCGTACGCGCGGATCCTCGCCGCCTCGGGCTACCAGCCGGCGAACTCCGTCGCTCAGCTGCCCTGGCTGCCCGTCCGGCTGTTCAAGAACCTCGAGCTCAAGAGCATCCCGGACGACGAGGTGTACAAGGTCCTCACGTCCAGCGGCACCACCGGGGCCGAGGTCAGCAAGATCTACCTCGACAAGGCGGCCGCGGCCGAGCAGACCCGCAAGCTGGGCGCCACCGTGCAGAGCGTGCTCGGCCCCAAGCGGCTGCCGATGATCCTGGTCGACACCAAGGCGATGCTGAAGGACCGCAAGTCGTTCAGCGCCCGCGGCGCCGGCGTGCTCGGCATGTCGAACTTCGGGCGCAACCACGTCTGGGCGCTCGACAACGAGGGGCACGTCGACGTCGAGGCGCTGCGCGGCTTCCTGGAGCAGTACGGCGACGAGCCGTTCCTCATCTTCGGCTTCACCTACCTGGTCTGGCTGCACCTCTACGAGGTCGCGCGGGACAACGGGCTCGACCTCAGCAACGGCATCCTGATCCACTCGGGCGGCTGGAAGAAGCTGGTCGACCAGGCCGTCTCGCCCGAGGAGTTCCGCAACCGGCTGGCCGCCGTGGGCCTGACCAAGGTGCACAACTACTACGGCATGATCGAGCAGATCGGCACGATCTTCCTCGAGGGCCCCACCGGCGGCTCGCTCTACTGCCCCGACTTCGCCGACGTGGTGATCCGCGACCCCGAGACCTGGGCCGAGCAGCCCGTGGGCAAGCCGGGCCTGATCGAGGTCATCAGCACCCTGCCCACCTCGTACCCCGGCCACGTGCTGCTCACCGAGGACCTCGGCGTCGTGCACGGGGTCGACGACGGCGACTGGCCGGGCAAGCGCTTCTCCGTGCTCGGCCGGCTCCCGCGGGCCGAGGCGCGCGGGTGCTCCGACACGTACCGGGAGGCGGCGTGATTCAGTATCGCTTCGGCGTCGAGGGCGACCTGACCGCCCCTTCGGACGACCGGCTCACCGTCGGCGACCCCCGGGTCATCGACTTCCTGGGCAAGGTGGCCCGCAAGCTGCTGGCCCCGGCCGTGGCCCGGCGCCACCCCGAGCTGGGCTCGCTCGGCTTCTTCCTGCGCCCGGCCGAGCTGCACCGCACGGTCGAGCACATGCGCTCGGGCAACGCGCTGGTCTTCCCGCGCGGCAACGTCTTCCACATCCCGCCGGCCAACGTCGACACGATCTTCGTGTATTCGTGGGCGCTGTCCGCGCTGGCGGGCAACCACAACGTCGTCCGGATCTCGGAGCGCTCGGCCACCGCGGCCGACACGATCCTGGGCGCGCTCAACGAGGTGCTGGCCGACGCCGACCCGGTGATCGCCCGCACCCAGCGCATGATCACCTACGGCCGGGACGACAAGGTCACCGCCGCCCTCAGCCAGTGGGCCGACCTGCGGGTCATCTGGGGCGGCGACTCGGCAGTGGAGGCGATCCGCAAGCACCCGCTGCGTCCCTCCGCCCGTGACCTGACTTTCCCCGACCGTACGTCGTGGGCCGCGCTCTCGGCCGACGGCTGGCGCGCCGCCGACCCGGCGAAGAAGCGCGCGGCGGTGCTCGGGTTCACCAACGACTCGTACTGGTTCGACCAGGCCGCCTGCTCCTCGCCGCGCACGGTCTTCCTCGTGGGCGAGAACACCGGCGACGTCCGGGCGGAGTTCATCGACCTGCTGCTGGGCATGGTGGGCGAGCGTGGCTGGGAGATCGACGCCGCCATGGCCGTCGAGAAGCGCGTCAACGCGTACGGGATGGCCGCGACCGGCGCGATCTCGGCGATGGAGTTCCCGGCGAACTCGGTCACCGCGATGTCGCTGATCACCGTGCCCGACGCGCCCCGCCGCTGGATCGGCGCCGGCGCCTTCCCGTTCGCCGAGGTGGGCTCGCTGCTCGACCTCGTGCCCGCGATGAACCGGCAGGACCAGACGTTCAGCCACTTCGGGTTCAACCGCGAGCAGCTGAACGAGTTCGCGCTGGCCCTGGGCGGGCGCGGGGTCGACCGGATCGTCCCGTTCGGTCAGGCGCTCACCTTTGGCTCGATCTGGGACGGATACGACCTCCCGCGCGAATTCACCCGGTTGACGACTCTCGTAGAGTGACGGCCGTGCTCGATACCGCCGAGGCGCCGCCCGCACCGCAGCCCTCGGCGGCACCCCAGCCGCGTCCGGCCCCGGTCCGCCGCCGCCTGCGGTGGCCGCTGGCCGTGCTGCCCTGGATCTTCCCGGCCGTCGCGCTCGTCCTGGCCCTGCTGAACACGGGCGTCGAGGGTCGCGACATCGCGCTCTACGCGTTCTACTTCGCGGTCGACATCGTGCTGCCCGGCACCCTCGTGTATCGGCTGCTGCGCGGCAGCCGCGGCAACGTGCCCGAGGATCTCGGTCTCGGCGCCGCCACCGGCCTGCTCCTCATGCTGGGCGGCTGGGCGCTGTGCGCGCTGCTCGGCACCCAGGTGTTGCTGCCGTGGTGGCCGGCGCTGGTCGTGGTGCCGTTCCTGGCCGTGCCCAAGCTGCACCGGCACTGGCGGGTGAGCCGGCCCCGGCCGCTGCCGCTGCGCTGGTCGTGGATCGTCGCCGCCGGCTTGGTGCTGCTGGTCGGCGCGGAATACCCCGCCTGGACGGCCACGCCGCTGCCGCCCGCGGGTGGCGAGATCTATCAGGACCTCTGGTATCACCTGGCGCTCGTGCACGAGATGACTCGCTCGATGCCGTTCCAGGTGCCGCAGATGGCCGGCGACACGCTGACCTACCACTACCTCTCCGACGCGGACATCGCCACGGCCAGCATGATCACCAAGATCGACCCGGCCGTGGTGCTGCTGCGGCTGTGGATCGTGCCGGTGTCCGCGGCCGGGCTCCTGGTGCTGGCCGCGCTGACCCGCACGCTCAGTGGCACATGGTGGGCGGGCGCGCTGGGCGGGACGGCCGGGGTGCTGGGCCTGCCGCTGCTGCTGGGGTCGGCCACCACTGCGCTGGGCGTCAACCCGGTCAGCTTCTACAGCCCCTCGCAGGTGTACGCGATCCCGCTCCTCGCCCTGCTGGTCATCCTGGCCGTCGACGTGCTGCGCGGCCGTCCGCTCGGCTGGTCCTGGCTGCTGGTCTTTCCCCTGGCCCTGGCCTGCGCCGGCGCCAAGTCGAGCACCCTGCCGCCCCTGCTGGCCGGGCTGCTCGCCGCGGTGGTGCTGGTCGTCTTCCGGCACCGGCGCCGCCTGCTGCCCACGCTCGCGCTGCTGGGGCTCACGGTGGCGGCGGTGGTGCTCGGTTTCCGGCTCTTCGCCGGGGGCGGGGCCGGCACGCTGGGCTTCCAGCCGCTCGCCATCCTGTACTGGGTGGTGCCGTATCGCCAGACGATCGGCTACCAGGACGTCATCGACAAGAACATCCTCATCCCGTACGGGGTGGAGCACACGGGCACGGCGGGCCGGGCCTTCATCGCCGGGCTGCTGATCTGGTGGCTCGTCATGCAGGCTCCGCGCATGCTGGCCCTGGCCGGGGTCGTCGCCCGGCCCACCCGCACCGAGCCGGCGATGTGGCTGCTGGCCGGCATGACCGGGGCCGGGGCCGGGGCCACCTTCCTGCTCTGGCACCCGTCGGCCAGCCAGATCTACTTCTACATGAGCGCGGCGCCGTTCGGCACGGTCGCGGTCGCCTGGCTGATGGCCGCGACCTCGCGCAGCTGGCGGCCCGTGCTGGCCGGGATGCTGGCCGGTGGCGTGTGGGCGCTGATCGCCCCGCAGATGTATCCGCCGCCGGTCGACCGGGTGATCCGCTGGGCCCTCGTCCTGGCCGAGCCCATCGTCCGCACCACGATCATCGCCGTCGGCGTGGCCGCGATCGCGCTGATCCTGCGCCGCGTCTTCACCGGCCGCACCCCCTGGCGGGCGTTGCCGGCCGGAATCCTGGCCGCGGTGCTCGGGGCCGGCCTGATCGGCGGCGCCCAGCGCCAGTTCCAAGAGGTCGACGCGGCCCTGTCCGGCGTGCCCGCGCCGGTCGAGGAGAACCCCGGCAAGATCCTCGAACCCGAGGAGATGCAGGCCGCGCAGTGGCTGGCCGCCAACACCGGCCGCGACGACGTGGTGGCCACCAACGTGCACTGCACGCCGATCGACTGGACCTCCGGCTGCGACTCCCGGGCGTTCTGGGTGGCCGGGCTGGGCGGACGCCGCACGGTCATCGAGAGCTGGGGCTACACCGACGCCGCGCTGGCCCTGGACGGCGTGAACGGTGAGCGCTACATGCGGCAGCCGGCCCCCGACTACGAGCGTTACGTGCTCAACGAGAAGGTCTTCGCCAACGGGCAGGAGGCCGACATCGCGGAGCTCAAGCGGCTCTACCACGCCAAGTGGCTCTTCGCCGACGACCGCGTGGCCGGGGTCGTGTCGCCCAACCTGGCCCAGGTCGCCGACGTCAGGTTCACTGCCGGTCCGGTCACCATTTACGAGTTGCGCTGACGCCTAAGGTGGGGTTAACCCTACTGTCGATCGGGCGGCGGGCAGGATCGGAACGGGGAGCGCCGATGCCTAGCGTCAACAGCATGATGACGTACGCCTCCCCGCCCACCCGCTCCCCGCTGGTTCGCCTCGCGCGCCAGGTCGGCATCGACACGCAGTACGTGCTCATCGGCTTCCCGCTCGGCCTGCTCACCGTGACGCTGTTCATGACGCTGTTCTTCACCGGGCTGGGCACGCTGATCATCTGGGTCGGCCTGCCGATCCTGCTGGCCACGCTGATGACGGCCCGCGGCTTCGCGACGCTGGAGCGGGCCCGGATCGGCCCGGTCTTCGGTCAGAAGATGCCGCACCCCTATTACAAGCAGGCCCCGGCCGACGCGGGCGTGCTGCGCAAGACCCTGGTGCCGCTGACCGACGGGCAGGCCTGGCTCGACATGGTGCACGGGATGTTCCGCTTCATCCCCAGCACCATCGCGTTCAGCCTCGTCGTCACCTGGTGGTCGGGCGCGATCGGCGGCCTGACCGTGCTGCTGTGGGACTGGTCGATCCCGCGCCCGGAGGAGAACACCGACCTGCCCGAGCTGCTCGGCATGGGCGACGGCACGGCCACCCGGCTGATCTTCTACTTCGCCTGCGGTGTCTTCTTCGCCGGCACGCTCTACCCGGTCGTCCGGGGCGCCGCGCTGCTCGAGGCGTTCTTCGCCCGCGGCCTGCTCAACGGCGTCAACGACCTGCGCGAGCAGGTGGCCGAGGCGAACGCCGCCCGCGAGGTGGCCCAGCAGCAGAAGGCGGCCGCCGTCTCGGCCGAGGCCACCGCGCTGCGCCGGCTCGAGCGCGACATCCACGACGGCCCTCAGCAGCGCCTGGTGCGCCTGGCCATGGACCTGGGCCGCGCCGAGCAGCAGTTCGCCACCGACCCCGAGGCCGCCCGGGCCACCGTGGCCGAGGCCCTGACCCAGACCCGCGAGACGCTGGACGAGCTGCGCGCGCTGTCCCGCGGCATCGCCCCGCCGATCCTGGTCGACCGCGGGCTGCAGGCCGCCCTGACCGCGCTGGCCAGCCGGTGCACCATCCCGGTCGACCTGGACGCGCCGGTCGCGGAGCGGCTCGAGCCCGCGCTGGAGTCGACGGCCTACTTCGTGGTGGCCGAGGCGCTGACGAACGTGGCCAAGCACAGCTACGCCAACGAGGTGCAGGTGAGCGTCCGCCGCAACGTCAGCGGCCTGCTCGTCTCGATCGCCGACGACGGCGTGGGCGGCGCCAGCGTGGCCAAGGGGCACGGCCTGGCCGGGCTCGACGACCGGGTGCGGGCGGCCGGCGGGGTGCTGGACGTCGACAGCCCGGCCGGGGGAGGGACGAGGCTCACGGCCGCCCTCCCCGTGGCCACAGCCGGGATCTGACAGCATGACCCCATGCGAGTGGTGATTGCCGACGACGCGGTGCTGTTGCGTGAGGGACTCGTCAGGCTCGTCGAGGAGAACGGCCACACCGTGGTGGCGGCCGTCGGCGACGGGCCTTCCCTCGTGTCCGCGATCGCCGAGCACAAGCCGGACGTGTCCATCGTGGACGTCCGCATGCCGCCCTCGCACACCGATGAGGGGCTCCGGGCCGCGGTGGAGGCGCGCGGCCTGGTCCCCGGCACCCCGATTCTCGTGCTCTCCCAATACGTCGAGGTCTCGTACGCCGACGATCTGCTGGCCGACCGCCTGGGTGCGGTCGGTTATTTGTTGAAGGACCGGGTGTCCCAGGTCGCCGAGTTCCTCGACGGGCTGCGCCGGGTCGCCGGGGGCGGCACTGTCCTCGACCCCGAGGTGGTCAGCCAGCTGCTGGTCCGCCGGCGCCGCGACGACCCGCTGCGGGCGCTCACGCCGCGCGAGCGGGAGGTGCTCGGGCTGATGGCCGAGGGCCTGTCCAACGCCGCGATCGCCCGCAAGATGGTGGTCACCGACGGCGCGGTCGAGAAGCACGTGCGCAACATCTTCACCAAGCTCGCCCTGCACCAGGACGAGGAGCAACACCGCAGGGTCATGGCGGTGCTGGCCTACCTCCAGGGGTAGGGCTAACACCACCACCGATACGCGGGTCAGCGGTATCGATCGGAGCGGCCGCTCTTCATAGCGTCATTGCCATGGAGAGCCCCGGAAAAGTCAAGGGAATCGCGGCCCGCGCCGCGTTGTGGAGCGCCCGCCATCGGACGCTCGCGATCCTCGGATGGATCGCATTCGTCGTCGCCGTCACCGTCCTGGGCGGACAGTTCGGCCAGATCGAGGCCACGAACGCCGACCAGGGACACGGCGACACCAGGAAGGCCGACCAGATCGTCGAGGCGGCCGGCTTCCCGGAGCGGCCGGCGGGCGAGATGGTCATCGTGCAGAACCGGGCGGGCGCCGATCGTACGGCCGCCGTCACCGAGGTGACCGCCGCGCTGAAGAAGACCCCGGACGTCGTCGACGTGCAGAAGCCGATCGTGTCGCCGGACGGCCGTTCCTCGCTCATCCCGTTCGCGATCGCCGGCGATGCGGAGGACGCCGCCGACCGCGTGCAGCCGTCGCTCGACACGGTGGCTCGGGTGCAGGCCGCGCACCCTGACCTTTACATCGCCCAGGGTGGCGACGCCAGCGGCGACAAACTGATCGGTGACAAGCTCGACAAGGGCCTCAACACCCTCGGGATGCTGTCGATCCCGGTGACGCTGGGCATCCTGCTGGTCGCATTCGGTGCGGTGGTGGCGGCGCTGCTGCCGGTACTGCTGGCGATCATGGCGGTGGTCGCGGCGATGGGTCTGCTGGCTTTCGCGAGCCACCTGGCGCCCACGGTCGACACCACCGCGCACGTGATGCTGCTGGTCGGCCTGGCTGTCGGCGTCGACTACTGCCTGTTCTACATCCGCCGGGAGCGCGACGAACGCCGCAACGGCGCCGACCCGCACCGGGCCCTGGTGATCGCGGCGCAGACGTCGGGCCGCTCGATCTGGATCTCCGGCCTCACCGTGATCGTGGCCATGGCGGGCATGTTCTTCACCTTCGACGCCACGTTCGTCAGTTTCGGGGTGGGCACGATCCTGGTCGTCGCGACGGCAGTGCTCGGCTCGCTGACCGTTCTCCCAGCACTGCTCTCGGCGCTGGGCGACAAGGTCGACGCGATCAAGATCCCGGGCCTGTACCGGCGGCGCAGCGAGAGCCGCGTGATCAACGGGTTCCTCGGGCTGGTGCTGGCCAAGCCGCTGATCTCGGCCGTGCTGGCCGTGGGCGCGCTGGCCGTGCTGGCCGCCCCGATGCTCGACCTGCGCACCAAGGGCGAGGGCATCGAGGACCTGCCCGCCACCACGCCGATCGTGCAGGCGTACAAGGCCATCGGCGAGGCCTTCCCCAGCGAGACGTCGCCGGTGGAGGTCGTGGTCGAGGCGCCGTCGGTGCGGACGCCGCAGTTCGAGGCGGCCGTGGCCCGTCTCCGGGCCGAGGTGGAGGCGAGCGACGGCCGGTTCGTGGGACCCGTGGAGGCGCGGATCAACCCGGCCGGCACGGTCGCGGTGGTCTCCCTGGGCATGGCCGACAAGTCCGACTTGGGGCAGCTGCGCGAGACGATCGTCCCGGCCGCCTTCGGTTCCTTCCCGGCCCTGGTCACCGGGGCGGCCGCGGGTGAGGCCGACTTCAACGCCCGGCTCGACGCGAGTATGCCCTGGGTGTTCGGCTTCGTGCTGGGGCTGGCTTTCCTGCTGCTGCTCGTCTCGTTCCGGTCGGTCGTGGTGGCCGTCACCGGGGTGGTCCTCAACCTGCTCTCGGTGGCCGCCGCGTACGGAATGCTGGTCTTCGTCTTCCAGTACGGCCACTTCGAGAGCCTGCTCGACTTCCAGGCCGCGGACGGGATCATCAACTGGATGCCGTTGTTCCTGTTCATCATTCTGTTCGGGCTCTCGATGGACTATCACGTGTTCGTACTCAGCCGGATCCGTGAGGGGCACGACCGCGGCCTGCCGACGCGGCGGGCGGTGCGCGAGGGCATCGGCCGTACGGCCGGCGTCATCACGAGCGCCGCGGTCGTCATGGTGGCGGTGTTCGCCCTGTTCGCGACCCTGCCGCTGACGTCCACGAAGCAGCTCGGCATCGGTCTGGCGGCGGCGGTGCTGCTGGACGCGACGATCATCCGGGTCGTCCTGCTGCCGGCCGTGATGGCGCTGCTGGGCGAGAAGAACTGGTGGCTGCCGAAGTGGCTGGGCTGGCTGCCGCAGATCGCCCACGAGCCGCCCGCCCCGGCCGGCGCCGCCCGCGACGAGAAGGAGCGCGAGCTGGCCGCGGTCTAAGGCCCGACGTGCAGCAGCAGCTCCGCGCCGACCGGTCGGTAACCCGCCGACTGGAAGGCGCGGATGCTGCGTGCGTTGCCCGCGGCCTGCTGCGACCAGACCACCGCGCCGGGCGGGATCAGGTGGCGGGCGGCCAGGGCCAGTGCGCGGCCGAGGCCCCTGTCGCGCACCTGCTCGTCGACCTCGATCGAGACCTCCCAGCGGCCGGCCACGCCTTGCCCGATCGTCAGGACGCCGCCGGCCGCCGTCCAGGTGCGCACGTCGTCGCGGCGACTCAGCGCCCGGCGTACGCGGGGATGGTCCTGGCTCTGCTCGGTGATCGGGAGCGGCGGCGGGCCGGGCAACGCGCCCGCCACGGTCAGCAGGTCGATCGTGTCGGTCGTGCGGCCGGTGCGGGCGAGCAGCGCGGCCAGGAAGGCCGGGTTCATCGTGGCCGCTAGCGGATCACTGTGCGTGGCCGCGATCGTCGCGCGGATCCACTCCGGGTCGTCGTCCAGAAAGATCACCGTGTGTGCGGTGAAGGCCAGCACTCCGGCGTCGCGGGCGCTGGGCTGAGGGACGATCGTGGTGCCACCGTCGGGCTCGGGGAAGTCGCCCGTGGCGGCCCCGTCCAAAATCTTGGCCAACTCCATCCTGCGATCCTCCTACGGAGGGACCAGGGTCAGGCATGACCGGGGCGGACGTGGCGGCGTCCACCCCGGCCGGCCTGGAGGCGTCCACTGTAGGCGACGATATTGAGAGGTGCTCAACACCTGGGCAAGTTACGGGCAGATCGGGTGATGTGCGACACACGGAGGTCCACCCCGAGGTGCCCTCAGGGGTGCTGTTTGCTGGTAAGTTGCGGACATTTCGGCCGCACGGCTCGCCGTTCCGACCGGGGAACGATTCCCTAACGGTCCGAGCGGAACTTAACCTTGAGTGGTACCTTTCGGCGTCGACTTGACGGGCCGCGGCACGGCCAGGCCCGGAAATTTCGCGCGCCCGAGCGAACCGAGATGGCGGCGCACCAGCAGCCGGCGATGGACGAGGGAATGCATCACGCCAACTATCACTACGGTCACGCCCACCTGTTGGCCCGCTACTGCGATCTGCCCGATCCGCTGCACCCGCCCCGCCTGCAGGGCTACCTCCAGCACGGCTGGAACATGGGTGACGGCCTGGCTCCGGGCACCCCGTTCGTAGACGGCAGCAAGATCTTCGTCTGGTCCGAGGAGACCCGGCGCCGCTCCTGGTCGCAGGGCCGCCGCGACGTCGTCGTGGTCGGCGCTCCCTTCGCGTACCTGCTGGAGATGGAGCCCGAGCCGGCCGACGCTCCCGAGCCCGAGGGCACGATCTTCTACCCGTTCCACGGGTGGGAGGGCCAGCAGATCAGCGGTGACCACCAGAAGCTGATCGACGAGGTCAAGCGGGTCGAGACCGGGCCGGTCACCGCCTGCCTGTACTGGAACGAGTACAGGATGAAGAGCGTACGGAAGATCTACGAGAACGCCGGTTTTCGGGTGATCTGTCACGGCTACCGCGGTTTCTGGTGGCGTGACCACAACCGCGAGTTCCTGGTCGGCCAGCTCAAGGAGTTGCGCCGCCACCGCCGAGTAGTGTCGAACCGGCTGTGCAGCGCCGTCTGGTACGGCGCTCTGGCCGGCCGGGAGGCCGCCGTCTACGGCGACCCGATGGTCCTTGACAACGCTGACCCCACCTTCGGTGGCGAGCCCCGCCTGCGCCGGCAGTGGCCCGAGCTTTATGGGCACCACACCGACAACGCGGTGACCCACGCGCTGGCCCGCCAGCAGCTGGGTGCCGACGAGTTGGCCCATCCCGACGAACTGCGCGCCATCCTGGGCTGGCCCGCTTCCACAGAGAGGGTGAAGTGATGTCGGAGCGCTCCGCTGCCCTGCTTCCGAACGAGGGTACGGACTTCGCCGCCGCGCTCGCGGCGCCGCCGGTGAACAACCTGCGGCGCATCGGCGGCGAGATGTTCGCCTGGAGCGACCGCGACCCGCAGCGCAGCCAGTCGCTGCCGCGCGGCGCCGTCCTTCGCCACCTGCTGCGCCGATACGCGGGCCCCGGCCGTACGGTGCTGGTCGCCGGCCCGCACAGCGAGGAGGTCGTGACCGCGCTGGCCGACACCGGTGCCTCGGTGTCCTGGCTGCTGCGCTCGCTGATCGACGCCGAGGACGCGGCCCGCGGCAACTCGCGGATCACCGTGCTGGCCGGCGCCGCGGTCAAGCTCGACGCGGCCGAGAAGTTCGACCTCGTGGTCGCGGCCGACGGCGTCGACCGGCTCAACTCGGCCGAGGGCGAGCAGATGACTGCCGCCCAGCTCATCGACCGGCTGGCCGAGGCCGTACAGCCCGACGGCGTGCTGCTGCTCATGCACGACAACCGGCTCGGCGTGCACCACACCGTGCGTCTCGAGCCCGGGGCCAAGGAGCGGCTCGACTCCGACTGGTACAACACCGATGACGAGAACGACACCCAGCGGCCGGCCTCGCAGGAGCAGCTGGCCGCCCGGCTGGCCCAGTCCGGCCTGACGGTCGCCGCCTCGTACGCCGCGTTCCCCGAGCCCGCCGCGCCCACCGTGCTGGTCGGCGAGGGCCTGCTCGGTGAGGTCGCCTCGCCGCTGCGCCCGCGTCTCGGCACGGCGCTGTCCCAGGCGTTCGCCGGCGCGTTCCGCGGCCGCCCGGTCCTCAGCGACCCCCGCCGCCTGGTCAACCGCGCGCTGCGGGCCGGCGCCGAGGGCACGGTCGCCCCGGCTTGGCTGGTCATCGCGCGCGGCCCGGGCGAGGCCCCGGCCGTCGACCGGCACCAGCTGCTGATCGGCGACGCCCGCGGTTCGTTCGCGTACGAGGTGACCTCGGCCGACAGCCAGGTGCGGACCACCGTCCTGGAGCCGCTCGAGGGCCCGATCGAGCGGGAAGGCCTGCGCCGCATCAGCGAGCCCCAGGCCCCCGGGGCCGACGTCGGCTATGTGCTGGAGGAGCGCCTGGAGCACCTCGCGGCCACCAGCAACCTGCGCCAGATGCGGATCGAGCTGGCCCAGTACGACACCTGGCTGCGCGCGCAGGCCCAGGACGGACTGCTCAGCGGCCCGGCCGCCGTGGCCGGTCTAGCCGACGTCTTCGTCACCGAGAGCGGCCCGGCCCTGCTGCCCACGAACTGGGAGCCCATCGAGCCGGTGGCGCTGGAGACGGCCGAGATCCGCGCGGTCTGGTCGTTCGCCGTCCAGCTGATCACGTCGGGTCAGCCGCACCCGTGGCCGATCACCTCGAACGCGGTCGACCTGACGGCCACGATCCTGGGCATGGTCGGGCTGGGCATCGACGCCGACAGCGTGCGCGCCGCGGTCGAGCTGCACGTGCGCCTGGAGACGGCGGAATTCGGCCTGAGCCTTTCCGACCAGCACGACCGGCGGCTGCAGCTGCTGGCCGTCTCACCCGGCTCGGCCGCGGTCGACGTGGCCGGCTTCCGCGAGCTGACCGAGGCGCTGTGGCGCCAGCGGTACGAGGCGAGCCACCTGCTGGCGATGATGGACTGGACCGAGCAGATCATCAAGTCCCGGGACCTGCAGGTCAGCAAGATGGACTGGGAGGTTCAGTTCTACAAGAAGACCTGGGCCGGCCGGTTCCTCTGGATCTCGCGCTGCGCCTACCGGGTGATCATGCGCGACGGCCGGAAGTTCCTGCGCGGACGCCGGGCCC
Organism: Paractinoplanes abujensis; assembly: GCF_014204895.1. NCBI lineage: Bacteria > Bacillati > Actinomycetota > Actinomycetes > Micromonosporales > Micromonosporaceae > Paractinoplanes > Paractinoplanes abujensis. The sequence goes on along the minus strand of NZ_JACHMF010000001.1, from coordinate 6,341,181 downwards.
GCAAGGCCGCAGAAGCGCAGGCCAACGCAGTACGGTGAGGTTCGGCCCCGGGGGACGCCCCCGGGGCCGTTCCTTTAGATGAGGTCCCAGCTCAGCGGGGTGCCCTTGGCCGCGTCGGCCGTGAAGGTACGCCCCATGACCAGGCCGATCGCGTCGGGCTCGAGCCCGCCGGTGGGGCGGATGGACCGCACGTTCTCGGGCGTGACCTGGTCGCCCGCCTTGACGTCGGCCACCACGTAGAGCGACCGGCGGAACCGCAGGCCTTCCTTCTCGGCCTCGGTCGGGCCGATGTGCGTGGTGCCCAGCGCCTGCCAGGCCCGCTCCGTCTCGATGCGCATGGCCTTGAGCTCGGCCGGATCGAGCGAGAAGGCCGAGTCGACGCCGCCGTCGGCCCGGTCCATCGTGAAGTGCTTCTCGATCAGGCAGGCGCCGAACGCGACGGAGGCGATCGGCACGCCGATGCCGTGCGTGTGGTCGCTCAGGCCGATCGGCCGCTCCAACATCTGGGCCAGCACCGGGATGCGGCGCAGGTTGGTGAATTCCGGCGGCGCGGGATACGACGCGGTGCAGCTCAGCACCGTGATGTCGGTGGCGCCGACGCCCTCGGCGGCCTCGACCGCGGCCGCGATCTCCTTCACCGAGGCCATGCCGGTGGAGATGATGATCGGCTTGCCGGTGCTCGCGGCCAGGCGGATCAGCGGCAGGTCGGTGATCTCCGAGGAGGCGATCTTGTAGAGCTCGGCGTCGAGCTTCTCGAGCAGTTCGACCGCCGTACGGTCGAAGGGGCTGGAGAACGGCGTGATGCCGCGCTCGCGGGCCCGCTCGAAGATCGGCTGGTGCCAGTCCCACGGGGTGTGAGCGCGCTCGTACAGGTCGTACAGGTACGCCTCACTCCACAGCTCGTGACCCTTGGAGATCTGGAAGCGCGGATGCTTCACGTCCACGGTCATGGTGTCGGCCGTGTACGTCTGGATCTTGATGGCGTCCGCGCCGGCGTCGGCCGCCGCGTCGACCAGCGCGAGCGCCCGGTCGAGGGAACCGTTGTGGTTCCCGGACATCTCCGCGACGATGTACGGCCGCTTGTCGGGCCCGAACTTAGTCATTACTTCCCTCTCTCCGTCCAGACGACGGTCTTCATCTCGCCGTCGACGAGCCGTTCGTAACGCCGCGTCTCCTTGAAGCCGAAGCGGCGGTGGAGCGCGAGCACCTGCTTGTTGTCGGCGAGCGTCTCCCCGCCCAGGGTCTCCAGGCCGAGTGGGCCGAACGCGTACTCCACGGCTTCCTTCTCCAGCCGCATCCACGCCGCCAGCAGCCCGTCGCCCAGGCCGGCCACGTCGAGGTAGAAGGACCAGGTGTTCTCGTTGAAGATCACGACGCCGGCCGGGACACCCCGATCGTCTTCGTAGATCAGCACATCACGCCAGCGCTTTTCCCACCACTTCGCGTGCTCCTCGGGCTTGATCTCGTGCGTGGTCAGGCTCACGGCACGCACCGACTCGTGGTTGCGCCAGGGCAGGATCAGGTCCCGTTCGGCGTAGGTCGCAGGTCGCAGCACAGTGACAAAGTATGGCCGCCCGGCGACCCGTTCCGCCGGGGACCTCGGTCACAGCGCGATTCCTCACCCTCGCCGGCCGCCGGGGACCTGGGTCACAGCGTGTTTCCTCACCTTCGCCGCCCGCCCGCCGATCACTGGAGAAGCAATTTTCTCGGCGAGAGGCGGACCGGATGGGCGTGCTCAGGACCCGGCCCGGCCGGCCACTCGTCGCCGCCGGCGCTCTCCTGCTGTTCACGCTGGTCGCAGTGGTGCTCAACGCGATCACCCCGGTGATTCCCTGGGTGTTCCTCTGGCTGCCCGGCGTTCTCGGCGCGGTGGTGCTGGGCGTCGACAGCCTGCGGACCGCGCGCACCGAGCACCTTCCGGCTCAGGTCCGGCGGTTCTGGGGCCACATCGCACTGGTGTGCGTGCCGGTCGGCCTGGGCAACGCGGCCCAGGCCCATCACATGCTGACCGCACCCGACCCGGCCCGCGCGGGCGCCGGGGCCGGGCAGCTCGTGTTTCAGGGCATCGCCGTCGTGCTCGTCATGTACGCCCTGCTCCGCCTGCCGTTCGGCCAGCAGTCCCGAGGCGAGTTGTTCCGGGTGGTGCTAGACGCGAGCACGGTGATGCTGGCCTGCGCCGTCTTCCTGTGGCACTTCTCGGCCCGGTACGCGATCGAGGACGGCGACCGCGGGATGCTGATCCCCTCGCTGGCGCTCAGCCTGCTCGCGCTGCTGGCCGTGTTCGCCGTCGCGAAGTTCCTGCTGACCAGCCACACCCACATGGCACCGGGCGCCCTCCGCATGATCGGCGTCGCGGTGGCCATCGGCGCGGTGGGGCCGGTGCTGCGCCCGCTGTTCCTGCCGCTCGACCCGCACCTGTTCCCCGACATGATCGACCTGCCGGGGCTGTTCTTCTGCGCCGTGCTCGCCACCCACCGGCAGCGCAACGCCCCCACCGGGCCGCTGCGCGGGGCCAGGCCGGTCCGCCGGCGCCCGTTCAGCTTCCTGCCGTACGCCGCCGTCGCCGCCGTCGACGGGCTGCTGCTCGCGGTGGTCTGGAACGAAGGCAGCAGCGACCGTCGCATCGTGGTGGTCGCGGCCGTGCTGCTCACCGCCGTGGTCGTGGTCCGCCAGATCACCGCCTTCCAGGACAACGGCCGTCTGTTGCGCCGCCTCGACCACGGCGCCACCCACGACGCGCTCACCCAGCTGCCCAACCGTGTGCTCTTCCACGAGCGGCTGCGCCGGGCCGTCGAAGCCGCCGACGGCCGGCCCGTGGCGGTCGCGCTGATCGACCTCGACGACTTCAAGGAGGTCAACGACACCCTCGGACACGAGGTCGGCGACCAGCTGTTGATAGCGGTCGCGCAGCGCCTGAACAGTTGCGTACGGGCCGAGGACACGGTGGCCCGGCTGGGCGGCGACGAATTCGTCGTGGTGCTCGACGGGGCCGACCCGGAGGCGGCCGACCTGGCCGCCGAGCGCATGATCGAGGCCCTGCAGGCGCCCGTCCTGGCCGATGGGCACGAGCTGCCGATCCGGGCCAGCATCGGCATCGCCGACGGCCGTGCCGGCGACGACCCCAGCGTGCTGCTGCGCCAGGCCGACATCGCCATGTACGCGGCCAAGGCCATCGCCGGCACCGCCTCGCTGCACTACGAGCCCGAGCTGGGCGCCGCCTCGGCCGGACACGCCGACCTGGGCGCCGACCTGCCCGGCGCGATCCGCGACGACCAGCTGTTCCTGCTGTTCCAGCCGATCGTCACCCTCGACGAGGCCCGCCGCGTGCTGGGTGCCGAGGCGCTGGTGCGCTGGGCCCACCCGGAACACGGCACGCTGGCCCCGGACGCCTTCATCCCGGTCGCCGAGCGCACCGGCCTGATCGTCCCCCTGGGCCGCTGGGTGCTGCGGGCCGCCCTGAGCCGCCTGGCCGCCTGGCCCGCCGGCACCGCCCTGAACATCAACATCTCGGCCCGCGACCTGCGCGAACCCGACTTCGCCCCGTACGTGGCGGGTCTGCTCGCCGAATACGGGATCGCCGCGGGCCGGATCACCCTCGAGATCACCGAGTCGATGCCGGTCGACCCCCGCGAATCCCGGGCCGCGCTGAACGACCTGCGCGAACTCGGCGTCAAGTTCGCGCTCGACGACTTCGGCACCGGCAGCTCCACGCTGAGCCTGCTGCACGACGTGCCCGTGGACGAGGTCAAGCTGGACCGCTCGTTCGCCCAGGCCCCGCCGGGCGGCCGGATCACGGTCGCGGCCGGCGTGGCCCACCTGGCCCAGGCGCTGAGCCTGCACGCCGTGGCCGAGGGCGTCGAAACAGCCGACCAGGCGGCCCGGTTGCGGGCGCTCGGCTACCGGGCCGCGCAGGGCTACCTGTTCGCCCGGCCCATGCCCGCCGCCGACTTCGAGGCCCTGCTGCCCTTATCTTCGGCTCATGGATAGCGTTCACCGCCCCGCCGCCCGGGTGATCTGCTTCGACGCCGACGGCCGGGTGCTGCTGATGCATTGGCGCGACCCGCACGACGGCACCGAGATCTGGGAGCCACCCGGCGGCGGCCTCGACGAGGGTGAGACCCCGCTGCAGGCGGCTCGGCGCGAGCTGGTCGAGGAGACCGGGCTCGACCCCGGCCGCGTCGGCGACCACTTCGTCGACGTGAAGCGCCACTCCCGCTGGAAGGGCCGCCTCTACACCGGCACCGAACAGTTCTTCGCCGCCCGCTACGCCACGCCGTCGCCGCCCCTCTCCCGCGACGGGCTCCTGCCGTACGAGGTGGCCGAACTGATCGGGCACGCCTGGGTCACGCCGGCCGAGTTCGCGTCGCTGCCCGGCCGCCTGGAGCCGCCCGAACTAGAGGCGATCATCCCCCTCCTGATCTCGTAGGTAGCTCGTCAGGTAGGTCAGGGAGCCGGCCCGATCCGCGCCCGGCTCGTGCGGCCGCCGCAGCTCGTCGACGTGGATCGCCACGTCGGCCAGCATCCGCCACAGCCGGTAGAAGGCGATCAGGTCGGGCAACACCACCCGCCCGGTCTCGCGCTCGTACCGCCCCAGCAGCGCCGCAGGACGTTCCCCGGGTGCGGCTCGCCGTGGGTGACCAGCCAGCCCGCCGGGTCGCCCGCGGCGCCGGCCAGCCGGTCGAATGCGGCGAGCCATCCCCGGACCAGCCCGGCCCGCGGGGCCGGCACCTCACGCGCAGGCTCCGAGTAGGGCCCGCCACTCCACGGACCGCCCAGGTCGTCCAGCGCCGCCTCGAGCCCCGCCCGCCCGGGCAGCCGCAAGTCGGTCCGGAGCGTGATCGCCGCGCCCGGCGGTGTGGCTCGGCGCAGGGCGATCAGCAGGTCGAGCACCCGCTCACGCTCGGCGGGAGGATGCGGCCCGAAATCGCCCGCCACCCCGTCCACCAGTGGATGTACCGACAGCGTGTGCCCCGGGGCGAGCCGCCGGGCCGCCCTGCCGTCGAGGGCCGGCACCGGCGCGAACACGAAGGGAAGGTCGAGGGTCGCTCCTGCATGCCGAGCATTCTGAGACCCGACGAGCAGGGTTGGGGGCGACCGGAAGGAGCGGCTGGGATGCGGAGAGGCCGACGTCAGTCCGAGGGGAAGAGGAGTCCGTTGAGCGCTGTGTCGGTCAGCGGTTCGGCGAAGTAGTAGCCCTGGCCCATCTCGCAGTTGCCGCCGGCCAAGGACGTCAGCTGGCCGGCGTGTTCGATGCCCTCGGCGACCGTCGACAGTTGCAGGGCTCGGCCCAGCTGGATGATGCCGTGGGTGAGGGCGGCCGCGGTGGGTTCGTCGACCACGTCGTCCACGAAGGACTTGTCGATCTTGATGATGTCGACCGGGAAGCGGCGCAAGTAGGCCAGGGACGAGTAGCCGGTGCCGAAGTCGTCGATGGCCAGGCGTACGCCCAGGGCCTTGAGTCCGTTGAGCCGGTGCAGGGTGGCCGGGCGGTGGTCGACCAGCAGGGACTCGGTCAGTTCGAGCACGAGCTGGGCGGGCGGCAGACCGGCGTCGGTCAGGGCCGATTCGACGGTCTGGATCAGAGCCGCCTGTTCGAGCTGCACGGCCGAGAGGTTGACGCTCACGGACAGCGGCGGACCGGAGCGGCGCGCGTTCCATTCGGCGACCCGGCTGGTGGCCTCGCGCAGCACCCATTCGCCGATCGGCACGATCATGCCGGTTTCCTCGGCGAGCGGGATGAAGTCCATCGGCGGCACGATGCCGCGTTCGGGATGGTTCCAGCGGATCAGCGCCTCCACGCCGGTGATCTCATTGGTCTGCAGGCGCACGATGGGCTGGTAGCGCAGCTCGAACTCGTGGCGCACGACGGCCCGGCGCAGGTCGGCCTCCAGCGCGATGTGGGCCTGGAACGCCTCCTGCATGGTCGGCTCGAACACCTCGTACCGGTCCTTGCCGAGCTTCTTGGCCTGATACATCGCGAGGTCGGCGTGGACCATGAGCACGGCCCCGGCGTGTTCGCCGGGGCGGCTGAACGCCACGCCGATGCTGGAGCTGATGAAGGTTTCCGCGCCGAGCAGGTCGAACGGTTCGCGCAGGGCGGCCAGGATGCGGTCGGCGATGGGGGTGGCCTCCTCAGCGCTGTGCACGCCGGGCAGCAGGACGGCGAATTCGTCGCCGCCGAGGCGGGCCGCCGTGTCGCCTTCGCGCAGACAGGCCTGTATGCGCGTGGCCACGCCGGTGAGCAGGGCGTCGCCGGCCGCGTGACCGAGCGAGTCGTTGACGACCTTGAAGCGGTCGAGGTCGACGAAGAGCACGGCGCCACCGAGGCCGGCCGGGCTGAGGGCCTCCTCCATGCGGGTCTGGAACAGGGCCCTGGTGGCCAGGCCGGTGAGCGCGTCGAGGAAGGCCTGGCTCATCGCCTCCTGGGTACGCGCGTCGGTCAGCGCGAGGCTGAGGTGGTCGGCGAACGCCTGCACGATTTCGCGGGCCGGCTTGTCCCAGTCGCGCCGGGACGTGAACGACCCGACGGTGATGCTGCCCACGGCCTGCCCGTTCTCGCGCAGGGGAGCCGCCATGATCGACTTGAGGCGCGCGGCGGCCATGGGGGAGAGGGCGATCGGTGAGGTGGCGTAGTGCTCGACCGCGACCAGTTCGTCGCCGAGGATGGCCAGGCCGGAGACGCCGCCCGCGGGCAGCGGGACATGCTGCAGCGTGGCCTCCACCTCGGGCGGGAGCCCGGTCGAGGCGACGATGCCGGCTCGTCCGGGGTCGTCCCGGTCGACCAGGTTGATCGTGACCAGGTCGACGCCCAGCAGGTCGCGGACGGCGGTGACGACCATGTCGAAGATTTGCGGCACGGGGGTCCGGCGGCCGATCGCGCGCTGGACGCCGCCCAGCTCCTCGAAGACCCGGCGGCCGTGGTCGAGGTAGCCGAGCAGCCGGCCGTTCTCCTCGGCGTACCGGCGCTCCGACTCGATCACGTGCAGGGACTGCAGGCTGAGTTCGAGGACGCGGGCCATGCCGCGCAGCAGGCAGACCTCTTCGGCGCTGAACGGGCCGCTGATCCGGCCCAGCACGAGGACGCCGGGGCTGGTGCCGGTGATGGTGGCGAACGTGACCGCGTACCGGCCGTCGCCCAGGTCGAGGGTGGCGCGGCGGCCGACGGCGATCTCGGCCAGCGTGTACGCGGGCACCTCGTCGGCGGGCAGCCCGATCGTGGCCACCACCCCGCCGTCGATCATCAGCACGGCGACGTCGGCGTCGAGGGCGCGGGCGGCACATTCCACGGCAGCGTGATGCGCGGCCGGTCCGGCGGGGCCGTCGGCCACCGCGGACAGGAACTCGGTCAGTTGATCCGTCGCAAGCACGCGTTGAAAGTCGGCCCGCATGGGCCCGATCTGAGGGAAAGCCGGTCCGCCCGAGTTCACACGACCGGTCACGATGTGGTCATCATTTCCCGGCAAACGGTCAAGCGATATGGGGTTTTGATCTTACTTTGAGGTGATCTTGCTCGGTCTTCGCGACCGGGCAAACGGGCAAGTAAACAACGAAGTAGCGGGGCTTGTGATGGAGGCCACAGGTTTCTCCGGTGTTACAAATAGGTCGGTCAAACGAGGGCGGAGGTGACGGGAATTGAATGCGGACGAGCGGCAGCATCAGATCGTCGCGCTGGCCCGCCGGCACGGAGAGGTCGAGGTCGGGAAACTCTCGGCCGAACTCGACGTCTCGGCCGAAACAATTCGCCGTGACCTGCGCCTGCTGGAAAAGCACGGGCTCATCCGGCGTACGCACGGTGGTGCGTACCCGGTGGAGACCGCCAAGTTCGAGACCGACCTCGCGATGCGGACCATTCGCGGAGTTCCCGAGAAACGACGGATCGCGGCCGCCGCGGCCGGCCTGATCGGGGACGCCGAGACGATCTTCATCGACGAGGGTTTCACGCCGCAGCTGATCGCCGAGGCGCTGCCCAACGACCGTCCGCTCACGGTGGTGACCGCGTCACTCAACACCGCGGCCTGGCTGGCCGCGTCCTCGCCGGCCACGGTGCTGCTGCTCGGGGGCAGGGTGCGGGGGCGCACGCTGGCCACCGTCGACCACTGGGCGGGCAACATGCTCTCCGGTTTCGTGATCGATCTGGCCTTCATCGGGGCCAACGGCATCTCGCGGGAGGTCGGGCTGACCACGCCCGACCCGGCCGTTGCCGATGTCAAGGCGCGGGCAGTCGCGGCGGCCCGGCGCCGGGTCTTCGTCGGTATTCACACCAAATTCGGCGTCCGCACATTCTGCCGATTCGCCGAGATATCTGATTTCGAGTCACTGGTCACGGACACCGCATTGCCGGTTTCCGAGGCGAACCGCTATTCCCGGCTCGGGCCGCAGGTCATCCGGGTGTAAACGCACAGTTGTAAAACTCCCCACTCGCCGTTTTCGAATAAAACGGAGGTTCCACCGTGTCCAAAAAACTAGCTGCGGCGGCGGCCGTCGGGCTGCTGGCCTTCACGGCTGCCTGTTCGGGCGCCGGCTCGACCACCAGCGGCGGCGGCGACGCGGCCGACAACACCATCACGGCCCTGATGGTCGGCAACCCGCAGATGGAGGACATCCAGAAGCTGACCGCCGACAACTTCACCAAGCAGACCGGGATCACCGTGAAGTTCACGATCCTCCCGGAGAACGAACTGCGCGACAAGGTCACCCAGGACGTCGCCAACCAGGGCGGACAGTACGACGTGGCCACGGTCGGTGCGTACGAGGTGCCGATCTGGGCCAAGAACGGCTGGCTGCACGAGGTCTCGACGCAGGCCCAGGCCGATTCCGCGTACGACGTGAACGACCTGATCAAGCCGATGGTGTCGTCGCTGAGCGGTGAGGACGGCAAGCTGTACGCCGCCCCGTTCTACGGCGAGTCGTCGTTCCTCATGTACAACAAGGAACTCTTCGACGCCAAGGGCCTCAAGATGCCCGAGAAGCCCACCTGGGCCCAGGTCGCCGACTTCGCCGCCAAACTGGACGACAAGGGCAAGGGCGTCTCCGGCATCTGCCTGCGCGGCCTGCCCGGCTGGGGAGAGCTGTTCGCGCCGCTGACCACCGTCGTCAACACGTACGGGGGCACCTGGTTCGAGAAGGACTGGACTGCGAAGGTCGACTCGCCCGAGTTCAAGGAGGCGACGAACTTCTACGTCAATCTGCTCAAGCAGCACGGCCAGCCCGGCGCCCCGCAGTCCGGCTTCACCGAGTGCCTCAACACGTTCGGCCAGGGCAAGGCGGCCATGTGGTACGACGCCACCTCGGCCGCGGGCACCCTGGAGGACCCGAACGCCAGCAAGGTCGCCGGCAAGGTCGGTTACGCGTACGCCCCGGTGAACAAGACCGAGTACTCCGGCTGGCTGTGGACGTGGGCGTGGGCCATGCCCAAGACCACCAAGAAGGCCGACGCCGCGTGGAAGTTCATGTCGTGGGCGACCAGCAAGGAGTACGAGAAGCTGGTCGGCGAGAAGCTCGGCTGGTCGCGTGTCCCGTCCGGCAAGCGCACCTCGACGTACTCGATCCCGGAGTACAAGGAGTCGGCCAAGGCGTTCGCCGATGTGACGCTGGGCTCGATCGAGCACGCCGACCCGACCAACCCCGGTGTGCAGCCGCGGCCCGCGCTCGGTGTGCAGTTCGTCGGCATCCCCGAGTTCGCCGACCTCGGCACCAAGGTGTCGCAGGAGGTGAGCGCGGCCATCGCCGGCAGCACGACTGTCGACAAGGCGCTCGCCGACGGTCAGAAGCAGGCCGATGATGTGGCGAAGAAGTACAAGTAAGTGACTGTCACGGTAGCCCGGCCGGACAGGCGGACCCAGCCGCCTGTCCGGCCCACCAAGGGCGGAGCCAAGGACCGCTGGGTACGCCGGGCGCCGCTGCTGCCCGCGCTGATCTTCGCCATCATCGTCACGCAGGTGCCGTTCCTCTACACGATCTATCTGTCCACCACGAGCTGGAACGCGCTGCGCCCCGGGGACAAGCCGTTCGTCGGGTTCGACAACTACGTCACGGTCCTCTCCGACTCGCGCCTGCGGTCGGCGCTGGTCAACACCGTGGTCCTCACGGCCGGCGCGGTGATCTTCTCGCTGATCCTCGGCCTGCTCTTCGCGCTGCTGCTGGACCGCAAGTTCCTCGGCCGCGGCATCGTCCGGACCATGCTCATCACCCCGTTCCTGGTGATGCCGATCGCCGCCGCGCTGCTCTGGAAGCACGCGCTCTTCAACCCCACGTACGGCCTGATCAACGGCGTCTTCGGCGGCTCGACCGACTGGGTCTCGTCGTATCCGAAGGCGGCTGTGATCACCACGCTGGTCTGGCAGTGGACGCCCTTCATGATGCTGATCCTGCTGGCCGGCCTGCAGTCGCAATCGCACGAGGTGCTGGAGGCGGCCAAGGTCGACGGGGCCAACGCGTGGCAGATCTTCCGCCGGATGACGATCCCGCACCTGCGGCAGTACCTGGAACTGGGCGCGCTGCTGGGCTCCATCTACCTGGTCAACACGTTCGACGCGATCTTCAGCATCACGCAGGGCGGCCCCGGCACGGCGACCACCAACCTGCCGTACGAGATCTACCTGACCATGTTCCGCAAGTTCGAGTACGGCGAGGCCTCCGCGGCCGGCGTCATCGTGGTGATCCTGACGATCATCGTCGCCACCTTCGCGCTGCGCGTCATCTCGAGCCTGTTCAAGATGGAGGAGAACCGATGAGGGCCCGCCTCCACAACTCGATCTGGGGCGTGGTCGCCTGGATCGCCGGGATCATTTTCGTCTTCCCGGTCATCTGGATGGTGCTGACCAGCTTCAAGCAGGAGAATGTGGCCGCGACCAACCCGCCGAGCTGGTTCTTCGCGCCCACCCTGGCCCAGTACACCCAGGTCTTCGACCGCAACATCACGCCGTTCCTGCTCAACTCGCTGATGGCCAGCGTCTTCTCGACGATCCTGGTCGTGCTGCTGGCCACCCCGGCCGCGTACGCCCTGTCGTTGCGTCCGGTGGCCAAGTGGAGCGACTCGCTGTTCTTCTTCATCAGCACCAAGATGATGCCCGCCGTGGCCGCCTTCCTGCCGGTCTATCTGCTGGTCAAGCACTTGGGCATGCTCGACAACATCTGGACGATGGTCATCCTCTACACGAGCATGAACCTGCCGCTGGCGGTCTGGATGATGCGCTCGTTCCTGCTCGAGGTGCCGCGCGAGGTGCTCGAAGCGGGCGAGGTGGACGGCGCGGGCCTGCTCACGTCGATCCGCAAGATCATCCTGCCCATCGTCAGCCCGGGCCTGGCCGCGACGGCGCTGATCTGCTTCATCTTCGCCTGGAACGAGTTCTTCCTGGCGGTCAACCTGACCGCCACTGCTTCCGGCACCTCGCCGATCTTCCTGGTCGGGTTCATCTCCAGCGAGGGCGCGTTCCTGGCCCGGCTCTGCGCGGCCGCGACGATCGTGTCGCTGCCCGTGCTGATCGCCGGCTGGGTGGCGCAGAACAAGCTGGTCCGCGGCCTGTCGATGGGAGCCGTCAAGTGAAAGCAGCCGTCGTCGTCACGCCCGGCACGATCGCCGTCGAGGACGTGCCGGACCCGACGCCCGGCCCGACCGACGTGGTGGTCAAGCCGGCCGCCGTCGGCATCTGCGGCACCGACCTGCACATCATGGACGGCGAGTTCGCCCCGGCGTTCCCGATCGTGCCCGGTCACGAGTTCGCCGGCGAGATCGTCGCGGTCGGCTCGGCGGTCACCGGCTACGCGGTCGGTGACCAGGTCGCGGTCGACCCGTCGCTGTACTGCGGCTACTGCTACTACTGCAAGCGGGCGCGGGGCAACCAGTGCGAGAACTGGGGCGCGATCGGGGTGACGGTCAGCGGCGGCGCGGCCGAGTTCGTGTCGGCGCCCATGGCCAACCTGTTCGCGCTGCCGAGCCACCTCGCGGCCGCGGACGCGGCGCTCATCGAGCCGCTGTCCTGCGCCGTACGGGGCTTCGACGTGCTGCCCCGGGCGATGGCCACGTCGTACTTGATCTACGGGTCGGGCACGATGGGCCTGATGATGCTCGAGCTGGCCAAGCGGGCCGGGGCCGAGTCGGTGTCCATCGTGGATCTCAACCCGGCCCGGCTGGAGACGGCGCGGACGCTCGGGTGTTCGGCCGCCACCACGTCGGCCGACGACCTCGACGCGCCCCGCGGCTGGGACGTCGTCATCGACTGCACGGGGGCCGAGGCGGCGATCAAGGACGGCCTCGGGCGGGTCGGTCGTGGCGGCACGTTCCTGCAGTTCGGGGTGGCCGGCTACGACGCCCGGGTGGCCATCGAGCCGTACGAGATCTATCGGCGCGAGATCACCATCACCGGCTCGATGGCGGTGCTGCACAGCTTCGACCGGGCCGGGCAGATGCTCGCGGCCGGCGTGCTCGATCCGTCGGTCTTCGTCAGCCACCGATTCCCTTTGTCCGGCTATGCGGAGGCTCTCGGGCAGTTCCGGGCCGGCGTCGGCCGAAAGATCCTCATCGAACCGTGAGTGAACCCTTACGGCCAGTTGTCAGGTAGTCACTCTTCAGATCAAATAGAGGCGTGCGTACGACCCTTGCTCCGGGCCGTCTCGGCGCGGCCGCGGTCGCGTTCTTCGCGCTCGCGGCCACCGCGCCGATCGCCGTACTGATCAACGTGGTGCCCGCCGCCTACGCCGTCGGCGGCGGGCCGCTGGTCCCCCTGAGCTTCCTGGCCGTCGGCCTCGTCCTGATCTGTTTCGCGGCCGGCTGGTCGGCCATGGCCAACCGTGCGCCCTTCGCCGGTGCGATGTACACCTACGTCACCCGCGGCCTGGGCCGCCCGGCCGGCACCGGCGCGGCCTGGCTCGCCCTCGCCTGCTACCAGAGCATTCAGCTCGGCCTCTACGGCATGATCGGGGTCGCCGCCGCGCCCCTGCTGCGCAGCTGGTTCGGCATCGGCGCCGAGTGGTGGATGGTCGCCGCGGCCTGCTGGTTCCTGGTCGCGCTGTGCGGCCCGATCCGCTCCGAAGTGGGCAGTGGCCTGATCGCCCTGCTGGTGCTGGCCCAGGTCGCGGTGGCCGCCGGGTTCACCGCGGCCAACCTCATCGACCCGGCCGGTGGGGGGCTCACCCGCGCCACCATCCTGCCCGCCGACCCCGGCCACCTCGACACGACCACCCTGGGGCTGCTGCTCGCCGTGGCCCTGCTGGCTTTCGCCGGCTTCGAGACCACAGGCCCGTACGCGGAGGAGTCGATCCGGCCCCGGCGCGACCCCGGCCTGGCCACGTACGCCGTGGTGGCCACCCTTACCGTCCTGCTGGCCGCCGCCTCGTGGTCGATGAGCGCGGCCGCCGGGGCCGAGCGGATCGCCGAGTTGTCCGGCGCCCGCGGCTCCGAGCTGCTGTTCGACCTGGCCGCCGAACGCCTGGCCCCGTGGGCCGTCACGCTGGGCCGGATGATGCTGCTGACCGGCCTGTTCGCGGCCGCGCTGGCACTGCACCAGGCGATCGCGCGGTACCTGTACGCCTTGGGCCGCGAGCGGGTGCTGCCGGCCGGGCTGGGCCGCACCGCCTCGCGCACCCTGGCTCCCCGCGCGGCCTCGCTGACCCAGTCGGCCGTCGCCGCGCTGCTGCTGGCCGGGGCGGCGGGGGTCGGGGTAGCCGACCCGCCGCTGACCGGCCGGCGCCTGGTGATCGCGGGCGGGCTCGGTCTTCTGGTGCTTCTGCTGGTCACGTCCGTGGCCGCCCTGCTGCACCTCAACCAGGTGCCCGACGGCGAGGGCGCCTGGACCCGCTTCGTGGCGCCGGTGCTGTCCACAGTGGGCCTGGGCGCGGTCGGCTACCTCGCCTTCCGTGACCTGGGCGCGCTGCTCGGCGTACGGGGAGAGGTCTGGGTCCTGCCCGTGGCCCTGGCTGTCGTGGCCCTGCTGGGGGTGGTGCACGCGCTTGCGCTGCGGGGCGCCCGGCCGGTGATCTATGCGGGCATCGGTCAGGGCGGCGCGCCGGTGGTGGTCACGCCGAAACTCCCGCTGCCCCGCGAGCCGGAGGAAACGGAGAAGACGCCCGATCCGCAGGAACCTCGGGAGCCGGGCGCGCACCGGCCCGAGCGAGTGAAGCGCTGAGATGCGCGCGCCGGATCCGCGACCCGAGAGGGCACGGATCCGTGCGCTGGGCATGGATCCCGCGACCGGGCGGTTCCGGCCCAACGAGTCCGAGACGGCCGTACGGATCGAGGTGGAATTGGGAGTACGTCTGACCCGGGCCGCACCCGGGTGCCGGGCCGACTGGATCGACCAGGGCGGCCTCTCGTACGACGCGGTGGGCCCGTTCGCGGCGCACCGTTTCGATCAGCAGTGGGCGCGCTTCTCGCAGCAGATCGTGCTGCATCTCAAGAAGGCGGACCTGGTTCCGGTGGACGTCTCCCTGTTCACCGCCGACCAGGTGGCAAGGGTGGAAAGGTTCGTGGCGGAGCGAGGCTTGGCACCGCGTGTCTTCATACTCGGGCGGCGAAAATGGCGTCTCTCATCATGGTCCGGCCGGGCCGGGACTGGCAGTCGACCGGTGGTCTCTTCGAGTGGACGCTGGAGTTCCTCATCCCGCGCCTCGACGACCACAAGACGGCCGACTGGCTCCGCATGGTCGTCGCGGAGGAACTCGGCAGCCTGTGGATCCCCGACCTGCCCGGCCCCGGTCAGGAGGAGATCTACAAGCTGCTGCGTACGGGCGTCGTCGCGGCCGCCCGGGAGCAACTCCCGGACGGCCCGGGCAAGGGTGACGCGCTCGCGCAACTTCGCGAACTCGTGGCGCTGACCTGGGACTGAGGCTCTAGGCGAAAAACTCCTGGATCTGGGTCAGCGTCAGGTAGCCCGGCTGTTCGGGCTCGCGTGCCGCCTCGGGCAGCCGCTTGGCCGTGACCGGCACGTCCGGCGCGTCGGTGGGCAGGCTCGGCATCGGCGGGGTGGGCGGCAGCGCCGGGAGCATCAGGGCCTGACGGATCACCTCGAACATCGCGCGCACCTCCTCGGCCGCGGCGCGGGTGGTGGCCGCGGGCGGGGTGCCGGCCGGCAACGCGCAGGTGAAGTTCGCCCACAGGCAGTCGTCCAGGCGGCGGATGTCGGCGCTGGGCCGCAGGTGGTCGAGCCGCCCCTCCGCGACGATGCCCAGTTCACAGGCGGACAACCCGGTCTGCTGCCACCAGGAGAGCCAGCCCGGGTCGGCGTCGAGGGTCCGGGCCACGTGGCGCAACGCGACGACGTACTCGCGCGGGGCCCGTCCGCCGCCGGTAGTGGTGCCCAGATGCGGGCGCAGCCAGGAGCAGGCGTCGACGTCCGGGCCGTGGTCGAGGGTTTGCTCGTCCATGACTGCATGGTGACATTTCGTCCGTTGTGCGTCTGCCCGACGGCCCGGCACGTACGGGGGAACCGCATTTCATAACCCTGATATGAATTAGGGGTGCAGCCTGCCCCCAGCATCACGGACGCCGACGCCGCCATCGCCGCGGGGTTCGAGCGCTTCTACGAGACGCTCCGCCGGCTCACGCCGCGCGGGCCGCTCAGCCTGACCGCGGCCTCGACGCTGCGCCGGCTCGAGCGTTCCGGACCGCACCGCCTCAGCGAGCTCTACGCCCCCGAGGGCATCAGCCAGCCCGCCATGACCCAGCTCGTGACCCGCTTGGAAAAGGAAGGTCTGGCCGAACGCACTGACGACCCCACCGACGGCCGCGCCGTGGTCGTCAGCATCACCGAGGCCGGCCGGGCCGCCGTGGCCCACCGCCGCGCGGTCCGCGCGGCCGCCCTGTCCGAGCTGCTGCGGGGCCTGACCCCCGAGGAGCACGAGGCCGTGATGGCCGCCCTCCCGGCCCTGGAGAAGCTCAGCGACCTCGCCCTCTGAGTCAGAGCGTGGCCGCGGCCAGGAGGGCGGCGGCGACGGTGCGGGCGGTGTGGGCGGCCTGCGAGTTCTTGTCCATGCGGGCCCCGGCCGAGGCGCCGTCGTAGAGGATGACCAGCTGGTCGGCCAGGGTGGCCGGGTCGTGGGCGCCGGCGTCGCGGGCCAGTTCGTAGAAGAGGCCCTTGGTCCAGGCGCGGTTGGCGTTCGAGACCTCCTCGACCGGGCCGCCGGCGGGGGATTCGGCGCTGGCGTTGTAGAAGGGGCAGCCTCGGAAGCCGGGCGTACCGGCCAGTTCGGCCAGCACCTCGAACACACCGAGCAGGCGGTCGCGGGGGTCGTCGTAGGCCTCCAGGCCGGCCAGCAGCCGGGATCGGCGTAGCTTGTGCCGGCCCTCCAGGTAGGCCCGGACCAGCTCGTCCTTGCTTCCGAAGGTGCTGTAGAGCGAGGCCTTGGCCACGCCGGCCCGCTCGATGATGCGGTCGATGCCGACGGTGTGCACGCCCTCGGCGTAGAACAGTTCGTCGGCGGCGGCCAGCAGGCGGTCACGGGCTGAGGCCTTACGGGGAGCGGGAACGCTGGTGGCGGTGGGTGACGCAGCGGACATGCCGTTGACGGTACCAGACAGATCTGTCTAGTCTCGGGCTCGACACGCCAGTAGACAGACCTGTCTGTTAAGGGGTTCTCGTGACCACCCTCACCCAAGCCGAACCGGCCCTGCGGCACCGGCGGCTGTCCCGCCCCGTCGCCTTCGCCGCGATCGCCGCGATCTTCGTGACGTTCGCCGCCGCGTCCGCCGCGCCGTCCCCGCTCTACGTGGTGTACCAGCATTTATGGGGCTTTTCGGCAACAACCCTGACGGTCATCTTCGCGGTGTACGTCGTCGGGCTGATCGGCTCGTTGGTGATGTTGGGCGCCCTCTCCGACCACATCGGCCGCCGCCCGGTGCTGGCCGCTGCGATCGGGCTCGAGGCGGTGTCGCTGATCCTCTTCCTGACCGCCGGCGACGTCTCGATCCTGCTGCTGGCCCGGCTGCTGCAGGGCATCGCGACCGGCGCCGCCATGACGACCCTGGGCGCGGCCCTGGTCGACCTCAACCCGCCGCACGCCCCGGGCCGGGCCGGTCTGATCAACGGGATCGCACCCGTCGCCGGGCTCGCGATCGGCGCCCTCGGCTGCGGCGCGCTGGTGCAGTACGGTCCCTCGCCCACCCACTTCGTCTGGGCGTTGCTGCTGGCCGGCATGGTGCTGGCCGCGATCGTGGTGGCCCGGATCCCCGAGACCTCGGCCCGCCGCCCCGGTGCCGCCGCCTCGCTCGCGCCCCGGCTCGGTGTCCCGGCCCGGCTGCGCGCCGACGTGCTCGCGCTGGCGCCGATCATCGTGGCCAGCTGGGCCATCGGCGGGCTCTACCTCTCTCTCGGGCCGTCCGTCGCGGCCGGTGTGTTCGACCTGAGCAGCCACCTGATCGGCGGCCTGGTCGTCACGCTGCTGTGCGGCACGGGCGCCCTGACCTCGTACGCGCTGCGCAAGGTGACCACCAGGCGAGTGCTCACCATCGCCGGGAGCCTGCTGACCGTGGGCGCCGTGATCAGCGTGACCGGTCTGGAACTGGGCAGCGCCGTGCTGGCCGCGACCGGCACCGTGCTCTCGGGGATCGGGTTCGGCGCGTCGGCCCTGGCCTCGTTCGGCACCCTGGCCGTCCTGGCCGCGCCGCACGAGCGTGGGGAGCTGTTCGCGGTCGCGCTCGTCATCGCGTACGTGGCCTTCAGCGTCCCGGCCGTGATCGCCGGTTTCGCCGCCACGTCCGCCGGTCTGCACGACACCGCCCTCGTCTACGGACTGGTCGTCGCCGCCCTGGGAGCGGTCGCCCTGGTGGCCCAGCGAATCCGTACAAACGGCTGAAAAACCGGTCGCCCCGGCGTGGACGGCCCCTCATGCCGCCGTCCACGCCTCACCATATTGGGGCGAATCGGACACGAGAGGCTGGCATGAGACGACTACTGGCGGCGGCCACGACGATCGCCTTGGTGGTGATCGGGGTCCCGGCGAGTGACGCGCGGGCCGCGGACGATCGAGGTGTGGAGACGGACCGGACCGCGCGAGCGGCCCGGACGATCAAATGGAGCTCGTGCACCGAGCCCGCCCTGCGGACGCACCAGGCCCAGTGCGGCTTCGTGAGCGTCCCGCTGGACCACTCCGACCCGAACGGCAAGAAGATCCAGATTGCCGTGTCCCGGATCAAGCACACCGTCCCGGACGCCAAGTTCCAGGGCGTCATGCTGGTCAACCCGGGCGGTCCGGGCGCCAAGGGCCGCGGCCTGTCGGTGCTGGGCTCGCTGGTGCCCAAGCAGGCCGGGGCGGCGTACGACTGGATCGGTTTCGACCCCCGCGGTGTAGGGGCCAGCAAGCCCGCGCTGAGCTGCGACAACGACTACACGGGATACAACCGCCCGGCGTACGTGCCGACCACGGCGAAGCTCGAGAAGACGTGGCTCAAGCGGGCCGAGGGCTACGCCAAGGCGTGCGCCAAGTCAGGTGGTGAGCTGCTCGGCCACCTCAAGACCCTGGACACCGTACGGGACATGGATCTGATCCGGTACGAGCTGGGCGCGCGGCAGATCAACTTCTACGGCTTCTCGTACGGGACGTACCTGGGCCAGGTCTACGCGACCCGCTACCCCGAGCGGGTGCGCCGGATGGTGCTCGACGGCGTCGTGAACCCCGCGCGCGTCTGGTACGACTCGAACCTCGACCAGGACCTGGCCTTCGACCGCAACATCCAGGTCTACTTCGGCTGGCTGGCCAAGCACCACCGGGTGTTCCGCCTCGGCAAGACCACCCGCGAGGTGCGGCAGCGTTTCTACGCCGAGCAGAAGCAACTGATCCGCCGGCCCGCGGGCGGGGTGATCGGCCCGGCCGAGCTCACCGACATCTTCCTGCAGGCCGGGTACTACACGTTCGGCTGGAACGACATCGCCCGGGCCTTCAGCGACTGGGTGCGCGAGGGCGACGCGAGCGGGCTCAAGCGCCTGTACGACACGAACAACCCGCAGGGCAAGGACGCCGACAACAACTACGCGGTCTACCTCGCCACCCAGTGCACCGACGCCCCCTGGCCCACGAGCTGGACCAAGTGGACCGCGGACAACTGGCAGGTGCACCGCAAGGCGCCCTTCGAGACCTGGGCCAACGCCTGGTACAACGCGCCCTGCCGGACGTGGCCGGCGCCCAGCGGGATCCCGGTCACCGTCTCCGGTGAGACCGTCCCGCCCGTGCTGATGGTCAGCGAGACGCTGGACGCGGCGACCCCGTTCACCGGCGCGCTGGAGGCCCGCAAGCGGTTCCCGCGCTCGGTGCTGGTCGAGGGGGTCGGCGGCACTACGCACTCCGGTTCGCTCTACGGCAACCGGTGCGTGGACGACACGATCGCCGACTACCTGGCCTCGGGCCGGCTGCCCGAGCGGCAGGACGGCGAGCGCTCCGACAAGCGCTGCTCGCCGATCGAGCCTCCCGAACCGGTGGCCGCGGCGACGGCCGACACCAAGGCCAAGCGGGCGCCGGTGCCCGCCGCACGCCTGGAGATGCAGAAACTCATCGCCGGACGGTGATCACGCTCACGGCCCCTGCCCGCGGGCGGGGGCCGTTGGCTATGCTCGTTCCCGCGAAGGGGAGTAGTTCCCAATGTCGCGGTCGACATACTGACCCTTGATCCTTGAGGGTCCGGCCGCGCGGCCTTTCACTCAAGGCGAGCGAGACCTTCGACCATGGCTGCTGAGAAGCGGCCGGGTCGAGGTCGCCCTGAGCCGCTTCTGCCCGGTCCGCTCGGATACCGGGAGAACATTTCTGTGGAAGGCTTCCTCGTCGCGACGGCGGTCAGTTTCGCCGTCATCTTCGTGGCCGAGCTGGGTGACAAGTCCCAGCTCATGGCGCTGACGTTCGCGACCCGCTTCAAAACCCTCCCGGTGCTGATCGGCATCACGGTGGCCACCGCGGTCGTGCACCTGGTGTCGGTCGGCATCGGTTACGGCCTGGGCGCGACCCTGCCCACCGGCTGGATCAACCTGATCGCGGCCCTGGCCTTCCTCGCCTTCGGCGCCTGGACGCTGCGCGGCGACAAACTGACCGACGACGAGAAGACCAAGGCCGAGCGCAGCACCGGTTCGGCCATCCTGGCCGTGGGTGGCGCCTTCTTCCTGGCCGAGCTGGGCGACAAGACCATGCTGGCCACCATCACCCTGGCCACCCAGTACGGCTGGTTCGGCACGTGGCTGGGCTCGACGGTGGGCATGGTCGCGGCCGACGCGCTGGCCATCGTCGTGGGCCGCATGCTGGGCCGGCACCTGCCCGAGAAGGCCATCAAGTACGGCGCGGCCGCGCTCTTCGCTATCTTCGGCATCTGGTTGCTGATCGAAGCGATCATCGAACTGCGATAGGGGTCTTGCCGTGCGGCAGTACCGGGCCGAGTTGAACGCCGACGTCACCTTCACCACCGGGGGTCGCCTGCAGGCGCAGGGCCTGCGGGTGGACGTGCCGCACCTCGACGTGACCGAGGCCGACCTGGTCACCCTCCTGGTCGGCGCGCTCGGGCTGCGTGACGTCGAGCGGGTCGCGCTGAGCGGGATCCGGACGTTCGCCGAGCCGGCGCCGACCGGGGTGCCCGCCGCGCCCCGGCTGCGCTTCGTCGAGCTCAGCCACGTGATCTCGGACGGCATGACCACGTATCCGGGCATGCCGTCGCCCGTCATCACGGCCCACCTGACCTGGGCCGACTCGCGCCCGCGCTATGCCGAGGGCACCGAGTTCAGCCTCGACAAGATCGAGATGGTGGGCCAGACGGGCACCTACCTCGACGCGCCGCGGCACCGCTACGACGGCGGCACCGACCTGGCCGGGATGCCGCTGGAACGGATGGCCGACCTGCCCGCCGTCGTCGTGCGCACGGCCGGCAGCGGACGCCGGGCGGTCACCGAGGACGACCTCGAGCCGTACGCGGTGGCCGGGCACGCCGTGCTGCTGCACACCGGCGGCGACCAGGGCTGGGGCACCCCGGACTACGGCCTCGACGCGCCCTACCTGACCGGCGCGGCGGCCGCGCTGCTGGTCGAGCGGGGCGCGGCCCTGGTCGGGATCGACTCGGTCAACCTGGACGACAACACCGACGCGAGTGCGGGCGAACGGCCGGCCCACACCGTGCTGCTGGCGGCGGGCATCCCGATCGTCGAGCACCTCACCGGCCTGGAGAACCTGCCACCGCACGGCGCCCGGTTCACCGCCGCGCCGCCCCGGATCGTGGCCTTCGGCACCTTCCCCGTACGGGCGTACGCCCAGGTCCCGTACGAGGAAGCGCACGACCGCACGCGCTCGGCGGGCTGGCTTCCCACCCGCTGATCCGATCTGGCCGAAAGCCCTCATTCCGCGCCCGAATGCGCCGATTATTCTGATGTGACCGCCAACCGCCCGCGGACCGGGGACCGCCGATGACGGAGCGGCCCGTCGCCACCCCGGCCGAACCCGACCAGCTGCCGCCCCCCGCCGCCCCGCGCGCCTTCAACGGCCCCACCGAAGTGGCCATCGCCCAGGCGGCCACGCTCTTCGAGCAGCTCGACATCGAACGGGCCGTGGCGACCCTCGAACCGGCGTTGCGGGCCGACCCCGGCGCGATCGAGGGCTGGATTCTGCTGGCCCGCCTGCGGCTCGCCCTCGACCAGGCGCCGGCCGCGCTGGAGGCGGCCGACCAGGCCATCCGGCTCAACGCCAACGACCCGCGCCCGCTCGCCCTGTCGAGCCGTGCGCTCACCGTGCTCGGGCGGCACGAGGACGCGGTCACCATGGCCTACCGCGCGGTCATCGCGGAGCCCCGCAACGCGCTCTGGCACGACCGGGTGGCGTGGGCGCTGCTCGCGGCCGACCGGCAGATCGCCGACGCCGAGCAGGCCGCCCGTACGGCTATCGGCTTCGACCCGACCGAGGCGCACTACTACTACACCCACGGCGTGACGCTGGAAGCCCTCGGCCACACCGACCAGGCCCGCCAGGCGCTGCTCACGTCGCTGCGGATGGAGCCGGAGAACCCGGTCGCGCAGCACCACCTGGCCGTGCTCAACGGCGAGGCCGAGCGTCCGGCCCCGACCCGGAAGCGCGGCTGGCGCCTGTTCGGCCGCAAAGGCTGAGATCTAGAGCCGCTCGCCGCGGTGCTTGTGCCGGATGGCCAGCCAGACCAGCCAGCCCAGGCCGATGATGAACCCGAAACTGATCAGGCGGTAGAGCACCACCGCGGCCACCGCCAGGGCACTGGTCAGGCCGCTGGCGACCAGGCCCAGCACCAGCGCCGCGTCGACCACTCCGAGCCCACCGGGCACGATCGGCACACTGGCCGCGGCCATCCCGGCGCAGTACGCGATGACCAGGCCCACCGGGTTGATCCCGCCCGCGCCCACGGCGACGCAGCACAGCCACAGGCAGAGCGCGTCGAACAGCCAGTTGAGCAGGGCCAGCACGACCGCCACGGCAAAGTTGGCCGGATGCACGCGCACCTCACGCAGCTGTTCGACGAAGCCCACCAACCGGTCGTGACCGTGCCCGGGCGGGCGCCGGCGCACCCGGTTGACCCCGCCCAGCACGGCCCGCACCGGGCGGTCCAGCAGTTGCGGATGCTCGGCCAGCTGGCGTACGCCGAAAGCGACCACCACGGCGGCCACGGCGTACCCCACGAGTGAGTGCCAGCTGCCGGTGTTGCGGGCCAGCAGACCACCGACCGCGCCGATCACGACCAGCGCACCGGCCGACAGCACCCCGCTCAGCGCGATGCACCACGACGCCACCGCCGGGGACGCCCCGAACCGGCGCAGCTGCTGGAAGTTGAACGTCGTGGAGAAGACCGGCCCGCCGGGCAGCGTGGCGCTCAGCGAATGGGCCGCGTACGCGGTCGCGACGTGCCGCTTGATGCTGACCTTGGTGCCGGCCCCGCGCAGCAGGGCCCGCTGCATCCGGGCGTACGTGCCCATCGAGGCCAGCTCGGCGGCGAGCGCGGCGGCCACCCAGTTCCATTGCGGCGTGCGCAGCTGGGTCAGCGCCTCGACCAGGGCCGACCAGCCCAGCACCAGCTCGGCGCCGAGAACGACCACGACGATGGCGGCCACGGTCGGCCCGCGTCGCCACCACGGCGGCGCCCCGGTCGTGGGCCGGGCGGACTGCTGCTGCACGGCCATTGCCCCCATGCTCGCACTTCCGCCGGTGCGGCGCGGCCCGATCAGCGGGTGTAGGCGAGCAGGTCGAAGTCGCGGACGGAGGGCGGCTCCTTGGCCTGCACCCGCAGCGTGTTGTCGGAATCGAACAGCGACAGCAGTCGTTTGCCGTCGTTCTCGGTGCGCACCAGCAGGTTGCCGTCCGGGTCGAAGACCGCGCCGACCACCGTGCCCGCCACCGGCAGCACCGCCAGGTCACCGGTCGCCGTGTCGACCACCGCGTCCGCCGTGTCCGTGCCCGTGGTGCTCTCACCGGTCGTCTGCAGCGGCACGGTGACCCGGCGCCCGGTGGCGTCGACGCTGGTCGGCTTGCACGCGGCCAGGCCGTCCGGGTTGTCCTGGGGCTGCGTGTCGCCCAGCACCGGCACGCTCGTGCTCGTGCCGGCGTCGCCGTCGGCCACCTTGAGCCCGCAGTGCGACGTCGCGTAGACCAGCGTGCTGCCATCGCCCGACCAGCGGAAATGCTGACCAGAGGCGAGGCCGTCGGGCAGCGGCGTGATCGCGCCCGACTCCAGGTCGAGCACGCTGGGGGCGGAGGTGGCGACCAGCAGCCGGCTGCCCTCGGGCGACCACACCGGCGCCTGATCGGCCGCGACCACGTCGGTGGCCACCTGCTTCGACTCGCCACCGGACTCGTTGACCAGCAGCTTGCCGTCCGACACGTACGCGATGCGATAGCCGTCGGGCGAGATGCCGACCGAGGAGGGCGCGTCGGCCAGCACGACTTCGCTGGTACCCCGGGTCGGCGACATGCGGATCACGTCGGGATCACCGTCGTGCTCCCGATAGAAGACGTGGCCCGGCAGATCGGAGAGCGTTCGCGACTTCGGTTTGGCGGTCTTGGTCTGCTTCGGTGGTTTGCTGCCTTCGCGAGGTGGGCGCACCGGGGCCCCGGCCAGATCGCCGGGCGAGCCGGTGGGGGAGGCGCCCGCGGGGGCCGGGGAGGCCGGCTTGGACGGCGCGGGCGAATCGGCCGACTGCGCCCCGGTGGCGACCGGGATGTTCTCCTCCCGGCCCCGCGGCATCTGCCACAACCCGCTGGCCAGCACCACCAGCACGGCCATGGCGGCGCCGGTGCCGACCGCGGCCTCCCGGCGGCCGATCCGGCGGGAACGGTTGATCGCCCGCTCGTACATGTCGGTGGGCTCGGCCACCTCGGCCAGGTCCTGCAGCGAGGCCCGGAGCCGGTCGTGCTCGGCGGTCATCGTCCCGCCTCCGGCACCTCGGTGAGCACGCTCAGATCGGGCAGCAGGGAACGCAGCCGGTCGAGCGCGCGGGCGGTCTGCGTCTTGACCGTGCTGACCGAGACGCCCATCAGCTGGGCTGCCTCGGCCTCGGTGTGATCCTCGAAGAACCGCAGCACGATCACCGCGCGCTGCTTGGGGCTCAACGTCAGCAGGGCCCGGCGCAGCACCAGCCGCTCGACGGTGGTGTCGGCGTGATCGTCGGCGCCGGGGCGGGAATCGGGCTCGAAATCGGCCGGGAAGACCTCGGCGACCTTGGGACGGCGCCAGAACGACACCTGCGCGTGATACATGACCTTGCGGGCGTACGCCTCCGCGTTCTCCGTGCGTTCGAGGCGCTGCCAGGAGCGATGTGTGCGGGCCAGCGCCTCCTGCACGAGATCCTCGGCCAGGTGCTGATCGCCGGTCAAAAGGTACGCCGAGCGCAACAATGCGTGCGTCCGCGTACGAACGAAATGCGCATAGTCGGCCTCACGGGCGTCCATTCGAAGGTGTCCGTTCGAGGTGTCGAGGGAGACGTGAGAATACCCAGGCGGCTCAAGAACCGCACTGCCGGTCACGTCGACCCCTCTCCACCCTCGGACGCACCGGGCGATGCCACCCCGTGTGGGCACCGGCCAGGTAATTCACCGCGCGATGCCTCCCCGTGTGGGCACCGACCGGCGCATGACAAGACGC
The DNA here is from genome assembly GCF_014204895.1 of Paractinoplanes abujensis. Lineage (NCBI taxonomy): Bacteria > Bacillati > Actinomycetota > Actinomycetes > Micromonosporales > Micromonosporaceae > Paractinoplanes > Paractinoplanes abujensis. Next base: position 6,316,130 of record NZ_JACHMF010000001.1, on the reverse strand, counting down.
CGGAACATCGATTGTTGGACGACAACCGTTCGGCCGAATTTGCGGGTCGTCCGAACGGTCAACCGCGGCGATGTCGCGGCCCTCACACCGGAGGGTGCGCGTTTTCGGTAGCGTCGGTGGGCATCGGTCTGAACGGTGGGCGTCGTGCGCGCCCGGAACGGAGGACCCGCATGGCACGCCCCCGCATCGTCATCGTCGGAGCCGGGTTCGCCGGTTTCACGGCAGCCCGCAAAATTTCCCACCTCGCCCGCGGCGGCGCCGAGATCGTCGTCGTGAACCCCACCGACTACTTCCTCTATCTGCCGCTGCTGCCCGAAGTCGCGGCGGGCATCCTGGAGCCGCGCCGGGTCACCGTGTCGCTGCAGGCCGCCCTGCCCGGTGTGCGGCAGATCCTGGGTGAGGCCGACGGCTTCGACCTCGACAACCGCCGTATCACCTATCGCGACCCCGAGGGGCGGTCGGGCTCGATCGGCTACCACCGTCTGGTGATCGCGGCCGGCAGCGTCAACAAGCTGCTCCCGGTGCCCGGCGTGACCGAGTGGGCGCACGGCTTCCGTGGCATCCCGGAGGCGCTCTACCTGCGCGATCACATCACGCGCCAGATCGAGCTGGCCGTCAACGCGCCCACCGAGGCGGAGCGGCGGGCCCGCTGCACCTTCGTCGTGGTCGGCGCGGGCTACACCGGGACGGAGGTGGCGGCGCAGGGTGTGCTGTTCACCGACGAGCTCACCGCGCAGCGTCCCGAGCTGCGGGGCCAGGTGCGCTGGTTGTTGCTCGACACGGCCGACCGGCTGCTGCCGTCGCTCGACGAGCGCCTGAGTGCGGCCTCCGACGAGGTGCTGCGCCGGCGGGGTGTCGAGCTGCTGTTGCGGACGAGTGTGCAGGAGGCCACGGCGGACGGCGTGCATCTGTCCACCGGGGACTTCGTGCCGACGCGCTCGCTGATCTGGTGTGTCGGGGTGCGGCCCGATCCCGTGGTCGAGGGTCTGAAGCTGCCGCTGCGGGACGGCCGGATCGTGGTCGACGAGTTCCTCACCGTGCCCGATTATCCGGACGTGTACGCGATCGGCGACGCGGCCGCGGTGCCCGACCTGACCCGGCCCGGCGAGATCACCGGGATGACTGCGCAGCACGCCGTGCGGCAGGGCGCGGCCGTGGCCAAGAACATCGCGGCGTCGTACGGGCAGGGCCGGCGCCGGCCGTACCGGCACTACGACCTCGGGTTCGTGGTCGACCTGGGCGGGCTCGACTCGGCCGCGAATCCGCTCGGCGTGCCGGTCAAGGGGTTCCCGGCCAAGGTGGTGACCCGCGGCTATCACCTGCTGTCGATGCCGGGCAACCGGGTGCGGGTGGCGGCCGACTGGGTGCTCGACGCCGTGCTGCCGCGCCAGGGGGTCCAGCTCGGACTGGTGCCGGGCCGTGCGGTGCCCCTCGACAGCGCCTCCCCCGAGCGTCCGTGACGAGCCCGTACGGCAATGTAGTCCGTTCGGGCTAACGGGATCGCCCGGTCGGCCGGAGGTTTGCCGATCCCAGCAAAGGGTTCACAAGCCATAATTCGGTCATGGGATCTTGTTGGCTCGGCGCGTCAGTGGTTGTGGCGCTAGTGCTGGCCGGTGCGGCCCCCGCGGCCGCCGAGAAGGAGAGCGGAACGCCGACTCTCATGGCCCACTACGCGTTCAACGGCGGCTCCACCTCCATCCTCGACGAGTCGGGCCGCGGCCACACCCTGCGGGTGATCTCGGGGCACGGCGGAACCGTCCGTCCGGTGACGCACGGCCAAGGCGCGGCCCTGCTCTTCCCGCCGCGCTGCCTGCGCCAGGTCTGCCCGCACGTGGCGCTGCAGACGCCGTCGACCGCCGACCTCAACCCGGGGCGGCGCGACATCTCGTACGGCGCCGACGTCTACCTCAGCCCCACGCAGACCAGCAAGGGCCAGAACGTGATCCAGAAGGGTTACTCGACCCGGGGCAGCCAGTGGAAGCTGCAGATCGACGGGGCCGCCGGCCGGCCCAGCTGCGTGCTCGTCGGGGACCGGTCGCCGCTGATCCGGCTGGCCACGAGCGCGGTCAGCGTGGCCGACAACCGGTGGCACCGGATCCGCTGCGCGCGCGTCGGTGGCACGCTGTCGGTCTGGGTCGACAACGTGCTGCGTGGCCGCATCGGCATCCCGCCGCGGCTCTCGGTGACGAACAACCGGCCGATGAGCATCGGTGGCAAGGGCGCCTACGCCGACAACGACCAGTTCAACGGCGCCCTTGACAACGTCTGGGTCCGCGTCGGCTAGCGGGCGGCGCCCCACCGCGGGGGCGCCGCACCGCGGTCAAGGCATCGGCGGACCGGGGTCGATGCGGACGTCGCGTTGCATGCCCGTGGAGTAGCCGAGCAGGTCGACGGTCTGGAAGACCACCGTGCGGCGGTCGACTGCACGGCGCACCTGAATGTTCAGCTGCTGACACTGCGGGACCTGGACGGTGAGCCGGGCGTTGATCAGGAGCGGGCCGAAGTCGTGGGTCTGATTCCCGAGCGCGTCCCAGACACCGACGACCAGAATGTCCGGCCGGTTGTTGAAGAAGGAGACCGATTTCACCAACGGCACCGTGGTCGGCTCCTGGTCGAGCCGGACCGTCCGGGTGGTTTTGCGACCTGCGGAGTCGTACGCGCTGAGCACGTAGGTCTCGTTCCCGTCGGTGTTGCCTCCGGGCGCCTCGCCGTTCCACAACCCGCCGCCAGCCTGGCCGGCCCACTGCGGAGCGCCGTTGCGGGTGATCTCGGCCCGTACGGCGCCGACGATCCGGAACGACAGCCGGGCGTCGACCTTCTTGCAGGCCCGGGCCGTGGCCGGACCCGCGGTGAACGCCTCGATGACCGGGGCGCCGGTGGTCCAGGCGCTGGCCCGTCCGGCGTCCTGGTCGGTCACCTCGACCGCGCCGGTCTGCACCGGCTTGACCAGCACCTCGTACGACGTGACGGGCTGAAGACCGCTTACCGTCGCGGTCCGGGAGCCGGTCCCGGCATACGAGGGAAGGTCGATGATCTTGTTTTTGCCGCCGCCGCGCGCCTCCAGCCGGTAGCCGGTCTCGGTGGCGGCCTGATCGGTGAAGGCAAGCTCGATCGACGTGTCGGTGACACCGGTCACCCGCACGTCGGTGGGCGCGGGCGGCGCCGGCTGCAACCGGCTGTACGAGCGGCAGCCCAGGTAGGCATGGTCGCCCAGCCCGAGATTCCAGCCCAGCGCGCACACCTCGTGAACACCGTCGGCCGCGTCGACAGTCATCTCGAATCCGTTACGCGACCCGTCCGGGCGCGGACGGTCGGCGGTGGTGGTGCGCAGATACTTCCCGTCCACCCCGATGTCGACCAGGGTGCTCGTCGTGGGCTGATCCGGGTCGACGGCCCAGCCGGCGATCCGCACCTGGTCGCCGGTGAGCACGACCGAGTCGACCCCGCCGTACGGGTTGTGCCGCACGGTCCAGGTCTGGCAGCCCAGGCTGGTGGCCCGGGCCGACAGGCAGATCCGGTGCTCGCCCTCGGCGCCCTCGGGCACGGTGAGCGTGAAGCCATGGTCTCCCCCGTACGCGGGGTGGGCGGAAGCCACGTCCGCGCGGGGAAGATTCGCGCTCATCTGCGGCCCCGGCCGGCCGTCGACCTCGGCCGTGACGGTCACCGGGCCGGTTGTGCCGGGGTCGATGGCCCACCCCGCCAGCTGCACGCTGATGCCCGACCGGACCGGGGCGCCCAGTGCGCCGAACGGGAGGACCGGCACCGGCCAGGTGCGGCAGGCGATCGTGATCCGCCGGGTGGTCGGCGGGTCGGCCGTGGTCAGGCAGACACGACTGCCCGGCTTGGCCGCGACGACACCGTCGAACCCGTGGTTGTCGTGGCCCGGGTACGGCTTGTCGGCCATCAGCTCACCGGCGAGCACGTCGTCGACGCTTACGCGCACCGGGAGGGCGGCCTCGTCGGGGTCGGACGCCCATCCGGTCAGGCGGATACCGGCCGGCACCCGGGTGATCGAGTCGAGCCGGCCGGTCGGCGGCCCGTCGTTGGGCGACGGGCAGTCCGGCGGTGGTTCCGGGCTCTGGCACGGCCCGACGGCGTACGCCGGGCCTGCCGGAACGACCAGCGCACTCGCGGCGAGGACGACCGCCGCGAACAGAGAGGTGAGTTTCATGCGGCCATCTCGCCACGGCCCGCTTAGCAATCGCTTGCGGTCCACTTAAGAGCATGGATCAGAAGGCGGCGAAGCGCCGCCGGTCCCGCCCGTCCACGGTCGTGAAGTCACCGCCGGCCTCGATCGTGCCGGCCACCCGATTGACGCTCAGCACCCGCACGCCGATCACCCCGTTCGCCTTCGGCCCCCACGAGGTCAGCTGCCCCTGGGCCGTCACCGCGGCCAGCTTGAGCCGCGGCCGGGAGCCGTCCACACAGCCGCCCTTGACGCCGTTGCGCTCGGTCAGGCAGGCGTTGTCGAAATGCCCGCCCACGTAGGTGACGCCGCCCGTGGTCGCGATCGCCGCCGCGTCCCCGTCGAACACCCGCTGCCAGCGCAGGGCCCCGGTCCAGCTGTAGGCGATGGCCCGGCCGCCCCGCCCGGCCGTGGCCACGTGCACGCCGGTCGGGTCGAGCGCGATGGCCCGCACCTCGGCCGGCACGCGGGGCCGGAAAGCCGGGTCGACGGCCCCGCTGACGCCGTTGACCGAGGCCAGCCTCAGAGTGCCCTTGACCGCGCCGACGAAGTGGAAGCCACCGCCCAGGAAGACGCGTGGACCGGTGACCGCGAGCGCGTGCACGGTGTCGTCGGCGACCGGCCGCCAGCGGGCGTCGAGCTTGCCGGTGGCCAGCGAGAACGCGGCCAGGTTGCCCCGCTGTTCGCCGGTGACGCGGGTGAAGCTGCCGCCGAGGTAGAGCCGGCCGTTGCCGGTGGCGAGCGCGTACGGCGTACCGGAAAGGTTGTGGCGGAAGGACCGCACGGCGCCGCTGGTGGGGTGGATCCGGGCCAGGGAGTCGCGCGGCTCGCCGTCGACCGCGCGGAAATCGCCCGCCGCGTAGACGCTGTCGGCGGTCGCGGCCAGCGCGCGCACCACCCCGTCGGCGCGGGGCGACCAGTCGAGCAGTTTCCCCGTACGCGAGTCGAAGGCGGCCAGCCGTTCCCGCGGGAAGGTACGCCCGTTCACCGTCGCGGTGGTGAAGGTGCCGCCCACGTAGGTCGTCGCGCCGCGGTGAGCGATCGCGTAGACGCCGCCGTTGAAGGCGGGCGCGGAGGAGCGTGCCGTGGGGCTCACTGCGGGGGCGGCGGCCGCCGGCAGGAGCACGGCGGCCAGGGCTAGGACGAGCGACAGTCGCGGCACAAAGTGCCTAACCGTCGTGCGTCCGGGAAAGTCTCGGCGAGTCCGGCGAGTCCGGCGAGTCGAAGATCTTTTCTTGGGCCTCGCGTTCCAGGTGCAGCACCTCGTCGGCCGCCGCGGTGCGGGTCCGCAGCCCGAGCATGGCCAGCCATTCGACCAGCTGGTGGTGCACGGCGTCGGGCCCGTCGAGCTCGGCCTCGGTCGTCGGCCAGCGGGCCGGGTGCACCAGCACGGCGTCGGTCTGCCAGCCGCCGAGCCCGCCGTGCGAACCGACCAGCTCCTCGAACGCGGCCACCTCCTCGGTCACCGGGTCGACGCAGCTGATCAGCACCAGGTCGCCGACGTGCGCGGCCTCCTGGTGCCGCAGCAGGTCGTGCCGGGCCCGCGGTCCGTACGGGAGCAGGGGGTCGATGCCCCGCACCACGCCGTCGCGCAGCGAGTGGCTGCCGGAACCGCCCAGCGCAACCGGTCCGTCCTCGTCGCGCACGATCACCAGACCGATGCCCGGATGGGCGACCAGCCCGTGGATGAGTCGCGGATACACGCGGTCGATGGCCGCCCGGTCGAGCCGCCGCCGGAACTTCGTCAGGTAGACCAGCGACAGGTTGCCCGACGAGACCACGAGCAGCGGGGCGACCGGCGCTTCCTTCTCCGCCGGTGGTTCGCCCTCGGCGGGCTCGTCGACGGCCTCCGCCTCGTCGCCCGCCGAGAACCGCTCGACCACCTCGTCCAGGCTCTCGTTGTAGCGCTGGCGGAAGGTCGCGCCCTGGCTCTGCCCGTGGTCGGACAGCACCACCAGGTGGTACCGGCGGGCCGCCTCGGGGGCGAGCCGTTCCAGCACGCCGAGCATGCGGTCGAGGCTCTCCAGCTGGCGCATCGACTCGGGGCGGGCCGGGCCCGCGTGATGCGCGACCTCGTCGTAGTCGACCAGGTCGCAGTAGATGGCCGGGGCGCCGCGGGCCATCTGCTCGGCGATCAGCGACACGTTCACGTCGCGCAGCAGCATCGACGCCGGGCGCAGGGCCAGGAACGCGCCCGACCGGCTGACCCGGGGCTGCAGGTTGCGACGGCGCTGCAGACGGGCCTGGTGCAGCTCGGTGATGACCTCGCCCACGCCGAGCACGAGCGCGCGGGTGAAGCCGTACGGGGAGGCCATGAACGCAGCCCAGCCGCGCGCGGACCGGCCCGGCAGCGCCGCGTGGCTGACCGTGAGCAAGTTGACCGCCGCGTCGCCGCTGAACGCGTTGCCGATGCTCACCCCGCCGTCGCGCAGCAGTCCACGGCCGTCGCTGAGCCGCGGCTCGAGGATCGCGGCGTCGCGCGGCCGGTTGGTCACCATCAGCTTGCCGGTGTCCTTCTCGAACCACCGGAACGCGGGGATCTGCCGGGTCGCGCCGTGCAGGATGCCGGCCTGCGACGCGGGCGTGGTCGACGGCAGACCGGTGTGCCAGCCGCGCATCGTGTGGCTGCCCGAACGCAGCCAGTGACCCAGCGTGGGCAGGTTGCCGGCCCGCACCGCCCAGCGCAGCACCGGCTCCGACAGCCCGTCGAACTGCACCATGATCAGGCCCGGTTCGGACCCCGGCCGGGGGCGGCGGAACGTGAGGAACGGGCCCCCGGCCAGGCGGGCCTGCCGCCGGCGCACACCGCGCATCAGCCGCCGGGCCTCGCGCACGAACGTGTCATCGGTGCCGCTGTCGGCCATCCAGTCCACGATCGCGGCGAACACCACGGCCAGGATCGCGGTGATCACCAGCGAGGGCAGACCGGTGATCCGTTCCGCCGGGTCGATCTCCAGCGCGACCACGATCACCACGACCTGGGCGATCACCCCCAGCAGCATCGCGCCCCAGCCGCCCAGCGCGGTGACGCCGAGCAGCAGCAGCGGGCGCAGCACGGCGCCGACGCCGGCCACGATCGCCACCAGGCCCAGCGTGTCGACGATGTCGTTGCTCTCGACACCCGGCATCAGCCACAGGGTGACGGTGAGCACGACGAAGGTCACCAGCGCGCTGCGCAGCACCGCCTGGAGCCGGTTGAGGATGCGGCGCCAGCTCAGCAGGGCGCGCAACTCGGCCCGCCAGCTGCGGAGCAGGGGCGCGGACGAGGGCTCGTGGGGGCTGATGGCCACCGGGAAACGATCGCACAGCCGGAGCGCGCGGTGGACGACGGTGCCGCGAATCACCCGGCCCCGGCGTTACACCCGGACGAGTGATCACTTGTGGCCCGGTGGTCCCGTCCGGATAGCTTCGGAGCGGTGCGCGCCCGATTCGTCTTGATCATCCTTATCCTGCTCGGTCTCGCCGCCTGCGGGGCACCCGACGACGAACCCGCCCCCGCCCCGGCCGCCCCCAAGGTGGTCGGCTACTTCACCGGCTGGGGTGTCTACGCCCGCGACTTCCAGGTGAAAGACCTGGACACCAGTGGGGGCGCCAAGGAACTGACCCATCTCCTGTACGCCTTCGGCAAGGTCAGCGGGGGCCGATGCACGGCCGCCGACCGCTGGGCCGACTACGAGAAGCCGTTCGAGGCCGGGCAGAGCGTGGACGGCGTCGCCGACGCGAAGAGCGATCCGGCCCGCGGCAACATCGGGCAGCTGCGCCGCCTCAAGGCCAAGCACCCGGGGCTCAAGGTGCTGTGGTCGTTCGGCGGCTGGACCGGTTCGGGCGGGTTCACCCAGGCCGCCCGCGACCCTGAGGCCTTCGCCCGGTCGTGCCGCGAACTGGTCGCCGATCCGCGCTGGGCGGGCGTGTTCGACGGCATCGACGTGGACTGGGAATACCCCAACGCGTGCGGGATGAGCTGCGACAAGAGCGGACCGGAGGCGCTGGGCCGGATGCTGGGTGCGTTGCGTACCGCGTTCGGCCCGCAGGCGGTGATCACGGCGGCGGTGCCCGGCGACTCCTCGAAGCTGGACGCCACCGACTACCGGACCGCGGCCGAGCAGGCGACCTGGTTGAGCGCGATGACGTACGACTACTTCGGGGCCGGCGGCGAGGATGTGCGCAAGGTGCAGAAGACCGCGCCGCATTCGCCGCTCACCGCCTACCCGGGCATTCCGCGTGAGACGTCGACCGCGTCGGCCACCGTGGACAAACTGCTCGCCCTGGGCATCCCGCCCGCCAAGATCCTGCTCGGGATCGGCTTCTACGGCCGCGGCTGGGCGGGTGTGAGCAGCGCCGAACCGGGCGGGGCGGCGAGCGGACCGGCCACCGGGCGCTACGAGAAGGGGCTCGAGGACTACGAGGCACTGGTCGAGCGCTGCCCGCCGACCGGCGTCATCGGCGACACGGCCTACGCCCACTGCGGCGAGCAGTGGTGGTCCTACGACACCCCGGAGACGATCGGGACCAAGATGGCGTACGCCCGGAGCAAGTCCCTCGGCGGCGCGTTCGCGTGGGAGCTCTCCGGCGACACCACCTCGGCCGACCTGCTCACCGCGGTGTCGAAAGGCCTGACCGGCGCGTCCTAGTCAGTCGCCTTGCAGTTTCTTGACCGTTGCCAGCCGCTGACTGATCCGCCAGTAACGGGTCGGGGTGAGCCGGGCCAGCAGGTCGGCGCCCTTGGCCACACCCCCGATGACCAGCCGGGGTCTGCGGTCGTGGATCGCGGCCACGATCTGTTTCGCCGCCTCCTCGGCCGGCATGGTCAGGGCCCGCTCGGCGAACCGGCGGGCCTGGGCGACCTGCCGGCCGTCGGGGTCGCCGCCGCTGACCCGGGCATTGGCCGCGATGTTGGTGCGGATGCCGCCGGGATGCACGACCGTCACGCCGACCCCGCGCGGCTCCAGCTCGTGGCGCAGCGCGTCGGTGAATCCCCGCACGGCGAACTTGGACGTCACGTAGGCCACCTGCCCGGCCGGGGCGATCAAGCCGAACAGGCTCGACACGTTGACCACGTGCGAGCCCGGCCGGGCCAGCAGCTGCGGCAGGAACGCCTTGGTCAGCCTGATCACGGCCATCAGGTTGATCTCCAGCAGCCACTCGAAGTCGGGCATCGCGTTCTGCTCGAACTCGCCCATCAGGGTGACGCCGGCGTTGTTGACGAGCAGGTCCACGCCGCCGTGGCGGGACGCGACCTCAGCCGCCAGGTCGAGCCGGTCGCCGCCGTCGCTCAGATCGATCTCGTACGTCGTCACGTCCGCCGCGCCGAGCTCCCGCGCCGCCGCGGCCGCCCGGGCCAGCCCTTCGGCGTCCCGGTCGACCAGGACCAGCACCGATCGTCGCCGCCCGAGCTCGAGGGCCAGGGCCGCGCCGATGCCGCTGGCGGCCCCGGTGATCAGACAGGTCCGGCCGGCGAAGGCGAACGGAGCGCTCATGCGTCTGACCCTAGACTGCGGCCCATGACTGCGCCCCGCTCCGTCGGCCCGATCGTCGAGTCGCAGGCCGTGCTGGCCCCGCTCACCGACGCCGCGATCTTCCTCGTGGCCACCGTCCGCCCCGGCGGCGAGGCGGCCGTCCGCGAGCTGCTGGAGGATCTGAGCGGCCTGCAGCGCACGGTCGGGTTCCGGCTGCCCGCGGCCCAGCTCTCCTGCGTCACCGGCATCGGCTCCGACCTGTGGGACCGGCTGTTCACCGGGCCCCGCCCGGCCGAGCTGCACCGCTTCCGGGCCTGGAAAGGTCCCCGGCACACCGCGCCGTCGACCCCCGGTGACCTGCTCTTCCACATCCGGGCCGGGCAGATGGACGTGTGCTTCGAGCTGGCCGCCAAGATCGGCGAGCGGCTGCGCGGGGCCGGCGACATCGTCGACGAGACGCACGGCTTCAAGTATTTCGACGAGCGCGACCTGCTCGGCTTCGTCGACGGCACCGAGAACCCGACCGGCGCCAAGGCCCACAGCGCGGCCATCGTCGGCGACGAGGACAAGCCTTTCGCCGGTGGCAGCTACGTAATGGTGCAGAAATACGTACACGACCTGGAAGCCTGGAATGCGCTCAAGGTCGAGGAACAGGAGGCGGCGATCGGGCGCACCAAGCTCGACAACGCCGAGATCCCGGACGACGCCAAGGCGCCCAACTCGCACCTGGCCCTCAACGTGGTCGAGGACGTGGACGGCAACGAGCTCAAGATCCTGCGCGACAACATGCCGTTCGGCTCGGTCAAGGACGGCGAGTTCGGTACGTACTACATCGCCTACGCCGCCACGCCCGACATCCCCGAGCTGATGCTGCGCCGGATGTTCCTCGGCGAGCCGTACGGCACGTACGACCGGATTCTCGACTTCTCGACCGCGCTGACCGGCTCGCTGTTCTTCGTGCCGACCGCCGGCTTCCTGGACGACCTGCCCGACGCGCCCTAAGCGAGCAGTGCGGCCAGGTCGGCCAGCGTGTTCAGCCGCAGGTCGCCGTCGAGCCCGCGCAGGGCCGCCGTGTGCGCTCCCGCGGCCCGGCCCGCCTGCAGGCCGACCTCGGCGTCCTCGACCACCAGGCAGTCGGCCGGGTCGACCCCGAGCAGCTCGGCGGCCCGCCGGTAACCCTCCGGGTCGGGCTTGCCGGCCGCGATGTCGTCGGTCGTCACCAGCACCGGCGCGACGATCCCGGCCGCGTTCAGCCGGGCCTTGGCCAGCCGGGTGTCGGCGCTGGTGACCACGGCCCAGGGCAGGCCGTTACGGGTGAGCTGCAACAACAGTTCGCGGGCACCCGGCGTCGGGTGCACGTCGGAGAGGTCGTCGTACTGCAGCTCGAGCTGGCGGGCCGACGCGACCACCTGCGCGGCCTCGTCCAGGTGCGGCAGCAGCTTCCGGACGGTCGTGGCGCTCGGGCTGCCGTGCGCCATCTCGTACGCCTCCTGGCCGTCCACCCCGTACTCCGAGGCCCAGGCCAGCCACGACCGCAGCACGGCCCCGTCGGAGTCGACCAGCGTGCCGTCCATGTCGAACAGGATCGCTCGCACGGTGGTCACGTCGAAGCTGGACTCGGGCACGAAAACCTCCATCGGGCGCGGAACAGCCCTCAGCCTAGAAGGTGAGGGCCGTTCCTTGAGAGGCGATCAGGCGGTGCGCCGGCTCGGGGCGCGTCGCCGGGCCGGAGTGGCCGCGGGCGGCGTCTCGGCCGCGGTGGTGGTCTTGCGCGGGGCCCGGGTGCGCGGGGGAGTGGCAGCCGACGCGGCGGCCTTCCGCGCGGTCGAGCGGGCCGCGGTGGCGCGGGCCGTCGGCGGCTCGATCGGCTGCTCGGGCGCGAGGGTCTGCTCCTCGGGCGCCTGCTCCTCGGGCGCCTGCTTGTCGGACTGCTCCGCGGGCGCCTGTTCGGGCTCCTGCTCGGCCGGCGCGGGCGGGACCACCGGAGCGGCCGCTGACGCGCGATCCTTCTCCTTCTCGCGCCGGACCAGATCGGCCAGCACGCTCTGGCCGTACTTCTCCTCGAGCGAGGCCGCCTTGCTCTGGGCCTTCTCGGCGCGGTTCACGGCCTTCTTGTGTGCCTTCTCCAGGCGGTCCTTGTCGCGGGCGTGGGTCTTGAGGGCCCGCTTGAGCCGCTTGGCCTCGGCCTCGGCGTTACGCAGCGCCTGCGTCTGCTGCCGGATGAGGTCGGCGTTGGTCCGCAGCCGGTTCTCCAGCTCGGTGACGGTCGTCTTCGTCCGGGTAGCCGCCTCGTGGGCCACCGCGGACTGGTCCCTTCGGCGTTCGAGCTGCTTGGTGCTCACGGGAGTCTCCTTTCCTTACCTTCGCCCTACCCGGGCTCGGCCCGCGCAATCGTCAGGAGGTGGTGTCCTCCGCCAGTTCCTTGCGGGCCCGCCGGCGGCGGATGTGCCGCACGTGCAGCGTGATGTACGTCCCCACGGCCAGCACGACCAGCGGGATCACGACCCACATGTAGCGGTGGGCGTGCTCCAGGATCGTGACGAGGTGGGTGCCGAAGAGATAGGCGACGGTGGTCCAGACGCCCACCCACAGGGCGGCGCCGATGGTGTTGTAGAGCAGAAACGTGCGCCACGGCATCGCCGTGATGCCGGCGATCACGCCGTTGAGCTGGCGCAGCCCGTCGATGAAACGGGCCACGAGCACAACCCGGCCGCCACGGCGGGCGAAGAAGCCCTCGGCGCGGGCCAGCCGTTCGGGGGTCAGGAAGACGTAGCGGCCCCAGCGCAGCGCGAGCTTGCGGCCGCCGCGCACCCCGATCCAGTAGCCGATGTTGTCGCCGAGCACCGCGGCCACGAACGAGATGGCGGCGACGGCGACGATGTTCATCCGGCCCGCGCCGGCGTAGATCGACGCGGCCACCATGATCGTCTGGCCCGGCGCGGGCACGCCGAAGCTCTCGACACCGATGATTCCGGCGATGGCGAGATAGCCCCAACGATCGAGGATCGGGGCGACTCCGTCCAGGAGTCCGGGCAGATCGGCTTGAGGTGGCATCGGCTCAACCGTAGCCGGGCCGGGCTGGATCAAACCTGGGAGTCACTGCTGCGGCTGGTCCTTTGTGCGGAGGAGCAGCCAATTGACCCCGTCGGTGTGAATCAGCGCGTACCGGTGTGACCCGTCCCGGCCGTGCAGGGTGAAGACGAACCGCTTGTCGTTGCGGTCCTCTTGCTCCCACCAGCCGATGTCCGCGATCGATTTGTCCGAGTCGGTGTAGGTGAGGTGATCGAGATCGTGGTCGGGCACGGCCACCGCGAGCCGGTTCTTTCCCGATTCCGTGGGCAGCCCGCGCGGCACGGCCCACGAGCGCAGCACGCCGTCCTCCTCCAGCCGCAGGTCGAAATGAGGCCGGGGCTTGCGGTGGTCGTGCAGGACGAATGCGGGACGCACCTCTCGTACTGTAGGCGGCCCTTTGTTCAGGGTGTTGAAAAAGACGTCCGTCACTGTGAGAGTGATCGGATGGCGTCGCGGTCAGGTCTCGCGCTCGCGGCCCTGGCCGTCGGCACGTTCGCGCTGGGCATGACCGAATTCGTCATCACCGGTCTGCTGCCCGACATCGCCGCCGACTTCGCCGTTACGATCCCGGCCGCGGGCCTCCTGATCTCCGCGTACGCCCTGAGCGTGGTGATCGGCGGCCCCCTGCTCACCGCCCTGGTCGCCCGGCGGCCGCGCAAACCGGTGCTGATCGCCCTGCTCGGATTCTTCGTCGCGGGCAACCTGATCTCGGCCGTCGCCCCCGCGTACGGACTGATGATGGCGGGACGGATCGTGGCCGCGCTCTGCCACGGCTCGTTCATCGGCATCGCCACGATCGTGGCCGGTGACCTCGTGCGTCCCGAACGGCGCAGCAGCGCGATCGCCGCCATGCTGAGCGGCATCACGCTGGCCAGCGTGGCCGGGGTGCCGCTGGGCACGCTGCTCGGCCAGCAGTTCGGGTGGCGCGCCACCTTCTGGGCGATGGCCCTGCTGGGGTGGGTGGCCGCGCTGTCCACCTGGGCCTTCGTGCCGGCCGGCGGGGGCGCGGCGGGCGCCCGGGCGCAGTGGGGTGCGTTCCGCAACGTGTCGGTCTGGCTGGCGCTGGGCATGACCGCGCTCGCCTTCGGGGCCGTCTACGCACCCTTCACGTACGTGGCCCCGCTGATGACCACCGTGGCCGGGTTCGGCTCGGGCGCACTGCCCTGGCTGCTCGTGCTGTTCGGGCTCGGGCTGGTGCTGGGCAACGTGATCGGGGCCCGCGCGGCCGACCACCGTCTGATGGGGACGATCGTCGGCGCGTCCGTGGCCATGCTGATCGTGCTGGTCGTGTTCGCGTGGACGGCCCACTCGCGGGTGCCGGCCGCGGTAACGCTGTTCGCGCTGGGCGTGGTCGCCTACGCCACCGTCCCCGGGCTGACGACCCGGGTGATCACGGCGGCCGACGACGACGGACAGAACCTGATCGTGTCGTCGGCGGCGGTCTCGGCCTTCAACCTGGGCAACGCGGCCGGGGCCTACCTGGGCGGCCGGGCCATCGCCGTGGGCTGGGGATACGACTCGACACCGCTGGTCGGGGCGGCGATGGAACTGGGCGCGCTGGGCCTGGCGGCGGCACTGGTGCTGACCGGCCGGGCACGACAGAAAGTCCGTTCGGTGGTGGCGGTCCAGTAAGCGGGTTGCTTTGCTGGGCCGTCATGTCTCGACTGCCCGCGCGTCCGCGCCTCTCCCCTCGCAAGATCGCGATCGGCGCGCTCGTCGCCGCCGTCGTGGCCGGGATGTCGTCGTTCGCGCTGACCCGGGCCGACGCCGCGACCTTCTCGACCGTCCAGCCGGGCAGCTTCACCGGTGAGGCGTTCGACGCCTGCACGGCCCCGCCGAGCGCCTCGATGAAGGCGTGGAAGGCCAAATCGCCGTACAAGGCGATCGGCATCTACATCGGTGGCGTCAACCGGGGCTGTGCCCAGCCGCAACTCACCGCGGCCTGGGTCAAGGAGCAGGTGCAGGCCGGCTGGAAGCTGCTGCCGCTCTACGTGGGACCGCAAGCCACCTGCACGACCATCGGCGGCGGACGCAAGCTGATCGACAACGCGACCGCCGGCACCCAGGGCCGGGTCGCCGCGTCGGACGCCGCGGCCCAGGCCCAGGCGCTCGGGCTGGCCCGCGAGAGCGTGCTCATCTACGACATGGAGTCGTACCGGATGGACGACGCCGCCTGCCGCCAGGGCGTGCTCGCGTTCATGAACGGCTGGACGGCCCGGCTCCACGACAACGGCTACTTCTCCGGCTTCTACTCCAGCGTCGCGTCGGGCGTCGCCGACCAGGTGGCCAGCTACGCCAAACCCGGCTACACCCGGCCCGACTATGTGGACTTCGCCCGCTGGGACCAGAAGGTCACTCTCACCGACCCGCTCATCCCGGCCACGGCCTGGCCCGGCAAGCGGCGGATGAAGCAGTACCGCGGCGGCCACAAGGAGACGTACGGCGGCGTCACGATCAACATCGACAACGACTACGTCGACTTCGCGCCGCTGCCCCGGACAAAATCGGGCGACGTCACCGGCAACGGCTGGTCCGACGTGCTGGGCCGGTCGGCGACGGGCTACCTGTCGGCTTTCCCCGGCAACGGCTCGCTGGTCGACACCAACCAGCGGCGCACACTGGGCGCCGGCTTCGGCGCGATGAACGCGATCGTGCGCATCGGCGACCTCAACCGGGACGGCCGCGAAGACGTGATCGCCCGCCAGACCAACGGTGACGTGTGGTTCCACCCGGGTACGGCCACCGGTCTGGGCCCGCGCAAAAAGGTCGGCGCGGGCTGGCAGAAGATGCGCGAGATCACCGCGATCGGCGACCTCACCGGCGACGGTTACCCCGACCTGCTCGCGGTCTCCCCGGGCAACCTGCTCTACCTGTACGCCGGGCGGCCCGGCACCAAGCTGGCCAACGCCCGCCTGGTCGGCGCCGGCTGGGGCGACAAGACCGAGCTGGCCGGCGCGGGCGACTTCAACCGCGACGGCCTCCCCGACCTGGCCGCCCGCCTGACCACCGACGGCCGGCTCTACCTGTGGACGGGCCGCAAGGGTGGCTTCACGGGCAAACGCCTGGCCCTGGGCGTCACCGGCACCGACCTGCGCGACCTGATCAGCGTGGGCGACTTCGACCGCGACGGCTACCCCGACCTGGCCGCCGTCGAAAAGTCAACAGGCGCCCTGGTGCTGCTGGGTGGCACCGGCTCCACCCTGCGGGCCCCGTTCCGCCTCGCCACCGGCTACGCCGGCATCAAGCCCCTCGCCTGAGTGGATTGCTGCAGGCTGACGAGGCGGTCAGCGTCTTGATCACCAGATGACTCCGAACCTGCGGAAGAAGGCAGTCACCTTCGGCTGAAGACCGTGCCCGCGTCAGGTCCTGGGTGATTCGCAGCCTTCTGAAGGCGGGAATCCGGCGATCGGGACTGGACACCCTCCTGGGTGCGCTGCGGGAGGTCATCGAAAAGCATGGCGCTGACTCGGACCGGTTCGAAAGCACTCGTGGCCGGCCCGAACCGGGCCGGCCACGAACGACTGTGGGGCTTACAGGGTGTCGCTGGCCAGCTGGCCGCGCAGCTTGGTCAGGGCCTTGGTGAGCAGGCGCGAGACGTGCATCTGGGAGATGCCGATCTGGTCGGCGATCTGCGACTGGGTCAGGTTGCCGTAGAAGCGCAGCGTCAGGATCTTCTGCTCGCGCTCGTCGAGCGTGGCCAGCGCGGGGCCGAGGGCCACGCGGGTCTCGGCCAGCTCGAACTCGGAGTCCTCACCGCCGAGGGTGTCGCCCAGCTCGGTGGTGCCGTCGGCGCTGATCGGGGTGGAGAGCGACGTGGCGTTGTAGGCCCGCGCACCTTCCAGGCCTTCCAGCACGTCTTCCTCGGTGACGCCCAGGTGGGCGGCGACGTCGGCCACTGTCGGCGAGCGGCCGAGCGAGTGGGTCAGCGTGCTGTTGGCCTCGGTGATCGCGAGGCGCAGTTCCTGCAGGCGCCGCGGCACCCGCACCGACCACGTGCGGTCGCGGAAGTGGCGCTTGATCTCGCCGATGATGGTGGGGATGGCGTAGCCGGCGAAGTCGACGCCGCGCTCGGGGTCGAACTTGTCGACCGCCTTGATCAAGCCCACGGTGGCGGTCTGCACGAGGTCGTCGGTGGGCTCGCCGCGGCCCGAGTAGCGGTGGGCGAGGTGACGCGCGAGCGGCAGCCAGGCCTCGATCGCCCGGTCGCGCAGTGAGGCGCGGGACGGGTGGCCGGCCGGCATCGCGGCCATCGCGTTCAGCAGCTCGGCGGCGCTGTCGACGGGCGCGGTGGCCGCGGCCGGAAGCGTCTCGGCCGGCGTCGTGCTGGTGGTCTCGGTGACGGTCATGTCAGTGGTCCTCCCTGGCACCTGTTCCGGAGAGCCCGGTCCCTGTGTTGCTGGACCCGGTCGGTCGGGTGTCCCTATCTGCAGGCTGACAGTGATCGATGCGATCTCCGTCAGCCGCACACACTTGGCCGTTCGGTTATGACCAACCTAGCCGACAAGGCCAGGAAAGACTAGCCGAAAGTATGAGTTACTTTGCGTGATAGCAAATATACGGAGAGGATCTTGCTCCGGGGCTCACGGCGGTCGATGTGCGGTCGGGAAGGATTAAGCCGTCCGGTCTCTCTGGTGACCCGCACGGGCCAGTGTCAAACCAAGACGGCAAGGAAAGATGGAAGACATGTCCGCGTTGCGCCCTCTGGCTCCCCATCCGGAGGCGGCCGAGCTGCGCCGCTGGAAGCTCGACTCGTTCGGCGAGCTCCGCGATTTACGGGCTGCGCTGCGCGAGGCCATCAAGCACCACACCGACGAGACCGACGACCTGTTCGACAGGATGGCGGTGGTCGCGACCGAGCTGGCCACCAACGCCCTGCGGCACGGTCTGCCGCCCACCGAGGTGGTGCTGCTGCGGCACGACGAGCGACTCATCCTCGATGTCGCCGATCACGATCTGGGAACGCTCCCAGAGATAGCGGCCGACCGGCCGCTCGGTGCCGGTGGGCTCGGACTGCAGCTCACGAAGACTTTCGCCATCGACGTCGGCTGGTATCGAACCGATCTCACGAAGCACGTCTGGGCGAGCTTCCCGAGCTGAATCCCGGTAGTCCTGGTAGAAATGCGCCCGTGGCGGATTACTACCAGATCGGCCAGGAGCGTGCGGCCGACCGACCCGCGACCGTCCTGCGCCCCAGCGGCGAGCTGGACATCAATGCGCGTGACGAGCTGCGCACCGCGATCATCGACGCGCTGACCGAGCACGAAGACGTGACGGTCGACCTCGCCCGCGTCACGTTCATCGACTCCGAGGCGCTCGGTGCGCTGATCGACGGCTTCAACGCGGCCGTCGCGGGCAACGCGACCTTCCGGGTGGTCGGCGCGACGGGCTCGGTGGCCCGTGTGCTCACCGTCTCAGGCTCCCAGGCCGTTTTCGACAGTGCGCTGGAGACGCCCGACTCGTAACCTGCGGCGGTGTCACTGATCATCGCGGCGTCTTTGCTGGCCACAGTGCTGGTCTTCGCCGTCGTGCGCCCGCGCGGCCTGCCGGAGGCGGTCGCCGCCGTGCCCGCCGCCGCCCTCGCGATCGCGTTCGGCCTGGTGTCGTGGGACGACGCGGTGGCCGAGTTCCGCGAGCTGGGCCCGACGGTCGGCTTCCTCGCGGCCGTGCTCGTGCTCGCGCATCTGGCCGGTGAGCACGGCGTCTTCCGGTACGCCGGACGGGTCGCGGCCCGGATCAGCCGGGGCGACCCGCCGCGGTTGCTGGCCGCGGTCTTCGTCACGGCCGCCCTGACCACCGCGTTCCTCAGCCTGGACGCTACGGTGGTGCTGCTGACCCCGGTCGTGCTGGCCACGGCGGCTCGCGTCGGCGCCCGCGCCCGTCCGCACGCGTACGCCTCGGCCCACCTGGCCAACTCGGCGTCGCTGCTGCTGCCCGTGTCGAACCTGACCAACCTGCTCGCCTTCGCGGCCAGCGGCTTGACCTTCCTCGGCTTCACCGGGCTGATGACGCTGCCCTGGCTGGCCGTGATCGTCGTCGAGTTCCTGGTGTTCCGCCGCTTCTTCCGCGCCGACCTGGTGGCGCGCGAGGAGCCGAGGCCTGACGGCGGCAACGGCCCGCCGCCGCGGTACGCGCTGATCGTGCTCGCGGTGACCCTGATCGGCTTTGCGGTCGTGCACCCGCTGGGTGTGCACCCGGCCTGGGTCGCCGTGGCCGGCGCGGTCCTGCTGGCCGTGCCGCGCCGGGTCGGCCCGCGCACCCTGATCCGCGAGGCCAACCTGCCTTTCTGCGCCTTCGTGCTGGCCCTGGGTGTGGTGGTGCTCGCGGTGCAACGGCACGGCCTGGAGCGGTTCCTCGGCGCCGTCGTGCCCGATCACGCCGACCTGCTCGGCCTGCTGGCCGTCGCGGCCCTGGCCGCGCTGCTGGCCAACCTGCTCAACAACCTCCCGGCCACGCTGGCCCTGCTGCCCGTGGTCGAGGCCAAGCCGGGACTGTTGCTGGCCATGCTGATCGGGGTCAACGTCGGGCCCAACCTGACCTACGTGGGCTCGCTGGCGACGCTGCTGTGGCGGCAGATCCTGCACACCCACGACGCGGCGCCCGACCCGCGCGACTTTCTCAAGCTCGGTGTGCTGACCGTGCCGCCCGCGTTGGTGGCGGGCGTGCTGGCGCTGTGGCTGAGCCTGCGGATCGGCTGAGAGAGCAGGAGCGCACCCTCGCCGCCGCGCCGGTATCGGTCCGGGGAACGGCCGAGGTGATCCGGTGGGGGATTCGGCGGCGGGGTGCGTCCGACGAAGTCAGTCTTGTCGATACGTGTGTTACAGGCAAGTAAAACTGGTTACGGAACTCAGCGGCTCGGCGGGGCGCCGCCGGGTCCGCCCCCGCCGGGCTGGGAACCGCCGCTGGGCGTGGTCGAGGTGTCCACCTTCACGGTCAGCGTCACGGTGAACCCGCCCGAGACGTCGCCCGAGACCGCGCCCGTCTGCAGGGCGGCCTCGTCGTCGCCGAAGACGTTGTCGGACGACAGGCTGATCTGGCTCAGGTTGCTCACCGAGGACGAGTAGCCGGTGGTGGCGTAGACCTTGTCGCAGACATCCTTGGGCAGCGCGACCTGCGAGGTGGCGATGGCCTTGGCCGAGTCGGTGATGTCGGCCTGGCCGGGGTAGACCTCGAAGTGGATGTGCGGCCACCGGCCCGAGTAGCAGGCCGGGAAGATACTGGTGAACTTCACCCGGCCCGAGTCGTCGGCGATCTGGACCCCGCGCAGGTAGTTCTGGTCGGTCACACCCTCGCTGTAGAGCGAGTAGCGGCCCTCGCGGTCGCAGTGCCAGACGTAGACGGCGACGTCCTTGAACGGTGCGTCGTCGTCGGCCATGTCGAGGATCGTCAGCTCGAGGGTCATGGGCACGCCCTGGGCCGTTCCGCTCGCCGTGCCGAAGCTCGACCGGATGTCGCTGCGGACCACGCCGCTCTCCTCGAGCACGTCGGGCCCGTTCGACCCGTCGCCGGGGTAGGGGCCGGCGGTCTCGTCCGGGATCTCGCCGGTGGCCGCGGCCGAACTCGCCGCTGTGGTCGGCGACGAGGACGTGCTGGAGGAGTTGCTGCCGCAGGCGGCCAGCCCGAGCACCGCGGCGCCCAGCCCGAACCCGCGCAGCACGTGCCGCCGGCTGGCCAGCGTGCCCAGGTCGAACCCGAGCCCCTGGTCGACGACCTCCTCGTCGGGCCGGGGGAGCAGTCGTCCCTGGTAAACCGGTCCGGTGTCCTGTGCCATCGCTTCGCTCCTCGTCGGGTTGCCGCACGCTGGAAATTCACCGTAGGTCCGGTTCTTGTGCGTGCGCTTTGAGTTCGCTGTCCGTCGCCCCTGCGTGACAGGTTCGCGTCCGGGGATGGTTGATGCGCAGGTCAGGCCGCGCTGCAGAGTCTCGAGTCAGCATGGAGTGCCGACCCGGCCGCCTTCGCCGAGTGCTTCGCTGCGCCGTGCGTCGACACGACATCGCCCGGAGCAGATCAACCTGGGTCCGGGCGAGTTGTCCACAGTGTTGCGTTATCCACAGGCATCACGACGAGGCGTCGCTGCGCCGCTAGCCTGGCGACCCGATGCGATGGCGCTGAGACCGGGGTGGGGGTCACTTGGGCGGGGCCCTCACCCCCTTGCCTCGGTCGGGCCGGGGCGGTCGTCCGGACGGACCGGCAAGCGACAACAGGTGAGCCGCGCGTGGCCCTAGTCGCCGGTGTGGCGGGCGGCCTGGCGCAGGTCGACGTCCTCGATCAGCTCGCGGGCGATCTCCTCGGGCAGCACCCGGTCGCGTACGGCCTTGCCCAGCGCCAGCCGCTGGGCCTCGAAGGACGCGTCGACGTCGGCGGCCGGCTGTGATGCCGCCTCGGCCGCCAGTTCCCGGCCGCGTGCGCGCAGCCGTTCGGTCTCGGCCCGTTCGGCGGTCACGTCGATGTTGAGCTTGCGGGCCAGCCAGCCGATAGTCGTGCCCTGCAACAGCAGTGTGCCCAGCGTGACGAACAGGGCGATGGCCTGGATGGCGTCGCGACCGGGGAACTCCTGGCCCGACGCGGTGTGCTCGGGGATCGAGGCGGCGGCGGCCAGCGTGAGGATGCCACGCATGCCCGTCCAGCCCACCAGCACCATCTCCTTGGTGGTGGGCGCGGGCAGCGGCACCCCGCCCCGGCGTTCGTGCCGTTCGCGCCAGCGCTGGTAGCGGGCCCGGAAGTAGACGTCGGACTCGGCCCGGCGCTCCGTCCCGATCTCCTTGAGCCGCCAGCGCCCGAAGATGACGAACACGCCGGCCAGCCGCAGCACGATCGCCGCGACCAGCAGGACGGCCGCCGCCACCAGGGTGCGGGCCAGTCCCGGGTTCTCCGACTCGGCCAGTTCCGCCAGCACGAACTTCAGCTGCAGGCCGATGTACGCGAAGACGAACGTCTCGAGCAGGAAGTCGAGCACCCGCCAGACCTGTTCCTCCTGCAGCCGCGTCCGGTAGCCGCCCGGGTACTGATGTTGCGGGTCGAGCGTCAGGTTCACGCTGATCGAGAAGGCGGCCATGACCACGGCCAGGATGCCCGACGCGTGCACCTCCTCGGCGGCCAGGAACGCCGTGAACGGCACGAGCAGCACCAGTGACGTCTCGAGCGTCGGGTTCTGCAGCCGTTTGCGGATGCGCAGCGCGCCGTAGGCGAACAAGGCGCCGATGCCGAGCCCGATCGACGCCGTACGGAGAAACTCCAGGAACCCACCCGACCAGGTGGTGTGCTCACCGTTGACGGCGGCCACGGCGATGCTGAACAGGGTCAGCGCGGTGGCGTCGTTGACCAGGCTCTCGCCGGTGAGGATCGTGGTGGCCCGTTGCGGCAGCCCGATCTCGTCGCCGTGCGAGACGGTGGTGATCGTGTCGGGTGGGGCCAGCACCGCGCCCAGCACGAAGGCGACCGACAGCCCGAGCGTGGGCAGCAGCCACGACGACAGGAACCCGAGCGCGCCACAGGTGACCGCGACCAGCAGGACGCCGAGCGCCCAGATGGATCTGATGTTGGCCCCGAAGTTGGCGAACGAGGCGCCGCGGGTGGCCGAGTAGAGCAGCGGCGGGATGACGATCGCGAGGATGACCTCGCTCTCCAGCTCGAGGCGGGGCACCCCCGGGATGAACGACGCGGCGGCCGCCAGCACCACGATGATCATCCCTGGCTCGACCCCGCGGCGTCGTGCCATGGACGAGACGAAGATGCCCAGGCCGATGATGAGCAGGATCTGCACGCCGTTCACGATGATCAGGCTAGTGCCCGGGTCCGGCCCGCCGGGTATGCTCACCGACGGGCCGTGACTGGCGCGTCAAGGTGGTCAACCATCGGGGAGCGGCTCCGACGCCGAGCAGATCGGCGACGACCTGCCGTGCGCCTGGGCCTCTGCACAGTGATAGAGAGGTCCCATGTCCGAGCTGAACGCCGAATCCACCGCATTTCGCTCCGCCCTCGACGTGGTCCGGTCCGTCGAGCCGCGCATCGCCGACGCCATCGCCAAGGAGCTGACCGACCAGCGCGAGTCGCTCAAGCTGATCGCGAGCGAGAATTACGCCTCGCCGGCCGTGCTGCTCGCGATGGGCAACTGGCTGTCCGACAAATACGCCGAGGGCACGATCGGGCGCCGCTTCTACGCGGGCTGCCAGAACGTCGACACGGTCGAGTCGATCGCCGTCGAGCACGCGAAGGCCCTGTTCGACGCCCCCTACGCGTACGTGCAGCCGCACTCCGGCATCGACGCCAACCTCGTGGCCTACTGGGCGATCCTGGCCGACCGGGTCGAGGTGCCGTACCTGCAGAAGTTCGAGAAGCGTCAGATCAACAACCTGACCGACGCCGAGTGGGCCGAGCTGCGGCAGGCCTTCGGCAACCAGCGCATGCTGGGCATGTCGCTCGACGCGGGCGGCCACCTCACTCACGGCTTCCGGCCCAACATCTCGGGCAAGATGTTCGACCAGCGCTCGTACGGGGTCGACCCGGCCACCGGGCAGATCGACTACGCGGCCCTGCGCGAGACGGCCCGCGAGTTCAAGCCGCTGATCATCGTGGGCGGCTACTCGGCGTACCCCCGGAAGGTGAACTTCGCGACCCTGCGTGAGATCGCCGACGAGGTGGGCGCGACGTTCATGGTCGACATGGCGCACTTCGCCGGTCTGGTCGCGGGCAAGGTGTTCACCGGCGACTTCAGCCCGTTCCCGCACGCGCACATCGTCACCACCACCACGCACAAGTCGCTGCGCGGCCCGCGCGGTGGCGCCGTGTTCGCCCAGCCCGAGCTGTCCGAGCAGGTCGACCGGGGCTGCCCGATGGTGCTGGGCGGCCCGCTGGCCCACGTGATGGCGGCCAAGGCGATCGCGTTCGCCGAGGCCCGGCAGCCGTCGTTCGCCACCTACGCCCAGCAGATCGTCGCCAACAGCCAGGCGCTGGCCGAGGGCCTCACCAAGCGGGGCGTGCAGCTGGTCTCCGGCGGCACCGACAACCACCTGGTGCTGATCGACGTGCACCCGTTCGGCCTGACCGGTCGCCAGGCCGAGCAGGCCCTGCTCGACTCGGGCGTGGTCACCAACCGCAACGCGATCCCGAACGACCCGAACGGCGCCTGGTACACCTCGGGCATCCGGGTCGGCACCCCCGCCCTGACCTCGCGTGGCCTGGGCGTGGCCGAGATGGATCAGATCGCCGAGCTGATCCACACGGTTCTGGCCGGCACCACCCCCGACGCCACGTCGAAGGCCAAGTTCCACCTCGACCCGGCCGTCTCCGACCGCGTCCACAAGCAGGCGGCCGAGCTGCTGGCCGGCTTCCCGCTCTACCCCAGCGTCGACCTGGGCTGACCGACGTCCTGAGGCTCCAGGTCCGTCCTGGAGCCTTAGGGCTCGCCTCCGCGGGTATGCGGCGCGGCGTGAGCGATCAAACCCTCGAAACCGTCCACCTCTTCAAGGCCGGCCCGATGCCCACCGGGGTCGCCGTCTCCCGCAACGGCCGCATCTTCGTCAACTTCCCCAAGTGGGGTGACGACGTCCGGTACACGGTGGCGGAGATCCGCGACGGCGAGCCGGTTCCCTATCCCGATCTCGACTGGAACACCCCGAACGGCGACGCCGACCCCGAGGCGCTGGTCTCGGTGCAGAGCGTGGTCGTCGACCCGGCCGACCGCCTGTGGATCCTCGACACCGGCAGCCCGATGTTCCAGCCCACCGAGCACGGCGGCCCCAAGCTGGTCTGCGTCGACCTGACCACCGACCAGGTCGTCCGCACCATCCTGTTCGACCCGGACGTCGCCCTGCCGACCACCTACCTCAACGACGTGCGGTTCGATCTGCGCCGTAACGCCGCCTTCATCACCGATTCGGCCGATCAGGGGCCCAACGGCCTGATCGTGGTCGACCTGCACACCGGCCAGGCCTGGCGGCGGCTGCACGACCACCCGTCGACCAAGGCGCTGCCCCCGGCCGACATGCTGCCGATCGTCGAGGGCCGGCCGTTCCTGGAACGGCCGAAGGACGGCCCGCCGAGCCCGGTCACGATGGGCGCCGACGGCATCGCGATCGCCGCCGACGGGTCGCGCGTCCACTACTGCCCGCTGATCTCGCGGCGCTGGCACAGTGTCTCCGCCGACGCGCTGTTCGACCGGGGGATGAGCGACGCCGACGTGGCCGCCACCGTCGTCGACGAGGGCGACAAGGGCGGCGGCTCGGACGGGCTCGAGACCGACGACCAGGGCCGGTTCTACCTCACCGACTGGGAACACCGGGCGGTGCTGCGCCGCAACACCGACGGCTCCTTCGAGACCCTGGCCCACGACCCGCGGCTGCTCTGGCCGGACACGATGGCGGTGGCCGACGGCTACGTCTACGTGACCGCCAACCAGCTGCACCGCCAGGCCAAATACCAGCAGGACGAGGATCGCCGCGAGTACCCGTACGCGTTGTTCCGCATCCCGATCGACGCCGGGCCGGTCGCGCTGCGCTGACGGCGGTAACCTCGGGCGCGATGGTGCCGTCGCGTGTGCTCGAGGTGCTGGCCGAACTGGCTCCGGCGGGGAACGACCGTGAGCTGGACGTCAGCCGGGGTGGCCCGCTGATCTGGCTGGACGACGCGGAGAAGGTCGGCCGTACCAGGGAGGCCAACCGGCTCGCCGCGATCGGGGCGCTGCACCGGGAGGAAAGGCCGCTGCGCCGCGGCTGGGGGTTCCTGGTCGGGCGCACCGAGGTCGAGGGCAAGCCGCGCAAGATCCGGGTGCCGTTGCTGAGCCAGCCCGTGCAGCTGGAACGCGGACTGCTCGGCTACCGCATCGCCCCGGCAGGCGACGTCGAGATCACGCCGCTGATCGCCGACCGCGCGCTCGCGGCCGCGCTGGAGGCGGCGCCGGGGGTGGCCGGGCCGGGCTGGCTGGAGGCGACCGGGAGCAAGGCGTGGCTGTGGTCGGCCGCCGAGGCGACCGGGCTGCCGGTGGACGCGCTGGCCACCGGGCGCCGCGCTCCCGACGACCGGGTCGTGCTGGTGCCGGAGCCCGCGCTGTTCGTGGTGCGGGACGTCTTCGGGGCCGGTCTCGCCGACGGCCTGCGCAGCTGGGCGGGCCGCGACCTGGCGGGCACGGCCCTGGCCGCGCTCTACGACACCTGTGCGGAGTCCGAGGAGGACCATGCGGACGTGGTGTCGCCGCTGCCGCTGAGCGAGGCGCAGGCGGAGGTGGTGCGCCGGGTGCGCACGGCCCCGATCACCGTGGTCTCGGGGCCGCCGGGCAACGGCAAGAGCCACACCGTCGTCGCGGCCGCGCTCGAGGTGGTGCACCGCGGCGGGTCCGTGCTCGTGGCCACCCAGTCCTCGCATGCCGCGGAGGTGCTGGCCGGGCTGCTGGGCCGCTATCCGGGGCCGGTTCCGGTGCTGTTCGGTGACGCGGCGCGGCGGGAGAGCCTGGCCACCGAGCTCACCGCCGGCCTCGACGGCGGCGCGACCGACGACGACCTGCGGGCCGACGCCGAGGCGGTCCGGTGCGCGCTTGCGGCCGTACGGGAACTCCGGTCCGAGGTGACGGCGGCGCTCGAGCTCGAAAGGCGGGCGGCCGAGCTGCCGGAATGGCAACCCCGGCTCGCGGGACTGGCCGCCGAGGTGCCCGGTGCCTTTCGCGACGGCGTCGACGTGGACCGGGTCGTAGCCCGGCTCGACCGGGGTGGACTGGCCCGCTGGTGGACGTTGCGGCGGATGGGATCAGCCGAACACGTAAGGGATGCTCTGGCCGCGGCCGCCGCCCAGCGCGCCGCCGCCCACCTCGCCGCGACCGGCGGCACCGACCTCGAACCGCGGTGGGCCGCCCTGCACGAGGCCGAGGACGCGCTGGCCCGTGCGACGGGTGAGGCCATGCGCCGCGGTGCCCGCAGTCGACGTCGCTGGGACCGGGCCGCCCGCCGGGGCGTCGCCGACCTGGCAGTGGCGCTGCGAGCCGGCCGTAACCGCCGCCGCGAACTGCTGTCCACAATCGACGCCGGGCCAGTGGTACGCGCTCTCCCGCTGTGGATCGGCACGGTCGCCGACGTCGAGGACCTGCTGCCCGCCGCGCCCGGGCTGTTCGACCTGGTGGTGCTGGACGAGGCCTCCCACGTCGACCAGGTTCGCGCGGCTCCCGTGCTGGCCCGGGCCCGCCGCGCGCTTGTGGTCGGCGACCCCCGCCAGCTGCGGTTCGTCTCGTTCGTGAGCGACGTCGACGTGGCCGAGGTGCTCGCGCGGCACGAGGCCGATGAGCGGTTGGACGTACGCCGGGTCAGCACTTACGACCTGGCGGCGGGCGCGTCCCCGGCGACCTGGCTGGCCGAGCATCACCGCAGCGTGCCGCACCTGATCGGCTTCCCGGCGCGGCGCTTCTACGGCGACCGGCTCGACGTGCTGACCCGGACGCCGGCCAGCGAGCACGCGGACGCGATCGACGTGATCCACGCGTCGGACGAGATCGCCGCGGTGCTCGCCGCCGTCGAGAAGGAAGCGGCGGCCGGACCGCGCGGGATCGGCGTGATCTCACCGTTCCGGCCCCGGGCCGACGCGCTCGAGGCGGCGCTGGTCGAGGCCTACCCGGTCGAACGGATCGAGGAGCTGGGGCTGCGCGTGGGCACAGTGCACGCCTTCCAGGGCAGCGAGGCCGAGGTCGTGATCGTGTCGCTGGGTCTGAGCCCGGACGACCCGCCCGGCCGCCGCCGCTTCGTGGCCGACCCCAACCTGTTCACCGTGATGGTGACCCGGGCCCGGCGCAAACTCGTGGTGGTGACGGCGCTGGACCGGCCCGGCGGTCTGCTCGGCGAGTTCTTCGCGTACGCCGAGACCCCGCCCACGGCCACCCAGCCGGACATGTCGGCGGCGCCGGGCTGGGCCGCGGAGCTGGCGACCGAGCTGCGCCGTCTGGACGTGCCGACCCGGCCCGCGTACGCCGTGGGGCGCTGGACGATCGACCTCTGCATCGGCCCGCCGGAGGACCCTACCGGCATCCTGTGCGCGCCCCACCCGGACGGCCCCGAGGCCCACCTGAACCGCCGGCGCGCCCTGACCCAGGCCGGTTGGCGGTTGCAGGACGCCTTCGCGAGCCGCTGGAACGGTGACCCCCGACGGGCCGCCCTGGACCTGACCAGCTAGATCGACACGACCGGGTTGGTCAGCGTCCCCAGCGCCGCCGAGGCGATCTCGATCACGTCGCCCGGCTGCGTGGTGAAGCCGGGCTCCGGCACGACCCCGGTGCCGGTCAGCAGGACCGCGCCGGCCGGGAAGCTCAGCGCCCGGAACAGCCACGCCGCCAGGTCGTCGAAGCCGCGGGCCATCGCCGCCGTCGAGGTCGTGCCGGTGAAGACCGCCCGCCCGTCCCGCAGGATCCGCAGCCCGACCGGGATCGGGCCCGGCTCGACCGCCCACGCCGGCACGATGGCCGGGCCCAGCGCGCAGGAACGGTCGTAGACCTTGGCCTGCGGCAGGTAGAGCGGGTTCTCGCCCTCGATGGACCGGCTGCTCATGTCGTTGCCCAGGGTGTATCCGAAGATCTCCCCGGCCGCATTGAGCACCAGGCCGACCTCGGCCTCGGGCACGTCCCACCCGGAGTCGGCGCGGATCCCCACCGCGTCGCCGTCGCCGACCACCCGCCACGGGCTGGCCTTGAAGAAGATCTCCGGACGGTCGTTGTCGTAGACGTGGTCGTACAGCGAGCCGTGCCCGGATTCCTCCTTGCGGCCGTCCCGGCTGCGCAGATACGTGACTCCGGCCGCCCACACCTCCTGCTCGTCGAGCGGTGGTAGCGCCTGTCCACCGGGCCGTTCGCCGGTGGCCTCGCGGGCGGCGGCCTCGATCGTGGCCCGGGCCTGGTCGAGCGGCTGGGCCAGCAGGTCGGCCAGGGTGCCGTCGAGCTCGTGCCATCCGTCGCTCGTGTGCACCGCCCACCGCGTCGCCGAGCCGGTCCGCAGGTGGTGAAGGGATATCGCCATTCGATCATCCTAGGTTTGTGAGGTGCGGAAACAGGCCGGATACCCTCGTCGGCATGGCCCGCGTCGTACCGGCGGTCGTCCGCGCGCTCGATCTGCTCGAGCTGTTCCTGGACCGCCCCCAGTTGTCGGCCCGCGACGTGATGGAGCGGCTCGACCTGCCCCGCACCACCGTGCACGAGCTGCTCGTCACCCTGGTGGAACGCTCCTACCTGATCCCGGTGCCGGGCCAGCCGGTGCAGTATCGGCTCGGCATGCCGCTGTTCCAGCTGGGTGCGGCGTTCGCCGGCCGGCTCGACCTGGTGCGCGAGGCCCAGATCGTCACGCGCGAGGTGGCCGCTGCCTGCAACGAGGCGGTGCACGTGGCCGTGCTCGACGGAGCCGACGTGATCTACCTCGTCAAGGTCGACAGCACTCATCCCGTACGGATGGTGTCCGCGGTCGGGCGGCGGTTGCCGGCCCACTGCACCGCGGTCGGCAAGGTCCTGCTGTCCGCTCTTGATCGGGCCACATTGGACGGCGTGCTGGCCAAGGGCGTGCTGCCCGGCATGACGCCGGAGAGCATCACCGATCCGGACCGTTTGCTGACCCAGCTCGAGGCCGTACGGGCGGAGGGCGTCGCGGTCGACGTCGGCGAGTCCGACACCGCCATGCGCTGCGTCGCCGCCGGGGTCCGCGACCATGCCGGCGTGGTCATCGCGGCCATGAGCGTCTCCGCGCCGATCATCCGCTGGACCCCTCAGGCGCACGAGGAGTGGACCGCGCTGGTGCGGGACGGGGCCGCCACACTCTCGGCCCGCATGGGTCACTCGGCCCGGTAGCCCACTTTCCGTTCCTGGCCAAAAGCCGCATCGAGACATTGACACCCTTCGTGAGGGTCCTCTACCGTCGCGTCCACTCTAGACGAAATTTCGAACACAGTTCGATATCTCGAACAGTGATGGGGCGAAGGAGGCGAATGTCATGGGGGACAAGACGTCGTGGTCCCGGCGCGACTTCCTGGGGATGGGGGTGGGCGTGCTCGGCGCGGCCGGCCTGGCCGCATGCGGCGGCACCTCCTCGTCGACCAGCAGCGGGCAGGCGGAAGTGCCGAAGGAGCTGCTCGACGCGGCGGCGTCGCTCAAGGGCTCCGCGATGGGCCTGCTGTCGCAGAAGCTGTATTCCACGGCGGCCAACGAGGCGCTCGACAGCTCGATCAAGAAGTTCGCCGACGCCACCGGAACGAAGATCGAGAACAGCTTGGTCCAGGCCGACGCCGGCGACGTCGTGGCCAAGATCGACGCCGAGGTCAAGGGTGGCGTGGCACGCGACCTGGCCTTCATGACCGATTCGCGGTTCATCGCGCAGTTCCACGCGCTGGGCGACCTGGAAGACGTGACCGACGTCGTGAAGGCGCTGACCGCCGTCTACGGCGAGCCCTGCGCGGAGGCCAAGAACTTCTGCGTGTTCGACGGCAAGTGGTACGCCATCCCGTACCACTTCATCGGCATCGGCTCGTTCCTGCGCAAGGACTGGATGCAGGAGAAAGGCATCGCGCCCAAGGACGTGTACTCCTGGGAGGAGCTGCGCGACCTGTGCCTGGCCATCTCCGACCCGGGTAAGCGCCGCTTCGGCTGGGGCATGACGGTCAACCGCTCCGGCGACGGCAACGGGATGATCGAGGCGCTGATCAACTCGTACGGCGGGGCCATCGCCTCCAACGACGGCCGGAAGGTCACCTTCGACTCCCCGGAAACCGTGCAGGCGGTGACCTTCCTGGGTGACATCTACACCAACCCCAAGTTCAAGCCGATGCTGCCACCCGGAGTGGCCAGCTGGACCGACACCAGCAACAACGAGAACTGGCTGGCCGGGGTCCTCGGCTACACCCGCAACAGCTTCAGCGTCTACGCGGACTCCCGCACCAAGAAGAACCCCGTGTACGGCAACACCCACGTCTTCTCGGACTGCATCGGACCGGCCACCGACAAGTCGCTGCTGCTCGGCCAGTCCCAAGGCTTCGTGGTCTTCAAAGGCGCCAAGAACCCCGCGCTGGCCAAGCTGCTCGCGCAGTACCTGGTCAGCGCGCCCGCACTGGTCGGGGTGTCGAAGGAAGCGCCCGGCCTGGTCATGCCGGCCTGGGAGAAGGTCTGGGACGCCGACCCGTACTTCACCGGCGGCGACCCGGCATTCCCCATGGTGCGCACCATGTCCCAGCAGCCGTTGCCACTGTCCACCAAGAACGGGCTGACGTTCCCGCAGAAAGCCAGCGCCGGTCAGCAAGCCGTCGTTGCCGCCTACGTCCTCACCGACATGATGCAGCAGGTCGTGCAGGGCGCGGCGCCCGCGCAGGCCGTGACGGCGGCCCACGCCAAGATGGTGCAGATCTTCGCCCAGCAGGGGCTGCCGCAGTGAGGTTGATCGTCCGCGAGCCCGGGCCGGGCTCGCTCACCACGACCCAGCGGCGTCTGGGGCGGGACTGGCGGCTGGCCGCGCTGTTCCTGACGCCCACGGCAGTGCTGGTCGGCGCGCTGGTGCTCGTGCCGATCGTCAGGTCGATCATCACCAGCACCACGGAACGGCACGGGTCGGAAAGCGTGTTCGTCGGTCTCGGCAACTACCTGGCCCTGGCCGGCGACGACCAGTTCCGTACCGGCGTGGTCAACTCGTTCGTCTTCACCGCCTACGCCGAGATCTTCAAGGTGGTGCTGGGCCTGGCCGCCGCCCTGCTGCTGCACAACCTGCGGCGGGGCCGGGCCCTGCTGACCGGGCTGCTGCTGGTGCCGTGGGTGGTGCCGACGGTGGTGACGGCGTTCAGCTGGCGCGCGCTGCTCGACCCGATCTTCGGCAGCGTCAACACTCTGCTCACCGACTCGGGCCTCGGGCCGCTGCTGGCCTGGTCGCACCTGGTCGACAGCTGGCCCGCGGGCTGGCTGTCCGACGCGTCACTGGCCATGCCGTCGGTCATCCTCGTCAACGTGTGGAAGGGGGTGCCGTTCTTCACCGTCTGCTTCCTCGCCGGTCTCAAAGCCATACCCACCGACCAGTACGAGGCGGCCACCATCGACGGCGCCTCGGCGTTGCAACGGTTCCTGCACGTGACCCTGCCCGGCCTGCGTCACGTGATCACCGTGACGGTGACCCTGTCCTCGATCTGGACGTTCAACAACTTCGACCTCATCTGGCTGCTGACCCAGGGCGGCCCCGGCGACGTGACCGCGCCCTACGTCCTCGTGGCCTACTCGAAAGCGATCCTGCAACTCCAGTACGGGGCCGGGGCAGCGGTCACCCTCGTCATGCTGCCGATCATCGCCGCGCTCGTGTTCTTCCTCGTCCGGTTGCTGCGCCAGGACGCCGACGTCAAACCGAGCCGGATACCCCTGTGGCCCTTCGCCGTGCTGATCACCGGTCTGCTGGCGTGGGCGTCACCGCAGATCTTCTGGAAGGCGGCCCTGATCCTCGCGGTGATCCTGCTGATCGCGGTGGCGGTCGGCCGGGTCGTTTCCAGCGGCCACCGTACGGCCTCCGTCGTGTCCGGCATCGCCCTGACCGGGCTGCTGGCCTTCGTGCTGGGCCCCATGTACTGGATCGCCGTCACCGCCTTCAAAACCGAAGGCCAAGTCGTCGCGCGCATCAACGACCTGTGGCCCACCCCCTGGACCTGGGAGCAGTTCGGCGCCCTGTTCACCAACCAGCCCTTCGGCCGCTGGTACCTCAACACCCTGATGGTGTCGGCCGCGTCCACGATCGTCGCCCTGATCTGCGCCGTCCTGGCCGGCTACGCGCTGGCCCGCCTACGGTTCCGCGGCGCCCAAGGCTTCACCGTCACGGTCCTGCTGACGTACGTGATGCCGGGCGCGCTGCTCTTCATCCCGCTGTACCAGCTGCTCATCGGCGCACGACTGACCGACTCGCTGTGGTCGCTGGTGGTGACCTACCCGACCTTCACCATCCCGTTCGCCACCTGGCTGCTGGCCGGCTACTTCTCGTCGATCCCGGCCGACCTGGAGGAGGCCGCCCTGGTCGACGGCTGCTCCCGCATCCAGGCCTTCGGCCGCGTCGTGCTGCCCCTGGCCAAGCCCGGACTCCTGGCCGTCGCCCTGTTCACCCTGACCAACGCCTGGAACGAGTTCCTGTTCGCCTTCGTCTTCATCACCAAGGACGAATACAAAACGCTCCCGGTAGGAATGCAGTCAATGATCGCCGGCGACGTCGTCCCCCAGGGCCAACTAGCCGCGGCGTCCCTGCTGGTCAGCATCCCCGTGGTCATCATCTACGCCTTCGGCCAGCGCTTCCTCACCGAGGGCCTCACCGCAGGCGCAGTCAAAGGCTGACCCATCACTTGTCGACCGTGATGTCCCGGCCCACCCGGAGATCGAAATAGCTGACGGCGTGGCCGAGCTCGCTCACCAACCGGCGGGCCAGAGTCTCGCCGCGAGCCGCGAAGGCGACTTCCGCCGCGGGCTCGGCAAACCCGGAAGCGACCGGGTCATCGCGGTCGAGCGTCCGGTCGTATTCGTCGGCCCAGCTCATCAGAGCCGCGGCGAGCTCCGGGCTGATCGGGAGCAGGCCGGGATCGAGATTTGACACCTGGTCCGCGTCGCGCCGCCAGAGCGGATAGCTCTCGTAGTCGGCCATGAGCCGGACGTCCTCGAAGTTAGCGGCCAACAGAATTCGCCCCCACGATGAAGCCATGGGATCCCACCGAGACGGCGAGCTTATACGTCTTTCCCTCGAACAAGACCTCGTAGATCGGCCGGGTGCGTTGCGCACCGATCTGAGTTCCCTCAGTGACCGCCGCGAAGACCAGGCTGCCGACTTTCTCCAGCGGGACACCGACGTTGGCGAAGTCGTCGGCATGCCGTTCGGTGATGTGGGGTCAGCCCCGCCCGGCTGTTCCCGTTCTCCAGGAAGACGATCTCTCCGGCGCCGTTCCGGCCGATAGCGACGATGTCCTCGGCGTTGTGCTTGATCTCCCGATCACCCAACTCGTCGAGTAGGGACTGCCGGCTCGTCCCCGACGCGGGCGGCGAAGCCGCCTCGCCCGATCTCGACGCCCCGAGGTGCCCGTCGATCGCGGTCTCGTGGACTTGCTCCTGCGCTTGCGCGATGTTCGCCGGCTCGTGAGGCGAAGGTGAGCCGGTGGACCCGTCCGGACGCGCGGGAGGTGGCGGCTCGTCACCCTCTCCGCCTTCGTGCGCGCGCGGGCGGCCGGTCATGTCTCGCGACGGTAGCAATTTCCCTCCACCGCTGAGGGCGGACGGCGTTGCGCGTACGTGGGATCTGCTCTGTGACGAACGACGGGGGCGAGACCGGTCGGTCAGGTGTCGCGGCCGTACTTGTCGAAGGGGACTGTCCAGTCGCCCAGGCCGTTCCAGATGGGGAGGTCTCGGGGGCTGTTCGTGACGTCGACGATGTCGCCGATCAGGAAGTTGTTGTAGACCCACTTGGCGTCGGCCGTGCTGAGGTTGATGCAGCCGTGCGATTTGTTGGCTCGGCCCAGCGAACCGTTCCACGGCGCGGCGTGCAGGTATTCGCCGGAGTACGTGATGCGGGTGCAGAACTCGATGTTCTCCGACACGTAGTAGTTCGGGTCTTTCGGGTCGGTGACGCCGTAGGTCGCCGAGCTCATTGTGTGTTTGCGCTTCTTGCCCAGCACGACGTGCGGGCCGCCGGCCGTCCAGTAGCTGATGCGCTCGCCGTTGGCGCCGGTGGTGCCGCCGCCCTTGCCGAGGCTGCTCTTCATCGTGCGGACGAGTTTGCCGTCGATGTAGACCTTCGTCATGTGGGTGCGGTTGTCGCTGATGGCGATCAACTGGCGGCCGATGCGGAACGTCGTCGACGCGTCCTTGGCCCCGTACGTGGTCTTGCCCAGTTGGACGCCGAACGCCTTGACGGTGACCTCGATCTTCGTGCCGGCGGTCCAGTATTTCGCGGGCCGCCAGTGCACGGTTTTGTCGTCGCGCCAGTAGAACTTGCCTTTGACGGCGGGCGACGTCTTGATCTCGATCGCCTTCTCGGCCGCGTTCTTGTTGACGGCCTTGCTGAAGTGGACGATCACGGGCTGTCCGGCGCCGTACGTCTTGCCGTCCTTGAGCGCGACCATGGAGTTGGCCTGGAAGGTGACCGTGGCCGTCTTTTCCGGCTTGAGCGTGGTGAAGCTGCTCTTTTCGGTGCTCGTCGTGCCCGCGCTGTCGGCGGCGGTGACGGTGACGGTGTATTTGCGCCCGTAGGCGAGGTCGCCGGTCGACTGCCAGGTTCCGTCTTCCTGCATGGTGCCCGCGATTTTGGACTTGCCCGCGGTGACGACGACCGATTGCAGCTTGCCGTCGGTGGCGCGGACGACGATCGGCTTGATCGGTGACGCGCCGGTGTTCCCGTTGGCCGGCGTCACCGTCAGCTTCACCGGCGCGGCGACTGTCTGCTTGCCGTCGTCCGCCGTGCCGACCCAGCTGCCGGCGCCCCCGTTGCCTTTGCCGCTGCCGGAACACCCGGCGGCCGCACCGGCCGCGGCAACCCCGATCGCGCCGATGATCACCTTGCGTCGCTGAATCATGACTCTCACATTCGAGGGATGCCGACCGGCGCCGTCCGGGGCCTGCCTATAGAGACGTAGCAGGACGCGAAAACGTTGCACCTTCATCGAAGGGAGATCATGGTGACAGATGAGGATCCCGCCCGACAGACCGAACCGGTCTAGAGCGCTATCAGCCGTACGTCTGTCAGTTCGCCGTTTCGAATCTCGGCGATCTGGTAGGTGCGGTGGGGCTGGCGGCGGCGGTCCGTGGGTGAGCCCGGGTTGAGCAGGCGCAGGCCGGAGGCGGCGGTGGTGTCCCAGGGGATGTGGGAGTGGCCGAAGACGAGCAGGTCGAGGTCGGGGAAGCGGGCCGCCATGCGTTCGGTACGGCCGGTGGACTGGCCGGTTTCGTGAATCACCGCCAGGCGCAGGCCGTCCAGGTCGGCGTGGGCGATCTCGGGGAGGCGGGACCGCAGGCCGGGGCCGTCGTTGTTGCCGTAGCAGGCGATGAGCCGGTTCGATCGGGTCTCGAAGGCGTCCAGTGTGGCCTCGTCGACCCAGTCGCCGGCGTGGATGACGACGTCGGCCGCGTCGATGTCGGCCCAGAGGGCGGCGGGCAGGTCGCGGGCCCGCTTGGGCAGGTGGGTGTCGCTCGTGAGGACCAGACGCACCGGGACAGCGTAGGCAGGGAAGCGCTTTCCGTGATGCGGCGGTTCAAAGATCACCCGAATTGCCTGGTTCGGGAGTTTAATCAAGGCGTGGCGGAACCGGTTCCGAGGTCTTCGTTATCAAGCCCTCAGAAGATCGAACGGGCATCCGCCGTACGGGATTGACCTGGCACTTTGCCCGAAAGGGCAGCGCTCCGGCGAAGATTTCGGGCGCAAGACCGGCCCGGTTCCGGAACCGTGTTCATCTATGGACAGCTGATGAACGCGTCCATAGCGTCGATCGCGGGGGAGCGCTCTCCAAACACCCGTGAGGAGAGTCCGGTCTTCCCTAGGGCGCAAGAGTCCCCCTTGCGCATCCCCGCCCAAGGAGAAGCAATGACCATCCCCGTCTCCTCCGCACCCGAGCGGAGGCGCTCCCCCTGGCGATTGGCCGCGGTCAGCGGTCTCATCGCCACCGTCGTCGCGGGTTATGCCGCGGCCACCGCAGGCGGTGCCAGTGCCGCCGAAACCCTGCTCTCGCAGGGCAAACCGGCCACCGCGTCCTCCACCGAGGCGGCCGGCGCCTACCTCGCCTCCGAGGCCGTCGACGGCAACGCCGGCACCCGCTGGGCGTCGGCGTTCAGCGACCCGCAGTGGCTGCAGGTCGACCTGGGCAGCTCGCAGGCGATCAGCCGGGTCGAGCTGAACTGGGAGACGGCCGCGGCCAAAGCCTTCCAGATCCAGGTCTCCGACAACGCGAGCAGCTGGACCAGCATCTACTCGACCACGACGTCGACCGGCGGCAACCAGAACCTCACGGTCAACGGCACCGGCCGGTACGTGCGCATGTACGGCACCCAGCGCACCACCGGCTACGGCTACTCGCTGTGGGAGTTCAAGGTCTACGGCGGCGGTGGCACCACACCCCCGACCACGCCGCCGCCGACCACGCCCCCGCCGACGGGCGACCCGATCCCCGGCGGCGGCAGCCTCGGCACCAACGTGGTCGTCTTCGACCCGTCGATGTCGAGCGCCAGCATCCAGGCGCGGGCCGACCAGATCTTCGCGCAGCAGGAGACCGCGCAGTTCGGCACCGGGCGTTACGTGCTGGCCTTCAAGCCGGGCACCTACAACAACCTGAACATCCAGGTCGGCTTCTACACCTCGGTCGTCGGACTCGGGCAGAACCCGCAGGACGTACGGATCAACGGCGACATCACCGTCGACGCCGGCTGGTTCCAGGGCAACGCCACCCAGAACTTCTGGCGCAGCACCGAGAACCTGTCCGTACGGCCGGTCAACGGCACCAACCGCTGGGCCGTCTCGCAGGCCGCGCCGTTCCGCCGCATGGACATCCAGGGCAACCTGAACCTGGCCCCCAACGGCTACGGCTGGGCGTCCGGCGGCTACATCTCGGACTCGCGCATCACCGGGACCCTGGGCCAGTACTCGCAGCAGCAGTGGTTCACCCGCAACAGCGCGATCGCCTCGAACACGAACGCGGTGTGGAACCAGACCTTCGTCGGCGTGCAGGGGGCCCCGGCCGCCAGCTACCCGAACCCGCCGTACACGGTCATCCCGACCACCCCGGTGATCCGCGAGAAGCCGTACCTCTACCAGAACGGCAGCGACTACGCGGTCTTCGTGCCCAGCCTCAAGACGAACAGCACTGGCGCGTCGTGGGTCAACGGCAACACCCCCGGTACGTCGATCCCGCTCTCGCAGTTCTACGTGGCCAAGCCGGGTGACACCGCCGCGCGGATCAACCAGGCGCTCGCCCAGGGCCTGAACCTGATCTTCCAGCCCGGCATCTACCACATCAACCAGACGATCAACGTGACCCGGGCCAACACCGTGGTGCTCGGCCTCGGCTACGCGACGATCATCCCGGACAACGGCGTCACCGGCCTGCAGGTGGCCGACGTGGACGGCGTGAAGATCGCCGGCGTGCTCTTCGACGCGGGCACCACCAACTCGCCGAACCTGCTGGTGATCGGGCCGTCGGGCAGCAGCGCCAACCACGCCGCCAACCCGACGACGGTGCAGGACGTGTTCTTCCGGATCGGTGGCTACATCGCCGGCAAGGCCACCAACAGCCTGCTGATCAACAGCAACAACGTGATCGTCGACCACATCTGGGCCTGGCGCGGCGACCACGGCAACGCGGGCACGATCGGCTGGACCATCAACACGGCCGACCACGGACTGATCGTCAACGGCAACGACGTCACCACGTACGGGCTGTTCGTCGAGCACTACCAGAAGGACGAGGTGATCTGGAACGGCGAGCGCGGCCGCACGTACTTCCTGCAGAACGAGCAGCCGTACGACCCGCCGTCCAACGCCGCGTGGCGCAGCGACGCGCTGGGCTACCCGGCGTACAAGGTCGCCAACACGGTCCAGAACCACGAAGCGTGGGCGATGGGCAGCTACGCGTTCTTCAACGCCAACCCGAACGTCCACTCGGCCAACGGCTTCCAGGCCCCGGCCAACGGCGGCGTGAAGCTCCACAACATCTTCACGATCTCCCTGGCCAGCGGCACGATCGACCACGTGGTCAACAACATCGGCGCCCCGGCCCAGGCCAGCAACGTGACCCCCTCCACGGTCACCAACTTCCCCTGACAGATCTCTTCCGATGAGGGCGGCGCCGCGGGTCCTCCCGCGGCGCCGCTCTGTCACGGGCGGTGACCTGCCACAGCGCACTGACCGGCGCGGATCCCCGAACGGCAACCGGCCGGTCTAGAGTTCGCCCGAGCCGCGGGGGATCAGGGTGGTGGGGATGCGGATCTCGCGGGGTTCGCCGGCGTAGCCGTCGATGCGCTCGAACAGGGCCAGTGCGGCTGTCTCGCCGATGCGGGACGGGTCCTGGGCGACCACCGTGACGGGTGGGTCGAGCAGGTCGGCCAGGGGGAAGTCGTCGAAGCCGGCCAGGGCCACCGCATGCTGGCGGTCGAGGCGGCGCAGAGCCCGTACGGCTCCGATCGTGACCGTGCTCTGTGTGGTGAAGAGGGCCGTGGGCGCGTCGGGGCCGCGCAGCATGGCTACGGCGGCGGCGCAGGCGGCGGTCGGATCGTGCAGATCGTGCACTGCCGGGCCGGCGCGACGGCCCAGGGCCCGCTGGTAGCCAGTGTAGCGTTCGCGGGCCGTGGACAGCCGCCGGTCGCCGCCGAGGAAGCCGATCCGGTGGTGGCCGTGGGCGATCAGGTGGCGTACGGCGCCGGCCGCCCCGGAGATGTTCGTCGAGATCACCGTGTCGCCGGGGGCGCCGGTGGGGACGCGGTCGACGTAGACGACCGGCATGGTGTGCGGGTCCAGGTCGGCGCCGCTGGGGGCCAGGATGAGACCGTCCGTCTGGCGCTCCGCGAACGCCGCGGCCAGCGCCCTCTCCCGTACGGGATCATGGTCGAGGCTGCCGGTGAGCACGTGGATGCCGCGGGCGCGGGCCTGGTCCTCCACGGCCCGGTGCACGGCCGCCGAGAACGGGTGCGAGACGTCGTCGAGCAGGACGCCGATCGTACGGGTGCGTCTGTCGTTTCTGCGTAGCATGCTCGCGCCCAGATGGGGGCGGTAGTCGAGCGACTCGACGGCCGCGTGGACGCGTGCGGCCAGGTCGGGAGCGACCGTCGTCTCGCCGTTGACCACCCGGGACACCGTCTTGAGGCTCACCCCGGCGGTGCGAGCCACGTCGTTCATGGTCGGCCGATGGTCCACCATTCATCTACTCCTGTCGATGTTGATCACTGTGCGCAACATCTTGGAAACTCATTGTTGACACGGACTCAAGGCGGGCGTCTACTGCGAGACAACGTTGTCCCTCGATTCGCTAAATCGGTTTTGGAGGGAACATGCACTTAGTAGGAAGGATGCTGGCCGCCGGCTGCGTGGTGACCCTCGTGCTCGGCACGGCCGCCGCCTGCAACCGAGGTTCCGGCGAGGACGTCGTCGGTCTGATCACCAAGACCGACACCAACCCGTTCTTCGTCCAGATGCGCAAAGGCGCCCAGGGTGCGGCCCAGCAGCAGGGCGTCGAGCTGCAGAGTTTCGCCGGCAAACAGGACGGCGACAACGAGGCCCAGGTGCAGG
The DNA here is from genome assembly GCF_014204895.1 of Paractinoplanes abujensis. Lineage (NCBI taxonomy): Bacteria > Bacillati > Actinomycetota > Actinomycetes > Micromonosporales > Micromonosporaceae > Paractinoplanes > Paractinoplanes abujensis. Next base: position 6,276,210 of record NZ_JACHMF010000001.1, on the reverse strand, counting down.
CGATCGAAAACCTGATGTCGTTCGGCGCCAAGGGTTTCCTGATCACCCCGAACGACTCGAAAGCGATCGTGCCCTCCATCGACAAGGCGCACGAACTCGACATGCTGGTCATCGCGCTGGACACGCCGGTCGACCCGCCCAACGCGGCCGACGCCACCTTCGCGACCGACAACTATCAGGCCGGCAAGCTGATCGGGCAGTGGGCCAAGGCCAAGTTCGCCCGGGACGGCAAAGAGGCGAAAATCGCCATGCTCGACCTCAATGCCAACCAGGTCTCCGTCGACGTCAAACGCGACCAGGGTTTCCTCGACGGCTTCGGCATCGACATCGGCGACCCCAACCGGATCGGCGACGAGAACGACCCGCGCATCGCCGGCCACGACGTCACCGACGGCGCCGAGGAGGGCGGGCGTACGGCGATGGAAAACCTGCTGCAGAAGGACTCGTCGATCAATCTGGTCTACACGATCAACGAGCCCGCGGCGGCCGGCGCCTACCTGGCCCTGCAAGCGGCGGGCAAGGAGAAGGACACCGTCATCGTCTCGATCGACGGCGGCTGCCCCGGAGTCGACAACGTGTCCAAGGGGATCATCGGGGCCACCTCGATGCAGTTCCCGCTCAAGATGGCGCAGCTGGGCATCGACGCCATCGCCGCGTACGCCAAGGACGGCACCCGCCCGCAGGCGACACCGGGCAAGGACTTCTACGACACCGGAACCCAACTGATCACCGACGACCCGCAGGCCGGCGTGGAGGCGAAGGACTCCGCGTGGGGCAAGCAGAACTGCTGGGGTTGACATGGCCACGACCACCACCGCACCCGCCGACTTCGACGTGCGCAAGAACGACTCGCTCGGCCTGCGCATCCAGCACCTGTTGCACTCGAATCCCGTACTGGGACCGCTGGCCGTTCTCGTCGTGGCGATCATCGCCTTCTCGATCGTCAACGGCCGCTTCCTGACCGCCACCAACCTGTCGCTGGTGCTTCAGCAGGTCACCGTCATCGCCACGCTCGCCCTGGGGCAGACGCTGATCATCCTGACCGCCGGCATCGACCTGTCCGCGGGCGCCATCGCGGTCTTCTCGTCGATCCTGACCGCCACGTTCTGTGTGGACGCCGGGATGCCCGGGATCATCGCGCTGCTGCTCGGGTTCGCCTGCGGCACGGCGATGGGCGCGATCAACGGCTTCCTGGTGACGCGGATAAAATTGCCACCGTTCATCGTCACCCTGGGCACGCTGACGATCTTCTTCTCGCTCAACTCGGTCGTGAGCAATTCCGAGACCGTACGGGGAACCGACATGCCCGGCCTGATGACCTGGACCGGTGACTCGATCCCGCTCGGGAACTTCCGGTTGACGTACGGGTCGATCATCATGCTTCTGCTGTTCGCGTTCTTCTTCTACGCACTCGCGAACACCGCGTGGGGCAAACACGTCTACGCCACCGGTGACGACTCCGAGGCGGCGCGGCTGGCCGGCATCCAGACCGGCCGGGTGCTGTTCTCGGTCTACACCGTGGCCGGCCTGCTCTACGCGATCGGCGGCTGGATCCTCATCGGCCGGCTCGCCTCGGCCAGCCCCAACGTCGGCGTCGAATACAACCTCGACTCGATCACCGCCGTCGTGCTCGGCGGCACCAGCCTCTTCGGCGGCCGCGGCAGCGTCATCGGCACCCTGATCGGCGCGCTCATCGTCGGCGTGTTCCGCAACGGCCTGCAGCTGGGCGGCGTCGAAGTGGTCTGGCAGGGCTTCGCGATCGGCCTGCTGGTGCTGGTCGCGGTCTCGCTCGACCAGTGGATCAGGAAGGTGAAGACGTGACCACTCCGGTTCTGCAGGCGAAAGGCCTGACCAAACGGTACGGCCGGGTCGTCGCGATCAACGGCAGCGACCTCGAGCTGTACCCCGGCGAGATCCTCGCGGTCATCGGCGACAACGGCGCCGGCAAGTCCAGCCTGATCAAGGCGCTTTCGGGCGCGCTCGTCCCCGACGAAGGCGAGATCCATCTCGACGGGCAACGAGTCACTTTCCGTACGCCGATGGATGCGCGCACGGCCGGCATCGAAACCGTGTACCAGACCCTCGCGGTGGCGCCCGGCCTGGACATCGCCGACAACCTGTTCCTCGGCCGCGAACAGCGCAAATCCGGCCCGCTGGGCTCGGTGTTCCGGATGCTCGATAAAGGCCACATGCGTTCCGAGGCCAAACGGCACATGAGCGAACTCGGCGTGGCCACACTGCAGAACATCGGTCAGGCCGTCGAATCGCTTTCCGGCGGCCAGCGGCAAGCGGTCGCGGTGGCCCGGTCGGCCGCGTTCGGCAGCAAAGTGGTGATCCTCGACGAGCCGACCGCGGCGCTCGGCGTCAAAGAGGGCAACCGGGTGCTCCAACTGATCCGCGACGTCCGCGACCGCGGCCTGCCGGTCATCCTGATCAGCCACAACATGCCGCACGTGTTCGAGGTCGCCGACCGCATCCACATCCAGCGGCTGGGCCGGCGAGCCACGGTGATCACCCCGAAGTCCCACTCGATGAGCGAGGCGGTGGCCATCATGACCGGCGCCGCCGAACCCCCACCACCCACAGCCTGAGCCTCGCCACGGCCGGCGCCCCCTCCCGGGTGGGCGCCGGCTACTTCTTTTTCTTGCCCTTCTTGTCATCGGAGAACAGGGCGCCGAGCATGACGTTGTCCCGCTCGTTCGCAGCCTCCCGGGCACTCTTCGGCTCCTTGACGGCAACCTTCCAGAAGACCGCCACGATGACCGCGATCCAGGCCCACCAGGGAATGCCTGATTCGGGCCCGAAAAGAGCCTTCGTCACGGTCGACGCGGTGTCGAGATATTGCTCCATCCTTGGTTCCTCCGTTCGCAGAAAGTCGGCCCTGTGATCGGCCACCGCCCGCCTCGCCTTAGCACTTCGCGCGCGGCGGTTGCCGGGAACCTGTGCGGGCGCTGCCCTGACGGGTGATCACCCGTTGACACTGCGCTGTATCAGTTGTTACATCGGTCCTTCCCGGACGAGAGCGCGAGGCCTGCTCATGACGGACAGCGGCGACTACGACTTCTCGGTTTTCCTGAGCGACGTCAACCTGCACGTGCCGATCGAGTTCTCCGAGCGGGAGGACCTGCGTTCCCGTGTGCTGATGACCGCGGTCCAGGCCGAGCCGCTGATCATCGCCGACTCCCACTCGCTGAACAGTCCGATGCTGCGGTCGTTGTTCGCCGAGGCGAACGGTTCGCGTTTCCGCAGCACCGATCTGGGAGATCTGCTGCGCCGGGGGGACATCCGGATCTCCCGCCGGGACACGTTGAACGAGACACCCGTGACGTCTTTCCGGCAGATCCAGGCCGACCATCGAGAGCGTGAGGTCGTCAACGTGCCGCCGGACTCGTACGGCGACTGGCTCGACGAGGTGACCGACGGGCACGTCATCGAATTTTCGCTGGACACCGTTGCAGCCAACTTCAAAAAGGGCCTTCTGGCGCGGATCGAGCAGCGGCTGACCCGCCTGTCGGACGGAACCCCCGACGCCTACAGGCGGGTTCTGGCGACGATGCGCGACTGGGCGGAGGACCAGCCGGTGGTCTTCTACAAGTCGGTCCGTAAGGAGTACGAGCGCCTCCTCGCGGGCGAGAATGCCGACCGCAACACCGTCGAAGCGACCGACTTCGTAGAGCGCGCAGCCAGCGCCGCGTACCACGTGGCCGTGCCGATGGCGATCGCCATCGCGGTTTCCGGACCGCGCAACGACGACCTCGTCGACCTGCCGCCCTGGATCTCGACGACGAACAGCACGTCGATCGCTCCCAGCCTCATCAACGACACCGTGTGGCAGCACATCCCGGTCGAGGCGGTCACCGAGATCCTGGACCTGGGTTCACGGCAGACGATGCTGAGAGAACTGGCCGAAGCCAAGCTCGCCGGCAACGCTCCGGTCGAGCCGCTGGTGGGCAGCTTCGTCGCCTTCGCCGACGACCTGCACGACATCGTCGAAGAGACCTTCGCGGGGGATTCTGCGCGCGATGAGGAGGTGCGCTACTCGATCGTCGGCGCCGACCTCAAGGCCGAGATCAGCGCTGTCCGGGACGAAAGCAACGGTGCCAGCGGAGTACGTCTGCACGCTGCGGTGTCCGGCAGCCGGACTCTCTTCGACAACCTGCACATGCCCGTCCTGGGAACGAGTAGTGGCTCCTACATCGACCAGGACGACCGATCGGCGACGCCCAACACCAGGGTCATCGCCGGCATGGGCATCACCGTGGGCGACTGACTGGTCAGTTCCGCCGATCCAGGCGCGACTCCAGCACAGCCTCGATGCGGCGCAAGTACTCCTCCAGTTCGGGCTCGTCGACCGGCGACCAGCGGCGCAACACCTGCCGTGCCTGCATCACGTCCGTTCGCGCCGCGAGCAGGAATTCAGTCGCACTCGGCTTGCCTTCCCGCTGGTCCCCGGCGCCCTTGTGCAGCCGGATGTACGCGCGTTGGCTCAGTGCCCGCACCAGATCGGCGGCGTATGCCGACGGCGACTCGCGGAAGAGCCCGGCCAGGATGGCGACGCTCTTACCGCTCTCCGACAGCGCCTCGTCCATCCGGCCCAACCCGTCGAGGTCGTCGGCGACCTGGGAATGCGCAGCCGCTCGGGAGCGGCGTGGCCCGTTCTCGCCGTACAGGAGCAAGGCTCTGCGCCCGTGTCGCAAGGCCTGTCGCGAACGTTGCCGGACCGAAAACAGGATGTCCTGATTGTGCAGGACGTCCGCCAGTGCGATCTCGCTGTCCCGGCCGAGTTTCTCGAACTCCCTGATGGCGATCTCGCCGTTGATCAGGGCCTCACCGATGGGTCCGTCGCCCTCCTGCCGCGCACGCTGCGCCTTCACGTGCCGCAGCAGGAAAAGCGCCCGATCCCCGTGCAGGCGGGCGAACGTTGCGGCGTGGCGGCCGCCGCGGGCCTGGAGCACCCGGCACTCGTTGATCGCATTCTGGTTCGTGCTCAGTGCCTCGTCCCGACCCAGGTGGTATTGGTGCAGGCTCAGCTTGCGCCACCACGAGATTCTTCGCGACAGGCTGTGGTCGTCCGTGCCGGGAGTGGCGTCGGCCTGGCGCTGCAGGACGACGACAGCCACGGGCGACAGGCCGCGCCCGTCGTCCGGAAGGTGCTCCTCGACCAAGGGCAGCACATCCAGGTCGCCGTCCTCGACCGCGGCAGTGAGCAGCCTCACGAGTGGCGCCATGTGGGGTATCTCGCCGCAGATCCGCGTGAGCGCCGGCAACAGCTCGCGCGGATGTCCGGCCAGAAGTGTTGCCAGGGCTGCATCGATCCGGCTGTGCGCGACATCGCTGGCCGTGTCAGGCGCGGCACGGGCCCGGCAGATCAGCCGCAGACTCAGGAGGACGTCGGCGCCGTCGCCGATGAGGACCGCGGCCAGGAACGCGCACAGCGTGGACTCGTCCAGATTCCGGCAGACGTGCCTGAAGACGATCTCGGCAAGCCTGTCGGGAGTCAGTGCGGCGGGGTGTCCGTCCGCGGCGACCGGATACAGATCACGCAGATTGTCGATCTCGCGCGGATCCGGTGCGCCTAGAGCCAGCGCGGCGCGGTTCATGACTTGCCGGAAGAGGTCGTCGTCGGTGGACGGGACGAGCGTAGGTATCAGCAGCCACGCTTCGGCAGTCGTCAACAGGATGGTGATCGGTCCGGAACCGGCCTTCGGCCGACTCGCTTTCTTCGGCGGCGGCGCCCGTAACTGATAATCGGCATCCTTCAACTTCCGCGCCCAGTATCTCAGCTGATGCCGGCGGATGGTCTCCAGCGGGTCCTTATCACCGCGATAGTCCTGCCCGTAGCCCGGGAGGGCCGAGAGGACCTCATCGGCCGCGATCGCGTAGAGGTCCAGTGTGGTTCCGGCCGAGATGTCGCGCGGCCACAGCGGCTCCGCTTCCGTCGCCACGCCCAACCGGGAAGCAAAAGCACGCCATGCGCGCGACAGCACAGCCGGTGCGTCCGGCAGCATTCGCGGCAGCAGAATCGGTGGCTCCTGCACCGATCGGATCCACTGAGCGAACTCGCTGTCCTCGATGTCGATGCTGAGGAACTCGTCTTCGAACCGGTCCGGATCGTTGCGTGACAGCAGCACGACTCGAGCGGTCACGCGGACAGTGGCGGATGACGCGTCCAGCGCGTCGCGAACCTCCTGCAGGATCGCCGCGACATCCGGCCCACGGTGTTCGGCGTCGTCCACAACGACGCAGATCTGCAGCTCCCGTTCCAAGGCCTGAGCCAGGGTCCGGAGCCACTCGGCGTCGCGGAACGACGGACGCAGAATGCCTGCCACCCACCCGTGCCCGCGCAGGCGATCACACAGCTCGTGCGCGACGCGGTTCTTTCCGGTACCCGAGCCGGCGGAGACCAGCCTGACTACCGTTCGGCTGTCGGCGTGGCACCACGTCAGCAAGTCGTCCAGCTCGGCCATCGGCTCGAAGGGCGTCACGCCGGTGTCCGGATCCAGCAGGTTGGCCGGCGTGATCTCCGCGGGCGGTTCGGTCGGCCGGAAGAGTTCTTGCTGGACGCGGTCGGCATCCGCCGCGACCAGCCGCCAACGATTGCCCAAGGGGTTGGCCTCGGCATTGTGCTGGAACCAGCTCGGCGGGGTGTGCTCGGCGGTCAGGGGGATCATCCAGCCGCCGGTCGGTACCTTCGCTCCGTACTGCACCTGCGCCTGTGCCCAGGCGGCCGCCTTGACGACACCGCGCACCCGGCCGCTGCGCATGTCGATCACCGGGCTTCCGCTCATGCCGAGGTCGAGCGTTCCACCCCCCAGGCCGATCAGGCTGTCCCCGGTCATCGAGACCACGAGCCGCTTGGTGATCATCTCGAGGCGCTCGGGGCCGGCCGCCACGTACGCGAGGTCGAAGGTAGGCACCCGTACCTCGCCCAGACCTGCGATGTCCCGGGCATCGGTGAAGGGCGGCCCCAGCAGCACCGGCTCCGCCTCGAGGGTCGGAACAGTCAGTTCGGCGAGGTCGGGCCAGGGCCACTCCGGACTTTCGGTGCGTTCCGCGGGGTAGCGCCGCACCGTGCACGCGTGCGGTTCACCGGCGAACCAGACCTGGACGTTCTCCTCGGCGACATGGGCGTTGGTCACCACGAGGCCCGGCGCGACGACGAAGCCGACCCCGAGGAACTGGTCGCGGTTCCGGCGGATCTGGACCAGGGAGCGGCGGCCCAACTCGTCAAGTGCCGTCGGCATCGGTCGCGTCAGCCGTCCGTGCCGGACGTTGACTGCTGGTCGCTGTTCCGATCGTCATCATCCTGGTCGCCCTCTGCCGGGGCCGGCGCGGCTTTGCCGGCGGCGGCCTGGCCGAGGTCCCACTCGAGGCGGATGAGCAGGGACGTCTCACCGCCGACCTGGCCCAGCACCGGAGTTACCAGATCGGGGGACTTGGCCACCAGCTTGACGCCCATCTCCAGGGTGACGCGGTCGGGAAGCAGCGTGTCGACGTCCTGCAACTGGGAATGCACCCATCGGGTCATGGCCTTGACGGTGGGAGTCGTGCTCAAAGCCGCGCGCCGGTCGCCGCGGAACCAGTCACCGAAGGCGGCGTCGCTGCGGCCGCCCGGGGCGAAGTCGCCGTTGGGCTCGATGGTCACCTCGACCGGGATCGTTGTGCCGTCACCGAGGTCGATCTCGACGATGTCGCGGTTGGGCGGTAGAGCGCCGTCCATGCGATCCACGGGGCCTCCTCAAGGTGGGAACCCCATAAGTATCAGTCAGTGTGTCCACAAGTGATCGCACAACGAGTAAGAGTCGGTGCTCCGACAGTCCAGAGGGATCGGACCGATCGGCCAGGTGTTCTAGGCTGCCGGTACGAGCCTGATGGAGGACGACTTGAGCACAGACGACGCCATCCGCGCTGCTCGCCGCGCTCAGCGGCTGGCCCGCTACGACGAGCTCCGGGCCGAGCGCCCGGCCCTGTTCGCCAATCCCGAGGGGGCCGCCTACGAGATCGTCTTCGACTCGCAGGTGCAGGAAGAGGTGGCCAACCGGTCGGCGGCCAAACTGCGCGAGCTGGGGCGGCCCGAGGAATACGGCGACATGGGCGTGATCTACGAGGACGCCTTCTTCATCGCCCTGCGGGACACGGTGCGGTTCCGCGACGGATACACGGGTCCCTATATCCGTTGGGTGGCGCAGGCGCCCACCGAAGGCGCCGTCGTTCTGCCGATCTTCGGTGACGGCCGGATCCTGTTGACCCGCCAGTTCCGGCATCACATCCGCGACTGGCAGTGGGAGACGCCACGGGGGTTCGCCGAGCCCGGCGACAAGGGGCCGGAGACCGCCATCCGGGAGTTGCGGGAAGAAATCGGCATCACCGCCGAGAAGGTGGAGTTCCTGGGGCGGCTGGTCGACGACAACCCGTGCGAGCTGTGGCTGGCCCGTCTGGACATCGACTCGTACGCCGTCCTGCCGGACGGCGCCACGATCGAGGGCATCGACGAATTCCGCCTGGTGACCGTCGACGAATTACGTGATCTGATCGCGTCCGGAAAGGTCGGCGACGGCGGGCTCTTAGCCGCCTATGCCATTGCCACAGCTCGCGGCTTGCTCTGATTCGGCTGCTCCGGCGCGTCGGCCCCGTGGGTCATGAGAGATCCGCGGGGCCGATTCGAGGAAAGGATCAGGCGCCCCAGCCGGCTTGGGTGCCGCCTACGCGGTCGGCGATGATTTTCTCGTCGTAGCCGCTGGCCTTGTAGGCCGCGACCGGGTCGGGGTCGAGGCCGGCGTCGGCGCGGACCTCGGCCAGCAGCGGGCGGACGTCGGTGTTGTAGGCGTCCATGAAGACCGCGTTCGCTTCCAGCACGTCGCCGGACTGCTGGGCCCTGGTCAGGGCGTCGCGGTCGACCAGCAGGGCCTTCGCGGTGGCTTCCTGCACGTTCATGACCGAGCGGATGATGGCCGGGATCTTGCGCTCGATGTTGTGGCACTGGTCGAGCATGAAAGCGATCCCGTACGCCGGGTCGAGCGCGCCGCCGCGGACGATTTCGTACATGATGCGGAACAGTTGGAACGGGTCGGCCGCGCCCACCATCAGGTCGTCGTCGGCGTAGAAGCGGCTGTTGAAGTCGAACGCGCCGAGCTTCTTCTGGCGCAGCAGGAACGCCACGATGAACTCGATGTTGGTGCTGGGGGCGTGGTGTCCGGTGTCGATGCAGACCGTGGCCCGTTCACCGAGTTCCAGACAGTGCGCGTACGAGGTGCCCCAGTCCGGCACGTCGGTGGCGTAGAAGGCCGGCTCGAACAGCTTGTATTCGAGCAGCAGACGTTGGTCGCCGGTGAGCCGGTCGTACGCCTCGCGCAGCGCCGCGGCCAAGCGGTCCTGGCGGTCGCGCAGGTCGTCCTGGCCGGGGTAGTTGATGCCGTCGGAGAACCACAGCTTCAGGTCGCGCGAACCGGTCTGGTTCATGATGTCGATCGCCTCGAGCAGGTGATCGGTGGCTTTGCGCCGGATACCGGCGTCGGGGTTGGTGACCGAGCCCAGCTTGTAGTCGTCGTCCTGGAAGACGTTCGTGTTGATCGCGCCGATCTCCACCCCCAGGTCCCGCGCGTACGAGGTCAGGGCCGCGTAGTCGTCCACCTTGTCCCACGGGATGTGCAACGCCACCGCGGGCGCGACGCCGGTGAACCGGTGCACCGTGGCGGCGTCGGCGATCTTCTCCTCGGGCGTACGCGGCACTCCCGGCTGGGCGAACACCTTGAAACGGGTTCCCGAGTTGGCGTAGGCCCACGACGGGGTCTCGATGCGCTGTGCCGTCAGGGCGCGCTTGACGGCGGCGAGGTCGGTCATGAGGTCTCCTGAGAATCGGAAAGGTGGAACACCTCGGTGAGCAGCGGGAACCCTTCGTCGTTGGGCCCGCCACCGGCGAAGAACTCCGCCATTTCCGCTTGCCACCTGGTGTTGACGTCCAGCGCCGCCATTGCCGCCTGGGACGCCTCGAGGTCGTCCGCTTCGACGTAGCCGATCAACAGCCCGTCGTCGCGGAGGAAGAGGGAGTAGTTGCGCCAGCCGGTGGCCCGGAGTGCGTCCTGCATCTCGGGCCACACGGACTGGTGCCGCTCCACGTACTCCGTCATCCGCTCGGGGCGGACGTGAAGCTGGAAGCAATAACGGGGCATGGCTGTCAGAAGTTGAACTGGTCGATGTTGTCCTTGGTGAACTCGGTCGGCGGGCCGAGCACGATCTCGCCGTCCTTGCCGATCGTGTATTCGCCGAGCTTGCCCGCCTTGAACTTCTCGCCCTCGGCGCCGGTGATCTGACCCGAGGCCATGGCGGCGCCGGCGAACGCGGCCAGGTAGCCGATGTCGGCCGGGTTCCAGAGCGCGAACTTGGTGACGGTGCCGTCCTTGACGTACTCGCGCATCTGGTTGGGCAGGCCGAGCCCGGTCACGGCGACCTTGCCCTTGTAGCTGGACGACGAGATGTAGCGCGCGCCCGCCGCGATGCCGACTGTCGTCGGGGCCACGATGACCTTGAGGTTCGGGTACGACTGCAGCAGTCCCTGGGCTTCCTGGAAGCTCTTCTGGTCGTCGTCGTTGCCGTACGCGACCTTGACCAGCTTGAGCTTGGCGTAGTCGGGCTTCTTGAGCTCTTCCTTCATGACCTCGATCCAGGAGTTCTGGTTCGTGGCGTTCGGGGTGGCCGAGAGCACCGCGATCTCGCCGCCGTCGGCGCCGGCCTGCTCGAGCGCCATCTTGGCCAGCGACTCGCCGATGCCCTGGGTGGTGGCCTGGTTGATGAACGCGTCTCGGCAGTCCTTGGAGGCGTCCGAGTCGAACGTGATGACCTTGATCTTGGCCGCGCGGGCCTGGTTGAGCGACGGGCAGACCGCGTTGGGGTCGTTGGCCGCCACCACGATGACGTCCTGCTGCTGCTGGATCAGTGTGTTGATGTAGGACACCTGCGACGAGGCGGACGCGTCGTTCGGGCCGACCAGCTTGTACTCGCCCTTGAGCTCGTCCACGGCGACCTTGCCGCCGCCGGTTTCGACGTCCGAGTACGGGTTGTTCAGCTGCTTCGGCAGGAAGGCGATCTTCAGGCCTTCCTTGATCGCCGCGTTGGGGTCGGCGGCCGCGGAGGCCTGCGTGCCGGAACCGCTGTTGGTGTTGCTGTCCTTGGTGGTGCCGCCACAGGCGGTCAGACCTGCGACGAGCAGTGCGGCGGAAGTAACGGACAGTAACGTCCGGGGGGAGCGAAGCACTGTGTACTCCATTCACTCAGGGCTATCGGGAGGCGGCTTGCCGCAGCCTGCGGCGCTGATAATTTCCGCGTACGGCGGTGGTGATGTTCGGAAGCAGCACGGAGAGCACGAGCAGGGAGCCCGTGACGATGTTGAGCGCCTGCCCGGAGACGTCCTCCAGGCGCAACGCGTTCTGCAGCGCGGTCAGCAGCACGACACCGGCGAGAACACCGGGCAGGCTGCCCTTTCCACCGAAGATCGAGACGCCGCCGAGCAGGACGGCCGCGACCACGGCGAGTTCGAGACCCGAGCCGTTGTCGGCCCGGGCGCTGGAGTAGCGCAGCGTCCACAGCACACCGACCAGGCCGGCGACCGCGCCACTGACGACGTAGAGCCAGAATTTCGTACGGGCGACTCGGATCCCGGAGAAGTGGGCGGCCTGCGCGTTGGCGCCGATGGCGTAGAGCGAGCGGCCGAACGGGGTGGCGTGCTGCACGATCCCGAAGAGGAGCGCGAGCACCACGATCAAGATCAGGACATTGGGTACGGCGCCGCCACCGATGGTTCCGGTGACCCAGCCGGTGTAGTTCCACGGGAAGTCGGCCACCGCGCCGTCGCCGAGCACCACGAAGGCGAGACCGCGGTAGAGGGCCAGCGTGCCGATCGTGACCGCCAGCGAGGGCAGGCCCAGGCCGGTGATCAGGAAGCCGTTGACCACGCCGCAGATCGCGCCGATCACGACGCAGAGCGGGATGATCGTCTCGATCGACAGGCCCTGGTTCCACAGCCAGCCCATCATCGAACTGGTCAGGCCGAGCGTGCTGGCCACCGACAGGTCGATCTCGCCGGTCACGATGATCATCGTCATCGGCAGCGCGATCAGGATGATCGGCAGCAGGTCGAGCACCATGAACGTGAAGTTCCGGCTGGTGCCGAAATTGTCCACGCTCAACGACGCGATGATCAGCACCAGCACGGTGAGCACCAGGATGATGCTGTCCCAGCTGGTCAGTCTTTTCCGGGCCTCAGACATGGGCGTCCCTCTTCCGCAGGCTGCGGGCGATGCGGACCGCGACCAGGCGGTCGGCGCAGATGGCCAGGATGATCAGCGCGCCGACGATGGCCTGCTGCCAGAACTGGTTGATGTCGAGCACCGCCAGGGCGCTGCCGATCACCGTGAGCAGCAGGGCGCCGAGGGCCGCACCCCAGACCGAGCCGCTGCCGCCGAAGACGGCCACGCCGCCGACCACGACCGCGGCCACGACGTTGAGCTCCATGCCGGTGCCGGCCGCGGCGTCGACAGTGCCGAACCGGGCCGCGTACAGCACCCCGGCCAGCCCGGCCAGCGCGCCGCTGAGAACGAACGCCCCGAGCAGGTTGCGGGCGACCTTGATGCCGGCCAGCTCGGCCGCGGCGGGGCTCGACCCCATCGCGTACAGCTCCCGCCCGACCCGGTAGTTGCGCATCATCAGCGAGCCCGCGCCCACCACGACCAGCGCGATCAGCACCAGCCAGGGGATGCCCAGCAGGTTGTCGTTGGCGAACGTCAAGAAGTGCCGAGGCAGCTCGTCCGCGTTGACCTGCGAGCCGCCGGCCCACGAATACGTGATGCCGCGGTAGATGTAGAGCGTGCCCAGTGTGACGACGAGCGCGGGCACCTTACCGAAGCGTACGAGAACGCCGTTGACCAGGCCGGCCACCGCGCCCACGGCCAAGCCGGCCAGCAGCGCCACGATCATCGGCAGGCCCGGGTTGGTGCTCATCATCGTGGCCACGGTGAACGCGCTGATGCCGAGCACCGAGCCCACACTGAGGTCGATGTTCCGGGTGATCACCACGATCGCCTGGCCGGTGGCCATGACCGCGAGGATGGCCGTGTTGAGCAGGTTGTCGCGGATGCTCTGACCACTCAAGAAGCGGGGGTTGTCGATCGCCGTGTACGCGATGAGCAGCGCCAGCGCGAGCACAATGCCCAGCTCGCGCGTCCTGAGCAGGTTCTTGGGCTCGAACCGCTTCGCCGCGGGAGCCTCGAGCGAGGTCGCCGTCATGCTGAGCCTCCCGGGCCCGTTCCGGTGCGGCCGGTCATGCCGCGACCTCCTGTCCCATGGCCGCGTACATCACGGACTCCTCGGTTGCCTCAGCCCGGGTGAGCTGGGCGGCGACGCGGCCCTCGCGCAGCACCACGACCCGATCGGCCATGCCCAGGACCTCGGGCAGCTCCGACGAGACCATGACGACCGCCAGGCCGTCCGCCGCGAGCGACGACATCAGCCGGTGCACCTCGGCCTTGGTGCCGACGTCGATGCCGCGCGTGGGCTCGTCGACGATCAGCAGCTTGGGCCCGGTGGCCAGCCACTTGGCCAGCACGACCTTCTGCTGGTTGCCGCCCGAGAGCGTGCCCACGGCGTCGGAGAGCCGGCCCAGCTTGGTCTGCAACTTGCGGGTCCAGGTCTCGGCGGCCGCGCGCTCGCTGCCGCCGAACAGCAGACCCAGCCGGGCCAGCTTGCGGGCGCGCGGCAAGGTCACGTTGCGTTCGATCGACAGGTCCATCACCAGGCCCTGCTGACGGCGATCCTCGGGCACAAGAGCCATCCCGGCGGCCATCGCGGCGCGCGGATCCCCCTTCCTGAGACGCCTGCCGTGCACCTTGACAACCCCGCTGTCGTACGGGTCCACGCCGAACACGGCCTGCATGACCTCGGAACGGCCCGCGCCCACGAGCCCGGCCAAGGCGACGATCTCTCCCGCCCGTACGGAAAAGGAGATCTCTCGGAAAACGCCCTCGCGGGACAGGCCCTCGACCTCGAGCACGACCTCGCCCGGCTCGACGTCCTGCTTGGGGAAAAGCGCGCTCAGGTCACGCCCGACCATGCGCCGGATCATGTCGTCGACGCTGAGGTCGGCGACCAGCTCGGTGGCGACGTGCTTGCCGTCCCGCATGATCGTGACCCGCTCGCACAGGGCAGTGATCTCCTCGAACCGGTGCGAGATGAACATGATCGCGGCGCCCTCGTCCCGCAGCGACCGCACCACCGCGAAGAGCCGCTCCACCTCGACGGCGGACAGCGCGGCGGTCGGCTCATCCATGATCAGCACCCGGGCCTCGGACGACAGCGCCTTCGCGATCTCGACCAGCTGCTGATCGGCGATCGACAAGCCACGGGCCGGACGCGTCGGGTCGAGCGGAACACCCAGCCGGCGGAACAGCCGCTCGGCGTTGGCGTGCATCTCCTTGCGATCGATCTGCCGCAGCTTGGTCAGCGGCTGGTTGCCCATCGCGATGTTCTCGGCCACTGACAGATCGGGGAAGAGGGTCGGCTCCTGATAGATGACGGCGATGCCGGCCGCCTTGGCGTCGGCGGGGCCGGCAAAATCCACGTCGACGCCGTCGACCCGCAGCGTGCCGGTGTCCGGACGGTGGACGCCGGCCAGCATCTTCACGATGGTGGACTTGCCGGCCCCGTTCTCACCGACCAGCGCATGGGCCTCGCCGGGGTGGAGGGGGAAGGTGACCCCTTGCACGGCGGCGACCGCGCCGAAGGACTTGGTGACGTTCTGAACCTCGAGTCGCGCGGGCTGCTGGGGGCGCGCGGGGTCGTTCTGGGGCGCGGGCTGCGGGGTGCGCGCGAGATCGTTTTGGGGCGCTGGCTCCTGGGAGCGCGCGGATTCATTTTGGGGCGCGGGCTGCTGGGGGCGCGCGGGGTCGTTCTGGGGCGCGGGCTGCGGGGAGCGCGCGGGGTCGTTCTGGGGCCGGGCGTTTGCCTCCGCCACGAGCCACCTCCACGTCGCTTGTGGGAACAATACTTGAAATGTTTCAATAGCTGTTGAAATGTTTCATGAGCGGTGAGACGAACGTAGGTGGCCCCGATCACACCTGTCAAGCGTTGGCCAGAAACGTTGTGGAAACACGGCCGTCGCGCGACCGTCCAGTGCCGTAAGATGCGGCTTCAACGTTTCAAAGACGGCGCGGCACGGCGCGGCCGGGGCTCGTCCCGGCGGCCGACCTGGTAAAAGTTTGCGATCCCCGGCCCGCTACACCCCGCTCAGGAGGTCTTGGTGCTGAACGGCAGGACGCCGTCCGTCAAGGATGTGGCCGCGGCCGCCGGTGTCTCGCTGGGCACCGTCTCCAACGTGATGAACCGCCCCGAAGTGGTGAGCGCACGCACCCGTGAGCGGGTCGAGCGGGCCATGGCCGAGCTGGGTTTCGTACGCAACGAATCAGCCCGCCAGTTGCGAGCCGGCACGAGCCGCACCCTGGCGTACGTGATGCTCGACGGCACCAACCCGTTCTTCCACGACGTGGCGCAGGGCATCGAAAACGCCGCCGAGGACGCCGACTTGTCGCTGTTCATCTGCAACAGCAACAGTCGCTCGGCCCGCGAAGAGGTGCACCTCGACCGGCTGCTCCAGCAGCGGGTGCAAGGCATCCTGATCACCCCCGTCGACCCGGCCGCGGCCCACCTCGACGAGCTCTCCCGGCGCGGCGTCCCCCTGGTGATCGTCGACCGGGTGCGCGGCGCCGACAGCTGCTGCTCGGTCTCCGTCGACGACGTGCTGGGTGGCCGCATCGCGGTCGAACACCTGGCCGAGCAGGGGCACACCCGGGTCGCTTTCGTGGGCGGCCCCGACTCGCTGGGCCAAGTGGGGGAACGTCTGCAAGGCGCCCGCGAGATCTGGCAGTCACTCGGCCGCGACCCCGACGACCTGATCTACCTGCCGACCGAAGCGCTGACCGTGGCCGAGGGCCGTTCGGCGGGGGAGCGGCTGGCCGGCCTGCCCGCGCGGCGCCGCCCCACGGCCGCGTTCTGCGCCAACGACCTGCTCGCGTTGGGCCTGCTGCAACAAAGCATCGGGGCCGGCCTGCGCGTCCCCGACGACCTGGCCATCGTCGGCTTCGACGACATCGAGTTCGCCGCGGCGGCCGCCGTGCCGCTGACCTCGGTCCGCCAGCCCCGCCAGGAACTGGGCCGCGCCGCGGCGCACCTGGTATTGGACGAGGCCACAAACCCGGATCACCGGCACCAGCAGCTGCAGTTCACGCCGGAACTGGTCGCCCGCTCGTCCACGGTCAGCCGGGGGCGCGCCCTCTGAACGGCGGCCCGGCTCCTGCCCGCCGTCGATCGCGCCTCAGGCCGGTTCGCCTGTCGGTGATATTCGCCTGCGTCCGGCTTGCGCTTTTGTCCGGCTTGCATCTGTCGTCCAGCTCGTGTCCACCGAGCTCATCGCCACCGACCAGGTCCTGCCCGCCGATCAGGTCGTGCCCGCCGACCAGCTCCTGCCCGCCGGCCGGTTTCCGGCGGCCGGGGTCGCCCGCCGCCCTGTCGCTCGTTGGCCAGTACCTGTACGCCCGACCCGCTGTCGGTCCTACCCGTCCGCGCCTGTCGCCTACCAGGCTGCTTCTATCCGTTAACCAGCTCTACCCGCCCACCAGCTTCGCCATCGGCCGCCTTTTCGGTTGGCCCGCTCAGCTTGCGGGCCCCTCAGCTCGCGGCCTGCCCTGCTGCTGGCCCGCCTGCTCATCGGCCCGCCCACTTCGCCCGCTCCGCAGCTCGTGGATCGACGAGGCGCAGGCGGTGAGCTCTCGGACGGCACGGGTCCCGGTCACCCACCACCAGTCGGCCCGTTCGATCGCCGGCCCCGCCTGCTGGTGCGCAGCCGGTCGAGCGCGTCTTCAACGTCCGTGTCCCGCCGTGGCGGAGCGGGCAACCAAAAAGGCCGCGGCGTCCCGAAACGCCGCGGCCTGGGCATAAGCCAGTTCGCGTTATCCACAATCCCGGGTTGTCCACAGGCTGACCGCTGTCGGCGCCCGTTGATCAGCGGGTTCCGGGATAATGGGCAGTGGCGGTGGACCCCCGTGGAGGGTGGGCCATATGCGGGGCCGAGCCGAGCAAGATCGGCGGCGGGGCCGGGGCTAGCTGAAGTAGCCCGACGGTTCCACGGTCTGGATGCGGAGCAGGCTGCCCAGTCGGGTGGTGACGGGGCGCGCCTCCAGGTGCAGGCGGGCGATGTTCAGCCCGCTGTCGCCGATCACGGCCAGCAGGGCGAGGTCGCCCACGGCGTAGACGGACAGGTAGCCGCCCTGGTTGCGGATCGTCACTTCTTGGAACGTGCCCTGGTTGAGGGCGGCCCCGCAGGTGCGGCTGATGCCGTGGGCGCCCGCGGCCAGGGCGGCGATGTCGTGAGGTTCGGGGCCGGCCACGGTGTCGTGCAGGATCAGCAGGCCGTCGACTCCGGCGATGACGCAGCCGCGTACCCCGGTGACCTGGTGCCGCAGGGCAGCGATTTCGGCGCGGACGGCCTGGAACGGGTCGGAGGGTTGCACGTCTTTCTCCAGGTGTGGGGGGCCTGCGGAGGGGGTGGAGCGGTCTTACGATGCGCAGAGAAGCGGTGCGCAAAAAAGCGGCGCGCACAAGGACGCCCGGCACGCGGTGCGGAGTTACAACGCGCGGAGGGCGACCAGCACGCGGTCCAATACTGCATCGTCCGTCACGTACGGGCGGCCGAGCAGACTGAGCAGGTCTGAGGCTTCTTCGTCCGTCTCGGGCTGGTCGAGACGGTGTCGCCGGGGCAGTAGTCCTTCGGGGGTGTCGGGGACCTTGATGGCGTCGCTGAGGTCGACGGTGCCGCCGCCGAGGTCTCGGGGGACGAGGGTCAGGTCGAGCGAGGAGCCGAGCGCCGGGGTGCCGTCGGTGGGTGCGGGGGCCAGTTCGCGGGCGTACGCCGCCAGCATGGTGCCGAACTCCCGCCGGGCCATCGCCAGGTTGGCGCCGGCCCGGCGCAGGGTCAGGTGGGCGACCAGCGGCAGGTCCGAACCCACCAGCCGTACGACGTGGAAGGCGTCCGCGCTGGTGAGCAGGATGTCGCTGAGCTCGTCGCCGCCGTTTCCGTCCAGCAGCACGAGACCGGCCGCCGCCGCGGCGAGCGTGACGGCGGCGGCGGACTCCTGGTCGGTCGGCGCTGTCTCACCCGCCCACCACAGCACTCTGGGACCGTCGGGGTCCAGCAGAGACACCGCGTGGGCGCCGGGGATGCCCAGCGCCTCCGTCAGCGGCGGCACGATCATCAATTGAGGCCGGCGTCCAGCTGCTTCATGACGAGGCGGGACTGCGTCAGGATCATGCCCGTGTTCGCGGTCTTGCGGGCGACCACGACGGCGGCGATGTCCTGGTTGTAGCTCCGCAGGAAGACGTGTACGTGCGAGTCGCTCTGCGCCATGAATTCCTGGAAGTAGTGGCGGTCGTCGAGCACGCCGTAGCGGGCCTTGAAGATGTCCTCGATCATGACCACGTTGCGCCCCTGGAACAGGTCGAACGTGGCTGCGGCGAGCAGGTCCAGCACCTCGCCGGGGTGCTCGTCGAGCGTGTCCGCGGCCAGGAGCATGCCGGTGGACATGTCGACCAGGCCGGCGCCGACGCACTCGGGCACCTGGGCGCGGAACTGCTTGACGGCGTCGCCGATCAGCTGGGTGGTGCTTCGGATGCCGAGTCCGGTGTCGTCAACGGCTGTCATACGTCGAGCTCCGATTCGATCTTACGCAGCTGGTGCCGGGCCAGGCCCAGGTTGGCGCGGTTCTTGTTCAGCGCCAGGTAGAGGAAGAACGCCTCGTTGCCGCGACCCTGGAGCAGGCGGATCAGGTGGTACTGGCTGTCGAGGGTGATCAGGATGTCCTCGATCGAGTCGGCCAGGCCCAGCATTTCGAGGGTGCGTACCTTGGCCCGGATCACGTCGGTGTTACCCGCGGCGGCGATGTTCATGTCCATGTTGAGGCCGCCGCCCATGACACCGAGCGTCAGGCCGCTGGTGTAGTCGACGAGGGCAACGCCGATCGCGCCCTCGATCGTCATGGCTTCCTTGAGGGAAGTCTCGATGTTCGCCATTTTTCTTCCTCCTTCTCGTGTGCCGTCACTATCGGTCACGAGGTCGGGACCCGTGAGGATTATCGGCGCCAACCTTGGCACGACGGGCAGGCGTTCAGCAGTGATGAGGCGAGCAATCCGCGCAGGTCAAGCCAAAGATCGCGGTCCCCTGATCGGACGACCCCTTCGGGGGTCGGCCGAACGGCACGGATGTGACCGTTTCGTCCGATGGACACGATGCATCATCTCGAACTGAAACGGAGTGGCGCAACGGTTCGGGGCCTTTCGCGTACTCCCGGGCCATGTGCTGTATAGCGCCTGTACGACGGCTGGGAGAGCTGAGCATCTTGACCACCAGTGGTGCCGGGCCGTAACCTGTCGGCAATCAATGAAACGTTTCACGACGCCGCGAAAAGAGCGCGAAGGACACCATGACGAACCCCGCAGTGCGTGACCTCCTCGAGCGCAGCAACCGGCTGGGCGCCGACCCGCGCAACACCAATTACGCAGGTGGCAACACCTCGGCCAAGGGCACCGAGACCGACCCGGTCACCGGCGAGCCGGCCGATCTGTTGTGGGTCAAGGGCTCCGGGGGCGACCTCGGCACCCTCACCGAGAACGGCCTGGCCGTGCTCCGCCTGGACCGGCTGCGGGCCCTCACCGGCACCTACCCGGGCGTCGAGCGCGAGGACGAAATGGTCGCCGCGTTCGACTATTGCCTGCACGGCCGGGGTGGCGCGGCCCCGTCGATCGACACCGCGATGCACGGCCTGGTCGAGGTCGCGCACGTCGATCACCTGCACCCCGACTCGGGCATCGCGATCGCCACCGCGGCCGACGGGCCGGCGCTGACCAAGGAGATCTTCGGCGACCGGGTGCTGTGGGTGCCGTGGCGCCGGCCCGGCTTCCAGCTAGGGCTCGACATCGCCGCCGTGCAGAAGGCCAACCCGCAGGCCATCGGCGTCGTCCTGGGCGGGCACGGGATCACGGCGTGGGGCGCGACCAGCGAGGAGTGCGAGCGCAACTCGGTCGAGATCATCGAGCGGGCCGCGCGCTATCTGGAGCAGAACGGTCGCCGCGATCCGTTCGGCGCTGCGGTCGTCGAATCGCTGTCCAAAACGGAGCGGGACGAGCGGGCGGCCGCCCTCTTCCCGGTTCTGCGGGGTCTCGCGTCCACCGATCGCGCGCAAGTCGGACACTATACGGACAGTGACGTCGTGCTCGACTTCGTGAACAGCGAGCGCCTCGGCGAGCTGGCCGAGAAGGGCACCTCCTGCCCCGACCACTTCCTGCGCACCAAGGTCAAGCCGATGGTGCTGGACACCGCGCCCGGCGCCCCGCTCGACGAGGTCGTGGCCCGGGCCAAGGAGCTGCACGAGGCGTACCGCGCGGACTACCGCGGCTACTACGACCGGCACGCCACGGCGGACAGCCCGGCCATCCGCGGCGCCGACCCGGCCATCGTGCTGGTGCCCGGCGTGGGCATGTTCTCGTTCGGGGCCAACAAGCAGACCGCGCGGGTGGCCGGCGAGTTCTACGTCAACGCGATCAACGTGATGCGCGGCGCCGAGTCGGTGTCGACGTACGCGCCGATCGACGAGGCCGAGAAGTTCCGGATCGAGTACTGGGCGCTCGAGGAGGCCAAGCTTCAGCGCATGCCCAAGCCGAAGCCGCTGGCGACCCGGATCGCGTACGTGACCGGTGGCGGCTCGGGCATCGGCCGCGCGATCGCCCTGCGCCTGGCCGCCGAGGGCGCTTGCGTGGTCGTCGCCGACCGGGACGCGGAAGCCGCGCAGCGGACAGCGGACGAGATCGGCGGCAGCGACGTCGCCCTCGCCGTGACCGCTGATGTGACCAGCGCCGACTCGATCAAGGCCTCCCTGCGGGAAGCGGTCACCACGTTCGGCGGCGTCGACCTGGTCGTCAACAACGCCGGCCTGTCCATCTCGAAGCCGCTGCTGGAAACGACCGAGCAGGACTGGGACCTGCAGCACGACGTGATGGCCAAGGGCTCGTTCCTGGTGTCCCGCGAGGCCGCCCGCATCCTGGTCGCGCAGGGCCTGGGCGGCGACATCATCTACATCTCCAGCAAGAACTCGATCTTCGCCGGGCCCAACAACGTGGCGTACGGCGCGACCAAGGCCGACCAGGCCCACCAGGTGCGCCTGCTCGCGGCCGAGCTGGGGGCTTACGGCGTACGGGTCAACGGCATCAACCCGGACGGTGTGGTGCGCGGGTCCGGCATCTTCGCGGGCGGCTGGGGCGCCAAGCGGGCCGCGGTCTACGGCGTGCCGGAGGAGAAGCTGGGCGAGTACTACGCGCAGCGCACCCTGCTCAAGCGGGAGGTGCTGCCGGAGCACGTGGCCAACGCGGTGTTCGCGCTGACCGGGGGCGACCTCACCCACACGACCGGCCTGCACATCCCGGTCGACGCCGGCGTGGCCGCGGCCTTCCTGCGGTGATGAGGACCTTCGCCGCGGTCGACCTCGGCGCGTCCAGCGGGCGCGTCATGGTCGGCCGCGTTCACGACAAAGGCCTGAAGCTGGAGGAAACGCATCGGTTCGCCAACGAGCCGGTGCGCACCCGGAGTCTGCACTGGGACATCTTGGGCCTCTATCGCGAAGTGCTGAAGGGAATCGAGAAGGCGGGCCCGGTCGACAGCATCGGGATCGACTCCTGGGCGGTCGACTACGGCCTGCTCGACGCCGGCGGTGCATTGCTCGGCAATCCCGTGCACTATCGCGACAGCCGCACCGACAATGTGCGGCTCGACATCTCCGACGAGCAGCTGTACGAGATCAACGGCCTGCAGAAACTGCCGTTCAACACGATCTATCAGCTGGCCGCCGCGCAGGAGACGCCGCAATTCGCGATGGCCCGGCAGATGCTGCTCATCCCCGATCTGCTGGCCTATTGGCTGACCGGCGAGATCGGCGCCGAGTACACCAACGCGTCGACCACCGGGCTGCTCGACGTGCGTACGCGGGAATGGTCTGCGCCTTTGACCTCGGGGCTGGGACTGAGCCTGCCGCCGATCCGCCGACCGGGCGAGACGATCGGCGAGTACGAAAAAGCGAAAGTCGTGGCGGTCGGCTCGCACGACACCGCGTCGGCGGTCGTGGGGGTGCCCGCCGACGGGGAGAACTTCGCATACATCTCGTGCGGCACGTGGTCGCTGGTCGGGCTCGAACTGACGCACCCGGTGCTCGGCCCGGAATCGCGGAAAGCCAACTTCACCAACGAGGGCGGCGTCGACGGCACGATCCGTTATCTGCGCAATGTGATGGGACTCTGGCCGCTGCAGGAATGCATGCGCGAATGGGGTTCGCCCGACATCGGTGACCTGTTGCGGCAGGCGTCGCGGGAGAAGCCGGTGCTGATCGACATCGACGACCCGGCCTTCCTGCCGCCCGGAAACATGGCCGAGCGCGTCGCCCGGGCGGCCGGGTTGCCCGCGGACACCAGCCCGGCCCGGCTGACCCGGTGCATCGTGGACAGTCTGGCGCTGGCTCACAAGAAGGCAGTGGAGCAGGCCCAGGAGCTCTCCGGCCGGCACGTCGACGCGGTGCACATCGTCGGCGGCGGCGCCCGCAACGAGCTGTTGTGCCAGCTCACCGCGGACGCCTGCGGGCTGCCGGTGCTGGCCGGCCCGGTCGAGGCCACCGCGCTCGGCAACCTGCTGGTGCAGGCGCGCGCGGCCGGGGTGATCGAGGGCGACCTGGCGGCGCTGCGCTCGGTTCTGCGCGACACTCAGCAGGTGGTCCGGTACAACCCCGCAGGGAGGTAAACCGGTGCGTATCGCGTTGTTCGCGACCTGTCTGGCCGACACGATGTTCCCCGCGGCGGCCAAGGCGACAGTTCAGTTGCTCGAGCGGCTCGGCCACGAGGTCGTCTTCCCGCCCGAGCAGACCTGCTGCGGCCAGATGCACGTCAACACGGGCTATCAAAAAGAAGCCCTTCCCCTCGTACGCCGATATGTGCGCACGTTCGAGCCGTGCGACGTGGTGGTGGCCCCCTCGGGCAGTTGCGTGGGCTCGATCCGGCACCAGCACGCGACGGTCGCGCGACAGGCGGGGCAGGAAGGGCTGGCCGCGCGCGCGGAGGCCGTCGCCGAGCGCACGTACGAGCTGTCCGAGCTGCTCATCGACGTGCTCAAGATCGAAGACGTGGGCGCCTACTACCCGCACCGGGTCACCTATCACCCGACGTGTCACTCGCTGCGCGTGCTGCGGGTCGGCGACCGCCCGCTGCGGCTGCTGCGCCAGGTGCGCGGGCTCGACCTGGTCGAGTTGCCGCAGGCCGAGCAGTGCTGCGGGTTCGGCGGCACGTTCGCGGTCAAGAACGCCGACACGTCGACGGCGATGCTGGCCGACAAGATGCGGCACGTGCTCGACACCGGCGCCGACGTCTGCACGGCGGGCGACGCGTCCTGCCTCATGCACATCGGTGGCGGACTGTCCCGGCTGCGTACGGGCGTGCGAACGGTCCACCTGGCGGAGATCCTGGCGAGTACGGAGGCGACGGCATGAGCACGCACGCACCCAAAGGCGTGGGGCATCTGCGCGGCGACCGGCCCTTCCCCGCGGCGGCCAAGGTCGCGTTGGCCGACCCGCAGCTGCGGCGCAACCTGCAGCACGCCACCACCACGATCCGCGGCAAGTCGGGCCGGGTGATCGCCGAACTGCCGGACTGGCAGGAACTGCGCTCGGCGGGTTCGGCCCTCAAGGCGTACACGATGGCGAATCTGCCCCGGCTGCTCGAACAGCTCGAGGAGCGCGTGACGGCCGCGGGCGGGGTGGTGCACTGGGCGGCCGACGCCGAGGAGGCCAACCGGATCGTCACCGAGCTGGTCGCGGCGACGGGCGAGAAACGGGTCATCAAGGTCAAGTCGATGGCCACTCAGGAGATCGGGCTCAACGAGGCCCTGGAGGGCGCCGGGATCACGCCGGTCGAGACCGACCTGGCCGAACTCATCGTGCAGCTCGGGCACGACAAGCCGTCGCACATCCTGGTGCCGGCGATCCACCGCAACCGCTCCGAGATCCGCGAGATCTTCCTGCGCGAGATGCCCGGGGTCGACCCGGCGCTGACCGACGATCCGCCCGAGCTGGCCGGGGCGGCGCGGCGCTACCTGCGCGAGACGTTCCTGTCGACCAAGGTGGCCGTGTCCGGCGCGAACTTCGGCGTCGCCGAGACCGGCACGCTGGCGGTGGTCGAGAGCGAGGGCAACGGCCGGATGTGCCTGACCCTGCCCGACACGTTGATCACCGTGATGGGCATCGAGAAGGTCGTCCCGGCCTGGCAGGACCTCGAGGTGTTCCTGCAGTTGCTGCCGCGCGCGTCGACCGGCGAGCGGATGAACCCGTACACGTCGATGTGGACCGGGGTGACGCCGGGCGACGGGCCGCAGAACTTCCACCTGGTGCTGCTGGACAACGGGCGTACGGCGGTGCTGGCCGACGAGGTGGGACGGTCCGCGCTGCACTGCATCCGCTGCTCGGCCTGCCTCAACGTGTGCCCGGTGTACGAGCGGACGGGCGGGCACGCGTACGGCTCGGTCTATCCCGGCCCCATCGGCGCGGTGCTGTCGCCCCAGCTCACCGGCGTCGAGGACAACGCGTCCCTGCCGTACGCGTCGTCGCTGTGCGGCGCCTGCTTCGATGCGTGCCCGGTCAAGATCGACATCCCGTCCATCCTCGTGCACCTGCGTAACCAGGCCCCGCATCCGCGCTCGGAGAAGACGGCGATGGCCGCGGCGGCGTACACGATGGACCACCCCAAGCTCTACGAGCGGGCGCAGCGGGCGGCCAAGGCGGCCAAACTGCTCGGCCGGCGCGGGCGGGGGTTGCCACCGCCACTGAACGGGTGGGCGGCCAGCCGTGATCTGCCGGAACCGCCGGCCGAGACGTTCCGGGACTGGTGGCGAGGACGATGAGCAGCGGCGGCGGGCAGCGGTGGGGACGATGAGCAGCGGCGGCGAGCGGCGGTGGGGACGATGAGCAGCGGCGGCGAGCGGCGGTGGGGACGATGAGCAGCAAGAACCTGATTCTGCGCCGGATCCGGGAGGCGCTCGGCGAGAACCCGTCCGAGCCGGAGGTGCCGCGGGACTACCGTCGCGGCGAGGCCCCCGTCGATCTTGACTTGCTGGTCGAGCGCTTGGTCGATTACCAGGCCGTCGTCCACCGCACGGCCGATATTTCCGGCACGATCCGCGAGATCGTCGGTGACGGCCAGGTCGTCGTGCCGCCCGGAGTGCCCGACGAATGGCTCGCGGTCCGATTCATCCGGGACGACGGCCTGAGTCAGGATCAGATCGCCGCCGCCGACGGCGTGGTCACGGCGGCCGCGGTGGCGGTGGTCGAGACCGGCACCGTCGTGCTGGACGCCGGAGAGGATCAGGGCCGCCGCATCCTCTCCCTCCTGCCCGACCTGCACATCTGCGTGCTCCGCGCCGATCAGGTGGTGGCGAGCGTGCCCGAGGCCGTGGCCCGCCTGACCCCCGGCCGCCCGCTGACCTGGATCAGCGGCCCGTCGGCGACCAGCGACATCGAGCTCAACCGCGTCGAGGGGGTGCACGGCCCCCGCCATCTCCACATCGTCCTCGTCCAGGAGGCAGCATGATCCTTACCCCGAAACCCCGCCGGAAGATCCGTATCGGGCTGGTGGCCGGTGGCCTCGGCACGTACTGGCCCCAGTTCCCGCACCTGCTGCCCCAGCTGCAGGAGTCCGCCCGCTACGTCTCCGAGCGTTTCCAGGAGATGGACGCCGAGGTCACCGACGTCGGGTTCATCTCGGACGCCCAGGAGGGCACGGCCGCCGCCGAGCAGCTGCGCCGGGCCGACTGCGACTTGATCGTGCTGTTCCTGACCACCTATCTCACCTCGTCGATGGTGCTGCCGATCGCCCAGCGGGCCGGCAGCCCGGTGCTGGTCATCGACCTGCAGCCGACCGAGAAGATGGACCACGCCTCCTTCGACACCGGCTCGTGGCTGGCCTACTGCGGGCAGTGCCCGGTGCCCGAGGTGGGCAACCTGTTCCGCCGGGCCGGCATCCCGTTCCGCTCGGTCACCGGCTGGCTGCGGCAGGAGTCGGCCTGGGCCCGCATCTCGCAGTGGATCACCGCCGCCCGCGTACGGGCGGCGTTGCGCGAGGCCCGGCACGGCCTGATGGGTCACCTCTATCCGGGCATGCTCGACGTCTCGACCGACCTGACCCTGCTGCCCACCACGTTCGGCTCCCACGTCGAGGTGCTCGAGTTCGACGACCTGCGCGAACGCACCCTCGCCGTCAGCGACGACGAGGTGGCCGAGCGGATGGACCTGGCCCGCAAGATCTTCGTGCTGGACGACTCGGTCAACGAGGACGACTTCGCCTGGGGCGCCCGTGTCTCGGTCGGGCTGGACCGGCTGGCCGACGACTTCGACCTGGACAGCCTGGCCTACTACCACCGCGGGCTGGCCGGCGAGCAGCACGAACGGCTGGGCGCGGGCATGATCCTGGGCGCGTCGCTGCTGACCGCGCGGGGCATCCCGGCCACCGGCGAGTACGAGCTGCGCACGACCGTGGCCCAGCTGGCCACTCAGGTGGCCGGGGCGGGCGGATCCTTCTGCGAGATCCAGGCTTTGAACTTCGAGGACAACGTGGTCGAGATGGGCCACGACGGCCCGGCTCACCTGGCCGTCAGCGCGAAACAGCCGCTGCTGCGAGGTCTCGGCGTCTATCACGGCAAGCGCGGCTGGGGTGTCTCGGTCGAGTTCGACGTACGGCCGGGGCCGGTCACCCTGCTCGGGCTGGGCCAGGACCGGGACGGCTCGCTGTCGTTCATCGCGGGCGAGGGCACCGTGGTCGACGGCCCGCTGCTGGCCATCGGCAACACCACGAGCCGGGTCGACTTCGGCCGCGACCCCGGCGAGTGGGTCGACGACTGGAGCGCTTCGGGGGTCGGTCACCACTGGTCGCTCTCGCTCGGGCACCGCGCGGCCGACTACAAGGCGGCGGCCTCACTGCTGGGCATCGATTTCCGGCAAGTTTGAAACCGGTCACCCATAAATTGATCCACTTTGGATTAGAATCCGGCGATGGTCGACGAGACGCGAGTGCATTCCGCCCGCCGCTACAACTACTGGCTCGGCGGAAAGGACAACTTCGCCGTCGATCGTGAATCGGGCGACCTGATCGCCAAGAACTTCCCGACGATCCGGATCACCGCGGTCGAGAACCGGGGCTTCCTCCGCCGCGCGGTCACCCACCTCGCGGCGGAGGCCGGCGTCCGCCAGTTCCTCGACATCGGCACCGGCCTGCCCACGGCCAACAACACGCACGAGGTGGCCCAGCGCATCGCTCCCGACGCGCGGATCGTCTACGTCGACAACGACCCGATGGTGCTGGTGCACGCGCGCGCGTTGCTGACCAGCACCCCCGAGGGGCGTACGGCGTACATCGAGGCCGACCTGCGCGACCCCGGGAAGATCCTGGCCGACCCGGCCCTGCGCGAAGTGCTCGATCTGCGGCAGCCGGTGGCGGTCATGCTCATCGCGGTGCTGCATTTCATCGAGGACACCGGCGAGGCCGCCCGCATCGTGCGCACGCTGCTCGACGCGTTGCCGTCCGGCAGTTTCGTGGCCATCAGCAACGGCACGGCCGACTTCGCCGACGAGCAGACCCGGGCCCGGTTCGCCGCCCTGATGGCCCGGGGTCAGCTCGACGCGTTCGTGCGCACCGCCGACGAGGTCGGGGTGCTGGTCGAAGGGCTCGAGGTGCTCGAACCGGGGATCGTGCCGGTCAGCGAGTGGCGCGCCGACGAGGAACCCGGCCCGCGGCCGA
Source organism: Paractinoplanes abujensis (assembly GCF_014204895.1). NCBI lineage: Bacteria > Bacillati > Actinomycetota > Actinomycetes > Micromonosporales > Micromonosporaceae > Paractinoplanes > Paractinoplanes abujensis. Next base: position 6,248,301 of record NZ_JACHMF010000001.1, on the reverse strand, counting down.
CACCGGCCGAGGTCGCGGTCTACGGCGTCGTGGCCCGCAAGTCCTAGGATTCCTCCGGTGACCACTCCGATGCGCGTGCCGCCGTCCGAACCCGAGCGCGAGCGCGCCGCCGAGCTGCTGCAGCGGGCGGCGGGCGACGGCCGGCTGACCCTGGAGCAGTTCAGCGTGCGGGTCGGCGCGGTCTGGGCCGCCGACACCCCCGACGAGCTGGCCCGGGCCACCGACGGGCTCGACCAGACCCCGATCGTCGGCTCGGCCAGCACCGTCGACCAGGTCGTCACCGTCTTCAGCGAGAACAAGCGCCGGGGCCGCTGGCGGCTGCGCACGCCCCGGCTCAAGGTGTTCACGATGTTCGGCGCGACCGAGCTCGACCTGCGCGAGGTGCTCACCGGCGCCGACGTCATCGAGATCGCCGGCACCAGCCTGTTCGGCGAGTTCAAGGTGATCGTGCCCGAGGGAGTCGAGGTCGACCTGAGCGGCACGGTCGTCTTCTCGAGCCGCAACATGCACCTGGCCGCGGTGCCCCGGGTGGCCGGCACACCCGAGGTCCGCATTCACCTGACGAGCTGGTTCAGCAACGTCGAGGTCGTCTCGAAGCCCTACAAGCTGCCGCCGGCCTAGGGTTCGGCCCAGCCGCGTTCCTGACCTGGCTGGGCGGCACACCTAGCCGATCTGCACCCAGACGTCGTCCAGCATGCCCTGGAACTGGTCGTTGTCGGCGAACGAACCCTTGCCGCCGAGGCTGAACGGGATGTGGTTGCTGACCGACAGGTCGGCCGGCAGGGTGGCCCGGCCGCGCACCACGTCGTCGACCAGGATCGTCAGGCGGGTGCCGCGGCGCCGGCACTCCAGGTCGTGCCAGCGGTCGTCGGCGACGCCCACGCCGCTGATCGCCGCGTGGATGTCGGGCCGGCGGTCGTCCACCAGCACACAACTGGGCCGGCCGGCCAGCCCGTCGATCTGCAGCTTGTACTGGCTGCCCCGTACGGAGTAGCCCTTCTGCATCACGTTCTCGCCCTTGGTGGTCTGGTCGGCGGCCAGCCGCACCGACGCGCCGAACCGGATCGGCCGCCGCCCCGGGTTGAGCTGCGCGGTGGTCGGCGCACGCAGGGCGATCCGCGGGCAGGGCTCCTGGGCACACGGCGGTGGGAAGACCAGTGCCTTCCCGCCGTTGCGGGCGACCGTGCCGAAGGTGCCGCCGTTGCGGCTGACCGGGGTCAGATCGTGGCCGTGCCCGCTGACGTCGGCCAGCGGCGACGGCCCGTCGAAGGTGTAGCGGACCGTGCTCTCCGGCTGCGCCGGGGCCGCGGTCGCCGTGCCCGCGACGAGCAGGGCCAGGGAGCTGAGCAGAGCGTGTCGCAACACCGGATCAGCCGAACGACGCGTAACGCCGCTGCGCCTGCCCGCCGATCGTGGTGAAGTCGCCGCCCGCGGCCACCGTGCCCCGGTCCGGGTTCACCGCCAGTGCGCGCACGCCGATCACGCCGTTGGCCTGCGGCGCCCACCGGCTGAGCGAGCCGTCGCGCTCGACCGCGGCCAGTTTGACCCGCCGCACCGAGCCCGCGTCGCATTCGCCGTTGTCCGCGTCGTCGCCGTTCGCGCAGGCCCGGTCGAAGTGGCCGCCCACATACGCGACGCCGTCGAGCACCGCGACGGCCTGCGCGTCGCCGTCGAAGACCCGGGTCCAGCGGTTCTGCCCGCCGGTGGAGTACGCCGCGGCCCGTCCGCCCGCGCCGCCCATCGCCGCGTAGACGCCGGAGTTGTCGACGGCCAGGGCGTGCACGAGCGCGGGGGCCGAGGCGCGGAAGCCCCGGTCGACCTCACCGTCGCCGGCCCGCACCGCGGCCAGCCGGCGGGCGGTGCTCACGCCGTTGGTCCGGTGGAAGCTGCCACCCAGATAGACCCGGTTCCCTCGTACGGCGAGAGCGTTGACCAGCCCGTCGGTGCGCGGGGTCCAGTCGTCGTCGACCCGGCCGTCAGCCAGCGCGAAGGCCGCCACGTTGCCCCGGTCGTCGCCGTCGACCTCGCTGATCGTCCCGGCCGCGTACAGGCGGCCGTGCCCGACGGCGAGCGCGCGCACACCGCCTTCGATGCTGTGCGCGAACGCGCCGGTCTCGCCCGAACCCGCGTCGATCCGGGCGATCGAGTCCCGCTCCTCGCCGTTGACCTCGTCGAAGTCGCCGCCCACGTAGACGTGGCCGGGGACGACGGCCAGGGCCCGTACGGTGCCGTCGGCCGACGGGGCCCAGTCGAGCAATTCGCCGGTGCGCCCCGAGAAGGCGGCCAGCCGGTTGCGGGTCACCGTGCGCCCCTCGATCGTCATGCGGGTGAAGGAGCCGCCGACGTAGACCGTGTCGCCGCGGTACGCGATCGCGTAGACCGATCCGTTGAACGACGGCGCCGTCCGGGCCGCGCTCGCACCGACCACGGCCAGGGCGGGCTGGGCGGTGACGCCCACCGCGAGGGCCGCGGCGCCGGCCACGACAGCCCGGCGGACATGCTCTGAGATACGCACGCCGTGTCAACGCGGCACGCACCGGAACGGCAACGCGATTTTCGATAGGGTGGGTGACGGTGTGCCGGGAAGTCTGGTCGGCGATCGCTTCGCCGACCCTGGAGACGCCCGTGCTCACCCGCCTCGCCGCTGCCCTGCGCAGTGACACCACCGCCGGCTTCCTTCTGCTGGGCGCCGCGTTCACTGCCCTCGTCTGGGCGAATTCGCCGTGGTCGGGCAGTTATCACGCGATCGCGCAAGCCGATCTCGGGCTGACCGTCGCGAAGTGGGCCTCGGACGGGTTGCTGGCGATCTTCTTCTTCGTGGCCGGCCTCGAACTCAAGCGCGAACTGGTCATGGGTGACCTGCGGGATCCGCGCAAGGCCACGCTGCCGGTCGCGGCCGCGGTCGGCGGCATGATCGTGCCGGCCGTGCTCTACACGGTGATCAACCTGGTGGGCGGGGGTGACGGCCTGCGCGGCTGGGCGATCCCCACCGCCACCGACATCGCGTTCGCGCTGGCCGTGCTGGCCGTCGTGGGCCGCAGCCTGCCGCCGGGCCTGCGGTTGTTCCTGCTCACCCTGGCCGTGGTGGACGACCTGCTGGCCATCGCCGTGATCGCGATCTTCTACACCTCCTCCCTGCACGTCGTCGCGCTGCTGCTCAGCCTGCTGCCGATCGCGGTGTTCGGGTTCCTGACCCAGCGGGGCGTCCGGGCCTGGTGGGCCCTGCTGCCCCTGGCCGCCGCCGCGTGGGCGCTGATGCACGAATCCGGGGTGCACGCCACGGTGGCCGGGGTGCTGCTGGCCTTCACCGTCCCGGTCCGCGAACCCGCGGCGGCCGAACGTTTCGAGCATGTCTGGCGGCCGATCTCGTCCGGCGTCGCCGTGCCCGTCTTCGCGTTCTTCGCGGCCGGGGTGACGGTCGGCGGCGACTTCGGGGCGGCCCTGCTCGACCCGGTCACGGTCGGCATCGTGGTGGGTCTCGTGGCCGGCAAGACCGTCGGCATCACCGGCGCCACCTGGCTCGTGCAGCGCTTCACCCGGGCCGAACTCCCGGCCGGGGTGTCCTGGCTCGACCTGCTCGGCCTGTCCGTCCTGGGCGGGATCGGGTTCACGGTGTCGCTGCTGATCGGCGAGCTCGCGTTCGGCGCTGCTCCCGAACCCAAGGTCGGCGTGCTGCTGGGCTCGCTGATCGCGGCCCTCGGCGCAACCGCACTGCTCCGCACCCGTGACCGGCACCACCGGAACTCTCAAGACGCCCGGGGCGCCGTCGATTAACTCGCCGTGTGGCGACGCGGATCAACCAGGGCGGGTGTGCGGACGAGCACGCGTCTGTTCGCCGCGTACGCCGTGGCCAGCCTGGTGCCGATCGGGACGCTGGGCGCGGTGATGCTGCACGGCACCGCCGAGGACGCCCGGCGCTGGGGTCAGGACCAGGGCCGCGCGCAGGCCGCCGTGATCGCCGAGATGGCTGTGGCGCCCGCGCTGGCCGAGGCCGACCTGGCCGCCGGGCTCACCACCGAGCAGCGGGACCGGCTGCAGCGTGCCACCGACCTGGCCATCTACAACGACTCCGTGCTGCGGCTGCGGGTCCGCGGCTTCACCGGTCAGGTGGTCTTCTCGGACGACGGCACCACCGCGGGCGGGGTCTCGATCAGCGACCCCGCGTTCCGGTCCGCCGCCGCCGGGCACACCGAGGTCGGCCTGCTGAGCGCGCCCGAGGCGCCCGCCGGTCAGGTCATCCGGGTGCTGCAACCGATCGTGGCCAGCGCCTCGGGCCAGTCGGTGGGGGTGCTGGAGCTCTACCTGCCGTACGAGCACATCGCGGCCCGCCTGCACGAGCAGAACACGGTCACCTACTGGCGGCTGGGCGGCGGCCTCGGGCTGCTCTACCTCGTGCTCGGCCTCATCTCCTGGTCGACCACGCGCTCGCTGCGCCGTTACGCCCAGCGGCAGGCGCACGAGGCGCTGCACGACGCGCTGACCGGCCTGCCCAACCGGGCCGCGTTCCACGAGCGGGCCCGCGCGGCGGTCGCGCCCGACGGCGAGCCCGGCGCCATCGTGCTCGTCGACCTCGACCGGTTCAAGGAAGTCAACGACACCCTCGGCCACCACGCCGGCGACGAGCTCCTCGCGGTCGTGGCCGGCCGGCTGCGGGCGGGGCTGCGCCCGGCCGACACCCTGGCCCGGCTCGGCGGCGACGAGTTCGCGCTGATCCTGCCGCGCAGCGACGCCGCGACCGTACGCGAGTTGCTCGACGCGCTGAGCGCGGCGCTGGCCACCGAGGTCGTGCTGGACGGGGTGCCGTTGAGCATCGAGGCCAGCTTCGGTGTCGCGCTGTATCCCGAGCACGGTCACGAGGTCGGCGAGCTGCTGCGCCGGGCCGACGCCGCGATGTATCACGGCAAGCGCGGCTCGGCCGACATCGTGGTCTACGCCGGCGAGGACATGGCGCACCCCACCCAGTGGCTGGTCGTGCAGGCCGAGCTGCGGCACGCGCTGGCCCGCGACGAGCTCGTGCTGCACTACCAGCCCAAGGTGGACCTGCGTTCGGGTGCCGTGGTCGGGGTCGAGGCGCTGGTGCGCTGGCAGCACCCGCAGCGGGGCCTGCTGCCGCCGTCGGAGTTCCTGCCCGCCGCCGAGCAGTCCGGGCTGATCGAGCCGCTGACCGCCTGGGTGCTGCGGCGAGCACTGGCCGACCAGGCCGCGTGGACGGCCGCCGGCCGCACCTGGGACGTGTCGGTCAACGTCTCGGCGCGCAACGTGGAGAAGCCCGGTTTCGCCGACTTCGTCTCGGGCCTGCTGGCCGGGCACGGCACCGCGCCGCACCGGCTGCTCCTCGAGATCACCGAGACCGCGCTGGCCGCCGACACCCGCCTGGCCGAGCAGGCGGTGATCGACCTGACCGCCCGCGGCATCGGCATCTCGGTCGACGACTTCGGCACCGGCTACACCAGCATGTCGCAGCTGCGCGGCCTGCCGATCGCCGAGGTCAAGATCGACCGTACGTTCGTCAAGGACGTGCTGGACGCGCCGCCGAGCCAGGCCATCGTCCGCGCGGTCATCGCCCTCGCCCACGGCCTGGGCAGCCGCGTCACCGCCGAGGGGATCGAGACGCCGGAGGTGGCCGACTGGCTGCGCCGGGCCGGCTGCGACGAGGCCCAAGGCTATCTGTACTCGCGCCCGGTGCCCTGGGCCGAGATCAAGACGTACGAGATCACCGGAGCCGTATCGTGAAACGTGTCCTGCTCGCCGCCGTCCTGCTCGCCGCCGTGGCCGGATGCGCCGCGCCGGCCGGAACGGCAGCCGTGCCGACCAGCGACGGAGGCATCGCGGTCGACCAGGCGCTGCACGACAGCCTGCCCGAGAGCATCCGGGCCCGCGGCACGATCCGCTTCATGACCGACGCCAGTTACGCGCCGATGGAGCAGTTCGCGGCCGACGGCCGTACGATCATCGGTTTCTCACCCGACCTGGCCAGCGCGCTCGGCTCGGTGCTGGGCGTCCAGGCCGAGATGGTGCAGGGCGACTTCCACACCGCGCTCGACGACCTGGCTGCCGGTCAGTACGACGGCGTGCTGTCCTCGATGAACAACACCGCCGAGCGGCGCAAGAAGGCCGACTTCGTCGACTACTTCACGACCGGCACGGCGATCATCGTGCAGCGCGGCAACCCCAAGGGCGTCACCGGCTTCCGCTCGCTGTGCGGCCTGGTGGTGTCGACCGAGCGCGGCACCGTGCAGGCCGACCTGCTCCACAGGTCGCAGCGCGCCTGCGGCGCCAACCCGATGACGATCAAGCTCTACAAGACCAACGCGGACGCCCTGGTCGAACTGCGCACGGGCCGCGCCGCCGCCGTCCTCAACGACTTCCCGCCCGCCGCCTACCTGGCCACTGACACCCGCACCAAGGCCTTCTACCAGCTGGCCTCGACCACCCAGTACGAGCCGGGCCTGTTCGGCATGGCGTTCGCCAAGAACTCCCCGGAGCTGCGCGACGCCGTCCAGGCCGCCTTCGACGAGCTGGTCCGCACCGGCGTCTACACCGAGCTGCTGCAGCGCTGGGGCATCGGCAGCGGCGCCATCACCACGGGCAGCGTCAGCGGCACCTGATCGTCTATTGTCCTTGCCGTCATCAATATTGACGGGGGACAAATAAATGTCGGTCAGGCGCAGCCACGCCCGGATCATCATCGCCACGGTGGCCGCCGCGGCCCTGATCGGGGCGGGCACCTACGCCGCGGTGTCGTCGCCCTCGTCCCCGTCCGGCCAGGCCCAGGCGCCGGAGACGGTTGCGGCCGGGCGGCCGACGCCGGTCCCGTCGCGCGCACCGGCCGAGGCCGGCCGGTCCACCCCGCCCGCCGCCGAGCCCGCGCAGGTCGACGCCGCGGTCAAGGTCGTCCGCGCCAACAAGAAGGTCGTTCGGGCCGTCGCGGGCGAGAAGTACCAGGCGCGCGACGTCGTGGCCGACCGGGACGGTGACCGGCACGTCCGCTTCGACCGCACCTGGAACGGCCTCGACGTGCTGGGCGGCGACTTCGTCGTGCACACCAGCGGCTCAGGCAAGCTCACCGGCGCCACTGTGGCGCAGGACGCGGCGATCGACGTCCCCCGCAAACCCAAGATCTCGAAGGCGGCCGCCGTCAAAGCGGCCAAGCAGAAGCCGGCCGAGGCCCGGCTGGTAGTCGACGCCCACGCGGGCCGGCCCGCTCTGGCCTGGGAAGTGACAGTCGCGGACCGCCGCGTGGTGATCGTCGACGCCACCACGGGCAAGACCCGGCGCACGTACGAGCTCGTGCACGCGGCCGACACGTCGACCGGGCACGGCCTGCACAACGGCGACGTCAAGCTGTCCACCACCCGTACGGCCGAAGGCGCTTTCGACCTGACCGACCCGGACCGGGGCGGCAGCTCGACGCGGGATGCGCTGAACAGCACCGCCTCGCCCACGGAGGCCAACTCGCGGGCGTTCACCGACGCCGACGACGTGTGGGGCGACGGCACGATGGCCGACCGGGCCACCGCGGGCGCCGACGTGCACTACGGCCTGGCCCGCACGTGGGACTACTTCGCCGGCACGTTCGGCCGCGCGGGCGTCGCCGGCGACGGCAAAGGCACCACCGCGTACGTGCACCACGACGTCAACGAGGCGAACGCATCCTGGAGCGACCTCTGCGCCTGCGTGATGTTCGGTGACGGCGACGGGAGCCGCAAACCGTTCACGTCGCTCGACATCGTCGGCCACGAGCTCGCGCACGGGGTCACCTTCCGCACCGCCGATCTGGTCTACGAGGGGGAGTCGGGCGGCCTGAACGAGGCGACCAGCGACATCTTCGGCACACTGGTCGAGTTCGCCGCGAACAACCCGGCCGACGAGCCCGACTACCTGGTCGCCGAGATGACCGGCCCGGAGCCGCTGCGCCGGATGGACGAGCCCACCCGGGTCGGCCGCTCGGTGTCGTGCTGGACCCCGACGATCAAGGACCTGGACGTGCACCGCTCGTCCGGCATCGCGAACAAGTTCTTCTACAACCTGGCCGTGGGCAGCGGCACGACGCAGTGGGGCAGCAGCTCCCCGTGCGGGGGTGCCGCTCCCGTCACCGGCATCGGCAACGACGCGGCCGGCGCCATCTGGTATCGCGCGCTGACCACCTACATGGTCTCCAGCACCGACTTCGCCGGCGCGCGCACGGCCACGCTGCAGGCGGCCACCGACCTGTACGGCGCGGACAGCCCCGAGCGGTCCAGTGTGCAGGCCGCGTGGCTGGCGGTCGGCGTGGACGGCTCGGGCACCCTGCCGCCGTCGACGACCGCACCCGTGATCGACCCGGTCGAGTTCGCGACGGGCCACATCGGCACGGCGGTGCAGCTTCAACTGACCGGCCGCGACCCGCAGGGGCAAACCGTCGTGTGGTCGGCGTCCGAGCTGCCCACCGGCCTCACGATCACCCCTGAAGGCCTGATCAGCGGCACGCCGACGGTCAAGGTCCGGGCGTCCGTGCGGATCGAGGCCACCGACCCGGACGGCAACCGGACCAGCCTCACGCCGGCGCCCTGGTACATCAAGGGGCCGCCGGAACCGATCTCGCCGCTGCCCGCCTCGCACACCTTCAACGTCGGCGCCGAGGTCTCGTTCCTCGTCCGCTTCGACGACTATCCCGACTATTACCTGAACGACCGGCAGCCGGTCACCGTGGAGACGACCGGGCTGCCCGACGGGCTGACCGCCACCGCCGCCCCGGAGCCGGGCATCCCCTTTATGACCAGGGTGACAGTGCAGGGCACGCCGACCCGGGAGGGCACCGGGACGTTCCGATACACCGTGACCGACGACGACGGCGAGACGGCGGTCTTCGCCCAGCCGTACACGGTCGCGCCGCCGGTGCCGCCGGTGACACCGACGGGTTATGTGCAGCCCACCGACTCCGACGGCACGGTGTTCATCCGCTGGGACTCGGCCCCCGGCGGTCCCACGGTGACCGGCTACGTCGTGCGGATCACGCCCGGCTCGGAGCGGGTGCTGCCGGCCACGACCACCACGCTCACCGTGCCCGGACTCGACCCCGGGCGGACGTACGAGATCGGCATCCGGGCGCGTGGCAACCGGGCCGACAGCGCCGAGAAGATCCTGAAGCTCGAACCGTCCGGGGCCGACGTGACGATCTCACCGCCGTCGCTGATCGCCGGTTACGCCAACCCCGTCACGCTGACCGGCACGGTCACCCCGGCCCCGGCCAACGCCGCCACGGTCGTGGTGGAGCAGAAGGCGGCCACCGCGACGACGTGGACACAGGTGGCTCAGATCAAGGCGGACGCGACGGGAGCGTGGACCCACACGGTGAACCCCACCGTGACGACGGCCTACCGGGCGTCGTACGTGCCGGCCCGAACGGGGTTGTGGCGCGCGACGTCGCCCACGTCGGCGATCACGGTCCGCTATGCCGTCACGGCCACCCCCAGCACCACGTCGACCACGGCCAACAAGACGGTCACCTTCACTGGCACGGTCCGCCCGGCCACCTCCGGCGTGCAGGCCAGCCTGCAGCGCTACACCGACGGCGAGTGGGTGACCATCCAGAGCACCCAGATCACCGCGGCCGGCAACTACTCGATCGCCCGCGCCTTCGCCCGCGGCACGTGGACCCTGCGCGTCGTGGCCACCGGCGGTGGCACCAACGCGTACGGCTTCACCCCGTCGATGAGGCTCACCGTCAGCTAGTCAGGGATGTTGCGGCGGCGCACACCGGCCAGACCCACTGCCGTCAGCGCCGCCGCCACGACCACCAACGTCACCAAGGGCAGGGCCGAAAGGTCACCGCCGGGCAGCTTGGGGATGTGGGTGAACGGGGACAGGTCGAGGAACCACTGGTCGAGCTGGAGGGTCTGGCCGACCAGCAAGATCAGCAGGCAGAGCGCGGGCGCCGCCCAGGCCACCGCGGACAGGCGGGGCACGAGGCCGAACGCCAGCACCGCGAGCGCGGCCAGCACCCACACCGCGGGCAGCTGCACCAGCACACCGCCGACGATCTCGCCCGCGTCACCTTCGGGGTAAGCGAGCGCGGCCGTCGCCCCTTCCGCCGCCAGCACCACGGCCGGGCCGAGCAGCGAGAAGAACAGGTGCGCGCCGGCCCACGCGTAACGGGAGACGGACGTGCTGAGCACCGCCTCGGCGTGCCCGGTCTGCTCCTCGTCGCGCAGCCGCAGCGTGGCCTGCACGGCGTAACAGGCCGCGATCAGCCCCACCACGCCCGCGAGGCCCGCGAAGTAGCTGTCGACCAGCGCATCCGAGCCGCCGAGACGGGCGAAGATCTCGCTCAGCCCGGCGTTGTCGGACGCGATGTCGAGCACGCTGCCGCCGACCCCACCGAAGACCAGGCCCAGCAGCGCGAACCCGGCCCCCCAGCCCAGCAGCAGGCCCCGGTGCAGGCGCCAGGCCAGCCCGAACGGCGTGCCCAACCCGGGTGGGGCCGACGCCGGGCCCAGCCGCGCGGGCAGCAGACCGGCCCCCAGGTCGCGCCGGGTCAGCAGCAGCCCGGCCAGCCCGGCCAGGCCGGCCACGGCAACGAGCGCCGCCGCGGCCGGCCGCCAGTCGTTCACCCCGTACGGGAAGAGGTGTTGCACCCAGCCGATCGGCGAGAGCCAGCTCAGCCACGCGAGCGACCCGTCGCCCAGAGCCGAGACGTCGCCGCCGACGCGCAGCACGAAAGCGGACGCGAGCGCCATCAGCCCGATCGTCCGGGCCCCGCGCGCACTGCCGGTGAGCTGGGCCGTCACCGCACCGGCCCCGGCGAAGACGCACCCGGCCAGGGCCAGCTCGGCCCCGAAGGCGAGCGAACCCGCGGCCGGCAGGCCCTGCCCCATCATCGCCGCCGTCAGCACCAGACCCAGCAGCACGCTCGCGGCGCACGTGGTGATCAGCGCGGCCGCCAGCTGGGCGTGCCGGCCGACCACGGCCGCGCCGACCAGCTCGGTGCGGCCCGACTCCTCGTCGGTGCGGGTGTGCCGCACCACCGCGAGCAGCGCACACAGCGCCACCAGGACGGGCAGGAAACCGGCCCGCCAGGCCACCAGCTCACCCAGCGACGAGCCGTGCAACGGCCCGTACAGGGTGACGAAACCCGCGTTGCCCGCGCCGACCTGTGCATACTCGGCCCGCTGGGCCGCTGTCGGAAACAGCCCCTCGAACGAGGCGACGTAACCCGCGGGGACGAGCCCCAGCAGGATCACCCACAGTGGCAGGACGACGCGGTCACGGCGCAGGATCAGCCGGATCAGCTTGCCGGTGCCGGTCATCGCTGCTCGTCCTTCTGATACTGCCGCAGGAACAGCTCCTCCAGCGACGGCGGCTGGCTGACCAGGCTCCTCACCCCGACCTCGACCAGGGTCCGCAGCGCCGGTTCAAGGGCGTCGGTGTCGACGTCGAAGCGCACCCGATCGTGATCGAGCCGGAAGTCGTGCACCCCGGCCAGCGAGGCCAGCCCGTCCGGCGGCCCGGTCAGCTCGGCCTGGATGGTCGTGCGGGTCAGGTGCCGCATCTCGGTCAGTGTGCCGGTCTCGACCGTACGGCCGTCGCGGATGATCGTCAGCCGGTCGCACAGCACCTCGACCTCGGCCAGGATGTGGCTGGAGAGCAGGACCGTACGGTCGCCGCGCCGTTTCTCCTCCAGGACGACCTCGCGGAAGACCTCCTCCATGAGCGGGTCCAGGCCCGAGGTCGGCTCGTCCAGGATCAAAAGCTCCACATTGGACGAAAGGGCCGCGATCAGGGCGACCTTCTGCCGATTGCCCTTGGAGTACGTGCGGCCCTTCTTGCGCGGATCGAGCTGGAAGCGCTCCAGCAACTCCGCCTTGCGCCTCGGGTCGAGCCCGCCGCGCAGCCGGCCGAGCAGGTCGATCACTTCGCCGCCGGTCAGCGCGGGCCACAGCGTGACGTCACCCGGCACGTACGCGAGACGTTTGTGCAGCTCGGTCGCCTCGGTCCACGGGTTGCCGCCGAGCAGGCGGACCGTCCCGCCGTGGTGCCGGGCCAGACCGAGCAGGATGCGGATGGTGGTGGTCTTGCCAGCCCCGTTGGGACCGAGAAACCCGTGCACCTCGCCCGTACGGACGTGCAGGTCGAGCCCGTCCAGGGCGGTGACCTTGCCGAACCGTTTGACGAGCCCCGTCGCTTCGATGGCCTCGGTCATGATGCGTCCTCCCCGGCGGCGATCCGGTCGATGGCGGCCCGAGCCTGCAGGGCCTGCGCTTCGGTGATGAGGGGTTGCGAGAACACGTCGAGCGAGGCCCGCAGCATGCGAGCCCAGCCCTCGCGCTGAGTGACGTCGACGCCGAGTGCCCGCGACATGAGGTCACTCATCGTGAACAGCGACATCTTCATCACGGACAGCGCCGCGACGAAGGCCCGCGCATCTTCGACCTTGAGATCCGTGGTGGCGAGCCAGCTTTCGCCGAACTCGAGCATGCGGTCGAACATCGCGGTGCCGGCGGGTGAGCCGTCCAGGATGGAGCGGATGAGATAGCTCTGGAGCAGCCGGGTCCGCGGCGTGAAGCCGTCCAGGGAGGAGAACTCGGTGAACTGGCCGCTGACTTTGGTCAGCTCGTGGAGCGCCCACTCGTCGCAGGCGTCACGCAGCCCCTCCTTGGAGCCGAAATGGTGACGCAGCAGGCCGGATGACACGTCGGCCTGCTGCGCGATGTCGCGGATCGTCGCGCCCTCGACGCCACGCTCCGCGAAGAGCTCGATGGCGGCGTCACGGATGCGGGCACGGGCGGTCAGATCGCTACTCACATGTGTAGGTTACTACACACGTGTGTAGCGAACGTGCCACGTTTTCAGGCGCGGCCCCGGTCGGGCAGCAGCCGCTCCTCGTGGTCGAGCTCCCGCTCCAAAATGCGCAGACCCTCGTCGTTCAAGTTGCCCGCGTCACGCCAGCGCAGCAACTCCTCGCGCTGCGCCTCGATCACCTTGCGCCGCACCATCAGCGCCGCCTCGTACTGCGGGGACACCGGCACCTCGTCCGACTCCGCCTTCTCGAGCATGTCCAGGCGGCGGCGGTACCGCTCCAGCCGCACCTCCAGCTGCTTACGCATGTGTTCGATGGCGACGTCCTCGACGTGGTCGTGCTGCTCCTCCTGGATCTCGTCGAGCCGCACCAGGGCCGCCTCCACCGACGCCGACCGGGCCTCGTTGCGCTCCCGGGCCTCGTCGGTCTTGTTGGCCCGCAACCCCAGCCACTGCACCAGCGGAGCAAACGTCAGACCCTGACCCAGCAGCGTCACCAGCACCACCACGAACGCGCAGAAATGCAGCAGGTCGCGCTGCGGCACCGTCTCGGGCAGCGTGAAGATGGCGGCCAAGCTGATCACGCCACGGGTGCCGGCCCAACTTAGCGCCGTCACCTCCTTGCCGGTGAGCGCCTTCTCCCGCATGCGTTCCTTGCGTGCCGGGTCAGCCGAGTCGTCCTCGCCCATCGGGTCACCACCCAGACGCATGTGCAGCGACCGCGGCAGCAACTGGGTCAGGATCAGCCACAGCGGGCGCAGCACAAGCGTCACCCCCACCGTGACCGCCACCGCGATGACGACGGTCGAGGTCTCGTACTCGCTCAGACCCTCCACCACCGTGGGCAGCTGCTGACCGATGAGCAGGAAGACCAGGCCCTCGAGCAGGAAATCGACCAGCCGCCAGACCGCGGTGGTCTGCAGCCGGCTGGCCGCCACACTGTGCCGCGACGAGTCGTGCCCGATGATCAGACCGGCGATGACGACGGCCAGCACACCCGAGACGTGCACCGACTCGGCCAGCACGTACGCCGCCAGGGGAGTGGCGAGCGAGATCGCGTTCGCGGTGAGCGGGTCGTGCCGCAGATGCCGGAGATAACGGACGATGTACGCCACCACGATGCCGGCAACGACACCGCCCGCCGCCATGATGAAGAACTCCAAGGTGGCGGACGGGAACGAGAACCCGTCCCCGTCGGTGGCGGCAATCGCCACAGTCAGAATCGTCAGCGCGGTCGCGTCGTTGAGCAGACCCTCGCCCTGGATCAGGGTGATCATCTTGGGCGGCAGCCCGGCACGGCGGCCCACGGCCAGGGCAGCCACCGGGTCGGGCGGGGCCACGGCGGCGCCGAGCGCGATCCCGGCCGCGAGCGTCGCCCCGGCCACGAACAGGTTCATGCCGACGCCGATCAGCAACGCCGTGGCCAGCACGAGCAGGACCGACAGGCTGACGACCGTACGCATGTGCCGGCGGATATCGAGCAAGGACGCGTCCAGCGCCGCGCTGTAAAGCAACGGCGGGATCACATACGTCATGATCAGCTCGGGTTCGAGCTCGACGTTCGGCCCCGGCAGCACCGCGTACGTGATGCCGACGATCGTGAGAAGAGCGGCGGCCGGCAAGCCCGTCTTCTCGGCGACCACCCGGATCGCCACGATCACGCCGACGGCGGCCAAGATGAAGAGCAGGGATTCCTCGACGTGCACGGTGAACATCTTTCCCTGCCCGGCCCCACCGATGAGGCCGGGCGGGGAAAGCAGTTGTCAGTAGCGGTAGTGCTCCGGCTTGTACGGGCCCTCGATGTCGACCCCGAGGTATTCCGCCTGCTTCTTGGTGAGCGTGGTCAGCCGAACACCCAAGGCGTCGAGGTGCAGCCGGGCCACCTTCTCATCCAGATGTTTCGGAAGAACGAACACCTGCTTCTCGTACTCACCCGGCTTGGTCCACAGCTCGATCTGCGCCATCACCTGGTTGGTGAACGAGTTCGACATCACGAAGCTGGGGTGGCCGGTCGCGTTGCCCAGGTTCATCAGGCGGCCCTCGGAAAGAACGATCACGGAGTGACCGTCCGGGAAGCGCCACTCGTGCACCTGCGGCTTGATTTCAACCTTATCGATTCCGGGGACCTTGGCCAGGCCCGCCATGTCGATTTCGTCGTCGAAGTGGCCGACGTTACCGACGATCGCGTTGTGCTTCATCGCCGCCAGGTGCTCGGCGGTGATGATGTCGGTGCCGCCGGTGGTGGTGATGAAGATGTCACCCTGAGCGATGACGTCTTCCAGGGTAGCGACCTGCATGCCGTCCATCGCGGCCTGCAGTGCGCAGATCGGGTCGATCTCGGTGACGACCACACGGGCGCCCTGACCCCGCAGCGTCTCCGCCGCGCCCTTACCGACATCGCCGTAACCGCAGACCACGGCCAGCTTGCCGCCCAGCATCACGTCGGTCGCCCGGTTCAGCCCGTCGACCAGCGAGTGCCGGATGCCGTACTTGTTGTCGAACTTGCTCTTGGTGACCGCGTCGTTGACGTTGATCGCCGGGAAGAGCAGCGTGCCCTCCTTGGCCAGCTTGTAAAGCCGGGCCACACCGGTCGTCGTCTCCTCGGTCACACCCCGGATGTCGGCCGCGACCCGGGTGAACCGCTGCCCGTCCTGCGCGAGGCTGCCGCGCAGCGTCTCCAGGATGATCCGGTACTCGTGGTTGTCGTCCTCGGTGGCCTGCGGCACCGCGCCGGCCGCCTCGAACTCGACACCCTTGTGCACCAGCAGGGTCGCGTCGCCGCCGTCGTCGAGAATCATGTTCGGGCCCAGGCCGTCACCGAAGTCGAACAACTTCATGGTGGCCCACCAGTACTCGTCCAGCGTCTCGCCCTTCCAGGCGAAAACGGGGACGCCGACCGGCTTGTCGACGGTGCCCTCGGGGCCGACCACAACCGCGGCGGCCGCCTCGTCCTGCGTCGAGAAAATGTTGCAGGACACCCAGCGCACCTGCGCGCCCAGCGCCACCAACGTCTCGATCAGCACGGCGGTCTGCACGGTCATGTGCAGCGAACCCGCGATCCGGGCCCCGGCCAGCGGCTTGCTGTCGCCGAACTCCGCACGCAGCGACATCAGGCCCGGCATCTCGTGCTCGGCCAGCCGCAGCTGGTGCCGGCCCGCCTCGGCCAGGTTGATGTCGGCCACCGCGAACTCGACCCCGTTGACCGAGGTCAGGCGGCTATTGGCAAGATCGGTGCTCATACGAGGGGTCTCCTCCCTCATCAGGAGGCGCCCTTGGCTACAGAAACCCGGGCCGAGCGTGGCGGAGACCAGCCGAAGACAGTCACCGTCGCAGCGCCTCTCGACGCGGGCAGGAACTAGTTTAGCCGTTCGGCCGGCCGTCGCGGTCCTGTCCCACCTATCGGCACCATTGCCCTTCGCCAGGCCGTCCCGATCTTCCCGGCTGCTCGTTGCTCCACTAGCCTCGCCCTTGCCCCCGCACTTCACGCCGCCGTCGTCCCCGAGGAACCCGCCCCGGCCATGAGGCTTCGCACCCAGCTGACGCTGACCGTCACCGCACTTGTCGCGCTCGTGGTCGCGCTGGCCGGGCTGCTCATCGTCGTACGGATCGACCATCGCGACCGCGACGACCTCGACCGCGTCCTCGCCGCCCGCGCCGAACAGGTACGCGCCGCCGCGCAGAAAAACGGGTCCCTGCCCACCGACGGCAGCTTCGCGATCCGCCTCATCCAAGGCGGAGAAATGCTCAAACAAGTCGGGTCGTCCGCCGGATTCCCGATGCCGGCGAAAGACGGCTACTCGACGGTGAGCTCCGGAGACGACGAATGGCGGTCCCTCGCGCAGACCCTGCCCACCGGGGGGCAACTCCAGATTCTGATGAGCCTGGACGACCTGTCCGAGCAGCACACCGATAACGTGCTGGTCGTGGATCTGCTGGTACTGCTCGCCGCCGTCCTGAGCGCGGCCGGGGTGTGGTTCGCTACCGGGCTGGTGTTGCGGCCGTTCCAGCGGTTGCTGGGGGCCGCCCGGGAGCTGGACCCGGCCGACCCGGGGCAGCGGTTGCCCGAGGTGAAGAGCCCCCGTGAGGTGGCTGAGCTGACTGACGCTCTGAACGATCTTCTTTCTCGGGTGCGTTCCTCATCTCCCGCCACCCCCGCCGCCGCCTCCTTCGCTGGAACCGATTCGACCACCACGTCCGAAGCCGCCGCGGCCCCCACGGTCGAGATCCGCGCGCTCAAGCCCCGGCACGCGTCCGATGAGTCGCCCACTCACCCCGGCGACGAGTCGGCCACCCGGCCCGCGCAGAGCACCCCCGGCACGGCCCCAGCACGCCACGACTCCGCGACAGCCCCGGCGCCTGCTGACACCGCTGCGACCCCGGCGTCCACCGGCTCCGCGACAGCCCCAGGGTCCGACTTTGCGCCGGCCTCGGCGTCCACCGGCTCCGCGACAGCCCCGGCGCCCACCGATCCCGCAGCAGCCCCGGCGCCCACCGATCCCGCAGGAGCGCCGGCGCCCACCGGCTCCGCTGCCGCCCTCGGACCCGCCGATCCCCCAGCAGCCTCGGCCTCAACCGGTCCCGCGACAGGCCCGGCGCCTGCCGACCCGGCGACAGTCCTGGTGCCCGGCGCATCCACTGCAGCTCCAGCGCACGCCGCGCCCGAAGCCGTGCCCACCGGCTCGCCGGCCCCGGCATTTGCCGCCATCTCCCCGGCCGTGGCCGAGTTGCGCCCGAGCCTGGTCGACATGGGCGCCCAGCTCGATCAGCTGCTCGACAACCCGGAGATGCCGGCCACCCAGCGCCACCTCATCCTGGCGCTCATGGCGGACGAGCACCGCCGCATGACCGCTCTGATCGACGGTGACGCGTGACCAGTCGCGCAATGGGCTGACCAAACATCAAAGTCCTTCCATAAGCCCTCAGAAACCCCTCATGCTGTCCGGTGAGGGGCCGGATCCTTGCCGGTGCGAGGACGCTACCGCTCGCGCAACCTCGCCGCGGGCCCTGTGGATAACTCGTATCTGCCTGTGGATAACCCGGACCCGCGATGCGTGTCTCGGCGTAGGGTGACCCCGTCCCTGCCCTGGGTGGCGGGGGGTGGCGGTGGGAACACAGGAAGAAAACCGGCAAATCCGGCGGGCTGGCCGAGGGAGGGAGCGGGCGTGAAGCACCCCTATCGGATCCGCGAGATCGCCGCTCAGGCCGGGCTCAGTCAGGCGACCGTCGATCGGGTGCTGCACGGGCGGGGCGGGGTGCGGGAGAGCACCGTTCGCGAGGTGCATCAGGCCATCGCCGCGCTGGATCGGCGGCAGGAGGAGAGCCCGCTGCCGTCCCGGGTGTTCCCCGTCGACCTGGTGGTGCGTGATCGGGTGCGGGCCGAGGCGGCGTTGCGGGCCGAGCTGGCGGGGTTGCGGCCGGCTGTGATCAGGCCACGCTTCCACTCGGCGGCCGATCCCCTGGCCGCGATGACCAAGGTCGCCCGATCGCGGTCGCAGGGGCTGATCCTGCAAGCGGCCGAGACACCGGAGCTGGTGGAGGCGATCGGGCGGCTGGAGATCCCGGTGGTCACGCTGGGCACCGACCTGCCGGCCAGTAAGCGGGTCGCGCATGTGGGTCTTGACGAGCGTGAGGCGGGCGCGACCGCGGCCTATCTGATCGAGCAGTGGCTGGCCGACCGCGCGGGAGTGGTTCTGGTGCTGGCCGGCGAGCAGAACGTCAAGGCGGCGAGCCCGGCCCCGGACGAGGCGACGACCCAGGAGCGGGTCGCCGGTTTCCGGGCCGAGTTGACGTCGCGGGCCCCCAACCGGCGGGTGCTGGTGGCCGCGCCGTCGAAAGCGCGGGAGGAACTGGCGGTCACCCCGTCAGTGCGCGCAATCTACGACCCGGGCGGCCGGGACGCGTCCGGCGTGGTGGCGGCTTTTGCGGCGGCGCGGCGCAACTATGACGTCTTCGTGGCGCACGACTTGGACGACGACAAGGCGGAGCTGCTGCGCGTGGGCCGGCTCTCCGCGGTCCTGCATCACGACCTGCGGGCCGACCTCCGGCTGGCCTGCCTCGCCGTCCTGCAGGCGCTGGGCGCGTTGCCGGGGCCGGTCCGGTCGGCGCCGGCCGGCGTTCAGGTGATCACCCCGCTGAACATTCCGATGAAATAAGAGAGCGGAGCTGTCCGGATCGGGGTTCGGCCGTTCGTCACCGGAGTGACAGGCTGACCGAGCCGAATCGAGGAGACAGCGATGAAGTACATGATGTTCGTCTGCAGCGACCCCGAGCCCGAGACCGACGACTCCCGGGTGCCCGACATCGAGGTGTGGGTGGCCGAGAACGACGCCGCCGGGCGCCGCGTGACCGGGAACGTGCTGGCCCCGCCGAGCGCGGCCACGACCGTACGGGTGCGGGGTGGTCAGACGATGCTCACCGACGGCCCGTTCACCGAGACCAAAGAGGTGATCGTGGGTTTCGACATCCTCGAGTGCGCCGACTTGGACGAGGCGATCGCGGTCGCCGCCGCGCATCCGATGGCCCATGCCGGGCGTATCGAGCTGCGGCCCTACGCCGACCTCTGAGCCGATGGACGCCGTCGCGCAGGCCCACCGGGAGCACTGGGGTCGCATCGTCGCGACCCTGATCCGGGTGACGGGGGATTGGACGCTGGCCGAGGACTGCGCGCAGGACGCGCTGGCGGTCGCGCTGGAACGGTGGCCGCGCGACGGTGTTCCCGGCAATCCGGGCGGCTGGTTGGTGACTGTCGCCCGGAACCGGGCCCTCGACCAGATCAGGCGGGCCGCCGTCGAGCAACGCAAGCTGCGGGAGGCAGTGATGATCGAGCCGCCGCACGACGACACGGACGACCGGCTGAGCCTGATCTTCACGTGCTGCCATCCGGCGCTCGCGCTGGAGGCCCGGGTGGCGCTCACCCTGCGTACGGTGGCCGGGCTTTCAACGGCCGACATAGCGCGCGCCTTCCTGGTCACCGAACCTACGATGACCAGGCGCATCACCCGGGCCAAAGCCAAGATCGCGCAGGCGCGCATCCCGTACCGGGTGCCGGAGGGTGACGCGCTCGGTGAGCGGCTGCCGGGTGTGCTGGCGGTGCTCTATCTGCTGTTCAACCGGGGCTACGACGGCGAGACGGTGCTGGCCGACGAGGCGATCCGCCTGACCCGCATGCTGGCGGGGCTGATGCCGGGCGAGTCCGAGGTGGCCTCGCTGCTCGCGTTGTTCCTGGTGCAGCATTCGCGGCGGCACGCCCGGCGCGATGAGCGCGGTGACCTCGTCCCGTTGGACCGCCAGGACCGTACGAGATGGGACCGCGCGGCCATCGCCGAGGCGCTGGAGATCCTGCTGCGGACACCCATCGAGGGCCCGTACGCCCTGCACGCCCGGATCGCCGCCGGTCATGTGGGTGCGGAGTCGGACTGGCGGTCGATCGCGCTCTGGTACGACGAACTGGCCCGGGTGCAGCCGACCGCTGTCGTCGAACTGAACCGGGCGGTGGCGCACGGGTATGCGTACGGTCCCGAGGTAGGTCTGGAAATGCTACCGAAACTGGATAATTATCCCCTGGTCACAGCCGTCGAAGCGGATCTCACAGCGCGCGCGGGCCGCCCGGAGGACGCAAAGAGGCTCTTCCGCCGGGCGGCCGCGGAAACCCCCGACGGGCCGGAAAGAAGGGCCCTGCTGTCACGCGCCGACGAGCTCTAGCACCGTCCCGCCGGCCCCGGCCCGCAGCAGCCCGAGTGCGGCCGCGACAACTTTGGACGGCGGGATCAGCGGGGCCGCCTGCGCGCGCTCCTCGGGCGACATGGCGGCCAGTTCGGCGTGCGCGCGGTCCAGCCCGATCCAGTTGGGCACCAGGCACGTCACCCGCGTGCCGCCGATCCGGTCCGGGGCGCCCAGCGCCGTGGTGAACCGGATCAGCCCGGCCTTCGCCGCGCCGTACTCGGGGGAGCCGTACGGGGTCTCCTCCGACCCGGCCGACGAGGCGATGTTGACGATCGCGCCGCCGCCCAGCCGGGCCATCGGGGCCAGGGCCAGCTGGGTCAGGTGCATGGGGGCGCGCAGGTTGAGGTCGAGGGTGCGGCCCCACGCCTCGGGCTCGGCGTCGGGGAACTGCACCCCGGGCGTCCAGCCACCGGCGTTGTTGATCAGCACGTGCGGACCACCGGCCTCGACCGCCCGCGCGATCAGGGCTTCGGCCTCCGCGCGGGAGGTCACATCGCAGCGCACGGCCGTGCCGCCGGTCAGCCGGGCCGTTTCCGCGGCCGCGGCGGCGTCGACGTCGGCCGCTATGACGTGCAGACCGTCCTCCGCCAGGCCGGCCGCGAGGAAACGGCCGAGCCCGGAACCGGCCCCGGTGACAATGGCGATGTTCATCGCGGATGAACTTACGCGGCGGCCAGCCGGTTCGAGGCGTCCAGGGCCCGCGTCGACCACCGCACGGCGTCCATGTACTGCGGGGCCAGGTCGAAGGTGCCCAGCTCACCCCGCTCGTACGAGTCGACGGCCCGCAGCACCTGCCCGAGCCGCCCGCTGCCGGTGGTGAGCGCGGCCGCCACCGCCGGGGCCAGGGGGAACTGCTCGGTCATGGCGGCCGGCGGGATGCCCAGCACCGCCGCCACCCCCGTGATCACCCCGGCCATGAAGGCCGCGTCGGGTGCGGCCCCGAACCACTGCGCCACGTTCTCGCACAGCCGGGCCCGGGTCAGCACGCCCAGCATGTGTTCCTCGGTGGCCCCGCCGACGTCGTCCAGCACCATGAGCATCGCCCACTGCCTGATGTGTTTGAGGCCGACCATCACGACGGCCTGCCGCACCGAGGAGACCCGGTTGGCGTGGCCCGCGGCGACGGAGTTGCTGGCCCGCAGCACCCGCAACGACAGGGCCGGGTCGCTCGCGATGATCGAGACGATGCGCGGCATGTCGGCGTCGGGGGCGCTGAGCGCGTTGACCAGCTCGAGCCGACGCAGCCGGGACGGGGACAGGCTGGACGCGGTCAGCACCTGCGGGCGGCTCAGGGCGTACCCCTGGCGCAGTTCCATGCCGTAGTGGTCGGCCAGCGCGACCTGCTCGTCGGTCTCCAGCCGTTCGGCCACGAGCTGGATGTTCGGGAACTGCCGCACGGCCGCGACCACCTCGTCCAAGTGGCTCAGGTCGCCGTCGAGAAGATCGAGTTTCACGTACGAGGCCAGGCTGAACAGCTGCTCGTGCCCGGCGCCCCAGACGAAGTCGTCCAGGGCGATCCGATAACCGGCCTCGGCCAGCTTCGTGATCCCGGCGATCACCTCGTCGTCCATCTCGACCGTCTCCAGCACCTCCAGCACCACCTGGGCCGGACCGAACGGCAGCGGCAGCTCCCCGGCGAGGAACTCGCGGGTCAGGTTGATGAAGCAGAACCGGTCGCCCGCGACTTCGTTGATGCCGAACTCGGTGAACGCGTTGATCATGACGGTGCTGGTCGCGTACGTGTCCTGGCGGCCCGCCGCGACCGCCGCCATGCTGCCCCGGAAGAGCAGCTCGTAGGCGATGACGTCGCCGTGCACATCGAAGATCGGCTGACGACCGACGTGCACCAGCTGGGTGCCGTCCGCGGACTCCGATGATCTCACGGGCTGCCTATCGGCCGGACGGGTGCCGAGTTGATGTTTTGGCCGGGACGGATCCGCCGGTCAGCCACCACGGGCTGGAGTAGGCGAGGCCGAAGTCGTTGCAGGCGTGCCCGGCCGGGCCGGGTGCCGGGTTGTCGCGGCTCGGGTCGGCGATCCGCAGCACCACCCAGTCGCCCTCGGCCACATCGAGCGGCACGGTGAACGTGAGGATCTTGCCCGACTCCAGCTGCCGCATCTCGACCACCTCGGGCACCGAGGTACCGGGCCGCAGCACCTGCACGTTGAGCGGACCGGCGAACTCGGGACCACGGTCGAGGTCGACGCGGAAGGTCACCGCGCGCTTGGCGATCGGCAGACGACCCCCCATCCGTACGCCGTCGGCCGTGGCGTCCAGGCGCAGCCCGCTGACCCGGCTCGCGAAGAACCGCCGGGCCCGCATCGCGGCCAGCACCCCGGAGCGGGAGTTCTTGGTGACCCAGAGCCCCGTACGGCCCTTGCCCTCGTCGTGCCCCCAGTCGAAGCCGTGCTCGTCGGCCACCCCGCTCAGACCCGTCCGCCAGCCCGCGTTGAGGCAGGCCACCAGCGGCGAGCTGAACTTCGGGTAGCCCTCGAACAGGTAGTCGTCCTCGTTGTTGAACATTTCCAGCGCGACCATGTGGCCGGCCACCCGGGCGTCGTACGCGAACTCGTCGAACCGTTCCCGCTGCCGCCCCGGATGGTTGAAGCTGGCCACGCCGTCGGTGCCGGCCAGCCAGTCGTACAGGGTGGAGATCTTCTTGACCCCGCCCGCGCCCAGGAACGTGTCGGTGCCCCACACGTTGACGTGCCCGAGGTGCGAGTGCGACCACTCGAAGCCGCGCAGCGACGTGTAGGTGCCGGACGCGTGGGCCTGATCGGTCAGCTCACCGATCTGCTTCCACTTGGCCGTGGTGATCCCGGTGAAGCCCGAGTCGGTGGCGTGGTCGGTGAGCGCGGCGACGTCCATCCCGGCCTTGCGCATCGACGCGTAGGCCAGTTCAGGTTCGCCCATGCCGTCCGACAGCAGGGTGTGGTTGTGCAGGTCGGCGTGCACGAGGGTGGTGCCGCGGCTGATCCGCGACGCCCGTCCGGCCCCCGTACGCGGTGCGGCCTGCGCGCCGGGCGCGGAGCCCAGCACGAACAGGCCGCCCGCCCCGGCCAGCAGGGAACGGCGGGAAACATGGTGTCGGTGGCCTGGGGTCACCCGTGGAGCATGTCAAGGCCGCAGGCGTTGATCAGGCGAATCGCGCAACCATCACCGCAGGATTGCCCGTATGAGGTCGCCCGTTCAGCTGGTCAGCCACCACGGGCTGGAATAAGCGACGCCCCAGTCGTTACACGGGTGACCCGAAGGCCCCGGCGACGCGTTGGCCTGCGTCGAGTCGGACACGCGGAGCACGACCCACGAGCCGTCCGCGACGTCGAGCGGCACCGTGAACTCGGTGGTCCGCCCGGCCGTCGTGTCGATCACCTCGACCACCTCGGGCGCTCGCGTGCCGGGCCGCAGCACCTGCAGCTTGAGCGGCTTACCGGCCCACTCCGGGCCCCGGTCCAGGTCGACGGAGAAGCGCACATCACCCCGGGCGAAAGGCAGCGAGCTGCCCATCCGTACGCCGGAAGCCGTCGCGTCGAGCCGCAGCCCGCTCACCCGCGTGGCGAAGAACCGCCGCGCCCGCATCGCCTCCAGCACCCCGTTGCGGGTGTTCTCGGCGACCCACAACCCCGTACGGCCTTTGCCCTCGGGGAAGCCCCAATTGGTGCCGTGCTCGTCGGTCACACCGGTCAGGCCCGTACGCCAGCCCGCGTTGAGGCACGCGTTGAGCGGCGAACTCTGCCCGCTCGACCAGCCGTCGAACAGGTAGTCGTCGCCCCGGTTGAACATCTCCAGACCGACCATCTGATCGCGCAGAGCCGCATCATACGAGAAATCGTTGAACCGCAGAACCTCGCGGCCCGGGTGGTTGAAGCCGCTGATGCCGCCCGAGCCCTCGATGAAGTCGTAGAGCTTGCCCATGCTCGACGAACTGCCCAGGTCGGTGAAATTGCCGCTGTACCAGACGTTGACGTGCCCGAGCAGCGGATGCGACCACTCGAAACCGCGGATCGCCGTGTAGACGCCGGGGTCGTTGGCGGCGTCGGCGAGCTGCCCGGCCCGCCGCCACTCCGACGACGACAAGCCTTCGATCGCGAACAGCGTGGTGTGATCGGTCAGCGCGGCCACGTCCAGGCCGGCCTCCCGCATCGAGGCGAACGCGTTGGCCGGGTCGCCGTCGCCGTCCGACATCAGCGTGTGGTTGTGCAGGTCGGCGTGCACCAGCGCGGTGCCCTGCGTGATCGCCGACGCGCGCGAGGCGCCCGGTGCGGTGGGGGCGTTGAGCGTCTTGGCCCGGGCGCTGCCCGGGGTGGCGGCCAGCACCAGCAGGCCGCCGGACGCGGCGATCAGGGAACGGCGGGTCAGGTGGTCGTGCTCATGGGCGGTCATGCCCCCGAGCATCGCAAGAAAGTGACAGCGATGGATGTCTCATCGGTGAACGGTGGCCTGCCACAGGCTGTCGTCCCCGGCCAGCAGCAGCGTGGTGCCGCGCTCGGCCACGGCGACCGGCTGGACGGGGGTGTTCTCGGGGTCAAGCCTGATTTCCCGTACGCCCGTTTCCGACGCGGCCGTGGCCCACTGCCCGTCCTCGACGACCCAGGCAGCCGGTCGCTGGTCGGCGGATGTTCCCGTGACCAGCCAGCCGCCGTCCGGTCGCGCCCGTACGTCGTCGGCCGCCGTACCCGCGGCGTTGAGCTCGCTCAGCGTGAACGTCAGGCCGTCCGGTGAGAACCACGCGGCCGCCCCGCTGCTGCGGATGCCGGCGATCGCGAACCCGTGCGGGCCGGCCGCGATCGGTCCGACCCCCACGGCCTCGTCGCCGCCGTACGTCTCGAAGGGCGCGGCGTTCTCGGCCATGCGCCCATCCGTTCCGAGGCGCCACGTGCTGACCCGGGGGTTGCCGTGTGCGCCGCCGGGGACCGCCCCGACCATGGCCACCTTGCCGTCCGCGCAGGCCACGCTGCGGATGATCTGCTTCGGGCCGTAGTAGCTGGTGGACAGGGGAGCGAATCGGACCGCCGTCCAGGTGCCGCCGGGGCCGCCGGTCCACGCGGCCGGGCGAGCCGCGGCTGCCGCTTGTCCGTCGCTCCCCGCCGGGCTCAGCACTCCGCCGACCGCCCACCACGTGTCGCCGCAGTCGGCCACGTCGCGCAGCACCACCTTGCCGTCCGCGGGCAGATCGATCTTGGACCAGGTCGGCTCTTGCTCTGGTTTGCTGCAAGCGGCGATCAGCAGCGCGACGGCGATGAAAGAAAACGAGCGCCTCACGAAACCACCGAGCAATCTGCCGAAAACTATGGACTGAACCTTGTGGACTGCGTCACAGCAATCTTATGGTCACTCCACCCCGATCGGCGCCCGTCCCGCCACCGGGAACGCTCCCCTCACGAAAGAGCCTCGTCGATGCCTTCGTCCCGGATATTGGCGGCCCTGACCGCCGTCGCCGCGATCTCACTCCTGCCGGCCCCCGCCGTGGCCGCGCCCGCCACCGCCACCCCGTCCCCGGTCACCCGGGCCGCTCTCGACCCGTCGCTGGTGGCCGGGCGAGGCGCCGCCGTGTCGTTCCTCGAGCAGGAGGCCGAGAAGGCCAGAACCACCGGCACGGTCATCGGTCCCGGCCGCGCGGCCTACACGCTGCCCGCCGAGGCCTCCGGCCGGTCCGCCGTCCGCCTCACCCCGGGCCAGTACGTCGAGTTCACGCTGCCCAAGACGGCCAACGCGATCACCGTGCGCTACAGCATCCCGGATGCCCCCGCCGGTGGCGGCCTGACCGCCCCGCTCGCCGTCAAGGCCGGCGGCGCCTCCCGCACCATGACGCTGACCTCGCAGTACTCGTGGCTCTACAACCAATATCCGTTCACCAACGACCCGAACGCCGGCCTGCTGCACCCCGACTGGTGGATCGCCGAGTGCGCCTGCGTGCCCGCGCAGACCACGCCCGCGCCGGTGATCAGCAAGCCGTTCCGGCCCAGCCACTTCTACGACGAGCAGCGCCTCCTGCTGGGCCGCACGGTCGCGGCGGGGGAGAAGGTGCGCCTGACCGCGTCGTCGGCCGTGCCGTGGACGGTCATCGACCTGCTCGACTCCGAACTGGTCGGACTCCCGTACGTCAACCTGGTGGCGGCGAACGTGCTCGCCTTCGGCGCCGACCCGACCGGAAAACGTGACTCGGCCCCGGCCTTCGACAAGGCCATCGCGTTCGCCAGGAAGACCAAGCTCAAGGTGTACGTGCCCCCGGGCGTGTTCCAGGTCAACCGGCACATCCTGGTCGACGACGTGACGATCGAGGGCGCCGGCAACTGGTACACGATCCTCAAGGGCCGCGAGGTCGCGCTGCCGGCGCCCGCGCCCGACGGCTCGGTGCACACCGGGGTGGGCTTCTACGGCAAGTCCGCGGCCGACGGGGGCAGCCGCAACGTGCACCTGTCCGGATTCGCGATCCAGGGTGACGTACGGGAAAGAATCGACACCGACCAGGTGAACGCGGTCGGCGGGGCGATGAGCGACTCCACGATCAAGGGTTTGCACCTGCAGCACACCAAGGTCGGCCTGTGGTTCGACGGGCCGATGACGAACACCCGGGTCGAAGGAAACATCATCGTCGACCAGATCGCCGACGGTCTCAACTTCCACACCGGCGTCACCAACTCGGTGGCCCGCAACAACTTCCTGCGCAACACCGGCGACGACGCGCTGGCCATGTGGGCCGAGAAGACCACCAACGCCGGCAACACGTTCGACCGCAACACCGTGCAGACCCCGGTGCTGGCCAACGGCATCGCGATCTACGGCGGCAAGGACATCACCGTCTCCGGCAACCTGATCGCCGACCCGATCCGCGAGGGCAGCGCCCTGCACGCCGGGTCGCGGTTCGGGGCCGAGCCGTTCGCGGGCTTCGTGAAATTCACGAACAACACCGCCGTACGGGCCGGAACGCTCGACCTGAACTGGAACATCGGGCTCGGCGCGCTCTGGGTCTACGCGCTCGACCGCAGCATCGAGGCCGACATCCAGGTCACCGGCGACCACTACCTCGACAGCACGTACAACGCGATCATGATGGTCTCCGAGTGGGCGGTGAAGGACCTCTACGCGGTGCCGAACGCCCACTTCAAGGACATCAGGGTCGACGGCACCGGCACGAGCGTGCTCAGCGCGCGGGTCGCCGGGGGCGCGTCGTTCGAGAATGTCGACGCCCGCAACGTCGGCGCCGTCGGGATCAACAACTGCGGCAGCTTCGGCTTTACCCCGGCCGGCTCCGAGTTCACCGTCACCGACCGTGGCGGCAACGACGGCGGCTGGCTCGCGCCGTGGCTGCTCCCCAACACGATCACCTGTGACGACCGGCCCCCGGTGGTGGCCCCGCCCGCGCCGTCACCCTGGCTACCCTGACCGGCTCGCCCTCCCGATCGATCGCCCGCCTCACCCGACGATTCGGGTGGGGCGGGCCTGCCTTGGTAGCCTCTTCGACTGGAGTCTTCAGTCGGGAGAGGTGCGTTGAGTCAAACACTGCTGGTCACCGGTGGTGCCGGATTTGTCGGGTCCGCGCTGATCAAGTCCCTGCTCACGGACTACCCGGCGGCCGCGGTGGTGTCGCTCGACAACTACTTCACCGGCGTCCCGGAAAACCACGTCAATGACCCCCGGGTGACCTACGTCGACGGCTCGACTGCCGACCTGGCCAAGATCTGGGCCGACCGCGGCCTGCCCAGCCCCGAGATCGTCTTCCACCTGGGCGAATACTCGCGGATCGTCACCTCGTTCGAGGATCACGACCTGACCTGGGACTTCAACCTCCTCGGAACCAAAGAGGTGGTCAAGTTCGCGTCGGCCAACGGCTCCAAGCTGATCTACGCGGGCTCGAGCTCGAAGTTCGGCAACGACGGGCAGGACGAAAACCTCAACCCGTACGCGTGGACCAAGGCCAAGAACATCGAGTACATCAAGAACTACTCGAGCTGGTACGGGCTGGACTACGCGATCACGTACTTCTACAACGTCTACGGCCCCGGCCAGATCACCAGCGGCAAGTACGCCACGGTGATCGGCATCTTCGAAGACAAATACCTCAAGGGCGAGCCGCTGCCCGTGGTGTCGCCGGGCACGCAGACCCGCGACTTCACCCACATCGACGACATCGTGCGCGGCATCGTCCTGGTCGCCCAGAAGGGCCACGGCGACGGCTACCTGCTCGGCGCCGGCCACGAATGGCCCATCCTCGAGGTGGCCAAGATGTTCGGCGTGCCGTACGAGCTGACCCCCGCACTGCGCGGCGAGCGCACCCGCGGCCAAGCCGACAACGGCAAGGCGGCCGAACTCGGCTGGACGGTCGAGCACAGCCTGCCCGACTACATCGCCTCGTTCGTGGCGGCCCACCCACGCTGACGTTTGGCGCAGCTCAACCTGGGGATGCGGCGCGCCATGGATCAGCGGCGCACCCCCGTACTGGAAGCGATCGAACAGTTCCGCGAGGACGGCACCTACTCCTTCGCGCTCCCGGGACACCGGCTCGGCCAGTCGCTCGACGACCGCACGGCCGCCGTGCTCACCCGCGGCGCCTTCGAGGCCGACGTGATCTTCGCAAAGGAGGCCGTCTCCGAGGCCGAGGCCCTGATGGCCGACGCCGTGGGGGCCCGGCAGGCGGTCTTCACCACCTGCGGCTCGAGCATCTCGATCCACACGGCGCTGCTGACGGTCACGGGCCCCGGCCAACGCGTGCTGGTCGACCGCAACGTGCACAAATCGGTGGTCGCTTCGCTCATCCTGGCCGGCGCCGACCCGGTCTGGCTGCGGCCGCGCTGGGACCACGAGAACGGGATCGCCCACCCGGCCGCCGCGGCCGACGTCGCCGAAGCCCTGCGCCGCGACCCGGCCATCGCGGCCGTCCTCATGATCACCCCGACCGAGTACGGGACCGGCGCCGACGTACGGGAAATCGCCCGGATCTGCCACCGCCGCGGCCTCCCGCTGATCGTGGACGAGGCCTGGGGCGCGCACTTCCCGTTCCACCCCGACCTGCCCACACCGGCCGTCCAGGCCGGCGCCGACCTGACGATCCAAAGCTTGCACAAGGCCGACGGGGGTTTGTGCCAGTCTTCGGTGATCCTGCTCGGCAGCGACCGCGTAAACCCCGTCGACCTGCGGCTACGCCTGGACCTGATCACCACGACCAGCCCGTCCGCGCTGCTCTACGGCTCGATCGACGGTTTCCGCCGCCGCATGGTCTCGGAAGGCCGCCAGCTCCTCGACGCGGCGCTGGCCCGAGTCAATTATTTGCGCGCCCGCCTGGCCAAGATCCCGTCGCTCACTGTCATGGACGAGACGATCATCGGCCACGACAGCGTCGCCGAATGGGACCCGCTGAAACTCTCCGTCGACGTCTCCGCCCTGGGCATCAGCGGCTACCAGGCGGCGGACTGGATGGCCACCGAGGCCCGCCTGCTCGTCCAGCTGGGCGACGCCCGCCGCGTGATCTGCTCCCTGACCTACTCCGACAACGACGCCGCCCTGGACCGCCTGGCCGACGCCTTCGAACGGCTGGCCACGTCCCCACCCGCCCCCGACCGCCCCGCCCCCGCGGTGCCACCCCTGCACGAACTGGACCTGGACCAGGCCATGAACCCGCGCGAGGCGTACTTCGCCCCCACCGACCAGGTCGAAGATCCCGCAGGCCGCATCTCCGCCGAAATGATCAGCCCCTACCCGCCCGGCGTCCCCGCCATCCTCCCCGGCGAACGCTTCACAACGGCGGTAGTCGACTACCTACGCGCAGGCCACGCGGCCGGCATGACCACCCCCGACGCCTCCGACCCCACGTTGCGCACCTTCCGCGTGGTCTCCACTAGCTAGCCCGGGCGGGGTTTACCTAATGCCCGGAACCGTGGTGATCAGCCAGGCAAAGGGCTGCGGGCCGTTCAGTTCCAGCTCGTACTCACCGGCGTCGTTGAGCGTGTGCCGATGCACTGTAGTGGCGCCGTCCCGCTCGATGAACCAGTAACGCGGGATCCCCGCGTTGGCGTACTCCGCTTTCTTGATGATCCGGTCGACGACCTCGGAACCGCCGGACACAACTTCGACGGCGAGCAGCAGACCGGCAGTCCCCGCGCAACTGGATCGGGCCGAACTCGGCGGCATCTCCTTGGCCCACACCATCAGATCCGGCACCCAGGTGCCGACCCTTCGGCTCAAGGTACCGGCCTGTCCGAACCGCCGCACCGACCATCCGGCGGATAGTCACCTTGTGCGCCTAGATTGTGGCGTTCGGTCACTACGATGGCGCATTCACACTGCTCGTTGCCTGGTCGGGGGATTGATGGCACCGCCGAAACCGCGTGGATCGCCCGGCAAGAGTGAAGGCGCCGACGGAGCGTCGCCGATACCCACACCCCATCCGGCTGCCGGCGGCATGGTGTCCCAGGAAAACATGGTGGCCACCACGTTGGCGGCGGGGGAGATCGGCCGTGACCGCGCGTCCACGAGCGGCGGGCAGAGCACTGACGGCGACGCCACGCTGAGTGCTGCGCGCCCGAACCGCGACAGTCCACAAGCGTTTGTAGACAACATCGTCAGCAACCCAAGATCTCTTGCGGGGCAGTCAGCGCACGATATCGCCGACCAGTTCACCGCCGCGGGTTACCAGGTGCGGGTCGATCAAAGCACCAAGAGGGGCACATCGCAGCTGTCGCAGCAGGTGCGCATCGAGGGCCATCCGGAGATCGCGAACATCCAAGTGCATCCAGGCGGAGGGCGGCACACGCCGACGGGGTCGCCGTACTGGAAGATCTCCACCTCGACTCAGGGCAGGATCTGGGTCATCCCGAACGACTTCCGGGGTGCGGACGAGTTGAGTGGAAACGTGGTGCGTTATGACGACTGACCTGATCAAGGTGGATCGGATCCGCTCGGCGGACGAAGCTGTCACCCTCGAAAAAGCTGGCGCCGGCCTGATCGGGGTCGACCTGACACCCGATCCCCGCTTCGGGGACGGCCGGGAGATCACCGTGGAGACGGCCGAGGAAATCAGCCGCAGGTTGTCGAGTGCCTCTTTGGTGCCGGTGCTCGATCTCAACGACGATCCGGCACATGTCTTGAGGATCGTGCGGGCCGTACACGCTCCGCTCGTGCAGTCCGCGCGACGGGCCATTCCTGGTGCCGACCTGCGAGCCCGGTTGAAGGGCGCCGGCATCGGAATCGTGTACGGCGGCATCGAGATCGCCCACGACGACGACCCGGGCTGGATCCTCAGCGACTTCACCGACACGGACGACCTGGAGGTCGCGTACTTCCAAGCCGACGTCCTGCCGGAGTACCGCGACTCATGGGCTTTCCTGCGCGACCGGTCACCGGAGTACGAGAACGAGTTCCAGATCACGGACCTCAACGGTCTTGCCGCGGCTCACCCCCTGCTGATCGGTCTGAACTTCGCACCCGACAACGTGCACGAAATCGCGGCGGCACTTCCACGCGTGTCCGGCCTGCGGTTCACGCTGGCCGACAGTGCCCGCCGCGGCGGAGTCCGCTCCCACTCATACGCCGAAACGCTCAGTACGTTGCAAGCCTTAAGTAGGTGACCGAACAATGGCCGAAGGCCCCTCAGTCGATGTCGAAGAGATCCGTGCGAACGCGGCCAAGGTGGACGCGTTGCGACAGCGGGTGGAAACACTGAGGCCGCGAGCGCAAGCATCGCCGCGCCGCCAACGACGCGGCTCTCGGGTTGCCCCGCGGATGAACAGCAGGCGTTCTGAAACGGCGGCACCAGCGCTGATCTCCGGCGGCACCCACCAGCGGCGAAGCGGCTGGGCAGCGCCCGTAGAGGCCGCCCGGACACCCTTGCGAACGCCCCGGCGGCTCAGGAACAGAGCATCGGTTTCCTAAGCGGACAGGTCTTTCGCCCCATGCGATCTACCTGCGGAAACATACTTCACGAGCCCTGCTATTGCGGCGAGCTCGCTCGCCCTGTGCTCCATGGGTCGAGCTATCGACCTCAAGCGTTAAGTCGACTTCAGACCTTCTGATCCGTAGACAGCGCCCCAATCAGAAGAGCTCAGGCGCGTCAACTTCAAGCTCACCACTGCCCGCTTTGCCAGAATCATATACATCTTCGATCGTCCAGCACGGCGTCTCATATAGCAAGATAGATGATGCCTCTAGCGATCCGCAGCGGGCTCCACGCCGATTCATCGACAGTGCGCATGACCGCGTTTCCCCGCCTGCCCTCAGTCAACGGTGATTTCAAAGTAGTCATGCATTCCTACGGTCTGTTACCGAAGCGATCCAGCACAGTTGACGGTGTAGTAGCGCGTCGGGCGCGGCCGAGCCATCGCCGCCAGAGTGCGGCAGATCGGTGATTATCTGAGAGGCTTCTGGTTGAGGTGCCGTCATTGCTTTCTCGCCCGTCGTTGCCGGTCTGCGTTGTCGGATATCACGAGGTGCTGTTGCGCTTGAGTGGGGCTGAGCCGGCGCGATTTCGGCCGGTGCGTTCAGGAAACTCCAGTGTCTGCGGGCACGGTTCACCGTTGATCATTCGACCGCAGTACCAGAGCCAACGCCGATCGGGTGACCTCCCAGCTTCTTTGGCCTCGGTCATGGTGTTGCCGCAGGTCTCGCAGCGTGGTGGGTTACGCATCTGGTTGGCCAGCTCGAAGGACAGGATCTGGCGCGCGAAGCGGGCGCTGTCGATCTGGATCATCACTTCGTGGCGGCCCTCTGCCGGTCGACGAGGGTGCGAGAGGATGTTCATGCTGCCGACGAAAGTCCACCTTAGGTCCACGACGACGATCTTCTGGTGCATCTTGTGCACCAGAACGACATGGGGCAGCCGCGCTCGTAGGGCGTTCAGTGTTGCCCGCACCTCAGCGTTGATCTCTTTCTCTGGCAAGGCCATGACGCGGACCTCGACCCCACGGGCGTGAGCGGCGACCAGGCTGTCCTGCAGACCCAAGGAGTGTTTGCCGACCCAGGGGCTCCACATCCATACCGACGACGCGGCGCTGTCGACGCGCTGCTGGACCTCGGCGGTGATCTGCTTCTCGTCGTACATTCCGACAAGCCGTATGTACGGCTGGAGCGCACTCCACAGGTCGTGGTGAACGGTTTCCTCGACTGGCGCGTGGGCCTCGTCGATGCCGAGGAGGTCGCTTGCGAGGACACGTTGGATCGTGCCGGCGTCAATCATGTGTCGCAGTGCGCCAAGAGGGCCGCTGCCGCGGCGCCTTATTGCTGCGCCGTCACCGATGAGGTAGAGGCGTTGTCGGGCCCGGGTCGTCGCGACGTTGAACAACCGTAGCCCCTGCAACTTCCATGCGTCGGAGCCGTGAGCGCCTTTGGCTACCCATCCCCTGCCGTCCTCGACCATGTCGAACACGACGATGTCGCACTCGCGGCCTTGGAAGGTGTGTGCTGTGCCGACTTCGATCGCTGGGCCGCACGCGGATTCGGCCAGCAGTTCCTGCGTCGTTTCTGCCTGCTCTTTGTAAGGGGTCACGATGCCGACGGACCCATCACGGGGGTGGTGGTACTCGGCGAGAGCTCGAGCGATGAGCGCGCCGATCGGCCACGTCCCGGCGACAGCGTCGGGACGCGCCCGGCGTATGCCACTGAGGGCTCTGCCGAGGCCGTCGGTGTCGACGAGCACGATCTCGCAGGTCTTCGGGTTTTTGGCGGTCAGCAGTCCGCGGTATGCGACCCGGTTGGCTAGCTCGGTCAGTTCCCGTCCGAAGCGCCATTGCTCGGTCAGAACCACGCAGCCGGGTTGCTGGGACGCGGTTGCGGGATCAGTCAGTCCGAATATCTCGAAGCAGTCTCTGGTGTAGACGGCCTTGATTAGATCTTCTTTGGGCAGGCTCGGATCGACGAAGGGTCCGTTTTGCAGGTAGTCCCCGAGCAGCGTGGCGCCGGTACGAGCAGCTTTCACCGCGAACATGAGTTCGGGCAAGCTGGCTGCTGCGGCCTCGTCGACGATGACAATGTCGAACGCCGTGGCCGCGATCATCTTCTTGAGCGTCAGCATGCTGAGCGTCGTCGCGATGACGGCGGCCTCGGCGATGAGCGCGGCTTGCATACCGGGTCGCTTGTCTGCCAGGTCGGTCACGAGGCGGTCGTGCTGTGTTTGGCACTCGCGGATCTTGCGGTCGCACTCGGCAGCGGACTGCCGCAATACGGATAGCTCTTCGTGCAGCTGCGGCAGGCCGCGCACTTCCGCCTCACTGAGCAGTTTCAGATCTTGCTCGGAGGGCTGTGCTGCCGCAGCGGCGATGTTCAGTCGCTGCCGAACCGTGGCCAGGGCTTCGGCTGCGGCTTCTTTGGCCCGGGCCGCTGTGCTTTGGTGCAGCTCGGCATGTGCGGCCCACTCGTGGGCTTGGGCAATGGTGGCTGCCTGCGCTTGGACGTAAAGGGCATGGGACACCTCCACGCCGGCCTGCCGTAACCGGGCTTCCGCAGCGGTCCGCTCCGTCCGTTTGGCGTCCAGTTCGCGCTCGGCGCGGTGGGCGGCACCGCGGGCCTGCCGGCGGCGCATCGCGGACATCGCCCGCGACAATCCGGTGGTGCGTTCCTCCTCAGCCAACCCCTGCGCTGCTTGATCCCGGTCGTGTCGAGCTATGCGCTCATAGACCATGGCGACGAGCAGATGCGCCAGGAGTTCGTCGGCAGTCGCTTGCTTGAGGTTGCCCTCCGCCTCAGCGGCATGCAGAGCCGCTGCCTGTACCTGGGCGGTCAGCTGCTGCGCTCGGTGCTGATTGTCCCGCCGCGCCTGGCGGCGTCGATGCTCGCTCGGGTCGAAGCCCGCCAGTTTAGCCTCCGAATCGGCGAGCCGGCGCTGCGGATGATTGCTCTGCAGCTCCGCGATACTGTCCTCTAGACGGCTTAGGCGCGCCAAGGCGGTGCGTTGACGAGCTTCGACCAGCCGGTTAAGCGAGACTCGCTCGTCACGGGCTACCGCGGTGATGCGGGGAGTACCGACTCGGATCACTCGGCCGGCGGTGGGGGCAAGGCGGTTGATAATGCCCTCGACGGCATTGTCGACCGCCACGTTGGTGTTCGATACGAGTAGCACTCGCTTTCCCGCGGTCATCAGGCGTTCGATGGCGTTGACGATGACATGGGTTTTCCCGGTGCCCGGCGGGCCCCACACAACCTGCAATCCGGGAGCGCAGCAGGCGTCGGAAGCGCGTTGCTGTGCGGCGTTGAGCCGTGGGTCGCATGGCCCAGCCGGCGGTAAGGGATCCAGTCGCTGCTGATCGAAGCGGTGGACGAGATTGACCGGTGCGAGCGCGCTCAGCCCCTCAAGCACTGCCGTACGCGAGGCGCGAAGATCCATCGCTGGAACCCAGAACGACAATCCCTGAGTCGGTGCGCCAGACTGGGTCCGTACCCGAAGAACGCCGTCCACGACTTCGCTGTCGATCACGGCGAAGCTTCGCTGCTCGGGACCCTCCTGTGGCGCCAAGCATGCGCCATCCAACCGGTCAAGATCGCCAGGATTGAGGCGGGCACGGAGACGGTACCAGCCCTCACCTCTGGGGCCGTCTGAGTCGACTCGGCCTCGGAGGACGAATTCAGAAGAAGGCTTCAACGTGCGCTGCGCCGCTTGACGAACTGCCGCAATCACGTCGTTCAGTGACGCCATGAAACCTCCCCATGACGTGCAGTAATTGAAGCCTCCTGAAGGTAAACGTGAATCGCGAAAAGATCTGTCGTTGATCCGACTATCAACGTCGATATGCCCTGGCCCAACCGCCGGCGCACCAGGTTGCGAGTTGATCTGCGATTCCTCCGGCATGCAGTCGGTCCGCTGCGGTACCGAGGCGCCGGCGGATCTCCTCATCCAACCGAAGTCGGGCGTCGGCGGCCTCACCGATGCAGGCGAGCGTGACCAGGACCAGTTCGTCAGTTAGTCGTACTCGCTGGCGGCACAGCTGTGCCCGAAGACGCCGACGAGGAGCTCACGAACGTGGCGGATCACTTCGTTCATCGCATGGATTTGCTCGTTAGGACCGCTCACGAGCTGCTCAACCAGTCGAGTAGATCGCCTGAACGTCCAAGCCCTCGATTTCAGAGGCATCTGCGCACGCGTATAGGGGCCGTAGCGGTATCGGCGTCGCCGTCATGGCAGAGCCGTCTCAGTGCGTCGGCGGGCACATGGATTCGCACCCAATCGCGTGGGTGAACGGCGAGTGTTACCACCTCCGCAGTGTTCCCGCGCCACGGTGATAACCGATCATGGAGACGATGCAGCGCATCACGGCGGGTTTGGTTTCGTCACGAAGCTGCTCGTCACCGAGTTCCCGCAGGATCGGCAGCCCAGCTCCCGCTACGTGGCGTCCTCGCCGCCGACGAGGGCGGCGGCTCGTCGAAGACCTCACGAGTCGGCCGCCGATACAGCGCGAGCAACGATGGCTGTGGCGCGTCATCGTCGCCGATCTCGCGCCGCGCCAGCCGCAGCATGCCCAACCTGCTCGGCACAGCGAGACACCTGACCACGATGCCGGGGTACGCCGCCGTGATTTCACCGGGATAGGCGCACCAGGGTGCTTCATCTTCGATGGGGCCGGATCCCGGTCGTGCACAGTGGGCTCCTCGTCAGGCATGACTTGCAGCAGTCGCAGCGGGAGGCAAGCCGCGACGGTTCGCCTGGTCCGGAGACTGCCTGCCGCGGCACAGTCGGGACAGTGCCATAAGAATACGTGGAGTGATCATGTGGCTGGAGCGCGCCGGTGTGCCGATCTGAGTATCCCATCGGTAGACGTGAACAGCTTCGGCGCACTTCAAGCGCTTGATCAGCAACTTTGCACTATGAGATCGAAGTGAGTGGCGTCAGAAATGTCGTACGGCCGTGTCATCATGCATCGTCGCCTATCACTACTTGATCACGGAGAGTAGATCATGCCGCACGTCTCCGGGCACTACCGTAACGGCCGGTGGGTCCGTCCGCACTACCGACGAAGCACCCCCAGGGCCGTCCGCAGCGCCGGAATGATTCGCGTACGCGGCCACCGCCGCGACGACGGAACGTACGTCCGATCCCACCTGCGCAACGCCGCCCCGACCCCCACACCGACCTCGATCAACTCAGACTGGGACTGGCTGGGCTACCTAGCCATGTTGCTGTTCGTCTTGTGCCTCATCGGCGCTATAACACAGGCGTAAGGAGTCCTGCGACCATGCCGTTCGTCAAACCGCATACCCGCCAGGGCAAACCCGTCAAGAGCTACTACCGGCTCAACTCAATCTGGAACTTCTGGTTCGGCTTCCTGCTCATGCTGCTGCTGTTCGCCGTCGTCAGCAAAGGAAACTAGCAACGCCGTCCACCAGGCCTCGAGTGCTTAACCGGCTACGCCAACCGCCCCTCTCCCCAGCGAGAGGGGCACGGTGCTCGAAAGCCGACCGGGTGGCAAGCGCCGACAGTGGCGCCTGGGATCCAACTCCGGCAGATGATCAATGTCGATAAGCTCAGAGTTGGCTCACCTTCCCCTCGCGGTTAGGGCACGACGGCGCACATCGATGGCCCGAGCTTCGTCGTCCGCCGTCGGAACGGCTGCGGCCCGCTTTCGAGGTGGTAGAGAGCGTGGCGGTTGAGGTCGTAGCGCTCCAGCGATCCACTCGCCTCAATGGTTCCTTGCGTGGCCCCAGACGTCAGCGCAATGATCATTTCCGCGTCGGCTGACGCAACAAGGCTTGAACTACGGGTGGCGAACACATACTGACGGCTGCCACGCAGTCCGCGGAGCCGCTCAATGAGATACTCCTCGATCCAGGGCGCGTGCAGCGCGTCCTCTGGCTAATCGATGATCAACGGTTCAGCACCATCCGCCAATGCGATGATCAGGATGGCGGTGCATTTCTGGCCGTGCGCGAGCCGTTCGATGTGCTCGTACTCTCCTTCGCCGCGCTTGCGGAACTCCACCGAGAGCCCGTCGAGAAGCTCGAGCTATTCCTGCTGCCCACGGCATTGGCCGATCGACTCGTCGCCCGAATCGCTTCCGAGCATCCTGAACTACCCGAGGGCATGCCTGACCGCATCATGGGCCAGACGGTGGCCTTCCTGGAGGCCTGCGCGACGGCGACGGAGCCGATCGGGCCGAGCGAGCTCGTCGACATCGGTTGGCACACGTTCATTCTGTACACCCACGAGTACGCCGAGTTCTGCAATCGGATCGCCGGACGGTTCATTCACCACGTGCCCGACGAAAGTCCGACAGGTGACGAGTGGCCGACTGTGCCGGAGGCCAGCGCGGCAACGCTGGCGGTCACGGTTGCCGCTATGCGTAAGGCCGGGTGCGTGGTCGACCCGGAACTGTGGTCGATGACCGCAGCGTCCGACTGCACCCAATGTCACGCCGGGTGCCACGACAGCCCGATGCGTTAGCGGGCAGTTCGCGGCTGGGGACGTACGCTCTCCCCAGCCGCGAACGTGAGGAGCCCGCATCTGTGCCTCGCTATCCATGGCACGAACTGCCGCCTGCTGTCCGAGCAGAGATAGAGAACTGCACCGGCCCGATCGTTCAGGTGACACCTGTCGAGACCGGGGTGATCTCCGACGTCGCGGTCGTTCTGGGCACCAGCACCGGCCGCTTCTTCTGCAAGGGCGCCGCTGCCGGCAATCCCATGGGTTGGATGCATCGCAACGAGGCCCGGATAAACGCCTGCCTCCCGCCGCCACTGCCTCGATTGCGCTGGCAGGTCGAACGCGACGACTGGCTACTACTCGGATTCGAGTACGTCGCCGGCCGGCATCCTGATCTCGCCCCGGGCTCGTCCGATCTGCCGGCAATGGCCACCGCTTTGAGCGCGATGGCTTCCAAGCTCACGCCGTGCCCCGCAGTCCGAGTGCAGCCGGCCACCGTTCGATGGGCTGATCACATTCCGGCCGAGATGGTTGACGGGGACACACTGATTCACACGGACGTCACTCCGTACAACTTCCTTCTGCATGACGGCGGCGTAACCCTCGTGGACTGGTCGATGCCATGCCGAGGGGCCGCCTGGATCGACACCGCTCTCATGGTCATTCGACTGGTTCGTGCCGGCCACAGCCCCGAGCAAGCCGAGGGCTGGGCCGGCCTGGTCCCCGTCTGGTCAGCCGCTCGCCGCGAGGCCGTCGATGCTTTCGCCGCCGGCATTGCCACCCTGAGCCGCGAACGCGAACAGCAACGGCCGTCTGCCAGTCACCTCGGCCCGCTCGCTGACGCGGCCGCTTGGTGGAGTCGTTACCGGTCGAAGCCGCGCGCCGGGGCACGTCGTGCGTGAGGTACCCCGACGACGCTGCTGCAGTATTCGTTCCGACCGTCGCTCGACACGTGCTCCGAGCAGGGATGGGATCGCTCCCATGTGTGCACGGGGGGTCGACGGGAATGGTCGGGCAGCGCCAGGGACGCCTGGGCACTACCGTGTCTGCCCTGGTAGGTAGGATGTAGGCCGCAGGCCCTCGTAGCTCAGGGGATAGAGCATCGGTTTCCTAAACCGTGTGTCGTAGGTTCGATTCCTACCGGGGGCACCACCGAAGTCCGGGTTGCTGGGTGATCCCATCATGGGGCGATGCAACCTGGCTCGAACGCGAATCGTCATCGGGGTGTGAGACGAGACAGCGGCTCGGGTGGGTCCGAGCGAGACGAGCAGTTCCACGCGTTTGTGGTCAGCCGGCGACCTCGCCTTCTCCACACGGCGACCCTGCTGACGGCGGGTGACGTCCACCTGGCCGAGGATCTCGTTCAGGCGGCGCTGACGAAGCTGTATGTCGCCTGGCCGGCTTTCCAACGTGCGGACAACCCGGACGGGTATGTGCGTCGGGTGCTGGTCAACGCGTTGATCGACGAGAAGCGGCGGATCTGGCGGCGCCGGGAGCAGACCATGGCTGTGCTCCCCGACGTCCCCAGTGTTACGTCTTCCGGCGCTGGCCCCGCCGGTGAGGCCGTGAGGCAGGCGCTTCGCGAGCTGCCGCCCAAGATGCGGGCGGCGGTTGTCTTCCGTTACTTCTACGACCTCGATGTGGCAGCGACAGCGGACGCGCTGAGCTGCTCGGAGGGCAACGTCAAGAGTCAGACCGCCCGGGGTCTGGATCGTCTCCGTGCCGCGCTGCACCAGGCGCAAATCACCTTTCTCAGCCAGGGAGCCACCCCATGAACGACCTTCGTGACCACTTCGAGGAGATCGCCGGGCCGATGCACGCCGTTGACAGCAAGCAGGTTGAGGCCGACCTGACCCGGGGCCGCCGGGCGTTGCGCCGCCGCCGGGCCGTGCAGGCTGTGGCCGGGTCGGCGTTCGGTGTCGCCGCGCTGGCCGCCGCGTTCGCGGTCGCCACCAGCGGCGGCACCCCGGCCGTGCCCGCCGACAAGGGCACCGCCAGCGTCGCCTCCGTTCAGCTTGTCGCTTACAAGGGTGAGCAGCCGAAGGGCTTCACCGTCGACAAGGTGCCGGACGGCTGGTTCGTCCAGGCCAGCGAGCAGGGTTACTTGACGGTCGCGCCCGACAAGGCGAAGAACCCGGGGCCGGACGTCAACCCGTCGACCGACCCGGTCTACGACAAGGACTCGTTCGCGGACAAGATCGTCATCATGCTGGAGTCGAAGGATCAGAGCGGTCCGTCGCGCGCGGGCAAGACGGTCAAGGTCGGTGACAAGGAGGGTGTCCTCCTCAAGAGCCTGCAGGGTGTGACCCCCGACGGTCTCGTCCCGCCCGCCCCCGGCGGTGACACCGGCTCGGAGCTTTGGATCAAGCAGCCGTCCGGCGTTTACCTGATCGTTCAGGTTTGGCAGGGTCTCGGTCTCACCGAGGCCCAGATCGTCGAGCTGGGGGCCGGCGTTCACGTGCACAAGGACGCCGTTCAGGGCGTCGGCTGACCCTTACGCGTCAATGGCGGGGCTCGCGGCGGTAAATCGTCGCGGGCCCCGTCGTCACAGCGACTCGTGGGCGGCCCGTAGTGCGGTGATCCGGTTCCGGTGGGCCGCCGCCCGCCATTCGGTGACTTCTTTGATGAGGACGTCGAGTTGGCGTTGCAGTCCTCTTATCGATTGCTCGGCGAGGGGGCCGGCCGTGCGTAGCCCGGTCGTGTCGGGTGCGGGAACGTCCATTCCCGCGCGTTCGATCAGCCGGCGCACTCGCTGCGCATCTTCCCGGAGCGCCGCCACCACCTCGGCGAGCCGCTGCCGCCCGAATTCGGCTTCGTGCCAGTCCTGCTTTGGCGTCTGGGCCGG
The DNA here is from genome assembly GCF_014204895.1 of Paractinoplanes abujensis. Taxonomy (NCBI): domain Bacteria; kingdom Bacillati; phylum Actinomycetota; class Actinomycetes; order Micromonosporales; family Micromonosporaceae; genus Paractinoplanes; species Paractinoplanes abujensis. The sequence continues at coordinate 6,206,620 of NZ_JACHMF010000001.1, read as the reverse complement.
CTCGGCCTGCGTGGACACGATCCGGAAGCGCATGTCTTCGCAGGCTTTGAGTGCTTTGTCGCAGGCCCGTACGGCGTCCACCCGGGCTCGGTAACCGGCGTCGTCCTCCAGCAGCATCGGCTCCAGCAGCGAATCGACCCGCTCGGCGTATTTCTCGTATTGGGCTCGGGCTTCGTCGCGCGCCTTGGCGGCGACGTTGCGCGTTTTCCGGGAGCGCCGGTATTGCTGGGCCCGTCCTTCGTCGACGCTCAGCACGCCGCCGAACAAGCGGTCCCGCCAATCGGTGTGTGTGGTCGACTCGGCCTGATCGCGTTCGGCCTCGGCCAGTTCCGCCTCGGCGGCGGCCAGGTCTCGCCGGGCCCGCCGTAGCAGGGCGACGTGGGGAGCCAGCAGGGTGCGATCACGGTCGCTCAGCACCCCTCCAGCATGACGTCCCCAGGGGTGGGGGTGTGACCCCTACGCCGTGACAAGCGCGTTGACTGGGGGTCACGAGTGCTAGTTATGCTTTCGGCACCTTCGGGAGGAGAGTGCTGTGATTCGGGTTGGGATTGTTGACGATCATCCGGTTGCGTTGCTCGGGTTGCGTGGCGCTCTGGAGGTTGCTCTCGACATCAGCGTCGTGGTCACTGCCTCCGATGTGGAGGGGGTGCGGGTGGACGAGCTCGATGTGTTGCTGCTCGACCTGCATCTCGCCGATGATGTGCCGTGTTTCCCGGCGGTGCGGAGGCTGGCCCCGAGGGTGCCGGTCCTGCTGATCTCGGCCGTGGACGATCCGGAGACGGTGCAGGCGGGGATGGCGGCGGGGGCGTCCGCGTTTCTGCACAAACGGGGGCATCCGCAAAGTTACATCGATGCGGTGCGCCGCGTGGCCACTCCGGCCGAACCTCGCAGCAATCAGGTGCTCTCGCCGCGGGAGCAGTCGATCGTCGGGCTGGTCGCGCAGGGGTTGACGCATGAGCAGATCGGGCGGCGGCTGCTGATCAGCAAGCACACCGTGGACACCTACGTGAAGCGGGCCCGCACGAAGCTGGGCGCGGGCAACAAGGCCGACCTCACCCGGGCCGCGCTGACGTACGCGCGGATCGCGGCCTGACGGGCGTGGGCCACGACACCACGCCGAGGCTGTCGGCCAGCGCGCGGTAGGCGGCCAGCGCCCGTGCCGGCTCGCCCGCGGACTCCCAGGTCTCGGCGAGCTCACGCCACAGTTCCGCGACCCGGCGGCGGTCGCGGGCGCCGGCGACCAGACCTTCCGCCGTACGGAGGTCGTCCTCGCCGGCCAGGCCCTGAGCGATCAGGGCGCGGCCGCGCAGCAGGTGGGCTCGCGCCCGGTCGACGGGTAACGAGTCGAGCGACGGGAACGCCTGCGCGGTCCGGGCCAGTGACTCCTCGTAGGAGCCGCGCATCAGCAGCAGCCGGGCAAGGTGCAGGTCGCAGCGGGCCAGGTCGACGTCCGCGCCCACCTCGGCCAGGGTGGTGCGGGCCTTGAACAGCAGCGACGCGGCCCGGTCGAGGTCCGGCGGGTCGGTGCGCAGCAGCAGCCAGCCCAGCACCATCCGCAGGCGGGCCAGGCCGTGTTCCTCCATCGTCTCGCCGAGCAGGCCCAGCGCGCGTTCGGCCAGCGTGATCGCGAGCCGGCGGCGGCCCTCAGCCTCGGCGACCAGACTGGCGTTCCAGTACGCGGAGCCTTTGGCCCGGTGTGTGCCGTGCTGTTCGGCGCGTTCGATCACTTCGGTGCTCAGCAGGCGGGCCCGGGTCAGGTCGCCGCGGTCCCAGTAGCAGCCGACCAGTGTGGTGGCCAGGCGGACCTCGTCCTCGGTGCCGCGCAGGCCCAGCCGGGCCGCCTCGGCCAGCGCTTCCTCCCCGTACGTGATGCTCAGATCGACGTCGCCGGCCTCGCGGTACATCCGGCAGCGCGCGTTGAGCAGCACGAGCAGGGTGGGTTCGCCGAACCGGTCGGCCCGCGACTCGGTGATCAGCGGCTCGATCGTGGCCAGCGCCTCGGGTAGCTCGCCGCGCAGCTCGAGGGCGCGCGTGACCCCCCAGGCGGCCCGGAACCGCACCGACGGCACCGCCGCGTCCTGCAGCTCACGGAAGGAGCGCAGCGCGTCGTCGGTCTGCCCGTTGGCCAGGCTGAGGTCGGCGTACCGTACGGCCAGCTCCTGCTCCTGCAGTGCGGCGGTGTCGACGCCCGTTTCGAGGTAGTCCACGCTGGTGCCCAGCCGGCGGGCGAGTTCGGAGAGCACTTCGCGGTCGGGGATGCGTTTGCCGGCCTCGATCAGGGACACGTAGCTGGCCGACACGAGTGAGCGGGCGAGTGTCGTCTGGCTCAGCCCGCGCTGGATCCGCAGGGTGCGTAGCCGTTCCCCCATGCCGTCGGTCAAGGCCCCCACCTGTTCAAGAGTAGAGCCGGTGGGAGAGGGCGGCGACGTCGACGGTCCGGTCGACCCGGATGCCGCGGGCCAGGGAGCGGTCGTGCGTGACCAGCAGGACCGTGCCGCCGAACTCGGCCAGCGCCGCCTCCACCTGTTCGACCGCTTCGATGTCGAGGTGGTTGGTCGGTTCGTCGAGCACCACGCAGTTGACCGCGCGGGCCTGCAGCACGGCCAGTCCGGCGCGGGTCCGTTCACCCTCGGTGAGCCGGTCGGCCGGGCGCAGGGCGGTGTCGCCGCCGAGCCGGAACTTGGCCAGCAGGGTGCGCGCGTCGGTGGGGGTGAGCGCCGTGGCCGCGCACACGATGTCGGTGGCGCTGCGGCCGCCGGTGAACAGGCCGCGGGTCTGGTCGATCTCGCCGACGACCAGTGCGGGGGCCGCGATCCGGGTGCCTTCGTCCAGGTCGAGCCGGCCGAGCAGCGCGTTGAGCAGGGTGGTCTTGCCGATCCCGTTGGGGCCGGTGAAGCGGATGCGCTCGCCGCCGAGCACGGTCAGGGTGAGCGGGCCCAGCCGTACGGCGCCCCGGCTGATCACGGCGTCGCGCAGCTCCAGCGCGACCCGGCCCGCGGCGGGGGCTTCGGCGATGCTCAGCCGCAGCCGCCATGGTTCCCGTACGACCGGGGGCGCGGAATCTTCGAGCCGGGACAGTTTGCGCTGCGCGGTGGTCGCGGCGGACCCGGTGTTCTGCGCGCCGGCGATGCCCGCGGCCTTGCGGAACTTGTCGCCGTCGGGCTGGCGGCGCGGGTTGAGCGCCTTCTGCTCGCCCTGACGGGCCCATTCCCGTTTGGTCCGTGCGGTTTCGGTGAGCTTGCGGTGCTCGCCGGCGTAGTCCTCCTGCGCGCGTACGGCCGCGGCCCGTCGCGCGGCGCGTTCCGCCACGTAGCTGTCCCAGCCGCCGTGATACTCCTGCGCGGTGCGGGTGAACTCGTCCAGCTCGACGACCCGGTCGACGGTGGCGGCCAGGAACGCGCGGTCGTGGCTGACCAGCACGATCCCGGCCGGCGACCCGGTCACGTACGTCTCCAGCCGGTGCAGGCCGTCCGTGTCGAGGTCGTTCGTCGGCTCGTCGAGCAGCAGGATCTCGGGCTGGGCCAGCAACACCGAGGCGAGCGCGAGCCGGCCCAGCTGTCCGCCGGAGAGCCGGTCGGCCGGCTGTTCGGGGTCGACGATGCCGAGTTCGGTCATCAGCGGCCCGACCCGGTCGTCGAAGTCGGCCGCCCCGAACGCGAGCCACCGGTCGAACGCCTCCGCGTAAAGGTCGTCGGCGCCGCGCTGCCCGTCGGTGAGCGCGGCGGTCGCGGTTTCCAGTTCCTCCCGTACGGCGGTGACCCCGGCCCGCCGTGCGATGTACCGCACCGCGGTCTCGCCCGCCCGGACCTCGCGCCCCTGGGGCACGAACAGCACCCCGGCCGACGCCGGACGCCGCACGACCTGCCCGGTCTCGGGGGTCAGCTCGCCCGCCAGCACCCGCAGCAGGGTCGACTTGCCCACCCCGTTGGGCCCGATGACGCCAGTACGGGAACCCTGCTCGACGCCGATCGTGACGTGGTCGAGCACCGTGGTCCCGCCGTAGAGGACTGTCGCGTCGACGCAGCTGATGCTGGTCATCGGGCTCCTAACGACCGGCGGGCACGGGGACGGGGGCGTGGGCTCCGGAACTGGCGAGCCGGGCCACGCCGGGAACCGCCAGGACCGCGTACGTGGAAAGCAGCAGGACTACGGCCGCGATGCCCGCCACCGGGGCCAGCCCGGCCTGGCCGACCACGAAGGGGACCAGCGCGAGGGCGATCGGCTGCAGGGCGAAGCTGGCCGTCGACTCCACCGAGAACACCCGGCCCTGGATCTCGTCGGGGAACTCCCGTTGCAGGGCGGCGTACCAGAGGATGAAGAAGACGGCCACGCCGGCTGAGCCGGCCAGCCCGGCCAGGCACAACGCCCACAGCGGCACCTCGACGGCCAGGAACAGCGGGGTCAAAGTGCACAGGGCGAGGGCGTGCATGGCCCACCAGCCGGGGCGCGCCGGGCGCAGTCGGCCGCCGGCGAGCGCGCCGAGCACCGAACCGACCAGCGTGGCCGCGCTGACATAGGCGTACGCGCCCGGGCCGTAACGCTCCTGGGAGACGAGCGGCACGAGGATCGCGTTCGGGGCGAACAGGAAGAACACCTGCACCGTGCCCTGCAGCATCAGCACCGCCACCCAGGGCCGCCGGACGACCTCGCGGATACCGGCCCGCGTCTCGCCGACCAGGTCACGCCAGGCCGATCCGGTGCCGGCTGCGAGCACCCGTACGGCGGGCAGGCGCAACCAGAGCAGGGTGGCCAGCGACACGGCGAAGGTGGCCAGGTCGACCGCCAGCGCCCGCTGAGCCGGCCCGGCGGCCAGCAGCACCCCCGCCAGCAGGGCCCCGACCAGCGAACCGATCCGTTTGGTGGCGGACTCCAGGCTGAGCGCGGTCTGCCGGTTCGGCTCGGCGACCAGCTGGGCCAGCGCGGCCCGGTGGGCCGGTTCGTAGAGGGCGGCCCCGGCCCCGGTCAGCACGGCGGCCAGCCACAGCAAAGGAAGCGGGCCGTCCGGTCCGAACAGCAGGAAACCAGTGATCCCGACCAGGCGCAGCACGTCGGCCACCGCCATCACCAGGGTGCGCGAACAGCGGTCGGCGATAGTGCCGCCGAGCAGCAGCAGCCCACCCATCGCGGCGGCCTCAATCGCGAGCACCACGGCGAACACCTCGGTGCCGCGGGGCAGCAGCAGCGCGGGCAGGACCACCAGCGTCAGCGCGTTGCCGACCACGCTGGTGACCTGACCCGCCCAGTACGCCACGAAGCGCCGGTCCCGCAACAGCGTTCGCAGTTCACTCGTCACCATCGGCTCGCACTGCCCCCATCCTGTTTCGTGTGTTCAGCCAAGCGGATGCGGCCACCAGCCGTCCACTTCGATCTCCGGCCCGAGCAAGCGCGCGATCCGCTCCCGGAAGGCGTCCGAGGGTGTGCAGAAGTCCACCGTCAGCAGGTCGTCCGAGGTGGCCCGGTGAACGAACCACGCGTCCGGATCGGGGCCCTCGGCCGACAGATCCTCGACGGTGACGACCGATCGCAGCGCGCCGAGGTCGACCGGCGGGTCGTCGTCCGCGGTCGCGGCCGGGCCCGCGGTGAGGAACGCCGTGAGTTCTTGTGGCACCTGCCGGTGGGCGAAGCGCGCCTCGTGGCCGGCGGGCGAGGTGAGCTCGCCGGGCATCGGGTCCTCATCCCGGAACGCACCCTCGGACCGCAGCACGACCCGGTAGAACAGCGCCTTGGCCAGTTCGCGGAGCGCCGAGTCGACGGCCTGGGAACGGCGTCCGGCCGCTCCCGAGCCGATCAGCACGCCGCCGTGGCCGGCCCCGCGGGCCACCGCCATGACCGCGGGCACCCCGAAGCGGGGATCGGTCATGTCGGTGAGCACGAGTTCGGCCCCGGCCTTGCGGCACAGCCCAGCGACGGCGCGGGCCAGCGCGGTGGCCGGTCGGGGCAGCACCTCCGGAGCCGCACGGCGGAACCACAGGCGCATGAAGCAGTGTCGTTCGTAGAGTTCGAGCACGGCCGCGTCGCTCGCCGCGCCCGGCCGGACGTGGGCCGCCATGCCGTTGCTGTTGCCGAGCGGGCGGGCGCTGCCGACCAGGGCGGTGCGCTCGGCCAGCTCACCGGTGGCACGGGCCAGGGCCGTGGGCAGGCTGACGTCCACGCCGTAGCCGCTCTCGCGCTCACCTTCCGGGTTCCGCGCACCGAACGTCTCGGCGTAGTAGAGGGGAGTGCCACCGACCAGCACGCAGCGCACCTGCTGCCCGTGCAGCCAGACCGGGGCCGGCTCGGCCGCGAGCACGCCGATCGCGTACAGGGGGACGGTTCCCGGTTCGAGGTGCAGCCGGCGGGCCACGGCCAGGTCGTCGAACCCGCCGAACGGGCGGCAGCGCAGACCGGCCTCGGCCAGCATCTCGATCAGGGCCTGGGCGGCGTGGCCGGCCTCGAGCAGCGTGTAGCGATAGCCGCGCTGGCCGTACTTGGCGGTGACGTCGGCCAGCCGGCCGACCAGCCAGAACCGGGTGCGGACGGCGGCCAGGGTGGGGTCCAGGGCCAGCTCGCCGGGCGCGGGCGGCTCGGCCCTGCGCTCGGTCAGCCGCAACGGGCTGCCGGTGGCCGTACGGAAGACACTGCCCGTCCCGGTGACCTGCTCGCCGACGAGTTCGACCGGGTAGAGCGCGCCGGCCGAAGGGTAGAGCCGGCGTTCGGGGTCGTGGAAGGCGCGCATGACCGCGTCGAGCACGCCGGGGTCGACCGGGGGCGCCGCGTCGTCGAGGTGATCGAACGGGGCGAAGCTGCGCGGGCGGCGGGCCGGGGACTCGAACGCCTCCGGCGGCGAGGCCGGCAGGAACCGGCGGGCGACCGCCCGGCGCTGATATTCGAGCAGGTCGTCGGGGCTGTAGAGCAGGCCCTCGTTGAGCGGCATGGACGAGCGGTCGTGCAGCTCAAGGGTGTCGCGGTGCGGCTCGTGCGAGGCGACCTGCACCATTTCGTACCGGCGCAGGAGGTCCACCGTACGGGTGGGAAGTGACGACCGGGGCAGGGGGCCGGACAGCAGATCGAGCAGCGTCCGGCGGTGCTCGGCACTCGGCACGCGCACGGCGAGGCGGCACCGCGGGCCGGTGAGGTGCACCCGGGACTGCTCGACGGTGACCGTGACCGCGGGCCGATAGCTGATCCACTCCTGGTTGTTCATGACCCCTCCGTGGTCGCGCCGGGCCACCGGCCCGCCCCGGGACGGACCCGGGGCAGGCCGGTGCTCGGCTACGCGGTCGTGCCGGCGCCTTTTACTGGCAGCGGGAGTTGGCCGGGGCGATACGGCCGGGGTTCTCGAAGGTCTCGACCTCCTCGATGGTGATTTCCTCGTCCTGCTCGAGCTCGACGGCGACGACGGGCTTCTCGGCCATGATGGTTCCTCTCGTTGATTCCGCTGCGGCCGGTTGAGCCGCTGCCAACAATCAACCATTCGGCGAGCGACCCGTCATGTCCCCGATTCAAGGGACTGCTGCAGTGTCCGTCGTCGATGCGATAGTCGCTGCAATCACCAGTTCGATACGGGGAGAGTGCGACATGCAACCGTGGCGGATAACCCGCGTACAACACACGTGTTTCGTCATGGACGCCGGATCCGGGCGGGTCGCGGTGGACCCCTCGCTCGACTATTTCGGCAATCTGTGGAGCCCGAAAGGACAGAACGATCGGGCGGTCACCACGCTGCGCGGTGTGGACGCGGTTGTCGTCTCCCATTCCCACGTCGACCACTTCCACGTGCCGACACTTCTGCAGCTCGACCGCGATACGCCGATCGTGCTGCCCGAAGCCGACCTCGACGCGCGTTTTCCGATGTCCGGGGAACTGAAGGAACACGGGTTCACCGACATCCGGTTCCTGGGCGTCGACCGGCCCGCCGCGGTGGCCGGCTTCGAGATCAGCGCGGTCGCCGCGTGCGAATCCATCGAGGGCATCCCGCAGCAGTCACTGCTGTTCGCCGCGGGTGGCCTGCGAGTGCTGCACGGGGCCGACACGCTGGAGGACTTCGCCGGTTACGCCCGGCTGGCGGCGCAGGGCCCGGTCGACGTGGCCCTGCTCCCGCTGAACTGCAGCTTCAACTTCCGGGCCCTGCGCAACCAGATGTCGCCCGCCACCTTCCTGCGCAGCGTCGAACTGCTGAGCCCGGTGGTGGCCGTGCCGCTCGGCATCAACGAGGGCACCCGCCGGGCCCAGACCGCGCTCGACGCGCCCTGGTTCCCGCACAGCGAAGCGCTCTACACCGACCGGTTCCTGCTCTCGCACGCCCCGGCCGGCACCAGCGTCGAGCCCCTGGCCGACGGGCAGACGTTGCTGCTGGAACGGGCCGCGGACGGCGCCGTGACCTGGCGCAGCGAACCCGAGCCGACCGGGGCCGACCTGTCCGCGGCCGGCGTCGAGATCGCGATGGGCCGGTTCTGGTCGCTAGCGCTCGACGTGCACCGCCGCGACCGGCATTACTTCGGTCTCAACCTGACGCGCAAGTTCCCGCAGTGGCGGGACAGCTGGCTGGAGTGCCGCGACCGGCTGGAGGCGCTGCTGCCCGAGTGGGCCGAGCACCTCACCGACGCCCTGGGCCGGGCCTCCCGCCGCTACTCGACGCTGCCGGTGCTGATGCACTTCCCCGACACGGTCGACTTCCTCGAGGCGCGGGGCGACGACGTCGCCGCGCTGGTGATGCAGTCGCTCTACCTGCTCGACCCGGACGTGGCCGAGCACGACTACCTGCAGCGGATCTACGACGTGTTGAGCTACCGGGTCCGCGACGACGCGGAGGCGCTGTGGCGCTGCCATTTCGAGTACGCCCGCTGGCTGCAGACGCGGCAGGCCGCCAAACAACCGAACCGGCCCGCCGATTTCAGCCCCGCGGCCGAACAGGGATGGCTGCGGCGCCAGATCGACGCCGACCTGGACGCGGCCGATTACGCGCATCCCCGGATCAACCCCATTTTCGGCCCGTTCGAGGGAACACCCGAATTCCTGCGTCAAGGTCCCTCGGGCGAAGACACCCTGACCTTTTATCTGGTCGACCGGAACGACGAGCGCATTCGTACGTCGGTCAAGATCTTCTCCCGTACGTCGGCCGCACTCGTGCGCGCGATCGAAGCGTCCCGGGGCCGCAAGACGATCACCGCGATCTGCGCCGAGACCGGGGCCGGCATCGACGAGTTCCGCCGGCTCTACGAAAGCATGCTGGCCTTCACGCCCTATCTGATGGACACCCATTGGCTGCCCAGCGAGACGCTCGCCTGGGAACCCCACTTCACCCGCTGAAAGGAAATCGCCATGTGGAACATCGACGACGACCCCTCGAGCCTCATCTTCGATCCGTTCGGCACGCCCCCGCGGTCGCTGTGATGTTCGGCCCCGACTATTTCGCCGGAGTCGCCCGGCGCGGCCTCGGCCTCGGCGTCAACCCGTCCGACTTCCACGACACCTACCTGGACGCCGAGCCCGGTCGCGTCGACTTCTTCGAGGTGACCGCCGCCTCGGCCCGCCATCAGGGCCGCCTGGCCTACACCGACGTGCAGGAGCGGCGCCGCCGGCCGGAGGGTTTCTTCCGGCGCAGCGCGGCCGACCTGGTCGCGTTGGGCCGCGACGTGCTGGTGCACAGCACCGACCTCAACCCGGTCTATCCGGAACCGGTGGCACCGGCCGACCTGCGCGGCCTCAACACCCTGCTCACCGACAGCGGATCGCCGTGGGTCACCGAGGACCTCGGCGTGTGGCTGATGAGCGAACGGCACGTCTACCCCTACTTCACGCCGTTCCCGTTCGACGAGACCACCCTGGCCACGACGATCGGCAACGTGCACGCGCTGCACGCCAACCTGCCCGTGCCGTTCAACGCGGAGTTCCCGCCGTGCGAGGTCATCACCGGCCGGATGCACGCCTTCGACTTCTTCGCCGACCTGGTGACCGAGACCGGCGCGGGCATGTGCGTCGACGTCGGGCACGTGCTCAGCTACCAGCTCGCCCGCGGTGTTTCGCCCCTGGCCGACCTGCACCGGCTGCCCTGGTCGCACATCACTGAGATCCACGTCGCCGGCGGCGGCCTCGACCTGCACGACTTCGGCCTGCGCTACGACGACGCGCACGGCGACGCCCCGATCATCTCGGTCTGCTTCGACCTGATCGACGCGATCGTCGAACACGCGCCCAACCTGCGGGCCATCGTGCTCGAAGTGTTCGGCGCCCGCCGGCCCGCCGAGGCGCTGTCCACCCTGGACACCGTGCGCGACCGGCCCAGCGTGGCCGCCTGGCTGGCCGGGCAGCCGCGCGGCCCCCGGTCACGGACGGCCGACGCCGGCCGCAGCCGGTCCCGGATCGTGGCCACGTTCGACGCGCTGCACGGCGGCGCCCCGGTCGACGGTGAGCGGCTGGCCGAACTGGGCGAGCCGATGCTGTCCGGGTTCGCCGTGGCCGAGCAGGACCGGTGGGAGTTCCACCGGCGGCAGCGCCTGCAACTGCACGGCGCCACCGTGGCCGGCTACTTCCCGCTGACCACCAAATGGCTGCTGCACCGCGACGGGCTCACCGAGCTGGACCTGTTCGAGCGGATCGTGCCCGCACTGACCGGTTCCGACGTGGCCCTGCACGAAAAGGTGCACGCCGCGTTCGCGCTTCAGGTCACCGCGGACGCCGCCGACACGACCGGCGCGGAGATCTATCGCCTGGAATCGTGGATGAACAGCTGCGCCGTGGAGGGCGACGCCGACCAGCGCGCCGACTTCAAGGTCAGCCTGCCCGCCCTCCTGGAGGCGATCAGGTCGGAGACGCTGGGCGCCGAGGACTTCCTCCGCCCGTACGGGGTGTCGCTGCGACACAAAGGCGACTGCCGTTTCGCGGCGGCCGCGGAGAACCGGGTGCTCGTCGAGGCGACCGCGCTGGCCGCAGTGGACCTGGGCGACGTGCCCGGCCGGGCTGTGTGCTGCAGCGGCGAATAGACGACCGGTTCGGCGGCCGCCGCGCCGCCGAACCGACGTCCCGTCGTCAGCAGCACGGATGCTCCCCGAGCAGCGCAACCACCGAACCGTGCGAAACGGTGACGGCGGCCAGCAGGACGAGAACCAGCAAACAACCGGCGGCGATGTCCAGAAAACGTCTCATGGACTCACCCTGGCAACGGCATAGATGCCCGGCAATCCCTGCTTTCACCCCCTGTGGGGTCACCCCGAAAACCCCTACATGACGGCGATAGCGTTACCAGCCGCCCACGCCGGTCAGGACTCTTTCTACCGGGACCGGTTTGCCCAGGTAGAAGCCCTGGCCGAACGGGACGCCGCAGGCCACCAGGGCGTCGCGTTGGGCTGCTGTTTCGATGCCTTCGGCGATCACCGTGCAGCCGTGCTGGTCGGCGAACTGGACGAGCGCGCGGATCGCAGCCTGGCGGGCGCCCGAGGTCTCGATGCCGGTGATCGAGTTCAGGCCCAGTTTGAGGAACGCCGGGCGTACGTGTTCGACCAGCGACAGCGTCTCGTAGCCGGCGCCCAGGTCGTCGACGGCCAGCCGGACGCCGCCGCCCAGCCGGGCCACCTCGGCCGCCTCCGCGTCGCCGGTCTCCAGCACCAGCGGGCGGCGGGACCCGGCGAGCAGTTGCGCGAGTTCGTGCGGGTGGCGCAACAGGTCGGCGGTCGCGTTGACCGACAGCCATGTGCCGTTGGGCAGGGCCGCCGACGATGCGATGGCGGCCTGGATGAGGGCGGCGTCGAGCGCGATGTGCACGCCGCGCTGGGCGGCGGACGCGAGGGCCTCGCGCGGGTTGCTGCCGTCGGCGAAGCGGGTCAGCGCCTCGTAACCGACGACATGGCCGTTGATCATGTTGTAGACCGGCTGGAAGACCGTGAAGAAGCTGAACTCCTCGAACGCGTGCGCCTGCGAGGCCGATGACGAGGCGGCCTTCCAGTCCCCGGTCTGGCTGCGCTGCAACCGCACGGTGGTGTGGCCGGCATTCGATCCGGTCTCGTGCCGGTAGTGGAGCACCTGGGCCCAGTCTCCGGCCCCGGCGGTCGGGACGGGGGGCGCGGCCGCCTTCTTCTTGGTACGCCGTTTGCGGGTCCGTTTGGGCGCCACCGGGCGCACCAGCCAGTTGCGCAGGTGGGTGAAGAGGTCGACCACCGTGTTGCCCGGACCGACGAACGCGATCATCGCGTACAGGGAAAGGGTCAGGTTGAGCACCGCGAACACCATGTTGTTCCACAGCTGGTGCTCGATGTCGACGTAGATGGTGTAGACGCACAGCGCGATCAGCGCCAGCGGGAGGATCAGGTAGCTGGTCGCCGCCGTCGTACGGTTGCGGACTTTCGGCGTACGTTTGAACGCGCTTTTCTCGCCGGTGAGCAACTGCAGCAGCGAGGCGATGCTGCCCGACAGGTTGACCGGCAGCAGAATCAGGTTGAAGCCGTAGATGCGCAACATGTCGGAACGCTTGTAGCCGAGCTGTTTCAGGTCGGCCGCCATCATGAAGAAGTACGGCACCGAGATGAGCAGCAGAATCGGGTTGAGCAGTTCGTTGTTGAACGGGTAGGCCAGCATCACGACCAGGCACACGGAGCTCCAGAAGATGGAGGCCATGTAGTTGACGCGCAGGAAGTACTCGCCGAAGCGGTTCTTGTCCTCGCGTTTCGACTTCGCCCGGAACTGGTCCTTCAGGCGGGACAGGATGAGCAGTCCGCCGTTGGCCCAGCGCTGCCGCTGAATGCAGAGCGAACCGAAGTCGGGCGGCGTGGCGCTGTAGGCCAGCCGTTCGGGGTAATTGTGCAGCAGCCAGCCCCGCACGCCGAGGTCGATCGTCGATTCGGTGTCCTCGATGACCGTACGGTCCTGGATGTACCGCTTGATCTCCCAGTCACCCTCGTACGAGGTCTCGCAGATCTCGTCGAGGGCTTTCTTGCGCAGCACGGCGTTCGCGCCGACCCAGAACGTGGCGCCGTAATGCGTCATGCCCTGGTGCACGATGTATTGGATGTCGGTGGTGGCGCCCGAAATGCGCTCGATGCGCGTGGCCGAGCCCGGATAGGCCGAATACGGCGTCTGCGCGACCGCGTGATGCGCGAACGCGCCCTGTTCGAGCAGGTGCACCAGGCGAAGCGCGTATTCGGGCAGCAGCACACTGTCCGCGTCGAGTGTGAGCACGTAGTCCGGGTTCGGCACGACCAGGTCCGCGCGGTTGGGGCCGGCCGTCACCAGCGCGGTGCCCAGCGGCGTGCTGACCTCCTGGTAGGCGCCGCCCATGAGCCCGATGTAGCTGTTCAGGTTCATCGCCTTGTTGGGCTCGTGCGACAGCGACACGTACTTCTTGCGCTCGAAGCTGGTCACCTGCACGTCGAAGATCGCCAGCAGCCGCTTGTAGAACTGGTTCATCCGCGCGATCGGTAGCGCGACCTGCTCGTCGGCGCCTTTGTTGAGCGCGCCCGCGATCTGGCCCAGTTCGGCCGCGAGCGGGTTGACGATGTGCTCGACGAAGAACGAGTCGGTGTGGTCGACGATCTCCTGCCGGGCGCCCAGGTCGTACAGCCAGTCGGAGGCGTACCGGTATTCGTCGGCCAGCCGGTGCATGTCCTCGATCATCACCAGGTAGCCGCCGCGGATGCGCACCTGCTCGTCGAAATACGCGAAAGCGTTCGAGACCCGATAGAACGGGACCTTCAGTTCGCCCTCGATCTGGCCGGGCAGCGCGCGGGCGGCCAGCAGCATGTCCCGTGCGGCCCGCGTTCTGGGCGCGCGCGGGTCGTCGATCAGCAGCGTCACCCGCAGACCCGGGTATTCCTGCAGCGCCGCCGACAGCAATGTCGTGCGGTTGGTGCGCTCATCCTCCTGATAGGACGGCACCAGGACGTGTACGGACGGCATTTTCCCGCCGCCGATGAACTCGTCGAGCATGACGCGCGGCGCCCTTTGATGACCGCGGGCGCGATAGAAATAACCGATTCGCGTAATGAGGTACGCGGTGGCCGAAGCGGCCAGTCCGGTGACCACCAACATGTACACGATCGCCTCGATCGCCAGCCGCACCGAATAGGCGTGACCCGCGATGAACTGCTGAATGATCGTGTATGTGATGTAGCACGCCCAGACCGTGATCGTCACCACGATCGCCAGCCGGCCCCGGGTGATCCTGCCTTCGGAGACCGGGGGCGGAACGATCGGGTGAGGGTCCGTCCGCCGGTCGGCCCCCCATTGGCGCTGGGCGTCCCGTTTTCCGTGGTCCGCCGATGTGCGTGGCATGCGTGTCTGGGCCTTTCGGTGCGATTTGCGGCGACACCGCGCGGCGATGTCCGCGGAATTGTGAACCCCCGATCCCGCTTTGCCGGTCGGGATTACGGCCGAAAGAACAGTCCCTCGCGCCCCACCGGTCTCGTCCTTTCACCCGATCGTGAAAGCGGCTCCGGTAGGCCAGCGTGTGGCGACTCGAAAAATCGAAAGGGCTTTCATGGACCGCGCCACACCCGTAGCCGTGCGGCCCGATTACGACCCGCTCGCGGACCCCCTGGCCGACCCGGACTGGCAGGAACCGGAGCAGCCGCGGGCCCGGCTGTCGTGGACGCGTCTGGGCCTGCTGGTGCTCATCCTCGGCCTGCTCGGGGCGGGCGGCACCCTCGGAGTGATCCACCTGCGCAACACCGCGGGCCCGACCGCGAAGTCGTGGGCCGTGCCGTACGTCGACGTCACGCTGACCCCGACGTTCCAGTTCCAGGACCCCACCGCCAACCCGGCCAACGACGTCGCGCTGGGCTTCGTGGTGGCCGACCCCAAGAACGCCTGCAGCCCCAGCTGGGGCGGCGCCTACACGCTGGACGGGGCGGGCAACCTGCTCGAACTCGACCGGCGCATCGCGCAGCTACGGCAGGCCGGCGGCGACATCACGCTCAGCCTGGGCGGGCTGAACAACTCCGAGCTGGCCGTCGCCTGCACGGACGAGGAGCGGCTCACCGCCGCGTACCGGGACCTGGTCAAGCGGTACGACGTGAAGACGCTCGACCTCGACATCGAGGGCACAGCCGTGGCCGACCAGGCCTCCCTGCAGCGCCGGGTGACCGCGGTGGCCGCCGTGCAGAAGGAACGCGCGGCCGCCGGCAAGCCGCTCGCCGTGTGGCTGACGCTGCCCGTCGCGCCGAGCGGGCTGACCGAGGACGGCGTCGGTGTGGTGCGCGGCATGCTCGAGGGCGGCGTCGCACTGCGCGGCGTGAACGTCATGACGATGGATTTCAACAGCGGCGAAGCCCGGCCGGACATGCTCGCGCTGAGCACCAGCGCGCTCAACGGCACCCACAAACAGCTGTCCGACCTCTACCTGCCCCTCGGCCAGAAACTGACGTCGCCGCAGGTGTGGTCGCGGATCGGGGCCACCCCGATGATCGGCCAGAACGACGTCGACGCCGAACGCTTCACCCTGGACGACGCCGCTGGTCTGGCCCGCTTCGCCGTCGACAACGGCCTGGGCCGGGTCTCCATGTGGTCGATCAACCGCGACGCCCCCTGCCGCGGCACGTTCGCCAACGTCGTCGTCCACTCCAACACGTGCAGCGGCGTCGACCAGGACGCGCTGGCCTTCTCCAAGGTCTTCGCCGGTCTGCCCGGCAAGGCCGCGGGCAGCGACAACTACGACTCGGTGGAGATCCCCAACCGGGCCGCCACCGTCGACGACCCCAAGACCAGCCCGTACCCGATCTGGCGGATGACGGCCATGTACGCGGGCGGCTACAAGGTCGTCTGGAAGGGCGTCGTCTACGAGGCCAAGTGGGCCAACTCGGGCCAGGACCCGGCGGCCGCCCCGCCCGCGGGCACCCAGAGCGCGTGGTCGGTGATCGGCCCGGTCAGCCCGGTCGAGAAGGCCCCCCGCCCCGTCCCGGTGGTGACCGGCGTAACCGACCCGTGGACAGCCGGCCCGATCTACCGCCGCGGCGACCGTGTCCTGTTCGGCGGTCTCCCGTACGAGGCCAGATGGACCACGAAGGACGAGGCTCCGTCGATGGAATTCCCCGTGGACGCGGACGACCCGTGGAAGCCGCTCTTCACCATCCCCGGCGAGCCCCGGACCAACTAGGGATCGTCGCGGCGGGTCAGGTGGAGCAGGATAGCGCCGGCCGTGATCGGCACCAGCCCGGCCGCCAGAGCGCCGAGGCCGACGGCGAAATTGCCGCGTCCCCACGACTCCACCGGATAGCGCTGCTCCGACAGGGAGTAGAAGGTAAGCCAGGCCGCTCCCAGGCACAGCACGAAGAAGCCCAGCACCAGCAGGAGAATCCCGATGACGAGGGTGAGCGAGGAGCGGCCGCTGGGGGCGGTTCCCGTTTCCCGCACGACTACACCGCGCACGTCGTCCGCGGTGAGGCCCAGGCGGCGGGCGATGGACCCGACGGCTTCGCCGGCGGCATAAGCCGCGATGACTTCGTCCTCGTGGCCCGTCATGCCGGTGGGCGCAATTCGACGTGATCGTCGACGACCGTGACCACGGCCCGGCCGTCGGGGAACAGCGGAAGAGCCTCCTCGGGGAGCTGCAGCCGGCCCAGGCCGTCGATGGCGACCGTGCGGTCCTCTCCGGCGCTGTGTTCGCCGGAGAGGACGCCGTGGCGCAGGCGCAGGACCGTGTCGGAGGCGGCGATCGCGCGGGCGTCGTGCGTGGCGATGACGACCGCGCTGCCCGCGGCGGCCCGGGCGCGCAGCAGGCGCAGGACCAGGGCCGCCGACTCGTCGTCCAGTTCGGCGGTGGGTTCGTCGGCGATCAGCAGCGACGGCGGGCCCACGCCGGCCGCGGCCACGGCCAGCCGTTGTTGTTCGCCGCCGGACATGATGCCGGGGTGGGCGGTGGCCCGGGACGTCAGCGAGACCTCGGCCAGGGCGGCGTCGACGTCGACCTTGACCCGGCGCAGCTGGGCGATCTGAGTGATCTGACCGCGCGCGTCCAGCTGGGGGAACAGGCTGTGCGTGGGGCGTTGGGCGACCCAGCCTATTTCGCGGCGGCGCAACCTCTGCAGGTCTCGGCGGGACAGCGAGGAGACCAGGCGGCCACGATGGCGCAACTCGCCGCCGGCGGGCCGTTCGCGCAGGGCCAGCACGGCCAGCAGCGTGGACTTGCCGCTGCCGGACGGGCCGGTGATGGCGCTGACCCGGCCGGACACCACCGACACGTCGACGCCGCGCAGGGCCTGGGTGGGGCCGGTCCGGGCGGCGTACAGCTGAAGTAATTCGCGCCCCACGAGCAGGTCAGTTGTCACGGTAGGCCTCCTCCTCGAGACCGGGCGAACGGGCCGCTGTCATCAAGACTGCCAGCACCGTGGCGACGGCCGCAGCCCCCGCGGTGATGGCGAGGCCGGTCGGGGTGAGCTGGAACGAGAACGCGGGCAGCAAACCGGGCTGGTCGTCGAGCAGCCGTCCGCCCAAGGGGATCAGCGCGGCCACGCCGGCCACGGCGAAGGCGAAGGAGAGCACGGCCAGCAGGACGAATTCCACCGTACGGGCGCGGCGCACCCGGGCGCGGCCCAGCCCGATCCGGGACAGCATCAGGTCGGACGGGCGGCGCAGCACGGCGGTGCGCTGGGCGTAGATGCACAGCGTCAGGATCGCCAGCAACGCCAGGTAACCGGCGATGGCGAGCTGATAGCCCCGGGCCCGGCTCGTGGCGACGTAGGCGCCGTCCTCGCGCAGCTGGGCCGCGGTGTCGACGCGTTCCGGCTGCACGCCCTTGGGCTCGGTGACGGCCAGGAGGCCGGGCTCACCGGCCGAACTCCACAGGTAGGTCTGGATCACGAACATGGGCGAGCCGAGCTCGGTGCGCGGCACCAGCCGGGGGTCGTCCACGCCGAGCAGGGCGAACATCGGGTCGGCGGCCACCACGTACATCGGCCGCCCGCGCATGCCGGGGAAGGCGTTCACCCGCTCCGCAATCATCAGGTTCTCGGCGTTGAAACCCAGCGTCACCCGTACGAGGGGGACGTCAGCGGTCGAGGGATCGGCCACGACGATCGCGCGGGGCATGCCGTCCACGTCGGCGGGCTGGGCGGCCAGCGCGGCCACGGCGGCGCGGGCCGCGGCCAGATCGGGTCCGTTGCCCCACAAGGCGACGTCCCGGAAGCGCGCGGGGTCGATGACCAGCAGGTCGCGCTGGCCGTCGTCGAGTGGCGTGGTGACGTCCGTACGCCACACCGCCGTGCTGTCCGGCGGCAGAGGCGGCACCCGTACGCCGGGGACCAGCCCTTTCGGCGCCACCCGGTTCGGGATCTCCGGAGGTGCGGTCGGCGCCTGGTCGTCCAGCTCCCACGACCCGTTCACCTTGGCGACCGCCTCGGCCCCGGCGGCCACGGCGATCCGGTCGTCGGCCGACAACTCCGTGGAGTGCAGGGCGGACAGCGCGAAGAGCAACATGCCCAGCCCGGCGGTCACCACCAGAACGGCCAGCCGCCGCTCGGTGCCGCCCGACTCGAGCCGCCGGCGGGCCAGCCACACGACCACCCGCGAGGGCGCGGACGGGATCTTGCCGCCGCCGCGGAGCAGGGTGGGCAGCCAGCCGGCGAACACCCCGGCCGCGACGAGCACCAGCAGCGGAACGAGCAGATCGACCCCGCGTACGCCGTCGGCCTGGGACAGCCCCGCCGCGGCGACCAGCGCCACAATGATCAGGATCGGACCCCACGGGATGGGGCGCTTCGCCATGGCGGGCGGAGCCGGCCGCACCCGCCGGGCCGCCGCGGCCGCACCCACGACCGCCACCAGAAGCACCCCGGCCCCGGCCGCGCCCGCCGCGGTCACCGCCGCCGGTTCCAGCGACTCGCCGATCGTGCCCGGCGGCCCCAACCGCTCGACCAGCTGCCAGGCGACGAGCCAGCCCAGCCCCGCCCCGGCCGCCGCGGGCAGCAGGTTCTCGAGCAGCCAGAGGCCACCCACGGAGATCGGCGACATGCCGACGGCGGCGGTGTGGCGCAGCTCCCGCTCGCGGCGGCGCGCCGACAACAACGCCACGGCCAGCACCGAGGCCAGCCCGACGCCGATCGCCGCCCACTCCACGGGCCGGGTGCGCTGCCGCACCGTCCCGGTCGTGGCCTGCGCGGTCGCGACGATCCGGCCGATCCCACTGGCGAAGTTGAGGGCCAGCGGATCGTCGCCGTCGGACGGCCGCACGGTCGCGTAATAGCGCCGCTTGTAGTCGATCTGCGCGGCGGTGCGCTCGGCCTCGCTGAGCGTGACCCCCGGCTTCAGCGCGGCCTCGACCGCCCACAAGATCTGATCGTCCACGGACTTGGCCAGGCGCTCGACAGTCGCCACGTTGCCGACCAGCAGGTACGCCGGCAGAGTGCGGTATTCGGTGTCGCCGGGAGTGTCGCCGGTGCGCAAGGCCCACTTCGTGCTACCCCGCGGATCGGCCGGCAACCGCCCGCCCCGGTCGACCGCGTAGACACCGCTGACGGTCGCCGTCGCCCGTTTCGGCTCCCCACGGTTGCCGACCACCACAGCCAGCACGATCTCGTCACCCGGCCGCGCACCCAACTCCTCGGCCATGGGCTGCGGCAGCCACACACCGTTGTCGCCAACCGCCTTACCGACCGCGACGAGCTCCTCGGCCGGACTACCCACGGCGAACAGCCGCCCGCGCTCGGTCCTGCCGTGCGCACTGACCGTAGAACCCCAGAACCTCGGCTTGGCCAGCTCGGCCCCGATCGACCCGCCCGTCAGGTCGGGCTCGGTCAGGCCGTCCACAGTGCGCAGATCCTCGATGACCTTCTGCTGGTCGAGGCTGTCCGGCCCCACGTTCGCCGACAGCCGCACGACAGCCGCGTCGTTCTGCCGGGCCGTGGCCGGAATCTGCTCGCGCCGCACCTCGAAAGCCGCGTTGTCGGACGCCTCGGCAAACATCGGCCCGGCCGCCGCGGCCGCCGCCAGCACGAGAAACGCGCACAGCGTCAACGCCGTCCAGGCCCGCTGCCGCACCCCACCCACCAGCGCCGCAACGGCCAGCCGATCCCCGGACGCCATGAGCCTCCTCAGGCCGTGAACCCGCAAAGCCGATCGCTGCTGAAGCTATCCGATTGGTCGCGCTCCCACGACCCCGTACCGAGCGCGGCGCAAAATCCGGGAACCAGGTTCGACGTGTCGGCATGGATGAGACGCATGCTTTGCCCGCGGTGGTGTCGCGCGACGAGTGGTTGCCGGCTCGGAGGGAACTGCTGGCCAAGGAGAAACAAGCGCTCCGGGCCAAGGACGAACTGAACACCGCCCGGCGGATGCTGCCCATGGTCAGGGTGGACAAGGACTACCGGTTCGAGGGGCCCGACGGGTCCGTGACACTGACCGACCTGTTTCAAGGGCAGCGGCAGCTGGTTGTCCAGCACTTCATGTTCCACCCGGACTGGGCGGAAGGCTGCGGCAGCTGTACGGCCGCAGTGGATGAGCTTTCCGAGGGGCTGCTCCGGCACTTGCGGGCCCGCGGCACCACGTACGCCGTGATCGCCAGGGCGCCGTGGGGCAAGCTGACGGCGTACGGGAAGAAGCGGGGCTGGAGCGTTCCGATGTTCTCGTCGTTCGGGTCGGAGTTCAACTACGACTTCAATGTCACGATCGACGCTGCGAAGGCGCCGGTTCAGTTCAACTATCGGGGACCGGAGGAGCTGCGGGCGGCCGGGTTCGAGTGGATGCTGAACGAGGACGAGCAGCCGATGGAGCAGCCGGGAATGAGCTGCTTTCTGCGCAGCGGTGACGACGTCTTCCACACCTACTCGACCTACGGGCGAGGGACCGAGCAGACCGGTGGGGCGTACGGGATCCTCGACATGACCGCCCTCGGCCGCCAAGAGGAATGGGAGGAGCCGAAAGGCCGCCCCGAAACGCGGCGCGGCCCGGTTCCGGACTTCAGCTGACCGAGCCGGCCGCCGACGGGACGGCGATGCGCAGCGCCTCGACCAGGCCGCGGTAGAGGTCGTCGGACTCGAGGAGGGCCTGGTGGGTTCCGGTGGCGCGGACACGGCCGCGGTCGAGGACGATGATGTGGTCGGCGTCGATCACCGTGGACAGGCGGTGGGCGATCGTCACGACGGCCCCGGTGGCGGCCCGGTCCCGTACGGAGGATTGGACCGCGGCCTCCGTCAGGGCGTCCATCTGGGCCGTGGCCTCGTCGAGGAGCAGGATCGCGGGGGTGCGGACCAGCGCGCGGGCCAGGGCGATGCGCTGGCGTTCACCGCCCGAGAGTTCGGCGCCGGAGATCGGGGTGTCGACGCCCTGCGGCAGGGTGGCGACCTTGTCGGCCAGGTTGACGCGGGCCAGCACGGCCGCCAGTTCCTCGTCCGACGCTGTGGGCCGGCTGAACAGAATGTTCTCGCGGATGGTGCCGGGGACCACCGGGGCCTCCTGTTCCACGTACGCCAGTTCGGCCCGGATCTCGCTGTGGGTGAGCGCGCGGTAGGGCCGGCCGTGCAGGTAGATCTCCCCCGTGTCGGGGTCGAGGAAGCGCAGCAGCAGCGAGAACAGCGACGTCTTGCCGGCCCCGGACGGTCCGACGATCGCGGTGTGGCCGCGCGACGGGATCGTCAGGGTGACGTCGTCGAGGGCCGCCGGACCGTCAGTCGTGTAGTTCAGACTCACGCCCTGCACGGACAGGACGGGCGCGTCGGCGACCCGTGAGCCGGGCGCAGGGGTGGAAGTCTCCGGCGTCATGGCGTAGACCTCGCTGATCCGGCGGGCCGCGGCGATGCCGGACTGCAGGGCCGTCACGTTGTTGGTGAGCTCACCGATCGGGCCCATCAGCTGAAACGCGTACAGCAAGAAGGCGATCAGGCTGCTGACCTCGAGCAGACCGGCGTCGGCCCGCCACGCACCCACGCCGAGCACCGCGATGATGGCCAGCGAGACGCCGCTCCAGGAGACCGTCCACACCCAGGCCGCCCGGCGCGCCGCCCGGATGTTGAAGGCCGCGGCCCGGCGCGCGTCCGACTCGATGCGCTCACCTTGGCGCTGCTCGGCCCGGCTGGCCTTGACCGTACGCATGGCGCGCAGCGTGCCTTCGAGCTCGCCGCCGAGGTCGCCCACCGCGTCCTGCGCCGCCTTCTGCGATTTGCTGATCGTCGGCAGCAACAGGGCCATGACCGCGCCCACGATCGCGACCGCGGCCAGCGTGCACAACAGCAGCACGAGGTCGAGCGTGCCCATCAGCACCAGCGTCGCGACGAAGGCGAGGGACGCGTTGATCAGGCCGACGATGCTCGACGAGGCCTGGTGCAGCAGGCCCGGGTCGGCCGTGACCCGAGTGACCAGTTCGCCGGTGGGGCGGCCGGTCAGCTCGGCCAGCCGGGCCCGGAAGTAGCGCTGGATCACCGAGAGCCGCGCGTCGAGGACGACCTGCTCGGCCAGGGTGCCCATCAGGATCCACTGCCAGAGCCCGATCACCGAGCCGATCACCACCAGCACCAGCAGCAGCGTGATCGGGCCGGTCAGCGCGTCGCCGGTGCCGAGCGTGTCGATGATCCGCTTGGTGGCCAGTGGTGCGGCCAGGTTGGCGGCGTTGGCGATCAGGCCCAGGACCAGCCCCAACACTAGAACTCGGAAGTGCGGGCGGAGGAGGCGCAGCAGAATCTGCATGATTCGTAGTGGAACACATGTGTTCCATTGCGGGCAATGCCAATTCCCGTAGAGTGTGGCCGTGACCTCCGGCATCAAGAACCGCACCCGGCAGGCGATCCTCGATGCCGCGATCGGCCTGCTGGCTGAGAACCCCGGTTGCTCACTCGGCGACATCGCGGCGGCGGCCCAGGTCGGGCGCACGACGCTGCACCGTTACTTCGCCGAACGGGCCGACCTGCTGGCAGCGGTCGCCGTCGAAGGCGGGCAGCGCCTCGTGCGCGCGTCACAGCTGGCCGAGCTCGAACGGGGCACCGGCGGCGAGGCTTTGCTGCGGCTCTGCCGGGAGTATTTCGACCTCGGCCCGCTGCTGTCCCTGATCTTCAGCGAGCAGGGCGGCGAATGCTGGGAGACACAGGACGAGACGTCGCTCAACACGGTGATCGAACGCGGTCGCCGCGACGGCTCGATCGACCCCGTGCTGCCGGCCGACTGGGTGCTCAACCTGCTCTGGTCCCAGCTCTACGCGGCGTGGTCCTATCTGGGCGAGCGCCCCGATGCGTCCCGCCACCACGTGCTCGACCTGCTGACCCGCACACTGACCAACGCCCTCCGCCCGGCCCAGCCCGTACGGGATAGAGACCTGACCTAAGTGTTCTCTCCATGGACGTTGGTAACGCGGCGGAAGCCCTGAAATAGGTGAGGACCTCCGGGTGAGGTGGAGCTTGCGACAGCACCACACCACCACCCAGGAGGTCCTCGTGCCCCACGCTAACGCCCCGTTGACCGAACTCGGCCGAGTGCGGCTGGCCCGGTGCGTCGTCGAGGACGGCTGGCCGTTGCGCCGGGCCGCGGACCGGTTTCAGGTCGCCGTGACCACAGCGAAACGGTGGGCCGACCGCTACCGAGCCGAAGGGCCTGCGGGCATGACCGACCGATCCAGCCGGCCACACCACAGTCCGAACCGCACCCCGGTCCCGGTCGAACGCCGCGTCCTGCAGCTACGCCGTCAACGGCTGGGACCGGCCCGGATCGGCTGGCGTCTCGGCCTGCCCGCGTCGACCTGCCACGCGATCCTGCGCCGGGCCGGCGCCGCCCGCCTGACGGATCCGGACCGGGCCACCGCCGAACCGATCCGCCGCTACGAACACGCCGCCCCCGGCGACCTGATCCACGTCGACGTCAAGAAACTCGGCAACATCCCCGATGGCGGCGGCTGGCGCACCCAAGGCCGTGCCCAGGGCAAACTCAACCGCACCGCCACCGCGTGGCACACCACCGATAGCCGTGGCGGTGCCCGGCTCGGTTACGCCTTACTGCACACCGCCCTGGACCTAGCCCGTACGAGGTGAGGGCGAGCGAGGGCATGATGGATACATGACGGCGCGATACGGCGTGGACAGCCCGGATGATCGTGACCGAGCGGGCCATGCCCGCGATGACGCGGCCGAGGCGCGGGATTCCGCCGCGCAGGGTCGTGACCGTGACGCCTGCGCCCGTGACCAGTCCGCGACCACTCGCTCGGAGTCCAGGCAGGCGGCGCAGCAGGCCGAATCCGATCGGCTGTGGCAGGCGCAGCTTCGCGACCGTGCGGCGGCCAAGCGCGCCGAAGCTGCGCAGCGCCGGGAACAAATGGCCGCCGAGCACCCACCCGATCCGGAGCAGCTGCTCATCTTGTGGGAACAGGCCACGGTTGACCGCCGGGCCGCAGCCGCCGACCGCGAACAGGATGCGGCCGACCGCGAGTCGTTCCGCGACTACCTCGATGAGGTACGGCGCGAGCAGGCCGCGGCAGCCGGTGACCGGGCGTCCGCTGAACGTGACCGACACGCCTCGGCCGCCGACCGAAACGCGTCGAGAGCCGACCGCGCCGCCGCCGATGCCGTCCGCCAGCAAGCTGCCCTCGAACGTGCCATCGACGAGTCCGCCGATCGCCGTGACCGGTGAAAGCCGGCCGGGAACTTTGTCGGCGCGTCACGAGTGGTCGCGCGGCCGGTCGAGTACCGACCACACCACCTTCCCGGTCGGCAGCGGCGTCGATCCCCATGCGGCGGAGAAGGCGTCAACCAGGGGGATACCCCGGCCGCCCACGTGGTGCGGATTCAACGGCCGTCGGACGGCGTGCTCGGCTGAACCGTCGGTGACGGCGATGTGCAGATGACACAGCTGCAGCCGCACTCTCATCGAGATCATGGTGCGAGCGTGCACGACCGCGTTGTTCACCAGCTCGGTGCCGACGAGCGTGGCCGAGCCGATCAGGTCGGGTTCGTCCCAGCGCAGGCAGGCCTCGGTGATGACATCCCGAGCCCGTCGCGCAGCCCCGAGAACCGGCAGCATGTTTTCGGTAATAGTCGGAACGGCGGCCCGAACGGCCGTCCGGCCCGCGGCAACGCTGGTGAACAACAGCCGCGGATTCAGCACGTCGGCCGAGAGAAGTGGTGCCACCGCCGCGGACGGTGCGCACACCAGCACCCGGACGTCGGGCCACCGTCGCGCTTCGTCCATGATCCTGGTGAACACCGTGACAGCGGCGGCAGTGGCCACCGAAAGTGCCCTCGCATCGATCAGCATTCCGGCCCGATGACGCCGCGACAACTCCATGACACCCGCACGGAGCGACTCTCCGGAGATTTCGTCCAGCGTCCCGGCGACAACGAGCACCAGAAGGCCGTTGTGGGTCTCGAGGGACCAGGTCAGTGGTGCTTCCGAAACGGGTGCCACAGCGCGCACTCCCAGCTGGACGGCTGTGCGGAGTCACAACGTGACGGTGGACGACCTCCGGATCGAACTCGCCGGTCCCCGAATCGGCCCGTTGACTTCCCCATCTGCAGGCAAGGAAACGCTTGACCAATCAGCGGAACGTGATCGTGAAGAGTGTGCCGCGGCCGAGCTCGCTTTCGACGGTGATGGTGAAGTGGTGGGCGTCGGCCAGTTTGCGGGCTATGGCCAGGCCCAGGCCGCTGCCCCCGGTGGCCCGGCTGCGGGATTCGTCGGCGCGCCAGAAGCGGTCGAAGATGCGTGGCAGATTTTCCGGCGCGATGCCGACGCCGGTGTCGCGCACGGTGATGGCCGTGGCGTTCGCGCCGACCGTGACGGTGCCGCCCGCGGGGGTGTGGCGGATGGCGTTGGAGAGCAGGTTGCCGACCAACTGCCGCAGCCGTACGGGGTCGGCCGTGACGACCGGGTCGCCGTCGACCTCGATCGCCACGTCCACGCCGTTGGCCGCGCCGCGGTGACTGTCGACCACCTGGGTCAGCACGTCGCGCAGGTAGATCGGCTCGGGGTGGATGCGCAGCGTGCCCGCGTCGGCGGCGGACAGGTCGCTCAGGTCGTCGATGATGTGCTGCAGCAGGACTGCTTCTTCGTGCAGCAACGTGAGCAACTGCGCGTCGGTGGGGGCCAGGTCGTCCTGCGCCGCCTCCAGCCAGCTGCGGATGTTCGTGAGTGGCGTGCGCAACTCGTGCGCGACATCGCTCACCATCGCGCGGCGCTGGGCTTCGGCCCGGTCGCGGCGGTCGGTGCTGTCGTTGAGCGCGCGGGCCAGCCGGCCGATCTCGTCCTTGGTCGACACCGCGGCCGGCATCTGCCGGTCGGCCGAGTCGGTGAGCGCGCGCAACGGCCGCACCAGCCGGCGGCCGACGAGCACCGTGACCACGATCGTGGCCAGCAGCACCGCGCCGGTCACGGCCACGATCCGCACGGTGTTCTCCTCCGACAGCGTGAAGGGGTCGGGGTCGGAGCGCGGGTCGGTGACGAAGAGCAGCGCGGGCGGGGCCACGTACGGCTGCAGGATCGCGCGCCGGGCCTTCTCGACGCACTGGTCGACCCGGGAGGCGTCGGCCGGCCCGACCGCGGCCTCGACGGGTGACAAGTATCCGGCCGTGGGCCGGGGCACCCGCCGGTCGCCGGCGGCCTTGGCCACGTACGTCGAGAAGTCCGGCCGCACGTAGAGCTCGAAGACGCGCGCGTCGAGTTTGAGGCAGCGGGCGACGGGCCGGGACAGGGCGCTCAACGCCTTCTCCTCGCTCTTGGTGACGAACGAGTCCAGCTCCGCGCACCCCGAGTCGAAGATGCCGGGCGGCCGCGCGGTCACCACCGGCCGCCCGCTCGGGGAGTTGCCGATGATCCCGTCCAGCCCGGACTTGCGCAGGCAGGCCACATCGCTCTGGGCCACCCGGAGCAGGGCCGCGCGGTCGGCCGCGGGCACCCGGAACGGACCCACTGCCCGCGGGTCGATCCGGCTGCTGCCCCCGGTCAGGCTGAGGTCCAGGTTGAGCGGGTCGACCACCGCCGAGGGGCGGGCCGTGTGCAGCGACGGACCGGGACCGGAGTCGACGATCACCGCTCGATCGTCGGTCATCAGGGTGATCCGGCGGCCCAGTTTCTGCGCCCGTTCCTGGATCAGCTTGGGCGCGCCCGTCCAGTCGGCGTGTGTGGCCGCGTACTGGACGAGCATGTCGTACACGCCTTTGTCGTCGGCGAGCGCGCGACCCTGCTCCTGACTGATCGCCCGGGTGGCCGTACGGACGGCGAGCCACGCGGTCGAGGCGATGCCCGCGATCGCGATCAGCACCGACGTGACCAGCAGCCGGGTGACCAGGCTGTGCCGCAGCGGGACCCGGCCGCGGCTCACGGGGTGCCCGGGGCCAGTTTGTAACCGACGCCGTGGACCGTCAGCAGATGCACGGGCCGGCGCGAATCAACTTCGATCTTGCGGCGCAGGTTCATCACGTGCACGTCGATCGTGCGTTCGGTCGAGCTGCGGTCGATGCCGCGCGTGTGATGCAGCAGCTGGGCGCGGGTGAACACCCGGTCCGGTTGTTCGGACATCGCGGCCAGGATCGCGAACTCGCCGCGTGTGCACTCGATCGGCTCGCCGTCGACCAGAACCTGATGCCGGCCCGGCTCAACCGTGATGCGTCCGATGTGCCGGGCCGTCGACGAGATCATCGGAGCAGCGGGGGCTCGCCGCAGCAGCGTCCGTACGCGGGCCATCAGTTCGCGCGGGCTGTACGGCTTGGTCAGGTAGTCGTCGGCGCCCAGCTCGAGCCCGAGCAGCAGATCGTCCTCGGTCGTCCGGGCCGTGAGCATCAGGACCAGCACGTCCGATTCCTGACGCAGTGTCCGGCACACCTGCAACCCGTCCATCCCGGGCATCATCACGTCGAGAACGAGCAGGTCGGGGCGCAGCCGGCGGGCGCTGTCGAGGGCCGTGCGGCCGTCGTGCACCACCACGGCCTCGTGACCCTCCGCGGTCAGGTAGCGGCGAACCACCTCGGCCTGCCGGGGGTCGTCGTCCGCGACCAGCACCTGTGCGCACATGGCGGCGATGATAAAACCGCCCCGCACATGTGATCGCTGGTTTCCGCGATACCTGACGGTTTCCTAACGAACCCCCGCCACTCTCGTTCGCCATGTGGAGACGATGGTTGGTCACGTGTGTCGTGCTGGCCGGTGCGGCCGCCGGCGCGACGTACGTGGCGACCCGGCATCAGGCCGGGCGGGAACCGGTGGCCCGCGAGACGGTGGCGGTCGAGACGGTCGCGCTCGAGCGGCGGACGCTGTCCACGGTCACGTCGCTGCCGGGTGCTCTCGGCTTCGGCGCTGCCCGCCCGCTGACCGGGCACGCCGAGGCCACCGTGACCTGGCTGCCCGCCCCGGGCACCACCGTCCGCCGCGGTGACCAGCTGTTCCGCGCCGACGACAAGCCGGTGCCGCTCTTCTACGGCGGCCTGCCGCTCTTCCGGCCGATAGCCGCACCCGGCATGAAGGGCCGCGACGTGCGCATCATCGTCGACAACCTGCGCGCGCTCGGCTACCGCACCGGCCCGCAGCGCAGCCGCGAGGAGGGCGAACTCACCCCCGGCCTGATCGCGGCGGTCAAGCGCTGGCAGAAGGACCTGAAGCGGCCGGTCACGGGGACGATCGCGGTGGGCGACATCGAGGTGCAGTCCGGAGCCGTACGGGTGGAGACGATCGCCGTGCAGCCGGGCTCACCGGCGAATGCGCAGCTGATGACCGTCACGTCGACCCGCAAGGTGATCACCGTGGCGGCCCAGCCGGCCGACGCCGCGGCCATCCGCCGAGGTGGTCACCTCACCGTCAGCCTGCCCGACGACCGTACGGCAAAAGCTCGGGTCCTCTCCGTGGGCCGCGATGTCGCGTCGGCCGACGCGGGCGCGACCGACGGCCCGCCGAAGCTGACCGTCACCATCGTGCTGGACGACCCGGCGAGCGTGGCCACGTTCGACACGGCCGAGGTCGAGGTGAACTTCCCCGGGCGTACACGTAAGGACGTCCTGACGGCGCCGATCGAAGCGCTCGTGGCCCTCAGCGAGGGCGGCTACGCCGTGCAGGGACCGAACGGGCTGGTCGCCGTGAAGACCGGCATGTTCGCCGACGGCCGGGTCGAGGTCACCGGCGCGGGCCTCGACGAGGGCACCGAAGTGGTGGTCGCGTCGTGAGCGTGCTGTCCGTGCGCGACGCGAGCATGGTCTATCCGGGTGGCGTGACCGCGCTGGCCGGGGTCACCCTCGCCATCGAGGCCGGTGAACTGGTGGCGGTCGTCGGGCCCTCCGGTTCGGGCAAGTCGACGCTGCTCAACATCATCGGCACCCTCGACCGGCCCACCTCGGGCAGCGTGGCCGTCGCCGGGCAGGACGTGGCCCGGCTGCGCGACCGGCAACTCTCCCGCCTGCGCGCCCGCGAGATCGGCTTCGTCTTCCAGCAGTTCCACCTGACCGACGGGTTGAGCGCCGTCGACAACGTGACAACCGGGCTCCTGTACGCCGGGACGCCGCGCCGCCGTCGTCGGGAACTGGCACTGCAGGCGCTGACCCGGGTCGGTCTGGGGCATCGCGCGAGTCACCGCCCGCAGCAGCTGTCCGGCGGCGAACGGCAACGCGTCGCGATCGCCCGCGCGCTCGTCAACGAACCGTCGCTGGTGCTGGCCGACGAACCGACCGGCGCCCTGGACAGCGCGAACGGGCAAGCCGTGCTCGGTCTGCTGCGCCGGCTCAACGACGAGGGCACCACCATCGTCGTGATCACCCACGATCGCGACATCGCGGCGTCGATGCCGCGGCAGATCGAGATCCGTGACGGGCGGGTGGTGCGGTCATGAGCCCGATCGACGTGCTCGACCTGGGCTTGCTGGGGCTGCGGACCCGGCCCGCGCGGGCGGCGTTGTCGGCGCTGGGCATCGCGATCGGTATCGCCACCATGATCGTCGTGACCGGCATCCCCGCGTCCAGCCAGGCCGCTCTGCTCGACGAACTGAGCGCGCTCGGCACGAACACGCTGCAGGCCACGGCCGTACCGGATCAGGAGCCGCCGACCCGCATCCCCGAGTCGGCGGTCGAGATGGTGCGCCGGATCGGCCCGGTCACCGCGGTCAGCGCCGTGGCCAACACCCATTCCCTCGTACGGCGTAACGACCGCATGCCGGCGAGCAACGGCTCGGGGCTGACCGTGCTGGCCAGCCGGCTCGACCTGCTGCCCACGATCAACGCCCGGCTGCAGTCCGGTTCGTGGCTGAACGAGGCCACCGCCCACTTCCCGGCCGTGGTGCTCGGCTCGATCGCGGCGGCCCGGCTCGGTGTCGCCGCCCCCGGCCCGCAGGTGGTGATCGGCGAGACCCGGTTCACCGTGGTCGGGATCCTGGCCACCACGCCACTCTCACCCGACGTCGACCGCTCGGTGCTGGTCGGCTGGGAGGCGGCGCGCGATGTGCTCGGCTTCGACGGGCACCCGACCGTCCTCTATGTGCAGTCGGAGGAGGACCAGCTCGAAGAGGTGCGCGGGGTGCTGGCCGAGACGATCTATCCGGAACGGCCCGGCCGGGTGAACGTGACCCGGCCCTCCGACGCGCTGGCGGCCAAGCGGGCCACCGAGAGCAGCTTCTCGGTGCTGTTCCTGGCGCTGGCCGCGGTCGCGCTGGTCGTCGGGGGTATCGGGGTGGCCAACACGATGGTCGTGGCCGTGCTGGAACGGCGCTCCGAGATCGGGCTGCGGCGCGCCCTGGGCGCGACCCGGGGCCACATCCGGCTGCAGTTCCTCACCGAATCGGTCGTGCTGGCCACGATCGGCGGGCTGGCCGGTTCCGGGCTGGGGCTGGCCGCGACGATCGGCTACGCCTCGTGGCAGCACTGGCCGCTGGTCGTGCCCGTGGAGGCGGCCGTGGCCGGGGCCGGGGGAGCCGTCGTGATCGGCGTGCTCGCGGGGCTCTATCCCAGCGTGCGCGCCGCCCGGCTCACCCCGACCCAAGCGCTGGCCACCGTCTAGTTCTTCGCCGCGACTTCGCGCTCGCACTCGGGCGCGAGGTCCATGCCCATGGTGATCGAGCGGCGGTCGTTCTGGTCGCCGCCCAGCGCGTAGCTGAGCCCGTCCTCGGCCACCTCGACGTACTTGACGCCCTTGTTCTTCAGGCACTTGACCACCGCCACGGCGAAGTCGCGGGCCTCCGGGTTGGCCGGGTCCTTCTCCCACGGGGGCAGCGGATAGAACTGCGCCTCGCAGACCCGGTACGCCTCGTCCATCGCCTCGGACGCCGGGCCCACCGCCGGGGCCGCGGCATCCGAGACCGCCTTACGCTTCAGGTCGTCCGGGGCGTAGCCGCGTTCCTTCAGACATTTGTTGTACGGCCCGAGCATCGCCTCGAACTCCTCGGGCGTGGTGTCAAGCCGTTCCCGCGGGCGTTGCGCCGCCTTCTCCGCCTTCTCCGTCTTTTGCGGCGCCGCGCTGGTCAACGTGGCCACCTTGGCGTCGCCTTCCGTCTTACCGCTGCCGCTGCCGCTGCCGCCCGCGCACGCCGACAACGCCGTGAGCGCGACCGCCGCGACCACCAACGCCTGACTTCTCCGCATGGAACACGCCTCCCTGTCCGCCGCCCCGGCGCGCTGTTGCCCCGTTGCGAACGGCCAGCCTCCCGGCCAGAAGTCAGGAAGCTGTCAGATTTCCCAAGCGGTATGGCCCTCCACGAGGCGGCCACAGGCCGCGCTCGCAGAGCGGACCCGGCCCGGGCACCGCGCTCCCCGTCCGGCGGCGCGCTCCTGCCCGGGCAGCGCGGCTTCCAGTCGTACGGTCAGTTGTGGGTGATCGAGAGGGCGTAGAACTTCACCTTGGCCCCGTTGGTGGTGCTCTCCGAGGATGACTGGTTGTACGAGCCGGCCTTGAAGTACTGCTTGTACGGGTTGAACGACGACGGGATCGTGTAGGTGGTGCGGTTGCCGTTGATGGTCAGGCCGGCCTTGTTGCCCGTGACGTTGATGACGTAGGTCCAGCGCTGGCCGAGCGGCACGTTGCCCAGTTTGTGCAGCGTCTGGCCGTCGGTGGGGCTGCGCTGCTGGCCGAGGTAGATGTCGCCGTTGGCCCGGTAGTAGAGCTCGAGCAGCGGCTTGGTGGAGCTGCCGCCGGTGCCCAGTTTGACCTGGCCGACCGCCACGTTCTTGGTCACCGAGACGACGCGCAGGTCGGCACTGAGGGTGTGGTTGCCGGCGAGCGGCCAGTCGGCGGCCGAGCCGTTGGCGTTCATCTCGCGCAGTTCCGAGCGCGCGTATTTGGAGTTCGGCGTGGTCACGCCCTTCTCCGGCGCCCAGAAGGTCATCGAACCGTCGTTCTTGTCGGTCCAGAAGTACGCCGGGTTGGTGTAGCCGTTGGCGCCTTTGAGCCGGGCCGGAGAGATCGTCTCGGGGCTGCCGGGGGAACCGATGGGCAGTTGCAGCGACCAGACGGAGAGGTTGAAGTTGCCGCCCGGGGCGACGGCGGGGTTGAGGGCGGCGGCGTGGGCGTTGGTCACGCCGAGCAGGCCGAGACCACCGGCCACCACTGTGGACAGGGTCGCGGCGAGCAGGGTGCGCTTCTTCATGGGGGATACTCCGTTTGCCTCAGGGGGATTGGCAAGACGGTTAACAATAAAGACTCCTGTCGATAGAATGTCAATGGATGCGCTGGTCAGATTTTTACAGCGCCTTGAAAAAAGGATCGGGCCTATGCCGACCGACCGGTTCAGCGAGACCGTCCTCCTGGCCGCCCCGCCCGCGACCCTCTACGCCCACCTGCTCGACCCGCACAGCTACATCGGCCTGTCCCCGCTGGTCGTGGCCGTCCGCGACATCCGGCACGCCGCGGGCACCACCACGTACGTGGCCGTCGAGCGCTTCCGGTTGGGCCCGCTGCACTGGGACAACCGCATCCGGGTCACCCTGACCGCCGAGATTCCCGACGTACGCCTGATCAGCCACGTGGTCAGCCCCGGTGCGGTCCGCCTCACGGCCACCGTCGACCTGGCCGCCACCCCCGACGGCGCCACCTCCCTGACCGAGGCGATCGAGGTCAGCTCACCGTCGCTGCTGCGCGGTTTCGTCGTCAAGCAGACCAGTTCCGTCCAGCGCAGCCGGCTCGCGGAACTGGCCCGGCGCTTCAACCGGTGAGCGCCCCGCCGACCAGGCGATGCTCGTCCCGGCTCCAGTCCGGCGCGTCGATCGGCCAGTCCGCCGCGTCGTCCCGCGGCTCGTAGCCGATCGCCGTCCCGCCCGCGGTGGAGAACCAGCGGTCCGCGTTGGCCGAGACACCCCACACGACGTGCCACCCGTCGGCCCGCAGCGACGCCGCGACGAGCCGGGCCGCATCGTCGGGAGAGAGCCACAGCGCCCGGTGCCGGGGTTCGCGCGGTGCGGGGAAGCAGGCCCCGATCCGCAGGCAGACGACGTGCAGCCCGTAGCGGTCGTGGTACATCCGGGCCAAGGACTCCGTGGCCGCCTTGCTCCAGCCGTAGTACGTGTCCGGCCGCGGCGGCACGTCGTCCGGCAACCCGCCCGGCCCGGCCTCCTCGCGCGACCAGTAGCCGACGGCGTGGTTGCTGGAGGCCAGCACGACCCGCGGCACCCCGTTACCGACCGCCGCCCGCAGCACGTTCTCGGTGCCCCGCACGTTCACCGACAGCACCTCGTCGAACGACCCCCGCCCCGCGATCGCCCCCAGGTGCACGATCGCCTCCACGTCCCGAGCGGCCGCCCTGGTCGCGTCCGCGTCGGTGACGTCGACCGGCGTGACTCGCCACGGCAGCGTGAGCCTGTCCCGCAGCATCCGTCCGATCCGCCCGGACGCGCCGGTCATCAGAATCTCCGCCATACCCGGGGAAGTACCCGCGGGAGTGTCGCTTCCACCCGCCAGCCAGTGGGGACGGCCGGGCCGAAGACCACGCTTCCTTCCCGGACCGCGCGGCGGCTGCTGCGCACGGGTCGTCGCTAGGGCAGGTTCACCCAGGCCCCGCTCCGGGCCGATTCCTCCATGGCGTCCAGCGCCTCGGCCGCCCGCACGGCGTCGGTCAGAGTCGCCCCGTACGGCTTTCCGTCGGTCACCGACCGCAGGAAGCGCGCGGCCTCGATCACCTTGAGGTCGTCGTAACCCATGGGGATGCCGGCGCCCGGCTGGAACGCCCCGAAGTCGCCGTCGAGCGGCCCGACGAAGAGGGTGCGCACCGGTTCGTCCTGATAGGCCGGGCCGGTGGCGACACCCAGCTCGCCCATCCGGCGGAAGTCCCAGAAAAGCGCGCCCTTGGTGCCGTGAATCTCGAAGCCGTAGCTGTTCTGCTCGCCCACCGCGACCCGGCTGCAGTCGAGCGTCACCCGCGCCCCGGAGCTCATCCGCAGCAGGCTGCCGAACCAGTCGTCGTTCTCGACCGGCCCCGGTTCGCCGCTGCCGCGTTCGTGACCGGCCGTGGCGGCGGTCGGGCGCGGCCGGTCCGGGATGAAGATCGCGGTGTCGGCGACCAGTGAGCCGATCTCGCCGAGCAGGTGGCGCACCAGGTCGACGCCGTGCGCGCCCAGGTCGCCGAGCACGCCGTTACCGCCCCGGGCTCGCTCGAAACGCCAGCTCAGCGCGCCGTCGGGATGCGCCGCGTAGTCGCTCAGAAACCGGAACCGGGCGTGTGTGACCGCCCCGATCGCACCGCTCGCGATCAGCTCGCGGGCTTTCTCGACGGCGGGCGCGTTCCGGTAGTTGAAGCCGACCGCTACCTGCCCCGGGCCGACGATCGCGCGGGCGTCGCCGGCGGTCAGCCCGACCGGTTTCTCGATCCAGATGTGCTGCCCGGCCGCCGCGAACGCGCTGCCCATCTCGCGGTGGAGGAAGTTGGGGGCGGTGATGCTGACGGCCTGCACGCGGGGGTCGCCGACGAGGGTCCGCCAGTCCACGGCCGGCTCGTCGAAACCGTACCGCTGGGCGGCCTGCTCGGCCCGCCCCGGCACGTCGTCGGCCACGGCCACCAGCCGGACGGGGCCCAGGCCCGGATAGTGGTGGGGGACCCGCGCATAGGCCTGCGCGTGCACCCGCCCCATCCAGCCGAACCCGACAACCGCGACGCTGATGCCCATCGACGGAGCTTAACCAGCCTTGCGGTGCCGGGCGAAGAGGAAGCCGCCGAAGGCCAGCAGGGCCACGACGATCGCGCCGAGGATCAGGTACGTCCCGGTGTTGCTGTCGTCCGACTCGGTGGAGGCGAGGTCGGTGGTGGGGGCCGGTGCGGGGGCGCTGCTGGCCGGGGGCGCGACCTGGACCAGGGACTCGTCGGGAGCCGGGGCGGGCGCGGTGGTGGGCGCCGCGGTGGCAGCCGGGTCGGCCACGGTGAACTTGTACGATCCCTTGACCGTGTGCCCGTCAGTCGAGACCACCTGGTAGGCCACGGTGTAGGCCCCGTTGGCCAGGGCGTCGAACGTGATCGAGCCGGTCGCCCCCTCGACCTTGGGCTCCGAGGTCTCGATCTTCGCGGGGCCGGCGAGCGTGATCGTCGTGTATTCGGGGTTGAGCTTCTGCAGGAACTTCAGCTTGACGGTGGTCGGGGCCTTCTTGACCGTGGCCCCCTTGGCCGGGGTGGCCTCGGCCAGCGCGTTGTGGGCGAGCGCCGGCGCGCCGGGCAGCAGCACCGCCGCCATCGCGGCCAGGGCGACGAGCAGGCGGGTCACGGGCTTGGTCATGGTCACAAGGTCCTTCTGTCCGATGCCGGGGAGTTGTTGGTCGCTGCCACCGGCGGGAAAGTTCCCGGACGAGCTTAGGGGAATCTCACCGATACGCCTGGGGTGTGCGCGTTCATAGTCTGCGGGCGTGGCTTTCCTCGATGCCCTGCCCGCCGGGCTGGCCCTCGCGGTGGTGGCGGCGCTGGTCGCGGCCGAGGCGGCTTTCCTCGCCGGTCTGGTGCTGCCGTCGGCGACCGCGCTCGTGGCGCTGGGCCTGCTCGCCAACGAACAGGTGGTGGGCATTGTTCCGGCGGCGCTGGTGGCCGTGGCGGCGGCACTGATCGGTGGCACCGGGGGGTATGTTGCCGGGCGGCGGCGCGGGCCGCGGTCGCGCTGGGTCAGGGAGCGGCACTGGCAGCGGGCCGAGCGGATCTTCGAGCGCTACGGCGGCCGGTCGGTTTTCTTCGGGCAGTGGGTGGCCGGGGCCCGGACGCTGGTGCCCCGCTTGGCCGGGATGAACGGGGTGCCGTACCGGAAGTTCGTCGCCTTTCACACTCCCGCCGCGGCCGGTTGGTCGCTGTGGCTGGTGCTCGGCAGCTATCTGGCCGGCGCCTCCTACGACGTGCTGGCCGCCCGCGCGGGGCGGGCCGGGGGCGCCCTGGCCGTGCTGACTGCCCTGCTCGTCGCCCTCGTGCTGGCCGGCCGCTGGCTGGGCACGCATCCGATGCGGGTGCCCGACTGGCCCGTCCTGATCGGCAACGGCGCCGCCCGCGTGCTGACCAGCCTGTCCGCGCTGGTGCTGTGCGCCCTGTTGCTGATCTTCGTCATGCCGCTGATCGTCGAGTTGAGCGGCCTGTCCGCGGCCGACGACGCGGTCGCGGCCTGGGCTCGTGGCCAGTGGACCTCCGACGGTTACCGGTTCGCCCTCGAGCTGGCCACCACGGTCAGCCCCGAGATCCTGCTCGGGGTGGCCGCCGTGATCGCCCTGGCCCGGGCCTGGTGGCGGCGTACCGGTCTGGTCGACGGCCTGGCCCCGTTGCTGCCCCTGGCCGTTCTGACGCTGGTTCTCCTGATCGCCGTGCCGCCCTCCTGGCAGGGGCCGCCCGACGTGTTCTTCCCGTCGGCTGCCGAATACGAGGGTCCGCTGCCGTTGACCGCCGCCGCTCCGGCGCTGGCTGCGCTGGCCTCGACGCAGACGGCTCAGCTGGCCGCCGTCGTCGGGTTGCTGACCTGGGTGTCGACGCGGCGTTTGCCCTGGCCGCAGCGGGTGGCGGGCGGCACCCTGGCCGCGGCCGGGGTCGTGCTCTGCGCCGGCTCGTGGGTTTATCTGGGCTGGAGCCACCTCAGCGAGACGATCGCGGCGGTGCTGCTGGGCGGCGCCTGGGCGGTGCTCAACGCGGCGATCTGGGCGTCCCGGACCCCGAGGCGCACCCATGTCCTAGTGTGACGGGCTATGCGCCGCCGTGTGCACGCCCTCATCGACGCCCTGCAACGGCTGCTCGGCGGCTTCGGCACGGCGTTCCTGGCCCTGGGCACTGTCTTCTGGCTGGTCATCGTGGCGCTGTTGTGCCCGGTGGGCCTGGGGTTGCTGCTGATCCCGTACGCCCGGAGGGCCGTCCGCTCGGTCGCCGACCGTGAGCGGGCCCGGCTGTCGCGCTGGGGCCCCGAGGTGCTGGGCCCGGTGTCCGACGGGTGGAGCCGGCGCGAAGTGCTCTGGCTGGTCGAGCACGCCACCGTCGGGTGGTTCCTGAGCGCGTTCGGCCTGATCTTCCCCATCTCGGCGCTGCAGGACGTCATCTTCCCCTTCTACTGGTGGCTCGTCCCGCCCAATTCCGTCCCCGGCCCCGTCTGGTGGGAGGTTCACAGCCGATCTGACGCGCTCGTGGTGGGCCTGTACGGGCTGGGCTGGGTGCTCATCGGCCTCTACCTCGCGCCCAAGCTGGCCCGCGCGCAGGCCTGGCCCGGCCGTCGCCTGCTGGCCCCGCCGCCCGGCACCGACCTGTCGTTGCGCGTGGCCGAGCTGACCGCCACGCGGGCCGCGGCGCTCGACGCGCACGCCGCGGAGCTGCGCCGGATCGAGCGTTCGCTGCACGACGGCGCCCAGAACCGCCTGGTCGCGGTGAGTGTGCTGCTCGGTGCGGCCCGGCGCGCGGTGACCCGGGACCCGGCGTCGGCGGGCGAGATGCTCGACCGCGCTCAGGACGCCGCCGAGCAGGCGCTGGCCGAGCTGCGCACCGTCGTACGGGGCATCCTGCCGCCGGTGCTCGACGGCCGGGGGCTCGACGGCGCGCTGGCCGGCCTGGCCGGTGACTCGGGGGTGCCCTGCCGGCTGGACGTGCGGCTGTCCTGCCGGTGCGCGGCGTCGGTCGAGGCGACCGCCTACTTCGTGGTGGCCGAGGCGCTCACGAACATCAACAAGCATTCCGGCGCGACCGCGGCCACCGTGACGGCCCGGATCGACGAGCAACGGCTCATGATCACGGTCGAGGACAACGGCCACGGCGGCGCCGACGAGCACAACGGGTCCGGCATCGTCGGGATCCGGCGCCGCGTCGAGGCGTACGACGGAAATCTCACCCTGACCAGCCCGGCCGGTGGGCCGACGACGATGCGAGTGGAGCTGCCGTGCGGATCGTGATCGCCGAGGACGACGCGTTGCTGCGTGAGGGCCTGGCCCTGCTGCTGCGGGCCGAGGGGCTCGACGTCGTCGCGACGACCGACGGCCCGGCCACGTTCCTGGCGGCGGTCGACGAGCACAAACCGGATGTGGCGATCGTCGACGTGCGGATGCCGCCGACCCACACGGACGAGGGCATCGTGGCCGCGGTCGAGGCCCGGCGGCGTCTGCCCGGCCTGGCCGTGCTCGTGCTCTCGGCGTACGTGGAACAGGCTTTTGCCACGGATCTGCTGGCCGGCGGCGCGGAAGGGCTGGGCTATCTGCTCAAGGAACGGGTGGGCCGGGTCGAGGAGTTCCTGGAGGCGCTGCACCGCGTGGCCGAGGGTGGCACGGCCGTCGACCCCGAGGTGGTGGGGCTGCTGCTGTCCCGCAACCGCGCGGACAACGGCCTGGACCGGCTCAGCCCGCGCGAGCGCGACGTGCTCGCGCTGATGGCGGAGGGGCTGGGCAACGTGGCGATCGCCGAACGGCTGGTCGTCACCGAGGGCGCCGTGCACAAACACATCCGCAGCATCTTCGCCAAGCTCGACCTGGCCCCGAGCGACCGGGCCGACCGGCGGGTGACGGCGGTGCTGCGCTACCTGGAGGTATAGCCTGCTGTACCCCGAACTGGGCAGCTGCCTTCATCGATCTTGACCACTGCGAAAACTACCGTTTCCGGTGTCAGCGAAGACCTCGCACGCACACCGAGAGGCGCAGTGATGGACGACATGGTCGCGGTCCGGGTCGAAGGGCTCACCCGCACGTACGCCACCGACGGGCAGCAGGTCGTGGCCCTGGCGGGGGTGGACGCCGCGTTCGCCCGCGGCACGTTCACCGCCGTGATGGGCCCCTCCGGCTCCGGCAAGAGCACGCTGCTGCAAACCGCCGCCGGCCTCGACCGCCCCTCCGCGGGCCAGGTCTGGATCGGCGGCACCGAGTTGTCCGAACTTTCCGAGACCAAGCTGACCGAGCTCCGGCGCGACCGCATCGGCTTCGTCTTCCAGGCCTTCAACCTGATCGGCGCGCTCACCGTCGAGGAGAACATCCTGCTGCCGTCGAAGCTGGCCGGCACGCGGCCGGATCGGCAGTGGGTGGCGAGCGTGGTCGAGCGGGTCGGCCTCACCCCGCGCCTGTCGCACCGCCCGGCCCAGCTCTCCGGCGGTCAGCAGCAGCGTGTCGCCATCGCCCGCGCCCTGTCCGTACGCCCCGACGTGGTGTTCGCCGACGAGCCGACCGGTGCGCTCGACACCGAGACCGCGGCCGAGGTGCTCACCCTGCTGCGGTCGATGGTCGACGAGTTCGGCCAGACCGTGGTGATGGTGACGCACGACCCGGTGGCCGCGTCCTACGCCGACCGGGTGCTCGTGCTGGCCGACGGCCAGATCGTCCGCGACCTGCCGCAGGTGGGCGCGGAGAAGATCGCCGAGCTGCTGGCGAGCCGGTGACCACGATGATGAAGCTTGCTCTGCGCCTGCTGCGGCAGCGCCCCGGCACGTCCCTGGCCACCCTGGTCGCCCTGGCCGGCGGCGTCATGATCCTGATGTCCCTGGCCGTGTTCGTCGAGTCGGGTCTGCGCTATCAGCCCGAACCCCAGAAGTACGCGGCGGCCGACGTCGTGGTCGCCCACCGCCACATCGAGATCTCCACCAAGGAGTTCGACGGCGAGGTCATCGTCTCGCAGGTGCCGCTGCCCGAGGGCAAGGTGCCGGCCGGGCTGGCCGACAAGATCCGGGCCGTGCCGGGCGTGACCGACGTCCAGGCCGACCCGCAGGCCGTCGCGGTCAAGGCGTCCCCGGAGGCGATCAAGCAGATCGACGCTCTGGCCGAGGAGGCCGGTGTCGAGGCGTACGCCGGCGCGGAGCGCGGCTGGGCCGAGGGGTCCAGCTCGATCGAGGCCCGCTCGCTGCTGCTGGAGGCGGGCGGCGCGTTCGGCGGCTACGTCGTCATGCTGATCGTCTTCGTCGTGGCCGGCACCGTGGGCCTGTCCGTCCGGCACCGCCGCCGCGACCTGGCCCTGCTGCGTGCCGTCGCCGCCACCCCGCGCCAGGTGCGCACCCTGGTCGTCGCCGAGGCGGCAGTGGTGGGCCTGGCCTCGGCCGTGATCGGCGTCCCGGCCGGGCTGTGGGCCACCGCCTGGACGCACGACGAGCTGGTCACTCGGGGTTTCCTTCCGGAGAGCTTCCCGATCGCCGACCCCGCCCTCGCCGCCGCCGTGGCAGTGCTGACCACCCTGTTGATCGCGGTGGGCGCGGCCCGGATCGCGGCCCGCCGGGTCGCCAAGATCCGTCCGGCCGAGGCGCTGGGCGAGATCGCCGTCGAGCCCCCGCGCGGTGGCCGCGTCCGGCTCGCCTTCGGCCTGTTCACGCTGGCCGGGGCGGGCACGTCCACCTTCTTCACGGCGGGCACCACGGGCACGACCGCGATGGCCGCCGCCGTCGGCATGCTCTACCTGTTCGTCATGGCCGTCGCGCTGCTGGCACCCTGGATCAACGCGTTCGCGGCCCGGCTGCTGGCACCCGTGCTGCGAACGGTGTGGGGGGTCTCGGGCGAACTGGCAGCGGCCAACCTGCGAGCCAACGCCCGCGGCATGGCCGCCGTGCTCAGCGCGCTGGTGCTCTCGGTCGGGTTCGGCGGCTCGGTCTGGTTCCTGCAGGACAACCTGCAGCGCCAGACGATCACGCAGAGCCAGGACGGTCTGCTGGCCGACCGGGCGGTGACCGCGCCCGAGGGCCTGCCCGCGTCCACCGCCGACCGGGTGCGCCGCACCGGGGGCGTGCAGGCGGCCACCGGCGTGCAGCACACGTCGGTGGTGGCGCGGATCTTCGACGGGGCCGAGCCGGTGGTGGCCCGCGCGGTCGAGCCGGCCCAGCTGGCGTCCACGATGGACCTCAAGGTGCGCGAGGGCAGCCTGGCCGGGCTGACCGGTGACACGATCGCGGTCTCGGCCCTGCAGGCGTCGTCCTCGGGCTGGAAGGTCGGCGACGTGGCCGAGATGTGGCTGGCCGACGGCACCCCGGTCAAGCGCACGGTGGTCGCGATCTACGACCGCGGGCTGGGCTTCGGCGACGTGGTGATGCCGTACGTGTCGGGGCCGTACGACGAGATCCTGGTCCGCACCGACGGGCACGCCGACCGGGCGCTCGCCTCCCTCGGGCAGGTGCGCACCGCCGGCGAGCTCACCGGGCAGCTGAGCCGCGACCTGGCCATCAGCGCCTGGCTCAACAAGCTGCTGATCACGGTGATGGTGGCGTACGCGGCGCTCGCGGCGGGCAACACGATGGTGATGGCGGCCCTGGCCCGCGGCCGGGAGCTGGCGGTGCTGCGGCTGGCCGGTGTGACCCGGCGTCAGGTGCGGCGGATGGTCAACGCCGAGCAGGTGGGGCTGCTGGGGGCGGCCCTGACGGTCGGTGTGGTGATCGCCGGGATGACGCTGGTGGCGGTCGTACGGGCGCTGACCGGCACGCTGGTGCCCTACGTGCCGCCGCTGGGCTGGGTGGTCGTGCTGGGTGGGGCGACCGCGCTGGCCCTGGTCACGACGATCCTGCCGGTGAGCCGGCTGCTGCGGATCCCGCCCGTACGAGCAGCGGGCACCAAGGAATAGCGGGGAGGATGGCGGGATGGACACCCTCCCCGCCTGGCTCCTGGCCGAGATCGACACCGTGCCTGCGTACGAGGCCTTTGCCGGGGTCGACGAACTGCACGCCGGACTGCGGCGGATCGCAGAACGTCACCCCGGCGTCGCCTCGTTGCGCCGGTGCGGCAGTTCCCGGCAGGGCAATCCGCTCTGGTGCCTTTCCCTGGGCGAAGACGACGACCGGCCCGAGGCGCTCGCGTTCGGGCTGCCGCACCCCAATGAACCGATCGGCGGGCTGACCGCGCTGCACCTGGCGGAGCGCCTCTGCGCCGACAGCGAGCTGCGGGAACGGCTCGGGCACACCTGGCGGATCGTGGACTGCGTGGACCCGGACGGGCTGCGGCTCAACGAGGGCTGGCTGAGCGGCCCGTTCACCCGCAGCCACTACGCGCGCCACTTCTATCGGCCGGCCGGGCGTGACCAGGTCGAGTGGACGTTCCCGATCAACCACGGGGAGGCGTACTTCGACGAACCGATCCCCGAGACGCAGGCGCTGATGCGGCTGATCGACGCGCACCGGCCCGCCCTGGTCGCGTCGCTGCACAACAGCGAGCTGGGCGGGGCGTACTACTGGATGAGCCGCGCCGAGCCGCCGCTGCACCCGATCCTGCAGGGCATTCCCGGCCACCTCGGCATCCCGCTGGACCGGGGCGAGCCCGAGGCGCCCGACCTCGAGCTGCTCGGCGACGCCATCTACGAGGCCACGCCGCTGGCCACCGTCTACGAGCGCACGATGGCCCGCAAGCAGCCGTGGATCTTCGAGGGCGGCAGCACGACCTGGTACGCCGAGCGGTGGGGGGCGCTGATCCTGGTCAGCGAGCTGCCGTACTGGCTGGATCCGCGGGCCGGGGACACGTCGGACGCCGGGACGACGTACGCGCAG
Source organism: Paractinoplanes abujensis (assembly GCF_014204895.1). Classification (NCBI taxonomy): domain Bacteria; kingdom Bacillati; phylum Actinomycetota; class Actinomycetes; order Micromonosporales; family Micromonosporaceae; genus Paractinoplanes; species Paractinoplanes abujensis. The sequence continues at coordinate 6,163,934 of NZ_JACHMF010000001.1, read as the reverse complement.
GCACTGGCGGCCAATGCCGTCGCGCTGGCCGACCTGGGGGAGTTGCTCACCCGTACGCTCGCAGCCGTCGAGAATTGCCTGATCGCACCGTCTTCGCCGTACTGGCGGGCCGCGCGCTTCTACGCCACGGTCGTCGAGGGTGCGGCTCACGAACGGCTCGCACGCAGCAAGGAGCCCACGTCGCAGCGGCCGGCCAGCGTGGCCGAGGCGAACTCGCTGGAACTCAACTTCCACGAATGGCGGCTGCGCTACGGCGGGATCCTGCTCCGGGCGCTGCGGGGCGAGGCCGCGGTGGGCAACGTGCGAGCGGCCCTGCGCCTCGCACTGGCCGAAGTGGAACGCCGCTACGACGACTGGGTGGCCGAGGACGCGCGGGTAGCCGAACTCGACCCGATCGAGATCCGGCGTCTGGTCGGGGTGCAGTATGCGGCCACCATTGCGGCCGCCGCCCATTTGTCAGGTCGTTTGCAATTGTGACCTGCGTGGCTCTGACTTGCGGATAGGGTGATTGTCGTTAGGTTAGGCTCACCTTTGAAGATCATGTTTTAGGATCATGGAGCCTGTGATGCGACTTCCGTTTTCCCGCGCCGGCCGGCTGCTGCCGGTCGCCGTTCTAAGCGCCGTCGTGGCCCTAACGGGCTGCTCGACGACCGGCACGGAGGACGACAACGCCGCGCCCGAAGCGGGATCGTCGGCCGCGTCCGCCTTCCCGGTCACCATCGCCACCGCGTTCGGTGACGTCACAGTGAGCAAGCAGCCCGAGCGCGTGGTGGCTCTGGGCTGGAGCGACGCCGACGTCGCGCTCTCGCTCGGCGTGCAGCCCGTGGGCGCGTCGGACTGGCTGGCCTTCGGCGGCGACGGTCAGGGCCCGTGGAACGCCGGCAAATACACGACCGCGCCCGAGATCCTGGGCACCCTCGAGCTCGACATGGAGAAGGTGGCGGCCCTCAAGCCCGACCTGATCCTGGACACCCGCGGCAGCGGCGACAAGGCCCGGCACGACTCGCTGGCCAAGCTCGGCGTCCCGGTGGTCGACGTCCCCAAGGGCGGCGAGATGTATCTGACCACGTGGGAGCAGCAGCTCGACATGATCGGTAAGGCGCTCGGCAAGCAGACCGAGGCGGCCCGGCTCAAGACCGACCTGGACGCCAAGTTCACCGCGGCCGCCGCGGCCAACCCGGGCTTCAAGGACAAGACCGTCGCCGCGGTCGCCCGCACCGGCGACGGCTGGGGCGCCTACGTCACCGGCGACGGCCGGGTCGACTTCCTGACCAAGCTCGGCTTCCAGAACGCCCCGGCGATCGAGGCGCTCAAGAAGGACTCGTTCTACATCACGCTCTCCAACGAGCAGCTCGACCTGGCGAACGCCGATGTCACCGTCGTCTTCCTCATCCAGGCCACGCTCGACCAGGTCAAGGGCGACAAGCTGTTCCAGGCGGTGCCGTCGGTCAAGGCCGGCCACGTCGCCTACATGGACGACAAGGACATCTCGAACGCGTTCTCCAGCTCGTCCGTCGCGGGCCTGTCCTACGCCGTGGACAAGGTCACCCCGTTGCTGGCCGCCGCCGCCGGCTGACCGGAAGTGCCGGACACGGACATCCGGCACCGCAGGGCCGCCGTGCTCACCACCGGACTGGTGGTGATCGCGGCGGCCCTCGCCGGAGCCGCGCTGCTGAGCCTCGCCGTCGGAGCCCGGGCCGTGCCCTTCGGCACGGTGCTGCACGCCCTCGTGAACCCGGACCCCAACTCCACCCTCGACCTGATCGTGACCGAGTCCCGCGTCCCCCGGACGATCGTCGGCCTGCTCGCCGGCGCCGCCTTCGGGCTGGCCGGCGCGGTGATCCAGGGTGTCACCCGCAACCCGCTGGCCGACCCCGGCATCCTGGGCGTCAACGCCGGGGCCGGGCTCTTCATCGTCATCGCGATCAGTTTCTTCGGCATCACGAGCCTGACCGGCTACGTCTGGTTCGGCTTCCTCGGCGCCGCGATCACCTCGGTGCTCGTCTACACGATCGGGTCGATCGGCCGCGGTGGGGCCACCCCGGTCAAGCTGGCCCTGGCCGGCGCCGCGGTCACGGCCGCGCTGGTCTCGTTCACCACCGCCGTGCTGATCACCGACGTCGACGCGTACGACCAGTTCCGCTTCTGGCAGGTCGGCTCGCTGGCCGGGCGGGGCACCGACGTCGCCGTGCAGAGCATCCCGTTCCTGATCGCCGGGGCCGCGCTGGCCCTCTACTCGGCCCGCGCCCTCAACGCGCTCGCTCTGGGCGACGACGTGGCCACCTCGTTCGGCCAGAACGTGATCGTGGCCCGGCTCGTCGCGGCGGGCGCGGTCGTGCTGCTCTGCGGCACGGCCACCTCGATGGCCGGGCCGCTGGTCTTCATCGGACTGGTCATCCCGCACATCGCGCGCGCGATCACCGGCCCCGACCACCGCTGGCTGCTGCCCTACTCGATGCTGCTGGCGCCGCTGTTGCTGCTGATCGCCGACGTGATCGGCCGGGTCGTGGCCCGGCCCGGCGAGGTGCAGGTCGGCATCGTCACCGCGATCATCGGTGCGCCGATCTTCGTGGCCATGGCCCGCCGCGAGAAGCTGGCCGAGCTGTGAAGGGCGGGGTGGTCGCGACGACCCGGCGCCGCGAGACGGCCCGGGCCCGTACGGTGGCCGGTGCGTTGCTCGCCGGTGTGCTCGCGATGTTCCTGCTGACCCTCTCGTACGGCGATTTCCAGATCTCGCTGCCCGACGTCGTGCGCTCGCTGCTCGGGCAGACCACGCCGGCCGGGGTCGACTACGTCATGCACGACTTGCGCCTGCCCCGGGCCTCGGTCGCGGCGCTGGCCGGACTGGCCTTCGGGCTGGCCGGGGCGATCTTCCAGCAGCTGTTGCGCAATCCGCTGGCCAGCCCGGACGTGATCGGTGTGAGCCAGGGCGCGACCACCGCGGGCATCGTGACGGTGCTGGTGCTCGGGCTCGACGGCGGCCTCGTCGCGGCGGCCGCCCTGACCGGCGCGCTGCTCACGGCCCTGACCATCTACGCGCTCTCGTGGCGCAAAGGGGTCGGCGGCTACCGCTTCATCCTGGTCGGCATCGGCATCGGCACGGTGCTGACCAGCATCACCTCCTACATCCTGACCCGCTCGGACGTGAAGATCGCGGCCGAGGCGATGATCTGGCTGACCGGCAGCGTCAACGGCCGCACCTGGCCGCAGATCGTCCCGCTCGCCGTGGCCCTGCTGATCCTGCTGCCGCTCGCGTTGATCCTGGGCCGGGTGCTGACCGGCATGCAGCTCGGGGACGACCTGGCCACCGCCTTCGGCGTACGGGTGCAGGGGAGTCGTTTCGCGCTGCTGATCGTGGCCGTGTGCCTGGCCGGCATGGCCACCTCGGCGGCCGGACCGATCGCGTTCGTCGCCTTCATGTCGGGGCCGATCGCCGCGCGTCTGGTCGGCGGCGGACGTCCCGTGCTGCTCCAGGCCGCCCTCGTCGGCGCCCTGCTGGTGCTGGTGTCCGACTTCATCGGATCGCACCTGCTGGGCTCCCGGCAGTTCCCGGTCGGCGTCGTCACCGGCGTGATCGGCGCCCCCTACCTGCTGTGGCTGCTCGCCACGGCCAACCGCTCCGGCCGAGGAGGCTAGACGTGCCCTTGGATCTGCAGGCCGAACGGCTGTCACTGGGCTACGGCGAGCGGACGATCGTCCGCGACCTGAGCCTGCACCTGCCCCGGGGCAAGGTCACGATCATCGTCGGGCCCAACGCGTGCGGGAAGTCGACCTTCCTGCGCGGCCTGGCCCGGCTGCTGCCGCCCGCGTCGGGCCGTGTGCTGCTCGACGGCAAGTCGATCCACTCGACACCCAGCCGCGAGGTCGCGCTCGAACTGGGCATCCTGCCCCAGGGCCCGATCGCGCCCGACGGGATCACGGTCACCGACCTGGTCAGCCGGGGCCGGCACGTGCACCAGGGCTGGTTCCGGCGGTGGAGCAGCCAGGACGACGACGCCGTGACCGCGGCCCTGACCGCCACCGGCACGCTGCCCCTGGCCGCGCGGCCGGTCGACGAGCTCTCCGGCGGCCAGCGGCAGCGGGTGTGGATCGCGATGGCGCTGGCCCAGCGTACGGGGATCCTGCTGCTCGACGAGCCGACGACCTATCTCGACATCAGCCACCAGGTCGAGGTGCTGGACCTGCTGACCGACCTCAACGAGGCCGAGGGCACGACCGTCGTGATCGTGCTGCACGAGCTCAACCTGGCGTTCCGCTACGCCGACCACGTCGTCGTGATGAAGGACGGCGCGGTGGTGACGGCGGGCGACCCCAACGAGGTGCTCACCGAGCAGATCATCGCGGACGTGTTCGGCATCCGCTGCAAGCTCGTCGACGACCCGGTCTCGAACACCCCGATGATCGTCCCGATCGGCCGGCACCGGGTAGGAGTTCAGGAAGCCTGACGTCCGGAATCCGGGATCGCTAGCCCTTGCCGGCGTTGTCGGTGTGGCCCAGTGAGCGGCCGGGCGCGATCCGGTCGCGCACCAGCCGCTTCACCTCCGGCAGTTCGGGGAAGCCGCCCTGCTCCTTGCGGGACCAGAGCAGCTCGCCGTCGAGGTGGATCTCGAAGACGCCGCCGGTGCCCGGCACCAGCGCGACTTCACCCAGCTCCTTCTGGAACGTGGTGAGCAGCTCCTGCGCCGTCCACGCGGCCCGCAGCAACCAGCGGCACTGCGTGCAATATTCGATCTCCAACCGGGGTGTCCTCACAATCAGCCAGTATGCGCCGGGGCGATGTTGTGGTTGATCCGGAACGTGTTGGCCGGGTCGTAGCGCCGCTTGACCTCGTGCAGCCGTCGGAGTAGGCGAGCGCGACGGTCCCGGGATCGGTGTCGCCGGCGAACATGAAGTTGAGATACCGGCGGGCGGTCGACCACGGCTGGAGGGCCTCGATGACGGCTTGCTGGTAAGCGTCCAGTTGCGGCCAACTGCCCACGGCCGCGACGAAGAAGCTGAACCGCGCTTCCTCCCGGTTGCCGACCGCGTTGGGGGTCCGCGGCGGGCGGCCGAGCGCGCCGCCGAGGTGCCGGATCTCGGCCATGACCAAGGGCGAGTCCGAGGGCAGGAACAACCCGCCGCCGTAGAAGGTGGCGATCGGGAACAAGGCGAACTCCATCGCGACCACCACGCCGAAGTTGCCCTTGCTGCCGAGCAGCGCCCAGAACAGCTCGGGATCACTGTGCGCGGTTACGTGCCGTAGCTCTCCGTCAGCCGTCACGACGTCCAGCGACCGTACGTGGTCGGCCGCGTATCCATATTTGCGACCGAACGGGCTGAGGCCGCCACCCAGCGTGTAGCCGATCACCGAGACGGTCGGGGAGGAGCCGTTCAGCGCGCCCAACCCCACCGTGGCGGTCTGCTCGATCAGCTCGGCCCAGCGCACTCCGGCCTCGACCCGGGCCGTACGGGTGGTCTCGTCGACGGTCAGGCCGGTCATGCGACGCGTGGTGATCAGCACCGATCCGGCCGACGGGGTGGTGCTGCCGTGCCCGGAGCCGAGCACCGCGACCGGCAGCCCGTGCGCGGTCGCGAAGCGGACGGCGGCCTGCACGTCGGCCGGGCCGGCGGCGCCGACCAAGACGGCCGGCGCGTGCTGCACGGTCAGGTTGAAAGTGGACAGTTCCGACGCGTACGCGACGTCGTCCGGGGTGAAGACGATGACGTTCTTACGCAGCTCGGCGAGCGCGGCGTTCACTGTGGTGGACCTCTCTGATGTGCTTCCCGGGGTGCCGGGCTGAGGTCCATGAGGCCGGATCGCGATCGACGGAGAGTTGACAAAACATAGTCGCGCCGGTCGGCACCCGGTTTGATGGATCGAGACCGTCGAGCGGTTGCGGGACGAGCTGGACCACCCCGTCGTGGTGCACGGCGACTGCCACCGGGTCTACGAGCCCCTCGAACGCCGCCTCGACGAGGTGCACGCCGACCGGCCCCGGGCCGTCGAGGCGTTCGAGCTCGGCACCCTGCTGGGCGAGCGTGAGGTGGCCCTGGCTGACGTGGCCACCCTGCTCGGCCTGCCCGATATCGAGGCCGAGCACCTGATGGACGACCTCGTCGACGCCCACCTGCTGCAACCCGTCGGCTTCCGGCGGTATCGCTACCTCGGCGTCGCGCGCCGACTCGCCCAACGCCGGCTCGCCGCGCGCACGACGACAGCCGGGGTCTAAGCGGGCTCCAGCACCTGCTGCTCGTCGGCGGTGGTGGGCTCGTCGGCCGGCTCGACCGAGCGCAGCGCCCACAGGGCGATCGGGATGCCCACCGCCACCAGGGCGGCCGCCACGACCAGCGAGAACTGGTAGCCCTCGAGGTAACGGTGCAGCTCGGAGCCGGTGGCCGCGTTCGATCGGTTGGTCAGGACGGCGCCCAGGATCGTGATGCCGAGCAGGCCGAACACCTCACGGGAGACGTTGAGCATGCCCGAGGCGATGCCGGCCCGGGCCGCGGGCAGCGCGCCGACGACCACGTTGTTGAGCGGCACCAGCATGCCGCCGCCGACGCCGTAGACCAGGAACCACGGCAGCAGGTCGAGGTAGGTCGTGCCCTCGCCGAACGACGAGATGCCCGCGACCGAGACGGCCATCAGCGCGAGCGCCGCCGCCACCGTGCGCGCCGCGCCGAACCGGGCCTCGAGCCGCGGCGCGAGCGTGGCCATCACGGCCATGACCAGCGCCATCGGCACGAACGCGGCGCCCGCCCCGGTGGGCGAGAAACCGAGCACGTTCTGCATGTAGATCGCCGTGTAGAAGTAGATGCCGAAGACGCCGAACGCCCACAGCCCCATCGCGAGCAGGCCGCCGGTGAAGACCCGGAGGCGGAAGAAGCTGAGGTCCATCATCGGGTTGGCCGAGCGGGCCTCGATGACCACGAAGGCGAGTGCCCCGGCCGCGGCGACGGCGAAGCCGGCCAGGATGGCGCCGCTGGTCCAGCCGCGCGACTCGCCCTCGATCAGGGCGAACGTGAGGGCGAAGAGGGCGAGCGAGGAGGCGGCCAGGCCGGGCAGGTCGAGACCGCGGCTCGTGCCGCGCCGGCCGGCCGGGATGCTCAGCAGCCCGACGACCGCGGTCGCGACGCCGATCGGCGCGTTGATCAGGAAGATCCAGCCCCAGGAGGCGTGCTCGCTGAGCCAGCCGCCGGTCAGCGGGCCGAAGGCCAGCGCCAGCGCGCCCACACCGCCCCAGATGCCGATCGCCGTGGCCCGTTCGCGGGCGTTCGGGAACAGTTGCGTCAGCAGCGCCAGCGAGGCCGGGGTGAGCAGGGCCGCCCCGACCCCCTGCACGGCCCGGGCGCCGATCAGCATCTCCTGATTCTGCGCGAGGCCGGCGACCACCGAGGCCACGGTGAAGACGGCCAGACCGCCGAAGAACACGCCGCGCATGCCGAGCACGTCGGCGATCCGGCCCCCGGCCAGCAGCAGGCCCGCGAAGACCAGGATGTACGAGCTGGCGATCCACTCCAGGCCCTCGATGCTCAGCTGCAGGTCGCGCTGGATCGAGGGGAGGGCCACGTTGACCACGTTGTTGTCGAGATAGGTCATGAAGGTGCCCAGGGCGACCGCGACGAGCGCCCACCACCTGCGATTTGTCTGCGCTGCTACTACCACCGAATCCCCCTCTACAACGTCCATGTACGTCGTACATGTACCGCGTATATGACACCTGTACGTTGTATGGTTGTCAAGTGGCAGCAGAACGACTCAGCCGGGCGACGGTCGCCGAGGCAGCCCTGCGACTCGGCGACGAGCAGGGGCTGGAGGCGGTGACGATCCGCCGGCTCGCGCAGGAGCTGGGCGTCACCCCGATGGCGCTGTATTGGCACTTCAAGAACAAGGACGAGCTGTTCCTGGGCGTCGTCGACCACGCCTTGGCCGACGTCCGGGCCGACCGCAGCGCGTCCGATCCGTGGCCGGTGCAGCTGCGCTCGATGGTCGAGTCGCTCGTCGCGGCCATGCGGCGGCACCCGATCCTGCCCGACCTTCTGCACCAGTCCGACAAGGCCCGCGCCACCAGCTTCAGCCGGGCCACCGAGGACACGCTGGTCCTGCTCACCCAGGCCGGGTTCACACCGCAGGAGGGCTACTGGATCGGCAGCCATCTGCTGCACGGTGTGATCGGCCTGGTGCACGCGCAGGTCGAGACGCCGCCCAGCAACGGCGGGATCGGGGTCGACGAGTGGCGGCGGATGCGACGGATCGAGCTCGAATGCCTGCCGATGGACCAGTTCCCGATGATGGTGCAGATCGGGGCGACGTACGCGGAAGAGCCCGACCCCGAGCGCTACTACGCGTTCGGGATCGAGCTCCTGATGTCCGGCGTCGAGGCGATGGCCCGCGGCCGCTCGGCGGCCCGCCCGCTCAGTTCGTGAACGTGAAGTACTGGTAGTTGCCGTAAGTCGTGGCGTTCAACGTGTCGCCCGACTTGGCGTACAAATAGATCGCCCGGATCCGGTACTTGATGCCGGCCGTGTGCGTGCCGGAGAGCTCGTTGTACAGGTTGCCGTACTCGTTGATCTCGAAGTAACCGGCCTGCCAGACCCTCCACTGCTGCCCGTTGAAGTATTCGAGCTGCAGGTAGACCCGGCGCCCGGGCACGGCCGGGCTCTTCGTGGTGATGTAGGGATTCACCGACTTGCGCAGGTGGTGGTAGGACACTCCGCCGATCTTGGCGACCTTGTACGCCCGGGCGATCGACGTCGTCACGCTGGTCCGGGCGGAGACGGTCACCTTGGCCGTACGGGCGGCGGTGAACAGGTCGCCGCGGTAGACCGCCGAGAAGGTCGTGTTGCGGGTGACCTTGAACGTGGCCGTGACGAAACCCCGGCTGTTCGCGGTGGCCTTGCGGACGAGCCGGTTCGCCTGGTCGGCGCCGAACGGGTCGGCCCAGATCTCGACCACGCGGCTGGAGTGGGCCGGGCCCAGCTTGGCGGTCAAGGTCACCGTGCTCCCGTACGCCAGGACGCCGCTGCCGCCCCGGGTCAGCGTCAGAGTCGTGGCCTTGGTGGTGCCCACGCCGAACGACTTGGTGACCGTCGCGGCGGAGTGGTCGCCGTTGCCCGCGAACGTGACGGTGTAGGTCACCGTGCCCGCCCGGGCCGGCTTGTCGGAGATCGTGAACTTGCCGTTGGCCGGGACTGTCGCCGGCCCGACCTTGCGGCTGCCGGCCGCGTCCTTACGGGTGATCACCATCGGCAGCCCGGCCGGGATCGACCCGGTGAAGGCGCCGGTGACCGTGACCGTCTTGCCCAGCTCGACCTTGGCCGGCACGGTCAGCTCGACCTTGGTGGCCAGGACGGCCGGGTCGCCGAAGATCTGCAGGTCGAACTGGCCCGCCTGGCCGGTGACCCCGAACAGGCGCGGACCGTCGGGCTGCCAGGCCAGGGCGCCCGGCTGCAGGACCCCGGCCGTCTTCACAGTGAACTGCTTGCTCGCGGTGGCCGAACCGGAGGCGAACACGGAGACGGCCTTGCTGGTGCCGATCGCGACGTTCCCGGTCGGGGCCACGGCTACCGCGTTGTTGTCGGCGGCCGCGGTGTAGCTCTGCAGCGTGCTCAGGTCGGCCGTCCTCAGCGCGCGGGCCAAGTTCTGGTTGCCCGCCACGAGCAGGCGGCCGGCGCCGAACGCGAGGGCCTTGGCCTGACCCGCGCCCGCCTGCGCGGTGACGACGGCCGGGGTGTCGGCCGCGACGTTCACCACGGAGACGGCGCCTCCGGCGGCAGCCGGGTCGGTGGCCGCCAGCAGATCGCCCTCGCCGGTCAGCACCGGCGTCTTGGTGAAGCTGGTCGCGACGGCGTCGGGCACCAGGTCGGGCTCGTCGCCGCTGCGGTCGAGGCGGCCGATCCCGCCGTCCGCCTCACCGAACCAGATGCGGCCGCCGGCCCGGGCCAGGGAGACGGGGCGGACGTTGCCGGACGCCGTGAAGGTCTGGGTCGGGGTGCCGCTCTGATTGAAGACGGCGATCGCCTTCGCGTCGGGCAGGGCGGCGAGGACGTCGCCGTCCTCCTCGTCGAGCGCGAGCCCGGCGATGCCCGGCAGCTTGTCGACCGTCTTCTGCACCACACCGGCGTAGTTGGTGGTGATCAGCTTGCCCCCGGCCGGGTCACTGATGAAGATCAGCTTGCTCTTGGGGTTGACCACGATGTCGCCGAACGAGGCGATCGGCAGCGGGGCCGTCAGGTCGACGGCGTGGGCCGGACCGGAAACGCTCAGAACGAGCGCGGTCGACCCCGCGACGAGGACGGCGGACAGCGCTGCGCGAACGATCCGATTCGACACGCAGCGCATCGTAAAGGCGCAGGCCCCGTGGGTTGATCATACGAACGGACCCGGATTTCCGTCGTACCTCCCCGATAGCGTCGGCCACATGGAATCGAGTCGTCCGCGGGCCTGGGTCGCCCTGGCGGCGCTGTCGCTCGGCGCCTTTCTGTACGTGACGGTCGAGACCCTGCCGATCGGTCTGCTGGCGGCCATGGCGGGCGACCTCGGCGTCAGCGAATCCACCGTCGGCCTGCTCGTCACGGCGTACGGGTTGGTGGTCGTGGTGGCCACGGTGCCGCTGGTCCGGCTCACCGCCGCCTGGCCCCGCCGCCGCCTGCTCGTGCTGCTGCTGGCAGTCTTCGCCGTCGCCACGGCCCTGTCCGCGCTGGCCTCCAGCTATCCGTTCCTGCTGGCGGCCCGGGTCGTGATCGCGCTGAGCCAGTCCGTCTTCTGGGCCGTGGTCACCCCGGCCGCCGCCGGTCTGTTCCCACAGCATCTGCGCGGCCGCGCGCTGTCAGTGGTGTTCGCCGGCAGCTCCGCCGCGCCGCTGGTCGGCGTGCCGCTGGGCACCTGGCTGGGTCAGCAGGCCGGCTGGCGGCTGCCGTTCCTGGCCCTGGGCGCGCTCGGAGTGCTCATCCTGATCGTCGTGCTGGCGCTGCTCCCCGAGACCCCACGCGGCGCAAGCGACGCCGACCGCGGCACCGCGCCCGACGCCGGCCGCTACCGCACGCTCGTCGTGGCCAGTGCGCTCGCGGTGTGCGGGGCCTTCACCGCCTTCACCTACGTCGACCCGTTCCTGACCAGGGTCAGCGGCCTCGACCCGGCCGCCCTCGGCCCGATCCTGGCCCTGCGCGGCCTGGCCGGCCTGCTCGGCGTGCTCGTCGCCGGCCTGGTCGTGGGCCGCTGGGGCTGGCAGAGTCTGCTGGCCGGCACTGCCGTCCAGACCGTGACGCTGGCCGTCCAGTTCGCCTTCGGCCCCGACCAGCTGACCGCCGTCATCTCCACCGCGGTGGCCGGTTTCGCCCTCTCCGGCATCGCCTCCATCCTCGGCACCCGGGTCCTGGAGGTCGCCCCGGCCAGCACCGACATGGCCGCCGCGGGCACGTCCACGGCCTTCAACGTCGGCATCACAGCCGGCGCCCTGCTGGGCAGCGCCCTGCTCACCGGCAGCGGCCCCCGATCAACCGCCCTGGCCGGCGCCGTCCTGTCCGCGGCGGCCGTGCTGGTCGTCCTGGCCGAACCCCGCCTGTCCACCGCCCGCCGCTCCGCACAGATCCCGCAACCAGCCCCCTGACCGCCCGCTCCTTCCCGACCTCGCGTTTCGCCTTTCACCCGCCTGGATTCGCCTTACTGCCGCCCCGGAGCCCTTTCTGTCCGCCTTGATCAGCGCCCATCCGAGCCGCCTCGGCTTCGGCTGCCCCGCGCCCGCCGCGCCCTCGGCGGTGCCGCGCTGCCTCGCCTTACCCGTCGCTGCCCGCCCGCCTCGCTCGGCCTCACCTCGCCCATCGCGTGCCGCCACGCTCAGCCTGGCGTTGCGCGTCGCGCTGTCCGGCCCACATCGCTCGCGCTTCCTGAGCCGCGCTCGCCACCTCGCGCTCCGCGGCTCCGCGCAGCCTCGCCGCGCTGGTGCGTGCCGCGGAGCCTCGTCTCGCCCGTGCGCGCCGCGCTGCCCTGAGCCTCTCTTCCTGCGCCGCGTGCTCTTCCCGCGCCGTGCCCGTCGCCTCGCGCCCTGCGGCGCGCCGCCCGCCTTGCCGGTCGCGTGCTGCTCCGCCCCGCCCCGCCTCGCGCTGCCCCCGCCTCGCGCTGCCCCGCCTCGCGCTGCCCCGCCTCGCGCTGCCCCGCCTCGCGCTGCCCCGCCTCGCGCTGCCCCGCCTCGCGCTGCCCCGCCTCGCGCTGCCCCGCCTCGCGCTGCCCCGCCTCGCGCCGCCCCGGTTGCCCGCGTTTGTCGCGCCGCCATACGGTGGCCGCGCTGGTCACGTCCGCTGCCCGGTCTCACGCTGCCCCGCGCAATCCCGGTTGCCCATGTTTGCCGCATCGCTCTGCGGTGGCCGCGCCACGCTGCCCCGCCGCCCCGCGTTGCGCCGGCCGCCCCTGGCCGGCGGGAGGCTGGTCGGCCCGGGTGGGTTCAGCCGGTCCGGGCGGTCAGGCGGGCGATCACGGGGATCGGCCAGCGGGTCAGGCGGACCGGCTCCCGCCGTACCTCGGCGAATTCACGCTCGGCGGCCCGCCGGGCCCGGCCCAGGCTCCAGCGCACGTCGTAGATCCAGAGCCGCCCACCCGGCCGTAACACCCGGCGCAGTTCACGGATCCCCGCGTCCACATGCGACCAGTGGTGCTGGCTCAGCGACGAGACGATCAGGTCGAAGCTCGCGTCGGGGTAGGGGAGCGCGGCCACGTCGCCGACCGTGTAGGTCGCCCGGCTGTCCCGGCTCCGGGCGAATTCGATCATCTGGGGGGACAGGTCGACGCCGTCGATGGTCCAGGTGGGTTCGGCTGCGGCCAGGGCGCGGGGGATCCGGCCCGGTCCGGTTCCCACGTCGAGAACTCTCGTGCTGTCCGGCAGGCCCACCTGGCGCGCGTCGGCCACCACGCGGTCGTAGAGCTTGCCGCCCAGCCGGAGGGCGTGCCGGTCGTACTGCTCGGCGTGCGTGAACGTCTGCATGATCGGCTCCTGGATATCGAGTACGTTTCCGAACATCGTGTTCGGTTACCGTGAGAGGGGTCAACGGGCGGAATCGCGACTCCGTTCCGTTCCGCACACAATCCGGAAAGTGCCCGGAAAAGCGGGAGGCGAGATGGCGACATCGGACGACCGGCGGGTCCGGCGGACGCGGGCGGCTCTGCGTGAGGCCCTCGTCGAGCTCGTCGTCGAGCGCGGCTATGACCGCGTCACGGTGCGCGACGTCCTGGATCGGGCCGACATCGGCCGGTCGACGTTCTATGCGCACTATCGCGACAAGGACGCGCTGTTCGCGTCCTGCTTCGAGGATCTGCGGGACGACCTGGAACGGGAGATGCGCCGGCTCGACGGCGGGCGTCCGGGTGGCACGCCGGGCGACCCGGTCCGGCCGCTCAGCGTGATCTTCGAGCACGCGTACCGGCACCCGCGGATTTATCGCGCGGTCGGCACCACGCACCTGCACCAGATGATCGTCGAGGTGATGCGGGATCACCTCTGCACCCACGACGGCTTGCGGCTGCCCGTCGAGGTGGTCGCCGAGTACCACGCCGCCGCGCTTGTCGGCATCCTCGGCTGGTGGGTGCGTTCCGGCTTCCCGCACGCCCCGGTCGAGATGGCCGGCATGATCCGTGAATTGACGAGCGGCGGCATGACACGCGCTACCGGCAGCACCCCCGCTGCGTGAGCGCTGTCAGCGGCATCACGGCCGTGTGATCGCTTCAGGCGGCAGACTGTCGGCATGCGCGCATTCGTGATCACCGGGCCCGGCCGCTCCGAGGTCGTCGAGGTGGATCCGCCCGTTGCCGGCCCCGGTGAGGTGGTCGTCGACGTCGAGCGGGCCGGTGTCTGCGGCACCGACATGGAGTTCCTCAGCGGCGACATGGCCTACCTGGCCAGTGGCGACGCCACGTACCCGGTGCGCATCGGCCACGAGTGGAGCGGCGTGGTCTCGGCGGTCGGCCCCGAGGTCGACCCGGCGTGGCTGGGCAAGCGGGTCACCGGCGACACGATGCTCGGCTGCGGTCACTGCGCCCGCTGCCGCAACGGCCGCCAGCACCTGTGCGCCGACCGCTACGAGATCGGGATCCGGCACGGCTGGCCGGGCGCGCTGGCCGAGAGCCTGCCCGTGCCGGCCAAGGCCCTCTTCGAGCTGCCCGACGCCGTCGACCCCACACTGGGCGCCCTGGTCGAGCCGGGTGGCAACGCCCTGCGCGCCGTGCGGGCGGCCGGCCCGCGCCCGGGCGCGCCGATCCTGATCATGGGGCCGGGCACGATCGGCCTGCTCGCCGCCATGTTCGCCCGGGCCCGCGGCGCGAACGTGCACCTGCTCGGCGCCACCCCGGAGTCGCTCGCCTTCGCCCGCGAGCTGGGCTTCACCGACGCGTGGACGCGGGCCGACCTGCCCGCGGTGCCGTTCGACGCGATCATCGACGCCACCAACGCGCAGGACCTGCCGGCGTTCGCGGTCGACCGCGTCGAGCCGGGTGGGCGGGTCGTCGGCATCGGTCTGGCCGGCGAGCCGTCCCTCGTGGACACCCGCCGGATCGTGCTCAAGGACCTCACGGTCGCCGGTGTTCTGAGCGCGTCGGGCGGGCTCGGTGAGACCATCGAGACGTACGCCTCGGGGGCCGTTGATCCTCGACCGCTGGTGGCCGAGACGGTCGGGCTGGAGGAGGCGGCCGAGGTGCTCGCCGGGCGGCGCAGCGGATCGGCACCGAAGATTCACATCGACCCGCGAGGATGAGGCTATGACCTACGTTGTGGTGGGCGGCGGCCTGGCTGCCGCCAAGGCGGTGGAGACGCTGCGGGACGAGGGCTTCACCGGCCCGATCACCCTGATCGGCGCCGAGACCGACCGGCCGTACGAGCGTCCGCCCCTCTCGAAGGGTCTGCTGCTCGGCACCGATGAGCCCGGCGGCGTCTTCGTGCACTCGGTGGATTGGTACGGCGAAAAGGCCGTCGACCTGCGGCTGGGCACCACTGTCACCGCGATCGACCGTGCCGCCGAGGTGGTGCGGCTGGCCGAGGGCGACGAGATCCCGTACGGGAAACTCTTGCTCGCCACCGGCGCCAGCCCGCGCCCGCTGGCTGTTCCGGGCGGAGAAAGGGCCCTCCTTCTCCGTACGCTCGAGGATTCGCTCCGTATCTCGGCGGCCATCACCAGCGCCACCCGGGTGGTGGTGGTCGGCGCGGGGTGGATCGGTCTCGAGGTTGCCGCGGCCGCCCGCAGCCGTGGCGCGCAGGTGACCGTCGTGGGGTCGGGCGCGCTGCCGCTGCAGAAGGTGCTCGGCGACGAGATGGCCCAGGTCTTCGCCGACCTGCACCGGGCCCACGGCACCGAACTCGTGCTGGGTACTCGCGTCATCGAGGTCACCCCGGCTGAAGTGGTGCTGGCCGACGGTCGCCGTCTGCCGGCCGACGTGGTGATCGCCGGCGTCGGCGTGAACCCCAACGTCGCCCTGGCCGACCACGCCGGTCTCGCGGTCGACGACGGCGTGCTCGTCTCGTCGAGCCTCGCCACCAGCGATCCCGACATCTTCGCGGCCGGCGACATCGCGCACGTCGACCACGCCTTCCTCGGGCGGCGGGTGCGGGTCGAGCACTGGGACGTCGCCATCCACACCGGACAGGCCGCGGCCCGGGCGATGCTCGGTCAGCCGGTCGCGTACGACCGTCTGCCGTATTTCTTTACCGACCAGTACGACCTCGGCATGGAGTACACGGGGTTCGCCCCACCCGGCGCGGAGGTGGTCGTCCGCGGTGATCTCGGCGCTCGCGAGTTCATCGCGTTCTGGCTGGTCGACGGCCGGGTCGCGGCGGGTATGAACGTCAACATCTGGGATGTGGCCGACCGGATCGGGGAGTTGATCCATTCGCGGGCCGTGGTCGACCGGAAGCGGCTGGCCGATCCGGGCGTCGAGCTGGCCGACCTCGCCGCTTAGGGGTTCGTCAGAGGGCTTGCTCCGGTGGCGAACGCTTCGCGCAGGTGCGGGAGCAGGGCAGCCAGTGCGGGACTGACCCGTGGGCGCCAGGTCAGGGTGAGCAGGGCGGGGATCCGTACGGGATCAATGGGAATGGTTTTGAGCTGCGGAAACGCGGTCGCCATGGACTCGCTGAGCACGCCCAGGCCGAGGCCGCGCGACGCCAGCTCGGCCACTGCGCCCGGCGCCGACGCGACCAGCACCACATTGGGGAACAGGCTCGCGGCCAGGCACGATTCGTCGAGCACGGTGCGGACGCCGGTGCCAGCGGGCAGAGTGACCAGCGGATGCGCGACGAGCTCGGTCAACGGGATGCGGTCGAGGCGGGCCACTTCGGAGTCGGCGGGCGCCATGGCGGCCAGACCTTCGCGCACAATCACCTGCGACTCCAGGTGTTGCGGAGGTTCGCCGGCCACGCCCACCAGGGCCACGTCCACCGTGCTGACCCGCACACCCGCGACGAGCCGGTCGGAGTTGTCCTCGATCAGGTCGAGCTCGATCGCCGGATGCTCGCGGCTGAAGGCGGCCAGCGCGGCGAACAGCGGCTTGACCTCGCATCCGGTCACCATCCCGACCGTCAGCTGTCCTCGCACGAGCCCCCGCACCTCGTCCACTGCCTGCCGCAGACCGGCGGCGGCCTCCAGGGCTGCTTTCGCGTACGGGAGGGCGGCCGCACCCGTCTCGGTGAGGCGGGCGGTGCGTCCCGAACGGTCGAACAGCGGCGCTCCGATCTCGTGCTCCAGCGCCTTGACCTGCGAACTCACGCCGGACTGGGTGATGCGCACGCGTTCGGCGGCCCGGGTGAAGTTCGCCTCCTCGGCCACGGTTACGAAGTACTCCAGCTGACGCAGTTCCATAACTCCCAATGCTAGTTCCCATAAGAACTATGCGTTGGACTTGTCGACCCGGCCGGAGCAAGGTGGACGCATGACCGAACGCGAGAAGGCCAACCGTCCCGAAGACCTGACCCGCCTCTTCGTTGAGCGTGCCAACGCCAAAGACGCCGAAGGGCTGGCTCTGCTCTATGAGGAAGACGCGGTGATGGCCTATCCGCCCGGCCGCCAGACCGTCGGCCGGGCCGCGATCCAGCGGCTGTGGGAGGAGGCTCTGCCGCACATGCCGTCCTTCACGCCCGAGGAGCCGTTGCCCACGCTGATCAGCGGCGACCTGGCCCTGACGTCGACGCCGCCGAGCGACGGTGCCGGCGCCCGGGCCCAGGTGGTGCGTCGTCAGCCTGACGGCACATGGTTGCGTGTCCTCGACCAGCCGGAATTCGTCAACCCGGCCTGAGGCGACCGGCGTCTGTCACAGCGCGAGCGGCTGACCGGGATAGATCCGGTGCGGGCTGCTGAGCACGTCGCGGTTGAGGCGGTGCAGGGCGCGCCAGCCGCCGGGATAGTTCGTCCGCTGGGCGATCACGGCCAAGGTGTCTCCGGCGCGCACGATGTAGACGCGTTTCTTCGCACGGGTAGGCGTCGAGCGGGTGACCGAGCCGGCTGTCGCGGTGGCTTGTGCAGTCGGTGCGTCAGTGGTTGTTGCTTGAGCCGTTGCCGCCGCGGCTGCTCTGTCAGCGCGGGCCTCGGCGAGTTGGGCGGCTCGATACTGCCTGGTCGACGAGGCTCGACGGCCGCATGTGGGCCAGGCCCCCAGGCCCTGGCCGTCGCGCACGCGTTCGGCGATCGCGATCTGCTCGGTCCGGCTGGCCTGGTCGGCGGTGCGAGCGAACCGTGACCCGCCGTAGGCGCGCCAGGTGCTGCGGCTGAACTGCAGGCCGCCGTAATAGCCGTTGCCCGTGTTGATGCTCCAGTCGCCGCCCGACTCGCATTCGGCGATGGCGTCCCAGTTGACCTCGGCCGTGGCCGCGGGTGCGGCGGCGGCCGGCGTGGTGGCGATCGGCCCGATCAGAGAGGTGATGCCGGTGACGCCCGCGGTGGCGATGGCTAGTGCGGCGCGGGCAGATGGACAGACTCGTGCCATGACATGAACCCTCCACGCCTGCGAGGTCAGCTGTCGGGTTCGGGCTGAGGTGCCCGGCCGCGTGGTGTGGCGGCTTCACCCCGAGGCGCGCGGACGCGCCGAGGAACGTGGGTCCCCCGCTCCATGCCGTTGAGGTTCGTCCCGTCGGGCGGCGGCAGGACTCGGCGTTCCGCCCGCGGTGTCCGCGCAGCGCGGACAGGGCCGGCTCTGAGGCCGTGAAAGACCCCTCACCAGCCGGATCGATAGAGGAACAAACGGCTTGAGACTAAACCGAACGAGCGGTTGGCGGAGCGCTGATGCAGAATCCAGAACCATGACCGATCGAGCCAGGGATCACGATATCGTCGTCTACGGCGCCTCCGGGTTTGTCGGCGCGGTGACCGCCCGTTACCTCGCCGAACACGCGCCGGAGGGCACGCTTCTGGCCCTGGCCGGGCGCTCCGAGCCGCGCGTGGCCACCGTCCGCGACAAGCTGGGCGTCGACTGGCCGATCATCGTGGCCGACGCCGCCGACACCGAGGCACTGGCCCGCCTCGCCGCCTCGACCCGGGTCGTGGTGACGACAGTGGGGCCGTACCTGAAGTTCGGCCAGGCGCTGGCCCGGGCGTGCGCCGAAGCCGGCACGGACTACGTCGACCTGACCGGCGAGGTGGTCTTCGCCCGGCGGAGCATCGACGCCAACCACGAGACGGCCGCGCGCACAGGCGCCCGGATCGTGCACTCCTGCGGTTTCGACTCGGTCCCCTCCGACCTGGGCGTCCACGTCCTCGCGCAGCAGGTCGCGGCCGACGGCGCCGGGGAGCTCACCGACACCACGATGGTCGTGACCAGCATGCGGGGCGGGGTCAGTGGCGGCACGATCGACTCGATGCGCCAGCAGCTCGACGCGGTCAAGAACGATCGCGGCCTGCGCCGGCTGGCCGCGAGCCCCTACTCGCTCAGCCCCGACCGGGCCGGCGAGCCCGACCTGGGCCGGCAGAGCGACGTCGCCACCGTGCGCGGCGCCGACGTGGATCCGACGCTGCGCGGCACGCTCGCGCCGTTCTTCATGGCGTCGTACAACACCCGCGTCGTCCGGCGCAGCAACGCCCTGCTCAACTGGCGCTACGGACGCCGCTTCCGCTATCGCGAGCTGCTCAGCGTCGGGGCGTCGTCCCTTTCACCGCTCGTGGCAAACGGGGTCAAGGTCGGCTTCGGCGCCCTGGTGGCGGGCATGATGCTGCCGCCGACCCGGTTCGTGCTGGACCGCCTGCTGCCCAAACCGGGCAATGGCCCGAGCGAGCGGGCGCAGCGGGAAGGCCACTTCACCTTGGACTTCTTCACCACGACGACGACCGGCGCCCGCTACACGGCCCGTTTCCGGGCCAAGGGCGACCCGGGGTACGCGGCGACCGCGGTCATGCTCGGCGAGTCGGCGCTGGCCCTGGTGCACGATCGCGACGCGTTGCCGGCCTCGCCGGGCGGCGTGCTGACCCCGGCCACGGGCCTGGGCGACGCCTTGGTGACGCGCCTGCGGGCGGCCGGAGTGGAGATCACGGCTCGTCGCCTGTGACGGCCGGTTTCGCGGCTCGCGCCGCCGGGATGTTCCGGCTGGTGGATGGCGCCGCCGGATGTGGCCGGCTGGCAGATGGCGCGGCCGGGAGCAGGCGGCTGGGCGATGGCGCCGCCGGATGCGGGCGATTTCACAGGACGGCTGCTCTGGTGGTGAGGGCCAGGGCGATGCCGGTCAGGTGGTCGGCGAGGCGGTCGGGGTCGCCGACCATGTCGTGCGAGATCCAGTCGATGATCACCTCACTCAGGCCCGCCACCAGGGCCAGGAGCGTACGGTCGTAGCCGCTCTGGTCCTGGGGCCGGCCGCCGGCACGCCGCAGCACGGCCGCGACGAACTGGGCGTCCTCGCGCAGCACGCCGCGTCGCCGCGTCTCCATCCGGGGAGCGTTCACGTAGATCACGCGGGCGCTCTCCGGGTTGCTCTTCAGCATGTCGACGAGCGTGTGCAGAGCCGGCCGGAACAACTCCTCCAGCGTGGCCGGCCGCTCGGGGATCGCCGCGGCCACGCCGCGCAGCAACCACTCGTTCTGGTCGCGGTTCACCTTGAGCAGCAGGTCCGGACGATCGTCGAAATGCTCGTAGAAGTACCGTTTGGACACTTTTGCACCGGCGCAGATGTCGGCCACGGTGACGTCGTCGTAGTCGCGCGTCCCGAACAGGTGCACCGCCGACGCCATGATCCGCGCGCGCCGCTCGTTGGACCGCTGCTCGCGAGATCTGCCGGCGTACGTTTCGCCGCGCCGGGTCGTCGTGGTCTGTTCCTCCACGGGGTCAACGTTACGACTTCACCGATCAACGCACCCGGTAACCCTCCACATTGGGCAGAGGAGCCCTCAAGATCCGTGCATCATCCCGCGAACGCGCTGCGAGCGATAGCGGCTATCCGACGGTGACGGCATGACCAATCACTCATGGGCTTCATATCCTGCGCTACTGGCCGCAACCGGTCCTTAAGGGCAGGATTCAATCATGGCCGCCAGCCGTCTGCCCTATCCGCTCACACTGACGGGGGACGGCATCATCCTGCGCGAATGGCGCGCCGACGACCTCGACGACCTGGTCCGCATGCTCGACGAGCCCGAGATCGCCCGCTGGTCACCGATGCCGTCGCCGTTCGACGTCGAGGCCGGCATCGCGTACCTGAAGCGCTGTTATCAGAATCGCGTCGGCGGCCGGCGGATCCAGCTCGCGATCACCACCGATGGTTCGCGCCCGCTCGGTGAGGTCACGCTGTTCGGGGTCGACCTCGGGCTGAAGGAGGCCGAGCTGGGCTATCTGGTCGACGCGGGGGAGCGCCGGCGTGGGCTCGCGTCGGGCGCCCTGTCCCTGCTTTCCTCGTACGCGCAGGGCAGTCTGCACCTGAGCCGCCTCCTGCTGCGCATCGATCCCGGTAACGTCGGCAGCACGGCTGTGGCCCGGCATTGCGGTTACCGGCTCACCGGTGAGCCGCCGATCCTGCAGGAAGGCCCGCACGGTTCCAGCCGCCTCGACACGTGGGAGCTGGTGGAACGGCAGCCCGACACCCGTCGCGACCGGCTGAGAAATGTCGCCTCCCGGCGGTACCGTCGTCGCACCTGAGATTCCTGGGGGTGCCGTGGTCAACGTCGACCGTGCCCGAGCAATGGCCTATCGAGTCGCCGCGCTGGGGTTGGCCGAGCGCGGTTCGGTCCGGCCCGCCGACCTGCCCGTTCTCGCTCTCGGCGTGCAGGAGTACACGCCCGGCTCGGCCCAGGTCGCGCTGGCCGCCCGCACCGGCGCCGCCCTCGCCGACCCTCGGCTGATCACCGTCTGGGCCACGCGCGGGGCGCCCCACCTGCATCGCCGGGCCGACCTGGCGGCGCTGGTCAAACAGTTGTGGCCGATCAGTGACGCCGACGCGTCGGCCCGCATCAAGAGTGGTCAGATCCCCGACGGCGGGAAGCTCGGCATCGAGGCCTTCCGGGCCACCGCGGCGGCGTTCCGCGAGGTGGTGCACGAGCCGATGCCGCGCGGCGAAGTGAGCACCGAGGTCAGCAAGCGGGTGCCCGCGGCCCTGACCTATGACTGCCGCAGTTGCCAGGCCCGGCACATCGCGGGCAACGTCTGGCAGCATTCCGGGCTCGCGGGCGGGGTCGAGGTGCTGTCGCGCGGCCGCGACGCGATGCTCGGCCCGCTGCCCGAGGCGCCGCCGATCCCAGCCGGAAATGCGGGAATCGCCGAGCTGATCCTGACGTATCTGCGGTTGCTGGGTCCGGCCGGTCCGCTCGAGGTGGGCAAATATCTGGGCAGTTCGACGGCCGAGATGAAATCCGTGTGGCCCGGGGATCGGCTGACACCGGTCACCGTGGAGGGTCGCAAGGCGTGGCTGCCCGTCGAGGCGATCGACGAGCTGAAGTCGGCCGCGAGCCGCGATGGTGTCCGCTTCGTCCCGCCGATGGATCCCCTGCTGCAGGCCCGCGACCGTGACGTGCTGGTGCCCGACCGCGAGCGGCAGAAGGAAGTGTGGCGAACCCTGGGCAACCCGGGCGCCCTCCTGATCGACGGCGAGGTGGCCGGGGTGTGGCGCGCGAAGATGTCGGGCAAGCGGGTCGACCTGACCGTGACGACGTTCGACACAGTGCCGCCCGCCCGCCGCAAACAGGTGGAGAAGGAGTCGTTCGAGGTCGCGCGGGCTCGCGAGGTGCCCGAGGCCAGGGTCGCCTTCGAGTGATCACCGCCGGGCTTCACCCGTGGCCGGCGGCCCACCCGTGGGGAGCGATTTGCGGGCGTTCGGGCTGGTCGGAGTGCTCCCGGTCCCGGCCGGAGGGCCGCGGAGAATTCTGGAGGTATCCGAAAGGCAACACGTGAGTAACAATGGCATTGATCGGAGTGCGTGCCGTTCGATGGGGCGTGGCCGCGACCCGACCGGAGGTGGCGACATGTTGAGCAGGGAAGACAGCCGACGTCTGGCGCAGTTGGAGCGTCAGCTGAGGCGTGATGACCCAGAATTCTGCGCCCGCATGACCAGCGGCCGCCTCGAACCACCCCGCCCCAAACGCCCGTCTTTGTCGCTGATTTTGACCGCAGTGGTCATCTGGACCGCCGCCGTCATCCTCGGCGTCCTCGGCTGGTGGATCGCCGCCGCGGCCGCCGCCTTCTGCGCCATCTTGGTGATCGCCGCGGCCCTGCTCCGCCGCCCACCGGGCCGCCCCCGTCGCATCACCCCCGACCAACTCCCACCGGAGCACTGACCCCGCTTCGCCCACACCACCGACGTCAAGCCGCGCCCGGACCGGACACGACCGCGCCGACGTCGTGCTGCGACCGTGTTGAGCCACGACCGGGCTTATTACTGACTGGCTGGTTACGTCCGCGCCGCGCCCTCGGCCGGCCGGCGACATGTTTGCTGCGGGCGGCCGGCTTTGTGTGGATCAGGGGCGAGCCGTCTCGCCTCCCCATGTGGACATATGCCGAAAGTCGTTCAGGAGGTCCGCGAAGAAGGCTCTGCAGGGACGCGAGAAGGAGTGTCTTGAGGAGCGAGCGGGGTGTGTTCGGGTTGGTTGGGTGCAAAGGTGAGGCGGCGTTCGCGGACTGGACGGCGGTCGCAAAAGGTGGCGCGGGGCTACGTCGTGGCGTGGGCCGTGGCTCGGCGGGAGCGGAAGACCCAGAGCCGGAGCATCAGGAAGCGGACCGCGGTGGCCAGCAGGTTGGCCACGATCAGGACGGCCAGTTCGACCGGTTTGGCCGGGGCGGTGTGCAGGGCGTCCAGCAGGGCCAGGGCGCCGCTGGTCAGGCCCAGGCCCACGGCGAAGACGAGCAGGCCTTGGGCCTGGTGCCGCCACGCGCCGTCGGTTCCTCGTACGTTGAAGGTCAGGCGGCGGTTGGCTGCCGTGTTGGCGATGGCCGTGGCCAGCAGGGCCAGCAGGTTGGCGGGTTGCGGGTTCAGGCCCAGGCGCAGCAGGGCGTACAGGGCCAGGTAGGCCAGTGTGCTGGCCGCCCCGATGGCGGCGAAGCGGATGAGCTGACCGGTCAGGCCGGCCGGCACCCCGGTGACCGGCAGCGGGTTGCGGCCGAGTTGTTCGCGCAGTGTGGCCAGGGGGAGGCGGCCCGCGCCGAAGGCCCGTAGCAGGCGGGCGATCCCGCGCAGGTCGGCCATCGCTGTCGAGACGATGTCGACCCGGCTGTCGGGGTCGTCGATCCAGTCGACCGGCACTTCGTGGATGCGCAGGCCGGCCCGTTCGGCCAGCACCAGCATCTCGGTGTCGAAGAACCAGCCGGTGTCTTCGACCATCGGCAGCAGCTGTGCGGCGACGTCGGAACGGATCGCCTTGAAGCCGCACTGCGCGTCGGAGAAACGGGCGGACAGGGTGCCGCGCAGGATCAGGTTGTAGCTGCGCGAGATGAACTCCCGCTTGGCGCCGCGCACCACCCGGGAACCGCGGGCCAGCCGGGAGCCGATCGCCAGGTCGGAGTGGCCGCTGATCAGCGGGGCGACCAGCGGCAGCAGCGCACCCAGATCGGTCGACAGGTCCACGTCCATGTAGGCCATGACCGCTGCGTCGGAATGTGTCCACACGTGTTTCAGCGCGCGGCCGCGGCCCTTCTCCGGCAGGTGCACCCACTCGACCTCGGTCAGTTCACCGGCCAGCCGGCCGGCCACTGACGCCGTCGAGTCGGTGCTCGCGTTGTCGGCGATCGTGATGCGGAATCGGTACGGGAAGTGTGCCGCGAGGTAGCCGTGCAGCCGTCGCACGCACGGCTCGAGGTCGATCTCCTCGTTGTAGACCGGGACGACCACGTCGAGCACCGGGGCGTCGAAACGGGTCGCGGCCGCTGTGGGCGAGGGCTGCGTCGTGTTCATGACACCACGATGATCGCCGTGGCTAAGCGCGTTTTGTGGCCGGCCTGTGCGCCCACTGTGAGCCTGTCCGAGGGCAAAGCAAACGGCCGGTTCCCCGTACGGGAAACCGGCCGTCAGAGGAAGCGATGTGATCAGGCGGTGGTGCCGCCGGCGGACTGGCTCAGGTCGTAGACAGTGGTGTTGCCGACGGTCTGGGCCGTGAAGTTCTCCGAGATCCAGGACGCGATCTCCGAGCTGGCGCTGCTGCCACCCGAACTGCGGCCGCCGAAGCCACCCCCGCCGATGAAGTAGTGGATCTTGCCCTCGGCCACGTACTGCTGGAACTGGGCCAGCGTGGGGGACGGGTCGCTGCCGTTGAAGCCGCCGACCGCCATCACCGGGTCGCCGGTCGCCAGCTGGTAGCCCGACGCGCTCTGGGAGCCGACCGCGGCCGCGACCCAGGTGTACTGGTCGGCGTTCGCCTCGAGCAGAGCCTTCATCTCGTCGCTGACCGTGGCCGCGTCGAGCAGGCCGCCCATGCCGCCGCCACGCATCCCGCCGCCGCCGTTGCCGCCGGGGAAGCCGCCGCCCTGAGACGTCCCACCCGGCGAGGTGCCGCCCTGGGGCCCGCCTTGCGAGGTGCCGCCCGGGGCGCCGCCGTTCTGGCCGGTGCCGCCGGGGAAGCCCTGGCCACCGCCCGGGAAGCCCTGCCCACCGCCCGGGAAGCCCTGCCCACCGCCCGGGAAGCCCTGCCCACCGCCGGGGAAGCCACCGTTGCTACGCCCGCCGCCACCGCGGAAGCCGCCGCGCCCGGGCCCGCCGCCGAACCCGCCCGTGGTGGCCGGCCCGGCCGAGGGAATCGAGCCGGTGTGCGCCTCGGAGGCGGTCTGCACCGCGTACGCCGCCGGTCCGGCCAGCACCGCGGCCAGCGAGACCCCCGCCGCCAGCGCCGCGACCCGAGCCGGCAGCCGCAGCGCCCCGAGCAGCGCCACCGCGCCCGTCAGACCGCCGATCAGCACGACCCAGCGCAGCCAGGGCAGGAAGTCGGGGCTGAGCCCGAGCAGGTGGTAGGACCACCAGGCCGTGATGGCCACGGTCGCCGCGAGCGTCACGGCGGCCACCACGGTGCGGCGCCGCGCCCAGAGCAGGGCCACGCCCATGCCGACCACCGCGCCGACCGCCGGGGCCAGCGCCACCGTGTAGTACGCGTGGAAGATGCCCTGCATGAAGCTGAAGACCAGCCCGGTGATCAGCAGCCAGCCGCCCCAAAGGATCAGCCCGGCCCGCTGCCGGTCGGTGCGCGCCCGCCGGGCCGTGATCACCAGACCCGCCACCAGCACGATCAGCGCCGCCGGGAGCAGCCACGAGATCTGACCGCCTTGCTCACTGTCGAACATACGGGTCAGGCCGGTCGAGCCCCACATGCCCCCGCCGCCGAAGCCGCCGCCCCCACCGCCGACGCTGCCGGTCTCGTCGCCGTTGAGCCGGCCCAGGCCGTTGTAGCCGAGGGTGAGTTCGAGGATGCTGTTGTTCTGCGAGCCGCCGATGTAGGGCCGCATCGAGGCCGGCACCAGTTCGACGATCGCGATGTACCAGCCGGCCGAGACCACCACGGCCAGGCCCGAGAGCAGCAGCTGCCCGATCCGCTTGCCCAGCTTGGGCGGCCCGGCGATCAGGTAGGCCAGCGCGAACGCGGGCACCACGAGCAGGGCCTGCAGCATCTTGGCCAGGAAACCGAACCCGACGAAGACGCCGGCCAGCACGATCCACTTGGTGGAACCGTTCTCGACGGCCCGTACGGTCGCATAGGCCCCGGCCACCATGAGCAGCACGAGCAACGCGTCCGGGTTGTTGAACCGGAACATCAGCACCGCGATCGGCGTGAGCGCCAGCACCGCGCCCGCGAGCAGGCCGGCGGCCGGGCCGTACCAACGCCGTACGGTGGCGAAGAGCAGCCCGACGCTGGCCACGCCCATCAGTGCCTGCGGCACGAGGATGCTCCAGGCGTTGACGCCGAAGATGCGGGCCGACAGGGCCATCACCCACAGCGAGGCGGGCGTCTTGTCGACGGTGATCGAGTTGGCCGCGTCGGAGGAGCCGAAGAAGAACGCCTTCCAGCTCTCCGAGCCGGCCTGCACGGCGGCCGAGTAGAACGCGTTGGCCCAGCCGTTTCTGCCGAGCCCCCAGAGGTAGAGCACACCGGTGGCCACCAGCAGCGCGATCAGGGCCGGACGCACCCAGGCCGGGGTGGGCGCGGGGGCACGGGGAGGTACATCCTGCGCCACCGGCGGCGGGACGGGCAACGTCGTGGTCATCGAGGCTCTCCACAGAAAAGCGGATATTTACCTCGACCAGATTCGGCGCCCGCCCTGTCCCGCCGTTATGCCAAGCCTGTGCTCTAGCTGTGAGTCGCGCGCCGCTTGGCCGAGGCGGTGGCCAGGCGCTCCAGCACCTCGACGGTCGGCTCCCAGCCCATGCACGCGTCGGTCACCGACTGGCCGTACGTCAGCGGCCCGCCCAGGTCCTGCCGGCCGGGCACGAGGAAGCTCTCCAGCATGACGCCGCTGATGCCGCGCTGACCGGCCTCCATCTGCTGCGCCACGTCGTCGGCGACCACGGGCTGGCGCAGGTGGTCCTTGCCGCTGTTGCCGTGCGAGCAGTCGATCACCAGGCGCTCCGGCAGGCCGGCCGTGCGCAGCAGGTCCAGCGCGTGGGCCACGTCGGCGGCGCTGTAGTTGGGCTTGCCTCCGCCGCCGCGCAGCACGAGGTGGGTGTCCGGGTTGCCGGTGGTGTGCAGGATCGCCGGGGTGCCGGAGTAGTCGATGCCGGGGAAGACGTGCGGCACGGCGGCGGCGTGGATCGCGTCGATCGCGGTGGAGATGCTGCCGTCGGGGCGGTTCTTCATCCCGATCGGCATCGACAGGCCCGACGAGAGCTGCCGGTGCACCTGCGACTCCACCGTCCGGGCACCGATCGCGCCCCAGCTCACCGTGTCCGCGATGTATTGCGGGGTGATCGGGTCGAGGAACTCGACGGCGGTCGGCAGCCCCCGGCCGACGATCTCGAGCAGCAGCCGCCGGGCGATCCGCAGTCCGGTGCCGACGTCGCCCGTGCCGTCCAGCGCCGGATCGTTGATCAGGCCCTTCCAGCCGACGGTGGAGCGCGGCTTCTCGAAGTAGACCCGCATCACGATCAGCAGGTCGTCGGCGAAGCGCTCGGCCGCGCCGGACAGCAGCGAGGCGTACTCGCCGGCGGCGGCGGGGTCGTGCACGGAGCACGGGCCGACGACGACGAGCAGCCGCGGATCTCGGCGGTTGAGCACGTCCTCGACCTGGCGGCGGCCCTCCAGCACGGTGTCGTGCAACTCGCTCGTCAGCGGCAGCTCGTGGTGCAGCAGCGCGGGGCTCATCAGCGGGACGACGGCCTCGATGCGCTGGTCACGAACGCGCTGAACCTCGGGGGCAGTCACGGTGTTCTCCACTTCTGCGCCGGCCCCCACCCTGAGAGCCGGCAAACAAAAAGGCAGCGACATCGTGTCGCTGCCCGGGCCGGCTCTGGCGTGGTGTCTCAGACGATGGTCATGGCTGAGGCACCGGCGGGAGCCGGCCTCGTAAACCAATAGAACGTCTGAGTCACGTCGGACAGCATAGCGCCTCAGGTCGCGGGCGGAGCTATTTGCGCGAACTGCTCAGCTGATGAGACGGACAGCGGCAGGACGACCGTGAAGACGGTGCGGCCGGGAACGCTTTCCACGGCGACGTGACCCTGGTGGGACTGCACGACGGCGTGCACGATCGACAGGCCGAGCCCGGTGCTGCCGGCGGCGCGCGAGCGGGAGCTGTCACCGCGGGCGAACCGCTCGAAGATGTGCGGCTGCAACTCGTACGGGATGCCCGGACCGTTGTCGGTGACGCGCAGCACGGCCGAGCCGGATGTCGAGCTGACTCCGACCGTGACGGTTGTGCCCTCGGGGGTGTGCGTGCGCGCGTTGGCCAGCAGGTTGGCCAGCACCTGATGCAGCCGCGCGCCGTCGCCGATCACGACGACCGGCTCCTCGGGCAGGTCGAGCTGCCAGGAGTGGCGTGGCCCGGCGGCGTGGGCGTCGCTGACCGAGTCGACGACGAGCATGGTCAGGTCGACCGGGTCGTGCGCGAGCGGCCGGCCGGCGTCGATGCGGGCCAGCAGCAGCAGGTCCTCGACCAGGCCGGTCATCCGCTTGGCCTCGGACTCGACCCGGTTGAGCACGTGCGCGATCTCGTCGGGGACGGTGGCCCGGCTGCGCCGGCTGAGCTCGGCGTAGCCGCGGATGGCGGCCAGCGGCGTACGCAGTTCGTGGCTGGCGTCGGCGACGAACTGGCGGACCTGGGTCTCGCTGGCGTGCCGGGCCTCGAGCGCGTTGCCCACGTGGTCGAGCATCTGGTTGAGCGCGGCCCCGACCTGACCCACCTCGGTGCGCGGGTCGGTGTCGCGTTCGGGCACACGCTGGGCCAGCCGCACCTCGCCGCGGTCGAGCCGTAGCTCGGAGACCCGGGTGGCGGTGGCCGCGACCCGGTCCAGCGGGGCCAGGGTGCGGCGCACGATGAGCGCGCCGGCCCACCCGGCGATGCCCAGCGCGATCAGCACCGCGCCCCCGGTGACCAGGGCGACCCGCAGCAGTGTGAAGTTGGTGTTCTTGAGCGAGAGCGCGGTGACCCGGATCGTGCCCTCGTTGGTCGTCTCCGAGACCACCCGGTACGACCCGTAGCCGTCCAGGCTGACCGTCGACTTCTCGCCGTCGACCGGAACGGCCAGCAACTGCGCGTTGGCGACGTCGGTGAGCGTCTTGTAGCGGGTGTCGGGGAAGCCCTCGGTGTTCGTGAACGCCTCGACCATGCCGCCCTCGATGTCGCTCACGCCGGTGTAGGTGATCGTGATCGACCCGGGTTCGGCGCCGCGGTAGGGGTGGGTGTCGTCGAACGGGAACATGAACTTGCCGCCGCCCGGTCCGGGCCGGCCCGCCGTGTCGAGCTTGGCGTCGACCTGGGTGTAGAGCGTGTTGCGGAGGAAGAAGTACGCGGTGCCACCGACGGCCAATCCCAGCACCGTGAGCAGCACCATGATGATGGCCACGATCCGGGTGCGCAGCGGCCAGCCCGCGGGGCTGCGCCAGCGCGAGGGGTGCGTCCAGGTCATCTCAGTCGGCGGGCTTGAGGACATAACCCGCCCCGCGCATCGTGTGGATCATCGGCGCACGGCCGGCGTCGATCTTTTTGCGCAGGTACGAGATGTAGAGCTCGACCACGTTGGCCTGCCCACCGAAGTCGTAGTTCCACACCCGGTCGAGGATCTGGCTCTTGCTCAGCACCCGGCGCGGGTTGCGCATGAGGTAGCGCAGCAACTCGAACTCGGTGGCGGTCAGCGTGACCAGGTCACCGCCGCGGCGCACCTCGTGGCTGTCCTCGTCGAGGCTCAGGTCGCCCACGATCAGCTGCGAGTCGGTGCGCATGGGGGAGTGACCCATCCGGCGCATCAGGCCGCGCAGCCGGGCCACGACCTCCTCCAGGCTGAACGGCTTGGTCACGTAGTCGTCGCCGCCCGCGGTCAGGCCGGTGATCCGGTCCTCCACCGAGTCCTTGGCCGTCAGGAACAGCACCGGCACCTCCGGCGTCTCGCCCCGCAGCCGGCGCAGCACCTCGAGCCCGTCGATGTCGGGCAGCATCATGTCGAGGACGACGGCGTCGGGGCGGAAGTCGCGGGCGGTGCGCACGGCGGTCTGCCCGTCGCCCGCGCTCCTCACGTCCCAGCCCTCGTAGCGCAGCGCCATGCTGAGCAGCTCAGCCAGCGTCGGCTCGTCGTCGACCACGAGGACCCGGACGGGACCCCCGTCGGGCCGGCGCAGGTCGGTGCTGGGATCTGAGTTCGCCATCGTCATGCCCTTACTTTCGCGGGCCACGCTATGCGGTTCCTTTCCCGTCCCTGTGTACCACCTGTGAACGGCTTACACAGTGACGGCATCGAAATCGCACAGCCGTCTGACACCGTACGCCGGGAGGGTGTTGACCATGACGCAGATGACGAAGCACCTGACGGCAGGCTGGTCGCGGCGCACCGGACTGGCCGCGCTGGGGGCCGCGATCGCGATGGCCGCGACCTTCGGGCCGGGCACGCCGGGCACCACCCGGCTCGGCGCGAGTGAAGTGGCCGGCTACGCGACGGTGACCGCCGCCGACACGATCACCGCGACGTCCGTGCTGGCCGGTGGCGCCGCGGCGGGGCGGGGCGTGTCGAAGACGCACGAAAGCGTATAAAACGCCGGGCTACCCCCAGCCGTACCGGCCCGGACGAAACCCGATGTTGCTGGTGGTAGCGGGTGTCCTGCTGGTCGCGGGCGGGGTCGGCCTGGTGCGGCTCAGCCGGCGGTCGTAGCGAGCGCGGCGTCGCGGAGGCGGGCCGCCCCCTGCTTGATCCGCTCGGCGTAGTACGGCCGCGTCCAGTCCGTCCACTTGACCTGCCCGGCCGTCTGGTCGGTGCCCGAGGCGGTGAGCGACACCGTCACGCCCGGACTGATCTGAGTGGTCAGCTTGCCCTTCTTGGGCACGGCGACCCGGTGCGCCGACGGGTCGGCGAAGCCCAGCATGGCCCACGGCACCCGGACGGTCAGGTCGTCGCCGTCGAGGTGCCACAACGCCCGGCTGTCGGCCTCGTCGTCGTCCGGGTCCCAGGTGCCGTGCCGCAGCTGCCCGGCGTTCTGCAGCTCGACCGGCAGCTCGGCGCCGATCCGGGGCACGGTGACGGCCCGGTTGACGACCAGCTCGAAGGGCTTCCAGCCGGTGGGGGCCGGGCCGCGTTCGCCCGCGGGCACCGAGAAGTCCAGCTGCATCGGGTCGATCTGATTGCGGACGTACGCCTGCCCGCTGTGCCCCACCAGGTTGAGCGCGAAGACGGCGTCGGGCCGGCGGTCAGCACTGCCCGGCATCGGCGCGCCGGTCACCCCCGGCAGTACGTCGAAGCTCACCAGCATGGTCCCTGGCGGGGAGTCCCCGAGTTTGATCCTCAGGTTCAGGTACGCCTCGTCCACCTGCGCGTCGACACCGGTCGCAGGCCACCCGTCCGAGTCGAGCAGGTGCTGCTCCCCGGCGTCGGGACTGCCCTGCGGGTCCATCGCGAGCACGCCGAAGCCCTGCTCGTTGGTCAGCGGGTCGTGCCAGAGCTGGCGGCGCTCCGGGTCCTGGGCGCCGGCCGTGTTCCACGTGTAACGCCACCACTCGTCGGCCCAGCTGAACACGAAACCGGCCCCGAGCCCCTGGTCGTGGATCAGGCGCAGCAGGTCGGCGTTGATCCGCATCGCCTCCTGCTCGCTGTGGTCGCCCTGAGTGCGGCCCAGGGGCGCGTTGTGGGCCGAGCCGATCGACGACGGCACCCCGAACTCGGTGATCAGGGTGGGCATCGTGGAGTGGTGCCGGCGCAGGTCGGCCAGATATCCCGCGTACGGGTCGCGCTGCCCGCCGAACTCGTACGCGAGCAGGTCGGGCTCGTGCCGCAGGAAATCCGGATAGAACGGGTACGCGTGATAGCTGGCGAAGGTCCCGGCCGGCCAGTCCGCCGTGGGCAGCACATGGTTGGCGTCCAGCCCGACCAGGTCCTCCTGCTTCAGCGGTTCCTCGGGGTGGCGCAGCGGGTCGGTGGTGGGCCAGTTCACGAAGGCGATCGGCTGGCTCACCCCGTGCCCGGCGACGAACCCCGCCAGGTCGTTCATCCGCGCGGCGAGCCAGCGCTCGGTCGGCGTCGACTTCGGGGTGTTCCGGAAGTACTTGCCGCTGAACCGGGGCACGTCGGCGTTGCGCTCGTCCGAGGCGACGGCCGCGGCCGGGTCGATCTCGTCGCCCACGATCCAGCCGGCCAGCCACGGCGTGACGTCGGTGGTCCAGGTGCCGCCGGCCCGGCCGGGCACCGTCGTACGGCGGTAGTCGCCCTTCACCACCTGCGCGGCGGCCTGCAACTCCTGCCGGAACGCGGTGGTCACCCGCTTGTCGAACAGGTTCTTCTTGGCCACGTACGTCTGGTCGGGCAGCGCGACGCCCTGCATCAGATAGAGCGGACGGTCCGGGTTGGCCACGTTCCACGCCGCCAGCTGGTCGTAGAACGCCGGCGGGTGGATCTGGTAGATCCGCACCACGCGCAGGCCCAGCCAGCTCATCCCCGCGAACCAGGCCCGATACTGCGCGGCCGCGATCGCCCCCTCGCCGGGCAGGTGGCCGGGAGTGGTGTCGCCCAGGTCGACGCCGGGCAGGAAGGTGCGGTCGCCCCCGGCCGTGTGCAGCACAAATTCCTGCCCGTCGGCGCCGGCCACCATCCGCAGGCCGCCGGCCTCGCGCGGCGCGGCCGCCCACGAGGTGCCCTGCGGCGGCGACGGGATCTCGTTCATCCCCGCGATCAGGAAGGCGGGCGAGTCCAGTTGGGGCGCCGCCGCGCCGCCCGCGAGCAGTGCGCACAGGCCGAGCACGAAGACGCCGATCATGGACGCCCGGAACCGCCCGAATCGCGGACGGGCCGGTGCGGTCACGAGATGGCTCGGAAAGTCCCCCACGCAGGCATTGTCTGACGGCTGAGTTGCTGTATGGGCGGTTTTGTCGGGAAGCTTGGATCATCGGAACACTCGCCGTTGGCGCGTTGTTGTGCCAGCGTTGGGTAGCCGGCGCGAGCGTGGGGAGTGACACGTGGATCTTCTCGAGGAGTACCGCAGGGCCACCTTCTTCTTCGAGTCCGGCGACCCTCTCGGGGCGGCCAAGCTGCTCGAGCCGATAGTCGAGGCCGAACCGCACAACGCGGCCGTGCGCCAGCTGCTGGCCCGGGCCTACTTCAACTCGGCCCAGCTGGGCCGGGCCGAGGCCCAGCTGCGCGAGCTGGTCGAGCGTGACCCGTCCGACCACTACGCGCATCACGTGCTCGGCCGCACACTGGAGCGGGACGGTCGCTTCCGCGAGGCGCTGCCCCACCTGCGGCTGGCCGCGGCGATGAAGCAGCATTCGGACTACGAGGACGCATTGCACCGGGTCGAGCAGTGGCTCGGCAAAGCAGAGGACACCCCGTGAAACTCAAGCTCGACCTGCACGACATCTTCAACAAGGGGCAGGAGATCGACCGTGCGCTGCGCGGGATCATCGACGAGGCCGTGCAGAAGAAGGCCAGCACTGTCGAGATCATCCCGGGCAAGGGCAGCGGCGCCCTGAAGAAGAAGGTGCTGCGCTTCCTCGACCAGAAAGAGATCAAGCAGCTCTACCACCGGGTCGAGAAGGACGGCGACAACTGGGGCCGGCTCTTCGTGCACTTCCGCCACAACGAGTCCACCGGCCGCCGCGGCCGCGGCCGTTAGTCCGGCTCAGAACGTGTAGGTCTTGGCCACGGCGAGCAGTTCGCTCGTGTGGGAGCCGACGATGCCGACCGCGGCCGGGCGGGGCCGGAAGCCGGGCAGCTCGGTCAGGCCGTCGCTGCCGTCCATCGCGCGGAACCTGACCGGGCCGGTGGCGCGCACGGTCAGCGTGACCTCGACGCCGTCGGGGGGTGGGGCGTGGAAGACGAAACCCCAGCCCCAGGCGCCGTCGATGGGTTCGCGCGGGGGCATCGTCCGCCCGCCCACGGTCGCGGAGGCGACCGGGGTGCCGGCCGCCACGTGCAGGGTGACCAGGCGGGCTTGCCGCTGCGGTTTCAGTCGCACCGTGAGCGTGCGGGTTTCCCCCGTACGGCTGTCCGACTCGACGGTCAGCGCCGGTGCGGGCAGAGCGGCCGCGGGGGCGTCGCCGGTGCGCACCTGCTCGGGCCCGAACGACGGCAGCGTGTCGTCGACCCGGTGCGGCTCGCCCCGCACGAACTGGCCGGTCCAGTCATGGACCGCGGGCTCCTCGCTGATCCAGCGGGCGGTGTTGTTGTCGGCGTCGAGCGCATACATCAGCTGGGTCAGGGCGGGTCGCTCGGCGTCGAACCGGTCGACCGCCAGGCCCGTGACCGTGCAGACCAGTGCGGCCACGACCGCGGCCAGGGCGGGCAGCGCGGCCCGGCGCCGGCTGCGCAGGGCCTCGAGGCCGCGCTGACCACCGGCCCGCGGGTGGATCAGATCGATCACCGGCAGCAGGGCCAGGCCGAGCAGCACGGTCAGGAACGCTCCGGCCGCACCGAGACCCATGCCCAGCGCGGGGAACAGCATGATCACTGTCGGCAGCAGGATGACCGTGGCCACCACGCCGCCCAGCGTCACCGCGACGATCGGCAGCCGGCCTCTGGTGCTGACCGCGAACAGACCGGTCAGTGCGCCGGCCAGCGCGGGGACGGCAGCCAGGTAGGAGCCGCCGGGCACGAACGCGGCCAGCACGATGCCGAGAACGGCCAGCCAGCCCAGCCCGGCGATCGCCAGGGCGGCCGGGCCGAGGCGGCGGCGCAGCAGCGCGAACCAGCCCAGCACGACGGCCGCGGACAGCAGGATCACGGCCACGCGGTAGAGGCCCGGACGATACGGGTCGATCGGCAACTGGGCGTACGGGGGACGGATCTCGGTCAGCAGGAACCAGAGCCCCTGGGCCAGCAGCGGCGCCACCACGATCGGGACCAGGGTCAGCGCGCCCGCCTTGAGCAGGCGCCGGCCCCCGGTCAGCCGGCGGCGGCGGGCCAGCCAGGCCAGCGCGGCCACCGCGACCAGGGCCAGGATCGCGAGCGGCCGGACCAGCGCGCCGGGATAACGCACCAGCAGGCCGGGCACGGGGAAGTAGGTGGCGTCCCCGCCGTCCGAGCCCACCAGCGGGGCCAGGTCGCGGCCGGCCAGCTCGCGCGTCACGGCCAGCGTGTTGGCCCCGTGATGCTGCAGACTGTCGCGGTTCATCGCGGCGGGCACGTCGGTCGGCGCGTGATAGACCGCCGCGCCGTCGATGTAGGCCGCGTTCATGCCGGCGAAGCCCGACTCGCGGAACGGGGTGAAGTCGGTGTCGTTGGGCAGCAGCCGATAGATCTCGACCGCGAACGACGTGCCCACCGGTTTCGCGGCGTGCGCGTAGGCCCCGATCAGCCCGCTGTTGCCGGCCGAGGTCTCGAACATGATGGCCGGGCCGCTGGAGCCCCGGGCCTCGATGTTGAGCACCACGCCGCCGTCGCGGGCCAGGGGGTGCTGGTCGACGAAGGCCTTGGCGCCGCAGAGGCAGGCCTCCTCGCCGTCGGTCAGCACCAGCACGACGTCGTTGCGCGGGCGCGGACCGGCCAGCAGCGCCCGGGCCGTCTCGAGGATCGTCGAGGTGCCCGCCGCGTCGTCGTTGCCGCCCGGCCCGACCTGCACCGAGTCGTAGTGCGCGACCAGGAAGACCCGCCCGGTGGAGGAGGTGCCGGGGATCTGGGCGATCACGTTGCGGACCCGGGCCAGCCCGGCGCCGCCCGCGCCGGCCGACAGCCCGGCCCCCTCGATCGACACTGTGTCCTGCACCTCGGGGGTCAGGCCGAGGCCGCGCAGCGTGGTCAGCAGATGCTCGCGCACCTCGTCGTTGGCCGGGCTGCCGACCGGATGCGGCCGCCGGGCGATCGCCTGCACCTGCTGGAACGCGCGCCCGGCGCTGAACTCGGACTCCGGGGCCGAGGCGGGCCGGGCTGCGGGCGGCCGGATCGTTTCCAGGCCCGCGACACCGGCCAGGATCAGCACCACGACGGCCACGGCGGCGGCCAGGCCGCGGCGGGCCGGGTCGGTGATCGCGGGAGCACGCATGGGTGTATCTAAGCGGTTGGGTACGACACCGGGTAGTCGGAAGATCGTTTCTGGCGTGGCCTAGCGTTGTCGGGGTGAGCACGCCGATCGACCCCGCCGCGGTGGTGGCCGCGTTCATCGACGCCGTCGCGCCCTACGACCCCCACCCCGACGCCGGTCCGGTGGCGATGGTGGGGGTGCGCACAGCCATGGGCGAGGGCGTGTTCCCGGTCAGTGACCACGTGATCCGGGCCATGTGCAAGGCCCTCGCGGCCTATCGGGACCCGGAGGACAGGGGCACCTGCGTCGAGTGCGGCGGACGTCACCTCGACGAGAATTTGCACTGCCAGGACTGCGGACGGCTGCACGGCATCCTGGGGGAGGTCATCGCGCAGCACGCCCGTCGCGTGGCCGCTGAGGAGGCCACGTGAGAGTGTTGTGCGCCCGCACCCGGTGGTACACGATCAGCGGGACAGGGGCCGATAGGCGGACGAGTGGGAGGTCGGCATGACTGAGCGCTCGGTCGCGCCCCGCGCCCGGTCCGGCACGCCGGTCTACCAGGAGCGGCTGCGCGTCCTGCTCGTCGAGGACGACGAGGGCGACGCCTTCCTTGTGCGCGAGCTGCTGCACGAGGCCGACGCGCCGTTCGACCTGCGCGTGGCGACCAGCCTGCGCGAGGCCCGCGGCCAGCTGCGCGGCATCCACTGTGTGCTGCTCGACCTGGGCCTGCCCGACGCCGAGGGCATCGACGGGTTGCGCAAGCTGCTCGCGGTGGCCGGCAGCGCCGCCGTCTGCGTGCTCACCGGCCGGTCCGACGAGCACCTGGGCGTCGCCGCGGTGGCCGAGGGCGCACAGGACTACCTGGTCAAGGGCCAGGTCGACGGCGTGCTGCTGACCCGGTCGCTGCGCTACGCGGTCGAGCGCAAGCGGGCCGACGAGAACGCGCAGCGGCTGCGCGAGATCGAGCTGCGCCAGGCCGAGTCGGCCCGCCTCGAGCGTGGCCTGTTGCCCCAGCCCCTGATGTCCACCGATCGGGTGGCGGTGCACACGTTCTACCGCTCCGGCCGGGCGATGGGCCTGCTCGGCGGCGACTTCTTCGACGTCGTCCAGGTGGGCGACAACAAGCTGCAGGTGATCGTGGGCGACGTCTGCGGCCACGGCGTCGACGAGGCCGCGCTGGGCGTCGAGCTCCGGGTCGCCTGGCGCGCGCTGGTGCTGGCCGGCGTGCCCGACGAGCAGATCCTGGCCTCGCTCGAGCAGGTGCTGATGAGCGAGCGCCGGGCCCGGGAGATCTTCGCGACCGTCGCCGCGCTGACCATCGACCTCGACACCAACCGGGCCGTCGTCCGGCTGGCCGGCCACCCGCCCCCGGTGCTGCTGGGCGACGGCGGAGTCGGTCCGGTCGAGGCCCGCACCGGCATCGTGCTGGGGGTCAGCCCGCGGCCGACCCCCGCGACCGAGGTGGAGCTGCCCGCCGATGACTGGTCCCTGCTGCTGTACACCGACGGCTTGATCGAAGGGCACACCGGTGAGGGCAACGAACGGCTCGACGTGACCGGGCTGTGCTCCCTGCTCTCCGAGCCCGCCGCCCGTACGGTGCCATTGCCCGCGTTGCCGGCCTGGCTGGTCGGGCGGGCCGAGCACGCCAACGGCGGGCCGTTGGCCGACGACGTGGCCATGTTGCTGATCTCGCGGGGGAGCGGCCGATGAGCCTTTTCGACATGCGCACCTGGACGCTGCGGCGGCGCATCATCGCTCTCTGCATCACGGTCGGGGTGCTGCTCGGGGCGCTGGGTGTGTTCGCCGCGATCACCGCCGCGGGCCACAACCGTCAGCTCGACGACGTGCTCAACCGGGCCAGCCCGATGCGGGCGGCGGGGGAGTCGCTCAACACGGCGTACGTCGACCAGGAGACCGGCATCCGCGGTTTCGCGATCACCGGTGACGAGGCCAACCTCAGGCCGTACACGCAGGGCATCGCCGACGAGAATCGACTGGTCGGGCGGATCGACGCGCTGCTGAATCCGGAGGACACGCAGATCCGCGAGGCTCTGCAGCTCGTGCAGCAAAGGGCCGACGACTGGCACCGCGAGGTGTCCGACCCGGTCATCGCCCTCATCCGGGCCGAGGGCACCCAGGCCGGGCAAAACCGCCTCAAGGGCACCTCGACCGAACGGTTCGACGCCCTGCGGGCCGCCATCGGCGCCATGCAGGACGACATCCAGGTGATGCGGACGAAGTCAGCCGACGCCGCCAAGAAGAGCAGCCAGACCATGGTGGCGATCCAGATCGCCGCGGCCGCGATCATCATCCTGGCCGGGTCGGCGCTGCTCCTGCTGCTCGACCGGATGGTCAGCCGCCCGGTCACCGAGCTCGCCGGGCAGGTGCGCGAGGTGGCCGACGGCGATTACGACAGGCCCATCAGCAGCGCCGGCTCGCCCGAGCTGGCCGATCTGGCCGTTGACGTCGACGGCATGCGACGGAAGATCGCGGCCGAGCTGGCCGAGGTGCGCGAGGCCCGGGCCCAGATCGAATGGGTCAACGACCAGCTCAAGGTGCAGGCCGAGGAGCTCACCCGGTCCAACCGCGACCTCGAGCAGTTCGCCTACGTCGCCTCGCACGACCTGCAGGAGCCGCTGCGCAAGGTGGCCAGCTTCTGCCAGCTGTTGCAACGGCGGTACGCGGGGCAGCTCGACGAGCGCGCGGATCAGTACATCGCGTTCGCGGTCGACGGCGCCCAGCGGATGCAGCGGCTCATCAACGACCTGCTCGCGTTCTCGCGGATCGGCCGGCTCACGGCCGGGTTCACCGACGTGCCGCTCGACCGGGTGCTGACCGAGGTCAAGTCGCAGCTCGAGGTGCGGGCGGGTGACGACGCCGAGATCAGCTGGTCCGAGCTGCCCGTCGTCGAGGGCGAGGAGCCGCTGCTCACGACGCTGTTCGTCAACCTGATCGGCAACTCGCTCAAGTTCCGCCGGCCCGAGGTGCCGCCCGTGATCCGCATCAGCGCCGAACGCGACGGCGACGAATGGCGGATCAACGTACGCGACAACGGCATCGGCATCGAACGCGAGTTCGCCGACAAGGTCTTCGTGATCTTCCAGCGGTTGCACGCCCGGGACGCGTACGAGGGCACGGGAATCGGTCTGGCGATCGTCAAGAAGATCGTCGAATATCATGGCGGACGGATCTGGCTCGATCTCGACGCCGAGACCGGCACGTCGATCTGGTTCACCCTTCCGGTGGTGCCGGGCTTCTCGGCCGACGAGGAGTCCCCGGTGTCGCAGGAGACGAGAAAAGAGGTCACGGCATGACGGCTCCCATTCGGGCCGACGGCACCCCGATCGAGGTGTTGCTGGTCGAGGACGATCCGGGCGACGTGCTGATGACCCAGGAGGCGTTCGAGGAGCACAAGGTCCGCAACCGGCTCAACGTCGTCTCCGACGGGGCCGAGGCGTTGGCCTACCTGCGGCGCGAGGGCGATTACGCCGGCGCCGTGCGCCCCGACCTGATCCTGCTCGACCTCAACCTGCCCAAGCGGGACGGCCGCGAGGTGCTGGAAGAGATCAAGAAAGACGACGAGCTGGGCCGCATCCCGGTTGTCGTGCTCACCACCTCGGCCGCCGACGAGGACATCCTGCGCAGCTACCAGCTGCACGCGAATGCGTACGTGACCAAGCCGGTCGACTTCGAGCGGTTCATCACGGTCATCCGCCAGATCGACGAGTTCTTCGTCAGCGTCGTGAAGTTGCCGCCACGTGCTTGATCAGGTCGGCGAGCTCATCCGGGAGGTCGCGGCCACGATCGTGCTGCCGCGCTTCCGTCACCTGTCCAGCGACGAGATCGCCCAGAAGGCGCCCGGTGACCTGGTCACCATCGCCGACAAGGAGTCCGAGCAGGCGCTCACCCGCGGCCTGACCGCCCTGCTGCCCGGATCGGTCGTGGTCGGCGAGGAATCCGTGGCGGCCGACCCGCGCGTGCTCGACCGGCTCGGCTCCACGGGCCCGGTCTGGATCGTCGACCCGGTCGACGGCACCAACAACTTCGCCGCCGGCAAGACCCCGTTCGCGGTGATGGTGGCCCTGCTGCGCGACGGTGAGCCGGCCGCCTCGTGGATCCTCGACGTGGTCGGCGACAACCTCACGGTGGCCGAGGCCGGCGCGGGGGCCTACCGTGACGGCGTACGGGTCAAGGTCCGCACCGACGACCCCGGAGCGGGGGCGCTGCGGGGCGTCGTCGCCACCCACTACCTGCCGGAACACTTGCGGAAGGTGGCGGCCGCGCACACTGGCGCGTTCGGCGAGGTGACCAACGGCCACCACTGCGCGGGCTACGAACATCCCGCGGTCGCGCTCGACGAGCAGCAGTTCGCGCTGTTCT
Source organism: Paractinoplanes abujensis (assembly GCF_014204895.1). Classification (NCBI taxonomy): domain Bacteria; kingdom Bacillati; phylum Actinomycetota; class Actinomycetes; order Micromonosporales; family Micromonosporaceae; genus Paractinoplanes; species Paractinoplanes abujensis. The sequence continues at coordinate 6,123,581 of NZ_JACHMF010000001.1, read as the reverse complement.
GGCGGATCCTGCCGTGGGATCACGTGCCGGGTTCGCTGATCGTGCGCGAGGCGGGCGGCACGGTGCTGCATCTGGACGGCTCGCCCTACCGCCCGACCGACAGCGAGCGCGGCTTGCTGGTCGCGGCGAACGAGGACATCTGGCGGACGGTCCGCGACACGCTCTTCCCCGACACCTCGATCCTGTAGGGCCCATGTCGGCGTACCTGGAAAGCATTTTCGGTCTGGCCGGCCGCACGGCGATGGTGACCGGCGGCAGCTCGGGCATCGGCCGGGCGATGGCGATCGCGCTGGGCCGGGCCGGCGCTCGCGTGCTGCTGGTGGCGCGTCGTCCCGAGCCGATGGCCGCGGTGATCGGCGAACTGGGCGGCTTCGGCGCCGAGGGGCACGCGATCGAGGCGGATCTCGCCGAGCGTGCAGCCGTCACCGTCCTCATCGCACAAACCCTGGACCGGTACGGCGCTCCGGACATCCTGGTCAATTCGGCCGCGGTCAACCGGCGTCCGCCGCTGAACGACCTCACCGAGGACGACTGGGACGTCACCATGGCGGCCAATCTCACAGCCCCCTTCCTGCTCGGGCAGGCTTTCGGGCCGCGGATGGCCGAGCGCGGCTGGGGCCGGATCATCAACGTGGCGTCGCAACAGGCCTTCCGGGCCTACGGGAACAGCGGGGCCTACGGCGCGTCCAAGGCCGGTCTGGTCGGTTTGACCAGGTCGCAGGCCGAGGCGTGGTCGGCCCGCGGCGTCTGTTGCAACGCGATCGCGCCCGGAGTGGTGCATACGCCCCTGACCGAGCCGGTCTTCGCGGATCCGGCGGTCGTCGCGAAACACGCGGCCCGCGCCATGATCGGCAGAAACGGCGTACCTGAAGATTTCGGGGCGTGTGCGGTCTTTCTGGCCAGCGATGCCGCCGTCGCCGTGACGGGCCAGACACTCTTCGTCGACGGTGGTTACTCCGCCAGTTGATCGATCTGCCGCTTCCCTACGTATCACGGTAGAGTCTGCCCGCGCTGACGATGGGGAGGTATCCGTGGCGGCGGTTTTTCAGCGCCGGCTCAGTGGTGTGCTCGTGCTGGTCGTGGCGGCGTGCGCGCTTCTGCTGGCGGTCACGCCGGGGGCGGCCCACGCCGATCCCGACGAGGGCGACGACAAGACGCTGCGCAGCGCACTCGAGTCCGCGGCCAAGGGCCAGGCGGTGGCGATCCAGAAGCTGAACTCGTCGAAGAGGCGCTCCGTGGCCCTGCAGAAGACGGTCGTGCAGGCGACGGCCGCCGCCAAGGCCATGGAGGGTCAGGTCAACGAGATCGCGGCCCGGTCCTACCGGCTCGGCCGGCCCAGCACCGCCTCGATGCTGCTCGACTCGACCTCGCCCGACGTCTTCCTCGAGCGCATCCAGCAGCTCGACATGATGGCCCAGCTCGACGGGCAGATCCTCGCGCAATATCGCGCATCGCTCGACAAGGCCAAGGCGGCCAAGGCGGCGATCGACAAGGAGGTCGTCGAGCAGACCAGGCAGGTCGCCGCGCTGGGCAAGAAGAAGAAAGAGGCCGAGCGCGCACTGGCCAGTGTGGGCGGTGGCGGCGTGGCCGGCGGGTTCGTCTCGGTCAACTCGCCGCTGGCCAAACCGGCGCCGCGCAACTCCGACGGCTCCTGGCCCGACGAGAAGTGCACGATCGACGACCCGACCAGCTCGGGCTGCCTGACGCCGCGGACCCTGCACGCCTATCAGGAGGCGAAGTCGGACGGCTTCACCCGCTACACGGTGTGCTGGAGCCAGCGGAACTCGGGCGAGCATCCCAAAGGCCGGGCGTGTGACATGTCGTCCAACGAGACGACGTACAAGACCTCGCCCGCGACCGGCGACGACAAGGCGTACGGGGATCGGCTCGCCGCCTACTTCGTGAAGAACGCCAGCCGGCTCGGCGTGATGTATGTGATCTGGTTCCGGCAGATCTGGCTGCCCGGCGACGGCTGGAAGAGCTACAGCGGCAGCGGCGGGGCCTCCGCCGAGCACACCAACCATGTGCACGTCTCCATGCTTTAGCGCCGCTTTTCCCAGCGGTCAGCTTCCTTCCAGGTAGCGGCGGCTAGCATCCGGCGAATGGAAACCCCGCCCCGTGCGCTTCCGTCCGGTCTGGCCACCGCCCTGGTGTTCGGCACGAGCGGGGCGGTGCTCGTCCTCGAGATCGTCGCGCTGCGGCTCGTCGGGCCCTACGTGGGCGTCACGCTGCAGGTGAGCAGCTCGGTCATCGGCATCGCGCTGGCCGCCATCGCCTACGGCACCTGGCTCGGCGGGCGCCTGGCCGACCGCTACGACCCGCGCTCGCTGCTGGTGCCGGCGCTGCTGCTGGGCGCGATCTTCACGGCCGTGACCCTGCCCCTGGTCCGCTTCGGCGGCGAGGTCCTGCGAGGCGGGGCCGCGCCGGCCGTGCTGCTGCTCGCCGCCCTGGCCGTCTTCCTGCCCGCCTTCATCCTCTCGGCGGTCACCCCACTGGTGGTCAAGCTGCAGCTCAGCGACCTCAACCGGACGGGTTCGGTGGTCGGGCGGCTGTCCAGCATGGGCACCCTCGGAGCGATCACGGCCACACTGGCCACCGGGTTCATCTTCGTCGCGGCGGTGCCGTCGAGCTGGATCATCATCTCGCTGGCGGTCCTGCTGGCCCTCGCGGGTGGCGGGCTGGCCTGGTGGCTGCGGCGGCACGGCGGGACGACGCCGCTGCCCGGCAAGCCCCGCACACGGGCGGTGCTGGTGTCGGTGGGTCTGGTCGGCGCGGGGCTGGGGGTGGCCGCGCCCAACCCGTGCGACGTCGAAACGGCCTACCACTGCGCGCGGGTGGAGGCGGACCCGGCCGAGACCGGGGGCCGTGACCTGATCCTCAACTCGGCGCGCCACTCGTACGTCGACCTCGACAACCCGCGCCACCTGGAGTTCGCGTACATCCAGTGGATCGGGGCGGTGGCCGACGTGCTGCCGGCCGGCCCGGTGGACGCGCTGCACCTCGGCGGGGGCGGGTTCACGATGCCCAGCTATGTGCGGGCGACCCGGCCCGGCAGCGACCAGCTGGTCATCGAGCTGGACGGCGGTCTGGTCGAGCTCGACCGCCGCAAGCTCGGCCTCGAGACAGGGCCCGACCTCCGCGTACGGGTGGGGGACGCGCGCGTCGGCGTGGCCGCCCAGCCGTCCCGGTCCTACGACTTCGTGGTCGGCGACGCGTTCGGGCACCTGACCGTGCCGTGGCACCTGGCCACACGCGAGATGGCGCAGGACATCGCCCGCGTGGTGCGGCCCGGCGGGATCTACGTGCAGAACGTGATCGACTATCCGCCCGACCGGTTCATCCGGGCCGAGCTGGCCACCGTGGCGGCGGCGTTCCCGCACGTCGCCGTGATCAGCAGCCGGGAGGCCCTGGACGGCGAGGTGGGGGCCAACTTCGTCATCATGGCGTCGGCCGACCCGCTGCCCACGGCGGAGGTGGCCCGGCGGGTGGCCGCGGTCGAGGACCCGGCGGTGGTGCTGACGGGGGCGGAGCTCGATGCCTTCGTCGACGACGCCCGGGTGCTGACCGACGACTACGCCCCGGTCGACCAGCTGCTGGCCGGCTAGCGATCAGCCTCGCACCACCCGCGGCGACCCCTTGCCGCCCCCTCGTGGCGCGCACCTTGGACCGCGCCGGCCTCGCGCCGCGCCGCGCCCGCCTCGCGCCGCGCCCGCCTCGCGCCGCGCCCGCCTCGCGCCGCGCCGGCCTCGCGCCGCGCCCGCCTTGCACCGCGCCGGCCTTGTGCCGCGCCGGATTTGTGCCGCGCCGGCCTTGCACCGCGCCGGCCTTGCACCGCGCCCGCCTTGCACCGCGCCGGCCTTGTGCCGCGCCGGATTTGTGCCGCGCCGGATTTGTGCCGCGCCGGCCTTGCACCGCGCCCGCCTTGCGCCGCGCCGGCCTCGCGCCGCGCCCGCCCGCCCTGCTCTCTCATCACATCGCTAAAGAGAAGCCTGTTCCGCCGGTGGCCTTGGTCGCCGGTTTCGGGATGGGGCTCTTCTCGGAGGTGCCGACTCGCCTCTGCGGTGTGCCGACCTTGCGGGACGAGCGACTGCGGCGAGGTTCGCCGCTCTGTTCGCTGATCTCCGCGGTGCCGCTCAGTGGCCGGTTCTTGCGCTCGTGACGGCTGATCGGGGTGTTGGCCAGCACTTCGGCCCGGCATCGCACGCCGTCGACGGCGAACGCCAGCGGCAACGGGTTGTAGTCGCGATACTCGCCACGCAACGTGAACGACTTGAGCTTGCCGTGACCCTTCGCGGTCACCCTGCGGCCCTTCTGAGTGACCGCGCTCGACGGGCCGGTGAGCTGCTGACTGCCCGGATAGAGGAACTGCACCCGCCACGAGCTGTGTGCCAGCTCCGCGGTGGTGGCCACGGTCAACTGGGCCTCGTAGTCCCGGCCGGAGTCACGCCGCAGCTGATAGCGCACCGCGCAACCGCCGTCGTCGCTCGGCCCGGCGGCCACCACCCCCGCGCCGGCCGCCTGAGCCTCCCGTACGTCGGGGGTGTCGCGCGCAGCGGCCCAGCTGATCCCGGCCGTCGCCACCACGGCCAGCGCCACCAGCGCGGTCTGCACCCGCTGCCGCCCGCGCGGAAGACCCGGTGCCGGCAGGCCGCCGCCCACGAACAGCCCGCCGCCCAGCGGGCGCACCTTGCCCAGCCGCAGCGCCGCCCCGATCTTCAGCCCGGCCCGCAACCGCAGCATCCGCACCGCCGGTCGCGGGCCCGGCGATCCGCCCGGCAGGCCGAGGTAGGCCAGCACGGCCCGGCCCACACCGGGCCGCCGCCGGGGCACGACCGCCGGCGGGTAGGCGGCACCCCGTACCGGCTCAGGGGCATCGGCCGCCCGCTCGACGACCGGCGGAATGATCGCCTGCACGCCGACGACCTCGGCCAGTTCGCGGGCCACGCCGGCGGCCGTGGGGCGGTCGGCCGGATCCTTCGTCAGACAGCGCAGGCACAGGTCGGCGACGGCCGGGGGCAGGTCCGGGAGCGCGGGCAGCGGCTCCGGGTCGGCGTACAGGTGCGCGCGCAGCGCCTCCGACGTGGTCTCGGCGGGCCAGGGCAGGCGGCCGCAGAGCGAGCGGTAGAGCAGCAGCCCCAGCGCGTAGACGTCGGCCGACGTGGAGACCTGGGAGCCGCCGAGCCGCTCCGGGGCGAGGTAGGCCGGGGTGCCGAGCAGGCTGCCGTCGGGCGCGGCGTCGCGCTGGCCGACGATCGCCGAGATGCCGAAGTCGACGACCTTGGCCCCGCCACCGGTCAGCATCACGTTGGCCGGGGTGACGTCGCGGTGCACCACGCCGCGCGCGTGGGCCGTGGCCAGGGCGGATGCGACCTCGACGGCGACCGTGACCGCTTGCCGCCAGGGCAACGGCCCCTGCCGTGCGATCCGGCTCGCCACGGATTCGCCGTCGTTGAGCTCCATCACCACGTACGGGAGGGAAAGGTCGTCGAGAGGTGACTCGCCGAAGTCGAAGATGCCTGTGATGTGCGGGTGGTCCAGGCGAGCGGCGGCCAGCGCCTCCTGCCGCATGCGATCGCGGAACATCTGATCGCCGGCCAGGCGCGGCGAGAGCACCTTGACGGCGACCGGGCGGCCGAGCGTCTCGTCGTAGCCGCGCCACACCTCGGACATGCCGCCGGTGCCGAGCTTCTCCACAAGCCGATACCGGCCGATACGGAGCGACCCGATCTGCCCTTTTCGCTCCGTCCGCCCCATGTGCCGATTGTGACCCGAGGGACGGGCCGCTCGAAGGCGTCCCGGGAAACCCGTAACCCTCGTGCCCAGATGCCGGGATTGCCGCTAGTCTGGCGGCGTCCTGACCGGCATCGGTTTAGGGGGTTGGCATGCAACGCACCTCGGTGGAGCTCTTCGCCCCGACGCGAGGACGCTAGGGCTTCCTGGCCGTCACTCCTCGCCCGGGGCAGTCGCCTTCGACTGTTTCCTTCGCTCGAGGAGCTCTTTTGCGTGCCCTTTTCACCGCACCGATGGGTGCGGATTTCTGGAAACTCTGGACCGCTTCCGCCGTCACCAACGTGGGCGACGGCATCACCATGGTGGCCGGCCCCCTGCTTGTCACCTCGCTCACGTCGAGCCCGGCCGCCGTCGCCGGGGCGGCCTTCGCCCAGCAACTGCCTTGGCTGCTGTTCGCCCTGATCAGTGGGGCGTGGGCGGACCGGCTGGACCGGCGGCGGCTGGTCGTGGCGGTCAACCTTCTGCGGGCGGCGGCCCTGGCCACGCTGGCCGTCGCGGTGACCCTGGACAACGCCACCGTCCCGCTCATCCTGGCCGTGTTCTTCCTGCTCGGCACCGGTGAGACCCTGGCCGACACGGCGTCCGCGGCCTTCGTCCCGGCGATCGTGCCCGCGGCGTCGCGGCCACGAGCCAATTCCCTCATGTACGCCAACTTCAACGTCCTCAACCAGTTCGCGGCCAAGCCGCTGGGCGGTTGGCTGTTCGTCGTGGCCGCGGCGGTGCCGTTCGCCGTCAACGCCGTGACGTTCGCGGTCTCGGCCGCCCTGATCGCCACGATCCGAGCCGTCTCCCCGCGTCCCGCTCCATCCGCCTCCGTCGATCCACGGTCCCCCGGACTGCGGGCGGAGATCGCCGAGGGCGTGCGCTGGCTGATGCGGCACCGCCTGCTGCGCACCCTGGCCCTCACCATGGCCGTCGGCAACGTCGCCTTCTGCGCCGCCTTCGCGATCTTCGTGCTCCACGCCGAGCAGCGTCTGGGCCTGAACGAGGTCGGCTACGGAACCCTGCTGATCGCTTTCGCGGCCGGCGGCTTCCTGGGCACCTTGGCGGCCCCGGCCCTGATCCGCCGCTTCGACGCCGCGCCACTGCTCCGACTGGGCCTGCTGATCGAAGTGGCCCTCCACGCCACTCTGGCCCTGACCCGCAACCCCCTGACCGCCGCCGCAATGATCGTCGTCTTCGGCATCCACACCACTGTCTGGGGCGTGGTCGCCACCACCCTCCGGCAACGCGACGTCCCCCCAGCGATGTTCGGCCGGGTCACGAGCGTCTACTCCTTCCTGGACCTGGGCGGCGCGGCCCTGGGTTCTCTGCTGGGCGGGGCCATAGCCGGCGCGTACGGCGTGGTCACCCCGTACTGGGTCGCCGCCGTCGCCATGACCCTGGTCGCGGCGGCCGCCTGGCGTCCGCTCGGCTCCGCCACCCTCCGAACCTCCTGACAACCCATTCCGCCCCCGGTCCCGCTCCTCGCGGGGCCGGGGTGCGGGCCCGCCGATAGGGTTGGGGCATGTCGAGGCTTGCGGTGGTCAGCGGGGGCGGAACCGGAATCGGCCGCTCGACGGCGGGAATGCTCGCCGGCGAGGGCTACGACGTGATCATCGTCGGCCGGCGCCCCGAGGTGCTGGACGAGGCGGTCGCCTGGATCGGCCCGCAGGCGTCCGCCGTCACCGCCGACGTCTCCGACCCGGCCCAGGTCGCCACGGTGGTCGCCGCCGTGGGTGACCGCCCGATCGACGTGCTGGTCAACAACGCCGGCGCCTTCGTGGGCGGCGGCCGCTCCACTCTCGACGAGGTGGCCACCCAGTGGCGGGCCAACTTCGACTCGAACGTCCTGACCGCGGTGCTCCTGACCACCGCGCTGCTGCCCCGCCTGCGCCGCCCCGGCGGCCACATCATCCTGACCAGCTCGATCGCCGCCCAGCGCGGGGGCGGCGGCCCCTACTCGGCAGCCAAGGCCGCACTGCATGGCTATGTGCTGGACCTGGCCACCGAGCTCGGCGTGGACGGCATCACCGCCAACGTCATCGCCCCCGGCTACGTCACCGACAGCGAGTTCTTCGACGGCCGGATGACCCCCGAGGGCCACCGCGCCCGCGTCGACGCGACCCTGCTCAAGCGCCCGGGCGAGCCCGACGACATCGCCGAGGCCGTCCGCTGGCTGGCCGGCCCCGGCGGTCGCTACGTGACCGGCCAGATCATCAACGTCAACGGCGGCTCGGTCCTCGGCCGCTGACCGGGCGGCCCCCAGCTGTGGCACTTCGAGGCGACTGCGGCCAGCCCGTGCGTCTTGCGCCCCACGCCGACGCAGCCCATTCGCGAGCCCTCGGCGCGGTGGGTGCTACTTCGTGCCGCCGATCCGCGAGCCCTCGGCGCGGTGGGTGCTACTTCGTGCCGCCGGTGAAGCGGCCCTCGCCCTCGCGGTTGGGCCGGAAGCGCAGCCCGGACCAGCTGTCGTCGATCGCGACCTGCCCGCACGGGCGCATGTCGTAGTCGGCGACGATGGGCCACAGCGAATCCCGGTTGATGTCGGCCTTGTTCCCCTTGGGGTAGGCCACCCAGAACACCCCCGGTTTGGCCAGGTCGGCGCGGTGCTCGTCGAGCTTCTGGCGGGTGCTCTCGGCATCGGAGACGAAGAGCACCGCCGTGCTCGCCGTGGACAGCGTGTCGACCTCCCGCACGCCTTCCGGCATCGGTGTCAGCAGTGCCACGTGAGCGGGATCCGACAGCCAGACCGTGGAGTTCGGTTTAATCAACAGCTTCTCGGCGATCGTCTTCGACATGAACCGAGCCTCGCACCGACAAGAAAAGTTGTCAACGATCTGCCAGGCGTTCTGCAGGCTCATGACCTCGTTCCGGACCACCGTGCCGGGCCCGCCGAGCACCAGCCTCCGGTAAAAACGCCGGGGCGGGCCGTCGACATGCTCGGCGGCCGGCTTGATCCCGTGGCTCCGGCGGCGATGGGGCGGCGTCGCACGCGACGGGAGGGGTGCGTAACGGCCGGACCGGAGACGCCTCAAGGCCACGCCGCCGGTCGGCCCGAGGCGCGGACGCTCCTCCGCAGCGCCGCCGTCCACACGCTCGACGAGCCGGAGCGGGCGGGCCGGAAGGCCGGGCCCCGGGCTGACGAGCGGCAAGGGGTTGCCGACGAAGTCGAAAAGGTCGGGGCGGACATGTGTCTCCGCGCGTGTGCGGGCCTGGCGGCGCCGGCGGCGGCCCAGCGCGGGGCCTTTGCCGGTGGTCGCCTGGCGGGCCGACCGGGAAGAACTGGACTGTGGAGTCACGGCTCGCTCCTTGCTCGGAGGTGCGGGGGCGAGGCCGATCCTGGACCCATCCGGCCCGGCGCCGCGCGAGATTCTTCGCCGCCTGTGGACAACGGGGCTGCCTGTGGATAACCCGCCTTCTGTCGGACCGGGCTGATAGACATGCCGGGTGACCGAGACCCGAGCGACAGCCGAGCAAACCACCGCAGCCGACCGTGCCGCCGTGCGTGAGCGGGCCGAGGCGGTGCTGCGCCGGCTCGCCGGTGATCACGCGGTGCTCCGTGAGGATCAGTGGCGGGCGATCGAGGCGCTCACCGTCGACCGCAGGCGGGTGCTGTGCGTGCAACGCACGGGGTGGGGCAAGTCCGCCGTCTATTTCGTGGCCACGGCCCTGCTGCGCGACACCGAGGGCGCGGCCGCCGGCCCCACGGTCATCGTCTCCCCGCTGCTCGCGCTCATGCGCAACCAGGTCGAGGCGGCCGCCCGGGCCGGCATCCGGGCCCGCACGATCAATTCGGCCAATCTCGACGAGTGGTCCGAGATCGAGGCGGAGATCCGGGCCGGCGAGGTCGACGTCCTGCTGATCAGCCCCGAGCGGCTCAACAACCCCGACTTCCGCGACAACGTGCTGCCCGGCCTGGCCGCCGAGACGGGCCTGCTCGTGGTCGACGAGGCTCACTGCGTCTCCGACTGGGGCCACGACTTCCGCCCCGACTATCGCCGCCTGCGCACGTTCCTGGCCGGCCTGCCCAGCCGGACGCCGGTGCTTGCCACCACCGCGACGGCCAACTCACGGGTCACCGCCGACGTGGCCGAGCAGCTGGGCGACGCGCTGGTCCTCCGCGGCCCGCTCGACCGCGACTCGCTGCGCCTGGCCGTGCTCGACCTGCCCAACCCCGCACACCGGCTGGCCTGGCTGGCCGACCATCTCGACCGGCTGCCCGGCTCGGGCATCATCTACACGCTGACCGTGGCCGGCGCGACCGAGACGGCTGACTTCCTGCGATCACGTGGATTCGCGGTGGCGTCCTACACGGGCCAGGTGGAGGATGCGGATCGCCGCGCGGCCGAGCAGGACCTGCTGGACAACAAGATCAAGGCGTTGGTCGCCACCTCCGCGCTGGGCATGGGCTTCGACAAGCCCGATCTCGGCTTCGTCGTGCACCTGGGCGCCCCGCCGTCCCCCATCGCGTATTACCAGCAGGTCGGCCGGGCGGGCCGAGCTGTCGAACACGCCGAGGTCGTGCTGCTGCCCGGCCGGGAGGACGCGGCGATCTGGCGCTACTTCGCGTCGCTGGCCTTCCCGCCGGAGGATCAGGTGCGGTCGGTGCTGGCCAACCTGTGGTCCGACCGCCCGACGTCCACCCAGGCCCTCGAGCCGCTGGTCGACCTGCGTCGCAACCGCCTCGAGATGATGCTCAAGGTGCTCGACGTCGACGGCGCGGTCCGCCGGGCGAAGGGCGGCTGGCTGGCGACCGGCGAGCCCTGGACCTACGACACCGCCAGGCTGCGCCGCGTCGCCGAGGCGCGGGCCACCGAGCAACAGACCATGATCGATTATGCGACGACCACTGCCTGCCGCATGGAGTTCCTCCGTCGCTGCCTGGACGACCCCGAGGCCACGCCGTGCGGGCGCTGCGACAACTGCGTCGGCCCACTGTTCGACGCCGAGGTGTCGGCCGCCTCGGTCGCGGCCGCCGACGCGTTCCTGGGTCATCCCGGTGTGGTCATCGCCCCTAAAAAGATGTGGCCGACCGGCCTGGGCGCGGTCGGCGTGAACCTCAAGGGCAAGCTCGCCGCGGGGGAGCAGATCGAGCCCGGCCGCGCCGTGGGCCGGCTCTCCGACCTGGGCTGGGGCAGCCGGTTGCGCGCGCTGGTCGGCCCCGAGTCACCCGACGCGTCCATCCCCGACGATCTCGCGGGCGCCGTGGTCGAGATCCTCAAGGACTGGGCGCACGGCGACGACGCCTGGGCGCTGCGCCCGGCGGCGGTGGTCGCGGTCGCGTCGAGGAGCCGCCCCGAGCTGGTCGGTTCGCTGGCTCGGCACATCGCCCAGGTCGGCCGGTTGCCGCTGCTCGGCACGGTCGAGGTGGCGCTGGACGGCGAGTCCGACGGCCGGGGCAACAGCGCCCAGCGGGTGCGGGTGCTGCATGACGCTTTCACGGTTCCGCCCGCGGTGGCCGCCGAGCTTCCGGGGCTGTCCGGCCCGGTCCTGCTCGTTGACGACCTGGTCGACTCCGGCTGGACGATGACGCTCGCCGGTCGCGCGCTGCGCCGGGCCGGCGCCGAGGGGGTGCTGCCGCTGGCGTTGGCGGTCGCGGGCTGAGCGAGCGGGGCGCGGCGACCGGGGCGCGCCAAGCGGGATGTGGGGCGCGGCGCGCGGGATGCGGCCCGGGGGCGCGCCAAGCGGGGTGCGGCGTGCGGGTGCGGCGTGCGGGCGCGGCGTGCGGGCGCGCCAAGCGGGATGCGGGGTGCGGGGTGCGCGAGCGGGATACGGGGAGGGGGTATGCTGGCGGCATGTCCGATGAGTCGACGCCGCAGCACGGTCCGCATGGCTATTCGGGGGACAAGGCGGCACTGCTCGGGCGCCTCAGGCGCATCGAGGGGCAGATCCGCGGGCTCCAGCGGATGGTCGACGAGGACACGTACTGCATCGATGTCCTGACGCAGATCTCGGCCGCCAAGAGCGCCCTGCAGGCGGTGGCGGTCGGGCTGCTCGAGGATCACCTGGCCCACTGCGTCGTCGACGCGGCGCGGGCCGGTGACCCCACCGCCAAGGTCAAAGAGGCGTCGGACGCGATCGCCAGGCTTGTCCGCTCCTGAGCGCTCTGCGTTCCGGCTCCAACCGTTTCCGAAAGGCTTTCTGCCATGGCTGTGACCAGCACCTACACCGTGACCGGCATGACCTGTGGGCATTGCGTGCAGGCGGTGACCGGCGAACTGTCCGCTCTGCCCGGTGTGGACGCCGTGCAGGTCGACCTCGCCTCCGGCGCGGTCACCGTGACGAGCGAGGCCCCGCTCGACGGCGAGGCGGTGCGGGCGGCGGTCGACGAGGCCGGCTACGAGCTCGCGAATGCCTGACGACCCCACCCGCGACGACCTCCCGGCCGGCGCAGTGGCGACGAGTGAGGCTGACGACCGCGGCGGCGACGAGCCGGCCGGGGAGACGCCGGTGGGGGACAAGGCCGGGTTCCGGCTGGCGGCCTTCGGGGCGGTGCTCGTGGTGGTGCTGTTCGCGGGCTACGGGCTCGGCCGGCTGAACAACTCGACGGCCTCCGCCGAGGCGCCGGCCGTGGGCGGGACGCAGAGTCCGGCCGCGATGCCCGGCATGGGCATGGACGAGAGCCAGCCGCACACGCACGACTCCAGCGGCACGGTCAGCCAGCCCGGCGCCACGGCGATGCCGATGGGCGCGTCGGTCGGCGGGCTGTCCCTGAGCTCAGGCGGGCTCACCCTCGTGCCCGAGACGACGAGCTTCGCGGCCGGTCGGAAGCAGCGACTCGCGTTCCGGGTCGCCGGGGCGGGCGGGGCGCCGGTCACCACGTACGCGGTGGTGCACGACAAACCCCTGCACCTGATCGTCGTACGGCGGGACCTGACCGGCTTCCAGCATCTGCATCCGACCATGGCCGCCGACGGCACCTGGGGCATCGACCTCACGCTGCCCGAGCCCGGCATCTATCGCATGATCGCCGACTTCACCGCGATCGTCGGCGGGCAACAGGTCGCCACCACGCTGGGCGCCGACCTGACCGTGGCCGGTGACTACGCGCCACGGGCGCTGCCCGAGCCGGGGCGCACCGACAAGCCGGCGACGTTCACGGTGTCGTACGAGGGAACGCCCAACACGCAGGCCACCCAGCCGCTGCTGATGACGGTGACCGGGGCCGACGGCAAAGTCGCGAAGCTCGATCCGTATCTGGGCGCCTTCGGCCACCTGGTCGTGATGCGGCAGGGCGACCTCGCCTACGTGCACGTCCACCCGGAGGCGACGCTGGTCGACGGCAAGGTCAAGTTCTGGCTGACCGCGCCCAGCAGCGGGACGTACCGGATGTTCTTCGACTTCCAGGTGGCCGGTCAGGTGCACACGGCGGCCTGGACCGCCACGATCGACTAGCCGGGACTGGCCTTAGGGGAGCATCTTCTCCAGGGCCGGGATCACGCCCCACTCCGAGGTGAGGGCCTCGTACTCCGCCCGCTGCGTGTCGGTGGGCGGAGCGGCGGTGTGGCGGGCCCGCAGCAGCAGGTTGCGCGGGGTGTGGGCCGAGTCGATGAACTCCACGACCTCGACCTTGTAGCCGTTGAGCCGCAGGAGCGCGGCCCGCAGCGAGTCCGTCAGGACGTCGGCGAAACGCTCCCGCATGATCGCGTGCCGGGTCAGCTCGCTGAACGGGGCGGGGGCGGGGCGGCCCTTGAGCTGCTTCGCGATGTCGTGGTGGCAGCACGGCGCGGCCAGCACCCACTGGGCCCGCCAGTCGACGGCACGGGCCAGGGCCTGGTCGGTCGCGGTGTCGCAGGCGTGCAGCGCGAGCACCAGGTCGGGCTCGAACGGCAGTTGCGCGTCCTCGATCGTGCCGGCCACGAACGTCACGTCGCCGGCGCAGCCCAGCGAGGCCGCCACGGCCGTGTTGCGTACGCGCTGATCCTCCCGCACGTCGACGCCCACGACCTGCACCGCGTCGACGCGGTCGGCCAGGTAGCGGTAAGCCGCGAACGTCAGGTACGCGTTGCCGCAGCCCAGGTCGACCACCCGCAGCGACGAGGGCAACTCCTTGGGCAGGGTGGCCGCGAGTGCCCGCAGGAACGCGTCGATCTGCCGCCGCTTGGCCGCGTTACCGCCGATCACCTGGAACAGCGGATCTCCGGGATCGAGCAGCCACTGCTTCTCCCTGTCGTGATCTTGGGGGGAGGCCTGGGCGGCAACGGGTGCGGCCGAGGCGGCCGGGGCGGGCGCCCGGTGGATCTGCGCGTCGCCCTTTTTGGTTACTCGGAGTTGCACAGTCAGGGCAGTGGTTTCGACGTGCCAGTTGCCGAACGGCTCGGCCAGCAGCTCGTCGATCGCCGTCGCGGCGGACGCGCCCGGAGCGGCGTTGCGAGTGAAGGGCCGGGAGCCGTCGTCCGTCACGATCTGCAAGTGCGGGCCACCCTTGAGGGTTACCGGCCGTACCTCGGCCCGGGTCACCGAAGGAGTGAATCCGCGACGGCGGCCGGCCGCCACGGCGCGGGTCAATCCGGGGCCCAGCAGGAGTTCCCGGACCTCGGCCAATGCGGAATCGAGCGGTTGTGGCATCCCTCTATTCTGCCCCGCCCTTCGCGGTAACGATCGCCGCGTAAGATCCTCGCCCACACGCGGCGTGAGGACCGCCGTGAGCAGTAAGTGGATCTATGGATAGGCTGATGGGCCGGGAAGCGAGGTGCCTTGCCGATGTCGTTGATGGCCGATCCGCCGGGGGCCGACCGGCTTTCAGTCCGTGTGCGCCGAAACACAGTCGGCGACCACGACGAGGCCCAGCGCAGCGGATTCCTCGACGCGCTGGCGGCCGGCCGGCTGCCCTGGGAGGCCTACGCCGACCTGACGGCGCAGCACTGGTTCGTCTACGAGGCCCTGGAGTCGGCCGCCACCACGATGGCCGACGACCCGGTGGTCGGCACGTTCCTCTTCCCCGAGCTGCGCCGGCTCCCGTCGATCGAGTCCGACCTGCAATTCCTGTACGGGCCGCGCTGGGCCGATCACCTGTTCGCGCTGCACGCCACGACCGTCTACTGCACCCGCCTGCGGGACGTCGCCCACCGCGCGGCCACCGGTTTCGTCGCCCACCAGTACACGCGTTACATCGGCGACCTCTCCGGCGGGCAGTACCTCGGTCCCGCCATCGCTCAGTCGTACGGGCTGCCCGGCGCCGAGGGGCACCGCTTCTTCATCTTCAACGGCGTCGACCCGATGGCCTTCAAGACGCACTATCGCGGCCTGCTCGATACGGCGCCCTGGACGCGCGCCGAGCAGGACGAGTTCATCGCCGAGGTGGCCGAGGCGTATCGGCTCAACATCGGCATGCTGGCGGAGTTGCAGACCCGATGGGGGCAGAGGTGACTGATCCGTTTCCGCCCGAGGTGGTCGAGCAGATCGCCCGGCACATGAACGACGACCATGCCGCCGACAACGTGCTGATCGTGCGGGGACTCGGCGGTGTGCCGACGGCGACCGCGGCCCGCATGTCCGGTCTGGACGCCGACGCGATGGAGTTCAAGGCGGCGGTCGACGGCATCGAGGTGCCGGTCCGCGTGCCGTTCTCGGAGCGGCTGACCGAGCGCCGGCAGGTGCGGGCCGAGGCCGTCCGCATGTATCGCGACGCCTGCGCGGCCCTCGGGGTCGAGCCCAGCCACTGAGCACACGAAAGCCCCTCGGTCCACAGCCGGGACCAAGGGGCTTTCCCCGTACGGAGGGTCAGGCCGTGGTGCCGACCCCGGCCTCGGACCCGCCACTCATGTCGGCCGGGGCGTTGTCGGAGGCCGCACCGTCCTCGGAGGTGGCGCCCGCGCCCGAACCGGACCCACGGCTGCCGCGACCCCCACGACGACGGCGGCGGCGAGGACGGTCGGCGCCACCCTCGTCGTCGGCCGAGAAGTCGTCATCGGCGTCGGAAGCCGGGGCGGAGTCTGCGGCCTGGGTGGAGTCGGTAGCGGTCACGGCCGCCGCGTCCCCGTCGGAGAACACCGGGGTGGCCACCCGGCGGCGAGTCCGCGTACGGGCCGGGCGGTCCTCGCCCGCCTCAGCGGACGAGTCGGACGCATCGGACGCGCCTTCCGGCGTGACGGCCGGCTCCCCTTCGGCGGGCTCGACCCGCCGCCGGCGACGCTGCCGCTTGGGCCGCTCGCTGTCGCCGCCCTCGGACGAGGGGGCGGGGGAGTCGGAGCCGCCCCGCGACGACCGTCCGCCCCGGCCGCGCCCACCGGACTCCCGGCGCCGGCGACCGCCGCCACCCAGGTCCTCCTCGACCTCGGCGGACAGGCCGGCCCGGCTGCGGTCGGCGGTCGGCAGCGTGCTCGACACGTCGGTGGGGATGTCGAGGTCGCTGTAGAGCGCCGGGCTCGTGTGGTACGTCTCCGGCGGCTGCGGCATGTTCAGGCCCATCGACTTGTCGATGAGGACCCACCGCGGCATGTCCTCCCAGTCGACGAAGGTCACGGCGACGCCTGTGGCGCCGGCCCGGCCGGTGCGGCCGATCCGGTGCGTGTAGGTCTCGGGGTCTTCCGGGCAGTCGAAGTTGATCACGTGGGTGACGCCGGAGACGTCCAGCCCACGGGCCGCGACGTCGGTGGCCACCAGCACGTCGATCTTGCCGCTGCGGAACGCGCGGAGGGCCCGCTCGCGGGCGCCCTGGTTGAGGTCGCCGTGCACCGCGGCCACCGCGAAACCGCGGAAGTCGAGGTCTTCGGCGAGCCGGTCGGCGGCCCGCTTGGTGCGGGTGAAGATCATCGTGAGGCCGCGCTCGCGGGCCTGCAGGATGCGCGCCACCATCTCGACCTTGTTGAGCGGATGCGTACGGTAGACGACCTGCTTGGTCAGCGGCGACGGCCCGCTGTCGGCGGTGTGGCCGGCGTGGATCGTCACCGGGTGGCTCAGGAAGCGGCGCGACAGGGCGACGATCGGATCGGGCATGGTCGCCGAGAAAAGCATGGTCTGCCGCTTCTCGGGGAGCATGGCCAGGATCTTCTCGACGTCGTCGAGGAAGCCCAGGTCGAGCATGCGGTCGGCCTCGTCGAGCACCAGCGCCTGCACCGAGTCGAGCTTGAGCTGCTTCTGCTTGGCCAGGTCGAGCAGGCGGCCGGGGGTGCCGACGAGGATCTCGACGCCCTTCTTGAGCGCGTCGACCTGCGGCTCGTAGGCCACGCCGCCGTAGATCGGCAGCACGCGGACGCCCCGGGTGCTGCCCGCGGCGGCCAGGTCGCGGGCCACCTGCAGGCCCAGCTCGCGGGTGGGTACGACGATGAGGGCCTGCGGGCGGCCGTCGGCGCCCTCACCGGGCGACGTCACGCGCTCGAGGATGGGCAGGCCGAAGCCCAGGGTCTTGCCCGTGCCCGTGGGGGCCTGACCGATCAGGTCGGTGCCGCGCAAGGCGATCGGCAGGGCGTACTCCTGGATGGCGAAGGCGCGGTTGATCCCGGCCTTGGCCAGCGCCTCGACCGTCTCGGCGCGAACTCCCAGCTCGGCGAAGGTGGGGCTGTCGGGACGGACGGGGGCCCGGTTGGTCACTGCTACCAGTGCGGGTTCGGTGTTCTCGATGTCGGTCATGAAGTTTTACGGGTGCCTCTCGTGGTGCGCCCGTGGGAAGTCTTGGGGCGCGGTGTGGATAGGGCGCGGGCCACACGCTGCTCAGTTTTCAGAGCGCAGCGGGCCGCACGCGCGGGTCGCCGCGGCGGATCGGTGAAGATCGACGTCGACGGCAACGCCCCCAGTCTACCCGACCGGACGATCGTGCACCTCAGAGCGGACTTCGGAGCCGAAAGCACGCCGAGGACGCCCCCGCGACAGGGGCGCCCTCGGCGAAACGGAGAACTATTCTCAGCGCGCGGTGAAACCGAACGGGCGAGCGCTCGACTCAGCGATCTCCACGTACGCCACCTTGGCGATCGGGATGATCACCTTGCGGCCCTTCTCATCCGTGAGCGACAGCACGCTGTCCTTGGCCATCGCCTCGGCCACGGCCTGCTCAACCTCCGCCGGGGTCTGCGCGCTCTCGAGCACCAGCTCACGCGGCGTGTGCTGCACGCCGATCTTGACCTCCACGGGGCCCTCCCTTTTCGTGGCTCTTACCGTCGAAAAGGTTATCCGATTTCGGCCGGTGTTCCGCCGGATGCGCCGCCCTGAAGCGGGAAGCTGGCGATCCCGCGCCAGATAAGTGCAGCTACGAGCGCTTCCGCTTCAGCTTTAGGCGTACGCCGTCCGTTGGCCAGCCAGTACTGGGCGGACTGCCCGGCCGCCCCCACGAGGCCCGACGCCAGCAACTGGGCGGCGTCCGAACTCAGGTTGGTGTCCGAGATGATCGTGTCGGTGACGGCGGCGATGCAGCCCTGTTCGACCCGCTCGACGCGCTGGCGCACCTGTGGGTCGTTGCGCAGGTCGCTCTCGAAGACGAGCCGGAACGCCTCACTCTCGTGATCCATGAAGTCGAAGTACGCCCGGACGGCTCCCTTGACCCGTTCCTTGTTGTCGCTGGTGGCCAGCATGGCGTCACGAACCTTGGCGATTATCGCGTCGCAGTGGGTGTCCAGCAGTGCCAGATAGAGCTCCAGCTTGCCCGGGAAGTGCTGGTAGAGCACGGGCTTGGAGACCCCGGCGCGCTCGGCGATGTCGTCCATCGCGGCGGCGTGATAGCCGTGCGCGACGAAGACCTGCTGAGCGGCGGCCAGCAGCTGCTTGCGGCGCGCGGAGCGAGGCAGCCGGGTGGGGCGGGCCGTCTGAGCTCCGCCGGACGCAGCGGTCATGTCTCTCTAACCTCCAGGGGGTCAGTACCCCGTTTGCCGGCGCGGATTGCCCGTATCGGCGCGTGTTGCTTCCTTGAGCAATTGTCGCGACGCTGCAACTTATCGCCACTGCAAGCACACGGTAGCCTCAGCGGGGGCGAGCGAGGAGCGCGCGGTGGATGAATCAGGGCATTCCGGCGACACCGGGGCCGCAGAGGGCGGCAACGGTGCCGATTCGCGTGACCGGGCCCGGGTGAACGGCTGGGCGACGTCCGACAGCCCATGGTCCTATCAGGGGACTGGCGTCGAGACCGACAGTGACGTGCCGTCCTGGCGTCGTTCGGGCGCCGAGACGCGGTCGTTTCCGCGTAATCCGGCATTTCCGTCATCGGCGGTGCCCGCTTCCGCCCCGCCCTCTTCCGACCTTCCTTCGCCCGCGGCTGCGCCGGCCCCGCCGGGCTTCGTCGACGCGAAACCAAGCGGTGAAATTCCCCCGTCCGGGGAATCCGGGCCGGGCTCCCGCTGGGACAGGTCGCGCTTCTCCGAGTTGCTGAGCCCGCTCACCCCGTCCGGACAGCCCCGCGCCCAGCAACCCGGCCCGGACGAGCCGCGCCTGGAGCGGTCCCGCGCCGACCTGCCCCGCCCGCAGGCCGCCCCGGGCTCCCCCCTGCAGCCCATCCCGCCCACCCCCCGCGAGCCCGGCTTGGGCACGGGCGACCGGCGCGAGCCCGGCCTGAGCACGGGCGACCGGCGCGACGCCGGCCTCGGCCCCGGTGAGCGGCGAGAGCTGGGTGAACGGCGAGAGCCGGGCCTGAGCACAAGTGAGCGTCGCGAGCCCGGATTCGGCACAAGTGAGCGCCGCGAGCCCGGCCTGAGCACCGGCGAGCGCCGCGAGCCCGGCCTCGGCACGGGCGCCCGCCGGCCGGGCCTCCCCGGTGAGCCGCGCGAACCCGGCACGAGCAGCGGCAGCCTGCGCGCCTTCGACGTGCCCACACCCAACAGCGCCCCGCCCTACCCGTACGAGGGCGACCTGGACGACGAGCCCGCGCCCCCACCCCCGTCGCCGATCGTGCAGCAGCGCGCCGCCGTCCCGTTGGTGCGTCCGTCCACGCCCGGCGGTGGCCGCCGCGCCGACTGGGGCACGGCCGAGCACAGCACCACCGACCCCCGGCACGCGCTCAGCGGCGGCACTCCCGTCCAGGGTGTGCCGCGGGTGGCCGCCGACGAGGCGCGCCCGGCCTACGACCCGTCGAGCTTCCCGCGCCGCCTCTCCTACGAGCCGCCTCCGCCGTACGAGATCCCCCAGCCCTACGAAGCCCCCGCCCCGGTCCCACCGCAGCCGGAGCCGTCGACGTATTCGGGTTTCGGTGAGACCACCGCGCGCCTCGACCCAACCGGCGAGCGTGGTCTGCCGCAGCGCGTCCCCGCGCAACCCGACGTGCCCAAGGGCGTATCGGAGCCGCCGCTCGTGGAAGCCACCGCCGAGACCCCCGCCCTGGCCCGGATCGCCTCGCACCTGCGCCGCGGCGACGTGCAACCCGCGCAGGAACGGCAGGAGGGCTTCGACGTGCAGGCCATCCTGGCCGCCGTGCGCGAGGTCGACGGGGTGCGCGACGCGTCGCTGCGCTCGACCCCGACCGGCGCCCACAGCCTGCGCCTGGATCTGGCCGAGGGCGCCGACCCGGCCGAGGTCAGCCGTCAGGTGGCCCGCCTGCTGCAGGACCGCATGGGCCTCGACGCGGCCATGCCCGGTGAGGTCGCGCCGCCCGCCGAAACCCCGCTCGCCGCCGCCCCGGTCTCGCCGCCGGCCCTGGTGCCCCGGGTGCGTCAGGCCGAGCAGATCTCGGCCCCGCCGGTGTCGCAGACCCCGCTGGCCGACAGCATCGCCCCAAATGGGGAGCGCGAGACCCGCGAACGGGAGCGCGAGACCCGCGAACGGGAGCGCGAGACCCAGCAGCGCGAAACCCAGCAGCGCGAGGCCCGGGAACGCGAGGCCCGGGAACGGGAGACGCGGGAGCGCGAGACCCGCGAGCATGAGGCCCGGGAACGCGAGGTCAGGGAGCAGGAGGGCCGGGAGCGTGAGGCCCGCGAACGCGAGGCGCGCGACCGGCACGCCGCCGCGGCCCGGCTCGTTCCCGAGGTCGACGAGTCGGCCGAGGTCGTGCCGACCGGTGTCGACTGCGGACCGCCTCGCCCGCTCTACCCCAACGAGCACCCCGGCCCGCGTGTCGTCATCGAGAACGTGCACGTCAACACGTTCGGAGCGGACGCCACGGTGGAGGTCAGGCTGGCGGTCGGCGGCCGCACGGCGTCGGGCACGGCCAGCGGGCCCGCGGTCGACGGCTATCTGCTGCGGCTGTGCGCGATGGCCACGGCGGGCGCGGTCGACGAGCTGCTGTCCCACTCCGACCACCCGGACGGCCCGGCCCGGTGCTTCGTCGAGCACGCCGCGGCCGTCCCGTTCGGGGCCGCCCAGGTCGCCGTCGTCGTGCTGCTGCTGTCGTGCGGCGGCTGGGTCGAGCAGCTGGCCGGCTCGGCCGTGGTGACCAGTGACGACCGGCATGCCATGGTGCGCGCCACTCTGGCCGCGGTCAACCGCCGGCTTGAGGCACTCTTGACCAGATGAAAGGCGCCCTACTGGCCCCCGACAGCGCGCTGCTGCCGGAGGGCGAAGCACCAGCACCCTGGCCCGCTCGACGGGTGACCATCGGCGGGGCCATGCTGCACGTCCGCGACACCCCGGCGACCCGGCCCGACGCCGAACCGGCCGTCTACGTGCACGGGCTCGGCGGGTCCTCGCAGAACTTCACCGACGTCGCGGGCCTGCTGGCCGACCGGTTCGACGCGCAGGCGGTCGACCTGCCGGGTTTCGGCTACAGCGATCCCAGCCCGCGCTATTCGATCCCGTCCTTCGCGTCCACGTTGATCGCCTATCTCGAGCACGACGGGCGGGGCCCGGTCCACCTGGTCGGCAATTCGCTCGGCGGCTCGATCGCGGTGCGGACGGCCGCGCTGCGCCCCGATCTGGTGCGCACGCTGACGCTGATCTCCCCGGCGATGCCGTTCCTCGACGTCCGGCGTACGGCTCAGGCCCGGGCTCTGCCCCTGCTGGCGTTGCCCTACGCCGACCGGGTGCTCGGGTGGGCGTTCGCCCGGCTGACCGCCGAGGAGATGGCCGAGCAGGTGCTCGCCGCGTGCTTCGGCGACACCCGCAAGGTCACCGCGCAGCGGCGGGCCGAGGCGATGGAGGAGATCCGGCTGCGCTACACGGTGGCGCACTACCCGAAGGCGTATCTGGGCACCTTGCGCGGCCTGGCGTCGAGTTTCGTGCGGGCCTATCTGCCGGGCGAGAACTCGCAGTGGCGGCTGGCCGCCCGGGTGCAGGCGCCGACGGTGGTGATCGGCGGTCTCAACGACAAGCTGGTCGATTCCCGGGTGCCGGCGGTGGTGGCCCGGACCATCCCCGATGCGCGGCTGCTGATGCTGCCCGGCGTGGGCCATGTGGCCCAGATGGAGGTGCCGCGCCTGGTCGCCCGCGCGGTGGTGGGCCTGCTGGACGAGGTCGGGTCGCCGGTCCCGCGATAGGGATCTCACAAGATCCATTGGGGCAGACACCGTTCAGGGGCGTGTGCGACGCTGGCGGACGATGATCGACGAAGCCACCGTGCCGCCCGCCTCGCCGCCGACCACCGGCCGCGACCGCTGGCGTACGTGGTGGCTGGTCGCTTTCGCTCTCGTCGTCCTCGTCGCCGGGGGTTTCGTGGTGGGCCGGCGGATCGAGCAGGGGGGCGCCACCCCGGCCGCCGCGCCCACGGTCGTGGCCCCGGCGTCGAGCGCACCCGTTCCGGAGAGCACGCCGACCCCGTCCCCGAGCCCGGCCCCGGCGCGGACCGTCGACCGCAGCGTGCTGCAACTGCCCGGCGCCGTGCCCGTCCGGGGTTCCGGCCAGTTCTCGTACGCCACCTCGCGCGGCCCGGTCCTCGGCAGCAAGGGCGAGTTGCGGCGCTTCCGGGTGGCCGTCGAGAAGGGCAGCAACGAGAACGCGGAGGAGTTCGCCACCCAGGTCGCGAACACCCTCGGGGATCCGCGCAGCTGGATCGGCGGCGGTCAGGTGCGCCTGCAGCTGGTCGGCGGCTCGGAGGCGGCCGACTTCACCGTCTACCTGGCCACGCGTGACACGACCGGGAAGATGTGCCTGCGGGGCGGGACGAACGTGAGTGTCGGCGGCCGTCCGTACACGTCCTGCCGGACCACCGGGAAGGCGATCATCAACCTCGACCGGTGGCGGCGCTCGGCGACTCCGTTCGTGAGCGGCAAAGTTCCGCTGAGCACCTATCGGCAGTACGTGATCAACCACGAGGTCGGCCACGAGCTGGGTCACCGGCACGAGGGGTGCCCGCGCGCGGGCGGGCCGGCCCCGGTCATGGTGCAGCAGACGCTCACGCTACGCGGCTGCAAGGCGTACGCCTGGCCTCGCCTCGACGGGAAGATGCTGCGCGGCCCCCGTTTGTGAACGGGCGGGGAAATTCCCGTGTCCCGCATGTCGGGCCGGTGTTGAACGTCATGGCCGTTCAAGCCGGTCGCGAGTGACAATGGTGACCGATCCTTACCGTCAACCCGGGGAGTTAACGTGGCACTGCCCCCGCTCGTCGAGCCGGCCGCAGAGCTGACCGTCGATGAGATCCGCCGTTACTCGCGGCACCTGATCATCCCGGATGTCGGGATGGACGGGCAGAAGCGGCTGAAGAACTCGAAGGTCCTGGTCGTCGGCGCGGGCGGCCTCGGTTCGCCGGCGCTGCTCTATCTGGCCGCGGCCGGTGTGGGCACGCTGGGCATCGTCGACTTCGACACCGTCGACGAGTCCAACCTCCAGCGCCAGATCATCCACGGCGTCTCCGACATCGGCCGGCCCAAGGCCGAGTCCGCCGCGGCCAGCATCGCCGAGGTCAACCCGCTGGTGAACGTGGTCATCCACAACACCGCGCTCGACGTCGACAACGTCAAAGAAATCTTCAGCCAGTACGACCTGATCGTCGACGGCACCGACAACTTCGCGACGCGTTACATGGTCAACGACGCCGCCGTGCTGCTCGGCAAGCCGTACGTCTGGGGTTCGATCTATCGTTTCGACGGCCAGGCCTCCGTCTTCTGGGAGGAGCACGGTCCCTGCTACCGCTGCCTCTACCCCGAGCCCCCGCCGCCCGGCATGGTGCCGAGCTGCGCCGAGGGCGGCGTGCTGGGCGTGCTGTGCGCGTCGATCGGCTCGATCCAGGTCAACGAGGCCATCAAGCTCCTCACCGGCATCGGTGAGCCGCTGGTCGGCCGGCTGATGGTCTACGACGCTCTGGAGATGGAGTACCGCAAGATCAAGGTCCGGAAGGACCCGAACTGCGCGCTCTGCGGCGACAACCCGACGGTCACCGACCTGCTCGAGGACTACGAGGACTTCTGCGGCGCGGTTTCGGCCGAGGCCGAGGAGGCCACGCTCAACGCCACCATCACGGCCCGCGAGCTGAAGGACTGGCAGGACTCCGGCAAGGACCTGTTCCTGGTCGACGTCCGCGAGCCGGCCGAGTGGGAGATCAACCGGATCCCGGGCGCGACCCTGATCCCCAAGGGCGAGATCCTTTCGGGTGAGGCGCTGTCGCGCTTCCCGCAGGACCGGCAGATCGTGCTGCACTGCAAGTCGGGCGTGCGCTCGGCCGAGGCGCTGGCGGCCCTCAAGGCGGCCGGCTTCAAGGACGCCGTGCACGTCCAGGGCGGCATCGTCTCGTGGGTCAACACCATCGACCCGTCGCAGCCGTCGTACTGAACCGTTTCACGCTGGGGAACCGCGCTGCGACTCCCCAGCGTCACGGAATCGGCACAGCGTTTTTCCGGAAGGCGCTGTAGCGTGCAATCGTGGTAGATATCGACGCCGCAATCGGCTATGTGGTCGCCCACGGCGACACCGTGGAGCGGGCCCGGCTGTCATATCTGCGCACCGGTCAACCTCCCGATCCGCTCGTCATCGGGCGCATCACCGCCGATCAGTCTGAGGCCGGCGGCTGGTCCGCGTCGGCCGGCGCCCCCGTCGACTCGATCGACGCCACCTGTTTCCGGCTCAACGAGCTCGACGACCTGGGTGGTCTGCACGGTGAGCCGGTCGACCGGGCCCTGGCCTGGCTGGCCAGCGTGCAGCGCCGCGACGGCACCTGGCAGGAATCCGAGACGCTGGCCGCCGAGGCGCCCGCGTGGGCGATGCCGGGTGACCCCGAGGCCACGCTCTACCTGACCGCGGCCGCGGGTTTCTGGATGACCGTGGCCGAGTACGAGGCGCACCCCCAGTTCGACGTCCCGGCGCGTTACGGTCACACGCTCGGTGCGGCCGCCCAGTGGGTCGTGGGCCGGCTACACCCCGACGGCACCTGGCCGTCCTTCCTGGCCGCGGGCTGGCACGCCGCGGGCCTGCTCTACGGCGCGCAGTATTTTTACGAGTCCGCCCGCGTGCAACTCGTGCTGGGCGACCGCCTGCCCGACATGGAACCGGCCGACATCGCCTCGATGGCCGCCGCACTGCGCCGGATCAACCTGGGCGACGACTGGTTGCTGCAGAGCGCCCGCAAGCGGCTCGGCGAGACCCAGCGCACGGACGGCGGCTGGGACAGCGCCGAGGGGCCGAACTTCGACGTGAACACGACCCTGACCGTGCTTCGCGCCTGTCGCTGACTGTCAACGACCTGCCAGGGCAACACCTTCACCATCCCGGTCGAGGTCAAGGCGGAGAGCGGCGCGTCCTGATGTCGATCCGGCGTCGGGGCGTGCCGGAGACGACGCCGGCGGAGTCGCCGAAGCCTAGCCCGGAGATCACGGACGAGGCGACTCCGACGACGTCGGTCACCGTCGAATGTGGCCGTTGCCCGTGACGATGTATTTGGTCGACGTCAGCTCGGGCAGGCCCATCGGCCCGCGGGCGTGCAGTTTCTGAGTGCTGATGCCGATCTCGGCGCCGAACCCGAACTCGCCGCCGTCGGTGAAACGGGTCGACGCGTTCACCATCACCGCGGCCGCGTCGACCCGGGCCGTGAACCGCCGCGTCGCCGTCACCGACTCGCTCACGATGGCCTCGGTGTGCCCGGTTCCGTACTGCCGGATGTGGTCGAGCGCGTCGTCCAGCGAGTCGACGATCGCCACCGCGAGGTCGGCCGACAGGTATTCGGTGCCCCAGTCCTTCTCGGTGGCCGGCACCACCTGCGAGTCGTACGCCACTACCTGCGGGTCGCCATGAACGGTCACGCCGGCCTCGAAGAGGGCAGGAAGCACCAGCGGCAGGAACCGATCGGCGACCGCCGCGTGCACCAGCAGAGACTCGGCAGTGTTGCAGGTGGACAGCCGCTGCGTCTTCGAGTTGACCGCCACGGCCAGCGCTTTCTCCAGATCGGCGTGCTCGTCCACATAGACGTGGCAGTTGCCGACCCCGGTCTCGATCACCGGCACCGTCGATTCCTCCACCACCGTACGGATGAGGGAGGCGCCGCCGCGGGGGATCAGCACGTCGACGAGGCCGCGCGCCCGCATCAGCTCCTTGACCGAGTCGCGGGTGGTCGCGTCGAGCAGCTGGATCGTGTCGGCCGGCAGGCCCGCGTCGGCCACCGCCTTGCGCAGCACCGACACGATCGCCGCGTTCGAGCTGAGCGCCGAGCCCGACCCGCGCAGCAGCGCCGCGTTGCCCGACTTGAGGCAGATGCCCGCCGCGTCGGCCGTCACGTTGGGCCGGCCCTCGTAGATGATGCCGACGACGCCGAACGGCACCCGCACCTGCCGCAACTCGAGCCCGTTGGCCAGCGTCGAGCCGCGCACCACGTCACCCACCGGGTCGGGCAGCGCCGCCAGCTCGCGCAGCCCCTGGGCCATCGCCTCGACCCGCGCCGGGGTCAACGTGAGCCGGTCGATCATCGACTCGGACAGCCCGGAGGCGCGCGCGTTGGTCACGTCGACCTCGTTGGCCGCCACGATGTCGGGCGAGCGCTCGACCAGGCGGTCGGCCATCAGCTCGAGGGCGCGATCCTTTTCGGTGCGGGTGGCGGCGGCCAGGTCGATGGCGGCCACGCGGGCGTCGGCGGCCTGCTGGAGGACGGTCGTCATGGCGATTTCCTTCATAGGAGGACTAGGTCGTCGCGATGCACGACCTCACGTTCATATCCCGGCCCGAGGGCGGCGGCCAACTCGCCGGTGGTCCGCCCGAGCAGGGCGGGCAATTCGATCGCATCGTAATTGACCAGGCCGCGCGCGACCGGGGCGCCGGCGGCATCGACCAGGTCGACCGGGTCGCCCGCGGCGAACGAGCCGTCGACCGCGGTGATGCCCGCGGGCAGCAGCGACTTGCGCCGCGCGACCACCGCGGCCACCGCGCCCGGGTCGAGGTGCAGGCGGCCGCGCGGGGCGGTGGCATGGGCCAGCCAGAAGAGCCGGGCCGCGGGGCGGCTGTCGGCCGGCCGGAACAGCGTGCCCACTTCGTCGCCACTCAGCGCCGCGCCGGCCAGGGGAGCGGCGGTGAGCACGACGGGGATGCCGAAGCCGGTGGCTATCCGGGCCGCCTCGACCTTGGTCACCATGCCGCCCGTGCCGACCTTGGACTTGCTCGGCGTCGCGATGTTGATGCCTTGAAGATCAGATTCGGTTTCCACGTACGCGATCCGGCGCGACGACGGATCCGACGGGCTGCCCGTGTAGAGCGCGTCCACGTCGGAGAGCAGAATCAGCAGATCGGCGTCGACCAGGGCGGCGACCAGAGCGGCGAGCCGGTCGTTGTCGCCGAAGCGGATCTCGTCGGTGGCCACCGTGTCGTTCTCGTTGACGATCGGCAGCGCGCCCAGATCGAGCAGTTTGCGCAGCGTGCGGTACGCGTTGCGATAGTGCGCGCGGCGCGTCACGTCGTCGGCGGTGAGCAGCACCTGGCCGACCTGCAGCCCGTGCCGCGCGAAACCCGCCGCGTAACGCCCGATCAGCAGCCCCTGCCCGACCGAGGCGGCCGCCTGCTGGGTGGCCAGGTCGCGCGGCCGGCGCGGCAGGTGCAGCGGGGACAGGCCGGCGGCGATCGCGCCGCTCGACACCAGGACCACCTCACGCCCGCCGGTGGCGAGCCTGCCCAGCACGTCGACCAACTCGCCGACGCGCTGCTCGTCGATCCCGCCGGAGGCCGTGGTCAGCGAGGACGAGCCCACCTTGACCACGATCCGGCGTGCTCCGGTCACCAGTTCACGCACCGGCCAATTGTGCTCGGGCGGGCCGACAGAACCGGGCCGAGATCCCATATCGTGGCCCGCGTGACACCACAGGAGTACGTCGAAGAGGTGCTTTCCCTCGTGGAGCGCATCCCCGAGGGGTGCGTGATGTCGTACGGTGCGATCGCCGACGCCCTGGCCGACGTCTCGGGACGCAACTCGGCCCGCCAGGTCGGCACGATCATGGCCCGGCACGGCGGTGGTGTCCCGTGGCACCGCGTGGTCAACAGCTCGGGCCGCATGCCGCCCGGCCACGAGCAGGAGGCCCGCCAGCGGCTTTTGTCCGAGGGCGTGCCGCTGAAGGGGGAACACGTGGACATGCGCCGAGCGAGCTGGCAGCCCTGATGGAGGCCGGTCAGCCGAGCCGCACGGCGATGAGTGCGGCCCGTTATCGCGCGGCCCATCAGCTCCTCGAGGGCGGCCGCATCTTCTCCGACCCCTTGGCCGTACGGATCCTGGGCGTCGACGAGCAGGAGCTGCTGGCCGACGCGCCCCGCCGGGGCATGCGCGTGTTCATCGCGGCCCGGCACCGCTTCGCCGAGGACGCCCTGGCCGCGGCGGTCGCGCGGGGCGTACGGGAAATGGTTGTGCTGGGTGCGGGCCTGGACACCTTCGCCTATCGCAACCCCCATCCCGGCCTGCGCGTCACCGAGGTGGACCACCCCGACACGCAGGCCTGGAAGCGCGACCGGCTGGCCGCGTCGGGCATCGCGATCCCGCCGTCGGTGCGCTACCTCGGCGTCGACTTCGAGAAGGAGACGCTGGAGCTGCCGTCGGACGAGCCGGCGTTCTTCCTGTGGCTCGGCGTGGTGCCCTACCTGACCCGGGAGGGGTTCGACGCGACGCTGGCCGTGGTGGCCGCGCACGAGGGCAACGAGGTCGTTTTCGACTACGCGCAGCCGCCCGCGCACATGCCCGCCGAGCGCCGGGCCTGGCTGGAGGCCCGGGCCGAGCGGGTCGCCCGTCTGGGTGAACCGTGGCTGACGTATTTCGAGCCGTCCGAGATCGCGTCGCAGCTCGGCTCCTCGGGCTTCGGCGAGATCGAGGATCTGGGCCCGTCCGAGCTGGCGTCGCGGTTCTTCGGCCGGGACGATGTTCCGCCCGGCACCGCGGGCGGGCACGTGCTCAGGGCGCGTCGGTCATCCCGATGAGGTGGGCCGCCCCGCGCATCTGGAACTCGAAGAAGCCCCTGCGATCCTCCTCGACCGACGCCGTGAGCTGCCCGAACAGCTCGCCGCTGATGGCGCCGCTCAGGTGCAGGAAGGCGGACAGCGCCGCCGCGACCAGCCTCGGGGGCGCACCAGTCGTGTAGCGCTGCGCGATCACGGCCAGTTCCTCGGCGTACCGGCCGGTGATCGGCGGCCGCTCGGTGATCCGGCCGTTGGTGTAGGCGCTCTCGACCAGGCTCGCGATGAGCAGGATGACGCGGGTGGCGGGGCCGATGGTGTCCTGCGGGGCCTGATAGCCGGGGACGGGGCTGCCGTAGATCAGCGCCCACTGGTGCGGGTCGTTCAAGGCCCATTCCCGTACGGCGTGGGCCATGGCCAGGAAGGCCTGAAGCTCGTCCGTTCTGTCGCGAGCAGCCTGCTCCGCTCTCTCGCCCACGGAGTTGTACGCGTCGATGATCAGCGCCGTCAGCAGCTCGTCCCGGCTCGCGAAGTACCGGTAGACCGCGGACGAGGCCATGCCCAGGTCACGGGCGACCGCGCGCAGCGACAGGTTGGCCCCGTCGGTGGCGAGGTGCCGGCGGGCCACGGTCTTGATCTCTTCGGTCATCTCGGCCCGCACTCGGGCGCGCACTCCGGGGGCACTCATGCGACCAGTGTGCCATAACGAGAGCACTGCTCTTGCTTTTGCCGGACGATCGTGTAATCGTTGTTCCTAACAGAGAGCACTGCTCGCAAAGGAGAACAGCAATGTCGACTCACGTCATCGTCGGTTCCGGCCCGGTCGGCTCCTCCATCGCGCGGCTCCACGCGGACCGCGGCGACCAGGTCCGCATGATCACCCGCAGCGGCAGCGGCCCGTCGCACCCGCTGATCGAGCTCGTCGCCGCCGACGCCTCCGACCCGCGCCGGCTGACCGAGCTCACCCAGGGCGCCGAGACGCTGTACAACTGCGCCAACCCGCGCTACACGGAGTGGGAGAAGCTCTGGTTCCCGATGAACGACGCCATGATCGCCGCGGCCAAGGCGGCCGGCGCGGTCTACGTGATCACCGGCAACCTGTACGTCTACGGCCCGCAGCCCGGCGGGCACATGACCGAGAACAGCCCGCTGGCCGCCGTCGGCCGCAAGGGCAAGGTGCGCATCAAGATGTGGCGCGACGCGCTGGCCAGCGGCGTCCGCACGGTCGAGGTGCGGGGCTCCGACTACATCGGCGCCGGCGCGATCGGTGTCTTCGCGCTCAGCATCCTGCCCGCCATCGCCGCCGGCCGCGCCGCCTGGGCGCCCGCCGACATCGACCTGCCGCACAGCTTCACCTACACCGGCGACATGGCGAGCACGATGGTCTCACTGGCCCACGACGAGCGGGCCTGGGGCAAGGCGTGGCACGCCCCGACCGCGCCCGCGGTCACGATCCGCGAGATCGCCGACCGCTACACCGACCTGATCGGCCGGCCCCGCCTGACCATGCACAAGATGCCCCGCATCACGATGCGCGCGGCCGGCCTGTTCGTCCCCATGGCCCGCGAGATGGCCGAGATGGACTACCAGTTCTACCGCCCGTTCCACCTGGACAGCACGCTGACCGAGCGCACCTTCGGCCTGCAGCCCACCCCCATCGAGGTCGGCATCCGCGAGACCGCCGACGACGCCCAGGCCATCGCCGCCCGCCGCATGTGACGCCTGGGCGCTACAGCACCAGGCCGACGCCGTCGCGGCGGGGATCGCCCGCCGCGCCGGCCTGGCCGACCGCGGTGACGCCGCCGAAGTAGTGGTTGAGCCCCGGCCACTGCTTGATCTGCCAACCCGCCGCCCTCAGCGCCGCCAGCTCGTCGCGCGGACAGCCCGGTTCGGCGTGCACGGTCTCGTCGACCACGTGGAAGCGCGGACGCGCGATCGCCGCGGTCATGTCCAACCCGTCCACCAGCGTCCCGAGCAGCGTGTCGACCAGGGCCGTACGGATCCGGCTGGCCCCCGCCGACCCGGCCGCCACCGCGAGGTCGCCGTCGGGGTCGATCACCACCAGCGGGCACATGTTGGACACCATCCGCTTGCCCGGTGCCATGTCGCCGGTGACCAGCTCACCCTCGCCGAGCATGGAGTTCAGGTTGATGCCGAGGCCCGGCAGCCACACCCCGGAGCCCAGCCCGAGCGTCGTCGTGATCACGCAGGCGTTGCCGTCGGCGTCGACCACCGAGACGTTGGTCGTGTCGCCGATCCGCTGCCGGCCCTGGTCGCGCAGCGCGGTGGCCACACCGACGGCCCGGCCGGGGCGTGACAGGTCGGCGGGCAGCCCCGCGATCGTGTCGACCGTGCGGCTCATGTCGTGCCGGGCCAGCACCCGATGGCCGGCCAGCGTCGCGTGGTCGACGGGGGTCTCGAGCACCCGGTAGTCGGCCAGGTCGCGCGGGCCCAGGGCGCCACCGGCGGCGCGCACCGTGTCGACCAGCACCTCCGCGTAGTCACCGGTGTAGAAGATCTGCGGCCCGGTGTCGGCCAGCCGCGTCATCGCCCCGGCCAGTCCATCGTGGAACAGCCGGTCGCCGCCGCGCAGCAGTTTGCCCGCCGGTGTGTAGACCGCGGCGCCTTCGCCCCAGGCCAGCGCGGGCGCGCAGGACTCCAGCGTGCGGGCGTGCGCCGCCGGCACGGAGACACCCTCGGCGGCCAGGCCGATCGCCGGCGCCACGACGTCGGCCCACGGCAGCCGGCCCCAGCGCCGGTGCACCTCGCCGCAGCCGGCCGGCACGCCGGGTACCGCGACGCTGGCCCCGCCGATCGAGTAGACCTGCGGCATGCCGCCGAAGAACACGTCGACCGCGACCATCGGGCCGGCCTCGCGGTCACCGTCGGTGCCGGGCACGGCGACGAAGAAGTCGAGGCAGGTGACCTCGCCGCTCGCTGCGTCGAAGTAGGTGGCGAAACCACCGCCGCCCAGCCCGGTGTAGATCGTCTCGGCGACGCAGCAGGCCAGCACCGCGGCGACCGCGGCGTCGGCCGCCGTTCCACCGTCCCGCAGGGTGCGCAGCCCGGCCGCGGCCGTGGCCGGATGACTGGCGGCGACCCCGGCCGCAACCTTTTTCATCTGGCGAAGCGTAGGCGGTATCCCCTGATCGTGGTTACCATCCGCGTTCATGGCGACCGCTGATCCCACTCCCGGCGTACGGCCGGGGGCCGTTCTGCCGCGGCGCGTTCTGGCCGGATACTCGCTGGGTTCGCTGGTCACGGGCGCCTTCGGAACGGTGCCGGGTTTACTCCTCCTGCCCTATCTGACCGATACGTTAGGTGTGGCGGCCGGCGTCGCGGGTCTGCTCGTGCTGCTGCCGAAGGCGTGGGACGTGCTGGTCAACCCGGTCGCCGGGCGGATCTCCGACCGGCGCGGCGACCGGCGGCCGTTCCTGCTCGGGGCGGGCCTGCTGCTGGCCGTGCTGTTCGCCGCGATCTTCGCCGGGCCGGTGAGCAGCGGGGCCGCCGCCGGTGCCTACGTCGCCCTCGCCTTTCTGGCCGCCGCCACCGCCTACGCGTTCTTCCAGGTGCCCTACGTCGCCATGCCGGCCGAGCTGACCGACGGCTACGCCGAGCGCACCCGCCTGATGACCTGGCGCGTCGCCGTGCTGGCCCTGGCCATCCTGATCTCGGGCGCGCTCGCCCCACTGGTCGTCGAGCAGACCGGCGGCGGCCTGACCGGGCACCGCTGGTCGGGCCTGTTCGTCGGCGCGCTCATCGTCGTCGGCACGCTCGGTGTCTACTTCGGAACCCGCTCGGCCGAATCCCGTACGGTCGAGGCGGTCGAGCCCGACCTGCGTGCGCAATTGCGCGTCGCCGCGGCCAACCGTCCGTTCCGGGCACTGCTCCTCCTCTGGATCATCCAGGCGGTCGGGATCGGCACGATGCTGGCCGGCGTGCAGTATTTCGCCGACCACGTCGTCGAACGCGACTCCGGGGCCACCTTCCTGTTCGCGGCCTTCGTCGGGCCGGCCCTGCTGGTCATGCCGCTCTGGACCCGCGCCGGCCGCCGCCTCGGCAAGCCCGCCGCACTGGCTGCCGGGTCGCTGCTCTTCGGGGCGGGTGCCCTGGCCCTGCTGGCCGCGCCCGCACTGCCCCCGGTGGCCGTCTATCTGATCGTCGCGGTGATCGGCGTCGGCTACGCCGGGCAGCAGGTCTTCGCGATGGCGATGCTGCCGGACTGCATCGCCTACGACACCGAGCGCACCGGCCGGCGCCAGGCCGGCGTCTTCACCGGCCTCTGGACCGCGGGGGAGACCCTCGGACTCGCGCTGGGCCCCGGCCTTTACGCACTGCTCCTCCAGCTCTTCGGATACGTCTCGTCGTCGACCGGCGAGGCGGCCCGCCAGGACGACACCGCTCGTCTGGGTGTGCTGCTCGGTTTCACGATCGTCCCCGCCCTCCTGGTCGGCCTCGCGGTGGTCTTGCTCCGCGGCTATCGCGACGTCATCCGACACCGGTGAGCGCGACCCGGACAGCGCCTTCGGCACCGGGTCTTTCGGCGGTCCCCACGCCCGCCGTCCTGGGATAGCGTGATCGCCATGGTGGAGGCGCTGCCCGAGAAGGGCGTCCCGGGGGAGCAGATCCTCGCCGAGCTGAGCGAGCTGCGAGCGGCCGACCTGCCCACGCACGGCGGCCGGCTCTTCGCCTATGTCTACGACCCCGCCCTGGACGGGCTCGACGAGCTGGCCCGCCAGGCCCATGCGATCTCCGACCACGTCAACGGCCTCGACCCGACCGCGTTCCCGTCCTTGCTGGCCATGGAAAACGCGCTCGTCGGGGCGGCGGCGCGACTCCTCGGCGGCGGCGACGGCACGGTCGGCAGCGTCACCAGCGGCGGCACCGAGTCGCTGATCCTGGCCGTCAAGGCCGCCCGTGACTCCCGGCCCGAGCTCACCACCCCGCGCCTGGTGATCCCGTCCACTGCCCACGCCGCGTTCGCCAAGGCCGCGCACTATCTGCGGGTCGCCCTCGACGTCGTGCCCGTCGGCGCCGACCTGCGCGCCGACCCCGCGGCCGTCCAGGCCGCTGTCGACGAAGACACCGTGCTGGTCGCCGCGTCCGCGCCGTCCTACGCCCACGGCGTCGTCGACCCGATTCCCGAGCTGGCTGCGATCGCCGGCGAGCGGGGCGTGCGGTTCCACGTCGACGCGTGCTTCGGCGGCTGGCTTCTGCCCTATCTGCGCCGCCTCGGGGCCGGCCTGCCCGCCTTCGACTTCACCGTCCCCGGCGTCACCAGCATCTCGGTCGACCTGCACAAATACGCCTACGCGCCGAAGGGTGTCTCGATCCTGCTGCATCGCGACGAGGCGCTGCGCCTCCCGCAATACTTCGCGTATGCGGGCTGGCCCGGCTACACGATGATCAACCCGGTCATCTCGTCCACCCGCTCCGGCGGCCCGATCGCCGCGGCCCTGGCCACCCTGCGCCACATCGGCGACGCGGGCTACCTCGAGCTGGCCGCCCGCACCCGCGGGGCCGTCGCCACGCTGGCCGAGGCGGTGCGCCGGACCGGCGGCGTGCGCCTGTTCGCCCCACCCGAGACGAGCGTCGTCTGCCTGGCCGCAGACGACGTCGACGTCGACCTCTTCGTCCTGGCGGACGAGCTCGCCGCGCGCGGCTGGCACACCCAGCCCCAGATGGCGTACGGGGACATGCCCGCCACCATCCACCTCACCGTGACCGCCGCCGTGGCCGGCACCGCCACCGACTTCGGGCCCGATCTCGCCGCGGCCGTGACCGCCACCCGCGCGGCCGGTCCCGCCGACGTGCCACCCGCCCTGCTCGAGGCGGCCGGCGCGCTCACCCCCGAGATGGTCACGCCCGAGCTGATCGCCGGCTTGGCCGAAGGGCTCGGGCTGGGCGGGGGCGACTTCACCCGCATGGCCGCGGTCAACTCGCTGCTCGACGTCGCCCCGCCCGCGTTGCGTGAGGCCCTGCTGACCGGCTTCCTGAGCCTGCTCCAACGCCCCGGCCGCGCGACGGAGTAGGTTGACGTCGTGGCCGGTCTGCCAGGAGTGCTCGGGGAACCCATCCGGTTCGTGCTGAACTGGGGGCGGCGCTATTCGCTCTGGGTGTTCAACTTCGGGCTGGCGTGCTGCGCGATCGAGTTCATCGCGTCCAGCATGAGCCGCCACGATTTCATGCGCATGGGCGTCATCCCGTTCGCGCACGGCCCGCGCCAGGCCGACCTCATGGTCGTCTCGGGCACGGTCACCGACAAGATGGCCCCCGCGATCAAGCGGCTCTACGACCAGATGCCCGAGCCCAAATACGTGATCTCGTTCGGCTCCTGCGCGAATTGCGGCGGCCCCTACTGGGACTCCTATTCGGTGACCAAGGGCGTCGACCAGATCATCCCGGTCGACGTCTACGTGCCCGGCTGCCCGCCCCGGCCCGAGGCGCTGCTGCACGGCATCCTCCGCCTGCAGGAAAAGATCGCCGGCGAGCAGTCCGGCCCGGGCGGCGTGCCCCGGCCCGATCCGCTGGCGTTAACTGCCCCTTTGGTGACTCCGCCGCGGGCAAGTGGGGACTAGTGTCCGCACTATGACGGACCAGTCGCGCGCGGACTTCATCATCGACGTTCTGACCAGGGAATTCGGCGAGTTGATCGCCATCGATCCGGCCGCTTTCCGGCGCAAGTTCCGCAAGATGGCGGCGTCGCCGTTCGCCTTCTACCGGGGCAGCGCGTCGCTGTTCTACGCCGACCTGTCCGGCTCGGGCAACGACACCTATGTCGACGACAGCTTCCTTGACGAGCGCACCAGCCGCGTCTGGATCCACGGCGACCTGCACGCCGAAAACTTCGGCACCTACATGAACGCCTCCGGGCACCTCGTCTTCAACGTCAACGACTTCGACGAGGCGTACGTCGGGCCCTTCTCCTGGGACCTCAAGCGCTTCGCGGCCAGCGTGGCCCTGCTCGGCTACTCCAAGGCCCTGTCCGACGAGCACATCAGCGCGCTGGTCACCGGCTTCGCCCAGTCCTACCTGACCGAGTTGCGGGCCATCGCGCTCGGCGGCGACGACGCGATCGGCTCGATCACCCTGGAGAACGCGGACGGGGCGCTGCGCCGCGTGCTGCAGGAAGCCCGGCTCAGCACCCGCATCGACCTGCTCGGCGCGCAGACCACGATCGACGACTACGAGCGCCGGTTCACGCTGGCCGACGGTGTCTTCGAGGTCGACGAGCCCACCCGGGCCGCGGTGCTCGAGGCGTTCGAGCGTTACCTGCCGACGTTGCCCGAGCAGAGCCGCCCGGTCTCGACCACCATCAAGGACATCAAGCTGCGCAAGGGCGTCGGCATCGGCTCGGCCGGCCTGCCCTCGTACAACCTGCTCCTCGAGGGCCACACCGAGGCGCTCGAAAACGACGTGATCATCTATATGAAGCAGGCGCAGGTCCCGGCCGTCGCGCGCTGGATCGACGACGAGCGTGTCCGGTCCTACTTCCAGCACCAGGGCCACCGTACGGCCGAGTCGCAGCACGCGCTGCAGGCGCACGCCGACTCCTGGGTGGGTTACACGACGCTCAACGGCGTGGGCCAGCTCGTCGCCGAGGTCTCGCCGTATGCGGCCGACCTGGACTGGTCGGACGTCAACGAGCCCGAGGAACTGGCCGGGGTCATCGCCGATCTGGGCCGGGCCGTCGCCCGCATGCACTCGGTGGCCGACGACGAGTCCAGTCACGACCTGGTCGACTTCTCGACCGAGGAGGCGATCGTGGCCGAGGTCGACAAGGACGAGGCCGGTTTCGTGCAACACCTGGTCGACTTCGCCCACCGTTACGGTGACCAGGCCCGCGAGGACCACCAGGATTTCGTCGACGTCTTCCGGAACGGCCGTCTGACCGGGCTGTGACCGGCGAACTCCTAAGATGACCCCATGACGCCTGAAGAGGTCGGCGAGCGCCTGGTCGCGCTGCTGACGGACGACTCGCCGGACGCGCCTCCGGGCGAGATCGTCGCCGGCCTCTCGGGCGGCGGCCCCGGCCACACCCGGGCCGTGGTCGACGTGCCGGTGGCCCGCTGGTGGGAGACGGTGGGCACGGCCAAGCACAACGGCGCCCTCGGCTGTGACTACTTCGACTGGCTGTCCGCCGTCGACGAGCTGGACGACGGGTTCCGCGTGGTCGCGCATCTCTGGTCGATCCGCCGCCACCACGCGCTGCTGCTGCGCACGCTGGTGCCCCGCGACAACCCGGTGATCGAGTCCGTCGTCGAGCTCTTCCCCGGCGCCGCCTGGCACGAGCGCGAGACGTTCGAGATGTTCGGCATCACCTTCGCCCGCCATCCCGATCTGCGTCCGCTGCTGCTGCCGCCCGGTTTCGAGGGCCACCCGCTGCGCAAGGAGTTCGTGCTGGCCTCCCGCGTGGCCAAGGCGTGGCCCGGCGCCAAGGAGCCCGGCGAATCGGTGGCCGGCACCTCCAAGCGGGCCCCGATGCGCCCGCCCGGCGTCCCCGACCCCAAAGAGTGGGGGCCGCGGGCGGGGGAGGACGCCTGATGCCGATCTGGCTCGACCTCATCGTCCGGGTGGTCGCCGTCGTCGCGGCCTTCCTGGTGCTGCCGCTCGTCGTCGGTCAGGCCGAGCACAAGGTCATGGCCCACATGCAGGGCCGCCTGGGCCCGATGTATGCGGGGGCCTTCCACGGCTGGGCCCAGCTCGTCGCCGACGGCGTCAAGTTCGTGCAGAAGGAGGACGTCGCCCCCGGCGAGGCCGATCGGCGGGTCTTCCGGCTCGCCCCGATCGTCGCCCTGTTCCCCTATCTGCTCGTGCTGCTGGCCATCCCGCTCGGCCCGGACGGTCTGGTCGCCCAGGGGCTCGACGTGGGCCTGTTCTTCGTGCTCGCGGTGCTCGGCATCGGCGTGCTCGCGGTCCTCATGTCCGCCTGGGCCTCCGCCAACAAGTACAGCCTGCTCGGCGGTCTGCGCGGCGCCGCTCAGCTGCTCGGTTACGAGCTGCCGCTGGTGCTGGCCGCGGCGAGCGTGGCCATGGCCGCGGGCACCCTCAGCCTGCCCGGCATCGTCGAGGCCTGGCGCCCGTGGTGGCTGCTCTGGCAGGCCCCCGCCGCGATCGTCTTCTTCGTCGCCGGCCTGGCCGAGATCCGCCGCCCGCCGTTCGACATGCCGATCGCCGACTCCGAGCTCGTCTTCGGCTACATGACCGAATACACCGGTCTGCGCTTCGCGTTCTTCCTGCTCGCGGAATACGTCGGCATCATCGTGATCGCCGCGCTGACCACGGTGCTGTTCCTCGGCGGCTGGCACGGCCCGCTCGCCGACCAGCTCGGCTGGCTGTGGACGCTCGTGAAGATCTTCGCGGTCTCGTTCGTGATCATTTGGCTGCGCGTCAGTTTCCCCCGGCTGCGCGAGGACCAGCTGCAGAGGCTCTGCTGGCTGGTCCTCGTGCCCTTGGCCCTGGCTCAGCTGGTGCTGACCGCAGCCGTCAAGGTGCTCACGTAGCCGTCAAGGTGCTCACGTAAGCGTCAACCTGCTCACGTGAGCAGCGTGACCGAGTAGTCGTTCGTGGTGCCGCTTGCGGTGTAGGTCGCGGTCTGGCCGTTCGCGCAGTACGACACGAACACGTTGCCGGGCACGCTGTCGCCGGCCGTCGCGTTCACCAGCGGCCGCACGTCCACACCCTCGGCGAACGGGGTGGAGGCGAGGTCGACGATCCGCCACTGGTTGATCGGGTAGGTGTCGGTGGGCGCGGAGAGCTGCCCGTCCCGCGTGGTCAGCTGGAAGTTGATCGTGAACCCGCCGTTGTTGACGACGGCCACCTTCTGCACACACGGTTCCGCCAGCGCTTGCGGTGCCGCCGCGGCGGGCGAGGCCAGTGCTCCGACAATTCCGGCCGATCCCACGAAGGCCAAGGCCAGTCGTCCGGTCCTGCTCATACGAAGACTCTCCGTTCACTCGGATGAAGCGGTCAGCCGTGTAGTAACCGGACACCCGGGCATGAAACCGATGAACGTCTATATAAAATGCTTTTACTGTTATCCACTCTGAAGATTAGAAAAACCGCTTCCCGTACGCATCGTCGACTCCCATAGCGGCGCAGGTCAGCGCCCGCGACCGCCCAGCTGGTCCACGCGGCCAGGTGGCCGCGAACGGCCGTAGCGCGCGACCGGGATGTTCCCGATGGTCACGCGAAAGGGCTCAGAGGTTGCGCGGGCGGACGGCGCTGAGGGGGATCGCGATCGGCCACGGACGTTCGAGCCGGATCGTGTCGTCACCGTCGAAGGAGCCGATCGGCTCGTAGGCCGTCGTCTCGGTGTTTAGCTCGTAGGCCGCCACGGAAAGACCGCCGCCGGTCTCGATCAGCCAGTAGAACGGGATGCCGGCCTGCGCATAGTAGGTGGGCTTGGTCACCCGATCGGCGTTTTTGGTGCTCGGCGAGACGATCTCCACGGCCAGGACGACGTCTCGGGCCGCGAACTTGCCGGTGCCCGACCTGGCGGCTTCGAAATTCGCCACCAGCAGGTCAGGGATGTACGTCCGGTCGGGACTCAACACGATGTCGTTGGCCAGACTGACGAAGAGGTGCTCGGGGCAAGACGCGGACAGGAAATAAAACAGGAAGCCGGAAAGGGCCTGATGAATGCTCGAAGGCGATGGGGTCACGTGGAGTTCTCCGTCGTAGATCTCGCGACGAATGCCGTCCTCGGGCGTCCGATCGAGATCGGCGGCAGTCCACCCGCCCTGAGGCGGCATGTCGCTGGTGGCAGCGGTCATGCGATGCCTCCTACGCGCGGAAAAACTGACCCCGCGATGAGCTTACCGGAAGATTCGGTGGGGGTGTGCTCGCATCAAATGGGGCGACGGGGCAGGATATGCGTTTGTGAGTGACGACGGGGAGCGCAGCACGCCCGGGAAGGGCCTCGTGCAGGGGCTTGCCGTCACGCTCAAGACGATGACCCAGCGGTCGACAACCCAGCAGTATCCGGATGTCGAGCCCGAGCTCCCCCCGCGCAGCCGTGGGGTGATCGCGCTGCTCGAGGAGAACTGCACGGTCTGCATGCTGTGCGCCCGCGAGTGTCCCGACTGGTGCATCTACATCGACTCGCACAAGGAAGAGGTCGTGGTCCCCGGCGCGGCGCGCTCGCGTCAGCGCAACGTGCTCGACCGGTTCGACATCGACTTCTCGCTGTGCATGTATTGCGGCATCTGCATCGAGGTCTGCCCGTTCGACGCGCTGCACTGGACCCCCGAGTTCGAGTACGCCGAGACCGACGTCCTCGATCTGCTGCACTCGAAGGACCGCCTGGGCGAGTGGATGCGTACGGTGCCGCCGCCCCCGGCCCACGACGTGCTCGGCGAGCCCTCGAAGGAGGAGGCCACGGCGGCCCGTAAGGCGGCCGGCCCGGGCGCGGCCACGGCGGCCAAGACCGCGCGTCCCGCCGCCCGGCCCCCGGCGAGGGCGGCTGAGCCGGGCGAACCGGAGCAGGAGCGGTGACCGTCGCGGACGCGCTGATGCTGGCTCTCGGCGCGATCGCGGTGGGCTCCGGCGCGCTCGTCGTCACCAGCGCTCACCTGGTCCGTGCGGGCTTCTACCTGGTGGTCAGCCTGGGCGCGATCGCCGGGCTCTATCTGGTGCTCGGCGCCGAGTTCGTGGCCTGGGTGCAGATCCTCGTCTACGTCGGCGCGGTCGTCGTGCTGCTGCTCTTCGCCGTCATGCTGACCCGGGCCCCGATCGGACCGTCGAAGGATCTCGACCGGCCCGCCCTCCCGGCCGCGATCATCGGCGGCGGTGTCGGGCTCGGCCTGACGGTCCTGCTGGT
Source organism: Paractinoplanes abujensis (assembly GCF_014204895.1). Taxonomy (NCBI): domain Bacteria; kingdom Bacillati; phylum Actinomycetota; class Actinomycetes; order Micromonosporales; family Micromonosporaceae; genus Paractinoplanes; species Paractinoplanes abujensis. The sequence goes on along the minus strand of NZ_JACHMF010000001.1, from coordinate 6,082,855 downwards.
GGACGCCTTCCGCTGGACCGAGTTCGAGTTGCCCCCGCCCGGTAACGGCCGCCGCGTGGGCGAACAGGTCTTCGGCGCCTGGGTGCTGCCCTTCGAGGTGCTCTCCATCCTGCTGCTGGCCGCCCTGGTCGGCGCGATCGTGCTGTCCCGGCCCGACATCGGCGCCCGCCCCGGCCCCGACGCCGGCACCGAGCCGTCGCTCCCGCCGGGCCCGGTCGGGGAGTCGCCCGAGGTGGCCGCCCGCCTGGAACGCATCGCCGCCCGCCAGGCCGCCGCCCAGTCCCGGCTCCGGGCCCAGCGCGCCGCCGAACGCGCCGCCGCGGGCGAGGACGCGCCGAGTGGCGCCCTCGAAGAGGCCGCGGGACGACGTGGCGGCGCCCCGCAGGGGGAGGCCACCCGCGAAGACGTCCTGAAGGACCAGGCCCGGGACGTCGTCTTCCGCGCCCGCGAGGCAGGCCCCAAACTCGGCGAGCCCGACAATCCCGAATTGCCGGCCGGTGAGGTGGCCGGCCGCAGGGTCATCGAAGGGACGAGCACGGAGACGAGCCGAGACCGCCCCGCCCTGCCCAGCGCGGAACCGTCCGCGGGCGGCAAGGCGCTGCCGGGCCGGGAACGGATCCAAAGGGCACTACCCAGCCGCGAGGACGAGGGGGAGTGATGCACGCGGTCATCCCGTACGTCGTAGCCGCCCTGCTTTTCGGTCTGGGTGTCTACGGCGTGCTCCGGCGGCGTAACGCCATCCTCGTGCTGATGGCCGTCGAACTCATGCTCAACGCCGTCAACCTGATCCTCGTGGCGGCCGACAGCACGATCAAGTCGTCGCTGGTCGGCGTGCCGTCCGAATCCTGGGCCCACGCCACGGCCGAACCGCGGGCGGGCGCGATCTTCGCCCTGTTCGTCATCGTGCTGGCCGCGGCCGAGGTCGGGGTGGGCCTGGCCATCGTCCTGCAGTATTACCGCCTGCGCCGCGCGGTGGTCCTGGACGAGGTGGCGCTGCACGAGCACGACCACGAGCAGGTGCCTCGATGACCGCGGCCGCGCTGATCCCTGGCGTGCCCCTTCTCCTGGGCCTCGCCGGCTTGTTGCTGCCGATGGAGAACCGTCGCCGGCCCGCGGCGGTCCTCGGGATCACCGGCGCCGCCGTCGCGCTCCTGGTGACGCTCGGCGTCCTGCTGGTGCAGGACAAGCCCGTCGAGTGGTCGGCACACTGGGTGAGCCTGGGCGACATCCAGCTCACGCTCGGTGTCAGCGCGGGCCACGCCGCCCTCTACATCGCCCTCGCCGTCTGCGCCGTCGCCCTGGCCGTCCAGGTCTACTCGGTGGCCTACCTGCACGACGACCCCCGCTACGCCCCGTACGCGGCGCAGATCAGCCTCTTCACCGGCGCGATGCTCCTGGTGGTCACGAGCGGTGACCTGATCACGCTGCTGATCGGCTGGGAGGTGATGGGCGCCTGCTCGTACCTGCTGATCGGCCACGACCGGCGGCTGCCCGAGGCCCCGGCCGCCGCGGTCAAGGCCTTCCTGGTCACCCGGGTCGGCGACGTGGGTTTTCTGCTCGGTGTGGCGTTCCTGATCGTCGACGCCCGCTCCAGCCAGATCGCCGTCGTGCTGGCCGAGCCGCCGCACGTCGCCGCGCTGATCCTGATCCTGGCCGGGGTGGCCGGCAAGAGCGCCCAGTTCCCGCTGCACACGTGGCTGCCCGACGCGATGGCCGGCCCCACCCCGATCTCGGCCCTGATCCACGCGGCCACGATGGTCGCGGCCGGGGTCTACGTCGTGTTCCGGCTCTATCCGCTGTACGACCGGTCGCCGGCCGCGCTCGCCGTCCTCGGGGTGATGGCCGCGATCACGATCCTGCTCGGGGCGCTCAGCGCGACGGCTCAGGACGACCTGAAGCGCGTGCTGGCCTGGTCCACGGTCAGTCAGATCGGCTACATGACCGGCGCGCTGGCCGTCGGTTCGCCCGCCGCCGCGCTGTTCCACCTGCTCACCCACGCCGCGTTCAAGGCCCTGCTGTTCCTCGCGGCGGGCGCGGTGATCCACGCCGTCGGCACCAACTATCTGTCCCGCATGGGTGGGCTCCGCGAGCACATGCCGGTCACGTTCTGGTCGTTCGTCGTCGGGTTGGGCGCGCTGGCCGGGCTGCCGCCGCTGGCCGGCTTCTGGTCGAAGGAGAACGTGCTGACCGCGGCCGCGCACGCCACCGAGGGCGGCGGGGCGACCCCGGTCTGGGTGGGCTGGGTGGTGTGGGTGGCCGCGCTCTTCGCGGTCGCGATCACCGCCTGGTACGCCACCCGCCTGCTGCTCCGGGCCTTCTTCGGGGTCTCGCGGGCGCACGGCCCCGACGGGCCCGACTGGGAGGTCGGTTTTGACGACGCCCGCTACGCCCAGCCCGCCGCGCCGCACGACCCGCCCGGGCTGATGCGCTGGCCGATCCTGGTGCTGGCGATCCCGTCGGCGCTGCTCGGCCTGGCCGCGTACGCGCCCGGTTTCCGCAGCGCCCTCGAGCTGGAGGATCCGCACCTCGGCGTGGCCATCCTGCTGCCCCTGGTCCTGCTGGCGGCCGGAGCGACGGCCGCGTGGTGGCTCTGGCGCGCGGTGCCCGGCGTCGACCCCGCGCTGGCTCTGGGCCGCGCGCGTCCCCTGCTGGCGTCCGGTTTCCGGCTCGACGAGATCCAAGACCGTTTCCTCGTACGCCCGGCCCGCGCGCTGGCCGAGGCGGTCACCACGGCCGACACCAAGGTCGTGGACGCGACGGTCGAGGGCACCGGCACCACCACCTCGACCGTCGGCGCGGCCCTGGCCTATGCCCATCGCATCCCGCTGCCCGCGGCGGCCGCGGCCGTCCTGGCCGGTGCCCTGCTCCTCGGCGCCGCCGCGGTCCTGTTCGGAGCGGCCGCATGAGCGTGGCCCTCGTTGCAGTGCTCCTCCTCCCAGCCCTGGGTGCGGCCGTGCTCGCGCTGTTCCCCGCCCGGAAAGATCAAGCCGCCCGCGTCACCGGCACGATCTTCGCCGCCGCCACGCTGATCCCCATCGTGGTCCTGCCGTTCGCGCGCGACGACGCCTGGACGTCCTACTCCGCCAACCCCCCGGCCGTACGCCCCTGGGCCGAGCTCGATCACCCCTGGGTGCCCGCCCTGCGTCTCGACTTCCACCTCGGCGTGGACGGCGTGTCCTACCCCCTGATCGCCCTGACCGGCCTGCTCACCCTGCTCTGCTGCGGGTACACGATGCGCAAGGTCCCGGCCGGTGGCACAGGCCGTACGCTCGTGGCTCTCCTGCTGGTCCTGGAGACCGGGATCCTGGGCACCTTCCTGGCCCTCGACCTGCTGCTGTTCTTCCTCTTCTTCGAGGTCGTCCTGCTACCCATGTACGCGGTGATCGCGGGCTGGGGCGGCGACGACCGGCGGCGGGCCGCCCGCAAGTTCGTGCTGTACACGCTTTTCGGCTCGGTGTTGCTGCTGCTCGGCGTGGTGCTGGTCGCCGTCACCGCGGGCACGGGCGACATCGTCCAGCTCACCGGGGGCACCGGCCTGAGCCGATCGGTCCAGTACGGCGCGTTCGCCCTGTTCGCGATCGCGTTCGCGGTCAAGGCCCCGCTCTGGCCGCTGCACACCTGGCTGCCCGACGCGCACACGCAGGCCCCGACGGTGGGCTCGGTGATGCTGGCCGGGGTGCTGCTCAAAATGGGCACGTACGGCCTGATCCGGATCGGGGTCGGGGTCACCCCGCTGGGCGCCGGGTGGGCCGCCCCGGTGCTGGGTGTCCTGGCCGTGGCGGCCGTGCTGGCCGGGGCGCTGATCTGTCTGCGCCAGACCGAGCTGAAGCGCCTGATCGCCTATTCGAGCGTGGGCCACATGGGTTTCGTGCTGCTCGGCATCGCCACGCTGACCGCCACGGGACTGCAGGCGGCACTGCTCGGCAACGTCGCCCACGGCCTGATCACCGGTCTGCTGTTCTTCCTGGCCGGCGCGATCAAGGACCGGGCCCACACCGGCGAGCTGGCCGAGCTGGGTGGCCTGCGCGAGTCGGCGCCCCGGCTGGCCGGCCTGTTCGGCTTCGCCGCGATCGCCTCGCTCGGCCTGCCCGGTCTGGCCGGCTTCTGGGGGGAGGCGTTCGCCGTGGTGGCCGCGGTCGAGCGGGGCGGCGGTCTGTGGGTCACCCTGGCCGTGCTGGCCGCGATCGGTGGCGCCCTCACCGCGGCGTATTTCCTGCGTCTGCTGCGCAAGCTGACGCACGGTCCGGCCCGGGGCAGCGTGTCCCCGGAGATCACCGGGACCGAGTGGCTGGCCTGGTCGCCGCTGGCCGCCTTGACCCTGGCCGTCGGGGTCGCGCCGGTGCTGGTGCTGGCCGCGACGAGCGCGCCGGTGCGAGCCCTGACGGAGGCCCTGCGATGAGGGCGCAGACCGTCGACCACGTCTCCCTGCTTCCCCTGTACGCCGCGGCCGGCACCGCGGTGCTGGTGCTGCTGGCCGATCTGCTGCTCGCCCGGCGTACGGCGGTCTTCGCCGCACTGGGACTGGGCGGCCTGGCCACCGTGGCCGGAGCGATCGTCACCGGTTCCCGCGCGGGGACGTTCTGCGACCCGACGGGCGGCGCCTGCTCGTGGGAGCCGAGCCCGCCGGCCGCGACGGCCGCGGTGGTGTTCGCCGCCCTGACCGTCGGCGTGCTGGCCCTCTCGATCCCGTCGTTGCGCCTGGGCACGGCCCCGGCCGGGGAGTTCTGCTTCTTGCTGGCCGCCTCGATGACCGGCGGCCTCGTGGTCGGCTACGCCGGCGACCTGATCACCTTGATCGTCGGCTTGGAGACGCTCACCCTGCCGCTCTACCTGCTGGTCGGTCTGCGCCGGTTCGCGCCGGGGGAGCGGGTGACCCCCTCGGCCGCCTCCGCCTCCGTCACGTTCTTCCTGATCAGCGTCGTCTCCACGGCGATCGCGCTGCTCGGGGCGGCCCTCAACTACGCGGCCACGGGTGCCCTGCACTTCGACCGCCTGGTCGACGGGGCCGGTCCCGCGGCCCCGGTCGCCCAGGCCGGGGTGGCCCTGCTGGTGATCGGTCTCGCCTTCAAGGTGGCCGCCGTCCCGCTGCACGCCTGGGCCCCGGCCACCTACGAGGGTGCTCCGCTGCCGGTCGCCGCCTACCTCTCCACGGCCTCCAAGCTGGGCGGTGTGCTGGCCCTGGCCGCGGTGGTGACCCGCCTCGACGCGGCGACCCTGACCGCGCTGCTGGCCCTGGTCACGATGACGGTCGGCAACCTGGTCGCGCTGCGCCAGACCCGCATGGTCCGCCTGCTGGCCTGGTCGTCGATCGCGCAGGCCGGTTACATCCTGGCCCCGCTGGCCCTGGGCGCCGACGGTGTGCGGGCCGCGGCCGCGTACGCGGTCTTCTTCGTGGTTCTCGAATTCATCGCGTTCGGCGTGGTCGTGGCCCTGCGCCCGGCGGGCGGGGACGGCGGCGACATCACGTCCTATCGGGGTGCCGCCCGCCGCTCCCCGTGGCTGGGCGCCGCCCTCGTGCTGGCCCTGGCCGGTCTGGCCGGGCTGCCCCCGGGCCTGGCCGGCCTGTTCGCCAAGGTCACGATCGTGGACGCCCTGATCGACGGCGGTCAGACCTGGCTGGCCGTGATCGTGGCCCTCAACGCCGTGGTCGCCCTGGCCTACTACATCCGCGTGGCCGCCCTGCTCTACGCCGCCCCGCCGCGCGTCGGCATCGCGGTCGCGGACCCCGCCCTGCTCGAGGCGGCCACCCACCCGCGCCCGGCGGTGACCCGCCCGGTGGCGGCCGCCCTGATCACCGCGGCCGTCGTGGCCGTCACCCTCGGTTTCGCCCCGCAGTTGCTGTTCGACGCCCTGTCATGACCCTGCCCAACACGTACGAAGTGGCTCTCGGCGACGGCCGGGTGCTCCGTTACTGCCTGTACGGCCCGGCCGACGGCGTCCCGGTGATCTTCCACGGCGGGTCGCCGAGCAGCCGGTGGAAGCGGCCCGACGTGCTCGACGTGATGGAGCGCAGCCGGCTGCGCCTGCTCGTGTACGACCGGCCCGGCTACGGCGGTTCCACGCGCAGCCCCGGGCGGACGGTGGCCGACGCCGCCGACGACGTCCGTGTGCTGGCCGACGCGTACGGGTGGGAAAGGTTCGGGGTCTTCGGCGGCTCGGGCGGTGGGCCGCACGCGCTGGCCTGCGCCGCCCGGCTGGCCGAGCGGGTCACCCGGTGCGCGGTGCTGTCGGGGATCAAGCCGGGCGGCCCGCCGCGCGAGGAACCGGCCGTACGGGAAAAGACCGTCGAGCACTCGAGGTCGGTGATGGCGCAGGTGGCGGCGGGCGGGCCCGAGTTCATCGGCGAGCCCGGGCCCCCCGCCCGCGACGACCCGCTGGCCATGGCGCGGTTACGGGCCACGTTCGCCGACAGCATCGACGGCTGGGTCGACGACACGCTCGCGTTCAGCCGGCCGTGGGACTTCGACCCGGCGACCATCACCGCCCCGGTCGCGATCTGGCGCGGCACGAACGACACCGCGGTGCCCGCCGACCACGCCACCTGGATGCTCGGTCGCATCCCCGGCGCGGTGGAGCACGTCTACGACGGCGGGCACCTGCCCGGCCCGGTCACGTACTCCGAGATCTACGACTGGCTGGCCGGCTGAGCACGGCCCGCCCGGCCAGCAGCAGCGCCAGCACCCCGAACCCGGCCGTCAGACCGGCCAGCGACGCCACCCCGGCCACCAGCAGCGGACCGCCGGCGTCGCCCAGTTCGCGCCCCAGCTCCGCCGTGCCCATCGTCTGCCCCAGCCGGGCCTCGGGGGTCGACGCGGCCAGGGCGGCGAAGGCGAGCGGGGTGATCAGGCCCGTGCCCACGCCGGTCAGCACGGCCGAGGCCAGGATGCCGGCCAGGCCGGGCAGCACCACCGCGGCCAGGCCGGCCGTGGTCAGCAGCAGACCCGCGAACACCCCGGTGCGGGTGCTGAGCCGGCCCTCGTCGAGCAGCCGCCCGGTGCGCGGCTGCACCAGCGCGGCGCACAGGGCCAGCACCGAGACCGCGGCGCCGGTGGCGATCACACCCAGACCGGCCTCGCGGCCCAGCACGGGCAGGAAGCCGACGGCCACCGACAGGGCGGCGGTCGCGGCGGCCAGCGCGCTCGTCGGGCCCAGGAAGGCGGGGTCGGCCAGCCGGCGGGCCAGGTCGACCACCGTCTGGCGGGTCTTGGGCAGGGGCGGCACCGAGGGCACCGCCACGGCGGCCCAGATCGCCACCGCGACGCCCATCACCGTCATGACCAGGAACAGCAGCCACAGGCCGCCCGCCCAGACCAGCACGGCGCCGAGCAGCGGGCCCAGCGTGTAGCCGATCGACTTGTAGAACCCGTACGAGCCGAACGCACGCCCGTGCTTGGCGGCCGGGTTGAGCCGGGCCACCAGCGCGGACGCCGACGGGGAGAACGCCGAGGCGGCCGCGCCCTGACCGAGCCGGGCCGCCCACAGCCAGCCGGGGTCGTCGGCGAGCACGTAGACGGCCGAGGCCGCGGCGAACGCGACCAGGCCGCCGAGCAGCACCGGGCGCAGGCCGATGCGGTCGGCCAGGCTGCCGAAGATCGGCTTGAGCAGCACCTCGGCGCCGTCGTAGAGGGCCAGCAGCGCACCCAGCATGATCAGCGAGGTGGCGCCGCCCAGGTTGGCCGCGATGGCGTGAGCGCCGAAGGCGGTCGTGAAGCCTGCCGCGTAGAGGGGCCACATGCGCACATGAGCACCGTACGGGTTCAGCCAACTCACAGCCTGACCGGGATGAACAGCCAGGTGAGCGACGTTCTTCAGAGTGCGTGGCCCTACCGGGTCACCTGGTTAAGGAGTCCCTGTTGCACAGCCATCACAACGGCCTCAAGACGGCCGCTCTGCTGGGTCTGCTGACCGCTCTCATCCTGGGCGCCGGCTATTGGCTCGGCGGCAGTGGCGGTCTGGTCTTCGCGGTTCTCATCTCGCTGGCCATGAACGCCGGCACCTACTTCTTCTCGGACAAGCTGGCCCTGCGGGCGATGCGTGCGCAGCCGGTCAGCGAGGCCCAGTTCCCCGAGCTCTACGCGATGGTGCGTGAGCTCTCGCAGGCCGCCCGGCAGCCGATGCCCCGGCTTTACGTGTCGCCCACGCCGCAGCCCAACGCGTTCGCGACCGGGCGCAACCCGCAGCACGCGGCGGTGGCCGTGACCGAGGGGATCGTCCGCCTGCTCAGCCCGCGTGAGCTGCGTGCGGTGATCGGGCACGAGCTGTCGCACGTCTACAACCGCGACATTCTCATTTCGAGCGTGGCCGGCGCCCTGGCCGGCATCATCACGATGTTCGCCCAGCTGGCGATCTTCCTGCCGCTCGGCGGGTCGGACGACGAGGACAGCCCCAACCCGGCGTCCCTGTTGCTCATGCTCATCCTCGGCCCGCTGGCCGCGTCGGTCATCCAGCTGGCGATCAGCCGCAACCGCGAGTTCCAGGCGGACGCGGACGGCGCCACGCTGACCCGTGACCCGCTGGCCCTGGCCAGTGCCCTCGAGAAGATCCAGTACGGCGCGCAGCGGCTGCCCCTGCCGGCCGACAACCGGCTCACCAGCGCGGCCCACCTGATGATCGCCAACCCGTTCCGCGGCGGCGGCCTGGCCAAGCTCTTCTCGACGCACCCGCCGATGGAGGAGCGTGTCGCCCGGCTGCGTCAGCAGGCCGGAGCCATCCAGTACGTTCGCTGATCCGTCCAATCAGGAGGGGCTGCTCACCTTCGAGCGGCCCCTCCTGTGTTTCCGGACACCACCCCCCATATTTCGGTCGTGTTGTGCGGGCCTCCGGCGTTAGGGTCGGGGAGCCGTAACAAGCGTTACCGAATGATGGGGGAGGCGGACACCGTGACCGCGTTGCGTCAGTATCTGGGCGTTTGGCAGCTGCCGGGCGGGCGGGTCCTGCTCAGCGTGGGCATCCTGGCCCGGCTCGGCATCGGCATGACCCCGCTGGCCCTGCTCCTGCTCGTGCAGCAGGCGACCGGCAGCTACGCGGCGGCCGGTCTGGCCGGCGGCGTCTACGCGCTCGCGGGCGCGGCCCTGAGCCCCGTCGCGGGCCGGCTGGCCGACCGGATCGGCCCGGCGCCGATCCTGGCCACCACCGCCGTCCTGCATCCGCTCGCGCTGGTCGCCCTCGTGCTGACCAGCCGGGGCGGTGCCGGGGTGCTGCCCTGGATCTTTGTGATCGCGGCCTTCGCGGGGGCCACCTATCCGCCGCTCAGCGCGGCCATCCGGCGTGCGTGGACCGACATGACCGAGCCCGGCAGCGGGCAGCATCACCTGCGGGGGGCCGCCATCGCCGCCGAGACCTCGCTGTTCGAGCTGGTCTTCGTGCTCGGCCCGATCCTGGTGGCGGCGTTCGTGGTGGTCACCAGCCCGGCCGCGGCCCTGCTGGGGGCGGCGGTGGCGACCCTGCTCGGCACCCTGTGGATCTCGCGGTTGCCGGTCATGCGCCGCCGTCACCGGGCCGAGAGCGACGACGCGGCCCGCGGGCTGGGCCCGCTCAAGGTGTCGGGTTTCCCGGCCCTGCTGGTCTGCGTGATCGCGCTCGGCATCGGGTTCGGCGCGGCCGGCGTCATCGTCCCCGCCTACGCCAGCCAGCACGGCGGCGGCGACGGCCTGGGCGGTGTCCTGCTGGGCATCTGGGGCGTGGGCAGCGCGATCGGTGGCATCTGGTTCGGCACCCGGCGCCCGGCCATGGAGCTGCCCCGGCAGTTCGCCTGGCTGCTGGGTGCGGTCTCGCTGAGCTTCCTGGTGCTGGCCTTCATGCCGAGCCCGCTCTGGCTGGGCGTGGCCCTGGTGCTCGGCGGCGCCGTGATCGCACCGGCCCTGACCGTCGAGACCAACCTGGTCGGCCGGCTCACCCCGCCGGCGATGTTGAACGAGGCGTACACCTGGGTCGTTACCGTCTCGGTGGCCGGCAGCGCCGCCGGCGGAGCGACAGCCGGCGCGATCGTCGACCAGCCGGGCGGCCTGGGCTGGGCGTTCGCCCTCAACGCGGCCGTCCTCATGGTGGCCGCGCTGGTGGCGGCCGTCCCGCACGGCTCGATCGCCCGCGCCGACCGCCGGGCCACGGCCCGCCTGAGCGAGGCCCTGGGCCGCTAGAGCGGCTTGACCAAGGTCAGGGCCTGGAAGCGGACGCCGGCCCGGTCGTCGTAGACGTGGAAGTCGAGCACTTCGAAGACCTCCCGGGCGTACTCCAGCAGCTGCCGGTCCGACCGGAACGAGAAGAACCGGGCCGGCACGTGCTGGTCGTCGGAGGCGACGCCCTCCTCCTGGTCGCCGCCGAAGACGCCCAGATAGAAGAGTCCGCCGGGGACGAGCACGGCCCGGATCGCCCGCAGCGCCGCGTCCAGGTCGGAGTTGGGCACGTGGAGCAGCGTGTTGAGCGAGTAGGCCGCATCGAACGACTCGGCGGGGAGGTCGAGCGCCATCAGGTCGCGGACGAGGGCCTTGATGCCTTTGGCCGTGGTCTTCTCCACCATGGCCGGGGACACGTCGATCGCCGTGACGTCGAGCCCCTCCTGCTGGAAGAACACGCTGTCCTGCCCGGTGCCGGAGCCGATCTCGAGCAGCGTGCGGGCGCCGGCGGCGCGCAGCCGGTCGAGGAAGGCGGCCCGCTCGTCGACCTTCCAGGCCGATTTGGGATGGGCGTCGCGCCGGGCCGCCTCGGTCTCCCCGTACGACGCGCGGTTGCGCGCGACCACCTCGGCGTAGGTTGCCGGACCGGCGTTCTCGAGGCGCAATCTCATGGTTTTCCCCCCTGCCGACTGTTCGTGCCGCTCGGATAGCCTGACCCGATCGACGGGGGTGCGTAAAGGAGCGACCGATGGCGAAAGAGGTCCGGGCCGACATCGAGACGATGCGAGCCGCCGACACCGATCGTCAGAAGGTCGCCGAACAGCTCAAGACGGCGCTCGACGAGGGCCGGCTGACCCTGCACGAGTACGACGAGCGGGTGGCCCTGGCCTATTCGTCCAAGACCTACCAGGAGCTGCTGATGCTCCTGACCGATCTGCCCCGCCCCGGTCTGAGCGCGAGCGAGGTGCGGGCCCGGCACGAGGCCGAGCAGCGCCGGGCCGCCCGCCGCATGCCGGTCGCGATGCTGGTGCTGTGGACCATTTGGGCGTCGCTGACGGTGGTCAACCTGGTGGTCTTCGCCCTCGTCGCGGCGGGCGCCGACGATGCGATCTACCCCTGGCCGGTCTGGATGGCGGTGCCCGGCGCGGCGCTGGCCGCGGTGACCGTCGGCGTCCAGGTCATCCGCCACCAGCAGCGGCACTGACTTACTTCCGGGGGAAGAGCGCCTCGTCGAGCAGCGGCGAGATCGCGTGGGCGTAGGCCAGCGTCATGTGGCTGTTGTCCTTGTAGACCAGCACGTTGCCGACCACGATCGGGCACTTCGTCGCGTCGCAGAACCACGGCGTCGGGTCGATCACGCGGATGCCGGCCGTGCGGGCCGCCTCGGCCACCAACTCGCGGCGGTTCTTCTCGGCGATCGCCTTGGTCAGCGGCCGGTCGCACTTGGCCAGGCGGCGCGCGTTCTCGGCGGCGCACTCGGGCGCGTCCCCGGCCGGCCACGGCGTGTCCTGCAGCAGCACCTTGGGGATGCCGTCGAACTTGGCCCAGGTCTGCTTCCAGCGGGCGACCCAGACCGGGTCGTCCTGCGCGCCGGTGCGCGCGATGAGCTGGCCGTCCTCCCCGACGATGCCGCCGTTGTCGAGGTCGTTGGAGGCCATCACGAGCAGGTCGGGCTTCGCGTCGGCAACCCGCTGGACGATCTGGTCACGCCAGGTCACACACTCGGTGTAGTTGCGCTTGAGGGCCGAGTTGTAGGTCAGCACCTGGGGCAGCTGGCAGGCCGCCTTGGTCAGCGCGACCAGCTTCCAGCCGTTGTTCTTGGCGGTGTCGTCGACCGCCGGGAACCAGTGGGCGGCGTGCGAGTCGCCGATCAGATACATCGTCTTGGCGCCGGCCGGGTCGCCGTAGACGCATTCCCGGTTCTGCTCGACCTGGGTGTAGTTGAAGTGGCACTGGTCGTCGTAGATCTGCGGGCTCTGCGCCCCGGCGTCGGTGACCTTCGGGGTCAGGTTCTTGGGCAGCTTCTCGCCGCCGAGCGAGCTCGTGATCAGCTCGGTGATCCGGGCCTGGGGGTCGGCCGCGGCGGCCACCTCGGCAGTGGTGTCGGGGGCGGCCGGGCCGGCCGGCAGCGGCGGCGTGAACTGGCCGATGATCAGCGCGAAGAGCGCCGCCGAGGCCGACAGGACCAGGCCCAGCGCCAGGCCGTTGCGGGCGCGGCTGCGCAGGGCAGGCCGCATCCGGACCGGATTTTCCACCGTGTGGTAGGTCACCCAGGCCAGGCCGAGCGCGGCCACCGCGAAGACCAGATTGCTCTTGATGCCGGGGTCGCGCGAGAACGCGGCCGGCCAGATCATCAGGACCGGCCAGTGCCACAGATACCAGCCGTACGACAGCTTGCCGATGAACCGGAAGGGGCCGGTGCCGATCAGTTTGCCGGCGCCCCAGCCCTCGGCGCTCGTGCCACCGGCGATCACCGCGGCGGTGCCGAGCACGGGCAGCAGGGCGTGGTAGCCCGGGAACGCGGTCGCCTCGTCGAAGGTCACGGCGGCGATGACGACGGCCACGAGGCCGCCCCACGTCAGCACGGCGGCCAGCGCTTTCGGCGTACGGCGGAGGAAACCGGCACCGACCGCGACCAGCGCGCCGATCCCCAGCTCCCAGGCGCGGGTGTGGGAACCGAAGTAGGCCCACGGCGCGGCGCTGGTCGTCTGCTGCACGCTGACCACGAGCGAGACCACGACCAGGGCGCTCAGCGCGAACAGGGCCCGCCGGTGGGCCCGGCGCCCGGCCCAGACCGCGAGCAGCAGCAGCGGCCAGACCAGATAGAACTGCTCCTCGACCGCGAGCGACCACAGGTGCTGCAGCGGTGAGGGCGCGGCAGTGGCGTTGAGGTAGTCGGTCCCCTCGTACGCGAGCCGCCAGTTGATCCCGTAGAACGTGCTGAACAGCGCGTCCAGCGAGATCGACTTGAACCGGGTGGCGGGCAGCCAGAGCCACGCCGCGACGACCGTGGCCACCAGCACCACCGTCGAGACCGGGAGCAGCCGGATCGCGCGCCGGGCGTAGAAGCCGGGCAGCGAGATCGTGCCCGTCTTGCCCAGCTCCTTGAGCAGCAGCGTCGTGATGAGGAAGCCGGAGATGACGAAGAACACGTCCACACCGACGTAGCCGCCGGCGAAGGTGCTGATGCCCGCGTGGCTGAGCACCACGAGCACCACCGCGATGGCCCGCAGGCCCTCGATGTCCGGCCGGAACCCGATGTGCGGGCCCTGAGCGCGCGGCGGCGCCGGGGGAGTCCCGGTGCCCTGGGTGTCCTCGGTCGAGGACGGGGGCCGCTGGCCGACGATGGGGGTATGGACTGAATAATTCATGGTCGCCGCACAAGATACTCAGTAGGCGGGCCAGGGTCGAGGTGAACCGGCTCGCGCTAGGGTCGAAATGTGACCTTGATCGAACGTGTTCCACTGTCCGTTCTTGACCTGGCCACGGTCCGTGAAGGGCACTCCAGCGCCGATGCCTTGCGGGGCACGATCGCGATCGCACGCACCGCTGACGAGCTCGGGTACCGAAGGTTCTGGGTAGCAGAGCACCACAACATGCCTGCCGTCGCTTCGACGGCGCCTCCCGTCCTGATCGCTTCGGTGGCCGCACAAACCAGAACGATCCGGGTCGGGTCGGGTGGCGTGATGCTGCCCAATCACATGCCGTTCGTGGTGGCCGAGCAGTTCGCCATTCTCGAAGCGCTGCATCCGGGACGTATCGACCTCGGTATCGGCCGAGCGCCCGGGACGGACCAGGCGACCGCGGCCGCTTTGCGGGGTGTCTCCCCCTATCTGACGGTCGAACAGTTCCCCGACCATCTGCGCACGGTGCTGGCCCTTCTCGGCGACGACCGGATCGATCCCGGCCCGGCGGCCCGGCTGCGCGCCACCCCGGTCGCCGAAAGTCATCCGGAGGTCTGGATGTTGGGCTCCTCGACGTACGGGGCACAGGTCGCGGCCGCCCTCGGACTTCCTTTCTGTTATGCGTATCACTTCGCGATGGGCTCCGACGTGGACACGGCCCTGCAGCTCTACCGGGCCGGTTTCCAGCCGTCACCGCGCTTCCCCGAGCCGTACCCCATGGTCAGCGCCTCGGTGATCGCGGCCGGGACGACGGCGGAAGCGCAGTTCCTGGCCGGCCCCAGCCGGGTCATGGTGCAGAGCCTGCGCACCGGCGGCCGGCTCGGCCCGATCGTCGCCCCCGAGAACGCCACCGATCTCGACCCGTCTTTGCCCGGCACGCAGTACGCGGGCACGGCGGAAGAGGTCGTGGCCGGTCTCGACGCGCTGGTCGAACGCACGGGCGCCCGCGAGCTCATGCTGGCGGGCACGGTCTACGACCCGGCGACCAGACAGGACACTCTTGCCCGAATAGCGAAGGCTTGGGGGCTTTAGGCAGCACGGGGTCGCGCGCTCACGCGTAGCGACGACATGATCGCTCTATGAGCTGGCAGCTGACCGACGACGTCGAGACCTTCGCCGCCACCGCCGGCGATTTCCTGCGCTCCCGCCCGATCGAGCACACCACGCTGCTGACCGTGCTGGCCACGCTGCAACGGCGCGGCCCCTACGCGTACGGGCCGGCCGAACCGGTCCTCGGCTGGTGGAGCACCCCGGCCGGGCAGGTGTCGGGGGTGCTGATGCAGACCCCGCCGCACCCGATGATGTTCAGCGAGCTGCCACCGCGGGCAGTGCCGGCGGCGGTGCTGGCCCTCAGCGGCCGTCACCTGCCCGGCGCGAACCTGCCCGCGGACGCCGTCGACGGGTTCGCCGCGGGCTGGCGCAGCCGCGCCGGAGTGCGCACCCAGGTCGTCCGGCGGACCCGGCTCTACCGGCTGGAGTCACTGATCTTCCCGGCCGAGCCGCCGCCCGGGCACGCCCGCTACGCGGGGCCGGACGACCGCTCGCTGCTGCAGGGCTGGCTGCTCGCGTTTCACGACGAGATCGGTGAGCGTCGGCCGGGTGATCCGCTCGCGGCGATCGACGACCGGCTGGCGTACGGGGGAATTCTGCTCTGGGAGGACGGCGGGCAGCCGATGGCGATGGCGATGACGTCGCATCCCGAGGCCGGCATGGTGCGCGTGCAGATCGTCTACACCCCGCCCGTACGTCGTGGGCGGGGCTACGCCGGGGCGGTGACCGTGGTGGCGGCGCAGACGGCCCTCGACTCCGGTGCGCGCGATGTCGTGCTCAACACAGACTTGGCCAACCCGACCAGTAATGCTTTGTATCAGCGGCTCGGCTTCCGCCCGGTCGAGGATCGAGTGATCGTGGAGTTCACGAGATGACAGACGGCAAGGTGCTTTCGGTGAACGTCGGTGTCGCCCGGCCCAACCCGGCCAAGCGCAACGGCGGCCTGACCGGCATCGACAAGCTGCCGGTGGAGCACGCCGTGGACGTGCGCGCACCCGGGCCGAAAACGACCGGCCTGCACAGCGGAGTGGTCGGCGACCCGATCGGCGACGTCAAGAACCACGGCGGGAACGACCAGGCCGTGTACGCCTACTCCCGCGAGGACTACGACTGGTGGCAGGAGTCGCTGGGCCGCACACTGCCGCCCGGCATGTTCGGCGAGAACATGACCACCGTCGGGCTCGACCTCAACGAGACCCGGATCGGCGAGGTCTGGCGGATCGGCGACGTGCTCGAGCTGCAGACCACGTTCGGGCGAATTCCGTGCGCGACGTTCGCAGTCAAGATGGGCGAGAAGCAGTGGCTCAAGCGGTTCGCGCGGGAGGCCCGTACGGGCACCTACCTGCGGGTGATCACGCCGGGCCCGCTGCGCACGGGTGACCCGA
Source organism: Paractinoplanes abujensis (assembly GCF_014204895.1). Classification (NCBI taxonomy): domain Bacteria; kingdom Bacillati; phylum Actinomycetota; class Actinomycetes; order Micromonosporales; family Micromonosporaceae; genus Paractinoplanes; species Paractinoplanes abujensis. Next base: position 6,066,904 of record NZ_JACHMF010000001.1, on the reverse strand, counting down.
TCGAGATCGTGCACCGCCCGGCGGAGAGCATCGGTGTCTCGGAGGCCTTCGACATCTACATGCACCGCAAGGAGGAACTGGCCCGCCTGCTGGTGGCCGAGGCCCTGCCCGCCGACCTGCGGCAGGAGATCGAGCGCAGGCTGGGATGAGAAAAGGCCCCCGACCGGAGTCGAGGGCCTTTCGTGCGCCTGGTGGCGGGTGAAGGATTCGAACCTTCGAAGCTTTCGCGACGGATTTACAGTCCACGGCGCGCACCATCTTTGACCTGCTGAAACACCGGGGGCGGGCGTTGGCGGGGGACGTATGGGGGAGGAGATGCCAGCCCCTCGGTGTTTCAGCCGTCCTTCGGAGCCTCATCGGCCGGCGCCGAGGCGGCGCGTCCCAGAGTCAGCTCGCGCCACTCGCCCGGCCCTTCAGCGGCCCGGAGACGGTCCACCATCGCCCGTGCGGCGTCTTCCGTGGCGAAATCCCACGAGAGCACTCTGCCGCCCTCTGAGCCGCCCTGACGGGCCGTGACCCGGAAGCTGACCGAGAGCCACACGTCCCGCCGGCCGATCCGACCCCAGACGCCGTTCCACCACCGACCAACAACCGCCATTCCAAGAGATTAGTCGAACGCCTGTACGAGAGAATAGTGACAGCTGCTAGTGCCGTATCACTCCGCGTTTCCGCAGCTCTGACGCGTCGGAGTGACAGCAGTGACAAGGGTGACGGAGGGCCGCCCGCCGTAGCGGCGAGCGGCCGCCCTGGATCGTGTCGGTGGCGCTGCTACTCGCCACGCCCCACCTGCTCACGGCCGTGGCCGGCGTGCGCGAGGGAGTGTCCTCGCCGACCACAGCAGCGTCGCACGTCCACAGGAGCGCAGCGGCGCCTGTGGATAACTTACGGCTCGCCGGTATTTACCTCAGCCGGCGCCGCCGCACCTGTCGTACCCCTAGGTCATCATGACCGGCATGAGTGGCTACGTCCCAAACAAGGTTTACGACCGCGCCGAGATCCATGCTGCGGCTAAACTCGCCGGTCTGCCGCCGGGGAACGCCACCGCCGGTATCACCACCGTAGGCGCCGACCTTTGCGTGTTCTGGAACCCCTTCCGCGGCCTCTACGCCAACCGGTGGATCAAAGAGCCTGACGAATTCGTCTACTCGGGCGAAGGTAGTACGGGGCCTATGACCTATACCGGCGGCAACTGGCAGCTGAAGGAGTGTCATGAGCAGGCGAGGCCTGTGCCCGTTTTCTACAAGGTCAAGCGGACCGGCTCTCACTGGCTACACCTCGGCGAATTTACCGTCATGGAGGTCATCGCGGGCATTAGCCGCGACAAGGAACAGAACTTGCGCGACGACATTCGCTTCCGCTTCCTGCGGATCACGCAAGAGCTGATCTCGCAGCCAATGCCGGAGCGTCCGCAACTCACGCCGCCGGCGCCCCCAACAGAAGCCGAACTTTGGGCGTTGATTGCGGCCCGGACCGACAAGACCGGCGGTAAAAGGAGGCGTGCAACCAAGACCAGCCGAGATCGACGGGTCTCAGACCCCGTCCTTACGGCGTACGTCCTCCAGCGAGCGATCGACAATGGAGGGGCCTGCGAGTCCTGTGGCGTGGCCCCAGGATGGTTGGACGACTTTGGTCGCCCACACTTTCAGGCGCATCACATCGACCCAGACATCGATCTCACAGACTGGATCGGAGCGGTTTGTGGGACCTGTCATGACCGACTTCACCACGGGAGCGACAGGCGTGAGCAGGCTACCCTCCTGCGAGCCACTGTCCGTGCCCGGCAGCTTGAGGCCGGCCGTGCCATTTTTGATCAACGCTGAACCACGCACTTCCCGGCCCGCCAGCCTATGAATTTTTCTCGGCTTGCAGAGGCAACGTAGCGTCTATTGCGTGAGGACGGCCAAGAAACGGACGCGTGCTGCCATGTCGCCGCAACATCTTCAAAGTCGGATTCGAAGGAAGCGGCCTAACGCGATAGAGATTCCCTCGGCCTCGCCAGCGGAAAAGTATCTGCCGGCTTTGATTCCTGTCGGGCTGGCGATATTGCCGTTCCTGATGGCGGCTATTGCGATTACCCGTGCAGCTGGTGGCGACCGGCTGACTTATTTGGCACTTTTACAAAATCTAGATCTGGTCCCTATGGTTTTCGTCGCAGTGCTCGACACCTTGCCGCTCTATATAGTCTTTGCTCTCGCCGCACTCGTGGCAAGAGGGACTGTCGCTCGTTCAGTCGCTTTCGGAGTCCGCTCAGTTTGGGCGCTCTTGACGGTTCTCGCAGTTGCTCTAGCAGTATTCTATCTACCTATGGATCCCTTCGGGAGGTGGTATACCGCTATCCTTGGCGTGGCCATGGCAATTTATCTACTGCTTGTCGGGAAGATTAAGAGAGTAATTGTCGGCTGGCTGGGGTCTCCCGACGAAGCATTTGGCGGTCCCGTAAAGCCTTTACTCTTAGGCGGCATGACGGCCGCGCTGCTATTCATCCCTACAGTGACTGCTCCCCTTAATAGGGGAATGTGGTTACCGATCGAATCTATAACTGTGAAGTCTTTTTCGCCTCAAACTGGTTATGTATTAAGCCGCAAGGATGATGAGACGACGATTTTATGGACAGGGTCAGATGGTGTTAAGCGTTATAAAAGTGACGACATCGTAAAGAGGTTAATCTGCGACTTTCCGGGCCGGTCTTCCAAACAGACTATTCTCGTAGACGATTTGCGTAAGCAGCGAACTGTGGACGTTGCCCCGATTATTCCACCATGTCCCGTAAAGGTGTACAGCAATACTGTCCAAGTAACAGTGACGCCACCGCCGCGATAGCTCCACGTTGGGATCTGGCGCCGTCCGAGATAGTGGCGCTTCTGTTGCCGGATCTGACCAAACATAGATGGCCACCACTTAAGAGGCGCGCCGGCCGAATGCGTTGACGGTGACCGGGGTGGCCTACCCTCTATGCAACCGGCGCCTTGGTGTTCATTTTGTCGCGAATGCGATCGTTGCATCGTCACTTCGCTTGTTGCGCGGCCATCGGATCCCGTATGGGTCGGCTGCCTCGGCGGCGCGTACCCGCCGCAGTACGCTTTCAGGACTCTCCGCTTCCGCGAGATCGAGAAGATCTCTCCACTCCATTTCGTTAAATGGGCTGATCGCACGTGCCGCGCCGTCAGTTAGCACAGCGAAGCGTCGGAGACTGGCTTCAGGCAGTCGGCCGATGAGGGCGTGCTCTGCCACGGATGGATCTGCAGCCGCGATCCAGTAACCGCCGTGCCGATTTCGCATCGCAAGTTCCGCATGTTTCATGCGGATCATTGCTTGTTGCTTTTTCGCAGTCCCTATGGGATGGGCGTCCGCAGCGCGGCGCTCGACCAGTGCTGTTTGGCTGACTCTTTCATCTGACACAACTATGGGGTCGTTGCCGTCATCGAACACGACTGATACGTCGCCGAGAACTAGATACTCAGCCCAGTCCCCGGCTATGCGGACAATGGCTACCGCTGCAGACGGGGTGCCCTCATGCGTGAGATCGCAGGATGGGTGCAGGCTGGCTACTCGTTCGATTCCCATTGAAAGCACGTGCGGTAGCGACTGGTTGACATCGTGCGCTCCCTCGGACAGGGCTGCGCCGAGGTGTGCGGCATACCAAGAGACGCCGTGTTGGCATCCGGTATCGGTCCTCGCGGTGGCGCCATCGAGCACGACGATAAGGTGCGGAGATGCGGAGTACCAGTCCTCGTTAGATCCATCTTCGCTGGAGGGAAGTGAAGCTACGGCAGTACGCATGGGGTGCGTCAACCTTCGTGGCGGAAGAGCGGCGTGACCCGCTCTGTAGATGTGATCTGAAGGCGATCGTTCTCGCTGTAGCGGCAGAGAATGACGGTTGAGAACCGCCGAGTTTTCAGCTCTCTGTGCAGCTCCGGCAAATTGTCGGCCACATAGCGGGCAGTTCCGAGAGTTCCTTGCGCGTGTGTGCCGGCTATGTAGAGGAAGGATCCCTTCCCATCTGGCCGCGGTAGGCGGCCAAGGTAGCCATAGTCCGCGCACTCGCCGCTGTCGCGGGGCGAACGGTACTCCTTGCCCGTGTCGGGCTCTTTGATGAACCAGCCGTTCCGATCCTCGACATAACGGAGATGCGGATCGGCTTCCATTACTTGGCTCAAGAAGGGGAGAAGCCGCGGGTTGGTTAGGACAATCAGATTCGGGCGGTTGAGGTGCACGTGCCCTGGTGGGGGAACCACCTCGTAGGCAGCATCGAGTCCAACTGCCCTCGCGGTCTCGGCGAGAACCTCGTACGCCGTAAAGGCTTCGGCAGACAACACAGCGCCGGGGTCGCTTCGGCCGACCTCGAACTTTCCCCCGATTGCCATGGTGATGCGGCCGGCGCCGAGGAATGCCCGTTCGGGCCGTGTCCCGGCGGAGAGAAGCTGCGAGACGCGTGAGCGCGACATGTCGAGCATTTCCGCTAGCTGAGCTTGCGTCATGTTGTCACTGAGCAGCTCTTCGAGCGCAGACCGCCGGATCCGGGATAACTCCGCGATTGCCAGCTGGTGGTCGTCGATCAGCTTATGTGCGGTCAGGGCACGCTCGCGTGCGTTGGTGAGGGCCTCAACGTCGGCCAGATCCTTCAAGGCGAAATCTCCCCACAGCCGTCAAGGGGCCTAATCATACTCGGCTCCCGGTCAAGGGGGGATGGCAACTTGAGCAGTCATCTAGTCCCATGAAGTTATCTGTTAAGGGGGGTTGACTACGGCGAGGTCGGCATGGTGCTCTGTTGGTGCACCCCCCTGAACGATGCAGTGAAGGGGGGCGAACACCGGCACCTATTCCCGATCATCGCGAAGGAGTGCGTCTTGAGAGCCGCAGACCGAAAGTTCGATCCTTCCCCAGAGGCGTTGTCCGCGATTGAGGTCGAGTGGCCGTTGATCGAGGCTGAGTTGTCTCTGCTAGACGCCGAGATCACCCTGATCCACGCCGCTGACCACGGCGGCCCGTCGCCGCTGGACTGGCGTCGTTTGCGTCGGGCTGAGGCCCGCGTGACGCGCCTCGCCGCCGACCTGGCCGCGCGTCCCGCCGCCTTCCGGGAGGTGGCCTGATGACGCAGGACGTCGTTCGACTCAAGCGCATCGGTTGGGGCACCCGAGGCGTGTTCGCCCTTGGTATCGCCGCATCGCTCGCGGGCAACGTGCTGCACGCCGCGGACAGTCCGGTCAGCAAGGCCATTTCGGCGTGGTCACCGCTGGCGCTGTTGCTGGCGGTCGAGCTCATCTCGCGTGTCCCGGCTCGCCGCGGTTGGACGTCATACGTCCGGTTGGGTGCTACCGGTGTGATCGCGGGCATCGCTGCGTGGGTGTCGTACTGGCACATGGTCGCTGTGGCGTCCCGCTACGGCGAGACGGACGCGAGCCCGTACCTGCTCCCGCTGAGCGTGGACGGCCTGATCATCGTCGCCTCGATCAGTCTGGTGGAGATCGGCGGCCGGATCCGCGCGCTGACCGAGGCGGAGGTTCCCGCAGCTGCGCCAGCGCCGACTCCGGTGCTCGCCACGGTCATTCCTGCGCCGGTAATCGAGCCTGAGCCCGCCTCGACGCCTGAGCCGGCGCAGCCGGTCAAGAAGGCTCCCGCGAAGCGCGTCACGCCGCGGCCGGCGTCGGCCGACAAGGTGGCCAAGGCGGCTGCAAAGCTGCCTGGCGCGAGCGTCGCCGAAATCGCCAAGAAGGCCGGTGTGTCGATCTCGACCGCCCGCCGGCACCTGCCCCCCGCGCCCGTCACCGATGCGTCACCATCCGCACCGGTTCCTGCGGAAATGCCCACTCTCGTAGCCGCGTGAGGCGGCCTGCGATGACCGAGCCCGAGATCTACGAGGCGCACGCCGAACTGCACAACCTGCGCACCGACCTGGCGAACCTGCACGACTGGGCCGAGAACGCGCTGAACGACGAGCACGACCGGCAGTACATCGCCGAGTACCTGTCCGCGGCAGCCGCCGCACTGGCCCGCGGCGAGCCGCTCCCGCGGCGCCCTTTCTGATCCGCCCGGCAGCACGGCTCAACCGACCAAAGCAGCGCCGTGCCGCCGGTCTCCCATCCGCCAAGAACGTCAAGGAGACCCCCATCATGTTCCGCCACAACACCTCTGGTGAAGACCCTGTCCGCAACGCCACTCACAAGGCCGACGTCGCCGCCGGTCAGAAGGCAGCTAAGACGGCCGACTCAGCCCGCCTCCGGGCCGGGCACGCCGCCGGCCGTGACAGCCGCTCGATCGGCCTCACCCGCGCGAAGGGCTGACTCGACATGCGTTTCTGGTACCTGCTCGCCATCCCCGCGGTCTTGTTCGCCGTGGACGCCATCACCGACCCCGGCGCCGGATGGTGGCTGTCCGCCGCCGCCTCGGTGGGGTTCACCGTCAGCACCGTTCTCGCCGCCCGCACCGCCCGGAAGGAGCACCAGCGATGACCAGCCCGCAGAACAACCCGGAGAACTTCGACTGGACCGCCGCCGAGGCCGACGTCGCCGTTGCCGCCGAGGGCGCCGAGGTGGTCGACCTGGACGCTGAGCGGACCCGCCGGGCCGAGGCCGGCACCCACTTCGACATCACGCTGGACGAGCACCCCCAGCCGGGCGGAAAGCCCGTTGACGCCGAGCCGGTCAGTCCGTCCGGGCGGCGGCCGATCGTGCCGGTGAACTGGTCTACGTGGCCGAACATTCGGCACAGCCTCGCGCAGGCGGCCGAGGTGACCGGCTACCGGATCGGTTTCCACGCCCTGCGCTCGCCGATGTACGCCGTCCTCGCCATGTTTTGGGCGACGGTGGGTGTGGTCCGGCTTGCCGGGCGTCAGCTCAAGTGGTGGTGGGTGACCGAGCAGTACCGGCTGCGGCAGGCCGCCGCCGACGCCAACGACCCCGCGATGTGGCTCAAGCTGCACCGCGAGGTCAAGGCCACTCGCATGTGGCGGTTCCTCGTGCTCGCCGCCGAGGTGCTGCTGATCGGGATCGGCTTGCCGGTGCTGTGGGCGACCGCCTCGTGGTGGGTGCTTCTGCTGGTCACGGCTGGGATCGTGGCGTTCCTGGCGCATGTCGGCCGGCCGGATGACCGACGCATCATCACCCCGGCCACGGTGGCTGGCCGGTTCCGGCGGGTCAACTCCGACATCGTGCTGCGCGCCTACTATGCGGCCGGTCTTGGGCACCCGGACAAGGCGCATCAGCAGATCGGGTTCGGGTCCACGATGGGCCGTGACCCGTCCGGCACCGGCTCGCAGGTGTCGATCGACCTGCCGTACGGCAAGACGTTCGATGACGCGGTCAAGGCACGCGGCGCGATCGCTTCGGGGCTGGACGTGGCCCTGTCGCAGGTGTTCATCACCCGTGACCCCAGCAGCCACCGCCGGCACGTGCTGTGGGTGGCCGACCGGGACCCGCTCGCGCAGGCCGCCGGCCGGACGCCGCTGCTGCGATGCAAGCCGACCGACATCTGGCAGCCGGCCCCGTTCGGGCTCGATGAGCGCGGCAACAAGGTCACCGTCGACATGCTGTGGAACAGCATCCTGATCGGTGCGCAGCCTCGGCAGGGTAAGACATTCGCGGCCCGCGCGCTGGCGCTGTATGCGGCGCTGGATCCCTACGTGAAGCTGACCGTGCTCGATGGCGGCGGCAAGCCCGACTGGCGCAAGTTCGCCCTGGTCGCGGACCGCTGCGCGTTCGGGCTGGCGATGACCCGCGACGGCGACCCTGCCGAGATCGTGCTGGAAGCGCTGCGGGAGATCAAGGCCGACGTGCAGGACCGATACGAGCGGCTGTCCAAGCTGCCCGCCGACGTCTGCCCCGAGGGTAAGTTGACTCGCGAGATCGCCCGGGACCCGAAGTACGGCATGCCGGTGCGTGCCGTGTTCCTGGACGAGTTCCAGGAGTACTTCGACCTTGGCGACATCAGCAAGGAGATCGCGAGCCTGCTGGTCTACCTGGTCAAGGTGGCCCCCGCGGCCGGCGTCATTTTTGTCGACGCCACCCAGCGCCCGAGCGGTGTCGGTGGCGGGCAGGTGGCCACCCAGTTCATCAGCTTCCGCGACAACCACCAGGTCCGGTTCTCGCTGCGTACCGGCTCATGGCAGGTCTCAGACCTGGTCCTCGGCGCTGGGGCGAACTCCGAGGGCTACGACTCGTCCACGCTGCTGCCCAGCTACAAGGGCGTCGGGATCCTGCGCGGCGCCTCGGACGCCACCCCGACCGTACGCACGTACCTGGCTGACGCCGACGACGCCGAGAAGATCCTGATCGCCGCGCGCAAGCTGCGCGAGGAGGCCGGGACTCTGTCCGGCATGGCCGCCGGCGAGGACATCGCCCGCGAGCACCGCGACGTGCTCGCTGACGTCCGCTCGGTGATCGAGCGCGGCGAGACCGGCGCGCAGTGGGACGAGATCGCCACCCGGCTCGCCGAACGGCTGCCCGAGGCGTACGCGGACCTCACCGCCGAATCGATCTCTGCTCAGGTCCGCTCGTTCGGTGTACGCAGCGTAGACGTCAAGCGGTCCGGCAAGGCCCTCAAGGGCGCCAAGACCGACGACATCGACGCCGCGATCGGCCGCCGCAAGGCTGCCTGAACGGTCGCGGCCCACCCGCGACCGGTCGCGTCACCGCGACTCAACCCGCGACCGTCCTGGTCAGCGCAGACCTTCACCGGTCGCGGGTTGCGCCGCCGGCCCCTCACACCCTGAAACCGGCCCCTGGAGGCTCACTGTGCCTACCCTCGCCGCGACCGCAACCCCCGAAACCACCATGATCGGCGCCCTGATCCTCGCCGCCATGATCGCCACCCTCTGTTACGCCCTGGGCTGCTGGATCTGGCCGTTCGGCAACTGCCGCAAGTGCCACGGATCCGGCAAGCGCCGCTCGCCGTTCGGCCGCGCGTTCGGCCTGTGCCGCCGCTGCCACGGCGACGGACGCCGCCTGCGCATCGGCCGCCGGATCATCAACACCGTGCGCGAACTGCACGACAAGGGCACCCGATGAGCGCCCGGACCATGGCCCACTTCCGGCGCGAGCCCACCGAGCACACGCCATGGTGCGCCCGTGACCACCGCTGCGGGATCACCGAGCATCGCTCACCCGACCTGATCGCCGATGAGATCGGCGGCCGCGCGATCGTCACCCGTGTCCGCGCCGGCGACGTGGACTACATCGAGATCCGCGCCCGGATTCCGTTGCACCACACCGAAACCGGCGCCCGCTGGCAGCTCGCCACCACGCTGCGCCTCATGCGCGAGCTGCTCGCCGAGGTCGCCATCCGCCAACAGATGGTGCGGCACCGAACCGAGCGACCTGCGGTCGGGCGTAGGGCCGCGCAATGAGCCGCATCCGGGCCGCGTTCCACGACCCCGAGGGCGACCGGTACGGGCTGCCGACGTTCTGGTGGCGCGGCGCGCCCGAGGGCTATGCCACCCGCCGGCAGTTGCGCGCCCGCGGACTGTGCCCCGGTCGCCAGCCGATCGCCGCGCAAATCCTGTGGGCAGGGATCGGCGGCACCCGGACCGCGCATCTCTACCGGCTGGACCTGGCCCGGCCCAAGCGGCCCGCGAGCCCTGCGCAGCAGCGCGCGATCCGGGCCGCGCTGCGCGCCCGCCGCACCTGCCCGACCTGCCGCGAGACCCGCGACTACTACATCCCGCGCTCGCTCGGTCAATGCCTGACCTGCTACGACGGACGGAGCACCCGATGACCCTGGCACCCGAACACACCCTCGGCGGAACCCGGACGAGTCACCGCTGGGGCGAAATGCCCGGCGGCTGGGACCGGCTCAACACCCGCGCCCTGTTCTCCAGCAGCAACCCGTGGGGCATTCCCGACCTGCCCCCGGTGACCTGCGAACCTGCACGGTTGCTGCCCTACAACGACCGCCGCGCCACCGCCGCCGCGCGGCCGGGCGACGCGGTGCACTTCTTCCTCGATGACTACCGGTTCGAAATCGTGTGGACCAAACCCGAACGCGGCCTGTCCCGCTGCGCCTCGGTCGGCGCCGCCCTCACCCCCGATTTCAGCTTGTGGACCACGATGCCGCTGGTCATGCAGCAATGGCAGGTCTACCGCTCGCGCTGGTGCGGCGCCTGGATGCTCGCTCACAACATCACCGCGATTCCGACCGTCAGCTGGTCTACCCCGGACAGCTACCCGTTCGCGTTCGCTGGCATCGCCGCCGGCTCGACCGTGGCCGTGTCCACCGTCGGGATCGTCCGTGACCGGGAAGCACGGGAGCTGTTTGCGGCTGGCTATGAGGCGATGTGCGAGCGGCTCCGTCCCGCGCTCGTGCTGGTCTACGGCACGGCCTTGCCGACCTGCACGGTTGGTGACGCGCCGATCCGCGCGTATCCGTCGCGCTGGGCAGGTCGGTGATGGGCGGCCGCGGCGGCAAGGGCCGCTCGAGTAAGCCGCCCGGCCCCGGTGCGCCGCCGCCGGTCCCGCCGCCCGAGGTTGCCGAACCGGACACAGAAACCGAGCAAGTCGCCGCGCCGGCCGATCGGATCCGCAGCACCGTCTTCGAGCTGCTCGGTAGCGCCGAGGGCTGGGTGGCGCTCTCCGACATCCGCGACGCGCTGTCCGACCTGAGCCGCCAGGAAGTCGACGCCGCCCTCCGCGAACTGTTCCGTGATCCCAACGTCACTCTCGTCCCGGAGACCAACCAGAAGGTCCTTACCCAGGAGCAACGCGACGCCGCTATCCGGATCGGCAACCAGGACAACCACGCGATCAACATTCGCAAGCCGATCGACTCCGGCGCCCGCGAACGCATCGTCAGCGGCGGCGTCACCGCAGCGTCCGACGCCGACCTGGCCATGGCCCAACGCGACACCGCCACCCCAGGGGCGCTCTACGACGAAATCCGGGCCGAGGTCCGCCGGCGCCGCGACACACCATGACCAGCCGCACCGTGCCGACCGGCTGGCTCGACTGGCGCGAGCACCTCGCCGGCTCCCCACTGCCCTGCCGGATCTGCCACCTCCCGGCGATCTGCCGCGACGAGCACGACCGGCCCTGCCACAAAACCTGCGCCGAACAAGCGCTCACACCGCCCACCACCGACCCGAAGGAGCGGATCCCCATGCACAGCAACGAATTGCTGACCGCCGCCCTATCCGCCGCCGCCCGCGGCTGGCACGTCTTCCCCCTGCGCCCCGGCGACAAACGGCCCGCGATCGAGCGGTGGGAGACCCGCGCCACCGTCGATCCCGACCGGATCCGCCGCTGCTGGCAGACCGGCCCGTACGGGATCGGCCTTGCCTGCGGGCCGTCCGGGCTCGTGGTGCTCGACTTCGACGCCCGCAAGACCGGACAAGCCGCGCCCGAAGGCCGCGAGGGCTACCTGCACGGTTGGGGCGTCTTCACCGACCTGTGCGCCGACCTCGGCCACCCGATCCCCAATCACACATACGCCGTGGCCACCGGCCGCGGCGGGCTCCACCTATACTTCCGCCACCCCGAGCACGGCGAGTTGCGCAACACCGCAGGTGCCCTCGGCTGGCTAATCGACACCCGCGCGCACGGCGGCTACGTCGTCGCCGCTGGCTCGACTGTCGCCGGCCGGTTGTACACAGTCCGGCTCGACACCCGCCCGACCACGCTGCCCGGCTGGCTGACCGATCGGCTACGACCCGCACCGCTACGGCCGGAAGGCCCACCGCTCGTTGTCGAGCTGCCCGCCGACCGGCGCGGCGCCTACCTGCGAGCCGCGATCGACGGCACACTGGCCAAGCTTGCCGAGGCACGTGAGGGCGGCCGGAACCGGGCGCTGTTCATGGCCGCCCAAACCCTCGGCCAACTCGTCGCCGGCGGCGCCGTCGCCGAGGACACCATCACCGCCGTCCTCGCCGACACCGCGACCCGTCTCGGCCTTGGACCCCGCGAACTCGAGAACACCATCCGCTCCGGGCTCGTCGCCGGCGCCCGCCGCCCGCGGCAGGTGGCCTGATGACCGCGCGGCTACTGCTCGGCACCCACCAGCCCGGCTGGCTCGGCAAAGCCGGCGTGCCGCTGTTCGTCTCCGACACCCGGCTGCGCGTCTACAAGACGCTGCCCCGCGCCGTCGCGCCGTGGGGCTGCGACTCGGGCGGTTTCACCGAGCTGCAGAAGTTCGGCCGGTGGACGATTGAGCCCCGCGACTACCTGGCCCGGCTCCGCCGCTACCGCGACGAGATCGGCGAGCTGTTGTGGGCGGCACCGCAGGACTGGATGTGCGAACCCATCGTGATCAACGGCGGGCAGGCCGGCCCGATCCGGTTCGCTGGTAGCCACCTGTCGGTGGCTGAACACCAACGGCGCACTGTGCTCAACTTCGCGCTGCTGCGCGAGCTCGCTCCGGACCTGCCCATCATCCCGGTCGTGCAGGGCTGGGAACGCGACGACTACCTCCGCTGCGCCGATCTCTACACCACGCTAATCGGCTACGACCTGGCCACCGCGCCGCTAGTCGGTGTCGGCTCGGTGTGCCGCCGGCAAGGCACCCGGGACGCGGGCCGTATCCTGCGCGCCCTTCACATTCGCGGTGTCCGCAGGCTGCACGGATTCGGGTTCAAAACCCTCGGCCTCGCCGCGCATGGGCACCTGCTCACCTCGGCTGACAGCCTCGCGTGGTCCGACGTCGCCCGCAAACTGCGACGCCCCGCGCTACCGCAATGCGTCGCCGCCGGGCGGCACCGCAACTGCGCGAACTGCCTGCCCTACGCCCTGCACTGGCGTACCCGCGTGCTCGCCGCAGCTGCGCGGCCCGCGCCGCAGCCCGCCCTCTTCGACTGGGAGGCCGCCGCATGACCGCGCCCATCCCCGCGGAGCGCCCCGCGCTGCGCGTCGCCGGACCGGACGACGCCGCCGCCGTCCTCACGGCCGCCGACCGTGGTCAACCTGCACGGTTGCGGACCTCGTGGACCGCCGCGGACATCATGGCGATGGAGTTCGCCCCGCCCCGGTGGGCCGTGCCCGGGGTGATCTCCGAAGGGTTCAGCCTGCTCTGCGGTCCACCCAAGGTCGGCAAATCGTGGATGTCCCTCGGCCTCGGCGTAGACGTGGCCCTCGGCCACAAGGCGCTCGGTGCGATCGACGTCGAACCCGGCCCCGTGCTCTACCTCGCGCTGGAGGACACCGCCCGCCGACTGCAAACCCGGCTCCGCAAAGTTCTCGGCGACCGGGAGGCGCCCGCCGGGCTCACCCTGGCCACTCAATGCCCGCCGCTCCCGCAGGGCGGCGCCGAGGCGATCGCGGCGTGGCTCGACCGGCACCCGTCCGCGCGGATGGTCATCATCGATGTGTTCGCCAAGCTGCGCGGCAACTCGGCTCCCGGCGCGTCCGCGTACGACGCCGACTACGCCGCAGTCGGCCGGGCGAAGAAGGTCGCCGACGACTACGGCGTTGCCATCGTCGCGGTCCACCACGTCCGCAAGGCCGGATCCGACGACTTCCTGTCCGAGGTGTCCGGCACCAACGGTCTCGCCGGCGCCGCGGACGCCACCCTCGTGCTCAAACGCGCACGCAACCAAGGCGACGGGGTGCTCCATGTGACCGGCCGCGACGTCGACGAGGCCGAATACCCGCTGGCCTTCGAGCCCGGGACGGGCGCATGGCGGATGCTGGACGGCCCGGCCGCGGACTACCGGGTCAGCGACACCCGCGCGGCGATCCTGCGCTTCCTGCGCACCGCGCCCGGCAGCACACCCAAGGCCATCGCCGAGGGCACCGGGCTCAAGCCGGACACCGCCCGGCAGACCTGCTCCCGCATGCTCGCCGATGGCCAGCTCGCCGCTGACCCCGGCGGCCGGTACCGCGTCCCCGGTGTCACCGCTGTCACTCCTGTCACTGCTGTCATCCAACCCTCGCTGACCAGCCAAAACGAGAGTGACAGTACGAGTGACACCCGCGGAGCGGGGTGGCCATGACAGATCTACTGAAACAGGGGCGATACAGCAAATACCCCTGCAGATGTATAGGAACACCCTCGGAGGGTCGAAATCTTGGCTTAGCGGGGCTCTCAGGGGCCCGCTCTCCGCCCCTCTGTCGACCGCCGCAGGTGACTCCCGCACTGACGCCAGCCGGCGCCGATCGGCTGGCAGAACGCTCCATAGCGCCCGTACGACCCCAGCCAGGGAGGCCGGAACCCATGGCTAACCGTCAATCCATCAGCCTCGCCGAGTTCCTCGCGGCCGAGGGCGTCCCGAAGTCGACCTTCTTCCGTTGGAAGGCCCTCGGTCTGGCGCCCCGGACCTACAAGCTGCCGAACGGCCGCATCCGCATCCGCCTCGACGCCTACGAAGCCTGGCAGAAGAGCCTGGAGGAGCCGCAAGCCGCATGAAGACCAGCTATGACGTGCAGGTATACAAGATCGAGGAGCGGAACTATCCGGCCGCCAAAGGTCGCAAGGCCCGCACCTCCTACCGGGTGCGGTGGGCCGTCGCCGGCCGCAAGTTCGGCGACACCTTCCGCACCAAGGCCCTCGCCGAGAGCTTCCGCGCAAAACTGATCACCGCGCAGCGCGAGGGCCTCGCGTTCGACACCGCCACGGGACTCCCCGAGCCGATGGCCCGGGCACTGCACACCCGATCGTGGTACGACCACGCGGTTGCCTACGTGGATCTCAAATGGTCGCGAGCCTCGGCCAAGCACCGCCGGGACATCGCCGACGCCCTGGTAGCCGTGACCCTGGCGCTGCGGACCACCGAGCGTGCCGCACCGGCCGAGGTCGACCTCCGGGCCGCGCTGCGGGGGTGGTCCTACAACAGGGGCCGCCGCGCCGCCGCCGACCAGCCGCCGGCCGACCTGGCGGACGCCGTGCGCTGGCTCGGAAGCAACACAGTGGATCTCGGCGCCCTTCTTGATCCCGCCGTGATCCGCAAGGCTCTCGATGCGCTCGCGCTGCGCATCGACGGCAAGGCCGCCGCGGCGAGCACCGTCCAGCGCAAGAAGGCGATCTTCAGCGGCGCTTTGCGGTACGGGGTGGAGACCGGGCACTTGGTGGCCCACCCGTTCGACAAGGTCCGGTGGGAGGCCCCGAAGCTCACCAACGAGGTCGACCGCCGGGCTGTGGTCAACCAAGAGCAAGGGCACCGGCTCCTGCTCGCCGTCCGCCGGACCACACCCGAGCTGGAAGCGTTCTTCGGGACCTTGTATGACGCCGGACTCCGACCCGAGGAAAGCCTCATGCTGGCCGACGCCGACTACGAGCGGCCGAAACGACAGGGCGACTGGGGCTGGCTTCACCTGAGCGGCGCCATCTCCGAGGCTGGGAGCGCGTGGACCGACGCGGGGGAGTCGACCGAGGAACGCGGCCTCAAGCATCGAGCCGCGACTGCGGTCCGCTCCGTCCCCGCGCCACCCCGGCTGTGTGCCCGACTCGACCGGCACATCGAGCGGTGGCCGCCTGCCCCGAACGGGCGATTGTTCGTCACCCGACGCGGGCCGGGAGGGACGTACGTCACCGCGAGCAACCGACCGCTCACCCGCAACGCCATCAGCACCGCGTGGCGGAAGGCACGCGAGACCGGACTCACCCCGGCCGAACTGGCGTCCCCGCTCGCACGCCGGCCGTACGACCTGCGCCACGCCTGCCTGTCCTATCAGCTGTCCCGTGGCATCTCCCCGGCCCTGGTCGCCCGGTGGGCCGGCAACAGCATCAAGGTCCTGCTATCGATCTACGCGACCTGGATCTATGGGGAGGCCGAGGCCGCGATGCGACGGATCGAGGAGGGATACGAGCAATTTCCCACCGACCCCGACACGCCCAAATGATCAAGCCCGAAGTTTGGGGGACGTATGGGGGACAGCAAGTGAGATCCAGCGGTACCGACTGAGACTCAGTGAGACACACGAAGAAGGCCCCCGGCCAGCATCACTGCTGGTCAGGGGCCTTCTTGTGCACCTGGTGGCGGGTGAAGGATTCGAACCTTCGAAGCTTTCGCGACGGATTTACAGTCCGCTCCCATTGGCCGCTCGGGCAACCCGCCTGGGCACACCACCACGGTTGCCCGTGGCAGCGGAGAACAGCTTAGCCGTACCGCGGAGGCGATTCGCAACCGGGTACGGTCGGCATGTCGGCGCCCGTTCCGCGGGCCCCGCCTTCATCGACGAAGCCAGCATCGCAGGAGTCCTGATCATGGCAGCCAGCCCGTCCTTCGACATCGTCAGCAAGGTCGACCAGCAGGAGGTGGACAACGCGTTCCACCAGGCGGAGAAGGAGCTCGGCACCCGGTTCGACTTCCGGGGCACGGGCACCTCGCTCGCCAAGTCGGGCGACGCCGGGATCACCATCACCTCCGAGACCGAGGAGCGGGCCAGCGCGGCGCTCGACGTGCTCAAGGAGAAGTTGGTCAAGCGCAACATCTCGCTCAAGTCCCTCGAGGCGGGCGAGCCCCGGCAGTCCGGCAAGACCTACAAGATCGACTGCAAGGTCATCGAGGGCATCGAGACTGACAAGGCCAAGGCGATCAGCAAGAAGATCCGCGACGAGGGCCCCAAGGGCGTGCAGGCCCAGATCCAGGGCGACCAGCTGCGGGTCACCGGCAAGAAGCGCGACGACCTGCAGGCAGTGATCGCCCTGCTCAAGGCCGAGGACTTCGGAGTCGCCCTCCAGTTCACGAATTACCGCTGAATCGTCTGGCTCAGGCCCCAGACTGGGGGCCATGAGCACCAGTTCGTGGACCATGGTGGCCGGCGGCCTGGCCGGGGCCGGACTCGCGGTGTTCGGCCTGGTCATCCTGGTGACCGGCCGGGCCCCGGGGCCGACCGCACGAGCCTTCCGCTCCGTCCGTGACGCCGGCTTCTACCACTTCTTCTTCGGCGCCGCCCTGGGCCTGGTCGTGATCGGCACGGGCATCAACAACCCCGTGGTCACCACCACCATCACCGTGCTGGCGATCGTCATGGCGGGCACGGCCCTGGTCCGATTCCGGCCGCGCCCCCGCCGGCGCCCCGTCAACCGCGTCTAGTCCGACCGGCGGTGCGCCTCCCAGGCGGCCTGCTTGGTGGTGCCCAGCGCGGCGCCGATCTGGGCCCATGAGGCGCCGGCCTCGCGAGCGACCCGCACCATCGACTGCCGCGCATAACCCGCCTTGCGGATGACGACCTCGCCGAGCGCCAGCATCTCCAGCGTCTCCTCCCGCGTCAGCGGGACGGCGTTTCCCTTTCCCGGTCCGGCCACCGCCGCCAGGGCGTCGCGCATCCGCAGCTCGTCGTAGCGGGTGGTGGCCGTGGACAGCGTGTGCTTCCGCTCGAGGTCGTCCGGAGTCGCACTCACGGCGGGAGAGCATGGCGTCAGGAGCGCTTGACGTCAAGATCACCTGACGTTGACCACGCGAATTGCCCTCACTTCTCCCAATATTTCGGGCGTAAAGTCGTCAATTTTGCGCGTAACCGAGGGGGGCGTGGCTCAACCGTTCGGTCAGGATTTCCTCATGTGCGGTTTCGACCCGCCGCCGGACACTGCCAGTCGCACACCGCGTGTGGCACCATCATGGAACCCCCCACCGGAACGCGTAACAAAAGCGCAGGAGATAAACATGATCGCGAGGAAGCTGGGCCGTTTCGCCGGCTTGGTTTTCGTGCTCGCCGCCGTCTTCGGCGGTGTGGCTGCTGTGGCTACGAGCGACGCCGATGGGCTCAATTCCGCTGCCGCACGCACGTACAACTCTGGCCCGGTGCAGACCACAAACGGTGGCCTCGAGTGGGAATAGGGGTCCGCCCCTTCGTGATCCGTCGAGTCACCCGCACGCCCGACTGACAAGGAGCGCGATGGCCGAGCGCCCGCGAGCGCGGCCGCGCTCCGCCCAGTACGCATGGCTGGTGACCGGCCCGCTTGCCGCCTTCACGCTCGCGTGTTTCGCCGTCTTCTGGGCCACCGATCGCGATTGGTACGACTACTGGCCCGAGGGCCTGCTGGCGCTGGCCGGCATCGGGCTGGTCTACGTCGGCGTCTTCCACGTCGTCATCCGCCGCAGTGCTTACGGCATCGTGCTGGTCGAGGTCCCGTTCGTCCTGGTGCTGTATTACCTGCCGCCGGCCATGGTGATCTCCGTCGTCGCCATCGCCACCCTGATCACGCAGGTGATCCGCTCGGCCGTGATCACGCCGACCAAGCTGTGGTTCAACGTCGCCAAGGCCTCCGCCGGCATCACGCTGGCCTCCCTCGTCGTCGCGGCCCTGCCGCACTACGACGGCCGCGACCCCCGGACGTGGCTCATCCTGGCCGGCGCGCTGCTCGTCTACACGGCCACCGACGTCTTCAGCTTCGCCGGGGTCATGACCGTCGTGCAGGGCCTGCGCGCCGGTCAGGACGTCCTGCGGGGCGGCGTGCCCGGCATGATCATCGCCAGTATCAATGTGGTGATCGGCCTGATCTTCCTGGTCGCGTTCGAGGCCACGCACTGGTCGGCCGTGCTGCTGGCGCTGCTCGTCGGCGCGCTCATCCTGATCCTGCGCTCGTTCGCCGAGTTCTTCCGCCAGCACCGCACGCTGGCCGAGGTCTACGAGCTGACCAAGGCCGTCCGCGAGGCGAGCGACGGCGCGGGCCTGCCCGACGTGCTGCTCGGCCGGGTCCAGGCGCTGATGCGCTCGGAATACGCCACCCTCTGGCTCGCCCCGCAGGACCGGCATCCCGAGGTCCTGCTCACCGCGCGGGTGGAGAACAAAGGCCTGCTCGACATCTCCCCGACGCCGGCCTCGGTGCGGGAGCGGGCGGTGGCCGGGGGCGGCGCGCTCGCCGTCGGCCCGAGCTTCGTCGAGACCCAGGACCTGCGCAAGCCGCTGCGCGACTCGAAGATCAAGGACGTTCTGATCGTCCCGCTGCGGTCGGGGCAGACGACGATCGGCACGCTCGAGGTGGTGAACCGGCTCGGCGACGCGCGGTCGTTCCGCCCGGCCGACATCCAAGTGCTCGAGACGATCGCCACCCACGCCGCCGCCGCGGTCGAGAACGGACGCCTGGTCGACCGGCTGCTCTACGACGCCTACCACGACCGGCTGACCGCCATGCCCAACCGCCGCCGGGTCACCGACGCGCTGGCCGAGTCGGTCAAGGTGCGCGCCGAGGACGAAGTAGTCGCGGTCCTGCTCTTCGACGTGGACGGGCAGCGCGACGTCAACGAATCGATGGGCCACGCCGCCGGCGACAAGCTGCTGGCCGAGGTGGCTGGTCGGCTGCGGTCCATCGCCGGGCCGGGCGCGCTGGTCGGGCGGATCGGCGGCGACGAGTTCGTGGTGACGTTGCGCGCCGAGAGCACCGACGCCACCGTCCAGCTGGCCACCGAGATGCGCGAGCAGCTGCGCGGCCCGATGACGGTCGGCACGCTCACCCTCGACGTCGACACCGCGGTCGGCGTGGCGGTCTACCCCGACCACGGTGGCGATCCCGAGATGCTCCTGCAGCGGGCCGAGCTCGCGGGCAACGCGGCCAAGGTCCTCCCGTACGGGGTGCAGCTCTTCCACCCCGCGCTCGAGTCCCGCGCCGTGCGCCGCCTGGGCATCGCGGCCGACCTGCGTACGGCTCTCGACAACGGCGCCCTCGACGTCTACTTCCAGCCCAAGGTCACGCTGACCGACCGGCATCTCGTCGGCGTCGAGTGCCTGGCCCGCTGGCAGCACCCGGCGCAGGGTGAGGTGGCCCCGGAAGACTTCGTGGCCGTGGCCGAGCACACCGGTCAGTTGTCCCGGCTGACCGAGGTGGTGCTCACCGAGGGCCTGCGGCGCTGCCGGGAATGGGCCGATCAGGACCGTCCGCTCTCGATCGCGGTCAACTTGTCGGTCCGTACGCTGCTCGACTCGCGCTTCCCCGACCAGGTCGCCACGCTGCTCGAGCAGTACGGCGTGGCCGCGGCCCAGGTCACCTTCGAGATCTCTGAGCCGGGCATGCTCAACGACATCGAGCGCGTGCTGCCCACCCTCTATCGCCTGCGCGATCTCGGGGTCAAGCTCAGCGTCGACGACTTCGGCACCGGCGCGTCGTCACTGTCCTATCTGCGGCAGTGGCCGGTGCAGGAGGTCAAGATCGATGACAGCTTCGTGCAGGGCATGGCGACCGACACCGGCGACCTGGCGATCGTCCGCGCGGTGATCAGCCTGGCCCGGGAGTTCGGCCTCACGGTGGTGGCCGAGGGCGTCGAGAGCGAACTCACCCTCGATCTGCTGGAGGAGATGGGCTGCGAGATCGGCCAGGGTTACCTGTTCAGCCGCCCTCTGCCGTACGAGCGGCTCGAGGCCTGGTTCAGCGCGCAGACCGAGCCCGCGACCACCGACGCGGGTGAGGTCAGAAGGCTTCGAGCCGTGATCTGACCTGCGGCGACACGGGTTTGGGGGAGTCGATTTCACCCCCTGCCCGGGGCCGTGTAAGCTTCTCCCTGCGCACCAAGCGAGCGATCGCGCGCAAGCCCCCTTAGCTCAGTCGGCAGAGCGTCTCCATGGTAAGGAGAAGGTCTACGGTTCGATTCCGTAAGGGGGCTCTACCGGGTTCGTTCCCGCCTCAGGCGATGGACTTGAGCCTGGCTCTGGCGGTGTAGCTCAGATGGCAGAGCAAGCGGCTCATAATCGCTGTGTCGCCGGTTCAAGTCCGGCCACCGCTACTTTGCAATAGGGATCCCACCCGGGGTCCCACTTTGCATGTCGGCGCTCCGATGAAGTAATCTGGAGCGTCGTTAAACCCCGTTAGCAGGAAGGCAATCCGTCGTGGCCAAGGCGACCGACGTCCGTCCGAAGATCACTTTGGCTTGTACGGAGTGCAAGGAGCGGAACTACATCACCCGGAAGAACCGGCGTAACGACCCGGACCGGGTCGAGCTGAAGAAGTTCTGCCCGCGCGACGGCAAGCACACCCTGCACCGCGAGACCCGCTGATCTTTCGCACTTCACCTGCGCCGTCCGGTTCCGACCGGGCGGCGCAGAGTCGTTCGAAGGCAAGTAGTTTCTTAGCCATGCCCCTGGATCAGTCCTTCGTCGGCCGCACGTGGCCGGCCACCGAGCCCTACCAGGTCGGTCGCGAGAAGATCCGCGAGTTCGCCCGCGCGATCGGCGCCGCCGACGCCGCCTACCACGACCCCGAGGCGGCCCGAGCCATCGGCTATCCCGACGTCGTGGCCCCGCCCACGTTCCCCGTCGTGATCACCATGGCCGCCAGCCGGCAGATCATCGAGGACCCGGCGCTCGGCCTCGACTACAGCCGGGTCGTGCACGGCGACCAGAAGTTCTCGTACCAGCGCCCGGTCGTGGCCGGCGACGAGCTGGTCTGCGTCAACTCGGTCGACGACATCACCTCCCGGGGCGGGCACGACTTCCTGACGACCCGCACCGAGGTCACCACGGTCGCCGGCGAGCCGGTGGTCACCGTCTGGTCCAAGCTTGTGCAGAGGGGCGCCGAGTGAGCGACACGCTGGAACCGCAGACCTTCCGGATCACCCGGGCCGACCTGGTGCGCTACGCGGGCGCCTCCGGTGACTTCAACACGATCCACTGGAACGACCGGATCGCCCGGAGCGTCGGCCTGCCCGGCGTCATCGCGCACGGCATGTTCACCATGGCCCTGGTCGGCCGGGCCGTCACCGCCTGGGCCGGCGCGCCCGACGCGGTCGTCGAGTACAACGTGCGTTTCTCCCGCCCGGTGCCGGTGCCCGACACCGACGAGGGTACCGAGGTGGTCGTCACCGCCACGGTGAAAGGGACCACCGACGAGGGCCACACCAAGCTCGCCCTGACCGCCACCTGCCAGGGCGAGAAGGTGCTTTCCATGGCCCAGGCGACCATCCGTAAGAGGTAGGGCGAGCCCGGGTTGGGCGAACCCGGTGTGAACCCGTACACTGGTGCGCCGTGGGGCAATGACCCCCGGACCAGCCTGCCTGGGACGGGGTTTCAGTTGCCTCGCACAGGGGTGTAGCTCAATTGGCAGAGCAGCGGTCTCCAAAACCGCAGGCTGCAGGTTCAAGTCCTGTCACCCCTGCGCAACCCTCCTAGACGTGCCCGCCCGGTGCGCGGTCCGCACGACCTCCGCGCCCGTGACGAGCGCCGACAGGGGACCCCCACCACCGATGACGGAAGTAGGGCGCCATGGCCGACAGGAACCGACCCGGTGACGCCGGCGACCCTGCCGACGACGAGGTGTTCGACGACGCCGTCGAGGACGACAAGGACGCGACCGACGGCGACGAGCCGGTAGGCCGGGGCGGCACCGCCGTCGCCGAGCGCTCGGCGAAGCCGAAGAAGGAGGTCCGCCGGTCCGGCTTCTTCGGGCGCATCGGCGGATTCTTCCGTGAGGTCGTCAGCGAACTGCGTAAGGTCATCTGGCCCACGCGCAAGGAACTGCTGACCTACACGACGATCGTGATCGTCTTCGTGGCGGTCATGACCACCATCGTCGGCCTGCTGGACCTCGGCCTGGGCAAGGCCATCCTCTGGGCGTTCGGCGGCTGACCCCGCAGTTTGAGAAGACATAGCTGGAAGTGAGCGAGCGTGCCTGAGTACGACGACGAGACCGCGCAGTCCGTCGACGAGCAGTCGTCGGTGGCCACGGCGGACAACGACGAGTCGGTCGAGGCCGCTGAGCCGCAGGACGAGGCGACCGAGCCGCAGGAGCCCGCGGCCCCGGCGGTCGAGGATTCCTCCGCGGTCGAGGACTCCTCCGCAGCCGGGGGCTCCTCCGCAGCCGAGGACGACGAAGACTTCGACCCGGTGCAGGAGCTGCGGCAGAAGCTGCGCTATGCGCCCGGCGACTGGTACGTCGTGCACTCCTACGCGGGCTACGAGAACAAGGTCAAGACCAACCTCGAGACCCGCATCACCAGCCTCGACATGGAGGACTTCATCTTCCAGGTCGAGGTGCCGACCCGCGAAGAGGTCGAGGTCAAGAACGGCAAGCGCCTCCAGGTCAACAACAAGGTTTTCCCGGGCTACATCCTCGTTCGGATGGATCTGTCCCCCGAGTCGTACTCCTGTGTTCGCAACACGCCCGGAGTGACCGGCTTCGTGGGTGCGACCGACCGCGTCGACCGCCCCGCCCCGCTCTCGCTCGACGAGGTGCTGAAGTGGCTGGCGCCCGCGGTCGAGCAGGAGGAGAAGAAGGTCAAGCCCGAGGTCAAGGTGCTCGACTTCGAGGTCGGCGACTCGGTCACGGTCACCGACGGCGCGTTCGCCTCGCTGCCCGCCTCGATCAGCGAAATCAATGCCGACCAGCAGAAGTTGAAGGTTCTGGTCTCCATCTTCGGCCGTGAGACGCCGGTGGAACTGAACTTCAACCAGGTCGCCAAGATCTGACAAGCACGTCAGTGGGAGGGCCTCGCGACGAGGCCCGCCATCTACCACACAGGAGTAAGTGAAATGCAGCGCAGCAAGGGCTACCGCAAGGGCGCCGAGCAGATCGACCCGAACAAGCTGTACGAGCCGGCCGAGGCGATCAAGATCGCCAAGGAGACCAGCCCGACCAAGTTCGACGCCACCGTCGAGGTCGCCATGCGTCTCGGCGTCGACCCGCGTAAGGCCGACCAGATGGTCCGCGGCACGGTCAACCTGCCCCACGGCACCGGCAAGACCGCCCGCGTGATCGTCTTCGCCCAGGGCGCGAAGGCCGAGGAGGCCGTCGCGGCCGGCGCCGACGAGGTCGGCACCGACGAGCTCGTCGCCCGCATCCAGGGTGGCTGGCTCGACTTCGACGCCGCGATCGCCACCCCCGACCAGATGGCCAAGATCGGTCGGATCGCCCGCATCCTCGGCCCGCGTGGTCTCATGCCCAACCCGAAGACCGGCACCGTCACCATGGACGTGACCAAGGCCGTCAACGAGATCAAGGGCGGCAAGATCACGTTCCGGGTCGACAAGCACTCGAACCTGCACCTGATCATCGGCAAGGCGTCGTTCACGCCGGAGCAGCTGACCGACAACTACGCCGCCGTGCTCGACGAGGTGCTGCGGGCCAAGCCGTCCGCGGCCAAGGGCAAGTACCTCAAGAAGGTCACCGTCACCACCACCATGGGCCCCGGCGTGCCGGTCGACCCCAACGTGGTCAAGGGCCTGACCAACGCCGAGGCCTGATCACTGCTTCAGCGAAGCCCCCGGGGACATCCCCGGGGGCTTTTCTGTGGCAAAGTTCGCCCGTGCGTTTCGACGGGGTGTGGTTCCGCTACGGCCGCCGAGCCGACTGGACGCTCCGCGCGGTCGACGCCGTCGTCGAGCCGGGCCAGACGGTGGTCGTGCTGGGCCGCAACGGCGCCGGCAAATCCACGCTGCTCCAGCTGGCCGCGGGCGTCCTCCGCCCCCGACGCGGCGCCGTGCGCGACCGCCCGCCGATCGTGGGCTGGGTGCCCGAGCGCTTCCCGGCCGACCAGCCGTTCACCGCGGGCGACTACCTGCACCGAATGGCCACGCTGCGCGGCCACGCCCCCGCCCGGGCCGACGAGTGGATCGAGCGCCTGCTGCTGACCGGCCACACCGGCACCCGCCTGAGCGACCTTTCCAAGGGCACCGCCCAGAAAGTCGGCCTGGCCCAGGCCCTTATCGCCCGGCCCGGCCTGCTCATTCTCGACGAGCCGTGGGAGGGCCTGGACGCCGCGGCCCGCACCCTGATCCCCGAGATCGTCGCCGAGGTCACCGCCACCGGCGCCATGGTGCTGGTCAGCGACCACCGTGGCGAGATAGCCGCCCTCCCCGGCGCGACCCACTGGTCGGTCACCGACGCCACCGTCGAACCGGCCCCAGCCCCGCCTGCTCCAGCCCCGCCGGCCCCAGCCCCGCCGGCTCCGCCTGCTCCGTCCGCCCTGCCTGCTCCTTCCTCCCCGGCGGCTCCGTCGGCCGTGCCTGCTCCGTCGGCCCTGCCTGCTCCGTCGGCTCTGCCCGCGCCGTCTGGTTCGCCGGCCCCGGCCTCTCCCGGCCGCGACGAGGTCGTCATCGAGATCTCCGTCCCGCGCGCCGCCGCCGACGAGGCCGTGGTCCGGCTGCGGGCCCAAGGCCACGCCGTCCTGGGCGTCCGCGACGTGAGCTCCGGTGACGCCCGATGAACGCCCTGATCCGGATGCGTCTGGCCGCCCTCCTCCGCGGCGGCCGGATCCTCCCACCCGCCATCGCCGTGCTGGTCGTGCTGGGCGTCATCTACGGCGGGGGAGCGTCGCCCGCGGCGGTGGCCTACGGGTATTCCGCCGCCGCGCTTTTCCCCGTGCTCGCCTGGCAGTCGAAGCTGCTGCTCGACACCGAGCCCGACGGGCAGCGCCGCCTGGCCCGCGTGGCAGTGGGCGCCCGCGCCGAAGCCGCAGCCGGTCTGCTGGCCGCCGCCGCGCTGTCGCTGATCGTCTGCGCCCTCGCAATGGGCGCACCCTGGCTGTTCCACGGCATCGACACCGAGAAGCCCGTGCTCTCCGGCACCCTGCTCGGCATACTGGCCCACCTGCTGGCCGTGCCACCCGCCGTCGCGATCGGCGCCCTGGCCAGCCGGGCCGTCACGCGCGGCGTCCGCAACGGCGTGGCCGTGCTCGTCACCGCGGCCGTCCTCGTGGTCGTGCTGGGCTTGCAGGGCTCCTTCCTGCCGTGGTTGGTCCCGCCTGTCATGGCCACGGCACGCGCCCTCACCCCCGACACCACCCCGTCCGCGGCAACGCTGGCCCTGCTCACCCTGTGGGCCACTGTCTGGTGCACCGCCGCCCTGACCATCTACGCCTACCTCCGTCGCTCCCGTTCCTGACAAGGCCGCCCCGGCTCGGACGGCTGCTCCCAGCTCCGGCGGTGAGGCCGCTCCCGGCTCCGGCGGCGAGGCCGCCCCCGGCTCGGTTGGCCGTTTCCAGCTCCGGCGGCCAGGCCGGTCCCGGCTCGGTCGGCCGCTCCCAGCTTCCGCGTCGAGGCCGGTCCCGGCTCGGTTGGCTGCTCGCAGCTCCGGCGGGCAGGCCGGTCCCGGCTGGGTTGGCCGCTTCCAGCTCCGGCGGGCAGGCCGGTCCCGGCTGGGTTGGCCGCTTCCAGCTCCGGCGGCCAGGCCGCTCCCGGCTCGGTTGGCTGCTCCCGGCTCCGGCGGCCAGGCCGCTCCGAGCTCCGACGGCCGTTCCCGGCTTCCGCGAGGCCGGTCCCGTTCCTGTCGCCGGCGATCCTGCCTCCTCGCGCCAAGATCTGCCCTGGGCCCTGTGGATAACCCGTAACTGTGGATAACTCCAGTCCCGCCGCCGGGGCCGCGTAGGCTGAAAGTGGGTGGCCACCCCGGGTGGGTGGGGTCTATGGGTAGGAGAGGTAAACGCGTGTAGACAACC
This sequence comes from Paractinoplanes abujensis, assembly GCF_014204895.1. Lineage (NCBI taxonomy): Bacteria > Bacillati > Actinomycetota > Actinomycetes > Micromonosporales > Micromonosporaceae > Paractinoplanes > Paractinoplanes abujensis. The sequence continues at coordinate 6,040,686 of NZ_JACHMF010000001.1, read as the reverse complement.
GCCCCGGCAGGTGATTTGGCGTTGACGGACGGGTCGCGTACAGTTCCTTGTCGAAGTTCCACCCACAGACCGCTGGTCGCCGTGGCCGTTTTCCGGCCGTGGTCGAAGGTCCCGCAGATGCGGGCGGCCCGCGCAGGGGAGAACGGTTCGTGACTGGGCTCGGGTCGATCCGAGTCTGTTCCGCCCCGTGCGCCCTGCGCCGGGGCGTTTCTCATTTCGCCCCTCCTTCGATGCCGGCCAGTGGTTCGAGCATTGAGAGAGGAGGGACATGGCGGACAAGCCGGTCCGGGCCGACAAGGCCACTGCCGTTGCGGAGCTGACGGAGGACTTCCGTAACTCGTCGGCCACCGTGCTGACCGAGTACCGCGGTCTCACGGTCAAGCAGCTCACCGAGCTGCGCCGTTCGCTGGGCGGCGACACCAAGTACGCGGTGTCGAAGAACACCCTGGCGAAGCGCGCTGCGAGCGACGCGGGCATCGAGGGCCTCGACACTCTGTTTGCCGGTCCTACCGCGCTCGCTTTCATCAGCGGCGACCCGGTCGAGGCGGCCAAGGGCCTTCGGGCTTTCGCCAAGGCCAACCCCGTCCTGGTCATCAAGGGCGGTGTTTTCGAGGGCAAGGCGATCTCGGCGGATGACGTCAACAAGATCGCTGACCTCGAGTCGCGTGAGGTTCTGCTGGCCAAGCTGGCCGGCGCCATGAAGGGCAACCTGGCCAAGGCTGTGGGCACGTTCCAGGCCCCGCTTGCGCAGGTGGCACGCCTCGCGGCCGCTCTTCAGGAGAAGCGCGAGAAGGACGGTCCCGCGGAGGCCTGAGCCACCGCGCACCAGCACGACTTTTTTACTCAAAAGCTAGGAAAGGTTGCCAGACATGGCGAAGCTCAGCACCGACGAGCTGCTCGACGCGTTCAAGGAGATGACGCTGATCGAGCTGTCGGAGTTCGTGAAGCAGTTCGAGGACGTCTTCGACGTCAAGGCGGCCGCCCCGGTTGCCGTCGCGGCTGCCCCCGGTGGCGGCGGCGCTGCCCCCGAGGCCGAGGCCGAGAAGGACTCGTTCGACGTTGTCCTCGAGGGTGACGGTGGCAAGAAGATCCAGGTCATCAAGGTCGTGCGTGAGCTGACCGGCCTGGGCCTCAAGGAGGCCAAGGACGCCGTCGAGTCCGCCCCCAAGGCGATCCTCGAGGGTGTCAACAAGGAGAAGGCCGAGGCCGCCAAGGCCAAGCTCGAGGGCGAGGGCGCCAAGGTCACCCTCAAGTGATCTAACGCTCCACTGCATTCTCTTGCGAATGGCGAGGACCCGTGTGCGGGTCCTCGCCATTCGTGTTCATAACCCCTTGACCAGGTATGACTTGGGAAAGCCGAGCTGTCGGACGGCCGACGTACAAAGCGGGTTCAATCGGGCAAGCCGTGGAGTATGGTCGCTAGAGCGCGCCGGGTGGGCGACGGCGGGGGTTCGACCCGCGCCAGAGCCCTTGACTGTGTGTCCCCTGACAGGCACGCTGATGACAGCAAGTTTCCGCGCTTGCGACAGCCGAGCCGAGGGTAATCCGGTCTCACCGGTTCCCGCGGAGAGGCACTAGAGGGAGAGTTGCCGCGTTCCGAGCGGCCCCGCTCTTGGCCCTGGCCCCTGAGGCGCAGGTCAGAGGCCGCGGGGATGCGTTCCGCAGGCCCCCTCAGGTGTGGGCTGGACAGCGGTTAGCCGAGCGGCTACACTGCTAGTTTGCGCTGCCTTCTGTCTTGAGCCCTTTCGGGACATCCATTCGGATGAATTCCTGGGGGCTCGTTGGAGTGCACGCAGACAGTTGCATACCGCAGCTGCAGCCGCATCAGCAGCACCGGTCCTCGGAAGGACGCATCTTGGCAGCTTCCCGCCCTGCGAAGACCAGCCGTACGTCGAGCGCTTACGCACCCCGCCGTGTCTCTTTCGGCAGGATCACCGAGCAACTTGAGGTCCCCAACCTCCTCGCCCTCCAGACGGAGTCCTTCGACTGGCTGGTCGGGAACGAGGCTTGGCAGGCCCGGTCGACGGACGACCCGCATGCCCACTCGGGCCTCGCAGAGATCCTCGAAGAGATCAGTCCCATTGAGGACTTCTCCGGCACCATGTCGCTGTCCTTCTCGTCTCCCCGATTCGACGAGGTCAAGGCCTCGATCGAGGAGTGCAAAGAGAAGGATCTGACCTACTGCGCACCGCTGTTCGTGACCGCGGAGTTCACCAACAACACGACTGGCGAGATCAAGAGCCAGACCGTTTTCATGGGTGACTTCCCGATGATGACCCCCAAGGGGACTTTCGTCATCAACGGCACCGAGCGCGTCGTGGTGAGCCAGCTCGTCCGTTCGCCGGGCGTGTACTTCACCAAGGAGCCGGACAAGACCTCCGACCGCGACCTTTCCAGCGTCAAGGTCATCCCCAGCCGGGGCGCCTGGCTGGAGTTCGACATCGACAAGCGCGACACGGTCGGTGTCCGGATCGACCGCAAGCGCCGGCAGGCCGTCACCGTCCTGCTCAAGGCGATCGGCTGGTCGGCCGACCAGATCCGTGAGCGCTTCGGCTGGTCCGAGCTCCTCATGACCACGCTGGAGAAGGACCACATCGCCGGGCAGGACGAGGCCCTGCTCGACATCTACCGCAAGCTCCGCCCCGGCGAGCCCCCGACCCGGGAGAACGCGCAGACCCTGCTCGACAACCTCTTCTTCAACCCGAAGAGGTACGACGTCGCCAAGGTCGGCCGTTACAAGTTCAACAAGAAGCTCGACATCGACGTCCCGATCGTCCGCGGCACGCTGACCGAGGAAGACATCGTCAAGACGGTGGACTACCTCGCTCGCCTGCACGCCGGCGAGGAGGGCTACGAGGCCGACGACATCGACCACTTCGGCAACCGGCGTCTGCGTACGGTCGGCGAGCTCATCCAGAACCAGGTCCGCGTCGGCCTGTCCCGGATGGAGCGCGTCGTCCGCGAGCGCATGACGACTCAGGACGTCGAGGCGATCACGCCGCAGACCCTGATCAACATCCGTCCCGTCGTGGCGGCGATCAAGGAGTTCTTCGGCACGTCGCAGCTGTCGCAGTTCATGGACCAGACGAACCCGCTGGCGGGCCTGACCCACCGGCGTCGTCTGTCTGCGCTCGGCCCTGGTGGCCTCTCGCGTGAGCGGGCCGGCTTCGAGGTCCGCGACGTGCACCCGTCCCACTACGGCCGGATGTGCCCGATCGAGACGCCCGAGGGCCCGAACATCGGCCTGATCGGCGCCCTGTCCACCTTCGCCCGCGTCAACCCGTTCGGCTTCATCGAGACGCCGTACCGGAAGGTTGAGAACGGCACTGTCACCGACGAGGTGCACTACCTCACGGCTGACGAGGAGGACAGGTACATCAAGGCGCAGGCGAACGCCACGCTGAAGAGCGACGGCACCTTCGCCGACGACCGCGTCCTGGTCCGCCGTAAGGGTGGTGAGGTCGACTACGTGCCCGGCACGGAGGTCGACTACATGGACGTGTCGCCGCGTCAGATGACCTCGGTCGCGACCGCGATGATCCCGTTCCTCGAGCACGACGACGCCAACCGTGCCCTCATGGGCGCGAACATGCAGCGTCAGGCCGTGCCGCTGGTCAAGGCCGAGGCGCCGCTGGTCGGCACCGGCATGGAGTACCGTGCCGCGGTCGACGCCGGCGACGTGGTCGTGGCCGAGGTCGGCGGCGTGGTCGAGGACCTGTGCGCCGACTACGTGACGGTCCACCAGGACGACGGCCACCGCCGTACGTACCTGCTGCACAAGTTCCGCCGCTCCAACGCCGGCTCCTGCGTCAACCAGAAGCCGGTCGTGTTCGAGGGTGACCGGGTCGAGGCCGGCCAGGTCATCGCCGACGGCCCGTGCACCGACGAGGGGGAGATGGCCCTCGGCCGCAACCTGCTCGTCGCGTTCATGTGCTGGGAGGGTCACAACTACGAGGACGCGATCATCCTGTCGCAGCGCCTCGTCCAGCAGGACGTCCTCACCTCGATCCACATCGAGGAGCACGAGGTCGACGCCCGCGACACCAAGCTCGGCCCGGAGGAGATCACCCGCGACATCCCCAACGTCAGCGAGGAAATGCTCGCCGACCTGGACGAGCGCGGCATCATCCGGATCGGCGCCGAGGTCGTGCCGGGCGACATCCTGGTCGGCAAGGTCACGCCCAAGGGCGAGACCGAGCTGACCCCCGAGGAGCGGCTGCTCCGCGCGATCTTCGGTGAGAAGGCCCGGGAGGTCCGGGACACCTCGCTGAAGGTGCCGCACGGTGAGACCGGCACGGTCATCGGTGTCCGCACGTTCTCGCGGGAGGACGGCGACGAGCTGCCCCCCGGCGTCAACGAGCTGGTCCGGGTCTACGTGGCCCAGAAGCGCAAGATCCAGGACGGTGACAAGCTCGCGGGCCGCCACGGCAACAAGGGCGTCATCTCCAAGATCCTGCCGGTCGAGGACATGCCGTTCCTTGAGGACGGCACCCCGGTCGACATCGTGCTCAACCCGCTCGGTGTGCCCTCGCGTATGAACATCGGCCAGGTTCTGGAGACCCACCTCGGGTGGATCGCCAAGACCGGCTGGGAGGTCGAGGGCGAGGACGCCGAGTGGAAGCGCCAGCTGCGCGCGATCGAGGCGCACGAGTCCCCCAAGGACTCGAACGTCGCGACCCCCGTCTTCGACGGTGCGCAGGAGGAGGAGATCAAGGGCCTCCTGGAGTCGACGCTGGTCAACCGCGACGGTAAGCGGCTGGTCAACGGTGACGGCAAGGCGCAGCTGTTCGACGGCCGCTCCGGCGAGCCGCTGCCGGACCCGGTCTCGGTCGGGTACGTCTACATCCTCAAGCTGAACCACCTGGTCGACGACAAGATTCACGCTCGGTCGACCGGCCCGTACTCGATGATCACGCAGCAGCCGCTGGGTGGTAAGGCGCAGTTCGGTGGCCAGCGGTTCGGCGAGATGGAGTGCTGGGCGATGCAGGCCTACGGCGCCGCTTACGCGCTGCAGGAGCTGCTCACCATCAAGTCCGACGACGTCCTCGGTCGCGTGAAGGTCTACGAGGCCATCGTCAAGGGCGAGAACATCCCGGAGCCGGGAATCCCCGAGTCCTTCAAGGTGCTCCTCAAGGAGCTGCAGTCGCTGTGCCTGAACGTCGAGGTGCTTTCCAGCGACGGTGTGGCCCTCGAGATGCGCGAGACGGACGACGAGGTCTTCCGGGCCGCGGAGGAACTCGGTATCGACCTGTCACGGCGCCCGAACGAGGGCGTCAGCAGCGTCGAAGAGATCTGACGGAAGCGTCCCCCGGGGTGTGAAAGCCCCGGGGGACGCCACCGCCGGCCTGGAACCCATTCGAGCAACGAAATACGAGGGATAGACCAAGTGCTCGACGTCAACTTCTTCGACGAGTTGCGCATCGGCCTGGCCACCGCTGACGACATCCGGCAGTGGTCGCACGGCGAGGTCAAGAAGCCCGAGACGATCAACTACCGCACGCTCAAGCCCGAGAAGGACGGACTCTTCTGCGAGAAGATCTTCGGTCCGCAGCGGGACTGGGAGTGCTACTGCGGCAAGTACAAGCGGGTCCGGTTCAAGGGCATCATCTGTGAGCGCTGCGGCGTCGAGGTGACCCGGTCCAAGGTCCGCCGTGAGCGCATGGGCCACATCGAGCTGGCCGCCTCGGTCACGCACATCTGGTACTTCAAGGGTGTGCCGAGCCGCCTGGGCTACCTGCTCGACCTTGCGCCCAAGGACCTCGAGAAGATCATTTACTTCGCCTCGTACGTGGTCACGAGCGTTGACGCCGAGGCGCGTCACCGCGACCTGTCCACGATCGAGAACGAGATCTTCGCCGAGAAGCGCCAGTCCGAGAACAGCCGCGACTCGGAGATCGAGAAGCGTGCCGCGAAGCTGGAGCAGGACCTCGCGGAGCTCGAAGCCGAAGGGGCCAAGGCGGACGTGCGCCGCAAGGTCAAGGAGGCCGGCGAGCGCGAGATGCGCCAGATCCGTGACAAGGCGCAGCGGGAGATCGACCGGCTCGACGAGGTGCTCGACACCTTCCGCAAGCTCGACTCCAAGCAGCTGGTCACCGACGAGCTGCTCTACCGCGAGCTGCGGGACCGCTTCGGTGAGTACTTCACCGGTGGCATGGGCGCCGAGGCGATCAAGGCGCTGCTGACGAACATGGACCTGGACGCCGAGGCCGAGAACCTGCGCGAGATCATTCGTACGGGTAAGGGCCAGCGCAAGATCCGTGCTCTCAAGCGCCTCAAGGTCGTCGCCGCGTTCCTGAACACGCGTAACTCGCCGCTCGGCATGGTGCTGGACTGCGTTCCGGTCATCCCGCCGGACCTGCGCCCGATGGTGCAGCTCGACGGTGGCCGCTTCGCCACGTCCGACCTGAACGACCTGTACCGCCGCGTGATCAACCGCAACAACCGGCTCAAGCGGCTCATCGACCTCGGCGCGCCCGAGATCATCGTGAACAACGAGAAGCGGATGCTGCAGGAGGCCGTCGACGCGCTGTTCGACAACGGCCGCCGCGGCCGGCCGGTCACCGGCCCGGGTAACCGCCCGCTCAAGTCGCTGTCCGACATGCTCAAGGGCAAGCAGGGCCGGTTCCGTCAGAACCTGCTCGGCAAGCGCGTCGACTACTCCGGCCGTTCGGTCATCGTCGTCGGCCCGCGCCTGAAGCTGCACCAGTGCGGTCTGCCCAAGCAGATGGCGCTGGAGCTGTTCAAGCCGTTCGTGATGAAGCGCCTGGTCGACTTGAACCACGCGCAGAACATCAAGTCGGCCAAGCGCATGGTCGAGCGTCAGCGGCCGGTCGTGTGGGACGTCCTCGAAGAGGTCATCAGCGAGCACCCGGTGCTGCTGAACCGCGCGCCGACGCTGCACCGCCTGGGCATCCAGGCCTTCGAGCCGCAGCTGGTCGAGGGCAAGGCGATCCAGATCCACCCGCTCGTCTGTACGGCGTTCAACGCCGACTTCGACGGTGACCAGATGGCGGTGCACGTGCCGCTGTCGGCCGAGGCGCAGGCCGAGGCCCGGATCCTGATGCTCTCGTCGAACAACATCCTCAAGCCGGCCGACGGCAAGCCGGTCACCATGCCGACCCAGGACATGGTCATCGGGCTGTACTACCTGACCCACGAGACGCCCGGCACCAAGGGCGAGGGACGGGTGTTCAGCTCGGACGCCGAGGCGCGGATGGCCTTCGACAACGGCGAACTGCACCTGCAGGCGCCGGTGAAGATCCGGCTGCGCGAGGTCATCGGCGTCGACAACGGGGCCAAGGGCGCCGCGTGGACCGCGCCGGAGGACTGGACCGAGGGCGAGCCGCTGCTGGTCGAGACCACTCTCGGCCGGGTCATCTTCAACGAGACGCTGCCCCCGGGCTACCGTTTCGTGAACTACGAGATCCGCAAGGGTCAGCTGTCGGCGATCGTCAACGACCTCGCCGAGCGCTTCCCCAAGGTCAGCCTCGCGGCGACCCTGGACGCGCTCAAGGAGGCCGGCTTCCACTGGGCCACCTGGTCCGGTGTGACGATCGGCATGGGCGACGTCATCGGCCCGGAGCGCAAGCCGGAGATCCTGCAGCGCTACCAGGTCGAGGCGGACCGGATCGACAAGCAGTACCAGCGTGGTCTCATGACCGCCGAGGAGCGTCGCGGCGAGCTCATCGAGATCTGGACCAAGGCCACGAACGAGATCTCCAAGGAGATGGAGAACTCGCTCCCGCACGAGAACCCGCTCTGGGTCATGATCAACTCGGGCGCCCGCGGTAACCTGCTGCAGCTCCGGCAGATCGCCGCGATCCGTGGCCTGGTGGCCAACCCCAAGGGTGAGATCATCCCGCGGCCGATCACCTCGTCGTACCGCGAGGGCCTGACCGTGCTGGAGTACTTCATCTCCACCCACGGTGCTCGTAAGGGTCTGGCCGACACCGCGCTGCGTACCGCCGACTCGGGTTACCTGACCCGTCGTCTGGTGGACGTCTCGCAGGACGTCATCATCCGCGAGGAGGACTGCGGCACCGACCGCGCGATCCCGATGCAGGTGGGCGAGCGCGAGGCCGACGGCACGCTGGTCGTGCACGTGCACGCCGAGACCGGGGTGCACGCTCGTACGCTGGCCGACGACATCAAGGACGCCAACGGCAACCTGGTCGTGGCGCGCGGCTCGGACCTCAACTCGATCCTGGTCGACCAGCTGGTCGCGGCGGGTGTCGAGAACGTCCGGGTGCGCTCGGTGCTGACCTGCGAGTCGAAGCTCGGCGTGTGCGCGGCCTGCTACGGCCGTTCGCTGCCGACGGGCAAGGGCGTGGACATCGGTGAGGCGGTCGGCATCATCGCCGCCCAGTCCATCGGTGAGCCGGGCACGCAGCTGACGATGCGTACCTTCCACACCGGTGGTGTCGCGGGTGAGGACATCACCCAGGGTCTGCCGCGTGTGCAGGAGATCTTCGAGGCCCGCGTGCCCAAGGGCAAGGCGCCCATCGCCGACACCCCGGGACGCATCCGCATCGAGGACGGCGAGCGCTCGCGCAAGATCATCGTGGTGCCGGACGACGGCAGCGAGGAGATCGTCTACGACAAGATCTCCAAGCGCGTCAAGCTCCGGGCCCACGACGGCGACCACGTCGGCGTCGGCGAGAAGCTGACCGAGGGCACCATCGACCCGCACGAGCTTCTGCGGATCATGGGTCCGCGGGCGGTCCAGGTCCACCTGACCTCCGAGGTCCAGGAGGTCTACCGCTCGCAGGGTGTGCTCATCCACGACAAGCACATCGAGATCATCATTCGCCAGATGCTCAAGCGGGTGACGGTCATCGACTCGGGCGCGGCGGAGTTCCTGCCGGGCGTGCTGGTCGACCGGGCGCTGTTCGAGTCGGAGAACCGCCGGCTCGTCGGCGAGGGTGGCGAGCCCGCCGCCGGTCGTCCGGTGCTCATGGGTATCACCAAGGCCTCGCTGGCCACCGACTCCTGGCTCTCCGCGGCCTCCTTCCAGGAGACCACCCGGGTGCTCACCGACGCTGCGATCAACTCGCGCAGCGACTCGCTGGTGGGCCTCAAGGAGAACGTCATCATCGGTAAGCTCATCCCGGCCGGTACGGGTATCTCCAAGTACCGCAACATCCGGGTCGAACCGACCGAGGAGGCCAAGGCCAAGGTGTACTCGATGACCGGGTACCCCGAGACCGACTACGGCTTCGGGCCGGCCAGCGGGCAGGCTGTGCCGCTGGACGACTTCGACTTCGGGTCGTACCGGTAAGGCTGTAAGCACCGGGGCGGCCGCGCACTGCGCGGCCGCCCTTCGGCGTTTCTAAGATGGTGGGGTGACCCTTCCGATGACCGTGCCGGACCGCCACCCCATGGACCCGGATCCTGAGCCCTCGTCGAAGGCTCGGGCGGTTTTCGCGCTCGGCCTGGTGGGTTTCCTGACCGGCGCTTTCGTGGGCGGTGTGATTCCGGCCACCATCGCCCTCCTGCTGGCCAAGCAGACGGCCCGGCAGGCGTACGAGGCCAAGGGCTATCTGACCGGCTCGGCGTGGATCAGGCGGGGCCGCCGGCTGGCCTGGGCCGGCATCGTGCTCGCGCTGACGGCACTCGTGGTCGCGTCGATCGCCGGTCTGCTGCATCTGGCGGGCACCCCGGGCGGCGCCGACTTCTCACCCGGCACCGACTAGCCGCGGGCGGGATGCGGCCGATCCCGTACGAGTGACATGCTCTTGTCATGACGGTCCCGCCCCCGCCGCAGGTGCCCTACCCGCCGGCAGTGCCACCGCCGCCCCCGTCGGGCCGCTGGCGCCCGGAACGGGTCGACGCGATGCCGGGCACCGAGTTCGGCCTGGTCCAGCTGCGGGTCGAGCCGATCACCTCGGGCCTGGCGATCGGCTCCCTGATTGCCGGCATCGGCTCGATCCTGGCCTCTCTGCTCGTGCTCTGCTTCGGCCTGGCCGGCTCGGCAAGCGGCTGGGGCGGCTGGGTCTCGGGCGCCTTCACGCTGCTCAGCGTGCTGGTGGGCGGGGGTGCGATCGCGCTCGGGGCGGTGGCTCGCCGACAGGTCCGCACGTCGGGCCGGACCGGTCACGTGCGCTTCACCGGAGCCGGGCTGGGCATGTCGGGGATCGTGTGCGGCGCCGCCGGCGCGGGAATTGCGCTGCTGTCCCTCGCGTTGACTCTGGTGTTGCAGATTTCGGTCTGAGGCTGGATCCGGCACCGCGGCGTTGCTTCCGTGAGCCACCCGGTACACTTGTATCGGAGATATCCGTCGCGTGGTCCTGGGCCTCATTTTGACCTGGGTGCTCGGGGTGGGTAATCTTTCCCCTCGTGCCCGGGCTTGCCCGGGCAACTCGTGCGTGCGCCCGAGTCCGCGTCAAAGCGACTTGGTGGCGCCACGCCGAGCCGGCGCCCAGCGGGTGTCGACCAAGACAAGACCCGGTGCGCGTTGACCAACGCGCGGCGGGACCGTGAGCCGGACGACACGCCCGACCGCGGGTGCCGGACAGTCCTCTCGTACCGGGGATTGACCAGCACACAGAGGCAGACATAAGACGGTGCGGCCGCCTAGGAAGCGGCCGAAGGGAGCGGAGAAACCCGGTGCCCACGATCCAGCAGCTGGTCCGCAAGGGCCGACAGGCTAAGACGAGCAAGACCAAGACGCCGGCGCTTAAGGGAAGCCCCCAGCGGCGCGGCGTGTGCACGCGCGTGTACACCACCACCCCCAAGAAGCCGAACTCTGCGCTGCGCAAGGTCGCTCGTGTGAAGCTCAGCAGCCAGATCGAGGTGACGGCGTACATCCCCGGTGTCGGCCACAACCTGCAGGAGCACTCGATCGTGCTCGTGCGTGGCGGTCGTGTGAAGGACCTGCCGGGCGTCCGCTACAAGATCGTCCGTGGTTCGCTGGACACCCAGGGTGTCCGCAACCGCAAGCAGGCTCGCAGCCGTTACGGCGCGAAGAAGGAGAAGAGCTGACATGCCGCGCAAGGGCCCCGCTCCGCGCCACCCAGTGGTCGCGGACCCGGTTTACAACTCGCCGCTCGTGACCCAGCTGGTCAACAAGATCCTGGTCGGCGGCAAGCGTCAGCTCGCTGAGCGCATCGTGTACGGCGCCCTCGAGGGCTGCCGCGAGAAGAACGGCACCGACCCCGTGGTGACGCTCAAGCGCGCCATGGACAACGTCAAGCCGACCCTCGAGGTCCGCAGCCGCCGCGTCGGTGGCGCGACCTACCAGGTTCCGGTCGAGGTCCGCACCCCGCGTCAGACCACTCTCGGTCTGCGCTGGCTGGTCCAGTACTCCAAGGCCCGCCGCGAGAAGACCATGATCGAGCGCCTGCAGAACGAGCTGCTCGACGCCAGCAACGGCCTGGGTGCCGCTGTCAAGCGTCGCGAGGACACCCACAAGATGGCGGAGTCCAACAAGGCCTTCGCGCACTACCGCTGGTAAGACCCCGCTGCCGGCCCGGCATCCGCCGGGCCACAGCGCAAGTCGTACCGGTCCGAGAGACGACGACGAAGAAAAGTAGGGATTGAAGTGGCCGCCGCAGACGCGCTCGCCAACGTACGCAACATCGGCATCATGGCGCACATCGATGCCGGTAAGACCACGACTACTGAGCGAATCCTCTTCTACACCGGCATCACCTACAAGATCGGTGAAGTCCACGATGGCGCCGCCACCATGGACTGGATGGAGCAGGAGCAGGAGCGCGGTATCACGATCACTTCCGCCGCCACCAAGTGCGAGTGGAAGGGCCACACGATCCAGATCATCGACACGCCCGGCCACGTCGACTTCACGGTCGAGGTCGAGCGGTCGCTGCGTGTGCTGGACGGCGCGGTCGCGGTCTACGACGGCGTGGCCGGCGTGGAGCCGCAGACCGAGAACGTGTGGCGCCAGGCGGACAAGTACCACGTCCCCCGGATGTGCTTCGTCAACAAGCTCGACCGGACCGGCGCCGACTTCTTCCGCTGCGTGCAGATGATGATCGACCGGCTGAACGCGACCCCGCTGGTTCTGCAGATCCCGATCGGGCTCGAGGGCGACCACATCGGCGTCGTCGACCTGGTCGAGATGCGCGCCCTCACCTGGCGCGGCGAGACCCAGAAGGGCGAGGACTACGCGATCGAGGAGATCCCGGCCGACCTGGTCGACTCCGCGAACGAGTGGCGCGAGAAGCTGATCGAGACCCTGGCCGACGTCGACGACGCGGTCATGGAGAAGTACCTCGAGGGCGAGGAGCTCTCGCTGGACGAGATCAAGGCCGCCATCCGGCGCGCCACGATCGCCAGCAAGGCCAACCCGGTGCTGTGCGGCTCGGCGTTCAAGAACAAGGGCGTGCAGCCCATGCTCGACGCCGTGGTCGACTACCTGCCGTCGCCGCTGGACATCCCGGCCATCGAGGGCACCGCCACCGACGGTGAGACCCCGATGCAGCGCAAGCCGTCGAACTCCGAGCCGTTCTCCGGCCTGGCGTTCAAGATCCAGACGGACAAGCACCTCGGCAAGCTCACGTACGTCCGGGTCTACTCCGGCACGCTCGACTCCGGCTCCCAGGTGGTCAACTCCACCAAGGACCGCAAGGAGCGGATCGGCAAGATCTACCAGATGCACGCGAACAAGCGTGAGGAGCGCGCCACCGCGCAGGCCGGCGACATCATCGCCGTCCAGGGTCTCAAGCAGACCACCACCGGTGACACGCTCAGCGACCCGGCCAACCCGGTCATCCTGGAGTCGATGACCTTCCCGGAGCCGGTCATCCAGGTCGCCATCGAGCCGAAGACCAAGTCGGACCAGGAGAAGCTGGGCACCGCGATCCAGCGTCTGGCCGAGGAGGACCCGACCTTCCGCGTCTTCAACGACGAGGAGACCGGGCAGACCATCATCGCCGGCATGGGCGAGCTCCACCTGGACATCCTGGTGGACCGCATGCGCCGCGAGTTCAACGTCGAGGCGAACATCGGTAAGCCGCAGGTGGCCTACCGCGAGACGATCCGCGGCACCGTGGAGAAGTACACGTTCGTCCACAAGAAGCAGACCGGTGGCTCCGGTCAGTACGCGAAGGTCGTCGTCACCATCGAGCCGCTGACGCTCGAGGCGGACGGCCCCACGTACGAGTTCGTCAACGCCGTGACCGGTGGTCGCATCCCCAAGGAGTTCATCCCCTCGGTGGACGCGGGCGCGCAGGACTCCCTGCAGTACGGCGTTCTCGCGGGCTACCCGCTGGTCGGCGTCAAGTTCACGCTGGTCGACGGTCAGTACCACGAGGTCGACTCGTCCGAGATGGCGTTCAAGATCGCCGGCTCCATGGCGATGAAGGAGGCGGCCCGCAAGGCCGACCCCGCGCTGCTCGAGCCGATGATGTCCGTCGAGGTCACCACGCCCGAGGACAACATGGGCGACGTGATCGGCGACCTCAACTCCCGCCGTGGCATCATTCAGTCGATGGAGGAGCGCTCCGGCGCCCGCGTCGTCAAGGCACTGGTGCCGCTGTCGGAGATGTTCGGCTACGTCGGCGACCTGCGGTCGAAGACGGCCGGCCGGGCAAGCTACAGCATGCAGTTCGACTCCTACGCCGAGGTCCCGCAGGGCGTCGCGAAGGAGATCATCGCCAAAGCGACTGGTGCCTGATACCACGCTTGATCGATGAGGCGCGTGCGGTCCGTCGAGGGCCGCACGCGCACGAGCAGTCGACAGAGTCCCCATCGCCTTATCGGGCGTGCCGGGCGCAAGTAATTCCACAGTCCACAGGAGGACACCAGTGGCGAAGGCGAAGTTCGAGCGGACTAAGCCGCACGTCAACATCGGCACCATTGGTCACATCGACCACGGTAAGACGACGCTGACTGCGGCCATCACGAAGGTCCTGCACGACGAATACCCGGACCTGAACCCGTACACCCCGTTCGACGAGATCGACAAGGCGCCTGAAGAGAAGGCCCGTGGTATCACGATCTCGATCGCGCACGTCGAGTACCAGACCGCGGCGCGTCACTACGCGCACGTGGACTGCCCCGGCCACGCTGACTACATCAAGAACATGATCACCGGTGCCGCCCAGATGGACGGCGCGATCCTGGTGGTCGCCGCGACCGACGGCCCGATGCCGCAGACCAAGGAGCACGTGCTCCTGGCCCGCCAGGTCGGCGTTCCGTACATCGTCGTCGCCCTGAACAAGAGCGACATGGTGGACGACGAGGAGCTTCTGGAGCTCGTCGAGCTCGAGGTCCGCGAGCTGCTCAGCACCTACGAGTTCCCGGGTGACGACCTGCCGGTCGTGCGGGTCTCCGCGCTCAAGGCGCTCGAGGGTGACAAGGAGTGGACCGGCAAGCTCCTCGAGCTGATGAACGCGGTCGACACCGCGATCCCGCAGCCCGAGCGTGAGACCGAGAAGCCGTTCCTCATGCCCATCGAGGACGTCTTCACGATCACCGGTCGTGGCACCGTGGTCACGGGTCGCGCCGAGCGTGGCATCCTCAAGCCGAACGAGGAGGTCGAGATCGTCGGCATCCGCGAGAAGTCGACGAAGACCGTCTGCACCGGCATCGAGATGTTCCGCAAGCTGCTCGACGAGGCCCGCGCCGGCGAGAACGTCGGTCTGCTGCTCCGCGGCATCAAGCGCGAGGACGTCGAGCGCGGCATGGTGGTTGTGAAGCCGGGCACCACGACTCCCCACACGGAGTTCGAGGGCCAGGTCTACATCCTCTCGAAGGAAGAGGGCGGCCGGCACACCCCGTTCTTCCAGAACTACCGCCCGCAGTTCTACTTCCGCACCACGGACGTCACCGGCGTCGTCACGCTGCCCGAGGGCACCGAGATGGTCATGCCGGGCGACTCCACCAGCATGTCGGTCAAGCTGATCCAGCCGATCGCCATGGAGCAGGGCCTGAAGTTCGCGATCCGCGAGGGTGGCCGCACCGTCGGCGCCGGAACGGTCACGAAGATCAACGTCTGAGGACCCTGACCCCGATTAGCATTGCCGGATAGTTTCCGGCATACTAGTCAGGTTGCGTCCGAGCGGGGTGGGTAGCTGCCT
The DNA here is from genome assembly GCF_014204895.1 of Paractinoplanes abujensis. Taxonomy (NCBI): domain Bacteria; kingdom Bacillati; phylum Actinomycetota; class Actinomycetes; order Micromonosporales; family Micromonosporaceae; genus Paractinoplanes; species Paractinoplanes abujensis. Next base: position 6,025,645 of record NZ_JACHMF010000001.1, on the reverse strand, counting down.
TGGGCAGGTGCCCACCCTCGCCGGGTGTCTGGGGGTGTGTTTACAGCCGCCCCGTGGGACTGAGAAGGCCCGGAGACACCTCAAGATCCCCGCGATCTAGAGAGCTGCCCTGCGCAGGTTTCTGAGAGTCAACGCGACACGCCCGACCGCGGGGGTCGGACAACGCAGGATCAACGGTCCTGCGGGCATGCGAGAGCCACCGCTTTCGCACGTAGCGGCATCGAGAGAAGGAAACAGAAGCCACCATGGCGGGACAGAAGATCCGCATCCGGCTCAAGGCCTATGACCACGAGGTCGTCGACTCCTCGGCTCGGAAGATCGTCGAGACGGTGACGCGTACCGGGGCGCAGGTTGCTGGCCCGGTGCCGCTGCCCACGGAGATCAACCGTTTCTGCGTCATCCGCTCGCCGCACAAGTACAAGGACTCGCGCGAGCACTTCGAGATGCGCACGCACAAGCGGCTGATCGACATCATCGACCCGACTCCCAAGACGGTCGACTCGCTCATGCGCCTCGACCTGCCGGCTGGCGTCGACATCGAGATCAAGCTGTAGGGATCTGCGACTGATGGACAGGCAAGTTAAGGGGATCCTGGGCGCCAAGCTCGGCATGACCCAGGTCTGGGACAACAACAAGGTTGTCCCGGTGACCGTGGTGCAGGCCGGCCCTTGCGTCGTGACCCAGGTCCGCACAGATGAGAAGGATGGCTACGCTGCCGTCCAGCTGGCATACGGCGCGATCGACCCGCGCAAGGTGAACAAGCCCGAGGGCGGTCACTTTGCCAAGGCGGGTGTGTCGCCGCGGCGCCACGTCGTCGAGCTGCGCACCACCGACGCCGGTGAGTACGAGCTGGGCCAGGAAGTCACCGTCGACACGTTCGCGGTCGGTGCGCCGATCGACGTCACCGGTAAGACCCGCGGTAAGGGCTACGCCGGTGTCATGAAGCGTCACGGCTTCCACGGCCTCAAGAGCAGCCACGGTGTCGAGCGCAAGCACCGCTCGCCCGGCTCGATCGGCGCCTGCGCGACCCCGGGTCGCGTCTTCAAGGGTGTCCGGATGGCCGGTCGCATGGGTAGCCAGCGCTTCACCGTGCAGAACCTGACCGTGCAGGCGGTGGACGTCGAGAACAACCTGATCCTGGTCAAGGGCGCTGTGCCCGGCCCCAAGGGCGCGCTTGTTCTGGTCCGCACCGCGGCGAAGAAGGGCGGTGCCAAGTGAGCTCGGTTGACGTGATCAACGTCGAGGGCAACAAGGCCGGCTCGGTCGAGCTGCCGGACTCGGTGTTCGACGTCCAGGCCAACATCCCGCTGATGCACCAGGTCGTCGTGGCCCAGCTGGCCGCGGCTCGCCAGGGCACGGCCAAGGCCAAGACCCGCGGTGAGGTCGCCGGTGGCGGCAAGAAGCCGTACAAGCAGAAGGGCACCGGTCGCGCCCGTCAGGGCTCGATCCGCGCGCCGCAGTTCACCGGTGGTGGCGTCGTGCACGGTCCCGTGCCGCGTGACTACAGCCAGCGGACCCCCAAGAAGATGAAGGCCGCCGCCCTGCGTGGCGCCCTGTCCGACCGGGCCCGCGAAGGCCGCGTGCACGTGGTCGAGGCGTTCGTCAGCGGCGACAAGCCGTCGACCAAGGCCGCGATCAGCACGCTGCGCAAGGCCACCGAATCCACCAAGGTCCTGGTCGTGCTGAGCAGCACCGACGAGCTGAACTGGCTCTCGCTGCGCAACGAGGCGACCGTGCACCTGCTCGAGGCCGGTCAGCTCAACACGTACGACGTGCTGGTGGCCGACGAGGTGGTCTTCACCAAGGACGCGCTCGACGAGTTCCTGGGCGTGCCGGCGACCGCCGAGGGGGAGAACAAGTGAGCACCATCGCCGACCCGCGCGACATCATCATCAAGCCGGTCGTGTCGGAGAAGAGCTACAGCGTTCTCGACCAGAACTGGTACACGTTCCTGGTCAACCCGAACGCGAACAAGACCGAGATCAAGATCGCGATCCAGCAGATCTTCAACGTCCGCGTGCTGACGGTGAACACCGCGAACCGCGAGGGCAAGCGCAAGCGCACCCGGACCGGCTTCGGGCAGCGCAAAGCGACCAAGCGCGCGATGGTCAAGCTGGCTGACGGTGACCGCATCGAGGCCTTCGGCGGCCCGGTCAGCTAAGGGGTTTGAACAATGGCTATCCGTAAGTACAAGCCGACCACGCCGGGCCGTCGCGGCTCGAGCGTCGCCGACTTCGCTGAGCTCACCCGGTCCACCCCGGAGAAGTCTCTGCTGGTCCCGCTGCCCAAGAAGGGTGGTCGCAACGTCCACGGCCGCATCACCACGCGGCACCAGGGCGGCGGCCACAAGCGGCAGTACCGGCTCATCGACTTCAAGCGGGTCGACAAGGACGGCGTGCCGGCCAAGGTCGCTCACATCGAGTACGACCCGAACCGCACCTCCCGCATCGCACTGCTGCACTACGCCGACGGCGAGAAGCGCTACATCCTCGCGCCGAAGGACCTGAAGCAGGGCGACCGCGTCGAGTCCGGCCCGGGCGCGGACATCAAGCCGGGGAACAACCTGCCCCTGCGCAACATCCCGGTCGGTACGACGGTCCACGGTGTGGAGCTTCGTCCCGGCGGTGGCGCCAAGCTGGCCCGCTCGGCCGGTGTCGGCATCCAGCTGCTCGGCCGTGAAGGCGCGTACGCCACGCTGCGTATGCCCTCCGGCGAGATCCGGCGGGTCGACATCCGTTGCCGCGCGACGGTCGGCGAGATCGGCAATGCCGAACAGTCGAACATCAACTGGGGCAAGGCCGGCCGCATGCGCTGGAAGGGCAAGCGCCCGACCGTCCGCGGTGTCGCCATGAACCCGATCGACCACCCGCACGGTGGTGGTGAGGGTAAGACCTCCGGTGGTCGCCACCCGGTCAACCCGGCTGGTAAGCCCGAGGGCCGTACCCGCCGCAAGGGCCAGGAGAGCGACAAGCTGATCGTTCGCCGCCGCTACGCCACCCGCAAGCGCGGGTAACGGGAGTAGAAGAAGATGCCACGCAGCCTGAAGAAGGGCCCGTTCGTCGACGACCACCTGATCAAGAAGGTGGAAGTCCAGAACGAGAAGAATTCCAAGAACGTCATCAAGACCTGGTCGCGGCGCTCGACGATCATCCCCGACATGCTCGGGCACACGATCGCCGTGCACGACGGGCGCAAGCACGTCCCGGTGTTCATCACCGAGGCCATGGTCGGTCACAAGCTCGGCGAGTTCGCTCTGACCCGCACGTTCAAGGGTCACGAGAAGGACGACCGCAAGAGCCGTCGGCGCTAGTCAGTCCACGGATAAGAAAGGGGTTACAGCGATGCCAGCAAAGAACGACGCTCCGGTTCTTCCGGGCAGTCGGGCGGTTGCGAAGCACGTCCGCATCTCGCCGAACAAGGCTCGCCGTGTGATCAACCTCGTCCGCGGTCTGCCCGCGAAGGAGGCTCTCACGGTCCTGCAGTTCGCGCCGCAGGCCGCGAGCGAGCAGGTTTACAAGGTGCTCGCGAGCGCTATCGCGAACGCGGAGAACAACGAGCGGCTCGACCCGGACGCGCTCCTGGTCAGCGAGGCGTTCGTGGACGAGGGTCCGACGCTCAAGCGGTTCCGGCCGCGGGCGCAGGGCCGGGCGTACCGGATCCGCAAGCGCACCTGCCACATCACGATCGCCGTTGAGGCGGTCCAGGTCGCCCGGCCGGCCAAGAAGGCCACCGCGGCGAAGAAGGCCGCTCCGGCCAAGAAGGCGGAGCCGGCTGCCCAGACCCAGACCACGGAGGAGTCCGAGTAATGGGCCAGAAAGTTCACCCCACCGGATTCCGCCTCGGCATCTCCACCGACTGGAAGAGCCGCTGGTTCGCGGACAAGCTCTACAAGGACTACATCGGCGAGGACGTCAAGATCCGCCGGATGATGTCCAAGGGCCTCGAGCGCGCCGGCATCTCCAAGGTGGACATCGAGCGGACCCGTGACCGGGTCCGGGTCGACATCCACACCGCCCGGCCGGGCATCGTCATCGGCCGCAAGGGCGCGGAGGCCGACCGGATCCGTGGCGAGCTCGAGAAGCTCACCGGCAAGCAGGTCCAGCTCAACATCCTCGAGGTGAAGAGCCCGGAGTCGGACGCTCAGCTGGTGGCGCAGGGCGTCGCCGAGCAGCTGTCCTCCCGGGTCAGCTTCCGCCGGGCGATGCGCAAGGCCATGCAGTCGGCCATGAAGAACCCGATCTGCAAGGGCATCCGGGTGCAGGTCTCCGGTCGTCTCGGCGGCGCGGAGATGAGCCGCACGGAGTTCTACCGTGAGGGTCGCGTTCCGCTGCACACGCTGCGCGCGAACATCGAGTACGGCTTCTTCGAGGCCCGTACGACGTTCGGCCGCATCGGTGTGAAGGTCTGGATCTACAAGGGCGACGCCGTGCCCGGCCGCGAGGCCGTGCAGGAGGCGCCCGCGCGTCCGCGCCGCGACCGTGGTGACCGTCCCGAGCGTCCGCGCCGTGGCCGTTCCGGCTCGTCCGGCACGACCGCGGGTGGCACCGAGGCCGGCCGCGCGGCCGCCCAGGCCCGGACCGGGGACACCCCGACCGGCGAGAACACGAACGACGCCGCGGTTGCCGCGGGTCCGGCGCTGGCCGATACGCAGCAGGAGGGCTGACACATGCTGATGCCGCGTAAGCCCCCGAAGGGCTTCCGCAAGCCGCACCACCCGGACCGCCACGGCGCGTCCAAGGGCGGCAACCGGGTTGTCTTCGGCGAGTTCGGTATCCAGGCGCTGGAGCCCGCGTACGTGACCAACCGGCAGATCGAGTCGGCCCGTATCGCGATGACCCGTCACATCAAGCGTGGCGGCAAGGTCTGGATCTCGGTGTTCCCCGACAACGCTCTGACCAAGAAGCCGGCCGAAACCCGCATGGGTTCCGGTAAGGGTTCTCCCGAGTGGTGGGTCGCGAACGTCAAGCCGGGTCGCATCCTCTTCGAGATGTCGTTCCCGAACGAGACGATTGCGCGCGAGGCGATGCGCCGCGCGATCCACAAGCTCCCGATGAAGTGCCGCATCGTGACACGCGAAGTGGGTGAAAGCTGATGGCAGCGGGCGTTAAGGCAGCCGAGCTGCGCGAACTCTCCGGCGAGGAGCTTGTTTCGCGGCTGCGGGAGGCCAAGGCGGAGCTGTTCAACCTTCGCGTGCAGGGCGCGACCGGCCAGCTCGACAATCACCGTCGGCTGCAGGTGGTCCGCAAGGACATCGCGAAGATCTACACGATCATGCGTGAACGCGAGCTCGGGCTCTCGGTTGCGCCGGATGAGGTGACAGCATGAGTGACGAGAGCACGGCCACGGTCCGCGCGAACCGCAAGGTTCGTGAGGGTCTCGTGGTCAGCGACAAGATGGACAAGACCGTCGTCGTCGAGGTCGAGGACCGTGTCAAGCACGCCCTCTACGGCAAGGTTCTGCGTCGCACCCGCAAGCTCAAGGTGCACGACGAGCAGAACGCGTGCGGCGTCGGCGACCGGGTTCTGCTGATGGAGACCCGTCCGCTGTCGGCCACCAAGCGGTGGCGTGTCGTGGAGATCCTCGAAAAGGCCAAGTGAGTGCGGCTGGGCCGGCTCCGGCCGGCCCGGCCCACCATCGTTCCGCCAAGCTTCGGTCGCTGACCGGAGAACTGGCAGACATAGGAGACAGACGTGATTCAGCAGGAGTCGCGACTGCGCGTCGCTGACAACACGGGTGCCCGGGAGATCCTGTGCATCCGCGTGCTCGGCGGCTCCGGTCGCCGTTACGCGAGCATCGGCGACGTCATCGTGGCCACGGTCAAGGACGCCATTCCGGGCGCCGGTGTGAAGAAGGGTGACGTCGTCAAGGCGGTCATCGTCCGCACCGCCAAGGAGAAGCGTCGTCCGGACGGCTCGTACATCCGCTTCGACGAGAACGCCGCCGTCATCATCAAGGACGGCGGGGACCCCCGCGGTACCCGCATCTTCGGCCCGGTCGGGCGCGAGCTGCGCGACAAGCGGTTCATGAAGATCATCAGCCTGGCGCCGGAGGTGCTCTGACCGTGAAGATCAAGAAGGGCGACACGGTCGTCGTCATCGCCGGCAAGGACAAGGGTGCCAAGGGCAAGGTCATCGCGGCCTACCCGCGGCAGGACAAGGTCCTGGTCGAGGGCGTCAACCGCGTCAAGAAGCACGAACGTATCCGCACCACCCAGCGTGGTTCGAAGACCGGTGGCATCGTGACCCAGGAAGCCGCGATTCACATCTCGAATGTGCAGATCGTGGACGACCAGGGCAAGCCGACGCGCATCGGATACAAGGTCGACGAGAACGGCAACAAGGTCCGTATCGCTCGGACGACCGGTAAGGAACTCTGATGACTGCCGCCACCGAGACCAAGACGCTGCCCCGGCTCAAGGAGAAGTACCGCAACGAGGTTGTTGCGGGACTCAAGGAGCAGCACAACTACGCCAACCCCATGCAGATCCCCGGCCTGGTCAAGGTCGTCGTGAACATGGGTGTCGGCGAGGCCGCGCGGGACGCCAAGCTGATCGACGGCGCGGTCCGTGACCTGACCACCATCACCGGTCAGAAGCCGCTGGTTCGCCGGGCGACCAAGTCCATCGCGCAGTTCAAGCTGCGCGAGGGCATGCCGATCGGCGCGAAGGTCACCCTTCGCGGCGACCGGATGTGGGAGTTCCTGGACCGGCTGCTCTCGATCGCGCTGCCCCGTATCCGCGACTTCCGCGGCCTCGACGGCCGCAAGCTCGACGGCCACGGCAACTACACGTTCGGTCTGACCGAGCAGTCGGTGTTCCACGAGATCGACCAGGACCGGATCGATCGTCCGCGGGGCATGGACATCACGGTGGTCACGACCGCCAAGACCGACGACGAGGGCCGGGCGCTGCTCAAGCTCCTGGGCTTCCCGTTCAAGGAGAACTGAGCATGGCTAAGAAGGCGCTGATCATCAAGGCGGCCGCGAAGCCGAAGTTCGCCGTGCGTGCCTACACCCGCTGCCAGAAGTGCGGACGCCCGCATTCGGTCTACCGCAAGTTCGGTCTGTGCCGGGTTTGCGTGCGGGACATGGCTCACCGCGGTGAGCTCCCCGGCGTGTCCAAGGCTTCCTGGTAACCGATAGCAACACCGCTTCGCCGTAGGCCTGCGCCACGTGGGAACCCCGGCGAGAAAGGTTGACGAACACCCATGACGATGACGGACCCGATCGCAGACATGCTGACGCGTCTGCGTAACGCCAACCAGGCGTACCACGACAAGGTGACCATGCCCTTCTCGAAGATCAAGGCGAACATCGCCGAGGTCCTCAAGGCTGAGGGTTACATCGCCTCCTGGACGGCTGAGGAGCCCGAGGAAGGCGCCGTCGGCCGGCGTCTGGTCGTTGAGCTCAAGTACGGCCAGAATCGCGAGCGCAGCCTCGCCGGCATCAAGCGCGTTTCCAAGCCCGGCCTCCGGGTGTACGCCAAGTCCGACGAGCTCCCTCGCGTGCTCGGCGGCCTGGGCGTCGCGATCATTTCGACGTCCCAGGGGCTGCTGACCGACCGGCAGGCCCGCAAGCGGAGCGTTGGCGGGGAAGTCCTCGCCTTCGTCTGGTAACTGGAGACTGAGAAACCATGTCGCGAATCGGACGTAAGTCGATCCCGGTCCCGGCCGGCGTCGACGTCACCATCTCGGGCCAGACCATCAAGGTCAAGGGCCCCAAGGGCGAGCTGTCGCACACCGTCTCCGAGCCGATCACGGTCGAGCAGGAGGGTGGCGAGCTGCACGTCAACCGCCCCAATGACGAGCGCAAGGCCAAGGAGCTCCACGGCCTCTCCCGTACCCTGGTCGCCAACATGATCGTCGGCGTCACCGAGGGCTACAAGAAGACGCTGGAGATCAACGGCACCGGTTACCGGGTCACGGCCAAGGGCAAGGACCTCGAGTTCGCCCTGGGCTTCTCGCACCCGGTCAACGTCGTGCCGCCGGCCGGAATCACGTTCTCGGTCGAGAAGCCGACCCAGTTCACGGTCGCGGGCATCGACAAGCAGCTGGTCGGCGAGGTCGCCGCCAACATCCGGAAGATCCGCCCGCCGGAGCCCTACAAGGGCAAGGGCGTCAAGTACCAGGGCGAGGTCATCCGCCGTAAGGCTGGAAAGGCAGGTAAGAAGTGACCGCCACGCTGCTCAAGCGTCGCAACGGCGCGGGTGCCGCCGCCAAGCGGGCTGTCGGAAAGGCGCGTCGGCACTTCCGGGTCCGTCGGAACGTTCGCGGTACCGCCGAGCGCCCCCGTCTGGTCGTCACCCGGTCGTCGCGGCACATCACCGCGCAGATCATCGACGACCTCAAGGGCCACACGCTGGCCTCGGCCTCTACCCTCGACACGTCCCTGCGGGGCACCGAGGGTGACAAGAGCGCCCTGGCCGGCAAGGTCGGCTCGCTCCTCGCCGAGCGGGCCAAGGCCGCAGGCGTGTCCAAGGTCGTCTTCGACCGCGGTGGCAACCGGTACGCGGGGCGGATCGCCGCGCTGGCCGATGCCGCTCGCGAAGCCGGACTCGAGTTCTAGGAGGAATTGACCAATGCCTGGTCAGCAGCGCCGAGGCGGCGGGTCCGGCGGTAACACCGAGGGTGGCAACCGCCGGGACAACCGCCGTGAGGGCGGTCGCGGCAACGCGCCCGTCGAGAAGACCCCGCATCTCGAGCGGGTCGTCGCGATCAACCGTGTCGCCAAGGTCGTCAAGGGCGGTCGTCGCTTCAGCTTCACCGCCCTGGTGATCGTGGGCGACGGCGACGGCACCGTCGGCATCGGCTACGGAAAGGCCAAGGAGGTGCCCGCGGCCATCGCCAAGGGTGTCGAGGAGGCCAAGAAGCACTTCTTCAAGGTTCCGCGGATCGGCGCCACGATCCCGCACCCGATCACGGGTGAGGCTGCCGCGGGCGTCGTGCTGCTCAAGCCGGCCTCCGCCGGTACCGGCGTCATCGCCGGTGGCCCGGTGCGTGCCGTGCTGGAGTGCGCGGGCATCCACGACGTGCTCTCCAAGAGCCTGGGTTCGTCGAACCCGATCAACATCGTGCACGCGACCGTCGCGGCCCTGAAGGGCCTCGAGTCGCCGGAGAAGGTCGCGGCTCGCCGTGGCCTGCCGGTCGAGGACGTGGCGCCGGCGGCCATGCTGGCGGCGCGTGCGGAAGCGGCGGTGCACTGATGGCCCGTTTGAAGGTCACCCAGATCCGGTCCGAGATCGGCCGCAAGCAGAACCAGCGGGACTCCCTGCGGTCGCTCGGGCTGAAGCGGATCAACGATGTGGTGGTCAAGGAGGACCGCCCCGAGATTCGGGGCATGATCTTCGCCGTGAACCACCTCGTGACTGTTGAGGAGGTCGAGTAATGGCGATCAAGGTCCACCACCTGCGTCCGGCGCCCGGAGCCAAGACCCCCAAGACCCGCGTGGGTCGTGGTGAGGGCTCCAAGGGCAAGACCGCCGGTCGCGGCACCAAGGGCACCGGTGCCCGCAAGAACACCTCGGCGGCGTTCGAGGGTGGGCAGATGCCCCTCCACATGCGTCTGCCGAAGCTCAAGGGCCTCAAGAACCGGCCCCGCAACAAGGTCGTCTTCCAGGTCGTGAACCTGGACCGCCTCGCCGAGCTGTTCCCGAACGGCGGCGAGGTCGGACCGGACGAGCTGTTCGAGGCCGGCGCGGTTCGCAAGAACCAGCCCGTCAAGGTCCTCGGCTCGGGCGAGCTGGGCGGCGTGTCGCTGACGATCAAGGCGCACGCGTTCAGCGAGTCGGCCAAGGAGAAGATCGCCGCAGCCGGTGGTTCGGTCACCGAGCTGTAGTTTTTCTTGAAAAAGGGCGGCCTGAGAAATCGGGTCGCCCTTTTTGGCAATGGCGAAGGGTGCCGCACGCGATCGCGTGCGGCACCCTTTCCGTTACCGGTCAGCCGGCGTCGGCAATCAGCCCGAGCAGGTGATGCGGACGTTGCTCGAATTCTTGACGAGGGTCGTTCCGCCGACCTGACGCGCCACCTGCTGGCCGCGATAGGTCTGTGTTCCCCGCCCGTTGCAGTTGAAGTCCAGGGAGCCGAATCCGCCGCCGCTGAGCGTGCGGCTGGCGACCGTTTCCCAGAACCCCGGGATCTGCTGACGCTGCAGGTTCAGCGTGGAGTTACCCGTACCGCAGTCGGTGTTGCGATTCCCGGTGACCCGGATGGTCGAGGTGCCCAGTTTCTGGGGAGCGGTCACGGAAATCGCACACGCGAACGCTTCCACCGGCGCGTCGGCCGAGGCCGGAGTGCTGGCGAATACGATTCCGGACGCGGCCAAGGTTGCGACGACCGCAACGGCCCTGATGCTGTGACGCATCTGATTCCTCCCGTAAACATCGGCCAACCCCGTGTTCGCCGATGCCCAAGGCAAACACAGCCATTCAGTGATGGTCAATGCGTATGGGGAGTGCACATTTCTATTCGGAATGAGCTTGTTTTGCAAAGCAATTCGGCCATGTCAATGTTCACAACCAATGCGGATCCTGCGGGTGTGCCGGTTCAGTGCGCTTCCGGGTTGATCGTCGTTAACAGGGGAGGGAGCGCCGCTCCGGGCCCCGGAAAATTTTTGTCCCCGCGCTCAGTCGCGCGGGCTGCTGGTTGCCGAGCGGGGCGTAACTGATACACTCCTCCGCTGGTAGCTTGTGCGACGAGAGTGCCTCTGGTGCTTAGTCGCAAGCTCGTGGGGGTGTCTTCCCGGCGCTGCGAACGCGAAGCTCGGGCAGCATCCCCTTTGTGGCGTCTGACCTGGTCTTTTACGGGCCTGGTCGATGCCTACGCGCGGTGACGGCTACCGTGACACACCGCGCTCCCGCAAGACTGTTAGAGTCCGTTCCCAGCTAGGGATATCGGTCGTCCGGACCGATGCCTTCCCCCATCCGCCGATTGCGGCGGTAACCTCGCGCAGGAGGAAGAAGTTGCTCTCCGCCTTTACTAGTGCGTTCCGGACGCCTGACCTGCGCAAAAAACTGCTGTTCACGATCTTCATCATCGCGCTGTACCGGCTTGGCGCCACCTTGCCCAGCCCGGGTGTGTCCTACACCAACGTGCAGCGGTGCATCGACATCGTGAACTCCCAGGACGCCGGCAACGGCGTGCTCAACCTGCTGAACCTGTTCTCAGGTGGCGCGCTGCTGCAGCTCTCGGTGTTCGCCCTCGGCATCATGCCGTACATCACGGCCTCCATCATCTTGCAGCTGCTGACCGTGGTCATTCCCCGCCTCGAGCAGCTCCGCAAGGAAGGCCAGTCCGGCCAGGCCAAGATCACGCAGTACACCCGGTACCTGACGCTCGGCCTCGCGGTCCTGCAGTCCTCGGCGTTCGTGGCCCTGGCGCGGACCGGTCAGCTGTTCGGCAACGCCTGCGACCAGAACGACGCCACGCTGCAGATCATCCCGGAGAACACCGGGCTGCCGATGTGGCTCACGCTCTCGGTCCTGGTGCTGACGATGACCGCCGGCACCGGCATGGTGATGTGGCTCGGCGAGCTGATCACCGACCGCGGCGTCGGCAACGGCATGTCCGTCCTGATCTTCACCTCGATCGCCGCCCGCCTCCCCGGTGAGGGCTGGACGATCAAGGAGTCGACCAACTGGGGCAAGTTCTCGCTCGTCATCGTTCTGGTTCTGGTCATCATCGCGCTGGTGGTCTTCATCGAGCAGGCGCAGCGGCGCATCCCCGTGCAGTACGCCAAGCGCATGATCGGCCGCCGGATGTACGGCGGCACGTCGACCTACATCCCGCTCAAGGTCAACCAGGCCGGTGTCGTCCCGGTCATCTTCGGCTCGTCGCTGCTGTACCTGCCGCAGCTGTACCTGCAGTTCTTCGACCCGAACAACCTCAAGGGCTACCAGCTCTGGATCCAGAAGTGGCTCGCCGACCCGACGAGCGCGCTGTACATCGGCGTCTACTTCCTGCTGATCATCTTCTTCACCTACTTCTACGTCTCGATCACGTTCAACCCGACCGAGGTCGCGGACAACATGAAGAAGTACGGTGGATTCGTGCCGGGCATCCGTCCGGGTAAGCCCACCGCCGACTACCTGGACTTCATCCTCAGCCGGATCACGCTGCCGGGCGCGTTGTACCTTGGTCTGATCTCGGTTCTGCCGAACTTCTTCTTCATCTGGCTGAATGCGCAGCAGTACCAGAACTTCCCGTTCGGTGGTACGGCAGTGCTGATCATGGTGGGTGTGGGTCTGGAGACGGTGAAGCAGATCGAGAGCCAGCTCATGCAGCGCAACTACGAAGGGTTCCTCCGGTAGTGGCGCCGCGGAGCCGGGGGGCTCTTGCGTCGAGGATCTCAATTCACCTAAGCGAGGCGATGTAGGTGCGGCTGGTGCTGGTGGGCCCTCCGGGGGCCGGCAAGGGGACCCAGGCTGAGTTCATCGCCGCCCATCTGGCCGTACCGAAGATCTCGACCGGCGACATCTTCCGGGCGAACGTCTCGCAGGGCACGCCGCTGGGCGTCGAGGCCAAGCGCTACATGGATGCTGGGCAGCTGGTTCCGGACGAGGTGACCATCAACATGGTCCGGGACCGGCTGGCCGAACCGGACGCCGGTGACGGCTTCCTGCTCGACGGCTTCCCGCGGACGGTTCCGCAGGCCTCGGCGCTGGACAAGCTGCTGGCCGACCTGGGCACCGCGCTCGACCTGGTCATGGAGCTCGTGGTCGACGACGACGAGGTCATCCGGCGGCTCTCGGGCCGGCGGACCTGCCGTGGCTGCGGCAAGATCTGGCACGTCGAGTTCGACCCGACCAGCAAGGAGAACATCTGCGACCGCTGCGGGTCGGAGCTGTTCCAGCGGGACGACGACAAGGCCGAGACGATCGCCAATCGCCTGGTGGAGTACGCGGAGAAGACCGCACCCCTGGTCGACTTCTACGGCGCTCAGGGCAAGCTGGTGGGGATCGACGCGACCGGACCGGTCGAGGACGTGACGGTGCGCGCCATCGACGCCCTGCGGTCGTACGGGGGCTGACATGCGCCGCCAGCAGCTGGACATCCAGCTGAAGACGCCCGACCAGATCGAGAAGATGCGCGGCGCCGGCCTGGTGGTCGCCGCCGCGCTCGACGCGATGCGGGAGGCGGTGGCGCCCGGAGTCTCGACGGCCGACCTCGATGCGATCGCCGAGAAGGTCATCCGGGACGCGGGCGCGGTTCCGTCGTTCAAGGGCTACCACGGCTTCCCCGCCTCGATCTGCGCCTCGGTCAACGAGCAGGTCGTGCACGGCATCCCTCGCGCTGAGCAGGTGCTGCGCGAGGGCGATCTGCTCTCGCTCGACTGCGGCGCGATCCTGGACGGCTGGCACGGCGACTCGGCGATCACCGTCGGGGTCGGCGAGACCGATCCCGCGCTGCTCAAGATGGCGCAGGTCGCCGAGGACGCGATGTGGGCCGGGATCGCGGCCGCGGCCCGCGGCGCCGCGAACGGCCGGGGCCGGCTGACCGACGTCTCGTTCAACGTCGAGAAGACCGTCCGTAAGGCGGGCCGCTACGGCATCGTCGACGGTTACGGCGGACACGGCATCGGCACCGAGATGCACCAGGACCCGCACGTGCTCAACCACGGCAAGCCCGGCAAGGGCCCGCGCCTGGAGCCCGGACTGTGCCTGGCGATCGAGCCGATGATCACGATGGGCTCACCCCGGACGGCCGAGCTGTCCGACGGCTGGACCGTGGTGACCCGCGACAACTCGATGGCCGCGCACGTCGAGCACACCATGTGCCTCCTCGAGGACGGCGTCTGGGTGACCACGGCCGTCGACGGTGGCCGGGGCCGGCTGGGCGAGCTGGTCACCTCGCGTCAGCCCTGACTACCGGTGGCTGTTTCCCTGGGGCATGCTGGGACGCATGGGACGGGGAGAGATGCGGGCCGGCGACGGAGACCGTAAACAGGTCGCGGAGCAGTTGAAGTCGGCGCTCGACGAGGGGCGTCTCGACCTCACCGAGTACGACGAGCGGTTGCAGCGGACGTACGCGGCCAAAACCTACGGCGATCTCGACGGGTTGCTCGACGACCTGCCCGGCACGACCCCGGTGCAGCATTCGCAGATCCAGCCCCTGGCCCCGCCGGCCGCACCGGTCGCCGCCGGGGCGCCCGCCCCGGACAATGCCCGGCCCTGGCTGGGCGGTTACGCGGGCGTGGTGGCGGTCTGTGTGCTCGTCTGGCTGTTCACGATGGTGGCGTCGCAGCACTGGATCTACCCGTGGCCCGTGTGGATGCTGATCCCGCTGGTGTTCGGCTTCTTCGGGCAGCGGTTCGGGCGCGGGCGCTGACCCCGCTCGTACTGGATGAGGGCTGTCACCATGGAGGGCATGGGCCGGGAGCAGATGCGGGCGGCTGATGAGGACCGCCGCAAGGTCGCCGAGCAGTTGCGGCTGGCGCTCGAGGAGGGCCGCCTCGACCTCGACGAGTACGACGAACGGGTCCAGGGTGCCTACGCGGCCAAGACCTACGCCGACCTCGACCGGCTGCTGACCGACCTGCCCAATGCGGCACCGGTGGTGCCGGCCACGCCGCAGCCCAGCCCGGTGCAGGTAGAGGAGAAGGCGACCGGCGCGTGGCTGGCCGACGTGTGGGGGCCGTGGGCCAGGACGGCCGCGTTTCTCACGCTGATCTGGGGCGTCGCCTTCCTGGCCAGCAATGACGGAGTCTTCTACTGGCCGGTCTGGGTGCTCGGGCCGTGGGGAATCGTGCTGCTGCTGCGGACTGCGGCCGGTCTGGCCCACGGCGAGCCGCGCAAGCACGCCGTCGAGCTGGAGCACCGGCGCCGCCTGCGCGCCCACAAGCAGGAACGCAAGTCGCTCTACCGCCGGGCGATCGCGGCCGGGGAGCTGCCCGCCAAGCCGACCAAGGAGCAGCGCAAGGCGTTCGTCGCGGAGGCGATCTCGCGTGGTGATTTGCCACCCAAGCCCCGTCGGCCCACCCCGGACGAGTGATCTGGGGGCTTTCGTCCGGTTTCCAAGGTCACGACACACCCGACCTCGGGTCAGGGCGACCTCGGTTTGGCGTGGCCCGTGCGGCGCGCGTACACTGGCTAGCTGGCGCGCAGCGTCCACTCCCGCATGTCTTCAGCGCTTCGAAGACCGCGGGTGCCGCGGCTGGTCCGAGTCCGTCAACGTACTCGGGTAAGACGTTGCACAGCCAGCCCCAAACCCCAGTGTCAGGTAGCGGAGGACATGCCTAAGAAAGACGGAGCCATCGAGATCGAGGGCCGCGTGATCGAGCCCCTGCCGAACGCCATGTTCCGCGTTGAGCTCGCCAATGGTCACAAGGTTCTTGCACACATCTCCGGCAAGATGCGGCAGCACTACATCCGCATCCTTCCCGAGGACAGAGTCGTCGTCGAGCTCTCGCCGTACGACCTCACCCGTGGGCGAATCGTCTACCGCTACAAGTAAACGGGTGCGGGGAGAACCGAGTTCCCGTCCGACTGAGAGTTAAGGCAAACCGTGAAGGTCAAGCCGAGCGTCAAGCGGATCTGCAACAACTGCCGGGTCATCCGGCGGCACGGTCGCGTCATGGTCATCTGCAAGACCGACGCGCGCCACAAGCAGCGCCAGGGCTGAGTCCCCGGTACAGCTGCCAGATCCGGCATCTGAACAAGCTCGTCCCAGCCACGTGAGTGGCCACCCCCGGTGCGGAGGCCGGGGCCCGTCCGGGCAGACGGGGTGGGAGGGGCACAGACCTCCGAACGATTCTGAGGAGCATGCCCACTTATGGCACGACTCGTCGGCGTCGATCTTCCCCGCGAGAAGCGGATGGAGATCGCGCTTACCTACATCTACGGGATCGGTCGCACCCGTGCCGTCGAGGCACTGACCGCCACCGCGATCGACCTGAACAAGCGCGCCAAGGACCTCACGGACGAGGAGCTGGTCCAGCTCCGCGACTACATCGAGGGCAATTTCAAGGTTGAAGGTGACCTGCGCCGCGAGGTCGCCGCGGACATCCGCCGCAAGGTCGAGATCGGCTGCTACGCCGGCATCCGCCACCGCCGGGGTCTCCCCGTGCGGGGTCAGCGCACCCGGACCAACGCGCGTACGCGCAAGGGCCCGAAGCGCACGGTCGCTGGTAAGAAGAAGCCGGGTCGGAAGTAATAGGAGCGCACTGACTTATGCCACCGAAGGCACGCGCAGGGGCCGCAGTCAAGAAGGTCCGGCGCAAGGAACGCAAGAACGTCGCCCACGGGCAGGCGCACATCAAGAGCACCTTCAACAACACCATCGTGTCGATCACCGACCCGACCGGTGCTGTCATCTCCTGGGCCTCCTCCGGCCAGGTGGGTTTCAAGGGCTCGCGCAAGTCGACCCCGTTCGCCGCGCAGCTGGCCGCCGAGGCCGCCGCGCGCCGGGCCATGGAGCACGGCATGCGCAAGGTCGACGTTTTCGTCAAGGGTCCCGGCTCCGGCCGTGAGACCGCGATCCGCTCGCTGCAGGCCGCCGGCCTCGAGGTCGGGCAGATCAGTGACGTCACGCCGCAGCCGCACAACGGTTGCCGCCCGCCGAAGCGCCGCCGGGTCTGAGGGAGAGACAGAGACAATGGCTCGTTACACAGGTGCGGACTGCAAGCGCTGCCGCCGCGAAAAGATGAAGCTGTTCCTCAAGGGCAGCAAGTGCGACGGGCCCAAGTGCCCGTTCGAGTCGCGTCCCTTCCCGCCCGGCCAGCACGGCCGTGGCCGGACCAAGGAGACCGAGTACCTGCTCCAGCACCGCGAGAAGCAGAAGGCCCGTCGCGTCTACGGCGTGCTCGAGAAGCAGTTCCGCGGTTACTACGAGGAGGCTGTCACCAAGCCCGGCAAGACCGGTGAGGTGCTGCTGCAGATCCTCGAGTCGCGTCTGGACAACGTCGTTTACCGGGCCGGCCTCGCGCAGTCCCGGGACATGGCCCGGCAGCTGGTCAAGCACGGCCACTTCCTGGTCAACGGCGTGAAGGTCGACGTTCCGTCGTACCGCGTCAAGGAGCACGACATCGTGACCACGCGGGAGAAGTCGAAGGAGATGACCCCCTTCGTCGTCGCCCAGGCGCAGGCCGGCCAGCGGCCCGTGCCGGCGTGGCTCGAGCCCATCCCGAGCGAGATGAAGGTTCTCGTTCACTCGCTCCCGGCCCGCGCTGTCATCGACACGCAGGTCCAGGAGCAGCTGATCGTCGAGCTCTACTCCAAGTAGCAGCTCTGCCCGGTGCCGGCCGCGTGGTCGGCACCGGGCTGCATCATCGGACGGCCATCAAATAGTGGGTGGCCTGACAGAAAGAAGAATTGCGTGCTCATCAGCCAGCGGCCGACCCTCTCCGAGGAGTCGATCAGCGAGACCCGCTCCCGGTTCACCATCGAGCCCCTGGAGCCGGGTTTCGGGTACACCCTCGGCAACTCGCTGCGGCGTACCCTGCTGTCGTCCATCCCCGGTGCGGCGGTCACCAGCATCAAGATTGACGGCGTCCTGCACGAGTTCACCACGATCCCCGGTGTCAAGGAGGACGTGGTCGAGCTGGTCATGAACGTCAAGGAGCTCACCGTCAGCTCCGAGCACGACGAGCCGGTCAGCATGTACCTGCGCAAGCAGGGCCCCGGCGACGTCACCGCGGGCGACATCCAGCCCCCGGCCGGTGTCTCCGTGCACAACCCCGACCTCAAGCTGGCCACGCTCAACAGCAAGGGCCGGCTCGACATGGAGCTCACCGTCGAGCGGGGCCGTGGCTACGTCACGGCGGCGCAGAACAAGAGCGCCGGCGCCGAGATCGGCCGCATCCCGGTCGACTCGATCTACTCGCCGGTCATGAAGGTGACCTACCGCGTCGAGGCGACCCGTGTCGAGCAGCGCACCGACTTCGACCGCCTGATCATCGACGTCGAGTCGAAGGCGTCCATCTCGCCCCGCACCGCGCTGGCCTCGGCCGGCTCGACCCTCGTCGAGCTGTTCGGCCTGTGCCGGGAGCTGGACGAGACCGCCGAGGGCATCGACATCGGCCCGTCGCCGCAGGACGCGCAGCTCGCGGCCGACCTGGCGCTGCCGATCGAGGAGCTCGACCTGACCGTCCGGTCGTACAACTGTCTCAAGCGTGAGGGCATCAACAGCGTTGGTGAACTCATCGGGCGGACGGAGGCCGACCTTCTGGATATAAGGAATTTCGGTCAGAAGAGCATCGACGAGGTCAAGATGAAGCTCGCCGGAATGGGCCTGGGCCTCAAGGACAGCGCGCCGTCCTTCGACCCCGCGCACGTCGTGGACTCGTTCGGCGACGTGGACTACGACACCGACGACTACCGCGAGACCGAGCAGCTCTAAGAGCCCCCGGTACGCCTTTTACAAGGAGCATTGGAAATGCCCACGCCCACCAAGGGAGCCCGCCTCGGCGGCAGCCCGGCGCACGAGAAGCTCATCCTGGCCAACCTGGCCACCGAGCTTTTCCGGCACGGGAAGATCAAGACCACCGAGGCCAAGGCGCGCCGGCTGCGCCCCCTGGCTGAGCAGCTCATCACCAAGGCCAAGCGCGGCGACCTGCACAACCGTCGCCGGGTGCTGGCCACGGTGAAGGACAAGGACGTCGTGTACGCCCTGTTCGAGCAGATCGCTCCGCGTTACGGCAACCGGCCGGGTGGCTACACCCGGATCACCAAGACCGGCCCGCGCAAGGGTGACGCCGCTCCCATGGCCGTCATCGAGCTGGTCGAGGAGCTGCAGGTCGCGGCGACCACCGCCCCGGCCAAGCGGACGGCCCGCAAGGCCGCCGCGCAGCAGGACAAGGTCGAGGCGCTGGCCCGCGAGGACGAGACGCCGGCTTCGAACGCGACCGAGGCCGACACCGCCGCCGACCAGGACGCCGAGCCGCCGGTGAACGCTTCCGGCGACAAGGGTGCCGAGGGTCCCGGCGACAAGGCCGAGGGCGAAGACACCGACGCCAAGTAGTTCTGCGAAATTGGGCCCGGCACCCCGTACGGGGAGCCGGGCCCTTTTCTTTTCTCAGGGAGCGCCACGATGACCGGAACCGTCCGCTTGCGGCTGGACGTCTCGTACGACGGCGCGGACTTCTCGGGCTGGGCGGTCCAGCCGGGGCGGCGCACGGTCGCCGGTGTGCTGGTCGAGGCACTGGGACGGCTGGTGGGTGCGGACACTCCGCTCGGCCTCACGGTCGCCGGTCGTACGGATGCGGGGGTGCACGCCTCGGGTCAGGTGTGCCACATCGACCTGCCCGTCGAGGCCTATGCGGAGCTCGAGGGGTCGCTGTTGCGCAGGCTGGCCGCACTGATGCCGTCGGATGCCCGCGTGAAGGCGATCACGCCGGTGCCGGAGACTTTTGACGCGCGCTTCTCGGCCACCTTCAGGCGGTACGAGTACCGGGTGGCCGACACCGTGTGGGGGCCCGAACCGCTGCGGCGGCACGACACGATCGGATGGGTCCGTCCGCTCGACGTGGGGCGGCTCACCGTGGCGGCGGCCGGGCTGACCGGCGAGCATGACTACGCGGCCTACTGCAAGCGCAAGGAGCACGCGACCACGGTGCGGGCGATCACCCGGTTCGACTGGCGGCGCGACCCCGACGGGGTGGTCGTGGCCACCGTGGAGGCCGACGCGTTCTGCCAGTCGATGGTGCGCAGCCTGGTCGGGGCGCTGCTGGCGGTGGGGGACGGGCGCCGCGATCCGGGCTGGCCGTCGACGCTGCTCACCCGTACGGAACGCTCCAGTGAGGTCACCGTGGCCCCGGCCCACGGGCTCACGCTGATCGCGGTGGGCTATCCGGCCGAGGACGCCTACGCGAGCCGGGCCGAGGCCACCCGGCGGCTGCGGGCCTGAGCGGGCTCAGAGGGCGGCCCCGCCGAGGTGGTTGTCCACGATCTCGGCGGTGATCCTTTTCGCGTACGGGTCGTCGTCGGGCACGAGTGCGCCGTCGGGCCGGGTGATCACGCAGTAGAGCAGCAGGTTGTCCCGCACGTGCCAGCCCACCGAGGCCGCCTCGGGGTCGCCGGAGGTCGCGGGCAGCGTGCGGAACCCGCCGAGCCCGCCCACCACCTGCTCGCGAACCAGATCGTTGACAGCGGCGGCGGCCCCGGCGTCGGCCAGCGCGAACACCCCGGCGGTGACCTGATATCCCTCGTACGGGGAGATCAGCCCGGCCCGCACCACCTCGGAGCAGCCGTGGCGGTCCAGCAGACCGCCCAGGTTGCCGGTGGTGGCGTCGGCGCAGTCCCGGCCGAAGTGCCGCATCTCGATCCGGTAGGCCCCCGCGGCGCCGGCCGGTCGCAACACGTCACTCGGGCCGAAGACGTCGCCCAGCGCGGGCGGCTGCGCGCCGGCCGGTTCCTGCTGCCGCCGGTCGGACCCCGTCACCAGCAGGCCGACCATCATGACCAGGCCGAGCAGGATGACCCCGGCCAGGCCCTGGGTCAGCCATTGCACGGCCCGTTGCGGTTCGACGGTGGGGAGCGCGACCACCGCCCGCCGCCGGCCGCGCTGAACCGGGACACGCGGGATCAGTGGCGCCGGCGGCGGCCGGTGCTGTCCGCCCGATCCGATGCCGCGGACCAGGAGCACCAGGCCGCCGTCGGCGGTCGCGCGGTGGGCTGGTCGAGAAGGGGTGCCGTACCGCATGCCGACCAGGCTAGAAGCGCACGGTGATCGATGAACGCACAGAATGTGCGGCACCCCGATGCGCGCTCGCGCGTTGTGCGGCGGCAGACTGGTCGGGTGAGCGCGGATCATTACTTCAGCGCCGAGCCGGCCACCCCCGACCGTCGCGGCGAGATCGAGTTCAGCGCGGCCGGCCGTGACTACCGGCTGGCCGTCGCGGCCGGCGTCTTCAGCGCGGGCCGGCTCGACCCGGGCACGGCCGTGCTGCTGCGCAAGGGCGACCTGCCCACGGCCGACGCCGGGGGGACCTTTCTCGACCTCGGCTGCGGCTACGGCCCGATCACCTGCGTGCTGGCCGCGGAGGCCCCGGCGGCGATCGTCTACGCGGTCGACGTCAACTCGCGGGCCCGCGAACTGACCGCGCTGAACGCCGGGACGCTCGGACTGTCGGCGCGGGTGCGGGTGACCGAGCCCGACGAGGTGCCCGACGGGGTGACGTTCGACCAGATCTGGAGCAACCCGCCGACCCACGTCGGCAAGAGCGAGTTGCGGGCGCTGATGGAACGCTGGCTGCCGCGCCTCGCCGACGGGGGTGTGGCCTGGCTGGTGATCAACCGGAATCTCGGTGGTGACTCGCTGCACACCTGGCTGGTCGAGAAGGGCTGGGAAGTGGAGCGTACGGCCAGCCAGAAGGGCTTCCGAGTGCTCAAGGTGACCCGGAAAACCGGCTGACTACCGCCGCCCGGGCCGGGATGATTGCCGCCATGGGTTACGTGGATGTCGCCGGAGCCGGTTTTGTGCTGCCCGACGGGCGCCGGCTCTTCGCCGACGTCGCCTTCCGGGTCGGCGAGGGGGCCAAGGTCGCGCTGGTCGGGCCGAACGGCGCGGGCAAGACGACGCTGCTGCGCATGGTCGCGGGCGATCTCGCGCTGCCCGAGGGCACGATCGCGCGCTCCGGCGGCCTCGGCGTGATGCGCCAGTTCATCGGCATGATCGGCGACGACCGTACGCTGGAGGATCTGGCTCTGTCGCTGGTCAAGCCCGAGCTCGGGGCGGCCGGTGAGCGCCTGGCCCGGGCCACCGCCGCGCTCGACGAGACCGAGCGCAGCCAACTGGCGTACGCGAACGCTCTGGCCCACTGGGGTGAGATCGGCGGCTACGACACCGAGGTGCTTTTCGACACGGTGGCCGTCGCGATCCTGGCCAAGCCGTGGGACGAAGTGCGCCACCGTCCGGTGCGGACACTGTCGGGCGGCCAGCAGAAGCGGTTCGCGCTCGACCTGCTGCTCCGCGGCGACGACGAGGTGCTGCTGCTCGACGAGCCCGACAACTTCCTCGACGTGCCCGGCAAACGCTGGCTCGAGGCGCGGCTGCGCGAGTCGCCCAAATCCGTGCTCTACGTCTCGCACGACCGGGAGCTGCTGGCCCAGACGGCCGACCGGGTCGTCGCCGTCGAGGGCGGCACGGCCTGGACCCATCCGGGCGGGTTCGCCTCGTGGCACGAAGCGCGCGTGCATCGCCACGACCGGATGGAGGAGAACCGCCGGCGCTGGGACGAGGAACACCAGAAGCTCAAGGACCTGGTGTTGTCGCTCAAGCAGAAGGCGACCTTCAACGACGGCATGGCCTCGCGCTATCAGGCCGCGCAGACCCGGCTGCGCAAATTCGAGGAGGCCGGTCCGCCGCCCACACCGCCCAAGGAGCAGTCGCTGCGGATGAACCTGCGCGGGGGGCGGACGGCCAAGCGCGCGGTGATCTGCGAGCAGCTCGAGATGGAAGACCTGACGTTCCCGTTCGACCTGGAGATCTGGTACGGCGACCGGGTTGCCGTGCTGGGCGCCAACGGCACCGGCAAGTCGCACTTCCTGCGGCTGCTGGCGGCCGGTGGCAGCGACCCCGAGGCCGAGAACAAACCGGTCGACGGCGCACCCCTGGCCCACGTGGCGCACAACGGGGTGGCCCGGCTCGGCGCGCGGGTGCGGCCCGGGCATTTCTCGCAGACGCACGACCGGCCCGAGCTGCTCGAACGCACCCTGGTCGAGATCCTGTGGCGCGGCGACGACCACCGGTCCGGAATGGACCGGGCGGGCGCGATGAAGGCCCTCAACCGGTACGAGTTGTCGGCCCAGGGCGACCAGCGGTTCGGCACGCTCTCCGGCGGTCAGCAGGCGCGTTTCCTGGTGCTGATGCTGGAGTTGTCGGGCGCGACGGTGCTGCTGCTCGACGAGCCGACCGACAACCTCGACCTGGCCTCGGCCGAGGCGCTGGAGGAGGGGCTGAACAAATTCGAGGGCACGGTGATCGCGGTCACCCACGATCGCTGGTTCACCAGGTCTTTCGATCGCTTCGTGCTGTTCCAGGGCGACGGCGAGGTCGTCGAGACCCCGGAGCCGGTCTGGGACGTGCGCTAGTTTTTTGGGCCTCGGCCGGGTTATGGTCCGAGGCAACACAACCCCACGGGAGTCCGGTGCACCGGGCTGAGAGGGGGGCTGACGCGGCCCCCGACCGTCGAACCTGATCCGGATCATGCCGGCGCAGGGAGGAGCGACAGTTGTTGTTGCCGCGTTTGCACATCGTCACCGACTCGCTCGACGTCGTCCGGGGCGTGCTGGGCCACGGCCCGGTGGCCGTCCAGATCAGAGTCAAGACCAACGACCGCGAGGCGTACGCCCTGACGACCGCCGCGCTCGAGCTGTGCCGGGCGGCCGGGGCGCTGTGCCTGGTCGACGACCGGATCGGGGTGGCCCTCGCGGCCGGGGCCGACGGCGTGCACGTGGGCGCCGACGACCTGCCGGTGGCGGCCGCCCGCCGGGTGCTCGGGCCCGGCCCGGTGGTGGGCGCGACCTGCCGCGATCCGGACTCCGCACGCGCGGCCGTCGCCGACGGGGCGACGTATCTCGGGGTCGGGCCGGCCTTCGCCACCAGCAGCAAGACCGGGTTGCCGGAGCCGATCGGGCCCGCGGGCGTCGCGGCGGTGACCCGGGCCGTGCCGGAGACGCCGGTGATCGCGATCGCGGGCATCACACCACCCCGGGTGGCCGAGCTCGACTGCTACGGGGTGGCCGCCATTTCCGCCGTCGTGGCCGACCCCGCCGGCGCGACGGCCGAGTTCCTGAAGGCGCTGTCCGGCTGCCCGAAGGTGCTGTCATGAGCGACATCACGGTCGTCGGGGGCGGGATCATCGGGCTGTCCATCGCGTGGCGGCTCGTGCGGCGCGGGGCCGACGTGACCGTGCTGGACGGCGGGGACGAGGGCGCCTGGCACGTGGCGGCCGGGATGCTGGCGCCGGGCGGGGAGTCCGAGCACGAGGACCCGGCCCTGATCGCGCTCCTGGAGCGATCCGCCCAGCTCTGGCCCGCGTACGTCCGGGAACTGGGGGTTGACGTCGGCTATGACGACACCGGGACCCTCGGCCTGGCGCTGACGGCCGACGACCTGGCCCAGCGCGCGCGTCTCTGGACCCGGCAGCAACTGCCCCTGCTGCGGCCGTCCGAACTGCGCGAGTTGGAGCCGGCGCTCTCCCCCCGCGTACGGGCCGGGGTCCTCGCCCCTCGCGAGACCCAGGTGGACCCGCGCAAAGTCGTGCACGCGCTGCGGGAACGGCTGGGGACGCGGATCGTGGTGAAGCGGGTGGAGTCGCTCGCCGATGTGGACTCACGGCAGGTCGTGGTGGCGGCCGGATGCGGCACGGCGGCGCTGACCGGATTGCCCATCCGGCCCGTGAAAGGCCAGGTGCTGCGGTTGCGGGGTGAACCCGGGCTGCTGCGGCACGTGCTCGACGGCTGCGAGGTCTACATCGTGCCGCGGGCCGACGGCGAGGTGGTGGTGGGCGCGACCCAGGAGGAGCGGGCCGATCGGCTGGTCACCGCGGGTGGCGTGCACGAACTGCTGCGCGCGGCGCTGGAGCTGGTGCCGGGCCTGGCCGAGTTCGAGCTGGCCGAGACCACCGTGGGGCACCGGCCCGGCACGCCCGACAACGCGCCGCTGCTGGGGCGGCTCGACGACCGGGTGATCGTGGCCGCCGGACACTTCCGCAACGGCATCCTGCTCGCGCCGGTCACCGCTGACCTGGTGGCCGGGCTGGTGCTGGACGGTCTCGACACTCCCGGCGACTTCGCGCCGCGGAGGTTCTCATGAAGCTGACAGTCAACGGGAACGTGGTCGAGAGCGACGCCGCGACCGTGCAGGCGCTGGTCGAGGCGATCACCGAGGCCCGGCGCGGGGTCGCGGTCGCGGTCAACGGCGAGGTGGTGCCCCGGTCGACCTGGGGGCTGACAGGGCTCGCGGCCGGCGACGTGGTCGAGGTGCTGACCGCGGCCCAGGGAGGCTGACGATGGAGTTCTTCGAGAAGTCCCGTCTCGTTCTCGGGACGGGTGGGGCCAACAGCCTGGCCGCGCTGGAGGAGGCGATCGTCGCGTCCGGCACCGGGCTGGTCACCGTGGCGCTGCGCCGGGTCGACGCGGCCGGGCCGGGCCTGCTGCCGATGCTCGACCGGCTCGGAGTGGCGGTGCTGCCCAACACGGCCGGTTGCTACACGGCGGGCGATGCGGTCAAGACCGCCCACCTGGCCCGGGACGCCTTCGAGACCGACCTCGTCAAGCTCGAGGTGATCGGCGACGAACGAACCCTGCTGCCCGACGGCGTGGAGCTGCTCAAGGCGGCCGAGACGCTGGTCGGGGACGGGTTCCGGGTGCTGCCGTACACGAGCGACGACCCCATCCTGGCCCGCCGCCTGGCCGATGTGGGCTGCGCCGCGGTGATGCCGGCCGGGTCGCCGATCGGCTCCGGGCTGGGCATCTCCAACCCGCACCACATCCGCCTGATCCGGCAGAGCGTCGACGTGCCGGTGGTGCTCGACGCGGGCATCGGGACGGCCTCCGACGCCGCGCTGGCCATGGAACTGGGCTGCGACGCGGTGCTGATCGCGAGCGCGATCACCCGGGCTGCGGCGCCGGCCGAGATGGCGTCGGCGATGCGGCACGCGGTGGTCGCGGGGCGGCTGGCCTTCTCCGCGGGGCGGATCCCGCGGCGGTTCCACGCCGTGGCGTCCACCTCGGATCTCGGGCTCGCGCAGTGGTGACGCCGGGCGGGCTGGTGGTGCTGACCGACCGGCGGATGGCTCGCGAGCCGGTCACGTCGGTGGTGCGGGCGGCGGTGCTCGGCGGCGCGGAGTGGGTGATCCTGCGCGAGCGGGATCTGCCGTACGCCGCCCGGGTTGAGCTCTGCGACGAGCTGCGGTCGGTCGTGCCGGCGGGGCGGCTGATCGTGGCGGGGCCGGATCCGCTCGGTGGGGATGCTGTTCATCTGGCTGCGACTGATCCACGACCGGGTTCTTCGGTGCGGTTGGTCGGACGGTCGTGCCATGACTCCTCGGGTCTGTCCGACGTGGACTACGTCACGTTGTCGCCGATCTATCCGACGGTGTCGAAGCCCGGATACGGGCCGGCGCTGGGGGCGTCCGCTGCGGCCCGGCTCGCGGGGAAGCGGGCCTGGCTGGCGCTGGGCGGGGTCGACTCCGCCGGGCGGGCCGCGGAGTGTGCGGCGGCCGGGGCGAGCGGGGTGGCGGTGATGGGGGCGGTCATGCGGGCGGACGACCCGGAAGGGGTGGCGCGGGAGTTGGCGGCCGCGTTTCGCCCGCAGGCGGTGTCGCCCTCGTGACCGGCTCGACGCCGCCGGTGGTGCTCACGATCGCCGGGTCCGACTCCGGGGGCGGCGCCGGCATCCAGGCCGACCTCAAGACGTTCGCGGCCCTCGGGGCGTACGGGACCTCGGTCCTCACCGCCGTGACCGCGCAGAACACCCTCGGCGTGACGGCGATCCACCCCATCCCGGTCGACGTCGTGGCGGCGCAGCTGGAGGCGGTGCTGGCCGACCTGCCGGTGGTCGCGGTCAAGGTCGGCATGATCGGAGACCCGGCGGTGGGGGAGCTGATCGCGTCGTGGGCCGACCGGCTGCCCAACCTGGTCGTCGATCCGGTGCTGGTGGCCACCTCGGGCGCGCGGCTGGCCGAGACCGCGTCGGTGGCGCCGCTGCTGACGTATCCGTGTGTGCTGACGCCGAACCGGCAGGAGGCGGCCGCCCTGGTCGGTGGGCCGGTCGTGACGATCGCGCAGATGGCCGCCGCGGCCGAGGAACTGGCCGGCCGGGGGGCACGGGCCGTGGTGGTGACCGGGAGTGAGCTGGCGGCCGATGTGCTGCGCAGCGACGGTGTCACCGAGACGCTGACCGGCGAGCCGGTGCCAACGGTCAACAATCACGGGTCGGGCTGCACGTTCTCGTCGGCGATCGCGGTGCGGCTGGCCCTGGGGGATCCGGTGCCCACGGCGGTGCGGGCCGCCAAGCGGTACGTGACTTCCGCGCTCGCCGGTGGGCGCGACTGGCGGCTGGGCGCCGGGCCCGGGCCCCTGAACCATTTCGCGGTCTGACAAAGCGATTCGACAGAGGACGCCGTCCACAGGGGACCAGTGCGTCCACCGAAGGGGAGGAAAGGTATATGAGGCGCAAAGTGTACGTCGAAGGAGTGCCGTTCACCGAGGTCGAGCTGAGCGACGGCAACGACCCCGTGCGGCTCTACGACACCTCCGGGCCGGGCAGCGACCCCACGGTGGGCCTGCCGCCGTTGCGTGCGCCGTGGGCCACCGGCCGCACCCAGCTGGCCGCGGCCCGGGCCGGTGTCGTGACCCCCGAGATGCAGTTCGTAGCGATCCGCGAGAACGTGCCGGCCGAGCTGGTGCGGGCCGAGATCGCGGCCGGGCGGGCGGTGCTGCCGGCCAACCGCAACCATCCCGAGTCGGAGCCCATGGTGATCGGGTCCCGGTTCCTCGTGAAGGTCAACGCGAACATCGGCACCTCGGCCGTGACGTCGTCGGTGGCGGAGGAGGTCGAGAAGCTGACCTGGGCCACCCGCTGGGGCGCGGACACGGTGATGGACCTGTCGACCGGGCCGCGCATCCACGAGACCCGCGAGGCGATCATCCGGAACTCGCCGGTGCCGATCGGGACCGTGCCGATCTATCAGGCGCTCGAGAAGGTCAAGGGCGACCCGGTCAAGCTGACCTGGGAGCTGTTCCGCGAGACGATCATCGAGCAGGCCGAGCAGGGGGTGGACTACATGACCGTCCACGCCGGAGTGCTGCTGCCGCACGTGCCGCTGGCCGCCGAACGGGTGACCGGCATCGTGTCGCGCGGCGGCTCGATCATGGCGGCCTGGTGCCTGGCCCACCACGAGGAGAACTTCCTCTACACCAACTACGACGAGCTGTGCCGGATCTTCGCGGACTACGACATCACGTTCTCGCTGGGGGACGGGCTGCGCCCGGGGTCGATCGCCGACGCCAACGACGAGGCCCAGTTCGCCGAGCTGCGCACGCTGGGCGAGCTCACCCACCGGGCCTGGGCGTACGACGTACAGGTGATGGTCGAGGGGCCGGGTCACGTGCCGATGCACAAGATCAAGGAGAACGTGGACCTGCAGGTCGAGCTGTGCGGCGGGGCGCCGTTCTACACGCTCGGGCCGCTCACGACCGACATCGCGCCCGCGTACGACCACATCACGTCGGCGATCGGCGCCGCGATGATCGGCATGTTCGGCACGGCGATGCTCTGCTACGTCACGCCCAAGGAACACCTCGGGCTGCCCGGCAAGGACGACGTGAAGGCCGGGATGATCGCCTACAAGATCGCGGCACACGCGGCCGACCTGGCCAAGGGGCATCCGGGCGCGCAGGAGTGGGACGACGCGCTGTCCAAGGCCCGGTTCGAGTTCCGCTGGGAGGACCAGTTCGAGCTGGCCCTCGACCCGCAGACCGCGCGCTCCTACCACGACGAGACGCTGCCCGCCGCGGCCGCCAAGACCGCGCACTTCTGCTCGATGTGCGGGCCCAAGTTCTGCTCGATGAAGATCAGTCATGAGCTCAAGGCGCGCGGGATGGATCAGAAATCGGCCGAGTTCATGTCCGCCGGCGGCCGGGTTTACGTGCCGGTAACAATTGCGTCGGATAAAACCGGGAACGGTTCCTAGGAGCCATTCCGAGCGCCATTTCCTGCGGATTCCCTGGAATTCACCGGCAGGGGCGACGGAATCCTTTCAGCGGCCGAGGCCGCTCACCCAGTCCGCGATCTCGCCGTCCGGGCCGGCCGGGTGATGGGAACGCTGCTGCTGCGCCGGCGGGGTGAAGCCGTCGAACGGGGGCATGGTGATGACCCCGGTGTCGGACGGCTTCAACTCGTGCTCGGGGCGCTGAGCGGCCACCGCGGCGTGGGCGGCCACCGAGGCCCGGCCGCTCGCGGTCCTCACGGCCGCCGTGCCCGCCTGCGGACCGGCCGCGGCCTTGGCGATGGCCGACTCGGGCTGGGCGTCGCGCTGCGGCAGGGGCGGGCGGTCGGGGGTGGGCGCGGCGCCGGGCGTGGCGCCGGGGAGCTCCGCGACCGGGCCGCGACGCAGCACCGCGGCGAGCACCGAACCGAAGACACCGGCGCCGGCCGCGGTCATGGCGCCCCAGTAGGGCACCTCCTGGAAGCGGCTCGCGCCCGGACCGGCGACCAGGTAGGCCACCGTGAGCAGGGCCGGACCGGGCAGGCCGGCCAGGGCGATCGCCGTCGTGGACAGCTTGCGGCGGCGGGCCGCGAGCCCGATGAGCAGGCCGCTGACCAGCGCGATGGCCGGCATCGTGAACAGGGCGAAACGCTCGATCAGGCCGTCGGGGACGAAGCCGGCGTCGAGCACGCCCAGCCGTACGGGGGGAAGGGTCTTGCCCCCGATCAGGGCGGGCGCCACCGAGACCAGCGCCACCAGCCAGGCCGCGGCGGCCACTGTGATCAGGCTCAGGTGCGACACGGAACGGCCCAGGGCGGCGTACGCGGCGAAGATGCCCGCGGCCGCGCCGAGCACGGCGCAGGCGCCGATCACGAACACGGCGTCGACACCCGCGATCTGGGCGCCGCGAGCGGGCTGCATGGTCAGCGGCACGATCGCCGCCGCGCCCAGACCGGCTGCGATGGCGCCGATCATCCGCGTGCCCGCACCGGCCGGCCGGGGCAGACGGGCCCGGCCGGCCAGACCACCGGCGGCGGCCGCGGTCATCGCGAACCACGCCACCCAGCCCAGCTGAAGAGTCCATTGATCACGCGCGGTTACGTCCACGACACGGGTGAAGCTGAGGATGCCCAGCCCGTAGGCGAGACCCAGCTGACCCGCGCCGACCAGCACCGCGGCGCCGAACGCGGCCCCTGCCACCTTCACCCATGTCCGAAAAGCCATGCCCGGCACGTTACGGTTTCCCCACCTGCGTGCTCAACCGCGGGACTCGATTCTTAAAATCCCGCTTAGATATTTATACAAAGAGTGACGGGCTACGCCATCAGCAGATCGTGCAGCAGGCCGCTGGCCCGGGCCACCTCGTCGGAGTGGGCCGTGCGGCCCAGGGTGCGCGGACGCGGGATGCGGACGTCGACGATCTCGCGGACCCGGCCCGGTCGCGGGCTGAGCACGACTACGCGGTCCGCCAGCAGCACGGCCTCGTCGATCGAGTGGGTGACGAAGACCGTGGTGGCCCGCTGCTCCATGTGGATGCGCTGCAGCTCGACGGAGAGCTCCTCGCGGATCAGCGGGTCGAGCGCCGAGAACGGCTCGTCCATCAGCATCACCTGCGGCTGCGCGATCAGCGCGCGG
Organism: Paractinoplanes abujensis; assembly: GCF_014204895.1. NCBI lineage: Bacteria > Bacillati > Actinomycetota > Actinomycetes > Micromonosporales > Micromonosporaceae > Paractinoplanes > Paractinoplanes abujensis. The sequence continues at coordinate 5,995,370 of NZ_JACHMF010000001.1, read as the reverse complement.
CACAGCGCCACCCGCTGCTGCATGCCGCCGGAGAGCTCGTGCGGCAGTCGTTTCTCGAAGCCGGTCAGACCGGTCAGCTCGAGCAGCTGGTGGGCGCGGTCGGTGAAGTCGGCCTTGCGCCGGCCGAAGATCTGCACCGGCAGCAGCACGTTGTCGAGCACCGAGCGCCACGGCAGTAGAGCCGGCCGCTGGAACATCATCGACACGTCGCGGCGGGGCTTGGCCACCGCGACCCCGCCGACCTCGATCGTGCCCCCGGTCGGAGGCAGCAGCCCGGCGATCATGCGCAGCAGCGTCGACTTGCCGCAGCCGGAGCGGCCCACCACGGCCACGAACTCGCCGTCGCCGACCTGCAGGCTGACGTCGCGCAGAGCCTCGACCGTGCCCGAACGGCCGGTGAAGGTGCGGGACACCTGGTCGATCCTGATCATGAGGCGAGCCGCCACCGGCCGCTGCGCGCCACCAGCAGGGTAAGCGCCTGCGGCATCAGGCCGGAGTGGTTGTCGGGGGTCAGGCGGATCGGGCCGGACAGACCGTCGACCTGTGACGTCTCGATGATCTCGCGGATCCGCGGCCGGTCGGCGCCGACCCGGGCCACCGCGTCGGCGATCAGGTCGGCGGCGTCGGCGGCGAACGAGGCCACGCCGGAGTAGCTGCCGTAGCGGGACGTGTAGTCGCGGAACCACTGCTTGCGGGACGACTTGGCCGGGGTCGTCGCGATCACGTCGTCGATCGCCAGGATCTGGGTGAACACCATCGTGGCGTTGTTCGTGGCGGCGACCGCCTCGCGCGGGATGAACAGGTCGCCCGCGGCCGCCGCGTCCAGGTAGACGCGGCCGCTGAAGCCGGCCGCGCGCGCGTCCCGGGCGGCCAGCTGGGCCAGGTCGGGCGGCGTGAGCACGACCAGCGCCTGCGGGGCGGCGTCGGTCAGCGTGCCGACGGACTGCGCGATGTCGGAGGCGCCGGGCTTGACCGAGCGGACCGCCTTCACGGTGATGCTCTCGGGGAGCGCGTTGTTGAGCGCGATGTTCGCGCCGCGTCCGTACAGATCGGTCGTGTAGAGCACCGAGATCGTCCGGATGCGCTGCCGGACCAGTTCGTTGACCAGTGCGGCGGTGCTGTCCTTGGAGTTCGGGCCGAGCTTGAAGACGTACTGCCGCTCGGACACCGGCGTCGTGACGGCGTCCGAGGCGGACAGGGCGATCGTCGGGATGGCCTTGTCGTTGATCGTCTTGGCCGCACCCACCACGCAGTCGTCGCACGAGCCGCTGACGACCGCGGCCACGGTCGGGTCGTCGGCGAACGAGGTGATGTTGCGCATCGACGCCGCCGGGTCGTTGCGGTTGTCCTTCGTGACCAGCCGCAGCTCACGGTCGCCCAGCTGCCCGGAGGCGTTGATCTGGTCGACCCGCAGCTGCAGGGCCCGGGCGTACGCGGTGTCGACCGACGAGTTGTTGAGGTCGGCCGCGATGACCACGACTTCGGCGCCGTCGGGGGCGTCGTCGTCGGAGGTGCAACCGGCCGCGCCGGCCAGAAGCATCGATGCCACGGCGGTGGCCGCGGTGATGCGGGGGAGCCGCACTGCGGTGCCTCCTATGGGGGCGGAAAGGCGGGGGCGCCAAGACATCGTGGTCGATGGGCGGGCGCGCCGGCACGGACAATGTGTCCGTTCGATCGCGCCAAACCTTGCCAACGTGAAGGCCCCTGGTCAAGCGGCTCACCATCGATGGATCGAGACGGTTGTCTCACATACTGGTTGGAATCTTGGGGGTTCAGCGTGACCGTGTCGTCACCCGATGTGTCGAGCGAGATATTCGCGCACGTCAAAGCGCATTCTTTGTCGAATGTAGAACGGGCAGGAAAACTTGCACTCGGACACCAAGTTCATTTCTGGGTGTTTCCTGGCTTCCCAAAGGGATGTCCGTTCTGATGAAATTCCCGGGCCGCGCGAGGTTCTGCGGGCGAAGAGCCACGGGGATGACCACGGAGGAGAAGTCGTGAGCACCGGATCTTCGACCCAGGTGACGCGCCGTGGTGTCTTCCCCCGCCTGCGAGACGCCCGGATCCGCGCCAAACTGGCTCTCATTCTGGTCGTTCCTCTGGTCGCGGTCATCGCCCTGGCGACCACGCGTCTGGTCGACGTCGGGCAGCGTGCCGCCGACGCCGGGCAGGTCGAGGAACTGACCAAGCTGGAGACCGACGTCTCCGCACTCACTCAGCTGCTGCACGTCGAGCGGATGGCCGCCGCCGCGTATCTCGGCAATCCCGTGCTCGACGCGCGCACCGACGCCTACCGGGCCGCCGTCCGGGCCAGCGACGCGCAGATCCAGGTCTACCGCGCGAACCGCGAGGAGATCGGCGAGCCGCCGGCCACCGTGCTCGACCGGCTCACCCGCATCGACGACCACCTGAACACGATGGACGCCACCCGCACGGCGGTGGGCGACCGCAACGGCATCGCCGTCGCCGAGGCCGTCTCGCGCTACAGCGTCGTGATCACCGACCTGGTCTCGTACGGCGAGGCGGTCAGCCAGTTCGCGGGCGACGGCGACATCGCCGACCGGCTGCGCGCGATCGCCGCGTTCGCCCGGGCCAAGGCGGGCACCGCCGAGCAGGAGGCCGTGTCCTACGCGGCCGCCGTCACTCGTGACCTCAGCGCCGAGCAGCGCGTCACGTTCATCGCCACCCAGACCGCCCAGCAGGAGGCGCTGCTGGCGTTCCAGCTGGTGGCCAGCCCGGAGCAGGCCGCCCTGGTCGACAACGTGGTCTCGGGCGACGCGGTCAACCTGGTCGACGGCGTCACCGCGCAGCTCGGCCGGGTCGCCAACGGCCAGGTCGTCGACGCCGACGAGGTCACCCAGTCCTTCGGGGCCGTGGTCGACCTGATGCGCTGGGCCGAGCAGGAGCTCGAGTCCGACGTGGTCGACCAGGCCTCCTCCGAGCGCGACAGCGTCGTCCGGCAGACCGCGATCGAGGCCGCCCTGGTCCTGCTCGTGCTGATCATCGCCATCACGCTGGCCGTGATCCTGGCCCGCTCGCTGAACATGTCGCTGCGGCGGCTGCGGGAGGGCGCCCTGGCGGTGGCCAACCGCGACCTGCCCGACGCCGTGGCCAAGCTGCGCGACGCCCGCAACCTGGGCGAGGGCGGCGCTGACGAGCTGGTCCGCCAGGTCCGCGACCCGATCAACCTGCCCAACAAGGACGAGGTCGGCCAGGTCGCCCAGGCGTTCAACGTGGTCCACCGCGAGGCGGTCCGCATCGCTGCCGAGCAGGCCGCCCTGCGCACCAGCGTCTCGACGATGTTCCTCAACCTGGCCCGGCGCAGTCAGTCGCTGGTCGACCGGATGATCGGCGAGCTCGACATGATCGAGCGCACCGAGGAGGACCCGAAGCGTCTGGCCCAGCTGTTCGAGCTCGACCACCTGGCCACCCGGATGCGCCGCAACGACGAGAACCTGCTCGTGCTGGCGGGCGCCGACTCCAGCGCCCCCCGCCGGGAGGACGCGCTCCTGGTCGACGCGCTGCGCGCCGCGCAGTCCGAAGTGGAGCTGTACAACCGCATCGAGTTCGGCACGGTCGACACCGACATCTCGATCGCCGCGCTCGCCGTCAACGACGTGGTGCGACTCGTCGCCGAGCTGCTCGACAACGCCACCCGGTTCTCGCCGCCGACCACCATCGTGGTCGCCGACGGCCGGCGGATCCGCGACTACGTCGTGATCCAGGTCGAGGACCGGGGCCTCGGCATGTCCGAGGAGCAGATGGACCAGCTCAACCGGCGCCTGGCCGAACCGCCGGGCGTCGACGTGGCCGCCTTCCGCCTGATGGGTCTGGCCGTGGTGGGCCGCCTGGCCTCCCGCTACGGCATCCGCGTCGAGCTGCGGGCCAACCTGGAGGGCGGCACGGTCGCCCAGGTCACGCTGCCGAGCAGCATCGTCGTGCTGCCGAGCCGCCGCCTCGACGCGCCGGTCCGGCCGCAGGAGCTGGGCACTGCGCCGTACGGGGGTGGCTGGGACGCCCGGTCCTCCCGGGCCGCCACCGCGACGCTGCCGACCATCTCGCCCGCATCCGCGCCCGAACCGGCGTGGCGCGAGCCGACCCCGCCGCCGCCGGCTGCGCACCCGCAGCTGCCGATGTTCCCGTCGCAGCGCCCGCCGTCCGAGCCGGAGACGCGTCCCACACCCAACCGGCCCCCGCTGCCGACCCGGGTGACGAAGACCATCGACGCGACGAACTCGTCGTCCACAATGAACGGTTTCGCCGCGGCCACCCCGGCCCCGCCGGTCGTCTCGGCGCCCCCGGTGGTGTCGGGCCCGCCGGCCCCCACGGGCAACGGGTGGGGTGCCGCCCTGGCCGCGATGCCGCCGGCGCCTCCGCCGCCGGTCGTCCCGTCGGCCGAGGAGCGCAACGACGCGCCGATCTTCGTGCAGATGCAGCAGAGCTGGTTCCGCAACCACGACAACGCGAGCCAGGAGGAGTGGGGCATGCCGACCGCCGGCTACGCCCCGCCGCCGAACGGAGCGACGAAGCCGACGTCTCCCGCTCCCGCGCCCGCCGCGGCCCCCGCGGCCGCACCGGCGCCGCCCCCGCCGTCGGCCGCCCCGGCGACCGGGCACAATGGACCGTCCGTGCCCAAGCCGCGTGCCGCGGCCGAGGACCGGTGGAAGACGACGGCCGACGAGGGGTGGCAGAAGGCGATGGCAGCGGCCGAGCCGGTCGACGCCGGCACGACGCGGTCCGGTCTGCCCAAGCGCGTTCCCCAGGCGCAGCTCGTGCCCGGGGGCGTGCAGTCCGGGCCCAAAACCCAAAACCGTCGCAGTCCTGATGAGGTCCGCGGACTACTTTCTGCGTATCACCGGGGAGTGCAACGAGGGCGGACGGACGGCACTGCCGAGTCCGCCACCTCCCAGGCTAAGGAGAACCAACCGTGACCAGGCCCCCCACCATGCAGGACATGGGCTGGCTGCTCAACAACTTCGCCAACAGCGTGGCCGGTATCGCCCACGTCGTGGCGGTCTCCGCGGACGGCATCCTGCTCGCCGCGTCGCGTGACCTGCCGGCCGACCGGGCCGACCAGCTCGCGGCCATCACGTCCGGTGTGGTCAGCCTGACCGAGGGCGCGTCGCGCATGTTCAACGCGGGCGAGGTCCAGCAGACGATCATCGAGATGGACTCCGGCTATCTGTTCCTCATGACGATCAGCGACGGCTCCTCGATGGCCGTGCTGGCCGCGCGCAGCTGCGACGTCGGTCAGGTCGGCTACGAGATGGCGCTGCTGGTCGAGCGGGTCGGCGCGTCGCTGTCGCCGGCCCCTCGGGAAACTGTCAATCACTAGTCGCCGGTTCGATGGAAGGGGGTGATCGCGCGATGGGCCAGCCGCAGGATCCGAGAGGCAACCTGGTGCGTCCGTACGCGGTCACCCGTGGACGCACCGAACCGCGCCGGGACATCCCGATCGAGGCGGTCCTGGTCGCCAGCCAGGCCGGTCTGCAAGAGGCCCGGTTCGCCGGGCATGACAAGTACCGCATCGCCGTGCTGTGCGAGGCGAAGGCGCAATCGCTGGCCGAGCTCTCGGCGCTCACCGGGCTACCGCTCGGTGTGGCGCGAGTCCTGGTCGCTGACATGGTGGCCGACGGACTGCTCTCGTTGCACAGCGCCGCTCCCAAAACTGGGTTCTCGGAGCGGATGAACCTGCTGGAAAGGGTGTTGAGTGGACTTCGCAAGCTCTGAGCGAGCGGGGGCGCAACCCAAAGAGATCACCTCAGCGAAAATTGTCGTCGCCGGGGGATTCGGCGTGGGCAAGACGACGCTGGTCGGGGCGGTCTCCGAGATCGAGCCGCTGACCACCGAGGCCGTGATGACCTCGGCCGGTCAAGGGGTCGACGACGCCTCCAAGGTGCCCGGCAAGGGGACCACCACGGTGGCGATGGACTTCGGCCGCATCACGATGGCCGACGACCTGATCCTCTACCTTTTCGGCACGCCCGGGCAGACCCGGTTCTGGTTCATGTGGGACGAGCTCATCCGGGGCGCGGTCGGCGCGGCCGTGCTGGTCGACACGCGCCGGATCGCCGACGCGTTCGCCCCGCTCGACTACTTCGAGAATCGGCACCTGCCCTACTTGGTCGCCCTGAACTGCTTCGACGGCGCGCCGCGCTACGAGCCCGACGAGGTGCGGGAGGCGCTGGCCATCCCGCCGCACGTGCCGCTGGTGATGTGCGACGCCCGCCACCGCGACTCGGTCAAGCAGGTGCTGGTGGCCGTCGTGGAGCACGCCATGGCCACGCTGATCAGCGAACAGGGCGGATATCCGGCACCCGTCGGCTGATTCGCGGCCTCAAGATCAAATTCCTTTGGTCCTCGCGGGGTGGGGGTACGGGCCGTCGCTCCCGCGGGGGCCCGGGCGGGCTGAGCAGGGCGCTGGCGCGCCCAGAACGCTCAACCCGCCCGGGCGACCTGCGTAAATGGTTGCGCCCGAAAACCAGAACCGTTGACCGGCCGCGCTGATCTTTTCCGCGCGCGGGTTACACCGGCAGCCGGTAGCCCCGTTTGACGACTGTCTGGATGACGCCGGGGGCGCTCAGGCCGGCCCGGAGGCGGGCCACGGCCATTTCCACGGCGTGTTCGTCGGCGCCCCGGGGGAGGGCGTGCAGCAAGGCGGCGCGGGAGAGCACGCGGCCCGGCACGGCGGCGAGGGCCCGCAGCACGGCCATCGGGGCCGGGGCCAGAGGGCGTAGTTCGCCGTCGACTATCGCGGCGTGGCCCCGCAGGGTGAGCGAGTGCCCGGCCACCTCGAGCGAGACGGCGCGCTGGGGCAACTCGTCGACGATGGTGCGGACCAGGGCGCTCAGCCGGGCCCGGGCCGGGGCCACCACCGGCACGTTGTGGCGGCGCAGCGGAGCGGCCGTGACCGGACCCACGCAGGCCGCCAGCACGTCGCCGCGCAGGGCGTCGAGCACGGCTTCGGAGCTGGGGCCGGCTGCGCGCAGCAACGCCTGCACGGCCGGGGCCGCGGTGAACGTGACCGCGTCGACCAGACGGGCCGTGATCAGGTCGACCAGGCGGTGCAGGGGAGCCGGGTCGGTCGGCGCGGCCCAGCGGTAGACCGGTACCTCGACCACCCGGGCGCCCGCCTGCTCCAGCGCCTCGGTGTATTCGGGCTGGCTCTCACCGTGCAGCTGCATCGCGACGGTCAAGCCGGCTATGCCGCGGGCCCTGAGGTGGTCGATCACCTCGTCGTAGCTCTCCCCTTCGGGGGACCATTGGTCGTGCAGCCCGGCCGACCGCACCGCGGCGCGTGCCTTGGGCCCGCGAGCGACCAGGTAGGCGTGCGACAGCACGCCCCGCAGCGGCTCGGCCAGCCCCCAGCCCTCGGCCGCCTCCAGCCAGCCGCGCATGCCGATACCGGTGTTGACCAGCACGATGTCGGGCGGATTGTCGAGGCAGGCCCGGGTGGCGGCGCGCAGCTCGGCGTCGTCGGCGATCGGGACGATCCGCAGCGCGGGGGCCAGCACCACGCGGGCCCCGCGGCCCTCCAGCAGGGTGGCCAGCTCGTCCCGGCGGCGGTCCGCGGTGACCCCGATCGTGTATCCGGACAGCGACGCGGCCGGCTCGGCCAGCGCGGCCGCCGTGATCACCGTCCGGCGCGTTCCCCCCGTGCGGTCGGTCATCGCAGCTGTTCAAGAAGTCGTGGCGCGGCCGTCCGGTCCACCGAAGGGCACGCTCGGATCCCGCCGTCCTCAGCGTCGACCCGCTCCCATGTCACGCCTGCGTTCTCCGCCGTACCTCCGGCCGGCGCGCGCCACGACTCCTCTTCGCCGGACCGGGAAGCCGATCCAGCGGTCACCGTCAGGTCCGTCCTCAACCCTGACGGTGGCTTCTCAATAGTGCGTCCTCTCCGCACGCGCGGGCCACGCCGGGCCTGCGTCGTGAAGGAGTCGGCGCCATTGCTCATGCCCCGAAGCGTGCCGGTGCGGAATTTCGCCCTTGCGTCCCGTTTGTTTCGAGCCTGCTAAGAGGCATCGACCTGTGACCTTCGCTACGCGTACGGGCCGGAAGTTCTTGACCATGGATCCCGCTGCCGGGCGCGTCACGGGAGCGGGTATGCTGGCAGATGGTTATTTTTGGAGGTCGCGTCCGCGTGCTGGGCGGGACCACCGATCGTGTGGACCCTTGCACGTTTTGACCACGCGCCGTGCAGCCGGGTATTGTTGCCTGCTGTTGTGCGACAGCTGCGAGCCCGCCCCTCCGGGTAGGCTCGGTGTTCGCGTTCTCCGCGACCAGCGCGCGACCCCAGACCGACGACAAGACAAGGTAATTCTGTGCGTACGTACAGCCCGAAGCCGGGTGAGATCGAGCGTCAGTGGCACATTATCGACGCTTCTGACGTCGTTCTGGGTCGCCTGGCCACCCACACCGCGAACCTGCTGCGTGGCAAGCACAAGCCGACCTTCGCGCCGCACGTCGACACCGGCGACTTCGTAGTGATCATCAACGCCGGCAAGGTTGCCCTGACCGGCAACAAGCGGCAGACCAAGGTCGCCTACCGCCACTCCGGCTACCCGGGCGGTCTCAAGCAGGTCGGCTACGAGGAGCTGCTGAGCAAGCGCCCCGAGAAGGCGATCGAGCTGGCCGTCAAGGGCATGCTCCCGCACAACAAGCTCGCGCGGCAGATCATCAAGAAGCTGAAGGTCTACCCGGGCGCCGAGCACCCGCACGCGGCCCAGCAGCCCCAGCCGTTCGAAATCACCCAGATCGCGCAGTGAGCGCGGGAGAAGGCAGCAGCATGTCCGACGTTATCGAGCCCGAGGTCGTCGAGACCGTCGAGGAGCCCGCCGGCACGGTCGTTGTCGAGACGCCCGCCGAAGAGACCGTGGTCGTCGTCGAGACGCCCGCGCCGGCCCCGGTCCGCGCCCCGCGCCCCGGTGACCGTCCGATCCAGACCGTCGGCCGCCGCAAGGAGGCCATCGTCCGGGTGCGTCTCGTGCCCGGCACCGGCAAGATCACCTGCAACGGCCGCGACCTCGAGGCCTACTTCCCCAGCAAGGTGCACCAGCAGCTCATCCGCGAGCCGCTCGTCACCGCGGAGAAGGAAGAGCAGTTCGACGTGATCGCGAACCTGCGCGGCGGCGGCATCACCGGCCAGGCCGGTGCGCTGCGCCTCGGCATCGCGCGGGCGCTGATCACGAACGAGCCCGACGACCGCCCCGCTCTCAAGAAGGCCGGCTTCCTCACCCGGGACGCCCGCGTCAAGGAGAGCAAGAAGTACGGCCTCAAGAAGGCCCGTAAGGCTCCGCAGTACTCGAAGCGCTGATTTTGCGCCGAGTCTGACAACGGCCGGGTTGTGCTCCTGGGTTTCCCGGGGGCACGCCCGGCCGTTTGCGTTCCCTCCCCTTTTATCGATGCAACGCACGCAAAGGAATCCGCATGGGTCGACTGTTCGGCACCGACGGCGTCCGGGGGCTCGCGAACGGCGAGCTGCTCACCCCGGAACTGGCCCTCAAAGTGGCGGTCGCGGCCGCGCGCGTCCTGGTCGAGAGCGACAGCAGCCACCAGCCGCTGGCGATCGTCGGGCGTGACCCGCGGGCCAGCGGCGAAATGCTGGAGGCGGCCGTCGTCGCCGGGCTGACCAGTGCGGGCGCCAACGTGGTGCGGGTCGGCGTGCTGCCCACCCCCGCGGTGGCGTTCCTGGTCGGGCAGACCAACGCCGACCTCGGCGTGATGCTTTCGGCCTCGCACAACCCGATGCCCGACAACGGCATCAAGCTCTTCGCGGCCGGCGGCACCAAACTGCCGGACGAGCTGGAGGAGCGCATCGAGAAGGCCATCGAGGACGGGCACGGGCTGATCGGCCGCCCCACCGGCGCCGGCATCGGCCGTGTGCACGACCTGCTGGACGGGGCCGAGCACTACGTGAAGCACCTGGTCGGGGCAACGCCGCACAGCCTTTCCGGCGTCAAGGTCGTGGTCGACTGCGCGAACGGCGCGGCCAGCGAGGTCGGCCCGGTGGCCTACGAGGAGGCCGGGGCCGAGGTCATCGCGATCCACGCCGATCCGGACGGCCTGAACATCAACGACGAGTGCGGCTCGACCCACCTCGACAAGGTGCGCGAGGCCGTGCTGGCCGAAGGGGCCGACCTGGGCCTGGCCCACGACGGTGACGCCGACCGCTGCCTCGCGGTGACCGCCGCGGGCGACGTCGTCGACGGCGACCAGATCATGGCGATCCTGGCCCTGGCGATGCGCGACGCGGGCACGCTGACCGACGACACGCTGGTCGCGACCGTGATGAGCAACCTCGGCCTGCGGATCGCCATGAAGCAGTCAGGCATCAAGCTGATCGAGACCAAGGTCGGCGACCGTTACGTGCTCGAGGAGCTCAACGCGGGCGGGCTGGCGCTGGGCGGCGAGCAGAGCGGGCACATCGTGATGCCGGCCTTCGCCACCACCGGCGACGGCGTGCTGACCGGCCTGCACCTGATGGCCCAGATCGCGGCGAGCGGCAAGTCGCTGGCCGACCTGGCCGCGGTGGTGCACCCGCTGCCGCAGGTGCTGATCAACGTGCGCGTCGGCGACCGGGACGCCGGTGCGTCGGCCCCCGGCGTGCAGGCCGCGGTGGCGCTGGCCGAGAACGAGCTGGGCGAGACCGGCCGCGTGCTGCTGCGTCCGTCGGGCACCGAGCCCCTCGTACGGGTGATGGTCGAGGCCGCCACCGAGGAGCAGGCCAGGTCGGTGGCCGAGCGGATCGCCGACGAGGTGCGCTCCGCTTCTCCCGCCTGACCTGGATCAGCGGCCCAGCTTCGACAGACGCTGGGCTGCTTCCTCGATCACGGACTCGCGCTTGCAGAAGGCGAACCGGATCAGGTGCCGGCCCGCGTCGCGATCGTCGTAGAAGACCTGCGTCGGCACCGCCACCACCCCGCAGCGCTCGGGCAGCTCCCGGCAGAACTCGATGCCGTCCGTGCCGCCCAGCGGGGTGATGTCGGCCGTCACGAAATACGTGCCCTCGGACGGCTGCACGGCGAACCCGGCCGCGGTCAGCCCGGCGGTCAGGTGGTCGCGACGAGCCTGCAACTCGTCGCGGAAACCGGTGAAATACGCCTCGGGCAGGCCCAGCGCCACGGCCACGGCGGGCTGCAACGGCCCCGCGTTGACGAACGTGAGGAACTGCTTGACCCGGGTCACGGCCGAGACCAGCCGGGCCGGGCCGGTCGCCCAGCCCACCTTCCACCCCGTACAGGAAAAGGTCTTGCCGGCCGACGAGATCCGCAGTGTGCGCTCGTGCATGCCGGGCAGGCTCGCCAGCGGGACGTGCGGCTCGGCGGCGTCGGTGAAGGCCAGGTGCTCGTAGACCTCGTCGGTCACGGCGTACGTGTCGAACTCCTGGCACAGGCCCGCGATCAGGCTCAGCTCGGCGCTGGTGAAGACCTTGCCGGTCGGGTTGTGCGGCGAGTTGAGCAGCACCAGCCGGGTGCGCGGACCGAACGCCGCCCGCAGCTCACCCTCGTCGAACGTGTAACGCCCGTCGGGGCCGGGGCGCAGCGTGACGGGCCGCCGGACGGCGCCGGCCAGCGTGATCGAGGCCGCGTACGAGTCGTAGTAAGGCTCGAACGTAACGACCTCGTCGCCGCGCTCGCACAACGCCAGGATCGCCGCGGCGATCGCCTCGGTCGCGCCCGCCGTCACGACCACCTCGGTGCCGGGGTCGCGGGGCAGGGCCCAGAAGCGCTGCTCGTGCTCCGCGATGGCGGCGCGCAGGGCGGGGATGCCGGGCAGCGGCGGGTATTGGTTGGCCCCCTCGCGCAGGGCCCGGGCGGCGGCGTCGAGCATTTCGGCCGGGCCGTCGGTGTCGGGGAAGCCCTGGCCCAGATTGATCGAGCCGGTGCGGGCGGCCAGGGCCGACATCTCGGTGAAGATCGTGGTGCCGAACGGGCGCATCCGTTCGACCAGCGGGTCACTCGTCACTGGAGGATTCTCACTCGATGGCGAAATGCGTGCACGACGCGGTGGCCACAGTCGACGAGCTCGAGGTGCGCTGCTTGACCTCGGCCCCGTCGACGAGGGCCCGGCAGGCGATCGTGCCCTCCGACGTGCCGACCCGCATGGCGACCACCGACACCAGGGCGGGCGTCTCCATCTCGGTCGTGAACTTCCACGGCAGGTTGACGTTCTGCAGCCGCTTGGGCGTCTCGCCGAGCTTCTCCACATACAGGATCTGGGAGGCCTGACCCTCGCCACTCACCTCGTACGTCACCGTGATCTTGCGGCCGGTCACGTCCGGCGCGTTCCCCGGGACGCTGGGCAGATCGGTCGGCAGATCGGGGATCTGCGGTGCGGCCGAGGGCAGCTGCGGCAGCTCGGGCAGCGCCTCCTTGGCCTTGTCGGTCACGTTGCGCACGAACATCACGCCCGCGGTGGCCACGCCGCCGCACAGCAGAAGGGTGACCGCGATCACGAGCAGGACCATCGGCGTCTTGCTCTTGCGCGGCGGCCGCGGCGGTTGTTGATAGCCGGGCGGGCCGTAGCCCGGAGGCGGACCGTACGCCGGCGGCGGCCCGTAACCCGGGGGCGGCGCTCCGTAACCCGGGGGCGGCCCGTAGCCGGGCGGCGGCTCAGTCCCGTGTCCGGGGGGCGGCCCGTAGCCGGGCGGCGGCTCAGTCCCGTGTCCGGGGGGCGGCCCGTAGCCGGGCGGCGGCTCAGTCCCGTGTCCCGGGGGCGGCCCGTAGCCGGGCGGCGGCTCGTAGGACTGCACCCGATACTGCTCCGTCGGCGCGGCCGGGAACTCCGACGTCGGCGGGTAGTCGGGGTTGGGTGGCTGCGGCAACGACGCGTACCCGGGTTGGAAGGTCGGCGGCGCGGGCGGCTGCGGCACGAAAGGCTCAGTCGTGCCGTCCGACGGCCGATTGTCCGGCTGATTGCTCATGTTTCTCCCGGTGCGTGCGCGCTGTTGTGGCGCGGTAGCCGACGGTACGCCAACGGCGCCAGCCGTGGGATGGGCCGGTCGGCCGTTCGGTCTGTTTTGCGCAGACGGTGTGCTCGAAAGGGTGCCTCTCGCGCATGACGGGTGAGCGGAAGTCCGCTAGAGTCACGGCCATGTGTGGCATCGTGGGGTACGTCGGCGGTCGTCCGGCGCTCAGCATCGTTCTTGACGGACTGCGCAGGCTGGAATACCGCGGATACGACTCCGCCGGTGTGGCGGTCGTCGACGACGGCGCCGTCCTGACCGAGAAGAAGGCCGGCAAGCTGGCCAACCTGGAAAAGGCGCTGGCCGAGTCCGGCGAATCGCGGATCGCGGCCGGGCTCACCGGCATCGGGCACACCCGCTGGGCGACGCACGGCGGCCCGACCGACCGCAACGCCCACCCGCACGTCTCGCAGGACGGCCGGGTCGCGGTCATCCACAACGGCATCATCGAGAACTTCGCCCGCCTGCGCGCCGAGCTCGAGGCGACCGGCGTCGAATTCACCAGCGACACCGACACCGAATGCGCCGCCCACCTGCTCGCGGCCGAGGTGCGCCAGCTCCGCGAAGCCGGCCTGCTCGAGGGCCCGCAGCTGCTGGCCGAAGGCATGCGCCGCACGGTTCGCCGGCTCGAAGGCGCGTTCACCCTGCTCGCCGTCGACGTCGACGTGCCCGGCGCGGTCGTCGCCGCCCGGCGCAACTCGCCGCTGGTCGTGGGCCGCGGCGAAGGCGAGAACTTCCTGGCCAGCGACGTGTCGGCGTTCATCGAGCACACCCGCCAGGCGATTGAGCTGGGCCAGGACCAAGTCGTGCTGATCACCCCGGCCGGCATCGAGATCACCGGGTTCGACGGCTCGCCCCAGGAGGGCAAGGAATACCACGTCAGCTGGGACGCCTCGGCCGCCGAGAAGGGCGGACACGACTACTTCATGCTCAAGGAGATCGCCGAGCAGCCCCAGGCGATCGCCGACACCCTGCTCGGCCGCCTCTCCGAACGCGGCGAGATCGTGCTCGACGAGGTGCGCCTGACCGACCAGGACCTGCGCGACGTCGATAAGATCTTCATCGTGGCCTGCGGCACGTCCTACCACGCGGGCATGGTGGCCAAGTACGCCATCGAGCACTGGGTGCGCATCCCGTGCGAGGTCGAACTGGCCAGCGAGTTCCGCTACCGCGACCCGATCCTCGACCGCTCCACCCTGGTCGTGGCGATCAGCCAGTCCGGCGAGTCGATGGACACGCTGATGGCGTTGCGCCACGCCAAGGAGCAGAAAGCCCGCGTGCTGGCGATCTGCAACACCAACGGCTCGACGATCCCCCGCGAGTCGGACGCGGTGCTCTACACCCACGGCGGGCCCGAGATCGCTGTCGCGTCGACCAAGGCGTTCCTGACCCAGCTCGTCGCCTGCTACCTGATCGGGCTGCACCTGGCCCAGATCCGCGGCGTCATGTACGCCGACGAGGTGTCCGCCGTGGTCGAGAAGCTGCAGCAGACGCCGGACAGCCTGCGCACACTGCTGGGCCGCATGGAGGAGGTGCGCGAACTCGCCCGCGACCTCAAGACGGCGTCGACCGTGCTGTTCATCGGCCGGCACGTGGGCTACCCGGTGGCCCTGGAAGGCGCGCTCAAGCTCAAGGAACTGGCCTACATGCACGCCGAGGGCTTCGCCGCCGGTGAGCTCAAGCACGGGCCGATCGCCCTGATCGACGAGGGCACACCGGTCGTCTGCGTGGTGCCCTCGCCGGCCGGCCGTGGCGTCATGCGCGACAAGGTCGTCTCCAACATCCAGGAGGTCCGCGCCCGCGGCGCCCGGACGATCGTGATCGCCGAAGAGGGCGACGAGGACGTGCGTGCCTTCGCCGACCACCTGATCCCGGTGCCCGCCACCCCGACCCTGCTGGCCCCGCTGATGACCACCGTGCCGTTGCAGGTGCTGGCGTGCGAGATCGCGGCCGCCCGCGGTCACGACGTCGACCAGCCCCGCAACCTGGCCAAGTCCGTCACCGTGGAATAGCCCACCGGCCTGCTGTGCCCGGCCGTCACCGCGCTGCCCCCGCGCGGTGACGGCCGTTCGCGTTCCCGCCCACCGGCACGTCCGCTGTCCGGGCCGGCCGCCGGCTGGGCCGCCCTCCTCGCCGGCTCCTTGGCTGTCCGCCGGCCGGGCCGTGGCCCCGTCGGCTCCTTGGTTGTCCGCCGGCTGGGCCGTGGCCCCGTCGGCTCCTTGGTTGTCCGCCGGCCGGGCTGCCTCCCGTCGACCCCCCTACCGGGCCGTCCCCAGGGTGATCGCCGTCAGCGTTTCCAGGGACGGGGAGCCGGGCTCCCAGTAGCCGACGTGGCCACCGCCGGGTGCGCTGGTGAAGACGTGGGCGCCGAAGGCCTCATCGCTCGGATTGTGGCCGAACCACAGGTCGCGCTCGGGCCGGCCGAAGGCCAGCAGCGCGCCGAGCCCGGGCACGGCGCCGGCCGTGCCCAGATCGCGCACCAGGCTGCCGGGGGAGACCGCCGCGTACTGCACGACGTCGTTGCGGGCGGTGCTCGACCACACCTCGCCCGAGGGCACCCGCAGATCGCGGGCCGAATCCACCCCGACCCCGGGCGAGCCGACGAACACCACACTGTCGGCGTCGAGACCACCGGCGGCGGCTGCCGTGCCGACCACCAGCGAGCCGTAGCTGTGCCCGAGCAGCACCTGCCGACCGGGCGGGCCCTCATGCGCGGCCCGCAGCCCCTCCTGGAAGTGCCGCAACGCGGGCGCCCCGGCCTCGGCCCGGCGGGCGCTCGCCGCCTCGTCGACGAAATCGGGCGCGTCGTAGTCGAGCCACATCACGGCGCTGGTCGCGACGGCCGGTCCGACCTCGGCGGCCCGCACGGCGACGCGTTCGGCCCGGGCCAGCTCGCCCCCGAACGAGGCCAGATCGGCCGTCATGCCGGGCACATGGGTGAGCACATTGTCGGCTCGGTCCGGATCGCCCAGCGCCACCACCGCGCGGCCCTCCTCGGCCACGTCGAGCCGGAGCAGATAGGCCCGCGGCCCGGAATCGTCGGCCAGCCGATGGTCGAGCGCGAACAAGCCGTTGCGGACCTCACGCAGCCGCTCGCGCTCCCGCCCGGTGGCCCTGGCGATCGCCCGGTCGAGCTCGGCCAGCCGGTCGTCGAGCAGGAGACGGTTCGCGATGTCGCGGTCGGCCGCGGGCAGCCCGTCGAGCCGGGCCAGCCCGGACGCCTCGGTCGCGAGCAGCCAGTTGCGCTGGTCGCGGGGGAGCCCGGCCCACCAGCGCCGCACCTCGGCGGGCGAAGCGGTGCAGTCGGGTCGACCGAGGGCGGGGCCGGGCGGCGCGGCCGGGGCACTGATCATGTCGGCCAGGCTGTGCAGGCGCTCGGTCGCCTCGGCGTCGGCCCGGGCCGCCAACGCGAGCGCCACGGCCGGCTCGCCGCCCGTGAGCGGGCGCGACAGCAGCGCCCTGGCCCGGGCCAGGGCGGCCGCGAACTCGCCGGCCGTCTGGTCGGCCCGCCAGCAGTGCAGGCGGAACAGGACCAGGCGGCGGCGCAGCTCCTCCAGCCGGTGGGCGGCGGCCGTAGCTGCGGTGCCGCGCCACACGGGCGGCAGGGCGGCCAGCCGGGAGACCAGCTCGGCGATCAGGTGACCGGTCAGCTCGGCCCAGCGGCGCCAGGAAAGGGCCAGCGCTCGCCACCGGGCCGGATCGGTGGCCTGCAGACGCGCTTGAACGGCGCTGGTCATCGGGCCGGCCTCCGGCGGGCAGCCGGACCGGCCGTCGTGGCGCCGGTCATCGGGTCAGCCGCAGGCGGGTGACGGCGCGGGCGTCGGCCAGCTCGTAAGCCTCCGCGGCCACGCTGATGCGGCGGGCCGTCTCCTCGATCTCGGCGCCGATCAGCGCCAGCTGGCGCGAGGCGGCCTCGCCGGCCAGCTGGGCCGCCTCGACGGTGGCCCAGCGCGGCACCTGTGGCGGCGCCGGGTCGTCGGCGGCCGCGGCGCTCACCCGGTCGCCGGTGGCCGCCACGCCTGATGCCGCACGGCGCAGGGCCTCGATGTCGGCTTCGAGATCAGGATTCATCAGCAACCTCCCGGAGGGGCGAACGGATGCGACGAACTTAGGGGCCGCAAGGCCGCCGTGGGGTGGCCTGTGGACAACGTCCGCGGTTGTCCACAGGCCCGGATGACGAGCGCTGACTACCGATAGGGTTGGGCGGTGATCGTGGCTGTCGGCATCGATGTGGTCCTGGTGGAGCGCTTCGCCCGCGCTCTCGAGCGGACGCCGCTGCTGGCGACCCGGCTCTTCACCGAGGGCGAGCGGCTGAGCTCCACCGGCAATCCGCGGTCGGCCGAGTCGCTGGCCGCCCGGTTCGCGGCCAAGGAAGCGGTGGCCAAGGCGCTGGGCGCGCCCGCGGGCATGCTGTGGCACGACTGTGAGATCGTCGCCGACCCCGACGGCCGTCCCTGGCTGACCGTCTCGGGCACGGTCGCCGCGGTCGCCGCCGAGCGCGGGGTCAATCGGTGGCATTTGTCGCTCTCGCACGACGGCGGCATCGCCTCGGCCATGGTGGTCGCCGAAACGTGACGCGTGCCCCCGGCCTGTGCGGGGGTGGCCGCCGGATCCTGACGCGGCCGGCATGCGTGGGTGGGTCGCCGGGCATGTGTGGGCGGGCGCCGGGCGGAGTCGGAGCGCGGCGCGGCGGTGGCGGGCGTGAAAATGTCGCAGCCTTGCGCTAGAACCGTCGGCAACACGAGATGGGTGGAGGACCGATGCGGCAGGCATGGCGGGTCGCGGATGTGCGCGCGGCCGAGAAAGCTCTCATGGCGACGCTGCCCGAGGGCACGCTGATGCAGCGGGCCGCCGCGGGCCTGGCCCGCCGTTGCGCGTTGCTGCTGCAGGACACGGGCGGCGTCTACGGCGCGCGCGTGGTGCTGCTCGTGGGCAGCGGCGACAACGGTGGCGACACGCTGCTGGCCGGGGCGGCTCTGGCCCGTCGCGGCGCCCAGGTGCGGGCCCTGCTGATGCGGCCCGACCGGGTCCACCTGGCGGGTTTGCGGGCGCTGCGTGCGGCGGGCGGTTTCACCGTCCGTGAGCTGCCCGACCGGGCCGACCTCGTGCTCGACGGCATCGTCGGCATCGGGGCCAGCGGTGGCCTGCGCAAGCCCGCGGCGGCTGTGGCCGAGCGGCTGGGCGAGCTGCGCGGCCGCGACGGGGCGCGGCCCGCGGTGGTGGCGGTCGATGTGCCGAGCGGGGTGGCCGTCGACACCGGCGATGTGCCGGGGGCGGCGGTCACGGCCGACGTCACGGTCACCTTCGGCTGCCTCAAGCCGGCCCACGTGGTCGGCCCCGCCTCGGTGCGCTGCGGCCAGGTCGAGCTGGTCGACATCGGTCTCGGGCCGGTGCTGCGGGCCGATCCGGCCGTCTCGGTGCCCGGCTCCGCCGACATCGCTGCCTGGTGGCCGCATCCCGGCCCCACTTCCGACAAGTACACCCGCGGCGTGGTCGGCATCGCCACCGGCTCGGCGACCTACCCGGGGGCCGCCCTGCTCGGCGTGGGCGGCGCCCTGGCCGGCCCGACCGGCATGGTGCGCTATGTGGGCAGCGCCCATGAGGAGGTGGTGCGGGCGCATCCCTCGGTGGTGGCCGTGCCTCGCCTGGCCAACGCGGGGCGGGTGCAGGCCTGGGTGTGCGGTTCCGGCCTGGGCACCGACGAGCAGGCCCGCACGACCTTGCGCAGCGTCCTGGCCACCGCGCTGCCCGTGGTGCTCGACGCCGACGCGCTGACCCTGCTGGTCGACGGCAAGCACGCCACGGATCTGCGCCGCGACGCCCCGGTGGTGGTCACGCCGCACGACGGCGAGTTCAAGCGGCTGGCCGGCGAGGCGCCCGGTTCGGACCGGGCCGGCGCGGCGCTCAAACTGGCCTCCTGGATGAACGCGGTGGTGCTGCTCAAGGGCGACCGGACGATCGTGGCCACCCCGGCCGGCGCGGTCTGGGCCAATCCGACGGGCACGTCCGCGCTGGCCACGGCGGGCAGCGGCGACGTGCTGGCCGGTCTGCTGGGGTCGCTGCTGGCCGGTGGGCTGCCGGCCGAGCGGGCCGCGGTCGCGGCGGCGTACGCGCACGGTCTGGCCGGCCGCCGCGCCGCGCAGGACGGCCCGGTGAGCGCCCCCGACATAGCCGCCGCTCTGCGTCCCACCGTTCGTGACCTGACCAGTCAGTAGGCTGGGATTCATGTGGCAGGCCGAGGTCCGGATCGATCTGGACGCCATCCGGGACAACGTCGCGTTGCTGCGCGCCAGGACGACCGCCGAGGTCATGGCCGTCGTCAAGGGCGACGGCTACGGGCACGGCATGCTGCCCTCGGCGCGGGCCGCCCTCGCCGGCGGGGCGACGTGGCTGGGCGTGGCGACGCTCGAGGAGGGCCTGGCGTTGCGCCGGGCCGGGTTCGAGGTGCCCGTGCTGGCCTGGTTGCATTCGCCCGGGCAGCCGTTGCACGAGGGCGTGGCGGCCGGCATCGACCTCAACGCGGGCAGCCTCGAGCTGCTCGGTGAGCTGGTCACGGCGGCCCGGCGCGCCGAGCGCACGGCCCGGGTCCACCTCAAGCTCGACACGGGGCTGTCCCGTGGCGGCGCCACCCCGGCCGAGTGGCCCGCGCTGCTCGAGGCGGCCGCGAAGGCTCAGGCCGACGGCGACATCGAGGTGGTCGGCGTCTGGAGTCACTTCGTCTACGCCGACGAGCCCGGTCACGAGACCATCGACCACCAGTTGGCCGTTTTCGCCGAAGGGCTGGCCACCGCCGAGCGTTTCGGCATCGCCCCGCGCTATCGGCACATCGCCAACTCGGCGGCCACGCTGACCCGCCCCGACTCGCATTACGACCTGGTGCGTCCCGGCATCGCGGTCTACGGCCTGTCCCCGGTGGCCGGTGAGACCTTCGGGTTGCGCCCGGCCATGACGGCGCGGGCGCGGGTCGCGCTGACCAAGCGGGTGCCGGCGGGCCAGGGCGTCTCCTACGGCCACACTTATTTCACCGAGCGCGAGACGACCCTGGCGCTGGTGCCGCTGGGCTACGCCGACGGGGTGCCCCGCGCGGCCTCCAACGCGGGTCCGGTGCAGCTCGGCGGCAGACGGCGTACGGTGGCCGGCCGGGTCTGCATGGATCAGATCGTCCTCGACGTCGGCGACGACCCGGTGGTGTCCGGTGACGTGGCCACGCTGTTCGGGCCGGGCGACGACGGCGGGCCCACGGCCGACGACTGGGCCGAGGTCGTCGGCACGATCAACTACGAGATCGTGACCCGGTTCGGCAGCACCCGGGTCCCGCGGGTCTACGACGGAGGTGCCGCGTGAGCCCGGCCGGCAAACGAGCCAAGCAGGTCGGCATCGCCGGCGCGGCCGTCGGTGTGCTCGCCGCGGGCCTGGCCACCGCGTTCGCCGTCGAGCGGGTGCTGGTGCGGCGCTCGATCAGCGCGCCCGGCGACCCGCACGCCGACGAGCCGTTCGGCGACCAGCCGTACGACCGGGAGGTGACCGTCACCGCGGCCGACGGCACCGAGCTGCACGTCGAGATCGTCGAACCGCGCGAGAAGAGCGACAAGCCGACGGTCGTCTTCGTGCACGGCTTCGCGCTCGACATGGGCACGTTCTACTTCCAGCGCAAAGCTCTCACCGAACGCGGCGACCACCGTCTGGTCTTCTGCGACCAGCCCGGTCACGGCCGGTCGAGCCGGCTCAACTCCGGCGACTACGACATCGCCGCGCTGGGCAAGTCGCTGGCCGCGGTGCTCGACCGCACGTGTCCCGAGGGGCACATCATCCTGGTCGGCCATTCCATGGGCGGCATGACGATCATGGCGTTCGCCGAGCAGTATCCGGAGTGGTTCGGCCGGCGCGTCACCGGTGTGGTGCTCATGTCCACCTCGGCCGGTCTGATCGACAAGACCAAGCTGGGCCTGCCGTCGCTGGTGGCCCGGGCCAGCGCGCCGTTCTTCCCGCTCTGGGGCAAGGCGGCCCATCTGGGCGGCACCACCATCGACCGGGCCCGGGTGGTCTCCTCCGACCTGGCCTGGCTGCTCACCCGGCGGTATGGCTTCGGTGAACCCAAGCCCAGTCCGTCGTTGGTCACTTTCGTGGAGAACATGAACTCCAAGACCTCGGTCGAGACGCTGACCAAATACCTGCACACGCTCTACACTCACAACCGCTTCCCGGCCCTGTCCGCCCTGCGCGGCACCCCGGTGCTGGTGATCGTGGGCACACGCGACTATCTGACCCCGGTGACCCATTCCGAGGAGATCCTGCGGCACCTGCCCGACGCCGAGCTCGTCAAGGTCGACAACAGCGGTCACGTCGTGATGCTGGAGAAGGCCGACGAGGTCAACGCCGCGCTGCTGCCGTTCCTGGAGCGGATCTCGTGAAGCTGCCCACGGTGGACGACACCCGCGCGTTCGGGCGGCGGCTCGCCTCCGTCCTGCGCCCGGGTGATCTGCTGCTGCTCACCGGCCCGCTCGGTGCCGGCAAGACCGCGCTGGTGCAGGGCATCGGGGCCGGGCTCGGAGTGACCGACGCGATCACGTCGCCGACCTTCGTGATCGCCCGCGTCCACCGAGGACGGATCCCGCTGGTGCACGCCGACGCGTACCGGCTGGGTGACAGCCCCGACCCGCGGGCCGAGATCGACGACCTCGATCTGGACGCCTCGGCCGACGACGCGGTCACCGTCGTCGAGTGGGGCGCCGGCCTGGTCGAGCAGCTCAACGACGAATATCTGCTGGTGCGGCTCGACCGCCTGGAGGACGACACCCGGGTGGCCGAGCTGATCCCGTACGGCGGAGACTGGGCCGCGCGCATCGCGCGCCTGCACACACTTGAGGAGAGACCTTGAATCTGGCGGAGTTGCTGCCGGCCGAGTGGCGAGCCGAGCTTGCCGGTTTTCTCGACGAGAAGGCCACGGCCGCGCTGGGCGAGTTCGTGGCCTCGGAATACGCGACCCACACGATCTATCCGCCGATCGAGGACCTCTTCTCGGCGTACCGGCTGTGCCTGCCCGAGCAGACCCGGGTGCTGATCCTGGGGCAGGACCCGTATCACGGCCCGGGCCAGGCCCACGGGCTCAGTTTCAGCGTGCGCGAAGGTGTGAAGATCCCGCCGTCGCTGCGTAACGTGTTCAAGGAGCTGGCCGAGGACGTCGCGGTCGCGCCGCCGGCCACGGGCGACCTCACCGGCTGGGCGCGGCAGGGTGTGCTGCTGCTCAACGCGGTGCTGACCGTGCGGGCGGGGGCAGCCGCATCGCACGCGGGCAAGGGCTGGGAGGCGTTCACCGACGCCACGATCCGGGCCCTCGACGCCCGCGACGACCGGGTGGTGTTTCTGCTCTGGGGCGGTTACGCACGCAAGAAGGCGGCACTGATCACCAACCCGGCCCACGTCGTGCTCGAGGCGGGGCACCCGAGCCCGCTCAACCGCGAAGGCTTCCGCGGCGCCCGTCCGTTCAGCGCGGCCAACAAGGCCCTCGCCGACGGCGGTCGTCCGGTCATCAACTGGGATCCGCGCACCGCGGGTTAGGGTCGAAACGTGCTGGTACTGGCTCTGGACACCGCAACGCCCGCGTCGACCGCGGCGCTGGTGGAAGTGACCGCCGACGGTCTTCGCGGCCTCGCCGAGCGGCGCACCGTCGACCCCCGCGCGCACGGGGAGAAGCTGGCCCCCGAGATCGAGGCCACCCTGGCCGAGTCGGGGGTGGGCCCGCGTGACCTCGGCGCGATCGTGGCCGGGCTCGGGCCGGGGCCGTTCACCGGTCTGCGGGTCGGCCTCGTCACGGCCGCGAGCATGGGGCAGGCGCTCGGCATCCCCACGTACGGGGTCTGCTCGCTCGACGGTCTGGGCCGGGCCGCCGGGCCGGGACGGGTACTGATCGCCACTGACGCCCGGCGGCGTGAGGTCTACTTCGCGACCTACCTCGACGGCGTCCGGGTGCTGGGGCCCGACGTCGCCCGTCCGGGTGACGTGGCCGCCGCGATCGTCCGCGCCGGCACCCCGACCCGCAGCCGCGCCCGCAACAGCGCCGCCACCGACGCCGCCGCCCTGGCCGAGTCCGAGACCCTGGAGGCCGCGATCTCGCTGGTCGGCGTGGACGCGGCCCGGGTCGCCGCCGCGCTGGCCCGGGCCGAGGCGGCCGACCTGATCGGCCAGGCCACCGCCCGCGACGACGGGGTCGACCTGACCGGCCGCCAGACCGAGGCCCCGGCCGCGGGCGTCGACGGACTGGTCGACCGGGCCGCGGGCGAGGGCGCCCTGAAGTACGGCGGCCTGTTCAATGTGCCGGTCGAGGAGCACCTGCTCTATCCGCCCGGCGCCGCCCTGGTCGCGCTGGCCGCCGAGCGTATCCGCGCGGGCGCGCCCACCGAGGCCCTGACCCCGCTCTATCTGCGCCGCCCGGACGCCGTCGAACCGGCCGGCCGCAAACCGGTGCTGACCTGATGCGGGTCGAGCGTTTCCGCTGGTGGCACATCGCCGAGGTGGTCCCGTTGGAACGAGACCTGTTCGGTGACGAGAAGTGGACGGCGGCGATGTTCTGGAACGAGCTCGCCCAGCGCAACTTCTACGTCGTCGCGCTCGGTGACGAGGACGAGGTGCTCGGCTACGGCGGGCTGGCCGCCACCGTGGACGAGGCGTGGGTGCAGAACATCGCCGTCCGCAAGTCCGGCCAGCGCCGCGGCACCGGGCGCAGGCTGCTCGAGGCGTTGCTCGACGAGGCCCACCGGCTCGGCATCAAGCAGACCCTGCTCGAGGTGGCGGTCGACAACGAGCCGGCCCAGCGTCTCTACGCCACGTACGATTTCGAGCCCGTCGGCATCCGGCGCGGCTATTACCAACCGAGCAACACGGACGCCCTGGTGATGATGCGCAATGGCTGACGAGCCCCTGGTCCTCGGGATCGAGACCTCCTGCGACGAGACCGGCATCGGCATCGTGCGCGGGCACACCCTGCTGGCCGACGCGCTGGCGTCCAGTGTGGACCAGCATGCCCGGTTCGGCGGCGTCGTGCCCGAGGTGGCCAGCCGGGCCCACCTGGAGGCGATCGTGCCGACCATGCAACGCGCGCTCGACGAGGCCAAGGTCACCCTGGCCGACATCGACGCGATCGCCGTCACCAGCGGACCGGGTCTGGCCGGGGCCCTGCTCGTCGGGGTGGCCGCGGCCAAAGGGTACGCGTTGGCCGCCGACAAGCCGGTCTACGGCGTCAACCACTTGGCGGCGCACGTGGCCGTCGACACGCTCGAACACGGCCCGCTGCCCGAACCCGCGATCGCCATGCTGGTCTCGGGTGGACACTCGTCGTTGCTCCTGGTCGACGACCTCACCAACGGGGTCACGCCGCTGGGGGCCACCATCGACGACGCCGCCGGCGAGGCGTTCGACAAGGTGGCGCGCCTGCTCGGGCTCGGCTTCCCCGGTGGGCCGATCATCGACCGTACGGCCAGGGAAGGGGACCCGGCGTCGATCGCGTTCCCTCGCGGTCTCACCGCACCCAAGGACCTCGCCGCCCACCGCTTCGACTTCTCGTTCTCCGGGCTCAAGACGGCTGTGGCCCGCTGGGTCGAGGCGCGCGAACGCGCCGGCGAACCGGTGCCGATCGCCGACGTCTCGGCCTCGTTCCAGGAGGCGGTGTGTGACGTGCTCACCGCGAAGGCGATCGAGGCGTGCCGGACCAACGGCGTACAGACCTTGGTCATCGGCGGTGGCGTGGCGGCCAACTCGCGGCTGCGGGTGCTGGCTGAGGAGCGCGCGGCCAAGCACGGCATCGAGGTGCGGGTGCCCCGGCCGGCGCTCTGCACCGACAACGGCGCGATGGTGGCGGCGCTCGGCTCACGGCTCGTGGCGGCCGGGGTGGCGCCGAGTCGTCTCGATCTGCCTGCAGACTCGGCGATGCCATTGACCGCGGTCAGCGTGGCGGGGTAGGAAGCCAACATGATCGCGCGGATGTGGGAGATACGCGCCTCGCTCAGCGGCTTCGACGAGCTGCTGTCGTGGGTGTGCGACGTGGCGGTGCCGCGTGTCGAAGTGCTGCCGCAACACGTGTCGAGCGACGTGTTCTCGTCCACCGACAACCGCATCGTGGTCATCTCGAAGTGGCGCCACAGCCCGGAAAACCTGCCCGCGCCGCCGCCCCATCTGATCGCCCGCGCGCCCCACGTGTGGGACTTCACACCTGTGGACCGCTGAGGAAAACGCGTCGCAAACTGTCGTACCCCGGTCGTAACGTCGGGGCTGCGATGAGGAACCTTCCCGAGGCCGATCCCGGCCCACCCGACGACCGCTCACCCGTCCGATATCTACGCTGGCTGATCAGCCGTTACCGGCGATCGGTGTACGCGGCGATCGTGCTGGCCATCCTCTGGATGCTCTGCCAGGCCTTCGTTCCCGCCATCGTCGGCAAGGCAATCGACGCCGCCACCGGTAGCGACCGCCGAGGCCTGCTCATCTGGAGTTCGGCGCTGCTCGCGGCGGGCATCGGGCAGGCCGCGTTCGGCATCGGGCGGCACCGGTTCGCAGTGGTCAACTTCGTGGGCGGCATGTTCAGCACGGTCCAGATCACGGTGCGCAAGGCGAGCCGGCTGGGGTCGGCGCTGTCCCGGCGGCTCGACACCGGCGAGGTCGTCGCGATCGGCACGGCCGACATCCGGCAGATCGGCGCCGCGATCGACATCACCGCCCGCGGCACCGGGTCGTTGCTGGCCGTCGTCACCGTCGCCGTCATCCTGCTCACCACGTCGGTGCCGCTCGGCCTCGTCGTGGTGCTGGGTGTGCCGCTGCTGATGTCGATCGTCGCCCTGCTCATCCGGCCCCTGCACGGCCGTCAGCAGGCCACCCGCGAGCAGCAGGGGCTGCTCACCGGGCGCGCGGCCGATCTGGTGGGCGGCCTGCGGGTGCTCCGCGGCGTGGGTGGCGAGGCAGTCATGGGCGAGCGCTACCGCGAGGAGTCGCAGGTGCTGCGTGCGGCCGGGGTGCGCACGGCGCGGGTCGAGTCGCTCCTCGAGGCGGCCCAGGTGCTGCTGCCGGGCATCTTCCTGGTGCTGGTCACGTGGCTGGGGGCCAGGTTCGCGCTCGACGGGCACATCACCGTGGGCCAGCTGGTCTCCTTCTACGCGTACGCGGCCTTCCTGGTCACGCCGTTGCGGCAGCTCACCGAGGCGATCGACAAGCTGACCCGCGGCCACGTCTCGGCCCGGCGGGTGGTGTCGATGCTCCGCGCGCGCACCGACCTGCCCGACCCCGCGGCCCCGGTCGGCGCCGACCGGTTGCGCGGCCCGCTGACCGACCCGGCGTCCGGGGTGACGATCCGGCCCGGCCGCACGACGGCAATCGTCGCCACCGTGCCCGCCGAGGCCGCCGCGATCGCCGACCGGCTGGGGCGGTATGCCGACGGCGCGCTGGCCGACGGGGTGCCGCTGGGCTCGTTCGAGCTGGCCGCCGTGCGCGAGCGGATTCTGGTCGCCGACAACGACGCCCGCTTGTTCACCGGGCCGCTGCTCGCCGACCTCGACCCAGGCGGCACCGGCCGTCTCCCTGACGCGCTGCACACCGCGGCGGCCACCGACATCGTCGAGGCGCTGCACGACGGCCTCGACAGCGAAGTGGCCGAGCGCGGTCGCACGTTCTCCGGCGGTCAGCAGCAACGCCTGCGGCTGGCCCGGGCGCTGGTGGCCGACCCCGAGACGCTGATCCTGGTCGAGCCCACGAGCGCGGTCGACGCCCACAGCGAGGCCCGCATCGCCGACCGGCTGGTGAGCGCCCGGGCCGGCCGCACGACGGTGATCTGCACGTCCAGCCCGCTCGTGCTCGACCGCACCGACCAGGTCGTCTTCGTCGACCAGGGCCGCGTCGTGTCCGTCGGCACCCACCGCGACCTGCTCCACGACGAGCCCCTTTACGCCCGCACGGTGCTGCGGGAGGAGACGGCATGAGCACCTTGCTGCCCGTCGCGGGCTCCGCCCAGGTCCGGCGCTACGCCCGTGACCTGCTGCGCCGCTATCCCCGAGCGCTCGGCCTGACCATCGGGCTGCATGTGCTGGCCGCCGTCGCGGGTCTGGTCGGGCCGCGCCTGCTGGGCGATCTGGTCGAGGCGATCCGGCACGGTGAGGGCATCGGCGTGGTCGACCGGCTGGCCGCCATGATCGCCGGGTTCGTCGTGCTGCAGGCGGTGCTGGTCCGCTTCGCCTATGTGGCGTCGGCCCAGCTCGGCGAGCGGATCCTGGCCCGGCTCCGCGAGGAGTTCGTCGAGCGGGTGCTCGCACTGCCGTTGTCCACGGTGGAGCGCGCGGGCTCCGGAGACCTGCTGACCCGGACCACCCGGGATGTCGACGCGCTGTCGCGATGTGTGCGGCTCGCGGTGCCCGAGACGATGATCGCGCTGATCACCGTGGCCCTGGTGGTCGGCGCGCTCGTGCTGACCGGACCGCTGCTCGCGTTGCCGCTGCTCATCGCCGTGCCCATCATCGTGGTGGGCACGCGGTGGTATCTGCGCCGGGCCCCCGCGGGCTATCTGCGGCAGAACGCGGTCTACTCCACTGTGACCGACGGGCTGGCCGAGACGGTCGAGGGCGCCCGCACGGTCGACGCGCTGCGCCGCCAACAACAGCGGATCGATCGCTCCGACGCCGACCTGCGTGTGTCGTGGGCCGCCGAGAAATACACACTCTTCCTCCGTACGGTGTGGTTCCCCGTCATCGAGGTGAGCTATGTGCTGCCGGTGGTCGCGACCCTGCTCGTCGGCGGCTGGCTCTATCTGCACGGCACGGTGTCGCTGGGCCAGCTGACGGCCGCGGTGATCTATGTGCAGTTGCTGATCGACCCGCTCGACCGGCTGCTCGGCTGGCTCGACGAGGTGCAGATCGGCGCGGCCTCGCTGGCCCGGCTGCTCGGCGTGGCCGCCGACGACGAGGCCCCGGCCGCGACCGCCGCCGAGCCGAAGGGGGCTCGCATCGAGGTCCGCGACCTGCGCTTCTCCTATGTGGCCGGGCGGGAGGTGCTGCACGGCATCGACCTGACCCTCGAACCGGGGGAGCGGCTCGCCGTCGTCGGGCCGTCCGGCGCGGGCAAGTCGACACTGGGCCGCCTGTTGGCCGGCGTGCATGAGCCGACCGGCGGCACGATCACGGTGGGCGGGGTGCCGCTGCCCGAGTTGCCGCTCGACCGGCTGCGCACCGAGGTGGCGCTGGTGACGCAGGAACATCACGTGTTCATAGGGACGGTCCGCGACAACATCGCGATGGTGCGGCCCGGCGCCGCGGAGGACGAGGTGCGGTCGGCGTTGTCCGCCGTGCACGCGCTGGAGTGGGCGCTCGCGCTGCCCGCGGGGCTCGAGACGGTCGTCGGCGCGGGCGGTCACCCGTTGACGGCGGCGCAGGCGCAGCAGCTCGCGCTGGCCCGGCTGGTGCTGGCCGACCCGCACACGCTGGTGCTCGACGAGGCCACGTCGCTGCTCGACCCGCGGGCCGCCCGCGATCTCGAACGTTCGCTGGCGGCCGTGCTGCACGGGCGCACGGTCGTGGCGATCGCGCACCGCCTGTTCTCGGCCCACGACGCCGACCGGGTGGCGGTGGTCGAGGACGGGCGCATCACCGAGCTGGGTTCGCACGACGAGCTGGTGGCGGCCAACGGCCCGTACGCGGCGTTGTGGCGCTCCTGGCACGGCGAACGCATCCCTGACCCGGGCGAGCCGGCCCCGGCGACCCGCTGACATCCCGCAGGCGGGCGCTGAGGGTAGCCGGGCAGGAGGCGCGGCGCGGGGAGGCGCTGGGGCGCGGGCGCGGGCGCGGCGCTGGGGCGCGGGGCCGCGGCGCGGGGACGCGCTGGGGCGCGGGCGCGGCGCTGGGTGCGGGGCCGCGGCGCGGGGAGGCGCTGGGGTACGGGGCGCGGGCGCGGCGCTGGGTGCGGGGCCGCGGCGCGGGGAGGCGCTGGGGTGCGGGGCGCGGGCGCTGGGAGGCGCTGGGTGCGGGTCGGGAGCGGATCAGGAGCGGATCAGCGCGATCAAGAAGCCGAGCAGGACAAGCGTGGCGGCGGCCACCGCCAGGAGGATCAGCAGGTCGCGGCTCGGTTCCTGAGTGTTGGCGGCGGCGCCCGACTCGGCGGGCAGGTCGTGCACGACGGCGGCCAGCTCGTCCAGGGTGCGCGCGCCGTGAGCGACCTTCGCGCGCTCGGCGAACTCGTCCAGCGTGAGGCGGCCCGCGCCGGCGTGCCGCTCGAGGTCGGCCACCGTGCGCTCGCGATCTTCGTCGGAAGCACGGATTTCCACGGCCGCACTCTACCGCCGCCACGCGACCCCGGGGTGGTGCACGTCGTGCTGGGCAATCATCGCTCGCGGAACGTCCGCTCCGGACGGCTGGCGGAGTCGACGTGGGATAAGGGCCGTGAGTCGGCATGGGATGAGGGGCCGTGAGTCGCCGTGGGATGAGGGGCCGTGAGTCGGCATGGGATGAGGGGCCGTGAGTCGCCGTGGGATGAGGGGCCGTGAGTCGGCATGGGATGAGGGGCCGTGAGTCGCCGTGGGATGAGGGGCCGTGAGTCGGCGCGGGATGAGGGGCCGTGAGTCGACGTGGGATGAGGGCTGCGAGTCGGCGTGGGATGAGGGCTGCGAGTCGGCGCGGGTGAGGGCCGCGGGGTGGGCGGCTGTGCGAGGAGGCAGGAAAGAGACCGGACAGCGGAAAGGCGCGCCCCGCACGGGGACGCGCCTTTCTTCCTGGCTGTGAATCAGAAGCCGGGGCCGTGCTGGTGGCCGTGACCACCGTGGCTGTGGCCGTGGCCGCCGCCGGCGGCGGGCTCGGGCTCGGCCGGCTTGTCGACCACGAGGCTTTCCGTGGTCAGGAGCAGACCGGCGATCGAGACGGCGTTGGAGACCGCGTTGCGGGTCACCTTGACCGGGTCGATGATGCCGGCCGCGGCCAGGTCGACGTATTCGTCGGTGGCCGCGTTGAGGCCGTGGCCCCAGCCCAGCTCGGCGACCTTGCCCACCACGACGTAGCCGTCGTGGCCGGCGTTCTGCGCGATCCAGCGCAGCGGCTCCACCAGCGCCTTGCGGACGATGGTGACGCCGATGGCCTCCTCGCCGGTGAGGCCCAGACCGCCGTCGAGCTCCGTGGCCACCTGGGCCAGGGCGGCGCCGCCGCCGGGGACGGTGCCTTCCTCGACCGCGGCCTTGGTCGCCGCGATGGCGTCCTCGATGCGGTGCTTGCGCTCCTTCATCTCGACCTCGGTGGCGGCGCCGACCTTGATCACCGCGATGCCGCCGGAGAGCTTGGCCAGCCGCTCCTGGAGCTTCTCGCGGTCCCAGTCGGAGTCGGAGGCCTCGATCTCCTTGCGGATCTGCGCGACCCGGTCGGTGACGTCGGAGGACTTGCCGCCGCCGTCGACGATCGTGGTGTTCTCCTTGTCGACCACGACGCGCCGGGCGGTGCCCAGCATGTCGAGGGTGACCTGGTCGAGCTTGTAGCCCAGCTCGGGGGCGATCAGCTCGCCACCGGTGGCGATCGCCAGGTCCTGCAGCATCGCCTTGCGGCGGTCGCCGAAGCCAGGCGCCTTGACGGCGGCCACCTTCAGCGTCTTGCGCAGCGCGTTGACCACCAGCGTGGACAGGGCCTGGCCCTCGACGTCCTCCGCGATGATCAGCAGCGGCTTGCTGGACTGCAGCACCTTCTCCAGCAGCGGGAGCATTTCCTCGATGCTGGAGATCTTCTGGGTCGTGATCAGGATGTGCGCGTCCTCGAGGACGGCTTCCTGCGACTCGGCGTCGGTCACGAAGTTCGGCGAGATGAAGCCCTTGTCGAACTGCAGACCTTCGGTGACGTCGAGCTCGGTGGCCATGGCCGAGCCCTCCTCGACGGTGATGACACCGTCGCGGCCGACCCGGTCCATCGCCTCGGCGATGAGCTCGCCGATCGTGGCGTCCTGGGCCGAGATGGTGGCCACGTTGGCGATCGCCTTGTGGTCGGCGACCTCGACGGCCTTGGCCAGCAGCGCCTTGGAGACGACCTCGGCGGCCTGGTCCATGCCGCGCTTGAGGCCGATCGGGTTGGCGCCCGCCGTCACGTTGCGCAGGCCCTCGCGCACGAGCGCCTGGGCCAGCACGGTGGCGGTGGTGGTCCCGTCGCCGGCGACGTCGTTGGTCTTGGTCGCCACCTCCTTGACCAGCTGCGCACCGAGGTTCTGGTACGGGTCGGTGAGCTCGATCTCCTTGGCGATGGTGACACCGTCGTTGGTGATCGTGGGCGCGCCGAACTTCTTGTCCAGGACGACGTTGCGGCCACGCGGGCCGAGGGTGACCTTGACCGTGTCGGCGAGCGAGTTGACGCCGTGCTCGAGCAGGTGGCGGGCGTCGTCAGAGAAGCTGAGAATCTTCGCCATATGGGGTCCCTTCACGCACCAACGCCCTGGCCCGTCAGGAACGAGCCAGGGCGGTCAGCACTGTCAGTAGGTCACTTCTCGATGACCGCGAGGACGTCGCGGGCGGAGAGCACCAGGTACTCCTCGCCGGCGTACTTGACCTCGGTGCCGCCGTACTTCGAGTAGAGGACCGTCTCGCCGACCTTGACGTCAACCGGGATGCGGTTGCCCTTGTCGTCGATGCGGCCGGGGCCGACAGCGAGGACGGTGCCCTCCTGCGGCTTCTCCTTGGCGGTGTCGGGGATCACGATGCCCGACGCCGTGGTCGTCTCAGCCTCGTTCGCCTGGACCACGATGCGGTCCTCGAGCGGCTTGATCGCAACCTTGGTCGCGGTAGTCACGGGCATACCCTCCTGGGTACAGGTTTGCCGACCAGAAAGCCTGGCCGGACTGATGCCTCATGCCACCGGGCGGGGCCGTCGTCGCGGGTGCCGGTCCGCCTGGTGCCAAGCCGCAGGCCCGGATGGGCTCGCGGCTGGCACCCTCATGTTGAGAGTGCTAATCGGAGATTAGGCCGGAACTAGCACTCCGTCAACCAGAGTGCCAACCAAAACGGGGCCGGGGAGAATGCCTGCGTGACCGCCTCACTGCGTACCCCCGAAGGGGTGAACGCCCTGGCCCTGGCGAGCGAGATCGCCGCCGGGGACCCGCTGGCCGCGGCGTCCGCGCTGCGCTCGCGGGGGGTGCCGCCCGAGCTGGCCGCGGCCGCGCTGACGCAGGTCGATCTGCGGCGCCGCGCGACCGCCAAGTTCGGCCCCGACGCGGAGTCGATGTTCTTCACGCGGGCCGGTCTCGAACAGGCGACCCGGGCGGTGGTGTCGAACCGGCGGGCGGCCCGGCTGGCCGCGGCGGGCGTGCAGACCTTGGCCGACCTCGGCTGCGGGCTGGGTTCCGACGCGATCGCCGCGGCGCGGGCCGGGATCGAGGTGTACGCCGTCGACGCCGACCCGGTCACGGCCGAGCTCGCCGCGGCCAACGTCGAGGCGCTGGGGCTGGGCGATCGGGTCCGGGTGGAATGCGCGGACGCGACGACCGTACGGGTGGAAGGATTTGACGCCGTTTTCGCCGATCCGGCGCGCCGGAAGGCCGGGCGTGGGCGCGTTTTCGACCCGAAGTCCTACTCGCCGCCGTGGGATTTCGTCGTGGGCCTGGCCGCCCGGGTGCCCCGTACGGTGCTCAAGCTGGCTCCGGGGATCGATCACGACTTGCTGCCGCCGGGCGCGGAGGGGGAGTGGGTGAGTGTGGGCGGTGACCTGGTGGAGGCCGCGTTCTGGTGCGGGCCGCTCGCCGCGACGCCGCGCCGCGCGACTTTACTGCCGGGTAGCGCCGCAATGTCCGGCGCACGGGGTGTCGAGCTGACCGGGAGCGGGACGCTGCGGGCGCCCGTGGGTGGTGTCGGCGCTTTCCTGTACGACCCTGACCCCGCTGTGGTGCGGTCCCATCTGGTGGCCGAGTTCGCCGAGAGCATCGGCGGGCGGCTGGCCGACCCCGACATCGCGTACGTCTACACCGATGACGCGCGCCTGACCCCGTACGGGAGAAGGTTGGAAATCACTGACGTGCTCGGGTTCTCGCTCAAGCGGCTGCGCGCCCTGCTGCGGGAGCGTGGTGTGGGCCGGCTCGAGATCCGCAAGCGCGGCTCGGCCCTGGAGCCGGATCAGCTGCGTCGCGATCTCAAACTGTCCGGCCCGGGGGCGGCTTCGATGGTGCTGACCCGGGTGGCGGGTGCCCCGACGGTGATCCTGTGCCGGCCGTGAGGTCGACGCGCCGGGAGTGAAGGCGCGCCGGAGTGAAGCCCGGCCGGGGTGAGGACGCGCCGGGAGGGTGCAGGCGGAGCGGGGCGCGGTAGTAGCGTGCGCGCCATGGCGAAGAAGGCCGCGGCCGGCACCCCGGCCACCGCGCTGCTCACCGCACAGAAGGTGGAGCACACCCTGCATCCGTACGAGGTCTCGCCGGAGGCGCCGAACTACGGCGCGCTCGTGGCCGAGGCGCTCGGGGTGGGGGCCGAGCGGGTCTTCAAGACGCTCATCGCGGAGGTCGACGGCGAGCTGGTCGTGGGCGTCGTGCCGGTGACCGGTGACCTGGATCTGAAGGCGCTCGCGCACGCCGCCGGGGGTAAACGGGCAAACCTTGCTGATCGCGCGGCCGCGGAGCGCAGCAGTGGTTACGTGCGAGGCGGGATCAGCCCGCTCGGGCAGCGTAGGAAACTGCCCACTGTCGTCGACGACTCGGCTGTTGCTCTCGATCGGATGTATGTCTCGGCGGGCCGTCGCGGGCTTCAGGTGGCCCTCGCGCCGGCCGACCTCATCCGCCTCACGGAAGCGGTTACGGCGACAATTCGGACATAAGGTCAGAAATCTCCGATCGGTTGCGAGCCGTTACGACAACGTTACGCGCCGCGGGGATCTTTCTCCCGAGAAGAGGGCAGACCGGACGGCTACCTGACTTAGCGTCACAACGTGAGTCACGTCAGCGATCGATTCAGGCCGCCCACCCCGGCCGAGCCCGCTCTATCACTGCCGTGTTGCCGGATTGTTATGCCGGGTTACGAGATCGGCCGGTGACACCGCTTGTGTATCCGGCCGCAACAGGAATACGTTGCCGGACACAACAAACTAGCTCCTGATCAATGTGATCTCTCTGGCGTCTCGGGGAGCGACACTCCCGCAGCGCACACCATCGAAATCCGATGAAGGCCCGGATTTACCCGAAAGGAAACCTAGGAATGCGTAAGGGAATGTTCGCCCTTGCCGCGGTGAGCCTGCTGGCCACCGGCAGCATCGCCGCCTGCGGCGGCGACGACAGTGGCACCCCCTCCGGCAGCGGCGCCAGCGGCGACAACTCCGCCGCGGGCAAGGTCGGCATCATCCTGCCCGACACCAAGAGCTCGCAGCGGTGGGGCACCGACGACCCGAAGTTCCTCAAGGCGGCGTTCGACGCGGCCGGCGTTCAGGTTGAGATCCAGAACGCGCAGGGTGACAAGACTCAGTTCCAGACCATCGCCGACGGCATGATCTCGAGCGGCGTCAGCGTCCTCATGATCGTCAACCTGGACTCCGGCACCGGTAAGGCCGTCCTCGAGAAGGCCAAGAAGGCCGGTATCGCGACGATCGACTACGACCGCCTGACCCTGAGCGGCGGCGCCGACTACTACGTGTCCTTCGACAACGTGAAGGTCGGCCAGCTCCAGGGCGAGGGCCTGGTCAAGTGCCTCGAGGACAAGAAGTACCAGAAGCCGGTCGTCGCCGAGCTCAACGGCTCCCCGACCGACAACAACGCCACCCTGTTCGCCCAGGGCTACGACAGCGTCCTCGACCCCAAGTACGCCGACGGCACCTTCCAGAAGGGCCCGAACCAGGACGTTCCGGACTGGGACAACGCGCAGGCCGGCACCATCTTCGAGCAGATGCTGACCTCGAACAAGAACATCAAGGGCGTTCTGGCGGCGAACGACGGTCTCGGCAACGCGGCCATCTCGGTGCTGAAGAAGAACAAGCTCAACGGCCAGGTCCCGGTCACCGGCCAGGACGCGACCGTTCAGGGTCTGCAGAACATCCTCGCCGGCGACCAGTGCATGACGGTCTACAAGGCGATCAAGAAGGAGGCCGACGCGGCTTCCGAGCTGGCGATCGCCCTGGCCAAGAAGCAGAAGCCGACCACGGCCACCGGTACCACCAAGGACCCGGAGTCGGGCAAGGACGTCCCCTCGGTGCTGCTCGACCCGCAGTCGATCACCAAGGAGAACGTCAAGGACGTCATCGCTGACGGCTTCGTGACCAAGGACGCGGTCTGCACCGCCGACTTCGCCAAGGCCTGCACCGAAGCGGGAATCAGCTGAGAATCCTCAACTGATGACGGGCTAGACCCGAACTGACGACGGCGCCGCTCATTCCCCTGGTCAACGGGGGCGTGGGCGGCGCCGGAATTGGGTTACCCCCCACCCTGCCGTCCCCGGCCGCGCGCCGGGGGCGGCAAACCGGTCACTTAGCGAAGGAGAAACACCGTGGCCGCGACACCCCTCTTGGAACTCAGCGGGATCAACAAAGGCTTCGGTCCCGTTCAGGTTCTGCATGACGTCGGCCTGAGCGTCTACCCCGGCGAGGTCACTGCTCTCGTCGGCGACAACGGCGCCGGCAAGTCGACGCTGGTCAAATGCATCAGTGGCATCTATCAGATCGACTCCGGCACGGTGACCTTCGAAGGCAACCAGGTCGCGATCCACAGCCCGAGCGACGCCTCCGGGCTGGGCATCGAGGTCGTCTACCAGGACCTGGCACTGTGCGACAACCTGGACGTGGTCCAGAACATGTTCCTCGGACGCGAGAAGAAGCGCGGCATCGTGCTCGACGAGCCGACCATGGAACAGATGGCCGGCGACGCCCTCGCCAGCCTCTCGGTGCGCACCTTGAAGTCGCTGCGGCAGCTTGTCGCCAGCCTTTCCGGTGGGCAGCGACAGACCGTGGCGATCGCCAAGGCCGTGCTGTGGAACTCGAAGATCGTGATCCTGGACGAGCCGACCGCCGCCCTCGGCGTCGCGCAGACCGCGCAGGTGCTCGAGCTGGTGCGCCGCCTGGCCGACAACGGCCTGGGCGTCGTGCTGATCTCGCACAACATGAACGACGTGTTCGCGGTCTCCGACCGGATCGCGGCGCTCTACCTCGGCCGGATGGCGGCCCAGGTCAAGACCACCGATGTGACCCACTCGCAGGTGGTCGAGCTCATCACCGGCGGCCGCAGCGGCAACATCGGCCTGCCTCCCGAGAAGCCGGCAGCTGACTTCGGCGGGGACGTCGTCGACATCACGCCGGGAGGCGACAAGTGACCACCACCACGACCACCACGGCCGGCGGCGTCAAGGTCGTCAAGCCGACCGTCGCCAGCTACATCAACGACTACTGGGCCCGGGTGCGCGGCGGCGACCTCGGCACCCTGCCCGCCATCCTGGGCCTGATCGTCCTGAGCCTGATCTTCGGCATCGCCCGGGACACGTTCTTCAGCGGCCTCAACTTCGCGAACCTGTTCAACCAGAGCGCGCAGGTCGTCTTCATCGCGATGGGCCTGATCTTCGTCCTGCTGCTGGGCGAGATCGACCTCTCCGCCGGTTTCGCCTCCGGTGTGTGCGGCGCGGTCGTCGCGATCCTGCTGACCAACCACGGCTGGGACTGGTACACCGCCATCCCGGTCGCGCTGGTCACCGGCATCGTCATCGGCTTCGTGCTGGGCTTCCTGGTGGCCAAGCTGGGCATTCCGTCGTTCGTGGTCACCCTGGCGGCGTTCCTCGCCTTCCAGGGCGTTCTGCTCGTCCTGCTCGGCGGCGGCACCAACATCTCGACCCGTAACGAGTTCTTCAACGCGCTCAACAACAACAACCTGTCGGTGACGTGGAGCTGGCTGCTGGCCATCCTCGCCGTCGTCGGTTACGCCGCGGTGCAGTTCAACCAGATGCGGAGCCGGGCCAAGCGGGGCCTGGTCACCGACCCTCTGGGCATCGTGCTGCTGCGCATCGGCGGTCTGGCGGTGCTGCTGCTGGTGGCGACCGCGATCCTCTGCCAGGAGCGCGCGATCAACCCGGCGATCAACTCGCTCAAGGGCGTGCCGATCGTCGTCCCGATCATCGGCTTCTTCCTGGTGCTGTGGACCTTCGTCCTGGGCCGCACCAGCTACGGCCGGCACGTCTACGCGGTCGGTGGCAACACCGAGGCGGCCCGTCGCGCCGGTATCCCGGTCGACCGGATCCGCATCTCGGTCTTCGTCATCGGCTCGTTCATGGCCGCGATCGGCGGCATCATGGCCGTCAGCCGGGCCAGCTCGGTCGACCCGAACACCGGTGGCAGCAACATCCTGCTGTACTCGGTGGGCGCGGCCGTCATCGGTGGCACCAGCCTCTTCGGTGGCAAGGGCAAGGTGATCAACGCGGTGATCGGCGGCGCGGTGATCGCCGTGATCGACAACGGCATGACGCTGATGGGCTTCAACTCCGGCACCAAGTTCATCGTGACCGGTCTGATCCTGCTGGTCGCCGCGAGCGTCGACGCCTTGGCCCGGCGCAGAGCGGCCGCTACCGGCAACCGATGAACACGATCCGCCTGGAACCGGGGACGGCACGCTGATGCGGGCCGGCCCCAGCCAGGAGGAGGTGCGCCGGCACAATCTCGGGACGCTGCTCCGGTACGTACACGTACACGGGGCGACGTCGCGGGCCGAACTCACCAACCGGCTCGGTCTGAACCGGAGCACCATCGGGGCCCTGACCGCCGACCTGACCACCGCAGGGCTGGTCAGCGAGGCGGCACCACGAGAGACCGGCCGGGCCGGACGACCGTCGCTGGTCGTCCGGCCCGAGTCGTCCCGGGTGTATTCGTGGGCCCTGAGCATCGAGGTGGACCGCCTGCGGGCGGCTCGTGTCGGGCTGGGCGGGCGCATCCTGGACCGCCGTGAGACCGACCGGCCGCGCGGCATGCAGGTGCTCGACGCGGTGCAGCCGCTGGCGGAGTTCGTCCACGAGATGCGGGCCGGCGTGCCCGACGACACCCGTTACGTCGGCACCGGCGTGG
Source organism: Paractinoplanes abujensis (assembly GCF_014204895.1). NCBI lineage: Bacteria > Bacillati > Actinomycetota > Actinomycetes > Micromonosporales > Micromonosporaceae > Paractinoplanes > Paractinoplanes abujensis. The sequence goes on along the minus strand of NZ_JACHMF010000001.1, from coordinate 5,957,417 downwards.
CGGTCGCGGGAATGGTGCGCCGCGCCGACGGCGTGGTGCGCCTGGCCCCCACCATCGGCTGGGTCGAGGAGCCGGTAGGCGCAGCGCTCCGCGCCGAACTCGGTGACGCCGGCCGGCTCACCCTGGGCAACCACGCCGACGTGTCGGCCCTGGTCGAACACAGCCGGGGCGCGGCCGCGGGCTGCGACAACGTCATCTACCTGTACGGCGACGTCGGGGTGGGCGCCGGCATCATCGCCGACGGCCGCCGGGTGGCCGGGCACGGCGGGTACGGCGGCGAGGTCGGTCATATGGTCGTCAACCCGTACGGCCGCGAGTGCAGTTGCGGCTCGCGCGGCTGCTGGGAGACCGAGATCGGCGAGTACGCCCTGCTCAAGCACGCCGGGCGGGGCGATCAGAGCGGGCGCGAGGCGGTGCTGGGCGTCGTTGACGCGGCCATGCGTGGCGACAGCCAGGCCCAGTTCGCCGTGCGTCAGGTCGGCGAGTGGATCGGCTTCGGCGTCGGCAACCTGGTCAACATCTTCAACCCCGAGGCCGTGATCTTCGGCGGCACCCTGCGCGACGTGTACCTGGTGGCCGCGGCGCAGATCCGCAGCCGCCTGAACGCGATCGGCCTGCCGGCGTGCCGCGAGCACATCCGCCTGCGCACCCCGGAACTGGGCGACGACGCGGCCCTGATCGGCGCGGGCGAGCTGGCCTTCGAGCACCTCCTGAAAGACCCCCTGATCAACTGACTTCCCGTACGAGGGCCAGCCCGCCCACGACTGCCGACGAGGCCGTTCCCGCCGCCGCGGAACGGCCTCGTCGCCGGTTACGGCTTCCTTACGGCACGGCCCGGGCCGTCGTCGTTCGGCCCGGCGCGGAGCACGATGGGATCGTGAAGCTTTCGGTACGCGCCGGGTTGTCCGGTGTGGCGGCGGCCGCGGTTGCCGTGGGGGCCGCCGAGGTGGTCGCCGTTCTGACCGGCCCGTTGTCGGCGCCGCTGATCGCCGTGGGTGGCGTGGTGGTCGACAACGTGCCCGCGCCGGTCAAGGACTTCGGCGTACGGGTCTTCGGCGTGCACGACAAGACGGCCCTGATCGTGGGCACGTCGATCCTGCTGGCGGCCTACGCGTACGGGGTGGGTGTGGCCGCGCTGCGGTCGTGGCGGCTCGCGGTGGGCGGGATCGGGCTGTTCGCACTGGTCGGCGTGCTGGCCGCGATGACCCGGCACGACGCCGGGGTGTTCGCCTGGCTGCCCACGGTGGCCGGGGCTGCGCTGGCCGTGTGGGTGCTGCGGCAGCTGCTGGAACAGGCCGGGGTGCCCGCGGCGGCATTGACCCTGCGGGCCGGCCACCGTGTCCGGGCCGGGGAACGCACCACGGTCCCGGCGGCGGTCCGGGCCGGGGCCGGGGTGGGCCCCGGCGCCACCACCGGGGCCATCCCGCAGCGGGCGGACGACCCGGCGCGCGAAGGCGCCGAGGCCGGTCGGGACCCGTACGGGGAAGGTCGCCGGGGTTTCCTGAAGAGTCTGGGGCTGGCCGCGGGGGCGGCGGCCGTGTCGGGGCTGGCCGGGCGCTGGTGGACGTCGCGGCAGGCGGTGACCACGGCCCGCAGCCAGGTGGTGCTGCCGGCGGCCCGGCAGAACGCGCCGCCGGTGCCCGCCGGAGCGCAGGTGCCGGGGGCGACGCCGTACATCTCGCCCAACAAGGACTTCTACCGGATCGACACGGCGCTCATCCCGCCGCGGATCGACCCGGCGAACTGGCAGTTGCGGATTCACGGGATGGTGCGTAACCCGATCACCATCACCTGGGAGCAGCTGCTGCAACGGCCGATGATCGAGCGCTACGTGACGCTGGCCTGCGTCTCCAACGAGGTCGGGGGCGATCTGATCGGCAACGCGCTCTGGCTCGGCACGCCGATCCGCGAGCTGCTGGAGGAGGCGGGGCCACTGCCCGGCGCCGACCAGGTGGTGCAGCGGTCGGTCGACGGCTGGACCTGCGGCAGCCCGACCTCGGTGCTGATGGACGGGCGGGACGCGCTGCTCGCGGTCGGCATGAACGGCGAGCCGCTGCCGGTCAGCCACGGTTTCCCCGTACGGATGGTGGTGCCCGGTCTGTACGGCTACGTCAGCGCCTGCAAGTGGATCACCGAGATCGAGCTCAGCCGTTTCTCCGACTTCGACGCCTACTGGGTGCCCCGAGGCTGGGCGGCGCAGGCCCCGATCAAGACCGCGGCCCGGATCGACACGCCGCGCGACGGGGGCAAACGCCCGGCCGGGCCGGTCGTGGTGGGCGGCGTGGCATGGGCCCAGCATCGCGGGATCACGAAGGTCGAGGTTCAGGTCGACGACGGCGAATGGGCCGAGGCGACTCTGGCCGCGACGGTTTCGAGCGACACGTGGCGTCAGTGGAGCTGGTCGTGGCCGGCTACCCCGGGGGAGCACTCACTCCGGGTGCGGGCGACCGACGGCCAAGGGGTGACGCAGACGAGCACTCCGGCTCCGCCCGCGCCCGACGGGGCGTCCGGGTGGCATCAGATCCGGGTGGGCATCGAGAACTGACATCAGCGGAACGCGAAGGTGCCGGTTACTTGAAGGCCGCACCTGCGGTCCGTCGCCGGTGCGCAAGTCGCTCATACGGTGGCTTGCATGTCCACCAATGCGGTTGATGAAGAGCCGTCGAACAACTCGACCCGGCCCCCGAACGGGGACCGGATCGTCATGGTGATGCCTAGGGTGCGGCGTCAGGCCGCCGGGGCCTGCCGCTGCGCGGGAACGGCTGACTTGTGGGGCCGGCCGAGCCGGGCCTCCAGCCGGGCCAGGTCGACTCGTCCGTGATGGCGGTCGGCGGTGTCCTCCCAACCGACGGCGAGCAGCCGCAGCCGCTCCGCTTCGGTGAGGCCGCCCCAGACCCCGTACGGCTCGCGAACCGCGAGGGCGTGCGCGGCGCACTCGGCCCGGACGGGGCACGCGCCACACATGCTCTTGGCTTTGGCTTCCCGGCGGTTGCGGGACGAACCGCGTTCGCCGTCCGGGTGGAAGAATTGAGCGCTGTCCCGGCCTCGGCACAGACCAAGTCGCTGCCAGTCCCACAGGTCGGCGATGGGCCCGGGCAGTCTGCGAACGTTCGACATGTAACACCCTCCTCCCGCGCGGCACCGCGGAGTGTCGTCACGAGGGCCCTTGCTCAGGCCTGCCGCGGTGTTACCCCGGTGATCCCAGGCTCACACGCAACATGTCGATGTCTTCTGAAGCCGCATGGCATCGGGCAAGCTACTGATACCGATCTTTCCCATTTTTTCCATCTAAAGCGCGTAATGCTGCGGCCCTCGCGTGATCTCCTCTGAGAGAGAAGGAGGATCACTGTGCGTACCGTCCTCGTGTGCGTCCGTACCCCGCTGGCGGCCCAGACCGTCGCGTCCACCGCGGCCCGGCTCGGCATGACCGGCGTCGTCCGGACCGCGGTCAGCGAGACCGAGGCCATGATCCGCCTGGCTGAACGGCCGGCTGAAGTGGTCCTGGCTGACACCGCCGTGACTCGTCCCGACAGCGTCGGTTTCACCCGGCGCGTCCTTGCCCGTGCGCCCCAGGCGCAGGTGGTGCTCTTCGGCGCCGAGGACCCGCGGGTGGCCGCGGCGGCCGTCGCCGCCGGTGCCCGCGGCGTCATCCGCGGCGTCGAGCACGACCTGGTCAGCGTCGTGGCCAAGGCACTGCTCCTGCTGCTGCTCCCGGTGCGCCCGCAGGGCATGCCGATCAACGGGGCGAACGCCCAGCCGGCGGCAGTCGCCGGCGGAGCCCGCAACAACAACTCGACGGCGGCCCGGGCGGCCTACCAGAACGGTCTGTCCGTAGGGGCGCCGAACGCGGCGGCCGTGCCGGCCGTGCTCGGTCCCAACGCGCCCATGGTGCCGTCGCAGCGTGGCGACGCCCCGATCGATCCCGCCACCGGCCGGCCGATGGTGGCCTGGCCCGGCAACGAGACCCAGGTCGGGGTGGCCGACCCGGCGCCCGCGGGCCGGCGGCTGACGCTCACCGAGCGCGAGCTGCAGGTGCTGCGGGGGATGGCCGACGGCAAGAGCAACGCCGAGATCGGCCGCGAGCTCTTCGTCTCGGAGGACACCGTCAAGACCCACGCCCGGCGGCTCTTCCGGAAGCTCGGGGCCCGGGACCGCGCCCACGCGGTCGCGGCCGGCTTCCGGGCCGGGCTGGTGGCTTAACAGTCACACTTCCGGCGATCGCCGCCGGTGAGATGGCAGTCGGTTTTTCGACGCCCGCGGGGTTTGCGGGTGGCGGAAATCGCCTGCCATCTCACCGGTTACAAGGCGATTGCCACGCGGAGCGAAGCGGAGCCATCAGACTCAGGCCCCCGTTCCTTTATTCCTTGTCGTCCTCGTTGCCCTCGGTCAGCGTGTCGTGAACGCCGTCGGCGTAACCGCGCGCGTACTCCCACGTGACGTAGTGGTCGGGATCGGGATCGTAGGCCGGCTCGTGCACTCGGGGACGCCCGCTGCTCAGCAGATGCCGCAAGTTGCCCCGCAGCAGATCCCAGTCGAAGTAGTGCGGCTCGTGGCAGTCCTCACACTCGATGACCAGGCCGCGGATGCCGGTCGGGCTCAGGAGCGCCTGATAGATCTCCAGGTCGGAGAGATCCTCGAGGACGTCCTGCCGTTCGGCGTCGGTCAGCGGCTCGGACTCGGCGTCGTCGCTGACGTCGTCGAGACCGGCGGCCGGGTCGGCGGGGTCGCCGTTGAACGGGTCGATCGGCTCTTCTTGCACCCCCTTACCGTACTCACCCTCCACGGATGTGTGCTGGCCCGCACGTCCTGTCCGTCCCCCGAGGTTGCCGAAGACGGATGGGTACGATGAACCATCCGTCTTCCGGCTTTAGGGATGCTCCGTGGAAACTGACTCGGCCCGTACGGTTCCGCTCGGTCTGACCTTCGACGATGTGCTTCTCCAGCCCGGCGAATCGGACATCGTGCCGAGCCGGGTCAACACGAACACGCGGCTCACCCGCAACATCAGCTTGACCATCCCGCTGCTGTCGGCCGCGATGGACACCGTCACCGAGGCCCGCATGGCGATCGCCATGGCCCGTGAGGGTGGCATCGGCGTGCTGCACCGCAACCTCTCCGCGGAGGACCAGGCGGCCCAGGTCGACCTGGTCAAGCGGTCCGAGTCGGGCATGATCACCAACCCGGTCACCTGCAGCCCCGACGACACGCTGCGCGAGGTCGACCAGCTCTGCGGCCGTTACCGCATCTCGGGCGTGCCGGTCACCGACGCCGACGGCACCCTGGTCGGCATCGTGACCAACCGCGACATGCGCTTCGTCACCGACGAGAACGCGCAGGTGCGCGACGTCATGACCAAGATGCCGCTGATCACCGCCCCGGTCGGGGTGACCAAGGACCAGGCGCTCGGCCTGCTCCAGCAGCACAAGATCGAGAAGCTGCCGCTGATCGACGACAGCGGCAAGCTGCGCGGCCTGATCACGGTCAAGGACTTCACGAAGAGCGAGCAGTACCCCAACGCGACGAAGGACGCGCAGGGCCGCCTGCGGGTCGCGGCCGCGGTGGGCGTCGGCGACGAGTCCTACAAGCGGGCCCGCGGCCTGATCGACGCCGGCGTCGACGTGATCATCGTGGACACCTCGCACGGTCACCAGCGCCAGGTGCTCGACATGATCGCCCGGCTCAAGCGCGACACCGGCACCGACATCGTGGGCGGCAACGTCGCGACGTACGCGGGGGCCAAGGCGATGGCCGAGGCGGGCGCCGACGCGGTCAAGGTCGGTGTCGGTCCCGGCGCCATCTGCACGACCCGCATCGTGGCCGGGGTCGGCGTCCCGCAGATCACCGCCGTGATGGAGGCGCAGCGTGCGTGCGCGCCGTTCGGCGTCCCGGTGATCGCCGACGGCGGCATCCAGTACAGCGGCGACATCGCCAAGGCGATCGTGGCCGGCGCCGAGACCGTCATGCTGGGCGGCCTGCTGGCCGGCTCGGAGGAGAGCCCCGGCGACCTCATCTTCGTCAACGGCAAGCAGTACAAGTCGTACCGGGGAATGGGTTCGCTCGGCGCCATGCAGTCGCGCGGTCAGGCCAAGTCCTACTCCAAGGACCGCTACTTCCAGCATGATGTGCCGGAGGAGAAGCTCGTGCCCGAGGGCGTCGAGGGCCAGGTTCCCTACCGTGGCCCGCTCTCCCGGGTGGTGGCTCAGCTCGTCGGCGGTGTCCGGCTGGCGATGGGCTACGCCGGGGCCGAGACGATTCCCGACTTGCAGCAGCGTGGGCAGCTCATCAGGATTACCGCGGCGGGCCTCAAGGAAAGCCACCCGCACGACATCCAGATGACCGTCGAGGCTCCGAACTACCACTCGCGATAAAGAGGGCTTGAATCATGCGTGACGTCGTGGAGATCGGTCTGGGCAAGACCGCTCAGCGCGGATACCACCTGGACGACATCGCCATCGTCCCGAGCCGCCGCACCCGCGACGTGGACGACGTGTCCACCGAGTGGCGCGTCGACGCCTACCCCTTCAAGATCCCCTGCGTCGCGCATCCGTCCGACGCGACCATGAGCCCGGAGTCCGCGATCGCCCTGGGCCGCCTCGGCGGCCTGGGCGTGCTCAACGCCGAGGGCCTGTGGACGCGTTACGAGGACCCGACCAAGATCCTGGAGGAGCTGGCCTCGCTCGACGAGGACGCCGACGCCACCCGGCGCCTGCAGGAGGTCTACTCCGAGCCGATCAAGCCGGAGTTGATCGCCGAGCGCGTGCGCACGATGCGCGAGGGCGGCATCACCGTCGCCGTCCGGGTGTCGCCGCAGCACACCCTCGCGCTGGCGCCGGTCGTGCTCGACGCCGGGGTCGACCTGCTCGTCATCCAGGGCACCCTGGTCAGTGCCGAGCACGTGTCCACGACGGACGAGCCGCTCAACCTCAAGGAGTTCATCGCCGACCTCGACCTGCCGGTCATCGTCGGCGGCTGCACCGACTACAAGACAGCGCTGCACCTGATGCGCACCGGTGCGGCCGGCGTGATCGTGGGGGTCGGGGCCGACGAGTGGTCGACCACCGACACCGTGCTCGGCATCCGCGTGCCGATGGCCACCGCGATCGCCGACGCCGCGGCCGCCCGCCGTGACTACCTCGACGAGACCGGCGGCCGCTACGTGCACCTGATCGCCGACGGCGGCATCTCGACCTCGGGCGACATCGCCAAGGCGATCGGCTGCGGCGCCGACGCGGTGATGCTCGGCGAGCCGCTCTCACTGGCCGAGGGCGCCCCGGCCGGCGGTGCCTGGTGGCATTCGTCGGCCAGCCACCCGCAGCTTCCGCGCGGCGGGTTCTGCATCGCGGGCGAGCCCGACGGCACCCTCGAGGAGCTGCTCTACGGCCCGGCCAACCGGCCCGACGGCCAGCTCAACCTGTTCGGCGGGCTGCGGCGCGCGATGGCCAAGTGCGGTTATCGCGACGTCAAGGAGTTCCAGAAGGTCGCGCTCGTCCTCGACAAGTAGGCCTTTCCCGTGCCTTTCGCCGGGCGGAGCTAACCTCGCGCCTATGAAGCGTGCGGGTGTTGCCGGAGTCCTCTGTGTCGCGCTGGCAGTCGCCGGCTGTTCCTCCGACGACGAGCCGGCCCCGGCCCCGAGTCAGGCCCCGTCCTCCGCGCCGGTTTTCGCCCCCGGTGCGGAGGGCATCGGCGACCCCTATTTCCCGAAGTACGGCAACGGTGGCTACGACGTGGCCGGCTACGACCTCAAGCTGCGCTACGACCCACGGAGCGAGCAGCTCACCGGCACGGCGACGATCACCGCCACCGCGACGCAGGACCTGTCCCGGTTCAACCTCGATCTGTCCAAGCTGGTCGCGAAGAGCGTGACGGTCGACGGCGTACGGGCGAAGTCGTCGGCCGCGGGCACCGAGCTGATCATCACCCCGGCCGCCGGCATCCCCACCGGGCGCGCGTTCACCACAGTCGTCGAGTACGGCGGCCGGCCCGCGCAGCTCGGCGACGCGGTGCTCGGCCAGGGCGGCTGGCTGGAGAATCAGCAGGGTGCGGTCGCGCTGGGCCAGCCCGAGTCGGCCAGCACGTGGTTCCCGGTCAACGACCACCCGCGCGACAAGGCCACCTTCAAGCTCGAGATGACCGTGCCCGAGGGCGTCGAGGCGATCAGCAACGGCGTGCCCGGCCCGCAGCGCACCAGCGGCGGCTGGACGACGTGGACGTGGTCGCAGAGCGCGCCCATGGCGAGCTACCTGGCGATGGTCGTGATCGGGCAGTACCGGGTCACCACCACCGAGCACAACGGCAAGCCGATGGTGATCGCGATTTCCGAGGCGCTGCCCGCCGACGGCGCGGCCGCCCAGTCGCTGGCCCGGACGGCCGAGATCACCGACTTCCTGGCCACCAAGTTCGGCCCGTATCCGTTCGACGCGAACGGCGGGGTCGCGGTCGACGACCAGCGCATCGGGTACGCGCTGGAGACGCAGAGCCGGCCGGTGTACGGGCCCGCGTTCTTCACCGGCGGCCCCAACCAGGGCGTGGTCGCCCACGAGCTGGCCCACCAGTGGTTCGGCGACAGCGTGGCCCTGGAGAAGTGGCAGGACATCTGGCTCAACGAGGGCTTCGCCACGTACGCGGAGTGGCTGTGGGACGAGCACTCGGGCGGCGACAGCGTGCAGGCCAACTTCGACAACGTCTACAACTCGTACGCGTGGAACCAGCCCGGCCAGGCCGGCAACCCCGGGGCGAACCGCATCTTCGGGCAGGCCGTCTATCAGCGCGGCGGCATGACCGTCTTCGCGCTGCGCAAGGCGATCGGCGACCCCGCGTTCGACCAGCTGCTCAAGCGGTGGACCAGCGAGCACAAGGACGGCAACGCCGGCACCGACGACCTGATCGCGATGGCCGAGGAGATCTCGGGCAAGCAGCTCGACGACCTGTTCCAGGCCTGGCTGTTCAGCGACGAGAAGCCGGCCAAGCCCTGACGCCTGATACCTATTTGTCTACGAGCTTGGGGTGGCTCACGAGGTAAGCGGCCGCTTTGCCCTGCGCGACGGCCCGGACGAAGCCGCGGCCCTCCTCGGTGAGCTGCTCACCGAGGTAGCCGCTGCCCCGGCCGACCCCGCGCCCGGGCAGGCTGACCCGGGTGATCTTCGAGGGGGAGAGGTCGCGGAGCGCGTACGCGTATTCGACCGGTTTGCGCCCGCCCAGGTAGACAAGCGTGTCGCCGAGCGCGGAGACCAACTGGTCCAACTTTTCCGGCTGGGTGGGCAGACCTTGACTCATCGCTTTGGTCAGCAGGGCCGCGACGAGCTGGCGCTGATGCCGCTGCCGGTCGTAGTCGCCGTCGGGCAGCCCGTAGCGCTGCCGGGCGTAGTCGATCGCCTGCCAGCCGACGAGGCGCCGGCGGCCCGGCTCGTAGACGGCCTGCGGTCCGATGTAGTCGCCGCCGGAGAGCGGCCGCAGCGATCCGTCCGGTTTGCGGTGCCGCGACTTGACCTTCTGGTCGATCACCAGGTCGACCCCGCCGAGCTGGTCGGTCAGCCGGGCCAGGCCGCCGAAGTTGAGGATCGCGCCGGCCTGGAACTCCTTGATGCCGGTGTAGCCGCTGAGCGTCCGGGTCAGCAGCTGATAGCCCTTCTGCACGTCCGGCACCTTGCTGCCGGCGACGCGCGAGCCGAGGCTCATCGCCTCGGTGACCTTGCGCGTGCCGTGGCCGGGCACCGCGACCCGGGTGTCGCGGGGGATCGAGTAGAGGTACGCGGAGTCGAGCCCGCGTTCGACGTGCAGCAGCATGATGGCGTCGGCGTGCGGCTCCCAGCCGGGGATCGAGACGCGGGTGTCGACGCCGACGAGCACGAGGTCGAGCGGCCCGGTGATGTCGGCCCCGGGCGACGGGGCGGCGCTGGTGGGGGCGGCAGGCGTCGCGGGCGGGGCCGAGCCGGCGGGCGCCGCCGTAGGCTTGTCCGGCCCGGAGCGGACGGCCCACGCGATGCCACCGCCGGCCAGCAGCGCGACGGCCACCGCGCCGCCGATCCACAGGCTCACCCTCTTGTTCCGCATGTCGGAACAGTAAGCGAGCTTGATCCCCAGCTCAATGTCTGCAGATCTCGCAATGTGAAACCGGTCATTGCTTTCCGTTGATTCGCCCGTACGCTGACCGCCGCGAATCAACGGGGGAGGCAAACGCTTCAATGAAGCTCACCAAGCGACGGGTCACCGTCGGTCTCATCTCCACCGCCGTCGTCGTTTCGATGACGAGCGTGACCACGTGGGCGCTGGCCGCCGACACCAAGAAGGTTCCGGCAGCGGCTGCGGCGTCGTCCGTCCGCCTCGTCGTCGGTTACAAGACCGGCGCCGACCGCAGCGCCGCCACCCGGACCATGTCCGCCGCGGGCGCGCGGGTCACCACCGGTGACGCCGCCGCGACCTCGGCCTTGTCCGCCATCAACGCTTCCAGCGTGTCGGTGCCGTCCGGCCGCAGCTCCGCGATGATCTCCGCGCTGCGCAGCGACCCGAACGTGGCCTATGTCGAGCAGGACGTGCAGACCAAGGCGTTCGACGTCACGCCGACCGACCCCTCGTTCAAACTGCAGAACGAGATGTACACGGTCAAGGCGCCCGCGGCGTGGGACACGACGACCGGTGGAGCCACCCCGATCACCGTCGCCGTCATCGACACCGGCGTCGCCAATGAGGGCGACCTGGTCGGCGCGCTCGTGCCCGGTTACGACTTCGTCAACAAGGACGCCAGCCCGGCCGACGACGAGGGCCACGGCACCGCCGTCGCCGCCCTGATCGCCGCTCGCGGCAACAACGGCCAGGGCATGGCCGGCGTCTGCTGGACCTGCAAGATCATGCCGGTCAAGGTGCTCGACAGCGAGGGCAGCGGCTGGGACAGCGACGTCGCGAAGGGCATCATCTGGGCCGTCCAGAAGGGCGCGCGCATTCTGAACCTGTCGCTCGGCTCGCCCCAGTCGACCAAGGTGCTGGCCGACGCGGTGGCCTACGCCAACATGAACGGCGCCCTCGTGGTGGCGGCCGCGGGCAACGCGGGCAACACCGTGAAGCAGTACCCGGGCGCCTACGGTGACGTGCTCACCGTGGCCGCGACGAACCGCTGCCCGGCGTTCGCCAGCGACCCCGACTGCACGTCCGGCACGACGACCCGCTCCGCGTTCTCGTCCTACAACAAGGCCGGCGACTCGTGGGTCGACGTGGCCGCCCCCGGCACCGTGCTGAGCATGGACCGGTTCGGCAACTACAGCAGCGGCATCCAGGGCACCTCGTTCTCGTCGCCGATCGTGGCCGGCGCGGCCGCCCTGATCAAGTCGCAGCACCCCAACTACACCGGCTGGTCGCTGGCCAGCGCCATCTACTCCGGCGCGGCCCAGCGGAAGCTGGCCAACGGCGGCGTCAACTACGGCCTGATCGACATCCCGGCCTCGCTCCCGGTGGGCACCGACACCACCGCGCCGACCGCCACCGGCATCACGCCGGGCAACGGCGCGGTCAAGCGCGGCACCTTCGCGGTCAGCCCGCTGGGCCTCAAGGACGACCGCTCCGGCATCCGGAACACGACGCTCTGGGTGAACAACAAGTTCGTCGGGTACAGCCGGAACGCGCCGTTCGGCGTCAGCTTCAACTTCAGCTCGTACAAGGGCCCGACCAAGATCGAGCTGCGCATCTTCGACCGGGCCGGCAACAACAAGATCGTGTCGAGCACCATCACGATCGACAACACGAAGCCGGCCGTGCGGATCACCTCGGCCCCCAAGAGCGGCTCCAAGCTCAAGGGCAAGGTGACGATCGGCTACACCGGCTCCGACGCGTACGGCATCAACCGCTTCGAGCTGCTGCTCAACGGCAAGGTGGCCCAGAAGCACACCAACACCACGGCCTTCGCGTTCGCCACCACGGCGGTGCCGTCGAAGTTCACCGTGCAGGTGCGCGCCTATGACCGGGCCGGCAACTCGAGCCTGTCCGCGAAGTACAGCTACACCCGCTAGACAACCCGCTCGCTCCGGGGATCCACCCGGACCGACCGAACGTGAAGGAGCCGGCCATCGTGGCCGGCTCCTTCATTTTTGCGAGGTCCGAGGAATGCGGAAGCTGCTCGCCGGTCTGGCCGCCGCCGGCTCCATGCTGGTCGCGACGCCCGCCCAGGCCGCCGTCGCGCAGCCCGGCCTGATCGAGGCCCGGGTCACCGCGGCCTGGGCGTCCACCCGCGGCTCGTCCCGGGTGATCGTCGCGGTGATCGACACCGGCGTGAGCCGGCTGCCCGACCTGGCCGGCCGTCTGCTGACCGGCCGCGACTTCGTCAACCACGACGACGACGCGTCCGACGACAACGGGCACGGCACCATGGCCGCCACCGTGATCGCCGCGGCCACCGGCAACCGCACGGGCGTCGACGGCGTCTGCGGTAACTGCCGGATCCTGCCGGTCAAGGTGCTCAACGCCAAGGGCGGCGGCAGCTACACCGACATCGCGCTGGGCATCCGTTACGCGGCCGACCGCGGCGCGGCCGTGATCAGCCTGTCGCTGGGCGGGGCGGACGACAGCTCGCTGCTGCGCGACGCCGTCGGCTACGCCGAGAGCAAGGGTGCGCTGGTGGTGGCCGCGGCCGGCAACCGCGGTGTCTCCACTCCGCACTATCCGGCGGCCATCGGGTCCGTGCTCGCGGTCGGCGGGGTCACGTCGACCGGCGCTCGCTACGACTGGTCCAACTTCGGCAGCTGGGTCGGGGTCACCGCGCCCGGCTGCAACCCGGCCCAGGGCCCCTCGGGCACCGTGGGGCAGTACTGCGGAACTTCGTCGGCCACTCCGTTCGTAGCGGGCGTGGCGGCCCTGCTGGCCTCGACCGACCCCACACCCTCGGCCGCCCTCATCCGCACCACGCTGATCTCGACCCGGACCCGCCGCTCCGGACGCGTCGACGCCCTGGCCGCGCTGCGGGCCCTGCCGATCGACGGCGACGTCGTTCGTCCGTCGCTCGCCTTCGGGGCCGTGCGCCCGCTCGTCCGGGGCCGGGTCACGGTCACGGCCGGCGCGGCCGACCAGCACGGCGTCCGGAGGGTCCAGCTGTACGCCGCGGGCCGCCTGATCGCCACCGACACCACCGCGCCGTACTCCTTCGTCTGGCAGTCCGCCCCCCGCACCGGCCCGGTGCCGCTGGAGCTGCGCGCCTACGACCGCAAGGGCAACCTGACCGTCGTACGGCGGACCGTGCGCGCCGACAACGCCGCGCCCGTCCTGCGGCTGGCCAAGTCGGGGCGCACGGTCACCGCGCGTGCCACCGACCCGTCCGGCCTGGCCCGTCTCGAACTGATCGTGAACGGCAAGGTCACTGCCCGTTCAGCGGCCGCCGCCCACCGTTTTGTAGTGCCCGCGCGAGCACGTACCGTAGTGGTCCGGGCGGTCGACCGGGCCGGGAACGCGCGGGTCGCCAACGGTAAACTCGGCGGGTGAGTACTCCCCGCCCGGTTCTCGTCGTCGACTTCGGCGCCCAGTACGCCCAGCTGATCGCCCGCCGTGTCCGTGAGGCGCGGGTCTATTCCGAGATCGTCCCGCATTCCATGCCCGTGGCCGAGATGCTGGCCAAGGACCCGGCCGCCATCATCCTGTCCGGCGGCCCGTCCAGCGTCTACGAGCCCGGCGCGCCGGTGCTCGACGCCAAGCTGTTCGACAACGAGGTGCCCGTCTTCGGCATCTGTTACGGCTTCCAGGCGATGGCCCAGGCGCTCGGCGGCACGGTCGCGCACACCGGCTCGCGGGAGTACGGGCGCACCCACCTGACCGCTCAGGGCGGCACGCTGCTGCGCGAGCTGCCCGACGACCTGCCGGTCTGGATGAGTCACGGCGACAGTGTGGCCGTGGCCCCGCAGGGCTTCGCGGTCACCGCCTCGACACCGGGTGCGCCGGTGGCCGCCTTCGAGGATCTCAACACCCGCCGGGCCGGCGTGCAGTTCCACCCCGAGGTGGCGCACACCGAGCAGGGGCAGGAGATGCTCAAGCGGTTCCTCTACGACATCGCCGGCCTCGAGCCGACCTGGACCCCGGGCAACATCATCGAGGACCAGGTGGCCGCGATCCGCGCCCAGGTGGGCGACAAGCAGGTGATCTGCGGGCTCTCCGGCGGGGTCGACTCGGCGGTCGCCGCCGCGCTCGTGCAGAGGGCGATCGGCGACCAGCTGACCTGTGTCTTCGTCGACCACGGCCTGCTCCGCGCGGGCGAGGCCGAGCAGGTCGAGAAGGACTTCGTGGCCGCCACCGGCGCCCGGCTCAAGGTGGTGGACGCGGCCGACGTGTTCCTGGGCCACCTGGCCGGCGTCACCGACCCCGAGCAGAAGCGCAAGATCATCGGCCGCGAGTTCATCCGCGCGTTCGAGGGCGCGGCCCGCGAGCTCGACGCCGAGCGGCACATCGAGTTCCTGGTGCAGGGCACGCTCTACCCCGACGTGGTGGAGTCGGGCGGCGGCACGGGCACGGCCAACATCAAGTCCCACCACAATGTGGGCGGCCTGCCCGACGACCTGCAGTTCGCGCTCATCGAGCCGCTGCGCACCCTGTTCAAGGACGAGGTGCGCGCCCTGGGGGCCGAGCTCGGCCTGCCGGAGGAGATGGTGCAGCGTCACCCGTTCCCCGGCCCCGGCCTGGCCATCCGCATCATCGGCGCGGTCGACCGCGACCGGCTCGACCTGCTGCGCGCGGCCGACCTGATCGCCCGCGAGGAGCTGACCGCGTCGGGGCTCGACCGTGACGTCTGGCAGTTCCCGGTGGTGCTGCTGGCTGACGTGCGCAGCGTCGGCGTGCAGGGCGACGGCCGGACGTACGGGCATCCGGTCGTGCTGCGGCCCGTCTCCAGCGAGGACGCGATGACCGCGGACTGGTCACGGCTGCCCTACGACGTGATCGCGAAGATCTCGACCCGGATCACCAACGAGGTGCGCGAGGTCAACCGGGTCGTTCTCGACGTCACGAGCAAGCCCCCGGGCACCATCGAGTGGGAGTGAGCGGTTCTCAGATGCCCGGGGTCTCCTCGGGCATCAGGAACCACATGATCGGGTAGGCGAGCAGCGCCGCACCCGCGGTGATCACGGCGAGCAGGGCGAAACCGACCCGGACGAGCACGGGGTCGACGCCGAAGTAGCGTCCGACACCGCTGCAGACGCCCGCCGCGAGACGGTCGTCGAGGGGCCGGCGGAGTTGCTTGTACGGGGTCTGGAGGCCGCCGTCGGGGAGCTGTGTCATGTACCCATGGTGGCTCCCGGACGACCCCGGCGACCTCGGTGAGCCCCCGGATACGGACCCTGAAATAACGGTCACGCGTTGTAGTTGATCGAGGGCCCAATGTGCCTAATGATGCTCTGATCAGCGATTACGCAGCGCGAACCCCCTGTCAGGAATCCGACAGACGATTTCTGGAGTTAACATATTCCGGGCAGAATGCCGCCCGTGACCCCCGCACTGGAACCGCTCCGCCGGATCGCCGCCTACGCCGTCGCCACCGATGACGAGGGCCGGGTGCTGCTCGTGCGCGCCTCCAGCAAGTCCGGCACGCCGGGCGTCTGGTCGTTGCCCGGCGGCGCCGTCGACCACGGCGAAGATCCCAACCACACCGTCGTCCGCGAGACGGCCGCCGAGACCGGGCTCTCGGTCGCCGTCACCGGGCTGCGCGACGTGCTGGCCGACATGCGCTCGCTGCCGCACCGCGGCGTCACCATCCACACCGACCGCCTCATCTACTCGGTCTCGATCCGGGGCGGCACCATCGTGGACCGCGTCGGCCACCCCACCGACCTGGCCCGGTGGCACACGCTGGAGGAAGCCGAGGGGCTCAAGCTCCGGCAGTTCACGGCGGATGCGCTCGGCCTGGGCAGTGCCTCGGCCGACCTGCGCCCCGAGACGGCCCCGACGTTCCCGTCCTTCTACGCCCACCCCGGGCCGGACGGGCTGCACCGGGCCCAGCGCTTCGCCGCGTACGCCATCGCCACGGACCCGCACGACACCAGCCTGCTGCTGACCCGGATCGCTCCGGGTTATCCCGGAGAGGGTCGCTGGCATCTGCCCGGCGGTGGCACCGACTACGGCGAGCAGCCCGGCACCGCCCTGATCCGCGAACTCGTCGAGGAGACGGGTCAGGCCGGCCGGCTGGTCGAGCTGCTCGGCGTGGCCAGTCACCGCGACGCGGCCTCGCTCGGCCCCGAGGGTTACCCGATCGACTGGCACGGCGTCCGGGCCTTCTACCGGGTGATCGTCGACGAGCCGACCGAGGTCGAGATCCGGGATGTGGGCGGCTCCACGTCCGAGGCCCGCTGGGTGCCGGTCAAGCAGGTGGCCGACCTGCCCGAGGACGAGCTGACCGAAGTGACCGCGGAGGCGCTGCGGAAGGCGGGGCTAATCTAGGCCCGGTGAAGATCAGACGGGTCGGGGCGTACGGGATCTGCCGCGACGACTCCGGGCGGGTGCTGCTCGCCCGGAACTCGTCCCTGAGCAATTTCCCCGGCCTGTGGACCCTGCCCGGCGGCGGCGTCGAGCAGGGTGAGCACCCGGACGCCGCGGTGGTGCGCGAATTCGGCGAGGAGACCGGTCTGTCCGTCCGGATCGACGGGCTGCACGCCGTCGCCGCCGACGTCTTCCGGCTCCCCGGCGGCGACCTCGAACACACCGATCGCATCGTCTACGACGTGTCGGTGACCGGCGGGACACTGCGCGCCGAGGCGCTCGGCACCACCGAGTCCGTCGAATGGGTGACTTCCGGGCGCATTGCCGCGTTGCCGTTGATGCCCTTCACGGCGGCGGCGCTCGGCGGACCGGCCGTGGTTTCCGACAAATCAGATGTAGATGAGGAAACCGCTCGTCCGTCGCGAGTACAACGTTTTGGCGCGTACGGGGTGGTGACCGACCCGAACGGGCGGATTTTGCTCACCCGGATCGCCGATGGTTATCCGGGCGCCGGCCGCTGGCATCTGCCTGGCGGCGGCACCGATCACGGCGAGACGCCCAAGGCTGCGCTGGCCCGCGAACTGATCGAGGAGACGTCGCAGACGGGCCGGGTGACCGGCCTGCTCGGGGTCTCGCACCGGCACGATCCCGCCGCGTACGGGCCGGAAGGGGTGCCGATCGACTGGCACGTCATCCGTGTCCTGTTCAGGGTTCAGGTCGATGTGCCGACGGAACCTGTAGTGACCGAGGAGGCAGGCGGATCCACCGCCGAGGCCCGCTGGTTCACGCCCGCCGAGGCCGGGCGGTTGCGCCTCACCGAGCTGGGTGCCGACGCTGTAGCCCGGGTCGGAGCGGAACGGACGAGTTAAAATCAGCGGAGGGAGAGGTGAACAGGTGGCCTGTCCCGCGGGGCGAGCCGCTGGAATTGACCGCTCGCCAACATCGTTCGGGTATGCGAAGGTGTAAGCCGCAATTTTCCCGGCTCCGCATGTGCGGCGGGCTACCGGGCCACAACCCACCGCGACAGACGGTGGCCCACCGATCCCATGGAGGAAGCACGTGCCGAGAACCCCTTGGCGCCGGCGTCGTACGACGGATAGCCCCCGTCCCGCCGGTCGTCGTTGGGCAGGCCGGTTGCGCCGCAGCGGAAGTCTCGCGCGGCAGGCCCTGGTACGGGTGGGTGGCCGCAATACCGGCCGCGCCGCCACCGCCACCCGGGCCGAGGTGATCTACACCGGGGCGCCCGTCGTTCCGCACCTGGCCATCCCGGCGCCCGTCGAGGTCGAGGAATCAGCCCGGAGCACGTCGCTTCTTCCCGGCGAGCAGACCGCGGCCCGCCGCGTCCGCTTCGCCATCGTGCAGGGGTGCACCCTGGCCAGCCTGGCCCTGGGCATGCTGGCCATCGTGCTGGCCATGCACGACGAGGTCCGCCTGGCCGCCGCCTTCCTGGTCGCCTGCGTGGTCTTCGACGGCGTCGACGGCGCCCTGGCCCGCAAGCTGGGCGTGCAGAGCCCGTTCGGCGCGCAGATGGACTCGCTGGCCGACATGTGCTCGTTCGGCCTGGCCGCGCCCGTGGTGGTCTACGCCTCCCTGGCCCACTCGGTGCCCACCCCGGCCGCCGCGGTGGCCTGCATGCTGGTCGCCGGCTGCGCCGCGATCCGGCTGGCCCGCTTCAACGTCTCGCCCAAGGACGGCACGTTCTTCAGTGGCGTCCCGACGACGCT
This sequence comes from Paractinoplanes abujensis, assembly GCF_014204895.1. NCBI lineage: Bacteria > Bacillati > Actinomycetota > Actinomycetes > Micromonosporales > Micromonosporaceae > Paractinoplanes > Paractinoplanes abujensis. The sequence goes on along the minus strand of NZ_JACHMF010000001.1, from coordinate 5,939,259 downwards.
GGTCGCGGCCGTGCTCGCCCTCACCGTGCTGATCGACCTGCCACTGCCCGGCGCGGTCATCCTGGGCGGGGTGGCGCTGCTCGCCTTCGCGATGGTCTCCAGCTTCCCGTACGCCAAACTCGCGCGCCTGGTCAAGCTGCCGGCTTGGTTCTGGCTGCTGCCCGTGGTCGGCGCCCTGGTCGACGCCCGCCTCACGTTCGTCATGCTGGTCGCGGCCTACCTGGTCAGCGGGCCCATCATGTGGATGCGAGCCAAGCGAGTTTGATCCCAGTGTTTTCCGGCAGGCCGTCCCCGTTCGGGGGCGGCCTGTTCGCTCCACCGACTATGGTCAGGCGTCGTGCGCGACGTGGTATTGCGACTGTCGACCGACTGGTCCGGTGCGCGGGCCGAGTTGATCTCCCGCGGCGCGGAGGCGGTCGGGCCGCTGATCGCTGAACTGTCCGACGAGGCGTCGCCGGTCCAGTGGCACCACCCCGGCGGGATTTTGCGTGAGCTCGGCCGGCTGGCGTTCGCCCCGCTGGCCGAGGCTATCGGCAGCGCCGCCACACCCGAGGTCGCGCGGCGCCTGGGCTGGGCGTTCATGGGCTTCGGAGTCGATCTTCTCGACGACTACACGGGCGCGCTGGCCCACCCGAGCGCCCGGGTGCGAGAGACCGCCGCCCTCGGCATTCAGTACTGCCGAGAGTTCGGCGCCCCCGCGGTGCCCGCCCTTGTCGGGTTGCTCGACGACCCGGACGCGGAAGTGCGTCAGCGGGTCGTCTGGGCGCTCGGCGAGATCGGTCAAGCTGCCGCCTCGGAACTGCGGTGGGTACGCCGGCACGGTCCGGGCCGGCGCCGGGCTGCCGCGCTGCGGGCGCTGGCCGGGATCGGGGGCTTCGAGGCGTTGGCCGAGCCGGACCGGGCGGCGGTGGAACGCCTCATCCGGGTGAAGCTGGTCGACGAGCGGATCGAGGGCGAGGAGCCGCACGGGCGCTGGCTCGCCCTGCCGACCGGGGATCAGACCGCGGTGCTGGAGGCGCTCGCCCTGTCGTCGCCCCGTCCCGCCACGATGCGGCTCGGCCGGGCGGTGGCGGGGGCGGCCAGCCACGGTTCGGTGCGGGAGGAGTGGCGCCGGGCGGTGGTGTTCGTGAGCCCCCAACTGGACGGCTGGACCCTGGTGTTCGGTCACTGGGCCGACGACGACAGCGAGCATGAGGGGCTTCGCCGGCTGAGCACCCGGTTCGGCCGGGCCCAGGCGTACTGGTACGACGACCACACGGGTTCCTCAGGCTGGACCGTGGCCGAGAACGGCATCCTGGTCCGGCACTACTCGGACATCGGCGACGAGCCGATCGGGGAGCGCCTGCCGATCGAGCGGGGAAAGCTCACCAACACCGACCTCGAGGAGCTGCCGGTCGACCGGTGGCCGGACGACGACGCCGGCATCTGTGACGCGTTGGCGGTGGCCGCCGCGATGTCGATCTCACCGTCGGAGCTGGGACCCGAGACCCTCGTACGGGGAAACGGGGTCCTCGCTGTGACGGAAGCCGGCCGGGACCTCGTCGGGTGCCCGGCCGGCGCCTTTCCGATCTAGAGCCAGCGGGCGATGACCGACGCCCCGCCGATGACCTTGTCGTTGACGCTGACCAGCGCCTCGGCCCGGTCGGCGGGCAGGTAGACGTCGGTGCGGGAACCGAAGCGGATCAGGCCCATGCGTTCGCCCCGGGCGACCAGCGTGCCCACCGGGACGCGCTGCACGATGCGGCGGGCGATCAGGCCCGTACGCTGGACGACTCCCACGGGGCCGTGCTCGGTGTCGAGCACCGTGTACGCCGCTACGTTGTGCTCGGCGGCGGCGGTCATGGCGTTGGCGTAGCCGCCGTCCTCGACGAAGTAGTCGGTCACCCGCCCGGCCACCGGCACCCGGTTGACGTGCACGTCGAGCACGGACAGGAACACGGCGATGCGCAGGAACTCGCCCGGGCCGATCCGCTCGTCGGCCATCCGTTCGACCGACAGCACCCGGCCGTCGGACGCTGCGACCACCGCTGACGGGTCGTCCGGCAGCTCGCGCTCGGGGTCGCGGAAGAACGCCGCGACCGGGGCCGCGGCCAGCGCGGGGAGCAGCCAGAGCTTCGACTTGGGCCGGGCCACACGGGCCACGGCGGCCAGGCCGAGGGCGATGCCGGCGGCGGCCACACCGTTGGAGTCGATGTGCATGCCCCGGGTGACCGGCACGCTGGACGGGCGGTAGGCCGGGGCCAGCGTGTCGGCGACCGCGGTGCCGGCCGCGGTGAACCGCAGCTTGTGCACGCGCAGCGGTGACGGGTTGCGGAGCACGAGGTCGGAGCCGACGCCGAAGAGCGCACTCTGGCGGAACAGCTCGGCCGCGGCCCCGCCCGTGCGGCCCGGGGTGGCCGGCACGGCCAGCGTGACCACGCCGCCGTCGCTCAGGTGCTTGCCCAGACGGTCGAGCAGGTCACGCGCGTCGGCGGCGGTGCCGGTGAGCGGCTCGCCGACGATCACCACGTCGGCCTGGCCGGCCTCGTCGAGCGTCTCGACCACCTGCACCCGGTCGGCGATCCAGCTGCCCAGCCCGGCGATGTGATCACGCAGCAGGTCGGCCGTGCTGCGCTCGCCGGCGACCAGGGTGAGACGGTCGCCCGGCAGCAGGGCCTCGACCGCGCTGGCCACGACGGGCGAGGCGTGGTCGGCGCCCGCCACGATCGCGGTGGTGGCCGCGTTGTGACGGGCGAACTCGGCGGTGAGGGCGCGGGCGGCCGTGGCGCCGACTCCGACGATGGGTGCACGGGACACGGCGGGGAACGGAGTCATGACGACGAGTTTATTGCGCCTTGCGGGGCTGCTCCGCGGTCAGGGTCGGGTGCTCCTGGCTGATCCGATCCACCGCGTCGTCCATCAGCTCCTGGACGATGGACGCGTGCATCTCGGGGGTCAGGTCGCCCGGTAGCTCGGGCCCGGCCGGCTGCTCGACGGTGGACGGGACCGGGACCGCAGCCGACTCGGCCGGGGTGCGGGCCGAGCGCAGAGCGCCCAGAAGCCCGATCACGCCGAAGACGATCAGGCCGCCGGCCACCAGCCAGCCCACCGCGGGCAGGTGGATGGTGATCACCCGGGACACCGCCCACCACAGGGCGACCAGCAGAAACAGGACGCCGAAGCTGAGCGAGACCCCGTCCATGCGGTGCGGCTTCATCGGATGACCTCCACGTTGCCCGTGTCCATCTGCAGGTCCAGGTTGAGGGTGCCACCACCGGCGCCGTCGCGCCCGAGGTCGATCAAGTTCTGTGCGCTGACCTCGCCGTCCTCGAACTTCTGACCGAACACCACGGCCCTCCCGTTCTGCACCTGGAGCAGCGTGGTGGTGTCGACGTTCTCGGGCAGCAGCACGCGGATCTGCCCGAACTTCATGGTGACGACCACGTTCTGCTCCTGGCCGGTGAAATTCACCTGACGGAGGTCGAGCGTGGCGCTGCCGGCGGTGAAGTCGTACCGGTCGGCCACCCCGGCCGCCGAGGCCGGGCGGTAGACGCTGTTACCTACCTCGGCGCCCCAGCGCTCGGTGCCGGTCGAGATGAGCAGGCCGATCGAGAGCAGGATGCCCAGCGCGATCAGCCCGCGAGCGCGGCCCAGCCAGGCCCCGACGACCAGGCCGAGCGCGACGGTGACCAGGGCGCCCGCGAAGTACACCGAGACGGCGACGCTCGCGCCGGCCGTGTCGATAGCGGCGATCACGCCGATCACCATGAGCGCGGCGAAGAACGTGAGCCGGCCCAGCTTGGACCGCTCGCGCTTGACCTTCGGCGGCTTGGGCGCGGCCGGCGGCGGGGGCGGGACGCGACCGGGCGCATACGTGACCGGGGTGGGCCGGGCGTACGGGCCGTGGGGTGCGAACGGCGGCCGATAACCGCTGGTGGGCGGGGCGTACGGCGGGGGCGCGGGGGTCATCGGCTCCGTGGGCGGTGCGGCCGCGGGCGGCGGACCGGGCGGGGGCGGAACAGTGCCGAACTCGGCCGTCTTCTCGAACGGGCTGGGCTCGAACGGGCCGGGCGGTGCCGGCGGGGCCTGCGCGGGAAAGGCGGCCGGCTGCTGCTGACCGCTGCCGCTGCGCTTGATCAGCAGGATCGCGCCGACGATGACCGCGCAGGCCAGAAGGCTGGCCCGCACCCCGTCCTGGACGATGAAGGCGAAGGTCAGGACGGCCGCGCCACCGAGCAGGATCACCGAGGCCGGGGCCATGCCGGAGCGGCCCTTGCCGAGCAGCGACTCGATCGGCGAGGCGGTGTCGCCCTCGGCCGGCATGACCAGCCAGCCGATCAGGTAGAGCAGCACACCGACGCCGCTGAGCACGCCCAGCACGGCCAGCAGCACGCGCCACAGCACCGGGTCGGTGTTCGTGGCCCGGGCCAGGGCGCCGCAGACGCCGGCCACGTAACGGCCCTGGCGGGGGCGCACCAGCTTGTCGCGGGAGAAGGCGTCACGGGAGAAGAACGGGCCCGCGTCGGGACCGCCACCGGCCGGCGGGAACCACGGCGGCGGATTACCGGCACCGGGACCGGGCTCGGTAGCGGGACCGGGCTCGGTGGCGGGACCGGGCTCGGTGGCGGGACCGGGCTCGGTGGCGGGACCGGGCTCGGTGGCGGGACCGGGCTCGGTGGCGGGACCGGGCTCGGTGGCGGGACCGGGATCGTCGGGGACGGCCTCGGCGCGCAGGTCGGCGGTCGGCGGCTCGGCGGGAGCCGGCGTTGAAGTCGCCGGCGGGGTGGGTGCGTCGGCGGCGGACGCCGGCACGTCCTGTGGCGGACGGGACGGGCCCCGCGACTCGGCAGCTTCGTCGTTCATGACACCGATCCTCGCCTCGCGGGCACCCCAGCCGCCTCGGGCGCCGACCCTGAGACCACCCTGAGATCCTGCCACCCGGATACCAGGGGTTGTTCCCCGTGGTCCGGGCCGGCAGAACGTGTGACGATCGGAGGACACAACCGAGGAGGGGCCATCACCACCGCCGTCAACCCGCCGTCACGCCGGCTGTACCGGCCGCGCGACCACCGCGTCATCGCGGGCGTCGCGTCGGGCCTGGCGCAGCACCTGGGCGTTCCCGTGCTGGTCGTGCGCATCGCGTTGGTGGTGCTGCTCGGCTTCAACGGCCTCGGCCTCCTGCTCTACGCCGCGTTCTGGGCCGTGCTCCCGCAGCAGGTCGTCACGGCCGATCCGCCGCAGCGCCGCGACCTGGCCATGCTGCTGCCGTTCGGCGCGATCGGCCTCGGTGTCGTGCTGCTGCAGGCGCTCGTCTTCGACGACAGCGTGGCCGGCACCGCCGGCTGGCTGATCGCGGTCACCGCGGTCGGCGCCGGCATCATCTGGCATCAGTCCGACCCCACCCGCCGTCACCTGGGCGGCGCGGTCCCGCAGCAGCCGTGGCTGGCCGCGGTGGTGGCCGAGAGCGACCGCCGCTTCTTCCTGTTCCGCTTCATCGGCGGCGGGGTGCTGGTGGCCACGGGCATCATCGGTGTCGTCGCCGTCTACGCCCCCGCGGGCAGCCTGACCGCCGTGGTCAACGGTGTGATCTTCGCGCTGGTCGGCCTGCTCGGGGTGGGTGTCGTGGCCGCGCCGCTGCTGTGGCGCATGTTCAACCAGCTGCGGGCCGAGCGTGAGGGCCGCATCCGCGAGCAGGAGCGGGCCGAGCTGGCCGCCATGATCCACGATCAGGTGCTGCACACGCTGGCCCTGATCCAGCGCAACTCGGCCGACATCAAAGAGGTGCAGCGACTGGCCCGCGGCCAGGAGCGCAGCCTGCGCAACTGGCTCTACAAGCCGTCCGCCTCGCCCACCGAGCGCTTCGCGGCCGCCCTCGAGCAGGCCGCGGCCGAGGTCGAGGACACGTACGCGATCAGCGTGGAGACCGTCGTGGTGGGCGACACCGAGTGCGATGAGCGGGTGGCCGCCCTGGTCGCCGCCGCCCGCGAGGCGCTGGTCAACGCGGCCCGCCACGCCGGGGTGTCGACGGTGTCGCTCTACGCCGAGGTCGAGGAGAGCGAGCTGAGCGTCTTCGTGCGCGACCGCGGCGCCGGTTTCGACATGGCCGGCGTGCAGGAGTCGCGGCACGGCGTGCGAGGCTCCATCATCGGGCGAATGCAGCGGCACGGCGGCAAGGCGGAGATCCGCAGCGCCGTCGGCGACGGCACAGAGGTCCGGCTGACCCTCCCCGCGTCCCGGGAGAGCGTGGCAGCCGCTAAGGAGGCAGCACGATGACGGAGGTTCAGGACACCGGGACCGATCGGCGGCTCACCGTCTTCCTGGTCGACGACCACGCGATGTTCCGGGCCGGCGTGCGCGCCGAGCTGGGCGCGCACGTCGAGGTGGTGGGCGAGGCGAGTTCCGTGGCCGAAGCGGTCAGCAAGATCGCGGCGATCGAGCCCGACGTGGTGCTGCTCGACGTGCACATGCCCGACGGCGGCGGCCGCGCGGTGCTCGACGCCATGCGCCGCAGCCACCCCCACGTCAAGTTCCTGGCCCTCTCGGTCTCCGACGCCGCCGAGGACGTGATCGGCCTGATCCGGGCGGGCGCCCGGGGCTACGTGACCAAGACGATCTCGCCCGACGAGCTGGCCGCGGCGATCCGCCGGGTGGCCGACGGCGACGCGGTGTTCAGCCCCCGGCTGGCCGGCTTCGTGCTCGACGCCTTCGCCTCGCGGCCCGACGTGCCGGTCGCCGACCCCGAGCTCGACCAGCTCACCAACCGCGAGCGCGAGGTGCTGCGCCTGCTTGCACGGGGATACGCGTACAAGGAAATCGCCAAGGAACTCTTCATCTCCATCAAGACGGTGGAGACACATGTCTCGAACGTCCTGCGGAAGCTGCAAATGAGCAACCGTTACGAATTGTCACGATGGGCGGCTGATCGACGGCTCGTCTGAACGGCCGGAATCGCATCGCTGCGGTGGGTCGCGGGCCGTGCACCCACCGATGTTCTCCCAGGTCAAAGGCATAAATCGAGCCGCGCAAAAAGCCCTGCGGTAAGGGCTGACTAGTATCGGCTTGATAACAGGGCTCGGGCTGTCGTTGGCTCTGTGTCACAGTTGCTGGCGTCTCACACGACCCCCGTGAGCGCCCCTGAAGGAGACACCCCTCATGCCTGGGAAAAGCCCGTGGAAGGTGGCTGCCGCATCGGCTGTCATCGCCCTGCTGGCGGCCGGTTGCAGCGGCACTGACTCGGACGACACCGAGGTTGTGCCCAACAGCATCAGCATCGGCATCGCCGAGCCCTCGAGCCTGATCCCGTCGAACTCCATCGAGTCGAGTGGCTCGCAGGTGCTGGCGTCCTTGTTCTACCCGCTCGTGCGGTTCGACCCCACCAACAAGCCCTACCTGGTGGCGGCCCAGTCGATCACGCATGACAAGACGAACCGGGTCTGGACCGTCCGGCTCAAGCCGGGGTTCACCTTCAGCAACGGCGAGCCGGTCGTGGCCGACAACTACCTCGACGCCTGGAACTACGGCGCCTACGGGCCGAACGGTCAGCTCGCGTCGTACTTCTTCAGCCGCATCGACGGCTTCGCCGACCTGCAGTCGAAGGACCCCGACGACGACGGCCCGGAGAAGGCGCCCGAGCCCCGGGCCAAGAAGCTGCGCGGCCTCAAGAAGATCAACAACCTGACCTTCACGGTGACCCTCAGCGAGGCGTTCGCGGGCTGGCAGTCAGTCATGGGCTACGACGCTTTCTACCCGCTGCCCAAGGCCGCGTTCTCCGGCGACGGGGTGCTCAACAAGGAGTTCGCCGAGGCCCCGATCGGCAACGGCCCCTTCAAGATGAAGGGCACCTGGCAGCACGACGAGAAGATCACCGTCGAGAAGGTAGCCGACTTCAAGGGCACGATCCCCAAGGTCAACGGCATCACCTGGAAGATCTATCAGGAGCTCAGCGCCCAGTACGCCGACCTCAACGCGGGCAACCTCGACATCGAGACGAAGATCCCGATCGAGAACCTCGCCTCCGCCTCCGGTGACCTCGGCGACCGGCTGGGCCGCACGGACAGCTCGGCCTTCTCGTTCGTCGGCTTCCCGATGTATCTCGACAAATACAAGGACCCGAACATCCGCCGCGCCCTGTCCATGGCGATCAACCGCGACGAGATGACCGACCAGGTCTTCCTCGGCTCCGAGAAGCCGGCCACCTCGTTCGTGTCGCCGGCCATCGAGGGCGCCCGGTCCAACAGCTGCGGCCAGTGGTGCGAATACAACCCGACCCGGGCCAAGCAGCTTTACACCGCGGCCAACGGCCCGAAAGACATCAAGATCGCGTACAACGTGGACGGCGGGCACAAGGCCTGGATCGACGCGATGTGCAACCAGATCAAGGTGTCCCTGGCGATCAACTGCACCGGTTCCGGCCTGCCCAAGCTGGGCGACGTCGTCAGCCGGGCCCGGGCCGGGGAGGACATCGGCCTGATCCGGCTGGGCTGGACGATGGACTACCCGCTGATGGAGAGCTACCTCGGCCCGCTCTACACCAGCGACGGCTCCTCGAACTACTACGGCTACAAGAACAGCACGTTCGACAGCCTGGTGCGTCAGGGTTCGGCCGCGACCAGCACCAAGCAGGCCGAGCAGCTGTGGAACGAGGCGGAGAACCAGCTCGTCCGGGACATGCCGGTGATCCCGCTGCGGTTCGGCCAGAACGTCTTCGGCTGGTCGGAACGGGTCACCGACGTGACGATGGACCTCTTCCAGAAGGTCGACATCTACACGGTCGACATCGCGAGCTAAATGTTCCGCTTCATCGTGCGGCGCCTGCTGCAGATGGTCGTCACCTTCTTCGGGGCCACCTTCGTCGTCTACGCGCTGATGTTCGCGTACGTCGACGACCCGTACCAGGCGCTGGCCGGCGACCGTCCCCTCACCGACACCCAGCGGGCTGCGCTCGACGCCCGCTTCCACCTCGACGACGGCTTCTTCCAGCAGTACTGGCACTACGTGACGGGCCTGCTCACCGGCGACCTCGGCGAGACGACGACCGGCCGCTCGATCGGCGATCTGCTGGCGGAGGCCTGGCCCGTCACCATCCGGCTGGCGCTGCTGGCGATCGTCATCGCCGCGATCATCGCCGTCGGGGCCGGTGTGCTCTCGGGCATCCGCCGCGGCGGCGTGTTCGACACCGTCACCCTGGTGCTGACGCTGCTGGTGCTGGCCATGCCGATCGTGGTGCTGGCTCCGCTGGCCCAGCTGGTGTTCGGCATCCAGCTCGGCTGGTTCCCGCCGACCGCCGGGCGCGACGCCGGCCTGTACGAGCTGCTGCTGCCCGCCGTGGTGCTGGGCAGCCTGGTGATCGCGACCGAGCTGCGGGTGACCCGTACGTCGGTGGCCGAGAACCTGCGCGCCGACTACGTGCGTACGGCCCGGGCCAAGGGCCTCGCGCCCAAGCGGGTGATCGGGGTGCACGTGCTGCGCAACTCCCTGATCCCGGTGGTCACGTTGATCGGCGTGGACATCGGTGTGCTGATGTCGGGGGCGATCGTCACCGAGGGCGTGTTCAACATCCCCGGCGTCGGCTTCAACCTGTTCCGCGGCATCCGGGCCGAGGACGGACCGCTCGTGGTCGGGTTCGTGAGCGTCCTGGTGATCGTCTTCCTGGTGATCAACCTGGTCGTCGACCTGCTGTACGCCGCCCTCGACCCCAGGATCCGCTATGAGTGAGGTCGAAGCGGTGACCAGGGCCACCGGCAAGCCGCGCAGCCTGGCCGGTGACGCCTGGCGCGACCTGCGGACGAGCAAGGTCTTCTGGATCGCCGCGGTGCTGGTCGTCGTCGTGCTCGTGATGGCGGCCTGGCCGTCGCTGTTCACCTCGGCCGACCCGCGCGACTGCCTGCTCGCCCGCAAGAACGCCGGACCCACGGGCGCGGCGATCTTCGGTTTCGACTTCCAGGGCTGCGACGTCTACGCCAAGACCGTGTACGGCGCCCGCGACTCGATCCTCGTCGCGGTCGGCGCCACCCTGCTGGCCGGCGTGATCGGTCTGATCGTCGGGCTCATGGCCGGTTACTTCGGCGGCTGGCTGGACGCGCTGCTGTCCCGCTTCATCGACGTCATGCTGGGCGTCCCGTTCCTGCTCGGCGCGATCGTGCTGGCCAAGCGACTGTCGTCCGACCCCGGCAGCAACGGCGTGCTCGCGGTGACCGTGACGCTCGGGGTGCTCGGCTGGACGACGGCGGCCCGGGTGCTGCGCTCGGCCGTGCTGACCACGAAGAACCAGGACTACGTGGCCGCGGCCCGGATGCTCGGGGCGGGCCCGGGGCGGCTGATGATCCGCCACATCCTGCCCAACTCGATCAGCCCGTTCATCGTCGTGCTGACCATCCTGCTCGGCATCAACATCGCCGGCGAGGCCACCCTGTCGTACCTCGGCGTGGGTCTCAAAGGTGACGCCGTGAGCTGGGGCATCGCGATCGCGGAGGCCGGACCCTTCGCCCGTACGGCGGCGGCCCCGCTGGTCTGGCCCTCGGTGTTCCTGGCGGCCACCGTGCTCGCCTTCATCATGCTCGGCGACGCCGTCCGCGACGCCTTCGACCCGAAACTGCGGTGAGACGCCGATGACCGCCCCCCTGTTGGACGTCCGCGATCTGCACGTCGAATTCCGTACGCGGGAAGGTGTGGCTCGCGCGGTCAACGGCGTCAACCTGCGGCTGCACCCGGGGGAGACGCTCGCCGTGCTGGGCGAATCGGGCTGCGGCAAGTCGGTGACCGCCCAGGCGATCATGGGCATTCTGGACACTCCGCCCGCGCACGTGACCGGCGGCGAGGTCCTCTATCGCGGTACCGACCTGCTGCGGCTGCCCGAGAGTGAACGCCGCAAGATGCGCGCCAACCACATCGCGATGATCTTCCAGGACGCCCTGAGCGCGCTCAATCCGGTCTTCACTGTCGGGTTCCAGCTGGCCGAACTGTTCCGGGTGCACCGGGGCCTGAGCCGCCGCGACGCCAAACGCCGGGCCGTCGACCTGCTCGACCAGGTCCGCATCCCCGACGCCGGACGCCGCGTCGACGACTACCCGCACCAGTTCTCCGGCGGCATGCGGCAACGCGTCATGATCGCGATGGCGCTGGCCCTCGACCCCGACGTGCTGATCGCCGACGAGCCCACCACGGCCCTCGACGTCACCGTGCAGGCCCAGATCATGAGCTTGCTGGCCGAACTGCAGCGCGAACGCACCATGGGGCTGCTGCTGATCACACACGACATGGGTGTGGTGGCCGACGTGGCCGACCGGATCGCGGTCATGTATGCCGGGCAGGTCGTCGAGGAGGCGCCGGTACACGACATCTACGCGCGGCCGGCCCACGCCTACACCAAGGCGCTGCTCGAATCGATCCCGCGGCTCGACCACAAAGGCCGGGCGCTCAACGTGATCGGCGGGCTGCCGCCGGCGCTCACGGACATCCCGCGCGGCTGCGCCTTCCACCCCCGGTGCGCGTACGCGCGGGAGATCTGCCGGCTCGAACCGCCGCCCGCCTACCGGATCGCGCCGCAGCGGATCGCCAGCTGTCACTTCGTACGGGAGGTTCTCGGTGTCTGACGTCGTGCTCGAGACCCGTGGACTGGTGAAACACTTCGGCGCGGTGCGAGCGGTGGACGGGGTCGACCTGCAACTGCGGCGGGGCGAGACCCTGGGCGTCGTCGGGGAATCGGGCTGCGGCAAGTCGACGCTGGCCAAACTGCTGGTCGGGCTGGAGAAACCGACCGGCGGCGAGATCCGCGTCCGGGGGGACGACCTGTCCCGGCTGCGCGGCGGCGGCCTGCGGCGGGCCCGGCGCAACATCCAGATGGTGATGCAGGACCCGTACACGTCGCTCAACCCGCGCATGACGGTCGGCGACATCCTCGGCGAGCCGTACGACATCCACCCCGACGCCGTGCCGCACACCGGCCGGCAGCGCGCCGTGCAGGAACTGCTCGACCTGGTCGGGCTCAACCCCGACCACCTCAACCGCTACCCGCACCAGTTCTCCGGCGGCCAGCGCCAGCGCATCGGCATCGCCCGCGCCCTCGCCCTGCGTCCCGAGATCATCGTGTGCGACGAGCCGGTCTCCGCCCTCGACGTGTCGATCCAGGCCCAGGTGATCAACCTGCTGGAGGGTCTGCAACGGCATCTCGGGCTCGCCTACATCTTCATCGCGCACGACCTGTCGGTGGTGCGGCACATCTCCGACCGGGTCGCCGTCATGTACCTCGGCAAGATCGTCGAGACCGGCAACCACATGGCGATCTACGACCAGCCGACCCACCCGTACACGCAGGCGCTGCTGTCGGCCGTCCCGGTGCCCGACCCCCGGCTGCGCGGCCGCCGCGACCACATCATGCTCACGGGCGAGGTGCCGTCGCCGGCCGCACCGCCGTCGGGATGCCGTTTTCGGACGCGCTGCTGGAAGGCCCAGCCGGGGTGTGCCGAACATGAGCCGACACTGGAGATCCGGGAGCGGTCGCCGCACCCGAGCGCCTGCCACTACGCCGAGGTTCGCGACGTGATGCGCCGCTTCTGATCTGTCGTACCCGGGTGACACACTCCCGGTCATGCTGCGACCGTCGTCCCGCCGGGGTCTCACCTACGCCGATGCCGTCCACTTCCTCGGGGCGGGAGAGAGCAAGTTCCTCTCGTACGTGGGACGACTCGCCGGGATCCCGGCCGGCGCGGCGGCGCTGGCCACGCTGAGCTCGGTCGACCTGCTGGCGGCGCGCAACGAGATCGTCGAATGGGGACAGTCGGCGTTCCGCTCCTTCGTCGAGCGCCGGGCCGGGCTCAGCCGCTTCGACCGCACGGAACGATTGGTGGCGGCGCACACCGTGCTGGTGGTCAACGCGTTCTTCGAGTGCTGGGGTGACACCGGGATCACGGCGTCCGAGCAGGCCGCCCTGGCCGCCCGCTCCACATCGGAGTCGACTCCCGCCCAGGTGGCCGAGGTGCTGGCCAAGGCGACCGTGCCGATGCCCTCGGCGGCGGTGCCGCCGGAGAAGCTGCGCGCCGACCTCGAGACGTATTACTTGATGCTGGCCGCGGCGTCGGCCCGATTCCTCGAGGGGCTGTCGTTCCCGCCGCCTCACCACCCGGACAAGGCCGCAGTGGTGGAAGCGGCGATCCGGCAGTACGAGATCACCTATCGGTCCCTGGCCGCGGATGTGCCGGAGTTCGCGATCTGGGCCGCCATGACCGACGCCGCCGCCGGCCGTGCCACCACCGAACGGGTGGGCGGCGAACTGGCGACCGGTCTCGCCGACATCCGAGCGATGGTGGCCGGACTGACCGGTGCCGCCGCGGCCTGCCGGGCCGACCTGGCCGACCAGTACCGGCGGGAACTCGGCCGCCCGATTGTCGACGTCGGTGACCTGCCGGACGGGGTGACCTTGCCGGCCACGGCCGACCTCTACGTCAACCCCCGGGCCCGGGCCGGTCGCGCCGAGCAGGGATCGCCGGTTGCCGCCGAGTCGTGGTGGGCGGAGGCGGCCGAGGTCCCCGAGATCCAGGCGTTCCTGGCCGGCTACCTGACCGGGTGGGACGCTGTGGCGGCGCCGCTGGTCGTGCTGGGGCAGCCAGGATCCGGCAAGTCGATGCTGACCCGCGTGCTGGCCGCGACGCTGCCGCCCTCGGAGTACCTGGCCGTGCGGGTGGAGTTGCGCTCGGTCGCCGCCGACGCCCCGCTCCAGGACCAGATCGAGGCGGCCGTCTACGACACGATCGGCGAGCGGGTGCCGTGGCCGGAACTGGTGCGGTCGGCCGGGGGAGCGCTGCCGGTGGTGCTGCTGGACGGCTTCGACGAGTTGTTGCAGGCATCGGGGGCCAACCGGGCCGACTACCTGGAACAGGTCCGCGACTTCCAACGCCGCGAGGCCGACCGCGGTCGTCCGGTGGCGGTGCTGGTCACCTCGCGCATCGTGGTGGCCGACCGGGCGCGTGTCCCCGACGGCAGTGTGGTGCTGCGCCTGGATCCCTTCGACGACAAGCAGATCGAGACCTGGCTGTCGGTCTGGCGGGCCACCAACCAAGGGGGACTGACTACGCCGCTGCCGGTCGAGGTGGCCCTGCGCTATCGCGAGCTGGCTGAGCAGCCGTTGCTGTTGTTGATGCTCGCCCTGTACGACGCGCGGAACAACGATCTGCGCGAGGGCGGCGACCTGAACAGGACCGATCTGTACGAGCGGTTGTTCGCCGAGTTCGCCCACCGCGAACTGGCCAAACGCGAACCGTCGGCCCCGATCGACGCCGCGGCGATCGCCCGCGAGCTCCGCCGGTTGGAGTACGTGGCCATGGCTCTCTTCGTCCGCGGCGCCCAGGTCGTCACCGAACACGAGCTGGAAAACGACCTCCGGGAACTGCTGCGAAACGACCGGGTGGATCGGCCGGACCGCGCTCGTTCGCTGAGCGCGACACAGTTGCTGGTAGGCCGGTTCTTCTTCCTGCACGAATCCCGCGCCCGGGAAGGCGTGGACCAGCCGGAGCGCTGTTTCGAGTTCCTGCACGCCACCTTCGGTGAGTTCCTGGTGGCGCGCCTGGTGGTGACCACGCTGACCGACCTGGCCGAGGAAGGCAAGCACCAGGCCCGGCGGCCTTACCCCGGCCCGTTGGACGCCGGCCCTCTTTACGCCTGGCTGTCCTTCGCGGTGCTCACCGGCCGTCGATCCGTGATCGAATTCTGCGGGGCGATGATCGGGCGATTGTCTCCTGAGCTGCGGGATGCCTGCGACAGCCTTCTCCGGGAACTGCTGCGGGGCGCGGCGTTTCCGCCGTCGACCTGGTCGCTCGGCGGTTATCAGCCGTTGCGCCGGTCGGCGTCCGGACGGGAAGCGGCCTTCACCGCCAACCTCACGACGCTGATCGTGCTGGTGTCCCCCTCGGAGGGAGTCGATCCCGAGTCGCTCGGCGTCTCCTGGCGGGCGCAGGCGCTCCTGTGGGAGAGCCAGCTGTCCGGCGACGCCTGGCAAAGCCTCTGGACCACGATGCGCCTGGTGCACAGCAGAAGTCCCGACGAACGAGCGACACTCGCCCTCGACGACGGATCGAGCGTCAGTCTGTGGCAGTCGGTGCCATATCGGTCCGACGCGTCTGCCGAATCGATCCGGCCGGAACCCATTTTTCGAGACGTCACCGCCGAACCGGGGACCTATCTGGGCGGGTCGTTGCGGATGGCGGCTTTCCGAGCCGACATCGGCCTACCGAAAGTGCTCGCCCACAGCGCGGCCCCGTTTCTGCGGTTGGCGCCGCTCATGACGATCCACGACGCCGCCTCAGCAGGCACAAATCTCGAAGTGATCATGGAGGTGCTCTTCGCGTCTCGCGATGACGGTCCCGAGGCGCGGCACCTGTCCAACACCTATCAAGCTGCTCTCAGCTCAGGCATTGACGCCGAGAGCGCCGTTGTCATGCGCCTACTCGAAGGAGACGCCCACCGCATCGAGCCGCGCACTGTGTTGAACGTGCTGCTCGAGGCCGCGCAGCAGACGAACGCCTTCTCGCGCAGCTATATGACCGAATTCGCTGACGGGCCGGCGCGAATCCTGGCCATCTGTCACCGGCGCAACAGCGACCCCGAGCTGATCCGCGCCGTCTACGACCGGATCGGTGGGCACACCAAAGTCAATCCTGGCCAGCAGCGCTTTCGTGACTTGCTGCGGCAGGAGTTCGAGATACTCGGTGTGCCGTTCCCCGAGGAGTTGTTCGCCTAGAGGGGGCCGCGGCCGGCGCGAAGGATCATCAGGGCGACCTGCGCCCCGTCGGCGCCCAGGGCCTCGCGGAAGCGCTCCACGATCTCGCGCTCGCGTGAAAGCACCAGACGGGTGCCGCCGCTGGCCATGCGGGTCTTCCCGACGGTTTGCGAGAGGCGGGCGCGTTCCAGCCACAGGTCGATGATGGCCTGGTCGATCTCGTCGATCCGTTCGCGCATGGCGCGGATCTCGTCGGCGGCCAGCGGCTCGCCCGCGCCGGTGTTCTGGTCCATCACGTCGGCGGTCATGTCGTGCTCCTCGGGTGCTGGCGCCCCGGTCGACCCGGCCCGGGCAGCATCGAGCCCCGGGCGGGAAGGCCCGGGGCTCGATGTAGGTCTGTCGTTCAGACGCTAGCTACGGCAGCGGGACTCCCGGTGCCATAGAAAAATCGCGTCTGCTGGATCACGAGGCCGAGTATGCCCCCGGCACGAGCGGCTTCGCAAGAAAACCGCCCGATCCGTGGGACGGCGAAACTAACCGACGGTGGTGATCCGGTTGGCCGGGCCGGGCGCGACCGGTGCGCCGGCGCCCAGGTAGGCCACCAGGGCGTCGATGTCGAAACCGGGTGCGGTGGTCCGGCCCGTTCCGGCGGTCAGCGCGGAGAAGCCGTCGCCGCCGTTGGCCAGGAAGTCGTTCGTCGTCAACCGGTACGAGGCGGCGGGGTCGATCGGCGTCCCGTTGAGGGCCAGGTTCGAGACCTTCGAGCCGAGGGCGGCGGAGGCGCTCCAGGTGTAGGTGAAGCCGTTCGACACCTGCAGCATCTTGGTGGTGGTCTGCCCGTTGTGACCGGCGAACTGCTGTTCCAGCACGGCCTTGAGCTGCGCCCCGGTGAAGGTCTGGGTGACCACGAGGTTGTTGAACGGCTGGACCGTGAAGGCTTCCCCGTACGTGACCTCGCCGTTGGCCTCGCCCCCGGCGGACGCCTCGGCGTCGAAGTCGGCCCGGATGCCACCCGGGTTCATCAGCGCGATCTGGGCGCCGTCGCCTGTCGTCCGGGCCAGCTGGGCGTCCGCGATCACGTCGCCGAGCGGGCTCTCGCCGGCCGGGGTCGCCGTACGGGTGATGTCGGCGGTGATGCGTCCCACCACCCGGTTGGCGATGGGTGCCACCGCCGTACGGTACTTGTCGGCGATCTTCTTGGCGGCCGCGTCGACGGTGGCCGGGTTCTTGAGGTACACGCCGTTGGCGTCCTTCTGCCAGCCGCCGTTGCCGTCGGGCACGCCGTTCTCGACGATCACGTTCTTCGCGGTGATCTCGGAGAAGCGTCCCGTACGCCGGTCGACCGCGTAGTCGATGTCGGTGATCAGCTGGCCGTTGGTGCCGGCGCTGGTGACCACTGACTTGCCGTTCTTGTTGGGCAGGGTGCACGAGTAGAACCGGTGCGTGTGACCCGAGACGACCAGCCCGAACTCGGGGTTGAGCCCGGCCACGATCGGCACGATGGGTCCGCTGAAGCCGGTGCAGTCCGACACGCCCGGGGTCGGCGTGGCCGTGGCCTGCGAGCCGCCCTCGTGCACGAGCAGCACCTGGGCTTTCACGCCGAACAGCTTGAGCAGGTTGCCCCACTTGTTGGCTGTCGTGATCTCGTCGGTGAAGTGCACGTTCTTGATGCCGGCGGGGTTGACGATGCCGGCCGTGCCTTCCAGCGTCATGCCCACGAAGCCGACCGGCACGCCGTTGACCAGCTTGATGTCGATGGGCGGGAGAATCGGCAGCTTCGTCCGGTTGTCGATCGTGTTCGCCGCGAGGTACGTGAACTTGGCCCCGCCGAAGCCGTCGCCGTCCTGGCAGCCGTCGACCGGGTGGCACCCGCCGCGCTGCAGCCGGAGCAGCTCGTCGACGCCCTCGTCGAACTCGTGGTTGCCGACCGAGCTGACCTGCAGGCCGATCTGGTTCATGAGCTCGATCGTCGGCTCGTCGTGGAACGCGGCGCTGACCAGCGGGGTCGCGCCGATGAGGTCGCCCGCGCCGACGGTCAGCGTGGAGCGGCCCTCGGTCTTGGCCTGGGCCCGCAGCTGCTTGAGGTAGGTGGCCAGGTATTCGACACCGCCGGCGGGCGTCGACGTGCCGGACGCGTTGACGACCGCGCCGCTGCCGGCGGGCGGGTCGATCGCGCCGTGGAAGTCGTTGTAGCTCAGGAACTGGCCCTTGACGGTCGCGCCGGAGGGCAGCCCGTAGTTGACGCTGACGGACTGGAACTCGGGCGGCGGGGCCGCGGCGGCCGGGGTGTCCGCGGGACGGGTCAGCGGCAGCGCCGCGACGACGGCGAGCGCGAGCGCGGGCGCGGCGAGGTGACGCAGCGCGGCCCGGCCGCGGAAGCGGGGACGGTCCATGATGTTCGGTCTCCCGATCAATGTTGTGAAGTCAACTACGACAGAGTGGTGTATCGATGCGCGTGAGCGCTAGCGCCGCAGGGTCAACAAGGCGACGAATTCTTGTCGGGGGGTCGGCATAGACTTCACCCCGCGATGCGACCTTCTTCTGAGACCCACGACAACGCCCTGTTCGCTGTGCCGTCCACGCGGCCCGAGCAGACGGCGCCGCGCAGGCCGCGGCTCGACCCGGAAGCGCTGCTCACGGGGCTGAACGGCCCTCAGCGCGACGCCGTCACCCACGCCGGTTCGCCGCTGCTGATCGTGGCCGGCGCCGGCTCGGGCAAGACCCGTGTGCTCACGCATCGCATCGCCTACCTGCTCGCCGCGCGCGACGTGCATCCGGGCCAGATCATCGCGATCACGTTCACCAACAAGGCCGCCGGCGAGATGAAGGAGCGGGTGGCCCAGCTCGTCGGCCCCCGGGCCCGGCTCATGTGGGTGTCGACGTTCCACTCGGCGTGCGTGCGCATCCTGCGCGCCGAGCACGAGCACGCCGGTCTCAAGAGCAGCTTCTCGATCTACGACGCCGACGACTCGCGCCGCCTCATGACGCTGGTGATCCGCGAGCTCGACCTCGACCCGAAGCGGTATTCCGCGCGCGGCCTGGCCGCCCAGGTCTCCAACCTGAAGAACGAGCTGGTCGAGCCCGAGGAGTTCAAGGAGAAGGCCAAGGGTCCGGCCGAGCGGGCGGTCGCCGAGGCGTACGAGCTGTATCAGCGCCGCCTCCGGGAGGCGCACGCGCTCGACTTCGACGACATCATCATGACCACGGTCCACCTGTTCCAGTCGCATCCCCACGTCGCCGAGACCTATCGTCGCCGGTTCCGCCACGTGATGGTCGACGAATACCAGGACACCAACCACGCGCAGTACATGCTGGTCAAGGAGCTGGTCGGGACGCAGGGGGGCGACGTCGGGCCGGCCGAGCTGTGCGTGGTGGGCGACGCCGACCAGTCGATCTACGCGTTCCGTGGCGCCACGATCCGCAACATTCTCGAGTTCGAGCGCGACTATCCCGACGCCCGCACGATCCTGCTCGAGCAGAACTACCGCTCGACCCAGACGATCCTGTCGGCGGCCAACGCGGTGATCGACCGCAACACGTCGCGCAAGCCGAAGCGGCTCTGGAGCGACCAGGGCGCGGGCGAGCAGATCGTGGGTTACGTCGCCGACACCGAGCACGCCGAGGCCGACTGGGTGGCCCGCGAGATCGACCGGCTGACCGACCGGGGGGAGATCCGCCCGGGTGACGTGGCCGTCTTCTACCGCACCAATGCGCAGTCGCGGGTCTTCGAAGAGGTGTTCATCCGCGTCGGCCTGCCCTACAAGGTGGTCGGCGGCGTCCGGTTCTACGAGCGCAAGGAGGTCCGCGACGCGCTGGCCTACCTGCGCGCGGTGGTCAACGACGACGACACGGTGAGCATCCGCCGGGTGCTCAACACCCCCAAGCGCGGCATCGGCGACCGGGCCGAGGCGTGTGTCGAGGCACTCTCCAACCGCGACCGCATCTCGTTCGGTCAGGCCCTGCGGCACGCGAAGGACGCGCCCGGCATCGCCGCCCGTTCGGCCAACAGCATCGCCGATTTCGTGCAACTGCTCGACGACCTGCGCACGGCCGCCGCGACGTCACCGCCCGAAGAGGTGCTGGAGATGGTGCTGCAGCGTTCGGGCCTGCTCTCCGAGCTGGAGGAGAGCCTCGACCCGCAAGACCAGGGCCGCGTGGAAAACCTGCAGGAGCTGGTCAGCGTGGCCCGCGAGTACACCGAGCGCGTCGAGGCCCAGGCCGACGAGGACGAGGAGGCCCCGGCGGCCACCCTCGCCGGCTTCCTGGAGCAGGTCGCGCTGGTCGCCGACGCCGACCAGCTGCCCGACGACGACCCCGACCACCAGGGCGTGGTCACGCTGATGACGCTGCACACGGCCAAGGGCCTGGAGTTCCCGGTCGTCTTCCTGACCGGCCTGGAGGACGGCGTCTTCCCGCACACCCGCGCGCTCGGCGACAACAACGAGCTCGAGGAGGAGCGCCGCCTGGCCTACGTGGGCATCACCCGGGCCCGGCAGCGGCTCTACTTGTCCCGCGCGGTCACCCGCGGCGCGTGGGGCCAGCCGCAGTACAACCCGCCCTCACGCTTCACCGATGAGCTGCCGCCCGAGCTGATCCGCTGGGAGCGTACGGCCGGCAACTACACGTCCTGGTCGGGCACGGGTGGTGGCGTCGGCGGCCGCGGCGGGGGAGACCGTTATCGCGGCGGGGGCTTCTCCGGCGGCACGCCGAAGGCACAACAGCTCGCGAGCCGGCTCGGCATCGACGCCAGCAAGTTGTCGACGGCCAGCGAGCTGCCGCAGGCGCCCAAGGTGTCGGCGGGCGACCGGGTCAACCACCAGCGGTACGGCTTGGGCCGGGTGGTCACGGTCGAGGGGCAGGGCCCCGGCGCGCGGGCCCAGATCGACTTCGGCGACCAGGTGATGTGGCTGATCCTGCGGCACGCGCCGATCGAGAAGATCTAGGACAGCGAACAGCCGTCCAGGGTGACGCCGCGCTCGTGCAGCCAGCGCACCGGCTCGATCGGGTTCTTGTAGAAGCCGAGGTGCACCTCGAAGTGCAGGTGCGGCCCGGTGGAGTGACCGGTCGAGCCCTCGTCGCCGATCTGCTGGCCGGCCTCGACCCGCTGCCCCTCGTGCACGGCGATCGCCGACATGTGCCCGTAGTGGGTGAGGTAGCCGTGGCCGTGGTCGATGAGCACGGCGTTGCCGTAGCCCTGGGCTGCGCCCGCGCGCACCACGACACCCGCTCCGGCGGCGAGGATCGGCGAGCCGTCCGGTCCGGCGATGTCGACGCCCGCGTGCAGCCGGCCCCAGCGCGGACCGAAGCACGACGTGACGCGGCCCGCCGGGTTGGGGTTGACCCAGGCCGGGACGACGACGGGCGCCTTGGTCACGACGACGCGCGGCTTGAGCTTGCGGCGGACGCCGGCGGCCTCGCCCTCGGCCGGCGGCTTCCACGGCCCGGTGTCGACGACCGGGTCGGCGACCGTGAGCGACTCTCCGGGCGCGACGCCGGCCACCGGTACGGCCTGTTTGTCGGCGGCGGCTGCGGCGGTGCCACCGGCGATCCCGGTGGCCAGCGCGGCGCCGAGGGCGGCGGTCAGCAGCGTGGCCCGGCCCCGGTCACCGGTGAGGAAGGCGAGGGGCGCCCGGTGGCGGCGGACCTGGGCCCGGCGGTGACGACCGGCGGCACGGGTCTCGTCTTGAAGCGCCACGCGGCACGACCTCCCAGGCAGATATGAGCACCGACATGTGCTTGTCGGCCTGCCTGCAGGATTCGTGAAGAGGAGCCGCCCGGTTCAACCGAGTTGCAACCGCAGAGGTTTGCCGGCCCGTAGGTGGGTACTCCGAGGGTCAGGAGGCGGCGGCCACGCCGGCGAACACCGACTCGACCCGCAGCTTGATGTCGACGCCGCGATCGCGCAGGAACGGGATCGGGTCGGTCGGGGTGCCGTTGACGTGGATCTCGAGGTGCAGGTGCGTGCCGTACGAGGCGCCCGTGTTGCCGACCAGGCCGATCACCTGACCCGCCTTGACCTCGTCGCCCGCCTTGACGAGCAGGCGGCGCGAGTGGGCGTAGATGACCTCGTTGCCCTCGGTGTCCTGGATCGTGATCTGGTAGCCGTAGCCACCGTAGTAACCGGCCTTGGTGACCTTGCCCGCGTGGATCGCCTTGTAAGGCATGCCCTCGGGACCGGCCAGGTCGATGCCGGCGTGCAGCTTGCCCCAGCGAACCCCGTAGGCCGAGGTGAACTGGAAGTCGTCCATCGGGAGCAGCCAGACGTCGGCCGTGGCCTCGTCGGCGCTCACCTTCTGCTTGGTGGCCGAGTCGCGGTTGTTGCTGCGGGAGGCGGCCGAGTCGTCGGCGGCGCGGTCGGCGATGGCCTCGTCGACGGACTGGACGGCGCCGTGGGCCTGCAGGGCCTGCGGGTCGACGTTCTTCTGGTCGGGGAAGTTGGACGCCGCGCCGATCGCGACGACACCGGCACCGGCGAACGCCGCGGTGACTGCGACGGCGTAGCGGCTGCGCGGAGGGGTGGGAACGCGACGACGACCCCGATAGCGATCGGGCTCAGACGACAAGCGCTGGCGCACGAACAACCCTCCGTCGGTGGCAAATCGGCGGTGGCCACAGCACCGAATTAACCGGTGAACCGTGCCCGTCCGAGCTGTCAGATCAGCGTTAACTGGTTGACAGCCGGGAGCCACGGTAACGAAACGGCTCGGGGGCCACAAGTCGAAGCGCCAAATCGCTGACACTTCCGAGTCCGCATTGCGCAGCGAATGTCCGAATTGGTCACCTTTCCTCACGCAGTTGTTCGCGTACGCGGAGTAATTGCCGAGAAAACAGATAGTGAGGTGACGCAGAATACATTTTCTGTTACCGCAGGTGATCACGGGTTCCGGTCGGGCGCTACCCCCGGGCCCGCGCGCAGGTTAACGTTGGTTCAGGTGACATCGCGGTCAGCGCTCGGAGGGTCAGATGCAGGCACGGATCAGAGTTGTCGTCGCCAAGCCGGGGCTGGACGGGCACGATCGCGGGGCGAAGGTGGTGGCCCGGGCGCTGCGCGACGCGGGCATGGAGGTGGTCTACACCGGCCTGCACCAGACGCCCGAGCAGATCGTCGAGACCGCCATTCAGGAGGACGCCGACGCGATCGGTTTGTCCGTCTTGTCCGGCGCCCACATGACATTGTTCCGCCGCGTAATTGCACTGTTGGCGGAACGTGACGCGGCCGACATCGTCGTATTCGGCGGAGGCATTATTCCGGCCGAGGACATCGCCGAATTGGAAAAACTCGGAGTGGCCCGCATTTTCACTCCCGGCGCCACTACCGCGTCCATCATCGAATGGGTACGCGCCAATGTCAGTTCACCGGTGGCCTGACCAGCCGTCCCTACTCGTTCAGTAGGTAAAGCAGGAAGCAAGGGGAGAGGCCGGACGCACCCCTCACACGTCCGGCCTCTCCATGCACGATGCCCCGCCGCCACCCCTCGACCGACAGGGCATCGGCCGCCTGCGCGCCGGCTCGCCGTAGCGTTCCGACACCACACTCAACGACGCCCTGAGAAGCTGGTTACGCACCGATTCGGGGAAATTCGGCGACTCCTGCGGCCACTCGCGGCCCAACCGTCACCGCCGCCTCCGGTGTGTGGTCTTGCACACCGCGCACCCGCGCCTTCGGGGCGGGTTCCCAGGTCGCTAGTCTGCGAATGAAGGCCCGCAGGGCCGGACATTCTTCACGCCGGCGACGCCGCTCAGAGGCCGCCGCGCACACAGGTCGGGACGCAACGGTGCGGCTTGCCGGCGCTTGGCGTCGCGAGCGAAAGGAGACACGTGGACCTGTTCGAATATCAGGGGCGCGACCTCTTCGAACGGCACGGGCTGCCCGTGCTGGGCGGTGGCGTCGCCGAGACCCCGCAGGAGGCCCGGGCGATCGCCGAGCGCCTCGGCGGCAAGGTCGTGGTCAAGGCGCAGGTCAAGGTCGGCGGTCGCGGCAAGGCGGGCGGCGTCAAGCTGGCCGACGGGGCCGACGAGGCCGAGGCCCGGGCGACCGACATCCTGGGCATGGACATCAAGGGCCACACGGTGCACAAGGTGATGCTGGCCGAGACGGCCGACATCAAGGAGGAGTACTACTTCTCCTACCTGCTCGACCGGGCCAACCGCACGTTCCTCTGCATCGCCAGCGTCGCCGGTGGCATGGAGATCGAGACGGTGGCCGAGGAGCAGCCGGAAAGGGTCGCCAAGATCGCGATCGACGCCAGCAAGGGTGTCGACGAGGCCAAGGCCCGCGAGATCGTCGCCGCCGCGCAGTATCCGGCCGAGGTCGCCGACCAGATCGTCGAGATCGCGGTCAAGCTGTGGCAGGCCTTCGTCGCCGAGGACGCCACCCTGGTCGAGGTCAACCCGCTGGCCAAGGTGGGCGACGGCCGAGTGCTGCTGCTCGACGCCAAGATCACCCTGGACGAGAACGCGTCGTTCCGGCACCCCGACCACGAGGCGCTGGTCGACCAGTCCGCGGTCGACCCGCTGGAGCAGGCGGCCAAGGCCAAGAACCTCAACTACGTGAAGCTGGACGGCGAGGTCGGCATCATCGGCAACGGCGCCGGCCTGGTCATGTCGACCCTCGACGTGGTGGCGTACGCGGGTGAGCAGCACGGCAACGTCAAGCCGGCCAACTTCCTCGACATCGGCGGCGGCGCCAGCGCCCAGGTGATGGCGAACGGCCTCGAGATCGTGCTCGGCGACCCCGCCGTGAAGTCGGTCTTCGTCAACGTCTTCGGTGGCATCACCGCGTGCGACGAGGTCGCCAACGGCATCATTCAGGCCCTCGCCCTGCTCAGTGAGCGTGGCGAGCAGGTCACCAAGCCGCTCGTGGTGCGGCTCGACGGCAACAACGCCGAGGCCGGGCGGGCCATTCTCGACGGCGCCAACAACCCGCTGGTCGAGCGAGTAGACACGATGGATGGAGCGGCCGCGCGCGCCGCCGAGCTCGCGTTTGCGGGGAAGTGACTGTCATGGCGATCTGGCTCACCAAGGACTCCAAGGTCATCGTTCAGGGCATGACCGGCTCCGAAGGCTCCAAGCACACCCGGCGCATGCTGGCCGCGGGCACCAACGTGGTCGGCGGCGTGAACCCGCGCAAGGCCGGCACGACCGTCGACTTCGACGGCACGGGGCTCCCGGTGTTCGCGTCGGTGGCCGAGGCCATCAAGGAGACCGGCGCCGACGTGTCGGTCATCTTCGTGCCGCCCGCGTTCACCAAGGCCGCGATCGTCGAGGCCATCGACGCCGAGATCCCGCTGGCCGTCGTGATCACCGAGGGCGTCCCCGTGCAGGACAGCGCGGCCGCCTGGGCGTACAACGTGGACCGCGGTCAGAAGACCCGGATCATCGGCCCGAACTGCCCGGGCATCGCCTCGCCGGGCGCCAGCAACGCCGGCATCATCCCGGCCGACATCACGCCGGGCGGCCGCATCGGCCTGGTCAGCAAGAGCGGCACGCTGACCTACCAGCTCATGTACGAGCTGCGCGACTTCGGCTTCTCGACGGCAGTCGGCATCGGTGGCGACCCGGTCATCGGCACCACCCACATCGACGCGCTCAAGGCGTTCCAGGACGACCCGGAGACCGACGCCATCGTCATGATCGGCGAGATCGGCGGCGACGCCGAGGAGCGGGCCGCCGAGTTCATCAAGGCGAACGTCACCAAGCCGGTGGTCGGCTACATCGCCGGCTTCACCGCCCCGCCCGGCAAGACCATGGGTCACGCCGGCGCGATCATCTCGGGTTCCGCGGGCACCGCGGACGCCAAGAAGGAAGCCCTCGAGGCCGCGGGCGTCAAGGTCGGCAAGACGCCGAGCGAGACCGCCCGGCTCATGCGCGAGATCATGAGCTGACGCTGGACGCCATGCGATCGGCGCGCCGTCGTCCGGGTCCGCGCGACCCGAATGACGGCGCGCCGCCGTTTCTGCGTCGCCGACCCGCCTCCGGCGTGGAAAAGTAGGCGGCGATGCCGACCACCCCCGACCGTCCCACCGACTCGGACGACCCGTACGCGGTCGCCGAGGCGGCGCAGGTCGCCCGCGAGACGGAACCGGTCGACGTCCAACGGCCCACGGAGGGCATCGACCGCCCCACCGAGGGGGTTGAGGCGCCGGCCAAGGAGCGGCGCACCGTCCTGGTCGACGAGAAGGTGCTGGCCGACCGCGAGACGGTTCAATTGCCCACCCAGCGCCGGCCGCCGCAGCGCCCCCAGCGCCGGGCCCCGCTGCCGGTGGCGGCCGCCTTCGCCACGCTCTGGGCCGCCCTGCTGTCCTATCTGCCGGTGGCCGTGGTCATCGGGCTCGCCCGCACCCTGGAGGGCAACGGCGGCCTGCTCGGCGCGGCCCACGCGGGCCTGGCCGGCTGGCTGCTCGGCCACGGTGTGCCCATCGGCACCTCGATCGGCTCCCTCGGCCTGGCCCCGCTGCTGCTCAGCATCCTCATCGTGTGGCGGCTCAACCGGGCCGGGCTGCACGTCATCCGGGCCGTCGGGGCCCGCCGTACGGGCTCGACCGTACGAGCGCTGTCAGTGGCGTTCGCCATCGGGCTGGGCTATTCGCTGCTCGGCTCGGTCTGCGCGTTGCTGGTCGACGGTCGCGGCACCGAGGTCACCCCGGCCCGCGCGGCGCTCACCTTCTTCCTGATCGGTGGGCTCGGCTCGCTGGTCGGCTCCCTGCGCGGCACCGACGCGCTCAGCGTGTGGGCGAGGCGCCTGCCCGGCGTGGTGCGCCACGGGTTACGCACGGGTGTCGTCGCGGCCCTGTTCGTGGTGGCCGCGGGAGCCGGCGTCACCGGGCTCTCGGTCGCGATCGGCGGCGGGCAGGCGGCCGACATGATCTCGAACTATCGCACCGGCGTGGCCGGTCAGGCCGGCCTCACCCTGGTCAGCCTGGCCTACGGGGCGAACGGCGTGATCTGGGCGTCGGCGTATCTGCTCGGCCCCGGCTTCGCGCTCGGCACCGGATCGGTGATCCGGCTCACCGAGGTGACGGCCGATCGGCTCCCCGCCCTGCCGTTGCTGGCCGGGCTGCCCGACGGCCCGATGGGAGCGACCGGCACCCTGCTGCTGGCCCTGCCCGTGCTGGCCGGTCTGGCCGCGGGCTGGCTGCTCGTGCTCCGCCTGACCCGCGAGGCCCGCGACGGCAAGGGCGCACCGGCCTGGTCGCTGGTGATCGGCAGCGGCCTGCTGGCCGGCCCGGCCGCGGGCGTGGTGCTCGGGCTGCTGGCCAAGGTCTCCGGCGGGCCGCTGGGCGACGGCCGGCTGGCCACCGTCGGCCCCGACCCGTGGGCGGTCGGCCTGGTCGCGACGGCCGTGCTCGCCGTCTCGGTGGCCCTGGGCGCGGCCGGCACCAGATTGTTCGTCAAAGCATGACGGGCCGGCGCGCATCCGCGCCGGCCCGCATCAGAACCCGTACGGGGTCAGTTGGTGCTGTTCTGGTCGATCCAGGTCTGCCAGTCGAACGTGTTGGCCCAGATGCTCAGGATGAGGACCGCGAGGCCGAGCACCACGCCGACGATGGAGCAGATGAGACCGGCCTTGGCCTGGCTACGGTTGCTGGCCAGACCCTGGTTCGCCTTCTGCAGGCCGAGGTAGCTGAACACGCCGCCGACGATGCCGACGATCATGCCGATCCAGGCGCAGCAGGCGAGCGGGATCGAGATGATGCCGACGATCATGCCGACGAGGCCGAAGGTGTTCTGCTGGCCCTGCGGCTGAGCGGCGGGGTCGCCTCCGGGCGGACCGTAGTAAGGGGGCGGAGGTGTCGTCACGAGAATCTTCCTTTACGGCGTACGGAGAAAGTCTTCGAATATCGGAAGGACCGGCAGCGTAACCGATGATCAGCGGTTTCGCCTGCCCCATGGCCCACCCGATGTCGGCTGATCGACTTACCGGCGATAGGGTTTCCGGGTGACCGACCCCGCGCCCGCCCGCCTGGTCGTCCTCGTCTCCGGTTCGGGCAGCAACCTGCAGGCCCTGCTCGACGCCTCCGCCGACCCCGCCTACGGCGCCCAGGTCGTGGCCGTGGGGGCCGACCGTGACGGCATCGCCGGTCTCGACCGCGCCGCCGCGGCCGGTGTGCCGACTTTCGTCGACGCGGTGAAGGCCTACGAGACGCGTGACGATTGGGATGCCGCCCTTGCCGCCCACGTCGCCGAGTTCAAGCCCGACCTGGTCGTCTCGGCCGGCTTCCTCAAGCTCGTCGGGCCGCAGTTCCTGGCCGCGTTCGGCGATCGTTACATCAACACGCACAACGCGCTGCTGCCGTCGTTCCCCGGCATTCACGGGCCGCGCGACGCGCTCGCCTACGGCGTCAAGATCGCCGGGGCGACCCTCTTCTTCGTCGACGCCGGCGTCGACACCGGCCCGATCATCGCCCAGGTCGCGGTGCCCGTGCTCGACGACGACACGGAAGACACGCTGACCGAGCGGATCAAGGTGGCCGAGCGGGCCCAGCTGGTCGAGTTCGTCGGCCGCCTGGTGCGCGAGGGCTGGACCATTCAGAACAGGAAGGTACGCATTCCATGAGCGTCTCCGACGAGGGCCGCCGCCCGATCAAGCGGGCACTGCTGAGCGTTTACGACAAGACCGGCCTCGTCGAGCTGGCCCAGGCGCTCGCCGCGGCCGGCGTCGAGATCGTCTCCACCGGCTCGACCGCCTCCACCGTCGAGGCCGCCGGTGTCCCCGTCACCCGGGTCGAGCAGCTCACCGGCTTCCCCGAGACCCTCGACGGCCGGGTCAAGACGCTGCACCCCCGCGTGCACGCCGGTCTGCTGGCCGACCTGCGCCTCGACACCCACGCCGCGCAGCTCGCCGAGCTCGACGTCCAGCCGTTCGAGCTACTGGTCAGCAACCTCTATCCGTTCACGCAGACGGTGGCGTCGGGCGCGAGCGTCGACGAGTGCGTCGAGCAGATCGACATCGGCGGCCCGGCCATGGTGCGCGCGGCCGCGAAGAACCACCCGTCCGTCGCCGTCGTCACGGCCGTGGAGGCGTACGGGCTGGTCTCGGAGGCCCTGCAGAACGGCGGCTTCACGCTGACCCAGCGCAAGGCGCTCGCGGCCCGGGCCTTCGCCGACATCGCGGAGTACGACGTCGCCGTGGCCAATTGGACGGCTACCACGCTGGTCGAGGAGGAGGGCTTCGCCGGGTTCACGGGCATCGCGCTCAAGAAGCAGAACACGCTGCGCTACGGCGAGAACCCGCACCAGCAGGCCGCGCTCTACACCGACCCCAACGCGCCCGCCGGGCTGGCCCAGGCCGAGCTGGTGCACGGCGGCGAGCTGTCGTTCAACAACTACGTCGACGCCGACGCCGCCTGGCGCAGCGCCAACGACTTCACCGAGCCCTGCGTGGCCATCATCAAACACGCCAACCCGTGCGGCATCGCGATCGGCGCCGACATCGCCGACGCCCACCGCAAGGCCAACGACTGCGACCCGGTGTCGGCGTTCGGCGGCGTCATCGCGGCCAACCGCGTCGTCACCGAGGCGCTGGCCAAGCAGCTCGACGGCATCTTCACCGAGGTGATCGTGGCCCCGGCCTATGAGGAGGCCGCGCTCGACATCTTCCGCACCAAGAAGAAGCTGCGCGTGCTGATCGCCCCCGCCTGGGCCCCCGCGCCGATCGAGATCAAGCAGGTCGGCGGGGGCATGCTGGCGCAGACGGCCGACCGGATCGACGCGCCCGGCGACGACCCGGCCGGGTGGACGCTGGCCACCGGCGAGGCGGTCTCGGCCGACGACCTGGCCGACCTGGCGTTCGCCTGGCGCGCCATCCGCAGCGTCAAGAGCAACGCGATCCTGCTGGCCTCGGACGGTGCGACCGTCGGCGTCGGCATGGGCCAGGTCAACCGAGTCGACGCCGCGCACTTGGCGGTCAGCCGGGCCGGGGCCGACCGGGCCAAGGGCAGCGTGGCCGCGTCCGACGCGTTCTTCCCGTTCCCCGACGGGCTCGAGGTGCTGCTTGCGGCGGGCGTGAAGGCGGTCGTGCAGCCGGGCGGCTCGATCCGCGACGACCAGGTGATCGAGGCCGCCAAGAAGGCCGGAGTCACCCTCTACCTGACCGGCACGCGGCACTTCTTCCACGGCTGACATGGAACTCGTACAGGACACCACGTTCCGGGGCTGCGACTGGGCCCTGGAAGAAGTGGCCGGTGCCCGGTACGAGGACTGTGCGTTCCACGACGTCGACTGGTCGGAGGCGCGGCTCACCGGCTGCGTCTTCACCAACTGCACGTTCGGCAACGTCCGGTTCAACGCGGCAGTCCTGCAACGCGTGGCGATCATGCAGTCGACGCTGCAGCGCTGCTCGTTCTTCGACGCCGAGCTGACCGACTGCAAACTGACCGGCTCCCGGTTCCTCGACTGCGGGCTGCGGCCGTTGAAGGTTGACGGAGGCGACTGGGGTTTCGTCTCGCTGAGCGGACAGAATCTGACCGGGGTGAGCCTGGGCGGACTACGGTTGCGGGAGGCCGACCTGGCGGGCGCCGACCTCAGCCGGGCCGACCTGCGCGGGGCCGACCTGTCCCACGCCCGGCTCACCGGCGTGACCCTCCAGGGAGCCGACCTGCGCGGCGCCGACCTGGACGGCGTCGAGCTGCGCGGGGTCGACCTGACCGGGGCGAAGATCGACCTCGGCCAGGCAGTGCAGTTCGCCACCGCGTACGGCGCGACAGTGGCTTAACTCGCGTTGAGGCGACCGGCCGGTAATACGCCGGTAACCGACTGATAGCGTCCGGAAAAATTGTCCCGGGAATGGGAGTGAGAGAGCTATGGGCAAGAAGGTAACCGTCGTAGGTGCCGGTTTCTACGGCTCGACGACCGCGCAGCGACTGGCCGAGTACGACATCTTCGAGACCGTGGTGCTCACCGACATCATCGACGGCAAGCCCGCCGGCCTGGCGCTCGACATGAACCAGTCCCGGCCGATCGAGGGCTTCGAGACCAAGATCGTCGGCGTCACCACCGGCCCCAACGGCGAGGGCTACGAGGCCATCGAGGGCTCCGACGTCGTCGTCGTGACCGCCGGCCTGCCCCGCAAGCCCGGCATGAGCCGCATGGACCTGCTCGAGGTCAACGCGAAGATCGTGCGCCAGGTCGCCGAGAACATCGCCAAGTACGCCCCCAACGCCGTCGTCATCGTCGTGTCGAACCCGGTCGACGAGATGACCGCGCTGGCCCAGCTGGCCACCCAGTTCCCCAAGAACAGGGTCTTCGGCCAGGCCGGCGTGCTCGACACCGCCCGCTTCACCAACTCGATCGCCGAGACGCTGAACGTGCCGGTCAAGAGCGTCAAGGCGCTCACGCTGGGCTCGCACGGCGACACCATGGTCCCGGTCCCGTCGCGCTGCACCGTCGACGGCAAGCCGCTCTCCGAGCTGCTCCCGGCCGACAAGATCGAGGAGCTCGTCGTCCGCACCCGCAACGGTGGCGCCGAGGTCGTCGCGCTGCTCAAGACCGGCTCGGCGTACTACGCGCCGTCCGCTGCGGCCGCCCGCATGGCCAAGGCCGTCGTCGAGGACTCCGGCGCCGTGCTGCCGGTCTGCGCCTGGGTCGAGGGCGAATACGGCATCTCCGGCGTCTACCTGGGTGTCGAGGCGCAGATCGGCGCCGAGGGCATCAAGAAGGTCGTCGAGGACAAGCTGACCGACACCGAGATCGCTGGCCTCAAGGAGGCCGCCGAGGCGGTGCGGGCCAAGCAGGCGGACGTCGCCAACCTCTGAGTTCCTGACGAGGGAAGGCCGGGACCATCTGGTTCCGGCCTTTTCTCGTACGCGTTGTGACCGCCGCAGAAGCGGTTATGAGATGAACTCCGGCCCGAGGTGCGAGACGGCAAGCGTCGCTCCCCGGTTCCGCGCCTCGTCCAGCGCCCCGGTTCGCGACCGGCCGGCCTGATCCGGGTCCATGTCACTGGCGTACGGCAGATCGGGGTCGGTCAGCTGGATGGCGTGGACCAGCAGGTCGCCGGTGACGAGCAGGCTGTCGTCGCCCGACTCGACCCACACCGACTGGTGGCCCGGGGTGTGCCCGGGTGTCGGCACCACGCGAACCCCCGGCGCCAGCACCCGCTCGCCCGTGATCGCCTCCAGCCGTCCCGCCGCCCGCAGCGGCTCGACGAGCAGGTCGTACTGCCCCGCATGCGCGCGGTTAAGGGCGTACGCGTCGATGTCGGCCTGCTGCATGACGACGCGGGCCTCGGTGAACGGCGAGTCGCGCGGCACGGCCCACCCCATGTGGTCGTTGTGCAGGTGCGTCAGCACGATCGCCGACACGTCACCCGGCGCGATGCCCGCCTCGGCCAGCGCGTCGGGCAGGCGCCCCGGAACCGGCGCCCAGTCGGCGGCGAGCGACCCGGCCGGCCCGATACCCGCGTCGACCAGGATCACCGGGCCGCTCCCGACCCGTACGGCATAACTCCGAAACCGCAGCAGCCACTCACCGCCCACTGAGCGCGCGGCGGGGTCGAATGTGTCGGCCGCCGCCCACTGCTCCGCCGTCGCCGTGGGAAACGCCTGTTCACGTGGGGCAAAGAACGGCCCTGCCGCATCCTCGAGAGCGATGACCGTGAGTTGGCCCACGGTGTGAGTCACTGGCATGTGCCCATTCTGGCGGCGTTGTCCGGCCCGCGTTGTCCCGTGGACAACCGCCCGGGGTACCGAAGAACCGAGCACCGATCGCGGGAAGCGACGACACTGGGGTCGGCGAAGGACGAATGCGAGTCCTGCAGTACGCTCGTACTGCTAAGCACGGTTTTCGGGAGAGGAGCGCCGGCCGCATGGCGAAAATCAAGGTCACAAACCCGGTCGTGGAGCTCGACGGCGACGAGATGACCCGGATCATCTGGAAGCAGATCCGGGAGCAGCTGATCCTGCCCTACCTGGACGTCCCGCTCGAGTACTACGACCTGTCGATCCAGTACCGCGACGAGACCGACGACCAGGTGACGATCGACGCGGCCAACGCCATCAAGCAGCACGGCGTCGGCGTCAAATGCGCCACGATCACCCCGGACGAGGCCCGCGTCGAGGAGTTCGGCCTCAAGAAGATGTGGCGGTCGCCCAACGGCACCATCCGCAACATCCTCGGCGGCGTCGTCTTCCGCGAGCCGATCATCATGCAGAACGTGCCGCGGCTGGTGCCGGGCTGGACCAAGCCGATCATCATCGGCCGCCACGCCCACGGCGACCAGTACAAGGCCACCGACTTCGTCGCGCCCAGCGCCGGCAAGTTCACCATGACCTTCACGCCCTCCGACGGCTCGGAGCCGATCGAGTTCCACGTGGCCGACTTCCCGGCCGGCGGCGTCGGCATGGGAATGTACAACTACGACAACTCGATCCGCGACTTCGCGCGCGCCTCGTTCCGGTACGGGCTGGCCCGCAACTACCCGGTCTACCTGTCGACGAAGAACACGATCCTCAAGGCGTACGACGGTCGCTTCAAGGACCTGTTCGCCGAGGTCTTCGAGAGCGAGTTCGCCGAGGAGTTCAAGGCGAAGGGCCTCACCTACGAGCACCGGCTGATCGACGACATGGTCGCGGCCGCGATGAAGTGGGAGGGCGGCTACGTCTGGGCCTGCAAGAACTACGACGGTGACGTGCAGTCCGACACCGTGGCCCAGGGCTTCGGCTCGCTCGGCCTGATGACCTCCGTGCTGATGACGCCGGACGGCAAGACCGTCGAGGCCGAGGCCGCGCACGGCACGGTCACCCGGCACTACCGGCAGTGGCAGAAGGGCGAGAAGACGTCGACCAACCCGATCGCGTCGATCTTCGCCTGGACCGGCGGCCTCAAGCACCGCGGCATCCTCGACGGCACCCCCGCGGTGACCGAGTTCGCCGAGACGCTGGAGAAGGTCTGCATCGAGACCGTCGAGGGCGGCCAGATGACCAAGGACCTCGCGCTGCTCATCTCGCGCGACGCCCCGTGGCTGTCGACCGACGAGTTCATGAACGCGCTCGACGAGAACCTGGCGCGCAAGCTCGCCGCCTGATCGTTTCGTCGTCAGCGGGCCGCCGGGATTTCCCGGCGGCCCGTTTTCGTCACGGTCGAAGGCGATATGCAGAAAGACGCATGTTTGACTCCGTAACCGGTGGTTATACGAGTCGTTCTCCATGCAGAACGGATGACGGTCGCGGCGCCGAGGGGTCGCCCACCGGTCCGGCCGCCTTGTCCCGGGCGCCGACCGGTTCCCTCAGACCGACGTGACCGACGTAGGCGCCCGCACGCGCCTGCCGTCCCTTCCCTGCGGGGGGTCCTGTCCCGGGCCCCCCGCCCCTCTATCCACAGCCCTGTGGACAACTCAGCGCCGCGAGGCGCAGGTCACGCACATCGTGGCGAAAGGGCGAATTTCCAGGCGCTCGGAGGGGATTGCCGAACCGCACGACTCGCAGAGGCCGTAGGTGCCGGCGTCCAGGCGGGCGAGGGCCTCGTTGACGGCGGCCAGCTGGGTGCGGGCGGCGGTGAGGACGGCGGTCAGCTGGGCCCGTTCGTAGGCGATGGTCGCGCCCTCGGGGTCGTGTTCGTCGTCGGCGTTGTCGGCTCGGGAAGCCTCGAACAGGGCGTGCAGGTCGGCGTCGAGCGTGGCGATCTCGAGCTCCGCCTCGGCGCGCAGGCGGTCCAAGGCGGAGCGGTGGTCCATCAGATCTCGCGCAGCAACTGGGCGGCCTTCTCGGGCACGACGTCGTTGATGAAGACACCCATCGCCGACTCGGAGCCGGCCAGGAACTTCAGCTTGTCGGCCGCGCGGCGGATGCTGAACAGCTGCAGGTGCAGGTAGCCGAGGTCACGCCCCTCGCCCACGACCGCCTGGTGCCAGGCCGAGATGTACGGCATCGGCCGGCCGAACAACCCGTCGAAGCGGCGCAGCAGGTCCAGGTAGAGCGGCCCGAACGCGTCCCGCTCGGCGTCGGACAGCGCGGGGATGTCGGCCAGTTTCCGGTGCGGGGCCAGGTGCACCTCGAACGGCCAGCGCGCGGCGGCCGGCACGTACGCCGTCCAGTGCTCGTTGGCCGCGACGATCCGGGTGCCGTCGGCGCGTTCGGCCGCCAGCACGTCGGTGTAGAGGTCGTTACCCGTACGGGCCAGGTGAGCCCGGGCGGCGGCCAGCATGGCCCGGGTGCGCGGAGGCACGGTGGGGTACGCGTAGATCTGGCCGTGCGGGTGGTGCAGGGTCACGCCGATCTCGACGCCGCGGTTCTCGAACGGGAAGACCTGCGCGACCCCGTCCACCTGGGACAGCGCGGTGGTCCGGTCGGCCAGCGCGTCGACCACCGTCCGTACGCGGGAAGGGGTCAAAGCGCCGAACGAGCTGTTGTGGTCGCTGGTGAAGCACACGACCTCGCACCGCCCGAGACCGGGCCGCACCGGAACCATCGGCGTGACCTCGGTGATCTCATCGGGCAGTACGCGGTCGCTGAACGACGGGAACTGGTTCTCGAAGACGACCACGTCGTAGTCGGGGGCCGGGATCTCGCTCGCGAACCGCGGCCCGGTCGGACACAGTGGACAGGCGTCGCTCGGCGGCAGGAACGTGCGGGTCTGCCGGTGTGCGGCGATGGCCACCCACTCGTCGACCAGGGGGTCGTAGCGCAGCTGCGAGGCCGGCGGCGGGGGCGGGAGCTGCCGCGTGTCCGCGTGACCGGCCCGGTGGGTCTGTGCCTCCTCGTTGAAGTAGATCAGTTCGCGCCCGTCGGAGAGACGGATGGCCGTACGGCTCTTGAACGTCACTGGGAGCTCACAACCACGAGGTCGGGGACTGTCTCGGACAGCAGGGTGCGGGCGGCTTCGTCGAGCCCGTCGTCGGTGATCAGCACGTCGGCCCGTTCGAGGGGGACGATCGAGGAGATGCCCACCGTGCCCCACTTGGTGTGGTCGGCCAGCACGACGAGGCGTTCGGCCGCCTCGACCAGCGCGCGGTTGACGTCGGCTTCCATCAGGTTGGGCGTGGTGTAGCCGGCCCGTTCGCTCATCCCGTGCACGCCGAGGAACAGCATGTCGAGGTGGAGCGTGCCGATCGCGGCCACGGCGACCGGGCCGACGAGCGCGTCCGACGGCGTGCGGGTGCCGCCGGTCAGCACGACGGTCTGGTCGGGGCGGCCGGCGCGGTAGAAGATGTCGGCGACCGGGATCGAATTGGTCACCACGGTCAGCGAGGGCACGTCGACCAGGCGCTGGGCGAGGCCGGCGGTGGTGGTGCCCGCGGAGAGCGCGATCGCGTCGCCGGGGGAGACCAGTGCGGCGGCCCGCATGGCCATGGCGGCCTTCTCCGTACGCTGGCGCACGCTCTTGGCCGCGAAGCCGGGCTCGTGGGCCGAGCCCGGGCTGACCGTCGTCGCTCCGCCGTGTACCTTCGCCAGCAGGCCACGGTCGGCCAGCGATTCGAGGTCGCGGCGGATGGTCATGTCGGAGACGCCGTATTCCGCGGCGAGCTCGCTGACCCGGACGCCGCCGGCGGCCCGGACCCGGTCGAGAATGGCTGCTTGTCGCTGCTGGGCAAGCATCAGCGGACCTCCGCCGGGAACCGCACTAAATCGAACACGCCCGAACACTACCTGGCGTAGGGGCGTGAGCGAAAGAGTCAGTTAGATACCTCGCCCGCGCTTGTGCAACGCGGAGAGAACGTTCTCAACTTTCACTGCTCCGGTCATTGCCGCAAGGGCAATCGCCGTACGAGGTTCCTTCCAGTTCGCCCGTACGGCCTCCTTGCTGAACTGCCACGCCTGACTGCGGTTGCCGGTGGCCGCCGACCAGCAGGCCAGCTGCCCGTAGACGCGGGCCGCGCCGGGCTTGCAGCCGCTGATCTCGGGGTGGCGTTGCATCATCCAGCGCAACGAGCTGATCTTGGTCGCGTACTCGTAGGCGTAGTGCGACGTGCGTCCCCACAGGACCCGGACGAGGGGCTCGTCGAGGTGCACGATCGGGGTCCGGCGGGCCGCCCGCAGCAGCAGGTCCCAATCCTCGTTCTGGCTGCCCGGGGCGTCCTCGGCCACCAGCCCGATCGCCTCCGGCACGAGCGCCGAGCGCCGGATCAGGAACGACGACGAGTGCAGCATCGCCATCCGGGAGCGGGCCAGCTCGTCGATCGTGACGCGGCTGCGCCCGGCCAGCCGGGGTGTGCACTTGCCCTCGTACTCGACCTCGATCGCACATGTGGCGAACTCGGCCTCCGGCTCGGCCAGCACCGCCGCCACCTGCCGCCGCAGCTTGTCCGGCTGCCACACGTCGTCGTCGTCGCAGAACGCCACGAACTCGGTGTCCAGCGCCAGGATCCCGGTGTTGCGCGCCCCGGCCAGCCCCGACGTCCGCCAGTTGGTCAGGACCAGCACCTGGACGCCCTCGGTCGAGGCGAGCAGGTAGTCGGGCTCGGTCTGGTCGTAGACCACCAGCACCTTGAGCTCACCCGGGTAGTGCTGGTCGCGCACCGACGCGATCGCCTTGCGCACGAGTTCGGGGCGGTTGCGGGTGGGGATCACGACCCCGACGGACGGCCAGTTCATCGGGTCTCCTCCGACGTCGACGACAGTGAGAGCGGATATCCGTAGGCACGCAGCATGGGCGCGCAGACCGTGCCGACCAGGCGCCGCTGGTTGCGGGGCAGCGAGCGCTTCCAGGCGTCGTCGCGGCGCAGCGGCAGCCGCCCCACGGTGAAGCGCATCGGGTTGCCAGCGGCGCTGTGCCCGACGCGCAGGTCGGCGTAGCCGTCGCCGACGAAGTTCAGGTCCTCGGGCATCAGGCGCAGCCCGGCGAAGTCGCCGAGGGCCGACAGCCGCGAACGCGGGTCCTGCAGGAACTCCTCGTAGCGCAGCCGGTGCATCGGCACCCCGCGCTTGGCGAGCAGCCCGAAGGCAGCGTTGTGAGCGTTCCACAAAAGCGCCGAGCGGCCGGGGGAGTAGCGGGTCATCTCGTCCGCGCCGTCCGTCTCCGGGCGGGTCACCTTCTTGGTCCACGAGTACGCCACCCCGCGCGCGTCCCGTACGACGTGCACCACGCGCAGGTCGATCTCGGGTGCCCAGCGCAGCACGTGGGCCAGCGCGGAGTGCTTCGAGGAGTCGACGACCGTACGGGCTCCGGAGACCTCCGCCGCCGCCTTGTAGACCCGCGCGTAGAAGTGTGCGTACTCGTACACCTCGTCGGGCGCCTCCACCGCGGTCGCCAGTCTGGGGATGTGCCGGGTGCGTTCGACCGCGTCGCGCAGCCGGTGCACCCGGTCGATGTCCACGTTGTGCCAGCCCCCGAACGCGTACTGGCCGACGCGCTTCCAGAACGTGCAGGCGGAGAATCGGGCGCCGCAGCCGCAGCGCTCGTCGTCGCGGATGTCGCGCTGCCAGAGGTGCACCACCTCGCCCAGCGCGCAGACTCCGGGCAGTTCGCCTAGCAGGCGTTCGACGAGTGTTGTCCCACTTCGCCCTAATCCACCCAGAAATAGCACCCGTGCCACTTTGGCCCACCTTCGCTCGTTTCGCTCCTATAACGAGCCAACAACCGCGAAGGAGGCGTTGCGTGTCAGTCGAGGCTTTCGACCGCGTCGAGCTGGACGGAACCGGCATCGATCGGATCACCGAGGCCGAGGTCGTGGCCGTGGTGCGGGACGCCCTCGCGCACGGCCGGGGCGGGCGGATCTTCACCCCGAA
Source organism: Paractinoplanes abujensis (assembly GCF_014204895.1). Taxonomy (NCBI): domain Bacteria; kingdom Bacillati; phylum Actinomycetota; class Actinomycetes; order Micromonosporales; family Micromonosporaceae; genus Paractinoplanes; species Paractinoplanes abujensis. The sequence continues at coordinate 5,900,910 of NZ_JACHMF010000001.1, read as the reverse complement.
CGTCGACATCCTGCGCCGGGCCCAGCGCGACGACGAGTGCCGGCGCCACCTCCAGGACGCCGACCTGGTCGTGGCCGACGGCATGCCGCTGATCTGGGCCAGCAAACTGAGCGGGGCGCCGCTGCCCGAGCGGGTGGCGGGCAGCAGCCTGATCTGGTCGCTGTCGGCCGGGCTGGGCCTCGACCAGCGCTCGATCTTCGTGCTCGGCGGCACCCCCGCGGCCGATGACGCCACGGCCGACGGCGCGACCCGGGCTGCCGACCGGTTGCTGGCCGCCTGCCCCGGCCTGCGCGTGGCCGGGACGTCGTGCCCGCCCTACGGATTCGACAACGACCCGCTGACGTACTCCGACCACTGCGCGAAGGTCGTCGACGCGCGCCCCGACCTGGTGTTCGTCGGGCTCGGCTACCCCAAGCAGGAGCGCTTCATCTCACGGCTGCGCTCCGAACTGCCGCAGACCTGGTTCATCGGCTGCGGCGCGGCGGTCAACTTCGTGGCCGGCGACATCGAACGCGCACCCCGCTGGATGCAGCGCACCGGCCTGGAATGGGCGCACCGGCTCGGCACCGAACCCCGCCGGCTGGCCGGACGCTACCTGCGCCACGACGCCCCGTACGCGTTGCGGCTGCTGGCCCAGGCCCCGGCTCAGCGCGCCAGGGCCCGCTGAATCCGCACGGCGAGCGGCTCGATCTCGGCCCGGCCGTATCCGAGGTGAACGAGGAACCCCGTGACGAACAGCGGCCCGCTGTGCCGGTGCAGCGGCGTGAAGTCGCAGACCAGGTCGTACCGCGAGCACAGGCTGAACACCGCGGGCCCGGCCGGCAGCGGCGCGCGGCGGGCCTCGAACGTTCCCGCGTACGCCTGCGCGACACCCCGGCCCGCGGCCGGCGCGCTGCCCACCCGGACGGCGCGGTCGCCCGGCGCACGGTCCCCGTCGGCCATCAACGCCACCGCCGCGATGTGCTCCAGGGTGGCCGGCCGGGCCCGCTGCAGCACCCGATGGATCACCATCGCCCCCTGCGAGAACCCGGACAGCACGAGCCGCTCGTCCGGGCAGTCCCGCGTGCGCTCCCGCAGCAGCTTCTCCAGAGCCCGTACGCCCCGGCGCACGCTCCGCAGATAGTCGGCCCGCCCACTGGCCGGCTTGACGAACGTGGTGACCGGCGACGCCCGATAGGGCAGCGGATACGCCGTGATCTCCTCCGGCCCGTCCACGAGCGCACGCAGCAGGTCGAGGTTCTCGCTCCCCATGCCCACGTTCTGCCCCGACCCCCGCACCCCGACGAAGAGCACGTCCCCGCACGCGGGCACCTCCACGGCGAGCGCCTCCGGTGCGGTGACCCCCAGTCCCGCCAGCATGAGGAGGGCGGCTCCCATCGTCGGGGCGATTCTGCGCAAAACCGGCACAAGCTCTGTTTTTAGCAGTGCTCAGAGGCGTGGCGGCGGACAACGCTGTGGACAACTGTGGAGTCGCCCGTGGGGACTGTGGACGAGGCGGGCCCGCCGGTTTGACAACGGCGTACGGTGATGACCCGTCTCCCCGAGGTGGGTGGGGGCTTGGGATGGCCGTACATAGCAAAACGTACGTACGGTTTAATGGGTGGCATGGGATTTGAGCGGCTCCATCACGTACAGGTGCTGTGTCCGCCCGGGGGAGAAGAGCAGGCCCGCGCCTTTTACGCCGGCGTGCTCGGCCTGACCGAACTGGCCAAGCCGGCCGTACTGGCGGCGCGTGGCGGCTGCTGGTTCCGGGGCGGCGGCTGGGAGATCCACGTCAGCCCGGTGTCCGGCTTCGCGCCGCAGCAGCGGGCTCATCCCGGTGTGCTGGTCGACGACCTCGACGGACTGGCCGCGACCCTGGAGGCGGCCGGCCGCCCGGTGTGCTGGGATCCTCACTTCCCGGGCCATCGGCGGTTCTACTCGCAGGACGACCACGGCAACCGGCTCGAGTTCCTGGAGCCGGTCACGGAGTGAGGCGAGGGTCGAATATGCGGCGGATATACGGGTGCCGCTTATCTTTCGTTTCCCGCGCGTTCATCGGCGGCCGTGAATGAGGCGGCGGTGGATGGGGCGACGGGTCGAGCGAAAGAGAGAGAAGCATGATTCGGCGGATACCAACCCTGTTGGCGGCTTTCGTAGCCGCGGTCGTCGCCTCCTTCGCGGTCGCCGCGCCGGCGAGTGCGGCCAACCCGTTCGAGTTCAACCGCACTGAGGCGAAGGGTCTGATCATCTGCCTCATCTACTCCGACGCGGGCTGCGGCGAATTCGATCCGGACGGGGACGTCTTCCATGTCTGGGATCAGGCGGCGGACGGGCACTCGGCCGCCGTCTACTGGCACAACTACCTGCCCGGCTCAACGGCGTTGTACCGCTGGGGATCCTGCGTGAACAGCAACGGCAACGGCGATTCGGGTCAGTGCAACAAGAACTTCGTCGAGGGCTCGCGGATCGACTACAAGGTTTGCGCTTACGACTCGGGGACGACGCCCTCGGACGTCAACAACTACTTCCAGTGCAGCGCGGTCAAGCGGACGTACGCATGAGCGGCCACGGCCGGACGGCGATCCTGCGCAGACTGCTCGCGGTTGTCGCCGTCGCGGCGGCCACCCTCTCGATGACCTCGGCCCCCGCCGTCGCGGCCAGCGCCTTCGAGTTCGATCACACGGTCTCGGCGACCTGGTCGGGCGCCGACGGGTGCATCCCCGAGGGTTACGGCGCGCTCGGCTGTTTTCAGCACGACGGTGACATCTTCCGGGTGCAGGACACGGCCCGGGACGGGCATTCGGCCGCGATCTACTGGCACAACTATCTTCCCGGTTCGTCGACGCTCTACCGCTGGGGCTCGTGCGTCAACAACGACGGGTACTTGACCATCGGCAAGTGCAACAAGAACTTCCGAGAAGGCTCCACGATCAAGTTCAAGACCTGCCTCTACGACGACAACGCGGTGACGATTCCCTCGAACGTCGCCAACTACTACGACTGCACCACTGTCTGGACCGTGATCGCGTGATCTCCGGCCGGGCCCGCGGGTCAGCGGGCCCGGCCGGAGCATCGGTCAGCGCGGCGTGAACCAGGGGTCCTTCGCCATCCGATGGAACTCCCGGAACGCCGCGGTGTCGCCGGTGAGCTGGAACTGTTTGGTCGGGCCGTTGCCTTCGGGGTCGGACTCGAAGTAGGCGATGGCCTTGATCTGCGGATTCGCCTTGAAGGTGCGCCGGGCGTCCTTGAGCCAGTCGGCCCGGCCGGCCGAGCCCCACGCCTTGGCCACGCCGAACTCACCGATGACGATGGGCTTGGGGCGCGCGGCGGCCCATGTCAGGAACGGCGCCATCAGGTCGCCGATGGGCTCGAAGCGTTCACCCGCGTAGACGTCGACGCACGTCCAGTCGACCTGGTCGTCGCCGGGGTAGAACGCGGGGGCGTCGCCCCGGATGAAGCCTTCGGCGGTCGGGCACCACACCCACGACACGTTGGTCGCCCGTTCCTGGGCGAAGATCGCCCGTACGTATTTCCAGGCCGCGATGTAGTCCTCGCCCGACCACATGGTCGCGCGCAGGTTGGGCCGGTCCATCTCCCAGCGCATCCGCAGCAGCACCGGTTCTTTGATCTTGCGGACGGCGCGGGCCTGTTTGCGGATCAGGTCGTCGTGCTCGCCGTCCAGGATGGACCGGTTGTCGCCGGTGGCCCAGCTGACCATCAGCGTCGCCCCGCGGGCCAGGAACTCCTTGTCCGAGGGGGTGCCGACCATCTGCTCGAAGCGCCGGTACGTGTTCACGATCTTCAGCGGGCGGCCCAGGTCGGCCTGCAGGCTGTCGACGGCGGCCAGCCGGCCCACGTGGGTCAGCGCGTCCGGTTTGATCCACGCCCCGAACAGGGCCCCGCGCGCGGGCGCCGCCACCGGCCCCGACCGGAACGGGCCCTGGTTGACGGCGACGCCGCTGGGTGCGCTCGTCAGGTCGGGCGCGGGCGGCTGCGGCGGCTTCTCGTCCTTCGTGCAGCCACTCAGCAGCATGGTCAGGGCGGCCAGGATCACCAAGGCCTTACGCATGGACACGCCGGGCCGTGTAGAGGACGTTGACCGCGTACGCGTCGCTGCCCGGGAGCCGGCGCACGGCGGCGTCGGCGGCCCGCGCGACCGGGTTGCCGTGCAGCGACGGCGTGATCATGGAGAAGCCGCGCCGTTCGACGATGACGAAGCCGTGCCGGTCGAGCAGCGTCGCGACCTGCTCGTGGGAGAGCTCGGCGAACCAGCGCTCGCCCTGGTGGCGGCGGGCCCGCAGGTGCCGCACGGAGCCGGCGTTGCCGTGGTTCTCGACGACCAGGATGCCCGAGTCGGCGGTGGGCAGGGCCTTGGCGGCGAAGGCGAGCGCGCGGTCCCGTACGGTCTCGTCGACGTTGAGCAGCAGCCGGAACATCGTCACGATGGCCGGGAAGCCGGCCGGCACCGGGTGCGGCACGGGCCCGTCCGGCGCCACCTGGTGCCAGTTGGCCCGCGACCCGACTTGGGCCGCCTTGGCCATCATCTCGGCCGACGTGTCGTAGCCGTGGGCCTCGCGCACCAGGCCGTGCAGCGTGCGGATGGCCCGGCCGGTGCCGCAGGCGAAGTCGTGCTGCACCGGGGCGAGCTCGCCGAACTCGCGCCGCACCAGCGTGCGCAGGTAGTCCTGCTGCCGTTCGTTGATCTGCGAGGCGTAGCTGTCCGGTGCGTACGTGATCGTCTCGTACTTCTCGACGGCATCGGTGTCCTGGAACACCTTGGTGTAGTCGGTGGTCAACTCGTCCTCCTCATGAGTTCGAACGATTCGGTCGGAACGCGTCCAGTGCGAGCGGGACGCGCAGGAGCCAGGTGCCGGCCAGGAAAGCGGGGACGGCGATCACCATCGCGAGGGCCCGGCCGGTGACGGCGACCAGGGCCCACGGGAGCGCGCCGAAGCAGACGACTGAGAGCAGCGCGGCGGCCCGGGTGCCCCGGCCGAACGGGTGCAGCCCAGCCGAGCGCCCGACCTGGATCAGCGGCAGCAGGTTGTTGACGACCATCGCGCAGGCCAGCCCGATCGCCGCGCCCAGAGCGCCGAACCGGGGGATCAGCAGCACGTCGAGGGCAACCGTGACGGCCAGCGCGACGAGCACGTTGACCAGGTTCCACGAGGTGCGGCCGGCCATCGCGAGCACCATGTCGACCATCCCGCAGCCGGTGGCGACCAGCATCGCGGCCGCCAGCACGGCGACGACCGGGACGCCCTCGGCCGCGTACCGGTCGCCGAACAGCCGCAGCCACACCGGCGCGAAGAAGATCACCAGCAGGTTGACCGGCCACGTCACCAGGACGAGCCAGCCCGTGGCGGTCCGGTAGAGGTCGTTGGCGGTGCGCCGGTCGTCCACGGCCAGCGCCTCGGCCAGGCGCGGCTGCACGGACTGGGAGATGCCCTGGTTGGCGAACTGGATCAGCACGACGAAGCGGCCCGCGACCGCGTAGACCGCCGCCGGGACCAGGCCCCCCAGCACCGCCACGAGCAGCACGTCGATTCGTTGCAGGGCCAGCTGGGCCACGCTGGCGATCGCGCGCGGACCGGTGAACCGCCAGAACTCGCGGCGCAGGGCCCTGCGTTCGGCCCGCCGGGCGGGGACGCCGGTCGGCTCCGTCTTGCGGTAGAGCCGCCGGAGGGCGTACGCGGAAAGGATCGTCACCGGCAGATAGGGTGCGGCCCAGGCCAGCGCGAACGCGGGCAGCGAGGCGGCTGTCCACAGTGATGTGACGCCCGCGATCCCGACCAGCACGAGCTGCAGCCCGCTGCGCACCACCCGGTCGAGCATCACCGTGGGCCGCATCGCGCGATAGCCCCGGGTGGCGGTGAGCAGCGCGTCGGTCATCGCCTGCAACGGCAGGAAGACCGCCAGCACCCGCAGGCCCGCGGTGTGCGCGGCGACCACGTGCCCGGCCTCGCCCGCGGTCATCCGGGCGATCGCCGGCGCGGTCAGCCACAGCGCGACCGCGAGCGCGACCGACAGCACCATCACCGGCGTCAGGCCCGTACGCAGGCAGGCGCCCAGCAGGTGGGCCCGGCCGGTGGCGCGCAGCCGGGCCGGCCAGTAGACCAGCCCGGTCGGGGTGCCCAGCTTGGCCAGCCCGCCGGCCAGCACGAAGGCCGCGGTGGCGGCGAAGAACGCGCCGGCCTGCTCGGCCCCCAGCGAGCGGGCCACCACCCAGGTGACCACCACCCCGGTGCCGCCGGCCAGCGCCGAACCGGCCATGTTGGCCAGCCCGCCCCGGGCCGCGCCGCGAGCACCGGCGGCGGGCCTGTCTAGGACCGCCATACCGGCTTGCGTCCCAGCCAGCGGGCCAGGGCCTCGTCGTGCGGCAGGTAGTAGTCGCTCAGTTCGCGGCGCAGGGCCGGGTCCATGTCGCTCTCGCGGGGCCGGGCGTTGTGCCGCTCGAACGGCGGCCGTTCCAGATAGCTGGGCAGGCCGAGGAACTCGCACACCTCGTCGTAGACGTCCTCGGGGTCGCTGAAGAACCGCTCGCTCTCCATCACGTGGATGCGTTCACGGCCCACGTGCTGCGCCATCACGCTCAGGTAGCGGGCGTACTCGCCGCGGGCCCGGTAGGCGTGGTGCTGGTGGCTGAAGCTGTAGAACTTCGGGTCCTCGGCCAGCCGCTCCTCCTGCTTGTGCAGGCGGGCCGGTTCGAGGGCGATCGCGGCCCCGAAGTCGCGCTCGGTCTCGAAGCCGCGGGCGACCTCGTGGTGGTGCTGCGAGTAGGCGCGTTCGACCGGGTCGCGGACGAGCACGAGCAGCCGGGCGTGCGGCAGGTCGCGGGCGATCCGGGCGGCCGCCTGCGGGTGGTACATGTAATACGGGCTCGACTCGAACGTCTGCGGCTGCACGCCGTAGCGCTCACCGACCTTCTCGCCGCTGCGCACGAGCGGGAAGTGCCCCTTGTACCAGGCCATCCCGCGGTCGTACGAGGTGTCGAAGTAGTGCACCCCCTTGTGCAGCACGGCCTTGAGCACCACGGGATGCCCGGCCAGCGCGCGATACAGCGACGTCGTGCCGCAGCGCTGCCCGCCGCAGATCAGGAAGGTGGGGGTCATCCGGCCCGGCGCGGTCAGCCTGCCGTACGAGCGGGAGCCCAGGTGCACGACGCGCTTCATCGGCGCCGGCAATTTGCGTACGTCCATGGTTGGTCTCCTCAGAGCTCCTCGACCCGCCGGATCAGCACCGGCAGCAGCCAGGTGCCGAGCACGCCCAGGCGGGCGCCCGCCTCGGCCTGGCGGTCGGTCAGGTATCGGGTGGCCAGGTCGACCAGGTAGAGCAGCGCGGTCGCCTCGCGGCCGTCCACCGGCACACCGAACGGCGCCAGCAGCTCGGCCGAGCGCCGCACGGTCGCCTCGACGGCGTCCTTGGCGTCGCCGGTGGACTGGATCCGCCGCTGCAGCTCGTGGTGCACGGCGTCGAAGCCCAGCGGCACGCCCGACGCGAACCGCTCCCAGTCCCAGACCAGCAGCCCGTCGGCGATGTTGGCCATGTTCCAGGGGGCCCAGTCGCCGTGCCACGCGCCGTACCGCAGCACGATCTCGCCGGCCCGCTGGACCAGCAGCTCGGCCGCCGCCGCGAGCCCCACGCCCTCGGGCCGGTCGCCCACCTCGGCCAGCCGGGCCCGCAGGTCGTGCCAGTACGCACTGCCGGACAGTGCCCCCGTCGTGTAGCCGCAGCACCCGGCGATGTCGAGCATGGCCGCGACCAGCCTGCGCCGGCTCAGCGGCGCGCGGGGCAGCCACACCGGCAGCGCCGACTGCACCAGCACCTCGAGCCCGCGCCACTGCCCGGCGTGCAGCACGCGGGGGATGACCAGCTTGGTCAGGCCGCTGTGGGCCAGCGACGTCAGGGCCGCGGTCTCCGCCCGTACGAGGGCCTGGGTGAGCGGCCCGGTGCCGAGCTTGCCGAAGCCGAAGGTGTCGCCGTCCGGCCCGATCAGCTGCAGCACCGGCTTGCGGTTGGCCCGGGCCGGGCCGATGTGCACGCTGACCGACAGCTCACGGCCCAGCGCCTCGCTCAGGTGCCCGTCGATGCTGTGCGAGAACGGGCCGGTGACCCGGATCCGGTCGCGCAGCAGCACGCTCGAGGCACCCGTGCGCACGGCGGCCACGACGGCCTCGCGCTTGAGCTTGGCCGAACGCGACTGCGGTTCGGCGTAGCGGCGCACGGCGGCCGCGGCCACCCGGCGCGAGGTCGACGGCACCAGCAGCTTGGGCCGGCGGGCGTCCGGCACCACCATGTACTCGGCGATCGGGGTGCCGGGCGAGCCGTCGGTGCGGCACGGCGGCGGGTAGAGGAGGCCGAGCACCTCGTTCAGGTAGCGGGTGCGCAGCTCCGCGTCCCCCGCGGTCAGCTCGGCGGGCGCGGTCCTCACCGGACTCATGTCGTTTCCCCCTCGATCGAATTGCGCCAGAGCAGCGCGAAGGCCAGAACCATGAAGGCCAAGGGGGTGACCAGCGAGTTGTACCAGAGCATCGCGGAGAAAGACGTGACGATCGCCGCGGAGGCGGCCACCCCGATGGCACTGCGATCACGCCGGAACCGCCACAGCCCGTACGCGAAGAAGCCGAGATAGCCGGCCGTGCCGACCGCGCCGTGCGAGTAGAGCAACTGCCACAGCTGCCCGTTGCCGCCGACGGTGAAGTTGCCGCAGCGCTCGCAGCCGGCACTCTCCCCGACCGTGATCGAGTTGCGGCCACCGAGCGTGTTGCGGGTGCCGCCGTAGCCGATCACCGGCGACTCCCGGAAGCCGTCGAGGGCCCGGTCGATCAGGAACGAGCGCACACCGTTGGACTTGCCGTTGTCGAGCCGGGCGCCGACCACGTCACCGAGCGGCGTGGCGAGCAGGGCGACCCCGAGCAGAGCGCCCGCCACCGTGACCGCCCCGATGATCCAGAGCCGGCCGGCCAGGACGTAGCGGACCGCCACGTAGAGGACGAGTACGCCGACGCCGATCCAGAGGCCGCGGTTGAGCGACACGACGGCGGGCACGACCGAGACGACCAGGCACACGACCGCCCAGAACTTCGCCTTGCCGCTCCTGGCCTGGCCCGCGGCGACGACGAGCCAGCCCGCCAGCAGGCAGAAGTTGTTGCCCCAGGTGTTCGTGTAGCCCCAGGGGGCGGCCGGGCGCGGCTGGCTGTCGCCGACGATGTCCATGATCTGGGCCGCGTACGGATGCACGAGCGACTGCACGAAGCCCTTGTTGCGCACCCCCGACGGCAGCAGCCACTCGACCGGTGAGGTGAACTCGAAATTGCCCGCCACCATGCCGAGCAGGCCGCCCAGCACGGTCACCACGAACAGCCAGCCCAGCAGCCGGACCAGTCGCCGGCGGGGCAGTTCGGCCTCGGTCAGGTTGCCCGCGTAGACCAGCAGGACGGTCAGCGCGCCGTACATGAGGAACTTGTAACCCGCCGGCAGCAGGCGGCCCGTCGCGTGCCCGGCCACCGTGCCCGCCGGGTCGGCCCCGAGTGCGCCGATGCTGACCACCACGGCGACCAGGAAGACGACCCACCACACGAAGCCCGGCGGCAGCCGCAGCGGGCGCCCGGCCGTACGCCGGCGGATCAGCAGGAACAGCATCGGCACGGCCATCAGCGCGAAGATCAGCACGCCCAGGCCGAGCGCCCACCAGACCGGATAGAACGCCAGGATGCTCGCCACCGGCCAGGCCGGCAGCGCCATCTTGCGGACGTCCGGGGCCGGGCCGCCGGTGCTGGGCACCGCGGCCGCAGACACCTGGGTCACTGCTTGTCGCCGTCCTGCGCCTTGACGTCCAGGCCGGACATGTCGATCACCGCGGTGATCTCCTCCGCGCTGTCCGCGACCCGCGGACGCACCTGCTGCGCGGCCTTCTCGGCGGCCGACATCGTGTTGGTCGGGAACCGCTGGGGCGGCATCAGGTCACGGTCGAGCACGGCGGTCTCGTCCGGGCGCGGGCCCGCCGACGGGGCCGGCGGCGTGAGCGTGACGGCCGGGCCGACCGGCTCCGCGGTGCGCAGGTTGGTCAGGCGCGGCAGCACGACGGCCCCCAGCAGGGGCGTGCCGACCCGCTGCAACTGCTCGGCCGCGTCGAGCAGGGCGGGGCGGCGGGCCCGGCGCAGCTCGACGGCCAGGATGGCCGCGTCGGCCAGGCTGGCCAGGCTCTGCGCGTCGGCGCTGCTGGCGGTCGAGGGCGCCTCGATCACGATGTAGCCGCCCTGGCCGCGCAGCGTCTCCAGGGTGTCCTTGAGCCGCTGCGACTGCATGAGCCCGGCCGCGGTGGCCGCGCCGCCGGTGGTGATGACCCGCAGCGACGGGATGCGCGGGGTGCGCTGCAGCGCGCGGGCCAGGCCGACCCGGCCCGCCAGCAGGTCGGACAGGCCCGGGACGGCCGAGACACCGAGCATCCGGGCGATCGGGGCGGCGTCCACGACGCTGTCCGGCAGGTGAGCGCCGATCAGGACCACTTCACTGCCCGTACGGGCGAGGGCCGCGGCCAGGTTGGCGGCGACCAGCGTGCTGGCCGAACCGCGGCTGGCCCCGGTGACCACGATGACCTGCTGACCGGCCGGCATGGTGGCCAGCACCTCGTTGCGCAGGCGGTTGAAGACCCGGCCGCCGGCCCCGTAGGGCTGCAGCACGTCGTCGAAGTGCGGGGTGGTGCGCTCGTCCAGGGCGGCCAGCACATGCATGCGCCCCCGGTCGCGCACGTCGGCGGCCGAGCGCAGGCGGCGGTCGAAGCGTTCCCGGACGAAGGCCAGGCCCAGCCCGAGCAGCAGGCCGATCATGCCCCCGGTGGCCAGGTTGACCATCGCGTTGGGGCTGGTAGGGGTGTCGGGCAGCCGGGCGTCGCTGATGATGCTGCCGGCGCCGATAGTGGTCGTGGTGAGCTCGTTCAGCTTGCCGGTCATGCCGTTGAGCTGGTTCTGCGAGTTCGACCGCAGGCTCAGCAGGTTGCTCTCGTCCGAGCTGCCCTTGGCCGCCCGTGACAGCCGGGCGTTGATCCCGGCCAGCGTGGTGGTGAGCTGCTTGATCTTCGCGCTCAACGTCTTGATCTGCTGGTTGAGGCTGCTCTGCGCGGTCTCCTCGCGGTTGCGCAGATAGGCCTCGGCGAAGGCGTGCGACCCGGCCTGGGCGTCCGCCGGGGTGCCGGCCTGGAACGTGACCATGAGGACCGTCGTGTTCGCGGGGACCTCGACCGAGACGTCGCGGGCCAGCTCGATCGGCGTCAGGGGGCTGCGCAGCAGGGCCGCCGCCTTGGCCGCGACCGCGCCCGAGCCGACCAGCTGGGCCTCGGTGTCGAGGTTGACCATGCCCTTGGTCCGGCCACCCTGGGCATTGGTGTCCTGATCGACGGCCTGCACCAGCACGGCGGTGGAGGACTGGTAGACCTTCGGCATGGCCGAGGTCAGGGCCGCGCCCGCGCCCAGACCGGCTCCTGTCGCGATCAGCGCGATCCACCAGTGGCGGCGGAACACGCCGAGATAGTGCGAGACATCGGCAGGGCGTGACGCTTCCATCGGTTGGCGGCCCTTTCGGGGGTGGAGTGAGAAGTGGCAATCGGGCGTTTCGCCCCCGGAGGGGTAAACGTCTCACTCCCGCCTTCGTGATGGGTTTATTGCAATTTCGGCTCCACCCAGCCGTTGTCCACGAGATATGCCACCACGAGCTCGATCGCCTCGGGCACGGTGATGGTTGTCGTGTCGATGCTCAGTTCGGCGTCGGCCGGCTCCTCGTACGGGTCGTCGATGCCGGTCATGCCGCGCAGCTGCCCGGCCCGGGCCCGCGCGTACAGGCCCTTGCGGTCGCGTTGCTCGCACACCTCGAGCGGGGTGTTGACGTGGACCAGCACGAAGCCGGCGCCCGCCTCGACGGCCATCGCGCGGACGGCGGCCCGGGCGTTCTCGTACGGCGCGATGGGGCACGCGACCGCCATGCCCCGATGCCGGCCGACCTCGGCCGCCACCCAGCCGATCCGGCGCACGTTGGCGTCGCGGTCGGCCTTGCTGAAGCCCAGCCCGGCCGAGAGCTCGCGGCGCACCACGTCACCGTCGAGCAGCGTGATCGTGCGCTCGCCGCTCTCGCGCAGCGAGTCGGCCAGGCCGCGCGCGATGGTCGACTTGCCTGAGCCGGAGAAGCCGGTGAAGAAGACGACCAGGCCCCGGTGGCGGCGCGGCGGGCGGGCCCGCACCAGCTCCTTGGCCACGGCCGGGGGAGTGTGCCACTCGGGCAGCGGGAAGCCGCGGTCGAGCAGGTCGTCGATCTCAGCCGGGGTCATCGCGAGGCGCCGGTTGCGCAGCGGGATGTCGTCGCGCCAGCGCCACTGGCCGTCGCGGTTGTCGTAGGCCAGCTCGCGCGGGACGAGCACCCGCAGGCCGGCCCCGGAGAGCATCTCGCCCGTCGAGAGCACGTGGGTCACCCCGTACGACCCCAGGACGCGCGCCCGCAGCAGGGCGTCGCGCATCTCGTCGCCCCGGGTCAGCAGCGGCACGGCGACGATGGTGGCCGGGGGCATCCGGTCGCGGGCGGCGAAGACCGCGCGGACCAGCGCCTCGGGCGGCAGGCCGTCGGGGCCGGCGCCGCTCACCGGGATCATGATCAGCAGGTGGGCGCCCAGGGTGCGGGCGGCGTGCGCGATCTGGGCCAGCTGCGGGCGGTGCAGCGGGCGGTCGGCGATCACGCCCAGCACCCGGCCCGGTGGCAGCAGGGCCCGCACCTCCTCGGGGGTGCGCTTGAGCCGCTGGAACGGGCCGTGCCCGCCGTCGCCCATCCGCCGGACGACGCCGCCGGCGGCGAAGCGACGCTCGCTCGTGGACCACAGGTCGTTCACGTCGAGCGCGGCGACCGGCGCGCCCTCGGGGTCGGTGAGGATGATCTTGCGGCGCAGCGGATCGTCGACCGCGAGCCGCTCGGCCAGCTCGGCCGGGATCTCCACAGTGACCGCCACCGGCCACGGCGTGCCGTCCGCGAGCCGGCCCCGGCGGCGCAGGGCGGTCAGGTCGGCGCGGCCCAGAAACCCGGTGAGCGGCGCGTACGCGCCGGACAGCAGGAGTTCCAGATCCGCGAGCTCGTGCGGCTGCGGTGTGTACGACGGGGCGTCGCGCAGCACGTCCTCGGGCAGCACCGAACCATTCACTTCCGTATCCCCCTGCGGCCGATTAGGAGACAGTTTCTCAGCCTCGCTGATCGTGGTCGAGACGGGTATCCCGCCCCGGTTTTCTTCTCGTCGTGAACGGGTAATGGACAAAACGGATGAAAGTTACAATACTGGCTCTTCGTGAATCGCCGCCCGCGCCGTTTCCGGCTCGTTCAGATAGCCGCCGTACCCACGGCCTTCGTCCTTTCCGTCGCCACCACGCTCGCCTGGGCCTGGACCGGCGGGGTCGACCAGATCGGACTTCCGGTGGGATCGCTCGGCGACCCCACGGTCTCCGTGCCCGTGCTCTCACCCACCGCGCAGCAGCCGGGAATGCCGGACGCGCTCGCCCCTGCGCGTCGTCCGTCCTCGGCCGCCGCCGCATCCTCATCGGCGGCCGCTGCCACCACTGCCGCGTCGTCCGCCGCAGCCGGCACGACCGGCACGACCGGCACGACCGGACCGGCGGCGCCGGCCGCCGCGCCGGGGACGCTCGTGCCGCAGGGGCGCATGGCCCCGGCCGGCGACACGCAGCAGGCCCGCGGCGAGGACTGCTACACCGGGCACAACCTCGTGCCCACGTGCGGCGTCCTGTGGGGCGTGGCGCCGGGCGCGCACACCGAGAGCCGGGGCGCCTCGGCGCTCGCCCGCTTCGAGCGCAAGACCGGCCGGCACCAGGCGATCTACCACGCGTACCACGGCGGGATCAGGCAGCTGTTCCCGACCGAGCAGGAGATCGCGATCGCCCACCAGCCGGGCAAGCGGCGCATTCTGTTCCTCAACTGGAAGCCGGAGTCGGCGTCCTGGGCCAAGATCGCCCGGGGGGACCGGCGGACCGACGCGTATCTCGACCGGCTGGCCGTGCACATCAAGAGGAACTTCCCCGAGCAGTTCTTCTTCGCCGTGCACCACGAGGGTGAGAACGACGTCCGCGAACGGGCCGGCTCCGGTTACACCGCGCGCGACTACGCGGCCATGTACCGGCACGTGATCAAGCGGCTGCGGGCCAAGGGCGCGACCAACATCGTCAGCGTGCTGGTGCACATGGCGTACGTGCCGCACGCGCAGAAGAGCTGGTTCAACTCGATGTATCCGGGTGACGACGTGGTCGACTGGATCGGCCTCGACACCTACGCCTACAGCGACCCCGGCTACGGCCACGGCCAGTTCTCCGAGGTCTTCAACCGGCGGCTCGAGGGCAAGGGCAAACAGTACTGGCCCGGCTTCTACAACTGGGCCAAGATGCGGCACCCGGGCAAGCCGCTGATGCTGGCCGAGTGGGGTGTCTGGTCGTCCAGGCGCAACCCGCAGTACAAGGCCGACTTCTACCGCCGGCTGGGCCACGAGATCCGGCAGTTCCCCAGGATCAAGGCGATGGTCCAGTTCGAGACGCCGAGCAATCAGAAGGGCCAGGACTCCTCGGTGGACAGCACGCCGGCCGCGCTCCACGCGTACCGGAAGCTCGGCAGCCTGCCGCTGTTCCAGGTGGCCGTCACACCGCGACGCTGACGGCTACCGCAGCGAGATCCGGGCACCCGGGGAGGAGAAACTTTCGTGCAGCACCACCGTCGTGAGGGTCGCCTCATCGGGGACGTCGAAGACCAGTGACCCCTTGACCTGGCTGCCCGGGGCGATCTCGTCGAGGAAGTTGCGGGCCTCGTTGTTGACGAACACCTCGGCCTGGATGTCGGTGGAGAACTCGGTGCCGGCGGCGTCGTAGGCCTTCTGTGAGTTGCTGTCGAAGAGCTCCGGGGTCCGGGCGCCGTTCTTCACCGTCACGTCGAGCAGGCAGTACGTTCCCTTCGGCTCGAGGTTGACGTATTCGTCGCCGACCCGGTCGACGCCGCAGCGCACGGCGGTGACGGTGAAGACGAACCGGCCGTCGCGGGCCGGCCGGCCGATCTCGCCGCCGGTCGTGCTCACCACTTCCCGGGCGCCGTCGTCGCCGCGCAGCACGAGGAACCAGCTGACCGCGGCGACGACGGCGAGAACGACGACGCCGGCCACCCACGGCCACAAAGGCCGTGGTGGGCCGGCGTCCTCGTCTTCGTCGTCCGCGACCTCGGCGTCGGTCATGACCTCATCAAAACACTGCCGTCACTGTGCGCAGCGGGCCGATCGGTCAGAAGCCGTGCCGGACTAGCTGGTTTCGCCGGCCACGCTGAACGAGCCCAGCCGGTTGATCGCGTAGATCGTGCCGCCGAGGGCGAAAATCGCGCTCATCACGATCGCGACCGGCACCGAGACCTTGCCGTCGAGCATGCCGGTCGGGGCGATCCGGTCGGCGATCGAGATGACGTACTGCTCGATCGAGAGCACCCGGGTGCCGCTGACGAACCGGCCGAGCAGCCCCTCCCACACCAGGATGTAGGCCAGGCCGAGCAGCACGGGCCGCCGGGTCACCAGGCTGAGCAGCAGGAACAGCGCCGAGTAGGCGATCGCGCCGGCCACCGCGCCGACCACCAGGGCCAGCCCGAAGCGCACCGAGTCGGCCAGCAGCCCGGCCACGAACAACGGGACGGCCGCGGTCAGCGCGCTCACCCCGGCCGCCACCAGCAGCTTGGCCAGGATGATGTCGCGCCGGGGCAGCGGCTTGGTCAGGATGTGCACGATCGTGCCGTCGTCGACCTCGGAGCCGAGCACGCCGGTGCCGACGATTAGCGAGATCACCGGGAGCACGACGGCCAGGCCCAGCCCGACCACGACCGCCTGCCCCCACTGGCCGGGGTCGACGTCGTAAGCCCGGCAGATCGCGGCCAGGCCGATCAGCAGCAGCGGCAGCGGCAGCAGGAGCAGCACCCGCCGGCGGCCGAACAGGCCGCGTGCGGTGATGTAGGCGACCGTGGACATCATGCCTCCAGGAGGTAGGAGAAGACGCTCTCCAGCGACTCGTCGGACGGCAGCAGCTTGCGCAGCCGGATGCCCTCACCGAGGGCGATGCGCGGCAGCGCGCGGGTGAAGCTGCCGTAGTCGGACGCCCGTACGGTCAAGCCGTTGGCCTCGACCTCGATGCCGCTGACCGACTTCTCACCGATCAGCGCCACCGCGAGCCGCCGGTCGTCGGAGCTCTGCACGGCGAACACGTGCGGCCGGTTGGTCATCAGGCGGCGGATGCGGCGGTAGTCGCCCGAGGCCGCCAGCCGGCCCGCCACGATCACCTGGACCAGGCCGGAGAGCTGCTCGACCTCCTCCAGGATGTGCGAGCTGAACAGGATCGTGTGGCCCTGGTCGCCCAGCGTGTGCAGCAACTCCATCATGTGCATGCGCTGCCGCGGGTCCATGCCGTTGAACGGCTCGTCGAGCAGCAGCACCTGCGGCTCGTGCACCAGCGCGGCGGCCACCCGGGTGCGCTGCCGCATGCCCTTGGAGAAGGTGTCGATCCGCCTGTCCTGCGCGCTCGTCATCTCGACCAGTTCGAGTGCCCGTTTCGTGGCCGCGGCCGGGTCGGGCAGCTTCTGCATCTTGGCGCAGGCCAGCACGAACTCGTACGCGGAGAGGAAACCGTGCACGGCCTCGCGCTCCGCGACCAGGCCCAGCGAGCGGTAGATGCCCGGGTTGCGCCAGGTCGGCGAGCCGTCGATGGTGACGACGCCGCGCGACGGGGCCAGGAAGCCGGCCATCATGTGCAGCACCGTGGTCTTGCCGGCGCCGTTCGGTCCCAGCAGGCCGGTCACGCCCGGCTGCAAGGTCATGCTGATGTCGTTGACGGCGACCACGTTGCCGTACCAGCGGGAGACGTTCTGCAGGTCGACGGTGCTCACAGCGAGGCCACCTTCCGGTAGCGGGCCAGCAACAGCAGGAGGGCGGCGGCGACCAGGCAGAACAGCTCGATGCCGTAGATCACGCCGAAGTCGCCGATGTCGAGGTCCATGCTGTTCTGGCCGCGCAGCCACGACTGCACGCCCGCGAGCAGCGACATCGGGCTGGCCAGGCCGGCCAGGTGCTGCGCGGTGCTCGACGGCAGGATGCTCAGCACGCCGACGACCGGGGTGGTCATCAGGAAGACGGCCACGATGCCGCCCGCCGCGAACGCGCGCTTGCCGGTGATCGAGGCGACCAGCAGGCTGATCGACGCGAACAGCAGCGCCCACAGCACGCTGTAACCCCAGCCGGGCAGCAGGTCGAGGAACTCGTTCCAGACGCCCGAGGCGCCCTTCTTGGTGGTGAACGCCCCGCCCAGGAACATGATCAGCTGAGGCACGCCGAGCAGCAGGAAGACCGCCGTGGCCAGCGCGGCGAACTTGGCCCCGATGTAGTCGAAGGCGCGCAGCGGGCGGCTGAAGTAGAGCGGCAGCACCCCCGAGCGCATGTCCCGCGAGACCAACTCGGGCGCGACGATCGCCACGAAGAAGATGACCAGCCAGCTCATCGTGTCGTCGAACGAGAAGTAGTCGAACAGAATGATGTTGGCCTGCGCCTTGACCGCGGCGTTGATCACCGCGACCAGCAGGACGATGCCCGCCACCAGCCACGGGAAGATCTTGGCCTTGGCCGAGCGGCCCAGCCCGAACGAGGCGCGCAGGCCGTGCTGATAGATCGCTCCGAACACCGCGGACCGGCCCAGGCGTGGACCCTCGTACCGCTGGTATCCGATGTCGTGGATGACGCCCGCATCAGACATCGGCGGTCTCCTTCGTCGTGAAGAGCTCGGCCACGCGGTGGCGTCGCTGGTCGAGGCGGTGCAGCGGCAGGTCGAGCTCGGCCACGGCGCGCAAGATCTCGTCGTACGCGGATTCGCTGGTCAGCGGCACGAGCAGCATCCGGCCCTCGCGGGTGACCGTCAGCTCGCGCTGCACGAGGACGTCGGCCAGCTCGTCGGTGCCCTCACTGACCTCGACCGCCAGCACGTCGGAGGCGGCCGTCATCGCCGAGATCCGGTCGGCCCGCAGCAGCCGGCCACCCTCGATCGCGATCAGCGAGTCACAGATGCGCTCCACCTCCCCCAGCAGGTGCGAGCAGACGACGACCGAGATGCCGAACTCGTTGCCGATGCGGTGCACCAGGTTGAGCATGGCGTCCCGGCCGGCCGGGTCGAGGCCGTTGGTCGGCTCGTCCAGCAGCAGCAGGTCGGGGTCGTGCACGAGGGCCTGGGCCAGCTTGACGCGCTGCTTCATGCCGGTCGAGTAGCCACCGATCTGCCGGTAGCGCTCCTCGTAGAGGCCGACGTGCCGCAGCGCCTCCGAGGCCCGCTCGCGCGCGGCCGTCTTGGGCAGCCCGCTGAGCCGGCCCAGATGGGTGACGAACTCCGAGGCCGAGACGTCCGGGGGCAGGCAGTCGTTCTCCGGCATGTAGCCGACCCGGGCCCGCACCTTGTCGGTCTCGGTCACCGGGTCGATGCCGAACACCCGCACCTCGCCGCTGGTGGGCGCCGTGAGGCCCAGCATGATCTTGATAAAGGTGCTCTTGCCGGCACCGTTCGCGCCGACGAGCCCGATCACGCCCGCCTCGACGTCGACGGTGAGTTCGCTGAGGGCGGTCACCCCGCCCCCGTACGTCTTCGTGAGCGACTGTGTCGCGATGATGGTCACGGCAACAGCCTAGGAAGGGTCCGCACCCGATCGGATCCGGTTAAACCCTGAGAGACGTCGGGGGTCTCTCAGGCTCCTCTCAGAATCACCTCGATGCGGGTCCGCGCGTTCATCAAGACATGGGACTCACGTCAATGTGGCCGGGTGGGGTCTTCCTGTCCTTCGGCCTCTGGTTCGACCGCCTCCCGGACGAGCCGGTTCTGGCCGCGGTCGGGGACGTCCTGGAGCGCAACGGCGCCACGTACGCCGGGGCGATGTTCTTCGGGCCGCCCGGACTGTCGTTCTCGCGGCTGCCCGGCGCGGCCGGGATCGGGTACGCCGGGGAACGCTCGGCCCGCGAAGTCCGGCGCTGCCTGCGCGACGGCGGCGGGTACAAGGTGGCGATGAACCTGCCCGGCGCCGGACCGGCGGCCCTCTCGTTCGAGGCGACACCCGGCGAGGACGCCCCGCCCGGGCGGCACCCGGTCGAGGTGACCGTGGAGGCGGGCGCGTTCGCCATCCCGCGGCAGTTGTGGAACGCCGACGAGCGGGCGGCCGCCGAGGCCCGCCAGGCGGTGGTGCTGCGCTACCTGGAGGCGTGCTGCACGGCGCTCGACCCGGCGTACGCCGTGCTGCACTCCGAGGGTTCCACCCCCACCCCGGCCGCCCTGGCCGTCGGCCGCCAGCTCGGCACCGACGTCTACGTCTCGGACCGGCTCGGCCTGGACCCCCGTCTGACCCAGGTCAACCGGCTCTCGCAGACGCTGCGGTGGCCGACCGGTTCCTTCCACTCGGGCTGGTTCCTGGCCGAGACCCCCGACCTGGACGCCCTGCTCGCGGCGTGGACCCGCCCCGCCCTGATCATGGCCGAACGCCTGACCGTCACGAGCTGACACGTGTGCCCCCGGGCTGGTGGGAACCCGGGGGCACACGCGGTTCAGGGCCGCCGTACGGAGATCAGAAGTTGTCCGGCGTGCTGATGCGGCTCTTCAGGTAGGTGCCCGACTGGCTCAGGACGCCGTTGCCGTAGTCGGAGCCGTTGCAGGTGCCGGACCGGAAGGCCGCGCTGCTCTCGTCGGCGTCCGAATAGGTCCAGTTGGCGTAGCTGATCTGCAGCCGGTCCAGCAGGTCGAGCCAGGTGGCGGTGCTCTGCAGGTCGACCTGGCCGCCACCGGTGTAGGTCACGGTGCCGAACTCGGTGACGAACAGCGGGAGCGAGGCCGCCGCCCGCTGCACCTCGGCGCGGTAGTTGTCCAGGTGGGACGCCGCGTAGAAGTGGAACGCGTACATGATGTTGCCGGCGTTGACCGGGTTGGCGGTGATCTCGGCCGAGGTCGAGCCCTCGGAGACGCCCAGCGACGACCAGCCGCGGGTGCCGACGACGATCACGGCGTCCGGGTCGTTGGCCCGGATCACGGGGATGACCTGCTCGGCGTAGCTCTTGATGCCGGCCCAGCTGACGCCGTTGGGCTCGTTGGTGATCTCGTAGATGATGTTCTTCTTGTTCGCGTTGCGCGCCGAGACCTCGTTGAAGAACGTCTTGGCCCGGGCCAGGTTGTAGTTCGGGTCGCCCGGGGTCAGCGTGTGGAAGTCCACGAGGGCGTACAGGCCGCGGCTCTCGGCCTGGTCGACCAGGTTGTTGACCTGCGACGTGAAGCCGGCCGGGTTGGTCTCGTAGCCGCCCTCCTGCACGTACATCGAGATCCGCAGCAGGTCGGCCTTCCAGTCGTTGGCCAGCGCGTTCAGCGAGTTCGTGTTGTAGCACTTGGCGAACCACTGCAGGCCGTGCGTGCTCATGCCGCGCAGCTGGATGGCCTTGCCGTTGGAGTTGCACAGCTTGGTGCCGCAGACGCGCAGCTGCCCGTTGATCGCGACCGGGGTCGTACCCGTCGGGGGAGTGCTGGTCGGGGGAGTGCTGGTCGGCGGAACCGTGCTCGGGACCACGGGGGACGGCGTCGTGGACGTTCCGCCGCAGGAGGCGCCGTTGACCTGGCAGGAGGTGGGGCGGCCGGTGCCGTTGGCGACGAACCCGAAGGACGTCGACGCGCCCGCGGCCAGCGTGCCGTTCCAGCCGGCCGGGGTGAACGTGTACGTGGAGCCGGAGACCGACTGCGTGGCGTTCCAGGAATTGACGACGGTCGTGCCGGCGGGCAGGGTGAGCTGCACCCGCCAGGTGCTGATCGTGGACGAGGTGTTGTTCTTGACCTCGACCTGGCCCTGGTAACCGGTGTTCCACGAGCTGGTCACCGTGAAAGCGGCGGTCTCGGCGCTGGCCGGCAGGGCGATCACCGTGGCTACGGTCGCAGCGGCGGCGGCAACCGCGACGCCGGCGAGAATTCTCCATCTGCGCATGGGGGATCGATGCTCCATCGGGGAGGGGACTGGGGCTTTGGGAGCGCTCCCACGGACCATAGCCGCATCCGTCGATGGCTGCAAACGGGAACGGGCCCGGGACGTTTCCGCCCCGGGCCCGGAAAACGGCGTAAATCAGCCCGTGTTGCGCATGCCCGCCGCGATCCCGTTGACCGAGGTCAGCAACGCCCGTTCCAGGGCCGTGGAGTCGGACGGGGCCCGGCGCGCGCCCGGCGCCACGACGGCCTGGCGGTCGGCCTCGCCCGCGTCGCGATACTGCCGGAGCAGCGCCACCTGCAGGTGGTGCAGCGGCTCCAGGTAGGTGTCGCGGACGCCCAGCGTGCGCTTGAGCTCGGGCTGGTTCTCCAGCAGCTCCGACGTGCCGGTGATGGCCAGCACCTCGCGCACCGTCAGCTCGTACTCCTCCCGGATCTTGTCGAAGATCGGGTGGAGGTGCTCGGGCACCAGGGTCTCGACGTACCGCCGGGCGATCGTCAGGTCGGTCTTGTTCAGCATCATCTCGACGTTGGACAGGAACGTCTGGAAGAACTGCCAGTTGGCGTGCATCTCCTGCAGGACCTCGGTGTGGCCGGCCTCGCGGGCCGCCTTGAGGCCGGTGCCGACGCCGAACCAGCCGGGCACGATCTGCCGCGTCTGGGTCCAGCCGAACACCCACGGGATCGCCCGCAGGCCGCCCAGCCCGGCGTCGGTGTTGGGCCGCTTGGCCGGGCGGGAGCCGATGTTGAGCGCGCCCAGCAGCTCGGTCGGGGTGGCCGCCCAGAAATACGCGGGCAGGTCCGGATTCTCCACCAGCGAGCGGTACTGCTTGAACGCCGCGTCGGACGCCGTGTCCATGGTGGCGTCCCAGCGGGCCAGGCGTTCCAGGTCGACCGACGGCGAGGTGTGCAGCAGCGTCGCCTGCAGCACCGCGGCCACGGTGAGCTCCAGGTTCTCCCGGGCCAGGGCGGGCAGCGTGTACTTGTCGCTGATCACCTCGCCCTGCTCGGTCACCTTGATCGCGCCGTCCAGCGTGCCGTAGGGCTGGGCCAGGATCGCCTCGTGGGTGGGGCCGCCGCCGCGGCCGACGGTGCCGCCGCGGCCGTGGAAGAGCCGCAGCCGGACGCCGTGCCGGGCCGCCACATCACGCAGCGCGCGCTGCGCCTTGTGGATGCCCCACTGGCTGGTGGTGATGCCGCCCTCCTTGTTGGAGTCGGAGTAGCCCAGCATCACTTCCTGCACATCGCCGCGAGCCTTGACGATCTCCCGGTACGCCGGCAGCGACAGCATCTCGTCGAGCAGGTCACCACCCGCGTCGAGCTCGGCCGGGGTCTCCAGCAGGGGCACGATGTTGACCCGGGCCCGGCCGTTGTGGATGTCGATCAGCCCGGCCTCGCGGGCCAGCACGGCCGCCGCCAGCACGTCGTCCACACCCAGGGTCATCGAGATGATGTACGTCTCGATGACGTCGGCGCCGAACCGGTCCTGCACGTCGCGGATCGTGGTGAACACGTCGAACGTCTTGCGGGCGGAATCCGTCAGCGGCGTGTCGACGCTGGCCAGCGGGCGCCGCCCGGTCAGTTCGGTGGCCAGCAGCTTGGTGCGGTCGGCCCGGTCGAGCGCGGCGTAGTCGTCGACCTCGCCGACCCGTGCGTACAGCTGCTGCAGGACCTCGTGGTGCTTCTCGGCGTGCTCGCGGACGTCAAGCGTGGCCAGCTGCAGCCCGAAGGCCGAGACCGTACGGATCGCGGTGGCGACCACGCCGACGGCGGTGAGCTGGCCGGAGTTGCGGGCCAGGGAGGCCCGGATCAGCTCGAGGTCGCTGATCAGCTCGTCGCTGCCCAGGTAGTCGCGGCCGGGCACGTGGGCCGTGCCGCGGCGCAGCCGGTCGCGCGTGTTGGCCAGCTTGGCCTTGATCGCGCGGACCTTTAGCCGGTACGGCTCCTCGGCGTTGGTGCGGCGGAACCGGGGCGCGACCTCGGGCAGGTTGTCGAGGTCCTTGGCCAGCGAGGCGGACAGGTCGAGCGAGACCCCGCGCAGCCGCCGGGACACCGAGAGCACGTCGATCAGCTGGTCCATCGCGGCCTCGGTGGCCTGGATGCCGTGCTCGTGCTGGATCAGCAGCACGTCGCGGGTGACGGCCGGGGTGACGAACGGGTTGCCGTCGCGGTCGCCGCCGATCCAGGAGCCGAAGGTCAGCGGGCGGGCCGTCGGCGCGGTCTCGACGCCCAGCTGGCGCAGCGTCTCGGCCAGGTCGGCCAGCACCTGCGGGGCGGCCTCGGCGTAGAGGTCCTTGAGGTAGTAGACCGCGTTGCGGGCCTCGTCGGTCGGGTCGGGCCGGTCCAGCCGCAGCTCGTCGGTCTGCCACAGCAGGTCGATGAGCTCGGCGAACTTGCGCGTCGAGGCGGTGGTGTCGCTCTGGCCGTAGAGCACCTGGGCCGCGGCCTCGGCGTCCAGCGCGTCGGCCAGCTGGCGCAGCTTGGACAGGATCGAGCGGCGGGCGGCCTCGGTCGGGTGCGCGGTGAAGACCGGGCGCACGGCGAGGCGGCGGGCGGCCGCGGCGATCTCGTCGGACGGCACCCCCTGCTCGGCGATCCGCTTGGCCGCCTGGTCGAGCCAGCCGCCGTCACGGGCGCGGCGCCGCCGCAGGTCCCGCGAGCGGTGCACCTGCTCGGTGATGTTGGCCAGGTGGAAGTAGGTCGAGAACGCACGGGCCAGCTTGGTGCCGGTGGTGACGTCCATGGCCGCGAGCCGGTCGGCGGCGGCCTCGGGCTCCTGCCGGACCAGGGCGCGAATCTCCTCGACCAGGTCGAGCAGCGGACGGCCTTCCTGCCGGGCCAGGGTCTGCCCGAGCAGCGTGCCGATGCGCCGGATATCCGCGCGGAGCGCGGCGTCGGGGCCGTCGGGGTCCAGGTGGCCGTGCTGGTCGGTCATGTCGCGCTGCGCGCTCTTCATCGGGGGCGCTCCTTGCCTTGAAAGGTGCTCCAGGACAGCGCTGTCCCGACTGCGCCGATCGTATCGGCGCGAGGGTAGCAAGGGGGGAATTGGGATAAGGTTCACTTGGCCAGCGCGAGCGCGTACGCAGGGAACCATTGCCCCGCCGGGGGCTGACCAGGCCCGCAGGCGCCGTCGGACTCTCCGGGACGTTTCACCCAAAGGTACGCATCCACCAGCGCGTGTCCGGTCCGCAGGGTGGGCGCGGGCCCGAGCCGCCGCCCGGGCGGGTTGCACCAGTGCCGGTCGCCCGCACCGCGCTGGGCCGGCCCGTTGCCGTTGCGGCTGGTGTCGACGACGAAATGTTTGCCCCCGAGACTCCGCGAGACGGCATTTCCGTACGCGACGTTGTCCGCGGTCGTCTCGAAGTTGGCCACGTTGAGCGCGAACCCGGCCGCCGTGCCCACCCCGGCCGAGCGCAGGGCGGGGCCGAGCTGCGCGGCCGGGATCCACGTGGGGTTGCCGCCGTCGACGTAGACGCGCGCACCCGGCGCCGTCTTCCGCAGCGCCGCCACCGCGTGCCGCAGCAACCCGTAGCGCTCGGCCGCGTGGGCCGCCGACAGGCACCCCCGTACGGCCTGCGCCACCGCGTCGGGTTCCAGCACGACGATGGTGCGGTGCCCGCGCAGGGCCCCGGCCAGCGCGTTCACCCACCCCCGATAGGCGGCGGCACTGGCTGCGCCGCCCGCCGAATGCCCCGAGCAGTCCCGGTGCGGAATGTTGTAAAGCGTCAGCACCGGGGTGCGCCGGGCGGCGGCGGCCGCGGCGACCAGCCGGCGCGCCCGTTCGACGTAGCCGGGTGCGCCGTCGGTGAACCAGACCGAGGTCGGCTGGTCGGCGATGCGGCGCAGGATCGTCGCCTCGCCCCGCCGCCCGGCCTGTTCCAGGGCGCGCACGGCGACGGTGGCCGCGCCGTTGGGGTCGGCGTAGAGGTGCGGGCTCACCGACCGTGGCGGCAGCGGGATGTGCAGCTCGGGGTCGCGCTCGCGGGCCCCCGCGGCCACCGCCACCGTGCCCAGGCCGATCAGCGAACCCGCCAGCAGAAGGGACATTCTCACCCGGCGGGGCATCACCGCACCCGGACCCAGCGGGCCACCGACGGGCGGCCGCGGTCGTCGACCAGGAAGAGCATGTACCAGCCGGACGGCGCGATCCCGGCTTGGGCGGGCACGCGCAGCTCGAGGCGGCCGTCGCCGGCGGGCCGGAGGCCGAGCGCGACCGAGCGCTGGTCGGTGTCGGTGCCGTGGGTGACCGAACTGGGCCGCACCAGCCGGGCCGACGTGATCCGGCTGGCCTGCGGCGAGGCGACCGTGAAGGCGCCGCCGCGGGTGATGACGCCGGGGGCCTGCGCGATCACCGGGCGGTCGCCGCGGAACAGGTAGGGCGGGCTGTAGACCTCGATGCGCTGCTCGAACGAGCCGGGCGCCCGGCCCGAGCGGTCGTAGAGCGGGTCGCCGCCCATGGTGATGACCCGGCCGTCGGGCAGCAGCAGCCCCTCGGAGTGGTAGTTGCGGCCGACCGTCGACTCGGCGGCCGTACGGAAGGAATGGGAGGACGGCACGTAGAACTGCGCGTTGAACAGGTCGCTGCGCTGCCGCCCCCGATAAGGCCCGCCGCGGTAACCGGACGAGCCGCCGCTGGTGAACACGGTGTCGTCGGGCAGCACGACGGTGGACAGGTAGCGCGCCGGCTTGGGCAGGTCGGGCCCGGGGCGATAGGCCGGCTTCTTCGCGCGCAGATCGACGATGCCGGTGCGGGCGGTCGAGATCGGTGAGTCACCGACCCCGCCACCGCCGAAGATCATCACCTGCTGGTCCTGGGCGGGCGGCAGCAGCACCGAGGTGGCGGTCTCGTTGAGCTCCGGCTGCCGCAGACCGGGCACGGGCTGGAAGTGGTTGCCGCCGAGATCCCAGATGCCCGGCGTACGCCCCTCCTGGTCGGAGCCGTAGCCGCTGTTCGCGCCCGAGTAGAACAGGCGGCCGTCGGCCAGCTGGTGCAGGCTCGGATAGGTGGGGAAGTAGCGTTGCAGCCGGGGCGCGCGCGACCACGTCTTCGTGCCCGCGTCGTAGACCTCGTTGCGGCCCGGGATGATCCGGCCGTACTGGTCCAGGCCGGACACCGCGAGCACGTCGCCGCCGGTCAGCGTGACGAGGGTCGGATACCAGCGATGGTCGGTCATGTCGCCGGTGCGGTGATAGCGCTCGGTGCGCGGGTCGAACTCGTACGAGGTCTTGTCCCCGCCGTACTCCTGCTTCTCCCGCGTGATCTTGTCGGCCACGCCGTACAGGTTGCGCAGATCGGAGCCGGTGAGGGCCGGGATCGTGTACTGCGCGCCGTCACGGACGACCGCAGCGTCGCCGGCGCGGACGGCGTCGACCCACACCTCCCGCTCGCCGGCCGTGACGGCGACGTGCGTGCCGTGCACGACCTTGCGCGCCGGCGGGACGTCGAACGCCGTACGGCTGACGTATTCGTGCCCGGTGGCCGAGCGGAACTTGGTGCCCTTGGCGAACCGGCGCACGCCGTGGTCGGGCGACTCGTTCTTCACTTTCATCACGCCGCCGGCCCGCTTGACGTCGGACTCCAGCACCTCGTACGACTTGGTGCCGCCCGCGATCAGCAGGTTGCCGTTCGGCAGGAAGCTGTGCCCGGCGCAGAAGACGTCGGTCGGCGTGTCCACCTCGCTGAACTTCTCCGTACGGGGGTCGTAGAGCACGGTCCGGAAGGTGCCCGCCTCGAACTGCTCGCGGTTGTTGCCGCTGCCCGCCACGATCAGCACCTTGCCCGTGCTGAGCAGGGCCGCGTGGATGGCGTTGACCCGGAAGCCGGCGGGCACGGGCAGCTTGGCCCAGTGCCCGTACTTCTCCTTGTACGACTGGCGGTTGATGTTGTAGTTGTGCAGCGCCTCGGTTCCGGCCGCGAGGACCGGGCGGTTCGCGAACGCGACCACGGCGAGCACCACCACCGCGACTGTTCCGCTGGCCATCCGGCGCGCGAGACTGGGGCGGGGGCGGGGCTTCATACAGCGGGCTCCTTTTTCCGGTGGCGGCGCTGCGCGAGCCACAGCGCCGGTGGGGTCAGACAGATGAGCAGGTTGAGCGCGGGCCACACGAACATGGCGTTGTCGACGTGCCCGGTGATCCCGGCGATCACCAGCAGCACGACGAAGAACGCGGCCCAGCGCAGCCCGGGCGCGAAGGTGGCCGGCCGGTCCGGGCTGGTCGAGTCGCCCTTGGGCGTGACCACGAACCCGGCCTTGCGGCCCAGCAGCGCGCCGACGAGCGACGACACGTAGATCGGCGTGGACAGCGTGGACGCCACCATGCCGGTCAGCCCCGACGAGCCGGCCTCCTCGTGCGGGCTGGTGTTGTGGCGGCGGTTGAACACGTACAACCCGACCTGGAACAGCGCGGCGTCGATGTAGAGCATCAGCCACACCTCCTGCGGCACGTGCACGCCCTGCGCCCCGAGAGCCAGATAGCAGAACGCGTTCACGGCGCCCAGCAGCCAGGCCAGCGCGGTCAGCGGGTAGTACGACATGAGCAGGCCGTAGTGCAGCGCCCGGCCCGGGCCGAGCTTGAGGGCCAGCCGCCAGAACTTGCGCAGGACGACCTCGTCGGTGCCGCGCGACCACCGGTGCTGCTGGGTGAAGTAGTCGGTCCAGGAGGACGGGCCCTCACCCACGGCCAGGACGTCGGGCGTGTAGACGGAACGCCACTTCTGGGCGTGCAGGGCCAGACTCGTTGCCATGTCCTCGGTGATCGAGTCCTGCAGCCCGCCGATCGTTCTCAAAGCCTTGATCCGTACGGCGTTGTTGGTGCCCACCAGCATGGCGATACCGCGCCGGTTGCCGGCCCGCTGCAGCAGCGAATGGAACAGATACTGCTGCGACTCGGCCCAGCGGGTGACCAGGTTGTCGTAGTTGCCGTAGATCTGCGGCCCGACCACGAAACCCACGCCGGGATCGCGGAAGTAGCCCAGCAGGCGCTCGCAGAAGTTGGGCAGCGGCACGTGATCGGGGTCGACCGAGACGAACACGTCGTAGTCGTCGCCGTTGACCTCGACCCACGAGTTGTAGTTGCCGTGCTTGGTCTTGGCCTTGAACGCGCCCGACGCGGTGTTGAACTCGGCCCGCCCCTTGCGGCTGAAGTGCCGGACGCCGAGCCGCTCGCACATCGCCTTGACCTCAGGGTCGTCGCCCTCGTCGAGCAGCCAGACGTCGTACGGGCCGCCGTAGCGCACGTTGCGGGCGGCGCGCAGGGTCCGCTCGACCATCGCCACCGGCTCCTTGCCGGGCACGATCGTGGTCAGGAACGCCACCCGCATCGTGGTGTCCGGCACGACCGGCACCGGGTCCCGCGCCCACAGCGTCGACAGGCACAGCGTGACCACGTTGACCAGCCGGAACAGTTCAATCGCGGCGGTCGCGCCGATCATCACGAGGGCACCCGCGTAGTGCGCCGGGTCGATCGAGCGGTCCGGGATCTCGATCGACGCGATCAGCCAGCCGAAGAACGTGCTCTCGAAGGCGAAGGCGAACAGCGTGATGAGAACCGTGAGGAACGGCCTGCGCCGCGCGAGCCGTTTCATCCGTACGCGATAAGGCTCGTGACCCGGCTCGGGCGCCGGATCGGCCGGGCCGGCCAGCACGCTGTACGCGCTGTAGTTGTAGCGCGCGGGCAGCAGCATCGTGGCCGCCTGCAGCGCCGGGCTGACGCTGACCCGGCCGACCGGCCGGCGCGGTGCGGGGACCTTCTCCTGAACCTTCCGCATCAGGCGGACAGGGGCACGGCCGGGCGCACCGCGGGCCGGCGCTCCGCGATCCGGGTGACCGGCGCGGGCGCGGCGAACCGCAGGCGCTCCGGGGTCGACGTGGCCCGGGCCTTGGTGACGAAGTCGTGCCGGGCGGCCGCGAAACCGGACCGGTCGCCGAACATGTCGCGGCTCATCTCGGCCAGCTCGCGCGTCTCGAAGACCTCCAGCGGCACCCGCTCGGCGGCCAGGCGGCGGGCCTTGGCCTGACGGCGGCGTCGGGCGGCCCGCGGCTCGCTCTCGCGCTCTGCCAGATCGGTCAGCCATTGCGTGTACGCCTCGGGGTGGCGCGGCCCGACCTCGTCGACCAGCCCCAGCATGGCCGCGTGGTCGGCGCTGACCGGGAGCCGGTCGTCGATCAGCCGCTGCGCCTGCTCCTCGCCGACCCGCCGCGGCAGCGTGAAGGTGTGCAGCTCGGAGCCGTACAGGCCCATCTCGTAGTAGGGGTTGAGCACGATCCCCGCGCGGGCGGCCACGATGTCGGCGCCGAGACCGAGCATCACGCCACCGGCGCCGGCGCTTCCGGCGTACGCGGAAATGACGACCTGCCGCGTGCAGGTGACGATCTCGCGGCACACGTCGTTGATCGCCCGGATGTTGGCCCACGCGCTGCCCGCGGGGTCGGCCGCGGCCTCGATCACGTTGAGGTGGATGCCGTTGCTGAACGCGTCGGTGCCACCCCGCAGCACCAGCACCTCGGTGTCCTGGGCGGCCGCGTGGCGCAACCCGGCCAGCAGGCGGCGGCAGTGCCCGGCCGCCATCGCGCCGTTGTAGAAGTCGAACGCCAGCCAGCCGATTCTTCCCGTACGGCGGTAGCGCACCTGGCGGTACGCGTGCGGGGTCTCGGGCTCCACGCCGATCGGCAGCGGCGACTGGGGCACACCCTTGAGCCGCTTGCCGAGCAGGACGGTGGCCGGCAGCTTGATCTTTTCCGCGCGCAGATGCCCCACCCAGAGCGCGCCGTCGCCCGTGCCGATCAGCACCGCGCCCTGCCGGCGACCCAGCAGCGCACCCGGACGCGGGTGCCGGGCCAGGCCGGGCGTGGCGTCGTAGGCGAAGACGGGCAGGCCCGCGATCTCGGTGCGGACGCCCGGCGCGCCGTCGGCGGCCCGGATCCTGCGCAGGATCCGCTCGGTCGAGTCCGACCAGTCGAAGGCGCGGTCCTCCTGGGTCATCAGGGGCCGCGGACGCGCGCCGGGCGCCTCGGCCGGGGCCTGGTCGGCCGGCGTCGGCTCGAACTCGGCGTCGGCCGCCTTGGCCACCACCTCGAACATGCAGTCCAGGGCGGCGTCGGCCACCGGCCCGTGGTAGAGCGAGGACTTGCGCGGGGGAGCGGCCGGCATGGCGAACGTGCGGGTGGCCCAGATCGGCCCGGCGTCCATCTCCTCGACCGCCTGCAGAGCCGTGACGCCCCACACGTGCGCCCGCTCGGCGATCGCCCAGTCCAGTGAGGACGGCCCACGATCGCCGGCCGGACCCGGGTGGATGATCACCGTGCGCCAGTGCTGCCAGATCTCGGCGGGCACCCGGTCCTTGAGGAACGGGCACAGGATCAGCTCGGGGCCGGCCGCCCGAACCCCGGCAATCATGTCGGACGCGCTCGTCGCGAGCTGCACGCCCACGTCGTGCCCGGCCTCGCGCAGGGCACACCAGGCCCGCTGACTGAGACCGTTGAACGCCGTAACGAGCAGCAGGATCCGCACGTTTCCTCCCCAGGGAATGCCTTCTGCAGCCGCCACTATTGCCCGCTTATCGATACATATGTCGGACATGGTGTGCGTTGTTGTCGGGGCGGCGGTGAATGTCAGACCGGCGGACTAAACTTGCCGTCGTACCCCCGCCCCCTCCGGGCGTTGGGGTTATCTGACGTGCTTTGGGGTCTTCGATGCAGCTCTCCGGTCTCATTCCCGCCGCGCTCCGCGACCGCGGTCTCGCCCGCGCGCGCGACCTGGCGCGCCAGGCCTACGCCGA
Organism: Paractinoplanes abujensis; assembly: GCF_014204895.1. Classification (NCBI taxonomy): domain Bacteria; kingdom Bacillati; phylum Actinomycetota; class Actinomycetes; order Micromonosporales; family Micromonosporaceae; genus Paractinoplanes; species Paractinoplanes abujensis. The sequence continues at coordinate 5,870,118 of NZ_JACHMF010000001.1, read as the reverse complement.
GTCCGACGCGCTCGACCTCACTGCACCCGCCTCGCTGCGGCCGTTCGTCGTGGCCGCCGTGGCCGGGGCGGCCGAGATCGGCGGCGCGGGGCGGCCGGTGCTGGCCGTCACCGCCACCACCCGCGAGGCCGACGACCTGGCCGACGCGCTGGGCTGCCTGATCAGCCCGTCCCGGGTCGCCGTCTTCCCGTCGTGGGAGACGCTGCCGCACGAGCGGCTGTCGCCCCGTTCCGACACCGTCGGCCGCCGCCTGGCCGTGCTGCGCCGGCTGGCCCACCCCGGCTCCGACCCGGTCCAGGTCGTCGTGGCCCCCGTCCGTTCGGTGCTGCAACCGCAGCTCAAAGGCCTGGGCGACCTCGAGCCGGTCGAGTTGACCACCGGCGGCTCGGCCGAACTGGAAGAGGTGGCCCGGCGCCTGGCTGACATGGCGTACGCGCGGGTCGACCTGGTCACCAAGCGCGGCGAGTTCGCCGTGCGCGGCGGCATCCTCGACGTCTTCCCGCCCACCGACGAGCATCCGTCGCGCGTCGAGTTCTGGGGTGACGAGGTGGAGGAGATCCGCACCTTCGCCGTGGCCGACCAGCGGACCATCGACCCGGTGACGTCCCTGTGGGCGCCGCCCTGTCGCGAACTGCTGCTGACGTCCGACGTCCGGGCCAAGGCGGCTTCTCTCGCGGCTGACCACCCCGAGCTGGCCGAGATTCTGGACAAATTGGCCGAGGGTATCCCCGTCGAGGGCATGGAGTCGCTGGCCCCGGCCCTGCTCGACGGCACCGGCAGCATGGAGTTGCTGATCGACTGCATGCCCGCGGGCACCCACGTGCTGCTCTGCGACCCCGAGCGCATCCGCACCCGCGCCCACGACCTGACCCGTACGTCCGACGAGTTCCTGGAGGCGTCGTGGGCGGCGGCCGCCGTCGGTGGTCAGGCCCCGATCGACGTGGGCGCCGTGGCTTTCAAGACCCTGGCCGACGTACGGGCGCATGCCGCGACACTCTCGCAGCCGTGGTGGACGGTTTCGCCGTTCGGCCTGGCCGACACCCCTTCTCCGGCCGAGGATCAACCGTGGCTGGAGAAGGCCGAGGTCGAGGTCTCGCCCGACCTGGGGGACGCGGTGGCCCTGGCCGCCCAGCCCGTGCCGCTCTATCACGGCGACACCGCCAAACTCGCCGCCGACCTGCACGAATGGGCCGCCGCGGGCTGGGCCGTCGCGCTGGTCTTCGAGGGCCACGGCACCGCCCAGCGAGCCACCGAGTTGCTGCGCGACGCGGGTCTCGGCGTCACCCCGGCCGACTCCATCGAGGCCCCGATCGAGCCCGGCCAGCTGCTCGTCACCTGCGGCGGGCTCAACCACGGCTTCGTCGACGCGGCCTCCCAGCTCGCCGTGATCACCGGCAACGACATCACCGGCGGCCGCGGCGCGTCCACAAAAGACATGCGCAAGATGCCGTCGCGGCGGCGCAACACGATCGACCCGCTCGAGCTCAAGCCGGGCGACTTCGTGGTGCACGAGCAGCACGGCATCGGACGTTACGTCGAGCTGGTGCAGCGCACGGTCAACGGCGCCGACCGTGAATACATCGTGCTGGAATACGCCGCGTCCAAGCGGGGCCAGCCCGGCGACCGGCTCTACGTGCCGACCGACCAGCTCGACCAGCTCTCTCGCTACGTCGGTGGCGAATCGCCCACGCTGCACAAGATGGGCGGCGCCGACTGGCAGAAGAGCAAGGCGCGGGCCAAGAAGGCGGTCAAGGAGATCGCGGCCCAGCTGATTCAGCTCTACGCGGCCCGCCAAGCCTCCAAGGGCCACTCGTTCGGTCCCGACACGCCGTGGCAACGCGAGCTGGAGGACGCCTTCCCCTACACCGAGACCCCCGACCAGATGTCGGCCATCATCGAGGTCAAGCACGACATGGAGCTGCAGGTCCCGATGGACAGGCTGATCTGTGGCGACGTCGGCTACGGCAAGACCGAGATCGCCGTACGGGCGGCTTTCAAGGCGGTGCAGGACGGCAAACAGGTCGCTGTGCTCGTGCCGACCACGCTGCTGGCCCAGCAGCACTACAACACGTTCACCGAGCGGATGAGCCAGTTCCCGGTGACCATCAAGCAGCTGTCCCGGTTCCAGACCCCGTCCGAGGCCCGGCTGACCCTGGAGGAGGCGGCCAACGGCACGGCCGACATCGTGATCGGCACCCACCGCCTGCTGGCCAACTCGACGAAGTTCAAAAACCTGGGCCTGATCATCGTGGACGAGGAGCAACGCTTCGGCGTCGAGCACAAGGAGCAGCTCAAGGCGTTGCGGGCCTCGGTCGACGTGCTCACGATGTCGGCCACCCCCATCCCTCGTACGCTGGAGATGGCCATCACCGGCATCCGCGAGATGTCGACCATCGCCACCCCGCCCGAGGAACGCCACCCGGTGCTCACGTTCGTCGGCGCGCAGGACGACAAGCAGGTGGCCGCCTCCATCCACCGCGAGCTGCTCCGCGACGGCCAGGTGTTCTACCTGCACAACCGGGTCGAGTCGATCGACAAGGCGGCCCGCCGGCTGCGCGAGCTGGTGCCCGAGGCCCGGGTCGCGGTCGCGCACGGCCAGATGAGCGAGGAGCAGCTGGAGAAGGTGATGGTCGGCTTCTGGGAGAAGGAGTTCGACGTGCTGGTCTGCACCACGATCGTCGAATCCGGCATCGACATCCCGAACGCCAACACGCTGATCGTCGAACGGGCCGACCTGCTCGGCCTGGCCCAGCTGCACCAGATCCGGGGCCGGGTCGGCCGGGGCCGCGAACGGGCGTACGCGTACTTCCTCTACCCCCGCGAGAAGCCGCTCACCGAGCAGGCCCACGAGCGGCTGGCCACCATCGCCCAGCACACCGAACTCGGCGCGGGCATGTACGTGGCGATGAAGGACCTCGAGATCCGCGGCGCCGGCAACCTGCTCGGCGGCGAGCAGTCCGGCCACATCGAGGGCGTCGGTTTCGACCTGTACGTGCGGATGGTCGGCGAGGCCGTCTCGGCGTTCAAGGGCGAACGTCCCGAGGAGGAGGCCGAGGTCAAGATCGATCTGCCGGTCGACGCGCACCTGCCGGTCGACTACATCTCGGTCGAACGGCTGCGCCTCGAGATGTATCGGAAACTGGCCGAAGCCCGCGACTCCGCCGCACTGGACGAAGTGGTGGCCGAGATGACCGACCGCTACGGCGAGCCGCCGGCCCAGGTGGCCAACCTCATCGCGGTGGCCCGGTTCCGGCAGATCGCCCGCGCCTACGGCCTCACCGACGTGTCGATGCAGGGCAAACACATCCGCTTCTCGCCGCTGCCGCTGCCCGACTCCAAGCAGCTGCGGCTCAAGCGCTACCACCCCGACTCGGTCTACAAGCACGCGACCGACCAGGTGAGCGTGCCCCGGCCCAGCACCCGCCGCGTCGGCGGCGAGCCGCTGCGCGACCAGGCGCTGCTCGAATGGTGCGCCCAGCTCCTCAAGGACGTGCTGGGCGAGGTCCCGGCCCCGGCGTTGGCCAAGTGATCGTTCTTCCGGGGCCGGGTGATCTGGCTCATAACCGACGTGAGAGAGTCAGTGTCATGCAGCGTGCTCGCCGACTGGCATCCATCGTCGTCGTTGCCTGTCTCGGGCTGGGCGGGCTCTCGGCCTGCCGGTCCGAGCCGTCCGTGGCCGCCTACGTGGGCGACAGCGCCAAAGTCACCGAGGCCCGGGTGCAGGAAGTCTGGGACAACGCGTCCGACGCGCTGACCAGTGCGGCCGCCGGCCAGCCGGACGCCTCCGGCGCGGCGCCCACCCTGGCCATCACCCGCCTCGACATCGTGCGCACCCTGGTCGGCCACGACGTGCTGGCCGCCGTGGCCGAACGCGAAAACGTGACGCTGCCGGCCGACCTGCCGCTGGCCGACTACGCCAGCCAGCTGCGCCTGCCCCAGACCGCCGAATACGTCCGGCTCTACGCCGAATTCGACGGCCTGCTGCGCGCGCTGCGCACCAAGGTCCAGTCCGCCGCGCCCGACGCCTCCGAAGACGACCTGCGCGAGGTCTACACCGTGCTGCTGCAGTCCAACGAGGTCCCCGCGGGCACGACGTTCGACCAGTTCAAGACCCAGCTCCCGGCGGAGAACCTGGCCCTGGTCAAGACAGCGGCGGCCGTGCGCAAAGAAGTAGCCGAACTGACCAGCACGATGGACATCACGGTCAACCCGCGGTATCAGCCGCTCGGCATCCCGGTCCTGGAGTTCCAGACCCAGCAGGGCCAACTGAAGCCCCTGGTCGAGGTCCCCCTGGGCGAGTCCACGAAGAGCACCGTCACCGACGTCTCCTGATCGGCCACGCGTCTTCCACGGGTCCGGCTCCCTCTTGGGGCCGGGCCCGCTTCGTTTCCTGGTCCAGCCCTGACCTGCCCGCCCCCGCCCGCTCGTCCGATCCGGATCCTGCCCCCCCTCCGGTCCGCCTCGCGGTCTGCCGCCCGGCCCGTTGCTCCGTTTGTCCCGCCGCACGTCGCCTCACCCGCTACCCCGCCGCGGCCTCCTCATCCGGCCTGATGGCGCGCCCGGCAGCCGGCCCCGATCCGCCCTCCATCAGGTCGCTCCCGCACTGTGATCGACCTCTCGCGAGCAGGGCCGCCGCGGCCTGTGGACAACCCGGTTCGCGGGGTTGACAAGCGGTAACGTCCGCACATCTCCCCAGGGTGGGTGGGGGAGGTGGTGGCACACCGGGGGTGGCAGAGTTGCCGGCATGACCGCACGGATCTTTCTGCTCGTCACCTCGCCGCGTCTGCCTGCGGGGCTGTTGACCGCGGCCGCCTGGGATGTGGTGCGGGCGCATCCGGTCTTCGCCGGTGGTGAGAGCGAGCAGGCCGAGGCGCTGCGCAAGAGCGGGGTGCCGGTCACCGTCGTCGAGAGCGATCCCGAGCTGCTGATCGCCGAGCTGGCGACCGCGGCGGGGCAGCAGGACGCCGCGGTGGTCTGGCTGGCCGGGCCGACCGGGGACGAGTCGTTCGCACGCAGTTTGGGGTTGCGGCTGGCGCGGGAGCCGGGTCTGGCCGAGCTCGAACTCATCTACGGGTCGTGGGATCCGCCGGGGGCGCGGCTGCTCGACGCCGTGGCGGTGATGGACCGGCTGGCCTCCCCGGGCGGCGACCCCTGGAAGCGGGCCCAGACCCACCGCTCGCTCGCTCCGTATCTGCTCGAGGAGAGTTACGAGGCGTACGACGCGATCGAGGCCGACGACACCGACGCGCTGCGCGAGGAGCTGGGCGACGTGCTGCTGCAGGTCGTGCTGCACGCCCGGCTGGCCGAGGAACTGCCCGCGGACGAGGCCTGGAACGTCGACGACGTCGCGGGTGACCTGGTCGACAAGATGATCCGGCGCAACCCGCACGTGTTCTCGGGGGTCGAGGTGACCGACATCGAGGAGATCACCCGCAACTGGGAGAGCATCAAGAAGGCCGAGAAGACCCGCGACTCGGTGCTCGACGGCATCGCACTGAGCCAGCCCGCCCTCGCCCTGGCCGCCAAGATCCTTCACCGTACGGATCGGGCCGGGCTCGACGTGCCGTTGCCGGAGGGGACCGACCTCGGCGCGCGGCTGCTGCGGATCGTGGCCGAGGGCGGCGACGCCGAGCAGGCCTTGCGGCGCGCGGCGCTGGAGTACGCGGAGGCCGTACGGGCGGCGGAGCCCAAAAATGTCGGACCGGCCGAGTAGGTTTCACGGCATGCCGGAGTTCGTACCGCTCGCCGAGCGCATCGTCGACGCCCTGCTCGAAAGCAACCCCGGGCTGGCCACCTATGCGGGTGACCACCGGTTCGACGACCGCCTGCCCGACCTGTCCCCGGGCGCGGTCGACGCTCAGGTCGCCATGCTCCGCGACGCGACCGACGCGCTCTCCGGTGTCGATGCCGACGCGCTCGACCCGGAGGATCAGGTCGACCACGCCATTCTGAGCGCGATGGCCGAGCGTGGCCTGTTCGAGCTGGGCGACGTGCGGGAGCACGAGTGGAATCCGCTGGAGCACAACCCCGGCCCGCTGCTGCACGCGCTGATCTCCCGCCAGTTCGCCCCGGCCGAGGAGAGGCTGGCCGGCCTGGGGGGCCGGCTGGCGGCGATTCCCGACGCGCTGGCCACGGCCCGGGCGGTGCTGCGGGACGTGCCGCGCATCCACGCCGAGACGGCGATCGGTCAGTTCGCGGGCACGGCCGCGCTGATCCGGGACGAGCTGCCTGCCCTGCTCGAGCAGGAGCCGGGCATGCGCGGCGCCGTCGAGCCGTCCTCGGCGGCCGCGCTCAAGGCGCTCGAGGAGTTCGACGGCTGGCTGCGCGCCCGGGTCGACAGCGGCGAGCCCGGCCGCGACCCGCGGCTGGGCCGCCGGCTGTGGGAGGCCCGCCTGTGGCACACGCTCGACACCGAGCTGCCCGCGGCCGAGGTGCTGTCCCGGGCCCGGGCCAATCTGGAACGGGTCGGCGAGAGCCTGCGGGAGGCGGCCGCCGAGCTGACCGGTGGCCCCGCCACCGACGAGACGGTGCGCCGGGCCCTCGACAGCCTGGGCGCGCAGCATCCGTCCGACGACACCATTCTCGACCTGGCCAAGGTCACGATGGCCGAGGCCACCGAGTTCGTCCGCGAGCACGACGTCGTCACGCTGCTCGACGATCCCTGCGTCATCGAGGAGATGCCGGAGTTCGCGCGCGGCGTCGCCGTGGCCTATTGCGACCCGCCGGGCCCGCTCGAGACGGCCGACGTGCCCACCTTCTACTGCATCTCGCCGACGCCGTCCGACTGGCCGGCCGAGCGCGTCGAGTCGTTCTACCGCGAATACAACGACCACATGATCCGCGACCTGACCGTGCACGAGGCGATGCCCGGCCACTTCCTGCAGATCGCCCACGCGCGGCGTTTCCGGGCGGCGACCAGGGTGCGCGCGCTCGGCTGGTCGGGCCCGTTCGTCGAGGGCTGGGCGGTCTACACCGAGGAGGCGATGGCCGACCTGGGCTTCGGTGGCCTGCCGGTGCGCCTGCAGCAGCTCAAGATGCAACTGCGGATGAGCCTCAACGCGATCATCGACCAGCTCGTCCACTGTGACGACCTGCCCGAAGCCGAGGCGATGGCCTTGATGACGGGGGCCGGCTTCCAGGAGGAGGGCGAGGCCGCCGGCAAGTGGCGCCGCGCGTTGCTCACATCGACCCAGCTCTCGACCTACTTCGTCGGCTACACCGAGGTGGCGGCCATCGCCGCGGCCCGCCCGTTCGGCGCCACCCCCAAGGCCTGGCACGACGCCATGCTCGCCCATGGCTCCCCGCCACCCCGCCACCTGCGCACCCTCCTGGGCGTCTGACCCGTTCCGGGGCACCGGCCGTTGTCCGTTCCCGAGCACCGTCCGACGCCGGATCGGGCTCAGCCACGGCCTGACTCGCCGGATCGGGCTCAGCCACGGCCTGACTCGCCGGATCGGGCTCAGCCACGGCCTGACTCGCCGGATCGGGCTCAGCCACGGCCTGACTCGCCGGATCGGGCTCAGCCACGGCCCGACTCGCCGGATCGACATGCGCCGTGGGCCTCACACCCGGACTCGGCTGCGCCGGCCCGGTCACGGTCGCGTGGCGCCGGGCCAGACTCGTTGGTGCCGGCCGGGCCGTGGTTGCGTGGCGCCGAGCCGGACTCGGTGATGCCGGCCCGGCCGCGGTTGCGCGGTGCCGTGCCAGGCTCGGCGGCAGGCTTGTTCGCGCGGCGCCCGCCCTGGCGATCGATGCCCGAAGGGGTACGGCGGGCGGTGGAGGAAGTCTGCGGTTCGCCGATTCGGGCGGGCCGCGATGTAGGTGGCGGCATGTCGCCCGGCCCGGCCGCGGTCCTGCGGCTGGCGAACGGGCGGCAGGTCTTCGTCAAGGCCGTCGCCGCGAGCGCGAGCAGCGCGTCGCATCGGTTCTACCGGCAGGAGGCGGTGGCGCTGGCGGCCCTTCCGCCGGGGGTGCCCGCGCCCGAGCTGATCGGTGCGGTCGAGGTCGATGAGTGGTGTGCGCTGGTCATGTCGGTCGCCGCCGGGGTCCCGGCCGGACCGCCGTGGACCGACAGCGGGGTCCGTCTGGTCGCGGCGGCCTGCGAGACGATCGCCGCGGTGGAGGCGCCGCCGGTGCTGCCGCCGATCGCCGGCCTGCTGACCGATCTGGACGGCTGGCATCGCCTGCGCACCGAGCACCCCGATCTGCTCGACCCGTGGGAACGGGAGCATGCCCGCGCGCTGGCCGACCGGGCGGCGGGCTGGCCGGAGTGGACCGCCGGGCAGACCTTGGTCCATCAGGACATCCGCGCCGACAACGCCGTGCTCGGCGCGGGCGGGGCCGTGCTGGTGGACTGGAGTTTCGGGTGCGCGGGGCCGGCTGGCTCGACCGGGCGCGGCTGGCCACCGACATCGTCGGCAGTGGGCATCGCGACGGGCCGCAGGCGGCCCTGGCGGCCGCCGCGGGCCTGCTTCCGGCCGGGGCGGGGCGGTTCGTCGCGGCCCTCGCGGGGATGTGGCGTTATCGGTCGACCCTGCCCGCGCCGCCGGGGCATCCCACTCTCCGTGGGTGGCAGCGGGCGCGAGCCCGGGCCGTACGGGGATTGCTCGAGGTTGTGCTGCGGAGCTAGGGGCGCGGGCTCAACTACCCAGTTCGGCTTGGCGACGCTGCAGGGCGAGGTTCCGCAGCGCGCCGGCCAGGGTGAGCACCGCCGCGACGCCGAGCACACCGATGGTCAGGAGCGGCCCCACCCGTATTCCGGAGGAAACGATCAGCGCCCCGATCGCGAAGACGGCGCATCCGGCCGACGTACCGCTCGACCGGGCCGTGCCACGCGCGCACCAGCTCGGCGAAAGCGTCACGTTCGCCGCACTGGCGGCGGACGATCAAGAGCTCGTCGCTCCTGCCTGCCTCCCTGAGTGTTCAGTCGGGGAGGCCGGCCGCGAGGTTCGCTACTCGGCCGACTTGTCGATCAGCTTGATGCCGGTGGGGACCAGGAACGCGTCGTCCGGCAGGTCGTCCCGGTACGACGTCAGGGCCTGGTCGATGCGCTTGCCGTTGATGGTGGCGGTAAAGCTGGCCAGGGCGCCCTCGTTGGTCACGCACAGGTCGAACTCGCGGGACGGGGTCTCGTCGACGCCGGCGAGCGACAGGCATGTGGCGTGGCGGCCGGCGATCGTCGTGTCGTGCGGGGTGGTTTCGACGACCGGGTCGAGCGCGGCCGTGGCCAGCATCGCCTGTACGGCCTCGGCCGAGATCAGCGGGCCGTCGTCGAGAGCGGTCGCGGCGGCCGGGTCGGCCGTGCGGGATTCGCAGGTCGACGTCGAGCACCTGATCGTCACGGTCGACGTCACGATCAGGCGGCCGCCGGGGTAGACGTACGACGCGCGGAGCGGGCGCTGGGCCCGGTTGACCGTGGCGACCTCACCGCCGGCCACCTGATATTTCGCGGAGTAGGTCAGGGCCGAGCCCGCGGCCAGCTGCCCGGCCGCCTCGGTGATCAGGGACTCCCGGCTCAGCGGGGCCGCGTTCGCCTCGTCGAGGTCGCCGCAGCCGGCCGCGCCGAGCAGCGCCAGGCCCGCAGCGGTCAGGCCGGCGGTCAGGCGCGTAACAGTGGGCACGTCTGACACCTTGGCCCATGCGCGCAACCTCAGGCAAACCAGTTATGGCGAGGCTGCGCTGCGTGCTCGCGCCATCAACTGCTCGTGCATGATGTAGCGCCGGACCACCCGGGCCGAGTGCTCGTCGGTGCCCGTGAAGACCGCCACCAGCTCGACGATCATCGGGCCGCGGCGCGGGATCTGCTGGCGCATCGAGCTCACCTTGACGGTCTGCGCCGGGAATTCGACCACCTCGTCGCCGACCTGGACGCGCAACGTGAGGTCCGTGCCGGGCTGCACCTCGACGTCGGTGAACTGGGCCCGTACGGCCCGTTCGCTCAGGTCCCGTACGAAGCCTTGGGCCGGCCCTTCGGGCAGCATCAGCACGATCGGCTCGCCGCCGCCGCCGCGCACGAAGTCGCGGCTCTGCTCCAGGGACGCCTCCCCGGCCAGCTGCACGTCGACCCGGTTGCCGTCGACCGCGGTCACGGTGGCGAGCGAGGCGTACCGGCCGCGCGGCGCCGTCGCCCAGCGCAGCGTGACGGTCGAGCCGGCCGGCGGCACGTTGTCGAGCGCCAGCGAGAGCGTCAGGACGGGGCCCTCGGTGTGCACGACGCGAACTCCGGGCAGCGTTTCGCCGTACGAGGTCAGCTCGATGAACGACCCGTCGGCGGGAAGCGTAGGTGTGCTCATAGTGACGGGGTAATCGGTGAACCCGGGCCGGACCTTAGCCAAAACCCAAGGGCAACCGTACGAGCGTGACGACGGCTCGATACGCTCAGTGCCGTGGTCGGCCGCAGGGTCGCGGTCGGTGTGAACGGCAGCCAAAGGCAGCCTGAATGAAGGAGCGACACGACACATGGCCACCATTGAAGCGATCGTCGCCCGCGAGATCCTGGATTCCCGGGGCAACCCGACCGTCGAGGTCGAGGTCGGGCTGGACGACGGCACGGTAGGCCGCGCCGCGGTGCCCTCGGGCGCCTCCACGGGTGCTTTCGAGGCCATCGAGCTGCGGGACGGCGACAAGGGCCGTTACCTCGGCAAGGGCGTCGAGAAGGCGGTTTCCAACGTCGAGGACAAGATCGCCGACGAGCTCGTCGGCTACGAGGCCAGCGAGCAGCGCCTCATCGACCAGAAGATGCTCGACCTGGACGGCACGGCCGACAAGAGCGAGCTGGGCGCGAACGCGATCCTGGGCGTCTCCCTCGCGGTGGCCAAGGCGGCTGCGCTGAGCGCCGAGCTGCCGCTGTTCCGCTACGTCGGCGGCCCCAACGCGGCCGTCCTGCCGGTGCCGATGATGAACATCCTCAACGGTGGCGCCCACGCCGACTCGAACGTCGACGTGCAGGAGTTCATGATCGCGCCGATCGGCGCCCCGACCTTCCGCGAGGCCCTGCGCACCGGCGCCGAGGTCTACCACGCGCTCAAGTCGGTGCTGAAGAAGAAGGGCCTGTCGACGGGCCTGGGCGACGAGGGCGGCTTCGCGCCGAGCCTGCCGTCCAACGCGTCCGCGCTCGACCTGATCGCCGAGGCCGTGCAGGCCGCCGGGTTCTCCCTGGGCAGCGACATCGTGCTGGCCATGGACGTCGCCGCCACCGAGTTCCACAAGGACGGGGCGTACGTCTTCGAGGGCACCCCGAAGTCGACCGACGAGATGATCGCCTACTACGCGAAGCTGGCCGCCGACTACCCGATCGTCTCGATCGAGGACCCGCTGTCCGAGGAGGACTGGGCCGGCTGGAGCGCGATGACCGGCGAGCTGGGCGACAAGATCCAGATCGTGGGTGACGACCTGTTCGTGACCAACCCGACCCGCATCGGCCGGGGCATCGCCGAGAGCGCGGCCAACGCCGTGCTGGTCAAGGTGAACCAGATCGGCTCGCTGACCGAGACGCTGGACGCCGTCGACCTGGCCCACCGGGCCGGCTTCAAGACGATGATGAGCCACCGCTCCGGTGAGACCGAGGACACCACGATCGCCGACCTGGCCGTCGCGGTGGGCAGCGGCCAGATCAAGACCGGCGCCCCGGCCCGGTCCGACCGCGTCGCGAAGTACAACCAGCTCCTGCGCATCGAGGAGCAGCTGGAGGGCGCGGCCCGGTACGCCGGTGCGGGCGCTTTCCCGCGTTACCGCACGGCGTGACGAGCGCCCACTAGATCATGGAGTTGTGGCGCCCCCGGAAACGGGCATAGGTTTCAGCGGGCGCCACAACACGTGACGGAGGGGTTGGGGTGACGACACAGCGACGATCACCGAGCGGTCAGGGTCCGTCCCGCCGCCCCGGATCGTCGCGCACCCGTCCGACCGGACCAATCCGCAATACCGGAAATGTCCGGAGCGGTCGCGCCGACCCCGGCTCACCCGATAAAACGCCCAAAGGCGGACAAAAGGCTGAGGGTGAAGCGCCGAGCAGCAGCGCGGCCGCCCGTAACAGCGCGACCGGCCGCCCGACGCGGAACATCAAGCGCACGACCCTGAACCGTCCGACGGCCTCCCGGCGTACGGGAATCGCCGGCCGCGGCGCCACCAAGCGCACGGTTGCTCCCCGGCCGCGCGCCCTGACCGGCCGCGCGATGGTGCTGATCGTCGTCTTCGTCGCGCTCGCCCTGGCCTACACCTACCCGCTGCGGGTCTATCTGGCCCAGGAGTCGCAGATCGCCCAGCTCGAGGCCGACCAGGCCGCCCAGCGGGAGCTGATCACGCAGAAGGCCCAGGAGCTGCAGAAGTGGAAGGACCCGGAATACCTCCGGGCCCAGGCCCGTGAGACGTTGTTCGCCGTGCGGCCGGGGGAGACCCCGCTGCTCGTGCTGAACGACCCGGCCGGCGCCGCCGCCGAGGCCGGTCAGAAAGCCCCGGCGGCCGCACCCGACCGCTGGTACGACACGCTGTGGAGCAGCGTCCGAGCCGCCGACGCGGAGTCCCCCAACTGAAATGCCTGAGCCAACCGAAGCCGACCTTGAAATCGTCCAGGCCCAGCTCGGCCGGCCTCCCCGCGGCACCCGTGCGATCGCGCACCGCTGCCCGTGCGGCAACCCGGACGTGGTGGAGACGGCCCCGCGCCTCGACGACGGCACGCCCTTCCCGACCCTCTACTACCTGACCTGCCCGCATGCGACCGCCGCGTGCAGCCGCCTCGAGTCGGCCGGCGTCATGCGCGACATGCAGGACCGCCTGTCCACCGACCCCGAGCTGGCCGCGCACTACCAAGCGGCCGCTGAGGACTACAAGACGCGCCGCAAGGCCATCGAGGACGTTCCGGAGATCGCGCACGTCGCCGCCGGTGGCATGCCCGATCGAGTGAAATGCCTGCATGTCCACCTCGGGCACGCGCTCGCTGTGGGCCGGGGCGTGAATCCTTTCGGGGACGAGGTCCGCGACGCCGTCGAGCCGTGGTGGACCGAGGGCCCCTGCGTCAAACGGGAAGAATGACGGTGGAGATCCGGCGCGCGCGCACTCAGGACGTCCGGGCCATTCGCGCCCTGGTCGACGAATACACCTCCGATCGGCGGCTGCTCAGCAAGGCCACGGTCACCCTGTACGAGTCGGTGCAGGAGTTCTGGGTCGCCGTCGACGAGGACGACCGCGTCTTCGGCTGCGGAGCCCTGCACGTGATGTGGGAGGACCTGGCCGAGATCCGTACGGTCGCGGTCGATCCCGCCCACCGGGGTCAGAAGATCGGTCACAAGATCGTCGAGCGGCTGGTCGAGGCGGCCCGTGAGCTGGGCGTGGCCCGCGTGTTCTGCCTGACCTTCGAGACCCGGTTCTTCGGCTCGTTCGGGTTCACCGAGATCGATGGCGCGCCCGTGCCGCACGCGGTCTACGAGCAACTGCTTCGCTCGTACGACGAGGGTGTGGCCGAATTCCTCGACCTGGAACGGGTCAAGCCCAACACGCTGGGGAACACGAGAATGCTGCTGCACCTATGACCCGCGTGGCCGGGATCGACTGCGGGACGAATTCGATCCGCCTGCTCATCGCGGACGTCGCCGACGGCGGGCTGACCGACGTCGCCCGCCGCATGGAGATCGTGCGGCTGGGCGAGGGGGTCGACCGCACCGGGCGCCTGTCCGCCGAGGCCCTTTCCCGTACGAGGAAAGCCCTGCTCGGCTACGCCGCCGAGATCGCCGAACTGGGCGTCAACCGGGTCCGCATGTGCGCCACGTCGGCCTCGCGGGACGCCGAGAACGCGCAGGAGTTCCGCGACATGGTGCGCGGCGTGCTCGGTGTCGACCCCGAGGTGATCAGCGGCACCGAGGAGGCGGCCCTCTCCTTCACCGGCGCGGTCGCCGGGCTGCAAGCCGAGCGGCCCTGTCTGGTGGTCGACATCGGTGGCGGCTCGACCGAGTTCGTCACCGGCTCCGACCGCGTCGACCACGCCATCTCGATGGACATCGGCTGCGTGCGGATGACCGAGCGGCACATCCACAGCGACCCGCCCTCGGCTGCCGAGATCCACAACGCGGAGCGGGACATCGCGGCCGCGGTCGACATCGCCCTGACCGCCGTGCCCGGCCGCGCCGCCACGACCCTGGTCGGCCTGGCGGGCACGGTCACCACCGTCACGGCGCTGGCGCAAAACCTTCCCTCGTACGACGCCACGCGCATCCACCACGCCGAGGTGAGCCTGGCCGACGTGTCCCGCGTGACCGCCGACCTGCTGGCCATGCCGGTCGCCGAGCGGCTGGCCCTGCCCGTCATGCACCCCGGCCGGGCCGACGTGATCGGCGCCGGCGCCTTGATCCTGCGCACGATCATGGAGCGCTCCGGCCACGATTCCCTGATCGCCTCCGAACACGACATCCTCGACGGCATCGCCTTCAGCCTGGCCTGACCCGCTCGCGACGTTCCGTGGCCGCGGCGGCACTACTGTCGTCTTGACGGTATTTCGCATTGCGCAGTACTGTCCTTCGCGTGGATACCACCCAGCTGCTCAAGGGTGTCCTGGACCTGGCCGTGCTCGCCGCCCTGCGCGACGAGGACGGCTACGGCTATGACATCCTGCGCCGCCTGCGGGCCGCCGGGCTCGAAGACGTCGGCGACGCCTCGGTCTACGGCACCCTGCGCCGCCTGTTCGCCGCGGGCTTTTTGAACAGCTACGTGGTGCCCAGCGTGGAGGGCCCGCACCGCAAGTACTACGGGCTCAACGCGGCCGGCCGCGCCGAGTTGCAGCGGTCGGGCAAAGTGTGGCACGGCTTCGCATCCACCATGGACGATCTGCTTCGCGAGCGGGAGACGGCGTGAACTCCACGGCACAGGACGAGATCACCGAATACGTCGAGCGGGTCCGCGCGGCGCTGGCCGACCTGCCCGAGGGCACCCGCGCCGAGCTCCTCGAGGACCTGCCCGAGCACCTGGCCGAGATCCGGGCCGAGGACACGGTCACCCTGACCGACCGGCTGGGCACCCCCGAGGCGTACGCGGCCGAGCTGCGCGCCACCGCGGCGGGCTACGTCGGCGGCTTTCCCGAGCCGCCCAAGAGCCCCTGGGTCACCCCGGCCGAGGTGCGCACCCAGGTGATGCGGGTGCTCGGGCCGGCCGACGTCAAGATCGGGCCGATGATCGGCTACCCCAAGGCCAGCGACTTCCTCACGCTGCTCCGGCCCGCGTGGTGGGTGCTGCGCGGCTACCTGGGCGCGATGGCGCTGGCCTACCTGTTCGACGCCAGCGGCAACCAGCCCGGCCTGCTGCCCCGCATCGGCGGCAGCACCCTGGTGGCGTTGCTGCTGCTGACCGGCTGCGTCGTCGCCTCGATCCTGGTCGGCCACCGCCGCCTGGGCCGCGAAGGCTGGCAGCGCTACGTGATCAACGTCGGCTCGGTGTTCCTGGTGCTGTTCGCCATCGGCGGCTTCTTCAGCGCTGACAGCGACGTGCGCGACCCCGGCTACAACGACGCGGGCTACTCCGGCGGCGGCAACCCGTACGACTACATCACCGACGTCTTCGTCTACGACAGCACAGGCAAACTGGTGCCCGGCGCGCGCCTGTTCGACCAGGAAGGCGCGCCGATCCAGATGGGCAACGCCTACTGCAGCGACCCCAACACCGGTGAGTCGTGGCACTCGCGCTCGATGGGCTACCCGTACTGCCCCGAGGCAGCGCCGTTCGGCTCACCCAACGCCACCCCGTCGGCGAGCCGCACGGCCGGCGCCGCCACCCCGACCGAGCCGGACGAGAACGCCACACCCGGCGCCACCGCCACGCCCGGCAACACCGCCACACCCGGCGCCGGCGCCGTGCCCACCGCCACTGCCGACGCGCCGCCCGGCAAGACCGAGCGCCCCGCCCCGTCCGCATCGTTCCTCGACGGCGGCCGCTGACAGTGACGCTGCCCACGCCACCGACCGGCCCGCCCCGTCCGCGTCGCTCGTCACCGGCGGCCGCTGACGCCGCCCACCCCTCCGGCCACTGAACGGGGTCGCGAGAAGGCAGGCCTGATCGCTACTGTCTGCTCCGCTTGATCCGGCCGTTCCTGGCCGGCCCGCGGAAAGGACCACCCGTGAGCGACGCGACCCCGCCACCTCCCGACCCGACGTTCGCGCCGCCGCCGACCCCGCCGCCGCCGGCCTACCCTCCTGCGCCACCCACCTTCCCGCCCTCGGCGACCGACGGCGCGGCCTTCCCGCCCTCGGCGACCGACGGCGCGGCCTTCCCGCCCTCGGCGACCGACGGCCCGGCCTTCCCGCCGCCGTCGTCGCCCGCGGGCCCGGCCGGAGCCGCCGTGCCGTCGGACCAGCCCACCTACCTGCCCACTGCGGCGCCCGGCCAGCAGGCTTTCCCGCCGGATCAGCCCGGCTTCGCGCCCGGTCAACCCGGCTCTTCGTCCCCTGACGCGCCCGGTGAGCCTGCTTTCCCGCCGGCCGTGCCGGGTCAGCGTGCTTTCCCGCCGGCCGTGCCGGGTGAGCCTGCTTTCCCGCCGGCCGCGCCGGGTGAGCCTGCTTTCCCGCCGGCCGCGCCGGGTCAGCCTGCTTTCCCACCCGCTGCGCCGGGTGAGCCCGCCTTCCCCGCTGCATCCGCGCCCGGCCAGCCCACCTATCCGCAGTACGGGCAGCCCGGAGCCACGCCGAGTTCGGCCGCGCCGTCGTCGTTCGGGCAGCCCGCCTATGGTCAGCCGCAGTCGGGCCTGCCGGCGTACGGGCAGCTCGAAGCTCCGCCGAACTCGGGCGCGCCGTCGTCGTTCGGGCAGCCGGCCTATGGTCAGCCGCAGTCGGGCCCGCCGACGTACGGGCAGCCTGCGGGCCAGTCCGGCTACCCACCGCCTCCGGGCCAGTCCAGCTATCCGCCGCCTCCGGGCCAGCCGTATCCCGGGTATCCGCCCCAGGGTCCGCCGGGTTACCCGCAGCCTGGCCACCAGAATTACCCGCAGCCAGGCCAACAGGGTTTTCCGCCGCCGGGCCAGCCGGGCTATCCCGCGTATCAGGGGTTGGGTGTGCCCGCGCCCAAGAAGCGGAGCACGCTCAAGATCGTGCTGCTGGCGGTCGGGCTGGCCGGGGTGCTGCTGGTCGGTCTCGGGGTTTTCGGTGTGAGCGCGATCGTTTCGGCCGCCGCTGATCCGGCCAAGGGCGCCCAGGTCGGCGACTGCCTCGCGGCCACGGGCGTGGTCGCCGACACCGGCATCTCCGACACCTCGGCCGAGATCGTCGACTGCTCGTTCCGGGATGCGGAATACACGGTCGTGGCCCGCATCGAGGGCGAGAGTTCGCCGACCAGCTCCGCGTGCGACAAGTTCTTCTCCGGTGACGAGCGTTTCTACGTCTATGGCAGCACCGCGGGCGACGGTTACGTGCTTTGCCTGCGCCCGAAAGGCTGACAGCCCGAAAGGCTGACTGCACGTCGCAACTCCCGGGGGTCGGTCGCTAAAGTCGCGGCTGCGACCGCCCCTCGAGAGGATTCCCGCGTGAGCTCATCTGATCGGTCCCGCCGGGGCAACATGGTGGTCGTGGCCATCGTGGCCGGGCTGGTCGTGGCGGCCGCTGTCTACGCGATCAGCGGCCTCGTCCTCGGCGGCGACGGCGCCCGTGACGCCAAGGCCGGCGACTGCATCGCTTCTGACAAGGATGTCGACGACGAGGGCACCACCAAGACCGGTGCTTCCCTGATCGAGTGTTCGGCCGCCGAGGCCCGGTTCACCGTGGTGGCGCGGGTCGACGGCGAGAGCTCCACCCAGAGCGACTCCTGCAACAAGTTCTTCCAGGAGAAGGAGGAGTTCTACGTCTACGCCAACGGCGACGACCGGGGCTATCTCCTGTGTCTGCGGCCCAAGGCGTAGAAAGAACTGTGTGAGCCCCACCCGTACGCCTCAGCAAGTGCAAGCCACCGCGGCCCGGGCGGCCTCACTCAGCGTGCTGGACGCCGAGGTCGCGGATTGTTTCGCCTGCCCGCGCCTGGTCGCCTGGCGTGAGGAGGTGGCCGTCACCAAGCGGGCCTCGTTCCGCGATCAGCATTACTGGGGCCGCCCGGTCCCGGGTTACGGCGTGGCCGACCCCGAGATCGCCATTTTGGGCCTGGCCCCGGCCGCGCACGGCGGTAACCGTACGGGCCGCATTTTCACCGGCGACCGTTCGGGTGATGTGCTGTTCGCCGCGCTGCACCGGGCGGGCCTGGTCAATCAGCCGACCAGTGTCGCCGCCGACGACGGCTTGACGCTGCGGCATCTGCGGATCTTCGCCGCCGTCCGCTGCGCCCCGCCCGACAACAAACCGCTGCCGGAGGAGCGTGACACGTGCGCGCCCTGGCTGCACCGCGAGCTGGAACTGATCCGCCCGACCCTCAAGGTGGTCGTCGCGCTCGGGGCTTTCGCCTGGCAGGCGTGGTGGCCCGCGATGACTGCGGTGTACGGCACGAGGCCGCCGGTGCCCCGCCCGAAGTTCGGTCACGGGGCCCGGGTCAGCCAGCCCGGTGTGCCGGAACTGCTGGGGTGCTTCCACGTCAGCCAGCAGAACACGTTCACCGGTAAGCTCACCCCGGCCATGCTCGACGACGTCTTCACCGAGGCGAAGCGGCTGGCTCAGATCTGACGGGCCCAGCGAAGATCTGACGGGCACAGCGAAGATCTGACGGGCACAGCGAAAGATCTGACGGGCACAGCGAAAGATCTGACGGGCACAGAGAAGGACCGATGACCCTCGCGGCACTGCGACGCTGGTGGCCCCTGGCCGCCGTCCTCGTGCTGCTCTTCGGCACCGCGCTGGCCGCGACCAGGTCGGAGCCGCGCCTGGAGCAGATCGTGCGGGACGAGCCGACCGCCGAGGCGCCGCTGCTGCCGACCCCGGTCCCGTCGGGTGTGCAGTCCAGCCCGCCGCCTCCGCCCGAGCCGGCCCGCGGCCTGCCCGATTGGATCAACACGGCCGCCGTCATCGTGCTCGGCCTGGTCGTCGCGATCGTGCTCGGCCTGCTGATCTATTCGCTGCTGCGTGACCGCCGCCGCCGTTCGGGCAAGAACAAACGCGACCGGAAACGTCAGGGCGACCAACCCCGTACGGCGGAGGAACTGGTCGCCGCCCTCGATGCGGGCCTCGAGGAGCTCTCGGACACCGACCGCGACCCGCGCCGTGCCGTGATCGCCTGCTGGGTGCGGCTGGAACAGGCGGCCGCCGCCGCGGGCACGCCCCGGCATCCCGGTGACAGCCCCACCGACCTGGTCGGCCGCCTGCTGCGCGAGCAACAGGTCGACGCGCAGGTGCTGGCCGCGCTGCTCGACGTCTACCGCCAGGCCCGCTACGCGACGCACACGGTCGACGACCAGATGCGCCGCCAGGCCCGTTCGGCGCTGGAGCGGCTGCGGGCCGATCTGGGCGCGGGGGTGCCGGCGTGACCACGGGCGGGCTGGAGGACCTGTTCGGCGAGCGCGAGGAGCCGGCGGGCGGCGACGAGGCGGCCCCCGAGCGCAAGCGGTCGTGGACGGGCTGGGTGCTGCGCAACCTGCTGCTGGTCGCCCTGGCCTCCGCGGTCGTGGTGGCCGTCATGCGCTCGGCCGACCTCGACATCTCGATCGTCTTCGTGGTGTCCGCGCTGACCGGGCTGCGGCTGATCCTGCTGGCGGTGGCCGAGGTGCGCCCGCCGCCGCGGCCCAAGCGTTCCGACCGGCGCGGCTCGTCCGACGGTGGCAGCGGCACCGACTCGCTGCGGGCCGCGGTGCGCCGCTGGGAGCAGAATCTCGAGCGGGCCAACGCGGACGACGACCTGTATTCGCGTAACGTTCTGCCGGTGCTGGCCGAGCTCACCGACGAGCGCCTGCGGCTGCGGCACGGGATCACCCGGGCGTCCGACCCGCGGCGGGCCCGTAAGCTGCTCGGCGATCCGCTCTGGGCGACGCTGCACGACCGCGGCCGGCGCATGCCGAAGGCGCGTGACCTCGAGTCCTACGTGGACGTCCTGGAACGACTGTGAGAAAGGTGCCGTGGTGACGGAGACAGGCGCGCAGCCCCTTCCTGCGTACGAGGTGGGAAGGCTGGCCACTGCTGTCCTGGACTCGGTCGGCAGCGTGGTGGTCGGCAAGCGCGACTCGCTCGAGCTGGTGCTGGCCGGGATCCTGGCCGGCGGGCACGTGCTGCTGGAGGATCTGCCCGGGCTCGGCAAGACGTTGACCGCCCGCTGTTTCGCGCAGGCGCTGGGCCTCGACTTCCGCCGGCTGCAGTTCACGCCCGACCTGCTGCCCGCCGACGTGACCGGCTCCTTCCTGTACGACCAGCGCAAGGGCGATTTCGCGTTCCGGGCCGGCCCGGTCTTCACCAACATGCTGCTGGCCGACGAGATCAACCGGACGCCGCCGAAGACCCAGGCCGCGCTGCTCGAAGCCATGCAGGAGAAGCAGGTGTCGGTCGAGGGTGTCACCTACCGCCTCGACCCGCCCTTCCACGTGCTGGCCACGGCCAACCCCATCGAGTACGAGGGCACCTACCCGCTGCCCGAGGCCCAGCTCGACCGGTTCCTGCTGCGCGTGTCGTTCGGTTACCCGACCGCCCAGGAGGAGTGGGAGGTGCTGCAGCGCCGCATGTCGCGCCGGCAGGAGGAGGCTTTCCTGCAGCCGGTGGTCGATTCCGCCGCGCTCCAGTCGATGCAGGCGGCGCTGGAGACGATCACCGTCGAGGACTCGATCGGCCGGTACTGCGTGTCGCTGGCCGCGGCCACTCGCGAGCACGCGTCGGTGCTGGTCGGTTCGTCCCCGCGCGGCTCGCTGGCGCTGCTGCTGCTGGCCCGGGCGCGGGCCGCGATGGCAGGTCGTGACTTCGTGGTGCCGGAGGACGTGAAGGACGTCGCCGTGCCTGCCCTGGCCCACCGCATCACGCTGCGGCCCGAGATGTGGCTGCGCCGCGTCGACCCGGCCTTCGTGGTCGACGAGGTGCTGCAAAATACTCCGGCCCCGGCCAGCGGCGCCCTGCCCACCTACGCCACGGGGTACACCGCGACGTGACGGTTCCCGAGCCGCTGCTGCGCCGGGCCGTGCCGCCGGCGACGTCGAGCGATTCGGGTCACGGCCCCGCCTGGGCCCCGACCCGCGCGCTCGGCCGTGCCGTGCTGCTCACCGGCCTGTTGCTGGTGCTCGGGGTCGCGCTGGGCCGGGTCGACCTGGTGCTGCTGGCCGCGCCGTTCGCGATCGGCGCGGCCGTCCACCTGCGCCGGATGCCCCGTTCGACGCCCGAGCTGTCGGTCACCGCCGACGAGGAGCTGCTGGTCGAGGGCGGCCAGGTGCAGGCCTCGGTCACCGTCACCAACCCCGACGTCATCCCGTACGACCTGGTGGTGGTGCGCACCCGCACCTCGCGCTGGCTGAAGCTGGAGCACGCGGACCGGCCTTTCGCGCTCACGGTGGCCTCGGACGGCTGGGCCGCGGTCGACCTGCCCGGTGACGCGCTGCGCTGGGGCCGGCAGGACGTGGGCCCGGCCGCCGCCCGGGTGGCCGCGTGCGGGGGCCTGCTGGCCTGCCGCCCGGTCGTCACCCCGGCCTACGGCGTACGGGTGTATCCGGTCACCGAGCCGTTCAACGCGATCGAGGCCATGCCCGCCGCGGCCGGCCTGGTCGGCGCGCACCGTTCGCGGCGGATGGGGGAGGGCGGCGAGTTGGCCGGTGTCCGCCCGTTCGCGCCGGGCGACCGGCTGCGGCGCATCGACTGGCGGGTCTCGTTGCGCACGCGCGACCTGCACGTCGCCTCCACCCTGTCCGACCGGGACGCCGAGGTGGTGCTGCTGCTCGACGTGCTGGGCGAGGTCGGCCTGTCCGGTGGCGTCGGCGGCAGCGCGTCGGTGCTCGACACCACGGTCCGGGCCTCGGCCGCGGTCGCGGAGCACTATCTGCAGCGCGGTGACCGGGTCTCGCTGCTCGAATACGGTGCGGCGGCCCGCCGGCTGCGCCCGGCCACCGGCCGCCGGCAATATCTGACCGTGCTGGAGTGGCTGCTCGACGTGCGGCCCGACCCGATGGACCACGCGGGCGACTTCGGCGCGCATCACGTCTCGTCGGACGCGCTGGTCGTGGTGCTGACCCCGCTGATCGACCCCCGGGCGGCCGACATGCTGGCCTCGCTGGCCCAGTCGGGCCGGTTCGTGGTGGCCGTCGACACCCTGCCTGCCTCGGCCGCCCCCGAGGTGCGCGGCCCGTGGACGCCGCTGGCGACCCGGCTGTGGCGGCTGGAACGCGAGAACGTGCTGGGCCGGCTGCGCGAGCACGGCGTCCCGGTCGTCGAGTGGGCCGGCGCGGGCAGCCTCGACCTGGTGCTGCGTGACGTCTCCCGGCTCGCCTCGGCCCCGCGGGGACGCTGATGTTCGACCTGATCACCCGGAAGGTCGGTGGCGCCCGCCGCGCGCTGACCCGTGCCACCGTTCTGCCGTTCCTGGTGCGCTGCGGTGTCGGCGTGGCCGGCCTGATCGCGATGGCCGTGGCGTGGCCGTTGACATTGTTCGGCACGCAGTTCTTCGTGCCGCTGGCCGTGGTCGCCCTTTATCCCGCGTTCGCGCCGCGCGGCCGGGGCGCCACGTTCGCCGCATTGGTCGTGATCGGTGGCTGGCTGGCCGACACCGCGTTTTACGACTCCGAAGTGTCGCTGTGGCGGGTATTGACCATTGCCTCCGCCCTTTATCTGGGCCATTCGCTCACGGCCCTGGCCGCGGTGCTGCCGCACGACGCGGTGGTGAACATCGACGTCGTGGGCCTGTGGCTGCTCCGGGCGCTGGGCGTGATCCTCGTCTCGGCTCTACTGACCGTGTTCGCCTTGGGGCTCGCCGCCGAACTCGCGGGAGGTCCTTTCCTCGTGGCCACAGTGGTCGGATTGGCCGGTGCCGCGGCGGCCACGCTGCTCATATCACGGCTCGTGCATAGAGCGTGAAATCTGCCCGCAATATGTGGGTCACAGCACTTGACAAATCGATTTGTTGTACATCACACCAGGAGGCGCGAAGGCCTGTCGGCGCGCGAGAATGGCTCATGTGAATCCGCAGCGCATCGTCGTCGTCGGTGCAGGGCACGTCGGTCTTTACGCCGCCCTGCGCCTGTCGAAGAAGCTCAACCGGCGCCGGGCCGAGATCGTCGTCATCGACCCGCAGCCGCACATGACGTACCAGCCGTTCCTCCCCGAGGCAGCGGCCGGCAACATCTCCCCGCGGCACAGCGTCGTGCCGCTCCGCCGCGAGCTCAAGAAGTGTCGCGTGGTGGCCGGCGAGGTCACCAAGGTGGAGCACGCACGCAAGACGGTGACCATCCAGCCCATCGAGGGCCCGGCCACCGAGATGAGCTACGACCACATCATCGTGGCCCCGGGTTCGGTCTCGCGTACGCTGCCGATCCCCGGCCTGAGCGAGCGCGGCATCGGCCTCAAGACCATCGGTGAGGCCACCTACCTGCGTAACCACATCCTCGACCAGCTCGACGTGGCGGCCGTGACGCCCGACCCCGAGCTGCGCAAGGCGGCGCTGACCTTCGTCTTCGTCGGCGGCGGCTTCGCCGGCATCGAGGCGCTGGCCGAGATGGAGGACGTCGTCCGCGACGCCCTGAAGTACTACCCCGAGCTCGACGCCCAGGAGCTCAAGTTCGTCCTGGTCGAGGCGACCAACCGGATCCTGCCCGAGGTCGGCCCCAAGATGGGCGCGTACGCGGCCCGTGAGCTGGCCAAGCGCGGCATCTCGCTGCGTCTCGACACGTTCCTCAACTCGTGCGTCGACGGCGAGATCGTGCTCTCCGACGGCGACTCGTTCCGGGCCGAGACCCTGGTCTGGACGGCCGGTGTCAAGCCGTCGCCGATGCTCGACCACACCGACCTGCCCCGCGGCCCCAAGGGTCACATCAACTGCCTGCCCACGCTGCAGGTGGCCGACAGCGACGGCAACGTGCTCGAGGGCGCCTGGAGCGCGGGCGACAGCGCGCAGGTGCCCGACCTGACCAACCCGGGCGGCTGGTGCTCGCCGAGCGCCCAGCACGCCGTGCGGCAGGCCCGGGTCCTGGCCGACAACATCCGGCAGGTCGTCCTGGGTGGCGAGCCCAAGGAGTACAAGCACAAGTACATCGGCAGCGTGGCCGGCCTCGGCCTCGGCAAGGGTGTCGCGCACGTCTACGGCATCAAGGTCAAGGGCTGGCCGGCGTGGTTCATGCACCGCACCTACCACGTGAGTCACATCCCGTCGTTCCACCGCAAGGCCCGCGTGGTGGCCGACTGGACACTCGCCATGCTGTTCAAGCGCGAGACGATCGCCCTCGGCCAGCTGCACGCCCCGCGTGAGGAGTTCACCGAGGTGACCCCGCCGGTGCAGCGCACCGCGGAGCGCCCCAAGGCCGAAGCCTGGTCCCGCTGAGGCGGTCTCCTGTCCTGACGCCCGGACGTATACGGTGTCCTAGGGTGTCGTCGGTCACGGCGATGCCCTAGGCCCGCCCGGGTGGTGGAACGGCAGACACGGCCGCCTTAAAAGCGGCTGCCTCACGCAGGCGTGCGGGTTCGAGACCCGCCCCGGGCACCCATGTCGGCACTTCGACACTCTTACATTCAGCCTGTTCACAGCATTCCGAGGCTTTTCCGATCACCTGCCTCCCGTACGCTGGAACGGCACGTCAAGCGTGCCTCAACCTCATAAGGGAGGCTGGACACAGTGAAGACTTCCAACCCGGTGCTCTCGCGCCTCGGCCAGGCGGCTGAGCGGGAGCGTACGGCCGGGTACGGGGCCTACGGCCCCGCCGGTGCCGCCCCGGGTTACGGTCAGCCGTATCCCGGCGCGTCGGATTACCCCGCCGCTCCGCCCGCCGTCCAGCCCATGACGGTCGACGACGTCGTCGTCAAGACGGTCACACTGCTCGGCATCACCGGCGTCTCCGCGGTCGTCGCGTGGAACGTGATCCCCGAATCGATGACCGGTGCCGCCTGGATCGGCGCCGCGATCATCGGCCTGGTGCTCGGCCTGGTCATCTCGTTCATGCGGATGGCCAACCCGGCGCTCATCGTGGGTTACGCGGTCGTCGAGGGCGTCTTCGTCGGCATGGCGTCCAAGGTTTTCTCGGTCATCGCCGGTTACCAGGGCGTCGTGCTGCAGGCGGTGATCGCCACCTTCGGCGTCTTCTTCCTCACGGCCTTCCTCTACAAGGCCCGGGTCATCCGCGCGACGCCGAAGTTCCAGCGCGGCATGATCATCGTGATGGGCGGCCTGTTCGCCGTCATGCTGATCAACATCGTGCTGTCGCTGTTCGGCTTCAGCACCGGCCTGCGCGACAACGGCCCGCTGGGCTACCTGTTCAGCGTCGTCTGCATCGTGGTGGCCGCGCTCAGCTTCATCCTCAGCTTCAACGAGGTCGAAGAGGGCGTGCGCGCCGGCCTGCCGGCTCGTTACTCCTGGGTCGCCGCGTTCGGCATCCTGGTCAGCCTGGTCTGGCTCTACCTGGAGATCCTGCGCCTGCTGAGCTTCCTGCAGGGCGGGGACGACTAGCACGACAAACGAAAAGCGCCCGGACCCCCGTACGAGGGTCCGGGCGCTTTTCTTTTAGCCTGATCGACGTGACCGACTTCGCGACGTCGATCGACCGGCTGCTCAACCAGATCCGCGTGTGGGAGCAGCCCCGCTGGAATCAGGACGACCGCGCCGCCCGCACGTACGCCCTCGTGCAGCGCCTGGCCGACCTGGGGGCCGACGCCGAGGGCCGCCCGCGCCGCGAGGTGCCGCGCGAGCACGACATGATCCTGCCCGACCAGGTGCGCGTGCTGGCCGACGACCTGCTGGCCGCGGGCGCTTCCGACGAGCTGATGGCCGAGGCCGCGACCGCCGTCGACGAGCTGCGGGCCACGCTCAACAAATAAATCCGCCGAGCCCGGCCGCTCGTGGCAGACCGGACCCGGCGGTAATCCGGGGGATCGAACCTCAGCTGAGGCGTTCCAGGACCATCGCCATGCCCTGGCCGCCGCCGACGCACATCGTCTCCAGGCCGATGCTCTTGTCGTGCCAGTCCAGCCCGTTGAGCAGGGTGCCGGTGATGCGGGCGCCGGTCATGCCGAACGGGTGGCCCACGGCGATCGCGCCGCCGTTGACGTTCAGCTTCTCGATCGGAATGCCCAGGTCGCGGTAGGACGGGATGACCTGGGCCGCGAACGCCTCGTTGATCTCGACCAGGTCGACGTCGTCGATGGTCATGCCGGCCCGCTTGAGCGCCTGCCGCGACGCCTCGACCGGGCCCAGGCCCATGATCTCCGGGCTGAGCGCGGTCACGCCGGTCGACACGATCCGGGCCAGCGGGGTGATGCCCAGCTCACGAGCCTTGGTGTCGCTCATGATGACCACTGCCGCGGCGCCGTCGTTGAGCGGGCAGCAGTTGCCCGCGGTGACCGTGCCGTCGGGGCGGAACACCGGCTTGAGCTGCGACACCGCCTCCAGCGTGACGCCCGCGCGGGGACCGTCGTCCTGCGCCACGACCGTGCCGTCGGGCAGCGTGACCGGGGTGATCTCGCGCTCCCAGAACCCGTCCGCGATGGCCTTCTCGGCCAGATTCTGGCTGCGGACACCGAACTCGTCCATGTCCGCGCGGGTCACGCCCTTGATCTGGGCCAGGTTTTCGGCGGTCTGGCCCATCTGGATGTAGACGTCGGGGAGCTGACCGTCGTCGCGCGGGTCGTGCCAGGTGCGGCCGCCCTCCGCGTACTGCGCCGTCCGGGCCTCGGCCTCGGCGAACTTCGGGTTCTGCCAGGGGCCGCCGACCTGGGCCTGCAGCGCCGAGGGGAGACCGTCCGAGCTGCCTCGCGCGTACCGGGAAACGGTTTCGACACCCGCCGAGAGGAAGATGTCACCCTCGCCGGCCTTGATCGCGTGGAAGGCCATGCGGGTGGTCTGCAGCGAGGACGAGCAGTAACGGGTGACCGTCGCGCCGGGCAGACCGTCCAGCCCGAGCTGCGTGGCGACCACGCGGGCCATGTTGAAACCCTGCTCACCACCGGGCAGCCCGCAACCGAGGTAGAGGTCCTCGATCAGGGTGCGGTCGAGCTGCGGCACCTTGGACAGCGCGGCGTCGATGATGGTGGTGGCGAGGTCGTCGGGACGCAAGTCCCTCAAGGATCCCTTGGCTGCACGGCCGATGGGGGATCGAGCGGTGGCGACGATGACAGCTTCCGGCATGGGCCCAATTTAACTCGCGGGTAACTTAGCCGGTAGTGCAAATTCGTCACAGAGGGGCCATGGCCGACTACTGAACCGTCATCGCGCGCTCACCCGGCGGGTGTCATCGCCGCCTTCTCGACGGCCGGGTACAGGGCGTGAGCCCACACCCGGTAGCCGTCGGCCGAAGGGTGGAAGCCGTCGTAACAGAGGGTGCCCGCGTCGGCCCGGAACACCGCGCCGGTCTTGTCGCCCAGGTCGACGACCGCGCCACCCGCAGCCGTCACCGCTTTGGCCTGCGCCTTGGCCATCCGGCGGCCCAGCACACCGGCCACCTGCCGCAGCGGCGGGGCGATGGCCCGCAGCGCGCCCAGGTCGGGGCAGGTGCCGACCACCACCCGCACGCCCGCGTCACGCAACCGGCGCACCGCAGTGCCCAGCTGGGCCGCCGACTCCTCGGGGCTGCGCAGGCTCGTCGCGTCGTGCGCGCCGACCAGCACCACAGCCACATCGGGCCGGTCGCCCAGCAGCGCCCGCGCCACCTGGGTGGCCAGGTCGGACGAGCGGGAACCGGCCACACCGACGCTGGACAGCAGCACATGCCGCTCGCCGGTCTCGCCGTTGCCCTCGGCCAGCAGGCGGGCCAGGTGGCCACCCACGGTCTCGCTCAGCCACTCGACGCCCACGCCGATCGCCGCCGAATCGCCCAGCAGCACCAGGCGCAGCGTGGGCGCCGACACCGGGCCCATCGACGTGCGCAGGGCCAGGCCCATGGTCGGCTTCGCGTAACGGCGCGCCTTGGCCGCGAGCACCTCGCCGATCAGCAGGGCGGCCCCACCGACCGCGCCCGCGAGCAGGCCACCGGCGGCCGCCTTGCCGATCCGTGCGTTCAGACCCGCCATCCTGCTCGCCTCCCTGCGTCACGGTGCATGCTCGTGATCCTCCGGAGTCCACCCTACGGCGCTCGACGCCGAGCGGCCGCTGGGAACGACTTCCGTCGCCGGGGCCGGGGACGCCGCCGACCGGTGGCCGAACCACGACCGCGGCTCGCCGAACCACGGATGCCGCCGCAGCACGGCCCACCGGCCCGCCGCGCTGACCTCGGTGCCCGGAGCCTGCACCGCCTCCTGCGCGGCCTGCTCCAAGTTGCGTACCCCCTCCGCGGCCGGAAGAACCGTGCGATCGTCCTCGCCGAGAACCGCCATCAGGGTCGGCATCACCACGGCGGCCGCCCGGGCGTAACCCTCCGCCGACGGGTGGAAGCGGTCCGAGCCGAACATGCGCAGCGGGTCGGCCTCGAACATGGGCCCCAGCAGGCCACCGATCGACACCGTACGCCCACCCGCCTCGACCACGGCGACCGTCTGCGCGGCGGCCAGATCACGACTCCACTTGCGGGCCAGCCAGCGCAGCGGCGGCTTGATCGGCTGGATCGCGCCGACGTCGGGGCAGGTGCCGACGACCACCTTGCAGCCCACCGCGCGCAGCCGGCGTACGGCTTCACCCAGGTGACGTACGGCGGAAGCGCGGTCCGAGACGTGCGTGACGTCGTTGCCGCCGATCAGGATCACCGCCACGTCCGGCTCATGATCCAGCGCGGCGTCCACCTGATAGGGCAGTCCCGACGACATCGACCCCACAACGGCCAGCCGATGCAGCCGTACGGGCCGGCGCAGGCGGCGCGACACCCCGGTGGCCAGCAGCGCGCCCGGCGTCTCGCGGGGACGGTGCACGCCGTACCCGGCCGCGGTGGAATCACCCAGGACGACCATGCTGATCGCCTTGCCGCCGAACTTCCCGCCGTAAAGGCCGTCGCCGCGCGGAGGCGGCGCCTCGGCCATCGGGATGATCCGGCGGGCGTGCGAGGCCTGCCGCATCAGCACACCGGCCGACACGGCCGTCAACGTGGCCAAAGCGCCCGTCACGCCGCCGAGGATCTGCCCGGCCAGCTTGATCCGGCGCCAGTCCTCCGCGGTGATCTGAACGGTGCTCACAGGCTCCCTCGCTGTCGCTCTTCTCCAGATTCCCAGAAACCGGCAGGGGAATTCGAGGCTATCGCGCGGCGGCGAGAGGCAATCATGGCGCGCACAAGTCATGCTGGAATGACCGGAAGGAGAACAGCATGGCGAAGACGCTGAAACGAACGGCGGCGTTCACCGCGCTGGCCAAGGCATTGATGGCGGGCGCTCGCGGCGGGCCCTCGCTGTCCACCCGCATCGCGGCGATTCCGCGGATGATGAAGGCGACCACGCGCGGCCAGTACGACGGTGGGTTGCGGCTGGCCATGATGGCGGCCGCCACGGCGTACGTGCTGTCCCCGATCGACGTCGTTCCCGAGATGTTTCTGCTGGTCGTGGGCCTGGCCGACGACGCCGTGATGGTGGCCTGGCTGGCCGGCTCGGTGCTCGCCGAAACGGAGCGCTTCCTGGAGTGGGAGAAGGAGCAGCACCGGATCGTCGTACCCTAGGGCCGTGCGCTACTACGACAACGTCGTCGACATCATCGGGGACACCCCCCTGGTCAAACTGAACTCCGTCACCGAGGGCATCGCGGCCACGGTGCTGGCCAAGGTCGAATACTTCAATCCCGGCGGCTCGGTCAAAGACCGGATCGCGCTGCGGATGGTGCTCGACGCCGAACGCGACGGGCTGCTCGAACCGGGCGGCACGATCGTCGAGCCCACCAGCGGCAACACCGGCGTCGGGCTCGCCCTGGTGGCCCAGCGCCGCGGCTACAAGTGCATCTTTGTCTGCCCCGACAAGGTCAGCGAGGACAAGCGCAACGTCCTCAAGGCGTACGGGGCCGAAGTGGTGGTGTGCCCGACCGCGGTCGCCCCCGAAGACCCGCGCTCCTACTACAACGTCTCCGACCGGCTGGCCCGCGAAGTGCCCGGCGCGTGGAAGCCCGACCAGTACAGCAACCCCGCCAACCCGCGCTCCCACTACGAGGAGACCGGCCCCGAGCTGTGGAAACAGACCGAGGGGCGGATCACGCACTTCGTCGCGGGCGTCGGCACCGGCGGCACGATCACCGGGGTCGGCCGTTATCTGAAAGAGCAAGGTCCCGTACGGGTCGTGGGCGCCGACCCGGAAGGCTCGGTCTACTCCGGCGGCAGCGGGCGGCCCTACCTGGTCGAAGGCGTCGGTGAGGACTTCTGGCCCACCACGTACGACCGGGAGATCTGCGACGAGATCATCGAGGTCTCCGACTCCGACTCGTTCGAGATGACCCGCCGCCTCGCCCGCGAAGAAGGCTTGCTGGTCGGCGGCTCGTGCGGCATGGCCGTGGTGGCCGCGCTCGAAGTGGCCCGCCGCGCCTCCGCCGACGACGTCGTGATCGTGCTCCTGCCCGACGGCGGCCGCGGCTACCTTTCCAAGATCTTCAACGACGAGTGGATGGCCCGCTACGGCTTCCTCAGGTCCGTCGACGGCGCCCCCACCGTGGCCGACGCGCTGGAAGGCAAAGGCGGCACGATGCCGCCCCTGGTCCACGTGCACCCCACCGAAACAGTCCGCGACGCCATCGACTACATGCGCGAATACGGCGTGTCGCAGCTGCCCGTGCTCAAAGCCGAACCCCCGGTCGTCACCGGTGAGGTGGCGGGCTCGATCGCGGAGAAGGCGCTGCTGGACGCGTTGTTCACCGGGCAGGCCCACCTGCACGACACGATAGAGCGCCACATGGGCGACCCCCTCCCGATGATCGGCGGGGGCCAGCCGGTGAGCGAGGCAGTAACCCTGCTGGAAAAATCCGACGCGGCGATGGTGCTGGTCGACGGCAAGCCGGCTGGGGTGCTGACCCGGCAGGACCTCCTGGCGCACCTTTCCTGAGCGCTTCCTGGGGCCGGTGCAGCTTTGGCTGTGCCGGCCCTTGCGTGCCTGGTCTGCTCTCTGTGCCGCCGCTGTCCTGCGCTGGCCGAGTGCGGTCCAGCCGCGGGCCTCCCCTCAGCGTCGCGTCCAGCCTCGGCCTCGTGTTTCGCCTCAGCGCCGCGTCCGGCCCGGCTCCGCGCCCGGAGGGCACAGCTCTGCGTCCAGCCCTAACCCAGCCCGGCCCGGCTCCGCGCCGGAACGCACAGTCCTGCCCAGCCCAGCCCCGACCCAGCCCGGCCCGGCTCCGCGCCCGGCACGCACAGTCCTGCCCAGCCCCGGCCCAGCCCGGCCCGGCTCCGCGCCCGGAACGCACAGCCCTGCGCCCAGCCCGGCCCGGCTCCGCGCCCGGAGGGCACAGCCCCGACCCAGTCCAGCCCACACCTGGCGCCACCAATTGCAGCTCAGCCCCGCTCCTGGCGCTGCTAGCCCCCCGTCAAGCATGGCCCGCACCCAGCCCAGCCCAGCCCAGCCCAGCCCAGCCCAAGCCTCGCCCCGCCGCCCGGTACTCCCCAAGCCCGTACCGCGCATGGCCATGACTTTTTGTCCGGTTTCGCCCGTTGCCAACCAGCCCTAACCCGCCCACCTAGGGGGCCTCCACCCTAAGACGGCGGCGGCCGGGGTGCGGGCTGCTCGTCCACAGGATGCCGGAAACGCGATTTGCGGGCTTCGAGTTGTCCACAGGGCTGGGACCGGAGCGGACGCGGATGGCTGCAGCGCCTAGGTTGGGCTGGTGATGTCGAAGCTGCGTCGTGTCGTTCTTCCGCTGGTGGCCGCGGCCGCCGTTGTGCTGATGGCGGGGCCCGCCGGGGCGCAGGCGCCTGAGCGGCTCGCCACCCAGGTGACCGATCAGGCCGGTGCGCTCAGGGATCGGGGCGCGGTCGATGCGGCGCTGAGTGATCTTCAGGAGAGGACGGGGCTGCAGCTGTTCGTCGTGCTGGTCGAGTCGTTCGACGGCACGCCGGCGCAGGAGTGGACCGATGAGACGGCCCGGCTCAGCGACCTCGGTGATCGGGACGCGTTGCTGGCCGTGGCCGTGACCGATCGGGCGTATGCGTATTCGTTCCCCGACGATTCCCGGCTCAGCGACCGCGAGCTCGCCGACGTCGCCGAGAACGACATCGAGCCCGCCTTGAGCCGCAGCGACTGGTCGGGGGCGGTGGTCGCCGGTGCTCAGGGGTATGCCGATGCGGCCGGCGGTGGCGGCTTCGAATGGTTGTGGCTGGTTGTCGTGCTGGTCGTGGTGGTCGTGCTGGCGTGGCTGTGGCTGCGGCGGAGGCGTCGGCCCGCCCCGAGCGCCGCGCCGCCGGCCCAGGCCCCGGCCGGGCCCAGCCTGGAGGAGCTCACCGGCCAGGCGAACGCGCTGCTCATCGAGCTCGACGACGACCTGCGGGCCGGTGAGCGGGAGCTGGGGCTGGCCGCCGCGCAGTACGGCGCCGAGGCCACCGCGCCGTTCCAAGCGGCGTTGCAGGCCGCCCGGCAGGATGTGGCGGAGGCGTTCCGGCTGCGGATGACGCTCGAGGAGGAACCAGCCCTCGACGAGTCTCGCCGCCGCGACACCCTCGCCCGGATCATCGAGCTCTGCCAGGGTGCCGACGCCCGGTTGGATGCCGAGTCCGAGGCTTTCGACCGGCTGCGCGACCTGGAGGGCCGGGCCGCCGAGGCGGCCGATGAGATCGACCGGCGCCGGGTGGCGGTCGAGCAGTCGCTGCCGGCCACCGAGGCAACGGCGCAGCAGGTGCTGACCACGTATTCCGGTGGCGCGGTGACCGCCGTCGCGACCAATGTGGACCAGGCTCGCGAGCGGTTGTCCTTCGCGGCTTCCGCCTTGGCCGAGGCGCGGGCAGCGCTGGCCGGCGCCGCCGGGTCAGGGGTGGTGCATCCCGGCGGCGGCGCGTCGGATCCGGCTGCGGGCGGTGCGGCCGCGGGATCGGTCGGCCCGGGCGACGGCGGACGCTCGGGTGCGGCAGGCGAAGTCTCGGCAGTACCCGGCGGAGACCGGGCCGAGGCGGCGCTCGCCGTGCGGGCCGCGGAACAGGCCGTCGACCAGGCGGAACAGTTGGTGGCCGCGGTGAGCCGGGCCGCCGCGGATCTGCCGGCCGCGCGGACCGCGGCCGAAGCGCTGATCGCCGAGATCACCGGTGAGATCGCTGCGGGGCGGGCGGCGCTGAGCGGGAGTGGTCCGGCTCCGGCGGGGCTGGCCGCCGCGGTCTCGGGCGGCGAGCAGGCGCTGGCCGAGGCGGCGACCGCTCTGGCCGTGTCGCGACCGGATCCGGTCGAGGCTGTCGCCACGTTGCAGGCGGCCGACGCCGCCTTGGACACCGCGCTGGCCGAGGCCCGCGACGTGGCCGAGCGGCTGGCCCACGACCGCGGCCTGCTGGCCCAGGAGTTGCCGGTGGCCCGGGCCGAGGTGGCGGCGACGAACGACTTCATCACCACCCGTCGCGGGGCGGTGGATTCCGGCGCGCGGGCCACGTTGTCCGAGGCGTTGCGTCATCTGGCGACGGCGGAAAGCCTGGCCGGCTCCGACCCGGCGTCCGCGCTGGCCGCGGCCCGGCAGGCGCGACACCTGGCGGCCAATGCGGGTCAGGCGGCCCGGCTCGACGTGCAGCGCTGGGGCGGTGGCGGCGGCTCCGGCTGGGGTGGCCCGGGCCGGTCGGGCGGCTTCGACGCGGGCGCGTTCGCCGGGGCGGTGCTGGGCGGCATTCTGTCCGGCGGCGGCAGTTCCTACGGCGGCCGTTCGGGCGGATTCAGCGGCGGCGGTTTCGGTGGCAGCGGATCGAGAGGCCGCCGTACGTCGAGCGGTGGTGGCGGCCGCCGGGGTGGAGGGGGCCGCTTCTGAGGCCGCCGACGTCAGGGCCGTACGGACGGGTCGGTCACCTCGATCACCCGGGTGGTGGGGGCCGCTTCGGCGAAGGAGGCCCGCAAAGCCAGGCGGTCGGGGTCGGTCATGAAAGCGTCGTAACCCGTACGGGACTCGAAGCGGATCAGGTGGACCTCCGAGTGGGCGTCGGTGCTGTGCAGGCGGCGTTCCAGGGTGCCGCCGTGGCGGGGGAGCAGGGCCAGCACGGCGTCCTCGTACCGCTTGCCGCCCGCCGGGTCGGTCGGGGACATGTCCACAATGGCCACGAGCAGGAGGCCGGCCGCCTCGCCTGAGTTGATCACGTGGAGCAGTATCCCAGGCGAGGCGGGGGTCAGTTGAGTTCGGCGGGGACGGTGACGACGTCGACCAGGGCGTTCTTGCGGAGCAGGGTGATCGGCAGGTCGGTGCCGATGGCGGGGCCCAGCATGAGCCGCAGCAACGCCTGCACACTCTGCGTGGACTGGCCGCCGGCCGTGATCAGGATGTCGCCCAGGTAGATGCCGGCGTTGCCGGCGGGGCTGCCGGGGACGACTTCGACCACGCGGAGCCCCAGCTTCTGGTCCAGCCGTTCGGCCAGCGCGGGCGGCAGCGGAGTGGGGACGCCGGCCACCCCGAGCCACGCCCGGCGTACGCGGCCGTTGGCGACCAGCTCGCCGATGATCGAGCGGGTGGTGGAGTTGATCGGGACGGCCAGGCCGAGGCCGTAACCGGCGACCGCGGTGTTGATGCCGACCACGGTGCCCGTCGAGTCGGCGAGGGCGCCGCCCGAGTTGCCGGGGTTCAGCGCCGCGTCGGTCTGGATGACGCTGTCGATGATGCGTACGCGGCGGCCGTCGCGTGCCGGCAGCGAGCGGCCCAGGCCCGACACGACGCCCGCCGTGACCGAACCGGCGAGGCCCATCGGGTTGCCCACGGCCACCACCAGCTGGCCGATCTTGAGTTCGTCGGCGTTGCCGAGCGGCGCGGCGGGGGCGCCCGGGTTGTGCACCCGTACGACGGCCAGGTCGGAAAGGGGATCCGCCCCGACCACGTCGAAACGGGTCTCGGTGCCGTCGGCGAAGTCGGCCGTTCCGCCGTTCGCCCCGGCCACCACGTGCGCGTTGGTCAGCAGAAATCCGTCGTCGGTGAAGGTGACCGCCGAGCCGGCGCCCTGCCCGCGCGACGTGCGCACGGAAAGGGCTGCGACCGACGGCAGCAGTTTGGTGGCGACGCCGGTCACCACACGGCTGTAGGCATCGAGTGCCCCTGAGTCGACACCCGTGTGTTCGGTATCCATGAGTGCTTCAACACGGCCCCGACCGGCATCAATGCCGTACGGACGTCCGCCCACGGCGAACACGAGCGGTACGGGGTCGTCACGCAGGGTCGCGCTAATCGCACAGAAAGTCCGACCGGCGGATGGTGCTGCGCGGTTGTATAGGTCGTGACGGACGTATGACGACCCGACCGACACCCGAATCGCCGACGAAGGGGTACGGAATGGTCATCGCCGAGTCGATGCCGACCGACATTGTGGACCGCCTCCTGTGGGAGGACGCCCAGCAGATGCTCGGGCGGCACGCGGAGCCGGACGGTGACGGCAGCTGTGTCTGGTGTGGATGGCGTTGGCCGTGCGCACCGCGCCGGCTCGCCGAACGCGCCGACGCTGCCTCCCGCCGCCCCTGGCGGGAAGCGTGGACCGTCCGTCACGACCTGAACAGCATCAGAGCGGTGCCGGGGTTGCGCGCCGGGCGTGAGGACCAGCGCCCGGTCAACCGCGGCAGTTTCGACTGACCCGGCACGACAACTGCAGAGAGCTTCGACGTCGCCCGTCCGCTTGACCTCCCCCGGCAGGCGCGGCCACCCGGCCCGGGATGACGTCGTCCGGCGGTGAGTTCGCTGCGCCCCGCCAGCGCCGCGACCCCCGCCGCAAGACCCGCCCTAGATCCGGATCAGGACCGGCACGCCTCCGCCGGTCCAGCGTCTCCGGCCAGACGCGACCCCGGTTCGGGCGGGACGGTTGGCGGGAGCGTGGGACCACAGGTTCCCCCGTTCCACATCGGTCTCACGCTCCCGCCCAGCCGAAACACCGTTCGACCGGCTTCTTATCCGGTGACCGTGACGGTGGCGAACTCTCTTGACCCGAACTGATTGGCGTTCCCCACCTCGTCGTACATCGTTGCCGAGTAGACGTGCCACGTACCGACAGCCGCGCCCGCGGGAAGCGTCACGGTGTATTCCCATGTGCCGTTGGTGGGGGTGCCGGAAACCTTGGTGCCCCACTCCGACGAGGACCAGTCGCCACTCGGGCTCTCCACGAAAACGGCACCGGGCGTGCTGATGACACCGCTCAGGTCATCCGTAGCGGCTACCCGGACCTTCAGCACTCGGTCCTGGCTGTTGTCGAAGGTGCCGGCGCTCAACTTCGCTGATTCCCAACGTACGACCGGCGGCGTGGTGTCAGCCTTGCCGATGACAAGGAACGACAAGTGCGTCGTGATCGTCGTCAGGTTCTGGGCCCGATCCCAGAGGTCAGCCTGGAATACCCGCCACGTACCGGGCGCGGTGAACCGCGGCAACGTGGTGGCGAACTGCCACAGGCCATTGTTCGCGGTGCCGGAGACCCGGGTGATTTCGTCCAGGTCCACTACCGTTCCCTGGGGTGACTGCATCCGAAGCTGGGCTTGACCCGGCTCCCATCCGCTCCCGTTGTCGGTGATCCGCAGAAGCACTGAGATCCTGCGGACGCCGTTGTTCCACACCACCGCGGGCACGATGCCGCCGGACACGACGGTGACGGCCGGCGGAGTGTGGTCGGACGCAGTCGACGCCGCGGCAGTTGCTGGTTCCGTCCAGGTCAGCGTGCTCGCGACTGTGAGGAGTCCGGTCGCGGCGAGGAGGGGCAACCTCATGAGTTGGTCCGTTCCGTTCGAGGGCGGGGACGGGTGATGCCATCGACCGGCGATTGCCGCACCTGAGAAACTACCGACGCCAACTCGCCGTGAGCCCCGCCACGGTGTAGCTCGGTATCAGCCGGCGGCGGAGAGTCCTGCCGTGCCAGTACGCCGTCTTCCAACTCCTGTGCAAGCGCGCACAGCTGATCCAACGGGCCCGGGCCCACGCTCGCCTCAGCGAGTTCCGGCGCGCCCGACCCGGCAAGACCGGGCGCGCCGAATCATGTCGATGCGCCGGCCGTGACAGCGGCGCGCATCTTCCACGACGAACGTGCACCCTGACGTGGCGGCCTGGGCGGCGTCCGTAGTTAGGGTAGGCTAACTAAAGGCTCGGCGCAGGTCAATCATGTAGCGGAGTTGGGCGACGGGTTCGCCGTTCACGGGCTCCTCGCGGGTCGCGCCGTCGGGTTTCCAGCCGCCCGCGACGTAGAAGTCCCGTGCCCGGGAGTTCGCCTCGAGTACCCACAGCACGGCTCTCGGTTCGCCCAGGGCGGCCAGCGACGTGAGCGCGTCCACCATCAACTGCCGCCCCACCCCGGTGCCGAGCGCCGAGGGCAGCACGTGGATCGCGTAGAGCTCGACCGCCCCCGGCGTCTCCGACGGCCCCACGTACGAGAATCCGATCACCTCGCCGGAGGAGTCCACGGCCAGGGTCAGGCGGTGCGTGTCCTTCTCCCAGCGATACCGCTCGGTCCACCACTCGCCGAAGGCTTCCTCGGTGCGCAGCGCGAGCGTCGACGCCGAGAGAATGCCGGCGTAGGCCGCGACCCGCGAACGCTGATGCACCCGGCCCACCGCGACAAGATCATCCTCGGAGGACGCCGTACGGAGGGTGACGGTCATCAGGCGACCGTAGCCTCGCGCCGTGGGGGCACCGGCACCCGGTCCAGGTCCGACCCGACCACGATCTCCCCGTCGAACGAGGCCCGCGCCTCCTCCAGGAACCGCCCGGCGTCCGGGTAGCGCTGCGAGAAGTGCGTCAGAACCAGCGTCCGTACGCCCGCCTCCCGCGCCACCGCACCGGCCTGCGCCGCCGTCAGGTGACCCACCTGGGCCGCCATCTCCGCGTCCTCGGTGAGGAACGTCGACTCGATGACCAGCAGGTCGACGCCGGCGGCCAGCGTGTGGACGTTGTCGCAGAGCCCGGTGTCCATGACGAACGCGAAGCTCTGCCCCGGCCGCTCGACGCTGACCTGCTCGAGCGTCACGTCACCGAGCCGCCCGTCCCGCTGCAGCCGGCCGACCGCGGGCCCGGCTATGCCGTGGGC
Organism: Paractinoplanes abujensis; assembly: GCF_014204895.1. NCBI lineage: Bacteria > Bacillati > Actinomycetota > Actinomycetes > Micromonosporales > Micromonosporaceae > Paractinoplanes > Paractinoplanes abujensis. Next base: position 5,832,038 of record NZ_JACHMF010000001.1, on the reverse strand, counting down.
AGCCAGCAACTCGGGAACCATCCGGCGCCCACCCGGTTCGTCCAGGCGATACCCGTACGTGGGGAGGGAATGTCGCAGGGGCAGCGCCGTGAGCCAGCCCGCAGGCGTGGCAGTGGCCCACGAGGCATCGGCGATCGGCGAGGCGACGATGTCGGAGTTGTCCCAGTAGCTCGTGGCGTGCCGCAGCCGGTCGTAGAACTCCTGGCCGGCCGCCGGGTAGTGCACAGTCACCGGGTGGGGCACCTTGTCGAGCGAGATGCGCTGCAGGACGCCGGGCAGGCCGAGGCTGTGATCACCGTGGAAATGGGTGATGCAGATGCGCTTGATGGGGCTGACCGCGAGGCCGGCCATCAACATCTGGCGCTGGGTGCCCTCGCCCGGGTCGAACAGGATGACCTCGTCGTCCCAGCGGAGCAGGTAGCCGTTGTGGTTGCGCAGCCGGGTCGGCACCTGGCTGGCCGTGCCGAGCAGGACCAACTCGCGCACTGCAGACTCCCCGCGGAAATGAAGCGACCCCCAGGGACTTCCACACGCGAAGGTGTGGTCCGGTCGGACAAGGCCGGATCCCTGGGGGTCGGGTGGCTACCTTGAATTCGCCGCACCGCTGCCACACGGTCTCGACGTACCACTACTACGAAGCTGTCGAGGACAGCGGCTAGCGGACAGCCACCTCACGAGTCCCGTTGCTATACAACTTCGGACCACCTCCCTTCACGTGTACGGCCACGTTAACCACTGGAAGGCGGCACCGCCAAGGCTTTTTACATCACTACAGCCGCGGGAATACGCGCGGCGACATCTCGGTGCCCTCCACCGCGAGCGCGGCCGGGCCGACGATCAGCGGGTCGGGCGCGCCGACGAGGTCCTGGTCCTTGTTGTCGTAATCGAAGCGGTTGAGCACGTGCCGCATGGCCTCGATCCGGGCGCGCTTCTTGTCGTTGCTCTTCACCACGGTCCACGGCGCGTCGGCGGTGTCGGTGTAGAAGAACATCGCCTCCTTGGCCTCGGTGTAGTCGTCCCACTTGTCGAGCGACGCGAGATCGTTCGGCGAGAGCTTCCACTGCCGTACGGGGTCGACCTGGCGGATGGCGAAGCGGGTGCGCTGCTCGCCCTGCGTCACCGAGAACCAGAACTTGACCAGGTGGACGCCGGAACGGACGAGCATGCGCTCCAACTCGGGGGCCTGGCGCATGAACTCGAGGTATTCCTGGCGGGTGCAGTAGCCCATGACGCGCTCGACGCCGGCCCGGTTGTACCAGGACCGGTCGAACAGCACGATCTCACCGGCCGAGGGCAGGTGCGAGATGTAGCGCTGGAAGTACCACTGCGTGCTTTCCTTCTCGCTGGGCTTCTCCAGCGCCACCACCTTGCTGCCGCGCGGGTTCAGGTGCTCCATGAAGCGCTTGATCGTGCCGCCCTTGCCGGCCGCGTCGCGCCCCTCGAACAGGATGACCATGCGCTCGCCGGTGCTCTTGCACCAGTTCTGCAGTTTGAGCAGCTCGATCTGGAGCAGCCGCTTCTGGTGGTCGTACTCCTGGCGGGTCATCCGCTCGTCGTACGGGTATTCCTCGCGCCACGTGTCGACGGGGGTGCCGTCGGCGTTGAGCAGCACCGGGTCGTCGTCATCGTCGTCCGCGACCCGGTATCCACCCAGCTCGGCCACCGGCCCGTCGTAGGGCTCCGTCGTCGCGTCCGAGTCATCGAAGGGACCGTTCTGCTGTTCCTGCTGTTCCTGCTGCTCCGCCTCCGCCTGCATGCCTTCTACATACCCCCGGAGGGTGACAACTCAACGGCCGATCAGATGAACATTCAGCCCAGCCACCGGCGCAGCTTCTTCCGGCGGGAGCTCTCCACGACGACGGGCAATTCCTTGTACGTGTCCTTGCCCACCTGCTCCTGCCGGGCCCACAGGACGCCGAACCAGAAGCTGTCCGGGCCGATCTCGTGCAGCAGCTCGCGAGCGACCACCGAGTCCTGATGCGCGCCGAGCACGTCCTGCAGCTCCGTCAGCACCTTGACCAGCTGCTTGCCGGGGTCGCCGGCCTCCGCCGCGAACACCTCGACCGCGTAGCGGGCGCGCTTGTAGGCCTTACGGGCGTCGTGCAGCTCGTGGTCCTCGCCGTGGGCCAGCGCCACGTCGAGCAGCGCGTCGGCCTTGGCCAGGCTCTTGTGGGCGCGCCGGAGCGGGTCCGGCTCGACCGTCCTCTGCCGGGCCAGCTGGTCGATGCGGTCGAGCAGGGTCAGGTAGCGCTCACTCTCCAGCGCCTCGTCGAGCGCGGCCCGGCCCGCGGCGACCTGGGCGTCCAGGTGTTCGCGGATGCGCGCGGCCACCGGCTCGAACTGCGGCCCGGCCTCGTCCAGCCCGGCCAGCAGCTTGCCCTCCTGCACCTGGCCGTCGCGCACCTGACCGAGCAGGTCGGCCAGCCACTTGAGCTCCTCGTTGAGGTCGGCCGCCTCTGCGAAGGTGCGCTTGAACGTCTTCAGGGTGCTGCGCAGGCGGCGGGTGCCCACGCGCATCTTGTGCACGGCCTCGGGGTCGCCCCGCCGGACGCCCGGGTCGTACTCCGTGATGGCGTCGTGCTGCTCACGGACATACCGGAGCACGGGGTTCTTGCTGGGCGGGCCGGCCTTGGGCAGGGTGGGATTGCCGAACGCGCGCGCGACCTTGGACGGGCCCGCGGCGGGCGCGGCCCCCGCGGCCAGCAGAGCCTTCTCGACCGCGGCGAGCAGTTTGGGACCACCGTCGACCAGCTCGACCTCGACCTCCTGCCAGCGCTGCTCGTGGCCGTCACGCTCGGCGATCACCTGATCCTGGGCGACCAGCGCGAGCGTGTTGCCCTTGGCGTCGCGCAGCGGGGTCTCGACCCGCTGGGTGCGCAGCCGCGCGATCGGCTTGAGCTCCTGCCGCCGGATGATCGCCCGCACCTGACCGACCAGCTCGGCGGGCACCGTTTCGGGGGCGCCGTTGAGGGGAAGCCGGTGCTCGGTACGGTCTGTGCCCTGACCGGGCGTCTTCAGATGCCAGCCCGCGTCGCTGCCACCGCTGCGCCGCCGGAGCGTCCGGCGGTTCCTCATCAGGGCCAGGTCGTCGGTGTCGAAATACGTGGCGTCGAGGTCGTGGGTCTCCCCGCCGTCGCTGTTGCTGATCCCTGCCTTGCCGGTGAGATCGGGCAGCCGGAACTCGGTAGGCACGTCATATTTACGCTCTGTTTCGGTCGCGATCTCCATCAGTTAATACTGCCCGAACGGGTGACGCTCACACAGGCCAAGTCTTTAGCAGGTTCTGCACAGCCGGGTCACAGGCGGCCCTGGCACCGTGGGCACATGGAGAAGTACGACCGCCGTCCCATATCCCTGGCCGGGCTCGGCCTGATCAGCGCCGGTGCCGTGCTGGGTCTGGCCCTGGCCACGCCCGCCACCGCGGCACCGTCGGAGCAGCCCACCCGGCAGCAGTCCCAGTCGGCGCAGACCCCGGCGGGCGAGGAGGACGGCGCTTAGGCCGCCATGGGCCGGCCGCCCAGGCTGCGCAGATAGAGCGCCCGGGAGTAGTTCGCGGCGGCCGCGCCGTAATACATGGTCGCCAGCCCGACGTAGAAGCCGTTGTTGGTGATCGCGTTCTTCGCCGCGGTCGACGCCGACCAGCGGATCTCCGCGTCCGACTCGCTGATGCCCTTACGGATGCAGCGCAGCCGGTTCATCTCCTTGCCGGTCTTCCAGGTCTCGAGGGCCTGCTCGGCCTCGCGCATCGATTCCTCGGCCTGCTCGGTGAGCGACTCGGCGAGGTTCCAGGCCAGGCGTTCGTCGTCGTTGTAAAAGGTCCGCACGTCCCACCTCCCGCTGTACCGCCATCGATCCCCAGTGTGCGGAACATGTCGGGACATGTCGATCTTTTCCACTCCCAGGCATGAAAACCGCCCCCGGCGACTGCCGGGGGCGGGCAGGATGCGTCAGGCGGTGCGGGCCACGCCCACCGGGCAGGTCATGCCGTTCGGGCCGTGGTTGCAGTAGCCGTACGGGTTCTTGCTGTCGCTGAGGTACTGCTGGTGGTAGTCCTCGGCGTAGTAGTACGCCGTGAGCGGGCCGATCTCCGTGGTGATGACGCCGCGGCCGGCCTTGGTGACGATCGGCTGGAACGCCTCCAGGGAGGCTTGTGCGGTCTTGGCCTGCTCGGCCGTGGTCGTGTAGATCGCGGAGCGGTACTGGGTGCCGACGTCGTTGCCCTGGCGCATGCCCTGGGTCGGGTCGTGGTTCTCCCAGAACGCCTTGAGCAGGTCCTCGTACTGGATCTTGGTGGGGTCGTAGACGACCTGGACCACCTCGGTGTGCCCGGTCGTGCCGGAGCAGGTCTCCTCGTACGTGGGGTTCTTGGTGAACCCGCCGGCGTAGCCCACGGACGTCGAGTAGACGCCCGGCAGCTGCCAGAAGATCCGCTCGGCGCCCCAGAAACAGCCCATCCCGAACACGGCGACCTCGAGGCCGGCCGGCCACGGGCCCTTGAGCGGGGTGCCGAGAACGGTGTGCTCGCTCGCCACCGGCATTTCCATCAGGCGGCCGGGGAGGGCCTGGTCGGGGGTAATCAGCTCAAGCTTCTTGTGCCGCAGGAACACGGTCACTCCCTTCATCCGCCTGTGTAACACCGGCGGCGGCCTCATCCTTACCCGAGTCGGGCGGCGATGGTCGTAGCGTACTGAGCTGCTTCTTCGTCGTTCGCGTATGTGGTGCGGGGCCAGAAGAAGCCGCGCAGGCCGTCGCCCTTGGTTCGCGGGACGACGTGGAAGTGCAGGTGGGCCACCGACTGCGAGACGACGTTGTTGTTGGCCACGAATGTGCCCTGTGCGCCGAGAGCTTCCGGCACGGCCGCCGCCACCCTCTGCACGAGTCCGAAAAATCCGGGCAGAAGGGTGGAGGGCAGGTCAGGGAGCGTGACCACGTGATCGCGGGGGACCAGAAGGACGTGGCCCTTGAAGACCGGGCGGGTATCGAGGAATCCCACCCCGTCGGGCGAGTCGATGACCTTGAAGGCGGGCACTGTCCCCGCCACGATGTCGCAGAACACGCACGATGCCACCAGGTGAGACTAGCCTTGCGCCTCATGACGGCTAACGACTACGGGTTCGACACCCTTGCCATCCACGCCGGCTCGGATCCGGACCCCCGGACCGGCGCGGTCGTGCCTCCGATCTATCAGACGAGCACGTACGCCCAGGACGCCGTCGGCGCGCCCCGGCTGGGTTACGAATACAGCCGCTCCGGCAATCCCACCCGCGACGCGCTGCAGGAGTGCCTGGCCGCGATCGAGGGCGGCCGCCGCGGCCTGGCCTTCGCGAGCGGTCTGGCCGCCGAGGACACGCTGCTCCGGGCCGTCTGCCGTCCGGGTGACCACGTCGTGATCCCCGGGGACGCGTACGGGGGCACTTATCGCCTTTTCGCCAAGGTCGCCGAGAACTGGGGCCTGTCGTGGACGGCCGTGCCGCTGGACGACCTCGACCAGGTGCGTGCCGCGTTCCGGCCCGGCGTGACCAAGATGATCTGGGCCGAGACGCCGACCAACCCGCTGCTCAACGTGGCCGACATCGCGGCCCTGGCCGGGCTGGCCCACGAGTACGACGCGCTGCTCGTGGTGGACAACACGTTCGCCTCGCCGTACCTGCAGCAGCCGCTGGCTCTGGGGGCCGACGTGGTCGTGCACTCGACCACGAAATACCTGGGCGGCCACTCCGATGTGGTCGGTGGCGCCCTGATCACGGCGACCGACGACCTCGGCGACACGCTGGCCTTCCACCAGAACGCCATGGGCGCGGTCAACGGCCCGTTCGACGCGTGGCTCACGCTGCGCGGGATCAAGACCTTGGGCGTACGGATGGACAGGCACTGCGACAACGCCGAGCGCATCGTCGGCTACCTCAACGAGCACGAGGCGGTGTCCGAGGTTCTCTATCCGGGACTCGAATCACACCCGGGGCACGAGGTCGCGGCCAAGCAGATGCAGCGGTTCGGCGGGATGGTGTCGTTCCGGGCCGCGGGCGGCGCGGAAAAGGCCATCGAGATCTGCAACCGGACAAAGCTCTTCGTGCTCGCCGAGTCGCTGGGCGGCATCGAGTCGCTGATCGAGCACCCCGGGCAGATGACACACCTGTCCGCTGCGGGCTCCGCGCTTGAAGTCCCCGCCGATCTCGTGCGACTGTCTGTCGGCATCGAAACCGTTGACGATCTGCTCGCGGACCTGGAGCAGGCACTCGGCTGACCTACGGAGCACGCAATGACGGACGGGACGACCTGGGTCGGCGCCACCGCCAAACAGATCTCGCGCGCGGTGCGGCGCGGCGACATCACCGCCACCCAGGTCGTCGCCGACCACCTGGAACAGATCGCCATCACCGACCCCTCGCTGGACGCGTTCCGCATCATCCGGGGCGGCGAGGCGATCACCGAGGCCGAGAAGGTCGACGACCAGGAGGACCTGTCGAACCTCCCGCTGGCCGGGGTCCCGGTCGCGGTGAAGGAGAACACGCCGGTGGCGGGCGTGCCGACCTGGAACGGCTCGGCGGCCGCCCGCACGCCCGTGGCCGAGGAGGATCACGAGGTCGTCCGCCGGCTGCGGGGGGCCGGGGCGGTGGTCGTCGGCATCACCCGCATGCCCGAGATGGGGCTGTGGGCGGTCACCGACGAGTCCGACACGCCCACCCGCAACCCGTGGGACCGCGACCGTACGCCGGGTGGCTCCTCCGGGGGTGCGGCGGCCGCAGTCGCCGCCGGGCTGGTGCCGATCGCCCAGTGCAACGACGGCCTGGGCTCGATCCGCATCCCGGCCGCCTGCTGCGGACTGGTCGGCCTCAAGCCCGGCCGCGGTGTGGTCCCGGCCGAGCTGGGCATCGCCAACTGGTTCGACCTCGTCGAGAACGGCGTGCTCACGACCACCGTGTCGGACGCCGCCCTGGGCTTCTCCGTGCTGGCCGGCCGCGACCCGATCAAACTGGTCGAGCCCAGCCGGCTGCGGATCGGCGTCTCCACCCGGTCACCCCTTCCCGGCGTACGGGCCGACGAGCCCAACATGTCCGCCGTGACCACCGCCTCCAAGCTGCTGGTGCAGGCCGGGCACGACACCCGTACGGCCGATCCGAAATACCCGCCGACGCTGGGCCTGGGCACGCTGGCCACGTGGTTCGCGTCGGCTTACCGGGAGTCCGAGGCCTATCAGCTGGCCGCGCTGCAGCCGCGCACCCGGCAGCACATCCGGCTGGGCAAATGGGCGCTGCGCAGCGGCCTGGTCCGGCAGTCGCAGCGCGACGCGTTCCGTGAGGCGTCCATCCGGTTCTTCGCCGACAACTCGATCGACCTGCTGCTCACCCCGGCCCTGGCCTCGGCGCCGCCGCCCGCCGACGGGTACGCGAACGGCTCATGGCGGCACAACATGTCGGTCAGCATGAAGTACGCCCCGTTCGCGGCGCCGTGGAACATCGCGGGCCTGCCGGCCATCTCCGTGCCGGTCGGCACCCGGCCCGACGGGCTACCGCTGGCCGTGCAGCTGGTCGGCCCGCCCGACTCCGAGGCGCTGCTGCTGGCCGTGGCCGGGCAGTTCGAGGTTCTCAACCCCTGGCAGCGGTTCGCGTTCGCCTGACGCCTGTTCGCAGTGCTGGCCCCACCCCCACGACGAAACCAGCGCTAGGGGCAGTATTCAGGGAATGAACTCGCTCGACCTGCTTTCGCTGGCCGACATCCGGTCCGCGCGTGAGCTGCTCACCGACGTGGTCAAAACCACCCCGTTGATCCCGTCCCGTCCGCTCACCGAGCTCACCGGCACCGACGTCTGGCTCAAGTGTGAGAACCAGCAGCGGGCGGGCTCGTACAAGGTGCGCGGCGCCTACACCCGGATCGCCCGGCTCTCCGCCGCCGAGCGGGCCCGCGGCGTGGTCGCGGCCAGCGCCGGCAACCACGCGCAGGGCGTCGCGCTCGCCGCCGGGCTGCTCGGCACGCGTGCGACAGTTTTCATGCCCGAGGGTGCGCCGCTGCCGAAGGTCACCGCGACCCGGGGTTACGGCGCCGCCATCGAGTACGCGGGCACCAGCGTCGACGACTCGCTCGACGCGGCGCACGCGTTCGCCGCCGGGACCGGGGCCGTGCTGATCCACCCGTTCGACCACCCCGATGTGATCGCCGGGCAGGGCACGGTCGCCTTGGAGATCCTCGAGCAGTGCCCCGAGGCCACCACGATCGTCACCGCGGTCGGCGGCGGCGGGCTGATCTCGGGGGTGGCGGTCGCGGCCAAGGCGCTGCGGCCCGACATCCGGGTCGTCGGGGTGCAGGCCGAAAGCATCGCGGCCTATCCGCCCTCGCTGGCCGCCGGCGCCCCGGTCAAGCTCGAGCGGGGCGTCACGATCGCCGACGGCATCGCGGTGCTGCGGCCCGGCGACCTGCCGTTCGCGCACGTCAGCAAGCTGGTCGACGAGGTGGTCACGGTCACCGACGAGGACCTCTCGGCCGCGCTGCTGGTGCTGCTGGAGCGGCACAAGACGGTGGTCGAGCCGGCCGGGGGCGCGGCCGTGGCGGCCCTGCTGACCGGCGCCTACGCCCCGCCGGCGGACGGTCCGGTGGTGGCGATCCTCTCCGGTGGCAACATCGACCCGATGCTGCTGCTGCGCGTGATCGAGCACGGGCTGGCCTCGGCCGGCCGGTTCCTGCGGCTGGCCGTGCGCTGCACCGACCGGCCGGGTGAACTGGCTCGGCTGCTCGGTGTGATCGCGGAGCAGCGGGCCAACGTGGTCGACGTGGCGCACTCGCGGCAGAGCCCGCGGCTGAGCTTCGGCGAGGCCGAGGTGGCGCTCTCGGTCGAGACCCGCGGGCCCGACCATTCGGCCGCCCTGATCAGCACGCTGCGCGACTCCGGCTATCGGGTGTCGCTGCTGGCCGACACCACGCCTTAGGCAGCCAAAAGGCCCGCGGGCGCACCCGCGGGCCTTTCTGCGTCGGGGTCAGCCCTCGAACGGGCCGAACTTCACCACTGTCACCTTGATGTCGGCGCCGCTGGGGGCCGTGTACGTGACGGTCTGACCTTCGCCCGCGCCGAGGATGGCGGTGCCGAGAGCCGACTCGGGGCTGTAGACCGTGAGGTCGGTGGTGGAGGCGATCTCCCGCGAGCCGAGCAGGAACGTCTCGGTGTCGCTCTGGTCGTCGTCGAAGTAGATCGTCACGACCGAGCCGGGGGTCACCTCGTTGGCGGTCTGGGCCTCGCCGACCTCGGAGGTGCGCAGGAACTCCTTCAGGTACTGGATTCGGCCTTCCTGGCGGCTCTGCTCCTCGCGGGCGGCGTGGTAGCCGCCGTTCTCGCGGAGGTCACCCTCCTCGCGACGGGCGTTGATCTCCGCGGCGATGGCGGGGCGACCGGCGATCAGCTCGTCGAGCTCGGCCTGCAGCCGGTCGTAAGCGTCCTGAGATAGCCAGGTCTTGGGCGCCTCTGAACTGGTCACGGTCGATCTCCTTGCTGGAACGGGCACGAGACAAAAAGGAAAAGCGCCCAACATCCCTGGCGGGGATGCTGAACGGAGCGAATTACCTAGCTTACCAGCGGTATGCGAGCCGCCGGATTCGCGCGATTTTGCACCGATCAGATCGCGTACGGGGTCAGGCGGCGCGGCACTTCAGGACGTCGCCGACGCTGGCCCGGGCCGTGGTGGGCACGTCCTCCTCGGCGTCGATCGCCGACTCGTCACCAGCCGCGCGGACCACCACCGTGCGCCGGCCGACCTCGAAGCCGTCGTAGTCGCGGGCGCGCAGGATGCACTCGGCGGCCCCGCCGGCGGGCACCCGTACCGTGAACCGGATGGTCAGCACGGTGGCCGACGGTTCCTCCCAGCCGACGATCTGCGGGTCGTAGTCGGTCTGCCCGTACCGCTGGAACAGGCTGACCGAGAGCACGAGCGAAGCCGCCACGACGACCACGAGCACGAGGATCGGCAGCACCGGCCGGCGACGACCGGAGCGGCGCTTGCCGTACCGTCCCGGCGGGAAGGCCGGGGCTGTGGTGCGCGTCTCGCTCACCGGAACACCCTCTCGTGCGTTTCTTGTCGGGGGGATCCGCAAGAATGGCAGGGTCCATCTTCGCAGTCGAAACTTCGCAGTCGAAACCTGGCCCGCCCGTCGCGGCTCAGGTCCGAGGAGACTTCAGTGGCCGAGCAGTTGCGTCTCATGACGGTGCACGCGCACCCCGACGACGAATCCAGCAAGGGCGCCGCGACCATGGCGCGCTATGTTGCCGAGGGCGTGCGGGTGATGGTCGCGACGTGTACGGGCGGCGAGCGCGGCAGCATCCTCAACCCGAAGATGGATCGTCCCGACGTGCTGGAGAACATCTCCACGATCCGCCGGGCCGAGATGGACCGGGCCCGCGAGATCCTCGGCGTCGAGCAGTCCTGGCTGGGCTTCGTCGACTCCGGCCTGCCCGAGGGTGATCCGCTGCCGCCGCTGCCCGAGGGCTGTTTCGGCCTGCAGGATCCGCAGACCGCGGCGCTCCCGCTGATCAAGCTGATCCGCGAGTTCCGCCCCCACGTCATGACGACCTACGACGAGAACGGCGGCTATCCGCACCCCGACCACATCATGTGCCACAAGGTGTCGGTGGCGGCGTTCGAGGCGGCCGGTGACCCGGAGCAGCACCCCGAGCTGGGCGAGCCGTGGCAGCCGCAGAAGCTGTACTACAACTCGGGTTGGACGCGGGCCCGCATGCTCGCTCTGCACGAGGGCATGCTCGCGGCCGGTCTCGAGTCGCCGTACACGGAGTGGCTGGAGAAGTGGTCCGACCGCGACGACCGCGGCGACAAAATCACCACGCGCGTCGAGTGCGGCGAGTTCTTCGAGACGCGGGACGAGGCGCTGCGGGCCCACGCCACTCAGGTCGACCCCGACGGCTTCTGGTTCAAGATCCCGCTGGAACTCCAGCAGAAGGTGTGGCCCACCGAGGACTTCGAGCTGGCCCGGTCGCTGGTCGACAGCCCGGTGCCCGAGTCCGACCTCTTCGCGGGCATCCGCGAGTCGGTCGAAGCCCGCTGAGTACCCTCACTGTCATGGACCTCGAAGTGGTCAACGTAGCGGTCAACAACTTCGGCGACACCCGGTCGGGCGGCCTGGCCGGCCCGATGGGGCTGTTCGTCATCGTGCTCATGTCCATAGCGACTGTCTTGCTGATCCGCAACATGAACAAGCGCTTGCGTCGGCTTCCCGACAGTTTTCCCGACGCCAAGCAGACGCAGCGTGAGGCTGAGATCGCCCGGCTGAACGCCGATCTCGGGCATCCGGCCCGTGGTGAGGCCACTCACGACGTCGACGCGAATCGATCGGACGCCCCCGTCGCCGGTGCGGACGACGAGGTCACAGGCGTTACTACTCAGGGTGACGGCGGCTCCGCAGACGGCGACAACCGTCGCGTTTGACCTCGTCGCGGGTGGTGTCGTCACGGCGGGCGACAGCACACACGGTATTGGTCTGACGTAAGGGTGATACGCGTCGTGCGTCAAGCCCTGTTGCGTTCATCGGTATTGATTTAGCCTTCCGCCGGGGGCTTAACCGCCCCCGATCCCTGCGCGGAAGGGGGCGCCGAAAATGACCATTCCCCGCCCGCGTTTTTCTCCACTGCAGATGCACGTGCATCCGCCAGTGCCGCAGTTCAAGCGGTGTTTTTCATGAGCGCCCCGCCGGTCGCCGAGACCCGCGTCCGTCGATCCTGGATCGACGCGGCGGGCCTGGCCGGTCGTTCCCGCGGGGTCCGTGCGCTGACCGCCGCGGTCGCGGGTGCGGCCCTTCTGGTCGCCGTCGTCGGCGTGCTGCTGCCGGTCGGTCTCCCCGCCGACCGTCCACTCACGCCCGTGGCCGGGGTCGCACTCGCCGTGGCACTCGTCGGGGCCGGGCAGCTGGCCCGGTTGCGGTTCCGGCTGGGCCGCGGCTTCGTCTCCGTGAGCTGGGGCGAAGCCGCCTTCATCATCGGCTTCGTCGTGGTGCCGCCCGGCTGGCTGCCCGCCGCGACACTGGCCGGCGCGCTGGGCGCGTGGGCGCTGCTGTCCTGGTGGGACTCGCGGCGCAACGTGGCCGAGACCGTGCACCTGGCGGCCTCGCTCAGCCTCGGCTCGGCCGGCGCCGCGCTGGTGGCCGGTCTGATCGCCGGGGACGCGCCCGTGCTGAGCACCACCACGTCGATCGGGCTGGTCGCGGGCGCCCTGACCTATCAGCTGGTCACCTTCGGGCTGGCCACGCTGACCCTCACGCTGCACCGGGACGCGCCCGCCGGGCAGATCCTGGTCCGGGCCTCGTACGCGAAGATCCCGATGTTCGTCGGCAACGTGGCGGTCGGCCTGGGCGCCGTGCACGTCATGGTGGGCGGCCCGCTCTGGCTCCTCGCGTTCGCCCCCGGGCTCTGGCTGCTCCAGCGCACCTACCGGTTCCACCTGCGGGCCGAGGAGGAGCGCCGCATGTGGGAGGCGTTCGCGGCGGCCACGGCGACCCTGCCCGCCGGCACCGAGGCCGAGGTCGTCCGGGCCGGGCTGGGCGCCGCGCTCGACGTGTTCGGCGCGCGCCGGGTCGAGGTCGAGGTGCGCGGCCGCGACGGCGAACGCCGCTACGCCGAGGACAGCCCGGGCCAGGACAACGCCGTGGCCGGCCTGCCCGGTCCGGCGATCACCCGGGCGATGGCGGTCGCCGGGGACACGGTCGGCGAGCTCACCGTCTGGCTGTCCGACCCCACCCTGCCGGTCCCGCGCGACGAGGCCGCCATCTCCGCGTTCGGCGACGCCCTGGCCGGCGCCCTGCACGACGCGGCGACCCGCACCCGGGTGGCCGAGCTCGAGGAGCGCATCACCCGCGACCGCACCGAGGACAGGCTGACCGGTTTGCTCAACCGCACCACGCTGCTGACCGAGGGCGACCGGCAGTTGCGCTCCTTCGACCGGCGCCGCCCGGTCGCGCTGCTGCTGCTCGACATCAACGACTTCCGTGAGGTCAACGGCACCCTGGGCCACCGGCACGGCGACGAGGTGCTGCGCACGGTGGCCGAGCGGCTGACCGAGCTGGCCCGCGCCGGGGAGCTGGTCGCCCGCACCGGCGACGACGAGTTCGCGCTGTTCATCCCGACTGTGGCCACGCTGACCGACACCGACCTGGCCGCGACTCAGCCGTCCCCGATCCCGATGGCCCTGCGCCGCGCGCGTGACGTCGTCGAGCACCTGATGCGGCCGATGGAGGTGTCCGGCGTACGGCTGGCCGTCGAAGTGGCGGTCGGGGTCGTGGCCCAACCGGCCGGGCGAGCCGACCTGGCCGAGATGGTGCGCCGCGCCTCCCTGGCGTTGCACCAGGCCAAGCGGCAGCAGGTGTCGGTGTCGGTCTTCGACGCCGCCCAGGACGCGGTCACCACCGACGGGCTGGCTCTGCTGGCCGAGCTGCAGGACGCGCTGGCCGCCGACGATCAGATCCTGCTCAACCTGCAGCCCGCGGTCGACCTGGTCACGGCGGCGCCGACCGGGGTCGAGGCCCTCGTACGGTGGAAGCATCCGCGTCGCGGCCAGCTGTCACCGACCGAGTTCATCCCGGCCGTGGAGCACTCGGCCGAGCTGCACACGGCGTTCACCACACGGGTGCTCGACCTGGCCCTGCAGGCCGCCGGGAGCTGGCACGCGGCGGGCATCGACGTGCCGGTCTCGGTCAACGTCTCGGCCCGCAGCCTGCTCGACCCCGGCTTCCCGGCCCAGGTCGCCGAGGCCCTGCGGCGGCACCGGGCGCCCGCCTCCCGGCTGGTCCTGGAGATCACCGAGTCGGTCGCGGTCAGCGAGGACCGGATCGTCGACGAGGTGCTGGCCGAGCTTCGCGGCAACGGCATCCAGCTGTCCCTCGACGACTTCGGCACCGGCTACTCGTCGCTCTCGATCGTCACCCGGGTCCCGGTCGAAGAGATCAAGATCGACCGGTCCTTCGTCGACGAGATGATCGAGTCGACGGCGGCCGAGGCGGTGGTCCGTGGCGCGGTGGAGCTGGGCGCGCGCCTCGGCGTACGGGTGGTGGCCGAAGGGGTCGAGACCACGGAACAGCGCGCCGCCCTCATCGCGCTCAACTGCCCCTCGGCGCAGGGCTACCACTTCTGCAAGCCGATGCCGGCCGACCGGATCGTGTCGGCGCTGACCCAGCTGGCCGAGGCGGCCCCGGCCAACATCCGCCCACTACGCGCCGACGACGCCGTCTAGCGGACGGCCCGGCAGGCGCCGCGCCGCCGCCGTCTAGGTCACTATCTTCTCGCCTCCGAGCCGCGGACGCCCGGGAGTGAGAGGCTTGGGGGTATGGCCAATCGTCTCGCCGGCGCGACCTCGCCCTACCTGCTCCAGCACGCCGACAACCCGGTCGACTGGTGGCAATGGTCCGACGAGGCGTTCGCCGAGGCCAGACGCCGCGACGTGCCGGTGCTGATCTCGGTCGGCTACGCGGCCTGTCACTGGTGTCACGTGATGGCGCACGAGTCCTTCGAGGACGAGCAGGTCGCGAAGCTGATGAACGAGGGCTTCGTCTCGATCAAGGTCGACCGGGAGGAACGGCCCGACGTCGACGCCGTCTACATGACCGCCACCCAGGCCATGACCGGGCAGGGCGGCTGGCCCATGACCGTCTTCGCCACGCCTGAGGGCGACCCGTTCTTCTGCGGCACGTACTTTCCGAAGGCCAACTTCGCGAACCTGCTCGGCTCGGTGACCACGGCCTGGCGCGACCAGCGGCAGCAGGTGATCGAGCAGGGTGCCAACGTGGTCCAGGCGATCGGCGGGTCGCAGCTGGTCGGCGGGCCGCGCGCGCCGATCTCGTCCGAGCTGCTCGCCGCGGCCGCCAACGGGCTGCTCAAGGAGCAGGACACGACGCACGGCGGCTTCGGCGGGGCGCCCAAGTTCCCGCCGCACATGGCGATGTTGTTCCTGCTGCGGCACCACCAGCGCACCGGGTCGGAAGAGGCGCTGGAGGCCGTACGGTTCGCGGCCGAACGGATGGGTCGCGGCGGCCTTTACGACCAGCTGGCCGGCGGGTTCGCGCGCTACTCGGTCGACGCGACCTGGACGGTGCCGCACTTCGAGAAGATGCTCTACGACAACGCGCTCCTGCTGCGGGCGTACACGCAGCTCTGGCGGCTGACCGGCGACCCGTACGCCCGGCGGATCGCCGACGAGACGGCCGAGTTCATGCTGCGCGACCTGGGCACCGCGGAGGGTGGGCTGGCCTCCGCGCTCGACGCCGACGCGGCCGGGGTCGAAGGACTCACGTACGCCTGGACCCCGGCCCAGCTCACCGAGGCGCTCGGCGACGACGACGGCCCGTGGGCGGCCGACCTGTTCCGGGTCACCGCCGAGGGCACGTTCGAGCACGGCAGCAGCGTGCTCGTGCTGGCCCGCGACATCGACGCGGCCGACCCCGGCCTGGTCGTGCGCTGGGGCGAGGTGCGCACCCGCCTGCTCGACGCGCGGGCCGGCCGCCCCCAGCCCGCCCGCGACGACAAGGTCGTGGCCTCGTGGAACGGGCTCGCCGTGACCGCGCTGGCCGAATACAGCATCCTGACCGGTTCCGCCCACGTCCGCGACGAGGCTTTGCGGATCGCCGAGGTGCTGGCGACCCGGCACGTCGTCGGCGGGCGCCTGCGCCGCGTCTCACGCGACGGCGTGGTGGGGGAGCCGGTGGGCGTGCTCGAGGACTACGGCTGCGTGGCCGAGGCGTTCCTGGCCGTGCACCAGCTCACCGCCGACGCCGTCTGGCTCGACCGGGCCCGCGACCTGCTCGACGCGGCGCTGGCCCACTTCCCGACCGGTGACGGCGGGTTCTACGACACCGCCGACGACGCCGAACGGCTGGTCACACGGCCCGCCGACCCGACCGACAACGCCACGCCGTCGGGGCTGTCGGCGCTCTGCGCGGCCCTGGTCGCGTACGCGGCGCTGAGCGGCGAGCCCAGCTATCGCGAGGCGGCCGACGCGGCGCTGGCCACGGTGGGCCCGGTGATCGGCTCACACCCCCGGTACGCGGGATACGCGGCCGCGGTGGCCGAGGCTGCGCTGACCGGCCCGTACGAGATCGCCATCGCGGCCCCGGCCGGGCAGGAGGGCCCGCTGCTGGCCGCCGCCCACCGGCACGCGCCGCCCGGCACGGTGATCGTCGCGGGCGAGCCCGACCGGCCCGGGGTGCCGCTGCTGGCCGACCGGCCGCTGCAAGGTGGCGTCCCCACGGCGTACGTGTGCCGCGGTTTTGTCTGTGACCGCCCGGCCACCAGCGTGGAGGAGCTGACCACCCGGCTGGGTTGAGCTGGGGCTTGGCTAGGCTGGGCGGGCGATGGATACCCGAACCGGTCTGCCCGTAGTCGGCATGGTGGGCGGTGGCCAACTGGCCCGGATGACCCACCAGGCCGCGATCTCCCTCGGCCAGTCACTGCGCGTGCTGAGCGTCTCTCCCGACGACAGCGCCGCCCTGGTCGCGGCCGATGTGCGCATCGGCTCCCACACCGATCTGGCCGCCCTGCGCGAGTTCGCGAAGGGCTGCGAGGCCGTCACCTTCGACCACGAGCATGTGCCGAACTCGCACATCGCCGCCCTTGAGGCCGAGGGGGTGAAGGTCTTCCCCGGCTCCGCTGCGCTTCTGTTCGCCCAGGACAAGGGCGAGATGCGTACGCGGCTGGCGGCCCTGGGTGCGCCGGTGCCCAGGTGGGCGCGCGTTTCGTCGTCTGCGGACATTGCGGACTTCGCCGGCGGTTCCTGGCCGGTCGTGGGCAAGGCCACCCGCGGTGGGTACGACGGTCGCGGGGTGTGGATGCTGTCGTCCCCCGCGGAAGCCGACGACCTGGTCGCGACCGGCACTCCGCTGATCGTCGAGGAGAAGGTGCCGCTGCGCCGCGAGCTGGCCGCGCTGGTCGCCCGCTCGCCGTTCGGGCAGGTCGCGGCGTATCCGGTGGTCGAGACCGTGCAGCAGGACGGCATCTGCGTCGAGGTGCTCGCGCCCGCGCCCGGCCTCTCCGAAAGCCTGGCCCTGGAGGCCCAGCAGCTCGCGATCGACCTGGCCAACGCGCTGGGCGTGGTCGGTCTGCTCGCCGTCGAGCTGTTCGAGACCGACGCCGGCATCGTGGTCAACGAGCTGGCGATGCGGCCGCACAACTCCGGGCACTGGACGATCGAGGGCGCCCGGACGTCGCAGTTCGAGCAACACCTGCGCGCGGTCCTCGACTACCCCATGGGCGAGACCTCGCTCACCGCCCCCGCCGTCGTGATGGCGAACGTGCTGGGTGGCGAGCCCGGCGGCATGTCCATCGACGAGCGGCTGCACCACCTGTTCGCCGAGGACCCGGGGGCCCGCGTGCACCTCTACGGCAAGCTCGTGCGGCCCGGCCGCAAGATCGGGCACGTGACGGTGCTCGGTGACGACATGACCTCGGTGCGGGCCCGCGCGGTCCGCGCCGCCCAGTGGCTTCAGGAGGGCCGGTAAATGGCGCCGCGCGTCGGGATCATCATGGGCAGCGACTCCGACTGGCCCACGATGGAGGCCGCCGCGGTCGCGCTGGCCGAGTTCGAGGTGCCGTTCGAGGTCGGCGTGGTGTCGGCCCACCGTACGGTCGGCAAGATGGTCGACTACGCGTCGTCGGCGGCCGAGCGGGGCCTGCAGGCGATCATCGCGGGCGCCGGGGGAGCGGCCCACCTGCCCGGCATGGTGGCCGCGCTGACCCCGCTGCCGGTGATCGGGGTGCCGGTGCCGCTCAAGCACCTCGACGGCATGGACTCGCTGCTCTCGATCGTGCAGATGCCGGCCGGGGTGCCGGTGGCCACGGTGTCGATCGGCGGGGCGCGCAACGCCGGGCTGCTCGCCGTACGCATCCTGGGCGCGTCCGACCAGCTGCTGCGCACGAAGATGGCCACCTTCCAGACGAGCCTGGAGAAACTGGTGGCCGAGAAGGACGCCGCCCTGCGCGAACGTCTGCTCGGGTGACGTCGCTTCGATGAGACGCTGGACTCCGTCGATCATGCTCATCGCGGCCGGGATCATCGGCGGCGTCCCGATGATCATCAACGGCTCGGTTCTCGGCGGCGTGCTGATTCTGGCGGCTTTTGTTCTCTTCGGTGGCTTCGTTGCGCCGCTCGCGTTCCCTCGTTCCATTACCGACGCCGACGCGAGAGCCGCCCAAGCCGCCGACGGCCGGCCGATCATCTACTGGCGGCCCGGTTGTCCGTATTGCCTGCGGATGCGGGCCCTGCTGGCGCGTGAGGCCGGCCGATACCACTGGGTCGACATCTGGAACGATCCCGCGGCCGCCGCATCCGTACGGGCCATCGCCGGCGGCAACGAGACGGTACCCACCGTGGTCGCGGCCGACCAGTCCTATGTGAACCCCTCACCGCAGCTGGTCCGAAACCTTCACTGAACGCTCTCCTGCACTGCTGCGCATCGAGAACACCGACCACACCAACATCAACTAGCATCCGGGCGAGCTTCCCTGGGCGGCGCGAGCGGGGTGTGGTCGTCCGAGCTCAGCGACGGGGCGTACCCGAACCCGATGGCGGGCGGCACGATCAAAGGCGCGCGCATAGTCGAGACGCGCAGCCGCCGGAGCACGTCGAGGCGAACGACGGCGCTGACGTGTCCTGGCCGTGCTCGTAGTCGTTCGTGTCTTTGCGCAGTGACGGCGAGACGCCCATCGACTGCGCGTCGGGGCCGCTGAACATCGGAGAATCGACCGCATTCGAGCCGGTAATACGGGAAGCTGCGCGGTCCGGTCCGGACTCCTGTACCAGGGCGGAGTTCACCTTCGAGAGGTCCCGGCGGCGGGCCGCCAAGGCCCCATTCGAACGACGGTGACCCGGACTCCATCCGAGAGGCGCAGCGTCGGACGGCCGGCACGGCCGAAGTGGGCCGATCTGGAGAGGCGAGAAACCGGTACCCCGGCGGGGTCACCCGTCCCAGTGGCCCGCCAGGCGGCGTGCCGGCCGGTAGAAGAACTGATATCCCTTCCCGGTCCGACCGGGAGACCCGGCGGGGGCTCGAGATGGAGAACTCGGGAGCCGACATTCTTGCCGCTCAGGGGTGGCGCATAAAGCAGAATCCCTCGGCCGAGGAGGGCGGGCGGGCCCTGCGCCTGCCGCCCGGGGCGACCCTGCTCGACCTGGCCTGCGGCACCGGCGAGATGCTGTGCACCTGGAGCCGGGATCACGGCGTCACCGGCACGGGTGTCGACATCAGCACCAACCACATCGAGCGGGCCCGGGCCAGGGCCGTCGAGCTGGGGGTGGCGGGGAATGTGACTTTCGTGCACGGTGACGCGGCCGGGTTCGTGGCGGCCGAAAAGGTCGACGTGGCCGCATGTATCGGCGCGACCTGGATCGGCCAAGGTGTGGCCGGCACCGTCGAGTTGCTGGGGCGCAGCCTGCGTCCGGGCGGGCTCATGCTGATCGGGGAGCCGTTCTGGCGGGAGGACCCGCCCGACGAGGCCGCCGTGCGGGGCTCGCACGCCGAGCAGAGGAGCGACTTCGCGGACCTGCCCGGCCTGGTCGGGTCGTTCGGCGAGCTGGGCTGGGATCTGGTCGAGATGGTGCTGGCCGACGAGGACAGCTGGGATCGCTACGTCGCGGCCCAGTGGCTCACCGTCCGCACCTGGCTCGACGAGAACCCCGGTGACGAGCTGGCCGCCCGGTTCCGGGAAGAGCTCGACACCGCGCCGCTGAATCATGTGCGTTATGGGCGGCGCTACCTGGGCTGGGGCGTGTTCGCCCTGAAGAAGCGCTGACCTAGAGTGCCAGGGTGATCTGTCTGCGCGAGGCCACCTTGGCCGGGCCTGAGCTGGACAGCCTGTACGGGATCTGCCTGTCGCGGCCCGAGTACTGGCGCGTCAGCGGCGACCTCGACCTCGGCACCCTGTCCCGCGCCGAGGTCGAGGTCATGCTGCGCGAGGACACGGTCGTTGCCCGCGAGGACGGCGACCGTGTCGTGGGGTTCGCCCAGTTGCTCGACGAGCACCCGATCGACGGCCACCCGTGGATCGGTCTGTTGCTGGTGGACGGTCGCCTGGGCCGCCGTGGCCACGGGCGGGCCATCGTCGCCGCGATCGAGGACCGTTACCGATCGGCGGGTGCCCCCGCGCTGCGCCTAGGTGTGCTGGTCGGCAACGAGCCGGCCCTCGCCTTCTGGCGGGCGCTCGGCTACGAGCAGATCGACCTGCGCCCCGACCTGGCCAAGGGCCGCCCGACCCGGATCATGGAGAAGCCGCTTTAGAGGTGGCTCACGTCGTTGAGGCTGACGACTGCGTGGTTGTGGAAGTAGTCGTCCTCGTGCAGCGTCGTGATGCCGCCCGCGGTGAAGCGGAACGCGACCCGGCCTGCGGCTTCGAGCGGCATGCCGATCCAGGCCGCCAGCACGAAGGTCGCGGCCATGCCGTGGGTCACGATCACCTGGTGGGCCGCCTCCGGCTTCACGATGCGGTCGAGTGCGGCGTAGACCCGTACGGCCAGGTCATGTTTGGTTTCGGCGCCGGGGATGCCCTCGTCGTGGCGCATGCGTTCGCCGTCGCGCGGCGGTGGAACGAAACGGGCGTCCAGCCAGGACTGGGGGCGGCCGCCGGCTTCCCCGTACGACTTCTCGCGCAGATCACCGTCGAGGGTCACACCGGTGCCGAGGCGGTTCGCGACGACTTCCGCCGTACGGCGGGTGCGCAGCAGGTCGGACGAGTAGACCTCGGCCCCGGCCGCCCGGGTCGCGAGCACGTCGGCGATCTTCGCGGCCTGGTCGAGCCCGCGTGGCGTGAGGTCGGAGTCGAACCAGCCACCGACGAGGCCGGCGACGTGGTGGGTGGCTTCGGGATGGGTGACGACGTGGAGCGTGCGCATGCCCGTAAAGATAGGGTCGAAGCGTGATCACTTGCGTGGTGCATTACACGATCGACCCGGAGCAGATCGCGGCGTTCGAGCGGTTCGCGCGCGAATGGATGCGGCTGGTGGCCAAGCACGGCGGCGTCCACCACGGCTATTTCCTGCCCGCCGAGGGGGCCAGCGACAAGGCCGAGGCGCTGTTCAGCTTCGAGAGCCTGGCCGCGTACGAGCGGTATCGCGCACTGTTCGGCCACGACCCCGAGTTCGTCGCGGCCGACCGGATTCGCGACGAGTCGAAATGCGTGGTGCGCTACGAGCGCACGTTCATGCGCCCGCTCCTTCCGGCCGGCTGAACGCCGCCCAGGTTACGGCGGTCAGGTCAAGGGGGAGCGCCGGAGCCGGGTCGTCTCAGCGCATGCGGACCAGGGCGCCCCGCAGGCCTTCGCGGGTGCGGCGGCGGTTTTCGTTCGTGGCGCCGACCCAGAGCAGGATGACGCCGAGCGGCACGAGGACCAGCCAGGGGCCGACCAGGGTCATCGCGAAGTGGATGGCGGCGATGATGGTGGCGACCGCGCCGACGACGACAGGGGCCTGCTGGCGGTTGCGGGAGCCGACGATCAGCGTGGCCACGGCGGCTAGCAGCAGCAGGACCTCGCGCAACTCGCCGCCGTCGCCGGCCAGCACGATGCCGATCGTGGGTACGAAGGCCGCGAGCAGCGCCGGCCCGTACGCCACCCAGCTGCTCAGGTCGGACCGGTCGCGCGACTCGATGACGCCGACCAGCAGGGCCAGGGCGGCGAAGGGCAGCGTGTACGCCTCGGGCAGCGCGACGTCGGCCAGCGCGATGAACAGCCACCAGCCCACGACCTCGAAGCCGACCGCCGTCCAGAACAGGGCTCGGCGCTGGCTGGGCGGGCGGCCCACGCGGGCGGCGGCCAGGCCGAGCACGGCGCCCCAGGCGGCCAGCATGGCGGCCAGGTGGGCGGGCGAGTCGAACGCCATGACCCCGGCGATCAGCGCGGACGCGTAACCGCTCCACTCGATGGTGGTGGCCTCGGTGCGGTATTGCGGCAGGCCCAGCCGGGGCACGGTGGCCTCGAGGATCAGCAGGGCGGCGCCGACGGCGAGCACCCCGAACGCGGCCCACGGCCGTTCCACACCGGCGGCGATCGCGGCCGTGAGCACGAAGAACTGGCCCATCACGGCGGCGAAGACCCAGCCCAGCACGCGGGCGAAGCGGCTGCGCCCGGCCAGCGCGGCGGCCAGGCCGACGAAGATCGCGCAGCCCAGCGTGAGCAGGGTGAGGCGTTGTTGGGCGAGGCTGCCGGCCAGGCCCGCGTTGCCGGCGAGCAGGCCGATCACGAAGACGATCGTGCGGACGGTGCCGAGCAGCGAGGAGCGGCGGCCGGCGGGCGGCGGGGTGAGGGCCAGGCCGAGCATCGAGATCGTGAAGACGACCAAGGCCGCGCTGGTGGCCGTCGGGTACGCCGCGTGCAGGGCGATCGGCGTGATCAGGATGGTGATCGCCAGACCCGGCATGATGACCGGCACGGTCTCGGACGCGCGGCCGCCGAAACCGATCGCGGCCAGTGCGGCGGCCCCGGTGAGCAGCACGATGGCCAGGACGCTGGTGCCGTCGACGTAACCCGACGAGGGCGCGGCCAGCGCGGGGACCGGGCCGTCCCAGATGTGCCCGAGCTGGCCCAGCGGGTCGATCAGGGCGGCCCGCAGCGCCGGGGCGATCGAGAAGATGGCCAGGATGGTGGGCAGCAGGGCGAGCACGACGGCGCTGGTGGCCGGGTCGACCAGCCAGCGGCCGGTGAGCCCGAGCGGGCGCGCGGTCGTCCAGCGCCGGGCGCGGTAGCTGCCGCTGGAGAACGCGCCTTCGCGGGCCAGCGTGAGGCCGGGGGCGGGGATCGAGCCGCGCAGCAACTCGGCCATGACGCCGAGCAGCGCGGCGGCCGCCGCGTAGAGGGCCGTGGGGTGCGGGGTCGGGATCGACGCGAACGCGGTGATCGTCGCGCCCAGCACCAGGCCGACGGTGGCCCAGGGCAGGAACTGCGCGATGTAGCGGCCGGCCAGGGCGAGCACGGCCAGGCTGAGGCTGGACGCGGCCAGCGCGGCCGTCAGCACGATCAGCGCGTCGTGGGCCTGGTCGGCGGCGACGGAGGCCAGCACGCCGGGCAGCGCCAGCATGATCGCCCCGGTGGCGGCGCCGCCGATCTGGGCGCGGTGCCGCGGCATGCCGGTGTCGTCGCGGGCCAGATCGGCCTCGGTGATCGTGGACGGTGACCAGAACCGGCCCGGCGGGGGCAGCGGGGTGCCGGGCGGTGGTTCCTGGATCTCGGCGACCCGGGTGCGGGCCATGATCGCGGTGAGGGCGCCGATCATCACCACGATCAGCAGGGACAGGGCCGTCGACCAGGGCCGGGCCAGCGACGAGACGACGGCGTGGAGCAGGACGACGGCGGCCGCCCCGGCCCGGCACAGGGCGGCGATCGGGTCGATCGTGGCCACCGCGGCCATCGCGTAGGCCAGGGCGACCGCGCCCCCGAGCAGCAGCGGGGACCACCAGGGCAGCCCGAGCGCGAACGGGGCGCCGATGGCGGCCAGCGCCCCGGCGATCGCGGAGAACAGGTGCGACCACGGGCGGGGCGCGGCCAGGTCGGCCGCGATCGCGATGGCGACCAGGGCGAACGGGGCCTGCCAGGCGCCCGGGCCGGGGGCCGGACCGCGGGACAGGTCGGCGTCCCACAGGTCGGCCGGCACGGAGAGCATGCGGACGGCGCCCGCCACGGCCAGGTAGCCCGCGATCGCGCCGATCACCGCGCCGGCCACGGCGAGCCCGCGGTTGGGGCCGCGCGCCCAGTCCTCCGGCAGCACGGCCACGGCGAGCGCCACGATCAGCACCACCACGCCCGCCACGGCCAGCGGGGCCTGCGGGAAGGCGAGCGCGAAGACCCGGGCCAGCGCGCCGCAGATGGCGACCGTGGCCGCCGCGGCGGCGATGTCGGGGCCGTCGAGCATGCGGTCGCTGCGCCGGCCGTTGTCGATCGACTTCGAGAAGAACAGCAGGCCCGCCGCGACCAGCAGCAGCGCGCCGACCCAGACGTCGGGGGCGGTGGCGCCGGGGGCGAGCAGGGCGGCCAGGGCCAGGGAGATCGCACCGAGGCCGGTGCCGGCGGTGAGCGGCAGGCTGATGTCGCGGCGGGCCACCTGGAACACGGCCGCGTAGCTGAGCGTGGCCGCCACGGCCAGGAAGCCGACGGCCAGGGCGGGCACGGTGACCGCCTCGGTGGCCGGCGGGCCGTCGCCGCGGTCCGCCACGGCCAGCGCGGCGCTGACCACGGCGCCGGGCAGGGCCAGCGCGGCCGCGCCGGAGGCCCAGTCGCCCACCAGCCAGGCGTACAGCCGGATGGGGATCTGGCGGGCGGCCACGGCGATCATCACGCCCGCGCCGGCCAGGGCGGTCAGCACGGCGGCGGTCAGCCAGGCCGCGCCCAGAGCGGCGCCGGCGGAGAAGAAACCAACCACGCCGGCCGCGGCGACGTGCACGATCGCGATGCGCCGGGTGGTCGCGGCCAGCCCGGCCGCGCCGATGCCGACCGCGGCGATGACCAGCGGCCAGGGCGCCTCCGACCAGTTCAGGGTGAGCGAGGCGGGCACGGCCAGGGCGGTCAGCGCGATGCCGATCACCGCGCCCTCGTGCCGCACGCTGGGCGGCAGGGCCAGGGCGGCGGCGATGGTGACCAGCAGCGCGCTGAAGGCCAGCAGCCAGCCCAGCTCGCCCGCGGCCTCGGCCATGCGCTGGGCGTAGCCGGCCGTCTCGGCGTGCCAGACCGGGCGGGCGGCCTGCAGCGGCGCCAGCGCGGCCCGCAGGCAGCCGATCACCAGGATCACGCCGATGATGCCGAGCGCGACCGCCGAGGCGATCTGCGGGCCGCGGCGCACCTCGGCCGGCACCAGGGTGACCACGGCGCCGGTGACCGCGACGGCGGCCGCGGCGACGGCCAGCGTCCAGTGCGGCGACACGACGTCGGCGATGCGGGCGGTCGCGCCGATCACGGCCAGGGCCAGCACGCCGCCGGCGATGTTGCGGGCGACCTGGTTGTCGAGCAGGTAGGCCGCGGCGGCGCCGGTGAGCGCGGCCAGCACCAGCACCAGGCCGGAGCGCAGCGCGTCGGGCAGCACCTGGGCCTGCAGCAGCGCCACCGACGAATAGAGCAGGGCGCCCGCGCTGGCCACGCAGAGCAGCGCGAACGTGAGCTCGCGGAGCCAGTCGGCCGACGGCGGGGTGGCCGGCGGGGCCAGCGGCACCGAACCGGCGGGCGGCGCGTCGCCGGGGCGCGGGCCCGGGAAGATGCGCGAGCGCAGCCAGCCGCGGCGGCGCGAACCGGCCAGGCCCGGGATGATCAGGTCGGGTTCCTCGCGCGCCGTCTCGGGACGCTCGGGCGGATCCTCGGGCAGCGGCGCCGGGTCCTGCGCGCGCCGGTCGGCCGGGCCCGGGCGGCCCCAGGGCCAGCGCGGCACCAGCCGGCCCTTGCGGATCACGGTGGTCAGCAGCAGCAGGTCGAGCACGGCGACCACGGTCAGAGCCATGCCCCAGCCGGCCGGGCTTTGGATCATGGGGTCGGCCAGCAGCAGCGGCACCGGCTGGACGGCCACGACAGTCGCGTAGCGGGGCGCGGCCAGCCGGGTGGCCCCGGCGTAGACGAACGCGGCCACGGCGGTCAACGCGAAGGAGATGCCCAGATAGAGCGGGACGGGCACGTCCGCGCCGCCGGTGACCGAGCTGCCGTGCAGGGCGAACAGCGTGAGCGGGAGCAGGACCAGGCCGACCCAGGCCACTGTCTCGCCGGTCGAGCTCAGGCCGCGCTTGGCGATGCCTGGCGCCACGGCCAGGGCGATGGCCGTGCACAGGGCGAGGATGAAGGCCCGGGCGAACGGGTTGCTGACCGCCACCCCGGCGAAGACCACCGCGGCCACGCCGATCAGCAGCGCCCCCAGGGCGAGCAAGATGTTCTGCACCGACTGCGAGGAGGCCTCGGGCGGGTGGTGCTCGGCCCCGGTGAACCCGGCCGAGCGGCGCGGCGGCGGGGCCACCCGCTCAGTCGGCGGCGGGTCGTCGACCAGGACGGTGACGCCGTCGGTGGCGACCCCGGGCGGCCCGGTGTGCGGCGAGCCGGGCGGCGCCCAGTCGGGTCGCGGCCCGGACGATCGGGCCGCGCGCGGGGGCGGCGGCGCCTCTCCGGCCGCCGGGGCGCCCGTGGGCGGGGGCGGCGGCGGGAACTCCTCGGGCTTCTGCCGGCGCGGGCGGCGCGTCTTGGCCGTCTTCTTCTGCTGGTTGGCGTGGGCCAGGATGTCCCGCTGGAACTGGGCCGCCTGGATCTTGGCGGCGATCTGCGTGCGCTCCTTGGCCGCGGCCATGTCACGGATCTTGAGATCCGCGATCGAGGCTTCGATCCGGGCCAGCTCATCGTCGTAGCCGTCGGGCTGTCCAGACTGCGCCACGAAACCTCCTCGACCCACCCGACCGGTCTGACTAGAGCATGCCGGTACGACATTCATTAGAACAGGCTCACGGCGGTCGACATCTATAGAAAACGCGCAGACGGCTACATCGGCGGCCGTCCCATTCCGGGGTAGGTCTGTCCCGCACGGTGCCACTGCTCCCGGTCCAGGCAGTTCCGCCAGTCGATGACCTGGCGGTCGGCCACCAGCTCACCCAGCCGCACCGGACCGGCGTTGCGGAAGTCGGCCCACTCGGTCACGACGATTACCAGGGAGACGTCGGTCACGGCGGCTATCGACGCCTCGTCGTAGGTGGCGCCGCAATAAACCGGTGCCCAGGAAAGGCGAGCGCAGCACGTCCGGACATCTGGTGGGCGTACGCTACGCGCCAGTAACATAGCGGCGGGACTGCTTGAGGAAGGGACGAGGGGCATGAGCGAGTTCGACGTCTACCAGTTGCCGGAGGATCACGAGACCATCCGCGCCGCGGTGCGCGAGGTGTGTGACGCGCGGGTGGCGCCGAACGCGGCCGAGGCCGACGAGACCGGCGAGTTCCCCAAGGCGTCGTACGACGCGCTGCGCTCGAGCGACTTCCACGCCCCGCACATCCCCGCCGAGTACGGTGGCGCCGGCGCGGACGCCCTGGCCACGGCGATCGTGATCGAGGAAGTGGCACGGGCCTGCGGGTCGTCGTCGCTGATCCCGGCGGTCAACAAGCTGGGCACGATGCCGCTGCTCATCGCCGCCTCCGAGGAGCTCAAGCAGAAGTACCTGCCCAAGGTCGCGTCGGGCGAGGCCATGTTCTCGTACTGCCTGTCCGAGCCCGAGGCCGGTTCCGACGCCGCCTCGATGACCACCCGGGCGGTGCGGGACGGCGACTTCTGGGTGCTCAACGGCGTCAAGCGGTGGATCACGAACGCCGGGGTGTCCGAGTACTACACGGTTTTCGCGGTCACCGACCCGGCCAAGCGCTCGAAGGGCATCTCCGCCTTCGTCGTGGAGAAGTCGGACGAGGGGGTCAGCTTCGGCGCGCCGGAGAAGAAGCTGGGCATCAAGGGCTCGCCCACCCGTGAGGTCTACTTCGACAACGTACGGATCCCGGCCGACCGCATGATCGGCGAGGAGGGCACCGGCTTCGCCACCGCGATGAAGACCCTCGACCACACCCGCGTGACGATCGCCGCGCAGGCCCTCGGCATCGCCCAGGGCGCGCTCGACTTCGCGAAGAACTACGTGAAGGAGCGCAAGCAGTTCGGTAAGCCGGTCGCTGACTTCCAGGGCGTGCAGTTCATGCTGGCCGACATGGGCATGAAGCTCGAGGCGGCCCGTCAGCTGACCTACGTGGCCGCCGGCAAGAGCGAGCGCGGCGACGCCGACCTGACCTACTTCGGCGCGGCCGCGAAGTGCTTCGCCTCCGACGCCGCGATGGAGATCACCACCGACGCGGTCCAGCTGCTCGGCGGCTACGGCTACACCCGCGACTACCCGGTCGAGCGGATGATGCGCGACGCCAAGATCACCCAGATCTACGAGGGCACCAACCAGGTCCAGCGCGTCGTCATGGCCCGCCAGCTCCTCAAGGACTGACTTCCCGGCACCCCTCCTGTCTGAGACGCCCAGTCGGGACGTCTCAGACAGGAGACTGTGCGCTGGGCGCTAGCTCAGCTCTGTGGGTGAAGGGTCGTTCGGCTGGCTTCTTTGCCATGCGCCGAGGAGTTCGGCCGGACCGTAGGAGGCGTCCAGGCCGGAGGTTTGTACGCCGCTGCGACTGATCGCCAGCAAGGGAACCGCCTCGTCGGTCACTGCGGCTCGGTGTCGTTGCAAGGCCAAAAGGTCATGGTTGTCGAACGCCGAACGTTCGAGCCACTTGACGGAGCCGAGAAAGAGCAGCTGCCGGGCCACCGGTGCCCGATCGGCGCCGACAACGTCGATCTCGAGACTGTTGGACCGGGTCCAGTACGAACCGATCACCGGGGCTGCCGGCAGGGGGTCGTCCGGAAGCAGCCGGGCCAGCGACTCTCTGAGCAGGGGCTCGACAGCGCGGCCACGCCAGCTCGTCCAGCCGGCCTCGATCCGTCGCAAGGTGAGGTCACCGCGCAGCCGTTCGATCTCGGGCAAGTGCGGTGCTATGAAAGTCAACCAGAACCTCAGGTAGGGATCGGTGACGTGGTAGCGCCGCTCCTTCGACGGTCTGAGCGCCACCGGAAGCTCCGCGGCGACCATGCGCTTGTCGGTCAGCACCTCGGTCGCCCGCGTCAGCGTGGAGTGGGAGATCCCGCCGGCGGCTCGGGCGATGTTGGTGAACGTACGCTCACCGCTGCCGATCGCGGACAGGATCGTACGGGCCATCGCTGACTCGGGAAACTCTCCAGCCAGGGAGCGCTCGGCCGAGACCAGCAGCGGTGAGACCGGGTTGGCGAGCTCCGCGGACAGGAACTGCCACAGGTCGGTCCCGGGTTGCCAACCGGCGCAGATCAACGGGAGGCCGCCGGTGACCAGTGCTGCGTCGAAGGCCTCGGCCGGCGGCAGGTGGAGCATGTCGCCGACCTCGGCCGGGTTCAACGGTCCGAGGATCATCTCTTTGCCGCGCTGATGGAACGGCCGGCCGTACGAACTCAAAGCCTCCATCATCGACAGGTCCGAGCCGACCAGGATGAGCAGGACCGGCTTGCGGCTGAGCTCGCGGTCCCAAGCCCGTTGCAGGATGCCCTCGAATGCGTCGACCCGGTCAACCAGGTAGGGCACTTCGTCGATGACCACGACGCTGGGCCGGTCGTCGGGCAGGATGCCGGCGAGCTGCCGGAGTGCGGCACTCCAGTTTCCCGGGGTGGCGTCGTCGAAAACCGCTCGGTCCGGAAGGTCCGACGAGCTCACCGCTTCGATGAACGACTCCAATTCGACCTCGTCGGCGGCCCCGGCTGCAGTGAAGAACACTGCCGGCGCGCCCGAGCGGTCGACGAAGGCTTCCACGAGGCTGGACTTGCCGATGCGGCGGCGTCCCCGCATGAGCAGGCACTGCCCCGGACGCGGGTCTGTGTCCGGGGCGCCTGCCACCTGCGCGAAGAGAGCGTCGAGAACTGCCAGCTGGTGCTCTCGCCCGATGAATGCGACCACGAAGCCTCCGAGCCGATTAGTACCGTTGAAGATACTATCGCTGGCGATACTATCGGAGCTGACAGGTTGAAACGTCGGCTTGCGCGAACCACAGCGGTGGCCGGGTCGCCGTCGATGGCGGCGGCCATCTGGGGGACCAGCTGAACGACGTGGCCGCGCCCATCTGCTCCGCGTAGGTTAGGCTCACCTAATCAGATCACCCTCGGAGCGTACGTTGACTGCGGTCGTTGCGGCCCCGTCCGCCGGCCCGCAGCAGAAGCGGGCGAAGCGGCGCTGGACCGGCTTCGTGGCAGCGCTCGCTGCCTGGCGCCGGCCCAGCAGACGCCTGCTCGACGAGCCGACCACCTTCCTCGACCTGTCGCACCAGTTCGAGGTGCTCGACCTCTGCGCCGAGCTGCACGAGCAGGGCCGCACGATCGTCGCGGTGCTGCACGACCTCAACCACGCGGGCCGCTACGCGACCGACCTCATCGTGATGAAGGATGGCCGAGTGAACGCTCAGGGAGCTCCGGCCGAGGTGATGACGGCCCGGCTCGTCGAGGACGTGTTCGCGATGCCGTGCCGGACCATCGACGACCCGGAGACCGAGACCCCGATGGTGGTGCCGGCCGATCGCCACCGCCGCCGAACCGCCCGTACGGCCGGGGTCCGCGCGTGAAGGAGGCGCTCGGGAAGCAGCGCCGCCTGATCGTCCTGAGCTCGGTGCTGGCCACCGGTCACCAGGCGGGCGAGGCGGCGGTCCCGTTCCTGATCGGCGTGATCATCGACCGCGCCGTGGACGGCGGCGTGGGCGACCTGTTCCGCTGGCTGGGCGTGCTCGGCGCGATCTACATCGGACTGAGCTACAGCTTCCGCTACGGCGCCCGGGCCGCCGAACGCGCGGCCGAACAGGCGGCCCACGACCTGCGGCTGCGGGTGACCCGCCGGGTACTGCACGACCGGGGCGGGGCCGAGACGGGCCGGCTGCCGGGCGCGCTCGTCGCGATCGCCACCAGCGACACCGCGCGGGTCGGCGGGATCGCGGTCGCCATCACGTACGGGACGGCCGCGGTCATCGCCGTGATCTTCTCGGCCGTGTTGCTGCTGTCCATCTCGATCCCGCTCGGGCTGCTGGTGCTGCTCGGTCTGCCGCCGCTGATGGGGCTGACCCGGCTGATCGGCAAACCGCTGGAGGAGCGCAGCGAGACCGAGCAGGAGCACGGCGCGCACGCCTCGGGCATCGCGGCCGACCTGGTCTCGGGGCTGCGCGTGGTCAAGGGCCTGCGGGCCGAGGAGGCCGCGGTCGAGCGCTACCGGCAACGCAGCCGGGTCGCGCTCACGGCCACCGTGCGGGCGGCCCGCACCCAGGCGGCGTACCAGGGACTCGTGCTGACCATCAGCGGACTCTTCCTGGCGGTGATCGCCGTGGTCGGCGGCATCCTTGCGGTGCGCGGCAGCATCACCGCAGGCCAGCTCATCTCGTCCATCGGGCTCGCCCAGTTCCTGGTCGGGCCGCTGTCCACGTTCGGCTGGGTGGGCGCCGACCTGGCCCAGGGACGCGCGTCGGCCAAACGGGTGGCGGCGGTGCTGTCCGCGCCCGAGGCGGTGCGCGGGGGCGAGGAGTCACCGGCCACGCCCGTACGGGGTGCGATCGACCTGCGCGTACGGGACCTGGCAGTGAAAATCGCCCCCGGCGAGCTCGTCGGTGTGGTCGCCACCGACCCGGCCGTGGCGGCCGAACTGGTCCGCCTGCTGAACCGGTCGTCCGACCCGGCCGACGGTGTCGTCGCGCTCGACGGGACCCCCCTGGCCCGCCTGAGCCCCGAAAAGGTGCGGGCCGCCGTGCTGGCCGTCGAGCACCACACCGACCTGTTCGACGGCACGATCCGCTCGGCCGTCTCACTGCTGCGCGCGGACGCGGACACCGTCGAGGCCGCGATGGCCGCCGCCGACGCCGACGAGGTGGCCCGCACCCGGCCCGACGGCCTCGACGCGATGCTCGACGACGGCGCCCGCACGCTCTCCGGCGGGCAGCGGCAACGGATCGCGCTGGCCCGCGCGCTGGCCGCCGACACTCCGGTCCTGGCGATGCACGACCCGACCACCGCGGTCGACGCCGTGACCGAGGCCCGGATCGCCGCCCGGCTGCGCGACGTGCGGGCCGGGCGCACCACGATCCTCATCACCACCAGCCCGGCCCTGCTCGCGATCACCGACCGGGTGCTGTTCGTGCACGAGGGCGTGGTGCGGGCCGACGGGACGCACAGCGACCTCGCGGCCGGCGACGAGACCTACCGGGAGACGGTGCTGGCATGACGACCACTCCGCTTCCGATCGCGGCCGGACGGCGTACGCGGGCCGCTCTGCTGGTCTTTCTGCGACCCGAACGCAAACGGCTGGCCGGGGCCATCACGCTGCTGATCGCGGGCACGGTCGCCGGATTGCTGGCGCCGCCGTTGCTCGGCCACATCGTCGACCTGGCGTCGAGCGGGGCCTCCACCAGCGAGTTCGTCCTGACCGGGGTCGGGCTGGTCGCGGTGGCCCTGGTCGACGCCGTGCTGGCCGGCCTCGGTTTCGCGCTGCTGGCCCAGGCGGGCGAGTCCACTCTGGCCAGGATCCGCGAAGGATTCGTCGAGTCGGCCCTGCGGCTGCCCCTGGAACAGGTCGAACGGGCCGGCGCGGGCGACCTGACCTCGCGCGTGACCAACGACGTGACGGTGGTCGGTGAGGCCGCCCGCTCGGCGGTGCCCGAGTTCACCCGGGCCATCCTGACGATCGTGCTCACCCTCGGCGGCATGGCCGTGCTGGACTGGCGTTTCCTGGTCGCCGCGCTGGTCGCGGTGCCGGTGCAGGCGTACACGGTGCGCTGGTACGCCCGCCGCGCCGTGCCGCTCTACGCCCGCCAGCGCGTCGCCGTGGCCGCCCAGCAGCACCACCTGCTGGCCACGATCGACGGCGCGCCGACCATCCGCACGTTCCGCATCGCCGAAGAGCACAGCGGCCGCGTCGCCGCCCGCTCCCAGCAGGCCGTCGACCTGCTGCTGCAGGGCATCGCGCTGATGACGCGCTTCTACGCCCGGCTGCACGTGGCCGAGTTCGCCGGGCTGGCCGCGGTGCTGGCGACCGGCTTCTTCCTCGTACGCGGTGACGCCGTGAGCATCGGCACGGCCACCGCGGCCGCGCTGTACTTCCACGGGCTGTTCAACCCCATCAACACCGCGCTGGCCCTGGTCGACGACGCGCAGGCCGCCGCCTCCGGGCTGGACCGCCTCATCGGTGTGGCCGACCTGGCCGGCGAACCGCGTACGCCGAAGCCCGTCACCGAGGCGCCGGCGGCGGTCGTCGTCAGCGGTCTCGGCTTCGCCTACCACCCCGACCGGCCCGTGCTGCGCGACGTCGACCTGGTCGTGCGGCGCGGCGAACGGGTCGCCGTGGTCGGCTCGACCGGCGCCGGCAAAACCAGCCTGGCCAAGGTCATCGCCGGGGTGCACGACCCCGTCTCCGGCACCGTCGAGGTCCCCGCGGGGGAGGTCGCCCTGATCACGCAGGAGGTGCACGTCTTCGCCGGCCCGCTCATCGACGACCTGCGCCTGGCCCGCCCCGGCGCCACCGACGACGAGGTGCGGGCCGCGCTGGCCGCCGTCGACGCCGCGGGCTGGGTCGCCCAGCTCCCCGACGGCCTGGCGACCGAGGTCGGGGCGGGCGGCCACACGCTGACCGCGGCCCAGGCCCAGCAGGTGGCGTTCGCCCGGCTGATCCTGGCCGACCCGCCGGTGGCCATCCTCGACGAGGCCACCGCGGAGGCCGGCAGCGCCGGTGCCCGCCTGCTGGAACGCGTGGCCGCGGCCGCCCTCGAGGGCCGGACCGCGCTGATCGTCGCGCACCGGCTGACCCAGGCCGTCAGCGCCGACCGGGTGGTAGTGCTGGAACAGGGACGTGTTGTGCAGGCCGGACCGCACGCAACGTTGATCGAGGAGCCCGGCCCCTACGCCACCCTCTGGCAGGCGTGGTCAGGCCAACGCGACCACTGACCAACGGCGACGGCCCGGCTCACCCCCGCCCGGTGGGTCCGCTCCTCAACCTGCCCACCGAGCTGCGGCAGCCAGGCCCGCGCGGCCGGGCTGTCCCGCCTGTGCCGCCGGTCTCGCCTGTCCCGCCCTGCCTCGCCAACCCTCCGCCAGCGGCGTCAGCCTGCCAGCGGCGTCAGCGTCCCAGCGGCGTCAGCGTCCCAGCGGCGTCAGCCTCCCAGCGGCGTCAGCCTGCCAGCGGCGCCCACCCCGCCAGCGGTGTCAACCTCAACCAACCGGGGCCTTTTTGGCCGGCTACGCCCCTGAATCGCAGCCGCCTCGCCGCCGCTTCACCGGCCTTACCTTCGGCTGTTTCTTCGTTTTGATCTCTTGCCACCCCATCGGTCGGCTGCGGGAGGCCAGTGGTTTCCCGCGGCCGACCCGGCGGTTGGGGGGATGGCGCGGTGCAGGTGGTGGCGTGGTGTGGGTGGTGACGTGGTGTGGGTGGTGACGCAGTGTGGGTGGGGACGTGGTGTGGGTGGTGGTGCGGTGTGGGTGGTGGGGCGGTGTGGATGGTGACGCGATGGGGTGGTGGCGCAGTGCGGGTGGTGACGCGGTGGAGTGGGGACGTGGTGCGGGTGGTGCGCGGCGGGAGTGGTGGCGCGATAGGGGTGGTGGCGCGGTGGGGTGGCCATGCCGAGCGGGTGGCGCTGTGCGGGTGGCTACGGGCAGCGGTTGGGGAGTTGGGCGTAGCAAGATTGCTTCATGAGTCGTCGATGGAGTGTGCTGGGTGTGCCGTCGAGTGCGGGCGCGCATACGCCCGGCGTTGAGCAGGGCCCGACCGCGCTGCGGGAGTCTGGGCTGATCAACAACCTGCGTGCGGGTGGGCTCGACGTTGAGGATCGTGGTGACGTTCGGGGCTTCCGGTGGCGGCCCGACCCGGCCCGGCAGAGTGGGCAGAACGCCGCGACCGTGGCCGCCGTGGCCGACGACGTGGCGGAAGCCGTGACGGCCGTCCTGGCCGACGATCGCGTCCCGCTCGTGCTCGGCGGGGACTGCAGCATCACCGTCGGCGTCCTGGCCGGTTTCGACCGCGCCGCCAGGGAACCGGCACTGCTCTACATGGACGGTGGGCCCGACCTCTTCACCCCGGACACCCGCTCGAACGGCAACCTGGACGCGATGGGAATGGCCCACCTGTTGCGACTGCCCGGTCACCTGCCCGAGGTCGCGGCCGTCGGCGCACCCCTCACGCCGGCGCGCGTCGTGTCCTTTGGGGACACTCTCGCCGAGGACGGTCCCGATCACGAGCGGGAGCTGTTGGAGGAGCTCTCCATCGCCCGCGTCACCGCCGCCGACGTGCACCGCGACCCGCGTTCCGCGGCCGAGAAGGCGCTGGCTGCCGCGGGCGAGTCGTTCGTGCTGCACTTCGACGTCGACGTGTTGCGCTTCACCGACATGCCGATCGCGGACGTGCCCGACTCCGGCGGCGAGCCGACCGGCCTGACCCTGCACGAGGCCATGACTTGCCTGTCGGTCTTCGTAGGGAGTGGCGCGCGGCTGGCTGCGCTGGTCATCACCGAGGTCAACCCCGATCACGCGCCTGACCGCGCGGTGCTCGACGACTTCTCCACGGCCGTCGCCGCCGCCCTGAGCACGTAGACGCGAACCCTTGAGCGTCGCTTTTTCGCGGCTCGTGTGACCGCCCGCACAAACGGTCAACCAAGATCGGCCGAAAGTACGTATCCGCCTGTTCCGGGCAAGTCTGTCCGATATGCCACGATCTGTGACACAAGGCAGCACGCAAACCTGGAGGGTAGATATGAACAAGGCAGCTCGCACGTTCACGATGATGGCGATGGGCCTGGTCGCCGGCGCCACCATGGCCGCCGGTCCCGCGATGGCCGCCGACAGCACCAAGGCCCCGGTCGCCAAGCCGGCCACCACCACCAAGGCGGAGAAGGGCTGGGGCCGCGACCGCGTCGTCGGCTACTTCCGGACCCTGCGCGCCTGCGAGCAGGCCGGCCGCATCGGCGAGTTCCGCAACCGCTGGGACGACTACGACTGCGACCGGGTCCGCTTCGGTTTCAAGCGCGGCCTGTGGGCCCTCGAGGTCGAGCGTGACTTCCGCGGCGGCCACGGCCACGGCCCGTGGGGCGGCCACGGCCACGGCCCGTGGGGCGGTCACGGCGGTCACGGTCACGGCGGTCACGGTCACGGCGGTCACGGGCCGCGCGGCCACCGCTGATCATCGCGGGCCGGGTAGCCCGGCCCGGTGAGACGCGGGCGCGAGGGTTCCGTCCACGCTCTCGCACCCGTCGCTGAACCACCCCGCCCTTGAATCACCCCGGTGCTCGGGCCGCATCTCCACCGATGCGGCCCGAGTGCACTTTTCAGACGCGGCGCAGAACCGTCACCACGCGACCCAGGATCGTGGCGTCGTCACCCGGGATCACGTCGTAGGCCGGGTTGCGCGGAACCAGCTCGATGTGCCGGCCGTTGCGCCGCAACACCTTGACCGTGGCCTCGCCGTCGATCATGGCCGCGACGATGTCGCCGTTGTCGGCCACCTGCTGCTGGCGCACGACCACCGTGTCGCCGTCGCAGATCGCGGCCTCGATCATCGAGTCGCCCTTGACCTTGAGCGCGAACAATGTGCCGTGGCCGACCAGGCTCAGCGGCAGGTTGAGCTCCTCGTCCACGTTTTCGTCGGCCAGGATCGGCGCGCCGGCCGCGATCGTGCCGATCACCGGGACGGGCACGTTGGCCTGCTCACCCGGAGTGCGCACGTCGATCGCCCGCGATCCCCGGGCGCCGCGCCGGATGAGCCCGCGATCCTCGAGCGCCTTGAGCTGATGGGTCACCGACGACGGCGAGTCGAGCCCGACGGCGGCGCCGATCTCACGGATGGTCGGGGGATAACCGTGCTGGTCGATCCACTCGCGGATCATCGAAAAGATCTGCCGTTGCCGCTTGGTCAGGGGCACGTCGTCCGTGGACA
This sequence comes from Paractinoplanes abujensis, assembly GCF_014204895.1. Classification (NCBI taxonomy): domain Bacteria; kingdom Bacillati; phylum Actinomycetota; class Actinomycetes; order Micromonosporales; family Micromonosporaceae; genus Paractinoplanes; species Paractinoplanes abujensis. Next base: position 5,795,586 of record NZ_JACHMF010000001.1, on the reverse strand, counting down.
TGCGGTGATGTTACTACACTTTCGATCATCTGTACGACTCGATCGGGTGACTCCCCGTAACCTCGCGCCGATCAGTTCGGCCGGCGTTGCTGCGGGATGTCGGGTTCGGCCTCCGGCGGCCGCTCCATGTTCATCACGGTCATCTCGCGCTTCTCGGAGTCCGGCCCGTTGCCGTTCCCGCCCGGTGGCACGATCCGGCTGGTCGGGTCCTCGGCGAAGTCGGGCCGCTCGGCCGCGGCGATCGAAACCACCGCCGGCTCGACCGTCCCGGCCGCTGGCCCGATCTGCTCCCCGGCACCGGTTGGCCGTACGGCTCCGGTCCGGTCGGCAACCGTGTTCTGCCCGGCGGCGGGCAGCCGGATGAACTGGGTGCGCTCGCCGGGCGGCTCGACGGAGCCGGGCCGGACGATCTGCGTACGGTCCGGGTCGAACGAGATCACCTGGGTCTCCTCCGCTCCGGCGTCCCCGTTTGCGACCGGTCGTTCGTCGGCCACCAGACCCGGATGCCGGGCGATTCCGGCCGGCGCCACCGGTGGCATAAGCCGCAGGTCGTCTTCCCGTACGACGTGAGCGGACGCCTCGGTGAGCCGGTTCGCGCCGTCGATCTCCATCGAGCGCGTGCTCTCGGCCAGCGCCATGATGGTCTGTGTCCGGTCCGGATCCGGCGCGCTCAGCGACCGGGTGATCTCGGCGTCGTCGATGCCCGACGCGGCGTGTGCGTCCTCCGACGTGATCACGTTGATGGCGTGCGTGATCTCCGCATCCGGCTGCGCCACCCGGATGGTCTGCGTCCGCTCCGGGTCGGGCGCGTCGAGCGCCCTGGTCACCTCGGCCCCGCTCAGATCCGGGCCGTCCACATCCGGCGCCGCCACCGACGCGCGGGCCCGGACCGGCTCGTTGACTACCTCCCGCCACTCCTCACCCGCGGCCGGCGTCACCGGCAGCTTGGTGGTCAGCTCACCGATCTTGATGGCTCGGGTCCGCTCCGGATCCGGCGCCCCGAACTCCCGGGTCTCCTCGAAGTCCGGCGGCACCGCCCGCGAGTGCGGCGCCGGCCGGGCCTTCGCACTGACGAACAACAACGCGTCGTCGACATCCGCGATCGGCTCCTCGCCCGCGACCTTTAGCCCCGCAGCCGCGATTTCGGTCACCGACATGACGGTCGACGGTTCGTCCCCGTCATCGCTCGCGCGACCCGGAGCAGCCTCCTCACCAGGGCCGCCCGCATCTTCCTGCCGAGCGGCGGTCGGCTCCTCAGCCTGAGCAGCCTCGATCTCGTCGGCGTGGGTGTTGAGCGGCTCGGCCGTTTCGTCGGTGATGTCGGCCGTTGCCCGTTCGTCGCCCGTTGCGCGGACGGCCGTCAACACGGTCGTAGCCTCGTCGGTGTCGTCGGTGTCGTCGGTGTCGTCGGTGTCGTCGGGCTGAGCTCCGGTCGCGTCGAGATCCGTGGTGGCGTCGAGATCGGCGGTTGCCTCGTCGGCGTCGGTGTGTCGCGGGCCGGGCGTGATCCCTGCGACCGGCAGAACGGTCGTCGCCTCATCCGCGCTCCGGACTACGGCCGAGGGTGCGGTGTCCTCGTCGGGCCCGAGCGTGCCGGCGGCCGTGGCCTCACCATCGCCGGTTGCGGTGCCGACGGGTGTCAGCAGCGTCGTAGCTTCGTCGGTGGCGGGAACGGGCGCGTGGAGCTCCGATGTCGCGTCGTCCGAGCCGGCGGTCGGCAGGCTCTCGGTGGCCGGCCGCCCCGCGGGGAGGGTTCCGGACGGCATGCCGACAGCCGTGAGGACGGTCGTAGCTTCGTCGTCGCCGCTGGAGTCCGCCGGCTGAGCTGCCGTGTCGACGGCTTTCACCTCGGGTTCCGCGGGCGGAGGCGTCACGGTGGCCCGGCGGGTCGAAGCTTGCCCGTCGCAGAGCGCAGCCACGGTGGCCGCCTCGTCGGCGGAGACGATCACGGTGGTGCGACGTTGATCCCGGAATGTCGGCCACGCGATGGTGGCCTCGTCCTCGGGCGCCACCGCGGCAACCTCGCGCAGCGGCCCGGCGAGCGCAGGTGCCGGCGCGCCGGCACCGGCTGACGCATCGACTGTCGGCTCCGAGTCGCGGCCGGTCGCAGCGGAGCCGACCGCAGCAAGGCCGTCAGCAGCGGAAACACCAGCGGCGGACGTGTCAGCGGCGGAAACATCAGCAGCGGACGTGTCAGCGGCGGAGAAGTCAGCAGCGGACCTGTCGGCAGCGGAAACACCAGCAGCGGACCTGTCAGCGACGGAGACATCAGTAATAGAAGCGTCGCCAGCGGGGGCGTCAGTGATCTCGGCGGCGGCGGGCGCTTCCAACCGCGTACCGGTCGATGTCGGCTCGTCCGAAGGCAGCACCGTGGTCACATCGGGATCAGCCGGTGCGGCAGTCACAGCGCCCACGGTCGGCGGATCATCCGAGGCGGTGGGAGCGATCACGGCCGTCGTGTTGTTCGGGTCCGGAAGACGCAGCACCGCAGTCGGGTCCGGGTCGGTCGGTGTCACGACCGCGGTGGTCATCACCCCGACGGCCGGCGAACCCACCACCGCCGCCTTCCCCCGGGCCCGCCCCACCTGTCCGATGATCGGCAGCACCGGCGGCTCGTACCGCTCCCACCGCCGCGCGCTCAGCGCCGTGCACAGCAGGGGCAACGCCAGCATCGCCGCCAGCCCGTAGCCCGGCCGGCTGAGGTCGAAGCCCTCTTTCGCCACCGCACCCGGCCATATCCCCGCATATCCTCCCGGCGACACCAGCGCCCACAGCGAGACGCCCAGGTACGCGAGCCCGCCGAGGACCGGCCCGGCCGGCGAGATCGGGGCGAACAGCAGGATTCCGTACGCCGTGCCGGCGAGCAGCAGGAGCAGCAGCCCGGTGGCCGATTCGACGGCGAAGTCGTCGCGCCCCCGCGTGGTCAGGCTCGTGGTGAATCCGGCTCCGGCGAGGATCCACACCGCCGGTGCCAGCACGAGGGCATACAAGGTCGACCTGAAGTGGCGCACGCTTTCTCTCCCCGAACACTGGCGGCTCGACGAACCGTACCGTCGCCGGGCCACCGCACGGAAGGACGCCGTAACCTACGCCGCATGAGTGAAGGCCGCCCCACCAGCCATTCCAGGGTCACGTTGAGCCGCATCATGACCGCGGTGGACGTCAACCTGTACGGCACCGTGCACGGCGGCGTCCTGATGAAGTTCGTCGATGACGTGGCCGGCGCGGCGGCGGCCCGGCACAGCGGCGGCACGGCGGTCACGGCCGCGATCGACGAGATCGTGTTTCTCGAACCGGTACGCGTGGGTGATCTCGTGCACGCGTACGCGCAGGTCAACTGGACGGGCACCAGTTCGATGGAGGTCGGCGTCAAGCTGGCCGCGGAACGCTGGGATGTGGTCGCCGCCGAGCCGCTGACCGTGGCGACGGCCTATCTCGTGTTCGTGGCGGTGGATGTGGCCGGCCATCCGAGGAACGTGCCTCCGGTGTTGCCGGAGAACGTGGACGACGAGCGCCGGTTCCGCGAGGCTTTGATCCGGCGGGAGCATCGCCTGGCCCGGCGGGCTGCCATCCAGAAGGCCAGGGAAGACTGAGTCAACGTTAAGGTGATCGCATGACGGGCGCAGTGTTGTGGCAGCCGCCGGCGGATGTTCGCGAAACGTCCCGGATCGGGCACTATCTGTCCTGGCTGGAGCGGGAGCGCGGTCTGGCGTTCGCCGATTACGCGGCCCTGTGGCGGTGGTCCGCCGACGACCTGCCCGCGTTCTGGCAGTCGATCGCGGATTACTTCGAGGTGATCTGGCACGACCCGCCCTCGGGTGTGTTGCCCGACAGCGCCATGCCGGGCGCGAAGTGGTTTCCCGGCGCGACCCTCAACTACGCCGAGCATGTGCTGCGCATGCCCGGCCTGGCCGCCGACGACCCGGTGGTCTTGGCCTACTCCCAGTCGCGCGAGCCGATCGAGCTGACAAAAAGCGACTTACTGGAACAAGTGCGCATCGTGCGGTCGGGGTTGAAAGCGCGCGGAGTGGCCCGGGGGGACCGGGTCGCCGCCTATGCCCCCAACATCCCCGAGACCTACGTCCTGATGCTCGCCACCGCCAGCCTGGGCGCGATCTTCTCGAGTTGCGCCCCCGAGTTCGGCGTACGCAGCGTGATCGACCGCTGGCAACAGATCGAGCCCAAGGTCCTGGTCGCGGTGGACGGCTACCGCTACGGCGACAAGCCGATCGACCGCACCGACGAGGTGGCGGCGATCCGAGCGGCCCTCCCGTCCCTCGAGCACGTCATCACCATCGGCTACCTCGACCCGGCCCGGGACACGTTCGGTGACCTCAAGGGCGACGACCCCATGGCGTACGAGAAGGTTGCCTTCGACCATCCGCTCTACGTGCTCTACAGCTCGGGCACCACGGGCCTGCCCAAACCGATCGTGCACGGCCACGGCGGCATCCTGCTCGAACACCTCAAGATGCTGGCCCTGCACCACGACCTCGGCCCCGGTGACCGCTTCTTCTGGTTCACCACCACGGGCTGGATGATGTGGAACTTCCTGGTCAGCGGGCCGGCCGTGGGCGCGGCCATCGTGCTGTTCGACGGCAATCCCGGCTTCCCCGACATGTCAGCCCTGTGGGACCTGGTCGACGAGGCCGGCATCACGTATTTCGGCACGTCGGCGCCGTTCCTGATGGCCTGCCGCAAGGCCGGGATCACGCCCCGCAAGGAGCGGCTCCGGGGCATCGGCTCGACCGGCGCGCCGCTGCCGCCCGAGGGGTTCGACTGGGTCTACGAGGCGGTCGGCCGTGACCTGCAACTGCAGTCGCTGTCCGGTGGCACCGATGTGTGCACCGGCTTCGTCGGCGCGGTTCCGCTGCTCCCGGTCGTCGAGGGCAAGATCGCCTGTCGCGCGCTGGGAGCCCGGGTCGAGGCGTACGACCCCGAGGGGCGCCCGGTGCTCGACGAGCTCGGCGAGCTGGTGATCACCGCGCCGATGCCCAGCATGCCGGTCGGCTTCTGGAACGACCCGGACGGCAAGCGCTACCGCGAGGCCTACTTCGACTACTTCCCGGGCGTGTGGCGGCACGGCGACTGGATCACCATCGGCGCCGACGGCTCGTGTGTGATCACCGGTCGCTCCGACGCGACGCTCAACCGTGGCGGCGTCCGGCTGGGCACAGCCGAGTTCTACTCCGTGGTGGAGAGCTTGCCCGAGGTCGCCGATTCCGTGGTCGTGCACCTGGAGCAGGAGGGCAACCCGAACGGCGAGCTGTTGCTGTTCGTCGTGCTCACCGAGGGTCTCGAGCTGGACGACACGCTGCGCAAGCGGATCGCCGGTGAGCTGCGCGCCGCGCTGTCCCCCCGGCACGTTCCGGACGAGATTCACGCCGTACGGGCGGTGCCTCGCACCCTGTCCGCCAAGAAGCTGGAGGTGCCGGTCAAGCGGATCCTCACCGGCACCCCGGTCGAGTCGGCGGCCGCCAAAGGCGCGCTCGCCAACCCGGAGTCCCTGGTCGCGTTCGAGGAGCTGGCCAAGCGAAGGGGAGCAGGCTAGGCCCTGTCCTGCCGATCACGCGGGGCTGCGGCGTGATCGGCAGGACAGGCCCTAGGCGACGACGAGCGTGACCTTCTCCGACTCGACCCGGCTGTTCGTCTTGACCGGGTCGAGGTTGGCGCAGAGCACGATCGACGCGCCCGCCACCAGCGGCGCGACCAGCCAGTCGATCGGATCGAAGTAGGGCGTCGCGTCGATCAGCATCCGGCCGCCCGGGGTGATGCCGAGCTCGGTGGCGCGCGCCTGGGCGGCCGCGATCACCTCGGCGTGCGTCCGGTTGCCGAGCGCCCGATCCTCGGCGGCGACCGGCGCCCCCGGGAAGTGGTCACCGAACTGGCGTACCTCGAGGACGTAGTCAGCGAAACCGTCCGGCAACTCGCGCAGCGGCATCGCGAAGGGGAGCAGGCCCGTCGCGTACCGGTCCGGGGCTTTTGTCACAGTGTTCTGATCCGGCGCGGTGAACAGCGCATCGGCCGACTCCGGGTCGTTGATCTTCGCCGTCACTCCGGCCGACCACACGCCGAGCAGGATCGCGGCCGTCTGCCAGTGCGGCGGCAGCGTCACCGCGGCCGTGTCGCCGCTGCCCAGCCCCAGACCGTCGACCAGCATGTTCGCGGTTTTCGCGACCCAGTTGTCCAGTGTCGCGCCGGACAATTCCGTCCGATCACCGCTCGCGTCGTCGTAGAACGTCAGCAGCGGACTCGCCGGATCGCGGCGCACCGCGGACGCCAGCACCTGCGGGATCGTCGTCTCCACCGGGACAACGATAGAGGGATTACCGTACGTAATCGATCCTGAACGGGCGATGAGAACAGCGAAACGCTTGGGACAAGGCGGTGTCGCGGTCACATGCGCGATGCATTGCGGGCGTACCCTTGCCAGTGGTCTGAATTACAACCTCTTTGGGAGTTGCCTCGTGACCGCCGGTCGCCCCCCGCGAGTGCTCGTCGACGCCACCAGCGTTCCCGCTGACCGAGGAGGTGTCGGCAGATACGTCGACGGCCTGCTCGGCGCCCTCGGGCGGATGGATCCCGACCGGGTCGATCTGGCCGTGGTGGCCCAGCGTTCGGATGCGGAGCGTTACAGCCGCATGCTCGACAACAAGGCTGAGGTGATCGCCGGCCCGGCCGCCGTCGCGCATCGCCCGGCCCGGCTGGCGTGGGAGCAGACGGGTCTGCCCCTGCTCGCCCAGCAGGTCGGCGCCCAGGTGCTGCACTCGCCCTTCTACACCTGTCCGCTCCGCGCCGGTTGCCCGGTCACGGTGACCGTGCACGATGCGACGTTCTTCACCGAACCGGAGCATTACGACAACACCAAGCGCACGTTCTTCCGCAGCGCGATCAAGACGTCGCTGCGCCGCGCGGCCCGGGTCATCGTGCCCAGCAAGGCCACCCGCGACGAGCTGATCCGGCTGCTGGATGCCGACCCGACCCGCATCGACGTGGCCTATCACGGCGTCGACCAGGCGGCCTTCCACGCGCCCACCGAGGAGGAGAAGGCGCGCGTGCGGGCCCGGCTCGGCCTCACCGACGCCGGCTATGTCGCGTTCCTCGGGGCCAAGGAGCCGCGCAAGAACGTGCCCAACCTGATCCGCGGCTGGGCCCGCGCGGTCGCCGACTGGCCGCACCCGCCCGCGCTGGTGCTCGCCGGCGGCCAGGGTCACGACGACGAGATCGACCGGGCCGTGGCCGAGGTGCCGTCCCACCTGCGCCTGCTGCGCCCCGGCTACCTGCGGTACGCAGACCTGCCCGGTTTCCTGGGCGGCGCGCTGGTTGCCTGCTACCCGTCGTTCGGCGAGGGCTTCGGCCTGCCGATCCTCGAGGCGATGGCGTGCGCGACTCCGGTCCTGACGACCCCGCGGCTCTCGCTGCCCGAGGTCGGCGGCGACGCTGTCGCGTACACGACAGAGGATGCCGACCGGATCGCCACCGACCTGGCTGACCTGCTGCACGACGAGCCTCGCCGCCTCACGTTGGCCAAGGCGGGCTTTGATCGGGCCAAGGAATTCACCTGGGCGTCGAGCGCGGAAGTGCACGTCACAACCTGGAAACGAGTCGCGGCCCTCTGACCTTTACACTCTGTGCGCATGAGCGATCAACTCGACGGCCTGTACGGCGTGGTTCTGGCGGGCGGGACGGGCACCCGGCTGTGGCCGCTGTCGCGTGCCGGGCACCCCAAGTTCCTGCATCCGCTGACCGGCACCGATGCGTCGCTGCTGCAGGCCACGGTCGACCGGCTCGACCTGCTGGCCCCGATGGACCACATCTTCGTCGTCACCGGCGTCGCCCACGCGGCCGCCGTGTCGCGGCAGCTCGAGTCCATCCCCGAGGCGAACGTGCTGGTCGAGCCGTCGCCGCGTGACTCCTGCGCGGCGATCGCCCTGGCCGCGGCGGTGATCGCCCGGCGTAACCCCGAGGCGATCATGGGGTCGTTCGCGTCCGACCACCTGATCTCCGACAAGGAAGGCTTCACCGAGGTCATCCAGAAGGCGATGGTCGGCGCCCGCGAGGGGCTGCTGATGACGCTCGGCATCACCCCGACCCGCCCCGAGACGGGCTACGGCTACTTGCAGTGCGGCAGCGCGATCGGCGACGGCCCGGTGCTTGCGGTCGAGGAGTTCAAGGAGAAGCCGACGTACGACGTGGCCGAGGGCTACGTGAAGTCGGGCAACTACCTGTGGAACGCCGGCATGTTCGTGTGGCGGGTCGACGCGTTCCTGGCCGAGCTGACGCGGCAGCAGCCCCAGCTCGCGTCGGGCATCTCGCGCATTGCGCAGGCCTGGGAGACGGGCGCCCGCGAGGAGGTGCTGGGCGAGGTCTGGCCGACCCTGCCGCGCATCTCGGTCGACTACGCGGTGATGGAAGGCGCGGCCACTGTCGGCCGGGTCGGCACGGTCACCGGCGACTTCGGCTGGAACGACGTCGGCGACTTCCACACGCTGGGCGAGGTGCTGGCGGCCGACCCGTCGGGCAACGTGGTCGTGGGTCACGACCTGGAGCAGAAGTCGGGCGTGCTGCTGCGTGAGACCGAGGGCCTGGTGGTCGTGCCGACCCAGGGCCGTCTCGTCGCCGCCATGGGCGTGCGCGACCTGGTCATCGTCGACACCCCCGACGCCGTCCTGGTGATCCCGCGCGAGCGCGCGCAGGAGGTCAAAAGCCTGGTCGACGAGCTCAAGGAGCTCGGCCAGCACGGCTACGTCTGAAGCCGGGCCAAAGCCGGAGGGATCTGCTGGGCCGTGCCCGACGCGAGCGGGCTCGGCAGGTCGTCGGGAGTGAACCAGCCCAGCTCGGCCGATTCCTCGCTGATCTGTTCGCGCGTGCCCGCCGGGCAGCGCAGCAGGAACCGAACGTCGTAGTGCACCGAAGGCGTCGCCGGCTCGCCGTCGGCGGCGCCGCAGCGCACCTCGTGCACGTCGATGTCGATCGGCGTCTCGTCCAGCACCAGGCCCGAGATGCCCGACTCCTCGGTGGCTTCGCGCAGCGCGGCCGCGGCCAGGGTGGCGTCGCCGGCCTCGCAGTGCCCGCCCAGCTGCATCCATTTGCCCAGGCGGCCGTGCAGGCAGAGCAGCACCCGCCCGTCCCCGTCGACGATCAGCGCGCTGGCCGTGACGTGACCGGCCCGATGGGCGCGGGTCAGCGCGACCGGTCCGTCGGCCAGCAGCTCCAGGGTCCGCTTCCGGGCCAGGGCGGCCTCGTCGGAGGTGGGCCGCCAGGTTTCCAGCCGCCGGACAGCGTCCGCATGCAACGTCAACGTGACTCCTCAGTGCCGGAGAGCTCGAGGCGGATGCCGTCCTCGTGGGGCAGTGACAGGGTGACGATCGATTCGGCGGCCAGGGCGGCCCGCAGCCGGTGTGCGTCGGCGCCCAGCCGCATCCAGCCCGCGGGCGACATGTCGCGGGTCCGCAGGTGCAGCGCGGCCGTGGCGCCGCTGCCGGCGATCGCCTCGTCCGGCGCGACGACGATGGCGGGGGAGAGCGCATCGGCGACGGCCGCCGCGGCCCGGTCGACGGCGGCCGGGTCGACCGGGCGGCCGGGCAGGGCGCCGTCGGGCAGCTGGGCCGCGTCGCGCAGCCCGGCCGTGCGGGCCTCGGCCGTGCCCAGGCTGAACATGTCGGACGCGGCGTCGCGCAGCAGCACCGCGGCGCCGTCCGCGTCGCGGATGCCGGAGCGCGGGTAACCCCGCACCACGGCCACCGGCACCTGATCACATTTGCCCTTGACGAGCTCGCCCGCCGCGGCCAGCTCGTCGATCACCGCCATCTGGGTGATCTCCAATTCGTTCCCGTACGGGTCGGTCTCGCCCCGATGGTCGCGGATCGGCTCGATGCCGGCCGCGCCCAGGGCCACGTCGGTCAGCCCGTTGCGCCAGGCCCGGCCCATGGTGTCGGAGACGATGACGCCCACGTCGAGCCCGCGGGCGCGGAAAGCCGCCCGTAACTGCCGGGCCGACGCGTCGGGATCGGCGGGCAGCAGCACGAGGTGGGTCTTGTCGACGTTCGAGGCGTCGATGCCGGCCGCCGCCATCACGAACCCGTGGTGGGTCTGCACGATGGTCGTCGGCCCGCGCCGCGCCACCACCCGCGCGGTCTCCGCGGCCAGCACCTCGCGGCGGGCCTCCTCGCGCTCGGGCCCGTCGGCGGGCACCTCGGCCAGCCGCCCCTCCGCCTTCGACACGATCTTGCTGGTGACCACCAGCACGTCCCCGTCGGCCAGCCACGGCGCGGCCGCGCTGATCAGCTCGGCCAGGTCGTCACCGGCCACGATGTGGCCCATCCCGCGCACCGGCAGGATCTCCAGCCCGTCCGTCACGACCCCGTCCCCCTCTGCGGTGAGTGTCCCGCCCAGCTTGACCGACGAGGCCGTGAACCGCGACACCGCCCCCGGAGTAGCGCTGATCACTCTCCGAGGGCGGCGAACCGTTCGGTCGGCTCGACAGCGTCGCCGTGTACAGCAGTGGTTCGGCGAGCCCGGGCCGGGTTCTTGACCACCCGCGCCGGCCGCTGTCTAGGCGACTCCCGCCAGGGCCAGCGCGTCCTTCACCATCTGAGCTGTGGTCTCCTCCGACGTCATCCACAGCGGGACAGCGCGGGTCTCGACGCCGGGGACCTCGACGCCGGCGTCGGACGTGTCGACCAGCCAGCCGTCGAGGATGCCGCCGGCCGAGCGCGCGGCGTAGAGGCCGCCGACGCCCGCTGCGGAGACGTCGACCTGCACAGTGGCCAGGCATTTGTCGGCCATGCCGCGGATCGGGGAGTCGCCGATGATGGGTGAGACGCCCACGACCGGCGCCGGGCCGGTGGCCACGGCGTCGCGGATCGCGCCCACGGCCAGAATCGGGGCGATGCTCACCACGGGATTGCTCGGCGCGACGAGCACCACGTCGGCCCCGGCGATGGCCTCGAGCACGCCGGGCGCCGGCCGGGCCGCCTCGGCCCCGACGAACACGAACCGGTGGGTCGGCAGGTCACCGCGGTAGCGCACCCACCACTCCTGGAAGTGGATCGCCTTGCGCTCGCCCTCGACGTCGACCACCACGTGAGTCTCCAGGCGGTCGTCGGTGGCCGGCAGCAGCGTCACACCGGGCTGCCAGCGGGCGCACAGGGCGGCCGTGACCTGCGACAGCGGATAGCCGGCGGTGAGCATCCGGGTGCGTACGAGGTGGGTGGCGGTGTCTTTGTCGCCCAGGCCGAACCATGACGGCTCGGCGCCGTAGGCGGCCAGCTCCTCCTTCACCACCCAGCTCTCGCCGACCCGGCCCCACCCGCGCTCGGGGTCGTGCGCGCCGCCCAGCGTGTACATCACGCTGTCGAGATCGGGGCAGATCTGCAGGCCGTGCATGCGCACGTCGTCGCCGACGTTGACCACGGCGGTGACCTCGGCGCCGAGGCCACGGGCATGGGCGCGCACACCGGCCAGGAACTTCGCGCCGCCGATGCCGCCGGAGAGGACCACGATCCGCATGTCAGCCATCCTCCCGCACCGGTATGACAGAACGCGCCGCCGGGTATCGGAGCGCGTGCCAGACCGGTCTACCCTTAGCCGACCTCACCCACCGTCATCAGGGAGAAGTTCCGTGACCAGCCAACCGCAGCCCGCGCCGGGCGAGGGCAAACCGGCGGGGCAGTTCCTCCGCCCGCTGCGTGATCTCGCGGCGTACGCGCTTGTCGGCGCCCCTGCCCTGCTGCTCTTCGTGGCCGTCATCCGGCTGATCCCGGACGGCGAGAACCAGTTCGGTTACCGCACGCAGGACAGCTTCTACGGCTTCGTCAACACGGCGACCGTGTTCATGCCGCTGGCCGCGGTGCTGCTGGCGGTGCTGGTGCAGCCGCGCCACCCCAAGGCGTCGCTGATCACGCTGATCGCCGTCGTGGAGTACGCGGTGATGGCGCTCTTCGGCGTGCTCTTCGGGCTGCTGATCGGCCTGATCAACCACGCCTCCAACAACGGCGCGCGGATCGCGTTCGAGGAGCTGCTGGTGCGCGCGGCGTGGCTGAGCCTGCTCGGCGTGGCGGGGTATGCGACGTTCCGCCTCTGGCAGGGTCTGTTCCAGGTGGCCAAGCCCAAGCAGCAGCCCGGGGTCTACGGCCAGCCCGCCTACGGGCAGCCGGGCACCTACCCGGGCCAGCCCGGTTACGGCCCGCCGCCGCAGCCGCAGCAGCCGGGCTTCGCCCCGGGCAGCTACCCGCCGCCGGGCGCGCCGCCGCAGCCGGGCTACCCGCAGGGCTATCCGCAGCCCCAGCAGCCCTCGCAGTACGGGCAGCCGCAGGGCCAGCCGCCGGCGTGGAACCAGCCCGCCACCCCGATGCCCGCGTCGGCTCCGCCCGCGCCGCCGGCCTCGGGCCCGCCCGGCCCGTTCGCGCCGCACCCGGCCCCCACCACGGCGTTCCCGCAGTCCCAGTTCACCGAGCCGACCCGGACGGCGCCCGCCGCGACACCCCCGGGCGACGACCGCACCGAGAAGATCCCGGAGGACCGCCCCGGCTTCGGCCCGGCCGACGAGGACCCGCCGCGCCGCTGACTCGTGTCCTATGCCACTGCGGTTGCCCCGGTTCGCCCGGGGCAGCCGCAGGGTTTCCGGCCTAGGCTGCTGGGGTGGCAGAGGTCAGCACGGTCGGAAAAGGGCCCACAGAAGCGAGCATCCGGCGCGCCCTGCGCCGCGCCGCCGACGGCAAGGCGGTCGACGCCGAGGAGGCGACGGCCCTGCTGGCGGCGACGGGCGACCAGTTCGACGAGTTGCTGACGATCGCCGGCACCGTCCGCGACGCCGGTCTGCGCGAGGCCGGCCGGCCCGGCGTGGTGACGTATTCCCGCAAGGTCTTCATTCCCCTGACCCGGCTCTGCCAGGACAGGTGTCACTACTGCACGTTCGCCACGGTGCCGCATCGCCTGCCCGCGGCCTTCCTCGAGCGTGACGAGGTGCTCGAGATCGCCCGCCAGGGCGCCGCCCAGGGCTGCAAGGAGGCTCTGTTCACGCTGGGCGACCGGCCCGAGGAGCGCTGGCCCGCGGCCCGGCAGTGGCTCGACGAGCGAGGTTACGACTCCACCCTCGACTATGTGCGGGCTTGCGCGATCGCCGTGCTGGAGGAGACGGGCCTGCTCCCGCATCTCAACCCGGGCGTGATGAGCTGGGCCGAGCTGCAGCGGTTGAAGCCGGTCGCGCCCAGCATGGGCATGATGCTCGAGACCACCGCGACCCGGCTGTGGTCGGAGCCCGGCGGTCCGCACTTCGGCTCTCCCGACAAGGAGCCCGCCGTTCGGCTGCGGGTTCTCGACGACGCCGGCCGCGTGGGCGTGCCGTTCACCACGGGCATCTTGATCGGCATCGGGGAGACCCCGGCCGAGCGGGTCGACGCGCTCTTCGCGATGCGTCGCGCGGCCCGCGAGTTCGGTCACATCCAAGAGGTCATCATCCAGAATTTCCGCGCCAAGCCCGACACGGCGATGCGCGGCATGCCCGACGCCGAGCTGCGGGAGCTGGCCGCCACGGTGGCCGTGGGCCGCATCATCATGGGCCCCCGGGCCCGCGTGCAGGCCCCGCCCAACCTGATCGACGCCGAGTTCGCGCTGCTGCTGCGGGCCGGCATCGACGACTGGGGCGGCGTGTCGCCGGTGACGCCCGACCACGTCAACCCGGAGCGCCCGTGGCCCCAGATCGACCTGCTCCGGGCCCGGTCGGCCGAGGCGGGCTTCGAGCTGCGCGAACGTCTGACGATCTACCCGGAATACGTCCGCCGCGGCGCCGAGGGCTGGCTCGATCCCCGGCTCGCGACCCACGTGGCCGCGCTGGCCGGTCCGGACGGGCTGGCCCGCGAGGACGCCGAGGTGGTGGGCCGTCCCTGGCAGGAGCCCGACGAGGCGTACGGCTCGGGCCGCACCGATCTGTTCGCGACGATCGACACCGAGGGGCGTACGGGCGACCGGCGCTCCGATTTCGATCATGTCTACGGCGACTGGGCCGAGGTGGCCGCGCACATCACTACCGACACGCGGGCCAGCCTGCCGCAGGATGTGCTCACCGGGCTCAAGCTGGCCGCCTCCGACCCGGCCAAGCTGCTGCTGCCCGAGCACGAGGACGCCGCGATGGCGCTGTTCAACGCGGACGGCGAGGCCCTCGACGAGCTCGCCCATATCGCCGACGACCTGCGCAAACACGTCAACGGCGACGACATCACGTACGTGGTGAACCGCAACATCAACTTCACCAACGTCTGCTACGTCGGGTGCCGTTTCTGCGCGTTCGCCCAGCGCGAGAAGGACGCCGACGCCTATCGCCTCTCCGTCGACCAGGTGGCCGAGCGCGCCGCGCAGGCCTGGCAGGACGGCGCGTCCGAGGTCTGCATGCAGGGCGGCATCGACCCCAAGATGCCCGTGACGGCGTATGCGGACCTGGTGCGGGCCGTCAAGCAGCGCGTCCCCGGCATGCACGTCCACGCCTATTCGCCGATGGAGATCGTCACCGCCGCGGCCAAGGCCGGTGTGCCCGTGCGCGAGTGGCTGGCCGAGTTGAAGGAGGCCGGGCTGGGCACGATCCCCGGCACCGCGGCCGAGATTCTCGACGACGAGGTGCGCTGGGTGCTGACCAAGGGCAAGCTCCCGGCCAGCGCCTGGGTCGACGTGGTGAGCACCGCCCACGAGCTGGGCATCCGGTCGAGCTCCACGATGATGTACGGGCATGTCGACCACCCACGGCAGTGGCTGGGTCACTTCCGCGTGCTGGCCGGCATCCAGGACCGTACGGGTGGCTTCACCGAGTTCGTGGCGTTGCCGTTCATTCACACCAACGCGCCGATCTACCTGGCCGGCATCGCCCGCAACGGCGCGAGCTGGCGGGAGAACAGGGTCGTGCACGCGATGGCCCGGGTCCTGCTGCACGGCCGCATCGACAACATTCAGTGCTCGTGGGTGAAGCTGGGCGACGAAGGCACTCAGGTAATGCTCAACGGGGGCTGCAATGATCTTGGCGGCACCCTGATGGAGGAAACGATCTCACGTATGGCGGGTTCCGAGCACGGATCGGCACGAACGGTCGCTGAGCTGAAGGAACTTGCGGCGGCCGCGGGTCGCCCGGCCGTGGAGCGGACGACAATCTACGGTCGACGCTAGGTCACAAATCGGGTTAAATAGGACGTAGTCGGGCCGCGCTGCGTTACTTTCCGGTGCCCCGGAGAGATATGGCAGGAACGGGACCGCGACGCGCCGAAGCGTGCCGTGGAAACGGGCCTATTTATCAGGTTCGGCTTGACGACGCACGTCTTACACGCGTGTAATTTCGGTGGGGTTGTGAGTGAGGAAGTCGTGAATGCGAACTCTGCTCACAAATAACACGCTGCGTGCGTGGGGGGTCAGCGCCGGCATCGCAGCCGGCGCGGAAATTGGGAGGCACGCCGATGGAAGCGCAGGTTGAAGGGGTCGACCTGCTCGGGGACGCGCCCGAGTGGCAGGAACGGGCGCTGTGTTCGCAGACCGACCCGGAGGCCTTCTTCCCGGAGAAGGGTGGGTCCACCCGGGAGGCGAAGAGGATCTGCGGCCGCTGTGAGGTCAAGGCCGAGTGCCTGGAATACGCGCTGGGTCACGACGAGCGTTTCGGGATCTGGGGTGGACTGTCCGAGCGCGAGCGTCGCAAGCTCAAGCGGCGCGTGGCCTAGCTAGGACAGCTCGTCAGGATCCACCCCGAGCAGGTTGGCGACCTGCTCGATGATCACATCGTGGACGAGGTCGGCGAGGTCCTCACGGTCCATCGCCCGGAATTCCAGCGGCCGCCGGTAGAGCACGATTCGTGGGGGGAGCTCCTGCCGGCCGGGGCGACCGGGCAGCAGCCGGGCCAGCGGCACCTCGCCGTCCTCGAGCACGTCGGAGTCGTAGACGTTGAGCTCGGGCGGCACGTCCTCGACCGCGAACTCGACACCGGCCAGCTCCTTGGCGTAACGCCGCTCGAGCTGCTCGACCGTGTCGAGCACCAGGTCGTCGAAGATCTCGGCCTTGGTGCGGGCGAGGGGAACGGTGGCCGGCACCAGCCTGCCCCGTAGCCCCCGGCCGTGCCGGTCGCGGCGCGCGGGATGCCCCGGACCGGACTTGCGCGCCGCCCGGGAAGGATCGGTGCGGCGGCGTTCGGGACTGGTGGTCACTCCGCAACTCTAGTCCTCCGACGGTGTGACACGGCGTCAGAGGACTTGCGGCGTTGGTGATTCGTCCCAACGGGGGCGTACGCCGGTAATTCGTCCCTTCGGGGGCGGCGTGTCGGGTCGTCATGGCCGAATCGTGATGCATCGTGGGTCGGCGTGTCGCGGGGCTTCCGCACCCACGCGGGCGCTCGGAGAGATAACGTGCCGCCGTGAGGTCACCACGGCGTTGCTCCCGGAACGGCTGTCCCCGACAGGCGGTCGCCACGCTGACCTACGTCTACAGCGACTCCACGGCTGTCGTCGGCCCCTTGGCGGCCTTCGCCGAACCCCACACGTACGACCTGTGCGAGCCGCACGCCCGCAGTCTCACCGCCCCCCGAGGCTGGGAGCTCGTCCGGCACGACGGCGATTTCGCCCCGCCCCCGCCCACCACCGACGACCTGGTCGCGCTGGCCGACGCCGTGCGCGAGGCCGCCCGCCCGCCGGCGCCGCCCCCACGCACCGACGACGAGGAGCGCATCCCCGGCCACCAGACGGGCCGCCGGGGTCACCTGCGGGTCATCCCACCCTCGCATTGACGCCGGAAACGGCTAGGGCAGCGCGACGAGCGTGTAGCGCTTCTTGAGCCACGGGATCAGCTTCTTGTAGGCCTTGATGGTGTCCGGCTGCGCGTAGTCGTGCGACAGCACGATCGCCCCCGGCCGGCAGTGCCGGGCCACGCTCGAGATGACCTTGGCCTGGTGGGCCGCGCTGGTCTCGCCCTTGCGGTGACTCCAGTCGCGCGGGTCGACGTCCCAGTAGATCGAGGTCATTTTCAGCTGCTGGGCCACCGCCACCAGCCGCGGCGTGAAGTTGCCGCCGGGCGCGCGGAAATACTTGATCTTCGCCTGGGGCGCGGCCCGGAGGATCGCCGCGTTGGTGCGCTGCAAGTCGGCGCGGATCTTGGGGGCGGGGTTCTTGCCCAGCTTGAGGCTGTGGTTCCAGGTGTGGTTGCAGAGCGTGTGACCGCCCGCGACGATCTGCCGCACCAGCTCCGGGTGCCGCTGCGCGTTGCTGCCGACCAGGCAGAAGGTGGCCTTCACGTGATGCTTGGCCAGAAGCCGGAGCAGCTTCGGCGTCTCGGCCGGGTCGGGCCCGTCGTCGAAGGTGAGCGCGACGCCCTTGGTGCCGGTGAGCACGTGGCTGCCCGCCGGCCCGCCGAAGCGCGGGTTGCTGACCTTACGGGCGCCCGGATGCTTCGTCGTCGGCTTGGTCCTGGGCTTGGTGGCCTTGGGCTTGGTGGCCTTGGGCGGGGCGGCCGGCTCGATGGTCGGCGCGGACGCGGTGACCGGCGGGGCGGCCTCGGGCAGTCTCGTCTCGGCCGACGCGCGCCCGGTCAGGCCCACGGCCAGCAGCACGACGCCGAGCAGAACCGCCTTCCGGGCGCGTGTCATTCGCATCCAAGCCTCCCTGTGCCGTCGGGCTGCCGACAATGCCGTCCGGGCGGCGCGAACCGCTGCTTCCCGGCGCGATTCGGCACGGTCAGGGGAGACGTCAAACGGCCGTTCGTCGCCGGTTCGGACCCTTTTCAGCACCCGTCGAGTGAGTGCCATTGCGCGGCGGTCCACGGCGTGCAGGGCGGCCAGTAGCTGGTGGGCGGAGGGGGGTCGCACTCTTTCCTCGGGGGTCGGCGTCAGGACGTGGTGCCGGCGACAGCAAACCGCCGCCGTCCCTATTGATACGGGACGACGGCGGCGCGCGGATCAGATTGTGGCCGGTTTCAAATGATCCTCATCGGGTCCTATCCCGACAATTCGGCGAGCTCCTGCTCGGTGAGCAGGCGCGAGCGGATCAGGAACCGTACGCCCTCGGGTGCCTCCAGCGAGAAGCCGGAGCCGCGTCCGCGGACCACGTCCACCGTCAGGTGTGTGTGCTTCCAGAGCTCGAACTGCGAGGCCGACATCCAGAACGTGATCGGCTCGGGCACCCCGTCGATCTGCAGCGCCTCGAGCAGCACATCGGACTGGCCGGTGCGGAACTCGCCCTCCAGGTAGCACATCGGCGAGCTGCCGTCGCAGCATCCGCCGGACTGGTGGAACATCAGCGGACCGTGCTGTCCCCGCAGCTGCCGCATCAGGTCGGCAGCCGCGGGCGTGACATCAACCCTGGTGGCCATCGGCTTAGAAGAAGCCCATCGCCTTGGGGCTGTACGACACGAGCAGGTTCTTGGTCTGCTGGTAGTGGTCGAGCATCATCTTGTGGTTCTCGCGGCCGATGCCGGACTGCTTGTAGCCACCGAACGCGGCGTGCGCGGGGTAGAGGTGGTACGAGTTGGTCCACACGCGGCCGGCCTTGATCGCGCGTCCGGCCCGGTAGGCCGTGTTGATGTCCCGGGTCCACACGCCCGCGCCGAGACCGTAGAGCGTGTCGTTGGCGATCTTGATAGCGTCCGCGTAGTCGGCGAACGAGGTCACCGACACGACCGGCCCGAAGATCTCCTCCTGGAAGATCCGCATCGAGTTGTTGCCCTCGAAGATCGTCGGCTGCACGTAGTAGCCGCCGGACAGGTTGCCGCCCAGGTCGGCCCGCGCGCCGCCGGTGAGCACCTTGGCGCCCTCCTGCCGGCCGATGTCCAGGTACGACAGGATCTTCTCGAGCTGGTCGTTGGAGGCCTGCGCGCCCACCTGGGTGTCGGTGTCGAGCGGGTTGCCCTGCTTGAGGTTCTCCACCCGCTTGACGCCCGCGGCCAGGAAGTCGTTGTAGATGCCCTGCTGGATCAGCGCGCGCGACGGGCAGGTACAGACCTCGCCCTGGTTGAGCGCGAACATCGAGAAGCCCTCGAGCGACTTGTCGTAGAAGTCGTCGTCGAGCCGGCTCACATCCTCGAAGAAGATGTTCGGGCTCTTGCCGCCCAGCTCGAGGGTGACCGGGATGAGGTTCTCGGAGGCGTACTGCATGATCAGCCGGCCGGTGGTGGTCTCACCGGTGAAGGCGACCTTGGCCACCCGGTTGGACGACGCGAGCGGCTTGCCGGCCTCGACCCCGAACCCGTTGACGATGTTGAGCACGCCCGGCGGGATCAAGTCGGCGATCAGCGACACCAGGTAGTGGATCGAGGCCGGGGTCTGCTCGGCCGGCTTGAGCACGACCGCGTTGCCGGCCGCCAGCGCCGGGGCCAGCTTCCACACGGCCATCAGGATGGGGAAGTTCCACGGGATGATCTGCGCGACCACACCCAGGGGCTCGTGGAAGTGGTAGGCGATCGTGTCGTCGTCGATCTCGCCCGCGGTGCCCTCCTGAGCCCGGATGGCGCCCGCGAAGTAGCGGAAGTGGTCGATCGCCAGCGGGATGTCGGCCGCGAGGGTCTCCCGCACGGGCTTGCCGTTCTCCCAGGCCTCGGCGACCGCGAGCTTTTCGAGGTTCGCCTCCATCCGGTCGGCGATCTTGTTGAGGATGTTGGCCCGCTCGGCGGTGGAGGTGCGGCCCCACGCGTCGGCGGCGCCGTGCGCGGCGTCCAGCGCCTTCTCGACGTCCTCGGCGGTGCCCCGGGCCACCTCGCAGAAGTCCTCGCCGGTGACGGGGCTGGGGTTGGCGAAGTACTGACCCTTCGCCGGAGGCACGTACTCGCCACCGATGAAGTGGTCGTAGCGGGATTCGTAGTTGACGATCGCGCCGTCGGTGCCGGGCGCGGAATATACGGTCATGCCTGCCTCCGTACCAATGGGGTACGGCCGACGTTAGTTACGCGGACGTTGCACAGACGTTGCAAGGAGCCCGTACTCCCGGCGAAGCTCGGCGACCCGGGCCCGGGCCAGAGGGCGGCTCGGCGCGTCCGAGGGCAGCAGCTGGGCGTACGCCTCCCAGACCTGCAGGTCGTCGGTGCCCCAAGGGGAGTGCAGCCACGTCTGCAGCAGGTCGCGATCGCGGGCGGCCAGCAGTGCGGCGCGCAGCCGGTCGTCGACGAGCCGGCGCAGCTTGACCACGCCCGGGGCGTCGGAGAAGGGCAGAAGCGGTCCCCCGTACGCCTCCAGGGCCGCCGCCACGCGGCCGTGCTCGAGCAACCGCACGACCGTACGGAAATCCGGCTCGACCTCGGCCCGCAGCCGGTAGGGCCGCGCCTCGATCAGCTCCGGGCCCAGCGTGCGGCGCAGCCGGGACAGCTCGGCGCGCACGGTCACCGGGCTCGCGTCGTCGCCGTAGAGCCCGACCCCCAGCTCGTCGCCGGTGCTGCCCTCGGGGTGGGCCAGCAGCAGCACGAGCAGCTCGGAGTGGCGGCGGCCGAGACGCCACCGGCGGCCCTCGACGGTCAGCACGGCCTCGTTGCGGCCCAGCGTGGTGACCGATCCCGCGGTCGCGGCCGGCCCCAGATGCCCGCGCAAGTAGGCCTCGGCGGCGAGCGCGGTGGCCCGTACGAGGGCAAGGCTGTGGGGGTTGGCGAGATGATCGCCGCCCGTCACGTCGATCGCCCCGAGCAGCCGCCCGGTCGCCGGGTCGTGGATCGGGGCCGCCGCGCACGTCCAGCGCTGCACCGGGCGGCTGAAATGCTCGGTCGCGAAGATCTGCAACGGGTGGTCGATGGCCAGGGCCGTGCCGGGCGCGTTCGTGCCGGCGTGCGCCTCGTCCCACAGCGCGCCGGGCACGAAGTTCATGCGCTCGCCCGCGCGCAGCACCTTGGCCGTTCCTTCGACCCACAGGAGCCGCCCGTACGCGTCGCAGACCGCCATCAGGTGCTCCCCGTCCTCGGCCAGGCCGCCGAGCAGGTCGCGGAAGATCGGCAGCACGCTCGCGAGCGGGTGGGCCGCCCGGTAGGACTCCAGGTCGGTGTCGCTGAGGTCGATCGGGGCGGTCGCGTCGGGGCCGGACAGCGCGACGGCCGAGCGCTTCCAGGAGTCGGCCACCACCGACCGGATCGAGGGGCCGGAGGCCGTTTCGCCCGCCAGGAACCGCTCGTGGGCGCGCCCGACCTGCCGTATCCGCTCGACGGGATCGGCGCCGGCGTCGAGGGCGAGCCACGGGTTGGCCAAGGAGACACCTCCAGACCCACCCATCGTGACCCGCATCACGCCTGGCGACAAGCGCTGTTCGGGCGTGAGTATTTATCGCGATCGGATCACGTAACAGTGATGCCGCCTCGTTGCCACCTTGCCGTCTTCGCGGCTCCGCTACTCTCGGCCCGAACATCCTGAGTAGGGCCTAGGGGGCGCAGTGTCTGACCTGTCCAAGCTTGTCAAGGCGTACGACGTCCGGGGCATCGTCCCGGATCAGTTCGACGAGTCGGTCGCCCGGGCCCTGGGCACGGCGTTCATCGAGATGCTGCGCGAATCCGGCGACAACGCCGACGAGATCGTCATCGCCCACGACATGCGCGAGTCCGGCCCCGGCCTGGCCGCCGCCTTTGCCCGCGGCGCCAACGCGGCCGGCGCGGCCGTCCTCAACGTCGGGCTGGCCTCGACCGACGGGCTCTACTACGCGTCCGGCGCGCTCGGCCTGCCCGGCGCCATGTTCACCGCCAGCCACAACCCCGCGCAGTACAACGGCATCAAGCTGTGCCGCGCGGGCGCCAAGCCGGTCGGCCAGGACAGCGGGCTCGCGGTCGTGCGGCAGCGCGCCGAGGCCCTGCTCGACGACCTGAACGCCGAGGCCGACGGGCCCGCCCGGGTCGAGACGCGCGACCTGCTGGCCGACTACGCGCAGCACCTGCGCTCGCTGGTCGACCTGACCGCGATCCGGCCGCTCAAGGTGATCGTCGACGCCGGCAACGGCATGGGCGGCTACACCGTGCCCGCCGTGCTGGGCGACCAGGTGCTGCCCGCGCTGCCGCTGGAGATCGTTCCGCTCTACTTCGAGCTCGACGGCTCGTTCCCCAACCACGAGGCCAACCCGCTCGACCCGGCCAACCTGGTCGACCTGCAGAATGCGATCCGCGAGCAGGGCGCCGACATCGGCGTCGCGTTCGACGGCGACGCCGACCGCTGCTTCATCATCGACGAGAACGGCGACCCGGTCTCGCCCTCGGCCGTCACGGCGCTGGTGGCCCGGCGCGAGCTGGCCAAGTTCCCGGGCAGCACGGTCATCCACAATCTGATCACCTCGGCCGCCGTGCCCGAGATCATCAAGGAGGCCGGCGGCACGCCCGTGCGCAGCCGGGTCGGCCACTCGTTCATCAAGGCCGAGATGGCCCGGACGAACGCGGTCTTCGGCGGCGAGCACTCGGCGCACTACTACTTCCGCGACTTCTGGTTCGCCGACACCGGCATGCTGGCCGCGATGCACGTTCTGGCCGCGCTGGGCGGCCAGGAGCGCCCGCTGTCCGAGTTCGCCGCGGAGTACGAGCGCTACAGCGCCTCCGGAGAGATCAACTCCACTGTCGCCGACGCCGCGGCCAAGGTGGCCGAGGTGCGGGCCGCGTTCGCCGGGGCGACGTTCGACGAGCTCGACGGTCTCACCGTGAGCCTGCCCGACGGCGCCTGGTTCAACCTGCGGGCCTCGAACACCGAGCCGCTGCTGCGCCTGAACGTGGAGGCCGCGAAGCCGGACCGGATGGCGTCCCTGAGGGACGAAGTGCTGGCGATCGTCCGCAGTTAGGATCGTCTGGTTCCGCCCGTCCGCTATGTAAGGAGCCGTTCGGTGGCCCTAGATCCGCAGCTGTTGGACATCCTGGCCTGCCCGGACACGCATCACGCGCCGCTCACCCACGACGCCGACGCGCAGACCCTGACCTGCACCGAGTGCGGCCGGGTCTTCGAGATCCGCGACGACATCCCGGTGCTGCTGCTCGACGAGGCGCGTCCCGGGGACGCGGCCTGATGGCGGGGCCTCTCGAGGGCGGCGCGGCCGGCGTGCACGGTCACCGGCACGCCGACGAGTCCCTGCTCGACGACGAGAAGTCGATGCTCGCCAACGACCCCGGCGGGATGCTGCGCGCCACGGCGTCGGCGGGCGCCCAGGTGCGCGAGGCGGCCGCGCTGGCCGCCGAGACCGACCTGAGCATGCTGGCCGACGAGGGCCGCCCCCGCGCGGTCGTCGTCGCCGGCATCGGCACGGCCGGCCTGACCGGCAGCATCCTGTCGACCGTGGCCGGCCCGCGCTGCCCGGTGCCGATCATCGGGCACCGCAGCCCCGGCCTGCCCGGCTGGGTCGGCGCGGCCGACGTGGTCATCGCCGTCTCCGCCTCCGGCCGCAGCCCCGAGGCGCTGGCCGCGGCCGAGGCAGCCGCCCGGCGCGGCGCCCGGCTGGTCGCGGTGGGCAACCCCGACTCCGAGCTCGAAGCCATGGCCGCGCGGGCCCGGGCGCCGTTCTTCGCGGTGCCCCGGCGTGCGCCAGCCCGGGCCAGCCTGTGGGGCCTGGCCGTGCCGGTGCTGCTCGCGGCGCGCGCGATCGGCCTGGTCAAGGTCAACGAGGCCGACCTGGCCGAGACCGCGACCCGGCTCGACGCCGACGCCGAGCGCTGCCGGCCCGGCGCCGACGCGTTCGTCAACCCGGCCAAGGCGCTCGCGCTCGACCTGGCCGGCTCGATCCCGATCGTCTGGGGCTCGTCGCCGCTGGCCACGGTGGCCGCCCGGCGCTTCGCCGACACCCTGGCCGCCAACGCGCGCTACCCCGTGATGGCGGGTGCCCTGGGCGAGGCCGGTCGCGGCCGCGTGGGCCTGCTCGACGGCGTCTTCGGCGGGCTCGCCGAGTCGTCGCGCGACATCTTCGCCGACCCCGGCGCCGAGGAGACCGGCGCCACCCGGCTGCGGCTGGTGCTGTTCCGCGACGGCGGCCTCAACCCGGAGGACGACGCGGACGAGCCGATCGCCGTGGAGGAACGCCGGGCCGACGCCGTGCAGACCCTGGCCGAGCGGCGCGGCGTGCGCTGCGACGTGCTCACGGCCGAGGGCGGCTCCGCGCTCGAACGGCTCGCGTCGCTCACCGCCGTACCCGATTTCGCCTCGCTCTACCTCGCGCTCGCCCACGGGCTCGATCCGATGGCCGTGCCCGCGATCAGTGAGATGAAAGAGCTTTCCAACCCGCTTCCCGAGGGAATGCAGTGACCGATCCTGTCGGACACCTCACTGCGGAGTGGATAAATGAGTGCTGAAGGCGGCACCCGGGCGATCATCGCGGCCCTGACCGCGAACCTCGGCATCGCGGTCACCAAGTTCATCGCCTGGCTGCTGACCAGCTCGTCGTCGATGCTGGCGGAGTCGATCCACTCGGTGGCCGACTCCGGCAACCAGCTGCTTCTGCTGGTCGGCGGCAAACGGGCCAAGCGGCGGGCCACGCCCGAGCATCCCTTCGGGTTCGGCCGGGAGCGCTACCTCTACGCGTTCATCGTGTCGATCGTGCTGTTCAGCCTGGGCGGCCTGTTCGCGCTGTACGAGGCGTGGCACAAGATCCAGGACCCGCACCCGATCGAGAGCTGGCAGTGGGTGCCGGTGCTGGTGCTGGTGGTCGCGATCGGCCTCGAGACGTACTCGTTCGTCACCGCCATCCGGGAGTCGAACCGCACCCGCGGCAAGACCTCCTGGGTCGACTTCGTGCGGCGGGCCAAGGCGCCCGAGCTGCCGGTGGTGCTGCTGGAGGACTCGGGCGCCCTGCTCGGCCTGGTCTTCGCCTTCTTCGGCGTGGTGCTCACCCTGATCACCGGCAACGGCATCTGGGACGGCATCGGCACCGCGGCGATCGGCCTGCTGCTGGTGGCGATCGCGGCCGTGCTGGCCATCGAGACCAAGAGCCTGCTGATCGGCGAGGGGGCCAACCCCGAGACGGTGCGCGAGATCGAAAAGGCAGTCCTGGCCGGCGCGGGCATCGAGCGGATCATCCACATGAAGACGCTGCACCTCGGCCCCGAGGAACTGCTGGTCGCGGTGAAGATCGCGGTGCCCAGCTCGGAACGGGCCGACGAGGTGGCCCGGCACATCGACGAGACCGAGAAGCGCATCCGCGACGCGGTTCCGATCGCCCGCGTCATCTACATCGAGCCCGACATCTACCGGCCCGCCTCGGCCCCGGCTCCGGCTTGAATCTCTCCTCGCTAAACGGACAAAAGGCTAAAATACCGTCATGAGTGTCTATGCGCTGACCGGGGTCGTCCGGCCGTACGCCTGGGGTTCCCGCACCCTCATCGCCGAACTCCAAGGCCGTTCCGGGCCCACCGAGCAGCCCGAAGCCGAACTGTGGCTGGGCGCCCACCCGGGCGACCCGGCCACCGTGGCCGGCCCCGACGGCCCGGTCAGCCTGGAGGCACTCATCGCCGACGACCCCAAAGGCCAGCTCGGCGGCCCCGTCCTGGAATCGTTCGGCCCTCGACTGCCGTACCTGCTCAAGGTGCTGGCCGCCGAGACCCCGCTGTCGTTGCAGGCCCACCCCGACCCCGAATACGCGAAACTGGCCTACGCCCGGCAGGAAGCCGACCCGGGCCTGCCCCGCAACTACACCGACCCGCATCACAAGCCCGAGATGCTGGTCGCGCTCACACCCTTCGAGGCGCTGTGCGGCTTCCGCCCACCCGCGGACGCGGCCGACGAGATCGCGTCGTTCGGGCTCGAGTCGCTGGCCCCGGTCGTCGAGGCGCTGCGCGGGGGAGACCTCCGTACGGCCGTGCAGACCCTGCTGACCTGGCCCGAGGACAACCGCGGGGAGCTGATCGCCGCTGTTGCCGAGTCGGGCCGCTCGGAGCTGGCGACCCACCTGGCCGGCCACTATCCGGGCGACCCCGGCGTGCTGGTCGCGCTGCTGCTCAACCACGTGCGGCTGGCCCCCGGCGAGGCGATCTGGATGCCCGCCGGCAACATGCACGCCTACCTCAAAGGCCTGGGCGTCGAGCTGATGGCAGCCAGCGACAACGTCCTGCGCGGCGGCCTGACCCCCAAACGCGTCGACGTCGGCGAACTGCTCAACGTGCTGCGCTTCGAGGTGCTGGAAGACCCCATCCTGCCCAGCACCGAGGTGGCCCCCGGCGTCACGACGTGGAAGGTGCCCGTACCCGACTTCGAGCTGTTCCGCATCGAGCTGGACGGCACCCGCGCCCCTGCCGAGGTGCCCGCCGGTGGACCCCGCATCGTCCTGGGCGTCAGCGGCGACACGTACGTGGGCGAGGCCGTGGACGGCACGCCGGTCGCACTGACCGCCGGCACGGCCGCCTACGCCCCTGCGGACGCGGGTCGGATCAAGGTCGCCGGGCAGGGGCAGCTCTTCGTGGCCGCAGTCCCCGCCTGACCGGTCCGTGGGTCCAGCTGACCGGTCCGCGCTCGGCCTGACCAGTCTGCGTTCCGCCTGACTGGTCCGCGCTCGGCCTGACCAGTCTGCGTTCCGCCTGACCGGCTCGCGCTCGGGTCGACCCGTCCGCGCGCCGCCTGACCAGCGCGGCCGCGCCCAGCTGGCCCTGATACGCCCGGCCGACCGGTTCCGCCGTGCCCGGTCGGCCCTGATGCATAGCCTGACCAGCCGAACTGCGCTCGGCCGCCCTGTTCTACGCCTGACCAACTCGCACCGCCACGCCACGCCCTCACCGAGCCGGACGCGCGCCACCGGGAAGCGTCTGGTTCGGCCACGTCAGGGCTCACCCGGTAGGCCCGCGCTGCTCCGGCCCGATTCGTCCGTTGCCACGTCTGCTGAAACAACGGCCGTAACAGTTCCACACAGGGCCCACCCGACCGGGGGACCCCCACCCTAAGGCCGGGACGTCAAATCCAGGCCTCGAGCTTTCCACAACCCCAGGGATGATCGTTCCAGTTGTCCACAGGCCATCGTGAGTTATCCACAGGAGCCGTCGGCCACTCACCGTGCCTTCGGCACATTCGCAAAATAGGAAATTTCCGGATTTGCTTGACACCGGTCTGTGCGGAGTGTGAATCTATAACCACGCAGCGTCATTGGTGATCGGGGGGTCCCACGGACGCGCGCGGTACCAAACCGGGGGGATGAACGGGGCGGCAGGCTCAGGCCTGTCGTCCCGTTCGCTATGTAAGCGCAGAGCCGCGGGACGCGGGGGCGCAGAGGCGCGGGACGCGGGGGCGCAGAGGCGCGGGACGCGGGGGCGCAGGGGTGCAGGGGCGCGGGCCGTAAGGGCACAGAGGCGCGGCGGCGCTGGGGTGCAGACGGCGCGGAGGCGTGGAGATGCTGGGGTGCAGAGGCGCGGCGGCGCGGAGACGCTGAGATCCTGAGATCCTGAGGGCACCGGCGTGCAGAGGCAAGGAAGAGGCCCCGCCCGCCCGCCGGACAGGGCCTCCCTCTCCGGGCCGCGTGGTGTTTGCCGCCACCAGGCACCCGTCGTCCGTTCCATTACTTCATGCCGTTTGACCTGCGTGCAAGTGCACAGCGTGCGTTGCAAGTTGCAGGCTGCGACCGTTTTGACGTTATGGTGTTCGCGTGGCAAGGGCGACCTCGACGGCACGGCGCGAACTCGGCAACGAGTTGAGGCGTCTGCGTGGTGAGCGCCGGGCGGCCGACGTGGCCATCTCGCTGGGCTGGTCGGAGAGCAAACTGAGCCGGATCGAGACGGCGCACACCGGCATCAGCGAGCCCGATCTCGACCGTCTTCTGACTGCTTATGGCGTACGGGTGGAGGACCGCGAGCGGCTGCGCGACCTGGCTCGCCGGGGCCGGGCGCGTGCCTGGTGGACGCCGTATCGGTCGTCGGTGCCGGATCCGTACGACGAATATGTCGCCCTCGAGGCCGAAGCCGTGCTCATCAGTGAGTGGGAGACCCAGGTCGTCCCCGGTTTGCTGCAGACCGATGAGTACGCGCGGGCCGTGATCGAGGTCGGGGCCGACGTCGGCGCGGCCGAGACGATCCAGCGGCGGCTGGCTTTGCGGATGGCCCGGCAGGCCGTGCTGACCCGGGAGCCGCCGCCCATGTTGCGGATCGTTCTCGACGAGGCCGTGCTGCACCGTGAGGTCGGCGGCCCCGAGGTGTTGCGGCGCCAGCTGGCCCGGCTGGTCGAGGCGAGCGAGCGGCCCGGCGTCGAGCTTCTGGTGCTGCCGTTCACCGCGGGCGCGCACGCCGGCCTGACCGAACCGTTCATGGTGCTGGAGTTCGAGTCCGGCACCAGGGCCCCGATCGTGCACATCGAGGGCTTGACCGGCGGTCACTTCCGGGTGAAGCCAACCGATGTCGACGTTTATCGAGATGCCCTGTCTGACCTGCGGGAACGCGCGCTCCCGGCAGAAGAGAGCCGAACGGCTATCGCTCTAAGGGAGGAAGCGCTCCGCCTCTTGACCGCTTCGTGAGCTGAAATGGAGGCGCATTTCTTCCTTGGAAGGGGACTTACGATGCAGGACGCCATTCTCACCTGGCGCAAGAGCACTCGAAGCGGAGCCGCCGGCCACTGCGTCGAGGTTGCCAACGTTCCGTCGACCGTGCTGGTGCGCGACTCGAAGGACGCCTCCGGCCCGATGCTCGCCTTCGGCGACTCGGACTGGGCCGGCTTCATCGCCGGGGTGCGGGCTGGGGAGTTCGACCGGCCCGGCGCCTGACCCGTACGGCAAGACGGCGGGTGGTCCCTGACGGGGCCGCCCGCCTTTTTTACACAAGATCGCCCCCGGGGTACATGGGGCTCGGGAGGACAGTGCAATATTGGACCGCATGAGAGCCCGGGTACTCGTCGTCGATGACGATCCAGCGCTGGCCGAGATGCTCGGCATCGTCCTGCGGAGTGAAGGCTTCCTGCCCTCGTTCGTCGCCGACGGTGAGCGCGCACTGGCCGCCTTCCGGGAGAGCCGGCCCGACATCGTCCTGCTCGACCTGATGCTGCCCGGGATGAGCGGTATCGACGTGGCCCGGGCGATCCGTGCCGAGTCCGGCATCCCGATCGTCATGCTGACCGCCAAGAGCGACACCGTCGACGTGGTCCTCGGCCTCGAGTCCGGCGCCGACGACTACGTGGTCAAGCCGTTCAAGCCCAAGGAGCTGGTGGCGCGGATGCGCGCCCGGCTGCGCCGCGGTGAGGACGCCGCGCCCGAGATGCTGACCATCGGGCCGCCCGGCAACCAGATCACCATCGACGTTCCGGCCCACACCGTGTCCCGCGACGGCGAGGAGGTCAAACTCACGCCGCTCG
Source organism: Paractinoplanes abujensis (assembly GCF_014204895.1). NCBI lineage: Bacteria > Bacillati > Actinomycetota > Actinomycetes > Micromonosporales > Micromonosporaceae > Paractinoplanes > Paractinoplanes abujensis. Next base: position 5,766,392 of record NZ_JACHMF010000001.1, on the reverse strand, counting down.
AGTTCGACCTGCTGGTGGCCTTGGCCCGCAAGCCGCGCCAGGTCTTCACGCGTGAGGTGCTGCTCGAGCAGGTCTGGGGTTATCGCCACGCGGCCGACACCCGGCTCGTCAATGTGCACGTCCAGCGGCTGCGGGCCAAGATCGAGCCGGATCCGGAGCGACCCGAGATCATCCTGACCGTCCGGGGGGTCGGCTACAAGGCGGGCACCGGTTAGGAGGTCGAGGGGCTAACCTTGCCGCGTAATGCGCGCTCCGGCTTGGCTTCCCCTCCCTCTGCGCCGCGTCCTCCGGGTCGTGCGGCGCTATTGGCGTGTCCTCGCGCGCCGGCTCCAGGTGTGGTCGGCACCGGCCCGCCGGGCCTGGCGTCGCTCGTTGCAGCTGCGCGTCGTCGCGCTGACTCTCGTCGCGTCCAGCCTGCTGGTCGGCGCGTTCGGCTGGTTCATCGCCGACCGCAGCGCCAAGATCCTGCTGAGCCGTGCGCAAGACGAGGTGCAGATCTCGATGCGCAACAAGGTGGCCTATGCGGAGCAGCAGCTCACCGTGCATCCGCAGGCGCGCGATCCCCGGCTGCCCAAGACGTTCAACGACATCGTCAGCCAGCTCGCCGACGGTGACCCCTCCGAGTCCGGTGGCTCGCTGGTTTCGATCCGGGCCGAGGATCACCCCGAGCTGCCCTCGGTGACCTCACGCAACGTGGCCACCGACGAGCTGATCACCGGCGATCTGATCCATCAGGTGGCCGACGAGGAGAAGGTCGCGCGGCAGATCGTCACCGCGCGGGTCAACGACTCCACCACGAAATATCTGGCCACCGGCTCTCCCGTGCCGACCAGTTTCGGTCACGTCGAGCTCTATTACATGGTGCCGCTGACGACCGAGGACAGCGCGGCCAACCAGATCCGCACGATGGTGCTGGCCACCGGCATCGCGCTGGTGATCATGCTCGGGGTGATCGCGGGCCTGGTCACGAGGCTGGTCGTCACACCCGTACGGGTGGCTGCCCGCACGGCCCAGCGCCTGTCCGCGGGTTTGCTCGACCAGCGCATGAAGGTCGACGGCGAGGACGACCTGGCCCTGCTGGCCGCCTCGTTCAACCAGATGGCGGCCAACCTGCAGCGCCAGATCGTGCGACTGGAGGAGCTGTCGCGCCTGCAACGCCGGTTCACCTCCGACGTCTCCCACGAGCTGCGCACCCCCTTGACCACCGTACGCATGGCGGCCGACCTGATCTTCGCCGAGCGCGACGAGTTCGACCCGGCCGTGGCCCGCAGCGCCGAGTTGCTGCAGGCCGAGCTGGACCGGTTCGAGAGCCTGCTGACCGACCTGCTGGAGATCAGCCGTTTCGACGCCGGTTTCGCCGCGCTCGACGCCGAGCACACCGACCTGGTGCCGATCGTCGAGCGCGTGGCCGAGCGGCTGGCCGGTCTGGCCGAGCGGGTCGGCGTCGCGATCGAGTTGCGTCTGCCCGACGAGCCGGTGATCGCCGAGGTCGATCCGCGCCGGGTCGAGCGGGTGCTGCGCAACCTGGTCGGCAACGCGGTCGAGCACGGCGAGGCCAAGCCGGTGCAGGTCACGCTGGCCAGTGACGACGCGGCGGTGGCGATCACCGTGCGCGACCACGGCATCGGTCTCAAGCCGGGCGAGGAGCGGCTGGTCTTCAACCGGTTCTGGCGGGCCGACCCGTCCCGGGCCCGGCAGACCGGCGGCACCGGCCTGGGCCTGTCGATCAGCGCGGAGGACGCGCGGCTGCACGGCGGCTGGCTCGAGGCCTGGGGTGCGCCGGGGGAGGGGGCCCAGTTCCGGCTCACCCTGCCCGTACGGTCGGGGGACCGGCTGCTGGCGGCGCCGCTTCCGCTGATCCCGCGCGACCGCACCCCGGCGCCGGCGGAGGCGCCGGTGCCCGAGTCCGCGGAAAGCGCCGAGCCCAAGGCCGAGGTGGTCTGATGAGGCGCCTGCTGTGCACGGCGGTCGTGCTGGCCACGTTGGTGGCCGGCGGCTGCGGCATCCCCGACGAGAGCGACGTGACGATCGTCGACGACGGCCCCTCGATCGGCGTCTCCGTGCCCGGCGTCGAGGATCCGCCGGTGCAGCCTCGCCGCGAGGACAACGACGAACCGAAGGCCCTGGTCGCCAACTATCTGCAGGCCGCCGCGGGCGACCCCGAGACGGCGGCGGACAGGGCCAGGGCGTTCCTCGCGCCCGACAAGGCGGCGCGGTTCCCGGACGGCGGCGACATCAAGGTGGTTCGCGAGACCGAGGCTTCGCTGCACAGCCCGGGCGAGGCCGGGGTGACGATCAAGATCCAGGTGGTCGGCACGCTCAAGGCCAACGGCGTGCTCGAGCCGGCCGCTCCGAGCGACCCCAAGGCGTACGAGTTGCGGGTGGGTCAGGTGGCCGGCCGATCCGGGCAGTTCATCCTGGACGCCCCGCAGATGCTCATGATGACCGATCAGACCCTGCAGGCGTATTACTCGCAGCGCACGATCTACTGGTGGAACACGGCCAACACCGGCCTGGTCCCCGACGTGCGTTACATGCCGCTCAGCGTGCCCAGTGTGCAGCAGCCGACGACGGTGCTGAGCTGGCTCACCGGCGCGCCCGCGCCCTGGCTGGACGACGCGGTCAACCCGCTGCCCCAGGGCAGTCAGGCGGCCGCCAACGTGCCCGCGATCAGCAACGACACCCTGCAGATCAGCCTCAACGCCCAGGCCTTGCCGCAGGGCAGCGACCCCGGCGCGCTCGATCGGTTGCGGCGGCAGTTGCAGTGGTCGATGCGCCCGCTGGTGACCAGCGCCGTCGAGATCAAGATCGGTCACGACGACCCGGTCCGCACCGAGAACGGCGTCTATCTCGACAGCAACGCGGCGTACCGGCTGGCCGACGTGCCCGAACGGTTCGCCCTCTACAACGGGACCATCCACCGGCTCAAGGAGTCGCCGCACGAGACCGACCCGGTGCCCGTGATCAAGCCGGCCGCCAACAAGAACATCACCACGGCCGCCCTGAGCTCGTCCTCGACCCGGGCCTACGCGGCCGTGGTGACCGGCACGGGTGACGCCCGCCGGCTGCGGGTGGCCCAGGCGCCGCTGGGCGAGCAGGCCGACCTGCAGCAGGTGGGCGGCGCGCTCAAGGGCGATCTCGGCGTGCCGGTGTGGGCGCAGACCCCCGACGGCGACGACCCCGCCGCGGCGATCGGCCTGATCACGATGGACGGCCAGATCTACAGCTTCGACGCGACCGGGGCTGCCGCGCGGCGAGTCGGCTGGCAGAACCCGCCCGGCACCGTGACCGGTCTTTCGGTGGCTCCCGACGGGCATCGGGTCGTGCTGGTCAGCGGGGGCCGGCTGTATCGCGCCGTGCTCAACACCAGCGGCGACGACATCACCTTGAGCGACCCGGAACGGGTGTGGCCGCCCGACCTCGCCACGGTGACCGCGGTCGCCTGGAACAGTGAGTCGTCGCTGGCCGTGGCGGGTATGCGCACCAACAACCGGTACGCGGTGCTCGACGTGACCGTCGACGGCACTCTGGCCACGACCCGCCTCAACGACATCGGGGCCGAGCGGGTCACCTATCTGACGGCGTATCCGTCCACCCCGACGAACCCGGAGCGGCTGGCCTCGGAGTGGTACGTGGCCGGCCGCGACGCCTGGGACGTGCTCAGCGAGCCGGTCAAGGTGCAGGCCGACCAGCTGGTCGACGTGACCCCGCAGCCCGGGGTCAATCCCGCCGCCCCCTTCTTCCTGGATTGACTTGGCCGGACTGCTCGGTGACCTGGCCGACCTCGTGCTGCCCGCCCCGTGCGCGGGCTGCGAGGCCGAACGAGTGCCGCTGAGCTTCGGTGTCTGCGCGAGCTGCGCCGTCCGGCTGGAAGCCCTCAGACCCTTCCGTACGGTTCCCGACCCCCCGCCGCCGGGCCTGCCCCGGTGTGTGGCCGTCGGGGCGTACGGGAGCGCCTTGCGGGGTGTTCTGCTCAACTACAAGGAGAAGGGGCGGCACCGGCTGGCCGGCCCGCTCGGCGCGCTGCTCGCCACCGCGGTGGCCGCGATCGCCCCGCGCGGCGCACCGGTGATTCTGGTGCCCGTGCCGTCGACCGCCGCGGCCGCCCGGGAGCGGCACGGCGATCACATGCGGCGTCTGGCCGCACACGCCGTACGTCGGTTGCGCGCCGCCGGTTGGGACGCTGACGTCAGCCCTCAGCTCGAAGCGTTACCGCGCCCCGACTCTACGTCACTGAGTGTGGCCGGCAGGCGTGCCGCGGCTGAGGATTCGCTGCGAATTCGGCGGGCCCGAATCGGCGTTCTGCGACGCGCCGCGCCCCGGAAAGGCACGCTGGTGGTAGTCGACGACATCGTCACCACCGGGGCCACGCTGGCCGCGGCGACGGGTCGGCTCGAGGAGGCGAAGATGCAGGTCGCGGGGGCTGCCGTCCTTGCTGCCACCGAACTGCGTAGATCAACCGCAGTCGGTTTCGGCGGATTACCACCTGGGGGTACTGAAAAGGTGGAACGTCGGGGATCTGGTATCCCGAACGAGGGGTGACGCGAGAGCATCGGCACGTTAGCGTCTTGGTGACGAGGGTATGAGTGCCGTCTCATCCCGCCTGAGCCGGAGGCGCAGCGTTCCGCGAACCGCCGCACCGGAAAGGAGTCGTCTCATTCGCGATCGGTAACGCCCTGTGAGCGATCAAGGGATCGTTCCGGCTTACCGCCAACCAGCACTTAACGCGTCGCAGTTCGGCGCCCCCGCCGCACCCTTCGCAGGGGCGTCTGCAGAACAGAAACGTTGGGGGAGGTCACGAGTGGACATTGTCGTCAAGGGCCGCAACGTAGAGGTTCCCGATCACTATCGGGAACACGTCGCCGAGAAGCTGAGCAAGGTCGAACGTTACGACCAGAAGCTGATCCGGGCCGACGTCGAGCTGTTTCATGAACGCAATCCGCGCCAGTCCGACACGTGCCAGCGAGTCGAGATCACCGTCATGACGAGGGGCCCGGTCATTCGTGCCGAGGCCTGCGCGAAAGATTTCTACGCTGCCCTCGACCTGGCTATCACCAAACTCGACGGCCGGCTGCGGCGTTCCGCCGACCGGCGCCGGGTCCACCGGGGGCGGCACACGCCCCGTTCGGTGGCGGCGGCCACCGCCGGCCTGCCCACCGACCTCAGCCTCGCCGCGCAGGCGGCCGAGGAGACGTCATCGGTAGCCACCGCCCTCGCGGAACACGACGAGGATCAGCCGTGGCGGATCGTACGGGAAAAAGAGCACCCCGCTGACCCGATGACCGTCGACGACGCCCTCTTCCAGATGGAGCTCGTCGGCCACGACTTCTATCTCTTCCTCGACAAGGACAGCGGCCGCCCGAGCGTTGTCTATCGCCGCCGCGGCTACGACTACGGAATCCTGTCGCTGGAGACCACGGGTTAGTCACCCATCAAGCCGGGGGCCTTCGGTCAGGAGGTCCTCGGCGAGGAGGACGAACTGCACGTCGTCGGTGCGCGTGCCGTCCGGGCCGGGCAGCCGCGACCGCAGGAACGCCTCCTTGTGGAATCCCGCCTTGTCCAGCACCCGCTGCGAGCCCACATTGCCGGGCATCGCGCCCGCGATCAGCCGGGCCACGTCCGTCTCGGCGAAGACCCACAGAGACAGCAGCTGGGCGGCGCGCGTCGGGAAACCCCGGCCGCGAAACGCCTGCAGCATGCTGTAGCCGATCATGGCCTGCTGCGTGTGCGGGTCGTCGTAGTAGAGGCCGATGTCGCCCGCCGGCACACCGGTCGCCGCGTCCTCGATCACGAGGTCGGCCCGGGTGCCGGCCAGCCAGTGCGCCTCGGCCCAGAAGCACCGCTGGTGAATGCGCTGCGGCGTCGGCGGCACGGGCGGCACGCTGGTGGCCACCACGTCGGGCTGGCCCAGCAGCTCGGCCAGGAAGCTCGTGTCGCCCGGGCCGAGCGGGCGCAGCCGGACGACGCCGTCGGTGAGCTCGCCGCCGGGCAGGTCGGGCAGCAGACGGGGCACCGGATCGCCGGAGTCGGTGGCCAGCCGGGTGAAGACCACCATGTCCTCGCGGCCCTCGGTGCGCCCGGGCTCGGCGCCCCGGCGGACCCCCTCCCGGGTGTAACCCGCGGCCAGCGCGACCCGCTGGCTGAGCGGGTTGTCCCAGTGCGTCAGCAGTTCGAGGCGCTCCAGCCCGTGGCTCAGGGCATGCGCGCTCAGGGCCCGCAGGGCGGCGGAGGCGACCCCGCGGCGGCGCGCCCACGGGCCGACCCAGTAACCCACCTCGGCCTGGCGCCGGGCCGGCACCACCTTGTCGAACCCGATGCCGCCGAGCAGTTCGTCGGTGTCCGGGTCGGCGATCGCATACAGCGCGCCACCCTCGGCGAAGGTGGCCACGACGCGCTCGGCTATGTAACGCTCGGCGTGCGCGATGGTGAAGGGTTTCGGCATCTGCGGGAGGAACCGTTGCGAGAGCGGATCGTCGAATCCGGCTGCCAGCGCGTCGGCGTCGTCGGCGCGAAACGCCCGGAGGCGTATCCCTGTGCCGTTGATCTGTGCGATGGTCACGCCCTCTCCTTTGCCCCGCTCATCCTGCCCGAAGAGCTGCGCTCTGAGCGAACTTGATGCGAAGTTTCACACCATTTGTGCGGTTAACCCGAGGCTCGGGTCACAGCTTCCGCGGAAGGGTGCCTACGATGGTTCGGCAGACTGTCTAGGGGAGCGCTGACCCGTGTCGATTTTGGAAAAGGTCCTACGTGCCGGCGAAGGCCGCATGGTGCGCCGGCTCAAGGCGATCGCGGAAGCGGTCAATTCGATCGAGGACGACTATGTCGACCTCACCGATGACGAGTTGCGCGAGTGCACCCAGCAGTTCAAGGAACGTGTCGAGGGCGGCGAATCGCTCGACTCGTTGCTGCCCGAGGCGTTCGCCGTGGCCCGTGAGGGCGCGAAGCGGGTGCTCGGCCAGCGGGCGTACGACGTGCAGCTGATGGGCGGCGCGGCGCTGCACTTCGGCAACATCCCCGAGATGAAGACCGGTGAGGGCAAGACCCTGACCGGCGTGTTCCCGGCCTACCTCAACGGGTTGAGCGGCAAGGGCGTGCACATCATCACGGTCAACGACTACCTGGCTCAGCGCGACGCCGAGTGGGTCGGCCGGGTGCACGTGTTCCTCGGCCTGAGCGTGGGCGTGATCCTGCCCAACCGGCCCGCCGCCGAGCACCGCGCGGCGTACCTGTGCGACATCACGTACGGCACCAACAACGAGTTCGGCTTCGACTACCTGCGCGACAACATGGCCTGGTCGAAGGACGAGCTGGTGCAGCGCGGCCACAACTTCGCGATCGTCGACGAGGTCGACTCGATCCTGATCGACGAGGCGCGCACCCCGCTGATCATCTCGGGCCCGGCGGAGCACTCGCAGCGGTGGTACGGCGAGTTCGCCTCGATCGTGAGCCGGCTCCAGCGCGGCAAGGACGGCGAGGGCGACTACGAGGTCGACGAGGCCAAGCGCACCGTCTCGATCACCGAGCGCGGCGTCGGCCGGGTGGAGGACCGCCTGGGCATCGACAACCTGTACGAGTCGGTGAACACCCCGCTGGTGGGCTACCTCAACAACGCCATCAAGGCCAAGGAGCTCTACAAGCGCGACAAGGACTACATCGTCGACGAGGGCGGCGAGGTCCTCATCGTCGACGAGTTCACCGGTCGCATCCTGCACGGCCGCCGCTACAACGAGGGCATGCACCAGGCCATCGAGGCCAAGGAGGGCGTCGAGGTCAAGCAGGAGAACCAGACGCTGGCCACCATCACCCTGCAGAACTACTTCCGGCTGTACGACAAGCTGGGCGGCATGACCGGTACGGCGCAGACCGAGGCCGGCGAGTTCAACTCGGTCTACAAGGTCGGCGTCGTGAGCATCCCGACGCACCGGCCGATGGTCCGCATCGACCACCCCGACGTCATCTACAAGACCGAGAAGGCCAAGTTCGACGCGGTCATCGAGGACATCGCCGAGCGGCACGCCACCGGCCAGCCCGTCCTCGTCGGCACGGTGTCGGTGGAGAACTCCGAGATCCTCTCGCAGCTCCTGCGCCGCCGGGGCATCCCGCACTCGGTGCTGAACGCGAAGTTCCACGCCCAGGAAGCCACGATCATCGCGCAGGCCGGCCGCAAGGGCGGCGTCACGGTCGCGACGAACATGGCCGGCCGTGGCACCGACATCCTGCTCGGCGGCAACCCCGAGTTCCTCGCAGCCAGCGAGCTCGCCCAGCGCGGTCTCGACCCGGTGGAGAACGAGGAGGAGTACGCGAAGGCGCTTGAAGAGGTCCTCCCCGTGTGGAAGGAGGCCTGCGAGGCCGAGGCGGCCGAGGTGCAGGCGGCCGGCGGGCTCTACGTGCTCGGCACCGAGCGGCACGACTCCCGGCGCATCGACAACCAGCTGCGCGGCCGCTCCGGCCGGCAGGGCGACCCGGGCGAGTCCCGGTTCTACCTGTCGCTGCAGGACGACCTGATGAAGCGGTTCCGCGCGGGCGCCGTCGAGGCCGTCATGGAGCGGTTCAACATCCCGGACGACGTGCCGATCGAGTCCAAGATGGTGACCCGGCAGATCCGTAGCGCCCAGACCCAGATCGAGGGTCAGAACGCCGAGATCCGCAAGAACGTCCTCAAGTACGACGAGGTCATGAACAAGCAGCGCCAGGTGGTCTACGCCGAGCGCAAGCGGGTCCTCGACGGCGAGGACATGCACGACCAGGTCGACAACATGATCGACGACGTGGTCAGCGACTACGTGCTGGCGGCGACGGGCGAGGGCTACGCCGAGGACTGGGACCTCGAGCAGCTCTGGACCAACCTCCGGCGGCTCTACCCGGTCTCGATCACGATCGAGGACCTCGTCGAGGAGATGGGCGGCGAGCGCCAGGCCCTCGACCAGGAATACCTGACCGCGCAGCTGAAGAAGGACGCCCACGACGCGTACGCGGCGCGCGAGGAGGAGCTCGGGGCGGAGGCCCTGCGCGAACTCGAGCGTCAGGTGCTGCTCAGTGTCATCGACCGCAAGTGGCGCGAGCACCTCTACGAGATGGACTACCTGCAGGAAGGCATCAACCTGCGGGCGTACGCCCAGCGCGACCCGGTCGTGGAGTATCAGCGCGAGGGCTTCGACATGTTCAACCAGATGATGGAGGGCATCAAGGAGGAGGCGGTCGGGTTCCTGTTCAACCTGGAGGTCCAGGTGCAGGAGCAGCCCACGGTGACCGTCGACCCGAGCAAGGCCGTGCCCCTGCCGGCCGGCGGCGTGATGGGTTCCGACGACTCCGCCAACGAGACCGACTCCGACCGCGTCGAGGTGCGGGCCAAGGGGCTCGGCGGCGAGCGGCGCCCGCAGAACCTGCAGTACACCGCCCCGGCCATCGACGGTGAGGCCGGCGAGGGCAGCCCGGTGATCCAGCGCGAGCAGCAGGCTCAGGCTCCGGCCCTGGGCATCGGCCCCGGCGGCTCGCCGGTGCCGGCCAGCCCGGCCCACTCGACGGCGGGGCGGCGTTCACCGGCCGGCCAGTCCGAGTCGAACGGGCCGTCGCGCAACGCGCCCTGCTACTGCGGCTCGGGCAAGAAGTACAAGCGCTGCCACGGAGCCCCCTCGGCGAACTGACAGCTCGGCTCCTCAACGGCCCGCCCGCGAATCTTTCGCGGGCGGGCCGTTTTGCGTCGTGCGGGTCTTGGGCCCGGGACGCCCACTGCCGGGCGTGGTCGGCAGGCGCCCCGGGAGTCTCGGGTTCAGATGAGGCGCAGGGCGGTGGCGCGCCAGGCATCCTCGTGGAGCTCCAGCCGCAGCGCCAGAGCCCAGGTGCGCTCGCCGGTGAGCAGGGCCACGGCGGCCTCCACGGCGCCCGGCCGGGGCTCGCAGAGCCGCACGTGGATGACGGCGACCGGCGGGATGCGGCTCGGTTTCCTCCGGTGGCCCCGGCGCAGGTCGGCCACCCGGTGCGCGGCCGCCATGCCCTGGGCCACCACCGCTGAGGCCTCCATCGGGCGCGACAGACGGCGCAGGTGGGCCGCCGGGCGATGACCGTTGAGCACTTCGACGCAGGTTTGCACGAACCGCCGTACGGCGAGCTTGGCGTCGGCCGAGGCGCCGGCAATGGGGGAGTGCCGCGGCGTGGGCGGTTGCTCCGGACCCTTCCGGCCCGCCTCCGGCACCGCCGGCCAGTTGAGCGCGAGCTGCTGGGCGGTGGCCCAGACGGTGGGCTCGAGCTCGTCGTCGAAGGGTGGCTCGCAGCGTGGGACGGGTCGAAGACTGATAGCGCTCCGGGGTTCTTCGAGCGTCCTTGGCATCGCCGCACCGCCTTGGGATCGGGGAGAAGTTGACCTTGCGTTTGCCTTCGTTTGCTTGCGTTAGCGATTGTCGGCAAGGCGCGCGGAGGTGGTCAACGCAGACGGAGATCCATCTGAGCCAGGCGGGAAGACGGAAGAATCGGACGGTTTTACTCGGCGTCGGTCGCGTTCAGCGGGTTCTGCGCGACCCAGGCGGCCGTCTCGGCGTACTTCTCCTCGATGTACTGCTCGAGCCGGGCGCGCTCGACGCGCCACTGGCCCCGGCCACCGATCTTGATCGCGGGCAGCTCACCGCTGCGGACCATGTGATAGACCTGCGACTCCGAGACGTTCAGCTCGGTGGCGACGTCGGGCAGCGGGAGAAAGCGCGGCTCGGCCATGCTCGTTCCACCTCCATCCCCCGTACGGGTGCCTCAGTTTGCCACCGATTCACTGCGGAGGCGCGATCGCCCGCCCGGTCAGCGGGCTGGAATAGACCACGCTGGTGGTGACCGCGCCGAGGCCGGAGATGCGCCCGGTGACCTCCTCCAGGTGCCGCATCGAGCGGGTCAGCACCTTGAGCACGAAACAGTCCTCGCCGGTCACGTGATGCGCCTCGACGATCTCAGGGGTCGACTCGAGCAGCGCATGGAAGGGTCGGTAGTTGCCCGTGGGGTAGCGAAGGCGAACGAAGGCCATCACCTGCAAACCGACCCTCTCGGGGTCGAGCGCGGCCCGGTAGCCCGCGATCACGCCGGCCTCCTCGAGCCGCCGGATCCGCTCGGCCACGGCACTGGGGGACATCGCAACGGCCCGGGCCAGCTCGGCGAACGACGAGCGGCCATCCTTCTGCAGCTCGGTCAGTAACTGCCAGTCCGTGCGGTCCAGCGCGAAATCCGTGGTCATGGCGGCAATCTAAGCGCCTTTCCCCGGCCTTACGCCAGATGTGCCGGGGAACGACCGTGTAACGACGAAGTTTGCGGACCTAGCGTGATGTGCCATGACTTCCTTCTTCGAGACGCAGCTCGCTCACCAGACCGATGTCTCCGACGTCCGCGCGGCGCTGGCCACCGGCGAGCCCGGCTTCACGCTGATCGACTCGCGCTCCCGGGCGTCCTGGGACCAGGCCCACATCCCGGGCGCCCGGCACCTGCCGGCCGCCGACATCCCCGCCGGCGCCCCCGGCCTGCTCGACCCGGCGGTGCCCGTGGTGACGTACTGCTGGGGGCCCGGCTGCAACGGCGCCACCCGCTCGGCGCTGGCCCTGACCCGGGCCGGCTACGAGGTCAAGGAAATGATCGGCGGCATCGAGTACTGGATCCGGGAAGGCTTCCCCGTACGCACCCCCGACGGCGACGTGGCCCTGCCGCCGGACCCGAGGGTGGCCCCGGTCGACCGGCGGTGGGCCTTGGCGGCCCTCGGTGCCGTCCCCGTCGCGGGCCCGTCCGCGCCCGTTACCGCGGGCCTGGTGCTCGCCGCCCCCACCGCCGACGCCTGCGGCTGCTGACCCTCAGCTCGGGCCGTGCTCGCCTCTCCTCGCTCCCGCCCCGCCGACAAAGGATCTTGTCTAGTGCAGCCACCGCCTCCCCCGCCCACCCAAGGGAGGGGCACGACCCTACTTCACGAGTGGAGTCGGGAGCGGGTTATCCACAATGCGGGGTTATCCACAGGGCGCGAGCACCCGGCAGGGCACGATCAGGGCACGACTGGTGGAATGGGCCTACCCCGCGCCGCCCCGGCGGTGTACTACGGGGACGATTCAACCGCTGGAGGAGACGTGCCGATCACCGAGCTGGTCCGGGTCTATGTGCCGGCCACCGTGCCGATGCTGGCGGCCCTGCGCGCCGACGGGCAGCTGGGTGCCGGGCCGCTGGAGGCGCACGCGGTGACTCCCGCGCTCCGCGAGTGGTATGCCGAGGGCGACGAGGAGGAGCTGGAATACGTCGCCTTCACCCGGGCCGCCCAGGGCGCGCTGCACCTGCTGCGCCTCGACCCGGAGGCGCCGCGCCGGCGGGTCGTGGTCTCGGCCGACGTGCCGTCCACGGCGCTCGTCCGTGAGGATGTCGAGCTGGGTTCGAGCACCGTGCGGCTGCCCCAGCCGGTGTCGATCAAGGAGGTGGCCTCGATCCACGTGGACAGCGCGGACGCGGCCGAGGCGGTGTCGGCGGCGTCCGAGGTGGTCGACGAGGCGGCCGCGGGCGATCCCGACGCCCAGTTCACGGTCGACAGCGCCGAGGATCACGAGCTCGAGTGGTACGCGGTGTCGGAGCTGGACGAGCTGCTCTGACGCGCGGGCGCCCTAGGCGCCGGCGGAGGGCCCTGCCTGCGGCTTGACGGACGTTCTGCCATCGGAGCTCGGCTCCTCAGAAGCGTCGGAGTTCGGCTCGTCAGAAGCGTCGGAGCTCGGCTCACCGGAAATGTCGGAACTGGGCTCGTCATCGAGGTCCGAGTCGTCCGGCGCCGGACTGATCGTGCGCCCGATGGCGATGGTCGCGGTGATCGCTCCTACGAAGAGGATGATCAGGGCGCTGTTGAGCCGCGCCCCGCTGAGCATCTGCTGCACCACCAGTTCGAGGTCGCTGACTCGTCCGGCCAGGTCGAGCACGCGGTTCCCAGCCGTACGGGTGAGGGTTTCCCCGATCACGAGCAGCAGCCCGGCCCCGGCCCCGGCCAGCCCGTAGAGCGGCCACGGCACGTCGAGTCCGTCCGACTTGGCGCGCTCACGCCGCAGCACCCGGTAGGACACCAGCGCCGCCACGACACCGCTGAGCACACCCTGCCCGTACGAGATCCACTGGTTGGCGTCGGCCCGTGAGCTCGCCGAGCTGGAGCTGAGCGCGTCGATCAGCGGCCCCTGGAACAGATTGAGCACGAAGCCGATGACGAAGACGCCGACAGACGCCCAGCCCACCGCGTGCACGACGCGGGGGATGCGGAAGCCGGCCAGCGCCCCACCGATCGTGGCGGCCGCGGCGACCGTCCCGCCGACCACCGCGTACAGCCAGCCCTCAGTGTTGATCGTGACGATGGTCAGCGCGCCCAGCACGCCGATGAGCAGGCCGCTGCCGGTGGCGATGGCGAACCTGGTGCTGGCGCCGATCTCGCCGCGCCGGCTCAGCAGCGCCAGCACCGCGAGGGCCACGGTGGACCCGGTGACCAGGCTGGCCGAGATGGCGCCGGGCAACGCGTACGCCGTCGAGGTCACTTCCATCTCGGCGTCGGCCCGTCCGGTGATCGTGGCGCGGGCCGACCACAGCATGGCGCCCATCCAGATCAGGCTGAGGGCGGCCAGCAGATAGCCGTGCGACGAGGTGGGCGCGGCCGGTTTCGGGGCCGGTGCGACCTCCTGGGAAGACATGAGGCTCAGGGTACGCGGCTCGCCCGGCGAGCCGGACGGGCCCTGAGGTGGCAAAACGGAGTCAGATGTCGTATTTGTTGGGAACGTAGGCGTTCCGAAGCGGAGATCTGTCCGGTTTCGGGGGTTTCCTGCCCGGCATCGCCGTCTGACCGTTTGGCTAGGGCCATTTTAGCTGGTCAAGACCCAGATTTTCGGCAGAACGCGCCGTCTCGACCCTCGTGGTCGGACTGTCCGTGCGGGACAGTCGTTTGTGGAGACGCAAACTGGACGGATCGGGCGAAATCCTGGACGTCGGCGCGACAAAGTGGCAGCTTAGAAGGCATGCCCGACTCTCAAATCAATCCCACGGCTGCCGCACTGCTCGGCCTGCTTCACGAGGGGCCGATGACCGGCGGTCAGCTTATGGCGGCTGCCGAACGCCGCCTCGGGCCATACTGGTCGATGACGCGGAGCCAGGTCTACCGCGAATTGCCGGTTCTTGCCGAAATGGGCTTCGTCCGGCTCGGCAAGCCCGGCCCCAGATCCAGCCAGCCCTACGCCATCACCGCCTCCGGCAAGCGAGCCTTCAGCCGGTGGCTAGCCGAGCCCGCGGGCCGCGATGCTCTGCGCAACCCGGTCGCTCTGCGGGTCGCCTTCGGCGAGCAGCACAGCGGCAACCAGCTGCAAACCCTCTATACCGGCGCCAGCGAGTATCACGCCGAGGCCATGGCCATGGCCAAGGAGCAGGCGAAGGAGGCGAAAAAGGCGGGCGACGCGTACGGCGCGGCCGCCCTCGAGTTCGCCGTCGCCTATCACAAGGCCGCGCTCAGCTGGCTCAAGATCGCTCCGGCCGGCTGACGTCCGACAGTGTGCCCCGCCCCGACCAGCAATCTGGTCGGGGCGGCGTAGTCTTGACTGTCGTGACCGCTGCCGACTATCCCGAGCAACTGAAGACCCTCGACGCCACCCTGCGCAACATCGAGAACGTCCTGGACGTCGACAAGCTGCGGCGGGACAAGGCGGACCTCGAGGAGCAGGCCTCCGCGCCGGACCTGTGGGACGACCAGGCCCGAGCTCAAGAGGTCAACAGCCGCCTTTCGTACGTTTCCGGCGACATCGATCGCATCGAGCGGCTGCGCTCCCGGCTCGACGACGCCGGCTTGCTGCTCGAGATGGCCGAAGCCGAGGGCGACGAGGACTCCGTGCACGAGGTGGGCGAGGAGATCGTCGCGCTGAGCAAGGCCATCGAGGAGATGGAAGTGCGCACCCTGCTCTCGGGGGAGTACGACTCCCGCGAGGCCGTGGTGGCCATCCGGGCCGGCGCCGGCGGTGTCGACGCGGCCGACTTCGCCGAGATGCTCATGCGGATGTATCTGCGCTGGGCCGAGCGGCACGGCTACCCCACCGAGGTGTACGACACGTCTTATGCCGAGGAGGCCGGGCTCAAGTCGGCCACCTTCGCGGTCAAGGTGCCGTACGCGTACGGGACCTTGAGTGTGGAATCGGGCACCCACCGCCTCGTGCGGATCAGCCCGTTCGACAACCAGGGCCGGCGCCAGACGAGCTTCGCCGGTGTCGAGGTGATGCCCGTGGTCGAGCAGACCGACCACATCGACATCCCGGAGAACGAGCTCCGCGTCGACGTCTACCGTTCGTCGGGTCCTGGTGGACAGAGCGTTAACACCACCGACTCCGCTGTGCGCCTGACGCACATTCCGACGGGCATCGTCGTGACGTGTCAGAACGAGAAATCACAGCTGCAGAACAAGGCCTCGGCCATGCGCGTGCTTCAGGCGCGGCTGCTCGAGCGCAAGCGCCAGGAGGAGGAGGCCAAGATGGCCGGCCTCAAGCAGGACACCACCGGATCCTGGGGCGACCAGATGCGCTCGTACGTGCTGCACCCGTACCAGATGGTCAAGGATCTGCGCACTGAGCAGGAGACGGGCAACCCGTCGAACGTTTTCGACGGCGACCTCGACGAGTTCATCGAGGCCGGTATCCGCTGGCGTAAGCAGTCCGAGAAGTCGGCCTCGGCGTAACGTCCGCCAAGATCGTCTACGGACGGCGACGGCCCCCGGACGAACGGTGGGCCGCCGTCGCCCGGCGGCCGGGTTTCTTCACCGGACGCGCAGAATGGCGGACCCGCCGGGGTTGGCGATTTCGTTACACCGCGTAGACTCCGTTCCCGTGATTCAGCTCGAGAACGTGACGAAGACGTACCCCAAGGCGTCTCGCCCGTCGCTGGACGAGGTCAGCGTCGGGATCGAGAAGGGTGAGTTCGTCTTCTTCATCGGCCCCTCCGGTTCCGGCAAGTCCACGATCATCAAGCTTCTGCTGCACGAGGTCGCGCCGACCCGCGGCAAGGTGACGGTCAATGCGAAGGACGTCACCTCCATCCGATCCTGGAAGATTCCCCACTTCCGGCGCTCGATCGGCTGTGTGTTCCAAGACTTCCGTCTGCTGCCCAACCGCACCGCGTACGAGAACGTGGCCTTCGCGCTGGAGGTCATCGGCAAGACCAAGGCCGTGTCCCGGCGGGTCGTGCCCGAGGTTCTCGAGCTGGTCGGCCTGGGCGGCAAGGAGCACCGCTACCCGCACGAGCTCTCCGGTGGTGAGCAGCAGCGTGTGGCGGTCGCCCGGGCGTTCGTCAACCGTCCGCTGATCCTGCTGGCCGACGAGCCCACCGGAAACCTCGACCCGGACACGTCGATCGAGATCATGCGACTGCTGGACCGGATCAACCGGACCGGCACGACGGTCGTGATGGTCACGCACGACTCCAACATCGTCAACCAGATGCGCCGGCGCGTCATCGAGATCGAGAGTGGTCGCATCGTGCGCGACCAGGCTCGCGGCGTCTACGGCTGAGCTCCGCCGACTACCCCCGACTGAAGAAGAACTGCGCGGAGTCCCGGAAGGAACCCCCCGATGCGCTTGAAGTACGTCCTCAACGAGGTCCTGGTGGGCCTGTGGCGCAACGTCACAATGACGGTCGCCATGATCATCACCATGTCGGTCTCGCTGACCATGCTGGGCGCGAGCGTGCTGCTGTACATGCAGGTCGACCAGATGAAGAACTACTACTACGGCGAGATCGAGGTCTCGATCTTCCTGCGCACGGACGTGACCGACGGCCAGCGGCAGCAGATCGACAGCGCGATCTCGTCCAACCCCCTGGTCGCCAACCAGACGTACGAGACGCGTGAGCAGGCGCTCGAGCGGTTCAAGACGCTCTGGAAGGACTCGCCCGAGTTCGTCAACTCGGTCGGCCCGAACAGCCTGCCCGAGTCGTTCCGGGTGAAGTTGAAGAACCCTGAGACCTACAAGACCTTCACCGATCAGATGAAGGGCATGCAGGGCATTCAGGACATCATCGACCAGCGTGCGCTGCTCGACAAGGTGTTCAACATCTTCAACGCCATCCAGGTGGGTGCGCTGGTGGTCGCGGGGGTGATGGCGTTGGCCGCGCTGCTCCTGGTCGGAAACACCATCCAGGTCGCCGCGTACAGCAAGCGCCGCGAGGTCGCGGTCATGAAGCTGGTCGGCGCGTCGAACTGGTTCATCCAGGCCCCGTTCGTGCTCGAGGCGGTGGTGGCCGGCCTGATCGGTGCCATCCTCGGCTTCGTCGCCCTCTTCGTGAGCAAGATCGTGCTGTTCGACAACAAGCTGCAGGCGCTCACCACGATCCTGACACCCATCGACAACGGCAACGTGTGGCTGATGCTGCCGCTGCTGGCCGGCGTCGGTGCCCTCGTCAGCGCCGTCACCGCCTGGGTCACCCTGCGCTTCTACCTCAAGGTCTGACGCCCTCGGGCTGAACTCACACCATGGCCGCATCCTCTTCCCGAGGATGCGGCCATTGGGCGTTTTAGGAGGTACGACACGTAAGGTCGGGTTACGGTGCTCTTCGTGTGGTCCAAACGCCGACATAGCCGGAAAAGTGCGCTTCTGCTGGTTTGCGCGGCCCTGCTGATCGCACCGCACCCGGCCCACGCCGACCCGAATGACGACGCCGAACGGGCCGGAAAGGCCGTCCAGCGGGCCGAGGCAGTCCTCGAACACGCGACCGACGTGGCCCGCGCGGCCGCCGGACGCCTCGAGGCCGCCACCGCGGCGATGCCCGCGGCCCAGAAGAAGGTGGCGACCTCCCGCGGGGCGGTCGCGGCCGCGCTGGCCGCCTCCAAGAGCGCGGACCGCAAGGCCAAGGCGGCCCGGGAGGCGTACGAGAAGGTCGCCGGACGCTTCCGGGAGGCGCG
The DNA here is from genome assembly GCF_014204895.1 of Paractinoplanes abujensis. Lineage (NCBI taxonomy): Bacteria > Bacillati > Actinomycetota > Actinomycetes > Micromonosporales > Micromonosporaceae > Paractinoplanes > Paractinoplanes abujensis. The sequence goes on along the minus strand of NZ_JACHMF010000001.1, from coordinate 5,748,493 downwards.
GGACCAGGTCTCCGACGCGCGTGACCGGGTCGACGAGATCGCCACCGCGAGCTACATGGGCAGCGACATCGCCCGGCTCAACGTGCTCGTCGACGCGAGCGGCCCGGCCGACATGATGGACCGGCTCAGCATCGTCGACCAGATCATGCGCGCCCAGCAGCGCGAAGTCGGCGTCCTGACCGAGGCGCGGCGCCAGGCCCGTACGGAACAGGACCGGGCCGGACTGGCCAAGCGGGCCGCCGAGGACGCCGAGGCGGCCGCGCGCGAACGGCTCGCCTCCGCACGGGACGCCCAGGCGGCCGCCGAACAGGCCCGCGCCGCCCTGGCCAAGCTGGCCCAGACCCGCGCCGCCGCGCTCCAAGTAGCCAGATCCCAGCGCTCAGCCGTGCTCGCCCGCTACCGGGCCGCCAAGGCCGAGGAGGCCCGGATCCAGGCCGCACTGCGCGGCTACTCCCTCAAGTCCGGCGACGCCCGATACGCCGGAGGCCGGCTGCTCATGCCGGTCGTCGGCTGGAAGTCCAGCGACTACGGATGGCGATTCGATCCGTACTACCGGGTGTGGCAACTGCACGCGGGCACGGACATCGCAGCGGGCGGCGGCACACCCATCCGCGCGGCCGCGGCGGGCCGCGTCATCCGGGCCGACTGGGCCGGCGGGTACGGCCGATACACCTGCATCAGCCACGGGCGAATCAACGGCGTCGGCTTCCAGACCTGCTACGGGCACCAGTCGGCGTTCCTGGTCGACGTCGGGGACTACGTACGCCGGGGCGAGGTGATCGGGCTGGTCGGCACCACCGGCGCGTCCACCGGCAACCATCTGCACTTCGAGACCCGCTTCAACGGCGAACCCCGCAACCCGCTGAATTATCTGCCGCGATGTCTGTGTTGAACCCCCTGTAACATTGCGAGGTTCCATCACTCATCCATAGGAGGTTCGGCGGCATGCCACGCGAACAAGGTCGCAAGGTCGTCGCCTCCAACCGCAAGGCCCACCACGACTACGCCATCTCCGACACGTTCGAGGCGGGGCTGGTGCTGACCGGCACCGAGGTCAAGTCGTTGCGGGCCGGGCGGGCCTCGCTGGTCGACGCGTTCGGCCACGAGCACAACGGCGAGATCTTCCTGCACGGGATGCACATCCCGGAATACACCCAGGGCACCTGGACCAACCACGAGCCGCGGCGTGTCCGCAAGCTTCTGCTCAACCGCGAAGAGATCGCCAAGATGCGCAACAAGCTGCGTGACGACGGTGTGACGCTGGTGCCGCTCCAGGTCTACTTCAACAACGGGTACGCCAAGGTCGAGATCGGCCTCGGCAAGGGCAAGAAGAGCTACGACAAGCGGCAGGACCTGGCCAGTCGCGACGCGCAGAAAGAGATCAACCGATCTCTCGGCCGGCGCGCCAAAGGCATGGGCTGACAAGGTACCCTTCCCCGCCGGCTTTATTGGGGAGGTCGCAAGTTGGCTGCCAAGCACTCCGTGCGCGTGTTCGGGACGGCCAGGTTCATCCTGAGTTCCGGCGCGGCGATCCTCGTGCTCCTGGTCATGTGGATAGCCATGCGCGCGGTCGGCCCGGCCGAGGCCGCCAACCCGCCCGTGCAGGCGCTGCCCTCCCCGCCGCGGACGACCGTGGCCGCGCCCCCGCCGGTGATCTCGTCCACGCCGTCCGTTTCCCGGGCCCCTTCCCGTACGCCCTCAGCGACGCCCACGCGGACCCGCAAGACCACCAGTCCTGCCCCGTCCAAGACCCGCCCGGTCGTCAGGACCACGCCGCCCCCGCAGACCGACGTCGAGGCCACCCTGTCCGTGGGCGCGAGCTGGAACGAGGGCTACGTGGCGGCCGTCCGCGTCACGAACGAAGGCGACCGCCCCGTACGGTGGCGGGTCACCGTCAGCCATGCTGACCTGCGCAACCTGGCGCTGCGCGGGGTGTGGAACGCCAGCGGGAATCAGCAGGGCGAAAGCATCGTTTTCAGCGGAGGCACCCTGGCCCCCGGCGCCCACGCCGACTTCGGCTACCAGACGTCGTCGAGCGGCCGGGGCAAGGCCCGCCCGTCGGCCTGTAATGCGTTGGGCGGCTCCTGCCGCGTCAGGTAGGATGGCACAGTTGTTCATCGACCAGGGGGTGACTGGTTTCGACTTCGAATGTGGAGACAGGGGAAGCGAGCCGAGGAAGCCGACGTCGTCTCGAGAATCGATCGTCGGAAAACAATAAGCGCCGATTCCAATCGCGCTGAGTTCGCCCTCGCCGCCTGAGGCGAGTAGCGACTCTGTCGGACCGGGAGTACCTCCGTCCCGGATTTCCGGCATCAGCTAGGAGGTTGGCCAACAGGTCCCGGTCGCGGGGACCTTGCGGCGAGATTAATCAGCGACTGGGCCCGTCACAGGAACTCGCTCACGTGATTCCCGGGGCCGAGTAGAGGCATAGTGAGCTGCGCTCGGAGAAGCCCTGACGAAGCGACGAAGGACCCGGGTTCGATTCCCGGCACCTCCACGAGAGGCGAAGGCCCCGGTCTGCGGAAAACGCAGACCGGGGCCTTCCTCTATATCTGCTCAGGGGGCCGAGCCCCCTGAAACCCCACGGTGTCTTCCGGTTGCGCTGGTGGGTGGTTGCGCGGGTTCAAGGGTGCGGACGCAACACGCGCGGCCTGGGGCCCGTACTTGTGGAAAGCGCGAGCCGGCTCGCTACGGCCCGGTCGAGAGGTGCGCTGGGGATCCGCTCCCGGGCGGCTATCGCGGGGCGGCGTTCGCGGAAGCCTTGGCGTCGGCCGGCTGGGTCCTCGCGGGCGTCGTACTGCCGCACCCCAGCATGGTCTGAGCGATCTTGCGCACCGTCTTCGCGGGAAGAGCGTCACTGCACCCGACAGTGCCTTCCTCGACCGGGCCGAAGGTGGAGTAGGTGCCCTCATCCACGAGCTGATAGGTGAGGGTTCTCCAGCCGAAGTCGCAGACCTCCCGGGTGAAGGCTCCGCTGACCTGCATCGTCCCCTTGTAGAGGCCGTAGTAGCCGGGGCTGTTGAACCGCCACTGAACCGAGGCATCCTGGGTGTTGGTGGTGGCCTCATCCGTCCGCACACCGAACCCGACCGTGCGGCCCACCTGATCGAACAACGCCTGGGAGTTTCCGGACTCGCCGTTCGCGAATCTGGTTCCCGTGACACTGCGGCTGTCGTTGATGCTTGTGTTGCCGTTGATACTCGTGCTTACCCGGCCGACCACGTTGAGGCGATATGTATTTGAGGAGAGCGTTCCGGGGGTCACATAGAAGCTGGTGAAGTGGGTCACTACGGGAGTCACGGAAGCGGATTTGATCGTGATCAGCTCATCGCCGACCTCCCGGGCGGTACAGGATTTCCTCTCGGTCGGCGGGGCGTCGGAGGCGGAGGCGCTCGAGGCGAAACCTGCGGTCATCCCGACGGCGGCTGTCGTCACAACGAGGAATTTGCCGATCCGTCGTGGCAGTGATTCGTGGACCATCTTGTTCTCCTGCTTCGAGTCGGTTGGTCGGGTCCGGGCGTGGCTGGCCCCGATCCGGTGTGTCTTGCACGCTCCGGCTCGATCGCCCGTCGACCGGCTAACGCTGCATACGTCGACCGCGAATGTGACCAACGCTCTCGGTGGGTAGTCAGTCACGCCGTAGCTCGCACATTCATTTCATTGCGGCCGGTCAGTGACGTGAAATTGCTTCTGTCCGGCCGGGGTGATCCGGGGATTCAAAGGGTTGTCCGACCGCGAGCTTCGTTGTGAGGAGCTGACGGACGTGGCCTTGGTGCCGACCGGCCAGGCGCTGCCGCAGCACTGCTACGTCCGCATCACGGGCCAGCAGAAAACCGCGTGGATCGACTTGATCCCGACGCGCAGCGAGCTCAGGCTCGACACTCGCCTGCAATGACGGCCGCGGCGCCTGTCAGTGGTCGATTCGAGCGTGTCCGAAGGCACCCGAGGGCGCTGATTCTGCCGCAACCGGAACGCACCGGCCGAGGCACCGAGCGCGCACCCCCCGGCCCTGAATCTCTTTCGTATGCACGGCCGTCCCGAGGCCGTACAAACGGGGGAGAAACGAATTGCGTCTTGTCAAGCTGCCCAAACACCGCCCGGCGCTGGCGGCCCTGCTCGCGGTGGCGAGTGCGGTCACCATGGTGCCCCGTGATGCTTCCGCAGCGGTCGATGGCGCCGTCGTGGCGAATGCCGCGGATCCTCGTGGCAGCGGGCGTCTGTTCTCCGCCACCAGCCCGTTCAACCAGGTCATCCCCACCAATCCGCAGATCGACCCACGGTCGGCGCAGTACGTGAAGACGTTGGTCCGCAGCAAGACCGAGAAGGACTTCGTCCTGTCGGTCACCGACTGGACCGTTCCGGTCTATTTCTCCGAGGCGAACACGGCTCGGCATGACGTCCGGATCGCCGGACAGCCGCCGGGCGGGCACTACGACCGCGCCTTCATCCACGACGTCCAGCGGATCATGCGCGGCGTGCCGATCCCGGACAATGCCAAGCCCGACCCGCAGGACGACGCGCACCTGACGGTGATCGACCCCGCCAACGGCTGCGAGTACGACCTCTACGGCGCCAAGAAGACCGCGACCGGCTGGACCGCCCTGTGGGCCAACGCGACCACCACCCCGGCCAGCGGCATCTACCCGTACGGCCTGTCGTCGCGGGCCACCGGGTTCTCGCCGCTCGCGGGCATGATCTGGCCCGCCGAGCTCCGGGCCGGCCGCATCGATCACGCCCTCATGTTCGCTTTCCCGTACACCAAGTCGGGGGGACCGGTCGCCCCCGCCACGGCCAGCGACGGCAAGACGAACCTGGCCGCGGCCCTGCCGCAGGGCGCCCGGGTCCAACTCGATCCCGCCCTGGACCTGCGCACCTTGAAGCTGTCCCCCTACGAGCGAACGATCGCCGAGGCCCTGCAGAGGTACGGAATGTTCCTCGGTGACACCGGCGGCGCCCTCGCGCTCTACGCGGTGAGCCCGCAGAGCTTCGACACCAATCCCTACGCCGGAGTGCTGCCCAACGATCCCTACGTCCTGCTGAACAAGATCCCCGTGAACCGGTTCCGGGTCCTGGCCACCGGCCCGCAGATGGCGCGGACCCCGTTGAACGTCGTGCCGTCGACGTGCGCCCGGATCGACATCGTCGGCTGACTTCTATGAACGGTCAAGAGCCACCGTCGCGCCCGAAAGGACGCGGCGGTGGCTCTTCGCATTTACGGGGTTCGACCAAGGACCTCGATCTGGGCGCAGGATGAAGGCACCACGGTCAGGGGTGTCTGCACAGACTGCGAGCCGGTCCTGAGGACCCGGAATTTGTTCACGGGGATCCGGTCGAGGAAGACGTAGGGCTCATCGGGCAACACATCCACGTACGGATTGGTGGTGAAGCTCTGCGGGCTCACCGCGTAGAGCGCGAGGGCGCCGCCGGTGTCACCGAGGAACATTCCGTACCTCTGCAGGGCCTCGGCGATCGTGCGCTCGTAAGCGGTGAGCCGGAGCTGGTCGAGGTCCAGCGTGGGGTCGAGTTGCACCCGAGCGCCCTGCGGTAGCGCGGCCGCCAATTTTGTCTTGCCGTCGCTGGCGGTGGCGGGGAAAACCGGTCCGCCGGAGCGGGTGTACGGATACGCGAACATCAGTGCGTGGTCGATGCGCCCGCTGCGCAGTTCGGCGGGCCAGATCAGGCCCGCGAGCGGCGAGAACCCGGTGGCCCGCGAGGACAGGCCGTACGGGTAGATGCCGCTCTCCGGTATTGAGGTCGCGTTGGCCCATTTGGCGGTCCAGCCGGTCGCGGTCTTCTCCGCGCCGTAGAGGTCGTATTCACAGCCGTTGGCGGGGTCGATGACCGTCAGGTGCGCGTCGTCCTGCGGGTCGGGCTTGGCATTGTCCGGGATGGGCACGCCGCGCATGATCCGCCGGACGTCGTGCACGAAGGTCCGGTCGTAGTGCGCGCCCGGTGGCTGGCCGGAGATCCTGACGTCATGGCGTGTCGTGTCCGATTTGGCGAAGTAGGCCGGGACGGTCCAGTCGGTGACCGACAGGACGAATCCCTTGTCCCGCTTGCTGCGAATCATCAGCTTCACGTACTCCGCCGACCGCGGATCGATCTGCGCGTTCGCCGGGATGACCTGATTGAACGGGCTCGTGGCGGAGAACAGTCGCCCGCCGACGCGGGGATCCCGGTTGACGAGGCCCTCCGGGGCGACCGCCGATTCATGAAAGCCGACGATCACTACCACCGCCAAAGACGCCAAAAGCAGTGCCGCGATGATCCGGACGGGCGCCGGTCGCGTGAATGTGGATCGCATTCAGTCGCGACTCCCGAATTAGGCGAGGCTGGGAAAGCCCAGATCATCGCATCGCCCACGGCCTTCACCGGATAAAAGTCATCCGAACAAGTGACGGTGTCGCTGGATCGAGCGAAAGGCTGGCCGAACGCGTTGCCGGCCGACCGGTGACGTCAGGTGCGCCGGATGATCGGTTTAGCCCGCTCCGGTGAAATCCGGCCGGGCCGCCGGGCGTGCCGGAATCGTCCGTCACCTCGTTGTCGAGGCTCTCGTTGATCAACGTTGACATCGATCTTTCGTGAGCGCTTCCCACCCGTCCCTCGGGCGGTGGACCTGGGAGGAATCTCCTCAACTACACCCCTCAACACCGTCCGGCCCAGAATGCGAGCGCCGCCGCCGAGCCGGGCGAGCTGCCGTGAACGTGAATGACGTAGGCGCCGAAATAACTATCACCCTGCTGAGAAGAGGGTGTTTGTTGTCGTGTCCAGATCTGATCTGCAAAACAAATAGGCGGAAAGAAAAATGAAGATTCTGGTGACCGGTGGAGCCGGCTTCATCGGCGCGAACCTGTGCCGCGAGCTTCTCGCAAGGCCCGAGGTCCAGGGCGTCACGGTCCTCGACGATTTCAGCACCGGAAGCATTTCCAACATCGAGTCGCTTCCGGTCGAGGTGGTCAAGGACACCATCCTCTGCCGTGACACCGTCCTTGAACTGGTCGATCAGCACGACTCGGTCGTTCATCTCGCCGCGCAGCCGTCCGTGCCCCTTTCCATCATGGATCCGGTTTCGAGTCACGACGTGAACGTGAACGGTACCGTCGAGATTCTGGAAGCCTGCCGGAAATTCCAGAAGGCGTTCGTTTTCGCCTCCTCGTCGGCCGTGTACGGCCAAACGCAGAAGCTTCCGATCAGCGAGGACGACGCCGCCGCGCCGGCCAGTCCGTACGCGGCCAATAAACTCGCCGCGGAATCGTACGCGCTGGCCTATGCGTCGACCTACAAGTTTCCCGTGGTGGCATTCCGGTTCTTCAACGTCTACGGCCCGCTCCAGTCGCCGGACCATCCCTACGCCGCGGTCATTCCCTCTTTCATCGACGCGGCGCTCCAGGGCCGGCCGCTGGTCATCTACGGCGATGGGGGCCAAACCCGGGACTTCACCTATGTGGGTTCGCTGGTGGCGGTTCTGGCGGATTCGGCGCTCAAGCAACTGGCCAGCCCGGTGCCCGTCAATCTGGCCTTCGGCACGCGGACGACGATCATCGACCTGGCCAAGAAGATTGAATTGCTCACCGGGCGGTCGATCGATTTCCAATTCACCCGGGTCCGGCCCGGCGACGTGCGGGACTCGCAGGCGGAGAACAGCCGGCTGCGGGCCCTGATGCCCGAGGCGCGTGACTCCGAGCTAGAAGTCGGACTGCGGGCGACGATCGACTGGCTCAGCCTCGGGAAGACGGGGTCCCGCGGCCTCAGTGAGGTCTGACCCGGCCTCGATCGCCGAGCGCCGGCTCGTGCTCGCCCGGGACGACCTCTGCCTGGAGAACGGGCGCGGGGTCGTTCCGGGATCGGGAGGCATCTTCGCCTTTCCGAAGCTCACTCAGAAATGCCGGCCGGGCATTTTCACGAGCTGAGAGCGAAACTCGCCAACCGGTCATCGCGGTCGGCGGTTCGGCTGATCCCGGCCGAGTGAACATGAGAGCGCAGGACTTTTGCAGACGGCGTCAGCGTGCACAATTCATCGAAAGCATCGACGCCCGGCCCGTGAGTCGTTGATCGAGCCGTGCCCAAGAACCGGAATCAGGAGTACGCCGCTATGCGATTCCGTAGCGCACTGGACGTGGGTGGCATCGAAATTGCGACGCTCGTCTCGGTCGCCACGATCGGGCTTGCCGCTGTGACCGAGTCGCTGACTTGGTATGAGGCCCCGGCCGCCGCGGCGGCCCTGTGCGCAGCCATTTTCGTTATTCGCTGTGGTCGCCCCTTCGCCCATTTCCTGCCCCTGGCGAAGCGACTGGTGCCGGCCAGTGCCCCACTGGTAATTCTATTGATGACGGAAGTTTCCGGCCTTTTCACGCGACGCGTGAACATTCCGTCGCACAACCTCGCGGCGGTGTGCCTGGTCGGGAGCCTGGGCATCCTCCTGCTCTCCTTCCGGCGGCCGCCGAAACGCAAGCCGGTCCGGATCGCGCTTTTCGGAAATTCGGAGCTGGCCACGGCGCTGGCCCAGGAATTGGCCGTCCACCCGTCGGCCGGCCACATCGTTGGATATGTCGGTGAGCGATCGGCCAATCCGCTCCAGAGCGAGGATTACCATCTCGGGCCGCGAAGCGATTTGCCGGCCATTGTCAAGAAGAACGAGATCGACCTGCTGCTGGTCTCCTCGGAGGAGGCCCGGCGTTCCGTCTTCGAGTTGCTGGCCGCGGACTGCCTCGATCTGAAGGTCCGGGTGGCGGAGCTGGCCTCGTTCTACGAGGACACGTTCGGGCTCACGCCGCTGGCGGCCATCGAACCGCGGTGGCTCGAATCGGTATTGCATCCGAGCTATCGGCAGGAGATTCCCCGGAGCAAGCGGATCCTCGATGTGGTCGTCAGCCTGGTGGCGGGCATCATTGCCGTGCCTGTGCTGATTCCCCTCGTCCTGCTCGTAAAACTGGACGGCGGCCCGGCCCTCTACCGCCAGATCCGCATCGGCGAACGCGGCCGGCCTTTCGAGATCTTGAAATTGCGTTCCATGCGTTCCAGCGACGAGCACCCGCAATGGTCGTCCCGCTCAGATCCCCGGGTCACCTGGATCGGGCGATTCATGCGCCGCACCCACCTCGACGAGTTGCCGCAGATCGTCAACGTCCTGCGCGGCGACATGAGCATCGTGGGCCCGCGACCCGAACAACCGGCCCTGGCCGAACGCTTGCGGTCGTCAATTCCGTACTATGACGTCCGGCATCTGGTGCGGCCCGGCCTGACCGGTTGGGCTCAGGTGCGTGGTGGTTATGCGGGATCTGAGGACGGCTCGGCTTTGAAGGTCTGCTACGACCTTTATTACATCAAGCACCGCTCGTTCTCGTTCGACTGCGTGACTCTGCTGGAGACCGTCCGAACCCTGGTCTTCGATCGGCAGTGGCAGAACGCCGGCGCATACCTGGCCTCGGCTTTCCCGGAGGGCCTCCGCGCGCTTTCCAGCCAGACGACCCCCTTTCCCCCCGAACCTAGTCGAGTAGGCGCTCCCCGGTGATGAATTCCCAACTCAAGGACAAACCGAGCATGGCCGATCGGGACCGGAAGGCCTCGTTCGCTGATGCGCCGACAAACGCGTCGGCGCCGGCACTGGGCGGGATCGCCGGCTATTGGAGGTTCATCGTCCTGGTCGCCACGGCGTGTGTCGCCGCGACGGCGGGTTATGTGTACGTGGTGCCGCCGACGTTCGAAGCCTCGGCACACATCCAGGTCGCTCCCATCCCGACGAATGCCGACCTGCCGGGTCTGGGGCTCGTCAACGATTCCGTCGAGCCCGCGCGATCGCTGCAGACAGCCGTCGCGCTGCTCGACACTCCGGCCGCCGCGGCGGCCACCGCCGCCAAGCTGGGCGCCCCCTGGAATGCGGCCTCCGTCGAGAGAAGCGTCTCCCTCGAGCCGTTGGGGCAGAGCTATGTCGTTGAAGTGAAAGCGCAGGCCGATTCGCCCGCGACCGCCGCCCGGCTGGCCACGACGTTCATGGAGAGCGCGCTCGCGACGAGAAACTCCGAGCTCAAGAAGCGGGCGGCCACCCTGCTCGCCCTGCGCGGCGCGTTGCCCGCGGGCATGACGAGCAGGCCGAACCCGGCCACCACGGCCCGGCTCGAGCTGATCGTCCGCACCGGTGATCCCACGCTGTCGATGGCTCAGCCCGCGAGCCCACCGGACTCTCCGGCCGGCCTGCCGGGACCGTACAAGATCGCGTTGTCGGTGATCCTCGGGTTCGGCCTCGCCGTCGCCATCGCGTGGGCCAGGATCCGCCGGGACCGGCCCGCCGATGTCGTACGGGTACCGGCGTACGCGCCGGACACCAGTGGCTGGAACAAGTGACCACGGCTCTTCACAAGCGCCCTACGCGGCAACTCCCCGGCTGGTTCCTGGCTTTCGTCGTGCCCTCGTCGGCGGTCGCGCTGGGGTTATTGATCGGGTTCGACGAGCGGATCGCGATCGGTGCGGTGGGTGCGGTGGTCCTGGCGGTCTGCTGCTTCGGATATCCGATCGCGGGCCTGCTCTGCTTCGTGCCGGCCGTGTTCATCCCCTTCAGCGCGGCCGGTAACGCCCTGTTCAAAGCGGGCTTCGTGCTGTGCGTCGTCGCCTGGGCCTTCGACGCTATCCGGCGCCGTTCCGTCCTGCTCGGGCGGATCGGTGAGTTCCGCTGGCTGGTCGTCCTCATCGTCGCGATGTACTCCTGGTTCGGGGCGACGATGCTGTGGGCGGCCGACCCGTGGGCCGTCGTGGCGGAGTGCTGGCCGTGGGCGATCGCGCTCGCGGTATTCGCCCTGGCACTGACCCGTATCGCCACCACCAGGCACCTTCTGCTGCTGGTAGCGACCTTCGTCGCGTCCGCCACCCTGGCCGCCGCGACCGGCCTGATCGCCCTGCAGTCGACCGCCTCCGCCTTCGCCGACCCGTTGACCAGCGCGGACAACCGCGTCTCGGGAGCCGCCGGAGACCCCAACGTGCTGGGGGCCGGGCTCGTCGCCGCGGCGATCCTGGCGTTCGGGCTGGCGTGTGCGGTCCGCCGGGTCTGGGCCCGCTCGGCGATCGCCGCGGCGATCCTGGTGCTGGCGGCGGCCGCGGCCGGAACGGCGTCGCGCATGGTGGTCATCTCGGCCGGCGTCGCCCTGATCGCGGCGCTGGTGATCTTCCGGCAGGCGATCGGACGGGTGCTTGCGGCCTCCGCGTGTGTAGTCGCCTCGGCCGCATTGTGGTTCACCTATTTCCCGTCCGCGTGGCAACGACTGGTGATCTCCAGCGACGGTGGCTCGGGCCGGGAGGACCTGTGGCGGGCCGCGCTCCACCTGGCATTGGAGCACCCGGTCGTGGGTCTGGGGATGGCCGGCTTCCAGACCCGGAAGCCGGCCGTCGCGCTCGAGATCGGCGAGGTGCAGAACGCTGCCGTGGTGGCGGAGCAACCCCTCGTGGCCCACAACACGTACCTGCAGCTCTGGGCGGACAGCGGGGCCATCGGCCTCCTGCTGTTCCTCGCGATCGTCGTGTTCTGCCTGTGGTGCTCGCTGCGGGCCGGGCGCGAGTTCACCACGGCCGGCCGGGGCGACCTGGCGGCGTTGAGTCGCTGCGCGGCGGTCGCCGTCATCTCGATGCTCGGCTCGGCCGCGTTCCTCACCATGGCGCGCGACTACCGGCTGTGGCTTCTGCTGGCCGTCGGACCGATCCTCCTGTCGCTGGCGCGGGTCGAGACACCCTGGCGCCGCGGACACCGGGTGGAGCCGGCGCCACTCGCCGGGTGCCCCGCATCATGACGGAAGCCGCAACCCTGCCGCAGGACCGCCGGCCGCCCATGGTGCGTGCGGCGATCCAGACGTACGGGTCCTACGTTCTCGCCTCCGCGGGTGGCCTGGCCAACGTGGTGCTGACCGCGCGCCTGCTGGGCGCGAGCGGCCGCGGCGAAGTCGCGTTCCTCACGACCGTCGCCGGCCTGGTCGCCTTCTTGGCCTCCCTGAGCGCGTACGAAGCCATGATCAATATCAGCGGGACGCTGCCGGGTGAGCGGCCGGCTCTCGCCGGTGCCGGTGTGGTGCTCGCCGGTGTGCTGGGCACGGCGGGCGCGACCGCGGCCTGGCTCTTCTTCCGATTCGTGCCCGCCCCGGCGATCCAGTTCTCCCACCTCGACGCCGTCATCGCGGTCAGCGCGATTCCGATCTCGATCCTGCAGACCTACTTCCTGTACTTGGCCCGGGCCTCGTACAACCTGGCCATGGCCAGCCTCGGCTGGATCAGCGCGCCGCTGGCCACCCTCGCCCTCAACGCGGGCTTCGCGGCGGCGGGCGGCCTGACGATCCGCGTCGCCGTGATGAACTGGGTGATCGGTCTCGCCGTCTCCGCCGCGCTGCTCGTCGCCCACGTCTGCCGTTCGTCCGGCTTCGCCCTTCCCTCCCGGCCGCTCCTGCGGCAGATCCTCGGCTTCGGGCTCCGCAGCCACCTCGGCGGCGTCATGGTGTCCGGCACCTACCGCCTCGACCACTGGATCCTCGGTGCCTTCGGCGGTGCTCGCGAGCTGGGCACCTACAGCGTCACCGTGGCGTGGTTCGACGCGATCGCCCACCTCTCCCGAGCGGTGAGCGTGACCTTCCGGCCCGACCTGCTGCGGGCCTCGGCCGAGGACGCCGGGCGTCAATCGGCTCGGATCTTTCGCGTCTGCGCCGTCCTCGTGCTGATCATCGTCGGCGGGACAGTGTTGGCCGCACCACTGCTCTGTGTGACCATCTTCGGTCCTGAGTTCGCGGATTCCGTGCTCGATCTGCGGATTCTGGCCGTCGGCGCCTTCGGCATGCTGGCTCTGAACATCTTCGGTACGGCGCTGGTGGCTCAGCAGCGGCCGATCCTCGAGTCGATCGCGCACGGTGTCGGCTTCGCCGTCGCGATCGGGCTGTACGTGACACTGATCCCGCCCTTCGGTGCAACCGGTGCGGCTCTGGCGTCCGCGGTCTCCTACCTGATCTGCGGACTCGTCGCCCTGATCCTGGTCCAGCGAACTCTGGGCCTGCAGCCCGGTTCGTTGTTGCCGCGCTCGTCCGACCTCGCACAGCTGGCGGGATTCCTGCAGAGACGGAAAGGCTGACATGTCGCAGATCGGTGGCATCCCGGCGGTCTCGGTGCTGGTGCCCGTCTTCAACGAGGCTTCGTACATCGAGACGGCCTTGGCGCGGATGTGCGACCAGGAGGTGCCCGGCGGATTCGAGCTCCTGATGATCGACGGCGGGTCCACCGACGGCACTCGGGACTTGCTGGCGAACTTCGCGGCTCGCGATTCGCGGATCAGGATCCTGGACAACCCGGCCCGGCGAATTCCGATGGCGCTCAACATCGGCCTGCGCGCGGCCCGCGGGAGCTACATCGCCCGGATGGATGCGCACACCCTCTACCCGCCGGGTTATCTGGCCACGGGGTTGAGCCGCCTAGGCGCGGGAGACGTCGAGTGGGCGAGCGGACCGGCGATCGCGGCCGGGGAGGGCCGCTGGTCCCGGCGCGTGAGCATGGCGCTCGGCACCCCGATGGGTATCGGCGGTGCGACCTTCCGGCGCCTCGGCCCGGAGGCGGACGTCGACACCGGGTTCACGGGTGTCCTCCGCCGGGAGACCCTGGAGCGCCTCAACGGGTGGGACGAGGACTGGCTGGTCAATGAGGACGGCGAACTGGCGGCACGCGTACGGGCGGCCGGTGGCCGCATCGTGTGCCTGCCGGAGATGGCCGCGACCTACATGCCACGAGACAGTCTGCCCGCGCTGGCCCGGCAGTATTGGCGTTACGGCCAGTACCGGGTCAAGACCTCGCGTCGCCATCCCGCGAGCATGCGGCGGTCGCACGTCCTGGCCCCGGCGTTCACGCTCATCGCGCCGCTGGCATTCCTGCCCGGACCGTTCGGCTGGTTGCCGCGGGCCGGTGTCACGGTCTGGGCCGCGGCCGCGGTCGTGACCGCGGGACGTGAGTGGCGCCGCAGCGGGCGTCGGGTCGACAGCGCCCTGTTGCCTGCGGTTCTCGCCGTCATGCACCTGGCGTGGGGCGCCGGGTTCCTCGTCGGCTGTGCCCGGTTCGGCCCGCCCCTCGGCGCCCTGGCCCACCTGACGCGAACGGCCGGCGCCCGCGGCTCCGCGGCGTTGAGCGAGGCTCGCGGCTGAGACCGCTTCAGCCGCGAGCGCGTTTTCGCATCATCGCTGCCGGATGACAGTGATCCGGTGATGCGTTCTGGCCAGTCCGGCGGCCAGCCCACGCTTGAGCAGTGCGGCGACCGGGCGCTCGACGAACCGATGCACCAACCAGGCCGCCCCCAGCATCACCAGCACCAGCGACACCGTCAGCGGCCAGCGCGGGATGTCGTCGTGCAGACGCGCGATGATCGCGTACCCGATCTCCTGGTGGATGAGGTAGAGCGGGTAGGTGAGGGTGCCCGCCGCGGTGAGCCAGGCTCCCTTGATCCACGACAACCATCGCAGGGCCACCATCGTCATGGCCGCGAAGAGGCACGTGGTCACCGCGATCACCTCCGGCCAGGAGTGCCCGTACGGTCCGAGCGTGCCGACGGCGGCCAAGGTCGGCGCGAGCCGCCACAGGCCCAGGCCGTACGAGACGGCAAGCAGGGCCATCAGCGTGGGAGTCGGCTTGAACCGGTAGATCAGATAGAGGGCCATGCCGGCCACGAAGAAGGGGGAGTGGTCGGCGTCCACAATGTAGATCAACCGCAAGTCTCCGGTGGCGGCGGCCGCGGCCGAGGCGCCCGTCCAGATCAGGCAGAAGGCGACGACGCGCCGATAGGTCAACCCCCGCCAGGCCAGGATCGCCATGAGCACGTAGAAGCGCAGCTCGATCCAGAGGGTCCAGTAGACGCCGTCGATGTCGGGCACGCCGAGCCCCGCCTGCACCATGGTCAGGTTGACGAGCAGATGACTGATCGGCGGGAACGAGATGCCCGGACTGAGCGCCGCGACGATCGTGGCCGTCGCGAGCACTCCGAACCAGTACGCCGGGAACAGCCGCACCACGCGGGACACCGCGAACCCGCTGAGACTGCGGCCCCAGGCGCTCATGCAGATCACGAAGCCGCTGATGATGAAAAACAGCTGTACGCCGAGCCAGCCGTACGCGGTGACGGGAGCGACGTCCGAGAACACAGCCGCGGTGTGCGCACCCCACGGCCCGGGAGCTCGGTAGGTGTAGTGATAGACGACGACCATCAGAGCGGCGATCAGCCGAAGCCCGTCCAGCACAGGCAACCGGCTGATCGGAGGTCGCCCCAGCTCGGGACCGCTGAGCTCGCGAAGCTGCTCCTCGTTGTTCCGGCGGAGCCGATCTGCGCTCGTCATGCCGCCCGCCCCTCCGCCCGGCGGCGCCACCGCCGAAGTCGCGCCCGCGGACCCCAGAAGATGTCCGAGCTCATCTCGGGCTCGAAGATGTCGCGGATGAGGGCGTAGCACTGCTGCCGGCGTCGCTCCGGCAGGCCGGGCATGGTGCTGATGACCGGAAACATCGCCTTGACACCCCACGACGAGGGGGACTGCCGCCAATTCGACCTTCGCGCGGCGAACAGCCGGTGCCGCCGGCTGCGCAACTGATCGCGCAACACCTTGGCGCGATCGAGACTCTCGCGGTACATCCGGGGTGCCGAGTGCTGGCGGTAGTGCAGGTTGACCGCGGGGACGTAGACGCCCTGGGCCCCGGCCTCGGCCAGCTTCATCCAGAGGTCCCAGTCCTCGAACCCGGAGCCCATGTCCCAGCCACCCACGGCCTCCAGTGCGCTGCGCCGCACCATGGTGGTGCCGACGATCTCGCTGATGTACGTGATCCGCCACGGGTCCAGGCTTCGCGCGCCAGGCACCCGGCAGCTGAACGCGCCGAAGCACGCGTAATCGCCCCAGGCCGCGCTGGCCTCGGGGTTCGCGTCCAAGGCGTTCGCGAGGCGCGCCAGGGCCCCCGGCGCGAGCCGGTCGTCGGCGTCGAGCGGGTGTACGTATCTCGCGCTCGTGTGCCGTACGCCGGTCATCCGCGCGGCGGACAGTCCCTGGTTCGGCTGGGTGACGACGCGGACCCCGGCTTCACGCAGACCGGCCAGGACGTCGAGCGTTCGCTCGTCGGTCGAGCCGTCGTCCACGACCACGGTCTCGCACGGTTCCTGTTCCCGTACCGACTCGAGGGTCTCGAGCAGGAAACGGCCGTCGTTGTAGCACGGGATGACGACCGCCACCCGAGGCGCGGTGGCCGCGCTCATGCCTCGACCCCCTGCCGGATGCCGGTCGCGAGGAAGGTGGCCGCCGCGGCGGAGGTCTCTTCCAGGGTTCGCATCTCCGCCAGTTCCCGCCCGCGCCGCACCATTGCGAACCGCCGTTCCTCGTCGGCAACGAGCCCGTCGATCGCCTCGGCCAGCGCCACCGTGTCGCCGGACGGCACCAGGACGCCGGCCCGGCCGTGGTCGAGCACCACGCCGACCCCGCCGACGTCGGTCGCCACGATCGGGACGGCGTTCGCTTGCGCCTCGATGAGAACCTGCGGCAGGCCCTCGGTGATCGACGAGAGAACGAACAGGTCGGCGCGACGGTAGAACCCCATCAGCTCCTCGCCGATCGGGACGAAGCCCGGAAGAGAGACGACATCTTCCAGCCCAAGTTCGGCTACCCGCTCGCGGACAGCCGACCGCAGTTCGCCGTCACCCACCCAGGTGAGCCGGAACCGGCCCGGCCGCCGTGAGTGCAGCATCGCGAGCGCGTCGAGCATCAGCATCGGATTCTTCTCCGGCGCGATCCGCCCGACGGTCAGCAGCTCGACCGGCCCGGTCAGCGCCCGCCGGGGGCCGACCGGCCGCAGATCGCGCTGCCGGATCAGCGAGATGCTCATCGGGTGCAGACCGGCCCTGGGCCCCCCGTACGCCTCCTCGTTGCTCGCGCCGACGACCGCTGTCGGCAATCTCCGCGCCAGCAGCCGCCAGGCCGCGTCCATCAGCCGCACCGCGAGCAGAACCGCGGTACGGCGGACGCCCGGCCGGGTCCGGCTCGCGAAATAGGCGAGAGTCTCCTGCCGGACGCCGAGCGTCACCCGCCGGCGCCGGGCCGCCGCCAGGCCGACGAGCAGAAGTCCGAAGGGGTGCGGCCCGAAAACCCAGACGTGATCGACGTCGTCGAGGTGCCGCCACATCGCGCGGGCGGTCCCGACGGCATTGCCCGCCAGGGCGCCGGGCGACAGCACCGGGTAGTAGGGCAGACCGGCGACGGCGGGACTGCCGGGCAACGGGAAATCGGCCCCGGCGTCCCCCGATTGCCGGGCGAATACCGTCAGGCCGGAAAAACTCGATCCGACCTCGCAGACGAAAGTCAAGAACGCCAGGCTGGCCGCGTTGGTCCGTGCCGTGTGAATCTCGTCCCCGTGATTGCCGTCGACCACCGTGTCGACGTAAACGCCGAGTCGTCCGCGGCCTGTCCCTGCCCGAATGACGGTGTCACTCACGGTCGATTCGCTGTTCACATTGCCCTCACGATTTAAATCATGATCATTGAGTTTTGGCTGAGCCGCTCAGTGCGCGGAACGTTTCAATGTCGGTGACCTGTCGAGGAAGACGACATGGAACTTGTTCGGCCCGCCCGACCGGGGTGCGGGTTGGCCTCGCCTGCGGGCGATCCACGACACCGCCGTCCAACGAGGCTCGGAGGGCGGGGTGACGGAGTTTTCCGCGCTCGTCAGGTCTCGACGGACCCGTCCCGTGAATTCACCGGTGCAGGCTAAGCCGATCGGCCGATGGCGGCCGGGCCGGCTCGTCGCAGACGCGCGACCCGTTCATCTCTCCGGCGCGCCGCAAAAGGATTCGGGTGTGCCTGTCTTTTCGCTCGATCGCGGGAAACGGAGAATGTCGCCGCGCACGTCCCGGACTCGTCCCTCCGGGATCGGCATAGTGAGAAACCGCCGGAAATGCGCATCATCGGCGCGCATTCAAATACGTTTCAGATGAAGGACTCTTTGTGAAGAAATCGCTAAGGCTGGCAGTCCCGGCCGGCGCCATGATCGCCGCCCTCGGCTTTGTCGCAGCACCTGCCGAGGCGTCACCGGCGTCGAATGCCACGGAGCCCAGCAGGGCAGCGGGAGCGCAAAACAGCCCCGACAAACCCGATCGCAACGTCACCAAGAATGTGACGAACAACCGGCACACGAGCCGCGACAAGAACCTGAGCGTCTTCAACGACCGGCACAAGAGTCGCGACACCAACCGGGTCGTGCGGAACGACGTGCGCACGAGTCACGACACCAACCGGAACGTGACGAACGACCATCACACCAGCCAGGACACGAACTTCACGACCACCCACGACAGGAACTACACGACCAACTACACCACGAACTACAACACCACGAACGACTACGGCACGCACGTCCTGCCGGACCTGAGTTCACTGCCGGTGGCAGGCGCCCTACTACGCTGACGCACCCATCGCACCCCAGGGCTGACCCCACGGGTCAGCCCTGCGCGTTGAAACCGAGCCCGCACCATGCGGATGCTGAGACCGCGCACTCGCGGAAAGACGCAACGACCGCCCACGAAGATTTGAGCGAGTGCGCACCCAGCCACGCACCCAGCACGTCCGGGCATAACACGGGTTTGTGCGGTCAGTGCCCGCGCAGCGCGGCAATCAGCGCGTCCGGCCATCACGTGGGGTTTGGTGAGGCGCAACGCTGCAATCAGCGCGTCCGGCCATTACGTGGGGTTTGGTGAGGCGCAACCATGCAATCAGCGCGACCGGCCGTAACGTGGGTTTTCAGGGAGCTCGGCCCCCTGAGCAGACATGACGAGGGGCCGCGGTCCACGCCTTCCGTGGACACACGACCCCGCCGCTCGTGGAGCTGAGGGGACTCGAACCCCTGACCCCCACACTGCCAGTGTGGTGCGCTACCAGCTGCGCCACAGCCCCTTGCCGTCCCCGGTTCACCCGGGCACGGAGGAAATACTACACACCTCCGGACGCGCCCCGAAGGGACCCCCTCAGTTCGGAGCGGCGAGGGCCGCCCGCGAGCGGAAGGGCCACCGGTTGGCTTTCAGTTCAGGGCCGGGTCCGGGGGGAAGTGGGCCACCGCGGCCAGGATGTCGCCTTGGCGGCGCAGGACCATGGCCCACAGGTCGTCGGGGCGGCTCATGAACGGGTCGCCCGGGAGGGCGTCGAGCAGGAACCACGAGCCGGAGGCGATTTCGTCTTCCAGCTGGCCCGCCGACCAGCCCGAGTAGCCCGCGAAGACCCGGATGCCGGCCACGCTTTCGCGCAAGCGTTCGGGGTCGGCGGACAGGTCGACCGTGCCGACCGCGCCCGACACCTGGTGGAAGCCGGACACCCGCTTCTTCACCTCGGGCCGCGTGCGGGCCAGGCAGATGGCCGATTCGGGCTGCACGGGACCGCCCTCGAAGAGCACGGCGGGATCGCCGGCCAGTTCGCCCCAGCCACCCAGCACGTCGGCCACCGGGACCTCGGTCGCGCGGTTCAGCACCACGCCGAGGGCGCCGCCCGTCTCGTGGGCGACGAGCAACACGACCGTACGGTCGAAGTTCGGATCTTTGAGGGTCGGTGTCGCCACCAGGAGCCGACCGGTCATCGACTCCATCGACCGGCCTCCGATCCGCTGACCCTCGCTATACATACGCCGTCCCCAGCAACGCCATGCTTGGCACATTAGCCCGAGATTCCGGCCCCCGATAAGGTCTGCCCATGAACCCAGCGGCCGAGATCGGTGTCATCGGCGGATCGGGGCTCTACGCCCTCCTGGACGGCGCCTCCGAGCACGTGGTGTCCACGCCCTACGGTGCGCCCTCAGATCCGATCACTGTCGCCCGGGTGGGTGACCGCCGGGTGGCGTTCCTGCCGCGGCACGGGCGAGATCATCGCTTCCCGCCGCACAAGATTCCGTACCGGGCCAATCTCTGGGCGCTGCGCTCGCTGGGTGTTCGGCAGATCGTCGCCCCCTGCGCGGTCGGTGGTCTGCGCCCTGAGCTCGGGCCGGGCACGTTCGTGGTGCCCGACCAGCTGATCGACCGGACGAGCGGGCGGCCGCAGACGTTCTACGACTCCGGCGCCGTGCACGTGAATTTCGCCGACCCGTACTGCCCGGACGGCCGGCGTGTCGTGCTGGCCGCGGCCGAGCCGGTGGCCCCGGTCGACGGCGGCACGATGGTGGTGGTCGAGGGTCCGCGTTTCTCGACCCGGGCCGAGTCGCGCTGGTTCACGGCGATCGGCGGCACGATCGTCAACATGACCGGTCATCCCGAGGCGGTGCTGGCCCGCGAGCTGGGCCTTTGTTACACCTCGATCGCCCTGGTCACCGACCTCGACGCGGGGGTGGAGGGCGAGCACGGGGTCACCCACGAGGAGGTCTTCCGGGTGTTCGGCGAGAACACGGACCGGCTGCGCGGCGTGCTGCTGGAGGCGGTGACCCGGCTGCCGCGTGAGCGCACGTGTCCGTGCGGATCGGCCCTGGACGGCCTCAAGCTGCCGATCGAGCTGCCCTGAGCGGGCTCGCCGGGAAAAGCGCTCGAAAGTGTCGGGGGGTCCCGATAGCGTCCGGGCCATGGACGATCCCGACGGTTACTTCGGCGAAGCAGTAGCCCGGACGTATGACGACGCGGCCGGTGCCGAGTTCGACCCGGTGGTGATCGCCCGCACCGCCGACGTCCTGGCTGATCTGGTCGAAGGGGGCAGCGCGCTCGAGTTCGCCGTCGGGACCGGGCGTGTCGCGGTCCCGCTGGCCGAGCGGGGCGTCACCGTGCGGGGCATCGACCTGTCCCGGGCGATGGTGGCCCGCCTGCAGGCGAAGAGTCCCGCCGTCGAGGCCACGATCGGCGACTTCACGACGACGCGGGTCGAGGGCGAGTTCGGCCTGGTCTACCTCGTCTTCAACACGATCATGAACGTGACTACGCAGGACGCGCAGGTCGAGTGTTTCGCCAACGCCGCCGCGCATCTGCGCCCGGGCGGCCGGTTCCTGGTCGAGGTCATGATCCCCGAGCTGCGCAAGCTTCCGGCGGGCCAGACGGTGGTGCCGTTCACCGTCACGCCGGGGCACTGGGGCTTCGACAGTTACGAGGTGGCCACGCAGCGCATGGCCTCCAACTATGTGACGTTGCACGAGGACGGCCGCGGCGATTTCGCGTCGGTGCCGTTCCGCTATCTGTGGCCGGCCGAGATGGATCTGATGGCGCGGATGGCCGGGTTGCGTCCGGAGCACCGCTGGGATTCGTGGGAGCGCACCCCGTTCACGAATGAGAGCGGCAAGATCATCGCTACGTGGGTCAAGCCATGACCTCGTCGAGGTAGTCGCCGAGCCGCCGCTGCATTTCCTCCGCCGTGAGGTGACCGGCCAACACGTGCACAGTCAGCCCGTCGACCACCGCGTGCAGCCGGCGCGCGGTCGCCTCGGCGTCCCCGTCGGGTGTCAGATAGTGGGCCAGCTGCCGGCACAGGTCGTACATCTGGGCGAAGTGCCTTTTCTGCACCGCGGCCAGCGCCGGATCGCCGAGCCCGAGCGCGAGGAACGAAAACGCGATCTCCGCCTCGGCCTTGCGCGCCTCGTCCACGGGGATGGTCTCCAGCAGGACAGCCATGACCGCTTCCCATACGTCGTCGGGCAGTTGTTTCCGCTCGACGCGCTCGGTGACCTGGTCGATGACCTGTTCGCAGGCGAAGGCCAGGAGTTCACCGCGGGTCTTGAAGTAGTGCCGCAGCGCGCCCGAGGACCAGCCCGATTCGGCGGCGACCGAGCGGATCGACACGTCGGCCACCCCGTCGCGCGCGATGACCCGTCCGACCGCGGCGGCCAGCTCCTGGCGACGTGCGGTGTGATCGACGATTTTTGGCACACCTGATTCTCGCACACTCGTGTTACAAAGGTTATGACACGGATGTGTTAAAACGGGGAGGCAGTCATGATCGTCGCGATCGTCGCGTGCGAGATCGGGTTCTGGGTTCTGCTCGTCGGCGGGCTGGCCGCGCGCTACCTGCTCAAGGCGCGCCGGCTGAGCGCGGTCCTGCTGGTGTCGGTGCCGCTGGTCGACCTGGCGCTGCTGGCGTTCGCAGTGATCGACCTGCGGCGCGGCGGCGAGGCCGCGTTGGCCCACGGGCTCGCCGCCGCCTACCTGGGCGTGTCGGTCGCGTTCGGTCATCGCATGCTGAGCTGGGCCGATCGGCGTTTCGCGCACCGGTTCGCGGGCGGGCCGGCCCCGGTCAAGCTCCCGAAGGCGGGCCGTGAGCGGGCCGCTCATGAGCGCCGCATGTGGCTGCGCCACCTTCTCGCGTACGGGACCGCGGGTTTGATCCTGGGTCTTTTCGCTCTGCTCGTCGGCGACCTGAGCCGGACCGCGGGACTGTGGGGCGTCATGTGGGTGTGGACGATCGTGCTGGTCGTCGACGGGTTCGTCGCGTTCAGCTACACGTTCGCGCGCCGGTCCATCTCGTCGGCGAAGGAGCGCTGAGCCTCCTGCATGATCCGCAGCTCCTCGGGATCCTCGAAGGCGCCGAGGTCGGGCTGCGCGAGGTGGGTCTGCACCCACCAGAGATTGCCGAGCGGGTCACGCAGGCGGCCGGCGCGATCCCCGACGATGCGCGAGGTGAAGATCGGGGTCACCACCTCGGCGCCGGCCGCGATCGCCCGCGCGAACGTCGCGTCGGCATCATCCACATAGACGCACAGCAATGCCGGCATGTCCGGCCAGTGCGGTGCCGCATCGAACGCCATCACCACCGAATTGCCGATAGTGATCTCGGAGTGACCGATTGTGCCGTCCGGATTGAAGACTCTCTGCGCGGGCGCGGTCGCGAAGGTCGTCTCCACGAAAGCGAGAAACCGCTCGGCGCCCTTGGCCGCCACGTAAGGAGTGACCGAGTGCTTACCCTCAGGAATATTCATGGGTCGATCATCGCCGCTCCTGCGGTCATTTTCTGACCGCTGTTGCCTTCCCGCTCGTCGTACGCCAGGGTATTGCTCGCGCTCGACGAAAGGGGCACTCGTGAATCGGCTCTGGAGCCGGATGTCGGTACGCGCTGTGTCGGTCGGACTGCTGGTGGCGGGCCTCATCGGCGGCGTCTACCTGGGCCGGGACTGGCAGGCCGAGCCCACCCGGACGGCCTTTGTGGACGCAACCCAGGCCGACCTCGACTTGCGGCTGCTCAAGCAGCACCAGAGCCAGGCCGCAGCCGCGCGCGCGTGGCAGCGTGAGGCCGAGGGCGCCGCCGCCGCCAAGGCCGCGACCGCCGCCAAGGCCGCCGCCGGCCGGGCCCACAAACTCGAGCAGAAGGTGGCGGCCGACAAGAAGGCCGAGGAGGAGCGGAAGAAGGAAGAGGCGAAGGGCCCCGTCCCGTACGACGGCCCGATTCCCTCCTCGTGCAACGAATACTCCGGAAGCCGCGAGATCGGCTGCGCGCTGATGCTGGAGAAGGGCTTCCCCATCGCCGAGTTCCCCTGCCTCGACAAACTGTGGAAACACGAGAGCGGCTGGAACTACAAAGCCGAGAACAAGAGCTCCGGCGCCTACGGCATTCCGCAGGCCCTGCCCGGCCGCAAGATGGCCTCGGCCGGCGCCGACTGGAAGACCAACCCGGCCACCCAGATCAAGTGGGGCCTGGGCTACGTGAAGGGCCGCTACGACACCCCGTGCGGCGCCTGGCAGTACTTCCAGAACAACGGCCACTACTGAGCCGATTCGTCGCGTCGTCGTGACGCGGTGACGTGAAACCCCGCCTGCGGGCCACGTCGAACGCGTCCACGACACCGCCGGCCGCCGCCACGCGCGGTGTCGACCGGGCCTGCCGCGAACTCCCTGAGCCCGACGGGGGGACGGTCCGCCGCTTCCTGACCGCGGAAAGCGCCGACGCGGCGCGCGTTGACGCAACCATCGGGTTGCTTTAACTTGAGTGGCAACCCGATGGTTGCTACTTGAGGAGGCTGCCCTGTGCGTACCCGGGCCGACCTGACTCTGGCCACGCTGTTCGGCGGCATGTTCGTGATGGGCAGCACCGAGTTGCTCGTCGTCGGGGTGCTCGACCTGATGGCCGCCGACCTGCGTGTCTCCGTTCAGGCGGCCGGCGCGCTGGTGACGGCGTACGCGTTGGGCCTGGCCATCGGGGGGCCGGTGCTCACCGCGCTGACCGTGCGGCTGGACCGGCGCCTGATACTGGCGGCCGCGCTCGCGTTGTTCGCCCTGACCACCCTGCTCGCGATCGTGACCACGAGCACTGCACTGATGCTGGTGGCGCGGACGGTCACCGGCACCCTCCAAGGTGCCTACATCGCCGCGGCGTTCGCCGTGGGTGGTGCGGTGGTTCCGGCCGCCCGCGCGGGGCGGGCGATGGCCGTGGTCATCTCGGGCACGACGGTGTCGGGGGCGCTGGGGGTGCCGCTGGGCACGCTCGCCGGGCAGACGCTGGGCTGGCGGGGCTCGTTCGCCGCCGCGGCCGTCCTCGCGGTCGCCGCTCTGGTCGCCACGCTGCTGCTGGTGCCGTCCGTGCCGGGCGCCGGCGGGGCCGAGGCGCAGGTCAGGCACGCGTTCGCGCCGCCGGTGCTGGCCGTGCTGGCGCTGACCGTACTCGCGTTCGCGTCGGTCTACGCGGCACTGACCTACATCGTTCCGTTCCTGGCCACCGTCACCGGTGTGTCGGGTGGCGCGGTCAGCGTGTTCCTGCTGGCGTACGGGGTGGCCACCGCGGCCGGCTCGTTCGGCGGCGGTCGCTTCGCCGACACGAACGCCGGTCGTGCCCTCGTCGTGGGGACAGTGGGTCTCGCGATCTCGCTGCTGACGTTGTTCGTGTTCGGCGCGGTCGCGTTCGTGGCCGGGGCCGCCGTGCTGGCGTCGGGCCTGTTCGCCATGGGCATGGCGCCGTCCCTGCAGTATCGGGTGGTCAGCCTGGCCGGTCCGGGCGGCTCGTTCGCCCAGTCGCTGCCCGCTTCGGCGGCCAATGTGGGCATCGCGCTCGGGTCGTTGGCCGGTGGGGTGGCGGTCGGTGCCGTCGGCGTCTCCGCGGCCGTGGCGGCCGGTGTGGCCCTCGCCGTGCTGGCCATCCCAGTCGCCGCCGTGTGCAGCCGGCTGCGGCCACCGGCCTCGCCCGCCGCGGATGCGGACTGCAAGACAGGGTCGGGCGGATCGGCTCCTCAGAGTTGGGGGTAGGGGGTCCGCTGAACGGCCCACTGCGTGGCGTCGAAAAGTGTCGTTGAGTGTCCGTGCGGCCGAATTCCGGCGCTTTGGGCGGTAGGGGCAACGATGAACGACGGTGGCGCGCCGCCGCCCGGCGCAGCAGACAAAGCCAACACGTACGGCAATGGCGCGCCGCACGGCAACGACGGGCCGCCCGGTAAAGGCGCGCCGCGTTGGCCGTACGCGGTGCTCGGGCTGGCCGTGCTCGTGCTGGGCGGGGGCGTCTGGACCGCGTACGACCGGGGAATGCTCCTCAAAGACCCGGGCGTGGAAGCCTGCGAGGCGATGCGGGGCGGGTCCACGACCTTCCGGCCCGACCCGGCCCAGGCCAAGACGATGACCGAGGACGAATATCGCCGCGCCCGGCAGGTGTTCGCCGATTCGCGGCACGACGACATCCGCGACCACGGCACCAAAGTGATGGACATCGCCTGGCGCATGTCGCAGCTCGAGGACGACAAGGCCACGCTGCTCTACGTGCAGCCGTTGACCACGCAGGTGCTCGGGCTCGAGTCCGCCTGCGCCGACCAGGGCGTGTTCCTGCCGGTCAAGGCCGCGGAGCCGGCGCCGGCCGAGCAGGCGGCCGCACCCGAGCGGTGCGCCCAGGTCTTCCGCAACGGGCAGCCGATCGCGAAAGCGTTCAACGGCACCTGTGGCGGCGCCACCGGGCAGGTGCAGGTGGTGCCCGCGCTGGGCTGCGTCGACGGCCGGACCCTCTACCGTGTGGCAGCCTCGACGGGGGCCCGCGGCGGCTGGGGTTTCGCGGGCGCGAGATTCCAGGCGGTCGGCGAGGCCACCAATGATCCCGCGTACGCGGCGGCGGTCCGAAGGTGCCTGGGCTGAAGATCCAGTAGCGTCGTCGGTGTGATCATCGTCTTTGATCTGGAGTTCACCACCTGGGACGGTGCGCAGGATCGCGGCTGGTCGGGCCCCGGCGAGTTCCGCGAAATCGTGCAGATCGGTGCGTTGCGGCTCGACGCGTCGACGCTGGCCGTCGAGGGTGAGTTCGACCGGCTGGTCCGCCCGGCCCGCAATCCGCGGCTGTCACCGTTCTTCCAGCAGCTCACCGGCATCAGCCAGGCCGACGTCGACACCCACGGCGTCCCGTTCCTCACGGCCCTCGACGAGTTCATCGATTTTTGCGACAACAACTACGTTCTCTCGTACGGCAACGACATGGTCGTGGTCGGCGAAAACCTCGTGCTGCAGATCCCCGACGATCAGACCCCCCAGCGCGGCCTGCCCCCGTTCCTCAACATCCGCCCGTACGTGAACCGGCTGCTCCCGGCCACCCGCGGCGAATCGGCGGGCCGGCTGTCCCACGCCGCCGGCCTGACCACCACAGTGGACCGCGAGCACAACGCTCTGGCCGACTGCCACTCGATCGCCGAGACACTCCGCCACCTGCGCGAACTCGGCCACCCGCTAATCGACGTCTAGCCGCGTCCGCAGCGCCCGATGCAGGTGGTCGAAGTCCTTGCCACGGTGCATGTCGGGCGTCAGCGTGTTCATGTCACCGAGCACGTCGAGGATTCCGGCAATCGTGTTCCGGATGTTCTCGTACAGATCCAGTGCTTCCCGAATCCCGTGCAGGTTCTCCTGGCCGACGCCGCGCATGGCCTCTTCCAGCTCAGCCTTACGACGTTCCCAATAGGCGACGTACTTGAGCCGGGACAGCGGCTGGAAGATCTCGGCGTCGGCCATGACGATCGGAAACACCCGGTCCGCGAACTCGGGCCGGGCGGCGATCGTCGTCAGCTCGAACATGCAGTTCTCGGACTCCAGGTACGCCTTGTCGAGCACGACGACGACCGCCTTGCCGGCTCCGATCCGCCGCATGAAATCGCGGATCGAGTCGCGGTAGGACATCTCCGTCTTGTCGCGGACGACGGTGACGTCGAGCTCGGTGAGCCGGGCCTGCACGTCGTCGACGATCGCCTCGGCCTCGCCGCCCCACTTGTAGGAGACGAAAACTTCAGGCGTTTCCCGTACGGGCGGCGGCGCGGGGCGGCCGACGGTGAGCGCGGCGGTACGTCGTACGGGATCGGTCGACAACTCGGCCAGCATCGGAACGGGATCGAGCAGCGCGCGGCTGACCCGGCACTGAATGCGATCCCCGGTGTGCGCGAAATCCTCCAGCTCGCCGATCGTGAACATTGCGGGCTCGGCGGACGCCCGGCACACGTCGCAGTGGCAGGGGCGCAGCTTGGCGAAGCGGATCTCCGGAAAGGAACGGTGGATCAGCCCCAGCTCCCGGTTGATCATCGCCAGCAGCACGCGCGGGTCGTCGCCCATGAGCCGGATCCGCAACCGCCGGCGGTGATACTCCTCGATGATCTCGGCCCGGCCCGACTCGTGCGTCAGCACCACTCCGGTCCGCCACACCAGCGAGCCGTCGATCAGGTCGTGCAGCGCGACGATGAGCCGGCGCACGATCCCCTTGGGCATGACGTCGTACTCGTAACGCAGCACCAGGTTGCCCGTGTCGTCCCAGTCGTGTTCCGGCTGCTCGGGGGAGAGCAGCTGCGGGGCAACGTACCTGTGCTCGACCGGGAAGCAGAGCGCGAACTTCACCATCAGCTGGACCAGCTCGGCGTGCATCCCCGCGAAGGTCCGTTCGTGCCAGATGCGCGGCAGGTCGCCGGGACCGAAAACGCCGAGGTTGTCGATCACCCGGTCGTCGTCGAGCACCCGATAGACGGCGCTCGTGCCCCACTCCGGCTTGAGGATGACCGTCTTGCGCAGCAGCGGGTCGTCCTGGAAGAACAGGCAGATGCCGAGGTCGTGCAGGAAGCCGCCGAGCTGCCGGATGTCGTCGTCCCTGGTGAATCCGTTCGCCCGGCAGATCCGAAAGAACTCCTCGTCGCTGATGTAGTCGCGTTCGTCCGCTTCGAGCGCCACCCGCACGTCCCGCCAGGTCTTGGGCAGGCTCGTGCCGATGTGCGGCAGCGACTCCACTTCCTTGCGGATGCGGCCGACCGCCTCCTCGAGGCCGTCGTTGTCGGCGAGGTTGAGACTGACGGTTCCGCAGAGATTCCCGTAGGCCTGGCGCAGGCTCGCCACGTTCAACGCCTGCGCGCGGCCCTGCTTGCGGTTCTGCACGATGATCAATGGACTGCCCCCGCTGAGCAGGTTGACCACGTCGAGCCAGTACTGGAAGTCGGTGTCCTCCTTGCGCTCGTCGCAGACGAGGACGTAGACCGATCGCTTGGTGAGGAAGAACTGGTGGGTGGCGTGGTAGATCTCCTGCCCGCCGAAGTCCCACACGTTGACCCGGAAGTCACGCTGCAGCAGCCGCTCACCGTCGTGGTCGCGCACCCTGATGGCGCTCGGGAACTGCCACGCGCGCACGTCGATGCCTTCGGTCGAGTCCTCCGCGGCATCGAGGCGATACGTGGGATCAAGGATTTTCTTGGTCAGCGATGTCTTGCCCGCGCCGGCCTCGCCGATGATCAGTAACTTGGCCTCCGCCAAGTAGTCGACTCCGGCTTGCTTCTCCTGCAGCCAGTAACTCTTGATGGCTTCAAGGCCCTGTCGCGCCACCTCGGGCGGGGGAACAACAAGCGTGTCGGGAATCGAATCGTGATGCTGCTGGTCGTCATATGCGAAGACGAGCCGGGCGAGGTTGTCGAGCCGAAGGATTTGCGAGGAGATCTCCTCGAGCGGACAGCGACGCACGATCAACTCGATAAGCGACGAGAGGTCCCAAACCACGTCCGGGATGCGCGTGAAGTCGTTGCCCTGGATATTGAGGGACGTCAAGCTTCGGGCCTGACTCAGGGCGGTGGGGAGGTCAGTCATTCGGTTGAACGAAAGATCGAGGCTACGTAACGACCTGAGATCAAAGATCCAGTCAGGCCACGACTCGGGCCACAGACCACCCAGCGTCAGATCGGTGAGGCCAGACATCGCCCGGACGGGCTCGGGCACACGCCTGAGGGGACAGCCGAAGAAGGAGAGCTTCCGGAGACCCGGAAGTGCCGCCAACAAGCGGTCGATGTTGGCTTCCAGCCAGGGGACGTGCTCCCAGTGCGAGAGTTGCTGTTCGTGATCTGGCCGATCTCCCCAGACGACCTGCCCCACCTCGAGGGAGGACAGCGCCAGCTCTCCGCCCTCAGCGAAGGCCAGTAGATGGTGAAGCGCCGCCGCGCTTGTGTCCTCACTGATGTCAACGGCTTCCAGTGAGGCGGCGTCGATTCCCCGAGCGAAACGCAGCACCGAATCGGCGTCGAGGCCCCAGCGGACAGGCAACTCGACCGGAAGCGACGTCGGGCTGTATCCGCGAGCATCCACCTGTGTGAGATGAGGAAGCTCGCCAAGCCAATCGGGTATCGCGATCGGCTGTCGATCCGGCATGGCGATTTCGTCGCTGGTCAGCACGCGAACCTGACTCAGATGACTGACGGTCTTGGGCACACCGTGGATTTCGGCGAGCGCGAGCAGCAACCCGAGTGCCAGCGAATCGGAGCGCCCCTCATCGACCGCCTGAAGGTCGGCCTCCGACCAGAAGCCGAAGATCCCGTCCGAGGCGTTGGGGGAATGCCACCAAGGTGTCACGGAGAGACCCTAACTGCGGGGTCTGACACGTGGCAGGTCCTGATCGGACGATGCTTCAGCTGACCAGGGGGAGCGTGAAGACCATGCGGGCGCCGCCTTCGTCGCCGTTCGTGGCTTCGATCGTGCCGCCGTGGCGTTCGACGATGCGTTTGCAGATGGCCAGGCCCAGGCCTGTTCCGGCGTAGCCCTGGGCGACGTGCGCGCGGTGGAAGTTCTGGAAGATGGCCTCGTGCTGGCCCATCGGGATGCCGATCCCGTTGTCCGTCACCGAGATGCGGACGAAGCCGTCGCCGGCGACTTTGGCTCGGATGACGATCTGCGGCACCACCCCGGGGGCCGTGTATTTGATCGCGTTGCCGATCAGGTTCTCCAGCAGTTGGCGGGTCAGCACCGGGTCGGCCCGCACCAGCGTCAGGTCTTCCAGGTCGAAGCGGGGCATGGGCGCGCCGATGCTGGCCGCGTGGTCGAGCCGGCCGGTGGCGATGTCGCGGACCACCGCGTCCAGGTCGACGGGGGCCGGGTCGAGGCCGGCGTCGCGCGCGGTCGTGTAGGCCAGCAGGCCGTCGATCAGGCTGCGCATGCGTCCGGCGGCGCGGCGGATGCGGGTCACGCTGTCCACGGCGAAGTCGTTGTCCTCGTCGACCTCGCCGGCCAGCACCTCCGACCAGCCTTCGATGGTGGCCAGCGGGTTCATCAGGTCGTGGGCGACCACGCCGGCGAACGAGGTGAGTTCGTCGCGGTGCCGCCGGTCGGCTGTCACGTCGTGGAAGACGACGAGCGCCTCCCGGCTGTTGGGCAGCACGCTCCCGCTGACATGGATCATCCGGCCGCCGGGGTTGGCCGCGTTGCGGACCATCAGGTCGGTCGGCTCGTACGAACCGGCCAGGATGCGGCGGTGGGGCCTGTCCTGCTCGGGCAGCGGCGAGCCGTCGGCCCGGTACAGGCCGTAGAAGCTCGCCTCCTGCAGGCGCGCGGTGCCGCCGGTCACGCCGATGAGCCGGCGCGCGGCCGCGTTGGCCAGGCGGTAGTGGCCCTGCTCGTCGATGACGACCAGGCCCTCCTGCATCGAGTCGATGATCGTGGCCATGGTGGTGGCCTGTTCGACCGCCGCTTCTTCGGAGGCGCGCAGCCGGGCCACCAGCGCGTTGCGCTCGTCGCGGCCCAAAGCCAGCACCAGGCCGACGACGGCCAGGGTGGCCACGAAGAACTGCGCCACGAGGGCCCGCAACGGGTGCGACTCGATGGCCGCGAACGGGCCGGTGCCGTTGAGCGTGAAGATGATGGTGGCCCCGCCGAAGGCCAGCGAGTGCAGCATCACGTACGAGGTGCGCAGCCGGACGCCGGCCCACACGGTGAGCGTGATCAGGCTGAACGCCACCGGCAGCCCGTGGGTGATGCCGAAGACCAGCAGATAGGCCAGGGCCGAGGCCGCGGCCACGCCGATGTGCTCGATGCGGCAGGGCGCGCCCAGGCCGGTCCAGCGCTGCCACAGGCGGCGGGGCCGCAGCAGCAGGTGCAGGGCCATCCCGACGACCACGACGCTGACGGTGTTGCGGGCCAGCCACACGACCGCGGACTCGGGTGAGAACGCGCCGTGCACCGTCCACAGGCCCACCGCGCCCAGGCCCGCCCCGGCCGCGCTGCTCAGCACCGCGGCCAGCAGGAGACGCCACAGCTCGGGGATGCGCGTGAGGCCGTCGGGCCGCCACAGCGTGGGCAGCCAGCGCCGCAGCAGCCAGACCAGGGCGTACGCCTGGAGCAGGTTGGCCGCCGCGAAGAAGCCCGCCATCGCCGGGCCGGAGCCGGTCGCCAGGTTGACGCCGATGGTGATGGCGACCAGGGCCACCGGGTCGGCCCAGCGCCACGGGGTGCGCGGCCGGGCGGCGAACCAGACCGCCAGCACCCCCGCCGCCGGCCAGACCAGGCTCAGGTTGGTCTGGTCGAGCACGGTCAGCCGGCCCGCGTACGTGGCGATCACGTACAGCGCGGCGAAACCGAGCGTGCGCAGCAGGGGAGACACAAAGTGACGTTCGGCATTCGCCGTCCCCGCCTGAGAATCCGAGGTCACCGACCTGCGGAAAGCAGCAGCCAGCTGACCCGGCGCATCATTTC
Organism: Paractinoplanes abujensis; assembly: GCF_014204895.1. Taxonomy (NCBI): domain Bacteria; kingdom Bacillati; phylum Actinomycetota; class Actinomycetes; order Micromonosporales; family Micromonosporaceae; genus Paractinoplanes; species Paractinoplanes abujensis. Next base: position 5,716,650 of record NZ_JACHMF010000001.1, on the reverse strand, counting down.
GCGCGTGCTGAAGGGCTTGGGCAGGTAGTCGTCGGCGCCCGCGGAGAAGCCGAGTTCGAGGTCGGTGGGGCGGCCGTTGCCGCTGATCATCAGTACGGGGATCTCGGCCGTGGCCGGGCTCGCGTGCAGCCGGTTGCAGACGGTCAGACCGTCGATCTGCGGCATCGTGACGTCCAGGATGATCACGCGGGGCCGGCGTTCGATGGCCAGGTTGAGCGCGGACCGGCCGTTGTCGGCGGTCATCGTGCGGTAGCCGGCCACCTGCAGGCGGTATTCGATGACGTCGCGCACGTCGTCATCGTCGTCGGCGATGAGCACGCTGGGCGACAGGGGAGCCGTGATCGGTCCGGAGGACATCGCGCGGGTGAAGGCATCGGATTCCGTCGGCGGGGCGAGAAGCGCGGTCATTTCTGTCTACCTCCTGGTTCGGGAAACGGCTCGTGGGTCTCGGCGGTTCAGTCGCGGGTCAGCCCGCGGGCGGCGATCAGCTCGCGCAGCTCGGCTACCAGCCGCCTGGGGGACAACGGTTTGGGCAGGTAGCGGTCGGCGCCGGAGCTCAGGCCGGCGTCGATGTCGAACATGTGGGTGTGCGACGAGATCATGAGGATCGCGGTGTCGCGGGAGGCCGGGTCGCGCCGGGCCAGCTGGCACAGTTCCATGCCGTTGAGGGCGGGCATCCGGACGTCGGTGATGAGGGCGATCGGGCGGGCGACGGTGAGAATGCGGGCCGCGGTGTGTCCGTCCTTGGCCGCCACGGCCCGGAACCCGGCGGATTCCAGGGTGACGGTCAGCAGGTCGCGGATGTCGGGGTCGTCCTCGGCGACGAGGACCAGATCGGGGGTCACGATCCGCCCATCGGCGCGGCCGGTGTCCGCGCGAGGAAGATCACGGTTGCGGGCGGGTTGCGAATTCGCCGGGCGCGAAAAGGTCTGGGCAATGCGGACAGGTCCGGGTGAGGATCGGGCGCATGGTCACCTTCGCGCTGCAAGCCCTGCCCGACACCGCCGCCGGTTGGCTGGACACCGCCCGCCGGGCCGAGGAGGCCGGTTTCGAGTCGCTCTACGTGGCGGACCACCCGGGTTCGTGTGCCGCCCCGTTCGTCGCGCTGGCCGCGGCGGCCGCGGTGACCTCACGCATCCGTCTGGGCTCGTACGTCACGAACGCCGGCGTGCGGGAGCCGATGCTGATCGCCGTGGACGTGGCCACGCTCGACGTCGTCTCGGACGGCCGGGCCGTGCTGGGGCTGGGCGCCGGGCACACGCCGGCCGAGTGGGCCGCGGTGGGCCGGGTGCGGCCCGCCGTACGGGGGCGGATCGACCACTGCATCGCGGTGGCCGAGGCGGCCACCCGCATGCTCGCCGGGGAGGGCCTGGAGCGGCCCCGGCCCGTACAGGAAAAGGTGCCTCTGCTCATCGGGGGCGGCAACACGCGGCTGCTGCGCTGGGCGGCCTCGCACGCCGACCTGATCGGGTTGTCGGGGCTGGGCCGCACGTTGGACGACGGGCACTCGCACGAGACGAGGTGGCGCCGCGAGCAAGTGGACGCGCAGGTCGAGCTGTGCGGCGGGATCCCGGTGGAGGCGCTGGTGCAGCGGTTCGAGGTGACCGACGACGCCGGTGCCGCCTACTCCGCGTACGCGAAAGAGGTCGACGCCGACGAGGACGATCTGATCGCCTGCCCGTACGTGCTGGCCGGGACGCTCGACGAGATCGCGGCCAAGCTGCGTGACCTGGAAAGCCGGTGGGGAATCACCCGCTTCGCCGTGCGCCGGCCGGCCCTCGACGGAGTGGCCGAGCTGCTACGCACTCACTGATCGACGAAGAGTTCGCGCTCGACCTGCGTGCGGTAGTCGACGTATATCTGCCGGTAGCGTGCCAGCGCGCCCTTGCGGTCGCCCTCCTCGAGCAGTTGCAGGATCGCGTCGTGGCCGGAGATCCAGCTGTTCCAGAGGTCGCTCTCGGCGGTCATGGCGAGGATTCGCATCGTGCGCGCGACCACCAGGTCCACCATGGACTGCAGCTCACGGTTGCCGCTGGCCAGGATGATGATCGTGCTGAAGTCGGCCCCGGCCGCACCGGCCGCGAGCACGTTGCCCGCGGCCAGGGCGTCGATGAACTCCTTCTGCCGCTGGCGCAGCAGCCCGATGTGGGTGTCGGTCAGGTTGTCGACCCCCCACTCGAAACCGGCGCAGGCCAGCACGCTCATCACGTCTATCAGCTCGAGCGCGTTCTTCTGGGTGACCTTGGTGACGTGCCGGGTGCGGTTGGGCGCGATGTCGATCAGGCCCTCGACGCTGAGCTGGGCAATAGCCTCGCGTACGGGGGTGATGCTGACTCCCAGCCGCGCAGCGAGCTCGGCGTCCTTGATGAGCGTGCCCGGGGGCAGCTCGCCGGTGACGATCTCGTTGCGCAGCTGGCGGACGACCGCTGCGGTACGGGTCGGTGGGACCGCGTAAGACATACGGGCAGCGTACTCAGGGTGACAATGGAGTGTCGTCCCACCCGCCGGTGTTCACCCGCGCGCCGGTGGGCCCGAGGTCAGCCCGCGATCCGGCAGCGGTCGGTGCGGTCCGACTTGGCGCTGTCGGCCAACTCCGAGGTGGTGCAGAAGGCGGTCAGCGTCAGGCTCGCGGAGACCTGCGCCTCGTCCTCGCCGGCACCGAGGTTGATGGTGCTGACGAGCACCGCCCGCGGCTGGATCTGCTGCATCTGGGTCAGGAACCGGCTCATGTTGGCGGCCGTGCCGCTCGCGGTCACCGCCAGGGGCATCTCGGCCGCCGTGGCCACGGTCCCCGACTGGAGGGTGGTGCCGGCCGACAGGACGGTCACCTCGACGCCGCTGCGGGTGCCCGCGTCCTTGAGGGAGCGGATGAAGGCCGGCTGACCGTACGTCTCGGGCAGGTTCTTCACAAGCGTGTCGAGCTGCGCCTGGTAGGTGGTCTTCTTCGCGTCCTGCTCCTTGAGCGCGGCCACGTCCTTCTTCAGCTTGGTGAGCTGGATGACGGTGTCGTCGGCCTCGGTCTGCACGGTGTCGGCCTCGGCGAACTTGGGCGAGATGGCGAGCAGCCAGGCCGCCGCCACGATGATCACGATGGCTACGATCCCGCCGATGAGCCAGATCCGGTCGGTGCGACGGGCGTCCATCAGTTCCCTCCGGTGGCGGCGCAGGCCGTGGTGAAGCGGCCGCACAGCGCGGCCGACGTGACCTTGACGGAGAGGGCGTAGTCCCACTTCTCCTCGCCGTTCTTGGACACGCTGGTCACGTACGGGTCGGCGAAGCCCTTGAGGCCGGCCAGCTTGTCGACGAACACGGCGACGTCGGTCTTGTCGGGCGCCTGGCCGGTCAGATTGATCATGGCTACCGTCCGCTCGGTGGCCGCGGCCGCTTTGCCGTCGGCGGCCGGGGCGGCGGCGTCCAGGACGACGTTGGCCCCCATGTCCTTGACCGTGACGTTGGCGGCCGCGGCGGTGCTGCGCAGGGTGTCGGTGGTCTTGGCCCAGGGCAGGTCGTTGGCCATCAGCGTCTTGAGGTCGGCCTTGACCTGATCCCGGTCGGAGATGATGCCGGTGACGCCCGCGTACTTCTTCTTGTCGTTCTGCGCCTTGGCGACAGAGTCGGTGGCCGACGTCAGGTTCTCGGTCGCGCTGTCGAGGTTCTGTACGGCGTAGACGTACCAGCCGCCGAGGCCCGCGATCACCGCGAGCACGGTGGCGATCAGCAGGCTGCGGGTACGCCGCGCGTTGCGGCCCGCGGTGATCTCGTCGGGCAGCAGGTTGGCCCGGATCGCCAGGACGCGTGACGCCTGGGCCGGTGAGACGGCCGGGTCGACCGGCATCAGGGAGGTTTGCGTCGTGGTCATCAGGCTGCCGCTCCCAGGGTCAGGCCGATCGACACCGCGGCCGAGGGCACGAAGCTGTCGAAGCCGCGTTCGCGGCCCTTGCGCGTGTCCCGCAGCCGGCTGGCGCCGTCGGCGTACATGACGGTGATCCGCAGTTCGTTCTGGAGGTGCTCGGCCAGGCCGGGCATCAGCGCGCTGCCGCCGCAGAGCGCGAGCCGGGTCACCTGCTTCTGCCGCTCACCCGAGGCGAGGTAGGTGAAGGAGCTGCGCAGCTCGCTGACCAGCGGGCGGACCGCCTCCTCGGCGGCCTGCACACCGTCCTCGCGGCCGTCGCCGTGCAGGCCGTACCGGCACTTGAGCTCCTCGGCCTCGGGCAGCGGGATGCCCAGGCGGGACGCGATGCTGTCGGTGATCTCCTGGCCGCCGCGGGGCACGGTCCGTACGATCAGCGGTTCGCCGTCGGCGTGCACGACCACGCTGGTCACGTCGAGCCCGATGTCGACGATCGCCTCGACCTGGGCGTCCAGCCGGGAGGCGGCGCGCAGCAGGGCGAACGAGGCCAGGTCGACCGCCTTGACGTGCAGGCCGGCCTTCTCGACCGCGTGCACCGAGCTCATCACCGCCTCCTTGGGCATGGCGATGAGCAGACCCCGTACGGTCGGGTTGTCGCCCGGGTCCTCCAGCGGGTAGAAGTCCAGCAGCGAGCGCTCGACGGCCAGCGGCAGCGCGTCCTTGACCTGGAACGGCAGGGCCTGGCGCATCTCCTTGGCGGGCAGGTTGGAGACCGACATCTCGCGCACCACCAGCTGCGGGTTGGTCACGCCGATGCTGACGTTCTTGGTGCCGAACTTGCAGGCCGCCCAGAGCTGCTTGAGGGCCGAGGTGACCATCACCTGGTCCTGCACGACGCCGCCGTGCACCGCGCCGGGCGGCAGCGGCACCTGGCCGAAGTTGGACAGCGAGTAGTCGTCCTTGCCGCGGCGGACCTCGACGGCACGGATGGAGGACGTGCCGATGTCCAGGCCGATCGGGGTGACGCCAGCCATCGGTTTCCTTCCTTGCAGGGGAGTGGGGGTGGTCAGACGGTGGGCACGAGCAGCGACGAGTACCACTGCGCGATGGGGGCGCCGGCGAAGACCGCGAGGAAGGCGCCGGCGAGCATGTAGGGACCGAACGGGATACGGGTCTTGCGGTTGGCCCGGCGCAGCAGCATCAGCGCGGCGCCGACGACCCCGCCGAACAGGAACGCCGAGAACGCGCCGATCGCCACCGAGCTCCAGCCCAGCCAGCCCAGGTAGAAGCCGATCAGCGGGCTGAGCTTGAGGTCGCCGCCGCCCATCCCGCGCGGCAACGCGGCCAGGATGAAGTAGCCGACGTAGAGCACGGCCGCCGCCAGCAGGGCCCGGCCGGCCGCCGACCAGGTGCCCGCCGCGATCACCGCGGGGGCCATGAGAGCCAGGGCCACCGCGTACGAGGGCAGGACGATCTTGTCGGGGAGACGCATGACGTCGAGGTCGATCGCGGCCAAGGCCACCGAGATCGCCGCCAGGTAGAGGTAGGCCGGCAGCTCCCAGGAGAGGCCGAACCGGGCCGCCACCGCGACGAACAGGACGGCGGTGCCGGCCTCGACGAGCGGGTAGCGGGCGCTGATCGGGGCCCGGCAGTCGGCGCACCGGCCGCGCAGCAGCAGCCAGCCCAGCACCGGGATGTTGTGCCGGTTGCGGATCTCGACCCCGCAGGCCGGGCAGTGCGAGCGCGGATGGACCAGCGACTCGTCCCGCGGCACGCGATAGATGACCACGTTGAGGAACGAGCCCACGGCGAGGCCGAGCAGGGCGACGGCGACGAGCATCACCGGCATCGCGTTCCTCCTCGGCCTCGACGGGACGGACCGGGCGGCGCCGCGATGGGCGCCACCCGGGTCGGATTGCTTACGTGCAGGTCGTCACGCTGGGGCTGGCGCTGGTGAGCGCCTTGACCGAACCGCCGACCGAGCTGTCGTAGACGTAGACCTTGCCGCTGCCGCCGCCGTTCGTGGCACAGACCAGGTAGCTGGACGCGGTCTGGTTGGGGGCGGTGCCGGTCACGGTCGGGATGTAGGTCAGCTCCGACTTGTCCGACAGCGTGATCCAGCCGGGGGAGCCGGCGGTCTGGGCGCCGGTGGTGTTCAGGCTGAAGCTGGCCTTCTGGTTCTTCAGCGTGGTCGCCGTCGGGTACGAGTTGCCGTTGTCGGTGTACCACTGCTCGATCGTGCTCACCGCGCCGCGCAGGTCGGACTGCGCCGACTTGTCGGCTGCACCCTTGCGGTAGTTCAGGTAGACCGGCACGGCGATCGCGACCAGCACACCGATGATGACCACGACCACGAGGAGCTCGATGAGCGTGAAGCCCTCATCGTCCTTCTTGTTTCGCAGCCGGTTGATTGCTTCCTGCATTGGGGGTGCCTCCATGGGGCGTCAAGGTGGGGCGGGCGGGTGGTGCCGGGCGGGGGGCCCGTTCGGCCGGCGGGAGTCCGGCCTGGTCGTGCCAGGTCAGTTGCTTTGCAGGTTCTGACCGATGGTGAACATCGGCATGTAAAGACAGATCACCATTCCACCCACGATGGCGCCCATGACGAGCACCATGATCGGTTCGATCGAGGCGGTGAGGGATTCGGCAGCGCTGTCGACTTCCCTGTCATAGAAATCGGCAACCTTGTCCAGCATCTGACTGATTTGGCCGCTTTCTTCGCCGACTTCGATCATCTGCGTGACCATGGTCGGGAAGATCGTGTGGTGCCGGAGGGCCGAGGACATGGGCTGGCCGTCGCGCACGGCGGCCTGCACGTCCTTCATGGCCACGTTGATGACTTCGTTGCCGGTGGTCTCACCGACCACGGTCAGCGCCTGCATCACCGGCACGCCGACGTTGAGCAGCAGGCCCAGATTGCGGGAGAAGCGGCTCATGGCGAGCTTGCGGAAGAGCGAGCCGAAGACCGGCAGGCGCACCTTGATCTTGTCGACCTTGAGCCGGAAGTCCGCGCTGGAGCGATGCTGGCGCCGGTAGAGGATCGCCGTCGTGATGCCCACGGCCAGGACGGACGGCCCGATCCAGTACATGTTGTTACTTGCGTCGACCAGGAACTGGGTGACCGCCGGCAGCTCGCCGCCGAGGTTCTTGAACATGTCCTCGAAGATCGGCACGATGAAGATGAGCACCGCGGCGATGAGGACGAAGGTGAACGACAGCACGATCGCCGGATAGGTCATCGCGCTCTTGATCTTGCCGCGGAGCGCGGTGTCCTTCTCCAGGGTCTCCGCGACCTGCTCGAGGGCGCGGTCGATCATGCCGCCGGTCTCACCGGCCCGGACCATCGCGATCACGAGGCGCGGGAAGATGCGGTCGTGCTTGGCCATCGAGCCGGACAGCGAGGCGCCCCCGGCCACGTCGGTGCGCACCTCGCCCAGCGCGCGCTTGAGCGGTGGCGAGGCGCACTGCTCCTCGAGGATCGCCAGCGATCGCAGCAGGGACATGCCGGACGCGGTCATGGTGGCGAACTGGCGCGAGAAGACGGCGAGATCCTTGAGCTTGACCCGGTTGCCGAGGCCCGGGAGCTTGATCTCCATGGACAGGCCCTTGCCGGTCTCGACCAGCTCCAGCGGGGTCTCGCCCCGCTGTTTCAGCAGATGGCCGGCCGCGGTCTCGTTCGGCGCCTCGACGGTGCCCTTGGCGCGATGACCGGCGCTGTCGATGCTGCTGTAGCGATAGACCTTGGTGGCCGGCATCGGATCACATCCGTCCCACGAGTCGCTTGAGCTCTTCCTGCGAGTGACAGATCTCGAGGGCGGCCTGCAGCGTCACGACCTGCTCGCGGACCTTCTCGGCCAGGTGCTGGTCGAACGCGAGCATGCCGTCGCCCGCACCCGCCTGCATGAACGAGGGGATCTGGTGCGACTTGCCCTCGCGGATCAGGCTGCGGATGGCCGGCGTGGCCGTGAGGATCTCGCAGATCACGGCCCGGCCCTTGTTGTCCGCGCGCGGCGCCAGCGCCTGGGTGACCACACCCTGCAGCGAGGCGGCCAGCTGGGCCCGGATCTGCAGCTGCTGGTGCGGCGGGAAGATGTCGATGACGCGGTCGATCGTCTGGGTGGCGCTCTGCGTGTGCAGCGTCGCCAGCACCAGGTGACCGGTCTCGGCGGCGGTCAGCGCGGTCGCCGTGGTCTCCAGGTCACGCAGCTCACCGACCAGGATGATGTCGGGGTCCTGGCGCAGCGCGTGCTTGAGCGCGCTGGCGAAGTCCTCGGTGTCCGAGCCGACCTCGCGCTGGTTGACCACGCTGCGCTTGTGCGGGTGGAGGAACTCGATCGGGTCCTCGATGGTGATGATGTGGTCGGCCCGGCTGCGGTTGGCCAGGTCGAGAATCGAGGCCAGGGTCGTGGTCTTGCCGGAACCGGTCGGGCCGGTCACCAGCACCAGGCCGCGCGGCAGGTGGGCGAACCGCGCCACCGAGTCGGGCATGCCCAGCTCGTCCAGCGGCTTGATCTCGTGGGGGATGGCCCGGAAGACCGCGCCGCACGAGTTGCGCTGGATATAGAGGTTGCCGCGGAACCGGGAGACGCCCACGATGCTGTGCGCGAAGTCGAGCTCGGAGGTGTCCTGGAACGTCTGCCACTGCTCGGCCGAGACGGCGGCCCGGGCCAGCAGCGCGGTGTCGGCCGAGTTCAAGTTGCCGTAGCCGGGGATGGGCCGCAACCCGCCGTTGACCCGGATCATGGGCGGCGTGCCGACGGTCAGATGCAGGTCGGAGCCCTTCGACTCGACCAGGGTGACGAGCATCTGGTTGAGCACGGCCAGGTCACCCGGCGCGGGAGCGGCCGGCTGGGGCGCCGCCACCTGCTGCTGAGGGACCATCTGGTCGGTCTGATACATCGTCACCGGCTATCCGATCGTCGGTTTTTGGACGCCACTTAAATTCGGCACCGGCGCGGGCCTGTTTAGGGGCTCTTCCCGCGTTTTCGAGCGGTCTTTTCCCGTACGCAGTAACGTCCTTAGATCGCGACGCGAGAGACCTCACGCACCGAGGTCAGCCCACCCGTCGCCTTGGCCAGCCCGTCCGCGCGCAGGTCGTACATGCCCTGGTAGAGCGCCACCTCGCGGATCTCACCGGCCGAGGCCCGCCGGATGGTCAGCGCCTCGATCTCGGGCGAGATCGGCATCACCTCGTGCAGCGCGATCCGGCCCCGATAGCCCGTGTTGGCGCAGTTGCGGCAGCCCACCGGGCGGTACAGCGCCTCCGGCACGGCCAGGTCCTCGAAGGGCCAGCGCGCGCCGACCAGTTCCTCCTCGGTCGGGGCGTACGCCTCCTTGCACCAGTCGCACAGCCGCCGGGAGAGCCGCTGGGCCAGCACGCAGTCGAGCGACGAACCGACCAGGAACGGCTCGATGCCCATCTCGGTGAGACGGGTGACCGCGCCCGGGGCGTCGTTCGTGTGCAGCGTGGAGAGCACGAGGTGGCCGGTCAGCGACGCCTCGACGGCGATCTGCGCGGTGTGGCCGTCCCGGATCTCACCGATCAGCACGACGTCGGGGTCGGAGCGCAGGATGGCCGGCAGCACCGCCGCGAACGTCAGGCCGGCCTTGGCGTTGACCTGCACCTGGTTGACGCCGCGGAGCCGGTACTCGACCGGGTCCTCCACGGTGATCACGTTGACCTCGGGCTTGCTGATCCGGCCCAGGGTGGCGTAGAGCGTGGTCGACTTGCCGGAACCGGTCGGGCCGGTCACCAGCACCATGCCGTGCGGCTTGGTGAACGACCCCGAGAAGCGGTCGAGGTTGTGCTGGGTGAACCCGAGCTTCTCCATGTCGAGGTCGATGCCGCCGGTGTCGAGCACGCGCAGCACGAGCTTCTCGCCCCACACCGTGGGCAGCGTGGCCGTACGCAGGTCGACCGTGCGGTCGCGGATGAGCGCGGTGATGCGGCCGTTCTGCGGCACCCGCTTCTCGGTGATGTCGACACCCGACATGATCTTGATGCGGGACGTGAGGGCCGCCATCACGCCGCGCGGCACCAGGTCGACCTCGTGCAGCACGCCGTCGATGCGGTAACGGACCCGCATGTCGTCCTCGGTGGGCTCGAGGTGCAGGTCGGAGGCGCGGTTCATGACGGCCTGCTCGATCAGGCTGTTGACGTAGCGCACGATCGGCGCGTCGTCGGTGCTCGTGGCCTGCGCGGCCATGTCGTTCTGGGCGTCGGCCTCCGCGTCACCCAGGTCGCCCAGGTCGCTCGACTCACGCTGCAGCTTCTCGATGATCCGGCGGACCTCGCTGCGGGCCACCACCACCGGGCGCACGGTCATGCCGGTGGCGGCCCGTACGTCGTCCAGCGCGACGACGTCGCCGGGATCGGTGACGCCGACGACGAGCTCGCCGTCGGCCATCGAGATGCCGAGCACCCGGTGGCGCAGCACGACCGACAGCGGGATCTTCTTGAGCGCGGCCGGGTCGGGCGTGAAGCTGACCAGGTCGACCGTGTTGATGCCGAACGCGAGGGCTGCCGCCTGGGTCAGCTGCTCCTCGGTGACGACCTGATCGTTGATCAGGACCGCGCGCACGGACCGGCCGCTGCGCTGCGCTTCCCCCGCGGCCGCGTCGACGGCTTGCGGATCGATCCCGATCTGCTTGAGAGCGTCGAGCAGCGGGCGGAAGGTCTGGTCCATGACGTCCTTGGTCTAGGCAAAGCAGTGCTTGCCTATCCTTATCGGGCGTCTGGGACGAAACCTGAGATTCGCCGGGGTTATGACGTGGCCGACACCGGCTGCCGGAAGGTGCGGCGATAGGCCGTGGGCGCCACGCCGATGGCCGCCTGCAGGTGCTGCCGCAGCGCCGTCGCGCTGCCCAGGCCCGAGCGCCGGGCCACCGTCTCGACCCCCAGATCGGTCGACTCCAGCAGAACCTGAGCGTGGGCGATGCGCTGCCGCAGAATCCACTGCCGCGGGCTGGTGCCGGTCTCCTCGCGAAAACGCCTGGTGAAGGTGCGCACGCTCATCCGGGCGTGCTCGGCCATCTCCTCCAGGCCGACCGGCTCGGCCAGCCGGTCGAGCGCCCAGGCCCGGGTCGGCGCGGTGCCGGCGCCGTCCGGGTGCGGGACCGGGCGCTCGATGAACTGGGCCTGCCCGCCGTCACGCCAGGGCGGCAGCACGCAGCGCCGGGCCGCGCGGTTGGCCACCTCGGCGCCGTGATCACTGCGCACGATGTGCAGGCAGAGGTCGGCCCCGGCGCCCACCCCGGCCGAGGTGAGCACGTCACCGTCGTCCACGAAGAGCACGTCCAGATTCCACCTGACCTGCGGATAGAGCCGGCCGATGCGCTCACCCCAGAGCCAGTGGGTGGCGGCCGGGCGACCGTCGAGCAGGCCCGCCGCGGCCAGCACGGAGGCGCCCGTGCAGATCGAGACGATGCGCGCGCCACGGGTGGCCGCCTTGCGCAAAGCCTCCCGTACGTCGGCCCGCAGCGTGCCGTCGGTCACGGTGCTTCCGGCGTCCACTCCCGGCACGATCACCGTGTCGGCGATCTCGAGGGCGCTCAAGTCGTGATCGGGGACGACCGTGAACCCGGCCGTGCTGCGGACCGGGCCGGTGCCGCAGACCAGGATGGTGTAGAGCTTCTGCTTGTCGGCGCCGCGGGCCGCGTTGAACACCTGCGTGGCGGTGCCGAGGTCGAAAGCGACCACGCCATCGAGGGGCAGAACGGCGATCGTGTGGCCAGGCATGGCCCGATTCTTGCGCATGATGGCCTCCCGGCCACTCGTCCTGACGGCCGGAAGTTCGCAGAATCTGTACGTGACCAAGTACCGCATCCATCCCGCCTGGCTCGTGGCCGTCGTGGCGTTCGTCGCGCTCGTCGGGGCGGCCGGCTTCCGGGCCACCCCGTCCGTCATGATCCGGCCGCTGCACGACGAGTTCGGCTGGTCGCTCGGCACGATCTCGGCCGCCGTCTCGGTCAACCTGATGCTCTACGGCCTGACCGCGCCGTTCGCCGCGGCCCTGATGGAACGGTTCGGCATCCGCCGGGTCGTCATGGTCGCCCTGGTGCTGGTGGCCGCGGGTTCCGGCCTGACCGTGCTCATGCAGTCCAGCTGGCAGCTGATCCTGCTCTGGGGCGTGCTCGTCGGCCTCGGCACCGGCTCGATGGCGCTCGGCTTCGTCGCCACGATCACCGGCCGCTGGTTCGTCAAACACCGTGGCCTGGTCACCGGCGTGCTCACCGCGGGCGGCGCGGCCGGCAACCTGGTCTTCCTGCCGGTGCTGGCCACCCTCACGCAGAACACGGGCTGGCGGACCGCCGCCCTGACCGTCACCGCGGCCGCCCTGCTGGTCGTGCCGCTGGTCTGGTGGCGGCTGCGCGACCACCCGGCCGAACTGGGCATCGGCGCGCTGGGCGGCGAATACTCCGAACCCCAGCCGATCGCACCGGCCGGGGCGGCCCGCACCGCCCTGCGCGCCCTGCGGGAAGCCGCCCGGACCCGGCCGTTCTGGCTGCTGGCGGGCGGCTTCGCGATCTGCGGGGCCACCACCAACGGCCTGGTCGGCACCCACTTCATCCCGGCCGCGCACGACCACGGCATGACCGAGACGACCGCCGCCTCGCTGCTGGCCCTGGTCGGCGTCTTCGACATCGCAGGCACCATCGCCTCGGGCTGGCTGACCGACCGGGTCGACAGCCGCATCCTGCTCGGCGCCTACTACTTCCTGCGCGGGCTGTCGCTGCTGATCCTGCCGTCGCTGTTCGCCGCTACCGCGCACCCCAGCATGCTGGTCTTCATCCTGTTCTACGGGCTGGACTGGGTGGCCACCGTGCCGCCCACGGTCACGCTGTGCCGCGAATACTTCGGCTCGCAAGGTGCGGTGGTCTTCGGCTGGGTCTTCGCCGCCCACCAGATCGGCGCGGCCGGGGCGGCCACCGCGGCCGGGCTGGTGCGCGATCAGCTGGGGGCGTACACATGGGCCTGGTATGGGGCCGGGGCCCTGGCTGTGCTGGCCAGCCTGCTGAGTCTGATGCTTTTCGCGGGCAAGCGGCTCAAGCCGGTCGCGCCGGGCATCGGGCTGGTTCCGGCCAAAGCTTAGGGCTCTGACCGTACGGCGTCCTCGGGCACGAACTGGCCGACTGTCTGTGGTCGGTGCTCGTGCTGGCCCACCGCTACGACGTCGACCTGCCCGCGGAGTTCGCCCGCATGACGGCCGAGATCGAGCGGCACCTCAGTCTGCGGGAGCAGCAGTAGCAGGCGGGCCCCCGTGCGTCCACGGGGTGTCGGCCGGGTCGGGGAAGGCGGCTCCGGGGCGGTACGCCTCGCTCAGCGTGGTCAGCAGCAACTGTTCGCCGACGGCGGGCACGCTGCCGGGTTCGGCTACGAGCTTGCGGCCCATCCCGCCCGAGAGTTCCAGCAGCACGTCGGAGCCACCGGCGGTCGGTGTCACCGAGATGACCTTGGCCTTCTGCGACGGGCGGGCCGGTGAGGTGAGGGTGGCCCCTGCTTCCACCCGTACGGGCTCGGTCGTCGCCACCATGATGCGCGGGCGCAGCACCGGTCGTTTACCCGTGTCGTCGATCCGGTCGGCCTTGGCCAGCGTGACCACCCCGCCGAAGGCCGCCCCGGTCAGCCGGTGCTCGGCCATCACCAGCGGGTCGTCGAAGGCCCGCTGCACCGCGTACCGGGCGGCCGCGTTCTCCAGCCGCTGCAGCCGGGCGGCCGCGGCCACCGCGCCGTCCCGCCGGGGCTGGGGCGTGCCGTCCTCCTCCAGGTGGGTGACGAAAGCCGAATACACGTCCCGGTCGCTGTCCCAGCGCGAAGCGACTCGCGCGCCCTCCGGCAGGGTCCGCAGCAGGGCGATCGACTCCCACATGCGGGACCAGGTCGGCATGAGCAGTTCGCGCAGCGCGTCGCCGAGCCGCGGCGACGATTCGGCGATCAGCGGCGCCAGCACCTTGTTGTCGAACTCGGGATCGGTCGCCGGCCCCGCCACCGGCCCCTGCTCGGCGGCCCGCGCGGCGTCGGCCCCGGCGGTGATCCAGGCGAAGAGCGATCCGAAGTGTGCGTCCTCGGCCGAGCTCTGCCCGGTGGCCCAGTGCAACCCCAGAGCCTGTACGGCGTTGGGCAGCAGCGCCGAGCCGGGCACCTCCGCGGAGGCCGCGAGGAACGTGAGCCACTGCCCGAGCAGCGGCACGATCGGCGGCACCGGGTGGTCGCCGTCCGTACGGCGGAACCGGGTGGACCGCCCGAGCAGCCGCAGGAAATCGACGCCGCCCGGGTTGGGCACCCAGACCTGCGGCGCGTCGACATACCGGTAGCGCACGTCGCGGCCCCGGTCGACGGGCACGGCCTCGGTGCCACCCGCGCCGAACGACGCCAGGTAGGGCACTATCGCGTCGGCCAGCTCGGCGGTGAACCGGAACCGCTCGTCCCGGTTGCGAGGCTGGTGCACCACCAGCAGCCGGGGCGCCGCCACGTCGGTGCCGAGCAGCGCGGCCAGCGGCGCGTTGGCCTCGCCCGCCATGGCCAGCGGGATCAGCACCAGCGGGCGGTCGTGAATGTGCAGGTGACGGACGGTGGCTACGGGCTGGGCGCGCCCGGCCGCGAACGCCTCGGCCCGGGCCAGCGCGACGAGCGTGCTCAAAGAGCCTCGTCCCGCAAGCGCCGGGCCGCGCGCAGCAGGGCCGCGGCCTCAGCCTGCTCGGGCGTGGGCGACCCCGAACCGGCGGCCAGCGCGAGCACCTCCTCGATCGTCTCGATCCCGCCCAGCGCGTCCCGCACCGGCCGGCCCAGCACGGCAGTGGTCCCCGCCGACTCGTGGCGGCAGTACACGGAGAGTTCACAGGCGGACAGGCACTCGGGGGCGTAGCGCGCCTCGACGGCGGTCAGCGCGTCGACGAGGACGGCGGCGGGCTGGGCCAGGTCGAAGGACAGTTCGGCCGGGAGGGAATCCACCAGGTCGGTCACGGAGGCGAGCCGCGACAACTGCCGCCGCAAGGTCGACAACTGCTTGCGCACGTCGAGCACGACAGCCACCGGCTGCAGCGAGAAGTTCTCGGGGCAGACCAGCACGACCTCGTGGCTGACGGCGTCGTCCCCGAGCAGCCGGCGCAGGGCCAGCACGTAGACGGCGGCCTGCACGGCGGCGGCCGACACCGCGGTGCCGTCGGCCTGCCCGTCGATGATCGCAAACGACTTGATCTCGACGACCTGCAGCTGCGTCCCGGTGCGGTGGGCGATCAGGTCAGGTTCGAGGAACACCGTCTGCCCCGCCACGTCGAGCGTCAGCAGCGGGTGGTCGATCAGCCCCGCCGACGCGCCCTGCAGCAGCGCGCGGGTGCGGGCGTGCCGCGCCGACAGCGTGCCGTCCTCATCGGCGCCCAGGTCCTCGTAACTTCCCACGTACGCCCCGAGGGTCGACCGCAGCAGCGCGCAGTCGTCCGCCTTGAGCATCGCCTCGAACGCGTTGCCGCGGGCCAGCGCGAACCGGGACTGCCCGAAACTGCCCGGGAACCCGATCCGTTCGGCCAGGCCCACCTTGTCGACGCCCGCCGCGTCCAGCACGGCCCGCCGGGTGCACCCGGGGTTGCCGGTCAGAGCGGCCACCGTACGGGCGTTGTGCCGTTTGCCCGGCGCCGGGCCGCGCAGCCGGTCGATCCGGTTCATGCGGGCCCGCGCTGGTGCGGCACCTGGGGCAGGCCGAACAGCTGCTGTGAGCGGGGCAGCGCCGCGGCCCGCGCGACGGCGGCGGCCCGCACGGGCTCCTCCGCGGCGAGCGCGCTCACCAGTTCCGGTGCGGCCAGGGCGGTCGCGGCGGCGTCGGTCAGGTCGGCCGCCTCGGGGCCGTGCGGCACCGTTTCGGCCAGCGAGCGCAGCAGGCGGTGGGCCGCGAGGCCGGGGCGCATCGCCACGAACCCGGCGACCCGGATGACCATGGCCAACGCGTCGGCGCGGCGGGCGGCAGGCGTGACGATCCGGCGGTCGAGCTCCCAGTCACCGAGTGCGATCAACCCCCGTACGGGGGAAAGGTCTTGATCGAGAGCCGCGCACAGGCCACTCGACCGGTCGCGCAGCAGGGCCGCCAGCGCCGGGACCGTGAGATCGCCGTCGAACAGGGCGGCGTGCACGTCGGCCACGAGCCGGGGCGAGGCGGGCGCGCCGAGCAGCAGCAAAGCGTGCCGTGCCTGCTCAGCAGTGCTGGGTAGCGTGCTCAGACCGTTCACCGGGCCGCTCTCCCTGGGGGGTCGGAGGGTTGCGGTTGACTCTAGATCTTCTTACATCACGTCGGCAATGTGTGGACGAGTCGCAACTTTCACTCCCGATAGCGATTAACCCTCGCATATCGGACGATCGGCGTCCTGCGCGCTACGTTCGGACTATGCCGAAGGCCATCTGGAACGACGAAGTGATCGCCGAGAGCGACGACACCGTGGTTGTCGAGGGAAGGCTCTACTTCCCGCGCGAGTCGCTGCGCGAGGACGTGCTGGCCCCCTCCGACACCCACACGGTCTGCCCCTGGAAGGGCAAGGCGTCGTATTACACGCTGACCTCGAACGGGCACACCACCCCCGACGCCGTCTGGTTCTATCCCGAGCCCAAGCCGGACGCCGGTGTGGTGCGCGACCGGGTCGCCTTCTGGAAGGACGTCCGGACCGAGGACTGAGTGGTGGCGGAGGCCCGTCACGCGATCCGCGGATGGGCCTCCTCGATCGTCTCCACCTCGAGATAGTCCAGCATGTCGCGCTGCTCCTCGACGTCGAGCGCCCCGAACGCCTCGTAGGCGACCGCGCGCGAGTGCTCCGTCTCGGCCGCCAGCAGCGCGATGATCCCCGACCAGGCCAGCGAGACCCGGTCGAACAGGCGGGCCCGCCGCAGCGAGGTCAGCCGGGTCAACATGGCCACCTTGGTCGCCGCGTCGTTGTCGAGGGCTATCCGGTCGGAGAGCTCGAAGAGTGCCTTCCCCCGGTACGGGTGCTCGGCCTCGACCATGCGGGCCAGCTCGGCGTTCGACATGCGGTCGACCGCCGGCGCCGGGCCGCGGCGCGGGAGCGAAGGCTTGTCAGCGGGCACGGCTGTCACGACCGCTCTCGAACCCGTTGCCCGGCGTCTGGTGCGGCAGGGTCGGCGTGTTCTGGAACGTGGGGAACGGCGGCGCGGCCGGCATGATCGGCGACGGCGGCTCCTCCTCGGCCTCGGTGGTCTGCTCGGCCAGGGCAGCCTGGGCTCGGCGCATGGTCCGCAGGATCTCGGCCGAAAGGGCCTCCCCGCTCAGCAGTTGCACCCGGTCGTCCAGGCGCAGATCGGTCACGACGCCGGTGCCGCCGACGGTCACGGTGACCACGCCGGCGTCGTCGGTCGCGGACGCGCTCAACGACGCGAGTCGATCCTCGAGATTTCCACTCGGCACTACTTCGTCCTCCGTTGCCGGCTTTTGGGCTCTTGGCGTCCTATGAGATCACGGTCGGGCCGGGGCCTGCCGGACACCCCGTCGGCCCCCACCGGCCGGTCACCCGACTTGACGACCACCGTAACCGTGACGCAACACATACCCAGTCGTGCAGAAGACTTAAGTGCACCGAAGCCTGACCGATCAAACGCGTCGGAGGTGCTTCATGGGGCATTTCGGCAAGACCCTGAACCGTGTGCGACGCGGCGTCGACATCGCCATGATCTTCGCGTCGCTGCTGGTGCTCGCCTGGCCCGTGCTGATCGAGCCGCTCGATCGGCAGAACGCCGGCCTGTGGGCCTGGGCGCTCGGGATCGCCGTCGTCGTGGCGATCGGCGCGGCCGTGGCCAAGGCGACCGAGCGCTGGCCCCTCGCGCAGTACGCCCCGGTCTCCGCGGCCCTGGTGATGGCGGCCGTTCACACCTGGCTGGGCGACTCCGGACCCCAGCTGATCTGGCTGATCCTGATCGTCACGGGCGTCATCCTGATCCGCCAGTTCCTCGGCTCGCACACCAACCAGGGTCTGATGCGCGATCTCACCCGGCAGCGCGCGATCCTGGCCCGGCAGGCCTTCCGCGACCCGCTGACCGGGCTCGGCAACCGCGCGATGTTCATGGACCACGCCAAGGACGCCCTGGACGACGCCGACAACACCTCGACCGCGGTGATCCTGTTCGACCTCGACGGCTTCAAAGGCATCAACGACACGTACGGCCACGCGGCCGGCGACGAGCTGCTGAAGATCACGGCTGACCGGCTGAACGCGAACGTGCGCGCCAACGACACGGTCTCCCGGCTCGGCGGCGACGAGTTCGTCGTGCTGCTGCCCCGCCTGGCCGACGACGAGATCGCCGACACGGTGGCCAGCCGGATCCTGCGCGACCTGCAGCAGCCGGTCGCCGTGGACGACCTCGTGCTGAGCGCGCGGGCCAGCGCGGGCATCTCGATCGCGCGCGGCGCCGAACACGACGTGGACTCGCTGCTGCGCGAGGCCGACGAGGCGCTGTACCACGCCAAGGACGACGGCAAAGGTGTCGTGCGCCGGTTCGACCCGGCCCGGTTCGCCGAGGTCGCGCAGCGCCGCCGGGACGAGAGCGATCTGCGCCGCGCGCTCGCCGAATGCCAGTTCGAGGTGCACTACCAGCCGATCGTCGACCTCGACGGCGAGCACACGGTGGGCGTCGAGGCGCTGGTGCGCTGGCGGCACCCGATCCGCGGCCTGCTGGCCCCGGGCGACTTCATCGACCTGACCGAGTCGCTCGGCCTCATGGACAACCTGGGCCTGTGGGTGCTGCGCGAGGCGTGCGTGCAGGCCGTCCAATGGCAGCGCGCGCACCCGGGCTTCAAGCTCAACGTCAACCTGTCGGCCACCCAGCTGGCCAGTCCCGAGCTGACCGAGGAGATCCGTACGGTGCTCACGGACACCGGCATGCCGGCCGATCTGCTCGTGCTCGAACTGACCGAGTCGGCCGCGCTGACCGACCTCACGGAGTCGGCCCGCGTGCTCGACTCGCTCAAGAGCCTCGGCGTCCGCATCGCGCTCGACGACTTCGGCACCGGCTTCTCGTCACTGAGCCACCTGGGCGCGCTGCCGGTCGACGTGGTGAAGATCGACAAGTCGTTCGTGCAGGCCATGCAGGAGACCACCGCGAACGGTTCGGTGGCCGAGGCGGTGCTGCACATCGCCCGCACGTTCAACCTGTCCCCGGTGGCCGAAGGGGTCGAGGACGAGGCCCAGGCGGCCATGCTGCGCGACCTGGCCTGCACCCAGGCCCAGGGCTACCACTTCGCCAAGCCGATGCCCGCGGCCGAACTGACCGGTCTGCTCAACCAGCAGGCGGCGGTCGTCCTACAACGGCGGTAGGTCGATGTCGGTCTCGAGCCGATCGCCCAGGGCCACCCGGGCCAGCACGGGATGCCCTTCCCCGTACGCCTTGGTGAGCGCCGCCGCCACCTGATGCCGGGCCTCGTCGTCCCCACCGGCCAGCACCGCGTTCCAGGCGCAGGCCAGCGTGTCGGGGTGCTCAGGCCCGCGGATCATGCGCGACCGCTGCCAGGTGTCACCCGCCAGCTGCTGCCCCTCCTGCCGCTCGCCCAGCCCGAACAGGTCGCCCGCGTAACCGTTGGCGCAGCTCATCGTGAACGGGTGATCGGGGCCGACGCTGCGCCGCAAACCGCTCAGCGCCTCCTCGTCGATGTTCCGGGCCTCCGCGAACCGGCCGGTCGCCCGGACCACCCCGGCCAGGGCGGCCGCCGCGGCCAGCGTGAACGGATGGTCGTCGCCGAGCACCGAGTGGTAGCGGGTCACCGCCCGTTCGAGCAGCTCGTGCGCGCGTTCGAAGTCCTCGGCCTCCCGTACGGCGTTGGCCAGCGAGACGACCGCGGCCAGAGTCTCGACGTGCAGGTCGCCGAAGCGCCGCCGGGTCAGCTCGACCACCGACTCGGCCCGCGGCACCGCCGACGGCAGTCCCCGGCGCCGGGTCGCCATCGCCCCGAACCGCGCCGCCCACAGAGCGAACGGGTGATCCTCGCCGACCGTGCCCGGCCGCACCCCGGCCAGCTCGGCCGCGGTCGCGTAGTCACCCAGCCCGAAAAGGTCGAAAGCCAGCTCGGCACGCGACGACAGGATCTCCGGATGCCCGTCGGCGAAGATCGCCTGGCGGTGCCGCAGCGTCTGCTCGTCGAGGGTGCGGGCGCCCCGGAAGTCGCCGAGCAGCCGCAGGTCGGCGGCGAGGTTGTTGGCGCAGCGGAGCGCGGTCGGGAAGCTCTCGCCGAACAGCCGGCGATAGCGCACCAGGTTGTCCGCGTCGAGCTGCCGGGCCTGCCCGAAGTGGCCGCGGATGCGCAGGTCCGCCCCCACGCTGTTGGCCGTGGCCAGGGTCGACTCGTCGTCGCCGCCGAGCGCCTCGCGCTGGGCCCGCAAGGTCTGCGCGTTGAGCGTCCGGGCCTCGTCGGTGCGCCCGACCGCCCGCAGCGCGTTACCCAGGTGGAACGAGGCCAGCAAGGTCTGCGGGTCGGTCTCACCCAGCAGCTCACGCCAGCGGGTCACGGCCGCCGCGGCCAGGTCACGGCTGGAGTCGTAGTCGCCGCGGGCGAAGTGGTAGCGCACGCAGTTGATGACCAGCTGGCGGATCTCCTCGGCGCCCGCCCCGAGCACATCGGAGTGAACCAGATGCGGGGTCAGCTCGGCGTAGCGCGAACGGGTCGAAGGGTCGTCCGGGTCGCCCGGGTCGGCCGCGGCCAGCGTGGCCCGCACCGTGCCGAGCAGCGCGGCGTGCCGCTCCGAACTGAGTTCCTGGCCCAGCATGCCGCGCACCAGCGGATGCACGAGCAGGTGTTCGCCCGGCGGGTCGAGCTCGGCCAGCCCGTACCGCCCGATCAGGCGCAGCGCCGCCTTGAGCCGCCGCTCGATCCGTACGGTGGGAGCCAGCTCGGGCGGCAGCGACAGCGTGCGGGCACCCCACAGCAGACGCCACGAGACCGGCGCACTGCTCAGGAAGGCGCACAGCTCCAGCAGCTCGAACGCGGCCGGCGAGACCGCTTTGAGCTCGTCGGCGGCCAGACCCCAAGCCACCCGTACGGGTGTGGGGAAGGCCAGCTCGGCGGTGCGCGCGTCGAAGCGCGCCAGATAATCGTCGACCGAACGCCCGGTGGCGGCCCGGACGGCAGCGGCCAGCTCCAGGGCCATCGGCACGTCACCCAGCCGCTCGGCCAGACGACCGGCGTCGGCCACGGTCAGCTCGGGAGCGCGGCGACGCAGCAGATCGACGCTGTCGGCCCGGTCGAAGACACCGACCGGCACGGCCTGGGCCACCTCGGCCGACCAGCGCGGGTTGCGGCTGGTCACCAGCACATGACCGGCGCCGCTGGGCAGATAAGGCTTGATGTCCTCGGGGCGGTTGGCGTCCTCGAAGACCACCAGCCAGTTGCGGAACGGCTCGCCCCGGCTCAACGTGTCGCGCACCGCGGCCAGCGTGCGGTTGATGTCGCCCGACTCCGGCAGCCCCAGCCGGTGGGCCAGCCCGATCAGCGCGGCCCGGGTGCCCGCGGCCTGCTCGGCCGGGATCCACCAGACCAGGTCGTAGGTTTCCGCGTAGCGGTAGGCGTATTCGGCGGCCAGCTGGGTACGGCCCGTACCGCCGAGCGGATGCTCCTCGCCCGGCAACAGCACCACCGGTCCGGTGCTCAGCCTCGTGCGGAGCTGGGCGAGCAGGTCCTCCCGCCCGACGAAACTCAAGTTGCGCGGCGGCAGACCGCCCAGAACCGGCACGCCACGCTCCTCACGTGTTTGATGATGCCGATTACCGTACGTGGAACCATCGCCACAGTGGAAGAAGGACGGCCTTGCCCGACGAGTTCGTGACGAGCCTGGACAACAACGGCGAGACCGCGACCGTCGCGCTGCGGGGCGAGGTCGACGTGCTCACCGTCGACCAGGTGCGGGCCGCGCTGTCCGACGCGCTGGCCACCCGGCCCCGCGAGATCGTGGTCGACCTGTCCGGCCTGGTCTTCATCGACTCCACCGGCCTGGGCGCGCTGGTCTTCGGCTTCCAACGCGCCCGCGACGCCGGCGTCCGCTTCCGACTGACCCGGGCGACGCCTTCGGTCCGCCAGATCCTGGTGCTCAGCGGCCTGCTCGAGGTCGTCGAACTGACCTAGGTGGGCTACCCGCCGGCCGCGTTCCCCACCCGGCTGGGCCATCCGTCACCCGGGCGTCAGCGGAGCCCGACGATCAGCAGGGCGATGTCGTCGGCGCGGCGCGGGGCCGAGGTGATCAGCCGGTCGCACAGCTCGTCGGCCGGGAGGGCGGCGTTGCCCCGCAGGACGGCCCGGATGCGGGCGATGCCGTCGTCGATCAGATGAGCCGGGTGTTCGACCAGGCCGTCGGTGTAGAGCAGCAGCGTGCTGCCGGGCGCCACCCGGCGCCGGTGAGTGGTGCGGTGATCGCGGGGGAGCAGGCCGAGCAGCGGTTCGGGCGATTCCCACCACACCTCGACCTCGCCGTCGGGGCGCAGCAGCACGGGCGGGGGATGGCCGGCGTTGGCGAACGCGATCACGTAGTCGTCGCCTTCGCGAGTCAGGCGGGCCAGGACGGCGGTGGCCGCGGCCGGGACGTGCAGGCCGTGCAGCGCGCGGTCGAGCTGGGCCAGCAGCGGGCCGGGATCGTCGGCGCGGCCGTAGGCGTCGCCGCGCACCAGGTTGCGGACCTGGCCCATGGTGGCGGCGGCCTCGATGTCGTGGCCGGAGACGTCGCCCACGGCGAGGATCAGGCTGCCGTCGGGCTGGGCGAACGCGTCGTACCAGTCGCCGCCGACCGACGCGCCGGCCTGGGCCGGCAGGTAACGCCCGTGCAGGTCGACCCCCTCCACCCGGGGCAGCTCGGGCAGCATGCTGTGCTGCAGGACCTCGGCCACGTGGCGCTGGCGGTCGTACACCCTCGTGTTGTCGACGGCCATGCCGGCGCGGCGGCCCACCTCGGCCGCGGTGCTCTCCTCGGCCTCGCTGAACCCGGGCCGGCCGGGACCGTTGACCAGCAGCACCGCACCCAGCACGCGATAAGTGACGGGCGAGGTGATCGGCACGACCAGGGCGGACGAGCAGCCCAGCCGGTCGGCCACCTCGGCGCTCAGGCGGGCACGCAGCTGGTCCACGTCGCCCCGGCTCGTCCGCTGCGCCGACCGGAGCAGCGGTGCCGCGTCGAACGTGGCGGTGAGCCGGTCGAGGGCCTCCGCGTGGGCCCCGTCGTGGTGGACGGCCGAGACGTGCCGGATCGTGCCGCCCTGATCGGCCAGCGCGATCAGGCACCAGTCGGCCAGGCGGCCCGCCACCATGCCGCCCAGCCGGTGCAGCGCCTCGTCGATGTCCATCGTGGTGGTCAGCACGTCGGTCAGCTCGCCGAGCAGCGTGAGCTGGTCGTGCGCGGACTCGGCGGCCCGCCGGGCCTCGTCGGCGATCTCCCGCGCGATGCGCAGCCGCAGCTCGGAACTGCAGACCTCGCCGAGCTCGCGCAGCAGGACGATCTCGCTGCTGGTCCAGACCCGGGGTTCGCGGTCCATGACGGCCAGCGTGCCGAGGACCAGCCCGTCGGAGTCGGTCAGCGGCACCCCGGCGAACGCGATCGCGCCCAGTTCGCGGATCGCCAGGTTGTCGCGCATCCGCGGGTCCTCGCGCACGTCGGGCACGACCAGCGTCGCGCCGGCCTCGACCACGTGGCGGCTGAACGAGTGGCTGAGCGCCATCTCACGCCCGGACGCGAGCGGCTCGGGCAGACCGACCTGACCGGGCAGATGCTGGCAGTCGGCGGAGACCACCGTGACCAGCGCAACCGGCGTGTCCACCAGCCGCTCGACGATGCCGGCGATGCGGTCGAAGGCGGGGTCGGCCCGTGACCCGAGCCGGAGCCGGGCCACCGAACGCAGGCGTGCGGGATCGGCGAGAACGCTCCTAGGCGCCTCCGAAGCCAAGTCACCCCGCAGCAAAGTCGCCCCCCGGCCGGTCAGAGCAGCCAGGCTACCGGGCCGGGGCCGCCGTCATCGACCTTCGGGTGACCGCACACGCATCCCCTGCCAAACCCTGCCCACGTCACCACCCAGCCCACCTCGGAGCACCAGCCACCCTGAAGCACCAGCCACCCTGAAGCGCCGGCCCGCCCCGAAGGCGTCGCCACTCCCGCTCGAAGCGCCGCCCGGCCCACCCCGGGCGGCAAGGAGGTCAGGAGCCGGGGGCCGGGTCGGTGGCCGTGGTGATCTCGGCCCCGGCCGCCATCGGGGCCCACCGCTTGGCCCACGTCTCGCGCGCCGCCTCGAAGGTGGCGTCGTCGGCGCCGAACATCGAGACGGTCACCTCGAAATGCGTCGCTGTCGGCTCGTCGAGCGGGACCCGGCCCGCGGCGACGATCAGGTGCCCGTCACCGTCGACCGTCCAGGCCACCCGCGGCCCGAACCGCTCCCACTCGCCGGACGCGAGCGTCAGTGCCTGCCGGCCGGTCGTCTCGCCGGTCAGGTAGAGCGTGCGCCGTCGTCCCTCCGGGCGCTGGTCGAGCAGGAAGCGCAGCTGGATCAGGAACGCCCGCCACCCCTCCTCGATCGCGTCGTAGCGCTCGGACCCGCCCGGGCTGTTGCCTTCACGGGTCACCCGCACCCGTGCCGAGTCGTCGTCGCCGGTCACCTCCAAATAGGACCCGTCGGCCCAGCCCATCTGCTCGGGCGCCAGCAGGGTCGCCTCGTCCAGGAAGATCTGCTTGATCTCGGCCGCCAGTCCGTCGTAGTCCCACCCGAACCATTGATGGAGCAAGGCCGGCTGGGTGACGGACTCCCAGACCTCGTCCCGCCCCGCCGCCACGGAGATCTCCACGTCGTAGGGCTTCAGTTGACGCGCCTGGGTCATGTCCCGGCCCCGGCTGCGCTCATGTCACGTTTGTCGGTCCACTCGGTCATGAACCCATCTTTGGGGCAAGAGGGCTTTTACGCCACGCGCCGGGGAGCCCCGGCCGACGGATCGAACGGCGCGTGGCTGCCCGCCGTCAGCCCCGAGCGCAGTGTGGCTCGGATCTCGGCCCGGCCCAGCCCGGCGAAACGCGCCGCCTCCTCGAGTTCGCGCACCGTCTCGCTCAGGTCGAGCAGGCCGGCCCCGACGAACCGCCCCAACGAGTACGCCGCGCGGTTCAACGTGTCGTTGCGGCTGCCCACGGGGGCGCGGGCGACCCGGTCGGCCTCGGCGGCGAGGGCTGCCCGCGCATACCGCGTCGGATGCGCGATCGCGCGGTGACCGGGCAGCGGGGGCGGGCCCTCGATCAGCGCGCGCAGCGCCGCCGGCCCCTCGGGCAGCGGTTCGCTCGGCCGGTGCACCCAGCGGTAGTCGCCGCCGGAGGCATGCCGCGACGGTGGGGCCACCACGTAACCCCCGACGCCGCGCCAGTCCAGGCCGGGCAGCAGGCGCACCCGATTGCCGTAGCCCATCGGCCGGAACCAGAAATGCCAGCCGCCGCCACCGGTGCGCACACGGGGACCGGCGGGGAAGTCGCCGCCGAGCAGATGGCACAGGCCGTGCCAGCCCTCGGCCGAGTCGACGTCGGCCACATCCATCGCGACGCCGGTGCGCAGCCCCACGTTCGCTCCCGGCCAGCGTGACCACCACAGCTCGAGCAGGCGGGGGTCGGTGCTCGCCTCGTGCAGGCCGTGGCGCAGGTGCGGATGCTTGCCCGGTCGATCGCATGACGCTCCTCTGTCGCAGGTGCAGCCGCCGCGCGGGTCAGGCGCGTGCACCGGCAGGACAGGGATGCCATGCCGGGCGTAGGCCAACGCGGCTGTCAGCGACATTAGAACAAGCGTACGACAGTTTTCACTCGATCTTGAGGGTTTGCAGCACCTGCGCGATGTGATGCGAGGTGCTCCACGACATCCAGCCGGCCGGGCTGCCGGCACCGGGTGCGCTGCGGGCCCGGCGGGCGATCTCGGCGTCGCCCCACGAGAACCGGGCCCCGGCGGCCGGCCAGTGCGGCGAGGTGACCAGAGTGCGGCACAGGTCATGGCAGCGGTCGTCGCTCCGGCCGCCCCGCCGCGACCAGCGGTAGATCCGCCAGTGGTGCTCGCCCGTGTAGCGCAGGGTCGGCAACTGGCGGTGCCGCTGCACGCCCCGCCGGCGTACGGGGGAAGTGACGCCGTAATCCGCGTAGCCGATCCCGGGTTCGCCGATCCGCGCCCACACCCGCGCGTCGTGCCGGTCGATCGTGACCGGCACGTCGGTGGGCAGGTCGTCGAGGTTGGGCGGCATCGCGCCGGAGGCCACACTGATCGAGCGCCACGGCCGGGTCCGGGCCCACCGCAGGATCCGGTGCAACTGCTCCTGGAAGCGGGCGGCATGGGTCACGCACGCCGTCTCGGCCAGGTCGATCAGCAGGTCGACCTCCTCGGCCTCGAGGCCAGAGGCGTGCAGCAGGCGGTCGGCGAGCGCGTCGGCCTGAGCCGGGTTGGCCGCGTCGGCGTGAGGCTGGAGCCGCAGCACGGCTCGGCGCAGGTGCATGCGCGCGGCGAGCCCGTGGGCGGCCAGGCGCCGCCGGCTCTCCTGACCGCGCAGCACCGGCAGCATGGCCACGCCCAGATCGGCCAGTTCCTCGGCCAGGTCGAGCGAGGGCGCCACGAGAGGGTCGGCCGGGTCGGGCAGCTCGCCGAAATCAACCGCCAAGGCCCCCGTACGCGGTGGCAGCTCGCGGATCAGCGGAAGAACGCCCGGGCCGTGCTCGAGCTCGAGGATCGGCATGACCCGTACGGCCTCGGTGGCCGACAGATGCGCGAGGGCCGCCAGCTCGCCCCGGCGTGGCCGCAGGATCGGCCGATAGACGCTGTCCGGCTTGGACGCCGCCGTCGTGAAGACCGCCATTAACACAAAGTAGCGGTTACTGTCGTCTTAGTGACACTCCCTTGTGTAAATGGGCAAGGATCGCCTGATTTGCCTCCCAGCCGTCGGGGAACTTCACCGGCACGTTGAGATGCACCGGCTCGGTCGACGGATGCGCGTCGAGCAGCTCGGCGATGCCCTCGCGGGCGACCACCACACAGGCATGCCGATGGCGCGACGTCAGCACGCACAGCCGGCCCGACTCGAGGTGGAAGGCGGTCGCGTCCTGCCGGCCGGAGAGCGGGTGCAGCACGATCGTCAGGTCGTACTCCCGGCCCTGCAGCCTGTTCGCCGTGTCGACCGTGACGCCTTTGACCTCGGGCGGGAGCAGGGCTCGGATGGTCGCCGCCTGGTCGCGATGGGCGGCGCCGATGGCGATGCGGTCGGCGGTCAGCGGGCCACCGCCCGACTCCGATGCGGTCACCCCGTCGCGGGCCAGGGCCCGGGTCGCCAGCTCGGCACAGGCCGCCGCGGCCTCGGCGTCGGTGCGGATCGTGAAGCGGGCCGGGAGCTCGTGCAGGCCCCAGCCGGTCGCGGCGGCCGCGTCGAGCACGTCGTCCAGCCGGTCGGCGGCCGGGCGGTCGAAGACCAGGTGGCGATCGCCCGGGCCGGTGCCCGAGCGGAAACCGGTGAAGGGGTAGAAAGCCTCGGCCACGACCGGGGCGGCCGTGTGCGGCAGCCGCCACGAGACGGGCAGACGGTGCACGGGCAGGCCGGGGTTGTGCCGCAGCAGCACCGCGACGGCGCTCTGCATCGGATCCCACGACAGGCCCGTCCAGCGTTCGACGTCGACGGTC
The DNA here is from genome assembly GCF_014204895.1 of Paractinoplanes abujensis. Classification (NCBI taxonomy): domain Bacteria; kingdom Bacillati; phylum Actinomycetota; class Actinomycetes; order Micromonosporales; family Micromonosporaceae; genus Paractinoplanes; species Paractinoplanes abujensis. Next base: position 5,689,168 of record NZ_JACHMF010000001.1, on the reverse strand, counting down.
GAGAACGGGTCGAGCTGGCCCGGGTCGCCCACGAACAGCGCCCGGACGAACCGGGGCGCGACGCGCAGCAGGGCGTCGGAGCGCATCTGATAGGCCTCGTCGACGATCGCCCACGGCCACGAACCCTCGGACACGGTGGCCCACTTCGCGGCAGTGCCGATGGTGACCGCGGGCGTGCCGAGCTCGGCCACCTTGGCCCCGACGCGGCACTGCGGATGGTCGCGGACCCGCTCGCTGGCCTCGTAGTCGACTGCCGACAGCCGGCCCACGGCGACCTCGGGCGAGCGCGCCCCGAGGCGGGCTATCAGATCGTCGACCTGTTCGTTGGTCTGCGCCACGATCATCAACGGCTCACCCGCCGCGGCCAGCTCGCCGGCGGCCCGCACGACCAGCGTCGACTTGCCCGCGCCGGGCGGCGAGTCGACCACCACGCCCCGATGGTCGCCCTCGCGCAGATCGCCCAGGACGGCCTCGACGACGAGCCCCGCCTCGGCGGCCGGGGACAGCACCTGTTCCGCATTCACCGGGGCACCGTAGCGCGGCCCCCCGACAGTTCTGGCTGATCATCGGCCGCGCGCCGGAGTTATCCACAGGCCCCGGCGGGCCCTTGCGGCGGCGTTACGTTGAGTCCCGAGTTCGGCACGGGGAGGTGTGACTCCATGTTCGACGGTCGTGATCTCGAGGACGCGGAACGCATGATCGACGACTGGCAGACCGGCATCGAGGCGCGGGCCGCGCAGGCCCGCGAGCTGTCGGCGCGGCTGTCCGCGGTCACCGCGACCGCCCGCAGCGACGACGGGCTGGTCGAGGTGACTGTCGCGTCGGCGGGCGACATGGTGCGACTCGACCTGGGCGAGGGCATCCGTGGGCGGCCCGCGGCCGAGACAGCGCGCGTGATCCTCGCGACGGCGCGGGCGGCTCGGCGGGCGTTGGCGGCCCGGATCACCGAGGTGACGACCGAGACGGTGGGTGCCGAGTCGGAGACCGGGCGTGCGGTGATCGAGTCGTACGAGCGAAGGCTGTGTGAGCCCGATGAGTGATCATGTCGAGGTGCGGCCGGCCGGCCTGACAGCCCACGCCGCCGCGGTCACGGCGATCGGCGACCGGACCGGGCAGGCGGCGCGCGCCGGGGATGCGGTGCGAGCGGGCCCGGAGTCGTACGGGGAACTCTGCCGGATGGTGCCGACGGTGCTGGGCGCCCTTCAGGACACGCTGGTCGACGGCATCACCACGGCGGCCGCGGCGCTGCACGACACGGCGGCGCGGCTGCGCACGACGGCGGCGGAATACGAGAACACCGACCGGCGGCGGGCCCACCAGTTCGATCACCTCCGGGGCGGGCGATGACCGGCTCGCTGGTGGCGCCGGTGACCGAGACGCCGCCGAGCGCGTGGGCGGGCGTGTGGATCGCCGAGGACGTCGAGCAGATCGCCGCCGGCATCCGCGACGGCAGCTGGATCGACGGCACGCTCGGCGTGGTCGCGGGCGGGCTGGACGCGCTGGCGCTGATCACCGATCCGGCCGGGGCGCTCCTGCAATACGGCATCGCGTGGCTGATCGAGCACGTCAAGCCCCTGTCCGAGGCGCTCGACCGGTTGGCGGGCGACCCGGCGCAGATCGCCGCGCACGCCCGGACATGGCGCAACGTCTCGGTGGAGCTGGCTCACCAGGCCGACGACCTGACCCGTACGGGGTGGGAAGAGCTCGCGGACTGGTCAGGCTCGGCGGCCGGTGCCTACCGCGCGCATGCGAGCCGGCAAGAGCAGTCCGTACGCATCCTGTCCCGCGCGGCCGACGCGATGGCGCTGATGACCGAGGGTGCGGGCGCGCTGATCGGCACCGTCCGCCTGATGATCCGCGACGCGGTGGCCACGGTGGTCTCCCGGTTGCTGGTCTACGCCGCGGAACTGATCGCCACGGCCGGATTGGCCACCCCCGTCGTGGCGGGCCAGGTTTCCACCCTGTGCGCTTCGTGGGGCGCCCGGATCGCCCACTGGCTCCGCGACCTGGTGGCCGCCCTGCACCGGCTCGCGCACGCGGCGAAGTCGCTCGGCGGACGCGTCGACGAACTGGCGGTGGACGGGGCCGATCCGCGCGCCACCGGCGGGGAGATGCGGCCGCCCCTGCACGAGCTCGACTTCGAGTTCACCTGGGCCGAGCGGAGTTACGAGCGAATCCGAACGGCCACCGACGACGTCGGACAGGTGGCCACGACAGCCGCACGCTACGGCTTCAGCGAGGCCGACGTCCGCCAGGTCAAGAATCACGTCTTCCTGGAGGAGCACGTGCTCGACCTCTACGACGACGTGCCCGCGGAGGTGGCCCGCTTCGGCAGCAACCCGCGCATCGCGGAGGCGTGGGAAAGACTGCGCACCGGCAACCCCCACCCCGAGGACATCGTGTGGTTGAACCACGAGCGGTACGAGGCGCAATACATGATCGAGACCGGTGATCCCAGCTACCGGCGGGCGCACAACGCGACGCTGGAAGCCGGTCACGAATGGCATCCGGAGGCCGCCGCGGCCGACGGATTCGGTTACCAGCGTCGGTAGGAGGCTTCGATGGTCGCGGCGTTCAACCTGGGAGTGTGGCGACAGGCGCTGCTGCCACACGGTGCCCTCTACCGGTGGGAGGGCGATCAGGGGCGCAGCGGCTCCGGGTTCGTCGTCGTCGACAGCAGGGCCGGCACCGTCCGGCCGGCCGGACGGGCGGGGGAGCCGGTGGGCGAGCTCGCGGCCGACCTGCGCACGGCAGCGGTCAGCGGGGCCTCCGACGGGGTCGACCGTTCAGCCTTCCTGCAAGTCGTGGCAGCGATCCTGCGGGCCCGGGCCCGCTCGGGCGAGTGGCCGGAAACGGCGCACGCACACTACGGCTGACCGGGGGCGGTCGCACAGGCCGGCCGCACCGGCGCCCTTTCTCGGCGCCGCCGCGCTTTCCTCTCGCGGGCCGCGCCCTTCCTCACCTCGCGGGCACCGCGCTTCCGCCGCAGGCGCCGCGTTTGCCTCGGCTCGCAAGTACGGTGCTTCCTCCGGGGCGCCGCGTTTGCCCCGGCCTGCAAGTACGGTGCTTCCTCCAGGGGCGCCGCGTTTTGCCTCGGCCCGGCGTCGTGCACGCGGCCGGGGTCGGCGACAACGCGCTGCAAGTACGGTGCTTTCTCCAGGGGCGCCGCGTTTGCCTCGGCCCGCAAGTACGGCGGTCATCGGGGACGTGTGCGGGCGCGGGGTCGACGCGGGTGCTTCCTCCGGGAGCCGCCGCGTTTCCGTCGGCTCGCAGGTGCCCGCTCGTTCCAGGAGCGCCGCGCCTTCCCCGCGGGCCGTGCTTTCCCCGCGAGTACTGCGCTTTCCCCGCGAGTACCGCGCGTTCCCGCCCCGCAGTCAACGCGCTTCCTCCAAGGACACCGCGCTTTCCTCCGCAGTTTGCGCTCTTCCGGCGGGGCCTGCGCCTCGTTCGCGTTCACCGCCCCTCGTCTGCCCCCTTGTCTGCGGGCGTTGCCCCTCCGTCGGCGTTGCTCTCTACAGGCGTTGCCGTCTCTGCGGGCGCGGTCCTCCTCTGCGGCGCCGTCCTCCTCTGCGGCGCCGTCCTCCTCTGAGGCGCCGTCCTCCTCTGCGGGCGCCACCGCGTCCGATGAAAGGGCTTTTCGGGGGCGACGGTGAGTGTCGGGATTATGGGGCGGCTCCGGCGTGATCGCTTGCTGGGTGTGAAAAGTTGCGGCGTTCGGAGGGGGTGAGTGAATTTGTTCAGGCAGTAAGGGAAATGGGAGCGGTTCCACATGGCCGGAGATTGCGGGTGCGGACCGGTGTGTCATTCGTGTCGTGCGATTGCTCACAGTGGTCGATCGGTTACTTGACGTTCGTTCCGGGGGAAGGATTTTGAGCGGTGCGTTGGTGTCTCTGGGTTACCGGCCAATGCTTCGTCGGCTGTGGACGGCGATGGGGAACGGCGCGCTGAAGGGGCGAAACGGGTCTATGGCACGTATCCCCATGGGGAAGAGTGGCACTGACGGAAATCCGACAACGGTCTGGTCGGGCCCGCTCTAGCGTTGTCGGTGAGACGGGCTTGACTGCGGCTTCGCAGATCACCGGCCGGGGCCTTGTGGATCTCCGAGGCGGGCGGGGCGCGTACGTGGTCAAGGTTGTCAGGGCAGGGGAGTTGCAGGTCGGGGCGTTGTCAATCGTCACTGTGAGTGGATGTTTGCGTGCTGGTCACCACCCTGAAATATCTGAGTGATTGACTGGTTCCACGGGGTGAAATGCGAAGCCAGCATGCAACTTGCACGTGCGGTTCGCCGTGCAAGTTGCATGTTTCGCAAGGTCTCAACCTGCTGCTCCATCGTCGTAGCAAGCTTTTGATCGTTTCGCTGGATTTCATTCACGGGCGTTTTTGGGATCTAGGAAAGTCGACCCTTCCAGTCGATCACTGGAAGTGGAACTCTTCTAGCCAGCAGTAGCGCCAGCGACACGGACGGTGGTGGTAACGAATGCGCCCAGACGTTCTGGTCGGTCCGAGCGAGTGGGTGGTCGAGCAGTTCGGCGACAAGGTTGCCGGCGAACTGTGGACGCGGGTGCCGGAAGCCCTGAGCACCGCGATGGAGCGTGAGATCCACTCTCACCCCGCAATGACGCAGACCATGGAACGAGTGATCGCGAATCCGCGATGGCCCCTTCCCTACGAGGAGTTGGTGCTGTTCCTGGGCACGCTCCCCGGTGCCGAGATCATCACAGTGCCCAAGTCGGTCTACCAGCTGGTCGTGATCAATGGCCATGTGGTGGTGCCGTGGTGCTTCGGGCAGTCCGCCCGCGACTCCATGCTGGACGCCCCCGTCGGGCGCTCGTTCGGCCGGCTCGCCCGGGAGCTGCTGCGCCGGTTCGGCCCGCCGTGGCGGCGGTCGCAGGCCGAGTCGCCGCTGCCGCTCGACGCGGTCGACGAGCGCGAAGTCGCCAAGATCTGCGCCGCTATCGCCCAGATCGATCCCAAGCCCGAAGTAGTCATCGCCGGGTTCGCGGGTGCGCCCACCCTGGGCCTGCTCCGCGCCTGCCTCGGCGAGATCAAGTCGACCGACAACGGCTCGCTCAACTGGAGTCACCTCGACGACCTGCCGCTGCCCCCGCCCGTGATCCCTCGCCCGCGCCGCATGCAGTTCCCCTGACCCCGGACACCAGCCCCGACGCGCACCGGCCGGCCCTCGGCGGGTGCGCGTCGCCATGTCCTGGGCCGTGGGGTGGGCGTCGCCATGTCCGGGCTGACGAGGGTGGGTGTCGCCGTGTTTCGGGCCGTGGGTGTGGGCGTCGCCATGTTCTGGGCTGACGAGGGTGGGCGTTGCCGTGTTTCGGGCCGTGGGTGTGGGCGTCGCGGTGTGCTGGATCGCGGACGGGTGGAAAGCGCCGTGTTCCGAGCCGCGAAGGCTGGGCGTCGCCATGTCCTGGGCCGCGGAGGGGATGGGAGGGCACCCTGTTCTGGGGCAGGAAGTCGCAGGTGGGGCCGCTTGGGGAGTCGTGAGTAGAGGCGGCGCATCTCTTGAGCTGGTGAGTCGGGGGCGCCGGGTTGTTCGCTCGGAGGGTTGATGACCGTCACGGGCGGTTTAGCGGGGAGGGGCGCGGGAATCTCGCGGAGATGGACAGGGGAAGCAACAAGCACAGCGCGCGTGTTGACGACGAACTGGCCGATGAGGTCCGCGATCTCGTGCAAGGGGTCGGGGGTGGCCGCGCCGACGAGACGCGCGTGCCGGAGTCGCCCGCCGACGGTGAGCCCGTGGTGAGTCCCATCCTCGGAGACGCCGAGGCGAACGACATCAGCCGGTTCGGGCGGTACATCGGGCGCTCGGCGCTGCCGGGGGATCGGGTGAAGCTGCGGGAAAGCGCTGAGACCCTGCTGGCGCCGGACGACGTGCTGGCGGACATCGACACTCTCCCGGACGGCCGGGAATTCCGCACGGTCGCCGAAATCTGGACTGCGCTCGGTCGCTGAGCCCTCGAACAAAGATCCTCCCGCTGGCTACAGGGCGGGAGGATCTTTGTGTGTCAGGCTCCGGCCAGCCGCCGTGGCGGGGTACAGGCCGACGTGGCGGGGGTGTGGGCCGGCGTGCCGGGGCGCGGGCCCGGCTTGGTGTCGAGCCGGGCCGGTGGCGTGGCGGCGCGTCGTTCCGGGCTAGGACGCGTGACGGGGCGGGCCAGGCGGGCGGGGCGGCGGGGTGGAATGCGGCCCGGTGTGGGGGCCGGGCGCGGTGTGGCGGTGCGGTGGGGGTCAGGGCGAGATAAGACCTACTAATGACTTCTTTTGTGGTGACCGGGGGCGGCCGCGGGGTCGGGCGGGCGATCGTCGAGCGTTTGCTCGAGGAAGGCGGCCGGGTGGTGGTGGTTGAGTTCGACGAGCGGGCCCTCGACTGGGCGGCCGGTCGGGAAAGCGTGGTCCCCGTGATCGGGGACGCTTCGGACGAGACGGTGGTCGCGCGGGCGGTTGAGGCGGCCGGGGAGTTGCGGGGCTGGGTCAACAACGCGGCGACCTTCCCCGGCGGGTGGCTGCACGAGATGCCGGCCCCGGAAGCGGCTGCGCTGATCGCCCGCAATGTGGATCCGGTGCTGGCCGGGTGCGCGGCGGCGGTGCGGGCTTTCTTGGCGGCCGGGGTGCCGGGTTCCATCGTCAACGTGTCGTCGCATCAGGCTCAGCGGGCGGTGCGCGGGGCGTTCGCCTACGCGACGGCCAAGGCGGCGATCGAGGGGCTGACCCGCGCGCTTGCGGTTGATTACGGGCGTCATTCCGTACGGGTGAACGCTCTGGCTCTCGGCTCGATCGCCACGGAGCGGTCGGATGCGCACCTGGCCGGTCTGGCACCCGGGGCGCGGGACGGATTCGACCGGGAGATCCGCTTGTTGCAGCCGCTGGGCCGGATGGGTCGTACGAGCGAAGTGGCCGAGGCAGCTGCGTTCCTGCTGTCGGACCGGTCGTCGTTCGTCAACGGCGCGATCATCCCGGTCGACGGGGGCCGGTCCGCGGTGGGACGCGACCCCGAGGAGATTTAGGGCTGCTGGGCCAGGTACGCCGTGGAGAACGGCTCGCGGCGGGCGCGCATGTCGGCGTACGCGGTCAGCACCATCGGGGCCACCACCACCCCGGAGGCTACCGAGAACGCGGTCGACACGACGGCCAGGAACAGGGCCACCCCGGTGCCCGCGGTGCCGGACGGGTCGATCACCGAGGTGAAGATGCCCTCGACGAACGTGAATGCGAGGTAGAAACCGTAGACGGTGGCGATCCGGCCGAGCGCGGCGCCGAAGTTGGCGTGGAACAGCTGGAAGGCGCGGCTGATGCCTTCGCCCCGTTCGAGCAGGATGATCGGCGTCAGCACGGTGAGGACGACCGCGAAGTACAGGCCGGGCAGGATGCAGAACAGCAGGCCCACGAGGATGATCAGTCCGGCCAGGATCTGCCAGCCGAGCAGTGGGAAGAAGCGGCGCAGACCGTTCTTGAGGGCGGTGCCGACCGAGACCGGGCGGCCGGTGGCGCGCTGCACGAGGATGTCGAGCGTGGCCAGCTGGCTCACCATGCTCAGCACGACGGCGGCCAGGGTGAAGGGCAGGATGATCAGCAGCGGTTCGAGGAAGTCGTCGAACGAGACGTCCTGCGGGTCGGTGATGACACTGGCGTCCGGTGTGATCAGGGCGGCCACGACGCCGATGGCCAGCAGGGGCACGGCCCACACCAGCTGGACGAGGGTCATCGGCTGCCAGACGGCCGACAGCAGGGTGAAGCTGCGCCGGAACCAGCCCGCGAAGTCGGGGCTGACCAGGGGGTCGTCGGGACCGGCGTAGTAGCCGGAGGGCAGACCGTAGGCCGGCTGGGCGCCGTACGGGTAGGTGTTGGGGTCGTAACCGGGTGGCGGGCCGTAGCCGGGGGCGCCGTAGCCGGGAGTGCCATAACCCCCGTTCCCGTACGGGGGAGGGCCGTACCCGGGCGTGCCGGGCGGCGGCGTCCCGTACCCGGGCGTGCCGGGCGGCGGCGTCCCGTATCCGGGTGTGCCGGGTGGCGGCGTCCCGTATCCGGGCGTGCCGGGCGGCGGCGTCCCGTGCCCAGGCGTGCCGGGCGGAGGAGCGCCATATCCGGGCCCGCCGGGAGCAGCCGGACCGGATCCGGGTGCGCCGGGAGCGTCGTGACCCGGCGGCGGGGTCTGGTTCGGGTCGGTGTAGCCCTCCCACGGGTCCTGCCCCGGCGGCGGAGTAGCGGCCGTCGGCTCCGAATCGCCGGACGGCGCGTAAGGCGGGGGCGGCGGCCCAGCGGGACCGGAGGACGGCGGCGTCCCCGCCGGATCGGCAGGGGTCGGCCCGGCCGGCTCGGCAGGCGGCGGCACATAAGGATCAGCGGGTGGCCGCGCGTAAGGATCAGCGGGTGGCCGCGCGTAAGGATCAGCGGGCGGCCGCGCATAAGGATCAGCGGGCGGCTGCGACGGAGGGTCGGCGGGCGGCTGAGCCGTGGGGTCGGAGGGCGGCGGTTTGCCCGAGGAATCCGGGCGTTCGTCGTCCGGCGTGCCCGATGCGTTGTCGCTCACGTTCTCCCCGCTCCCCGACAGTGATCAGCGGACACCATAGCCGCCCAGGCCAGGCGCCCGCGATCGCGCGCCGCCCCGGTGGCACGAGACGGGGAGTTCTAGACTTCGGAGGATGGCTGAGCAGTTGGAGTCGCCCACCACGATCCGGGACAGGGCCGTTGCGGTCGCCGACTATCTGCTCTCCGTTCGGGCTCAGATGGAACGCCCCGCGCGGACGGTGCCCGCCGACACTTTGCGCCTCGACGGCCTGCCCGGCCATCCGGCGTGCGAGGTGGGTCTGCCCGCGGAGGGGTCGTCGTGGCTGCGGGTCGGTCTGCCCGATCTGCCGCCGCCGGTGCCCGTCCCGGCCGCTCTCCGCCGTGACGTGTCGACGCCGGTGGCCGAGTCGGAGCCGACGTATTCCGGTGACGACGAGCAGTTCACCACCTGGCGCGACGAGGTGTGGCGTCCGTGGGCCCACGCGACCGCCGAGGCCGAGAAGACCCGGGTCCTGCACCGCCGCCTGTTCGACCTTATGCATCAGCTCGACATGACCGCGGCCACCACCGAGCTGGTCTGGGGCCACGGCCTGCTGGCGACCGTGGTCAACGGTGAGCGTGTCCTCTATCCGCTGGTCGCGACGCCGGTGCTGATCGAGTACGAGCCCGACCGTTCGATGATCACCGTTTCCCCGGCCGGTCCGTCGCGGCTGCAGACCGACGCGCTCAACGGCCTCGACGACCGCTATCTGAGCCAGCTCGTCGCGCTGGCCGGCCCGGCCGGCACGCTCGAGGTCGACCTGTGGAACGACCTCGAGCGCCGCGAGTTGTTCGAGCGTGCCCTGGGCCGGCTCGGGTACGACCGGCTGATCACCGACGAGGACACCCGGCCGCACATCAAGGACGTCGGTGTCCTGTTCGCCCGCCCGAAGCAGCGCCTGCTCCGCGGTTTCCTGGAGAATCTGCGCGACCGTCTGCTGACCGGTGACACCGAGGCGGTCGGCGCGCTGGCCGCGATCGTCGCGCACGAGCCCAGCAAGCTGCGCATGCCCGGCGACGAGCCCGAGCAGTGGCAGCGAGTGGGTGAGCGGCTGCTCATGCCGTTGCCCACCAACGAGGCGCAGGAGTCGATCGCCCGGCGCCTGGCCCAGCATCGCAACGTGGCGGTGCAGGGCCCGCCCGGCACCGGCAAGACCCACACGATCCGCAACCTGATCTGTCATCTCATGGCGAACGGCAAGCGGGTGCTGGTCGTCGCGCAGAAGGAGGATCCGCTGCGGGTCCTCCGGGACGGGTTGCCGGAGGAGATCCGCTCGCTCTGCCTGGCTGTGCTCGGCCGCACCACCGACCAGCTCGTGCAGCTGCAGCTGGCTGCGCGGGAGTTGTCCGACCGGGCCGCCACTCTCGACAAGGCGGCCGAGGCGCGGCGGGTCGAGCGGCTCACCGGCCTGCTGGAGGAGGCCGAGCGCGAGCTGGCGACAGCGTTGGGCGGGTTGCGCGCGATCGCCGAGAACGAGGCGGTCACCTACGTGATCGACGGCGCTCCGCTCAGCCCGGTCGAGGTGGGGGTCTGGCTGCGCGAGCGGGCGGCGACCCGGGGCGGCATCCCGGATCCGGTGTCGGGGCCGCCTCCGTTTGACGGCAGCGAGTTCGCCCGGCTGCTCGAGCTCGCCAACAGCCTCAAGAATGCCGATAAATCGGCCGCGTTGAGTCCATTGCCGGTGGCCGACGACCTTCCGGGCGCCGCCGAGGAGGCTCAGGCCCGCGCCGAAACTGACGAATTGCGGCAGCAGGTGAACGCCCTCGCTGCCCGGGGTCTGGACCCGACCGCCGTACGGGATACGAACGTGGCCGCCGTCCGCGACGACCTGCACGACGCCCTGGCCTGGTTGCGTCGCCGTGAGGGCGCGTGGACCGACCGCCTGGGCCGCCTGCTCACCGACCCGCACTGGCGCACGATCTGGTCCGATCACGTGGCCGCCACCGAGGCGCTGCTGGCCGAGCTGGCCACGCTCACGAGGTCGCTCGCCGGTCATCAGGTCAAGGTTCCCGACCCGTACGCCGCCGAGCCCAAGCGCCTGCTGGCCCAGCTGGGTGAGATCCGGCAGCGGTTCGCGACCGGCCGCGGGCTGAGCCGGCTGCTCCAGTCGGCGCTGTTCCGCCTGGCCGACGAGGTGCGGGTGGACGGTGAGCCGCTACGCACCGTCGAGGACGTCGACGTCGTCACCGCGTGGGTGCGCCGCGCGCAGGCCCGGCAGCGGCTGGGCGGTCACTGGTCGGAGTGGCGGCAGCGGCTGGCCATCGCCGACCCGCCCGGCGGCTGGGGCGATCCCGAGGTCTGGGCGGGTGCGCTGCTGGCCGAGGCGGGGCAGTCCCTCGATTGGGACGTCCGGCACTGGCCGGCGCTGGCCGCCCGGCTGGCTCACCTCGTACCGCAAACCGAACTTGACCTTGACCCGGCACGGCTGGCGGCAGTGGCCGAACTGCTCGACGCGGCACCCGCGGTCTACGACCTCGACGCCCGAATTGAGCGTCAGCAGCGAATAAGGACGGAGCTGGCCACCTGGCCGCACCTTGCCAAGGCCTGGGCCACGCTGGACGGCTGGGACGAGGAACTGGCCGAGGTGAGGCGTTTGTCGGAACTGCGGCCCGCCGCGCTGGACCTTCGCAACAAATTGGACAGGCTGCGAAGTCAGGCCCCCGAATGGGCGGCCCAGATCGAGGCCGGCCTAGTCCCGCCGGTGAGTGGCCAGGCCTGCCTGGAGGCGTGGCAGTGGCGCCGCGCCCAGACCTGGTTCGACGAGGTGATCGGCAGCGTCGACCCCGCGGTGCTGGCCAAGCGCGTCGAGAGTGCCCGTGACAAGATCCGCCGCCGTACGGCCGAGCTGGTCGTGGCGTCGGCCTGGCTCGAGGTGTCGCGCAGCCTGGACGACCGGCGGCGGGCCGCGCTGGCCGACTGGACCACCGCGCTGCGCAAGATCGGCAAGGGCACCGGGCGGACGGCCGCGGCCTGGCAGGCACATGCCCAGCGCGCGATGGAGTCGGCGGTCGAGGCGGTGCCGGTCTGGGTCATGTCGGTCGACCGGGCGATCGAGCAGTTCGCCGGGGGCGCGCGCTTCGACGTCGTGATCGTGGACGAGGCGTCGCAGGCCGACCTGTTCGCGCTGCCGGTGCTGTCGCTGGCCGAGCGGGCCGTCGTGGTCGGCGACGACCAGCAGATCGGTCCCCAGCTGGGCTTCGTCGGCCCGGTGGCGGGGCTGATCCACAGTCATCTCGACGACGTGCCGTCGGCCGAACATTTCGACCCCGAGTCGTCGCTCTACGACCACGCCGTCCGCCGGTCGCCGGAGCGGATCCTGCTGACCGAGCACTTCCGGTGCGTGCCGCAGATCATCGAGTTCTCGTCGCGGCACTACTACGACGGCAAGATCATGCCGTTGCGCGCGGACCGGCCGGCCTTCGCCCCGATCCGTACGGTCTTCCTCCCGGCCGGGGTGCGCCAGCAGCTCAGCGGTTTCGGCGACGTCAACGTGGCCGAGGCCGAGGCGCTGGTCCAGCAGGTGGCCGCGATCGTGCGCGACCCGCGGTACGACGGCCGCACGCTCGGCGTGATCTCGCTGCTCAGCACGAGCGGGCAGGCGAACTACCTGCTGCACCAGCTGCGCGAGGAGATCGGCGAGGACGAGATCCAGGCGCGCCGGCTGCGGGTGGGTGACGCGTACACGTTCCAGGGCGACGAGCGCGACATCGTGCTGGTGTCCATGGTGGTCTCGGACAACGACCCCAAGGTGGCCGCGTTCACCAAGCGCGAGTATCACCGCCGGATCAACGTCGCCGCCTCGCGGGCCCGCGACCAGCTGTGGATCTTCCACTCGGTGCGGCCGGGCTCGCTGCTGGCCGACGACGCGCGGGGGCTGCTGCTCGCGTACGCGCTCAATCTGGCCCCCGCCGAGGAGGTCGCCGACCTGGCCGCCCGCTGCGAGAGCGACTTCGAGCGGGACGTGCTGGGACGCCTGACGGCCCGCGGGTTCCGGCCGATCCCGCAGTTCCGGATCGGCGCCTACCGGATCGACTTCGTGCTCGGCGCCCCGGACGGGCGGCGGCTGGCGATCGAGTGCGACGGCGACGCGTACCACGGGCCGGAGCAGTGGGAGAGCGACATGCGCCGGCAGGCGGTGCTCGAACGTGTCGGCAACTGCGTGTTCGTACGCATTCGGGGCAGCATCTTCGCCCGCGAGCCGGAGGCCGCGATGGCGCCGGTGTGGCAGCGGATCGCCGAGCTCGGTATCACACCGCCGCCCCGCCGCACGGTGCTCGAGGTGGGGCAGTGGCAGGGTTCCGGCGCCCCGGACGCCCCGCGGCTGGCCGAGGGGGCGGCCGTGCTGGCCTCGCTGGTCCCGGCCGACCGCCGGGTGCGGGTGCCGATCACCGGCTCGCCGGCGGAGAACCTGGCCGCGATCCGCGCGGCGGTGACCGACCCGCCGATGGTGACCGTCGGCGGCGACTGCGGGGTCGAGCTGGCCCCGATCGAGGCGGCGCTCGAACGGCACGGCGACGGGCTGGTCGTGGTCTGGTTCGACGCGCACGGCGACCTCAACACGCCCGATTCGTCACCGTCGGGGGCGTTCCACGGCATGGTTCTGCGCACTCTGCTGGGGGAGGGGCCGCCCGACATGGCGCCTCGGCGCGTCCTGCGACCCGCCCAGGTGGTGCTGGCCGGGGTGCGCGCCTTGGACGTCTCGGAAAAGGCGTACATCTCCGACAACAACATCGAAGTGGCGGAGCTTGACGAGGTGCCGAGCGTGGTCGCGGCGGCCGGAGCCCGGGCCGTCTACATCCACATCGACCTCGACGTGCTCGATCCGGCCTGGTTCAGCTCGGTCGGCTACCCCGAGCCCGACGGCGTGCGCCCGGAGCGGCTGGCCGCCGCGGTCCGTGCCTTGACGGAGCGGTTCCCGCTGGCCGGCCTGGGCATCACCGAATACCAGCCCGGCGATCCGGCCGACCGGGAAGTGCTGGCCGGCCTGGTCCGGGCGATCTTCTAGACGTCGCGCAGGTGGGCCGCGATCGCCGCGGCCGACCGCCGGGGTGAGGTGGTCAGCACGTTGTGCGCCCCCTGCGGCACGGTCACCGAGATGCCGCCGGTCAGGGCGGCCACCTCGGCCCGCCACCGCGCCGGGGCCACCGGGTCGAGCGAGCCGCCCAGCACGAGCGTGGGCACACCCGCCTTGACCAGGTCGTCCTCGACGCGGTTGCGCACCGAGTGGCCGACCGTGGCCAGCACCCGCCACGGCTTGGCGTCGGCCACGTCGCGGGCCAGGATCGGCACCTGCCAGGGCGCCTCGACGGCGGTGTCGACCAGCCAGCGCCCGATCAGCCCGCGCCGGGTGCGGGCGCGCGGGTCGGTCGTCGGGCTTGCGAGCACCAGCGCGGCCACCGTGCCGGGCACCAGGACGGCGAGCCGGGCCGCCACCTCGGCGCCGAACGAGTGCCCGGCCAGCGCGACGCGCCGCAGCCCCCGCGCCGCCAGCCAGTCCGCCATGACGTCGGCGTGCTCGCTCACGTCGTACGGGTGGGAAGGTTTGCCGCTCAGGCCGAAGCCCGGCAGGTCGGGCACCACCACCGGATGCCATCGGCTCAGGACGGCGGCGGTGGGCATCAGGTAGCGGTGCGACACGGCCAGCCCGTGCAGCATGACGACGGGCAGGGCGACCGGGCCGGGCCCGGAACGATCGTGGATCCGGAGCCCGCGCACCGTCGTCCACCGGCTCCGGAATCCGTGATCGGTCAAGACGCGTCGTCCGCGACCTTGCCGTCCGGGCCGTACGGGGACTCCTGGGCCGCGGGCACCGGCGAATTCCCCGTCTTGTCGGGGCTGCCGTGCGGGGCCTCGGTCGCCTGGGCGTCCTGTGTGCGCTGCTTGGTCGTCGGCGACTCCTCGCTGCGGCGCATCTCCGGCTGCTGAATGTTGGTCATCGCGCTCCCTCCCTCAGGCGCCGACTACCCGATCACGGGTCGGATATGCGCAGGTTGCGGGGCGTATCCGGGTCGCATCAAACGCGGCGGGCGGGGAACGCGACCCGGATGACCGATCCCGGCCCTCGCGATTCGACGGTGATCTCCGAGCTGCTGGCGGACCTCGCCATGGCGCCGCTGCGCCGTTCCCTGCGCCTGTCCTACGGCGACGTGCTCCGTCAGGCCGTGCTGGACGGCTTCTACCAGCGCTTCGTCCGCCCCGGGGACCTGGTGTTCGACATCGGCGCGCACGTCGGTGACCGGGTCGCGAGTTTCCGGCGGCTCGGCGCCCATGTGGTGGCCGTCGAGCCGCAACCGCTCTGCGTCCGGGCGCTCCGCCGGATCTACTCCGCGGACAGCGGGGTCAAGATCGTGCCGGCGGCCTGCGGTGCGCGCTCCGGGATCCTTCCGCTGCGCCTCAACACGCGGAACCCGACCGTCTCCACGCTGTCGGACGACTTCGTGGCGGCGGCGAGCGGCGCCCACGGCTGGGACCGGGAGATCTGGGACGACGTGCTCGCCGTGCGGGTCCGCACGCTGGACTCGCTGATCAGCCGGTTCGGCGTCCCGGCCTTCATCAAGATCGATGTCGAGGGGTACGAGGACGAGGTACTCGCGGGGCTCGGCACGCTCGTCCCCGCCCTGTCGTTCGAGTACACGACCATCAGCCGGGCCGTGGGCCGGCGCTGCCTCGACCGGCTGGACGACCTCGGCTACGCGGGCTTCGACGTCTCGCCGGGGGAGAGCCTGCGGCTGACCTTCGAGCGCTGGGCGACCCGGCGGGAACTGCTCGATCACCTGCGGGCGTTGCCGGTCGAGGCCAACGCCGGTGACGTCTACGCCGTCAGCTCGATCCGGGCCTTCACCCGGCAGTAGTTCGAGAGCAGCGTGACCAGAGCCGGGCCGTCGATCAGCTCGAGCGGCCGGCCCGCCACGGCCCCGTACGCCTCGGGTTCGATGCCGCCCAGCGACACCAGGATGCCCTTGGTCGCCCCGGCCGCCGTGACCGCGCCGGCCAGCGCGTGCACCGCGGCCGGCCCGGACGCCCCGCCGCGCACCGCGAAGATCACCACCGGTCCACCGAAGACCGGCCGCGGATCGGTCGCCTGCCACCGGGTGCCCAGCTCACCGCGCGCCGGCGGACCCATCTGCAGGCCCATGATGCCGAACAGGTCGGCCAGCTGCTGCTCCCACTGGGGGTCGGTCAGGGTCACCAGGTTGGGCCGCTCGTCGATCTCGGCCAGCACGTTGAACTCCTCCGTGAAGTCACGGTCGGCGTCCCGGTCGAAGTCGATCTTTTCCCGTACGGCGGTCAGCTCGTCGGGCGCCGTGGAGAGCGCGCCCTCGAGGTGCTTCACGCAGGCCACCGGGTCGACCCGGCGCAGCTTGATGGCCGCGAACGTCTCCCGCGAGGTCTGCAGCGACACCAGGCAGGGCCGCACGAACCGGCCGGTGCGGCGGTCGATCGTGTCGACGATGCCGTTGAACGAGACCTGCCGGACCAGCCCGCCCCGATCGGCCTCGATCACCTCGTGGATGGTCCGCAGCGTCACCCGCGCGATCACCTCGACGTAGCGCCGGCGCAGCTCGCTCTCGTCGCGCGGCACGGCGTTCACGTCGTCGCGGAACCGGTCGTAGCGGTACTCCTTGACGTGCGGGACCACCTCGATCGGGGGCAGGTGGTACTCGATCAGCAGGTGCCGCTGCTTGGGCAGATAAGCCAGCCGGAAGTGCTGCGGGAAGTCGTCGGGGTAGACCGACCTGCCCAGCACCATCGCGAAGTACTCCACGACCGAGGCCGGGTCGGCTTCCGCGACCGCCCGGGCGAACCGGTCGACCTCCGCGTTGTAGGCCGCGACCTTGGCCTCGTGCTTGCGCACACTTTCCTCGTACGCCTTCCGGCGCGCCGCGAGCTGCCGTCGGCGCCGCTCCTCGGCCTCGGCCCAGCGGGCCCGGGCGTCCTCGTAGGCCCGCTGCGCGCTGCTGTTGTGCTGCTGGCGCAGGCGGTCACCGCCGAGGATCTTGCCCACGCCGCGCGGCTGCGGCGGCACGTAACTGTCCCACCGGGGTTCGGGCAGCGGGCGCGCCAGCGGGCCGGGGTCGAACGGCGGCGCGGTCATCGGCTTCTTGAAGACCTGCAGGTCGATGTGGTCGTCGACATCCAGCGTGGAGAGCAGCAGTGCGTCGAGGTCGCTGAGCCGGGCCCGGATCTCCGCGTTGGCCGCGGCGGCGTCGGCCGTCTTCGCCTCCAGATAGAGCCGCTGATGCTCCCGCTTGCGGTCGACGTCGACCGCGGCCTGCTGCGCCGCGGCGATCGCCAGGTCGGCGTTGCGCCGGATCAGGTCGCGCTGCTGCGCAGCCGCCGTGTTGGCCCGTTGATCGGCGAACGCCTGGGTGGCGTGCGCCCGCTGCATGTCCCGAATGATGCCCATGCCTCGCCTTCCACGTCGGTCCAATAGCCACCATATCCAGCCAGATTGGATCTAGTTACGCGGCGCGTCGCGAGTGTGACGTGGCGTGCATGACCGTGCGGCCGGGCGGGTAGCAGTCGCTTATGGTTTCGCCATCGGCACTAGCAGTAACTGTCTGTCATGGAATAGACGCTAAATCACGTGCGGAACTACGGAGCGCAGTGGTCAACCGATCAGGTATTTCCCTACTCTGATCGGGCGAGAAGCTGCTGCTTGGCGGTGTGGTGGGGGGTTCGGCAAAAGTTTGCGGCAGCCGTCCACTGTTATATCGGCCGCGTGACGGGTCGTAATAGTTCTGGGGTCTGGGGACTTTGTGGGGGGAGGTGGCGGGCGCATGGCCGCACCCGAGGAGCATCAGCATGTGCCGGCGCAGCGGCTTCCCGAGCAGCTGCCGGTCGAGAACCGGCCCGCCTGGTTCTCCTACACGGCCACCGGTGACCGCATCGTGTGGTCGCCCGCGCTGCGCGCGATGCTCGGCGACCCGCCCACGCAGGACGAGGTGAGCCGGGTCCTCGTGCGGTACGTGCACCGCGACGACCACGCCGAGGCGATGTCGGCGATCACCCAGGTGTGGACCTCGCAGGCCCGGGTGCACACGACGATCCGGCTCGTCCGGGCCGACGGCGGGTGGTTCGACGTGGACTGCCGGCTCGACCCGGTGAAGAGCCCGGACGGCGCGGTCCGGGGCATCCGCGGCACGGTGACCGATGTGTCGGACCGCGAGCGCGCCCGCCGCGAACTGGACCGGCTGGCCCGCCGGGGCGAGACCGTACAGGCGTCCCTGGTCGAGACCGACCCGGCGACCGGCCTGCTGACCCGGGCCCGATTCGCCGACGAGATCGACCGGGCCCTGCGCCGCGGCGGCGGAGCGGTGCTGGTGCTGCGGGTGCAGCCCGGCCCGTCCGGCCAGGACGGCGAGCCCGTACGCCTGGAACGCAACGCCAACCTGCTGCAGCGGGCCGCCCGCGTGCTCGAAGGCGTGATGCAACAGGGCGCGCTGCTGGGCCGGGTCGGGCCCAACGAGATCGCCGTGCTGCTGCCCGGTACATCCTGGCCGATGGCCTGCCGCGAGGCCGAGCTGCTGGTGGAGGCGCTGCGGTCGCAGACCTTCGTGCTGCCCGACACCTGGCTGCGGGCGCAGGTCTGGGGTGGGCTGGTGCGGTTCACCCCCGACGGCGACGCCGGCAGCCACGACCTGCTGATCGACGCCGAGCACGCCTGGCGTCAGTCCCGCGACGGCGGCGAGCCGCTCACCCTGATCGCGCACCCGATGCCGGCCCGCGACCGGCAGGGCACCTACCGCAGCCGGGTCGCCGACGCGCTCGACACCGACCGGTTCACCCTCTACGCCCAGCCGATCCTCGAGTTGCAGACCAACGAGGTCACCCGGCACGAGCTGCTGCTGCGGGTGCTCGACGAGGCCGACGGCCCGCAGTCGCCGATCCAGGTGCTCGACATCGCCGAGCGCCTCGACGCGGTCTTCGACATCGACCTGTGGGTGGTCGAGCGGGCCATGCAGCTCGCCGCCGACCAGCCCGGTTCCTGCCTGCAGATCAACCTGTCGGGCCGCTCGGTCGGTGACCCGCGGCTGACCGACGAGGTCGAGCGGCTGATCGAGCGGTACGGGGTCAAGCCCGAGCAACTGACGTTCGAGATCACCGAGACCGCTCTGATCGGCAACCTCAGCGAGGCCCGCCGGTTCGCCGACCACATCCGGGATCTCGGCTGCGAGCTGGCGCTGGACGACTTCGGTTCGGGCTACGCGTCGTTCCGCTACCTGCGAATCTTCCCGATCGACCTCGTCAAGATCGACGGTGAGTACGTGGTCGACCTGGTCAATAGCCCGCAGGACCAGGTCCTCGTGCGAGCGCTGGTGCAGGTGTGCCAGGCGTACGGGATCCACACCGTGGCCGAGTTCGTGCAGGACGAGCCCACCCTGCGCCTGCTGCGCGAGCTGGGCGTCGACTACGTGCAGGGCTATCTGATCGGCCGGCCCGCCCCAGTTCTCGAAGGCCGATTGCACCCGTCCTGAGCTGGGTACAGCAGAGGCATGGAGCACTTCACCATCGCCACCGTCGCCGAGGAGAGCCCGGACTTCCGCCGCGTGCTCTGGACCGGCAAGCACACCCAGCTGGTCATCATGACGATCCCGCCGGACGGCGAGATCGGTGAGGAGGTTCACGAGGTGGACCAGATCCTCACCTTCGTCAGCGGGACCGGGAAGGCTGTCGTCTCCGGCCAGGAGCGCAAGGTCGCCCAGGGCGACCTCGTCGTGGTCCCGGCCGGGCGCAAGCACAACTTCCTCAACACCGGCCCGAACCCGCTGGTCCTCTACACCGTCTACGGCCCCCCGGAGCACGCCGAGGGCGCTGTGCACAAGACGAAGGAAGAGGCCGACGCCCTCGAGGAGGCCGGCAAGGACGAGCCGCCGCAGAGCTAGCCTCCGCGGCGTCGCCGATGTGAGCACGGCGCCGGCACCGGTCGTGGCCCCCCAGCCGAACCGGTGCCGGCGCCGTGCCGCTTCTGGTCGGCCCCCGGGAAAGTCCGAGCGCAGCGTACTAGGGACAACGCCGGTCGTCGATCGATCAGACCCGGATCGTGACCTGGAGCCGGGCCGCTACTAACCTTCGTGCATGACAGACCCATCCGGTGTGGCCCAGCCACGGTGGTTGAGCGACGAGCAGCAGCAGACCTGGCGCCGCTTCGTCGAAGTGCTGATCAAGGTGCCTGCGGCGCTCGAAGCCCAGCTGCAACGCGACGCCGGGCTGACCCACATGGGCTACATCGTTCTCGTGCGCCTCAGCGAGCAGCCCGACCGCCGGCTGGCCATGAGCAAGCTCGCCAAGAATGTGAGCGCCTCCCTCTCGCGCCTCTCGCACGTCGTGGCCCGGCTCGAGGGCCAGGGGTGGGTGCGCCGCGAGCGTGACCCGGCCGACGGCCGCGTGCAGATCGCCGTGCTCACCGAGGCCGGGTTCGACAAGATCAGGGATTCCGCGCCCGGTCACGTCGAGGCCGTGCAGCAGCTCGTCTTCGACCGGCTCACCCCGGCCCAGGTGCGGCAGCTGGCCAAGCTGGCCGACACGCTGCTCGACCAGCCGCTCGATGTTCGCCTCGCCGCTGACCCGTGCGCCTGATCGCCTCTACGCTGGGCCCATGAGTCAGCGAGTGCAGGGCGTGATCGCCCGCAGCAAGGGTGCCCCCGTCGAGCTCACCACGATCGTGGTGCCCGATCCGGGTCCGGGTGAGGCCGTGGTCGCGATCCAGGCGTGCGGGGTGTGCCACACCGACCTGCACTATCGCGAGGGCGGCATCAACGACGACTTCCCGTTCCTGCTGGGCCACGAGGCGGCCGGTGTGGTCGAGTCGGTCGGAGCCGGGGTCACCGACGTCGCCCCGGGCGACTTCGTGGTGCTCAACTGGCGGGCCGTCTGCGGCGTCTGCCGGGCCTGCCGGAAGGGCAAGCCGTGGTACTGCTTCGCCACCCACAACGCCGGCCAGAAGATGACCCTGGAGGACGGCACCGAGCTGTCGCCGGCCCTGGGCATCGGCGCGTTCGCGGAGAAGACGCTCGTACACGCGGGACAGTGCACAAAGGTGGACCCGCGGGCCCGGGCCGCCGCCGTGGGTCTGCTCGGCTGCGGCGTGATGGCGGGCATCGGCGCGGCCATCAACACCGGCGGTGTGACCCGCGGCGACTCGGTCGCGGTGATCGGCTGCGGCGGGGTCGGCGACGGCGCGGTGGTGGGCGCGGCGCTGGCCGGGGCGACCACGATCATCGCGATCGACACCGACGACCAGAAGCTGGAGTGGGCCAAGGGCTTCGGCGCGACCCACACGGTCAACGCCCGTGGCGTCGACGTGGTCGAGAAGGTCAAGGAGCTGACCGGCGGGTTCGGGGCGGACGTCGTGGTCGAGGCGGTGGGCCGTCCCGAGACGTACGAGCAGGCTTTCTACGCTCGTGACCTGGCCGGCACGGTGGTGCTGGTCGGCGTGCCCACCCCCGACATGAAGATCGAGCTGCCGCTGCTGGAGATCTTCGGACGCGGCGGCGCGCTCAAGTCGAGCTGGTACGGCGACTGCCTGCCCACCCGCGACTTCCCGATGCTCACCGACCTCTACCTGCAGGGCCGCCTCGACCTCGACGCGTTCGTGACCGAGGAGATCCCGCTGGGCGGGGTCGAGGAGGCCTTCAAGAAGATGCACACCGGCGGCGTGCTGCGCTCGGTAGTCGTGAGCTCCAGCTAGCTCGGTCAGGTCAACCCGCTTTCGCGTACGCGGGCACCGATCGGTCGGCGAGCAGGTCGAGGGCCAGGGCGGCCGTCCAGCTGAACGTGGGCGCGCCCAGGCCTTCGCCGTTCTTCGGGTGGAAGTACTCGAAGTGGCCGTTGCGGTGCACCAGCCGCACCATCGCGGCCCGCAGGTCCTTGGCCTCGTCGAGCCGGCCGTGGGTCAGCAGGCCCCGCCGCAGCAGCCAGTTCACATTGATCCAGACCGGCCCGCGCCAGTAGCGCCGGGTGTCGAAATCGGGCGCCGTACGGTCGTAGCTCGGCACCGGCAGCCCCGTCTCGTCGGGCAGGCCGAACCGTGGCGAACGGGCCTCGGCCAGCACCCCGTCGACCTGCGCGGCGGGCAGGTCGGGCAGCATCAACGGCAGCAGGCCGCTCACGCAGCGGGCCGGGCTGAGCGTGCCGGTGTGCAGGTCGCGGACGTGGAACGTGCGGGTCTCGGGATTCCACAGCCGCTTGACGATCGCGCCGGTGATCCGCTGCGCCCGCTCGCGGTGCGCGTCGGCCTCGGCGGCCCGCCCCAGCACGGCCGCGATCTGTGCCAGGGCCAGCTCGGCGGCGCCCAGGATCGCGTTGAACGAGGGGCACTCGACGGCGAACGCGTGCCGCCGCAGCAGCGCGGTGTCCGAATACTGCTCGGCCCGATAGCTCAGCACCAGGCCGACGTAGCGGGCGTAGTCCCGGTCGGTCGGGCGGTGCGCGGCGTCGGCCACGTCGAGGTCACGCCGGCGGAACGTGGTCAGCAGCGACAAGTCGGCGGGCACCCCGGCCAGCGCGGCGTCCCAGGCCGGGCTGTTGTCGAGCCCCGACTCCCACGGGTGCACCAGGGCGGCCAGCCCACCCTCGCCCAGGTCGCGGCGCGTCGTCAGATAGTCCTGCTGGGCCACCAGGCGGGGATAGAGCCATTCCAGTTCCCCGTACGCCTGCTGGACGCACGCCGCGCCGTGGGCCGACGCGCGGCGGTAGACCTCCCACGCCGCCACCGCGTGCAGCGGAGGCTGCACGATCCCGGTGCTTCCGTGTGACGGCCGGTTCGCGTACGGGGGAACGCTCCAGAAGGCCGGCCCGGGGAAGTAGTCCGCCTCCGCGGTCGCGGGATCGAAGACGATGTGCGGCACGCGGCCGTCCGGCCACTGCGCCTCGAACAGGCTGCGCAGGTCACGCCAGGCGCGCGCCGGGTTCACGTAGGCCAGGCCGACCGCGATGAAAGCGGCGTCCCAGCTCCACTGGTGGGGATAGAGGCGGCGGGACGGGACCATGTGGTCGTCCTGCCAGTTGATCTCGAGGACGCGGGCGGCGGAGTTCCAGAGTTCAGCAGACATCTCGGTCACGGGTGCGGAGGGCGGGGGGCTGTCGGCGTGCATCTAAACAGAAGACCTTTCCGCTGCGGTCACCGGTAAACCCTTCATCGGGAGCCGGGGGGCTGCGTTGAAGGGAACCGGGAAGCCATACTCGGAGCACGGACTGCCGGTGCGCCGGGCGGACGGATTCAATCGGATTTTACGTTAACGAGAGATAACAATTCTGTTTCGGGGCCGCGGGAGTTTCTGTTGATCTCTATGCTGCGGGCGCCTTTGATGGTTCAAGGACAACGGAGGGGTCCGATGCGCCGACCAGTTCTGCACCGATTGCTCGCCGGTCTGGCCGCGATGGCCCTCGTTCTGGCCTGGGCGCTGCCCGCGCAAGCGGCGGCCAAGGCCAAGGTGGATCTCTTCGTCAAGAGCTACACGATCGCCCCGGGCCACGGCGAGCTGATCTACACGCTGCTGTTCGCCGATCGGCCGCTGCCGGTGGCGCGCGGCGCGGTCAGCATCAAATACCGCTTCGTCAACCAGAACCGGGTCTTCCGTCTGCAGGAGGCGGGCCATCCCAACAACTGCAGCGTCGACATCGAGACCCTGCTCGAGCTGAACTGCGGCGCCGAGGTGAGCGCGCTGACCCCGGCCGGTGTCGACTCCGCAGTCGTGGGCTGGGTGCAGGTCGACGGCGCGGCCAAGCCCGGCGACCAGGCCACGCTCACCGCGACGATGACAGTGAAGGGCTACGCCCCGGTCACCCGTACGGCCCGGATCACCGCCGGCGAGGGCGTGGCGCTCACCCCCGTCGAGCCCGAGAAGGAGCGCTCGGCCGCACCCGGCGCCACCCTCGACACCCCGCTGACCATCACCAACTCGTCCGCGGTGCCGGCGCAGGGCACGGCCGTCCTCGCCTCCACCCAGTACGCCTTCGAGTCCCGCACCCAATACAGCAACTGCGCCTACCTCGACGGCGTGCTGACCGCGTGCGTCTTCCCGCAGACGCTCGCCGCGGGCGCGACCTACCAGGTCACCCTGCCGCAGCGGGTGCGTAAGGACACCGCGGCCCCGAGCGAGCAGTACGCCGGGTGGCGCTGGATGACCGACGAGGAGTTCGCCGACCTGCGGCAGTACGTGATCAAGGGCGGGTTCGGCCGGCTCGGCCCGGCCGGCCGGGGCGGTGTGCTCAAGCTGACCGAGGTCGTCACCGCGAAGGCCGGTCCGCCGCAGGCGTCCGTGACGGAGTACGCGGCGCACAGCCTGAAGCTCACCGTCACCGGCACGAAGTCGAGCGATCTGGCCGCCGTCGCCGCCAAGGCCAAGGGTAAGAAGGGTGCGGTCGTCACCGTGCCGGTCGGCCTGCGCAACAACGGGCCCGCCGCAATCGACCACAGCCGGGTCAACGGCACCTGGCCGACCACCCGGTTCTACGTGCCCAAGGGCACGACCGCGGTGCGCGTGCCCGACCGCTGCTTCCCGATGGCGATCACCGGCAAGATCGACGAGAACCGGCCCGGCGCGCCGGGATCGCTGCGCTACAGCTGTGACTTCTTCTCGCTGCTCAAGGTCGGTGGCACGCTCAAGTTCAGCTTCGGCCTGCGGATCGACAAGGTCGTCAAGGGCGCCCGGGGTGCGGTGGCCGTCGGTGCGCCGGCCGCGGAGCTCAACAAGAAGAACAACACCGCGGCCATCGTAATCAATTAGGCCGCGGGACTGCGGGCCACCGAGATGATCCCTACACTGCGGACGTTTTGATGTTCGGGTCATGCGGAGGAGCCCCGATGCGTCCACTTGTCCTGCGTCGTCTGCCGGCCGGTCTGGCCGCAATGGCGCTCGTATCCGCCTGGGCGATGCCGGCTCAGGCCGCACCCTCGGCTGCGGCCAAGGTCGATTTCTACGTCAAGAGCTACACAGTCACGCCCGGCCCCGGCACGTCGATCGCCACGCGCCTGTTCGCCGACCGGACCCTGGCCTTGGCCGGCGACGCGGTCAGTCTCCGGTACCAGTTCATCGACCAGGACCCGGCCTTCCGGTTCTCGCCCCAGAGCGCCGGGGACAACTGCCGCACGGTCACCCCCGGCAACGTCGATCTGAGCTGCAGTCCGCCGGTGACCGCGCTGACCCCGGCCGGTGCCGACTCCGGGCAGTCCGGCGCCATCATCAGGATCGCCGCCGACGCCGCCCCCGGCCTGCAGGCCACGCTCACCGCGACGATGACCGTCAAGGGATACGCCCCGGTCACCCGCACGGCCCGGATCACGGTCGGCGAGGGGGTGACGCTGACCTCCGTGACCGGCGACCGCTTCGTGCGCGCCGCACCGGGCGCCTCGGTCAACGGCCCGCTCGAGATCAGGAACACGGGCTCCGTGGCGGCGCAGGGCGTCGGGTTCCGTGCCGGCCGCGCATACTTCCTCGAGAGCCGTACGCAGTACAGCAACTGCGACTACGTCGACGGCCGGTTGGCCTGGTGCACGTTCGACCAGGCGCTCGAGCCCGGGACGACGTACCGGGTGAACCTGCCGTTCCGGGTGCGGGCCGACACCCCCGCCCCCGGCTTGGAGGCCAGCACCTTCGAATGGATGACCGACGAGGAACTCGCCGACGAGCAGCAATGGCAGCGCAACGCCGGCTACGGGCCGACCGGCACGCCCGGGCGCGGCGGTGTGCTGCGGCTGACTCCGGTAGCCACGGCCAAGGCCGGTCCTCCGCAGGCCCTGACCGGGAATCCCCAGCACGCCCTGAAGTTCACCATCACCGGCCGGAACTCGGCCGACCTGGCCGCGGTCGGCGCCACGGTGTCGGGTCCGGAGGGCGCCGTGGTCACCGTGCCGGTCGGCCTGCTCAACCACGGGCCGGCGACGTTCGACGACTCCTCCAACACCGGCGTGCCGAAGACCCGCTTCTTCGTGCCCAAGGGCAGCACCGCAGTCCGGGTGCCGGACAGGTGCTACCCGATGTCCGCCGACGGCACGGACGACTGGGCCCGGCCCGGGGCGCCGGGTGCGCCGCGCTACAAGTGCTATTCCTCCGCGCTGCTCAAGCCCGGCGGCACCGTGAAGTTCGAGTTCGGGCTGCGCGTCGACCAGGTGATCCCGGGGGCCCGGGGTGCGGTGACGTTTGTCGTGGAGGCCGAGGCGGGCGAGCTGAACCCAGCCAACAACACGGCGGCGGTCGTCATCAACCCGGCCGCCGCGCCGGCCCCCGGTGACGGCGGCGGCGAAGGTGGTGGCGAGGGCGGTCTGCCGATCACCGGGCCGCAGGGCGCCCTGTTCGGCGCCATCGGTCTGCTGCTGGTGCTGGCCGGGGCCGGGGCGCTGGTCCTCACGCGCCGCCGGGCTGCCTGATCTCCAGCCACAGGCGGCTGCGTCGTCCGGGGAGGTAAGGGGAGTCGAGGCGTTTGGCCACGATTCCCCCGAGGCCCTGGGCCGCGGCCGCCTCGAGTGCGAACTCGCCGCCGCCGGGGAAGTACGGCGGCGTCTGCCAGTGGTCGCCGTTGATCGACAGGCCCTCCAGCAACTCACGCCGCTCGGCATAGCGGACGGCCTCGACCGTGCTGTGACCCTCCAGCCAGAGCAGGTCGTACGCGAGGAAGTGCACCGGGGTGCGCTCGGCGGCGCGTTTGGCCGCGGCTGAGTCCTTGGGTAGCTTGCGCCGTTCCAGGAGAGCCGGGTCGGGCAGCGTCACGATCTCCCCGTCGAGCACGACCTCGATCGGCGCCAGCTGCGGCCCGAGCGGGCGGATCTCCGGATACCACGAGGTCACGTCCTCGCCGTCGCCGTTGAGCAGCCTGATGCGGCCGCCCGAGACGAAGACGGTGGTGCGCCGGCCGCCCCAGGCCATCTCGTAGCCCCACTCGTCGTCCTCGACCGGCAGGTGCGTGCTCCGGGTCGCCAGCATCGGGGGCACGACCTCAGGCATCGTCTCCCAGCCCGGCTCGGGCGGATCCATCCGGCGGACCATCCAGTCGTTGCCGCCGGTCTGAAAGAAGACATAGCGCCCGCCGGTGCGCTCCCCGTGGAAGGTGACGCCGATCTCGTCGTCGCGCCACTTGCCGGTCTCGTACGTGCCCGTGTCGAAGATCGTCATCCGGCCCCCGCCGTACTCGCCGGCCGGGATCTCACCCGAGAAGTCCAGATATTCCAGCGGATGATCCTCGGTGTGCTTGGCCAGATTGTTGCGGTGCTGGTCACGAGGCAGTCCACGCGGCACGGCGAACGAGACCAGCACACCGTCCCGCTCCAGCCGCACGTCCCAGTGCAGGCTCCGCGCATGATGCTGCTGAATCACGAACCGCTGCTGCTCGGTGCGCTTGGGCGCGGCCTCGGGCACCGGTTCCGGAGTGCGTGATGCGTCCCGTTTGCGGCGATATTCGTCGAGACGGTCGGTCATGGCTCCAGTGTTCTCCCGGGAACGGCGGAAATACACCGGCGTAATTCGTCGTACCCCCGTGCGGGAGTGAAGACATGGGCGTCATCGGAACAATTCGGACTCCTCGATGATCGCGGGTTTCCCCCGACGGTGGCTCGGGGTAGTGTCTTGGCTCCGACGCGTGTCCGACGGGTGGGAGGCAAGGCTGCGATGACGTTGCGCATCCTGGTGGTGGGCGCGGGAATCGCCGGGCTGGCCGCCGCGCGAGCCCTGCGTCTCGCGGGCTTCCGGCCCGACGTGGTGGAGGAGCTTCCGGCATCCATGCTCCCCGGGGCCGGCATCTACCTCCCCGGCAACGCCTCCCGGGCCCTGCGCCAGCTCGGCCTCGACGCGCCGCTGCGCCCACTGGGCGACCTCATCTTCCGGCAAGCCTTCCTCGACTCGCGGGGCCGTGAGCTCTTCGAGATGGACGTGGCCGCCCTCTGGGCCGGTGT
This sequence comes from Paractinoplanes abujensis, assembly GCF_014204895.1. Lineage (NCBI taxonomy): Bacteria > Bacillati > Actinomycetota > Actinomycetes > Micromonosporales > Micromonosporaceae > Paractinoplanes > Paractinoplanes abujensis. The sequence continues at coordinate 5,661,722 of NZ_JACHMF010000001.1, read as the reverse complement.
CGGCGAGTCGCGCGCCCTGTCCCGGGCCGACCTGCAGCAGGTGCTCCTGACCGGGGTCGGTGGCGAGGTGCGTTACGACACGGCCGTACGGGATCTGGAGATCTTCGACCACGCCGCCAAGGTCGAGTTCGCCGACGGCCGCGTCGCCGAATACGACCTGGTCGTCGGGGCCGACGGCCGCCGCTCGACGATCCGGTCCAAGGCCGGGCTGGGCGGTGCGGCCACCCCCACCGGCCAGATCGTCTACCGCTCGGTGGTCACCGGCGGCCCGCCCCTGAGCGACTGGACGGCGCTGCTGGGCCGCCGGTCGTCGTTCGTGGCGATGCCGATGGGCGGCCGCAAGCTCTACTTCCACGCCGACGAGACCGCCCCCGACGCGCCCAACCCCGACGATCCGCTGGCCCGGGTGCGCGAGCTGTTCGACGGTTTCGGCGGGCCGGCCCCGGCGATCCTCAAGGCGATCGAGAAGGTCCAGGTCGCGCGCACAGACGAGGTCGTTCTCGACGCATGGTCGCGCGGCCCGGTAGTGCTCGTCGGTGATGCAGCCCACGCCACCGCCCCGACCCTCGCCCAGGGTGCCGCCATGTCGTTCGAGGACGCCGTCGTCCTGGGTGATGAGCTGCGCAAAGCCGCCGACGACGTGCCGGCGGCCCTCCGGGCGTACGAGGATCGCCGCCGCCCCCGCTGCGCCGAGATGCGGGACCGCACCCGCGAACGGGACCGCACCCGCGACGTGCCGCCCGCCCTGCGCGACCCGATGCTCCGCAGGCGTGGCCTGCGGATCTTCTCCGATCACTACCGCCTGTTGGTCCAGCCGGCCTGAGGCGCGTCACCAACCGTTGTTGACCTCTTTGGTCACCCCCCGCCCGCGGGGGGTCGGCGGGGGACTATTCTGCCTGCGAGGTACGCCTTTCATCTCTGGCGTACTGAGTGGGACGAACGAGACAACGGAGGCTATTCGTGACGACCGTTGCGCCTAAGCCGATCGTGACCCGGCCTTACCCGGTCAGACGGCAGGTCAAGGGTTCGGCGCTAGCCCGAATCCTGCGCACGACGGACGCGAAGCAGATCGGGATCATGTACATGATCACGGCCTTCGTGTTCTACATGCTCGGCGGCCTGATGGCGCTGCTGATGCGCACCGAGCTGGCGCGCCCGGGCATGCAGTTGCTCTCCCCTGAGCAGTACAACCAGCTGTTCACGATGCACGGCACGATCATGCTGCTGTTCTTCGCGACGCCGATCGTGTTCGCCTTCGCGAACTTCGTGGTGCCGATCCAGATCGGCGCGCCCGACGTGGCCTTCCCGCGTCTGAACGCGTTCGCGTACTGGCTGTACCTGTTCGGCGGCACGATCACGATCAGCGGCTTCTTCACCCCGGGGGGCGCGGCCGACTTCGGGTGGTTCGCCTACACCCCGCTGAGCGACTCGCTGCACTCGCCGGGCGTCGGCGGCAACATGTGGGTCGTCGGCCTGGCCCTCTCGGGTCTGGGCACGATCCTCGGTGGCGTCAACCTGATCACCACGGTGCTCACCCTGCGCGCCCCCGGCATGACGATGTTCCGCATGCCGATCATGACGTGGAACATCCTCGTCACCAGCCTTCTGGTGATCATGGTGTTCCCGTTCCTGGCGGCCGCGCTGTTCGCCCTGGCCGCCGACCGCGTGCTCGGAGCCCACGTCTTCGACGTCGACACCGGCGGCCCGATGCTGTGGCAGCACCTCTTCTGGTTCTTCGGCCACCCCGAGGTGTACATCGTGGCGCTGCCGTTCTTCGGCATCATCACCGAGGTCATCCCGGTCTTCAGCCGCAAGCCGGTCTTCGGCTACAAGGGCCTCGTGGCCGCGACGCTGCTGATCGCGGCGCTGTCGATGTCGGTGTGGGCGCACCACATGTTCGTCACCGGCCAGGTGCTGCTGCCGTTCTTCAGCTTCCTGAGCTTCCTCATCGCGGTCCCGACGGGCATGAAGTTCTTCGTCTGGATCGGCACGATGTGGCGCGGCCAGATCAGTTTCGAGACGCCGATGATGTTCGCGATCGGCTTCCTGGTGACGTTCCTCTTCGGCGGCCTGTCCGGCGTGCTGCTGGCCTCCCCGCCGATCGACTTCCACGTCTCCGACTCGTACTTCGTGATCGCGCACTTCCACTACGTGCTGTTCGGAACGATCGTGTTCGCGGTGTTCTCGGGCATCTACTTCTGGTTCCCGAAGATGTTCGGGCGGATGCTCGACGAGCGCCTCGGCAAGGTCCACTTCTGGCTGACGTTCATCGGCTTCCACGCGACGTTCCTGGTGCAGCACTGGCTGGGCACCGAGGGCATGCCGCGGCGCTACGCGGACTACCTCGCGAGCGACGGTTTCACGTTCCTGAACACGTTCTCGACGATCGGTTCGTTCGTGCTCGGCCTGTCGACGCTGCCGTTCATCTACAACTGCTGGAAGTCGTACAAGGTGGGCCAGGTCGTCACGGTCGACGACCCGTGGGGCCACGGCAACTCGCTCGAGTGGGCCACGTCCTCCCCGCCGCCGCTGCGCAACTTCGACCGCATGCCGCGCATCCGTTCCGAGCGCCCGGCCTTCGACGCCAAGTTCCCGGAGCTGGCCGCGGGCGAGCAGTCGATCGCCGGCCCGCCCGAGGGCGGCGCCCGCCCCCTGACGCGCGAGTCCGACGGCGGCGCGACCTACCCCGAGGACACCAGCACCAACCGCGACTGAAAGCCCTGAAACGGCCCGCCCTCACCCGAGGGCGGGCCGTTTCGTTGTCCGGCCCACTTCCCACCCCGGAACCGGCCCATCCCCCTCGCCACCCGCGGCGGCCCTCTCGCGAGACCTGCCCATGCCCTGACCCGGTGCTGGCGGCGGCTGTTTCGTAAGTCCTGCCCGATCCCTGACCCGGTGCTGGCGGCCCATTCGCCTCATCCAGCGGCCGTGGCGGCTGTCTCCTGGGTCCTGGCCATCCGCCTCATCCAGCGCCTGCGGCGGTCTTCTCAAGAAACCTGCCCAGCGCCTGCGGCGGCCCTTTCAAGGGACCGCCCTTCCCCGAACGCCGTCACACGCCTCCGGAGGCGGCCGGGAACCTCGGCCAGCACCCGCGACGGCCGTCGCTCGTGGGAAGATCAGGGGCTTGTCAGGCGGCGGATCGTGGCGGTCAGGGCGGCCGGGTCGACATCGCGGCCGGTGATCAAGGCTTGGAGCGTCACGCCGTCGAAGAGCGCCATCACGTCGCGGGTGGCGTCGATGCCCAGGTGCGGCTCGAGAATGTCGCGCATGCCGGTCAGCCAGGCCATCGCCAGCGGGCGCAGGGCGGCATCACGGGCGGCGGCCACGTACAGCTCACATTCGAGCTGGGCCCGTTGACGATCCGCGAGGTACTCCACGATGAGACCGGCCACCGCCGCCGGGACGTCGTCAGCGTGCCGCAGCCGCTCGGCCCACCGCTCGAAATCGTCCTGCAGCCCGGCCGCGGCCAGCTGCAACCCCGCGGCGATCAGGTCGTCCAGCGTGGGGAAGTAGTAGGTGGTCGCCCCGAGCGGAAGGTCGGCCTTGGCCGCCACCGCCCGATGCGACGTGCGAGCCAGCCCCTGCTCCGAGATCACCTCGAGCGCCGCGGCCGCCAGTGCCCGCCGCCGCGCCTCCGGATCCCGCGCCCGCTGAGGCCGCCGCGCCTCCCCGTCCGTACGTCGCCGCGCAGGCCGTCCCGGCGCCGGACTGTCGTCGTGCCGAGGGTCCCGATCGCTGCGCCGCCGCCGGGGCCGGGCTGCTGTCGCGGCGTCGGCCGGGCCTGCCTCGCGGTCTGCCCGCCGCCGTCCCGATGCGGAGCCGGCGGCGACGTTCGAGGTCGTGTCGCCCGCCGAAGCTGAGGCATCGGCTGGAGATGCGGGATTGCTCAATGGGCACCGCCCAGGTTCACGGTCACTACACCGGCGATGATGAGGCTGACGCCGACGACCTTAACCGTCGTGAGCGGCTCACCGAGGAAGACCGCGCCGATGGCCACGATCGCGGCCGTGCCCAGAGCCGACCAGACGGCGTAGACCACACCGACCGGCAGGTCCCGCACCACGAGCGACAGCGCGGCGAACGAGACCACGTAACCCGCCAGGCAGCCGATGGTCGGCCATAGCCGAGAGAAGCCTTCCGTCGACTTCAGCATGCTCGTCGCCAGAACTTCCGCACTGATGGCAACCAGCAAAAACACGTAAGGCACGGCGTTCCTTCTCTCGACTTGTACGGCTGTACAAGTACGAACGTACAAGAGCGATGCGGAGTTGCCCTCATGACCTGAGTCACAGCAGCTCAGGAAGCTCGGCGACCTGCCACCCAACGGTTGCAAACCGCCTTGACGGCCGCCACTCCGCCCAGCGCCCGGCCGGCGGCGTGGAGACTCTTCACCGACTGAGCCGGTCGCCGCTGGAGAAAGCCACAGGCCAGCGTCAGGTGGATGGGTACGGCGCACGGCGAGGCCGGCTGCGTGGCGCGGGCCGCACGGGCGGCTGCATGGCGGGCGGCGACGCGGGCGGCTATACCGCGGGCGGCTGCCTGGTGAGTCGACGGGCGCCTTATGGCGGGCGCCGACGCGGGCGCCGCATGGCGGGCGCGGGCGGCTGCATGCTGAGCCCCGACGCGGGCGGCTGCATGGTGCCGACGGGGGCGGCTGCATGGTGAGTGCCGACGGGGCGGCTGCATGGTGGGTGCCGACGGGGCGGCTGCATGGTGGGTGCCGACGGGGGCGGCTCAGGACTGCGTCGGTGAGATGGCGGTGACCGGTGGACGGGTGCCGTGGCGAATGCGGAACGCCGGCAATCCCCCGCATACATCAACAAGTCCACGGCATCTGCGAGGCTTGGATTTCCCGCACCCGCGCTCTGGTGAGCAGATCATTGTCGGACCTGAAGCCGGCGGGATGAGGGCTGCTACGGCGAACGCTGGCCAAGGCGGCAGGTATCAGTCGATCGCCGGAACTGATGCGGCCGTAGCAAGTAGGCCGGTAGCAAGTGTGGGACGTGGCAATTGCGGCCTGTTGCAGATTGCGGGGTCGTAGCGAGCGCAGGTGGCCGGCCGTGGCGGGTGCGGTCTGGTGCGGGTGGCCGGCCGTGGCGGGTGCGGCTGGGTGCGAGAGACCGGGCCGTGGCGGGTGCGGCTGGGTGCGAGAGACCGGGTCGTGGCGGGTGCGGCCTGGTCCAGGGGGCCGGGCCGTGGCGAGGGCGGCCGGTTGCGGGATGCGGGGCGTGGTCGGCGCGGGGTCGTGTTGCCCGTGCGGCGGAGAGGGCCGAGGCGGCCTGCAGGGTGGGTCAGGGGCGGCCGGCGGGCAAGGAGTCGCCGTGGTCGGGGGCTTCGTGGGGCGTTCGCTGAGGTGGGGTGCGGTCGGACGCGGCTTCGGTGAGGGTGTCGGGGAGGGCCGCGGCGGTCAGGGCGGGTTCGGTGGCCGGGCCGGACTTGCCGGTGCCGAGAGCGGGCACGGCCGGGGCCGAGGGCGCGGCCTGGCGGTGGCGGCGGAGTTCGGTCGGGAGGACCGTCAGAGCGATCAGCACGCCCGCGCCGCCGACGGCGACGAAACCCCAGGGTGGGGACAGGGCGTCGGCGGCCAGGCCGGCCAGCGGGCCGCCCAGGGCCACGCCCACCGTGAGGGCCGAGTTGTGCAGGCCCATGGCCTCGCCGCGGGCGGCGGCGGGGATCATGCGGCTGATGGCGTCGGCCGTGCTGGTGATCAGGGGGGCGCACAGGGCGCCGGCCGGGATGAGCAGCAGGGCGATCAGCCACCAGTGGGCGCTGCCCAGGCTGACGAGCATCGTCGTCAGAGCCAGCGGAGTCAGGATGACCACGGGCGGGAACGAGCGTTGCATCGTGCCGTAGGCGAAGCCGCCGAGCAGCGAATAGAACGCCCACATCGACATGACCAGGCCGCTCCAGCCCAGCTCGCCGTTGTCGCGCAGCACGGCCACGAGCGCCACGTCGGTGCCGGAGAGCACGAGTGTGGCGGCCATCGTGACGAGCAGGACGGCGACGAACCGCGGCCCCAGCCAGCTGCGCCGGGGCACCCGCTCGCCGGCCGTGATCGGCGCCTCGTGCGCGGCCCGGACCGGCGGGTTGAGCAGCCACAGCCCGATCCCGGAGAGCAGGATGCCGACGGCCAGCATGAGCATCGCCCAGCGGCCGCCGGCGGTGGTGGCGACCAGCACACCGAGCGCCGGGCCGGCCATGAACGACAGCTCGGTGGTGATCGAGTCGAGCGCGAACGCCGGCAGGCGCTGGGCCTCGGGCGTCAGGGCGCTGATCGACTGGCGGGCCACCGAGAAGGCCGGCAGGGCCAGGAACCCGCCGAACAGGGCCATCACCAGCAGCGCCCAGTACGGCACGGCCTGCCCGGACGACCAGAAGATCACCTCGGCCACCGTGGTCAGCACCAGCACCGGGCGCAGGCCGCGCCGGTCGATCAGGCGGCCCATCACGGGCGCGCCGACCGAGCCGCCGATCGTGAACGCGGCGCCGATCAGCCCGGCCGCGGCGTAACCCCGGCCGAGATCGGTGACCACGTGCAGGGTGAGCACGACGGCGCCGGCCGCGATCGGGATGCGCGCCAGCGTCGCCACCGCCAGCAGCGACTTGATGCCGGGCAGAGCGAGCGTGTCACGGTAAGGCTTGAGCCGCATGTCGTTCCTGACCTCCGAGGCAACATCCTGCCCCGGAGGTACGACAAAAAACCAACTACTTGATCAGGCGGAAATCAGGACGACACGACCGGCGACCCGGTGGTCTCGATCGACGCCGTACGGAACTCCTCCAGCGCGGCGGCCGTCGTGCCGGCCGCGACACCCGCCGTGAGCTCCAGCAACACCGTCGTGGCGAACCCTTCGGACTTCGCGTCGAGCGCGGTCGCCCGTACGCAATGGTCGGTGGCGATGCCTACCAGTTCGACTTCCGTCACATCTCGCTCGCGCAGCCACGCGGTCAGGGTCTCGCCGCTCTCGGTGTGCCCCTCGAAGCCCGAGTACGCCGCCTTGTGCTCGCCCTTGTGGAAGACCGCCTCGATGCGCCCGGTGGCCAGCTCGGGGTGGAAATCGGCCCCGGACGAGCCGACCACGCAGTGCGCGGGCCAGGTGTCGAGGTAGTCCGGGTGGTCGCTGAAGTGGTTGCCGGGATCGATGTGCCAGTCCTTGGTGGCGACCACGTGGTCCCATCGGTCACCGGCCTTGTCCAGCACCAGGGAGATGCCCGCGGCCACGGCGGCCCCGCCGGTCACCGCCAGCGATCCGCCCTCGCAGAAGTCGTTCTGCACGTCGACGATGATCAGCGCTCGTGTCACGGGACAACCCCTAAACGGTCGGGACGATGGTGACGGGGATGGCCGGGTCGCCGGCCGAGAGCTTGAGACCTTCCCACGGTATCGAGATCAGGCACTGGCGCAGGTGCTCGCGCGACTCCTGCAGGGTGGGGAAGTCGACCGGCTCGCCCGCGGCGATGTACGAGCGCTGCAGGAGCCGGTCGTTGGCGGCGTGGTCGGGCACCCCTTGCGACACCACGATCTCCTCGGTCGCCGTGCCCGTGGGCTTGTGCCGGCGTACGGCGGTCTTGCGCCCGCCCACGGTGGCTTTGTTCTCCGAGCGCTTGACCACGGGGCGCCCCTCGACCTCGACCAGCTTGTAGACCAGGCCCGCGGTGGGTGCGCCGGAGCCGGTGACCACCGCGGTGCCCGCGCCGTACATGTCGACGGGCTCGGCAGCCAGCGTGGCGATCGCGTATTCGTCCATGTCGCCGGAGACCACGATCTGCGTCTCGACGGCCCCGAGCGAGTCGAGCAGTTCCCGCGAGTGCTGCGCGAGCACCGACAGGTCACCCGAGTCGATCCGGACGGCGCGCAGGTCGGGGCCGGCCACCGCGATGGCGTTGCGGATGCCCTGCCCGATGTCGTACGTGTCGACGAGCAGCGTGGTGTTCTTGCCGAGCGCGGCCACCTGGGAGGCGAAGGCGGCCGGCTCGTCGTCGTGCAGGAGAGTGAACGCGTGGGCCGAGGTGCCCGTGGTGGGGATGCCGTAGAGCGCGCCCGCCGCGAGGTTGGAGGTCGAGGCGAAGCCGGCCAGGTAGGCGGCCCGGGCGGCGGCCACGGCGGAGTCCTCGTGGGTGCGCCGGGAGCCCATCTCGATGATCGGCCGGCCGCGGGCCGCGGTGACCATGCGGGCCGCCCCGGCCGCCACCGCGCTGTCGTGGTTGAGCACCGACAGGATCAGCGTCTCGAGCACGACGCACTCGGCGAAGGTGCCGCTGACCGTCAGGATCGGGGAGCCCGGGAAGAAGAGCTCACCCTCGGCGTATCCGTCGATGTCGCCCGAGAAGCGATAGCCCGCCAGCCACTTGGCGGTGGTCTCGTCGACGATGCCCGCACCGCGCAGGAAGTCGACCTCGGCCGGGCCGAAGCGGAAGTTTTTGATCAGCTCGATCAGGCGGCCCGGCCCGGCCACCACGCCGTAGCGCCGGCCACCGGGCAGGCGGCGGGCGAAGACCTCGAAGACGCACTGCCGGTCGGCGGTGCCGTCCTTGAGCGCGGCGCTGATCATGGTCAGCTCGTACTGATCGGTCATCAGCGCGGGGGCGAAGGTGTTCACAAGCCCACCCTATTGCGCCTGGCCGCCCCTTACGAACCGCGTCCTGACCTGCGGATCGGCGTTCCGGTTCACCGATGCGGCGAAACCGGTGGCACCATGGTGGGCATGGCGCTCCCCCAGGTCGCTCCGCTCGAGAGCCCCGAGATCGAGGAGGCACCCGCTGACGACCGGCCGTGGGTGACCATCGTCTGGGATGATCCGGTCAACCTCATGTCGTACGTGACCTGGGTTTTTCAAAAGATTTTCGGCTTCTCCAAGGAAAAGGCCGAAGCCCTGATGCTCGACGTGCACAACAAGGGCCGGGCGGTGGTCAGCTCCGGAGCGCGCGAGCGCATGGAGATGGACGCCAGCCAGCTGCACGGATACGGTCTCTGGGCGACGGTGGACCGGGAATGACACTGCGGGAGAGAGCAGATGTTCCGACGCAACGGCAGCCAGTGCGTGGCCACCTTCGCAGTGGACGAGGTGCGCGTCCTGCGCAAGGTCGCCGGTGAGGTGGTCGGCCTGCTGACCGACGGCATGGATCACACCGATCCGGTCGTCAGCCGGCTTTTCCCCGACATCTACCCTGACCTGCCGGACGATTCGGCCGAGTTCCGCCTCTACACCGAGGGCGAGCTCAAGACCGGCAAGATCGACCAGGCCGGGGCGATCCTGGCCGCGCTGCCCGACGACGGCGAGGGCGAGGTGCGGCTCGACGGTGAGGCAGCCGAGGCCTGGCTGCGCGCGATCAACGACGCGCGGCTGGCCATGGGCACCCGCCTCGACATCGCGGCCGACACCGACCTGGGCGAGGAGCTCGACGCCGCGGTGCTGCACGACCCCGGTTCCAGCCGGGTCTTTCAGCTCAGTGTGTACGCGTACCTGGGTTATCTGCAGGAGTCGCTGCTCAACGCGCTTCCCGAAATCGAGTGAGAGCCGCCACGTCGGGCTCGGGCAAATCTCACGGTAATGTGAACGACGTGCTGACCATCGACAGCGCGATCGTCGACGCGATCGTCGCCCATGCCCGCCGGGACCACCCCGACGAGGCCTGTGGTGTCGTCGCGGGCCCGATCGGCAGTGACCTGCCGACCCGGCTCATCCCGATGGACAACGCCGCCCGGTCGATGACGTTCTACGAGTTCGACTCCATGGAGCAGCTGCGCGTCTGGCGCGAGATGGACGACAACGACGAAGAGCCGGTGGTCATCTACCACTCGCACACGGCCACCGAGGCCTACCCGTCGCGCACCGACATCTCGTTCGCCGGTGAGCCGGGCGCGCATTACCTTCTCGTGTCGACCCGCGAGAGCGACTCGGAAGAGATTCGCTCGTTCCGCATAGTGGACGGCGTGGTGACCGAGGAAGAGATCAACATCGTGGATGCGACGGTGGACGCGTGATTGCGAGCGCTGTGCAGTCGTACATGTTCGGGCAGAGCCCCGTGTCGGTTTTCTACGAGTGTCGCTGACCAAGCCCACTCGCCAGACGACCCTGCCCTGAGTTCGACCTTCGTTTTGGAGCATTCACAGCCATGGCTATCGAAGTCCGCATCCCCACCATCCTGCGCAGCTACACCGGCGGCGCCAAGATCGTCGAGGGTTCCGGTGACTCGCTGACCGCGCTCATCGACGACCTGGACGCCAAGCACAACGGCCTCAAGGGCCGGCTGATTACCCCCGAGGGCGGGCTGCACAAGTTCGTCAACATCTACGTCAACGACGAGGACGTCCGCTTCCTCGGCGCGCTCGACGCCAAGCTCAGCGACGGTGACTCGATCACCATCCTGCCCGCCGTGGCCGGTGGCGCGCTGGGCTTCGTGGCGGCCGCCGCGCTGCTCGGGCGCTACCCGTCCAACCACCCCGCCGCCGCCCCTGTCACGACTGAAGGCTGAGTCCATTGGCTCGCTACGAGAGCCTCTTGGATGCCTGCGGGGGCACGCCGCTCGTCGGCCTGCCCCGCCTCTCGCCGACGGTGCCCGACGGGGCACCGCCGGTGCGGTTGTGGGCCAAGCTGGAGGATCGCAACCCGACCGGCAGCATCAAGGACAGGGCCGCGCTCTTCATGGTGCGCGAGGCCGAGGAGTCGGGGCACCTGCGCCCGGGCGACACCATCCTCGAGCCGACCAGCGGCAACACCGGCATCGCGCTGGCCATGGTGGCCAAGCTGCGCGGCTACCGGCTGGTCTGCGTCATGCCCGAGAACGTGTCGGCCGAGCGGATCCAGCTGCTGCGGATGTACGGTGCCGAGATCATCTTCTCGCCCGCCGCGGGCGGGTCCAACCAGGCCGTGGCCACCGCGAAGCAGATCGCCGCGGAGCACCCCGACTGGAAGATGCTGTTCCAGTACGGCAACCCGGCCAACGCCCGCGCACACTTCGAGACCACCGGCCCCGAGCTGCTGCACGACCTGCCCACGATCACGCACTTCGTGGCCGGCCTGGGCACGACCGGCACCCTGATGGGCACCGGCCGCTTTCTCAAGGAAAAGGTCGAGGGCATCCAGATCGTCGCCGCCGAGCCGCGGTACGGCGAGCTGGTGTACGGGCTGCGCAACATCGACGAGGGTTACGTGCCGGAGCTGTACGACGCGAGCGTGCTCGACCGCCGGTTCTCGGTCGGCACTCGCGACGCCGTGCTCCGCACCCGCCAGCTGGTCGAGGTCGAGGGCATCTTCGCCGGGTTCTCCAGCGGCGCGATCCTGCACGCCGCGCTGGCCGTCGCGCACGACGCGGTAAAGGCGGGCCGGCGGGCCGACGTCGCTTTCGTGGTCTGCGACGGCGGCTGGAAATACCTTTCGACGGGCGCCTACGGCGGCACTCTCAATGACGCCGAAGAGGCCCTCGAAGGTCAGCTCTGGGCCTGACGACGGTCAATAGAGCGCCGCGATCAGCACGTCCAGGGCGAGTGGTGCGGTCGCCCCGGCGAGCAACAGCCAGGGCAGGACGGGGCGGTGGATCGACAGGAACGCGGCCACCGCCAATGCCACGCTGAGCAAGCCGAACAGGGCCAGGGTCGGCACATACCAGAATGCGGCGCCGCCGAAGACGGTCACCAATGCGGTAACGCCGACACCGGCGGCGGTCAGACCGAGTCCGGCGCCCCACAGCGCCATCGTCAGGACCCGTGCGGTGCTCGGCGCCGGATCGTCGGGCGCCGGAAATCGGAAAAGCGTTTCGTCGTCCGGTGATCCTGGCCCCGTCGGTGTACTCTCCCAGCCACCGAACGGCATGATCGCTGCCGCCTCGGTGCGCGTGGTGCGGTCCTTCTCGACCGTTGTCACGCTGCCTCCGCCTGTTCCGTCCTCAGAAGTCCTCACTTTGTGCAACGCAAACGACTCACCGGACGTAACGGGAATTGCGTTAATGGCCGAGGTCACGGGCGGTGTGATGTACGTTGTCGATTTAGCGACAAATCGATCAGACGTTTACATGGCGCGCAGGTCCCGGCGTACGCTTCGCTGCGTGATTGACTGGTCTGAGGACGTCAGCACGGACCGGTCGGGCGGGGCGTGTTCGACCCAGCGTGAGCCAAAGGGACCCGCATGCGACTGACCGTTCTCGGCTGCGCCGGCAGTTTTCCCGGCCCCGAGTCGGCGTGTTCCGCCTATCTCGTCGAGGCTGAGGGCTTCCGGCTGCTGATCGATTTCGGCTCGGGTTCGTTGTCCGCCCTGCAGCGCTACTCGGACATGAACAAGATCGACGCGATCATCCTGACCCATCTGCACTGCGACCACATGCTCGACGCGTGCACCTACATCGTGGTCCGTCGCTACGACCCGTCCGGCTCGCTGCCGCCGGTGCCGGTCTACGCCCCCCTGGGCGCGGCCGAGCGCATCTCCGCGGCCTACAGCCAGGACAACGAGCCGGTGGACGACGTCTACACGTTCTACGGCCTGCAGCCGGGCACGTTCCCGATCGGTCCCTTCTCGATCACGGTCGACCGGGTCAACCATCCGATCGAGACGTACGGTGTCCGCATCGAGCACGCAGGGTCGGTGCTGGCGTACTCCTCGGACACCGCGCCGTGCGAGCCCCTGCTGCGACTCGCCGCCGGCGCGGATTTGTTTCTGTGTGAGGCCAGTTACCTCGACGGCGCCGACAACCCGCCTGGCCTGCACCTCACCGGCGGTGAGGCGGGCGAGGCGGCCACCAAGGCGGACGTCGGCAAGCTGCTTCTGACCCATCTCGTCCCCGCATGGGTCAGTGAGGCATCTATTGTGGATGCCGCCGTGGCCGCGTTTGCGGGACCGGTTGAGGTCGTGCGTCCAGGTGCCCGCTACGATCTCTAGGCCCTAGACCGGGGCGGGGGCACGGTCGGAGCGCGGGAGCACCAGCGGATCGTGATCTTGGAGTTGTTGGATGCGCATCGTTCGCCTGGCCAACTTTGTGACAACCCATTCGGGTGGCCTGCGGACAGCTCTCCGTAACCTCGGCGAGGGCTACCAGAGTGCCGGCCACGAGGCGGTGCTGATCGTTCCCGGACGCGAGCGCTCCGACAAGATGACCTCGCAGGGCCGCGTCATCACGCTGCCCAGCGCGCCCCTCCCGCGTACGGGGGGCTATCGGGTCATGACCGGGCGGCGGGAACTGACCGAGCTGCTCGACGAGCTCGAGCCCGACCGCCTCGAGGTCTCCGACCGCACCAGCCTGCGCTGGACGGGCGGCTGGGCCCGCAACCGCGGCGTGGCGTCGGTGATGGTGTCGCACGAGAGCCTGGCCGGCCTGCTCGGTGTCTGGGGCGTGCCCAAGCGCGACGCCCTGGCCGACAAGTTCAACCTGCGTACGGCCGAGTTCTTCGACCAGATCATCTGCACCACCTCGTTCGCCGCGGCCGAGTTCCGCCGCCTGGGCGTGCCCAACCTGATCGAGGTGCCGCTCGGCGTCGACCTCGACGGTTTCCACCCGGCCCGGTACGACGAGGCCGTCCGCGAGCGTTACGCCCGGCCCGGCGAGCTGCTGATCGCCTTCGCCAGCCGGCTCTCCAGCCAGAAACGGCCTGAGCTCGCCGTGGACACGATCGCCGCGCTGCGCAACGACAAGGTGCCCGCGGTGCTCGCTGTGGCCGGAGACGGCGTACGGCGGGCCGCGCTGGCCTATCGTGCGGCGCGCCTGCCCGTGCGGTTCACCGGTCACATCTCCGACCGCTCCGCCGTGGCCGCGCTGCTGGCCAGCGCCGACGTCGTGCTCGCGCCCGGCCCGGTGGAGACCTTCGGCATGACTGCCCTGGAGGCGCTGGCCTGCGGCACCCCGGTCGTGGTGAACGAGACGAGCGCGTTGCCCGAGGTCGTGGGTGACGGCGGCGTCGGGGTTCCTGGCACCCCGGAGGGCTTCGCCGAGGGCGTACGGCGTCTGATGGAGCGCCCCGAGGCCGACCGCCGGGCCGCCGCCCGCGCCCGGGCCGAGCACTTCGGCTGGCCCCAAGCGGTCGACGGCTTCCTGCGGGCCCACGGCGCGCTGCCCGAGGTGGCCCTGGCCGGGCGGCAGCGGCCGGTCGCGGTGCTGCGTCCGGCCGTGCCGAGGCCCGCCGGCCCGATGGCCTAGTTATCCACAGGCCACCCCGAGTTATCCACAGGCGGTGGGGCGGACGCAGCGGTTCCGGCCCGGGCCTAATAAGGTTCTCCCATGGCACGCCCCGACGGCCGTTCGGCCGACCAACTCCGACCGGTGACGCTGACTCGGCACTGGAGCATCCACCCCGAAGGGTCGGTGCTCGTCGAGTTCGGCAACACGCGAGTGCTCTGTACGGCGAGCGTCACCGAGGGCGTCCCGCGCTGGCGTAAGGGTTCCGGGCTGGGCTGGGTCACCGCCGAGTATTCGATGCTGCCCCGCGCCACCAACACCCGCGGCGACCGCGAGAGCATCAAGGGCAAGGTCGGCGGGCGCACCCACGAGATCTCCCGTCTGATCGGCCGCAGCCTGCGGGCCTGCATCGACCTCAAGGCGCTGGGCGAGAATTCGGTCGTGCTCGACTGTGACGTGCTGCAGGCCGACGGCGGCACCCGCACGGCCGCCATCACGGGGGCCTACGTCGCGCTGCATGACGCGGTGGGCTGGCTGGCCGAGCGCAAGTCGCTGGCCGGCAAGGTGGAAAAGGTCATGCACCGGTCGATCCAGGCGGTCAGCGTGGGGATCATCGAGGGTGAGCCCCGCCTCGACCTGATGTATCTCGAGGACGTCGCGGCCGAGGTCGACATGAACGTGGTGGCCACCGGTGACGGCGACTTCGTCGAGGTGCAGGGCACGGGGGAGAACGGCGTCTTCCGCCGCGACCAGATGGACGCGCTGCTCGACCTGGCCCTGGCCGGCTGCGCCGACCTGTCGGCCGCCCAGCAGAAGGCTCTGGCCGCATGAGCGCCCGGCTGCTGCTCGCCACGGCGAACAAGAAGAAGCTGGTCGAGCTGCAGCGCATCCTCGACACCGCGCTCGGCGCCAACCGCATCGCGCTGGTCGGGCTGGCCGACTTCGAGGGCTATCCCGACGTGCCCGAGACGGGGCTCACGTTCGGGGAGAACGCGCTGATCAAGGCGCGGGAGGGCGCCAAGCGTACGGGGTTGCCGACGGTGGCCGACGATTCCGGGCTCGCCGTCGACGCGCTCAACGGCATGCCCGGCGTGTTCAGCGCCCGCTGGTCCGGCGGCCACGGCAACGACGACGCCAACCTCGACCTGGTGCTGGCCCAGATCTCCGACGTCGCCGACGAGCAGCGCGGCGGCGCCTTCGTGTGCGCGGCGGCGCTGGTGCTGCCCAACGGCCGCGAGCATCTGGTCGAGGGCCGCCAGGCCGGGCGCATCCTGCGGGCGCGCCGGGGCGAGGGCGGGTTCGGCTACGACCCGATCTTCCTGGGCGACGGCCAGTCCAAGACCAACGCCGAGCTGTCACCGGCCGAGAAGGACGCGATCAGCCACCGGGGCAAGGCCTTCCGCGAGCTGTCCAAGGTGATCTCGCGCGAGGTGACGGCCTAACTGCGGGGGCGGACGCCGTCGAGGGCCAGCGTGACCAGGCGGGCCGCCTCGGCGTCCGCGTCGGGGCTGCCCTCGGTGGCCAGCGAGACGGCGTTGACCAGCGTGAGCAGGTCGATGATGGTCACCTCGGGCCGGACAGCGCCGGCCGCCTGGGCCGGGCGCAGCAGTTCTTCGCCCGCCTCGACCAGCATGGCCTCGCAGGTGCTGGCCGTCGGGTTCTGCACGCCGCCGAGCAGCGACTTGGCCAGCCCGCGGGTGACGGCGCCGTAGGAGGCCAGCGATCGTAGCCAGCCGGTCAGCGCCTGCCCGATGTCACCGGGGGCGGCGGCCAGCTCGTGGGCCTGGGCGCTGAGGGCCGCCACGCGGTCGTGGAAGACGGCCTCCAGCAGGGCCTGCCGCGACGGGAAGTGGCGGTGCAGGGTGGCGGAGCCGACGCCGGCCCGGCGAGCGATCTCCTCCAGCGAGGCTTCCGCCCCGGCCCGGGCCACCTCGGCCTCGGCCGCGGCCAGGATCTGCTCGTAGTTGCGCCGCGCGTCGGCTCGCATCGGTCGGGTGGTTCCTCCCACGCCCCGGAGCCTAGTGGGTCTGCGATCGCGTGGCTTCGCCCATGTGCCGGGACCAGTGGATGCCGGTCGGCGAGCCACGCGCGGGGCCTAGCGGGTCATGAAAGCGGCCACCCCCATGGCCGCTCCGGCCTGTTCGGCGGTTTCGGCCGAGGCGCGGCTGAGGGCCAGGGCAGGCTCGCGCTGGCCGGCCGGGCCGACGACCGTACGCAGGGGCCGGTCGTCGCTCTCGATCAGCTTGACCACAGCGTCGGCGACCTCGCGGGGGTCGCCGCCGATCTCCGTCGAGCGCTGGACGACGGCGGTGGTGAAGCCGCCGAACGCCTCGCCGTACACACTCAGCCGCTCGGTGTCGGCGGGCAGGGCGGCGTTGAGCCCGATGCTGGTCGGGTAGGAGGCGGCGTCGACGATCACCGATTCGATGCCGAACGGGGCCAGTTCGTGCCGCCACGCCTCGGTCAGGCTTTCCAGCGCGGCCTTGCTCGCCGCGTAAAGGCCGGTGAACGGCGTCGTGACCAGGCCCGCGATCGATCCGATCTGGAGCAGCAGACCTTGGCCCCGGGCGCGCAGGTGCGGCAGGGCGGCCCGGTTGACCCGGAGCGCGCCCAGCACGTTCACGTCGAACTGCCGCTGCGCCTCCTCTGCGGTGAACGCCTCCAACGGCCCGGGGAAGATCATCCCGGCGTTGTTGACCACCACGTCGATCCGGCCCGCGGCGGACATGATCTCGCTCACTGCGCGGTCGGCCGAGGCCTGCTCGGTGACGTCGAGCTCGACGACCCGCATCGATGCGCTGAGGTCGGCGGCGGCCTGGGCGTTTCGTCCGGTCACGTCCCGCAGGCCCGCGAAAACCGTGTGCCCGCGCCGCGTCAGGGCCTCCGCCGTCAGCCGCCCGAACCCGCTGCCGGCCCCGGTCACCAGCACTACGTACCCGCTCATGCAGTCCTCCTCCGTCGAAATGGGGTGCCACCCCGTTTTGTGTCGCCACTCTAACCGGGGTGGCCCTCCACTTGTCAACGAGCGTGTCTTTGTTGAAAGTGGGAGTATTGGGGCCTGGCCGCCGGTAACAGGGGGAAGTCATGCAGCTGAGGTTCGCCGCGCTCTTCGCGGCCACGGTGCTCGTCGCGCTGTCCGCCCTGTTCGCGGTCAAGCCGCTCAGCAGTAGCGCCACGACCCCGGCCGCGGCGGCGACGTACGTCGTGGTCGAGCCGGTCCCCGACGACTGCCCGTGGGAGTCGTCCTCGGCCGCGTAGGGCTTACGATTGCCGCCCATGACGAGCCTCCAGGACCTCCCGTACGCCCAGCATCTGCGCCCGTGGGACGAAGAGCTCAACCGCGACGGCGACTACGCCGAGGTGCACATCGACGGCGCCGAGTTCGACGAGGCCGAGGCGAGCGGCTCCCGCTTCTCCGAGAGCGCGATCACCGGGGTCACCTTTACCGGCGGCGATTTCGGGCACGTACGGCTGGACGACGTCTGGATCTCGAAGAGCCGCTGGATCGGCGGCACCTGGGCCGAGGCCGACCTGATGAACACATCGATCGTCGACGGGGTGCTCGCGGGCGTGCAGGCGTACGGGTCGCAATGGCGGCGGGTGATCGTACGCGACTGCAAGATCGACAGCTTGAATCTGCGCGGCTCGCGTCTGCAGGACGTGGAGTTCCGCGACTGCGACCTTTCGGAGGTCGACTTCGGGCAGGCCACGCTGGCCGGCGTGACCTTCCCCGGCTCGACGGTCCGGCGGGCACGCTTCACCAAGGTCACGGTCAAGAAGCTCGACCTGCGCGGCGCGCGCACGCTCGACGTGGCCGAGGGCTGGGAATCGCTGCGGGGCGCGATCATCGACAGCAATCAGCTGGTGGAGTCGGCCGCCGCACTCGCACAGACCCTCGGCATCGCTGTCAAGGACCGCTGACCACCAGGTTCACCAGGCGTGGCGGCCTGACGACCGTGCGGGTCACCGTGCGCCCGGCCGCCGCCGGGGAGGCCAGGGCCAGTGCGATCAGATCGTCGGCGGTGATGTCGGCCGGCACCTCCAGGCGGTCGCGCAGCTTCCCGTTCACCTGCAGCGCGCAGATGACCGTGGGCTCGGCCGCCAGCTCGGGGTCGACCACCGGCCACCCGGCCCGGGCCACCCCGGGCGGATGACCGAGGCGGGCCCACATCTCCTCGGCCGTGTACGGCGTGAACAGCGACAACACCACGGCCAGGGCCTCGGCAGCCTCGCGCACAGCCGGGTCGGCGGCCGAGCCGTCGTCGATCGCCCGGCGGGCCGCGTTGGCCAGTTCCATGGCGCGGGCCACGACCACGTTGAGCCGCCGCTCCTCCATCAGGCCGGTGATCGCGCGCACCAACCGATGCGTGGTTCTCCGCAGACGCTCATCGCCGGGGCCGGCCGGGGGAGTCGGGCCGACGTCGGTGGCCAGGCGCAACGCGCGGCTCAGGAACCGTACGGAACCGGCCGGTGACACGTCCGCCCAGTCGACGTCGTCCTCCGGCGGGCCGGCGAACACCATGGTCAGCCGGACCGCGTCGACCCCGTACGTGTCGATCTGCTCACCCAGGTCGACCAGGTTGCCCTTGGACTTGCTCATCGCCGCGCCGTTCAGGATCACCTGGCCCTGCGTCAGCACCCGCCGGAACGGCTCCGCGAAGTCGACCAGCCCCAGGTCACGCAGCACCTTCGTGAAGAACCGGACATACAGCAGGTGCATCACGGCGTGCTCGGACCCACCCACGTACTGATCCACCGGCATCCACCGGCGCACTGCCTGCGGATCGAAAGGCCCTTCCCCGTACGCGGGTGAGCAGTACCGAAGGAAGTACCAGGACGAATCGACGAACGTGTCCAGCGTGTCAGTGTCGCGCTCGGCCGGGCCCCCGCACCGTGGGCAGTCGACCTCCACCCAGTCGCGCGCCGCGGCCAGCGGGGACACCTCGCCCGGGACCAGCTGGTCGCCGCGCAGATCGGGCAGCCGGACGGGCAGCTGATCGTCCGGCACGGGCACGATCGCGCACGTCGCGCAATGCACGATCGGGATCGGACAACCCCAGAACCGCTGCCGGGACACCAGCCAGTCGCGCAGCTTGTAGGTCACGCCGCCCCGGCCGACACCGCGCGCCTCGGCCTCGGCGATCACCCGGTCGGCCGGGAACGTCGCGGCGGGAGCGGCCGCCGGGCGTACGGGCAGGTCGTGGGCCTGGGCGAACGCCAGGTCGCGCTGGTCGTGCGCGGGCACGGCCATGACGGCGCCGGTGCCGTAGCTGGGCAGCACGTAGTCGGCGGCCCAGATCGGCAGCCGCTCGCCGGTGAACGGATGGTGCCCGTACGCGCCCAGAAAGACGCCCGTCTTCGCGCGATCTGCTGTCGTGCGTTCGATCTCGGACATTGCCCGTACGCGGGAAACATAGTCGTCGAAGGCGCGGCGCTGCCCGGCCGTGCACAGCGACGAGGCCAGCGGCGAGTCGGGCGCCACGACCAGGAACGTCGCCTCGAAGACGGTGTCGGGCCGGGTCGTGAACACCTCGAACGGGCCGAAGTCGAGGTAGGCCCCGGCGGAGCGGCCGATCCAGTTGCGTTGCATGGTCAGCACCGGCGCCGGCCAGTGGCCCTCCAGCTCGGCCATGTCGTCCAGCAGCTGTTCCGCGTACGCCGTAATGGTCAGGAACCACTGGGTCAGCTCGCGTCTGGTCACCGGTGAACCGCATCGCTCACACTGCCCCGCGACAACCTGCTCGTTGGCCAGCACCGTGCGGTCGACCGGGCACCAGTTGACCGCCGCGCGCCGCCGCACGGCCAGGCCCCGCTCGTAGAAGCGCAGGAACAGCCACTGCGTCCAGCGGTAGTACTCCGGGTCGCTGGTGTGCAGCCGCGTGCGCCAGTCGAACGAGACCGCGTAGCGCCGGAACGACTCCGCCTGCGTCTCGATGTTCGCGTACGTCCAGTCGGCCGGGTGCTCGCCCCGCCGGATCGCGGCGTTCTCGGCCGGCAGCCCGAACGAGTCCCACCCGACGGGATGCAGCACGTCGTAGCCCTGCTGCATCCAGAAACGCGCGACGGCGTCGCCCAGCGCGTACGCCTCGGCGTGGCCCATGTGCAGGTCACCGGAGGGGTAGGCGAACATGTCGACGAGTGAGCGACGTTGTCCGTTCGTGGCGCCGGCCGCGAGGTGACCGAGCGATTCCCACACCGGTCGCCACCGCCGCTGCATCGCCTCGAAGTCATAGTCGCTCATGCCGCCGGAAGTTAACGCACCGGACCGGACCCGCGCCTGCGTTTTCTCGCCATGCGCAACACGCGCAGCACGAACCCGGGCCGCATGAGCGTCCGGGGCGGATCGATCAGATGTTGCACACGCGCGAACGTCCCGTTGACGCCCGAGTCGATCTGCGACGCCAGGGCGATCCGGCGCGAATACCACCGCCGGACGGCGAACCCGCGCGGCCGCGGCCCGACCGTCCGCGGGAACGAGAAGTCGCCGCCGACCGCGAATGACCACGGCACGTCCAGGATGGCCGCCGCCGCCGCGTAGAACGCACGCGCGGCCTGCCGTCCGTGCTTGTCCAGGGCGTGGCCCAGCGCGATCGCCGACATGGCCGCGCAGGACATGCCCTGGCCGTAGATCGGGTTGAAGCTGCAGATGGCGTCGCCGAGCGCCACATACCCGGGCGGCGGATCGCGCAGGTCCTCGAACAACCGCCGCCGGCTGGCCGGGAATCGCGTGGTGACCAGGTCACTGATCGGTTCCGCGCGGTCGAGCAAATCGCTCAGGATCGGGTCGGGCAGCCCGCGCGCGTGCCCCTCGAACGTCTCGGCGTCGGCCGGCGGCTCGGTCACGTGCCAGCCCCCGATCGCCGTCAGCCAGCGGTCGCCCTCGACCGGCAGGGCCAGCCCGCTCAGCGACTCGCCGGGCGGCGTGGGCAGGATGAAGATCGCCGACCAGTCGGTCAGGTCGCCGGGTTGGCGGCGATAGAGCCGGGACGTGTACGCCACCCCGACCTTGACCTCGAGCTGGGCCGGGATGGGCAGGCCGAGCGCGGCCAGCCAGCGATCGGAGCGGGCGCCCCGGCCGGTGCAGTCGACGACCAGACCGGCGTCAAGCGTCTCGCCGTCGTCCAGCACGACACCGGTCACTTCCCTGGCCGACCCGAGCAGGCCGGAGACGGCCACACGGTCGCGCAGGGTCACGTTGGGCAGAGTGGTCACTCGGGCCCGGACGATCGCCTCGATCAGCGGCCGGGTCGCCGCGACCAGCGAAACCCCCGTCGGCGCGGACGGCCACCGGCGGCCCATGCGATAGCTGCACAGGCCGAGGCCGGTGTCGAAGCGCGTGCCGCCCGCCGCGATCAACTCGGTTTCGAAACCCGGGAACAGCTCGTTGAACGTACGCATGCCGCCGGCCAGCATGATGTGCGGCTGACTGCCCTGCGGCACACCCCGCCGGGGCACGGGCTCGCCCGGCAAAACGTCACGATCGAGCACAACCACGTGCGCGAAACGCTCACTCAGCACCCGGGCGGCGGCCAACCCGGCCATCCCGGCCCCGATCACCACCGCCCGCTGATCCACAGTGGCAAGTTAACTACAGCAGCGCGCCCTCGGGCCGCAGCGGCACCGTTACAGCAGCGCTCCCGTCGCCGACTCGATCTCCGCCCGCAGGCCACGACCGGCGACCACCTCGCGTGCCGCCTCCAGCGCCGGGGCCAGGAACAAGTCCGGCCCGGGGCGACCGGCGGCACCCTCCAGCGCGGTGATCGCCGCGCGCCCGGCCGGCGAGGGCACCAGCGGTGAGCGCAACTGCAGACCCCGTACGGCGGAAAGCAGCTCCACGGCCAGCAGACTGGTCAGGTTGTCGAGCACCGTCCGCAGTTTCTTGGTCGCGGCCCAGCCCATGGACACGTGGTCCTCCTGCATGCCGCTCGTGGGCAGCGAGTCGACACTGGCCGGGGACGCGAGCCGGCGGTTCTCGGCCACGATCCCGGCCGCGGTGTACTGCGCGATCATCAGGCCCGAGTTCACCCCGGCGTCGGGTGAGAGGAACGGCGGCAGGTCGCGGTTGCGGGTCACGTCGAGCAGCCGGTCGACGCGGCGTTCGGCGATCGCGCCCACCTCGGCGGCCGCGATGGCGAGGAAGTCGGCCGCGAACCCGAGCGGCGCGCCGTGGAAGTTACCGGTCGACTCGACCCGGCCGTCGGGCAGCACCACCGGGTTGTCCACCACCGACACCAGTTCGCGGGCGGCCACCGTACGGACGAAATCGAGCGTGTCGCGGGCCGCGCCGGCCACCTGCGGGGCACACCGCATCGAATAGGCGTCCTGCACCGCGTGGGCCAGGTCGTCCCGGTGCGAGTCCATGATCGTCGAGTCTTGCAGCAGCTTGCGGATGTTCGCGGCGGAGGCGGTCTGACCCGGATGCGGCCGGATCTCGTGCAGTTCGGGCAGGAACGGCCGCTCGGAACCCAGCATCGCCTCGATCGCCAGCGCCGCGGTCACGTCGGCCATCGCGAACAGGTGCGCGGCGTCGTCGATGGCCAGCAACAGCATCCCGAGCATGCCGTCGGTGCCGTTGATCAGGGCCAGCCCCTCCTTGGCGGCCAGCTCCAGCGGGCGCAGCCCGGCCGCGTGCAAGGCCTCGGCGGCCGCCGTCCGGGCGCCGTCCTTGCCGAGCACCCAGCCCTCGCCCAGCAGCACGATCGCACAGTGGGCGAGCGGCGCCAGGTCACCCGACGCGCCCAGCGAACCGTGCTCGGGCACCCACGGCGTGATGTCGTGGTTGAGCAGGTCGGCCAGGCCCTGCGCGAGCACCGGGCGCACACCCGAGCGGCCGAGCGCGAGCGAACGCAGCCGTAGGAGCATCATCGCGCGCACAACTTCGCGCGGCATGGGCGCACCGATACCGGCCGCATGCGAGCGGATGAGCGCGTGCTGCAACTCCGCCCGGCGCTCGGGCGCGATGGACGTGTTGGCGAGCGCGCCGAAACCGGTCGACACGCCGTACACGGGCTTGCCCGACGCCTCGATGGTGTCGACGATCGCCCGGCTGGTGGCCATGGCGGCGACGGTCTCGGGGGCGATCTCGACGCGGGCGTCGCCGCGGGCGACCGCGAGCACGTCGGCGGGGGTGACCCCGGTGGGCTGGACAATGACATTCATCGGGGCACTCCGTTGTGCAGAACAGTGCTGATCAGGGGTACGCCGGGCCGGTAGGCCAGGTGGATGTGGGACGGCGCGTCGAGCACCGTCAGGTCGGCGCGCGCGCCGGGGCGCAGCCGTCCGATGTCGTCGCGGCGCAGGGCCCGGGCGCCACCCGCCGTCGCCGCGTGCACTGCCTCGGCCGGGGTCATTCGCATGTCCCGTACGGCCAGCGCGATGCAGAAGGGCATCGAGGACGTGTACGACGAGCCCGGGTTGCAGTCGGTGGCCAGCGCGACCGTGACGCCGGCGTCGAGCAGCCGGCGCGCGTCGGGATAGGGCGAACGGGTCGAGAACTCGGCCCCCGGCAGCAGCGTGGCCACGGTGTTCGAGCCGGCCAGGGCGGCGACGTCAGCCTCGCTCACATGGGTGCAATGATCGGCGCTGGCCGCGTCCAGTTCCACCGCCAGCTGGACGCCCGGACCCGCGACCAGCTGATTGGCGTGCACGCGCAGTTGCAGGCCTTTGCGTGCGGCCGCCTCCAGGATCGCGCGTGTCTGATCACCGTCGAACGCTCCGCGGTCGCAGAAGACGTCGGCCCACTTCGCGTACGGGGCACAGGCGTCGAGCATGTCGCCCTTGACCAGATCGACGTACGCGTCGGGATCGCTCCCGGGCGGCACGACGTGCGCGCCCAGGAAAGTCGTCTCGGTCGTCAGCTTCGCGGCCAGGCGCAGCGAGCGGGCCTCGTCGGCGACGTTCAGGCCGTAGCCGCTCTTGATCTCGATCGTGGTCGTGCCCTGCCGCCGCGCCTCGTCGACCAGCCGGCTCGCGTTGCCCAGCAGCTCGTCGTCGCTCGCGGCCCGGGTGGCGGCCATCGTCGTACGGATACCGCCGCCCGTGTACGGCTCACCGGCCATTCGCGCCCCGAACTCGGCCGCCCGGTCACCCGCGAACACCAAGTGCGCATGGCTGTCCACGAACCCGGGCAGCACTGCGCGTTGTTGCGCGTCTATGCGCGCGTCGGCCGCCGGTTTCTGCCCGCTCGGCCCGATCCACGCGATCCGATCACCTTCGACCACGACCGCGACGTCCCGCCGGATCCCCAGCAGCCCCTCACCCTGCGCCTGGTCGTTGGTGACGAGCTCACCGATGTTGTCGATCAGGATGCTCATGCCCCGCCCACCCCGTCACTCGTCGATTGCGCATCGTTGTTCGTGGCGTTCATCGACTGGCCGCCGCCCTCCGCAGCCGCCCTGGAGTGCGCGTTGGTGTCCATGACGCTCATTGACCGGCGGCTGGTGTTGGTGGTCGGTGTTGAGTGCGCGTTGTTGTTCGTGGCGTTCATGGACCGGCCGCCGCGGTCCGCAGCCGGCTCGGAGTGCGCATTGTCGTCCATCACGCTCATTGACTCGGAGTGCGCGTCGTTGTTCGTGGCGTTTTTTGACTGGCGGCTGAAGTTGGTGGGCGGCGTGGGGTGCGCGTTGTTGTTCATGACGCTCATTGACCGGCGGCTGGTGTTGGTGGTCGGTGTTAAGTGCGCGTTGTTGTTCGTGGCGTTCATGGACCGGCCGCCGCGGTCCGCAGCCGGCTCGGAGTGCGCATTGTCGTCCATCACGCTCATTGACTCGGAGTGCGCGTCGTTGTTCGTGGCGTTCGTTGACTGGCGGCTGAAGTTGGTGGGCGGCGTGGGGTGCGCGTTGTTGTTCATGACGCTCATTGACCGGCGGCTGGTGTTGGTGGTCGGTGTTAAGTGCGCGTTGTTGTTCGGGGTGTTCATCGACTGACGGCCGCGATCCGCAGCCGGCCTGGAGTGCGCATTGTTGCTCGAGGTGTTCATTGACTGGCGGCTGGTGTTGGTGGTCGGTGTTGAGTGCGCGTCGTTGTTCGTGGCGTTCATGGACCGGCCGCCGCGGTCCGCAGCCGGCTCGGAGTGCGCGTTGTTGCTCGTGGCGTTCATTGACTGGCGGCTGGTGTTGGTGGGCGGCGTGGGGTGCGCGTTGTTGTCCATCACGCTCATTGACCGGCGGCTGGTGTTCGGGGGCGGCGTTGAGTGCGTGTTGTTGTTCGTCTTGCTCACGGGTGACCGCCGGTGTTTGCGTTTGTGCTGGTGAGCGTGGCAATCGTTCGGGACAGTTCGGCGGGAACGTCGATGCTCGTGTGGCGGCCGTCGGCCACGATCAGGCGGCCGTCGGCGATCACGTGTGTGATGTCGGCCGCGGTGGCCGCGAGCACAGCCTGCGCGGGGTCGACCCCGGCCGTACGGGGGCTGTCGAGGCGGACGCTGACGAAGTCGGCCCGCCGGCCCACGGCGATCTCGCCCGCGTCGAACCAGCCGATCGACGCGTGGTTGGCCGCGGCCGTGATCAGGTCGGACGGTGTGAAGCGGCCCCGCTGCTCGGTGGCGAGCCGGTCGTTCATCTCCAGCCCGCGCAACTCCTCGAACTGGTCGATCACGGCGTGACTGTCGCTGCCCAGACTCAACCGGGCGCCCGCGTCGGAAAGCCGACGGGCAGGTCCGATGCCGTCCGCGAGGTCCCGTTCGGTCGTCGGGCAGAAGCACACGTGGTGACCGCCAAGGATGTCGATGTCGCCATCGGTGAGGTGCGTAGCGTGGACGGCCACGGTCATCGGCTGCCACACGCCGTGCGCCTCGAGCAGTTCGGCCGGTGTGCAGCCGTGCACTGCGCGACATTGCTCGTTCTCGGCCCGCTGTTCGGAAAGGTGCACATGAACGGGCTGCCCGTCGGTGCGGTGAGCGAATGTGGACAGGTATTCGGCCGGAACCGCGCGCACCGAGTGCAGCGCCGCGCCGATCTTGGAATGAGCGGACGCGCGCAGGAGTGAGGTGCGCGCCGACCAGCCGTCGAGATCGCCGTCGCCGAACCGGCGCTGCACACCTTCGAGCGGTTTTCCGTCCACGCCGGCCGTCAGATACAGCGTGTCCAGCAGCGTGATCCGAATCCCGGCGTCGGCCGCGGCGGCGACCAGGGCGTGGCCCATCGCGTTCGGGTCGGCGTAGGGCGTGCCGTCCGGACCGTGGTGCAGATAGTGGAACTCGCCGACGGCAGTGATCCCGGTCAGCGCCATCTCGGCGTAGACGGCCTTGGCCAGCGCGTAGTAGCTGTCCGGGTCGAGCCGCTCCGCCACCTGGTACATCAGGTCGCGCCACGTCCAGAAACTGCCGCCGCCCGCGTGTGTCCGCCCCCGCAGCGCGCGATGAAACGCGTGCGAATGCGCGTTGGCGAAACCCGGAAGCACCAGGCCAGGCAACCGAATGACCGATTTGTCCCCGGGGGAGGGGGCCGGGGCGGAGGCGGGCGAAGCAGCGGCGGACGAGGGGTCCGCGGCGGCGGAAAGCGAAGTGCTGAGGGAAGGGGAGGAGGCGGCGGAGAGCGGAGTGGTGAGGAAGGGGGAGGCGGCGGAGAGCGGAGTGGTGAGGGAGGGGGAGGCGGCGACGGAAGCGGAGTCCGCGGCTGCGGCGGGCGAAGTAGTGAGTGATGGGGAGGAGGCGGCGGGCGTAACCGACGCGCCAGGGTCTGAAGAGGGCGCACCGGAGGGACGCGGCGATGAGGCGGGGCCGACGGCGGTGATGAAGCCGTCGGCCACCTCGATGTGGACATTGTGGGCCAGCGTCCCGCCCGTCCAGGCGTACGGGGCGAAATAGACCGTCATGTGAGGTCGCCCAGCACCCTGGCCAGTGCGCCGATGCCCGCGACGCAGTCGGTCTCGTCGGCGTGTTCGGCGGGGGAGTGCGAGACGCCGGTCGGGTTGCGGACGAACAACATGGCCGTCGGGACGTGTGCGGACAACACGCCCGCGTCGTGGCCGGCGCCCGTCGGGAGCACCGGCGCGTCGTCCAGCAGGGCGGCGATCCGCGCGGCCAGCGACGTCTCGAAGGTCACTTCGGCGCTGAACGACTCGGACGTCACGGTGATCTCGGTGCCGTCGCGGCCCGCGCGCTCGTGGGCCCGCTTGAGGATGGCCTCAACCATCGTGTCCAGCGTGCCGGTCTCCGCCGCCCGTGCGTCGAGCCACCCCCGTACGAGGGAAGGAATGGCATTGGTGGCGTTGGGCTCGACCTCGACCCGAGCCATTGTGGCGTGCGCGCCGTTGAGCCGGGCCTCCTTGTTCGCCGCGAGCACCGTGTACGCGAAGGTGAGCATCGGGTCGCGCCGGTCGGCCATGCGCGTCGTGCCCGCGTGGTCGCCGTGCCCGGTGAAGTCGAACCGCCAGCGCCCGTGCGGCCAGATCGCGCTGGCCACCCCGACCGGCACCTCGAGGGCGCGGCCCTGCTCGATGTGCAGCTCGATGAGCGCCCCGATCCGGCTGGTCAGCCCGGGCAGCCGCCCGGCCGGCGTGTCACCCAGCGCCTCGCCGAACGTGATGCCTTCGCGGTCCTTGAGCGCCGCCGCCTGCGCGGGTTCGATCACCCCGGTCAGGAGCCGGGACCCCAGGCACGGTACGCCGAACCGGCCGCCTTCCTCCTCGACGAAGGCGACCACGGCGATCGGCCGTCGCGGCACGTGCCCGCGGCGGCGCAGCTCGTCGACGGCGAGGAACGCGCTGACGATGCCGAGCGGCCCGTCGAAACCCCCGCCGTGCGGCACCGAGTCGAAGTGCGAGCCGGTGAGCACCGCGTCGTGCCCCCACTGGTCGCCCCACCAGGCGAACAGGTTGCCGTTGCCGTCGTCGGTGACCGGCATGTCGCGCCGCGCGGCCTGGTTGCGGAACCAGTCGCGCAGCACCAGTTCGGGCTGCTCCAACGCGTACCGCAGGTAGCCGCCGTTCTTGGTCCGCCCGATGGGCGCGATTCCGTTCCAGAGTTCGGTGAAAGTGGCCGTCACTGCGCATCCCTGCGCATCGGGATGTGCACGCCGGCCGCCGCTTCCGACTCGTAACCCGCGTCGACGTGCCGGATCACCCCCGTGCCGGGGTCATTGGTCAGCACCCGCGCGATCTTCTGCCCGGCCAGGTCGGTGCCGTCGGCCACGCAGACCTGACCGGCGTGGATCGAGCGTCCGATGCCCACCCCGCCGCCGTGGTGGATCGACACCCAGCTCGCGCCGCTGGCCGTGTTGAGCAGGGCGTTCAGCAGCGGCCAGTCGGCGATCGCGTCCGAGCCGTCGAGCATCGACTCGGTTTCCCGGTACGGCGAGGCGACCGAACCGGAGTCGAGGTG
Organism: Paractinoplanes abujensis; assembly: GCF_014204895.1. Lineage (NCBI taxonomy): Bacteria > Bacillati > Actinomycetota > Actinomycetes > Micromonosporales > Micromonosporaceae > Paractinoplanes > Paractinoplanes abujensis. The sequence goes on along the minus strand of NZ_JACHMF010000001.1, from coordinate 5,633,299 downwards.
ATCACGGCCGATCACGATCGGCGCCTTGAGCTCGCCGCGGGCCACCATGTCGTTGAACCGCACGCCCGCCTTGTCCCGTTCGCCGTACCCGAGCCAGCAGATGCGCGCGGGCAGGCCCTGGAACGCGACCCGCTCCTCGGCCATCTTCATCCAGCGGGCCAGCGACTCGTTCTCCGGAAACAGGTCGAGCACGGCCTTGTCGGTGGCCGCGATGTCGGCCGGGTCGCCGGAGAGCGCGGCCCAGCGGAAAGGCCCCTTGCCCTCGGCGAAAAGCGGACGGATGTACGCCGGGACGAAGCCGGGGAACTCGAACGCGCGCTCGAAGCCGGCCAGTTTGGCCTCGCCGCGGATCGAGTTGCCGTAGTCGAACACCTCGGCCCCCGCGTCCATGAACCCGACCATGGCCGCCACCTGCTTGGCCATGCTGGCCCGGGACCGGTCGGTGAACTCCTCGGGCTTCTTGGCCGCGTAGTCGCGGGCGTCGGCCAGGTCGACCCCGACCGGCAGGTACGACAGCGGGTCGTGGGCGCTGGTCTGGTCGGTGACGATGTCGACCTCGACGCCGCGGGTCAGGATCTCGCCGAAGACCAGGGCCGCGTTGCCGACGATCCCGATGCTCACCGCCTTTTTGGCTGCCTTGGCGACCGTCGCCCTTTCCAGAGCGTCGTCCAGGTCGTCGGCGATCTCGTCCAGGTAGCGGGTCTCGACCCGGCGGCGCAGGCGGGTCTCGTCGACGTCGACGATCAGGCAGACGCCCCCGTTCATGGTGACCGCGAGGGGCTGGGCGCCACCCATGCCGCCGCATCCGCCGGTCAGGGTCAGCGTGCCGGCCAGGGTGCCGTTGAACCGCTTCTCGGCCACCGCGGCGAACGTCTCGTACGTGCCCTGCAGGATGCCCTGGGTGCCGATGTAGATCCATGACCCCGCGGTCATCTGGCCGTACATGGTCAGGCCGAGGTTCTCCAGGCGGCGGAACTCGGGCCAGCTCGCCCAGTCGCCGACGAGGTTGGAGTTGGCGATCAGCACGCGCGGCGCCCACTCGTGGGTCTGGAACACCCCGACCGGGCGGCCCGACTGCACGAGCAGCGTCTCGTCACCCTTGAGCTCGTCGAGTTCCCGCACGATCGCGTGGTAGGACGGCCAGTCCCGCGCGGCCCGGCCGGTGCCGCCGTAGACCACCAGATCCTCGGGGCGCTCGGCCACGTCCGGGTCGAGGTTGTTCATGAGCATCCGCTTGGCGGCCTCCTGCGGCCAGCCCTTCGCGGTGTACGCCGCCCCGCGAGGCGCCCGGATCTCCGACATGGTTGCCCTTCCTACGCTTGGAAAATGTTGCGGCGCGAGGCCGTCGCCTCGAACGCCTCGAGTCTTTGCTGCACGGGTTCCGGGTCGGCGTCGCACATCGCCTGCAGCAGCACCATGGCCATCGCCATCGGGCCGGTGTGCAGGTCGAAAACCAGCCGGGTGCCGACCGCCGCGGGCAGCGCGACGTCGCAGTGCTCGGCGACCGGGCTGACCGCCGAATCGGTGATCGCGACCACGGCGTACCCCATCGCCTTGGCCTCCCGGACGGCGTCGAGCGACTCCCGCGGATAGCGGGGCAGCACCAGCGCCAGCATCGCACCGGCACCGGCCGCGCGGGCCTGATCGAGCCGGTCCAGCAGTGACGTGCCACCGGCGTCGAGCACCCGCACATCCGGGTGCACTTTGCTCGCGAAATAGCCGAAATACCCAGCCAGAGGCGCCGCCGCCCGCAGTCCCAGCACCGGCAGGGGCCGGCTGACGATCAAAAGCTCGGCCGCCCGCCGTACGTCGTCCAGCCGCTCGAGCTGCCCGACGAGGCGCCCGAGGTGCTCCGCCTCGGCCGCGACCGCCAGCTGCATCGCGTTGTGGTCCTCGCCACGCTCGGCGTCCGCCCCGGCGGTGAGCTCCCGCAACACCCGCCGCAGGGCCGGATAGCCCTCGTGGCCGAGCGCGATGGCGAACCGGGTCACGGACGGCTGGCTGACCCCGGCCAGGTCGGCCACCTCGGCGGCGGAGAGATAGGCGGCCTTGCTCGCATGTTCCACGAGACAGTGCGCGATCCGCCGCTGCGTCGGCGTGAGCCGCGCACCGGCGAACAGGTCGAGTACGCGCTCGCCCGCCTTGACCTCTCCGCCATTCACACGAGCACTCTATGCATAAAAACTTTCAGTCCGCTAGAGGTTGGCACTTCCTCGACGTGGCAACGGGGGTAGGCAAACGACTAGGGTGCACCGGTGGCGCCCGAAACCTCAGCAAACGTCTATGACAGTCACGTTCGAGCCCGAATGATCGACTTCTTCACCCTCGAAGGCGTGCCCTGGCCGCGCCGGCTGTGGGACGTCGGCTCGCTGCTCGCCCTGCAGGAGTTGCTGGAGGCGAGCTCATGGGCGCGACATCGCGTGCTGTCCCCGGCCGCGGTCGACTGGCAGCGCCATCAACTCCTGAAGGTCATCGGCCCGGACGTCGGCCTCGGTAGCAGGGATCTGCGTGCTGAGTTGACCTCACTCCTGGGGCAAGCCCTTCCCGACCCCAGCCCGGCCCACCGCCGTCTGCGGGAAGTCCTCGAACATGCCCGTGCCGGCCACCTGAGCCGCTGGGCGACCGCGATCGCCCAGCCGGAGGATCGTCGGCCGCGACCGGAGCGGCTGGCCCGGGTGGTCGCGGCGCATCTGCTCGACATCGGTTACGACGCGAACCATCTGGCGGCATGGATCGGGCGACTCGCTCATCAGCAAGCGGGCGCCGAAGAAATCCTGCAGGGTGCTATCGCCCTCGATACCGCCGCCCCGCGCGAATTCACAGTTCTTGCCGTTTTCAACAAGGTGCCCGAACGGGGACAGGCCGAGAGCCACGAGATGTGGGTCTCCAGCCGGGAGATCGCGGGCTGGCTCAGACAGCGAGGTCATGCGACGAGCGGACTCCGTGCCGGCGGTGGCTTTCTGTATCGGGTCAACGCGCGGGATCCGTTCAGCGCCGCGAGCCACGTCCGTGAGCTCGTTGAACGCCTGGTGGCGCGATCATCGTTCATGCGAGGCAGCCGAGGTGGCATCCGGCCGGCCTCGCAGATGTGGGTCGATCAGCATCCCGAGCCGATTCCCTTCGCCGCGCCGACTCGGGGTGCTGACGTCCTCTCGCTGTTCAGTCAGGGGCGGCTCTATCAAGTCGGCGGACAGCGCACCCTGTTCGACGATGCCCTGGAACTCGCCGCACCGATCAATCGTGGAGTTCTCGGGCCGGCTGTCGCGGGAGCGTGGGCGGCCATCGAATCACTACTTTCCCATCCGGACGACCCTGCCGAGCAGGAGCGATCGGGCAAGGCTGTCGCAGCGGACAGGCTGGCGGCCATCATCGCTTGTTCGTGGCCCCGTGCGGAGATGACCGCGCTCTCTCACAGGCATCAACCCCCGACTCCTGACGCGTTGGCCGAGCGGCTCGCCGTATGCGAGACCAATCAAGAGCGAGCTTCTGCCGTCGCGGAGGCCTTGGCCGCTGGCGCCACGCTGGATCCGGCCGATCGGTTCCGACGGGATGCTGACATCGCGGCGGTGCACCGCATGCGGCGAGTCCTCAGCGAGCCCAGGAAGGAACTGGGGACTGCGGTCACCGTCCTGAGGATCGCCCTGAGGCGCCTTTATCGAACTCGCAACATCGTGCTTCATGGTGGCTCCACGCAGGGGGTCGCGCTGAAGGCGGCTCTTCGCATCGCCGCCCCGTTGGTCGGCGCCGGACTGGACCGGATCACTCACGCCGCGCTCGTTGAGAGCTTGGCCCCGCTTGGCCTGGCGGCTCGTGCGGAGGTCGGTTTGAATCTGGTGGGGGGCGAGACCGGCCTGAGTGTGGTCGACCTTCTCGAGCCGCGCCACTGAAGGCGAATCGCTTCGAAACGCCAGAGGGCCCCAAGATAATTCGTCGGGGGCCCTCAGCGAGATGTTGAGAAGTGTACACGACCGGCGTTCTGCAGCAGGTATCACTCGACCTGACAGATGATGTCGAAGGCCCGGTTGATACGGGTCCGTACGTCGGCCACGGAGGCCTCGCCGGCCGTCAAATCTCGTAGGCATACCCGGCATGCGGCCGTGAGCAGGGCGGCCGACATTTTCGGGTCGATGGGCCCCGGCCGTTCGGCGAAGAGGCCGGCCGTCATCTCTTCGAGTTCCTCGGCGATCTCGCGAGCGCGTGCCCGCAGGGCGGGAGAGTCGTTCGCGACCTTCCAGAACGCCACCATCCGTTCGTGGTGTCCGGGCGGCTCGACGCTTTCGGTCATCAGTCGCAGTACCTCGTCCCGCAGCGCGGTCTGCGGGGTCCGGCCCTCGGGGCGTGAGCGGACCGCGGCGGTGATGCGCTCGTGGATCAGCGGGACGCGGTCGAAGAACATGTCTTCCTTGCGCGGGAAGTAGTTGAACACCGTCATCCGGGACACGCCGGCCCGCTCGGCGATCTCCGAGACGCTCACCGCGTCGAAGCCGCGCTCGATGATCAGTTCGGTGGCGGCGTGTGAGATCTGCAGGCGTACCTGTTCCTTCTTGCGTTCACGGAGACCCATGAGCGGATCATATACCGAGTAAAAGCATTGACTGAGTATAAGTTTTGCGCCCATGCTGGTGGCATGACCACATCCGCGCACCGGCCGGTGTCCCTGAGGGCGGCCTGGATGGCTCTGACCGGGCTGTCCGCTGTCTTCCTGTTCGAGATGCTCGACAACTCGATCCTCAACGTCGCGCTGCCCACGATCGGCCGCGACCTGCACGCCTCGACCGTCGCCCTGCAGTGGGTGACCGGGGCCTACGCCGTCGTCTTCGGCGGCCTCATGCTGGCGTTCGGAGCCCTGGCCGACCGGTTCGGCCGCCGCCGGGTCATGCTGGCCGGCCTGGTCCTGCTCGGCCTGGCCAGCCTGGCCACCGCGTTCGTGAGCACCGCCGGGCAGCTCATCGCCGTACGGGCCCTGCTGGGTGTCGCGGCCGCGATGACCACCCCGGGGTCGCTCGCGCTGGCCTTCCGGCTCTTCGCCGACGACGGCCTGCGGGTGCGCGCGACCACGTTGATCTCCACCGTCGGCCTGGTCGGGCTGGCGATCGGCCCCACGGCCGGCGGCTTTGTGCTCGCGTTCGCCCCATGGCAGGTGCTGCTGCTCGTCAACGTGCCGATCGCCGGGCTCGCGCTGATCGGTGTGCGCCTCGGCATCGCCGCCGACGACCCGGCCGACCTGCACCGCGACCTCGCCGACATCCCGGGCGCGCTGCTGGGCACGGCCACGATCGTGCTCGCCCTGATCGCACCTACGCTCTTCGTCGACCGCAGCCCCGGCGCCTGGGCCGTCACCGTCGCGGCGCTGGTGACGGCGGTGCTTTTCGTCGTCCGAGAGCGCACCACGCCGTACCCGCTGCTCGATCTGAAGCTTGTCGCGCGCCCGCTCGTCTCCAGCGGTCTGGCCTACAAGGCGGCGGCCGGGCTGGCCACCGCGGGCCTGGGTTACCTGGTCACGCTGCAGTTGCAGCTCGACTGGGGCTGGTCGCCCGCGCTGGCCGCCGCCGGCCTGCTGCCGCAGGTGATCGTGCTCGTGGCGGGCGGCGCAGTGGTCGGCCCGTTCGTGCGGCGGGCCGGGCTGGAACGGGCGGCCTGGCTCAGCGCGTCGGCGGTCGTGTCCGGCCTCGCCGTCTACGCCCTGCTGGGCCGGCTCGGCTACGTCTGGGTGGCGGCCGCGCTGGTGCTCGTGGCGGCCGGGATGCGCGTGGTCGGCGTGGTCGCCGGCGTGAACGTGCTGCGCGGCCTGCCCGGCAACCGCACCACGATCGGCGCCGCCCTCACCGACACCGCCGGCGAGGTCACCTCGGGCGCCGGGCTGGCCGTCACCGGCACGATCCTGGCCGCGCTGTTCACCGGCAGCCTGGCCGCCGCGCACTGGAGCCCGCAGCAGACCGCGCAGTTCGAGCAGGCCGTCACGATCGCCGGACTGACCCTCACCGTGCTGGCGGCGGCCCTGGTCGGATGGGGATATCTCAGGGCGTCAGGCGTACGCGACGCAGAAGTTGGGCGTTGAGCGCCACCACAATGGTCGAAGCGCTCATCAGGATCGCGCCGACCGCCGGGTTCAACGTGAAACCGGTCCAGGCCAGCACGCCCGCGGCCAGCGGGATCGCGATCACGTTGTAGCCGGCCGCCCACGTCAGGTTCTGGATCATCTTGCGGTACGAGGCCCGGGACAGCTTGATCACACTGGCCACCGCGCGCGGGTCGGAGGAGGCCAGCACCACCCCGGCCGACTCGATCGCCACGTCGGTGCCGGCCCCGATGGCCAGGCCCACGTCCGCGCGGGCCAGCGCCGGGGCGTCGTTCACGCCGTCGCCGACCATCGCCACCCGCAGCCCACGCGCTCGGAGGTCGGTTACTGCCTTGTCCTTGTCGGCCGGCCGCACCTCGGCGAACACCTCGTCCAGCCCCAGGTCGGCGGCCACCGCCTCGGCCACCGACCGCGCGTCACCGGTGACCATGACGAGCTTTCCCACCCCGTACGAGCGCAACTGCTCGATGGCCGCGCGCGCCTCGGGCCGCACCTCGTCCTCCAGCGTGAACGATCCGAGGATCTTCCGGTCGGTCACGCGCACCAGATGCAGCACCGCCGCGCCCCGGCGCGATCCTTCCGCCGGCGGCATGCCGAGTTCGCGCAGCAGGGCAGGACCCCCGACCGCGTACGTCTCCCCGTCGACCACTGCCTGCACCCCGCGCCCGGTCAGCGAGCGGAAACCGGTGGCTGTCGCCCGTTCCGGAGCCGCCGCGACGATCGCTCGGGCCAGCGGATGCTCGCTGTCGCTCTCGACCGCGGCTGCGATCCGCAACACCTCGTCCTCGGTGTGACCGGTCGTGACGTCGATCCCGGTCACGATGTGCGCGCCCTTGGTCAGGGTGCCCGTCTTGTCGAACAGGACGGCGTCCACCGTGCGCATCCGCTCCAACGCCAGCCGATCCTTGACGAGGATGCCGGCCCGGGCCGACAGGGCCGTCGACAGCGCGATGACCAGCGGGATGGCCAGGCCCAGGGCGTGCGGGCAGGCGATCACGAGCACCGTCACCGTCCGTACGACGGCCTGGTTCAGGTCGCCGATCGCCCACCATGTCCCGAAGGTGATCAGGCCGGCCGCCGCGGCCACGTAGAACAGCCAGGCCGCGAACCGGTCGGCCAGCACCTGCGCGCGGCCACCGGCCGCCTGGGCCTGCGCGACCAGCCGGCCGATCCCGGCCAGCGCGGTGTCCGCACCGACGGCGTCGACTTCCACCCGTACGGCCGAGTCAGTGACCACCGTGCCCGCCACCACACGGCTGCCCGCCGTACGGGAAACCGGTTGGGACTCCCCGGTGATCATCGACTCGTCCACCTCGGCCGAGCCTTCCACGATGCGGCCGTCGGCGGGAACGCGGCCGCCCGGCCGGACGAGCACCCGGTCCTTGACGCGGAGCCGCGCGACGGGCACCTTCTCGGTCGTGCCGCCGGGCCGGATCAGCTCGGCCTCGTCGGGCAGCAGGGCCGCCAGCGCGGACAGGGCGCCCCGGGCCTGGCCGATCGCCTTCATCTCCTGCCAGTGCCCCAGCAACATGATCGTGACCAGGGCGGCCAACTCCCACCAGAAGTCCAGCTCGAACAGTCCCGCACTGGTGGCGATCGAGGCCCCGTAGGCCACGGTGATCGCCATCGCGACGAGCACCATCATTCCGGGCGCGCGGCTCCGGATCTCGTCCACCGCCCCGGCCAGGAACGGCCACCCACCGTAGAAGAAGACGATCGTGCCCAGCACCGGCCCGACCCCGCTGATGCCGGGGAAGTCGAGCGAGTAACCGAACCACTCCATGACCATCTCGCTGGTGATCACGACCGGAACGGTCAGCGCCAGACTCAGCCAGAACTTCCGCCGGAAGACCTCCGGATCGTGCCCGGCGTGCCCGTCATGACCGGTGTGTGCGTGCTCGGTGTGGTGTTGCTGAGCCGACGGCGCGTGCTGATGCCCGCGGTGTCCATCGTGGCCGTCGCCAGGTGGGTGATCGTGTCCGCCGTGCGCGTCGCTGGTGGCGTTGGGCGTGTGATCGTTTTCGTTGTTCGCGTCAGTCGGCAGCGGCCGCTGCGGGCTTCCCATATCGAACACCTCCACTCGGAACTTATACCCCCTGGGGGTATGTGACCAGGGAGAGGTAAGGATCAGTACGTGACGTGGCACACGTCCAGCGGCGGGCGTACGGGCATGTCACGCGGACGGGGCGGCGCTGGAGAGGTGAAGCCACGAAGCTGAGCCGGCGAACGGGTGGCCTGCTCGTCGGGTGGGGAAACGACGCGGCGGCCGGCTGGCCGGCGTGCGAGGGTGGGTTATGCGGATCACAGCCCTGTACTCGTACCCGGTCAAGGGTTGTCATCGCATTGAGCACGTCAGTGCGCGGGTCGAGCCGTGGGGGCTGGCCGGTGACCGGCGGTGGCTGATGATCGACACCGAGGGCGTGGGGATCACTCAGCGTGAGACCCCGCGGCTCACTCAGCTCATAGTGAGGCCGGGAGCGGGCGGGCTGGAGTTGAGCGCTCCGGGGCTGCCGTCGCTCTGGGTGGATGAGCCGGTCGACGGGCCCGCGGAGGTCGTGCGGGTGTTCCGGGGCAAGGGGCCGGTGCCGGCGCGGGTGGCTGAGACGGAGTGGAGCAGCCGGTTTCTGGGGCGGGACGCGCGGCTGGTGTGGCAGGCCGACCCGAGGGGCCGCGCGATCGACTCGCATGCGCGGCCGGATGATCGGGTGAGTTTTGCCGACGGGTTCCCGGTTCTGCTGGCCAACGAGGGTTCGTTGTCGGCGCTTAACGACTGGCTGGTGGAGGCCGGGGAGGAGCCGGTGCCGATGACCCGGTTCCGGCCCAACCTGGTGGTCGACGGCGCGCCGCCGTGGGCTGAGGACGGGTGGCTGGGGCGGCGGCTGCGGATCGGTGACGTGTGGTTCCGGGCGGCCAAGTCGTGCGCGCGCTGCCTGGTGACCACGATCGATCAGGAGACGGGGGAGAAGGGTGGGCAGCCGTTGCGTATCTTGGGCACCCATCGGCGTTTCGACGACGGTCTGCTCTTCGCAATCAACCTTATTCCGGATATGTCCGGAGTGGTGCATTTGTATGACCCGATGGAGGTCGGGTAGGCCCGCGACCGGGTGAAGCCGACCACCGGCACCTTAGGAGTGTCTTAGGAAAGTTGCCGCTGCGGGCCTGCGGCGGCAGGGTTCCTCTGCGTGACCGGATCTCGCCTCTTCTCGCCCCGATGGCTCGCTGCCGGGGGCGCCGTCGTTCTCGCCGCCATTCTCGGAGTCACGCTCGTGCTCCAGAACAGTGGCGCCGCCTGCGCCGCGCCGCCGTCCACGTCGGCCAAGAAGGGCAAGGCGACGTACTTCTTCATGGAGGGCACGCTCGGCAACTGTTCGTTCCCGAGCCCGCCCGCCGACGACCTGTACGTGGCTCTGGGGCAGCACAACGAATATTCCCAAGGCGCGGCCTGCGGCACCTACATCGACGTGACCGGGCCCAAGGGCAAGACCCGGGTCAAGGTCATCGACTCCTGCCCGGAGTGCCCGGCCGGTCACCTCGACCTGAGCCTGAAGGCGTTCCAGAAGATCGGTGTGAAGTCGGACGGGATCATCCCGATCACGTACAAGGCGGTTCCCGGCGCGGCAGTGCCCGGGCCTCTGTCCGTACGGGTGAAGGAAGGGTCCTCCCGGTACTGGCTCAGCGTGCTGATCGACAATCACAGCAACCAGCTGTCCTCGGTCAAGGTCGCCGGCTCGGGCGGCAGCTTCAAGAACGCGTCGCGTGAGGACTTCAACTACTGGACGATCCCCAGCGGCGCCGGCAACGGGCCGTTCAAGGTCAAGGTCACCGACGTGTACGGGAACTCGGTGACGGTTTCCCACATCAAGCTCGCGGTCGGCAAGACCCAGAAGACCACGGCCAAGCTCGGCGGCAGCGTCGTCCGGCAGCCCGAGACCGCGACGCCGGCCAAGAAGGCGCCCGCCAAGAAGAAGCTCACGGAGAAGACGACCAAGCCCACCCCCAAGCCCACCAAGACGACGGCGTCCCCCACCCGGGCGCCGCTGCTCGAATCGGCGACGACGTCCCCTGCGGCCCCCACGACCCAGCCCGCCCAGCTGGACGCGAACCTGGCCGCCAACGCCGACGCCCCACGCTGTTCCTGAGCGCGGCCGGGCGACGCCTACCCCAGCGGCAGCCACATGTGGATCTCGTCGCGGTCGTCGCCCGGCCCCACCCGCAAAGCCCCGGGCAGCCGGCCCACCTCGCGGTAGCCGAGCCGCTCGTAGAACGCCTCCGTCCCCGCCCCACCCCGCACCGTCACCTGGACAGCGTCCAGGCCCATTCCCCGTACGACCCGTTCGGCCTCGCGCATCAGGGCGGCGCCGTAGCCGCGGCCCTGCCGTTGCGGGGTCACCATGACCCGTTTGAGCACACGCCAGTGCTCCTTGAGCCCGAACCGGTTGCTCACCACGAACAGCAGCGCGACGGGTTCGCCGTCGTCGACGCCGAGCAGCAGGTGATCGAGCCCGGCCTCCACCGCGGTGAACGCGTCACCGGCCACGGGTGCGACGTCGGCCGCGGTGACCGGGGCGACGAAACCGACGGCCCCGCCGGCGTTGGTGACCTCGACCCAGAGCGCGATGATGCTCGCGCGGAGGTCGGCGGTGAGCGGGGGATCCAGAACGAACGCGACAGCCATGCGGCCATCATCGTCATCGGTGCGGAAGGGGGGACTTGAACCCCCACGCCCTCTCGGGCACGGGCACCTAAAACCCGCGCGGCTGCCTATTACGCCACTCCCGCCGGGTCTGCCCCGCCGGGGCAAACACGTTCCACGCAGTCTAGACGCTCACCCGCGAAAAGCCTCACACAGCACGGCGGCCGCCTCGCGGATCGAGCCGCGTGACAGCCGCCGTGGGTCTGGAGAGCTCCCGCACCGGGTCCTGCTTCAGTAATCGCCCGGGAAAGGTGGGACTTTAGGGATTAGTCGACGCCGAGGTCCCGGCGCAGCTTGGCGACGTGGCCCGTGGCCTTGACGTTGTAGAGGGCGCGCTCGATGTTTCCGTCCTCGTCGATCACGAAGGTCGACCGGATGACGCCCATGACCGTCTTGCCGTAGTTCTTCTTCTCGCCGAACGCCCCGTATGCGGTCAGCACGCTCTTGTCCTCGTCGCTGACCAGCGGGAACGTGATGGCGTCGCGCTCGCGGAACTTGGCCAGCTTGGCCGGGGCGTCGGGCGAGATGCCGACGACCTCATAACCGGCGGCCTGCAGCGAACCCAGCGAATCGCGGAAGTCACACGCCTGGGTGGTGCAGCCGGGCGTCATCGCGGCCGGGTACGCGTACAGCACGACCTTGCGTCCGCGCAGGTCCTTGAGGGTGAGCCGGTCGCCGTTGTCGGTCGGCAGGCTGAAGTCGGGCGCCGGGTCGCCGGCGGACAGTCGGGCGGTCTCAGTCATGCCGATGACGATAGACCCGCCCGATGAGACAGGCCGCGTGTCACGCCACGGCGGGTGTGGGCTCGGCGGGCACGGCCGCCCGCATCCGCAGCACGCCGGTCAGCGCCAGCCCCGCGCCCAGGCCCAGGGCGAGCGTCACGGCCAGCCGGGCGATCCAGCTCGGCCCGACGGTCGGGGTCACGGCGGCGAAGAAGATCCGGGTCTCGTTGAAGCCGCCGAACAGCGCCACCACCGCCCCGGACAGCGCGAGGAAGAACGGCGGATGCCGGTACGCGGCGGCCAGACCCAGCAACCCGGCCAGGATCAGCACCGGGGCCGGGGTCTCGCCGTCCAGGGCGCGCAGGACCGCGTACGAGAGGGGGGCAAGCCCCGCGACCAGCGCGACCACGCGCACGGAGCGCGACCACCGGTAGGCCAGTGCCGCAGCGGCCAGGCCCGCGAGCGCGGCCCCCGTCCACCACATCCAGGCGGCAGGCGGCGGTTCCCAGTCGAGTGTGCCCCTGATCTCGTACGTCGTGGTCTGCGTGCGCAGCGGCACCGACCAGTCGCGCAGGCGATGCGCTCGGGACCGGTCGGCGACGGCCTGCGGTGGCCGATCACCGCTCAGCCACTGGGTGCGCTGATCGTGCCAGCGCACCGTGGTGGAATCCGAGATCTTGCGCCAGGCCGGCGGGGCGGTCGGGTCGGCGTTCGCGGGCGGAATCGCCTCGAAGGTCAGCGTCTCGTTCACGTACGACGCCGGCGAGTTCACGTTCTGCCAGGTGCCGTCGGGCCGGACATCGAGGTAGGGCTCGCCGGCGTAGCCGAGGATCTCGACGGAGTGCCCGGTGTCGTTGGTCAGCTCGACGCGGGCGCCGGCCTCCACCATGCGCGCCTCGACCCCGACCAGGGTGATCGACGCCACCTCCGTCCGGTACGCCGTGGCGCCCGGAATGTCCCCGCCGTGGGCGAACGCGGGAGTGGCCGGCGCGAGCACCGCACCGGCCACCGCCACGAGCAGGGCGAGCCGTCTCACCCGGCGGCCGCCGTGACCGCCTGCGTGAAGATCTCGGTGGTGGGCAGCGTGTTGCCGGGACCTTCGACCTGCTTGCCGTTGACCACGATGGTCGGGGTGCCGTTGAAGCCGCGCGACGCGAACGTCTCGGTGGTCTTGGTGGCCCACGACTTGTACGTGCCCTCGTTGACCGCAGTGGCGAACGTGTCGCCCAGCCCGACCGACTGGCCCAGCTCGATCAGCTTGGCGTTGTCGAGGCCGTCGGAGCCCTCGGCGGGCTGATTCTCGAAGAGCACGTTGTGATACTCGAGGAACTTGCCGTCCACCGCCGCGGCCGCCGCCGCCCCGGCCGACCTGGTCGAATACTCCGTGCCGTTCGACGCGCGGTCGAGGATGGACACCGGGTGGTAACGCACGGTCACCTTCTTGTCGGTGACCATCTGGGCGATGGTGGGGCCGGTCTGCTGCTCGAACGAGTGGCAGATCGGGCACATGAAGTCCTCGTAGATGTCGACCGTGACCGGCCCGGTGCCGACCGCGAAGGCCGTGCCGTCGTCGACCGCCACGCTGGGGGTGGAGACCGCCGAGGCGTCGGTCTTCTTCTCCTGGCCGGCCAGCACGGCCCAGCCGATCAGGCCGGCGATCACCAGCACGGCCACGACCCCGGCCGAGGTCCAGATCGTCACCTGGCGGCGGCGCTCGGCCGCCTTCTGCTGCTCGACGATCCGCTGCGCCGCCGCGCGGTCGCGTCCCCTGTTGCCCTTGCTCATCGATCCCCCATCAGAAGCCCGTCGACCGAGAACTTCGACTTCGGCTTCCACAACAGAATGCCTGCCAGCGCCAGGAAGCCCACGTCCCGCGCGATGTCCAGGCCGTACTGCGCGGTGCGCCCGCCGGTCAGTTCGCCGCCCTTGCTGAAACAGCCGCAATCGATCTGCAGCCCGCGCGCCCAGGCCGAGATGATGCCGGCGATGAAGATCACCAGCAGCACCGCGGCGATGGCCGCGCTGAGCCGAGTCGCGATGCCGATCAGCAGCAGCAAGCCCAGTGCGATCTCCAGGAACGGCTGTACGGCCCCGATCACCTTGGCGGTGTCGTAGGACATCAGGTCGTACGCGTTCACCGCGCGCGCCGAGGCGGCCAGATCGGTCACCTTGAGCCCGCCGGCGATCAGGAAGACCGCCGCCAGACCCAGACGCGCGAGGGTGGAGATCCACGGCCAGGCCGCCGCGAGCCGGGGCTGCTGCGTCAAGTCCATCGTCACGCCCGTTAGTCGAAGCAAATGTCGCGCAGGTTCCCTCTAGTCTGCTGAGGTTTGCCTGGGAATTGCCTGATCAGACGGCTCTCGCCTGGGAGACGGCGGTCACCAGCTCGTCACGGGCACGCGCGACCCGGGACCGGATGGTCCCGACCGGAACATCCTCCACCTCGGCCGCCTCGGCGTAGGAGAGGCCAAGGACCTGTGTCAGCACAAAAGCCGTCCGGCGTTCCTCACCGAGCCGCCCCAGCAGGTCGGCCGTGGTGAGTCGTTGCGCCGGGTCGGGCGAGGGCGACGCCGTCCAGGCCTCGGCGGCCAGGCGGGCGTCGAGCCGGCGGCGGCGGACCACCGTGCGCAGGTGATCGGCGCAGGTGCGGCGGGCGATGCCGAGCAGCCACGTGCGGGCTGTGGAACGGGCCTCGAACGCGGGCAGCGCCTTGAAGGCCCGCAGGTAGGTGTCCTGCGTCAGGTCGTCGGCCGCGCCCGGGTCGACCAGGGCGGCGGTGAAGCGCCAGACCTCGGCCTGGGTGGCGCGCACGAACGCCGCCGTCGCGGTCGCGTCCCCCGCGCGGGCGGCGAGGGCGAGCGAGGTCGTTTCGTCCAGGCCGTCCATGGCCCAGCATCGTACGCCCTCAGGTTGCGAGAACCTGAGCGGCGGCCTTGAACGTCCACCCGCGGTGGGCAGGAGTGAACTCGATCGGGCAGCATGACGAGCATGATTGTTGAGCGTCGCCGGATTTGTCGCACTTTGGCGGCACTGGCCGGGCTGCTGGTCGGGTTCTTCGCGGTGCTGCTCGGCCCCGCCGCGCCCGCCAGCGCGCATGCCGTCCTGGTCAACAGTGACCCGGGCAACGGCACGATCGTGCCCGACGCGCCCAACAAGATCACCTTGAACTTCAGCGAGTCGGTCAACCTGCTCTCCGGCAAGATCCAGGTGCTGGCGCCCGACGGCTCCCGCGCCGACCAGGGCGACCCCACCGCCTCCGGCGGCACCGTGACGATCCCCTTGCGCTCGGGTGGCGGCCGGGGGACCTACCTGGTCAGCTATCGCGTGATCTCGGCCGACAGCCATCCCGTCGGCGGCAGCCTCACCTACTCGGTCGGGGCCGCGTCGGCCGCGCCCACGGCCACCCTCGACGACGTCACGGTCGACCCGGTCGTGCGCACGCTCATCCCGATCGGCAAATACCTGGGGTACGCGGGTCTGGTGCTGCTGATCGGGCCCACGCTCGTGCTGGCGCTGCTCTGGCCGCACCGGCTCAGCCGTACGGGTCCTGGTCGCCTGGTCTGGACCGGCATCGGCCTGATCCTGTTCAGCACGCTGGTCGCCATCTGGCTGCAGGCGCCCTACTCGACCGGCTCCGGGCTCTTCGACGTGCGGGTGGGCGACCTCAGAGAAGTGCTGGGCAGCACCTTCGGGGCAATCATGCTGGTCCGCCTGGGCGTGATCTGCGCGGCGGCCCTGCTGCTGCGGCCGATGCTGCGCGGTTCCGGCGCCGACTCCAAAACCGACCTGGCGCTGCTCGGGGTGCTCGGCGTGGCGGCCATCGCGACCTGGCCGCTGACCGGGCACCCGACCGCCTCCCCGGTGGCCGGCGTGTCGGTGGTGGTCGACGCGATCCACCTGGCCGCCATGTCCGTGTGGCTCGGCGGCCTGGTCATGCTGGTCGGCTTCCTGCTGCGCAAGGCCGACCAGCGCGAGCTCGGGGCGATCCTGCCGATCTGGTCCCGCTGGGCCGCCACCTCGGTCGCGGCCCTGATCGTGGCGGGCGTGATCCAGGCCCTGATCGAGGTCTCCTCGCTCAGTGGGCTGTTCAACACCACGTACGGGCGGCTCATCCTGGTCAAGGTGGGGCTGGTCGGCATCGTGCTCGGCTTCGCCTGGTATTCGCGGCGGCTGGTGCAGTCCAAGGCGGCCGAGGAGTCCCCGCGCGGGCTCCGGCGGATCGTCGCGGTCGAACTGGCGATCACGGCCGTGGTGATCGGCGTGACCTCGGCCCTTGTGCAGATCACGCCCGCGCGCTCGGCGACCGCCTCGGAGACGGTGGCCACCTCCAGCACGATCACCAAGACGCTGACCGACCAGCGGATGGCCGTACAGATCGACATCTTCCCGGCGACGGTGGGCAACAATTCCATCCACCTGTACGCCTACACGCCCGACAACAAGCCGCTCACGGTGGTCGAGTGGACCGCGACGGCGGCGCTGCCCGGCAAGGGGATCGAACCCATCGAGATCCCGCTGCTGCGGATCACCGACTTCCACGCCGTGGGCGACATCGCGTTGCCGTCAGCCGGGGAGTGGACGTTCAAGATCACGGCGCGGACGACCGAGATCGATCAGTCCACCCTCTCCACCACGGCAACCATCAAATAA
Source organism: Paractinoplanes abujensis (assembly GCF_014204895.1). Taxonomy (NCBI): domain Bacteria; kingdom Bacillati; phylum Actinomycetota; class Actinomycetes; order Micromonosporales; family Micromonosporaceae; genus Paractinoplanes; species Paractinoplanes abujensis. Next base: position 5,617,155 of record NZ_JACHMF010000001.1, on the reverse strand, counting down.
CGGCGTCCCGCGGCCCGGTTTCCCACGTACGGGAAACCGGGTCGTTGTCATATCTATCAGCGATTTAGCGCCGGTTTGACCACTTTGGGGTTATTTGCCTCTGTATGGTCGGCGCAGTACTGCCCACATATGGGCCCTCGCAGTACTGCCCGAGCTCCAAGGGGGAGAAAACTGATGCGGGTGTTCCGGACCATCCTCGGAATGCTGGCGCTGACCATCGGCCTGCCGTCGCTGCTGGCCGGCGCCGGTCTCTGGGCCGCCATGCAGCACCGCGACCAGGGCGGCGCGTTCAGCGGGCAGCTCCAGCAGCTGTCCACACCCGGTTACGCGATCGTGGTCGAAGACGTGGACCGCCTGCTGCGCTCCGACGCGCCGTTCACCCGCATCGGTGACACCCAGCTGCGGCTGAACGCCCACGCGGCCGACGGGCCCGCGTTCGTCGGCATCGCGCCGGTCAACGCCGTACGCCAATACCTGAACGGGGTGCCCTACAGCGCCGTCCGCCGCGTCGACATCGGCACCGGCGCGCTGCCCGTCGCGACCACCCTCGTCGCGGGCGCCCAGGCCCCCACCTCGCCACCGGCGCGAGCGATCTTCTGGACCCGTTCGGACGCCGCCGGTCAGATCTCCTGGACCCCTTCCGACGTACGGGGTGGGCCCTACAGCCTGGTCGTGATGAACCCGTCGGCCCGGCCCGGCGTGCAACTGCGGGCCGAAGCCGAACTGCGCCCCGGCTGGCTCAACTCGAGCGCATGGGGCCTGCTCACCATGGGCACCCTGCTCGTGATGGTCGGCATGGTCGTGCTGGCCTGGCCCGGACGCCGCCGCGAAATCATCTACGTGGTCGAGCCCAGCCAGGTCCCCGACCTGATGCGGGCCATCGGCGCCCCCATGCCGATCCTGCCCTCCACCGGACGCCCGGTCGGCGCGCACCGGCCCCGCACCCTGGCCGAGATCCGGCCCGGCCCGGCGCCCGCCGTCATGGCCTGGCCGCCCACACCCGCTTCGGCGCCGCCGGCACTGGCGGCCATCGCCTCACCCGCCGCCGGGCCCGGAGTGCCGCCGGACCCGGACGAATACGCAGCGGCCACGGCCATTCCGGCCCGGACGGCCACGCCGGCGCCGGGGGAGCCGCTCGAGTTCATCGGGGCGGCCCCCGCCCCGACCCCGGCCCCCGCCCCCGATGCTCCGGCTCCGGCCGCGCGGGCCGACAAGAAGCGCCGCACCTCACCGTCGGCCGACATCCCGATGTTCCAGGCCTCAGCGGTGGACGCCTGGGTTGCGGAGACCGCACCCGTGCGGGCCCGCGAAACCGAAGCGCAGGCCGCGGCCCGGATGGCCGAGGCCGCCCGGCGGCGCGCCGTCAGCGAGACGTCCTTCCCTGCCCCCGACGCGCCCGGTGCCCCGCCGGCCTTCGCCGGGTCACCCTCGGCGGCCACCGAGCCGGCAGCGGCCGGCTCCGAAGCCGCAGGGGCCTCTGAGCCCACCGTGACCTCGATCGCCGAGCCGCCCGCCGCGGTTGGTTCGCCCGCCGTCGCCGGTGCCGCCGACTCGACCGCTGGCACCGATTCCGCCGCGGCCGCCGGTTCGGCCGCGACGGCCGGTTCGGCCGCAACGACTGGTTCGCCCGCGACCGCCGGTTCGGCCGCAACGACCGGTTCGCCCGCAAAGGCTCGCTCGGCGGCGGCGACGGCTGGCTCGCCTGCGCCCGCCGGTTCCTTCGCGGCAACCGGTTCGCCCGCGGTCGCCGGTTCTCCGGCGGCGGCCGGCTCCTCCGCAGTGGCTGGTTCCTCGGCGGCCGGTTCCTCCGTGACGGCCGGTTCTCCGACCGTGGCTGGTTCTTCGGCGGTGGCTGGTTCTCCCGCGGTGGCCGGTTCTTCGGCTGTGGCGGGTTCGCCCGTCCGCGCTGGTTCGAATGAGGAAGCCGGCTCCGAAGAGGCCCTCGACGAGGCGGAAGCCGAACCGATCGACGCCGTGGCCGCCGCGTACGCGGCCGGTGCCGCCGACGCGCGCGCCGTCCGGGGCGAGATCGACGACGAGGACCGCGACCCCCACTTGGCAAATCAGAAGGTGTCGGTGGTGACCGGCCCGCGCGCCACGGACTGGAACACGACGGGTGTGCCGCGCATGGGTCGCCAGGCCCCGCCGGAAGCTCGTCCCGCCCCGGCCGGCCGTCCTACCCCGCCCGCGGGTGGTGCGCCGTCCGGGGGACGCCCCTCTTCCCCCGGCCACCCGTCGCCGTCCACGCGCCCCGGCCGCCCTTCAACCGTCGCGCAGGGTGGCCGCCCTGCTGCGGGCGCTTCGAACAGCCCCGTCTCTCCCACCTCCGGCGGTCCCAGCACGCCCGCAACGGCTGATCCCGGCGCTGCCGCCGCAGGCCCGGACAGCCCCGGCACGTTCAGCGCTCCCGACTCGGCCACTTCTGATTCGGTTGCGCCCGGTTCGGTCGCGTCTGGCTCGGTCGCGTCTGGCTCGGTCGCGTCTGGCTCGGTCGCGTCTGGCTCGGTTGCGTCTGGCTCGGTCGTGCCTGGGTCGGTTGCGTCTGGCTCGGTCGTGCGTGGGTCGGTCGCGTCTGGCTCGGTGGCTTCCGGGTCGGTCGTTTCTGGGCCGGCCGCCTCTGATGCGACCGCTTCGCGCCCGGGTAGCGTTGCCAGCTCGCCCGGCGAGCCCGGGACCGCCGCACGGCCGGCCAGCCTGGCCGACGCCGGGCCCGCCGCGCGGGTCCGCCGCGCCACGCCGGGTGGCGCACAGACCAGCACCGAGCCGGCCGCCCCATCCGCCAGTGGGGTCCGCCCGGCCATGGGAGCCGACACCGAATCCGGCACTGACAACAGCCGCCCGGTGTCGGCTCCCCAGCCGGCCGCCGCGCGTCTCCGGCCGCCGGCCGTCCGCCCCGCCTCGACCGGGGTCGCGCCGCAGGCCGGAGCCGGTCGGGTCGCCGGTTCCGCTGCTTCCCGTGGCCGCCCGGCCGACCCGTCCGCCGGCCGGCCGGGCGAGGCCGGCGACCAGGCAGGTGAGGACGGCTCGGCGAACCACCCCGGACGGCCCGGCACCCCGGCCGCCGAGGACCAGGCCGTGGGCCGGCATGCCGCCGACGCGGCCGCGAGCCGTCCGACGTCCGGTGCGGCGGATCGCACGGAGACCGGCGTGGTGGCCGGCCCCGAGTCCGACGCCGCGGCTGCTTCCGGCACTACGGCTCCGGCACCGTCGCGACCGACGGTTCCCCGCCCGCCCGCACCGTCGCGGCCGATCGTCCCGGCGCCGGCCCGGCCCGTCGGCGGCGGTGCGAAGCCGGTCGAGCAAGCAGGCAACGGCGGTTCGAACCGGGCCGAGCAGGCACCCACCGACAGCACGAACCCGGTCGGGCAGGCGCCCGGCGGTGCGCATCCGGTCGGGCAGGCGCCCACCGGCGGCGCGGACGCGGTCGGGCAGACGCCCACCGGCGGCACGAACGGGGTGGAGCAGGCGCCTACCGGCGGTGCGAACCCGGCTGAGCAGGCGTCGTCCAACAGCGAAGCGAAGCCGACCGAGTCGACGCCCTCCAGCGGTGCGAACCCGGCCGAGCAACTGCCGTCGAGCCGCGGGAAGACGAGCGGCCCGGCCCGCACCGATGCGTCCGCCCCGGACGGCGGCGATCGCCCTGTCTCGCCGGCATCTCCGGCCCAGCGGCCCAAGCCGATGCCGGCGGATGCCGACTTCGTCAACGGACACCCGACCCCCGTACGCGAGCCCGGTCTCGTCAACGGCACTGTTCAGGACTCGTCAACTCAGCCCGGTCTCGTCGACGGCGCTGGGCAGGACGCGTCAGATCAGTCCGGTTCCGTCAACGGCGTCGCTCGCGATGCGTCGTCTCAGCCGGGGTCCGGCGGCGCGGCTCAGGATGTTCAGCCGGGGGCCGGCGGCGGCGCGGCTCAGGATGTTCAGCCGGGGTCCGGCGGCGCGGCTCAGGATGTTCAGCCGGGGGCCGGCGGCGCGGCTCAGGGCGTTCAGCCTCAGGCCGGCGAGGGTGCGGCCCGAGACACTGACGCAGCGCTCGGGAACGACGAGGACCCGGGCGAGGCCGTCGACGCAGCGGTACCCGTCCCGGAGGAAGCGGATCTCGACGGGGCGCAAGGGGCGTCGGCCGCGGCCAAGCCCGCCTCGAAGACGGCCGGCCGGGATCTGCTGGCCGAGGCTCAGAGCCGCATCGACGGCAGCGGGACGACTTCGTCGGCGGCGAGCCGTCCGGCCGGGAGCGGGGCCAACCGGCCCGCCCCCGCGGCCTGGCGCAAGGCGGCCCAGACGGTGGCCGCGCGGGCCGCCGCGGAGGCTGCGGTGGGGTCGGAACCGGCGGCTGACATGCTCGACGACGGGTCCGCCCCGGAGGACGCCGAGGCCAAGCCGGTCAAGCCGAAGGCGCGCGCGACGACCCGTACGCGGAGCAACAAGGCCAAGACCGAGGAGGCCGACGCCGAGAAGCCGGCCCGGACGACTCGGACCGCGGCCGCGAAGGCCGCGAAGGCGGCGCCCAAGACCACTGCCGCCAAGGCCGCGCCGGCCAAGGCCGCGGGGGCCGACAAGCCGGCGGGCAAGTCGAAGGCCGCACCGGCCAAGGCGACCCGGGCCACTACGCCGCGGCCGCCGCGGCAGTCGGAGGACGTGCCGGTGCGAACCAGCACCGGGGCCATTCCGGCGCGCAGCGGCACCCCGGCCGCGTGGCTGGCGGCGTACCAGGAGGAAGCGGCCGAACTGCTCTCGGGCACTCCGCCGAGGCGCCGGCGCCGGATCACCGCCACGTCGCCTGTTGATCAGCCCGAAGAGACCGACTGAGCCCCAAGGGCCGCCCCGCATCGGGGCGGCCCTTTTCGTAGCCGACCCATGAGCCGAAAGGGCCCTCCACGCTGCCGACGTGGAGGGCCCTTTACCGGGGGAACGGAGTAACCGAAGGGGGGCTTCGTCCGTTAAGACCAGTTTAGCCCGTCGTGGGCGCTGGTGCGAGGTCATCGCCCGAAAGCGGACAAACCACCGACCTGCGCCGGTCGTGCCCCGAAGGCCCGGGAGGGTGGCGGCCGACGAGGTGACAGCGGTCCATGCCGTCGCGGCGTAGGCTGTGCGGGTGGCTGATCATTTGGTGTGGATCGACTGTGAGATGACGGGCCTCGACCTCGGCAAGGACAAGCTCATCGAGGTCGCCGCGCTCGTCACCGACGCCGACCTCAACGTGCTGGGTGAGGGTGTCGACCTGGTCATTCACGCCGATGACGCGGCGCTCGACGCGATGCCGCCCGTGGTGCGCGACATGCATGCCAAGTCCGGGCTCACCGACGAGGTGCGCGCCTCGGCGATCACGATGGCCGAGGCCGAGCAGGCCGTCCTGGCATACGTGCAGCAGTTCGTTCCGAATCCGCGCACCGCCCCGCTCTGCGGCAACTCGATCGCCACCGACCGCGGTTTCCTCGCCCGGGACATGCCGGCGCTCGACTCGTTCCTGCACTACCGCATGATCGACGTGTCTTCGATCAAGGAGCTGTGCCGCCGCTGGTATCCGCGGGTGTATTTCGGGCAGCCCGCCAAGGGACTGGCCCACCGGGCGCTCGCCGACATCCGCGAGAGCATCCGTGAGCTGGAGTATTACCGTCGCGCGATCTTCGTGCCGCTGCCCGGCCCCGACGTCGAGTCGGCCAAGGCGATCGCGGCCGCCCTGCTCGACGAGGGCGACGCGAAGGGCCTGTAGGCAGCGTCACCCGACCGTGCCGGGAACCCGCTCGACAGCCCCCGCCGTCATGCGGCTATGATTGTCCAGCACCACGGGGATGCGTCTCCGTGCGCGATGGTGGTCGTAGCTCAGCTGGTAGAGCACCTGGTTGTGGTCCAGGGGGTCGCGGGTTCAAGTCCCGTCGATCACCCCATCCGGCAACAGACAAAAGGCCCGGTCTTCGTGACCGGGCCTTTTGCCGTTCAGTCGGCTTTCATCGATGCGCCGGTGCCGTCGCCTGTCACCGGAAACGTGGTGGCCGGCAAGCGGCGGCCACGCGCGTCGCCGGCGGTGCCTGCTACTTGGCCGTCACCAAGAGCGGCAAGTGCATCGATGTCCCCGGCGCGAGCAGTGCGAACGGTGTGTTGCTGCAGCAGTGGGGCTGCCCCGACGGCGCCACCTGGCAGCAGGTCGAGCTGGTCGCGGCGGGCTCGAACCATCTGCTGCAAAACGTGGCAGCGGCCGCGAACAGCACCAAGCAGTGGGCGTTCAACACCGCGACCGGCAATCAAAGGACCTGGCCGTCCACCCCCGACGGCTTCGCTTCCACGGGCGGCGGCGCGGCCGGCATCACCGTGACGGTCAGCAACCAGGCAGGCTTCTCACGCGCCCGCGCCGTGATAGAAGTACTGCCCCAGCCCGACCGTGAAGATCGTGATCCCGTACAGGGCATGCTCGATCGAGACGGTGAGCAGCGAACCGGTGGACTGGTAGCGCCGCGCGAACAGCCAGCCGCCGACGATCGTGGCCACCACCGCGATCACGTTGCCGAACAGCAGATGTGCGAAGCCGAAGGCGACCGCACTGGCCGCCGCAACGACCTTGCCGGCGCCGAACACCGGGGCGTACCGGTGCATCAGGAAACCCCGGTAGAGCAACTCCTGCGGATAGACCGACGCCAGCGGATAGAACACGCAGATGAGCAGCCACAGGCCCGGGTTCTCGCGCGGCAGGATGAACAGGTTCTCCCGGTCGAACAGCGCGACGGCCCCGACCGTCAAGGCGGAGACAAGTGCCCAGAGCGCCAGTACGCCCTTGAGCCCGTTCACCCGTCCCAGCCGCGGAACCGATTGCCGCCGCAGATAGATGACGATCGCGACCGCTGCCGGCAGCAGCACCGGGATCGGGCCGCCCGGCACGTGCACCGCGATGTAGAGCCCGACCAGCCCGAAGAAGAGCAGCAAGTATTCGGCTACCCACCCGCCGACGTTAGGCGGGCCAGATGGCCGTCACGCGGCCGTCGGATGAGCATCCAGCTCAGTAATGCATCGAGGGCGGCAACCCGGCCCGGCTCAGCTTGCTCAGCCGTCGCAACCCGTCGCGTCAGCGCAAGTGGCGGCACCCAGCCCGACCACGGCGGTGCAGGACATGGTCAGGCGCTCGCCCGCCGACCGGCCGTGACAGGCTGCAGTCAGCTTGGCCACGAGACGCCTACCGCTTGGCCAGCAACTACAACTCGGCGGTTGAGGCGGCACCCATCCAGCCCATGACGGTGGCGACCACCCGGGCAGCGGTTGGAGCGGCCGCTTGTGGCTGCCGGCCGTGTGGGGCAGAGGAGCCTCGGCGGGCTCGGTGCCCAAGGCAGCAGCCAGGCCCCGCGTCACCCCGGCATCACCCGATGCAGCGCGCTCAGCAGATTGTCGGTCTGGAACGGCTTGTGGAGCAGCGGTGCGTCTGAGGGCAATTCCTCCCCGCCGGGTGCCGGCCCGCTCGTGTATCCCGACATGAACAGCACCGGCAGCCCGGGCCGGGAGCGGCGCAGCTCCGCCGCCAGCTGGGTTCCTGACATGCCCGGCATGATGATGTCGGTCAGCAGGACGTCCATCTCGTAGTGTCCGGAGCGGCACATGCGCAGCGCGGTGGCCGGGTCGGGTGCGGCCTGCACCTCGTATCCGGCGCGGCGCAGGATCCGGCACACGATGTCGCGTACCCCGTCTTCGTCTTCCACCACCAGCACTTTGCCGCCGCCGGAGGGGCGTCTCACCAGTGTGGACGGCCGGGACGCGAGTTCGGCCGGTGGCAGGCTGACTTTCACCGTGGTGCCGGCCCCGAGCGCGGATTCCAGCGTGATCGTGCCGCCGGCGTCGGTCACCACCCCGTACGCGGTGGCCAGCCCCAGGCCGGTGCCTTTGCCGCGGCCTTTGGTGGTGAAGAACGGCTCGAAGGCCCGTGCCGCCACCGAGGGTTCCATGCCGTAGCCGGTGTCGGTGATGGACAGGCACACCTGGCCGGTGTGGCGCTCGACCGACGTGGTCAGGGTGAGCCGGCCGCCGGAGGGCATCGCGGCCCGGGCGTTCATGGCGGCGTTCAGGACGACCTGTTCGAGTTTGTTGCGGTCCATCGTGATGGGGGGCAGGTCCAGCGACAGCATGGTGGTCAGTTCGATGTCGTCGCCCAGGGTGCGGCTCAGCAGGCGCTGCATGTCGGTGGTCACGGCGTTCAGGTCGAGCGGTTCGGGGCGTGACGGTTCGAGGCCGCTGAAGATGAGCAGTTGCCGGGTCAGGCCGCTGCCGCGGGCGGCCGCCTGTTCGATGGCCCGGGCGTCGGCGTGCAGTTCGTGTTCGGGGCCGAACTCTTCGGTCAGCATGGCGGCGTAGCCGGAGATGACGGCCAGGATGTTGTTGAAGTCGTGGGCGATGCCGCCGGCCAGCCGGCCCAGCGAGTCGAGGCGTTCGGCCTGGCGCAGTTGTTCCTCCATGCGCACCCGTTCGGTGATGTCGCGCAGGATGCCTTCGATGGTTTCGGGGCGGCCGTCGGGGCCGGGGACCGCGTTGGCCCGCTGCTCGACCCAGGCCGGGCCGCCGGTGCGCCGCCGCCAGCGGATGGTCAGGGTGCCGGGTTGTTCGGACTGCCAGCAGTGTTCGAGCAGGGGTCGGTCTTCCGGTTCGACCAGGCGGAAGATCAGGGCGGGGTCGGCGTAGAACTCCTCGGGGGCGTGCCCGGTGATGGCTTCGACGGCGGAGCTGACGTATTCCATGGCCGGTTCGGGGCGCAGGCGGAACCGGAAGATGACGTCGTGCGCGTGCTCGGCCAGCAGCCGCAACGCCTGTTCGGAGCGGCGGTGGGCGCGGCGTTCGCGGGCTTCGACGAGTTCGCGTTGCACGGCCGGGGCGAGCCGGGCCAGCCGGTCCTTGAGCACGAAGTCGCGGGCGCCGGCGCGCATCAGGTCGGCCGCCACTTCCTCGCCGACTTGGCCGGAGACGAGCAGGAACGGCAGGTCGGAGTCGTGCCGCGGACCTGGTCGAGCAGGTCCTCGGCCCGTACGGAGGGAAGGTTGTAATCGCAGATGACCACGTCGACGGGGCCTGCGGCGAGCGCCCGGGCCACCCCTTCGGTGGTTTCCTCGCGGGTCACCTGCACCTGCAGGCCGGCCCGGGCCAGCGCGTGGCCGATCAGCACGGCGTCGTCGTCGTTGTCGTCCACGACCAGCACGGACGTCATCGCGATCCCCGTCCCAGGCTGAACCGGAAGACCGCACCCGCTCCAGGGGTTCCGTCGGCGTCGATGTGGCCGCCGTGCCGGGCCACGATGCGCCGTACGACGGCCAGGCCGATGCCGGTGCCCGCGAACTCGCTCGCCGGGTGCAGCCGCTGGAACGGGTCGAACATCCGGTGCGCGTGCCCCATGTCGAAGCCGGCGCCGTTGTCGCGCACCACGAAACGGTCCCCTTCGGCGCCCACCGTGATCACCGCCTCGGCCTGTCCGGCGGTGAACTTGAACGCGTTGCCCAGCAGGTTCTGCAGCACCAGCCGGATCAGGTGCGGGTCGCCCTGCGCGGTGAGGCCGTCGGCGATGTCGAACCGTACGGCGCGGCCGGGTTCGGTGGTGGCGAGTTCGGCGGCCACTTCGCGGGCCTGGGCGCTGATGTCCGTGCGTTCCCGGCGCAGGTGTGTCCGGTCGGCGTGGGACAGTTCGAGCAGCGCGTCGAACATGTGGCCCATCCGTTCGACGTTGGCCCGGATGCGTTCCAGGTAGTCGCGGGCCTCGTCGCTGAGGCCGGCGGCGTGTTCGTCGAGCAGGATCTGGCTGAACCCTTCGAGGCTGCGCAGCGGCGCGCGCAGGTCGTGGGAGACGGAGTAGGAGAGCGCGTCCAGTTCTTCGGCCCGCCGGCGCTCGATGTCGTCGTCCACCCCGAGCTCGCGGACCGCGCCGGCCCGCCCGTCCTCGCCGGCGAGCTGGTCGACCAGCGCCAGGAGTTGTCCGCCGGTGCTCATCCTGACCTCACCGCTCCGACCGTACGGGACAAAGAGCCCAAATGTGAGCGTTCCCCATATTCGATGATCGAGATGCGCGCCGCCCGTACGCGGGAAAGAGCGCGAGGAGAAGCCCGAGCCCGGCGCCGCGGTGGCCGTGCAGACCCGCCGAGACACCAACGCCGAGGTCGTCAGGGCCTCCGCGCCGTACCCCTCCTCACCGCCACGGTCCTGCGGGTGGGGCCGCGAGAGGCGATCACAGCTTACGGCCGTACGTACGTCGAACTGCGCCACGCCATCGTCACGGTGATGGCGGTCCTGGCCCTGGCCTGTGTGCTCCATCAGTCCGGCCGGACCAACACGCTGAGCGAGTTCCTGGCCCAGGCCGGCGGCTTCGTCTTCCTGTCGTCGATCCTGGGCCGGATCGGGGTGGCCGTCACCGGCTCCGACACGTCGGCCAACGTGTTGTTCGGGGCGCTGCAGGTGCAGACTGCGGCCGACGCCGGGTTCGACCCGGTGCTGCTGGCCGCGGCCAACTCGTCGGGGCGGCGTGCTGGGCAAAATGATCAGCCCCGCGGAATCTGGCGATCGCCGCGCCGGCGGTGGGCATGGCGAGCCTGGAGGGCGACATCTTCCGCCGCGTGGTCGGCTGGATTGTGGCCCTGCTGCTGGTCATGTGCGTTCCGTTGGCCCTGCAGGGGACTCCGGTGCTCGACTGGACGGTGCCGACAGCGCCCTGAGCCGTTCCAGCAGGCGCGCCGCCTCGGCGGTCAGGTCGCCGCGGGGGCCCGGGAAGTAGCCGTGCGCGGCCGTCCACCAGCGCAGGTAGCGGCCGAACTGGCGGATCGTGGAGTCGACCGGGAACGGGTCGTCGGCCGGCCATTGGGCGCGGGTGCGCGTCACCAGCTCGGCCAGCTGTTCCTCGGCCTCGTCGAGGGCCCCGGTGCGGCCCGCGAACGGGGCCAGCAGCAGCAACTCGGCCAGCGACCCGGGCGCCCACGCGTCGTCGTCGGCCGCGGCGGCCTCGCGGGCGGCGTACCACTGGCCGACCCGTTCGATGCGCCCGGTCAGCGCGGCCTCCAGCGACAACGCCTGCACGCCGTGCCAGTGGTGGGACAGGTTGCGGGTGAAGCCCTGCAGATACCACTCGCGGGCCTCGGTCAGCCGTTCGCGGGCCGTGGCCGCCCAGTCGCCCGTCTCGCCCAGGCGGGCCCGCTGGAAGGCCAGTTCCGCATACCGCTTCTGGGCGCTGCCGAGGATGCCCAGGTTCTCCAGCCGGGCCGCCTCGGCGGGCGCGGCGACCGCGCCTTCGACGTAGCCCTGGAGCGACGCGATCCGCGAGCCCAGCCGGCCGGCCACCGTGTCGAACGCCCCGGGGTCGGTGATGCCCTCGTTGACCAGGCGGTCCGACCACAGCTGAGCCGTACGCAGCGACGCCATCTCGGCCTGCATGGCCACCTCGTAGAGCCGGTCCTGATAGTCCTCGGGCAGTTGCACGTAGGCGACCAGGCTGGCCCAGTCGTGCGCGGTCTCGGCGCCTTGGCCGTGCAGCCGGGTGCGGGTCTCGTGCAGCGCCTCGCGCACGTCGGCCCCGGCCAGCACGGGGTCGTAGAAGCTGCGGGCGAACGTGGTGGACCCGGCGAAGGTCAGCGGGAACTGCGAGGCCAGCACGACCGGCACCCCCGACACGTGCAGCGCGTGGGCCAGGCTGCCGCCGCCGGTGACGCTGTTCGACTCGTTGCCGCCGTCGCAGACCGCCAGCGTCACCACGACCGGGCCGGGCTCGATCTCCTGGATCACCGCGCGCAGCATGTCCGGCGTCACCGCGGCCATGTTCCGGTCGTCGTCGTCGAACAACGCGACCCCGAAGGCCGGCTCGAACTTGTCGCCGACGTCGCAGCCGTGGGCCAGCACGTGCAGGTGCGTGTAGGGGCGGCCCTCGGCCGTGGCAGCCCGGGCGGCGGCCCGGATCCGGCTCAGGCTGGCCCGGTCGATCGTGGTCAGCATGCGGCGGTTGTCGCGGACGGCGTCGGCCAGCCCGGGCACCGGCAGCGGCTCGCTCCACGGCTTGAGCGCGTCGCGCAGCGCGGCCCGGTGTTCCTCCAGCGGCACCGGCGTGCCCGCGCCGGCCGGGGACGCGGCGGCGAACAGCACCCGCGGCTTCGACCACCAGATGTGCCGCTCGCCGTGAGCGCCGGTGCGCACCCGCCTGGTCAGCACGAGGGGCGATCCGCCGACGGCCAGCTCGAACGGCAGCGCGCTGAGCTCGGCGGCGTTGGTGACCAGGTCGATCTGCACCGGCTCGGTCTCGGCCGGCCAGGGCCCGAGCACCTCGCTGACCACGCGGGACAGCTGGTGCAGGGATTCGTCGCGGCGGCCCTCGTCGTGCTCGACGGCGTAGCGCAGGTGGTCGAGCCGGCGCAGGAACTCGCCGTGGCCGATCGGGATCCGCACCTCGGTGACCGGCTCGTTGCCGCGGGCCCGCAGGAACCGGTCGCCCCGCCGGAGCATGCCCGAGTTCTGGTCGTCGAAGCGGAAGAACTCGATCAGCTCGGAGCGCATCTAAACGTCGTCCTCCAGGTCACCCTCGGTCTCGTAGTCGATGTCGAAAGAGTCGGAGCGCAGCACGTCGGTGCTGCCGGTGAGCCGGCGCAACTTGAACAGCCGCAACCCCACGACCCCGCTCGCGCCGATCACCTCGAGCCCGGCCGCCCGTTCGCCGGACAGCGTGATGCCGCCCTGCGCCTGACCCAGTTCGAGCAGGTGCAACACGTTCGCGGTGGCGTTGAGCTCGAACGCGGTGTTGGCCTCGCGCGACGAGATGATCGTGCAACCCTGAGCCGCGTACGTGGAAGACACCACCCGGTACTTGCGGCGCCAGCCCTCGGCTTTGCGAAGCGCCGCACCGACTTCGGCCACGTCCTGCATGGACTCGACCGTCAGCACCGGCGCGTCGACGTAGAACGAGTCCTTTGTGGAGAACTCGATGCGGATCGACGCTTCCAGGTCGACCTGCGGGATGTTCGGCACCTCGGCGCCGGCCAGAAACTTGGTGACCCGCGTGCCGTCGGACCGAAAGCGCAGCTTGGTCGGCGCACCCGTCGCGGGCGTGAACGTGACGCCGTACTCGGCGATGTTGCCCATCTTGACGAAGACGCCGTCGCTGACCACGCCGTAGTCACCCAGGGCGAACGTGTTGGTGACGGGCAGCCAGGCCGCGTGCACGTCGAGCTCGGAGTGCAGGACCTTGCTGAACTTCCGGGCCGTTCCCATGATCGCGCTCCCCGTCGACGGCTGGTGGAGGTCCATCGTGGCCCGCCCGGGCAACCCGCACAACGGACCGTAGGTATGACCCCCATGTTATTGATTGACATCGATTTTTTGCGGTGCCAGGCTGCGGGCGTCTACCAGAAGGGAAACCCCCATGCGCGTACGACGGTTCCTCGTCACCGCGGCCGCCGCGATCGCCGGCATGACCGGTCTCGTGGCCACCCCGGCCCACGCTGTCGCGGCCACCACGCTCGCCGGCACCATCGCGCTGAGCAACTGCTCGGCCTCGCTGGTGCGCTACCCGTCCTCGGTGAGCAGCGACCGGGCCATGATGCTGACCAACGGCCACTGCTACGAGGGCGGCTTCCTGAGCAACGGCCAGGTGCTGCAGAACCGCACCTCGTCCCGCTCGGGCACGCTGCTCAACGGCACCGGCGGGTCGCTCGGCACGGTCCGCGCCGACCGCGTGCTCTACGCCACGATGACCGGTACCGACGTCGCGCTCTACCGCCTGACCAGCACCTTCGCCACCCTGCAGAGCCGGTACGGGGCGACCGCGCTGACCATCGCGAGCAGCCGCCCGGCCGCGGGCACGAGCATCGCGATCCCGTCGTCGTACTGGAAACGGATCTGGAACTGCAAGGTCGACGCGTTCGTCCCGCAGCTGCGCGAGGGCGACTGGACGTGGCGGGACTCGATCCGGTACGACACCGCCTGCGACACCATCCACGGCACCTCGGGCTCGCCGATCGTCAGCGCCTCCAGCGGCCAGATCGTCGGCATCAACAACACCGGCAACGACGACGGCGAGCGCTGCACCCTCAACAACCCCTGTGAGGTCGCCGCTGACGGCACGATCACGGTTTCCCAGGGGCAGAGCTACGGTCAGCAGACTTATTGGTTCACAACGTGCCTGAACGCCTCGCGCGTGATCGACCTCGCCAAGTCGGGCTGCCTCCTGACGAAGCCCTAGGCGACGCAGAACTCGTTGCCCTCGGGGTCGAGCATCACCACGTGGCCCAGCTGGTCGCCGTAGTGCTCGGTGCGGATCTCGGTCGCGCCCGCGGTGACCAGCTCGGCCACCTTGGCCAGGATCAGGCGGGCGCGGTCGTCCGGGTCCCACGGCGGCTCGCCGGCCACCCGGATGTCGATGTGGAACCGGTTTTTCGTGGTCTTGACCTCGGGCACGCGCAGGAAACTGACAGCCGGGCCGCGGCCCGCGGGGTCGACGATCGAGGCGCCGTCGGGATCGTCGTAGCCGTCCTCCGGCACGTAACCCAGCGCCTGCGCCCAGAAGGCGGCCAGCCGCTGCGGATCAGTAGCGTCCCCGCCGAGCGTCCAATGCGTGGCCATACCCGGCAACCTAGTGCCAGACCGCGGCCACCGCAGGCTCGCTCGCGGGCGCGGTGATCGACAGGCGGGCCGGCACCAGGCGGCGCAGGCCGGTGGCCCGCTCGGCCGCGATCCAGGCTTCCTGGCGCAGGCTGTCGCTCGTGCGGCGGGCCAGCGTGGCGTCGTGGCGGGCGGTCTTCTCGGCCGCCACGGCCCGCTCGTAGCGGTCGCGCAGGTGGCCCGCGGCGGCCCGGAAGACCACGAGTTCCTGGTCCAGCGGGTGCAGGCGGGCGTCCCAGCCGGCCCGGCCGGCCAGGGCGTCGGCGACCGCGGCGGCCGGAAGCCAGCCGTTGCCGGCCGCGGTGCGCACGGCCTTGTGCAGGAAGCGTTCGCGGGCCGCGTACTCGGTCGGGGTCTGCGCGCTCCACGGCGTGCCGAACGCCGCCGCGGCCCGCCGCACCCGCAGCCGGGCGTCCGCGTCGAGCCAGGCCTGCCACGCCTCGGTCACCTCGTCGGTCGACGCCTCCCAGCGCTCGTGCCACCGCTCGGCGGCCAGCGCGGCCCGGTCGGCGGCGACCCGCACCTCCTCGGCGAACTGGGTGGCGGCCAGGGCCTCCAGCGCGGCCTCGCGCTTGCGCTCGCCCCGGCCGGCCGGCAGCCGCAGGAACCGGGCCAGCGACCGCAGCGCCTCGCCGGGGTTGCGCATCGCCTCGGGGTTGGCCAGCACCAGCACGGCGGGCAGGGTGAGGATCCACAGGGTGGCCCAGATGGCGGCCGGGGCCGGGGTGGTCAGCAGCATTTCGGCAACAACGTTGTTCATCGCCAGGTGTCCTGTCCGCGTCGAGATGGGGAGGCGCGCGGTCCACTTCGGCGGGACGGCGCGGGCGGCGACCACGGGACGGCCGGCCGGCCGTCAGCGCGTGATCAGGCGAGAACGACCGGCGGGGCGCGGGAGCCGGTGACGCCGGCGGCGCGCTGCGCGGTGAGAACCCGGGCGACGTCGGCGACGGGGCCGTCCGGCGTACGGGAAAGCGCCTCTTCCACCTCGTCGGTGGAGTCGTCGGCGAAGGAGTCCGGCGTGGCGGCGGCACTGTGGCCCACGCCCGCGGAGGAGAGCACCTGTGTTGTCGTCTGCGGCGCGGTCAGGCCCAGCGTCAGCAGCAGGAGCAGAACAGGCAACGACCGCAGCAGCACGCCGCGGAGTGAGTTCGTTGCCATGTCGCTAATGTACGGATTTGGTAACGAAAATCCGATCCGCCACTCCGAAGATCACTTCGGGACTTGCTTCAGCAGTTCCCTGCACTCGTCGGTGGTCAGGCACGCGACGACCGTGTCCTGCACGCCGGGCAGATTCTTGATGTTCGCCATCTCGGTGCCGTCGCGCACCTTCCGCACCGCGTCGACCGAGGTCATGTGCACCCGGTACGTCTCGGGCAGCGCGTCCTCGCTCACCGACCGGACGAACTCGGGGTCGTCGGACCACAGGTCCTTGAACCGCTCGTACGCCTCGGCCCGGGTCTCGAACTGCACCCTCTTGATGCCGTCGAGGCCGCCCAGGTAGCTCTCGATGGTGGTCTTCTGCCCGGCGGTGACGTCGGGGCGCAGGAAGACGGAGAACACCGGGTCCTCGCCCAGCAGCTTCTCGATCTTCTTCGCCTCGTTGTCCTTCTGTTCGTCCTGAAAAAGGCTGCAGCCGCTCGGGCCCAGCAGGGCGAAGGCGGCAAGGACGGCGATCAGCAGACGGCGCACGGGCGGACTCTAACAACTGCCAGCCCGCCCGTGCGCATCGATAACCGTCAGGCCGTACGGCAGCTCAGTGACGGCCACGTCCAGTTGCCGCCGTGCTGGATCGTGAGGCCGAACGTGTTGCCGTTCCCGTTGGGGCGTGCGGTCATCACCAGTCCGGTGCTGTCGTAGCTGACCGACGCGTTCCAGGTCGCGATCACGCGCTGCGGCGAGCGCAGGGTCACCGTGACGATCCAGTTGTTCGTGCCGCTCACGGCCACCGAGCCGTTGAACCGGTCGCTCCACTGCTGCCCGGCGGTGTAGGTGGTGGTGCAGGATCCGCCGCCGGTGGGCGGGGGAGTGGTCGGGTTGGAGCCGCCCGAGGGGGCCACGGCGCGGCCGGTCGACGACGAGATCATGCCGGCGCACAGGCCGCGCTGGGCCAGCCCGGCCGCGATCTGCGGGACGGCCGCGATGGTGCTCTGGTAGTTGTCGTGCATCAGGATGAGCTGCCCGTTGGTCAGCCGCGCGGCCGCCTGCACGATCTGCGCGGTGCTGGCGCCGTTCCAGTCCTGCGAGTCGACGTCCCAGGTCACGGTGCGCAGCCCCAGGGCCGAGGCGGCCGACTGCAGGGTCGCGTTGGTTTCCCCGTACGGCGGCCGGAAGATCGTCGGGGTTCCTCCGCCCCCGTTACGGATCGCCGTCTGGGTGCGCGACAGCTCGTCCGACATGGCGCCCTGGCTCAAGTTGAGCATGTGCGGGTGGGTGTAGCTGTGGTTGGCCACCCACATGCCCGCCGAGACCTGGGCCGCGACGAGCCCGGGGTTGGCCGCCGCGTTCTGCCCGGTGTTGAACATCGTGGCCCGCAAACCGTTGCTGCGCAAGGCGTTCAGCAGCTGAGTGGTGGTGCTCGGGTTGGGCCCGTCGTCGTAGGTCAGGCCGACGTAGCCGTTCTGGCAGCTGGCCGCCTGCGCCGGTGTGGAGAGCGCGACTGTGCCCGCGCCGGCCAGGACGGCGGCCAGGGCGGTGAGGAGGAGGGGACGGAACCTTCTGATCACAGGAATCACCTTCGTCGTGGTCGGGGAGGCGCGGCGACCGGTGGAAGCCGCCGCGCTATCGACGTACGTCACTGTGCTCCCCCATCTTGGGAGCGTGCCCGAGGTGAGTCAACCGCCTAGTTCCGGAAACTTTCGCCTTATCGGAAGCCACATGGAGAATGCATTGACCGTAAGTTTCGGTCATTTAACGGAAAGAACGTCGGTCAGTCCGTCCACGCGCACTCGCCCCCGCAGCGAGCCCGACGCGGCGTCGAGCCAGACCACCTCGTTGTCGCCGCCCGCATAAAGCCGCGACCCGTCCGGGCTGAGCCGCAGGCCCCGGACCGCCGCCGGCAGCGTCCACGTGGCGGCCGGCGTCTTGCCGTCGAGCACGTGCACGGTGGCGCCGTCGGCCGCGTAGAGGTGCTCGCCGAACACGAGGCCGGCCCGGCCCTTCCCGGCCGGAATCCGGACGACCCGCTCGATCGCCAGGGACTCGGCCCCGGCGTACGCGATCGACCCCGACGCCGTGTCCAGCACCGCGATCCGCTGCCCGTCGACGGCCAGCGCGTGCCCCTCGGCCGGCCCCTGCCCGAACGGATCGGGCAGATCGAGGCAGTACGCCCACTGCTCGCTCAGGTGCAGCACGTGCACGAAGGCGTGCACATGGCTGCGCGTGCCGTGGAGCAGATCACGGGTGTGCTGATGCTCGGGCTGGTGCGTGTAGAGCGTGTAGAGCGTCTGCCGCGCCCGCGAATACACCGCCTGTCGTCCCCGGCCCCGCATCTGCTCCTCGGCGCCCTCCGGGACGGGTCGCTTGTCCCGGGTGAACAGCGGCGACACCTGGCCGTCGGCCAGGCTCAGCAGCCGCACGCGGTAGTGGTCGGGCTTGCTCGCCGGAAGCCAGTCGAGCACGAAAAGTCCCTGGCCGTCGGCCGTGAACGCGTCCGGCTCGACACAACCGGGCAGAGTGAGCTTCTTCCCCGCCACCAGCAGCGGCGACATGGCCCGGCCGGGTGGCGGGTCGGCAGCTGGATCCGGGGCCAGCACGCACTCCTGGCCCGATTCGGCGACCACCCGGGGCATCCATCCACCCCCGATCGGCTGCTTCTGGAGGGATGCCCCGGTCGCCGCGTCGATCCGCACCAGGTGGTCGCCCTCGACCGCGTAGGCGATCGCGCCGTCCCGGCTCAGCACCGAACCGGCGCCGAACGATTGCGACGCGGCGCCCGCGAGCCGGACGACACCGTCGCGGGCGCCGGCCAGCAGCACATCCGGAACCGGCGTGACGGCGGTGGCCTGACGTGACCGGCAACCGGCCAGGGCGGCGAGCGCTCCGCCGGAAAGGGCGAGGAACGAGCGGCGTGTGGTCATGCCATCCAGACACCACCAGCCGGCAAAGGGTTCCGGGAACCTTTCCGCGCCGGCCGGTGTCAGTGCAGTGTCGGTGCGGACAGAGGAGCCGAGGCTGAAAGAGGCCACAGAAATCGACGACGCCACGGCGGTGAGCCGGGCCCGGGCCGGCGACCTGGGGGCCTACGAGGTCCTGGTCGCCCGCTACACCGTGCCCGCGCATCGCGCCGCCGTGCTGCTCGGCGCGGGTGACGACGCCGACGACGTGGTGCAGGAGGCGCTGGTGAAGGCGTACCGGCAGTTGTCGCGATACCGCGGCGAGTCCGGCTTCCGCCCGTGGCTGCTCGCCATCGTGGCCAACGAGACCCGCAACCTGCACCGGTCGCGCCGCCGCCGCGACGGTCTGGCCCTGCGGGCGGCCGCCGCCACCGAGCCGCGGCCCGACGAGCCCGATCCGGCCGACACCGTCCTGGCCCGCGAGCGCCGGCAGCGCCTGCTCGACAACCTGCGGTTGCTGGCCCAGCGCGACCAGGACGTGCTGGTCTGCCGCTACCTGCTCGACCTGAGCGAGCAGGAGACGGCGGTGGCGCTGGGTGTGCCCAAGGGCACCGTGAAGTCACGTACCGCGCGGGCGCTGACCCGGTTGCGCGAGCACCTGCGGGCCGGGGAGGTGCCCGGTGCCTGAGCCGCACGACGACCTGATCGCCGAGCTGCGCGAGCTCGACGGCTTCCTGGCCGTGCCCGAGGCGGCCGACCAGCGCGCTGCCGTGCGTTCCCGGCTTTCCGATCCCGTACGCCCCCGGCGCCGTTGGCGGCTCTACGTGGCGTCCGCGCTGGCCGCCCTGGCCGTGACCGTCGGCGCCGTGGCGCCGGCCCGCGCCGCGGTCGTCGACGCGGTCGTGCAGGTGCTCCGGGTGGCCGGCATCGAGGTGCGCCGCGAGGCCCGGCCCGCGCCACCCGCCCCGGCGCCCAGCCCGCTGCCCTCGACCGGCGTGGTGACCCTGGAGCAGGCCCGGCAGCGCGCGCCGTTCACCGTCAAGCTCCCGTCCGCTCTCGGCCCGCCGGAGCGCGTCGAGCTGGCCGACCCCGACGACAACGGCGTGCCCCGGGTGGTCAGCGCGGTCTATCGCGGCGGCAGCGTGCGGTTCGACCAGTTCGCCGGTTCCGCGGGGGCCTTCGTGAAGCAGGCGCGCGACGCCGAATGGGTCGACATGGGGCCGGGCATGTCGATCTGGTTGCCCGAGCCGCACACGCTCACCTACGTCGACCGCTTCGGTCAGGAGCACACCGCCACCGCCCGGCTGGCCACCCCCACCCTGATCTGGGAGCGGGATCAGGTGACGTACCGGTTGGAGGGCTTCACCAGCCTGGCCGCCGCGAAGGCAACAGCTCTGTCACTTTCTTGAAATCGACGGTTGTCCACATCGCGCCATGTCGCCTGTGCGGCAGGGCCGGGATCTCCCGGCTGGAGATCGACCGACTTCACAATGCGTTCATCCCGAGCGCTGAGGAGTCGGCCTTGTCACGAAGTAAACGCCTGACCGGTGTCCTGACGGCCGGCCTCCTGATCGGAGCCGGCGCAGCGGCCGTGTCCCCGCCAGGACCGGCCGCTGCCGCCCCGGCCCCGTCGCCCGCGGCCCGGTCGATCACGCTGATCACCGGCGACGTCGTCCAGCTCGTGCCCGCGGGCGACGGGCGGGTGGCGGCGTCGGTGCGGCCGGCCCCCGGTCGCGAGCGCATGTCGTTCACGACGGTCGAGACCCGGGACGGCGTACGGGTGGTCCCCGCCGACGCCGTACCGCTGCTCGCCGCCGGGCGCGTCGATGCCGAACTGTTCGACGTGCAGCGGCTGGTCGACCAGGGCTACGGCGACGCCGCCCGCGACACCCTCCCGCTGATCGTCCGGTCGGCCCGGGGCGCGGACACCGCCCGTACGCTGGGCGCCCCGGCCGGCACCGCGCTGCCCAGCATCGGGGCCGTAGCGGTGCGCGCCGACAAGGACTCCCTCGCGGCCTTCTGGCGTACGCAAGCCGGAGCCGCAAGCGCCGCCCGCACCGCGACCACCGACCGGATCTGGCTCGACGGCCGGGTCACGCCGGTGCTCGACCGCAGCACGGCCCAGATCGGCGCGCCCGAGGCCTGGAAGGCCGGGCTGGACGGCACCGGCGTGACCGTGGCCGTGCTCGACACCGGGGCCGACCAGAACCACCCCGACCTGGCCGGGCGCGTCACCGAGGCGCGCGACTTCAGCGGCAGCCCCGACACCGCCGACCACTTCGGACACGGCACCCACGTGGCGGCCACGGTGGCCGGCTCGGGCGCGGGGTCCGGCGGCACCCGCAAGGGCGTCGCGCCCGGGGCGAAACTGCTGATCGGCAAGGTGCTCGACGACAGCGGCACCGGCTACGAGAGCGGCATCATCGCGGGCATGGAGTGGGCCGCGGGCGCCGGGGCCAAGGTCGTCAACATGAGCCTGGGCGGCAGCGCGACCGACGGCACCGACCCTATGAGCGCCGCGGTGGACGAGCTCAGCGCCTCCACCGGCGCGCTGTTCGTGGTGGCGGCGGGCAACGAGGGCACCGACTACGCGGTCGGCACGCCCGGTGCGGCCCCGTCGGCGCTGACCGTGGGCGCCGTCGACCGCGACAACCAGCTGGCCGGCTTCTCCAGCCGTGGCCCGCGACCGGGCGACGAGGGGCTCAAGCCCGAGATCACCGCGCCCGGCGTCGGGATCGTGGCCGCGCGCGCCGCCGGCACCGCGATGGGTGAGCCCGTCGACGAGCTCTACACCGCGGCCAACGGCACGTCGATGGCCACGCCGCACGTCGCGGGGGCGGCCGCCGTCGTCGCGCAGCAGCACCCGGACTGGTCCGGCCCGCAGATCAAGAACGCGCTGGTCAGCACCGCGGTGACGACGGCCGGCACTCCGGTCTACGGGCAAGGGTCGGGCCGGGTCGATGTGGCCCGCGCCGTTCGCCAGAACGTCTCGGGCACCGGGATCGCCGACTTCGGGTTGCACGCCCTGGGCGACCCGGCGGTGACACGCAAGGTCACCTACACCAACACCGGCGCCGCGCCTGTCACTCTGACCTTGCGTTCCTCCTTGCCGCAGATCACCGTGGCCCCCGCGACCGTGAGCGTTCCGGCGGGTGGCAGTGCCGAGGCGACGCTCGGCTGGAACCTCCCGGCCGTGGAGCCGGGGCAGCTCGACGGCTGGCTCACCGCCACCGCGCCGGGCGGCGTGCAGGTCACGACCGCGCTTGGCGGCACTCTCGACAAACGACGGCATCTGGTCACGTTCAAGGCCGTGGGCCGGGACGGCCGGCCCGCGCCGGTGCCGGTGCTGCAGGCGTTCGGGGACGACCGGCGCTTCGACATCCTCAACTTCCTGATGACCGGTGAGACCAAGACGTTCCAGGTGGCCGAGGGGGACTACCTGGTCGACGCCACGATCCCCAGCGGCGGCCCCCAGGACGAGCAGGACAATCTGGTCACCATTCCCGAGCTCAAGGTCGACCGGGATCTGACCGTGGTGCTCGACGCCCGGACGGCCAAGCCGATCCGGATCGTGACGCCGAAGCCGGCCGAGCAGCGGACGGTCGAGAGTTATTACGTACGACGGATGACCGGCAGCGGCCGCGGCATCATCAACGGCTTCATGAACTTCAGCGCGGTCCAGAAGATCAACGTCACGCCGACCGCGAAGCTGCGCCGGGGCAGCTACGAGTTCTCGTCGCGCTGGCAGCTCGTGGCCCCACTGGTGCAGGCGAGCATTCCGGGCGTGACCGGTGAGCTCGACATCAATCTGTGCGTCAACTCCCCGGCGTACGAGGGAACTCGCCGTTTCGGCCTCGTGAAGGGGCTCGGCGGTAACGTGCGCGGCCAGGCCGTGGTGCTCGAGTCCGACAACGCGGACGAGGCCGCGCGGGCGGCGGCCGCCGCCGGGGCGGCGATCGCGCTGGTGGCGGTGCCCGCCGACACCAGCGCCTGGCAGCCGTGGGATCCGAGCGCCGAGACGCGCCTGCCGATCCCGGTCGCGCTGGTGGCGCACGACGACGGGCAGCGGATCCTGGCCCGCGCGGCTGCTGCGGGTGCGAGCATCTCGCTCACGCTCACGACCAACAGCCCCTACCTGTACGACGTGTTCCAGGTCAGCCGGGGTCAGGTGCCCAACGGGATCGTGCACCAGGTGACCGCGGCCAACTCGCGCCGGATCAGCTCGCGCTACGCCCACAACGGCGGCTTCGACTGGGTCCGCGAGCAGCGCTTCGGATGGCGGCCGTATCAGGAGTACTCGTGGAACGACACGCAACGCGACGTGCGGACGCCGACCGTACGTGAGGAATGGGTCTCGACCGGTGACAGCGTGTGGCAGCACCAGGTTCACCACGAGTTCCCGTGGAACAACATGGGTGGCGCTCTGCAAGGGGGAATCGTCGAGGACCCGGTCTCGTACGCCCGGGCCGGCTCGTCGTCGGAGTCCTGGTACGCGCCGGTGGTCCGCCCGGCCACGCCGTCCGGTCACACCAGCACCCGGACGGGCAACACGCTGCAGCTGCGGGTGGCGTCGTTCGTGGACAGCACCGACCGGCACTACCTGGTCACGGATTCCGGGGCCGAGCTGTCGCGTAACGGCCGCGTGGTCGCCGACCTGCCGAACGGCTGGCAGGACGTCACCGTGCCGGCCGGGAACGCGACGTACCGGCTCGACATGGCGACCGCCCGCGGCGGCGACGACTGGCTGTACGGCACGTCGACGTCGACCTCGTGGACCTTCAAGTCGGGTTCGGGTGGGACATTGCCGCTGCTCCAGGTCTCGTACGGGATCAGCGCCCTGGATCTGCTGACCGTGCGGGTGCCGGGCGCCCGGCAGGTCTCGGTCGCCACCTCGGCCGACGACGGTCGCAGCTGGAAACCGGCGCTCATGCTGGGGTCGGTTGTGCTCGTCCCGCCCGGCCGGGGCCCGGTGTCGCTGCGCGTCGCCGCCTCCGATGAATCGGGCAACTCGGTCGAGCAGACCGTGATCAGGGCGTACGGCCGATGAGGCCGCTGGCAGAAGACCGCTGGCCCGCCTGCGGCGCTTACAACCAGCCTCGGCGGGCGGCCTGGAACGCCAAGCCGGCCCGGGTGTCCACGCCGGCCGCCTCCATCAGGCGGTCGAGGCGGCGCTGGACAGTCCTGCGGCTGACGCCGAGCTGGGTCGCGATGGACTTGTCGGGCAACCCCGCGACGAACAGCGAAAGCAACAACTTGTCGGGCTCCTCCTCGCTGCCGTCGGGTCGCAGCGGGGTGGCGCGCTCCCAATAGCTCTCGAAGAGGGCGACCAGGGCGTCGAGGAGCTCACTGGGGCGGATCAGGGCCGCGGTGGGCTCCCCGACGCCGCGCGCCGCGTCCGGCACGAGCGGGCAGATCGCCAGCGCGCGGTCGGCCACGGCCAGGCGTACGGGCAGCTGGGGGAGCGTGCGGGAAAGTTCACCGAGTTTCATGGCGTCGACGATGCTCTCCAGTTCGCCGGGCTTCTCCAGCAATTCGCGCTCGTAGATCGCGCGATACCGGACGCCCCGGTCGAGGGCCGTCAACTCCTCGGTGTTCTCCGGGCCCTGCATCGCTATCGGGTTGGCCCGGCAGAACCAGAGGATCTCCTCGCGGGCCGAGTCCTGCATCTCGCGCAGCCGGTCGCGCAGCGCGGCCGCGCCGGTCACGATCTCGACCAGATGCTCGGGGCTGCGGCGGCGCGCGTTCGTGCGGTATTCCTCGCTCAGCGTGGCCACCAGCCGGCGGGCCGACTCCAGCGACTGCTGCTCGCGCAGCAGGGCGTCGCCCAGCGCGACGTCGGCCGGCAGGGCGTGGAAGATCGGGCCGGCGGTGGCCAGCCCCTTGCGGTGCAGCGCCTCGAGCAGGGCCCGGGCCTCGTCGCCGGGCAAGGCGGCCTGCGCCGCAAGATCGGCCGGGGCGGCGCCGGCCATGCGCACCAGCAGCCGATACGCCTGCTGCTCCGGCGCGGAGAGCATGTCGAACACGGCGACCACAGTAATTCGTCCGGGTCGGCCCGGGCAGATCCGTTCTTGTTGTCACAGTCGAATAACCACGGAACGCATCGGCAGAAGTACGCTGTGTCCAATTGCTAGCCCGTCATACCGATCGTTGCCCCGTCGCCGATGAGGACACGAAGCCATGACAGTGACCGCAGATGCACAACAGTTCCTGCAGGCCGGCCTGGACCAGACGCCCTGCCTGGTGATCGATGTGGACGTGGCCCGCACCCAGTACGAGCGGATCGCGCACGCCTTCGCCGGGGCCGGCGTCCACTATGCCGTCAAGGCCAACCCCGAGCCACCGTTGCTCCGGGCGCTGGTCGCCGCCGGCTGCCAGTTCGACGTGGCGAGCCGGGCCGAGATCGACCTCTGCCTGGCCGCGGGCGCGTCCCCGGGCGACCTCAGCTACGGCAACACGATCAAGAAAAGCGAGGACATCGCGTACGCGTACGCCCGTGGGGTCCGGATGTTCTCGTTCGACAGCGACATGGAGCTCGACAAGATCGTCACGCATGCGCCCGGCTCCTCGGTGCTGTGCCGGGTGCTGGCGTCGAGCGACGGCGCCCGATGGCCGCTGTCGCGCAAGTTCGGGTGCGTGCCCGAGATGGCGGCCGAGCTGATGAAGGTGGCCGCGTTGCGCGGGCTCGACCCGGCGGGCATCGCCTTCCACGTGGGTTCGCAGCAGCTGCACCCCGACCGGTGGGAGCCGTCGATCGCCACCGCGGCCTGGATCTTCAAGGTGCTCGAGCAGTCGGGCATCTCGCTGCGGATTCTCAACGCGGGCGGCGGCTTCCCGGTGCCCTATCGCACGCCGGTGGCGCCGATCTCCGCGTTCGCCTCCGCTGTTTTCGACGCCGTTCGTCGCCATTTCGGACACAAGCCGCCGTCTCTCATGATCGAGCCCGGACGCTACATCGCCGGTCCGGCCGGGGTCCTGCACACGCAGGTGGTGCTGGTGTCCCGCAAGTCGTACGACGACGAGCCGCGCTGGGTCTACCTCGACGTGGGCCGGTTCGGCGGGCTGGCCGAAACCGAGGACGAGGCCATCCAGTACGAGTTGACGGCCCCCCGCGGCGGTCCCACCGGCCCGGTCATCCTGGCCGGTCCGACCTGCGACAGCGTCGACATTCTGTATCAGCACGCGCCCTACGATCTCCCGCTGGACCTGGCGGCCGGCGAGGTGATCCGGATCCACGGAACAGGCGCGTACACGGCGACCTATTCGGCGGTCGGCTTCAACGGACTGCCGCCGCTGCGCACAGTCGTTTCTCCTTGATTTCGGCCTGATCCGGCCGATGAGCCGGGTCATGCGCCTGCTGACCGTCGCGGCCCTGGCCGTCGCCGTGCTCCTCCCGCCCGGCCCGGCCCAGGCCGCGACCAGGTCCTACCCCGCTTCGTCGGAGGTCTTCGCCAACCCCGGGCGCGGCTTCTTCACGTACAGCGAGACCCGGCTGGGCGCTGCGTACGAGCCGCTGATCGCCGCCGACCTCACCCGGGCCCCCTCACTGAGGCCCGCAGCCTGGTCTACCGGCATTACTACCTCGCCCGCGACACCGCGCTGTCCGCCGCCGACCTGACCCGGATCGGGGCCGACCTCACCGCGGTCCGCGCAGCCGGCGTCAAGATCGTGCTCCGCTTCTCGTACAGCGACACCTCTTCCGCCGACGCCCCGCTGACCCGCGTCCTCGAGCACATCACCCAGCTGGCCCCCACTCTCCAAGCGAACGCCGAGGTGATCGCCGCGTTGCAGGCGGGCTTCATCGGCCAGTGGGGCGAGTGGTACTACAGCGACAACTTCTCGACGTCGCCCGGCGTGCTGACCCCCCAGAACTGGGCCGACCGCAAGGCCGTGCTGGCCGCCCTGCTCGCGGCCACCGGCCCCACCACCCAGATCCAGGTGCGCACCCCCGAATACAAGCGCCGGCTCTTCCCCGGCGTGACCCGCATCGGGCTGCACAACGACTGCTTCCTGGCCGGCACCGACGACTACGGAACGTTCACCGCCCCCGACGACACCGCGTGGCTGGCCGCTTCGACCACCACACTCGTAGGCGGCGAAACCTGCGACGTCTCGTCACGCTCCACGTGGCCCAACGCACGCAGCGAGATGGCCCGCTACCACTGGACCTACCTCAACCCGTCCTTCAACGCCGAGGTCCTCACCTCGTGGGGCGCCGCCGGCCGCACCGAGGCCGCCCGCCGCCTCGGCTACCGCCTGCGCCTGGTCCGCGCCACCCTCCCGACCACGGCCACCCGGGGCACCCAGGTCACCGCCCAGCTGATCCTGACCAACGACGGCTTCGCCGCCCCCCTCACCAACCGGCCCGTCAACCTGCTGCTGACCACCACCGCCGGCCGCACCACCACGGTCCGCATCCCCGCCGACCTGCGCACCCTGCTCCCCGGCCAGGAGGTGACCCTGCGCGCGACCTTCACGGCCCCCGCCGCCGGTGCTTACAGTCTGGCCCTCTCGCTGCCCGACCCGTCCCCCCGCCTGGCCACCATCCCCGCGTACGCCATCCACCTGGCCGACCAGGGCGTGTGGGACACCAGAACCGGCCGCAACAACCTGGGCATCACGTTGCGGATCAGCTGAACGCCGATATCCCGTCGGCGGGCGCGACTCTCAGCGGAGTCACAGCCACGTGCTGTCAGCATCAGCGAATGCCAGGCAGGCCACGCGACGTGGCTCGGGAAACTGCATGACTGCGTCGGTCTTGCCCATGACGGTCGCCGTACTGGGTGTTGTCGCAGCCGTCGCACTGCGTGTCCGGAACCGGATGGTCTTGCCGGTGGTCGTTGTCGTGGTGGCTGTGAGCTCCGCCCTGGGCACTCTGTCGAGCGACCCACCAGCATCGGAGAAGACCACCGGCGTGGTCACGCTGGTGGAGATAGCTGGGCTTCTGCTCCTGATTTGTCTCGTTGCCCGCTACGCGGAGACACGGCAGGCGGTCGTGCTTTGCGTTGTGCTGGGGGTGCTGGCGTCGACTGCACTCTTCCGGCTTCAGATCCCCCCGACCGCGACGGAGACTGCCGCGCAGGGCGCGTTCTTCGCGCTCGTCGCCGTCGCCGCGGCCGCCACCGGCGGCGCTCTGCGCCGTCTGGAGACCCGCAGGTTCCAGGCGGTGCACGAGGCCCGTCTTGGTCAGCGCCTCCAGTTGGCGGGCGATCTGCACGACTTCGTCGCTCACGACGTGTCCGGTGTCGTCGCGCTGGCTCAAGCGGCCCAAGTGATCGGCGCGGAAAAGCCGGAGAAGCTGCTGCTGTTGCTTCAGCAGATCGAAGCCTGCGGCCTGCAAGCTCTGGGCTCCATGGACCGGACCGTCGGCATTCTCCGGTCCGGCGACGCCACAGCTGTGCTCGGGCGGGAAGCGGCGGACGAGACGCAGCGGGAGTGCCACGGCCTGGACGACATCGCGGACATCGTCGACCGGTTCCGAGCGGCCGGTCCGGCCGACGTGCGTCTGATCGTCGACCGGTCCGGCGAAGAGATCCGCCGAGTGCCCCGCGAAGTGGCGAGCACCGGGCATCGGTTGGTGGTGGAGGCGCTGACCAACATACGTCGGCACGCCGGCAGCACACCGTCGGTGACCGTGTCCGTGGTGGTCGGCTCCGAGCGCTCCCAGCCGGTGCTCACGGTGTCCGTGATCAACGGCCCGCCTCGCGTCATCGAGCCCGGTGGCAGCCCTTTCGGTGACCGTGGGCACCATCGTTCGACCGGACTGGAGGAGCTGGCCGGACGCGTCCGGGCCCTCGGCGGGACTCTGGAGTTCGGCGTCCACGGTGGGCACGGCTGGCGGGTCACCGCGCACCTGCCGATGGACTGAGCCCACTGCCGATCCCGGTTTCCTCGACGTACGAGCGGCCGCAGGTCACCAGGGCCGGTGATCAGCCACTGCCACCACCAGCTGAGCGACCAGCGTGGTGAGAAACACGATCGCACCGATGATGTTGCGCGATCCGACGCGCAGATGGGCGCCGATCGCGAGGATGAAATAAAGAATGAGTCCCACCGCGGCCAAGGTGCCGACAGCCGGCACCACGAAGCCCATCAGAAGACCCAGCGCGCCGGCCGCCAGGATGCCGCCGAGCCGGGACATCCAGTACGGCGGCAGCTTCTTCATCTCCAGCTGCGCTTGCGGATATTTGTGGCCGATCAGGTAGAAGATCGCGGCGGAGCCGGTGAAGACCGAAGCGATGACGGTGAGCGTGACATAGGCAGCGTTCACTTGAACCCCTCACCGCGGGCGCATCGTTTGCACACACCGCGCCGCCGGAAGTAATAGGCGAGGGTGGCGGTGGCCAGGGCGAGACCCCAAATCGGCCAGATCATTTCCGGTACCGTGGCACCCCAGTCCTCCTTCTGATTGTCGAAAGCTCCCTGGAAGTGCAGCCGGATGTACATCACCCCGGCGATCGTCACCATGATCGAGACCAGGGCGGCCGGGACGACGGCCAGGGACAGGGGCACCCGCCGGCCCCGGAGGCCGACCATCCACCGGGGAAACACTTCGCCCCAGCGTTGCACCAGGCCCAACGTGAGCAGCGAGCCGAGCGCCCCCATGGTGGCCAGCGCAGCGCCGTAGAGCCAGAGGTGGTCCTTCTGGCCTTCCTCCCACAGCTGGTCGGACAGGCCGAGCGGGAAGCCCAGCACCCAGGCCCACCGGGTGCTGGCGTACAGCAGGGGGACGACGACCGCCAGGTACGCGGCTTTCCGGCCCCAGCGGGCGGCAACCTGCGGCGAGGTCCAGCCGGCGGTGGCGCTGGAACGTCCGCAGCGGGTGCACGCACCGGACACGCGACGCTGATAGACGACCGCCGACGCGACCATGAGGCCCACGGAGACCACCGCGAACAGCTGGTTGAGGACGGTCCAGTTGATCGCGCTGAACTTCAGCATGAACAGGTATGCCACATTGCCGAGGATGCGGAAGTCGGCGAGGGCGAAGAACACGGTGGCGGCCGAGATCGCGGAGGCGCCTACCAGGAACAGGGTAGGAATCCGCCGCCGTCCCGGCAGCGCCATGAGAAGCGCGACCGCAGCGCTGCCCAACAGCCAGCCCGCGATCCACGGGGCCAGCCTGTCGCGCCCGAGGTGCGGGAACGCCGAATACTCGGGGTTGGCGTCGTCGGCGCCGAAGGGAAAGCCGGCTCCCCCGAGAGCCCAGTAGGTATGGGCCAACCCGTACAGCAACAGCGCGAAGAAGGCCGTGTAACCGATCAAGGTCGTCCGGTTGAATCGCCCGGGTACCGGACGTGGTTCGGCGGCCTGGCTCACCATGCTTCCTCCTTTGAGGTCGATCGCAGCTCAGCCTGCCGGGACGGGCCGGTCGGCACATCTGCCGAACTGCAGAGCGGCCGGGCCGGGCCGGACCGGGGCAAGGAAGAGCCTCTGCCGAAGGGCATAGCCGACCGGGGCGGCCGGCCCGGCCCGCCCGGCTTGCGGCGCTCGGATCGCGACGAACCCGTGGCTGAACGCAGTGAAGTCCAACTACGGTTTCGATCGTGACCATTCGCATCCTCCTTGCCGACGACCAGGAAGCCGTACGCGTGGGATTCCGCCTCGTCCTGGATTCGCAACCGGACATGGAGGTGGTCGGCGAAGCCTCCGATGGTCTGCAAGCCGTCGAACTCGCCGCGGCATTGAACCCGGACGTCGTGCTGGCCGACATCCGCATGCCGCGGATGGACGGGCTGGAGGTCACCCGCCGGCTCGCCGGGCTCGACGCCACGTCTCCGATGCGGGTGGTGGTGGTGACGACATTCGAGCTCGACGAATACGTCCACACTGCGCTGAGCTACGGCGCTTGCGGCTTCCTGTTGAAACGGTCCGGGCCGACGCTGCTGGTGGAGGCAACGCGTGCCGCAATGGCGGGCGACACGCTGATCAGCCCTTCACTCACCGTCAACCTGCTGAAACACCATCGGAATGCCGGAAGACCCAAGGCCCCGAAACCGGTGGACGCCCTGACGAACCGGGAAACGGAGATCGCTGTTCTGGTCGCCAAGGGAATGACCAACGCGCAGATCGGGTCCGAACTGCTCATCTCGGCCGGTACGGCCAAAACTCATGTCGCCAGCATCCAGCGGAAGCTCGACGTCCGTAATCGAGTCGGCATCGCCGCGTGGGTCTGGGGCCACGGACTGGAGGAATGAGCTGGCGGGGGTACGACCGCCGTCTCGATGTCTGTTCTGGCGCTGCGTCGCCGGCGTGCTTCACGACTCTGATCTCCGAGGAAGCGGCGGCCCTGCCATCGGGCCGTCATGTGGGGGACGGCGTCTCGTCCCCGCGGCGACACCCTTCATTGAAATGGTGCTGCCGTGTTCAGAGATCACGCTGTCCTGGCGCGGGCCACGGGGTTCGCCGGGTCCGGTCTGGTTGCGCTCGGTGGGCTCGGCGCGGGGGCGTTGCCGGTCGGCGTTCCGTTCTTCGCGGGGCTCAAGCATGTGCGGATCGGGCTCGTCGGCGTCTACAGCGGCCTCGCCCTGCTGGTTCTGGCCTGGTGGTGGTACGGCCGGGTGACCCGGCACAGCCGCGCCGAGCAGGAGTGGTCGACGCTTGCCCTGTGGTCGGCGCCGTTGCTGGTGGCGCCGCCCCTGTTCAGCCGGGACGTCTACAGCTACCTCGTGCAGGGCGTGATGCTGGGTGACGGCTACGACGTCTACCGGGCCGGGCCGTCGGCGCTCGGTGGCTTCTTCGCCGCCCAGGTGCCCGAGATCTGGCAGCACACCCCCAGCCCGTACGGGCCGGTCTTCCTGTTCTTGGCCGACATGATGACCGCGCCCATCGGGGAGCACCTGCTGACCGGCGTGATCCTGATGCGGCTGCTGGCCGTGGCGGGACTGGCCCTCCTCGCCTACGTGATGCCCATGCTGGCCCGGCAGGCCGGGATCGATCCCGCTTCGGCGCTCTGGCTGGCCGTGCTCAACCCGCTCGTGCTGATCCATTTCGTCGGCGGCGCGCACAACGACGCCCTGATGGTGGGGCTGCTCGCCGCCGGGCTGGCCGCCGCGCTCCGGGACCGGCCGATCGTCGCCACCGTGCTGGTCGTGGGGGCGACGCTGGTCAAGGCCCCGGCCGGACTGGGGTTGGTGGCGATCGCGGTGATCTGGGCGGCGCGTCTGCCCGGGCGGTGGCCGCGGCTGCGCGCGTCGGCCGCGGTCGGTGTGACGGCGGCCGCCGCGACCGCCGTGTTCACGGTGGTCGCGGGCACGGGGTACGGCTGGGTCTCCGCCCTCGACACCCCGATCTCGCCGCAGAACCTGTCGCTGACGAACGTGCTGGCCCGCGTGACCGAGGGCGGCGTCGGCTTCTGGCGCTGGCTGGGTGTGCTCGCCGTCCTGGTCGTGGCCGGTCTGGTGTGGACTTACCGGAGCCGGTTGGGCCCGCTCTACGGTCTCGGCATCGTGCTGGTGGCGATCGTCGCGTTCGGCCCGGCGCTGCGCCCCTGGTATGTGATCTGGGGTCTGGTGCCGCTGGCCGCCGCGGCCGGGCAGCACTGGGTGCGGCACCTGCTGGCCGGCGCCTGCGCGGTCCTGGTGCTGGTGGTGTTGCCCGACGGGTTCGCCGCCGACGCGGAGCGGTTCCTGCTGGCGACTGTGGGCGCGCTGCTGGGCGTAGCCGTTTTCGCGGGCGTACGCCTGGCGAGTTCGCCCGCCGTCTACCGGGTGGCGGCTTCCCGATGAGACGACCGCTGAGCCCGTACGGGCAGATCTTGATCGTGGCCGTCGCGGCGCTGGCCGTCGGCGTGTTCCTGGTGACCGTGCCGACCTTCCGCGAGTTCTTCGACCTGGGCGTCTATCGCGGCGCGGTCCGTTACTGGCTGCTCGACGGGGGCGATCTCTACGACTTCCTCTACAACGACACCGAGTACGGCTTCACCTACCCGCCGTTCGCCGCGCTGGTCCTGAGCCCGCTCGCGTTGACCTCCTGGCCGGTCGCCGTGGCCGGCAGCATCGTCGTCAACACCGCGGCCGTGGTCCTGCTGCTGCGCTGGTTCGTCGCGCCGGTCGTGCGGCGGCACGGCCGGCCGATGTGGATGACCTGCTCGCTGGTGTTTCTGGCCGTGCTGGTGTTCGAGCCCGCCCGTGACACGTTCAGCTTCGGCCAGGTCAACCTGGTCCTGCTCCTGCTCGTCTGTCTCGACCTGCGGGCGCTGATCTCGGGCCGGCGGTGGGCGGGCGCCTTCATCGGCATCGCCTCGGCCATCAAGCTGACGCCCGTGGTTTTCATCGGCTACCTGATCGTGACCCGGCAGTATCGGGCGGCCGCGGTGGCCGCCGGCACCGCCGCGGGCGCCACCCTGCTGGCCGTCCTGGTCGCCCCGGCCACGTCGGCCCAGTTCTGGCTGGGCGCGCTGTGGGACACCGACCGCGTCGGCCGCCTCGAATACGTCTCCAACCAGTCGCTGCGCGGCGTCGTGGCCCGCCTCGAACTGCCGTCCGCGTTCTGGCCGGCCGCGGTGGCCCTGGTCCTGGCGCTGTGGTTCCTGCGCGTGCAGCGGGCCGACCACGTGGCCGGTTTCGCCGCGACGGGCATCGTGGCCTGCCTGATCAGCCCCGTCACCTGGGTGCATCACCTGGTCTGGCTGCTGCCCGCCCTGTTCCTGCTGACCGACGCCGCCCTGCGCGCCGGTTCCCGCCGCCGGCTGGCCGCCCTGTTCGCCGTCTACGTCATCCTGAGCAGCAGCGTCGTCTGGTTGTGGTGGGCGGGCGCCGACGGTTTCCTGGCCGCGATCGGCAGCAACACGTACGTGTGGATCAGCATCGGTCTGCTGGTGGCCCTGCCGTTCCGCACCGAGGATCGAGCCGACCGCCCGGGAGGCCGGTTATGGTCTCCCGCATGACCTCGGGCGACTTCTGGACGCACCTGCCCACCAAGCTGGTCGGCGCGGGCGCACTGCTCACCGATGACGCCGGCCGCTTCCTCGTGGTCGAACCCACCTACAAACCGGAGTGGGAGATCCCCGGCGGCGTCGTCGAGGCCGGCGAGTCACCCCGTACGGGCGTCCGGCGCGAACTGCGGGAGGAACTGGGCCTCGCCATCGACGTGACCGACCTGCTGGTCATCGACTGGTCGCCGCCCCCACCCGGTCAGCCCGGCCGCCCCGACGGCCTGATGCTCGTCTTCGACGCCGGCGTGCTCCCCGCCGACGAGGCCGCCCACATCACCCTGCCCGCCGACGAGCTACGCAGCCACCGCTGGTGCACCGACGCCGAAGCCGCCACCCTGCTGGCCCCGCGCCTGGCCCGCCGCATGACCGCCGCCCGGAAAGCCCGGGCCGCCGGCACCCTGCTCTATCTCGAGGAGGGCCGGTAGGGCTGCGGCCGGTTCCACCACAGGCTGAGCCCGACCGCCGTCACCACCAGCAGCGACGCCGCCAGCACGAACCAGAACGTGATCTCGACGTCCTGCTTGCGCAGGTTGAACTCGCGCGGCAGGTCGGTCAGCACGTCCACCAGCTGGTCGGCGTCCTCGGCCCGGAAGTAGCGCCCGCCCGTCGTGTCGGCCACCTGGGTCAGCGCCTGCTCGTCGATCTCCTGGTTGCGTCCGCCGCCCCGGCCGCCACCCCAGCCCCGGCCGCCGCCGAACGGGGAGTCGCCGCCGATCTGGTCGGCCGTGCACACCATCGGCGCCGGCTCGGTCGTGCCGAACCCGATCGTGTAGACCCGCACCCGCCGGGCCGCCGCCTGCTCGGCCGCGGTCTCCGGGTCGACGCCGGTGGTGTTGGACCCGTCGGTGAGCACGACGATCGTGTCCGGCTCGTAGTCGCCCAGCTGCCCCGGGCCGGTCAGCTCGACGCCCGTCTTGGCCACCCGCGGGTTGCTCTCCGCGATCGCGTCGATCGACGTCAGGATCGCCTGCCCGATGGCTGTGCCGCGGGCCGTCCGGAGGGTGTCGATGGCGTCGAGCAGCGAGTCCTTGTCGGTGGTGGGCGCGACCAGCAGACCGGCGATGCCGGAGAACGCGACCAGCCCGATCCGCGTGCCGTCCTCCTGCTCGCGGACGAATTTGCGGGCCGCGTCGGTGGCCACCGTGAACCGGTTGGGCTGCACGTCGGTCGAGCACATGGAGCCCGACACGTCGATCGCCAGCAGCACCGAGGTGCTGTTCGACGGCACCGAGACCGACGCCTCGGGCCGGGCCGCCGCGAACCCGAGAGCGAGCAGCGCGGCCAGGAACAACCAGACCGGGATGCGCCGCCGCCACGACGACCGCCCGGGCAGCGCGGCCCGGATCAGCGCGACGCTCGACACGGTGATCGCCGAGCGCTTGCGCCGCCGGTTGAACCACCAGCGGATCGCCAGCAGCAGCGGCACCGCGAGCAGCGCGGTCAGGGCCCACGGCCAGCTGAACGACATCAGACGATCCTTCCGTGCCAGCGGGTGCCGAGCACGGCCCCCAGCATGAGCAGCAGCAGGGCGGCGCCGGCGAACGGCGCGGTCAGCTCGAGCGGCTCCTTCTTGGCGGTCAGCCGCAGGTCGATCGACTTGGTCGTGTCGTTCAACGTGTTCGCGTCGCCGGCCGGCAGGTACGAGCCGCCGGTCGTCCGGGCCATCGCGGTCAGCAGCGACGCGTCGAGCGCGGTGCCGAGCTGGAACCCGTCCACCTCGACGGTCCCGCCGCGCTCGGTGCCCACCCCGACGGCCTGGATCCGGACGCCCGCGGCCGCGGCCAGCCCGGCCGCCGCCTCGACGTCGGGCCCGCCGGTCTCCTGCCCGTCCGAGAACACCACGATCGTCGCCGACGGCCAGTAGCCCAGATCGGGTGCGGGCGCTCCGTCCTCGGGCAGCGTGACCGGCTTGCCGGTGATCGTGCCCAGCGCGACCAGGATCGCCTGTCCGAGCGAGGTGCCGCCGCTCGCTGAGAGCCGCCCGATCGCGGCCAGCGCGGCGTCGTGGTCGTCGGTCGGGGCCTGGGTCAGCAGCGCCTGATCACCGAAGACGAGCACCCCCACGTCGACCGTGCCCGGCTGTTCCTCGACGAACTGTTTCGCCGCCGTCTGGGCCGCGGTGAGCCGCGACGGCGTCACGTCCTCGGCCCGCATGCTGTTCGACACGTCGAAAGCCAGCAGCACCGTCCCCGACACGCGGGGCGTGGTGACCTCCGCCGACGGGCGGCCCAGGCCCACGAGCAGGATCGGCAGGGCGAGCAGGATCAGCCCGTACGGGAGATGCCGTTTGATTCTCCCCGGCGGCGCCAACCCGGCCCGGCGCAGCGCCGCGGTTCGTCGTTTCTGCAGATTCCCGTACGCCGCCACGGCCGCGACGGTGACGAGCAGCGCGACCGCCGGCACAGCCGGATAGAGGAAGCTCACTCAGCGCCTCCGGCCCGAACGGCCGACCATGTCGACCAGCGCCGCCAGCAGGTCCTGATCGGTGGTGACGCGCTGGGCGCGGACCCCGGCCCGCCGCATGCCCGCGGCCAGCTCGTCCTCGCGGGCCCCGGCCTGCTCGGCCAGCCGCCCCCGCAGCAGCGGGTCGCTCGTGTCGACCAGCAGCTGCTCACCGGTCTCGGCGTCCTCGACCAGGATCACGCCGAGGTCGGGCAGCTCGACCTCGGCCGGGTCGACCACCCGGATCACCACGACCTCGTGCCGGTGGGTGAGCCGGGCCAGCGGCCGGTCCCAGCCGGGGTCGCCGATGAAGTCGCTCATCACGAAGACCAGGCTGCGCCGCTTGGCCGTGGTGGCCGCGGCCAGCTGCAGCATCGCCGACAGGTCGGTCGTCCGGCCCGGCTTGTCCGGGGGCGTGGGCCGCAGCAGCTCACGGGTGATCCGCAAGACCTGGTCGCGGCCGCCGCGGGGCGGGATCACGTGGTGGCTGAGGTTGTCGAACAGGATCGCCCCGACCCGGTTGCCACCCCGCGAGATCAGCCGCGCGATGCTCGCGGCCAGCTCGGTGGCCGTCGACTCCTTGCCTTTTTCGCGGCCGAACCGCATCGACGCCGACCGGTCGATCACCAGCCACGCCGTCAGCTCCCGATCCTCGGTGTACTGCCGCACGTACGGCTCGTCCAGCCGCGCGGTGACGTTCCAGTCGATGTGCCGCACGTCGTCCTCGGCCGCGTACAGCCGCAGGTCGGTGAAGTCGATGCCGGCGCCGTGCCACACCGTGCGGTAGTTGCCCTGCAGCCGCCCGTCGAGGCGCCGGCCGAGCCGCCACTCCAGGCGCCGGAGCAGCCGGTCCGGGGCCGGCGTCATGTCAGCGTCCCCGCCCGGCCGGCTCGGGAACCGCCACGTTGGCCAGGACCTTCTGCAGGATCACGTCGGCCGTCACATCGTCCGAGAGCGCCTCGTACGACAGCACGAGCCGATGCCGCATCACGTCCAGCGCCAAATCGGTCAGATCTTCCGGTACGACGTATTCGCGTCCCCGGATGAACGCGAGCGCACGGCCCGCCAGCACGAGGCTGATCGACGAGCGGGGACTCGCCCCGAACGTCACGTACCGGGTCAGGTCGGTCAGGCCGATGCGCGCCGGTTCTCGGGTGGCGTGGGCCAGCTGCACCGCGAACTCGATCAGCGACGGGTCGACGTACACCTGGTCGGCCTGTCGTTGCAGCCCGACGAGCGTCTCGGGGTCGATGATGCGCTGGATGACCGCGGCCGTGCCGAGCGCCCGCTCGACGACGACGAACTCCTCGGTCACGCTCGGATAGCCGACGACCACCTTCATCATGAACCGGTCGGTCTGCGCCTCCGGCAGCGGATAGGTGCCCTCGGTCTCGATCGGGTTCTGCGTGGCCATGACCAGGAACGGGTTGGGCACCTTGTGGGTGTCGCGACCGATCGTGACCTGCCGTTCCTGCATGACCTCGAGCAGCGCCGACTGCACCTTCGCGGGCGCCCGGTTGATCTCGTCGGCCAGCAGCAGGTTGGTGAAGACCGGGCCCAGCTGCACCTGGAACTCCCCGGTGGGCTGGTGATAGACACGGGTGCCCACGATGTCGGCCGGCACCAGGTCGGGGGTGAACTGCACCCGGTGGAACTCGCCGCCGATCGCCTCGGCCAGCGACTTCACGGCCAGCGTCTTGGCCAGACCGGGCACCCCCTCGACCAGGATGTGCCCCCGCGCCAGCAGCGCCACGAGCAGCCGCTCGAGCAGCATGTCCTGACCCACGATGGTCTTCTTGACCTCGTAGAGCACCTTCTCGACGGGTCCGGCCGAGGCCGGCGGGGCGTCGGTCCAGTGGTAGGCGCCGCGTGCCGGCATGTTCATCCGTCCGTCCCTCTGTTCTTCCAGGTCCTACAGCGGTGGGTTCTGCCCGTCGCCCGCGCCGGCCCCCAGCGCGGAGCCGATCGGGACGGCGAAGCCGATGCCGATGAAAGTGCCGGCGTCGGTCGGGTTGGCCAGGGCGACCACGACCGCGATGACCTGGCCTTGATCGTTGATGAGGGGCCCGCCCGAACTGCCCGGGTTGACCGCCGCGTCGAACTGGATGAGCCCTGCGATGTCGCCGCCCCGGTCACGGCTGAGCGTTCGCTCCAGCCCGGAGACGACGCCGCTGGTCGTGGTCGCGGTCAGCCCCAGCGGGTTGCCGATGGCCACCACGTCGTCGCCGATCCCGGCGCCACCGCCGAGCACCGCGGGCACCAACGTCTCGGGCAGTTTCTCCGGGGTGAGGGTCGCGATGTCCTGCTTCTGGTCCTGCGAGGCCACCGCGGCCGGCGACTCGGTGCCGTCCGCGTACGAGACCGTGATGCTCCTGGCTCCCTCGATCACGTGGAAAGCCGTGAGAATGGTGCCGTCGGCGTTGACGATCGTGCCCGTCCCCGAGTCGGCGCCCTGCCCGCTTCCGGTCGCCTTGATCAGCACCACCGAGGGGCGCAACGCCTGATAGACCTGCGGCACAGTGAGCGGTCCCTCCGACGAGGGCGCCGCGGAGGGAAGACCTTGGGCCGGCGCCTCGGAGCCGCCGCTTCCGCCCCGGAACAGCACGACACCCGTGATGGCCACGGCCCACACGACGACCGCGCCGATGAGGAGCTTGCGCCGCAATTCCGCCCTTTTCCACCAGGCGGGCGGCCGCGGTTCCGCGGCCGTGGGTGGTGTCTGCTCACCGCCCGCGGGCCGGAGCACCTCCATCTCCATCCATCGACTGTAGGAGCGATTTCTCAAAACTCCATCAACGAGTGCCGTTTGTGCCCATCCGCGAACGCTGTGAATGTTTCGGCCGGAGCGGGTTCGCGGCGTAAGCAGTAGTTCTCCGGAAGGAGTCACCGAGGCCATGGTGGGCGGACAAGACGTGGGCCGGGCTTGACCCTGTGCCTACAACAGGCTGTGAGATCGCACCCGTACGTGTGGCGGCCCCGCTGACAACGGGCGCCGCATCGGCTCGGAAGGGGAGACATGAATATCACGGTGATCGGACGAGGCACTCTCGGTGGCGGACTGGCCGGCCGGTGGGAGAGCAGCGGGCACCACGTGACCCGGCTCGGGCGGGGTGGTGGCGACGTCGGCGCTTCGGAGGTGGTGCTGCTCGCCGTGCCCGGGGACGTGGTGGAGGCGGCCCTGGCCTCGGTCGTCGGGCTCGAGGGCCGGACGGTGCTCGACGCCACGAACCTCTACGGCGGCGCCAAACCTCCGGCCGGATTCGCCTCGAACGCCGAGTTCGTCAAGTCGGTGACCGGCGGCCCGACGGCCAAAGCGTTCAACGCCAACTTCGCTTCGCTCTTCGACCGGGTGATCGATGCCCGGGCCTGGCCGAGCAACCTGTGGTCCGGCGACGACGAGACGCAGGACGTGGTCGAGCAGCTCAGTCACGAAGCGGGCTACGAAGCGGTCCGCCTGGGTCAGCTGACCGCGGCCTCGACCCAGGAGGGTCTGGCCGGCGTGCTGTTCGGCATCGCCCGGTCCGGGCTGGGCGAGTTCGTCTACCGGATGGCGCCGCCGGAGAAGCTCTGAGCTGCGTACGACAGTTTCCTTTCGTCCGGTGGGGGCATTAGCCGGATATGAGCCAAGCCACGATGCGCCTGCGGGAACCCCACCGTCATCGCTGGCCGGCGCTGGCCGGGTTCGGGGTGGCGGTGTTCGTGGCGGCCGCGATCGGTGGGCTCGGCGTGTCCGGCACCAGCTCCGAGTACAACGGTCTGGAGCAGCCCGCCTGGGCCCCGCCGTCGTGGT
Source organism: Paractinoplanes abujensis (assembly GCF_014204895.1). Taxonomy (NCBI): domain Bacteria; kingdom Bacillati; phylum Actinomycetota; class Actinomycetes; order Micromonosporales; family Micromonosporaceae; genus Paractinoplanes; species Paractinoplanes abujensis. The sequence goes on along the minus strand of NZ_JACHMF010000001.1, from coordinate 5,577,350 downwards.
TGTTCGGGCCGGTCTGGACCGTGCTCTACGTCATGATCGCTGTGGCCGGCTGGCTGGCCTGGCAGCGCGTGGGCTTCACGCTGCCGCTGTGGCTCTATTCGGCGCAGCTCGTGCTCAACGCGATCTGGACGCCGCTGTTCTTCGGCGCCGGGCAGTACGGTCTGGCCTTCGCCGACATCGTCGCGATGTGGCTGCTGATCGGGGCCACGGTGGTGTCGTTCTGGCGCGTGCGCCGCGCGGCCGCCCTGCTTCTGCTGCCGTACTGGGCCTGGGTCAGCTACGCCGCGGCGCTCAACCTGGCGATCTGGCAGCTCAACACGTAAGACCGCAAAAACTGATGCCAACTTCGCTCTGTGTCTTCCCTTGAGGACGGTCGTCACCGCATGATGATCGCGGGGACACTATGAGTGAAACTGGGCTACCGCAGAGTGTGTTGACCGAGATCGGCAGTCCGATCCGGGAGTCTCGTCTGGCCGGGATCGACGGGCTGGCCCGGCTGGCCCGGGGCGCCGACCTCACGCTGGCGCATGCCGCCCGGCAGGCGTTGCAGCAGATGACCGAGGACGACAGCCGCGCCGTTTCGGCTGCCGCGACCGCCGCGCTGGAACGGACTTCCGTACGGCTTGACCCCGAGCGCATCGATTTCGGCACGGTCGCCGCCGAGACGCCGCGCCTGGTCGCCGACGTGCGGGTCGAGGGCCCACCGCTGGCCGTCGCCGGGGCCACTGTCACCGTGTCGGGGCCGGGCCTGCGCGCGATGCTGCACGAGCGCACGCTGCGGATCATGTGGTTGCCCCGTTCGGACTGGCTGGACGGCTCGGTGACCGTGCGCGGCCCGGCGGGCTGGGCCGACGTCCGCGTCACGGGCCAGGTCGCCGGCGCCGCGGTCCCGTTCGCGGCCGCCACCAGCGCGCCGGCCGCCCGGAACGACTACGGCACCTCGCGCGGCGGCGAACCCGAGGGTCTGCGCACGTACGACGGGGGCATGGTGGCCGGCGGCTACGGCCCGGCCCGCGTCACCGTTCTGCCCGCGCCGCCCCCGCCGGCCCGGCGCCAGATCGGCACCACGATCCTCGTCGCGATCCTCACCTCGCTGGTCGTGCTGGGCGGGGCGGGGGTCGCGATGACCCTGCTCGACGATCGCCGCGAACCGAGTGCCCCGCTCGTGGCCGCGCCGGCGCCCACCGAGCAGCCCGCCACCGCCCAGCTCAAGGAGACGCCGGCCCCCGCGATCTCGAAGGTTCCGCTGGCCGCCGCGCGGGTCAAGAGCGTCGCCCGGCCGCTGGTGGTCGGCACGATCCGGGTCGGGGCCGAGCCCGAGGGCGTGGTGGTCTCACCCGACGGCCGTACGGTCTATGTCGCCAACCAGAACAGCCGCATCCTGTCGGTCGTGGACGCCGCAACCCGCAAGGTCTCCTCGGTGCAGCTGCGCAACACGCCGCGTTTCGTGGCCGTGTCGCGGGACGGCCGGACGGTGTTCGCCTCCATGTACGAGGACGACAAGCACACCGGCAGCGGCGTGGCGGTCGTCGACGCGGCCAGCCGCAAGGTCGTGCGCTACCTGGACACCGGTCACATGCCGTACACGCTGGCTGTGGCGCCCGACAACAAGCTCTGGGTGCCGATCCACAGCGACGGGCGGCTCGAGATCTTCAGCCCAGGCACGCTGCGGATGGAGTCGGAGTTGCCGGTGCGCCCGAACCCGCACGCGGTGGGCTTCTCCGGCGACCAGATGCGCGCGTTCACGGCCAACCACGAGTCCAACGCGGTCTCGGTGATCGACATGCGGTCCAACACGGTGATCCGCAACATCGGGGTGTCGAAGGCGCCGCACAGCATCGCGGTCTCCCCGGACGGGCGGATGGCGCTGGTCGCGGGTTACGAGGCCGACACGGCCGACCTGATCGACACGGTCACCCTCAAACGCACCGGCCCGTTCAAGGTCGGCCGGGATCCGCAGAGCGTTGCCTTCTCGACCGACAGCCGGTACGGATATGTCGTGAACGAGCTCGACGGCACGGTCTCGGTCCTCAACGGCCGCACCGGCACGGTCACCGCGACGATCAAAGTCGGCAAGAGCCCCCGTACGGTCGGGGTCTCGCCCGACGGCCGCCTGGCGTACGTGTCAAACGGCGGCGACAACACGATCTCCGTCCTCAAAGTAGGGCAGTAGTGAGCCGACGCGACCGCACGGCCGGCGAGGTGCTGGTCCGGCGGCTGTTCGCTGAGCACGGGGCGGCCCTGCTGGCGTACGCGACCCGGCTCAGCGGCGACCGTGCGCGGGCCGAGGAGATCGTTCGCGAAACGTTGCTGCGCGCCTGGTCGCAGAGCGAAGCCCTCAGTGAGGACAGGGGAGCCGTACGGGCGCATCTTTTCCCGATCGTCCGCGCCGTGGCCACCGAGCAGGGCGTGCCGGCGGTGCCGGCCGGGCCGATGGGGATGCTCGTCGCCGTCGGCACCCTTGCGCCCGAACAACGCGAGGTATTGAACCAGTTGTACTTCCAGGGGCGTGACGTCAAAGAGGCGGCGGCGTCGCTCGGTCTTCCGGCCGAGACGGTGAAGTCCCGCAGCTATCAGGCGTTGCGCCGGTTGCGGGAGGCGGTGCACGCCGCCGAACCGACGGGAGTCACATGAACGGGCACCAGACCGAGCAGCTCGGGGCGTACGCCCTGGGGGTGCTCGACGACGACGAGTGGGCGGCCGTGCACGCCCACGTCGAGGACTGCCCGCAGTGCCGTCGCGAAGTGGGCGACCTGCGGGAGATGGAGGAGCGGCTGGGCGAGATCCCGCCCGAGGCGTTCCTGGAGGGCCCGCCCCCCGACGGCGAGATGCTGCTGCACAAGACTTTGCGGCAGGTCCGCGACGAGCGTCGCGGGCACGATCGGCGGCGCGGTGCGCTGTGGACGCTGGCCGGGGTCGCGGCGGCGGTGGTGGCGCTGGCCGGCGGCCTGTACGCGGGCCGGACGACAGCGCCCGAGCCGGATGCGCAGACGGTGGCGGCAGCGGCCGGTGCGGCCGCACCCCGGGTCCTGACCGCGCTCGACAAGACAACCGGCACCGCCGTGAACGTGACGATGACCCCGGCCGCGGGCTGGGTGCGGCTCAGCGCCACGGTGGCCGGGGTGCCCGCCGGCTCCCAGTGCCGCCTGTTCGTCGTGGCCAACGACGGGCGCCGCGAGTTCGCCGGCAGCTGGCTGGTCAGCGAGGCCGCAGCGAGTGAGGGCACCACCGTCGACGGCAGCGCGCTGGTGGCTCCGGCCGACGTGGCAGCGGTTCAGGTGGAGACGTACGCGGGACAGGTTCTGGCCACGGCCACTATCTAGAACAGCCCGGCACGCATATCATCAAATCGTGGTTGCTCGATCGACTCAGCGTGACGGCGTCTGGTCCCGGCAATGACCGGCGCCGGATGGGTCGCGTTGTCGATCGTCATCTTCGGCTCGCTCTGTTACGCGACCGCCTCGATCCTGCAGGCCCTCGGCGCCCGCAAGAGCAGTGGCACGGCCCAGACCATGGCCCACCCGCTCTACCTGGCCGGCATCTTCTTCGACATCCTGGCCTGGGTCGGCGCCATCATCGCGTTGCAGTCGCTCGCGGTCTACGTCGTCGAGTCCATCCTGGCCGGGTCGCTCGCGCTGACCGTGCTCGGCGCGCGCATCTGGCTCGGATCCCGCCTGCGCAAGCGCGACTCCGCAGCCGTTCTCGTCACGATCGTCTCGCTGACCTTCCTGGCGCTCTCGGCCGCCCCCCAGCACGAGGTGCACACCCCCGGCGAGCTGCGCTTCGCGTTGTGCGGCGCGGCCGCCGCGATGGTGCTGGTCGGCTACGGCGCCGTCAAGGTCGACGCGCCCGGCGGGGTCATCGCGGCCTGCGCCGGCCTCTCGCTCGGCGGCGCTGCCCTGGTCGGGCGCTCGCTGCCGATCCCCGAGGGCGCGGGGGCCGGTGAGACCGCGCTGACCCTGCTCACCGAGCCGCTCACCGCCGCGCTGCTGGTCTTCGCGGGCACCGGCATGACCCTGTACGCCCATGCGTTGCAGCACGGCGACGTCGGCCCGGTCACCGCGATCCACTGGACGGCCGAGGTGATGGCGCCGTCCGTCGTGGCCGTGGTCTTCCTCGGCGACACGGTCCGCGAGGGCTGGCTGCTGCCCGCGGGCATCGCCTGCGTGCTCACCGTCGGTGCCGCGATCGTGCTGGCCACCGCGCCCGCCACCCACGCCACCCACGTGGAGGGGGCCCCGGCCGAGGAGCCGGCCAAGGCGTTGCCGCCGCAGGCCCCCCGGCCCGCGCTGGGTGCACCCCCGTTGCCCGTGCTGCCCCAGCCGACCGGCGAGCGGGTCATCTGGTGGGGCCCGCCGCCGATCTGGCGCCCGCCGGACCGGGGGCGGCCGGTCGAGCCGAGCTACCGTGCCCTGGCCCTCCCGGCCGCCGCCCCCCGGTTCGTGTGGGCCGCCCCGCCGTCGTCACGCCGTCGCTAGCACTGCCACGTCCGGGGTTCGGAGAGCCCGTTGTCGTCCTGCGCACTGGTGTGCCCGACGATCAGGCCCGTGTTGGAGACGCCCCGTGGGAAGACGTCACGGCCCTTCGGGACGGGCAATTCGAGCGGCTCGCCGTTGCGGAACGCCGTGCCCGTGGACACCACCCACCCGTCCTTGTTGACGGCGTCACCCGGACCGGGGCCGTCGAGCTTGGTGAGTTCGCCGGTCCGCAGGTCCCACAGGACGGCCTTACCGTCCGAGTTGCCGCGCCACAGGCCGCCGGTGGCCCAGTTGCCCTCGGCCGCGTAGGCGATCGCCCGGCTGTCGTCCGGCGCGGTCAGCTTGCGGCCCTTGCCGGTGAGATCCCACGCGTACGCCTCCCGGCCCTCGCCGTCGACGAAGGTGCCGCCGACAATGGTGCCGTCGTCGGTGATGTCGTAGACGTTGGCCTCCGTCGGCAACGGCAGCTTGACCGCGGTCGTCGTGCCCGCCTTCCAGTACAGCGCGATGCTGTCCTTGCCCTCGATGTTGCCCTCGGGCTCGGCGTTGATCACGATGTCGCCCGCGGCGTTCATCATCGGCCACGGGTAGACGTGCCACCGGCCGGACGGCGGCTTCAGCCGGGTGAAGCGGCCGTTGTCGTACCGGAAGACGTAGTCGCTGTTGCCCTCGGTGGCCAGACCGGCCACCACACCGCGCGCGTTCACGGTCGTCAGCTGAACCGACTTCTCCTTCTGGGGCAGTCGCTTGGGCACACCATCCGTCCACAGGATCGGCCGGAAATCCTGGCCCGCGCTGTCGTGGCCGATGATGTAGCGCCCCGAGGGGTCGACACCGTCCGCCGTGGCCTCCTTCGCGCCCGGCGGCAGACGCAGCGCCTTGCTGGTGCAGGCGACGGTCCTCGCCGACGGCGTCCCGGCGACGACCGCGGCCGTCGGCGGGGGTGGCGCAGCGTCCCGCATCACCAGGGGCACCGCCACCACGACGCCCGTGGTCGCGAGCGCCACCCCGCCCGCCGCCTGCCACGTGCGGCGGCGAAAGGACCGGCGCCGCCCCGCCTCCAGCAGGGCCTCCGCCTCCAACCGGCTGGGCGGTGCGGTGATCGCTTCGAGCTGCTCCCGCAGTTGCTGTTCGTCGTCGTTCACGACCGCTCCCTTTCGGCCACCCGGGCCATCGCTCCGCGGAGAGTGGCCAGCCCACGCGCGCACTGGCTCTTGACGTTGCCGGTCGAGCAGCCCAGCGCCTCGGCCGTCTGCTCGACGGTCAGGTCGCTGAAATAGCGCAGCACCACCACTGCTCGTTGCCCCTTGGGCAGCGCCCGCAGCGCGGCGACCAGCACATCCCGCTCACCGAACCCGGCGTCGGCCCCCGGCGCGGCCTCCGCCGCGTCCGGCACGTGATCGCCCAGCAACACCCGCGACCACCGGCGGCGACGCTCGTCCAGGTAACGCCGCACCATGATCCGGTGGACGTACCCGTCGAGGTTGTCGGCCTTGGCCGCCCGGCGCCAGTGCACGTAGAGCGCGGTCAGCGTGGCCTGCACGATGTCGTCGGCCTGATGCGCGTCCGCGCACAGCATGTACGCCATGCGGTGCAGGCGCGGCAGCCGCACCCGCACATATTCGACGTACTCCCGATCCTCGTCGGCCCGCATCCGGTTCCTCCCCGTCCTGTTGCCTCTATGTCGGCGCGGGGTCCGTAAAGGGTTGCAGGCTATTTGAAGCCGTACGTCAGGTCGGCCAGTTCGGCCTGGCCCTCGGCGTTCGGATGAAAATAGTCGACCTGGTTGACCAGATCGAGGCTGAAGCCGGCCTCGTGCGGGTCGTCGTCCCAGCGGCACCGACTGCCGTATTTCGCGCACGCCGCGGCCAGCTGGTCGTTGTAGTCGTTGACCCGGGCGCGCACAGTGCGCCGGCGCTGGTCGGCCGTCTCGCTGGTCGACGTGGAGTCGGCCAGCATCGACGGGCACGTGTCGAACCGCTGCCAGGCCCGCACGGCGCGATCGTTCTTGCGGCCCTGCTGCCACAGCCGATAGACGTCGGGCACGCCCGCGACCAGCACGTTCGCCTTGGGCAGGCCCTTCTTGAGCCGGTTCAGCCCGCGGTCGATCCGGCTGCGGAACGTCGGCACCGAGGTCATCGCGGCGGTCGAGCCGGCGCAGGCGTCGTTCGCTCCGATCAGGATCGTCACGTACTGCGCCTTCATGTCGATCGCCTGCGCGACCTGACCGGACAGGTCGCTCGCGCGCGCACCCGGCCGGGCGAAGTTGCGCGCCTTGCCTTTGATCCGCGGATTCTTGGCCAGGATGCGCCGATAGTGACTGTCCACCGCGTCGGCCGTGCCGGTGGCCCACGAGTTGCGCCCGCACACCAGGAACGCCCCGCAGCTGCCGAACCCGGCCGTGATCGAGTCGCCGAGCGCCGCCATCGACGACGGGTAGCCCTTGGGTGGCGCGCCCGTCGGTTCAGGATCGCCACCGCCGGTGCCACCCGCGCCCGCCTCACAGGCCAGCGCGAACACCGCGAGACCGGCCAACGCCACCCCATGCCACCGGCGCACGATCAACCCTCCAGAGTCACGCGATGCAGTCACTCCGGCACGATATGTCATGAAGGCCAGTGAAGAGGGCCCACGCCACGTACGAGAAACCGCTGCTCCCGTACGCGTCCCGACCGTCCGCAACCGCATCGGCCCTGCTCAGGGCCCGCCTCGCACGCGTGTGCCGACTTACGGGCCGTAACGCGGGCTCCGGCCGTGGTGGGTGGTCACTCAGGCGTGCGCGAGGTCCTCCCGCAAGACGTTCAAAGTGACAGTGGCGGGTTCGCCCTCGACCGACCCCGCGATCTGGTCGCCGGCCGCGAACAGGTCCTTGGCGAACAGGCCGCTGCCGTCGATGCGCAGATAGCCGGCGCTGACCAGCCGCTCAGCGTCCCCGGCGGCGAGCTCGGGCCGCACGTCCGTGCCCGGCATCTGCACGGCCGTCACCGTGCCGACCTCCTCCCCGGCCGAGTCGGCGACGGACATGCCCACGTTGACACGGGCGATCGGCAAGGCGTGCGACGGGGTCTCGGGCTGCATGAGAGGGGCATTCCCCGCCCGGCCCGGCGAAAACGCTCGGGCGGCCGCAGAGAGCGGACGGCCCGGAGCCGCGCGGGCGGTGACGGCGTTGACGGTCTGGTCCCGCGCGGGCGGCGACGGCGTGAACGGCCTGGTCCCGCGCGGGCGGCCCGGACTGGCGCGGGCGGCCGGGACTCGCGCGGGCTCGACGGGCGGATGGCCCGGCAGGTGCGGGCGGTGCCGGGCCGGTCTTGCGCGGGCGGCGACGGCGTGGGCGGCCCTGGATTGGCGCGGGTGGCCCGGACTCGCGGAGACGGCCCGGACACGTGGGGGCGCGACGGGCGGGCGGTCCGGGCACGTGCGGGCGGTGCCGGGCCGGTCTTGCGCGGGCGGCGACGGCGTGGGCGGCCCTGGATTGGCGCGGGTGGCCCGGACTCGCGGAGACGGCCCGGACACGTGGGGGCGCGACGGGGCGGGGGCCAGACACGTGCGGGCGGTGCCGGGCCGGTCTTGCGCGGGCGGCGACGGCGTGGGCGGCCCTGGATTGGCGCGGGTGGCCCGGACTCGCGGAGACGGCCCGGACACGTGGGGGCGCGACGGGGCGGGGGCCAGACACGTGCTGGCGGTGACGGGCCAGTCTCGCGGGTGGCGACGGCGTGGATGGCCCGGACACGTGCGGGCGACCCGGACACACGCGGGCGGTGCCGGGCCGGTCTTGCGCGGGCGGCGACGGTGCGGGTGGCGACCGTGCGGGTGGCCCGGACACGCGCGAGGCGGCGGGTGGCGCGCGTTCAGGTGGGTCCGGGTGGTTCCGTGGCGAGCGGCGGCTTGGGCGCGCCGGTCGGCAGGCGCCAGGCACGAGCGGGCGACGGGAACAGCTCGCGGCACAGCAGCGCGATGACCACCAGGTGCAGCAGGTCGCCGCCGTAATACATCAGCTGGGCGGCCTGTTCGGCGTCGGGTGCGGGCACCCCCGGCGGCGGGTGGGCGTACAGGTGCTTGGCCAGAATGCCGTGCACGGCGACGAAGGCGACCAGCACTGCCGCGCGGAGGGCGGGGCCCGGCCGGTGCGGCGCCGGATCGCGGCCGATGATCGCGGCGGTGAAGAGGTAGCCCGCCAGCAGCAGGTGCACCTGGATGAGCACGCCACCGGAGTGCAGGCCGGTGGTGTAGAGCAGCCACATGCCGCCGGCGTCGAGCACACCCGCCGTCACCGGGTGGGTCAGCAGCACGATCGGGCGGCTGCGGAGCACCCGGGCCAGGCGGCGGGCCGGCCGCACGGGCAGGGCCCGCAACGCGAGCGTGACCGGGCGGCCGAACACCAGCAGGAGCGGTGCGGCCATGCCGAGCAGCAGGTGACCGGCCATGTGGTCGCGGAAACTGTGCGCGTGCCCGGAGCCGGCCACCGCGGCGGCGATGCCGAAATACCAGGCCAGCGCGCGCCCGGGTGGCCAGTCGACCCCGCGCCGGCGCAGCCGGAGGGCCGCCGCCGCGTAGGCGACGGCGGCCACGACCAGCAGGCCGATCACAACAACCTGACGCGCCGCGCGACGGCGGCGGTCGTGGGCCGGGTGCGCGGCGCGGGCGTGTGCCGCTGGGCGGCGGTGGTCGTGTGGCGGATGAGCGGCGCGGGCGTGTGCCGCTGGGCGGTGGCGGTGGTCAGGGGCGGGGTGAGCCGCGCCGGAGAGTGGTGCTGGGCGGCGGTGATCACGTGACCTGTGCGGTTCGGCGGGAGCGGGCCAGCAGCACGACGCCGGTGGCGATCAGGGCGGCCGCGATGATGTTCCACGTCCAGTCGTATGCGGTCAGGTCGACGTCGTAGCGGATCTGGTGCAGCCGCATCAGTTTGTGCTGGACGGTTCCGTCGTAGAGCTGGAACACGCCGGTCGCCGTGAGCAGGGCACCCCACCAGGGGCGGGGCCGCCACGAGCCGGTGCGCCGCAGCGAAGCCAGCAGGAACAGCGACGCCACGGCGGCGAAGAAGCTGACCGCGTGGAACACCCCGTCGGAGATCAGCCCGACGGCCGGCGTCGACTTGTCGTAGAAGTGATGCCAGTGCAGCAACTGGTGGAACACGGTTTCGTCGACGAAAGCCGCGATGCCCAGCCCGAGCAGCGCCCCCGACAGGAGGTTATTCCGTCTCGCCACGGCCGTCCTCGGTCTGGGCCGCGGTGTCCGGCTCGTGTTCCGGGTCGGGCTCGGACGGGGGCCGCCGGCTCGCTTCGACCTCGGTGGGGGTGAGCGGGCTGTCGGCGCCCTCTTCAGCGGCGCCCCGGCCGACGGCGTGGTCCTGAGTCATGACAATCGCTCCGTCCGTTCATCGTGGACGGCGCGCTTACCCGGGGAATCGCCGGACAAACGACGGCGGCTCCGCGGGTGAACGGGCGGCGGGGTCAGCCGGGGACCGGGTGGCGGATCAGCCGGGGGACCGGCGGCGGGTCGACCGGGCGACCGGGCGGCGGGTCAGCCGGGTGTAGCCGGGCCGTTCAGCTCAGCCCCCCGCCACGGCCGGAGCCCGCGCAACGGCCCGGTGCCGCGGCCGGTCGCGAGGCGGGCCCGGAACGGGTCCTGTGCCTTTGCGGGCGGCCACGACGCGTACGGGAAAAGGTTCGGCGGTGTCCCCCGGGAAGAGAGGACACCGCCGTAGGAAGGAACGGTCAGTTACCGCTGATGGTGAATGGTGAACCGGGCTGGATGACGATGTTGCCGTCGGCCGAGTTCGTGATGGTGACGTTGCTGAGGACGGCGTTGCCGCGGGCACCGCTCATGGCGAGAATCCCCGCGCCGTTGTTGGATTTGTCGATGCGGACGTTGGTGACGGCGACGTTGGGCATGTTGCCGCCGCCGGTCTTGAACTGGATGCCGTCGTAGGTGGAATCGAGGATCTCGGTGTCGCGAATGGTGACGCCGGTGATGTCCTTGCCCGACGGGAACAGCGTGATCGCGCCGAATTCCTGGTCCTCGTTCCAGAAGACGCCGCCGGCCCGGTAGAGGCCGTTGTTGGCCAGCAGTGTCGTCCCGCCGAACGGCAGCGGGTCGTGGTCGGTGGCCAGCATGATGCCGGGGTAGTTCATCGTGTCGTAGATGAGGTTGTTCTCGGCGGAATTGTTGGACCCGCCGTAGATGGCGATGCCGTTGGCCCGCCACGGCAACTGCACCGTGTTGTTGACGAAGTGGTTGTTGCTGGCGGAGTCGGCCGACGTGTCGCGAACCCGCGGATTGGCCCAGACGGCCAGCGAGTCGTCACCGGTCGTGCGGAACGTCGAGTTGAACACCCGCGAATTGCGCGTGCCGTTGCTGAAGTTGATGCCGTCGGCGTACGTGTCCCGGATGCGCATCCCGCTGAATTCGACACCGTCGCCCGGGTTCCAATAGGCGGGGGTGTCCGAGTAGTCGCGGCCGACCCAGGCGCCGACGTTGACGTGCTCGATCCACACGTTGCTGATCTTCGTGTTCTTGCCGAGCCGGCCGTTGATGCCGTGGCCGCGGTGGGCCCGGTTGGTGGTCATGCCGAAGATCGCCAGGTCGGAGATCTGCGTGTTGTCGTCGATGTCGAACCCGACGTTGCCCTCGTGCGGGTGGTTGATGTTGCCGGTCACGTTCTGCGGCTCGGTGTTCGTGTAGAGCCGCGTGTGCCACATGCCGGCGCCGCGGATGACCACGTTGCGCAGGCCTTTCTGGTTCCACTGCCCGCGGTTGGGGTCGGGCGAGAGGATCTTCTGCTCCTGGCGCCACTGCCCGGCCGGGATCCAGACGCAACCGATCACGCCGTTCTCGTCGTCGGTGACCGCGCGCTGGATGGCGGCCGTGTCGTCGACGCCGTCGTTGGCCACCGCGCCGTAGGTCGTGATCGACACACAGCCGGCCGGCTGGGACAGGGCGGGGGCCACCTGCTCCAGGTCGACCAGGTCGATGATGTAGAACGCCGCGGTGTCGCCCGCGTCGCGCTGCAGCTTGAAGCGGGTGCCGGCCGGATACGACTGGGACAGCAGCGCGTTGGACTCGTCGAACAGCCGGCGCGCGTCGGCCGACGGCGTGTTCGAGAGCGACTCGGTGTCGTCGGTCGTGCCGTAGAGCCAGCTGTTGCGCGACGAGAGCGTCAGTTTCTGCACGAACTGGTCGTTGGCGTAGAGGCTGATCGTCGCGTTCTGGCCGCCGCCACCCGGCGCGTCGGGGATCGAGTTGCGCACGACGATCGAGTTGGCCTGGTTGACCGACGTGAACTCGACGAACTGGCCGGTGCTGTTCAGGCGCACCGACTTGCGGCCCGACGACTCGGTGCCGAAGTTGGTGTGGCCGAAGGTGCGCAACGGGTCCGCCTCGACCAGGGTGCCCTGGTAGCGGGCGGCTTCGGCCTCGTACGAGACGTAGGGTGTGGCCGCTCCCCGGCCGACCACTATCGATTGCGTACGGGAGTTGTTGTTCTCGTTCGTCTCGGCGACCACGTTGGTGGCGTCGGCTGTGGCCGTGACGGTCGCGCCGCCGCTGGTGGCCGTCCAGGGGCCGGCGTTGACGGTGACCGTGGCGCCGGCCGCGATCGCGCCCGTGTTCACGTTGAGCGTCGTAGTGCCGGCAACCACCCGGGTGACGCCGGCCGCCGAGGCGGTGGTGCCCCGGTTGTTCACGGCGACAGCGAACGTGACCGACGCGCCCGCTGCCGGGTTTGCCGGATTCGGGGTTACGCTCACGACCTGAAGGTCCGGGCCCGGGGCTTGGGTGACGGTCAGCGCGGTCGGGGAGACCAGTGAGTTGTTCGAGTTGTCGGTTTCGGCCACGGTGTCGGCCGGGTCGACGACGGCGGACACCTGATAGGAGCCCTGCGCCCGGCGGCCCGCGTTCACGGTGACGGTGGTCGAGGCGCCGGCGTTGAGGGCGCCCACGTTCGCGCTGCCCACGGTGTTCCCGCCCAGCCGCACGTCGAGTGTGGTCGCCGCCGCGGCGACGCTGCCCTGATTGCGTACGGTGGCCGTGACGGTGATCGTGGATGCCTCGTCGGGGGTGGCCGGGCTCCAGGTCAGTCCCGTCACGACGAGATCCGGGTTGGGGGCCCAGGAACCGAGCACCTGCAGCTCGGCGACCTGACCGCCTGGCGCGCCGGTGTTGCTGAAGACCTGCAGCTGCACGTCGGCGACCCGCCCCGTCACCGGGATGGTGACCGTGTTGCCGCTGCCGAACGCGTAGTCGGCGCGCGCCTTGAGCGACGTGAACGCCGACGCGCCCGTGGCCCGGCCCAGCACCTGGATGTTCTGGGTGCGCGGACCCCATGAGGAGTCGGGGTTGAGCTTGACGACCACGCCGGTGACGTTGGCGTCGGAGCCGAGCTTGGCGGTCAGCGTGGCCGGGAAGCCGTTGGACTCCCAGTAGGTGGCGAGGTTGTTGTCGTTGGCGTTGGGGGCGACGAAGCCGAAGACCGAGCTCGAGGCCTCCATCGTCTTGCCCGCGGCCAAGTTGGTGCCCGTCGGCGGGTCGGGATCCGGATTTTGTCCGGCCACCCCGTAGACCTCCAGTTCGGAGAGCTGCGCGGCCGGCCATCCGGTGTTGGCGGTGACGTTGACGCGGACGTAGCGGACGGTGGCCGCGGTGAAGTCGACCGTGACGGTGTTGCCGCTGCCCGGGTTGAAGGTGCGGCCCGCGCCGGCTGACAGGGTGCTCCACGTCGAGTTGTTCGTGCTGCCCAGCACGCTGAGCGTCTGGGTACGGGTCGCCCAGTCGGCCGGCGGGGGCAGCTTCAGTTTGACCTGATCGACGGCGACGGCGCTGCCCAAGTCGACCTGCACCCACTGCGGGAAGGAATTGTTCGGGCTCTCCCAGTAGGAGCTCGCGTTGCCGTCGGTGACGTTGCCGGCCCCGTACGGGCCGTTGGTGCCGCTCGCCGTGGCGGCCTTGCCCTGGGCCAGGTTGGGCCCGCCGGCGGCGTGCGCGGGGGGAGCGGAGAGCCCGGCGGCGACCAGCGCGGCCGCCAGGATGCCCGTGACGAATCGTCCTCTCATAGATCCCTCTTAGGTGTGCGCGCGGGGTCGCCGAGGTTCGGGGTCTCGACGACCACCGGGGATGGGGGACTGTCTGCCACAAATTTTCAACTTGTTGCCAAGTTTTTTCGTGAGCAGGGATTCAAGGTTTCAGATACGTCACTGGAAAGTCAACGGGTGATGTCGCGGGATTTCGGGCGCCCCGGGGTATCAGAAGGGAGTGGGGGCTGTGGTCGCGTTGTGCCTGATCCAGTTCGTCGACGTCATGGGCGTGACAGTCGTCGTGACGACGCTGCCCGCGATGCTGCGCGACGTGGACGCCGCGCCCGGTGACGACGCGATCGTGGCCACCGGCTACGCCATGTTCTTCGGCGGCCTGCTGATGTTCGGGGCCCGGCTGGGCGACCGGCTCGGGCACCGCCGGTGCATCCTCGGCAGCCTGGTCGCGTTCGCGGCGGGAACGCTGCTCACGGCCACGGCCGGCTCGACGCTGACGCTGACGGCGGGCCGGTGCCTGCAGGGGGCGGCCGCGGCCGTCGCGGTGCCGTCGGCGCTGCGGCTGCTGACCGCGGTCGCCCGCGACGAGCGGCAGCGGGCCCGCGCGGTGGCCGCCTGGAGCGCGGCCGGTGCGGCCGCGGGCGCCTCCGGGTTCGTGGTGGGCGGGCTCGTGTCGGCGGCCGGCAGCTGGCGACTGATCTTCTGGGGGCTGCTGGTCGTCTCGGCCGTGCTGGCCGTCGCGGTAGTGCGTTTCGTGCCGGCGGAGCGTTCCGCTCGCGACGGCCGCCCGCTCAATCTGACCGGTTCGCTGCTGCTGACGGCGGCGGTCATGCTGGCGGTCGTCGGGGCGGCGGTGACCGGGCCGTTGCTGCTGGGCGGGGCCGTGTGCGCCGCCGTCCTGTTCGTGGTGGCCGACCGCCGGTCCGCGGCGCCCGTCCTGCCGCCGGACGTGCTGCGCCTGACCCGGCTGCGGCGCGGGGCCGGGGGAGCGTTCTTCAACACCGCGACCACCGCGGTGGCCACGCTGATCACGATCTACCTGCAGACCGACCTCGGCCGTACGCCCCTGGCGGCGGCGGCCACCCTGCTGCCGCTGAGCGTGGCCGTCATCCCCGGCTCGGCCGTGGCGGCGCGGCTGATCGTGCGCCGGCCCGCCGAGCGCGTGGCGGCGTACGGGCTCGCCTTGATCGCTCTGGGGGTGGCGGTACCGCTGCTCGACCCGCGGCAGCCGATCCTGCTCGCCGCGAGCATGGCGGTCGTCGGCCTCGGGCTGGGACTGGCCTCGGTCGCCACGACCTCGCTGGCCACCGACGTGCCGGAGGGCCCCCGGGCGACGGCGGCGGGCATCGCCAACACCACCGCCCAGCTGGGCACGGCGATCGGAACGGCGGCACTGCTGTTGCTGGCCGACGCGACCACCAGCCTGCTCGCCTGGGGCCTGGCCGCGGTGACGGCGGTGGCCGCGGCAGTGGTGCTGGGTCGGCTGCGGCCGGTCGGCGCTGCGCCGGCCAGCTGACCGGCCTCGCTTTACTGCAGGTCGCCGTCATCGAGGTGGTGTTCCTCCATGAAAGCCGCGGCGTCCTCACCCCGGGCCCGCAGGCTCCGGGCGACCAGCACCGCCGCGTCCCAGTCGAGGTCCTCGTCGTCCAGGAGGCGGCGGGCCGTCTCCTCGGCCTCCGCGGGCCGGCCGAGTTCGAGGAGCAACTCCGCCGCGGTCAGCACGAGTTCGGAGTCGGTCTCGGCGTGACGCAGGGCGCGGGCCAGCGCGTCCTCGGGCCGCCCGGCCAGCTTCAGCAGGCGGCACAGGTCGTCCTGGGCGTGGACCGCGTCCAGGGCGTCGACCCGGGACACGAGCTCGTCCAGGTCGGCCGGCACCGTGGTGCCGGAACCCAGGGCCTTGGTCAGGGTTCGCGCCTCGGCCTCGGCGTCGCCGGCCGCGCGGTGCAGCGCGGCGGCCTCGAAGAGCTGGTCGGCCGCCCGCTGGCCGTCGCTGGGGTAGGCGGTCTCCTCGAGCAGCACCGCGCGCGGCGGCAGGGAGGCCGGCAGCCGGGGCGCCGCGAGCAGTTCGTCGATCACGGCCCGGCGGGCCTCGGGCCGCTGGCCCGTCCGCCGGTTCAGCTCGATCAGCAGCCAGCGGGCCTCAAGGGCGGCGTCGGTGAGGCCGGCCCGGTCGAGACTGCGCCGGGCCTCCTCCGCCGTCTCCAGCGCGTCGCCCCACTGGGCCGCGTTGCGCAGGGCGTACGCGGCGTCCAGGCGGGCCTGCGCGGCCCCGGCCTCGTCACCGGCGGCGGTCAGGTCGGCCACCTTGCCGACCAGCTCGTCCACGGCCGGCTTGCCGGGGTGCGCACTGATCGGCAGGCCGGCCAGCACGGTCAGCGGCAGGTGATCGGCCAGCGGTGCCGCGGCCAGCCGGGCCTCGACCCGGCCGCTCTGGTGGCTGTTGCCGTTACGCCGGTCGAAGTCGGCCGCGAGCGAACGGGCCAGGGTCACCAGGTCGGCGTGGGTCTCGGCGGCCGTGCTCTGCCACCGCCGGGCGCCGTTGCCGGTGGCCCGCCGTACGGGTGTGTCACCCGCACCCTCGTCGATCAGCCGGCGCAGCACCAAGGCCGCGGCCGATGCGAACTCCATGGCCGCGTACGGCGAGGCCGGCCGGTCCAGCCAGGGCAGGTGCCGTTCGACCAGGGTCAGCCCGTACTCCTGATTGCCGGTGAGACCGCAGAACTGCACGTTGAGCGCGATCAGCTCGAGGTAGTGACGGCTGTCGCGGATCCGCTGGTACGCCGACTTGTGCGCCCGTACGGCCTCGGCCGTGCGCCCGGTGTGCAGGTAGGCCAGCAGCAGGTGGCTGAGGATCTGCTGCGGCTGCTCGGTGCAGCCGCCGAACGCGTACGGGCTGCCGACCCGCACCGCCTCCTCGTACTCGCCCCGCGCCACCAGGTATTCCACCTCGGTGGTGGGCACGCAGGCCTGGCAGTCGGACAGGCTGTCGCGCCGCGCCGCGGCCATCTGCTCGAACCACTGCCCGGCCGCCTCGAGGTCGCCGAGGTGCGTGGCCATCATGGCCCGATGCTGGTGGACGGCGTGCAGGCTGTGACTGCCGGCCTGGTAGCGCCGCTGCATGTCGTCCAGCAGGGCCTTCGTCTTGTCGAGGGGAATGCCGGAGAACTGCGACAACTCCCAGACGATCCACTTGAACCGCCACAGCAGGGTGTGCTCGTCGTACGAGGTGGTCAGCTCGGGGTGCCGGTCGAACGTGGCCAGCAGCCAGGAGAACGTCATGAAGGCCCGTGCGTACTCACCGGCGTAGTGCATGTCGTGCAGGGCGTTCATCCGGGCCCGGTACGCGAACTCGGTGCGCCCCGTCGCGTCGGCGTGCCGGAACACGGTGTCCAGCGCGGCGAAATAGGCCGGCCCGTGGCCGTGCTCGTGGGCCTCGGCCAGCATGCGTTCGAGCTCGGCGTCGGCGGCGGTCATGCCCGGCCGCCCATCGCGCGGGTCAGCAGGCCCAGGAACGACTGGTTGAACGCGGCGGTCGCGGCCGGGGTGAGCGGCTGCCGGGCGAGCAGCAGAGCCTGGGTGTAGAGGCCCTCGATCGCGTACGTGGTCAGCTCCTCGTCGCCGGTGTGCATGGCCTGGCGGGTCAACGGGTTCCGATGGTTGAGCACCAGCTGCGGCCGTTGCTCGGGCCCGGAGGTGAAGGCGTCGAACAGCGACGACCACAGCTCGTCGGACCCGTCGCGGATGCGGCGCATGTCGCCCTGCAGCGCGGCGTCCCCGTCGAGCAGGTAGAGCGCGGGCAGCCCGGCCGGGTCGAACGAGCGGACCACGACCTCCACCCCCTGCCGGTCCAGGATCCGCTGCGCGAGCGCCTGGAACGGGCGCAGGGCCACCTCGTCGGCGGGTGGCAGCTGGTCGAGGCGCAAGGTCAGGTCGGCCGGCGTGAGCTCTTCGACGGCGGCCCCCGGCACCGCCGCGGACAACCGGGACAGCAGCTCCGCGTCGTAGACGTAACCCCCGTTGACCAGCGGAATCTGCTGGGCGGCGGCCACCGAGCCCATCTGCCGGAACTCGTCGACCGAGGCGGTGTACCGGACCACCGCGTACCGGTCGAGGAACTCGGCCAGGGTGAGCCGCCCGACGTTCGTCTCGAACGGCCACCACTCGTGCACCAGGCGCAGCATCTCGTCGTCGTGCACGGCCAGGGCCTTGACGCCGAGGTGGTGGATCTCCAGGAACTGCCGCAGCCGTACGGGATCCGTCGTGCCGAGCCGGGTGAGCCAGCCCCGCAACCCGTCGCCCAGCGTGTCCCGCACCTGCTCGAGCAGACCGTCGTCGTAGAGCGCCTCCCGGCTCGCGGTCGGCCGCAACTCCGTGGTGTCGACGACGCAGCGCACGAAGAACGCCCACGGCGGCAGCAGCCCCTCGATGCCCTCCGAGAGCAGCATCTGCTTGAGGTACACGCGGTGGGCGACCCGGACGGCCGGGTTGGCCGGGGCCGGCAGGACGAACGCCACGCCCCGCACCCCGGCCTCCGGCGCGCTCAGATCGATCATGTCGAAAGGCTCGAAACCAAAAGCTTCCCGGGCGTACGCGGTGAGCCTCGCCCGCCGTGCCGCCGGTGACTCGGCCGGATCCCGCTCCCACGGCGGCAGCCCCGCCGCGACCGGCTCGTCGCCGACCCGCACCTCGAACGGCAGCATCGAACCGTACAGGCCGGCCAGCTCACGAACCGTGCGGCCGCTCAGCCAATGCTCCTCGCCGCGCCGCGGCACCAGAGTGACCGTCGTGCCCGGCTCGTCCCGCTGCCGCTCGGGGAGCTCAACGGCATAACGGCCGTCGCTGAACCCCGTCCACAACACGGTCGGCTCGTCCCCGCGGCGGGTCACCACGCGGATCTCGTCGGCGACCGTGAAACACGACAGCAGCCCGATCCCGAACTGCCCCAGGAACTCGTGCCGCGCGAAGCCCAGATCGTCCCGCTTGGAGCTGCGCCCGATGGTCGCCAGCAGCTCGTGCACCTGAGCCTCGGTTAGCCCGATCCCGGTGTCGTGCACCCGCAACACGCCGTCGGCCGGCTCGAACCAGATCTCCCCGCGCGCCCGCGGCTCCTCCAGCCGCCGCGCGGTGATCGCATCGACCGCGTTCTGCAGCAACTCCCGCACATAAACGCGCGGCGTCGCGTACAGGTGGTGGCTCAGCAGATCCACCACGCCCCGCAGATCCACCCGGAATGTAAAGCTCACGTCGCGCTCCCCGCAGCCGTCGGCGAGCACACGATAGATGCCGTCCGGTGGTTGCGATGCCCCGGCCGGGTTTCCTCGCCAACGCGCCCGTCCGCACCCCCGAGCCACCAGGGCGAGCGGTCAGATGTCCCAGAAGTGCCGCCGCCCAATCGGCCACAAGTGCAGGCTCGTCGATTGCGCACCGGCCGCGAAATCGAACCGTCCGCGGGGCGGGGCGCAGCCGCAGGCTGTGGCGGTATGACAGTTTGGCGAAGAAAGTGCAGGCAGGGTGGCCTGCGGAGCCGGTCAGACCGCAGAATGTCCGGGCCAATCATGGGGTGGACACGGGCTGTCACCATGGGTTCACGCATGGGACGGGGGACGGTCTGAGCATGGGCGGTTTTGTTGACGCTGCGCTGAGTTTTCCGACCGTTCTTTTCACCCCCATGCTGGTCGTGGTCGTCGGTTTCTGGCTTGTCGTCGTCGTGGGTGGCGCCGACCCCGATGCGGGTTCCGAGGCCGGTGACACCGGCCCGCTCGACTTCGCCGGGCTGGGTGGCGTGCCGGCGTCGATCTCGGTTTCGCTGCTCATCGCGTTCGCCTGGTTCGCCAGCCTCGCCGGGGGCGAGTTTCACGGGCCGATCCCCCTCTGGGCCGTGCTGATCGCCGCGGTCGCTGTGGCCTGGGTGCTCACCCGCCTCCTGGTGATCCCGCTCCGCAAGATGCTCCCGGACGGCCCGGACGCTTCCCGCGCCGACTTCGTGGGGCTCACCTGCATCATCCGCACCGGCCGGGTGACCGACACGTTCGGTCAGGCCGAGGTGCACGCGCCGGACGGTTCGTCGGCGATCGTCCAGGTGCGTCAGGCCGGCGCCGACGATCTGCGGGCCGGGTCCGAGGCGCTGCTCTACGACTTCGACCCGGACGGCGAGTTCTTCTGGGTCGTTCCTACCGATATCGCAACTAGGGGTCATTGATGGACGTTGTCTCCACCGGGTTCGGCATACTCATCGCCGTCGTCCTCCTTGTGGCCATCGGCGTGCTGTTCTTCATCAGCCGCATGTTCCGCAAGGTCGAGCAGGGCAAGGCCCTCATCGTGTCGAAGGTGCGCCGCGTCGACGTGACGTTCACCGGCGCCGTCGTGCTCCCCGTGCTGCACAAGGCCGAGATCATGGACATCTCGGTCAAGACCATCGAGATCACCCGTACGGGTCGTGAGGGTCTGATCTGCAAGGACAACATCCGGGCGGACATCCGGATCACGTTCTTCGTGCGGGTCAACAAGACCACCGAGGACGTCATCAAGGTGGCCCAGGCGATCGGCACCGACCGCGCCAGCAACGAGTCGACGCTGCAGGAGTTGTTCAGCGCGAAGTTCTCGGAGGCGCTCAAGACGGTCGGCAAGCAGCTCGACTTCGTCGACCTCTACACCCGGCGCAACGACTTCCGCGACCAGATCATCGAGGTGATCGGCACCGACCTCAACGGCTACAGCCTGGAGGACGCGGCGATCGACTTCCTCGAGCAGACGCCGCTGGGCTCGATGGACCCCAAGAACATCCTGGACGCGCAGGGCATCCGCAAGATCACCGAGCTGACCGCGATCGAGGCCGTACGCACCAACGACTTCCGGCGCAACGAGGAGAAGGAGATCACTCGCCAGAACGTGGACGCCAAGGAGGCCATCCTCGAGCTGGAGCGCCGGCAGTCCGACGCCGAGATCAAGCAGCGCCGTGAGATCGAGACCATGCGGGCCCGCGAGGAGGCCGAGATCGCGCTGGCCCACGCCGAGGAGCGGCTGCGCGCGCAGGGCGCCCTGATCAAGACCGATCAGCAGCTGGGTGTGCAGGAGGAGAACAAGCGCCGCGAGATCGCGGTGGCCGAGAAGAACCGCGAGCGGGTCATCGCGATCGAGACCGAGCGCATCGAGAAGGACCGGATGCTCGAGGTGATCGGCCGCGACCGCGAGACCGAGCTGTCCACGATCGCCAAGGACAAGGAGGTCGAGTCGGAGAAGCGGCTCATGGCCGAGGTGATCCGGGAGCGCATCGCGGTCGAGAAGACGGTGGCCGAGCAGGAGGAGAACATCAAGCGCCTGCGGACGGTCGAGGAGGCCGAGCGCACCCGTCAGGCGGTGGTCATCCAGGCCGAGGCCGAGGCGCAGGAGGCCCTGGTCAAGGACATCAAGGCGGCCGAGGCGGCGGAGGCCGCGGCCAAGTTCAAGGCGCGCGAGGAAGTGCTGCTGGCCGAGGCCCGTCAGCAGGCCGCCGAGCTCGACGCCCGGTCGAAGATCCGGCTGGCTGAGGGCACGCAGGCCGAGGCGGCCGCGGCCGGCCTGGCCGACGTGCTGGTGCGCGAGCGCAGCGCCGACGCGATCGAGAAGACGGGCCGGGCCGAGGCCGCCGTCGAGCGGGAGAAGGCGCTGGTCGCGGCGGAGGCGATCCGCGAGAAGCTGAAGGGCGAGGCCGAGGGTCTGCAGGAGAAGGCGGGCGCGATGGCCGCGCTGGACGACGCGACCCGCGAGCACGAGGAGTACCGCCTGCGGCTGGAGATGGAGAAGGAGATCCGCCTGGCCGGCATCAACGTGCACAAGGAGATCGCCGAGTCGCAGGCGATGGTCGTGGCGGCCGGGCTGGAGAAGGCCGACATCGACATCGTGGGCGGCGACTCGGTGTTCTTCGACAAGCTGATCGGGTCGATCACGTTGGGCAAGAGCATCGACGGCTTCGTCGAGCACTCGTCGGTGGCTCAGGGCCTCGGTCAGCGCTACCTGGACGGCACGGCCAACTTCGCCGACGACCTGAGCCGCGTGGTCGGCTCCGTGTCCACGGCCGACGTGGCCAACGTCAGCCTGGCCGCCTTCCTGACCCAGCAGATCAAGAACGGTGGCCAGGACGCCGGCAAGCTGCGTGAGCTGCTTGCCGCCGCGCAGGAGATGGGCATCGCCGACGGGAAGGTACCGGCCACCCGGTGACAGCGGAGACCATTGACGCCGGCACCTACGAGGTGCTGCGCGGCCGGCTCGGTGCGCGTGCGCGCGAACTGGCCGGCCGCGCGGAGGCCCTGAACGCACGGCGGATCGAGACCTTCGGCGGGCAGCAGACCCGGTTGCTGCACACCGACCGGGTGCGCACCGAGAACAACTGCGTGCCGCGGGACATCGCGCAGGTCGGCGGCGTCATGCTGTTCGGCTACAACGTGTTCATCGGGCTCAAGACCGAGACCGCGGTGTCCGACGTCTTCGCGGTGCACCGGTTCAACGGCACCTTCGAAGCGGCCACGCTGCCCGGGCTGCTCGACGACCCCAAGTTCGAGCGCGACTTCGCCGAGCTCTACCGCTACTACAAGCAGACGAAGCTGCTGCAGCTGCGCCGCGTGGAAAATCTGCTGCTGGCCGTCTTCCAGACCGGGGCCCGCGGCGACGACCTCAAGGTGCTGCGCTGGCAGGTCGGCCTGGACGGCACGGTGTCCTATCAGGACAACCGGGGCGAACGCGACCACGTGTTCCCGCCGCAGCACGACTTCGAGTGGACCGTCACCGGCCGCGAGCAGCACGTGCTGGGCCGGCACCCGCACGTGTCGATCGAGGACGAGGTGTTCGTCGAGGCGGTCGGGGGCAGCCTCACCGTCAAGGTGGAGAACAACACCGAGGACGGCGAGGGCATCTTCGCCGAGCCGGTCGACGAGCCGCTGCAGAGCCTGGCCGACGCGGAGATCTCGTACGCCCGGGTCGGGCCGCTGATCCTGCTGCGCGTGCTGCCGTACCAGGAAACGGTCTATCGGTATCTGGTCTTCAACACCCGGACGAAGGACGTGCGCCGGCTCGACGGCATCGGGCAGGCCTGCCGCCGGTTGCCGGACGATCAGGGCGTCATCTTCCCGGGCGGGTACTACCTGGCCACCGGGGTCGCCAAGACGTTCGACGCGGACACCACCGACCTCGAGTACGAGCGCGCGATCCACTCGGTCAACGGCGAGGACGTGCTGTACGTCTTCCACGCCCGCGCCGCCGGCCGCTACCTGCTGCTGCCCTACAACGTGATCCGCAAGGAGGTCGCCACCCCGATCGTCGGCCACGGCTACTCGCTGTTCGACGACGGCACCCTGGTCGTCTTCCGCACGACCTCCGACGAGCCGGCCCGCGTGCACCCGATGCAGGTGTGGCAGACCCCGTACGAGTCGGACACGCACGCGGCCGCCCGTCCCGTCGGCGACGGGCCCCTCGACCGGATCGGCAACGCGGACCTCGTACGGGGAATCGCCGACGCGCTCGCCGTGGACCGCATGGTCGCCGAGATGAGCCCGTCGGGTCCGGTCTTCGAGGCGATCATCGCGGCCTGCGCCCGGGTGGCCGACAGCTATCACTGGCTGAACGACCCGGAGCTGGAAAACCTGGGCGAGCCGCTGTCGGAGGTGCGGGCCACCGCCGAGCAGGTGCTCGACGAGTTCGAGTCGGTGCAGGTGCTGACCGCGCAGGCGGCCGACGCGGTGACGGCGGCCGAGAGCAACGCCACCTCGCTGATCGGCAAGGCCCGCGCGGAGAACCCGACCACCACCGGCGGCTGGGTGGCCCAGCTGGGCGGGCTGCGGCAGGAGCAGGGCCGGCTGGCCGGGCTGCGCGAGATGCGCTACGCCGACCCGGCCCGGATCGACAGGGTGGACGCGAGCCTGGCCACCGCGGTCGACGAGACGGCCCGGCGCGCGGTCGAGCACCTGCAGCGGCCGGACGCGTTCGCCGACTACGAGTCCACGGTGGAGGACCTGGTCGCCTCGGCCGCCGCGATCGCCACCACGGCCGAGGCCGAGCCGGTCACGGCCCGCATCGCCGAGCAGTTCGACGGGCTGCAAGCGGTGACCGAGGTGGTGGGCGGCCTGGACATCGCGGACGCAGGCGTACGGGTCGGGATCCTGGAACGCCTCGGCACCGTGATGGGCGGGCTGAACCGGGCCCGGGCCACCGTCGAGAGCCGCCGCCGCGAACTGGCCGCCCTGGAGGGCCGGGCCGAGTTCGCTGCCGAGTTCGCCCTGTTCGGGCAGGCGGTGAGCGGCGCGCTGGCGTCCGCCGACACCCCGGAACGCTGCGACGAGCACCTGACCCGGCTGATGGCGCAGATCGAGACGCTGGAGACCCGGTTCGGCGAGTTCGCCGACTTCGCCGAGCAGCTCTCGGCCAAGCGCACCGAGGTCTACGAGGCGATCTCGGGCCGCCGCCAGGCCCTGCTGGACGAGCAGGCCCGCCGGGCCGACCGGCTGGCCGACTCGGCCCGGCGCATTCTCGACACCGTGCGCCGCCGCACCGCCACGCTCACCGACGTCGACCAGGTCAACACGTATTTCGCCACCGACCCGATGGTGGCCAAGCTGCGCTCGCTCACGGCCGACCTGCGTGGGCTGGGCGACAGCGTCCGTGCCGAGGAGCTGGACGGGCAGCTCAAGGCCGCGCGGCAGGACGCCGGGCGTTCGCTGCGGGACCGGCAGGACCTGTACGACGACGGGGGCCGCACGATCCGGCTGGGCCGGCACACGTTTGTCGTCAACACCAGCGCGATCGACCTGACCCTGGTGCCGCACGGCGACGAGCTGGCCTTCGCGATCACCGGCACCGACTACCGTGGCCCGATCCGCGACGAGGCCTTCCTGGCCACCCAGCCGTTCTGGAGCCAGCCCCTGGTCTCCGAGGACGAGCAGGTCTACCGGGGCGAGCACCTGGCCGCGGCGGTTTTCGCGGCCGATCCCGCGGCGGCGGCAACCGCCCTCACCGACGACACACTGCGCGATCTCGTACGCCGGGGGGCCGAGGCCCGCTACGACGAAGGGTACGAGCGGGGCGTGCACGACGCCGACGCCGCCCTGATCCTGGCCGCGCTGGTCCGGCTGCACGCCGGGGCCGGGCTGCTGCGGTACTCGCCGGACGTACGGGCTTCGGCGCAGTTGTTCTGGGCTTTCGGTCCTTCGCCGGACCAGCGGGCGCAGTGGGCTCTGCGGGCGGCCTCGCTCGTACGGGTGCGGGCCATGTTCGGATCGGCCGGTGCGGCCCTGCGCGAGTTGCGGGACGAGATCGCGCTGGCTGCCCTCGCCTTCTCCGCCTCGGCTCCGCACGACGCCGTGGGCGAATACCTCATCGAGGAGCTGGCCGGGACGCCCGAGGGGTTCGCGACCAGCGCCGGCGCACGGACGTTGCTCGACCGCTTCCACCGTGAACTCGGTGGCGCCCAGTCGGCCGCCGGTCGGCAGTACGCGGCCGACCTGCGCGCCCTGGACGACGACGTGGATGCTCGACGACAGCTGGTTCAAGCCTGGTTGACCGCGTTCCAGTCGGCCAAGCCGGATTCCGGGGACCTGTCCGACGTGACCGAAGCGGTGGCGATCGAGGTCGCCACCGACCTGACCCGCTACGACGTGTCGGCTTCGCTCACCGAGACGGTCAGCGGCCTGCTGGGTGTGCACCCGCGCATCAGCGAAGGGTCGCTGCCGGTACGGCTCGATGATCTTCTGACCCGCACCCGGGCGCTGCGGGAGAACCGGATGCCCGCCTATCGCGCCTATCAGAAGCAACGGGCCGCACTGGCCGCCGCCGAACGCGACCGGCTGCGCCTCGACGAGTTCAAGCCGCGCGTGATGACCGCGTTCGTCCGCAACCGCCTGCTCGACGAGGTGTACCTGCCGCTCATCGGCGACAACCTGGCCCGGCAGCTGGGCGCGACCGGCGACGGCAAACGCACCGACCAGTCCGGCCTGCTGCTGCTGATCTCGCCGCCCGGCTACGGCAAGACCACGCTGATGGAATACGTGGCGGACCGGCTCGGCCTGATCTTCGTCAAGGTCAACGGGCCCGCGCTGGGGCACGGGGTGACCTCGCTCGACCCGGCCGACGCGCCCGACGCCACCGCCCGGCAGGAGGTCGAGAAGATCTCGTTCGCCCTCCAGATGGGCAACAACGTGCTGCTCTACCTGGACGACATCCAGCACACCAACCCGGAACTGTTGCAGAAGTTCATCTCGCTGACCGACGCCCAGCGCCGGATGGAAGGCGTCTGGGACGGCCGGACCCGCACGTACGACCTGCGGGGCAAACGCTTCGCGGTGTGCATGGCCGGCAACCCGTACACGGAGACCGGCCGCCGCTTCCGCGTGCCCGACATGCTGGCCAACCGGGCCGACGTGTGGAACCTGGGCGACGTGCTGGCCGGCAGGGAGGATCTGTTCGAGCTGTCCTACCTGGAGAACGCGCTCACCTCCAACACCACCCTGGCCCCGCTGGCCGCCCGCGACCGGGCCGACCTGCCGCTGCTGCTGCGCCTGGCCGACGGCGACGACTCCGTACGGGCGGACCGGTTGTCCTACCCGTACTCGGCGGCCGAACTGGAGCAGGTGCTGTCGGTGCTGCGCAAGATGAAACGGGCGCAACGCGTGGTGCTGCGCAACAACCAGGCGTACATCGCGTCGGCGGCCCAGTCCGACGCGGCCCGCACCGAGCCGCCGTTCCGCCTGCAAGGCAGCTACCGCAACATGAACAAGCTGGCCGAACGCATCGTCCCCGCGATGAACGACGACGAGCTGGAAACGGTGATCGACGACCACTACCTGGGCGAGGCGCAGACCCTGGCCGCGGGCGCCGAGGCCAACCTGCTCAAACTGGCCGCACTCCGCGAGCGGCTGAGCCCGGCGCAGGCGTCGCGGTGGGAGGAGGTCAAGGCCGCGTACCGGCGCGAACAAGCACTGGGCGGGGCCGGCGACGACCCCATGGTGCGCGCGGTGGGGGCGGTCGGCCTGCTGGCGGATCGCGTACGGGCCATCGAGTCGGCCATCCGCGAGGTCAACGGCCCTCGCTGAGCAGGTCGCCGGGGCCGCCGGTGGGGAGGGCGATCCAGCCTTCGCGGCGGGCGGCCTCCTGCTGGGCAGGGGACGGTCGCAGGTAGCGGCCCAGGGCGGCGGCGCGGGCGGCCAGTCCGGCGATCACCGCGTCGAACGCGTCGTGGCTGGTGCGGCACAGGTCCCCGTACGGGCCGAGGTCGAGCCACGGCGCGGCGGTGAGCAGCTCGTCGAGCAGGGTGCTGTGGCCCTGCACTTTGTAGCCGCGGTGGGTCAGGCCCCAGCGGCGCAGGGTGGCCGCCGGGTAGACCTCGACCAGCGCGCCGTCGCCGCTGCGGTCCTCGACGCCCAGGTGGGCCAGCAGGTTGGCGCAGCGGAAGGCCACGTAGGCGATCCGGTCGGCCGACACGCTGAGCGGGTTGACCCCGGTCTCGGCCCGGACGACCTGGTCGGTGAGCCGGTAGGCCAGGCCCCGCCGCCACGCCGCGTCCGCCGCCACCGGGCCCAGCCGTCCCTGCCGTTGCGCCACCACGAAGTCGACGAACGCGTCCGGCCAGCCGAGCGGGCAGTCCAGACCGGCCTTGTCGACCCCGTGGACCGCCTTCAGCAGGTCGTCGTCGGAAACCCCGAGACGCAGATCCCGTACGGCGGCGCCGCCGCCCGACCAGTCGAGGAGAGCCACGGCCGTGCGCTCGTCGGCCGAGGCCAGGTCGACACCGAGGGTCAGCACGGGCCCAGTGTGGCAGGACAGGGGCCTGGGCCGCAGAACGAAACGATGGGCCACCGAACGAAACTCCGATCGGCTTCGTGTTGACCGGTCCGGTCCCGGCCGAGCTGCATGGACTTGTGAGCCTGCTTCCCGATCCCACCGTGACCCGCGCCGAGCGGACGGCGATGTATGTGGCTTTCGCCGAGCGCGCACGTGACCGTGCCAAGGAGAGAGTGCGCACTTCGCGGTTGCTCGTCGACCGTGCGGCGGCAGCTCGCCGGTCCGCCGACCAGGCCATGGCGAGTTTCGGACGGCTACAGCCGGACCGGTGACGCCTCAGCTGTTCAAGGTGTCGCTGGGCAGCACTCCGTAGGCGGCGCGGTAGGCGGCGGCGAAGCGGCCGGCGTTGGCGAAGCCCCAGCGGGTCGCGACGGCTCCGACGGTGTCCCCGCGAGCAGGGTCCGCTTCCTGCAGTTCTCGTCGTGCGAGTTCCAGCCGCACCCGGCTCAGGTAGTGCAGCGGTGTCGTGCCGAGGTGGCGGCGGAAACCGTATTGCAGGGCCCGGGCGCTGGTGCCGGCGGCCGCCGCGATCTCGCCCACGCGGAGCGGCAGGTGGGCGTTGGCGTCGATGTAGGTGACAGCGCGACGGACCGCGGCCGGCGTGACGGCACCCGGCCCCCGCACATCCTGCAGTGTCATGGTCGTGTTCGGGAAGACGTGCAGGGCGCCGGTCGCCACCGTGCGAGCGAGGTTCTCGGCCAGCAACGGCGAGTTCAGCGGGGATTCCGTATCGGTCAGGGCCCCGCTGACCAAGGCGATCAAGGAGCGCCAGTAGCGGGCCATGGATGGCGAGACAGGCGTGATGCCGCGGAAGTGCGTCTGCGCGGCCGGTATGCCGGCCATCTCCTCGGCGGATTGTTTGATCCGGTCGGCCGGAAGCCGCAGGGTGGTCACGTCGAAGTGATGCATCGCGAAGTCGATCGGAACCCCGAGCGGGTAGAAGGCGACGTCGCCGCCGCCCGCGATCGTGCCGCCGAGGCGACTGCCGATCTGCACGCTGCCGGCGTGCACGACGAAGAACACGAAGTCGTGGAAGCCGTCGGCGCTGGTGCCGGAGTAATCGATCGACGTCCGCACCCGGTCGGCGCCGATCAGGGGGGTGTCGTGGGTCAGGGCCGAGAAACGGGCACCGGTACGGATAGGGGCGAAACGGGATTGGTTGTCTGCGTACATCTTGCGGATGAACTCGGTCACCTCGGACTCGTCGTCGGAGGAGAACGACGACCGCCGGACAAATTCGGGCTTCGGCATAGGGGCCTCCCGACGTGCACAGGACCTCGGCTCGCGCCACAGGCAGCATCGCGACACTAACGCGTAAGCCCGGGCATGGCATCCGTGCGCACTCGAAGGGGACCCGGCCCTTGCCGCACACAAAGAACGAGGGCGCACAGCCGGTAAGCTGTACGCCCTCGTGTTGCTGGTACGCCGCGTAGGACTTGAACCTACAACCCGCGGATTAAGAGTCCGCTGCTCTGCCAGTTGAGCTAGCGGCGCTCGGTGGCAACGGAGAAAACGTTAGCACGCCTCCTGGCGATCACTGAAATCGCCCCCGGGTGTGCTGCCCCACCCGTACGGAGGACTCGATCATTTGCATCCATGAGGCAGGATGTCCCCGCGAACTTCAGAAGGGGGTCCAGCATGCGGCGCACGCTCGTGACGGTTGTGGCGATGGCGGTGATCACGCCGGCCGCGCTCGCGGCGTGCGGTAAGGACGCCAAGCAGGACTCCGCCTGGGTCGGCACGCCGGCGGCATCCGGATCCGCCTCCGCGCCCGCGAAGTCCGAGCCGGTCACCGAGTCGGCCACCGTGCCGGTCAGCCTGGCCCTGACACCGGCCACGGGCAAGACCGGCGTGCCGCTGAGCACCGAGATCGGCGTCAAGCTGGCCGGCGGGAAGATCACCGGCGTCACGCTCAAGGACGCCAAGGGCGCGGCGGTGCCGGGCAAGCTGCGCGACGACGGCACGTCCTGGATCCCCGGCCGGACCCTGAGCCCCAACCAGAAGTATTCGGCCACGGTCGTCGCCACCGCGGGCGACGGGCAGACGACCACGCAGACCACCAGCTTCACGACGATGGGCAAGCCCGGCCGCAAGACCGGCACCGGCCTCTACCTGTTCGACGACCGGACGTACGGCGTGGCCATGCCGGTCGTGGTCGAGTTCAGCCCGGGCGTCAAGAAGGCCGACCGGGCCGCTGTGCAGCGCCGCCTGTTCGTCAGCACCAGCCCGGCCCAGCCCGGCGTGTGGTCGTGGACGTCAAGCGGCACCCAGGCCTACTACCGGGGCCCGGAGTTCTGGAAGCCGGGCACCACGATCGCCGTCCGGGTCGCGGTGGGCGGCCTCCCGACCGGTGGCGGGCGTTACGGCGACCGGGACCGTTCGGCGACCGCCAAGATCGGCCGGTCCTTCGAGATGAAGGTCGACAACGCCTCGAAGAAGATGACCGTGGTGCAGGACGGCAAGACGGTCAAGACGATGCCGGTGAGCCTGGGCAAGAAGAGCACCCCCTCGTCCAGCGGCGTGATGGTCGTCATGGAGAAGAAAGAGGCGACCGTCTTCGACACGACGGACACCGACGGTGACGAGGGTTACGTCACCGACATCGAGTTCGCGCAGCGGCTCACCTGGAGCGGGCAGTACATCCACTCCGCCCCCTGGTCGGTGGGCTCGCAGGGCCGGCGCAACGTGTCCCACGGCTGTGTAAACGTTTCACCCGCCAACGCACGCTGGTTGTTCGACAAGACCCTGATCGGTGACCCGGTCACCGTGAAGGGCACGGGGGACAAGCTGGCGTACGGAAACGGCTGGACTCCCTGGGACCTGAGCTGGGCGGAATACATCAAGGGCAGTGCCTTGCCGGTGCCCGCGGCACTGAAGTGAAAATTGCTGCAAAACGGACCAATGTGAACAGTCTGAAAAGTGCACGGCACGATTTCGGGATTGGTGACCGGGGAAGATAAAGGCAGTATTGGGCGCCGGGACGATCGACGCCGTGAGGGGACCATGAAGACCTGGGGATTCAAGACCGCGGTGGCGGTTGCCACGGCGAGCCTGCTGCTCACGTCCGCATGCGGCGACGGCGACAAGAAGTCGTCCTCGTGGCAGGGCGGCGGCGCGTCGCCGGGCAGCAGCGCCGGGGCTTCGCCCGAAGCCGAGGCCCTGCCGAGCACCGTCGCGGTGACCGAGCCGGCCGCCGACGCGAAGAACGTGGTCGCGATCAGCGCGATCAAGTTCACCAGCGAGGACCCGGAGAGCACCGAGGTCAAGGTCACCGACGCCAAGGGCGCCGAGGTCGAGGGCACGGTGGACAAGGACGCCAAGACGTTCACCCCGGCCAAGACCCTGGCCTACGGCACGAAATACACCGTGACGGTCACCGGGCCGCAGGCCGAGGGCAAGACCAACACGGCCACCAGCTCGTTCACCACGATGGCCAAGCCGTCGAAGGAGATCCGGGTCACCAGCTTCATGGGTGACGGGCAGACCGTCGGCGTGGGCATGCCGCTGATCATCCGGTTCGGCCGGTCCATCCCCGAGAGCTACCGCGACGACGTCGAGCGCCGCATGAAGGTCACCGCCACCCCGGCGCAGGAGGGCACCTGGCACTGGACCAGCCCGACCGAGGTGCACTACCGGCCCAAGGTCTACTGGAAGTCCCAGTCCAAGGTCTTCTACAAGGTGGCGCTCAAGGGCGTCCCGCTGGGCAACGGCTACTACGGCCGCTCCGACCTCACCGTCGACCTCAAGATCGGCCGTTCGTTCGTCATGACGGTCTCCAACAAGACCAAGCAGATGACGGTCAAGCAGGACGGCAAGGTCATCAAGACCATCCCGGTCAGCCTGGGCAAGAAGAGCACCCCGTCCTCGAGCGGCACGATGGTCGTCATCGAGAAGAAGAAGCACACGATCTTCGACACGACCGATGAGCTGCCCGCCGGCGAGGGCTACAAGACGCCCATCGACTTCGCGCAGCGGATCACCTGGAGCGGCCAGTTCATCCACGCCGCGCCGTGGTCCGAGGGCAAGCAGGGCAAGGTCAACGTCTCCCACGGCTGCGTCAACGTCTCGGAGAAGATGGGCGCCTGGCTCTTCGACCGCACGATGATGGGCGACCCGATCACCGTCAGCGGCACCGAGGAGAAGCTGAAGAACGGCAACGGCTGGACCGACTGGAACATGAGCTGGGAGGAGTACAAGAAGGGCTCCTACCTCTGATCGGTCCGTCAGGAAGCCCGGCCCGCTGAGCGGCCGGGCTTTTTTGCGCCCGTACGCCGTTACGTACGCATAACCTGACAAAATGCACCGATTCGTGGCCCCGGCGCTGGCCGTTCTGCTGATCGGGGCCTGCGACGACGCCCAGGAGCCGGCCCCACCGGCCCCGCAGCCCAGCATCGTGACCAGCGTCGCCGAGGAGGACCCGCCCGGCGCGCAGGCGTGCGCGGCCCTGGCTCAGGCGATCGAGGACTCCTCGCTGATGACCGAGGGCGTGGTCGACGCCGTCGTACGGGCCAGTGCGACCGCCGACGCTCCGGTCGCCGACGCGGCCGAACGCCTGCGCACCGCGTACGGGAAAGCGGTCTCCTCGGCCGGCACCGAGAGCGAGCCCGACGCTGTGGCCGCGGTCAGCGCTGCCGCCTCGGACATGTCGAGTGTCTGTTCGGACAGCGGGCTGCGGACCGTCGGTTGATCACCCGTGCCGGTGCGGAGAGGTTCAATCGTCGGCGGACCCGCGGCCGGTCGGAAAACTTCGAAATTCATCAGTTAGTTCGCGGCGTTTTGCCAGCTTAAGCCGGTTCGTGGCCGATGCGGGATCGCATCGGGCGGTGCATGATGCAGTTTCCCGGGCGGGGAGCCGAGAAGGAGAAACCGCGATGGCGCAGATCCATCACTTCGACCATGGGTGGATCACCCCCACCGTCAGCTACGTTCTGTCAGTTCTGGGCTCGATGCTGGGCCTCACGTGTGCGGTGCGGTTCCGCTCGGCCGCAGGCCGGGGCGAGCGCATCTGGTGGCTCGTGCTCGGTTCCGTCTCGATCGGCGGCACCGCCATCTGGAGCATGCACTTCGTCGCGATGATGGGCTTCGCCGTGGTCGGCACCCCCATCCGGTACGACGTCGGGCTCACCGTGGCCAGCGCGATCCTGGCCGTCTTCGCCGTCGGGGTCGGGCTGGCGATCGCGCTGCTCGGTCAGGGCGCGCGCAACGTCCGCATCGTCGCCGGGGGAGTCGTCGCCGGTCTGGGCGTCGCGGGCATGCACTACACGGGCATGGCCGCCATGAAACTCAACGGCGAGGTGACGTACGGGATGACCCGGGTCGGCCTGTCGATCGGCATCGCCGTCGTGGCGGCGGCCGTTGCGCTCTGGCTCGCCGTCACCGTGCGCCGCCCGCTGGTGATCTTCGCCGCCGCGCTGGTGATGGGCGTCGCGGTCAACGGCATGCACTTCACCGGCATGACCGCCATGTCGGTCGACACCCGCCCGGCCGACGGTCAGCTGCCCGGAGCCACCGCGAGCGGCATGCTGGTGCCGATCGGGCTGGCCGTGGTGTTCGGCATCATCGGTCTGGCGTACGCGCTGATGTCCGCCCCCACCGAGGAGGACCGCGCCGCCTCCGCCTACCTGGCGCAGCGCCGCGAGGAAGCCGCCGCGCGCATGCCGCAGCAGACCGGCCCGAGCGCGACTATGGGCGGCAGCGGGCTCCGGTCGAGCTCGTGGACGTATCGAGACCGCTCGTCGCGCTGACGATTCGCGTCGGCGCGGTGCGCCTACACCCGTCGCGCTGACGATTTGTCGGCCGTTGCGCCGGCAGCCGACGCTCCGCCACCGCCGCTGCGCCGACGCTCCGCCACTGCCGCTGCGCCGACGTTCCGCCACTGCCGCTGCGCCGACGCTCAGCTACTGCCGCTGCGCCGGCAGCCGTCGCGCTGATATCCGACAGAAAAGGCCGGCCCCGTCCGAGGGGTCGGCCTTTTCTCTATTTGAAGACGGTTGCCGACTTGTGACCCGACGTGAAATGTCGCACTTCGCGTCACTCCGAGTAATGATGATCTCCACGGAGCGATCGAACCGGGCGCATTTGGAAGCCTCTTGTTACCTGCCCGTTTCCGAGTTAGTCCCCAGTGGGCCGATCGGCCGATATGGGTGGACCGCACGGCGCGGGATCTTGCCTGCCTGTCATAGCCTAAACCCGATAGCCTCTTTCGCGGGACAGCGGGAGAGTTCGATCGAGTGGGGGCAACAATGAGCGTGGGCATCCTGGGTACCGGCTCTTATCTGCCGGCCGAGGTGGTCACCAACGCCGACCTGGTGCGTCTCGTGCCGGATGCCGACCCCGAGTGGGTCAGCCGCAAGACGATGATTCAGGCGCGCCGGTTCGCCGCGCCGCACGAGGCCGCTTCCGACCTTGCCGCCGAGGCTGCGCGGGAGGCCCTGGAGAACGCCGGGCTCGAGGCCGTCGACATCGACTACCTCATCGTCTCGACCTCCACCGGTGACTCTCCGCAACCGCCGACGTCCACCCTGGTGCAGGACAAAATCGGGGCCAACCGGGCCGCCTGCTTCGACATCAACGTGGTCTGCGCCGGCTTCGTCTTCGGTGTCTCGCTCGCCAACAGCCTCGTCGCGATGAACCCGACGGCCAAGGTTCTGGTCATCGCGTCGGACATCTACTCGCGCATCCTCGACTTCGGCGACCGCCGCACGGCCGTGCTGTTCGGTGACGGCGCCGGCGCCGCAGTGGTCGGCGCGGTGGCCGAGGGCTACGGCTTCCTCGACTCCGAGCTGGTGTCGCGGGGCGAGGCGAGCAACCTGATCCACGTGCCCGGGGGCGGCAGCCGCCTGCCCGCCTCGGCCGAGACGGTGGCCAACGGCGACCACTACTTCAAGATGAACGGGCGCGGCGTGCGCGAGTTCGTCAACAGCGGCGTCCCGCCGGCGCTGGAGGCGCTGCTCAAGCGGGCCGACGTCGCCGTCGACGAGGTCACCCACTTCGTGCCGCACCAGGCCAACGGCATCATGCTGGCCGAGCTGGTCGAGCAGGCGGGCCTGACCGCGGCCACGACCCACCTCACGCTCGACCGCTACGGCAACGTGGGCAGCGCCTCGGTGCCGGTCACGCTGGACGAGGCCAACCGCAAAGGCGCGCTCAAGGACGGCGACATCGTGCTGATGGCCGGCTTCGGCGGCGGCATGTCGGTCGGCGCCACCCTGATGCGCTGGGGCGGCGCCCGCCCTACCGCGGCTGAATAAGCCAGTTCCACGCCCGCTTCAGCGTGTCCTGCAGGCCCTCGTCGGTCACCTTGGCCGACGGGTCCTCGCTGGGTTCCGGCAGGTCGGCGGCCGGCACGGTGAGAATCACACCGTGCTCGAACAGGCCGCTGACCTTGTCGGCGGGGGCGAACCGATGACCCTCGCGGGTCTCGATGATCAGCCCGTGGAACACGTCGGTGTGGTCGTCGGCCAGCACATGCTCGACCTCACCGGCACGCGCGCCCGACTCGTCGAAGACGGGTGTGCCGTCCTTGAGCACGAGATAGGCGACCGGAGCGCCGAGGTCCTCGGGAGCTTCGTTCGTGGTCATGCCCTACCCGTACCCGCAGGTGGGCCCGCCTAAGCTTCGCTCGGCCCGGGCAGCGTCGCGACCTCACGATAGAACCGGTTGATCTGCCGCACGGTCGACTCGAAGTCGTCCAGCCCGAACGGCTTGGTGACGTAGGCGTTGGCCCGGTGCTGATAGCTGGAAGCAATGTCCGGCGCGGCGCCCGAGGTGGTCAGGATCACCACCGGGATGGCCTTGAGCCCGTCGTCCGACTTGATCGCGGCCAGCGTCTCGCGCCCGTCCATCCGCGGCATGTTGAGGTCCAGCAAGATCAGATCGGGCCGGCTGGCCTGCGCGTAAGCCCCCTCGCGGCGCAGATAGTCGAGGGCCTCGCGCCCGTCGGCGACCCGCTCGACGTTGGCCATGGTGTCCGCGGCCGCCAAGGCCTCGGAAATCATGAGCGCATCGGCGTCATCGTCATCGACGACGAGGATCTGAAGGCTGCGCACGAAGGGCCCCTTTGTTTGCTGTGCTGCAAGCATAGGGGTACGCGGCGGCGGCAACTACGCCTGGGCGGAGGAATTCCCGTTCTCCGCGGGCTCATCCTCGAACCACTGCCTGACCTGCGCCGGCGTCAAGTCGTAGCCGGTGGCCCGGGCACCCGCCCAATTGATGCCGACCAGCATTCCGTCCCGCTCGAACCCCGGCAGCCACTCGTCGAGCCACTCATCCACGTCGACGGCGACCACCTCGAAGCCCCGATAAGCCTCCACCTGATCAACCACCCGCCCGGCCCGCGTCGGCTTCGACCAGAACGGCACCGCCCGCCCTGCACCCACACTCGGCGCCGCCAGCCCACCACCGTCCCGAATCGAATAGACACGCCCCTCCCCGGCCGCCTCCCGCCGGAACGCCGCCCGATGCGCCCCACTGAGCGACATGGATGCCTCGCCTTCCCTCGCCGGATGCCTCCAATAGTTCCGCAGACAGGGGCCCCGGCCAGCCAAAACATCCAAAGACCAACCCCGCGGACGTACGAGCCGGGCCCGCGCGACAACCGCACCGGCCGCTCGATCCGGCAACCGCTCCAGGCGATGCGCTTGGTTGCGACTCACCCGGATTGACGCGCCCAGGTACGCCTCACGCACGTCCCGCCACTCAATGCGGCAGGCGCGCCACCCGCTCGCCGTTCCACTGGGCCGGTTGTCCGCCCGGCCTGCCCCGCTCGGCTCGGCCTCCGGCCCGGCCCCGCTCGGCCTGCCCTCACGCGGACCCACGCCGGCTCAGCCCCTCCACTTGATCAGACGTAGCTGCTCGGGCCGCCCTTCCTGCCGGCTGACCTGTCCGCTGGCGTGACCCCGTGCAACCCGCCTGACCCGTCCGCTCGGCTCGGACCTTGCGCCGACGTTGCCCTGTGTCGGGCCCGGCTCCCGCCCGCTGCCCCCTTCGTACGGTCGCACCCCCCAGCCCTCGCTGCCGGCGTTTGAGTCGTCGCTCGGGCGTTCGATGCGTTGCTGGGCGCCTTCTGCGGAGCGGCTGCGCCTTGCGAATGTCTATAGGTGCTGCTCGGGCGCTGATTCAATGCGGTTTTCGATCTTGATATTGCGGTCGCTGATGATCAAATTATGCGGGTATTAGGCCTTTCGCGGTGTGCGACGAACCAACGGCTGATCAACATCAACTTTTCGGTTATGGGCGCTAAACATTTAGTACAGGAAAGTGGAAATTGTCCGGAACCGCGTGGCGGAGACGCGGCAGGATCCCCCAGTGGTCATATTGTCCGGTTTGTCGGGTAAGACCCGGCCGGTCGAGTCAACAGTCACTGGAGGAATGCAATGAACAAGAGTCGGCGCATCGGAGCGCTCGTGGCCCTGGCCACCGCGACCGTCGGCATGGCTACGGTGACCGCTACGGCGCCCGCTTCGGCGGCACCGAGGGGGCCCGAGCCGGTCTCCAACTGGCTGGGCGCCGTCCGGGCCGACGCCGACAGCTGGGTCAAGATCTACTGGCGTACGGACCGTCCGATCTGCGACGTCGAGGTGCGCGTGAACGGCCGCGACGTCGACGTCGACTACCCCGGCCACCGCCGCTACACGTCGTTCACCCGCGGCAACTCGCTGCGCCCGGGCCGCGTGGACTTCACGGCGGTCGAGGTCAACCCCGACTTCGACCGGGCCGGCATCGCCCGCCTGCGCGCCACGATCGAGTACGACCTGTGCGGCCGCCGCGACCGCACCCAGTACCGCTCCTTCTCCCTGTCCCTGCCGGTGCTGCGCAGCAACGGCCACGACGGCCCCGGCCGCCCCGGTGGCCCCGGCCGCCCTGACGGTCCGGGCCGCCCTGACGGTCCGGGCCGCCCGGATGGCCCGGGCCGTCCCGACGGTCCGGGCCGCCCCGGCCGCCCGACCACCCCGGCCCCGACGACGTCGCCGACGGCCACCCCGACCGCGACCGTGAGCCCGACCGCGACCGTCAGCCCGACGGCGACCGCGAGCCCGACCCGGACGCGCCCGACGAACGGAAACGGTAACGGCCAGGGCGGCGACCGTGGTAACGGCAACGGCGGCGACCGTGGTAACGGCCAGGGCGGCGATCGCGGTAACGGCAACGGCGGCGACCGTGGTAACGGCAACGGCGGCGACCGCGGCAATCGCGGCAACGGCTAGAGCGGCGCCCGCGGCAGCGGCCAGCGCTGACCGGCAGCAGCGGTCGGCCAGGTCGCACAAAGTCGCGGCGCACGAAGCTGCGGCGCACGAAGCTGCGGCGCACGAAGCTGCGGCGAGCATGTGCGCGGCAATCGGCGGCGCGGCAAACGGCGGCACAGCGACAAGAAGCGCGGCAAACGGCGGCGTAGCGAGCAGCGGCGCAGCAAGCCGAAGTATGGCGAGCAGCAAAGCGCGGCAAGCCGAAGTATGGCGAGCGGCAGTGCGGCAAGCCGAAGTATGGCGAGCAGCGGCGCGGCACACCGAAGCGTGGCGGGTTCCGGGACCACCGATTGAGTCGGTGAGCCGGAACCCGTCCGGCCCCAGCACCGCGGATCGTGCCCGCCCCGGCCCGTGGCGAGGGGGCCAATCCGTACGAAAGGGTTGAAAGCTCTTTATAGCCGTGAGTCGCAAATCAGCGTTATAGCATGATCAACGGTCACGGCCGCGGGGAGAGCGCGCCGGCCTACGGGAGGGACCGATATGAGCACGGGCCGCCGAATCGGAATCGTTGCCGCCACGGCCGCCGTGGCGATGGGCATGCTGACCGTCACCGCACCGGCCGCGAGCGCCGCCACGGGCCCCCAGCAAGCCCAGGACCTGCCGACCGCCCAGGCGAAGAAGAAGGTCAAGGGCCCCCGGCCGGTCAGCCGGACGCTCAAGGCCGTCGACGCCGGCGAGTCGGCGTGGGTGCAGGTGAAGTGGAAGACCGACGTCAAGATCTGTGACGCCCAGGTCACCGTGCGGGACAACCGCCACATCGAGGTCGACTATCCGGGGGAGCGTGAGTTCACGTCGTTCTCGCGGGGCGACTCGCTCAAGCGGGGCCGCACCGATTTCACCGCGTTCCGCGTCGAGGCCGACTACGACCGTGACTCGTGGGCCCTGATCACCGCCACGATCAGCTACACCGACTGCGAGGACGACTCGCCGACATACACCAGAAGCACCGACCTCATGCTGCCCGTACGGGCCTGAGCGCCGGCGCGGGAGGACAGCGGCGCACCAGGCGCCGGAACATAGCGGGCGCGGGGACAGAACCGCGCCGGATGAACGCGGGGCGGCTCAGGCCCGCCCAGGACGATCGGCGACCCGGTCGCCGCACATAAACCAAGCGGCGCCCGGCCAGACAGGCCGGGCGCCGCTTTTGTGCCAGCAGAAACTAGGCCAGCTGGAGCGCCTGGGTCGCCTCGTCCGACTCCCGGCGCGCGTTCATGATCAGCGCGGACGGGTCGGTGAGCACCATCTCCATCGCCTTCGAGATCAGGTTGGGGTCGAAGGTCGACGCGTGGAACGTGGCCTCGAGGTGCAGCACGCCGTTCATCTCGCTGGTCGTCAGGCAGACGCCTTCGGGGCTGTTCAGCGTGGGCACGCTCAGGTTGACTCGCCACTCGGGGCCGACCGACCAGGGCAGGTCGCCGAGCAGGTCGTGTCGGCCCTGGTTGCTGAAGGTCA
Organism: Paractinoplanes abujensis; assembly: GCF_014204895.1. Taxonomy (NCBI): domain Bacteria; kingdom Bacillati; phylum Actinomycetota; class Actinomycetes; order Micromonosporales; family Micromonosporaceae; genus Paractinoplanes; species Paractinoplanes abujensis. Next base: position 5,538,350 of record NZ_JACHMF010000001.1, on the reverse strand, counting down.
GCCGGGGGCGCGGCGGGATGGCCAGCTCCGACGGGTACGGGTCGGGCATGCCGGGCGCGCCGTCCAGAGCGATCTTGCCCTCGCGCAGCACCATCATCGTGAGGATGCGGCCCGTGGCCAGCTCGTTCTTGATCGTCGTGTTGATCGAGGCCGGGTCCATCATGTTCTGCGGGGACAGATACGGACCCATGCAGAAGTTGCTGTCGATCCGGACGTCCTTGTCGAGGAAGCGCCGGCCGTCGGCCAGGAACGTCGCGCCGCCGGTGTCGGGCTTGAGGCCCAGCTGGTGCAGCGCGGCGGTGAAGGCGGCGAACGTGATCGCCGACGTGGTGACGCCGGGGGAGTACTCGTCGCGCCACTGCCGCATCAGCTTGAGCGTGGTGGCCGAGCGCGCCGAGCGTACGGTCAGGTTCGGCTGCCACTTGCGCATGCGGGTCTCTTCGGGCTCCGGCGGCCGGGCGAAGCTGATGCCTTCCTTCCACCGGGCGGGCTTGGTGCCGAACTGCTTCCACCAGGCCTTGGGCAGCGCCATCCGGTTGCGCTCGAGCGGCGGGATCACCGCGGCGCGACCCTGGCTGGCCGCGAGCACCAGCTCGTGCACCAGCGAGTTGACCGGGCCGGCGTCGCCGTACGCGTGGGACACCTTGATCGCGATGTAACCCGCGCCGACCAGGATGCGGATCGGGTGGATGCCGCGCGGCTCGGACTGCAGCTTGCGGGTCATGCCGTCCATGTCGAGCGACCAGTCGCCGGAGTCCTGCACGGCGCGGTGCACGAACTGCGCGAACTCGGCGCCGTTCATGTGCTCCCAGCGGGCGCCGACGCGGTCGAGCTTCGACACGGCCCGGTGCTTGGGGTCGGCCGCGTGCAGACCGATCAGGGCCCGCCGTACGCCGTCGACGGTCACGCCGTACAGGGGACCGACGGTGCGGATGTATTCGAGCGGCAACCAGGCCCGCTCGTGCAGGGTCATGACTGTCGTGTTGGCGCTGTCCCCGCGGCGCTTGGAGGTGCCGAGGACGACCCGCAGGACGGTCGGGGCGACCAGCACGGTCTCGACGCCCATCACGATCGCGACCCACATCACCAGGTCGGTCAGGCCTCCGGTGCTGCCGCCGTACCAGGCGGCGCCGAGCTCGGCGATGCCCGCGAACAGCGAGAAGATGCCGGCCCCGCGCACCCTGTCCTGCACGCGGGAGATCGCCATGAAGAAGTGCAGGAAGACGAACGGGATGTAGGTCAGCGAGAGTAGTCGCAGCGCGTCGCCGGCCGTCTCCGCGTACTGCGCGCCGAAGACCGACATGATCGGGTTGGCCAGCAGGAAGACCAGCGCCGCGACCGGCACACCGCCGCCGAGGCAGATCATCAGGCCGACGCGGACCTTGGAGGTCAGCGCGCGCTTGTCGCCGCTGGCCACCGCGAACAGCGTGAGGGCCACGTTGCCGGGCACCATGGCCAGGAACGACAGCACCATGAAGGCGGTGTAGAACGACGCGTTGGCCTCGGCCGACAGCACCGCGGTGACGACCAGCGGCAGGGCGGCGCGGGGCAGGTAGGTCGCCAGGTTGAGCAGGTTGTGGTCGAAGGTCGACTTGCCTCGGCCCTTGAGCAGCGAGAACCGCGGGCGGGCGGAGTCGATGATGCGGTTGCGGCGCAGCGCGACGCTGAGGATGGCGGTCGACAGCACGATGCCGGCCACCCAGGTCAGCAGCAGCTCGTTGCCGGTCAGGGTGATCGGCGCGAGGGCCAGACCGCCCAGCAGCGCCAGCTTGATCACCGAGAACCAGGCGTTGCGCATCAGTTGGAGCGGGCCCTTGAGCAGGCCGACCAGGGCTTCGTCGAGCACCAGGGTGATCGAGTTGAGCGCGATGCCGATCACCAGCAGCACCGTGCCGAAGGCGCCGCCGAGCGCCTCCTGCAGGCCGGGGATCCACAGCTGCGCGACGACCACATAGATGATGCCGCCGACCGTGGCCGCGCTGCCCGCGACGAGCAGACAGGTGGTGATCAGCTCCCACTTGGGCCCGCGCAGCTGCGACAGGTCGGAGATCAGCATGGTGCCCATGCCGAACATGCCGATGGTGCCGATCAGCGTCATCGCGGAGACCGCGGCCGAGGCCTGGCCCACCGCCTCGGGGGACGCCGAGCGGGCGGCGACCCACCAGAACGCGAACCCGAACAGCGACGTGATCGCCGTGGTGGCGATCAGCGAGCCTGCGTTCAGGAACAGGTCGACGTGCCCCTTGAGGGCGGTCAGGATGGCGCTGCGCCTTTTGGCCGGTTGAACCGAGCCCTGCGGTGCGGCGACCTGGGTCGCGGTCACAAAGCCTCCCCACGAGACGACGATGAAACGCTAGTTACTCGCCGGTTTGGATGGCTACGGGAGAGCGGCCGAATCTTCGCGTACTGTCCGGTATGGACGATCAATGAAGCGGCGGATCCGGGTGGCCGTTCGGTCGATGCCGGGGACGCGTGAGGTCCCAGGGGAATCGTCTGCCACATTCGCAAAGATCGACTGTCACTGTGCGTGACGTGGATCATCACAACCAACCCGCTCGTTTGAACCGCCAGAAGAGGCCACTACAGACGAGAACAACTATCACAATCGTCACCGAGAACCCATAGCGGGAGTCGATGCCCGGCATATTCGTGAAGTTCATCCCATAAATCCCGGCGCCCACGGTCGGGACGGCAGCGATGGCGGCCCACGCGGCGATCATGCGCATGTCGTTGTTCTGCTCGAGTGTCACCTGGGTCAGGCGGGCCTGCAAGATCGAGTTAAGCAAGTCATCAAAACCGGCCACACGATCAACTGCCCTGGCCAGACGGCCGCGCACATCGACCAGATAGGGCCGCAGGCCGGCCGGCACGACGGTCAGGTCGAGCAGCCGGGCCAGCGGTTCCTGCAGCGGGAGGACCGCCCGCTTGAGCTCGACCATCTCCCGCTTGAGCTGATAAAAATGGGCGATATCGGCGGAATGGCGGGTCGCGAAGGTCTCCTCCTCGAGCCGCTCCAGATCATGCTCCACCTGCATGGACACGTCGAGGTAGCCGTCGACGAGCCGGTCGGCCACCGCGTAGGCGACCGCCCACGGCCCGGCCCGCAGCAGCTCGGGCCGCTTCTCGATCTCCTGCCGCACCGGCCACAGCGCACCCGCCGCGCCGTGACGGACGGTGATGGCGAACCAGGGCCCGATCAGCAGCGTCACGTCGCCGGTGTCGATCACTTCACTGGTCGCCGTCAGTTCCGCGTGCTCGACGTACCGGGCCGTGCGCAGCACCAGCCGGGTCACGTCGCCGTTCATCTCGACCGCCGGCCGGTGCCCGCCCTCCACCGTCTGCTCGACCAGCAAGTCGTGCAGGCCGAAGGTGGCGGCCACCGCGCGCATCGTGGTCAGGTCGGGCTCGTGCAGCCCGAGCCAGAGGAACTCGCCTCGATGCCGTTTCGCCAGTGCGAAGTGGACATCACCCGGTTTGCGAACCCCCGACCGATAGACGGCGCAGTCGACCACCGCGTCCGAATTGCGGCGACGCGGTGGCCGGTCGGTGGCGGCCGGGCGGGGCGAGACGATCCGCGCCAGGAGTTTGAGCATCCGCCGAAACTAGCGGTCCTAGTCCGAGTTGCGCATCGCCCGTACGCCCGCCCACAACCCGAGCGCAGCCGTGGCACCCGCGGCGATCAGCCCGCTGAGCGTGGCCGAGGTCCAGATATGGCCGTTGAACAGCGCCCGCTCGGCGTCCACGACATAACTCAGCGGGTTGCCCCGGGCCAGCGCCTGCAGCCAGCCCGGACCGTTCTCGATCGGCAGCAGCACCCCGGCCAGCAGCAGCAACGGGAACAGCAGGGTCTGCTGCACGGTCCAGAACAGCCACTCCTGGTTCTTCGAGGCCAGCGCCAGCGTGTACGACAGGGCGCCGAGCCCGATGCAGAAGGCGGCCAGGACGACCAGCCCCAGCACCGCGCCGGCCAGGTTGAACCGGAACCCGAACGGCATGCAGACGGCCACGATCAGGGCGGCCTGCGCGAACATCGGCACGATCTCCTTGAGCGCGCGCCCGATCAGCAGGGCCGGTCGCCGCAACGGCGTCACCAGCATCCGCTCGTGCGAGCCGGTCTGGATCTCGAAGAGCAGGTTCGAGCCGGTCATCGACGAAGCGAACAGGCAGGACATGACGATGATGCCGGGTACGAACCACTGCAGCGAGTCGTCCGGCAGCAGCGGCGTGAACAGCCCCAGAAAAACCAGCGGCTGCACCATCGAGAAGATGATCGTGAACGGGTCGCGCAGCACCGGGCGCAGCTCGCGGCTGAAGACGGTCCGGGTGTCGGTGATCAACGTGGTCATGGCTCAGACCTCCACGAGTTCGCGCGTATCGGCGGCGCCGCCCTCACGCAGGCTGCGCCCGGTCAGCTGCAGAAACACGTCATCGAGAGTCGGCCGGACCACCTCGACCTCGGCGGCGGGAGTGCCATGGGCCCGCAGGTCGTCGAGCAGCCCGGTCACCCGCCGCGGTGCCTCCTGCGTCGCGATCAAAAGCCGAGTTCCCTCCCGTACGGGATCAAGCCCGCCCAAAGCTGACGCGGCGCTCGCGGCCTCCGTCTCGTGGTCGAACCCAAGGATGATCCGATCGCCCACGTGCTCGGCCTTGAGCCGCTGCGGGCTGTCGTCGGCGATGATCCGCCCGTGGTCGACGACGATCACCCGCTCGGCCATCGAGTCCGCTTCGTCGAGATAGTGCGTGGTCAGCACGATCGTCGTGGCGTGCCGGGCCCGCAGGTCGAGGATGTGCTCCTGCAGGTTGGCCCGGTTCTGCGGGTCCAGCCCCGTCGACGGCTCGTCCAGGAACAGCAGTTCGGGCGAGTGGATCAGGCCCATCGCGATGTCGAGCCGGCGGCGCTGACCCCCGGAGAGGCTTGAGACACGCCGGTCGGCCACCTCGCCCAGACCCAGCGAGTCGATCAGGGTGGCCGCGCGCGTCCGGGCGTCCCTGACCCCCAACCCGTACGCCCGGCCCTGGCTGATCAGCTCGTCGCGCCCGCGCTGGCTGTGCCCGGCGCCGTTGCCCTGCCCGATGTAACCGATCCGCAGGCGCACCTCGCGCTGCTGCCGCACCACGTCGAACCCGGCCACCCGGGCCGTCCCCGCGGTCGGCGGGATGAGCGTCGTCAGCATCCGCAGCGTCGTCGACTTGCCGGCCCCGTTCGGCCCGAGCAGCGCGACCAACTCGCCCGGAGCCACGGTCAGATCGATGCCGTCGACGGCCCGCACGTCCTTGAAGTGCTTCGTCAGCCCCTGTGTCTCAATCATGCTTCTCAAGTTAGGGTCGCTTGCGGCCACTTCCTGACCTGAATGCGACGGAGTCTGTAGTCATGGCGAACACGAGTGCGCGGATGCTGCGACTGCTCTCCCTGCTGCAGACCCACCGCTACTGGCCGGGCTCGGAACTCGCCGGCCGGCTCGACGTCAGCCCGCGCACCCTGCGCCGCGACGTCGACCGGCTGCGCGAACTGGGCTACCCGGTCGACGCCAGCCGCGGCGTGGCCGGCGGCTACCAGCTCCAGGCGGGCGCGGCCATGCCCCCGCTGCTGCTCGACGACGACGAGGCGGTCGCGATCGCCGTCGGGCTGCGCACATCCGCGGTGGCCGGTTTCGAGGAGACCTCCGTACGGGCCCTGGCCAAGGTCATCCAGCTGCTGCCGCCCCGGCTGCGCCGCCGCATCGACGCGTTACGGGCGGTGACCGCCCCCGGCGTGCTCGGCGGCGGGCCCACCCTGGACGCGGCCGCGCTGACCACCCTGGCGATGGCGTGCCGGGGCGAGGAGCGGCTGCGCTTCCACTACAGCCCACGGGAGGGATCGTCGTCGTCGCGTTACGTGGAGCCGCACCACCTCGTGCCGATCGGCCGCCGGTGGTATCTGGTGGCGTGGGACCTCGAGCGGGGCGACTGGCGCAGCTTCCGCGTCGACCGCCTGGCCGGCCCCGAACTGACCGGCGCCCGGTTCCGCCCCCGCGACCTGCCCGGCGGCGACCCGGCGGCCTGGCTGCGCGCCCGCATGTCGAGGATCCCGGCCCGCTACGACGTGTCGGTGGTGCTGGAGACGCCGGCTGCTTCGTTGCGCGCGCTGATCGGCCAATACGGCACGGTGGACGAACTGGGCGAGGCAACGTGCCGCATGCACATGAACACGGACGACCTGGGCTGGCCGGTCATGGTGCTGGGCGTGATGGGCGTGCCGTTCACCATCGAATCCCCTGACGAACTCCGCGACAGCGTCCGCGCCACAGCCGAAACTCTGCTTCGCGGCGCCACCGCAGCCCCGTAACCCGCCCGGCCCGCCGGTGCGACGACTTTGGACGGATCGGCGCCCCCGTGGCGCCGATCCGCACGAATGAAGCTATCGGTCCCCTCCGACACTTTTCCGAGCCACATAAGCCAGAACGTATATAAGCCTTCACGGATATCGCGGAGGCGGCGAAGGCCCGAAAATGTCAGAGGGTGCGGGCAGAATCTGGGCCATGACGACGATCGGTGCGATCTTCCTGCCGAGCAATCCTCCCGAGACCCTGCGCTCCGTCGCCCGGGCCGCCGATCAGGCCGGTCTGGAGGAGCTGTGGCTCTGGGAGGACTGCTTCCTCAACGGCGGCCTCACCGCCATGACCGCCGCGCTCGCCTCGACCGAGAGACTGCGCGTCGGCGTCGGCATCATGCCGGTGCCGTTCCGCAATGTGGCCTCCCTCGCGATGGAGCTGGCCACCCTCGGGCGCCTGTTCGGTGACCGGGCGTTGCCGGGCATCGGCCACGGCGTCCAGGAGTGGATGGGCCAGGTCGGGGCCCGTGCCGCGTCCCCGCTCACGCTGCTCCGGGAGTATGCGACGGCGCTCGGTGCGCTTCTCCGCGGCGAGACGGTCACGGTCGACGGGCGCTACGTCAAGCTCGACAACGTCCGGCTCGACTGGCCGCCCGAGGTGCCGCCGGTGCTGTCGATCGCGGCCGGTGGACCCAAGACGATCGCGCTGGCCGGCGAGGTGGGCGACGCCGTGGTTCTTTCCGGCGGCACCACCCCGGCCAAGGTGGCCGAGGCGGCCAAGGCGGCGCCCGACGCGCAGATCGTCGTGTTCGTGCCGGCCCTCACGGGCCCCGGCGCGGCCGAGAAGCTGGCCCGCGACGCCGAGGTCTACAAGACCGACTATCCGGGCCTCGCCGGCTCGCCCGCCGAGATCGCGGCCGGCGTGGCCGAGTTCGCGGCGGCCGGCGCGGGCAAGGTCATCCTGCAGCCGGTCCCGGGCGAAGACCCGGCGGCCTACGTGAGCTGGGTCGCCGAGGAGGTGAAGCCACTGGTCGGCTGACCCCGTCCGGCCCCGGCGCGACCGCCCCGGAGCGAAAAGCTCGCTCATCGCCGGCGCGCGCCGGCCTGTGGGCGTCGGCCTGGCCTGCCGCGCGGTGGTGGGCGGTGGTCCGGCCTGCCGCGCCGCGGTGGGCGTCGGTCCGGCGCGGCGGACGGCCTCGTCGTCGCGGTCGATGTGTGCGCGGGCGGTGGGCGGGGCGGTATGACACTGGTCGCGAAGTCGCGCTCGGCACGAGAGCGTTCGATAGCCTCGGCCGATGCGCTTCGGGCGAGGACGCCGGGGCGGTGCGTAGCGGGTGCGGTTCGCGGGGGCGGGTCGCGGTGGAAGGGTGCGGCGTGATGCGGTACGTGGCGATCGGGGACAGTTTCACCGAGGGCGTCGGTGACGAGCAGCCCGACGGCTCGGTGCGCGGGTGGGCCGACCTGGTCGCCGCGGGGCTGGCCGCCGGCACGGGCGAGACGGTGCAGTATGCGAATCTCGCGATCCGGGGCCGGCTGCTCGGGCCGATCGTCCATGAGCAGCTCGAGGCCGCGCTGGCCCTGTCGCCACGGCCCACGATGCTGACGCTCGCCGGCGGGGGCAACGACATGATGCGTCCCGGTGGCGACATGCGGCGGCTGGCCGAGCTGACCGAGAAGGCGATCCAGCGCTGCTCCGAGGCCGGCGTGCGGATGGTGCTGCTCAGCGGAGCCGACCCGTCCGACCGGCTGCCCATGGGCAACCGCATGCGCCGCCGCGGTGAGGAGCTCACCCAGTCGGCGATCGAGCTGGCGAAGCGCTACGACATCACGCTCGTCGACGCCTTCCACGACGTCGAGCTGCGCAAGGCGGGCTACTGGTCGGCCGACCGCCTGCACCTCAATGCGGCCGGCCACACCCGGGTGGCCGGCCTGGTGCTCAACGCGCTGGGCTACGAGCGGGCCGCCCACGTGATCGATCCCGGCCCGGTCGAGGGCCGCCGCGTGCTGGCCGAGGCCCGCTACTACCGCGAGCATGTGCTGCCCTGGCTCGCCCGCCGCATCCGGGGCCAGTCGTCCGGCGACTTCCGCACGGGCAAGTTCCTCGACTGGGCCGAGGTCAACCCGGCCTGATCAGACTGCGCCGAGGTCAGCCCGGCCTGATCAGACTGCCCCGAGGTCAGCCCGGCCTGATCAGACTGCGCCGACGTCGCCCGGCCGGATCAGGGCAGCGGGCGGCGGCGGATGTGGTCGTTGTGCCATTCGCTGCCGACCAGGAAGCGCTTGGTGCCGACGATCTCGAAGCCGTTCTTGGCGTAGAACTTCGCCGCCCGTACGTTCTGCTGGTTGACGCCCAGCCAGCAGAACGCGGCCCCGGTCGCGCCGGCCGCGGTCAGCGTGTCGGTCATCAGTGCGGCCGCGGCGCCCGAGCCGTGCTGGTCGGGAGCCACGTAACACTTGCTCAGTTCGATGCTGACCCGCTCGTCGATCACGGCGGACACGTCCGGATCCTTGATCGGGCCGCCGACCAGCATCGAGTAGCCCACCGGCACGCCGTCGCGGAGCACCAGCAGCAGGATGCGTTCCGGGTCGGCCAGATAACCCCGGAAGCTCGCCACCGACAGGTTCGTGGCGATGAAGGCGTCGATGTCCTCCTGCCGGGTTCCGGGTGGACAGGCCAGCCCGAACGTCCGTTCGGCCAGATCGTGCAACAGCTCCGGGTCGGCATCTCCGGCGCGACGGGTCGTGATCGACATGGAAAGACAGTTTATTGTTCCTCATCGTGAGCGCTCCCACGATGAGACAACTCGGTGACGTCATTCCGCTGCCCGCATCGGTCCGGCCTGACGCGACCGCCGACTTCCGGGTCACCGCCGGTGTGTCGGTGAGCGCCGCCCCCGCGGCGGCCGCCGTCGCGGGCGAACTGGCCGGTCTGCTGCGCCAGGTCACGGGCTTTCCGGTGCCTCTGGCGGACGGCGGTGCGGTCCGGCTGCGGCTGGATGAGACCGTCGACGAGGCGAAGTCCCCGGAGTCGTACCGGCTCGACATCGCCGCCGACGGCGTGACCCTCAGCGCCCCCGCCGCGCAGGGCCTCTTCGCCGGCCTGCAGACGCTGCGCCAGCTGCTGCCGGCCCAGGTCGCGGCGGAAGCGGCCCCGGCCGAGGTCGTGCTGCCCGGCGGGCGGATCGAGGACGAGCCGCGTTTCGCCTACCGCGGCACGATGCTCGACCTGGCCCGGCATTTCTACGGCCCGGCCGACATCCGGTCCTACATCGACACGATCGCCCAGTTCAAGATCAACCACCTGCATCTGCACCTGACCGACGATCAGGGGTGGCGCCTCGAGATCGAGGGCTGGCCGCGGCTCACCGAGGTCAGCGGGGGCGAGGGCACCGGGATCGACGGCCAGGGCCCCGGCTTCCTGACCGCCGCGGAATATGCGGACCTGGTGGCGTACGGGGAAACTCGGTTCGTCACGATCGTGCCCGAGATCGACCTGCCCGGTCACGTCAACGCGGCGCAGGTGGCCTACCCCGAGCTGACCTGCGACGGCGAGCCGGTGCAGCCACGCACCGACGCCGAGGTGGGTTACTCCTCGCTGTGCGCGAACAGGGAGGAGACGTACGCGTTCGTCGACGACGTCATCCGGGTCGTGGCCGGCCTGACGTCCGGTCCGTTCCTGCACATCGGGGGCGACGAGGCGCTGAGCACGACGGCCGAGGACTACCGGACGTTCATGACGCGGGTGCTGCCGCTGGCCGGCAAGTACGGCAAGCGGGCGATCGGCTGGCACGAGATGGCCGCCGTCGAACTGCCGCCCACCGCGGTCCCGCAGTACTGGCGGATCGAGCCCGCGGACGACGGCGTCGCGCGGGCCGCCCAGAGCGGGCACCAGGTGATCATGTCGCCGGCTGACCGGAGCTACCTCGACATGAAGTACGACGAGTCGAGCCCGCTCGGTCTGGACTGGGCCGGGCTGCTCGGGGTCGAGCGCTCGTACGACTGGGACCCGGCCGACCGCCTGCCCGGCGTAGGTGAGGAGTCCCTGCTCGGCGTCGAGGCCCCGCTCTGGTCCGAGACTTTGCGCAGCCTGGCCGACGTCGAATACATGGCGTTCCCCCGGCTGCTCGCGATCGCCGAGATCGGCTGGACGCCGCGTGCCGACCGGTCGTGGCCGTCGTTCCGGCAGCGGCTGGCCGAGTTCGGTCCCCGGTTCGAGGCCCAGGGCGTCAACTTCCACCGCTCCCCGGAGATCGACTGGAAATAATGTCTCGCAAATCACCGGCTCGACCCTGTGGATAAGTCAATTTGCCGGTTTTACGAGGCGTATTTTTTGGCCAGCCCCCTGTGGTGCGGTGGGGAGGGACTACTGGGGGATGACGATCTTCACGCCGCTTCTGGGGCGGGCCGGCACGCGGCTCAGGTCGATGTCGGTGTTCTGCGGCGGCAGGTAGTAGTCGAGTTTGGCCAGCCGCTGCACCAGCGTCCCCAGCACCGCGATCGTGATCTTCTCGCCCGGGCAGCGATGCCCCGACCGTGGATCACCACCCCCTTGCGGGATCAGCTCGAACTCGCCGATCCTCCGCCCCAGGAAGCGTTCGGGCCGGAATTCGTACGGTTCGGGCCAGACCCGCGGGTCGTGGTGCTGCCCGTAGACGTCGAGCAGCACCAGCGTGCCCTTGGCGATGTCAGTGCTCTGGAACCGCAGGTCCCGTCGCGCGCGCCCGCCCAGGAAGGGTGCGAAGGGATAGAACCGCCGCACTTCGTGCACGAAGGCCAGCGTGTAGTCGTCGTCGCCCGAGCGGAGCGGGGCCCGCGTTCCCGGCCAGCGGTCGAGCGCGTGCCCGGCGAAGGCGGCGAGCCAGGCCACGGCCGTCGTGGGGCGGATGATGTTGATCAGTTCGACGGCGGCGGTGCGCGAGTCGAGCAGGTAGCCGTTCTCGAGGTGGTGCGCGATCTTGGACAGGGGCTCGCCGGTGGGTTCCTGACGGCGTGCGGCGTCGATGAGCCCGGCCAGTTGCCGTTCACGCCGCCGCCGGGCCAGCCGGGCCCGCAGGTGACGCGGGCCGAGGGTCGCGAAGCCGTCGACCATGGCCACGAGGTCGTCGTCGAGAGACCCGTCTTCCGGTACGCCGGTCCACCGCGCGGCCGCCTCGGACAGCACCCGGGCCGTCTCGTCGAACAGCGACACCGGTCCGCCGCCGCGCAGGCCGTCGATCGTCTCGTCGAAGATCTTGCCGGTCAGCGAGGCCAGGGTGTCGATGCCGTCCTCGTGCATCAGCAGTTCGACGAAGAGCGCCTTGCGGGCCCGGTGCGCTTCGCCGTCGAGGGTGTGCACGCCCCGGCCGAACAGGGTGTCGACCACGGGGGCGGGCAGCGCCGTGTGCCGTTCGAGGTGGCCCTGCTCGTAGAAGAAGCGGGCGGCGTCGGGGCCGCTGATCGCCACTGCGGACTGCCCGCCGATCCGCAGCGCGATCGGGCGGCCGTGGCTGCGGCGTCGAAGGTCGGGGAGCCAGGCGTACCCCTTCGCCCCGAACGCCAAGGTCTGGTCGAGAAGCGCCATACGGTCCGTATCCCCTCGCGTGACTGCGCGAAACCGCCTCGAAAATCTTCCTTATTTTTCCTTCCGTCGGACTCCGCGTCTGGGGTTTCCGTCGGAGGGCCGACCTACCCTGGGGCACGCGTCGGGGGTGTGAAGTCGAAGGGCCGTCCCCGGGGCGAGCGTCGAGAGATGGGGGCAAGGTGCGACCAGGGTTGAGGTCCGCGGCGATGCTGGCCGGTTTCCTGGCGGTGGCGTGGCTGCAGGTCGCCGCCGTCCTGCTGGTCGTGCTGCTGGTGCTCCAGCCGCTGCCCGGCGAGCGGGCTCTGCAGGTCGCGGTGCCGCTGGTGATCGCCGTGGCGGGCCTGCTGTGGTGGGCCACGGTGCGCGCCCTGCGCCTGCGCCGACCGGCCCCGGCCGGGGTGCCCGTGCTGCGCCAGCACGCCCCCGCCCTGTGGACGATGATCGACGACGCGGCCGCCGCGGCCGGGGTGAAGCCGCCCGCCGGCGTGACGATCGTGGCCGGGGCCGACGCCACCGTGGCCCAGCCGCTGCGCCTGGGCGGTCTGGCCGGTGGTCCTCGCGAGCTCTACCTGGGGCTGCCGCTGCTGCAGGCGTGGGACGAGTCCCGCGTCCGGGCCGTGGTCGCCCACGAGCTGGCGCACGGCTCGCCGGCGCTGGGGGGCCGGTTCGCCCCGATGGCCCGGCGCGGCCGGCTCGCCCTGGGCCGGATCGTGCCGCGCATCCCGCGTCGCAGCCCGGCCGGTCCGCTGCTGCGGGCGTGGGCCCGGTGGTATCAGGTGGTCGACACGCCGTACAGCCATGAGCAGGAGCTGGCCGCCGACCGGGTCGCGGCCACGTTCGCCGGCCCGCACGCCGCGGCCGCCGTGCTGCGGGACGGCCCCGCTCTGCAAGCCATGCAGCAGCTTTTCCACGCCGAGTATCTGAGCCCGGGCTGGCAGACCGGCCTGGTGCCGGACGATGTCTTCGGCGGTTTCCTGCGGGTGCTGGCCGCCCGCGGTGACGACATGGCCGCGCTGCGGGCCCGCGAGCCGGAGCCGCCGGGGGAGTGGGATCCGCATCCGCCGCCGGCCCAGCGACTGGCCGCCCTGGCCGAGCTCATCCCCGAGGGGCCGGAGCCGCCGGGCCGCCCGGCCGGTGAGCTGGTGCCCGACCTGCCGGGCCTGGGCCGGGCGTTGCAGGCGGTGGCGTTCCCGCCCGGCACCCGCGCCGTGGTCGGGTGGGACGAGTTCTTCGGGGTGGCCCGCATCGCCGAGATGGAGCGGGAGGCCGACGCGTCGCTGCGGGCCCTGTCGCGCGCCGCCGGCACGCCGGTGACCGGGGCGGCCGACATGCTGGATCTGGCCGCCGACGGCCGCCTGCGCAAGGTCGCCGAGACGGTCTTCGACGACCTGCCCGCCGACGAGGTGTCCGGCCGGGTCACCGACCTGATCGCGTTGCTGCTGGCACTGGCCGCCCTGCACAGCGGCGTGGCCCGCTGGCGGCACAGCTGGACGGGCACGGCCGAGCTGGTCGTGATCGACGGGTCCTATCTGGAGTTGCAGGCGCCCGCCGAGGCCGCCGGCGACCCGGCCACGGTGGGGGAGGTGCGGGAGTGGCTGACCTCGATCGGCGTCGATCTCACGGCGTCGGCGACGACCGCGCGGCATCATTCGGCCCGCGTCCCGGTGCTCGGCGGTGTGGTCGGCATGCAGGTCGACGGTGTCCGCACCGACTTGCTGGTCCTCGAGACCGGGCTGTTCCTCGTGCCCGCCCTGCCGCGCACCCGCCACCACGAGTCCCGGCGCCGCCTGACCCGCCTGGCCGCCGACGGTGTGCTGACCGACGGCTCCCCGGCGGCCGCCGAGGCGGCGGCGCCGGCGACGACTGCCACGGCCACGGCCACCTTGGAGAAGCCCGCCGCCGACAGCCGGTTCGTGCCGTTCGCCGACGTCGCCTCGGCCTCGGCCACCCGCAGCGGCCGCCGGGCCTGGGAGATCAAGCTGCGTGACGGGGGCTCCCTGAGCGTGCGCTCCACTCTGGACTCCGAGGAGCTGCCGGGCGGCTGGGCCGCCCTCGACGACGCCGTGGCGTTCCTGGCCCGCACCCGCTGACCGGGACCGCAACCGGACCGGGACCGCAACCGGACCGGGACCGAGGCCGCAACCGGACCGGGCCGGGATCGGGGCCGTACCGCGGCTGCCGCGATTGCGTGGACAAAGCGGACACACCGCACCCGAGAGAGTGATGGCACCACGCCGGGTGAACTCTGCGCGCTCGCGGCCCGTGCTACTGGACAGGCGCGGGTCGCATAGGCGACCGACGAGTGAACGATTAATTACCGCACGTCACAATATCCACGCGGAACGTTCGCTTTACCGCTTCCGATAACGGGTAGAGATGTGTCGGGAGTCGGGGGAAGATCCCAGTGAGGCGGGGAGGCCAGACATGGACCGGGGGCCATTGGCGCTGTTCGGCGCGATAGTCGCGGTCGGGCTCGGCCCCGCACTGTGGATGGGCGTCCAGCTCGGCGCGGTCGGTGGTGGCAGTCCGGCCCGCCCGCCCGTGGTGAGCGAGCAGGGCGCCGCCGAGAAGACCGGGCAGGACCTGCTGGGCGGCTCCGGTGCGGGCGAGCAGGCCGACACGAACCCGGCCACCGAGCCCCGCGGCCACATCATCCCGCTGACCACGTCGCCCTCGGCCGAGCCGTCGCCCAGTGCCAGCGCCGAACCCGAGCCGTCGCCGTCCACCACCTCGCCGTCGACCGAACCCACGGCGACGACCTCGACGCCGAGCGATCCGCCGACCGAGTCCACGACGGAGCCGACCAGCGAGCCCACCGAGACGACGGAGCCGCCGATCGACGACGAGACGGTTCCGCCGTCGCCGCCCGGTGACGACGAGCCCGAGGCGAGCGGCAGCCACCCGGGTTACGTCGGCGAGCGTTCGGCCAAGTAGGTCGCGGCCAGCCCGCGGGCCGTCGCGGCGAATTGTTCCCGCAGCTCGGGCGGGTCGAGCACCTCGGCCTCGGCGCCCAGTTTGAGCAGCTCGATGTGTCCGTGCCGGATCGACTCGATGGGCACCCGGGTGACCAGCCAACCCGTCTCGTCGGGCGGCCCGGCCTCGGCCCGTGCGACCCGCGACATCTCGGGCGGGAAGACGTACGCCATCCGGGTCAGCGCCTCCGCCGTCATCCGTACGGTGGCCGTCGCGGTGTAGACGCTCTGCTCGTAACGCTCGGTCCATTGGCGCCAGAATTCGGCCAGCTCGAACCCGGCCGGACGCTCCGCGGGCTCGTCTTGTAACTCCGCCTCCAGGATGGCGGCCACCCGGTAGGCAGTGGTCCGTGTCCCCGCGGCGGCCACCAGATACCACCGCCCGGCCTTGAGCACGACCCCCAGCGGATGCAGCGTACGGGTGACCTCGCGCGGCGTCTTCCAGCGGCGGTAGCGAACTTCGAGCACCCGCCCGCTCCACACCGCCTCGGCCGCGACTGACAGATAGGGGGTCGGCTCGTCGGCGCGGAACCACCCGGGTGCGTCGAGATGAAACCTTTCCCGTACGCGGTCGGCCCGGTCGGCCAGGTCGCCCGGCAGCGACGCCCGCAGTTTGAGCTGCGCCGCGGCCAGCACCGAGCCCAGGCCGAGCTCGGCGGCGGGCCCGGGCACGCCGGCCAGGAACAGGGTGCCGGCCTCGTCGGAGGTCAGACCGGTGAGCCGGGTCCGGTAGCCGTCGAGCAGCTGGTAGCCGCCGGCCGGTCCGCGGTCGGCGTAGACCGGCACGCCCGCCGCCCCGAGCGACTCGACGTCGCGGTAGACCGTGCGTACCGAGACCTCGAGTTCGCCGGCCAGCTCCTGCGCCGTCATGCGCCCACGGGTCTGCAACAGCAGCAGGAGCGAGAGCAGACGGTCGGCGCGCACGGTTCGAACGCTAACGCCGAAAAGGGGGAGCCGGTGGCTCCCCCTTTGGGTTGCAGCTGATCAGAGCGCGGTCAGGCGGTTGATGATGTCCCGGTACGCGCGCAGCTCGACCCGCAGCTTCTCGGTGTCGTCGGCGTTGCCGCCCAGGCTGTCCCGCTGCGCCTTGAGGGCGCTGGTCAGCTTGTCGACCGCCTCCCCGACCAGCTCGGCGGCCTCGGCGGTGGCCGCCTTGGGCTCGTCGACGAAGCGCAGCTGGATCTCGCGGAAGCGCTCGGTGAAGGTGTCGCCGTCCGCGAGCAGCCGGTCGCCGGTCGGGGCGGCGGGCTTGGCGGGGGTGGCCGGAACGGCGGCCGCCGCGACCGCGGGAGTGGGCTCGGCGGAGGGCTGGGACTCCTCGCCGTCGAGCGTCTTGCCGGTGGCCGGGTCGACGGCCTGGGGGCTGTCGAAGGTGCCGTCGTCCTTCAGCGTGTCGTCGCCGCGAGCGCCCTCATCGCGAGTGTCGTCGAGCGACCGGCCGGTCGTCGGGTCCACCGC
Organism: Paractinoplanes abujensis; assembly: GCF_014204895.1. Taxonomy (NCBI): domain Bacteria; kingdom Bacillati; phylum Actinomycetota; class Actinomycetes; order Micromonosporales; family Micromonosporaceae; genus Paractinoplanes; species Paractinoplanes abujensis. The sequence goes on along the minus strand of NZ_JACHMF010000001.1, from coordinate 5,522,050 downwards.
CTTGGGGCCGTCGAAGCTGCCGTCGTCCTTGAGCGCGGCGTCCTCCGGCGACTTGCCCGCGGGTTCGTCGGTGAGCGGCAGGTCGACCGGCGAGTCCTGCGGGCGGTCGGCCGCGGGGACGTCGGTGTGCGTGGCCTTGTAGGTCGTGTCCTCGACGACCGAGCCGTCCGGCCCGTACGTCGTCGTCTTCGTGACCTGCTCCTGATCACGGTCGGAGCGGTCGGCCGGGTCGGCGCGGTCAGCGAGGTCGGAGCGGTCCGTGACGTCGGCCCGGTCGGCGTCGTCACGGCGCTCCGGGCCGCGGTCGCCGTGGTCGGCCCCGTCGCGCGGCGCGTCGCTCCACGGCGACCCGGCCCGCTGCGGCGGCACGACGACAGGCTGGGTGCGGTCGGGATCGGTCTGGGTCTCGTTCTCTTTCTCGTTCGAGAAGAACTTCATCGCGGTGGCTCCTAGCGGCGGGTGTCGCGGGTGGGGGACTCGGTGTCGTCGGGGGCCGTGCGGGGGGCCGGGACCGGCGCGTCCGAAGTGGACGCGGAAGTAGTACTACCAGCCGGAGCCGGCGACGTAGTACCGATCGACGGCACCGGGTCGGTTCCGAGCAGGTCGGCGAAGAGGGCCCGGTAGTGGACCAGGGCCTGCCGCAGATCCTCGGTGTTGGCGTCGCCCGCGCTGTTGCGCCGGCTGATCTCGTGCGCCTTGCGGTAGTGCTCGAGCGTGCGGGCGTGCTCGACCGAGAGGTTGGCCAGCCGCTCGTCGTACTCGCCGGTGGGGTAGCCGCGCTCGGCGATCAGGCGGGTGACCAGGTCGTCGGCCGCGGTGACGGCTTCCGACGGGTTGTCCACGAACTGGATCTGCACTTCTTCCCAGTTCGCCGCGTACGTGTTCTGCGCCTCGGGGGAGAGCGGCTTCAGCTCGAGCGAGGCGTGCCTCTTCTCGCGCTCGCGAAGTTCCTTCTCGGCCTCCGTGCGGCTCCCGGCGTCGGCGACCACCCGGTCGTACTCCGGTCCGAAGGTGTTCTGCAGTTGCTTGCGCCGTACCGCCTGGACGCCGAACACGACCGCGGCGATCACAACCAGGATGACGACGATCAGAATGATCGTGGCTGTGGTGGACATGGGGCCTCCTCTTATCCGCCCCCCGGTATTCCCATCCACCAGGTGTCGTCAATCCCCTCCGCAGGGTTCGGTTTCGCCCGATCTTGAGCTGCTCTCGGTAACCACCTGATCACAGTGTCGTAAGCATGACCGGCCGGGCCGTGCCGATCTCACCGGTTAAAAAGGACTTAAGCCAGTTTTTAGGTACGCCGTCGTGGTGGCTCGCTCCGAAGTCTTTACGTATTCTCCCGGCGTACGCACACGAGCGGAGCCTGATGAAAAAGCGTTACTGGTCGATCCGTTCGAAGATCATCGTGTTGGTGGCCGTCCCGTTGACGGCCCTGCTGGCACTGTGGCTCTTCGCGACGGCGCTCACCGCCGGACCGGCGTTCAACCTGCTGTCCGCCCGTACGGTGCTGGACAACGTGGGCAACCCCGGCATCGAGCTGGTCGGCCAGCTGCAGCGCGAGCGACTGTTCAGCGTCGAATATCTGGCTGCCACCGGCCCGGTCACGCAGTCCCTGCTCGACCAGCGCAGCGCCACCGACAAGCAGATCGCCGAGTTCCGCCGGCTGGCCGAGGGGGACGACGCCCGGGGCGCCACGAGCGGCCCGCTGCGCGAGCGGATCGACGACTTCCTGGTGCAGCTGGACAGCCTGACCGGCAACCGGGTCCACATCGACAAGCGGTCGATGGACGAGCTCGGCGCGCAGAACCTGTTCAACAGTGTGATCACCGCCGGTTTCCAGACGTTCGCGGCCACCGCCACCTTCAACGACCAGCGGATCGACGGTGAGCTGCGGGCGCTGACGACTGTCGGTCAGGGCCAGGAATACCTGAGCCGGGTCGACGCGCTGGTCGGCGGGGCCACGGCAGCCGGCCGGTTCACCCCCGAGCTGCGCGGCCAGCTCATCCAGGACGTCGGCACCGCCCGCTTCCTGCTGGCCCGCGGCGTCGAGGACATGGCCGAGAGCGACCGCGCGGCGTACAACGACCTCAGCGGCGGCACCGCCTTCGACCGCCTGGACAGCCTGCTCGACCAGCTGGTGCAGCAGAGCCGCGACGGCACCGCCACGCCGGTGAGCAGCGCCGAGTTCCGCCCGTCGTACGTGGCCGTCGCCCAGGAGCTGCGGGCGTTCGAGATCGCGGCGACCGACGCGCTCACCGATCGGGCCCGCCCGGTCGCCGAGCGGGTGCTGCTGCGCCTGGGGCTGGCCGGCATCCTCGGCCTCGGCGCGCTGGCCTTCTCGCTCTACCTCTCGGTGCGGGTCGGCCGCTCGATCGTCGGCCGTCTGCGCCGCCTGCACGGCGAGGCCCGTGAGATGGCCGCCGAGCGGCTGCCCACCGTGGTCCGCCGGTTGCAGCGCGGCGAGGAGGTCGACGTCGACGTCGAGACCCCGCCCCTGGAGTACGGGCACGACGAGATCGGCCAGCTGGGCCACGCGTTCAACGAGGTCCAGCGCACGGCCCTGCAATCGGCGGTGGAGGAGGCGAACGTCCGGCGCGGGCTCAACGAGGTCTTCCTCAACATCGCCCGGCGCAGCCAGACCCTGCTGCACCGCCAGCTCGCGCTGCTCGACCGCATGGAGCGCCGCGAGACCGAGCCGCAGGAGCTGGAGGACCTCTACCGCGTCGACCACCTGGCCACCCGCATGCGCCGCCACGCGGAGGACCTGGTGATCCTGGCCGGCGCCGCGCCCGGCCGCGGCTGGCGCAACCCGGTGCCGGTGATCGACGTCGTGCGCGGCGCGATCAGCGAGGTCGAGGACTACAAGCGCGTCGACATCCGCTCGGTCGCGTCGTCCTCGGTGCTGGGCCGCGCGGTCGGCGACGTCATCCACCTGCTGGCCGAGCTGCTGGAGAACGCGGCCTCGTTCTCCCCGCCGCATACCCGGGTGCAGGTCACCGGTCAGGTGCTGCCGCACGGGTACGGCATCGAGATCGAGGACCGCGGCCTCGGCATGACCGCGGAGGCGATCGACGAGGCGAACCGCCGTCTCGCCGAGCCGCCCGAGTTCGATCCGGCCGACAGCGCCCGCCTGGGCCTGTTCGTGGTGGCCCAGCTGGCCCACCGGCACGGCATCCGGGTTTCGCTGCGGGCGTCCGCGTTCGCCGGGGTGACCGCGATAGTGCTGGTGCCGGCCGATCTGATCGTCGCCGCCGGTCCGGTCGCGGAGCTGCCCGAGGGCGGGTCGACGGGGGAGCGCCCGCTGGTCGGTTCGGGCCGCAGCGACGCCTCGCCGTCGCTGGCCGCGTTGCAGTGGCAGGGCGGCGAGGAACTGCGGCAGGTCACCGCGTCCGGTCAGCCGATCATCAACGGCACCGCGCTTCCTGGCCCCGAGACCCACCAGCCCGTACGGGGTGTGGTCACCGGCAGCCAGCATCGTGAGCCCGCGCTTCGCAGCGGCCCGGCGCCCAGCTCGGTGGCCGAGGGGCTGAGCGAGGAGGGGCTGGTCCAGCGCCGGCGCGTGCGCCGCCCGGCCGAACCGGCAGCCGACCCGGAGGCGACCGTGCCGGTGGCCGACCTGGGCCCGGTGCGGGCGGAGCTGGAGGCGCTGAACGCGGCGCCCGCTACGCCGCAGCGGGCGGAGCCGCAGCGGCCCCGTATCCCGGCGCCCCGCTCGGTGCCGCGGAACTCGGCGCCGGCCGGGGCTCCGATGCCACCACCGGCCGGGGCTCCGATGCCCCCACCCGCGCCCGGGGAGACCACTGAGGACGGTCTGCCCCGCCGGGTGCGTCAGGCCAACTTGGTGCCGCAGCTGCGCCGCCCGGCCGGTGAGCCGCCGGCCGAGCCCGAGGCCCAGCTGCGCTCGCCGGAGCAGGTGCGCAGCATCATGAGCGCGCTGCAGCTGGGCACCACTCGCGGCCGCATTGACGCCAGTCGTTACCTTGAGTCGGGTGGGGCGTTCACTCCAAGTAACAATTCCACCGCTGGCGGCGAGAGTGCTCGCGGTGGTGAACGTCATACAGGTGCCAAATCTGCAAATGAAGATCGGTCTAATGCGGACGACACGGGCATTGCCGGTCCGGCGAGCGCCGGATCTTTTGCAGATGCGGCTACCGTCAGTTTCCCGGCGATCGTGAACCTGGCGCTCGCGCGGGACGACAAAGCGAACGAGGATGCGGCCAACGGCGGGCGATCATCCTCCGGCGAAGACGTGACCAGGCCGGAAAAGGACGCATAAGTGACTCAGACGACCAACCAGCGCGCCCACCTCACCTGGCTCCTCGACGACCTGGTGGAGCGGGTGCCCACGGCGCAGCAGGCAGTGGTGCTCTCCGCCGACGGTCTCCTCATGGGAGCGTCGGCCGGGCTGGCCCGCGAGGACGCCGAGCACCTGTCGGCCATGGCCGCCGGTTTCCAGAGCCTGGCCAAGGGCGCGAGCCGGCATTTCCGGGCCGGCCCGGTGCGTCAGACAGTGGTCGAGATGGAGGACGCGTTCCTCTTCGTCACGGCGGCCGGCCAGGGCGCGTGCCTGACCGTGCTGGCCTCGGCCGACGCCGATCTGGGCCTGATCGCGTACGAGATGGCCATGCTCGTCACCCGGGTCGGCCAGAACATGAGCGCCCCTGGGCGCTCCGCCGCGATGCCCGATGCAGGCTGATTCACCGCGGGCCGCGCACGACTGGCTCGACCACGACGCCGGCCCGGTCGTGCGCCCCTACGCGATGACCCAGGGCCGGGTGGCCCCCGAGGGCGGCGAGTTCGACCTGGTCGCGTTCGTGGTCGCCATCGCCGGGGAGCACCCGCAGGACGCCGGGCTGCAGCCCGAGCACCACGCGATCGTGGCCGCGTCCTGGGAGCCGATCTCCGTCGTCGAGCTGGCCTCGGCCCTCGACTTGTCGATCGGGGTCGTCCGGGTATTGCTGGGTGATCTACGCTCGGCGGGACTCATTTCGCTGTACGAACCCCCGGCGGCGTCCCAGCCGCACGATGTCGACGTACTCAAGGCGGTTGTCAATGGACTCCGTGCGCTCTGACCGCAACGGCGCGTCGTCGCGCATCCCGGTCGCGCTCAAGATCCTGATTGCCGGTGGATTCGGCGCCGGGAAGACCACGATGGTCGGCTCGGTCAGCGAGATCCGCCCGCTGCAGACCGAAGAGGTGCTCACCGGGGCCGAGGGCGCCGACGACACCGGCGGCGTGGAGGGCAAGACCACCACGACCGTGACGATGGACTTCGGCCGCATCACCATCACCGAGGACCTGCAGCTCTATCTGTTCGGCACGCCCGGGCAGGACAGATTCTGGTTCCTCTGGGACGAGCTGTCGCAGGGCGCGCTGGGCGCCGTGGTGCTGGCCGACACGCGCCGGCTGGCCGACTGCTTCCCCTCGATCGACTACTTCGAGCAGCGCGGCACCCCGTTCGTCGTCGCGGTCAACTGCTTCGAGTCCGAACAGCGTTTCGGCGCCGAGGCCGTGGGCCGCGCGCTCGACCTCGACTCGGGTGTGCCGGTCGTGCTGTTCGACGCCCGCGAGCCCACCGGCGCCCGCAACGTGCTGATCGAGCTGGTCGAATACGTCGCCCGTCGTCAGCTAGCGGCCGCCGCGCACTGAGCGGCCATCCGGCTCCGGCCCGGTGCGTCGCTGTGACACGGCGGCCAGTGCGGCCACGCCGGCCTGGTGCGTGGCGACGACTGCGCCGTGGATGGCGGCCACCAGCGCGGTCCCCAGCCAGATCGAGATGCCGGCCGCCTCGGCCCCGCTGACGGCGTCGCCGTCGTCGAGCGGCGAAGGATCGACGGCCATGAACACGAACGCGGTCACCAGCAGGCCGGCGTACACCCCGGCCGCCACGAACAGCCGCCGCTCGCGGTGGTGCGCCGCCGCGTACACGAAGTAGATCCACGCGCCGGTGGCGAAGGTGACCAGCGGCGTGAGCACGGCGAAGAGCACTTCCACGTACGGGATCCGCAAGCGCACCGGTGGCTCGTCGGCGACCACCTGGGCCGGCTCGGATACGGCTGCCGGCAGAAGAGGCGGCGGCAGCGGCGCCTGATCGCCCCGCAGCACGCGCCGGTGCGTCTCCTGCAGCAGCTCACCCGGCTCGGTGCCGAACTGCTCGACCAGGTAGTCCCGGGCGCTGCGGAAAGCGGCCAGGGCCTCGGCCTGCCGCCCGCTGCGGGACAGCGCGATCATCAGATGCGCCCGCAGTCCCTCGCGCAGCGGGAACTGCTCGACCAGCCGGGCCAGCTCGGGCACCAGCGCGGCGTCGCGCCCGCGCCCGAGTTCGAGCTCGGCCCAGCGCTCCCACGCGGTCGCGTGTATCTCGGCCAGGCGGGCCCGCGCCGAGTCGAAGAACGGCCCGGTCAGCCCGGCCAGGGCCTCGCCCCGCCACAACATCAGACCGGCCCGCACGAGCTCGGCCGTCGGGGCGCGAGTGGCCGCCGCGGTGAATTCGTGGGCGTCCACGGTGTGTCCGTCGAGGCGGAGCACGTAGCCGGCCGGGGTGAGCGCCACGAGCTCGCCCGGCGTGCGCGGCGCCCGGTCGGGATCGAGCACCCGGCGCAGCCCGGCGATGTGCTTCTGCACGACGTTCGCCCCGTTCTCGGGCGGCTCTTCGCCCCAGACCGCGTCGACGATCTGCTGGGTCGGCACCGCCCGGCCGGCGTTGACCAGCAGGACGGCGAGCACGGCGCGCTGCTTGGCCGGGCCGAGGTCGGCCGGCACCCCGTCGCGCAGCACCCGCAACTCGCCGAGCATCTCGAACCGCACGCCAACTCCCCCCGAAGCGCCGACCTGCGCAAACAGTGAAACGGAAGCGCGACGGCAGCGGCAGCAGCATAGCCGCAGGCCGATGGCAGCGACGCCCGGCAGCGTGTTCTCCAGTGCCCCGCCACGGAAGAAGAGAGACACCGTCATGAAGCGCTTCGCTGGAATCACCGTCCTTGTTGTCCTCACCACGACCACCGGTTGCGCCCTGGTCGGCAAGGCGGGCGCCCCCACGGGGACCACCGCGCCGGCGATCACGCCGGGCGAACAACTCCTCCGGGCCGTCCCGGACATGAAGACACCCGCCTTCACCTTCGACGTCAAGGGTGGGGTCACGCCGATCTCCGGTGTCCTCGACGCCCCCCGCGAGACCTTCCGGGTGCAGGTCGTGCACACCGAGCCGGACGCCGGCTTCTCGATGACCATGTATGCGCTCACCGTCCGGGACAAAGCCTGGATGAAGATCCTGTTCAAGCCGGCGAAGGTGCCGGGTCTGCCCGCGGTGCCGCGCAAGTGGCTGGTCGTCGACCCGGCCAAGGTGAAGGACCCGGAGGTCGCGCCGTCCGGCTACGACGGTGACACCGATCCCGGCTACGCGGCGCTGGTGCTGCGGGGCGCGGCCGCCGTGACCGGGACGGGCGACGGTCACTACACCGGCACCACCGACCTCACCGCCTCGACCGAGGCCGAGATCGTGACCGACGCGCGGTTGAAGGCGCTCGGCCCGAAGGCCAAGGCGGTGCCGTTCGAGGCCGACGTCGACAGCGACGGTCGTCTGACGTCGCTGCTCGTCAAGATCCCGGCGGCCGGCAAGGCGAAGGCCGCGACCTATCACGTCCGCTACACCGGCTTCGGCACGACGAAGACGCCTGTCGCACCGACGGCGGCCGAGCAGATGAAGGCCACCCCGGTCGTCTACGACCTGCTGAACAGCTGATGGGGCGGCGGGGCCGGGGCGCGGGACCGACGGGGGTCCGCGCCCCGGCCACCGGGTGTGATGAGATCAGCCCCATGGGCGCGAGTGATGAGTTGGTCTTCGTCGGTGGCTACACGGCGGACAAGGGTGGTGACGGCGAGGGCATCGTCCGGCTGCGGCGCGATCCCGCGACCGGCGAGCTGACCCGGTCGGGCGTCGTGGCCCGGACCCCGAGCCCGTCGTTCCTGACCCGGCACCCGGCTCTGCCGGTCCTCTACGCCGTGAACGAGCTCGACCCCGACGGCACGGTCAGTGCCTTCACGGTCGATGCCGCCGGTGACCTCACACCGCTGGCGAGCCGCCCCACCGGCGGCAGCGACCCGGCCCACCTCGCGGTCACCGGCGACGGCCGGCACCTGCTGGTCGCCAACTACGGCACCGGGTCGGTCGCGGTCTTCCCGCTCGACGCCGACGGCGCCCCCGGCGAGCGCACCGACCTGCTGACGCTCACCGGCAGTGGCCCGGTGGCCGACCGTCAGGCCGGCCCGCACGCGCACATGGTGTTCCCGCTGCGTGACGAGGTGCTGATCGCCGACCTCGGCTCCGACAAGGTGTGGCGGGCCCGGCTCGACCCGGTCGCGGGCCGGCTGACGCTGCTCGCGCCCGCGGTCTCCGCCCCGCCCGGCACCGGCCCGCGGCACGTCCGCTTCTCGCCCGACGGCGCCTTGTTCGTGGTGGGCGAGCTCTCCGGCGAGCTGACCTGGTGGCGGCCCGGCGCCGACGGGTCTCTGGACCTGGCCGGGCGGGCGGCGACCACGACGGCCGAGGGGGAGAACTACCCGTCCGAGGTCGTGGTGCGGCCCGACGGCCGTTTCGTCTACGTCGCGAACCGTGGTCCCAACACGGTGACGACCTTCGCCTGGGACGGCGCGGCGGCGACCCTGGTGGCCGAGACGCCTGCCGGAGGTGACTGGCCACGCCACATGATCCTGGTCGGGGATCACCTCTACGTAACCAACCAGCGATCACGGAGCGTGACGACACTCCGGATCGACCCCGAGACCGGCGTGCCCGTGGCTCCGGCTGCGTCCGCCGCCGAGCCCACCCCGACATGCCTGCTGCGCTGGAGCGTTGTCGAGGGCAGGTAACGCCCAGAGCGGGATAGATGGTGATCATCGCGGAGCCGGGGACAAATCCGGCACAGGCCACCACTGATCGAGATGACACCACCACGCCCAGTAACGCATGATGCCAAGAATTCCAATCCGAGTAACTTTCGCCCGAACGTATATGGCATTCGGGTACGCAGATGCGCACTATGGAGCGCGTGTCAGGCCGCCATCGTAGAAACTTCAATCTCAGAGGAGCGGGCATCGTCGGAGCTGCGATGGCAATAGTCGTCGTAGTGGCGGGGTCCTACTTCGGATATCAGCAGCTTTCCGACGACAGCTGCTCCGGTTCCATCCGGTTGACCGTCGCCGCGACTCCCGAGATCGCGCCCGCGATCGACCAGGTCGCGCAACGCTGGGTGCAGGACGGGGCCAACGTCGACGGCACCTGTGTCGCCGTCGCCGTCGAGGACGTCAACTCCGCGACGATGGCCGCCGCCGTGGCCGGCGAGCACAAGGTGCAGCTGGCCGGTGTCGGCACCGCGGCCCAGGCCGTCAAGGTGCCCGACCTGTGGATCCCCGACTCCTCGACCTGGATCCTGCGCCTCAAGTCCGAGGCCCCCGGCTTCGTGCCCTCCGACAGCAAGCCGATCGCGCAGAGCCCGGTCGTGCTGGCCATGCCGGAACCGGTCGCCAAGACCATGGGCTGGCCGAACGAGAAGCTGGGCTGGGCGCAGCTGCTCCCGCAGATCATGAAGAACACGCGGCTCAACACGGGCATCGCCAACCCGCAGCGGGACGCGGCCGGCCTGTCCGGGCTGCTCGCGCTGGGCCAGGCGGCCGGCGCCGGTGACAAGGGTCAGCAGACCAAGGTCCAGGCCCTGCAGCGGCTGGCCACCAAGGCCTCCAACCTGCGGGACGAGCTGATCGAGAACTTCCCCCGCTCGGCCGACCCGACCGACATCGGCAGCAGCCTCAGTGCGGCGCCGATCTCCGAGCAGAACGTGGTGGCCTACAACGCCGCCAAGCCGCCGGTGCCGCTGGCCGGGCTCTACCTCGAGCCCAGCCCGATGCCGCTCGACTACCCGTTCGCCGTCATGCCCGAGACCGACCTGCCCAAGCAGCAGGCGGCCGCGGGGCTGCGGGCCCAGCTGTCCAGCGGCACGTTCAAGAACGCCCTGGGTGCGGCCGGCCTGCGCGCGCCCGACGGTTCGTTCGGCTCCGGCTTCGCCCGGCCGCTGGGTGCGCCCGACGCGTCCCCGCCCGCCAGCAACGAGGTCGGCGGCAACGGTGAGAACGGCGGCACGGCCGCGGCCGGCTTCGACGCCAGCGCGCTGAGCCAGGTGATCGGCAGCTGGACCGCCATCACACAGCCGGGCCGGGTGCTCGCGGTCTTCGACGTCTCGGGCTCGATGAACACCAAGGTCCCGACGGCGAACGACCAGACCCGGGCCGCGGTGACCCGCAAGGCGGCGGCCGCCGGTCTGAGCATGTTCAGCGAGAAGTGGGCCGTCGGCGTGTGGCTGTTCTCGACGGACATGGTCGGCAGCAGGCCGTGGAAGGAGATCGTGCCGATCACCCCGCTGGCCTCGGGCCGGCCCCAGCTGCAGGACTCGATCAGCCAGATCGTGCCCAAGGAGGACGGCGACACCGGCCTCTATGACACGGTTCTGGCCGCGTACAAGGAGGTGAAGAGGACGTGGGAGCCCGGCAAGGTCAACTCCGTCATCCTCTTCACCGACGGCAAGGACGAAGGCAGCAAGATCAAGATTGACCAGCTGAAGGCGCAGCTCAAGCAGCTCAACGATCCGAAGGAGCCGGTGCGTCTGGTCATCATCGGCATCGGTGACCAGGTCGACCGGAACGAGCTCGAGGAGGCCGTGCGGGAGACCCCGGCGGGCGGCGTCTTCGTGACCAAGGACCCGGCCAAGATGAGCACGATCTTCGTCGAGGCCATCGGCCGCCGCACCGGCGCCGCCGGCAGCTGATCCGTCGCGTCGTACCGATCGGGGCCGTCACCGCGAGGTGGCGGCCCCGATCAGTTGCGCGGCCCGTACCAGTCCAGGCAGACGGCGACGGCGTCGTCCTCGAGCTCGGCGTCGCCCACGAAGGCCCGCAGGTCACCCAGCAGCGAGCGGACGGCCTGCAACGGCACCAGCGCCCCGGTGCGCCGCACGAACCGGGCCAGCGCGGCGTCCCCGTAACGCCCGGTCGCCGCCACCGCGTCGTAGACCCCGTCGCTCACCAGCATCAGCCGGTCGCCGGGCTCGAGCCGGAAGCGTTGCACCTGGTAGTCGGTCTCCTCGAACATGCCGAGCGGGAACTCCTTGCTCAGCGTCTGCGCTTGCACCTCGCCGTCGCGCAGCAGCAGGAGCCGGGGCGAACCCGCGTCGACCGCCTCCACCTCACCGGTGGCCAGGTCGAGGTCGAGCAGCAGGGCCGACACGTGGCTCGCGCCCCGATGCTCGGCGAAGATGGCCTGGTCGGCCAGCGCGGCCTGATCGGCCAGCGGGATCCCGGCCCGGCGGGCGTTGCGCAGGGCGTAGGTGGCCAGCGCGGTCAGCAGGGAGGCCGACACGCCCTGGCCCATGCCGTTGAGCACGGCCAGCGACAGGCGGTCGTCCTCGTCGGCCCAGTCGAAACTGTCCCCCCGTACGTCGTACGACGGTTCGAGCTGCCCGGCCAGGCCGAACGCCGGGCGCGTGCGGCTGCGCGCCGGCAGCAGCTCCCACTGCATCTCGGCGGCCAGCGTGAGCCTGCGCGTCCGGGCGATCGCCTGGTAGCGGTCGGTGCCGGCCCGGGCCGACTGCAGCTCGTGGGCCAGCGCGACCCCGATCTCGGCCAGTTCGGCCGCCGTGCGGTCGTCGTCGGGCGCCGGCGCGCAGGCGAGCACCCCGATCCGTTCCCCGCGCACGGTGACCGGTACGAAGATCACATCATCCGCGTGCACTTCGGACTGGTGGTCGAAGCAGCGCCAGGCGGGGTCGCCCGGACGGGTGCGATCGTCGGATCCGAAGACCGGCACGAGGGCCGCCAAACGGTAGTCCACCAGGTACAACTCGGTTCGGACGACTCCGTACTCCTTGGCCAGTCCCTCGGCCAGGCGGTCCGGAACGGCGTCCGCGGCCGCGTCGGTGAGAATCCGCCGAACCGCCAGTAGCCTGTCGATCAATGAAGACCTCCTCGAACAGACGCGGCCGTACGAGTAGTCTCTGCTGCACCATGGCCGTTCACCATGGGCCGGACGGGCCTGACCCCATGCATGCCGCGGCGATCGACGACGCCGCGAAAGCTTTGCTGCTCGCGTGGGACGTGGCCCGCGAACAGGTGACGCCGCGCCTGTCGTCGGTGCAGCTCAACGCCCTGCTCGCCGTCGAGCGCGCCGAGGGCATCAACCTGGGCGGTCTGGCGGGCGAGCTGAGCATGCTGCTCTCCTCGGCCAGCCGTCTGTGCGACCGCCTGGTGGCCTCGGGCATGGTGGAGCGAGTGCCGGGCCGGGCCGATCGGCGGGAGATCGCGCTCTACCTCACCCCGGCGTCGCGCACCCTGCTGGCCGAGCTGCGTCAGATTCGCCGGCACGCGCTCACGGGCGTCCTGGAAAAGATGTCTTCCGGTGGCCGGGCGGCCCTGCTGCGAGGGCTCACCGAGTTCGCCGCGGCGGCGGAGGAGAACGGCGGCTCCGCGTCCGCTCAGACCGCCTGAGCGCGGGCCAGCCACGCCGCCGGATCTTGCTGAACGCCGCGGAGCACCGCGTCGGCGGCACCGCGCATGGCCGCGTCGGCCCCCAGTGCGGCCGGGCGCAGCGTCACCGGGGCGAGCCCGGCCGTCAGCACCCGCCGGCGCAGCTCGATCTCGATGCCCTCGTGCAGCCGGGCGAACTCCGGCGCGTAGCCACCACCGAGCACGATCACCCCTAGATCGAGCAGGTTGACGACCGCCGACAGGGCGATGCCGAGCGCGGCCGCGGCCAGCTCGGGATCGGCCGCGACAGCCTCCTGGCCGGCGTACTGCTCCAGGCAGCCGTTGGCCCCGCAGCGGCAGGGCCGCCCGTCGGGATAGACCGTGACGTGCCCGATCTCGCCGCTCCAGCCGCGCCCGCCGCGATAGAGAGCGCCGTCGAGCACGATGCCGGCGCCGATGCCGATCTCGCCGGAGACGTAGACGAAGCTGGGCTCGCCCCCGTCGGCCCGCAGCTCCCCCAGCGCGGCCAAGTTTGCCTCGTTGTCGACGGTGACCGGCAGTCCGGCCAGGGGTGGCACCCGCACCTCCTGCCAGCCCAGGTTGGGCGCGACCCGGACCAGTCCGCCCGGCGCGACCAGACCCGGCACGGCGAGCGCGGCGCCGGCCAGCACCGTCCCCTCGGCCTCGGCGGCTGCGCGGGCCTCGGTGGCCAGGGCGTCCAGGGCGGCGAGGGCGGCCGTGGGGGTCAGCAACCGCTGGTCGCCACGCGCGACGAAGCGGTGCCGCACGACGCCGGCCAGGTCGACCACGCAGGCGGCCTGATAGTCGACGTTGATCTCGAGGCCGAGCCCGGCCGGGCCGTCGGGCGAGAGCGCGAGGCCGGCGGCGGGACGGCCGGCCCCCGTGCGCGGGGCCGGCTCCAGCTCGGTGAGCAACCCACCCGCGATCAGATCGTCGACCAGGGCGGAGACGGTGGCCCGGGTGAGCCCGGTGAGGCCCGCGATGGCCGCCCGGGATGGGCGATCTGCGCTGTTCGCCACTGTCTGCAACACGAGCGCGAGATTGTGGGCTCGCACGCTCGATTGCCGGACCGGAGCCCGGGAAGCACTGAGGATGCGGCCGTTCACGTCTTGACAATGCCACACGGCCGCCAAATAATTCAACCAATAAACAAATCCGAGATGTTGCGTGGAGGTAACCGTGTCGGTCCAACCCACCCGTGAAGACAAGTTCTCCTTCGGCCTGTGGACCATCGGTTGGCAGGCTCAGGACGCGTTCGGTTCGGCCACCCGCCCGGTGCTCGACCCGGTCGAGGCGGTGCACAAGCTGGCCGAGCTCGGCGCGTACGGCCTGACCTTCCACGACGACGACCTGGTGCCCTTCGGCTCCGACGCGCAGACCCGCGACGGCATCCTCGCCGGCTTCAAGAAGGCGCTGGAGGAGACCGGCATCGTCGTCCCGATGGTCACCACCAACACCTTCAGCCACCCGGTGTTCAAGGACGGCGCGTTCACCAGCAACGACCGCTCGGTCCGGCGCTACGCGCTGCGCAAGGTGCTGCGTCAGGTCGACCTGGCCGCCGAGCTGGGCGCCGAGACCTTCGTGCTCTGGGGCGGCCGCGAGGGCGCGGAGTACGACGCGGCCAAGGACATCAACGCCGCGCTCGACCGCTACCGCGAGGGCCTCAACCTGGTCGCGCAGTACTCCGAGGACAAGAACTACGGCCTGCGCTTCGCCATCGAGCCCAAGCCCAACGAGCCCCGCGGCGACATCCTGCTGCCCACGCTCGGCCACGCCATCGCGTTCACCTACGAACTCGAGCGGCCCGAGCTGTTCGGCATCAACCCCGAGGTCGGCCACGAGCAGATGTCGAACCTCAACTTCACCCAGGGCATCGCCCAGGCTCTGTGGCAGAAGAAGCTCTTCCACATCGACCTCAACGGCCAGCACAGCGTCAAGTTCGACCAGGACCTGGTCTTCGGCCACGGCGACCTGCTCAACGCGTTCTCCCTGGTGGACCTGCTGGAGAACGGCCCGATCGGCGGCGGCCCCAAGTACGACGGCCCTCGCCACTTCGACTACAAGCCCTCCCGTACGGAGGACATCGGCGGCGTCTGGGAGTCGGCCAAGGCCAACATGCGGATGTACCTGCTGCTCAAGGAGCGCGCGCAGGAGTTCCGGGCCGACCCGGTGGTGCAGGAGGCGCTGCGGGCCAGCAAGGTGCTCGAGCTGGAGACCCCGACCCTCAACCCCGGCGAGACCTACCAGGACCTGCTCAACGACAAGAGCGCCTGGGAGGAGTTCGACGTCGACGCGGCCGGTGCTCAGGGCTACGGTTTCGTCAAGCTGCACCAGCTGATGATCGACCACGTTCTCCGGGCCAACTGACCTGAAGTAAAAGGGAAGACATGACTCTCGTAGCCGGGATCGACAGCTCCACCCAGTCCTGCAAGGTGGTCATCCGCGACGCGGAGACCGGCACGCTGGTCCGGCAGGGCCGGGCGAGCCATCCGGAGGGCACCGAGGTGCATCCGGACGCCTGGTGGGCCGCGCTGCAACACGCCATCGAGGAGGCCGGCGGCCTGGACGACGTGGCCGCCGCCTCGGTGGCCGGCCAGCAGCACGGCATGGTGGTGCTCGACGAGAACGGCGAAGTGGTCCGCCCGGCGCTGCTGTGGAACGACACCCGCAGCGCCGGTGCGGCCGCCGACCTCATTCAGGAGCTCGGCGGCGGCGACAAGTGGGCCGACGCGGTCGGCATCGTGCCGGTCGCCAGCTTCACCCTGACCAAGCTGCGCTGGCTCGCCCGCCACGAGCCGGAGAACGCCGCGCGGGTGGCGGCCGTGTGCCTGCCGCACGACTGGCTGACCTGGAAGCTGTCCGGGTCGACGGACATCAGCACGATCAAGACCGATCGCAGCGACGCCAGCGGCACCCTCTACTGGTCGGCCAAGACCAACGAATACCGCCCCGACCTGCTCGAGCTCGGCTTCGGCCGCCTCATCGCGACCCCCGAGGTGCTCGGCCCGACCGGCATCGCGGGCCGGCTGCCCAACGGCGCCCCGCTCGGCCCCGGGGCCGGCGACAACGCGGCCGCCGCGTTCGGCACGGGCGCCGGCACGGGCGACGTCATCGTCTCGATCGGCACGTCGGGCACGGTTTTCGTCTCGTCCGACGTCTCGCCCAACGACCCCTCCGGCACGGTGGCCGGGTTTGCCGACACCACCGGCCGTTTCCTCCCGATCGTCGTGACGCTGAACGCGGCCCGCGTGCTCGACGCCGCGACCAAGCTGCTCGGTGTCGACCACGACAAGCTGTCCCAGCTCGCGCTGGGCGCCCCGGCCGGCGCCGATGGGCTCGTCCTGATCCCGTACCTGGAGGGTGAGCGCACACCGAACCGCCCGGACGCCACCGGAGCGATCCACGGCCTGACGCTCAAGACCTCCGACCCGGCCCACCTGGCCCGGGCCGCCGTCGAGGGCATGCTGTGCGCGCTCGCCGACGGGCTGGACGCGCTGGTCGCCAACGGCGCCACGGCCAACCGCATCGTGCTGGTCGGCGGCGGCGCCCGCAGCGAGGCGGTCCGGCGCATCGCCCCCGAGCTGTTCGGGCTGCCGGTGCTGGTGCCCCCGCCCGGTGAGTACGTCGCCGACGGCGCGGCCCGGCAGGCCGCCTGGGTCGCCCGCGGCGGCGAGGAGCCCCCGGTGTGGTCGGCCGCGCAGCCCGAGACGTACGAGGCCGTGCCGGTGCCGCTCATCCGCGAGCAGTACGCCGCCGCCCGGGACGCGGTCGTCGATCGCCCCCGCTAACCTTTCGAGGTGACCCGGGGAGGAACCGCCCATCGCGTGTACAGCGTGGTGGTGTTCGTGGTCCTCGCCTCGCTCGACAACGTGGCGATCGGGCTGGTGCCGCCGCTGTACGGCAGCATCGGCGACGCCTTCGGGGTGGGCGAGGGCCACATCGCGCTCGCCACCACGATCATGTTCCTGATCAGCGCGGTCGCGGCCATCGGTTTCGCGTACGCCGGGGATCGCACCGACCGCAAGCCGGTGCTCATCCTCGGCACGCTGATCTGGATCGCGGGTACGACGTGGTCCGGCTTCTCCGGCAGCTATCCCAGCTTCCTGACCAGTCAGGTGGTCGCCGCGTTCGGTCTGGGTGCGGTCGCGTCGGTGAGCTTCGCCGTGGTCAGCGACCTCATCTCGCCCAAGCGCCGCGGGCTCGTGATGAGCTTCTGGGGCCTGTCCCAGGGCGTCGGCACGCTCGCCGGCACCCTGATCGGCGGTCTGCTCGGCCACGCCAACTGGCGCGAGCCGTTCATGATCACCGCGATCGCGGGCGGAGTGGCCACGGCGGCCTACCTGTTCACCTACAACGTGCCGCGCGGCGACTCCCAGCCGGAGCTGGCCGGCGTCGACTACGACGAGCGCATCCACCACGACCACCTGCCGCTGATCCTGCGCCGGCGGACGAACGTGTGGCTGATCCTGCAGGGGAGCACCGCGCAGATCGCCCTGGGTTCGCTGGTGTGGCTGCCGGTGCTGTTCCGCTCGCGCGCCGAGGACCAGGGCTATTCGGCCGGCACGGCGATCGTGATCGGCAGCGTGTTCGCCACGCTCTTCCAGGCCGGCGGCGCCCTGTCCATCCTGGGCGGCCTCGTGGGCGACCGCCTGCAACGCCGCACGCCCCGCGGCCGGGCGCTGGTGGCGGCGTTCGGGGTCGTGGCCGCCGTGCCGTTCTACATCGTGCTGTTCTTCGTGCCGATGCGCATCGACGTGCCCGACGGCGCCGGCACGGGCGGGGTCGTCCGGGCCGTCCTGGCCGACGTGTTCACCGAGCCCACCGTGGGGCTCTGCCTGGCCGTCGCCATCTTCGCGCTGATGCTCACGTCGGCCAACTCGCCCAACTGGTTCGCCCTGATCGCCGACGTCAACCCGCCCGAGCACCGCGGCACTGTCTACAGCCTGGGCAACCTGGTCAACGGCTTCGGCCGGGCGGGCGGCAACATCATGGTCGCGGCCGCCTTCCGCGGGCTGGCCGGCGCCTTCCCGCCCCCGCTCAACTACGCGGTCGGGCTGGCCGCCTTCCAGCTGTTCTGGCTGCCCACCGGCGTCATGTTCTGGCTGGCCAGCAGGACGGTCGCGCGCGACATGGAGGACACGCACGCCGCCCTGCTGAGCCGGGCCGCCCGGTCAGAGAGCCGCCCAGACGGTGACGTCGGTGGGGACCCGCCCGTCGTCGTCGAGGGGCTCGCTGCTCAGCAGGACCCGGGCGCCGGCCGGTAGCTCCACCGCCTCGGCCCCGAAGTTGGTCACCACGAGCACGTCGCCGTTGCGGAAGGCGAACGCGCCGTCCTGCCAGGTCACCGTGCCACGGCCCAGACCGTGCGCGCGCCGCAGGCCCAGCGCGCTGCGATAGAGCTCCCACGTCGAGCCGGCCACCCCCTGCTGGCGGTCGAGCGCGAACTCGGCCCACGTCGCCGGCTGAGGCAACCAGGACTTCTCGGCCGGACCGAACCCGTACGAGGGGGCGTCGGCCTCCCACGGCAGCGGTACCCGGCAGCCGTCGCGCCCGCGCTCCGCGTGCCCCGACCGTTCCCAGGCCGGATCCTCGCGGAACTCGTCGGGCATCGTGGTGTGCTCGGGCAGCCCCAGCTCCTCGCCCTGATAGAGGTAGGCCGAGCCGGGCAGCGCGAGCATGAGCAGCGTGGCCGCCCGGGCCCGGCGCAGGCCGAGCGCGGCGTCGGGCTGCGGGTCCTCGGCGCCGATGCCGGGCATGCGCGGGGTGCCGGCCGGGAAACCGAGCCGGCTGGCGTGCCGCACCACGTCGTGGTTCGACAGTACCCAGGTGGTGGGCGCGCCCACGGCGTCGTTGGCCTCGAGCGACTCGTCGATGACCGCGCGCAGCGCCGCCGGTGTCCACGGCGCTTCCAGGTACGGGAAGTTGAACGCCTGGTGCATCTCGTCGGGGCGGACGTAGCGGGCCAGCCGGCTGGCCGGGGCCACCCACGCCTCGGCGACGAGGATGCGGCCGCCGGGGTACTGGTCGAGCACCTGCCGCCACGACTGGTAGATCTCGTGCACGCCCTCCTGGTCCCACATCGGCGGGGGCGGGCCGGCGGGGTCGAGACCGCCCAGGATCGTGCTGGCGCTGGTCCAGTCGGTCAGGTTCTTTTCCTTGATCATCCCGTGGGCGACGTCGACCCGGAAACCGTCCACGCCGCGGTCGAGCCAGAACCGGAGGATGGCCAGGAACTCCTCCCGGACCTCGGGGTTGTCCCAGTTGAGGTCGGGCTGGCTGACGTCGAACAGGTGCAGGTACCACTGCCCGTCCGGGGTCCGCTCCCAGGCACTGCCGCCGAAGACGCTCTGCCACGAGTTCGGGGGTTCGTCCCCGTCGCGGAAGATGTACCGCTCGCGCTCCGGGCTGCCCGGGGCGGCGGCCAGCGCGGCCTGGAACCACGCGTGCTCGCTGGAGGTGTGGTTGGGCACCAGATCGACGATGATCTTCAGGCCCAGGTTGTGCGCCTCGGCGATCAGCTTGTCGGCGTCGCCCAGGTCGCCGAAGCGCGGGTCGACCCCGCGGTAGTCGGCCACGTCGTAACCGGCGTCGTGCTGGGGCGAGGGATAGAACGGGGAGAGCCAGACGGCGTCGACGCCGAGCTCGCGCAGGTGCGGCAGGCGGCCGGTGATGCCGGGCAGGTCACCCATCCCGTCCCCGTCGCTGTCGGCGAAGGAGCGGGGATAGACCTGGTAGATGACGGCGTCGCGCCACCATTCGTCGCGTTCGAGCATGCCACCACGTTAGTCATCGAGGATCGCGGCGAATCGCTCCTCGGCCAGGTCGAGCTGATCCATGATGTGGTCCTTGGCCGCGAGCGACAGCGGGGTGTCCGGCCGTCCCACCAGCTCACGCAGCTTGGGCACCAGCGGGCGGTATTTCGTGGCGGCCCGGACGGCCTTGTCGAGCGTGGTGTGCACCACGCCCACGCCGTTGTCGGTGAAGTCCGAGACCTTGATCACCCGGGCCCACGGGTCGCGTTCCAGGCTGGCCGCCACGTGCGCCCGGTACTGCTCGTGGCGGTCGCGTTCGGGGTCGTACTCCGGGTTGGTGACCGAGCTGACGAGTTCGGCCACCCGCGGCCCGAACCGCCGGGCCAGTTCGGCCACGGCCGCCTCGGTCAGCTCGGCGTGACTGCCCGCGGCCAGTCCGGACAGCTCGCCCGGGTGGTCCTCGACGGCGTCGTGCAGCAGGGCCGCGGTGAGCACGTCGACATCCCGTACGCCGTAGTACTTGATGATCCTGATGGCCACCCGGAGCAGGTGGTTGAGGTAGGGCTCGCGCACCCGGCGGTCGTCCGCGTGCAGGCGGGCCGCCAGGTCGAGCGCCTCGATCAACTGCTCACGCTCGGGCTCGGGAAACGTCTCGAGTTCGAGCAGGAGCCGCTCGCGGAGGCCGGCCTCGCCGTACACCTCGGTGATCGCGTGCAACGGCATCGACAGCAACATCCGGGGCGCCATGCGCAGAACGTACCGGAGCGTCAGGTGTTGGTGGGCGTACGCATCGGAACCGGGCGGGGCGAGGGCCGGCGCGCGGCGGTCGCGGCCGCCGTGGCCTGCTTGAGCGACCAGGGGTTGCCGCCCGGCTCGGCGTGCGCCCCGCGCCGCGGGGTGCCGGCCCCGTCGGTGAACTCCTCTTCGGTCATCGCCTGCAGCGCGCTGAGCGCCACCCCCACGATCGTGGCCGCGGTGATCAGGGTGATCGGCACGATCAGGGTGAGCGGCCGCAGCCCCGACACCGCGCTCGGCAGGCCCGGGTCGAGGCGCACCGACAGGGCGGCCATCCCGGTGTAGTGCATGCCGCACACCGCCACCGCCATGATCCCCGCGGCGCCGCTGATCGGGGCCCACCCGCGCACCGAGACGGTGAACCACAACGCGACGGTGCAGGCCACGACGGCGATGACGGCCGAGGCGCCCACCAGCGCGAGGTCGTAGCGCATCTCGCCCGCGACGTGCATGCCGAGCATGCCGGTGTAGTGCATGGCGAGCACACCGCCGCCGGTCAGCACGCCGGCCGCAACCACCTTGGGCGGGGTACGCCGCCCGTGCCCGACGATCAGCAGGCCGGCGCCGACCGCCACGACGGCCAGCACCAGGCTGCCCACGGTCATCGGCACGTCGAAACGCACCGGGCTGGCCGGCACCTCGAAGCCGAGCATGGCGGCGAAGTGCATGAGCCAGATCGCGCCGCCTCCGATCGCGAACGCGCCGATCAGCAGCCAGCGGTTGCGACGGCCGCGGGTGCGCGCGTCGCGGGCCCGGGCCGTGCTCAGCAGCCCGAAGAACGATCCCAGAAAGGCGAGCAGGAAGGCGGCGATCGGGTTGAAGACGCCGTACGTGAAGTGATGAACCTCGGCCACCGGCACTCCTCGCGGAAAAGATCGACGGATATCCGCAAGTGATTCAGTCAGCGATCCGGAGGGGTGCATCGCACGACGAGTGCGGCAGACCGGACAAACGGAACCGGGCCACCCGTTGGGGTGGCCCGGTTCTCGATAGTGGGGGATCAGATGCGGGATGCGGGGGCCGATCAGGTGAAGATGCTGACGCCGCCGGGGCCCACCAGGAGGCCGACGATGATCAGCACGATGCCCCAGAGCAGCTGCCGCCGGAAAAGCGCGAGGATACCGGCGACCACCAGGATGACTGCGAGAATCCAAAGAATTAGGTCCATGAACATCCGATACCCGAACCGCGAAAATCAGAAACCTGGTTCTTCGGCGCCCACAAGTGTGGCGTCGACCTCTTCGGACAGCAGCTGATAGACGTTGTACGCCTGCTTGATCACCGGGTGCGCGACGTTGCGGACGGGCACCCCGCCGGGCGTGCGGCCGCGCTCGGAGCCGTGGTGGGCGTGCCCGTGCAGGGCGAGCGCCGTCGGGGCGGAGTCGATGGCCCGGCCCAGCTGATAGCAGCCGAGGAAGGCGTAGATCTCCAGCGGCTCGCCGACCAGGGTTTCCGGCACCGGGGCGTAGTGGGTGAGCGCCACCAGGGCGTCGCACTCCACCGATTGCAGAGCGTTTTCCAGTACGGTCGCGTACCGCTCAGCCGTGCCGACGAAGTCCTTCATCTCGCGCTCGCCGAAGTTGCTCGCGCAGGCCCCGGCGAACCCGCCGCCGAAGCCCTTGGTGCCGGCGATGCCCAGCCGGTGCCCGCGGATCTCCAGCACGGTCGCGGCACCCTCCAGCACGGTGATCCCGGCGTCGGTGAGCACCTCGGTGACCTGCTGCTGCTGGTCGCTCTGGTGGTCGTGGTTGCCCAGCACGGCCACCACCGGCACGGCCAGCCCGCCGAACTCCTTGGCGAAGCAGCGGGCCTCCTCCGGCGTGCCGTGGCGGGTCAGGTCACCCGCCACCAGCAGCGCGTCGGCCCGGTCGGGCAGTTCCTCCAGGGCGGGCCGGTAGCGGCCCACCACGTCCTTGTCCACGTGGACGTCGCCCACGGCGGCGATCCGGATCATGAAATCTCCTCCACCTCGCTGGGCGCCTGGGCCCGCGTGATGCCGATGTCACACGTGATCTCCACGTCCGGGAAGTGGGTGGAGATCTGCTTGCAGATCTCGTCGCGGCGCTGTGCGCTCTCCACTTCGCCGCCGAGCACGATCAGGTGATCGCGGCGCTGCACGGTGATGCCCTGCTCGGCTATCCGGTCGTGCTCGGTGAGCAGGCGCTGGATCTCGGCCTCGAGATCGGTGT
The DNA here is from genome assembly GCF_014204895.1 of Paractinoplanes abujensis. Taxonomy (NCBI): domain Bacteria; kingdom Bacillati; phylum Actinomycetota; class Actinomycetes; order Micromonosporales; family Micromonosporaceae; genus Paractinoplanes; species Paractinoplanes abujensis. The sequence goes on along the minus strand of NZ_JACHMF010000001.1, from coordinate 5,499,780 downwards.
CGATGGTCATCCCAACCCCTCAGTGGTCAGCTTGCGAGGGCTTCCTCGCCGTCCGGGTACGGCACGACGTCCAGCCGGTCCAGCAGGATCAGGAAGGCCTCGGCGTACGGTGATTTCTCGGTCTCGCGGCGGACCCGGGGCCAGTCGATGAGTTCCCGCAGCGAGCGGGCCACCGGCAGGCCGGTCGCGAAGTCGCAGTAGTGCTGGCTGTAGCTCATGAGCTTGTGCACCATCAGCTGGGTCGCCGAGAGCACCGGCATGTAGATGGCCTCGACCGAGATCTGCTCGGTGTCGTTGAGCGTCTCGTCGGTCACCGGGGTCTCGACGGGCCGATAGATGAGGTCGACCATCCGGTCCTCGTCGTAGACCTTGACCAGCCAGTCCTCCGGCGGCTGCTCGGTGCGGAACCCGACCTTGGCCAGCTCGGCCAGCGCCTGCTCCTTGTCCTGCTCACGCAGCAGGAAGTCGACGTCGTGATCGCTGGAGTGGCCGCCGTGCGCGTAGACCGCGAAACTGCCGCCGAGCGCGAACGGTATGCCGGCGCCCTTCAAGGTCGACGCGACCTTCTTGAGCGTGCCGGCCAGACCCTCGTCCACCCGGTGCGGCATGGTGATTCCCCCTGTCGACGTGTGCGGTTCGGTGTCGGATACGACTACCCGGCCCGCCTCTCGTTGAATCGCCACCTCTGCGAGTCACCGGACAAAACCCCATTTTGGTACGCCGGGTCGGCCGCCGCCGGAGAAACGGCGCGTGCGACCGCCGGTTACCGTTGGTTGGCATGACCCCTCGGACGATCGCGCTGGTCGGCATGGACGGCTCGGGCAAGACGACCCAGGCGCACCGCCTGGCCGACGAGCTGCGCGCCGAGGGCCTGAACGCCGCCTACCGGCGCAACGCGGGCGGCCGGCACTGGTTCGGCCGGGTGGCCGTCCGGCTCGGCCGCAGCGACGCCGACGACCTGCTCGGCCGCCGCCCGATGCTGCTCGTCGAGGCGGTGCTGCGCTGGCTGGCCATCCTGCGCACGCTGCTGCGCCGGGCGCTCACCGGCGGCACCGTGGTGATGGACCGGTACGCGTTCTGCCAGTACGCGAGCCTGCGGGCCCGCGGGGCGAAACCGGCCGCGGAGCGCCGGGCCCGTCTGGCCTACCGTTTCTTCCCCCGCCCGGACGTGACGTTCCTGCTCGACGTGACGCCCGAGACCGCGTACGAGCGGATCGAGGCCCGCGGTTACGACAGCGAGACGATGGAATACCTCGCCGCGGCCCGCGCCGCCTATCACTCCCTGCCGGAGTTCGCGGACTTCGTCGTGATCGACGCCAACGGCACGCCCGACGAGGTCGCCGCAGCCATCCGCGCCGAACTGGCCCGCCGCGGCGCACCGGTGCCGGGCCGCTCGGTCCGCGGCATGATCCTGGCCGGCGGCCCGCTGGTGGCCGCCCTGGCCGTGGCGGGCTATCAGCTCGCGGAGGCGCTGTAGAGGCGCTACGCCCGGCCGTAGACGGGAATCTGGGCGCCGCTGGTGGGTGCGGAGGCGTCGGACGCCAGGAACAGGATCGTGGGCGCGATCTCGTCGGGCCGCACCCACTTCGCCACGTCGGCGTCGGGCATCGCGGCCCGGTTCACCGCGGTGTCGATCACGCTCGGCAGCACCGTGTTGCAGCGCACGTTGCGCGACTTGTACTCCACGGCCACGGAGTCGGCGAAGGCGAGCACGGCGGCCTTGGCGATCGCGTACGCCGAGCCACCGGGGAAGGGCGACAACGCCGTACGGGAGGAGACGCAGACGATGCTGCCACCGCCCGCGTCGACGAGGTGGGGCAGGGCCGCCTGGGTGACGAGATAGGTCGGGCGCAGATTCTGGTCGAGCTGGGCCGTCAGCCCCGCGTAGGGCGCCTCGGCGATCAGTGGCCCGCTGGCGAACCCCCCGACGAGGTTGATCACGGCGCGCAGCGGGTGATCGGGCGCGCCCGCGGTTACGGCGGCGGACACCGCGGTGGTGACGTCGGTCTCGTCTGTGAGGTCGGCCACCAGCGGCACGGCACCCTTGGGCAGCTTGTCGACGGACCCGGCGCGAACCGGAGCGACCACGCGCCATCCGTCCGCTACGAAAGCCTCCACCACGGCGACGCCCAGGCCGCCCGTGCCGCCCGTGATCAGGGCCGTACGTCCGTTCTCCATGTCGCTCATCGTGCCCCCCGCGCGCCGTCGGCCGCTGTGTTGTTCGTCACGCCACCAGCCGGATGGCGGCGCCGCTCCGAACCGTTGTCAAAGGGGCGTCACTCCGACGATGGTCACCCGGACGAGCTAGTGAACTGCGCCGCCACGTGCCGCATTGTGGCAGGTGGTCCCGTTCGGTGCAGTGCGGGATCTTTTTGCTGACGGCTTTTGTTTCAAGCCCGTCCTGAAGCTGTCGATCCAGCACGTGAACCTGGCGCGCCCAAGGAACGTACTGGGTGGTGACGGACGTCCCAAGGTCTTTGGTGATGGACGTCGCTGTGAGGGACGAGGGGCCGATGGTGTCATGAGACTTGCAACGGGTATGCCTCTGTCAGCGCTACCACAACTGGTCGCGCGACCGAATGTCGGGCCGCGGGAGCTTGCCTCTACGGAAGCCCTGTACAGGAAGTACGCACGCGGCTCTCAGCTATCCCCCAGACATTCGTGACACTTTCGACTCACCAGCCGGAATCAGTGCAGGCAGCCATTTGTTGTGTAGATGCCAGTAACCGCAATGTGCGAACTGCGGACGTTACGGGGAGGAACCGATGAACACAGGTATCACCCGTAGCGGGGTTAGTAGTGAAGGCAATGAGGGGACCGTGGGCAACGTGGAGAAGAACACCGTGATGCGGACCGATCAGGTCGCCGAAGAGCGTGACCTCGTCGGCGTCTACCTGCACGAGATCTCCCGGACTCCGCTGCTGGACGCCGCGCGGGAGGTCGAGCTCTCCAAGGCAATCGAGGCCGGCCTCTACGCCGAGCACCTGCTCGACAGCGGCGAGATCCGGCGCGGTGTGAGCCGGGAGGAACTGGAGCGACTGGTCTCCGAGGGCCAGAAGGCCAAGGACCTGTTCATCCGGGCCAACCTGCGACTGGTCGTGTCGATCGCCCGGCGCTACGTACGCTCCGGCATGCCGATGCTCGACCTGATCCAGGAAGGCAACACCGGCCTGGTCCGCGCCGTCGAGAAGTTCGACTACGAACGCGGCTACAAGTTCTCCACGTACGCCACGTGGTGGGTCCGCCAGGCGATCAGCCGGGCCATCGCCCAGCAGGAGCGCACCGTGCGACTGCCCGTGCACCTGGTCGAGGACGTCAACCGGATGCGCAACGTGACCCGCCAGCTCGTTCGTGAACTGGGCGGCGACCCCGAGCCCGAGCAGGTCGCGGCCGCCCTCGGGGTGACCGTCGAGCGGGTCAACGAGCTCACCCGCTGGGCTCAGGACACGGTGTCGCTCGACACCCCGGTCGGTGACGACGGCGACACCAACCTCGGCGACCTGGTGGCCGACAGCGACGCCCCCTCCCCGGAGGAGATCGTGCTGACCGCCCTGGAGCGTCAGCGCATCGAGGGCCTGCTCAACCACCTGGACGACCGGTCGGCCGGCATCATGCGGGCCCGCTACGGTCTCGAGGACGGCCGCGAGCACTCGCTGACCGAGGTGGCCTCGCGCTTCTCGCTGAGCCGGGAGCGGATCCGCCAGCTCGAGATCCAGGCGCTCGGCCGGCTGCGCGAGCTGGCCCGGGCCGAGGGCCTGCAGGCCGCCTGACGTTCCGCCGCTTCACCCCCCGTTACTCACCGACGCGAAAGGCCGGTACCCCAGTCGGGTACCGGCCTTCTCCGTGCGCGGGATCGCTAGACGACGCGTCCGAACCCGTACGGGGTCATGATGTTGATCGTCCGTTTCTTGACCACGGTGCCGGAGTGCGGCGCGTCGATGATCTGGTTGTCGCCGACGTAGATCGCCACATGGCCCAGGCTGCGGTAGAACACCAGGTCGCCCGGCTGCAGGTCGTCCCGGCTGATGCGTTTCGTCTCGCTCCACTGCGACTTGGTCTGGTGCGTCAGCGACTTGCCCGCCGCCCGCCACGCCGCCGAGGTCAGACCGGAGCAGTCGAAGCTGCCCGGGCCGTCCGCGCCGAACAGATACGGCTTGCCGATCTGGTTGTACGCGTACGTGACCGCGATGCCGGCCTTGCCGGAGATCTCCGGGATGGGCCCGTCGTAGCTGCCGCCCGTCTCCTGCGGCTGGCCGTAGGCGGCCTCCCGCATCGCGAACAGCTTCTTGAGGTCCTTCTGGATCGCCGTCTTCTGCGCCGTGAGCGCCCTCAGCTGGCCCTGCTGCTTGGTCTGGGTCGCCTTGAGGGCGGCCTGGCGCTCGCTGAAGTTCTGCGTCGCCTCGGTGAACGTGTCGATGTCGCGCTGGTTGGCCCGGGTCAGCATGTCGAGGTAGCTCATGCGATCCATCAGGCCGTCCTGCGTGCCCGTGAGCAGCGCGCTCATCGGCCCGACCCGGCCCTGCTTGTAGGACGTGGTCGCCAGGTTGCCGACCTGGGTGCTCGCGGCCTTCAGGGCGGCCTGAGCGGGAGCCAGGGACGCCTGGAGCTTCTTCGCGTCGTCCTGGGTCTTCTTCAGGTTGACGCGCATCGCGTTGTACTGCTCGGTGACGTCCTCGAGCTTGTTGGACGCCGCCTCGATCTGCTTCTTGAGCTCTGTCGCGGACGGGGCCGCTTGCGCGGGCGTCACGAAGGAGCCGGTGATCGCGGCGGCCATCGCCGCGACGACGAGGACCCGAAGCCTCGTACGGGGGTGGGGCACCGGTCAGTGGCCTTTCTTCCGCCTGGCCGCCTACCGGGTCCCGCGCTCGCGCGGACGTGCCCCGGGAACAGGGTTCCCCGGACTTCATCGATTCGGCGGCGTTGGCCGGCGCCACCAGGGGGAGTGGCTGCGGACCGAACCAACCGGATTAACCTATCGGCGAAAGATTCAAATGCAAGGGGTCACAGAGTGATTTAAGGCAATGGACCACTTTGCGTGAATGATCCCGATAACAGCAAGTAATTCGGCGGAAGCAAAGCGTCGAAGTCGGCTGTCAAACTGGACTTTTCACCGATTCCTCGGCCGGAACCCATTCCCGGCTCACCTTACGCTCGGCCCAGAACGACAGGAACGGGATCGTGCCGGAGAGCATCACCAGCAGCATCCGGCCGAACGCCCAGTGCGCGCGGCGCGACAGGTCGAACGTGGCGATCAGGTAGACCATGAACAGGAAGCCGTGGGCCGGGCCGACCGCCTCCACCACGACCGGGTTGTCGGCCAGGTATTTGAGCGGCATGCCCACGACGACGAGCGCGAGCAGGACCACGCCGACGATCCACGCGATGATCCGGTATCGGGTCAGGGCACCCTGCACGTTCTCGTTCCTAACCGGGATAGTCGCTCGGCCGGGCGCCGGGATGGGCGTTCAGCCAGGCGAGATAGTCGTTGTAGGCCGTGAGCTCGGGGTCGTCCTCTTTCGCCGAGGACTCGGTGGCCACGCGCACCGGCCGACCGACGGTAACAGCCGAACCTGGGAGCCTTTCCGGCTCGGACTTCACGGTGGTCTCGGCGCGGCCCTTCTTGCGGGCCAGCTGCACCTCGCGCCACCACAGGAAAACGACGAAGGCCGCGAACACCGGCCACTCGAACATGTAGCCCCAGCTGATCGAATTGCCCTCCTGGGCGCGGCTGAACTGCCACCAGCCCAGCACCAGGCAGCCGGAGGCGAGAACCACTGCCAGGACGTGCCGGGCGATCCACGCCGGGGTCCACAGGCCCTTCATGCACAGAAGCGTACCGGCGCGGGTTTGCTGGTCGTCCGCTCGGGCATCCCGATGAGACGTTGCGGCCCGACTCAGGAACTCGATGAGACGCCGGGGCCCGGCTTGAGAAGGAGAGGCACGATGACCGACGCCCGAGGGGACGCCCCGCTGATGGAGACCGGCATCGATCCGGCCACTCTGGGCGACGACGACCTGTTCCGAGAGCTCGCCAGCCTCTACCGGGCGCGCCTGGCCACTCTGCGGCACGGGCCGGACGCGGCGCTGAGCAACCACTTCAAGCGCACCGCCGAGCTCGAGACCGAATACATCACCCGCTATCCCAGCCGCGAGGTCGATCCGGACCGGCTCACCCAGGACTTCTAGGGGTTCCTCTTGATGCAGTCCCTGCGTGCGCGAATGGCGCGCGTCGAGCAGTCGTACGCCCCCCACGACCATCGCCCCCTGGGCGGCTACGCGGTGGCGATGGGGGCCTTCGGGGCCCTCGCCGCCTCGCTCGCCGTCGCGGTCAAAGCCACCGGAAAACCCGTGCCGGCCCGCCCCGCCACCGCCGACGTCGTCCTGCTGTCGCTGGCCACCCACAAACTGAGCCGGTTGCTGGCGAAGGACTCGGTGACCAGTCCGCTGCGGGCCCCCTTCACCCGCTACGCCGAGCCCGCCGGGGCGGCGGAGCTCAACGAGGAGGTGCGGGACCACGAGAGCTCGGTCAAGCACGGTCTCGGCGAGCTCGTGAGCTGCCCGTTCTGTCTGGCGGTGTGGGTTGCCACGAGCCTGACCGGCGGGCTCGTGCTGGCGCCCCGCCTGACCCGGCTGGCCGCCGTGACCCTGACAGCGACCGCGGTGTCGGACTTTCTGCAGCTGGGCTACGACGTGGCCAAGCGCGCCGCCGAGGGCGATTAGTTCCCCCGTACGCGTTGACGGCCCGGACGATCGTCCGGGCCGTCGCTTTTTCTCAGGGCGGGCCTTCGCGTTCCAGGCCGGCCCAGCCTTCGGGGCTCTCCGGCTCGGCGTCGTCGTCCTGCCCGGCCGACACGTCCTCGTCGACTGTGGTGTCGCTGTGTTCGCCGGCGAAATCTTCCTGCTCGTCCGGATCCCCGATCGGCTCCATGGCGGTCTCCTCTCAGACTTCCAGCGCGCGAAGCGCCTCGGCTGCCTCGTCCTGGGCGTATTCGCCCTCCGGCAGTGCGTCGACCCGCGTCAGGGCCAGGGCCGGCAGATCGGCCGCGAGGGCCCGGCGCTGCAGGTCGGCGCTGCTCAGCCGCTCCTGGCCGTCGAAGACGTCATCCAGGAAGGCGTCCAGCTCACGAATCTCATCGGTCACGGGAACCCGGCTACCCGGCCCGAGGTCACCGAAACTTTGTGGTCGGCGTCACATTTGCTAACGGAATCGGGGTGGGGGTCCGACCGTTGATGACAGGTGTCGGTGTGCCCAGTGTCCCCGGGCCTCACCCATTGCCTTCACGGAATACCGTTCGGCTGGAGCCGTGTTGAGCCACTCGCCGCGAGGCGACCTGCACACCGACACCTGCGCCGCCTTCGGGTTCTCCCGGGGGCGGCGTTTCCTTTGGTCCGCGTTTCTCTCCCGGCCCCGTTTCCGCTCCGCTCACTGCGGGTAGTCGATCTCTTATGAGTGACGACCGGACCGAGCAGAGGGCGGCCGAACTGCTGCCCGAGGAGCGGGCCGCCGGCAGCGCGGACCCGCGGGCCCAGGCCGAGGCGATCCTCGCGGAGTCCGACGAGCGGGAAGCCGACCCGGGCGCCGCGCCGGACTCGTTCCTGGAGCGCCGCCGCTCGGACCAGACGGCCGAGCCCACGGAAACCACCCGGTAGAGGCACACGACTTACGTGATCGTCGATGGTCATGGCAGGATGCCCCGCGTGTCCGCCCCTTATCGCCGGGTTTCGCCCCCGGATCGTGGTCCCGCCCGGGTCGTGAGCCGGCCGCGGCGCACCCGCTCCGTGCTGCGGGCGGCCGTGCCCGCGGGACCGCACCCGGTGGAACTGGCCGGCCTGCTCCACGAGCTCACGGCGAGCCTGCTGGCGGCCGAGAGCTTCCCGCAGGCGCTGAACAGGCTGACCGCCCACGCCGTCGCGGCCGTGCCCGGAGCCGTCCGCAGCTCGGTCGTCCTGATCGGCGAGGGCGGGCCGCTGACCCACGCGGGCCACGGCGCCGCCGGCGCTGCGGTCGACGCCGTCCAGTACGCCGCGGGCACCACCGGGCCAGGTCTCGAAGCTGCCCGCACCCGCTCCACGGTCACCGTGCCCGATCTCGCCACCGACGCGCGCTGGCCCGACCTGGCCGCGGCCGCTCGCGCCGAGGGCGTGCACGCGGTGGCCGCCGTCCCGCTCGACCTGCCCCGGGCCGACGTCGGCGCGCTCAGCCTGTATTTCGACACCACCGAGGCGCCCGGCGCCGACCACCTGCTGACCGCGATGGCGCTGGCCAACCAGGCCGAGCTGCTGCTCGGCGAGCTGCGCCGCCGGGACGCGCTGAGCTCCGGGGCCGTCATCGACCGGGCCATCGGCGTGATCATCGCCCAGCGCGGCTGCGGCGTGCAGGAGGCCTACACCGTGCTGCGCGACACCGCCCAGCGCCTCGGCCTGGATCGGCAGGCCGTCGCCGGCCGCCTGATCACCGTGGCCGCCCGCAACGCCTGACGGTCCTCAGTCGGCGGGCCGGCCGACGTGCTGGATCACCTCGAACTCGAGCAGGGCCGCGCCGGTGGCGACCGGACGTGGGCGCTGCTCGCCCTCGCCGGCGTGGGCGGCCCGGCCGCTGCCGCTGGACCAGGCCTGGAACGCCTCCTCCGACTCCCAGCGCGTGTAGACGAAGTAGCGCGTCTCGCCGGCGACGGGCCGCAGCAGCTCGAAGGCCAGGAAGCCCGGCGCCTTCTCCACCATGCCCTTGCGCGCGGCGAACCGGCGCTCGAACTCCTCGGCGCCGCCCTCGGGCACCTCGATCGCGTTGATCTTCACAACAGCCATGCCCGCCAAGCTAGTGCGTCGCGGGCGCGGCCGCCCCTGCGCCCGCCTCACCCTGTGGACAACCCCACGCCCTGTGGACAACCGGCCTTCGCGACTTGACAACCGGTACGGTCAAGCCACATTTCCCCTGGGTGGGCGGGGGAGGTGGGGGCACGCCAGCGATCTTGCAAAAAGGAACGCCTGCGTCGCGGGGAGGCGACGCAGGCGTTCGGGGTCGTGGCGGTTACTGGGATTTGTCCTTGGCCGCCGGGACCGGCTCGTCCTGCTCCGGGCCCGCGCCGACCTCGCCGGGCACGCCCATGCTGTTCTCGGCGGCCAGGGCGTCGTCGGCCCGCTGCTGCTGGGCCGAACGGAGGCTGAGCGGGATCTCGGGCAGGAAGAACACCACGATCAGGCCGAGGATCATGACGGCCAGGGCCAGCAGGAAGACCACCTGGATGCCGTCGGAGAAGCCCACCTTGAAGGGGTGCGCGACGGCGTCGCTGAGCGAGCTCAGGAACGAGGTGTCGCTGAGGTCGCCGCCGCCCTGGATCTGCTGCAGCTGCTGCGCCTGCGACGGGTCGGCCTGCAACGCCTGCTGGAACTCGGGGGTGCCCTGCGCGCTCTGGTAGGCGCTGCCGATCTTGCTGGGAAGCACGTTGAAGAGAACCGACAGGAACACCGCGGTGCCGAGCGTGCCGCCCATCGAGCGGAAGAACGTGACCGAGCTGGTCGCCACGCCGATCTCGCGCGGGGAGACCGCGTTCTGCACGGCGGTGATCATCGGCTGCATGTTGCCGCCCAGGCCGAGGCCCATCAGCACCATGATCAGCATGGTGCGCCAGAGCGGGGTGTCGGCGCCGATCGTGGCGAACAGGCCGAGCGCGGCCACCATCAGCGTGCTGCCGATGATCGGGAAGATGCGGTAACGACCCGTACGGGCGATGAGCTGGCCGCTGATGATCGAGCCGGACATGATGCCGAACACGAACGGGATCATCTGCAGGCCCGCCATGGTGGCCGTGGAGCCCTTGACGATCTGCAGGTAGAGCGGCACGGTCATCAGGCCGCCGAACATCGCCATGCCGAGGATCGTGCTCGAGGTGGCGCCGACGGCGATGGTGCGGTTGCGGAACAAGCGCAGGGGCAGCAGGGCTTCGTCCCCGTACGCCCGTTCGGCGAACACGAACGCCACCAGGCCGATCACGCCGATGGCGTAGCAGGCCAGCGCGCGCGGCGAGTCCCAGCCCCAGGCGCGGCCCTGCTCGGCGATGGTCAGCAGCGGCACGAGGCCGACGATCAGGGCGACGGCGCCGGGCCAGTCGATGCGGTGGTCGACGCGCTGGTGCGGCAGGTGCAGCACGCGGGCCACGACGATCATGGCGGCGATGCCGATCGGGACGTTCAGGTAGAACACCCAGCGCCAGCCGTCGACCCACAGGATGTGGTCGGCGCCGGCGAAGAAGCCGCCCAGGATCGGGCCGAGCACGCTCGCCGTGCCGAAGACGGCCAGGAAGTAGCCCTGGTACTTGGCGCGCTCGCGGGGCGGCACGATGTCACCGATGATGGCGAGCGCCAGCGACATCAGGCCGCCGGCGCCGATGCCCTGGATGGCCCGGAAGGCGGCCAGCTCGTACATGTTCTGCGAGAGGCCGCAGAGGAACGACCCGACGACGAAGATGCCGATCGCGAACAGGAAGAACGGGCGCCGGCCGTAGATGTCGGAGAGCTTGCCGTAGAGCGGGGTCGAGATGGTCGACGTGATCAGGAAGGCCGTCGTGGCCCAGGCCTGAATGTTGAAGCCGTTCAGGTCGTCCGCGATGGTGCGGGTCGCCGTGGCCATGATCGTCTGGTCGAGGGCGGCCAGGAACATGCCCATCATGAGACCGCCGAGGATCGTGAGGATCTGGCGGTGGGTGAATTCCGTGGACGCCTGGGCGGGCGGCGCGGTGGGGTTGGAGGTGCTCACGCGTTCTCCCGTGGTGTGGCGAGTTGAGCCTCGACCGAGCTGTTGAATTCTGAGAAGAGGCCGGCGAAGGTGGCGATCCGCTCGGCGGGCCAGTCGGCGAGCGCCTCGCGCAGCCAGACCTGACGGGCCTCCTGGAGCCGAACGACTGCGGCCAGCCCGGCCTCGGTGATCGCGAGCCGGGAGGCCCGGCCGTCGACCGGGTCGGCCTCGCGACGGGCGAGACCGGCCTTGACCAGCTGGGCGACCTGGCGGCTGACCGTGGACGGGTCGGCCTGCTTGATCTCGGCGAGATCGGTGGCCCGGAGCGGACCCCGGAAACGCAGCGGGAACAGCAACATCAGGGCGGAGGACTCCGCACCGAGGTCGCCGACGTTCAGCATGCTCTTGGCCCGCGCGACAACACGGGCGAACCGCATAAGTTCGTCCGACAACTCCGGGATGGTGTCGTGAATGTCGCGATCGTGCACGTTCTGCCATCCTGCCGGTTCCAGCGAAAGATAGGTGCAACATACAACTGGTTGCGTGATGAATGCATCAACGCATGCGCCAGACTCCTGTGACGAGCGTCTCGGCTTCCTCGAGGGCTGCGGGCACCGGCACGGCGTACTCGGCGATCCGATCGAAGAGCCGGTCGGGGAAATACCCTCGTCCAGGGTCGCCAACCAAGACCTCGGCCCCCTTGCGGCGGGCGGCTCGCATCTGGCGGGCCATCTCGGGGGCCACCGTGGGGCTGTAGAAGACGTCACCCGCCAGGAGCACGTCAGGGGCCTCGGCCGGGGCGCTCAGCGTGACGCCGTTGGCGGCGGCGTTGCGGCGGGCCGCCGCCTCGGACGCCGGGTCGAGGTCGGTCGCGGCCACCTCGGCCGCGCCGGCCTTGGCGGCGGCGATGGCGGCGACGCCGCTGCCGGTGGCCAGGTCGAGGACCCGCCGGCCGGCGACCGTCTGCGGGTGGTCGAGCAGAAAACGGGCCAGGGCCTGGCCGCCGGCCCAGACGAAGGCCCAGAACGGGGGCGGCTCGTCGCTGCGGAACTCGCCGCCTGCCGAGTCGAACAGCCCGGCCGAGTCGGCCGCCAGATGCAGGGAGATCTCCGGGGCCAGAGGCACCGGACGGAGTCGGGTCGTGGGCTGCGGCACGCCGCGATTCTGCGCCTGCCGGGTCGCCTTCGCGCGCTAATTGACCTGCGTCACATGCTCGAGCTTGGTGCGATAAGCGTCGCGGGCCTCGGTGGCCCAGGGCAGGTCCTCCTCCTCGAGCAGCGGGCGGCAGGCGACGAAGGAGGCCGCGGTGAGCGGCTTGACCCGGCGCTCGGCGGGACGGCCGAGGGCAGCGGTGATCAGCTCGTCGAAGCGGGCGACGTCGATGCGGACGCGGTCGGGGTCGAGGGACCAGCGGCCGTCGCGGCGGCGCACCACGGAGTCGCGCGGAGCCGTGCCCGGCTCCAGGTGATCCCGCAGGACCGACATGTCGCTTTCGACGCTCTTCTTCTTTTCTCCCAGCAGGCCGGCCAGCTCCGAGGTGGACATTTCGCCCCGCAGCGCGAGCAGGGCCAGGAGGCGACGCGGGTGGTCACCCCCGAAATCCGGCCCGGCCAGCAGGACGCCCCTGGTCCGGACCTCGACGCGGCCGAAAAGCTGGATGTCGAACATGTTTCGGAACTCTGCTGGTGAGAGGGTAAAAGCGGCAAGCCCCAATGCGGGGGGTGACCTCACCCGAAAGATTGGTTATAGCGGCCGCTCGGCCTCATCCGATCATCGGGCGTACCGCCGGATCGGATCCGGGCCGGTGCACCACCCGCCTGTTGGTACGGCAAAGATGAGTGCGGGTACTCCTTAGACTTCCACGGGTCGGATCGGGGAAAGGTGGCGCATGACTAACGGCGATGCGATCAGCGTGCTCGTCGTCGACGGCCACCAGACGTTTGCCGAGCTGCTCGGACACGCCCTGGCCGGCCAGCCCGACCTGCGGTACGTGGGGCATGCGCTGACCGGCGCGGAGGCCCTGCGGCTGGCCGCCGAGCTGCGTCCCGACGTGATCCTTCTCGATCCGGATTTGTCCGATGCGGACGGAATTGCGATCGCCGAGCTGCTCCGCGTACGCCAGCCGGACACACGTGTGGTGATCCTCACTGCCAGCGATGAGTCGGCGCTCGTGGGGCGGGCCACCGCGGCGGGGGCGGCCGGGTTCCTCTCCAAGAACGGCGCGCTCGGTGACGTGCTGAACGCGTTGCGCACGGCCCACGGCGGCGGCATGACCGTCTCCACCGACATCCTGGCCCGGTTGCTGCGCAGCACCAGCCCGGTGGTCGGCCCGCGCGGCGGCGGCCTCACCGCGCGTGAGGACGAAGTGCTCCAGCTGATGGCGGCCGGGCTCGACGCGCGCGCCATCGCCCGCCGGCTCGGCATCAGCCTGCACACCTGCCGCGGCTACGTGAAGGCCGTGCTGGCCAAACTGGGCGCGCACAGCCAGCTCGAGGCGGTCGCGATCGCCACCCGCCGTGGCCTGGTACGACCCGGCCGGTAGTAACGGTAAGTAGTTCCCCTCGGTACTCATCCGGGAAGACGTGAAATCCGTACCTGTTCACGGGGATGGGCGGCCGCGCCGCGGCGCCGATCTAGGTATCAGGGGAAGGGCTTCACGTGGACCGGACAGCAGCTGACCGAGCAGCGGCTGGCGGCACACCGTCCGATGTGGCGGTGGCCGAGCCGTCGACGACGGGAACGCCAGGCGGCGGTGCCCGCGACACCATGTACCGGCGGCCGCCGGCCCGGCCGGCGGCGGACGACCCGCCGTGGTTCGGATCGTCCGAGCCGGCGTCGGCGGCCGAGGCGCCGGCGGTGCCGGCGCCCGACTTCGGCCCGGCCACGCCGAGCGGGGGCAGCCGCATCTCGTTCGGCTTCACGTCGAGCCCGATCTCGCCCGTGCGTCACCCGGCGTCACCGACGTCGCCCGCCGCCCCGGCCGCGCCGGAGCCCGTCGAGCCGATCTCGCCGACCGGCCTGGGCGCGCCGCCGCCGACCGGCGTGAGCGCGCCGCCGTCGACGGGCCTGGGCGCTCCGCCGTCGACGGGCCGGGGCGCGCCGCCGTCGACCGAGCTGCCGGTGCGGCGCGCCACCGGCCACACGGGCGAGCAGCGCCGCGTCTCCACCCACACGGGTGAGCAGCGTCGGGTGTCCACGCACACGGGTGAGCAGCGACGGCTGTCCGAAACGGGTGGTTTCGCCCGTGCCGACTCCAGCGAGTTCCGTCGGGTGATGGACGCCCGTGCCCTCGACGCGCACACGATGGACCCGCGCCCGGACGAATTCCGGGCCCCCGCGGGCGGTGGCGCCGACACCGGCGAGTTCCGGCGCTTCCTCGAGGCCGGCGACAACCCGGCCGAAACCGGCGAGCAGCGCCGGGCCGATGCCGGTGCGCAGCGCGGGGCCGACACCGGTGAGCAGCGCCGGATGGCTGCCGCCGTGCCGCCGCCCCCGCGCCAGTCACGTGCCGTCACGGTCGGCATCGTGCTGCTCAGCCTGGTCGTGCTGGTGGCCGGCGGCATCGTCGGCGTCGCGTATTTCACCGGCACCGACGACAAGCTCGACTCGGTGCTGCAGCTCGGCGCGGGCAACAAGGCCGGCGAGCGTGCGGTCACCGCCCCGCTCGACAACCGCAGCCAGGCCAGTTTCGAGCTGCTCGCGGCGACCACCCGGGTCAACGTGTCGATCGGCGAGCTGGGCGACGACCTCTACCGCATCTCCACCCCGGAGGACTCCGGCATCCTGCCCGACCCGGTGATCCGCGCCGACGACGTCAAGCTGCAGGTCACCAAGGACGGCGACGGCGGCACCGGCGGCGAGATCACCATCGTGCTGGCGGCCAAGGTGCGCTGGGCCCTGCGCTTCTCCGGATACGCCGAGGAGCAGGCCATCAACCTCAGCGGCGGCCAGATCAGCGGGCTCGAGATGGTCGGCGGGATGCGCACGGCCCAGATCAGCCTGGCCCAGCCGACGGGCACCGTACCGATCAAGGTGAACGGCTCGGTCGAGAAGCTCGTCGTGACGTCACCGACCGGCAGCCCCGTGCGGATCAAGGTCGGCGGCGGCGCGCAGACCGTCGTGGCCGGCAGCCGCACGCTCAAGGACGTGGCGCCCGGTTCGACCCTGACCCCGAAGAACTGGGCGGTGCAGAACCGGTACGACATGGGCGCCGGGGCCCCGATCACGGCCCTGACCGTCGAGAACAGCTGACCGCCGTACGGGAAAAAGGGCGCCTCCTGCATCGGGAGGCGCCCTTTTTCGTGCTCGCGGTCAGGACAGGACGCGCAACCGCACCGTCTGCTCCATGGCGCGCAGCCGGTCGAGCACCTCGCTGCTGAAGCCGCCGCCCACGTCGGTGATCAGGTAGCCGTATTCGCCGCGAGTGCTCAGCAGCTGGCCCTCCACATTGACGTGGTGCTCGGCCAGGATGCTGTTGACCTGGGCCAGCACGCCCGGGGTGTTGATGTGGACGTGGCCCAGGCGGCTCTGGCCGGACTGCTCGGGCAGGGAGACGCCGGGCAGGTTGACGCTCAGGGTGGTGTTGCCCTCCTCGACGAAGGCGGCCAGCTTGTTGGCCACGAACCCGCCGATGTCGGACTGCGCCTCCTCGGTGGAGCCGCCGATGTGCGGCGTGAGGATCACGTTGGGCAGGCCACGCAGCTCGGAGACGAACTCGTCGCCGCGGCCCTTGGGCTCGGTCGGGAAGACGTCGACGGCGGCGCCGGCCAGGTGGCCGCTCTCAAGGGCCTCGCGCAGGGCGACGTGGTCGACCACGATGCCGCGGGAGAGGTTGAGGAACAGGGCGCCCTCCCGCATCCGCTTGAACTGCTCGGCGCCGAAGAACCCGGCGTTGCCGGGGCGGCCGTCGACGTGCAGGGTCACCACGTCGCTGGTTTCGAGCAGTTCCTCGATCGTGGCGCAGCGGTGGGCGTTGCTCAGCGCGAGCTTGTCGGCCGTGTCGTAGAACGACACGTACATGCCGAGGTTCTCGGCGAGCACGGAGAGCTGGGTGCCGATGTTGCCGTAGCCGACGATGCCGAGCCGGCGGCCGCGGATCTCGTGCGCGCCGTCGGCCGACTTGTCCCACACCCCGGCGTGCATGAGCGTGTTCTTCTCGGTGAGCCGCCGGGTCATCGAGATGATCTCGGCGATCGCCAGCTCGACGACGGAGCGGGTGTTGGAGAACGGCGCGTTGAACACGGCCACGCCGTTGGCCGTGGCCGCGGTGAGGTCGATCTGGTCGGTGCCGATGCAGAACGCGCCGATCGCGACGAGGCTGTCGGCGGCGTCGAGCACCTTGGCGGTGACCTTGGTCTTGGACCGGATGCCGAGGAGCTGCACCCCGCGGATGCGGTCGATCAGCTCGGACTCGTCGAGAGCGTTGCGAACGGACTCGACCTCGTAGCCCTCGGCCTCGAGCCGGGACACCGCGTCGGGATGGATGCTCTCCAACAGAAGGACTCGCACCTTGGCCTGGTCGCTCATCTTGTTCCGATCCGTGTTCGAGTTTTTGGCCGTCCGGGCCGCCACGCCGAAGCCCGACCACCCAGCCTAGTGCCCTGACCGGCCGGCCCCGGGGCAGTGTGCTCGACCTCCCATCGGCTGCCGGCCCCGGTGCCGGCGCGCTGAGATACGGAGGTGACCTTTGTTCGGTTCACGCCGATGGATTCCCCGGCCCTACGTGCGGCTTCGCGTCACAGCCGGCCACGGAGCCAGGGCAGCAGCTCGTCGGCCTGCCACCGCTGGAACGCGCGCACCGACGGCAGCGAGGGCGGCGGCGGGAGCCGGGAGACGTCACGGAAGAATCCGGCGAATCCCGCCATCACGCCGACCACGTTCCGTCGGTCGAGGTCGGCGATCACCCGTTCGGGATCGCCGCCGTGCACGATGATGTTGAGCGCCAGCAGCACCCGATCGAGCCACGGCGGCGCGGTGGCGGCCCAGGGCCAGTCGACGATGACCAGCCGGCCGTCGGGGCGGACGAGCATGTTGTCGGCCCGGATGTCGCAGTGCGCGAGGGTGTTGCCGTCGCGCAGCGCGGCCAGGCCGTGCCCGGCCGCGCCGATCAGGTCGGGCAGGTGGGCCGCGGCCCACGGGTCGAGGTCGGCGGGCGGGTCGTCGGCCAGCCGCTGCCAGCCCCCGAAACCCTCGGTGAGGTGGTCGGTGATCGCCGGCACGGGCACGGGCGCCGGGGTGAGCGCCCCGGCCAGCTCGGCCAGGGCGGCCACGGCGGCGTCGATCTCGCTGTCGACCCACGGGGTGCGCGGGTGGGCGCCCTCGACGTCCTCGAGGACCAGCACGACCCAGGCGCCGTCGTCGAACGCACCCAGCACGCGCGGCACCGGGGCGTGCGCGGGCAGGGCCGAGGTGATGCGGACCTCCTCGCGGGCGAGCTCGGCGGAGCGTTCGTTGAGGGCCGGGGTGACGGCCTTGACGAAGGCGCGCCGGCCGTCGGCGGTGACGACCCGGTCGGCCGTGCCGGGGGAGAAGCCGCCGGTCTGCGAGACGGCCGCGACGACCGGGCCGCCCACGATGTCCTCGATCCGCCGCCGGACCCCGGCGGGCAGATCACGCCAGCCGATTCGTGTTCCCGCCGCCTGCACCATGGGATGATCGTGACAGCCGGGCCCGCTGCCGGGCGAGGGAGTTTTCTGTCGTACCGGCGGGGCAGAATGCCGGCATGTCGCCGAGGAATGCCGATGTCGAGCCGGTCAACTGGGAAGAGCGGCTGCGTGCCGCCGTCGAGGACTCAACCCGTCGCCGGCGGGCCCGCGAGGCCGAGCGGCGCGAGTTCGCTCGCCGCCGGGCCCACGGGCTGATCGATCGCAACGCCGTGCGGCTGGCCGAGGCCCGCCGCCGGCGAGCAGCGTGAGGCGGTCCGGGTCCTCCCCGCCAATCTGGCAGACTTCCCGGCGGGGGTGCACATGGGATCGCTGGGGTGGGCGGTCACGTTCTCGGTGCTCTCCGCGGCCAGTTACGCGGCCGCGGCGGTCGCCCAGGAACGCCTGGCCGAGAACGGTCAGCGCGGCCTGTCCCGGTGGGCCGTCGCGCTCACGCTGACCGGCGGCGGGGTCGTGCTGCACGTGGTGGCGCTCAATTTCGGCACGGTCGCCGTGGTGCAGGCCCTGGGCACCCTCACGCTGCTGTTCGCGCTGCCCATCGCCGCCGTGCGCTACCGCACCCGGATCGGCCGCGCCTCCTGGATCGACGCGATCCTCACGGTCTTCGGTCTCGCCCTGGTGCTGTCGTTGTCGGTCGAGTCGTCCCAGCCGGCCGTGCTGGCCGAGCCCGGCGACCGGCACCTCGCGTTGATCACCCTGGCCGTGGTGGCCGTGCTGACGCTGGGCGCCTGGCCGGCCGGGCCCCGCGTGCGGTCGGTGCTGCTCGCGGCCGCTGCGGGCACGGCCTTCGGCATCGCCTCGGTGCTGTCCAAGGCGGTGCTGGCCGCGTTCACCGACGGCGGCGCGGGCGCGGTGTCGCCGTTCGCGGGCATCGCGGTGCTGGTCTTCGCGACGGGCGGCTACGTGCTGAGCCAGCTCTCCTACGGCCGGGCCGGGATGGCCGCCCCGCTGGCCACGGTCAGCGTGGCCAACCCGATCGTGGCCGCGACGGCCGGCGTGGTGGTCTTCGACGAGAGCTTCCGTTTCGGCCCGGTGGGCCTGGTCGTGGTGGCGTTCGCCGCCGTGGTCATGACCCTGGGCGTCGTCGGCCTGGCCCGCCGGGCGGCCGCGCCGACGCCGTCGGAAACCCGCGCGCTCATAGGGCCCGGGGCAGGGTGACCGTCACGATCAGGCCGCCCTCGTCGCGGGCGTCGGCCCGGACGTCGCCGCCGTGGGCCCGGGCCACCGCCCGCACGATCGAGAGCCCGAGGCCCGCGCCGGGGGAGTGCAGGCGTTCGGTGGCGTAGCGGTGGAACGGCTCGAACAGGCCCGGCACCTCATAACGCGGAATCACCGGCCCCGAGTTGCTGACCTCGAGCACGACCCAGCCGTCGAGGCGGGTCCCCGTACGCACCCGGACCCAGCCGCCGGTGGGCACGTTGTGCCGCACACCGTTCTCGACCAGATTCTGCACCAGGCGTTCGAGCAGCACGGGGTTCCCGGCCACGGTCGCCTCCTGCGGCTCGGTGAGCACCTTGACCGTGTCGGAGACCGCGACGTGGTCGACGATGTCGGCCAGGTCGACATAGGACCGTTCCGCCACCGGACGTTCCGACTGGGCCAGCAGCAGCAGCCCGTCGATCAGCCGCCCGTGCCGATCGTTGATGGCCAGCAGGGTCGTGCCCAGCTGACGCACCTCCGCCGACGCGGTCTCGGGCGTGAGCGCCACCTCGAGCAGGGTGCGGTTGAGCGTGAGCGGCGTCCGCAGCTCGTGCGAGGCGCTGGCGATGAACCGGCGCTGCCCGTCGAACGAGTGGTCGAGCCGGGCCAGCATGACGTCGAACGTGTCGGCCAGTTCCTTGATCTCGTCCTGGGGGCCGGTCAGGGCGATCCGCTCGTGCAGGCCGCGGTCGGCGTCGGGGGCGTCGGCGATGCGGCGGGCGGTGGCGGTGATCTGCTGCAGCGGCTGGAGCATGCGCCCGGCGACCAGCCAGCCCAGCGCGATCATGGCCGCGCTCACCACCACCAGCGCGATCGCGCCCTGGGAGAGCAGCGTGGTCAGAGTGTCCTCGCTGCGTTCGGCCAGCAACTGCCGGCTCTCGACGACGCCCGGAGCCGGCATCGTCGTGTCCACCTTGGCCAGCACGGTCGGCAGCCGTTGCGAGAACAGCACGGCCGTCGCCCCCAGCAGCACCAGGCCGGCCAGCACGAACAGCCCGCCGTAGACGAGCGTCAACCGGCCCCGCACGGTCAGTCTCATGGGATGCGATACCCCACTCCCGGCTCGGTCAGCACGACGGCCGGCTCGCCGAGCTTCCGTCGCAACTTCAAGATCGTCATCCGTACGGCGTGGGTGAACGGGTCGGCGTTCTCGTCCCACGCCTTCTCGAGCAGGGTCTCGGCCGACACCGCGACACCGTCGGCGCGCAGCAGCTCGGCCAGCACCGCGAACTCCTTGCGGGAGAGCGGGACGTAACGCCCGTCGCGGTGCACCTCGCGCCGGTGCGGGTCGAGGCTGATGCCCGCGCGGCGCAGCACCGGCGGCGCGGCCGGCCGCGAGCGGCGGCCCAGCGCGAGGACCCGGGCGCTCAGCTCGCGCAACGCGAACGGCTTGGGCAGGTAGTCGTCGGCGCCCAGCGACAAGCCGGTCACCCGGTCGTCGATCCCGGCCGCGGCGGTCAGCATCAGCACCCGGGTGTCGCCGTCCCGCTCGACCAGCGCCCGGCACACGTCGTCGCCGTGCACCCCCGGCAGGTCGCGGTCGAGCACCACCACGTCGTAGTCGTTGACCCCGACCCGTTCCAGCGCGGCACCGCCGTCGTAGACCACGTCGACCGCGTGCGCGTCGTGCCGCAGGCCCTGAGCCACTGCGTCGGCGAGCAGCGGTTCGTCCTCGACCACCAGGATCCGCATGCGCCCATCCTCCCGCGCGGCGGTGTCACCTGGGCGTCACGTTTTTTCGTGACGGCGGGGAAACGCGGCGCTCGCTTCACTTCGACCCGATGGCAGCGCTCCGGCTGCCGGTGAGGAGTCGAGATGCGTACGGGAAAGGTCTGGCTCGCCGGGCTGATGATGGTGCTCGCCGCGGCGGGCTGCGCGGCACCGGACGACGACGGGGACGGTGTGGCGACCGCGCAGACCGGTGCCGCGACCGCGGCCGCGAGCCCGTCGGCCGCCGCGACGTTCGACGAGGACGCCCCGCTCAAGTACGCGCAATGCATGCGCGAGCACGGCATGACGTGGTTCCCCGACCCGCAGCCGGACGGGCGGATGATGATCAAGACGCCGAAAGGGCTGGACCCGACGAAGTTCGAGGCGGCGCGGGAGGCGTGCCAGGAATTCGCGCCGGAGGGCGGCGAGGGCGGGCAGCCGGACCCCGAGCTGATCGAGAAGGCGCGCCAGATGGCCAAGTGCATGCGGGAGAACGGTGTTCCGGAGTTCCCCGACCCGCAGGCCGACGGGTCGCTGCAGCTCGATCGGGGCAAGATGAGCGTCGGGCCGGGCGACCCCGCGTTCGACAAGGCCGAGCAGAAGTGCTCGAAGTTCATGCCCGACGGTGGGCCCCGCACCACTCGTGAGGGCGCGGGCGGCAGCGGGGTGACAGCGTGAGCCGCCGGCGGACCGCGGGCGTAATCGCAGGAGTGCTCACCGCCGGTGCGGTGGCGGCGGCGGTCGCCGTGATCAACCTGCCCGCGGCGGAGAGCGGCGACGACACGACCAGCAACGGCACCACGGAGACGGCGGACGTCACGAAGCAGACCCTGATCGACCGCGAGGAGCACCCCGGCACACTCGGTCACGGCGACACCAGCACCGTCGCCGCGCGTGGTTCGGGCACGCTCACCGCCCTCCCCGCGAGCGGGGCGGTGATCACCCGGGGCCGGCCGCTCTACCGTCTCGACAACAAACCCGTTTCCTTCCTGTACGGGACCCTGCCCGCCTACCGCACGCTGCGCCCCGGCGTCGAGGGCGCCGACGTGCTGCAGTTCGAGAAGAACCTGCGCGCGCTCGGCTATACGGGCTTCACGGTCGACGACGAATACACGTCCGCCACCGCCGAGGCCGTCGAGGAATGGCAGGACGACCTCGGGCTGAAGGAGACCGGCCAGGTCGAGACGAGCCGGATCACGTACGGGAAAGGGCCGGTCCGGATCGACTCGCTCAGCGCGGAAGCGGGCGCGGTCGTGCAGCCGGGGGCCGAACTGCTCAAGACGACCGGCACCACGATGGTGGCGACGGTCCCGCTCGACGTCGACGACCAGCGACTGGCCCGCAAGGGCGCGGCGGTCGAGGTCGAGATGCCCGACGGCAGCACGACACCGGGCAAGATCACGGACGTCGAGACGGTGGTGGAACCCGGGCAGGGCAACGAGGAGGACACCACCAAGATCGAAGTGACGGTCGCCTTCGCGCGGACCCCGAAAGGCCTGGACGAGGCCGCGGTCACCGTCGGCTTCGTCGCCTCGCAGCGCACGAACGTGCTGACCGTGCCCGTGGCGGCGCTGCTCGCGCTGGCCGAGGGCGGCTACGGGCTGGAACTCGTCGAATCCGGCGCCCGGCGGATCGTCGCCGTCAAGACCGGGCTCTTCGCCGACGGCCGGGTCGAAGTGTCCGGCGCCGGCCTGCAACCCGGCGTGCAGGTGGGGATGCCGTCGTGACCGCGGTCATCGAACTGGCCGGGGTGACCAAGACGTACCCGGGCGGGGTGACCGCGGTCCGCTCCGTCGACCTGACCGTCGAGTACGGCGAACTGGTGGCGATCGTCGGACCGTCCGGTTCCGGCAAATCGACGATGCTGCATCTGATCGGCACCCTGGACCGGCCCACCCAGGGATCGGTGCGGATCGACGGGCACGACGTGGCGACGCTGAGCGACCGGCAGCTGTCGGCCCTGCGGGCCGGGCGGATCGGGTTCGTGTTCCAGCAGTTCCACCTGGCGCCCGGCCGCACGGCGATCGCCAACGTGGCCGACGGGCTGCTCTACTCCGGCGTACGGCGAAAGGAGCGGGAGTGGCGCGCCGAGGCCGCCCTCGTCCGGGTCGGCCTCGGCGAGCGGCTCGGGCATCGGCCCCACCAGCTCTCCGGCGGGGAACGTCAGCGCGTGGCGATCGCGCGGGCGGTGGCGGGGGACCCGGCCGTGCTGCTGGCCGACGAGCCGACCGGCAACCTCGACTCGGTGGCCGGCGCGGGCGTGGTCGCCTTGCTGCGCGAACTGCACGAGGCGGGCACGACCGTCCTGGTCATCACGCACGACCACGAGATCGCCGGCAGCCTGCCCCGCCAGGTGCCGATGCGCGACGGGCGGGTGATCTGATGGCCCCGGCAGATCTGCTCGGCTTGGCCGCGTACGGGCTCCGGTCACGCCCGCTGCGGGCCGTGCTGTCGGCCCTCGGCATCGCGATCGGCATCGCCGCCATGACCGCGGTCGTCGGCATCTCGTCGTCGAGCCGCGCCGAACTCGACCGCGCGCTGGCCGCCCTCGGCACCAACATGCTCACCGTCACACCCGGGCACACCATGTTCGGCGAGGAAGCCGTGCTGCCCGACACGGCCCTCTCGATGATCAAACGCATCGGCCCCGTCCAGTCGGCCACCGCCACCGGCCAGGTGCCGGACACGGCCGTCTACCGCACCGACAAGATCCCGGCCGGGGAGACAGGCGGGCTCAGCGTGCTGGCCGCCTCCCCCGACCTGCTGCCGACAGTCGGCGGCCGGCTCGCCCGCGGCAGCTGGCTCAACGCGAAATACCCGACAGTGGTGCTCGGGTCGACCGCGGCGCGCCGGCTCGGCGACGTCCCCTCCGTCTACATCGGCGGACGCTGGTGGACCGTGACGGGCGTGCTGCGGGAGGTGCCGCTGGCCCCCGAACTCGACCAGTCGGTGCTGATCGGCTGGGAGTCGGCGGCGACCTACCTCGGGTTCGACGGGCACCCCACCACCGTCTACACACGCTCGGCGGACGCGCTGGTGGAAGCCGTACGGGGGGTGCTGGCGCCGACCGCCAACCCGGAAAGCCCCGACGAGGTCGACGTGTCGAAGCCGTCGGACGCCCTGGCCGCGCGGCGCGCCACCAACGACGCGTTCACGGCCCTGCTGCTCGGCCTGGGCGCGGTGGCGTTGCTGGTGGGCGGCATCGGGGTGGCCAACACGATGGTGATCTCGGTGCTGGAACGGCGGGCGGAGATCGGCCTGCGACGCTCCCTCGGAGCCACCCGGGGCTGGATCCGCACCCAGTTCGTCGCCGAGTCCCTGCTGCTGTCGCTGCTCGGCGGCGCGGCCGGGGTGCTGCTGGGCTACCTGGTGACCGGCCTGTACGCGGTCACCCGGGACTGGCCCACGGTGGTGCCGTGGTGGGTGCTGCTCGGCGGGGTCGGGGCGACGCTGATGATCGGGGCGGTGGCCGGGCTCTACCCGGCGCTACGGGCGGCCCGGCTCGCCCCGACCGAGGCGTTGACCGGGTAACTCACAGGTTGGCCGGGCAGCCTGGGCCGCATGACTCGTGTGTTCGCCGGGGTGGGGGCCGCCTGCGTGGCGGCCTCCCTCGCCTTCTACGCGGCGCTGCACGTCGTGCCGCCGTCCGCCTCGCTCGACTGGAGCCGCCGCACCATCAGCCAGTACGCGCTGCTGGAGAACGGCTGGTGGTTCGACGCGGCCACGCTGCTGCTCGCGGCGGGTTCGGTGGCCGTGCTGGCCGCGGCGCGGCGGGCCGGGGTCGTGCGCGGCGGCGCGGCGGTGGCCCTGCTGCTGTGGGCCCTGGGCCTCGTCGGGGTCGTCTGGTTCGAGAAACACAACTGGGCGGTGGGGCCGTCGATGAGCGGAGACATCCACCGGATCGCCAGCGTGGTCGCCTTCCTCAGCCTGCCGGTGGCGGCGCTGCTGGCCTCGGCCCGGTCGCTGCGCGACCGCGGGGCCCGCCGGGTCGCGGCCGGCGGTGTCGTGTCGCTGCTGTGCTTCTCGCCGATCCTGTGGGCCGTGCTGTCCGAGCCGTGGACGGGGGTGCGGTGGTGGCGGGCCATCCCGCTCGGCACGGTGGAGCGGGCGCTCGGCCTGGCCGAGGTGGTGACGCTGCTGCTGATCGCGGCCTGGGCCGTACGCGGACGGGTACTTTCCCCCAGCCGCGCAGCTGAGGTGTCGCAGGACTAGACCATCATCTGCCCGACTACGACGACTTGATCTGGCTGTTCGAGGATGAGCCGGACTACCGGTACGCCGAAGACGAGAGGGTGACCGGCTACGAGTACGGACGGCGCACCCGCGGCGACGCTACGGCTACGCATGAAGCCGGACGTGGCTGTCCTGTGGTCGTACGACGCCCAGTCAACCTGACGAATGCCTCGCGGTATGGCTTGGACGACGGCAGCGAGCGTAAATCATCGGTTGCGCCGGAACTGTGTGCTCGTTCGAGCGCAGCCGACACCAGGGTGACGGGGGGTCCGGGGGGCTTGCCCCCACGGCGTGGGGTCTGGGGCTCGGGCCCCAGGCAGGAGGAGCGCGCCCGGCAGGATTCGAACCTGCGACCGACGGATTAGAAGTCCGTTGCTCTATCCGCTGAGCTACGAGCGCATGGGGCCCACAGCTTATCGTGCCGGGGGCGGGCCGAGGGTAACGCAGTCGGCCGGTGGATTATGTTGGCGGCTCGTCAACAGGGGTGTCAACCGGCTTCGGGCAGGGCGGCCAGGCCGGCGTGGGCGCGGGCTTGCTCGGCCGGGTCGTCGATCAGGCGGGCCGTGCCCAGCGCGACCTGGAAAGCCGTGCGCGCCTCGTCGGGGCGGCCCGCGCCGGTCAGGGCTTCGCCGCGACCGTTCAGGGCGCATGTTTGGCCGTAGCGTTCGCCCAGTTCGCCGAAGATGGCGATGGCCTGGTCGTACGAGTGGAGCGCGGCTGAGTAGTTGCCGAGCCGGGTGTCGGCGTCGCCCAGGTTGGTCAGGGCCGTCGCCTCGCCGCCGCGGTGGTTGAGGTCGCGGAAGAGTGCGAGCGCCCGCCGGTGACGTTCGGCGGCCTCCGGCACACGGCCCATCCGGACGTAGACGTCGCCCAGGTTGGTCAGCGTGTTCGCCTCGCCGACCCGGTCACCGATACCGACGAACTGTTCGAGCGCCTGCGCGTGATGGGCCGCCGACTGCGCCTGGTTGCCGAGCGCGTTGTGCACCACGCCCAGGTTGCCCAGCGCGCGGGCCTGTCCCCGGCCGTCGCCCAACCGGCGGAACAGGGTCAGCGCCTCGGTCAGCTGCTCGAGCGCCTCCGGGTGGCGGCCCAGCTGCCAGTGCACGACGGCCAGGTTGGTCAGGGCGTTCGCCTCACCGGCGGGGTCATCGGAGCGCGCGGCGGCGTACCGGGCCTCGGAATGCACGGCGATCGCGTCCGCTGGATAGCCGCCGTTGTCGAGGTAGGTGTAGAGGGTCGCGGCCAGCCGTACGGCATGGGCCGGCCAGCCGTTGCGTGCCGCGTGCAGGCAGGTCGCGACCAGGGTCGCCCGCTCCGTCTCCAACCAGTGCAGCGCTGCTTTCGGGTCGGACAGTTCGGGGCCCCGTACGTCGCGTGGGTCGAGCACCGGACGGCGATGCTTCTCGGCCGGGTGCAGGGCGTCCATCGCGGCCGAGGCGGCGTACAGGTAATGGTCGAAAAGGCGGGTGAGGGCCGCGCGGCGGTCGGCGGGTCGTTCCTCGTCGGCGGCCCGCTCAGTGGCGTACGCCCGGACCAGGTCGTGCAGGACGAAACGGCCCGGCACCGGCTGTTGCACCAGATGCTCGGCGGTCAGGCGGCGCAGATGTTCCTCGGTCTCGTCGAGTTCGGCGTCGAGCAGCGCGGCCGCCGCGTAGACGTCGAGGTCCTGCCCCGGGTGAGCGGCGAGCCGGCGCAGCAGGAGCCGCCGCCGCTCGGGCAGGCCCTGCTCCGACAGATGCAGGGCCAGTTGCACGCCGTCGTCGAGCCGGTGGTTGCGGTGCCGCTCGTCGAGCCGGTCGGCGTGGTCGGCCACCGACCAGCCCGGCGTCGCCGCCATCTGACCGGCCACCACCGTCAACGCCAGCGGCAGATATCCGCAGCGCTGGGCGACCCGTTCGACCGCCGCCGCGTCCGCATCGGACGGCACCGCCCCCGCCAGCAGCTCGGACGCCTCGCCGGAGGAGAACACGTCGAGGTCGATCCGGGTCGCCGGGCCCAGGCCGGTGAGGTCACGGCGCGACGTGACCAGCGTCAACGCGTCGGGGGTGAGCAGCGGGCGGACCTGCTCCTCGTCGGCGGCGTTGTCCAGGATGACCAGCGCCTGACGGCCCGCGACCTGATCGCGGAACAGCGCCGAGCGCGCGCTCAAGTCGTGCGGGATCTGCCGCGCGGGCACCCCGAGGACGCGCAGGAAACCGTCCAGCACGGCGCCGGGCTCGGCCGGCGGCTGGCTCTCGTCGGGATGAAAACCGCGCAGGTCGACGAAGAGTGTGGTCTCGGTCGTGCGGCGGTGACCGGCGTGGACGGCGAGCTGGGTCTTGCCCACACCGGCCATCCCCGTGATCACGCAGACCCCGGCCGCCCGTTCCAGCGAGGCGAGCTGCGGCTCACGACCCACGAACGAGGACGCGTCACTCGGCAGACCGGCCAGGACCCGTACGGTGGCCGCGGCCTGCTGCTCGGCCAGCGTCACACGGACAGCCTGCCGCCAGCGGGCCAGATAAGCCCCGTCGTCGTGCAGCGCCGCCGCCACCGCGACCACCAGCTCCGGATTGATGCGGCGGCGGCCGTCGCGGAAACAGTCGACGATCGTGCCCCGGCCCGTCGGCCCGTGACTCGCATTGACGCGCTTCGTGATCGTGTCGTACGAGGGGTCACCGGCCCAGGCTTTCAACGAGCGCAGGGCAGCCGCCAATTCGTCGAGGGTGCGGCAACCGGCCGGGTCGGGTGCGTCCTCGAGCATTCCGGAACGATAGCAATCCATGTTCGGAATCATTCGGATTTTCCCAGCGGCCCGGTCCTGACTGTTAAGCGTTTTGCTTGTCCTCCGGCGCCGGGGGAATGTCGATCGCGGGCGTGCCCGGCGGCGGCAGGAATGCGTCAGCCCACCGAGCCAATTCGCGGAAGACCTCGCCCCGCACGTCCTGGCCGGACAGCGTGAGATCGTGCATGCCGCCGTCGAACCGGGCGATCGTCACCCGCGGCCCCAGGCGCGGGGCCCAGCGCACAATGTGCTCAACGTCGAGCACGGAATCGCTGGTGAGCAGATCCTCGTGCCAGGCGCGGCCCTTGAACGTACGGGTGGAACAGGCCACCAGCACCGGGGCGTCGATCCCCAGCCCGGCCCGCAACCGTCGCTGACCTCGGCGGATCGCCTCCAGCCAGCCCGTCGTGACCGGGAAACCGAGCACCGGCTTCCACGCCAGGTCGTAAGTCCATTCGCCATGGTGATCGGTGTGCAGGCTCTGCCCGTAAAGGCCCAGCGAAGCCATCGGAATTTTCCGGTACGGCGTGCGGCGAGTAGCCGCGATCGTCGCCGCCATCAGCGGACGCCGCACCAGCCAAGGCACATTGAAATCGAAGAACGGGCTGTTCAGGAACAATCCGTCCACGATGCCCTGCCGCTGCCGCGCATGCGACCACAGCGACGTGATCAAGCCGCCCGTGGAATGCCCCGCCACCAGCAGCTGATCGTGGCCGTCCTGTTCGCGGATGATGCGCGCCGACTCGTCCAGCTCCGGGAAGTAATCGGTCAGGCTGCGCGCGAAGTTCGGGGTCTGATGGGGGAGCAGGCTACGCCCGTACTTGCGCAGGTCGATCGCGTAGAAATCCCAGCCGCGCTCGACGAAGAAGTCGGCCAGATGGGTCTGAAAGAAATAGTCCACGAAACCGTGGACGTAAAGCACAGCCCGGCGCGAAGGCACGTCGGCGCGCCGCCGCACCAGCGTGGCCACCACCTCGCCCTCGTCGTCGCGGCCCAGGTCGATGGTGTGCCGCTCGTAGGGCGGTCCCAGGACGTCGATCTCCACGCGCCCCAGGCTACCGACCGGTACGCGCCGGCGCGCCATATCAGAAACGGGCCGGCCCGCGGCGGTTGTCCACAGGCCCCCACCTTGTCCACAGCCCCGGCCCCGAGATCCCCCAGGACCGCCCCGCGAGCGGGAAGCTTCCGGCCTCACCGACACACACCTGGAGGTCACCAGTGTTCGACACCAACCTCGTCGTCGTGGGCAACGTCCTGACCGCCCCCGAATGGCGGCGCTTCGAGACCCCCGACTCGGTCGTCGCCAACTTCCGGATCGCGTCCCACGCGCGCCGCTTCGACCGCGAGAACAACAGCTGGATCGACGGCAACAGCCTGCGCATCCGCGTGACCGCATGGCGCCGGCTGGCCGAGAGCGTCATCGCGTCGATCTCCGTCGGCGATCCCGTGATCGTCTACGGGCGCCTCTACACCCGCGACTGGAAGGACGACGAAGGCAACCCCCGGGTCTCGTACGAGATGGAGGCCTTCTCGATCGGTCATGACATGGCCCGGGGGCAGGGCACCTTCACCCGACGCACGGCGAACGGGCCGAACCTGACCGCGGCCGACGACCACGCCGAAGAAGTGGTGGAGGCGCCGGCGTTCGCCGACGTCCCCACGGAGCAGGAACCGGGTGGGGCGCCCACCGACGAAGAGATCGCGCTCGAGGTGGAACGGCTGACCGCCGACGAGCCGGCCCCGGCCCGGCGCACCCGCCGCAACCGGAAGGAGCCCGTCGCGGCCTGATCCCGGCCCGGTGGCCCGGCCGTCGTGCGGCGGCCGGACCACCCCCGGACGGCGTCCTGCTGAATCGGTTTCCCCAGGCCCGATTACGGCTGACGGATGACATGACCCCCGAACGGGGTGGTCCGATCGTGCCCGGGTATTGGCCGCCCGGCCGACCTGCCCGGTTGGTCCCCGCCCGGGGTCGACCGGCAGACTGGGTCGCGTGCTGTTGAAGGAGATCCGCGCGATCGCGGGCGAGACACTCGTGCTCGCCCCGCACGACCAGGACACCGAGACCGCCAACACCAGCTGGTTCGGCGCTCCGCCGCACGAGCGCATGGGCCTGTCGGCCGAGGAGGTGGTGACCGCCTTCGAGGAGACGGCCGTCCGGCTGCGCGACCAGGTCGCCGAGGCCGGGCATGCCGGGCCGGCGACGTTCTACGTGTGGCACGACTTACAAGCGGGGCAGCTGCGGTGCTCGACGGCCTCGTGCCGGGGGGACGAACTGCCGTTCGCCGAGAAGTACCGGACGACGGAGGACCTGCGGGCCATCGTCGTCGAATTCCTCGAGGACAGGGCGCCGGGGGCGATCGTGTGGGGGGAGTTCGACCCGGTGCCGATACCGGACGGGCCCGATGCGGGGTCGCTGGAAATCCCGGTATGGGTCTGCGACCTGTGCCCATGATCGAGTAACGGCAACAGAAGATCACCGAAAGGATCCAGGTGTGGTGGCGGCGGGGGCGGGGGCGGGGCCCTGGACAGGGTCCGTGATCAGCAAAGCGGTCCGCGGGGCGGGATCTTCCGCCCGGTTCGCGGCCCAGCGGGCCGGAACACCGGCCCGGTTCGCGGCCCACCTGGCCGGAACGGCAGCCCGTTCCTGGGGCCGGGCCGCCATCCGACCCGGCACAGCCGACGCCGCCGGGCTGGCGGCCGGCTACCTGCTCGACGCGGTGTTCGGCGATCCGCGCCGGTTCCACCCGGTGGCGGGCTTCGGAACGGCCGCCGCGGCGCTGGAGAAGCGGATCTACAAGGACAACCGCACGGCCGGGGCGGCGTTCACGGCGATCGCCGTCGGGGTTCCGGCCCTGGCCGGGCTGGCGGCGGCCGCGGCCACCAAGCGGGTGCCGCCGGCGCGGACCGCGCTGGTGGCCGGTGTCACGTGGACCGTGCTGGGCGGCCGCACCCTGCGGCGGGAGTCGCGGATCATGGCCGGGCATCTGGCCGGCGGCGATCTCGACTCGGCGCGAGGCCGGCTCAACCACCTGTGCGGACGTGATCCGTCGGGTCTGGACGAGTCCGAGCTGGCCCGGGCGACAGTGGAGTCGGTGGCCGAGAACACGTCCGATGCCGTGGTCGCGCCGCTGGTCTGGGGCGGTGTGCTGGGGCTGCCGGGCCTGCTTGCCTATCGGGCCGCCAACACCCTCGACGCGATGGTCGGGCACCGGTCGCCGCGGTATGCCCGGTTCGGCACGGCGGCGGCGCGGCTCGACGACGGGCTCAATCTGGTGCCGTCGCGGTTGACGGGGCTGCTGACCGTGGCGGTCGCGCCGGTGGCGGGCGGGTCGCCGGCCGAGACGTTGCGGGTCTGGCGCCGTGATCGCAACGATCACCCGTCGCCCAATGCCGGGCAGTGCGAGTCGGCGATGGCGGGGGCCCTGGGCGTGCGGCTGGGGGGCCGCAACGTCTATTTCGGACGGAGCGAGACCAGGCCTTTTCTGGGGGACGGCCCGCGCCCCGCGGCTGTTCATCTGCGGCGGGCCGCCCGTGTCTCGGGTGCGGTCGGGCTGGCCGCGGCCGCGCTGGCCGCGGGCGTGGCGCTGGTGCGCGGAGCGGTGCGGCGGTGAGCGGCGGGCTTCTGGTCGCCGGCACGACCTCGGACGCGGGCAAGAGCGTCCTCACGGCGGGTCTCTGCCGCTGGTTGCGGCGCCGCGGGGTGAAGGTGGCCCCGTTCAAGGCGCAGAACATGTCGAACAACTCGGTGGTCGTCGTCGGCCCGGACGGCCGCGGCGGGGAGATCGGGCGGGCTCAGGCGATGCAGGCCGCGGCGGCCGGGGTGGCGCCTGACCTGCGTTTCAACCCGGTGCTGCTCAAGCCGGGCAGTGACCGGTCGAGCCAGGTCGTGCTGCTCGGCGAGGCGGTCGACACGGTCACCGCGGGCAACTACCGCTCGATGAAGCCGCGGCTGGCCGAAACCGCGTACGCCGCCCTGGCCGAGTTGCGTACGGAATTCGACGCGGTGATCTGTGAGGGCGCCGGCAGCCCGGCCGAGATCAATCTGCGCGACGGCGACTTCGTCAACATGGGGCTGGCCCGGCACGCGAATTTCCCGGCGATCGTGGTGGGGGACATCGACCGGGGTGGTGTCTTCGCGGCTTTCCTGGGAACGGTCGCGCTGCTCAGCGCGGAGGATCAGGCCTTGATCGCCGGGTTCGTGATCAACAAGTTCCGCGGCAGCCGCGAGATTCTCCGGCCCGGCCTCGACATGATCACCGCGAGCGCTGGCCGGCCCGTGCTCGGTGTCCTGCCGTACGAGGAAGGCGTTGGGGTCGACGGCGAGGATTCGCTGTCTTATGCCGCTGATCGGACGCTCATGACGACGGGTCCTCGGGGAACCGAGTGGCTACGCGTAGCCGTCGTCCGGCTGCCGAGACTTTCCAACGCCACCGACGCCGAGGCTTTGGGCGCCGAGCCGGGCGTGCGGGTGCGCTTCACCACCGACCCGGCCGAGCTCATCGACGCCGACCTGGTGGTGCTCCCCGGCTCCAAGGCGACCGTGTCCGACCTGGCCTGGCTGCGCGACACGGGTCTGGCCGGCGCGGTCGAGGCGCACGCGGCCGCCGGGAAACCGCTGCTCGGCATCTGCGGCGGCTTCCAGATGCTGGCCGAGTCGATCCACGACGAGGTCGAGAGCGGCCGTGGCCACGTACGGGGTCTGGGTCTGCTGCCCGTCGAGATCACCTTCGAGCGGGCCAAGACACTCGCCCGCTCGCACGGCGAGGCCCTGGGTGCCCCCGTCGCGGGCTACGAGATCCATCACGGCGTCGTCACCAAATCCCATTCCCCACCCTTGCTCCGGTACGCCGATGGCCGCCCCGAGGGTGCCGCCGAGCGCAACGTTTTCGGCACCCACTGGCACGGCGCCTTCGAGTCCGACGAATTCCGGCGCCGCTTCCTGACCGCGGCCGCACGTCAGGCGGGTCGCACCGGCTTCACTGTCGCGCCGGGCACGAGCTTCACCGCCGTACGGGAAACCGCCCTTGACCTTTTGGGGGATCTGGTGGAGGAGCATGTCGACACCGCCGCGCTGCTGCGGTTGATCGAGGACGGGCCGGTCCGGGGCCTGCCGTTCCTGCCACCCGGGGCCCCGGCGCGTG
The DNA here is from genome assembly GCF_014204895.1 of Paractinoplanes abujensis. Lineage (NCBI taxonomy): Bacteria > Bacillati > Actinomycetota > Actinomycetes > Micromonosporales > Micromonosporaceae > Paractinoplanes > Paractinoplanes abujensis. The sequence continues at coordinate 5,467,338 of NZ_JACHMF010000001.1, read as the reverse complement.
CCTGAGCAGTCGTTTCGCGAGCTGGCGGCGTACGTGCTGACTCGCCCGCCCCGCCTCGGCCGCACCCGCCTGATCGCCGTGGACGGGCCGAGCGGCGCGGGGAAGACCCGGTTCGCCGGTCAGCTGGCCACCGCGCTGGCCTGCCCCGTCGTGCACACGGACGATCTGCTCGACGGCTGGGACGACCAGTTCACGTTCTGGACCCGGCTGGAGCAAGAAGTCCTGGCTCCGCTGCGGGCGGGCGAGGCGGCCACCTATCGGCCGTACAACTGGGTCAAAGGTGATTTTTCCGGTACGCCGGTGACGGTCAACGCCGCGGAAGCCGTCCTGCTGGAAGGGGTGAGCGCCGCCCGGCGCGACATTCGTCCCGAACTGACCCTGGCCGTTTTCGTCGACGCCCCGGCCCGGCTTCGCTGGGATCGCGCGATCGTGCGCGACGGGGACGACAGCCTTGCCTATCGGAAGTACCTTGGGCGCTGGCGGGCCGCCGAGGACCGGCATTTCGCCGTGGACGAGACGGCCGCACACGCCGACCTGATCGTCGACGGCGCGACACAGGCCGCCGAGGGCACATTCTCGAAGGGGTGGGCACGATGACCGACGAAGAGAACCGCCCGGTGCGCCGGCGGATCACGCTGACCGGCATCAGCTCGCGGGCCTGGGAACACCCGGCCGACCGCGGCGCGCTGACCGCCCTGCGCGAGCTGCGCGGCTTCGACGACGTGGTCAAGGCGTTCTTCGGCATGTGGAACGAGCGCGGTTTCCGGCTGCAGTTCCTGGCCGGGGCGATCCGCGTCGACCACCGGCAGTATCCGCGGGTCTACCAGCGCTTCACCGAGGCCGCGACCACCCTCGACGTGGCCGAGCTGCCCGAGCTCTTCGTCAGCCAGGACCCGATCATCAACGGGTCCGCGATCGGCCTCGACAAGCCGTTCATCGTGATCACGACGGGCGCCGTCGAGCGGCTGGACGACGACGAGCTGCGCGCGATGCTGGGCCACGAGATCGGCCACGTCCGCAGCGGCCACGCCGTCTACAAGACGATCATGATGATCCTCACCCGCTGGGCGGCCAACCTGAGCTGGCTGCCGGTCGGTGCGATCGCGCTGCGGGCCATCATCGCGGCGATGTTCGAGTGGTGGCGCAAGGCCGAACTCTCCGCCGACCGCGCCGGGCTGCTCGCCGGTCAGGACCCGGCCGCCTCCACGCGCCTGCTGATGAAGCTGGCCGGCGGCGGCGACCTGTCGCAGATCGACACGACGGCGTTCCTCGAGCAGGCCGCGGAGTACGAGAGCGGCGGCGACCTGCGCGACAGCATCCACAAGATCGGCATGACGGCGTGGAGCACCCACCCGTTCCCCGTGGCCCGCGCGGCCGAGCTGCGCAAGTGGATCGACTCGGGGGCATACGCGGAGATCCTCGGCGGCGACTACCCGCGACGCGACTCCGACGGCGACGCCTCGGTGACCGACGACGTGAAGGCCGCCGCCAACTCGTACCGGGAAAGCTTCAACAACTCGCAGGACCCGCTGGTCGGGCTTTTGCGCAAACTGGGCGACGGCGCGGCCGACTTGGCCGGATCCGCAGCTCGGGGCGCCCGCGGATGGATGGGCGACGCCTCCCGCCGCGGACGCACGGACGACAACGAGTCCTGAACGACCCTTAGGATCACTCATATGACGTTGAGTGAGACCGATCTGCGCGCCGCGATCGCGCGGGAGATGCCCGGAGTCCGTGCCGACCTGGAACAGCTGGTGCGCATTCCGGGCATCGCCTTCGAGGGCTTCGACCACACGCAGGTCGACCGGTCGGCCGAGGCGGTGGCCGAACTGCTGCGCGGCTGCGGGCTCGACACGCAGATCGTCCGGCGCGGCGGTCAGCCCGCCGTGATCGGTCGCAAGGCCGCCCCCGCGGGCGCCCCGACCGTGCTGCTCTACGCCCACCACGACGTGCAGCCCGCCGGCGACCCGGCGCTGTGGACGAGCGACCCGTTCGAGCCGGTCGAGCGGGACGGCCGGCTTTACGGCCGCGGCGCCGCCGACGACAAGGCCGGCGTGATGGCCCACGTGGCCGCGCTCCGGGCGTTCGGCGACCAGCTGCCCGTGGGCGTGGTCGTCTTCGTCGAGGGCGAGGAGGAATACGGGTCCGACTCGCTCGACGCGATCCTCGAAGAATTCCGCGAGGAGCTGCGGTCCGACGTGATCGTGATCGCCGACTCCGGCAACTGGGACATCGGGCAGCCCGCCCTGACCACCTCGCTGCGCGGCCTGGTCAACCTGTTCGCCGAGGTCAAGGTGCTCAAGAGCGCCGTGCACAGCGGCATGTTCGGCGGCCCGGTGCCCGACGCCCTGATCACGCTCGCGCGCCTGCTCACCACCCTGCACGACGAGAGCGGCGAGGTCGCCGTCGACGGGCTGGTCGGCCGCGAGGGCGCCAGCGTCGACTACCCGGCCGACCGTTTCCAGCAGGAGGCGGGCATGCTCGACGGCGTCGAACTGATCGGCAAAGGATCGATCACCGACCGCATCTGGACCAAGCCGTCGATCTCGGTGCTCGGCATCGACGCGCCCCGCACGTTCGAGGCGGCCAACGCCCTGCAGCCTTCGGCCAAAGCCAAGATTTCCGTACGGCTGGCGCCCGGCGACGACCCCAAGTCGGCGTACGCGGCCGTCCGCTCCCACCTCGAGAAGCACGTGCCGTGGGGGGCGCAGGTCGAAGTGACGCTGGAGAGCGACGGCTCGCCGTGTGTGATCGACGCGACCGGCCCGGCGTACGAGGCCGCGCGGGCCGCCTTCCGTACGGCGTGGGACGGCACGGCACCGGTCGACATGGGCGTGGGCGGCTCGATCCCCTTCATCGCCACCTTCCAGGACCTGTTCCCGCAGGCCGCGATCCTCGTCACCGGCGTCGAGGACCCGCACGCGGGGGCCCACGGCCCCGACGAGAGCCTGCACCTCGGCGAGTTCGAGCGTGTCTGCATCGCCGAGGCCCTGCTCCTCAAGAACGTGGCGGAGACGTTGACCTCGAAGTAGGGAGCGGCCCATGGCCGAGCTGTCGTGTGACGTGCTGGTGGCGGGGGCAGGCCCGACCGGGCTGATGCTCGCCAACTGGCTGGTCAAACTCGGGGTCGACGTGATCGTCGCGGACGGCAAGGAAGGCCCCACCCGCGAGTCGCGAGCCCTGGTCGTCCAGGCCCGCAGCCTCGAGATCTACGACCAGCTCGGCCTGGGCGACCAGGTGCTGGACGCCGCCCGCCGGGCCGACGCGGTCGCGCCCGGCTTCCTCGACCGCGCGTTCGGGCGCGTGCCGCTGGGCCCCCTCGGTGGCGAGTCCACGCCGTACCCGTTCATCGAGATCCTCGAACAGAGCCGCAACGAGGAGATCCTCTACGAGAACCTGCAGAAACTCGGCGCCGACGTGCGCTGGGAGACGCCGATCACGGCCGTCAAGCAGATCGAGGACGGCATCGAGGCCAAAGTCGGCAACGACACCGTGCGCGCCCGCTTCTGCGTCGGCTGCGACGGGTCGAACTCGGCGATCCGCAAAGCCCGGCGCATCGCCTTCGAAGGCGTGACCAACCCCCACCGCTTCTACGTGATCGACGCGCTGGGCGTCGCGGGCCTGGTGGAGAACGCGATCAACGTACGCCCCGGCAAGAACGGTTTTCTGATCGGCTTCCCGATGCGCGGCCGGCACGCCTGGCGCCTGATCGGGCTGGTGCGCGACGAGGACGGCGACGGGCGGCTCACCGAGGAGGACGTACGCCCGCGGATCAAGGACTTCGCGGTCACGTACGGCGAAGCGCGCTGGTTCGCGACGTACAAGGTGCACCACCGGGTGGCCGCGACCTTCCGTGACGGGCCGTTCTTCCTGGCCGGGGACGCCGCCCACGTGCACTCACCGGTCGGCGGCCAAGGCATGAACACCGGCCTCCAAGACGCGCACAACTTGGCCTTCAAGCTGGCCGACGTGCTGCAGGGCCGCCGCAAGGACGCCTGGCTCGACCGCTACGACGCCGAACGCCGCCCGGTCGCCCGCACCCTCGTGGCCACCACCGACCGGCTCTTCGGGGCGATCACCTCGCAACGGCCGCTCCTGCGCACGCTGCGCCGTATCGTCGTGCCGCTGGCGGCGCCGGTCGGAGTGCGCCTCGTGCCCCGCGCGGCGGGCGGCTCGCGGCTGTTCCAATACATCTCGCAGATCCGCATCCACTACTGGATGACGCCCGTGCAGGCCGGCGGGCGGCGCGACCCCGTGGTGGGGCGCCGGCTGCCCTGGGCCGGCGGCAACTTCGCCGTGCTGCGCGACCTGCGGTGGCAGATCCACTCGTACGGCGGGGTGGCCGCCGCGGACGTGCCCGACCTCGGGCTGCCCGTGCACGCCTTCGCGCCCGCGCCACCCGCCACCGGCCTCCAGCCCGGGCGGCTCTACCTCGTGCGCCCCGACGGATTCGTCGCCGCCGAGGCCGGCGTGGACGAAGCCGCCGGCGTCTTCCCGGCCCTGATGAGGGGCTGAACCACGCCGCGTCACAGGTGCGGGCGACGATCTCGTCCTGTTAGGATATCGAACATGCGTTCGAACGATGTCCCCGCCACGGTGTCCCTGGTGGTGCGGCCGAAACTGGCCGGGCCGCGCCACACGATCGATCGCCTCCGCTCCCACGACCGTCTCGAGGCCATCGCCCGGCTGCGCTGGGCCGTCCGCGCGATGGGCGAGGTCGACGTCTCCGACTGGGACGACGGTGCCCTCACCGACCATCTGGAAGAACTGTCGGCCACGCTCTGCGAGATAGACGCCCAGGTCGCCCGCATGGCCGACGCCGTCCGGGCCCGCGGCTTCCGCATCTCCGAGCCTCGAGCCGCCTGACCCCTGACTTTCACCGCCGCAGGTTCCCTTTCCCCGGCGGCGTCCCTCGCGCCGTCCCGCCGCTCGGCGGTGCCCTCGCGTTGTCGCTCGTTCCGTGGGGTTCCATTCCGCTCCGGCATCTCCCAACTCCCACTGCGGCCCCTCACTTGAGTCGGTGCGGTCGGGAACTCGAGGCGCAGGCCGGGGCGGTCTTCGGGGCGAAAATGTCAGGGGGTGCTGCCAGGATGTGGGGGTGCGATTCCTGGATCTGGCGGAGACCTCGGCGGCCGTCGCGGCGACCTCCGGGCGCAAGGCGAAGGTCGAGCTGCTGGCCGACGCGCTGCGCCGGCTCGAGCCCGGCGAGATCGCGCCCGGCTCGGCCTATCTGGCCGGTGAGCTGCGGCAGCGGCAGACCGGTGTGGGCTATGCGAGTCTGCGCGAGCGACCTGCCCCGGCCGCCGAGCCCACGCTGACCGTGGCCGCGGTCGACGCGCTGATCGCCGAGATCTCCGTCGTTGCCGGGGCCGGTTCGCAGGCCCGGCGGCGTGAGCTGGTGGCCGCCCTGTTCGGTGCGGCCACGGCCGACGAGCAGCGTCTGCTGGTCGGGCTGTTCAGCGGCGAGCTGCGCCAGGGCGCCCAGGCCGGGCTGCTGGCCGACGCGATCGCCAAGGCGGCCGAGGTGCCGCTCACCGCGGTGCGCCGGGCCCTGCTGCTCTCGGGTGATCTCAAACAGGTCGCCGTCGCCGCTCTCACTGCCGGTGCGGCCGCGCTGGCCGAGATCCACCTGCGGGTCGGCACCCCGCTCACCCCGATGCTGGCCCAGAGCGCCTCCGACGTCGGTGCCGCGCTGCTGGCCACCGGCATGCCCGCCACCGTCGACGTGAAGCTCGACGGCATCCGCATCCAGGTCCACCGGTCCGGCGACGACGTGGCCGTCTTCACCCGCAGCCTCGATGACATCACCGCCCGCATGCCCGAGGTGGTCGAGGCCGTGCGCAAGCTTCCGCTGCGCGAGGTGGTGCTCGACGGCGAGGCGATAACGCTCGACGCGTCGGGCCGTCCCCGCCCGTTTCAGGAGACGTCGAGCCGGGCTGCCACTCGCGGGGCGGCTGCCCGCCGCAAGTCAGCCACCGCGCCTGAAGCACCCGGTGCCGCGGCAGGTCCCGCCGATCAACTGGCTTTGGTGCCGTTCTTCTTCGACATCCTGCACCTCGACGGGGTCGACCTGCTCGACGAGCCGGGTCATGTGCGCTGGCAGGCGCTGGCCGACGCCCTGCCGCCCGAGCTGATCGTCGGCCGCACCACCGTGACCAGCGAGGAGGAGGCGGCCGCGGCCTTCGCCGCCGCGCTCGCGGCCGGGCAGGAGGGTGTGGTGATCAAGGCGGCCGAGGCGCCGTACGACGTGGGCCGCCGCGGTTCGGCCTGGGTCAAGGTCAAACCCCGGCACACGCTCGACCTGGTGGTGCTGGCCGTCGAGTGGGGGCACGGCCGGCGCAAGGGCTGGCTGTCGAACCTGCACCTCGGCGCGCGTGACCCCGGGACGGGTGGGTTCGTGATGCTCGGCAAGACGTTCAAGGGCCTCACCGACGAGCTGCTGCGCTGGCAGACGGCGCGCTTCCAGGAGCTGGCCACCGGCGACGACGGCTGGGTGGTGCGGGTGCGCCCCGAGCAGGTGGTCGAGATCGCCTTCGACGGCGTGCAGACGTCGCCGCGCTATCCCGGCGGGGTGGCCCTGCGTTTCGCCCGGGTCCTGCGCTACCGCGACGACAAACCGGCCGCCGAGGCCGACACGATCGACACCGTCCGCGCGATCGGAGGCCACGCAACGCCCGAGACAAGCGCTACGCCCGACAAGAACGCCACGACTGAGGAAAGCGCCACGCCCGACTGACGCGCCACGCCCGAGGGCAGGGGCATGCCCGGTTAAGGCGCCACGTCGGAGGGCACGGGCACGCCAACCAAGGCGCCATGCCCGACTGACGCGCCACGCCCGAGGGCAAAGGTACGCCCGGCTAGGGCGTTACGCCCGAGGGCGTGGGCACGCCCGATCAAGGTCACGCCGACTGACGCGCCACGCCCGAGGGCAGGGGTACGCCCGGCGAAGGGGCCACGCCCGAGGACACGGGCACACCCGACGAAACGCCACGTCCGAGTAGGGAGAGGCAGTCCTAGGGTCGAGAAGGGCGCCCAAGGCTGTGGAGTCAGGCCTGGTCGTTGCCGCTCCGGCTGGCGGCCTCGCGAGCGCGGTCGGCATCGGAGACGCGGTCACCATGCGTGGCGGTCGTCGCGGCCGCCCGCTTGCGATCCGCCTCCTCGACCCGGTCGCCGGTGGCGGCGCGGCGTCGGTCGGCTTCCTCGACCTGGTCGCCGGTGGCGGCGTGGCGCCGGTCGGCTTCCTCCACGCGGTCACCCGAGGCTGCGCGGCGCCGGTCGGCTTCCTCGACCCGGTCACCCGAGGCTGCGCGGCGCCGGTCGGCTTCCTCCACGCGGTCACCCGAGGCCGCGCGGCGCCGGTCGGCTTCTTCCACCCGGTCGCCGCCCGGGTCCCGGGGGCGGTCGGCCCGGCGGGTCGACGGCGCAGGCGACGGCCCCCGCGCCTCCTTGCGGGCGTAATACCCGTAGGCAGCCAGCGCCATCAGCGCGAACAGCCACCACTGCACCGCATACCCCCCGTTCTGCCACGAGTCCTCGTGGTCGATCGGGATGCGGGTGAAGGCGGCGTCGGCCGCGGGTGTCTGGGTGGTCAGCAGCACGTACGCGCCGTACACGGGGTAGGGCATTTGCGGTGCGAGCTTGGGCAGGGAGATGCGCCGCGTGTCCAGGCGCCCGTTGCGCTGCTCGATCGGGGCGGGTCGGCTTTCCGACAGGTGCAGCTGGCCGACGACCGTGACGGGGCCGGTCGGCGCGGGCGGCACCTCGGGTGCGGCCAGCGCCCCGCCGTCCGGCGCGGGCACCCAGCCCCGGTCGACCAGCACGGCCGTCCCGTCCGCCAGCACCAGCGGTGTCACGATCTCGAAGCCGACGTCCCCGTCGACCGTGCGGCCCCGCGCCTGGATCTCGTGGGCCGGGTCGTAGCGCCCGCTCACGGTCACTTTTGTCCAGGCCAGGTCTTTGCCGGGGGCCTCGCCGGCCGTGCCGGGGGCGGCGGGCCGGGGCAGCACGGAGGTGAGCGGGACGGCCGCTACCGAATCGGCGGCGTCGATGCGATCGTTGATCGCGCTGCGTTCCTCGTAGCGCCGCAGCTGCCAGTTGCCGAGCATCACCATCACGATCGCCGCCGCCACGGCCAGCGCGGCCGCGGCGAGCCAGCGAGGGCTCAGCAGGAAGCGGTACACGCAACGAGGCTACCCGTCGCCCGGGTGGGTGCCGCCCGGGCCGGGTACTGTCCCTCTCCGGCAGTCGACAGCAGGCGATACACGCATCGGGAGAGTCATTGATGAGCGCCCAGCCCCGTCTGGTCGTGAGCGCCCCCGCCTCGGGGCACGGCAAGACCGCGATCGCGGTCGGCCTGCTCGCGGCGTGCGCGGCTCGGGGCATCTCGGCGGCCGGGTTCAAGGTCGGCCCGGATCACACCGACGCCGCCTATCTCGGGCTCGCCGCCGGCCGCCCCGGCCGCAACCTCGATCCGCGGCTGGTCGGCGCGCAGCGGATCGCTCCGCTTTTCCGGCACGGCTCGGCGGGTGTGCAGCTGTCGGTGATCGAGGGGGCGATGGGCCTGTTCGACTCGCTGACGGGCCAGCCCGAGATCGACGGCACGGCCGCGGTCGCCGCTGTGCTGCACGCCCCGGTCGTGATGGTCGTCGACGTGGCGTCGATGGGTCATTCGCTGGCCGCCCTGGTGCACGGCTTCCGCATGTTCGACGAGATGGTGCACCTGGGCGGGGTGATCCTCAACCGGGTCGCGTCGCCGCGTCACGAGCAGATGCTGCGCACCGCCCTCGACGACATCGGCATGCCCGTGCTGGGTGCGCTGCGCCGCGGTGACCTGCCCAATGTGCTGCCGGCGCGGGCGCACGGGCCGGTGCCGGTGGCGCACCGTACGGTCGAGGCGAGCCGGGCCGTGCGCCGGTTGGGCGAGGCCGTCGGCGCGGGGCTGGACCTCGACCGCATCATGGCTTTGGCGAACGCCGCACCTGCGTTGCCCGGCCCGATCTGGTCGCCGGGGGAGGCGGCCGGTGGCGAGGTGTTCGAGCAGCGTCCGGTGGTGGCGCTGGCCGGCGGTCCGGGCGCCCCTTTCACGTACGTCGAGACGGCCGAGCTGCTCACCGCGGCCGGCGCCGACGTGGCCGTGGTCGATCCGTTGCGCGACGAGTGTCTGCCCGCCGGCACCCGGGCCCTGGTCGTCGGGGGCGGTCTGCCTGAGGGGTACGCGGAGGAGCTGTCGGTGAACCGCCGCCTGTGCAACGCGGTCGCCCAGTTCGCGGCCGACGGGTGGCCGGTGATCGCCGAGGGGCTGGCGTTGCCGTGGCTGGGCCGGGAGCTCGACGGCCGCCCGATGTGTGCCGTTCTGGACGCTTCGGCGGTGACCGGTGAGCAGACCGTGGCCGGTTACCGTGAGGCGACCGCGCCGGCCACCTCGCCGCTGGCCCCGGCGGGTGCGCGGATCACCGGTTACAAACAGCACCGGGCGATCGTGACGCCGCGGGCGGGTGCCGTACCGGCCTGGACGTGGTCGGGCGGCAACCCGGAGGGTTTCGTCTGGCGGCAGGTGCACGCCTCGCAGCTGGGGCTGCACTGGGCGGCCGCGCCCGAGATCGCCAAGCGGGTCGTCTCGGCCGCGCTGGCCGGGCCCGCGCAGCTGCTGCCGCCTGTCCCGGTGCGGCCGGTGCCGCCTCAGCCGGCCCCCGAGCCGGAGCCGAGTCTCAGCGACACGGTGGACATCACCACGTCCTGAAATGCAAGATCGACATGCGGAAATGCGCCCTGCCGGGAAGCATCCGTGAAAACGCCCTTCGGCGAGCGAGAAACTGTCGTACCCCGGCCGTAACGTGGGGTTAACAGGTACGACGCGAAGGAGGATGGCCGTGGCCGATCGTGTTCCTCTGGATTTCGACCCTCCGGTCCGTGGGCTGCGGGCATTGCTGCTCGGCATCGACGACGGCGAGCTGGCGAATCCCACGCCCTGTCCCGAGTGGACCGTCGCCACCCTTCTCGACCATCTGATGGGCCTGTCGGTGGCGTTCACCCAGGCCGCCCACAAGCGCTTCGCCGCCGAGACCACGTCGGCGCCCGCCCCCTCCGCGCAGCACCTGTCCCGGCATTGGCGCAGCCGCCTGCCCGTCCTGCTGGAAGACCTGGCCACGGCCTGGAAGGATCCGGCCGCCTGGACCGGCACGTCGCAGGCGGGCGGCGTCACGATGCCGGCCGCCGCGCTCGGCCACGTCGCGATGAACGAGCTGATCATGCACAGCTGGGATCTGGCCCGCGGCACGGGTCAGGAATATTTCGCCGACCCGCGCACCCTCGAGCCGCTGATCGAGTTCCTGTCCGGGGGCCCCGCCGAGGGCACTCCGGGGCTGTTCGGCCCGGTTGTGCCCGTCGAGGACGAGGCCACCCTGCTCGACCAGGCGTTGGCGCTGGCGGGCCGCGACGCCAGGTGGCGCCCACCCCCACGGCGCCGAGCCGCCGCGGCTTAATCGTCCTCGCGCTGGTCGTAGTCGCTGTCGCGATCACTGTCCCGATCGCGGTCGCGGTCCTTCCAGCGTGAGACGAGGTCGTCCGAGGGCGGGGTGAATTTCGCCTTCGGCTGCCCTTTGAGCGCGTCCTTCAGCGTTTCTGCGACGGTGAATTTGGAGGTGGTCGAGCGGTTGGAGCCGACGTTCTTCTCCGGGTTGTCGGGGTCGGCCACGAAGGCGGCCGCCGCCAGCTGCGGGGTGAAGCCGCAGAACCAGGCGCTCTTGTTGCTGTCGGTGGTGCCGCTCTTGCCGGCCACCGGGCGCCGCAGCGTGCTGTAGACCATCTCGGAGGTGCCCCAGCCGCCGCAGCCGCCCCGGGCCGCGCCGTAGCCGGTGACGCAGCGGGCGGCGTCGGTGGCCGCCCGGGCCACGTCGGCGGTGACTGCGCGGTGGCAGCGCGGGGCCGCGATCACCTTCCCCTTGAAGGTGGCGTCCTTCCCGTCCCTGTTCTTGATCGCCCGTACGGGAAGAGGTTCGCAGTAGTTGCCCTCGGCGGCCAGGGTGGCGAAGACGTTGGCCATCTCGATCGGCGTGACGTCGCTGACGCCCAGCGTGAACGCGCCCCATCCCGCCGCGTGCTCGGGGGAGGCCAGCTTGCGGTCGATGTCGGTGCGCCAGCGCAGCCCCAGCCGCTCGGCCATCTTGACCGCCTTGTCCGCCCCGACCTTCTGCTCGAGCTGCACGAAGTACGTGTTGACCGACTTGCCGAAGCCGCTCCACATGGTCTGGTCGCCGGTCATCGAGGCCGTGGAGTTCTTCGGGCACCAGTGCACCCCGCAGGTGGCCGGTCCGGGCGCGGTGATGTATTTCGAGTAGAACCGCTGCGGGCTGTAGTAGGAGGTGCTCAGCGGCATGCCCTCGTCGAGCGCGGCCAGCATGGTGAAGATCTTGAACGTGGACCCGGCCTGGTAACCGGCCATCGTGCCCCCGCCGAGCAGCGGGTTCACCGTGTTCGGGTAGTTGCCCTTCAGCTTGCGGAAGCGGCTGTGCTTCTCGTTGTCCTTCTGGTCGAGCGAGTAGCGCCGGTTGACCGCCATGCTGACCACCCGGCCGGTGTTCGGCTCGATGATCACCTGGCCGTGCGCGATCCGGCTGCGCCGCTTCTCCTTGTCGAGGATGTGCTTCATCGCCGACGCCTGCACCTTGGGGTCGATCGAGGTGACGATCCGGTAGCCGCCGCGCCGCAGGTTCTCCTCGCGCTCCATCGGGTTGCTGCCGAACGCGGGCTGCTCCTTCCACCACGACTTGAGGTAGTCGCAGAAGAAGCCCCAGTCGTTGTGCTTGTCGGCGATGCTGATGCAGTCGTTCGGGGGAGCGCTCAGCTTGAGCTTGATCGGCTCCCGCTTGGCCTGGGCGGCCTGCGACGCGGTGATCGCCTTGATCTTGAGCATCTGGTCGATCACGTAGTTGCGCCGGCTCGTCGCGGCCTGCCGGTCCTGGGTCGCCGGGTCGTAGGCCGAGGGCGCCTTGACCAGTCCGGCCAGCAGCGCGGCCTCGTTCAGGTTGAGGTCGCGGGGCAGCTTGGAGAAGAAGACCTGAGAGGCGGCGAAGATCCCGTACGCCCGGTGGCCGTAGTAGGCCGCGTTGAGGTAACGCTCGAGGATCTCCTGTTTCGGCATGCGCTTCTCGAGTTCGATGGCCATCCGCATCTCGCGCAGTTTGCGCTGGGTCGTCTGCTCGGTGGCCTCCAGCGCCTCCTTGGGCGTCTGCGCGCCGTCCCGCAGCGCCATCCGTACGTACTGCATGGTCAGCGTGGACGCGCCCTGCGACACCCCGCCCGCCTTCTGATTGGCCACGAACGCGCGGGCCACGCCCTTGGCGTCCACCCCGTTGTGCTCGTAGAACCGGGTGTCCTCGGACGCGACGATCGCCTGCGTGATGTACGGCGACATCTCGGAGATCTTGATGGGCTTCCGATGCTCCTCGTAGAACATCGTCAGCAGCGTGCGGTTGTCCTTGGCGTAGACGTACGTGGTCTGGGCCGTGGGCACCTCGATCAGCTCCTCGGGCAGGCTCTGCAGAGCCTCGGTGCCCGCCTTGACGCCGAGGCCGGCGAGGGCGGCTAGGGGGTAGGCGAGACCGGCGATCACGAGACCCGCGATCAGGCCGGCACGGACGAGGGGTGCGACTTTTCCGGCTGCCACCATATGAAGGTATGACAAAAGCATTCATGACCGGACGGATCGGCCGAAAGTAAGACGCCGATCGGGTCGGGCATGCTGAGGCCATGACTGTCGACCTCGGCCATCACGGCGACACGGAGGTGGGCGCCGGTCTGATCGATCTGGCGGTCAACGTGCGTCACGAGCCCCTGCCGGCCTGGCTCGCCGGGCCCCTGCGGGAGTCGCTGGGCGCCCTCGCGGCCTACCCGGATGCGACCGAGGCGACCGCGGCGGTGGCCGCCCGGCACGGCCGCGAACCGTCCGAGGTGCTGCTCACCGCGGGCGCGGCCCAGGCCTTCGTGCTACTGGCCCAGGCTCTGCGCGACGCCCGCCACCCGGTCGTGGTGCATCCGCAGTTCACCGAGCCCGAGGCCGCCCTGCGCAACGCCGGCCACACCGTCGAGCGGGTGCTGCTGCGCGAGCGGGACGGGTTCCGTCTCGACGCGTCGCTCGTGCCGGCCGAGGCCGACCTGGTCTTCGTGGGCAACCCCACCAACCCGACCTCGGTGCTGCACCCGGCCGACGAGATCGCCCGGCTGGCCCGGCCGGGCCGCGTGCTGGTCGTCGACGAGGCGTTCTCCGACACCACCCACCGCGAGGGCGTGCCGGGGGAGCCGGAGTCGCTGGCCGGTCGCGGTGACCTGCCCGGGCTGGTCGTGCTGCGCAGCCTGACCAAGACGTGGGGGCTGGCCGGCCTGCGCATCGGCTACCTGCTGGGCCCGTCCGGCCTGCTGCCCCGCCTGGCCGCCGCGCAGCCGCTCTGGGCCGTCTCGACGCCGGCCCTGGCCGCCGCCACCGCCTGCGCCTCGCCCGTCGCGATCCGGGCCGAACGGGAGATCGCGGCCCGCCTGGCCGGCGAGCGCTCCCACCTGGTGCGACGGCTGGGGCACGTGCCGAACCTCACGGTCGCGGGCGATCCGGCCAGTGCCTTCGTCTCCGTACGCCTCCCGGGCGCCGACAAAATCCGCCTTGAGCTGCGCGAACGGGGCTATGCCGTACGCCGCGGCGACACTTTTCCGGGGCTGGGCGCCGACTGGCTGCGGATCGCGGTGCGCGACACTGCCACCACCGACGCTTTCGTCGACACCCTGACCACCGTGCTGGAGGAGCGCCCGTGACCGCCGCCGACGCCGAGCAGCCGCCCGTGACCGCCGCCGACGCGCAGCTGCCGCCCGTGACCGCCGCCGACGCCGAGCAGCCGCCCGTGACCGCCGCCGACGCGCAGCTGCCGCCCGTGACCGCCGCCGACGCCGAGCAGCCGCCTGTCGCCGCTCCCGGCGCGCAGCTGGCGGAGGCGCTCGCCGCGATCCGGCCCGCCGACGAGCAAGCCATGGCCGCCGCCCGCGATCATCAGGCCCGCCTGACCAAGCCGGCCGGCTCGCTGGGTGCGCTCGAGGAGCTTTCCGTACGTCTCGCCGGCCTCGCCGGCGTCTGCCCGCCGCCGCTGCCGACCCCGGCCACGGTGGCCGTCTTCGCGGGTGACCACGGCGTGCACGCCCAGGGCGTCACCCCCTGGCCGCAGGAGGTCACCGCCCAGATGGTGGCCAACTTCGTGGCCGGAGGCGCGGTCGTCAACACGTTCGCCCGGCAGGCCGGAGCCGACGTGATGGTCGTCGACGTCGGCGTGGCCCTTCCGCTGCACGGCGGAGCCACCCTGCTCGACGCCAACGTGCGCCGCGGCACCGCCGACCTCTCCGTCGGCCCGGCGCTGACCCGCGACGAGGCGCTGGCCGCCGTCGAGGTCGGCGTCGGCGTGGCCCGGGCGCTTGTCGCCTCCGGCGCGAAGTGCCTGCTCACCGGCGACATGGGCATCGCCAACACGACCCCCGCGGCCGCCCTGATCGCCGTTTTCACCGGCAGCGACCCGGCCGCCGCGACCGGCCGCGGCACCGGCATCGACGACGCCATGCTCGCGCACAAGGTCGACGTCGTGCGCCGCGCGCTCGCCCTGCACTCGCCCGACCCGGCCGACCCGTTGGGCGTGCTGGCCGCGGTCGGCGGGCTCGAACACGCCGCGTTGACCGGCTTCGTCCTCGGCGCGGCGGCCGAGCGCGTCCCCGTGATCGTCGACGGCGTCATCGCTGCCTCGGCCGCGCTGGCCGCCGCCGCGTTCGCGCCCGGCGCCGTGGCCGCGATGGTCGCCGGGCATCGCTCGGCCGAGCCCGGCGCCTCCGTGGCGCTGGCCCACCTGGGCCTCGAGCCCCTGCTCGACCTGGGCATGCGCCTGGGCGAGGGCAGCGGCGCCGCCCTCGCATTGCCGGTCGTCCAGGCCGCCGTCCGAGTGCTGCACGAGGTCGCGACGTTCGACGCGGCCGGAGTGTCGGAGAAGTGACGGGGTCACGGTCGTCGCGCGCGGCCAAAGCGGGAGTGTCGGAGAAGTGAGCGGGCCGGAGTTGTCCCGCGGCGCAGAAGCGGGAGCGTCGGAGACATGAGCATCTATCCTCTCGGGCTCAAACTGGCGGGCCGCCGGGTGCTGGTCGTCGGTGGGGGCGCCGTGGCCACCCGCCGGGTGCCAGCCCTGCTCGCCGCGGGCGCGGTCGTCGACATCGTGTCGCCCGAGCTCACCCCGGCCCTGCACGGCCAGGTCGACGCGGGCCGGGCGAGCTGGACCGAGCGCCGTTTCGAGCCGGCCGACGTCGACGGCGCCTGGCTCGTGCACGTGGCGGTCGACGATCCGGCCGCGGCCGAGCAGGTGAGCGTGGCGGCCGAGGCGCGCCGGGTGTTCTGCGTACGGGCGGACGACCGCGACGCCGCCACCGCCTGGACTCCCGCCGTGACCCGGCAGGGGCAGGTCACCGTGGCCGTGACCGACGGCGGCGACCGGCGCCGTGCGATGGCCGTCCGTGACCTGGTCGCCCACGCCTTGGAGAGCAGCCCGCCCGCGGCCGGGGAGTACAAGGGCGTGGCCCTGGTCGGTTCCGGCCCCGGCGACCCGGAGCTGATCACCGTGAAGGGCCGCCGCCTGCTGGCCGCGGCCGACGTCGTGGTGGCCGACCGGCTCGTGCCCGGCCTGCTGCTGGGCGACCTGCGGCCCGAGGTCGAGTTCGTGGACGCGGCCAAGATCCCGTACGGGCCGGCCGCGGCCCAGGAGGAGATCAACCGGATCCTGGTCGAGCGCGCGCTCGAGGGGAAGTTCGTGGTGCGGCTCAAGGGCGGCGACCCGTTCGTCTTCGGCCGCGGCGGCGAGGAGGCGATCGCCTGCGCCCAGGCCGGGGTGCCGGTGCTCGTGGTGCCCGGCGTGACCAGTTCGATCGCCGCGCCCGCACTGGCCGGCATCCCGGTCACTCACCGCGGCGTCGCGCACGAGTTCACCGTGGTCAGCGGGCACATCCCGCCCGATCACGCGGATTCGCTGGTCGACTGGGCGGCGCTGGCCCGGCTGCGTGGCACCCTGGTCGTGCTGATGGGCCTGAAGAATCTGAGCCGGATCGCCGGCCGGCTGATCGCCGAGGGCCGCTCCGCCGACACTCCCGCCGCGGTCGTGCAGGAGGGCTCCACGAGCCATCAGCGTTCGCTGCGCAGCACGTTGGGCCAGGTCGCGGACGCGGTCGCCGAGGCCGGCATCAGGCCCCCGGCCGTCGTGGTGATCGGCGAAGTCGTTCACGCAGCGGTATAGAACGGTCACTATCGGGGTAGGTCGATCGGCATGGACGAACGGCCGCAGATCACGCTGACAGCAACGGTGCTGGACGCCTCGGACGCGCGCGCACTGGCCGCCTTCTACCAGCGCCTGCTGGGGTGGTCGGCCACCCAGGAGGAGGACCACTGGGTGGTGCTGGGCGCTCCCGGCGGCGGCGCCGGGTTGTCGTTCCAGACGGAGAAGCTCTACCGCCGCCCGGTGTGGCCCGCCCGGGCCGGGGAGCCGCAGATGAGCATGCACCTGGACATCAGGGTGGAGGACCTGGAAGCCGCTTGCGCGCACGCGACCAGGGCCGGCGCCACCCTGGCCGACTTCCAGCCGCAGGAGAACGTCCGGGTCTTCCTCGACCCGGACGGTCATCCCTTCTGTCTTTACGTCGACTGAGGCGCCGGGTCGCGGCCCTCGGCCGCGTCCTCCAGCGCGTCCAGGAACGTGTGGGCCCACTGCGCCACGTCGTGCGTGCGCAGATGCCGCTGCATCACGCGCATCCGCCGCTTCAGCTCGGCCGGCTCGGCGGCCACGGCCCGCAGCAGCGCGTCCTTCACGCCGTCGGGGTCGTGCGGGTTGCACAGGAACGACTGACGCAGCTCGGTCGCCGCGCCCGCGAACTCGCTGAGCACCAGCGCCCCGCCGGTGTCGGCCCGGCAGGCCACGTACTCCTTGGCCACCAGGTTCATGCCGTCGCGCAGCGGCGTCACCATCATGACGTCGGCCGCGACGTACATCGCCGCCAGTTCCTGCTTGCTGTACGACTGGTGCAGGTAGTGCACGGCCGGCACACCGACCCGGCCGAACTCGCCGTTGATCCGCCCGACCTCGCGCTCGACCTTGACCCGCAGCGTCTGATAGTGCTCCACGCGCTCGCGGCTCGGGGTCGCCACCTGCACCATCACCGCGTCGCCGACCTTGAGCTTGCCGTCGGCCAGCAGCTCGCGGAACGCCTTGAGGCGCAGCTCGATGCCCTTGGTGTAGTCGAGCCGGTCGACGCCCAGGATGATCGTCTTGGGGTCGCCCAGTTCGGCCCGGATCTCCTTGGCCCGCGCCTGCACCTTGGGATCGGCCGCGAGGCGCTCCATCTCCTTGGTGTCGATGCTGATCGGGAACGCGCCCGCCTTCACCTTGCGCCCGTCGACCTGGATCGACTGGCCCTCGTAGCGCAGGCCGAGCAGGTGCCGGGCCAGCCGGACGAAGTTCTGCGCGGCCAGCCGCTGCTGGAAGCCGACCAGGTCGGAGCCGAGCAGGCCGCGCAGCACCTCGGCCCGGAACGGCATCTGCATGAACAGCTCGATCGGCGGGAACGGGATGTGCAGGAAGAACCCGATCTTGAGGTCGGGCCGCAGCTCGCGCAGCATGGCCGGCACCAGCTGCAACTGGTAGTCCTGCACCCAGACGGTCGCGCCGTCGTCCGCCACCTTGGCCGCAGCCTCGGCGAACCGCTGGTTGACCAGCCGATACGTCTCGCGCCAGCGGCGTTTGTAGACGGGGGTCTCGACGGCGTCGTGATAGAGCGGCCAGATGGTCGCGTTGGACTGGCCCTCGTAGTAGCGCTCGAGCTCATCGGCGCTCAGCGGGACCGGATGGATCCGGATGCCCTCCAGCTCGAACGGGTCGGGCGCCTCGCCGGTGCCACCGGCCCACCCGATCCAGGTGCCACCGTGCTCGGTGAGCACCGGGTGCAGCGCTGTGACCAGGCCACCCGGACTCGTGCGCCACTGGCGCTCCCCGTCCGGGGTGGTTACTTCATCGACGGGCAGACGGTTGGCGACTACGACGAAGGAACTTCGTTCGGCCACGCTGAGTGCACCTCCGGGTCGTTTCTGTTCCCCCTGTGAGCCTACTGTGCGTAGCAGCACGGGGCGTGCCCAGTCTCCACAGCCGCCGATGGACCTCGGTGGCCGCCGGGTGCCATTCTGGGCGCGTGACACCGTCTGCTGATCTTTCCCCGCCTCGGCGGCCGATCTTCTTTCCTGTGGTCATTGCCACGGTTTTCCTGACGATCATCGCCGGGACGATCGGGTTCATGCTCGCGGAACAGCAGCAGGACACCGATCGGACGAGCGGCGGGGGAGCGCTCCCGAGCACCGAGCAGACCACCTCGGCCGCGCCCGCCTTCACCCCGCCCGGCCCGTTCTGCTTCGAGCCGGCCCGCGACACGGCGAAGAGGGACGGCTTCACCTCTGAGCTCTGGCAGGTGCTCAAGGTGCACGCGGACCGGACCAACAGCATGGCCTGGATCTGCACCGATCGCAGGGGCAACCTCTACTACCAGAGCTGGACCGACGTCGACCAGAAGTTCGAGCAGCACAAGAACGGCCTCTTCCTGCCGGGCGTGGTCAAGACCGACAAGGGCTACGAGGTCACGTCGCCGGACGGAAACACGATCACGGTGTCCCCCACCCAGTGGACCGTGTCCTTCGCCGACGGCCGCGACAAGCAGGTCGACAAGGTGCGCGCCATCGACTGAGCGGGGAATCCAGCGGTCCCGGCCGGGGTTGTTGAGAGAGGCCGGCGAGCGACCTGGAAAGATTGTGTCTGCATTCTGCGACTCATCCGGCACCATTCAGCTTGCATTCATCGATCACGGAGGTAGGGCGCACCGTGGCCCAGTTCATCTACGTCCTGGAAAAGGCGCGCAAGGCGCACGGCGACAAGGTCGTGCTCGACAACGTGACGCTGAACTTCCTGCCGGGCGCCAAGATCGGCGTCGTCGGCCCGAACGGCGCCGGTAAGTCCACGCTGCTCAAGGTCATGGCCGGCGTCGAGACGCTGAGCAACGGCGAGGCCCGGCTGATGCCCGGCTACACCGTCGGCATGCTCGCTCAGGAGCCGCCGCTCAACGAGGAGAAGACCGTCCTCGGCAACATCGAGGAGGCCGTCGCCGAGACGAAGGCGAAGCTCGATCGGTTCAACAAGATCGCCGAGGAGATGGCGACCGACTACACCGACGAGCTCATGGAGGAGATGGGCAAGCTTCAGGAGGAGCTCGACAACGTCAACGCCTGGGATCTCGACTCGCAGCTCGAGCTGGCGATGGACGCCCTGCGCTGCCCGCCCCCGGACGCCGACGTCACCCAGCTCTCCGGTGGTGAGCGCCGCCGGGTCGCGCTCTGCAAGCTGCTGCTCGAGGCGCCCGACCTGCTGCTGCTCGACGAGCCGACCAACCACCTGGACGCCGAGAGCGTGCACTGGCTGGAGCAGCACCTGGCCAAGTACGCCGGCACCGTCATCGCCATCACCCACGACCGGTACTTCCTGGACAACGTGGCCAACTGGATTCTCGAGCTGGACCGTGGCCGGACGTACCCGTACGAGGGCAACTACTCGACCTATCTGGACAAGAAGGCCCAGCGTCTGGCCGTCGAGGGCCGCAAGGACGCCAAGCTCAAGCGGCGCCTCACCGAGGAGCTCGAGTGGGTGCGGTCCAACGCGAAGGCCCGCCAGACCAAGAGCAAGGCCCGCCTCGACCGCTACGAGGAGATGGCCAGCGAGGCCGAGAAGACCCGCAAGCTCGACTTCGAGGAGATCCAGATCCCGCCGGGCCCGCGCCTGGGCAACACGGTGATCGAGACCAAGGATCTGACCAAGGGCTTCGACGGCCGCACGCTGATCGACCACCTGTCGTTCTCGCTGCCGCGCAACGGCATCGTCGGCATCATCGGGCCCAACGGCGTCGGCAAGACCACGCTGTTCAAGACCATCGTGGGGCTGGAGAAGCCGGACGAGGGCACGGTGCGGGTCGGCGAGACGGTCCAGCTGTCGTACGTGGACCAGAGCCGTGAGGGCCTGATGGGCGACCAGACGGTGTGGGAGGTCGTCTCCGACGGGCTCGACCACCTCATGGTGGGCAAGGTCGAGATGCCGTCCCGGGCGTACGTGGCGGCGTTCGGTTTCAAGGGCCCCGACCAGCAGAAGCCGGTCAAGGTGCTCTCCGGCGGTGAGCGCAACCGGCTCAACCTCGCGCTGACGCTGAAGATCGGCGGCAACGTGATCCTGCTCGACGAGCCGACCAACGACCTCGACGTGGAGACCCTGGGCAGCCTGGAGAACGCGCTGCTGGAGTTCCCGGGCTGCGCCGTGGTCATCTCCCACGACCGGATGTTCCTCGACCGGGTCGCCACCCACATGCTCGCCTGGGAGGGCACCGACGAGGACCCGGACAAGTGGTTCTGGTTCGAGGGCAACTTCGAGGCGTACGAGAAGAACAAGATCGACCGGCTCGGCGCCGAGGCCGCCCGCCCGCACCGCGTGACCTACCGCAAGCTCACGCGTGACTGAGAGATTCGTGCACCACGTGCCCGTGCGCTGGTCCGACATGGACGCGTACGGGCACGTCAACAACGCGCGCTTCCTCACTCTCTACGAGGAGGCGCGCGTCGCCATGTTCTTCGTGGGCGCCCGCGAGCACGGCCTGGGGTCGTTCGAGGAGGGCATCGTCATCGCCCGCCACGAGATCGACTACCTGAAGCCGGTTGATTACGGCGACCCCGTACGGGTGGAGATGTGGGTCTCGGAGCAGCGCGCGGCCGCCTTCACCGTCTCGTACGAGCTCTTCGACGACGGCGTGCTGGCCAGCCGGGCCCGTTCCGTCTGCGTGCCCTACAACCTGGCCAACGGGCACCCGCGGCGGCTCACCGAGGCCGAGCGCGACTTCCTGCGGCCCTACCTCGAGGTGACCCCATGACGCTGCGCGGTCGGTCATGAGTTCGCACGGCCTGGCCGGCGTGCCCGACGCGGGTGCGTTCCTGGCCCGGCTGACCCGGCTGGACCCCACCGCCCCGGTACGCCTGCGCAACACCGGCGGCCGGGTGGCGCTGTGGGGCCGGCTGCCGTGGGAGGTGCTGGTCACCCGTGAGGTCGCCGGGCACGGCCTCGACGACGTCACGGTGGCCGCCTCCGAGCTGCTCTCGGTGCTGGCCCGGGGTGGTTCCGAGCTGCCGGCCCGGCGCGACGCCCAGTGGCGCTGGCCGCTGCCTCCGCCGGGCGGCGAGACGGTCGAGTCGGTGTCGGGGGCCGAGCTGAGCCGCCTGGCCGACGCGGCGGCGGGCACGCTGCGTGAGGTCTCCTCGGGCGGGCTGGCCGGTCGTGCGGTCGGCCCGCGCGCCGTCCGCGACGCTCTGCTCGACCACGTCGCGCTGGTGGCGACCCCGGCCGGCGGCCGCCCGGTCGAGGTTTCGCAGCGACTCGTTCAGGCGATCTCCCGGATGGGGTTCCTCGGTCCGGGGGAGACTGAGGCCCCGGACACCCGGATTCGGGTGGCGGGGAATTGGGTGGGACTTTCCGCACCATATGGAGTGGCGTGGCTACAGACGGTCAAGAAATTGACCGTTATGCCTATAGGTGGTCACCCGAAAGGGTGATGCCCTGTCGTACGACCGGTCCCGCCCTCCGGTTGGGGGGATGACCTCCGCGACCGGTACGGGTACCGTCGGCCCTCGGATCCACTCGCTACGTCCGGCGGTGGGTTCGCTGGGGAGTGAGGTGCACAAAGATGCCGTGGTGGTCATGGCGTCCGGGTTCGGCCGCGGGCAGCGCGCCGGAGACCGACGAGGATTCGACGGTTCGGAGCAGCACGGTGCGTGTCGGAGTTCCGGCGCAACGTGAGCCGAGCCGGCTTCCGGTCCCGGTCGAGACGACGGGGAACGAGGAACCCGAGGTTGTCGCTCCGGTGACGCTGACGCGCATCGGCAAAGCGCTCGATCTGCTCGACATCCGGTTCCTCGCCGACGGCGGCGGGAGCCTGCTGGCCATGTGGGAGCGGCACGCGGTGCTGTTCACTCTCGAGGGTCCGGACGACGAGATCCTCGTGATGCGCGCCCGCCCGCACGCCACGGTCCCGCCCGACTGGGCCGACCGGGCCTACCGCGTGGTCAACGAGTGGAATCACACCCGCCGCTTCTGCAAGGCCTATGTGGGTGACCCCACCGAGCGCGGCCAGCTCCCGATCTACGCCGAGCTCCAGGTCCCCCTGGCCGCCGGCTGCCACGACGCCCTGCTGGTCGAGCTGCTCGACTGCGGCGCCGCCGTGGCGACCAGCTTTGTGGACTGGCTTCACGACGAGGGCGCTCTGCTCTGACCCGGCGCACAAAGGCCCCCGGCGTGATGCGCCGGGGGCCTTTGTCATGTCCGGCTCAGCGCATCGGGAACAGGCCGACGCGGCCGTGGAACTCCCGGCCCAGCTCGTCGGTGTCCGAGCCGACCAGCAGCCCTTCGGGCAGGGCGATGAACACCCGGACTCCCACGCCGCGCTTGCGGGTCGGGTTCCACGACAGCGCCCGCCCCGTCGAGGAGCTCACCGCCCCGATGCCCGGTCGCGCCACCGCACCCGGGCCGGGGCCTTTGGCGTCGCTGCCGTACGGGTTGTCGAAGTAGCGCTGGTGCCCGCCGAGGTAGACGGCCGACCCGGTCACCGCGAGCGCGTACAGCGAGTCGCCGCCGGTGCGCTGCACCCAGGTCGGGTTGTGCCGCCCGCTGCCGGCCACCTCGAAGCGCGCCGCCGAGTCGCACAGCCGGTCGGGCGAGGACGCGCGCCCGGTCGCCGCGACCACGAAGTACGAGCCGTCGGGGGAGAACTTCACCTGACGCAGGTAGGTGTCGAAGCCCTTCATGCACTGCGGCTTGTAGGCATCGGTGTACCAGCTGGACAGCTGTGCGGACGGGCCCGCGACGTCGAACATGGCGATCTGGGTGCGGTCGTAGCCGCTGGCCCGTAGCAGGGCGCCCACCGCGACCAGCCGGCGTCCGTCGGGCGAGATGTCGAAGTGCTCGACCCGGGTGCGGGCCAGCCCGGGGGCGGTCAGGCGGGCGTCGAAGCCGGTGTCGACGGCGCCGCTGATCGCGTTCACGCGGGCCAGTCCGGCCCGGTTCACCCCGTTGATCGTCTGGAACGTGCCCGCCGCGTACAGGCGGGAACCCCGGGCCTGCAGCGCCCGTACGTCGCCCCAGCCGATCCGCGCGGCGAAGGAGCTGATCCGCTGACCGCCGAGCGTGAGCCGGGTCAGACCGCGCTGGGCGGCGCCGTTGACGGTCTTGAACGCGCCGCCCGCGTAGACCGTGCCGTCGGGGCCCGCCGCGAGCGAGTACACCGCGCCGTCGACCTGCGGGGCGAAGGTGCGGATGGCCCCGTCGTGCAGGTCGAATGCGAAGAGGTTCTTGCGGGCGAACGTCGTCCGGCGGGTGCTGTCGGTGACCTTGGTGAAGGCCCCGCCGACGACCACCGTGTCGCCGATCACGGCCATCGACCAGACCGTTCCGTCCATGACGTGCGGCGTGTAGTCAACGGGGTCGGTCGACACCAGCGTGGAGTGGGCCATGTCGGCCGCGGCGGGGTGCGCGCACGCTATGGCGGCGGCAACGACGGTGGCGGCGGCTATCAGGCGGCGGCGCATGGCGATCTCCTGGTCGTAATACCCGAAATTTCAGGTGATCAGCGAGTTTGTCACCGAATCAACGACCTAGGGGCGCCGCGGGGAACGATCAGGCCATCTCGTCCATGTGGTTGACCATGAAGTAGGCCGCCCGCTCCAGGTAGTTCCACAGCTCGTCGTGCTGGGCCGGGGGGAGCTCGAGAGAGTCGACGGCGTCGCGCATGTGCTTGAGCCAGGCGTCGCGGGCGGCGACGTCGACCCGGAACGGCGCGTGCCGCATGCGCAGCCGCGGGTGCCCACGGCTCGCCGAGTACGTGTTCGGCCCGCCCCAGTACTGCATCAGGAACAGCGTGAGCCGGTCGGCCGCGGGGCCCAGATCCTCCTCCGGATACATCGGCTTGAGCAGCGGATCCTCGGCGACACCGGCATAGAAGCGGTCGACGAGGCGCCGGAACGTGGGTTCGCCGCCGATGGCGTCGTAGAAGTTCGGTGCGGTCACCCATCCATCCTGCCAGCCGGACGGCGCCACGACCGCTGCGGTCAGGGTCGCTCGGGTGTGACGCTGGTCGTCGCCACGGTGGAGCGCAGCGGGGCCGGCGTGGGCGGTGGCGCGGAGGCGTTCTCGGCAGCCTCGGTGGCGGCCGCGAAGGTGGCCGGCTGCGGCCACCGGTGGGCCAGCAGCGCCAGGACGACCGTGCCGCCCACGCTCCACAGCCCGACCACCATCGGCAGCCAGAAGTGATCGGCCAGCCAGCCGGTGACCATCACGGCCCCGAACTGGCTGAACTGCATGCCGGTCTGCATCACGCCGTACGCCCGGGCGCGGTATCCGTGCGGCAGGATCAGCACGAACTTGCCGTTCAGGGTGGGCATCACCCCGCCTTGCGCGATGCCGGACACGGCCACCAGCGCGGCGACGACCGGTGCGGGCGGCGCGGCCAGCGCGGGCACCAGGGCGAACGCGGAGAGCACGGCGAGCGGGCGCACCAGCCGGTCACGCCGGACGGGCCCGATGAACCGATTGATCAGCAGGCCGCCGACCACGAAGCCGATCGGCCCGGCCGCCATGATCAGGCCCTGGTTGATGCCCCGGTCGGCCGCGTCGCCCCCCTCGGCGGCCCAGGCCGCGGCCAAGCCCTCGGGCACGATGGCGAACATCGTCAGGACGAACACCATGATCGCGATGGCGCGCAGCGTCGGCGCGCCGAACACCAGCCGGAACCCCTCGACCGACTCGCGCAGCAGATGGCTGCGGTGGGCCTGGGCGTACGCGGGCGGCCGGCGCTGCACGAAGAGCGCGATCAGAGCGGCCGAGAGCGCGAACGTGACGACGTCGATGACGAGCGCCACCTGCGGATTGATCGCGGTGGCCAGCGTCGCCCCGGCGAGATAGCCGAACACCTGGGCCGCCTGCACGCTGGTGGCGTTGACGGCGACCGCGGTGGGCAGCTTGGCGCGGCCCACGACGAGCGGCTGCAGCGCCGAGCGGGCGGCCTGTGTCGGGGGCGTGCCCAGGCTGGCCAGGAAGATGATCAACAGCATGGCCGGGATCGGCAGGTGCGGGATCAGCAGCAGCGCGATGAGCACCATGCGATACACGTCGGCCGTGAGGAGCACGCGGCGATAGGGATAGCGCTCGGCCAGCGCGGAGAGCAGCGTGCCGCCGATGACCCAGGGCAGGTAGCTGACCGCGAAGGCCGCGGCCGAGACCAGCACCGATTTGCTCTGCTCGTAGACGAGGACGGTGATGGCGGCGCGCGCGAGATAGTCGCCGACCCAGTTGGTGACCAGCGAGAGATAGAGCGCCCGGTATTCACGAATGGCAAACAGGTCGCGAAACGTGACCAGGCGCTCGCCCTCCGTAGTCGCGCGATGCCGACCGGCCCCTCGCGCGTCCGGGTCCTGGGACACCAGCCCTCCATCGTTTTCGGCTTTCCGCCTGATCGCGGCGGTCACCGGGCACGTCCGGCTCGGGTCCGCGCCCGAAAGGAACGTGATGCCGCATGTGCAGATGCTCAAGCGGATTCTGCCCGATCGTCCGAGTGGATGCTAGGGCGTACGGCCGGATTGTCGGCCGTTCGGTCGGCCCCGGCATCACCCGGACGAACTAATCCCAGCTCAGGTCGCCCCGCCCGGCCGCTGCTCACTTCCGGAATTCTGGAAGAAAGCGGGCGGCACCGCGCCGCGTGGAAGCAGCCGGGAGGCGGCGATGCGCTCGGACAGCCCGGAGGTCTCCAGCGACTCGGTCAGCGCCCGCCGGAGGTCGCGCTGCACCGCCAGCTGGCCGTCGGCGGTGGTCTTGGCGATGGTCCGGATCACCGCGCCGTCCACAGTCAGCTGCTCGACGCCCACGACGTCCGGCGGCTCGAGGAACTCGGTCTGGTGGTCGGTCTGGTTGGCCACGGCCTCGGCGGCGTCGCGCAGCACCGCGATCGCCTCCTCCGAGCTGACGAAGCCGATCGGGATGTCGATGACGACCATGGCCCAGCCCTGGCTCTTGTTGCCGACCCGGACGATCTCGCCGTTGCGGATGTACCAGAGCACGCCGCGCGCGTCGCGGATCTGGGTGATGCGCAGGCCGACCGTCTCCACCACGCCGGTCGCCTCGCCCACGTCCACCGTGTCGCCGACGCCGTACTGGTCCTCGAGCAGCATGAACAGGCCGGCTATCAAGTCCTTGACCAGGCTCTGGGCACCGAAGCCGAGGGCCACGCCGACAATGCCCGCGCTGGCCAGCAGCGGGCCCAGGTTGAAGCCGAGCTCGCCGAAGACCAGCAGCGCCGCCATCGTGAAGACCACCGCGCTGACGAAGCTGCGCAGCACCGACCCGATCGCCTCGGCCCGCTGCCGCCGGCGCTCCGGGATGAACTGGCCCTCCTCGGCGTTGGCCGACACCCGCTCCTTGAGCGGCTTGAGCAGAGCGGGCATCGAGGCCCGGCTGGTGCTGGTGGTCAGGCGGTCGATCGCACGGTGGATCAGCCAGCGGATCAGCAGCGCGATCAGGATGATGCCGATGATCCGCAGCGGCTTCACGATGATCACGTAGCTGCTGTTGGCGAGCCATTGATTGCCCGTCCACTCGAAGACCCGGCTGCACACCACGTCGGTGTCGCAGATCGCCGTCACGTCGGGCGTGACGTAGACGTCGGTCGGGGCGGACGGTTCGGGGGAAGGGGCTAGCAACAACACGGGGAGCCACCGTACCGGGCGGACCTGGGCCGGCTCTCAGCCACCGCTCAGCGCTGTGACCTCAGACGTTTACCGTCCGGCCACGGATTGTGCTCGCAATTTGGTCATCCATCAGGGACTATTGGCGCACGAGGCATCGTCGTCGACGCCTCGCTACTCGTCTGCGGATTCAACAGGAGCGGTGACTAGCACCTACACCGAAGGGTGATCGCGATGCCTGACATACGACCCACAGTGGGCTCATCCGCGTTGGTTCTGAACGCCACCTACGAGCCGCTGTGCGTCGTATCGGTGCGTCGAGCGACCATCCTCGTCCTGACGGCCAAGGCGGAATGCGTCTCCGACGGTGACGGCATCCTGCACAGCGCGCACACCAACCTGCCGGTCCCGTCAGTGGTGCGTCTGACCCGTTACGTGAAGGTGCCCTATCGCACCCACGTCGGTCTCTCCCGCCGCGCGATCTTCGCCCGTGACGGCGGCCGCTGCGCCTACTGCCGCGGCTCGGCCGAGACCATCGACCACGTGTTCCCGCGCAGCCGCGGTGGCCTGCACGCCTGGGACAACGTCGTCGCCGCCTGCGCCAAGTGCAATCACAGCAAGGGCGACAAGACACCGGCCGAGCTGGGCTGGCGGCTGCATCAGATACCGGCGGCGCCCCGCGGGGTGGCCTGGCGCGTGCTCGGACATCGCACGCCCGACCCCCGCTGGGCCGACTGGCTCGACCTCCCCGCCGCCCCGGCTGTCACAGCCGAGGCGGCGTAGTTTTTGGAGCCTCCGGCCGGCTCGGCGGTCAGGCGTTCTTCGCGGCGACCAGCGAGGCGAAGACGACGATGTTGTCCGAGTAGCCCGTGCTGCCCCCGACCCAGCGCCCGCCGCAGGTGATGAGCCGCAGCGACGGCCGGCTGAAGTCGCTGTAGACGCGCTGCACGGGCAGCTTGCCCTTGTCGAAGTGCTCGACGGAGTTCACCTCGAACACCGCCACCGAGTTGTCGGCCCGGGTCACCTCGATGCGCTGCCCGGGCTTGAGCCGGGGCAGGTGATTGAAGACCGAGGGTCCCGTACGGGTGTCCGCGTGCCCGACGATGAGGGCCGGCCCGAACTGGCCCGGGGTGGGCCCGCCGTCGAACCAGCCGGCCTCGTTGTGCCGCTTCAGGGGCGGCACGTCGACCGAGCCGTCAGCGGCCCGGCCCACCTCGAGGATGGGCGCCTGCACGTTGATCGCCGGGATGCTCAGCCGCTCGGGCCGGCTCGGGTCGAGCACCGGGAAGGCCCGCGGCGGGGGCTGGTTCTTCGGTGCGCTGCCGAAGACGGCGCCCAGGTCGAGGTTGGTGGCCGCGCCGATGCCCATGGCCACCACGAACAGGCCGAGGAAGAGCAGGGCCAGCGCGATGAACCCGATCGGCCACGGCTTGCGGCCGCGCATCGGCCGGGGCGGCGTCTTGGGCCGGGGGCGCGGGCTGGGGGCGCGGAACGGGTGCCGGCCGGGCGCCGACCGCGGGGCCGGCAGCGGGCCCGTGATGACACCGGGCGGGGGCGCGACGATCTGGGCCGGCCGCTTGCGCAGCACCGACTCGGGCATGCGGGGCCCGGATGCGGGGGGTGTCTTTCGGCCGGCCATGTGCGCCTCAGCCGAGCCGCCGCCGGCGCAGCGAGACCGCGCCCAGCCCGATGGCCGCCGCCACGATGGCCAGCCCACCGCCGATCAGCAGGGGGGCCTGGCGCCCGGGAGCCGTGCCGCCGCCGCCCGTGGCCGGGCCGCGGGCCGGTTGCACCTTGGCCACCACGTGCAGGGTGGCTGTCGCCGTTGCGCCGTCGGGGCAGCTCAGGTCGACCCGGTAGTCGCCCGGCCGGGTGGTGCCGGGCACCCGGGCGGTGGCGGTCAGGAACCCGTATCTCGGCGCCACTGTCACCGAGCCGAACAGCCCGGAGCTGGCCGTCGCCGCCTTGAGATTGTCGTCACAGGAGGCGCGCAGCCCGACCTCGTCGCCCGCCGGGACGGTGCTCGGGCTCAGTTCGAGGAAGATGGCCGCGCGGGCGGCCGCCGCGGGCTGGGCGACGAGGACCGGGACGAACAGGACAGACAGGCTCAGAACGAGCGCCGCCAGGGCGGCGGGGACGGGCAGGCGCATCAGTTCCCCCTCCTGCCGCTCGTGGACGCGTGGGCACGAACGGCGCGTGAGGGTGATTTTCGCACCCCGGGGCCGATTCCGCGTAGATCCCGACGGCGTGAGAAGCCGGTTCGACACCCGACGGTCCGGGACGACCGGCGCTCCGCTACCGTGACAGTTGTTCGGATCAACTGGGAATACAGACGCCTGGGGGCGTTGAGGTTGTCGATATCTTTCACCGTTCTGGTCTACGTGATCATTCCGGCTGCCGTGATCGGGTTGATCGTCGCGCTGACCTTCGCGGGCACGCGTGACGAGAAGCAGCCCGACCGCCGATACCGGCCCGGTCGTCCCTACGACTTCCGGCCGATCTGGTTCCTGGCCGCGCCGGAGCAGGTCGTCGGGGCCAGTGGCCGTCCGGCCCTGACCGGTCCCGTGCTGGAGGACAGCAGCGGCGCCCGGGTCCAGCCCGGTTCCACAGGAGGCGCAAGTGACAGCTGGTGACCTGGCCCAGCAGGGCGGGCAGGATCAGCCCCTGACCGAGCTCGAGCACCCCGGTGGCGACAGCATCGTGGCTCACCACGAGCCGAGCGCGGCCGACGGGCCCTTCACGACCCGGCAGCTGCTGCGGCTCGACCACGCGCTGCGCATCGCGAACACCGAGACCGGCCTGACGTTCAGCGTGTTCATCGGCGAGTTCGAGACGACGCCCGCTCGGGAGCACGCCGAGCAGCTGCACCGGCAGATCGACGGGGCGGCCCGGGCCGTGCTCATCGCGATCTCGCCCAACCAGCGCAAGCTCGAGATCGTCACCGGTGCCGAGGCGCGCAAGCGCATCTCCGACCGGGACGCGAAGCTGGCCGGCCTGTCGATGGCGGCCGCGTTCGCGGGTGGCGACCTGGCCGGCGGCGTGGTCGCCGGCCTCGACCAGCTGGCCAGTCACGCCGGTCGGCCGTAGTCGGATCTAGGACAGAGCCCTCGCCCCACCGCTGGTGGGGCGGGGGCTTCTGTCGTGGGCGGGGAAAAGCTTCCCCGTCGAAACGCGGCGGTAACAACGGCATGTAGGTAATCTCGTTACTCCGCGCTACGTTGCGTGTGGTCGTGGAGGTGGTCCGGTTGGTGATGACGAGCCCGGCTTCGATGACCGAGCAACAGCAGCGGTGGACGGCGCCGGACGGCCGTTGGTCCGAGCCCGACCTGCACCTGTTCCCCCAGGACGGGCACCGCTACGAGATCGTCGACGGCAGCCTGCACGTCGCCCCGCCCGAGCCCGAGTCGCACGAGGCGCTCGTCCGCGCGATCGTCACCACCCTGCGCACGGCGGCCCCGCCCGGCTGGTGGGTCTGTGACCGGCTGGGCGTCGAGATCGGCGACAGCAACGTGGTGCCCGACGTGACGGTGCTGCGGCCCCGCTCGTCCGGCGCGATCTGGTGCGACCCGGACGACGTGGCCCTCGTGGTCGAGGTCGAGACCCCGGCCACCCGGCGCTTCGACCGTTTGCTCAAACCCTCCCTGTACGCCGAGGCCGGCATCGCGGCGTTCTGGCGGGTCGAGCCGGGCCGGACGAGCCCCATGCTGCGCACGTACGAGTTGGGCGCCGCCCGCTACCGGGCCGTGCACAGCATCGAGGGCGCCGAGCCGGTCAAGCTCGACGCCCCCTATCCCGTCCGGGTCGCCCCGGCGGCGTGGCTCTAGCCGGCCGCGGAGACATCCTTCGCGCGGGCCTTGAGGGCCCGGACGACGCCGTCGCGGCCCTCGGCGACCAGCCGGCGCAGCGAGGCCGGGTTGCCTTCCTGGGCCAGCCACGCGTCGGTCCGGGCGACCGTCTCCTCGCTGATCTGATAGACCGGGTAGCCCATCATCACGAACTCCTGCGCGGGCTCGCTGTCCGAGCGGGCCCACACGTCCGCGACCACCTCGAAGAACTTCTCGGCGTAGGGCGCGGTCAGGTCGGGCCGCTTGGCGCTCTGGAAGCCGCTCAGCAGCGAGCGGTTGAGCCAGTTGGGCACGTCCCGGTCGCCGGTCAGGTCGGCCCACACGCGGGCCTTGTTCTCCGGCGTCGGGATCAGCGCGCGGGCCACCGCCGCCTCCCGCTCGCCGCTGGCCGTACGGTCCGAGTTGAGCTCGTCCTCGATCTGCTCGTCGGTCGCCGCGCCCAGCGAGGCCAGCGACTGCAGCAGCGACCAGCGCAGCTCGGTGTCGACGACCAGGCCTTCGGGCACGCCCTCGCCGTCGAGCCAGCCGCGCAGCACGGCCTGCTCCTCGGGCGTGCGGGCGGCCCCGATGAACGAGCGGGCCCAGGTGAGCTGCCAGCCGCTGCCGGGCTCGGCCGCGGCCAGCGACGTGCGGGCCAGCTCGGCCAGCTGGGCCCAGCCGGTGGGCTGCCAGGCCGGGTCGGCGTACTGCGCGACGGCGGTCGCCGCCTGCCGGGCCGTCCAGGTGGTGAGATTGATGTCGGTCTCGGCGGGCAGGCCCGAGCAGACCAGCGTCACGTAGTCGCGCGCGGCCAGCTCGGCGTCGCGCAGCATGTCCCACGCGGCGTTCCAGCACAGCGCGCGCGACAGCGACGAGTCGAGCCCGTCGATGTGCCGCACGACCGTGGCCATCGAGCGCTCGTCCAGCCGCAGCTTGGCGTACGAGAGGTCGTCGTCGTTGAGCAGCAGCACGTCGGCCGCCTTGACGCCGGCCAGGGCGGCGATCTCGGTGCGCTCGCCGGTGACGTCGATCTCGAGCAGGTCGCGCCGCACCAGCCGGTCGCCCTCGAGGTCGTAGAGGCCGACCCCGATGCGGTGGGTGCGCAGCGTCGGGTAGTCGGCCGGCGCCTCCTGCTGCACGACCACGCTCGCGTACGTGCCGTCGGAGCCGATCTCGACCACCGGGCGCAGCGTGTTGACCTGGGCTGTCTCCAGCCACTGGGCGGCGAACTTGCGCAGCTCGCGGCCGGACGCCGTCTCCAGCTCGGAGAGCAGGTCGTCGAAGGTGGCGTTGCTCCAGGCGTGCTTGCCGAAATACGCCCGCAGACCGGTGAGGAAGGAGTCGAGACCCACGTACGCGACCAGCTGCTTGATCACGCTGGCGCCCTTGGCGTACGTGATGCCGTCGAAGTTGACCTCCACGGCCTCGAGGTCGGGCATCTCGGTGTAGACCGGGTGCGTCGACGACAGCTGGTCCTGGCGGTAACCCCAGCTCTTGCGGACGGAGAGGAAGGTCGTCCAGGCGTCGGTGAAGCGCGTGGCGTGCGTGTTGCACCAGTGGCTGGCCCACTCGGCGAACGACTCGTTGAGCCACAGGTCGTTCCACCAGCGCATGGTCACGAGGTCGCCGAACCACATGTGGGCCATCTCGTGCAGGATCGTGTTCGCGCGCTGCTCGTACTCGAAGTCGGTGACCTGCGAGCGGTAGATGTAGTGCGCCTCGGCGTGCGTCACGCAGCCGAAGTTCTCCATCGCGCCGGCGTTGAAGTCGGGGACCCACAGCTGGTCGTACTTGGGCAGCGGGTAACGCACCCCGAACTGCTCGTGGAAGAAGTCGAAGCCCTGCTTGGTGACCAGGAACAGGTCGTCCGGGTCGAGATATTGCGCCATCGACGCCCGGCAGAAGACACCGAGGGAGATGCCGTCGTGGGTGTCCCGGACCTCGTGGTACGGCCCGGCGCAGAGCGCGGTGATGTAAGTGCTCATCCGGGCCGACGTCTGGAAGTGCACGGTCTTGGCGCCGGGGCCCGCGGCCTCGTCGCGGTCGACCGGCATGTTCGAGATGACCTTCCAGTGCTTCGGGACTGTCGCGTGCCAGGTGTAGACGCTCTTGAGGTCGGGCTGGTCGAAACACGCGTACACCCGCTGGGCGTCGGCGGTCTCGAACTGGCTGTAGAGGTAGACCTCCTTGTCGACCGGGTCGGCGCTGCGCTGCAGGCCCTGCCCGCTCGCCGAGTAGGCGAAGTCGGCGTCGACCACCAGCTCGTTCTCGGCGGCCAGCCCGGTCAGGGTCAGGCCCTTCTCGGCCGAGAAGCCGGTCAGGTCGATCGCCGCGCCGTTCAGCGTGGCCGACCGCACGGAGGCGGCGGCGGTCTCGATGAAGGTCTCCGCGCCGGGTTCACTGCAGGTGAATGTCACCACCGTGGTGGAGCGGAAGGTGCCGTCGCCGGGATTGCCGTGGCCGTCGGTCAGATCCAAGGTGATGTCGTACCCGGTGACATCCAGCAGGCGCGCCCGCTCGGCTGCCTCCACCTGGGTCAAATTACGAACTCCGGCCACAGTCACTCTCCTCTGAGCGCACAAGCTTTCCTAGCCAGCCTAGGCGTCTGTCCGGGGCCGCACCTCACCCGGAGTCAGGCTGCTACCGACCGGACCGGAGATCGGTCCCAAATGTGACTCAACAAGGGGTGTCCCGGCGAAAGCACTACCCGGTACCGCGTCATCTCGTTGGATGGGGTGATGCACACCTCATTTCACGCGGAGGCGAAGATGGCGGACTCCGAAGCCGTCGCCCAGTCCAGCATCGCGGTCCACCGCGGCGCCTGGACGAACCTGCCGGCCGAGACGGCCGCCCTGGTGGCGCCCCCGATCACGGTGCAGGCCGTCCCGGTCGAACGCCGGGTCGGGCGCTGGCGCCAGGGCCAGCAGGCCAGGTCACGTGGCAACATGCCCGTCGGCAAGCACGTCCGGGCCGCCCGGTAGTTTCGACCCATGACGGTCGTGCACCCGATCAGCCGGGCTTGGGTCACCACAGGTGGCACCGGCGCCCAGAACTACGACGAATTCGCCGACGACGCCGAAATCACGTCCATCATCGCCGACAATCCGCATAGTTCTCTCGCGATCGAGATGCCGCACCTGGCTCCCGACTCCCTGGGCCGGTCGTTCGCCCAGTCGCTGCCCGACGCGGTGGCCCGCCTCGCGGTCGCGCGGGCCGAGGGTCTCTACACGCCGGCCGACGAGGTGGTGGTGCTCTACCGCATCACGGCGCCCGGCGAACCCCCGGCGTACGGGCTCTGGAGCATGGTCGACACCGACCAGATCTCGACCAGTGCCGACGAGCCCGGCCTGGTGATCCGCAACGAGGACGTGTTCCTCGAGAAGGTCCGCGAGCGGGTGGCCCTGGCCGAGGCCGTGGCGACGCTGCTCTCGCCGGTGCTGCTGCTGCAGACCACCCGTGGTGAAGAGCTGCACGCGGCCCTGGCCGCCGCCACCGAGCAGGCGGGCCCGCCCGCGGCCACCGACACCGACCAGACCGGCCGCACCCACGCCATCTGGGTGCTCGGCCCCGGCCCGCTCCAGTCCGAGCTGACCGCGCTGGCCGGCGGGGGCGAACTGGTGGTGGCCGACGGCAACCACCGCAGCCTGGCCGCGCAGACCGCCGGCCTGCCCCGCTTCCTGGCCGTCGTCACCACGCCCGCCTCGGTCGCCATCCAGCCCTACAACCGCCTGATCAGCGAGCTCCCGGTGAGCATCGAGGACATGCTGGCCCGGCTGCGTGCGGCCGGCGCCACGGTCACCGAGGTGCCCCGCCCCGCGCAGATCCCGGCCAAGGGCACCGTCGAGCTGTACGCGGCGGGTCGCTCGTTCACGGTCGGGCTGCCGGTCGACGTCAACCTGCCCGACGTCGACAACCTCGACCACGCGCTGGTCGAGCGCGTTCTGCTGCGCGACGTGCTGGGACTCGACCCGGGCGACAAGCGGATCAACTACGTGGGCGGCGACTACCCGGCCGAGTGGCTGCGCGGCGAGGCCGACGCCGGGCGGTCCGAGCTGGCGGTGCTCGTGGCGCCGGTGACCGTGGACGACTTCGTCCGGGTCAACCTCGAACGGCAGAAACTGCCCCGCAAGAGCACTTGGTTCACCCCCAAGGCACGCGGCGGTCTCGTCCTCGCCCAGCTCGACTGAGCGCATGCTCAGCCCTCAGGTCACCGCGGCGGCCGGGCTCCGGTCCCGGCCGCCGGCCACCCTCACCGACCCGTACGAGGTCCTGCAGTTCATCCGGCAGGCCATGGAGGACGCGAACGAGGCCGAATGCGGCCCGGCGCTGCCGCTGCCCGTGGTCGTCGACGTCGACGCCGGGGGAGTGCCGGCCCGGCTCTACGCCGCCCGGGTCGACGCGCCGGTGCTCGTCTATCTGCACGGCGGCGGCTGGTGCTACGGCAGCATCGAGACCGTCGACCGGTTCTGCCGGCGGGTCGCCGACCGGTCCGGCTGCGCGGTGCTCTCGGTCGGCTACCGGCTGGCCCCCGAACACCCGTTCCCGGCCGCCCTGGAGGACGTCGAGGCGGTCCTGGCCCACGTGCGGAAGGCGGGCGCGGCCGAGCTCGGGGTCGACCCGACCCGGCTGGCCATCGGCGGTGACAGCGCGGGCGGCCAGCTGGCCACGGTCGCGGCCCGCCGGCAGCGCGACGCGGCCACCCCGCTCGACCTCCAGGTGCTGATCTATCCCGCGATCGACCCGATGACCGCCTCGGAGTCGTTCGACGAGGTCGGCTCGTACGGGCTGGACCGGGCCGCGATGAAGCGGGCCTGGGAGACGTACGTGCCCGACCCGATGACCCGGTTCACGCCCGATGTGGCCCCGCTGGCCGCCGAGGACCTGACCGGCCTGCCGCCCACCCTGATCATCACGGCGGAGTACGACGCCCTGCGCGACGAGGGCGCCGACTACGCCGACGCGCTCATCACGGCCGGGGTCCCCGTCGTGCACACCCGGTACATGGGCGTGAATCATGGTTTCGCCCGCAAACTCGCGGTGATCGACGACGCGCGGGTGGCCACCGATCAGGTCGCGGCCTACCTGCGCGCGGCCTTGACCTTCTGAACCTCGGATTTCTGAGAGAGTGAGTCCATGCGCGTCTACCTGGGTTCCGACCACGCCGGTTACGAGCTGAAGATGCACCTCGTGAACCACCTGATCAAGCAGGGCCACGACGTCGTCGACGTGGGGCCGCACGTCTACGACCCGGAGGACGACTACCCGGCGTTCTGCCTGCACACCGGGGCCAAAGTCGTCGCCGACGCGGGTTCCCTGGGCATCGTGATCGGCGGTTCCGGCAACGGCGAGCAGATCGCCGCCAACAAGATCGACGGCGTACGGGCGGCGCTGGTCTGGCGCACCGAGATCGCCCAGCTGGCCCGCCAGCACAACGACGCCAACGTGATCAGCATCGGCGCCCGCGAGCACACCCTGGACGAGGCCACCGCGTTCGTCGAGACGTTCCTGGCCACACCGTTCTCCGGCAACCCGCGCCACGCCCGCCGGATCGGCCAGCTCGCCGAGTACGAAGCGGGCCGCCCGGAGCTTCCGGCCCTGCCACAGGGCTAACGGTTGCGGGGCAGGTCCTCACGCGGCACCCAGTTGCGGCGCACGATCGTGAGGTTGGTGTCGGCGTCGGCCAAGTCGGAATCGGTGGGGCGGGCGGCGTCCCGGGCGCGCAGGGCCGCGCCCACGCTGACCTGGGAGGAGCCCGAACCGACCAGGCCGCGCAGGCCGCGTTCGGCCTCACGGTCGTCGCCGTTGGCGGCCGGGGGGCGACGGGCGGCACCGTTGCGGGGTGGGCGCACGACGCGTTCGACCGGCGGGGCCGGCGAGACCGGTGTGGCCGGCGCGGTCGGCACGGGTGTCTCCACCGCCGGGTCCTCGATCGGGCCGGTCACGGCTGAGCCCGCGGCCGGCCCGGTGGTCTCGTCGACGGGCGCCGGCGGGGCCGGCGCGGCGTTCGGTGAGGAGGAGGGACGCAGGCGGCGGCGTCGGCGTTCGGGCTCACCCATGCCGCCGACGCTACCCTGATCGCGGTCAGAACACCTCGATGGCGCTGGGCTGGCGATGCCAGGTGAACGCCGTCGACGGCAGGTTGTCGGTGAACTGTTCGACCCGGCCCGCCGTGACCAGCGTGGCCAGCGTCGTCCCGCCCAAGTAGGCCGCGCCCAGCTCGGTGATCGAGCAGGCCAGGTCGGGGGCGTCCCCGGTGCGTACGCAGGAGGCCTTGTCGGGACCCCCAGTGAGCCGCCACCTGCCGTTGTTGGCCTCGATGATCGGGTCGGTCACCTCGATCACCGCGTCGACCGGACCCGCGTAGCGCCGGGCCTCCAGCGCCGCCGGCAGGTCGATCAGGCGCACCCACAGGCTGTCGGTGAAGCTGCGGCCGAGTTTGCGGGGCTCGTCGACCATGAACTGCAGTTGCTCGTCGACCGCCCCGAAGTGGAACGACGCCTTACGGGCCAGGTCGAGGCTGAGCAGGAAGCGCCACAGCTCGGCGTAGACGCCCGGGTCGGCCGCCACCACCTCGCGCACGCGCACCTCGGCGGCCGGGCCGTGGATGCTCCAGTCGTCCTTGACCCGCCACGTCGCGTATCCGATCGGCCCGTCGGGCGTCTCGTAGAGCACGGCCCGCATCTCGGTGCCGCCGTCGCGCTGGTCGTCGTTGTCGGTGAGCAGGTAGTTCCACCAGTACTCGGGGCGGCTCGACCAGCCGACCCGGTGCACGCGGAGCCGGTCGTGCACGGCGGTCAGCTCGGCCTGGGCGTCCTTCGGCGCGGCCAGGCGCAGACGGCCGGCGGGCGCGGCGGGGCCGGTGATCCGCACCTCGCGGTTGAGGATGTCGAACCGGAGCCGGCTCGCGGCCGGGCCGTAGCCGAAGCGGGGGTAGATGGCCGTCTCGCTGGCCCACAGGACGGCCAGCGGCTCGCGCCCGGCCGCGGCGATCTCGGTCAGCTGGTGCCGCATCATCGAGGTCAGGATGCCGCGGCGGCGGTGGGTGGGCGACACGCCGACCCCGGTCACGTGGGCCGCCGGGACAACCGCGCCGGGCACCGTCAGGTCGCGGGTCTGCGCGGCGGCCGTGCCCACGACCAGGCCGGCGTCCTCGGCCACCAGCGACCGGCCGGGCTCGATGATCATCTTTTCGAGCTCGCGCGACTCGTCCGTCGCGTGCTCGTGGAAAACGAAGAGCAGCAGGTCGGCGATCGCGCGCCGATCGTCGTCGGTGGCGGTGCGCACGCGCACGGATTCGTCCATGGGAACTTGTGTAACGGAACGCGGCGCTACGAGCGAACGATTTGTAGGCTGGCTACTCTCGAAGAGGCGGGTGGGACGCACCGCCGACCGGAGGGGGAGTCAATGCCTGAGCAACCGCAGTGGTCGGAGCGGACGCTCGACATGCCACCGCAGGACCCGTGGGCCGACGCGCCCACCGCGCAGACGCAGGGGCCGCCGCCACCGACGGCACCCTTCTCGGCCGTGGAGCCGGAGGCGGAGGCGCGGGCGCCGTTCAGCCAGGGCCGGGCCCAGGTGAACGCGCGGCCCCAGCCGCCGTACGCGGAGCACGAGCCGACCGGCACGGGCTGGCCCGGCGCCGGCGCTCCCGGTGGTCACCACCCGAGCATGAGCTGGAAGTGGAGCGAGCTGCGCCTGGGCGGCGAGTGGACCAGCGCCGCGGTGCTGTTCGCGTTCGTCTGCTGGGGCATCTGGGCGCTTTCCGGCGACGGCCCGTTCGGCACGCCGACGGTGGTGCTGGTGGTGACCCTGGCGGTCGCGGTCGGCGTGTTCTGCCTGGCCCGGCTCGTCGGTCACCTGGTGCTGGAGCGCCAGATGGGCCGTGTCCGGCGCACCGCACGCGGGTCGCACCTGGTCACGGCCCTGTTCCTGGCCGTCGTCGGTCTCGCCTGGCTGCAGCAGACCGAGTGGGTGATGGACGCGGTCAACTGGGTGACCGGCCTGTTCAGCGGTTAGCTGACCGGCTTGCCGCCCGTCACCCCCAGCACCTCACCGTTCGTGTAGCTCGACTCCGGGCTGGCGAAGTAGACGTACGCGGGCGCGAGCTCGGCCGGCTGGCCGGGCCGCCCCAGCGGGGTGTCCGACCCGAAGCTCTGCACCTTCTCGGGGTGCATGGTCGCGGGGATCAGCGGCGTCCAGATCGGGCCGGGCGCCACCGCGTTGACCCGGACACCCTTGTCGGCCAGGTCCTCGGCCAGCGCCTTGGTGAAGGCCACGATGCCGCCCTTGGTGGTGGCGTAGTCGAGCAGGTGGGCCGACGACTGGTAGGCCTGGATCGACGCGGTGTTGATGATCGTCGCGCCCGGGCCCAGGTGCGGCACCGCGGCCCGGGTGAGCCAGAACATGGCGTACAGGTTGGTCTTCATCACCCGGTCGAACTGCTCGGTCGTGATGTCGGTGATCCCGCCCGGCTGCGCCATCTGGTACGCGGCGTTGTTGACCAGGATGTCCACGCCGCCCAGCTCGGCCACCGCCCGCTCGACGATGGTCTTGCAGTGCTCCTCGTCGCGGATGTCGCCGGGCACCCGGACCGCCTTCTGCCCCGCCTTCTCGATCAGCTGGGCGGTGTCGGCCGCGTCCTCTTCCTCCTCCGGCAGGTAGGAGATCAGGACGTCGGCTCCCTCCCGGGCGAACGCGATGGCCACCGCCCGGCCGATGCCGGAGTCGCCGCCTGTGATGATCGCCTTGCGGCCGGCCAGCCGTCCCGAGCCCTTGTAGCTCTCCTCGCCGTGGTCCGGACGGTCGGGCATGGCCTCGGTCGAGCCCGGCGGTTGCTGCTCGCCGCCGTCGAGCGGTGACTCGGGGTACAGGTTGCGCGGATCCACGGGTGGCCTCCTTCGTGATGTGTGGGAACGAGCACGGTATGCCCGGAAGCCGCTCGGGTATTCCGGCCGCCGTGATGGATCAGCGGGTAGGCGTCGTCGTGATCACCTGGCAGCGGCGTGACGAGGCTCTGGCGGCCGTCCAGCGGCTGAGCGAGCTGCCCGAACGGCCCCCGATCGTGCTGGTCGACAACGGCTCCACCGACGGCACCGCGGCCGCCGTACGGGCGCAGTTCCCCGACGTGGACGTGGTCGCGCTGGACCGCAACGAGGGCGCGGTCGGTCGCAACATCGGGGTGGCCCGGCTGCGGACGCCGTACGTGGCGTTCTGCGACGACGACACGTGGTGGGAGCCCGGCTCGCTGACCCGGGCCGCCGGCGTGCTCGACGAGCATCCCCGGCTCGCCCTGGTCAACGCGCGGATCGTGGTCGAGCCGTCCGGCGCGGAGGACCCGATCGTCGCCGAGCTGCGCGACTCGCCGGTGCCCGGTCCCGACTGGCTGCCCGGCCCTGCGCTGGGCAGTTTCCTGGCCGGCGCCTCGGTGGTCCGGCGGGAGGCGTTCGTGCAGGTCGACGGGTTCAGCCCGCGGCTCTGGCTGGGCGGCGAGGAGGAGCTGCTGGCCACCGATCTGCTCAGCGCGGGGTGGGAGCTGTGCTATCTGGACGACTTGGTGGTGCACCACCGGGCCTCGGTCCTGCGCGACGCCACCCATCGCCGGCGGGTCGGTCTGCGTAACACGCTGTGGTTCGTCTGGCTGCGCCGTCCCCTCGGCCCGGCCCTGCGCCGCTCGCTCTTCCTGGCCCGTACGGTGCCGCGCGACCGGACGTCGGCCCGCGCGCTCTGGGACGCCGTCCGGGGCCTGCCGTGGCTGGTGCCCGCGCGCCGACCCCGTCCGGCCGAGGTCGAGGCGCGGCTGGCCGTGCTGGACGAGACACAGCGGCGGTCGCAGGCCCGGCGTTACGTCGGCTAGGGCCTGTCCTAGGGCAGCGGCTCGGAGACGTGGGCGGCCACGATGCGCCAGCCCTCGGGCAGCCGCACCCACGTCTGCGACTGCCGGCCCAGCACGTCACGGCCGGGATAGCCGAACCGGGTGTTGACGACGACGACCTGATCCCCGTACGGGGAAATGATCGTGTCCCGCAGGAACCGGCCCGGCGGCAGCGGTGGCTGGGCGAGCCGCCAGCGTCGCTGTTCCTCCAGCCCGACCTGCTGATCGGCCAGCCCGTAACGGACGGCGCCGGCGGCGAAGAAGCCGAGGATCGCCTCGACGTCGTTGCTGATGAGAGCTTTCTCGTACGCCTCGAAGGCCGCGGCCACCTCGTGCTGCATGCGTCTCCTTGTGGTCGTCGGAGGTGGTGGCGGCCCGGCGCGGCAACGCCGGACCGCCACGGCGGAGTCAGGCCGCTTCGACGAGTTCGCGCTCGGCGGCGTCGATCTCGCGGGGCGCCGGCCGGCTCAGGGCGAACAGCACGCAGACGACCGCGAGGAACAGATAGCCCAGCGACACCTGGCCGTCCGCGTTCCACTGCACCTTCTCGGCGTGGATCAGGCCGATGAAGCTGAGCACCGCCCCCGAGCCCGCGAAGACCGCCGCGTGCCAGAACCGTTTGTCGATGATGAACGCCACGATCGCACCCAGCACGAGACCGGCCAGGATGGCGCCCTCACCGAGGGTCTTCAACCCGTCGTAGACCACGCCCGCGCCGGCCAGCGCGCCGATGCCCACCTCGTCGGCCGTCGTGCCCGCGGCCGCGAGCACGTTGTCCATCTGCCCGGTGGCCCAGGCGGCGATGTTCGGGATGAGCGCCGCGACCACCGCCGCCGCGTGCGCGCGGGGCGTGGCCTGGAACGCCTGGGCGCCGATCAGCAGCCCGATGTAGAGCAGGATGGGTACGATCGCGGCGGTCGGGAAGATCGCCCCGAGCAGGCCGAACAGGCCGAAGAAGCAGAGCAGCGCGATCACCACGCCGGTCGCCATCGAATAACCCGTACGGCCGCCGGCCGCCTTCCAGCCGGGGTGCCCGACATAGACGGCGGGCGGGAACGGCGAGCCCAGGCAGGAGCCGATCACCGCGCCCGCGCCGTCGGCCAGCAGCACGCTGCGCAGGTTGTAACGGTCGCCGGCCGTGGCCGCGCTCTCCACGTTGGTCATCGCCTCCGTGAAGTTGTAGACGCCGAGCGGGATGGCCGTGGCCAGCAGCGGCGCCATGTCCGACAACCCGTCGAGGAGCAGGTCGAACTTGAGATGTGGGAAGGCGAACGCGATGTCGCGGGCGGCCGCGGTCACGTCGGGCACCGACATGGCGCCGCCGATCCAGCCGATCGCCGTGCCGACGAGCAGCGCGGCCAGGCCGATGGGAAAGTTGAAGGGCAGCTTGACGTCGGTCAGCAGGCCGATCAGCAGCAGTCCCAGCACGGGCAGGGCGATCCACGCGTAGTTCCACATGTTGCCGGCCGGGTTCATCGAGATGAACGTGATCGAGATGCCGGCCAGGGTGCCCAGCAGTGCCGCCCGCGGCGTGTACTTGCGGATGTACGGGCCGACGAACGCGCCGATCAGCACGATCACGCCGATGATGAACGCCCACGCGATGCCGGCCGTCCACGCCTGCACCGGATTCCCGGTGGTCAGATAGATCGGCAACATGATCACGAAGATCACGATGAACATGTGCGGCACGCTCGGCCCGTACGGCAGGGCGGTCACGTCGGACCGGCCCTCGCGCGCGGCCAGGCGCCGGGCCAGGAACGTGTAGTAGACGTTGCCCGCGACCAGGGCGATGCCGAGCGCGGGCAGGATGACGCCGAAGACGTCCGAGGCCGGCATCTTGATGACCCCGATGCACAACGCGGTCAAGGTGAGCACGTTGACCAGCACGTTGACGCCGAAGCCGAAGAAGGCGTTGGTGTCGCCGCGCACCCAGTACGGAATGGGGGCGGAGGTGGGCGTCGTCGTCATTTCGGCTCCTCGGCGGAGAGGGCGGCGATGAGAGTGGGGGAGTC
Organism: Paractinoplanes abujensis; assembly: GCF_014204895.1. Lineage (NCBI taxonomy): Bacteria > Bacillati > Actinomycetota > Actinomycetes > Micromonosporales > Micromonosporaceae > Paractinoplanes > Paractinoplanes abujensis. Next base: position 5,424,774 of record NZ_JACHMF010000001.1, on the reverse strand, counting down.
GGCGACCCAGCCGAAGATGCCGCCCTGCGCGGCGATCATCTGCAGCCCGACCCGCTGGAACTCCGGGAAGTAGGAGCCGACGCAGTCGGACAGGACGAGACAGTCGAAGCCGCGGTCGTTCGCCTCCCGGACCGTGGTGTGCACACACACCTCGGTCGTGACCCCCGTGACGACCAGCTGCTTGGTGTTCAGCTTCTCGAGGACGTCGGACAGTTCGGTCGCATAGAACGCGCCCTTGCCCGGTTTGTCGATGACGATCTCGTCGTCCCGGGGCGCCAGTTCGTCGACGATGTCGTGGCCGTACTCACCCCGTACGAGAATCCGGCCGAAGGCGCCTTTCTCCCCGATGCCGCCCCGAGCCAGTTTGGACGGCGGGCAGTCGGACAGATCGGGCAGATGCCCCTCACGGGTGTGGATGACGGGCAGCCCGTACGACCGCCACGCCGCGAGCAGCGCGCTCAACGGCTCGATGGTGCGGCTGAGCTGGGCGACGTCGTTGCCCAGGCTCTCGCCGAAGCCGCCGGGCAACAGGAAGTCACGCTGCATGTCGATGACGAGCAGGGCGACCGATTCGAGTGCGAAGGAGAAGGGATGGGGTTGGGCGTCGACTGCAGGCATTCAGGCCTCCGTAGCCGATATGACGTCGTCCGAGGTGGCGACGCAGCCGAAGACGCCGCCCTGCATGGTGACCATGTGCAGCGCGGCGGTGTGGTTGGACGGATCGGTGGCCCCGGTGCAGTCGCTGAGGATCAGGCACTCGTAGCCGCGGTCGTTGGCCTCGCGCATCGTGGTGTGCACGCAGACGTCGGTGGTGATCCCGGTCAGGATCAGATGCGTGATCCCGTGCGTGCGCAGCACGAGGTCGAGGTTGGTGGCGTAGAAGGCGCCCTTGCCCGGCTTGTCGACGATCACCTCGCCGGCCACGGGCGCGACCTCGGGCACGATCTCCCAGCCGGGCTCACCCTTGATCAGGATCCGGCCGCACGGGCCGTCGCTGCCGATCTCGGCCCCGATCCGCGCCGAGCGCCACCGTTTGTTGGGCGGCAGGTCGGCGAGGTCGGGGTCGTGGCCCTCCCGGGTGTGGATCACCAGCATGCCGGTGCTGCGGGCGTGCTCCAGCAGCCGCGCGGTGGCCGGCAACCCGGCCCGGGTCAGCTCGATGTCGTAGCCCATCGAGTCGACGTAGCCGCCCTTGCCGCAGAAGTCGGTCTGCCAGTCGATGCAGATCAGCGCCGTGTTCGTCACGGAGACCGAGCCGTCGTACGGCCAGGGGTAGGGGTTCGCCGGCACCGGGCCGATGCGTGCGGTCATGATTGCGGTCCTCCCGAGCTGCGGTAGTTCCGCCGGCCGCCGCCGGCGGTGATGTCCGGTGTGCCGGCCGCCGCGTACGCCTCGCCCAGGAAACCGGTGACCTCGGTTCCGTCCGCGAGCGCGACCCGGCCCAGCGACAGGGGCGCGGCGACGCCGGCCAGGAACCCGCCGACGTGCGCGGCGGGCAGTCGCCAGAGCGTTCCGGCGTGTACGCGAAAATCCGGGCAGCCCGCCGTGGTCGGCAACCCGGCCACGTCAATGTTGTCCTCCACCGCGAACGGCACCCCCGCCAGCGGCAACCCCGGATCCACCGCCGCGGCGCGTTCGCGCAGCTCATCCGCGCCGAAGCGGGAGATCCGGACCGCCTCGCCCCGATCCGCCCGCCGCACCAACGCCTCGACGTCCACATCGTCGATTGTCGACAATTCTGTTTCGCCGAGCGCGACGCTTTGTAACGCCCCGATTTCTCCCCGCTCACATCGGCCCGGCCGGGTCCGTTAACCGGCCCGCAGTCGGCCGCTCACGCCGCCCGGCCGCTCATGCTGCCCGGCCGCTCATGCTGCCCGGCCGCTCACGCCCCGATTGCGGTCTGGCCGCCGCTCGCGGCCGAGTTGGTGGCGGCGCAGAGCCAGGTTGGCTGGGGCGGGGCCTGGTCTGGCTGGGGCAGGGCCTGGTCTGGCTGGTGGGGGCGCGGCGCCGGGCCGCCACCCGGCGCCGCGCGTCTCGGCCGGCGGTGCCGCGGCCGGGAGCTTCTGGAGGCTGACGCAATCCAGATACCCGCAGGAGACCGTAGTCTCGGGATTAGATGCCCGTCTATTAGGTGCCCCTTAAATCGCACCGTGGATCAGCATGTGGTCACGGTGGGCAACGTGTCCACGCCCGTCGCCGGCCCGGGTGGCGCCGATGCTTGCTTTCCCGGTGCTGGCAGACTTCACCCCGTGAGCAACGGGGAGCTTCGGTCGTACAGCCTCGTCGAGCTCGCCGTCGAACGCCTCAGCCACGAAATCCTGAGCGGCCGCACCGAGCCCGGCGCCCGCCTGGTCGAGGAGCAGCTCACGCGGCGTTTAGGCATCAGCCGGGCCCCGCTGCGAGAGGCCATGCGGCTGCTGGCTCAGCAGGGCCTGGTCGAGCACATCCCCCGCCGCGGAGCCCGCGTCGCCACCCTGTCCGCAGACGACGTGCGCGAACTCTACGAGGTCCGCGACGTCCTGGAACGGCACGCAGTAGCCACCACTCCACCCGACCCGGACTTGACGGCGCTGCGCGGGGCCCTCGAACTCATGCGCAAGGCCACAGAAGCCGGCGACCGCCTGGAGCTGGCCACCGCCCACCGCCGCTTCCACACCGAGGTGGTAGCTCTCTCCGGCAACCGCCAGCTGACCACCCTCTACAGCTCGGTGCTGGTCAGAATCCAGCTCTACATGGCCGCCAACATGCACCGCGAGGCCCAATCCACCCACCCCGAAGACGGCATCCACCGCCACGAACGCCTCTACACCGCAATAACTCAAGGCACCCCCCAAGCCATCCTGCAAGCCCTCTCCACCCACGGCGCCCGCACGTACCTCCCCTAGCCCCGCAGCCACCCACCGACACCCCACGCGATGTTGCCCTATCCAGCGACGAGCCCCGTCGACAAATCCCGACGAAGCCCCCGCGATGAGGTTGCGTCGCCCCAAGGCCACGCGGGACCGAACCCGTACGGGACAAGGCCGCGTACGGGTTCGGACCCCGTACGCGATCGCCGCCCGGTCGGCATCAGCCCGCGCACGCCCTCGGACCGCACGCAAGCAGCCCGTACTACGGGAGGGAACGCGCAACGAATCGCCTTCGTGCGGCAGGTACACGCACGAGACCACCCACCGTACGAGACCACAGGCCGTACGGAATAACCCTTCGTACGGGATCGCCCGCCGTACGGAATCACCCCTCGTACGGACTCAAACGAGCACGAGATCAACCACCCGGCCGACCCCACCGCAACCACCAACGGCCGGCAACCATCCGCAACGTGGGGTCTGGGGGCTCGGCCCCCAGGGCAAATGGGGAGCGACAAGGCCCGAGCGTTCCGCGGGCAGACTGCTCCTGAGCGAGCGGGCGACGAGAATCGAACTCGCGTAATCAGTTTGGAAGACTGAGGCTCTACCATTGAGCTACGCCCGCGCCGACCCCGCCCTAGAGTGGGGTCGCCGGGGATAGCTTACTGAATCAACTCCCGCCGACGCGAACCGGATTCCCCACCAGGTGACTCCAGCGCACGCGCGTGGAAGCGGACCGCATACACTGGCCGTCGCCACGGGGTGTGGCGCAGCTTGGTAGCGCACTCGCTTTGGGAGCGAGGGGCCGTGGGTTCAAATCCCGCCACCCCGACTGATATCAACTATCCGCAGCAACAAGGAGTACGCCTGTGAAGAGCACCGTCGAGACTCTGAGCCCGACCAGGGTGAAGCTCGCTATCGAGGTGCCGTTCGACGAGCTCAAGCCGAGCCTGCAGAAGGCGTACCGGGAGATCGGCGCGCAGGTGCAGGTGCCGGGCTTCCGTCGCGGCAAGATCCCGGCGGCGGTCATCGACCAGCGTGTCGGGCGTGGCGCGGTCCTGAACGAGGCTGTTCAGGAGGCGATTCCGCAGCAGATCCTGGCGGCCGTGCGGGAGCACGACGTCAAGACGCTGGGTCGTCCCGAGGTCGAGATCACCGAGTTCTCGGACAACGAGCCCCTGAAGTTCACGGCTGAGGTCGACGTCCGTCCCGAGATCACCGTCCCCGACCTGAAGACCATCTCGGTCACGGTCCCGGCGGTCGAGATCGGCGACAACGAGATCGACGAGCAGATCAACGGTCTGCGTGAGCGTTTCGCCACGCTCAAGACCGTGGACCGGCCGGCTGCCGAGGGTGACTACGTGCAGCTCGACCTGAAGGCCACGGTCGACGGCGAGGAGGTGCCGGGCGGCTCGGCGACCAACATCTCGCACGAGGTGGGCAGCAAGCAGCTGCTCCCGGGTCTCGACGAGGTGCTGGTGGGCCTGGTCGCGGACGCCGACGCCCAGTTCACCACGCAGCTGGTGGGTGGCGACTTCGCCGGCCGTGACGCCGACGTCGAGGTCAAGGTGCGCAGCGTCAAGGACAAGCAGCTGCCTGAGGTCGACGACGATTTCGCTCAGATGGCCAGCGAGTTCGACACGCTCGAGGAGCTGAAGAACGACCTGCGTGAGCGGCTGACCAAGGTCAAGAAGGTTGAGCAGATCTACGCGGCCCGTGACGAGGCGCTCAAGCAGCTGGTCGAGGCGGCCGACATCCCGGCGCCCGAGGGTGTCGTGAAGGACGAGGTCGAGGGTCGTAAGCAGGCCATGACCGACCAGCTGGAGCGGATCGGCGCGACTTTGCAGGATTATCTGACCTCGGAGGACAAGACCGAGGAGCAGATCGATCAGGAGCTGACCGAGGCCGCTCAGGAGGGCGTCCGGATTCAGCTGCTGCTCGACACGATCGCCGACGCCGAGGACGTGCAGGTCTCCGACGACGAGTTCGGTCACGAGATCGTGCACCGGGCGCAGCGGGCGCAGATGCAGCCGCAGCAGTATTACGACCAGCTCGTGCAGTCGGGTGCGGCGGCCGCGGTCTTCGGCGATGTGCGCCGGGGCAAGGCTCTCGCGTCGGTGATGGAGCAGGTCGAGATGAAGGACTCGGAGGGCACCGTCCTGACGCTGGACGACCTCCGGGCGGCCAGCGAGGACGAGCACGCCGGTCACAACCACTGAGTTTCTGGGGCGCGATGCCCCTTTGAGGCTGACGAGGAGCCGATCGATTTCCGGCGCCGCACAACCCACGGCGCCGGAAATTGATCGGCTCCTCGTCAGCGGGGCGATCGCGTTCTATGCCCCCCGGGCCGCCTGCGCTGTCAGCGAACACCTGCCCGAGCGGGAAGCTGATGCGCATTCGACCGGTTAGGTTGGTCGTACGACGGACGACCTGCCGGCTTCGAACTTGAGGCCGACACAGTTAGCTGTGAAGGGCTGCCATGACCGATCTTCATCTCCCCGCGAGCCCTGTGCTGCGCGGTGAATCCCTCAGTGGCAACCTCGACGACTCGGTCTTCAACCGCCTGCTGCGTGAGCGCATCATTTTCCTCGGCAGCGAGGTGACCGACTCGGTGGCCAACCGCATCTGCGCGCAGCTGCTGCTGCTTTCCGCCGAGGACCCTGAGCGCGACATCAACCTCTGGATCAACTCGCCCGGTGGCTCGGTCTACTCGGGCATGGCGATCTACGACACCATGCAGTTCATCGACAACGACGTGCAGACCGTCGCGATGGGCATGGCCGCGTCGATGGGCCAGCTGCTGCTGTGCGCCGGCGCGCCGGGCAAGCGTTTCTCGCTGCCGCACGCGCGGATCATGATGCACCAGCCGTCGGGCGGCATGGGTGGCACGGCCGCCGACATCGCCATCCAGGCCGAGCAGATGCTTTACACCAAGCGCATGTTCCAGGAGCGGGTCGCCTTCCACACCGGGCAGACTCAGGAGCAGATCGAGGCCGACTCCGACCGGGACCGCTGGTTCACGGCCGAGGAGGCCAAGGACTATGGCTTCATCGACAAGGTGATCACCGGGGCCACGCAGGTTCCCGAGGGCGCCGGAACGCTGAACTGAGGAGCTGAAAATGACTGACCTGACCTTGCCCTCCGGGTTCGCGCCGGTGCACAACCGCTACGTGCTGCCCTCCTTCGTCGAGCGTTCCTCGAACGGGATGATGAAGGAGACGAACCCCTACAACAAGATGTTCGAGGACCGGATCATCTTCCTCGGCGTGCAGGTGGACGACGCGTCGGCCAACGACGTGATGGCCCAGCTGCTGACGCTGGAGAGCTCGGATCCCGACCGCGACATCCTGATGTACATCAACTCGCCCGGCGGCTCCTTCACCGCCATGACGGCGATCTACGACACGATGCAGTACGTCCGCCCCGACATCTCGACGGTCTGCCTGGGGCAGGCGGCCAGCGCGGCCGCCGTCCTGCTGGCCGGCGGCACGGCGGGCAAGCGGATGGCGCTGCCGCACTCCCGGGTGCTGATCCACCAGCCGGCCACTGAGGGCGGCTACGGCCAGGGTTCCGACATCGAGATCCAGGCCCGCGAGATCCTCCGCATGCGCACGCAGATGGAGGAGATGATCTCGCGTCACTCCGGCCGTACGCCGGAGCAGGTCCGCAAGGACGTCGACCGCGACAAGATCATGACGGCCGAGGAGGCCAAGGAGTACGGTCTGGTCGACGTCGTGCTCGCGAGCCGCAAGAAGAGCCTGCAGTCGGTGAGCTGAGGCAGCATGTCAGGGGCGGCCGGGGCGTTATAAACTGGCCGACCCCTGACACGCCCGTTTTGGGGGGTCGGAGAACGGCACCTTTGCGGGTAACGTCGAGCATGCAGCCTCAGTTACGCGGTTCCGTAGACGATGAGATGGCAACGAGGCAATCAGTCCTCGGATCAGGGGTCGGCGCGAGCCGGCCGATGAGCTCAAGGAGAACGTAGGTGGCACGGATCGGCGACGGCGGCGACCTACTGAAGTGCTCCTTCTGTGGGAAGTCACAGAAGCAGGTCAAAAAGCTCATCGCGGGCCCTGGGGTCTACATCTGCGACGAGTGCATCGACCTGTGCAACGAGATCATCGAAGAGGAGCTGGCCGAGACCGGCGAGGTGAAGTGGGAAGAGCTTCCCAAGCCGATGGAGATCTGCCAGTTCCTGGATCAGTATGTGGTGGGCCAGGAGCAGGCCAAGAAGGCGCTCTCGGTCGCCGTCTACAACCACTACAAGCGGATTCAGGCCGAGTCGAGCGGCGCGCCCGGTGCGGGCAGCGACGTCGAGGTGGCCAAGTCCAACATCATGCTCATCGGCCCGACGGGCTGCGGCAAGACTCACTTGGCGCAGACGCTGGCCCGCATGCTCAATGTGCCGTTCGCGATCGCTGACGCCACGGCGCTCACCGAGGCCGGCTACGTGGGTGAGGATGTGGAAAACATCCTGCTCAAGCTCATCCAGGCTGCCGACTACGACGTGAAACGGGCCGAACAGGGCATCATCTACATCGACGAGGTCGACAAGATCGCCCGTAAGAGCGAGAACCCGTCGATCACCCGGGACGTCTCCGGTGAGGGCGTGCAGCAGGCCCTGCTCAAGATCCTCGAGGGCACGGTGGCCAACGTTCCGCCGCAGGGCGGCCGTAAGCACCCGCACCAGGAGTTCATCCAGATCGACACCACGAATGTGCTGTTCATCGTGGGTGGCGCGTTCGCCGGGCTGGACCGCATCATCGAGTCCCGTGTGGGCCACGGCGGTGTCGGTTTCGGGGCTCACCTGCGTTCGATCTCGGAGCGGAACACCGACGACATCTTCAGCCGGGTGATGCCGGAGGACATGCTGAAGTTCGGCCTGATCCCCGAGTTCATCGGCCGTCTGCCGGTCATCACCACGGTGCGTAACCTCGACCGCGAGGCCCTGATCAAGATCTTGACTGAGCCGCGGAACGCGTACGTGAAGCAGTACCAGCGGCTCTTCGAGCTGGACGGCGTCGAGCTGGAGTTCGACTACGGCGCTCTCGAGGCGATCGCCGACCAGGCCATGCTGCGCGGCACGGGTGCCCGCGGTCTCCGCGCGATCATGGAGGAAGTGCTGCTCTCCGTGATGTACGAGGTGCCGAGCAACCCCGACGCGGCCCGCGTGGTCATCACGCGTGAGGTCGTGCTGGAAAACGTGAACCCGACGATCGTCCCGCGCGAGTTCGTGGGGCGCCGGCGCCGTGAGCGCGAGGAGAAGTCCGCCTGATCTGCGGCTTCGTGGCTGATCAGTCGGCGTCCGGCCGGCTGGTCCGCCTGCGTTCGAGGGTTTCGATCACGGTTTGCGCCCAGCTGATGTTCAGCTGTTCGTATTCGCGTCCCGCCATGAGTGTCAGGTAGGGGCCGACTTCGTCGCTGTTCCGCAGGTATTCGTCTTCGCTGCGCCCGTCGAGCAGGCGGTCGCGCAACTGCTCGTAGCGGATCAGCTTTTGCGCGGAGCGTGCCGCTCGGGCCCGCGCCGCCTCGATCAGCGTTTCCGGTTCACCGGTGCGGTCGGCCGCCTGCAATTTCACGAGCAGCTCGTCGCGCATGGCCGGCGGCTTGGACGGACGGCGTCCGAACGCGCGTAACTCCTCGAGTCCTTTTTCCGTCATCGTGAACACGCGTTTGTTGGGCCGCCGCGTCTGTTCGACGACGCGTGCCTGGACCAGGCCGTCCTGTTCGAGCCGTTCCAAGTCCCGGTAGAGCTGTTGTGGCGTGGCCGTCCAGTAGTCGGCGACCGCCACGTCGAACCGCTTGGCCAGCTCGTAACCGGACGCCTCGCCCTGCGACAGGGCGGCCAGCAGGGCGTGGCGCAGTGACATCTGGACTTCCTCCCGGGCGGCGAGTTACGTTAATCCGCACCTATTCAATTTGTTGAGTATAGGACGGGCCCGCGCACACGCCGACCACACGCGGCCCGCCCGCGAAGGGCCGCGCCGTGCACCCGTTCCGAGCCGCCATCGAGTCCCGCGACGTGGAGGCCGCCCTGGCCCTCCTGCACGAAGACGTCGTCTTCCGCAGCCCCGTCGTCTACACGCCCTACCGCGGCCGCTTCGCCGTCGCGCCCATCCTGCGCGCGGTGATCGAGGTCTTCGAGGACTTCGAGTACACCCACGAACTCTCCGACGCGCCCTCCCACGCCCTGCTCTTCAAGGCCCGCGTAGGCGACAAACATCTCGAGGGCTGCGACTTCCTGCACGCCGGCCCCGACGGTCAGATCGCTGAGTTCACCGTGATGATCCGCCCCCTCAAGGGCATCCAGGCCCTGGCCACAGCCATGCAATCCCGCCTGACATGACCCCCACCGACCCAGCGGCCGGCCCCTCTCGTCGGGTTCACGCTGCCGGCTCTGCTCGTGAGGTCGACATCGCACCCGAGTTGGAGGCCCTGGCCGCACTGGCCCCCACCCACTACCGCGAGTCCTTCCGAGTCGCCCTCACTCCCGTCGCCTCGAGCAGCCGAATCCCGACTACCGGCTCAGCCGGTCCGGGCGCCGCAGGCAGACCATTACCGCCCGCCGGGTCACCGCCCCCGCGAACCGCCGAGCAATGGGCCCGTGTCGTCCTCGAGGGCGCACCCTGGCCCGCTCGAGCCCAGATGCTGACCGCCTGGATCCTCCTGGGCATCCCGCTGGCCCCACCGTGGTCCCGTTCCCAGGTCTTGGGCTGGCGCATCCTCCGCAACACGCCGGCCGCCATAGTCCTGGAATCCCGAGCCGCCGCAGGCGTCACCGCCCGCTTGGTCTTCCACGCCACGGAGACGCATCTGACCCAGGCGATGCTGGTCCGCTACGACCACCGGCCGGGCCGCTACATCTGGTCTCGCCTCGCACCCAAGCACCGCAGTTTCATCACGGTCCTCCTGTCCCGAGCCGCTGACGTCCCCACGCCCTGAAAGTCGTGACCTCGTACGAGGGTCTGCCCAGCTACTTCGGTACTGGGTCGAGGGGCGACTTCCGGAGGTTGGTCCAATCCAACCTCGCTCGTAGGCTGCACTCATGCGCGTAGCGGTGTGCCAAGTGAATTCGCAGGCCGATCGGGATCACAACCTCAAAGTCGCCCGGGGCCTGCTCGACCGGGCGGCGTCCGCCGGCGCCGAGCTGGCCGTGCTCCCGGAATACGTCGATTACCTAGGCGCGGGCGACACCTTGCCCGAGCCGGAAGGCGTCGACGGCGAGTTCGCGCAGTTCTTTTCGACCGCCGCCCGTGAGCTCGGCATCTGGGTGCACGCCGGCTCCTTCCACGAGAGCGGCCCGGACGAGCGCCGCACCTACAACACGTCACTGGTTTTCGATCCCCGCGGCGAGCTGGTCACGAGCTACCGCAAAATCCACCTGTACGACGTGGAGATCGCGGGCCGGGTCTCCTATCAGGAGTCACGCTCAGTAGCCCCCGGTGACGAGACGGTCGTCGCCGAGATCGCAGGGGTCCGCACGGGCTTGTCGATCTGCTACGACCTGCGGTTCCCCGAGCTCTACCGGCGGCTCGCAGTCGAGGGGCAGGCCCGCATCCTGATCGTGCCGGCCGCCTTCATGGTGCACACCGGTCGCGACCACTGGGAGGTCCTGCTTCGAGCGCGCGCGATCGAGAACCAGTGCTACGTCGTGGCCGCCGGCCAAATCGGAGACCACAACCCTTCCCGTACGTGTTTCGGCCGCAGCATGATCATCGACCCCTGGGGCACCGTGCTGGCCCAAGCGCCCGACACCGTGGGCATCGCCATCGCCGACCTGGATCTGGCCCGCCTCGACCAGATCCGCACAGAGCTACCCAGCCTCGCCAACCGCCGCCTCTGAGCACCTCCCCGACCCCGACGGCCCAGCTCACAGCGCCACGGCGTCGTGTAGTCGATCAGCCCTCCGCCAGCGACCGGTAGGAGAGCCCGCCTTTTGGCCGGTCGTGGCTGCCGGTGTCCGCGATGGCGGAGCCCGCTTGTGGTCGGTCGGCCCGAGCAGAGCCTGATGGCGGTGGCCCGCTCGGTCGCGATTGGTCGGCCCGGTGCATCTGCACGGCGGTGGACCGGTTGTGGTTGATGGACGGACGAAACTGCCGTGATCGGGCTGGGGCAAGTCCACAAACTCTGGCGGAGTTCACGCCGGTCCGTCGGCGACGAGCCGGGTGCGGCTGTCGGCGCTGTGGGTGTGAGCCGGGAGACGGTGGACTCTGGGGCCGCAGCTCTTTCACGCCATGGGTGAGTCAGACCAGGCCCTGCGGATGGAGAGGGTGGCTGCGCGGTCCCGTTGTGGTCGGCGGTCCGCCGGTCGCGCTCGGGGTGGTTGTGTGCTGCCGGTGGGTGCTGAATCGGCCTGGGGAAGTTCATGGAACTCCAGGTGGCGCGCGAGCCCGACCTGGCGGACTCGATCGAGCCGTGGATGCGGGTGGCAGGGCCTGTGGGGCAGGGCGATGAGGATCTGAGTGCCGGCGGCCGTTCCTGTGTTGGGCCGTGGGCAGTAGGGGATTCCTTGGAAGTTCTCAGAGTGTCGGCGGGGTCACAGGAGCTGCACTAAGTAGCCGACCAGTGCCAGACCGATTACGGCGCCGCCGCTCAGGAGCATTGCTCCGCCCATGCGGGATGGGCCTCGTTCCAGGAGCCGGCGGATCGATACGACCAGCGTGACCAGCACAAGTGTGCCGATGAGGAACTGCCCGAAGGGCATGATCATGTCGATGAGCACGTCGGCTGCCAGCGTCCCGGAAGCTCGCATGGGCCCACTCTTTCACGATGCGAAGCAGTTTCGGGGCGTCTCGGCGCGGGAGTGGGCACGAGGGTCGATTTGCATGCGCGGCACCCGGTCGCGTAACTTTCTCTCTGCCCGAGGGAAACCCGGACGAACGGAGCGAAAGCGACGGTCGCCAGGTAGCCCAGAGGGTGAGGCGTTAAGCTTGGCTGAACAAGTTCGGGCGGAGCGGAGCAAGGCAACTTGCGCCAGCGAAACCGACCGGGTAAGGTAGTCAAGCCAGCGGGAACCGGGCAAGCAGATCACTTAGTGGTCGTCGGCCGGTCCGCGAGGCCACTCCCACGATCCACCCGCCGCGCGGGTCAGATACGTGGGGCCAACTTGGGCGGTGCGAGCAAGATTTCGAGTCTTGCGCTCGCGAAGCCGACCGGGTAAGTTTGAGCGGTTGCCCCGGAGCGGTTAGCCGGGTGTGGTTGTTCTTTGAGAACTCAACAGGGTGCTTGATAAGCCAGTGCCAATTAGTTATACCCCGGCCGGCTTGCTCGTTCTTCGGGACGGGCTTTGTCGGTGGGTGATTCCTTTGGCAGTTGTTTAACTGCCGGGACAGTTTTTCAACAGGTTTTTGTTGGAGAGTTTGATCCTGGCTCAGGACGAACGCTGGCGGCGTGCTTAACACATGCAAGTCGAGCGGAAAGGCCCTTCGGGGTACTCGAGCGGCGAACGGGTGAGTAACACGTGAGTAACCTGCCCTGGACTTTGGGATAACCCTCGGAAACGGGGGCTAATACCGAATACGACACAGCTTTGCATGAAGTCTGTGTGGAAAGTTTTTCGGTCTGGGATGGGCTCGCGGCCTATCAGCTTGTTGGTGGGGTGATGGCCTACCAAGGCGACGACGGGTAGCCGGCCTGAGAGGGCGACCGGCCACACTGGGACTGAGACACGGCCCAGACTCCTACGGGAGGCAGCAGTGGGGAATATTGCACAATGGGCGGAAGCCTGATGCAGCGACGCCGCGTGAGGGATGACGGCCTTCGGGTTGTAAACCTCTTTCAGCAGGGACGAAGCGCAAGTGACGGTACCTGCAGAAGAAGCGCCGGCCAACTACGTGCCAGCAGCCGCGGTAAGACGTAGGGCGCGAGCGTTGTCCGGATTTATTGGGCGTAAAGAGCTCGTAGGCGGCTTGTCGCGTCGACCGTGAAAACTTGGGGCTCAACCCCAAGCCTGCGGTCGATACGGGCAGGCTCGAGTTCGGTAGGGGAGACTGGAATTCCTGGTGTAGCGGTGAAATGCGCAGATATCAGGAGGAACACCGGTGGCGAAGGCGGGTCTCTGGGCCGATACTGACGCTGAGGAGCGAAAGCGTGGGGAGCGAACAGGATTAGATACCCTGGTAGTCCACGCTGTAAACGTTGGGCGCTAGGTGTGGGGGACCTCTCCGGTTCTCTGTGCCGCAGCTAACGCATTAAGCGCCCCGCCTGGGGAGTACGGCCGCAAGGCTAAAACTCAAAGGAATTGACGGGGGCCCGCACAAGCGGCGGAGCATGCGGATTAATTCGATGCAACGCGAAGAACCTTACCTGGGTTTGACATCGCCGGAAAACTCGCAGAGATGTGGGGTCCTTCGGGGCCGGTGACAGGTGGTGCATGGCTGTCGTCAGCTCGTGTCGTGAGATGTTGGGTTAAGTCCCGCAACGAGCGCAACCCTCGTTCGATGTTGCCAGCGCGTTATGGCGGGGACTCATCGAAGACTGCCGGGGTCAACTCGGAGGAAGGTGGGGATGACGTCAAGTCATCATGCCCCTTATGTCCAGGGCTTCACGCATGCTACAATGGCCGGTACAAAGGGTTGCGATGCCGTGAGGTGGAGCGAATCCCAAAAAGCCGGTCTCAGTTCGGATCGGGGTCTGCAACTCGACCCCGTGAAGTCGGAGTCGCTAGTAATCGCAGATCAGCAACGCTGCGGTGAATACGTTCCCGGGCCTTGTACACACCGCCCGTCACGTCACGAAAGTCGGCAACACCCGAAGCCGGTGGCCTAACCCCGCAAGGGGAGGGAGCCGTCGAAGGTGGGGCTGGCGATTGGGACGAAGTCGTAACAAGGTAGCCGTACCGGAAGGTGCGGCTGGATCACCTCCTTTCTAAGGAGCAACTCACCTGTGAAAGCAGGTCAGTAGCCCACGGTTCGCGAATGACGAACCGGGGTGCTCATAGGCGGAGACACTGGCCAGTCTGAACCGGCAACGGCCGGCGAGCCTAGTACAGCCTTCGGGCGTGGAACGGATTCGCTGGTGCGGCTGGGGAGGGCGACAAGAGATAGCACCCTGTTGGGTCCTGAAAGAACAACCTGTGTGGTTGGGATTTCAGTGCCAGGCGCGACCTGGTTTCGTATACCACTCGTGGGAGCCGGTGACGGCGCCGAGGTTCGGTACGGAACGTTTTCGGGTTGTGGGTTGGTCGTTGGTTGAGAATTGCACAGTGGACGCGAGCATCTTGTTTTCTGTGGTTAAGTTGTCAAGGGCGAACGGTGGATGCCTTGGCACCAGGAGCCGATGAAGGACGTGGGAGGCCGCGATAGGCCTGGGGGAGCTGTCAACCTAGCTGTGATCCCAGGGTGTCCGAATGGGGAAACCTAGCACGAGTCATGTCGTGTTACCGCCAGTTGAATACATAGGCTGGTTGGGGGGAACGCCGGGAAGTGAAACATCTCAGTACCGGTAGGAAGAGAAAACAATAGTGATTCCGTGAGTAGTGGCGAGCGAAAGCGGATTTAGCCTAAACCGTGTGCGTGTGATACTTGTCAGGGGTTACGCATGTGGGGTTGTGGGAGCCACTTACCATATCTGACAGTGTGGTGGAGAGTTACAAAGCTTTGGGTTAGTGGAACGGTGTGGGAAAGCCGGCCGTAGAGGGTGAGAGCCCCGTAGACGAAAATTCAAAGCCTCTTTGTGGATTTCCCGAGTAGCAGCGGACTCCTAGAATCTGCTGTGAATCTGCCAGGACCACCTGGTAAGGCTGAATACTTCCTGGTGACCGATAGCGGACGAGTACCGTGAGGGAATGGTGAAAAGTACCCCGGGAGGGGAGTGAAATAGTACCTGAAACCGTTCGCCTACAATCCGTCAGAGCCTTTCGGGGTGATGGCGTGCCTTTTGAAGAATGAGCCTGCGAGTTAGTGGCACGTGGCGAGGTTAACCTGTGTGGGGTAGCCGTAGCGAAAGCGAGTCTGAATAGGGCGTTGTTAGTCGCGTGTTCTAGACCCGAAGCGGGGTGATCTAGCCATGGGCAGGTTGAAGCGTGGGTAAGACTGCGTGGAGGACCGAACCCACCAACGTTGAAAAGTTGGGGGATGACCTGTGGTTAGGGGTGAAAGGCCAATCAAACTCCGTGATAGCTGGTTCTCCCCGAAATGCATTTAGGTGCAGCGTCGTGTGTTTCTTGCCGGAGGTAGAGCACTGGATGGTCTAGGGGGCCTACAAGCTTACCGAAATCAGCTAAACTCCGAATGCCGGTAAGTGAGAGCGCGGCAGTGAGACTGCGGGGGATAAGCTTCGTAGTCGAGAGGGAAACAGCCCAGATCACCAGCTAAGGCCCCTAAGCGTGTGCTAAGTGGAAAAGGATGTGGGGTCGCTTAGACAACCAGGAGGTTGGCTTAGAAGCAGCCATCCTTTAAAGAGTGCGTAATAGCTCACTGGTCAAGTGGTTCCGCGCCGACAATGTAGCGGGGCTCAAGCACACCGCCGAAGCTGTGGCATTCACACATGACATCCGCCTTCCGATTCGTCGGTTGGTGCAGTGGTGTGGATGGGTAGGGGAGCGTCGTATGGCGAGTGAAGCGGCGGGGTGACCCAGTCGTGGACGCCATACGAGTGAGAATGCAGGCATGAGTAGCGAATGAAGAGTGAGAACCTCTTCCGCCGGATGACCAAGGGTTCCAGGGCCAGGCTAATCCGCCCTGGGTGAGTCGGGGCCTAAGGCGAGGCCGAGAGGCGTAGTCGATGGATAACGGGTTGATATTCCCGTACCCGCGAAGGAACGCCCAAGACGAACCTTCATGTACTAACCGCCCAAAACTGGTAATGGCTTCGGCCGGCATCAGCGGAGCGCGGGACCTTGTGGGGTAGTAGTTTAGTGATGGGGTGACGCAGGAAGGTAGCTGGTCCCAGGCGGTGGTTGTCCTGGGGTAAGCGTGTAGGCCCACACGTAGGCAAATCCGCGTGTGATTAAGGCTGAGACGTGATGCCGAGCCGTTTCAGGTGAAGTCAGTGATCCTATGCTGCCGAGAAAAGCCTCTAGCGATGTTCCGAGCGGCCCGTACCCTAAACCGACACAGGTGGTCAGGTAGAGAATACCAAGGCGACGGGTGAACTGTGGTTAAGGAACTCGGCAAATTGCCCCCGTAACTTAGGGAGAAGGGGGGCCGGACGCGTGAAGCCACTTGCTGGTGGAGCGTGGTATGGCCGCAGAGAGCAGGGGGAAGCGACTGTTTACTAAAAACACAGGTCCATGCCAAGTCGTAAGACGATGTATATGGACTGACGCCTGCCCGGTGCTGGAACGTTAAGGGGACCTGTTAGCCTTTCGGGGCGAGGCGGAGAACTTAAGCGCCAGTAAACGGCGGTGGTAACTATAACCATCCTAAGGTAGCGAAATTCCTTGTCGGGTAAGTTCCGACCTGCACGAATGGCGTAACGACTTCCCCACTGTCTCAACCACAGGCCCGGCGAAATTGCAGTACGAGTAAAGATGCTCGTTACGCGCGGCAGGACGGAAAGACCCCGGGACCTTTACTATAGCTTGACATTGGTATCCGAATTTAATTGTGTAGGATAGGTGGGAGCCGGTGAAGCTCGGACGCCAGTTCGGGTGGAGGCAATCTTGAAATACCACTCTGTTGGGTTTGGGTATCTAACTTGCGGCCCTGATCGGGTCGAGGGACAGTGTCTGGTGGGTAGTTTAACTGGGGCGGTTGCCTCCTAAAGGGTAACGGAGGCGCCCAAAGGTTCCCTCAGCCTGGTTGGCAATCAGGTGTTGAGTGTAAGTGCACAAGGGAGCTTGACTGTGAGACTGACGGGTCGAGCAGGGACGAAAGTCGGGACTAGTGATCCGGCACTTGCGTGTGGAAGCGGTGTCGCTCAACGGATAAAAGGTACCCCGGGGATAACAGGCTGATCTTCCCCAAGAGTCCATATCGACGGGATGGTTTGGCACCTCGATGTCGGCTCGTCGCATCCTGGGGCTGTAGCAGGTCCCAAGGGTTGGGCTGTTCGCCCATTAAAGCGGTACGCGAGCTGGGTTTAGAACGTCGTGAGACAGTTCGGTCCCTATCCGCCGTGCGCGTTGGATACTTGAGAAGGGCTGTCCCTAGTACGAGAGGACCGGGACGGACGAACCTCTGGTGTGCCAGTTGTCCCGCCAGGGGCACGGCTGGTTGGCTACGTTCGGAAGGGATAACCGCTGAAAGCATCTAAGCGGGAAGCTCGCTTCGAGATGAGGTATCCCACCACCTTGAGTGGGTAAGGCTCCCAAGAGACTATTGGGTTGATAGGCCGGAGATGTAAGCCAGGTAACTGGTTCAGTCGACCGGTACTAATAGGCCGAGGGCTTAACCACCCTAAACTTTTTGCTCGACGCGTCCACTGTGTGATTCACAGCAAACGAACAACCAGAAGCGCCGGCTGAACATGGCCGTGCTGCTGAAACTGGTTTGTTCCACCGCTGATAGCTGTTTCGGTGGTCATAGCGGAGGGGAAACGCCCGGTCTCATTCCGAACCCGGAAGCTAAGCCCTCCAGCGCCGATGGTACTGCACTCGGGAGGGTGTGGGAGAGTAGGACGCCGCCGGACTCAACGTGAAACAGTAGGCCCACCCCATCACGGGGTGGGCCTACTGTCGTTTCGGGGCCTAAAACGATTGTGGCCGCGCCCCGGAAAAGGACGCGGCCGGCACTTAGGGGATCAGCGGGTTTCGGTGGCGTCGCGGATCTGGCGCATCAGGGGCGCCGCCTCGGCTTCCGTGCGGTTGTTGAACATCGCAAGGGCCAGACTGCCGTGGTCGGCCCACCCGCACACGGTCAGATCGCCGTCCGGGGTCTTGGTGATTCCGCATTTCATGACGCCATCGAGCGGCCCCGGGTCCACGTCGTGCAGGTTGGTCACCGAACCCTCGTTGTCGGAGATCAGGGACATGGCGGATTCGAGATCGCGCGACGGTGTCCAGATCAGGCCGGTGCCGCCCAGGAACAGCACGTCCTTCTCGCCGGTCTCCTGATAGACCGCGCCCACCGTGCGGTCGAGCTCGACCTCCGCGGCCAGTGCCGTCTGCAGATAGTCGGCTGTGGTGACGCCGTTCTCCGAGCCGTCGACGACGAGGTTCCCGATCTGCTGCGGGGTCGTCAGCGTGGCGTCCTTCTGGGCGATGATGCGCCAGCTGGTGAAGCCGAGCGTGACCACGCCGGCCGTCGCGATCGCCAGCACACCGACGATCAACACCCGGCGTACGGGGAAACGGTTGGGCTTCGCCTGATCCTCGACGTCGTCGGGGGCGGAATCGGCAGGTGAGGGGGGCGGCAGAGTGCCGATGTCGATCGGATCGGGGCCGGGCTCGGGCATTGCAGGAGCGTAGCAAGCAGAGGCGATGCGAATTCGGGGTTCCGTCGCGGCATCCGTAGACTTGTCGGGTGACCGAGACGACCCAGAACCGCACCCCCGACAGCCGGCCCACCGGCGGCCTCTCCGCCCAGTACCAGCCGGGCGAGGTAGAGCAGCGGCGGTACGAGACGTGGGTAACCGAGGGCTACTTCACCGCTGATCCGGCCAGTGACAAGCCCGCGTTCTCGATCGTCATCCCGCCGCCCAACGTCACCGGCTCGCTGCACGTCGGGCACGCCCTCGACCACACCATCCAGGACACCCTGTCGCGGCTCAAGCGCATGCAGGGTTACGAGGTGTTGTGGCTGCCGGGCATGGATCACGCCGGCATCGCGACGCAGAACGTGGTGGAGCGTCAGCTCGCCGCCCAGCAGCTGTCCCGGCACGACCTGGGCCGCGAGGACTTCGTCAAGAAGGTCTGGGAGTGGAAGGCGCAGTCCGGTGGCGCCATCCTGGGGCAGATGCGCCGGCTGGGCGACTCCGTGGACTGGTCGCGTGAGCGGTTCACGATGGATGAGGGGCTGTCCCGCGCCGTCCAGACGATCTTCAAGCGGCTCTACGACGACGAGCTGATCTACCGGGCCAACCGGATCATCAACTGGTGCCCGCGCTGCCTCACCGCGCTCAGCGACATCGAGGTCGAGCACACCGACGACGAGGGCGAGCTCGTCTCGATCCGGTACGGCGACGGGGAGAACGCGATCGTCGTGGCCACCACCCGGGTCGAGACGATGCTGGGCGACACCGCCGTGGCCGTCCACCCCGACGACGAGCGCTACAAGCACCTGGTCGGCACCGAGATCGAGCTGCCGCTCACCGGCCGGCGCATCCCGATCGTGGCCGACGAGCACGTCGACCCCGCGTTCGGCACCGGTGCGGTCAAGGTGACCCCGGCCCACGACCCCAACGACTTCGAGATCGGGCAGCGGCACGACCTGCCCAGCATCACCATGATGGACGAGCGCGCGGTCGTCACCGTGCACGGTCCGTTCGAGGGTCTCGACCGGTACGAGGCCCGCCCCGCGATCGTCGCCGCGCTGCGCGAGGAGGGCCGCATCGTCGCCGAGAAGCGGCCGTACGTGCACTCGGTGGGTCACTGCTCGCGCTGCAAGACCACTGTCGAGCCGCGGCTGTCGCTGCAGTGGTTCGTCAACACCGGTCCGCTGGCGAAAAAGGCGGGCGACGCCGTACGGGACGGGCGCGTCACCATCGAGCCGGCCGAGCTGTCCAAGCGCTACTTCGCCTGGGTCGACAACATGCACGACTGGTGCATCTCGCGTCAGCTGTGGTGGGGTCACCGCATCCCGGTCTGGTACGGGCCGGACGGCGAGGTCGTGTGCGTCGGGCCCGACGACGAGCCGCCCGCCGGCTACACCCAGGACGAGGACGTGCTGGACACGTGGTTCTCGTCGGCGCTGTGGCCGTTCTCGACCATGGGCTGGCCCGAGCAGACCGCCGAGCTGGCCAAGTTCTATCCGACCAGCGTGCTCGTCACCGGCTACGACATCCTGTTCTTCTGGGTCGCCCGGATGATGATGTTCGGGCTGTACGCGATGGACGACGTGCAGCCGTTCAACGTGGTCAACCTGCACGGCATGGTCCGCGACGGCCACGGCAAGAAGATGTCGAAGTCGTTCGGCAACGTGGTCGACCCGCTCGACTGGATCGACCGTTACGGCGCCGACGCCACCCGCTTCACGCTGGCCCGCGGGGCCAACCCCGGCTCCGACGTGCCGATCAGCGAGGAGTGGTGCCAGGGTTCGCGCAACTTCTGCAACAAGCTCTGGAACGCGACCCGGTTCGCGTTGATGAACGGTGCGACGGTCGCGGGGCCGCTGCCGGCGCCGGAGGAGCTGTCGGCGATCGACAAGTGGATCCTGTCGCGCCTGCAGCACGTGATCGGCGAGGTCGACGAGCAGTTCAAGGCGTACGAGTACGCGAAGGTCTGCGACACCCTCTACCACTTCGCGTGGGACGACGTCTGCGACTGGTATCTCGAGCTGTCGAAGCCGGTGCTGGCCGAGGGCGGCGAGGCGACCAAGCGGGTGCTCGGTCACGTGCTCGACCAGCTGCTGCGGCTGCTGCACCCGGTCATCCCGTTCGTCACCGAGGAACTGTGGACCGCGCTCACCGGCGGCGAGACCATCGTCAAGGCGCAGTGGCCGGCGGCCGAGAAGGAGCTGATCGACGACGCCGCCGAGGAGGAGCTGGCCGCGCTGCAGAAGGTGGTCACCGAGGTCCGGCGGTTCCGTTCCGACCAGGGGCTCAAGCCGAGCCAGCGGGTCTCCGCGGCGCTCACCGGTCTGGGCAACGCCGGCATCGACACGCACGAGCCGCTGATCCGCTCCCTGGCCCGGCTCGACCCGCCGGCGGCGGGCTTCACGGCGACGGCGACGCTCGCTGTCTCCGGGGCGATCACGGTCGACCTCGACACGCGCGGCACGATCGACGTGGCGGCCGAACGGGCCCGGCTCGAGAAGGACCGCGCCGCCGCCGAGAAGGAAGCGGCGCAGTGCCGGGGCAAGCTCGGTAACGCATCGTTCGTCGGCAAGGCCCCCGAGCAGGTCGTCGCGAAGATCAAGGACAGGCTGGCGACAGCTGAGGCTGATCTTGCGAGAATTGCCGCGGCTCTCGAAGCGTTGCCTACGGCATGAGCACTTACGCAGAGGTGGAGGCCGCGCTCAACGGGCGCGGCTTCACCCGCATGGCGTTCGACATGCAGAAGATCCGGGATTTGATGGACGTGCTCGGCAGCCCTCAGCGGGCCTACCCGGCGATCCACCTGACCGGCACTAACGGCAAGACCAGCACGGCCCGCATGATCGACGCGGTGCTGCGGGCGCACGGCCTGCACACCGGGCGGTACACGAGCCCGCACCTGGAGACCGTACGGGAAAGAATCAGCCTCGACGGCGAACCGATCAGCGAGGAACGGCTCGCGGCCACCTATGACGAGGTGGCGCCGCTGGCCGACCTGATCGACGCGCGCAACACGGAGTCGCTGACCTACTTCGACATGACCACCGCGCTGGCCTACGCGGCCTTCGCCGACGCTCCCGTGGACATCGCCGTCGTCGAGGTGGGACTGGGCGGCGAGGAGGACGCGACAAACGTCATCGACGCCGGGGTGTGCGTGATGACCCCGATCGGGCTCGACCACACCGAGTGGCTCGGCGACACCATCGAAGACATCGCCTGGGCCAAGGCGGGCATCATCCACAAGGGCGCCACGGTGATCACGTCACTGCAGACCGAGGAGGCCATGCGGCCCATCCTCGAACGCTGCGCCGAGATGAGCGCGACCCTGGCCCGCGAAGGCAGCGAGTTCGGCGTGATCGAACGGACCCAGGCCGTCGGTGGGCAGGTGCTCACGCTGCAGGGGCTCGGCGGCGTGTACGACGAGATCTTCCTGCCGCTCTTCGGGGCGCACCAGGCGCAGAACGCGGCGCTGGCGCTCGCGGCCGTCGAAGCCTTCCTCGGCGCGGGGCCCGGCAAACAACTGGAGCTGGACCTCGTACGGGAAGGGTTTGCCCAGGTCGACTCGCCCGGGCGGCTCGAACGGGTCCGCAGCGCGCCGACGATCCTGCTCGACGGCGCGCACAACCCCCACGGCATGGCGGCGACGGTCAGCGCGCTGGAGGAGGAGTTCTCGTTCCGGCACCTCGTCGCGGTCGTGGCCGTGCTCGGCGACAAGGACGTCTCCGGGCTGCTCGACCTGCTGGAACCGGTGGCCGCACGAATCGTGGTCACGCAGAACAGCTCGCCGCGGTCGATGCCGGTCGACGAGCTGGCCCAGCTGGCCACCGACATCTTCGGGGAGGATCGGGTGACCGTCGCACAGACCATGCCGGACGCGATCGAGGAGGCCGTGGTGATCGCCGAGGAGGACACGTCGGGCGAGCTCAGCGGCGTCGGCGTGATCATCACGGGTTCGGTGGTCACGGTGGCCGACGCCCGGAAGCTGCTCAAACGATGACCTCGCCCTCGCCTGATCCCTCGTCCTCGCCCGATCCCGGGGCTCCGCGGTCGGGGCTGAAGAACCCCCAGGCCGCCGTACGGGGTCTGGGCGCGGGGACGCTCGTGCTGGAAGCCATCGTGCTGCTGCTCGGCATCCAGCCCATCCGGATCATGGGCGGCGACCTGAACGGCTGGGGCATCGCGTCAGTGATCGTCCTGGCCGTGCTGGCGGCGCTGCTCGCGGGCATGATGGGCCGCTCCTGGGCCTGGCCGGCGGGCACCGTGCTGCAGGTGTTGCTGCTGGCCAGCGGGCTCTTGCACTGGTCGCTGGCAGTGCTGGGCCTGTGCTTCGGCGGTGCCTGGGTCTATGCCCTGTACGTGCGGAGGACCATCCTCGGATAGCCCTCCGCGCGCTATCGGATGGCCCTCCACTGGGTGATGGCGATGTTGTGGCCGTCGGGGTCGGTGAACGCGGCCGACCACAGCTCGAGGCGGTCGCCCCGGTTGACCGCCTGCGGCGGGTGGAGGAACTGGACGCCCTTGGCGGCGAGCTCCTGATAGACCGCCTCGACGTCGCCCACCTCCAGGTTGAGGTAGATCAAGCGGCCGGCCTCGGTGGACAGGTCGTGCACGGTGCGCAACACCAGGCGGGTGTCGCCGGACGCCAGCACGGCGCTGCCGTCGCCGCCGTCGATCTCGTAGAAGCCGAGGGTGTCACGGTAGAACGCCGTGGACCGGGCCAGGTCGGTGACCAGCACGGTGATGCCTACGCCGTGGATCGCCCCGGCGGGGCCGGGGCGGGCGCTGGGATACGCGGTGATCACGTCGGCGGTGCTGTCGTCGGGCTCGGGGGTGCCGGCCAGGTCGGCCCACGGGCCGCGGTCATGGCCCTGGGCGGCCGCCGCGGCTGCGGCCGCCGCCAGTGCGGCTGCGGCGGGGGACGGCTTCGGGTGAGTGCCGCCGGTCGGCTGTCCGGGTGCTGCGCTGGTTGCTGCGCCGCCTGTCTGTCCGGCTGCTGGGTTTGTTGCTTGTCCGGCTGCTGCGTTTGTGGCTTGTCCGGCTGCGGAGGGCGGCTGGGCGGCGGGTGGCGGGGCTTCGGCCGGCGGAGTGGCGCGCGGTTGAGCTGCGGAACGGGCTCCCGTTGACGGGTCGGACGCCGCGGGGGTGCCGCTGCCGGTTCCCGTGTTGCGGGCGGCGGCGAAACCGGCGCCCGCCGCGGCGCTGGCGGCTGCCCCGGCTGCGGAGGCCGCGGCGGCGTCCGAGGTGGCTACGCCGGGCCTGGGCAGGCGGGTCGAGTCTTCCTCGTCGAGCAGGGAGGATTCGAAGAACGGAGCTGCCTCGGCGGTGGGCGCCGAGCCGTGGGGCGGGGACGTGGCCGCAGCAGATGCCCCTGCCGGGCCGCTCGCCGCGACGACGGTCGGCCTGGTGTCGTCGGCGGTGCGGTTGTCTGCGGTGTGGTCGTCTGCGGTGCGGTGGTCGTCGGCGGTGCGATTGTCTGCGGTGCGGTGGTCGGCGGGCTGGTCGTCGCGTGCCGGGTTGGTCGGGTCGCGGAGCTGGCTGTGTGGCGACGTGTCGGCGGCGGTGCTCCCTGCCGCGCGGCTGTCGTGGGGGCTGTCGCCCTCGGGGGTGGACCGTGCCGCAGTGGAGGAGACCTCTTCGTCGGCTGGTGTGGGCTGGTCGTCGCGGTCGGACTTGCTGACCTTGCGGACCGCGGCGGCGGCCACGGCTGCTACCGCGCCTACCGCGGTGGCGAAGCGGCCGTGATGCTTCTCGGGCTCCGGCGCGGGCACTTCCCGGGTTCGGTCGGTGTCGTGCAGGGGCTGGGTCGGCTCGTCGTCAGGCAGGACCTGGGTCGGCTCGTCGTCCGGCACGGGCTGGGCCGTGGCCTTGCGACCCGTGAAGGCGTGGCCTTCCATGCCCGGCTCGGGGGTGCTGTACGCGGGCTTGTCGCCGGCCGGCGGGGCTTGGCGTGCGTTGTCGTCCTCGGCCGGCTGAGGGCTTGGGCTGCCGTACTCCGCGGGCTCGGACGGTGCGCTCCGGTACTCGGACGGTGTGCTCCGGTACTCGGACGGCGCGCGCCGGTACTCAGTCGGCTCCGGGCGTGCGCTGCCGTATTCCGCCGGCTCCGGGCGGGCGCTGCCGTATTCCGTCGGCTCCGGGCGCGCGCTGCCGTGTCCGGGTGGCTCGGGGCGCGCGCTGCCGGGTTCGGAGGGCTCCCGGTGTGCGGTGCCGTTGTCCACGGGGGCGGAGCGAGCGGCTGAGGGCTCGGTCGGCTCGGAGTGGGGGCGCGGGCGGGGGGCCGGCGGGTCGTTCAGGGTGGGCTGGGGCGTGGCCGCGTCGTGGGCCGCGTTGGAGATGAAACGGGTGGACGGGTGGATGCGGGCCGTGTCGTCGACGGGTGGGGCGATGAGGTCTTCCGACATGGCCCGGGCGGCGGCGGGGGTGGACTCGGGGGCCGGGTCGGGGTCGCCGTCCAGTGGGAGGTCGATCTCGTCGTCGGCAGCGGGGGTCGACGAGGTAGGGGACGCCGGGCGGGCCGACGTCGGCGGGGGTGCGGTGGGGGGTGGGGTCGTCGGGCTCGGCGCGGTCGGGAACGATCCGACCGGGGACGGGCTCGGCGGGGTCGATGTGGCAGTGGGCTCGGGGCGCTGGTGAGGCGGCTCGGGCGCGGGCGCCTGCGGACTCGGCGTCTCGTGCTCGTCGGAAAAACTCTCCTGATGCCGTGACTCCGGCGACGGGCTGTGGAAGGCCGAGGCCGTGGGCCGGTCGTGCGGCGAGGACGGGTGCGGCGAGGCCGCGGGCCGGGCGTAAGGCGAGGACGGGTCCGGCGAGGCCGCGGGCCGGGCGTAAGGCGACGACGGGCCGGGCGGGGGCGGGTCGTCGTCGAGGGGGATGTCGGTGAGCAGCGAGTCGTCGGGGTGGGGTTCGCGCTGGGGCGGGGGCCCGGACGGGGAGTGATGCTCGGCCGTGGCGGTCGCGGCGCCGCCCCGGGCCCGGGGGCTGGGCTTGGCGCCCGGTGGGCGGGACGCGGCGCCAGCGGCGGCCCCGACGGTGGCGGTGGACGTGGAGGTGGGCGCGGGACCGGCTGTGGAGTATCCGGGCCGGTCGTCCTCCGCGGCCGGATAGTCGGAATCTTCGGGATCCGCTGGTCCGGCGGCGGCCGCGGCTCGGCGGGGGAGCGGCGACGGCTCGTCGTGGTCGACGAACTCGCCCTCGACGATCGGGCCGGCGGGCGTGTCCCGCACGACGACCGGGCTCTCCGAATACTCCTCGGAATCCAGGCTGGAATCCGCGCGCGAGCCGCCACCGGGTGCCGGCGGCGGACCCGGCGGCGGCGGGGAGCTGCCCGGCGGCGGGGGCGGCGGGTCGCCGTCGTCGCGCGACCAGGAGCGGTCGCGGTTGGTCCAGGGGGGCGGCTCGAGGTCGCCCAGCAGGTCGGCGTCGAGGTCCGCGTCGGGCTCGTCGTCGAAGTCGGTGGGCGGCGGGGGCGGGTCCTCCCCGCGCTCGCGTGGCGGCGCCTCGTCCCAGTTGATTTTGACCCGGCGCATGTCGTCGACGTCGACCGTGATGGGCAGGGTGTCGCCGGGCTCGGGCCATTTCACGACGGGGATGCGGGACTCGTTGATCTCGACCTCGCTCGTCGGCAGGCCGGGCGCGACGATCACCGCCTGGATGCGGGCCCGGCCGTAAACCGACGTCGTGGCCGGTGGAGGCGTGATCGACCGGACCTCGGCGCTGCCGGCGACCCAGGCCCGGGCGCCCCGGCGCACCACATTGACCACCCCGAGGGCCACCGCCAGGGCGAGCAGCGCGACCCCGAAGATGACCACCCCGAGGCTGGACATGCCGAAGCCCAGCGCGACCACGAAAACCGCGATCGTGCCCGCGACCGCCGCGACCAGCTTCCGTGCCGGCGCGATCGGACGTCCGGTCTGGTTTGCCAATGTGGACCTCCCGCTCGTCCCCGACAGGTTATTGCCCGGCTCAGTGTGAGCGAAAGTGCGGTAGTACCGGCGTTGGCGCTCGCCGCATTCGTGGTACCGATAGGCTGAACGTAGCCCCTTCAGCACCCACGTTCAGCACCCACGGAGGACTCGTTGCCCAGCCCCACCGAGCGTTCGCTCGTGCTCCTCAAGCCTGACGCGGTCCGTCGCGGACTGCTCGGCGAGATCCTCGGCCGGTTCGAGCGCAAGGGCCTGGTGGTCGAGGCGATGGAGCTGCGCACGATGGATGCGACGCTCGCCGACCAGCATTACGCCGACCACGTCGAGAAGGCGTTCTACCCGCCGCTGAAGGAGTTCATGACCTCCGGGCCGCTGGTCGCGCTGGTGCTCGCGGGCGACGAGGTGATCGAGGTGGTGCGCGCGATGATCGGCTCGACCGACGGGCGCAAGGCGGCCGCCGGCACGATCCGTGGCGATTTCGCGCTGTCGAACCGGGAAAATCTGGTGCACGCCTCCGACTCGCCGGAGAGCGCCGGGCGCGAGCTCGCCCTCTGGTTCCCGAAGCTCTAAAGCGCGTCGAGCGACGCCCGCCGGCGCGACTCGATCTCGAAGATCTTCAGCAAGACGACGGCCGCGACCGCGTAGCCCGCTCCGACCAGCAGTTCCTGGCCGAGTGCGGGCGCGGCCGCGGCCAGTCCGTCTCCGGCCGCGAGCCGCCGGGCCGCCTCCGCCGCGTGCGTGATCGGCAGGAAGTGCCCGACCGTCACCATCCAGCCGGGCAGCCCCGACGCGGGCACGTTTACGCCGGTGAGCAGCAGCAACAGCGCGACCGATACGTTCGAGACGACCCACACGTCGCGGAACCGCAGGCCCAGCGCGCCCAGCGTCAGCCCGAAGAACCCGCAGGCCAGCGACCCTGCGGTCATGGCCAGCAGCAGCCCCGGCAGGGCGCCGGGCGGAATCCGCAGCCCGAGCAGGAGCGCGCCCACGGCCAGCGTGACCACGGCGATCAGAAGACCGTTTCCCGCGTACGGGAGAACGCGCCCCCAAAATATCGCGGTGCGGCTGCGTGGCGAGAGCAGCACATGCCCGAGCGTGCCGAAGCGGCGCTCGTTGGCCACCGCCATGGTGCCGCCGAAGACGCAGGCCAGTGACGCGGTGAGCACGGCGTTGCCGACGATGTAGAACCGGTCGTCGGCCACCTGCAGCTGGCGGCCCAGGTAGGCGAAGAACAGCAGCTGGAACAGCGGGCCGACCAGCAAGGTGCCGACGAACATGCCGGGTGTCGTCCAGTTGAAGAGCGCCCGGTACGCGATCGCGCCGCCCACGGTCATCAAGCGCAGAGTCTTCATGCGGTGCCTCTCGGGGCTCAGGTAAGTGAGTGCTCAGGAACGCGGGTCGGGGGTGAGGGGTGGCCGGCGGTGTGGGGCCGGGACGGCGGAGGGGCGCAGTGGTGTGGGCGGGGAGCCGGGTGGCGGCGGCGCGGGGTGATGCGGGCGAGAGGGCCGGCGTCATGCGAGGGCCAGGGTGGCGGCGACGCGGGCGCGGCGTTCGACGTGGGTCAGGGCCAGGCCGCCGAGGGCCAGGCAGAGCAGGCTGATCCCGAGGCAGATGCCGACCGACGGCCAGACCGGGCCGCCGCTGGTGGCCTCGCGCAAGGCCCGCGCACCCCAGGTCGTGGGCAGGATCGCCGCGATCGGGCCGGTCCACGAGGGCAGCACGGTGATCGGCACGAGCATGCCGGAGACCAGCCAGACCGGGTATTCGAGCGTGTTGGCCAGCGCGTTCGCGTTACGCATGAGCACGAACGTGGCCGCCAGCAGCAGGCCGAACATGCCGAGCGCGACCACGCAGACGACGGCCGCGACGACGAAGGCCGCCGGGTGGGCGAAGTCGAGCTTGATGCCGTACAGGAGCCGACCCCAGGCCAGTGTCGCGAGCAGCGCGTAAATGCCGGTCAGGCCGGTGGCGATCGTGATGGGGAGGATCACCAGCACCGGTCGCCGCGGCGCCAGCATGATCATTTCGAGGGTGCCCTGCCAGCGCTGGTTCTGGATCGCGCCGCCCGAGCCGAACAGCACCGACGACCACACACCCATCACGCCGGCGCCGACCGCGGCCTCGAGCAGCCGGTGCCCCTCGCCGCCGGCGCGGAACAGGTAGACGGCCAGAGTGGCCTGCACGACCGGCACGACCAGGGCGATCGCGACCTCGAAGGGGGACCGGCTGATCTGCTTGGCGTGCAGCAGCGTGCCCACCACGAGCAACCTGAGCACGTTCATGCGGCGCTCACGATCGCCACGTACGCGTCCTCCAGCGTGGGCTCACGACTGTCGACCCGTCCCAGCCGGATCCCGGCCAGCTCCCGCAGCACGTCACCCTGCACGTCCACGTGCGCATCGGAGTGGACGGTCAGCAGTTGCAGGGCGCCACGGGCCTCGACTGCGGTTTCCCGTACGCCGGGGAGCCCGCGCAACGCGTCGACCGCGCTGTCGGGCACCCCGTACGCCTCCACCTCGACGACCCGCCGCCCGTCCGCGCGGTGGCGCAGCTCGGCCGGCGTACCCAAAGCTTGGATCTGCCCGTCGGCGATGACCGCGATCCGGTCGCACAGCTCGTCGGCCTCGGCCATGTAGTGGGTGGTGAGCAGCACGGTCGTCCCCGTCGAGGCCAGGTCGGCCACCGTGCGCCGCAGCTCGCGGGCGGCCACCGGGTCGACCCCGATCGAGGGTTCGTCGAGGAACAGCACGTCGGGCGAGTGCAGCAGCCCGCGCGCGATGTGCAGGCGCTGCCGCATGCCCCGCGAGTAGCCCTCGACCCGCTCACCCTCGCGTCCGGTCAGGCCCACCAGTTCGAGCAGGTCGCCGATGCGCCGCTTCTGGTCGCGTGGCGCCACCCCGTACAGCTCGGCGAAATACCGCAGGTTGTCCAGGGCGGACAGGCGGTCGTAGAGCCCACGGTCACCGCCGAACACGTAGCCGATCCTGCGGCGCACCTCCCGGGTGTCCTTCTCGACGTCGTGCCCGCAGATCCGGGCCGTGCCCGAGGTCGGGATGAGCAGGGTGTTGAGCAGTTTGATGGTGGTCGTCTTGCCCGCACCGTTCGGTCCGAGCAGCCCGAACAGTTCGCCGCGGCCGACCGTGAAGGTCACCCCGCGGACCGCCTCGACCTCGGTGCGTCTGGGCTTGAGCCAGCCCGTACGGGCCTTGTAGGTGCGGCGTAAGTCTTCCGCTCGATGGCGTACTCGTTCCCCATGCGCGGAACGCTAGGGAATCGACCGGCGTCTAGGAAACGAATTCGGTGCGGGCCGAATCCTCGCCGAGCAGCCGCACGAGGGCCACCCCGGCCGGTTCGAGACCGTAGAGCACGCGGCGCCCGGCCCGGCGGCGGTGCACGACCCCGGCCGCGAGCAGGCCCGTCAGATGCTCCGAGATCGTGCTCGGGGCCAGCCCGAGGGAGGTGGCCAGCCCGGTCGTGGTGGCCGGAGTGGTCAACGCCCGCAGCACGGCGGCCCGTCCCCGCCCGAGCAGGACGGCGAGACGGTCGTCGGCGGCCGGCACGGGCGTCCCGGCCAGCGCCGCCGCCCCGCGCGACTGGTAGGTGACCATCACCAGGTCGGGCTGGTCGCACGAGCACAGCAAAGCGCCCCGCGAGAAGATCAACGGGACCAGCAGCAGCCGTTGGTTGACCGCCCGGAACGACTGCTCGAGCGGCTTGACCAGGGTGAGCACGGGCCGCTCCCAGCGGATCCGCTCGTGCAGCTTGGCCAGCAGCGCGTCCGGCCCGTCGGCGGCCAGCGCCCGCGCCCGCAGCAGCACTTCCTCGTCGAGCGCGGCCCGCATGGCCGGCCAGGAGGGCGCGAGCGCCGCGTCCCAGTACGCCCGGACACCGTCGGCGAGCCGGTCGAGCGCGGCCTGCCGGTCGTCCAGGAACGGCCGCAGCCCCGGCAGCACGTCACCGTCCGGATAGTGCTTGGCGATCTCGTGCTCGATCACTTCGGCCGGCGTGGCCCGCACCTGATCGAGCTGCTCGGCGATGGTAGGCATCGCGGTGAGCGGCGGCGGGCACAGGAAGTCCGGCGACACCGACGGCAACGACAGGTAGAGCGACACCGACGCGGTCAGACCCCGGGCGCGGCGGGCCCAGTCCTCGTACGGCCAGGGCACGGTCCCGGGGTTGCGCTGCAGCAGAGTGAGACTGCAGAACACCTCGGCCAGCGGACTGATCGCGATCCGGGTGCGCGACAGCGTCGGCTCATCGATCTCGATCCGAATCACCCTCGAATCGTAGAGGCGCCGCGGTTCGGGCGGGTTCATCGATCCTGGTCGAGATCACGGGGTGGTGTTCAGGGTCCGGCTACCCGGGGGTCATGCGGGATCGATAGGTATCGGAGTCATGACCTCGATCTCGCGACGGAATCTGCTTCGGGCCGGTGTGGCCGGTGGCGTTGTCAGCCTGGCCGGTGGGGCGCCGGCCTTCTCGTCGGCCGGTTCCCGGCCCGTGCTCACCCATGGCGTGCAGAGCGGTGACGCCCGGGCCGGGTCCGCTGTGGTGTGGAGCCGGGCGGATCGGCCGGCGCGGCTGTGGGTGCACGTCAGCAAGCGGCCCGACTTCCGGGGAGCGCGGGTGCTGCGAGGGCCGGTGGTGACGCCGGCGACGGACTTCACCGGCAAGGTGACGCTGCGCGGGCTGCCCGCGGGGGAGCGGCTCCACTACCGGGTGCGGGCCGAGAGCCTGGAACGGCCGGGGCTGTTCGGCGCGCCGGTCAGCGGGTCGCTGCGCACGGCGCCCGTACGCCGGGGGGATGTTCGCTTCGTCTGGACCGGTGATGTGGCCGGGCAGGGGTGGGGCATCGATCCCGCGTACGGGGGAATGAAGCTTTTCGAGTCGATGCGCCGCCGGCGGCCGGACTTTCTGCTGCACAGTGGGGACACGGTGTATGCCGACGGGCCGCTGGCCGAGACGGTGACGCTGCCCGACGGGCGGATCTGGCGCAACGTGATCACCGAGGAGAAGCTCAAGGTCGCCGAGACGCTCCAGGAGTACCGCGGGCAGTACGCGTACAACCTGCTCGATGACGCCTATCGCGGGTTCGCGGCCGAGGTGCCGCAGATCAACCAGTGGGACGACCACGAGGTGACCAACAACTGGTACCCGGGGGAGATCCTGGAGGACGCCCGTTACACCGAGAAGCGGGTGGACGTGCTGGCCGGGCGGGCCCGGCAGGCCTACCACGAGTGGGTGCCGACGCCGCTGCGGGAGGGTCCGGTCCACCGCAAGATCTCGTACGGGCCGCTGCTCGACATCTTCGTGCTCGACATGCGCACCTTCAAGGACGTCAACGACGGCAACACCTACGCCGACCCGAACCGGGGTCTGCTGGGCCGGGAACAGCGGGAATGGTTGATCCGGGGGCTGCGGGAGTCGCGTGCGACCTGGAAGGTGATCGCCAACGACCTGCCGCTCGGCCTGGTCGTGCCGGACGGCGCGGCCGCGCAGGAGGGGGTGGCCCAGGGCGACCCGGGCGCGCCGAAGGGCCGCGAGCTGGAGTTCGCCCAGGTGCTGCAGTCGGCCCACCGGCACGGTGTCACCGGCATCGTGCTGCTCACCGCCGACGTGCACTACACCCAGGCGGTGCACTACGACCCGGCCCGCGCGGCGGTGCAGGACTTCACCCCGTTCTGGGAGTTCGTGTCGGGCCCGGCCCACGCCGGTGCCTTCGGCCCGAACGCGCTCGACGGCACGTTCGGGCCGCGGACCCACTTCGTGAACGCGCCGCCCGTGGCCAACACGTCGCCGGCCGACGGCTTCCAGCACTTCGGCGAGGTGGAGATCGACGGCGAGTCCCGGGCGTTCACGGTCAACCTGCGCGACCGCGACGGCAAGTCCCTCTGGAGCACGACCCTGCCGGCCCCTCGGCGGTAATTGACGTGCGATGGCCGGTATCGTTGTCGGTGCAGGCGACGATCCGGCCATCACCGGGGAGCTTCCGGAAGAACGGGCCCGCGGGGTCTCAGTAGAACCGGGTGGCGGCAGCCGAGAGAAATGAGCGGGCGGAGCGATCCGTCAAGCGAGGTGGTACCGCGGCGCGTCAAGCGTTCGTCCTCGCAGTCCGACGACTGCTACGAGGAGTTCCACCGATGGCCTATCCCCAGCACACCGACGCGAGTGGCGTGCCGGCCAGCCCCGACCTGCCCGCCGTGGAGCGGGCCGTCCTCGAGCACTGGGCCGCCGACAAGACGTTCGAGGCGTCGGTCGAGCAGCGCCCGGCCGGCACGAACGGCAGCAACGAGTACGTCTTCTACGACGGCCCGCCGTTCGCCAACGGGCTGCCGCACTACGGCCACCTGTTCACCGGCTACGTGAAGGACCTGGTGCCGCGGTATCAGGCCATGCGGGGCAAGCACGTGGAGCGCCGTTTCGGCTGGGACACGCACGGCCTGCCGGCCGAGGTGGAGGCGGAGAAGCAGCTCGGCATCACCACCAAGGCGCAGATCGTCGAGCTCGGCATCGACAAGTTCAACGAGGCCTGCCGCAGCTCCGTGCTCGCGTACACCAAGGACTGGGAGCGCTACGTCACGCGCCAGGCCCGCTGGGTCGACTTCGCCGACGACTACAAGACCCTCGACCCCAGTTACATGGAGTCGGTCATGTGGGCGTTCAAGACCCTGCACGACAAGGGCCTGGTCTACGAGGGCTTCCGCGTGCTGGCCTACTGCTTCCGGTGCGAGACCCCGCTGTCGAACACCGAGACCCGGATGGACGACGTCTACCGGGACCGCACCGACCCGGCGCTGACCGTGACGTTCCGGTTGGAGACGGGCGAGGACATCGCGGTGTGGACAACCACGCCGTGGACCCTGCCGTCCAACCTCGCGCTGGCCGTCGGCCCGTCCCTGCAGTACGCGATCCTCGAGAAGGACGGCCGGCGGCTCATCATGGGGGCGTCCAGGGTCCCCTCGTACGGGAAAGAGCTGGAGGGCTGGACCCAGGTCGGCACCGTCCTGGGCAGCGAGCTGGCCGGCCGGCGCTACGAGCCGCTCTTCGACTTCCTGGTCGAGCAGGGCGGGCCGAACGCCTTCCAGGTGCTCGCGGCCGACTACGTGAGCGACGAGGACGGCACCGGCGTCGTGCACCAGGCCCCGGCCTTCGGTGAGGACGACCAGAACGTCTGCAACGCGGCCGGCATCCCGACCGTGGTCACCGTGGACGACCACACCCGTTTCACCGCGCTCGTGCCCGACTGGCAGGGCGTGCAGGTGTTCGAGGCCAACAAGCCGATCATCGCCGATCTGAAGGGCCGCGGCGTGGTGCTGCGGCACGAGGGCTACACGCACTCGTACCCGCACTGCTGGCGCTGCGACACCCCGCTGGTCTACAAGGCGGTGTCGTCGTGGTTCGTGGCCGTGACGAAGTTCCGCGACCGCATGGTCGAGCTCAACCAGGAGATCACCTGGACCCCGGCCCACATCAAGGACGGCTCGTTCGGCAAGTGGCTGGCCAACGCCCGCGACTGGTCGATCTCGCGCAACCGGTTCTGGGGTTCGCCGATCCCGGTGTGGAAGTCCGACGACCCGAACTACCCGCGGGTGGACGTCTACGGCTCGTTCGAGGAGATGCAACGCGACTTCGGGGTGACGATCGAGGACCTGCACCGCCCGTACGTGGATGAGCTGACCCGCCCGAACCCGGACGACCCGACCGGCAAGTCGACCATGCGCCGCGTGCCCGAGGTGCTCGACTGCTGGTTCGAGTCCGGGTCGATGCCGTTCGCCCAGGTGCACTACCCGTTCGAGAACAAGGACTGGTTCGAGCACCACTACCCGGGCGACTTCATCGTCGAATACATCGGCCAGACCCGCGGCTGGTTCTACACCATGCACGTGCTGGCCACGGCGCTGTTCGACCGGCCCGCGTTCCGCAACTGCCTCAGCCACGGCATCCTGCTCGGCGAGGACGGGCGCAAGATGTCCAAGTCGCTGCGCAACTACCCGGACGTCTACAAGGTCTTCGACTCGTACGGGTCGGACGCCATGCGCTGGATGCTGATGTCGTCGCCGGTGCTGCGGGGCGGGGACATGCCCGTCACCGAGGTGGCGATCCGTGACTCCGTACGGCAGGTGTTGTTGCCGCTCTGGAACGTCTGGTATTTCTTCACGCTCTACGCCAACGCGTCCGGTCATGTCGCGGCATTCAGGACGGACTCGCGGGACCTGCTGGACCGTTACGTGCTGGCCAAGACCAACGAGCTCGTCACCGACGTGCAGCGGCAGATGGACGAGTACGACATCTCGGGCGCGGCCGGCTCCATCAGGTCGTTCCTGGACGCGTTGACCAACTGGTACGTCCGCCGTTCGCGCGACCGGTTCTGGGCGGGCAGCGAGGACGCGTTCGACACCCTGGCCACGGTGCTGGAGACCCTCTGCCGCGTGGTCGCCCCGCTCGCCCCGCTGACCGCCGAGGAGATCTGGCGGGGCCTGACCGGTGGCCGCTCGGTGCACCTGACCGACTGGCCCGCCGCCGCGGACTTCCCGGCCGACCACGAGCTGGTCGCCTCGATGGACGCGATCCGCGAGGTCGCCTCGGCCGCCCTGTCGCTGCGCAAGGCGCGGGGCCTGCGTGTGCGGCTGCCCCTGGCCAAGCTGACCGTGGCCACCGCCGACGCTTCGGCCTTGCAGAGCCTGGGCGACCTGGTGGCCGACGAGGTCAACGTCAAGGACGTGGTGTTCACCGGCGACGTGGCCGCGTACTGCGAGCAGGTGCTGACCGTCGTGCCCCGGGTCCTCGGCCCGCGCGTCGGCCGGCAGGTGCAGCAGGTGATCAAGGCCGTCAAGGCGGGCGAGTGGCAGCTCGTGGACGGCGCCCCGGTCGCGGCGGGGGTGACCCTGGCCGAGGGCGAGTACGAGCTCAAGCTGGTCGCGGCGGACGTCGAGAACTCGGCGCCGCTGCCCGGCGGGGCGGGCGTCGTGGTGCTCGACACCGCGGTCACCCCGGAGCTGACGGCCGAGGGTCTGGCCCGCGACGTGATCCGGGTGGTGCAGCAGGCCCGGCGGGACGCCGGACTCGACGTGTCGGACCGGATCTCGCTCGTCGTGTCGGCGGCCGGGCCCGTGCGGGCCGCCGTCGAGACGCACCGCGAGTTCGTGGCCGCGGAGACCCTGGCGACCTTGCTGACGTCGGTGGAAGCTGGGGAGAGTGGCTTCGCCGGCGAGGTCGGCGAGGGCGACCAGGTGACCGTCCGGGTGGCCAAGGCCGTGTGAATCCAGCGACTCGGCCCGGGCATTTGCCGTCTCTGTCGGGAAATGTCCGGGCCGGTCGGCGGGATCGACGGGGACTTCCGGGTTCCCCTCCGGTAACCTGACCGCGCTCCCCACACGTTTGCGCTCGTCCTTTGTCCCCGGAGGAACCTCAGTTGCCGCTGCTCTACACGATCGGCAAGCTCACCGTCGGCAACGTGATGATGCTCGGATGGCGCCCGCGAGTCGAGGGCCTCGAGCACATCCCCAAGACCGGTGGTGTGATCTTCGCCGGCAACCACCTGTCCGTCGCCGACGAACTCTTCCTGGGCTCGGTGCAGCCCCGCCACCTGGCCTTCTGGGCCAAGTCGGACTACTTCAACGGCACCGGGATCAAGGGCTGGTTCAACCGCAGCCTGATGAACGGGCTGGGCGCGATCCGGGTCGAGCGCGGCGGCGGCCGGGCCGCGCTGACGGCCTTCGACGGCGCGATCCCGGTGCTCAAGGCCGGTGACGCGGTCGCGATCTATCCCGAAGGCACGCGCTCGCCCGACGGCAAGCTCTACCGCGGCCGCACCGGCACGGCCCGGCTCGCGGTGGCGGCCGGCGTGCCGATCATCCCGGTCGGCATGATCGGCACCGAGAAGGTGCAGCCCATCGGCCAGCTGCTGCCCAAGCCGGCCCGGGGCGCCGTCACGGTCAAGTTCGGCAAGCCGATCGACCCCGAGGGCCGCGGCGACGACCGCACCTCGCTGCGCGCGCTCACCGACGAGCTGATGGCCGAGATCCAGAAGCTCACCGGCCAGGAGTACGTGCCGCGGTACGCCCCGGCCAAGCCCACCAAGGACTAAGGCGCGCGCGAGCCGCGGGCCTTCTCCTGCTCGACCAGCGCCTCCACGTCGGCCAGCCGGCGCAGGCCGTTGAGCGGCTGCCGCATGCGGTGGTTGCCGGCCAGCGCCTGCT
This sequence comes from Paractinoplanes abujensis, assembly GCF_014204895.1. Taxonomy (NCBI): domain Bacteria; kingdom Bacillati; phylum Actinomycetota; class Actinomycetes; order Micromonosporales; family Micromonosporaceae; genus Paractinoplanes; species Paractinoplanes abujensis. The sequence continues at coordinate 5,388,450 of NZ_JACHMF010000001.1, read as the reverse complement.
CGTTGCGCGCGAGAAAGGCCCAATACCCGGCCGTGTACGGGCAGGCGTCGTCGCCCACGCGCACCTTGGGGTCGTACCGGCAGCCGCCGCAGTAGTCGCTCATCCGGTTGATGTAGGCGCCCCCGCTCGCGTACGGCTTGCTGCTCATCCGCCCGTGATCGGCGAACTGGCTCATACCGATCACGTTGGCCGTCATCACCCACTCGTAGCCGTCGACGAAGCTGCGGTGGAACCAGTCGGCCATCGCGCCCGGCCGCCAGCCGCGCTGCATGGCGTAGTTGCCCAGCACCATCAGCCGCGGGATGTGATGCACCCAGCCGCGGTCGCGCACCCCGGCCAGCACGTCGGACAGGCAGCGGGCCTCGACCGCGTCCGCGTCCAGCTCGGCGAACCAGCGCGGCAGCTCCTTGCGGGCCCGCAGCTCGTTCGAGGCGCGGTAGCCCGGCTCGAAATACCAGTACAGATGCCAGATGAAATCGCGCCAGCCGACGATCTGCCGGACGAACCCCTCCACGCTGGCCAGGGGCGCCTTCCCTTCCCGGTACGCCTCCTCGGCGCGCTCGACGACCTCGAGCGGGTCGAGCAGCCCCAGGTTGAGGGGTGCGCTGAGCATGCTGTGGCTCATCCACGGGTCACCGGCCAGCATCGCGTCCTCGTACGGGCCGAACGGCGTCAGCCGGTGCGTGACGAAATGGCGCAGCCGGACCAGCGCCTCGTGCCGGGTGGCCGGGAACAGGCGCGGGCCGTCACGCCCGACGAACGTGATGCCGTCCTCGCGCTCCCAGCGGTCGAGGTCGGCCCGCACCTGCTCGTCGATCTCGTCCTCGACGACGGCGGGCGGCTCGGGGACGTCCAAGGTCGTGGCGTTGCGCGGCGGGGGCTCCCGGTTGTCGTGGTCGAGGTTCCACTTGCCGCCGGCCGGCTCGTCGCCGTTCATCAGCAGGCCGTGCCGCTGCCGGGCGTCCCGATAGAAGTCCTCCATGCGCAGGTGGTCGCGGCCGCGGGCCCACGCCGTGAAGTCGGCCGGCGTGGTCACGAAGCCGCGCGGCGGCAGCATCTCGACCACCCGGGGCAGACGGGTGACCAGCCCGCGGGCGGCCCGGGAAGTGGGGTGGCAGACGGTCACCTCCTGCGTGATCGCCTCGGCGTACGTCTCGGCCCGGACCAGCCGTACGCCGTCGTCCTGAGCCCGGTGGCGCAGCGCGGACAGGATCAGGTGAGCCTTCTGCCGGTGGAACGCGCGGCGCCGGAACACTGCCTTCGACTCCACCAGCAGCGCCTCCTGGCCCGGCGCGTCGAGGAAGTGCGGGCCGAGCTGATCGGCGAACAGCCAGCGTGGGGTCATCCGGTCATCGTGCCCTGCGCCGGGCCGATCAACCGGGAGACAGGACTTCTTCGCGCAGGCGGGCGACCAGTTCGGCGCTGTCGGTGATCGAGCGGCGGGTCAGCAGCACGGTGGCCAGGCTGCCGTGGTCGGCCCAGGTGCACACGACCACCGAGGTGCCGTTGTCGCGGCCGGCCCCGCAGCGCTCGTGCGCGCCGAACTCGCCCAGGTCGAACGACTGCACGTCCTGGAGGCCGTAGTCGGCGGCGGCCTGCTCGATCCGCGTCCGCACGTCGGTGCCCGGAGTGAGCCGGAAGCCGGTCTCGCCGAACACGGTGACCCGTTTGCCGCGGGCGTCGCGGTAGACGCCGGCGAAACCGCTCGGGCCGGTCTCCTCGGTGTCGCGCAGCTGCAGGTCGGAGAACGAGTCGGGCAGCGCGGCGGTGACCGGGTACTGCTCGGCGGCGGGGGACTGGGTCCAGGCGAACGGGAGACCGCAGCAGCAGACGACACCGATCAGGCTCAGCAGGGCCAGGCGGCGGCCCCAGCGGCGCTTGCGGCGCGGCGGGGGCAGCGGGCGGGCCGGTTGCCGCGGGGCCCACGGCGGCGGGGCCGGGAGTGGGCGGCCGTTCACGATCGGGCCGGGCGGCGGGCCGGGCGGGCCCGGCGGCCGGGTCTGGATCGGCAGGCGGTTGGCCGTGGGCTGCGGGGCGTTCTTGAGCCGCTTGCGTTCCTTGCGCGAGAGCTTCGGCGCGTTCTTGGTGGGCGGCGGGGGCGCCGCAACCGGCGGCCGGTTGCTCGGCTTGCTGACCGGCGGAGGCGGCGGCGCGGGCGGGGCGGCGGGCGGCTCGATCCGGGTCCGGGGCGGCGCGGGCGCGGCCTGCTCCAAACGGGTCGGGTCGAGCGTCGCCGGGGGCAGCGGCGGGGCCGGTTTCGGGGTCGCCGCTTCGGCCTCGGTCCCCTCGAGGTCGAGCGCGAGGGAGTCCCATGGCGTGTCCTGATCGGCCCACGGGTCGACGGCCGGGGTGGTGGCCCAGTGATCGTGCGGTTCGGCCGGCGGGGCCGGCTGCGGCGGCTGGTGGCGACGCCACCACGGCGTCTTGGGGGCCGGCGCGGGCACGGCCGCCGAGCCGCTCCAGCGCACCGGGGCGTCCACCGTGGAGGGTTCCGAGCCGTTGTCCACCCGGGTCGGGTCGGGCACTCCGTTCGCCGGGCGAGTTTCCTCCGGCTGCGGGTCGGCCATCCGTCGATCTCCTTCACTGCCGGGGCATCCCCGGCGGGGCGGTCAACTCCCAGGTTAGAGGCGGTGTGCCACCCGCGGCCGCGGCCGGTGGACCGACCTCGTGATGCAAATGCCGGACAACTAGGGCGATGTGCAAGACGCTTCGGAGCCGTATGGTTACCGGGACATGAGAACGACACAGAGAAATGCCGTCACCGTGTCCGGCAATTCCGCCGGTCAGCCGATGGTGTTCGCCCACGGGTATGGCTGCGACCAGAACATGTGGCGCCTCGTCGCTCCCGCTTTCGCGGATACGCACCGGCTCGTCCTTTTCGACCACGTCGGCAACGGGAAATCCGACCTGTCGGCCTACGACGACGACCGTCATTCGTCGCTCAGCGGGTACGCCGACGACGTCCTCGACATCCTGCACGAGCACGACCTGTGGGACGTCGTCTTCGTCGGTCACTCGGTCAGCGCCATGATCGGGGTGCTGGCCGCGATCAAGGAACCCGAGCGGTTCGCCCGCCTGGTGCTCATCGGCCCGTCGCCGCGTTACATCAACGAGCCCGGCGAGGGTTACGTCGGCGGCTTCGACCGGCCCGACATCGACGGGCTGCTCGTCTCGCTCGACAGCAACTACCTCGGCTGGTCGAGCACGATGGCGCCGGTGATCATGGGGAACCCGGAGCGGCCCGAGCTGGGCGCGGAGCTGACCAACAGCTTCTGCCGCACCGATCCTGAGATCGCGAAGAAGTTCGCGCGTGTCACGTTCCTCTCCGACAACCGCGACGACCTGCTCAAACTGCGCACGCCGGCATTGATCCTGCAGTGTGCGGACGACGTGATCGCGCCCGCGGTCGTCGGCGACTACGTCCACAAGCACACCGCCGGGAGCACCTTCGTGCAGTTGAACGCGACGGGACACTGTCCCAATCTGAGCGCGCCGGACGAGACGATCAGCGCCATGAAGGCCTGGCTTTAGAAGCGGCGGACCGTGAGTGACTCTGGTGGGCCCGACGTGACGCAGGAGTTGCGTGCGCCCTGGGACGAAGACCCCGACGACCTGTACGAGCACGCGCCGTGCGGTTATCTGACCACGCTCCCCGACGGCACGATCGTCCGGGTCAACCAGACGTTCCTGAGCTGGACGGGCTTCACGCGGGGCGAGCTGGTCGGCCACCGGCGCTTCCGTGACCTGCTCACCGCGGGCGGGCAGATCTATCACGAGACCCACTACGCCCCGTTGCTGCGCATGCAGGACGAGGTGCACGAGCTGGCCTTCGACGTCGTCTGCGCGGACGGGCGCCAGCTGCCCACCCTGGTCAACTCGGTGCTGGCCCGGGGGACCGAGGGCGCGCCGCGGGCGATCCGCACGACGGTCTTCAACGCGACCGAGCGCCGCCAGTACGAGAAGGAGCTGCTGCTCGCGCGGCAGGTCGCCGAGGCCTCCGAGCGCCGCGTCCGGGTGCTGCAGCAGATCGTGGCCGACCTGGCCGCCGCGCCCACCGAGGCCGAGGTGGCCGAGGCCGTGGTGCGCGCACCCGAGTCGGCCTTCGGCGCGGCCAGCAGCAGCATCTATCTGGTCGACACCGAGCGCGACACGATCTACGCCGTCGCCTCGACCGACCCCACCACGGGCAACTGGGACGACATGGCCCGCAGCTCCACGCGGGCCGTGGCCCGGGTCGCCGGCCGCGGCGACCTGCACGTGGTCGGCTCCGTGGCCGAGGCCCGCGAGCACTTCCCCGACCTGGTCGAGAGCATGCGCCGCTCGGGCCGCAACACGGTGGTGCTGCTCCCGCTGACCACCGGCCAGGCCGACGAACACGCCGGGGTCGAGACGCTGGGCGTGCTCGCGTTCAGCTTCAAGGGCGAGCGCGTCCTGACCGACGGCGAGCTGCGGGTCGTGCGCCTGCTCGGCCACCAGGCGGGTCAGGCGCTCGACCGGGCCCGGCTCTACGACGACGTGCGCCGCCGCGAGGAACGGTCGATCTTCCTGGCCGAGACCACTCGTTCGCTCGACGAGCTGCACCGCCTGCTGCCCCGCACCCGCCGCCTGGTCGACCGGGTGGTGCCCGAGATCGCCGACTGGGCCGAGGTGCGGCTGCACGTGGGCACCACCCCGGTCGTCGAGACCGGCGGCGGCCCACGCCCCGACGAGGAGCTGCTCAGCCAGCGCCTGGGCAAGGTGGCGGCGAGCGGCGAGCCGAAGTTCCCGGGCGAGGGCGACCAGCTCAACTGCTCGGTGCTGCCGCTGACCGCGCGCGGAATGGTGCTGGGCACGCTGGCCCTGCGCATGGCGCCCGACCGGCGGGGCGCCGCGGCCGAGCGGGCCTTCCTCGTCGAGCTGGCCGACCGGGCCGGGCTCGCGCTCGAGAACGCCCGGCTCTACGAGCAGGAGCGGCAGATCGCCCGGACGCTGCAGCGCAGCCTGCTCGCCGGTGACCTGCCGGGTGGCGACCCCCGGTTCGCCGTCGAGACCCACTACCAGGCCGCCGCGCAGGACCTGGAGGTCGGCGGCGACTGGTTCGACGCGTTCCTGATCAGCCAGGACAAACTGGCCCTGGTCGTCGGCGACGTGGTCGGCCGGGGCATCGAGGCCGCCACCACGATGGGTCAGCTGCGCAGCGCCGTCCGGGCCCTCGCGTCGAACGAGGCCGGCCCGGCGCGGCTGATCGAGGGGCTGGACCGGTTCGTCGAACGGGTCGAGGCGGCCCGCATGGCCACCGTGGCGTACGTGGAGCTCGACCTGGCCGCCGGCGAGGTGGCGTATTCGTGCGCCGGTCATCTGCCCCCGCTGCTGCAGGAGCCGGCCGGCTCGCCGGAATACCTGCTGCAGGCCCGCTCGGCCGCCCTCGGCTCCAAGGCCGGCAACCGGGTGCGCACCGAGCACCGCCGCAAGCTGCCCGCGGGCAGCCGCCTCCTGCTCTACACCGACGGCCTGATCGAGCGGCGCAGCCGGTCCATCGACAAGGGCTTCGAGCTGCTGGCCCGGGAGTACGCGCGGCGCCGCGACGCCCCGCTGCAGGGGCTCGCCGCCGGGCTGGCCGACACCCTGGTCGGGCGGGACCACACCGACGACGTCTGCATGCTCTGTGTGACGCTGGGCACCGAGGAGCGCATCGAGCGCACCATCGGGGCCGACCGGATGCAGATTGCTCTGCTCCGCGCCGACCTGCGGGCCTGGCTGGTCGCGCACGAGGTCGAACCGGAGTGCCGCGACGCCGTCCTGCTGGCCTGTTCGGAGGCAGTGGCGAACGCGATCGAGCACGGCTATCGTGACGACCCGTTCGGGATGATCGATGTCGTGGCGACGGTGACCGACGATGCGGTCGAGGTTCGCGTCACCGATCGGGGCACCTGGCGTGGCCCGGTCACCGACGTGTCCCGCGGGCGGGGCCTGCAGCTGATCCGGGAGTCGATGGATCAGGTGCTGTTCGACCGCAGCGACGGCACCACGGTCACCATGCGCCGGGGCCGCCGGGAGGCGTCGTAATGGAGTTCACACGTGGCGGGCGTCCGGTGCCCATGGGGCAGCTGGAGCGCTGGGTCACGTTCTCGACGTTCGGCGACGCCGAGCTGGTCTCGCTGACCGGCGAGATCGACCTGGCCAACGCGCCCGAGATCGGCCAGGCGATCGTGGAGCGGATCCAGAAGGCCGGCAAGGTGCTGATCGACCTGACCACCGTCTCGTTCCTCGACAGCGCCGGGGTCCGCCTGCTCGACGCCCTGATCGGCGACTGCCACGACCACGCCATCCCGGCCCGGCTGGTGGTGGGGGAGACGGGCCCGGCCCGGATGACCCTCCAGCTGTGCGCCTTCCGGGAGGACGTGCTGGCCACCGATCTCGACAGGGCCGCGGCGGATCTTACGGGTTAGCCCGCGTACCCTAGAGGCCCATGAGCGTACGTTCCGTCTTCCCGCAGCTCGAGCAGCTGCTGCCCCGGGTCAGCAAGCCGATCCAGTACGTGGGCGGCGAGCTCGGCGCCGTCGTCAAGGACTGGGACGCCACCACGGTCCGGTGGGCGCTGATGTATCCCGACGCGTACGAGGTGGGTCTGCCCAACCAGGGCGTTCAGATCCTCTACGAGGTGCTCAACGAGCAGGCCGACGTGCTGGCCGAGCGCACCTACGCGGTGTGGCCCGACCTCGAGGCCCTGATGAAGGAACACGGCGTCCCGCAGTTCACCGTCGACGCGCACCGTCCGGTCAAGGCGTTCGACGTGCTCGGCCTGTCGTTCGCGACCGAGCTCGGCTACACCAACATGCTCTCCGCGCTCGAACTGGCCGGCATCCCGCTGGACAGTGCGGACCGTGGTGACGACGACCCGATCGTCCTCGCCGGTGGCCACGCCAGCTTCAACCCGGAGCCGATCGCCGACTTCATCGACGCCGCCGTGCTCGGCGACGGCGAGGAGGCCGTCCTCGAGATCACCGGGATCATCCGGGAGTGGAAGGCCGAGGGCCGCCCGGGCGGCCGCGACGAGCTGCTGCTGCGTCTGGCCCGCACCGAGAGCATCTACGTCCCCCGCTTCTACGACGTCGACTACCTCGCCGACGGCCGCATCCAGCGCGTGGTGCCCAATCGTCCCGACGTGCCGTTCCGCGTGGCCAAGCGCACGACCATGGATCTCGACGCCTGGCCCTACCCCAAGAAGCCGCTGGTGCCGCTGGCCGAGACGGTCCACGAGCGTTATGCGGTGGAGATCTTCCGCGGCTGCACCCGGGGCTGCCGGTTCTGCCAGGCCGGCATGATCACCCGTCCCGTGCGGGAGCGGTCGATCACCACGGTCGGTCAGATGATCAAGGAAGGCCTCGAGTATTCCGGCTTCAACGAGGTCGGCCTGCTCTCGCTGTCCAGCGCCGACCACTCCGAGATCGGTGACATGTGCTCCGGCCTGGCCGAGCAGTACGAGGGCACCAACGTCTCGTTGTCGCTGCCGTCCACCCGGGTCGACGCCTTCAACATCGACCTCGCGCAGGAACTGTCGAAGAACGGCCGCCGTACGGGTCTGACCTTCGCGCCCGAGGGCGGCTCGGAGCGCATCCGCAAGGTCATCAACAAGATGGTGACCGAGGAGGACCTGCTCCGTACGGTCGTGACCGCCTACTCGAACGGCTGGCGGCAGGTCAAGCTGTACTTCATGTGCGGTCTGCCCACCGAGACCGACGACGACGTGCTGCAGATCGGCCGGATGGCCCACGAGGTGATCAAGGCCGGCCGGATCGCCGCGGGCACCAAGGACATCCGCTGCACGGTGTCGATCGGCGGGTTCGTGCCCAAGCCGCACACCCCGTTCCAGTGGGCCCCGATGGAGCGCCCCGAGGTCATCGACGCCCGCCTCCAGCTGCTCAAGCAGGAGATCAACTCCGACCGGTCGCTGGGCCGGGCCATCGGCTACCGCTACCACGACGGCGAGCCGTCGCTGATCGAGGGCCTGCTCTCGCGCGGTGACCGCCGGGTCGGCGCGGTCATCCGCCGGGTCTGGGAGAAGGGCGGCCGCTTCGACGGCTGGAGCGAGCACTTCTCGTACGCGCGGTGGGTCGAGGCCTGCGCCGAGGTGCTCCCGCAGTTCGGGGTCGACCTCGACTGGTTCACCACCCGCGAGCGCCAGCACTCCGAGGTGCTGCCCTGGGACCACCTCGACTCGGGGCTCGACAAGGACTGGCTCTGGCAGGACTGGCAGGACTCGATGTCCGAGTTCGAGCAGGACGACTGCCGGTGGACCCCGTGCTTCGACTGCGGTGTCTGCCCGTCGATGGACACCGAGATCCAGATCGGCCCCACCGGCAAGAAGCTGCTCCCGCTGACCCCGGTCAACAACCTGCGGGTGCCGGCCTGACATGGCGAAGAATCAGCCCGTCGGTGGGCAGGCCCCCGTCGTCCAGCGCATCCGTCTCCGTTACGCCAAGCGCGGCCCGTTGCGGTTCACCTCGCATCGCGACTTCGCCCGGGCGTTCGAGCGGGCGCTGCGGCGCGGGGGCGTGCCAATCGCCTTCTCCCAGGGCTTCACCCCCCACCCCAAGATCTCGTACGCGAGTGCGGCGCCCACCGGCGTCGGCAGCGAGGCGGAGTACCTCGAGATCGGGCTGCAGCGCGAGGTCGACCCCGAGCAGCTGCGCCTGGCCCTCGACGCCGCGCTCTCACCCGGGCTCGACGTCCTCGACGCGGTGGTGGCCGGCGCGGGCAGTCTGGCCGACCGGATCGACGCCTCCCGGTGGCTCGTGGAGCTGCCCGGGGTCGATCCGGCAGTCGCCGCGGCGGCCGTCAAGGCGTTCACCGATCTCGACGAAGTGCTGGTCGAGCGCATGACCAAGCAGGGCCGGCGCTCGTTCGACGCCCGTCAGGCAGTGACGCACATCGCTGTGACGGAGCAGTCCGCCGTACCTTCCGAGGCGGACGGCGCACCGTGTGCGATAATCGACCTTGTCGTACGACAGGTGACACCCGCCGTGCGACCCGATGACGTCCTTTCCGGCCTGCGCGTGGCGGCTGGTCTGGAGCCGCCGGTGCCCCCACGGGTGACCCGGCTGGCCCAGGGCACGCTCACCGCACAGGGGGAGATCGTCGATCCGTTGGACGCGGATCGCGATCCGGCCCTTCCGGTCTAAGGCACGCGTCATCGGAGGGCGCTGGCCGCAGCCGGCGTCCGGTTGACAGACTTCGGCAGCCCACCGCTCACCCGGCGGGACCGAAAAACTTGCGGCGACCCTGCGTGGCAGCGCTCACACGCGCCCGGGGCCGCCAGAACTGGAGAGCGCCCCATGCTCGATAACGAGCCCCGAGACAACTCGGGCGACCAGGGCGGTGACGGGGCCGGAGCTGCCACTCCGCCCGAGACCGCCGCCACCACCACCCCTGCCCGCCGCACGCGTGCCCCGCGCCGCAAAGCCGCCGCGGCGGCCGCGCCCGCGGAACCGGGACAGGCCGTCGAGGCCGCGAGCGCGCAGGACGCGGCCGCGGGCCCGTCCGACCCGGTCGCGAACGTTCACGAGGCACCCGGCACGTCCGAGCCGGCCGCCTCCGCTGCCGCCGACCCCTCAGCCGCCTCCGCTGCGGCCGGGGCCGCTTCCGGCGCCGACGAGGCGCCGGTCGCGGCTGCTCCGGTCAAGAAGGCGACCCGCAGCCGGAAGAAGGCCGCTCCGGCCGCCGCCCCCGCCGCGCCTCCGGAGGAGGGCGTGGCCGAGGTCGCCCCGCCGGTGAAGAAGGCGACCCGCAGCCGTAAGAAAGCCGCCGCGCCCGCCGTGGCCCCGGTCGAGCCGGATGCCGGTGCCGAGGCTGCGGCTGCCGCCCCCGCGACTGACACTTCTGTTACTTCCGGCACTCCTGCCTCGTCCGCGTCCGACGTGCCTCCCGTGCGGGTCGAGGCCCTGGTCGGGGGCGAGGAGCCCGCGGTCGAGGACGAGACCGCCGAGGAGGAGGCGACCGCGGAGGGCACTCCGATCATCGGAGTGATCCCGCTGGACGCCGACTTCGTCGAGGAGAAGCCCGCGCCTCGCCGGGGACGCCGCGCGGCTGCCCTCCCGCCGGCCGTGCTGTTCATGCCGCCGGAGGCCACCGAGGCCACCCCGGCTCCGGCCCCGGCCCGGCGTTCCCGCCGCGGCGCCACCCAGCCGCCCGTGGCCGAGACCGCCGAGCCGGCCGAGGTCGTGTCCGCGCCCGAGGCCGAGGTGGCCGAGCTGCCGATCGCCGTGGAGGAGCCGGCCGAGACTCCCCGCCGGGGCCGGCGCCGCCGCCGGGGTGCGGCCGAGGAGCCCGCCGAGGCCGAGGTCGCGGTGGCCGAGGTGACCGCCCCGCCCGCCGACCCGGTGGACGAGGTCGACGAGAGCGCCGACGACGTCGAGGACGGCGCCGAGGGCGATGACGACGATGACGACGACGACGCGGCCTCGGGTCGCCGCCGCCGGCGGCGGGGCCGCCGGGGCCGGGGCCGGGGCAAGGGTCCGGCCGAGGACGGCGAGCCGGACGAGGGCGAGGACGGCGCCGAGGCGTCAGCGGACGAGGAGTCCGAGGACGAGGAGGAGTCGGAGGACGGCGAGGGCGTGACCCGTCGCCGGCGTCGCCGCCGCCGCAAGGGCTCTGGCTCCGACGCCGAGACCGGGGGGATCGAGGACGGCGTGCACACCGTCGTGCGGGTGCGCGAGCCCCGGCGTACGGACGAGGTGCAGGGCGTCTCGGGTTCGACCCGGCTCGAGGCCAAACGCCAGCGCCGCCGCGACGGCCGTGAGCAGCGCCGGACCCGGCCGCCGATCCTGAGCGAGTCGGAGTTCCTGGCGCGGCGCGAGGCGGTCGACCGGGTGATGGTCGTGCGGCAGAAGCCCGACCGCACCCAGATCGCCGTGCTCGAGGACGGCATCCTGGTCGAGCACTACGTGTCGCGCAGCACCTCCGGCACCATGGTCGGCAACGTCTACCTCGGCAAGGTGCAGAACGTGCTGCCCAGCATGGAGGCGGCGTTCGTCGACATCGGCCGGGGCCGCAACGCCGTGCTCTACGCGGGCGAGGTCAACTGGGACGCCACCGGGCTGGAGGGCCGGGCCCGCTCGATCGAGCAGGCGCTGCGCTCCGGCGACTCGGTGCTGGTGCAGGTGACCAAGGACCCGATCGGGCACAAGGGCGCCCGGCTGAGCAGCCACATCGCGCTGTCGGGGCGGCACCTGGTGTACGTGCCCAACGGCAACGCGTCCGGGATCAGCCGCAAGCTGCCCGACAACGAGCGCAAGCGCCTGCGGGACGTGCTCAAGAAGCTCGTGCCCGACGGCGCCGGCGTGATCGTGCGGACCGCGGCCGAGGGGGCCAGCGAGGACGACCTGGCCCGTGACGTCAAGCGGCTGCAGGCGCAGTGGGAGGAGATCCAGCGCAAGTCGGCCGAGGGCCACGCGCCGGCTGCCCTCTCCGAGGAGCCCGACCTGGTCATCCGGGTCGTGCGGGACCTCTTCAACGAGGACTTCCGCGAGCTCGTGGTGCAGGGCGACTCGGCGTACGGGGAATTGGAGAACTACCTCAACTCCGTCTCGCCCGACCTGCTGGAGCGCATGCACCGCTACACCGGCGGCGGGGACGTCTTCGCCGACCAGCGCATCGACGAGCAGATCCTCAAGGGCCTGGACCGCAAGGTGTTCCTGCCCTCGGGCGGTCACCTGGTCTTCGACCGCACCGAGGCGATGACGGTGGTCGACGTCAACACCGGTAAGTACACCGGTGCGGGCGGCAACCTCGAGGAGACGGTGACCCGCAACAACCTCGAGGCGGCGGAGGAGATCGTCCGGCAGCTGCGGCTGCGCGACCTCGGCGGCATCGTGGTCATCGACTTCATCGACATGGTGCTCGAGAGCAACCGCGAGCTGGTGCTGCGGCGGCTCACCGAGTGCCTGGGCCGCGACCGGACCAAGCATCAGGTCACCGAGATCACCTCGCTGGGCCTGGTGCAGATGACCCGCAAGCGGATCGGGTCGGGGCTGCTCGAGGCGTTCAGCGAGACGTGTGACCACTGCAAGGGCCGCGGCGTGCTGATCCACACCGAGCCGGTGCCGGAGAAGCGGACCAACGGCGGCGGCGCGGGCAACCAGGTCAAGGCGGTCGCGGCGGCGGCGCGGACGGAGCAGGCTCCGGCGCAGCAGCAGCAGCAGCAGCCGGCGTCGGGCAAGTCGCGCCGGCGGCGGGGCGGTGGCGGCGGCGAGACCGCGGCGACCGAGCCGGCCGTGATCGACGCTGTCGTGACCGAGCCTGCCCTGGTGGAGACCGTCGAGGTCGAGCCGGTGGGGCCGGTTGCGGCTGAGCCCGTACGGCAGCCCGAGGGCGACGACCCGGCGGCCGAGACCGCGGGCCTGCCCCCGGTGGCCGGCTCGGGCATCGTGACCGGGCGCGCGGCGGTGACCAAGGCCGACCCCGATGACGACTACGACATCAGCGGGTACGACCTGTCCCGGTACGAGACGGCGGAGCCGCCCGCGGCCGACCCGGAGCCGCTGCGGCTGACCGGCGCGGACGACCCGGACGCGGCCGACGACGAGGACGACGAGGACGACGACGAGCCCGTGGGCGCGGGGGCCGGAGGCCGGCGCCGCTCGCGGCGAGGTGGTGCGCGCAGGCGCACGCGACCCTGATCGCAGGCTGATCGACGGGGAGCGGTTCGGTAAAGAAAGTTAACTGACCGGGCCGCTTCCGTCGTGATGTCGGTTACTCTCTCGGGATCTCTTCCCCCCTTCCCCGAGGAGACCGAGCCCCCATGCACCGCATCTCCCCGCGCCGAGGCCTCGCCGTGTGCGTCGCCCTGGGCGCGCTGACCTTCACGGCCGCCTGCTCCGACGACGCCGCCCCGGACGGCAGCCCGGCCCCGGCGGCCGGCACCAACCCGGCGGTCGCCCCGGCGCCGGCCGACCCCGCCGCCGCGGCCGCCGCCGACGCCGCGCTCACCGGCGACACCAAGCAGATCTGCGCCCAGGCCGGCCGCACGACCACCAGCTTCGGCAAGCTGTTCGCCGACGACTACAAGCTCAAGATCGAGGCGGCGAGCAAGGGCGCTGAGGCCAAGCAGCAGGCCGCCCAGAAGATCGCCCGCGACGTGGAGAACTTCTCGTTCGCCCTCACGAACATGGCCGCGATCACGACCGACACCACGCTCAAGTCGGCCCTCACCGGCATGAGTACGCAGGTCAAGGCGCTCAAGGGCGACATCGAGAAGCTCGACACCGACAAGATGGCGGCGTTGACGGCCAAGCTGGACAAGGCGTGCGGAAAGGGCTGACCTGCACCGGCGTGTGGCCCCGGTTTGGGATCGGCCCCACTCATGAAGTACGCTTTCGGACGGCGCTTTTCTAGGCGCCATGTTCTCGTGCGGGCGGTGCAACATCCTGGCCGTGGCCGAGATCCTCAGCTTCATCCGCCAAGCAGCGATTCGCTGCGTAAGTCTCAGGGAGTCCGCGTCCGATGTACGCGATCGTCAAGACCGGCGGCAAGCAGTACAAGGTTGCCGAGGGCGACGTGATCGAGGTCGAGAAGCTCGCGGGTGTGCCCGGCGACTCGCTGACGCTCGCCGCAGTCCTCCTCGTCGACGGTGACAACCTGGTGACCGACGCGGCCAAGCTTGCCAAGGTGACGGTGTCCGGCGAGATCGCCGAGCACACCAAGGGTCCGAAGATCCGGATCCACAAGTTCAAGAACAAGACCGGTTACCACAAGCGTCAGGGGCACCGTCAGCCGCTGACCAAGATCAAGGTCACCGGCATCAAGAGCGGGAAGTAGGACCACTCATGGCTCACAAAAAGGGTGCATCCAGCTCCCGTAACGGTCGTGACTCCGCCGCCCAGCGGCTCGGCGTCAAGCGGTTCGGTGGCCAGCTGGTCAGCGCCGGCGAGATCCTGATCCGCCAGCGCGGCACGAAGTTCCACCCGGGCGACCTGGTCGGCCGGGGTGGCGACGACACGCTGTTCGCGCTCGCGACCGGCAATGTGCTGTTCGGCACGAAGCGCGGTCGCAAGACCGTCAGCATCGTCCCGGCCGCGGAGTAGTTTTTATCTGAGCGGGCCGCGGACCTCCGGGTCCGCGGCCCGCTTTGTTTTTCTTCGAAGGAGTTGAGCAGTGACCACGTTCGTCGATCGCGTCGTGCTGCACCTGCAGGCCGGTGACGGCGGGCACGGTTGCGTCTCGGTCCGCCGCGAGAAGTTCAAGCCGCTGGGCGGTCCCGACGGTGGCAACGGCGGGCACGGCGGCGGCATCACGCTGGTGGTCGACCCGCAGATCCACACGCTGCTCGACTTCCACTTCCACCCGCACGTCAAGGCCTCCAACGGCGGCGGCGGGGCGGGCGCCAACCGCGACGGCGCCAACGGCAAGGACCTCGTGCTCAAGGTGCCGGACGGCACGGTCGTGCAGACCGTGGACGGTGAGGTGCTGGCCGACCTGATCGGCGCCGGCACCACCTTCGAGGTGGCCCGCGGGGGCCGGGGTGGGCGGGGCAACGCCTCGCTGGCCAACACCCGCCGCAAGGTGCCGGGCTTCGCCGAGCTGGGCGAGCCCGGCGACAGCCTCGACGCCGTGCTCGAGCTCAAGAGCGTCGCCGACGTGGGCCTGGTGGGCTTCCCCTCGGCCGGCAAGTCGTCGCTGATCTCGGTCATCTCGGCGGCCAAGCCCAAGATCGCCGACTACCCGTTCACGACGCTGGTGCCCAACCTGGGCGTGGTGCAGGCGGGCGACGAGACCTTCACCGTGGCCGACGTGCCCGGCCTGATCCCGGGCGCGGCCACCGGCAAGGGCCTCGGCATGCAGTTCCTGCGGCACATCGAGCGCACCTCGGTGCTGGTGCACGTGCTCGACGCGGCGGCGCCCGAGATCGAGCGCGACCCGCTGGCCGATCTCGACGCCATCGAGGCGGAACTGGCGGCGTACGGGGGCCTGGAGGAACGGCCCCGGCTCGTGGTGCTCAACAAGATCGACATCCCGGACGGCCGCGACCTGGCCGACATGGTCAAGCCCGACCTCGAGGCCCGCGGCTATCGCGTCTTCGAGGTCAGCGCGGTCACCCGCGAGGGCCTCCGGGAACTGACCTTCGCGCTGGCCGAGACGGTCAAGCAGCACCGCCTCGAGCAGCCCGCGCCCGAGCCGAGCCGGGTCATCGTGCGGCCCAAGGCGGTCGACGACTCCGGCTTCACGATCGAGCAGGACGCCGACGGCGTCTTCGTGGTCCGCGGGGCCAAGGTCGAGCGCTGGGTCCGGCAGACCAACTTCGACAACGACGAGGCCGTGGGCTTCCTGGCCGACCGGCTCGACCGGCTCGGCGTCGAGGAGGCGCTGGGCAAGAAGGGCGCCCAGGCCGGCGACCCCGTACGGATCGGTGAGCGCGAGTTCGACTGGCAGCCCAACGCCGGCGAGTACGTGTCGGGCCCGCGCGGCACCGACATCCGCCTCGAGGACGAGAACCACCGCGCCTCCGCCGCCGACCGGCTGGCCGCCCGCAAGGCCCGCCGGGTCCGCTCGGACGACGAACTGCTGCACATGGCGCCCGACGGCACGGTCACGACGGTGTCGAACGCGCAGCGTCCCGTCCTGGTCACCGATGAGGACGACACCGACGAATAGGGCGCAGGCCAGCTTCACGCAACCATCCGGAAAGGGTGGTTGCTTAGGGTCACGGCGTGTTGATCGAAGCCAGACCCGCTCTGGACCCCGAGCTGGCCGCCCTCGTCGCGGCCCAGCAGCATGAGGGTGGTCCGGCGTTCTGGCCCGACGACCAGGCTGCGTATGTCGTGGGCACCGTCGACGGCCGGGGCGTGGCCTGCGGGGCCTGGCGGCCGCTGCCCGAACCCGGCGTGGCCGAACTCCACCGCCTCTACGTGCGCCCGTCGTTCCGGGGCCGTGGCCTGGCCCGGCAGATGATCGTCACGATCGAGGAGGAGGCGCTCGCCGCCGGCCGGCCCGTCATGCGCCTGATGACGGCCACCCTGTCGGCCGCGGCGATCGCCCTGTTCCAATCCTCCGGCTACCACGAGGTCGCCGGGCCCGACGTCTTCGAGAAGCGGCTGGTCGCGTTAGTCCAGTAGCCCGATGGCGGCCCGCGTACGCCGTACGGTCTCGGCCGCCCGTGGCCGCACGAACGCCTTGCCCCGGGCGAGCACCTCACGTACGTGGGAAGGGTCTTGCAACAGCTCGGCGTAGCGGGCCCTGATCGGCGCGAGCACCGCCTCGACGGCGTCGGTCACCTCCCGCTTGAGCGCGCCGTAGGACGTGAGCTCGCCGGGGTCGCGGCCGGAGCAGGCCCGCAGGATCTCCAGCAGGTTGGTGACCCCGGGCTGGCCCTCCCGGTCGTGCCGGACCACGCCCGCGGTGTCGGTGACCGCCCGCGAGATGACCTTGCGGATCGTCTCGGGCGGGTCGAGGAGCCCGATCCGGCCCGCCGGTGAGGGTGCGCTCTTGCTCATCTTGCGGACCGGGTCGGCCAGATCCATGATCCGCGCGGCCGCTTCGGGGCGGATGCCCTCGGGCACCACGAACGTCGCGCCGTAGCGGGCATTGAAGCGGGTGGCGATCGTACGGGCCAGCTCGAGATGTTGACTTTGATCCTCACCCACGGGGACCTCGTCGATGTCGTGCAGGAGAATGTCAGCCGCCATGAGCACGGGATAGGTGAGCAGGCTGAGCCGCACAGTGCCGCCGGCGGCCGACTTCTCCTTGAACTGGATCATGCGGGCCGCCTCGCCGTAGCCGGTCACGCACTCGAGCAGATAATGCAGTTCGGTGTGCTCGGGCACCTGGGAGTTGGCGATGATCGGGGTGCGCTGCGGATCGACCCCCGCGGCGAGCAGCACCGTGGCGACGGTCAGGGTGTTCGCGCGTACGGCTTGCGGATCGTGCTCCATGGTGAGCGCGTGCAGGTCGGCGATCATCGCGATCGAGGGTCTGTCCTGCGCGGCCACCAGGGGTCGCATGGCGCCGATCAAGTTGCCGAGGTGCAGGTGGCCGGTGGGCTGGAAGCCGGTGAGCCGACGAGTCATGGTCTTTCTCCTCCGGGGTCAGGCCGACCTCTCCCGGAGACACGAAAAGGCCGCCCGGGAAGGGGCGGCCGCGATGAGTGCGCGTGTGGGTGAGCCGCCCGTCAGGGCAGCCACCAGGCACGATTGGCACAGCGCATGGAACCCACGATAGCAGCGGAGAAACGCGTATCGGATGATGGTCGAATGCCGAGTTTGACCCGCGCCGAGGCCACCGCCCGGGCCGCCACCGTCGATGTCCACGAGTACGAGGTCGATCTCGATCTGACCGCCGAGGGGGACACCTTCGGCGCGCGGACGGTGGTGCGCTTCGGCGCCCGGGACGGCTCCTCGACGTTCCTCGAGTTCGAGCCCGTGTCCGTGGCCAAGATGACGCTGAACGGAGCGCCGCTGCCCGAGTCGGTGCTCACCGACGGGCGGATCGAGCTGACCGGCCTGGCCGCGTCCAACGAGCTCGCCGTCGAGGCCGTCATGCGCTACTCGAACACCGGCGAGGGCCTGCACAAGCACGTCGACCCGGCCGACGGCTCGATCTACCTCTACCAGCACATGTTCATCAACAACGCGGGCCGGATCCTGCCCGCGTTCGACCAGCCCGACCTCAAGGCGTCCTACCGGCTCAGCGTCACCGCGCCCGCGAACTGGCGGGTCGCGGCGAACGGGCCACTGGTGTCGAGCCGCGACGGGCGGTGGGAGTTCGCGCCGACCAAGCCGATCCCGACCTACCTGTGCTCGCTCATCGCCGGGCCGTACCACGAGGTCACCGACTCGCACGACGGCATCCCGCTGGCCCTGTACGCCCGGGCCGCGCTGGCCGAGGCGCTCGAGGCCGACGCGCCCGAGATCTTCGAGATCACCAAGCAGTGCCTCGACCGCTACCACGAGATCTTCGACATCCGCTATCCGTTCGGCCACTACCAGCAGGCGTTCGCCCCCGAGTTCAACTTCGGCGCGATGGAGTACCCCGGGCTGGTCGTGTTCCGCGACGAGTTCATCCACCGTTCGGCGGTCACCGAGAGCGATCGCGAGCACCGGGCCAACGTGATCTCCCACGAGATGGCGCACATGTGGTTCGGCGACCTGGTGACCATGGCCTGGTGGGACGACCTGTGGCTGAACGAGTCGTTCGCGGAGTACATGGGCACGCGCATCGCGTCCGAGGCGACCCGGTACGCGGGCACGTGGACGACCTTCGCCATGCAGCGCAAGGCGTGGGGCCTGCGGGCCGACCAGCACCCCTCGACCCATCCGGTGGCGCCGGCCGAGGTCAGCGACACCGACCAGGCGCTGCTCAACTTCGACGGCATCTCGTACGCCAAGGGCGCGGCCGTGCTCAAGCAGCTCGTGGCGTGGGTGGGCGACGAAGCGTTCCGGGCCGGGGTGAACGCGCACTTCGCGGCGCACGCGTACGGCAACGCGACCCTGGCCGACCTGCTGGGTGCGCTGTCCGCGGCGAGCGGGCGCGACCTCACCGCCTGGGCCGACGTGTGGCTGCGCCGGGCCCAGGTCAACACGCTGCGGCTGACGGTCTCGGACTCCGGGGGCGCCTACTCGTCGGTGGCGGTGCTCCAGACCGCGCCCGACGCCCACCCGGCGCTGCGCCCGCACCGGATCGGCATCGGCCTGTGGGACCACCGCGCCGACGGCACGGTGCAACGGCGCAAGCTGATCGAGGTCGAGGTGCAGGCCACCGGTCGTACGGAGGTGCCCGAGCTGACCGGCGAGCCGGTGGCCGACCTGCTGCTGCTCAACGACGGGGACCTTACGTACGCGAAGATCCGGCTGGACGAGAAGTCGGATGCCGCCGTTCCCGTCGTGTTGCCGCTGCTGGGCGACTCGCTGGCCCGGGCCGTGCTGTGGGCGGCCACGCTGGACGCGGTCGTCGACGGCGAACGCCCGGTAGCCGAGCTGGTCACGCTGGTGCTGGCCGCGCTGCCGGTGGAGTCCGAGGTGGTCATCGTCGAGGACGTGCTGCGGGCCACCCGCAGCCTGGTCGACCGCTACTCCACCCGGCAGACCCGCCCGGCCGCCCTGGAACTGGTCGCGCAGGCCGCCGACCGGCTGCTCGCCGCCTCCGAGCCGGGCGGATCGCGTCAGCTGGCCGCCGCGCGCGGCCTGATCGGCGCCACCGTCGACACCGGGCGCCTGCACGACTGGCTGGCCGGGCGCAACGTGCCCGAGGGCCTGCCGGTCGACGCCGACCTGCGCTGGCTGATCATCTATCGCCTGGCGGTGCTGGGCGCGGCCGATCTCGACGTGATCGAGGCCGAGTTCGCGCGGGACCGCAGCTCGACCGGCGAGCAGTGGGCCGCCCGCTGCCGGGCCGCCCGCCCGGACCCGGAGGCCAAGGCGGCCGCGTGGGCCGCGATCATCTCGGACGCCACGCTGTCGAACCGGCTCGTCGAGATGACCGCCTCCGGCTTCTGGCAGACCGAGCAGATCGACCTCGTACGGCCGTACGTGGCCCGCTACTTCGCCGAGATGCCGGAGATGATGCGGATCCGCAACGGCATGAGCGCCGAGCGGACGGCCGCGGCGGCGTACCCGTCAGTGGTCGTCGAGCCGCAGACCCGCGAGCTGGCGGCCCGGCTGCTCGCCGACGACGAGCTCGACCCGATCCTGCGGCGCGTGGTGCTCGACGCCGACGACGACCTGAGGCGGGCCCTGGCTGCGCGCTTCTGACCTTGTGGGCGGCTCCTCCTCGTTAGGGTGGGGCGTGGAGTTGTCCGAGGAGGTGCGCAATCAGCGGCTGGAGAGCCTGGGGCAGCTGGCCGGCGGGGTTGCGCACGACTTCAACAACATCCTCGGCGTGATCGTCAACTACGCGAGCTTCGTCGTCGAGGAGGCGGAGTCCGAGCAGCCCGACGTGCGGATGATCGCCGCCGACGCCCGGCAGGTCATCCGGGCCGGCGAGCGGGCCACCCACCTCACGCACCAGCTGCTCGCGTTCGCCCGGCGCGAGGTCGTGCGGCCCGAGGTGCTCGACCTCAACGGGTTCGTGGCCGGGCTCGAGGGGACGCTGCGCCGCACGATCGGCGAGCGCGTCGCCCTGATCGTCCGGCCCGGCCCGGGGCTGCCGCCGGTGCACTGCGACCCCGCTCAGATCGAGCAGATGCTGGTCAACCTCGCGCACAACGCCCGGGACGCGATGCCCGCGGGCGGCAACCTGGTGATCGACACCGGCTGCGCCGACGACCGGGTGCGGCTGCGGGTCAGCGACTCGGGGCGGGGGATGAGCGCCGACGTCGCCGACCGCGCGTTCGAGCCGTTCTTCACCACCAAGCCCAACGGCGAGGGCACCGGGCTGGGGCTGGCCATGGTCTACGGCATCGTCACCCAGGCCGGCGGCGAGGTGAGCATCTCGTCGTCGCCCGGCCTGGGCACGACGGTCACCGTGCTGCTGCCGCCCGCCTCGCCGGGGTTCGTCGCTCCCGCCGCTGATCCTGTCGTCACCGACGGGCACGGCGAGACGTTGCTGGTCGTCGACGACGAAGCGGGCCTGCGCGCCGTGGCCGGGCGGATTCTCTCCGGCGCCGGCTACCGGGTGATCGCGGCCGAGGGCGGCCCGCAGGCGCTGGCCCTGGCCGCCCGGCACGAGGGCGCCATCGACCTGCTGCTCAGCGATGTGGTGATGCCCGGGATGCTGGGCAAGGATCTCGCCGAGCGTTTGGTGATCAGCCGGCCGGACACCCGGGTGCTCTACATGTCGGGTTACGCCCAGCCTGTCCTGCACTCCGACGGCACGCTCGAGCCCGGCGTGGCGCTGCTGGAGAAGCCGTTCACCGCGGATGATCTGCTGACAGCCGTCCGTAAACGCCTCGACGGTTGATCTATTCTCTTCTGATGTCATCGCGTCGGCGCCGGATCGGGATCATGGGTGGAACGTTCGACCCCATCCACCACGGTCACCTGGTCGCCGCGAGCGAGGTGCAGGCCCGCTTCGACCTGGACGAGGTGGTCTTCGTGCCCACCGGTTCGCCGTACGAGAAGGGCCGGGTCTCGCCGGCTGAGGACCGTTACCTCATGACGGTCATCGCCACCGCGTCGAACCCGCGCTTCCACGTCAGCCGGGCCGACATCGACCGCGACGGCCCCACCTACACCATCGACACCCTGCGCGACATGCGCGCGGTCTACGGCGCCGACGCCGCACTGTTCTTCATCACCGGCGCGGACGCGCTCAACCGCATCCTGAGCTGGAAGGACGCGCTCGAGATGTTCGCCGCGGCGCACTTCATCGGGGTGACCCGGCCCGGCTTCGAGCTCACTGACGACCACCTGCCCGAGGACAGCGTGACCCTGGTCGAGGTGCCGGCCATGGCCATCTCGTCGACGGCGTGCCGCGAACGCGTGGCCAAGGGCGAACCGGTGTGGTATCTGGTGCCCGACGGTGTCGTGCAATACATCGCCAAGCGGGGCCTCTATCGGGGCTCGGGGAATGTCACACCGGTGTGAGAGGCTTGATGCACCAGAAAGCCGACCGAGGGGACACTCTTGCCCGTCAGCGAACGCGCTCTTGAACTGGCGATGACGGCCGCGCAGGCCGCCGCCGACAAGAAGGCGCAAGACATCGTCGTGATCGATGTCGGAGACCAGCTCTACATCACCGACGCGTTCGTGATCGCCTCGGCGTCCAACGAGCGCCAGGTCGTCGCGATCGTCGACGCCATCGAGGAAGCCCTGCTCAACCTGCCCGAGAAGGCCAAGCCCGTGCGTCGTGAGGGCGAGCGCCAGGGCCGGTGGGTGCTCCTCGACTACGTCGACATCGTCGTCCACATCCAGCACGTGGAGGAGCGCGAGTTCTACGCCCTCGACAAGCTCTGGAAGGACTGCCCGACGATCCCGTTCGTCGACCGCGACATGGTCGAGGCCGACGCGTCGTGACGCGCCTGATCGTCTGGCGGCACGGCAACACGGATTGGAACGCCGCCAACCGGGTCCAGGGGCAGACCGACGTCGAGCTCAACGCGCTCGGCCGCCAGCAGGCCGTCGACGCCGCCGAGATCCTGGTCAAGCTGAAACCCGACGCGATCGTGGCCAGCGACCTCAAGCGCGCTTCGGACACGGCCGCCGCGCTGGGCGCGCTGACCGGGCTGTCGATCGGCTACGACAAGCGTCTGCGCGAGCGCTGGTTCGGCGCCTGGCAGGGCCTGACCATGCCCGAGGTGGCCGAGCGGCACCCCGAGCAGCACGCCCGCTGGACGGCCGGGCAAGAGGTCGGGGGCGACGTCGAGACGCTGGAGGACCTGGGCAAACGGGTCGCCGACGGGCTGCGTGACGCCGCCGCCGAGGCACCCGCCGGGGGCACCGTCGTGGTCGCGACGCACGGCGCCGCCGCCCGCCAGGGCATCGGGCACCTGCTCGGCTGGCCCGTCGAGCAGCTGCGCACCTTGCGGGCCCTGCAGAACTGCCACTGGGTCGAGCTCACCCGCGACGACAAGCGCGGCTGGCAGCTCGCGGCGTACAACGTGGGCCCGTTCAGCGACCGGCCCGTACCGCCGCCCGTCTGAATTCCCGGCCCGGGGAACCGCCGATGATCCGGTAGCGTCCAACCATCATGGTGACTCGTACCGTTCCCGCCGTATTGCTCCTTCTGCTCGTCGCGGCCGGCTGCGCCAACAATGCGAGCGAGACCGGCGCCGCCGCCCCGGCGCCCTCCTCCTCGGCCTCGGACGTGGTCGACCTGCCCGTGCCCACGGCCAAGACCAGCGGTCCGGCCGGTGAGCCGGGGCGGCCCAACGCCGGCGCCAAGACGATCACCGGCACGGTGACCGCCGGGGTCGAGCCCAACTGCCTGCTCCTCACCGATGACAGCGGCTCCCACCTGCTGATCTTCGACGACCCGGCGATGCGCAGCGACGCCGCGGTGGGCAGCAAGGTCAAGATCTCCGGTCACGCCGAGCCGGGCATGATGTCGACCTGTCAGCAGGGCGTGCCGTTCGTCGTGACTGCCGTCGAAAAGGGGTGACCCCCGCGCTCACCAGGGCATGTTCCGATCGGCTACCGTGCCCGCATGCCCGTCGCGGTTGTCACCGACTCCACCGCGTACCTGCCCGCCGAACTGGCGGGTTCGTATGAGCTGACCGTCGTGCCCCTCACGGTCGTCATCAACGGCGCCGACGGGCTCGAGGGCATCGAGATCCAGCCCGCCGAGGTCGCGCGGGCCCTGGGCGAGCGGCGGGCCGAGGTGAGCACCTCCCGGCCCGCCCCCTCCCAGTTCGCGGCCGCCTATCGCAAGCTGTTCGACGCCGGCGCCGACGGCATCGTCTCGGTCCACCTGTCGGCCCGGCTCTCCGGCACCCACGAGGCCGCCGTGCTGGCCGCCGCCGAGTTCGGGTCCCGCGTCGAGGTGGTCGACAGCGGCACGACCGGCATGGGTCTCGGGTTCGCCGCCCTGGCCGCGGCCACGGCGGCGACCCGAGGTCAAGACCTTCCCGCCGTACGGGGTGCGGCCGTCACCCATGCCGAACAGGTGAGCACGCTGTTCTACGTCGACACCCTCGAGTTCCTGCGCCGTGGCGGGCGCATCAACGCGGCCTCGGCCCTGGTCGGCACGGCCCTCTCGGTCAAGCCGATCCTGCACGTGGCCGACGGCGCGATCGTCGTCAAGGACAGGGTGCGCACAGCCGGGCGGGCGCTGGCGAAGCTGGTCGACCTGGCCGTGGACGCCTCGGGGGACGGACTGGTCGACATCGCCGTCCATCACCTGCAATCGCCGGACCGGGCGGCCGCGCTGGCCGACCAGGTGGCGATGCGGCTGGGGGACAGGCTGCGAGACTGCTACATCACCGAGATCGGCGCGGTCGTCGCCGCGCACGTGGGGCCCGGGGTGGCGGGGATTGTGGTGCACCGGCGGTTGTCCATCTGATCGGCTCCAGCCCCGGCACGGGCTCCACGTCCAGCTCGGGCCAGGGAACCGTCCGGTCGCCCAGCTGCACCTCGTCCGCGGTCGGCAGCAGCGCTTCGCCGTCCCAGGCGGCCCGGGTGCGCCAGCCCGTCTCGTCGTCGCCGACCAGGACGAGTTCGGCGGCGGGCTCGGTCAGGTGGGCGGCCTGGCGGGCGTACTCCTGGACGGCCAAGATGCGCTCGGCCCGGCGAACCGTGTGGTGCAGGGGGTGATCCTCGGGCACGCTGAACGGGACCGTGCAGCCCTGGGCGTCGCTGACGTACGCCATCGGGGTGATCGGCCGGGGCGATCGGGCGTAGAGCTCCTCCGCCTGGGCGAAGACCGCCCGCAGGTGAGGGCTCTCGGCCGAGGTGATCAGCAGGGTGCCGCGCTCCGGGGCGAAAGCGACGGGCGGGCCGCCCACCTGGGGTTCGAGGCGTTGCAACCAGTGCTCCAGAAGCAGGTGCGAGGTCCAGTACGCGTCGCCGTCGTCGACGAAGCGGACCAGTTCGGTGGGGGCGCCCTGCAGGGTGGCCGCTTCCAGGTTGGCGCGGGCCGACTTGAAGACCTCGTCGGGGCGTACGTGCCAGGTCTGCAACTGCTGATCGGTGACGTAGGTCATCGCCTCGGGGTGGTCGATGACCACGTACTCCGACAAGTACGGGAAGGCGGGCCGCTTGATCGGGTTGCCCGGCGTGCCGCCCCGCAGGACCGGGCGGAGCAAAGGGCGGGCGGTCTGCCAGTCGGGCGGGATGGGGTCGGGGCTCAGGCCGGAGACGTACGCCTGGATCCGCTTCTTCCGCCCCTTTCGTGGGGTGAGCAGGGGAGCCAGGTCGAGGATGGCCGGCTCACTCCGGACATTTGTGGTGAAGCGGACTTGGAAGGCCGGGGCGTCGTAGCGGACCTCCGTGAAGCCGGCGCGGCGTAGGCACCGCATCACCTGGGAGGCCAGCCTGGCTCGGGCGTATCGTCCCACCCCGTCGCCTTTCCGCTCAGCCTTTGCGAGCCCTGGCCACTCGCGCTTCGAGATCTTCGTCGTAGACGACGTCGCCGTCCAGGCCTGACACCCGAATGGCGGCCAGAGCGGCCTTTTGCTGCGCTTCCGTGATCTCGGAGAGCAGCACGCCACCAGCGGCAAGCCATTTGGGAGCGCTCCCGGCTACTCGGCGAAAGATATCAAGGCCATCCGCACCACCATCCAGGGCCATCGACGGTTCGTGCTCGCGGGCCTCGGCCGGCAGCAACGGGAGATGCGCGGTGGCGACATAAGGCACATTGGCCAGAAGCACATCGACGCGGCCGTGGAGGGTGTGCGGGAGCGGGTCGTACAGGTCGCCTTCATAGACGTGGATGATGCCGTTGTCGCGCGCACATCCGGTGGCGTTCGCGTCGAGATCGGCCGCATGCAGCTCCACGCCCGGGCGGCGCCGCTGGACGGCCAGGCCCAGGGCGCCCGAGCCGCAACAGAGATCCACGACCACCCGGGGGTTCCCCTCGGCCGCCAGACGCACCAGCAGCTCGCTGCGGACCCGGGGCACGAAGACACCCGGCCGCAGCCGCACGCGGACCCCGGCAAAATCAGCGAAACCGACAACCTGCTCCAGCGGCTCACCCCGGACGCGCCGCTCCACCATGCGATCCCTGGTCACGGCGTCAGCCGCGGCCCCGGCGATGACCTCCGCCTCCTCCTCGGCAAAGACACAACCGGCCCGGCGCAGGCGCTCCGCCATAGCACCCGTTGCCATGATCGCCGAGTTATCCACAATGCACCTCTGTCCACAGGCTCCGGGGCAAGATCTCGCCGTCTTGCCTAGCTTCCTGAACGTGCGAGAGCGGAACCCCACAGACGAAGCCATAGCGCAGAGGCTGCGGTCAGTGCTGCCGGCTGCGGCGGCCGGCCCACCAGCCTCCGCCACTCCACACGCCAGCCCATCCTTCCCCACCCACCCGTCGCCGGCCCACCCGGCCGGTGCCCTCCGGGCGCGTGCTGCGCACCCCGCGGGTCCCTCCGGTCCGGGTTCGGCGGCGCCCGTCCCCGGCCGTGCCAGTTCCTGGGCCTCTGCCTCCAGCGCCGAGTCGTCCCGACCCGCCCCGGTGCCCTCCTCCTACGCCGACGGCCTGGCGTCGCTGGCCGAGGTCGGCGAGCCGCTGGAGTGGTCGGACATCATCCCGGCCTGGCCCGACGACGTAGACCTGGAGGCGGCGCCCAGCGCCGTATTTCACCCGCCCGAGCGTGTCCCGGCTGAAAGCCCTCCTGAGCCGGGCGGCCCGCCGGCTGTCCCCGCGCAGGCGGACAGCTATCGGGCCGGCACCCCGTGGGCCACGCCGCCGGCTGCGGGCCCTGCACCAGCCGCGGCTCCGGCGACGCCGCTGACCCCTTCGGACCTGTCGGTGCCCATCCCGCCGACGGCCTCCACGTTGCCTGCCGCCTTCGCGGCGGTGGCTGCTCCTGCGGCGGTGGCTGTCCCTGCGGCGGTGGCTGTCCCTGCGGCGGTGGCTGCTCCTGCGGCGGTGGCTGCTCCTGCGGCGGTGGCTGCCTCCGCGCCGCTGGCCGCTTCCACACCGCTGAGGGTGTCCACGGTGGCCGCCGTTCCTGCCGCGGCTCCTGTTGAGGCTGCTTCGACCGTGCGCGCGAGTCTGGGGGAGCGGGCTGGGCTGCTTGAGACGGCCGATGACGGGATGCGGGCGACGGGTGGTGCCGGGCGGCCTGGCGTGGTCTCGCCGCCGCCGGTGGTCGTTGCTCTGCGGGGTGCGACGGGGGCTCAGCGGGTGGTGGGGGATCTGCGGGGTGCGACCGGGGCTCAGCGGGTGGGGGATCTGCGGGAGTCGCATCTCGGCGATGTGATGCCGGAGGCCGAGCCCTATGCGCCGCGGCCGCTTCCACCGCCGGCGTGGGTGCTGCCCGAGCAGGAGGGCGAGCCGCCCTCGGAGAACTACGTGTTCGATCCGGAGCGCGATCGTTTCGCCTTCACGTCGTCGAGTCTGCCGGAGCCGGAGGAGTCGCCGGGGCTGAGCGCGGCGGGGGCTTTCGGCGGCGGGCCGGGTGAGGGTGGGCGGCGGTTCGGGATCGGGGCGTTCGATCCAGGGCGGCGCGGCGTGCGGGCGTTGGCCGTGGTGGCCGCCGTCGTCGTCGTGATCGCGGCCCTGCTGGCCTGGCGTTCCCGCCCTCGGGTGGACCCGGTGGCGCCGCCTCCGCTCAACGTGGCCGAGTCGGACGCCGGGGATGCGCCCGTCTCCGCTCCCGCCGCGGCTTCGGCGGCGGCCGAGGTGGTGGTCGCGGTGGGTGGCAAGGTCCGGAAGCCCGGACTGGTGAAGCTCGCGCCGGGCGCACGGGTGGCGGACGCGCTGACCGCGGCGGGCGGAGCCGAGCCCGGGGTGGACGTCTCCGTGCTCAACCTCGCCCGCAAGGTGGTGGACGGCGAGCTCATCATGGTCGGCGTGACGCCACCACCGGGCATCACCCTGCCGACCGGCCCGGCGGCCCCCGGTGGCACCGGTCCCGGTGGCCTGGTCAACCTCAACACCGCGACGCTGGCCGATCTGGACGGTCTGCCGGGGGTGGGCCCGGTGCTGGCCCAGCGGATCCTCGACGCCCGGGACGCCCAGGGCGGGTTCAAGGCCGTCGGCGACCTGCGCAAGGTCGACGGCATCGGGGACGCCCGCTACGAACAGCTGAAAGACCTGGTCACGGTATGAGGTCGCGGCCAACCGGGCGGCCCGGCCCGCAAGCGAACGCGTCGGGCCGGAGCGCCGGCCGGGCCACACCGTCCCCGAGCCACTCTCCTCGTGCCGGCCGGCGGGCCACCTCGGTCGGGAGCCCGGCCGCGGGACGCGCGGCTGGACCGGGCGCGGCTGGACCCGGCGCAGCGGCCCTCCGGAAGGCGGACGGCGTCCCCGATCTGCGGCTGGCCGGCTTCGCCGTCGCGGTGTGGATGTCGGCGCTGGCTGCCCTCTACCTCACCGCGCGCGCCGGCATCCTGATCGGGGTGGGCGCGGCCGCTCTGGCCATCGCGCTGACCGTCGCGATCAAGCGGGCCGCGGCGGGTGGAGCCGACCACCAACGGCAGGCCCCGCCGCGGGCGGCCCCGTGCCGTTCGGGAACCGGGCGGAAGAGCGACGACGCCGGCGGCTCGCGGGCCGGGTGGGCGCATGCCGGGCGGTGGGTGGGGCCGGCCCTGCTGCTCGGGGTGGCTTGCGGAGCGGTGACGACCGGGGCCCGGGTGAGTGTGCGGGAGGCCGGGCCGTTGGTGGAGGTGATCCGGGCCGGTGATCCGGTGTGGATGGAGCTGATCGTCCGGGATGATCCACGGGCGTTGAGGAGTTCCGCGGGGATGCCGCCGACGTACATCGTGGCCGTTGATCTCCAGGCCGTGCGGCCGGAGCACGGGGCGACGCTGCGGTTGTCGGCCCGGGCCCTCGTGCTGGGCAGCGATCCGGCGTGGCGGGGGCTGCTGCCGGGGCAGCGGGTCAGGGCCGAGGGCAAGCTGATGCCGCCCCGCGGTGGGGACCTGCGGGCGGCGGTGGCCTCGGTGCGGAAGGCGCCGCAGGTGGTGGGACGACCGTCGTGGGCGCAGCGGGCGGCGGGGGCGCTGCGGGCGGGGCTGCAACGGGCCTGCGAGCCGCTGCCCGATCGGCCCGGTGGGTTGCTGCCGGGACTGATCGTCGGGGACACGAGCCGGCTCGACCCGGCGCTCGAGGAGGACTTCCGGGCGACCGGCATGACGCATCTGAACGCCGTTTCCGGCGCCAACGTGGCGATCGTGCTGGGGGTCGTGCTGTTCGCGGTGCGGCGGACCCGGGCCGGGCCGGTGATCACGGCGCTGGTCTGTGCGGCGGCGCTGGTGGGGTTCGTCATCCTGGCGCGGCCCTCGCCGAGTGTGGTGCGGGCCGCCGCCATGGGGGCGATCGGACTGATCGGGCTGGCCTCGGGGCGACGCCGGGCTGCCCTGCCGGCGCTGGCCGCGGGCGTGGCTGTGCTGATCCTGGCCGACCCGGAGCTGGCCTCGGACGTCGGGTTCGCGCTGTCGGTGCTGGCCACGTCGGGCCTGCTGCTGCTCGCGCCGGTGTGGCGGGACGGCTTGCGGGCCCGGGGCTGGCCGCCGGGGCCGGCCGAGGCGCTCGCGGTTCCGGCGGCCGCGCAGGTCGTGTGCGGGCCGGTCGTGGCCGGGCTGTCCGGCGCGATCAGCATCGTGGCGGTCCCGGCCAACCTGCTGGCCGTGCCCGCGATCGCCCCGGCCACGCTGCTCGGGGTGACGGCGGCAGTGATCTCGCCGGTGTGGCCGGCCGGGGCCGAGTTCGCCGCGTGGCTGGGGCACTGGCCGGCGCAGTGGCTGGTGCTGGTGGCCACCTACGGCGCCCGGGTGCCGGCGGGGGCGCTGCCGTGGCCGGGCGGGCTCACCGGCGCGCTGCTGCTGGCCGTGATCACCGTCGGGCTGCTCGTCGCCACCCGGCGGCCCCTCGTCCGCAAGCTGGTCACGGTGGTGACGCTCGGAGGTGTGCTGGGCGCTTTGCCCGTACGGCTGCTGGCCTCGGGCTGGCCTCCGCCGGGCTGGCTGGTCGTGGCGTGCGCGGTGGGGCAGGGCGACGCGATCGTGCTGCCCGCCGGCAGTGGGCGCGCGGTGGTGGTCGACGCCGGGCCCGAGCCGAACGCGGTCGATCACTGCCTGCGCCGGCTCGGGGTTCGTCAGGTGGTGCTGTTCGTGGTCAGTCACTTCCACGTCGACCACATCGGCGGCGTCACGGGTGTCTTCCGCGGCCGGGACGTGCGCGCGGTGGTCGGACCGTCCTGGCCGGACCCACCGGCGGGCCGGGCGGCCGTACGAGCCGCGGCCGGGCGGGTCGCCGTGCACGCGGTGGGGCCCGGGTGGGCGTACGAGGCCGGGAACGTGCGGTTGCGGGTGCTCGGGCCTGTGGAGCCGATGCGTGGCACGAACTCCGACCCCAACAACAACTCCCTGGTGCTGCGGGCCGAGGTGGACGGCCGGACGATTCTGCTGCCGGGGGACGCCGAGACCGAGGAACAGGAGGACATGCTCACCCACCTGGGCGTCGGCGCCGTACGGGCGGACGTGCTCAAAGTCGCCCATCACGGGAGCAGCTATCAGAGCGCGCGGTTCCTGGACGAGATCCGGCCGTCGGTGGCGCTCGTGTCGGTCGGCGCGGACAACGATTACGGCCATCCGAACGGGCCGCTGCTGGCCCGGCTGGCTCGGGGTGGTGCGCGCGTGCTGCGTACGGATCAGCTGGGTGATCTGGCCGCCGTGGCCTCCGGGCGCGGGCTGGCCGTCGTCGCGCGCGGTGATCCGCCGGCGCCCTGACGGACAATGCCGGGATGAGGCGCGAGACGATCACCGCGGGTGGCCTTCAGTTGCGGCCGTTCGAGGAGAGCGACATTCCCTGGGTGTACGAGGTGTCGCTGGACCCGCTCGTGCAGAAGTATCTGCAGATCCCGGTGCCGTATCACCTGGCGGACGCCGAGTTCTTCGTCCGGGAGATGTCGATAGCGGGGTGGGATGCGGGAACGAGGGCGGAGTTCGTCGTTGTGGCGGGGGAGGTGCGGCTCGGCCGGGTCGGGTTCGGGCTCGACGGGTCCGGGGCGGCGCAGATCGGCTACTGGATGGATCCGGCGGCGCGTGGGCGGGGCGTCGCCACGGCGGCGGTGCGGGCGTTGTGCGGGTGGGGGTTCGGCCCGCTCGGGCTCGGGCTGATCGAGTGGCGGGCTGAGGTCGGCAACCATGCGTCGCGGCGGGTGGCGGAGAAGGCCGGGTTCCGGTTCGAGGCGATCCTGCGGCAACGGCTGGTGCATCGCGGCGCGCGGGTGGACGCCTGGGTCGGGTCGATGGTGCCTTCGGAGCTGCTGGGCTGACGGTGAGCCGGGGCGGACGACACGCCCGGGGTAGGCCGTTCAGGTCGTGCTCGTTCGCGGGCGACGTGCGTCGATGGCCGATCGGTCCGCTTTGTTCCACCGAGAAGACATTCAGCCTGATCGAGCCTTGATCGGCGGTTGCGGGGCATGGCCGAACGCCGATATGTCGGCTTTCGCGTTCCGTGATCGACGAGTCTGCGCTAAGGAGTGAGCCTCGCGGAAACGTCAGCCCTTCGTGCAACGATGTTGGGCGTGAACACCGCGCCTCCCGCCCCGTTGCTGCTCGTCCAAGGCGATGAGGAGTTGCTCGTCGCGCGCGCGGTCACGGCCGCGGTCGACGACGCGCGGGCCGCCGAACCGGGCGCCGATGTGCGCGAATACGAGGCGGGCAGCCTGCTGCCGGGTGAAATCGCCGAGATGCTGAGCCCGTCACTTTTCGGCGGGCGGCGCGTTCTGGTGCTCCGCTCCGGTCAGGATGCCAAGAAAGACCTGATCACCGCCCTGCTGGCGTACGCCAAGAATCCCGACCCCGAGGTCTCGCTGATCGTCACCCACCTGGGCGGCGCCAAGGGCAAGGCCCTGGCCGACGGGCTGCGCTCGGCCGGCGCCACCGTCGTGGCGGCCGCCAAGCTCAAGGGCGACCGGGAGCGGATCGCGTTCGTGCGGGACGAGTTCCGGCGCAACGGGGGCAAGTGTGACGAGGCGGCCGCGTCCGCGCTGCTCGCCTCCGTGGGCAACGACCTGCGGGAGATCGCCGCTGCCTGCTCGCAGCTGCTCGCCGACACCGACGGCAAGATCACCGAGGCGGTCGTCGCTCGGTATTACAAGGGCCGGGCCGAGGCGAGCGGGTTCACCGTGGCCGACGCGGCGATGATCGGCGACGTGCCGGGGGCGCTCGAGGCGCTGCGGTGGGCGCTGCACGTCGGCGTCGACCCGGTGCCGATCGCCGACGCCATCGCCGACGGGGTGCGTACGGTGGCCCGGGTCGCCTCGGCCGGGCGCGGCAACCCGTATCAGATGGCCAGTTCGCTCGGCATGCCCGCGTGGAAGATCCAGCGGGCTCAGGAACGCAGCCGCGGCTGGACGCCGGAGGGGCTGGTCGACGCCATGCAGGCCGCCGCCGCCTGCAACGCCGCCGTCAAGGGCGGGGCCGAGGACCGTGGCTTCGCGCTGGAGCAGGCCGTTTTCGCGGTCGCCGCGGCTCGGCGCGCGGGTGGGACGCGATGAGCCGCCGTCCCGAGCAGTTCGACGTGCACCGGCCGATGTATGCCCGGATGCTTCGCCTGAAGTTCCTGACGCCCAACGGCTTCCTGTGCTTCGTGTTTCTCGAGGGCGCGGTCGCGCTGGGCATCCTGCTGGCCCTGGCCGAGCTGGTGAGCTGGTGGGGCGTGATCGTGCTGCCGCTCACGGTCGCCATCATGGTCAAGCTCAACGACGTGATCGCCGGCGCGCTGACGCCGGTGCCGGCGGCGGCCCCGGTGGGCGTGCGGCCGCTGGTCGAGCACGCGACGGTGCCGCCCCCGGCCGACGACGCGACCGCCCGGCTGCCCGGCATGATCAGCCGGGAGCGGGGCGCCCCGATCAAACGGCCGTGGGTGGAGCGGGCCGAGGCCCAGCAGCAGTGGATCCGCCAGTCGGCGACGCGCCGCTACGAGTAGGCCCGCCGCCGATTGCTGCCGCTTCCGCCGCCGGTGTGCGCCTGCTGCCGCTTCGCAGCGCTCGTGGGTCCTGCTGCCTGCCGCTCCCGTGCTTCCGTAGCTCGGGGGCCGTCCGAGTGCTCCCGTAGTTCGGGGGCGTCCGAGGCGGTCGCAGTCAGGCCGTAGACAGACCCGAGCTGGTCGATCGCGGCGCGAGCTCCGGGGAGTGGTCGAACCGGCTCGGCGACAGGTCGAGGCCCCCACCTACGCGGTGAGGACGCCCGGTGAACGGCGTTCTGCCCTCGAAGGCGTGCCAACAACACCGGGCACCGCAGCGGACCCCGAAGGGCCCGGCGATGCCCGGGGTGTGACTGCGGAACGTCAGGCAGACAGCGCGGCGACGCGCTTGGCGATGGCCGACTTGCGGTTCGCCGCCTGGTTCTTGTGGATGACGCCCTTGCTCGCGGCCTTGTCCAGCTGACGAGAGGCGTCACGCAGCAGCGTCGTCGCGGTCTGCGTGTCGCCGGCCTCGCTCGCCTCGTGCAGCTTGCGAATCACGGTCTTCAGCGACGACTTGACCGACTTGTTGCGCAGCCGGGCCTTCTCGTTCTGCCGGTTGCGCTTGATCTGGGACTTGATGTTCGCCACGCGACAGCCTTGTCCTGACTAGGTGTTCGGAAAATGGTCTCGGCGGGATGGTCACCGCACCGGCTCTCGCCGACAGGATCCTCACCACACGCGATTAGCCAGCCTACCAGCACGCTCCCGAGCCGCCAAAACGAGCCCGAGTCACCAGCCGCGGCGCTCGGCCAGCCAGGCCAGGGCCTGCTCCCCGCTGAACCGCTGATGCTGACGGCTGTGCGGCGACGCGCTGCTCGGCCCGCCGTCCGCCCGCACCAGCCAATACCCGGCCAGCGCGGCCAGCGCTCCGTCCACGCCCTCGGCGGGCGCGTCCCAGCCGGCCAGGTATGCGTCCGCGTCGAGCCCGCTCGCGAATGCCGTGACCAGCAGCGTCACCGTGTCGAACCAGGCGGCGCCGCGGGTCGGCCAGGTCCAGTCGCAGAGGCGGGCGCGACCCGACCGATCGATCAGGACGTTGTCGACGCGCAGGTCACCGTGCAGCAGCGCGTCCCCCGCGACCAGCTCGGGCAGCTCCTGCTCGAGCCGGGCCAGGTGAGCCAGCCGGGTTGGTGCCACCGTGCCGTGGGCCGTGCGGGGCATCGGCTCGCCACCGGCCGCGATCTCGGTCCACCAGGAGTGTTCGCGGCGCACGATCTCGGGCAGCGGGGGCACGCCGACCTCGAGCAGCTCGCGGCTCGGTGCAGCCAGGGCGGCTGCGGCGGCCGACCAGGCGGACAGCGCCGCCTCCAGCTCGGCCGGCGGCCACGGCAGGGCCGGCACGTGCCCGTTGACCGGCTCCAGGCACAGGACGAAATACTCCGAATCGATCATCGTCCAGAGCGGCCGGGGCGCCGGCACCTCGGCGGGCAGGTGGGACGTGATGTAGGCCTCTCGCGAATACCACTCGGAGGTGGGGTCCGCGAGCGGTGCGGCCTTGACGAAGGCGGTCAGGCCGGACGAGGTGGTCAGGACGGCCGCGAAGGCCCTGGTGAAGCCGCCGCCGGCACTGCGGGCCTCCACCACCGGCGCGCCCAGGCGGGCGGAGACGGCCCGGCGCAGGCTCTCCGGAAGATCGGACCAGCCCGGCCGTACGGCGGTGGCGCCGTAGGGCACGTCGGGAAGCGAAATCGATCGCACCGTCCCATCCTGCCCTTCGCGGTTTTGTCGTACCCCACTGGCAGGATCGTCGGCATGAGAACCGATGACTTCTGGGCGGTCATCAGCCGCGCGACGGCCGATCGGCCCGCCTCGCCCGCCGATGTGGCGAAACGCGCCGCGGCCGATCTGGCCACCCGCGATCCCGAAGAGATCGTGGCCTGGGGGCGGCATCTCGACAAGGTCATGGTCGCCTCCGGCACGCAGGATCTGTGGGCCGCGGCCTATCTGATCAACGGCGGCGTCGGTGAGGAGGGCTTCGACAGCTTCCGCGGCTGGCTGATCGCGCATGGTCGCGACGCGGTGGCCCGCTCGGTGAAATCGCCCGACTCCCTGGCCGACGTGGCGGTGGTGCAGGCCGCGGCCGACACCGGCGCGGTCTTCGAGGCCGAAGAGGTGCTCTCGATCGCGGCCGACGCCTACGAGCAGGCCACCGGTTCGCCGCTGCCCGAGGGGGAGCGTCCGGTGACCCGGCCCGAGGTGGGCGACCTGTGGGATTTCGACAACGAGGAGGAGATGCAGCGCCGGCTCCCCAAGCTGTCGGCGTTGTTCCTGGCCCCACCCGACTGACCCGGATTCATCCGGTGGGAAAAGGGGTCGAGCCCGGGGAGGGGGTTCGCCAGACTGCGAGGCATGAAGACTGCTCGAGGATCGGTGACGTCGGTCAGCCGCAACGAGGTGTATTCGTTCACCAAACCCGTGCACGACGAGATCGTGCTGGTGACGGGGCTGGGGGTGGAGGGGGACTCGCACGCCGGGGTGCACGTTCGGCATCGGTCGCGGGTGCGGGCCGATCCGTCGCAGCCGAATCTGCGGCAGGTGCATCTGATCCATGAGGAGCTGTTCGACGAGGTCGCGGAGAAGGGTTACGAGGTCCGGCCCGGCAATCTCGGTGAGAACGTGACGACCCGGGGGATCGACCTGCTCGGGCTGCCGGTGGGCACGATCCTGCGCTTCGGCCCGCCGAGCGCCGGCGCCCCCGCCGGGAGCGGGGCGGCGGACGCAGCCGAGAGCGGGCTGCCCGGCGCCGACGCGTCCGTTGGGAGCGGGGCGGCGGGGCGCGGCGAGTCTGCCGGCGACGGCGGGGCCGGCGACGGTGGGGCCGGAGGGCTTGACGGGGTACTGGCGGCGGCCGATGCGGCGGCGCTGGACGAGGCGACCGCGCGGGCGGCCGAGGCGGTGCGAGCGGCGGCCGAGCGCGAGAGTGGCCACGATCCGCGGCCGGCGGTTGTCGTGGCGGGTCTGCGGAATCCGTGCGCGCAGATCAACGGTCTGCGACAGGGCCTGCTCAAGGAGCTGGTCGGCCAGGACGCCGAGGGCAACGTCGTGCGCAAGGGCGGCATCATGACGGTCGTCCTGCGAGGTGGCGCGGTGCGGCCGGGTGATCCGATCACGGTCGAGCTGCCGCCGGGTCCGCACGTGCCGCTGGACCGGGTCTGAGGTCGCTTGCTCGGGTGACGGCCGGGCTTCGCCGCGGGCGTGGGACGATAGAGGCCGTCGGCGGCGCGCCGGCGGCAACCCAGTCTGAGAAGAACGGAAGATCGTGCCTGGACCGCTCGACCCCGGCGTGAACGTGATCGGCAACACCGATCCCGCTCGCATCCGCAACTTCTGCATCATCGCCCACATCGACCACGGCAAGTCGACGCTGGCCGACCGCATGCTGCAGATCACCGGGGTGGTCGACCCGCGTCAGATGCGGGCGCAGTATCTCGACCGCATGGACATCGAGCGCGAACGCGGCATCACGATCAAGTCGCAGGCCGTCCGCATGCCGTGGACGGTGCGCGAGGGTGGTCAGCAGGGCGAGACCGCCGTTCTCAACATGATCGACACCCCGGGCCACGTCGACTTCACGTACGAGGTCTCCCGCTCACTGGCCGCCTGCGAGGGTGCGGTGCTGCTGGTCGACGCCGCGCAGGGCATCGAGGCGCAGACCCTCGCCAACCTGTATCTGGCGATGGAGAACGACCTCCACATCATCCCGGTGCTCAACAAGATCGACCTGCCGGCCGCGCAGCCCGAGAAGTACGCCGAGGAGCTCGCGAAGCTGATCGGCTGCGAGCCCGACGACGTGCTGCGGGTGTCCGGCAAGACCGGTGTCGGCGTCGACCACCTGCTCGACGAGATCGTCCGCCAGTTCCAGGCCCCCGTGGGCGAGGCCGATGCGCCGGCCCGCGCGATGATCTTCGACTCGGTCTACGACGTCTATCGCGGCGTGGTGACGTACGTCCGGGTCATCGACGGCCGCATCGAGGCCCGCGACCGCATCAAGATGATGTCGACCGGCGCCGTCCACGAGCTGCTCGAGATCGGCGTCGTCTCGCCCGAGATGGAGAAGGCGGGCGCGCTCGGCGTGGGCGAGGTGGGCTATCTGATCACCGGTGTGAAGGACGTCCGCCAGTCCCGCGTCGGTGACACGGTGACCGGCAACGCCCGCCCGGCCAACGAAGCGCTGGGCGGCTACAAAGACCCCAAGCCGATGGTCTACTCGGGTCTCTACCCGATCGACGGCTCCGATTACCCGGCGCTGCGTGACGCGCTCGACAAGCTCAAGCTCAACGACGCCGCGCTCACCTACGAGCCCGAGACGTCGGCCGCGCTCGGCTTCGGCTTCCGCGTCGGCTACCTCGGCCTGCTCCACCTCGAGATCATCGGCGAGCGGCTGGAACGCGAGTTCGGCCTCGACCTGATCTCCACGGCGCCCAACGTGGTCTACCGCGTCTACACCGAGGACGCCGAGGAGCGGGTCGTCACCAACCCGAGCGAGTTCCCCGACGGCAAGATCTCGGAGATCCACGAGCCGGTCGTCCGGGCCACGGTGCTGGTGCCCAACGACTACGTCGGCGCGGTCATGGAGCTGTGCCAGAGCCGGCGCGGCAGCCTGCTGGGCATGGAGTACCTCTCGTCGGAGCGGGTCGAACTGCGCTACACGCTGCCCCTCGCCGAGATCATCTTCGACTTCTTCGACCAGTTGAAGAGCAAGACGAAGGGCTACGCCTCCCTCGACTACGAGCCCTCCGGCGAACAGGTGGCCGACCTGGTCAAGGTGGACATCCTGTTGCACGGTGAGCCGGTCGACGCGTTCAGCGCGATCGTCCACAAGGACAAGGCCTATTCGTACGGGGTCACCATCGCCTCGAAGCTGCAGAAACTCATCCCGAGGCAGCAGTTCGAGGTGCCGATCCAGGCCGCCATCGGCAGCCGCATCATCGCGCGCGAGACCATCCGCGCCATCCGCAAGGACGTGCTCGCCAAGTGCTACGGCGGTGACATCAGCCGCAAGCGCAAGCTGCTCGAGAAGCAGAAAGAGGGCAAGAAGCGGATGAAGATGGTCGGCCGGGTCGAGGTGCCGCAGGAGGCGTTCATCGCCGCCCTGTCGACATCCGACGGTCCGGACACCAAGGGAGCAAACAAAAAATAAAACGGTTTGGGTTTTCGACCACTCGGGAACTCTGGGGCTCGACGGACGCAACAACTGCTTCACCCCGAGAGGAACCCCCAATGACTGTCACCGGCATCATCACCGCCCTCGTCGTCGGTCTCATCATCGGCGCCCTGGGCCGCCTGGTCGTACCCGGCAAGCAGAACATCCCGATCTGGCTGACCCTGGTCATCGGCGTTGTCGCCGCCCTGCTGGGCACGGTGCTGGCCCGGGCGACCGGTGTTGCCGACACCAAGGGCTTCGACTGGATCGAGCTTCTGTTCCAGGTCGTGCTCGCCGCCATCGGTGTGGCTCTGGTTGCCGGTTACGGTGGCCGTCGTCGCGTCCACCGCTGACGACAGGCGATCGTCGATCGCGGAACCGAACGAAGCGCCGGACCACATGTGGTCCGGCGCTTCGGCGCGTTCGAAGGGGCGGCCGAGCCGGCGGGCGGCTCAGTACCGGAACTTGTGCTGGGCGCTGCGGCGGTTGACCCAGGCCGGGAGTTCGTCCAGCTGGTCGCGGTGAGGAATGGTGTCGGCGATGTCCTGCGACTCGGTGACGTTGCGCATCGTGATCACGAAGCCTTGCACCAGACGGTCGCCGCGCAGATCGCGGTAAGTGGCCTCGACCAGGGCCTGGCTGTGGTCGGGGCGGCGCAAAGCACAGAAGATTGTGCCGTCGCCGCCGGCCGTGAACGCGCGGCGGATCTGGCCGCGGTCGTCGGGGTGGACCAGATCCTCCAGGGTGGCCAGCGGGGAGAGCTCGTCGTCGCCGAGCAGGTCGTGCAGGGCCGGGCTGGCGTAACGGATGCGCTGGTCCTCGTCGAGCACGAGCATCAGGTCGGCCGTGTTGCTGATCACAGCCCGCAGGTAGAGGTCGCTGTCGCGGCGGCCGACGGCCTCGACCAGGCTGATCCGGTCGAGGGCGAGCGCGGCCTGCCCAGCCAGCACCTCGAGCGCGTCGTGGGCCGCGGCGAGCCCGTCCCGGCGGCCGGTCAGCACCAGCGCGCCGCCGCTGGGACGGGCCACGGCCAGCGGTTCCAGCCAGAGCGGGCAGACGAGCGTCGCCTCCTCGCCGTCACGGCCGGCCGCTCCCGACCGTGACCAGGCCCCGAAGCGCCGGGTCATCCGGGCGGGGCCCCGGCGCCGCAGCGGCCGGGCGGTGTTCGCCGAGCTGCCGGCCGCGCCGGCTTCGATGACAGCGTCGGCGGGCCTGGAGACCGGAGCGGCAGGCGCCGACGGCACGGTGGCCGAGGGCCGAGACACCACGGTCGGGGCGACCCACCAGGTGCGGTGGCGGCCGGGCGGGGGCGGGGGCAGGGCCTCGGCGGCCAGCCCGCGGTCGTCGGGGGCGAAGACCACGCGGCGCAGGGCGTCCCGGGGGAGCAGGACGGCCACGGCGTTGCGGACGGCCTCGTCGACGGCGGGCACGTCGGCCGCGGCGACCAGGGCCGTGCTGGCGCCGCGCAGACCCTGCTCGCGGCCCAGGGCCTGGCTGTTGAGCGTGGCCGAGTCGGCCAGGCGGGTGATCGTCAGTGTCAGCGTGATGGCGGCGGCGATGGCGATCGGGACGCCGTCGTTCACTCCGCCCTGCAGGGCCTCGATCAGCAGCACCAGGGGCGGGGTGGCCACCGAGGCGCCGAGCAGGGCCGCCCAGCGGCCGCGCCAGCGAGGCGTGCTCGGGGTCATCGGCTGGGTCAGGCGCACCATCGACGGGTGCAGCGCGGCCAGACCCCAGGTCACGTAGAGCACACGGTAACCGGTCTCGCCGGCCTCGCCGGGGAACAACGGGTACAGCACGTCACCGGCCAGCAACCCGATCGAGCCGGTCAGCAGCAGCATCGCCGCGACGTTGCCCCGCACGGCCAGGTTGAGCCGGACCGCCACCCCGATGAGCAGCAGCGAGCCCATCACGTCGGACGCCGAGATCTCGCCCGCGAAGCCGTTGTCGCCGATCGCGAAGACCCACACGACCAGCAGCGCGGCGCAGGCGAAGGCCAGCAGATCGAGCAGCCGGGCCCGGTCGACCAGCACCGAGCCGCCCTGCGTGAACTGCCATAACGCGCCCGCCACGAGCACGAACATCGCGAGGTAGAAGCCCGTCGCGAAGGACATTTCGTCAAATGCGTAGAAAACATCCCCGATGGCCAGGACGGCGACCGCCCCCGCCAGCAGCAGCCACGGCACGACCCGTGCCGGGCGGTGCCGGCGCAGGCCCACGATGATCGCCGTACAGCTGCCGGCACCCAGGAGTATCCACTCGATTGCCCTCGACACGTCCTACTTAGTACCAGGGTGGTAGCTGTCTGTCCATGTCGATGTATACGCTACGCAACTGCGCACCCGAATCGTTCATCATCACTGCGAGTCACCAGCCGGATGGCCGAAACTTTCGGGCTGCCGCCGAAACGGGACGTCAGTTGAAGACTTCGGCGACGACCCGGCTGGTGCCGGCGGCGCTTCCGGCGGTTACCGCCTGCCACTTACCGTCAGGGGCGTGCCACTCCAGGTCGCCGAAACGTACCCGTTCGAGACCCGTGGCCGAGGCGTGCGCGACCAGCCAGTGGGCGTAACGCCAGCCCGCACTGGGATCGGCCACCTTGACCGTGAGCCCGCCGGCCTGCTTGGCAGCCGCCGACTCGGGCAGGCCCCGGCCCCAGTCGAGCCGCAAGCCGTCCATCAGCGCGGCCGCCGCCTCGGCCCCGCGCAGCACCGGCGAGCCGCTCACACTGCACTCCACGGCCCCGGTCGCACGGCCGGTGAGAGCCCGGGCCAGCACCGCCGACTCGTCGGCCCATTTCTCGTACGCATTGGGATAGGCCGAGCGCTGCACCTTCTGCGCGGCGTCGGTGACCCGCATCTTCTGGTAGCCCTTGACCTTCTTGAGCGACGCGTAGAACTTGTTGGCCGCGTACCGAGGGTCCTTGATCTGCTCGATAGTGCCCCAGCCCTGACTGGGCCGCTGCTGGAAGAGGCCGACCGAGTCGCGGTCGCCGTCGTCGAGATTTTCCAGCTTCGACTCCTGGAACGCGGTGGCCAGCGCGATCACCACGGCCCGCTCGGGCATGCCCCGGCGCAGACCCACCGCGGTGATCGTCGCGGCGTTGGCCATCTGCACGTAGTCGAGCGTGACCTCACCGTCGGCCCGTACGGTGCACTCGGGGCCGATCTTCGGAAGCTTGATGCCGTCGGAGAAGGTGTTCACGACGACGAAGACGCCGAGCGCACCGATGAGCGCGACGATCGCGAGCGCCACGATCGGTGACTTGCGCACTCACACCCCCAAAGGCGTTGTCGGTAGGCGACAAGAGTAGTCAACGAAGTCACCCGATCTGCGTCACCCGCCGGATCCGGGAGCGGCGGGAACCCAGCTGGCCGGCCTCTTCTCGCGCAGCGCGGCCACGCCCTCGCGCCCCTCGGCCGACTTGAAGTAGCCCGCCGAGCGTGCGGCCAGCTCGGCCAGTTCGGCGCGGATCGGCGTACGGCGAAGCAGTTGTTTGGCCCCCGCCAGGGCGAGCGGGCCGCCCAGCACGAGACTGTCGCAGTAGCGGCGAACGGTGTCGTCCAAGTCGCCGGCCGCGACGGCCGCGGTGACCAGCCCGGCCTCGGCCGCCCGGGAGCCGTCGAAGACGTCGCCGGTCAGGTAGAGCTCGGCCGCCGCGCGGGGAGACAGCCGGGGCAGCACGGTGGCGCTGATCACGGCCGGGATCACGCCCAGGCGCACCTCGGAGAAGGCGAACGTGGCCTCACGGGCGCAGACGGCGATGTCGGCCGCCGCGATCAGGCCGAGACCACCCGCACGGGCCGGGCCGGCGACGCGCGCGACGACGGGCTTGGGGAACTCCCACAGCGCGGCCAGCACGTCGGCGATCATCTCGGCCGGCACGCGGCCGTTCTCGCGGGCCTCGGCGGTCTCTTTGAGGTCGGCGCCCGAGCAGAAAACCTTTCCCGTATGGGTGAGCACGACTGCCCGTACGGACGTGTCGGTGACCGCCTCACTCAGCGCGTCGAGCAGCTCACGCATCAGGGGGGTGGACAGGGCGTTGCGGTTCGCGGGGGAGTCCAGGGTCATGGTGGTCACCCCGGCGTCGGTGACGGTACGGACCAGAGCCATGGCGGAACCCTAACGGGGAGCATGCACACTTGGAGGATGGCCGGCGCACTTCCCGATGGTGAACCCGTACCGCAGGACGGGTCCCTGCCCGACTCGGCGACGGCTCAGGTCGGAAGAAACGGATTTGCCGTTTACGTCCACGTGCCGTTCTGCGCCAGTCGGTGCGGGTACTGCGACTTCAACACGTATACCGCGACCGAGCTGGGCGGCGGCGTTTCGCGCGAGACGTACGCGGACACCGTGCTGCAGGAGCTCGAGCTCGCCCGGAACGTGATAAGTCCGGGAAATTCGGGCAGGCGCTGGGACGCGGCGGGGCCGGGCGGGCGTGCTGGTGGTGGGGTTGTCGACACCGTGTTCTTCGGTGGGGGGACGCCGACGCTGCTGGGGGCGGATGATCTCGGGCGGATTCTTGAGGGCATCGACAAGACGTGGGGACTGGCGAGCGACGCCGAGGTGACCACGGAGGCCAACCCCGAGTCGGTGAACCCCGAGTATCTGCGGCGGCTGCGAGGGCACGGCTTCAACCGGATCTCCCTGGGCATGCAGTCCGCCGCGCCCGGGGTGTTGCGGATTCTGGATCGTCAGCACACCGCCGGGCGGGCGCCGCAGGCTGCGGTGGAGGCCCGGGAGGCCGGGTTCGAGCACGTCAACCTGGATCTGATCTACGGCACGCCGGGGGAGACCGCTGACGACTTCGCCGCTTCCCTGCAGGCCGTGGTCGATTCCGGGGCCGACCATGTGAGCGCGTACGCGCTGATCGTCGAGGACGGCACGCGGATGGCGGCCCGGATGCGGCGCGGCGAGATTCCGTACCCGTCGGACGACGTGGCGGCCGATCGTTACCTGGCCGCCGAGGCTGCCCTGAGCGCGGCCGGGTTCCAGTGGTACGAGGTTTCCAACTGGGCCACGAGCGACGCCGCACGGTGCCGGCACAACCTGCTCTACTGGACCGGTGCCGACTGGTGGGGGCTGGGGCCGGGGGCGCACAGCCACGTCGGCGGTGTGCGCTGGTGGAACGTCAAGCATCCGGCGGCGTACGCGGGAAGGCTCTCGGAAGGTCTCTCGCCGGGCCACGGGCGTGAGCTGCTGACGGACGAGGACAGGCACGTCGAGGACGTGATGTTGCGGGTGCGGCTGCGTGAGGGCATCGGGCTGGACCGGGTCGACGCCGTCGGCGCCAAGCAGGCGCTGGCCAACGGGCTGCTCGACCCGGCCGCGTACGAGGAAGGGCAGTTGATCCTGACGCTGCGGGGCCGGTTGCTGGCCGATGCGGTGATCAGGGACGTGGTGTGACGCGCCGGGCCCCGTTCCCGGCGCGGACCGGCCCTACTTGATCAGGTTGATGCTGAGCGGGTAGTTGTACGGCTCGTTGTTGCTGGCCTTCACGCCGGCGATCACACCGAAGATGATGGCGATCAGCGCGGCGATCGGGATGATCACGAAGCCGATGACGGCGCAGGCGGTGGCCCACCCGATCAGCGTGACGACCGACCACACGATCTGGAAGTTGAGCGCCTTGACCGCCTCGGCCCGCACGGCCGGGGACTGGTTGCCCTTGGCCAGCATGGCGATCAGCGGCACGATCCAGCCGGACAGGCCGCCGCCGACGAGGGCGCCGAGCGCGCCGCCGAAGTGGGCGATCATGATCCAGGTCTTGTCGTCCTGGGTCTGACCGGGGCCGTAGCCGCCGGGCGACTGCTGATAGCCGTACTGCGGGGGCGGGCCACCGTAGCCGGGACCACCCGACGAGGGCGGCGGCGCACCGTAAGGCGCACCGTACGGCCCACCCGACGTCGGCGGAGGCGCACCATAAGGGCCACCCGAGGACGGCGGCGGCGCGCCGTACGGAGGCGGCGGAGGCGGTGACGAACCGGAGACCGGGTCGTTAGCCGCATATGGGTTGAACGGCGTGGTCGGGTCGTACGGATTACCTTCACCGGGCGGGCGAGGTGGTTCAGTCATGGCTGACACCGTAGAGCCGCAGTTCAACGCGGTCGAGAGCGACATGCTGATCGAGTCGGCGAATAGACACTGCGCTCGATCATCGCGCTCCCGTCGGCGGCGACGTAGACTGGCACTCTGTCCGCGTGAGTGCCAAGGGGGAGGGGTCATTGTGAGTCTGGATGACCGCAAGCTCGAGG
The DNA here is from genome assembly GCF_014204895.1 of Paractinoplanes abujensis. Taxonomy (NCBI): domain Bacteria; kingdom Bacillati; phylum Actinomycetota; class Actinomycetes; order Micromonosporales; family Micromonosporaceae; genus Paractinoplanes; species Paractinoplanes abujensis. Next base: position 5,344,569 of record NZ_JACHMF010000001.1, on the reverse strand, counting down.
TGCTGCGGGCCATCGTCGAGGACTACGTCGAGACGCAGGAGCCCGTCGGCTCGAAATCCCTGGTCGAGCGGCATCAGCTCGGCGTCTCCCCGGCCACCGTGCGCAACGACATGGCCGTGCTGGAGGAGGAGGGTTACATCCGGCAGCCGCACACCAGCGCCGGCCGGGTGCCCACCGACGCCGGCTATCGGCTGTTCGTCGACCGGCTCTCCAAGGTCAAGGCGCTCAGCCCGGCCGAGCGGCGGGCCATCGAGCGCTTCCTGATCGGCGCGGTCGACCTCGACGACGTGGTGCATCGCACGGTGCGCCTCCTGGCCCAGCTGACCCGCCAGGTCGCCGTGGTGCAATATCCGTCGCTGGCCCGTTCGTCGGTGCGCCACCTCGAGCTGGTGCCGATCTCGACGACGCGGCTCATGCTGGTGATGATCGCCGACACCGGCCGCGTCGAGCAGCGCCTGGTCGAGCTGCCCGCGCCCGTGCCGGCCGACGACGTGACCGATCTGCGCCGCCGGGTCAACGAAAAACTGGCCGGGCAGAAGCTGGCCGACACGCCGCCGCTCGTGCAAGGTTTGGTCGACGACTGCAGCCCCGACAGCCGCGGCACCATGGCCTGTCTGGCCTCGGTGTTGCTCGAGACACTCGTCGAGCGCAGTGAGGAACGCCTCGCCTTGGCGGGCACGGCTAATCTGACACGTGGGGGCGTGCTGGACTTCCAGGGCACGCTGCGCCCCGTCCTCGAAGCCCTCGAGGAAGAGGTCATCCTGCTCAAGCTCATCGGCGATCTGGAACCGAGCACCACCCGGGTCCGGATCGGCGACGAGAACCAGATCGACAACCTGCGGTCGGCGTCCGTGGTCAGCACAGGCTATGGCCCCGGCGCGACGATCGTCGGGGGGCTCGGCGTGCTCGGTCCCACCCGGATGGATTACCCCGGCACCATCGCGACCGTGCGCGCGGTGGCCCGCTACGTGGGCGACCTTCTAGCCCAGAACTGACGAGGATTGCGGAGCCCGTGGCCAAGGACTACTACGGCATTCTCGGTGTGAGCCGGGAAGCCACCGACGACGAGATCAAGCGCGCCTACCGCAAACTGGCTCGGCAATACCACCCGGACGTCAACCCCGATCCGGAAGCGCACGAGAAGTTCAAAGACATCAACGCGGCGTACGAGGTGCTCTCGGACGACCAGAAGCGTCAGATGGTCGACCTCGGCGGCGACCCGCTCGCCCCGGGCGGCGGGGGTCCCGGCCCCGGCGGCGCGGGCGGCCCGTTCGTCGGCTTCCAGGACATCATGGACGCGTTCTTCGGCACGGCGGCCGGCGGCAACGCCCGCGGCCCGCGCCCGCGCACCCGTCCCGGCGCCGACGCGATCCTGCGACTCGAGCTCGACCTGGTCGAGACCGCGTTCGGCGTCGAAGCCCCGATCACCGTCGACACCGCGGTGCTGTGCACCCAGTGCTCCGGCGCCGGCACGGCCCCCGGCACCCACCTGGCCACCTGCGACACGTGCGGCGGCCGGGGCGAGGTGCAGAGCGTGCAGCGCACGTTCCTGGGTCAGGTCGTCTCGTCCCGCCCGTGCGCGACCTGCCAGGGTCACGGCACGGTCATCCCGCACCCGTGCCCGACCTGCGCCGGCGACGGCCGCGTACGCACCCGCCGCTCGCTCACCGTCAAGATCCCGGCCGGCGTCGAGGACGGCATGCGCATCCGCCTGGCCCAGCAGGGCGAGGTCGGCCCCGGCGGCGGCACCCCCGGCGACCTCTACGTCGAGATCCACGAGCGTCCGCACGACGTCTACTCGCGCAAGGGCGACGACCTGCACTGCCGGGTCACGCTCCCGATGACCGCGGCCGCGCTCGGCACCCGCCTGACGATCAAGACGCTCGACAGCGAGGAGGGCATCGAGGTCAAGGCCGGCACCCAGCCCGCCTCCACGCTGCGCATCCGCGGCAAGGGCGTGCCCCACCTGCGGGGCCAGGGCCGCGGCGACCTCTTCGTGCACCTCGACGTCAAGACGCCGACCAAGCTCACCGGCGACCAGGAACGCATGCTGCGCGACTTCGCCAAGACCCGCGGCGAGGACGTGGCCGAGCTGAGCAAGCAGGGCGGGTTCTTCAGCCGGATGCGGGACGCTTTCAACGGCCACTAGAAGAGACGGAGTGGCGTAGTGGGGTGGCGGGGGTACAGTGCCGTCGCCCCCCAAGCAGCTGACTCGGCTCAGCGTCAGCGGCAATGATCAGTTTGCCGTCCTGTGCCACGCTGCCGTGGTGGAGAGCGAGGATTTCTACACCACCACTGCCCAGCTTCTCGCCGCCTTCGCCATTGCCCTCTTGGTCGTTCTGCCAGGCATTTGGCGGCAGCAGACCGCTCGGCTCCGCGGCGCAACGAGGCAACGTCAGGAAGCCTTGTATCAGCACCATCTAATCGATATGCCGACGCTCTCCTACAGCGAGGACAAGAAGCTGGGGGTGGCGACCCTTCGGTGGGCCGTCGAATGTCGTCGGCAGGCTCGGCTCTATCGGGCGGTGCAGGGCGCCGCTTCGCTTTTCTTGACGGGCGAAGCTATGGCGTTGACCGCCTTGCTCACAGGCGCCGACGGCGGGATCACTCTCCTCGCCGGTCCGGTGGTGCTGCTGGCAACGATGGCTCTTGCCGCGTTGACCGTGCTGACACCCATAGTGATGTTGCGGGACAGGCCGAGCGTGGACGGGCTGCTGCCCAGCTCTCGGCATATCGATCGCGTGCGGGCCGAGTTCGGCGGGCCTTCGCGGGGCGAACAAAGCCGGTCCTGCTGAGGCGGTCCGGCCGGGTGGGCGTGATGCGGTGGTGAATCCGGGACTGCGGTCACACCTTGCGCGCAGAATCCGTCAGGAGAGTAGAGGCGTTCCCAGCAGGGGGACGGCATGCACGCGGAGGAACCCGTCATGGCTTACGTCGTGGATTTCGCCACCGTTTCGACTGTCGGGCTGGAGTCGTCGCCGGTTGCGGAGGCGCTGGCCGGGCTGCGAGCCAACGAGGCCCGGTACTTCAAGAACAAGTTCGACCACGTGTTCACGGTCGAGCCCGCCGAGCAGGCCGCGGCGACTGTCGACTGGGTGAGCCGGATCCTCGAGGAGGAGCGGGGCCTGGTCATCGCGTCCAAGCCGCTGGAGGCGACCGCGTTCGAGGTGGACGACACGCGGATGGCGTACGTGTTCTACGAGAGCGGGCTGTCGGTCAACGTGATGTACGCCGTGGCCGAGGGTGGGAAGCGGGCGGTCGGGTTCAAGCTGTCCGACGGCATGGAGGTGCCGGAGGAGCTGGGCTCGTTCAAGTTCGCCCGGCAGAAGTCGAAGCTGGCCGGCACCATCCGTGGTTCCTACTTCGTGATCAAGAAGGAGCACTGAAGGACAGCACTGTCCGCCCGGCCCCCTGACGCGACCACGCCGAGGTCACCTCGTCGAACGGCACCACCTCGTGGGCGACCGTGAGGCGCCCGGCCGTGGCGTGTCCGGCCACCACGCCCAGCGAGTCGGCCCGTTCGCCGACCGGCAGGCCGTTGTTGGTGTAGCCCAAAATCTTGAGCGAGCCGCTGCGCAGGGTGGCCGAGTCGAGCGGGGCGGTGGCGCCGGCCGAGCTGCCCAGGTTGACCAGGCGGCCACCGGGTCGCAGCACGCGCAGGGCGGCCGCGGCGGGCACACCGAAGACCGGGTCGAGCACCACGTCGACCAGCCCCGACACCGCCCGGAGACGTTCGGCCAGCGAAACAGCGTCGTCGTCGGCCCGCAAGGCCACCGCCTCCGCGGCGCCCAGCTGCAGGGCCCGCTCCCGCGCGGCCGCCGACCGGGACACCGCGATCACCCGGGACGCGCCGGCCAGCAGGGCCAGCTGGATCGCGGATTGGCCGACGACCCCGCCCGCGCCGAGCACCACGACCACTTCGCCCGGCGTCAGGCCGCCGGTGCGGGTCAGCGCGGCGTGCGCGGCCACGGCCGAGAGTCCGAGCGCGGCGATCAGGGTCAGCGGCGCGCCGGGCGGGAGCGGCACGACGTCCACGTACGGGATGGCGACCTCGGCGGCCATGCTGCCGTCACCCGGACGCATGCCGGCCGACGTCGCGAACCACACCGGGGTGCCGTCGTCACGATGCCCGACTCCCTGCACCCCGGGAACGTACGGGGTTGCGGGTTGCCCGAAGTAGCTGGTGCCGGACGCGCAGAGCAGGTCGAGCGGGGTGATCGGGGCCGCCGCGACCCGGATCGGCACCTCGCCCGCGTGGGGCTGGGGCGGCCGCCGCTCCTCGATCGCCGGCGGTTGCCCGCAGACCCGCAGGACGGCCGCCGGGATCATGTGGCGATGTCCGGGTAGGGCATGTCGAAGTGGGCCAGCCGGGCCCCGAACGCCTTCTGGTATTGGAGCGGCTCGGTGTTGTCGCGCTCGAACATCGCGATGAACAGCGTCAGCGTGAGGAACGGATGGGCGCCCAGCTCGAACAGTTTGACGTGGTCGTGGCTGATCAGGGCCGCCCGCTCGTCGTCGGTGAAGCGCAACCACGTGCTCGACTCGCCGGTGACGCAGTTCAGCACCGTGTTGGCCCGCTCGTCCTCCCACCAGGCGACCAGCTCGCCGGGCTCGTCGCGATAGCGCTCGACCAGCTCGGGGTCGCGATCGACCGTGTAGAGGAACTTGTTGAGCAGATATTTGCTCATGCCGGCGCTCCGTTCGGATACCAGGTGAAGTAGGCCTCCATCGTGTGGAACAGGTCAAGGGTGTCGACGTGATCGGCTTTCGCGCCCGCGCCGGCCACCCCCATCATCAGCATGAAGTCCATGAACCCGTGGGTGGCGTTGCCCGGCGAGTGCAGGCTGTCCAGCGTGACCTCGCGCAGGCAGCTGTCGAGGTCGCCGGTCGCGATCCACTCGACGGCGCGCCGGTCGAACTCGGGGTCGGGCCCGTGCGGGCCGAACTGCCGGGGCCCGCCCAGCTCGAGCGACAGGTGCCCGGTGCCGATGACGGCCACCCGCAGGTGCGACGGCCAGCTCTCGACGATGCGCCGGATCGACTCGCCCAGCTTGACGAAGCGCGCGGGCTGGGGCAGCGGCGGCGCGAAGATGTTGGTGTAGATCGGCACGATCGGCAGGTCGGCCTCGGGCCGCAGCGTGATGATCGGGCACGTGATGCTGTGGTCGATCCGCAGTTCGTTGCTGAACGCCAGGTCGAAGCCGTCGTCCAGCCCGGCCCGCAGGATGTGCGCCGACAGGTCCTCCTGGCCTTTGAGCAGCATGCGCGGCAGGCCGAACTCGCGCTCCTCGTTGTACCAGTTGGCGTCGTAGAAGGGCGCCTTGCCCACCAGGAACTGCGGCATGTTGTCCAGCCAGAGCTGGTGGAAGTGGTCGGAGCCGACCATCACCAGCACGTCCGGGTTGGCCCTGGTCAGCGTCTCGCGGAAGGCCAGGATCTTGCGGGTCCACTCGTCGGCGAACGGGGGACGGTCCTCGCCGGTGGCCGTGCTGGCCCGGTAGTAGAACGGGTGGTGGGTGGACGCGATGACCGCGACGATGCTGGCCATGCCTCAATCCTTCCGGGGCTCGTAGACGGCGTTACGGTCGACAGTGCGATAGATGTCCATCGCGATGGGGTTGCGGCGCTCCTCGGCGATCTGCCCCAGCAATCCGGCCGCCCGGGCCAGGAGCGCGAACCCCCGCAGCAGATCGGTGGGCAGGCCCAGATCGGCCAGCGCCGCTCCACACACCCCGGCCCCGTTGAGCGGCAGCCGCTTGCCGAGCACGTCGGGATGCACCCGGCCGATCGCCTCGAACAACCGCAGGTGCGGCCCGCGCAGCCCCTCCTCCTCGGCGATCCGGATCAGTACGGGCGTACGCGGATCTTCCGTCTTGTGCACAGGATGGCCCAGGCCCGGGATGAAGCGCTTCGAGGACTTCGCCTTCCGGACGGCGCCGAGTGCGATCGAGTCGTAGTCCCGCTCGGTGCCGGCGTCGATCAGGGTCTGCGCCAGGAATTGCCCGCAGTCCTCGGTGACGCCGAGGAAGCGCGACCCGCCGCCGAGCAGCCCGGCCGCCATCGCGCCCTGCAGGGAGTCGGGGGCCGACAGGTAGGTGAGCCGGGCCGCGATCGCGGTCGGCGTGAACCCGTGGTCGGCCAGCGCCACCAGCACGGCCTCGAAGACGCGGACCTCCCCGGCGGTGGGGCGGCGCCCGGCGACCAGCCAGAACGCCAGTTCGCCGAAGCCCACCTTGCCCATCAGGTCGGCCGCCAGGTCCTGCCCCAGCAGCGAGATGGTCTCGGGGGTCGACGTGCCGAGACCGGTCGGGAAGCTCAGCTCCTCAGCCACTTGCGGATCTCCTCGCCGTGCTCGTCCAGCCCGGGCGGCGGCAGCTCGTACCGGGGCCGGGTCTCGCTGAAGGTGATGGGGTTGCGGATACCGGGCACGCCACCGGTGGTGACCACGGGGTCGAGCCCGACCTCCTCGGCGAACGCGACGCCGCCGTCGATGGTGTTGATCGGGGCGCAGGGAACGCCCGCCGCGATCAGGTCCTTGAACCATTCGTCCTTCGTACGGGTGGCCAGCCGCTCGACGAGCAGGGGGCGCAGTGCCTCGCGATTCGCCGTACGGTCCTGGTTGCGCCCGAACCGCGGGTCGTCGGGCAGGCCGGGCAGGTCGAGCACCTGGCACAGCTTGCGGAACTGCCCGTCGTTGCCCGCGATCACGATCAGTTCGCCGTCGGCGGTCGGCAGGGGCTCGTACGGGAAAAGGCTCGGGTGCGCGTTGCCCATGCGGAACGGCACGGTGCCCCCGGCGACGAACCCGCTGGAGTGGTTGACCAGTCCGGACAGCGCCGAACTGAGCAGGTTGACCTCGACGTGCTGGCCGCGCCCGGTGGCCGCGCGGTGGTGCAGGGCGGACAGGATGCCGATGTTGGCGTGCATGCCGGCCATGACGTCGAAGACCGAGATGCCGGCCCGGTACGGGGAGCCTTCGGGGTCGCCGGTCAGGCTCATCAGGCCCGAGATGGCCTGCACCATCAGGTCGTAGCCGGGCAGGCTCGCGCCCTGGCCGGGGCCGAAGCCGCTGATGCTGGCGTACACGATCTTCTCGTTGGCCGCGGCCACGGTGTCGTAGTCGAGGCCGAACCGCCGGAGCCCGCCCGGCCGGAAGTTCTCGATCATGACGTCGGCCCGGTGGGCCAGCTCGCGGGCGTCGGCCAGGTCGGCCTCGTTCTTGAGGTCCAGCGCGATCGACCGCTTGTTGCGGTTGATGCCCAGGTAGTACGTCGAGATGCCGTCGCGCACCGGTGGCATCCAGGTGCGGGTGTCGTCGCCGGACGGACCCTCCACCTTGATCACCGTCGCGCCGAGGTCGGCCAGCAGCATCGTCGCGTACGGCCCGGCGAGGATCCGGGAGAAGTCGGCGACCACCAGGCCGGCCAGGGGGCCTTTCTCAGACATGCAAACCGCCCGTCCTGCGGACACTCGTCCGCTCGAACAGCTTGCCTCCGGCCACACGCTCTGTCAACGACTGGTTGATCTGGCCGAAACAAACTATTGACCGCGCAAGTGACCCGGCGCACACTGACGCCACTCGGGCTGCCCGCTGGGCGGACAACGGTCCGTTAAACCGCGAAAGGACGGGCGATGATCTTCCGTAACGGCCTGATTCTCACCATGGACGACTCGCACACCGTGCTCGAAAACGCCGACGTGCTGATCGTCGACGACAAGATCGCCGAAATCGGGCCGGGCCTGACCGCGCCCGACGGCCATGAGGAGATCGACGCCTCCGGCGGCATCCTGATGCCCGGCATGGTCGACACGCACCGGCACATGTGGCAGACCGCGATGCGGGGCTACGGCGCCGACTGGACCCTGACCCAGTACTTCGTCTGGTACTACCTCGAGTCGGGCAAGCACTTCCGCCCCGAGGACATCTACGCCGGCAACCTGCTGGGCGCGCTGGAGGCGATCGACTCCGGCGTCACCACGACCGTCGACTGGTCGCACGGCCTGCAGAGCGCCGACCACGCCGACGCCGCGGTCGACGCGCTCGAGGCCGTGCCCGGACGGTTCGTGCTGGCGTACGGGAACATCCAGCAGGGACCGTGGGAGTGGTCGACGGCGCCCGAGTTCCAGGACTTCCACCGTCGCCGCATCGACGGCGGCAAGCTGGCCGGCTTCCAGATGGCCTTCGACGTCACCGGTGACCCCGCCTTCCCCGAGAAGGCCGCCTTCGAGGTCGCGCGCGAACTCGGCGTGCCCGTCACCACGCACGCGGGCGTCTGGGGCGCCACCAACGACGACGGCATCCGGCTCATGCACGACAGCGGCTTCATGAGCCCGGGCCACGTCTACGTGCACGCGGCCACCCTCTCCAGCGACTCCTACCACCGGATCGCGGCCACCGGCGGCTCGGTGTCGGTGTCGACCGAGAGCGAGCAGAGCGCCGGCCAGGGCTACCCGCCCACCTGGCAGCTGCGCCGCCACGGGATTCCGGTCTCGCTGTCGATGGACACCAGCGTGTGGTGGAGCGGCGACCTGTTCTCGGCCATGCGCAGCACACTCAGCGCCGACCGGGCCCGCGAGCACCTCGAGGCGCACGGCCGGCAGGAGACGGTCACCCATCACCACCTGCGGGCCGAGCAGGTCGTCGACTGGGCCACCCGCGGCGGGGCCAAGGCGCTGGGGATGGACTCGTCGATCGGCGCGCTCACCCCGGGTCGTCAGGCCGACGTCGTGCTGCTCAAGAACGACGACTCGCCGGCCGGCTTCCCGGTGCTCAACCCGTACGGGCATGTGGTTTTCCAAGCCGGGCGGGGCGACGTGCACACCGTCGTGGTCGGCGGCCGCACGGTCAAGCGGGACGGCAAGCTGGTGGACGCCGACCTGGCCACCGCCCGGGCCAAGGTGACCGCGACGATCGAGCACCTGCGCTCGACGCTGGGGGAGGACGCCTGGCGGCAGGGCATGAACCCGGACATCCCCGAGGCCCGGATCCTGCACAACCCGTATCAGTACACCAAGTAGGGTCCCGTTCCATGACGGACATCGGACGGGGCGCGGGACCCGACTTCATCGAGGCGCTGGCCCGTGGCCTCGACGTCCTGCGCTCCTTCCGTCCGGGCACGCCGGCCATGACGCTCAGCGAGATCGCCGGGCACACCGGGCTGGCCCGGCCCACCGTACGGCGCATCCTGATCACGCTGGAGGCGCTGGGTTACGTGCGGGCCGACGGCCGGGGGTACGCGCTCACCCCGCGGGTGCTCGAGCTCGGGATGGCCTACGTGAACGCGCAGAACATGTGGGACGTGGCCCGGCCGCACATGGAGAAGCTGGTCGCGCTGACCAACGAGTCGACATCGATGGCCCAGCTCGACGGGGGCGACATCGTCTACGTGGCCCGGGTGGCCGTACCGAAGATCGTCACGCTGGCGGTCACGATCGGCACCCGGTTCCCGGCCCCGGCCACCTCGATGGGCAAGGTGCTGCTGGCCGCGCTGCCCCCGGACGAGCTGCCGGGCGTGCTGGCCGAGCCGTCCCGCTCGGGCATCACGGCGCGCTGGCAGCCCGAGCCCGCTGAGCTCGACGCGTCGCTGCGCGAGGTGCGGGCCAAGGGGTGGGCGCTGGCCGACCAGGACCTCGCGCCCGGCATCCGGTCGATCGCCACGGGCGTACGGGGTGGGGACGGGCGGGTCGTGGCGGCGATCAACGTGACCGTGCACGCGGCCGAGACGTCGCTCGAAACCCTGCTCGAGGAGCATCTGCCCCGGCTGCTGCGCACGGCGGCCGACATCGGGCACGACTGGTCACTGACCGCAGCCGTTCCCGCCATCACCGTCTGAGAATTCCTCGCGGTGCGGTGACGCTGCGGCCGTGCCACGCTGGTCACGTGAGGCTGGTGACCGATCTCTTCGACCCCGAACCCGTACGGTGGGGTCTGCGCGGCGACCCGTGGGTCTGGCGCGCCATGTGTGAGCAGCTCACCGGTCTGGCCCTGCCTCCGTCGGTGGGCGAGGTGGAACGGCTGCTGATCGCGACCTTCGACCGGGTGGTCAAGTGCGACCTGGCCACCGAGACCGCGCCTTGGGTGTTCCGCGAGGAGTTCGCCCGCGGCTCGGGCATGTCCGACGGCAGCGTGCACCTGGAGATGTGGCGTTCCGAGCTGCTGCCCACCCTGGTCGACCGCGCCCGCAGCCGGTTGGACGGCTGAACCTCAGCAGCCGGGAATCGGGCGGCCCCGTTCGGCCGCTTCGATCTGTTGCTCGGCCAGGTCGGCCGCCACGATCTGCTCCTCGATGTGCCGCATCGTGGCTGGGGCGGCCGCCGCGGTGATCTCCTGGGCGACGCGCTGCAACTGACGCACCTGCGTCGCGGTCAAGTTGTCGAAGACCAGGCGACGAGCTTCCCGTACGTGTCCCGGCGCGGCCGCCACGAGCGCGTCGTAGCCCTCCGGGGTGAGCACGGCCTCGATGCATCGCCCTTCACCGGCGGCGTTGGTGCGACGTTTCACATAGCCCTGCTTCTCGAGCCGGCTCACCGCGTGCGACAGCCGGGAGAGCGACCCGCCGGCGATGTGCGCCAGGTTGGTCATCTGCACCGCGTGCTCCTGCGGCCGGGACAGCGACGACAGGATCGAATACTCGAAAAAGTTGATGCCCGCGTCGCGCTTGAGCTGGGCCTCGATGGCGGCCGGGAGGGTCATCACCATCGCCACCAGCGTCATCCACGCCGCGCGTTCCTCACTGTGGAGCCAGGGCGCCTCCTGGGCCACCTGCTCGCCGGACGTGTCGGTGCTCACGACGGAAGAATACCGCCTCGCCGCACTTGAATGTTCAACCCGAAGCTGTCATGGTTCCTATTGAACATTCAACCCGTTAGGGAGAAGGCATCATGAGCGTTCTGCGCATCGACTCGAGCATTCAGGGCCCCGTCTCGGCCTCGAGCGAACTGGCCGACGTGGCCGAGGCGGAGTGGACCGCCGTGCGCCCCGGCGCCTCGTTCGTCCGCCGCCATCTCGGCGCCTCGCCCCTGCCCGCCGACGCCTGGGCGAACGCCATCCACGCCAAGTTCACGCCGGCCGACCAGCGCACCCCGGCCCAGGTCGAGGCCGCGGCCCTGGCCGACCAGCTGGCCGCCGAGGTGCGCGACGCCGAGGCCGCGATCCTCGCCCTGCCGCTCTACAACTACGGCGTCTCGCAGCACGTCAAGGCCTGGATCGACCTGGTCATGGCCGGCGCCACCACGCCCGACGAGAAGCTGCTCGACGGCAAGCCGGTCATCGTGCTCACCACCCGCGGCGGCGGCTACGGCCCGGGCACCCCGCGCGAGGGCTGGGACCACAACACCGCGTACCTGCGCCGGGTCGTCGAGGACATCTGGGGCGGCGACCTCACCCTGATCGAGCGCGAACTGACCCTGGCCGCCGTCAACCCGGCCATGGAGTCGCTGCGCGACACCGCCGACCTGCTGAAGAAGGCCGCGCACGAAGCCGCGACGCATGCGGGTCGCACGCTCGCGTCGCGCTGACGCACCGTCGTACTCTCGATTCGCTCTCGCCACGCTCTTGCACGCAGTTGCGGGGCGGCAAATGCCCCCGCCCGGCGCATAAGATCGCGCCTCATGGAGACGACGTTGGCGGCGGCGTACTGCGAGGGCTGGGACAACGGGTTGGTCAACCCGCTGACCCAGGATCAGGCCGAGTCCCGCGACTCCGCCGGCGAGCCGTACTCCGTGGTGCTGCTCGCCGGCGGCCGTTTACACACCGTGCTCAACATCTCGTGGACCGAGGGTTACTGCGCGGTGCTTCGATACGACGCCGACGGTCACCGCGTCGCCGCCCACGAGCTGCGCCGCGCTCCCGAGGGTGACCTGTTCCTGCGCGAGTCCGCCACCTGGGCCGCCCCCGCCGACGACGCCGCGGCCCGCCACCGCACGGCGTGGCAGATCAACGGCCGCCGCAGCGACGACATCGAACCGGCCGGGCGGCGAGGCGGCCGCAGCACGTTCACCGACGACGGCTTCACCCCGCCCCGGCTGCCGCTGCCCGCCTTCGGCCGCTGGAACGCCCTGCTCGACCGGGCCTCCCGGGTGCACGCCGAGGCCTGCGTGCGGCCGTTCTCCGACGTCTGCGTGCTGCCCCGCGACCCCGGCGACCGCCACCGTGTGACCGGCGCCCCCGCCCCCGGCCTGCCGTCGCGCACCTCGGCCGAGCGGCCCTGGTTCCCGCCCCGCCCGCTGCAGCCGCGCGCCCTGCACACGCTCTTCCGCGACGGCGCCGAACGGACGCTGGGCCCGCGCCGCATGCGCATCTCGACCCACGCCGCGGGCAAACTCAACCTGCCGTCCGGACGCCTGATCGCCGCGGACCCGTCCAGCCTGGACTACGGCGAGGAGCCGTTCGTGATGACGGTGTCGCCCGGCACCTACCCCGTCACGATCAGCCTGGCCACGTTCACCGACGACGAGAACCACAGCCGGGTCGCCGCCGCTCGCCTCGACATCAGCGACCGCCGGCCGGTGCGCTGGGAGCTGGCCCTGCGCGAGGGGCAGGACCTGCTCGACCTGGGCTACGGCGAGTTCTTCGGTTTCGGTGTCGACGCGGGCATGGCCTGCTTCGTCGACGACGTCAACCACGAACGCCTCGCCGGCGAATGGGAATCCCTCGAACTCCGCAACCCCCGCTTCGCGTCGGTCGGCGCGGGCGACATGATCGCCTGGTCCAGCGGCTGGGGCGACGGCGCCTACCCGACCTGGATCGGCCGCGACCACGAGAACCGCATCACCACCTTCGTCGCCGACATGCTGCTCTTCCCCGGCGACGACTGAGCCCGTCCACCGAGTCTCCCGCCCCGGAACCACGCGGTGCTCCGAGATCAGAGCCGGATGGCCGGGGCCGACGTTTTCGGGCGCCACCACTCACTCAGGTCGCCGGGGTGGATTTCGCGTTCTGGACGCGTAGCGGCCAGCGAAAGCCGCCCCGGTCCCCGCGGGAGCGACGGTCCGTCACCCACCACCCCGCCGGGACATCCGGGTCTTGACCTTCACGGTGGCCGGTGGAGGCGTTCCGCTGGGCCGGCGGCGAACAGTTGCTCGGCGCGGACGGCCGGCTCAGAGGGGCAGGATCTCCAACGCGCGCAGGCTGTCCCGGTTGGTGATGGCTTCGAGCGCGGTGATGCGGCCGTCGCTGACGGTGAGGGTGATGACCAGCAGGGTGTCGTCGTCGGGGGCGACGCGGATGCCCAGTGCGCCGTCGACGAGCACGGGGAAGGCGTTCCGGGCGCGGCCCGCGTAGAACTGAGCCACCGTCCGGGCGCCGCGTAGTTCGGTGGGCAGGTTGTGGAACTGTTCGTCCATGCGCAGGCGGACGTCGGGGTCGAGCAGGCTCAGCAGCGTCTCGAAGTCGCCGTCGCGGGAGGCGGTCAGGAACGCGTCGACCAGGGCGCGCCCGGCCGGGCGTTCGGGCGGTCCGGGCTGGGCCCGGACCCGGCGGCGGGCCCGGCTGGCGAGTTGGCGGGCGGCGTCGGGTGTGCGGCCGACGATGGGGGCGACCTCCTCGAACGGCACGGCGAACAGGTCGTGCAGCACGAAGGCGAGCCGTTCGGCCGGGGTCAAGGTCTCCAGGACGACCAGCAGCGCCAGCCCGACCGAGTCGGCCCGCACCGCCTCGTCCTCGGGGCCGGTGGTGCGGGCGGGTTCGGTCTCGGGCAACGAGGACTCACGGCGGGAACTGCGGGAGCGCAGCATGTCGAGGCAGACCCGGCCGACCACTGTGGTGAGCCAGGCGTCGAGGTTGTCGATGTGCCCGGAGCCGGCCCGGTCGAGGCGGAGCCAGGCCTCCTGCACGGCGTCCTCGGCCTCGGCCGCCGAGCCGAGCATCCGGTACGCCACCGCGCGCAGCCGGGGCCGGTTCGCCTCGAAACGCTCGTACTCGGTCATCGTCGCCTCCTGATTTGTGGCCTGCGTCACATCGGTCACATCGGGCCGGGGTCGTCCGTCGCCCTCCCGACGGACGAGAACGCGCGGATGTGACCACGCCGCCGCGAGAACTGAAGGAGAAAATCGTGCAGGCTCGGATGGACAACCCCGCTTCCTTTCTGCCCGACTCGATCAAGGCGATCAACCTGCTCTACAAGGCGGCCCACTCGGCCGGCGTCGACCCGGCCCTCCTCGAACTCGTGCACCTGCGGGGCAGCCAGATCAACGGTTGCGCGCCCTGCGTCGAGTCGGGCGCCCGTGCCGCCCGCAAGAACGGCGAGACCGACGAGCGGCTGATGACCGTGGCGGTGTGGCGCGAGACGCCGTGGTTCAGCGACGCCGAGCGGGCGGCGCTGGCCCTCTCCGAGCACGCCACCCGGCTGGCCGACACCCCGGACGCGGTGCCGGACGCGGTCTGGGACGACGCCGCCAAGCACTTCGACGAGACGCAGCTGGCCGCGATCGTGGTGTGGATCGCCACGACGAACTTCTTCAACCGCATCAACGTGACCACCCGCCAGCAGGCGCCGCAGAACTGGAGCTGAACGCGGGGCCGGTCGCTCGATCTCGTCTGGTGGGCCTCGCCCGACGCCGAGCGGCTTCGGTCCCTCATGGCCGGTCCGGAGTCCGAGCGCGGTTGAGGGCTCTCAGTTCGGCGCGCAGCCGGTCGGGGATCGGGCCCAGCAGTTCGGCCAGTGTGCGCGGGCCGACGCCGAGCTGCTGCTGGATCTCGGGCAGGCTGCGCCCTTCGGCGTAGAGCACGAGCGCCTCGCGTTGCCGCGGGGTCGGTGGCGCCGGTCGCAGGTCAAGACCGGCCCCGCGCAAGGTGTCGCGCAGGGTCCGGATCTCCGCCTCGTACTCCGCGGGGGTGAGCCCGGCCTGCTGCATCGCCGCGGTGAGCCGGCGGCCGCGCCGCACCTGACCCAGCACCTCGCCCAACCGGCTCTCCACCCCCGGCCCGGCCCGGCCGGTCACCTCGACAATCGCCTCGGCCAGCCCGGCGCCCAGGTGGAAGGGGTGGCTCACCGCGGTGCACAGGGTGTCGGCCAGGTGGGAGGCGCCCAGCACTTTGGTGACCACGTCGTTGGCCCCGGCGGCCCAGGCGGCGACGACGGCCCGGGCGTCCGCGCCGGCGGTGCGGACCACTGTGGGCACATCGTCGGCGAGCATTTCCCGTACGAGTTCCGGCGGGCGCGCGCCGAGCGGGTCGAGCACGCGTACGTCGTACCGGGTCGCCCCGGGGCCGAGAATCCGCAGGCGCGGATCGGCGCCGAGCGTTCCCCGGAGAAGGTCGTAGTCGTCGAGTACCGCGACATGCAACCGCATGGGGCCAGGCTAAGCAGGGCCGGTCGGCCGGGGCGACCCACCGATCGGATTACTTGCAGAGAGCTGTGTCGATGATGTCGAGTGTGACGTCGTGGGCCGGCTTGGGCACGCCCGCGTCGCGCTTGAGCGAGTCGGTGTTGATGGTGACGACGACGCTGCGGGAACCGTCGGGCTTGACGCCGTTGCGGGTCTTGAAGCCGTGGATGTCGCCGCCGTGGGCCCACGAACCTCCGCACGAGTTGGGCACGAACACCAGGCCGAGCCCGTAGCGGGCGCCCGGCCAGTTCGCCCGGAACTCGTCGCTGACGGCCACCGTACGTTTCATCTCGGCCAGCTGGGCCGGCTTGAGCACCCGGCCCCGCATCAGCGCACGCAGGAACGTGTTGCCGTCGTCGACCGTGCTGATGATCTCGCCCGCGGCGCCGCCCCACGTCGGGTTGAGCCGGGTCGCGTCGATCGGCTCGCCGTAGTCGGGGTCCTCCGGCGTCGCGTCCGGGCCGGGGAAACGCTCGTAACCGACCGCGTGCGGGTTCGGCACGTTCGGATCGTTGCCGGGCAGGGTGGTCTCGGTCAGGCCGAGCGGGCGCACGATCCGGTCGCGGACCGCGGTCCGCCAGCTGTGGCCGGTGACCTTCTCGATGATCAGGCCGGCCAGCATGTAGTTGGTGTTCGAGTAGTTCCAGCTCGTGCCGGGCGCGAACTCGCGGGGGAACGTCAGGGCCAGCCGCACGGCCTCGCGGCTGGTGATCCCCTCATAACGGTGCTGCTCGAAAAGCCTCTGGTCGAACAGGTACGGCATGCCCGCCAGGTAGTCGGGCAGGCCGCTCGTGTGCTGCAGGAGCTGGCGTACGGTGATCTGCCGCCCGTCGTTGCCGTTGCCGCGCACCAGGCCGGGCAGCCACGTGTCGACCTTGTCCTCGAGGGTCAGCTTGCCCTCGCCGACCAGCTGCAGCAGCGTCGCCGCCACGTACGTCTTGGTGAAGCTGCCGATCCGGAAGTGCGCCCGCCACGGCACGTCACCGCTGCGCACCCGCAGGTCCCGCCGGTCGGTGTCGACCTCCAGCAGCACCGCCGGGGCGCCCTGCCGGCGCAGCTCGTCGGCCTGCCGCTGCAGGGTCGCGGCCGGGCCGCCGCCGGGGATCGTCAGCGTCGCCGCCACCATCGTCGTTGCCAGCACGTTCATCATGCGAAAGACGCTAGGGACGAGATCGACGAATTTCGTCCCCCGAGGACGGGAAGTCCGGCTACCCCCACGGGGGTAGGCGCGGATACCCCCGCCGGTCGATGCCCCTAAGGGCGGCCCTGGTTAGCGTGAGACGCGTGCGAAGACCGTTGCTGGTGGATGTGCTGCTCGCGGCGCTGTTCACCGGGCTGACCCTGGCCACCCTGTACGGCTGGAGCGCCGGCCCGCCGAGCCCCGCGCTGATCGTGCTCGCGGTCCTCTCGGTGGCCCCGATCGCCCTGCGCCAGGTGGCCCCGGTGTTCACCATGGCCGTGATCGTGGCCGCGCTCGGGGTGGCCGGGCTGGTCGGCGGGGAAGGGTTCCCCAGCGGCGGGATCGGCCTGCTGGTCGCCATGTTCTCGGTGGCGATGCTGCGTCCCCGGCCGGTGGCGGCGGTGCTGTTCGGGGTGACGGTGGCCCTGCTCATGGTCACCTGGGTGGCGCAGCGCAACGAGACGGCCTGGCCCCAGGTCATGCAGTCCGGGCTGGTGCTGGTGGGCGCGTGGGCGCTGGGCGAGGCCACCCGCCGCTGGAGCCGGCGGGCCGAGCTGGCCGCGGCCTCCGCGGCCCGGGCGGTGGCCGAGGAACGCGTACGGATCGCCCGCGAACTGCACGACATCGTGGCCCATCACATGTCGGTGATCACGCTGCAGTCCGGGCTGGCCGAGTTCGTCGTCGACACCGACCCGCCGACGGCCAAGGCCGCGATGGGCACGGTGAGCGACGCCGGGCGGGACGCCATGCTGGAGATGCGGCGGCTGCTCGACGTGTTGCGGATCGACCACGACGACGACGTCGACCTGCGGCCCCAGCCGGGCCTGGACATGCTGCCCGACCTGGTGGAGCGGATGCGGGACGCGGGCCTGACGATCGACCTGACCGTGGACGGTGCGCGCCGGCCGCTGCCGCCGGGGCCCGACCTGTGCGCCTACCGGATCGTGCAGGAATCGCTGACGAACGTGCTCAAACATGCGGGGCCGGACGCCAAGGCGTGGGTCGCGCTCGGCTACGGCGAGGACACTCTGACCGTGCGGATCAGCGACGACGGGGTCGGCGGCTCCTTCACCGCCGGCCACGGCATCCGGGGGATGCGCGAACGGGCCGCCCTGTACGGGGGAGTGCTCTCGGCCGGACCGGGCCCGGCCGGGTTCGAGGTGCTGCTGAGGTTGCCGGCATGAGTATCCGGGTGCTCGTCGTGGACGACCAGCCGCTGATCCGGGCCGGGCTGGTCGCGCTGTTCCGGGCGGCCGACGGGCTGGAGGTGGCGGGTGAGGCCGTGGACGGGGAGCAGGCCGTCGCGCTGGCCGCCGAGACCCGGCCCGACGTGGTGCTGATGGACATCCGCATGCCCGGCCTGGACGGGCTGGCCGCGACCCGCCGGATCCTCGCATCGGCGGTCACCCCGCTGCCCAAGGTGATCGTGCTGACCACCTTCGACCTCGACGAGTACGTCTACACGGCGCTGAGCGACGGCGCGTCCGGGTTCCTGCTCAAGGACACGCCACCCCAGCGGATCATCACGGCCGTGCGCACCATCGTCGACGGGGACGTTCTGCTCGCCCCGCGGATCACCCATCGGCTCGTGGAGACGTACGGGCAGAGGTCTTTCGACACCTCGCGGCTGGCCGGGCTGACCGCGCGCGAGACGGAGGTGCTGCGGCTGGTCGGCAACGGGCTGAGCAACGCCCAGATCGCCGGGCGGCTGGTGCTCAGCGAGGCCACGGTGAAGACGCACGTGAAGCGGACGATGGGCAAGCTCGGTTTGTCGAGCCGGGCCCAGGCGGTGGTGGCGGCGTACGAGAGCGGCCTGGTCGTGCCGGGCACCCCGCCGGTTCGGTAGCGTGCGGGGGTGTCCGCCCCGATGTTCCTGGTCGACGCCCTGCCCGCCGGCGACTCGTTCGTGCTCGACGGCCCCGAGGGGCATCACGCCGCCACCGTGCAGCGCCTGCGCGCCGGTGAGACCCTGCTGCTGAGCGACGGCCGGGGCACCCTCGCCACCGGCCACGTCGACACGGTCGGCAAGGGCACGGTGTCGGTCGCGCTCGGTGCCCGGTCGGTGGCGCCCGCGCCCGACCCGCGGCTGGTGGTCGTGCAGGGCATCGCCAAGGGCGACCGCGGTGAGCTGGCCGTGCAGGCGATGACCGAGATCGGCGTGGACGAGATCCTGCCCTGGGCGGCGTCGCGTTCGGTGACCCAGTGGCGCGGCGACCGCGGTTTCAAGGCGCGCGACAAGTGGGCCGCGACCGCGCGCGAGGCCGCCAAGCAGGCGCGCCGCCCGTGGCTCCCGGTGGTCGGCGGTGACCCGGACTGCTCGACCAAGCAGGTGGCGGCGCGGCTCGGCGCGTCCGCCTTCGTGCTGCACGAGGAGGCGACCGAGCGGCTGACCACGGTGCCGCTGCCTTCGTCGGGTGAGATCGTGCTGGTGGTGGGGCCGGAGGGTGGCATCAGCGACGCCGAGCTCGCCCAATTCGACGGGGCGACGCCCGTCCGGCTGGGCCGTGAGGTTCTGCGCACCTCGACGGCGGGCGTGGCGGCGTTGTCGGTGCTGTCGGCCCGGCTCGGCCGCTGGTGATCAGCGCTTGGTCTTGAGGCTGCGGTAGCGGCGGCGCTCGAGGCCCGGCATCTGGATGTGCTCGTTGAGGCCGGCGCCGGTGGCGACCTGGTCGCAGACGCGGGCGGCGGTCCGGCGGGTCAGCAGGCGGCGCAGGCCGCGGGCCCGGATCTCGCCGGCGAACGGGCCGACCGGGCGGCTCAGGCGGCGGGCCTGCGCCACGATCGCGGGTTCGACCTCGGCGAACGACACGTAGACGGCCCGCTGGGCCGGCTCCGCGCCCGCCAGGGCGGTGAAGGGGACGCCCAGCAGCGTGAGGTCGCGGTGGGTGCGGTCGTCGAGCAGGGCCACCACGTGCCGGACGCCGGCGCGGTGCCCCGCCTGCAGCAGGGTGCGGTGGAGCAGCGGGCCGGCGTCGTCGTCGAGCACCACGAGGGTGGCCAGGTCCCAGATCTTGCCGCCGTCGTGCAAGCCGTGCGCGTCGACGATCGCCGACAGGTCGCGGCCGATGCGAGCGGGGGCGTCGTCCAGCGCGCGGCCGCCGCCCTCGACGACCCGGCCGGCGCCCGCGGGCAGGCCGGTGTCGCGGTCGAGCACGAGCAGGAACAGGCTCTGACTCTCGTACGGGCTGTTCTCGAAGGCCAGGGCCGTGGCGTCGTGGCCCAGCGCCTGGCGCTCGACGGTGCGGGCGACGTCGGCCAGCGGGTCGGCCGGGCCGACGGCGAGCGCGACGAACCGGCCCCGGGCGGGGTGCGCGGCGAGGGCGGTGGCGCACCGGCGCCGGACGACGGGGGCGTCGAGGTCGTAGGTCATGCTCGGTCTCCTCGGCGACGATCTCGGTCCGGGCCAATCGGGAGAACCGGACGGATCACACTGTAGTCCGAAATTACTCTCCGTTAAAATGGCGTACATCACACAGAGTCACGGGTCTTGCTCCGACGGTTTCGCGGGGCCAAGGTCGATAGTCGATGACTGTCGATGCACGCGGCCCGGGCGTGAATCTTCTCTGGCGGGCCCTGATCCGCAACCGCGTCCGGGTCGCCTCGGGCAGCCTGCTCAGCGGCGTGCAGGTGGGCTGCGAGGCGCTCGTCCCGGTGCTGATCGGGGTGATCGTCGACCGGGCCGTGGCCACCCAGAGCCTGAGCCGGCTGGTCTTCTGGGTGTGCGCCCTCGGCTCCCTGTTCCTGGTGCTCACCGTGGCCTACCGGACGGGCGCCCGCCGGCTCATGCGGGCCATCGCCGACGAAGCACACCGGCTACGGCTCGAAGTGGCGGCCAAAGTGCTCGACCCGCGCACCGAGGTGCGCACGGGCGACGTGCTCACCATCTCCGCCACCGACGCCGATACCGCGTCCTACCTGCTCGACTATCTGCCCCGGCTGTTCGGGGCGCTGGTCGCCACGGCCGTCAGCGCGATCGGGCTGTTCGTCATCTCGGTGCCGCTGGGCCTGGTCGTGCTGATCGGCACCCCCGTCGTGCTGGCCGGCCTGCAGCGGGCCGCGCCCCGGATCACCCGGCGGGTCGCCGCCCGGCAGGAAGTCGCGGGCCGGGCCGCGTCCGTCGCCACCGACCTGGTCACCGGGCTGCGGCCGCTGCGGGGGATCGGGGCGCAGGACGCCGCGGCCCACCGGTACCGCGAGGTCAGCCGCGAATCGCTCGGCGCCACCCTGCGCGCCGCGAAGACGCTGGGCTGGTTCCAGGCCGCCTCCGACACCGTGAGCACGCTGGTGGCCTGCGGCATCGCGATCCTGGCGGGCTGGTTCGCGCTGACCGGCCGGATCTCCGCGGGCGAACTGGTGACCGTCATCGGCCTGGCCGCGTTCCTCAGCGAGCCGTTCGCCACCCTCTCGGCCGGGCCCGGCTGGCTCGCGTCGGCCCGCGCGTCAGCCGCCCGCATCCAGGCCGTGCTCGACCTGGTGCCCACCCAGCCGCCGACGGGCGACAACCCCATTTCCCCCGTACGGGGGGAGTGCGTCGGCATCGTGGCCGAGCCCGACGCCGGGGCGCTGGTGGCCCTGTTCGACGACGGCTCGCCCGACGTGCTGGTCGCGCCGCACCTGCCCGAACTGTTCACCGGCACGATCCGGGAGAACCTGATCGACGTCGCCGGGACCGACCCGCCCGGGACGCTGCCCGCGGTGCTGCGCGCCTCCGCGGCCGACGACGTGGTGGCGGCGCACCCCGACGGGCTGGACCACGCGATCGCCGACCGCGGCGCGGCCCTGTCCGGCGGTCAGCGGCAACGGCTCGCCCTGGCCCGCGCCCTGCTCGCCCGCCCCCGGCTGCTGGTGCTGCACGAGCCCACGACGGCGGTCGACGCGGTGACCGAGCACGCCATCGCCCGCGGCATCCGCGACCTGCGGCACGGCCCCGGCTCCACCCTGGGCACCCTGCTGGTGACCACCTCGCCGGCGCTGCTGGCCATCACCGACCGGGTGATCGTGCTGCGCGACGGCGAAGTGGTGGCGACCGGCACCCACGCCGCGCTGGCCGCCACCGACGAGACGTACCGGGCGGCGGTGCTGCGGTGAACTACGCCTTACCGGTCGCCACCCCACGCCAGACCTGGGCCTGGGTGTGCGGGCAGCTCAGAACACGCCGCGTCGAGGTCGCGTTCACCGTGGCCACCGGGCTCGGCGCGGCCGCCGCCTCAGTCGTGCCGGTCACCGCGCTGGGCCTGCTCGTCGACCTCGTGCGCGACGGCGCCACCCCGGCCGCGCTGGTGCCGATCAGTGTGCTCGTCACCGTGATCGCCCTGCTCGGCGGGATCGCCGCCGGGGCTACGACCACCCTGGTCAGCCGGCTCGGCGAACGGATCCTGACCAACCTGCGCGAACAGACCGTCGGGGTCGCGCTGCGGCTGCCCGCGAACACCCTCGACCGGGCCGGTCGCGGCGACCTGCTGGCCCGGGTCGGGGCCGACGTGGCCGCGGTGGGCGCGGCGGCGGCCGAAGTGATGCCCACAGTCATCTCCGCGCTTTTCCTGGCGATGCTCAGCGTCACCGCGATGTTCGGCCTGGACTGGCGTCTCGGTGTGGCCGGGCTGGCCGCCATGCCCACCTACCTGCTCGCGCTGCGCTGGTACCTGCCTCGCTCGGCGCCGATCTACGCCGCCGAACGGGCCGCGGTCGGGGCCCGCTCCCAGCTGCTGATGGAAAGCCTGCAAGGCGTGCGCACGGTCCACGCGTACCGCCTGGCCGACCGGCACCTGGACGCCATCAACGACGCCTCGGCCCGCGCCCGGGACCTCTCGGTCGGCGTGTTCGCGCTGTTCACCCGGTTCGTGGGCCGGATCAGCCGGGCCGAACTGCTGGGCCTGGTGACGATCCTGGTCGCCGGTTTCTGCTACGTACGGTCGGGCTCGGGCGTCACCGTCGGCGAGACGGCCGCAGCCGCGGTGCTGTTCCACCGGCTGTTCAACCCGGTGTCGATGATCCTGTTCACGTTCGACGAGATCCAAGCGGCCGGGGCCGGGCTGGCCCGCCTGGTCGGCGTGGGCACACTGGCGGTGACCCCGGCCGGCACCCGTACGCCGTCCGACGCCGGCCTCGCCCTGCGCGCGGTGACCTTCGGCTACGACGACGAAGTGCCAGTGCTGCGCGGCATCAACCTGCGGGTCGCACCCGGCGAACGGGTCGCGCTGGTCGGCTCGACCGGGGCCGGCAAAACCACAGTGGCCTCGATCGCGGCCGGGATCCTGCGCCCCCGCACCGGCACGGCCACCGTGGGCGAGGTGCCGGTCGACCAGCTCGCACCCGGCATCGTGGCGATCATCAGCCAGGAGACGCACGTGTTCGCGGGCCCGCTCATCGAAGACCTGCGGCTGGCCTCACCGTCGGCCACAGTCGAAGCGGCCGAGGCGGCGCTGGCCCGGGTGGGGGCGCTGGACTGGGTCCGCGGGCTGCCCCGGGGCCTGGCCACGGTGGTCGGTGAAGGCGGGCACCCGCTGACCGCGGGCCAGGCCCAGCAGCTGGCCCTGGCCCGGCTGGTGCTGCTCGACCCGGCCGTGGCCATCTTGGACGAGGCGACCGCGGAGGCGGGCAGCGCGGGGGCGCGCGAACTGGAGGAATCGGCGCTGGCGGCCACCCGCGGACGCACGACGTTGCTGGTGGCGCACCGGCTGACCCAGGCCGCCGGCGCCGACCGGGTCGTGGTGCTGGAACACGGGGCCGTACTGGAGGAAGGAACCCACGACGAGCTGGTGGGGGCGGGGGGCCGCTATGCCGCGCTGTGGTCGGCTTGGCTGTCGCGCAGTTAGCCGGCCCGCGGGTCAGGGCTTGCCGCTCCGCGCTGGAAGCCCCCGCAACGGCCGCTCCGCGCGGGAAGCCGTCCGGGAGCAGCAGCTGCTCCGCGCTGGAAGCCGCCCCGCAACGGCCGCTCCGAGCGGAAGCCGTCCCGCAATGGCCGCTCCGAGCGGAAGCCGTCCGAGAGCAGCAGCCGCTCCGAGCGGGCAAGTCCGAGAGCAGCAGCCGCTCCGAGCCGGCAAGTCCGAGAGCAGCAGCCGCTCCGAGCGGGCAAGTCCGAGAGCAGCAGCCGCTCCGAGCGGGCAAGTCCGCCCCACCATCAGCGAATCACGACACCCGCCGCTTCTAGATCAACACGATCGAGGGGGCCCGCCCTACCGGGGGACCCCCGCCCACCGCCATTGTCGCCGGATTGCGCGATCTTGGGTGGGCGGGAGCCGCCGGGCTGTGGACGAACGCGGACTGTGGATATCGTCCGATCTCTATACAGTCAGTGTGGCCGTCAAACGGGGCTCGTCCAGGGCGTGGGCCGCGACCACCCGATAGTCGCCCGTGCGGCGCACCCAGCCGCCGTCCTCCCACACCTCGAACGTGCGGGCCGGCAACGGGATCCGCACGGTGACCGTCTCCTCCGGGAGCGCCTCGACGTTCGCGAAGCCGGCCAGCCAGCGTTCCGGCCGGGACGGGTCCACCGGTGACGGTCCGACGTAGATCTGCACGACCTCGCGCCCGGCCCGCGCGCCGGTGTTGGTCAGCGTCACCACGGCCTCGGTCTCGTTGACCGTGAGCTCGTCGTACTGCCACGTCGTGTAGCCGTGGCCGTGCCCGAACGCGTAGAGCGGCGCGACCCCGGAGCGCAGCCACCCGCGGTAACCGACGAAGACCCCTTCCTCGTACGTCACCACGCCGTCGCGCGGCTCGATCGCCAGCACGGGGCAGTCCTCCTCGCGGCGGGGCCACGTGGTGGGCAGCCGGCCGCCGGGTTCGGTCACCCCGAGCAGCACGTCGGCCAGGGCGGCCCCCGCTTCCTGGCCGGGGAACCAGGTCAGCACCGTCGCGGCGACCTCGTCGGCCCACGGCATGAGCACCGGCGATCCGGCGTTGACGACCACGACCGTACGGGGGTTGGCCGCGGCCACCCGGGACACCAGCTCGTCCTGGCGGCCGGGCAGGGCCAGCGACGTACGGTCGAAGCCTTCGGACTCGACCTGCTCGGTGGTGCCCACGACGATCACGGCCACGTCGGAGCCCGCGGCCAGTTCGACCGCCTCGGCGATCAGGCCGTCGGCGTCGGGGCCGGGCGGGCGGTGACCCAGCGTGCTCGACACGGTGTGGGCCATGCCGCGCGCGATGGTCTGCCGCAGCACGACCGGCACCGCCACGCCTGCTTCCAGTGTCGCCGTGGCGCGCTGTTCGCGCGGGGACAGCAGCAGGTCGGCGCGGGTGGCGCCCGGCGGGTGCAGCGTCCCCTCGTACAGCAATTCGTCGCCCACCCGCAGCTCGAACGTGCCGAAGCCGGAGACCGCGAACGTGTGCTCGCCGCCTTCGAGGGGCGTGAACGTGGTCTCGAGCCGGATCTCCTCCACGTCGGCCGGGTCGAGACCGCCGGGCAGTGAGCCGATCCAGCGCACGGCGGCCGGCTCCACTTCGAACGCGTGGCTGCCCACGGTGGCCGTGACGGCCGACCAGCCGGGTCCGTGCGCGGCGGGCAGGAACGGGCGCGGGTCGGCGCCGACCGCGTAGGCGACGTCTACTCCGGACAGCGCCAGCTCCAGGCCGGTCAGCGGGGAGATCACGTGCGGCGGGGAGACCTGGGCGCTGCCGCCGCCGAGCACGCGGGCGTCGGTGGCCAGCGCGCCGATCACGGCCACCTTGGTCAGCGCGGCCGGCTCCAGCGGAAGCGTGTAGTTCTCGTTGCGCACCAGCACGAACGACCGGGCCGCGACCTCCCGGGCGATCGCGTCGCCGTCCAGGTCGCCGGGCGGGGTGACGGCCGGGCCGCCGTCGAGCACCCCGACTCGCTGGGCCAGCCGCAGCACCCGGCGCACCTTGTCGTCGATCACTTCCTCGGGCACTTCCCCGGCCCGTACGGCGGAAACAAGCTTCTCCCCCCACGGGCTCTCCAGCGCCGGCATGGCGATGTCCAGGCCGCCCAGCGCGGAGCCGGTCGTCGAGCGCGCGGCCCGCCAGTCCGACACCACCACGCCGTCGAAGCCCCACTCGCGTTTGAGGATCTCGTCCTGGATCACGCCGTTCTGGGCCATCGACTGCCCGTTCACCCCGTTGTAGGCGCTCATCACGCCCCAGCCACCCGACTCCACGACCCGCTCGAACGGCGCCAGATAGATCTCCCGCAGCGCGCGGTCGCCGATCCGGACGTCGACCTCCATGCGGTCGGTCTCGAAGTCGTTGCCGACCAGATGCTTGACTGTCGTGCCGACGCCGTGCTGCTGCACCCCACGCACGAAACCCACCGCGATCTCGCCGCTGAGCAGCGGGTCCTCCGAGTAGCACTCGAAGTGGCGGCCGCCCAGCGGGGTGCGCTGCAGGTTCACCGTGGGCCCGAGCAGCAGGTGCACGCCTTTGCGGCGCGACTCCTGTCCCAGCAGCCGTCCGGCCCGCTCAGCCAGTTCGACGTCCCAGGCCGCGGCGAGCGCGGTCGGGCTGGGCAGCGCGATCGACGGGTCGTCGGGCGCCCAGCCGACTCCCCGTACGCCGATCGGCCCGTCCGACATCACCAGCGAGCGCAATCCGATCCGCTCGATCGCCGGCAGCGACCAGAAGTCCTGGCCGGCGAGCAGCGACACCTTCTCGTCAAGGCTCAACTGCGCGAGCAGGTGCTCGACATCCGCCATGGAAGCGCTCCCATCCTCAATCCCTGTCGGTGCCCACCTTAAGATCGCCAGGATGGAGAACCACTGCCTGACCCCGGCCGACCGGTGACCGCCTCCGCCCGCTACGAGCGGGTTGTCCGCAAGGCCCAGGCCGACGGCCGCATTCCCGCCGTCTCGGTCGCGCTGCACCGGGCCGACCGCGAGCCGTGGGTGTTCACCGTCGGTGACTCCGGCAATCCCGATCATCCGCTGAACGCCGACACCCGGTTCCGGATCGGCTCGATCACCAAGACCTTCACCGCGGTGCTCGTGCTGCAGTGCCGCGACGAGGGGCTGCTCGACCTGGACGATCCGATCGGCCGGCACCTGCCGGTCCCGGCCCACGGCGACGCCCTGATCCGGCGGCTGCTGTCGCACACGGCCGGTTTCCAGCGGGAGCCGTACGGGGACATCTGGGACACGCTGCAGGCCCCCGACCCGACCGAGGTGCTGGCCCAGCTCGACCGGGCCGAGCGGGTGCTGCCCAACGCGCGCCGCTACCACTACTCGAACCTCGGCTTCGCCGTGCTCGGGCAGCTCGTGGCCAAACTCCGCGGCGGCAGCTGGGCCGAGGTAGTGGCCGAGAAGGTGCTGGGTCCGCTCGGGCTGGGCGCGACCACGCTGAACCCGCCCCCGCAGGCCGCGGTCGGCTACGTCGTCGACGACTTCTCCGACGCGGCCCGCCCCGAGCCGCAGACCGACCTGGGCGGTGTCGGCCCGGCCGCGCAGCTGTGGAGCACCGCAGGCGACATGGCCACCTGGGGTGCGTTCCTGGCCCACCCGGCCACCGTCGACCCCGGTGGCAAGGTGCTGGCGGCCGCGACGGTCGACGAGATGCGCTTCCCGGCCACGGTGACGCACGAGGCGGTCTGGCAGGCCGGGTTCGGGCTGGGCCTGATCATCGAGCCGCAGAGCCGCTGGGTGACGCACGTCGGGCACGACGGCGCGATGCCCGGGTTCCTGGCTTCCGCGTACGGGCGGCGGGGCGGGGAAGGCGTGCCGGCCGGGCTCGGCGCGGCGGTGCTCGGCTCTTCCGGCACCTCCCGGCTGATCGGTGACGTGGTGCACGAGCTGCTCAAACTGGCCGTCGAGCTGGACCCGGCGGACATCACGCCGTGGACGATCGCCGCCCCGGCCCCGCGGGAGTACCGGTCGATCCTCGGCCACTGGTACAGCGAAGGCACGCCGTTCGTGTTCTCGTGGCACGACGGGGCGCTGCGGGCCCGGCTGACCGAGCTGCCGGCCGACTCGCCGCCGTCGATCTTCGAGCCGTTGCCGGGGCAGCCGGACGTGCTGCGTACGGTCAGCGGGCGGGAGACCGGTGAGCTGCTGCGACTGACCCGCGACGAGGCGGGGGCAGTGGTCCGGATGCACTGGGCCACCTATCGCGTGACCCGTGACCAGCAGGGTTTCGACGGGGGCGCGGCCTCCGACGGAAGCGCGTGAATCACTGGTGAGTGAGGCCGTCCCATTTCCGGCGATAATGGCATCGGCGGTGGGGCGGCCGAGCGGATACGATGGCACGACACTTCAGCACGCCGTCCACCCCGGGCGACGAAGAGCACGAGAGCAGGTGGCGGAGGCCCCTAGGGCCGCCCTATGACCGGTACGCCGAACCCTTCCAGCGCGGGCTCCAACGGCGCGGCGCGGGTGCAGACCAAGATCTCGGTTTCCGACCCGAAGATCATGGTGAACCTGCTGGGTGCCAAGGACGAGATCCTGCGGCTCATCGAGCGAACTCTCGCCAGTGACGTGCACGTTCGCGGCAACGAGATCACCATCACCGGTGACCCGGCCGAGAACGCCACCGCCGAACGCCTCTTCTCCGAGCTGATCGAGCTCATCGAGCGGGGTGAGACGCTCAGCGTCGACTCGGTGCGACGCACCGTCGCCATGCTCGAGGACGCGACCGCCGAGCGGCCCGCCGAGGTCCTCACCCTCAACATCCTGTCCCGCCGGGGCAAGACGATCCGGCCCAAGACGCTGGGTCAGAAGCGATATGTCGACTCGATCGACGAAAACACGATCGTCTTCGGCATCGGCCCCGCCGGCACGGGCAAGACCTACCTGGCCATGGCCAAGGCCGTGCAGGCGCTCACGGCCAAGCAGGTCAGCCGGATCATCCTGACCCGCCCCGCGGTCGAGGCGGGCGAGCGGCTGGGTTTCCTGCCCGGCACCCTCAACGAGAAGATCGACCCTTACCTGCGGCCCCTCTACGACGCGCTGCACGACATGCTCGACCCCGAGTCGATCCCACGCCTGATGGCCGCGGGCACGATCGAGGTCGCCCCCCTGGCTTATATGCGCGGTAGGACTCTGAACGACGCGTTCATCATTCTCGACGAGGCGCAGAACACGACTCCCGAGCAGATGAAAATGTTCCTGACCCGGCTCGGGTTCGGCGCCAAGATCGTGGTCACCGGCGACGTCACCCAGGTCGACCTGCCGGGCGGCACGACCAGCGGTCTCAAGGTCGTCCGCGAGATCCTGCAGAATGTCGAGGACGTGCACTTCGCCGAGCTGTCCAGCTCCGACGTCGTCCGTCACCGGCTGGTGGCCGAGATCGTCGACGCGTACGCGCGGTACGACGCCGATCAGGAGCAGGCCACCGCCCAATCCGTCCACGCCGTGCCCGGTCGTGCCGCCAGTGGCGGCCGTCCCGGGCGTAGGCGCTGAAACAAGGGGTAAACGCACCACTATGTCCATCGAGATCGCCAACGAGTCGGGAGTCGAGGTCGACACCGACGCGATCCTCGCGGTGGCCCGGCACGCCCTCGACGAGATGGGGGTCAACCCCCTCGCCGAGCTGTCGATCCTGCTCGTCGACATCGACTACATGGCCGAGCTCAACCACCGCTGGATGGGTGGTGACGGCCCCACCGACGTGCTCGCGTTCCCGATGGACGAGGGCAGCGTCGACCACGGCCCCGGTGAGGCCGGCACAGGTGAGCCGGCCCTGCTGGGCGACATCGTGCTGGCCCCCGAGGTGGCCGCGAAACAGGCCGCCGCGGCGGGCCACTCGGCCGCCGACGAGCTGCACCTGCTGACCGTGCACGGCGCGCTGCACCTGCTCGGTTACGACCACGCCGAACCCGAGGAGGAGCGCGAGATGTTCGCCCTGCAGAACAGGCTCCTCCAGAGCTGGCGGGCCGGGCGGGCCGGCTAGCCGTGGACCCC
Organism: Paractinoplanes abujensis; assembly: GCF_014204895.1. Lineage (NCBI taxonomy): Bacteria > Bacillati > Actinomycetota > Actinomycetes > Micromonosporales > Micromonosporaceae > Paractinoplanes > Paractinoplanes abujensis. Next base: position 5,315,211 of record NZ_JACHMF010000001.1, on the reverse strand, counting down.
GCCGATACATTCGCGGCAGGTGCGGCGTCCGCCGGCCTGCCTGATCTTCAGCTGATCATCGTCGCGGTCGCGCTGGTCTTCCTGGCCGGCCTGGCCTCGATGGCCGACGCCGCCCTGGGCTCGGTCTCCACGGCCCGCGCGGCCGAGATGGCCCGCGAGGGTGAGCGCGGCGCCTCGGCGCTGGCCGCCATCGCTTCCAACGTCGTACGACACCTCAACCTGCTGTTGCTGCTGCGCCTGCTGTGCGAGCTGACCGCCACGACGCTGATCGCGCTGGTGGCCGTGGACAGCTGGGGCATCGGCTGGACGGCGGCGCTGGTCACCGCGGGCACGATGACCGTGGTGAGCTTCGTCGTGGTCGGTGTCGCCCCCCGTACGGTCGGGCGCCAGCACGCGTACGCCGTGGGCCGGGCAGCCGCCCCGCTGGTGCGCTGGCTCGGCAAGGTGCTCAACCCGCTGGCGTCGCTGCTGATCCTGATCGGCAACGCGGTCACGCCCGGCAAGGGCTTCCCCGAGGGGCCGTTCGGCAGCCAGGTCGAGCTGCGCGAACTGGTCGACCTGGCCGAGCAGCGCGGCGTCGTCGAGCACGGCGAGCGCGAGATGATCCACTCGGTGTTCGCGCTGGGGGACACGATCGCCCGCGAGGTGATGGTGCCCCGCACCGAGATGGTGTGGATCGAGGCCCCGAAGACCCTGCAGCAGGCGCTCTACCTGTTCCTGCGGTCCGGCTTCTCGCGCATCCCGGTGATCGGCGAGAGCGTCGACGACGTGCTCGGCGTGCTCTACCTCAAGGACGTGATCCGGCGCACGCAGAACGGCGACCCGGCGTCGACGGCGCAGGCGGTGGCCGACCTGATGCGCCCGGCGACGTTCGTGCCCGAGTCCAAGCCCGTGGACGACCTGCTCTCCGAGATGCAGGCGGCCCGCAGCCACGTGGTGATCGTCGTGGACGAGTACGGTGGCACGGCCGGCCTGGTCACCATCGAGGACATCCTCGAGGAGATCGTCGGCGAGATCACCGACGAGTACGACGTCGAGCGCCCGCCCGTCGAGCACCTGGAGGACGGCGCCGTGCGGGTCACGGCCCGGCTCCCGATCGAGGATCTCGGCGAGATCTACGGGGTCGAGCTGCCCGCCGACGAGGTCGAGACGGTGGGCGGCCTGCTCGCGCAGACGCTGGGCCGGGTGCCCATCCCCGGCGCCCAGGTCGACGTGGGCGGCCTGCACCTGGTGGCCGAGGGCACGACCGGGCGCCGCAACCGGATCGACTCGGTGCTGGTGCGCCGGATCGAGCCGGTCGAGACGCCCGAGACGACTGACGACACCGACACCGAGACAGAGGAAAGACAGCACGCCGATGCCTGAGACCGACACCGTTTTGAGCGCCGAGGACACCAAGCTGGTCACGCTGGCGCGGAGTGCCCGGGCCCGGGTGGGGGCGGCCGAGGGCGCGGCGGTCCGCGACCAGGACGGCCGGACGTACGCGGCGGCCACGGTGTCGCTGCCCAACCTGTCGCTCACCGCGCTGCAGCTCGCCGTGGCCTCGGCCGCGTCGTCCGGGGCCACGCTGATCGAGGCGGCGGCGGTTGTCACCGAGGCGGAGTCGCTGGAGGACGCGGGGCACGCCGCCGTGCGCGACCTGGCCCCGACGTCCCCGATCCACGTGGCCGACCCGGCGGGCACCCTGCGCGGCACGGTCACCGCATGACTGACGAACGTCCCGGCCGGGCCACGGAGGGCTCTCGTTCCGCGGATGCGTCGCGGGGTTCTCGTGCTGCGGATGCGTCGCGGGGTTCTCGCGCTGCCGATGCACCGCGCGGCGAGGGCGGGCGGCGGCTCACTGCGGGGGAGCGCAACGAGCTTCGCCGGCAGGAGCGGCGGGCGGCTCGCCGGGCCGAGGGTACGTCCGAGACCCGGCGCGGCAGCTCTGCTGGTGGGCGCGGCGGTGCCGGTGACGGCCAGGGGCGCGGCCGGGCGGCCGGCTCCCCGAGCGCAAGCGAGCCGGGCCGCAAGCCGCGGGCGCGTCAGGAGCAGGGGCGCGCGAAGGCCCCGCAACGGGCGGATGCCGGCGGGGCGGCCACCCCACGTACGGGAAAAGCAAGCGGGACGACGCGCACGCACCGTCACCGTGAGGCGGGGCGGATCACGCAGGACGACGTCTATCGCGCCGGGTTCGCGTGTTTCGTCGGGCGGCCGAATGCCGGCAAGAGCACGCTGACCAACGCGATCATCGGACAGAAGATCGCGATCACGTCGAACAAGCCACAGACCACCCGGCACGTCATCCGGGGCATCGTGCATCGCGAGAACGCGCAGCTCGTCCTGGTCGACACGCCCGGTCTGCACCGGCCCCGCACGCTGCTCGGCGAGCGGCTCAACGACCTGGTGCGCGAGGTGTGGAGCGAGACCGACGTGATCGGTGTCTGCTTCCCGGCCGACGAGCCGGTGGGGCGGGGCGACCGGTTCATCTCGTCGGAGCTGGCCGAGCTCAAGGCGACGGTGATCGCGGTAGTGACCAAGGTCGACCTGGTCGACCCGGGCACGCTGGCCCGGCACCTGCTGGCCGTCAGCGAGCTCTACGATTTCGCCGAGATCGTGCCGGTGAGCGCGGTCTCCGGACATCAGGTGCAGACGCTGGTCGACGTGCTGGTCAAGCATCTGCCCGAGTCGCCGCAGCTGTACCCGGACGACGTGCTGACCGACGAGCCGGAGCAGGTGCTGATCGCCGAGCTGATCCGCGAGTCGGCGCTCGAGGGGGTGCGCGACGAGCTGCCGCACTCGATCGCGGTTCTCGTCGAGGAAATGATGGTCGAGGGCGGCCTCACGAAGATCTATGCCGATCTCTATGTGGAGCGGGACAGCCAGAAGTCGATCGTGATCGGTTCGCGGGGTGTGCGGCTCAAAGAAGTCGGCAGCCGGGCCCGCGCGGAGATCGAACAATTGCTGGGCACCCGCGTGTATCTCGATCTTCATGTGCGGGTGGCCAAAGAGTGGCAACGTGACCCTCGTCAGCTGCGTAAGCTGGGTTTTTGATCATCGCTATTGCGCTTGATCGACAATTCAAACCTGGCAATGCATCGATTATGGGATAATTCACGCTGGTTTGCGGGATATGTCCCGACTGGGTAACAAAGAATTCTATGCGCAACCGGTACCTGGATCTGCTGCGAGCAGTCGCAACCGTCCGGGTCGTGGTCTACCACTCGACCGGCTGGGCGGCCCTGACCATCGTCTTCCCGGCCATGTCGGTGATGTTCGCCCTGGCCGGTTCGATGATGGCGGCCTCGCTCGACCGCTACGGCCCGTTCGCCGTCGAGCGCCGGCTGCACCGCCTGCTGCCGGCGCTGTGGGTGCTGGCCGCGATCGCGGTCCCGACGATGCTCGCCGTCGGCATGGCCTGGGACTGGGAAGTCCTGCTGTGGGCGTTCCCGATCGTCGACCCGCCGGCCGAGGGCTTCTGGCTCCAGGGTCTCGCCGCGATGTGGTACCTGCGCGATTTCCTGTGGTTCGTGCTGCTGTCCCCGCTGCTGCTGCCGGTGTTCCGCCGGTTCCCGCTGACGACCCTGGCTTTCCCGTACGTGGCCCTGGCCGTCATCACCTTCGCCGGCCTCACGCCGCCGGTGATCGTGCGTGACCTCGCCCTGTACGGCGCGGCCTGGCTGCTCGGCTTCGCCCACCACGACGGGTTGCTGGCCCGCCCCCGCACCGCGCTGCCCGCCCCGGCCGCCACCGGGCGTGGCGCCGCCCTGGCCCGATACCGCTGGTGGATCGCGGGGGTGTTCGCCGTGACGGGCGCGGCGTGGGCGCTCACCCATCCCGGCCCGCGCGGGCTCGACCTCAACGACATCCCGCTGGCCAACGCCCTCTGGTCGGCCGCGTTCATCCTGGTCGTGCTGGGCATCTCGCCGCAGGTGGCCCCGCGCCGCATCCTCACGGTCCTCAACGCCCGGGCCCTCACGATCTACCTCTGGCACGTCCCGCTGATCATCGCCGTGGTCCGCCTGGCCGAGGCGACCGGCCTGCCCGTGCGGGGCTGGGTCGGCATCTCGTGGCGGCTGGCCGTGGTGGCCGTGCTGCTGGGCCTGGTCGTGCTGGCCGTGGGCTGGGTCGAGGACGTCTCGGCGGGCCGCCGCCCCGCACTGATCCCGGGCCGCCCCCGCCGCGTCGCCCCCGTGTCACCGGCCCCGGCCGGCGCCCGCGGTCTCCCTCGTCAGCGCGCCATCGCGTCCGGCTCGCAAGGGTAGACCGAACCTTCCCGCGCCCCCTGACTCATCCACAACGCCCACTTGTCCCCCTGCCGGCAGAGATCGCCGGAGCGCGCGACAATCGCCTCGGGCGCCCCGGGAGCGGATGGGTGATCTTGGTCAGCGGGCCCGGATCACCAGGGGCTGGGAGACCTGGCCGAGCGCGCCGTCGAAGTCGTAGAGCTCGCCCGTCGTCAGGCCCAGCCCGTCGGTGCTGAGCGCCGTCCGGCAGGCCAGGTGCACCCATTCGCCGCTCGCCGGGCGCAGCAGCGTGGTGGTCATGGTGGGCGGGATCGACAGCCACTCGTCCATCGGCAGCACCGCCGACAGCCCGTTCGCCGAGTCGGCCACGATCAGCGCCCGGTCCTGGCCGTCGAGCTCGCCGCCCTCGATCAGCGGCATCCGTACCCGGGTCCACACGTGGGTCTCCCCGCCCGGCCGGCCCAGTTCGCCCTTCGACACCCGCCACTCCGTGGCTTGCCCGTAGCCCCACTGCTCCATGCCTCCGAAGACGTCCTCGCCTTCGGGCAGCGGGTCGGGGTGGTCGGCCGGGGTGGTCACGGACGGGGTCGGGCCGGGCGCGAGATGCCAGGCCCGGGCGGTCACCGCGACCCGGCCGTCGATCACCATGCGGGCCTCGTTGAGGGTGGTGAGCCGGCCCGGTTTGAGCGGCGAGACCTCGACCCGCAGGTCGCGGCGCGGGATCGGGCCCAGGAAGTCGACCGAGATGCGGGCCAGCCGCTGCCCCTCGACGGCGAGCAGCCGGCCGAGGAGCGCGGCGGGCGGCCCGCCGTGCTGCATCTCGGTGTCCCACGGGCTCTCGGTCGAGCGGGTGGGCCGGAACTCGCCGTCGCCGAGCGGCAGATAGAAACTCATGCCCCGATCATGCCGCGGTGAGGATGGCGTCCCCACTGCCGGTGCGCAGGTCCAGCACGTTCTTCGAGGTGGAGTCGTTGATCAGGCCGCTGACGCTTTCGTCGCCCGAGCCGGTGTAAGTGTCGATCTTGTAGCTGCCCTGGGGCACCCGCACCTGGACGTCACCGCTGGTGGTCTGGGCCGTCACCGAGGCCGCCGTGGTCAATTCCGCGTTGATGTCGCCCGAGGTGAGCTTGAGCGTCAGCGGGCCGGCCGCGTTGATGACGTTGATGTCGCCCGAGGTCGACTGGATGTCGACCGGGCTCTTCGCGTTCACCACCCGCAAGTCGCCCGAGGTGGCCCTGAGCTTGACCTTGCCCGCGGGGTCCATGATGTTGACGTCGCCGGAGGTCAGCTTGACGTCGGTGTCGCCCACCGACTCGAGCGCGATGTCGCCCGAGCGGAGCTCGCCGCTCACCTTCACGCCGGTCGGGGCGACGATCTCGTACGACGCCGAGCAGTTGTGCCCGCACGAGGTGTCGATGAGCAGCTTGCTGCCGTCGAGGCGGTAGGACTGGCCGGGGTCGCTGGTGCTGCGCTGAATGATGCGCTTGATGCTCGTCTCGGCCACGGCGGCGGTGCGGATCGAGACGTCACCGCTGCCCCCGTCGAGCCGAATCTCGGTGATCTTGGTCTTCTCGGTGTCGTCGTACGTCATCCGGGCTCCGACCACTCCGGAACACCCCGTCAGGGTCGCGGCCGCCGTCGCGGCGATCAGGGTGATGACTCCGGCGCGCCGGACGAGTGTCGTGGTCATGGGGATGACGCTATGGCCCGGCCGGGTGCGGGCACCATCGGTCCTGTCACTGACCGACCCCCGAGATGACCCTGAGACCGAGTCAGGGTCGGCCGCCCCCGGAAGCCGGTCCTGTCGCACCCAGGGGGCAGAATGACGGGGTGCCTGCCGCCGGATACCGCCGCCATCTCTACCGCGACGACGCGGTGGTGCTGCGCGTGCAGAAACTCGGCGAGAGCGACCGCATCATCACTCTGCTGACCCGCCGGCACGGCCGGCTGCGGGCGGTGGCCCGCGGGGTCCGGCGCACGTCGTCGCGCTTCGGCGCCCGGCTCGAGCCGTTCGGCCACATCGATCTGCAGCTCGCCGGCTCGCCCGAGGGCGTCGGCAGCTCGCTGCACTCGGTGAGCCAGGTCGAGGCGGTGGCGCTCTACGGCAAGCAGTTCCTCACCGACTATCCGCGTTACACGGCGGCCAGCGCGATCGCCGAGACGGCCGAGCGGCTCACTCCGGTCGAGCGCGAGCCCTCGTTGCGGCTGTTCCAGCTCACCCTGGGCGCGATGAAGGCGCTGTCGGTCGGGGAGCACGCGAGCAGCCTGGTGCTCGACGCCTATCTGCTGCGCGCGATGGCCACAGCCGGCTGGGCGCCCGCGGTCGCCGAGTGCGCGGTCTGCGGCACCGCCGGGCAGCATGCCGCGTTCTCGGTGCCGGCCGGCGGCGCGGTCTGCCCCGACTGCCGCCCGCCCGGCGCGGCCCACCCCGCGCCGGCCACGCTCGGGCTGATGAACGCGCTGACCCTGGGCGACTGGGCCGTGGCCGACGCCAGCGAGCCGCCGGTGCGCCGCGAGTGCAGCGGCCTGGTCGCCGCCCACCTGCAATGGCACATGGAGCGGGCGCTGCGCTCGCTGCCGCTGGTCGATCGACGGGAGAACCCATGACGCCGCGTCCACCCACCCCGCACCTGTCCGGCGCGACGCCGCCCGAGCTGCCCAAGGCGGCCCTGCCGAAGCACGTGGCGATGGTCATGGACGGCAACGGCCGCTGGGCCAAGGAGCGCGGGCTGTCCCGCACCAAGGGGCACGAGCAGGGCGAGTTCTCGCTGTTCGACACCATCGAGGGCGCCATCGAGCTGGGCATCCCCTACCTCTCGGCGTACGCGTTCTCCACCGAGAACTGGAAGCGATCGCCCGAGGAGGTGCGCTTCCTCATGGGCTTCAACCGTGACGTCATCCGCCGCCGCCGTGACCAGCTGGTCGAGCTGGGGGTGCGCGTGGTGTGGTCGGGGCGCCGGGGCCGGTTGTGGAAGAGCGTGATCTCCGAGCTGGAGACGGCGCAGGAGATGTCGAAGAACAACAAGACGTTGACCCTGCAGTTCTGCGTCAACTACGGCGGCCAGGCCGAGATCGCCGACGCCGCGGCCGCGATCGCGCGTGACGTCGCCGCGGGCAAGCTCAAGGCCGACCGGGTCACCGAGAAGACGATCGAGAAATACCTGTATCACCCCGAGGTGCCCGCGGTTGATCTCTTCCTGCGGCCGTCGGGGGAGCAGCGCACGTCGAACTTCCTGCTCTGGCAGTCGGCGTACGCGGAAATGGTCTTCCTCGACACCCTGTGGCCCGACTTCGACCGCCGCCACCTCTGGTATGCGTGCGAGTTGTACGCGAGCCGCGACCGGCGCTTCGGCGGCGCCATCCCCAACCCGGTCAGCCCGACGTGAGCCGGGCTGGTCGGTCTGCGGTGAGCCGGCCTGGTCGGCCTGCGGTGAGCCGGGTGGGTCGGTCCGGGGTGAGTCGGCCTGGTCGGTCCGGGGTGAGCCGGTCGGCGGGTTTTGGTCCGGGCGGCCCGGCGTGAAGCGGCTGTGGCTGGCCCGGCACGCCGAGGCGACGGCCGACGAGTCCGGGCTGTCCGAGACCGGCCGGCGTCAGGCCGAGCTGCTGGGGCAGCGGCTGGCCGGTGGGGGCATCACCCGGATCAGTCACAGCCCGCTGGCCCGGGCCGTCGAGACGGCCGCGATCGTCTCCGCCGCCCTGCCCGGAGTGCCGGTCGAGGCGGCCGCGGAACTCGACGACTCCGAACCGTCCGAGGACCCTGGGGCCGCCGAGGCGATGGTGGCCCGGTTCGCCGACCCGGCCGCCGACGAGCTCTGCATCACGCACAACTTCCAGATCGGGTGGTTCCTGCGGGCCGTGCTGCAGGCCCCGCCCGAGCGCTGGCTCGGCCTCAACTCCTGCAACACCGGCATCACCGTGCTGCAGTGGCGGCCGGGCCGGCCGGGGGCGGTGCCGCTGGTCTTCAACGATGTCAGCCACCTGCCGCCCGAGCTGCGCTGGACGGGTTTCCCGCCGGAGCTCAGCCTGCCGTGAGCCGTCGACAGGCGCGGCAGCGGTCAGCCCGGCGGTGGATCAGCGCGGGGTGAGCTCGCCGGCGGGGCGGGGCGGTGCGGGGCGGGGCGGGGCGGTCCACCGTGCGCGAAGCGCGAGGGTCGGCGGCGTGGGGCGGTCTGCCCTGTGCGAAGCGCGAGGGTCGGCGGCGTGGGGCGGTCTGCCCTGTGCGAAGCGCGAGGGTCGGCGGCGTGGGGCGGTCCGCCCCGTGCGAAGCGCGAAGACCGGCGACGTGGCAGGGAAGGCCGGCGACGTGGAGGCGGTCAGGCGGGTGGTGTGGAGGCGGTCAGGCCGTCGGCGCTGAGGATGCGGACGGCCGCGTCGACGTCGGAGAGGTCGGGCAGCACCGCGTGCGCCCCGGCCAGCACAAGGTCGGCCATCTTGGTGCGGCCCGTCGCCACGGCCACGGCGAAGGCGCCGTTCGCGAGCGCCGCCGTCACGTCGTGTTCGGTGTCGCCGATGACGACCGGGTCGAACCGCTCGCCGTACTTGGCTTCGGCCCGTTCCAGGCTGCGCCGCACCAGGGTGGCCCGCACGCTGTCGTCGGTGCCGTAGCCGCCGACGGAGGCGTCGAACGCGTCGCCGAGGCCGAACGCCGCCACTTTGGCCGCCGCCACCTCGGGCACGTTGCCGGTGACCAGTGTCTGCACCACGTCCGGGTCGTCGCCGAGCCGGGCCAGCACCTCGCGGACGCCCGGCATGAGCGCACCCTGTTCGGCGAACAGATGCTTGGTGCGCTCCACCTCGGCCACGTAAAGCGCGAAGAACCGCTCCGCCGTGCAGTCGGTGACCCCGTGCGTCGCGAAGACCTCGGCGCAGATGTCCATGTCCGTACGCCCGCCGAAGTTCGGCGTCGCCCGCCACGGCACCCCGGTCAGCTCGGAGAAGGCCGCCCTCCAGGCAACGGTGGCCGCGCCGCCGGCCCGCAGCAGCGTGTAGTCGATGTCCCACATCACCAGGCGTCTCATTCGCGCAACACCCGTTCGATGTGTTCCACCTTGGCGGTGAGCGCCCCGGTCACCCCGGGGCGCACGTCCGCCTTGAGGGAGACGCTGACCCGCGGCGCCTTGGCCGCGACCGCGTCGACGGCCTGCTTGACGACGGCCATCACCTCGTCCCACTCGCCTTCGACGGTGGTGAACATGGCGTCGGTGCGGTGGGGCAGCCCGGAGGCACGCACGACTCGCACCGCCTCGGCGACCAGGTCGCCGACGGAGTCACCCACCCCGAGGGGTGTCACAGAGAACGCAACCAGCACCCACCCATCGTCGCAGGCTTCACCCGTACGTAGGCAAGCCTGTGAACAAGGTTCCTGAGAGCGCTCTCTGGCGCTGTTCACGCTGGTCAACGGGCGGGCCGCAACGCAGTGTGAACGGCAAAACGGATCGCGCTCTCAGCGTTTCGCCGCGTCCAGGGCCTCCCGGATGACCGCGGCCGGCGCCGCCGTGCCCGGCAATTCCCCGTACGAGCCGTAGGGCGGGCCGTAGACGGGGGTGCCCACCTCCTGCCGCCAGCTGTCCGCGAGCGTGCCGGCGTCCACCGCGTCGTAACCGATCGTGTCGAGAAACTCCGTGGCGGTCTGCTTGGCGGCCATGTCGTCACCGGCGATCGGCAGGGCCGAACGGTCGTCGGCGCCGGCGGGGCGGGCCAGGGCTCCGAGGTGACCGGACCACAGGTTGTTGAACACCTTCACCACCCGGGCCGACCCCAGCGCCTGCTGCTCGAGCTGGGCGCTGGTGAGTTCGCCCGTGTCGAGCGCCTCGAAATGCCCGTCCCGCTGCGGGTAGTAGTTGTTCGTGTCGAGCACGACCTTGCCCGCCAGCTCATCGACCGGCAGCTGCGCGAACACCTTGAACGGCACGCTCACCACCACGATGTCACCGGCCGCGGCGGCCTCGGCGGCGGTGGCCGCGCGCGCCTTGGGACCCAGTTCGTCCGCGAAGTCCTGGAGGGTCTCGGGCCCACGGGAGTTGCTGATCACCACGTCGTAGCCGGCCGCCACCGCGAGCCGGGCGACCGTGCCACCGATGTTTCCGCTGCCGATGAATCCGATCGTCGTCATGACCGCGACAACCCGGCCCGCGCGGAGGGGATTCCGGGATTTACAAGTTAGCAACGACACGTATAAATCGGTATCGGGCGGGCGGCGGAGTGCCCGTGACCGGTGGCGGCGCTACCGTTCCCGCGGTGATTACCGCAGACGCAGCCGGCACGTGGACCCTCGGCGATCAGACAGTCAACCGCATGGGCTTCGGCTCGATGCGGCTCACCCCCAACCCCGACCTCGCGGTCGCTCGGGAAGTGCTGCGGCGAGCGGTCGAACTGGGCGTCAACCACATCGACACCGCCGCGTTCTACGTCTCACCCGGCGGCATCCTCGACGTCGGCACCGGTGCGGCCAGGTTCGCGACCGAGCTGATCCGAGCAGCCCTTTCCCCGTACGATCCGAGCCTGTTCATCGCCACGAAGGTGGGCCCGGGCCTCCTGCCGTCGGGTGAGTTCGAGATCGCCGACACCCCCGTGCGCCTGCGGGCCCAGGTGGAGGAAAACCTGCGCCGCCTCGGTGTGGACCGGCTCGACCTGGTCAACCTGCGCCTGACCCGGCGCGGCGGCTCGATCGCCGACCGCTTCGCGGCCCTGGCCGCCCTGCGCGACGAGGGTCTGATCCGTCATCTGGGCCTGTCCAACGCGACGCTGGAGCAGGTGGACGAGGCCTCGGCGATCGCCCCCGTCGTCTGCGTCCAGAACAGCTTCGCCCTCGACCTGCGCCGCGACGAGGCCCTTGCGCGGGCATCGGCCGTACGGGACATCGCCTTTGTGCCTTTCTTCGCCATCGCCGGGACGAGCCGCGAGGACGGCGCGTCACCCGTGACCGACGACGCCGTGACCAGCGTCGCGGCCGCCCACGGCGTGACGCCGCATCAGGTCCGCCTGGCCTGGACCTTGCACCAGGGTGACAATGTGCTGGCCATTCCCGGCACCGGCGACGTGTCCCATCTGGAGCAGAACATCGCCGCCGCCGCGCTGCGCTTCACCCCCGAGGAATTGGCCCGGCTGAATTGAGCTAGGAACGCAGCAGGGTGCAGATCTCGCGGGCCAGTTCGGTGGAGGCCTCGATCTCGGCCTTGCGGATCGACACGCTTTCCACATTGAAGCCGTACGGCATGCCGAGGCGTTCGCAGTAGTCCTTGAGGTCGCGCGCGATCGTCAGGGCCTCGCGGCGGGAATCGGCCAGCGGGTCGGCGGATTCGCGCAATTCGGTGGCCAGCCACGGCGGCACCTCGACACCCAGCCAGGCCAGGAACTCCAGAGTTTTCGGCGAGCCGCACAACGAGAGCGTGAAAATGATCGGGCGGGGCGTGATCTCGGCCTCGCGGCAGGCGTAGAAGTAGTCGGAGACCAGATTCTTCGTCTCGTTCAGGTCGTAGATCACCTGGGAGATGAAGAACGTGCAGCCACGCTCCTGTTTGGTCAGCATGCGCAGGTGCTCGTCGCCGTGGCGGGCGTGCCGTTCGCCGATCACCACCGCGCCCAGGGGCAGCGACGGGCGTACCTCGTGGTGCAGTTGCTGGGCCCGGCGCAGGGACGTCTGCACGGGCTTGGTGCCCGAGGACGAGCCGACGAAAACGCTCAGGACCTGGCCGGTGTCGGCGGTGGCCAGCCAGCCGCGCATCTCCTGCTCGGTGTATTTGCCGACGCAGCGGTAGACGACAGTGGGTTTGTCCCAGTCGCCGAGGTGGTCGGTGTGGAACGACGCCGGGTCGAGCGTCGGCAGGTAGGGGAACGGGCGTTCGTCGGGATTGCGGTCCGACTCGTCGTCGATGTCGTAGAGGATCAGCCCGTCGAGGTCGAGGCCGGCCAGGCGGCGCACCGTGACCTCGGCTATCTCCTTGACCCGCTCGGGGGCGGTGGCGCGGCGCGGCGGGGTGATGCTGAAGAGCATCACCCCGCCCTGTGCTTCGGCGAGTTTCGACTGCAGCGAGTTACGTGACACGGGCCCAGCGTAGAGAAGGGCCTACCCGTGGTCGGCGCAGCAGGGGGTCGGGTCCCGCGTTTCGAACGGTACGAGCACCCCACCGGCGGCCGGCATGGTCACCAGAACGAGGTCGTCGCCGCGGAACTGCGGGCGGACGAAATCGCGGGTGTCCACGACGGCATCGTCCTCGGCGACCCCGGAGCCGAGCACCTCCACGCGGTCGATCCCCGTACGTTCCAGCAGTTCGGCCACGGTGAGCCGGCCGGTCAGCTCCGACGAGCCCGGGAAGATCACGGCTCGCCCGAACCTCCCGGTGGCGGCCGCGTCGGCCCCCGCCCGGAGCTCGTCCGTGGTCTCGTAGGAACTGGTGGAGACCACACTGATGGCGACATGGGGGAACGGCGTCTGCACGAGATGCGTACACGCGAAGGAAGGGGCCGGATCCAGCGCGAGGATCCAATGGTCGGCTTCGGCCACCTGACGATGACCGAAGCTGACCCCCGTCGAGATCACTTGGGCAGGACCCAGATCGGGTTGGTGTAGAACCACAGGTCGCCCCACGGGTCGGCGTCGCCCAGCACGTCCAGCTTCGGGCCCACCGGGTCGACCGCGGCGCCCATCAGACCGGCCTGCGTACGGTTGGCGTCGGTGCCCCGGACCCGCACGTAGAACGGCTTGTCGAGCCGGCCGAACGAGTACGTCAGCGACACCTTGCCGGTCTTCTGCGACACCTCGAACGACTTGACCACCTTGGTGTTGGGGGCCGTGAAGGCGTCCTTGTCGGCGACCGGGCCGGTGACCGTGCCGACGATGACGTCGACGCGCTTGAGCACCGGGACGAACTGCGCCCAGTTCGGCACGTCCTGCAGGTCGATGTCGAGCGTGATCTCGGTGGAGGTGCCCCGCTTGACGTGCAGCACACCACCGAGCGGGGTGCCGGTCGCCCCGCGTCGGTCGCCGGCCACGCGGACCCGGGCGTCCAGGCCCTTGATCAGGCGGCCGTGGTCGACCCAGACCCGGCCGGCCCGCAGCCCGTCCATGACCTGCTTGTAACCCCACGACGAGGCGCCGACGTTCGTACGGCCGTAGAAGCCGGGCCAGAAGTCGCCCGCCGTGGTCAGCGTCTTGCCGGTGTAGACCGGGTCGTTGTACTTGCCGTTGGCCTCGAAGTCGCTGCCCGGGCCGCGGTCCGACTGGTCCAGGTAGTTGACGTGCGAGTCCGAGTTGACCGTGATCCACCAGGCCTTGCCCTCGGACAGCAGGCTGTCCCAGAGGCCGCCCACGGTCGAGGTCATCCAGTCGAAGCCGCCCCACGTGCGGTAGCTCTCCGGCGGGTAGCCCGGGAACGACGCGGCCGACGGGTTGTTGTCGTAGTACCCGCGCGCGCCGCCGCGGCCGTTCGGGGCGGGGATGCCGGCGGCCTGGTGGCCGGGCGCGCCCTCGAAGCCGACGGCCACCGACGGGTCGGCGTCGCGCCAGTTGCGGATCTCGTGCGGCGAGTCGATGCCCCGCCGGGCCGGGTGGTTGGCCAGGAACAGGGCGGCCTCGACCTTGCGCGCCCGCACCTGGGAGCCGAGGAACTTGATGCCCGCGATCGCGGCCGCCTCGTTCTGCTCCGGGGTGTTGGTGGCAGGCAGCAGGTTGCCGTCGTAGTTGGTCTCGAACTGCTTGAGCACCTCCACCTCGTGCTTGCTCGGGGCCACGAAGACGGTCGCGTGCTCGGCGGCCGGGATGTTCCACTCCAGGCCCTGGAAGGTGAGCAGGTCGCGCAGCTCCTCGCGGGTGGCCCGGATGTCCGGGTTCACCTTCTCGACGCCGATCTTGGCGTGGGCGACGCTGCCGTGGTCGGTGATGACGACCCAGTCGAGACCGAACGCGCGGCCGTGCCGGGCCTGGTCGATCACCCGGTACTGGGCGTCCGAGCTGTACTGCGTGTGGATGTGGTGGTCGCCGGCGAGCCAGGTGAACCCGCCCTTCGCGGTGCCACCACCGGCCGGGCCGTGGCTGTGCGGCAGGCCCGCGGCCTGCGCGGCGGTCGGGGTGGCCAGGACGGAAGCGGCGGCGCCGGCGCCGAGCAGGCCCGCGCCCCGGAGGAAGCCACGCCGCGAGACGTCGGACGGCGACAGCTCGCTGTCCGGGATGCTCATGTCGAGAGCCGCGGGAACGTCGCCGCCGGCGGACTCGTGCGCGTGATCGTGATGGTGGTCGTGACCGTGACCCATATCGGTGATCTCCCACAGATGGATGCATGCGTACTCGGGCACACATTCGTCGTGACAGATCAACGGCGCATGTACCGCGCCTTACTTTCGTCAGTACGGGCGGCTGCCGTTCGGGTCGGGCGCGAGCACCACCTGCGCTTCTAGCGTCTGAGCGTGCTGATAAAGCTGCGGAAACTGACGAAGCGATTCGGGCCTGCGGTGGCCGTCGACGGACTCGATCTGGAGATCCGGCCGGGGCGGGTGACCGGCTTTCTCGGGCCCAACGGCGCCGGCAAGTCCACGACCATGCGGATGATCCTCGGACTCGACCGGCCGACCTCCGGGCAGGCGCTCCTCGATGGGCAACCCTATTGCTCGTACGAGTGGCCGCTGCGCAAAGTGGGCGCCTTGCTCGAAGGTGGGGTGCACCCGGGCCGTACGGGGCGCAATCACCTGCTCGCGATGGCCCGGAGCAATGCGATTCCCGTACGCCGGGTGAACGAGATGCTGGAACTTGTCGGGCTCGGCGGCGCCGCCCGTAAGCGAGCCGGCGCCTACTCGATGGGCATGCGTCAGCGGCTCGGGATCGCGGGCGCGCTGCTGGGCGACCCGCCCGTGGTCATCCTCGACGAACCGGTCAACGGCCTCGACCCGGACGGGGTGCGGTGGATCCGCGGCCTGATGCGCGACCTCGCCGCCGAGGGGCGCACCGTGTTCGTTTCGAGCCACCTGCTCAGCGAGATGCAGGTGACCGCCGACCACCTGATCGTGATCGGCCGCGGCCGGCTGATCGCTGACGCGTCGCTGGCCCAGATCGTCGCCGGGCACGCCTCGCTGGAGGACGCCTACTACCGGCTCACCGAGGGGAGCGTGCTGTCATGACCGTGCTCCGGGCGGCGATCGGCGCCGAATGGACCAAGCTGTGGACCACCCGTACGGTCTGGTGGGCGCTGCTGTCGGCCTTGCTGCTGATGGCCGCGGGGGCCGGGCAGTACGCGCTGTACGCCGAGAACGGCGACCTGCCCGCCGACGTGCTGCGCGGCGGCCTGGTGCCGGCCGGGACGATCGCCGTGCTCGCGCTCAGCTTCGCGCAACTGGCCTTCCTGGCGCTGGCGATGCTGACCATGACCAGCGAATTCTCCACCGGCACGATCCGGGCCGCGCTGACCTGGGTCCCGTCCCGCGGACGGCTTCTGCTCGCCAAATGCACGGTGGTCGCCGCCGTGACGTTCGTTGCGGGCGTCGTCGCCGGTCTGGCCGGCTCACTGGTGGCCCGGCCGTTGCTGGGCGACCTGGGCTCCTCGGGCGGCGTCGTCGCGCAGAGCCTGAAGATCGGGCTCTACCTGTCCGTGCTCGGCGTCCTGGCGGTCGGTCTCGGGGCGGTGCTGCGGGGACCGGTGCTCACCCTGGTGGTACTGCTGATGCTTATCGTGGTCGTGCCGCCGCTGCTGCAGGTGCCGGACGTCGCCGTGCTCAACGGCATCGCCGACGCCCTGCCCGGCGTCGCGGGCGACCACTTCCTGCGCGGCCACAGCGACCCGTACGCCCCGGTCGTCGGCTTGCTGATCCTGACGGCGTGGGCGGTCGCAGCCGTTGCCACCGGCCGCGCGATCCTGCGCAAGCGCGACGCCTGACGCTCAGACCAGGCCGGCCTCGTAGGCGACGATCGCCGCCTGCACCCGGTTGCGCACTTCGAGACGGCTCAGCACGCTGCTCACGTACGCCTTGACCGTGCCCTCGACGAGGAAAAGCCGCCGCCCGATCTCCGCATTGGACAGTCCCGCACCGATCAGAGCGAGCACCTCGCGCTCACGATCGGTCAGGACGTCCACCTTGGATCGCGCGGCGGCCCCGGCGCCCAGCCGCGGACCGGCCAGATCGGTGATGACCCGGTGCGCCACCCGCGGCGACAGGTAGGCCGCACCCGCCGCCACCGCCCGGATCCCCGCGGTCAGCTCCCGCGGGTCGCTCGACTTGAGCAGGAAGCCCGCCGCCCCCGCCGCGATGGCCTGCACGATGTACTCGTCCTCGCCGAACGTGGTCAGCACGAGCACCCCGGACTCCGGGACCAGCCGCCGGATCTCCCGCGCGGCCGACAACCCGTCCTGCCGCGGCATCCGGATGTCGAGCAACACCACCGCCGGCCGGTGCCGCCGGACCAGGTCGACCGCCTCGATGCCGTCCGCGGCCTCCCCGGCCACCTCGATCCCGTCGACGTTGTCGAGGATCGCGCGGATCCCCGCCCGGATCATCGCCTCGTCGTCGGCGATCAACACCCGGACACTCATCCGCGCCCTCCCTCTGACCGACCCGTTGCGCGTTCGCTCACTTGAGCCGTTCCTTGCTGCTCAGACGCTCGTCGGTGAAGCACAGGCGGTACGCGGCGTCGGCCATCGGGAAGTTGCCGTCGCTGTAGAGCTCGCACCCCGCCTGCTTGTCGCCCGGCGCCTCCCGCGACGGCAGCACCCCGGCCAGTTCGCCGCGCGGCGTGCCGATGCTCATCCGCTCGAAAGCCGCCTCCTCCAGCACCGAACCGGCCACCGCGAACGGGTAGTAGCCGAGCGCCGTCACCAGCGCCAGCACCGCCGGGGTGAGCACGGCGGCGGCGAGGCTCCGGCGGGCCCGGCGGCGCATCTCGCTCTCCCCGGCCTCCTCGTGAGCCGGCGCGCCCGCCCGCGGGACCTCGGCCACGGTGCGGAAACCCCCGGTCGGTGTCGGCCCGGCGAGAAGGGTTCCGCCGTTCAGCCGTACGCGTTCGCGCAGCCCCACCAGACCCAGACGCTCCGCTCCGTGCGTTTTCCGTCCCGCTGGGCGCTCCGGGGCATCGTTGACGACAGTGATCGTCGACGCCTCGCCGTCGTCGGTCAGAGTTACCCGTACGGTGGCACCGGGCGCATGCCGGCTCGCGTTGGTCAGGCTCTCGCGCACCACCTCATAGGCCGTACGCTCGGCGCTTCTCGGCAGCTCACCCGACGTCTCCACGAGAATCGTCATCCCGGCGGCGCGGGACTTCGCGATGAGCGCCGCGATGTCGTCCCGCGACGTCGGCGCCGGCTCACCGTCCTCACGCAACACGCCGATGATCTCGCGCAGCTGGTCGGTGGCGGTCGCGGCCGACTCCCGGATCCGCCCCGCCGCCGCGCTCTGCTTGCCGGCCAGACCCGGCGTCGTCTCGAGCGCACCGGCCGACAACGCGATCAGGCTCAGCTCATGCCCGAGCGAATCGTGCATCTCCTGAGCGATCCGCGCACGTTCGCGCAGTCGCACCATGCGCCGTTCCGACTCCAGGCGCGCCGCCCGCTCCCACCCGGCCGAGATGAGCCGCGCCTGCTGCGCCCGGTAACGGCCCGCCAGCCAGGGGAACACACCCAGCAGCACCAGCATCATCGTCAGCGAGAACCATTCGGCCTGACTCGTGCCCAGCACGACGAAGTTGAGCACCGTGCCGGCCGCCGCCACGACCACGAACGCCGCCGCGACCACCCGAATGCGCTCGGTCCGTAAACCCACGAGGTAGCTCATCACCGGCAGCGCGAACACGAAGTTCCCGTCCACAAGCGTCCCGACCACGACCACGAGCCACCCCACGAGCGGCCACCGCCGTGCCGTCGCCGCAATGACACCCCCGGCCACGAGCGATCCCAGGATGCCGACCGGGTTCGCGCTCATCACGTGGTTGACCACGACCGGCGCCACCAGAACCGCCGCGGTGCTCCCGTCAACCGCCCACTCCCGGCGTCTGCCCATCCGGTCAGGCTATCCACGCGCTTCCCGCTCCCACTACTGACGAAAGTAAGCCGTGAGCGGGGTGTCCGGCGGACCGGGCCCACTCCGGCCCCCGACCGGCAGCGCTCCGGTGGCGCCATTGCACCAAAGCCAGTGCTCCGGTGTTTGCGGCGGCAGGGTCAGTGCTTCGGTGGTTGCGGCGGCAGGGTTGGTGCTTCGGTGGTTGCGGCGTCAGAGTCGGTGCTCCTTTGGCCGCGGCGGCAGGGTCGGTGCTTCGGTGGTTGCGGCGGCAGGGTCGGTGCTTCGGTGGCTGCGGCGACAGAGTCAGTGCTCCAGTGGCCGCGACGCCGAAGCCAGCCGGGGACAGGAGCCAGCCGGCGACAAGCCAGCCGGGACAAAGCCAGCCTGTGACAAGGCCGGCCGCCGACGACCGAGACGAGGGACTCGACCGCGCCTACCCCGAATCACGCCGCCGCGTCGTCCGGGCCGGTGATTTCACGGTAACGATTTCACGGCCCGATCGGCCGCCGTTCCGCGCCTCTACTTTTTCTTTTCTTGTCGACAAGAATGGCATGATCGAATACTGACATCCGGCTGGGTGGGCGGCGGACAATATTGGTATGGGTCAGCTGTCGTTGTTCAGCCGGGCTGCTGTTGCCGGCATGCGGGATCGGACCCGGGCGCGCAATTATTCGCCGGGCAACGACGAATTTCGGCGTGACCATGAGCGGCGCCGGGCGTGGGGTTTGCGCCAGCGGCACAGAGAGAAGGCGCGGTGGGTGGAGCAGAACCTTGCGCTGGTTTGGCCCTCTGGTCGTCGTCCGGTTGTGCAGCTCCGTCGTCCGGTGCAGCAGCGCACGGCGAGGCTCTCTGCGGAATCTGCTGCCGCTTCTGAATCTGCTGCGGCTTCGCGGCGGCGTGGGGGGAAGACGCCGTTGGGGATGTCGCTTCCGCTTTCGATTGCGACTCGCGCTCGTTACATTTTATTGAATTTGTGTGGTTGCCGTCGGGCCGTGGTTGCGGTGAAACTCGATGCCGCTTTCAAGCTACCGGCGGGTGCAACTCACCGTGCTGTGTCCGGGGCCGTAAAACGCCTTTTTTCGGTGCGGGAAGGGACTGTCATCACGAGGCGGGAATCCGGCGGCGTCGCTCAGAAGGCACAGCTGGGCTGCATACCTCGTCGAGGGCCCGCCGCGGTTTCGGAGAACACTCTCTCCGGTCCCATCATCTTTTCCTTCACCTCATCGGGCTGTCTCACCGCTTCACCCCGCCCTCCGCCACGGTGTGGCCTCTGCTACGCCTCGGGATCCGTCACGCCTGGGCTTCAGTGCGTCTCCGCTTCCGTCGCGCCCCCGGTCGCCGCACCGTGAACTCCGTCGCGCCCTGGTCCGCGGCCAGCCGCATTCTGCCCGCGCTGCGCCCTGGTCCGCGGCCTGCCGCATGCTGCCCGCGCTGCGGCCTGGTCCGTGCTGCGGCCTGGTCCGTGCTGCGCCGCGCCCTGGCCCGTGCCGTGCCCGCCAGTTGGACGTCTCCGTCACCTCCGGCGCCGGCCCACTGATGCTCAACGCCATAGCCGTGGTCGTCACCTTCGGCGTGCCCTCACTGATCGTCACCCTGAGCGGCATGGCCATCCTGCAGGGCCTGATTTCGTCGTGCGTCGCGCCCCGGCCTGCGTCGCGCCCCGGCCTGCGTCGCGCCCCGGCCTGCGCCTCGCCCCGCCCTACGCCTCGCCGCGGCCTGCGCCTCACCCCGGCCTGCGTCGCACTGCGGCCTGCGTCGGGCTTTGGTCTGCGTCGGGCTCTAGTCTGCGCCGCGGCCGGCGTCGTGCCCTGTCCGGCGTCGCACCCCGGCATCCGTCGCAGCCCCGCATTTGTCGCACCCCGGGCTCTGCCACGCCCCGGTCTACGCCGTGCCCCGCCAACGCCGCGTGGTGAGAGCTCGTTACGTAGGCTGCGGCTTCGGCGACACTCTGTTCGGTTGCATCATCTCGTCCTTCGCCTCACCGGGCTGTCTCACCGCTTCGCCCTGCCCTGGCCTCTGATGCGCCTCAGCTTGGGTCACGCCCCAGCCTTTCTGGCACGTGCCTCCTTCGGTCACGCGCAGACCTCCGGCGACGCCTCTGCTTCTGTTACGCCCCGGCCTTTGCCGCATCTCGGCCTTCGTCACGCCTCGACCTTCGCCGTATCGCGACCCTCGTCCTGTCCCGGCCTTCGGTCACTCCCGGTTTTCGGTACGCCTCGACCTTCGCCGTATCGCGACCCTCGTCCTGTCCCGGCTTTCGGTTACTCCCGGTTTTCGGTACGCCTCGACCTTCGCCGTACCGCGACCCTCGTCCCGTCCCGGCTTTCGGTTACTCCCGGTTTTCGGCACGCCTCGACCTTCGCCGCACCCCGGCCTTCGTCACGCCGCGACCTTCGCCGTACCGCGACCCTCGTCCCGTCCCGGCCTTCGGTCACTCCCGGCCTTCGTCTCGTCCCGGCCTTCGGCCCGCCCCGGCCAATGCTGCGTCATGAGAGCTCGGGTCGAGTGTTTACGCAGGCCGCGGGTCTGTAAAACGAACGGTGTAACTCCTGATCAAGGGAGTAGCACCTGATGACGGACACGACAGCTGCCGTGGATACTGCCGCGGTGCCGAAGAAGAAGGACCAGGCCGACGGCGGGGTGGATGCTGAGCTGGTCGGCCGGCTGGTTGAGCAGGCCCGCGCAGCGGGCCTGCAGTTGACCGGCGAAGGTGGTCTGCTGCAGCAGCTGACCAAACGCGTGGTCGAGGCCGCCCTGGACGGCGAGATCACCGACCATCTGGGCTATGACAAGGGCGACCCGGCTGGCAAGAACGGCGGGAACTCGCGCAACGGCAGCCGGTCCAAGACGGTGCTGACCGAGGTCGGCCCGGTGGAACTCAGCGTCCCGCGTGATCGTGACGGCAGCTTCGAGCCGCAGATCGTCAAGAAACGCCAGCGCCGGCTGACCGGGGTGGAGGACATGGTCATCTCCTTGTCGGCCAAGGGCCTGACCACCGGGGAGGTCCAGGCGCATCTGGCTGAGGTCTACGGCGCTGACGTGTCGAGGCAGACGATCTCCACGATCACCGACCGGGTCCTCGACGCGATGGCCGAGTGGCAGAACCGGCCCCTCGACCCGGTCTATCCGGTGATCTTCCTGGACGCGATCCACGTGAAGGTCCGCGACGGCAAAGTCGCCAACCGGCCCGTCTACGTCGCGTTGGCCGTGACCGTCGAGGGCACCCGCGACATCCTCGGGCTTTGGGCCGGTGACGGCGGCGAAGGCGCCAAGTTCTGGCTGCAGGTGCTCACCGAGCTGAAGAATCGTGGTGTCGCCGACGCGCTGATGGTCGTCTGTGACGGGTTGAAAGGCCTGCCCGACGCGATCGGGCAGACCTGGCCCCTCGCGGTCGTCCAAACCTGCGTGATCCACCTACTGCGCAACTCGTTTCGCTACGCCGGCCGACAGCACTACGACGCCATCGCCAAAGCCCTGCGACCGGTCTACACCGCACCCACCGAAGCCGCCGCTAAGGCCCGCTTCGGCGATTTCGTCGAGGCCTGGGGCGAGCGTTACCCGGCGATCGTCCGGCTCTGGAACAACGCCTGGGCCGAGTTCGTGCCCTTCCTCGCCTTCGACGTCGAGATCCGCAAAATCGTGTGCTCGACCAACGCGATCGAGAGCGTGAACGCCAGGATCCGCCGCGCGGTCCGGGCTCGCGGGCACTTCCCAAACGAGCAGGCTGCGCTGAAATGTGTCTATCTCGCGGTCATGAGCCTCGACCCCACCGGCACCGGACGACGCCGATGGGCGATCCGCTGGAAACCCGCCCTCAACGCCTTCGAGATGACCTTCGAAGGCCGCCTCAACCCGACCGACAACTAACCGCAGTTACACCGTTCGTTTGACAGGCCCCAGGCCGCCGACGTGGGGTTGTAGTGAGCGTTCGTTGCGGGGGATTGAGCACTCCGTACGCCGCCGGATAGGGGTGTCTGGGTGGTCTCGCGCGTCCTTGGCCGGCAGTGAGCGGGGCGGGGTGGATGCTGTGCCGCCAGGTGCTTGGAAGGTGCGAGGTGAGTGTTTGCTGCGGGGGTCAGATGATGGGGCGGAACAGGCCTAGGGCGATCGTCACGGCCAGGGTTGTCGCGGACAGCAGGACTGCGCCGGTGACCAGGGCTGTGTCGGCGGGGTGGAAGGTCTGCTTTCGGGCGTGTGTGCGGGGCACGCCGGAGTCGAAGCCGCGGGCGTCCATTGCTACTGCCAGGCGGCCGCCGCGGCGGAGGGCTCCTACCAGCAGGGCGAAGGCTGTGGAGACGAAGAGGCGTACGGCGGCGATCGGGTTTTTGCCGGCGTCGATGCCTCGGGCGCGTCGGGCCAGGGTCAGCATCTGCCATTCGGTGCCGAGCAGGGGGAGCAGGCGGAAGGCGGCCAGCGCGCCGATGGCGAAGCGGGCGGGGGCCTTTGCGTTCTGCACCAGGGCGTCGGCCAGGTCGGTGGGGTCGGTGGTGGCGAAGACAAGCACGCCGGGGACGGCCACGGCGAACAGTCGCAGGATCAGGCCCAGCGCCGAGGTCAGCACGCCGGTGGTGACGTCGAACGGGCCCAGGTCGAGCAGCAGCGTGCCGGTGCGGTTGGCCGAGAACAGCACCATCGTGACCAGCAGGCCCAGCGATGCGACCAGCACCGGCCAGGCGCGTTTGGCCAGCGTGGAGTAGCGGACGCCGAAGAACGGCGCCGCGGCGAGTTCGATGGCCAGGGCGATGGCGGGGGTGAGCGGGTCGAGTGTGGCCAGCAGCGGCAGCGAGAAAAGCATGGCCGCGGCCAGCTTGGCGACCGGGTTGCGCCGGGCCAGCGGCGCCGACGGATCAGCGATCGGCTGCAAGGAGAGGGTCATGGGCGCGACCGCCGGCGCGTGAAGCGAGGGAGGAGGGTCATGGCCGGGGCCGCCGGCGTTGGGGGAGGGGGTCGCGCAAGCGGGCCTCGCCCAGGGGGAAGGTGCGGTCGGCCACGGTTTGCACGAAGTCGTCGTCGTGGGTCACGGCCAGGATGCCGTGGCCGTCGTCGCGCAATGTGGCCAGCAGCGTCACCAGTTCGATCCACGTTTTGCGGTCCTGGCCGAACGTCGGTTCGTCGAGCACCAGCAGCCGGGGCGCGGTGGCCAGCGCCGTGGCCACGCTCAAGCGGCGGGCCTCGCCACCGGAGAGGGTGTACGGGTTGGCTCCGGCCAGTTTGGTCAGGCGCAACCGGTCGAGCAGGTCGGTCACCACCGTCGTGACCGCCGCGGCCGGGCGGCCCAGCCGGCGTGGGCCCACCGCCAGTTCGTCGGCGACCCGGGATGTCACGAACTGGTGTTCCGGGTTTTGGAAGACCGACCCGATCCGCCCGGTCAGTGTGGCCGCCCGCCATTTGTGTGGCGGGCGCCGGTCGCCGAATCCGCTGATCCGCCCGGACGTCGGCGCCAGCAGACCGCCCAGCAGCAGCGCCAGCGTCGACTTGCCCGCTCCGTTGGGCCCGGTCACCGCCAGCACCTCGCCGGTGCCCACCCCGAGCGTCACCGGCGCGAGCCGGTGCGCCAGCGCAAGATTTTCCCCCCGTACGAGGTCGGGGGTGGCCGCCGTGGCCGACTTGAGTGGCGGAATCGTGAAACCCGGAACCCACACGCCTTCGTCGGCGAGCCGGTCGCCGTAGGCCGCGAACACCACTTCGGGCGCGCCGTCGGCCCGGATCCCGCCGCCCGGTTCCAGCACCACCACCCGGTCGACCAGCGGTAACGCCTCGGCCACCCGATGCTCGACCAGCACCGTGGTGGTGTCGCGCAAGGAGCCGAGCGATTCCCGTACGAGGGCCGCGCCGGCCGGGTCGAGGTTGGCCGTCGGCTCGTCGAGGAGCAGCAGCCCCGGCCGCAGGGCCAGCACGCCGGCCAGCGCCAGCCGTTGGGCCTCGCCGCCGGAGAGTGCGCTGGTCGAGCGGGTGATCGGGTAGGGGAAGCCGACCCGGTCGAGCGCGTCGCTGACCCGCGGCCAGATCTGCGCGGCCGGCACGCCGCGATTTTCCAGCCCGAACGCCACGTCGTCGCCGCTGCGGGCCATCACGAGCTGGGTTTGCGGGTCCTGGAAGACGATGCCGGACTTCTCCCGGGCTTTGCGCGGGTCGAGGCCGTCGATCTCGATTGTGCCCTCGGCCTCACCCGAGTCCTCCGGGAGCAGGCCGGACAGCGCCGCGAGCAGGGTGCTCTTGCCCGCCCCGGAGGGACCGAGCAGGAGCACCCGTTCGCCGTGGGTGATCGTCAGGTCGACCTCGCGGACGGCCCAGGCCCGGCGACCAGCGTGCCGCCAGCCGAAACCGCGGAGGACGACCTCACTCATAACTGAATGACACCAAATCAGACGAGCGCGCGCGAACGGCCCGCCGGGAACCGGTCCAGGACGCCGGTCTGGGCCAGCGCCCGGGTCAGCAGCACACTGCCGAGCCCCGCGATGACCAGCGCCGACGCCGCGGTCAGGAGCACGTACGGGATCCGGAAAGAACCCCACGCCGTGTCCGGGTACCAGACGAAGACGTCGTAGACCGCGGCCACGATGCCGGCCGCCGCCCCGGCCAGCAGGGCGACCGGCAGGCGGTACACCTTGTAGGCGAAGAGGGCGAATACCAGCTCGGCGCCGAGGGCTTCGAGCGGGCCCTGCACGGCGATGGTCCAGCCCCAGCTCGTGCCGATCGCCACCGAGACCAGGGCGGCCAGCGACAGCGTGTAGAAGGCGGCGCCGGGTTTGCGCACGATCAGCGCGCCCAGCACGGCCGGCACCAGCCACACCCCGTAGAGCAGGGCGCGGCCGGGCAGGGGGATGGCATCGGCGGGGCCGTTGTAGAGCAGGCCCCAGGCCCAGAAGATGACGCCGAAGGCCACGGCGACGATCGAGGCTATGACGATGTCGATCGTCCGCCAACGGTTGGTGTTCATGTGAGAACCTCCCAGTGGGTACCGGGAGGAGACGCACGCCGTCGCCGGGCGTGAACCCGGACACGGCGCGGCTGGAGAAAGACCGAACTTCCTGCGCTGGCATTACCCAGATCAGGTGCGAGGGTCTGCGGTTGCCCGCACTCTCAGCGCTGTGCGCTCCCCTGTCGGAAAAACCTGTGTGTTTCGATGAACTTAACACCGGCGGCGGTCCAGGGACAGCGAGGGAGTGATCACATGGAGATCAAGGCGCGGGGCCTGACCTTCGACGTCTACGAGGGTGGCCCGGCCGGCGGCGAGCCGGTGCTCCTGCTGCACGGTTTCCCGCAGGATCATCGCGAGTTCGATCTGCTCGCGCCGCGGCTGCATGCCAAAGGCTTACGGACGTACGCCGTGGATCAGCGCGGCACCTCGCCCGGCGCGCGCCCGGCCGACGTCGGGGCTTACCGCATGTCCGAGCCGACGGCCGACGCGGTGGCCGTGCTGGACGCCCTCGGCATCGAGTCCGCGCACGTCATCGGGCACGACTGGGGCGCGGTCGTGGGCTGGTGGCTGGCCGCGGGCTACCCGGAGCGGGTGCGCACGCTGACCGCGGTGTCGGTGCCGCACCCCAAGGCGCTGGGCCTGGCTTTGCGCGTACGGGCGTCGCAGCGGGCGCGGATGGCGTACTTCAAAGTCTTCCAGTCCCAGGTGGCCGAGCGGTTCCTGCTGGCACGTGACGGCGCTGTGCTGCGCGCGATGTTCCGGCCGATCGGGGGCGGGGGCGACAAGTACGTGGAGTCGATGCAGACCGATCCGGGCCGGCTCACCGGCGGCCTGAACTGGTATCGCGCGACGACCGGAAGCTCGCCCGACACCCCCGGCATCATCCGGGTCCCCACCACGTACGTCTGGAGCGACAAGGACGGAGTGGTCTCACTCACCGCCGCCCTGCGCACCCGGGACTGGGTGGAGGCGGACTATCAGATGGTCGCACTGCGCGGGGTCAGCCACTGGGTGCCCGAGCAAGCCTCCGCCGCGCTGGCCGACGCCGCCCTCGCCCGGATAGGCGTAGTTTGATTTCCGTTGATTCAGGGGAAACCGCAGCGTCATGTCGGGTGAGAAGGCACGGCTCGGGCACGAGACCGAGAAGCAGCGGTGGGACCGGAATTTCGCTGACCTGTTGCAGGAACTGCGGGTCGTTCAGACCGGCATCCAGATCCTGTTCGCGTTCCTGCTGACCCTGCCTTTCAGCAGCGGTTTCCCGCGGGTCACGCAGTTCCAGAAGGACACGTACGTGGTGGCGCTGCTCGCCGCCGCGGCCTCGACCGCGATGATCATCGGGCCGGTCGCGTTCCACCGGGCGCTGTTCCGTCAGGGCCGCAAGCCCGAACTGGTGCGTTACGCCCATCGGTTGCTCAGCGGCGGCCTCGCGTTCCTGCTCGTGTCGATGGTCTCCTGCGTGCTGCTGGTGCTCGACTTCATCCTGACCCGGTGGATCGCGTTCGTCTTCGCGGGCATCGCGGCCGTCTTCTTCCTGACGTTCTGGGCGGCCTTCCCGTTCTTCCGCCGCAACTGGATCGACGAGGACGCCGAGGAGGAGGACGAGCAGGTCAGCGGCGAGGACGTCACCCCCGGCGAGACCGCAGGCCGAGCCGTTTGAGTTCGAGCTCGGCCAGCGCGTCGACCGCCGAGGCGTCACCGTTGCGCCAGCTCTGCGCGATGTCGGGGCCCAGCTTGGCCAGGCGGTTCAAGGGCTGGGAGGCCAGCGCGCGCAGGGCCAGCAGGTCGCGTCCGGCGGGCTGATCCCGTACGGCGGAAGCCACCGCGGCCCTGCGCATCCACCGCAGCCGCAGCGGGAGCCACCCGAAGAGCACGAGCGCCAGCGGAACGGCCACCGCCACGAGCGCCACGACGATCGCCATCGTGTCGACGACGTCCTGCTGCTGACGGCCCGCCTCGGCCAAGGAGCGGGCGGCTTCGGCGGCGCCGGTGAACGGCTTGACCAGCTGGTCGCCCACGAGCGGGACGTCACCGACCTTGTTGCCGGCGTCGGTCAGGTTGTCGGCGATGCCACCGCCCGCGCTCTCCAGCTTGGCGCCCGGCACGCCCAGCTTCTCGACCATGTCGTTGACCCACAGAGCCGCGCGGACCCAGAGATAGACCCACAGAACCACGACGATGTCGGTGAGGAGCTGACGTACGGCGGTGGGCAGCCGGTCGGCGTAAGGCTTCACCGGCACAGAATCCCACTCAGTGCTTGGCCGCGCAGTCCGGGCAGGTGCCGAAGATCTCCATGGTGTGCGAGACGTCGACGTACCCGTGCCGGCTGGCCACCTTGTCGGCCCACGACTCGACCGCCGGGCCCTCGACCTCGACTGCCCGGCCGCACTCGCGGCACACCAGGTGGTGGTGGTGACCCTGGCTGCAGCGGCGGTAGAGGTGCTCGCCGCCGGGCGGGCGCATCACGTCGATCTCGCCCGCGTCGGCCAGCCCCTGCAGGGTGCGGTAGACAGTGGTCAGGCCGACCCGCTCACCCCGTTCCCGCAGCCGGGCGTGCAGCTCCTGCGCGCTGTAGAAACCCTCGGCCTCCGACAGCACGGCGCTCACCGCGGAGCGCTGCTTGGTGTTGCGCTGCGCGACGTTCTGCTCGGTACTCACGACCTGACCTCCCTCGCGTGGCTGACCGCGTCGGCGACGATGTGCGCCACGTGATCGTCCACCAGCGAGTATGCGATCTCCCGGCCCCGGCGTGCACCCCGGACCACCCCGGCGCCGCGCAGCACCCTCAGGTGCTGGGAGACCAGTGGCTGCGGTGCGCCTAGCTTCTCGACCAACTCGTGGACGCAGCGCTCGCCCACCCCCAACTCTGCCACGATCGCCACGCGGATCGGTGCCGACAGGGCGCGCAGCAGCTCACCGGCCGACTCGTACGCCTCGTAACCGCTCGTCGTCGTCATCGGACCGGTGCCTCCTGCAGAACGACGTCGGGCGGTTCCACCTCGCGTGGCGGGTGGGCGCGCCGCCGGGCCATCCGCAGGCCGGCCGCCCCGACGGTGATGGCGACGAACAGGGCCAGCGCCAGGATCACGGTGGTGGCGCCGGGCGGGGTGTCGGCCTCGGCCGAGACGATCACGCCGACCCCGGCCGCGACCAGGCCGATCGCCATCGCCGCGGCCATGGTGGTGCGGAAACCGCGGGTCACCTGCTGCGCCGCGGCCACCGGGATCACCATCAGGGCGGAGACGAGCAGGAGACCGACCGTACGCATGGCGATCGTCACCGTGACGGCCGTGGTCACCGCCATCAGCAGGTTGAGCGCGCGCACCGGCAGGCCGCTGACCCGCGCGTACTCCTCGTCGTTGCAGACCGCGAACAGGGCGGGCCGGAACACCAGCATCGCCACCAGCACGGCCGCCCCGAGCCCGGCGATCACCACGATGTCCTGCGGCGATGTGGTGATCAGCGAGCCGAACAGGTATTGCACCAGGCTGTTGTTGTTGGCGTTGTCGGAGAGCGCGACCAGCACCACGCCGCCCGCGATGCCGCCGTAGAACAGCAGCGCCAGCGCGAGGTCGCCCGACGTGCGGCCGCGTTCGCGGATCAGTTCGACCCCGACCGCGCCGATCGCCGCGACGATCACCGCGCTGATCACGGGGGACTGGTTGAACAGCAGGCCGACACCCACACCGGTCAGCGCCACGTGACCGATGCCGTCGCCGATCAGCGAGAGCCGCCGCTGCACCAGGTAGATGCCGAGCGCGGGTGCGGCCAGGCCGATGATCAGCGCGCCCAGCAGGGCCCGGATCATGAAGTCGTACTGGAAAAGGTCCATGTTAATTCGCCGCGATCCGGTCGGCGGGGGCCACGCAGATGCCGGCTGCGGGCGGCACGGCGTGCGGGTGCACGTGGTCGTGGTCGGGCTCGGCGTGGTGACCGGCCGGCTCGGGCGGCGCGCCCTCGTGCGCGATGCGGCCCTCGTGCACCACGACGGCCCGGTCGATGAGCGGCCGCAGCGGGCCGAGTTCGTGCGCGACCAGCACGATCGTGCCGCCGGCACCGGCGAACCGGCCCAGCGCCGCCGCGAACGCCTCCTGGCTGGCCGCGTCGACCCCGGCCGTCGGCTCGTCCAGCACCAGCAGGTCGGGCTTACCGGCCAGCGCGCGGGCGATCAGCGTGCGCTGCTGCTGGCCGCCGGAGAGGGTGGTGACCGGGTCGTTGATGCGGTCGATCAGGCCCACGGCGGTCAACGCCTCGCGCACCGCGGCGCGGTCGGCGGCGCCGGACGGGCGGAAGATGCCGCGCCGCGCCAGCCGCCCCGAGGCGACCACCTCGCCCACCGTGGCGGGCACGCCGCTGCCCGCGCCGAGCCGCTGCGGCACGTAGCCGACGCGGGCCCAGTCCCGGAACTTGCGCTGCGCGGTGCCGAACAGCTCGATCTCGCCGTGACCCAGCGGGACCAGCCCGAGGATGCTGCGGATGAGCGTGGACTTGCCGGAGCCGTTGGCCCCCAGGATCGCCACGACCTCGCCGGCCGCCACGGTCAGCGAGATGTCGTGCAGGATCTCGCGGCCCTCGTAGCCGACCGCGGCGTGACGCACCGATACGACGCTCATTGCTTGCACCCCAGACCGGTTTCCAGCGCGGCCAGGTTCTGCCGCATCACGGTGAAGTAGTCGCCCGCGGAGTCGACGAGCCCCTCGAGCGGATCGAGCACCGCGGTCTTCGCGCCGACCTCGCGGGCGATGGTCTCGGCCACCGCCGGGCTGACCAGGGTCTCGAAGTAGATGGTGGTGGTGCCGGTCTCGCGGGCCTCCCGGGCCACGGCGGCCAGGCGCTGCGGCGAGGGCTCGGCCTCGGGCGAGATGCCGGTGATGCCGACCTGGTGCAGGTCGTAACGGGCGGCCAGGTAGGCGAAGGCGGTGTGGCTGGTGACCAGCTCGCGGCGGTCGCAGGTCTTCAGGCCGTCGGCGAACTCGGTGTTCAGCGCGGTGAGCTCGGTGCTGAGGGCTTGGGCGCGCTCGGTGTAACCGGCGGCGTGGGCGGGATCGAGCTGCCCGAGGCGCTCGGCCAGCTTCTCGCCGATCGTGACCAGCCGTACGGGGTCGAGCCAGACGTGCGGGTCCTCGCCACCTTCGGCCTCCTCGTGCTCGTGGCCGTGATCGTCCGCACCGCCCGCGGGCAGCAGCGGCACCACCGAGGCGGCGTCGAAGCCTTTGTCCTTGGCCTCCAGGTCGATGGCCTCGTCGACGGCGGGCTGGAAACCCTTGAGGTAGACGGCGAGGCCCGCGTCGGCCACGTCGCCGACCTGGCGCGGCGTCAGCTCGAGGTCGTGCGGTTCGGCGCCGGGCTTGGTGAGGTTGGTGACGCTGACCACGTCGCCTCCGATCCGCTCGCTCAGGAACTGCAGCGGATAGAACGCGGTGACGATCTCGAACTTCCCGTCCTCCGTCGTGCCCGCCGGCCCGGCCTGGTCACCGCACCCGGCCAGGGCGAGGGCAGACACGAGCAGAGCAGGCAGAAGACGGCGGCGCATACCATCCACTGTCGCTGAGAATGATAATGATTGTCAAAAGCGCATGTGTCTAGAGCGCCTTCGCGACCACCACGGCCAGCAACAGGCCCAGGATCAGCAGACGCAGGGCCCGGGTCGACGCCGACTGCACCGGCCAGGTCGTGAACGTGAGCGCGGCCAGACCCGCGGCCAGCACGAACAGCAGGGCGGCGCCGACGATGCCGGGCAGGAAGAGGCCGCCCAGCATCACCACCAGCGCGACCACGAAGGCCGCGGTCGGGCTGACCCGGGACAGGCGCCGGAGCAGGTTGCCGGAAGGTGTCACCTGGTCACTCCTCGTCGCTGCGTACCCTCGTCGCATGTTGGTGCTCAACCGCTTCCACGTGCAGCCGGACACGCAGGACGGCTTCCTCACCCGGGCCCGGGCCGCGCTGGCCGCCCTGGCCGAACGACCCGGTTACCTGTCCGGCCGGCTGACCCGCGCCCTCGAAGACCCGCAAGTGTGGACCCTGGTCACCGACTGGGAGTCCGTCGGAGCCTACCGGCGCGCCCTGGGAGCCTTCGACGTCAAGGTCCACGGCGCCCCGCTGCTGTCCGAGTCGATCGACGAACCGTCCGCGTTCGAGACCCTGGCCAGCGCCGAACCGGGCGGAGAGGTCGTGCTGGCCGAGAGCGACCGGGCCGCCGAACCCTGGCGCTGACGTCTACTGTTGGTGTCATGACGACGGCGCCTCATGTTCCGGTCCCGCCACAGGGCCCGGGAGTCCAGCCGCCGTTCCCGGCCCCGCCGGTCGAGGGCAAAGGCCGGCGCCTCGGCTGGGGGCTGGGCATCGGCGCGGGTGTGCTGGTGCTCGTCTGCGGTGGCGGGCTGGCCGCCCTGATCGGTCTCGGCACCTCCGTCACGGGGGCGCTCGACGAGCAGGCCCACGCCGCCGTC
This sequence comes from Paractinoplanes abujensis, assembly GCF_014204895.1. Taxonomy (NCBI): domain Bacteria; kingdom Bacillati; phylum Actinomycetota; class Actinomycetes; order Micromonosporales; family Micromonosporaceae; genus Paractinoplanes; species Paractinoplanes abujensis. The sequence goes on along the minus strand of NZ_JACHMF010000001.1, from coordinate 5,283,643 downwards.
AACGACTACCTCGGCGCGCTGCGCGACGAGCGTTTCGACCAGGCGTACGGGCTGCTCTGCGATCAATCGCGGCGCGAGCAGACCGCCTCGGAGTTCCGCGCCCGGGCCGAGGCCGAGGAGCGGATCACCACCTGGCAGCTGGGCCGGTTCAACACGGTCGAGATGAGCGTGCCGGTCACCGCGACCCGGCAGAGCGGTCAGGTGGACCAGCTGGAGGCCTCGCTCGACCAGAACACGTCGACGGGCCAGTTCGAGGTGTGCGAAGTCGGGGAGTAATCTCGGCGTTTGTCCCGATCACGCCCCGTGATCACTACCTTCGAGGTCCCCGCCGACACCCAGCCGGCGTAGGAGGAACATGCCCGCCGACCGTATCGACTCCGTCGTCAGCCTGGCCAAGCGCCGTGGCTTCGTCTTCCCCTCCAGCGAGATCTACGGAGGGACCCGCTCGGCCTGGGACTACGGTCCGCTGGGCGTGGAGCTGAAGGAGAACGTCCGCCGCCAGTGGTGGCGTCAGATGGTCCAGCAGCGGGACGACATCGTCGGACTCGACTCCGCCGTCATCCTCTCCCGCGACGTGTGGGTCGCCTCCGGCCACGTCGAGGCGTTCACCGACCCGCTCACCGAGTGTCAGTCCTGCCACAAGCGGTTCCGGGCCGACCACCTCGAAGAGGCGTGGGAGGAGAAGCACGGCTCGCCGCCCGCCTCGCTGCAGGAGCTGAACTGCCCCAACTGCGGCAACAAGGGCACCTTCACCGAGCCGAAGAACTTCAACGGCCTGATGAAGACCTACCTCGGCCCCACCGAGAGCGCCGAGGGCCTGCACTACCTGCGCCCCGAGACCGCTCAGGGCATCTTCGTCAACTACAACAACGTGGCCACCGCGGCCCGCAAGAAGCCGCCGTTCGGCATCGCGCAGATCGGCAAGAGCTTCCGCAACGAGATCACCCCGGGCAACTTCATCTTCCGTACGCGGGAGTTCGAGCAGATGGAGATGGAGTTCTTCGTCGAGCCCGGCACCGACGAGAAGTGGCACGAGTACTGGCTGCAGGAGCGCTGGAACTGGTATCGCGACCTCGGCCTGTCCGAGAACAACCTGCGCTTCTACGAGCACCCGGCGGAGAAGCGCTCGTTCTACTCGACGCGCACGGTCGACATCGAATACCGGTTCCAGTTCGGCGGCAGCGAGTTCGCCGAGCTCGAAGGCATCGCCAACCGCACGAACTACGACCTGTCCACCCACTCGAAGCACTCCGGCGTCGACCTCTCCTACTTCGACCAGGAGAAGCAGGAGCGCTGGGTGCCGTACGTGATCGAGCCCGCGGCCGGTCTCACCCGCGCGGTGCTGGCCTTCCTGCTCGAGGCGTACGACGAGGACGAGGCCCCGAACACCAAGGGCGGCGTCGACAAGCGCACGGTCATGCGCTTCGACCCGCGGCTGGCCCCGGTCAAGGTGGCGGTGCTGCCGCTCTCCCGCAACCCCGACCTGTCGCCCAAGGCCAAGGGGTTGGCGGCCGACCTGCGCAAGCGCTGGATCGTCGAGTTCGACGACTCGCAGGCCATCGGCCGGCGCTACCGCCGCCAGGACGAGATCGGCACGCCGTTCTGCGTCACTGTCGACTTCGACACGCTGACCGACGACGCCGTGACCGTCCGCGACCGCGACACGATGAAGCAGGAACGGGTCGGGCTGTCCCAGATCGAGGACTACCTGATCAAGCGCCTGCCCGGCTGCTGACCTCGCTCAGAAGTCGAACCCGCCCGGCCGGTCGTTGCGGTCGGCGATGAGCCCGGCCAGGGTCGCCACCGCGATCTCGGCCGGGGTCCGGGCCCGAATGTTGAGCCCGATCGGCCGGTGCACCCGGGCGATCTGCTCGTCGGCCACACCCAGGGAGCGAAGGGCCGCCACGTGCGGCCCTTCCTTCTTGGGGTTGCCCATGATCCCGACATACCGCGTCTTCGCCGCGAGCGCCTGCTGCAACACGTCCCCGACCTCGGCCCGGTTGTGATCGGTGAGGACGACATCGGTGTGCTCGTCGAGGTGGGCCGCCGCCAGATCGTGCACGACCCGATCCCCGCGCGGCCGCGGCGTCCCCGCCAGCCGGGTCGCGTCCGGCTCCACCAGCACGGCCTGAAACCCCAGGTCAGGCGTCAGGCGCAGAATGGCCTCGGCCACCGGCGACTCGAACACCACAACCAGCCGCCGAGCCCCGTCCCCATCACCCATGCCCCGACTCTGCCAGATCGTCCCTAGCTTCCGCCGCCGCTGCTGGAGGCGGCGGCTGCGGCTGCCTCCGAGTCCCACTTGCTGATGACCACACCGAGGACGAAGAGTTGCAGGTGCGGGGGCAGGCCGGGGAGTTCGACCGCGATCGTGCCGCCCCACCAGCTGGTCTTACGGACACTGCCGACCCGGGTGTCGCCCAGGACGAGTTCTTCCTCACTGGCCCAGAGGGACTTGCGGCGGAAGTCGTAGGTCTGCCCGCCGGCCGAGACGCTCCAGCGTTTACGGCCCACGCGTTCGGCGGTGGCGACGATCGTGTCCGAGTCGTCGGTCATCGTGTATTTGCTGCCCCAGCCGTTCGACCGGACCCGGTAGCGGCGCCCGTCGAGGGTGAACTCGCCGCCGCTCTTCCAGGTCGACTTGTCCCACGTGGCAATCTCCCGGCCACGATCGGTGACGACGTAGTTGCTTTTCCATGCACTGGACTTCCGGGCCTCCATGCGAACAGGGTACGAAGGGCGGGCCAACTACGCTGGGGGGCGTGACTGCACCGCTCATGCTCGGCGACCACGCCGTCAATCCGCCTGTTGTGCTGGCCCCGATGGCGGGCATCACCAACGTGGCTTTCCGGCGTCTGTGCCGTGAGCAGGGCGGGGGTGTCTACGTCTGCGAGATGATCACGACGCGGGCGCTGGTGGAGCGGATCCCCAAGACGCTCAAGATGGTCGCCTTCGCCGAGGACGAGGATTTTCGCAGCCTGCAGCTTTACGGGGTCGACCCGGACGTGACGGCGGCCGCCGTGCGGATGGTGGGCGAGGACGGGCTGGCCGATCACGTCGACCTCAACTTCGGGTGCCCGGTGCCCAAGGTCACCCGGCGTGGCGGAGGTTCGGCGTTGCCGTGGCGGCGCAAGTTGTTCGGGCGGATCGTCCGGCAGGCCGTCGAGGCGGCCAAGCCGTACGGGATCCCGCTCACGATCAAGATGCGCAAGGGCATCGACGAGGACCATCTGACGTACGTGGAAGCGGGTTTGATCGCCCAGGAGGCGGGCGTGGCCGCGGTGGCGCTGCACGCGCGCACGGCCGAACAGCGGTATTCGGGCAAGGCCGACTGGGACGCGATCGCCACGTTGAAGCAGGCGCTCGACGTGCCGGTGCTGGGCAACGGTGACATCTGGGAGGGCTCGGACGCGCTGCGCATGGTCGAGCACACCGGGGTCGACGGCGTGGTGGTGGGGCGCGGCTGTCTGGGCCGGCCGTGGCTTTTCGCCGACCTGGAGGCCGCGTTCACGCAGGGCGCCGACTACAAGCCGGTGCTGCCCGTGCTGGGTGAGGTCGCGAAGATCATGTCCCGGCACGCCGAACTGCTGGTGGACGCGCTGGGCGACGAGAAGCACGGGTGTGCCGACTTCCGCAAGCACGTGGCCTGGTATCTGAAGGGCTTCCCGATCGGGGGCGAGCTGCGGCGGCGGCTGGCGATGACCTCGTCGCTGGCCGAGCTGGACGACCTGCTGGGCAAGCTCGACCCGGGGGAGCCGTTTCCCGTGGGCGAGCTGGGCCAGCCGCGTGGGCGGGTGAACGCGCCGGGCAAGGTCTCCCTGCCGTACGGGTGGCTCGACAGCCGCGACGACGACAGTGTGCCCGAGGGTGCCGAGATGGAGAACAGCGGCGGCTAACGCCGGGCGATCACGGCGGTGAGCAGCAGCGGGATCGCGCAGAGGGCGAACAGCGGGCTCAGCGGCAGGTCGACGGCGAAAGCCGCGTAGAGCAGCACCGCGAAGACCTCACCGCCGAAGCCGGCCACCGAGAGCACGGTGCTGCGGGCGGGGCCGGTGATCGTGTCCTGCAGGCGGGTCTCGGCGCGGACGATCGCGTATTCGAGCAGACCGAACGCCACCGAGACGACGAGCATGCCGGTCAGGTGGGGGATGAGCGCGCCCGTGGCCACCGCCGCGGCGGCGACGGTCAGGGTGGCCGGCAACGGGAAGCTGCGGGCTGCCAGCGCGCTGCCGGCCGCCATGGCCAGGGCGGTCCCGGCGTAGAGCAGCGGCACCTGGGCGATCGAGGCGCCTTTGTCCTGCGCGAGCAGCGGCAGGTATTCGTCGAGCGCGGTGAAGCCGGGCACCAGGGCCGCCACGAGCACGGCCCGGGCCACGAGCCGCGATCCGGCCGCCTCCCGCACGCCGTTCCTGAGCATCGTCCAGTAACCGGCGTCGTCGTCCGAGGCGTCAGGAGGCCCGGAGCCGCGGGTAGTTTCCGGCAAGCGCAGCGACAGCGCCGCGCCCGCCAGTTTGACGGCGACGCTCAGCCCGCCGACCAGCGCGTAACCGCCGGCCTGCCAGGCGGGGGTGGCGATCAGCGTGGCGCCCAGCATGGCCAGGATCGCGATGGTGTTGCCGCGCCCGATGACCCGGGCGTAGCCGGAGGAACGGCCCGCGGCGGCCAGCTCGTCGTAGACCAGGGCCTCCGACGACCCCGACGACAGCGATCCGCCCAGCCCCCACAGCACGAAGCCCAGCGCGAACCCCGGATACGCCGGCCACAGGATCCACGTCAGGAAACCGGCCGCGGTGACCAGTTCGCCCAGCGCGTACAGCCGCTTGCGGGACCAGGCGTCGGCGAGCGCGCCCGACGGCACCTCGGCGGCGAACGCCACCACCGACCAGATCGCGAACAGCGACGACACCTGGGCAGTGGACAGACCGGTGTCGGCGAAGAGCAGCGCATACACCGGGTAGAGAGGCACGGCCTCGGAACAGGCCCGCACCGCGTAAAAGGTTCAGCGTCAACGTGGGGGAGACATGGTTTCAGTCTGCCCGGCGCGTCAACCCAATTCCGCTTCGTCGGCGGCGGCCCGGCCCGACTCCCACCCTTCGAGGCTGTCGATGCGGCTGCCGCGGGCTCGAACCGTACGGGGGAACGCTTTTTGCATGGCCTCGCGCACCTGGATGTCGCGGTTGCGCAGCACCGGCAGCAGGTCGGAATGTGACGCGAGTTCCTGCCGGGTCACCTGGACCAGCCGCTCGCCGATCCGGATCGCGTACGCCACCAGGAAGCTCCGCCGAAACGCCTTGATCCGCGCCTTGCCCTTGGCCGGCTCGTCGCGGGACATGGCCCGGTTGGCCTGCACCAGCAGCGACGTGTAGAGCAGCTCGACGCCGTCGATGTCCGCGTCGAAGCCGAACACCGTCGAGAAACCCAGCTCCGGCGACCACACCGTGTGGCAGTGGTTGGCCCGGGCCACCGCGTCGAGCAGGCTCGCCTTCTCGCTCTCGTACGGGTGGTCCACCCCGATCCGCCGCGCGAACGGCACCACATCGGCCCGATCGGCGCTGGTCAGGGCCTCCTCGATGCTGTGCCGGGCGATCAACTCCTGAGCCTTGGCCGAATACGCCTCCGCCTCGGCCGGGAAGTCAGTCGACTCCGCTTTGGCCAGGAGCGCCCGCACCCGCTCGAGCACCTTGTTGTCCGTTTTGTCAGTGGCGGCCGCGGTGCCGGGCGGCGGGATCAGCACCTCGATCACCGGCAGCCGCCGCAATTCGATGAGCAGCCCCAGCGACGAGTCGATCACACTGATCCGGTCGGGGCGGCGGCTCAGCCGGGGCAGCCGTGCCACCTGCTCCTGCCAGCGGGAGTCGACATCGGCAAAGCGTTTCCCGTACGCCGTGGCGCCGTCGGCGACCAGCGCGGCCTTCACCGGATCCCCCAGCCGGGCGATCACCCGGTGCAGCTCGGCCGGCTGCCACCCGCCCTTGAAGAGTCGCTCGAACGCGTCGCGCAGGCTGCCCCCGAGCGCCGCGTCGACCTCGGCCGCGGGCGCCACGGTCAGCGCGTCCAGACCGGCCTCATATCCGATCGCGCCGCCGGCCACATCCCGCACGATCTCCTGCACTGACACAGAAAAACAGTAGAGCGCGCACAGGGAGGGCCGGACGCGGCCCTCCCTGTGCGCAGGAGACGACGGAACTCAGACGTCCATGTCGTTCTCGATGCGCTTGAGCTGGTGGCGGGCCATGGCCAGGTTCGACCGGTCGCGGCGCAGGGCCACGTAGAGGAACAGGCCCTTGCCGGCCCGGCTCGTCAGTGGGCGGATCAGGTGATACTGCGAGTCGAGGGTGATCAGGATGTCCTCGATCTTCTCGGTGATGTTGAGCATCTCCATCGCCCGCAGCTTGGCCCGCACGACGTCGGTGTTGCCGGCCGCGGCGACCGTCAGGTCGAGGTCCTTGCCGCCGCCGACGGTGCCGAGGGCCATGCCGCTCGTGTGGTCGACCAGCGCGACGCCGACGGCGCCGTCGATCTCCATGATCTCTTTGAGTGCGGTGTCCATGTCAGCCATGGAATTGTCCTCCAGTGCGGTGGGATGGCGGTCCGCTGTCGATGGCGGACCGTTCGAAACAAGCGGGCTAGCCCGCGGCCTGCCGACGGCGGGCATTGGTCGACAGGGTGGCCATCGGTGTGCGCCGGGCCAGAGGGCTCGGCGGTCCCGCCTGCTGCGGGATCTCCGGGCGGGGGCGTGGGTTGTCCAGCCTCATGAGCCGTACGAGCCGGCGTACGCAGCGGCGTGCCTCGAGGTGCACCATGGCCAGGTTCGCGTCGCCCGACGTGACCAGGGTGAGCAGGGCGTTGGGGCCCGCCGTGTACGAGGTGATGTAGCCGCGGTCGCACTCCACCACCGATTCGCGCAGGTCGCCGTGGCTGACGGCGTGTGCGAAACGGCGGGCCAGCGCCAGGTGGGCCGCGGCCAGCGCGGCGATGCTGTCCGGCTCGATGTCGTGCGCGTCGTGCGCGACCACCAGCCCGTCGGTGGTGGCCAGCACGCTGCCGGAGAGTTCGTGCAACCGGCCTCGCAGGCGGTCGAGTTCCTCGAGCACCGCCGGATCCACCGTCATCCTCGGTCTCTCCTTCTCCCTCGGGGGTGCGCGGGTCACCGCAAGGCCCTCAATGCGGTGCGGATGCGCTTGAGCAGGACTTCATCGGTGCCCTGATGCACCGGCGGGGGCTCGCCGGCGACCTCCTTGGGCAGCTTGGCCCCGGGTTTGCGGCGGGCCAGGCGGGGCGGCGGGCGGTAGAGCGCCTGGGTGGCCGAGGTGTCGTCGGGCACCGAGTGGCGCGGCGGTTCCGGCACGGGCGCGGGCACGGCGGCCCGCGCCACCGGGGCGGCCTCGACCGGGGTGGGCCCCATCACCGGTCGCTGCGCGTCCACGGCCGGGCCGCGGGCCCGGGGCAGCCGGACGAGCTCCGGCCCGGGCGCCGGGATCTCGGGCAGCTCGATCAGCCCCATCGCGGTCATCCGCCGCAACTCCTGCACGCAGGCGAACCCGGCCTTGCCCAGCAGGAGCGCCAGATCGGCCGGTGTCCGCTGCCCGTCCGCGTGCACGAGCAGCTCCCACTGCAGGGCGGTGAGCGTGATCCGCTCGCGCGGCGGCCGGGTCGCCGGGGCGATCGCCGTCGTGTCGACCCGGGCGTCGGGGAAGATCTCGTCGAGGATCCGCACCCGCCGTGCCACCTCGTCGTTGACCGCCTCCGGGTCGACGTGCACCACCGGGCCGAGCCAGTGCGTCGCCCCGGGCAGGAAATCGGCCGGGGCCGAGGCGCGGGAGAGCGCGAAGTACGCCGCGTCGTAGATCGCGCCCAGCACGCACATCTCCAGCTCGCCCCGGGTCAGGTGGCCCTGGTCGACCAGCAGCCGGCCCACCCGGGCGGTGGACGTGCCCAGGTCGAGCGCGTTCTGCCAGGTGCGCCCGGCCAGGCGGCCCGACGCCGTGAGCAGCTCGCCGACGCCGGGGGCGGCCGGCGACTCGGCGTAGATGACGCGGCCCTCGAGGACGTAGACCGCGCCGCCCGGGTGGCCGCCGACCACCAGCACGCCGGTCTGCCGCTCGCCGGCCACCTGCGTGAGCAGGCGCCCCGGCGAGAGGGTCCTCGAGGCTGTCAAAATCACTCCCATCCCCGTCAGGTCGCGACGAGCTCGTCGGCGAGTTTCTGCATGCGGCGGCGGGCCACCGCGAGGTTGCCCTGCACCCGGTCGAGCCAGACGTAGAGCACCAGCCGGCTGTCGAAGTCGGTGTGCACCATCCGCAGCAGGTGATAGCCGGCGGCCGTCGTGATGATCAGGTCTTCGAGCAGGTCGTGCGGCAGCGCCGAGACGAACAGCGACCGGCTGGTGGCCGCCTGCACCACGTCGGCTGTCCCGGCCGCCGCGGCCTGGTGATCGGAATTGGGTGCGGCTCCCGTCATGGCGACCGGGAAGCCGGTGGTGTAGTCGACGAGACTGGCGCCGACCGCGCCAGGTATCGCCATGGCCTCCTGTAGACAGTGATCGACGCCGGGCACTTCTTCTCCTCAGCGCTGTGCTGCTCCCGCCGGGCCGTGCATCGTTGCCGCGGTCACCGGCGAGCCTCCGGTCGGTGCCGGCGCCGACCCGCGGGTACACGTGGCCTCGCCGTCACCGTGGGCCATCCTCTGACCACACCGCGAGAGCTAGTCGCACCCCATGTGCGTCATGGTCGGCGGCTTCCGCGACCACGGCTGTGGGCAGGCATTTCGTCCTCCACCGGCGCGAAATCGGCGGGCCGGCTCCAAGCCGGCCACCGGGCCCAGCCAGTGGCGCTCGCCCGGCACGAAACGCACCCGCGCCTCGGCCGACCGCAGCAATTCGTGGGTCGCGTCCGCGATCGCCGCCGCCAGTCGCAGCGCCAGCTCGTTCTGCCCGATCAGCCCGTCCCGCAGCAGCAGGCGCCCGACCCGGTGCGCGCCTCGGCCCTCGGCCAGGGCCCGGCGCCACACCGCGGCCGGGATGCGGCCCGACGCGACGAGGCGATCGCCGATGCCGGGGCAGGCGGGCGTTTCCGCGTACGCGATGCGGCCGCTCACGAGATACAGCACACCGCCGGGGTGCCCGTCGATGTGCAGCGCGCCGGTGCGCGCGGACTCGCCCAACTCCGTCAGCAGGCGCCGCAGACCAGCGGTGGCCGGTGAACCTGGAATCACGAAGTCATCCTCAGCGGCATCGAGGACTGTCGCCGGACCGTCAGTGCGCTGTTTCCGACGGGGTTCAATGGAGCCAGGCGCGTAACATGATCGCCACTTTTCGATGAAGGAGAGATGGATGCCGAGCCAATGGGAGCAGATCGTCGTCGACGCGGAGGATCCCGCACGGCTCGCGCGCTGGTGGGCCGAGGCGCTCGGCTACGTGATCGTGCACGAGCAGCCCGACGAGGTGGAGATCCGCCGCAGCGCCGACCAGCTGCCGGGCCTGCTCTTCGGCCGCGACGCCGAGGTCAAGAAGGTCAAGAACCGGCTGCACATCGACCTGCGCCCGGACGACCAGGAGGCCGAGGTGGAGCGCCTGCTCGACATGGGCGCCCGGCACGCCGACATCGGCCAGGGCGACGGCGTGCCGTGGGTCGTGCTGGCCGACCCCGAGGGCAACGAATTCTGTGTCCTGTCATCCAAGCGTGGATAGGGGCCGTCGCCGCTTAGGGTGATCCTCATGACGGCGTTCGACGCCCAGCGGTGGATTACCGAACCGGCCAAGGACAGCGGATACGGACGAACGCCCTACCAGCGCGACCGCGCCCGGGTGCTGCACTCGGCCGGGTTCCGCCGGCTCGCCGCCAAGACCCAGGTGCACACCGCGGGCTCCGACGACTTCCTGCGTACGCGTCTGACCCACTCGCTCGAGGTGGCGCAGATCTCCCGGGAGATGGGCGAGCGGCTCGGCTGCGACCCCGACGTGGTGGACGTGGCCGGCCTCGCCCACGACCTGGGCCACCCGCCGTTCGGGCACAACGGCGAGGCGGCGCTGCACGTCGTGGCCGAGCCGTGCGGCGGCTTCGAGGGCAACGCCCAGACGCTGCGGGTGCTGACCCGGCTCGAGGCCAAGGTGCCCGGGGCCGGGCTCAACCTGACCCGGGCCTCGCTCGACGCGAGCTGCAAATATCCCTGGGCGCGGCAGCCGGGGCGGCGCAAGTTCGGGTTGTACGCCGACGACCGCCCGGTGTTCGACTGGATCCGCGGGGCCGAGCAGGGCGAACGGCGCTGCCTGGAGGCGCAGGTCATGGACTGGGCCGACGACGTGGCCTACTCCGTGCACGACGTCGAGGACGGCGTGCACGGCGGCTACCTGGCGCTGCGGCCCCTGCTGGAAGATCCCGACGAGCGCGCCGCCCTCTGCGCCGACGTGGCCGGGGTCTACTCCGACGAACCGGTCGGCGAGCTCGCGGCCGCCCTCGATCAACTGCTGGCCGACCCGGTGGTGACCGAGGTCGCGGGCTACGACGGCAGCTACCGCGCGCAGGTCGGCCTCAAACGGATGACCAGTGTGCTGACCGGCCGTTTCGTGGCCTCGGCAGTGGGCGCGACGCAGAGCCGGTTCGGCACCGACCCCGTACGGCGGTACGCCGCCGACCTGATCGTGCCGCGAACGGTGCGTAACCAGTGCGCGCTGCTCAAGGGTATGGCGTTGCGCTACGTGATGCGTCCGAGGGCGGCCGAGGAGTGGCACGAGCGGCAGCGCGTCATCCTGGTCGAGCTGGTGGAGGCGCTCATGCGTACGCCGGAAGCTCTTGATCCGATCTTTGGCCCGCTTTACGCGGCAGCGCAGAGTGATGCCGAGGCGCTGCGGGTGGTGATCGACCAGGTGGCGTCGCTCACCGACACGGCCGCCGTGAGCTGGCACGGGACCCTGGTGGCAGCGCGCGCCTGACACGAGGCAGGATGTATGCCGTGGCGGGCAGGGTCAAGGACGAAGACATCGCACTGGTCCGTGACCGCACGTCGATCGCCGACATCATCAGCGAGTCGGTGACGCTGCGGCCCGCGGGCGGCGGCAACCTCAAGGGCCTGTGCCCGTTCCACGACGAGAAGACTCCGTCGTTCACGGTGGCCCCGGCCCGCAACGTGTACTACTGCCACGGCTGCGGCCAGGGCGGCGACGCGATCAAGTTCCTGATGGACGCGGAACACCTGTCGTTCATGGAATCGATCGAGCGGCTCGCCGGGCGCGCCGGTATTCAGCTTCGATACGACGAGACGGGCGCCCCGAGCGGGCCCCGGCCGCAGACCGGGCAGCGGCAGCGGCTGCTGGCCGCGCACGCGGCGGCCGCCGACTTCTATCGCGACCAGCTCGGCACGCCGGGCGCCCGCAAAGCCCGGCAGTTCCTGGCCGAGCGGGGCTTCGGGCGCGACGCGGCCGAACGCTACGGCTGCGGGTTCGCCCCCGACTCGTGGGACGCGCTGGCCAAGCATCTGCGGCAGAAAGGCTTCACGGCCGACGAACTGAACACCGCGGGCCTGACCAAACCGGCCCGCTCGGGCTCGATGATCGACCGGTTCCGGCGGCGGCTGCTGTGGCCCATCCGCGACCTGTCGGGCGACGTGATCGGCTTCGGCGCGCGCAAGCTGTTCGACGACGACGACGGCCCCAAATACCTGAACACGCCGGAGACGCCGCTCTACAAGAAGTCGCACGTGCTCTACGGCATCGACCACGCCAAGCGCGAGATCGCCAAGCGCGGCCGGGCGGTCATCGTCGAGGGCTACACCGACGTGATGGCCTGTCACGAGGCGGGCGAGCCGACGGCGGTGGCCACCTGCGGCACGGCGTTCGGCATCGACCACATCGGGGTGCTGCGCCGCCTGCTGATGGACAGCGACAGCTTCACCGGCGAGATCATCTACACGTTCGACGGCGACGCGGCGGGCCAGAAGGCGGCGTTGCGCGCCTTCGAGGAGGACCAGCGTTTCGTCGGGCGCACGTTCATCGCGGTCAGCCCCGACAACATGGACCCGTGCGAGTTGCGGCTGGCCAAGGGCGACCTGGCCGTCCGCGACATGATCGCCGGACGCGAGCCGCTGGTCGACTTCGCCTTGCGGCAAACCCTGCGCAAGTTCGACCTCGACACGGTCGAGGGCCGGGTCGACGCGATGCGCCGCGCCGCCCCGCTCATCGCCAAGATCAAAGACCGGGAGAAGCGCCCCGAGTACGCCCGCAAGCTCGCCGGCGACCTCGGCATGGACCTGGAACCGGTGCAGCGGGCGGTGGCGTCGGCCATGCGCGGCACCGACGCGGCCGAAACGCGCCCCGCCCCGCAGGCCGCCGAGGCGCCGCAGCGGCTGGTCGAACGCGAATCGCTCAAACTCGCGCTGCAGGAACCGGTGCTGGCCGGCCCGATGTTCGACGTCGTCGGCGCCGAGAACTACGCCGACCCGGTCTACCAGTCGATCCGCGCCGCGATCGAGGCCGCCGGCGGCGCGTCGTCGGTCTCCGGCGGCGGCGTCGTCTGGATCGAGAAGGTGCGCGACAGCTGCACCGACCTCGGCGGGCAAGGCATGATCTCGCAGCTCGCGGTGGAGCCGCTGCGCGTCGACGGGGCCGTGGAGCCCTACTACGTGCAGATCACGCTGGCCCGGCTGCAGATGGGCGCGGTGACGACCCGCATCCGCGACCTCAAGTCCAAGGTGCAGCGGCTCAACCCGGTGGCCAACAAGGACGCCTACCTCGCCCTGGCCGGCGAGCTCTTCTCGCTCGAACAGCAGGCCCGGGCCCTGCGTGACCAGGCGGCAGGTGGACTGTGAACTTCCTTCGGCGCAAACCCGCCCTCCCGGCGGCCCTCAAACCGGCGCTCGCCCCCGAGGAACGGGTGCTGGCGTGGTCGCTGGTCACCGACGACCGCGCCGTGGTGGCCACCAACCACGGCCTCTGGCTGCCCGGCTCGGGCAGCACGTCGTCGCGGCTGGGCTGGCACGAGATCCACAAGGCGGCCTGGTCGGGCCGCGAGCTGCGGATCACCCCTGCCGAACAGGCCGAGGAACGCGACGGCTACACCGTGCTCGTGGACGGCCCGATCCAGACATTCCTGCTGCTCGAACCGGGCCAGCTGCCCGACCAGGTGCGCACCCGGGTGACCAAGTCGGTGGCCTACACCACGCACCACCCCCTGCCGTCGGGCTCGGGCGGAGTCAGGGTGGTCGGCCGGCGGGTGCCGGGGCAGAACGGGCTGAGCTGGGCTGTTCGCTACGACTCGGGCACACCGGTGACCCTCCCCGCCGTGATCGAGCTGACTGACGAACTGGTGGCCACCGCCCGAAGCACGATGGCCGCCCCAGACTAGGGCCGGCCGGCCGCGGCGTCCGGGTTGTCCACGGGGCTCACCCAAGGTCGGTGGCACTTGGATGCAGGTCAAGATCGGTGATGCCGCCGCGTTCGCTGGGACAACCCCACGCGCCGTCCGCCATTACCACGAGATCGGTCTGCTGCCCGAACCCGAGCGCGGTGGGGACGGCCGCCGCCGCTACGGCTATGACGACATGATCCGCCTGCTGTGGATCCGCAAGATGGCGGATGCCGGCATCAGCTTGGACGACATGCGGGTCGCCTTCGGTGAGGCCCGGGACGGAGCCCTGGATATCGAGTCGGTCCTGGGCCGGCTGGAGGAAACCCTGGCGGCGCAGGAGGCCGCCATCAAACGTCGGCGCGCGGCTGTCCAGCGCCTGCAAGCGATGGGCAGCCCGTTGGGGCTGCTCTCGGAACTGGTCACGGACCGGCTCAGCGACTTGCCCGCGGGCGCGTTGCGCCCCTCCGACCTGGACGCCCTGCTGGTCACCGAACGGATCTTCGGGCCGGTGGGCGCGGCCATCCAGGCCGGCACGTTCATCGTGCTGGCCACCCACCCCGGCCTGCGGGCCGAGGAGGACCGACTGGAGGCGGCCGAGGCTGCCCTCGACGACGGTGTCGAGCCCGGCGACCCGCGCGTCGAAGAGCTCGCCGGGCAACGATGCGCTCACCTGATGGCCCTGAATCGGGCCATCGAGGCAGCTGGTCTCGACGCGGACGACGAAAAGATCTTCGAGAGCTACGAAGCCGGCCTGACCGGGGCGGAAGGCGCACAGATGAGTGTCGCCACGGCGATCACCAAGATGCCTTACGACTTCTCGCCGGCTCGGATGCGCTGCGTGGAACTCGCCGGACGGCTCTTCGGCGCGGCCCTGGCCAACGCCTGCTCCTCGGACAACTGATCGTCTGGGCCTGACACGTCGCACCAGCGGGAAAAGCGGTCGTTTCTGTCGTACCCCCTCTCTAGGGTCGTCAGCGTGGACTCCCTGATACACGCGCGTGGCCTGATCAAGCGGTTCGGCGACTTCACCGCGGTCGACGGCATCGACGTCGACGTCCAGCGGGGTGAGGCGTTCGGTTTCCTCGGGCCCAACGGGGCGGGCAAGAGCTCCACGATGCGCATGATCGGGTGTGTCTCCCCGCCGACCGACGGCGTGCTGCAGATCCTCGGCATGGATCCGCGGCGTGACGGCCCCCGGATCCGGGGCCGGCTCGGCGTCTGCCCCCAGCTCGACAACCTCGACATCGAGCTGACCGTGCGGGAGAACCTGACGACGTATGCCCGCTTCTTCGGCATCCCGCGCAAGGAGGCCCGCCGCCGCGCCGACGAGCTGCTCGAGTTCGTGCAGCTGGCCGAGCGGGCCGACAGCAAGGTCGAGCCGCTGTCGGGCGGCATGAAGCGGCGGCTCACGATCGCCCGCGCGATGGTCAACCAGCCCGAGATGGTGCTGCTCGACGAGCCCACCACAGGTCTCGACCCACAGGCCCGCCACCTGGTGTGGGAACGGCTGTTCCGGCTCAAGCAGCAGGGCGTGACGCTGGTGCTGACCACGCATTACATGGACGAGGCGGAGCAGCTGTGCGACCGCTTGGTGGTGATGGACGGCGGCCGCATCGCCGCCGAGGGGTCGCCGCGGGCGCTGATCGAGCGATATTCCACGCGCGAGGTCGTCGAGCTGCGGTTCAACACCGAGGAGCAGACGGCGTACGCGGACAAGCTGGCCGGCATCGGGGAGCGGCTCGAGGTGCTGCCCGACCGCATCCTGCTCTACGTGCCCGACGGTGACGGCGCGGTCGACGAGGTAAACCGGCGTTCGCTCAGCCCGGCCAGTGTGCTCGTGCGCCGCAGCAGCCTGGAGGACGTGTTCCTGCACCTCACCGGCCGGACGTTGGTCGACTGATGACTGCCACGCTCTCCGTTCTCGAATATCACCTGGTCAACTATCGCCGCACCTGGCGTTCGAGCGCGCTGTCGACGCTGGTCATGCCGTTGCTGACGCTGCTCGGGTTCGGCGTCGGGGTCGGCGCCTACGTGCGGGGCGGCGTCGACGGGGTGCCCTACATCGACTGGATCGTGCCCGGTCTGATCGCGTCGACGGCCATGCAGGCGGCGTTCGGCGAGGCCACCTGGCCGGTGCTGAGCTATTTCGAGTGGCTCAAGGTCTATTTCGCGCAGGCCGCGGCGCCGCTGCGGGTGGCCGACATCATCGGCGGTCATCTCGCCTTCATGCTGTTCCGGGTGCTGCTCACCGCGGCCGCCTTCCTGGCCGTGGCGGCCGCCTTCGGCACGCTGCACTCCTGGTGGGCGCCGATGACCCTGGTGGTGTCGCTGCTCGTGGGCATGGCCTCGGCCGCGCCCACGATGGCCTACGCGGCCAGCATCACCAGCGACAGCTATCTGATCATCCTGATGCGGTTCGCGGTGCTGCCGATGTCGCTGTTCTCCGGGGTGTTCTTCCCGGTCGAGTCGCTGCCGGTGCTGCTGCGCTGGGTGGCGTACGTGTTTCCGTTGTGGCACGGCGTCGAGCTCTGCCGCGACGCGATGCTCGGCCTCGACCCCGGCGCCCTGGGCTTGCTGCACGTGGCGGTGCTGCTGGCCTGGTGTGCCGCCGGCTGGCTGCTGGCCCACGCCCGTTTCCGTCGCCGGCTGGTGGTGTGATCGTGGTGAGTCTGGTGATGCCGCGGCTGCTCTCCTTCGAGGGCACGGGGCGCCGCGCGGCCTCCGTGACCGAGCGCAACATCTCGACGTTGCGCTCGGCGTACTGGGTGGTCATGGTGTCCGGCTTCCTCGAGCCGGTGCTCTACCTGTTCTCGATCGGCGTCGGCGTGGGCGCGCTGATCGGCGACATCACGCTGCCCGGGGGCGAGGTGGTGGGCTACGCCGAGTTCGTGGCCCCGGCCATGCTCGCGGCGTCGGCCATGACGGGCGCGCTGGCCGAGACGACGTTCAACTTCTTCGGCAAGATGAAATTCGTCCGGCTGTACGAGGGCATTCTGGCCACCCCCGTGCGGCCCATCGAGATCGCGCTGGGCGAGCTGGCCTGGGCGATGGTCCGTGGCGTGATCTACTCGGCCGCGTTCGTGGTCATCATGACGCTGATGGGCCTCACCACGTGGTCGCGTGCGCTGGTCATGCTGCCCGCGACGCTGCTGGTGGGCCTGGCCTTCGGCGCGCTGGGCATGGCCGTCGCCACGATCATCCGCAGCTGGCAGGATTTCGACCTGATCGCGGCCGGCCAGTTCGCCCTGTTCCTGTTCTCGGGCACGTTCGTCCCGCCCACGGCCTACCCGGCCGTCGTGCGCTGGCTGATCGAGGCCACTCCGCTTTACCGTTCGGTCGATCTGATCCGGGCCCTGAGCACCGGCACGACGGGCTGGTTGCAACTGCTCGATGTGCTCTATCTGTGCGCGCTGATGGTGCTCGGCCTGACCGTCGCGGGCCGCCGGATGGAGAAGCAGCTTTGTAAATAGCGGTGCCCGGTCGGCGCAGATGGTGAACGGCGGCGTTCCCGTACGGGGAGAAGGTGGTTAGGGGCGCGTCGTGGCGGGCATCACGGGGGCAGGTCGTTGTCGCACGTCGCCGGGGTGCCGGGGCGCGACGGGAGCGGACCGATCAAGGACCGTGTGCCTGGAGGAACCCGATGAAGCTGCGCCACAAGCACGACGACGAGAAGGCGGGCGCTCCCGACGCCGACAGGGCGCGCGGCAAGGGCGCCGAGGACTACGACGTGGCGGCGGCCGCGAGCACCCGTACGGGCGAGGACAAGAAGAACGACCTCTCCGCGCCGTCACCCGACGCCGGACCGGACAGCCCGGCCGAGCTCAAGGGCAAGGGCCTGTTCGCCGCGGTGAAGCGCACGTTCAAGCAGTTCTCGGAGGACAACGTCTCCGACTGGGCGGCCGCGCTCACCTACTACGGCGTGCTGTCGATCTTCCCTGGTGCCGTCGTTCTGGTGTCGATTCTCGGCCTGCTCAGCGACAACGGTCAGGAGACCGTCAAGGACACGGTCAGCGAGATCGCTAACAACGACCAGATCGAGAACCTGGTCGGCACCGTGCTGGACCAGGTCAAGGGCACCGGCGGCGCCGGCTTCGCCGCGATCATCGGTCTGGTCCTGGCGTTCTGGTCGGCCTCGGGTTACGTGGCGGCCTTCATGCGCGCCTCGAACGCTGTCTACGACGTGCCCGAGGGCCGCCCGATCTGGAAGACGCTGCCGATCCGGGTCGGCGTCACCGCGGTCATCGGCATCATGCTGATCCTCTCCGCGTTCATCGTCATCTTCACCGGCGACCTGGCCCAGGTGGTCGGCGACCGGATCGGTCTGGGTGACGCGGCCGTGACGACGTGGAGCATCGCCAAGTGGCCGGTGCTGATCATGCTGGTCAGCCTGATGTTCGCGATCCTCTACTGGGCGTCGCCGAACGCCAAGACCGGCGGTTTCCGCTGGGTCAGCCCGGGCGGCATCTTCGCCGTGGTGCTGTGGCTGGTGGCTTCGGCCGGGTTCGCGATCTACCTGGGCAACTTCGCCAACTACGACAAGACGTACGGGACCCTGGGTGGTGTCATCGCCTTCCTGGTCTGGCTGTGGATCTCCAACATCGCCATCCTGCTGGGTGCGGAGCTTGACGCCGAGCTGGAACGGGGCCGGGCCATCGCGGCCGGTCACGACCCGTCGGACGAGCCGTTCCTGGAGCTGCGCGACGACCGCAAGATCAAGAAGGGTAGCGAACAGGGTCTGAGCACGAACTGACCGCGCGTTTTCGAGCCCCCGGTCCACGCCAGTGGCCGGGGGCTCAAGCGTGTCCGGCGCGCGAAACACACCTAGGTCAACGGCCGATAACAAACCCAACTTTTGCTCCAATAGACAAAAGTTGGCGATGATCTTCAAGAAGGTATGGACTCTCACGGCACAACGCGCCTACTGTGACGGGCACGACACCGAGGGGTTACCCCGGTGTTAAGCGCCTCCGGAGGTATTTGTGCACGACGCCGATGCTCCCCATCTGCGGGTCTTGCGCCTGCTGCGCGACGAGGGACCGGTGTCGCGGGCCGAGCTGGGAGATCGTCTCGAGCTGACTCGCCCGCGCCTGCTGGCCGAGGTCGAGCGGCTCGTCGCGGCGGGTCTCATCGCCGAAGCCGGCATGGCCGCCTCGCGTGGTGGCCGCCGGTCGACGCTGGTCGAGCTCGACCCCCGACTCCGTTTCGCCGCCGTCGACCTGGGCGCCAGCTCGATCGACATAGAGGTCACGAACGGGCGGCTGGAGCCGGTCGCGACCTACCGCGAGTCGGCCGACATCCGCTCGGGGCCGCGGACCATACTGCAACGGGTCAATGAGCTGCTGCACAAGGCTCGCACCGACGGGGCTTACGAGCGGCTCGACGCGGTCGGCATCGGTGTTCCCGGCCCGGTGAGCTTCCGCGACGGCGTCCCGGTGTCGCCCCCCATCATGCCGGGCTGGGACAGGTATCCCGTACGGGAGTTGCTGGCCCGGGAGCACGGCTGCCCGGCCGTCGTCGACAACGACGTGAACATCATGGCGATCGGCGAACGGCACGGCGGGGTCGCGCACTCCGTCGACGACTTCCTCTTCGTCAAGATCGGTACGGGCATCGGCTGCGGCATCCACCTGGGCGGCACTGTCTATCGCGGGGTCGACGGCTGCGCGGGCGACATCGGGCACATCCAGGTCGACGCGAACGGACCGGTCTGTTCGTGCGGCAACACCGGCTGCCTGGAGGCGTTGTTCAGCGGCTTCGCCCTGGGCCGCGACGCCATCGCGGCGGCCCGCTCGGGTGAGTCGCCGGCCCTGGCCGAGCGGCTCGCCGCCGCGCTGAGCCTGGCCGAGAGTCAGAGCGACGACGACCAGTCCGAGCCCGTCGTCACGATCACCGCCCGCGATGTCGCCGACGGCGCCGCCGAGGGCGACGTCACCTGCATCCGCCTGATCCGCGAGGGCGGCCGCCGCGTCGGCGGTGTGCTGGCCACGCTGGTCTCCTTCTCCAACCCTTCGATGATTGTCATCGGCGGGGGCCTGGCCCTGCTGGGCCACGTGCTGCTCGCCGAGATCCGCAGTGTGGTCTACCGCCGGTCGCTGCCCCTGGCCACCGGCAACCTTCCCGTTGTCCTTTCGGAGCTGGGCAGCCGGGCCGGTGTCACCGGTGCCGCCGTGCTGGCCAGCGACACGGCTTTCGAGCAGGCATCATGACCATTCCCGCCCCGCGTGAAGACCTCAAATCCGACGACCAAGTGCCGGCGCCGCCGGAGCAGAACGACGGCGACGGCCCGCACGACGTGGTGCTGCGCCTGACCGATGTGGTGAAGACCTTCCCCGGCGTACGGGCTCTCGACGGCGTGCAGCTCGAGGTGCGCGCGGGTGAGGTGCACTGCCTGCTCGGGCAGAACGGCGCCGGCAAGTCCACCCTGATCAAGACACTGGCCGGGGTGCATCACGCCGACGGCGGCGAGATCACCTGGCTCGGCGAGCCGTTCGCCCCGGCCAACCCGCAGGCCGCCATGCGGGCCGGCATCGCCACCATCTATCAGGAACTCGACCTCGTCGACGACCTGTCGGTGGCCGAAAACGCCTTCCTGGGCCACGAGGACACCCGCTTCGGCTTCACCCGCCGGCGGTCGACGGCCCAGAAGACCCGCGAGATCCTGTCCCGCCTGGGCCACCCGGAGATCCCGCCACGCACCCTCGTGCGGGACCTGCCCGCGGCCGGCAAACAGATCGTCAGCATGGCCCGCGCGCTCTCGCACGACGCCAAGCTGATCGTCATGGACGAGCCCAGCGCTGTGCTCGCTCATGACGAAGTGGACAATCTGTTCCACATCATCCGGGGGCTCACGGCCCAGGGAATCGCGGTCATCTACATCTCGCACCGGCTCGAGGAGATCCGCGAGATCGGCGACCGGGTGACGGTGCTCAAGGACGGCCGCACCACCGCGGCCAACCTGCCGGCCCGCAGCACACCGACGCGTGACCTGGTGAGCCGCATGACCGGCCGGTCCATCGAGTACGTCTTCCCGCCGCGCCGCACCCTCGACGCGAGTGAGCCGCTGCTGGTCGTGGAGGGGCTGAGCCGCAAGGGCGAGTTCGCCGAAGCCAGCCTCACCGTCGCGCCGGGCGAGATCGTCGGCATCGCCGGCCTGGTCGGCTCCGGCCGCTCCGAGCTGCTGGAGACGATCTTCGGTGCCCGCCGCGCCGACTCGGGCACGGTGACCCTCGACGGCCACCGGATCACCGGCGTCGGCCGGGCCGTCCGCAACGGCATGGGCATGGCGCCCGAGGAACGCAAGAGCCAGGCGCTGCTGCTCGACGAGCCGATCTACAAGAACATGACTCTCGCGTCGTTCAGCGGCTTCGCCAAGGCGGGCTTCACCGACGCGGGCGGCGAGCGCAAGGCCGCCGAGAAGACGGCCGACCTGCTCGAACTGCGGCCGCGCGACGTCAACCGCCCGGTGCGCACGCTCTCCGGGGGAAACCAGCAAAAGGTGGTGGTCGGGCGCTGGCTGCTCGACGACACCAAGTTGCTGCTGCTCGACGAGCCCACCCGCGGCGTCGACGTCGGCGCCCGGGCCGAGCTCTATCAGGTCATTCAGGACCTGGCCAAACGTGGCGTCGGGGTGCTGCTCGTGTCGAGCGAGGTGCCCGAGGTGCTCGGCCTGTCCGACCGCGTGCTGGTCATGCGGGAGGGCCGGATCATCCGAGAGGCGCCGGCGCCCGAGATCGACGAGGACACCGTTCTCGACCTTGTGATGTCGGGTTCGCTCACGACTGAGTCCATTCTGGAAGGGGAGCCAGCATGACAACCCAGACGGCGCCCCCTGAGGCGCCCGCCAAGCAGCAACGCCGCAAGCTCGACGAGAACACCCTGAGGAATCTGGGTCTCGTCGGTGTGCTGATCCTCCTGATCATCGTCGGCATCGCCACGAAGCCCGACCTCTACAGCGACCCGACCTGGGTCAAGAACAACTTCCTGACGATCCTGCAGCAGGCGTCGGCGATCGGCGTGGTCACGGTGGGCATGACCTTCGTGATCATCGGGGGCGGCATCGACCTGTCGGTCGGCGCCATCGTCGCCATCGCCGGGGTGTGGTCCACGACCCTGGCCACCCAGAGCTACGGGGCCGGCGGCATGATCTTCACGGCGATCGTCGTGGGGACCGTCGTCGGGCTCGTCAACGGCGTCCTCATCGCGTACGGGAAACTGGTTTCCTTCATCGCGACACTGGCGATGATGGTGGCGGCGCGGGGCCTGGCCGCCCAGATCTCCGGCAAACAGACGCAGATCTCCACCAACAGCACCATCAACGACCTCGCCAGCACCCGGCCGCTCGGCATCCCGCTGCTGGTGTGGATCCTGGCCCTGGTCGTCATCGCGGGCTGGGTGCTGCTCAACCGCACCACGTTCGGGCGACGCACGGTCGCCGTCGGCGGTAACCCCGAGGCGGCCCGGCTCGCCGGCATCAACGTCAAGCGGCACACCATGCTGCTGTTCGCGCTCTCCGGCCTGTGCTGCGGCATCGCCGCGATCATGCTGACCTCTCAGGCCACCAGTGCCCAGGCGGCCATGGCGAACCTGTACGAGCTCGACGCGATCGCCGCTGCGATCATCGGCGGCACGCTGCTCAGCGGTGGCCGCGGCACCATCGTCGGCGCGCTCTTCGGCGTGCTGGTCTTCTCCACCATCACCAACCTGTTCGCCATCAACAACCTCCCCACCGAGGTTCAGAACATGGTCAAGGGCGGGATCATCGTGGCCGCCGTCCTGATCCAGCAGTTCCGGTTCCAATCGCTCACTCAATTGTTCAAGCGCTGATCTCTTTCGCCCGGCTTTGCTCGGCCCGGGTACCCCCTTGGAGGAATCATGTCCGCTTTGTCCCGTAGGCGCATTCTGTTCGGCGGCGCGGCCGTCGGCGCCGGCGCCCTCCTCACCGCCTGCACCAGCAACGAACCCGACAACACGGCGCAGGTGAACACCAACACCGACGCGAGCGCCAACCCCAACGCCGCGGCCGGTGAGAAGGTCGTCATCGGGTTCAGCGCCCCGGCCGCCGACCACGGCTGGATCGCCGCGATCACCAACAACGCCAAGGCCCAGGCCGCGGCGTACACCGACGTCGAGTTCAAGGCCGTCGAGGCCGGCGCCGACGCGGCCGCCCAGCGCGCCGCCATCTCGACCCTGGTGGCCCAGAAGCCCAGCGTGATCGTGATGCTGCCGCACGACGGCAAGGAGCTCGACTCGGCCGGCCTCGAGGCCATGAAGGCCGGCATCCCGGTGATCAACCTGGACCGGGCGTTCCCGTCCCAGGCCGCCTTCCGGCTGCAGATCAAGGGCGACAACTACGGCATGGGCCTGGCCGCCGGCCACTACATCGGCGACCAGCTCAAGGCCAAGAACGTGGCCAACCCGATCATCGGCGAGATCCCGGGGATCGACTCGCTGGAGCTGACCCAGGAGCGCAGCGAGGGCTTCAAGGTCGCGCTGGCCGAGTACGGGTTCAAGGTGGCCAACCGCCGCCCGGCCGAGTTCACCGCCGACTCCGGCCAGGCCGCCGCCACCGCGCTGCTGCAGGCGCTGCCCAAGATGGACGCGCTCTGGAACCACGACGACGACCAGGGCATCGGCGTGCTGGCCGCGATCAAGCAGACCAACCGCAGCGAGTTCTTCATGGTCGGCGGGGCCGGCTCGAAGGCCGCGATCGACCAGATCAAGGCCGACAACTCGGTGCTCAAGGCGACCGTTACCTACAGCCCGTCGATGGCGTCCTCGGCCATCTCGCTGGCCCGGCTCATCGGGCAGGGCAAGGGCATGAGCGACCTGGTCGAGCTGCAGGTGCCCAAGGAGATCACCCTCGCCTCCGAGACGATCACCAAGGACAACGCGGACGCGTACGCCAAGCTCGGCTTCTGACCGAGCCGGGTTTTCGATAAGGAGATTCGATGTCGGAACAGCTGCGGGTCGGCATGGTCGGCTACGCGTTCATGGGAGCCGCGCACTCAACGGCGTGGCGCACCGTCAACCGCGCCTTCGACCTGCCGCTGTCGGCACGGATGACCGCGGTCAGCGGCCGCTCCCCGGAAGGGGTGGCGGCCGCCGCCGCGAAACTCGGCTGGGACGAGCACACCACTGACTGGCGCTCGCTGATCGAACGGGACGACATCGACCTGATCGACATCTGCACGCCGGGTGACACCCACGCCGAGATCGCCCTGGCCGCGCTGGCCGCGGGCAAACACGTGCTGTGCGAGAAACCGCTGGCCAACTCGGTGGCCGAGGCGCGGGACATGGCGGCGGCCGCGGCCCAAGCCGCCACCTCCGGTGTGCTCGCGATGTGCGGCTTCAACTACCGCCGGGTGCCCGCCGTGGCACTCATGCGGCAGCTGGTGCAGGAAGGGCGCATCGGCACGATCCGGCACGTCCGCGCCCAGTACCTGCAGGACTGGATCGTCGACCCGTCGTTCCCGCTGGTCTGGCGCCTGCGCAAGGAACTGGCGGGCTCGGGGGCACTGGGCGACATCGGCGCCCACATCATCGACCTGACCCAGTTCGTCACCGGTCAGTCGATCTCCACGGTGTCGGCCCTCACCGAGACGTTCGTCAAGCAGCGGCCGCTGACCGCCGAGTCGGCCGGGCTGTCCGCGTCCGCGGCCAACGACGGCAGCGGGCTGGGCGACGTCACGGTCGACGACGCGGCGCTGTTCCTGGCCAGGCTCGACGGGGGAGCTGTGGCCACGTACGAGGCGACCCGCTTCGCGACCGGCCGCAAGAACGCGCTGCGGGTCGAGCTCAACGGCTCACTCGGCTCGCTCGCGTTCGACTTCGAACGGCAGAACGAGCTCGAGTTCTACGACGCCGCGCTGCCCTCGGCCGAACAGGGCTTCAGCCGCATCCTGGTCACCGAGGCCGACCACCCGTACATCGGGGCGTGGTGGCCGCCCGGCCACGGCATCGGCTACGAGCACACGTTCACCCACGAGGTCCGCGACCTGATCGAAGCCATCGCCACCGGGCAGCAGCCCACGCCGTCGTTCGCCGACGCGCTGCAGGTGCAACTGGTGCTGGACGCGGTCAGCCGCTCGGCCGAAACCGCCCAGTGGACCGCCGTGGAACCGGCCCTGGAGCGGGTCTAACCAGACGTCCGTCGCGGGCCGGCGAGGGACGGCGCGGTTGCGCCCCGCGCCGGTCCGGCCCGCGACGGATCACGGCCGTTGATAGCCGCACACGTCGAAAAGCCAGTGATCGTAGTAGCCGCGTACGGCCGCACGGTCGGCATGGTCGAGGGCCAGCCACTCGCGGGCCGCGTCGGCCGCCCGGTCCTGCTCCCACTCGCTCTCCCCGAGAAAACCCCACAACAGGTAGAGGCTGGTCGCGAACTCCTCGGTCGCCAAGTGGTCGTGCAGCGCCGCCACGATCGCGGCGGCCGGGATCGAAAGGTCGTCGGCCGCCAGCACCTCGTGCAGGAGCACACGGATCTCGTCCAGGTAGGCCGGCGCCCGGCGCTGATCACTCACACGCTGACGATGACACGGCTACGTGGCGAAGTGATTACTGGCCTCACGCCGACGGGTGATCTTCTCAGCCGTTCACGAGGCGCGTCAGGTTGGTCAAGCTGGTGACCAGCGCCGTCGTGTACCCCAGGATCCGGCCGGCCCACTTCACCACGGCCGACGCGATCTGCGCGGCCACGATCGGAATCGTGACGATCAGCAACGCCTCCGCGGCCCACACGATCACCCGCGCCACCAGGTCGGCGATCAGATCCCGGACGATGTCGCGAGTGAACATGACCAGGTTGCCCGCCGCCTCCGTGGACACCGCCATCGTCGACGCCAGCGACGACAGCCCGCCCAGCGCGTCGACGTTGTTGGCCATCAAACTCTGATACGTCGTCGCGGCCGGCCCCGTCCAGTCGGGCACGTCGGCGGCCAGCGCCCCCTGCAGGTCGGCCGACATCGAAGCCAGCTCACGCGCCATGTTCTCCCAGGTGGCGGCGTGCGCGGCGACCCGTTCCGGCATGCCCGCCAGCTTGTCCAGCACCTCCCGCAGCGGCTCGAAGTACTCCATCGCCCAGCCCAGGCCGTTGGCCAGCAACGTGCTGAACGGGTCGAGCACCGCCGACGCCGCCTCCAACGCGAACGCCCCGCCCGCGAGCGCCTGATCAACCCAGCTGCCACCGGCGATCGTCTGCTGCAACCCTTGGAAACTGTCGACGAGCGAAGCCCCCGCCGTGCCCGGCCCGGTCGACGCCACCGCGATCAGGTTGGTCATCCGAGCCCACCCGCCTTACGCAGCCGATCGGCGGCCGCGTCATCGGCGACCTCGTAATCCTGGCTCGTGCGCACCAGCGCGTCCGACGCGAGGCGCAGATTCTCCCCGACATAGGCGTACAGCTCGTCCTGCTTCGCGTGCCGGGCCTCCAGGATGCCTGCCATCCAACCGCAGAGCAGCCCGTACGCCGCATCGTCGGCCACAATGGCGGAACTGGCCGCCTTCACAGCCGCGAACCGCTGCTCGATCGACTCCACCTTGGACGCGTGCGCCCGGATCTGCCGCGCGTCGACCGAGAACCCGTCACTCATCGACGCCCTGCCGCTCCTTGAGCATCCGCCCGGCCATCGAATCAGGGCCGAGGGTCTCATCGATGATGTCGCGCGTCACCCGGACCGCCTCACCCCGCGCGCTGCCGAGCGCCCCCATCACAGCCCGGCCCACAGCCTCCGGCGACACGCGGTGAATCCGCTCGGTGAACCGCACATCGAGCAGCACCCCACCCGAGTCGATGGTCACCTCGACGAGCCCGTTCCCGTCGGCGGCGGTGAAGGTGGCCTCCCCGAGCCGCTCACTCATGGCCTGCGCGGCGGCCGCAGCCCGATCGACACGCCCCTTCCAGTCCCGCAGATACGCACGAGACGCGTCGGGGTCCAGCAGAGGCTCGGTCATGCTTCCTTCTTAGCCCGCCGAGTCAACGACCGATCGAAGGACGTCAGCGATCTCGCGGAGGAGGGCAGCGGCGCCGGCGTCGGTCGGGTCATCGAGTCCCCAGTTCGCATCGTCCTCGACCAGGCGCACCAGAGTGCCGGGCGGGAGATCGGCGGCGAGCACCGATTCCAGGGCTTCCAGGTCCTGGCGCAGAAATCTGGTCGTGATCTGCGCGGAGTGCCGGAACTCGGCACGGACGCCTTGCATCCCGCCGGAATCCATGACGTAGCTCTGCAACAGGTCGCGCACCTTCTGCAGAGCGGGGCGTGCATCCAGTTCCGCCATGCGAGCCCGCAACGGTTCCGGAAGACGAGGCTGATCCACGGCCCTACAGTAATCCGGACGGGAAAGCCGAGTCGACGAACAGTTCCGGCGGGTCCGATCCGGTCCTGGTCTTTATCCTGACCAGTACCAGGCTTGTCGCGCCGTATTCGGCCTCCCGCGGTCCGGCACCGTACATGCCCTTGTTGTAAAAACCCTCGCCGACGCGGTGGTGAGCGTCGAAACCACCCCTGTGGCGTCCGGTCAACGCCAAGTCCTGGCGGATGGTCTCCCAATTTTCCTGCACGTACCGGTTGATCTCACGATTCATCGTCGTGTGGTCGGTCCAGCGGTATGACCGTGTCTCGGGGTGATCCCACGGGCGGTCGCCGTAGACCCGGCCCTCGATAGTCCGTCCGGCCGGAGCGCGGCGCAGAGGAATGTCAGGACCGTGATGCTTGAGCGTGTGCGCGCCATCATCGCGGAACGTGGCGTCATTTCGTGCGATGTTGACCGTCGGTGGTTCGTCGCCGAGTTGTTCGTATCGACTCAAAATCGCATGGAATTCGACGTCGTCCGCGGACGAGGCGCTCACCGGAGTCGGCGTCTCGTCGGTGGGCGCGCTGGACGGGGCAGTCCTGTTGCGAAGCGACCGCCCGCGACGAGCCACCTGATCGGTGGCAGCGTGTTCGTCAGCGAGACTAAAGTAGCCTCCGTTTTGCGGGCGGGTCGGCGAATCTCCGTCGCCTTCCCGGGGACGTTCGGGCTCCGGGGTGTCGTCTCCGCCATGGCCCCGCGGGCGCGCGGTCACGGCATAGCTCCGGAGGTCACTCTTTCTTCTTACTGCGCCAGGTCAACCGCCTCGGCCGCCCGGGAGTCGATCAGGAATCGAGAAGCGGTCGCCACCTGGGCGTTCGTAGGCTCGCAGGCATGAGCGAGAACTTCACCACCGAGGAACGCGCGGCCATGAAGGAGCGTGCCCAGGAGGTTCGTAAGAGCCGGGGCGCGAAGGGTAAGGATCAGGAGCCCGCCGTGCTCGAGAAGATCGCCGAGATGGAGGGGGACGACCGGGCCCTCGCCGAGCGGGTGCACGCGATCGTCAAGGAGGTCGCGCCCGAGATGGTGCCTCGGCTCTGGTACGGCATGCCGGCGTACGGGAAAGGGGGTAAGGCGACCCTGTTCTTCCAGGCCAAGGCCAAGTTCAAGGCCCGGTACGCCACCCTCGGCTGCAACGAGGACGCGCAGCTCGACGACGGCGCGATGTGGCCGACCGCGTTCGCTGTCACCGCGCTCACGCCCGAGGTCGAGGCGCGCATCGCCGACCTGGTGAAGCGGGCCGCCGGTTAACATCGGGGCCGTGAGTGATCAGAACGGCTGGCTCAGGCTGCTCGACGAGAATCCTGGGCACTCGCAGTGGTACATCGACCGGTTCCGGAAGATGGCCGCGTCGGGGGCCGACCTTCATGGTGAGGGCCGGCTGGTCGACGCGATGGTGCCCCGCGGGGCGCGGATCCTGGATGCCGGTTGTGGCACGGGCCGCGTCGGGGGCTACCTCGCCGCGGCCGGGCACGATGTCGTCGGCGTCGACCTCGACCCCACGCTGATCGAGGCGGCCCGGGCCGATCACCCCGGGGCCGAGTGGCTGGTCGGTGATCTCAGTGAGCTCGATCTGCCGGGCGGCTTCGACCTGATCGTCTGCGCCGGCAACGTCATGACTTTCGTGGCGCCCAGCACCCGCGTCGAGGTTCTCCGCCGGGCTCGCCGTCATTTGCGAGACGGTGCCCGCTTTGTGGTGGGCTTCGGTGCGGGGCGTGACTACGCGTTCGACAACTTCCGGGCCGACGCGGCGAGCGCCGGGCTGACCCCTGACCTGCTGCTGGGCACGTGGGATCTACGCCCGTTCACGGCCGAGTCCGACTTCCTGGTCGCCGTCCTCCGCGTGGCGTGACACGCCCGGCCAAAGCTGTGTGACGTGGTGCGGGCCGGTATCCCGCAGGGTGCCGAGATGCTGTCCTTGGACGCGACGCCCGACGAGCGTGCGGAAGTTCTCCCGGAGATCAGGCTGATCCCGCCCGCTTCCTCAGTTTTTGTTATCGCAGGCCGGCCCGTACGTCTCCTCATCCGGTGATCAAGAACCTCGGGTGAGGAGCGGTCTGTGTCGAACCCTGCGAACGAGCGCGAACTGCCGCCGTCCCGGCATCGGCGACGGTCGAAGCGGGCGCTCACGGTGGCCTGCGCGGCTGTCGCCGTGGTCGCTGTCGCGGTGACGGCGGCCGGGGTGTCGTTGGCCGACGACCGGAGCGAGCCCACCCGCGACGTGCTGGTGGCGGGGAAGGCGGCAGCTGTCTCGACCGCCCCGGCACCGGTTTCGTCGTCTGCCGCCCCGCGGGCGACCCCCAAGTCAGCCAGCCCGAAGCCGGTCAAGACCACCGCTGCCACCACCACCGCGGCCGCCCCGGCTCCGCGTGGGGGCTGGGTGCCGGTCGACCGGGTGGCCTGGCAGAAGCAGCTCGACGCCTACAAGGCACGCAAGGTCGACCCCGTGCCGGCCGGCGTCGGTGACCTGCCCGAGTTCCGGGCCGACTGCCAGTACAGCCACCGCCGCGCCGACGATCCGATTGTGTTCCCGGGGCTGGCGGGCGCCTCCCACATGCATTCGTTCGTCGGCAACAAGGCTGTCGACGCGGACACCACTGCCGGTGACCTGATGAAGTTCACCGCGACCACCTGCAAGCCGGTGCTCGACCACTCCGCGTACTGGGTCCCGACTCTCTACGACAACGCGACGAAGAAGCCGGTCGAGACCACGGGCTTCCGCGTCTACTACCGTTCGCTGCGCAAGAAGTCGTCGGACGTGAAGCCGATGCCCAACGGCCTGCGCATGATCGCTGGTGACGCCAAGAAGAAGGTGCCGACCCCGCGCGGTGCCCAGGGCCAGTTCTATTGCGCCTTCTACGGCCCCGGCGACCTCGACGGCGTCGCCCGCAGCACGAACGGCAACTGGCCCATCTGCGGCACGCCGGCCACGCTGCACTTCATGATGCAGTTCCCGGACTGCTGGGACGGCAAGAACCTGGACAGCCCCAACCACAAGGACCACGTCACCTACGGCGGCGAGCAGGGTTGCCCGGCCAGTCATCCCGTACGCATCCCCGCCATCACGTTCGACATCCAGTACGGCGCCAAGGGCACCAAGGCCGGCTACTACCTCTCGTCGGACCCCCAGGGCAAAAGCGCCTCGTCCATGCACGGCGACGCCTTCGTGATGTGGGACGCCGACGCCATGAACAAGCGCACCAAGAACTGCATCGCCGAGCGCAAGACTTGTGACAACAACGGTTACTATCGCTGACGGACTTGTCGTACGACTATAGTCATGGAGCATGAGTGACAGGCTGTTGTTCGTGCACGACACCGGTTTCCGGCCGGACGGTGCGAACCTGACACAGGCCGCCGTGCACCGGGCCCTGATCGCGGACGACGGCCGGAACGCCCAGATAGTCGAGGACGTCTCGGCCGCGTTGATGCGCGGCCGGAACTGTCTCGTGCTCACCCGATGGGTCGCCCACGTGGCGATCCTGGCCGCCCGGTTACAGGATCGCGGGCACGCCGCGCTCTCGCTGCGCGGCGGCCTCAGCCTCACCGGCCGCACCGCCGCAGCGAACCGTCTCGCGCAGGTCACCGCGGGCGACGGCCTGCTCGCCGTGGGCACCACGTCGTTCATCGGCCTGGACTTCGACGCGCCGGCGCTCGACACGCTCTTCCTGGCCGGCCCGATCTCCTTCGAAGGCCTGCTGCTCCACTGCGTCGGCCGGGTGATCCGCCCGGCGCCGGGCAAGGGCGTCGCCGAGATACACGACTACCACGACCCGGCCATCCGCAACCTGGCCGCCGCTTTGCAGCGCCGGAGGCCCACCTACCGAGCGCTGGGCTTCCGGGAAGGCCCTACCGTTTAAGCGTTGATTTCCGACTGCTTCGTGGGATCCGCCTCACTCGCATCCGGCGCGGTGCAGCGTTACCGACCGGCGAGACGGGTGCGCAGGTCGACCTTGAGGATCTTGCCGACCTTGGAGCGGGGCAGGTCGTCCCAGATCTCGATCTGCTTGGGGGTCTTCACGCTGCCGATGCGCTCCTTGACGAAAGCGGCCACCTCCGCCTTGTCGACCGTCGCGCCCTCCCGCAGCTGCAGCACGGCGGTCACCCGCTCGCCCCACTTGTCGTCGGGCAGACCGATGACCGCGCAGTCCTGCACCGCCGGATGCTGCATCAGGGCCTGCTCGACCTCGGTCGAATACACGTTGAAACCTCCGGTTATGACCATGTCCTTGGCCCGGTCCACGATGAACAGATAGTTGTCGTCGTCGAGGTAGCCGATGTCGCCGGTGTGATGCCAGCCGTGGGCCGAGGCGGCCGCGGTGGCCTCCGGGTCGCGGTGGTAGCCCCGCATCACCAGCGAGCCGCGGCACACGATCTCGCCGGTCGCGCCGCGCGGCCGCAGCTCGCCGTCGGCGCCCATGATGGCCACGGTGACCAGCGGCGACGGGCGGCCGGCGGAGGACAGCCGGTCGGTGGCGACGCTGCCGTCGGGCCGGTAGTGCTCGTCCGGCGCCATCGTCGAGATCATCATCGGGGCCTCGGTCTGGCCGAACAGCTGCGCCATCGGCCCGATCCGGCGCAGCGCCTCCTCGAGCCGTGCCGCCGACATCGGCGCCGCCCCGTACCAGAAGCAGCGCAACGACGACAGGTCGGCCGCGTCGAGCGCCGGGTGCGCCAGCACCATGTAGATCAGCGTCGGCGGCAGGAACGTGTGGGTCACCCGGTGGCGTTCGAGCAGCGTGACGAACTCGCCGACGTCGGGTTGGCGCATGATGACGATCTCGCCGCCCCGGGCCAGCACGGGGAAGCAGAGCACCCCGGCCGCGTGGGTGAGCGGGGCCAGAGCCAGGTAGACCGGTCGGTCCGGCCACGGGTAGCTCATCAGCGTGATCGCGGTCATCGCCTCGAGGTTGGCCCCGGTCAGCTCGACCCCCTTGGGCCGCCCGGTCGTGCCGCCGGTACCCACGATCATGGCGAGGTCGTCCACGGCTGGAAGATCGACATCGCCCGGTACGGAAAGGCCCTCCGCCTCCAGGCAGAGCAGCCCGTCGCTGATCTTCTCCACGAGCGGCGCGAAGTCCCGGTGATAGATCAGCACCCGGCAGCCGAAGAGCTCGAGCAGTTCCCGGTTCTCGTACGCCTCGTTGCGGGGGTTGATCGGGCACCACACGGCCCCGGCCCGGCTGATCCCGAACACGCAGGTGAACGCGGTCGGGTCGTTCCCGGAGAGCACCGCCACGCGATCCCCGGGGGCGACGCCGTGCGCGGCCAGCGCCGCCGCCACCCGCTCACTGAGCTGTTGGACTTCCCCGTACGTCCTGGTCCGCCCGTCAGTGGTGAAGCACGGCGCGTCCGGGTCGAGCGAGGCGCCCTTGTCCAGGTAGTCGACGAGCCGCATCAGCGCTCGACCGTGACGGTCGGTTCCCGTACGAGACCGAAGCTCTCCAGGACCCCGAGCAGCTCGCGATGCCCGAACGCCTGGCAGCCCGAGGCGAACCCGACCCGGCGCGGCGGTTGCTGCAGCAGGTGATAGGCCGCGTACGCCTGCATCAGACCGGTCTGTTTGTAGTTGGAGTTGCCGTAGATGACGCAGTGCGCGCGCCCGAGCGGCCCCGACGCGTGCACCGAGTCGACCGACTTGTTGAGCCGCGGGTTCTCGCGCGGCGGCATCACGTTCATCACCTGCGCGGCGGTGGCGGTCAGGGCCGCGTACCGCTGCTCCGGGTCCATGTCTTTGGTCGCTTCGACGGCGGACGAGACGATTTGCGGTACGCCGTTCATCAGCGCACGGTTGAACACGCCCCCGAGCACCTTGACGTTGGCGACGCGCGGATCGCGGCGATACCAGACCGGATGCGACGTGCCGCCCCACGGCAACGCCAGCGCCAGCTCGTGCTGACCCGGCAGCACCAGCTGATAGAGGCCCGCGTCGGGATCCCAGGCCTCGTACCGGTTCTGCTCGAGCCGGAAGGCGCCCGACGTGGCCGCGTTGACGAGGATCGTCAGCGTGGACGCGATGGTCGGGCTGCCGCCCCAGAACACCGCGATGTCCAACGTGTCCAGTCCCGGCTTCTCCAGGCACAGCTCGGCCGCGATCTCGCCGGTCGTGTACATCTGCGCGATGCCGGGCGCGAGCAGCAGGCCGGCCGCGGCGAACCGGTCCCCGTACGTCTCGTCACAGGTGATCATCCAGTCCTGCTCGCCGGTGGTGTCGAGGTAGTGCGTGCCCGCGGCCAGGCACGCCTCGGCCACCTCGGGCCCGTAGACGCTGAACGGCCCCACCGTGTTGCACACGACCGACGCCCCCGCGAACAGCTCGGTCAAAGCCGCGGTGTCGTGGGCGACCTCGACGACCTCGTAGTCGGCGGTCTCGATGCCGGCCACGTTCTCCTGCATCGACAGCTTGAGCTTGGCCGCGTCGCGCCCCGCGGCCACGAACGGCACGTTGTACTCGCGCAGGTACTCGCAGATCAGCCGGCCGGTGTAGCCGGAGGCGCCGTAGACGACGACGGGTTTGCCGGTCATGGTCACATCCCCATTCCGCCGTCGACGGGCAGGCCTGCGCCGTTGATGAACCGCGCGGCGTCGGACGCCAGGAACACCACCGCGTCGGCCATGTCGGCGACCTCGCCCAGCCGTCCGCTCGGGGTCAGCTCGACGACCGCGCCGACCGCCTCCTCGGGCGAGCCGAACAACCCGATCCGGGCCACGTCGTTGGCCAGCCCCGCACCCATGGCCGTGGGGACAAGACCGGGATAAAGGCAATTGACCCGTACGCCGTAACCCAGCTTGCCGCTCTCCATGGCCGCCACGCGGGTGAGGCGGTCGACGCCCGACTTGGTGGCCGAGTAGACCGCGATGCCCGGGAAGGCGATGGTCGCGGCCACGGAGGCCACGTTGATCACGACGCCGGACTTCTGCTCGCGCATCGCCCGGAACGCGTGCTTGATGCCCAGCGCGGTGCCGAGCAGGTTGACCTCGAGCTGTTTGCGGACGGCGGCCGGGTCGAGGTCCACGATCAGGCTGGTGATCTCGACGCCGGCGTTGTTGACCACGATGTCGAGCCCGCCCAGGATCCCGGTCGCCCGGCCGACGGCGGCGCCCCAGCTGTCGTCGTCGGTGACGTCGAGGTGCACGAAACCGTGGCCGTCGCCCAGCGACTCGGCGACCTTGGGGCCGAGGTCGTCCTGCAGGTCGGCGACGACGACGCGCGCGCCCGCGGCGGCCAGGGCGCGGGCCATGCCTTCACCCAGGCCCTGCGCGCCGCCGGTGACCAGCGCGCGGCGGCCGGTGAGATCGATCTGTGTCATGAGGGCTCCTCCGTGGTGTAGGGAGACCCACATCACATGCCTCCTCTTGACACTTGTCAAGAAAACTTTGGACGAGTGTCAAGCCGTACGATGTCCTGGTGCCCCCTGTGAAGGACCGCCCGGCCGACAAGTTCGACCGGCGCCGCGACGAGCTGGCCGAGTCCGCGCTGCTGACCCTCGGCGAACTCGGCTACGCCCGGGCCAGCCTGCGCGAGATCGCGGGCAACTCCCCGTTCAGCCACGGCGTGGTCCACTACTACTTCTCCGACAAGACCGAGCTGGTCGTCTACAGCGTCCGCCACTACAAGGCCCGCTGCGTGACCCGCTACGACGCCGTGGTCAGCGACTCGACCACCCCGGAGGAACTGGTCGAGGCCTTCGCGGCCAAACTGGCCCAGACCATCCGCGACGAGGCCCCGATGCACCGCCTCTGGTACGACCTGCGCACCCAGAGCATGTTCGAGGAGTCGCTGCGCGAGGCGATCACCGAGATCGACGGCACCCTGCAAGCCATGATCTGGCGGGTGGTCGACCGCTACGCGACCCTGAGCGGCACCCGGCCGTCGGTGCCCGCCCCCACCGCGTACGCCATGCTCGACGGCCTCTTCCAGGCGGCGCTGCTGGCCCACTCCACGACCGGCGAGCCGATCCTCGACGACCTGGCCGCCCAGGTCCGCACAGTGATGCCGTTGCTGGTCAGCGCAGGCCCTGTCGCTCAAGATCCCAGTCGCTGATCCGTACCCGCTTGCCCAGCCGTTCCACAATGACGGACAAGCAGGCCGAAACGGACGAGCGGGGTGGTCGCGCGGATGCCTCCGAAAAGCAGAGGACACGGCGACGCGCCCGACAACGAAACGTCCCGGCGCCATCGTGGTGACAGCGGCGGCCACTCGGCCCAAAACATGAGTCAGCAGCAGGAAGCGGCCGATGCGCGTGCGCGAACTGGACGCTCGATTGCGGACGGCGGCCGTGGCGCTGCCCCAGCCGAGCAGCCCGCCACCCCGCGAATCGTGCCCGGAGATCTGCTCACCGCGAGCACAGGCCGGCCCGGCGGTTCTCCGGCCGGTCCGCCCAAACGGATCGACCCGGAGGAGGACAACGAGGTCCGCCGATCGCTCGAGATGGAGAACTCGGGCGCGGTGACGCTCGCCGATCGAGGGTTCCAGATCCGGCAGAAATCCGACTAAGGCGGACGTCGCCCGGGCGCGCCGGGACACCGGCGATATCGGAAATCCGAACACAGAGCCGGACTACCTGATCGAGGGCCGCGTGTTCGACTGCTACTCGCCTGTCCGGTCCGACAAGAATGTGCCCGGTCAATCAGGTTGCCGAGCGGGCCTTTCCGGAGGCGGCTGGACGTCCGGTTGGCATCGCTCCGCACCTCGGCGCCGACCACAAGCCGGAGCTCGGGTTCGACGTCACCATTACGGCC
This sequence comes from Paractinoplanes abujensis, assembly GCF_014204895.1. Taxonomy (NCBI): domain Bacteria; kingdom Bacillati; phylum Actinomycetota; class Actinomycetes; order Micromonosporales; family Micromonosporaceae; genus Paractinoplanes; species Paractinoplanes abujensis. The sequence continues at coordinate 5,248,217 of NZ_JACHMF010000001.1, read as the reverse complement.
GGGCGCGAGGGGTACCTGGACCTGGGAACGGATGAAGGCTCATGGGAATGGGAGCCGGAATCCTACGTCCAGATCACGTTCGGGCTCGACAACGCGGCCGATGCCCGTTGGGCGGTGACCAATGTGCTCACCGTCGTCCGCCGGGTGCTCGACACCGGCCGGGAGGACGCGGCTTTCGACTTCAACGGCGACATTCTGCTGTTTTCCCGCCAGGCCGGCCGGCTCGTCAAGCACCGCCGCGACAGTTGGTGGGAACGTTACTCGGCCGGTGATCAAGTGATTCCGGGGTAGCGTGCAGCGTCATGCAGGGCGCCTCGAAGCTGGAACGTCGCGTGGTGACCGCCGCTGAGCAAGTTCTGCAGCGGCAGCGCTATGTGTGCCCGGTGGACGTGCTGGCCGGGTTGGGGTGGTTGCCGCCGGGCCGGGTGACCGACTGGCGGCAGGGCCGCGAGCCGCACCTGGAAGGTATCGCCGCGGTGACCGCCGACCGGCTGGCCGACGCGATGGAGATCTTTCACCGCTGGGTGGAGAGCCGCGGGCTGCGTCCCCGCGAGGTCGACTACGTGGCCGCCACTCGCGACCGCCGGCCGCTGCGGTTCACCAGTGCCGGGCGGGGCGAGGAGGCGTACCGGAAACATTGGCTGGCCGCCGATCTGACCGGGAAGCAGCAGGAACGCATCACGGCCCGGCAGAGCAAACCCCCGGACCTGGTGGTGCTGATGGCCGCGAAACCGTTCACCTGCGCCGGGTGCGGGGAGACGGAAGCCGGCCTGCTCATGATGGAGGACGCCGGGCCGATCTGCCCGGGCTGCGCCGACCTCGGGCATCTGGTGTTCCTGCCGGCCGGTGACGCCGCGTTGACCCGCCGGGCCAAGCAGGCCAGCCGGCTGTCGGCGGTCGTGGTGCGGTTCAACAAGTCCCGCAAACGCAACGAACGGCAGGGGCTGCTGGTCGAGCGGTCCGCGCTCGAACTGGCCGAGCAGCAGTGCCTGTCCGATGAGGACGCCCGGGCCCGCCGCCGCGTACGCGACCGGGAACGCCGGGCGGCCGCCGACGACGTGTTCCAGCAGAAACTGGCCGGCCTGATCGGCGAGTTGTTCCCGGGCTGCCCACCGGACCGCGCGGCCGAGATCAGCTTGCACACGGCCGTCCGGGGGAGTGGCCGGGTGGGTCGCAGCGCCGCCGGCCGGGCCCTCGACCCGGATGCCGTGACCCGTGCGGTGGTCGCCTCTATCCGGCACGAGGACACCCCGTACGACGAAATGCTCATGGCCGGTGTGCCGCGGGACGAGGCCCGCCGGCGCATCCGCGCGACCATCGACGGGGTAATGGCGCGGTGGCGGCGCGCTTAGGATGCCCCGGTGGATCTCGATGACGTCGCCGCCCGGCTAGGTGTTCCTGTCGATCAGGTCGAGCGGCTCGCGGGTGACGGTCCGTCGGCTCCGCTGCCGGCCCGGTCCGACGCCCCCGAACTGCTCGACCGGCTGGCCGTACGGCCGGAGGACGCCCGCGAGATCCTGGACGATTGGCCTTCCGAGCGGTGGACGCCCGAGTTGCGCTGGCTGCTCGACCGCTCGATCGCCCTGGTCCGCGCCGACCTCGGCGGCTACGACTGGCTGGTCCCCGGCCCGGAGCTGCCGCGCTATTTCGTGTACGCCTACCTGGCCCTGCTCGACGACGTCCGGGGTTACCACCGTGAGCACGGCATCCCCGACGCGGTTTCCTGGACCACCCTGGCCGACCTGGGCCGCAACCTCGCCGTGGACCGCCGGATGAAGGGCGAGGGCTGGCCGGTCATGCAGAGCTGGCTCACCCTGCACGCCCGCGGTGGCCTCTACGAGCTCGGCCGCCTGCAGTTCCAGCGCGGCCACAAGTCCCTCAGCCTGCACATCCCCGAGTCGGGCCCGCTGACCCCGGCCGCGGTCGACGCCTCCCTGGCCGAGGCCCGCGCGTTCTTCCCCCGTCATTTCCCCGACGAGCCCTACGCCGCGTTCTCGTGCGGCTCCTGGCTGCTCGACCCGCAGCTGCGTGACTACCTGCCCGACGACTCCAACATCATCAGCTTCCAGAAGCGTTTCGACCTTTCCCCGTACGAGGAACAGGCCGGTTTGGACTGCGACGTCGAGGTCATGCGGTTCGGCTTCCGTACGTTGTCCACACCCCTCGGCCAGCTCCCGCGTGACACCGCCCTGCGGCGCGCCCTCATCGACCACTTGCAGGCCGGCGGTCACTGGCAGTGGCGCCAGGGCTCTTTCCCGATCGGGGGTTGAGGTGACGGTACGCATCCGGGGTTTCGCGCTTCCCGAGGCCGAGCCGATCGACCTGTACGCCGACGGGGACCGCTGGACGACCGATCCGGTGCCGCACGCGGACCTGGTCGCCGAGGGCTGGTTGCTGCCCGGCCTGGTCGACGCGCACACGCACCCCGGCGCGCAAGAGCTCGGCCGGCCGCTCGACGACGCCATCCTGCGCGACGACCTGCGGGCGCATCTGGCCGCCGGGGTCACGTTGATCCGCGCGCCGGGCCTGGCCGGGGACCCGCCCGAGTGGTTCGGCCGCGACGAGGACACCCCACGGGCCCTGCACGCGGGGGAGTGGATCGCCCAGCACGGGCAGTTCTTCCCCGGCTGGGGCCGTCGCCCCGACCCCGCCGACCTGCCCCGGATCGCCGCCGCGCAGGCCGCCCGTACGGGATGGGCCAAGGTTGTCATCGACTGGAAGTACGGCGACGACGTGCTCCCGGTGGACATCCTGCGCGAGGCGGTCACCCGCGTGCACGCGGCGGGCGGGCGGCTCGCGGTGCACTCGCAGCACGCCGCCGGGGGCGCGGTCGCCGTCGAGGCCGGGGTCGACTCGATCGAACACGGCATGTGCCTCGACCCGGACCTGCTGTCCACGATGGCCGAACAGGGCACCGCGCTGACCCCCACCCTGTCCGTGATCACCGGCTCGCTGGCCCGCAAGCAGCAGGACCCGGACACCCCCGGCCGGTCCTGGTACGTGTCCGGTGCCACCGCCCATCCGGGCCTGGTCGCCGCCGCGGTCGAGGCCGGCGTCACCATCCTGGCCGGCACCGACTCCCGCCCGCACGGCCGCATCACCGACGAGATCCGGGCGCTGGTGGCCGCCGGTGTCCCACCCCACGAGGCACTGGGCGCGGCCTCGTGGAAAGCCCGGTCCTATTTGGGCTTCGCGGGCCTGACTGCCGGCGCCCCGGCCGACGCGGTAGTCCTGGACGCCGACCCTCGCCTCGACCTCGGCGCGCTGAGCCGTCCCCGAGCGGTGATCGTCCGCGGCCGGCGCGTCGCCTGACCGTGCGCGCGCATACTGGGCAGATGTGGTTCTACTCGGACCCGCGAGATCCCCGCTTGTTCGTGCCGCGCCGCTCCGGCCTGGGCCTGACGCTCAACTTCGCCCACCCCGCGACCCGCTGGGTTCTGACGGGCCTGTTCGCGGCCATGGCCCTGATCGCGATTCTGGCCACCTTGCTGGAGGCCCGGCAGTAAGTTTCTCCGCCCGGCTGAGCTCCGCACCCGCGACGCAGTTTCGGCGGCGCCGCCCCCGACCAGGTGAAAGCCGCCGGGGATCGCGCCGCGAGCGGCACCAGCAACGCCGCGGTGCTCGGCTCGATCACCGTCTGACCAGCGGCCCGGCGCGCTCTCGTCACCCGGGTTCGGACTCGTGGCCGGCCGGATGTGAGCGCAGCAGCCCCTCGTAGGCCCGCTCGGCGGTGATGTCGCCGGTGATGACGCGGTGGATCGTACGGGTGATCGGCATCGCCAACTCGTGCTGATCGGCCAGTTGCACCGCCGCGTGCACGGTCTTGACCCCCTCGGCCACCTGCCCCATCTCGGCCAGGATGTCGTCCAGGCTGCGCCCCCGCCCGAGCTGCTCACCCACGTACCGGTTGCGGCTGTGCGGGCTGATGCACGTCGCCACCAGGTCACCCATGCCGGCCAGCCCGGCCAGCGTGGTCGGTTCACCGCCCATCGCGACCGCCAGCGTCGTCAGCTCGGCCAGCCCCCGTGAGATCACCCCGGCCCGCGTGTTGTCCCCGACACCCAGCCCCTGGGCGATGCCCGTAGCAATGGCCACGACGTTCTTCAACGCCCCGCCGACCTCGCACCCGATCACGTCATGGTTGGTGTAGACCCGCAACAGCCCGCGCCGGAACACCCGCTGGATCTCGGTGGCCACGGTGAGATCCTCGGTCGCGATCACGGTCGCCGCCGCCATCCCCGCCATGATCTCCTTGGCCAGGTTGGGCCCGGTGAGCGCCGCAGCCGGATGCCCCGGCAGCACGTCTTTGATCACTTCGCTCATCCGCAGCAGCGAGTCGCGTTCCAGCCCTTTGCTGAGGCTCACCACCGGAATCCACGGGTGCAGATCAGCCCGTACGCGTTCCAGCGTGCCGCGAAACGCCCCCGTGGGCACCCCCACGACGAGCAGTTCCGCGTGTCCCGCCGCCTCACTCAGATCCGCGGTGGCCCGCAACCGTTCCGGCAGCGTGAACCCCTGCAGATACCGCTCATTGGTGTGCTTGGCGTTGATTTCGTCCGCGACCACCGGATCCCGTGCCCAGATCAACGACTCATGATCCCGCCGAGTCAACACCGCCGCGACCGTGGTGCCCCACGACCCCGCCCCCAGCACAGTGATCCGCATGCTTTCCCCTTCCACCGGGTGTGCACTGACAATACGCAGAGCACCCCCGCGGACCGGGTCTCTTGTTCAGCCGGTGGGGAGGATCGCGATGAGTTCTTCGAGGATCTCGTCGGCGTCGGTATGCCACTTGTCCCGGGTGAGTTGACCGCTGGCTTCCATGCCGATGACGCCGTGCACTCCCGCGATGAGCATCGCCCCGTAGAGATGAGCCCGGGTGTCACCGACGAGCTCTTCGAGAACGGCGACGAACGGGCCCTGGCTGCGCCCGGCCGCCCGGAGCACCTCGGGACCGGCCGGTGGTTTGTGCATCAGCCGGTACAGGTGCGGCTGTTTGCGGCCGATCACAAGGATCCCGTTGAGCATTTCCCTCAGCTTCTGGTGCGCCGACAGGTCGGGGACGGCACCGAGAGTCACGGCCTGATCCGCCAGTCGTTCCCACGCCTCGGCGGCGATCGCGGTGAGCAGCCTCTTCTTGTCGTCGAAGTGCCGGTAGGGCGCGCCCCGGCTGACTCCGGCTCGCGCACCCACTTCGCGCAGCGTCACTGCCTCCGGGCCGCCCTCGTCCAGCAGGGCAGCTGCCGCGTCCAGCAACGAACGGCGGGTGGCGGCGGCGGACTCCGTGCGACTCGTCACGGCACCACCTTACCCAGTTGACAATGTCATCCGAGATGCCGCACGCTCATACAGATGACAACGTCAACTGAACGCGGGAGCGATGATATGGACGTTTTCCTGACCGGCGGATCCGGATCGACCGGCGGCACGGTCATCCGCCGCCTCGTGGCCGACGGGCACACTGTTCACGCTCTCGCCCGCTCGGCGAGCGCCGCGAAGACGGTCACCGCGGCTGGCGCCCAGCCGATCCCGGGCGACTTGACCGACCTCGGCCCGACCGCAGGGACGCCCGCCTGGCTGAGCGTCCTGGCCGAGGTCGACGCCGTGGTCCACGCGGCGGCCCACATGGAGTTCTGGGGTCCGGACCAGCTCTTCGTCGACCGCAACCTGGTGCCGACGCGTGCCCTCTACCAGGCCGCCGTGGCCGCACACGTCAAACGCTTCGTGCTGCTTTCGGCCGCAAGCGTCTCCACCGGCGACAACCACGCAGTCACCGTGAACGAGGACTCACCGATCGGCAAACCCAACATCGCTTACAGCCGTGTCAAACTCCGCACCGAGCAGGAACTGCTCGCGTTGCCCCACGGCGAAACCGCATTGGTCGTCCTCCGCCCACCCTTCATCTGGGGGCCGAACATGGCCAACCTGCAGGGTTTCGTCGACTCGGTCGAGGCCGGCCGCTTCTCCTGGATCGACGGCGGGCAGCACAAGGTCGACTTCTGTCACGTGGAGAACCTCGCGCACGCCATCACCCTCGCGGCCACCCGCGGCGAGCACGGCCTCGTCTGCTACATCACCGACGACGACCCGCGGCCGGCCCGGGAGTTCTTCGTGCCGCTGCTCGCCACCCGAGGCGTCGACGTCAGCAAAGCCGGTAGCTTCCCCCGGGCGCTGGCCTCGCCGGTCGCCACCCTCCTGGAAACCGTCGCCAAGGCGAGGCGCAGCACCACCCCGCCCCCGATCACCCACTGGATCGTCTCCTTCATGGGCCGCGACCGCGTCTACGACATCACCCGCGCCCGGACCCGCCTCGGCTACCGCCCCGTGATCACCGTGGAGGAGGGCCTCCGCCGGCTGGCTGAAGCCTGAACGCCGTGGTCGGCCGCATCGGTGAGGCGAAAGGCGTGAGGCTCAGCCGAGGTGGTCTCCGGGGCTGGTCTGCAGCAGCCAAGCCAATGGCATCTTCGCGCGTTCGGCATAGGCAGCGTTTGAGCGTCATCGCGGTCGACGACCCAGTACTGGGGGATCCCGGCGGTGGCGTACTCGCGGCGCTTGGTGACCTCATCCATCGCCTCCGAGCCCGGCGAGACGATTTCGACGACGAGGAGGAGGTCGGCGACCGACAACCAGACGGCGCGTGACGGAGTCTTGCCCACACGCTGATATCCGGGATTCGGCCCCCTCCCGACCTGCGCCCGGCACGCGGATACCGGCAACCTGCGGTATCTGCTCGGCCGGCCAGCCGGCCCTGAGCAGCCATGCGAAAAGCGGCTGGCGAGCTGCGCGTGCTCCGAGTCCGTGGGCGGCCTGACGGACAGCACTCCCTCGGGGCTGGTCTCGTAACGGTGGCCGTTCGGATCTGAGGCGTTCATCGCCGCCAGGTCATCGAGCGTCACCATGGCGGGCATGTGCACGCCAACGGTCTCCGCGCTCATGCGCCCATCGTACGAGACTGCACAGCGCTCATGCGGTATCCGCTCACCGGTGAAGTGCAGCTGAGGACGACGTACGCATCCCCCGGGATCGACGCCCTGGTGGCCCGACACGCTTCCTCGTACGGAAACGGCGCAGCCCCGGACGGCCTGGTGCCGACGCACCCAGCGCTCGCACCGTAACGTGGACTCCGGGGGCGCCCCCGGGTAAGTACTGCGTGGGGCGGGCGGGACTCGAACCCGCGACCGAGGGATTATGAGTCCCCTGCTCTAACCCACTGAGCTACCGCCCCTTACCGGCGGCGATCCTAACCCGTGCCGTGTAGTCGCAGCCAGCGATCTCCCGTGCCGAGGCCAGGGAAGACCGACGAATCAGGCGTGGACGTGGGTTCCCAGCCAGGAAAGCACAGCCCCCGCTGTGCGCCAGCCGCCGGCCAGGGCGCCCTGGATGGAGGGGCTGTCGCGGTGGTCGCCTGCGATGAACAGGCCGTCGCCCAGGTCGACCGGTTTGCGGAGGTTGTGCTGGGGGACGCGCGCCGACGGGAGGGCGTTGGGGATGTTGACGACTTCCAGCAGCTCCCAGTCATCGGTCGGCACCCCGTACAGGCGGGACAATTCCACCCGGATCACCGTCTCGGAGGCCGAGGACGGGGCTGACACCCCCACCACGGACGCCGCGATCAGGGACTTGCCGCTGGGTGCGTACTCGGGCGCCGCGTTGGACAGGACGATCGTGTTCGCGATGATTTCGCGCCGGTCGCCGTCGAGCAGCAGGGTGGGCTCGTCGATGGGCGCCTGGTCGGCCCCGAAGTAGAAGGTGGTCAGGCCGTGCATGTCGGGCCGGGGCAGTTGCGGCAGCAGCTCCGACGCGGCGACGGGGTCGGTCGCGACGATCACGGCCCGGCAGTGCAGCTCGCCGCCTTCGGTGACGACCACGCCGGGGGCGACGGAGAGGGTGGCCGCCCCGATGAGCAGCTGCGGGTAGGGCAGGGGGCCGGCGATGGCCGCGGGCAGGGCCGCCATGCCGGCCGCGGGCACCCCCATCCGGCCGCGCGCGAACGACCGCAGGATCATCGCGAACACGTGACTGGACGTGTCGAGCGAGCGGTCGCCGAAGACCCCGGACAGGAACGGCCGCATGACCTCTTCGATCATCCGGTGGGACAGGCCGGCTTTGCGCAGCATTTCCTGCGTCGTCGTCTCGCGGGCCTGGAGCAGGCGGGACGCGGGCAGGGTGGCGCATTTGGTGGCGAGCGCGGCGAATTTCAGGCGGTCGCTGAGCGTGCCGACCCCGGAGGTCAGGGTCTGCGCGGCGGCGAGGGGTTCGCGCACCGGGTTCTCCAGCCGGTGCAGCTCGCCGCCTCGCCGCACGAGCACGCCGGGTGTGAAGTAGCGCAGGTCGAGCGCGTCCACGTCGACCAGCGCGGGCAGCCGCGGGTAGGCCGTGTTGATGACTTGGAAGCCCCGGTCGAAGTGCCAGCCGTCCACGACGTCGGTGGTGACCCGGCCGCCGATCCGGTCGGAGGCCTCCACCAGCAGCCATTCCACGCCCGCGCGGTCGAGCCGGCGGGCAGCGGAGAGTCCGGCGAGTCCGCCGCCGACGATGACGACGTCCACCTCAACGGGCTGCGACACGGGCACCTCACAAGGGGACGAACAAGGCAGGCCCAGCCTAACGGCGACGGCTGGTCACGGCAGGGAGAAAGACGAAGACGCCGTTCACGGCAGGTACTTCACCTCCGGGAAGCGGCGGGTCGGCCCGTCCAGCAGGCGCTGTTCGCGGCCTCGCAGGTGCTCGTCGAAGAACGCAAGCGGGTAGGCCTGGCCGATACGTACCGCGCGGCCCGGGTCGAGCGTCCCGATCCAGCCCCGCAGCTCGTCGTTGCTCATCCCGACCACTTTCGCCAGCTGCGGCATCAACACCTGCAGGTCCCCGTACGAGGAATGCACTGCGCCTTCGGCCCGGACGTCCAGGCGCCAGCCGTGCAGCTGGGTCCAGAACCGCGCCACGGCCGGGTCGGTGGCTCGGGGGAACTCGGCCGTCATCAGCATGAACGGCCGGTCGATGTGTCCGCTCAACGCCGGCAGCATGGGCCCGTCGATGGCCAGCCCCGCCTTGACCCGGGGGTCGGTCAGCAGCACCCGTGCGGTCGCCGTGCCGCCCTTGGACCAGCCGAACATCCCGATCCGGCTGGTGTCGACGGCCCCGGCCAGCCCGTGCGGCAGCCGCGCGAGCCGGCCCACCACGAACCGGGCGTCCTGCGCGTAGTCCTCCGGCACGGCGGACTGCTCGGTGGGCGTCACGATGCGCCCGTCGGGCAGCCGGCTGTAGGCGTCGCCCAGGTGATCGATCGCGATCACCACATAGCCGTGGCTGGCCAGCTGCTGGACCATCGTCGAGTGTTCGTTGCGATGCCCACCCGCGCCGTGCGAGAAGATCAGGACCGGTAGACCTTTTCCCGTACGGCGGACAGGCGCGCCCACGTGTCCGTAGGTGAGCGGGGTCAGCACCGTGTCGGCCGCGTACCCGGCGTCCACCAGGTAGGTCCGCAGCAGGTCGGGCTCCATCCACGGCGCCCGTGGGTACCGGCCGGTGTCGCGGGCCGGATACCAGACCCCGGCCATCAGTTCCCGGTGCCCGGCCTGCCCGGTGAAGGGGTCGGGCCGGGACCGGTCCACCAGGTTCAGCGTCACCGTTCCCACTTCGTACGGGCCGGTCGGCCGGGGCAGAGTGAGCCGTGGCGGAGCTGCGGTGGCCGGGACGGTGGTGCTGCCGATGGCGGCGACGGCGAGCGTGCCGGTGAGCAGAGTGCGGCGGCTGATCGACATGGAACCTCCCCTGTTCGGTATGCGCTGAGCGTATACACCGAGAGTATAGTTGTCGACGGCATAAGGGGCCGCCCGGCGCCGGGCGGCCCCTCGGTCAAGGGTCAGCAGGACAGATTGCCGCCCGGGTCCACCCCGAGAATCTGGGCGAACCGCTGGTAGGCGTCGATCCGGCTCTGCACCTGGGCCGGGTTGCCGCCGTTGCACTCGAGCGCGCCGTTGATGCTGCGGATCGTCTCGCCGAACCCGGCGCCGCTGGTGATGGCGGCGTGCGGAGTCAACGAACCCGGCCCGGTCTGTGTCATCCAGTACCAGAGGCCGGTCTGCCAGGCCACCGACGCGTCGTTCTTGACCAGGTCGGGCTGGTTGAGCAGGTCGATGCCGAGTGCGTCACCGGCCGCCTTGTAGTTGAAGTTCCAGCTCAGCTGGATCGGGCCGCGCCCGTGGTAGGCGTCCTGCCCGGCCGGGCACCCGTACGGCTGGGCACTGTCGCAGTAGAGCGGCCAGTTGGCCTGGTTGAGCTCCTCGACGTGGACCAGCCCGCCCGACTCGTGGTTGATGTTGGCCAGGAACGCCGCGGCCTCCCGCTTCTGCACGTCCTCGCCGCCGGTGCCGGTGAACTCCGGATACTTGTTCATGGCGTCGACCAGACCCGCGTACGAGTAGAAGTCGATCCGGTTGGGGAACATCTGCTGGAACTGGGCCTCGGAGACCGGCAGGGTGGCCGCCGAGGCGCCCGTGCTCGGGAGCACGGCGGCGAGGCCGGCGGTGACGGCCACGGCGAGGGCGCCGGCCGCGGCCAGAAGACGATGACGCTTCATGCTCACGCTCCGATGGTCAGGTCGACGCAGGGGTAGAACGCCATGGCGGTGCCGGCGCCGTTCCGGCGGGCGCCGACGGTCAGGGCGGCCACGGTGTCGCCGACGGTCAGCGCCGGCCGGGCCAAAGCTCGTTTCATGGGGAAGAACTCCTTCGTTCTGATGGGCGTTCGAGGACGCCGGGGGCTCAGTTGAAGGGCGAGAGGGTGATGGCGATCGACGCCGGGTCGCCGCTGTGCACCAGCGACTCCTGGTTGGCGACGTCGTCGAAGGCGAACGCGTACGCCTTGCCGTCCACCATGTTTTCGTGGATCAACTTGCCGTACAGGTTGGCCGGGCTGCTCCGGTAGAACGTGCCCGGATCGGTGCTGGGCTCGACGTCCTGCGTGCCCAGGGTGCCGCGGAACAGCGCCGCGCACAGGCTGCGCGCGATCGGGCCGACGACCAGGTCGTTGGGCGCGCCGAGGTTGCCGTCGCAGCCCCACACGTTCGACGAGGTGGGCTTCGTGAAGCGGGCCACCTGCGCCCCGGTCGCGTCGGTGAAGGTCATGACGTCACCGCTCGTGCGGCCGGTGAAGACCTTGTCGGGCTGCTCGGCGAACGGCTTGACCGTGAGGTCCTTGCTCGCGTACGCGTCCCAGGCCCGGTCGATGGAGCCGCCCAGGTAATCGGGGTCGAAGCCGCCGGCGTCGGCGCCCTTGCCCGGGGCCAGCACCCGCAGCACGGTGCCGTCGCCGCGGGTCTGGATCAGCTTGGCGAACTCGGGGTCGGCCCGTAGCCCTTCGACGACGGCGTCGTGCCCGCCCGGCTTGAGCTCGCCGGTCTTCGAGGTCTGCCCGTCCGAGCCGGTCACGCTGACCGCGTGCGGCACGGCGAACATGTCCACCTGCGAGCTGTTCAGCCACACGCCGGAGTCGTTGTAGGTGAACTCGCTCCAGTCGAAGAGCACGTCGCGGCTGGGGTCGCCGCCGGCCCAGGGTGCGGGCTGCACGAGGCCGCCGTCCGGCGAGATGCGGAAGTCGAGCTTGTCGCCGAACGCCATGTACATGCGCCCGGACAACCCCTTGGGCACCTGGATGGTCTTGCTGGCGCCGCTGGCCGGTCCGGCGATCGACACGTCGGGCGCCGGTACGGGCGGGCTTCCGCCGGCGGGCCACGCGGTGAACGTGCCGCCCTCGCTGACGTAGCCGAGCTTGCCGCCCGACTCGCCGAGCACGTAGAGGTTCACGGCCTCGCTACGGCCGGAGTCGTTCGTGACGGTCAGGGGGAGCAGGTCGGGCCCGGCCGCGCTGGCGGACGGCACGACCGCGGCGACCCCGGCGACGGCGACGGCCGCCACACCCAGTCCGAGCAGGGATTTGCGATGCAGACGCATAGGCACTCCACGGTCCGGCCCCCGGATGGCGCAGGCCCGGCGCTGCCGGAAGGGATCCCGCACCGGCCGGAACGCTTCGGGGGCGGACACAGAAGGGGGACGCATCCCGGCCGTCACGCTCCGTGCAACCAGAGCGCTCTCGAAACACCCTTCCCCGCCCCGTACGGCCATGTCAATCGACCTTGGTCGCTCCGTAGCACACATCCCAAGCGTCGCAAATCGGGGACGTTCTAGCAGGTCAGAGGGATGCGATAGACGATCGGGAAAGAATGTTGACGAAAGGGCAACGCCTACGCGCGCTCACCTTAAGTGCGCCACCATGCGTCACCGACGCACCGTGGGGTCTGGGGGCTCGGCCCCCAGGTGAGAAACAGAGTGAGGCCCCGGTTCGCGCAGTTGGCGAACAGGGGCCTCCGACTCGCTCCCCCGATTGGACTCGAACCAATAACCTGCCGGTTAACAGCCGGCTGCTCTGCCAATTGAGCTACAGGGGATTGCTGCTGACACCGTGGCTTCCCTCGGTGCCGGAGAACAGAGTACATGACGGGTGGGCCGGAGCGCGAAGGGGTTCCCCGGCACGCCGTCGTCAGGGGAAAGGCCGACGGCAGGTATACGAAACCGGCAGCATGGGTATGCACGGTGCAGCGACGCACGCGCGTCATCGAACGGAAGGAGCCGCCATCATGCGCGGAAAGCTGATGTTCATCACCGGTCTCGCGGCGGGCTTCGTCCTGGGCAGCCGTGCCGGCCGGGAGAAGTACGAGGAGATCCGGTCGAACGCCAAGAAGGTGTGGGAGCACCCCTCGGTGCAGGAAGCCGCTGGTGTCGCCCAGGCGCAGGCCAACAAGCTCTACAGCGAGAGCAAGGACAAGCTGCAGTCGTCCAAGCTCGGCGAGAAGCTGCACGTCACCGGAGACGACTCCAGCACCACCACGGAGCCGCTGGCCACGTCGGCCAGCAAGCCGTCGTCGACCGGCACGACGTACTGACCGGCGCACAACAAAGGCTCTGGGGCCGCCCTCAACGTCGAGGGCGGCCCCAGCCTTGTGCGAAAAGGCGGTCAGGAGTTGGACGAGAAGGCCGCGTCGAAGGCCGCCGACGGGGCGTCGAAGGCCAGGCGGCGGACGAACTGCAGGGCCTCGGGCGCGCCGACCAGGCGGTCCATGCCGGCGTCCTCCCACTCGATCGAGATCGGCCCGTCGTAGCCGATCGCGTTGAGCGCCCGGAAGCAGTCCTCCCACGGCACGTCGCCGTGCCCGGTGGAGACGAAGTCCCACCCGCGGCGCAGGTCGGCCCAGGGCAGGTGCGAGCTGAGCCGGCCGCGCCGCCCGTCGCCCGTACGCACCTTGGCGTCCTTGCAGTCGACGTGGTAGATCCGGTCCTTGAACTCCAGGATGAAGTTGACCGGGTCGAGGTCCTGCCAGACGAAGTGCGACGGGTCCCAGTTGAGCCCGAAGGCGGGCCGGTTGCCGATGGCGTCCAGCGTGCGGCGGGTGGTCCAGTAGTCGTACGCGATCTCGCTCGGGTGCACCTCGTGGGCGAAGCGCACGCCGACCTCGTCGAACACGTCGAGGATGGGGTTCCAGCGGTCGGCGAAGTCCTGATAGCCGCGCTCGATCATCGACTCGGGCGTGGGCGGGAACATCGCAACCGTGTGCCAGATCGACGAGCCGGTGAAGCCGATGACGGTCTTGACGCCCAGCTTGGCGGCGGCCCGCGCGGTGTCCTTCATGCGCTCGGCGGCCCGCTGCCGTACTCCTTCGGGGTCGCCGTCGCCCCAGATGTCGGCGGGCAGGATGTCTTTGTGGCGCTCGTCGATGAGGTCGCACACGGCCTGGCCGACCAGGTGATTGCTGATCGCGTAGACCTTCAGGTTGTACTTGGCGAGTTGCTCGCGCTTGCGGTCGACGTAGTCGGGTTCGGCGAGCGCCCGGTCGACCTCGAAGTGATCACCCCAGCAGGCGATCTCCAGGCCGTCGTAGCCCCACTCGGAGGTGAGCCGGCAGACCTCGTCGAAGGGTAGGTCGGCCCACTGGCCGGTGAAGAGCGTGATGGGTCGCGCCATGATTTCTCCCTCGGAACGGAACAGCACTGGGTGGGCGGCGAGGGAAGGCCGCCCTGGCGGCACGGCCGACGAAGGGGCGTCACGACCGGGGCAGGTTTGCGCCTCCCGCACCCGGCCCGCCCGTCACGGCAGTGCCAGGACCGACACTAGACGAGTTTCAGCGCGCGGGGCAGGGCTCATTTTCCGGCGCGAGGCCCAGGGCGGCCAGCTCGGCCAGCAGGTAGGCCAGGTCGCCGGCGATCTGTTCCACCGTGGCGCCGCGGCTCATCAGCGTGAGATTTTCGGTGAGCGGGCCGGACCGGCCGAACAGCTGCTGCAGCCCGTCGCGCCAGGCCCCGGTGGTCGAGCCGGCCACCGCGGTCAGCCGGACCTCGACGATCGCCAGCCCGGCGTCGGTGAGGGTCTCGATGCCCGCGGCCGGGTCGGGCCAGTTGCGCGCGACGTGGCCCAGGTCGAGACAGACGCCCAACCTGTCCTTGTCGATGCGGCTGAGCCCGGCCACCGTCTGCTCCGGGTCGTCGAGCACGAGGCCGGGGGCGGGCTGGAAGCCGACCCGCACGGCGCGGCCGTTCTGCCAGGCCAGGTCGGCCAGCCCGTGCGACAGGCGGCGCAGGATGCCGAGGGCGGCCTTCTCCTCCGCCTCGGCGTAGCCCTCGCGCCGGCCGATGCCGATGGTGCTGACCGTGCCGCGGACGGTGTCCTCGTCGAGCAGGTCGAGCAGGATGCGGGCCAGGTCGAGCGTGTATTCGCGGCGAGCGGGCTCCGTCCAGCCGGGGGTCTCGCCGCCGCCCTCGTCGAAGGGCGCGCCGCTCAACGTGACGACCTCGAGCCTGCGGGCGTCGAGCTCGGCACGAAGCCGGGTGCGGGCGCGGCTCTCGACGGCGAGGGCGGCGGCGAGCGAGGGGGGAAGCCAGAGGCTCACGCCGAGGGCGTCGGCGCCGAGCCGCGCGCGCACGGCGCCGTACATGTCGAGCTGCGAGACGATCACCGGTAGATTCACCGGTGTCTCGGCGGGGGTTGGGCTGAGCTCGCAGGAAAGGTGCACGATGCGGCCGGAGGGGTGTCTCAGCCGCATCGTTGTCCTCCCCGAGCAAGAGAGCCGGCGCATCTGCACGTGCATCGGCACGTGCTCACTGATCCAGTATGGACCATGCGGCGGCCTGTGCTCGACGCGCGCGTGGCGGGCTTGCGCGGTGCCATGTCGCCTCCATCCCTGCAGTCACCTGCCCTCGGATACGAGAGTCATGCGTCTGCGGGATCAGCGGCGTACGCGCCGTGCGACGCGATGACCGGGGCGAACATGATCGACGAAGGCCGATTCAATAGGTAGGTCTCGATCGGTAAGGGCAGGGTGACCTGCCGGTAGGACCGTCAAGGCAGCGGCCGCGACGGTTCCACCGGACCCGATCGATGTGCACCATGTGAATATTCGGGCGCGCACGAGACGATCTCTCGTGCGACCGCACTGGATCTTCAGCCGTGCGGATGCCCCCGAGCGTGTGCCGTACTCGATCTCAGCCGTGCGGATGCTCCCCCAGCAGCCGGGTGGCCAGCACGGCCGCCTGGGTGCGGCGCTCCAGACCCAGCTTGGCCAGCATGCTCGACACGTAGTTCTTGACCGTCTTCTCGGCCAGGAACATGCGGCCGGCGATCTCCCGGTTGGTCAGGCCCTCGGCCACGAACTCGAGGATCCGGCGCTCCTGATCGGTCAGCGCGGCCAGCTCGCGCGGCTGCTCCACCCCGTTGCGAATGCGCTCGAGCACCCGCTGAGTCACCGCCGGATCGAGCAGCGACTGCCCCTGCGCGACCCGTTCGACCGCGTCGACCAGGTCGGTGCCGCGGATCTGCTTGAGCACGTACCCCGACGCACCCGCCATGATCGCGGCGAACAGCGCCTCGTCGTCCTCGTACGAGGTCAGGATCAGCCCCCGGATCGACGAGTCGACCGCCCGCACGTCGCGGCACACGTCGATGCCGTTGCCGTCGGGCAGCCGCGCGTCCAGGATCGCCACGTCGGGCTTCAGGGCCGGGATGCGCCGGGCCGCCTCCTGAGCGGAACCGGACTCGCCGACCACCTCGATGCCGCCACCGGACTGCAGCAGGTCGACGAGGCCGCGGCGGACCACCTCGTGGTCGTCGAGGAGGAAGACTCGGATCATGCGCTGTTCCTATCGCGTACGGACGGCCTGGTCCTAGGGTCTGAAGTCCCGCCACCGTAACCTTGGGCCGTGGCGGAGCAGAAGAAGCCCGAACTCGGCCTGAGTCCCCTTTCCCGCGTACGCCTCGACGAGCTCCTGCAGGAGATGCTGGACCGGGTGGGCGAGGTGATGACCAGCCGGGAACGCCTGCGCGCGCTGCTCGACGCCGTGGTCGGCATCGGCACCGACCTCGACCTGCGCAGCACCCTGCAACGCATCGTCGAGTCGGCCTGCGCGCTGGCCGGCGCCCGCTACGGCGCGCTCGGGGTGATCGGCGCCGACCGCACCCAGCTGTCCGACTTCATCACCCACGGCATCGACCCCGCGACGCACGCCGCGATCGGGGACCTGCCGCACGGCCGGGGCGTGCTCGGGTTGCTCATCACCGACCCGCACCCGGTCCGGCTGCCCGACATCACCGAACACCCTTTCTCGTACGGGTTCCCGCCGCACCACCCGCCGATGCACAGCTTCCTGGGCGTGCCCGTCCGGATCCGCGACCACGTTTTCGGCAACCTCTACCTGGCCGAGAAGCAGGGCGCGACCGAGTTCAGCCAGGACGACGAGGAGATCGTGGTGGCCCTGGCCGCTGCCGCGGGCGTGGCGATCGACAACGCGCGGCTGTTCACCCTGGCCCAGCGGCGCGAACGCTGGCTCGCGGCCACGGCCGAGATCACCGGGGTGCTGCTGGGGACCGTCCGCCGTACGGAAGCTCTGCAGTTGATCGCCCGGCGCGCCCGCGAAGTGTCCGGCGCCGCGCTCGTGCTGGTGCTGCTGCACCACGACTCCTCTTACCGCATCGAAGTCGCCGACAGCGACGACCCGGCGTGGACCCGGCTGGCCGGGAAGCAGGTCGCCGTGGACTTCGACGGCTACCAGGTGCTGGACGACCTGCGCGCGGTCGCCGACTGGCCGGCCCCGGTGCCCGCCGGCCCGGCCGTGGTGGCCCCGCTGGCCGGGGCCGACTCCCCGCACGGCCTGCTGATCGTGAGCCAGGCCCCGGGCCAGCCGGTCGCCGACGACGACGCGGTGCTGCTGTCGACCTTCGCCGGGCAGGCCGCGCTCGCCCTTGAACGCGCCCGCGCCCAGGAGGAACGCGAACTGCTGGCCGTGCTGGCCGACCGCGAACGCATCGCCCGCGACCTGCACGACGTCGTCATCCAGCGGCTGTTCGCGACCGGCATGCAGCTGCAAGGGGCCGCCCTGCAGCAGTCGCGCGACGAGACCGTACGGCGGATCAACACCACGGTCGACGACCTGGACGAGACGATCCGCGACATCCGGCGGTCGATCTTCGAGCTGCGCGCACCGGCCGGGCCGTCGCTGCGGGCGTCGCTGCGCGAGACGGCCGAGGCGGCCGCGCTCGGTTTCCGGCCCACCCTCGACACGAGCGGTCCCGTCGACAGCGCGATCCCCGACGACATCGTGCCCGAGCTGCTGGCCGTGCTGAGCGAGGCGCTGTCGAACGTGGCCCGGCACGCCAAGGCGACGAGCGTACGGGTCTCGGTCCGGGCCGCCGGCGGTGAAGTGATCTTGCAGGTCTCCGACGACGGGGTCGGCCTCCCGCCCGGCGCGGCCCGCGGCGGCCTCGTCAACATGGCCGAACGAGCCCACGACCTGGGTGGATCCTTCGACGCCGGCCCCGGCCCGGACGGCGGGACGGTGCTCACCTGGCAGGTGCCGATCTCCTCGTGAGACGGGACTTTCGGCCCTGAACGGGCGGGGGTCGCCGGCCGCACGCTTGTCCCATGACACCGCTCGAGCAAGCCGCCCAGGCCGCGCTGCACGCCCCGTCCGTCTTCAACACCCAGCCGTGGCGCTGGCGGATCGACGGCGACACGATGGAGCTCCACGCCGACGAGTCGCGCCGGCTCGAGATCACCGACCGCGACGGCCGGCTGCTGCTCCTGAGCCTCGGCGCCGCCCTGCACCACGCCCGGACCGCGCTGGCCGCGGCCGGCTGGTCCTGCACCGTGGAGCGGCTGACCGGTCCCGGCCCGGTGGCCCGCATCCAGCTCGGCGCCCCCGTGCCGCCCGCGCCCGACGCTCGGCGGCTGGCCGAGGCGATTCCGCAGCGCCGCACCGACCGGCGGCCCTTCGGTTCCCGTACGGTCACCGACGCCGAACTGACCCGGCTGCGCCTGCTGGTCGAGGCGAACGGCGCCTACCTGCACGTGGTGCCGGCCGACCAGGTTCCCGCACTGGCGATCTCGGCTCAACTGGCCGGCGACGCCGAACTCGGCGACCCCTTCTACCGTGACGAGCTGCGCGAATGGACCCACCGCCCGGTGGCCGCGGGCGACGGCGTGCCGGCCGGCACCGCGGTGGAGCCGGGTCTGCGCCGGGTTCCCGTACGGGACTTCGCCCCCGACGACACCCCCGGGCTCGCCGTCGGCGCCGACCACGACCAAGGTGCCGCGTACGTGATCCTCTTCGGCCGCGGCGACGAACACCTCGACCTGCTGCGCGGCGGCGAGGCCCTCTCCGCCCTGCTGCTCGCCGCGACCGCCGACGGCCTGGCCACGGCCCCGCTCACCGACGCCGTCGAAGTCACCTGGCCCCGGCTGCTCGTGCGTGGCCTGCTGGCCGACCTGGGCGAGCCGTACGTGGTGGTGCGGCTCGGTTACAGCGCCTCGGCCACGCCGCTGCCGCCCCGCCCCCGGCGCGTCGCCGCCGACGTGATCGTCAACGGTTGAGTCATGGCCCGCTACGGCGAGGACGACCTGCTGCACGCGGCCGCGGCCGGCATCCACGCACCCTCCCTGCACAACACGCAGCCGTGGCAGTTCCGCCTGCGCGCCGGCGCCGTCGAGATCCTCGCCGACCCGTCCCGCCGGCTGACCGTGGCCGACCACACCGGCTGGGCCACCCGCCTCGCGCTCGGCGCGGCCACGTTCAACGCCCGTCTGGCCCTCGCGGTGCGGGGCCGGCCCGCCACCGTCACGCTGCGCCCCGACCGGGCCGACCCCGACCTGATGGCCCGCTTGACCCCGGCCCGTACCCGGCCCCCCACGTACGCCGAGAGCGCCCTGCACGCCGCGATCCCGCGCCGCCGCAGCCATCGCGCCCCGTTCTGGCCCGACCCCGTGCCCGCCGAGGCCCGCCGCCGCATCATCGACGCCGCCCGCGCCGAGAACGCCTGGCTCGACCTGCTCGTCGGCATGACCTCCGTGGCCGGCTTCGCCGAGATCGCCCGCAGCGCCGACCGCGTCCTGCGCCGCGACACCCGCTACCAGACCGAAATGGCCGGCTGGACCCACGCCGACACCGCCCCCGACGGCGTGCCCGCCACCGCCGGCGCCCCCGCCCCCGAACCCCAGGACCTGCTGCCGCAGCGCTCGTTCGCCGGCCGCCGCCGCGCCCCCGGCCGCGACTACGAGCCGGAACCCCTGGTCGCCGTCCTGAGCACGGCAGGCGACCGCCCCACCGACCAACTGCTGGCGGGCCAGGCCCTGCAACACATCCTGCTCACCGTCACGGACGCCGGCCTGGCTGCGTCGATGATCAGCCAGCCCATCGAGGTCCCGGCCGCCCGCGACCAGCTACGCCGTTCCCTGCGCGGCTCCGGCCACCCCCAGCTGACCTTACGCATCGGCTACGGCCACCCCGGCCCAGCCACGCCCCGCCGCGCCGTCGCCGACGCCATCATCAGGTGACGGTGCGCCTGGCCGACGGTTGCTAGTTTCGGCAATGTGGACGGACGCGCTGTACGGGCGACCCCATGACCAGCCGCCGGCGGAGATCCCCCGGTGGTGATGGGCCGAGGCCGCGGCCGCACCGGGCGGACGATGTGGCAGCGGCTCAGGAGTCGGTCGCGTCCGTCTCGCGTGCCGGGCGATCAACTCCGAGCACACGATCGGTTCGTGACTTCGCCCTGTTCTCGCGAACCGGCAAGTTGTCGAATCGAGCGGTCGTCGACCAAGGCGCCGGGCTTCCGCGCACCATGGAGACCGTCCAGAACCACGCCGAGCTGGCCGGTGTCGACTTCCGAGGAGCCACGGTCGAGATCGTGCACCACCCGGATGACATCGCTTATCTGGATTTCCAAGGGGTTGTAGCCAGAACTGACTCCCTCGGCGTTCAGCTCGGGCCGGCCGCTTTTCAGGACGCGGAGACGTTGGTACGTACGCTCGGCCACGAGAGCGTGCACGTCCGGCAATACCAGGAGGGCCGGATCGACTCCGTGACGGGACCGCTGGAGGATGAGGCGTACGCCGCCGAGGAGGGCTTCGTCGCGATGTGGAGGAGGAACCGCGGATGACCCGGCTCATCGTCGAAGGTCTTCACCGCCTTTCGAGCCGGCCCTGGCTCTTTGTCACGGGCCGGTTGGAAGGCGACGCACTGCGTATCGGGGATGATTTGTCTCTGGAGGGAGACATCTCGCAGCCTGCCGTGACCGTGCGTGCGATCGAGTTGCACGGACCTCCCGGCAGAACCACCGTCGCCGTCGACGGCGTTGGTGCCGCGGTAATCGGTCAGGGCGCTGTGCTGGTGCGTCCCGACGAGGCGTAAGACCTCACCCGCCAGGGCCGAACCCCGGAGATCCTCGCTATTGTCCCGTGCGGCCGTCGATGCACTCGCGTAGCAGGTCGGCGTGTCCGCAGTGTCGTGCGTACTCCTCGATCATGTGGATCAGGATGTCGCGGACGCTGACGTCGTCGCCCCACGGTGTGCGGATCACCGTTCCCGGGTCGGGCCGCCCGTCGAGCCACGCGTCGGCCGCCGCGATCTGCTCACGCCACCGGGCGAACGCGTCCTCGATCACCACCGGGTCGCCGGTCGCCTCGTTGAAGTCGACGTCGTGGTCGTCGGCCGTCCAGAACAGGCGGGGCACGTCGCCGTGGCCCTGCAGGCAGCGGTGGAACCAGTTGTGCTCGACGCGGGCCATGTGCCGGACCAGGCCGAGCAGGCTCATCGTCGACGGCGGCACCGACCGCCGGGCCAGCTGCTCGGGGTCGAGGCCTTCGCATTTGAGGCCCAGGGTGAGCCGATAGTTCGTCAGGTACTCCCGGATGACTTCCAGCTCGTCCACTGGTGCGTTCTGCGTCCGCGGATCCTGTTCGGCGGGTACCCACATCGTCATGGCTTCCACCCTGGCCGACACTGCTGCCTCTGCGCCATCCGAATAGGGGAACGCGAAAGGCCCGGCCGGTCGGCCGGGCCTCGGGACGGGTTCAGATCAGCCAGCGGTTCTTCTGGACGAGGGGGAGCTTGGCCCACCGGCGGCCGAGGCCCCAGGTGTGCCCGGCGTATGTGAGGGTCAGCGCGATCGCGGCGACCGCGTAGATGAAGTGGTAGTCGACCACCGGGTTGCTCGAGCCGCCGGCCAGGGGCCACTCGGCCAGCCACATGAGCAGCATCATCGCGGTGGCGCCGACGGCGGCCAGGCGCAGGCCGATGCCGCCGACGAGGGCGACGCCGATTGCCAGCATGCCGAGCATGAAGCTCCAGTTGGCCCAGCCGGCCCCGGCGATGGAGTGGAAGAAGCCCTGCAACGGCCCGGCCTCGACGCTGCTGAGGAAGCCTTTGGTCGGTGAGCCGCCGTTGATCCAGGCTCGCTCCCACGGGGTCGAGTAGCCCAGTCCGAAGGTCTTGTCCAGGAATGCCCAGAGGAAGACGAACCCGAGCGAGATCCGGGTGACGGCCAGGGCTTTCGCGGCGGTCCGGGTGAGCATGGCGCCCGGCGCCTCGACGGTTTCGAGGTGTGCCGCGGTCTGGCGGATGGTGGTCATCTCTGCCTCCTTCATCGTCATCTCTCACTTCTGAGATTCCTCCTGGTGGGGGCGGCGCACCCGGGCCGTCGATCCCGACCTGCCGGGACCAAGGTCCCGTCCGCCGGGGAGTGACCGGGGTCACCGGAAGGCGATCAAGCGGGTACCGTACGTAGGCGAACGGAGGCGTGGATGACGGAGCTCTACTCGCGACGGTCGTTCCTGGCCGGTGTGCTCACCTCCGGCACCCTCTCGGCCGGTGCGGGTTACGTGCTGACCCGCCGCGAGCCCGTCGATCTGGTGCTGGCGACCGGGGTCGACCCCACCGGCGGCCGGCAGCTGCTGGTGACGATGTGGAATCAGCTCAACCCCGATGCGCAGATCCACACCGAGACGGTCAACAGCTCCACCCGCGACCAGTACGAGCTGTTCCTGCGCACCAAGGCCGACATCTTCAACCTCGACGTCATCCACATTCCCCGCTTCGCCGACGACCAGCTGATCGTGCCGATCACCCCGCCCGACGGGAATCCGCTGCTGCCCGCGGTGAGCCGGCTCTCCCAGCGCACGGGCCGCGACGACTTCTGGGCCGTCCCGTTCAACACCGACGTCGGCATGCTCTACCGCCGGGTCGCCGACAAGGCGGTCGCCGACCCCGAACCCGAGCTGGCGGACCTGCTGACCTCGGCCCCCGGCCAGTTCGCGGGGCAGCTCAACACGGTCGGCCCGCAGACCGAGGAGGCGTTCGTCGTCAACGTCCTCGAGCACGCGCTGGCTCAGGACGACGCGATCCTGACCGAGGACGGCGTGCTGTCGTACAGCCTCGGGCAGTGGCGTGAGGCGCTCGGCCCGGTGACCGCCGCGATCAAGGCGGGCCGGGTGCTCGACCAGGCCGGCGAGGGCTCCACCACCCGGGTCTTCCAGCAGTCCGGGCTGCGTTACATGCGCAACTGGCCGGTCAGCTACCCGGCCGTCGAGCGGGCCGAGCGCACCAAGGTGTCCACCGCCGAGATCCGCCTGGGCGGGTTGCCCACCGGCATCATCGGCGGGCAGAGCCTGGCCGTCTCGGCCGACAGCCCTCATCGGGAGGTGGCCGAGCAGGCGATCCATTTCCTGACCGGCAAGTCGTCGCAACTGCTGCTGACCAAGTACGGCTTCGCCCCGACCAACCTCGACGCGTACATCAATCAGCGGCTGGCCGAGTCGCTGCCGCACCTGGAGGACATCCGGGTCGCGGTGGAGTCGTCCCGCCCGCGGCCGATGCACCACAACTACGCCGCCTTCGCGCGGGTCTTCGCCGAGCACACGCGCAACCTGCTGCAGGAGGGCGAGCCGCTGACGCAGCGGTTCATCTCGGACATCCAGAAGGAACTGGGATGAGCGGGGTGGAGCTCGACGCCTGGCAGATCCCGATCCTGGTGACCGCGGCCGTGGTGCTGGTCGAGGTGGTCGTCAATCTGGTACTGCGCCACCGCGGCGGCCGCCCGCCCTCCCAGCGGGTCCGTACGGTCGGCTTCGGCGTGCTGGTCGTGCTGACCGTGGTGGTCTTCGTGGCCGCGCTCGGGCCGTCGCGGGCCGACCAGCTGTCCAGTGTGGCGGCGGCCGTCGCCGCGGTGGTGGCCTTGTGGCTCACTTACCGCTCCTACAACACTGCCACCAAGCAGGCCGAACAAGAGAAACCGGCCGCGCCGGGCCCCGATGATCCAGGAGAATCGTGAACCATGGGTGATTTGCGAGTGGTCGTGTGCGGCGGCAGCGCCGCCGGGGGAGTGCTCGAGCTGATCAAGGTCGCCTGCGAGCGCGGCTGGACGGTCGACGTCACGGCGACGCAGAACGCCCTCGACTTCATGGATCCCTCCGCGGTGGCCCGGGTCAGCGGCCGGCCGATCCGCACGACGTACAAGTTCGCGGCCGACGGCACCCGGATCTCGCCCCCGGCCGACGCCATGATCGTGGCCCCGGCGACCTTCAACACGATCAACAAGCTGGCCAACGGCATCGCCGACACGTACGCGCTGAGCTCCATGGCCGACGTGATCGGCCGCGGTGTGCCCACCGTCGTCGTGCCCGCGGTCAACGAGCCCCTCGCGGCCCGCCGCCCGTTCCGCCGCTCCCTCGACGAGCTGCGCGCCGAGGGCGTACGGGTGCTTTTCGGCCCGGTCGACGGCTGGGTCCCCGGCAGCACCGAGCCCTTCCCGTGGATCAAGGCGCTCGACCTGGTGGAGGATGTCTTCGGTTTGACAAGGTTCGATAGCCGCGCTCCCATGAGAGCGTGAAACGGCGACTTCTGACCCTGGTGGTGGCGCTGACCGTGGCCGGTTATCCCTCGGCAGCAGTCGCCGGCGATCCACTGAGCAGGATGACCCTGGCCGAAAAGGTCGGGCAGATGGTCGTCTCGTACGTCTACGGCGAGTCGGCGACCAGCGTCTCGGCCGCCGACGCCGCGGCCAACGAGGCCATGTTCGGCGCGGGCGTCACCACCGGCGCCCAGGCCGTCGAGAAATACCACCTGGGCGGCGTCATCTATTTCACGTGGAGCCGCAACCTCACCAACCCGCCGCAGATCGCCGCCCTGTCCAACGGGTTGCAGCGCGCGGCGATGGCCGACACCGGCATCCCGCTGCAGATCAGCACCGATCAGGAGGGCGGCACGGTCAACCGGATCGGGGCGCCGCTGGCGATCTCCCCCGGCGCCATGGCCATCGGCGCCACGTTCGACCCCCGTACGGCCTACGACGCGGCCAAGGTGAGCGGCACCGAACTGCGCGCGCTCGGCATCACCGTCACCCACGCCCCGGTCGTCGACGTCAACACCAACCCCCGCAACGCCGCCGACGGGGTGCGGGCGTTCAGCGACCGTACGGCCCATGTCGCCACGTTCGGCGTCGCGGCCGAGCGGGGCTACCGCGCGGCCGGCGTCGGCACCACGGCCAAACACTTCCCCGGTCTGGGCGACACCACGGTCAACACCGACAACGGGGTCGCGGTCACCGACGAGACCCGCGAGCAGATCCTGCGCACCCACGTGCCGCCGTTCCGGGCGATCATCGCGGCCGGCGCCGGGAGCATCATGGCCGCGCACATCGTGGCGCCGTCGCTCGACCCGACGGGCGTCCCGGCCAGCCTGTCCCGCCCGATCATCACCGGCCTGCTGCGCGAGAAACTCGGCTTCGACGGCGTCGTGGTGACCGACGCGCTCGAGGCCGCGGCGCTCGGGGACTACACCGACGAGCAGGTCATCGTCGGGGCCGTACGGGCCGGGGTCGACCAGCTGCTGATGCCCCGCAGCGTCCCCGGCGCGATCCGCATCCTGCTCGACGCCGTCGCATCCGGCCGGCTCAGCGAGCGCCGCATCGACCAGTCCGTCCGCCGCATCCTCAGGACCAAGACCGGTTCCCCGTACGTGGTAGAGCCCCCGGTCGTGGGCACGCCCGCCGCCGTGGACACCATGAACCGCATCGCCGCCCGCTCGATCACCACGCTCCGCTCCGCCGCCCTCCCGCTCCAGGACGGCCAGGACGTGCTGGTCACCGGCTGGGGCGCGGGCACGACGACCAACCTGGCGACCGCGCTCGGAGCCACCCGCCTCTACACCGGTTCACCCTCCGACACGGTGATCGCCCAGGCGGTTGCCGCCGCCGCTGAACACGACGTCACCGTGGTCACGACGTCCAACGCGTGGGCCGACCCGACCCAGGTCGAACTGGTCCAGGCCTTGCTGGCCACCGGCCGGCCCATCGTGGTGGTCGCCGTCGGCACCCCGTACGACCTGGCCTCGTTCCCAGCCGCCCCGACGTTCGTGGCCGCGTACGGCTACCAGCCCCCGACGATCGCCGCGCTGGCCGCGGTGCTGCAGGGCCGGGCCCAGGCCCCCGGCCGCCTCCCCGTCACGATCGACGGCCTCTACCCGTACGGCTTCCGCGCCCCCTGACGTCGAACGGTGTGCGCCGTCGGTGCGGCGGCTAGGTTGGGGCCATGTCGTATCAGGTGGGTCCCGATGACAGCGCAGTTCCGGCGTGGCTGGTCGGCGAACCCGCGGACGTCGTGGCCGCGTTCGAGGAAATGCCGGTCGGTCTGGCCGCGATGGAGGGCCCGGATTTCCGGTGGATCGCGGTCAACGCGTCGTACCGGGCGGCGTTCGATCGTGAGGAGTTCATCGGCGTCACGATGCGCGAAGGCCTCCCGGAAGCCCAGGGCCAATATCTGTTCGAGCTGGTCGACGGCGTCTACGCCTCGGGTGAGCCCTTCTTCGCGACCGGGTGGCGGGCTCAGTTCGAGATCGGTGGCGAACTGCAGGACCGCTACTACGACTTCGAGTTGCACCCGCGGCGCCGGCCGGACGGCACGATCCGCGGCATCCTCCTCCAGGTCATCGACGTCACCGAACATACGTTGCAGTCGCGTGCGGCGGAACGTGCCGTGGCCGAGGCCGAGCGGCGCTACCAGGCGGCCCGGGACGTGGTCGTCGAGTTGCAGAAGGCGCTGCTGCCCACCGGGTTGCCGGTGCTGCCGCAGGCTCGGGTGGCCGCACGGTATCTGGTGGCGGGCGACGACCAGGCCGCCGGCGGTGACTGGTTCGACGCCGTCGCCCTGCCCGGCGGAAACCTCGCCCTGGTGGTCGGCGACGTCGTCGGTCACGGTGTGGCCGCGTCAGCGGTGATGGGTCAGGCCCGTGCAGTCTTCGACGAGCTGCTGGGTGAGACGGGCGACCTGGACCATGCCCTGCACCGCATCGACCGGCTGGCGGCGCGGTCGCCGGGACTGCGGGCGGCCACCATGTGCGCGGCGGTGCTGAACCCGCGAACGGGTGGCCTGCGATACAGCACGTGCGGTCACCCGCCGCCGCTGGTCGTCGCGCCGGACGGATCGTCGCGATACCTGAAGTCATCCGGTGGCGGGCCGCTGGGCACGGGCTCGGCCTTATCGGTGTCCGAGGACGTGCTTCGACCCGGTGACGTCCTGATGCTCTACAGCGACGGGCTGGTCGAACAGCCCGGTAGCCCGCTGAACGCGGGCATGCGGACCTTGGCCACTGTGGCCGGCGACGCGGTCGCGAACCGGGCGCTGCGCGGCGGCGCGCCCGAGTCGGCGGCCGAGCGGGCCTGCCAGCAGACGATCGAGCTGATCACCCGGGTCGGCTACGTCGACGACGTGACGGCCCTGGCCGTGCAACTGTCCGCCGAACCGGTGCCACCGTGGCGTCTCGACTTGTCCGCCACGCCGGGCGCCGTGACCAAGACCAAAGGCGCCCTTCGTGAATGGCTGCGGCAGGTGGATCCGACTCCGCACGACGGGCATCTGATCTCGCTGGCCGTTACCGAACTGGTCGCCAACGCCGTTGAACACGCCTATCCGGCCGGACGAACCGGACCGGTGCGGCTCGGAGCTGACCTGGGTGTCGACGGTGTCCTGAGTCTCACCGTGGCCGACGACGGAACCTGGACCGAGCCGCCGGCAACCCCACCCGACCTGAGCGGACGTGGCCTGTGGATGGTGGGTGCCGTCCTGGACGACGTTGCCATCCGGCACGCGGACGAGACCGGCCGGGCCGGGGGCACCACGGTCACCGTCCGGCATCGGCTCCACCACCCGGCCGTCCTTTCGGCCGAGCCGTCAGCGACCGCCGACAGGAGAACCGGCGTGGACTTCTCCACCACCCTCGAGGACGGACCGCCGCGGACGCTGCGCGTCACCGGTCCCCTCGACATCACGACCGTCACCGTGTTCGCCGACCGGCTCAGCACGGCCGGCCGTGGCGGAGTTCATCCCGTCGTCGTCGATCTCACCGAGGTGGACGTCCTGGCCAGTGCCGGTGTCAGCGCCTTGTTCGACGCGCGGGGCCGGTACACGACCCACGGACACCCGCTGACCATCGTCGCCGCGGCGGGCGGCGTGCCCGCCGCGGTCCTCGACCTGGTCGGCCTGAACTACGTCAGTCACGTTCCCCCGGACAAGCCGGCCGGTTAGCATCCGTCCCGTGAGCTCCGGATCAGACTGTCTGTCACGTTTCCGCCGGTAGGCCCAGCAGCCCACACCACTGTCGAGGACCGCATGCCCCCAGAACAGCCGCCCGGCGACCTCGCCGCCACCTTCGTCACGCTCAACCAGCACCTGAGCACCGACGACCCGGGCCACCTGCTGCAGCGACTTGTCGGCCTGGCCGTCACGGCCGTTCCCGGCTGCGACTGGGCCGCGATCACTGTCTGGCCGCTCACCCGGAAACCACGAAGCATGGCCACCTCCGGGCCCATCGCCGCGGACGTCGACCAATTGCAGTATCAGCTCGGGGAAGGCCCTTGCCTGACCGCCGCCGCCGTATCCGACATGATCCAGATTTCGGACGTCTCGACTGACGATCGATGGCCGGACTTCGCCCGTGCCGTCTTGTCCGACACCCCGGTCCGCGGAGTCTTGTCGTTCCACCTCGCCGACCAGCCCGACCGCACCGCGCTCAACCTTTACACGAGCCGGCCGGGAGCCTTCGACGCCGATGCGGTCACCGTGGCCGCCCTGTTCGCCGCTCACGCCCGTGTGTTGCTGCTCCACGCCACCAGCGCGGGCAGAGCCGCCGGCCTCGAGAACGCCCTGACCGCCAGCCGCCAGATCGGTATGGCCATCGGCATCCTCATGAACATTCACAAGATCAGCTCCGATGACGCGTTCGACCTGCTCCGCAGCAGCAGCCAGCGGCTCAACCGCAAACTGCGCGACATCGCCGACGAGGTCACCGAAACCGGAACACTGCCCGACATCAGGAACCGGGGCGCTGATCCACCTACCGGATCGACCGGGGCGAGCCTGTCCGATAGGCGCTAGGCGGGACCCGTCCGGGCTGCCTAGCCTGGGCGGGTGACTCCGCTTCTGGAGCGCTCCGCCGAGCTGCGTGTCCTCGACGGGCTGCTCGCCGAGTGCGCCGCCGGTGGGCGCGTCGCCGTGGTCAGTGGCGAGGCCGGGGCCGGCAAGTCCACTCTGGCCGCCGCCTTCGCCGACGCCGCGGGTCCGCGCGCGCAGATGTTGTGGGGCGCCTGCGATCCGCTGCTGACGCCGCGTGCGCTCGGGCCGTTGCACGACATCGCGCGGCGGCTCGGCGGGCGGCTGCGCGACAGCATCGCCGGCGGGCCCCGCGGCGAGGTGTTCGACCTGTTGCTGGCCGCCCTCGACCGGCCGCCGCAGGCCGCGCGGCCGGTGGTCGTGCTGGAGGATCTGCACTGGGCCGACGAGGCGACGCTCGACATGGTGGCGTTCCTGGGGCGGCGGCTGGCGCTGTGCCGGGCCCTGCTGCTGATCACCTATCGTGAGGACGAGATCGGCCCGGACCACCGGCTGCGCACCGTCCTGGCCGGACTGCCGCGGGGGCTGGTACGGCGGATCGGTCTGCCCCCGCTCAGCGCGGACGCGGTGGCCGAGCTGGCCCGTCGCGCCGGCCGGGACGCGCCGGGCGTGCACGCGATGACCGGTGGCAACCCGCTGCTGGTGAGCGAGGTGCTGGCCGCGCCGGCCGCGGGCGTTCCCCCGACCGTACGGGATCTGGTGCTGAGCCGCCTGGCCACGCTCACCGCGACCGCCCGCGAGGTCGCCTGCCTGGTCTCCGTGGTGCCGTCGAGCGCGGGCCCGGAGCTGCTGGGCGACCGGCCCGCCGAAGTCGACGAGTGCCTGGCCCGGGGGGTGCTCACCACCCGCGGCGACGACGTCGCGTTCCGCCACGAGCTGCTGCGCCGTGCGGTCGAGGAGAGCCTTTCCCCCGTACGTCGCCGGGCCCTGCACGCCGAGATCCTGCGCGCCTACGAGGCCCGCCCGGGTGTCGACCCGGCCGCGCTCGTGCATCACGCCCACCACGCGGGCGACCCGGGGGCCGTGATGCGCTGGGCCCCGGTCGCCGCCCGCCGGGCCGCGTCGCTGGGCGCCTACAAGCAGGCCGCCGCCCACTACGCGCGGGCCTTGCCGCTCGCCGCGGACCAGCCCGTACGGGATCGCGCGGCGCTGCTCGAGGAGTATTCGGTAGCGGCCTACCACGGCGGGCTCACCGAGGCCTTCGAGGCCAGCCGGTCCGCCCTGGCCCTGCGCACCGAACTCGGCGAACCCGTGCCGACCGGGGTCGCGCTGCGCTGGGTGTCCCGGCTGAGCTGGTGGAACGGCCGCCCCGAGCAGGCCCGCGAGCTCGGCTTCCAGGCGGTCGAGGTGCTCGAACGGCAGCCGCCCGGGCCCGAGCTGGCCGCCGCCTACAGCAACCTGTCCCAGCTGTTCATGCTGAGCGTCGAGAACGACGCGGCGATCGAGTGGGGCGTGCGCGCGACCGACCTGGCCCGGCGCCTGGGCGACTTCGACACCGAGGTACACGCGCTGATCAACATCGGGTCGGCCCGGCTGCACCGGGGCGACCCGGCCGGCGTGGACGATTTGCGCCGGGCCCACGAGCGGGCGGTCGCGGCCGGGCTCGACGACCACGCCGGGCGCGCCCTGACCAACCTGGCCAGCACCGCCGTCGACTGGTTCGACCTCGACCTGGCCGACCGGACCTTCGACCGGATCATCCCGTTCCTGGCCGCCCGTGACCTCGACGGCTACGCCCGTCACCTGCTCGGGCACCGGGCCCGTGTGCAGCTGGCCCGCGGCGACTGGGCCGCGGCCGCCGACGACGCCGAGCAGGCCTTGACCGGCCCGGCCATGCACGGCGGGGGCCTGGTGCCGGCCCTGGTCGCGCGGGCCCTGCTGCGGGTGCGGCGCGACGAGCCGGGCGCCCTGGACGACGCGCTGCGGGCCACCGAGCGCGGCTACCCGACGGGGGAGTCCCAGTTCTTCTGCCCGTCCGCGGCGGCCCTGGCCGAGGCGTACTGGCTGGCCGGCGACGACGTCGCGGCGGCCGCCGAGGCCCGCCGCGGTCTGGCCGTCGCCCTGCGGGCCGGGCAGCCGTGGTTCATCGGCGAGCTGGCCTACTGGCTGTGGCGCAGCGGCGGCCCGGCTCCCGCCCCGCCCGCCGCGGCCGAGCCGTTCCGCCTGCTGATCGACGGCGACTGGCGCGCCGCGGCGGCCCGGTTCGATCGGCTGGGCCACACCTACCTGGCCGCCTGCGCCCGCTCCCACGGCGACGCCGCCACTGCTCTGCGCGTCTTCGACCGCCTGGGCGCCGCCGCGCCGGCCCGGCAGTTGCGCTCGTCCCTGCGGCAACGTGGACTGCCGGTGCCCCGTGGCCCGCGCGCCACCACGGCCGCCGACCCGACCGGCTTGACCAGCCGTCAGCGCGAGGTGCTGAAGCTGCTGGCCGAGGGCTTGAGCAACGCCGACATCGCGGCCCGCCTGACCCTGTCGGCCAAGACGGTCGACCATCACGTCTCGGCCGTGCTCGCCAAGCTGGGCGTCTCGTCCCGCGGCAAGGCCGCCGCCGAAGCCCGCACCCGCGGTCTGCTCTGAGCGCTGTCAGCGGCACGAGCCGTGGGCGTGGGGGTGTCCTCACCACGCAGCGGCTCAGGGGAGTGGGACGACCGACCGTCTCGTCGTCGAGGTCGCGGCCACGCCGCCGAAGTGCTCCAGCAACGCGGTCTTACCGACTCCCGCGTCAGCGCGATCGCGGCGGCGGCATCGCTGAGGAAAGTCAGTCGCTCGGCGTGCAGGCCTTCGCCCGCGACGATCTGGCAGACCCGCCTGTTCGGCGCCGCCCCGTCCGGACCAGGCGCGCTCAGCGGGTGACGCGGTCGCGGATGGTGTCCAGCACTGCTTCCGCCGCCCATGCGGCGGCGTCGGCGATGTCGCGGCGGTCCAGGCCGAATTCGCGGCGGAACGTCACCCAGGTCCCGGCGGAGTCGAGGTGGGACAGCGCCGCGATGACCGCTCTGCGTTGCGCCGCGTCGAGGGTGGGCACCTCGGCGTCCAGCAGCCGTTCCAGGTGGGCCCGGCCGGGTGACGGCGCCGCGCCGCTGACCCCGCGCATGGCTGTCTCGGCGACGACGTGCGCGAGTTCCGGCCGTGCGTCGTAGCGTTGCATCGCCTCGCGGACCGCGAGGGGGATGTCGAAGATCGAGTGTGATTCCTCGCGGGCGAACAGCGTCGCCTCGATCCAGGCCGCGGTGGCCAGCAGCAGGTCGACGCGGGTGGGGTAGTTGCGGAACACCGTGCGTTCGGCGATGCCGGCCCGGCGCGCGATGACCCGGTACGACACGTCGTCGCTGCCGACCTCCTCGATCAGCTCGGCGTACGCGGCCAGGATCGCCTCCTGCGTGCCGCTCAGCTCGGCAATGGTCACGGCTCGGCCCGCGTGGCGTCGGGCAGCTTGGCCAGCACGGTGTCGACGGCGCGGTCGAACGCGTCGCAGATGTCGCCCGCGTCCAGGTCGAAGCCCGTGCGCAGGCGCGCCCAGAACATCGCCGACGAGAAGTAGCGCAGGGAGGCCGCGATCCGCCGCCGGTCCCGCCGGTTGAGCGTCGGCGCCGCCACGTCGAGCATCGCCTCGATCGCCCGGGTGATGTAGGCCGGCTCGGTGTCGAGCGTCGGTGAGATCGCGGACGCCCGCGCGCCGACGTACGCGTACGCGGGCAAGGTGTCGAAGGCCCGGAAGCGTTCGTGCACGGCGGCGCGGAAATCGGACACGGTCACGAACGGCGGCAGCGGGAAGCTGGTCTGTTCGATCCAGTTGGAGAGCGCGGCGAGCAGGTGTGCGCGCGTGGGGTACTGGCGATAGATCGTGCGCTCGGAGATGCCGACCTCGTCGGCGAGGGCGCGATAGGAGATGTCGTCGAACATGCGCTCGCGCAGCAGCACCGCGGCGCTCGCGAGAATCGCGGTCGCGGTGTCGACCGGCTCCTCCATCACGTCCCCCTCTTGCGGGCTGTCGTCCACCGCGGGGGCCCGGTGACTTCCGGCGGGAGCACGTAGCGATCGGAATCGTCGAGGGTGAGCGCCAGCGACGAGACGTACTGCACCTGGCCGTGCGGTCCGCGCTCGGCCGACGCCAGCATATCCGGCCGCTCGAACGTGTACCCGGTGACATGGCAGCGGAGGCGCTCGCCCGAGGGGTTGCCGTCGGCGTCGAACCGGGGGGAGTCGATGCCGTCGGAGCGGCGGCGCAGGTAGTACCGCCCCCGCGTGGCGACGGCCATGACCGGCGTGGTGACGATCGCGACGCCGATCGCGATGAGCACCGAGAACGGCTTGACGGCGGCGCCGAGCAGCCCGGCGAAAGCGAGCAGCGACAGCACCGAGGCCAGCCCCACCGACACGAGCCCCACCGGGTTCCAGTCGTGCACCATGCCGCGCCGGAACTCGGGGTAGCGCGGCGAGATGCGCAGCACCCACTTGTTGATCGCGATGTCGGTGGCGATGGTCACGAGCCACGCCATGACGACGTTCGCGTACAGGCTCAGCACGAAGGTGATGAGGGTGAAGACGTCCAGCATCATGAGCACGTACGCGATCACCAGGTTGAACAGCACGAAGATCGTGCGGCCGGGGTAGTGCTTGGCCACCCGGGTGAAGACGTTCGACCAGGCGAGCGAGCCCGAGTACGCGTTCGTCACGTTGATCTTCACCTGCGCGATCACGATGAGCACGACGGCGAGGATGATCGCGAGCCAGTCCGGGATGAGGGTCTGGTACATCCCGACGAACTGTTTGACCGGTTCGGCCGCGCGGTGCCCGAGCGCGGGTTCGACCTTCACGAGGAGGTAGACCGCCAGGAACACCCCGATCACTTGCTTGGTGCCGCTGAAGATGACCCAGCCCGGACCGGAGAACACGAACGACGTCCACCACGAGCGGGCGTTCGCTCGGGTGCGCGGCGGCATGGCGCGCAGATAGTCGATCTGTTCGGCCAGCTGCGGCGTGAGCGCGAAGCACACGGCCGCGCTGGAGACGACGGCGCCGAAGCTGACGGAGCCGTCGGAGTTGCCGGTGAACGACGTGAAGGCGCGCACCGACTCGGGGTCGGAGACGAGGATCCACAGCAGCGGCAGCAGGGCGAGGGCGAGCCACAGGGGCGTGGTCCAGAACTGCAGGCGCTCCAGCGCGCGCATGCCGTAGATGACGATCGGGATCACGACGACTGTCGAGATGAGGTAACCCAGCCACAACGGCAGCTCCGTCGCCACCTGCAGCCCCTGCGCCATGATGGCACCCTCCAGGGCGAAGAAGATGCAGGTGAAGCCGGCGAAGATCACGGTCGTGATCACCGAGCCGTAGTAGCCGAACCCCGAGCCGCGCGCGATGAGGTCGAGGTCGAGGTTGTAGCGAGCGGCGTAGTAGGCGACGGGCACCCCCACGACGAGGATGATGACCGACGCGAACAGGATGCCGAGCACGGCGTTGCCGGTGCCGTGGTCGATGCCGATGCTCGCGCCGATCGAGAAGTCGGCGAGGAACGCGATGGACCCGAGGGCTGTCGCGCCGACGGACGCCGCGCTCCAGCGCCGGAAGGTGCGCGGCACGTAGCGGAAGGCATAGTCCTCGAGGCTGTCCTCCGCGGCCGCGCGTGCGTTGTCCGTCGACACAGTGGCATCCCCTAAGGCACCTTCGCGTGGGGGATCCTCCCTGCCCGGTGTTACGACGGCATTTCCGGCGTGGAAGCCGGTCATGTCGGCTCAGATCGCCATGGCGGCTCGCACGGTGGAGGCGGCGGCCGAACCGCCCTCACCGGTGTGGGTGACGAAGCCCGAGGCGAGCACGACGTAGCGTTCGGCCGCCTCCAGGGCGAAGCCGATGTGCTGCTCGACGAGCAGCACGTTGATGCCCTCGCCGGCCAGCTGCATGATCGTCTGCTCGATCTCGGCGACGATCGTGGGCTGGATGCCCTCGGTCGGCTCGTCGAGGATGAGCAGCTTCGGCTCGGTGATGAGGGCGCGGGCAATCGCGAGCTGCTGGCGCTGCCCGCCCGAGAGCAGGCCCGCCTTCCGGGTCGCGAACTTCTCCAGTGCGGGGAAGCGGGCCAGCTGCGCGTCCAGGAGAGCCTTGCCGCGCCGGCGCCCGTCCGCGACGAGCTGGAGGTTCTCCATCGTCGTGAGCTGGCCGAACGATTGCTGACCCTGCGGCACGTAGGCCATACCGCGGGCCACGCGCTTGTTGGGGGCGAGCGACGAGATGTCCTCGCCGTCGAACAGCACGCGGCCCTTCGTCGGCTTGATCAGGCCGATCGCGAGGCGCAGCAGAGTCGTCTTGCCGGCGCCGTTGTGGCCGAGCACGGCGACCACCTTGCCGGTCGGCACCGTGACGCCGTGCAGCGCCCGCGTACGCCCGTAACCGGCCTCGATGTCGGTGATTTCGAGCATGTCAGTCCTCCGTCGGCTTCAGCGGTTCGGGCACGACCGCCATGGCGGCTGTGGTGGCGGCGCCCGCAGTGCCGAGGTAGACCTCCTGCACCTGGGGATCGGCCTGAACCTCGGCCACTGTGCCCTGCGAGAGCACCTGGCCCTGGTGCAGCACTGTCACGCGGGTGGCGAAGCGGCGCATGAAGTCCATGTCGTGTTCGACCACGAGCACGATCCGCTTGGCCGCGATGCGCTGCAGGAGCTCGCCGGTCGCGGTGCGCTCGTCGTGGCTCATGCCGGCGACGGGCTCGTCCAGCAGCAGCACCTTCGCGTCCTGCACGAGCAGCATCGCGATTTCGAGCCACTGCTTCTGGCCGTGCGACAGGATGCCGGCCGGCGTGGCGAGTTCGCCGGCAAGACCGGTCTCCTCCAGCGCCTGCTCGATCGACGGGTCGACACCGCGCCGGGCTCGCAGCAGCGAGACCGGGGAGCGGCGGAGCCCGGCGGCGATGTCGAGGTTCTGCAGCACGGTCAGCTCGTCGAAGACGCTCGCGGTCTGGAACGTGCGGCCGACCCCGAGCCGGACGATCTTGTGTACCTGCTTGCCCAGCAGCTCTTCGTCGCCGAGCCGGGCCGACCCGGTGCCCTTGGTCAGCCCCGTGACGGCGTCGATGCAGGTCGTCTTGCCGGCGCCGTTCGGGCCGATGAGGAACCGGACCTCGCCGGGGTGCGCGTCGAAGGAGACGCCGCCGACCGCGACGAAACCCGAGAACTCGACACGAAGATCCGTGACGACGAGCGAAGCGCCGGTCATGACCGCACCTCCTCGAGCTCGGCGCCGGCGAGCGCCGGGGCGGGCTGTTCGGCCGGGCTCCGCCGGCGTAGCGCCGCGAACCTGGCCGGCAGCGACGACAGCCCGTTGGGCAGGAACAGGATGACGACGATGAACAGCAGACCCAGGATGTAGGTCCAGCCGTCGGGCCAGGTGGAGCCGAGGCTCGACTGTCCCCATCCGACCGCCATCGCGCCCAGGGCGGGGCCGAAGAGCGATGCGCGGCCACCCAGGGCCACGCCCGCGATCATGAGGATCGAGGCGGCGGCGCCGATCTCGGCCGGGGTGATGATGCCGACGATGGGCACGAACATCGCTCCGCCGATGCTGGCCATCAGCGCGGAGACGACGAAGGCGACGAGCTTGACGTTGGCCGGGTCGTAGCCGAGGAAGCGCACCCGCTCCTCGGCGTCCCGGGTGGCCACCAGGAGCTCACCGAAGCGGCTGCGGTAGAACTGCCACACCGCGAGCAGGCACACGATGAGCAGCGCGGCCGCGATCAGGTACACCAGCAACTTGTTCGCCGGGTCGTTGAGCACGAAACCGAAGAAGTACTTGAAGTCGCTGAGCCCGGTGTCGCCACCGGTCTCACGGATCGTCGAGCTGATCAGGGTGGCCAGCGCGACGGCGAGTGCCTGCGTCAGGATCGCGAAGTACGCGCCCTTCACCCGGCGCTTGAACAGCGCGTAGCCGAGGACCCCGGCCACGATTACCGGGAGCAGCACGATCGCCAGCAGGGTGAACCCCGCGCTGCGGAACGGTTCCCAGAACACCGGGAGCGGCGCGAGCGGATCGTAGAGCACCATGAACCCGGGGACCCGGTCACCGGCGGTCTCCAGGGTCAGGTGCATGGCCATCGCATAGGCGCCGAGGGCGAAGAACACCCCCTGCCCCATCACCAGCATCCCGCCCCGGCCCCAGGCCAGGCCGATGCCGACGGCGGCGATGGCCCAGCAGCAGTACTTGCCGAGGTTGTTGAGCCAATGATCGGTGAGTACGAGAGGGGCGACCGCGAGGAGCAGGACGGCGAACACCCCGATGCCGCTGAGGGAGATCCATGGCTTCAGCTTGGTCATGCCAGACTCCTGGTTCGCACCGTGAACAGGCCCTGCGGGCGCAGCTGCAGGAAGACGATCACAAGGATGAAGGCGAGCACCTGCGCCAGGCTGCCGGTCGTCCAGTAGGCGAAGAACGAGAGGGCCACACCCACCGCCCACGCGGCGATGACGGTGCCCCTGAGCTGGCCGATGCCACCGGCGGCGACGACGAGGAAGGCCGGGATGATGTACTGCGCGCCCATCTGCGAGTTCGTGCCGCCGATGAGCGACGCGGTGACCCCGGCGACCCCGGCCAGACCGGAGCCGACGAAGAAGGTGAGGCGGTCGATGCTGCGGGTGGAGATTCCCGTGGTCTCGGCGAGGTCCCGGTTGTGCACGGTCGCCC
Organism: Paractinoplanes abujensis; assembly: GCF_014204895.1. Taxonomy (NCBI): domain Bacteria; kingdom Bacillati; phylum Actinomycetota; class Actinomycetes; order Micromonosporales; family Micromonosporaceae; genus Paractinoplanes; species Paractinoplanes abujensis. Next base: position 5,210,788 of record NZ_JACHMF010000001.1, on the reverse strand, counting down.
GGATGCGGCGGCCGAACGAGGTGTACTTGAGCCAGGCCGACAGCGCGGCGACGCAGGCGGTCGCGAGCAGGATGGTGAACAGCTGCCGCAGCGGCCAGTTGTAGCCGAGGACGGTCAGCTGCCCGTCGAGCCAGCCGGGTTTCTCGACCGGGACACCCTGGGACGGGAAGATCTGCAGGGCCGCCTGCTGCAGGATCAGGCCGACGCCGACCGTGACGAGCAGGGTGTCCAGGGGCCTGCGGTACATCCAGCGGATGATGGTGACCTCGAGCAGGAGGCCGAACAGGCCGGCCACGACGAACGCGACCGGCAGCGCGACCGGGATCGACAGGTTGCTGGCGGTGACGACTTGCTGGACGAGGTAGGCGGCGAAGGCGCCGATCATGAGGAACTCGCCGTGGGCCATGTTGATGACGCCCATCTGGCCGAAGGTGAGCGAGAGGCCCAGCGCGGCCAGCAGGAGCAGCGCGCCTTGGGCGCTGCCGTTCAGCAGTGGTGCGATCAGTGCGTCCACGTGCGTTCGCTCTCTCTAGCGTCTCGGTGGAGGGGGAGGGGTCGCACGCCGTCGGTGACGTGCGACCCCGGGGTGATCAGCCCGCCGCGTCCGTGAGCTGCTTGCGGATGTCCGCCGGGAACCAGTCGTAGCCTTCGAGGTACGGGTCGGGCTTGATGAAGCCGTCGGAGGCCCAGACGATGTCGAACTGGTTGTCGGCGTTGATCCGTCCGATGTGGCCGGGCTTGGAGATGTGGTGGTTCTCGCCGTCGAGCGTGACCTTGCCCTCCGGTGCGTCGAACGTGATGGGCTTCGCCTTCGCCGCGGCGTTCACCGCGTTGACGTCGAACGACCCGGCCGCCTCGACGAGGGCCTTGTACAGGTGGAGCGAGATGTAGGCGGCTTCCATCGGGTCGGAGGTGACGCCGCTGCTGTTGGGGTAGGCCTTCCAGCTCTTGATGAACTTCGGGTTGGTGTCGGTCTCGAGCGACTGGAAGTAGTTCCACGACGCGTAGTTGCCGGTGACTTCGTGGCCCATGGCCGGTGCCTCCTCCTCGGCGATCGACACCGAGATGATCGGCGTCTTGGCGGGGGTGAGGCCGGCGTCGTAGTACGCCTTGATGAACCCGACGTTCGACGAGCCGTTGATGGTGTTGAAAATGAAGTCCGGCTTGGCCGCCACGATCTTCGCCACCTGGCTGGTCCAGTCGTCCTTGTCGAGGGGCACGTACTCCTCGCCGACGATCTTGATGCCGAGCTTGGCCGCGTAGAGCTTGATGATCGCGTTCGCGGTGCGGGGGAAGACGTAGTCGCTGCCCGCGAGGAACAGCGTCTTCACCCCCTTGGAGGCGAGGAAGTCCATCGCCGGGATGATCTGCTGATTGGTGGTCGCGCCGGTGTAGTAGATGTTCGGCGACGACTCGAGGCCCTCGTACTGCACCGGGTAGAAGAAGAGGCCGTTGAACTTCTCGACGACCGGCTTCACCGCCTTGCGGGAGGACGAGGTCCAGCCGCCGAAGATCGCGGCCACGCAGTCCTGGGTGAGCAGCTTCTCGGTCTTCTCCGCGAAGGTGGGCCAGTCGGTGGCGCCGTCCTCCTGGACGTACTCGATCTTCTTGCCGAGGATGCCGCCGTCGGCGTTGATCTCGTCGGCGGCCATGTGCAGCACATTGGAGACGGTCTTCTCCGAGATCGCCATGCCGCCGGTCAGGGAGTTCAGGAAGCCGAGCTTGACGGTGTCGCCGGAGGTGTCGACGCAGCTGGCTGCCGCGGACGACCCGGCGCCGGCCGTGTCGTCGCCGGCTCGCGCGCCGCAGCCGGTGAGCACGAGGGCCATGGTCGTCGCGATGGCGCCCGTGGCGACAAGCGCGCGCATCCGCTTGCTGGTGGAGGACATATAGGAGACTCCGTTCGGCCGCTGCTAGTGAAAGCAGACTGACCGTGAGTCATTACTCTGACATTTCTTGACTGTTCCAACTCTGTAGCCGCCGCACCTAATGGCCGACGATTTCCCTGCAAATCAGCGCGGATTCGCGACGAAGAGATGTCAAAGTTCTGTCACGAGCGGAGTGGCTTCGATGCTCATGGCATAGTCCTGACATCGCTCGGGTTCAGCCCGCGAATGTACTCGGGTCCGGTGCGCCGTCGGTTCGCGCACGCACTGGGTAATGGAGCGGGCCAACATAGGGAGCCTTCCCCATGTGCCCGGAGCTGCGGATTCGTAGCGTCGTAGGCATGACGGAGCTGAATCTCGAAGGACTCAAAGCCAAGCAGCAGAAGACCTGGGCCAGCGGCGACTACGGCGCGGTGGCCTCCCTGATCCATCCGATGGCCGAGGAGACGGTGCAGGCGGCCGACCTCGCGCCGGGTGCGGACGTGCTGGACGTGGCGGCCGGCACCGGCAACGCCGCCCTGGCCGCCGCCCGGTGCGGGTGCCGGGTGACCGCTTCCGACTACGTGCCGGGGCTGCTGGCCCGGGCCCGGGAGCGGGCCGACGCGGAACGCCTGCCGTTGACCACGGAGATCGCCGACGCCGAGCACCTGCCGTACGACGACGGCCGTTTCGACGCCGTGCTCTCGGTGGTCGGCGCGATGTTCGCCCCCGACCAGGAGCGCACCGCGGCCGAGCTGACCCGGGTGTGCCGGGCCGGGGGCACGATCGCCATGGCCAACTGGACGCCCGACGGTTTCATCGGCGAGATGTTCCGCACGGTGGGCCGCCGGGTGCCGCCACCGCCCGGCATCCGCGGGCCGGTCGAGTGGGGCAGCGAGGCCCGCGTCCGCGAACTGTTCGGCGACCGGGTGCGTGACCTGCGCACGACCCGCCGCGAGTTCGTCTTCCGCTTCCGGACGGCCGAGCATTTCGCCGACTACTTCCGCGAGTACTACGGCCCGACGCTCAAGGCGTTCGAGGCGCTCGGCCCGGACGGCGGCAAGCCGCTCTACGACGACCTGGTCGCCCTGGTCGGGCGTTACAACACGGCCACCGACGGCACGGCCCGGATCCCGTCGGCCTACCTGCAGGTCGTCGCGACCCGCGCCTAGGGAGCCGCGGGGGCCAGGCTGTTCAGCGCCTGGGTGAGGGCGGCCGCGCCCCTGTTCCCGACCTTCTCGAACTCCATCTTGATCAGCCGGGAGGCCAGCTTGGCCAGCCCGTGCACCTCGAGCTCGACCCGGTAAGTGACCTCGCAACCCGACGGGGCCGCCCGCACGACCACAGTGTCGACGCAGGTGGCCCCTTCGTTGCGCCCGTGGAACAGCAGCCGCCCGGGTTCCGAGGTGACCAGCGTGTAGGTCAGTTCGGTGGTGATGCCGAGCAGCCGGCACACCTGGCGCCAGCTGACCCCCGGCACGATGGGCCCGGCGCCGTTGCGGATCGACTGGCGCACGACCGGATCCCACACCGCGGTGTTGCCGAAATCGGCCAGGTAGCCGAGCGCCAGCGGCGGGGCGGCGGTCACGGCCAGGCTGCGCTCCACGACGATCATGAGTCCCCCCAAGGCGCCGGACATGCCGCTCCAGCCTAATGGCCGCTTCTGATCATCACGGTATTTTCCTAACGGGTGAAGGAACGGACGAATTTTCGCTGCCAGGGCGTCTCGACGGCCCGCGGATGGTAGTGCTCGCGCACGTAGGCCACCGCCTCCTCCGCGGGCACCCCGTCGATGACCGCCACGCAGGCCAGCGCGGTGCCGGTGCGTCCGCGGCCGCCGCCGCACGCGATCTCCACCCGCTCGCCGGCCGCGCGCTCCCACACCTCGGCCAAGACCTTTCCCGCGTACGAGGGGTCGGCCGGAAGCCGGAAGTCGGGCCATCGGATCCAGCGGCTGACCCACCCGAACTCGGGCGGCGCCGAGCCCAGCAGGTAGGCCCCGAAAGCGGGCGGGTGCCCCGACGGCATCGGGTCCCGCAGCCCTCGCCCTCGCACCAGGCGCCCCGACGGCAGTCGCATCACTCCGGTCTCGCCGGCCACCCAACTCACGGCCCTATCTTGCTACGGCCACCGGGCCGGGATGAGCTACGGTGTGCCCATGACGACCTTCAGCGAGCGACGCCGCCCCGACGACCGCCGCTGAGTCCTGTTCTCCTCCCGGCGGGTCGATCCCGCCGGTGCTCTGCTTGCACGACCCGGTCGACCCGCTTTCGCGTACGTCGATGGGTGTGTCAATGAATCTCGAAGCTGTTCTCGCCGCTCGGCTGGCGGTCGCGTTCGAAGCGGTGGCCGGCGAGCCGGTCGACCCCCTCGTGCGGGCCTCGCAGCACGCCGACTTCCAGTCCGGAGCCGCCCTCGGCCTGGCCCGCCGGCTGGGCCGGGCCCCGCGCGAGATCGCGGCCGACGTCGCGGCCCGGGCCGACCTGACCGGGCTGGCCACGGCCGAGCTCTCCGGTCCCGGCTTCCTCAACCTGACCGTCGACGACGCGGTGCTCGCGGCCGCGTACCCGCTCGACCCGCCACCGGGCGCGAAGGAACGGATCGTCCTCGACTACTCGGGCCCCAACGTGGCCAAGGAGTTGCACGTCGGGCACCTGCGGTCGACGATCATCGGGGACGCGCTGGCCCGGCTGCTCAGCTGGGGCGGGCACGACGTGGTGCGGGTCAACCACCTGGGCGACTGGGGCACGCAGTTCGGCATGCTGATCGAGCACATGTCCGACCACGACGGCGACTACTCGCTGAGCGACCTCACCGCGTTCTACCAGCAGGCGCGGGTCACGTTCGACAACGATCCCGATTTCCGTACGCGGGCCCGGCTGCGGGTGGTGGCGTTGCAGAACGGCGACCCGGCGACCCGGGCGATGTGGCACCGGCTGGTCGAGCAGTCCGAGCGGTCGTTCGTGGCCGACTACGAGCGGCTCGGCATCACGCTGACCCGGGCCGACTTCAGCGGCGAGAGCTCCTACCAGGACCAGCTGGGCTCGGTGGTCGACGAGCTGACGGCCAAGGGGCTGCTGGTCGAGAGCGAGGGGGCGCTCTGCGCCTTCCCTGCCGGGTTCACCGGCCGCGACGGGCAACCGCTCCCGCTGATCGTCCGCAAGAGCGACGGCGGTTTCGGGTACGCGGCCACGGACCTCGCCGCCCTGCGGCACCGCACCCGGGAGCTGGCCGCGACCCGCCTGCTCTACGTGGTCGGCACCCCGCAGGCCAACCACTTCGCCATGGTCTTCGCGGTCGGCCGGGCTGCCGGCTGGCTGCCCGCGGGGGTCACCGCCGAGCACGTCAACTTCGGCTCGGTGCTGGGCCCGGACGGCCGGATGCTCAAGACCCGGTCCGGCGACACGATCAAACTGGCCGGCCTGCTCGACGAGGCCGACGAGCGGGCCACCGCCCCGGCCGTGGGCATCGGCGCGATCAAGTACGCCGACCTGGCCAACGACCGGCGCAGCGACTACGTCTTCGACTGGGACCGGATGCTGGCCGTGACCGGCGACACCGGTCCCTACCTGCAGTACGCGCTGGTCCGGATCCGCTCGCTGCTGGCCAAGGCGGGCGCGGCGCCCGGCCCGGTCGTCCTGGGTCATCCGGCGGAGCGGCGGCTGGCGCTGACCCTGCTGGGCTTCGAGCCGGCCGCGGCGGCCGCGATCGAGCACCGCGAACCGCACCGGCTGGCCGTCCACCTGCACGACGTGGCGGTGGCCTTCTCCACGTTCTACGAGACGTGCCGCCCGATCCTCGGCTCACCCAGCCGGCTGGCCCTGACCGCCCGCACCGGCGAGACCCTGCGCCTGGGCCTCGACCTGCTCGGCATCCCGGTGCCCGACGAGATGTGAGCTATTCAAGGAACATCACCGTCGCGGCCGCCACCGCGAGGACCGTGCCGAAGGCGAGCCAGTACGGGTAACGCTCATGGCCGCCGTGCCGGGCCTCGGTGCTGCGCCGGATCGCCGACACGGCCCCGGGCACGCCGAGCAGCAGTGTCCAGAAGACCACGGGCAGCCACGCCGGGGCCTGCGGCCGGGCGGCCCGCGCCATCTCCTCCGGGAAGCGCACGAACAGCCGGGGAGGCGTCGCGGGCGGGGCCGAAGGTTCGGCCGGGGCGGCCGGGGTCTCCGGCACACCCCAGGGCGGCGTGGTCGGATACTCCGCGTACGGGATCGGGGTCGGCATGCGTCGGGGCCTTTCGGTAGCGGCTCGGTTGCGATTCCGTGCCGCCCGGGCCCATCGGCCGCGCCCCGGGGAACCTGAGGTTAGTTTTCGGGTGCGGTTCGGATCGGCACCTGCAGCTCGGTGACCCACTTGTCGAACTCGCCCGGCGGGCACTCCAGGTAGACCTCGACGGCGAAGCCCGGCTCGACCGCGCGGTACCCGTTGTCGTCGATCCAATTGGCGATCTTCTGCCCGGTGCGGAACGCCTCGGACATCGAGCCGTGGTGCAGTGCCGTCGCCGCCTCGGCGACCTCGGGCAGCGTCACGACCTCGAAGCCGGCGCCGGGCGGGACCTCGGCCGCGCCGATCGGGAACGCGGCGTGCACCGTGATCGTCTCGTCGCCCGGCTCGGTCGGCGCGGGGAGGTAGTACGCGATCGGCGCCGCGCACATGGCCACGTTGTGCTTCTCCATGAGCTCCATCAGCCGCGGATACAGCGGCGTCAAGTTCTCGGTGATCGACGTCGGGTGGTCGTAGCTGGTCGCGGTGCCCCAGAGCATCGCGCAGCGGGTGGCCGGGATCTGCTTGAGGACGACGTCTCCGGTATCCATGTGCCCCTCACTCTCGATCATGCGGAGGCGGGCGTCGACCTGGGCCAGCCGTGCCGTGTCCTGCGCCATCCGCGCCGCGAGCTCGGTCCTGCGCAGGCGCAGCATGCCCCACAGCTCGGCCGTGTCGATCTTCTCGTCGATCAGCGTCTGCACCTGGTGCAGGCTGAACCCGAGGTCCTTGAGGGCGGTCACCCTGTTGAGCAGGCGCAACTGGGCGGCGGAGTAAAAGCGATAACCGCTGTGCGGGTCGACGTGGGCGGGCCGGAGCAGCCCGATCGCGTCGTAGTGGCGCAGCATGCGAACGGACACGCGTCCCAGACCGGCGAACTCTCCGATGCTGAACATGGGATCACCTTCCGCCCTGACACAGTGTCAGAGTCAAGCGCCCTACGGGTTGGCCCCCGCGGCCGCTCCACCGTCGCCACCCGTGTCGGGCGGCGGGGGCGTGGTGGTGGGCGGCGTGGTCGGTGGCGTCGTCGGCGGCGTGGTCGGCGGGGTCGTCGGCGGCGTGGTCGGCGGTCGCGACGTCGGCCGGGTGGTGGTCGGCAGGCTCGGCGGCGTCGTGCTCGGCGTCGCGCTCGGGGTCTGGGTGCGCTGCGGCGAGTTGCCCCGCGTCGTCGTCGAGCGGGTGCTCGGCACCTCGCTCACCTGGTCGGTGGGGTCGGGCGTGGCCTCGTCGACCTGCTGGGAGGGCACGCCGCCGGGCACCGTGTTGTCGACCGGGCTCTTCGCGTCGTTGTCGGGCCGCAGCGCGATCGCGAAGGCGAGGCCGCCGGCCAGCACGAGCAGAGCGATCACGCCCACGAGCAGCGCCGTCTGGCTGCGTGGGGGCCGCCGGGGGGTCAGGCCGGTCGAGGTCGACGACGGGCCGGTCGGCGGGGGCGGGGGTGTCGCCGGCGGCAGGTCGCGCGGCATCGGCACGGCCCGGGTGGGTGCGGCCGGGCTGAGCGGGGCCACCATCGACGTGCCGGTCAGGCGCTTCCAGTCGAGCGGGCCGGCCGCGGCGAAGGCGGCCTCGGCGAACTCGGCCGCGGTCTGGAACCGGTCGGCGGGCTGCTTGGCCATCGCCTTCTGGATCAGCTCGCGGACCTCGAGCGGCACGTGCTCGGGCAGCGGCTCGGGCTCGTCCTCCAGGTGGCGCAGGGCGACCTGGAGCGCGTTGTCGCCGTCGAAGGGCGGTTCGCCGGCGATGCAGTGATAGGCCACGGCGCCGAGCGCGTAGATGTCGGTGGCGGCCGAGACGTTGCCCTTGGCGACCTGCTCGGGCGCCATGTAGAGCGCCGTGCCGACGATCGCGTTGACCGCCGTGACGCTGGTGACCGCGGCCGAGCGGGCCACGCCGAAGTCGACCAGCACGACCGTGCCGTTGGGCTTGACGATCAGGTTGCCCGGCTTGACGTCGCGGTGCACCGTGCCGTTCTCGTGGGCGGCGTGCAGCGCGTCGGCCGCCTGGGCCACGATCGACATGACCTCGGTCACCGGCATCGGGCCCTGCTTGACCCGGGTCGACAGCGGCTCGCCCTCGACGTAGGCCATGACCAGATAGGCCATGCCCTCCTCGCCACCCGACTCGTTGGCACTGGCGTAGTCGTAGACCTCGACCACGCCGGGGTGGCGGAAGGCCGCCATCATCCGGGCCTCGCCGTAGAACCGGGCGGCGAACTCGGGGTCGGCCATCATGTTCGAGCGCAGGACCTTGACGGCGATGACCCGGCCCAGCACGACATCGGTGCCGCGCCAGACGTCACCCATCCCGCCTGTGGCGATGCGCTCGTCCAACCGGTAACGGTTGCCGAGGAGGTGGCCGGCAGTGAGCACCAACGGACCTTATCTAATCGGGTGGCTGAGCCACAGCGGAGAGACGGCGAAACTGTAACCGGCCCCCGGCTCCGGCGGGGGTCAGAGGGGGCCCTTGCGGGCGTCCCGGGTACGCCAAGGCCCCGGGCGGCCATGGGGCGCCGCCCGGGGGAGATGTCGCAGGGCTCAGTTGTCGTACGTCGGGGTGACCACGACCGCCGTCTCGGCCAGCTCGAGCTCCTCCTGCTCGGCCTGACGCTCGAGGGCGGCCCGGGCCGACTGCGCGACCGCGTAACCGACCGCGGCGCCGAGCAGGCCCACGCCGATGATCAGGCCCCACGGGCGGGCCGGCTTGCGCCCGGCCAGGGCCGCCGCCGCCGCGTTGGCGCGGTGCCAGGCGACATCGGCCTTGCCGCTCGCCTTGGTCGCCAGCTTCTGGCTCTTCCTGTAGCTTTTACCGGCCAGCTTGTGACCCTGATCACTGGCCTTGCCGGCCAGGGTGCTCGCTTTGTCGCCGGTGTCCTTGGCCGTGTCACCCACGGCCGTCATGGCCGCCGACAGATACTCCCAGGCCTGCGCGGCCGTTCGTTCCGTCTTGCTCTTGCTGGAGAACATCGTTGGTACCTCCCGCGCTCGCCGTTCGTGCTTAACCGTGCCCATGCGCGCCGTTCAACAAACGTGTCCGGTGTGGACGCCATCACGTTTCGGAAACGACTTGCCACCAGCCGGTATCCTTGACCCGGTTCACATCAGGCACTCAGGTGCCTGACAGGTTCGGGTCCTAACCTTTCGGTCAGTTTCACCGAACCTTGTGGGGGTAGTCTCGACAACCCCCGATGCGAGGGGTGCGCCGGGCGAGCTGGGATCGCTCGGAAGTGGCCCTGAGCAGGAGGAACGACGCCCGGAGGTCCCGGGTGGGTGGAGGGATTTGGCGTGACGCTGTCGATAATGACGTCGACGCTTGCCGACGACGTGGTGGAGGTCTCGCCCAGCGGCGAGATCGACGTCGAAAACGCGTACGAGATCCGCGAGGCGGTGGCGGGGCAGTTGGCCGCCGGGCATCTCGCTCGCATCGAGCTCAATCTTCAAAATGTGACCTTCATCGACTCCGTGGGCATCAGCGCGCTCGTCGCCGCTTTCCAGCTCGCGCAGGTCAGTGAGGTCAAACTGGTCGTCACGCGGCCCAGCCGCTTCGCGCACCGCCAGTTGTGGGTGACGGGGCTGCTCGGTCTGTTCGGCAATCCGCAGCCGTTCGGTCAGGCCGACGCGGCGCAGCCGGCGGTGTCCGGGGCCTGAGTTCGTCGAAAGGCCGGCCTTCCCGCAGGGGAGGGCCGGCCTTTTTCGTGCCCGCCTACAGCGCCGAGGCGTGCAGGGGGATCGCCTCGAGGTTGATCTTGACCTCGGTCATCTCGTGTGGCGGCCGGATCGGCGTGACCACGGCGAAGTGCTCGGCCAGGGCGGCCAGGTCGGTGTCGGGCTGCAGGGTGTCGTCCGCGGCCTGCACGGCTGTGCGCACGAAGCCCTCCCCGGCCTCGGCGATGCTCACTTGCACCTGGCCGAACTGGGCCAGCGAGGCCCGCCGCAACCCCCGGATCCCGTCCAGGTGCAGGTCGGGCACGTTCAGGTTGAAGATCGTGCCGGGCGGTGTGTGCGCCAGCGTGGGCAGCAGGCGCACGGCGAGCTCGGCCGCGCTGTCCCAGTGCCGCTTCTCGTCCTCCTCGTGGTCGAGGGCGGCCAGGGCGGCGCCCCCGCTGCGCGCCGAGGAGGCCCGCGGCGAGAGCACGTCGAGCGAGACCGCGAGCCCGTGCAGACCCGCGTACGAGCCGGTCAGGGTGGCCCCGACCGTGCCCGAGTGCACGACCGCGGCGCCCGCGTTGGCGCCCCGGTTGATCCCCGACAAGATCATGTCGGGGACGTCGCCGAACGCCTCCCGCAGGGCCAGCAGCACGATGTAGGCGGGTGAAGCGGCTACCGCGTACGCGGGAATGTGCTTGGCGTGGGGGAGCTCACGCTTGTGCAGAATGATCTTGCCGTGCTCCTCCACCGCCGTCATGGCCGCGCTGCTGCCGCTGGCCTCGGTGACCGGCGCGGCGACCGTGACGTCGTGCCCCTCCCGGGCCGCGGCCCGCGCCAGCCAGCGCAGACCGGGCGCGTCGATGCCGTCGTCGTTGGTGACCAGGATTCTCGTCATGTCGCCTTCTTGAGAGGGGTGATCTTGACTCGTTCGGTGAGCACCTGCACGGCGTCCAGGTGCCCGGTGCCGAGCCCGTGCCGGGTGACGTTGAGGGCTCCGGCGGCCGCCCCGGTGCGGACGGCCTGGGTCATCTCGCCGCCCTTGGCCAGCACGGCGGCGACCCCGGCGGTCATCGAGTCACCGGCGCCGCGATGGTCGGCGATCGAGAGCTTCGGGATGGCGACCTTGTAGATCTGCTCGTTGAACAGGGCCAGCGCGCCCGCGTCGGCCCGCGACAGCAGGGCCGCCTCGGCACCGTCGGAGTGCAGCTTGACCAGCGCCTCGGTGAGCGACTTCTCGGACGCGTCCTTGATCATGCCGTCCCGGAGCAGCTCCTCGTGGCTGACCTTGACGACGTGCAGGCCGGCCTCGAGCACCGCCTTGAGGTGGTCGCCGGACAGGTCGGCGATCACCCGGCAGCCGTGGGCCTTCAAGTCGTGCGCGAGGCGCCCGTAGACGTCCGGCCGGATCACCGACGGGTGCGCCGGGCCGCTGAGGATCGCGTTGCCCGCCCGTAGCCCCTCGGCCAGCGCGAGGTTGTAGAGCTCGTCCAGCTCGTGCCGGGTGAACGGGGCCCCGGGCTGCTCCGCGAGCTCCTGGCGCTTGCCGTTGCGGCGGTCGTGCACGTACCAGCCGCTGCCGCTTTCCCGCGGGACCGTGCGCAGCTGCACGCCCTTGAAGTCGAGCAGCGGCTTGAGCACACGGCCCACCTCGCCGCCGACCGCCGTGCAGAGCGTCACCTCGGCGCCGAGCGAGGTGATCATGCGAGCCTGCCAGATGCCCTGCCCACCCGGGTGCACGTGCAGCTCCGGCTGGTTGTGTTGCTGTTCGATGGTCACCGTCAACTGCGGTGCCGGCGCGAAGACCATCACCCGAGCGTCACCCATACGGGCATTCTTGCCCCTAGTTGGGGCGCTTCGGGCGGATTACCGCAAAAGCGTCAGAGCTCGAATCCCTCACCGGTCAGCTCGAGCACCGGCCCGGTCAGCTCGGGACGCTCCCGGAGCAGGTCCTCCAGCCGTACGCGCCACTTGCCGGCCTCGATGTCGGCTGCATACCGGTCGCCGCCCGTCTCGACGAGCGCCGTGAGCAGCCGCTGGCGGGTGTCGGCGAAGTGGCCGTACATCTCGCTGCCGAGCCGGCTCAGCACGCGCGCGGCGAACCCCTCGGACTGCGGGCTGCCCGCCGCCTGCACGAAGGCGCGGGCCCCGTCCCACGCGACCCGGGGCTGATGAATGACCGTGGGCATGATGCTGTCCTCCCGTGATGACATGGTCACCAAGCGTAGAGAGGATGCCGGGGGTGGGTCCGCAGGTCGGCACACATCGCGGTGACCGTACGTCGATCATGCACCCTGGAATGTGATGATCGCCATAGCCTGTCGAACCATTCGCCGGAGTTCGGGGTATGTACGCGACGACAGCACGTTCCGCCTGGAAAGGATCTCCGTGTCCAGACGTACCCTCGCGATTGTCATCTCCACGGCGCTGGCCGTGGTGGCCGGCGCGACACCGGCCGCCGCCCACCCCTCGGCGCCCGCGACGAAGTGGCCCACCACGCTGACGTTGCCCGCCGGCTTCCAGCCCGAGGGCATCGCGATCGGCGACAAGCCGTACGCGTACTTCGGCTCCCGGGTCGACGGCGACATCTACAAGGTCAGCCTGCGTACCGGGAAAGGCTCGGTCCTCAGTGAGGGCCCCGGGGCGGGCAACCCGTCGCTCGGCCTCAAGATCGACAACCGGGACCGGCTCTTCGTGGCCGGTGGCAGCGCCGGCAGCGCCCGCGTGGTCGACCTGCGCAGCGGCCGGGTGCTCAAGTCCTACACGCTCAAGACCCCGGGCAGCACCGCCTGGTTCGTCAACGACGTCGTGCTCACCCGCGACGCCGCCTGGTTCACCGACTCGGCCAACCCGGTGCTGTGGAAGGTGCCGCTCAACCTCAGGTCGGCGCCGGTGGCCGTGCCGCTGACCGGCGACATCCAGTACACGACGGGCAACAACGCCAACGGCATCTCCCGTACGCCGGACGGCCGCGCCCTGATCGTCGTGCAGTCCAACCTCGGCAAGCTCTTCAAGGTCGGCTACGACGGCCGCAGCACCGAGATCAAGCTGGGCACCGAGACCGTGGTCAACGGCGACGGCCTGTGGCTGCGCGGCCGCACCCTCTACGTCGTGCAGAACCGGCTCAACGTGATCGCCGAGGTCGCGTTGGACAAGCGCGCCACCGAGGGCCGGGTCGTTTCCCGTACGGGTAGCGCCGCCTTCGACGTGCCGACCACCATCGCCGAGTACGGCACGAAGTTCTACCTGCCCAACGCCCGCTTCACGACCCCGGCCGAGCCGGCCACGACGTACAACGCCGTGGCCGTGCCCATTCCGTAGGTTCTAGCCGCGCCAGCCGGGGTCGGTTCCGATCGTGGTCAGGCGCTGGGTGGCCCGGGACAGGGCGACGTAGAGGGTGCGCAGGCCGGCCGGATCCTTCGTGAGGGACCCCGGCTCGACCAGCACCACCGCGTCGTACTCCATGCCCTTGGCCTCCAGCGCCGTGACCACCTGGACCCGCTCCGGCAGGCCGGCGACCCAGGCCGCCATCTCGTCGCGTCGCGGCACCGGCGTGATCACGCCGATCGTGCCGTCGACGTCGGCCAGCTGCTTCTCGGTCACCTCACGCACCCGCTCGGGCAGCCCCGGGGCGTCGGTCACCACGTCCACCGGGTCCACCCCTGTGCTGCGGACGGCCGTCGGCAGCGGCAGATCGGGCATGATCCGGCGGATCACCGAGGCGGCCACCGCGAAGATCTCCGACGAGTTGCGGTAGTTCGTGGTCAGCGCGTAGCTGTTGCGCTTACGCGAGCCCAGCGCCTTGTCGCGGGAGCGGTCCAGCTCCTCGGCGTCGCCCGACCATGCCGTCTGCGCCGGGTCGCCGACGATCGTCCACGACGCGTACGACCCGCGGCGGCCGATCATGCGCCACTGCATCGGCGAGACGTCCTGCGACTCGTCCACCACCACGTGCGCGTACTCGCGGTAGTCCTCGTCGCGCTGCACCTGCTGGGCGCGGGCCGCCGCCTGCCGCTCGTTGGCCGTGCTCAGCTCCTGGATGCCGTCGCGCACGTGGAACGGGTTCTTCGTCTTGCGCTGCGGCTTGCGCGGGCGGCCCATCAGCTCGTCCAGCTCGTCCAGCAGGGCCACGTCGGCGATCGTCGGACCCCGGGAGTCCAGCGCGTCGAACGAGCCCTGCAGCAGCCCGACCTCCTCGCGGGAGAGCAGACCGTGCGCGTACGACCGGAGCCGGCCCGGATCGGCCAGCCAGCGCAGCACCCGCATCGGGGTGAAGCGCGGCCACCAGGCCTTGAGGAACTCGCGGAAGTCGGGCCGGTCGGCCAGCTCGGCCTCGAAATCCGGCTTCTCGGGCAGACCGGTGACCTTCTGCTGCCGGGCCTGCGCCCACAGCGCGTCGAAGACGCGGTCGAAGCCCGCACCCCGCACCTCGTTGCGCCGGGCCCCGCGGGGCAGCGCCGAGCGGCGGATCCGGTCGAGCTCCTTGGCGTCCAGGCGCAGCAGCGTGCCCCGATAGAGCAGGCGCAGCTCGGCCGGCCCACCCGGCACGGCGTCGTGCGAGGCGCGCTCGAGCACCCGGCGCATGCGCAGCGAGCCCTTGATCGCGGCGACCGGGCTGGGGTCGACCCGGGACGCGTCGTAACCCGGCACGAGCGTGCCCAGCGAGCGCAGGGTCGCGGTGTCCTCGCCCAGTGAGGGCAGCACCGTCGCGATGTAGTCGACGAAGACGCCGGACGGGCCGACCACCAGGATGCCGCCGCCGGCGAACCGGTTGCGGTCCGAGTAGAGCAGGTAGGCCGCGCGGTGCAGGGCCACGGCCGTCTTGCCCGTGCCGGGGCCGCCGGTCACGATCGTCACGCCCGAGGCGGGGGAGCGGATCGCGTCGTCCTGCTCACGCTGAATGGTGGCCACGATGTCGCGCATCCCGCGCCCGGTGGCCTTGGACAGGCTGGCCAGCAGCGCGCCGTCGCCGACCACGCGCATGTCGGCCGGCGCCGCCTCGGGGTCGAGCAGGTCGTCCTCGATGCCGGTGACCCGCTCCCGGCTGGACTGGATCATGCGGCGGCGGACCACCCCCAGCGGCTCGGCCGGGGTGGCCCGGTAGAACGCGGCGGCGGCGGGGGCCCGCCAGTCGACCACCAGAGGCTGCGAGCTGTCGTCGCGGATGCCCATGCGGCCGACGTAGTGGGTGGCCCCCGTGCCCAGGTCGAGGCGGCCGAAGACCAGCCCCTCGTACTCGGTGTCGAGCGCGTGCCGGCGGCGGGCGGCGTGGAAAACCATCGCGTCCCGCTCCACCAGCGCGCCGAACGTGCCCACCCCGGCGAGCTGATAGCCCTCCTTCTCGGCCCGTGAGGCGTCACGGCGGAGCTCGGCGAGCCGGGCATAGACGCGGTCGACGTGCTTCTGCTCGACCGCGATCTCCTGTTGAAGAACGGTGGCGTCGCTCAAGACGGTGAATCTCTCTTTCCGGCACCCCGATGCACGCGTTCGGGCAGCGTGCTCGCATAAGGGAGCACTCGAACTTACTCCGTGCGGGCCCACCGCGTCTCACCCGGCCTTGACATCGGCGCGGCCGGCCCAATACTTAGGCAAGTGCTTAACCATTCGCTCTCGCTCGACCTGATGTACGCGGCCCTCGCCGACGGCAGCCGCCGCAGCATGGTCGAACGGCTCAGCCGCGGCCCGGCCACCGTGAAACAGCTGGCCGAGCCGCTGGTGATGTCCCTGCCCGCGGTCATGCAGCACCTGCGGGTGCTCGAGGAGAGCGGCATCGTGCGGTCGCAGAAGACCGGACGGGTCCGCACCTGCTACCTCGAGCCCGTCGCGCTCGACGCCGCCGAGCAGTGGATCGCCGAGCGCCGGGCCGGATGGCTGAGCCGCCTCGACCGCCTCGGCGACTTCCTGGAGGAATCATGACCGTCCAGCACGACACGTTCCGGCTCGACCGTCACTACCCCGCGGCCCCCGCGCGAGTGTTCGGCGCCTTCGCCGACCCGGCCGCCAAGGCCAAGTGGTTCGGCGCCCCCGACGATCAGACCCAGCAGAAGGACAAGACCTTCGACTTCCGCGAGGGCGGCCGCGAGACGGCCACCACCGTGCTGCCGGACGGCACCGAGTACGGCTTCTTCGCCACGTACACCGACATCGTCCCGGACGAGCGGCTGGTCTACACGTACGAGATGACCCTGAACGGGGCCCGGATCTCGGTCTCGGTCGTCACCGCCGAATTCAAGGCCGCCCGGAGCGGTGGCACCGACCTCGTGCTCACCGAGCAGGGCGTCTACCTCGACGGCCTGGACAACGCCGCCCAGCGCCGCGCCGGCACGGAGGTCCTGCTGGAGGCCCTGGCCAAATCCCTGATCGATTAAGTGAGGGTGCTGCCGCCGTCCACGACGGCCACGGTGCCGATGACGTAGCTCCGCTCCATGAGGCTGAGGCAGGCGAGAGCCACGTCACGCGGTGGGGCCACCCGGCCGAGCAGACTGCCCCGGCCGAGCTGGTCGAACAGGGGCTCAGGGGGTAACGCCGGCCCGACGGCTAGGCGGCCTTCTTCAGTGCGCTGGTGGTTCGGCGGGCGCGGCGCGGGCGGCGGGCCGGGGTGGCGCGTTCGACGATGGCGGTCAAGGCGGCCGACACCTCGTGCGGCCGTTCCAGCGGCAGCATGTGGCCGGCCCCGGGCACGACCCGCAGGTCGGCGAAGGGCAGCGCCTCGGCGATCGAGCGGGCGCAGGCGGGCGGGGTCAGCCGGTCGCGCTCGCCGACCAGCACCGTGGCGGGCACGTCGGCCAGCGCGGTCAGGGTGTCGAGACGCTGCTGGGCGCCGATCGAGGAGCGGAACGCGCCGATCGAGCGCAGCGAGGCCCGGCCGAAGCAGCGCATGGCCAGGTCGAGCGCGTCCTCGTCGTAGTCGTCGCCGAACAGCAGCCAGCGTACGGCGGGGCGCAGCGCGGGCAGCACGGCGCGGTGCGGGCGCCACGGGCCGGAGCGGGCCAGCACACCGGCCCCGAGCGTCTCACCCGCCCGCATCAGCGCCGCGATCCGGGCCGGCAGGCCGTACTGGGTGTGGGTGTGGCCCTCCGCGGTGGTCGAGACGAACAGCAGGCCGGTCACCCGCTGGGCGAACTCGCCGGGGTGGGCGTGGGCGTACTCCATGATCGTCATGCCGCCCATGGAGTGCCCGCCGAGCACGATCGGGCCGGTCGGGGCGTAGCGGCGCAGCACCTCCGCGAGGTCGTCGCCCAGCTGGCCCAGGGTGGCGCCGCCGAGCCCGGTCGCGCCGGAGCGGCCGTGTCCCCGGGTGTCGTAGACGATCACGCGTGGGCGCCGGGCGCCCAGCACCCGCAGGGCGGAGATCTGGTGCTTCCACGTACGCCGGTCCTGGCACCAGCCGTGTGCCAGCACCACGGTGAGCGGGGCATCGGCCGGCCCGTACGCCTCCACGTGCAGCCGTACGCCGTCGGGGAGCGTGAGCTCCGAGCGCTCGGACATGGGCACCTCCGCGATCCGCATGCCCCCGGCTATACCCGCGGGTAATCAGCATCACTCGCGATCACCCGAAAAGCCACCCGTCATTCGGCGCGGTAGGGCCGAAAGTCCCGCGCAGAAAGTGAGTTGGCTCGCACTCACTGTTCATGCGGCCGAACTGGGCCAGAATCACTCGTATGACGACCGACCCGTCGGCGGGGCCCGCCGCACCGATCACGAACGCCGCGGAAGCCCTGGCCGAGCTGGTCGCGGGCAACAAGCGGTTCGTCAGCAGCCGCCCGGAGCACGGGCACCGGGTCTCGGCGGCCGCCGCGGCGTCGGGCCGGCAGCAGCCGCACGCCGTCGTGCTGGGCTGCATCGACTCCCGGGTGCCGCTCGAGGCGATCTTCGACCAGACCTTCGGCTCGATCTGCGTGGTGCGCTCGGGTGCGCACGTGGTCGACCGCGCGGTGCTGGGCTCGGTGGGCTTCGCGGTGGCCGAGCTGGGCGTGCCGCTGATCATGGTGCTGGGACACAAGCGGTGCGGCGCGGTGGCGGCGTCGGTGTCGGCGCTGCGGGCGGGCGAGATCCCGGCGGGGGAGATCGGCTATCTGGTCGACGAGATCGCCCCGGCCGTGCGCGCGGTGGGTGTCGACGAGCCGGAGGCCGCCGAGAAGGCGATGCGGGCCCACGTGGGTCGTACGGTGCGCCGGGTCGGCGCGTACGACGTGGTGGCCGACGCCGTGGCCGCGGGCCGGGTCGACGTGGTGGGCGCCGTCTACGACCTCGACACGGGCGTCGTCGAGCTCCTGCCCTGACGTCCTTTTTGTCGGCATCCTGCCGCCATGATCGCGGTGGGGTGATCTTCAAGGGGTGCAAAAAGGCGCCTGTCGGCCGTAGCCGGCAGGCGCCTTGTGTCTTGCGGTGAGGGCCTCAGCCCTCGAACACACCCGCGTCGACCAGACGCTTCTCGGTGGCGCCCCAACCGTGGGCCGGGTTCGCCTCCTCGAGCGCGCTGAGCTCGGCCCGGATCTTGGCGCCGTGACCGGCGGCCGAGAGCGCCCGGATCTCCTCGACGAAAGCGTCGGAGTCGGTCTTGAGGTGCGCAGTCTTGCCGTTGGTCAGGTTCCGCACATACGCGAAGCGGCCGTTGGCGAGCGGGATGACGTACTTGTACTCACCGAGCACGCTGAGGGCGCCACCGGCGCCCTGGCCGGCGCGGACTGATGCGCGGGCGGTCTTTGAGGTGTTGCTCGCCACGGCGGCACTCCTTGGGGAAAGCAGAAAAAAGGCCTTGCCAACTCTACACGATGCTCGCGGGACCGTGCCGTCCGAGCAGGTTGAGGCGTTGAACCGGATGTGCCGCTACGGCCGATCCGATGTCGATGTTGCCGATTCTCTGGCGCACCATCAGTACCAACCGGCATCATGGGACACGATCAACCGCGGTCGAGGTCGTAGGGGAAGACGCACCTCGGTCTTCGGGAGGTCACCGTGCCAACGTGTGGCGTCGTATACGTCCACTCGACCCCACTCGCCGTGTGCCAACACGTCGAGTGGGCGATCGCGCGCGTACTGACAGCGCCGGTCACGCTGCACTGGACTCCGCAGCCGGTCGACCCCGGCATGCGGCGCGCTGAATGCAGCTGGACCGGCCGGGCCGGTACAGGCGCCGAACTGGCTGCTGCCCTCCGGCAGTGGCCCATGATCCGTTTCGAGGTGACCGAGGAACCCAGCCCGGGTGTGGACGGCGAGCGTTTCATGCACGTCCCAGGGCGCGGCCTCTTTCACGGGATCATGGGCGCGTCGGGCGACATCCAGATCGGCGAGGACCGGCTGCGCTCGATCATGGCCTCCGCGCGGGCGCCGGAGGCCCTTTCGCATGCCCTGGAAAAGGCGCTCGGCTCCGCCTGGGACGCCGAGCTCGAGCCGTACCGGTACGCCGGTGACGGCGCCCCGGTGACGCTGCTGACCCGGGTGGGCTGACCCGCGCGTTACGCCCGAATGGCCCCCTGATTCGATGCTTGCATGAGGATCGTCCGCGCCGCCCTGCTCCTCCCGCTCGTGCTGGCCGCCACGGCCTGCGGCTCCGACGACGCCCCGGCGCTGCAGGCCACGGCCACGGCGCCACCGATCGCGCCCTCGCTGCGGCCCTCCACGCCGGCCTCGGCGCCGACCGGTGACCCGGCGACGAGGGCCGCCGCCGCCGTGGCCGCGATGAGTGACACCGACCTGGCCGGGCAGGTCCTCATGCCGTACGCCTACGGCAGCAACGCGACGACGGTGGACAAGGGCTCGGCCGCCGGTAACCAGGGGCTGGCCGGGGTCAACACCCCCGCCGAGATGATCGCCAAGTTCCACCTGGGCGGCCTGATCCTGGTCGGCTTCACCGCGAAGGACCCCACCGGCGCCACGAACCCGACCACGAACGTCGAGAACCCGCAGCAGGTCCGGGCCTTGACCGACGGGCTGCAGGCCGCCGCGCGGCAGCTGCCCGGCGGGGCGCCGCTGATGATCGGCACCGACCAGGAGTACGGGGTCGTCACCCGCGTGACCCAGGGCGTCACCATGCTGCCCTCCGCCATGGGCGCCGGCGCGGCCGGGCGACCCCAGCTCACCGAGGGGGCCTGGCGCGCGGCCGGCACGGAACTGGCCGCCATGGGCATCACCGTCGACTTCGCCCCCGTCGCCGACACGCTCGGCCCGCCCGCCAACACTGTGATCGGGTCACGCGCGTTCGGCGCGGACGCCAAAGCCAACGCCCTGCAGGTGGCCGCAGCCGTACGGGGTCTGGAAGGGGTCGGGGTGGCGGCCGGTCTCAAACACTTCCCCGGGCACGGGCACACCAGCGGCGACAGCCACGAGGGCCTGCCCGTGGTGACCCAGAGCAAAGCCGCGTGGACGGCTCAGGACCTGCCGCCATTCAAAGCGGGCGTGGACGCCGGGGCGGGCGTGGTGATGTCCGGCCACCTCGACCTGCAGGCGTTCGACAAAGGTGTGCCGGCCACGTTCTCCAAGAAGATCATGACGGACGTGCTGCGCGGGCAGCTCAAGTTCACCGGCGTCGCGGTCACCGACGCCATGAACATGCCGCCCGCGATGAAATGGGCGCCGGGAGAGGCCGCCGTACGGGCCCTCAACGCCGGCAACGACATGCTGCTCATGCCGCCCGACATCGGCGCGGCCCGCGACGGCATCCTGGCCGGGCTCAAGGACGGCTCGCTCAAGAAGCAGCGCCTGACCGAGGCGGTCACCCGGATTCTGACGCTCAAGTTCCGCACCGCGCAGAAGAAGCAGCCGGACCTGTCGGTGGTCGCCTCGCGGGCCCACGAGCAGGCGGTCGGGGCGCTCGACGCCGCCTCGATCACGGTGCTGCGCGGCCCGTGCTCGGGCGCACTGATGAGCGGGCCGATCACCGTCACGTCATCGAGCGACCGCGAGGTGGCGCGGGTCACCCTCGTACGGGCTCTGCAGGCTCAGGGGTTCAAGGTCCAGGCAGCGGGCGGCACGGTGATCCACCTCGTCGGCTACGGCGACAAGAGCGTCGACCTCAGCCCGTCGGCGCGGGTCACGGTCATGATGGACACCCCGTACCTGCTGGCCGCGGCCAAGTCCCCGGTGCTCGTAGCCACGTATTCGTCGAGCAAGCTGTCGCTGACCGCCCTGGCCGCCGTGGTCGCGGGCAAGGCCAAGGCCCCCGGCAAGTCACCCGTGGCCGTGCCCGGCCTGCCCCGCACGGCCTGCTGAAAAGGGCCCGGCCGGCGCGGCCGGGCCCTTCTCGTCGAAGGCTCAGGCGCGGGTGAAGACCAGCGCCACGTTGTGGCCGCCGAAGCCGAACGAGTTGTTCATGGCGGCGGGGATGTCGAGCTGACGGGCCTTGTGCGCCGCCACGTCGAGGTCGAGCTTGTCGTCCGGGTCGTCCAGGTTGATCGTGGGGGGAACCACGCTGTCCCGGATGGCCAGGATGGTGGCGATCGACTCGAGCGCACCCGCCGCGCCCAGCAGGTGGCCGGACATCGACTTGGTCGAGGTGATCACCGGGTGGGTGCCCACCGCGGCCTTGATGCCGATGATCTCGCCCATGTCGCCGGCCGGGGTCGACGTGGCGTGGGCGTTGACGTGGGCGATGTCGGCGCCGGTGAGACCGGCGTCGCGCAGCGCCTTGGCCATCGCGCGAGAACCGCCCTTGCACTCCGGGTCGGGCTGCACGATGTCGAAACCGTCCGAGGTGATGCCGGCGCCGGCCAGCCGCGCGTAGATCTTCGCGCCGCGGGCCTTCGCGTGGTCGGCCCGCTCGAGCACCAGCGTGCCCGCGCCCTCGCCGAAGACGAACCCGTCACGACCCTTGTCCCAGGGGCGGGAGGCCTTCTCCGGCTCGTCGTTGCGGGTCGACATGGCCCGCATGTTGGCGAAACCGGCGTACGGCAGCGGGTGGATAACCGCCTCGGTGCCGCCGGCCACGACCACGTCGGCCCGGCCGGAGCGGATGATGTCGAGGCCGAGCGACATGGCCTCGGCCCCGGTCGCGCAGGCGCTGGCCATGGCGTGCACCCCGGCCCGGGCCTGCAACTCGATGCCGACCCAGGCGGCCGGGCCGTTGGGCATGAGCATCGGCACCGTGTGCGGGCTGACCTTGCGCTGCCCCGACGCCTCAAGGATGTCGTCCTGGTCGAGGAGGGTGGTCGCACCCCCTATTCCGCTGCCGAAGCTGACGGCCAGGCGCTCCTTGTCGAGCCCGGCCTCCTCGAGACCGGAGTCGGCCCAGGCCTGCTTCGCGGCGATCAGGGCGATCGCCTCGGAACGGTCGAGCCGGCGCATCCGCACCCGCTCGATGACCTCGGACGGGTCGACCTTGAGCTGGGCCCCGATGCGTACGGTGAGCTGCTGAGCCCACTCCTGGGTGAGGTGACCCACCCCGGAGCGGCCCGCGAGCATGGCGTCCCAGGTGGACGCGACGTCCCCGCCCAACGGGGTGGTCGCGCCGAGCCCGGTGACGACGACGTCGACGTTGCTCATGTCAGTGGTTCGCCTCGATGTAGCTGACGGCGTCACCGACGGTCTTCAGGTTCTGGACCTCGTTGTCGGGGATCTTGACGCCGAACTTCTCCTCGGCGGCCACCACGACCTCGACCATGGACAGCGAGTCGACGTCCAGGTCGTCGGTGAAGGACTTGCCCTCGGCGACGTCGTCCGGGTTCACGCCGGCGACCTCCTCGAGGATCTCGGCGAGGCCCGAAGTGATCTCTTCGCGAGTAGCCATTGTCAGGTGTTTCCTCTCAAAAGGTGGGACTGTTCCGGTTGATCAACGCTTACGGACAGCGAATGACCTGGCCGGCGTAGGTGAGGCCGCCGCCGAAGCCGAAGAGCAGCACCGGGGCGCCCGAGGCGACCTCGCCACTCTCGATCAACTTCGACAGGGCCAGCGGCACACTGGCCGCGGAGGTGTTGCCCGAGTGCACGATGTCCTTGGCCACGACGACCTCAGGGCCCAGGCCGAGCCGCTTGACGATGCCGTCGATGATGCGGGTGTTGGCCTGATGCGGCACGAAGGCGGCCAGCTCGGACGGCTTGATTCCGGCCTTCTCGCACGTCTCGAGCGCGAACGGGGCGAGCGCGGTGGTGGCCCAGCGGAACACCGTCTGACCGTCCTGCTCGATGTAGGGCTGCCAGCCCTCGATCCGCAGCGCGTCGCCCTTGTCGGGGGCCGAACCCCACAGCACCGGGCCGATGCCGGGCTGCTCGTCGTCGGCCACCCCGGTCACGATCGCGGCGCCCGCGCCGTCGCCGAAGAGCACGGCGGTCGTGCGGTTCGTCCAGTCGGTGACGTCCGACAGCTTCTCGGCCCCGATCACCAGGGCGTTACGCGAGGCGCCGGCCCGGATCGCGTGGTCGGCGGTGCCCAGCGCGTACGAGAAGCCGGAGCACGCGGTGTTGAGGTCGTACGCCGCCGGGGCGTTGATGCCGAGGCGTGCCGCGACCCGGGTCGCCACGTTGGGGCAGCGGTCGATCGACGAACAGGTGGCCACGGTGACCAGGTCGATGTCGGCCGCGGTCAGACCCGAGGCGGCCAGCGCCTTCTCGGCCGCGAAAGTGGCCATGTCGGCGACCGACTCACCGTCGGCGATGCGCCGCTCCGCGATGCCGACCCGGCTCTTGATCCACTCGTCGTTGGTGTCGATCGTCGCCGCGAGGTCGTCGTTGGTGACGATGCGCGAGGGCTGGTAATGCCCCATCGCGAGGATGCGGGTGCCGGCGGTCATCGTGTTGCTCCTTCGATCTGGTGCCCACTGTGCCGGGCGATCAGGTCGCGCGCGGCGGGCAGGTCGTCCGGCGTGTTGAGGGTGACGATCTCAGGGGCCCCGTCGCCCTTGAGCTCGCGCTTCACCAGCCCGGCCAGGGTGCCGGCGGGCGGCAGCTCGAGCACGCCGGTGACACCGAGATCGGCCAATGTGCGCATCACCAGGTCCCAGCGGACGGGCGCGGTGACCTGGCGGACCAGGCGCCCGACCATCTCGCGGCCCTGTGTCACGGCCGTGCCGTCCAGGTCGGAGAGCAGCGTCCGGGCCGGGTCGGCGACGGTGACGGCACCGGCGACAGCGGCCAGCGCAGCCTCAGCCGGGGCCATGTAGGGCGTGTGGAAGGCGCCGGCGACCTCGAGCGCGCGGACGCGGGCCTTCACGGGCGGCTCGGCGGCCAGCTGGGCCAGCCCGTCGAGCGGGCCCGCGGCGACGACCTGGCCGGTGGCGTTGCGGTTGGCCGGGTGCAGCCCGTGCTTGTCGAGCGCGGCCAGCACCTCGTCGGCGTCACCCCCGAGCACGGCGCTCATGCCCGTCGGCTCGAGCGCGCAGGCGGCGGCCATTTCCCTTCCCCGTACGCCGGCCAGGGCGATCGCGGCCTCGGCCGAAAGCACACCGGCGAGGGCCGTCGCGCCCAGCTCGCCGACGCTGTGCCCGGCGACCACGTCGACCTGCTCCAGCGGCAACTCACCCGCGGCGAGCAGGGAGGCCGCGACCAGCAGCGGCTGCGTACGGGCGGTGTCCTTGATCTCGTCGGCCTCGGCCACGGTGCCGAGATGCAGCAGGTCGACCCCGGCGAGCGCGGACCACCAGCGCAGCTTGGTGTCGGCGCCGGGCAGGGTGAGCCACGGGGTCAGGAAGCCGGGCTTCTGGGAACCCTGGCCGGGGGAGAGAACGGCGAGCACGTCTTCGACTCTTCCGGATGGGCCGCGGTTGCGGGGCTGACGGCGTCTACCAAACCCTACGATTGCTGTTGTGGGAACCCTACAAGACGGCCCGGAAATCACCCCTCTTTGTCCGTATTTGAAGGCCTGTTCAGGGTGGGTGAGCTCGAGGTGAGCTACGTCGCTTTTCCGGCCGGCTGCGCTGAGTCGGCTACGTCGCGGGATCGAGGCGGCCCACCGCCAGGGCGATGCGCAGCGCGAACGCGTCCCGGCCGTCCAGCGGCGACAGACCGGTGACCTCCGTGACCCGTTTCAGCCGGTAACGAATAGTGTTCGGATGCACGAAGAGCTCACGGGCGGCGCTCTCGAGCACCCCGCCCGTGGCGAAAAACGCGTCCAACGTCTCGATCAGCCCGCTGCCGGCGCGGGTCAAAGCCCCGTACGCGTCGTGGCGCAAAGTGCGCCGGGCCTCCATGTCGCCGGCCAGGGCCCGCTCGGGCAGCAGATCATCGGCGGCCACCGGATTGGGCGCGCCGGGCCAGGCCGGAGCGGCCCGGAAACCGGCCAGGGCAGCCCGCGCCGACTCGGTGGCCTGATCGAGCGACGGCACCGCCGGCCCCACCACAATCGGGCCCTCCCCGAAAGTTTCCGCGAGCGCCCCCGCAATGGCCACCGGATCGGTCGCGCCACCCATCACCACCACCAGGCGGTCGCCGTGCACCCCGCCGATCACCTCGATGCGGGCCCGGCGGGCGGCCCGGTAGACCGCGTGCAGCACGGCCGTGATGTCGCCGCCCGGCGACCGCCCCACCACCACGGCCACCGGCGGCGCGTCGGCCCAGCCCAGCGCCGCGGCCCGGCTGGCCAGCACATCGGAGGAGTCGCCCCGCAGCAAGGCGTCGACCAGCAGGGCCTGCAGCCGGGCGTCCCACGCGCCCCGCGACTCGGCGGCGCGCGCATAGACCCGGGCCGCCGAAAAGGCGATCTCGCGCGAGAACTTGAGGATGGCCTGCAGCAGCGGCTCCTCCTCACCCGGCGCGGCCAGCGCGGCCACCTCGGCCTCGGCCACATCGATCGTGACCTTGATCAGCTGCACGGTCTGGGTCAGCGTGATCGACCGGGCCAGCGCCCGCGGCGCGGCCGCGAACACCTCGTCGGAGATCTCCTGCGTGGCCGCCGCGACCACGCCGCCCGAACGCAGCCACTCGACCAGCGACCGCACACCGGCCTGCGCCACCAGCATGACCTGCGACCGCTGATCGGCCGGCAGGGCACGGAACCAGGGGAGCGTCTCATCCATGCGCGCCACGGCCGAGGTCGCCAGGACGCCGGCGTGCCGCTCGATGCGCCGCAGGGTGGCGGCGGGGGGTGGTTTGGCGGCTCCCCGGGGTGGTGCGCTCTCAGACACGCCCCCAGGGTGCCACGTGGGCGGTGACGGGCCGGTGTCAGCGGGGCCGGGCGCCGCGTCTCGTGCGGTGCTCGGCCGGGTGTGGGGGGCCTCTACACCCCTCACCTTGCCCCCCGCCCCTGACCACCCACCCGGGGGGACTGGATGGAGACTTTAGCGCGATGTCAAGCCGGCGGGCCGAGTTGTCCACAGGGGCGGTGGCGGGGCTTCGGGTTGTCCACAGGGTGGGGTCTTTGCTGCGGTTTTGGTGGGAGTGGCGTGAGTCGTGCCTGCGTGGTTTGTGATGATTTGCGCCTATAGTCCGGAGTAGCGGTGCGCCCCTGCCACGACTTCGGTCGGTGACCTGGCATGGTGTCGTCCTAGCGTCGCCAGACTTGCGGCCGCCAGGGGTAAAAGCGGGCCGCGAGCTGCCGATCATTGAGCGCGAACATGCTGAGGGGAGGCGAGATGACGGAACGGGAGAACGAGACCGTGCCGACCGCGGAGACGCCGGGCACGGCCCTTCCGGCGATCGCCGGGCCGGCAGTGGAGGAGCCACCGGTCGACCAGGACGACGCCGAGCCGGGCCCGAGCCGGGGCGCGTGCCGCACCGAGCTGCGGGGCTGGGCGGGCGCGCATCTGCACGGCGCGGTGCGGCCCCGCCGCCGGGCCGCGGGCCGCGGGCGGCCGCCGGGCCGCTGGTGCTGACCGGATCCGTGCGCCGATAAGGCCAGGCCAGCGCTGACAAAGCCCAGGCCCGCGCTGACAGATGCCGGGCCCGCGCCGACAGAGGCCCCGCGTCGGCAGAGGCCGGGCCCGCGGGGACAGATGCCGGGCCCGCGCCGACAGAGGCCCCGCGCTGACAGAGGCCGGGCCCGCGCCTACAGAGGCCGGGCCCGCGCCGATAGATGCGGCCCCGCGCCGACAAAGGCCAGCCCGTGCCGACAAAGGCGAGCCCGCGGGGACGAGACCGAACCCGCGGGACAAGGCCGAAGAAGGCCGAGCACACAGGGACAAGACCGAGCCCGCGGGACAAGACCGAGCCTGCGGGACAAGACCGGACCCGCGGGACGAGGCCGGACCCGCGGGGAGAAGTGCAGGCCTGCCCGCCGACGAAGGTCAGCGCTGCAGAGCCGGCGCGGGACGAGCCCAGGTGAGCCGGAGCGGGGTCCGCCCAGGTGAGCCGGTGCGGGATCAACCCAGGTGAGCCGGCTCGAAACGAGCAGAGGCGAGCCGGCGCGGGCTCCGGCGGGCGATAAGAGATGATAAAGACCGGCAAGCCGGTGGGCTCACTCGACCGGGTGAGCCAGGCGCCCCTGGTGGGCGCGTCCCGGTGGACGGCCCGCCGGGCCGGGAACGGTGAACCGGTGGACGACAAGAGACGGCTGATTCTCGACCAGGCGCTGGCTTTGGTCGACGAGCGTGGCCTTGCCGCCATGTCGATGCGGGCGGTGGCCGAGCGGGTCGGGCTCACGTCGATGGCGCTCTACCCGTATGTGGGGGGCAAGGACGCCCTCCTCGACGGCCTGGTGGATCTGCTCGGCCTGGAGCTGGGCGACGATGTGGGCGGTGAACGGCCCGAGGATTGGCGGCACCGGCTGCGGGCGCTGGGCCGGGCCGTGCGGGCGTTGGCCAAGCGGCATCCGGGTGCGTTTCCGCTGTTGTTGAACCGGCCCGCGGCGGGGGCTTCGGCTTCGTGGCTCACGGCGGCTCTGCGCGGGATCCTGCATGACGCGGGGGTGCCGGAGGTGCACGTCCCGCGGCTGGCCCGCATGATCTTGGCGTTTCTGCTGGGTTATGCGACCGGTGAGGTGACTGGCGCGACCACCGTGGCGACGGACAGTGATGACGAGTTCGAGGCCGATCTGGCCGATCTGGTGCGTCTGGTGGAAGTCGCCGTTCGAGTCGCGTGATCGCCGTTCGGCACCGAAGTGGGCCTTTTGCCACCTATAAAGGAGGTATGTCCGGCGACACGAGCGCTGCCGAAGAGAATGAAGCAGCCCTGCGCGAGTTCGTGACCAGCCGCCTGCCCCAGCTGCGCCGTACGGCGTTCCTCATGTGCGGCGACTGGCAGATGGCCTCCGAGCTGACCAGGGCCACCCTGGCCCGCCTGGTGGCCGACAGCCGGCGCGGCGCGGTGGCCGACCCGGACGTCTTCGCCTACTCCGATCTGATGGAGGCGTGCCGCCGCCGTAACCGCCGCCGTGAGCACGTCTTCGTGGCCTCGGCCGGGGCGGCCGGCGTCGAGGCCGAGTCGATCCTGCTGCTGGACGCCCTGCACAAGCTGACGGCGCGCTGCCGGGCCGTGCTGGTGCTGCGCTACTGGGACGGTTTCGACGTGGACGCCACGGGCGCGATGCTCGACCTGGAGGACGAGCAGGTCTCCGCGTACGAGCGGGCCGGGTTGGCCGCCCTGGAGAAGCTGCTCAGCGAGTCCGAGGCAGCGATGGCCGGATGAGCGCGCCGCTGAGCCAGCTCCTCGAGCACGTGCTCGAGGGTGAGCCTCCGGCCGGCGACGAGGTGGATGCCGTCTTCCGCCGCGCCGATCGCCTGCGCCGACGCCGTACGCAGGGAATTCTCGGTGCGGGGGCGGTGACCGCGGCCATCATCGTCGCGCTCGGCTACGTGCTGACCTCGACGTTGCTGGCGCCCCGGCCGGCCACGATCAAGGCCGTCCCGGCCACGCCCGGTCTGGGCGCGGTGTCGCCGCCGCTCGTGCCCAGCCAGGCCCCGGTGCCCGGCCCTTCCGCGCCGGACGGGGTGCTCGAGGTGATCGAGCCGCTGGTCGAGGGGCGTGAACTGCGCGTGGTGCCGGGGTCGGCCGAGCGGGGTGACGGCTGGCGGCGCTACGAGGTCGCCGAGCCGGACGGGCGGTCCCGCGGCACGGTCGAGGTCGCCGTTTTCGACGTACGCAAGAAGTGGTGTTTCCCCGTGGCGGCCGACCCGGACGAGTGCGCCCGCCCGGACCGCGCGGCCGGGCTGGAGTTCGTGCGTTACGACGACGTCAGCGACGCGGACCGTCAGGTGCGCCAGACCATCGCCCATCGGCTCGACGACGGCCGCACGGTGGCCGTGATGGCTCTGGGCAAGCGGGACGCCGGGGCGCAGCGCGGCAAGCCAGGACTGACCGGCGCCCAGGTCGAGCAGGTCGCCACCGATGAGCGCGTGTTCGACGCCTTCGGCCGCAAGGAGGACTGCGGCAAGGGCTGCCCCGACTTCAACACCCCGGTCGAGAGCAGCCCCGCCGAGAAGGACTAGGGCCTGTCCTGCCGATCACGCGGGGCTGCGGCGTGGCCCAGGCGGCGTCTGACGGCGTCCGGGAAACGGCCACATACAACACCGGTATGCGGCCGCTTC
Source organism: Paractinoplanes abujensis (assembly GCF_014204895.1). Classification (NCBI taxonomy): domain Bacteria; kingdom Bacillati; phylum Actinomycetota; class Actinomycetes; order Micromonosporales; family Micromonosporaceae; genus Paractinoplanes; species Paractinoplanes abujensis. The sequence continues at coordinate 5,181,622 of NZ_JACHMF010000001.1, read as the reverse complement.
CCGGCCGACATCAGCCACCACCTGGACCTCGCCTCGCTGCCACGTGATCGGCAGGACAGGCCCTAGACCCGGCGGCGGATCAGGAAGGCGATGCCGGCCAGGCCGGCGAAGATGACGACCAGGACCGCGCCGTTGAGCAGGAAGAGCCGGCGGATGTCGCCGAGCACCTGGTCGACGCCGCCCGCGGCCTCGGTGTCGACGTCGAGGTCCTGACCGACGCCACCGCCGATGCCGCCACCCACCACGTCCGGCTTCGCCTTGAGCGGCACGCCGCTGACCCGCAGCGTCTCCGGCATGGTGAGCCGGCCGTAGAACCAGCCCTCGGCCGCCTTCTTGCCACCCGGCTGCTTGGCCAGGCGGTGCGCCCGCGGGCCGCCCGCGGCCGACGGGAACACGTCGTACGTCTGCAGGCCGGTCTTGCCGGACAAGACCGTGAGGTTGTATTTCGGCCCCAGCTTGTCGGCGGGCAGCGAGGCCGTCTGCGACCGGGCCGAATACATCCAGTTGACCTCGCTCAGCAGGCTCGAGAAGAGCCGCTTGCTCTCGGCCTGGGTGATCACGATCTTGTCGTCGATGCCCTTGCCGGTGATCTGGATGATGTTCGGCTTCGGGGCCGGTTTCGGTGCACCCTCCGCGTACGCGGCGGCGGGCGCGAGCCCGATCGCCATCGCGGCCGTCGCCGCGAGCACTCCGGCCGCCGCTACGAACCGTGTGATCGCCCCTCGAACCATCGTCCGGCCTCCCCGCCCCGTGGTGGACATGGCTTCGCGCGCCATCCGCCGCCCACCTGCCGTGGAGCGACCGAGACCCTCAGCCTTCCCGAGCCGAAGCCCGCCCGCATCTCGGGCCGCACGAATTGTTGCCATCCGGAGGATGACTTTCGAGACGACGACGGCCGTTGATCAGTGGCGAGATAGTACCCACTCCGCGCAATCCGAACGGGGCCCGGTCACCCGCTCAGCGGATTTCACCACCGTTACGGCGGCGGGCGAATGGCCGACCGGACCCCAAATGCTGTAAGGACGGCAATACCGGGTCAGAGGCGCGCCCGGGCCGCCCGCAGGCGGGCCAGGGTGCGCTCCTTGCCCAGCACCTCGATCGACTCGAAGAGCGGGAGCCCCACGGAACGGCCGGTCACCGCCACCCGTACGGGGGCCTGGGTCTTGCCCAGTTTGAGCTCGCGGGCCAGACCCACCGCCTCCAGCGCGCCCTTGAGCGGCTCGGCCGCCCACTCCTCGAGCGCCTCGAACGCGTCGACCGTGGCGTCCAGGATGCCGGCCGCGCCCTCCTTCATCGCCTTGGCCCACGACGCCTCGTCGATCGCCGGCTCGTCGAGGAAGAGGAAGTCGACGTACTCCACGATCTCGGACAGCACCGCGATGCGGGTCTGAGCGAGCGGGGCGACGGTGGTGAACACCTCGGCGTCGAACGCGGACGGCGACCACGGCGGGGCCGGGATCGTGTCCGTGCCGCTCAGCCAGGGCGTGGTGAGCTGGATGAACTCCTCGACGGAGAGCGCCCGGATGTAGTCGCCGTTGAACGCGCGCAGCTTCTTGATGTCGAAGAACGCGGAGGCGTGGTTGACCTCTTCGAGGCGGAATTCCTCCTCGATGACCTGCCACGGCACGATCTCGCGGTCGTCGCTGGGGGCCCAGCCGAGCAGCATCAGGTAGTTCTTCATGGCCGCGGCCAGGTAGCCCTCGTCGCGGTAGCTCTCCAGGGCCACCTTGTCGCGGCGCTTGGACAGCTTCTGCCGCTTCTCGTTGACGATGACCGGCACGTGCGCCCAGACCGGCGGGGTCTGGCCCAGCGCCTCCCACAGCAGCTGCTGCTTCGGCGTGTTGGGCAGGTGCTCCTCGGCCCGGATGACGTGGTTGATGCCCATGGTCATGTCGTCGATGACGTTGGCCAGCAGGAACAGCGGGGAGCCGTCGCTGCGGGCGATGACGAAGTCCTCGAGCAGCTTGTTCTCGAACGTGGGCTTGCCGCGCACCAGGTCGACCACCACGGTCTCGCCCTCGTCGGGCGTGCGGAAGCGCAGCGCGCGGCCCTCGCCCGGCCCGAGGCCCCGCTCGCGGCAGAAACCGTCGTAGCCGGTGTGCTGGTTGCCGGTGCGGGCGATGACGTCCTCGCGCTTGCAGTCGCAGTAGTACGCCTTGCCCTCGCCGTAGAGGCGGGTGACGGCGGCGGCGTGATCCGGCGCGTAGGAGGACTGGTAGTACGGCCCCTCGTACGTCCCGCGTTCGATCCCGATCCAGTCGAGCGCCTGCAGGATGCCCTCGGTCCACTCGGGACGGTTGCGGGCGGCGTCGGTGTCCTCGATCCGGAGCACGAAGACGCCGTCGTGCTGCTTGGCGTAGATCCAGTTCTGCAGCGCCGTGCGGGCGCCGCCGACGTGGAACATGCCGGTCGGGGAGGGGGCGAAGCGTACGCGAACAGTCACCCGCTCAGACTACCTAGGGCACAGAACGGATTTTCACCACGGCTACGGCTCCGACCAGGCTGACCAGCGCGGTCAGGGCGAACAGGGTGGGGTAGCCGCCCAGGCTGGTCACGATCGGGGCGGCCAGCAGCGGGCCCAGGGCCTGCGGGGCGGCGCTGGCGATGTTGATGACGCCGAGGTCCTTGGCCCGGTCGGCCTCGCTGGGCAGCACCTGGGTGATCAGCGCGGTGTCGACCGCCAGGTAGACCCCGAAGCCCATGCCGAACAGGAACGCCGCCACCAGCGAGATCGCCCAGGTGGGCCAGATCGCCAGCAGGGTGGCGGCGATCGCGATCAGCACCCCCGACCAGATCACGAAGATCTTGCGCCGGCCGACCCGGTCGGAGAGCCAGCCCCCGATCATCGCGGTGCTGATCATGCCGACCGTGTAGAGCAGGATCATGTAGAGCAGGCCGGTGTCCGGGTCGTCCAGCCCGACCGCGTCGTCGAGGAAGTAGAGCAGGTAGAGCGTGCCCAGCGCGTTGCCCAGCTGCACCAGGAACCGGGTGCCCCAGGCCCACATGTAGTCGGGGTGGCCACGCAGGTCGATCTTCCAGTGCGCGCGCACCTTGTGCCCCGTCGGCAGCGGGTCGTCCTTGGTCAGCAGCGCGAACGGCACGGCCAGCACGACCAGGCCCAGACCGAGCGCGATGTAGCCGGGCCCGATGTCAGTGAGCACCGCGGTGACCAGCACGGCCCCGACGACCAGGCCGAGCGCCTGCGGCATGCCGATCCAGCCGGAGACCAGGCCGCGCTGGGCCACCGGCACGCGGTCGGGCACGGCGGCGGTCAGCGAGGCCAGCATGATGTTGATCCCGACGGTCACGAAGCACCAGGCCACGATCACGGTGAACAGGTTGCGGGCCTCGGCCAGCACGGCGATCGAGAGCACCGAGAGGGCGCAGCCGGCCAGGGTCCAGACGTGCCTGCGCCCGTACGGGCGGCCGAAGAGCTTGATCCTCGTACGGTCGGAGAGCGCACCCGCCAGCGGATTGACCACGATGGCCACGATCGCGCCGATGCCGGTGACGATGCCCAGCCAGAGCTCTTTGCTGTCCGGCGTGATCTCGGCGACCTGCTCGGGCAGCAGCACCTGGATGGGCGTGAAGTACGCCATCCAGAGGCCCAGGTTGGCCGCGAACAACAACCCGATCCACGACCGGCGCACGGGTTCGACCGGGGTGGCGAGGACGGGGACTCCGTGGGCGACGGCCATCCGGCCCTCCTCGTGGGCTCATTTTCCTCGGAGATTAGAGGATCACTGATCTCTCGGGAAGGCCCCATTGCCACCCACGGGGGCAGCTTACGGAAAACTCGCGTCACCGGTCCATACTCCGGAGCGCGTTCGAACGAACACTCAACGTGCGTCCGATACGGTCACCTCGGGCCGCGTACTTTGAGGAGAGACGCCATGGGCAAGATCGTTGCCGTTGAATACGTGACACTCGACGGAGTGTTCGAGGAGCCGTCCTGGAGCGGACCCTATTTCAACGACGAGCTGAGCGGCTGGCAGGCGGAAAATCTGCACGAGGCCGACGCGTTGCTGCTGGGCCGCAAGACGTACGAGGGGTTCAAGGCCGCCTGGCCGCAGATGGAGGCCCAGACCGGCGACTTCGGCGTGAAGATGAACGCGATGCCCAAGCACGTGGCGACCACCACGCTGACCGAGCCCGAGTGGAACGCGACGTTCCTTCAGGGCGACGTGGTCGACGCCGTCCGCGAGCTCAAGGCGGGTCCGGCCGCGCTGCTCATCAACGGCAGCGCCGACCTGGTCAACCACCTCACCCGGCACAACCTGATCGACGAGTACCGCATCATGAACTTCCCGGTCGTGCAGGGCGAGGGCCGCAAGCTCTGGGCCGAGGGCACGAAGATCGCCCTGACCTTGACCGGCAGCTGGCAGACCAAGACCGGTGTCGACGTGGTGACGTACGTGCCTACACCGTGAACCTGTTGACCAGACCGGTCAGTCTGCGCGCGGTGGCGTTGAGCTCGTCGGCGGCCCGGTGCGACACCGAGACCGAGGCCCGGGTGCCCTCCACGGCGCCGCTGACCACGCCGATGCCCTCGGCGATGTCCCGGCTGCCCGAGGCCACCTCGCTGATGTTGCGGGCCATCTCGGCGGTGGTCGCGGCCTGCTCCTCGACCGCCGCCGCGATCGCCGTCTGGTAGTCGTTGACCTGGGCGATCCGGGCGGTGATGGCCTCGATGGCGTCGACCGCCCGGGTGGTGTCGCTCTCGATCGCGGCGACCCGCGCGGTCACGTCCTCGGTGGCCCGCGCGGTCTCCTGGGCCAGCTCCTTGACCTCGTTGGCCACCACGGCGAAGCCCTTGCCGGTCTCGCCGGCCCGGGCCGCCTCGATGGTCGCGTTCAGGGCCAGCAGGTTGGTCTGCTCGGCGATGCTGGCGATCAGCCGGACGACGTCGGCGATCTTCGTGGTGGAGTCGCGCAGCTCGCCGATCACGCCGGCCGCGGCCGCGGTCAGGCCCACGCCGTCCCGTCCGGCCTCCGCCGCGTCCTGCGCGTTGGTCGAGATCTCGCGGATCGAGGCGCCCATCTCCTCGGCGCCCGCGGCCACGGTCTGCACCACCGTCGAAACGCTCTCGGCGGCGTGGTTGACCGTGCCCGCCCGGCCCGCCGCGGCCTCGGCCGAGCCGGCCAGCTCGCCGCCGGTCGCGGCCACCTGCCCGGCCGTCGTGGTCACGTCGTGCGAGGCGCTGGTCACCTCGATCATCACCGTGCGCAGTTCGTCGGCCGCCGAGTTCAGCGCGGTCGACGCCGTCGCGATCTCGTCGCCGCCCGTCACCGGCACGGTCACGGTCAGGTCGCGCTGGGCCAGCCGGGACAGGCCCGCGGTGAGGCCGCTCAGGCGGCGCGAGATGCGCCGGGCCAGCACGCCCGCCACGACGCCGCCGATCAGCGCCAGCAGCACCGCCGCCACGACCAGCGTCCACAGCATCTCGGTGCGCCCGTCGCGCACGGTGTCGACCGGGCCCGCCGCGTCGTTGTCGTAGCCACCGATCACGATGGCCCACGAGTACGGCTTGTAGAACGCGACGGTGGTGGTGGTCGGCCCGACCGGTCCACCGGCCGCGCCCGCCAGCTGGTACTTCGTCGTCCAGGTCTGCCCCTCGCCCAGCGTGGGCGCCTTGGTCACGAGCTCCTTGACCCACTCGGTGCCGTTCGCGTCGGTCGACGTCAGGTCCACGCTGTCCGCCGCGCCCCCGATGTTCGACGCCACGATCTGACCCGAGTTCGCCGCCGCCGTGCTGAAGACGGAGAGCCAGCCGTTCTCGCCGACCTCGCCCGCCTCGACGGCGGCGGTCAGGTTCTTCAGCGCCTCGGCCTGCGGCACACCCGCGTAGAGCGCGCCGATCACTTGGCCGGACGCGTTCTTGATCGGGTCGTAGGCCGAGACGTACGGGGTGCCGACCACCTGGGCCACGCCCCGGTACGGCTTGCCCGCCTTGATCGCGGCCGCGACCGCGTTGGGTTTGCCGTCCGCGCCGACGGCGGGGATGTACGTGCCGATCGCCCGGGCGCCGGTCTTGGCCTTGACGGTCGTGCCGACGCGCAACAAGTCACCGGCGGCGTTCATCCGCTGGAACACGGTGATCGTCGAGCTGGACAGGGACGCGGCGTCGTCGACGAACGGGGTCCGTACGCCGAAATCGGTGTTCTTGCCGAGCCAGGTGCCACCCACCGTCAGCCGCGGCAGCCGTACGGAGGTCTTGGCCTGGCTCACCTGGTTGGTGGCCGTCCAGGTGGTCGTCTGGCCGGTCAGGCGGGCGCCCCCGCGCTGGGTCAGCAGCTCCGACGCCGCGTGCATGCTGACGTTGACGCTGTTCTGCACCTCGTTGCCGACCGACTGCACCAGGGTGGTCACGTCGGTGGTGGTGCGGTTGAGGCTCGCGGTGTTCTGGGCCACCACCTCGCGCTCGGTGCCCGCAGCGAAGTCACCGCTCTCCCAGGCGCCCACCGCCACAAGGACGACGGCCGTGCCGATCACCCCGCCCAGGCCCAGAGCGAGGAGCTTGTGACTGATCTGCAGACTGCGGCTGTTGCGTCCCACCTAGCCCCTATCGGCGCGGTTAGGGACGGGCTGAGACGCGAAACGCCGGATCCGCACCTTTCGGGCGGATCCGGCGTCGAAAATCAGACGCTCAGCTGTCGCCGCCGGTCTCGCCTCGGCTTGAGAGCCCGCGTGGCCGGCGGCCGTTCGTCAGCTGTCGCCGCCGGTCTCTCCGACCGGGGCCGCGTTGACGTCGTCGATCGCGTACTTCTTGGCCGCTTCGGCCGGGACGTGCGACGGCACCTTGCCGCTCAGCGCGAGCTGGCGCAGCGTGGCCACGACGACCGACTCGGCGTCGACGTGGAAGTGCCGCCGCAGCGCGTGCCGGGTGTCGCTCATGCCGAAGCCGTCGGTGCCCAGCGACGTGTAAGCGTTCGGCACCCAGCGCGAGATCAGGTCGGGCACGGCCCGCATGAAGTCGCTGACCGCGATGACCGGGCCCTCGGTGCCCTCCAGCTTCTGCTGGATGTACGGCTTGCGGGGCTGGTCGCCGACGTGGAGCAGGTTGTGCTCCTCGGCCTCGACCGCGTCGCGGCGCAGCTCGGTCCACGAGGTGACCGACCAGACGTCGGCGCCGACACCCCAGTCCTGGGCCAGCAGCGTCTGTGCCTTCAGCGCCCAGGCCATGCCGGTGCCGGAGGCCAGCAGCTGCGCCTTGGCCCCGGTGGTCTCGGGCGCTGCGGCGTACCGGTAGATGCCCTTGAGCAGGCCCTCCCGGTCGACGTTCTCGGGCTCGGCGGGCTGCACGGCCGGCTCGTTGTAGACGGTGAGGTAGTAGAAGATGTTCTCCTGCTTCTCGCCGTACATGCGGTGCAGGCCGTCCTCGACGATGTGCGCGATCTCGAACGCGAACGCCGGGTCGTACGCCACCACGGCCGGGTTCGTCGCCGCGATCAGCAGCGAGTGCCCGTCCTCGTGCTGCAGGCCCTCGCCGTTGAGCGTGGTGCGCCCGGCGGTGGCCCCGAGCAGGAAGCCGCGGGTCATCTGGTCGGCCGCCGCCCACAGCTCGTCGGCCGTGCGCTGGAACCCGAACATCGAGTAGAAGATGTAGAGCGGGATCATCGGCTCGTCGTGCGTGGCGTACGACGTGCCGGCGGCGATGAAGCTCGCGGTCGACCCGGCCTCGTTGATCCCCTCGTGCAGGATCTGGCCGTTGGTCGCCTCCTTGTACGACAGGAAGAGCTCGCGGTCGACCGACGTGTAGGTCTGGCCGTGCGGCGAGTAGATCTTCTTGGTCGGGAACAGCGAGTCCATGCCGAACGTGCGGGCCTCGTCAGGGATGATCGGGACCCAGCGGGCGCCGAACTCCTTGTCCTTCATGAGGTCCTTGAGCAGGCGGACGAAGGCCATCGTGGTGGCGATCTTCTGCTTGCCGCTGCCCCGCTTGATGTCGCCGAACTGCTTCGACTCGGGGATCTTGAGCGCCTTGGCCTTGGTGCGCCGGGTCGGGATGGACCCGCCCAGCTCACGGCGGCGCTCGAGCATGTACTGCATCTCGTCGGACTTCTCACCGGGGTGGAAGTACGGCGGGAGGTACGGGTTGTCCTCGAGCTGCTTGTCGCTGATGTCGAGGTAGAGCCGGTCGCGGAAGCCCTTGAGGTCGTCCAGCGTCAGCTTCTTCATCTGGTGCGTGGCGTTGCGGGCCTCGAAGTGCGAGCCCAGCGTCCAGCCCTTGATCGTCTTGGCCAGGATCACCGTCGGCTGGCCGGTGTGCTCCGTGGCCGCCTTGTAGGCCGCGTACAGCTTCTTGTAGTCGTGGCCGCCGCGCTTGAGGTTCCAGACCTCGTCGTCGCTCATGCCCTCGACCAGTTTGCGGGTGCGCGGGTCGCGACCGAAAAAGTTCTCCCGGACGTACGCCCCGGACTCGCCCTTGTAGGTCTGGTAGTCGCCGTCGGGCGTCACGTTCATCAGGTTGACCAGCGCGCCGTCGGTGTCCGCGGCGAGCAGCGGGTCCCATTCCCGGCCCCAGACGACCTTGATGACGTTCCATCCGGCACCCCGGAAGAAGGCCTCCAGCTCCTGGATGACCTTCCCGTTTCCCCGTACGGGCCCGTCCAGGCGCTGCAAGTTGCAGTTGATCACGAAGGTGAGGTTGTCGAGCTCCTCGCGGGCGGCCAGGCCGATCGCGCCGAGCGACTCCACCTCGTCCATCTCGCCGTCGCCCAGGAACGCCCAGACGTGCTGCTGGCTGGTGTCCTTGATGCCGCGGTTGTGCAGGTAGCGGTTGTAGCGCGCCTGGTAGATGGCGTTCAGCGGGCCCAGGCCCATGCTGACCGTGGGGAACTCCCAGAAGTTCGGCATCAGCCGCGGGTGCGGGTACGACGGGAGGCCGCCACCGGGGTGCGAGAGCTCCTGGCGGAAGCCGTCGAGGTCGTTCTCGCTGAGCCGGCCCTCGAGGTACGCCCGGGCGTACATGCCGGGGGAGGCGTGGCCCTGGTAGAAGATGTGGTCGCCGCCGCCCGGGTGGTCCTTGCCGCGGAAGAAGTGGTTCATACCGACCTCGTAGAGGCTGGCGCTCGACGCGTACGTCGAGATGTGGCCGCCCACGCCGATCTCGGGGCGCTGCGCGCGGTGCACCAGCATCGCGGCGTTCCAGCGGATGTAGGCCCGGATCCGGCGCTCCACGAACTCGTCGCCGGGGAACCAGGGTTCCTGCTCGGGCGGGATCGTGTTGATGTAGTCCGTGGAGGTCAGGGGCGGGACGCCGACCTGTCGCTCCCGGGCCCGCTCGAGCAGGCGCAACATAACGTAACGGGCTCTCTTGGCGCCGCGTTCGTCGATGACTCCGTCGAGCGACTCGACCCACTCATTGGTTTCTTCGGGGTCGATGTCCGGAAGCTGGCTCGGCAGGCCGTCGCTGATCACCGGGCGCTTGCGCTCCGTGGCCACAGGCATTCCTCTTGGTCGGGTGTCGGAACCGGGCGCCCATTGTGTGAGCCGCTCGGGTATAGCTCCATCCTGCCCCTTCGCCGTGCGCATCGTCACGCCTACCGTCCGGGTACGCGATTCGCGACACACGTACTGAGCAGTAACTTCGTTAGCCTTGTAGAAAGCTGAACCTTACTTGGCGTTCCGGGTTGTCTCCGTTGGTGTCCACAAGACAGATGGACTGCCAGGTGCCCAGGGCTATCCGGCCGCCGATCACGGGCAGCGACGCGTACGGCGGGATCCAGGCCGGCAGCACGTGATCGCGTCCGTGCCCCTTCGAGCCGTGCCGATGCCGCCACTTGTCCTCGGTCGGCAGCAACTCGTCGATCGCGGTCAGCAGGTCGTCGTCCGACCCGGCGCCGGTCTCGATGATCGCCAGCCCGGCCGTCGCGTGCGGCACGAAAACGTGCAGCAGCCCGTCCCCTTCGGACTCCACGAACCGTTCCGCCTCGCGGGTGATGTCCCGCACCACGGGACGCGAGCCGGTCCGAACCGTGATCACTTCGGTGCGCATGAGCCGAGTCTGCCAGCCCTTGCGCAGGTCCCGCCGGGTGGGCGACTTTCCTCCCATGGCGAGGCTCGCTCATGTCGGTAATGCTGGTCAGGTGACCACCCCGCAGAACCTCGACGAGCGCTTCCGCAACGCTGTGTCGGCCCTGCCTCTCCCGGAAGGACGCCGCGCGCCCGGCGACGCCGTCCGCGACGGTTCCACCCTGACCGGCGCCCGCGCGCTCGAACTGTTCGACGCCCAGCTGGCCAGCCGCCACCTCGACCTCGCGGCCCGCTGGCTGCGCAGCTTCAACGAGGGCTTCTACACCATCGGATCGTCAGGCCACGAGGGCAACGCCGCCGTCGCCGCGGCGCTGCTGCCCACCGACCCCGCCCTGCTGCACTACCGGTCGGCCGCCTTCTTCAGCGCCCGCGCCAAGAGCCTGCCCGACGCCGCCCGTGACGTGCTGCGAGGCGTGGTCGCCTCGGCCCACGAACCCATCGCCGGGGGCCGGCACAAGGTCTTCGGCAGCGCCGACCTCAACATCGTCCCGACCACCTCGACCGTGGCGTCCCACCTGCCCCGGGCCGTCGGCCTGGCCTCCTCGCTGGCCCGCCCGGGCGGCGACGCCCGCTGGCCGCGCGACGCCATCGCCGTGGCCTCCTTCGGCGACGCCTCGGCCAACCACGCGGCGGCCACCGCCGCGCTCAACGCCGCGGGCTGGTTCGAGCACACCGGTGCGCCGCTCCCGCTGCTGCTGATCTGCGAGGACAACGGGCTCGGGATCAGCGTGCCCACCCCCGAGGGCTGGCTGGCGGCCATGCTCCGGTCGCGCCCCGGGGTGCGCTACTCGGCGGCCGACGGCTGCGACCTGACCGCCACCTACGACGCGGCGATCGAGGCCGTGGGCTACGTGCGCCGCGAGCGCCGCCCCGCCGTGCTGCACCTGTCCACCGTGCGCCTGATGGGCCACGCGGGGGCCGACGCCGAGGTGGCCTACCGTACGGCCGACGAGATCGGCCGGGATCTGGAGCGCGACCCCCTGATCGCCACCGCCCGGCTGCTCGTCGAGGCCGGTCTGCTCGGGCCGGACGAGGTGATCGCCCGCTACGACGAGGTCGGCTGGCAGGTCCGCAAGGTCGCCGAGGAGGTGCTGGGCGAGCCCAAGCTGGCCAACGTGGCCGAGATCGTGGCGCCGCTGGCCCCGCGCCGGCCCCTGCGTGCCGCCCACATGATCACCGAGGTCGCCACCCGGGCCCTCGGCCCCGGCGCGGCCGCCCGCTCCCGGGCCTTCGGCGGCAAACTGCCCGAGCAGTCCGGCCCGCTCACCCTGGCCCAGACCATCAACGCCACCCTGACCGACGCCCTGGCCTACGAGCCCGGCGTGCTGGTCTTCGGGGAGGACGTGGGCCGCAAGGGCGGGATCTACGGCGTCACCAAACACCTGCAGGAACGCTTCGGCGACGAGCGGGTCTTCGACACCCTGCTCGACGAGACGACGATCCTCGGGCTCGCGCTCGGGGCCGGCCTCGACGGCCGGATCCCCGTGCCCGAGATCCAATACCTGGCCTACCTGCACAACGCCGAGGACCAGCTGCGGGGGGAGGCGGCCACGATGTCGTTCTTCTCGTCCGGGGCCTACCGCAACCCCATGGTCGTACGGGTCGCCGGGCTCGCCTACCAGCAGGCGTTCGGCGGCCACTTCCACAACGACAACTCGGTCGCCGTGCTGCGCGACATCCCCGGCCTGGTGCTGGCCGTGCCCAGCCGGCCCAGCGACGCCGCGCCCATGCTGCGCTCCTGCCTGGCCTCGGCGGCGTCCGACGGCAGCGTCTGCGTGTTCCTGGAGCCCATCGCGCTCTACCACACACGCGACCTCTACCAGCAGGGCGACAACGAGTGGCTGGCCCCGTACAGCGGGCCCGGCGCCTGGACCACCGAGCACGTGCCGATCGGCCGGGCCCGCACCTACCCCCTCGGCAGCGCCCAGGACCTGACGATCATCACGTACGGCAACGGGCTCCGGATGTCGCTGCGGGTCGCCGCCCAGCTGGCCGAGCAGGGCTACGGATCCCGAGTGGTGGACCTTCGCTGGTTGAATCCGCTTCCCGTCAACGACCTCGTCCGCGAGGCCGCGGCCACCGGCCGGGTCCTGATCGTCGACGAGACCCGGCGCTCCGGCGGCGTCGGCGAAGGCGTGCTGGCGGCCCTGGTGGACGGCGGTTTCGTGGGCGCGGCCAGGCGAATCGCCTCCGCCGACTCACTGATTCCGCTGGGTCCGGCCGCACAGCATGTGCTGGTGGGGGAGGATGCCATCACACAGGGTGCCCGCGCCCTGCTGGCGCGGTAAATTGCCACACACCCGGTGCGCCACTTGCGCCGAGCGCCCGGAGTGTGTGGACTACCCCCAGGTTTTTACGGCAATTCGACGGCTAGGAGGACTTAGACAGTGAGCGCGACCGCTGGTCAGGCCGACGGCGTACGCAGCCTGGCGGACCGGTTCGGCTTCGAGCCGAACATGGTGGTCATGGAGATGGGCTACGACGACGACGTCGACGAGGACCTCCGTGACACCCTGACCGAACGCGTCGGCGAGTTGGTCGACGAAGACACCGATGAAGTCGTCGACGCGGTGCTGTTGTGGTATCGCGACGGAGACGGTGACCTCTTCGAGATCCTCACCGACGCCCTGGGCCCCCTCGCCGACAACGGCGTGGTGTGGCTGCTGACCCCCAAAGCCGGCCGGGACAACCACGTCGAACCGAGCGAGATCAGCGAATCGGCCCCCACCGCGGGCCTGCAGCAGACCTCGACGGTGAACGCGGGCAAGGACTGGACCGGTGCCCGGTTGGTCTCCCCCAGGGGCAACAAGAAGAAGTAGCTCGCTGCGTTCCCCAGCCGACCGGCGTCCTCCGGGTGCCGGTCCGGTTAGGGTTGTCCGCATGACGGTCCCGGTCGGTGCCCCAGCGCCCGAATTCTCCCTCAAAGACCAGAACAACCAGGACGTGCGGCTGGCCGACTTCCGCGGCCGCAAAGCCGTCCTGCTGGTCTTCTACCCGTTCACCTTCACCGGCACGTGCCAGGGCGAACTGACCGAGATCCGCGACCACCTGCCCGACTACCAGAACGACGACGTGCAGGTGCTGGCGGTCAGCGTCGACTCCGTCTACAGCCACAAGGTCTGGGCCGTGCAGGAAGGCTTCGACTTCCCCCTGCTGGCCGACTTCTGGCCGCACGGCGCGGTCGCCCAGGCCTACGGCGTCTTCCACGAGGCCGGCGGGATGGCCAACCGAGGCACGTTCCTCATCGACCGCGACGGCGTAGTCCGCTTCGCCGAAATGACCGGCCCCGGCGAGACCCGCGACCAGAAGGCCTGGCGGGCGGCGCTGGCCGAGCTTTAGGTACGATGGCGTCTCCGGTTTCACACCGGGCGCGTAGCTCAGTGGGAGAGCACTCGCCTTACAAGCGAGGGGTCGTAGGTTCGAAACCTACCGCGCCCACGAGCCGAGGGTCGGTCTGTCCGCTCAGAAGCGCGGACCTGGCCGGCTCGTCATGCCTGCTCCGGGGGCCGAGCCCCGGGAAACCTCACGTTACGGTGGGCCCGCCCGGGTCTCCTGCTTGCGCCTGTCTGCCCGTGCGCCGTGCCTTCAAGCTCCGCTCCGGGTGGAGCAAACACCGAGTCCCGAGGGTGTCAGGTCACTGTTCGTGGCGGCCACGCCTTGGCGCGGCGCGACCGGAAACGGTGGCCGGCCGGTTCGCGGTGCGGCGTCGAGGAGGAGTGGCGGGCTTGTCGGGCGGGCCTGCTCCGCTGTGTGGGCGAGGGGCATCGGACGTTCGTTCCGATGCGGGGTCCGGGGCTGTCGGATCGAGGACGTAAGGGTCCTCACCTCGGTCGACGCTGCCAGTCTGCGGGGCACCACCACGAAATTCAGCACCCTGCGAGGCGGTCGAGACGCACCGATGCCCGACATTTCTCCTGAGCTTTTCCGGCGCTGGTATCGCTCCTTCGAGGAGGACACCGACGACCAGGCCGTCTACCGCCCCGGCGACTTTCCGTTCCCGCCCAGCCGGGCGCCCCGGCCCAGCCTCGAGTTCCGGCCGGGCGGCGGCTACCTCGAATACGCCGCGGGGCCGGCCGACCGGGCCGTGGCGAGCCGGGGCAGCTGGGAGGCCACCGGGGGTGACGGCGTGCGGGTCCGGGCCGGGGCCGGGGTCCGGGTGCTGCGGATCGTCGCGCACGACGCGCAGGTGCTGAGGATTCGGAAATAGCGCGAGGAGAAGAGGCACGATGGACAACGCCGACATCGTCGAGACCCCGGCCCGGCGCCGTTGCGGCACCGAAAACGTGCACCGCCGCATGCTGAACGAGAGTTTGAACTATCGGCTGAACCGGGCCGCCATCGAGAACCTCGCCTTCGCCTACGCCACCGGGGAGGAGCGGCCGGCCCGGGCCGAGGTCGTCACCGTCGACGTGGTGGTCCACATCGTGCACGCCCACGACGGGCAGAACCTCACCGAGGAGCAGATCGACGGCCAGATCGCCGTGCTCAACGAGGACTTCCGGGCCACCAACGCCGACGTCAAGAACGTGCCCGCGGTGTGGCAGGGCCTGATCGCCGACTCGCGGATCGAGTTCCGCCGGGCGAGCACCGACCCCGAGGGCAACCCGACCACCGGCGTCACCCGGCGGCGGACGAACAAGACCGCCTTCTCGGACAACGACGCCATCAAATTCACCGCGCAGGGCGGCACCGACGCCTGGCCGGCCGACCGTTACCTGAACATCTGGGTCGGTCAGCTCTCGGGCGGGCTGCTGGGCTACGCGCAGTTCCCGGGCGGGCCGGCCGAGACCGACGGCGTGGTGATCACCCACACCGGCTTCGGCACGACGGGCACGGCGGCCGCCCCGTTCAACCTGGGGCGCACCACGACCCACGAGATCGGGCACTGGCTCAACCTCTTCCACATCGGCGGTGACGACGGCACGGGGTGCAGCGGCTCGGACTTCGTGGCGGACACCCCCAACCAGGCCGGGCAGAACTTCGGCACGCCGAACTTCCCGTCGATCACCTGCAACAACGGGCCGAACGGCGACATGTTCATGAACTACATGGACTACACCGACGACGCGGCGATGGTCATGTTCACCCACGGGCAGGTCCTGCGGGTCGAGGCGTGCCTGGCCGGCCCGCGCCGAAGCCTGCTGACGGCCGGGCAGTAGGGACCGGGAACGAAGACGGCACCACCGGGGGACGGCCGCCGGCCGGCGACCGCTCCCGGTGCGGTGGCGATGGCGTGGGGCCGGGCGCACGGGACGCGCTCGGCCCCACCCGGCCGTCAGCCGGCGGGCCGGTCGGCCGCCGGGCCGGCGGGACCGACCGCCGGGGGCTCGCCGGAGCCGCCGCGCGGAGCCCGCCAGCGGCCGCCGGGCGCCAGCTCACCCAGGTGTTCCAGCCGGGCGCGGATGCCGCCGGTGCTGCGCCCGAACTCGGCCGCCAGGGCGCGCTGACTCGCCCCGGCCCGATAGCGCTCGACGAGGCTCTCGTCGTCGCCCGGCGTCCAGCGGGCGCCCTGGTTGGGGTGGCGCTCGCGCCGGTCGGGCGGGAGACCGGCCGGCGCCGGGGCCGGCCGGGCCCGCGTCATCGCGATCAGGCCGGCCAGGGTCGAGGTGAGCACGTCGGTGAGCGCGGGCAGGTCGGCCGGCGAGATGCCGCCGCTGATCTCGCTCACCACGTGACCGTCGCCGTCGCTGCTCACGATGCAGAGATCGATGCGGTGGTCGTCGGTGGGGAAGGCGGTCACCTGATAGTCGATCTCGCCGAGCAGCAGACGGCGGTCGAGAGTGATCGGGGAGGACTGGAGGGCGGTGTCATTCATGGGAGCGAAGATAGGGCGACCCTCTGACAGTTTTCGGCGCCGGCGGGCGAGCGCCTCAGCCGAGCCGCGCGGCCAGGATCCGTACGCCCGGTCCGTCGATCTCCCCGAGCACTGCCGCCCGGCCCGTCAGCGCCATCATCACCGCTTCGGCCGGCCCGCTGACCAGGGCGCCTTCCCCGTACGCCCAGTCCAGATCGGTGGTCTCGAGGCGCAGCCCGGCCAGCCGCCGGCGCGGGGTGAAGCCGATCGCGCGGCCCCCGGTCAGGAAGTCGAGCGACACGCGCAGGTGGTCGAGCGCGAGACCGTGCGGCAGCCCGAGCGGGCGCCGCATGTCCTGCCCGTGCACCTGCAGGTCGGTGAGCTGCCCCGGATGGCCGACGACGGGCGGCCGGAACGGGTTCTCGGCGTTGCGGCGCAAGCTGGCGGCCAGGTCGGGCACGGGCCGCCGGGCGATCTCGGCGGCGAGCCGGGCGTTGGCCCGGTGGATCCGGAATCCACTGCGGAGCAGCGTCGTGAGGGTCAGACGGCCCGGCGCGTCCACGGCGGCCACCAGGTGCCCGGCGACCTGCCGCACGGTCCAGGCGCCGCAGAGGCTGGGGGTGTCGAGCCGGTCGGGGCTGAGCGACTCGATCAGGTCGGCGACCCGGCGGCGTTCGGTGGCGATGGCAGTGCGTACGGCATCCACTCCGAGCACCCTACGGAGATCCGCCGGGGAACTTCGTCCGGCCCGGATCGGGAGTCGCCGCGGGGCCGGCGGGCTGGCCGATCCCAAGCACACCCGCTCTGCAACCGAGCGTTCCTCAACCGGGCCCCGCGATCACCGATTCCTTCTGGTGCCGGCGGGATGTCCCACCGGCGGGCGGGCCCCGGTCGGCATCCCCCCGGCGATCGGGCCCGCCCTGCCGACGGCACCACGTACGGACTCGGGAGGGCGGGCAGATGCCGTCGGAGCTGCACATCGGCATGGACGACGAGAAAACCGTCCTTTCCCCGTACGCCCTCCGGCTGCGCACCGGGCGTGCCAGGCGGCACCGTTCCGGTTCCGTCACCGAGGTCGTCCCGATGACCCCGAGCGGTGTGACCCGTGAGGCGCGGGTGGCGTTCGCGGCCCGGCTCAGCCTTCCCCTCATCTTCGCCTCGGCCCTGTTCTTCGCGGCCGGCGTGCCCTGGTGGCTGCCGTTCGCCGCCTCGGTCGCCACCGTCACCACCGTCTGGCGCCGGCAGGCCCGCGCCGCGCAGATCGCCCGTTTCGAGCGGCCCGTCGCGGAGGGCGGCCGCGTGCTGGTGAGCCCGAAGGAGCGGGCCGCGTTCGCGCGTGCCGTCGCGGTGTCGCGCCGGATCCGGCGTACGTGGCCCGGTCTGCCCGGCATGATCGACCCCGAGCCGGCCGACCGGTCGCTGACCCGGGCCCTCGACGACCTGGCCGCCCTGCTGGTGCGCCGTCAGGAGCTGCGTCGGCTCCAGGCCGGGCTCGAGGGCGTCAGTGAGCAGGACGTGCCCGCCGACAGCCCGGCCGTGCTCGCCCTGGCGGCTCAGCGCGACCGGGCCCTTGACCTCTGGCGCGAAACCGGTGAGCAGGCCGATCGCATCCTGCGCAGCCTGGACCGGGCGGCCCTGGCGGGCGAGTCGTTCCTGCGCGAGCGCGAGATCGGCGAGGCCGCGCGCCGGGCCGGGCTGGTGCTGGCCGGGCTGGCCGGTGTGCCCGGGACCCCGGCCGCCGAGTCGGGTCCCGAGCTGGCCGACCGTACGGCCGCCGTGATCACCGCTTATCGGGAGCTGGCGGAACAATGCCCAGAAGGTCGGCATTGATCATCGCGCCCGCCGTCAGTCCCGCGCCCGCCGACGTGATCACCTGAGCCATCGGGTCGGTGACGTTGCCGGCCACCCAGACCCCGGGCACGTCCGTGCGCCCGGCCGGGTCGATCGCCGGCACGTGGGTGCCGATGCCCATGGGGTGCTCGACGGTCTTGAGCCCGAGCGACTCCAGGAACCCGGCCCGCGCCTCCATCCGCGTGCCGACGACCAGGTATTCGCGCTCGATCAGGGAACCGTCCCGCATCCGTACGCCGTCCGCCTCGACCGCCGTGATCTCGTTCAACGGCAGGAGCCGTACGTCGGGGCTCCACTGCTCCCACAGCCGCAGCCGGTGCTCGGTCATCTCGTCGCCCGGCGTCCCGATCACGCCGATCGCCCGTCCGCGCACCTCGTAGCCGTGGCAGTAGGGGCAGTGCAGCACGGTCGTGCCCCAGCGCTCGGCCAGCCCGGGCACGTCGGGCAGCCGGTCGGTCAGCCCGGTGGTGACCAGCAGCCGCCGCGCCCGGTGCACGCTGCCGTCGGCCAGGGTCACCTCGAAGCCGGGCCCGGCCGTGACCACCTCGCCGTCGAGCACCGTGCCGCCGTAGCGCTCGACCTCGGCCCGGCCGGCCGCCCGGAACTCCGCTGGGCTCATCCCGTCCCTGGTCAGGAAGTTGTGGATGCCTTCGGCGGGTGCGTTCCGGCCCTGCCCGGAGTCGATCACCAGCACCGAGCGCAACGCCCGTCCCAGGGCCACCGCGCCGCTCAGCCCGGCCGGTCCGCCCCCGATCACAACAACGTCGTATGTCATGTCCTCATGGTGGCCGGGGCCAGCGGAAAGAGGGAAACTTCTTTGCCATGACAGCAAAAGACTTCCTGCAGGAGGTCGGCCCCCGCCTGCGCACGCTGCGGAAGGACGCGGGCATCACGCTGACCGCGCTGGCCGACACGACAGGCATCTCGGTGAGCACCCTGTCGCGGCTCGAGTCGGGGCAGCGCAAGGCCACCCTCGAGCTGCTGATGCCGCTGGCCCGGGCCTATCGGGTGCCGCTGGACGAGCTGGTCGGCGCGCCGCCCACCGGTGACCCGCGGGTCTACGCCCGGCCGATCCAGCGGCTCGGCCAGACGATCCTGCCGCTGACCCGCAACCCGGGCGGCCCGCAGGCCTTCAAGCATGTCATCGGGGCCGGGGAGCGGCAGACGCCCGACCCCAAGACCCACGAGGGCTACGAATGGCTCTACGTGCTCAGCGGCCGGCTGCGGCTGGTGCTCGGCGAGCACGATCTGGTGCTGCCACCGGGTGAGGCGGCCGAGTTCGACACCCGGGTGCCGCACTGGTTCGGCAGCGCCGAGGGCAAGCCGGTGGAGTTCCTGTCCATCTTCGACGCGCAGGGCGCCCGGATCCACGTACGGGCGCGTCCGAAGAAGACTTCATCCGTTTGAGTGACTCGACCGTCACGCTCCGGGGCATTACGTTGTCAGTCGACATGGTGATCGTCAACGCCTCATCCGCCCCGGCGGGCGGTCGACAACTGCCGGGGGACCGTGAGCTGAGGCTCTCGCACAGTGCCGAGCGCGTCGGTCATCAGTTGCTGCACGGTCTCGCTTCCGGGCAGTCGCCACTGGGCCTGGTCGGGCGAGACGGCCCAGCGCACCGGTCCGTCGGGCATCCGGCTCGGCGCGGCCGGGATCCACGAGCCGGAGCCGTGCCGCACCACGTCCAGCCGGTTCTCCAGTTCGGGGCGCAGCGGCGCCCCGGGCGCGACCAGGAACATCCAGCGGCCGGCAGCCGTGACGGCCACCGGCCCGCAGGCGTCGGCGCGCCGGTTCAGCCGTACGGTGCCGAGCACCCGCAGGCCGAGTGCGGCCGGCACCTCGATCGCGTCGAGGCGGCGGCCGGTGACCAGCAGCACGCTGTGCGGCTCGTGCCGCCACCAGGCCTGCACCCGCGCCGGATCGGTGCTCGCGGTGTCCTCCCACGACGCGAGCGCCGGGTGACAGGTCATGATCGGGCAGGCCGGCTGTCCACAGGCGAATCGCCGGCCGATCAGGCGCGCGCCGGGCGTGACCGCCCAGCCGTGCGCGGCGAAGCGGAGCGCCGCCCGGCGCAACCGGAGCCGATCGAGGAACGGCCGCGGTACGAACGGCCGAGGAACGGTCCACTGCATGGCTCGATAACCCCCGATCTAGGTGGTCCGGCGCTATATCAGCCAGGTACGCCGTATCCAAGCGCGACACACCTCGTTGGTTCCGGCAGATCCACCCTTTGCAAGTTGCAACAAAAACTACGAGCATCGGTTAGCAGGCGATCACACACGCTGTGCGACGTGCGCGGACGTGGACGGTCCAGACTGCACATGACACAAGGGCTCGCCGGCGGGGGTCGCCGGTGAGTCGGGGGAGGCACCGTGGACGAGCTGCCGATCGGCCGCCGCGTCGCCTATTGGCGCGGTCGACGCAAGATGTCCCAGCAGGTCTTTGCTGACCGGCTGGGCAAGTCCAAGAGCTGGGTCGACAAGGTGGAGCGGGGGGTCCGCCGGCTCGACAAGTTCTCCGTCGTCTACGAGATCGCCGATGTTCTCCAGGTCGACGTCCAGCTGCTGCTGGGCAAGGACGTGGAACGGCGGCCGGAGACACAGAACTGCATCGACCAGGTCGAGGTCGAGGAGATTCGCGCGGCTCTGGAGCGATATGACCAGATGAGCGCGTTTTTCCAAGCAGTGCCACATTCACCGCCGCTGACGGAGATGCGCAAGGCGGTCAGCCACGCCTGGCTGACCTATCAGCACGCCAAGTACGGCGTGCTGGCCCGCATGCTGCCCAAGCTGCTGCGCGACGCCCAGGCCGCCGACAGCGCGTACGCGACCGGCACCGAGGCCAAGGACGCCGCGCATCTGCTCGGGCAGGTGTATCAGATCGCGTCGTCGGCGCTGCGCAAGGTCGGCGAGCACGAGTTGTCGTGGCTGGCCGCCGACCGCTCGATCGCGGTCTCGCAGCGGGCCGGCGATCAGCTCCTGGCCGGGCTGGCCAGCTATCGGGTGGGCAGCGCGCTGCTGGCTCTGGGCCGGGTCCGTCCCGCGCTCGAGGTCAACGTCAACATCGCGAACCGGCTGGCTCCCAGCCCCGTCACCGAGCACGAGATCAAGGGGCAGCGCCTGTCGGTGTACGGCATGCTGCTGCTCAACGGGGCGATGGCGGCGGCCCGGATCGGCGACAGCGCGACAGTGCGCGACCTGCTCTGCGGGGCCGAGCAGGCGTCGCTCGAGCTGGGCGGCGACTTCAACCACTACTGGACCAGCTTCGGCCCGACCAACGTGCAGCTGCACCGCTGCGCCACGGCGGTCGAGCTGGGCGACGGCCGCACCGCGGTCGAGACGCACGAGAAGATCGACGTGATCGGCTTCAACGCGATGCTGCCCGAACGCCGGGCACACCACTTCCTCGACATCGCGCGCGGCTACACGCAGATCGGCAACGTCGAGAAGGCCAGCGAGATGCTGCTCGAGGGCGACCGGCTCGCCCCGTCCGAGATCCGCTGCCGCCCGCTCGCGCACGAGGTTCTTTCCGACGTGCTCCGCCGGACGCGGGGCACTCCGCCGGCTCCCATAGCGGAGCTGGCCGAGCAGATGGGAGTCGGTGTATGAGGTGGGTTAGCACGTGACGACCGGTAACCCCGCCCGCGGTGTACTGTACGTCCTGGTCTGCGGCTCGCCCATGGCTCGTGACGTCGGCATCCTGGTCGACCTGGCCCAGTCGGAAGGCTGGGACGTCTGCGTGATCACCACCCCCGACGGGCGCAAGTTCGTCGACGTGGCGGCGCTCCAGGCCCAGACCGGCCACCCGGTACGCACCTATTACAAGAGCCCCGGGGACCCCGACGTCCTGCCCGCGGCGGACGCGATGATCGTCGCGCCGGCCACGGTCAACACCGTCAACAAATGGGCCGCCGGGATCACCGACACCCTCGTGCTCGGTCTGCTGGTCGAGGGCTACGGCTACGGCGTGCCCACAGCCGTCGTCCCGTACACGAACAAGGTCATGGCGTTGCACCCCGCGCTGCACGAGAGCCTGGCCCGGCTGCGCGACTGGGGCGTGCACGTGCTCTACGGCGAGGACGTCTGCCGGTTGGGGAATCCCGGACAGACCGACCGTTTTCGCAGCCAGTTTCCCTGGCGGCGTGCGCTTCAGGCGGTCAGCAACCCGGTCAGCATGAGCAGCAGCGGCCCGGTGGAACGAGCGTAGGCGGTCCCGCCGATCGAGCGGCGGAAGCCCGATAGAGTTGGCGGCCGTGACCGACACTGCTGCCGACCCCACCGTCCTCGACGTGGTGAGCGCCCTCGACCGGCGCTACCCCCGTGCCTGGGCGGAGTCGTGGGACCGCGTCGGCCTGGTGCTCGGCGACTTCGAGCACCCCGTCCGGCGCGTCCTCTGCGTCGTCGACTGCGTGCCCGAGACGGTCGAGCAGGCGCTCGCCGTACGGGCCGACCTGATCGTGGCCCACCACCCGCTGCTGCTCAAGCCGGTGTCGTCGATCGCCCCCGATACGTACAAGGGCCGCATCATCCACCGGCTCATCCGCAACGACGTCGCGCTCTACTCCGCCCACACGAACGCGGACGTGGCCAATCCGGGCGTGTCCGACGCCCTCGCCGCCCGCCTGGGCCTGCGTGACCTGCGTCCCCTGGTGCCCGCCACCGGCGCCGCCGAGGGCGCGGGCCGGGGCCTCGGCCGCATCGGCGAGCTGGCCGAGCCGATGGACCTGGCCGCTTTCACGCGTTTCGCGGCCACCCGCCTGCCCACCACGGCGGCCGGGGTGCGAGCGGCCGGCGACCCGTCCCGGGTCCTGCGCACGGTGGCCGTCTGCGGCGGCGCCGGTGATGCGTTCCTGGCCGCCGCGACCCGGGCCGGCGTCGACGCGTATCTCTGCGCCGACCTGCGGCACCACCCGGCCAGCGAGCACCTCGCCGAGGACGGGCCGGCTCTGCTCGACGTCGCGCACTGGGCCACCGAGCGCCCCTGGCTGGACGACGTCGCGGCGTGGCTGCGCGACGAGTCCGGCGCCGAAGCCATCGTGTCCGATCTGGACACGGACCCCTGGACCGTGCACGCCAGGGAAGACCCCGAAAAGAAGGAGCCCCTGCCGTGAAGGCCTCGCCGGAAGCCCAGAGCCGCCTGCTCGACCTGCAAGCCGTCGACACCGCCCTGGCCCAGCTCGCGCACCGGCGTAAGTCGCTGCCCGAACTGGCCGAGATCGACGCGGTGACGCGGGAGATCTCCGCGCTCGAGGACGAGCGGGCCCGGGCCCAGGTCGCCGTGGACGACCTGGAGCGCGACATCAGCCGCTTCGAGAAGGACATCGAGCAGGTCCGCATCCGCAAGGACCGCGACCAGGCCCGGCTCGACGCGGGCGGCGCCCTGCGCGAGATCGAGGGTCTGCAGCACGAACTGGCCACGCTCAACCGGCGGCAGTCCGAGCTGGAGGACGCCGAGCTCGAGCTGATGGAGCAGAAGGAGACCGCGGACACGGCCCTGGCCGAGGTGCAGCAGCGGATCGACTCCGCCGTCGGGCGCCGCGGCGAGGCCGAGCGCCGGCGCGACGAGGCGTACGAGGAGATCACCAAGGAACAGGAGTTCAAGACCTCGGCCCGGGCCCCGCTGGCCGCCGACCTGCCCGCCGACCTGGTCGCGCTGTACGACAAGATCCGGCTCGACTCGGGGCTGGGGGCCGCGCTGTTCCAGTCCGGCCGCTGCGGGGGCTGCCGCATCGAGCTCTACGGCGCCGACCTGGCCCGGGTCAAGGCGGCCGACGCCGACGAGGTGGTCCGCTGCGAGGAATGCCGGCGCATCATGGTGCGCACGAAGGAAAGCGGGCTGTGAGGGTCGTCGTCGAGGCCGACGGCGGGTCGCGGGGCAACCCGGGCCCGGCCGGCTACGGCTCGGTGGTGCGCGACACCGACGGCCAGGTGCTGCTGGAGCGGCAGGGGTCGCTCGGCACCACCACGAACAACGTCGCCGAATACACCGGCCTGCTCGAGGGGCTCAAGGCGGCCCACGAGCTGGGCGCCTCCGAGGTCGACGTGCGGATGGACTCCAAGCTCGTGGTCGAGCAGATGTCCGGCCGCTGGCAGATCAAGAACGCCGGCCTGCGCCCGCTCGCCGCCGAGGCCGCCCAGTGGGTAGCGCGGTTCGACCGGGTGAGCTTCGAGTGGATCCCGCGCGAGCGCAACAAGGCGGCCGACGCGCTGGCCAACCGGGCCATGGACGAGGCCGCGGGCAAGCCCGTACGGGATCGCGTCGAGCCTGAGGTCGTCACCCCGGCGTCGCCCCGGTCATGGGCGCCGCCCTCGATGGAGAACGCCACCCGGCTGATCCTCGTGCGGCACGGCGAGACGGCGTACACGCAGCAGGGTCGCTACTCCGGGCGCGGTGACATCCCGCTCTCCGAGCAGGGTGAGGCGCAGGCCATGGCCGCGGGCGGTCGCGTCGCCGGCCTCGCGCGCGACGTCACGGCCGTCGTCAGCTCACCGCTGGGCCGCTGCGTGCGCACCGCCGAGCACATCGCGGCCGAGGTCGGCGGGGTGCCGGTGACGATCGTGGACGACCTGATCGAGGTCGACTTCGGGCTGTGGGAGGGCCTGACCTTCGCCGAGGTGCAGGAGGGCTGGCCGGGCGAGATGACCGCGTGGCTCGGCTCGACGAGCGTGGCGCCGCCGGGTGGCGAGTCGTTCCAGGCGGCCGCGAAGCGCGTGCGGGGCGCGATGGCGAGCATCCTTTCCTCGTACGGGGGAGGGGTTGTCGTGGTTGTCTCCCACGTCTCGCCGATCAAACTGATCCTGCGGGACGCGCTGGCCGCCTCCGACGCGTTCCTGCACCGGCTGTTCCTCGACGCCGCCGGCGTCTCCACTATGGATGTCTGGCCGGATGGGAACATAGCGGTGCGTTCCGTCAACGAGACGGCCCATCTGCGCTGACTCCTATTGCCTCCAGGGTTCGAGACGTTTAGCTTCCTCGATTAGGAAACTTTCTTCAACGTTTCGGCCCTGGAGGGCTTATGCGCGTTTTCACCCGGCGTGCCGTCGCCGTGGCGGCCGTGGCCGCGGTGGCGTCGACGTTTGCCGCGACACCCGCACAGGCGACGATCAAGCCGTACGTCAAGGTCGGCTACTTCACCCAGTGGGGCATTTACGGCCGCGACTTCCAGCTGGCCAAGGTGCAGAAATCCGGCGCCGCGAGCCGCCTGACCCACATCAATTACGCTTTCGGCCCGGTCACCGCGGACGGGCTCTGCGCCTCGGCTGACGCCTGGGCCGACTGGCAGACCCCGTTCTCGGCCGAGAACAGCGTCGACGGCGTCGCCGACGTCGAGGGTCAGCCGATCGCGGGCAACCTCAACCAGCTCAAGGAACTCAAGGCCAAGAACCCGAAGCTGCGCGTGCTGATCTCGCTCGGCGGCTGGTCCGGCTCGAAGTACTTCTCCGACGCGGCGCTGACCGACGCCTCGCGTCAGAAGCTCGTCTCCTCCTGCGTCGACCTGTGGATCAAGGGCAACCTGCCCGGGCTGACCCCCGGCGTGGCGGCCGGCATCCTCGACGGCATCGACCTGGACTGGGAGTGGCCGGGCTCGGCGGGCGAGGTCGGCAACATCATCCGGCCCGAGGACAAGCAGAACTTCACGCTGCTCACCGCGGAGTTCCGCAAGCAGCTGGACGCGTTGTCGCGCTCGACCAAGAAGCACTACGACCTGACCGCGTTCCTGCCCGCCTCGCCGGTCAAGGTCGACGCCGGCTTCGAGGGCAAGATCTTCAAGTACCTCGACTTCGCCACGGTGCAGGGCTACGACTTCCACGGCTCGTGGGAGGCCCGCACCAACCAGCAGTCCGCGATCTTCGTGCCGAAGGGTGCGCCCGACAACCCCGACTTCTCGTCCGAGGTAGCGATCAACAAGTGGATCTCGGTCGGCGCCCCGCGCAAGAAGCTGGTGCTCGGCCTGCCCTACTACAGCCAGGGCTGGACCGGCGTCACCGCGCCCGGCAACGGCCTGTTCGCCCCGGCCACCGGCCCCGCCCCGGGCACGTTCGCGGCCGGCACCGAGGACTACAAGACGGTCAAGTCGCTGCCCGGCTTCAAGGTCTACCGTGACCTCAAGTCGGGTCACTCCTGGCTGTTCGACGGCACGACCTTCTGGACGTACGACGACCCGGCCATGATGCTGCAAAAGACGCTCTACATCCGGGCCAAGGGCCTGGGTGGCGCCATGATGTGGTCGCTCGACGGCGACGACACCAACGCCTCCCTGACCAAGGCCGTGTCGACGGGTCTCTGGACCCCGTAGGGCCGTCGGTGGTGCGGCGGGCCGGACGGCGCGCCGCACCACCGCGGGACGGTCAGGGCTTGCGGCCGACCGCGCAGTACTGGGCGATCTCGGGGGCGGCTGCGGCCTCCGCGTCGGGCTTCCACCGGGTCACCGGCACGACGCCCGGCTCGACCAGTTCCAGCCCCGCGAACAGCCCGGCGATCCGCTCGGGGCTGCGCAGGTGGTATTTCGGGTTGGCCGAGACGTTCCAGATGCGGGTGGCCTCGACCACGTCGGGGTTGGTGTCGGCGCCGTCGTACATGGCGAGGTAGCTGCCGGGGGCCAGGGCCGACATGAACTGGTCGATGATCGAACGGGCCTCGTCGTCGCTCTCGATGTGCCCCAGGATGCCCATGACCATGAGCGCCACCGGCTGGTCGAGGTCGAGCGTGGTCGCCGCCGCGGCCAGGATCGCGGCCGGGTCGCGCAGATCGGCGTCGACGTAGTCGGTGGCCCCCTCGGGGCTGCTGGTCAGCAGCGCGCGGGCGTGGGTCAGCACCAGCGGGTCGTTGTCGACGTAGACGATGCGCGACCGCGGGGCGACCGTCTGGGCCACCTCATGGGTGTTGTCGGCGGTGGGCAGGCCCGTGCCGACGTCGAGGAACTGCGAGATGCCGCCGTCGGTGGCCAGGTAGCGCACCGCCCGGGCCAGGTATTTGCGGGACAGCCGGGCGTACTCCGCCAGGTGCGGCAGGTTCGCGATGATCTGGTCACCCACGGCCCGGTCGGCGGCGAAGTTGTCCTTGCCGCCGAGCAGGTAGTTCCAGATCCGGGCCGTTTGCGGAACGTTCATGTCCAGCGCGTGTCCGCCCTCGTGGACGACCGGCTCCTGAGCCATGCGACAACCTCTCACCCGTACGCGTCCTCAGTGGTGCGGTGATCGTACCGTCCACGGCCGTACGGGCATCGAGCCGTGGCGATCCTCGCCGATCGCCGTTGGGCGCAGGTCGTAAACCGCTCGGCGCACGATGATCGCTTGTAACGGGCGTGTGTCGTTAGCGTGACTGTGACCGTCTCCACAGTTACCAGGAGGTACGGCTGATGGCGGAGCCCGAGACGCCGAAAGCAGTGCCCGCAGCCCGCAGCGATCGCAGCCCGTGGAACTGGCTGCTGGTCATCCCCATCGTGCTGCCCGTGCTGACCCCTTTGTTCAATCACGACTCGCCCCGGTTGTGGGGTTTCCCGGCCTTCTACTGGCTGCAGTTCCTCTTCATCCTCGTCGGCGTGGCCACGACCTCGCTCATCTACCAGATGACGAAGAAGAGGTGACCCGATGAGCGACCACGTCACCGAGATCGTCGTCTTCACCCTCCTCTTCCTGCTGGTCAGCGGCATGGGCTTCGTCGCGGCGCGGTGGCGGGCGCCGCAGAACATGGAGCACCTCGACGAGTGGGGCCTGGGCGGCCGCAGCTTCGGCGGATGGATCACCTGGTTCCTGGTCGGTGGCGACCTCTACACGGCGTACACGTTCGTCGCCGTGCCCGCCCTGATCTTCGGCGCCGGCGCGGCCGGGTTCTTCGCGGTCCCGTACACGATCGTCATCTACCCGCTGTTCTTCCTGATCCTGATCCGGCTCTGGTCGGTTTCCCACCGGCACGGCTTCGTCACCCCGGCCGACTTCGTCCGTACGAGGTTCGGCTCGCCCACGCTGGCCCTGCTGGTCGCCATCACGGGCATCGTCGCCACCATGCCGTACATCGCCCTGCAGCTCGTGGGCATCGAGGCCGTGCTCAAGACGATGGGCGTGACCGGCGAGAGCGTGATCGCCCGGCACGCGCCGATCATCATCGCGTTCGCGATCCTCGCCGCGTACACGTATCAGTCGGGACTGCGCGCCCCGGCGCTGATCGCCTTCGTCAAGGACACGCTGATCTACATCGTGATCCTGGTCGCGGTCATCTACCTGCCCTACAAGCTGGGCGGCTGGGGCAGCATCTTCGACGCGGCCCAGGCCAAGTTCGACGCGTCACCGGCGCCCGGCGACGGCATCACGCTCAATGCCAACAACCAGGTCCAATACATCACGCTGGCCCTCGGATCGGCGCTGGCGCTGTTCCTCTACCCGCACAGCATCACCGGCGTGCTGGCCAGCAAGAACCGCAACGTGATCAAGCGGAACATGTCGGCCCTGCCCGCCTACAGCTTCCTGCTCGGCCTGCTCGCGCTGCTCGGCTACGCGGCCATCGCCTCCGGCGTCAAGCCGATCACCGACCCCGCGACCGGCAAGGTGGACAGCAACACCGTCGTGCCGCTGCTCTTCGACATGCAGTTCCCGGCGTGGTTCGCGGGTGTCGCGTTCGCCGCGATCGGCATCGGCGCGCTGGTGCCGGCCGCGATCATGTCGATCGCCGCGGCCAACCTGTTCACCCGCAACATCTACAAGGAGTACCTGCGCAAGGACGCGTCGCCGGCCCAGGAGGCGCGCGTCTCGAAGATCACCTCGCTGGTGGTGAAGGTCGGCGCGGTCGCCTGCATCGTCTTCCTCGACCCGCAGTTCTCCATCGACCTGCAGTTGATCGGCGGCATCATCATCCTGCAGACCGCGCCCGCGGTGGCGCTCGGCCTGTTCACCCGCTGGCTGCACCGCGGCGGGCTGATCGCGGGCTGGGCCGTCGGCATGGGCCTGTCGATGTGGATGCTGTGGCAGATCCCGAACGCGGCCACCGGCCGGGCCCACTTCGGCGGCTCGGCGTTCCCGCTGTCCGACTTCGGCTTCGACACCAAGCGCACGATCTACGTCGGCTTCGTCACCGTGATCCTGAACCTGCTGGTCGCGGTGATCGTGACGCTGATCCTGCGGGCGGCCAAGACCCCGGACGGCGTGGACGGCACCACCCGGGACGACTACTTCGCCGACGAGGGCGACCCCCGCATCGACCGGGACGTGGCCGCGACCGTCGACCACACGTCGTCCACCTAGCAGACCTGGCCCGCTCCTAGGAGACGCCGCGTCCCTCGTCCGGGCGCGGCGTCTTCGTGTTCAATGACTCGCGTGACACGGGACTGGGTGCGCTGGCACGACGAGTACGACATCCCCGGCTCGTCGCTGGCCCGGCGGCTCGCGGTGGTGCAGGACTGCCTGCGCCCACTGCTCGACCGCCCCCGCCGCGTGATCAGCATGTGCGCCGGCGACGGCCGCGACATCCTGCCGTTACTGCCCGCCGGTTCCCGGGCCGTGCTGGTCGAGTGGGATCCGCTGCTGGCCGGACGCGCCCGGCAGTCGGCCCCCGAGGGCGTCACGGTGGTGACGGGCGACGCGGGCATGACCGACCCGTACGCCGCCGTGGCCCCCGCCGACGTCCTGCTCGCCTGCGGCGTCTTCGGCAACATCCCGTACGCCGACACGCGCCGCACCATCGAGGCCCTGCCCACGCTGCTCGCCCCCGGCGGCACGGTCGTGTGGACCCGCGCCGGTTCCGGGGCCGCCGAGGTGCGCGACGTCTTCGCCGGGAACGGTTTCGACGAGCTCGCCTTCCACGAACCGCCGGACGCCCGTTTCCGGGTCGGGCTGCACCGCCTGCGCCGGCCGCCCGAACCGTTCGTGCCCGGCCTTCAGCTGTTCACCTTCGCCTAGAGCTCGCTCTCGTCCAGATACAAACAGAACGGATGTCCCGCCGGGTCGAGCATCACGCGCACCGTCTTCTGCGGCTGAAATTCGGCCACGGTGGCGCCCACACCCACCGCGTGCGCCACGGCCGCCTCCAGATCGTCCACTTCGATCTCCAGGTGCATGCTCATCTGCGGCTTTCCCGGCTCGGCGGGCCACACCGGCCGCACATAATGCTCCTCGGTCTGAAACCCCAGATTGAACCCGGCCTGCTCGGACGGCGCGACGGCCCCGCCGAGCCCGTTGTCGGCCGGATAGAACTTCCAGTCGAGCAGCCGCGAATAAAACCGCCCCAGTGCCACCCCGTCCGGCGCGTCCAACGTCACGCCCCACCATTGCTTCCGACTCCGAAGCGGCACAACAGCCCCCATTCCCATCACTAACCGGCCTCCGGTCATTCAACCGACATTCCCACCCGTACGCGACCCCGCAGCCCCGTATTTCTGCATTCCGAATGCCGGAGTCCGATCGGCACTCGCCCCCGGATCCGGAAAAGCCCAGCTAACAGCTTGTCGTCAGTGGACGGACGGTCGAATTCCGTGACTGATCGACGCGTCGTTCGATCCGATCGCGAGGCGTTACCGGGCGTAGCCTTCGTGCACGTTTCATGACAGGGGGTGACTGATGAGTGAAGACACCTGGCTGGCCGCGCGACTCATTCCTACGTCGGGCATCAACGGCGCCGACGAGCAGGAGCGGCGGGCCACGTCGGCGCTTCTGGCGGTGATGTGCGCGGTCCGGGAATTCGGCCGGGCCTTGACGCAACCACTGGGCGCTCCGGCCGGCGCCGTCCAGACGTATATCGAGGTGCCGTTCAAACTCGGGGACGCGAAGGTCTTCCCGGACGGGCTCATTCGCGTGTCCCGCGGTCAACGGGAGTGGACCGCGCTGGTCGAAGTCAAAACCGGCAGCAACGACCTGAAGGCCGACCAGCTCGAGAACTATCTCGATGTCGCCCGCGAGCAGGGCTTCGATGCGGTCATCACCATCTCGAACCAGATTCCGCCCGTACCCGGCCAGCACCCGACGGCGGTCGACAAACGACGCCTCAAGAAGGTCGCTCTGCATCACCTGCCCTGGTCGGAGGTCCTCACCACCGCGGTGATGCAAAAGGAGTATCGCGGCGTCGCGGATCCGGACCAGGCGTGGGTGCTGGGCGAGCTGATCCGATATCTGGAGCACCCGAAATCGGGGGCCCTCGAGTTCAGCGACATGGGTCCGAACTGGGTGACCCTCCGGGAGTCGGTCGGCGCGGGCACGTTGCGCGCCAATGATGCCGCGGCGGCCGACGTGGTCGGGCGATTCGACGCGCTCGTGCGGTACGCCGGTCTCAAACTCGGCCGAGGCCTGGGCACTGAAATCGTTCCCGCCCTCACCCGCCGGGAATTGGCCGAACCAGCGGTCCGGACGCAGGCCCTGGTGGCTCAGTTGACCTCGACCGGCGCCATGACTGCGGGCCTTCGGATTCCCGGCGCGGTCGGTGCGCTCTACATCACGGCTGATGTGCGGGCGGCGAAAATTACCTGCCACGTCGACGTCGACGCGCCTCGCGAAGGCCGGCCCACGACGCGGGTGAACTGGTTGGTGCGGCAGCTGAAGCAGGCGCCCGAGAGTGTGCGGCTCGAATCGTTCGCGGCCTATTCGCGTGGTCCCGGAAATGCCGAGCTGCTCAAGGCCGTACGGGAAAATCCTGGTCTTTTGATCAGTGACCCGGCGAAGGAGCTGAAAGCCTTCCGCGTGGCCGCGAACTCCACGGCCGGCACGAAGAGGGGGACCGGGCGCGGGTCGTTCATCGACTCGGTGCTCGACGCCGTCGACGATTTCTATCAGCAGGTTCTGCAGAATCTCAAGCCGTGGATGCAGGCGCCACCGCGTCTCCGGTCGCCCGAGGAGGTAGTGGCGGAGCCCGTTTCGCCGGCGTTGGTGTCGACGGCCATCTCGTCGCAGGACGGGCCCGAGGCGGGCCCCTCGTAGGGTGCCGCTTCGCCTACTGTCAGGAACGTGATCAGTACTGAGGTGGCCGGGTTGCGGCGGGCGCGGGTGGCCACGTCGGCGGTTTTCGCGGCGCACGGGGCGGTGACGGGGACGTTCGCGGCGCGGGTGCCGTGGATCGCCGACCATGTCGGGGTCGGGCCCGGCGGGTTGGGGGTCGCGCTGCTCATGCCGGGGGTGGGGGCGCTGCTGGCGATGCCGCTGTCGGGGCGGCTCGTGCACCGGTTCGACCTGCGTTCCCTCGTACGGGTCCTGATGCTGGCCTGGGTCGCCGCGCTGATGCTGCCGTCGCTGCCCACCTCGTTGTGGCTGCTCTGCGTCTCGCTGGTGGGCTACGGAGCCGCCGCCGGGCTGGCCGACGTGGCCATGAACGCGCACGCCGTCCTGGTCGAGGAGCGGTACGGGCGGTCCGTCATGTCCGGTTTCCACGGCTGGTGGAGCGTCGGCGGGCTGGGCGGCTCGGCCGTGGCGGCGTTCGCGGCCCGCGAGGGGCTGGGCGCGCCGGTCCACTTCGCGATCACGGTGGCCGTGCTGGTCGTCGTCGTGCTGGCCGCCTCCTGGGGGATCGTGCCGCACCGGCCCGCCCCGACGCTGGCCGAGCCGCCGGCGTTCGCCCTGCCCAGCCGGGCCGTGCTGCCGATCGGCCTGATCGGCTTGTGCGCCGTCTTCGCCGAGGGGGCCAGCCTCGACTGGGCCGCCGTCTACGTCCGGGACCTGCTGCACCACCCCGCAGCGACCGCCGCCGCCACCGTGTCGATCTTCTCGGTGTGCATGGCGGTCGCCCGGTTCGGCGGGGACCGGGTCGTGCAGAAACTGGGCCCGGTCAGGACCGTGCGGATCAGCGGCGCGCTGGCCACGGCCGGCGCGCTGCTGGTCGTGCTGGTCGATCAGGTCGTGCTGGTCATCGCCGGGTTCGGCCTGCTCGGCATCGGGATCGCGGTGGTGGTGCCGCTGGTGTTCGCGGCGGCCGGGCGCAGCAGCGAACACCCGGGGCGCAGCATTGCCGGGGTGGCCGGGATCGCGTACGGAAGCGGTCTGATCGCCCCCGGGATCATCGGCGGAATCGCCCACGTGTCGTCGCTGACCGTATCGTTCGGCGTCATTGTCGGGCTCATGGTCGTCATGACGCTGGGCGCGACAGTGCTGCGCCGCTAATCCAGCAAAGGTTCCAGCCGGCGCGCCACGTCGAGGGCCCGGCTGCGAGCTTGACCGGAAGCCTCCACTGTCCACAGTTCCGCCAGCACACCCATGACGTAGCCCCAGGCGATGACCCTTTCCCGTTCCTCGTACGCCGTGAGCATGTCGATCCGGCGCGGGACGAGCGCGAGAAGTTCCGGTTCACGCCGTTCCGGATCCGGGTTGTAGAGCATCGCGCCGCCGTCGTAGCCGGGATCGCCCACCCATCCGTGCGGGTCGATGGCCAGCCATTCCCCGTCGCGTCCGCGCAGCACATTGCCGTGATGCAGGTCCCCGTGCAGAACTGTTTCCCGCGGCGCGCCGGCGCAGAGGTCGTCGAACAGTTCGGCCGCCCGATCCACCATGCGCCGCGGAATCGGCCCCTCGCGATACCGCTCGAAACCCCCGCGCAGCGTGCGTAGGTGCGGCAGATGGCGATTCTCCGCCGGTACGCGGTGAAGGCGGTGACCCACTTCGACCAGCGCGGCCTCGTCGGCGACCGTCAATGTCGTCCCCGGGTCGGCACGTTCGACGAGAAGTGCGCCTTTGGCGGCGTTCTCGGCCAGCAGCCGTACGGCCCCCTGCCCGTCGAATATCCGCAGCGCTTCCGCCTCGGCGTCGAGATGCCCGTCCGGCACACCCAGCTTGAGAACCGCCGGGGTGCCATCCGCACGAACGGCCGCGGCCACCCAGTGAAACGTCATCGGGTAGGTCTCCAGGACCCGTACGTCCCATTCCGCCGCCACTTCGTCAACAAGCGCGGGCAACCCCGACAGCCACCGCTCCCCGTCCGCGCCCCAGTTCTCCACGACGTTGCGCGTCAATGTTTTCATCGCCCGGTCCTCCACGGAGTTTGCCGTAGGACGCACGGTCGAACGGGACCGCATCCCGATGAGTGGAGGCCGAGGGCATCGCCGGCGGCTGGTCGGGCGCGGTCCGCCGGTGCAGCGGCGCCGCAGGGCGACGGCCAGCGTTGTGCGCCCAGCAGCCCTCCGCGCTTCCACAAAAGCAGGCCTCAGGCGCGGTTCCGCCGGCGGTCGGCGAGTTGCAGCGCGAACTGGCCGGCGAATTCGACGGCGGCCATCCGTACGGCCAGGCCGCGGGTCGGGTGGGGGTGGCCGTGGCCGGTCAGGCGGGCCAGCCACCGCTTCTCCAGCTGGCGGCGGCCGGCGATCGCCCCGGCCGAGAGGGCCACGACGGCCGCGCCGAGGACGGCTTTGCGCTTGTCGAACGGGACTTTGATGTCGAGCATCTCGGACGCGTCGAGCAGGCCGTGCGATGGCCCGGCAGCGGCCTGCGGGGCGCGGTCGCCGGTCGGGTGCGCGGCGTCGGGCGACCCGGCCAGTTCCGGGGCCGCGACCCCCAGAGCGTTCGCGGAGCCGGGCGCGACCAGCCGCAGCGTGACCGGCGAGTCAGGTGTCTCCGCCGAGCTCGACGACGGCGGGGAGATGACGTAGCCGATGCCGGTCGTCACGGCGACCGCACCGAGGCGGGCCAGTCGCCGCCGGGCCGGGGTGAGTTCGCCGGCGGCGATCCAGCTTCCGCTCAGGGCTGCTTGGAGGGCGGCCAACGCCAGGGCGCGCGGGTACGAGACGGGAGCCATGAACCGACGGTAGCCCCGCGAGGCAACCAGATCAGGCGGCGCGGGCGATGCAGATGCGGGCGTTCAGCCGCGGCCCGGCCTCGTAGAACATGTATTGCACCCCGCCGTCGGTGCCGAACGAGGGCGCCGCCGCGCGGCCGTTGTCGGAGGCGGCGGGGGAGTAGAAGACGCCCAGGTGGTTCTCCCGGTCGAACGACGGACCGACCTCGGTGAGCCGCATCTTGCCGTCGTTGCCGTGGTAGGCGACGTAGACCGTGCCGTTGCGGAACACCAGCGACGGCCCCGAGATGTCGGTCAGCCCGTCCGGTTCGGGGTTGACCAGGGCCGTCTGCGCGAACTGCCAGCCGTCCCAGCCGTTCGGCGACCAGCCGTGATAGATGCGCCGTCTGCCGCCGAGCACACCCATGTAGACCATCGTGTATTTGTTGCCGCGTCCGGGCAGCACGTGCTCGAAGACCCGGGCGTACGAGGTCTCGGTCAGGCCGGGGACCAGCCGCGTGCTCAGAATCGGGGTCTCGTCGCGGAAGGTCAGGCCGTCGGAGGAGCGCGCGACGCGGGTCGTGGTGTTCTCGCCGTGGAAGTAGAGGAAGAACTGCCTGGTGGCGTTGTCCCACGTCACGTGGGGTGAGGACACGTGCGAGACGGTCGTGCTGGGCAGCACGTTGTCGATGATCGGGTTGTTCGTGTACTCGGCGAAGGGCCCGTTGAGCGAGTCGGCCCCGGCCACGCAGATGCCGCCCGGCTTCTCGTGCGGCGCGTAGTAGAGGTAGTAGCGGCTGCGGGCGCCGCTGATCTTGTCGTAGACGCCGCGGATGCACGGGAAGATGAACTCCCCGGTCGGGTTGTAGCGCAGCGGTGTCTTGAGCGCGTCGCGCAGATAGGTGTAGGTGGGCATGCCGGCCGGTCCGGCCTGGGCTGAGCCGGGGAAGGCGCCGAGTCCGGCAATTCCAGCCAAACCGGCAGTGCCTCGGAGCAGGGATCGTCGGTCCACGAGGTGACCTCCAGGTAGGGGATGCCCCGAAGTTTCGCCATCGTTAACAACCTCGGTCAAGGCGCTAATAGGTATTAGTACAGGCATTTCCTTGACGATCACGGAGAGCGTGGCCCACGATCGGTTCACGTTTGTTAATGCGTATTAGCGGCGTAACAGAGGAGACTCCGACGTGCCATCCAGCAGCAGGCGGGTGACGCAGCAGGACATCGCCCGGATGACCGGCGTCAGTCAGACGACCGTCTCGATCGTGCTCAACGAGCGCGACGACGCCGCCGTCCGGATTGCGCCCGAGACGCGGGAGAAGGTGCTCGCGGCCATCCGGCGTACGGGTTATGTGGCCGACCCGATCGCCCGCCGCCTGGCCGCTCAGCGCAACCGTTTCCTCGGTGTCTTCACCTACGAGCCGGTGTTCCCGGCCGGGCTGGGCGACTTCTACCACCCGTTCCTGGTCGGCATCGAGGAGTGCGCCGAGCGCATCGGTTGCGACCTGCTGCTGTTCACCAGCGCGTCGGTCGTCGACGGCCGGCGCCGGATCTTCTCGCAGGACAACCGGCTGCGGCTGGCCGACGGCTGCATCCTGCTGGGCCGCTGGCTCGACCCCGAAGAGCTGGCCCGGCTGATCGCGGAGGGTCAGCCGTTCGTCAGCGTGGGCCGGCGCGACGACGCCGGCGGTCCGGTGCCCTACGTCGGCGCCGACTATCCGGCGGCCACCGCGGCCCAGGTCCGCCGGGCCGTCGAGCTGGGCCATCGCAAGATCGCGTACGTGGGGGAGGGTGGCGGGCCCGAGTCGCACGCCGACCGCTTCCGCGGCTTCACCGACGCCGTAGCGCGCGCGGGGGTAGCCGGAATACATGTCAAACCGGGCAAAGAGGTGCTAAGCCAGTTGATCACGGAACAAGTGACCGCGGTGTTCGCCGAGGAGTTCGCCGACGGCGCCCTGCTCGCCGACGAGGCCGTCAAGCAGGGTCTGCGCGTACCGGACGATCTGTCCTTCGTGGCCCTGGGCGACCCCACCCGGCCCGCCAGCACGGATCTCGACTTCACGGGTTATCGGATCCCGCGGCGCGAAATGGGCTGGCAGGCCGTCGAGGTGCTGTCGGCGATCCTCGAGGGTGCGGGCGGCGACCACCAGCGGCTGCTGCCCTGCGAGCCCGTGGCCGGCGCGACCCT
Organism: Paractinoplanes abujensis; assembly: GCF_014204895.1. Lineage (NCBI taxonomy): Bacteria > Bacillati > Actinomycetota > Actinomycetes > Micromonosporales > Micromonosporaceae > Paractinoplanes > Paractinoplanes abujensis. The sequence continues at coordinate 5,145,083 of NZ_JACHMF010000001.1, read as the reverse complement.
GGCGGTGGCCCGTGCCTGAACTGCGGGCGGATGTCCTGGTCGTCGGGGGCGGCCTGGGCGGAGTGGCGGCGGCCCTGGCGGCGCTGCGGGCGGGCCGGACGGTGCTGCTGACCGAGGAGCACGCGTGGCTCGGCGGGCAGCTGACCAGCCAGGCCGTGCCGCCGGACGAGCACAGCTGGGTCGAGCGCTTCGGCATCACCGCGAGCTACCGCGCCCTGCGTGACGGCATCCGTGACTACTACCGCGCCCACTATCCGCTCACCGACCGGGCCCGCCGCACCCGTGACCTCAACCCCGGCGCCGGGCACGTCAGCCGCCTCTGCCACGAGCCGCGGGTCGCCGTGGCCGTGATCGACGCGATGCTGGCCCCGTACCGGGGATCGGGTCGGCTGACCGTCCTGCAACCGGCCGTGCCGACTGCCGCCGAGACCGACGGTGACCGGGTGACGGCCGTGACGGTCCGCCACCACGGCGACGACTACGTGCTGTCGGCGCCGTACATCCTGGACGCGACCGAGACCGGCGAGCTGTTGCCGATGACCGGCACCGAATACGTGACCGGGGCCGAGTCGCAGGCCGAGACCGGCGAGCCCAACGCCCCCGGCACCGCGAACCCGGCCAACATGCAGGCGCTCTCGGTGTGCTTCGCGGTGGATCACGTCGACGGCGATCACACCGTCGACAAGCCTTCCGCGTACGGGTTCTGGCGCGACTACCAGCCCGGGTTCTGGGGTGCGCGGATGCTCTCTTGGCAGACCCCGAACCCCCGTACGCTGCAACTCTCGACGCGGTCGTTCACCCCGAACCCGGACGACGACCCGTGGCTCGTCGACGCCGACCAGCGGGTCAACCCCGGCGACGGCAACCTGTGGACGTTCCGGCGCATCGCCGCGCGCCGCAACTTCACGGGCGGCCTCTACCCGAGCGACATCTGCCTGGTGAACTGGCCGATGATCGACTACTTCGAGCAGCCGTACGTCGACGCGCCCGACCCCGCGAGCGTCGAGCGCAAGGCCCGCGAGCTGTCGTTCTCGGTGCTCTACTGGCTGCAGACCGAGGCTCCGCGCCCCGACGGCGGCACCGGCTGGCCCGGGCTGCGCCTGCGCGGCGACGTCACCGGCAGCGCCGACGGTCTCGCCATGGCCCCGTACGTGCGGGAAAGCCGCCGGATCCGGGCCGAGTACACGGTCGTCGAGCAGGACCTGTCCCTGCAGATCAGAGGCGACAAGGGTGCCGTCCCGTACGCCGATGCGGTCGGAGTCGGCATGTACCGCATCGATCTGCACCCCTCCACCGGCGGCGACAACTACATCGACGTGGCCAGCTGCCCGTTCGAGATCCCGCTCGGGGCCCTCATCCCGCAGCGCGTGGAGAACCTGCTGCCCGCCGGCAAGAACATCGGCACGACCCACATCACCAACGGCTCGTACCGGTTGCACCCGGTCGAGTGGAACGCGGGGGAGGTGGCCGGCGCGCTGGCCGCGTTCTGCCTCGACCGCGCCGTCGCGCCACGGGCCGTCCGCAACACCCCCGACCTGCTCGCCGATTTCCAAGCCCACCTGAGCGCCGACGGCGTCGAGCTGCACTGGCCCGACATCAGCGGTTATTGAGATAAGGAGCATCCCCGTGAGACGACTTCTGTCCGGAATAGCCGTGGCCGCCCTGCTCGGTTCGCTCACCGCCTGCGGTGGTGGTGACGACGCCGGGTCCGACGGCCCGATCACGCTGCGCATGACCACGTGGTCGGCCAACCCGGCCCACGTGCAGCTGTTCGACGCGATCGCGGCCGAGTACAAGGCGACCCACCCCGACGTCACCGTCAAGTTCGACGCATTGCCGATCGACAACTACACAACCACGGTCACCACGCAGATCGCCGGCGGGAACGCCCCCGACATCGCCTGGATCCTGGAGGGCTCCGCGCCCGACTTCGTCGCGTCGGGTGCGCTCGAGCCGCTCGACGACAGCATCGAGAACGTGGCCGACCTGGCGCCCGCGGCCACCGCCCTGTGGAAACAGGACGGCAAGCTGATGGCGTACCCGTTCTCGACCTCGCCGTTCGGGGTCTTCGTCAACACCGACCTGCTCAAGAAGGCCGGGGTCACGCTGCCTGCCGAGTGGACGTGGGAGAACGTGATCACCGCGGCCGGCACCGTCGCCGCCAAGACGGGCAAGCAGGGCCTGGTGATCCGCGACTTCGACTACAAGGACTGGACCAACCTGGCCACCGTGTTCCGCGGCTGGGACGCCGAGGCGTGGACCGCGGACGGCAAGACCTGCGGCTTCGATCAGCAGCCGATGATCGACGCCATGACGTTCCTGCACAAGGCGATCTTCACCGGCAAGGCGTTGCCCGCTCCCGGCGTGGCCGCGGACTTCTTCGCCGGCGAATCGGCCATGACGATCGCCCAGATCTCCCGGACGTCGCTGCTCAAAGAGGGCGGCTTCGGCTGGACGCTGGTCCCGCTGCCGGCCGGCCCCGCCGGTGAGTACTCGGTGATCGGCCAGGGCGGTCTCGGCGTGCTCAAGAAAGGCAAGCACGCGGCGGCCGCGGCCGAGTTCGTCACGTTCTTCACCAGCCCCGCCAACAGCGCGAAGCTGGCCCAGTTCTTCCCGCCGCCGCGGCAGTCCCAGCTCGACGCGGCGACCCTGGCCAAGGCCAACCCGCTGCTCAAGCCCGACCAGCTGCAGAACGTGGTGATCGACGGGATCGCCGACGGTGTCGTCAAGCCCAGCCACACCGGCAGCGCCGAGCTCAACCAGGCCGTACGGGCCGGTCTGGATCCGCTGTGGAAGCCCGGCGCCGACATCCCCGGTGTGCTGAAGGGTGTCTGCACCGCCATCAACCCGCTGCTCGCCAAATGACCGTTGGCTCCGCGTTGATCCGCCGCCGCTTCTGGACCACGCGGCGGCGTGATCAACTGACCGCGTACGTCTTCATCACGCCCGCCCTGCTCGGCTCGCTGGCGTTCGTCTTCGTGCCGCTGGTGCTGGTGGTCTGGTACAGCCTGCACGAATGGAACGTGCTGGCCGACACGTTCACCTTCGTCGGCGCCGAGAACTACCGGAAGCTCGCCGACGACCCGAACGTGCCCGCCGTTCTGCGCGCGACCGCTTTCTTCTCGATCGGGCTGGTCGTCCTCAACCTCGCGCTGGCTTTGCTGCTGGCCGTCCTGCTCAACCAGAAACTGCGCGGCACCACGGTTTTCCGCGTGCTGTTCTTCTCCCCGGTCGTCGTGTCGCTGCTCGCGTGGACGATCGTGTGGGGTTTCCTGCTGCAGGACAACGGCGGCATCAACGGTCTGCTGGACACGATCGGCATCGACGGCCCCAATTGGCTGCGCTCCGGCGGAACGGCCATGGCCGCCGTCGTCATCGTGCAGGTCTTCAAGAACGTCGGCCTCAACATGGTGCTTTTCCTCGCGGCTCTGCAAGGCGTTCCCCAGGACCTGTACGAGGCCGCCCGCACCGACGGCGCCAGCCCGTGGACCATTTTCCGCCGCATCACGCTGCCGCTGATCAGCCCGACCGTTCTGCTCACCTCCATCATCACCGTGGTCGGCTCGCTGCAGGTCTTCGCGCAGATCAGCGTCCTCACCCAGGGCGGCCCCGGCACGTCCACCACGGTTCTCGTCTACTACCTGTACCAGCAGGCGTTCCAATTCCACGCCTTCGGCTACGGCGCCACGCTCTCCGTGCTGCTGTTCCTGATCGTGCTCGCGCTGACCGTCCTGCAATGGCAGATGCGCAAAAGGTGGGTCTTCCATGAGCATTAAGACCAAGCTTTTCCTGTACGGGACCCTGCTCGTCCTGTGCGTGCCGTTCGTGTTCCCGACCTGGTGGATGATCACGAGTTCCTTCAAACCGAACGCCGAGATCTTCTCCCCGTCGCTGCTCCCGTCCTCGTGGAGCCTGGAACCGTGGCGTCAGGTCTTCGAGATGCAGCCCTTCGCCCAGCAGTACTGGAACAGCGCCTACATCGCCGTGGTGGTCACCGCGGGCACGCTGGTCGTGGCCTCGATGGCCGGCTACGCCTTCGCCCGCATCCGCTTCCCCGGTCAGAACGTGCTGTTCCTGGTCGTACTGGTCGGCCTGCTCATCCCGAGCGAGGTGACGATCGTCCCGCTGTTCCGCATCTTCAACAGCCTGGGCCTGGTCGACACCCACTGGCCGCTGATCCTGGTGCCCATGCTGGGCCCGCCCAGCGTGCTGGCCACGTTCATCATGCGGCAGTTCTTCATCACCCTGCCCGGCGAACTGGAAGAGGCCGCCCGCATGGACGGCCTGGGCCGGCCCGCCATTTTCCGCCGCATCGCCCTGCCGCTGGCCCGCCCCGCCCTGGGCGCGGTCGCCATCTTCACGTTCCTGCACAGCTGGAACCTGTACCTGGAGCCGGTCGTCTACATCTCCTCCCAGGCGAAATACACGCTGCCTCAGGCCCTGACCCAGTTCACCGACGCCTACCAGGGCCAGCTCTGGAACGTCCAACTGTCAGCGGCCTCCATGACCGCCATCCCCGTCCTGATCGTCTTCGTCATCGCCCAGCGCCAGTTCATCGAAGGCCTGGCCCACACCGGCCTGAAAGGCTGACGGACGCACCTGGTGCCTAGTGACAGTCCAGCCGGACCCTGAGCGTCGCATCGTTGATCCTCCTGCGAGGCTGACGCGGTGGAGCAGTCTGCATGGTCTGAGATCTCGGCGTTGGCGGCGGTAGCTCCGTATCCGGTGGAAATTCTGGCGGCCGATCCCCAGCGGGCTGCCGCCTGCCTGGCGGCCCTGGAGGTTTCGACCAGGTCGTGGCTCGGGGCAGTGGTCGCCGGCAGCGGTGGGCTGGTGATCGATCACGGTTGGCTGCGAGTGCTCGGCGGTGGGTGTGACGGGTTGCCGGATGCAGCAGCCGAAATGGTTCCCGAGGCTGGTCGTCTGATCGTCGCGTTCGACGTGATGGGCGGGCAGTTCGCGTGGTTGCCGGCAGAGCCTGTGGCTCGAGGCCATGCTTACCGGTGCGCTGACCGGGTTCTGTGCGGGTCTGCGGTGGCCTGGGTGGGAGGCGGAGGTGGCCGGCGTCGCGTTGAATCAGGGGATCAGCGCTCGGCCACCGCCCTGGACCAGAGGAGGCAAGGATCTCTCGGCAGCGTCTCGTAAGCCGATCCCGCTGGCTGAGCTGGTTTCGCTTCATCGGGACGCGGCCCGTCAGCCCGGCTTCCTCTGACCGATCGAGGGCCGCGCCGATCCACGGCCGAGCATGGCGATGTCCGCCGGTCAGGTCTGCGTTGACTCCAGGCGGGTGGGGGTCCGGCATCCTTCACGGCTGCCTGGATGCCGCACCGCGGTGAATGTGGCCGGCGGCGTAACCCATGACGGTGTATACCCTGGCGGCCGAACGGGCCGGTTGGACCGGGCTCTGGGAGCATGCACGGATGCGGGCGTCGGTGGCGGTTGTGCATTCTGTGGTGGGCCGGCTGGAGCCGGGGGACGCGCTGGAGGGTGAGCACCGGCGGCTGGTACTCGACTGGCTGGGCGGCACCGATGACGTGTTTCGCCGGGTCAAGCCGGCTACGCCTGATCGGCACCTGGTGTCGTACGTGGTGCCGGTTGATCCTCGGGACGGCGCGATCCTGCTGGTTGATCATGTGAACGCGGGGCTGTGGCTGCCGCCCGGCGGGCATGTCGAGCCGGATGAGGATCCGTGGCTGACTGCCGTACGGGAAGTCGGTGAGGAGCTGGGGCTCGACGGCACGGGGGTGCCGGAGGAGCCGGTGTTTCTCACGGTCACCCGTACGGTCGGGATCGACTCGGGGCATACCGATGTAAGCCTCTGGTACGTGCTGCCGTGCGACCGGGCTCAGAAGCTCGCCGTGGACGAGGGCGAGTTTCGCGGCGTGCGATGGTGGGCGCGGGATGAGCTGGTGGCCGCCGACCCGGACCGGTTCGATCCGCACTTCCGCCGGTTCCTGAGAAGGATTTCGGACTAATACGACACGGGCGAAATGTCGGAATAGCGGATGCGGCAGGCCGATACTGAGCCGATGACCGCAGCCCTGCAACCGCCGCCGGCGCCGGCCAAGGCGACCTGGACCGACGCGGACTACCCGGTGATGGGCTGGCACGACTGCCGCATCCACGGGCTGAGCCTGGCCGAGCACAGCGCCGACGGAGCGCTGCCCCAAGTGCGGCTGATGATCGACCTGGACTACATCGTGCACTGGGCCGACTCGGCCTGCTGGGTCGCCCCGGCGACGCTCGTCTTCGACGGCGCGTGGGGGATCAGCGGGGAGTTCGGGCCGCTCTTCGAGCAACTGGAGATCGCCGACATCCACCGCGTCGACCCGCCCGACCAGCACCCCGAGCCGTCGTGGCACGTGGAGGGGCACAACTTCGGCTTCCACCTGCGCGCGCGGGGGTTCCGCCAGCATTTGCGGAGCGCTCCCCAACTCGTACGGGGGAAGGGTCTGACCTCGGACGAACGCGGTGGGGTCAGCTTTGCCGAGCGCTCCTTCCAGGCAGACTGAGCCGCTCGACCGCGAGATCGGCCACCTCGCCGGGCGTCAGATCGGTGTTGTCGACGCGCAGATGGTCGTCACGGCCCGCGAACTCCGTCGTCGAGTTGAGCCGGTAACGATCGTCGGCCTCGAGCAGATGCAGCCGGGAACGGCCGAGGTCGCGCTTCGAGGCCTTCTCGGCCAGCCTGTCCGCGCCCGCGTTACGTTTCAGCCGGGCCTCCTGCGACGCCTCGAGCTCGAGGAACAGCACCCGGCCACCGCGCCTGACGAACGGCTCGGCGTACTTCGACACGGCCTCGGCGTCACCCGGATGATCGAAGGCCCAGACGTACGTGAACACGAGCCCCGGCAGGTCGCTGGCCGCCACCTCCTCCAGCACACCCGCACGGAAGCTCTCGACCAGCCGGTGGAACGGCGGCGTGCCGAAATCGAAGAACCGCAGCACCGGCTCGATCGTCAGGTGGTTGTGGAACACGCGGAACCCGGTGCGCGCGGCGATCGCGTTGCCCACGGTCATCTTGCCCACGGCCGGGGGCCCGATGACGAAGAGCAGGGTTGGAACGCGCTGATTCATGCGCCGGAGCGTAGCGAAACAGGCGTCCCGATTTCCCGCCGCTGAGGACAACCCTGGAGTGTGGATAACGCTCGCCGTGCCCCCGGATCGTGTAAGGCGCTCAGGTCAGCGCGCGATACAGCAGGAGCAGCCCGATCGCCGTGCCGAACGTGACGATGACGGCGCGGAGCACATGCGAGGGCAGGCGGCGGGCCAGCCTGGCGCCCGCATAACCGCCGACGACCGTGGCCGGGGCCAAGATCGCCACGGCAGCCCAGTCGACCGGGGCGAAAACCGCGAAAACCAGCAGCGTGACCAGGCCCACGGCGGCCGACAACACGTTCTTGAGCGCATTGATGCGGTTCAGCGGCTCGTCCAGGATGAGGGCCAGCGCCGCCACGTACATGACGCCCAGCGCGGCACCGAAATAGCCGCCGTAGATCGCGCCGACGAACACCACAGCCTGCAGCGAGACCGCGGCCCGCCGCTTGGACATGGCGCGCGGGTGCCCGACCAGGCCGCGCAGCCGCTGCTGGAAGGCGAGCGTCGCGGCCGCCCCGAGCACCAGGAACGGCACGATCACCTCGAACGCGCGGGCCGGCGTGACCAGCAGCAACACACAGCCGGCGACCGCACCGAGCACACCCGCCGGCAGGGTCGCGGTCAGCCGGGCCCGCTGCCCCGCGAGATCCGCCCGGCTGCCCGCGACGCTGGAGACGTACCCGGGGAAGACCGAGACGGAATTGGTGACGTTCGCCGCCACCGACGGCAACCCCGTCGCGATCAAACTCGGGAACGTGATCAGCGACCCGCCCCCGGCGATGGCGTTGACCGCCCCGGCCGCGACCCCGGCCACCAGCAACAGGGCGACGTGTGCGAAATCCATGATGAGTAGAATGACCGGACGACGGACGAGTCGGCCAGGCGGTCGCGTCGGCGCCCCCCGCGGGGTGCCGCCGAGGAACGTCCGGACTCCGCAGAGCAGGGTGGTTGTTAACGGCAACCCGGGGCGACCCGCGGGACAGTGCCACAGAGAACAGACCGCCGGCCCCCAGGGGCCGGTAAGGGTGAAACGGTGAGGTAAGAGCTCACCAGCACCCCGGGTGACCGGGGTGGCTAGGTAAACCCCACCCGGAGCAAGGCCAAGCAAGGCCACCGCCGCGAGGCGGTGGCCGGCGCAGGCGTTCGAGGGCTGCTCGCCCGAGCCTGCGGGTAGGCCGCAAGAGCCGAGCCGGCAACGGCCGGCCGAGATGGATGACCGCCCACGGCGACTTCGGTCACCGGGACAAAATCCGGCGTACAGGCTGACTCGTCCGTCGCCCACCTGGTCATGACAATGGTCATGGCCTCTGGCTGTTGATTCGTACGTCAGCACTGGTCGATGCCGGTCAATGTCGGTCTACGTTCGGCGGAGCCCCGGCCCACGGCGGCCGACAACACGTTCTTGAGCGCGCGTTCTGGGGACGCCCGGCATCTCGAGGCCGCCTTACCGGTCACCTCCGCCGCGAGCAGGCCGCAACCGGCACGCAGCCGATGACCGCGCAATCTCCGGCCGTCCGGAATCGAGGCGTGGGGCATGGTGACCATCGTCAGCGGGTGCTACGGCTGCACATTTCCCGTTGGCCGCGCATGTACGAATGGTGTGCGACCCGCAGATAGCTTTCCGTCGATGCCGGCGCGGCATCGCCCCGTACGGGAAAGGAAAGCCACAGATGCGCAGGTCCACGAACCGCCGGATCCGGATGGCCGCGATCGCGGCCGCCGCCGTCACCGTGTCGGTTGTCTCGGTCCCCGTTTCCGCCTCGGCCGCCGGGGTCATCGCCACCCGCGACCCCGGCAGTCAAAGCGGCGCCGCGGCCGTGGCCGTCCGCGAGGGCAAGGAGGAAGTGCTCACCGTCGCCGAGGACGTGGAACTGGCCGCGGCCGGCTACGGCAAGCCGGTTTCGCGGGACACCGTCATGACGCGGGCGAAAGACTGGTTCAACCGCAATGTGCCGTACGACGACACCTCTTCCGCCTGGGACGTCAATGAGGGCAAGCGGTACCGCCAGGACTGCTCCGGTTTCGTCTCGATGGCCTGGAAGCTCAGGACGAGCAAAACGACCCGGACGCTGGACCAGGTCTCGCACGTCATCAACTGGAACGACCTGCTCCGCGGCGACGCCCTGGTCCACTACGACGACCACGCGGTGCTCTTCGACAAGTGGGTCGACGCGGACACCAAGGCGGACTTCTGGGTGTACGAGGAGAGCAACCCCACCAACGACATGAACCACCGCAAGATCAACGTGAGGGACATCCGCAACGACGGCTTCAAGCCCTACCGCTACGACGGGATCCGCAAGTAACCCGCGAACGCGGCGGAAGGCGCTGCCTTCCGCCGCGACGAAGCGGGCTACGGACGGTACTTCCACTCCTCGCAGCCCCAGACGTTGCTGTCGGGCCCGATGTAGGTGTGGAACATCAGCTTGGTGACGCCGGGGTGGTTCACCGGGTTGCTGTAGGTGATCCCGCCACCGCCGTTGCTCCGGTCCACGATCTGGGTGTACTTGTAGTCCTGGGTGCGCCCGTCGCTGAAGAACAGGCGCACGAACGACTCCGATTTGATCGGGCCCTTGCTCGAGTTCATCTCGAAGTTCGTCTCGACGCTGCCGTTGGACGACCAGGAGACGCCGGCGTTCAGGTAGCCGTACTCGGTCCAGTTGTGCAGGCTCTTGTCGCAGGAGTGCCGCTGCGTCCAGGCCGCGGCGGGCCCGACGCCGCTCAGCAGCGCACCGCCCGTCATCGCGAGAGTCAGGGCGGCTGTACCGGCGATCTTGCGCATGGTTGGCATGCCGGAAACGTAGGCGCCGCCCGCATATTCAGCGCATATTTGCCGTCCCGGGCCGCCGTGAACCGTTCCGCCGTACGACGATGGACGTCTATCTTGCTGGCGTGTCCTCATCGGAGCTCGCCGAAATCCGCATCCTCGCGTTCGGGGAGATAGCGGTCACGGTGGACGGTGTGGCTGTGGCCGCCGGTCCGCCCAAACAACGCGCCCTGCTCGCCCTGTTGCTCTGCCGCCCGGGCGCCGAGGTGCCCTCGGGGGAACTGATCGAGGCCCTGTGGAGTTCGCAGGCCCCCAGTTCCGCCCGCAACAACCTGCGCACGTACGTGCACGGCCTGCGCCGGATCCTCGGCGAGGACCGGGTCAGCGGCAACGGCCGTCCCGGTTACCGGCTGCACCGGGACGACCTGTGGACCGACGTCGGGCATTTCGAGGCTCTGTGCGCCGCGGCCGACCGGGCCCTGGCCGACGCCGAACCGGATACCGCCCGGGCCGCCCTGGCCGAGGCGGTGGCGCTGCGCCGCGGTCCCGCCTTCGGCGACGTCGGGCCGCCGGCCGTGGTCGAGGACGAGGCCGCCCGGCTGGAGGAGCGCTGGCTGCTCGCCGTCGAGCAGCGCATCGAGCTGGACCTGCGCCGCGGCAGCCCGGCTCAGGTCATCGGCGAGCTGAGCGGCCTGGTCAAGCGGCATCCCTGGCGGGAACGCTTCGCCGCGCTGCTCATGCTGGCGCTCTACCGGTCCGGACGGCAGACCGACGCGCTCACCACCTATCGCCAGACGGCCGCCGCGCTGGCCGACGAGCTCGGCATCGAACCCGGCGCCGAGCTGACCGAGCTGCATCAGGCGATGTTGCGGCAGGATCCGGCCCTGGACCGTCAGTCCGCGGTCCCGGCCGGGGCGGACTCGCCGGTGGTCGCCCGGCCGGCCGAGCTGCCGCCTGGTTCGGGGCATTTCACCGGCCGGACCCGGGAGGGAACGACGCTCGACGCCGCCTTGGCCGACGCCCGCATCTCGGGCCGGTTGCCGGTGCTGGCGGTGGTCGGCCCGGCCGGCATCGGCAAGACGTCGCTGGTTGTGGAGTGGGCGCAGCGGGCCGTCGCCGACTTCCCGGACGGGCAGATCTTCGCCGACCTGCGGGGTTTCAGCGCCGAGCCGGTCACGCCACCCGCCGACGCCCTGCGCCGGCTGCTGTGGTCGCTCGGCGTCGAGGCGGACCGGGTGCCCGCCGCCATCGAGGAGGCGGCGGCGCTGCTGCGTTCGCTGCTGTCCGGCAAGCGCCTGCTGATGATCCTGGACAACGCCGCTTCGGCCGAGCAGGTGGTGCCGCTGCTGCCGGGCGGCACCGGCAACGCCGTCGTGGTGACCAGCCGCAACCGGCTGGCCGGGTTGATCGCCCGGCACGGCGCGCGGCAGCTCGTGCTGGAGCCGCTGGCCGAGGACGAGGCGCTCAGTCTCGTGGCCCGCATCGCCGGGCCGGTACGCGTCCGGATGGAGGCCGCGGCCGCCCGGGCCCTGGTCCGGCGGTGCAGCCGGCTGCCGCTGGCCCTCTGCATCGCCGCCGCCGACGTGGCCGAGGACCCGGCCCAGACGATCACCGAATACCTGGTGGAGCATCGGGCGGAGGCCCGCGCGCGGGGCAACCCGGAGCTCGCGGTGCTGGCCGCGTTCGACCTGTCGCTGCGCGGGCTCAGCGCCGGCCAGCAACGGCTGCTCCTGCTGCTCGGCGTCGTGCCCGGTCCGACCTTCACCGCCGACGCGGCCGCGGCGCTGGCCGGCAGTACGGCGGAGGCGGTCGAACCGGACCTGTTCCGCTTGGTCAACGCGCATTTCGTGCAGCGCCGGGGCGGGGGCCGGTTCGCTTTCCACGACCTGATCCGCGAGTACACCCGGACCAAGGCGCCCGCTCCGGAGCGCGCCGCGGCCCTGCACCGTCTGCTGGAGCACTACCGGGAGTTCGCGGACGCCGCGGACCGGATCCTGCAGCCGGGCGCGCTGCGGTTGCCGTCGGTGGCCGGTCGGGACCCGTTCGCCGGGGACGTGGCCGCCGCGCGGAGCTGGTTCGCCGACGAGTCAGCCGACTTGGTCGCCGCCTGCCGCGCCACCGGCGAGCCCGGGCACCTGGCCACCGTGGCCCAGCTGGCCGACACTGTGGGCCGTTACCTGTGGACCCGCGTCGACCTGGACAACTGGACCGTGGTGGCCGAGGCGGGCGCCCGCGCCGCGCGGCTCGGGAAAGACCTGCGGGGCCAGGTGGCGGCCCAGATCGCGCTGGCCCGCATCGCCGACTGCCGCTGCGACTTCACCACGGGCGTGGCCCGGTACGCCGAAGCGGCCGCCCTGGCCCGCCGCGCCCACTGGCCCGAGGCGGAACAGCTCGCGCTCGGTTCCACCGCCGCCCTGCACGGGCAGCTGGGCGACCTCCGGTCGGCGGTGCGGCAGTTGGAGGCGTCGCTGACCGCCACCCGCGAACTGGGCGACCGGTTGCACGAGGGCCGCACCCTGCAACTGCTCGGCGCCTACCGCGCGGAGCAGGGGGAGCTCAGGCTGGCGGGTGACCTGTTCCGTCAGGCGCTGGCGGTGATCGAGAAGCAGGGTTCGCGGATCGGGCAGGCGATCATCCTGACCAACACGGCCGAGCTGAGCCTGTTGCGGGGCGAGTTCGGCGAGGCCGCGCGCCAGGCCGGCCGGGCCCTGAGCATCGCCGACGAGGTCGGTCACGTCTCGTGCCGGATCGGCGCCCTGGTCAACCTGTCGGCGGCGTGGCGCGGGCTCGGGGTGGCGGCGACGGCCCTGCCGTACGTGCAGCAGGCGCTGGCCATCCCGGCCGGGCTCGACGCCCGCGACCTGGGCGTCGTGCTGCACGAGGCGGCCGAGGTGCACGACGCCCTGGGCGAGCCCGGCCGCGCGATCGAATACCACCGGACCGCGTACCGGCTGACCGCGTCGGCCCAGGCCCGCTCGCCGGCCCTGACCCACGCGATCGCGCTGGCCCTGGCCGAGCACCGCTGGGTGCGGTCCGGGCGGGCGGGCACCACCGCGCCGGACACTCCCGATCCGGCCGTCGCCCTGGCCGAGGCCCGCCGGTACGGCTATCGCGGCCTGGAAGGTTTCGCGCTGGCCGCGCTGGCCGAGATCAGCCGCGATCGGGGCCGCCCCGCCGAGGCGGCCCGGCTGGCCGAGCAGGCCCTGCGCCGGCAACGCGAGTCCGGCCGCCACACCGACCCCGAGCTGCTCACCGCGATCATCGAGGCCGCCGGCCCGCAGCCGGTGAGCGATGACACGTCAGGTCTCGGTGTCGGCCTCAGCTGGGGTGCGCAGTAGGAGGAACGTGCGGGATCTGACCCAGCGTTCCGGCAGGAGCCCACGCCGGCGGAGCGACGTCAGGGTTTCCTGCGTCGCGTAGATGCCGAGCGCCGCCGACAGGCCGGCGACGACGGGTTCGATCAGGTCGGTCCATGTCATGGCAGCCACCTCCGCTGATCCTTTCGGCGCGGCGGTGGCTGTATTTAGGCCGGTGATCAATAACCCGGGGGCTGGCCGGCGGCGGCGCGCGCTGCGGCCTCGGCCGGGGTGTCGTTGTAGCCGGGCCGCGCGACCAGGACCGACTGGAAGTAGTAGCCCTCTTCCTCGTCGGGGTCGTCGTCGGCCGCGAAGGGGCGCCACAGGGCGAGGAACAGGTCGTTGGCGACGAAGCCGTCGTCGTCCGGCGTCCACCGGGCGTGTTCGGAGAGGCGCTCGACGACGGTCAGTGCGGGCAGCTCGAAGAGGTTGACGTTGCGGAAGGTGACGGTGTCGCCGGGGCTGTCCGGGCGCCCGGCCTCGATCGCGTTGACGCGGCCGCTGGTCGGGCCGGCGCCGAAACCGACGCCGAGGCTGAGACCGCTCGGCCTGTGGATCATCAGGCCGCCCGTCGGGTTCGCGGGCAGCGGGCCGAGGAACGCCAAGGCCGTGCGGGCCTCGTCGGCGGTCAGGCCGAGACGCAGCGGGCCGATGCCGTACGGCGGGTCGAGGACGAATTCCATCCGACGATCATGCCGGGTCGGTGAACGTCCAGCGGGTCGGGTCGAACTGGTCGTGGGTAGGGAAGGCGTAGGCCCGGGCCGGTGCCAGCTGCCACACCTCGTACGGGGGTCCGCCCGAGGTGGGTGCGCCGCCCTCCGCGTCCAGCTGGTCGTCGCGGACGACGGTGGGCCAGCCGAAGACTTCGCGCAGGGCGGTGGACGCGCGTTGCAGGTCGGCGGCGCGGGTCACCCGGCCTTCGACCACCAGGTGCAGCGTCTTCAAGTCGACGCTCAGGCTGACCTGGGGGTGCTGCGTGAAGTGGTGGGTCTTGGCGGCCGACTCCTTGGAGACGAAGAAGAACGTGCCGGTGTCCCAGGCGGCGAAGATGGGGCGGACGTGCGGGGCGGCTCCGGCGCGGGTGACGCTGAGCCAGAACGGGCCCGCGTCGCCGCTGCGCAGCAGCTCGCAGGTGTCCGGCCAGGTGGCCAGGGGCAGGGCGCCCGCCGCGAAGCCGGGTGGGCGCGCCCGGTCCTGGAGGATGGGTGCTACGCGAGGTCCGCCGGGTTCGTGTTCGCTCCGCACAGCAGCACTACTGCCCGCTCGCCGGGCGCGGGAACGTAGGCGCCCGAGGTCAGTGCGGCGTAGGCGGCCGCCGTGCCGTGTTCGACGGCCTGCCGGTAGTCGTCCCAGAGGCGGCGGCGAGCATCGATGATGGCCTGGTCGTCGACGAGCACCGACGGGATGCCGGCGGCCATGTCGAAGGCGATCCGGCCGACGCGGCGGGCGCCCAGCGAATCGGCTGCCACGCCCGAGACCGGGACGTCGACCGGGGCGCCGGCGGCCAGCGCCGCGTGCAGGGCCGAGGCGGAGACGGGTTCGACGGCCACGACGCGGTGGGCAGAACCCAGGGCCGCGATCACCCCGGCGATCAGCCCGCCCCCGCCCACCGCGACCAGCACGGTGTCGAAGCCGCCGGGGATCTGGTCGAGCAGTTCCAGGCCCAGCGTGCCGTTGCCGGCCACCATGTCGGGGTCGTCGTAGGCGTGGCAGAACCGGGCCCCCGTGGCGGCGGCGTGCACCACGGCCGCCTCGTAGGCCTCCGCGTACTCGTTGCCGACCTGCACCACGTGCGCGCCCAGTTTGCCGAGCTTGGCCACCTTGACCGCGGGCGCGGTGGCGGGGACGAAAACCTCCGCCCGTACGCCCGACTCGCGCGCCGCGTAGGCCGCCGCCAGGCCCGCGTTCCCGCCCGAGGCGGCGACGATGCCCGCGTCGGGCAGTGTGCCCGCGGCCAGGATCTGGTTGACCATGCCCCGCGTCTTGAACGAGCCTGCGTGCTGCGTGTGCTCCAGCTTGAACCAGACCCCGTCGTCACCGCGGAACACCGGCGTGCGGCGGATCCGGCCCTCGAGCCGAGCGGCGGCCGCCCGGACGTCGTCATACGAAACAGTCACCGAAGAAACTCTAGGCGATGCTCCAGGACACCTGACGCGACGTCACGGGCGTACGTTCACCCACGAGGCGCGCGATGTCGAGTAATCGGTTCGAGAAGCCCCATTCGTTGTCGAACCACCCGCGCACCTTCACCCCGCCGTCCGCTGTCGTCTGCGTGCCGGACGGGTCGAACAGGCAGGACGCCGGGTTGTTCTTCACGTCGATCGAGACGGTCGGGTCGGGGTCGTAGGCCAGCACGCGGCGCAGCGGGCCCGCCGCCGCCTCGGCCATGGCCCGGTTCACCTCCTCGACGCTGACCGGCCGGTCGGTCTGCCCGGACAACTCGGCCAGCGACCCGATCGGGGTGGGCACGCAGTAGTAGCTGTAGCGCATCTCGCCGATCTCGGGCAACGCCACCCGTACGAGGTCACCGACCACGTAGTTGTGCGGGATGATGCTCTCGCCGGTGGCCCGGCCCAGGCGCGGGTCGTCGCGGGAGGTGCCGCTGAAGGTGTCCTGCGGTTTCTGCCAGCCCTGCGTGGCCAGCACGACCGACGTGTTGACGGCGCCCAGCCCGAACCGGTCGAGCAGCACCTTGGCCATCACGGTGAGCGCGTTCACACCGCACGAGCCGGGGGAGACGACGTCGTGGCGGGCCGGGTCGTACGTGGTGTGGTTGGCCCCGTACATCAGGAACGCGTCCGGCTCGTCGGCCGAGGCGCTGATCACGACCTTGCGCGCGCCGCCGTGGGTGATGTGGGTGCGGGCCGTCGTGCCGGCCCGGAACCGCCCGGTGGCCTCGATGACGACGTCGACCCCGGCGTCGGCCCACGGAATGCGTTCGGGACGTTCATGGTGGAAGGCGCGGATTGCATGGTCATTCACGACAAGGTGGTCGGCGCGGGCCGTGACGGTGCCCGGAAATGCGCCGCGAATGCTGTCCCGGCGCAGCCCGTAGGCCATTTTCTCGGTCGAGGCAAGGTCGTTTACGGCGGCAATGGATATTCCCGGATCGCCGGCCGCCGCGACTATCCGTGCGAGACTGCGACCGATCCGCCCGAATCCGTTGATGCCGATCGTGACACTCATGGATGGCTCTCCTCGGCCGCTGATGACGCTGCTGGCGCAACACCGGTCCAGTGAACACCCGGGGTTACGCCCTCGACACTATGAGTCGTGCAACTTGCACGTCAACGCACGGCGTGTCACACCATGTCGATGATCCACACCGGACGTCGGGCATCCATGCTCGTCGTCGTGCCCGCCGACCTGCTCATCCTTGCCAATAGCGCCGACCGTCGTCTGCGCCTTTCGGATGAGTGTTGCGCATTTCGGCCAGTCGATGTCCGGGCGAGACATTTAGGCTGCCGGGAATTCCAACCCGGGCCGCCTCCCCGCGGTATTCCGAAATCGATCAGTGAGTGGCCGCAATCACCCGTGTGAGTGCCGCGTGCAACGACTCCAGTTCCTCGATGGGCAGGCCCAATCGGGCGACGATCGCGGGCGGGATCTTCTCAGCCTCGGCCCGCAGGTCCCGGCCCCGCCCGGTCAGGGTCACGGCCAGGCTGCGCTCGTCGGCCGGATCGCGCTGCCGGTCCACGTACCCGATGGTCTCGAGCCTCTTGAGCAGCGGCGACAGCGTTCCCGGGTCGAGCTGGAGAAGCCGGCTGAGGTCGCGCACCGAGAGCGGGGCGTGCTGCCAGAGCGCGAGCATCACCAGGTACTGCGGATGGGTCAGGCCCATCGGCTCGAGCAGCGGGCGGTAGAGCCCGATCACGCTGCGCGAGGCCACCGCGAGGGCGAAGCACACCTGTCGTTCCAGTTCGAGGGGGTCATCGGCCACGTCGCAAGCCTAGCCAGGCCACCCCGCCCAGGAGCGCCAGCATGATGCCGGTGAACCAGAGGATCGACGTGGTCGACGGGACGTAGCGGCTGGCGACGCCCAGGCCGAGTACCGGGACGACCAGTCCGGAGTAGGCGATCAGGAACAGCCCGGCCAGGCTCTCGCCGCGCTGGGCGGTGGGAGCGTTCGCCGCGATCGTGCCGACCGCCGACTTGAACAGGATGCCCGCCCCGGCCCCGGCCAGCGCGCCCCCGGCCAGGAAGCTCGCCAGCGACGCGGTCTGCATGCCGGTCGTCAGCACCACGAGACCCGCGGCCTGCGCGATCAGCCCGCCTGAGAACCGGGCCTGCGGGGTGAGCCGGCCGCTGACGGCCTGGCTGGCGGCGCCCGCGCCGAAGACCACGAAGACGGTCAGGCCGGCCAGCACGCGGCTGGGGTGGTGCAGGGCGCCCGCCACGAAGCTCGGCGCCAGCGAGGTGAACAGGCCGAACACGGCGAAGGCGGCGAACGCGGAGACGCCGGCCACGACCACGGCGGTGCGGTCCCGCCCGGCGATGCGCACGCCCTGGGGCCGGTAGCGCGGGCGGGTGGCGGGCGCGTCCACCGTCTCGGGCGCGGCGGCCACGGCGATCACGCTGAGCGCCAGCAGGACCAGGAAGACCACGTACGGCGTACGCAGGGGAGACGTCACGAACTGGGCCAGGCCGCCCGCGAGCAGGGTGCCCGCGCCGAGCCCGCCCAGGTTGGCGGCCGACGACACGACCTCGAAGCGCGTGCCGTTCGCCTCCGGGCGGTGTGCCTTGTGCAGTTCGAGCAGGTACGCGGTGGCGGTCGCGGTCAGCATGCCGACGCCCAGGCCGGTCAGGAAGCGGGCCGTGATCAGGCCGGGCAGGGTGGTCCAGGTGAGGAACAGCACGGCGGCGGCGATCTCCAGGCCGAGCGCGGCGTAGAGCACGCGGCGGCGGCCGGTCCAGTCCGAGACGTGCCCGGCCAGCACCAGGCTGGTGATCACGCCGACGGCGTACACGGCGAAGACGACAGTCACCGTGAACGCGGAGAAGCCGTCCGCGCGCTGGTAGAGCGGGTAGAGCGGGGTGGGCACGGTGGAGAAGGCGAGCGCGACGAGGTAGACGGCGGCGATCAGCCAGAACCCCCGGCCGTGACGCTGCGAGGAGAGGTGCGGCCTCTCCAGAAGAACGGTCATGCGCCGACAGTGCCCCCACCGATGCATCATCACCAACGATGATCGGTGCTGACTACTATCATCAAACGTGCTGGAACTGCGTCACTTCGAGTACTTCATCGCGGTCGCCGAGGAGCGGAGCTTCACCCGGGCCGCCGACCGCCTGCACGTCGTGCAGTCCGGGGTGTCGGCCGTGATCAAGGCCCTGGAGCACGAGCTGGGCACGCGGCTGCTCGAGCGGACGTCGAAGCGGGTCGAGCTGACCGACGCGGGCGAGGCCCTGCTCCCGCGGGCGAGAGCGGCCGTCGACGCCGTACGGGAGGCGCGGGACGCCGTCGACGAGGTGCGCGGCGGCCTGCGGGGCACCGTCCGGGTCGGCACCCTGACCTCGGTGCCGCTGATCGACGTGCCCGCGCTGATGGGGCAGTTCCACCGCAGGCACCCGCACGTCGGCCTGCGGCTGATCGTCTCCCCGCGCGGCTCCGACGGCCTGCTCGACGGGCTGGCCGACGGGTCCCTCGACGTCGCCTTCGTCTCGGTGCCCGGCCGCCCGCCCGCGGGCCTGCGCGTGCGGCAGATCGAGACCCGCCGCCTGGAGCTCGTGCTGCCCGCCGGGCACCGCCTGGCCGGGTCGCCCGAGGTGCGCATCGCCGACCTGGCCGGCGAGCCGTTCGTCGACTTCCCGCTGGGCTACGGCAACCGGACGATCGTCGATCGGGCCTTCGCCGCGGCCGGGGCGCAGCGCCACGTGGCGATCGAGGTCACCGACATCGGCGCCGGGGCGAGCTTCGTACGGGAAGGTCTCGGGGTGGCCATTCTGCCGCCGTTCGTGGTGCCCGACGACCGGACCGGACTCGTGCTCAAGAACGTCGTCGGCGCCGACCTGGAGTGGCCGCTCGGCGTCGCGGTGCCGGCGACGCGCAGGCCCAGCGCGGCGGCCCGGGCGCTTCTGGCGCTGATCGACGAGAAGGTCGGTTAGCCCGAAACACTCTCATGATTGCCATTCGTCCGTAAAACTTTCACATATCGGACCGAGTGGGGGGAGCGGCGGTGGCTGAGGTTCAACCGGCCGAGTCGGTGCTGCAGTTCCGGCGGTTCGCGCTGGCCGTATGCCTGATCGGCGTGCTGGTCCAGCTCGGGCTGACCGCCTACTACCTCGGCATGGGGCACAAGGCGCAGCCGCATCACGTGCCGGTCGGCCTGGTGTCGCCGGCCGCGGAGCGCGCCCAGGTGGCCGGCCTGCTCACCGAGAAGGGCTATTTCCGGGTCACCGACTACGCCACCGCCGACGACCTCGAGATCGCGATCAAGCGGCGCGACGTGTACGGCGGCGTCGACATCACCGGCACCCGGCCCCACCTGTACGTCGCCTCGGCCGCGGGGCCCGCCGCGGCGTCGCTGCTGCGCACCACCTTCACGACTGTCGTGCAGCAGCAGACGGCCGCCGAGCTGACCCGGCTGGCCCGCGCGGGCGACCGCATCCCGGTCTCGCAGGCTCAGCAGCTCAACTCCCCGCCGCCGGTCACCGACGTGGTGCCGCTGCCCGACGACGACGTCAACGGCGTCTCGCTCGGCTTCCTGACCCAGGCGCTCGCCCTCGGCGGCACTATCGCCTCGATGGGCCTGGGCCGGCTGATTCCCCGTACGCGCAGGTCCTGGCGCCGCGGTCTCGCGCACGTGAGCATCCTGGCCGTCTACGCCGCCGGGTCGGCCGCCGCCGTGCTGTGGTCGATGGGCTGGTTCGGCGTGGGGGTCACCGCCGACCGCAGCGAGATGCTGGCCATCTTCTCGTTGATCTCACTGGCCATCACGGCCTCCACGGCGGGGGCGGTGGCCCTCTTCGGCCCGGCCGGCGCCCTGCTCGGCGCGCTGTACTTCACCGTGGGCACGGTGATCTCGGGCGCCAGCATCCTGCCCGAGTTCCTGCCCGTTTTCGGCCGCCACCTCGGGGCCAACCTGCCGACCGGCGCCGGCGTGCAGGCCGTCCGCGACAACCTGTACTTCCCGGCCGCCGACATCCGGGGCCACCTGATCGTGCTCGTCCTCTACGCGGGTCTCGGCGCGGTCGTCGTGCTGGTCACCAACATGCTGCCCAACCGGCGTAACCGGACCTCCGAGGTCGACCTCGACCTGACCCACCGGCTCGAGGGCTCGGAGCGACGGGAGGCGGTGAAACTCTGAGGTCGCGGCCGGGTCCTGCCGATCACGAGGGGCATGCCCGTACGCACCCGAGTCACCGTCCCGCTGCGCTTCGCCGACGGCTACCAGACCGACGCCGGCATGGTCACCTTCGACGGCCTGTCCGACGGCAAGGAACACCTGGCCCTCGCGCTCGGCACCCCCGGTCAGTTCCCGCTCGTACGGATGCACTCCGAATGCCTGACCGGTGACGTCTTCGGGTCGCAGCGCTGCGACTGCGGGCCCCAGCTGCGCGAATCCGTCGAGCGGATCGCCGCGCACGGCGGCTACCTGCTCTACCTGCGGCAGGAGGGACGCGGCATCGGGCTCTACAACAAGCTCGACACCTACACGCTGCAGGACGCGGGGCTCGACACCTACCAGGCCAACCGCGCCCTCGGGCACGGCGACGACCAGCGCGACTACTCGGCCGCCGCGCAGATGCTGACCGCGCTCGGCGCCACCACGATCGACCTGCTCACCAACAATCCGGACAAGGTCGCCCAGCTTCGCCAGAACCGCATCGCCGTACGGGAGGTCGTGCCCACCGCCGTGCACGCGTCCCCGGCCAACCTGCGCTACCTGGCGGCCAAGGTCGCCCACACCGGCCACACGATCGTGCTCCCGGCAGTGCACTGAATCACGGCGCGGCCGCTCAGGTTTCCGCGCGGGTGCCGAACAGGAGTTCGTGGGGATTGAGCGGATCAACTCGCGAATCGCGGACATCCAGAGCCGGATGATCGCGCTGCAGACGCAACAGGCGGGCCGGAACGTGCAGGCCCAGCAGAGCAAGTCGGCCTCGGGCGCCGAGAGCGGCACGTTCGCCAGCGCCCTGGAGAGCGCCGTGGCGCAGACGTCCACCGCCGGCAAGTCCTACACCCTCAACAGCAAGGGCATCCCGACCGAGCTCGCCGCCTACGGCAACGGCAAGATCCCGGCCAACGCGCTCGAACGGGTCGGCACCACCCGGCACAAGCTGTGGGCGCCGGCCGCCGAGTCGCTCAACCGGATGATCAACGACGCCAAGCGGGAAGGCGTCACCATCGGCATCACCGACTCCTACCGCCCGTACGAGGAACAGGTCGACCTGGCCCGCCGCAAGGGGCTCTACTCCCAGGGCGGGCTGGCGGCCAAGCCCGGCACCAGCGAACACGGCTGGGGCATGGCCACCGACCTCGACCTCAACAGCAAGGCGCAGACCTGGATGCGGGCCAACGCCGAGAAGTACGGCTTCTCCGAGAACGTGCCGCGCGAACCGTGGCACTGGGAGTTCAAGCCGCCGTCGGCCTGACGTTTCTCAGACCCGCGCGATCAACTCGCCGTGCAGCAGTGACATCCAGCCGTCGGGGTGGGCGGCCCAGTCGCGCCAGGCCTGCGAGATGCGGGTGAGGTCGGCACGGGTGGCGGCGCCGGTGCGCTCGGCGGTGGCCGCCATGTCCGACTTGAGGATGCGTTCGGCCCACATGCCGCCCCACCACTCGCGGTCGGCCGCAGTCGCGAAGCACCACGTGCTCGACGTGGCCGCCACGTCGGTCAGGCCGGCCGCGTGCGCCCAGGCCAGCAGGTGCCGGGCCGCGTCGGGCTCGCCGCCGTTGCCGCGGGCCACCCGCTCGTAGAGAGCGAGCCAATCGTCGAGCTCGGGCAGCCTCGGATACCACGCGAAAGCCGCGTAATCACTGTCCCGTACGGCGATCAGGCCGCCCGGCCTCGTGACCCGGCGCATTTCGCGCAGCGCCGCCACCGGGTCGCCGAGATGCTGCAGCACCTGGTGGGCGTGCACGACGTCGAAGGTGTCGTCGGCGAAGTCGAGCCGCTGCACGTCGCCGACCGCGAAGTCGACGTTGGTCAGACCGCGCCGGGTGATCTCGGCCCGCGCCAGGTCGAGCGCGCCCTCGGTCACCTCCAGCGCGGTGACCCGGGCCGGAGTGACGAGGCTCGCGAAGTCGGCAGTGATCGTGCCGGGGCCGCAACCGACGTCGAGCACCGCCACGCCGGAGGAAAGATGCGGCAACAGGTAAGCCGCCGAATTCTCTGCGGTGCGCCAGCGGTGTGAGCGCAAGACCGATTCGTGATGACCGTGGGTGTACGTCGCCATGCTCAGCAACGTACGCCCGCCGTCCTTGCATGTGGGACAAAAATCCCGACATGTGAAACGCGGGCGGTTAACTGATTTCTCCGTACGCAGTTCAGGCCGTACTTTTGTCGCCATGAGGATCGGCATTGTGGGCGCGACGGGACAGGTGGGCAGCGTCATGCGGCGCATCCTGGCCGAGCGCGAATTCCCGGTAGGACAGCTCCGTCTCTTCGCCTCCGCCCGCAGCGCGGGCCGCACCCTGCCGTGGGGCCCGGGCGAGGTGACCGTCGAGGACGCGGCGACCGCCGACTACAGCGGTCTCGACATCGTGTTGTTCTCGGCCGGCGGGGCCAGCTCCAAAGAGCTCGCGCCGCGCGTGGCCGAGGCCGGCGCCGTCGTCATCGACAACTCGTCGGCCTGGCGCATGGATCCCGACGTCCCGCTGGTCGTCAGCGAGGTCAACCCGGACGCGATCCGCCACCGCCCCAAGGGCATCATCGCCAACCCCAACTGCACCACCATGGCCGCGATGCCGGTGCTGCGCCCGCTGCACGACGAGGCCGGGCTGGTCGCGCTGGTCGCCACCACCTATCAGGCCGTCTCCGGCGCCGGGCTGGCCGGCGTGAGCGAGCTCGACGAGCAGGTGAAGAAGGTGGCCGACCGGGCCACCGAGCTCACCCACGACGGCTCGGCCGTCGAGTTCCCGGCGCCGCGCTCGTTCGCCAAGCCGATCGCGTTCAACGTGCTGCCGCTGGCCGGCAAGATCGTGGACGACGGCCGCGACGAGACCGACGAGGAGCAGAAGCTCCGCAACGAGAGCCGTAAAATCCTCGATATCCCGTCGCTGCTCGTCTCGGGCACCTGCGTGCGGGTCCCGGTCTTCACCGGCCACTCGCTGCAGATCAACGCCCGCTTCGCCCGCCCGATCACCCCGGCCCGCGTGCGCGAGCTGCTGACCGGTGCGCCCGGGGTCGAGCTCTCCGACGTGCCCACGCCGCTCGAGGCGGCCGGGCGCGACGCTTCGTACGTGGGTCGCATCCGCGCCGACGAGACGGTGGAGAACGGCATCGCCCTCTTCGTCTCGAACGACAACCTGCGCAAGGGTGCCGCGCTCAACGCCGTGCAGGTCGCCGAACTGGTGGCCGCGTCGCTGTAGTTCCGTAGCTCAAAACCGCCCTGGTCACACGGCCGGGGCGGTTTTTGTTGTCCTCGCCTCATCCTCCAATGTGGAAATCTAGGACTTTTTGCCCGAATCGGTGGCGGATGGTCGGTTTGAGGTGCAGAGTGATTGCATGAGCGACAGTGGGCCCGGCGACGGTGGCTACTTCTGGTGCCTCCGCCACCATCGGGTCGAGACCGGCGACGACGTGTGTCCCGCCCAGTATCGGCTCGGCCCCTACGCCACGGCCGACGAAGCGACGCACGCGCTCGAGACCGTCGAGAAGCGCAACGCCGAGTGGGATGCCGAGGACGCTCGTTGGAACGGGGAGGCCCGCTGACGCCGGCGCCGGCCCCCTGAGTCCGCGCACCATCACCGATCGTTGCAGTCTCCGGGCGGAGACGAGCCCGCAGTAATTCGCGCAGTCATTCGCAAGGAGGAACACCCCAGATGGCCGCTGCCAAAAAGGCCCCCAGTCCAGCCTCTAGAGCGGACAAAAACCGCATTTCGCGTACGCCGGTTCGTGAGCCCACGAAGCCGGCTTCGACGCGTTCCGGGCCCGCCTCCGCACGCTCCGTCGCCGCCGCCCGCACCACGCCGGCCACGACGGTGACCGCGAAGACCGGCCCGCGCGGCGCGGCGGTGTCCGGGACAGCGACGCGGGGGACAGCCTCTGGGGCGGCGTCGCGGGGAGCGGCTTCGGGGACGGCTACGCGGGGGACAGCTACTGGGGCGGCTTCGCGCAGTGGCGGGGCGCGGGCTGCTGCGGCCACCGCCTCCAGGACGGTTGCTGCCAAGGGGTCTGCGATCAAGCCGGTGGGTGGGAAGGCGACGGCGACGAAGTCGACGGCCGCTAAGGCGACGGCGACGAAGACTGCGGCTGCCAAGGCGACGGCCACGAAGTCTGCGGGTGCGAAGTCGACGGCGGCGGCCGCGGGGCGGGCTGTGGGTGCGCGGAGTGCGACTGCTGTGAAGCCTGCGGCCGCGCGGGCTGGTGCTGTGAAGAGTGCGGGTGCGAAGACCGCAACATCGAAGACAGCGGCCGCAAAGGCTGCGACTGTGAAGACTTCGGGTGCGAAGGCTGCGGCCGGCAAGGCCGCGCCGAAGCAGCGGGCGGGCACGACACGTGGCGCTTCGTCCACGATGGGCCCACGGGCGAAGGAGACCACCGTGACTGCTGCGGCGGCGGTGAAGGCGGCCTCGGCTGCCAAGAAGGCTACGACGACCGTTGCCGGCCAGGCGACGGCGGGCAAGGCGGGCAAGGCGACCGGGGTGGCCAGGGTTCCGGCCAGCCGCACCGGTTCCACCAAAACGGCGGCTACCAAGGCTGGGGCGATGACGACAGCAAGCAAGACGACCGCGGCCAAGGCCGCCAAGACGATGGCGGCGGCGAAGACCGCCCGTAAGACGACGGCGGCGGCCTCGGCCACGCCGAAGCGGGCGGCCACCGCCACCGTCGGCAAGACGAGCGCGAAGCCGGCGGCGGCCAAGAAGACCGCGGCCGCGGCGAGCACGACGGCTAAGAAGGCGGCCACGACCACGACGGTCGCCCAGAAGACGGCCCCGGCGGCGGCCCGCAAGACCGCGGCCGCGGCGAGCACGACGGGCAAGAAGGCGGCCACGACCGCGACGGTGGCCAAGAAGACCGCCGCCGCGACGAGCGCCCCGGCCAAGAAGACCGCGGCCGCGACGAGCACGACGGCGGCCAAGAAGACCACGGCCAAGGCCGCCACGGCCAAGAAGACGGCGGCCAAGGCCACTGCGACGCGGCCGGCGAGCAAGACGGCGGCCAAGAAGGCGCCCGCGACCAAGGCGGCGAAGACGGCCAAGGCGACGACCGCGGCCAAGGCGACGGGCTCCGCGGCTGCCCGCAACGCGACGGCGTCGGCCAACAAGGCCGCGGCAGGCAGCGCACGGGTCGGCTACAGCCGGAGCGCAACCGCCGCGGCCAACCGCGCCGCGGCCGGCAGCGCCAAGACGGGGGCCGAGCGGGGCGCCGCGGCGGCGGCGAACCGGGCCGCGGCCACCGCCAACCGGGCCGCGGCGACGGCGGCCAAGGGCGCGAAGTCGACGGCGGCCGCGCGTAAGGCGACGGCGGCCAAGGCCACCGGCACGAAGGCCACTGCGTCCAAGGCCCCCGCGGCCAAGGCGACGGCGAGCAAGGCGACGGCGGCCAAGAAGACTGCCGCGAAGAAGACCGCAGCCAAGAAGACCGCGACCAAGGCGACCGCGGTCAAGAGCACGGCGACGAAGGCGACCGCGGCGAAGAAGGCCGCGCCGGCCAAGACCGCCGCCGCGAAGAAGACGGCCGTCAAGAAGACGGCACCGGCCACGAAGACGGCGGCCAAGAAGGCCCCGGCCGCCGCGCGCTCGTCCGAAGGGACCGCCACCAAGGCCGCGCCCCGCTCGCCGGTGGCCAAGGTGGCCGGTCTGAGCCCGGTCGTGGCCCGCGGCGGCAACAAGCCCGCGGCGGACACGGTGGCCAAGCGCAGCACCACCAACGAGGCCGGCGCCAACCGGAGCCGGGCCGGCCGCTCGGCCAACGCGCCGCGCACGGCCGCGACCGCCAAGAACTCGGCGACCAACCGGGCCCGGGTCGCCAAGGCGGCCACCGCGGCCGCCGCCCGTCAGGCCGCGCTCGGGAACACCCCGGCCGCCGACATGATGGACGCGCCCGCCTCCACGGCTCGCAAGGCCGCCGCGCGCCGGCGCTGACAACCGCACGAAAAAGGAGGGCCGCGCCGCCGGGCGCGGCCCTTCGGCGTACGGCGAACTGGTAGGAATGACCCGTGCCGATCAGACGGGTGTGGGCGCCGCGCATCGACTTCGACGCTCTGCGGCGGGAACTCAGGCTGCCGGGGGACTTCCCGGCCGATGCGCTGGCCGAGGCCGAACAGGCCGCCGCGGCGCCCCCACCACCGGCCGCCGACCGTACCGACGTGCCGTTCGTGACCATCGACCCGGCCACGTCGAAGGATCTCGACCAGGCCATGCACCTGAGCCGGCGGCCCGGCGGCGGTTACCGGGTGCGCTACGCGATCGCCGACGTCGCCTCGTACGTGCGGCCGGGCGGCCCGCTCGAGGCCGAGACCTGGGTGCGCGGTCAGACGATCTACCTGCCCGACGGCCGGATCCCGCTGCACCCGGCGGTGCTCAGCGAGGACGCGGTGAGCCTGTTCCCCGACGTCGACCGGTCGGCGGTGGTGTGGACGATCGACCTCGACGCCGACGGCGCGACCACCTCGATCGCGCTCGAACGGGCCCGGGTGCGCAGCCGGGCCAAGCTCAACTACACCGACGTGCAGGGGCAGGTCGACGCGGGTGAAGCCCCCGAGCCGCTGGCGCTGCTGACCGAACTGGGCACGCTGCTGGCCGGGCGGGCCGCCGACCGGGGCGCGGTCAACCTGCCGCTGCCCGAGCAGGAGGTCGAGCCGCACGACGGCGGCTGGCGGCTGGTGCTGCGGGCCCCGCTGGCGGTCGAGGAGCACAACGCGCAGATCTCGCTGCTCACCGGCATGGCCGCGGCCGAACTGATGCTGGGCGCGAAGGTCGGGCTGCTGCGCACGATGCCGCCGCCCAAGCCCGAAGCGATCGTGAAGTTGCAGGCCGCCGCGAAGTCGCTGGGGGTCCTGTGGCCGTCGGGGGCGCAGGTCGGCACGGTGGTCGCGGCGGTCGACCCGGGCACCCCGCGCGGCGCGGCCTTCCTCGACCAGGCGGCCGACCTGCTGCGCGGCGCGGGCTACACGCCGTTTGACGGCGCGCTGCCCGAGCAGACCGGGCACGGCGGTGTCGGCGCCCCGTACGCGCACGTCACGGCCCCGCTGCGCCGGCTGGCCGACCGCTACGCGACCGAGGTCTGCCTGGCCGTCGCGACGGGGGAGAGCATCCCGGAGTGGGCCCGGGCCGCGCTGCCCCGCCTGCCCAAGGCCATGTCGGAGTCGGACCGCCTGGCCGGCGCGGCCAACCGGGGCGCGATCGACCTGGCCGAGGCGGTGCTGCTGGAACACCGCGTGGGCGAACTCTTCGAGGCGGGCGTGGTCGACCTGGACGACTCGTCCAAAGGCCGCCCACCGGGTGGCACGGTGGCGATCGACGAGCCGGCCGTCCGGGCCCACTGCCGGGGCGCGTTGTCGCTGGGCGTCCGGGTCCAGGCCCGGCTGATCACCGCCGACCCGGCCACCCGCAAGGTCCAGTTCGAGGTCTGATCACGGTTTTCGGGCGCAACCACTCACGCAGGTCGCCCGGGTGGGTTTCGCGTTCTGGACGCGTCAGCGGCCAGCGGAACCCGCCCGGGCCCCCGCGGGAGCGACGGTCCGTACCCACCACCCCGCCAGGACATCTCGATCTTTAAAAGGTGTGCTCCGCGGCCGGGAACTCGCCGCCGCGAACCTCGGCTGCGAACTGCTGCGTGGCCGACGACAGCACCCCCGCGAGGTCGGCGTACTGCTTCACGAAGCGCGGCGTGCGACCGGTGCGCAGACCCGCCATGTCCTGCCAGACCAGCACCTGGGCGTCGGTGTCGGGGCCGGCGCCGATGCCCACGGTCGGGATCTCGAGCTCCTTGGTGATCGTCTTGGCCACCTCGCCCGGCACCATTTCGAGCACCACGGCGAACGCGCCCGCCTCGGCCACCGCGTGGGCGTCGGCCAGCACCTGGGCGCCCTGGTTGTCGCGGCCCTGCACGCGGTAACCGCCGATGGTGTGCTCGCTCTGCGGTGTGAAGCCGACGTGACCCATGACCGGGATGCCCGCCCCGACCAGCGCCTCGATCTGGGCCGCGACGCGGCGGCCGCCCTCGAGTTTGACGGCGTGCGCGCCGCCCTCCTTCATGAACCGGACGGCCGTGCGCAGCGCCTGCGTGGGGCCCTCCTCGTAGCTGCCGAAGGGCAGGTCGGCCACGATGAGCGCGGTCCTGGTGGCCCGGACGACCGCGCGGACCAGCGGGATCAGCTCGTCGACGGTGATCGGCAGGGTGGTCTCGTGGCCGAACACGTTGTTGGCCGCCGAGTCGCCGACCAGCAGCACGGGTACGCCGTTCTGGTCGAAGATCGAGGCCGTGTACTGGTCGTAGGACGTCAGCATGGGCCAGCGGTCGCCGCGGCTCTTGGCGGCGACGAGATCGCGGGTGCGGACCCGGCGGGTGGGCGGGCCACCGTACAGGGTGGGGATCTCGGTCATGGTGTGCTCCTTCCCTCGAGGCCGCGCGGATGCGGTCCCCGGGTGCTGATCCGATCGTCGCACCCGGGCCGGTGCCGCGGTCAGGGGCGAGTGCGGGTTTTCACACCCCAGGCCGCCGGAGGGAGGCAGTGCCAGCGTAATCTCGGCGTAACTGGGCCGGGGAAGACTGGCTTGTCAAGTCATCACTACTAGGGGTGAACGTGGACCGACAGCAGGAGTTCGTGCTTCGTACTCTGGAGGAGCGCGACATCCGTTTTGTCCGGCTCTGGTTCACCGATGTGCTGGGCACGCTCAAGAGCGTCTCGGTCGCCCCGGCCGAGCTCGAGTCCGCCTTCGAGGAGGGTATGGGCATCGACGGCTCGGCGATCGAAGGCTTCGCCCGGGTCTACGAGTCGGACATGGTCGCCATGCCCGACCCGACGACGTTCCAGGTCTTCCCGTTCGAAGGTGGCGCCAGCGGCGAGAGCGCCCGCATGTTCTGCGACATCCTGCTGCCCGACGGCAGCGCCGCGTGGGCCGACCCGCGGCACGTGCTGCGCCGCATGCTGGCCAAGGCGGCCGAGAAGGGCTTCACCTTCTACACCCACCCCGAGGTCGAGTTCTTCCTCGTACAGGACGGCCCGCTCGACGGCTCGGTGCCCGTCCCGGTCGACAACGGCGGCTACTTCGACCACACCACCCACTCCATCGCGCGCGACTTCCGCCGCCAGGCCGTGCTCGCGCTCGAGCGGATCGGCATCTCGGTCGAGTTCAGCCACCACGAGGTCGCCCCCGGCCAGCAGGAGATCGACCTGCGCTACGCCGACGCGCTGACCACCGCCGACAACATCATGACGTTCCGGCACGTGGTCAAGGAGGTCGCGCTCTCGCAGGGCGTGCGGGCCACGTTCATGCCGAAGCCGTACACCGACCAGCCCGGCAGCGGCATGCACACGCACCTCTCGCTGATGGAGGGCGAGCGGAACGCGTTCTACGACGCCGACGACCCGCAGAAGCTGTCCAAGACCGCGCGTTCGTTCATCGCCGGCCTGCTCGTGCACGCGCGGGAATACACCGCCGTGACCAACCAGTACGTGAACTCGTACAAGCGGCTCTTCCCGCTGCAGCTGCCCAACGTGGTGACCGAGTCGCCCGCGTTCGTCAGCTGGGGTCACCTCAACCGCTCGGCCCTGGTCCGCGTGCCCGCGTTCGGCAAACCCAGCTCGGCCCGCGTCGAGGTCCGCTCGATCGACTCCGCCACGAACCCGTACCTGGCCTTCGCCGTGCTGCTGGGCGCGGGCCTCAAGGGCATCGAGGAGGGCTACGAGCTGCCGCCCGGCGCCGAGGACGACGTGTGGTCGCTCTCGCCCGCCGAGCGCAAGGCGGCCGGCTACGAGGCGCTCCCGGAAAACCTGTCCGAGGCGATCGACGTCATGAGCAAGTCGGAACTGATCCCCGAAGTGCTCGGCGAGCACGTTTTCGACTTCTTCCTGCGCAACAAAACGGCCGAATGGGAGCAGTACCGGCGCGAGGTCACGCCGTACGAGCGGCAGCGTTACCTGGGCGCGCTGTAAAGACGTTGGCCTGGTCTTGTACGGTCTCTCCTGACGTCGCGCGACAAGGGAGAGGCCGTGCTGGAAGATCTGCTTGAGGGTGCTGGGCGCAGTCTGGTTTTCGGAATCGTCGGCATCGGGCTGATGGCGGTGGGCTACGTCCTCGTCGACCTGCTCACACCGGGCAAACTGCGCGACCTGATCTTCGTCGAGCGCAACCCCAACGCGTCGCTGCTGCTGGCGGCCAACCAGCTCGGCATCGCGGCCATCGTGTTCACGGCGATCTTCACGTCGTACGACTCGTTCGGCCAGGGCCTGGCGTCGACGGTGCTGTTCGGCATCATCGGCATCGGCATCATGGGCCTGGCGTTCCTGGTGCTCGACTGGATGACCCCCGGCAAACTGGGCGAGGTCATCTGCACCCCGGAACGCCACGGCGGCGCCCTGGTCAGCGCGGCCTCCCACTTCGGCGCGGCCCTCATCGTGTGCGCCTGCATTTCCTGATGTCCTAGCGGGGTGGGGGGTGCGGGCCGTCGCTCCCGCGGGGGCCCGGGCGGGTTTCGCCGGCCGCTGACGCGTCCAAAACACGAAACCCACCCGGGCGACGTGCGTGAGTGGTGACGCCCGGAAAACCGGGCGCTCGCCCTCGCCGGCCTTCTCGCTCGCGCCGCCCCCGTTTCGCGGGGGCGTCCTCGTTCGCCCAGCCCTCGTTTCGCGGGGGCGTCCTCGTTCGCCCAGCCCTCGTTTCGCAGGGGCGTCCTCGTTCGCCCAGCCCCCGTTTCGCAGGGGCGTCCTCGTTCGCGCGGCCGGCCCCGGACAGCGGCTCTGCCTCATCCGCTCGGCCGGCCCATGCAGCGGCTCGTCCTCATTGGCGCAGGGGACCCGCGCCGCGGGCCGGCCCTCGGCCCGCCGGGCCGAGCTACTCGCCCACCATGCTCATGTGCGCAGCCGACGCACGCCGCGGCTCAGCCTCATTTGCGCAGCTCACCCCACACAGGGGCCCGCCCTACCGGGGGACCCCCACCCTGACACGATTTTATCGAGCTGGGGCGATCTTGGGGCGAGCGCGCCGGGGCCTGTGGACAACTCTGGGGCTGTGGATAACCGGGGTGCGCGTCCGGGACTCGGGCAGAATGGCGCGATGTCGATCGATCACGGGGTTGAGTTGGTGCCGGTGACGGCGGAGAACTGGCGCGACTGTGCCGGCCTCGCCCTGCGAGGGGAGCAGCAGCAGTTCGTCAATGCGGTCAGCTATTACCTCTGCCTGTGCCATTACGGGGACACGTGGCACCCGCTGGCGGCGGTCCGGGGCGGCGAGGTGGTCGGGTTCGTCATGTGGGGGATCGACGACGACCGCAGCGCCTGGATCGGTGGGCTCGTCGTCGGCGCCCAGCATCAGCGTCAGGGCATCGGGCAGGCGATCGTGCGCACCCTGCGGGAACGGCTGATCGCTGAGCCGGGCACGCCCGACGTGGCGCTCAGTTATGCCGCCGCCAACGCCGCGGCCAGGCGGCTCTACCGGGCGCTCGGCTTCCGCGAGACGGGCGAGACCGAGGACGAGGAACTGGTGGCCCGCTGGACTCCCGCGGAGCCGGCATGACGGACGGGCCGGACCGCGGAGCGCCGCCCGTCACGGTGACGCCGGCGCTGGCCAGTGTGACCAGGGCCAGGGCGGCCAGCGAGACCGGTCCCAGGTGCTGATCGAGCACGAGCAGGCCCGCGATCGCCGCCGCGGCCGGGTTGAGGCTGGCCAGGATGCCGAAGACGCGCGTGGGGATGCGGCGCAGCGCGAGCAGTTCCAGGACGTACGGGAAAATGGTCTGCAGCAGCGCCACCGAGCCCGCGCCGGCCAGCAACAACGGTTCGTCGACGACAGCGCGGACCCCGGTGAGGCCGAAGGGCAGCGCCACCAGGGTGGCCACGCTCAGCGAGACCGGCAGGGCGCCCACTCCGGGCACCAGGCCGCCCACCCTGGCGGTGAGCACGATGTAGCCCGCGCCGCACACCCCGGCCAGTGCGGCCAGCCCGAGCCCGGCGGGCGGCACCGACGGGCCGGGATGCCACCACAGCAGGGCCACCCCGGCCCCGGCCAGCAGCGCCCAGAGCAGGTCGAGCAGGCGGCGGGTCTGCACGAGCGCGACGGTCAGCGGGCCCAGGAACGACACGGTGACGACCACGCCCAGCGGCACCGTGCGCATGGCCAGCGCGGAGAACAGGTTGAGGCCGGCCACCGCGATCCCGAGCAGGCACGCCGCCCGCCAGGCCGCGCGGGGCCAGGTGCGCAGGCGCGGGCGCACCAGCACGGCCAGCACCAGGGCCGAGAGGCCGGCCCGCAGCAGCACCACGCCGGTGGCGCCGAGGTCGTCGAAGAGGGTGCGGCCGACCGCCGACCCGAACTGGATCGAAATCACCGATGCGAGCACGAGCAGGGGCGCGGCCGACATGCCGGCGACGCTAGCGGTTAGCCTCGTGGGCGTGGCGACTGCACTAGTCATCGAGAACGATCCGACCGACGACCTGCGCCGGCTCGGCGAGTGGCTGACCGAGGCGGGGCTGGAGCTGACCGTGCTGCGGCCGCACGCCGGTGACCAGCTGCCCGAGACCCTCGACGGCTACCTCGCGCTCGTCGTGCTGGGCGGCGACCAGAACGCGTATTCCGACGCCGAGGGCGTGCCCGGGGCGCCGTGGTTCCCGGCTCTGGAGGGGTTGCTGCGCAAGGCGGTGCGCCACCGGGTGCCCACGCTCGGCGTCTGCCTGGGTGGTCAGCTGCTGGCGAGCGCCCACGGCGGTCTGGTCGAGCGCAGCACCAGCGGTCCCGAGATCGGCCCGGGCCTGGTCGGCAAGCGCGACGCGGCCGACACCGACCCGCTGTTCAAGTGGGTGCCGCTGCTGCCCGACGTCGTCCAGTGGCATCGCGACGAGATCACCGAGTTGCCGCTGCAGGCCGTGCTGCTGGCCGCGTCCAGCCGCTATCCGCATCAGGCTTTCCGGCTGGGTGACCGGGCCTGGGGTCTGCAGTTCCACATCGAGTGCGACGCCGCGATGATCGAGCAGTGGGCCGCGAGCGACCGGGCCACGATCGACGAGCTCGGCTACGACTCCGAGGCCGTCGTCTTCGCCACCGCCGACGTGCTGCCCGACGTCGAGGAGGTGTGGCAGCCGTTCGCCGCCCGCTTCGCCTCGCTGGCCCTGGGCACCTTGCCCGACGCCGACATACCCGCGCCCGGCACCGGCCGCACCCTTCCGCTGCTGGGGCAGTGACGTGACCCGGCCCAGCCGGCTCGCCCGGTACGGCTTCGCCGACAACGGCCTGCGCGTGGCCGACCTGCTCGGCCCGACCGGTTTGCGGCTGTGGGACCCGGAGGCGCAGGCCCCGACCGGCCCCGACGCGGCCGAGCTGCTCACCTCGCTGTCCCGGGCGGCCGACCCCAACCTGGCCCTGCGTCAGCTGCACCGGCTGGTCGACGCGGCGGGCCGGGCGGCGGCGCGGGGCAACGGCGGTCCGGTCACCGGCCCGGGCGGCGAGATCGCCGGCAACGACGCCACCGAGGCGCTGCTGGGTGCGCTCGCGCAGGACCCGGGGCTGCGGCGGCGGCTGGTGGCCGTGCTGGGCGCGTCGTCCGCGCTCGGCGATCACCTGGTGGCCAACCCGGCCGACTGGCGGGTGCTGGCCACGGGCAAGACCGGGCTGCCGCCCAGCGCCGAGGGTCATCTCGAGGTGGAGAGCGACGAGCCGAGCGTGCCCGCGCTGCGCCGGGCGTACCGGATCTCGCTGTTGCGGATCGCCGCCGCCGACCTCACCGGTGGGCGGGGGCTCGAGCCGACCATGGCCGCGCTGTCCCGCCTGGCCGACGAGACACTGGCCGCGGCCTACGCGATCGCGGTGGCCGGCCTGCCCGCGTCGACGCCCGAGCCCAGCCTGGCCGTGGTGGCCATGGGCAAGTGCGGCGGCAACGAGCTCAACTACGTCTCCGACGTGGACGTCATCTTCGTGGCCGACTCCGACGAGGATCTCAACGCCGGCACGATCGTCGCGGCCCGCCTGATCGAGATCTGCGGCATGGTGGCCTGGCCGGTCGACGCCGCACTGCGGCCCGAGGGCAGCCGCGGCCCGCTGGTGCGCACGCTGGCCAGCCACGAGGCTTATTACCGGCGCTGGGCGCGCACGTGGGAGTTCCAGGCGCTGCTCAAGGCCCGGCCCGCCGCCGGTGACCTGGCGCTGGGCCGCCGCTGGATCGAAGATCTGGCTCCGCTGGTGTGGCATGCGGCGGAGCGGCCCGAGGCGGTGCCCGACGTCCGCGACATGCGCCGCAAGATCATCGACAATGTGCCGCCGGGCCTGGTCGACCGTGAGATCAAGCGGGGGCCGGGCGGGCTGCGCGACATCGAGTTCGCCGTTCAGCTGCTGCAGCTCGTGCACGGCCGGATCGACGAGACGCTGCGGCCGCCCGGCACCATCC
Source organism: Paractinoplanes abujensis (assembly GCF_014204895.1). NCBI lineage: Bacteria > Bacillati > Actinomycetota > Actinomycetes > Micromonosporales > Micromonosporaceae > Paractinoplanes > Paractinoplanes abujensis. Next base: position 5,110,158 of record NZ_JACHMF010000001.1, on the reverse strand, counting down.
CGGCCCTGCGCGCGCTGGTCGCCGGCGGTTACGTCGGCCGCGAGGACGGCGAGACCCTGCTGCGTGGCTACCGGTTCCTGCGCGGCGTCGAGCATCGGCTGCAACTTCAACAGCTCCGCCGTACGCACACCGTGCCCGACGACCCCGACGGCCTGCGCTGGCTGGCCAGCGCGCTGGGCTACACGGCGCTGCCCGGGCGCGACGCCGTCCAGGCGTTCCGCTCCGACTGGGTGGGTCACGCCGCCCAGGTCCGCCGCCTGCACGTCAAGCTGCTCTACCAGCCGCTGCTGGAGGCCGTGGCCCGGGTGCCGGCCGAGGCGCTGCGGATGACCCCCGAGTCGGCCGGCCGCCGGCTCGAGGTGCTCGGTTTCGCCGACCAGGCGGCCGCGCTGCGCCACCTGCAGGCGCTCACCGGCGGGGTCACCCGCACCTCGGCCATTCAGCGCACGCTGCTGCCGATGCTGCTGCAGGAGTTCGCCGACGCCCCCGAGCCCGACCGGGGCCTGCTCAACTATCGCCACGTCTCCGACAAGCTGGGCTCCACCCCGTGGTATCTGCGGCTGCTGCGCGACGGCGGCCCGGTCGCCCGGCGGCTGGCCCGCGTGCTCAGCCTGTCGCGCTACGCCACCGACCTGCTCACCCGCGACCCCGAGGCGTTGCGTCTGCTCGCCGACGACGCCGAACTGCTGCCCCGCTCGCGCGAGTCGCTGCTCGACGGGTTCCGGGCCGCCGCCGAGCGCTACCCGGAGGACCCGGTCAAGGCGATCGCGGCCGTGCGCGCCCGCCGTCGGCGTGAGCTGTTCCGGCTGGCCTGCGCCGACGTGCTGAGCAAGGCGGGCGACCTGGCCCCGGCGGAGCCGCTCGACGTCAACGCCATCGGCATCGCGCTGTCCGACGTCACCGACGCCACGCTGAACGCGGCCCTGGCCGTGGCCCGGCGCGCCCGTCCCGGCCCCGACGGCCTCACGTTCGCGATCATCGGGATGGGCCGGCTCGGCGGGTACGAGATGAGCTACCCCTCCGACGCCGACGTGCTCTTCGTCTACGAGCCCGCGCCCGGCGCCCCCGAGAGCGAGTCGTCGGCCGCGGCGCTGGCCATCGCCGAGCAGCTGCGCAAATCGCTGACCGCGCCCGCCCCCGACCCGGAGCTGGGCATCGACGCCGACCTGCGCCCGGAGGGCCGGCAGGGTCCGCTGGTCCGCAGCCTCGCGGCCTACCAGCAGTATTACGCTCGCTGGTCGCGTGTGTGGGAGGCCCAGGCGCTGCTGCGGGCCCGTTTCGTCTGCGGCGACGCCTCCCTGGGCCGTACGTTCGAGGAGCTGGCCGACAAGATCCGCTACCCCGAGGGCGGCCTGACCCGCGAGCAGGTCGTCGAGATCCGGCGGATCAAGGCCCGCGTCGAGGTGGAGCGGCTGCCCCGCAACGCCGACCCGCACACCCACACCAAGCTGGGCCGGGGCGGTCTGTCCGACGTGGAGTGGGCCATCCAGGTGTTGCAGCTGCGCCACGCGTACGCGGAACCGGGGCTGCGCAAGACCCGGACGCTCGAGGCTCTCGACGCGGCTGTCCGGGCCGAACTGGTCGACAAGGTCGACGCGGCCGCCATGACCGCAGGCTGGACCCTGGCCGCCCAGGTGCGCAACGCGCTCACCCTGGTGCGGGGCCGGCCCACCGACCAGCTGCCCCGCCACGGCGTCGAGCTGGCCGGCACCGTGCAGCTGCTGGGCGGCGGCGACCCGGGGGAGTTCGTCGACCGCTACCTGCGCCTGACTCGCCGCTCCCGCGCGGCCATGGAACGTGTGCTGGAGTCCTGACTGGGTATATCTCTACCATGCTGTTCAACATGGTGAAGCGCTTCGCGATCATGGCCGTAGCCGTCCCGCTCGCGGCGGCGGGCGCCCGCAAACTCAGCGAGAGGCTGGAGGCCAAGCGTGGCCCGAGCCGCGGCAGCCGGTACTTGCGAGAGGGAGCCGACTTCCTCGGCGGCCTGCGCGGCCAGAAGAAGAAGCGGCGTCGTTTCGCCTGGTGACGCCTTTGTCTCAGGCCTGCTTACGAATCGCGTCGGCGGCGGCGAGCAACACCTCGGTGGGAATCCTGACGAGGTGCTCGCCGTCGGGCACGTCCAGGCTGCCCTCGTCTCCGGTCACCGCATAGCCCTGCACAATCACCGACGTGGCGTCGGCGCTGTAGACGGTCGGGCAGGTGCCGGTTCCGCAAAGACTCGCGAGCACTTTCAGCCGCTTGTCAGGGGACTCGACAGAATACTCGTGGGTCGTCATGCCTCCACGGTACGGAGCGAAGCAAGCACGTCACAACGGGTCAGGCAACGGCGCTGCGGAGCATCTGGAGATATCGATCCTGATGCGCGTCCATGACGGGACCGATGTCGGTCGTCGCGACACTTTCCAGGGCTTCGAAGATCCGCCGGTGCTGCTGGACGACCTGGCGATCCGCCCGTGACACGAGGCTGCTGTTGACGGTGTCGACCATGACGGCCCGGTCTCCCATCAACTCGAAGCCGTTCAGCGGCGGCACCGGCCATCGGGTGTAGTGCCGGATGAACTTCACGGTGACGTTGGGCAGCGCGGCCACCTCGCGTAGCCGCTTGATCTGGCCGAGCATGTCGAGTGGCTCGCACACCATGGTGGTGAGTACCGTCTCGGCCAGCAGAAAATGAAACTGCCGGTCGGGTTTGTACAGGGCCTGGCCGCGAGCCATGCGTTCGGCGACAGCTTCCGAGATGGCCAGTTCGGACGCGCCCAGCTCGTTCTCGCCGACTTCGAACCGGAAGGACTTGAGGACGGAGCGCGCGTACTCACTGGTCTGCAAGAGACCGGGAACCACGGCCGGCTGAAAAACGCGGACCTCTCGAACCAGCGCCTCAAGCGATTTGATGATCTCTTGCCGGTTTGTCAGGTTGGGTTCGGCCGCCTGCCAGTCGATGAGTGGTTGTTCCGACTGCTCGGCCAAGCTGGCCAGACGCTCCACCTCGGCCGACGGCAGATCCAAGCTTTCGGCGATTCGCCTGACGTCCTCGGGGTCAGGAGTGGAGACACCCGTCTCGAGCCGGGAGATCTTGGCCTGACTCATGCCGACTCGACGGCCGAGGACCTGCCCGGAGATCTTTCTTCGTTTGCGCCACCACGCCAGAGCAGCCCCGACGTCGCCGGGCGACTGCGGGGGGTCGGGCGAATCGCTCATGCAACTCGCCCCCTCCTGTGTTGTCTCTATGGTCAGATCGTCGAGTTGGCCGCCGCTGTGGCGAGCAGGCCGAGCGGGATCTCAACCAACTGCTCGCCGGGCGGCAGGTCGAGCCCGGCGTCTGCGGCGGAAACGATGTATCCCTGCACCAGCACCGTCTCGCGGTCGGTCCGATAAACGGTTGGGCAGGTCCCTGTGCTGCATTCTGCAGCAAGAAGGGTGAGGTGCGGCTTTGTGCCGGAATGAGGTTGGTTTGTCACGGAAGCCGAGGATACCGGACTAGTCGCGTGCACGATACAGTACCGGCCAAGGTTCTATGCGGGGCAGTTGCATAGGACTTCATGGAACCACACGCAGCGGGTAGGGGAAACCCCCCGGACCTCATCGTGAACAGTCTGAGGAACTTATTCACGGCCTCGCATCACGGTTGCTTCCCGTTGCATAAACCAGGATATTCGTATGTGGGGTCACGGTGAGATCTCGGAACGGAGCCGATTCAGCTTCCTTCCGCGTTCGTCTCGCCGAAGACATCGAGGTCGGACTCTCCGTTCGTGCATAGGCGGCCTGAACCGGAGGTCGATCACGTGCTCACTTCCCTTCCCACCTCACTGGGGAACGCCGGGCTTCTCGACACCGTGCGTTCCGCCCCGCCGATCGTGTATCTGGCTCTCGCGGCGGTGTCCCTGCTGGTAGCCCTGCGCATCATGCGTGCTCTGCGCAAGGCCTTCATGCCGCTCGGTGCGCTGCTGCAAGCGGCCGCCGGCATTGCTGTCGTCTCGGTGGCCGTCGTGCTCGCCCTCGTCCTGGTGGCCGCGGCTGCGCTCAGCGCTCAGTAAGTTCCTCCTCGGACAGGAGAACGTCGATGACCTCTTCCCTGCTCGCCGGGATCGTCGCTCTGCTGGCCCGGGTGCTGGCGACCGTCGACTCGTCGCGCCGGCTGCGTCTGTGGCCGGCGTTGCGGCTGGCCGTGGCGCTGCGCCGGCAGGAGCGGCGTATTGCCCGCGAGGTCCGTGACCCCCGGCGCAACCCGTACGCCCACCTCAACGCCCACTTCGCCGACATGCCGGGCGACGCGCCGCTGAACCAGCCGTACGAGCGGGCCGAACCGGTCAGCCCCGTGGATTAGCCACCCGCCGCCGGGCCTCGGCGGTGGCTGCGGCGCTCGGGGTCACGCCGTCGCGGCGGGCGGCCGCGAACACGGCGGTCAGCGTGTCCGCGATGCCGTCGAGGCGGGCCGCCACCCGGGCCGGGCTTTCGTGGTGCAGCTCGACGGCGGTCGCGCCGATGACACCGCCCGCGCTGACCACGTAGTCCGGCGCCCACAGGATGCCGCGCTCGTGCAGGAGGGTGGCGGTGGCCGGGTCGTCCAGCTGATTGTTGGCCGGCCCGGCCACCGCCGCGCACCGCAGCGTGGGTACCGAATCCGGGGTCAGCACACCGCCGAGCGCCGCCGGCACCACCACGTCGACGGCCGCGGTCAGGGCCTCGCCGGGTGTGACCCAGGCGGCCCCGAGCTCGTCGGCCAGGGCCCTCTTGGCCGGGTCGGCGTCGGCCACGACCAGCTTCGCGCCCGCCTCCGCGAGCAGGCGGGCCACCCGGCCACCGACCCGGCCCAGCCCGAGCAGAGCGAAACTCCGCTTGCCGAATCCCGCTGAGCCGAATCGGTCGGAACAGACCGCCCGCAGCGCCGCCACCGTGCCGAGGGCGGTGCCGGGGGAGGAGTCGCCGCTGCCACCCGCGGCGACCGGCCGGCAGAAGACGTGAGTTGTCCGCTCGCCGATCGTCACCATGTCGTCCGGCCCGGTGCCGACATCCGGGCCGGTCGCGTAGATCCCGCCCAGCTCCTCGATCACGGTTCCCGCGTCCCGCAGGGCCGCCTCCGAATGCTCGCCGACGATCACGGTCTTGCCGCCGCCGTGGGGCAGACCCGCCAGCGCACATTTGCCGGTCATGGCGGCGGACAGCCGCAACGCGTCGGCCAGGCCGTCCCGCCAATCCGCGTACGGCTTGAGACGGCACCCCCCGAGCGCCTGCCCCAAGGCCGTCGAGTGGACGGCCACGATGATCGGCTGCCCGGACTCGGGGCCGCGCCTGATGATGATTCTTTCGTGCGAGAACATGCACCGAAGCTAGACGCTTGCCCAGCCTTTTCGGCCGCTCCCCGAACGACGTTCGGCATCAGCCCGGAAAGCCCGGCTCATGGCCGCATTGATTCGGCGATCGTGCGGGAAGTCGGGGAGTCAACCGGCACGCCGGCAATCGCGTCCGGGAAGACACCAACTTGATCCCGTACGCGTCCCGGCCGCCTGCAAAAGCACTACAACCGCTCAGGGCCCGCCTCGCGAGGCGGTGGGTGGTCCGGGCCGTTGCGCGGGCTCCGGCCGTGGTGGTGGGTTCAGCTGGAGATCGTGTAGCGTCCCGCGGCGGGCACCCGGACGAGCAGCCAGTCGCCGTCCCGGTGCAGCGTGGCGCCGCCGGACACCGTCAACCAGCGGTTCCAGCGGACCCGTACGGGGAAATCGCCGGCGGCCGTGGACTCGAACGTCAGCGCAGCCGCGTCCTGCGAGGTGAGCGTGGCCGGGGCGGCGACGATCGGGCGCGGGTCGGTGACCGCGTAGAGACGCCAGTGCGGACTTGCCCAGATCTCGGTCAAGTAGGGCAGGCCCGCGTCGATCAGGGCCGCCTCGGGCCGGCCGGACCACGTCAGCTCGGCGTCGGGCACGGCCACGAACTGGACGGCCAGTTCCTCCAGCCAGAGACGGTAGGTGCCGGCCGTGAGCGGCACGCCGGTTCCGGTGGCCCCCGGGATCTCGGTGAAGAACAGCGGGTTGCGGTCGATGTCGGCCTGCCGCAGCCAGCCCCGGGCCAGTGGCACGTCACCCATGTGCGCGGCCTCCCAGTAGGCGCGCGTGGCGGGGATCTCGACCCGGCCCGTCAGGCGTTCCCGGGCGAGGCGGTCGAGCAGCGGCCGGAAGTAGGCGGGGTCGGCGGTCGGGTTGCCGATGTCGCGCACGTCGCCGGTGACGACGGGAGGCTGCCACCAGCACGCCACGACCAGCAGGAGCGCGACGGCCCACACCGGTGTCGCCCCCGCGCGCGCAAGCCGGGGCAGGCCGGCCCGCGCCGGTGTCGCCTTCGCGCGCGCGAGCCGGGGCAGGCCGGCCCGCGCCGGCGTTGTCTTCGCGCGCGCGAGCCGGGGCAGGGTGGCGTAGGCGGCCAGCAGCGGGAGCGTGAACATCACGGCCAGGCGGGTGGCGTTGAGGCCCACCGGCGTGTGGATCAGCGCCGCCGCCAGCACGCCCAGGGCCGCCAGGACACCGCCGATCCGAACCGGCCGCCGGGGCACCAGGACCGCCACGACCAGCGCGGCGACCACGGCCCGGACGGTGTCGGAGCGGCTGATGTTCATCCAGCCGCCGTCGCCGAACAACAGCGCGTTGAGGACCAGCGGAAGGGCGGCGGGCACGGCGATCAGCAGGCCGGCGCGCACTCGGCCGGACAGGGCCAGGGCCACCCCCGCCAGCCCCAGGAACAGGGCGGCCACCGGGCTGGTGGCGGCGGCCAGCAGGGCCGGCACGGGGGGCAGCCAGCGGCGCCGCGGCGAGGTCAGGGCCAGCAGGGCGGCCAGACCCAGGCAGACCCCCAGCCCGTACGTGACCCGGCCGCTCACCAGGTTGCCGGCGATGCACAACGTGCCGATGATCGCGCCCAGCAGCGGGCGCGGGGCTTCGGTGCGGCGCAGCAGCAGGGCGAACAGCACCGCGGCGACCAGCAGCGACAGGGCGCCGGTGACACGTACGCCCAGAAGGGCCATCACGGGCTGTGAGGTCAGGCTGTAGCCCAGCTGATCGACCCCGGCATACCAGCGAAGGTCCATGGGGGTGTAGCCGTGCGCCGCGAAAAATCCGGCCCGGGCCTGCTGGGCGGCCAGGTCGGAGCCCATCGGCGGAAGCAGCAGGTAGACGACGCCGAGCGCCGCCGCGAGCACGGCGGTGAACAGTTCCAGCCGGTGCCGAGCCCACACGCGCCAAGACCCTACCCGTACGCACGGTAGTGTGCTCGCCATGCCCCGCCCCGCCGTCGTCCGCTACGGGGGCTTAGCCGGCAGCCTGGCCCTCGCGGCCGCGGCCTGGCTGGGCGGCGCGACCGATCCGTGGCAGCCGACGATCACCCCCGGCACGATCTTCGCGGGCGACAACGGCGTCCTGCTGCCCCTGGCCTGGCTGGCCGGCACGGGGCTGCTGATCGCGGCGTGGGTGGCCGGCGTCCGCTCCGCCCCGACGGCGCGCTGGGCCTACGTCACGGCCGTCCTGTGGATGCTGCCGCTGCTCGCGTTCCTGCCGCTGGGCAGCTACGACGCGTACTCGTACGCCTGCCAGGGCTGGCAGCAGAGTGCGGGCCTGGACCCGTACGGGGGCGGTGTCGACGTGCTGGGTTGTCCCTGGGCCGACGCCGTGGCCCCGACGTGGCGCGATGCCCCGGCCCCCTACGGCCCGCTGTTCCTGGTGCTGGCGGGGGTCGCGGCCCAGACCGGCAGCCTCACCGTGACCCTGGCCGGCCTGCGGGTCATCGCCCTGCTCGGCATCGCCCTGATCGCTGTGGCCCTGCCCACGCTGGCCCGCCGCGGTGGCGTGCCGCCGGGGCGCGCGGTGTGGCTCGTGCTGGCCTGCCCCCTGGTCCCGATCCACCTGGTGTCGGGCGCCCACAACGACGCCCTCATGGTCGGGCTGGTGGCGGCGGGGCTCGCCCTGGCCATCCGCGCCAACCCCGCCGGTTCCGCGGCGTCTGCCGGTTTCGCGGCGTCTGCCGACTCCGCGACGTCCGCCGGCCGTGGCGCGGGAGCCGTCGCTGATTCCGGCGAGACGATCCGTGCGACAGGCCGCCGTGCCGATCTCGCGGGCTGGGCCGCCGGCCTCCTGCTGGGCCTGGCGATCGCTGTGAAGGCAACTGCCCTGGTCGTGGTGCCTTTCGCGCTCCTGCTGATGATCGAACGTTATCCACAGTTCCGGGGTGCCTCGCCCGGGCCTGTGGACAGCCGGGAGGTCTCGTCGGCCCAGCGGCGTAAGTTCGGGCCACGCCCCTGGTGGCTCGGCCCGGTGATCCGGGTCGTCGCCGGCGCGCTGGTCGGGCTGGCGGCGGCGAGTCTGGTCAGCGGCCGCGGCTTCGGCTGGGTGACCGCCCTGAGCGGCAGCGGTAAGTCGGTGCAGTGGACGTCGCCGCCGACGGCGGTCGGCATGGCCATCGGTCTGTTCGGGCCGGATGCCGTGCCGGTGACGCGCGTGCTCGGCATCGTGGCGCTCGCCTTCGTCCTGGTCGTGCTGTGGTGGAAGGCCCGCGACAACAACCCGCTCCGGTACGCCGGTTACGCGCTCGCCGCCACCGTTCTGCTCGCGCCGGTTTTTCACCCGTGGTACGCCTTGTGGCCGCTCGCGATCCTGGCCGCCACCCTGCACACGCACCTGAACTGGCTGGTCGTGCCGTGCGCGGTGGTGTCCGCCCTGTGCCTGCCGGACGGCTACAACCTGGCCTTGGCCGTGAAGACGCAGGGCGCGGTCGCGATGACGGTTTTCCTAGTCTGGATAGTGGTGCATGAAGCGAAAATCAGGTCTGCTGGCCGCCGCCGGGCTGATCACGTTGCTGATCGTCTATCTGGCCCAGACGCGTAACGGCTACTTCGACTCCAAGGTCTATTACGGGGCGATCCAGTACTGGTTCCGCGGCGACGGCGGCATGGTCTACGACTGGCTGCGTCCCGGCACCCCGTACGGGTTCACCTATCCGCCTTTCGCCGGCCTGGTCATGTCCCCGATGGCGTTGCTGCCGTTCGGAGCCGTCGTGGTCATCGCGATCATCGCCACGGTGCTGACCACCGCGCTGCTGACGTGGTGGTTCACGCGGGATCTGATCCGGCGCCGGCAGTGGACGGTCTGGTTCGCGTACGGGATCGCGGTGTGTCTGGCCATCTCGTTCGAGCCGGTCCGCGAGACCATCACGTTCGGCCAGGTCAACACGCTGCTGCTCACGCTTGTGGCGGGGGACCTGCTGTTCGGCTTGTCGCGGAACCGTAAATGGGCCGGTGCCGGCATCGGGCTGGCCACCGCGATCAAGCTGACGCCCGGCATCTTCATCGTCTATCTGCTGGTGACCCGGCGCTGGCGGGCCGCCGCGACGGCGAGTGGCACGGCGGCCGGGGCCACCCTGCTCGCCGCCGCCATCTTCCCGGACGAGTCCCGCGAGTTCTGGACGTCGGCGTTGTGGGACACCAACCGCGTGGGCGTGCTGTCCTTCTTGTCCAACCAGTCGGAGCGCGGCTTCCTGGCCCGGCTGCCCATCGCGCAGGTCGAGTCGAAGGTGTGGCTGGCCTGTGTGCTGCTCACGCTGGCGTTCTGGGCGTGGCGCGTCAGCCGGGAGCCGGACGACATCATGGGCGGGCTGGCGCTGACCGGCATCGTCGGCTGCCTGATCAGCCCGGTGACGTGGATCCACCACTGTGTCTGGCTGCTGCCGGCCATCGTGCGGTGCGTCGAGGCCGACCGCAAGGCGCTGGGCATCAGCGCCTACCTGCTCATGACCAGCCGCCTGACCTGGCTGTGGGAGAGACGCCCGCGTCCCCCGCTGGAGCTCATCGGCGGCAACCTCTATGTCTGGTTCAGCCTGGCCCTGCTGATCTGGACACCCATCGGCACGCGTCGTTCAACGGAAGTCCATGCGGAGGACAAGATCCTCACGTAGTCAGAGCGCATGCACAAACGCTCGGCTGTCGCCCTGATCGGCCTGGCCGCGACCTTCGTGGCCGCGCCCGCCTCGGCCCATCGGAACGACACAGAATTCCGCAGGCTGTCCACGTTCCCGGCCTATTTGAACTCGTCGATCGACGACACGGCCGCCGCCGAGATCTCCACGGTCACCGAGGACGGCCGTACGGTCGTCTACACCGACAGCCCGGGCCGGCGCCTCGGTTTCGTCGACATCACCGACCCCGGCCGGCCCCAGCCGGGCGGCACGCTCGCGCTCGACGGCGAACCGACCTCGGTGGCGCACCTGGGTCACCTGCTCCTGGCCGGCGTCAACACCCGCGAGAGCTTCACCGACCCGTCAGGCAAGCTGGTCGTGATCGACGACCGCAGCCGTACGGTGGTGCGCGAGATCGACCTGGGAGGCCAGCCCGACTCGGTGGCGGTGGCGCCGAGCGGCCGCTACATCGCGGTGGCGATCGAGAACGAGCGCGACGAGGACGTCGACGACGGCGCGATCCCGCAGCTCCCGGCCGGCTACCTGTCGGTGATCGACACCCGGACCTGGAAGGCGTCGAAGGTCGAGCTCACCGGTCTGGCCGCGGTCGCGCCGACCGACCCCGAACCCGAGTACGTCAGCATCAACGCACGCGACGAGGCGATCGTCAGCCTGCAGGAGAACAACCACCTCGCGATCGTCTCGCTGAAGTCGAAGAAGGTCGTCGAGCACTTCCCGGCCGGGCAGGTGACCGTGTCCGGGGTGGACACCGAGGACGACGACCGCATCACCCTGGACGGCACGATCACCGCCAAGCGGGAGCCGGACGGCGTCGCCTGGATCACCGACGACCTGTTCGCGTCGGCCAACGAGGGCGACTACGAAGGCGGCTCGCGCGGCTGGACGATCTTCTCGCGCGACGGGAAGGTCGTCTGGGACGCCGGCAACACGCTCGAGCACATCGCCGTCGAGCACGGCCTCTACCCCGACAAGCGCTCCGACGCCAAGGGCATCGAGGTCGAGAACGTCGCCTTCGCCACGATCGGCCGTACGCCGTACGTCTTCGTCAACTCCGAGCGTGGCAACTTCACCGCGGTGTACGACGTGTCGAACCCCCGGAAGCCGAAATTCCAGCAGCTGCTGCCCACGACCAACGGGCCCGAGGGCGTGGTCGCGGTGCCGTCGCGCGGGCTCGTCGTGGTCTCCAGCGAGGAGGAGCTCCCGGACGAGAACATCCGCGGCTCGGTGCAGATCTACGGCATCGGCCACGGCCGGTTCCCGTCGATCGTCTCCACCGGCACGATCCCGTTCGGCACGTTGTCGGCCCTGTCGGCGGTGCCCGGCAAGCGTTCACAGCTCGTCTCGGTGACCGATTCGGCCTACACGCCCACCCGGATCCTGACGATCGACACCGCGCAACGCCCGGCCGAGATCCACAAGCAGCTGACTGTCACGAAGGACGGCAAGCCGGTCGGTTACGACGCCGAAGGCATCGTGGCCCGCAAGTCCGGCGGCTACTGGCTGGCCAGTGAGGCGCCGGATCTGATCGTTCGACTCGATGACAAGGGCCGGGTCCAGCAGGAGATCGCACTGCCGGCCGACATCGCCGCCGCCGTCACCAGCAACGGTTTCGAGGGCGTCACCGAGGTCGGCTCGAGCGTGTGGGTCGCCGTCCAGCGCCCGCTCAAGACCGACCCGCAGAACGTCGTACGGATCGGGAAGCTCGACCTGAGGACCGGCTCCTGGTCGTGGCTGCTCTACCCGCTCGACGCGGCCCCGGTCGGCTGGACCGGCCTGTCCGAGATCGTCGCGGTCGACGGCAACACGTTCGCCGTGATCGAGCGGGACAACCAGCGCGGCCCACGGGCGTCGATCAAGCGGGTCTACACGTTCGACGTCCCGGCCACCTGGTCCGGCACCCCGGCCGTACGGAAGAAGCTCGTCAAGGACCTGCTGCCGCTGCTCAAGGCCGACAACGGCTGGGTGCAGGACAAGGTCGAGGGCCTGGCCGTCGCCGGTGACGGGCAGACGTACGCCGTCACCGACAACGACGCGATCGACGACGCCACCGGCGAGACGGTCTTCCTGCGCCTGGGCCGGATCCTCTGATCAGAGCAGGTCGGCCGCAGTGAACATGGTGGTCCCGGCCGCCCGCCGATAAGCCGTCTCGAAGCCCGCGTCGCCCAGTGCGGCGCGGGCCTCGGACGTGATGCGCTCGACGTCCGGCACCGAAAGATCGCGCGACCCCCGTACGGCGTCCGACGCGCCCAGCAGGAAAGCGGCCCGCTCCGGGTGGCCCTCGCGCAGCTCCAGTTCGGCCAGCCCGACCAGGGTCAGCGCGATCACCGGCGAGTCCCGCGACTCGACCGCGGTGCGCACCGCCTCCATGTGGCCACGCCGGGCCGTGACCAGCTCACCCGCCGCGGCGTCGATCAGCGCCTGCGTGTGCTGCGCCATCGCCTGGAACTGCGGCATCGCCCCCGGGTGGCGCATCATCTCGACGGCCCGGTCCATGCAGCGGCGGGCCTCCTCCAGATCACCCTCCATCCGGGCGAACGTCGCCGTCCCGTACGCCACCGAGGCCAGCACCTCGGGCAGGGCGATCTCCTCTGCCCCCTCCCGCGCCTGCTTGAGCGCGGCCCGCGCCTCGTCGACCTCTCCCGCCAGCCACAACTGGTGGCCCAGCTTGACCTCCATCTGCGGCAGGTCCTCGCGGATGCCGACCTCGCGGACCAGCGCGATCGCCTCCCGCTGCCAGCTGACCGCCTGCCCGAAATCGCCCTTGGCCGCGGCCATGTCGCCCAGCGAGCTCAACGCGAACCCGATGCCCCAGCGCTCACCGATCGCCCGGAAACCGTCGAGGGCCTCCCGCATCTCGGCCTCGGCCACGTCGGCGCTGTGCCCGAAGTTGAGCCGCAGCTGCGACGCGAACATCTTGGCCACCGCGCGCAGCCACGGGTCGGGGTCGTCGAACAGCGGCGCGATCAGCTCGAACCCGTCGCCCGGATGGGCTGCCTCGTCGAACATCGCGGACAGGGCCGGGATCAGCCGCAACGCCGGATGCCGGGCCCCGCTGACCGCGATGAGCCCCTGGGCGGCCCGGAAGTCAGCCTCGACCCGATCGACCGGCAGCCCGCCTTCCAGTCCGTTGATCGCCGCGTACGTGTGGGTCAGCGCGATGTCCTCGCGGTCGGCGTCACCCGGCATCCCGGCCACCGCGGCCGCCAGCACCGCACCTTCCGGCCGGTGCCCGCTGAGCCACCAGTACCAGCCCAGCCGGGCCACCAGCGCGGCCGCCGTGGCCCGGTCACCCGCCTCGATCGCGGCCCGCACCGCGGCGATCAGATTGTCGTGCTCCACGGCCAGCCGGGCCAGCCACCCCAGCTGCTCGGGGCCGCGCAGGTAAGGGTCGGCCCGGCCCGCCAGTTCGAGCAGCCAGCGCGCCACGGCCAGCCGCTGCGCCTCGGTCTCGCCCGCCTCGGCCAGCCGCTCCAGGCCGTACTCGCGGATGGTCTCCAGCATGCGGTAACGCCCGTCGAGGCCCAGCACCAGCAGGGACTTGTCGACCAGAGCGGCCAGCGTGTCCACATCGGTGCCGCAGACCAGCTCGGTGGCGGCCAGGTCGGCGCCGCCGTGGAACAGCGCGAACCGCCGCCACAACCGCCGCTCCGGCTCGGCCAGCAGATCCCAGCTCCAGTCGACGACCGCGCGCAGCGTCTGATGGCGGGGGAGTGCGGTGCGGCTGCCCCCGGTGAGCAGGCGGAACCGGTCGGTCAGGCGATCGGCCAGCACGGCCACGGGCAGAGTGCGCAGGCGGGCCGCGGCCAGTTCGATGGCCAGCGGCATGCCGTCCAGCGCGCGGCACACCCGGACGACGGCCGCCGTGTTCTCCTCGGTGAGCACAAAACCGGCGGCGCGATCGAGCAGAAGCCGTACGGCGGGAAACCCGGAAGCGGTCGACGCGCCCGCACCCACCGGCGGGAGAGCCAGCGGCTCGACCGGATGCAGCCGCTCGCCCGCGATGCCCAGCGGTTCGCGGCTCGTGGTCAGCAGCGTCAGCCCCGGCGCGGCCCGCAGCAACTCGTCGGCCACCTCGGCCACCGGACCGATCAGATGCTCACAGTTGTCGAGGATCAGCAGCATCGTGCGGCCCGCCAGCGCCTCCCGCAGCCCGGTGCGCGCGCTGCGGCCCGGCCGGTCGAGCACGGCGTGCCCGCGCAGGTTGAGGGCGGTCAGGATGGCCTGCGGGATCTCCGCCGGATCGGTCACCGGGGCCAGCTCGACCCGCCACACCTCGCCCGGGACCTTGCCGCCGGCCTCCACCGAGAGCCGTGTCTTGCCGCTGCCGCCCGGCCCGAGCAGCGTCACCAGCCGGTGGGTCTCGACCAGACGCCGTACGGCGGAGACGTCCGACTCGCGGCCCACGAAGCTGCTCACCTCAGCGGGCAGGTTGCCCCGCCGGGTCTCCCCGCGCAGCAGGTCGACGTGCAGCTCGCGCAGCGCCGGCGACGGGTCGGCGCCCAGCTCGTCGGCCAGACGGGTCCGGAACGACTCGTACGCCGCCAGCGCCCGGCCCGGGCTGCCGCCGGCCCGCAACGCCCGCATCAGCAACGCGACCAGCGACTCGTCGAGCGGATGGGCGGCGAGCAACCCCTCGACCTCGGGCACGACGTCGCGCGACCCCAGATCGCCGGCGATGCGCTGCTTGAGGGCGAGCAGGCGCAGCTGCTCCAGACGCACGGCCTCGGCGTGGGCCGCCTCCGGGAACTCCAGGTCACCGCGCCACAACCGCAACGCCGCGGCCGGGTCGGCCGTCACCAGCCCCACGAAGACGTGCGCATCGACCTGCCCCGGCTCGACGACCAGCCGGTAACCGTGCGGCGTGGCCTCCACCACCAGCTCGGGCGCGGCCCGCCGCAGCCGCGACACGAGCGCCTGCAGCGCGTTGCCCGCCGCGGCCGGGGGATCGTCACCCCACACGCCGTCGATCAGCCGGTCCGCCGACACGACCCGTCCCGCCTCGAGGGCGAGCAGGATCACGAGCGCACCGAGGCGGGCCCCCGATACGGCGCGGCCGCGCAGCTCCAACGGCCCCAGCACCGCGATCTCCACCCGTACGATTCTGCCCGCTGCCCGCACCCGGCGGCGACCCGCCGCGCTCGCCTCAGCGGGCCGGCTCGGCCCGTGCCCCGCGCAACGCCGGCACCAGCAGCACGACGGCGACCGCGGTCAGCACCAGGGCGACGACGACACCGACCAGGGCCGCACCCGGCGCGGCGTCGTCGAAGAAGGCCCCGATGCCCAGCAACGCCGACAGCGCTCGCGAGACGACCACGACCAGGAGCGCCCGGCGGTTGCCGCGCCACGCCGGCACCAGCGCGGCCAGCGTGATCAGCCCCAGCACCAGCCCGGCGACGAGCACGCCCAGCGGCGGCCGGACGTCCCCCATGGGCAGCGAACCCACCAGGTCCAGCAGGGCGAGCAGGGCACAGATGACAAGTCCGGTGATTCTCATGTTCCGACCTCCCAGTGGCGATGACACCGGGAAGGGGCGGCTCACGCCGGTGAGATACGTCCCGGACGGTCCGAGGCCGGCCAGACGTACGGGAGGTCGTCCGGCACGTCCGGGCCGAAGAAGGGCCGGTAGAACTCCGGATCCTTGCGCAGCAGCGCCGACTGGTGACTGGTGTGCACCGCCGGGTCGCCCAGCCACGGCGGCAGCTCGCCGGCCTTGCCCAAGGCTTCCTGCGTACGGATCCCGCCCGCGGTGGCGTAATCGGCCAGCAGCGTGGCGGCGGTGGTGTCGGCCCGCCCCGTCGCCGTCCACACGTCGACGAAGTCCAGCCCGTACCGGATCAGCGCCTCCTCGTACCCGTGCCACATCTTCACCGCCGGGTGATGCCGCCAGCCGTACCCCGGCACCACCAGCCCCCGCAAGACCTGCACCGTCTCGACGCGCTGCTTACCGAGCCGTTTCGCGTCGAGCACCCGGGCCGAGGCGAGAAAGTCCCCGTACGGAAGAAAGGTCTGCACACCCCGACGCTACTGTTCCGCCGTGCGTGGTTTCATGGGGGTCGTGAACATCGCGGACGTGCCCGAGAAGGACCGCTTCGAGGCCAGAGACGACGACGGCACCCTGCTCGGCGTCATCACGTACCAGCTGACCGGCAACGTGATCGCCTACACGCACACCAAGGTCGAACCCGACCACGAACACCAGGGCATCGGCAGCGACCTGGCCCGCGCGGCCATGGAGGACGCACAGTCCAAAGGCCGCCTGGTCGTCCCGATCTGCCCGTTCCTGAGCGCGTGGCTGGACGAACACCACGACTACGACCAGATCGTGGCCCGCCAGCACCGCCGCGTGAAGTAACGTCAGCCGTCCCGCACCCGGAACCCCTCAATCTTGAGGCTGCCGCACTCCGCCTTCTCCCGGTCCGGACCGATCAAGCAGCTCACGTTCGAGGGCATCAGGCCACTCGTGCCCGTACTCGTTGAGTGTCACCGCCGGCGTGGCATGCCCGAGCGTCAACTGGACCGTCTCGACGCCCGCACCCGCGTGAATCAGCAAGGTCGCGCAGTAGTGCCGTAGGCGCGGGGCCTCCGGCCCGCCTGGACTCGGCTCGGTTCCGCATCCCGTGGTTCAGTCCGAGCGTTGGTCATCGCGGCGAACACGATCCGCTTCCAGCGGCGTCGGATCGCGCTCGGCTGCAGCTCGAACTCGTGCGCCAACTGATCAATGCTTCGCCCGGCCAGATGTCCGGCTGCCAGGTCTGCGTTCGTACGAGGCGTCCAGCGGTCATGAGCCCTGGAGTGACGCTTGCGAACCTCGGCGATGCCAGGAAGCGCTGTCCTCAGAGGCTGGCCTGCCGCACACAACCGTGCCTTGCGCCGACTGGGCTACGCCTCCGGCAGGCAAGATCTTCGATTCCGCACCCGGACACGCCTCGGACCGCCGGGTCGGTCATTGCGGCGCGGACTTGTGGCGGGCGCGGTAGGCGGCCACAGTGGTGCGACTGGCGCAGGTGTTGGAGCAGAACCGGCGGCTGCGGTTGCGGGAGTCGTCGATGTGGAAGCGGGCGCAGCCATCGGCCTGGCACCGGCCCACGGTGACGTCGGGATCTCCGCAGAGCACGTGGGCGAGCGCGGCGGCGCAGCTGCGGGCAAGCCAGGAGGCGGGGCTTTCTCCGTTGCGCGCGAAGTGCAGGTGCGGACCGCCGTCCCCGCCATGCGTACTCACAAAAAGTACGGGCGGGTACTTCTCCAAGAGGAGATTGATGGGGTCGATCGGACCTGAGTCCGCGACAGCCGCCACAGCATCGCGCAGAGCTGGGAGGAGCTCGGCGAGCTTGTCATCGTCCGGTTCGGCGATGTGGTGTTGGACGAAGAACTCCTGCCGCAGCTCGCTGGGGTCATCGCCGTTGACCAGTTCGACGGCCAACCTGGCCAGGTTGGCAATGTAGGCGACATCTCTCACTTGACTACCTACCTTCCTGTCTGCACAGTAGGCCGCATGAGCGCAAACGCCACCTACATTGGCAAAGCTGCGGAGTATGCTGCGCGGTCGTTGCAGCGTGCCGGACTTTGGGACCTCGCGCTGGAGCTGCCGGGAGCCGAGACGACCGCAGTGCGCGCCGGCCTCCTCACCGACCGGTTCTTCTGGCAGCTGGACCAGCCGGCCGCCGCCGAGGCCGCCGTCACTGCGCTGGCCCGAGAAGATCCGACGCTGGCAGGATTCTACGAGGCTCAGCTCGCCTACACCCGTCTGCTCTTCGGCCTCGCCCCTCGCCCCGACGACGATGCGCGAGTACGTGCCGGGTTTACCGCCGCGGCTCAAGACCAACGGCTCGTAAACTGGGCGACTCTCTGGATCGGCATCGTCACCGAGAAGTTCGATGACGCCCCGCAACCAGCGAAGCAGTACTACACCCAGGCGCTCGATGCTGCGGTGAAGGATGAAGACCTCTTGCTGGAGTCCTATGCGATCCGGCACCTGGGCGGCCTGACCCTGGAGAGCGGCGACGCGTCCGGGCTCGATGACCTCCGCAGGTCCTACCAGCTGCGCGCCGCACTTGGCGCCCGCCCGCAGACCGCTGCCGCGGCGGCGACATACGCCGCCGCGCTCCCGCCTGGCGCCGAGGCTGAGGAGCTGAAGACTGTCGCTGCGCGAACAGCCCGCGAGCTCGGGCTCACCTGGCTGATCAAGAGCCTGTGAGCACCCCGCATCGACAGTGGATGACGGAATGGTCGAGGCCACCAGCGCAGAACCGGGACGGTCCTTGTGGGGAGACCATCCGCTCGGGCCCTACTCACCGCGAGACGCGCAGGCGGCGCTGAGCGCCTGGGATCCCGCCGCCACCGGCCGGTTCAGCCTAGGAATCATGCGGGGCGAACGGCTGCTCGGCGCGGTCGGGCTGATGCCGGAGCCCTCTGGGGAATGGAACTGGCGTACTGGCTACGGCCCGAGAAACTCGACCGGCTTGGGACCTCGACGTCAGCAAGGTGCGGGAGCCGTCATACCGGATGTGGTCGGTCAGCATCGCGAGCGGGCCGGGGCATCGCCACCAGGCCGGCACTGTCAGAGCCGAGACCAGGGCCGAAGCGCCGGTCGCGATCGCCACGGCCCCGAACATCAGGCCACCACCAAAGCGGCCGGTGGACGAGAACGACGGAGCGGGAACGGCTCGGCCGGACGACGCCGCCGGCGCCTATTGATCGATGGTCTCGGTGAGCTCGGGGCGTGCAGGTAGCGCACAGGCGGTTTTCAGCTTGTTCCACAGCGGGCGCACAGAGGATGGCGTCATGGAGTTGAACCGCTGGGAGCGGGCACCGCTGTTGAGGCGGAGTGTTGCGCGGGTTGTGCAAGTGGCGGGCGTGCTCGATGTGGTCACCGGGATCGCGCCGCCGCGGCAGGGGCGGATGGCGACCGTGATGGAGTTCGTGCCCGCGGCGGGGGTGCTCACGGCGCGGGCGGGCACGGTGGTGGCCGGGCTGCTGCTGATCTATCTCGGGGCCGGGCTGCGGCGGGGCAAACATCGGGCCTGGCAGGTGGCGGTGGTGCTGAGCGCCGCCTCCATCGTGCTTCACCTGGTGAAGGGGCTGGACTACGCGGCCGCCGTCGTGGGCGGGGTTCTGCTGGTCGTGCTGCTGGTCACGCGGGACAGGTTCACCGCCCTGGCCGACCAGCGCAACCGGTGGCGGGCGCTCAAGGCTCTGGCCGGGTTCGGGGCGGCCGGGTTCGGGCTGGGTTTCCTCGAGATCGCGATCCGCGCCGATCACCTGGTGGGCGCGCCGGGGGTCGTGGCCTGGGCCGAGGAGGCGGCGCTGGGCCTGGCCGGACTGGACGGCCCGGTCGTGTTCCGGCATCACTTCGCGGCCGGGCTGGTGGCGTACACGACGGGGGCGTGCGGACTGCTCGCGGCCGGGGCCGCCCTGGTCCTGCTGCTGCGGCCGGGGTCACGCGGGCCGCAACGCGACGGCGAGGAGCACCTGCACGAGCTTCTTTCCCGGTACGGCGGTCAGGACTCGCTGGCGTACTTCGCGTTGCGGGCCGACAAGTCGTTGATGTGGTCACCGGACCGGGCCGCGGTGATCGCCTATCGGGTCGTCAACGGCGTGAGCCTGGCCGCGGGTGACCCGATCGGCGCGGAGTCGGCGTGGCCGGAGGCGATCGGCGCCTGGCTCGCCGACGCGCACCGTCACGGCTGGACCCCGGCCGTGCTCGGCTGCGGTAACGCGGCCGGGAAGGCGTACCGGAAAGCGGGTCTCGACGTGGTGGAGCTGGGCGACGAGGCGATCGTGGAGACGGCGGCCTTCTCGTTGACCGGCCGGCCGATGCGCGGGGTGCGGCAGGCGGTGAACCGGATGCGGCGGGCCGGTTACACGTGCCGGGTGGCCCGGCAGCGCGATCTGACGGAGACCGAGCTGAGTGACGCGGTGCGGGCGGCCGAGCTTTTCCGTGACGGGCCGGTCGAGCGCGGCTTCTCGATGGCGTTGTCCCGGCTCGGTGATCCGCGCGACGCCGACTGCCTGCTGGTGCTCGGCCACGACGCCGAGGGGCGGCTGCGCGGGTTGTTGCAGCTCGTGCCGTGGGGCGACGACGGCTTGTCGCTCGACCTGATGCGGGGTGACCGCACCGCCGACAACGGACTGACCGAGCTGATGGTGGTGGCCGTTCTGGAGGCGGGAGAAGCTTTGGGCGTACGCCGGGTGTCGCTGAACTTCGCGGTGCTGCGCTCGGTTTTCGCGCGGGCCGACGAGCTGGGCGCCGGTCCGGTGCTGCGGCTGTGGCACCGGCTGCTGCGCGCGGCTTCCCGGCTGTGGCAGATCGAGTCGCTGTATCGCGCCAACGCCAAGTACCTGCCGGTCTGGGTGCCGCGCTACCTGTGCTTCCCGACCGCCCGCGACCTGCCCCGCATCGCCGTGGCCGCGTTGACGGCGGAGGCTTTCCTGCCGCCGCTGCGGTCCCGCGGCGCCGACCGGGTGCTGGTGTCATGAGCCTCACCGGAGTGCCGTTGCTGCTGCTGGCCGCGCTGCTCACCGGGGCTGCCGGCGTCGTCGTGGTGCGCCTGTGGTCCCGTTCCGGCGTCGCCCTGCGGGTCGTGGCCGTGCTGCTGCTGGAGGCCTCGCTGGTGCTGACCGCGGGACTGGCCGTGAACCGGCACGAAGGGTTCTACCCGTCGTGGCAGGCCCTCGCGGGCGACACCGGCACGGCCGTGCGCCAGGAGCACGTACGGGCGGGCCGGCTCGACGACACCGTGCCCGCCTCTTTCACCTGGCGCCCGCCGGGCTGGAGGTCGTGGCATCTCGCGGAGCCGCCGACGGTGAATCTGCCCGCCGGCTACCGCGCGCGGGCCGATGTCGCGTTCCCGGTGCTGCTTTCGTCGGTTCCTTCCCGTACGCCGGAAGCAGTGTCGGTGCTCGTCGAGCCGACCACCCGCACGACGCCCGGTGACCTGCTCGCGCTGGCCGCCGATCTGCGCCGCGACCTGCGGGTGACCACCGGTGGGTGGGCCGTGGACGTGGGGCCGCTGAGCGCCGCGCTGACCACCCTGGGCGTTCCGGAAGGCGCCCCGCGCGACCTGCCGCCACCCCTGTCCGCCCCACTGACCCTGCCCTCGGCGGCTGCGGCGGCCTACGCCCTCCCGACCGCGGGCCGCGCTTCCGGAACCAGCGCGGCGCCCGCCGCCCCCACCGCGGGCCGCGCTTTCGGAACCAGTGCGGCGCCCGCCGCTGACACCCTCGGCGCCGCCGTGAGCGGGGTGCGATCGTGAGCACATTTCTTTCGCTGGGTGCCGTGCTCGTGACTGCCGTTCTGCTGGCCGCCGGCTGGGACCGGGTGCGCCGGCTCGGCCGATCGGTGCTCGTTCTGCTGGCCGTGTGCAGCCTCTCCGCTACCGTGTTCGTCCAGGTCAACCGCCTCAGCGGCGCCTTACCCACATCCGGCGTACCGGAAATGTCGGCCGGCGGCGGAAGCCGGCTCCTCACGGTCACGGTCCACGGTGGTCGAAGCGGGCTCGACCTGCCCATGTACGTCTACCTGCCCGCGGCCTACGGCGACGGCGACCGCTTCCCCGTGATCGAGGCGCTGCACGGCTATCCCGGAACTCCCGGGACCTGGCTCGGCAAACTGCACGTCCAGTCCTATCTCGACCGGGAGATCAGTGCCGGGCGGATGGCTCCGGCCGTGGTGCTGTTCCCGACCCAGACACCGCGGCCGTTGCTCGACACCGAATGCACGAACCTGCGCGGCGGGGCGCAGTCCGAGACGTTCCTGACCGTCGACGTCCCCGCGTTCACTCGCGCGCACTACCGGATCCGCACCGACCGGTCGGCCTGGGGCCTGACGGGCTACTCGGCCGGTGCGTTCTGTGCGACCAACCTGCTGCTGCGCCACCCCACCCGGTACGCGGCGGCCGCGAGCCTGGCTGGTTACGCCGCCCCGGGCATCGACGTCGGCGACGGCTCGCAGAACACGACGAACAACCCGCTGTGGCGGCTGCGCCACCTGCCCCGGCCGTCCGTCGCCCTGTGGCTCGGGTGGGCCGCCGACGACAAGGAGTCGGCCGCCGATTCGCAACGCCTGACGGCGGCCGCCCGCGCGCCGATCGCCGCGACCACCGCGGTGATCGCGCACGGTGGCCACAGCAGTGCGGTCTGGCGGCAGATGGAGGCGCCCGCGTTCGACTGGCTCTCGGCCCACCTGGCCCGGCCGCTGCCGTGAGACGACTCGCCCTCCTGGTCGCCCTCCTGGGCCTGACCGCGTGCGCCGCGCCCGCGCACCCGACGGTGGTGACGCTGGGCGATTCGGTTCCGGCGGGCACCGCTTGCGGCTGCACGCCGTTCCCCGCCCTCTACGCGCGGTCGCAGCACGCGACCGACGTCAACCTGGCCGTGCCCGGCGCCACCTCGGCCGATGTGCGAGCCGCGGTCCCCGCCGCCGCGTCCTCGGCGTCCGAGGTCGTCCTCATGATCGGCGCCAACGACATGGCCGCGGTGTTCGACGACCCGTCCCGGTACGCGGCCACGGCCGCGGCGGTCGAGGCCAACGTGACCGCCACGATCGAGGCGATCGGCCACGGCCGGCGAACGCGGGTCGTCGTCCTGGGCTACTGGAACGTCGTGCAGGACGGCGACGTGGGCGCGGCCGCGTACGGCCCGGACGGCGTGCGCAAAGCCACCCGGGCCACGGATCTGACCAACGCCGCCCTGCAGCGGGCCGCGGCGGCCACGGACGCGACGTACGTGTCGACCGAGCCGCCGTTCCACGGGCCGGCCGGCGCGACGGCCCTGCTGGCCCCCGACGGCGACCACCCCGACGAGGCCGGGCAGGCGGCCATCGCGAAACTCATCCCACCCTTGCCCGCCTGAAGCCCGGCCACAGGGAACATCCCGGTCGCGCGCTACGGCCGTTCCGGCCGCCCGGGCCGCGGTGAACCTCGTGGTCGGGGAAGTGCGGTTGCGCGGCCGACCAGCCGTACGTCTGCTGTCGGTATTCCGGTTTCCAAGTCGCGGAGATCGGTGTATGCCGTACCCATGGATGAGTTCCCTCTGCCGCCGCCCGTTGTCGAGCCGACGCCGCGCCGGGTGCGGGTGCGTCTGGGGGCCACTGTGGTCGCCGACAGCCGGCGGGCCTGGCTGCTCGACGAGATCTCCAGCCGCGGGTTCCCGACCTATTTCGTGCCCCTCGACGACGTACGGGACGGGGTGCTCGCCGACAGCGCGGCGGGCCGCTGGTCGGTGGTCGCGGACGGCCGGCGGGTGGCGGACGCGGCCTGGACGGATGACCGGTTCTCCGAGCTCAAAGGGCACGTGACGTTCTCCTGGGAGGCGCTCGACTGGTACGAGGAGGACGAGCAGGTCTTCGTGCACGCCCGGTCGCCGCGCCATCGCGTCGACGCGTTGCACAGCTCGCGGCGGGTGCAGGTGTTCATCGACGGGCAGGAAGTGGCGAACAGCACGCGCCCGGTGGTGTTGTTCGAGACGGGGCTGCCGACGCGCTACTACCTGCCGTTCGCCGACGTGCGCACCGACCTGCTGACCGCGAGCGAGACGGTGACCCGCTGCCCGTACAAGGGTGTCGCCCGCTACTGGTCGCATCCGGCCCGGTCCGACGCGGCGTGGAGCTATCCCGATCCGATCCCGGAACAGCCCAAGATCCGCGACCTGGTCTGCTTCTACAACGAGCGCGTCGACATCGTGCTGGACGGCACGCCGCTGGACCGGCCGCTGAGCCCGTTCTCATGATCGTTCAACGGGAGACTCCGAGGCAGGCGAAGTCCGTGTACGCGGTGACCGCCGCCGCCTTCGATCGGCCGGCCGAAGCCGACCTCGTGGACGAGCTGCGCCGGAGCGACGCGTGGCTGCCCCGGCTGTCCCTGGTGGCCCTCGACGGCGACGACGTGATCGGCCACGTTCTGTGCACCCGCGCCCACGTGGCCTCGGCACCGGTTCTGGGCCTCGGCCCGCTCAGCGTCCACCCCGATCATCAGGGCCGCGGCGTCGGTTCGGCCCTGGTGCACGCCGTGCTGGGGGCGGCCGACGCCCTCGACGAGCCGCTCGTGGTGCTCCTGGGCGACCACCGCTACTACACGCGGTTCGGCTTTCGCCTGGCCGAGACGTACGGCATCACGCCCCCGGTTCCTTCGTGGCGCCCCCACTTCCAGGCGCGCCCGTTGGCCACGTTCAGTTCCGCGCTGCACGGCGAGTTCGCTTACGCCGAGCCGTTCAACCGCGTCTAGTCAGCGCCACCAGGTCGGGCAGCCGCCGCCACAACTCGGGCAGGCCGCGAACCCCGCCGCGGGCGACTTCCTGCGACAACGCGAGCTCGGGCCCGCTGCCCGCCTCCACTCCGGCCAGGCACCGAGAGATGTTCCACCGTACGTGCCCCAGCCAGCCCCCGATCATGTAGACGAACCAGCTCGCTCCCGGCGGCGGCAGCTCTCCACCGCCCGCGACGTAGCCGTCCAGCACCGCGTGGAAGACGGCCGGCCGGATGTCGTCGAACCCGGGCCCCTTGGCGATGCTCAGCGCGGTCGAGCCCAGCTCGCCCGACAGATCCAGCAGCCCGGAGAGCTCCCAGTCGAGCACCACCGGCCGCCCCTTCCGGGCCAGCAGGTTCCACGGCTGGATGTCCTTGTGGGTCAGCACGACAGGCCCCGGCCGCTCACAGGTGTCGACGAAGTCGGCGATCGCCGCGAACGTCCCGGCCTGGGCGCTCAGCTCGCCCGCCCACTCCTGCCCGGTTTCCGTCGCCCGCTCCGCCAGCTCGGCCCAGCCCCGCGGTGTCCCTTCCTCGGCCGCGTCGTGGGGCCACGCCACATCCAGCGTGTGCAGTTGCGCGAGGATCTTCCCGACCTCGTACGCGTAAGCCGGTTCGACAGGTTCCTCAGGCACCTTGTCACCCTCGACCCACCGGTGAACAAGCGTGTCGTGGCCGGCCGCGACCGGCTCAGGCATCGGAATCCCCGCCGCGAACGCGGCCCGCTCGAACCGGAACACATCCTCGACGTGGTATGCGTGGCGCCGGTCGAGAACGTTGAGCTCCTTGACCGCGAACGAACCGTGATCGGTGTCGAGCCGGAACAGCCGGTTGGCGTAACCGCCGTGCACACGTCTCATCGGCCCGAGCGGCGCGCCGAGGGAGGAAAGGTCCATTCCCCGCAATGTAGAACCGGGCAGGTCGCCCGCGCATCCGATTTATCCCCGCGGCCGTCGGCCGGCGGCGTGTCAGCCCAGGGTGAGCCACCGGACGCCGAGCCGGTCGACACGGGCGACGTCGGCGGGCATCAGCGGCTCGCGCCCGGTCGCCTTCCGCAGAAACTCCAGCCGCGCCCAGCCCAGCTCCCGGAGCGTGATCGCCCGGTCCGGTCCGAGCAGCAACTCGGTCACGACCTCGCCGGCCTGCGGAGTCGTCCAAGGCGCGCGGCCCAGGGCATCCGCCATGTCCAGACCGTGCACGGCGACCTCGACCACGCGGGTGAGCAGGAACTGCGACAGCAGCATCGCATCCCCGTGCCGGGTACGCACCACCCGGTCCTCCCGCTCGGCCCCGCACAGCCGAACCGCCGTTTGCCAGGTGGCCGTGAAGTCGTCGACGAGCGCGGCGCCGTCGGTCAACCCGGCCGCATGGTCCCGCGCCAACCCGATCCGGGCCGTGTTGGTCCGCGCGGCGAAACGCTCGTCCGGCCGGTAGTACGCGACCGCGGAAACCTCGGCCCGTTCCGGCTCCGGGGCCGCCACCATGCCCGGCAGCCAGGCGATCGCGACCCGGATGTGCCCCAGCAACTCCCGGACCGTCCACGGCTCACACCGCGTCGGGAGGTTCCATTCCTCCTCGGACAGGCCCGCCACCGCCCGGCCGAGACTCTCAGCCTCACAACGAAACGCGTCCAGCGGGTGGCTCACGGTCATACCGGCCAAGCTAGCAACGCACACCGCCGGCCGGCCTTTACCCTCATGATCATGATTGCGAGACCCACCGAACGCTGGCGCCGGGAAACGGCGACCCAACAGGCAGCGGTCGATGCGGGCGGCCTCACCGCCGAAGAAGCGTGGGCACCAGCTCTATGGCCCCCGGACTTCACGGCGGCAGTCGACCGGGCGCTGGACGCCTTCGATGACGAAGTAGCGGATCTGTCGGCCGACTCAGCGGACGACGCGGCCTGGACCGCGGTCGAGCGAGTCGTGCTGGCCCTGAACGCCGCCGACGAAGAGGGTCACATCGAGACCGGCGAGAGGGAGGAACTCTGCGACTACATCGATCGAGCGTTGGCCTCGGCCGGGATCGACGTCAACGGGCTGACGGCCAGACGCGGCGTGGATCGCAGCGAGCTGACCGACGAATGGCGGGACTGGTAGCTCGGGCTGAACCACGAGATGCGGAACCGAACCGAGCCCAGGTGGGCCGGAGGCCTCGCGCTGAGTTTCAACAGCGCAACTGCTCCCGGCCCGGTGTTGCCGTCGCGTTGGGGGATCCACGGCCTACGGCACTACTACGCGACCTTGCTGATTCACGCGGGTGCAAGCGTCAAGACGGTCCAGTTGACGCTCGGACATTCCACGCCGACGCTGACGCTCAACGAGTGCGTACACGAGTGGCCGGATGCCCTCGACCGGAATCGAGCGCTGGTCAACGGGGCGCCCGGTGAACGCGAAACGGCGGCCACGTCGGCTGTGAGCCGAGCATGACCGCCGTCGCGCAACTTGTGCCCAAGATGGATCCGGCGGCTGTTTCCGCTGGTCCTGGCCTAGCGAGGGTCAGACGTTGTAGTACATCTCGAACTCGTGCGGGGTCGGGCGCAGGCGCACGGGGTCGATTTCGTTGGCGCGCTTCCAGTCGATCCACGTGGAGATCAGGTCGTCGGTGAAGACGCCGCCGGCCGTGAGGAACTCGTGGTCGTTCTCGAGGCTGTTGAGCACCGCGTCGAGCGAGCCCGGCACCTGCTTGACGCTGCCCCACTCCTCCGGCGGCAGGTCGTACAGGTCCTTGTCGATCGGGGCCGGGGGCTCGATCTTGTTCTTGATGCCGTCCAGGCCGGCCATCATCTGGGCCGAGAACGACAGGTACGGGTTCGACGACGGGTCGGGCACGCGGAACTCGACGCGCTTGGCCTTGGGGTTGCTGCCCGTGACCGGGATGCGGGTGCAGGCCGAGCGGTTGCGCTGCGAGTAGACCAGGTTGACCGGGGCCTCGTAGCCGGGCACCAGGCGCCGGTACGAGTTGACCGTCGGGTTGGTGAAGGCCAGCAGGCTGGGCGCGTGGTGCAGCAGGCCGCCGATGTACCAGCGGGCCGTGTCGGACAGGCCGGCGTAACCGGTCTCGTCGTAGAACAGCGGCTCGCCGTTCAGCCACAGGCTCTGGTGGGTGTGCATGCCCGAGCCGTTGTCGCCGAACAGCGGCTTCGGCATGAACGTGGCGGTCTTGCCGTGCTCCCAGGCGGTGTTCTTGATGATGTACTTGAACATCTGCATCTGGTCGCCGGCGTGCAGCAGGGTCGAGAACTTGTAGTTGATCTCGGCCTGGCCGGCGGTGCCGACCTCGTGGTGCGAGCGCTCGACGGTGAAGCCGACGTCGATCATGCGGCGAACCATGGCGTCGCGCAGGTCCGAGTAGTGGTCGACCGGGGCGACGGGGAAGTAGCCGCCCTTGTACGCGGTCTTGTAGCCGCGGTTGCCGCCCTCTTCCTCACGGCCGGAGTTCCAGGCGCCCTCGATCGAGTCGATGTAGTAGAACGACTGGTGCGCGGCGGTGGAGTGGCGGATCGAGTCGAAGATGTAGAACTCCGCCTCGGCGCCGAAGTAGGCGGTGTCGGCGATGCCGCTGGACGCCAGGTAGGTCTCGGCCTTCTTGGCCACGTTCCGCGGGTCGCGCGAGTAGGGCTCGCGGGTGAACGGGTCGTGGATGAAGAAGTTGAGGGCCAGCGTCTTCTGGATCCGGAACGGGTCGATGAAGGCCGTGGAGACGTCCGGCAGAAGCATCATGTCGGACTCGTGGATGGCCTGGAACCCGCGGATCGACGAACCGTCGAAGGCGAGACCGTCAGTGACGACGCTGTCGTCGAAGGACTCGACCGGCATGTTGAAGTGCTGCATCACGCCGGGCAGGTCACAGAACCGTACGTCTACGAACTTGACGTCCTCGTCTTTGAGGTATCGCAGGAGTTCCTCGGGATTGGCGAACAACACGTCCTCCTGGCACACGATTTCAATACCGGGGCGGCGTGGTTCCGCCGCATGGCTAGGCTGGTCGCGACGCTATGGGGCCGGAGTTGCCCAGGCGTATCCCTATTGTTTCCGTCGTGTTACGGCGTCGGTTGATCAGCCTTGCCTGGCGAGGCTATCGCGCCGGCCCGGCCCGCGTGCGGGGTCGCCGAAACCGCCCCGGCTACGCTGGTCGCATGGCAGGCAAGGCGGACGGCGTGACCGATCCGGGCACCACCGAGACGGCGTCGTTCGGCCGGCGGCTGGGGGCGCTCTTCATCGACTGGGCGCTGGCGACGGTGATCGCGGCTGTGCTCGTCGACGACCTGCGGACCAACCCGTGGCCTCAGCTCGGCTTGTTCGTGCTGGTGCACGCGGTGTTCGTCGGCCTGTTCGGACAGACCTTGGGCATGCTGCTGGCCGGCATCCGCTGCATCTCCATAACGGACGGTGGCGCGATCGGCCTGCCCCGGGCCGCGGTGCGGGCGGTGCTGCTGGCCCTCGTCATCCCCGCGATGATCAATGACGGCGACGGGCGAGGGCTGCATGATCGTGCGGCCAAGTCGGTCATGGTTCAGCGTCCGCGTCCCTGAGATCAAACCCGTTCCCCCGTACGGCGGTCAGGCGCGCGCCGCGTGGGCGGGCTCACGGCGTACGGGAAAACGTGGTTGATCTTGCTGAGCGACGCGTGGGCCGGGCTCATGGCGTACGGGAAAACGCGGTTGATCTTGCTCGGCGACGAGTGGGCCGTCAGCGGGGGCGCTGCTGGCGGAACGCGCCCTTGCTGGGGCGCATGTTCTTGGGGATCGCACCCTTGGGCATCTGCGGGCGGGCCATCAGGGCGCCGAGGCGCTTGTCGAGCGAGTTGACGTCCTTGCCCGTGAGGTTGCGGGGCAGGCGCATCATCGTCGTGCGCAGCTTCTTGACCGGGAGCTGGCCCTCGTCGCTGCCGATCACGTAGTCGTAGAGCGGCGCGTTGCCGATGACCTTGGACAGGCGCCTCTTCTCCTGGCCGAGCAGGCCGCGGACGCGCTGCGGGTTGCCCTCGGCCAGCAGGATCACGCCGGGCCGGCCGATCACCACGTGCACCATGTCGAACTGCGTGGTCGACGCGGCGGCGGGACGCACCCGCCAGTCACCCCGCATGTTCTCGATCAGCGAGGCCGCGGCGCCGGGCTGGCCCTCGGCCGCGTTCATCATCGCGGCGTTCGAGCGCAGGTTGAGCACGATCACGGCGGCCAGCAGCGTGACCATGATGCCGATCGGCAGGTAGATCCAGCCGAACAGGATCACCAGGAGAACCGTCAGGGCGAGCGGGATCAGAATCGCCGCCAGCAACAGCGGAACGAACCATTTGTCCTGCTTCGCCGTGAACGAGAACACCTGACCGATCTGCTTCAGGCGCGTGCCGAACGACACCTTCTCCTCGGGTTTTGCCATAGCTCGAAAGTGTAGTGGGGCGGGCGGGTCTTACGCGGGGCGGGAGGTCTCAGCTAGGTAAGTAAGGAGGGGCGGGGCCCAAGATGGGGCAGCTTCCCCATGCCCGGACGGTGCCTTCCGGCGAAGAGTCGAGGTCAGCAAGAGGACGGCTCTTCGAGGGAGTGGACATGTTTCCGTACAACGACCCGTACGCCATGCTCGATCTGCACCTGCAGCGGGCCAACCGGCTGGCTGAGCAGGCGGCCTCGGCCCGGCGGGCGCGGGAGACCGCGCAACCCGAAGTGCGCCGGTTCGGCCGGTGGCCCCGCCGGGCCGCGCGGGCCGCCGTCGCGTGAGTGCTTTCTTGTCGTACCCGCGTGCCATGCTCGACCTCATGACGGGGCATGCGCACAGCGAGGTGCTCGTCGGTCGCGAGGCCGACCTGGCCGTGCTGCGCGACGCACTCAAGCGGGCCCGCCACGCCGAGCCGTCGACCGTGCTGGTCGGCGGCGAGGCGGGGGTGGGCAAGACCCGTCTGGTCGAGGAGTTCTGCCAAAGCCTGACCACCGATCCCGTCCGGGTCCTGGCCGGTCAGTGCCTCGAGCTGGGGGAGGAGGGGCTGCCGTTCGCCCCGTTCGCCGGCGCCCTGCGTGACCTGCTGCGGGCCGAAGGCCCCGAGGTGCTCGACGGCCACGAGCGCGAGCTGGCCCGTCTGCTGCCCGAGCTGGGCCCGCCGCCCGAGGGCGAGGCCCGCCGTGGCCTGCTCTTCAACGCGGTCGCCGCCGTGCTCGGCCGCGCGCCGCTCGTGCTGGTCATCGAGGATCTGCACTGGGCCGACCGCTCCACCCGTGACCTCATCGCCTTCCTGGTGCGCGCGGCCCGCCTGCCCCAGCTGCTGCTGATCACCACCTATCGCACCGACGAGCTGCACCGCGGCCATCCGCTCCGGCCCTTCCTGGGCGAGCTCGATCGCGTACGGGGGGTGTTGCGCCTCGAGCTCGACCGGCTCGACCGCGAAGGCACCTCCGAGCTGCTCACCCACCTGGTCGGCGCCGAGCCCGACCCGCGCACGGTCGACGCCGTCAACGAGCGCGCCCAGGGCAACCCGTTCTTCATCGAGCAGTTCGCGGCCGCCGCCGACCCGTCCTGCGACTTCCCGGCCACCCTGCGCGACCTGCTGCTGGCCCGCGTCGACCAGCTGCCCGAGCCGGCCCAGCGCGTGCTGCGGGTGGCCGCGGTCGGTGGCACCCGGTTCGGCCACGAGCTGCTGGCCCGCGTGGCCGGCATGCCCGAGGCCGATCTCGAGTCGGCGCTCCGCGCGGTCGTCGCCGCCCAGCTCGTCGTGGTCGTCGACGCCGACGGGGATTACGAGTTCCGCCACGCCCTCGTGCGCGAGGCCGTGCACGACGACCTGCTGCCCGGTGAGCACGCCCGGCTCCACGCGCGCTACGCCCAGGCCGTCGAGGCCGAGCCCCACCTCGTCGCGGCGGGCCGGGCCCCGGCCGAGATCGCCCACCACTGGCACGCCGCCCACGACCGCCCGCGCGCCCTGGTCACCGCCAAGATCGCCGCCGACGAGGCCAAGTGCCGCTTCGCGTACGGGGAACAGGTGCGCCTGCTCGACCGGGTGCTCCAGCTGTGGGAAGAGGTGCCCGACGCCCGGAGCCTGCTCGGCCTCGACCACCTCGACCTGCTCGAGGAGTCGGCGCTGGCCGCACTCCACTCGGGGGAGTATTCGCGCGCGCTCATGCTGACCAAGGCCGCCCTCGGTGACCTCGACGCGGAGGCCGAGCCGCTGCGGGCCGGCCGCCTGCTCGTGCGCCGGGCCAAACTGCTGCGCACCGCGGGCAAGTCCGACGCCAGGCCCGAGTGTGACGAGGCGCTGCGGCTGCTCACCAGCGCCCCGCACAGCCCCGAGCAGGTGCGGCTGCTGGCCGAGCTGGCCCACCTGATCAGCTCCGTCGACGCCGCCCGCGGCTTCGAGGTGGCCCAGCTCGCGATGGCCGGCGCCAACGAATCCGGCGATCTCATCGCCATCGTGTCGGCCGAAGTGGCGTACGGGTCGTCCTGCTCCGGCCGGCAGACCGCCGTCGAAGCCCTGCCCGTGATGCGCGAAGCCACCCACCGGGCCCGGGCCGCGGGCGACTTCCCGAGCTTCACCCGCGGGCTGATCAGCGTCTCCGACTCGCTGTTCGAGCTCGGCCGCTACGCGGAGTCCGCCGACGCCGCGGCGGAGGGCCTGCCCGAGGCCGACCGCATCGGCGTCGGCCGCACCACAGGCGTCTACCTGCTGGCCAACCACGCCGAGGCGCTGATCGCCCTGGGCCGCTGGGACGAGGCCGACGCCCGCCTGGCCGAGGCCGCCCGGCTCGACCCGCCCGAGACGATGGCCCTGCCCTGGCTGCGCCTGCGCGCCCGCATCCGCCTGGCCCGCGGCCGGGAAGACGCGGAAACCCTGGTCACCCGGGCCGCCACCTTTCTGCGGCGGCCCTACCTCTCGACCGAGGGCCGCCTGGCCACCGTTGATCTGCGCTTGACGGCCGCCCTCGGCTCGGCGCCGGCGACGACCGCGGTTGAGACCGCCCGGGCCGCCCTGGCCGAGCCCAACCTGACCGTGCTGCCGCGTTACGCCTGGGCGATCCTGGCCCACGCCGCCGAGGCCGCCGCCGACGCCGGCGACACCGAGCTGGCGGCGCAGGTGGCCGGGGTCGCCGCGGGTCTGCCGCAGCGCTACCCGGCCCAGGTCGCCTTCGCCGCCCAGACGCGGGCCCACCTCGAAGGCGGGGCCGGCCGCTGGGCCGAGACCGTTGAGGCGTGGCGGGCCGACGGGCACCGCCACGAGCTGGCCTCCGCCCTGCTGCGGCAGGCCGAGGCTCAGGCCGCCACCGGCGACCGGGCCGCCGCGGCCGGCGCGATCGCCGAGTCGGTCGCGATCGCCGCCGCCCTGGGCGCGGTCCCGCTGACCGAGGCGGCCGACACGCTCAGCCGCCGCCTCGGCATCCGCCCGTCCGCCCACCGCGACGAACTCCTGACAGTCCGCGAACGCGAGGTGTTGCGCCTGGTCGCCGAAGGCCACAGCAACAGCCGCATCGCCGCCGGCCTCTACATCTCCCCCAAGACGGCCAGCGTCCACGTGTCCCGCATCATCGCCAAACTGCAGGTCTCCAACCGCGGCGAGGCAGCGGCCGTAGCCCGCAGGCTGGGCCTGCTCGACGAGCTGCCCTGACGTCCACACCCCCGTACTTCGGGCAGACCGTTCCGAGAGCGCTCGTTGAACCCGCTCCCGCGCCGCGTGCCTTCACGCCTGAGCCGACGCCCTTTACGCCTGCGCCCTTTACGCCTGCGCCCTTTACGCCTGCGCCCTTTACGCCTGCGCCCTGACGCCTGCGCCCTGACGCCTGCGCCCTGACGCCTGCGCCCTGACGCCTGCGCCCTGACGCCTGCGCCCTGACGCCTGCGCCCTGACGCCTGCGCCCTGACGCCTGCGCCCTGACGCCTGCGCCCTGACGCCTGCGCCCTGACGCCTGCGCCCTGACGCCTGCGCCCTGACGCCTGCGCCGAGTGTCCGGTGCCTGTGGCGATGGCCCGCGCCGCACCCGCGCCGACGGTCCCACATCCGCTTCCCGCGCCCCGCGCCCCAGCCAGCTCCCTTCAACGGCGCCCGCGCCGTGTTGCCCTCGCGCCCGCGCCCGGTCCCTGCGCCGACTGTCCGGCGCCCACGCTGATGGCCCGTGCCCGCACCTCGCGCCGACAGCCCGCATCCGACCTCCATGCCCCGCGCGCATGCCCTGCACTCGCGCCCCGCCCGCGCCCTTGCGCCTGCGTCCTGCACACGCGCCCAGACCCGCGCCGCCCCCGCGTCCGGCATCCGCGCCTCGTGCCGCCTTACGCCCGACACTCGCGCCCTGCGCCTGACGCCCGAGCCTCGCGCCTGTGTCGGTGCCGGTGCCGGTGCCTGCGACCTCCCCCAGGGCCCGAGCTCCGGCCCTTTGCCCGCGCCATGTGCCCGACACCCGTGCCCTGCGTCTTTGCGTTCGCTCCGCGCCCCGCATGCGTCTTACATTCGCCTCTGCACCCCGCACCCGCGTCCCGCACCCGCGTCCCGCACCCGCGTCCCGCACCCGCATCCCGCGTACCGCACCCGCGTCCCGCGCCCGACCTTTGCCCGCGATCCGTGCCTGCGCCCGGCGCGTGCCCTCGATCTGCACCAGCGTCTCGCGACCGAGTCCGATCTGCGTCCGGCGTCCGAGCCCCGCGCCCGAGCTCGGCGCCCCCGCCCCGCGCCCCCCGCCTCCGCTTTTGCAGTCGCGGCCCACACCCCTTCCGTGCCTCGCGGTCTTGTGTTGCGGCCGGTCGGGTTGGGGTTGGGAGGCACTGGCCTGCTGCGTCCAGCTTGGTGACCGCTTTCGGCCGCAGGTGAGGGGTCCGTCAGTCAGTCTGCGTCGTAGCGGCGCGCCACCGTTTGCGTCGCTGTCTGACCAGGTGGAGGCGTTTGAAGGGCTCCACCGTCAGGGGCGTTCGGCGGTGGCGTAGAGGATGTGGCCGTCCGGGGCGACGTCGGCTGTCATGCGCCAGCCGAGGGCGGCTACCGCGGCGGTCAGGGCGGACGGCTGCCAGAAGTGTTTGACGATCTGGAACTGGCGGCCGTCGTTGAGCGTTCGGGGCTGGGTGTGGCCGGGGAGTTCCTCGTGGTGGTAGCTGTCGAGCAGGAAGACGCGGCCGCCGGGGCGGAGGGCTGCGTTGACCCGGTGCCAGAACGGGGCGAACTGGTCGGTCGGCACGTGCGACAGCCAGTAGCTGAAGAAGACCACGTCGAAGGTGGCCGGGGGCGGGTCCCAGGTGAAGATGTCGGCCTGCCGGTAGCGGACGTGATCGCCCAGAGAGCGGGATCGGTTGCGGTCGAGCATGGCGGGGGAGGCGTCCACGGCCAGGACCGTTGTGGCGTACCGGGCCAGGTGGCGGGTCCACAGGCCGGTGCCGCAGGCGTATTCGAGCACGTCGCCGGTCGGGTTGAAAGAGAGAAGGGCCTGCTCGGCGTAGGCGACGGCGGCGAACCAGCGGTCCTCCTCGTCGGGGGTCAGGGCGTAGCGGCCCTGCCGGTACCACCACTCGTCGTACTCGCCGGCTCGGGCTTGGTAGTAGGCGCGCTGCTCGTCGAGAAGGCTCATACCCGGACGGTAGGACGGTCAGGGTTCCCGGATCGACCGCATTACCCGCACCAGCAGGATGATGCCGCCGCCGATCAGCACCAGGCCGAACGCGATCGCGATGACGCTGCCGGCGCTCATGCTTTTCTTGGCCACGGCTACCAGCGACTCGGACGTGGTGGTGGGGTTGCCGTAGACGGCGGCGGGGGCATCGGCGGTCGTGACTGTTGAGGACGGACCGCTGGAGCCGGGGACGGGCGGGGGCGCGATGGCCGCAGGCGGTGGCGTGGTGGTGGTTCCGGCGGCGGGCGCGGACGGTGGTGGCGCCGCGGAGTCGCAGCCGCTCACCGGTGGGCGCCAGGTTCCCACGTACGAGGTGAAACTGCTGTCGCGGATCGTCAGTGAACCGCCCGCGGGGGCCTTGACCGTGGTCGAACGGCCGGGGGCCAGGCGGGTGAGGCGGCCGCCGATCAGGAACACGGCGCTGACGCGGGCGCTCGCGGCGTTGGTCAGGGTGGCTGTGAACGAGCCGTCGCAGGCGTTGGCGAACGTGACCCGCGGCGCGGGGGAGCAGTCGGAGGATCCGCCGCGGTAGTGGGCGAACGGGCCCGACGAGCGGCTGCCCGGGGCGCCCAAGGTCTTTTCCCCGTACGGGTTCTGGTCGCTGGTCACCTCGTCGAGCAGGTCGCCGCCGATGATCGCGTCGACCGCGGCGTGGCAGGGCGGGACGACCACGTCGAGGTTGACGGTGCGGTTGGTCGCGGTGATCGTTTTGCGGTCGGACGAGTACACGAACTGGCCGGTGCTGCCGGTGCCCGCCGTGTAGGCGATCAGCCCGAACGTCTGCGTCTGGCCGGCGCACAGGGGGCGTACGGAGGAAATGGTTGTCTTGCCCGAATTGCCGGCGAATGTGTGGCGGAAGGTGGCGGACGCGGCGGAGGTGCACGTCTCGGCGGCCGAGGCGGCGGCGGGCGCGGCAAAGGCCGTGGCCCCGGCAAGCAGGAGCATGAACCGACGCAGCCTCATAAAGCACTGATCGGCGGAAATATCCGACTTGCTTAGCCGAGCGAATGTCGAGCGGCGGAGAGGCGGTGGACGGCGGCGAGTGGCCGAGGCGTTGGACAGCGTGCGGAGGCGCTGGACGAGACCGGCGGCGGAAGGCGGTGGACGGCGCGGGGAGGCGGTGGACGGCGCCGCGGCGGCGGGGAAGTGGTGGACAGCGTGGGAGGCGTGGACGGTGGCGGGAGGGGGTGGACAGCGTGGGGAGGCGCTGGACGAGACCGGCGGCGGAAGGCGGTGGGCAGCGCGGGGAGGCGCGTGGGCGCGGTGGGTCAGGTGCAAGGCGGACGGCGACCCGGCGTACAGGAAAATGCCCCGGCTCTCAGCGCGAGAACCGGGGCATCGGCCGAAACGGTCAGCCGCGGGCTTCGAGGGCCTGCTTGTAGAGGCGGCCGGCCCGGTAGGACGAGCGCACCAGCGGCCCGCTCATCACGCCGGCGAAGCCGATCTGCTCGGCCTCCTCGCGCAGCTCGACGAATTCCTCCGGCTTGACCCAGCGCTCGACGGGGTGGTGCCGCGGGGTCGGCCGCAGATACTGCGTGATGGTGATCAGCTCGCAGCCCGCGTTGTGCAGGTCGCGCAGGGCCTGGGAGATCTCGGCCCGCTCCTCGCCCATGCCCAGAATCAGGTTGCTCTTCGTGACCAGGTCGGCCGCGCGGGCCTGGGTGATCACGTCGAGGGAGCGCTCGTAACGGAAGCCGGGGCGGATGCGCTTGAAGATGCGCGGCACGGTCTCGACGTTGTGCGCCAGCACCTCGGGCGTGGCCCCGAAGACCTCGGCCAGCTGGTCGGGCTCGGCGTTGAAGTCGGGGATCAGCAGCTCGACGCCGCAGTCGGGCTGGAGCT
The DNA here is from genome assembly GCF_014204895.1 of Paractinoplanes abujensis. NCBI lineage: Bacteria > Bacillati > Actinomycetota > Actinomycetes > Micromonosporales > Micromonosporaceae > Paractinoplanes > Paractinoplanes abujensis. The sequence continues at coordinate 5,073,553 of NZ_JACHMF010000001.1, read as the reverse complement.
TGTGGATCTGGCGGACGGTCTCGGCGTAGAGCCAGGCGCCGCCGTCGGGCAGGTCGTCACGGGCGACACCGGTGACGGTCGCGTATTTGAGGCCCATCGTGGCGACGGACTCGCCCACGCGGCGGGGCTCGTCGGCGTCGAACTCGGCGGGCTTGCCCGTGTCGATCTGGCAGAAGTCACAACGCCGGGTGCACTGGTCGCCGCCGATGAGGAAGGTGGCCTCGCGGTCTTCCCAGCATTCGTAGATGTTGGGACACCCGGCCTCCTGGCAGACCGTGTGCAGGCCTTCCTTCTGCACGAGCCCACGCATCTGCGTGTATTCCGGGCCCATCTTGGCTTTGACCTTGATCCACGGCGGCTTCCGCTCGATGGGAGTTTCGGCGTTGCGCGCTTCGATGCGCAGCATGCGGCGGCCCTCGGGAGCAATAGTCACAGGGTCGAGGTTACGCCTGAATAGGCCCCTGCCTAGACAGGGGCGACGAGGCTCACGTGGCGTCTCGTGTGACCGCCGCCACATGAAACGTGTTAAATGCCTTTCGCATGGACGTTGCCCCTTGTTAACGTCGGCGGACGGCGTTGAAGGAACCGAGTACCGCCTCGATCCGCCGGCCGAGAGAGCCACCGCGTGCTGTGAAGGTGGCCCGGCGCCGGGGCGGGAAGACACTCCCGAGCCGCAGCACGACAAGAGGCGCCTGCCAAGGCGCGAAGGTGTGGTGGCACCGCGAGGATCCCGCTCGCCCACGCCTCCCTGGGGCCGCGTTGCAGCAAACCAGAGGAGGTCCTAGCCGTGCAACGCATCCTCTCTTCCCGGCTCACGGCGCATCCGCACGAGACCGTGACGATCGCCGGCTGGATTCATCGCCGCCGCCTGCTCAAGTCGGTGGCCTTCCTGATCGTCCGCGACGCCGAGGGCCTCTCGCAGGTCGTCGTCACCGCACCGGAGACCCGGGAGCAGCTCGAACAGCTCACCGAGGAAAGCGTCGTCGAGGTAATCGCCACCGTGAGCCCGAACGAGCAGGCCCCCGGCGGGGTCGAGCTCACCGAGCCCAAGATCCGGGTGCTTTCCGCCGTGCGCGAGCCGCTGCCGTTCGAGCTGCACCGCCCGGCCCTCGGCGCCGCGCTGCCGACCCAGCTCGACCATGCGGCGCTGGCCCTGCGGCATCCCGCCCGCCGCTCCGCGTTGCGGATCGCGGCTCAGGTCACGGCGGGTTTCCGGGCGGCCCTGACCGAGCAGCGCTTCGTCGAGATCCAGACGCCGAAGATCGTCGCCTCGGCCACCGAGTCCGGCGCGAACGTGTTCAAGCTCGACTATTTCGGCCGCCCGGCCTACCTCGCGCAGTCGCCGCAGTTCTACAAGCAACTCATGGTCGGCGTCTTCGAGCGGGTCTTCGAGGTGGGCCCGGTCTTTCGCGCCGAACCCAGCGACACCGTGCGTCACCTCGCGCAGTACACGTCGCTCGACGCCGAGATGGGGTTCATCGCCGACCACCGCGACGTGATGGCCGCGCTGACCCGCACGCTCGCCGTCATGACGGCCGGCCTGTTCGAGCAGCCGATCGTGCCGTCGGAGATCCCGGCTGTGCACTTCACCGAGGCGCTGCGCATTGCCGGGGCGCCCGCGGACGAACCCGACCTGGCCCCGGCCCACGAGCGCGCACTGGGGGAATGGGCGCTTCGCGAGCACGGGTCCGAGTTCGTCTACGTCACCGGTTACCCGATGCGCAAACGTCCCTTCTACACCCATCCCGACCCGGCCGACCCCACCTACTCCAACGGCTTCGACCTGCTCTTCCGCGGCCTCGAAATCGTCACCGGCGGCCAGCGTCTGCACAGTCACCAGGACTATGTGGACGCTCTGACCCGGGCCGGCGAACCCTTGGCGCCCTACGCCGGTTACCTGGACGGCTTCCGCTACGGCATGCCCCCGCACGGCGGGTGGGCGATCGGCCTGGAACGCCTGGTGGCCCGCCTGACCGAGACCCCGAACGTGCGCGAGGTGACCGCCTTCCCGCGCGACCTCAACCGCGTGACCCCGTAACCCCTGATCCCGTACGCGTCGTGGGCCCCGGTGTTCGAGGGGCCCACGACGCAGATGGATCAGGCCTGGTCGTCCACGGGTGGCGACCAGCGGGGCCGGGCTGCGGACAACGGTCGTTGATCGGCCCCGAGGCGTAAAGTCCCGCACGTGCTGATCGACCTCGACGTCGTGCCCGCGGAGCGGGAGCGGGTCCGTGCGACCAGGCCGGTTGCGTACGTGGTGGTCGCGGTGGCCGCGCTGGCCCTGCTGCTGCTCGGGGGCTCGGCCGTGCTGCCGCGGGGCGCCGGGGTCGTCGAGGTGCTCAAGGCCGACGGGACGGGGCTGTCGGCGGGCCTGCTGACCACCGAGGCCACCTACATCGTGCGGGCCGACGGGCAGATCGAGGCCACTCCGCTCTGTGCGGGCTGCCCGGCCTGGAGCGCCCAGATCACCACGGGGCAGCGGCTGCGGATGGGTGACGGCGGCACGCTCGTGGTCGACGAGAACGAGGCCGGCGTGGTCACGTTCCTCGACGCGCGTACGGGTGCGGTGTTGTGGAGTCGCAGCGGCTTCCCGATCGTCGAGCTCGTCGGTGGGCGGGTCGCCGAGTGGAGCCCTGACGACGGCATGCTCCGGCTGCGGGAGTTGCGCACCGGGCGGCTGTTCTGGCAGCGCCCGGCGGAGGCGTTCGTCGGCGACGACAAGCGTGTGGTGCTGCTGGACGAGGGACGCGCGGCCGTCTACGCCGCTGACAGTGGACGTGAGCTCACCGGGTGGCGCGATCTGGGCGTACGGGGTGAATTGCGATTTTTCTCCCCCGGCACGGCAGCGGCGCAGATCGTGGGGGAGCGGCTGATCGTCTTCGACGCCCAGCAGGTCGCGGCTTTCCGGCTCGACGGGCTCCAGGGCGAATGGCTGACGCCGGTGGTCTCGCCGTTCGGGATGGCCGCCTGCGGCGGCGGACTGTTGTGTGCGATCGGCTTCGAAGGGCTGACCGTGCTCGACCCGGCGAGCGGAAAGGTGCGGTGGCGGGGGCCGCAGTGGCGCACGCTGGCCGGCGGCCGGGTGCTGACCGACGAGAACGGCCGGTCGGCGCGCGTCGACGTCGCCACGGGCCGGATCGAGCACGACTTCGGCCGCGGCCGCCCGATCGACCACCTGCTGTTCTATCCCGAGGGCAACCGCACGACGCTGGTCGGCGCGGACGACGGCCGCGTGCGCGGGGTCATCCCCCGGGTCACGCCGGACGCCTGCCAGACGGCCGGCGACCTGCTGTCCTGCCTGCGCTACGACCTGACCGTGACCGTCTGGCGGATCAAGCCTTAGGCCAGCACGGCGATGGTCATGCCGATCACGATGGCGAACGGAATGATCGTCGTGCAGACCAGGATCACCCAGGCGACGGGGTGGCCGAAGTTGAGGGACACCCCACCGCCGCGTTTGGGGACGAAGACGCGTTTGTCCTGCGGGTCCCGATAGAGAGCCATCAGAGCAGGGTAGTGAGGTGCTTCTCGACCACCGGCAGCACCTCGGCCACGGTCACGTCGCGGCCCAGTTCGGCGCTGAGCGACGTGACGCCCGCGTCGCGGATGCCGCACGGGGTGAACCGGTCGAAATTGGTCAGGTCGCAGTCGGCGTTGATGGCGAAGCCGTGCTGGGTGACGCCGCGGGCGACCCGGATGCCGATCGCGGCGATCTTGCGGTCGGGGCCGCGGTCGTCGGCCAGGACCCAGGCGCCGCTGCGGCCCTTGATGTCGGAGCGGGCGGCGGTGACCCCGAACTCGGCGCACACGTCGATCAACATCTGTTCCGTACGGCGGACGTAGGCCACCACGTCGATCGGGTCGGGCAGCTTGAGGATCGGGTAGCCGACCAGCTGGCCCGGGCCGTGCCAGGTGATCTTGCCGCCACGGTCGACGTCGACGACGGGGGTGCCGTCGATCGGCAGGTCGGCGGGCTCGGTGCGCTTGCCCGCCGTGAGCACGCTGGGGTGCTCCAGCAGCAGCACGGTGTCGGGCTGGGTGCCGTCCGCCACGGCGTCGTGCAGGCGCCGCTGCTCGTCCCAGGCCTCGCGATAGTCGACCAGGCCGGGCCGCAGGACAGTGAGCGTGGAAGTTGTCACGCCGTCCACGGTAGTCCCCTCCTCACCGGTCGACCGGGTCCACTCCGGGACGGATGCGCCACACCAGCACGTCGTCCACCCGCTCCGGCTCGCCCAGCAGGTCGCGTGCGGTGATCTCGACGGCCGAGCGGAACAGCGGCCCCTCGGGCCCGGTGATCTGGTCGGGCAGGAACAGCGCCTGGATGTCCCAGCGCTGGAAGTCGGCGCGGGCCGTGGCCCGGTCGGCGTTGTCGAGTTCGGCGATGTAGCCGTAGAGGGCGGCCCGCAGAAACAGCCAGTCGGTGGCGCGCGGGATCGAGCCGATGCGGCCCTTGCCCGCGGAGCCGTCGACGTCGGGGCCCAGGAAGTAGCCGTCGGGGATGCGGAACGTCTCGGCCCCGCGGGCCATCGTGTACGCCTGCCAGCGCTGCCCGTCGGCGGCCACGTTGATCGCGAACGGCAGCGCGCTGATCACCCCGCCGTCCGGCGCGTACCGCTGCCACGTCCCGTCGGCGATGAACCGCGGTTCGGGCGCCCGGTGCCGGTACTCGAGCGGGATCGGGAAGATCGGCACGAGGGCGATCACGAGGCCCATCGTGAACAGGGGCTGCGGCCGGGTGGCGTTGAACGCGCGCTCGCAGGCCAGGGCCAGGATCACGCCGAACACGCCCACCAGCACCAAGGCGTAACGGGCGGGAAGTGCGGCGTCGAACAACGGCGCGTGCTGCAGGAGGGCGTACAGGAGGGGAATGTCGGTTTCCTGCCCCGAGATCCGCAGGCGGGGGCCGAGCGAGATCAGCAGGAACAGGCCGCCCACCACCATCAGGGCGCGCAGGGTGGCGCGGCGCCGGTCGTCGGCGTGCCGGTAGAGCACCACCAGCGAGACGATGATCAGCAGCATCAGCGGCAGACCGAAGAAGCTCTGCTCCTCCGTGCGGTTGGCCGCGAGGTCGTTGCCCAGCCCGGCCCAGGCCGCCAGCGAGCGGTCGGCGAACGCGAAGAACGAGAACAGATCCTCGGAGTAGTGCCGCTGGTTGAACCCGGTGCCCTTGAAGGTCTGCGGCCCCGCGAAGTGCATGTAGAGCGGATAGGCCAGCAGGGCTCCGGCCACCACTGCGGTGACGCCCAGCCCGGCCAGGAACTTCGGCCCCGCCGTGCGCGCCTCGGACCGGTTGACCGGGGCCAGCGCCCACACGATCACGAACACCCCGCCCGCCATCGCCGCGAAGAACAGGCCCTCGGCGGCGATCGAGAAACCGACGGCCAGTGTCAGCCCGAGCAGCAGCCCGTTGCGCAGCCACCGCCCGGGGTCGCGCATCTTGAGCAGCCGCCACAGCACCAGCGGCGCGATCCAGCCCGCCGTCCAGTTGAGGTGGCCGTTGGCGTGCGCGATGAAGCCCGGCGCGAACCCGCAGAACAGGCCGGCCAGCGCGGCCGCGGCCCGGTTGGGGGTGATCCAGCGGCTGAGGAACAGATACCACCCGTACGCCGAACCGGCCAGGTTGAGCGTGAGGATCGTCAGAAACGTGATCTGCGGGCCGGCCAGCATGGTGAGCGGCGCGAACACGATCGCGTAGACCGTGATGGACGTGTTGGCGGCAAGGTTGACGCCGTCCGGCACGTTGAGCAGGTCGGTGAAGAACGGGTCGCCGCCGTGGTGGAGCAGGTGCACGCCGTACGACAGCACCCACTCGAAGAACGCCTGATCGCCCACGTTCTCGGCGACGGCGTGCTCGAACGGGTCCTGCCAGAGCCGGCTGACGACATAACCCCCCAGAACGAGGGCGGCCAGCGCGACGAACAGATGCGAGCGCCACCGCCGGGTCGCCGGTGGGGCGTCGGGCGGGGCCGGCTCATCGGCGGCGGACGTGGTGGTGGGAACGGCGACGGACATCAGGCGCAGGTTAGCAAGCCTGCGCCTGCGATCAAGCGGACGCCGCCGCTTCCCGGCCCACCGCCGCCTGCAGCGCCGCCTCGATGGTCGGGTGCGGCCAGCTGAAGCCGGCCCGGTCCAGCACCGCGGGGACGACCCGGGAGCTGCGCAGCGACTCGCCGGCCAGCTCGCCCAGCACCACGTAGAGCGCGGGGCTGGGCACGGTGAGCAGGGCCGGGCGGTGCACGGCTTCGCCGAAGGCCTTGGTGAAGTGCGCGTTGGTGGCCTGCTCGGCCGCGGTGACGTTGACCGGGCCCGCGATGTCCTCGCGTTCGAGCAGGAACTCGGCCGCGGCGAGCCAGTTGGGGGCGCTGGTCCACGGCATCCACTGCTTGCCGCCGCCCAGCTTGCCGCCCGCGCCCAGTTTGAAGACCGGCAGCAACCGCTCGACCAGGGTTTCGACGGCGATGCCGGTGCGCAGCAGCACGACCCGGACGCCGGCGTCCTCGGCCGGGCGGGCGGCGGCCTCCCAGACCCGGCACAGGTCGGCCAGGAAGGTGTTGCCCGCGGGCGCCTCCTCGGTGACCGGGTCGTCGCCGGTGTCGCCGTACCACCCGACGGCGGAGGCCTGCAGCAGTGTGTGCGGGCGGTCGCCCTCGGGCAGGTTGCGGATCGCTCGCGCGATCGTGCCGGTGGTGTCGACCCGGCTGGAGCGCAGCTCGCTCTTGTAGCGGGCCGTCCAGCGCTTGCCGCCGACGTTGGCGCCGGACAGGTTGATCACCACGTCGGCCGCCGCGACCAGGTGCGGGTCGAGCTGACCCTGGGCGGGCTGCCAGGTGGCCTCGTCGGCTGCCTGAGCGGGCCGGCGCACCAGCCGGGTCACATCGTGGCCGCTGCCGCGCAGCCGCTCGACGAGGGGCGCGCCGAGAAAGCCGGAGCCGCCGGAGATCAGGATCCGCATGGCTCCCATCATGCCCCGAAGTGAACCCGTTCAAAACGAAGAGAGCGCCCGGGGTGATCCCGGACGCTCCCTGTCGCTGCTGACTGTCAGGCCAGGCCGAGGTCACCCTCGAAGTGCCCGCCCTCGAGACGCTCCTTCAGCGTGACCAGGAAGCGGGCGGCGTCAGCGCCGTCCACGATCCGGTGGTCGTAGCTGAGGGCCAGGTAGACCATCGAGCGGGGCGCGATGACCTCGCCCAGCTCGGGGTCGTTGATGACCACGGCCCGCTTGACCACGGCGCCGGTGCCCAGGATGCCGACCTGCGGCTGGTTGATGATCGGCGTGTCGAAGAGCGCGCCCCGGCTGCCCGTGTTGGTCAGCGTGAACGTGCCACCCGAGATCTCGTCCGGGCCGATCTTGTTGTTGCGGGTGCGGTCGGCCACGTCGGCGATCCGCTTGGCCAGCCCGGCCAGGTTGAGGTCGCCGGCGTCCTTGATGACCGGGACGATCAGGCCCTTCGGGGTGTCGACGGCCATGCCCAGGTGCTCGGCGTCGTGGTAGGTGACCGTGCCGGCCTCCTGGTCGATCGACGAGTTGACCACCGGGTGCTGGCGCAGCGCCTCGACCGCGGCCAGCGCGAAGAACGGCAGGAAGCTGAGCTTCACGCCGTGCTGGGCCTGGAAGTCGGCCTTGGCCTTCTGCCGCAGCTGGGCGATCTTGGTGACGTCGACCTCGACGACCGTGGTGAGCTGGGCCGAGATCTGCAGCGACTCGACCATGCGACGGGCGATCGTCGCGCGGGTGCGGGTCAGCTTCTCGGTGCGGCCGCGCAGCGGGCTCGGCTCGGGCTTGGCCTTGGGGGCCGCCGGAGCCGCAGCGGAGGACACCGGGGCCGAAGCGGCCGGAGCCGGGGCCGCCTTGGCCGCGGCGGCCTTGTCGGCCGCGTCGGTCACGTCCTGCTTGCGGATGCGGCCGCCGACGCCGGTGCCGGTCAGGGTCGACAGGTCGACGCCCTTCTCGGCGGCCAGCTTGCGGACCAGCGGGGTGACGTAGCCGGCGTCGCCGGCGCCGTTCGGGCTGGCCTGCTCGACGCGCGGCTGCGACGGGGCGGGCGGCTCGGCCTTGGCCTCGGCGGCGACCGGGTCCTTGGCCGTCTCGGCCTCGGGGGCCGGGTCGGCGTAGGACTCGCCGGACGGCGCGAAGTCGGGGGCGGGGGCCGACTCGATCTTGGGAGCGGACTGCTGCTGCGGCGCGGGAGCCGGAGCCGGCTTCTCCTCAGCCGGAGCCGGCTTCTCCTCAGCCGGGGCCGGGGCCGCGCCCTCGGCGCCGATGATCGCCAGGTCGGCGCCGACGTCGGCCGTCTCGTCCTCCTGCACCTTGATCTCGAGCACCGTGCCCGCGACCGGCGAGGGGATCTCGGTGTCGACCTTGTCGGTGGAGACCTCGAGCAGCGGCTCGTCGACCTCGACGGAGTCACCGACCGCCTTGAGCCAGCGGGTGACGGTGCCCTCGGTGACGCTCTCGCCGAGCGCCGGCATCTTGACCGCGGTGCCCTCGCCGCTCGACGGCGCGGCGGCCTGGGCCTGCGGGGCCGGGGCCTCCTCCTCGACCGGCTTCTCGGTCGAGGGCTCGGTCGGGGCGGGAGGCTCGGGCTCCTCCTGCTGCTGCTGTTGCGCGGGAGCCGGGGCGGAGGTGCCCGCGTCCTCGCCGTCGCCCGAGATGACCGCGAGCTCGCTGCCGACGTCGGCCGTCTCGTCCTCGCCGACGACGATGCGCGACAGCACACCGGCCGCGGGCGACGGGATCTCGGTGTCGACCTTGTCGGTGGAGACCTCGAGCAGCGGCTCGTCGGCCTCCACCCGCTCGCCCTCCTGCTTCAGCCAGCGAGTGACGGTGCCCTCGGTGACGCTCTCACCCAGCCGCGGCATGGTGACCGATGTCGGCATGTCTCAGAACTCCTTAACCACGTTTTGGTCCGGCTCGGCGTAGATCAGGTGATCAGCTGTGTGCGTGCAGGGGCTTGCCCGACAGGGCCAGGAACGCCTCGCCGAGCGCCTCGTTCTGCGTCGGGTGCGCGTGGACCAGCTGGGCGACCTCCTCCGGGAACGCCTCCCAGTTGTAGATCAGCTGGGCCTCGCCCACCAGCTCACCCATGCGCGCGCCGACCATGTGGACGCCCAGGACCGGGCCGTCGTTGAGGCGCACGAGCTTGACGAAGCCCGCGGTCTTGAGGATCTGGCTCTTGCCGTTGCCGCCGAGGTTGTAGTTGTACGTCGAGACCTTGTCCGCGCCGTACTGCTCCTTGGCCTTGGTCTCGGTCAGGCCGACCGACGCGACCTCGGGGTCGGAGTAGGTGACCCGCGGGATGCCCGCCTCGTCGATCGGGGCCGGGCGCAGGCCCGCGATCTCCTCCGCCACGAAGATGCCCTGCTGGAAGCCGCGGTGCGCGAGCTGCAGGCCGGGCACGATGTCGCCGACGGCGTAGATGTTGCCGACGCCGGTGTGCAGGCGCTCGTTGGTGATGACGAAGCCCCGGTCGAGCGTGATGCCCTGCTGCTCGTAACCCAGGTTGGCCGTCGTCGGGCCGCGGCCGACCGCGACCAGCAGCACCTCGGCCTCGACGGTCTCGCCGCCCGCGATGGTGGCCCGCACGCCGTTGGCGGTGTGCTCGACCTTCTCGAACGGCTTGCCGACCTTGAAGTTGATCTTGCGCTTGCGGAAGGCGCGCTCGACCGTCTTCGAGATCTCCTCGTCCTCGGCCGCGACCAGCCGGGGGAGGGCCTCGATGATGGTGACGTCGGCGCCGAACGACTTCCACACGCTGGCGAACTCGACGCCGATCACGCCGCCGCCCAGCACGATCGCGGAGGACGGCACACGGTCCAGCTTGAGGGCGTGCTCGCTGGTGATGACCCGCTTGCCGTCGACCTCGAGGCCGGGGATGGTCCGCGAGTAGGAGCCGGTCGCCAGGATCACGTTGCGTCCGGTGTAGCGCTTGCCGTCGACCTCGACCGTGTCCTTGCCGACCAGCTTGCCGGCGCCCTGGACCACAGTGATCTTGTCCTGCTTGAGCAGACCCTGCAGGCCCTTGTAGAGACGCGCGACCACGCCGTCCTTGTAGGCGTTGACGCCGGCCATGTCGATGCCGACCAGGTCGGCCTTGACGCCGAACTGCTCGCTCTCGCGGGTCTGGTCGGCGATCTCGGCCGCGTGCAGCAGCGCCTTGGTCGGGATGCAGCCGCGGTGCAGGCAGGTGCCGCCCAGCTCGGCCTTGTCGATCAGCGCGACGGAGAGGTTGAGCTCGGCCGCGCGCAGGGCGGCCGCATAACCACCGCTGCCGGCGCCGAGGATGACGATGTCGAAGGTTCCGCCGTTCGGCTGGCTCACGTTGACTCCAGTGTTCGCGTCGTTGCCATGCGGGTCACACAATGGAAACGGTCACAGTATGTCCACGCCATCTTGTCACTTTGCGAACCGGCCGATGCACTCAGGTTCCCCGCGGCGGCCCTGCTCGACGTACTCTTGCCGCAATTGGACGTGAGGAGCATGGGGTGGCCTGGTTTCGGCGTCGCCAGGAGCCGCGGGCCGCGGCCGGACGGGCTGTTGACCGTGCCGATCTTGAGTATCTCGCGGAGTTCGTCCGCACCCGTCGCGGGGTCGAGGCCTTCATCGAGCCGCGCACCAACGTGACCGAGACCACGGTGTTGCTCGTGGCACACGACGGCGAGTGGACGCGCCGGCGCACCGAGACTCCCGAGATCGCCCGGCGGTGGGCTCATCAGCTGAGCGTTCCCATCTATGACGTGCGGCTCATGGGTTATCCGCAGCGGATGCGCGACTACAACGAGCGCAAGAAGCGCCGTCCCGCTCAGGAAAGCTGACACGGTTCCGGGCGCCGTGCGCCCGGAACCGGCAAGATTTACCCCAACCGGTCGATAACCGACAGAAGCGTACGAACCGGGACGCCCGTGCCGCCCTTCGTCCAGTAGCCGGTGGCCTCGCCCGTGTGGTAGCTCGGGCCCGCGATGTCGATGTGCGCCCACTCGACACCCTCGGCCACGAACTCGCGCAGGAAGACGCCGCCCTGCAGCATGTGCCCGGCCCGGTCGAGGTTCGCGTTCGTCTGGCAGATGTCGGCGATGTCCGACTCCATGCCCTTGCGCACCTCCTCCGGCAGCGGCATCGGCCAGGCCGGCTCGCCGACCTCGTCGCCCGCCGCGCGCACCAGCTCGGTCGCCGCGTCCGAGCCCATCAGGCCCGCGATGCGCTTGCCGAGCGCGATGACCTGGCCGCCGGTCAGCGTCGACGCCTCGAACACGTAGTCGGTGCCGTCGGCGCAGGCCCGGGCGATCGCGTCGCCCAGCACCATCCGGCCCTCGGCGTCGGTGTTGAAGACCTCGACCCGCTTGCCGTTGAACATCGTGATGACGTCGCCGGGGCGGTACGCCGTACCGGACGGCATGTTCTCGGCCATTGCCAGGTAGGCACTGACCGCCACCTTGGGCTTGAGCGCCGCCACGGCCAGCATGGTGGCGCCGACCGCGGCCGCACCGGCCATGTCGGACTTCATCTCCCACATGCCCGCGGCCGGCTTGATGCTGATGCCGCCGGTGTCGAACGTGATGCCCTTGCCGACCAGCGCGACCCGCTTCGGCGACTCGACGCCCTCGGGCACATAGGTCAGCTTGACCAGCCGCGGCGGGGCCTCGGAACCCTGGCCCACGGCCACGATGCCGCCGTAGCCGCCCGCTTTGAGCTCGTCGAAGTCGAGCACCTCGACCTGCAGGCCGGTGCCCTCGGCCGCCGCCACCACGGCGTCCGCGAACTGCGGCGGGCGCAGCGAGTTGGGCGGGGTGTTGACCCAGTCGCGGGTCAGGCGCACGGCCCGCGCCACCACCTCGGCCCGGCTCACCTCGGCCACCGCCGCCGCGTCGCTCGCGTCCGGCACGTGCACCTGCAGCGCCGACACCGGGTCACGGCGATTCGGCTGCGGCTTGGTCTTGTAACCGGCGAACTTGTACGACCCGAGCAGCGCACCCTCGAGGATCGCGCGCAGCACCGGCGGCGCGTCCTCGTCGTCGGGCAGCGGCAGGGCGAGCGCGACGGTGGCGCTGCCGGCCAGCGCGCGCACCGCGGCACCGGTGCCCCGGCGCAGCATCTCCCGCTCGGGCGCCGAACCGGACGGCTCGTCACCGAGGCCGACCGCCACCACCAGCGGGGCGGCGATCGTGCCCAGGGTGGCCAGCTTGGTCACCTCACCGGGCGCGCCGCTCGCCCCGAGCAGCGCCAACGTCGAGGTCAGCTTGCCGTCGAACGCGGCGGCGATGCTCTCGGCGCCGGCTGCGGGCAGCAGGGCGCCGCCCTCGTCGGGCTGGCTGTGCAGGCCGATCACGATGGCGTCGACGGCCAATTCGGCTGGATCGGTGTCGACCAGGCTGAGGCTGGGCTGGCTCACTGAAGGCTCTCCGCGGACTTCGGGGCCGGGCGCCTGATGGGCCACGCCGGCTGGTCGGTGGTTCCCCGGCGGACTGACGCCGGAGGTGGGGTGTCCCCGCGACTCTAACCACACCCAAGGTCACGGGTAAGTTGACTCTCATGTCTGCCGACGCCCTTTCTCGTTCCCCGCTGCACGAGCGTCATGTCGCCCTCGGTGCGAAGTTCGCCGCTTTCGGGGGCTGGGAGATGCCGTTGGAGTACGCGGGCGGCGGCGTGATCAAGGAGCACACGGCGGTGCGCGAGGCCTCCGGCGTGTTCGACGTGTCGCATCTGGGCAAGGCCCGCGTACGGGGTGCGGGCGCAGCCGCCTTCGTCAACGCGTGCCTGACGAACGACCTGGGCCGGATCGCTCCCGGCAAGGCGCAGTACACGCTGTGCTGCGACGAGAACGGCGGCGTGGTCGACGACCTGATCGCGTACCTGATCTCCGACGACGAGGTCTTCCTGATCCCGAACGCCGCCAACACCGCCTCCGTCGTACGGCTCCTGCAGGCCGCCGCGCCGTCCGGCGTGACCGTGACCGACGAGCACCGTTCGTACGCGGTGCTGGCCGTGCAGGGTCCGCAGTCGCCCGGGGTGCTGGCCGAGCTGGGCCTGCCCACCCCCGGCGAGTACATGGCGTTCGTGCCCTCCGGCGAGCTGATCGTCTGCCGTACGGGCTACACCGGCGAACACGGCTACGAGCTGGTCGTGCCCTGGTCCGCGGCCACCGGGATCTGGGACGCGCTGATCGGCGCCGGGGTACGCCCGTGCGGCCTCGGCGCCCGCGACACGCTGCGCACCGAGATGGGCTACCCGCTGCACGGCCAGGACCTGTCGCTCGACATCACGCCGGTGCAGGCGCGCTCGGGCTGGGCCGTGGGCTGGGGCAAGCCGGCGTTCTGGGGGCGCGACGCGCTGGTCGCCGAGAAGGCCGCGGGTCCCCGTCGCACCCTGCGTGGGCTCGAGCTGACCGGCCGGGGCATTCCACGCGGCCACATGCCCGTGTACGCCGGTGAGTCGCTCATCGGCGAGACCACGAGCGGGACGTTCTCGCCCACCAAGAAGGCCGGCATCGCACTGGCCCTGCTCGACACGGCGGCCGGCCTCACCGACGGCGACCTGGTCGAGATCGACATTCGGGGCCGGCGCACGGAGGCCCGCGTCGTGAAGCCGCCGTTCGTGCAGCCCTCGGTCCGCTAGCCGAGGGTCAGACCGACCAGCGTCAGCGTCGTGGCGGCCTCCACGGCGGCGCCCAGCACGTCGCCGGTGATGCCGCCGAAACGGCGTACGGCGTGGCGCACCAGCAGGACCACCGTCAGCAGCGCGACGGCGACGGCGAGCGGCCCCTGCCACGTCCGGCCCGGAATCACCGCGGCGGCCGCCATGACCAGCGCCGCTCCCACGACCGCCACCGGGAGCGGCACCGTGCCCGCCACCAGCGCGCCCAGCCCTCCGGGCCGGGCCGCCGGCACCCCGCGGCGGCAGGCGAGCGGGATCGCGACCCGCCCGGCCGCGAACGCCACGACCACCGCGAGCAGCGGGAGCGCGGTCACCGCGGCCGCCTGCAGCAGCAGCGCGCAGGCGATCGCGGCCACCCCGAACGGCCCGATGTCCGGCTTCTTCATGATCTCCAGGGCGGCGTCACCCCGGCGGTAGGAGCCCAGCGCGTCGATCGTGTCGGCCAGCCCGTCCAGGTGCAGGCCACGGGTCAGCAGGGCCGCCGCGGTCACCGTGACCGCGGCGGCGACCAGCGCGGGCGCGTGAGCCTCGCGCAGCAGCCACAACAGCCCGGCCAGCAGCGCGCCGAGCAGCGCGCCCACGGCCGGCGCCACGCTCATCGCCACCGCGGCCGCCGCCCGGTCGACCCGTCCGGCCCGGACCGGCAGGACCGTCAGCGTGGTGATCGAGAGCCGGAGGCCGGCCCCGAAGCTCACGTGCTGGCCGGTCCCGGGCCGTCCGGCTCCGGCTCCACGAACTCGGCGTCGTCCTCGTCCTCGTTCTCGTCCGAGGAGGCGGCCAGCGCCGGGTGCGCCCCGACCGCCGACGCCAGACCCACAGCCGTGCGCAGCAGCGGCAGAGCGGCCAGTGCGTTGGCCCCCTCGCCCAGACCCAGACCGAGCTCCAGTACGGGGTTGAGCCCGAGCACGTCACCGGCCTGGCGCACCAGTTCCAGGTCGCCCGTGTCGACCAGCAGCGACCAGTGCCGGGTCTGGCCGGCCAGGTCGCGGGCGATCAGGCCGGCCGCCACACCGACCGGCCCGTCGAGCACGACCGGAAGCCGGCGGGCGGCCGCGCCCAGCAGCGCCCCGGTGGCCACGGCGAGATCGTGACCGCCCAGCTCGCGCAGGATGTCCTTGGCCCCGCGGGGCTCCCGGCGGATGCGGTGCAGCGCGTCCCGCACGGCGGCACAGCGCAGCATCCACGACTCGTCGTCGAACACGCCGCCGGGCAGCAGCACCCGGGGCAGCACCGCGACGGCCTCCGACCCGGTGGTGGCGACCGAGACGGCCGTGGCCACCGCGTCCGTGCCGACGCCGATCGAGGCCAGCACCAGCAGGTCCTTGCCCGCCTCGGCGGCCGCGTCGGCCAGGTGCCAGCCCTGCCGGAGCGCGCGCTCGACCTCCTCGTCGGTGGCGGCCGGGCCGTCCTCGATGGGGCCCGACTCCTCGGTGCGCAGCACGGCGATGTCGGCCCCGGCCGAACCGGCCAGCCGGCTCAGCACGCCCTCGCCCGCCTCGACCTGCGCGACCCGGCGCTCCACGTCCTCGATGTCGTCACCGGCCGCGGCGCCGCCCGCGTGCCGGCCCGAGAGCAGCAGCACGCGCGGGGCCGACCAGGCCTGCGGGGTGACGGTGGCTTGGGTGGCCGCGGCGAACTCGACGGCCTCGACGAGGCGTCCCAGCCCCGCCCCGGGGAAGTCGACGGTGGTCAGGCGGTCGCGCGCGTCGGGGCCGGCGTCGCTGTCGGGCAGCGGCAACTCCATGCCGGCCTCGATCACGGTGTTGGACGCCACGAGCGGGAGCACCATGGTCGGCTCGTTGAGCACCCCCGCCGTACGGGGGGAAGGGGCCGGTTCCTCGACGACGGGGCTGACGACGTGGGCCTCGACAGGCTCAGACGGGACAACAGGCGTCTCCCTCACCGGGGCCGGCGCCGGCGCGGGCGGAGCGACCTCGGCCGGCTCCTTCAGCCAGACCACGCGGCCCGCCACGACCAGGGCGACCCGGTCGCAGGCGTCGGCCAGGGCCTGGTTCGTCGTGCCCAGCGCGTCGGCGAAGGCCCGCCCCACCGGCGTGGCCGGCACCAGCGACAGGCCCACCTCCGGGCTCACCAGCACGACCCGGGCCGCGCAGGCGCGCACCGCCGCGGCCAGCGCCGCCACGTCGGCCTCGTCGTCGTTGGGCTGCCGGGCCGGGTCGAGCAGCGCCGCCACCCAGCCGCCCAGGTCGTCCACGAGCAGCGTGTCGTCGGGCTTGGCCTCGGTCAGCAGCTCGGTCAGCCGGGCCGGGTCGGCCCCGGTCTCCTCGGTCGACCACGACTGCGGCCGCCGCCGCTGATGGGCCTCGATGCGACCCAGCCACTCGGGGTCGTCCTCGCCACCCGCCGCCGTCGCCACGTAGCGCACCGCGGGGGCGTCGGCCACCAGCGACTCGGCGAACTCGGACTTGCCGGAACGGATCCCGCCGAGCACCAGGACCGTGTGCCACCGATCATCGGACATGCCCCGTACCTTAAGGCCGGAGCGCACACGCGGACGCCGTAGGGTGGAGGCGCACCGACCGAGGACGTGAGGGGGCGGCGAATGCCGTGGAGTTGGCGGTACGAGAACGTCGAGGGCCAGCCGGTCGCCGGGCCGCAGGAGACGTTCAGCAGCCAGGCCGACGCCGAGTCGTGGATCGGCCAGGAATGGCGGCAGCTGTCCGAGCAGGGGGTCGCCGGTGTCGTGCTGCTCGAGGACGACCGGGTCGACTACCGGATGAGCCTGCGCCCGGCCGAGTGAGCGCGCAGCCGTGACATACGAGCCGGTCTCCACCAGGACGCCTCGCAACGCCTTCGTGCCCAGCCCCGTCTTCGTGGGCATCGTCGCTGTCTTCGCGGTCAGCGGCTGGATGACGTGGACGGGCTTCGGCAACGTCCGGGTCGACGTCTTCCTGTTCATCGTGTCGGGCTGGCTGGTCTCGCTGTGCCTGCATGAGTACGCGCACGCGCTGCTGGGCTTCTTCTCCGGCGACCGCAGCGTGGCCGACCGCGGCTACCTGCGGCTCAACCCGCTCAAATACACGAGCCCGCTGCTGTCGATCGTGCTGCCGGTGGTCGTGGTGATCCTCGGCGGCATCGGCCTGCCCGGCGGCGCCGTCTGGGTCGACCACCGCCACATCAACAGCCGCCTCAAGGATTCGCTGATCAGCGCGGCCGGCCCGCTCACCAACGTGGTCCTCGCGGTCCTCGCGGCGTTCCCGTTCCTGATCGGGGTGGTCGATCCGCCGTTCGTCGAGGTCGCCGGGGGTTACGCGTTCAACAGCGGCGACGGGGCCCACGCCGAGTTCTGGGCGGCCCTCGCGGCGCTGGCGTTCCTGCAGGTCACCGCGACGATCCTCAACCTGCTGCCGATCCCCGGCCTCGACGGCGGCGGCATCATCGCGCCGTGGATGAGCCCGGCCTATCAGCGGGCGTGGAACCTCTTCGCCCCGTACGGATTCATCCTGCTCTTCCTGCTGCTGTGGCAGACGCCCGTCGGCGACTACTTCTACGACCTGGTCTTCTGGATCACCGACAAGCTCGGCCTGGACCAGGTGCTGATCCAGGTCGGCCTGGAGTTGATGAGATTCTGGTCCGGCTCGTAGGAGCCGGACCAGAATCCCGTACGTCGTCAGGGACGTTGGGCGGGGCTCTGCGTCTTCGCGGGGTCCCGCTCGACGACCGGGTCGAGGGCGGCGTCGATGGCCTTCATCAGGTCGGCGTCGAGCTTCTTACCCGAAGCCTTGGCGTTGTCGTGCACCTGCTCGGGCCGCGACGCGCCGATGATGGCCGCGGCGACGTTGTCGTTCTGCAGCACCCAGGCCACGGCCAGCTGCGCCATCGACAGCCCGGCCTGGTCGGCCAGCGGCTTGAGCTGCGCCACCGCCTCCAGCACCTCGTCGCGCATGAGCCGCGAGATGAAGTTGGCGCCCGACTTCTCGTCGGTGGCTCGCGACCCCGCCGGCGGCTGCTCGCCCACCTTGTACTTGCCGGTCAGCACACCCTGCGCGATCGGCGAGAAGACCACCTGACCGACACCCAGCTCGATCGACGTGGGCACCACCTCGGCCTCGATGACCCGCCACAACGCCGAATACTGCGGCTGGTTCGACACGAACGGGATCTTCAGGTCCTGGGCCATCTCCCAGCCCGCGCGGATCTCCGACGCCGTCCACTCCGAGACACCGATGTAGAGCGCCTTGCCCTGCCGCACCACGTCGGCGAACGCCTGCATGGTCTCCTCGAGCGGGGTCGAGTAGTCGTAGCGGTGCGCCTGGTAGAGGTCGACGTAGTCGGTCTGCAGGCGGCCCAGCGACGCGTCGATCGACTCCATGATGTGCTTGCGGGACAGGCTGCGGTCGTTCGGGCCGGGCCCGGTCGGCCAGAACACCTTGGTGAAGATCTCCAGACCGGCACGGCGCTCACCCTTCAGCGCCCGGCCCAGCACCTCCTCGGCGCGGCCACCGGCGTACGCGTCGGCGGTGTCGAAAGTCGTGATGCCCACCTCGAGGGCGGCCCGCACGCACGCGACGGCGGCCTCCTCCTCGACCTGGGAACCATGGGTGATCCAGTTGCCGTAGGCGAGCTCGCTGATCAGCAAGCCGGAACGGCCGAGATGACGATGTTCCATGCCCCGACCCTATGCCTGTTCCAGAGAACCGGCCTTCGGAGCGCCGGCCTTCAGAGCACCGGCCGAGTGTCCTTGATCAACTTGTCGATCTCGTCGAGCACGTCGGCCCGTTCCCGATACTTGAGTTCGACCAGCATGTCGCCCTTACGGTCGAGCGCGCCCCACAACCCGAACTTGTCGGCCACCAGGAACGCCGCCGGATGGATCAGCAGGGCCGCGTGCACCGGCTGCACCAGCAATTGCCCCGTACGGTCGACGACCCCGTACAGCTCGCCCGCATCGACGACGGCCAGCCCCTCCTCGGTGAAACCGTCGACCGGCTCACCGGTGGCCAGCATCGTCGCGAACGCCCGGTAGTGCGGCTGCACGACAAGACGCGCATGGTTGTCGACCACACCCCAGCCACCCCGGCGCACCAGGGCCAGCCCATTGTGGAACGGCCGCGCGTCGTCGAACCCGCCCGGCACGATGACCCGGTTCTGCTGGTCGATCGCGTACCAGCCACCCGCGTCGTCCCGCGACACCCAGGCCAGCCCGTCCGCGAACCGCCCCGCCGCCCGATAACCCGACGACGCGTCGATCAGCACCTCGCCCGCCGCGTCGATCAGCTCCCAGGCCTGCGCCTCCGGCCGCCGCACCCAGGCCAGCCCGTCCGCGAACGGCTGCGCCTGCGCGAACTGCGGCGTCAACGACCCCGGATACCCCCACAACCCCGACGTCTCATCCTTCAACGGCCGCGGCTGTACGCGCTGGCCCACGATCTCCTCGCGGGTGCGCGGGTACGGGCCCCAGCCGTCCGCGGCCCGCCCGGTGATCGTGTCCAGGGCCAGCTCGATCCGCTCGACCAGGTCCGGGTCGGCCCCCTTGCGCAGATCGAGCGCGCCCTCCAGGTGGTTCACGGCCTCCAGGTGCCGGCCCTGCTCGAACGCGGACCGCCCGGCCAGCTCCTGCATCTCGGCCCGCAACCGGGCGGGCAGCTCGGGCGAGTTGGTCTCCTCGAAGATCCGGTCGGCCTCGGCGTACTCCCCGCGCCACAACAGCACGTGCCCGAGCCGGGCCTTGACCGTGGCCAGCCGTACGAGATCACCGGCCGCCTCCGCGTGCCGCAACGCCGCCTGCGCGTCCTCGAGCGCCGCGTCCAGATCGTCGAGCAGCCGCTCGGCCACCGCGCGCAGGCTCAGCAGCCGCGCCCGGTCGGAGTCGCGCTCGGCGTACTCGAGCTTGTCGGTGAGCCGGTCGATGACCACCCACATCGGCTCGTCGTCCTCGATCTGCTCCCGCAGCGTCCGCGGGTCGTACGTCACCGGGTAGGCGGCGAGGATCTGCTCCGGGTCGGTGCGGCGGTTGCGCGGATCAGCCACTTGCTCGCGGCGTTGCTTGATGAACCCCTCGTACGCGGGGGAGCCGTCCCCGGGCCTCCCGCGCTCGCTGCTCGGGGCAGCCGCCGTCCCGCCCGGGCCGTCCACGTCCGCGCCGGCGTCGTCGCGTTCCTCGGGCCGGGCGCCGGCTGCTTCCGTGCCGGGCTCGATGTCGTGGCCCGTTTTGGTTGCGTGGTCCGGCGCGGCCGTCTCGCTCGCCGGGCCGGCCGCACTTTCGCCGTGCGCCGGCTCGCTGTCCGCCGGGACCGCGGTGACGTCCTGGCCTGCTTCCCCGTACGCCTCGGCCGTGATCGCGTGCGGGACCCCCGGCGCCGCAATGGCCTGCGGCGGGTCCTCGATCAGCTCGACGTCCACGATGTCGTCGTTGCCCGGCATCTCCGCCGCGCGCAGAACCACCGGCTCGTCATCGTCGATCTCCGGCTCGACGATCTCGGCATCGATCGCCTCGTCGTCGTCGAACCCGCCCGCCGGCCCCGAGAACCGTGGCTCCGGCTCTCCGTCCGGATCCGGACCGTCCTCAGCCACCGGCGGCGCCGACACGGGCTGCGCCGAGACCGGAGCGGCGGAAAACGGCTGCCCGGAGACGGGCGCGGGTTGGCTCGGTGCCGACTGCGCCGAGTCGCCGTGCATCACCGTCGAATTGCCGGAGTCCAGCAGCGATGGTGCGGTTTGCGTCGTCCCGGGGTGGGCCGACACGGGCTGGGCCGGCATCGGCTGCGCTGTCATCGGCTGGGCTGACACGGGCTGGGCGGTCATCGGCTGGGCCGACATGGGGTGGGCCGACACCGGCTGAGCCGACACCGGCTGAGCTGACACGGGGTGGGCTGACACCGGCTGAGCTGACACGGGGTGGGCCGACACCGGCTGGGCTGACACGGGGTGGGTCGACACCGGCTGGGCCGACACGGGGTGGGCGGTCATCGGCTGGGCCGACACCGGTTGGGCCGAGACGGGCTGCGCCGAGACCGGCGCGGAGGCCGCCTGCCCGGAAACCGGCTGGTCCGAGGCCGGGCCGACCGTGGACGGCGCCTCCGGAACCGGGTCAGCGGACACCGGCCGCACCGCTGTCGGCTGCACGGAAATCGACTCGTTGCCGGCATAGGGAAGGTCCGCGTCGGGCCGCGTCTCTGCCGCTTCGGTGGCGTCCTCGCTGACATCGTTGTCGCCCTGCGCCGGGACCACGACGGGCTGCGCGCCCGACAACGCGACCCAGTCGGGAGTCTCCGCCACACCACCGGCCGGCCGAACCCCGGCCACGCCCGAACCGGCCCGCGGACCGTCCGAGCCCCACCCCGAGTCATCTGCAGCGGGCTGCGCCGAAACGGGCCAAGCCCCACCGGAATCCGCCCGTATCCGCTCACCGCTGACGGGTTGCGCCGAGCCGCCCCGAGCGGTGAAGGGCTGCCCAAGACGTCCGGCCGACGGCTGTTCCGAGTCCGGTCGTGGAGTGACGGCGTCCTCTGCAGCCGGCCGTCCCGCAACCGGCCCGGAGTCCTCCGGCCGTTGCTCGAAAGGCCGACCGGAAATCGGCTGAGCCGCGCCGGGCTGCCCGAAGGTGTGCTGAGGTCCGGCGTCCCGCTCCGGGCCCTGGAACGCGGACGGCTGCGTGGAGACCGGCCCAGCGGAGGGTTGCGCCGAAATCGGCACAAAGCCGGGCGGCGTGGAGACCGGCCCAGCGGCGGGCTGCGCCGAAACCGGGCTGAAGCCGGGAGGCGTCGCGGCGGCCGGTGGCGCGGAGACCGGCCCAGGCGCCGGCTGCGCCGGAAGGGGGACGGCGGCGGACGGTGGCGCGGAGACCGGCCCAGCGGCCGGCTGCGCCGGAAGCGGGACGGCGGCGGACGGTGGCGCGGAGACCGGCCCAGCGGCCGGCTGCGCCGGAAGCGGGACGGCGGCGGACGGTGGCGCGGAAACCGGGACGAAGCCGGAGGGTTGCGCGGAGACCGGCCCGGCCACGGGTGGTCCCGAGGCCGGCTCCGGCGCCGTGGGCTGTGCCGAGATCGGGGCGGGGAATGCGGCCGGCTGCCCGGAGACGGGGTGAGCCGTGGCGGGCGGGGCTGACGTGGGCTGGAACATGGACGGCGAGGCGGACACCGGTGCGGGGCCGGGTTCGTCGATGGGTTCGATGACGACGGGCTGAGCGACGGGTGATCCGGTGATGGGCTGGGGGATCGGCGGCGGCAGCGGCGTGATCGCGCCGAGGCCGCTCTGGGAGAGCAGCCAGCCCAGACCGTGCGGCTCGTCCTCCTCGGGCGACGCCGGTGCGGGGGTGGCCGAGGCCGGGCGCGGATCGGGCGCGGGGCGGTCCCACACCGAACCGTTCCCCGTGGCGTCGCCGGCCCGCGGCTCCGAGTTCGGCGGACCGGTGACCGGCTCGATGCCTTCGGCCGTCCGTCCGCCGGGAAGCGTCGAGACCGGGCCCACCGACGGGTCGTAGCCCTCGCCCGGCCCGGCCGGCGGCGCGGTGACGGGCGGGACCTCAGCCGCAGAACCGGCGCCGTCGTACCCGGCCCGGCTCTCGCCCTGCCCCGCCGAACCGTCCGCATGCTGAACGCGGCGCGCATCCTCCACCGCCGGGAAAGGCTGCCCCGACGTGGGAGCGCCACCCACCGGCCCGTTCCGGGCCGATCCGGCACGCGGGTAACCGGCCGACGACGCACCGGACGCCGGCTGTGAGCTGCCCGGCTGCCCGGCCGCAGGCTGCGAGCCGCCCGGCTGCCCGGACGTCGGTCGCACTTCGCGCGGTTGCCCAGGCGTCGGCCATGCCGCACCTGGCTGTCCGGATGCCTGCCGCATGTCATCCAGCTGTCCGGAGGTCGGCCGCCCTTCGCGCGGCTGTTCACGAGTCGGCCATGCCCCACCCGGCTGTCCGGGCGTCGGCTGCGAGCTGCCCGGCTGCCCGGACGTGGGTCGCACTCCGCCCGGCTGCCGGGACGCAGGCTGCGCGCTGCCCGGTTGCCCGGATGGGGGCCGTCCGGCGTTCGGCGGCCCGGACGTGGGACCCGTGGGCGCGTAGCTGCCCGGTGCCGCGGAGGACGATGGCGTGGCCGGCGCAGGACCGGACCTGCCCCCGTACGGCTGGCCGGAACTCGGATGGACACCGGGACGCGACGGCCCGGGCCCCTGGTAGCCGGGACGCGGCAGCGCGGAGGTCGGCCGGGCATCGTCCGACGGGTAACTCTCGCGCGGCGACGGCGGGCCGGACTGCGGGTATCCGGCGGCGTTCGCCGAGCGCGGCGGGACGGGCTGGGCTGAGGTGGGACGCACGGCGTCGGGCCGCGGATGGTGACCGGGCCGCCAGTCGCGGGGCTCGTCGGACGGCGGCCGGTTGGGGCCGGGCTGCGACGGTGCCGCGGGCGAGCGTCCAGCAGCCTCACCCGGCGACGCCGACCCGTGCCGGGGAGCGCGCCCCGGCGGCGTGGGCTCGTAAGCGGGGGTGCGCCCCGGCGTCTGAGGGTAGGCAGGCGTCGAGGGCCGGGCCGGGGTCATCCGCGTGGGCTGCGGCGCGGGCCGGGCCGGGGCCGGGGCGCCGCGCTCGGACGGTGCGGGCCGCAGGTCGAAAGGCGTCTCGTCGCGCTGCCCGGAGGCCGGGTGGGGGCGGGACGGGAAAGCGTCGGAAGGCGCCGATCGGGCGCTGCCGTAGACGCCGGCCGACGGCGAGACCGGGCGTGGCCCACCCGGGGATTCCTGGTAGGGCGGTCGCGCGGACCCGTACGTGCTCGGCGGCGTGGCGGCGGGGACCGTGGACGGGCCGGGCGTGACGGGTACGTGACCGCCGCTGCGGGACGGCGGTGGCGCGGCTTCTCGCATCTGGGCCTCGCGGAACTGCACGGCGTCGCGGTAGGAGCCACCCGACGCCGCGGCGGGTCGACCACCGTACGAGGTCTGACCGCCGTAGGCGGGTGCGTCGGCACGCCGTTGCTCCGGCACAGCCCCGGCGGGCCGATTCCACAACGGTTCTTCCCGCAGCGGCGGCGACGGCTGCGTCTCGGGAGCGTCGGACCAGGAGGCCGGCGCCGAGGCCGAGTCGGGCGACGCCTCGTAGACCGGTGTGTGCACGGCCTTGCGTTTGCCCGGATCGCCCGGATAGCGCTGCCCGGGCTGCGGCTCCCACTCCCAGGTGATCTCGTACACCCAGGCCGGTTCGTCGGCCCAAGCGCCCCAGCCGCTCATCGGGCACCCGAGGTGAGGCCCGGCGAATGGCGACGCTCCGTCACGGCGAACTTCCACTTCTGGTCGAAATTGTGCGGCGGGCGTCCGGCCAAGATGGGTAGAGTCGCCCGGCTCTACTTCAGGGAAGGAGATTAACGGCGTGGACGGGCTCGACGCCAGCGTGCCGACGATCTCCCCGCACCGTCCGTTGAGCGTCTCCGTCGCTACTTTCGGTGCCTTGATGTGGTCGGGTTTCCGGCGCTACGCGACGTATCGGCAAGCCACGGTGGCCGGATCGTTCACCAACATAGTCTTCGGCTTTCTTCGCTGCTACGTGCTCCTGGCCGTGGCCGCGAGCGCGGCCGGGGGCCTGGCCGGTGGTTACGGCCCGCGGCAGCTCGCGACGTTCGTCTGGGTGGGCCAGGGGTTACTCAACGTGGTCGGGATCTGGGGCTGGAACGACCTCGCGGAGCGGATCCGTACGGGCGACATCGCCGCCGACCTGTTGCGCCCGGTCCCGCCGGTGACCGCCTATCTGGCCGCTGACCTGGGCCGCAGCGGCTATCAGATGCTCACCCGGTTCGCGCCGCCGGTAGTTGTCGGAGCGTTGGCGTTTCCGCTGGTCGCGCCGTCGCGCTGGCAGACTGTGCCGCTTTTCGCAGCTTCTGTGATGCTGGCCGTCGTCGGCAGCTTCGGGTGCCGTTATCTGGTCAACGCGACCGCGTACTGGCTCGGCGACGCCCGCGGCCCGCTCATGTTCTGGACGCTCGGCGCGGGTGTGCTGGCCGGTCTCTACTTCCCGCTGCGCCTGCTCCCGGAGTGGCTGACGATCACGCTCTGGGTGGCCACGCCGATTCCGGGGTTGTTGCAGACACCGCTCGACGTGCTGGTCGAGCGGGACGGTCCGGCGCTGCAGGCGGGGCTGGTCGCGCTGCAGGCGATCTGGGCAGTGATCATGGTCGCACTGGCGGGCCTGGTGCAGCGCCGGGCCGAGCGCAGGCTGGTGGTGCAGGGTGGCTGACCTCAAGCCGTACGTGGCGTTGATCGGGGGCCGGTTCCGCAGCGCCACGGCGTACCGGACCTCGTTCGCCGTTGAACTGATCACCAACGCCGGCGGCACGGCGGTCGACGTCTCCACTGTCTTCGTGCTTTTCCACGCGGCCAAGGTCGTGGGCGGGTTCACCCTCGGTGAGGCGCTGATGATGACCGGGCTGACCGCGTCGGGTTTCGTGCTGGCCGATCTCACCGTCGGCAACATCGACCAGCTCAAGACGTACATTCGGATGGGCACGCTGGACGCCGTGCTGGTGCGTCCGCTGGGTGTCCTGCCCCAGCTGGTGATCGCCGACCTGCCGCTGCGCAAGCTGATGCGGTTCGTCGTCGGCTCGGCCGTCCTGATCGTCGCGATCGCGCGCAACGACATCGCGTGGACCGCGGGCAAGGTCGTCCTGCTGGTCACAGCCCCGCTGGCCGGTGCCGTGTTCTTCGGGGCGATCTTCGTGCTGAGCGCCGGCCTGGCCTTCTGGTGGGTCGAGTCGGGCGAGGTCGGGGCGGCTTTCACGTACGGCGGGCGTGACTTCACCTCGTACCCGATCACGGTGTACGGGACCTGGTTCCGCACGCTCTTCGCGTACGGGCTGGGTTTCGGTTTTGTGAGTTATCACCCGGCGCTGACGCTGCTCGGGCGCGCGGACCCGCTCGGTCTGCCGGCCTGGGCGGGTTACCTGTCGCCGCTGGTGGCGCTGGCCGCCGCGGGGATCGCCGGGCTCGTCTGGAGGACCGGCGTGCGGCACTACCGGAGTACCGGCTCATGATCGAGATGAACGGCCTGCGCAAGGAGTTCACCGTACGGGTCAAAGCCGGCCGCTTCCGCCGGGAGAAACGCTTGATCCCGGCCGTCGACGGGGTGAGCCTGTCGATAGCCGCGGGCGAAATGGTGGGCTACATCGGGCCCAACGGCGCCGGCAAGTCGACCACGCTGAAGATGCTGACCGGCGTGCTGTCCCCGTCCGGCGGTGAGGTCTCGGTGTGCGGGCTCCGCCCCGTGCCGCAGCGGACCCGGCTGGCCCTGCGCATCGGCGTCGTCTTCGGGCAGCGCTCGCAGCTGTGGTGGGATCTGCCCCTGCGCGAGTCGTTCCGGCTGCTCCGCCACGTCTACCGGGTGCCCGCGAGCGACCACGAGTCCCGCCTGCGCCGCTGCCGTGAGCTGCTCGATCTCGACGCGTTCCTGGACACCCCCGTACGGCAGTTGTCGCTCGGCCAGCGCATGCGCGGTGAGCTGACGGCGGCCCTGCTGCACGGCCCCGAGGTGCTGTTCCTCGACGAGCCCACGATCGGGCTGGACGTCGTCAGCAAGCAGGCCGTGCGCTCGTTCCTGGGCGAGCTGGGCCAGGCCGGCCACACCACGCTGGTGTTGACGACCCACGACCTGGCCGACATCGAGCGTCTGTGCCGGCGGCTGGTCGTGATCGACCACGGGCGGGTGGTCCACGACGGCACGATCGAGGACCTGCATTCCCGGTACGGTTCCCGGCGCCGGCTGGTCGCCGACCTGGACGCGCCGTTGCCCCCCGGTTTCGCCCTGCCCGGCGCCACCCTGGTCGCGAGCGAGGCCGACGGTCACCGGGTGACGTTCACGCTCGAGTCGATCACGGCCGGGGCGGCGGTGGCGGCCCTGGTCAATGCGGCCCCCGTACGGGATCTGTCGGTTGTCGAACCCGAGATCGAGGACGTCGTGGCCCGCCTCTACACCGACCGCCGCTGACAAAACGTCAGGACCGCTCCGTCCCGGCCGATCACGAACCACCATGAGGTCCCTGCTTGCCGCCGTCCTGTCGATGCTGTTCCTGGCCGCACCCGGGCCTGCCTCCGCGGCGAGTTCCGAGATGGTGCTCAACCCCTCCGCCCGTACGGATGTGAGCGGCTGGCGGGCCCAGTCGGAGTCCGGAGCCGTGGAGCTGAAGCGGGTCACCGGGCTACGCGGAGGTCCCGCCACGACCGGTCTGTCGATCACCCGTGACGGCGGGGACGGCGCATGGGCGTACGCGGTGGGCGCTCTGCAGTCGTCGTTCGTCGTCGGCCGGACCTACCGGATGAGCGTCTGGCTGCGGGACCTGGCCGGGGCCGGCCGGACGTACGGGATCCGGCTGGCCGACGGCTACCTGCAGAACCAGCCCACGGCGGTCACGGAGTACGTCACCCCGGCCGGCTCCGGCTGGCAGCGGGTCACGCGCACCTTCGTGGCCACCGCGACCGGGGCGGCCGGGACCGCGTTCTACCTCGCCTTGCCGCCCGCGGGCGCGTTCGCGGTCCAGGTGACGGGAGCGAGCGTGGAGAGTGCGGTCTCGTACGCGCCGGCCACCGTGCGTGGCAAGCCGTCGCAGGTGATCGGGTTCTCGGACAGCACGTGGACCGCCCGTACGGGCGGTGGCGGCTGGGGCAACGGCGAGCTGCAGACCTATCAGCCTCAGAACGCCCGCGTCGACGAGGCCGGCCGGCTGCGCATCACGGCCGACCGCACTGCGGACGGCTTCACCAGCGCCCGCCTCGACACCCTGGGCAAGGTCTCGGTGCCCACCGGGTCGTACGTGGAGGCCACCATCACCGCTCCCGTCGGGGCGGGGGTGTGGCCGGCCTTCTGGATGCTCGGCACGTCCATGCCCCGGGTGGGCTGGCCGGCGTGCGGCGAGCTGGACATCTTCGAGGGCACGGGAGCGCAGCCCACGGTGGCCCGGGCGGCGGCGCACATGGCGATCGCGCGCAACCCCGGGGCCGATCAGCAGTACGGATGGGACGAACCGGGCGGCACCACGGATCTCGGCGCGCCGCTCGACTCGGGTCCGCACCAGTTCGGTGTGTACTTCGACGCGCGTACGGTCCGCTTCTATATCGACCGCAGGCCCACGATGACGTTGTGGGCTTCGGACGCGCTCGCCGCCGGCCGCACCTGGCCCTTCGGTCAGTCCTTCTTCCTCGTCGCCAACGTGGCGATCGCGGGCACCGTGGACAGCTCGGCCACCACCTTCCCCCGCAGCATGACGGTCGGCCCGGTGTCGGTGTGGAAAGGCGGCGTGCCCTTCTAGCGGTGCTCCATGACCAGCACGGCCCATGAGGGTTCGAGCGCCTCGTAGTGGTGGTCGACGTCGCCCGGGAACGTCACGTAGTCGCCCGGGCCCAGCTCGACCTGCTCGCCGACCGGGCCCGCCTTGATCCGCCCGGAGGCCAGCACGATGTGCTCGACGCTGCCCGGGATGTGGGCCAGCGCGTCACGGGCCGGGCCCGGTTCGAGCTCCATCACGTAGAGGTCGCGCCGGGTGTGCGGGGACCCGGCCGCGAGCAGGGTCGCCACGAACTCGGCCTCGTCGGCCTGCAGGCGCGGCCCCTCGCCGGCCCGGATCACCCGCACCTGTGTCTCGGGCGGCTCGACCAGGCGGCTGAAGGGCACACCGAGGGCCACCCCGAGCGACCACAGCGTCTCGATGCTCGGGTTGCCCGTGCCCGCCTCGAGCTGCGACAGCGTCGACTTGGCCAGCCCGGCCCGGCGGGCTAGCTCGGCCAGTGAGATGCCGGCCCGTTCCCGTTCACGGCGCAGAGCGGCGGCGATCGTGGCGAGCGGAGGCGCCGGCTGATGCAATGTTCGCTCCATCGATCGAGTTGTTCGGTTTGACGAACGCTGGTGCGGTCGTTCAGTATCTCGAACTATGCGTACGATACAGCGAACGCTGCTCCGGGACGCGGCCGCCATCGCCGCCGCCATGGTGGCGGTCGGGGCCTCGTTCGGGGCCATCGCCATCGCGTACGGGCTCCCGGTCTGGGTGCCGTTCCTCATGTCCACGGTCGTCTTCGCCGGGGGCGCCCAGTTCCTCGCCGTCGGCCTGCTCGCCGCCGGCCCCGTCGCCGCGGTGCTGGCCGGCCTGCTGCTCAACGCCCGCCACCTGCCGTTCGGCATGGCGATCGGCAGCAGCATGGGCACCAGTTGGCGTGACCGCCTGATCGGCAGCCACCTGATGACCGACGAGGTGGTCGCCTTCACCCTGGCCGAACAGGACCCGGTCCAGCGCCGCCGCACGTACTGGCTGATCGGCGTCACCCTGTTCACGTCGTGGAACCTCGGCACCGCCCTCGGCGTCCTGCTCGGCACGGCCGTCGGCGACTACGAGACGCTCGGCCTCGATGCCGCCTTCCCGGCCGCGCTGATCGCCCTGATCCTGCCCTCGCTGCGCGACCGCACCACCCGCCTGGCCGCCCTCACCGGCGCCGCCGTGGCCGTGGCAGTCACTCCCTGGCTGCCTGCCGGCCTGCCCGTCCTGTGCGCCCTGCTCGGCCTGTTCACCCTGCTCCGCCCGGACAGCCCGGACAGCCCGGATCGCTCGTATTACGTGGAAAGCCCGGATTACGTGGAAAGCCCGGATCGCGCGGATCACCCTGACCGGCCGGATCACCCGGACCGACCGGATCACCCTGACCGGCCGGACCGCCCGATTCACCCGTTTCGCACGCGGAAGGCAGCCGGCTGATGCCCGCCGAAATCCATTGCCGCTCTTTGCGGGGCCGCCGTCTGATGGCCGCCGAGGTCCGTCGCCACTCGTGGCGGGCCGCCGCATGATGCTCGCCGCGATCGTCGTGCTGGGTGTCGGCACGTACCTGATGCGCCTCGGCGGCGTCCTGCTCCGCGAGCGCATCGAACTCTCCGACAACCTGCAGCGCCTGCTCCCCATGGCCGCCACCGCCCTGCTGACCGCCCTGGCCGCCACGTCGACCCTGATGGCCGGCAGCGGCTTCGCCGGCGTGGCCCGCCCGGCCGGCGTCATGGTCGGGGCCCTGCTGGCCTGGCGCAAAGCCCCGTTCGTGGTCGTGGTCGTGGCCGCCGCGGCCGCCGCCGCCCTGCTCCGCCTGGCTGGAATCGACTGACGCCGATATCCACAATCCCGCGTCGTCCACAGGTCACCGCCCGCGACCCGTCCAAGATCGCCCCAGCTCAGTAAAATGGCCGAGGGCGGGGGTCCCCCGGTGGGGCGGGCCCCTGTGCTCGAGTCAGCAGGGACGTAGGAACATCAGCGACGCGCCAGCCAGACGGTTCGCTCGGTGCGCACGCTCAGATCCTCCCGTCCGCGCAGCCCCGAGACCACCCCGTCCAGCCCCGGCACCCGCTCGCCCAGCCGTCCCAGCGACACCTCCGCGTAGCGCACGACCCCCGAGTCCAGCGGCGGCTCCAGAGCGATCTCAAATTTCCGCTCGACCACGTCGGTGAAGCCGGCCCGCCCGGCCAGTGCGCCCCAGTTCTCGTGCATGTGCATGCCGGCCTCGTGCCGGGCCTTGTCCGCTTCGGCGTGGGCCTGCGCCTCGACCTCCTCGTCCGGCGTGCCCACCAGGAAGCGCGGGAACGAGTCGAGTTCGGCGATCACCAGCAGCCCGCCGGGGCGGAGTGCGGCGTGGGCGGAGCGCAGCGCGAACCCCGGGTCGGCCATGTGGTGCATCGACGATGCGGCCCAGACCACGTCGACCGGGCCGAGGGCAGGCCACGGCCGGTCCAGGTCGGCCTCGACCGTGGCGATGTGGTCGCCCAGCCCGGCCGCCTCGGCGCGAGCTCGCAGGTGGGCCAGCATGTCGGGGGAGACGTCGACCGCGGTGACCCGGGCGCCGGGCAGGTCGCGGGCCAGGGCCAGGGAGCCGGTGCCGCTACCCGCGCCCAGGTCGACGACGTGCGGGTTCGCGGGGGCTTCGCGGCCGACCCAGGCGATCAGGTCGCGGTGGTAGTCGCTGAGGACCTGGGCGTCCAGGTCGAGCATTTCGATCAGGTGGTCGTGTGCCATGCCTCGAAGCTAGAGGCTGTTTGCAGTGAAGGCACTAATCCTTGCCATAACCGCAAGAAGTCTAGAGAGCCTGACCGAGTTCGACCTTCGGCTTGGGAACCCGCATGCGGCGGAACGTCAGGCCCCGCATCACGCCGTAGATCTGCAGCGAGCCGATGCGCTGGGTGGTGTTGGGGAAGCGTTCGTTGACCAGGCGCTTCACCTTGCGCGAGATCAGGACGCTGTCGATGATCACGCCGAGGGCCAGCATCAGCCACAGCAGGTTGCTGGCGAGCTGGACGGCGGGGATCTGCACGGTGGAGCCGATCAGCACGATCAGCGCGCCACCGAAGAAGTAGGTGCCGACCGTGCGGCGGCTGTCGATGATGTCGCGGACCAGCGAGCGCTCGGGGCCCCGGTCACGCGCCAGCAGGTAACGCTCGTCGCCGGCCCGCATGCCCGCGGAAGCCTCGGCCCGCTCGGCCCGCTGGCGCTCACGCATCTGCTTGAGCTGCTCGCGGCGGTTGGCCGGGGCGGGCTCGGCGCCGACCCGGCGGCCGGTCGCGGTGCGCTTGGGCGTGACGACGCCGAGTTCCTTCTTGCTGGGGGTGTAGCCCTTGGGGCGCGGCTCGGCCGGCGTCACCTCCTCCTCGATGTCTCGAGTGGCGACGTCGGACTGCTTGCGGCGAAAAAGCGAGGGCACGCTCAGAGAGTAGCCAAGCGGCGCGGTGTGATTCACACCGCGCCGCTGATAGTGATGAAACTGAGGACCTAAAGACGCTCGACGTGGGCGCCGAGCGCCGACAGCTTGCCCTCGAAGTCCTCGTAGCCCCGGTTGATCAGGTCGACGCCGTAGACGCGCGAAGTGCCCTCGGCGGCCAGCGCCGCGATCAGGTGGGCGAAGCCGGCCCGCAGATCGGGGATGACCAGGTCAGCCGCGTGCAGCTTGGACGGGCCGGCGATGACCGCGGAGTGCTTGAAGTTGCGGCGGCCGAACCGGCACGGGGTGCCACCGAGGCAGTCCCGGTAGACCTGGATCGTCGCGCCCATCTGGTTGAGCGCGTCGGTGTAGCCCAGCCGCTGCTCATAGACGGTCTCGTGCATGATCGACAGTCCGCGGGCCTGGGTCAGCGCCACCACCAGGGGCTGTTGCCAGTCGGTCATGAAGCCGGGGTGCACGTCGGTCTCGAGCGCGACGGCCTGCAGCTCGTGGCCGGGGTGCCAGAACTTGATGCCGCCCTCGGCGCCGGTCACGCCGGGGCGGGCGACCCGGTCGTCGGTGATCTGGAACTCGCCGCCGATGGACCGGAAGACGTTGAGGAACGTCATCATGTCCTGCTGGCGGGCGCCGAGCACCTCGATCTCGCCCTTGGTCGCGAGCGCGGCGGCCGCCCAGCTGGCGGCCTCGATCCGGTCGGGGATCGGCTTGTGCTGGTAACCGTGCAGCCGCGGCACGCCCTGGATCTCGATGACCCGGTCGGTGTGCACCGTGATGATCGCGCCCATCTTCTGCAGGACGCAGATCAGGTCGATGATCTCGGGCTCGATGGCCGCGTTGCGCAGCTCGGTCACACCCTCGGCCCGTACGGCGGTCAGCAGCACCTGCTCGGTGGCGCCCACGCTCGGGTAGGGCAGCTCGAGCTTGGCGCCCTTGAGGCCGTGGGGCGCGCTCAGGTGCATGCCCTCGGGCGTCTTGTCGACGACCGCGCCGAACTCGCGCAGCGCCTGGATGTGGAAGTCGATCGGGCGCGGGCCGATGTGGCAGCCGCCGAGGTCCGGGATGAACGCGTGCCCGAGGCGGTGCAGCAGCGGGCCGCAGAACAGGATCGGGATGCGGCTCGAGCCGGCGTGCACGTTGATCTCGTCGGTGCTGGCGCTCTCCACGTTCGTGGGGTCCATCACCAGCTCGCCGTCGTCGACGCCGTCGGACACCTTGACGCCGTGCAGTTCGAGCAGGCCGCGGACGACCTCGACGTCGCGGATGCGCGGGACGTCGAACAGGACGCTCGGGGTCTCGCCCAGCAGGGCCGCCACCATCGCCTTGGATACGAGGTTCTTGGCGCCACGGACCCGGATCTGACCCTGCAGCGGTGTACCACCGTGCACGACCAAGACGTCGTCGGTCAACGTAACCTCCAGCCGGCGGGCGTCAAGGGGCGCCCGAGAATGATCGAGGGGGCAGGACCGGGCGGGGGTACCCGTTTCTGCAACCGGGGAAGCATAGCGCTGAGTGACAGACGCGCCAGTCGTCAAACGCCCGACCCGGCACGAAACCCTGATGATTAAGACAACAGAAAGGTGCGGTCGCGCTCAGCGGATCTTATTGATCACGGTGCGTTACGGCAGTGCGAGCATCTGGTCCAGCGCGACACGCGCGTTGGCGGCGGTTTCCTCGTCCACGGTGATGACGTTCGGCACGCGGCCGGCCACCAGCTCCTCCAGCGCCCACACCAGGTGGGGGAGGTCGATCCGGTTCATGGTCGAGCAGTAGCAGACCGTTCGGTCGAGGAACATGATCTGCTTGTCCGGGTGGGCCAGGGCCATCCGCCGCACAAGGTTGAGCTCGGTGCCGACCGCCCAGGCCGAGCCGGGCGGAGCCGCCTCGAGGGCCTTGATGATGTATTCGGTCGAGCCCACCTGGTCGGCCGCGCGCACGACGTCGTGGCGGCACTCGGGGTGCACCAGCACGTTGACCCCGGGCACCCGCTCGCGCACCTCGCGCACGCTGTCGAGCGTGAAGCGGCCGTGCACCGAGCAGTGCCCCCGCCACAGGATCATGCGGGCGTTGCGCAGCTCATCGTCCGTGAGGCCGCCACCGGGCTTGTGCGGGTCGTAGAGCACGCAGTCGTCGAGGCCGAAACCCATTTCCAGTACGGCCGTGTTGCGCCCGAGGTGCTGGTCGGGCAGGAAGAACACCTTGCTGCCCTGCTCGAAAGACCAGGTCAGGGCGCGCTTGGCGTTGGACGACGTGCAGACCACGCCCTTGTTGCGGCCCACGAAGCCCTTGATGTCGGCCGACGAGTTCATGTAGGTCACCGGGACGATCTCACCGGTGATGCCGAGGTCCTCGAAGCGCTCCCACGCCGCCTCGACCTGGCCCAGCACGGCCATGTCGGCCATCGAGCAGCCGGCCGCCAGGTCGGGCAGGATGACCTGCTGGTTCTTCCCGGTCAGGATGTCGGCGCTCTCGGCCATGAAGTGCACGCCGCAGAACACGATGAACTCGGCGCCGGGCCGGGCCGCGGCCTGCTGGGCCAGCTTGAACGAGTCGCCGGTGACGTCGGCGAACTGGATGACCTCGTCGCGCTGGTAGTGGTGGCCGAGCACGAAGACGCGGTCACCCAGCGCGGCCTTGGCGGCGGTGGCGCGGGCGACCAGGCCGGGGTCGCTGGGCGCGGGCAGGTCGCCCGGGCATTCCACGCCGCGCTCCGAGGCGGGGTCGGTGCCCCGGCCCAGCAGGAGCAGGGCGGTGGCGGTGTTCGAGGGTTCGGTCCAGGTCGACGTCACATTCGCCATCGTCGCACAGCGCGGGACAGGTATCGGCTCCGTGAACAGTGGCCTGCCACACTCGTACGCGTGCGCGTACTGATCTGTCCGGACAAGTTCGCCGGCACCCTGTCCGCCCCCGACGTCGCCGACGCGGTCGCCGATGGCTGGGCCAAGCCCGACGACCTGATCAAACGGCCCCTCTCCGACGGTGGCCCCGGGTTCGTCGAGGTGCTCGCGAGCGCGCTGCCCGGCCGCCGCGTCCCGGTGCCGACGGTCGACCCGCTCGGGCGCCCGGTCGACGGCGAGATCCTGCTCTCCGGCCCCACTGCCTACATCGAGAGCGCGCACGCCTGCGGTCTGCACCTGCTGACGGCCGAGGAGCGAGACCCCAACACCGCTTCCTCGTACGGGCTGGGTCTGCTCCTGACGGCGGCGGTGGAGGCGGGCGCGACCGAGGTCGTGATCGGCCTCGGCGGCTCCGCGGTCAACGACGCCGGGGCGGGCATGCTGGCCGCGCTGGGCGCCCCGCCGGTCGACATCGCCGGCTACGCCCTCCCGTACGGCGGGGCCTATCTCAACGCCGCCGCCGCGCTGGGCGGCGTGCCCCGGCTGCGGCAGGTCAGCCTGGTCGCCGCCACCGACGTCGACAACCCGCTGACGGGCCTGCAGGGCGCGAGCAACGTGTTCGGGCCGCAGAAGGGCGCGAGCCGCGAGGACGTCTATCGCCTCGACGCCGCCCTCGAGCAGTTCGCCGGTGTCCTGGAGAAGGCTTTCGGGGTGGACGATCTGCAGCGGGTGCCCGGTGGCGGCGCGGCGGGCGGGATCGGTGCGGCCCTGATCGCCCTCGGCGGGCGCGTGGTGTCGGGGATCGGCCTGGTCAGCACGGCCATCGGGCTCGAGAAGGAGCTCGACGCGGCCGACCTGGTGATCACCGGGGAGGGATCTTTCGACCACCAGTCGCTGCGCGGCAAGGTGGTGGCCGGCATCGCCGGCGCCGCCCGCGATCGCGGACTGCCCTGCGTCGTGCTGGCCGGGCGCAACGAGACGGGCTATCGGGAGGCCGCCGCGGCCGGTGTGACCGAGACGTATTCCCTCACCGACCACTTCGGCAGCACCGAACTGGCGCTCGCCGAGCCCGCCCAAGGGCTGCGTGAGCTGGCCGAACGCTTGAGCCACCAGTGGAGCCGCTGAGCCGGGGGTGAACTGGGCCACCCGGATTGGGAATCTTCGGGAATGGGGCTAGCGTTGGCCAGTACGGCAGATCTGTCCGCACTTGCAGGGAGATAACGCAGTGACCACTGAATCGCACACCGAGTCGGCCGAGGCGACCGCCCCGACCACTGTCCTCCTGACCGATGTCGCCGCGGTGAAGGTCAAGGCCCTGATCGAGCAGGAAGGCCGTGACGACCTGCGCCTGCGCATCGCGGTCCAGCCCGGTGGCTGCTCCGGCCTGCGTTACCAGCTGTTCTTCGACGAGCGTTCGCTCGACGGTGACGTGGTCAACGACTTCGGTGGCGTCGAGGTCGTCGTCGACCGCATGAGCGCGCCCTACCTGGCCGGTGCCACGATCGACTTCGCCGACCGGATCGACGCCCAGGGCTTCACGATCGACAACCCGAACGCGCAGAACTCCTGCGCCTGTGGCGACTCGTTCCACTGATCCACGCCACACCGCGAGACTTCTCAGCAGGCCGTCCCGTTAACGGGGCGGCCTGCTGCGCGTAACCAGCCGGTAGGCTGCGTACGTAAGCCCCCCGTTCCCGAAAAACCCGAGGGCCCTCATGAAGATCGCCGTGACCGGTTCGATCGCCACCGACCACCTGATGCATTTCCCGGGGCGGTTCGCCGACCAGCTCATCGCCGACCAGCTGCACAAGGTCTCGCTCTCGTTCCTCGTCGACGACCTGGTGGTCCGGCGCGGCGGCGTGGCCAGCAACATCTCGTTCGGCATGGGCAAGCTCGGTCTGCGGCCGATCCTGGTCGGAGCGGTCGGCGCCGACTTCGCCGACTACCGGTCCTGGCTCGAGCGCCACGGCGTCGACTGCGACTCGGTGCACGTCAGCGAGGTCGCGCACACGGCCCGTTTCGTCTGCACCACCGACGACGACCTCAACCAGATCGCCTCGTTCTACGCGGGCGCCATGGCCGAGGCCCGCAACATCGAGCTGTCGCCGGTCGACCAGCGCGCAGGCGGGCTCGACCTCGTGCTGATCAGCGCGAACGACCCGGCCGCCATGATCCGCCACTCGCAGGAGTGCCGGGCCCGGGGCTTCAAGTTCGCCGCCGACCCGTCGCAGCAGCTGGCCCGCATGGACGGCAGCGACGTGCTCACCCTGATCACCGGCGCGGACTACCTGCTCACCAACGAGTACGAGCGCTCGCTGCTCGAGACCAAGGCCGGCCTCAGCTCCGACCAGGTCCTCGAGCAGGTCAAGATCCGGGTCACCACGCTCGGCAAGGACGGCGTCGAGATCACCGGCCGCGACATCGAGCGCATCCACGTGCCGGTCGCGCGCGACGTGCTGGCCGAGGACCCGACCGGTGTCGGCGACGGCTTCCGGGCCGGCTTCTTCAGCGCCGTCTCGTGGGGGCTCGGCCTGGAGCGGGCGGCCCAGGTCGGCTCGCTGGTGGCCGCGCTCGTGCTGGAGTCGGTCGGCCCCCAGGAGTACGACGTCCGCGCCGAGGACTTCGCCAAGCGTTTCGCCGACTCCTACGGCGACGACGCGGCGGCCGAGATCCGGGCCTACCTTCCGGCCTGACCAGGCGCATGGTCTGATCGGAGACATGGTTCTAGCGGTCTTCGCCGGTCTGCCCGGTGTCGGGAAGAGCTCACTCGCCGCGCGGGTGGCCACCGAGCTGCCCGCGTGCGTGCTCGCGGTCGACACCGTCGACTCCGCGCTCCAGCGCTACGAGGTCGTCGAGCCGAGACCCGGTTTCGCCGCGTACGGGGCGGTGGCCGCGCTGGCCGAGGTGCAGCTGCGCATCGGCCACCACGTGATCATCGACGCGGTCAGTCCGGTCAGGGCGGCCCGTCAGCTCTGGATCGACGTGGCCGAGCGGGCCGGCGCGCCGCTGCGGGTGGTCGAGGTGGTCGTGGGCGACGACGCCGAGCACCGCCGCCGGGTCGAGAAGCGGTTCGAGGCGCGCGACCACGACGGCGTGCCCGACTGGGTGCGGGTGCTGGAACGCCAGGCCGAGTACGAGCCGTATCTGGGCCCGCGCCTGGTCGTCGACACGCACCTGGCCGCCGAACCGGTCGAGGCGATCGTCAGCTACATCAGCCGCTAGTCCGCGCAAAGGGGCGGCTGCCGGCCGGGGTGGTGGAACGGGCTGCGTCAGCTGAGCCGGCGCACGTCGAAAGTGTGCGGCGCCGGCGAGCCCACGAACTCTTGTTTCTTCATGCGGCACCAGGCCGGGATGTCGTTGGCCGCGGCCGGGTCGTCGGCCAGCACCCGGACGACGTCGCCGATCTCGGCCCGCCCGATGTTCTGGGCCAGCCGGATCACCGGCAGCGGGCACTTCTGGCCCCGGCAGTCCAGCTCGATCACATCCCCGCCTCCCGCCGGATGCCTTCGACCAGGCCCGGCAGCACGGCCAGGAACCGCTCCACATCGGCCTCGGTCGTGCCGCGGTGCAGCGAGACCCGGACGTTGCCGTGGCTGAGCACCCCCATCGCCTCCAGCACGTGGCTGGGCCGCAGCGTCGACGCCGTGCACGACGAGCCGGACGAGACGGCGAAACCGGCCCGGTCCAGCGCGTGCAGCAGGGCCTCGCCGTCGACGTACAGGCACGAGAACGTGACCAGGTGGGGCAGCCGCTCGTCGGGGTCGCCGACCACCTCCACGTCCGGCACCAGCTCGGGCACGCGCGCGCGGATGCGGCCGACGAGCGCGCTCAGCCGTACGGACTCGGTCGCGGCCTCGGCCCGGACGGCGCGCAGACCGGCCGCGGCGGCGACCACGGCGGGCAGGTCGGCGCTGCCGGGCAGGCCGGGGCGATAAAGATCATCCTGCGGGTACGGGGAGATCCAGCGCACACCCTTGCGGACCACCAGCACGCCGACGCCGGGCGGGCCGCCCCACTTGTGCGCGCTCGCGCTCAGCAGCGACCAGCCCGGCGGCACGTCGGCCCGGCCCACCGACTGGGCGGCGTCGACGAACAGCGGAACCCCCGCCTCGTCGCAGTACGCCGCGGCCGCCGCGACCGGCTGCACCGTGCCCACCTCGTGACTCGCGCTGATCAGGGCGGCCAGCGCGACCCCGGGCGCGGACACGGCCCGCTCCCAGGCGTCGAGGTCGAGCCGGCCCAGCCGGTCCACGCCCACCTCGACCGCCTTGCCGCGGGCGGCCGCGTGCAGCACCGCGGAGTGCTCGATCGCCGAATGCACCAGCGTGTCGCCCTGCCGGGCCCGCCCGGCCAGTGCCCCGAGGACGGCGGCCTGCGCGGCGGCCGTGCCCGAGGGCCAGAACGAGACCTCGTCGGGACGTACGCCCAGCACCTCGGCGAACGCGGCCCGGGCGGCGTCGGAGAGCTGCTGGGCCCGCCGGCCCGCGGAATAGAGGCGCGCGGGGTCGGCCCAGCCGTCGGCCAGCGCGGCCAGCAGGGCCTCGCGGGCCACCGGATGCAGCGGACTTGCGGTGGCCGCGTCGAGGTACGCGACCGGACCAGCGGGATCGCCCGTGTTTTCCACCCCAGGAACGGTATCGTCCGATTGTCGAGGGGTATACGCGCACGGTCGAAGATCGGACCCCCGCAAAGGTGTGTCAGGGCCTGGTCGAGTAGTGTGCGACCGTCGGTAACGCCTGGCCACTCGTGTCCGTTTCGGGCGGGAGGCGGCGCTGCTAAGGAGGCAAAAGCAGGTGAGCGCAAAGAGTTCGGCCGCGCGGTCGCGAGCTGCAGTCCGGATCGCCGGGCTCGGCCTCAGCGGCACGGCGCTGCTGATGCTGCTCTCGGGATGTTCCCTTGAGGGCGTCGGAAACGCCTTCGGCCACTTCGGATGGCCCGGCAAGGGCATCACCCTGCAGGCGCACAAGATGTACGACCTGTGGATCGCCTCGACGATCGCGGCGCTGGTCGTCGGCGTCTTCGTGTGGGGCCTGATCTTCTGGTGCATCATCCGGTACCGCAAGCGCGGCGACGAGCTGCCCGTGCAGACCCGGTTCAACATGCCGATGGAGGTCCTCTACACGGTCACCCCGGTGCTGATCGTGGCGATCCTCTTCTACTACACGGCGATCGTGCAGACCGACGTGGACAAGCTCTCGAAGAACCCCGACCAGGTCGTCGAGGTCGTCGCGTTCAAGTGGAACTGGCAGTTCAACTACCGCGACGGCATGGGCGCCGAGGCCAACACGGTCGCCTCGACGGTCGGCTCCTCCGACGTCATCCCGATCCTGGTCCTCCCGACCAACGAGAAGATCCGGTTCGAGGAGACCAGCAAGGACGTCATCCACTCGTTCTGGGTCCCCGAGATCCTGTTCAAGCGGGACGTCTTCCCGGGCAACGTGCGCAACACCTTCGAGATCACTCTCGACAAGGAGGGCCGCTACGTCGGCCGCTGCGCCGAGCTCTGCGGGACTTATCACGCCTTCATGAACTTCGAGCTCGTGGTGGTCTCTCCCGAGCGGTTCGACCAGTTCCTGGCGGCCAAGCGGGACGGGTCCTCCACGCAGGAGGCGATGGCCGCGATCGGGTTCACCGGCGACCAGGCGTACGCCACCACGACCGAGCCGTTCGACTCGCGGCGCCAGAAGAACGGCTGGAACCAGAACGGCGCGGTTGCCGCCGGCACCGGTGCGGCCGCGACGGCCGGGAAGTAGGGGAACGTGCGTACCGAATACAAGATCTTCGTCGGCGTCGCCGTCTTCCTCTTCGGAGCGGCCATCGTCTACGGCTTCTACACCCGTGGCACCGGCACCCACGTCGAGTGGGTCGGCACTGTCGCGCTGATCCTGTCCGGACTGCTCTGCTCGATGTGCGGCGGCTTCTTCTGGTTCGTCGCCCGGCGCATCGACCTGCGGCCGGAAGACCGTGAGGACGGCGAGATCGCCGAGGGCGCGGGCGAGATCGGCTTCTTCAGCCCGGGCAGCTACTGGCCGTTCGGCATTGCCCTGTCGGCCACGATCGCGGGCCTCGGCCTGGTGTTCTGGATGTGGTGGCTGGTCGCCTTCGGCCTGATTCTGGTCATCGTCTCGTCCAGCGCCATGATCTTCGAGTACTACACGGGCACGCGGCACCCCGCCGAGCACTGAGCCGAAGATTTGACGAAGCCCGGCACCCTCATGGGGCGCCGGGCTTCGTCGTGTTCGTTGTCAGGCGGCTCGGCGTTGCTGGGGGAGGACCGGGGTGCGCCCCGGCCACAGGTGGGCTACGACGGGGGTGACGACCTCGGCGGCGCCGCAGCGACGGCAGACCAGCTCCTCGACCTCGCCGTCCGGGGTCGCCGGCACCTCGAACATCATGTCGCTGTCGCAGATGACACAGCGGGGTTCTTGATACGACACGGGTGGCCTCCTCTTCGCCGGAAGGTGATTACCCGAAACTGATTCCGACGCTGCCACGTAAATCAGGCATATGGGAGCATTCGCGGCGGCGTGTCCGCTGTGAAATTGCTCCGAGGGCCTACTCGGCGGCTTTGGCCTTCTGCGCCGCATCCACCCAGCGGGCCAGCTGAGCCGTCGCGGCGCCGGAGTCGATCGTTGCCTGGGCCCGGGCTATTCCGGCCCGCAGCGTGTCTCTCAGGTCGCCGGGGAAGCCTTCGTGCGCGGCCAGGGCGGCCGCCACGTTGAGCACCACCGCGTCGCGCACCGGGCCGGGCTCGCCGGCGAACGTCCGATGGGCCACGTCGGCGTTGAACGGCGTGTCGCCGCCCCGCAGGGCGCCCGGCTCACTGCGCGGCAGGCCCAGCTCGACGGCGTCGATCACGTGCTCGGTGACCTGACCGTCCTTGGCCTGCCAGAGACGGGTGGGAGCGGAGGTGGTGAACTCGTCCAGCCCGTCCTCGCCCCGCATCACCAGCGCCGAGTCGCCGCGCCGGGCGAAGACGGCCGCCATCACCGGGGCCATCCGCAGATCGAAACAGCCGACCGCGGCCGCCGTGGGGCGGGCCGGGTTGGTCAGCGGGCCCAGCATGTTGAAGAACGTGGGCACGCCCAGCTCGCGCCGCGTGACGGCGGCGTGCCGCATGCCGGGGTGGAACCGGGCCGCGAAACAGAAGCCCACGCCGGCGCCGGTCACCGTGCTCACCACGCCCTCGGGACCGAGGTCGAGCGGGATGCCGAAATGCTCCAGCAGATCGGCCGTGCCGGTGCTGGACGAGGCGGACCGGCTGCCGTGCTTGACCACCGTCACACCGGCGGCGGCTGTGATGATCGCCGCCATCGTGGAGATGTTCACGGTGTTGGCCCGGTCGCCGCCGGTGCCGACCACGTCGACCGCGTCGGTGCGCACGGACTCGGGCAGCTCGACCAGCGTGGCGTTGGCCAGCATGGCCTCGACCAGGCCGGCCAGTTCGCCCGGGGTCTCGCCCTTGGCCCGCAGCGCGATGGCGAACCCGGCGATCTGGGCCGGGGTGGCGTTGCCGGCCATGATCTCGCCCATGGCCCAGGCCGTGTCGGGGGTTCCGAGCTCCTCGCCCCGCAGCAGGGCACTCGTCAGGTTCGGCCAGGTGCGTGCGCCCACAGCGGGGGCCCTTTCGTTCGTCGGGGAATTAACCCAGCGTGCCGAGCGTGCCCAGGGGGATCGCACCGTTGCGGCGGGCGCGGAGCATGGCGGCGACGGTCTGCCCGGTGGTGACCGGGTCGAGCGGCGCGACCAGGGTCTGGTCGACCTGCGCGTAGGCCGCGAGCCAGCGGTCGGCGGCCCGGGCGATGACGACGCAGACGGGCGGGGGCGTGGCGTACTCGTCCTTGGTCTGACGGGCGATGCCCAAGCCGCCCGCGGGCGACGCCTCGCCGTCGAGGACCATCAGGTCGATCTCGTACTTGTCCAGCAGATCCCGGCAGTCTTCCCAGGTGGCGGCGTCGGCGAACTCGACCTTGAGGTCGGCCGCGGGGCGCACCCCGATCGCCATCCGGATGCGGTCGCGCACGGCGGCGTCGTCGCTGTACAGCAGGACCGTGTACTGAGTCGGTTCGTCGCTCATAATGTGCCCCGGTTCACGTCGTAGGTGCCCGCCGATCGTAACGGACCGGTTTACGCGGTGTCGGACCCCGGTCCGGCGGTGTCGGCGGGGGCCCCGTTTGTGATCCTGGCTTCATCTTTGCGGGCCTGCTCGGCGGCCTCCTCGGCTTCCTGCCGGTCGAGCGCGCGGTCGATCCGGCGGGCCTCGCGCTCGGACTGGCGCACCCACTGGAGCACCAGGATGCCGAGCATGGTGACG
The DNA here is from genome assembly GCF_014204895.1 of Paractinoplanes abujensis. Taxonomy (NCBI): domain Bacteria; kingdom Bacillati; phylum Actinomycetota; class Actinomycetes; order Micromonosporales; family Micromonosporaceae; genus Paractinoplanes; species Paractinoplanes abujensis. The sequence continues at coordinate 5,031,087 of NZ_JACHMF010000001.1, read as the reverse complement.
CTGACGATCTCGCCGCCGGCCCACAGGATGCCGCCCGCCGTGACCTGGTCGGCCTTGGGGTCGAGCCAGCTCAGGCCCAGGCTCGGGTAGTAGTCACCGGCCAGGAGCGTCGCGCTCTGCATGATCGTCAGCCCGAGCACGGTGTGGAACGGCACCGACAGCACCATCAGCAGCGCGCGGCCCGGATAGGGCCAGCGGCCGGGCAGCGGGTCCAGGCCCAGCAGCGGCCAGAAGAACAGGCAGCCGGTGACGATGAAGTGGACGTGGACGAACTCGTGCAGCCACGGGTGCAGCAGCGTCTGCCGGTAGAGGTCGGTGAAGTACAGGACGAACGGGTTGGCCACGAAGATGCCGAACGCGACCAGCGGGAACGTCAGGACGCGGGCGACCCGGCTGTGCACGACCGCGAGCAGCTTCTTGCGGGGCGCGGCGGGCAGCGTGCGCAGGGCCAGCGTGACCGGTGCGCCGAGGGCCAGGAAGATCGGTCCCACCATCGAGAGCACCATGTGTTGCACCATGTGCACCGAGATCAGCGTGGTGTCGTACGCCTCGATGCCGGTCACGGCGACCGCCGCGATCGAGCCGAGTCCACCGGCGACGAACGCCACAGTGCGGCCCACCGGCCAGTGATCGCCCCGCTGGCGCAGCCGGTAGACGCCGTAGCCGTACAGCGTCGCCGCGATCAGCAGGAACAACGCGATCAGGCTGCCCAGGTGGAGCTCCGTGAAGATCACGCCCGGCGTGAACGGCGGAAGAACATTATCGCTGCCCGGAGCGGCGTGTGTGGTCGTTTCGGCTAGGTGCACCACTCGAGGCTAGGCCTATCCGGTCGGTGCCCTTCTTCCCGGGCTGCAACTCGTGCGGCGAATTCGACCCCCCGCAGCACGTTGGACTGATCGCGGAGCAATAATGAGCCCGTGACAGCGGCCTCAGCCATCGACAAGAGCAGGATCCACTCGCTGACGCGACCGAACATGGTCAGCGTCGGAACGATCGTGTGGCTATCCAGCGAGCTCATGTTCTTCGCGGCCTTGTTCGCGATGTACTTCTCGATCCGCGCGGCGGACTACAGCATGTGGGAAGAGCACACCAAGCATCTGGACCTGCCGTACGCGACGACGTTCACGGTGATCCTGGTGCTCTCCTCGGTCACGTGCCAGCTGGGCGTCTTCGCGGCGGAGAAGGGTGATGTGTTCGCGCTGCGGCGCTGGTTCACCATCACCTTCGTGATGGGCCTGATCTTCGTGCTCGGGCAGGCGAACGAGTACCGCACTCTCGTCAGCGAGGGCGTCAAGCTCAACGGCGACGGGTACGGCTCGATGTTCTACCTGACCACCGGCTTCCACGGTCTGCACGTAACGGGCGGCCTGATCGCCTTCATCGTCTACATGATCCGCACGACGATGGGTAGGTTCACCCCGGCGCAGGCCACCTCGGCGATCGTCGTGTCGTACTACTGGCACTTCGTGGACATCGTGTGGATCGCGCTGTTCGCCATGATCTATTGGCTGCAGTAGAGCCACACGCCCGTCCATGAGCTCCTCGTCAAAACGCAGAGGGATACAACCCATGACTTCAGACACCCCCGCCGGCCGGCGCCTCAGGGTGTTCTCCCGGCGGCGTGGCGCGCCCAGCAAGGCGCGGCGGCGCCTCGGAGCGGCCGTGCGCATGGTCGCCGCGCTCGCGCTCGCCGGCGGCGTATACACCGCGTTCGCGCCGGGCGCGTTCGCCGACGAACCGCGGCAGCTGTCGGCCACCGCGCAAGAGGGCAAGCAGCTGTACGACAACAGCTGCATCTCCTGCCACGGGCGGGACGGCCAGGGTGTCGAGGACCGCGGCCCGAGCCTGATCGGCGTCGGCTCGGCGTCGGTCGAGTTCCAGGTGGGCACCGGCCGCATGCCGATGACCCGGCAGGAGGCTCAGGCCGAGGAGAAGAAGCCCCAGTTCGACAAGAACCAGACCAAGCAGATCGGCCAGTACGTCCAGGAACTGGGTGGAGGCCCCCAGCTGCCCGCGGGCGACCTGACCGAGGACCTGAAGGAGAACCCGGAGGCGATCGCCCGCGGCGGCGAGCTGTTCCGGGTCAACTGCACCTCCTGCCACAGCTTCACCGGCGCCGGCGGAGCGCTCAGCTCGGGCAAGTTCGCCCCGGCCCTGCACGACGCCACTCCCGAGACGATCTACGCGGCGATGCTCTCCGGCCCGCAGAACATGCCGGTCTTCGGTGACAACCAGCTCACGCCGGAGGAGAAGCGCGAGATCATCACCTACATCAAGGTGCAGCTCCAGGACGAGCGCGACCCGGGCGGTATCTTTAACCTCGGCGGTTACGGCCCGTCGACCGAGGGCGTCGCGATCTTCCTCGTCGGCATCACGATTCTGGTCTTCACGTCGCTGTGGATTGCGGGGAAGTCATGACCACGCTGCACCACGACTCGCCCGGTGAGGCCAAGCCGGTCGACATCGACGACCCGCGGCTGTCGCGTTTCGACATCGTCAAAGAGGGCCTGCGCCGCGACGAGATCGAGATCATCACCTACGAGTCGCAGTTCCAGGGCACGAACTCGAAGGCCGAGAAGCGCGTCGTGCGCAACATCGCCTTCCTGTTCATCATCGCCGGCCTGGCCGCCCTGGCCTTCCTCGGCTTCTACATCTGGTGGCCGTGGCGTTTCGAGCTCGGCGAGACGATGAGCGACTTCTACACCCCGCTGCTGGGCATCACGCTGGGCATCTCGCTGTTCGCGGTCGGCTTCGCCATCCTGGCCTGGGCCAAGAAGCTGCTGCCGCACGAGGTGTCGATCCAGGCCCGCCACGACGGGGCGTCCCCGACGGACGAGCAGAAGATCACCGGCCAGACGATGATGTTCGTCGCCGACGAGCTCGGCAACGGCGTCCAGCGCCGTCCGCTGCTCAAGGGCGCGATCGGCTTCGGCCTGGCGCCGATCGGCCTGGTCGCCGCGGCCCCGCTGGTCGGCGGCCTGATCGAGAACCCGCACAAAGACGACCAGCCGATGATGTACCACACCGGGTTCGACCCGGTGCCCAACGGCGGGCCGGTCCGGCTGACACGGGAGGACGGCTCGCCGATCCGCCCCGAGGACGTCAGCACCGGTGGTCAGATGACGGTCTTCCCGGGCATTCCGCACGGTGCGACCAATGAGTACGCCGACTCGCCGACCCTGCTCATCCACCTGCGCGCCGACGACGCGCAGACGACCCGCGAGGCGGCCGAGGCCGACCGCCGCAACAAGGGCTCGATGTGGGGCGACTACGTGGCGTACTCGAAGATCTGCACGCACGCCGGCTGCCCGGCGAGCCTGTATGAGCAGCAGACCAACCGCCTGCTGTGCCCCTGCCACCAGTCGCAGTTCCTCATCACCCGGAACGCCCAGCCGATCTTCGGCCCCGCCACCCGGCGTCTGCCGATGCTGCCGCTGGGGGTGGACGAGGAGGGCTTCTTCGTGGCAACGTCCGACTTCAAGGACACTGTCGGACCTGACTTCTGGGAGCGGCCGTGAAGCGCCGGAAAGTAGACCTCCAGCAGGCGCCGGTCAATGCAGCCAAGGGCGTCGACGAGCGGTTCCAGGCGGCGACGCCGCTGCGCGCGCTGCTCAACAAGGTTTTCCCTGATCACTGGTCGTTCCTGCTGGGTGAGATCGCGCTCTTCTCGTTCATCATCCTGCTGCTCACCGGTGTCTTCCTGACCCTCTTCTTCGACCCGTCGATGAAAGAGGTGCCGTATGAGGGCAGCTACTCGGCCCTCCGCGGCACCATGATGTCGGCGGCGTACGAGTCGTCACTGAACCTCTCGTTCGAGGTGCGTGGCGGTCTGTTCATGCGCCAAATGCACCACTGGGCGGCGCTGCTGTTCATGGCTTCGATCGTCGTGCACATGGCGCGCGTTTTCTTCACCGGCGCCTACCGCAAGCCGCGCGAGGCCAACTGGGCCATCGGCATGATCCTGTTCCTCCTGGGCTTCCTGGCCGGCTTCACCGGCTACTCGCTCCCGGACGACGGTCTTTCCGGCACCGGCCTGCGCATCGCCTCGGCGATCATGCTGTCGATCCCGGTCGTCGGTACCTGGCTCTCGGCCTCGATCTTCGGCGGCGAGTTCCCGGGTCACCTGATCATCGGCCGTTTCTACATCGCGCACGTGCTGCTCATCCCGGGTGGCCTGCTCGCGCTGATCAGCGTCCACCTGGGCCTGGTCTTCAAGCAGAAGCACACGCAGTGGCCCGGCCCGATGCGCACCAACACCAACGTGGTCGGCGAGCGCATGTTCCCGCGGTACGCGCTCAAGCAGGGCGGCTTCTTCATGGCCGTCTTCGGCACGGTCGCGCTGATGGCGGGTCTGTTCCAGATCAACCCGATCTGGCTGTTCGGTCCGTACCGGGCGTCCGAGGTCTCCTCGGCGTCGCAGCCCGACTGGTACGTCATGTTCATGGACGGCCTGGTCCGGCTCATGCCGAACTGGCAGATCTACATCGGCGACTACAGCATCCCGCCGCTGTTCTGGCCGGCGGTGGTCGGCCTGGGCGCCCTGACCACGGGTCCGATCTTCTGGCCGTGGCTCGAGGCACGCAAGTCCGGCGACAAGCGGATCCACAACCTGCTGGAGCGCCCGCGCGACAACCCGGAGCGCGTCGGTGTCGGCGCGATGGCGTTCACGTTCTTCATCGTGGCCACGCTGTCCGGCGCCAACGACGTCATCGCCGACAAGTTCCACATCAGCCTCAACGCGATGACCTGGGCCGGCCGTATCGGATTGCTCGTCCTGCCCCCGCTGGCGTATTTCATCTCGGTGCGCATCTGCCTGGGCCTGCAGCAGCACGACCGTGAGGTGCTGGCCCACGGCGTCGAGACCGGCATCATCAGGCGCCTGCCGAACGGCCAGTTCGTCGAGGTGCACCAGCCGCTCGGCCCGGTCGACGACCACGGGCACCCCATCCCGCTGGAGTACGGCGGCTGGGTCGTCCCGAAGAAGATGAACCGGGTCGGCGCCCTGGCGCCCGCCGTGAAGGGTTTCTTCTTCCCGGTCGAGAAGCCGTCCGAGGCTCCGGTCTCGCCCGGCATGCCACCGGTCAGCGGTGACACCCGCGAGGAGATCACCTCCGGCCGTAAGTAACGCACGAGCACACGAGCAAGGGGTCCGCTTCGGCGGGCCCCTTGCTCGTTGTCCGGGCTACTTGCGGCCGTCCCGGTGCGCGGGCCACAGCGGCGGATAGCATGGTCGCGACCATCCGTCCCGCCAGCTGAGGAGTTCGCCGGTGAACACCGCGATCGTGCACATCGACTGCGCAACCGACTCCATCCCCGAGGTCGCGGAGGCGCTGGCCGCCCTGGACGGGGTGAGCGAGGTCTACTCGGTCGCGGGCCACGTCGACTTGATCGCGATCGTGCGGGTCGCCAAGTTCGAGGACATCGCCGAGGTCATCGCGGGCAAGATCTCGAAGACGCCGGGCGTGCTCAACACCGAGTCGCACATCGCGTTCCGCGCCTACTCCAAGCACGACCTGGAGGACGCGTTCGCGATCGGCCTGCCCGACGCCGACTGACCAGCCTCACTCCTCGATCGGGAACGAGTGGTGTTCGTGGGTCACGAGCCAGCGGCCGTTCTCCTTCCGGAAGCCCAGGGACAGGCGTAGCCGGCGGCCGGGGTGGGCGTCGAGCTCGCCGACCGGGCCGCAGCGCAGCAGCCCGTGGGCGTAGGCCACGTCGGCTCCGGCCGTCACGTCCAGCCGTACGATGTCGAACGCGGCGCCCGCCCTGATGAACTCGAAGAACGGCGGCCAGACCCGGCGGTAGGCGTCGATGCCGCGAACACCGTCCTGCGGCGGCGGCACGTCGAACATCACGATGTCGTCGGCGTGGTGCGCGACTACGGCGTCGAGGTCGCCGGCCCGGATGGCGGCCGCCCAGCGCTCCACCAAGCCGGCGATGGTCTTCTCGTCCTGTCGCATGTGTTCAACCATGACAGTAGGACCCGGCGCGCGCCGGAGACTCATCGCTGGCGGTGCCGGGGCCCTGGTCCCGCCCGCGCCGGCGGCTGGAGCACGGCTCGGCCACGCTGCTCGGATCTGGGCCTCGCTCAGACCAGCACGGTGACCCCGCCCGGAGCACGGATGCAGTCGGTGAGGGATTCGCCCGCAGCCACTTCGGCGCCGGGCCAGACGACGCAGCGTGTGATCGAACCACCGACCCGGGCTCCTGGGCCCACCACCGACTCCGTGACGGTGCCGGAGACGCTGGCGGAGGGGTCGATGAGGACGCTGCCGTTCGCGGCGTGCAGATTGGCTCTCAGGTAGTCGGCCGGGGTGCCGGTGTCGATGTAGACGCCCTCGTAGTTGATCAGCTCGAGAGCACCCTCGGCTTCGGCCGGGCGCCAGACCGTACGGACGAGGTTGCTGTGCCCGGTGCCGAGGTCGCGGACGTAGCGCCAGGGCAGCAGCGAGAAACCGGTGAAGCGGCGGCCGCTGAAGCCGCCTGTCTCGCCGGGCCGGTTGGGTTTGGTCAGCATCCGGACCGTCTCGCCCGACCAGCCGTCGAGCAGGGCCGCGACGTCCTTGCCGGGGTCGCGGGCAGGATCGGCCAGATAGGCGTCGGCGTTGCCGACCAGGGCGCCGCGGCCGTCGATCCAGCCCTTGAGCCGGCCCACGCCGCCCGACGTGCCGACCGGGTCGCCCGGCTCGACCGAGAGGTGGGCCCGGTCGCCGACATGCCGCACGACCTGATCGCCGAGGTAGCACGCGTTGACCGCCACCCCCGCCGGGCCGGTCAGGCCCAGCGCGGCCAGCCGGGCCAGCGCGCGGTCGAGCAGGGCCACGTTGCCGACCGGGCAGAGCGCCTTGGGCAGCGTCTCGGTCAGGGGGCGCAGCCGCTGACCCTCGCCGGCGGCCAGGACGACGCCGCAGACCGCGGTCACGGGCGGCCGATGTCGTAGCGGGCCAGCAGCTGGGCGGTGTTGCGGGTGAGCCGGGGCAGGTCGTCGACCGGGAACCAGTTCGCCTCGAGGATCTCGCCGCCGTCGACGCGCAACTGGGTGGTGGACGCCGGGACCGACGCGAACCAGACGGTGTCGACCACGCCGACCGGGTGGATGATCGCGTTCGGGTTGCCGGGAGTGAGGTCGTCGGGGTCGACCCGGACGCCGGTCTCCTCGAACAGCTCGCGGGCGGCGCCGACGGCCGCGGGCTCGTGCCGTTTGAGCAGGCCGGCCGGGAGACTCCAGCCGTGCTTGGTCGGCTGCCGCAGCAGCAGCAGCCGCGACGGCTCCGGCGTCTCCGAGTCGCGGATCACCGCGACCGCGCCGACCAGGTATTTCGGGGCGACCAGGCTGGCCACGGTGCGGCGCACGGAACTCGGCATGCGATAGAACGTCTGATAGGCGTACGCCCGCACGCGCCGAGGAATATTCACAACGGCAAGGCTAGCCGGGCCCCGCCGCGGGCTAGTCAGGGTGGTCGACGAGGGCGATCAGCTGCTCGACCACGGTGTCCGGCTCGAGGGTGCGCTCACAGACCGCGACCAGCATCGTCTCGAGGTCGGGATAGCCCAGCTCCTCGGCCAGGCGGCGCAGCGGCACCTCGCTGGCCAGGCCGCGGTCGTGCTTGCGCAGCGTCAGCCCGATCGTGGCGCGGCCCAGGCGCACCTTGTCGGCGATGCTGATGCCCGGCTCGTTCTTCTCGTCGAAATACCGGTTGATCTGCAGCTGGGCCTGGCTCGATTTCACGAAGCCGAGCCACTCGCGGCGCGGGCCGCGAGGAGCGTTCGGCTCCACCTCCACATGGTGATCGTTCTCGGAGAAGATCTCGACCACGTCGCCGTCGCGCAGCTGCGAGCTGAGCGGGGCCAGCCGGCCGTTGATGGTGGCGGCGAGGCACTGGTCACCCGTCTGCGGGCCCAGCTCGTAGGCCAGGTCGACCGGGGTGGAGCCGCTGGGCAGCTCGAACGCGTGCCCGTGGGCGAAGACCGTGATCTGGGCCTCGGCCAGGTCGCACCGCAGCGACGCGAGGAACTGGGCGGCGTCGGTGGTGTCCTGCTGCCAGTCGAGCACGCGCTTGAGCCAGGTCAGCTGATCGGCGCCCGAGGCCTCGGCGGTCTCCGCGTATTTCGGGTAGCGATACGTCGTGGCGACGCCGTATTCGGAAAAGCGGTGCATCGCCTCGGTGCGGATCAGCACCTCGACCAGGCGCCCGTCGGGGCCGGTGACCGTCGTGTGCAGCGAGCGGTAGAGATTGTTCTTGGGGGAGGCGATGAAGTCCTTGAAGCGGCCGGCCACGGGGCGCCACTGGCCGTGGATCGCGCCCAGCGCGGCGTAACAGTCGGTCTCGGGGCCGTCGACCACGACCGCGATGCGGGGCAGGTCGAAGGGGACGGCGTGCCCGCCGGCCACCGTGTCCTTCCAGATCGAGTAGTAGTGCCGCGGGCGGGCCGTGACCTCGGCCGTCACCCGCTGGCGGCGCAGGGCCGAGCGCGCCTTGCCGGTGACGTCGTCGAGGTATTCCGACCAGCCGGGGCGGTTGCGCACGTGCTCGTCGATCCGCGCGTACGAATCGGGCTCGAGGTGGAAAAGCACCACGTCGTCGAGGTCGCGCTTGAGGGCCTGGATGCCGAGCCGGTCGCAGAGCGGGACGAGCACGTCCAGCGTGGCCGTGGCGATGCGGGCGCGCGACGACGCGGAGCGGGCGTCCAGCGTGCGCATGTTGTGCAGCCGGTCGGCCAGCTTGATCACCAGAACGCGGACGTCCTTGCCGGCGGCGACGATCATCTTGCGGATCGTCTCGGCCTCGGCCGCCTTGCCGTAGAACGCCTTGTCGAACTTGGTCACGCCGTCGACCAGATGGGTCACCTCGGGGCCGAAGTCGCCGTGCAGCGCCTCGAGCGTGTAACTCGTGTCCTCCACCGTGTCGTGCAGCAGGGCGGCGACCAGGGTCGTCGTGTCCATGCCGAGCTCGGCGCAGATCTGCGCCACGGCCAGCGGATGCGTGATGTACGGATCGCCGGACTTGCGCATCTGACCGCGATGCATGTTCTCCGCGATCGCGTAGCTGCGGCGCAGGACGCCGGCGTCGGCCGACGGGTGCACGGCCCGGTGGGTGCGGGTGAGGACGGTGACGGGATCGTCGTCGTCGCCATGGAAACTGAGGAAGGAGCGCAGCCGCTGGGTGATCGACAGGTCGCGCTGGGTTGTCGGCAGGGCACGTCCAAGGGCGGCGCCGTGGCCGGCGTCGACGTCCACTGGACACCCCCTAACCGCAGGGCCGTCGCCTTCCGCGCGGGGGACCGCGGGAGCCGAGGGCCAAATCGTCGTGAAGCCCCGCGAACCAGGCCGGAGATTCCACTTGCCTTACAGCCTAAGCGAGCGAGCGTCATCCGAACGGTCAGTTACGGATGAGCGAACGGACGAGTCTTTGCCCGAAGCGGCGGCTTCCGCCCTGTTGAGCAGGGCGGTGAAGCGCGCCGCGCCACGAACCGGTGACACCCAGTCGCCGGAAGTTTCCACCAGCCGGGTGTCGGGCCGTTCGAGCCAGGCCAGGATCCGCTCGGTCTCCTCGGCCGTGGCGGCCGGCACCGGACCCGGTCCGGGTAGGACCTTCTCTGCCGTCAGCCGGACCGCGTCGAGGGTCGGCCGGGGGTGCTCGCGGGGCGGTGAGGTGGCCGCGGCGGCCAGCCGGCCGTGCCGGACGACCGAGATCTCCCAGCCGCCGATCGTGTCCCGGCGGGCGGCGACGATCTCGCTCAGCTTGGTCAAAGCGGACAATCGCTGCATCCGTACGGTGGCTCGCAGCAGCGCGATCAGCCGGGAGCGCAGAACGGCGGCCTCCTCGTAGCGGCGCTTGTCGGAGAGCCCCTCGATCCGATCCATCAGGGCGTCGACCACCTGGGACGGGTCACCGTGGATGGCGTCGCGGAAGGGCAGCGCGGCGGTGGTCGCGTAATCCTCCGGGGTGATCTTGTGCTGGCACGGCGCGGGACAGCGGCCCAGCTCGGCCAGCGCGCAGGCGGGGGTCGGGGTGCGCACCGAGAGCTTGTGGCCGCATTGGCGCAGCGGCACGGCGTCGTAGACTCCGGCCGCGGCCAGCTCGGCCGTGCGGCGCGACGAGAACGGGCCCAGATAGGCCGCGTCGTCGTCGGCCAGCGTGCGGACCACCGACAGCCGCGGGTAGGCCTCGGTGGTGAGCTTGAGCCAGACCACCCGATCCGGATATTTCGACCGGCGGTTGTACGGCGGGGAGTGGGCCGCGATCAGCCGCAGCTCGCGGACCTCGGCCTCGAGCGAGTGGGCGCACTCGACGGCCTCGACCCGGGTGGCCGCCCCGAGCATCTCGCTGATCCGAGCCCGTTTCTCGCTGGCGGTGAAATAGCTGCGGACCCGGGTGGCGATGTCTTTGGACGTGCCGACGTAGAGCGCGCGGTCGTCGGCGGCACGGAACACGTAGACCCCGGGGGAGTGGGGCAGGCCGTCGGCCAGGTGGCGCTGCCGGCGCTGGGTGGGCGTGACCGCCTTGGCGAACTCGATCGCGTCGCCCAGAGTGTGCACGCGATAGCTGCCCAGCCGCTCGATCAGGCCGTGCAGCACGTCGACCGTGGCCCGGGCGTCGTCGAGCGCGCGGTGGGTGGGCTGGACGGTCGCGTGGAAGAACTGGGCCAGCGTGCCCAGCTTGCGGTTGGGCACCTCGTCGCGGGTCAGCGCGCGGCGGGCCACGGCGGCCGTGTCGAGCACCCGCGGGTTGGGCCAGGGGTAGCCGTGACGGGCGCAGGCGGCCTTGAGGAAGCCCACGTCGTAGGGCGCGTTGTGCGCCACCAGCACCGCGCCGCGCAGGAACTCGAGCAGGCTGGGCAGCACCGACTCGATCGGCGGGGCCGGGGCCAGCATCGCCTCGGTGATGCCGGTCAGCACGGTGATGAACGGTGGCAGACGTTCGCCGGGATTGACCAAGGTCGCGAAAACGCCCAGCTCGGCCCCGCCGCGCACCTTGACCGCGCCGATCTCGGTGATGCCGGCGCCGTCGGCCGCGCCGCCGGTCGTCTCGAGGTCGAGCACCACGAAAGTGGTGTCGGCCAGGGAGAGCGCGGCCGGTTCGACCGAGCCGTCGGCGCTGAGAAGGGTGTCCAGAGTGCCCTGGACATATGCCGGTTGTGCCACGGCGGGGAGATTAGAGCGGGGGTACGACAGAAAACCGCAGCCCGCTTGAAAAGATCACTTGCTTCGACAAGCTTTTCCGCAGTCCGCGGTGGGAGAATGGGTAGATGTCAGAGCTCCTGCCGTCCGGCGACCGCCCCGAGGAGGAGGCGGCTGTCCAGGATGCGGAGTTCGCTCCGGAGCCGGTGTTGCCCGAGCCGGTCCGCCAGCGGGTGATCGTGCTCGCCGCCGCCGCCCTGCCCGGGCTGCCCGCCGACGAGATGCCGGTGCAGATGCGCCGGGTCGCCCGGTTCGCCCCCAACCGCCGGGCCCGCCTCGGCGGCCGCGAGATCGCCGCCCAGCTCACCGCCGACCCGCTGTTCCGCCAGCGGATCAGCGGCCGGGTCGTGGCCGACGCGGGCGACCTGGGCAGCGCCATCGCCTCGGGCGTGGCGCCCGGCGCGGCCGACCCGGTCGAGGTGGCCGCGCTGGCCTATCTGGCCCGCCCCGAGGGCTGGCACGAGTTGATCGAGGAGGCCGGCCACGCCGTGCAGGCCGAGGCCGACAGCGCCGCCGTCGCCCACCAGGTGCGCGACGCCGAGCAGCGGGCCGCGCGGGCCGAGCACGACCGCGCGGTGGCCAAGGTCGAGGCGGACAAGCTGCGCGACGAGCTGGCCCGGGTCCGCGAGGAGCTGGGCCAGGTGCGCGAGGAGGCGCGGGCCAACGGCAAGGCCCTGCGCGAGGCCCAGGCCGCCCAGAAACGCGCGAGCGACCTGCTGGCCACCGAGAAGGGCCGGGCGTCGCGCGTCGCGGCCGACCACGACTCCGAGGTCCGTCGCCTCAAGGCCCGGCTGGCCGAGGCCGAGGCGCTCGCCGCGACCGGCAAGGCGGCCGCCAAGGACGCCCGCGCGGCCGACGACGCCCGGCTCTGGCTGCTGATCGAGACGATCGGCCAGGCTGCCTCCGGGCTGCGCCGCGAGCTCGCGCTCAACCCGTCCGACAAGATGCCGGCCGATTTCGTGGCCGACACCGCGGCCGAGCGGCCCGGCTCGCCCGAGCGGTCGCAGGCCCGCGCGCAGGACACCGACGACCCCGGCCGGCTCGACCAGCTGCTGGCCCTGCCCCGGGCCCACCTGATCGTCGACGGGTACAACGTGACCAAGCGCGGATTCGCCGAGATGTCGCTCGAGCAGCAGCGCAAACGCCTGATCACCGGGCTCGGCGGCATCGCGGCCCAGACCGGCGACGAGATCACTGTGGTCTTCGACGGCGCCGAGCGGGTGCACGGCCTGCCGCCCGCGCCGCGCGGGGTGCGAGTGCTGTTCTCGCGCAAGGGCGACACCGCCGACGAGCTGATCCGCCAGCTGGTGCGGGGCGAGCCGGCCGGGCGGCCGCTCGTGGTCATCTCCTCCGACCGCGAGGTGGCCGACGGCGTTCGCCGGCACGGGGCCTACCCGATGGGTGCGGACTCTCTGCTACGGCGTCTCTCCCGTTCGTGACCTGCGGTAACGGATTTTTGTCATACCCCTGCCCTAGCGTTCTGGTCACCGATGGTGGTCGGTCCGCGACGGTGCTTCCCCCGTTGACGTCGCGCCGCCACCCGGGGAGGAGGAGTGATGATCATCGACTGCGGTCGCTGCGACCGGAGCGTTGAGGAGTGCCGCGAGTGTGTGGTCGGGGCGTTGCTGACCACGCCCGACGGCATCGGCGACCTGACTCCCGGTGAGCTGCGGGCGGTCGAGGTGTTCGAGCTGGCCGGCTTCGAGGTCGAGCTGCTCGAGACGCCCGAGCCCCCGGTGGTGGTCCCGATGTATCCGCGGAGGCGTCACGTGGCGTGATCATGACGCTCCCGGGGCCCTGCCACAGCCCCGCCCCAGCCACGAAACAGACCCCTAGGATGGTCGGATGAATCGGGTCTGGGCCGCGGGCACGCTGCTCGTCCTGCTGGTGATCCTCGTCGTCGTCGCCTGGCAGTCGATCCCGTGGCATCGCCCGCCCGCCCCGCGGCCCGACCAGCTGGCCGCGCTCGACCAGCTCCCCGCCGACCAGGTGGCCCGCGGCCGCGCCTTCCATGCCGAGCTGCGTCCCGGCTCGTACGGGGCAATGCTGTTGACCTTGATCGTGGCCCTGGTCATCGGGCTCACGCCGCTCGGCGCCGGGCTGGTCACCCAGGCCGGCCGCCCGTTCGGCGGGCACTGGCTGGCCCAGGCGATCCTCGGCGGGTTCGCCGTCGTGCTGGTCTCCGAAGTGGTCACGCTGCCGCTGGCGGCCTGGCGGCACACGATCGTCGTGCGTTACGGCATCTCCACCCAGTCGTGGGGCGCGTGGACGGTCGACCTGCTCAAGTCCTTCGCGGTCGGCGCCGTGATCGGTGGCCTGGCGCTGGCCGGGTTCTACACGGTCACCCACTTCGCCCCGCGCTGGTGGTGGGCGATCGGCGCGGCGGGCGCGGCCGGGCTGGTCGTGCTGCTGTCGTTCGTGCTGCCGGTGGTGGTCGAGCCGGTCTTCAACAAGTTCACGCCGATGGCCGACGGCCCCCTGCGTACGGAACTGATGGAACTGGCCGCCCGCGACGGCGTGCCGGTCAAGGATGTGCTGGTCGCCGACGCGTCCCGGCGCACCCGGGCCGTCAACGCCTACGTCTCCGGTCTCGGCCCGACCCGGCGCATCGTCGTCTACGACACCATGCTCACCGAGGCCGAACCGGCCGAGGTCGTCTCGGTGGCCGCCCACGAGCTGGGTCACGCCAAGGACGGCGACGTGCTGACCGGCACGATCCTGGGCGCCCTGGGCACGGCGGCCGCGGTGATCGTGCTCTTCCTGCTCGGCTCCTGGCAGTGGCTGCTGAGCCGGGCCGGCGTCGACACGATCTCCGAGCCGCGTGCCATCGGCCTGCTGCTCGCGTTGGTCACGCTGGCGGGCCTGATCGCCGGCCCCGCCCAGGCCTTCGTGTCCCGCCGCATCGAGGCCCGCGCCGACGAACACGCCCTCGTCCTCACCGGCGACCCGGCGACGTTCGAGGCCATGCAGCGCCGCCTCGGCACGCTCAACCTGTCCGACCCCGACCCGCCCGCCTGGGAGCACCTCATGTTCGCCTCACACCCGTCCACGGTGGAACGGATGGCCGCCGCCCGCGCCTACGCCCGGGGCGAGCGCTGATGGGCCGCACCCTGCTGGTCACCAACGACTTCCCGCCCCGCCCCGGCGGCATCCAGCAGTTCGTGCACAACCTGGCCGTCCGCCGGCCCAGCGGCTCGCTGGTCGTCTACGCGTCGACGTGGCGCGGCGCCGAGAAGTTCGACGCCGACCAGCCGTTCGAGGTCGTCCGCGAGAAAACCGGCATCCTGCTGCCCACGCCCGCGGTCGCCCGCCGCGCGGCCGAGATCGCCCGGGCCCACGACTGCGACCGCGTCTGGTTCGGCGCCGCCGCCCCGCTCGGCCTGCTCGCCGAGGGCTTGCGCAAACGGGCCGGCATCACCCGGGCGGTCGCCCTCACCCACGGCCACGAAATCGGCTGGGCCGCCCTGCCCGGCGCCCGCGCCCTGCTCCGGCGCATCGCCCGCGGCACCGACGTCATCACCTACCTCGGCGAATACCAGCGCACCAGGCTGGCCCGGGCGCTGCACGGCCTCACCGCGCTGGAACGGCTGGCCCCCGGGGTCGACGTCGACACGTTCCACCCCGGCGTCGACGGCAGCGAGGTGCGGGCCCGCCACGGCCTGAGCGACCGGCCCGTGATCGTCTGCGTCTCGCGCCTGGTGCCCCGCAAAGGTCAAGACATGCTGATCCGGGCCCTGCCCACGATCCGCCGCCGGGTGCCCGGCGCGGCGCTGCTGCTGGTTAGCGGCGGACCGTACAGGGAAACGCTGGAAAAGCTGGCCCGCGACCACGACGTGGAAAAAGACGTCGTCTTCACCGGCTCGGTGCCGTGGGCCGAACTGCCGGCCCACTACGCGGCGGGTGACGTCTACGCCATGCCGTGCCGCACCCGCGCTCGTGGCCTCGACGTGGAGGGCCTCGGCATCGTCTACCTGGAGGCGTCGGCCACGGGACTGCCCGTGGTGGGTGGCGACTCGGGCGGCGCGCCGGACGCGGTGCGGGACGGCGAAACGGGCCACGTGGTGGGCGGACGCGACGTCCAAGCGATCGCGGCCCGCCTGACCGACCTGCTCACCGACCCGGCCCGGGCCAAGGCGATGGGCGCGGCCGGGCGGGCCTGGGTCGAGCAGGAATGGCGCTGGGAGAACCAGGCGGCCCGGCTCGACCGGCTGCTGTCGCCGGCCTAAAGAACCTCGCCCAGCGCGGCGATCAGCTGAGGCTTGGCCGGCACGCCGGTGGCCCGCTTGGCGACGCGGCCCTCACCGTCCAGCACGAGCAGCGTCGGGGTCCGCCAAATCCCCAAGGCCCGCACGGCTTCGAGGTGACTCTCGGCATCCACCTCGACGTGCCGCACGCCGGGAATCAGGGCGGCGACCTCCTCGCTGACCCGCCGCACGGCCCGGCAGGGGGCGCAGAAGGCGGAGGAGAACTGCAGGAGGGTCGCCCTGGCCTCGCCGACGCCGAGCTCCCTCAGCAACGCGTCGTCCAGCCGCTGACCGGCGGCGCTGGGGTCGTGGGGGGTCGCCTCGATCACGCCTGGCTCCTCCCGCTCGTCGGCCGCTACGACACCGGCTCCAGTCCTCGTCACGGCGGCCACCTCGGTGGTCGGGGCGGCGCCCTGAGAAACCGGGCCCGGCGTGGTGGCGGCCTCGGCTTCAGCCGCGGCCGTGAATGGCGCGACCGTTTTGCCGGCCACCGTGCCAACCTCGGGCGGCAGCACCACTGTGCCCGACCGCACCGGCGCGTGGCCGGGACTCGTGGCGTCATGCCCGATGTTCCCAGCGGGCGCGACATCACGGATGAGACCGTCCGTGCGGCGTCGCCACAACCCGACCAGGACGCCCACGACCAGCACGGCGACGATCGCGACGACACCCACCAGATCCATAGGACAACTCTGTCACGCCATCCCCGGAGTGGCGAGATCGAGCGATCCAGCCCACGTCCCTGCTGGCCCGGCCGCCCCGCGCCACCTCCCGCACCGAGGGGACCGTTCCGTGCTGGCGGGATCGCTACGCGGCGCCTCGTGCACCGTGGGATCGTTTCGTGCTGGCCCGGCTCGACGCTGCCTCCCGCAACCAATGGGAGCGGAAGCGGCTGGCCCGCCAGGGGGTGCGGTCCGGTCGTCACGCGGCTACGCGATCGCTCCGCGCTGGCTCGGCTTGACGCCGCGCCGCGGCTGCAACGGGGAGGGTTGGCGAAGGAGGCCGGGCCGGCTGGGTGGCCGGGGTTGGCTGGGTGGCTGGTCAGCTGGCTTGCTGACGCCGCTGGGGCGGCTGCGGTGGAGGGGCGGCCGGCGCCGCTGGGCGGTTGGGTGGAGGGGCTGGGCTGAGTCAGGTGGACACGCGAGTGGCCGGGCGAAGGGTGGCTGGTCCGGCTGCGTGGCCGGGCGGAGCGCCCAGCCCGGACGGGTAACCGGTCGTGCGGGCCGGCCGGGCTGGGCGGCGGGGCGGAGCGGTGGTCAGGTTCCGGTGGTTTCGGCGAGTTCCGGAGGGCGGCTGGGGTTGGCCGGCTCGGGCTGGGTCCGGGTGAGGCTGCGGGTGCCGGGCACCAGGAGCTGGACCGCGGCCGAGCAGAAGAGGACTGCGGCGCAGGCGGTCAGGACCTTGTCGGTGCCGTAGCGGGCCGACAGCGGGCCCGCGAGGACGTTGCCCAGGGGCATGGCCAGGAACGACGTCAAGTAGTCCCAGGAGGAGACGCGGCCCAGCATGCGTTGTGGCACGTTGTCCTGGATCGCGGTCTCCCAGGCCACGTCGAAGAAGATCAGGCCCGCGTAGCCGATGATGGCGCCGGCGATGACGGCGATCAGTTCGGCCGGCCAGACGTACGCGAGGGCCCACAACGGCATGAGCAGAAGCGTCAGCCATCCGGCGCGCAGCAGCCGGCGCGGCTTGAAGCGCAGGGCGATCGCCGCGCCCAGCACGCCGCCCAGGCCTTCGGCGGCGGCGATGAAACCGGCCGCGGAGGGCCCGCCCAGGCGTTCGATGGCCACGACCTGCACCAGGACCAGGATGATGCCGTTGGCCACGTGGTAGACGGTCGCGCTGAAAAGGCCGCCGATCAGCCAGTCGCGCTTACTGATCTCGCGCCAGCCCTCGGCCAGTTCGCTCAGCATCGACGTGCGGGGGCCGCGCTCGGCCCGCACCCGCAGCAGCAGCGCGGCGACCATCGAGGCCAGGAAGCTGACGGCGTTGACTGTGAAGCCGGCCGAGGCGCCGAACGCGGCCACGGTCAGGCCGCCGAGCGCGGGGCCGGCCACTTGGCTGCCGGTCTGCAACATGCTGAACGTGGCGTTGGCCGACTGGCGTTTCCCGGCTGGCACGAGCAGGGGGCGGAGCGCGCCGAAGGCCGGGTCGAAGAAGCTCGCGGCCCCGGTCGAGATGGCGGCCAGGGCGCACAGCAGCACCAGGTGGTAGCCGTCGCTGGCGAACATCACTGCCATGGCGGTCGCGGTGAGGAGCCGTACGAGATCGGAACCGACCATGACGCGCTGCGGCTGCAGACGGTCGGCCCACACGCCGCCGAAGAGGGTGCAGACCAGCCGGGCCACGATCGACGACGCCATGACCAGGCCCAGGTCGCCGGGACCGCCGCCGGCGAGCACGACGGCGACGGCGAGCGCCACTGTCTGGAAGCCGTTACCGATCCAGGAGAGGGTCTGCCCGGCCGCGAGCAGCCGGAAGTCGGAGATCCGCATGACGAGGAAACTAGTTCACCGTCTAACTATTAGCAATCTAAAAATTAGATGTCGGCGTGTTCCCGGGAGGGCGACGTCGCAGAGGGTGCCGACCGGGACAGAATGGCGGCATGGAGCAGGACAGCGTCGATCAGCATGTGGCCCGGTGGTCGGCGTTCTGGAAGGACGAGCCGTCCTTCGCGCCCGAGGTCGAGGGGGCGCTGGTGCGGATGAACTACATCCAGCGCGAGGCCCGGCGAGCCGACGCGGCCGCGTTCGCCGAGTCGCGCGAGCTGAGCGCCGAGGACTACAAGACCCTGCACGTGCTGATGATCCAGCCGTGGCCGATCGAGGCGACGCCGGCCCAGCTGGCCGAGGCGTCCAAGGTCACCCGGGCTGCGATGACGAGCCGGCTCGACCGGTTGGTGGCCGCCGAGCTGGTGACCCGTGAGAACGACGACACCGATCGCCGCCGGGTGCTGATCCGGCCGACCGCCGCCGGGCGCGCGATGTGGAACAAGTACATCTTCGAGGGGATGGCCCGCGATCAGCGCCTGCTGCGGGCGCTCTCGTACGAGGAACTGACCCAGCTCAACGGGCTGCTGCGGAAGGTCGTTCTCGACCTGGAGAGCTGAGATGCCCCTCACTGGTCCCGGGCGGCGGCAAAAGGCCAGGTGGGTGCGACCCTGACCGCATGGAACTCGACCCCCGCGGGCAGCGGTTCGCCGCCACGGTGACCAGCGTCGTTCTCGTCGTCGTGCTGGCGACCGGGTGGGGATGGCTCGCGCTCGCTCAGGCGGTGATCTTCGCAATCACCGCGGCCGACCCCCGGCGCGGGCCTTATGCGTACGTCTATCGCGCCCTTCTGCTGCCCCGCCTGGGGCCGCCGGCCGAGCGGGAACCCGTCCCACCCGTACGCTTCGCGCAGTTGGTCGGATTTAGCTTCATGGCTGTCGCGAGTGTCGCGTACCTCTCCGGGATGACGACGCTCGGGGTGGTCTTTGCGGCTTTCGCACTGCTGGCGGCGTTCCTGAACGCGGCCTTCGGGCTCTGCCTGGGGTGCGAGGCCTATCTGGCCATCAAGCGGCTGAGTGCCAAGAGCGCATAAGGCGAAGGCGGCCCAGAAACACGACACGCCCGGTGGGGGGACCGGGCGCTGACGTCGTGGGGAAGCGAGCGTTCAGAACTTCGGGGCGTCGGGTGCCTCGAGCAGGCCCAGTCGCAGGGCCGTCATCAGGGCCTGGGCCCGGTTGGCGGCGCCCAGCTTCTCGTACAGCTTCGAGATGTGGGTCTTGGCCGTGGACTCCGACACGAACAGCTGCTTGGCGATGCCGGCCACGCTCATGCCGTCGGCCAGCAGGCGCAACACCTGACCCTCGCGCGGCGAGAGCTGCGGGCCCGACGGGGCGAGCCGGCGCTTCATGGCCTCGGCCAGGTCGGCCGCGGTGAAAGCGCTGGGCGCGGAGGCCGCGTGCCGGGCGGCCGCGACGACCTCGTCGGCCGGGGCCGTCTTGGGCACGAACGCGCTGGCGCCCGCCTCGAGCGCGCCGAACAGCTGATCGTCACCGGCGTACATGGTGAGCACCACGATGCCCATGTTGGCGTTGTTCTTGCGGAGGGCCTTGGTCGCCTCGAGACCACTGCCGTCGGGCAGGCGGAGGTCCATGATCACAACATCGGGCTGCAGCGCGCCGGCCTGCCGGACCGCTTCGGCGGCCGTGGCCGCCTCGCCGACGACCTCGAACTGACGGTCGCGCTCGAATGCGTGTCGCAGCCCCTTACGAATCAAGTCATGATCGTCAACAAGGAGGACCTTGGTGCGCGTAGTCGGCGCCGGACTGGTCGACATGCTCGGGTTACTCCCCTTCTGGAGCGGAAACGCTATCCCGCACGCTATCGCGCCTGGCAGGGGATCCGAGCACTACGGCAACGGTTGTCCCGCTGGGGTGTCGCGGCGTGATCTTCAATCGGCCCCGGATCCGTTCGGCCCGCTCGGCCATGATGGTCAGGCCGTAACGACCGTCCGGGCGGTCGTCGGCGAAGCCCCGTCCGTCGTCGGAGACTTCGATTTCGGCGTAGGGCGGGTCGACAGTACAGGTAACCCACAGATTAGAGGCTCCGGCGTGCTTGCGCGCGTTCGTGATCGCCTCCTGGGCGATGCGCAGCAGCTCGGCCTCCGTGGCCGCGGGCAGGCGGGCCGTCGACTCGTCGAACGTGAAGTGCACCCGCAGCCCGGCCGACGTGCCCAAGGTGCGCGCGTATTCGGCGATCGCCGCGGCCAGGCCGCCGTTGCGGTCCACCTCGGAGCGCAGCTCGAACAGGCTCAGCCGCAACTCGGTGATCACCCGCGTCACCTCGGCCCGCAGCGCGCGCAGTTCCTCGGCCGTCTCCTCCGCGCCCTCGGGCAGGGTGGCCTGGGCGTTGTCGATGCCGTAGCCGACCATGACGAGCTCCTGCGCGACCCCGTCGTGGATCTCGCGGGCCAGCCGCTGCCGTTCCTCGTTGGTGGCCAGCGACCGCACGTCGTCGAAGAGCAGCGCGGCCTCCAGCCGCAGGGCCGCGGCGTCGGTCACCCAGGTCACCTCGCCGACGGTTTCCTTCGGGTACGCGTTGGCGACGTCGCTTTCGAGGATGACGAGACCGATCGTCCGAACGCCGGCGACCAGCGGGACGACCAGCGAGGAGGTGTCGCCGCGGCGGCTCGACCGGGCCTGCGAGCGGCTTGCGACCTGCGGCTGCTGACTGGCCCAGGCGTCGGCGATGGCGGAGTCGGCGTCGAGCGTGACCTCCCAGTCGACCCGTTCGACCCCGGTCTGGGCCAATACGACCAGCCGCCCGCCGCCGCTGGCCGACAGCACCGCGGCCCGGTCGGACGGCTTGATCAGGCGCAGCTCCTCGAGCAGGTGCTCGGAGATGCCGCCCGGGTCCAGAGTGGCCCCGGGCAGCGACCGGGCCACGCTGCGCAGCTGGGTCAGCAGGCGGGTGGCTTCCGCGTAAGGCTGGGGGGTGGGTTCGGCGGGCTGGATGAACCGGCGCATGGTGTCGGCCGCGAACGTGATGATCGCGCCCAGCACCAGCCACTGGCCGCCCACCGCGAGGAACCCGGGCTGGGTGATCACGTCGCCGACCAGCGTGCCCCCGACCACCAGGGAGACGGCCGCGACGCCGAGCAGCGCCGTGCCCTCGGTGGGGCGGCGGCGCAGAGCCGCGGTGAGCAACGGGACCGCCAGGTAGGGCAGCACCGCCTCGGCGCCGAACCCGGCATCCAATGTGTTGTTGCTGTCGCTCGCGGCGGCCACCGACCCGGCCGCGAGACAGGTGACCACGACCTCGGCGAAGCGGCCCAGCGGGGCCAGCAGATGATGGTCGGGGGCCAGCACCGCGGGCAGTGCGGCGACCGCGAGAAGCGCTATCCAGCGGAGCTGCCCGAAGTCGCTCGTGGCGATCACGGTGAGCGCCGCGACCAGCGCGAGCATGATGATGCGAGCGGCCACCGCGAGCGGTTGGACGCGCGCGGAGACACTGGCTAGCACCGGCACCTGAGGGATGGTAGCCGCACTCCCTCCCGGTGGCTCGTCGTGCCTGGCCCGGCCGCCGGGAATGTCGCAGGCGGGAGGTAGCCTCCGTGCATGGCGGATACCTCGACCCAGTCGATCCAGGTCCTGGCGCCCCTCGACCGGGTGGCCGCGGTGATCAGCGACTTCCCGCGCTACACCGAGTGGGCCGAGGCCATGAAGCAGGTGGAGGTCCTCGAGGAGTACGAGGACGGTTATGCCTATCGCGTCCGTTTCGTCATCGACGCCGGGGTCATGGCCGACGACTACACGCTCGAATACGCATATGCCGACGATCTCTCCCGCATCGAGTGGCACCTGGTCGAGCCGTCGAAGACGCAGAAGTCGCAGCGCGGGTCCTACGACCTGACCGAGGGCGCCGACGGCAGCACGACAGTGACGTACACACTCGAGGTGGAGCTGTCGATCGGAATGCTCGGCATGTTCCGCCGCAAAGCCGAGAAGATGATCATGGATACGGCCCTCAAGCAGCTCAAACGCCGGGTCGAGTCGTTGTAGCGGGAGGTTGTCATGGCCGGATCGGCACGGGAAGAGGCCGAGCGGCTCGTCGCGTCGGTGCTGGCGCGGGCGGTCGCGGGACAGGCCTTCAACGACCGGCGCTGGGCGACGGGCGAGCCGGAGTGCTGCGTGTGCCCGGTGTGCAAGGCGATCGCGGCCATGCGCGACCCGAAACCCGAGACGGCGGCGAAGCTGGCCGGCAGCGCGAGCGACCTGGCGGGCTCGGTCGCGGGGCTGCTGCGCTCGGTGTCGGCGATCGTGGGAGAGAAGCCGAAGCCGGCGCCGCCCGCTCCGGCCACCAAGCCGGGGAACGCCGACCAGACGTGGTCCGCGGCTACCCGGGCCGACAGCAACACGGCCGACTCGGCGTGGGCGGCCGCCATCAACGCCGAGGCGGCAATCTCCGGTCAGAGTACCGCCAACAATTCGGATTTGTCCGACTCTGAGGCAGTTGCGCGCGGGGGCTCGAAAGCGCCCGGCACATCCCCTGGCGAGAAATCGGATTTGTCCGGAATGGGGGCGGGTGTTGAGGGGCCGGAAGTCGCGCGCGGCGAAGTGAGCGGACCCGGTAGTGAGGCCCGTGGGTCTGATGGGGCTGGCGGTGAGGCGCGCGGGGCTGGCGAGGTGCGCGGGGCCGGCGGCGAGTTGAGCGGGGCGCGCGGGGCCGGCGGCGAGTTGAGCGGGGCGAGCGGGGCCGGTGGCGGGCCGCGCAGGGCCGGCTTCGCGGCGAGCGGGTTGTTCGGGGACGTGGTCCGCGACGATCCGTGGGCTTCGGCGACCACGAGCAGCGCCGCGGCGGTGGCCAAGGAGCATGCGGCCGAGCTGGCGGAGCGGCGGGCTGCCGCGTTGAAGGCCGCGGCAGAGGCCGAGCGGCGGGTGGCCGAGGCGGCTGAGCAGGCCAAAGCGCGGCGGGCAGCGGCGGCGGCCCGGGCCCGCAGCGAGAACAACGAGGCGACGACGGGCGAGCGCGGGGCTCGAAGGGTGGATGTGTGGGCGGCGGCCACCGCTGATGCGGGTGTTGCCGACGTGGCGTCCGGGGCGGGCGTGGATCATGATGTTGCGGGCGCGGAAGCGGCCGGGGGTGCCGGGGACGACGAGGCGGGCAGTGCGGCCCGTGACGGCGACGCCGGGCAGAGGGACAACTGAGGGGTAGGGGCAGCGTGACGCTGACCATCGGAGTCGACGTCGGCGGCACGAAGGTGGCCGGTGGGGTGGTCGACGAGCACGGCACCGTGCTGGCGTCCAACCGCCGGAGCACACCGGCCGAGGACCCGGCGGGCACCCGGGACACGATCGTCGAGGTCGCGGCCGAGCTGGCGCAGCAGTTCCCGCAGGCCACGGCCATCGGGATCGGTGCCGCGGCGTGGATCGACGCGCCCGGTGCGACGGTGCTGTTCGCCCCCAACCTGGCCTGGCGCGACGAGCCCCTGCGGGACTACGTGAGCAAGGCGGTCGGCCTGCCCACCGTGCTCGAGAACGACGCCAACGTGGCCGCCTGGGCCGAGTTCCGCTACGGCGTGGCCCGCGAGGCCGACGACTCCATGGTGATGATCACCGTGGGCACCGGCATCGGCGGCGGCATCGTGCTGGGGGGCCGGTTGTGGCGGGGGGCCCACGGCATCGCGGGCGAGCTCGGCCACATCCAGTCGGTGCCCGACGGCCACCCGTGCGGCTGCGGCCGGCTGGGCTGCCTGGAGCAGTACGCGAGCGGCAACGCGCTGGTCCGGTTCGCCCGGGCCGGGGCCCGGCAGGAGCCGGAGCGGGCGGCGAAGCTGCTCGAGCTGGCCGGCGGCGACCCACTGGCGATCACCGGGCGCCAGATCACCGAGGCGGCCCGGGCCGGTGACGGCGTAGCCCGCGACGCGTTCGGCCAGATCGGCTACTGGCTGGGGGTCGCCATGGCCGACCTGGCGCAGAGCTTCGACCCGCAGATCCTGGTGGTCGGCGGGGGCGTGGTCGACGCCGGTGAGCTGCTCATGGCCCCGACCCGCGACACCTATCGCGACCAGCTCAAGCAGCGCGGCCGCTTCCCGGTGGCCGAGGTGCACGCGGCCGAGACGGGCAACACGGCCGGCGTGGTCGGCGCGGCCGACCTGGCGCGAAGCGTCTGAACCGGCGGAGGTCACCATGTCGGGCGCCGGCCTGCGGGTCGTCAGTTACAACGTCCACGGCCTGAAGGACGACCGGGCCGCCCTGATCGGCCTGGTCCGTGACCTGGCCCCCGACGTGCTGGTCGTGCAGGAGGCGCCGCGCCGGTTCCGGTGGCGGCACAAGTGCGCGGCCCTCGCCGACGACCTGGGCCTCGTGGTGGCGGCCGGGGGGCTGCCCTCGCTGGGCAATTTGCTGCTGGTGAGTTTGCGGGTGGCGGTGCACGACACGTGGTGCATGCGCTACCCGCTGACCCCGGGCCGGCATCTGCGGGGCGCCGCGTTCGCCCGCGGTTCCGTGCGGGGTGGCAGTTTCACCGTGTCCGGGTCCCACCTGGCGACCGACCCCACCGAGCGGCCCCACCAGGCGGCGCTGTGGAAGGAGGAGCTGGGCCGGATCGAGGGGCCGGTGATCGCCGCGGCCGACCTCAACGAGGGCCCCGGCGGTGGTGCCTGGCGTACGGTGTCCGACGGCTTCACCTCGTACGGGGAAGCGCCTTCGACCTTCCCGGCGACCCTGCCCAACCGGCGGATCGACGGCATCTTCGTCACCCCGGACGTCGCGATCGAGAAGTACGACGTCGTCGACACCGACCGGGCCCGCCGCGCCAGTGATCATCTCCCGGTTGTCGTGGACCTGAGACTCCCTTCCGAGTAACCCTCGGGTTCTGGCAATATCGCCGGGTGCCCGACACCCCCGACATCGCCGACCGCCGTGACGCCGTGTGTGTCATCGGGGCCGGGGCCAGCGGTCTCGCCGCGATCAAGAACCTGCGCGAGCACGGCTTCGAGGTCGACTGCTACGAGCGGGAGACGTCGGTGGGCGGCGCGTGGAACTGGCGGCACGACCGCAGCCCGGTCTTCGCGGGCACCCATCTGGTCACGTCGCGGCCGCTGACCGAGTTCCCCGACTTCCCGATGCCCGACGCGTGGCCCGACTTTCCGGGCCACCGCCAGGTGTTGTCCTACCTGGAGCGCTATTCCCGGCATTTCGACCTGGAGCGCGACGTCTGGTTCGGCACCGAGGTCGTCTCGGTCGTGCCGGTCGGCGACGGCCGTTGGGACGTGACCACCCAGTCCACCGGCGGCGGGTCGTCCCGGGTGCAGCGGTACGCGGGTGTCGTGGTGGCCAACGGCCACAACTGGGCGCCGCTCAAGCCGAAGATCCCCGGCGACTTCAGCGGCCAGCTCATCCACTCGGCCACGTTGAAGGACCCGGCCCAGCTGCGCAAACGCAAGGTGCTGGTGATCGGTGGCGGCAACACGGGCTGCGACATCGCCGTCGAGGCGGCCCAGCAGGCGAGCACGGTCTGGCACTCGACGCGGCGCGGCTACTGGTACGCCCCCAAGTACGTGCTGGGCCGCCCGGCCGACCAGGTCAACGACCGCATGCTCCAGCTCGGCCTGCCGCTGCGCCTGCGTCAGTGGCTCTATCGCCGCGCGCTCGCGCTGACCACCGGCGACCTGACCCGCTACGGCCTGCAGGAGCCCGACCACCGCCCGTACGAAAGCCATCCGGTCGTCAACAGCCAGCTCCCGCTCCATCTGGGCCACGGGCGGATCACTCCGGTGCCCGACGTGACGAGCTTCGACGGGGCCGAGGCCGTGCTGGCCGACGGGCGCCGGATCGAGCCCGACCTGGTGATCACCGCCACCGGCTACCGGCCGCGCTTCGAGTTCCTCGCCCCCGAGCTGCTCGGCACCGGCGAGGACGGCCGCCCCGACCTGCACCTGCACGCCTTCGCCCGGCAGCACCCCACGCTGGCCGTGGTCGGGCTGGTGCAGGCCGACTTCGGGCTGTTCCCGATCGCGCACTGGCAGAGCGTGGCTGTCGCGCGGTGGCTGCGGCTGCGCCGGACCGACCCCGAGCGGGCCACGGCCGTCCAGCAGAAGGAGTCGACCCGGCCGGTCGCGAGCTGGTCGCGGCGACGGGTGGTGCCCGGGCCGCGGCACTGGTTCGAGGTCGACCACGCCGACTATCTGCGAGCCGTCGAGGGGCTCCTGCACGAGATGGAGCCCGCCCGGTGAGGTCCGAGCTGCTGCGCTTCGACGACTGGACGAACCCCGTGCCGCCGGTCGAGCGCGAGGTCGTCTCGATGACGGAGGAGACCGACGCCAAGCTGCCGCCGCTGCTCTTCGTGCCCGGCCTGGGCCACGGGGCGTGGGCGTTCGCCGAGCACTGGATGCCCGCGGCCGCCGCCCGTGGCTTCGCCGCCTACGCCCTCACCCCGCGCCCGGGTGGTGACCTGCGGGCCCAGGCCCACGACGTGGTGCAGGTGGCGGCGTCCCTGCCGCGCCAGACGGTGCTGGTCGGGCACGGGGCCGGCGCGCTCGTGGTGGCGTACGCGATGGGTCGTTATCCGGCCCGGGCGGCAGTGCTGGCCGCACCCGTCATGGACGGCTGGCCCGCCCTCGGGGCCGCGCTCCGGGTCAACCCGCTGGGCACGCTGCCCGCGCTCTTCGGCGGCCGGCTGCGGCTGCACCGCAAGCAGCTCTTCGGCCCGGACATGCCCGGTGAGCGGGCCGACGAGATCATCGCCCGGCTCGACGCCCGGCCCCGCCGCGAGCTGGTCACGCACGGCCCGGCGCCGCGGCCGGCCGGTAACCCGCCCGTGCTGGTGGTGGGCAGCCCCGACGACCGGGTCGTGCCACGCACGTCGCTGGACCGCACGGCCGCCCGTTACGGCGGCGCTCCGCTGCTCTTCCCCGGGATGGGCCACGAGCTGCTGCTCGAGGCGGCCTGGGCCGAGCCGATCGCGGCGATCCTGGACTGGCTGGGCAAGGAGCTGGAGACCTAAGGCACCAGGGCCTGGGACTGCTCGAGCGCGGTGAGGTAGGCCCGGGCCCAGGCGTGGATGTCGTGCGACGTGATGTGGTCGCGCATTGCCTTCATCCGGGTGGCCAGGTCTTCGGGCGCGGCTGCCAGGGCCTGCAGCAGGGTCTCCTTGAGCCCGTCGACGTCGTGCGGGTTGACCAGGAAGGCGTCGGAGAGCTCGGCCGCGGCCCCGGCGAACTCGCTGAGCACCAGGGCGCCGCTGTCGTCGCGCCGGGCCGCCACGAACTCCTTGGCGACCAGGTTCATGCCGTCACGCAGCGGGGTCACCACCATGACGTCGGCGGTCTGGTAGAGCGCGGCCAGGTCGGCCCGGTCGAACGGCTGGTTCAGGTAGTGGATCGCCGGCTCGCCGACCCGGCCGTACTCGCCGTTGATCCGCCCGACCTCACGCTCGATCCGGTCGCGCAGCCCGCGATAGCTCTCCACCTGTTCCCGGCTGGGCACGGCCACCTGCACCATCACGGTGTCGCGGACCTTGATGCGGCCGTCGCGCAGCAGCTCCGAGTACGCCGTGAGGCGGTGCTCGATGCCCTTGGTGTAGTCGAGCCGGTCGACGCTGAGCAGCACCCGCTTGTGCGCGCCGAGGTCGTGGCGCAGCTGGTGGGCCTGATTCACCACGTACGGGCGGGCGTTGAGCGTCCGCATCTCGGCCACGTCGATCGAGACGGGGAACGCGCCCGTCCGGACCACCCGGTCGTCCAGGATGATCGCGTCGTCGGCCCCGTGCGCGCCCAGCAGCTTGGCCGCCAGCTGAGCGACGTTGTGCGCCGCCTGGGGCCGCTGGAAGCCCACGAGGTCGGCCCCGAGCATGCCCCGCAGCAGCTCGACCCGGCGCGGGAGCTGCATGAACAGCTCGGGCGGGGGGAACGGGACGTGCAGGAAGAACCCGATCCGGACGTCGGGGCGCAGCTCGCGGAGCAGCTGGGGGACGAGCTGCAGGTGGTAGTCCTGCACCCAGACCGTGGCGCCGGGCTCGGCCACCTCGGCCGCGGCCTCGGCGAAACGCCGGTTGACGGCGCGGTAGGCCAGCCACCACTCGCGATCGAAGACGGGCTGCTCGACCGCGTCGTGATAGAGCGGCCACAGCGTCGAGTTCGCGAAGCCCTCGTAGTAGCCGCGCAGCTCCTCCTCGCTGAGCGGGACCGGGCGCAGCCGCAGCGTGCCGATGTCGGGCAGGTCGCGGGCCTGACCCGTGCCGCCGGCCCAGCCCACCCACGTCGCCGGGGTCTGTTCGAGGATCGCGTGCAGCGCGCCGGCCAGGCCGCCGGGACTTCGCCGCCACTCACACGCCCCGTCGGGCGCGACGTTGTCATCGAGGGGAAGACGGTTGGCCACGACGACCAGCGAACTCTGGCGCAGCATCACCGAAGGTTATCGGATGGCTACCCATATATATACCGACGGTGGTCTATGGAACATTTCACACCGCGGATCAGACGACCGCGCCGTCGTCGAAATCGTCCTCGTCGTCGCCGGAGCGCAGCCGCCAGACCAGCATCACGGCGCCGCCGACGATCGCCGCGAAACCGAGCATCGTCACGTAGTCGCGGTCGATCGGGATCAGCGTCGGAAACAGGAAGAGCAGGAACCCGACGACCACGCCCAGCACGCCGATGACCGCGTATTTCGAGATGCGGGGGAGCGGCGGGGGCGGGGGCGGGACGTACCGCTCCTCCTCGTCCTCGTCGCCGGGCAGGCCGGCGCCGAACGTGTCGAGGCCGTCGAGCAGCGACGGATCCTCGGCGGGCGGGTCGGTGCGCCGCCGGTTGAGCGAGACGCCGGAGAAGTCGGAGGCGTTGGAGAGCCCACCCGTACGCGGTGGCTCCTTGGGGCGTTCGATGGCCTCGGAGGCCGGCCAGGGGGCGGCGGTGGGGTCGACGGTCGTGTGGAACCCCGCGACGATCTTGGCCCACTCGGCCTCGATGTCGACGCCGCTCGACGGCTCGGCGGTCGGGTCGGCGGGCGGCGGCGCGGCCGGAGTGGGCGGCTCGCCCCCGGTCACCTTGTGCAGATGCTCGCGGGCGGCGTCGAGATGGGTGCGATCGACGTAGAGCCGGTCGATCGGCCGCGCGGGCAGGGTGGTGGCGCGCAGAATGGGGTTGAGATCGGCCGTGGGCTGCAGATAGGCCGCGATGCCACCGGCCGCCAGCACGTCGAGTAGGTGTTCGCCGACGCGCGGATCCACGTCGCCCGCGACCGCGTAATCGGCCGCGTCGAGCCCGTTGTCCCGCCGCCCGCGGCGGGCGCCACCCGCTGTCACTCCTGCACACTCCCTCGCCGACCGTGCCTTGAATGGTGACACGTCTTGGACAGTCTGCGGGAGTGCGTTGTGGCGCGCCGTCCCGCTTCGTACGCTTCCTAGACGCTCGGACGTCCCGGAAAGGACACCGTGTTCTACTGGCTGCTCAAGTTCGTGGTCCTCGGGCCCGTGCTCAAGCTTCTCTTCCGCCCCGATGTGCGCGGCCTGTCCCACCTGCCCCGCAACGGGCCGGTGATCCTGGCCTGCAACCATCTGTCGTTCTCCGATTCGATCTTCACACCCCTGGTGGTGGACCGGAGGGTGACGTTCGTCGCCAAAGCGGAGTACTTCACCGGCAAGGGGATCAAGGGCTGGCTCATGCGCCAGTTCTTCAGCGGAACGGGGACGATCCCGGTCGACCGTTCGGGCGGGAAAGCCGCCCAGGCGGCCCTGGACACACTGCTGCGGGTGCTGCGCGAGGGCGGGGTGGCCGGCATCTATCCGGAGGGCACGCGCTCGCCCGACGGCCGGCTCTACCGCGGCAAGACCGGCGTGGCCCGCCTGGTGCTGGAGAGCGGGGCCGTGGTGGTGCCGGTCGCGCTGCTCAACACCGACGAGATCCAGCCCACCGGCACCCTCATGCCCAAGGTCAAGCGCGTCCGGATGAGGTTCGGCGCGCCGCTGGACTTCTCCCGCTACGCGCAGGCCAAGGGCGACCGGTTCGT
This sequence comes from Paractinoplanes abujensis, assembly GCF_014204895.1. NCBI lineage: Bacteria > Bacillati > Actinomycetota > Actinomycetes > Micromonosporales > Micromonosporaceae > Paractinoplanes > Paractinoplanes abujensis. Next base: position 5,001,170 of record NZ_JACHMF010000001.1, on the reverse strand, counting down.
CGAACGGGCCATCACCGACGAGATCATGTTCGAGCTCATGGCGATGTCCGGCCGCGAATATGTGGATCAATACGCGGTCAAACCTAAGCCGCTGTCATCCCGGCTCGACGCCGCAGTGCCTGTAGAGCGGTGACGACGATGCGGCGGCCCTCGGTGCGCAGCCAGCCGCGGCTGGCGAACGAGCCGATCGCCTGATTCACGCTCTGCCGTGAGCCGCCCGCCATCTCGGCCAGCTGGCTCTGGTTGAGCTCGATCGTGATCATCGGGGCCTGACTCTCACCGGCCAGCCGCACCAGCGTCTTGGCCACCCGGCCGGGCAGGTCGAGGAAGACGTGATCGGTGTTCTGCTCGGTCAGGCGGCGGATCAGCGCGCCCACGGAGCGCATCACCGCGTCGAGGATGCGCGGGTTGGCGTGCACCAGATCGATGAAGGCCGACCGGGACAGCGTGAGCGCCTGGCAGTCCTCGATCGCCTCGGCCGAGGCGCTGCGGGCCGATGCGTCCAGAAGGGACACCTCGCCCAGCACGTCGGGCGGGCGCACCACGGTGAGCACCGCGCGCTCCCCGGTCGGGGCCGTGCGGAAGATGGCCACGGCGCCACGTTTGAGGATGATCAGTGATTCGCCGGGGTCGTGCTCGACGAAGATGATCTGTCCTTTGCGGTACGTACGCGGGACTGCCGTGGCGATGACCCGTTGCCGGACGTCCGGCTCCAGGCCGGCGAACATCTCCACGCCGGTCAGCGCGTCGCCGTTGTCCGGCATGCGATGGTCCACGGCGTCATCCCTCCCCCGGTGGGGGCCGTGTCGGCGAGTGTGGCCGCGCCGGCCCCACGACGCGAACGATCACTCTTAGCACACGGCAACCCGCCGGCGCCATTTCGGAGCACCCGTACCGCCGGTGCCTCATAGGATCATGTCGCGCTGGTCGCTATCTGTAAACACCTGAATGCCATGAGTGAAAGTGCTCCGGAGTGATCGCCTCATGGGGGGATCGCCCAGCCAGTCCGTCGCATTTACCTCTTCTGCCGTGATAATCCCGCCGTGCCGGATGCCGAGCTTCTTCGATCGACGTTGCGGGACGAGTGGCATCTCGTGCCCAGCGAGATCACCGCCCTCGACGACGTGCTGCTGTCCCGTGGCTGGGAGGTGACCGCCGGATCCCGTACGTACGTCGTCCGCCTCTGTGACCCCGGCGCGCGGCTCCCGGTGGAGGCCGGCCTGGTCGCCACCGAACGCCTGCGCGCCCGGGACATAGCGGCCGGTGAACCCGTGCGTACGCTCTCGGGCAGCCTCACCGCCCAGACCGAGGCCGGGGCGTTCGCCGTGCTGCACCGGGTGCCCGGGCGGCGCCTGGACGGCGGTGACCCGGTCGACCAGCAGTGGTGGGGTGATCGCCTCGGCGCCGTGCATCGCGCCCTGCAGGGCTTTCACCACCCGGGGCTGCGCTCGTGGCAGCCGCTCGACGCCGGCGCGGCCCACCTGGACGCCGAGCCGTGGCTGCGCGCCGCGGTCACGGAGGCGGCGGCCGCGGCCACCCGTCTGACGATCACCGACCGCCTCACGTACGGGGTGCTGCACGGCGACCCGGCACCCGGCGTCTTCGTGCTCGACCCCGGCACCGGCCGCGCCGGGCTGCTCGACTGCGGGGCCAGCGGGGTCGGCCCGCTGGTCTACGACGTGGCCGCGGCCGTCATCTACGCGGGGGGAGTGCCGCGGGCGGCCGAACTGCTCGACGGCTACCTCGCGGCCGGGCCGGTCGAGGCGGGCGAACTGGAGGCGGCCCTGCCGGTGCTGCTGCGCCTGCGCTGGGCCGTCAAGGCCGAGCGGGCCGCCCGCCGGGGCTGCTCGCAGGGGCTGCGACGCGCCCGGGAGGCCCTGGAGTCGGCCCCCGGCTGACGATGGGCAAGGATGGACCCGATGGTCTACCGCTATTTCTACGACTGCGAGTTCATCGAGGACGGGCGCGTGGTCGACCTGGTCTCGATCGGTGTCGTCGACGAGTTCGGCCGCGAGTTCTACGCGGTCAGCACGGAGTTCGACGACAGCCGCGCCATTCCCTGGGTGCGGCGCAACGTGCTCGACAAGCTGCCCTCGCCGTCGGACAAGGCGTGGCGTTCCCGCGAGCGGATCCGTGACGACCTCTACGCCTTCCTGACCGAGCCGGTCGCGGGCCGCGGCGAGCAGATCGAGCTGTGGGCCTGGTTCGCCGCGTACGACCACGTGGCGCTGGCCCAGCTCTGGGGCGCGATGCCGGCCCTGCCGCGCGACCTGCCCCGCTTCACCAAGGACCTGCGCCAGCTGTGGGACGACAAGGGCCGCCCGGCGCTGCCCTCGATGTCCGGCCGGCACGACGCCCTGGTCGACGCCCGGCACAATCTGGCCCGCTGGCGCGCGATGGGTGGCTGAGTTTGGTCCGTCCCGGGCCGGGAACGACCTGGGTATGACCGACATTGAGCAGGAACGCCGCGACAAGGTGAAGCAGATGATCGCGGACGCGCGCATCTGCATGCTGACCACGATGACGGCTGACGGCAAGCACGTCAGCCGGCCGATGGCGCTGCAGGACGTCGAGTTCGACGGCGACCTGTGGTTCTTCGCGTACTCCGACTCCGACCTGGTCGAGCAGATCGCCGTGCATCCGCAGGTGAACGTGTCGTTCAGCGACCAGAAGCAGAACAACTGGATCTCGCTCGCGGGCGAGGCCGTGCGTACGGACGATCCGGCGAAGGCCAAGGAGCTGTGGAGCGCGCCGCTCAAGGCGTGGTTCCCCGACGGCCTCGAGACCCCCAACCTCACGCTGGTCAAGGTGAACGCGGACACGGCCGAGTACTGGGAGGCCGCGCACAGCTCGAAGGTCGTCACTCTGCTCGGCTACGCCAAGGCCGCCGTCACCGGCAAGACCCCGGACGCGGGCGAGAACGAAACAGTCCGGCTTTAAGGGGCGGATGCATCACGGTGGTGGGCGGCGACTAGAGTTCGGGTCGCGGCCCGCCCCGGACCGGCAACGCTGCCGACGTGGGGTTCGACGGGCTATCTGACTTCTCGCATACCCCGATACAGGGAGGACGAGCACATGCGTATCGGCGTGCTCACCGGCGGCGGCGACTGCCCCGGTCTCAACGCGGTGATCCGGGCGGTGGTCCGCAAGGGCGTCGCCGCTTACGGCCACGAGTTCGTCGGCTTCCGCGACGGCTGGAAGGGCCCGCTCGAGGGTCTGACGAAGCCGCTCGGCATCGCCGAGGTCCGCGGCATCCTGCCCCGCGGCGGCACGATCCTGGGCTCCTCGCGCACGAACCCCTTCAAGATCGAGGGCGGCGTCGAGAAGATCAAGGCCAACCTGGCCGAGCAGGGCGTCGACGCGCTCGTGGCGATCGGCGGCGAGGACACCCTCGGCGTCGCCACCAAGCTCAACGACCTCGGCGTCAACGTCGTCGGTGTGCCCAAGACGATCGACAACGACCTCAACGCGACCGACTTCACGTTCGGCTTCGACACCGCGGTCAACATCGCGATGGAGGCCATCGACCGGCTGCACACCACCGCCGAGTCGCACCACCGCACCCTGGTCGTCGAGGTCATGGGCCGGCACGCCGGCTGGATCGCGCTGCACGCCGGCCTGGCCGGTGGCGCCAACGTGATCCTGCTGCCCGAGCGCGAGTTCGACGTCGAGCAGGTCGCGACGTACGTGACGAAGCGTTTCCAGGTCGAGTACGCGCCGATCGTCGTGGTCGCCGAGGGCGCGCACCCGCTCGAGGGCCAGATGGCGCTGCAGAGCCAGGAGCTCGACTCCTTCGGCCACGTCCGCCTGGGCGGCATCGGCCAGTGGCTCGCCGAGCAGCTCGAGGAGAAGACCGGCAAGGAGGCCCGTACGGTCGTCCTCGGTCACATCCAGCGTGGTGGCACCCCGTCGGCGTTCGACCGCGTGCTCGCCACCCGGTTCGGTCTGCAGGCGATCGACGCCGTCCACGAGGGCGATTTCGGTAAGATGATGGCGCTGCGGGGCACCGACATCGTGCGCGTGCCGCTGATCGACGGCACCGGTGAGCTCAAGACCGTGCCGCTGTCGCGGTACGAAGAGGCTGAGGTCTTCTTCGGCAGCTAGGTCGAGCTTTCTCGTAAGGGGCGGCTGTCGCGGTCGCCCCTTACGTGTTTTCCGGACGAGGGGCGTGAATGACCAAGCACAGTGTCGCCGTGATCGGCGCGGGCAAGCTCGGCGAGCTGGTCCTGGCCGGTCTGCTGCGCTCCGGCTGGGCGCCGCAACAGGTGCTGGCCACCACCCGGCGCCCCGAGCGCGCGGCCGAGCTGGCCGAGCGGCACGGCATCCGCCCCGTGCTCAACCTGACCGCGGTCACCCAGGCCGACGTGCTGCTGATCGCCGTGAAGCCGCAGGACGCGGGCGCCCTGCTCGACGACTTCGGCATGAAGGTGCCGCCCGACACGCTGGTCGTCTCGCTCTGCGCCGGCCTGCCCACCAGCTTCTTCTCCGAGCGCCTGCCCGGCGGCATCCCGGTCGTCCGGGTCATGACCAACACCCCGGCCCTGGTCGATCAGGCGATGACCGCGATCTCCGCGGGGCCGTACGCGACGGACGAGCACCTTGCGATCACCGAGGAGATCTTCCAGCCGCTCGGCCGCACCCTGCGCGTGCCCGAGAGCCAGCAGGACGCGGTGACCGCGCTCTCCGGCTCCGGCCCGGCGTATTTCTATCTGCTGGTCGAGGCCATGGTCGACGCGGGCATCCTGCTCGGCCTGCCGCGCCATGTCGCCCACGAGCTGGCCGTGCAGACCGCGGTCGGTTCCGCGGTCATGCTGCGCGACTCGGGGGAGCACCCGGTGCGCCTGCGCGAGTCGGTCACCTCGCCCGGCGGCACCACCGCCTCGGCCCTGCGTGAACTCGAGACGCACGGGCTGCGGGCGGCGTTCCTGACCGCCCTGGAGGCGGCGCGCGACCGGGCGCGTCAGATCGCGGCCGAGATGACCGCGGCTAGTACCAAATAGCGATCTTGGAGCCGTTCGTCTCCTCGGGCGGGCTGGGGTGGCTCAGTGCCGTCCCGGTGGCCATCCGGTGGGCCGACCAGGCCACCGCGGCGGCGTCCAAGATGTCGTCGGGCGGGGCCTGACCGGCCGGTCCGATCTGGTCGGGCAGCACGATCCCGTTGCGGGCCAGCAGCTCGCGCCGCCGGGCCTGTCCGGTCCACGTCTTCTTGGCGTGCTGCAGCGGCTCGCCCGCCATCGTGCGGAACGAGACCTCGGGGTGGGCCTCGAAGAGCAGGCCCGGGTGCCGCTCCCAGATCGCGTTGGCCTCGAGCAGCTTGGGGCGCAGGGCCCACGACTGCCGGCTCAGCCCGGCGCCGGTCAGTTCGCGGCAGAGCCGGTTGGCCGCGGTGAAGTCGGCCTCCTGCCAGACGGCGCGCGGCGGCACCCGGAAGACGCTGCCACGGCGGGGTCCCAGTTCCTCGGCCGCGAGGGTGTCGGCGGCCCGCCAGCGGTCGGGCAGCATGCCCAGGGGAATGTCCACGCCGATGACGGAGGCGCCGGAGCTGCCGGCGACGATCTCGTACAGCGTGGACGCCAGCACCGCCCGGCCGAACGCGCCGTCCCGCAGTTCGACGCCGACCCAGCCGAGCGCGTACGCATCGACACCTATAACTCGGACACTCATCGGCGGCGTGCGGCCAATCGGACAACGACGTCGGAGATGGTCATGAACGCAGACTACGCGCTGTGTCCGTCAGTGTGCACCCCGTAGCCGTCGGTGCGACAAAGTTAAGCCTTTGCGTAAACCCTCGTCACTGTCTTGACGATGGTGAATATCTGTGACTACGGTCTCCCTCAACGAACTTTTTGGAAACTTTCCTAACTGTTCAACGAGGAGACCCAGTGCAGATATCCCTCCGCCGCGCCACCTGGGTGTCGGCGATCGTAGTGGTGGCGGCCACTGCTGCGATCCCGGCCACCCAGGCGTCGGCCGCTGCGGCCTGTGCCCCCGCGTGGTCCTCGACCGCCGTCTACGTCAAGGACAACGTCGCCTCCCAGAACGGCCACAACTACACCGCCAAGTGGTGGACCCAGGGCGAGTCGCCCGCCACCAAGAGCGGCCAGTGGGACGTCTGGATCGACAACGGTGTCTGTGGCGGGACGCCCCCCACCACGCCCCCCACCACCCCGCCGACCACTCCTCCCACGACGCCTCCGACCACGCCCCCCACGACCCCGCCGACCACGCCGCCGACGACCACACCCCCCGGTCCCAGCGGTAAGAACGTCGTCGGCTACTTCGCTCAGTGGGGCGTCTACCAGCGTCAGTACTTCGTGAAGAACCTGGTCACCTCCGGCTCCGCGTCGAAGCTGACCCACCTGCTGTACGCGTTCGGCAACACCACCGGCGGCCAGTGCACGATCGGCGACTCCTACGCCGACTACGACATGGCCTACACCGCGGCCAACAGCGTGGACGGCGTGGCCGACACCTGGGACGCCGGCGCGCTGCGCGGCTCGTTCAACCAGCTGCGCAAGCTCAAGAAGGCGTACCCGAACATCAAGATCATCTGGTCGTTCGGCGGCTGGACCTGGTCCGGCGGCTTCACCCAGGCCGCGGCCAACCCGACCGCGTTCGCCAACTCCTGCTACAACCTGATCAAGGACCCCCGCTGGTCCGACGTCTTCGACGGCATCGACCTCGACTGGGAGTACCCGAACGCCTGCGGTCTGAGCTGCGACGCCAGCGGTCCCGCGTCGTACAACAACGTGATCACCGCGGTCCGCAACAAGTTCGGTAACAACTTCCTCGTCACCTCGGCGATCTCGGCCGACGGCTCCAACGGCGGCAAGCTCGACGTGGCCGACTACGCGTCCGGCATCTCGAAGCTGAACCTGGTCTTCCCGATGACGTACGACTACTTCGGCGCGTTCGCCCCGCAGGGCCCGACCGCCCCGCACTCGCCGCTCACCTCGTACTCGGGCATCCCGCAGCAGGGCTTCTGGTCCGACGCGGCGATCCAGAAGCTCAAGAGCAAGGGCGTCCCGGCCAGCAAGATGCTGCTCGGCATCGGCTTCTACGGCCGCGGCTGGACGGGCGTCAGCCAGGCCGCCCCGGGCGGCTCGGCCAGCGGTGCGGCCCCGGGCTCGTACGAGGCCGGCATCGAGGACTACAAGGTGCTCAAGAACAGCTGCCCGGTCACGGGCACGGTCGCCGGCACCGCCTACGCCAAGTGCGGCAGCAACTGGTGGAGCTACGACACCCCGTCGACCATCGCCGGGAAGATGTCCTACGTGAAGCAGCAGGGTCTCGGCGGAGCCTTCTTCTGGGAGTTCTCCGGCGACACCAGCAACGGTGAGCTGATCACGGCCATCAAGAACAACCTGTAAGCCTGCATCTCCTCAGTAAGAAGAAGCGGGGCACCGGGCGCAAGCCCGGTGCCCCGCTTCCGTACGCTTTCCCTCATGCAGCGAGAGTGGCATCAGCTCAGCTATCCGGGAGTGGGTCACCAGGCCCTGCAGACCTCCCGCCCGTCGACCGACTCCGCCGAGGACGAGGCGCTCGGCCTCGACCGCTGGCGCAGCCTGCCGAGGGTGCAGATGCCGCCGTGGGCCGACATGGACGAGGTCGCCTCGGTCTGCCAGGTGCTCGACAACGTCCCCTCGATCGTGGCGCCGTACGAGGTCGACCAGCTGCGGGTCAAGCTGGCCGACGTGTGCGAGGGCCGGGCGTTCCTGCTGCAGGGCGGTGACTGCGCGGAGACGTTCACCGACAACACCGAGAGTCACCTGCTGGCCAACGCGCGCACGCTGCTGCAGATGGCGGTCGTCCTGACGTACGGGGCCTCGATGCCCGTCGTGAAGGTCGCGCGCGTCGCCGGCCAGTACACCAAGCCCCGCTCCGCGCCGACCGACTCGCTCGGCCTGCCGGCGTACCGGGGCGACATGATCAATTCGCTCGACGCCAACGAGTCGGCCCGCGTCGCCGACCCCCAGCGCATGATCCGGGCCTACGCGAACTCGGCCGCGGCGATGAACATGCTCCGTGCCTACCTGGCGGGCGGCCTGGCCGATCTGCACGGGCTGCACGACTGGAACAAGGACTTCGTCCGGGCCTCGCCCGCCGGTGAGCGCTACGAGGCCATCGCGCGCGAGATCGACCGCGCCCTCGACTTCATCCGCGCCTGCGGCATGACCGACAGCGAGGCCCTCCGTACGGTCAGCCTGTACTGCTCGCACGAGGCGCTCGCGCTCGAATACGACCGCGCCCTGACCCGGGTCAGCGACGGCCGGGCGTACGGGCTCAGCGGGCACTTCCTGTGGATCGGCGAGCGCACCCGGCAGCTCGACCACGCGCACATCGACTACATCAGCCGGATCGCCAACCCGATCGGGGTCAAGCTCGGCCCCGGCACCTCGCCCGAGACCGCGATCGAGCTCTGCGAGAAGCTCAACCCGGACAACATCCCGGGCCGGCTCACACTGATCAGCCGGATGGGCAACGGGCGGGTCCGTGAGGCGCTGCCGCCGATCGTCGAGAAGGTGAACGCGTCCGGGGCCAAGGTCGTCTGGCAGTGCGACCCGATGCACGGCAACACGCACGAGTCGTCCAACGGCTACAAGACCCGTCACTTCGACCGGATCGTCGACGAGGTGCTGGGCTACTTCGAGGTGCACCGCGGCCTGGGCACCCACCCCGGCGGCATCCACATCGAGCTGACCGGCGAAGACGTGACCGAATGCCTGGGCGGCGCGCAGGGCATCGAGGACCTCGACCTGCCCGGCCGCTACGAGACGGCCTGCGACCCCCGGCTGAACACTCAGCAGAGCCTCGAGCTCGCCTTCCTTGTCGCGGAGATGCTTCGTGGTTGATCTGCGTTCCGACACCGTCACCCGGCCCACCGCGGCGATGCGCGAGGCCATGGCATCCGCCCCCGTCGGCGACGACGTCTTCGGCGACGACCCGACGGTGAACGAGCTGGAGGCGTACGTCGCCTCGCTGTTCGGCCACGAGGCGGCGCTGTTCTGCCCGTCCGGCACGATGGCCAACCAGATCGCGCTGCAGCTGCACGTCCAGCCCGGCGCCGAGCTGCTGGCCGGCGGGGACGCGCACGTCGTCACGTACGAGCTGGGCGCGGCCGCGGCCCTCGGGGGCATCACGACCCGCACGTGGCCGTCGGTCGGGGCCGACCTCGACGTCGAGCAGATCGCCGGGATGATCCGGCCCGCGGGCTATCCGTCGGTGCCGACGCGGGCCATCGCCGTCGAACAGACCCACAACCTGGGCGGCGGCTCGGTGGTGCCGCTCTCCGTTCTCCAGTCGCTCCGCGAGGCGTCCGAAGGCATCGCCCTGCACTGCGACGGCGCCCGCATCTGGCATGCGCACGTCGCGGACGGGGTGCCGCTGACCTCGTACGGGGCCGTCTTCGACACGTTGTCGGTGTGCCTCTCCAAGGGTCTCGGTGCTCCGGTCGGGTCGCTGGTCGTCGGCAGCCGCGAACGCATGGCCCAGGCCCGCGTGATCCGCAAGCGGATGGGCGGCGGCATGCGCCAGGTCGGCATTCTGGCCGCGGCGGGGCGGCACGCGCTGGAGAACCACATCTCGCGCCTGGCCGACGACCACGCCCGGGCCCGACGGCTGGCCGAGGCGCTGGCCCCGCTGGGAGTGGTGGACCCGGCCAAGGTCCGCACCAACCTGGTGCCGCTCGATCTGTCGAAGTCGTCGCTGGACTCGCCCACCCTGGCCGCACTGGCCGCGAAGCAGGGCGTGCTGATCGCCCCGATGCTGCCCGACGTCGCCCGCGTGGTGACACACCTGGACGTGGACGACGAGGGCGTGGATCAGGCGATCGTGGTGCTGGGCGGCCTGCTGAGCGGCGCCTGACCCCGGCTGCCGGCCCGGCGGGGCCATGCGGGGGCTACGCGATCGACGTCGTTCAGGCCGCCAGCTTGACCGCCGGGGCGGGAGCGTACGGGAGGCCGGCGCGGTGGTGGCGGCGGCAGAGGACGACGTAGCGGGTCTCGGCGTCGGCGTCGGTGTTGCCGACCAGGACCGTGTCGCCGTCGTGGACCATGACGCCGTGGCTGACCCGGGCGTTCATGCGGGCCGGCTGGCCGCACCAGCACATCGGATAGACCTGCAGCGCCTCGACCACGTCGGCCAGCACGACCAGGCGGGACGAGCCGGGGAACTGGTCGCCGCGGAAGTCGGAGAGCAGGCCGAAGGTGAACACGTCGATGTCGTGGTCGTCGGCCAGCCCGGCCAGCTGATCGACCTGATCGGACGAGAGGAACTGAGCTTCGTCCAGGATGACGTGGTCGACCGGTGCGCCGGGCTGAGTGAGCACGACGTGGGCGAGGTCGGTTCCGGCGCCGAACTCGATGGCGTCGGCGCTGATCCCGATGCGCGACGAGACGATGCCTTCGCCGGCCCGGTCGAGGCGGGTCATCAGGAGGCCGTTGCGTCCGCACGCGGCGTACGTGTGCCGGTACTGCAGCACCATCGTGCTCTTGCCACTGTTCATCGCCGCGTATCGGAAGTGCAGTTGAGCCACCGCGGAAGCATATAAAACGATCTTTGGAAGCGATGCAGCGCCATGCTCTCGAAGCAGATAGTTGGATAGCGGATCATCTGTTACGGTCAGAGGCATGAGCCCTTCGACCGATCGGCGCATGGGCGCCCTCACGGTGCTGTGCGCGATGTCCCTGATGATCGTGCTGGACAGCACGATCGTCGCCGTCGCCGTCCCCGACATCCAGCGCGACCTCGGCTTCACCGACGCCGGGGTGTCCTGGGTGGTCAACGGCTATCTCGTGGCCTTCGCGGGCCTGCTCCTGCTGGCCGGGCGGCTCGGTGACCTGGCCGGGGCGTGGCGGGTCTTCCTGGCCGGGCTGACCCTGTTCACCGCGGCCAGCCTGCTCTGCGGGTCGGCGACCACGGCGGGCCTGCTGATCGCGGGCCGGTTCGTCCAGGGCGCGGGCGGCGCGCTGGCCGCGGCCGTGGTCATCGGCATGATCGTGCGGCTGTTCCCGGAGCCCGCGGCGCAGGCCCGCGCGATGGGCATCTACAGCTTCACCCAGGCCGGCGGGGCCGCGGCCGGGTTCGTGCTGGGCGGCCTGCTGACCGACGCGCTCGGCTGGCCCGTGATCTTCCTGATCAACGTGCCGATCGGTGTCGCCGTGTACCTCTTCGGCCGGCGTCTGCTGCCCCGCGAGACCGGCCCGGGGCTGGGCCGCGGGCTCGACGTGCCGGGCGCCCTGCTGATCACGGCCGGACTCTCGCTCGGCGTCTACGCGATCGTCGGGTCCTCCGTCGCCGCCGCGGCCGCGGCCGTCCTGCTGATCGCGGGTTTCCTGCTGCGGCAGCGACTGGCCCGCCACCCCCTCATCCCGCTGCGGATCCTGAGCCGCCGCCGGCTGCTGATCGCAAGTGCCGCCGTCGTGCTGGTCTTCGCCACCGGCATGGGCTTCCAGTTCATGAACGCGCTGTTCGTGCAGCGGGTCATGGGCTACGACGCGCTCGGCACCGGCCTGGCCTTCCTGCCCACCCCGATCGTGATCGGCCTGGTCTCGCTGTTCGCCGCGCCCCGGCTGACCGGCCGGTTCGGCCCGCGCCCGGTGCTGATGGCCGGCCTGACCGTGCTGGTCGGCGGCCTGCTCCTGCTGTGGCGGGCGCCGGTCGCGCCGTCCTACGTGGCCGACATGCTGCCCGGCCTGATCATCATGGGTCTCGGCATCGGCGTCACCATCCCGTCGATCATCATGCTGGCCATGAGCGGCGCCGCGCCCGCCGACACCGGCGCGGCCTCGGGCTTCGTCAACACCGCGCAGCAGGCCGGGGGCGCGCTCGGGCTCTCGGTGCTGGCCGCGCTGGCCGCCGACCGCACCGGTTCTTCGTCCTCGGTGGCCGCGCTGCACGCCGGCTACACGCTCGCCTTCCTGGTGGCGGCCGGTTTCGTCCTAGCCGCCCTCCTGATCACGGCGATCCTCCTCCGCCGTGATCAGGACCCGACTGCTCCCGTACGGCATGTCGAGACCACAACCGCACAGGCATAGCTCGCGAGGCTCACCGCAAGCGCCGCGCCATCATCGGCCGCGCGTTCACCAGCAGGCCTGGTCGGCTCGCGTCGCCGCCCGCCAGGGCCACCTCGACCGGACCGAGGGCTCGCACAACACGCTCCGCCGGCATTCCAACCTCGGCTACCGAAGTCCCGCCGTCTACAGAACGGAGCTGCACATCGAGCTGTCCGCTGATCAGGGCAGGTTCAACGACGGCTACGTCAAGTCTGTCGCACTGGCGCCCATGACCATGTTCGGCCCACCTCGCAAGAGCACGAAGCCTCGCTCTCTGGCCCAGGCGTACCTCCTGTCGACTGGCTCCTTCTCCTGGTCCAGGCTGCACATGAGATACGGGAACGCCTTCGCGGTCCGACTTGCGAAATGCCTGAGAAGCTTCGTGCCCAGTTCGGTTCGAGGCTGTGCGACGACCACTAGCTCGACCCATCCGTACGGCCCTTGATGACCGGCCTGGTCGGCCAGTTCCGCATACTCGGCGTCGGCCGCGAACCCGTAGACGATGCCAGTCACTCGCGGGTCGATGTCATCTGGGCCATCCAGTGCAACAAAAGCGATGGTGCCCTCGTAGCTGTTCAGATGATCGTCCCAGCCTTTCTCATGAAGCAGGGTCTCCACAGAATCGTGATGGTGAGGGCTGAGCGGCACGATGGTCACGGATCATTCCTACAGGCCGGTGGCCGATGGACACGCGAGTTCCCGGTCATCCGCTCAACCCTTACAAGTTGTAGGCGGGCGAACGGACGAAGCGCGGTGTGAGGCTGTAGTACCCGGCCGGTCGGGTTCGAGGGGGCAGCCATCACCTCAACGAGCTGGGTGGCGTGACAGTTCGTATTACCAATCGGTGGCTGCGGCGGCCGATGGGGAGTACGGCCAGGCGGCCCGCACGGTCGAACCGGTGCAGGTTCGCGCCGGGTGACGGACTGTCCATGAGCTGTCTGAGGTGGCGGCAGCACCTTCGAGCATGAGCCGGCTGAGGCGTTGGGCGAGGTCGAGCGCATCCGGGGGCTGGTAGTCGGCGATGGGCAGTTCGACGCCGGTTCCTCTTAGCGGCCGCGGGCCCGGCGTACGGGCTGGGGACCCTGGTCGCGCGTGGTGTCGGCCAGCCGGCCCAGGGCTTCCACGAAAGCCGTGCGGGCGGCGGCGGGCAGGCTGCTCAACGCGTCGGCGTGCACCTCGTCGACGATGCGCTGGCCCTCCTCGGCGGCGAGGCGGCCCTTCTCGGTGACGGCGATGATGCGGGCCCGGCGGTCAGTGGTGGAGGGGCGGCGTTCGGCCAGGCCGCGGCTTTCCAGGTCGTCGACGGTGCTGACCATGGTGGTCTTGTCCATGTCGGCCAGGGCGGCCAGCTGGATCTGGGTGCGCTCCTCCTCGAGGGCGTGCACCAGCACGCACTGCATGCGCGGCGTGAGGTCGATGCCGGCCAGAGCTGCGGCGAGGCGGTTGGTGAGCGCGTGGCCGGCCATGTTGAGCAGGCCGGTGACGTCGCGCTCGGTGCGTTCGGGAGCCGACATGGGGCCAGCGTAACTCGGATTATCCGCTAGCGGATGATCCGGGGCCGGGACGGTCGGCGGACCTGCCCCCGTGTCGGCCCGCCGCCCGGCCCGGCGGCTCCGATGTGGACAACCGTACGATCCGCAACGGTTCACTCACAACCGATTAACGATCACGTCGGGCAGGGGGAGCGAGGCAGGAGCGGGGGACTGGGTTCGCGGGCGTAGGCGGCGGGGAGCGAGGCAGGAGCGGGGACTGGGTTCGCGGCGTCGGGGAGTGCGCAGGACCGGAGGGCTGGGTTCGCGGGCGTAGGCGGCGGGGTGCTCGCACGAGCGCGGGGGCGCGGTGCGAGAGGGGGCAAGGGCTGTTCCGGCCCCTACGAGAGCGCGCGCCGGACGGCGATCGTCAGCTGAATTCCCGCCACCAGGGCCAGGGCCAGCCAGACCCCGGTGGCGACGGTGATCGCGACGGGCACCAGAGCCGCCGCCAGCAGGCCGAAGATGGCCACCAGCACACGAGTGGGGCGTTCGGCCACGGTGACCACGCCGATCTCCGCCATGCCGGCCGCCGTGGCGCGGGCCCGGGCGTATTCCTGCAGCCAGGACGCCGCGCCGGCCGTGGCGACCAGCCAGCCGGGCGCGCCGGCCAGCCAGAACGCCGTGAGCCAGGCCAGCTCGCCGAGGCGGTCGGCGACGGAGTCGTAGACGTAGCCCAGCCTGGTGGTGCGGCCGGTGATCACGGCGACCGCGCCGTCCAGGCCGTCGGCCAGCGCCGCGACCAGCACCAGCACGGCCGCCAGCAGCGCGCCCCACCGGTCCGCGAGCACCGCCACGGGCACTGTCGCGCAGATCAGCAGGCCCGCGGTGGTCACGGTCATCGGGCCGATCCGGTGGCGGCCGAGCCACGAGCCGATCCCGTACGCGATGCGCACCCACCCGCGTACGAGGAAAGAAGCACGCCGCGGGTCGAAGCCGCCGTGCAGCCCGGACCACGCCGTGGCGTAGTCGTCCCAGAGCACGGTCAGGCGGCCGTGGGCATGGGGGCCAGCAACTGCCACACCTCGCGCGTCGCCGTGGACCGGTTGAGCGTGATGAAGTGGATGCCGGGCACCCCTTCGTCGATCAGCCGCGCGCACATCTCGGCGCACAGTTCCACCCCGAGCGCCCGTACGGCGGCCTCGTCGTCAGCGATCGCCTCGAAGCGAGCGAGCAGGGCCGGCGGGAACGGTGCCCCGGACAGCTGCGACGAGCGCTCGATCGTGGCCATCCGGGTCACCGGCATCACGCCGGGCAGGATCGGGGTGTCGCAGCCGGTGGCCGCGACGCGGTCGCGCAGGCGCAGATACTCGTCGGCGTCGAAGAACATCTGCGTGATGGCGAAATCGGCGCCCGCGCGGCATTTGCGGACGAAATTGGCGGTGTCGCTCTCGATGTCGGCCGAGCGCGGATGCTTGTGCGGGAAGGCGGCCACGCCGACGCTGAAGTCGCCCGACTCCTTGAGCAGCCGGACCAGGTCCTCCGCGTAGAGGACTCCTTCGGGGTGCTGGACCCAGTCTCCCATCGGGTCGCCGGGCGGGTCGCCGCGCACCGCGAGGACGTTGCGGATGCCCGCCCCGGCCAGCCGGCCGATCACGTTGCGCAGCTCGGCCACCGAGTGGTTGACCGCGGTCAGGTGGGCCATCGGCAGCAGCGTGGTCTCGGTCGCGATCCGCTCGGTGACGGCGACCGTGGTGTCGCGCGTGGTGCCGCCGGCGCCGTACGTGATCGACACGAAGCTCGGCCGCAGCGGCTCCAGCTCGCGGATCGCCTGCCACAGCAGCTGCTCGCCCTTGGACGTCTTGGGCGGGAAGAACTCGAACGAGAACGTCGGCGCGGACCCCCGGACGAGGTCACCGATCGCCGGTGTCGCGGGAAGCCGGGAAGGAAGTCCGAGAGCCACATGGTCACTCTACCGAGGTCTTCCGCTAGCGTTCGTGCGGTGACCTCGCCCCTGGATGCCGCCGACCTGCGCGCCCGCGTCGACAAGGCGCTGGCCGCCTTCCTCGGCGAGCAGCGCACCCGCCTCACCGGGATCGACCGGGCGCTGGTCCCCGTGGCCGAGGCGCTGGAGGATCTGGTGCTCAAGGGGGGCAAGCGGCTGCGTCCGGCGTTCGCCTACTGGGGCTTCCGCGGGGCCGGGGGCGCCGACTCCGACCAGGTGGTGTCCGCGCTCGCGGCGCTCGAGCTGGTGCAGGCCAGCGCGCTGATTCACGACGACCTGATGGACCGGTCGGACACCCGGCGCGGCGAACCTTCGGTGCACCGGCGGTTCGAGGCGCGGCACACCGCGCAGGGCTGGCGGGGCGGGGCGGCGGCGTTCGGCGACAGCGCGGCGGTGCTGCTGGGCGACCTGGCCCTGGTCTGGTCGGACGAGTTGCTGCACACCTCGGGGGTGGGGCCGGTCGAGCTGACCCGGGCCCGGCCGGTCTTCGACGAGATGCGTACGGAGGTCACGGTCGGGCAGTACCTCGACGTGCTGACCCAGGCCACCGCGGACACGTCGCTCGAGCGGGCGGGCAAGGTGGCCCGGTTCAAGTCGGCCAAGTACACCGTCGAGCGCCCGCTGCTGCTGGGCGCGGCGCTGGCCGGCGCCGGTCCCGAGCTGTTCGCAGCCTATTCGGGTTTCGGCCTGCCCCTGGGCGAGGCGTTCCAGCTGCGCGACGACGTGCTGGGCGTGTTCGGCGACCCGGAGCGCACCGGCAAGCCCGCCGGGGACGACCTGCGCGAGGGCAAGCGCACCTATCTCGTGGCGGCGGCGTTCGCGGCCCTCGGCGAGAAGGAGAGCGCCGAACTCGACGCCGGGCTGGGTGACCAGGGGCTCGACGGCCGCGGGGTGGAGCGGCTGCGCGCGCTGATCCGCGACAGCGGCGCGCTGGCCGCCACCGAGCGCCGCATCGACGAGCTGATGACGGCCGCGCTGGCGGTGCTGGACGGCGCCCCGGTCGAGGCGGAGGCCCGTGCGGTGCTGCACCGCCTCGCCGACGCCGCGACCAGGCGGACGGTCTAGAAGCCCAGCGCCTGCGCGCGCCTCTTCACCTCGCGGGCGCGATGCCCGCCGAGGCCCTTGGCCGCGTTGCCGTCGAGCGCCTCGTCCGGCTCGTACAGCCACCGCAGGGCCTCTTCGTCGTTATACCCGGCGTCGCGCAGCAAGTTCAGGACGCCGGGGAGGTGCTTCAGCACCGTGCTGTTGGCCACCAGATCGGCCGGGACGACGCGGATGCCGTCACGGCGCACCGCGAGCAGGTGCCCGTCGCGGATCATCTGGTGCACCTTGCTGATCGACACGTCGAGCTTCGCGGACACGTCCGGCAGGTTGATCCACTCGGCCGGGCCGGCGGTTACGGAATCGCTCACACCTACAGCGTACGAGAGTGAAGAAGGAACCCGATGAGCCTGCTGCGCAGGACCCGTACGGAGGTCGCCGGCGCGTGGCGTTCGCTGCGCTACGACATGGGCCGGGCGCCGGCCGAACCGCCCGCCGGTGGGCCCGACGTGACCTCGACCGGGATGGGCACCTTCGGCATCGACCTGCCGATCGACCCGGCACCCGCCCCGATCACCCGACGGCCGCGCCGCGCGCTGGCGATGACGGCCTTCGGGGCGCTGACCGTGGCCGGTGCGGCCGGGGCCTATCTGGCCGTGGTGAACGGGCTGGGCTCGCTGGTGTCGGAGAGCACGGCCGCGGCGGGCACCAGTCCGCCGCGGGCCGCCGCGACCACCGCCGTCGGCCTGGGCTCGTCCTCTTCCCCCGTACGGGCTGCGGCCACCACCGCGGCCGTGCGGCCGGTGGTTCCGCCGGCTCCGAAGCCGGCTGATCCGGCCTTGCCGCGCACTGCCGCCGCCACGTCACCGCCGCCACCACCGCCTCCGCCGGTGAACACGCCGGTCCGGCCGGCCAAGCCGGCGAGTCCGGACCACCGCAACCCGCCCGTGCCCACGCCGACGGCCCCCACATCGTCGCCCTCGCCGACGCCGCCGGTATCACCGTCCTCGTCGGATTCGTCCGGTCCGAGCAGTCCCGGTCCGTCGCCCAGCGACTCCGCGGAGCCCGCGACCTCGGTCTCACCGAGTCAGTCGTGGAATGGCAGACGCCACAAGCGGCACCACTAAATCCGCTTTTGCCGGGGCAGATCCGACGGTGCACGGTGATCAGCCGTACCCGTTTGGACTCAGCTGTGACATCCTGGACCGCCCCTGAGCGAAAGCCACATACACTTCACGCCGATGGACACCACAGTCGCCGACACGTTGATCGGCACGACGATTGACGGCCGCTACCGGATCACCGGTCGCGTGGCCCGTGGTGGCATGGCGACCGTCTACACCGCCACCGACGAACGACTCGAGCGCACCGTCGCTCTGAAGATCATTCACCCGTCGCAGGCGACCAACGCCCACTTCGTCGACCGGTTCACCGACGAGGCCAAGACGATCGCCCGGCTCACCCATCCCAACGTCGTGGCCGTCTACGACCAGGGCCGCCACCAGGGCCTGCCCTATCTGGTCATGGAGTACGTGCAGGGCCGCACACTGCGCGACCTGCTCACCCAGCGCCGCCGGCTCAACCCGGTGGAGGCGTTGGCGATCGGAGAGCAGATGCTCGCCGCGATCGCCGCCGCCCACCGCGCGGGTCTGGTCCACCGGGACGTCAAGCCCGAGAACGTGCTGGTGGCCGAGGCGCCCAGCGGGGGTGTGGCCAACCTGGTCGACTCCGTGGTCAAGGTGGCCGACTTCGGGCTGGCCCGCGCCGTCGAGGCGAGCAGTGCCGACGAGGGCGGCCAGCTGATGGCGACCGTGGCCTACGTCGCGCCCGAGCTGGTCACCGAGGGCCGCGCCGACGCCCGTACGGACGTCTACTCGGCCGGCATCGTGCTGTTCGAGATGCTGACCGGCCGGGTGCCGTTCGACGGCGACGACCCGGTCGCGGTCGCCTGGGAGCACGTCGACAACGACGTCCCCGCCCCGTCCAGCATCGTCAAGGGCCTGCCCTCGGTGCTCGACGACCTGACCGCCCGGGCCACCCGCCGCGACCCGGGGGCCCGCCCCACCGACGCCGGCGCGCTGCTGGCCGAGGTGCAGACGGTGCGCGACGACCTGGGCGCGGCCAACGTCGAGACCGCGCTGCTGCGCCAGGTGCCGCCCGCCCGCGGCGCCGTCACCGACGCCACCACCGTGGTGCCCGCCGTCGGCGCGGGCGACCGTCCGAACTGGGCCCGCCTGCCCAACCAGGCCCCCCGTGGCCAGGAATACACCGCGGGCCGCATGCCCCGGTCGAAGTCGCGCTCGCTGCGCGGCGGCACCGACCGGCGCCGCATCCTGCTCAGCGCGGCCGTGGCCGTGATGGTGCTGGTCGTCATCGGCAGCACCTGGTGGGTCACCCTGGGCCGCTACACCGACGCGCCGCCCATGGTCAACATGACCAAGGCCCAGGCCGAGCTGTACGCGCAGCAGCACGGCTTCGAGCTCTTCTACGGCGATGGCGCCTACAGCGAGACCGTGCCCAAGGACACTGTCGTCTCGCAGGACCCGCCGGCCACCGAGCGGATCGTCAAGGGCGGCGTGCTCACGGTCAACCTGTCGCTCGGCCCGGAACGCTTCGCCGTTCCCGACCTGGCCGGCCTCGAGCTGACGGCCGCGCGGGGCGAGCTGGAGCAGCTCAACCTCAAGCTCAAGGAGGGCGCGGGGCAGTACAGCGACACCGTGCCCGAGGGTGCAGTGATCGCCTCCGACCCCAAGGAGGGCACGCAGCTCAAGCGGGGCGCGACGATCACCGTCGTGCTCAGCAAGGGCCGGGCCCCGATCCGGGTGCCCGACCTGACCGGCAAGAACATCAACGACGCCCGCGCCGAACTGGCCCGGCTGGGGCTGACCGCGGCCGAGGTCTACAAGGACAGCGACCAGCCGGCCGACACGGTCATCGGGCAGAACCCGAAGCCGAACACCGGCGCCACCAAGGACGACACGGTCACCCTCGACGTCAGCAAGGGCCCGCCGTTCGTCGTCGTGCCCGACCTGACCAACCAGCCGTGCCAGCAGGCCAAGGCCACGCTGGAGGGCCAGGGGCTGCGCGTCCGGATCGACTTCAACCCCAACGCCGTCGTCCGCAGCCAGCAGCCGGGCCCCAACAGCCAGGTCGCGCCCCAGTCCGAGGTCGCCCTCCAGTGCTTCTGAGTCCGTCCGATCGCCGGATCGGTTCGCACACCAAGACGTCGGGCGGGCTGGCCAAGGCCGCCCTGCCGTACGTGGACGCCGCCGGGTCCGAGACGCTGCAGGTGTACGTCTCGAACTCGCGCGGCTGGGCCCTGCCGCCCGGCGACCCGAAGCAGGACGTGCTGTTCCGCGACGGCATCGGCGAACGCGCGATCCCGGCGTACATCCACGCCTCGCTGCTCGTGAACCTGGGCTCGCCGACCGAGCTGACCGTGGAGAAGTCGGCGGCCGTGCTGGCCCACGCGCTCGAACGGGGCCAGGCCATCGGGGCGACCGCTGTGGTCTTCCACGCCGGCAGCTCGGTCGACGAAGCCCACGAGGACAAGGCGTTCCACCAGCTGCACGAGGTGCTGCTGCCGCTGCTGGAGCGCCCGGGAATGCCCCAGCTGCTGGTCGAGCCGAGCGCCGGGGGCGGGCGCAGCCTGGCCTCCAAGGTGCAGGACCTCGAGCGCTACCTGGACGCGGTGGAGAACCACCCCGGCCTGGGCGTCTGCTTCGACACCTGTCACGCCTGGGCTGCCGGGCACGACCTGGCCACCCCCGGCGGCATGACCGCGACGCTGGACGCGCTGGTCGCCACGGTCGGCCGCGACCGCGTCAGACTGATCCACGCGAACGACTCCAAGGACGACTGCGGCTCCACCCGCGACCGTCACGAGACGATCGGCGCGGGCCGCATCGGCACGGCCGCGTTCGCCGAGCTGATGACCCACCCGGCCACGGCCGGCGTGCCCGTCATCGTGGAGACGCCCACGGTCGAGCACGAGGGCCACGCGGCCGACATCGCGCTGCTCAAATCCCTCCGCTGACCGCCCTCATCGCAGTCCGGGCTCAGATCTACCTTTTCCTGTTGTCAACGAATCATTGACAACGAGGCTAAGCTGAGGCGGTGCCCGACCTGGAAAAGCTGAGAGCTGTACCCGCCGCCCGGGCCCGGCTCGACGCCGAGGAGCTCGAGCTGATCGACCGGGCCCGGCGTGATGGCGCGACCTGGGGCGAGATCGCCGCCGCGCTCGGGCTGGGCAGCCGGCAGGCCGCCGAGCAGCGCCGGCTCCGTCTGGTGGCGGCAGTGCCGCCGGTGGTGGTCGATGCGTACGGGAAAGCCTTTGACACGCTGCGCCAAGCGGCCCTCGAGCTGCACCGACGCGTCGGGGCGGACCGCCGCTGGGACCGGCGCTTCACGCGGGCCGTGCTGGTTCGCGAGACTCTGGCCGCCGTGCCCGCAGCGGCCGGCGGGGCCCTGTTCGCCCTGGCCGAAGCGGTGATCGCCGACCTTGCCGAGGCCGCGGCCCCGCTGCCGGCGCCCACTCGGGCGGCCGTTGACCGGCTGCGGGCCGCGCTGGAGGCCGCGTCACCACAACGTTGACAGATTGCCGCTCAACTCTGAAGTATGTGAGTCCATGCGGCGCAACGCGGTCCTCTTCGTGCTGATCTCCCTGTTGTCCGGCTTCGGCAGCACGACCATGACCCTGGCCGCCGGCCTCTGGGTGCTCGACCTGACCGGCTCGGTGAGCCTGGCCGCGCTGACCGCCGTCTGCATCTACGCGCCGACCCTGGCCGCCCCGTGGCTGGGCGCGCTGGTCGACCGCCTGCCCCGCCGCCCCCTGGTGATCGGCGTCGACCTGGGACTGGGTCTGCTGCTGCTCACGCTGCTGGCCGTCCGCTCGGCGGCGGCGGCCTGGCTCATCTTCGCCGTCCTGCTGGCCCGCGGCGCGAGCTACGTGCTGATCGAGGCCGGGGAGTCCGCGATCATGCCGTCGGCCCTGCCCACCTCGATGCTGGGCGACGTCAACGGCTGGCGCTCCAGCGCCCAGGAGGGCACGAAGCTGATCGCCCCGGTGGCGGGGGCGGCCCTCTACGCCTGGCACGGCCCGATCGCGGTCGTCCTGCTGAGCGCCTCGATGCCGCTGCTGACAGCCGCCTGCTACGCGGCAGTCCGCCTGCGCCACGTGCCCGTTGAGCCACGGCCGGCGCCCGGCCGGTCAGGGCTGCGGGAGGGTTTGCGGGCTCTGTTCAGTGTGCCCGCGGTGCGGAACCCGGTGCTGCTGGCGGCCGTCGCGATCGGCGGGTCCGGGCTCAAGGACGCCGCGGTGCTCGCCCATCTGGTGCACGACCTGCACCTGCCGTCCACCCATCTGGGCTTGCTGGGCACGGGTCAGGGCGCGGGCTCGATCGCCGGGGGCCTGATGGTGGGCCGCGTCCTGGCCCGGCGCAGCGCGATCACGGTGGCCGCCGTCGGCGCGGTCGTCTTCGCCGCCGGATGTGTCTCGCAGGCGCTGCCCTGGTTCCCCGCCATGGTCGCCGGCAGCGTGGTGATCGGCATCGGGCTGCCCTGGACGTTGATCGCCGCGGTGACCGCCGTGCAGACGCTGACCCCCGACCACCTGCTGGGCCGCGTCGCCGCCACCGCCAACACGATCATGTTCGGCCCGGTCGCCATCGGCATCCCCCTGGGCGCGGCCGCCATCCACATCGGCGCCGTCGTTCCCCTGGTTGTCACCGCCACCACCAGCGTCGCCGCCGCGGTGATCGCCGTGCGCGCCACCAGAAAGCTTTCCCCCGTGGCATCGAACGCCTGAACCCGGTCCAGGGGTGGCGACCCGATCGATTGTCGTCGGCCTGGCGACGGTCAGCCTTTCGTCGGCAGGGTGCCGGTACGAACTGGTTCGGGACCGGCCCGTCAGGTCGCAGTCGCGCGTCCGTGCGCCGGCTGGGGACCCACGTGAGGGTGCGCCACCGGTCACGAAGCCGGCTCGGCCGGCGTCCGCCCATCGGCCCGCTCGAGCTGCTGCCGGCGCACCAGCGAGCCCACCGGACCGGTCCGAGCCGTGCTCATCCGCCACGGACGGGCGGCCAGCGGCAGCGTGAGGCCGCTCCAGAGCGTGCCGAAGGCGGCGAACAGGAGGAAGGCGATCAGCCCGCGCGAGACGACCAGCGGCTCGCGCGGGAGGCCAAGCTCGGGGCCGGCTCTCGGTGAGAACCGGCCCCGATGAGCGCCGCCGTCAGATCTGCTTGCGCAGAGCCTTGCGGTAGTCGCTGTTCAGCCTGCCGATCAGGGTGAGCGGGATGCCCTTGGGGCAGACCTGCGAGCACTCGCCCATGTTGGTGCAGCCGCCGAAGCCCGCGTCGTCCTGGGCCTGCAGCATGTCGAGCACGCGGGTGTCGCGCTCGGGCTGACCCTGCGGCATCAGGCCCAGGTGGGCGACCTTGGCCGCGGTGAACAGCATGGCCGAGCCGTTGGGGCAGGCCGCCACGCAGGCGCCGCAGCCGATGCAGGTGGCCGCCTCGAACGCCAGGTCGGCGTCCTTCTTGGGCACCGGAGTGGCGTGCGCCTCGGGGGCGGCGCCGGTCGGGGCGGTGATGTAGCCACCGGCCGCGATGATCTTGTCGAGATTGCCGCGGTTGACGACCAGGTCCTTGATCACCGGGAAGGCGGCTGCTCGCCACGGCTCCACGTCGATCTTGTCGCCGTCCTTGAAGTGCCGCATGTGCAGCTGGCAGGCGGTAGTGGCCTTCTCGGGGCCGTGCGCCACACCGTCGATCACCATGCTGCACGCGCCGCAGATGCCCTCGCGGCAGTCGTGGTCGAAGGCGATCGGGTCGTCGCCGTCGAGGATGAGCTTCTCGTTCAGCACGTCGAGCATCTCGAGGAAGCTGGCGTCGGGGGAGATGTCCTTGACGTCGTAGGTCTCCATCCGGCCTTTGTCGGACGAGTCCTGCTGACGCCACACGCGGACCTGGATGTCCATTACTTGTAGCTCCGGGTGCTCGGGTGGACGTACTCGAATTCGAGCTGTTCCTTGTGCAGGGTGGGCTTCGCGCTCTCGCCGGTGGCGTACTCCCAGGCCGCGACGTAGCTGAACTCGTCGTCGTGGCGCAGGGCCTCGCCGTCGGGGGTCTGCGACTCGGCGCGGAAGTGGCCGCCGCAGGACTCGCGGCGGTGCAGGGCGTCGATGCACATCAGCTCGCCCAGCTCGAAGAAGTCAGCCACGCGGCCGGCCTTCTCCAGGTTCTGGTTGAGCTGCTCGCCGGTGCCGGGCACCTTGACGCGCTGCCAGAACTCGTCGCGCAGGGCCCGGATGAGCCCGATGGCCTTGGTCAGGCCCTCCTCGGTGCGCTCCATGCCGCAGTACTCCCACATGATGTGGCCGAGCTCGCGGTGGAAGCTGTCGACCGTACGGTCGCCGTTGATCGACAGCAGCTTGGCGATGCGGTCCTCGACCTGCCGGCGCGCCGCCACCACCTCTTCGTGGTCCGCGGCGATCTTCTCGTACGGGCCACTGGCCAGGTAGTTGCCGAGCGTCGTGGGCAGCACGAAGTAGCCGTCGCCCAGACCCTGCATCAGGGCGGACGCGCCGAGCCGGTTGGCGCCGTGGTCGGAGAAGTTGGCCTCACCCACCACGAACAGGCCCGGGATGGTCGACTGCAGGTCGTAGTCGACCCAGAGGCCGCCCATCGTGTAGTGCACCGCGGGATAGATGCGCATCGGGACCTCGTACGGGTCCTCGCCGGTGATCCGCTGGTACATCTCGAACAGGTTGCCGTACTTGGCCTCCACGGCCTTCTTGCCCAGCCGCTTGATGGCGTCGGCGAAATCCAGGTAGACGCCCAGACCGCCGGGGCCCACCCCGCGGCCCTCGTCGCAGACGTTCTTGGCCGCGCGCGAGGCGATGTCGCGGGGGACCAGGTTGCCGAAGGAGGGGTAGATCCGCTCCAGGTAGTAGTCGCGGTCCTCCTCGGCGATCTGCGCGGCGGGCTTCTGGCAGTCCTCGGCCCGCTTGGGCACCCAGACCCGGCCGTCGTTGCGCAGCGACTCGCTCATCAGCGTGAGCTTGCTCTGGTGCGTGCCGGACTCGGGGATGCACGTCGGGTGGATCTGCGTGTAGCAGGGGTTCGCGAACAGCGCGCCCTTGCGGTGGGCCCGCCACGACGCCGTGACGTTGCAGCCCTTGGCGTTGGTGGAGAGGAAGAAGACATTGCCGTAGCCGCCCGAGGCGAGCACGACGGCGTCGGCCATCTCGGTGGTGATCTCGCCGGTGACCATGTCGCGCACGACGATGCCGCGGGCCTTGCCCTCGACGACGATCAGCTCGAGCATCTCGTGCCGGCTGTTCATCTCGATGTTGCCCAGGCCGATCTGCCGCTCCATGGCCTGGTAGGCGCCGAGCAGCAGCTGCTGACCCGTCTGCCCCCGGGCGTAGAACGTGCGGGACACCTGGGTGCCGCCGAACGAGCGGTTGTCGAGCAGGCCGCCGTACTCGCGGGCGAACGGCACACCCTGCGCGACGCACTGGTCGATGATGTTCACCGAGACCGTGGCCAGGCGGTACACGTTGGACTCGCGGGCCCGGAAGTCGCCGCCCTTGACGGTGTCGTAGAACAGGCGGTAGATCGAGTCGCCGTCGTTGCGGTAGTTCTTCGCGGCGTTGATGCCACCCTGCGCGGCGATCGAGTGGGCCCGCCGCGGGCTGTCCTGATAGCAGTACGACTTGACGTGATAGCCGGCCTCGGCCAGTGTCGCCGCCGCGGAACCGCCGGCCAGGCCGGTGCCGACCACGATCACCGTCAGCTTGCGGCGGTTGGCCGGGTTGACCAGCTTGGCCGAGAACTTGCGCTTCTCCCAGCGGTTCTCGATCGGGCCCTCGGGGGCCGCGGTGTCGGCGATCGGGTCGCCGTCGTTCCAGAAGTCAGCCATTTCAGTCCACCAATCCGACCAGAACCGCGAACGGCACCGAGAGGTAGCCGACGACCAGCACCACCGACAGCACCAGGGCCGTCGCGCGGGCGTAGAGCTCGCCGCGCGGGCTCTGCAGGCCCAGGGTGCGCACGGCGCTCCACAGGCCGTGCCGCAGGTGGAAGCCGACCGCCACGATCGACAGCGTGTAGAACAGCGTCACGTACCAGCGGGACGGGGCGAAGTCCTCCGCCACGTTGCGATACACCTCACCGGTGACGCCGTGCGGGTTCAGCGTGAGCGTGGTCAGGTCGAGGATGTGGTAGATCACGAAGAGCAGGATGATCACGCCACCCCAGCGCATCGTGCGGGCCGCGTAGCTGCCCTGCACCTTGGGCCGGTGCGCGTACTTGACCGGGCGCGCCTGCCGGGCCCGGCGGGTCAGGATCACCGCTGCCACGATGTGCCCGATCACCGCCACGGTCAGCACGGCGCGCTGGATGTAGAGGTACCACGCCTCGGGGAGCAGCGGGGTGCCGATGCTGCGGAGCCAGTGCGCGTAGTGGTCAAAGGTCTCGGCCCCGAAGAAGATCTTCAGGTTTCCGATCATGTGCACGTACAGGAAGGCGACGAGCAGGAAGCCGGTCACCGCCATGAAGATTTTCAGAGCGACCGAGGAGCGCCGCTTCGCTGGTTTGCCCGGAGCGGGCGCTGCCGCCGCCGACTTCCGGGTCGAAGTATCTACCGCCACACACTGGACGGTAGAAAGCTGTATGCGATTCGTCTAATGCATGATCGACGCAGTCACCATAGAGATAAGCTATCGTCGTGCAGCTCCAGCAGCTTCGGTACTTCCTCGCCGTCGAGAAAACCCGGCATTTCACCCAAGCGGCGGACATTTTGGGCGTCTCGCAACCGACACTCAGTAAGCAAATTCACACGCTGGAGACGACGCTCGGCGCGCCGCTTTTTGAGCGGATTCGTGGCGGTGTGACCCTGACGGCGGCGGGCCAGACACTGCTTCCGCTCGCCCAGCGCATGGTCGCCGACGCCGACGCGGCCCAGGAGGCGGTGGCCGACATCGTCGGGCTGCGCCGCGGTGAGGTGCGGCTCGGCGCCACCCCCAGCCTCTGCTCCTCGCTCGTGCCCGAGGTGCTGCGCACGTTCCGCACGGCCCACCCCGACATCCAGCTCTACGTCAACGAGGGCGGCTCGCAGGACCTGATCGAGAACCTGCAGGCCCACACGCTCGACCTGGCCCTGATCGTGCAGCCCGAGGAGGGCGTCGACGAGTCGCTGAGCACCACCCCGGTGCTGCGCGAAAGTCTGGTCGTGGCCTCGGTGGCCGACCGTCCGCCGCCCACGCCGCACGCGCAGATCGCCCTCTCCGAACTCGAACACACCCCGCTGGTCATGTTCCGCGCCGGCTACGACATCCGCGGTGTGACCCTCGAGGCCTGCGAGAAGGCGGGCTTCACCCCGAAGTTCGCCGTGGAGGGTGGCGAGATGGACGCGGTGCTGGCCTTCGTCGAGGCCGGGCTGGGCGTCGCCCTCGTGCCCAGCATGGTGCTGGCCAACCGGCCGCTGCTGCGGGCCACACCGCTGGCTCCGCCGGGCATGCGCCGCACGATCGCGCTGGCCCACCGCACCCGCTCGGTGTTGCCGCACGCCGCCCAGGCCTTGCGGGCGACGCTGCTCCAGCACGTGGCCACGCAGGAGCTTCCCCTGGGTGTGCGTCCCCTTTAGACCCTTTCCCGTACGGCCTCGGCCTGCTCAGGAGCTGTGTGCAGTTGCGTACCGGAAATCGGATTTAGCATCGTCGCTGTGCATCATGGTGAGTTCGAGGACCCGCGCCTGGTCGAGATCTACGACGCGGAGTTCGTCTGGGGCTACGACGACGACCTGTTCATGGCGTTGCTGGCCGAGCGCAACGCGCCCCGGGTGCTCGACTTCGGCTGTGGCACCGGCCGGCTCGCGATCGCGATGGCGGAGGCCGGTCACGAGGTCACCGGGGTCGATCCCGCGCGGGCCTCGCTCGACGCCGCCCGTCGTAAGCCCGGCGCCGACCGGGTGACGTGGATCGAGGGTTCGATCGAGGTGCTGCCGCAGCGGACGTTCGATGCGGTGTTGCTCACAAGTCACGTCGCGCAGTTCTTCGTCAGTGACGAGCAGTGGTTGTCGGCCTTGCGGGCGCTGCGCCGGTGTCTGGTCCCGGGCGGCCGGTTGATCTTCGACAGCCGCGACCCGGACGACCGCCGGTGGGAACGGTGGAACCCCGTCGACTCACGTCGGACCGTGATCCTGCCCGGCCGCGGCGAGATCGAGACATGGACGGAGGTAAATGCCGAGGTGGACGGGGTGGTCAGCTTCACGCGGCACTACGTGCTTACGGATCGTGACGAAGCGACAAGCACGGCCACGCTACGTTTTCGGTCGGAAAGTGAGATCAGGACAACCGTGGAGGCGGCCGGATTCGACGTCGACCGGATCTACGGCGGATGGGCCAAGGAGCCTGTTGGCACAGGTGAAGATGGGGAATTGATCGTGCTCGCGGTGGCCCGGGCGCAGGGTAGGTGATCGGTCACGCGGTGTCTGTCGGCAATGTGCCAATAGGGGGCGGGCGGTTGTCGGCCGCCGAGATGTGATTACTATTCGCTCACGTTGCAGCGAGGCTGCTCGATACCGTGATCACCGTCCGGGGAGGCCGGCCGGGTCGCCGAGCAGGCCGGAGTCGAAGGAGAGGTGGGTGCGATGTCGGATCTGACGGGGCGCAATCAGTCGCCGATGGACGAGCCCGTGACCCACCACGGCCCACCCGGCGGTGGCGCCGGCCGGATCCTGCTCGCCGCCGCGATCGTGCTGTTGCTGGTGGCCGTGGCGGGCGGCACCACCTGGTGGATGTACACCCGTGACCCGGCCCCGACCACGAACACGGCCCCGACCGCCCGGCCCTCCGCCCCGGACGCCTGCCCCGGCGTCAAGCTGCGGGTGGCGGCCGCCCCCGAGATCGCGCCGGCCGTGCAGGCCGCGGCCAAGACGCTCGACGACGACGAGGCCGACCCGTGCGACCCGATCAAGGTCGTCGCCGAGGAGCCCGGCGTCACGGCCGCGGGCGCCGCCAAGCCCGATGTCTGGATCCCCTCCAGCAGCGTCTGGCTGGGCATCGCCAACGCCGGCGGCGCCGCCTTCACCGCCCAGGACAAGCCGATGGCCTACTCGCCCATCATGCTGGCCGGCCCGGGCACCGTCACCGACTCGCTCAGCCAGGGCGGCCGCACCTCGTGGGCCCAGCTCACCGGCGCCGTCGCCACCGGCAAGGTCGTCGCCGTGACCATGCCCGACGCCCGCACCAGCACGGTCGGCCTGCTCTCGGTCTACGGCGTCAACGCGGCCATGGCCCGCACCACGCCCGACAGCGGCATCGCTCAGCTGCGCGCGTTGACCCTGCGCAGCCGGCTCAAGGAGGCCGCGGCCGACCCGTCCAAGGTGCTGGCCCGAGTGGCCAAGCAGTGGAACACCAACAGCGTGGTCTACGACGTGGGCCTGTTCCCGCTCGTCGAGCAGCAGCTCAAGACGTACCAGAGGGGCAAGCACACCGTGCCGCTCAAGGGCGCCTACCCCGCGGACGGCCTGGTCCAGGCCGACTACCCGTTCGCGGTGGCCAAGAACAACCAGGACACCGAGCTGACCGCCAAGCTGCGGGCCGCGATCACCCGCTCGTCGCTGATCCAGGCCGGTTTCCGCCCGCTGCCCACCCCCAACGCGCTGCCGCTGCCGCCCCAGCCCGCCGCCCTGCTCGCCCCGGCCACCATGTGGAGCGAGTACAAGTCGCTCGCGACCCAGGTGCTGCTGCTGATCGACGCGTCCGGCTCGATGAACCAGAAGATCCAGGCGCCCGGCGGCCGCACCGTCACCCGTGCCGCCCTGCTGCGCGAATCGGGCCGGTTCGCGGCCGACCTGTTCGCCGAGGACACCACCGTCGGCATGTGGTATTTCGGGCAGCCCACGCCGACCAGCCCCGCCCACCGGGAGGTCGTCCCCTTCGGACCGATCACCGAGCAGCTCGACGGCACCAAGACCCGCCGGGACGCCCTGATCAAGGCGATGGACACCTATCGGGCCGCCGACAACTCGGGCACCCCGCTCTACCAGAGCGTGCTCGACGGCGTCGCCCAGATGCGCGAGAAGGTCGCGCCCGGCACGGTGACGCTGGTCGTGGTGCTGACCGACGGCGAGGACGGCGAGTCCACGTTCAAGATGACGCAGGCCCAGTTCATGACGAAGCTGGCCGCCGAGCAGGACCCGAGCCGCCCGGTGCCGATCATCGCCGTGGGCTACGGACCCGACGTCGACATGAAGGCCCTCAACGACATGTCGACGGCCACGGGCGGCAAGGCGTTCCCGGCCACCAACCCGGCCGACCTGTCGTCCGCCATCGCCAAGGCCTTCCTGGCGGCTCACGCCCCGCGCTGACCCGCGCCTGATGGCGTCGGCCGGGGGCGAACCTAGGCGGGGCCGATCCGGTCGGCCACCATCTGGGCCGACAAGGTGACCATGGGCAGACCGCCGCCCGGATGCACCGAACCGCCGACCAGGTGCAGTCCCGCCACCGAGCCGTGATTGACCGGCCGCATCAGCCCGCCCGCGGTGCCGTAGATGGCCCCGCCCGGCGCGCCCGTCGCCGCGGCCAGATCGGCGGGCGTGCGCGTCTCGCGGAACACCAGCCGGTCCCGCACGTCAAGCCCGCGCCGGGCCAGCACGTCAAGGACCAGATCCCCGTACGCCTCCGGCAGTCCCGGCCGCCGCCAGTCGACGGCCCGCCCGCCGGTGCCGTGCCTCGGCGCATTGACCAGCACGAACCAGGCCTCGCAGCCCTCGGGGTGCACGGCCGGGTCGACGGCCCGGGTGACGAACACCGTCGGGTCGCCGGCCGGGACCGCCCGCCGCGACGCCGAGCCGAAAATCGCGTCGAACTCGGCGTCGTAGTAGTGCGGGAAGAACACCGTGTGGTGGGCCAGCGCCGGGGTCTCGCCCCGCACCCCCAGCAGCAGCACGAAACCGGCCAGGCTGCGATCGGTGAGCCCGGACAGCCGGCGCGGCTCGGGCAGCAGATCGCGGTAGACCGTCAGCGCGTCCACATTCGACACCACCTGGTCGGCCGGCACGTGGGCGCCACCGGCCAGCCGGACCCCGATGACCCGCCCGTCCG
Organism: Paractinoplanes abujensis; assembly: GCF_014204895.1. NCBI lineage: Bacteria > Bacillati > Actinomycetota > Actinomycetes > Micromonosporales > Micromonosporaceae > Paractinoplanes > Paractinoplanes abujensis. Next base: position 4,970,492 of record NZ_JACHMF010000001.1, on the reverse strand, counting down.
CCGTCTCGATCCGCTCGACCGCCTGATCGAACACGATCCGCACCCCCGCCGCGGCGCAGCCCGACGCCAGCGCGGAGCCGAGCGTGCCCAAACCGCCCGGCACATACCAGCCCCCGAAGGCCAGCTCGGCGTACGGCACCGCGGCCAGCGCGGCCGGCGCCCGCCGCGGATCGGCGCCGGTGTACGTCGCGTACCGGTCCAGCATCATCCGCAGCCGCGGATCGCGCAGATAGTGCCGGCCCAACGACCGCAGTGAACGGCCCGGAGCGATCGCGGCCAAGTCGCCGACCCGCCACGACAGCGCGGCCAGCGAGGCGGGCGTGACCGGTTTGCGCAGCACCGACCGCCACGAGGCGTCCCAGATGCGCCGGGCCCGACGCCAGAACCGGTCCCAGTCGTACGCGGCCTCGGCGCCCAGCGCGTCGCCGATACGGTCGAGAAACTCGGCGTGCACCGGCGACGAATCGAGCACCGTGCCGTCCGGGAAGACATGCCGCACCACCGGGTCGAGCGGCACCAGATCGAGCGCGGCCTCGGTGAAAACCTGCGGCAAGGTGAGCAGACTGGGTCCGGTGTCGAAGCGGAAGCCGTCGCGCTCGTAGACGCCGAGCTTGCCGCCCAGCCGGCCCGACCGCTCGAACACGGTCACCGCGTGCCCGGCCCGGGCCAGCCGTACGGCCGCGGTCAGCCCGCCGACCCCGGCCCCGATCACGACGACCCGGCTCATGCGTCCCCCCTGCGATCAGCCCGCTGCCCGTCCGCCTGCCGTGGGCCGGCCTGCGGCCTGTTCGCCCGCCGGGTGTTCGTCCGCGGCCCGTTCGTCTGCAATGCGTTCGCCCGCGGGACGTTCGCGCGCTGCATGGTCGCCCGCGGGGTGGTCGCCCACTGGGCGTTCGCCTGCGGCCCGCTCGCCCACTGGCCGCTCGCCCACTGTGCGTTCGCCCACTGTGCGTTCGCTTGCTGCGTGTTCGTTCGCGGGGCGTTCGCCTGCCGCGTGTCCGCCTGCGGCCCGCTCACCCACTGTGCGTTCGCCCACTGTGCGTTCGCCCACTGTGCGTTCGCTTGCTGCGTGTTCGTTCGCGGGGCGTTCGCCTGCCGCCTGTCCGCCAGCGGCCCGCTCACCCACTGTCCGCTTTGTCCCATCGGGGGAGGTTGCTCCTGGGGGCTTGAGCCGGTCTGGTGGTGGGGGTTGGTGTGGCAGCTCGAGTGGGCCTGACGGTGGGACGTGGAGTGGCGGCTCGGGTTGGTTTGGCGGTGGGGCGCGGGGTGGCGGTTGGGGTCGTCCTGGCGGGACGGGGAGTGGTGGCTGTCGGCCTGGTGGTGGGGCATGAGGTGGCGGCTCGGGTTGGTTTGGCGGTGGGGTGCGGGGTGGCGGTTGGGGTCGTCCTGGCGGGACGGGGAGTGGTGGCTGTCGGCCTGGTGGTGGGGCATGAGGTGGCGGCTCGGGTCGGTTTGGCGGTGCGGCGCGGGGTGGCGGTTGGGGTCGTCCTGGCGGGACGGGGAGTGGTGGCTGTCGGCCTGGCGGTGGGACGCGAGGTGGCGGCTCGGGGCGGCCTGGTGGTGGGTCATACCGGTCGTCCGCGCCAGGTCAGGGCGCCGCGGTGGTGCAGGTGGAAGGAGCGGGTCACCAGCCAGGCGAACAGCGTGACCGAGGCCGGGTGGCCCAGCGCGTCGGGCCAGGCGCGGCCGCCCGTGGCCGCCGCTGACGCGAGCCGGCCCAGCACGCCCAGGCCGTAGGCGGTCAGGGCGACCCCGGCCCACGCGAACTGCCCGGTCGCGGCCAGGGCGACCGCGGCGAGCGGCGGGAGGACGTACAGGAAAAGGAGGAAGGCCACGACGGCGCTCGCGCCGGGCGCCGAGCCGAAGGACGCCCAGAGCGACTTGGTGTAGCCGGTGGTGAGTTCGGGCCACGAGTCGTACATGCGGCAGGTCGCCAGGGGGGAGCCGTCGGCCAGCGCGATCCGTCCGCCGGATCGTTTGACCGCGCGGGCCAGCGCGATGTCCTCAAGGATCTCGGTGCGCACTGCCGCGTGGCCGCCCGCCCGCCGGTAGGCCGCGGCGTCGATCACCAGCCATTGGCCGCCCGCCGCGGTCAGGGACGGGCGGAGGGAGCGTTCCATGGCCCGCAGCGGGAGGAACGTCAGCCATGACCATTGCAGCAGTGGCTGCACGAGACGGCCGGCGCCGGTGATCTTCGGGTAGGGCGAGAGCAGATCGGCCGCGATTTTGCGCATTTCCGACACGGCGGCGGCGATCGCGTCCGGTTGCAGCACGACGTCGGCGTCCACGTAGGACAGCACTGTGGCGCCGGCGGCGGCCCGGGCCAGCTGGTCGCAGGCGTGCGGCTTGCCCAGCCAGCCCGTGGGCAGGGGCTCGCCGGTGAGCAACTCGACCTTGTCGCCCGCGATCGACCGGACGACGTCGGCCGTCCCGTCGGTCGAGCCGTCGTCGAGCACGTAGATCTTGAGGTTTTCGACGCCGCGCTGGGCCAGCAGCGACTCGAGGCAGGGGCCCACCCGGGCGGCCTCATCGCGTACGGGAAGGAGGACCGCGACCCGCTCGGTGGTCGTTGCCGCACGGCGCGGGCGGCGCAGGAGCAGGGCGTTGGCGACGGTGTGCGCGGTCAGGGCGGCCCACGGCAGCAGGGCGAGCCACCTCATGATCGGTGCCGCAGGTGGGGCAGGAGCGGCAGGACGGCCGCGCCCATCAGCACGCCGCCCCAGACCGCCGAGGCGGGCAGGCCGAGGAACACCGCGTGGGCGAGCACTGAGGAAGCGTACGTCCAGATCCAGAGCACGATGATGGGCACGTCGCCGTCCGGGGCCACGGACGGCCCCGCCGGCGGAATGATCCTGCGGACCAGGTGATCAAGGGTGGTCATCAGGATGAGGGCGAAGCCCAGCCAGCCGAGGTAGTTGCTGATCGGGATGCCGGGCAGGCCGGGCAGCGCGGGGGTGGGGGAGACCCAGCGCCAGTAGCCCTCGGCCACCATCTGCGGGTCGAGGAAGATGTCCCAGGCGGCCAGGCCGAAGGCGGCCACGGCGACGCGGGCCCAGCGGGCCAGCGGCAGGCGTTGCGCGGCCAGCCAGGCCGGCCAGGCCATCCACGTCCAGGCCAGCGGGATGATCAGCGGGACGCCGAGCAGTTTCGGGCCGAGCTGGCCGGAGTAGTCGTACGTGCCGAACGGGAAGCCGGTGGCGACGCCGAGCGCCTCGACCGCGAACCCGCCCAGCGTGGCCGTGCCGACCAGAGCGAGGGCGGCACGGGGACCGCGGGTCAGGAAGGCGTGCGAGACGGACAGGACGTAGCCCAGCACGACCGTGGCCACGGTGAACGCGGCGCGCGTGTCGCCCGACGTGAGCGGGTAGCAGATCTGCGCGAGGATCAGAAGCCCGAGCAGGGTCCAGGGCGTGACTCTAGAGACCGACAATGCCCGGTGCATCCTCGGCCGGGCGCTCGGCGAGCGGCAGGTCACGGCCGAGGATCGCGAACGCGCGCTCGTCGCCGGGGAACAGGAACTGGCGCAGCACGTCGCTGAAGCCGAACCGGCGGTAGAGCCGCCAGGCCCGCGACTTCTGCTCGTCGGCCTCGGGGGTGGAGAGCAGCACGGTTTCGCCGTCGGCCATGGCCAGCAGGGCCCGCAGCTGCCGGGCGCCGACGCCGTGCCCCTGGGCCGCGGGCCGCACGTGCAGCTCGACGACCTCGAAGCAGTTGCTCAGCCAGCGCGGCCGCTCGTCCTCGGGCAGGCCGGCCCGCACCTGGTCGTGCCACCACTGGCCGGGACCGGAGGTGTAGCCGTAGCCGAAGCCGGCCAGCCGCCCGTCGGTGGTCAGCGTGGCGACCGCCCGGAAACCGGCCCGGCGCACGTGGGCGCCGATGTAGCCGCGGCGGGTCTGCAGCAGCTCCTGGCGATAGCCCATCGCCTCGCCGTAGACGCTCACCACATCGTCGAGCCGCCTCAGCAGATCGTCCGGCTGCCACGCCACGAGCCTCATCGTCGAGTCCGCCCCTCTGTTACCGCTCAGCCAACCAACCGAGCACTGCCCGGTCACCGCTGATCTCACGCACCGCGAACCGGGCGAAAAGCTCCTCGGCGTACCACCGATCGGCCGGTGTCCGCGCGATCACCGCCCGATGCTCCGGCTGACGGTACGCGAATCGGGCCAGGTCCGCCGCATTGCGCCACAGGCTGATAGTGCCCTGGAAGCCGATCGGGGCCTCGCCGATGCCGAGATGGGCCAGCAACCCCGGTGCTTGATCGACTTCGGCCGCCACCGCCGGGACGGCCCGATAAAACGTGATCATCTTGGTCGTCCGGAGCCGGGCCCGGGTCAGCGCCAGCACCATGCCGTCGTGGGCGACGTCCGATTTGTCGGGATGGAACGGTTCCTGGCCCGACCAGGCGCCGCGGCTGAGCAGCGGCTCCAGCTCTACCCGAGCCGACGCGATCGCCAGTCTGTCCCATTTGTCCACACGAACCGGGGCGTCGCTCACGATGAGGGCCGCATACCGGGTCAGATCGGCGTCCCGCGGCAGGAAGCCCCGCGAGGTCCCGACAAACTTCGCAAACCGCGTTCCCCGTACGCCGGGGAACGCGACACGGAACATCGCCGCCCCGATCCGCCGCCGCGGCACCCGCCAGACGTGCAAGGTGACCGGCATCAGGCCACGTCGGCCGGGGTGCCGCCGGTGACGCGGACCAGCTCGGCGTACGTGATCGGGAAGACCGCCTGCGGCACGCCGCCCGCCGCCCAGACGTCGCGATGCCGCTCCAGCGCCGTGTCGACCAGGGTCCGTACGGGCTTGGGGTGGCCCAGCGGCGCCACCCCGCCGATCGCCTGCCCGGTGTGCTCGCGGACGAACTCGGGCGTGGCCCGCTTGAGCCTGGTCACGCCCAGCGCCGCCGCGACCTTGGCCGTGTCGACCCGGTGGGCGCCCGACGTGAGCACCAGCAGCGGCTCCCCGTCGGCGTCGAAGATCAGCGAGTTGGCGATCTGGCCGACCTCGATGCACAGGGCCTCGGCGGCCGCGGCCGCGGTGTGCGCCGCCCCGTCCAGGATGATGACCAGCGACGGCGCGTCGTCGGCGGTACGCGCGCCCGCGGCGTCCAGGGCGTCCTGCACGGCCAGCACGTTGGGGTGTTCCCTCATGCACCCATTCTCACCACCCGAAACGTTCCCGGTGCAGGCGGGCCGGGGGTACGCCGACCGCGCGGGCGGCCCGGAACACCGACGCGGTCCAGGCGTCGGGCCCGCAGACGTACACGTCGTGGCCGGCGATGTCGGGCGACAGGACGCGCAGCGCCCCGGCGTCGTCGTGGTCCGCGTACTCGGCGGGCAGCCACGACCCGGCCTCGGCGCGCGGCCCGACCAGCGGCACCAGCCGCACCCCGCGGTGCTCGGCCAGCCACTCCAGCTCGCTCAGGAACGCCACTTCGTGCGGATGGCGTGTGCGGTAGACGAGGGTGGCCTGGCCCGGGGCGTACGGGAGGTCCCACAGCAACGCGAGCAGCGGCGTGATGCCGACCCCGCAGGCCAGCATGGTCACCGGGCCGCCCGCGTAGGTGGCCGCGGTCATCCGCCCGTACGGGCCCTCGATCAGCACCCGGGTGCCGGGCCGCAGCGCCGCCACCCGCGAACTGCCGTCGCCCACCACCTTGACGGTGATCCGCAACGCGTCGCTGCGCGGCGGTCCGGACAGCGAGAACGGGTTGCCGCGCAGCGCCCCACGGCCATCGAGGAAACGCCACACGAAGAACTGGCCCGCCCGTACGGGAAGCCGGTCGAGACGCCGCCCGCTCAGGTAGACCGACACCAGGCCGGGCGCCTCGGGGTCGACATGATCGACGGTGAGCCGGTGCCGCAGCGTGCGCCACACCGGCAGGCCGAGGCGGAACACGAGCACCGAGCCCGCGGCCACGACGTAGAGGCTCCACCAGTACGCGCGGGCCGGCGGCGACCGGAAGTCACTGCCCAGCAGCAGCATGTGCGGCAAGGCCAGCCCGACGCCCAGGTACGCGTACAGGTGCAGCAAATGCCACGATTCGTACCGCATCCGCCGGCGCACCAGCCGGACCGACGTGACCACGACCAGGATCAGCGCGACCAGCGCGGCCAGCGCCCGGAGCATCCCGGGCTCCTCGATCAGCCGCGGCCAGGGCTTCCTTTCCCCGTACGCGACCACGGCCAGCACGACGTGCGTCAGCAGCAGCTGGAACGAGGCGAAACCGGTCCATCGGTGCCAGCGGGCCAGCGTGTCCTGGCCGTACGCCCGTTCGATCCACGGGATGCGGGCCATCAGCACGACCTGGAGCAGCAGCAGGTCGGCCGACCACAGCGCGGCCAGCCGTCCCCATGCGGCCACGCCGCCGGGCGCGTCGTTCAGGCCCGCCGTCCACAGTGCCGTGACGACGAGCAGGGAGAGGGCCGCGGTCCGCACGAGCCGAGACCGTACGTTTCCGCAGGCCCGCGCGGCAGGGTTGTGTTGGCAACCCCTCGCTTTCGCGGTTTTCGGTTATTCCCGTACGCCGGTGGCCTCGGCGCTGGCCTCCCACAGGCGCGCGGCCAGGGCCGGGTCGTTCGCGTGCCGAGCGGGCGTCTTGACCTCGTGGCCGACGTAGTAGGCGCCGTCGGCCAGGTGGTCGTCGGTGGCCAGCCAGGTCAGCAGCGCGCCCGCCTTCTCGGGTGTGACCAGGAAGGGTGCGTACTTGTAGAAGAACCGGATCGCCTTGCCCGCCCCGAAGTTGGTGCGCACCACGCCCGGGTGGAACGAGACGCTGGTGATCTCGGGCCAGCGCCGGGCCGCCTCCGCCGCGAACAGGATGTTGGCCGCCTTGGCCGCGCCGTAGGCCGGGAAGGACTGGTAACGCCCCGGGTCGCCGGTGAGGTCGGCCGGATCGGGGGCGCCGCGCATGTGGGCCTGGGAGGACGTGCCGATCACGGTGCCGCCGGTCAGCCTGTCCCGCAGCAGATGCGTGAGCAGGAACGGGGCCAGGTGGTTGCTCTGGATGGTGGCCTCGAAGCCGTCCTTGGTGCGCCGGTAGTGCTCGACCATGCCGCCCGCGTTGTTGGCCAGCACGTCGATCCTCGGGTACGCCTCGAGCAGCTGGGCAGCCAGATCGCGGACCTGGTCGAGGTCCTCGAAGTCGGCCCGGAAGGTCCGCGCGTTCCCGGCCGCGCGGGCGGCCGCTTCCAGGCGCTCGGGCGTGCGGCCGACCAGGGCGACCTCGTGCCCGGCGGCGGCGAGTTGCTCGGCTGCGGCCAGGCCCACCCCGGAACTCGCGCCGGTGATCACGATGGTCCGGGGCATGCGGTCCTCCTTTTCTCTGACTAAGGTCAGAGATTGTGGATCAGATCGAACAGGTGCGGGACTTCAACCGCTACTACACGCAACGTCTCGGCGTCCTCACCGATCATTACCTGGGGCAGGGCCGGCCGCTCGGCGAGGCGCGCCTGCTGTTCGAGATCGGGGCCGGGGCCGGGGTCGGCCTGCGTGACCTGCGGGCCCGGCTGGGTCTCGACTCGGGCTACCTGAGCCGGCTGCTGCGCTCGCTCAGCAGTCAGGGCCTGGTGGCGGTCGGCCCGAGCCCCGCCGACGGCCGGGTGCGCATCGCCACCCTGACCGAGGCCGGGCGGCGCGAACGCGACGATCTGGAGGCGCGCTCGCGGGAGAGCGTGGCCGCACTGCTCGGGCCGCTCACCGACGCGCAGCGGGAGCAACTGGTGGAGGCGCAGGCGCGGATCCGGCGGCTGCTGCGCCTGGCCGCGGTGGTGATCACGCCGGTGGCCGATGACGATCCCGCGGCGCGCGCCTGCCTCACCTCGTACGGGAAGGAACTGGCCCTTCGCTTTCCCGAGGGTTACGACCCGGCCGCTCTGACCGCGCCGGGGACGCTCGGTTCCGGGACGATGCTGCTGGCCCGCGAGGAGGATGCGCCGGTCGGCTGTGGTTTGTGGATTCTGCTGGGCTCGTTCGCCGAGATCCGCCATCTCTGGGTGAGCCCGGCCGCCCGCGGCTGCGGGCTGGGCGCGCGGCTGCTGACCGGGCTCGAACGGGACGCGGCCGCCCACGGCGTCACCGTGCTGCGGCTGGGCACCCATCCCGCGCTGACCGAGGCGATCGCCCTGTACCGGCGCCACGGCTACCGCGAGATCGCGGCGTACGACTCCTCGCCGTACAACCAGCTCTCCTTCGAGAAAGAGCTAGTGCTTTAGACCGGTCCGAATCGGACGCGCATTCGCCGGCGCCGGCCCGGCCGGGCCGCCCGCCCAGCCGATCGACGCCCTGCGATGGGGGCGTACGAGACGGGCCGCTCACCGAGGCCGAGCCGCCGATCCGCACACGGGGCGCGGTGCTCGTCCGGGTGCGGGCGGCCTCGATCAACGCGCGGGACTGGCACCTGATGCGCGGCGACCCCTACCTGGCCCGGCTCACGATGATGGGTCCCCGGCGGCGGCCGAGCACGTACGGGCCAAGGTCGTCATCACAGTGTGAACTCTTCCGGCTGGGCTGACTCGCGCCGTCTTGCATTTTTGTCGTACGTCAGTGCTAGTCTTCTCCTTAGTTAGAACGGATGTTCGAAACGCTCGAACGTCCGGGCTGACACCGGGGGCCGTGTTTCGCGGCGCGGCTCCCACAGCGTGGCACCCGCGAAGTGCTGCGCATGAGGTTCCGGGCATTCGCGGGTCCGGGCCTTCAGACAAGGCAGGACCGTCGTCCGCTGCCCCCGACCCCCGGGTGGCGGGCGACGGACCCGCCGGCAGGTCCGGCCGGGTGTGGTGTGGGGAAGCTTCACACCCGGCCGGTCACCACCACGGGGCTGCTGCTCCTTCCTCCGCAGCGCCTCGGTTCGACCCGGCACGTCGGATGCGAGACACGCGAGGAGAGACACATGGCGAGCCACACGGCGCCAAGCCTTTTGCCGGCTCCCGACCTGGCCCATGCCGGCCGGGCCCATGCTGACTCGGCCCATGCCGGCCGGGCCTCAGCTTCGGCCTCGACACACCCGGCCTCGGCAGGCCCGGCCCCGGTCCCCCCGCGTCCGGCCACGCCAGGCGCGCCATCGCCCGGTTCCGCCGCCCCCGGCGCGCCCTACGCATACCCCGCGCTCCCCGGGCTGGCCACCCCCGGCGTGACGCCTGACGCGACCGCTTCGGCCCCGGCTCGCGCGGCGACGCCTCGCGCGGCTTCGGCCCGCACGGCCCTCATCGACCCGTCGGTCTTCACCAGCGCGCCGTCCTCCCGTCCGGCCCCCGAAGAACCTTCCGGCTCGGTCATGGCCCGCGCCTCCGGCTGGGTCGTGCCCCGCCAGGCTGCACCCGATCCGTCGTCGGCGCCCGCTCACCGAGAGCCCGCTGTTCCTGCCCCGGCCCTCAGCCACAGCGGGTCCTCCGTTTCTGCCTCGGCCCCTGGCCCCCGGGAGCCCTCCGGTCCGGCAGTGCCTCGCCAGGTGGCTGGGCCCGCGACGGCTGCGGCCGGCTCCGGGCTTTCGGCTGCGGCCGGTGGCGGAGTGTCTTCCCGGCGGGGCTCGTCCGGTGTGGATGTTTCCGGGCTGAGCGTGCCGGGGCTGGCGCACGCGCCCACGGCGGCGGCCCGGGCCGATGCCCCGACCGTGCCGGCTCACATGCTTCCGCAGCGCACGCCCGCGCAGCTGCTGGCCATCGCCCGCGACGGGCTGGCCGAGGCGGCGCGCACCCAGCCCGACGGCATTCGTTACGCGACGGCCCACCTGGCCGCCCTGCGCGCCGCGGCCGCCGTGCTCGCGGCCCGGGCCCGCCCCGCACCGGCCAGCCGCCGCAGCAAGGTGACCAGCGTCTGGTCGTTGCTGGTGCTGGTGGCGCCCGACTTCGGCGAATGGGCCAACTATTTCGCCCTCGGCGCCTCCAAACGTGCCGCGGCCGAAGCCGGCATCCCGCGCGTCGTGACCCCCCGCGAGGCCGACGACCTGTTGCGGGCCGCCGAACAGTTCGTGGCCGTGGTCGAGTCGTCGCTGGGCCTGACCTATCAGCCCCCGCTGGCCGCCTGACCCGCCGACCGTGGCCGCCTGACTCGCCGACCGTGGCCGCCTGACCCGCCGACCGTGGCCGGCTGGCCCTGACTGGCCGGCCGGGGCCGGCTGGCCGTGGCCGGCGGCCCTGACTGGCTGACCGTGGCTTGCTGGGACTGGTTGGCTGGGACTGGCTTGCTGGGACTGGTTGGTTGGCTGGCTGGCTGTAGCTGGCTGACTGGCTAGCCGTGGTCGGCTGATCTTGGTCGGGGCCGGGGCCGGGCCGGGCCGGGTGACCCTGGCCGCGGCCTTGACCCGGTCGTCTCTCGCCGTCGGCTTTCCCGGCCGGCGAGACGACGGCCCGTTGTACCCCGGACCCGTCCGGGCGGTTCTTCCCCGCTGCTCGGCGGCTTCCCGTCAGGAGGCCGCTGATCAGTCATGCCTGCTCGCCGGGTGGGCGTCAGTGACGGGGGGCAGGCAGGAAGAACAGGCAACAAGAGTGAGGCAACACATGGCGGGACGCATGATCAGCGGTGCGGCCGCCCTTGCTGAACTGGTGCGGGCGGCGGGTGAGACCGAGACGTCGGGCATCGACCGGACGTTGCCGGTCGCGCCCGAGTTGAGTGCGCTGCTGCCCGGGCACGGACTGCGCCGGGGCAGCACCGTCGCGGTGGCGGCAGGCCGGTCGGCCACCGCCGCGGGCGGGACGTCGCTGGTGCTGGCGTTGCTGGCCGAAGCCTCCCGTACGGGGTCGTGGTGTGCCGTGGTCGGCGTGCCCTCGCTGGGGGCGACCGCCGCCGCCGAGAGCGGCATCGCGCTCGACCGGCTCGCGCTGGTGCCCGACCCCGGGCCGGAGTGGCCCACCGTCGTGGCTGCGCTGATCGACGGCGTGGACGTCATCGTGCTGGCCGTCCCCGGCGGCGTCTCCGCCTCGATCGCTTCCCGCCTGGTGGCCCGGGCCCGCCAGCGGGGGAGTGTGCTGGTCCCGTACGGGGACTGGTCCGGCGCCGACGTGACCCTGAGCGTCCTCGAAGCCCGCTGGGAAGGCCTCGACGAGGGCCACGGCCGTCTGCGCCGCCGCGAGGTGCGGGTGCTGGCCCGCGGCCGCGGTGCGGCGGCCCGCCCCAAAGAGGTGACCATGTGGATGCCGGGCGTCACGATCCGCCGGCTGCCGTTGCCCCCGGCTCCCGCCCAGAACGATTCCACGATGGAGCGCCGGACCCGGCCGCACCTCACCGCCGTCCCCTCGCCAACCACCCCGAAGCCGTCCCCAGCCGCGAGCGCGGGTTATTCGCCCCAGTTGTCCCTGGTGCCGCCACCCGAACAGGACGAGCCGATGGGAGCCGGCGAGAAAGTCAGCGCCGGAGGGGAACGACGCGCTGGGGAAGGTGCCGGAGGGGAGCGGCGCGCTGGGGAGAGAACCGGAGGCGAGCAGCGCGTCGGGGAGGGTGCCGGAGGGGAGCGGCGCGCTGGGGAAGGTGCGGGCCGGGAAAGGCGTACTGGGGAGAGTGCGGGGCAGGAGAGGCGCCCCGGGGAGAACGTGGGAAAGCAGAGGCGCGCTGGAGAGTGGGCGAGGCAGGAGCCCGGCGTCGGAGAGAGAGCCGGGGAGGAAGCGGAGGCCGGCGGCGAAGCGGGTGTCGAGGCCGGCGGCGTGGGGGCCGGGGATCGGCGGGTGGTGGCTCTTCGGGCGAAGAAGAGCGAGCACCGAGTGACGGCTGTGATGTGACGTGGGGGGCAAGGAAGCGGGCAGCCGGGTGGTGGCGGGCACCGTCGGGGCTCGGACCATGCTGCTCTGGTGTCCGGACTGGCCGGTCATCGCGGCTGAGATCGTGCTGGGGGTGGCGGCCGCGGAACCGGTCATCGTGTTGCACGGTAATCGGGTGGTCGCCTGTTCGGAGGCGGCCCGGCGGGAGGGCGTACGGCGGGGGCTGCGGCGGCGGGAGGCGCAGAGCCGCTGCCCGCAGGTGGTGGCGGTCGAGCACGATCCGGGGCGGGATGCGCGTGCGTTCGAGCCGGTGGTCGCGGCCGTCGAGGAAGTCGCGGCGGGGGTCGAGGTGATCCGGCCGGGGGCGTGCGCGGTGGCCGCCCGCGGGCCGTCGCGTTACTTCGGCGGGGAGGAGGCGGCGGCCGAGCGGATCGTCGAGCAGGTCGCCGAGTCGTGTGAGGTGGAGAGCCAGGTCGGCATCGCCGAGGGGGTGTTCGCGGCGGGACTGGCGGCCCGCGCGGGCCGGGTTGTGCCGCCCGGCGAGACGGCCGCTTTCCTGCGGGGGCAGCCGATCGAGGCGATCGAACGACCCGAGCTGACCGACCTGCTCAAACGGCTGGGCCTCAAGACGCTGGGCGAGTTCGCGGCGCTGCCGCCGGGGGACGTGCTGACCCGGTTCGGCTTCGACGGGGCGTTGGCGCACCGGCTCGCGGCGGGGTTCGATCATCGGCCGTTGGCGGTGCGCCGGCCGCCGCCCGATCTGGAGGTCTCCGAGACGTACGACGAGCCGCTGGAACGGGTGGACGTGGCCGCCTTCGCGGGGCGCGCGCTGGCCGAGCGGCTGCACGACAAGCTGGCCGCGCACGGGCTGGCCTGCACCCGCCTGGGCATCGAGGCGGTCACCGCGAACGGTCAGGAGCTGCACCGGGTGTGGCGGCACGACGGCACGCTGACCTCGGCCGCGATCGCCGAACGGGTCCGCTGGCAGCTCGACGGCTGGCTCACCGGGGCCCGCCGTGGTGCGCCCGCCCGGCCGACCGCCGGTCTCGTCCGGCTGCGTCTGGTCCCCGACGGCGTGCTGGTCCATCTTGGACTGCAGCCCGGCCTGTGGGGTGACGCCGGGGCCGACCGGGAGCGGGCGCATCGCGCGTTCAGCCGGGTGCAGGGTCTGCTCGGCCCCGAGTCGGTGGTCACTCCCGTGCTGGGTGGTGGCCGCAACGCCGACGACCAGATCCGCCTGGTCCCGTGGGGCGACGAGCGTGAACCCCACCGGCCCGCGGCCCCGCACACCGACCCGATCCCCGGCATCAGGACCGTGCCGGTGCTGTCCCACCACATCCAGCCCGAGCTCGCCCTGCCCTCCCCGACGACCCCTTTTCCCGTACGGGATGAGTCTGCCCACGACGACGCGCGCCCTCGCCGGCCGGTGCTGGGGCTGGTGCCGGGCGGGCAGCCAACGCGAGCCCCGGCGGGCGAAATGCCGGAATGGGCCGCGGCGGAGGCGAAAGCAAAGGCAGAGGCGAAAGCCAAAGCAGGGACGAAAGCCGAAGCAGGGGCGAACGCGCAGGCGGAGGCGCAGGCAGGGGCGGAAGCGGAGGCGGCCCAGAGGTGGACGACCGCCGCGGAGGCGACACCGGGCCGGGGCCGGGCAAGCACCGGCAAGGCGCGGAAGAAGCAGCCCCAAGAGCCGCCGTGGCCGGGGAAACTGCCCAAACCCGCGCCGGCCATCGTCCCTGCGAGGGCGCTACCTGCAGTGGTGCTCGACGGCCACGGCGACCCGGTGGGGGTGAGCGCCCGGCTCGAGCTGACCGGCAGCCCCGCGGCGCTGATCGTCGAGCGGTCCCGTCCGGTGCCCATCACCGGCTGGGCCGGCCCCTGGCCGGTGGACGAGCGCTGGTGGGACGCGAACGAGGCCCGGCGGCGGGCCCGTTTTCAGGTGGTGCTCGAAGACGGGCGGGCGTTCCTGCTCAGCCTGTCCGGCGGGCACTGGGCCGTCGAGGCGATCTATGACTAGGGGTTTCCGTGGGCTTTCATAACCCCAAGATCTCGTGGGCCGACCTCGAGAAGACGCTGTCCTCCCACAAGGACGACAAGCACGTCGTCGATCCGCTGGCTGTCGACGGGGACGGTGGTGACTCGCCCGCGTGGTCGCGCAAGCGGCAGGCGTACGAGGCGCCGGCCCTGATCCGCCGGGAGAACCGCACCCCGTACGCGGAACTGCACTGCCACACGAACTTCAGCTTCCTCGACGGCGCCAGCCACCCCGAGGAGCTTGCCGAGGAGGCCGCCCGCCTGGGTCTGAACGGGCTGGCCGTGACCGACCACGACGGCTTCTACGGCGTGGTCCGGTTTTCGCAGGCCGCTCGTGAGCTGGGCCTGCCCACGATCTTCGGCGCGGAGCTCTCCCTCGATCTGACCAAGCCGCAGAACGGTGAGGCCGACCCGGAGGGCCGTCACCTGCTGGCCCTCGCGCACGGTCACGAGGGGTACGCGCGGCTGGCCACCACCCTGTCCCGCGGCCAGCTGGCGGGCGGGGAGAAGGGCAAGCCCGAGTACGGGGATCTGGAGGACATCGCGGCCAACCTGCGCGATCACGTGCTGATCCTCACCGGCTGCCGCAAGGGCACGGTGCCGCTCGCGCTGGCCACGGAGGGGGTGGAGGCCGCCGCGTACGAGCTGGACCGGCTGGTCTCCCTGTTCGGCCGGCCGAACGTGGCCGTCGAGCTGACCTCGCACGGCGACCCGTACGACGACGACCGCAACGACGTCCTGTTCGCGCTGGCCAAGAGCCGCCGCCTGGAGGTCGTGGCCACCAACAACGTGCACTACGCGACACCGGCCCGGCGCCGGCTGGCCACCGCCCTGGCCGCCGTGCGGGCGCGCCGTGGCCTCGACGAGATCGACGGCTGGCTGCCCGCGGCCGGTGCCGCCCATCTGCGCAGCGGCGACGAGATGGCCCGCCGGTTCGCCGCCTACCCGGGCGCGGTCGAGGCGGCCGCGATGTTCGGCGAGGGTCTGGCGTTCGACATCGACCTGGTCGCGCCGAGATTGCCCGATTTTCCGGTGCCGGCGAACCACACCGAGATGAGCTGGCTGCGCGAACTCACCATGCGCGGCGCCCTCGACCGCTACGGCCCGCCCGAGGCCCACCCCCGGGCGTACCGGCAGATCGAGTACGAGCTCCGGATGATCGAGGAGCTCAGGTTTCCCGGTTACTTCCTGGTCGTGTACGACATCGTCAAGTTCTGCCGGGACAACCGGATCTACGCCCAGGGCCGGGGCAGTGCGGCCAACTCGGCGGTCTGTTACGCGCTGCGCATCACCAATGTGGACGCCGTCGCGCACAACCTGCTGTTCGAGCGGTTCCTGGCCCCGGAGCGCGACGGCCCGCCCGACATCGACGTCGACATCGAGTCCGACCGGCGCGAGGAGGTCATCCAGCACGTCTACGAGCTGCACGGCCGCGAGCACACGGCCCAGGTCGCGAACGTCATCTCGTACCGGCCGCGCTCGGCGGTGCGCGACATGGCCAAGGCGTTCGGTTTCTCGCCGGGGCAGCAGGACGCGTGGAGCAAGCAGATCGACCGGTGGGGGAGCGCGGCCACGGTCGACGTGGAGGACATCCCGCCCCAGGTCGTCGAGTTCGCCAATCAGGTGCAGAACTTCCCGCGGCACCTGGGCATCCACTCCGGGGGCATGGTGATCTGCGACCGGCCGATCATCGAGGTGTGCCCGGTCGAGTGGGGGCGGATGCCGGGCCGCACGGTGCTGCAGTGGGACAAGGACGACTGCGCAGCGATCGAACTGGTCAAGTTCGATCTGCTGGGGCTGGGCATGCTGTCCGCGCTGCGGTACGCGTACGAAATGATCGAATCCGACCTGGACATCTCCACCATGGACCTGACCGATGCCGAGGTCTACGACATGCTCTGCCGGGCCGATTCGGTGGGCGTTTTCCAGGTGGAGAGCCGGGCCCAGATGGCCACCCTGCCCCGGCTCAAACCGCGCGAGTTCTACGACCTGGTGGTCGAGGTCGCGCTCATTCGCCCGGGCCCGATCCAGGGCGGCTCGGTGCATCCGTTCATCAGGCGCAAGAACGGTCTGGAAGAGGTCACCTATCCGCATCCGCTCATGCGCAACGCGCTCGAGAAGACGCTCGGGGTGCCGCTCTTCCAGGAGCAACTCATGCAGCTGGCGATCGACGTGGCCGGTTTCGACCCGGCCGAGGCGGATCAGCTGCGCCGGGCCATGGGCTCGAAAAGGTCGGTCGAGAAGATGGAGAAAATCAAGCGGCGCCTGTATGAGGGAATGGCCGCCAACGGCATCACCGGCCAGCTCGCCGACGACCTGTTCGTGAAGCTTTCCGCGTTCGCCAACTACGGCTTTCCGGAGAGCCATTCGATGAGTTTCGCCTATCTCGTCTACGCCAGCGCGTGGCTGAAGCGCTATCACCCGGCGGCCTTCTGCGCGGCACTGCTCAACGCGCAGCCGATGGGTTTCTACTCGCCGCAGTCGCTGGTCGACGACGCCCGCCGGCACGGGGTCGAGGTGCGCCGGCCCGACATCAACCTGAGCGATGCCCGGGCCACGCTGGAATCGACGCCGCAGACCCGCTGGGGGGCGCTGCCCGGTGAGCCGCCGCACGCGTGGGGGCTGGGCGGGCCGGCCGTGCGGCAGGGGCTGGGCAGCATCCGCTCGCTGGGCGAGGGCCTGGCCGAGCGCATCGAGCAGGAGCGGCGCGCCCACGGCCCGTACGGGGGAATGACCGATCTGGCCCGGCGGACGGGATGCTCCACCGCGCACCTGGAAGCCCTCGCGACCGCCGACGCCTTCGCCGGTTTCGGCCTGACCCGGCGGGAGGCGCTGTGGGCCGCCGGGGCCGCCGCGCAGGACCGGCCCGACCGTCTGCCCGGCACGGTGACCGGCACCGACGCGCCGATGCTGCCCGGCCTGAGCGCGGTCGACGAACTCGTGGCCGACGTGTGGGCCACCGGGCTGTCCCCCGACTCGCACCCGGCCCAGTTCATCCGGGCCGACCTCGACCAGGCGGGCGCGATCCCGATCAACCGGCTGGGCCGGGTCGAGGCGGGCACCCGCATCCGGGTCGGCGGGATCGTCACGCACCGGCAGCGGCCGGCGACCGCGGGCGGGGTCACGTTCATCAACCTCGAGGACGAGACCGGGATGCTCAACGTGACCTGCTCGCCGGGGCTGTGGCAGCGCTACCGGCGGGTGGCCCGCACCAGCACGGCCCTGATCGTGCGGGGCCGGCTGGAGAAGGTCGCCGAGGGCAGTGTGCTCAACCTGGTGGCCGATCGGCTGGAGGCGCTCACCCCGCCGGTGGCGCCGGGCTCCCGGGACTTCCGCTGATTCGACTTGCCCGATTTTGTACCTTTAGCGACATGCTTCCTGTCGTCCTCGCCGCAGCCGCCGTCACCGCTGTCCTCGGCCCGCTTCCCGACCCCAAACCCACGTACGGGGGTCACCCGCGCCCGCAGCCGCAGGAGGAGCTCACGCTGAGCTACGTCGCGGGCGCAGGCTCCGCCATGTCGGTCAAGCTCACCTGCGACCCGCTCGGCGGCGGCCACCCCGACCCCGCCGAGGCCTGCGCGGCCCTCGCCGGGGTGGACGGCGACCCGGGCCGGATCAAGCGCGCCGGCACCGCGTGCATCCTGCTCTACAAGCCGGTCACGGCCGAGCTCACCGGCACATGGGAGGGGCGCCCGGTGAGCTGGAAGCAGCGGTTCGGCAACGCCTGCGAGATGCGCCGCGCCACGGGAGTGCTGTTCCGGTTCTGACCGGCCGTTACGCTGCCCGTGTGGAAATCGCATCGGCGCGGACAGCGCGCCCGCTCGTCTCCGCCCGCACCGCCGCCGTCTGGGCCGTGCTGCGGCGCGAGCTGGACCGGCACGCCGGCCGCGAGCTGACAGTGCTCGATGTCGGCGGGGGCACCGGCGGGTTCGCCGTGCCGCTGGCCGAGGCCGGGCACACCGTCACCGTCGTCGACGCCAGCCCCGACGCCCTGGCCGCGCTGACCCGCCGCGCCGCCGATGCCGGGGTCGCCGACCGGGTCCGGGCCGTGCAGGGCGACGGCGACGCGCTGGCCGGCCTGGTCGAGCCGGCGAGCGCCGACCTGATCCTGTGCCACGCCGTGCTCGAGGTCGTCGACGACCCGGCCGGCGTGGTCGCCGCCATCGCCGCCGCGTTGCGTCCCGGGGGAGCGGCCAGCGTGCTGGTGGCGAGCCGGGCCGCGGCCATCCTGGGCCGGGCGATCAACGGGCATCTGCGGGCGGCCGCGGCGGTCGCGGCCGACGCCGAGGGCCGGGCCGGCACGCGCGACACCCTGCGCCGGCGCTACGACGCGGAGAGCGCGGCCGCCCTGCTCGGCGCGGCCGGGCTGACCGTCGAGCAGACCCACGGCGTACGGGTCCTGGCCGATCTTCTCCCGGCGGCCGTCGTCGAGGAGGACCCGCAGGCGCTGCTCGACCTCGAAATCGAGTTGTCGTCCCGGCCACCGTTCCGCGACATCGCCTCCCAGCTGCACCTGTTCGCCCGCAAGCCGTGACGTTTTCCGGTCGCGGCCGCGCGGGCGGCGTGATCGGATAGCGGCTGTGACCACCGAGCCGCTCGTGGTGCCCGCCGACCACCTGCCCGACGCCGCGCTCGAGCCGGTGCGACCCGCGTACGGGTCGCACAGCCTGGCCGACGTGCTGCCGAGCGCGTGTGCCGTGCTCGGGGTGCCCGGCGCCCCCGACGTGCTGGGGCTGCGTGACCGTCTCGACGGCGTGACCCGCATCGGCGTGTTGCTGGTCGACGGTCTGGGCGCGCACCAGATCCCGGTGCTCTCCCCGTACGCCCCGACGGTCGCCGACCTGGCCACGTCGGGGCGCACGCTGACCGCCGGCTTCCCCTCGACCACCCCGACCAGCCTGGTCACCGTGGGCACGGGGGTGCCACCCGGCGTGCACGGCATCCTAGGCTTCACCGTGCGGCGGCCCGACGGCCGCACGGTCAACCACGTGCACTGGAAACACGACCCCGACCCGGCGGCCTGGCAGCCGGAGCCGACCCGCTTCGCCACCGCCGCTGCCGCCGGGGTGGCCGCGACCGCCGTCGTCCGGCCGGAGTTCGAGGGCAGTGGCCTGACCGTCTCGGCCTACGGCGGCGCCCGCTTCGTCGGCCAGAACGACCTGGCGGCCGACATGATCGCCGCGTTGTCCGCCGCCTCCGGGCCGGCGCTGGTCTACGGCTACCACCCCGACCTGGACAAGAAGGGCCACGAGGACGGCGTCGACTCCCCCTCGTGGCGTGCGGCCGCCCGCGGCGTGGAGGCCCTGATCGACCGGATCGTGCACGCGCTGCCACCCCGGGCGGCCCTGCTCGTGATCGCCGACCACGGCCAGCTCAACGTGCCCGCCGACGCCCGTTTCGACATGGCCGACATCCCGGACCTCAGGGCCGGCGTGGCCGGGGTCGCGGGCGAGCCGCGGGTCCGCTACCTCTACACCGAGCCCGGGGCCCTCGACGACGTGGTGGCCGGCTGGCGCGGTGTCTTCGGCGACCAGGCGTGGGTGCTGCCCCGCGAGGAGGCGATCGACGGCGGCTGGTTCGGTCCGGTGCCGCCCGGTCACCGCGACCGCATCGGCGAGATCGTGGTCATCTGCCAGGGCCGCACGATCGCCGTGGCCGGCGGCTGGGAACCGCCCCCGGTGGGCCGGCTGATCGCCTACCACGCCTCGGTGACCGCGGCCGAGATGCAGATCCCGCTGTTGATCGCCCGCTGATCCGCGATCTTGTCAGGGGGTCGGGCTAGCCTGCTGACGTGGGACGCAGCCAGGCGGTGCCGAAGGGCCGTGACCCGCGGTTCGGGCCGCAGGCCGACGACGCGGGCTGCACGATCCTGCACGTCGACATGGATGCCTTTTTCGCCTCGGTGGCCGTCCGCGCGCGCCCCGAGCTGCGGGGCAAGCCGGTGATCGTCGGCGGGGTCGGCCCGCGGGGCGTGGTCAGCTCGGCCAGTTACGAGGCCCGCCGATTCGGGGTGCGCAGCGCCATGCCGACGGCCCGGGCCCGTGCCCTCTGCCCCCGCGGCATCTTCCTGCCCGTCGACGGCCCGGCCATCGGCGAGGCGTCCGAGGCGGTTATGGCGATCTTCCGCGATGTCACCCCCCTGGTCGAGCCGCTCTCCTCCGACGAGGCCTTTCTCGACGTGGCGGGCGCCCAGCGGCTGCTCGGCCGGCCCGTCGAGATCGCCCGGCTGATCCGCCGCCGCATGCAGCAGGAGCAGCGGCTGACCTGCTCGGTCGGGGTCGCGCCGACCAAGTTCGTGGCCAAGCTGGGCTCCACCCGGGCCAAGCCCGACGGCCTGATCGTCGTGCCGGCCGGGCTGGTGCTCGACTTTCTGCACCCGCTGCCGGTCGACGCGCTGTGGGGCGTGGGGGAGCGCGCGGCCGAGACCCTGCGCCGGCTCGGCCTGACCACGGTCGGCGAGATCGCGCACGCCCCGGCCGGCCTGCTGCGCGGCGCCCTGGGCGAGGCCGCCGCCGCCCACCTGCACGAGCTCTCGCGGGGGCGTGATCCCCGCCGGGTCAGCCCCGATCGGGAGGAGAAGTCGATCGGGGCCGAGATGACCTTCGACGTCGACGTGGCCGACCCCGAGGTGCTGCGCAAGAGCATGCTCGCGCTGGCCGACAAGGTCGGGGCCCGGGTGCGGGCGAGCGGCTTCGTGGGCCGCACGGTGGCGATCAAGGTGCGCCTGGCCGACTTCCGGACGGTCAACCGCTCCCGCACGATGCCCACGAGCACCGATGTGTCGCGTGAGATCTTTGAGATCTCCTGGTCGTTGTTCACGGCTCTGGGGGCGAGCGACCACATTCGCCTCGTCGGCGTCCGGCTCGAGGGCCTGACCCCCGCCGCCACCACGTCGCGGCAGCTCAGCCTCGGTGAACCGGAGCACGGCTGGCGCGAGGCGGAAGCGGCCAAGGATGCAGTAATCGCCCGTTTCGGTCGAGCCAGCGTCGGTCCGGCCAGTCTTTTGGGACGAAGCGATCTACGAAGAACCGAAAATCACCCGCACTCGACGGTCGTCCCGCTTTCCGACCCGCCAACCCCCTCGTAGACTTGCTCGGTAAGGCAGCCGACGGCTGTCCCGCGCCACTTACCTTAGTGACACCCCGACCCCGCCTGGGGGGTTGGATTTGCGCCCGGGGAGGAATGCCGTGCCGCTCTCGGAGCACGAGCAGCGGCTGTTCGATCAGATCGAGCGGTCGCTTGCCGAGGATCCTAAGTTCGCCTCGGCTGTGCGGGCCAGCGACCCGCGTTTTCACGCACGGCGCCGGCTGCTGGTCGCCGCGTTCGTCATCGTCCTTGGCCTAGCGCTGGTCGTCTATGGCACGGTCAGCAGCAACACGCCGCTGGGCGTGGCGGGCTTCGTGGTCATGCTGGGTTCCGCCGCTTTCGCGATGCAGTCCCGCCGCAAGAGCTCGGCCCCGACCGACCTGCACGCCGTGGGCGGCACCGCCACGCGGCGCACCCGCCAGACCCGCAAGGCCGGTTTCATCGACCGGCTGGAGGACCGCTGGCGCCAGCGCCCCGAGGGTCATCGCTGACGGTCCCGCAGACCCGCGGCTGACGGTGACGGCAGCCGCGGATCTCGGTACAACCAAGCCCGGCCGGTCCGGGAGACCACCGAAGATGGCGGCCATGCGGGCCGCCATCGGTCTTTCCCGCGCCCACCGTGCCGCGCCGCACTGACCCCGCGCCAACCCGCCTGCGCCGACCGCGTCGCTCCGGCCGCGTCGAGCTTCCGCCCACCGCTGCGCCGACCCCGTTGCCCAGGCCGCGCCGACCGGTTGCCCCCGCTGCGCGGACCGGTTGCCCCCGCTGCGCGGACCCGGTTGCCCAGACCGCGTCAAGTAATCGGCCGTCGCGCGTCGAACCGGCACGGACTCCGGACACAGCAAAGCGCCGCCCCCGCCCGGGGAGCGGCGCTTTGCTGTGCGGTTGTCGGCGGTGCCGGTTGGGGCGGCCGTGTGGTGTCAGCGGCTCCGGTGGGGGAGCAGCCGGCGCGGGCTGAACTTGACCAGCACGTCCCGCACCCGTCCGGACGCGCCGACCAGCCGGGCCGACCCCTCGGCGATCCCGAGGCGCCAGCGCATCAGCACCGACGGCGGCAGCAGCACCGCCGTGACGCGGGTGCGGCGGGTGGCCGACCGGGCCAGACCCTTGCGCACCTGGGTCAGCGCCGTGGTCAGCTCGCCACCCTGCAGCGGTGTGCGAGCGTACCGGGCCCGTTCCTCCGCCGACCCGAGCAGCGTCGCCGCGGAGGCGGACTCCTCGAGCAGCACCGCGTCCTTCACCAGCCGCTGGGCGGTGACCCGAGGCGTCTCGGTGAGGTCGATGGGGATCCGGAAGTCGACCATCGTGTCCATCAGTTCGTCCCAGGCCGCGTGCGCGTCGGCCCGCGCCTTCGTGGTCTCGGAGGTCACCACGATGTCGGACGGGCCGCCCAGCGTCGTGACCTTCGGTTCCTTGGGCACGGTGGCCGCGTGCCGATGCCGTCGCACCAGCACCCGCCGCAACGCGGGCACCAGCAGCAATGCCAGGAGCAGGGCGGCCAGGGCGATGATCAGCACGGAGGTGGTGGAGATGCCGCCGGAGGTGCCGTCGTCGATCGGGCCGACCGCGCCCGGGTCGTTGAGGTCGGCCCGGTCGGGCCGTTCGACCCGGCCCGCCGCGGACGGGTCCGCGCCCGGCGCCGCCTGCGACTCCGCCGCCGTCGGGGCCTGCGTGGGCAGGTCGACGTCGGGCGCGTAGTCCGAGCGGGCCGCGCCGGTCACGCTCGCCGCCGGGGTGGCGTCGAACGGGATCCAGCCGAAGCCGCGCAGGTAGACCTCGGTCCACGCGTGGGCGTTGCGGTTGGTGATCTTGTAGGTGCCGTCCTCTTCGCGCTCGCCGCGGGTGAAGCCGAACGCCACCCGGGCCGGGATCCCGGCCTCGCGGGCCATCCAGGCCAGCGCCGCCGCGTACTGCTGGCAGTAGCCGACCTTGGTGTTGAGGAACGCCGCGATCTCGGAGCTGGCCCCGACGGGCTGCGTCGACAGCCGGTAGCTGAAGCCGTTCTTGGACGAGAAGTGCTCGTAGAGTGCCAGCACCTTGTCGTACTCGGTGCGCTTGTTCGCGGTCAGCCGGTCGACCAGGGCGGTGACCGCGGCGTCGTCCGGGTGGGCCGTGTTGAGCCGCACGATCGGGTCGTCCGGGTTCAGCGGCTCGGCCTGCCGCAGCTGGGCGGCGGTGGGCCGGGCCCGTACGTAGTCGAACGTGTACGTCAGCCCCTTGGTGGACCGGCGGTTGGAGAAGACGACCTGCTGGTTGTCGTCGAAGTTCCAGCCGCTCTGCAGCCCGTCGACCCCCACCGTGTTCTGGTAGATCGGCAGCATGCCCTGCTGGAGGTCGTCGGTGACCTGCACCTCGGCCCGGTGCTCGGTGAAGTTGCTGGTCGCCGTCGAGGTGCGCGGGTCGGGCAGGCCCTGGGTGACGCTCTCGCCGTTGGGTGTGCGGCTGCCGAACCCGTTGGTGGTGAGCTGGTCGGCCACCCCGAACCGCAGGTAGTAGGGCGTCTGCTCGTCGGTCTTGAGCCGCACCAGGTCGACCACCTCGGTCCTGGTCAGCTCGCCGGCCAGCGAGGCGAACAGGTTGATCCGCCCGCCGGTGCCGTTGCCCGTGCCGACGCCCACCCCGGAGCCGGTCTGGGTCAGCCGCGACAGCAGCCCGCCGTTGATCGTGGGGACGAGCAGCGGCAGCAGGACGGCCGCGATCACGCCGATGAGCCCGAGCCGGCGCCCGGCCGCGGCCAGCGGCGACGGCTCCCACACGTCGACGTCGCGCCCGTCGCCGGTGAAGCGGCGGCCGAACCGGCGTACGCGGTCGATGTTGTCGCTGACCAGCAGCCACAGGAAGCCGAAGGCCCCGATGATGAACGGCAGCACCGGCACGCTGTCGACGTAGACCGCGACCGGCACCGAGTAGATCGCCAGCATCGGCAGGCCGGCCAGGGCGGGCCGGCGCGCGATCACGGTCAGCAGGTCGACCGCGATGGCGACCGAGCCGATGCCGAGCACGGTGACGAACAGCAGCCCGTCCCGGTCGGGCACGGGCACCCCGTACGACCGGGTGTCCTGCCCGGCCTGGGTGAACAGGTCGGCGAAGTGGCCGAACGTGCTCGGCGTGGGGATCAGGAACTCTTCGCCGCTGGGGAACAGCCAGGTCAGGGTCAGCAGCAGCACCATGATCATGCTGAGCGCCTGGGCCCACGAGGGGAACCGCAGCGTCCGGGCGCCGACCGCGGCCCCGGCGATCAGGCCCACCGTGAGCAAGCACTGCATCAGCCACGTGTAGCTGTCGAAGATCGAGACGATGGGCGCGGCCGCGAGCAGGGTGGCCCCCGCCGCGACGAGCCCGAGCCGTCGCCGGCCGCTCATCGGATCACCCCGCCCACGGTCTCGGCCATCGCCGCCCGCCACGCGAAGCCGCTGGAGCCGCGTGCGGCGGCCGGCCACAGCGCGGGCAGCGTCGACCCGTGCACGACCGGCACCGAACGCCAGCCGCTGTGCACCAGAGCCAGCGCGGCCGCCGAGTGCTCACGGTCGGATTCCGAACGTTCCCCGGGCGACATGGTGACCCAGGTCGAGCTGTCGATGGCGAAGCCGATGCAGGTGGCGCCGTTGCCGCGCAGCCCGGCCAGGAGCTCGGCCTCGGGCACGGTGAGGGCGCCGAAGATGCCGATCACCAGGCCGCCGTCGGAGCGGCGGCGCACCTGCTCGACGAGCACCGAGATGTCGCCGTTCTGGGCCGGCTTCACGTCGGCCAGGGTGTCCAGGATGACGCCCTCGCCGGTGGCTTCGGCCGCGTCGATGTCGATGCCGGAACCGGTGACCAGCCGCAGCTTGTAGCCCTGCTGACGCAGGTGCATGGCGACGCTGGCGGCGGCCGAGACGGCCCACTCGAAGCTGGCCGTCGGGCCCTCGCCGCGGTGGGCGTAGACCCGGGTGTCGAGCACGACCGTGGCCCGGCTCTCCCAGGGCTGCTCCTCGCGGCGCACCATCAGCTCGCCCGTACGGGCGGTGGACCGCCAGTGCACCCGCCGCAGGTCGTCGCCGCGGCGGTACTCCCGGGTGGCGGCGTCGTCCTCGCCGTGCACGGCCACCGACCGGGCGCGGCTGTCGCCGGTGCCGGCGTATTCGCCCGCGAGCCGGACCGGGGGCAGCGTGAACACCTGGGGGATGACGGTGAGCTTGTCGACGCTGGGGAACGAGCGGGTCAGCTCGCACAGCCCGAACGGGTCGGTCAGCCGGATCACCAGCGGGCCGATCGGGTAGCGGCCCCGCACGTCGGCCCGCACCGTGTACGCCACGCTGCTGGCCTGGTGCGAGCCGAGCCGCTCCAGCACGACCCGGGGCCGGCTGCCCAGCGCGTACGGCAGCCTGTCCTCCAGGAGCAGGGTGCCGGTGGGCAGGCGGGACATGTTCTGCAGGCGCAGGATCACCCGCGCGCTCGAGCCGACCGGCGCGCGGCCCGGGTCGAGCGAGCGGGTGCAGGCCAGCTTGTACCGGCTGCGGCCCACGTACGCCGCGGCCAGCAGCGGCAGGGCAGCGAGCAGAACCGCCACCCGCAGCAGGTCGCGCTCGCCGAGAATGATCGCGGAGATGCCGGCCGCCGCGGCCGCCGCGAGGAACGAGCGACCGCGGGTGGTCAGCCCTCGCAAGGCCTCCCGCATGGTCAGCGCCCCCGAGGCTCGTACTGGTTGCCGCCGGCGTTGTTGCTGCGGGTGTCGTACGGCGAGCGGTTGCGGTCGTGCGGGAGCGGCAGCCGGTGCACGATCTCGGACACGATGGCGTCAGTCGTCCGGCGGTTGAGCTGCGCGTCGGCGGTCGGGATGATGCGGTGCGCGAGCACCGGCACGGCCAGCGCCTGCAGGTCGTCCGGGAGGACGTAGTCGCGGCCCTCGAGCGCGGCCACGGCCTTGGCCGTGCGCAGCAGCTGCAGCGTCGACCGGGGGGACGCGCCGAGACGGATCTCGGGGGCCTCCCGGGTCGCGGTGACCAGGGCGATCGCGTACTGCTGGACGGCCTCGGCGGCGTGCACGTCACGCGCGGTGGCGATCAGCCGGCGGACCATGGCGGCGTCGGCGACGGCCCGCAGGTCGTTCAGCGGGTCGTGCGCGCCGTGCCCGCCCAGCATGGCCAGCTCGGCCCGCGGGTCGGGGTAGCCCATCGCGATGCGCGCGGTGAACCGGTCACGCTGCGCCTCGGGGAGGGGGTAGGTGCCCTCCATCTCGATCGGGTTCTGCGTCGCGATCACCATGAACGGCGCCTGCAGCTCGTACGTCGTGCCGTCGACGGTGACCTGCCGCTCCTCCATGCACTCCAGGAGGGCGGACTGGGTCTTGGGTGACGCGCGGTTGATCTCGTCGCCGACCACCAGGTTCGCGAACACGGCGCCGGGCTTGAACTCGAAGTCGCGCTGCTCCTGGTTGTAGACGCTGACGCCGGTCACGTCGCTGGGCAGCAGGTCGGGCGTGAACTGGATGCGCCGGACGGAACAGTCGATCGAGCGGGCCAGCGCCTTGGCCAGTTTGGTCTTGCCCACGCCGGGCACGTCCTCGATGAGGAGATGACCCTCGGCCAGCAGAACCGCCAGAGCGAGACGAACCGTGGCGCTCTTGCCCTCGATGACCTGTTCGATATTGGCCATGATGGCTTGCGTCGCGGCGCGGAAGTCCTCGTTCGGCATCGGTCCACCGGGCTCGTCCCAGGTCGGGGTTGTCACGGGCCTCCTCCAAGTTGGTGTGCGCGCCAATCTTGCGCAGCCGGGGCGAAAGGGCAGCGAAAAGCTGAGCGAGCCGCCCCGTCACCCACAGGTTAGCCCGATCACAGCAACTCGCCGAGGTCGGCCGTCGGCCTGATTCGACAACCGTCAACCGGACATGCGTATCAGATAGGTAAAGAATCAGACATCGCTCTAGTTATATTTGCCGATGTTCAAGAGAGTCAGCCATCGACGGGCCACACAAGTGAGGTGGGGCCGGCGGGGGGTTTTGCCCTGCTCGCGGCCGCATCTGAGCCCGATCGAGAGGGGCTGAATTGAGACCGTTTTCCGTACCGTCCGCGACCCGGCGGGTCGGGGCGGCGGCCGCCGGTGTCGTCCTGCTGGCAGCGTTGTTGCCCGCGCAGGCGCAGGCCGCGCCGGTACCCGGCGCAGTGACCGGGGCCACCGACAGCAAGCAGCAGCGGCGAGCCGACTACGACAGCCGCCAGAACCTGGCCGCCGCCGCGGCCGCGCAACCGACCGCCGCCCTGAGCCGCGCCGTCGTGCCGGCACCCGCGGGCAACGCGGTGAAGACTCTGCGTGACTCCCTGGGTGTACAGGGGATCGTCGACATCGACCGGGCGACGGGAACTCCGCGCCGGGTGGCGAAGCTCGACGGGTTCCTCACCGGGCCCAGCACCAAGAAGCCGGCGAAGATCGCGCTCGACTACGTCAAGGCCCACCCCGAGGTGTTCGGCATCGACGCGGCCGACCTCGCCACGCTGGTGCTGCGCCAGGACTACGTCGACGTCGAGGGCACCCACCACCTCAGCTGGGTGCAGGTGGCCGACGGCGTGCCGGTCTTCGGCAACGGCCTGAAGGCTCACGTGACCGCCGACGGCCGCCTCGTGCAGGTCGACGGCTCGCCGCTCAAGGCGCTGCCGTCCAGTGCCGGCGCCGCGAAGGTCTCGGCCACGGCCGCGCGCGCCGCCGCCGTGAAGGACGTGTTCGGCACCTCCACCGCCAAGGTCACCAAGACCGAGGGCGGCAAGACCACGTTCAGCGACAAGGGCAACGCCAAGCAGGTCTGGTTCCAGACCGCCTCGGGCCCCCGGCTGGCCTGGCAGACGATCGCCGTCGACGAGGGCTACGTGCACGTCGTCGACGCGGCCAGCGGCGAGGTGCTCTACCGCAAGAGCACGATCGCGAACGACCGCGCCGACGTATGGCAGAACTACCCGGGCGCGCCCAAGGGCGGCAAGCAGCAGCCGGTCGACCTGGCCGGCAAGGGCTGGCTGCCGAACAACGCCCGCGTGCTCAGCGGCAACGTCGCGCACGTCTGGTCGGACGTCAACGACAACGACCTCCCGGACGCCTCGGAAGAGGTCGGTCCCTCCGGCGTACGGTCCTGGAACTACCCGTTCGTCGACTTCAACGACGAGGTCGGGGGCCTGTGCTCCGACGCGTACCCCTGCTCGTGGGACCCGGAGACGCCGAACTCGTGGCAGACCAACCGCAAGCAGAACGCGGTGCAGCTGTTCGCGTTCCTGGGTACCTTCCACGACCACCTCAAGGCCGGCCCGATCGGCTTCACCCGGGCCGCCGGCAACTTCGAGGCGCAGGACGGCGACGCGGTGCAGGGCCAGGCCATGGACGGCGCCAACACGGCGGACGGCCTGCCCGACGCCAACCACACCGACAACGCCAACATGAACACCCCGCCCGACGGCATCCCGCCGGTCATGCAGATGTACCTGCTGAGCCCGGGCCCGAGCTCGGTCGCCGCCAACACCGGCGACGAGGCCGACGTGGTGTTCCACGAGTACACCCACGGCCTGTCCAACCGCCTCGTGGTCGACGCGGACGGCAACTCGACGCTCAGCGACCAGCAGGGCGGCGCGATGGGTGAGGCGTGGAGCGACTTCTACGCCTGGGACTACCTGGTGGCCAAGGGCCTGGAGAAGGACACCGCCAAGCCCGGTGAGGTGCTGGTCGGCAAGTACTGGACCGCAGGCGGCACGATCCGCTACGAGGCCCTGGACTGCCCGGTCGGCTCGGCCGCGACCGAGTGCGCGGGCACCCCGGGCGCCGGTCCCGGCGGCTTCACCTACGGCGACTACGGCAAGATCTACGCCGGTGGCCCCGAGGTGCACGCCGACGGTGAGATCTGGGCGCAGACCCTGTGGGACCTGCGTCAGGCGGTGGGCAGCAAGACCGCGCAGTCGATCGTGACGCGCGGCATGGAGCTCTCCCCGTCCAACCCGTCCTTCCTGGACATGCGCAACTCGATCCTCGCCGCCGACCTGGTCGTCAACAAGGGCAAGAACGCCAAGACGATCTGGAAGGTCTTCGCCAAGCGGGGCATGGGCTACTTCGCCGCCGCGATCGACGGAGACGACGCGCAGCCGGTCGAGGACTTCTCGACGCCGCCGTCGGCCAACACCCCGCGGGGCACCCTCAAGGGCAAGGCGACCGACTCGGACACCGGCGCCGCGGTGGCCGGCCTGACCGTCGCCTTCGGCGGCCACGCCTCCGGCTTCGCCGGTGACTACCGGGCCACCACGGGCGCGGACGGCACCTACACGATCTCGGGCATCATCCCGGGCACGTACGCCAAGGTCTACGCGCGTGGCGCGGGCTACGACCAGGTCGTCAAGACGCTGTCGATCAACTCGGGCACCAAGACCGAGAACTGGTCGGTCCGCAAGGACTGGGCCGCCTCCTCGGGCGGCGCGTCGATCGTCAGCTTCACCGGCGTCGACTACACCCCGTACGGCTGTGGCCCGAACGAGCTGATCGACCAGTCGCAGCTCGCGGGCTGGGGCTCCGAGATCGAGACCGAGGCCGGGCAGAACGCCGTGATCCGGCTCTCCGGCACGGTCGACGTCTCCGAGCTCGTGATCAACCCGTCGGCCACCTGTGGTGACGACGAGACCGCCTCGACCGGTGGCTACCGCGTCGAGACCTCGGTCGACGGCACGACCTGGGCGGTCGCCGCGAGCGGCACCTTCCCGGCCGGCACCGTCACGCCCACCCCGGTCGCGCTGGCCGCGGGCACCGGCGACGGCATCGGCTTCGTCCGGTTCACGATGTTGACCTCGCAGGGCCAGGACGCGGGTCTCTGCCCGGCCGGCCAGCCGCCGACGGTCAGCGGCTGCGTGTTCCTCGACAGCACCGAGCTCGCCGTCTACGGACAGGCCGGCTAGTAGTACGGGTGATACCGGTCGCCGTCTCCGGGCGGCGACCGGTATCATGCAACACATGGCTCGGCGTTTCCTGCTTCTTAGCCGGCCGTGCTGATTCCGCTGCAACAGCGGCCCAGCACGGCGACCCCTCCTGCGTGAGGGGTTTTTTCATGCCCAGAGCCGCCCTTAGACGAGAAGACGGATGCCGACGATGAGCAGCGAGTCAGAGACCCCGAAGTTCCGTTACACCGCCGCGCTGGCCAACGAGATCGAGCCGCGCTGGCAGGCCTACTGGGCCGAGAACGGGACGTTCCAGGCGCCCAACCCGGCGGGCGAGCTGGCCGATCCCGCGCACCCGCGGTTCGGCGCGCCCAAGCTGCACGTGCAGGACATGTTCCCGTACCCCTCCGGGGCGGGCCTGCACGTCGGGCACCCGCTCGGCTACATCGGCACCGACAGCTACACCCGGTACAAGCGCATGGCCGGCTTCAACGTGCTGCACCCGATGGGCTTCGACGCCTTCGGCCTGCCCGCCGAGCAGTACGCGGTGCAGACCGGCACGCACCCGGCGGTCACCACGGCGGCCAACGTCGAGCGCTACAAGAACCAGCTGCGCCGCCTGGGCCTGGCCTACGACGACCGGCGCTCGTTCGCGACCACCGACCCGGAGTACTACCGGTGGACGCAGTGGATCTTCCTGCAGGTCTTCAACTCCTGGTACGACACCACGATCCGCAAGGCCCGCCCGATCGCGGACCTGATCGCGGAGTTCGAGTCCGGCACCCGTCCCACGCCCGGTAAGACCTGGGCCGAGCTGTCACCGGTCGAGCGCCGGCAGCTGATCGACGACCACCGCCTGGCCTACGTCAGCGAGGCCCCGGTCAACTGGTGCCCCGGCCTGGGCACGGTGCTGGCCAATGAGGAGGTCACGCCGGACGGGCGCAGCGAACGCGGCAACTACCCCGTGTTCCAGCGCAACCTGAAGCAGTGGATGATGCGGATCACCGCGTACGGGGATCGCCTGGTCGAGGACCTGGACACGCTGGACTGGCCGGAGCCGGTCAAGCTGATGCAGCGCAACTGGATCGGCCGGTCCCGCGGGGCCCACGTCGACTTCACGGTCGGCGCTGACAAGATCACCGTCTTCACCACGCGGCCCGACACCCTGTTCGGCGCCACCTACATGGTGCTGGCGCCCGAGCACGAGCTGGTCTCCCGCATCGCGCCGAAGGACTGGCCGACCGGCACGAACGCGAAGTGGACCGGTGGCGCCGCCACGCCCGGCGAGGCGATCGCCGCCTATCGCGCGGCCGCCGCGGCCAAGACCGAGGAGCAGCGCACCGAGGGCAAGGAGAAGACCGGCGTCTTCACCGGCGCGTACGCGACCAACCCGGTCAACGGCAAGGACGTGCCGGTCTTCATCGCCGACTACGTGCTGGCCGGCTACGGCACCGGCGCGATCATGGCGGTGCCCGGCCAGGACACCCGCGACTGGGAGTTCGCCGAGGTCTTCGAGCTGCCCATCATCCGTACGGTGAAAGCTCCCGACGATTTTGAGGGTGCCTTCACCGGCGAGGGTGTGGCGATCAACAGTGACTGGCTGGACGGCAAGGGCGTCGCCGAGGCCAAGGCCGAGATGATCACCTGGCTGGAGCAGCACGGCCACGGCAAGGGCGCGACCACGTGGCGCCTGCGCGACTGGCTGTTCAGCCGGCAGCGCTACTGGGGCGAGCCGTTCCCGATCGTCTACGACGAGACCGGCCTGCCGGTGGCGCTGCCCGAGTCGATGCTGCCGGTCGTGCTGCCCGACGTCGACGACTTCTCGCCCCGCACGTTCGACCCGGACGACGCGGACAGCGAGCCCGAGACCCCGCTGTCGCGCAAGAAGGACTGGGTCAACGTCGAGCTGGACCTGGGCGACGGCCTGAAGTCGTACACCCGCGAGACCAACACCATGCCGCAGTGGGCCGGTTCCTGCTGGTACGAGCTGCGCTACCTGGACCCGCACAACGACAAGGCGCTGGTCGACGCGGACAACGAGGCGTACTGGATGGGCCCGCAGCGCGACGGCGACTGCGGTGGTGTCGACCTGTACGTCGGCGGTGTCGAGCACGCCGTCCTGCACCTGCTGTACGCCCGGTTCTGGCACAAGGTCCTGTACGACCTGGGGCACGTCTCGTCGTTCGAGCCGTTCCGCCGGCTGTTCAACCAGGGCTACATCCAGGCGTACGCGTTCCGCGACGAGCGCGGCGTCATCGTGCCCGCCGAGGAGGTGGAGGAGCTGGGCGGCCGGTACTACTACCGCAACACCCAGGAGGTCTTCCGCGAGTACGGCAAGATGGGCAAGTCGCTGAAGAACGTCGTCACCCCCGACGAGATGTGCGAGCAGTACGGCGCGGACACGTTCCGGGTCTACGAGATGGCGATGGGCCCGCTGGACGTCTCCCGCCCGTGGGAGACCCGGGCGGTCGTGGGGTCGCAGCGGTTCCTGCAGCGCGTGTGGCGTCTGGTGGTCGATGAGGAGACCGGAGCCGTACGGGTGGGGGACGAGCCGCTGGAACCGGCGGTGCGCAAGACGCTGCACCGGACGATCGCGGGCGTCCGCGAGGACCTGGACGAGCTGCGCTTCAACACCGCCATCGCGAAGCTGATCGAGCTGACCAACACGCTGACCCCGCTGCCGTCGGCGTCGCGGGAGGCGGTCGAGCCGCTGCTGCTGATGCTGTCGCCGTTCGCGCCGCACCTGGCCGAGGAGCTGTGGGGCAAACTGGGGCACGCGGGCACGCTGGCCTACGCCGACTTCCCGGTGGCCGACCCGGCGCAGCTGGTGGCCGAGTCGATCACGTATCCGGTGCAGATCAACGGCAAGGTCAAGGCGCGCGTCGAGGTGTCGCCGTCGGCCCCCGAGGCCGAGGTGCGCGAGCAGGCGCTGGCCGCCGTGGTGGACGCACTGGCCGGGCGGACGCCCAAGAAGGTCATCGTCGTCGCGGGCCGCCTGGTCAGCGTCGTCGTCTGACGCCCTCCGAACACGGAAAAGGCCCACCTCGTCCGAGGTGGGCCTTTTCCGTTGATCAGGCTGCTGTGGCGGCGGCCTTCTTGGCCGAGCGCTTCCACCAGAGGACGATGCTGGTGGTCAGGGTGAAACCGATGAGGGCCGGGGCCAGCGACAGCGGGCTCATCTCGCCCGGCTTGACGACTGCCGCGCCGATCACCGCGTACGAGATGGCCGACGGGATCGAGGCCAGCGTGGTGCCCAGCAGGTAACGCTTGCGGCAGACGCTGGTGGTGCCGTACGCGTAGCCGACCAGGCCGAACGGGGCCAGCGGCAGGAACCGGACGAGCAGCACAGCCGAGAGGCCACGACGGTTGAGCCAGCCGTCGAGACGGTCGAGCTTGCCGCCGGAGCGGGCGGCCAGCGCGCCCCGGCCGACCCAGCGGCCCGCGTAGTAGGTGGCGGCGGCCGCGATCACGGCCGCGGCCAGGGCGGTCGCCGCGCCGGTGGCCGCACCCAGCAGGGCGCCGCAGGCCAGCGTGATCGCCGTGCGGGGGACGAGCACCGAGAGCAGGAGACCGCCGATGACCGCGATGCCGACGGCGGCCGCGGGGCCGAGGGCGGCGACGGTGTCGGCGATCTCGCGGATCGGCAGCACCGCGGCCGCGGCCGCGATGCCCCCGACGACGACACCGAGAACGCCGAACCGGACGAGTCGGCGCTTCCAGCCCATCTCGGACTTTTCGCCGGTGGTCTGCTGGGGCTGAGAAACCTGAGTATCCGCCGCGAGATTCACGCCCCGCGGGGCGATCAGGATGTCAGTCATGCAGGCGTACCGTCCCTTGCTCGTCGGGTCTGTTTCAGGAGCCGGCTGCGGCGAGGCGTTCCGCTCGCAGTTTGTCGGGCCAGGTGTCGTCGACCGGGGAAAGACTATCCGCGCCGATCGCCCAACGCAGTAGCAGATCGGCTATAGCTGGGTTGCGAGCCAAAGCCGGGCCGTGCGAGTAGGTGCCCAGGATCTTCCCGTGCCAGGCTCCCTCGGTTTGCCCGTCATTGCCAACCCCGGCCGTCACCCGGGCGAGCGGCGCCACCCCGGGCCCGAGGTGCGTACGCCCGCCGTGGTTCTCGAAACCGGTCAGCGGGGGCAGGCCCAGCCGCGGGTCGATGTCCCCCCGGATCTCACCCACCGCACGGGTCTCGCCGCGGTCGGAATGCAGGTCGAGCAGCCCCAGGCCGGGGCACTTGGCCCCCTTGGCGAAGAACGAGTGACCGAACAACTGGTAACCCGCGCAGATGGCCAGCACGGCCGCGCCCTGGTTGACCGCCCGGTGCAGGCCGCCGTCGGTGATCAGCCGCTGGGCCGCCAGGGCCTGCGGGCCGTCCTCGCCGCCGCCGATCAGATAGATGTCGGCTGTCGAGGGCATGGGCTGGTCGGAGCGTACGGAATACGTCTCGACGGGGATGCCGCGCATGGCCGCCCGCCGGCCCAGGATCAGCAGGTTGCCCCGGTCCCCGTACGTGGAGAGCAGGTCCGGATAGATCCA
Source organism: Paractinoplanes abujensis (assembly GCF_014204895.1). Taxonomy (NCBI): domain Bacteria; kingdom Bacillati; phylum Actinomycetota; class Actinomycetes; order Micromonosporales; family Micromonosporaceae; genus Paractinoplanes; species Paractinoplanes abujensis. The sequence goes on along the minus strand of NZ_JACHMF010000001.1, from coordinate 4,936,276 downwards.
GACGATGCGCAGGACGCTCTCAGTTGACACGGTCCAACTCCGCTCGGATGTCCTGGAACGCCGTGTAGTTGGCGATCACCTCGAGGCGGCCCGGCGGCACCGACCGGAGCGCCTCCTCGAAACTCAACACGTGCCGGAAACCGATTCCGTTCACCTCGAGGCGTACGGCGAGGTCGAACGCCCGCTCGCCGGTGATCAGCACCGGCCGGTCGTGCAGGGGCGAGAAATCGACGTCGTAGAGCCACGAGGTGTCGAAACCGTCGGGGTCGCGGGCGTTGATGGAGAGCAGCGTCGGCGCCTGCTCGGCCATGTCGAACGCCTCGAGCCAGCTGGCCGGGTTCTTGGCCAGCAGCAGGCGGATGTTGCGGCCGTCCCGGTCGACCTGCGCGTACCGCCCGGCGATGGAGGCCACCGTGGCCAGCCGGGGGAGCGCCTCGATGGGCCGCACGCCGAACTCGGCCGCCACGGCCAGCGCGGTGGCCGCGTTGCCCAGGTTGACCGTGCCCGGCAGCTGCAGCTTGACCAGGTGCCAGTCGCCGCGGGGGTCGATGACGCCGTCGTCCTCGACGCGCCACTGGGCCTGCGGGCGGCGCAGCGGGCAGCCCGTGCACCACCAGTCGCCGTTGGCCCGCTCGATCGGGTCGCCGCTCTCGGGGCACACCACCGAGTCGTCGGTCCAGCGCTGGCCGGCGCTGAACCAGGTGATGTGCGACGAGCCCCGGGCCGCCCACACGACCATCGGGTCGTCGGCGTTGGCCACCACCGAGATGTCGGGGTGCCCGGCCAGCGCGGTGCGCCACATCTGGGCCATCATCGCGACCTCTTTGGCCCGGTCGAGCTGGTCGCGCGAGAGGTTGAGCAGCGCCACCACGCGCGGGTTGGTCTCGTCGATCACCCGGGCCAGGTAGTGCTCGTCGACCTCGAGCACCGCGAACGGGGTCGAGCCCGCCTTGGCCAGGGCCGAGGTGTGCCCCGTGGGCATGTTGGCGCCGAACGAGTTGGTGGCCACCGGGCCGAGCACGCCCAGGCCGGCCGCCGCCAGCCGGGTCGTGGTGGTCTTGCCGTTGGTGCCGGACACCAGCGCGATCGCGCGCCCGGCGGCCAGGTTGCGCAGCAGATCAGGGTCGATCTTCAGACCGATCCAGCCGCCGATGACCGAGCCGTCGCCGCGCCCGGCGGCCCTGGAGAGTGCGGCCGCCGTCTTCGACACCGACGTCGCGACCTTGGCCCGCAGGGGCATTTTCCCGTCCGTCACGGGAGACGAGCGTACCGGACCCGGCTGTCACGTCGAGTTGCCGAGCATCCGGTTCCGGACACCCGGCCGGCCGTCTCCTCCCCACCCTCCGGCCCAGCCATTTACCAGTGACCATTTTCGCCGGTGAGAAAGGTTTGAACGGCGGAAGAGTGAAATTGCGGTGTGCGTCACCCGAATGGTTCCGAGCAAAAATGTGTTCTGATTCACGCGTAACCTTCGACCCTCGGTAATTCACCAATCACGAGTCGTCATGGCAATTCTTGCCGCCTAGTAACAAATCGGACACTGTCCACTGTGCCAAACACTCTCTGTTACTGAACCGGTTCCCCCAGAGCGCCCGGAATCGGTGTAGCAAGGTCTGGCCGGCAGCACCCGCTGCCTGACTCGCGACGACCTGGCTTACGCCGAGCCCTGCCCCGGGCCGGTCGTCTCGACCACCCGCACCATGAACAACCACAAAGGCATACGGGGGCAGGGACGGGGGAACCATTTCCGGTTCACTCCGCCGCCACCCGCTCCGGTGGCGATCACGGAGAACCTTGGGGTGAAGTCGCTCCGGCGACCGGGCACACCTTCCCGCCCGAACCCGACAGCTAACCTCGCAGGCGTGCCGGAGGGATATCTCTACCGTGCACGAACACAGTTCGAGCCGTGGCCGCCGTTCGCTCGGTGCCGGCGCCATCGCACTGTCTCTGGGTCTCTGCCTCTGCGCAGGCCAGCTGATCGCCCCGTCGCCCGCCAGCGCGGCCCCGATCGTCACCGCGGCGGCTGCCGCCAAGGCGAAGGTCAAGCCGTCGGTCCGCAGCTCCATCTCCACGCGGTCCGTCACCTACGGCGGCAAGATCAAGGTCACCGCGAAGTACATCAACCCGGCCAACGGCAAGGTGATCACTTCGGGGACCGTGCGACTGCAGGCGCTCCGCAAGAGCAAGTGGGTCAACCTGTCGGCCAAGACGCTGGGCAAGAGCGGCAGCGTCACGCTGACCGGCGAGCCGCACGTGAGCGGCGCGGTTCGCGCCTACTACGTGGGCACGCCGACCTACAAGGCGGCGGCCGGCGGCAAGTTCTCGGTGACCGTCAAGCCGAAGTCGGCCCCCGCTCGCACCAAGATCATCAACGAGGCGAAGAAGCACGTCGGCTCGCTGTACAAGTACGGCGCGTCCGGCCCCTCCCGCTTCGACTGCTCGGGCTACACCATGTGGGTCTACAAGAAGGCAGTCGGCAAGAGCCTGCCCCACAAGGCCAACTCGCAGCAGAAGTACGGCAAGTCGGTCGCCAAGGGCAGCAAGCAGATCGGCGACCTGATCATCTTCCGTAACGGCTCGTACGGTTACCACGCCGGCATCTACGCCGGCAGCGGCTACATGTACGACTCCCCGCACACCGGCGCGCGGGTGTCGAAGCGCAAGATGATCGGCTCGAACTACGTGGTTCGCCGTCTGGTCTGACGCCGAGCCTGACTCAGCGGGACGTGTCCGGTTCGGGCGCGTCCCGCTGTCACGCCACGTCGGCTTTCTCCCGTACGCGTCCGGCCCGGCAGTCCCGAGCTGCCGTTCCTCGCGCCGGGTGACCCGCCACGTTTCCCCCATCCCGGTCGCTCATCCCCGCTGCCCACCTGCTGCGGCCGGACCGCACCCCAGCGCCACCCCATCCCCGGAACGCCGGGCCGCCCCACGCGGCCCGGCGTTTCTTCACGTCCGGTCCCGCTCTAACCGCGCCCGGCCGGGCCCGTTCTGCCAACGCCCAGCCTGCTCTGTCCGCGGCCGGTCTGGTCCGCTCTGCGTGCGCCCGGTCCGGCCGACGCCTCCCTGTCCTGCGCCGCTTCCGCTTCCTGGCGGCCTTGGCCACCCCGGCCGCGCCCTCCCGTTCCGTGCTGCCCAAGCTCCGCCGCCAGCCGTGCCGTCCGCCGGCCGTGCCGCCGTGCCGCCCGCCGGCTCTGCTGTGCCGCCGGGCCGCCACCTATATATAGGGCCCTCGCCTTACACCCGAAGCCCCTTGATCAGGGCGTTGTCCACAGTCCGGGGTTGTCCACAGGGCCGCGCCCCAAGATCCACGATTTTGACCACAATCTGCGGTGGCGGTGGGCCCCCTGGGAGGGCGGGTCAGGGGTGGGGCGAGTCAGGGGTGGGCGAGTCAGGGGTCGGCGACCAGCAGGGCATCGCCCCTTCGTCCTCCACTTTCCTCCCCCGTGGGGGTTGACATCGTGGCCGTCTGGGATGTTTGGGCGTGTTTGGGATGGTTCTTGACAGGGGCCCCGGGAGGATGTCGGAAACCGGACGTGGTTGATCATGCTTGGCCCCTCCACTTCGCACCCACCTCGTTGAGCTGCGGTTTCGTCTGCGAATGGGGTTCGCGACCCCGCTCATTCGGCTTGCGGGTGGAGGGAAGTGGAGTAGAGTGGAGCGCAGTGGCAGGGCCGAAAAGTCGAACCAGACCTGAGGGGCCTGCCGGCCCGAGTTGACAGGCGGACCGCGAACCGCCCGGGGCAGGGGGTAGGGGCCGATGTTTCTCGGCACGCATACTCCGCGCCTCGACGACAAGGGGCGGCTGATCCTTCCGGCGAAGTTCCGTGATGAGCTGGCGGGAGGTGTCGTGATCACCAAGGGGCAAGAGCGCTGCTTGTATGTGTTCCCGATGCCGGAGTTCCAGCGCATCGCCGGTCAGCTGCGTGAGGCGCCGGTCACCAACAAGGCGGCCCGGGCTTACAGCCGGGTCTTCTTCGCCAGCGCGCACGACGAGGTCCCGGACAAGCAGGGGCGGGTCACCATCCCCGGCCATCTGCGGGAGTACGCGGCCCTCGATCGCGAGCTCGTCGTCATCGGCGCGAGCACGCGTGTGGAGATCTGGGACAAGCAGTCCTGGGAGGACTACCTCGCGGCGAGCGAAGACGAGTTCGCCGACATCGAGGAGGGGGTGCTGCCCGGCGGACTGTAGGCACGGCACTCGACTGGGCCCGCGAAGGCCCGGACGCTGCCGCTTCCGTACTGCGAGATCTCCAGCCGCTCCCGCTCCTGGCGCCTCTTCCCCGGCGCCAGGCGCGTGTCCGGCCAAGGGCGAGCCCGATTGGCAACGGGCACGAGCGGATGGGGATCTGGCGGTACGGGCGGGCGTCCGGGAAATGCCGCGGAACGGGTGACGTACGCGGGCGTCGGCACAAACAACCGGCAGGTCGGTGCCGGGCAGGGCGCGCGGGACAGTCGGGGTGGGGCGATGGGGGTCGTTATGGGGGAGCTTCGCGGCACGCACGTGCCGGTGCTGCTCGAGCGCTGCCTCGAGCTGCTCGACCCCGCTCTCCGGCTGCCGGGCGCCGTGCACGTCGACTTCACGCTGGGCCTGGGCGGTCACGCCGAGGCGGTTCTGGAGCGCTATCCGGACGTGGTCCTGGTCGGACTTGACCGCGACACCGAGGCGCTGGCGCACTCGCGGCACCGGCTCGCGCGGTTCGGTGAGCGGGTCAAGCTGGTGCACGCCGTCTACGACGAGCTGCCCCGCGTGCTCGGCGAGCTGGACCTGGCCGGGTTCCACAGCGGACTGTTCGACCTGGGTGTCTCGTCGTTGCAGCTGGACGAGGCGGACCGCGGTTTTGCGTACGCGCAGGACGCCCCGCTCGACATGCGGATGGACCAGACCTCGGGCATCACCGCCGAGCAGGTCGTCAACGAGTACGAGCCGGGCGAGCTGGTCCGGATTCTGCGGCAGTACGGCGAGGAGAAGTTCGCGCAGCGGGTCGTGTCGTCGATCGTGCGCGAGCGGCAGAGGGGCCGGATCACGTCCACGGCGCGACTGTCCGAGCTGGTCAAGGAGTCGATCCCGGCCGCCGCGCGACGAACGGGTGGAAATCCCGCGAAAAGAACGTTTCAGGCGCTACGTATTGAGGTAAATGGCGAACTCGCCACGCTCGAAGCCGCCGTGCCGGAGGCTTTGGACGCCTTGGCCCCGAAAGGGCGCCTTGTGGTGATGAGCTACCAATCTTTGGAGGACCGGATCGTCAAGCGTGCCCTCACCGCGAGGTCGCGCAGCACCGGGCCGGTCGACCTGCCGGTCGAGCTGCCCGGGACGGGTCCGACGCTGCGGCTGCTGACAAGGGGGTCGGAGCCGCCCAGCGAGCAGGAGGTCGCGGCCAACCCGCGAGCGGCTTCGGTGAAGCTGCGCGCGGTCGAGCGCATCGACCAGGCAACACCCGGGGCCGCCCGCGAACGGCCCCGATTGACTACAACGCACGGGGGACAAGGGCGGTTACGCCCGGGGGAACGCGAAGAGGGGGAGGGGAAAGCATGAGCGAGCGCACCTACGCGCCGCGGTCGGGGGGCCGGACCGCGGACGAGCAGCGTCCGGCCACCGGGCGGCGCCAGCCGGGGTCGAGCCGCGATGCGGACGCCCCGGGAAGTGCCGGCCGGGGGGCGCGGCAGTTCGCCGGAGCGGAGGACGGCGGAGCTCGCCGGTCCGACACGCGCCGGTCAGGGACACGGAGCAAGGAAGAGAAGCGGACGCCGGCCGAGGCGCGCCGCGAGCGGGACGAGCGCCGCGCGACGCGTGACGACCGGCCGGGCCGCGACACCCGTACGGGCCGTGACGAGCGGACGAGCCGTGACGAGCGGGCGGGCCGCACGACCCGCGAGCCGGTCGCGCGGGCCAAGACTCGCACCACCGAGGGCGCGCGGGCCAAGACGCGTACCACCGAGGGCGTGCGGCCCAAGACCCGCAACACCGACGCCGTACGTGCAAAGACGCGCACGGCAGAGGGTGCACGGGGTCGCAGGGTCGAGGCCCCGGTCGACGGTGCGGCCGCGCTGCAGCTCGAGGTGACCGCCGCCGAGCCGCTGCGGACGACGGGTGAGGTGCCCGCCGCGCCGCGGCTGCGCGTCGCTCCGCCGCCACCGATCCACGGTGGACCGCGAGCGCCGTTCGTGGCGGGCGTGATCGGCGTGGTGATCGTCGGGGTGCTCGGCATCCTGCTGATCAACACGAAGACCAACGAGAACTCGTTCCGCATCGCCGACCTGCAGAAGCAGAACACCGCGCTGGAGAATCAGCGGCAGGATCTGGACAACCAGCTGGTCGAGGCGTCGAGCATCGGCAATCTGGACGCCGCGGCCCGCCGGCTCGGCCTGGTGCGGGCCGACATCCGGGAAGTGGCCAAGCTGCGGCTGCCCGACGGCAAGATCATCCAGGTGCCGAAGCCGGTGCAGGGCCAGCCGTCGATCACCCAGCCCGACGCGGCGACCGACAAGGGCGGCGGGAACATCTCGCCCGCCGACGGCACGGGGCGGTAGCCACCGATGCCGCCGCGAGCCGACGACACTCCACCGCGCCGGGGCGCTCAGCCCCGGCGTGGCACGTCTCGTGACGTCTCCGCCGAGGGTGACGAGGCGCCGAAGCCGAGCCGGGGGTTCGGCGGTATCGGTGACGCGCGGGCCTACACCCCGCGCGGACGCACCGTGGCCGAGCGTGATCAGCGCACCCGTTCGCCGCGGGCCGGGCGCACGTCCGACCCGTTCCGTCCGGCGTTGCAGGTGCTCGACGGCGGTCAGCCGCCGCGCCGGGGCCGGCCCGCCGTGGACGAGCCGTCCGACCGGGTGGGGAAGAGGACACCCGAGCGGAAGACCCCGGAGAAGAAGCAGCCGCCGCGCAGCCGCCGGCCCGAGCCCGAGGACGACGACGAGGACGACATCCGTCCCGTACGGCGGACGAGCGGGCGCATCGTGGCCGACCGCGAGCGGGTCCGCACGACCGCGGCCAAGCCGGGCCGCACGACCGCGGCCAAGCCGGGCCGTACGGGACGTCCGACGGCCTCACCCCGTACGGGAAAAGCGGCCGGACCACGACGGACGGTGAGCGGACCGCGGGTCGACCGGGCCGTCCGCGCGGTCGCGCCCGAGCCGCCCCGCCTGGCCAACAGCACTCGGCGGCTGCGGGTCGGCGCCGTCGTCGCGCTGTCCCTGTTCGCGATGATCGGCATCCGGCTTGTGGTGCTGCAGGTGGCGTCGTCCCCCGAGGACGCGCAACGCCTGGTCGCGCTGCGTAAGGACCGTCTGGCCGAGGTGCGTCTGCCCGCCCCGCGCGGCAGCATCTTCGACCGCGAGGGCGCCGTGCTCGCGCACAGCGTGAAGGCCCGGTTCGTGGCCGCCGACCCCGGGCTGATCAAGGACCCGGTCAACACCGCGGCCATCCTCAGCCCGATGATCGGCGTGGCCCAGTCCGAGCTGGTGCCGCTGATGACACCGCACAAGCGGCCCGACGGCCTCGACGCCCGCTTCGAGTTCCTGAAGCAGGGTGTCGACATCTCGGTCGGCGACCGGATCAAGGCCATGGAGCTGCCCGGCATCGTGGTCAAGGAGGACGAGCGGCGCGACGTGCCGAACGCCGACCTCGCGGCTAACCTGATCGGGTTCACCGGCGCCGACAACTCCGGCCTGGAGGGTCTCGAGGCCCGGTACGACTCGCTGCTGCGCGGCACCGACGGCGAGCGTCAGTTCGAGATCGGCAAGGGCGACCTGAACAAGCCCATCCCGGGCGGGTTCGAGAAGTACACGGAGCCCCAGCCGGGCACGTCGCTGCAGCTCACGATCGACAGCAAGCTGCAGTACGAGGTGCAGCGGATTCTGGCCAAGGAGAGCAAGCGGACCAAGGCCACCATGGCCGGCGCCGTGGTGATCGACGTGAAGACCGGCGAGGTGCTGGCCCAGGCGAGCTACCCGATGTACAACGCGGCCAAGCCCGGCGACTACAAGCCGACCGAGCGTGAGGACGCGCCGAGCAGCGTCGTGGCCGACCCCGGTTCGGTGCACAAGGCGTTCATCTTCGGGGCGGCGCTGCAGGAGGGGCTGATCTCGGACGACTCGGTGCTGACCATCGGCCCGGCCGTGGAACGCGGCGGATACCGCTTCCAGGACGGTCACATGCAGAAGAAGGGCACCAAGATGACGATGCCCGGCCTGCTGGCGCTGTCGTCCAACGTCGGGACCATCCTCATCGCGGAGCGGCTGGGCAAGGAGAAGGTCGTCGAGTACCAGCGCAAGTTCGGGCTGGGCCGATCGACCAACGAGGGCATGCCGGGTGAGGCCGAAGGCCGCATCCTGGCCCCGGAGGAGTGGAGTGGCTCGGCGTACGGCTCGGTGCCGATCGGCATGAGCGTGGACGCGACACTGGTGCAGATGGCGGCCGGCTATGCGGCGATCGCGAACGACGGCGTGTACATCCAGCCCCGCCTGATCAAGTCGATGATCTCGGGCCGGGACGGCGAGGTCACCGAGGCCGCCCCGCCCGCGACGCACAAGGTGCTCGACCCGGGCGTGGCGGCGCAGCTGCGCAGCTGGATGGAGTCCGTGGTCGACAACAAGGGCGCGACCGGAACCCAGGCGGCCGTCCCGGCGTACCGGGTGGCCGGCAAGACCGGCACGGGCAAGCGGCTCATCGACGGGCAGTACACCAGCGCCAACTACGGCTCGTTCATCGGGATGGCCCCGGCCGAGAACCCGCGTTTCGTCATCGCGGTGTCGGCCGACGTGCCGGTGGGCACCGGCGGCGACGTGGCCGCACCGGCCTTCTCGGAGATGATGTCGTACGCGTTGCTGCACTACCGGGTGCCGCCGTCCTCGACGCCGGCGCCGAAGTTCAAGATCCATCCATGACCCTCTGCATGGCGTTTTCCGCGCGGGGCCGGGCACGGGGTAGGGTCTGACGCCGTGTCCGGCATTCCCCGTCCCGCAACTGTTGCCCCGTATCGTCTGGCCCGGTTGGCGGCGCTGTTGCCGGCGACCCTGAGCGGCGCGGACGTCGAGGTCACGGGCGTCACGCACGACAGCCGGGCGGTGCGCCCGGGCGATCTCTACGCGGCGCTGCCCGGCGCCCACCGGCACGGTGCCGAGTTCGCCGGCGACGTCGCCGCGTCCGGTGCGGCCGCCGTGCTCACCGACGCCGGCGGGCACGCCGCGGCCACCGCGGCCGGGCTGCCGGTGCTGGTGGCCGACGACCCGCGGGCGGTGCTCGGCACGGCCGCGGCCGCGATCTACGGCGACCCCTCGGGCCGGCTCACGATGATCGGGATCACCGGCACCGCGGGCAAGACCTCGACGGCATATCTGGTGGAGTCGGGCCTGCGCGCGGCCGGGCGGACCACCGGGCTGATCGGCACGGTCGAGACCCGCATCGGCGACCTCGTCGTGCCCAGCGTGCGCACCACCCCCGAGGCCACCGACCTGCACGCGATCCTGGCCGCGGGCCTCGAGCGCGGGGTCGAGGCCGTGGTGATGGAGGTGTCCAGCCACGCCCTCGCGGTCGGCCGGGTCGGCGGCATCGGCTTCACCGTCGGCGGCTACACCAACTTCGGCCTCGACCACCTCGACTTCCACGCCGACGCCGACGACTACTTCGCGGCCAAGGCCAAGCTGTTCGACGGGCGCAGCCGGTTCGAGGTGCTCAACCTCGACGACGCGGCGCTGCGCCCGCTGTTCAAGCCGGCCACGATCAGCTACTCGGCGGCCGGGGATCCGGCGGCCACGTGGTGGGCCTCCGACGTGCGGCCCTCCGAGTTCGGCCAGCGGTTCGTCGCGCACGGCCCGGGGGTCGAGGTCGAGGCGGGCGTGGCGCTGCCCGGGCGGCACAACGTGGCCAACGCCCTGCTGGCCCTGGCCGCGCTGGTGGCCGCGGGCGTCGATGCGCGCACGGCGGCCGGCGGCATCGCGGCCTGCCCCGGGGTGCCGGGACGGCTCGAGCAGGTGACCGCCCCGGGCGAGGTGCTGGGCGTGGTCGACTACGCGCACAAGCCCGACGCGATCGTGGCCGCCCTGGCCGCGCTGCGCGAACTGGCCACCGGGCGCGGCGGCCGGGTGATCGGCCTGATCGGGGCCGGGGGCGACCGCGACAAGGGCAAGCGCCCGCTGATGGGCGCGGCCGCGGCCCGCGGAGCCGACCTGGTGATCGTCACCGACGACAACCCCCGCACCGAGGACCCCGCGGCCGTCCGCGCGGCGGTGCGGGCCGGTGCCGAGGAGGCCGGGTCGGGTGCGAAGATCATCGAGGTTCCCGGCCGGCGGGCCGCGATCGACGAGGCCGTACGGCTGGCCGGCCCGGGCGACGTGATCGCGTTGCTGGGCAAGGGACACGAGCGGGGCCAGGAGGTGGACGGCCAGATGTTGCCGTTCGACGACCGCATCGAGCTCGCCGAGGCGCTGACCGCCGCGGCCGGGGGTATTTCGTGATTCGTCTGACGCTGGGGGAGATCGCGGAGATCACCGGCGGCCGCGTCGTGCACGCGGAGCCGGGGCTCGAGGTCACCGGGGGAGTGGAGTACGACTCCCGCAAGATCGGCCCGGGTGGCCTGTTCGTCGCGTTCGAGGGCGAGAAGGCCGACGGCCACGAGTTCGCGGGCACCGCGGTCGCGGCCGGGGCCGCCGCCGTGCTGAGCACCCGCGACACCGGGCAGCCGGGCGTGGTCGTCGAGGAGCCGCTGCAGGCGCTGGCGGCGCTGGCCCGGGTGGTGGTCACGCGGCTGGACAACCTCACGGTCGTGGGGCTGACCGGGTCGTCGGGCAAGACCACGACCAAGGACTACATCGGTCAGTTGCTGTCCCGGGTCGGGCCGACGATCGCGCCCGCCGGGTCGCTCAACAACGAGCTGGGCTTTCCGTACACGGTGCTGCAGGCCGGTGCGGACACCCGGTTCCTGGTGCTCGAGATGGGGGCCCGGGGGATCGGGCACATCCGCTACCTGACCGAGATCGCCCGGCCGTCGATCGGCGCGGTGCTCAACGTCGGGGCGGCCCACATCGGCGAGTTCGGCTCGGTCGAGGGCACCGCGCGGGCCAAGGGCGAGCTGGTCGAGGCACTCCCGGATGCGGGAGTGGCGGTGCTCAACGCCGATGACCCGCTGGTGGCCGGGATGGCGCCACGCACCCGCGCTCGCGTTTGTCTCGTTGGCGAATCTGACATTTCTGAATTGCGGGCCTCCGACGTCAGCGTCGACGCTCAGGGCCGGGCCTCCTACACGCTCCACCACGATGGCCGGGACGTGCGCGTCGTGCTCGCCGTCGCGGGGCGTCACCAGGTCGCGAACACCCTCGCGGCGGCGGCCGTGGCCCTCTCGGCCGGCCTGCCGTTCGACGACCTGGCCTCCGCCCTGGGCGAGGTCGGCATCGTCTCCGGCCGCCGCATGGACGTCTTCACCCGCCCCGACGGCGCGACGGTGATCGACGACTCGTACAACGCCAACCCGTCGTCGACGGCGGCCGCCCTGCAGGCGCTCGCCGCGATGGCCGGCGGGCGCCGCACCACCGCCGTGCTCGGCTACATGGCCGAGCTCGGCGAGCACGAGCGTTCCGGTCACGAGGAGGTCGGCCGGCTCGCCGCCGGGCTCGGCGTGGACCGGCTGATCGTGGTCGGCGCCGAGGCCGCCCCGATCGCGACCGGCGCCGAGACGGCCGAGGGCTGGACGGGCGAGGCGGTCGTCGTGCCCGATCAGGCCGCCGCCACCGAGATCCTGGCCGGTGACCTCGGCCGCGACGACGTCGTGCTGGTCAAGGGTTCCCGCTACCGCACGTGGGACGTGGTGGACGCGCTGCGCCCCGAGGAGGTTCGCCCGTGAGGGCAGTCATCGTCGCGGCCGCGGTCGCGTTCATCATCTCGCTGTTCGGCACACCGATCGCGATCCGGGTCTTCACGGCGCTCAAGGCCGGCCAGCCGATCCGCACCCTCGGGCCGGCGACCCACCAGGGCAAGAAGGGCACCCCCACGATGGGTGGGGTCGCCTTCATCATCGCCACGGTCTTCGCGTACGTGGCGGGGCACATCGCCCTGACGACGCTGCCCGAGCGGCAGATCGCGCAGGAGTCGCCGACCATGACGGCGCTGGTCCTGCTCGGCTTGTTCGTGTTCTGCGGCGTGGTCGGCTTCCTGGACGACTTCCTCAAGGTGCGCCGGCGCAACTCCGACGGCCTGAGCGCCAAGGGCAAGCTGCTCGGCCAGTTGCTCGTCGGCGGCGCGTTCGCGGTCGTGGCGCTCTACGTGCCCAGCACCAACGGCGAGACCGTGGCCAGCGAGAAGATCTCCTTCATCCGCGACATCGACCTGCTGGACGTGGGCAAGGTCGGCTCGGTCATGGTCTTCGTGTTCGTCATCATGGCCATGTCGAACGGCGTGAACCTGACCGACGGTCTCGACGGCCTGGCCACCGGCGCCTCGATCCTCGTGCTGGGGGCGTACGCGCTGATCGGTTTCTGGCAGTACCGCCACTGGTGCGGCGACTCGGACTACGCCCGGGTCAACGACTACTGCTACCAGGTGCGCGACCCGCTGGAGATCGCGATGATCGCCGCCGCGGCGGCCGCCGCCTGTGTGGGCTTCCTGTGGTGGAACACGTCCCCGGCCCGCATCTTCATGGGCGACACCGGTGCGCTCGGGCTGGGCGGCCTGATCGGTGGTCTGGCCGTGGCCACCCGGACCACGCTGCTGTCGGTCATCATCGGCGGCCTGTTCGTGATCATCACGATGTCCGTGGTCATCCAGATCATCTCGTTCAAGACCACCGGCAAGCGGGTCTTCCGGATGTCGCCGCTGCAGCACCACTTCGAGCTGGCCGGGTGGAGCGAGGTCAACATCGTCGTCCGGTTCTGGATCGTCGCCGGCATCTGCGTCGCCATCGGCTTGGGACTGTTCTATTCAGACTTCCTCGCCGTCATGGGATAGATATCTCTCGCGACACGCCAAGCGCCATCCGGACCTTGGCGTGTCGCCGGGACGAAGATGAGTGAATGGCGGATCGGACCGAGCAGGAACCCCGCCCGTCACTGAGCCGGCAGCTGCTGCCCGCCGTGCACGGGATGCTGGCGCGCCCGCTCTCCTCGTACTACCTGCTGCTCGCGTGCTCCGGTCTGCTGCTGCTGATCGGTCTGACCATGGTCTTCTCGGCGACCAGCGTGAAGGCGTACGCGGAGAACGGCAACGCCTTCAGCGCGATCGCCAACCAGGCCGTCTTCGCGCTGCTGGGGCTGTTCGCCTTCTGGGTCTGCCAGCGCCTGCCCGCCGGCACGCTGCGCGACCTCGGCAAGGTCGTGCTCGGCCTGGCCGTCGTGCTGCTGATCATCCTCGACCTGCTCGGGGCGCTGGCCTCGGTCGGCCTGCTGAGCTCGCCCCGGATCGGCCCGGTGCACGCCGAACTGCTCTGGCTCTACTTCGGCCCGATCGGTCTGCAGCCCGCCGAGTTCGCCAAGCTCGGCATGGTGCTCTGGGGAGCCGACGTGATCGCCCGCAAGGGCCCGGCGCTGGGGCACTGGAAGGAGCTGTCGCGCCCGCTGTTCCCGGTCGTCGGGCTGCTGTTCGTGCTGGTCGGCTATAACGACCTGGGCTCCATGCTGGTGCTGCTGGCGCTCATCGTCGGCCTGCTGTGGGCGGCCGGCATCCGCCTGCGGATCTTCGCCGCGCTCGGCGTGCTCGGCCTGGCCGGCATCAGCCTGCTGATCGCGGCCGCGTCCGGCGGCGCCGGTTCGGGCCAGGCCGGTGAGGAGAACTACCGGCTCGCCCGGCTCACCAACTTCCTGCAGCCGATCGACCAGTGCGACCTCGCCGGGCCTTGCTATCAGCTGATCCAGGCCCGCTCGGCGATCTTCGAGGGCGGCTGGTTCGGGGTCGGCCTGGGCAAGGGCGCGCTCAAGTGGAACTGGCTGCCCATGGCCGACAACGACTTCATCTTCGCGGTGGTCGCCGAGGAACTGGGCGTGGTCGGCTGCGCGGTCATCCTGGTGCTGTTCTCGGTGCTGGCCTACACCGGTTTCCGGATCGCCCGGCGCTCGCAGGACCCGTTCCGCCGGCTGGCCGCGGCCGCGATCACCACCTGGCTGGTCTCCCAGGCCGTGATCAACATGGGCGGGGTGACCGGCACGCTGCCCATCACCGGCCTGCCGCTGCCCTTCATCTCCGCAGGTGGCAGCGCCCTTGTCGTGACCATGGCGGCGATCGGGATGCTGGCCTCCTTCGCCCGCGCCGAACCGCAGGCGTCACTTGCCCTGAACGCGCGTCCGCCCGCGAGATGGGTACGGCTAGTCTGGGCCCCGCTGCCGCCGCTTCCCCCTTCGCGGCGGCCCAGCCCCGCCGTCCGGGAGACCGCGGGGGCAGAGAGGAGACGGTGATGGGTTCGCTGCGGTCGGTCGTGCTCGCCGGGGGAGGCACCGGTGGTCACATCTATCCGCTGCTGGCCTTCGCCGACGCGGTCAAACGGCACTTCCCCGACGTCCGGATCACCACGCTGGGCAGCCCGCAGGGCATGGAGAACCAGCTGATCCCGGCGGCCGGTTACGACCTGCGCGTGATCCCCGCCTTCCAGCTGCCGCGCTCGATCAACCTCAACCTGATCCGCACGCCCGACCGGATGTGGAAGTCGGCCCACGCGGCCGGCAAGATCCTCGACGAGGTCCAGGCCGACGTGGTGGTCGGTTTCGGGGGTTACGTGTCGGTGCCGGCGTATCTGGCGGCCTGGCGGCGTGAGCTGCCGATCGTCATCCACGAGGTCAACGTGCCGCCGGGCGTGGCCAACCGGATGGGCATGAAGTTCACCAAGAACGTGGCCGTCGGTTTCCCGCAGCAGCCGCAGCAGGCCGAGTCGCTCAAGGACGCCCGCGTGGTCGGGGTGCCGCTGCGCACCGCGCTGACGCATCTCGACCGCGCGGCGCTGCGCCCGCAGGCGCTCTACCAGTTCGGCCTGCGCCCCGACCTGCCGGTGCTGTTCGTCTCGGGCGGCTCCTCGGGCGCGCGCACGATCAACCTGGCCGTGGCCGCGGCGGCCAAGCGGCTGGCCCACGCCGGGGTGCAGGTGCTGCACGTGCAGGGCGGGCGCAACGACCCGTTCGAGGTGCCCACCGACCTGCCCGTGCCCTACGTGGTGGTGCCGTACCTGTCGGACATGCAGCTGGGCTACGCGGCGGCCGACCTGATGCTGTGCCGCGGCGGTGCGATCACGGTGGCCGAGACGACCGCGCTGGGCGTGCCCGCGATCTACGTGCCCTATCCGTACAGCAACCAGGAACAGACCCGGAACGCGCAGCCGGTCGTGCAGGCGGGCGGCGGCATCCTGGTCGACAACGGCGATCTCACCCCCGAGTGGATCGAGCAGAACATCATCCCGCTCGCCCGCGACCGGCAGCGCCTCGGGGCGATGGGCCACGCGGCCTCCCGGTACGGTCGTCGCGACGGTGACGAGGCACTGCTCGAGTTCGTTCTCGAAGTGGTGGCGAAGGCCAAATGAACGTGACCAAGGGAGCAGACGAGTGAACACGGCGGAGCTGCGGCCGGCCGGCGAGTTGACCGCCGAGGATCTGGGCAGCGTGCACCTCATCGGCATCGGCGGCGTGGGCATGGCGGGGCTGGCCCGCCTGCTGCTGACCCGCGGTGTCGCAGTCTCGGGCAGCGAACTGCGCGAGTGGCCCGCGCTGGCCGGCCTGCGCGCGCTGGGCGGCACGGTGCACATGGCTCACGTGGCCGAGAACCTGGACGGTGTGGACACGGTCGTCTACTCCACGGCCATCCCGCACGACCACCTCGAGCTGGTCACCGCGCGCGAGCGCGGGCTGCGCGTCCTGCACCGCTCGGAGGCCCTGGCCGCGGCGATGACCAACCGGCAGGCCATCGCGGTCGCCGGCACCCACGGCAAGACCACCACGACGTCGATCATGACGGTGATCCTGCAGCACGCCGGTCAGGACCCGTCGTTCGTCATCGGCGGCGAGATCAGCGAGGCCGGGTCCAACGGCCACCACGGCACCGGCCCGCACTTCGTGGCCGAGGCCGACGAGAGCGACAAGTCGTTCCTGATCTATCGGCCGCACGTCGCGATCGTCACCAACATCGAGGGCGACCACCTCAACAACTGGGGCGACCTCGACGGCCTCAAGGCGGGCTTCCTGCAGTTCGCCGAGCTGACCGCGCCCGGCGGCTTCGTGATCACCTGCGCCGACGACCCCGGCACGCAGGAGCTGATCGCGGCGCTGCGGGCCAAGGGCAAGACCGTTTACACGTACGGCGAGACGGCCGGATCCGACCTGCGGATCAGCGAGGTGGTCTCGACCGTCAGCGGCGTGCGCTACTCCGCCGAGCTCGACGGCAAGCCGCTCGGCGAGCTCAAGCTGGCGCTGCCGGGCAAGCACATGGGCCTCAACAGCGCCGCCGCGGTGCTCACGGCGCTGCGCCTGGGCCTGCCGCTCGACAAGATCACCGAGGCGCTGGCGTCGTTCCCCGGGGTGCGGCGGCGCTTCGAGCGCAAGGGCATCGCGGCCGGCGTGCGGGTCTACGACGAGTACGCGTACCACCCGACCTCGGTCAAGGCCGCGCTGCGCACGCTGCGTGAGGTGGCCGGGGACGGGCGCCTGCTGGTGGTCTTCCAGCCGTACCGGGTCTATCGCACCCGTGACCTGCAGGCCGAGCTGGCCGAGGGGCTGGCCATCGCCGATCAGGTCATCTGCATGGAGGTCTTCGGGCCGGGCGAGGTGCGCGGCCCGGGCGAGGGCGGGGTGGCGCTCACCGCCGCCATCGACCTGCCCGACGCGCAGAAGGTTTTCGTGCCCGACTGGGAGGACGTGCCGGCCGAGGTCGTGCGGCGCAGCCGGCCGGGTGATGTGGTGGTGACGATGGGCGCGCCGCCGATCTCGCTGATGGGCGACGAGCTGCTGGCCGCGCTGGACGAGGCCGACCGGGCGTAGCGAAGCGGAGGCGGGGGCATGAGCGGGGGGCGCAACTGGAGGCTGGTGCGGGCGGGCACCGATGCGGTGCCGTCGTCCGCGCGCCGGTTCATGGCGCGCGCCCGTCAGCGCCGGATGCGCGCCGCGCTGCCCTGGGCGGTGGCCGCGGGCGTGCTGCTCGTGGCCGGGGGCCTGGTCTGGCTGGTCTACGGCACCTCGGTGCTGGGTGTGCGCGAGGTGAAGGTGGTGGGCACCCAGTTCGTGGCCGTGACGCAGATCGAGCAGGCCGCCGCGGTGCCCGACGCCGAGCCGCTGGCCCGGGTCGACCTCGACGGCGTCCGGGCCCGGGTGCGGGAGCTGCCGCCGGTGGAGCGGGTCGTGGTACGCCGCAGCTGGCCGTCCACCTTGGTGGTCGAGGTGGTGGAGCGCACGCCGGTGGCCGCGGTGCCCCAGCACGGGGAGTTCGCGCTGATCGACCGTACGGGGGTGGCCTACCGGACGGTCAAGGAGCCGCCCGCTGGCCTGCCGCTCGTACGGGTCGATTTCCCCGGAGCCTCCGACGTGAACACGCGGTCGGCGCTGACCGTGCTGGCGGCCCTCAGCGACGAGCTGCGCGAGCAGGTGGTGGCCGTCTCGGTGGCCGCCCCCGCGCAGATCAAGCTGGAGCTGAGCAAGGAGCGCACGGTGGTCTGGGGCGACGACACCCAGAGCGACACCAAGAGTCAGGTCGCGACGGTCCTGCTCAAGCGGGCGGGTAAGGAGATCGACGTCTCCGCCCCATCGGTCGTGACGATCCGTTAATAGCAGCGTCTAACGGACATAGGGGCGGAAACGCCATATTTTGGTCGAGGTTACGGGTCGGTCGGATTTTCGCCACGTAAGCGGACGCCGACACGCCGCGCCGGTTCTTTGGTTGATGTGGGATGTCCGCTTACGTTGCCACCAGAGGTTGAGTGGTTGACATAACTCTCACCCTCTAGTAGAGGGTGAGGGTTTCCTCGCCCTCCCTTGTACGGCAGCGGGTGACGAAGGTGCGGTCTGGCCGGACCGCACGGGGCCCATGACACCCACTAACCCTGGAAGGGAAGGCTGAGCCCATGACACCTCCCCACAACTACCTGGCGGTCATCAAGGTCGTCGGGATCGGCGGCGGCGGCGTGAACGCCGTCAACCGAATGATCGAGGTCGGGCTCAAGGGCGTCGAGTTCATCGCGATCAACACCGATGCTCAGGCGCTGCTGATGAGCGACGCCGACGTCAAGCTCGACGTCGGCCGCGAGCTGACCCGGGGCCTCGGCGCCGGCGCGCAGCCCGAGGTCGGCAAGAACGCCGCCGAGGACCACCGCGACGAGATCGAGGAGGTGCTCAAGGGCGCCGACATGGTCTTCGTGACGTGCGGCGAGGGCGGCGGCACCGGGACCGGCGGTGCGCCGGTGGTCGCGAACATCGCCCGCAAGCTCGGCGCCCTTACCATCGGCGTCGTCACGCGGCCGTTCTCGTTCGAGGGCAAGCGCCGTCAGGTGCAGGCCGAATCCGGCATCGACGAGCTGCGCAACCAGTGCGACACGCTCATCGTCATCCCGAACGACCGGCTCCTCGCGCTGGGCGACCGCGGAATAAGCATGATGGACGCGTTCCGTCAGGCCGACCAGGTGCTGCTCTCCGGCGTGCAGGGCATCACCGACCTGATCACGACCCCGGGTCTGATCAACCTCGACTTCGCCGACGTCAAGAGCGTGATGAGCGGGGCCGGCAGCGCGCTCATGGGCATCGGCAGCGCCCGCGGGGACAACCGCGCGGTCGAGGCGGCCGAGAAGGCGATCTCGAGCCCGCTGCTCGAGCAGAGCATGGACGGCGCCCGCGGCGTGCTGCTCTCCATCGCCGGTGGCTCCGACCTGGGCCTGTTCGAGATCAACGACGCGGCGCAGCTGGTCACCGACGCGGCCCACCCGGACGCGAACATCATCTTCGGTGCGGTCATCGACGACGCGCTCGGCGACGAGGTGCGGGTCACCGTGATCGCGGCCGGCTTCGACGGGGGCACGCCCTCCTACAAGCCGTCCGAGCCCGCCCGCAAGGTCGTGCAGCAGCCGGCCGAACGCACGGCGGTCACACCGCCGGCGCCCGCCGCCGCCGCGGCGTCGACCACGCCGGCGCCGGCTCCGGCCCAGGCCACGCCGCCGCCGCGGCGCGTGCTCTTCGACGACGTGGACGTGCCGGACTTCCTCAAGAACGGCTCGTGACCGGTGAGGGGCGGCGGGCCGAGCTGGCCGCCGCCCTGAGCGACGTCAACGACCGGATCGGCCGCGCCTGCGCGGCCGCCGGTCGTCCCGCTGACGAGGTCACCCTCGTCGCGGTGACCAAGACCTATCCGGCCAGTGACGTGGTGCTGCTGACGGGGCTCGGTGTCACCGACGTCGGCGAGAACAAGGATCAGGACGCGGGCCCCAAGGCCGAGCTGGCCCGGGCCGAGGGAGCCACCCCGCGGTGGCACTTCATCGGTCAGCTGCAGCGCAACAAAGCCCGCTCGGTTGTCCGGTACGCCGACGTGGTGGAGTCGGCCGACTCGGTCCGCCTGGTCGAGGCGCTGGCCCGGGCCGCCGCCGGGCGCTCCGAGCCGCTCGACGTGCTGGTGCAGGTGAGCATCGACGGTGATCCGGCGCGTGGGGGCGCGGCGGGCGACGACCTGTGGCGGGTATCCGACTCGGTGGCGGCCGCGGACACGCTGCGGCTGGGCGGGGTGATGGCGGTGGCCCCGATGGACTGGGACCCCGACCGGGCCTTCGCGACCCTGCGCGAGCTGTCGGAACGCCTGGTCATCACCCATCCGGGGGCTTCCGTCATCTCCGCCGGCATGAGCGGCGATCTCGAGGCGGCGATCCGGCACGGCGCGACACACGTCCGAATCGGCACTTCTTTGCTCGGAATGCGAAACCCGCTGCGGTAGCCTTGCGGCGGGCAGCAAACTACATGGGTGTTGTTTACGCGACACCGCTCGCGACCAGGGTTCTGATTCGCGCGGCGGTGGGTAAGCGTGACGGCGCGGCACGTCGCGGGACGAGGGACTGCTAAGACCTTCCGACCGTGCAAAGGGGGAATGCGGTACGCCGAGGGGGTGCGTTCCGCAGCAGCGGACGAAGGTGGGGGCACATGGCTGGTCGGGTCAACTCGGGGTGGCGTGACGGGGTGATGGCATGAGCGCGCTTCGCAAGGCGGGCGTGTGGCTGGGCCTCGTCGAGGAGGACGACGACCGCGGCTACAACGATTACGACGACAGCTCCTACCGTCCTCGCAGCCGGTACTCGGGAAGCCGGTACGCCGAGGACGAGTTCGCCGACGAGGAAGACGTCGAGGAGGAGCGTCCGGTGCCGCGGGCGCGCACGGAGCGCAGTCGCCCGTCCGACCGTCTGTCGTCGCATGCCGACCTGGACGACCACGATCGGGTGGAACGTGCCGAGCGCAGCGAGCGGGCCAGCGTCCGGTCGATCACCCGGCCGAGCACGGTCAGTGACAACTCGTCCGCGCTGAGCTACTCCACTCGGGAGAATCTGGCCCTGGCGCCGCAACCGGTGCACCCGCCCGAGACGCGTCCGCGCCCGGTCGAGGAGGAGCAGCGGTATCAGATCACCACGCTGCACCCGACCACCTACCGCGAGGCGCGCACCATCGGGGAGCACTTCCGCGACGGGGTTCCGGTCATCATCAATCTCACTGAGATGGATGAAGGTGACGCCCGCCGGCTGGTCGACTTCGCCGCCGGACTTGCCTTCGGCCTTCGCGGTACGATCGAGCGCGTTACTAACCGGGTTTTCCTGCTCTCACCGGCAAATGTCCAGGTCACCGCGGAGGACAAGGCCAAGATCGCCGAGGGTGGGTTCTTCGGGCAGGCCTGAGGCGGGCCGCGCGCAGCCCGCCACCCAGATGGGGGATCCGCACGAGTGCTCTCGATCGTGTTCCAAATATTGTATTTAGTCGTTTACATCTTCTTCCTCGTCCTGCTTGCCAGGTTCGTGCTGGGTGCGGTACTCCAATACGGTCGTCGGTGGCAGCCCAGTCGTGGGGCGTCGGCGGCATTGGAAACGGTGTGGAGCGTCACTGATCCGCCCCTCAAGGCGTTGAGGCGTGTGATCCCCCCGCTGCGCATTGGTAACGTGAGTTTGGACCTGGCTTCCATCGTGCTGCTGGTTATCCTGTTCGTGCTCATGAGGTTCGTGCTTCAAAGATTGATCCTGAACTTCAGCTAAACAGCAGCCCCAACCGCGGCCGCGACTGACCCGAGGAGTTTCGATGCCGCTGACCCCGGCCGACGTGCACAACGTCGCCTTCAAGAAACCCCCCATCGGCAAGCGGGGGTATGACGAGGAGGAGGTTGACGCCTTCCTGGACGAGGTCGAGCGTGAGCTCGCCCGTCTGATCGAGGAGAACAACGAGCTGCGCGCCCAGGTGGAGCGCGGCGGTCGGGGTGGCGCGCCAGCCGGTCCGAGCGCCGACCCGCGCCTCGCGGCCGAGCTCAACGAAGTCAAGGCACAGCTCGACCGTGTGCAGCGCGACAAGTCGCAGGCCGAGCAGGCCGCGCGGCAGATGCAGGCCGAGCTCGAGCAGGTCCGTGCCCAGGGTCCGGTCGGTGGTGGCGCCGCTGGGTCCGGTGCTGACGGCGAGCAGCAGGCCCTGCGGGTGCTGATGATGGCCCAGCGCACGGCCGACGACCACGTCGCCGACGCCCGCCGCGAGGCCGACAAGCTCCTCTCCGACGCCCGCTCCAAGGCCGAAGAGGTCACCCGCGAGGCCCGCGCCAAGGCCGACGCCCTCGAGCGCGACGCCCGTCAGCGCCACCAGGAAGCCATGGGCGGCCTCGACGCGAAGCGCTCCGCGCTGCAGAAGCACATCGAGGAGCTCAAGCAGTTCGAGCGGGAGTACCGCACCCGCCTGAAGGCGTATCTGGAGAGCCAGCTGCGCGACCTCGACGGCCGGGGCCAGGGCCTCGAGGCCGAGATGTCGCGGGCCGACTCCGGTCGTGCCGTCGGCGGAAGCGGGGGTCTCGCCGCGGCCGGTCTCGCCGGTTCGTACGGTGGCCGCAACGCCATCGAATCCGGGCGCTGAGTCTTCTCTCTCCCTCCGGCACCTCGACGAGGATGAGCCATGATCGTTGTTAGCCTCCTGCTCATCCTCGTCGCGGTGACGCTGCTCGTGCTGGGCCTCACCGGCGGGTCGAGCACCCTGCTCATCTGCTCCATCGTGGCCAGTCTCGTGGCCGCGGTGTTCCTGGTCATCGGCGCGCGTCAGGCCGCCGCGACCCGGCGGGCAACGGCCGCCCCCCAGGACAAGGAGCCGGCCGCCCCCGCCGACGAGAATTCCGTCTTCGTGGCCGAGCCCGAGTTCGCCGCCGCGGCCCAGGAGGCCGGCGCGCGCCGCTCCGCCGCATACGACGACCCGTACGACGCCCGGCTCGACGACCCGTACGACGACCAGCGGGAGACCGTTCAGTTCGACCCGGGTGACCTGGCCGCTGCGCGGCCCTCGGCCGGTCCCGACTTCTCGGCGGCCGCGGACGGGCCCGCCTACGCTGATCACGCCGACACCGCCGTCTTCGCCGATCAGGCGGGCGCCGCCCCGGCGGGCGATTTGTCAGCAGATGAGGCCCGACGTCGGGATCTTGAGTCGCCGGACCACGAGCGGGCGCCCGATTACGAGCGTGCCTCGGATGCGATCAACGCCGCCCGCAGTGAAGCCTCCGACGAGGACGCGTGGCCCCGCCGGCCGGAGAACGCCGCGGGTTCCGGACCCGACGAGTTCGCCGAACCCGACGACGACGACCCCGACGACGAGCCGCTGCCCCAGTCGGTGCAGCCTGCCGACGCCGTACGGGTGGCCCGCCTCGACGCCGAGGTGCTCGTGGTCGACGGGCGCCCGCGCTATCACGTGGCCGACTGCCCCAGCCTGGCCGGGCGGCTCGCCGAGCCGATTCCGGTGCGGGAGGCGGTCGAACTCGGCTTCAGCCCGTGCGGGCTGTGCCGCCCGGTCGACCGCCTGGTCGGCGCGGACGCCCGCCGCTGACGGCCGTCGCGGGCGCGGCCGAGGGCAGCCGGGACCGTCGGAAAGGGCACGGAAACCGGGCCTCCCCGGGACCGGCGCCGATCGGCACAATGAGGCATGGTCAAGCGCCGCGTGCCCCCGCCCGACGAGAGCCGGCTCGCCGTGCCCGTGCGGGTGCGTCCCGGTGCCGGCCGCAACCGGGTCGGTGGGCGTTACGAGGGCCCCCACGGCCCCGCCCTGATCGTCGCCGTGGGCGCCCCGGCCGTCGACGGCAAGGCCACCGAGGCCGTGCGTCGCGCGCTGGCCGAGGCGCTGGCTGTGCGGCCCGCCGATGTGGAGCTGCGGCTCGGCGCGACGAGCCGCGACAAGGTCTTCACCGTCGCCGCGGCCGGGGCCGAGGTCGCCGGGCGGCTGGCCGCGCTGCGGGACGGTACGGGCGGCCGGTGACCGGTGGGCTGGACTACGCGCTGCTGATCGGCGCCGGTGTCCTCCTGGTGGCGGTGGCCGCCGTCCGCGTCTCGACCCGGGTCGGCCTGCCCAGCCTGCTGGTCTACCTCGCGATCGGCATGGTCATCGGCGAGGCCGGGCTGGGCATCCGCTTCGACGACGTCGAGCTGACCCGCACGCTGGGCTTCTGCGCGCTCATCGTGATCATCGCCGAGGGTGGCCTGACCGCGCGCTGGAGCACACTGCGGCCGGTCCTGGGCCTGTCCGCCTCGCTGGCCACGGTGGGTGTCGCGGTCAGCATCGCGGTGGTCGGGCTGGCCGTCCACATCATTCTGGACCTGCCCTGGCAACTGGCCCTGCTCTACGGTGCGGTGCTGTCGTCGACCGACGCCGCCGCGGTCTTCGCCACCCTGCGCCGGCTGCGGCTGCCCCCGCGCCTGGTGGCCACGCTGGAGGCCGAGTCCGGCATGAACGACGCCCCCGTGGTGCTGCTGGTCGTGCTGCTCAGCGCGGACCTGAGCGAGATGCACCCGTGGTGGTACGAGCTCGGCATCGTCACGTACGAGCTGCTGGCCGGCGCGGCCGTCGGGTTCGCGGTCGGCGCGGCCGGGCGGTGGCTGCTGC
The DNA here is from genome assembly GCF_014204895.1 of Paractinoplanes abujensis. Lineage (NCBI taxonomy): Bacteria > Bacillati > Actinomycetota > Actinomycetes > Micromonosporales > Micromonosporaceae > Paractinoplanes > Paractinoplanes abujensis. The sequence goes on along the minus strand of NZ_JACHMF010000001.1, from coordinate 4,912,255 downwards.
GCCACGCGGCCCTGCCGTCGGCCGGGCTGTATCCGATCGCGGCGGTGGGCCTGACCGTGCTCGCGTACGCCGCCGGGGCCGTCGCCCACGCGTCCGGGTTCCTCGCCGTCTACGTGGCCGGCGTCGTGCTGGGCAACGGCCGTGTCCCGCACCGCCGGGCCATCCTCGGGTTCGCCGACGGCCTGGCCTGGGTCGCCCAGATCGGCCTGTTCGTGCTGCTGGGCCTGCTCAGCTCGCCCCGCCGGCTCGACGAGGCGCTGGTCCCGGCGCTGGTGGCCGGGGTGGCCCTGGTGCTGCTGGCCCGGCCGCTGTCGGTGGTGATCTCGGCCGTGCTGGCCCGCCCGGTGCGCGGCCCGCGCCGCCCCGGCAACCGGGTGGGCTGGCGGGGGAGCGCGTTCCTGTCGTGGGCGGGCCTGCGCGGCGCGGTGCCGATCGTGCTGGCCACGATCCCGTTGTCGGCCGGCACGCCGGGCGCGCGAGGGCTCTTCGACGCCGTGTTCGTGCTGGTCATCATCTTCACGCTGCTGCAGGCGAGCACGCTCGGACCGGTGGCCCGCAGGCTGGGCGTGACGGCTCCCGGCGAGGCGGCCGAGGTGCGGATCGAGACCGCGCCGCTGGAGCGGATGAACGCCGACCTGCTGCAGCTGGACGTGGCCGAGGGGTCGCGGCTGGCCGGTGTGCACATCGACGAGCTGCGCCTGCCCGAGGGCGCCTCGGTGACCCTGGTGGTGCGGGCCGGCGCGGGTTTCGTGCCCGGACCGGACACCCGCCTGCGCACCGGTGACGCCTTGCTGATCGTGGCCACCGCGGCCGCGCGGGACTCGGCCGAGCGCCGCCTGCGGGCGGTGAGCCGCCGGGGCCGGTTGGCCCGCTGGTTCGGGGAGGAGGGCAGCGAAGATCCGGCGTCGGGTATCTGACCCGGCTTTCGCGGCGATTCGGGCCGATTGTGGAACATGATCCCGTACGGGCTGTTGTCGGTGCGGTATACGTTCCGTATCCTTGCCACCCTCGAAGAGTGCGCGGCTGGTCGTTCGGCCGCGCCGTCCGTGCAGGTGGGGCAAGATCTACTGCGCGGCCGCGCGGGACCGGGGCGTGAGCCGGTCGCCGGGTGGGCAGAAACAAAAGAAGAGGATGCCGGCGGGCGCCAGGGGGACGCTCACCGGCTCAAGGGACGCTGATCGCCGCGCGGCGCGCGGCTGAGGGAGCGACGATGGCCAAGGCAACCGGCACCAGAGCGGCCGCCAGCAGCAAAACCGGGGACACGGGCGCTGCCCGCAAGACCCGCGACGCCGCCGAGACCGAGAAGATCCGGGTCGCCCTGGTCGAGCGGCGCGACGAGCTGCAGGCCGAGTACGACACCTCGATCACCGAGCTCACCGAGCTGCAACGTGACCGTCTGGAGGACTCGGCCGGCGACGATCAGGCCGACACCGGCACCAAGACGTTCGAGCGTGAGCAGGAGATCACTCTGGCGAACAATCTGCTGGAGCGCATCACACAGGTGGAACGCGCCATCGACCGCCTCGGCGAGGGCAACTACGGTTGGTGCGAGCGATGCGGCAACGCGATCCCGGTCGAGCGACTGGCGGCGTTCCCGTCCGCGACCCTCTGTGTGTCATGCAAGCAGCTGGAGGAACGACGCTGAACGCGGACGACCAGGCGGCAGCACCCACGGTGGACGAGCCGGCGCCGGAGCCGAAGCCCCGGTTCAGCGGCCGTGCCGTGACGGTGCTGGGCGTCACCGCGGTGATCGCGGTGGCCATCGACCAGTGGACCAAGTGGCTCACCACCGAGAATCTGGACGAGGGCAGCCCGGTCCGCATTCTCGGCGGCCTCATCTATCTGTCATATCTGCGCAACCCCGGGGCAGCGTTCAGCTTCGGCAGCGACTACACGTGGGTCTTCCCGGTGGTGACCCTCGTCGTGGTCAGCTGGATCGGCTACATGGCGACCCGGCTGCGCTCGGTGCCCTGGGCGATCGCGCTCGGCCTGGTGCTCGGCGGCGCGCTGGGCAACCTCGGCGACCGGCTGTTCCGCGCTCCCGGCCCGCTGCACGGGCACGTGGTCGACATGATCAGCCTGTTCGGTCCGTACGCGGAGTACTTCGCCGTGTTCAACATCGCCGACAGCTGCCTCAGCGTCGGCGTCGTGCTCGCCGTGCTGCTCGAACTGACCGGGCGGCAGCGTGACGGCAGCCGCATCTCCGTACGGAAGAAGAAGGACGAGACCAAGTGAGCTCGCAGCGGTCTCTCCCGGTGCCCGACGGCCTCGACGGCATGCGCCTCGACCAGGCCGTGAGCCGGTTGTTCGGGCTGTCCCGCACGGCCGCCGCGACGCTCGTGGAATCGGGCGACGCGCTGGTCGACGGCATCCCGCGCCCCAAGTCCGACAAGGTCTCGGCGGGCGCCTGGCTCGAGGTCACGCTGCCCGCCCCGGCGGCCGCCCCGGCGCTGGTGGCCGAGCCGGTGCACGGCCTACGGGTGATCTACAGCGACGACGACATCGTGGTGGTCGACAAGCCGGTCGGCGTGGCCGCGCACCCGAGCCCCGGCTGGACGGGGCCGACGGTGGTGGGCGGGCTGGCCGCGATGGGGCAGAACGTCGCGACCAGCGGCGCCGCTGAGCGGCAGGGCGTGGTGCACCGGCTCGACGTCGGCACCACCGGCATCATGGTCGTGGCCAAGAGCGAGACGGCGTACAGCGCGCTCAAGCGGGCCTTCAAGGAGCGCGAGGTCGACAAGCGCTACCACGCGGTCGTGCAGGGTCACCTCGACCCGCTCCGCGGCACGATCGACGCGCCGATCGACCGGCACCCGACCGCCGACTACCGGTTCGCCGTGATGTCGACCGGCAAGCCGAGCGTCACTCACTACGACACGGTCGAGGCGTTCCGCTCGGCCAGCCTGGTCGACGTGAAGCTGGAGACCGGCCGCACCCATCAGATCCGGGTGCACTTCTCGGCGCTGCGGCACCCGTGCGTCGGCGACCAGCAGTACGGCGCCGACCCGACGCTGGCGGCCCGGCTCGGGCTGACCCGGCAGTGGCTGCACGCCCGCGAACTGTCCTTCCTGCACCCGCGCACGCTCGACGAGGTGCGCTTCGTCAGCGACTACCCCGACGACCTGCAGCGCGCGCTGAGCATGCTGCAGGACGCGAGCTGATCAGGGAAAGCGGTCACCGGTGGGGCCCGCGGAGCGGATACGAGGGCCGGTCCTGGGCGGCGCCCCCGCGGTGCGCCTGGCGGCCACGGTCGCGGCCGTCTCGGCCGGGGTGCTGCTGGTCGGGCTGATCTGGGTGAGCCGGCGCGACGCCGTGCCGCCGGAAGATCCGAGTGACGTCGTACGGGTGGGGGTCGTGCAGGGCCAGTCGGTGCCCGGCTATCTCGACGCGACCCGCAGCGAGCTGACCGCCCTGACCGATCCGTCGGCGCCCGCCGCCGGGGAGACGTGGGCCCTGGTCAGCCTGGACGGCTACGTCGGACCCGGGCTGCTGCCCGATCTGCTCGCGGGCACGGCGGTGGCTCAGGCCTACGCCCGGGTGCCGCTGCCCGGTACGCACACTCCGGTGGTGCGCATCCCGGTCTACCGGCTGCCCGCCGACGTGATGAGCGGGATGCTCGACACGGCCCTGGCCCGCGACCGGGAGCACGCCGAGTACGAGCAGCTGGCCCGCCGCCTGGCCGGGGACGACGACAACCAGCAGCGGGCCCGGCGGGCGTACGCGACGGCGGCCCGGACAGCGGCCCAGGAGGCCTCGGCGTACCGGTCGGGCTGTTCCTGCGTGTTCGCGGCCGTGGTGCGCGCCGCGCCGTCCGCGCTGCGCGACCTGGCCGACCGGCCCGGCGTGCGCGCGGTCGACCCGGCCCCCGAGGTCAGGAGTCTGGACCGGACGCAGTTCCGGCCGCCGCAGCCCGAGGAGAACGGCACCGTGCCGCCCGAACCGTCCCGTTCGCCCGCTGTGCCAATGGGGACTCCGGGCATTGCCTCCCGCCCGCCCGCGCCGATAGTGTCGTCGCCCGGGGCGCCTGTGACATCTGCCTCATCGAGCGTCGCCGGACGCACGAGCACGCCTTCCACCCCGGCCCACGAGGAGCGTTCTGCCGTACCCTCTGCCTCGGACGCGACTCCTGCTCACGATGCGACCAGCCGTTCGGCAGCACCTTGAACCCGGCCCGGACGTTAGTTTCTTCGTCCGCCGGTGATGTGGCCGATGGGGGCCGCGGTCGTTCCGAACGGGCAGTGGCCCGAACGGGGTTGGCTCCGTAGCCTGTCAGGGGCGAGGAGCCCGGGCGTGGGCACACCGAAAGCCGTGGGCATACCGAAAGCATTGTGCAGGGAGGACGAGCCGTGGACGGGACCGAGACCGGCTGGGGCCGGCCTGCGGAACCAGCCCCGCGTTGGCGGGCGCTGCTCGATCGCGCCCGGCACGGTTCCCGCCAGGCCGAGGAGCAGTCCGACCCGGAGCGTGAGGCCCAGCCCGGCCAGCAACCGTCCGCCCAGCAGTACGGGCAGCCGCTGCCGACCCGCCGCCCGGTCAACCCGCTCGACGGCCGCGGGCAGTACGGTGCCGGCCGTTACGAGCAGCCGCCGCCGCCCGAGGCCGCCCAGCCCGAGCCGCGCCCGATGCCGCAGCGGCCGATCAACCCGCTCGACCCGCGCTGGCAGGGCCGCCAGGCCGAGCCGCCCCGGCCCGCCGAGCTCAACGGAGGCGGCCGCCGCGCCGCGGTCCCGCCGCCCCCGCCGCCCGCGGCCCCGCCGGTCGAGGAGCCGCACAGTTTCTTCAGCCCGTCGGCTCGCCCGCCCGCGGCCCCGCCTCCCGGCCGCGACTATCCGCAGGTGCGGGGGTCGGCCGCCCCGGTGGCGCCGGTCCGGCCCGGGCCGCAGCCGCCGGTCATGCCCGTGCACCAGCCGCCCATGATGCCGGTGCAGCAGCCGGTCGCCCCGCAGCCCACCTCGCCCGCCCCGGCGCGCATCGAGTGGCGGCAGGGCCGCGCCGACGACGAGCTCGAGCGCGCGGTCGCGGTGATGCGGCGCAAGCTCGGCAAGCCCCGCGTGCTGGCCTTCGCCAACCCCAAGGGCGGCGTGCACAAGACCACGGCGACCGTGCTGGCCGCGGCCACCATCGGCAGCGTCCGCGGCCGCGGTGTGCTCGCGTGGGACGACAACGAGCTGCGCGGCACGCTCGGCCTGCGCGCCGGCAGCGCCCGCCACGCCCGCACGATCAAGCATCTGCTGGCCGACCTGATGCAGATCGAGAATCTGCACGGCGACGGGCTGCTGCAGGAGCTCGACGGCTACCTGCGGCACGCCTCCGACGGGTCGTACGACGTGCTCGCGGGCGAGGAGAATCCGCGCTTCGCGGCCCGCCTCGACCAGGCCACCGTGCGCCGGGTGATGGATCTGCTGCGCCGCACCCACGACGTGATCTGCGTCGACACCGGCAACAACGTCGAGAGCGTGAACTGGCAGACCGTCATGCGCCAGGCCGATCAGCTCGTGATCACCACGGTGCCCCGTGAGGACGCCGCGTTCACCGCCGACTGGATGCTCGACGTGCTCGACGACAGCGGCATGGGCGACCTGGTCTCCAACGCGGTGACGTTGATCTCCTGCCCCTCGCCGGGCCCGCTGCCGCTGCTCAACGACTTCGCCAAGCACTTCGCCACCCGCACCCGGGCGGTCGCGATCGTGCCCTACGACCAGGCGCTCGAGGTCGGCTCCTCGATCGAGTACGCGGATCTTCAGCAGGAGACCCGTACGGCGTGGCTCAAGGCGGCCTCGGTCATGATCGAGCCGTTCGCCGAATGACACGCGTGTAGCCCTCGTTCTTGTCGGAGGGTCCAGCTAGAGTCGCTCGGGTCCACACAACTTAAGGGGGCCCGGGGTGTCTGACTCGTTCGTGCATCTCCACGTGCACACCGAGTATTCGATGCTCGACGGGGCGGCCCGGGTCAAAGAGTTGCTGGCCGAGGCCAAGCGGCTGGGCATGCCGGCCGCGGCGATCACCGACCACGGCAACATGCACGGGGCCTACGACTTCTACACCCAGGCCACGTCGGCCGGGGTGATCCCGGTGATCGGCGTCGAGGCGTATGTCGCGCCCGACTCGCGGGACAACAAGAGCCGCGTCAAATGGGGCCGTCCCGAGCAGAAGAGCGACGACGTCTCGGGTAACGGCGCCTACACCCACATGACCATGTGGGCCCGCAACGCGGTCGGCCTGAAGAACCTGTTCCGGCTCAACTCGCGCGCCTCGATCGAGGGCCAGCTCGGTAAGTACCCGCGCATGGACTTCGACATCATCGCCGAGCACGCCGAGGGCATCATGGGCACCACCGGCTGCCCGTCCGGCGCCGTGCAGACCCGCCTGCGGCTCGGCCAGTTCGACGAGGCGCTCAAGTCGGCCGCGCGCTATCAGGAAGCCCTGGGCAAGGACAACTACTTCCTCGAGATCATGGACCACGGCCTGTCCATCGAGAAGCGGGTCCGGGACGGCCTGCTCGAGATCGGGCAGAAACTGGGCATTCCGCCCCTGGTCACCAACGACTCCCACTACACGCACGAGGCACAGGCCTCGGCCCACGACGTGCTGCTGTGCGTGCAGACCGGCAGCAACGTGGCCGACCCCAACCGGTTCCGCTTCGACGGCGCGGGTTACTTCGTGAAATCGGCCGACCAGATGCGCGCGGTCGACTCGTCCGAGGCATGGCAGGAGGGCTGCCGCAACACGCTGCTCGTGGCGGAGAAGGTGGACACCGAGGGGATGTTCACCTTCAAGAACCTCATGCCCCGGTTCCCCATCCCCGACGGTTACACCGAAGAGGAGTACTTCCGGCACGTCGCGTTCGAAGGCCTGCGCAACCGGTTCCCCGACGGCATCCCCGAGACCCACGTCAAGCAGGCGGAATACGAACTCGGCGTGATCATCTCGATGGGCTTCCCGGCGTACTTCCTGGTGGTCGCCGACTTCATCCAGTGGTCCAAGCGCAACGGCATCGCGGTCGGCCCCGGCCGCGGCTCGGCCGCGGGCTCCCTGATCGCGTACGCGATGGGCATCACCGACCTCGACCCCCTGCCGCACGGCCTGATCTTCGAGCGATTCCTCAACCCCGAGCGCATCTCGATGCCCGATGTCGACATCGACTTCGACGAGCGCCGCCGGGGTGAGGTCATCAAATACGTGACCGACCGCTGGGGCGACGACAAGGTCGCCCAGATCGCCACCTTCGGCACGATCAAGGCCAAGGCCGCGATCAAGGACTCGGCCCGTGTGCTGGGCTACCCGTTCGCGGTCGGCGACCGGATCACCAAGGCGTTGCCGCCCGACGTCATGGGCAAGGGCATCCCGCTCTCCGGCATCTTCGACAAGGAGCACAAGCGCTACAGCGAGGCCGGCGAGGTCCGCACGCTTTACGAGACCGATCCCGACGTCAAAAAGGTGATCGACACCGCGCGCGGCATCGAGGGCCTGATCCGGCAGACCGGGGTGCACGCCGCAGGCGTCATCATGTCGGCCGAGCCGATCATCGACCACATCCCGCTGATGCGGCGCGCCTCCGACGGCGTCATCATCACGCAGTTCGACTACCCCACGTGCGAGACGCTCGGCCTGCTCAAGATGGACTTCCTGGGCCTGCGCAACCTGACGATCCTCGACGACGCGGTCAAGAACATCAAGCTCAACCACGACCTCGACCTCGATCTGCTGGCGCTGCCGCTGGACGACAAGGCGGCGTACGAGTTGCTGGCCCGCGGCGACACGCTCGGCGTGTTCCAGCTCGACGGCGGCCCCATGCGGTCGCTGCTGCGCCTGATGAAGCCCGACAACTTCGAGGACATCTCGGCCGTCCTGGCGCTGTATCGTCCGGGCCCGATGGGCGTCGAGTCGCACACCAACTACGCGCTGCGCAAGAACAAGCTGCAGGACATCACGCCGATCCACCCCGAGCTCGAGGAGCCGCTGCGCGAGATCCTCGAACCGACGTACGGGCTGATCGTCTATCAGGAGCAGGTGCAGCGCGCCGCGCAGATCCTCGCCGGTTACAGCCTCGGCCAGGCCGACCTGCTGCGCCGCGCCATGGGTAAGAAGAAAAAGGAGATCCTGGACAAGGAGTTCGGCCCGTTCCAGCAGGGCTGCCTCGACCACGGATACTCCAAGGAAGCCATCCAGGCGGTGTGGGACGTGCTGGTCCCCTTCGCGGGCTACGCGTTCAACAAGGCCCACTCCGCGGCGTACGGGCTGGTCTCCTACTGGACGGCCTATCTCAAGGCGCACTACCCGGCCGAATACATGGGTGGTCTGCTGACCAGCGTCGGCGACGACAAGGACAAGATGGCGATGTATCTGGCCGAGTGCCGGCGCATGGGCATCCAGGTCCTCCCGCCCGACGTCAACCAGTCCGCGGGCCCGTTCACCCCGGTCGGCAAGGACATCCGGTTCGGCCTGGCCGCGGTGCGCAACGTCGGCAACAACGTCGTCGAGGCGATCGCCCGCTGCCGCACCGAGAAGGGCGAGTATCAGGACTTCTACGACTTCTTGTCCAAGGTGGATGCCGTCGCCTGCAACAAGAAGACGATTGAATCCCTGATCAAGGCGGGCGCGTTCGACTCGATGGGGCACAGCCGCAAGGGCCTGCTCGCCGTGCACGCCGAGGCCATCGACGCGTACGCCGACGTCAAGCGCAACGAGGCGGCCGGCCAGTTCGACCTGTTCGGGGCGTTCGGCGACACCGAGGGCGGCAGCGCGGCCACGGTGGCCATGCCCCCGATCGGCGACTCCGAGTGGGACAAGCGCGACAAGCTGGCGTTCGAGCGCGAAATGCTCGGCCTCTACGTCAGCGACCACCCCCTGGCCGGGCTCGAGCAGCTGCTGCACAACGCGGCCGACACCACGATCGCCGCGCTCAACGAGGAGGGCTCGGTGCCCGACGGCCAGGTCGTCACGCTGGCCGGCATCCTCACCGGCGTGCAGCGCCGCATCACCAAGCAGGGCCGGGCCTGGGCCTCGGCCACCCTCGAAGACCTGGCCGGCGGGGTCGAGGCGCTGTTCTTCCCGAACACCTACGAGGTGATCGGCCAGTTCATCGCCGAGGACGCGATCGTGGTGGTCAAGGGCCGGGTCGACCGGCGCGACGACACCCCGCGCATCATGGCGATGGACATGTCGCTGCCCGACATCAGCCACAACCCCGACAGCAAGCCGGTCACGCTGACCATGCCGATCACCCGGTGCACGCCGCCGCTGGTCTCGGAGCTGAAGGAGATCCTGACCAGCCACCCGGGCGACTCCGAGGTGCACGTTCACCTGCAGAACGGCAGCCGCACGACGGTGCTGCGGCTGGGCGCGGTGCGGGTCGCGCCGACCCCGGCGCTGCGGGCCGACCTCAAAATGATCCTCGGCCCGTCCGCGGTGGGCTGACGTTCGTGACCCGGCATGGTGAACGGCGGGCCCCGGCACCTGGCAGGATCGTAGGGTGAACGCGAGTCAGGAACCGGCGCCGCACCAGCCCGGCGAGCGCCCGGCACCCGAAACCAGTGCCGTCGGCTACGGCTACGGCGCGGGTTACGAGCTCGCACATCCGGCCGGGCCAGTCGAGCAGCGGGGTCTCTTCGGCCGGGCGTGGAACCCGGGGATGTCGTCGCACCGGCCCTGGAAGCGCACACTCACGGTCGCCGTCGTGAGCTTCCTGGTCATCGTCGTGCTCGGTGGCCCGCTGGGCCTGCTCTGGCGCGCGCTGGCCCCCTCGGTGCCGGTGATCGACGCCGGCCAATCCGGAGTCGTGATCAACGACCCGTCGCCCGAGGAGTTCGTCGCCGCCGACGGCTTGTTCACGCTGCTCGGCCTCGGGTTCGGTCTGCTCGTGGCGATCGCCGCCTGGTTCCTGCTGCGTCGCGACCGGGGGCCTTTCCTGCTGCTCAGCGTGGTGCTGGGCACGCTCGGGGCGGGCTGGCTGGTGGCTCCCCGGGTGGGTGAGCTGATCGGCCGCTCCGATTACGAGAGCTGGATCGAAACGGCCCAGCAGGGCGCGACCTACATGGCGCCGCCCGAGGTGCACTCGCTCGGACCGACGCTGGTGCCCGCCTTCGCCGCGGCGATCGTGCTGACGCTGATGGCCGGCTGGTCCAACGACCCCGACCTCGACCAGCCGGGCGCCAAGCCGGGCTACGGCCCCAACAACCCGGACGCCGGTTATCCCGGCCCGGACCAATCCGGGCCCGGCTATCCCGGCCCGGACGCGGCCGGCCCCGGCTATTACGGCGCCGGCCCTCACCAGCCTGGCAGCAACCCGGGCGACGGTTATCCGCACGCTGAGCGGCCGGCCGAGCCACGCGGGTAGGGCCGGCCTCGACTCCGGGCGCGTCGTGCGGGTGCCGGGCTGGCCGTGCGAGTCGGGCCGGCTCTCGGCTCGGCGTGACCGGGCGCGTCGTGTGGGTGTCGGGCTGGCCGTGCGAGTCGGGCTGGCCGTGCGGCTTGGCTCGGCGTGACCGGGCGCGTCGGGGGGGTGTCGGGCGGGTCGAGCCGGCTCTGCTCCGGCGGGCTGGGCGCGTCGTGTGGGTGTCGGGCTGGCCGTGCAAGTCGGGCCGGCCCTCGGCTCGGGCGTGACCGGGCGCGTCGGGTGGGTGTCGGGCGGGTCGGGCCGGCTCTCGGCTCCGGCGGGCTGGGCGCGTCGCGTGGGTGTTGGACGGGCCGGATCGCGGGCGGGAAGGGGCTCAAGCACGGTCGGGCTGCCGGCTCGGTGCCGGCGATCCGCAGCACGTGCACATCGGCCGGGGCGGGGCCGGCGGCCGGGCCGGCTAGTTGGGGCTGGCCGGGCGGGCCAGGTCGCTCAGCGGCACCGGCACCGCTCGCACCCGGGCCAGCAGACCCGACTCGCGGTTGAGCAGCTTGAGCTCGGTGCGCAGCCGGGTCGCGGTGTCGGGCGCGGAGAGCAGCAGCTGGCGTTCGTCGGTGGTGAGCTGGGCCGTGGCCGCGATCAGGTGGGACAGCACGGTGGCGTCGCCGGGGACGGCGTCGAGCACCTCGGAGTCGGGGCGCAGCAGCTCCAGGTAGCCCCGGAAGGCGGCCAGGGCCCGCGGCGCCAGCAGCTCGGCCAGGTCGTCGGGGGACTCCTCGGGCAGCCACTCGACGTCGGCCGTCAGGTAAGGCTCGTCACCCTGGCGGACGTCCTTGAGCGTGAACCGCCGCCGTCCGACCGTGATGATGTCGTAACGGCCGTCGTCGAGCTCGGTGACCTGCCGCAACTCGGCCGTGCAGCCCGTCGGGTAGAGGTCGTCGACCACGATCGGGGCCGCCTCGGGGGCCGGGCCGTCGGCTCCCTCGGGCCCGGGCGCCTCGGCTCCGCGGCGCAGCGTCACCACCCCGAACTCGTGCGGCCCGTCCTCGGGGCTGGCCACCAGCTCGCGCACGAGCGTGCGGTAGCGCTCCTCGAAGATGTGCAGGGGCAGCACCAGGCCGGGGAAGAGCACCGTACCCAGCGGGAACACCGGCAACCGATTGCTCACCGATTCAGACTATCGGTAGCCCCTCCATGGTCAACCCGTCGCGCCCGCGTCGCCACGCGAGTGGTGTTCGTCATCTCACGCCTCGGGCCCGCCTGCGGCGGCGCCGGTTCTGTCGGGGCCTCCGCCTAGAATTGGCGACGTGCTGAATCGGATCGACCTGCGCGGCTCCTCCCGTGACCCGCGCGGCCTGCTGCCCCGTGCCCAGCTCGACGTCTCCCAGGCTGTCGAGCAGATCCGCCCGGTCGTCGAGGCGGTCCATCAGCATGGCTTCTCCGCGATCCGCGAGGCCACCGAGCGGTTCGACGGCGTGACCCTCGACCGGCTGCGGGTGCCCGCGGCCGCGATCACCGCCGCCGCCGAGACGCTCGAGCCGGAGGTGCGGGCGGCTCTCGAAGTGGTGATCGAGCGGGCCCGCAAGGTGCACGCCGACCAGCGCCGCACCGACGTGACCACCCAGGTCGTCGACGGCGGCACGGTCACCGAGCGCTGGATCCCGGTGCGCCGCGTCGGGCTCTACGTGCCCGGCGGCCTCGCGGTCTATCCGTCCACCGTGGTCATGAACGTGGTGCCCGCGCAGGAGGCCGGGGTCGAGTCGCTGGTCGTGGCCAGCCCGCCGCAGAAGGAGAACGGCGGCCTGCCCGACGCCCGGGTGCTGGCGGCGTGCGCGCTGCTCGGTGTGACCGAGGTCTACGCGGTCGGCGGCGCCCAGGCGATCGCCATGCTGGGTTACGGCTCCGACGGCATCGACGAGGCCGACCGCTGCGAGCCGGTCGACGTGATCACCGGCCCGGGCAACATCTGGGTCACCGCGGCCAAGCGCATGCTGCGCGGCGCCGTCGGCATCGACGCCGAGGCCGGTCCGACCGAGATCGCGATCCTGGCCGACGACTCGGCCGACCCTCGGCACCTGGCGGCCGACCTGATCAGCCAGGCCGAGCACGACCCGCTCGCGGCGAGTGTGCTGGTCACCGACTCCGAGGCGCTGGCCGCGGCGGTCGACACCGAGCTGGTGCGCCAGGTGGCGAGCACGAAACACGCCGCCCGGGTGCAGACCGCGCTGGCCGGCGAGCAGTCCGGCATCGTGCTGGTCGACGACCTCGAGCAGGGTCTGCGCGTGGTCGACGCCTACGCGGCGGAGCACCTCGAGATCCAGACCCGCAACGCGCGCGAGTGGGCCCTGCGGGTCCGCAACGCCGGCGCAATCTTCGTCGGGGCCTGGTCGCCGGTGTCGCTGGGCGACTACGCGGCCGGCTCCAACCACGTGCTGCCCACCGGTGGCTGCGCGCGGCACTCGTCGGGCCTGTCGGTGCAGTCGTTCCTGCGGGGCGTGCACGTCATCGAATACACCGAGGAGGCGCTGCGCGACGTCTCCGGTCACGTGGTCGCCCTGGCCAACGCCGAGGATCTGCCCGCGCACGGCGACGCGGTGAAGGCGAGGTTCCCGTGACCACCATCGACGACCTGCCGATCCGTGACGATCTGCGGGGCAAGACCCCGTACGGGGCTCCGCAGCTCGACGTCGCGGTCCGGCTCAACACCAACGAGAATTCGTATCCGCTGCCCGATGCGGTGGTCGACGCGATCGCGAAGGCCGTGCAGGCCGAGCTGCACGAGCTCAACCGCTATCCCGACCGGGACGCGGTGGCGCTGCGGGCCGACCTCGCCGGGTATCTCGGGCACGGGCTGACCGGGGCCAACACCTGGGCCGCGAACGGCTCCAACGAGATCCAGCAGCAGCTGTTGCAGGCGTTCGCGGGCCCCGGCCGCACAGCGCTCGGCTTCGGCCCGTCCTATTCGATGCACCCGCTGCTGGCCCAGGGCACGGGCAGCCGGTGGGTGGGCGCGCTGCGCGACCCCGACTTCGGGCTGACCCCGGCGGCCGCGGTGGCCCAGATCGAGGAGCACGATCCCGATCTGATCTTCCTGTGCTCGCCGAACAATCCGACCGGCACGGCGCTCGACCCCGAGGTGGTCGCGGCCGTGCTGGAAGCGGCGCGCGGCATGGTGATCGTCGACGAGGCGTATGCGGAGTTCGCCCGCCCCGGCACCCCGAGCGCGCTGACCGTGCTGCCGGGCCACCCGCGCCTGGTGGTCACCCGCACGATGAGCAAGGCGTTCGGCTTCGCCGGGGGCCGGTTGGGCTATCTCGCCGCCGACCCCGCCGTGGTCGACGCCGTGCAGCTGGTGCGGCTGCCCTATCACCTGTCCGCCCTCACGCAGGCCGCCGCGCGGGCCGCCCTGGCCCAGCGCGACGCTCTGCTGGCCACCGTCGAGGCGATCAAGCAGCAGCGTGACCGCATCGTCACCACGCTCCGCGATCGCGGCGTCAAGGTGGCCGACAGCGACGCCAACTTCGTGCTGTTCGAGGTGGGTGGCGATCAGAAAATCGCTTGGCAGCGGCTGCTCGACCGCGGTGTGCTCATCCGCGACGTCGGCCTGCCGGGCTGGCTGCGCGTGACCGCGGGAACCCCGGCTGAGACCGATGCATTCTTGGAGGCCTTGAAGTGAGCCGCACCGCGCGCATCGAGCGCGTCACCAACGAGACCAAGGTGCTCGTCGAGATCGACCTCGACGGCACCGGTAAGGGCGACCTGAGCACCGGCGTCGGCTTCTACGACCACATGCTCAACCAGCTCGCCCGGCACGGCGGCTTCGACCTCACGGTGCGCACCGAGGGCGACCTCGAGATCGACGCGCACCACACCATGGAGGACACCGCGATCACGCTCGGCGAGGCCTTCTCGCGCGCGCTCGGTGACAAGGCGGGCATCCGGCGCTACGGCTCGGCCACCATCCCGATGGACGAGGTGCTCGTGCGGGCCGCCGTCGACCTGTCCGGCCGGCCGTACATCGTGCACGACGAGCCCGAACTCGCGCCGTACATCGGCCCGGTGTACCCGACCAGCATGACCCGGCACATCTTCGAGTCGTTCGGTCACGCGGCCAAACTCACGCTGCACGTGAGCGTGCTCCGCGCGGCCCGTGACGGCGGCAAGCCCGACGCCCACCACGTCGTCGAGACCCAGTTCAAGGCGTTCTCGCGGGCGCTGCGCGAGGCCGTCGAGATCGACCCGCGCAACGCCGGCCAGCTGCCGTCGACCAAGGGCGTGCTGTGATGGCGATCGTCCTGTTCCTGGTCGCGGGCTTCCTGGTCGGTGGCGTGATCCAGCTGGTCCGGTCGGGCGCCACGAAGTTCAGCATCGGCCTGGTCGGGGTGCTCGCCGCCCTGGCCACGGCCGGCGGCATCCTGTGGTCGGTCTGATGACGAGCGTGGTGGTGCTCGACTACGGGTCGGGCAATCTGCGGTCCGCCGAGCGGGCCGTCGCCCGTACGGGTGCGGACGTCACCGTGACCAGCGATCTGACCGCCGCCGCCGAGGCCGACGGGCTGGTCGTGCCCGGTGTCGGGGCTTACGCGGCGTGCATGGCCGGCATCGAGGAGGTCGGGGCCGGGCCGATGATCGCCGAGCGGGTCGCCGCGGGCCGCCCGGTGCTCGGCATCTGCGTCGGCATGCAGATCCTGTTCGAGGCCGGGGTCGAGCACGGCGTCGAGAGCAAGGGGCTGGGTCTGCTGCCCGGAGTGGTCGACAAGTTGTCGGCCGAGCGCATTCCGCACATGGGCTGGAGCACGGTGGACATCCCCGCTGACTCCACGCTGTTCCGCGACATGTCCGAAGACGACAGGTTCTACTTCGTGCACTCCTACGCGGCCAATGACCTCGACGCGCTTCACCGAGCCGGCGCGAAGGTGACCACAGCCAGCCACGACCGGCCGTTCGCGGCGGCCGTCGAGCTCGGCCCGCTCAGCGCCGCCCAGTTCCACCCCGAGAAGTCGGGGGACGCGGGCTACGCGCTGCTGCGCAACTGGGTTGCCGGTCTCTGACGTCATGTCGAAGGAGCGTGCCCGGCGGCGCGAGCAGCGTCTGGCGGTGCTGGAGAAGGAGAAGGCCGTGCGCGCCCGCAAGGTGGCGCGGCGGCAGCGCCGGCGTGCGCTGGTCAAGCGGCTGACGCCGCAGACCCGCAACGCCGGCCGGTTGCATCGCCGCAGCCGGGGCGAGCGGCTCGGCATCGTGCTCGTGCCGGCGGTGGCCATCGCCGCGGTCTGGCTGTTCGTGCCCGAAATGCCGCTGCGGATCGTGCTCACCGCGGTGCTCGTCCTCGCCGCACCGGCCCTCGTGGTCGTCGTCCTCGGCCGCAAGGCCGGCTGAAAACCCGGCCGCGTGGCCGGCTGAAAACCCGGCCGTGTGGCCGGCTGAGACCCGGCCGCGTGGCCGGCCGAAACCGTCGTCCCGGCCCTCCGGCCGGGGGAGCCCGGGCCGCACCGGGCGGCCGAACCTCTGGAGAAGAACATGACGCTTGAGCTGCTGCCCGCCGTCGACGTCGCGGACGGGCAGGCGGTCCGCCTCGTGCAGGGCGCCGCCGGCTCCGAGACGGCCTACGGCGATCCGCTCGACGCCGCGCTGGCCTGGCAGAACGACGGCGCCGAGTGGGTGCACCTGGTCGACCTGGACGCCGCCTTCGGGCGTGGCTCCAACGCCGAACTGCTGGCCGGTGTGGTCGGCCGCCTCGACGTCAAGGTCGAGCTGTCCGGCGGCATCCGCGACGACGAGTCGCTGACCCGGGCCCTGGCCACGGGCTGCGCGCGGGTCAACATCGGCACCGCCGCGCTGGAGGACCCGGAGTGGTGCGACCGGGTCGTCGCGGAGTACGGCGACCGTGTCGCGATCGGTCTCGACGTGCGCGGCCGCACCCTGTCGGCCCGCGGCTGGACTCGGGACGGCGGCGACCTGTACGAGGTGCTGGCCCGGCTCGACAAGGCGGGCGCGTCGCGGTACGTGGTCACCGACATCACCAAGGACGGCACGATGCGCGGCCCCAACCTCGACCTGCTGCGCGAGGTGTGCGCGGCCACCGACAAGCCGGTGATCGCCAGCGGCGGCGTGTCCACCCTGGACGACCTGCGCGCCCTGGCCACGCTGGAGCCGGTCGGCGTCGAGGGTGTGATCGCGGGCAAGGCGCTCTACGCGGGCGCTTTCACGGTGCGTCAGGCGCTCGACGTCCTGTCGCAGCCCTGACCCACGACTGACGCAGGGCCTCCACGGCCGCCCCGATCGCCGGGCGGGCCGCGGAGGCCTCGCGCCAGGCGACGACGACTCTGCGCTTCGGCTCGGGCGTGACCTTCACAACCCGTACGCCGGGGGGAAGCTCCCGGGACCGGGCGAGCCGGGGGATCACCGCGACCCCCAGCCCGGCCGCGATCAGGGTCAGCTGGGTCTCGAACTCACCGACGTGGAAGTCGGGCTGCACGCCGGGGACCGCCCGCAGCAGCCACTGGTGGCAGACGTCGCCCGCCGGGGCCGCGATCCAGCGTTCAGCGGTGAGCTTGGCGCGCGGCACCGTGTCGCCGAACCGGTGGCCGCTCGGCACGATCAGGTCGGCCACGTCCCAGCCCAGCTCGACGTGCGTGACGCCGGTGGGGTAGCGCAGCGCCACCTCGGGCCAGTCGTCGAGCACGGCCAGGTCGGCGTGCCCGCGGTGCAGCACCTCGAGACCCTCGTGCGGGTTGACCTCGACCAGGCCGGTGCTCAGCTGCGGGTGTTCCGAGGCCAGGCGGTGCAGCGCGTACGGCAGCAGGGCGCGGCACGCCGTGGCGAAGGCGGCCACCGTGAGCCGCCCGGTGACCGTGTCGCGGTGCGCGGCCAGCGCCGCCTCGGCCTCGTCGACCGTGGCCAGCACCTTCTCGGCGTGCCGGGCCAGCACCTGGCCGGCCTCGGTCAGCCGCAACCGCCGACCGTCCTTCTCGACGAGTGTGGCCCCCGTCTCGCGTTCGAGCTTGGCCAGCTGCTGCGACACCGCCGACGGGGTGCAGTGCAGCGCCTCGCCCGCCGCCAGCACCGTCTTGTAGCTGGCCACGGCGTGCAGGGCCCGCAGCCGCCCGAGGTCAATCATGCAGCCAGGCTACAACTTGGATGTAGCAGTATTCGATAGTGCTTAACAGTTGAACGGCTCAAGCTAGGCCCATGAGACCACGCGACATCGGGCTGGCCGTCGCCGTCATGGCGATCTGGGGCTTCAACTTCGTCATGATCGACGTGGGCCTCGATCACTTCCCGCCGCTGCTGTTCAACGCGTTGCGTTTCACCCTGGCCGCTTTCCCGGCCGTGCTGTTCGCCGGCAAGCCGCAGGTGCCGTGGCGCTGGATCATCGCGGTCGGCCTGATCCTCGGCGTCACCAAGTTCTCGTTGCTGTTCGCGGGCATGGCGGCCGGGATGCCGGCCGGGCTGAGCTCGCTGGTGCTGCAGAGCCAGGCCGTCTTCACGGTGGTCTTCGCCGTGCTGCTGCTGCGCGAGCGGCCGCGCCCGGTGCAGCTGGCCGGGCTGGCCGTCGCGGTGGCCGGGGTGGGTCTGGTGGCGACCCGGATGGGTGCCGCGTTCGGGGCGTTCCTGCTGGTCGTGGGGGCGGCCGCGTGCTGGGGCCTGTCCAACGTCGCCACCCGCAAGGCCTCGCCGCCCGACACTTTGCGCTTCATGGTCTGGGTCAGCGCCGTCGCCTCGGGCCCGCTGATCGTGCTGTCGCTGCTGATCGACGGCCCGTCGGCCGACCTGGCCGCGCTGCGCTCGTTCGACCTGTCCGCACTGGTGGCGCTGCTCTACGTCGGGCTGATCTCGACGCTGGCCGGGTTCGCGGTCTGGGGCAACCTGCTCAACGCGTACGGGGCTTCGACCGTCGCGCCGTTCTCGATGCTCGTCCCGTTCTTCGGCATGGCCTCGGCCGCGATCTTCCTGGGCGAGCGGATCCACGCCGTGGACGTCGCCGGGGGCGTGCTGGTGATCGGCGGCATCCTGCTGGGACTGGCCAAAAAGCCAGTTCCCAGGCTGGTTAGGGTAGAGGCATGACGGTTGCCGTGCGCGTGATCCCCTGCCTCGACGTGGATGCGGGGCGCGTGGTCAAGGGGGTCAATTTCGTCGACCTGCGCGACGCCGGCGACCCGGTCGAGCTGGCCGCGGCCTACGACGAGGCCGGCGCCGACGAGCTGACCTTCCTCGACGTGACGGCGTCCTCCGATGCTCGCGGCACGATGCTCGACGTCGTCCGGCGTACGGCGGAATCGGTCTTCATCCCGCTGACCGTGGGCGGGGGCGTGCGCTCGGTCGAGAACGTCGACGTGCTGCTGCGGGCGGGCGCCGACAAGGTCGGGGTCAACACGGCGGCCATCGCGCGGCCATCGTTGATCGAGGAGATCGCGTCCCGGTTCGGCAACCAGGTGCTCGTGCTCTCGCTCGACGTGCGGCGCTCCGCCGGGCAGCCCAGCGGGTGGGAGGTCACCACGCACGGCGGGCGGCGCAGCGCGGGGCTCGACGCGATCGAGTGGGCTGCGCGGGTCGCTGACCTCGGGGCCGGCGAGATCCTGCTCAACTCGATGGACGCCGACGGCACCAAGGCCGGGTTCGACCTCGATCTGATCGCCGCGGTCCGCAAGGTCGTCGACATCCCGGTCATCGCCAGCGGTGGTGCGGGCAAGGCCGAGCACTTCCCGCCCGCGGTCACGGCCGGGGCCGACGCGGTGCTGGCGGCCAGCGTGTTCCACTTCGGCGAGCTGACCATCGGTGAGGTCAAGGACTCGCTGCGAGCGACCGGCACGCCCGTACGCTGAAGCCGGTCTTGACCTTGACCCTGCGGGCCGGACGCGCCGGCGGCCTGTGTGGACCGGCTCGACCGCGGGTGCGGCACGCTGTTCGCGCCGGGCGAGCACGACAACGGCGCGTATCGATCGTCGGGTGAGCGCCTGGCCCGGTGGGTCTGACACGATGCGGACCATGGCGACCCTACTGCTCACGATCGGCCGGCTCGCCTCGTGCGCGGGCGTGACGATCAAAGCCGTACGCGTCCACCACGGCCCGGGGCTGCTGCCCGAACCCGAACGGGACGCCTCGGGTTACCACCGCTACGGCGCCGGCGACGCCATCCAGCTCGTGAGGATCAGGACGCTGGCCCGCATCGGCGAGCTGCCGGCGGCCGGCCCGGAGGGGTTCGCGGCCGCGATCGAGCAGATTGCCCGTACGAGGGAAAGGGTTGCTCAGGTGACCGGCGGTGATCGGCTGTTCGTGTCGCCCGAGGTGGCCGGCTACCTGGACGAGCTGCGCCGGATCGGGGTGAGCGAACGCGGCGTCGGCCGGGAACGCGAGCTGTGGAGCCTGCCCCAGCCGGCCGCCCGCACCCGCACCGGGCAGGCGGCCCGCTCGCCCGAAGACCTCCCGCGCGGCCCGGTCGCGGCCGAGTTGGTGGCCGCCACCGCCGCGGCCGCCTCACCGGCCGGGGCCCGGATCGCGGAGCCGGCCCGATGAGCCTCGGCCCCGCACCTCAGCGGCTCACCGTCGAAGTGGATCAGGCCCGGCGGCTGGTCGGCAGTCAGTTTCCGCAGTGGGCCGGCCTGCCCGTCCGGCCCGTGGCCAACGGCGGGTGGGACAACCTCACCTTCCACCTCGGCTCCGAGATGTCCTTGCGCCTGCCCAGCGCGGCCGAGTACGCCCAGGCCGTGGAGAAAGAACATCGCTGGCTGCCGTTCTTCGCCGGCCGGCTGCCCCGGCCCGTGCCGGTGCCGCTGGCCCTGGGCGCGCCGGGGGAGGGCTATCCGTTCCCGTGGTCGGTCTACCGGTGGCTCGACGGCAGGCGGGCGCGGGCCGCGGAGATCGCCGACCCGGTCCGGTTCGCCCTCGACCTGGCCGAGTTCCTCGCCGCGTTGCAAGAGATCGACCCGGCGGAGGGGCCCGCGCCGGGCACCCACAACTGGTTCCGGGGCGGACCGCTGACGGTCTTCGACGGGCTGGCCACGGATGCCCTGGCCGTGCTGGACGGGATCATCGACGTCGGGCTCGCCCGCGAGATCTGGGGACAGGCGCTCGAGGTGCCGTGGGACGGGTCGGTGCGCTGGTTCCACGGAGACGTGGCGCCGGGCAACCTCCTGCTGCGGGACGGGAAGCTGGGCGCGGTCATCGACTTCGGGACGTGCGGGGTGGGCGACCCGTCCTGCGATTACGCCGTGGCCTGGACGCTGCTGACCTCAGCGGGTCGCGAGGCCTTCCGGCGGCGGCTCGGCATCGACGAGGACAGCTGGCTGCGGGGACGGGGGTGGGCGTTGTGGAAGAGCCTGTCCACCTGCGCCAACTCGCTCGACGAGACCGGCCGCCCGGCGCCTGACACGCTGCACGACCTGAACGAGATCTTCACCGATCACCGAGCCTGATTTCCGAACCTGATTACCGAGCCTGCCCAGGACCGCCACCGACCGTGGGTGGCCGCTTACATTGACTGAAAATGTACTGAGAAAACGCGGGAAGTGGCTCCGGTCACAGTATCGGTCAAAACCCCCCAATCCCCGTACGCGATCATGGACGCCCTGCCCGCCGGGCACGTTTCACGTCGTGAGACCGGACGAAGCGGCGGTCGATAGACTTGACCGCAGTATTCCCGGTCGCGGCCGGTGCCGGGGCGGCACTAGCCCTCCCGCCGCCGTGCCAATACCCTCTGGTTACTCCGAAGTTAACTCCCCCGCAAAATCTGGACATAAGGCGGCGCCGATGGCAGTTGAGGTTCCCTACCGGTCGATCCCCGACATGTTCTTCAAGCGTGTCGCCGCCACCCCCAACGGCCAGGCGTTCGCCGTGCCGAATGCCGACGACACGGGCATGGTCTGGTTCACGTGGGCGCAGGTCGGCGAGCGGGCCTCGGCGATCGCGGCGGGCTTGCGCGACCTCGGCGTCGGCCTCGAGGACAGGGTGGCCATCCTCTCCGGCACCCGCTTCGAGTGGGTCCTGGCCGACCTGGGCATCAACTGCGCCGGCGCGGCCACCACGACGGTCTACCCGACGACTGAGCCCGAGGACGCGAGCTACATCGTCGCCAACTCCGGTTCCAAGGTGCTGATCGCCGAGAACGCGAAGCAGGCGCTCAAGATCGCAGGGGTCGACACCGACGTCACGAACGTCGTGCTCATCGACGGCCCGGCCGACGCCGGTGCCACCCCGCCGCAGATGACGCTGGCCGACCTCGAGGTGCGTGGCGCCGCCGTCCTGCGGGAGCGCCCCACCCTGATCGACGAGGTGGTCGAGAGCATCGGCCCCGAGCACCTGGCCACCCTCATCTACACCTCCGGCACCACCGGCCGCCCCAAGGGTGTGCAGCTGCTGCACGCGGGCTGGACGTGGGAGGGTGTCGCCCAGCAGGATCTCGGCCTGTTCGAGTCGACCGACCTGCAGTATTTGTGGCTGCCGCTGTCGCACTCGTTCGGCAAGACGCTGCTCTGCGGCATCATCCACGTGGGCGTCCCGACCTATGTCGACGGCCGCGTCGACAAGCTCGTCGACATGCTCTCGGTGGTCAAGCCGACGCTGATGTGCGCCGCCCCGCGCATCTTCGAGAAGGTCTACAACAAGACGGTCACCACGGCGCTGGCCGGCAGCGGGGCCAAGGTCAAGATCTTCCACTGGGCGGTGGCCACCGGCAAGCAGAAGGTCGCGCTCGAGCAGGCGGGTAAGCCGCTGCCGGGTGCGCTCAAGCTGAAGTATTCCGTGGCCGAGAAGCTGGTCTTCTCGAAGCTGCAGACCCGGCTCGGCGGCCGCCTGCGCGTGCTGGTCAGCGGGTCGGCCCCGCTCAGCCGCGAGATCGCCGAGTTCTTCGCGGCCGCCAACCTGCCGATCATGGAGGGTTACGGCCTGACCGAGAGCAGCGCGGCCAACTTCGTGAACCGGCTCAACAAGCTCAAGATCGGCACGGTGGGCCTGCCGCTGGGTGACCTCGAGTGCAAGATCGACGCGGACGGCGAGGTGCTGCTGCGCGGCAAGCCGGTCATGCGGGGCTACCACGATCTGCCGCAGGAGACGGCCGAGGCCTTCACCGAGGACGGCTTCCTGCGCACCGGGGACATCGGCGAGGTCGACGCGGACGGCTTCCTCAAGATCACCGACCGCAAGAAGGACCTGGTCAAGACGTCGGGCGGCAAGTACATCGCCCCCAGCGCGATCGAGGGCCAGTTCAAGGCGGTCTGCCCGTACACGTCGCAGGCGGTCGTGGTGGGCCAGGCCCGCAACTTCGTCACCATGCTGATCTCGCTCGACGAGGACGCGATCAAGGGCTGGGCGGCTAACGGACCCCTGGCCGGCAAGAGCTACGAGGAGATCGTGGCCGCCCCCGAGACCGAGAAGATGGTCGAGGGTTACGTGGCCGAGCTCAACGCCAAGCTCAACCGCTGGGAGACGATCAAGAAGTTCGCGATCCTCCCGCGCGACCTCAGCATCGAGGCCGGCGAGATCACGCCGTCGATGAAGATCAAGCGGCGGTCGGTCGAGGCCAACTTCGCCGAGCAGATCGACAAGATGTACGCGGGCTCGCTCGCGCAGATCTGAGCACATGACAGAAGCGGCCGGTTTCCCCGTACGGGGGAACCGGTCTTCCGCTCTTTCAGGCGATCCGCACGCCGGCGATGCGCGACGGGTCGGCCACCTGCTCGATGCCCGCGATCCGGCCCGCGTCGTCGTCGAACACCAGCCGGAAGACGACCCGCACCTGACCGTCGGAGGCCCACACCAGCCCGGGGACGCCGTCGACGAGCGCGACGGTGGCCGCGTGGGCCCGCCCGTTGAACACCCCGGCCACCCCGGCCGCGCCGTTCACGATCTCGGCCGCGCCCATGCGCACCGACGCCGCGTCGGCCCGCAGCACCACCTCGGGGTCGAGCAGCGTGAGCAGCCGCTCGAAGTCGCCGCCCTGCGCCGCGGCCAGGAACGCCTCCACGATCTCGCGGCGGCGCTCGACGTCGGGCGCGCCGACGGCCGTCTGCCCCTGCACCCGCCGCCGCGCCCGGCTGGCCAGTTGCCGGGCCGCCGCCGGTGAGCAGCCGACGATCGTGGCGATCTCGCCGAAGGGCACCGCGAACGTGTCGTGCAGCACGAACGCCAGCCGCTCGCTCGGCCCCAGCGTGTCGAGCACCAGCAGCAGCGCGGGCCCGATGGCGTCGTACTGGACGGCCTGTTGCTCCGGCCCGGGCGTGGCGACCGGCAGGTCCTCCGGCAGCTCGGCCAGGTCCTCCCGGCGCGACGCCCGCGAGCGCAGCATGTCGAGGCAGATCCGCGAGACGACAGTGGTCAGCCAGCCGGTCAGGTTGCCGACGTCGCCGGTGTCGCTGCGGCTCAGGCGCATCCACGCCTCCTGCACCGCGTCGTCCGCCTCGTCGGCCGAGCCGAGGATGCGCTGAGCGACGGTGCGCAAGTGGGCCCGGTCCCGCTCGAAGCGGGCGGCCAGCACGTCGAGCTCGTTCATCGTCGCCCCCACCCCCGTTGTGAAGCAGGCTTTAGGCTACGACGATGCCGGACGAACCGCGGTCCCTCGAACAGCGCAAAGCGGACGTGCTCGCCCGATTGAGCAGTCCGGTGGCCGACGCATGGGTGTCCACCGCCGCCGGCGACCAGCCCTATCTGGTGCCGCTCACGCTGGGCTGGTTCCGCGAGCGGCTGTTGATCGCCACCGGCCGCACGATGGTGACCGCACGCAACATCACGGCGAGCGGACGGGCGCGCATCGCCCTCGGCACGACCCGCGACGTGGTGATGATCGACGCCGTGCTGGAGACGACGATCCCGGTCACCGAGGCGCAGGAGGAAGGCGCGGCGTACGCGGAGCAGAACGACTGGGATCCCCGTACGGCGGGGGAGTCGTACGTCTTCCTCGTGCTGCGGCCCGAGCGGGTGCTGGCCTGGCGCGAGGAGAACGAGCTGCCCGGCCGCACCCTGATGACCGGCGGTGTCTGGAAGATCTAGCAGGGCTATGACAAAGCCCTGCTAGGCGATCACCGAGGGCGTGCGCCAGGACGGGACGGACGCCCGGTCCAGGTCGTGCCGCACCGAGGCGATCCGGCGTACGGCCTCGGTCAGGTCCTCGCCCGGCAGCGTGAACGGCAGCCGCAGGAAACGCTCGAGCGTGCCGTCCAAGCCGAAACGAGGACCAGGAGCCAGCCGTACGCCGACGTCCTCCGCGGCCCGGGCCAGCGCGCTCGAGATCGGCCCGTCCAGCTCCGCCCACAACGACGCCCCGCCTCGCGGCAGCACGAAACTCCACTCCGGCAGCAGCCGCCGCAGCGTCGCGGCCAGCACGTCCCGCCGTTCCCGCAGCCGCAGCCGCCGCTCGCCGAGCACTTGCGGGGCCTGGTCGAGCAGCCGTACGGCGACCAGTTGCTCCAGCACCGGGCTGGCCATGTCGACGCCGACCCGGATCGCGGCCAGCCGCTGCACGAGCGGGGCCGACGCGCGCACCCAGCCGATCCGCAGACCGCCCCAGAAACCCTTGCTCATGCCGCCGATCGACACCACCCGCGAGTGCCGGTCGAACACGGCCACCGGCGGCGGCATCTCCTGACCCTCCAGCGCCAGGTCGGCCCACGACTCGTCGACCACCAGCTCCGTGCCGGTGGAATGGGCCGTGGCGGCCAGGCGCTCGCGCAGGTCGGCCGACATGAGGTGCCCGGTCGGGTTGTGGAACTCCGGGATCACGTACGAGAGCCGGGGCCGGGTCTGCCGCAGCGCGCCCAGCAGCATCTCGCCGTCCCAGCCGGTCTCCGCGTCCAGCCCGTGGGTGTTGATCCGGGCCCGGCGCGCGGCCAGGGCGGCCAGGGCGTTCGGGTAGGTCGGCGCCTCCACCAGCACGGGGGAGCCGGCCGGCACCGACAGCCGCAGCACCAGGTCGAGCGCCTGCTGGGTGCCCGCGGTGATCAGGATCTGCTCGGCCGAGGTGGCGACGCCGCGGGCCCGGTAGCCGGCCGCCACGGTGTCGCGCAGCTCCATCAGACCGGTCGGGTGATAGCCGGCGCTGCCCAGATAGCGCGGCAGGTCGTCGGCGGCGGCCCGGGCGGCCGGGACGAGCTCGTCCGGGGCGGCCGACGCGGCCACACCCAGGTCGATCATGTCGTGGTCGTCGCCCGCGGCCCACAGCCCCGACGTCGCGACCCGGTGGCCGTGGGGGAGCGTGGTCCAGCTGCCGGCCCCGCGACGGCTGGTGAGGTGCCCGGTCTCGCGCAGCGTGCGATAGGCCGCGCTGACCGTCGTGCGGCTCACGGCGAGCGACTCGGCCAGTTCCCGTTCGGCCGGCAGCCGTACGCCCAGAGGAAGCCGGCCGTCGCTGAGCAGGCCCCGCACCGCCGCCGCCAGGGCAGCGTAGTCAGGGCTGCGGTGCCGGCCCGGCAGGGAGTGCCACTGACCGAGCAGGCGCGCCAATTGGCCCCCGCGTATCGCCGTGGTCACATCCACCTCCGCGGAATTGGCTCTTCAGCTTCGCATAATTGGCCCTCAGAGTGGCATTCATGAAACCGAGTGGCAACGGAGATCGTCGTCTCACCCGTCGCGTGACCCAGCTTTTCGCCGGGCTGGTGCTGTACGGCGTCAGCATGGCGCTGACGATCGAGTCGGCGCTCGGCCTCAACCCGTGGGACGTGTTCCACGAGGGCCTGTCCGAGGTCACCGGCATCAGTTTCGGCTGGGTCGTGATCCTGCTCGGCATTCCGATCCTGCTGCTCTGGATCCCGCTGCGGCAGAAACCCGGCTTCGGCACCCTGGCCAACCTGGTCGTCGTCGGCTTCGCGGTGGACGCCGCGCTGACCGTGCTGCCCGCCGGCGGCACGCTCCCCGCACGGATCGGCTACCTGGTCGGCGGCATCCTGCTCAACGGGCTGGCCACCGGCCTCTACATCGGCAGCCGGTTCGGCCCCGGCCCGCGCGACGGCCTGATGACCGGCATCGTCGGACGCTTCCCGCGGCTCTCCGTCCGCCTCGTGCGCACCACGATCGAGCTGCTCGTTCTGGGGGCGGGTTTCCTGCTCGGCGGCACGGTCGGCATCGGGACCGTCGCGTACGCTCTCGCCATCGGCCCGCTCGTGCACGTCTTCCTGCCGTGGTGCACCGTCAAGCCGCGCCCTGCGGTGCCGGCGGAACCGGCGCCCGCGGCGGCCTAGCCGCTCGGCCGGCTCGCGCCTCGCGGCTCGCTGCTCGCTCGGCTGGTGGGTCGCGCGGCTGGTGGCTCGCGGCTCGCGGCTCGCGGTGAGGCTCGCCGCTCGCCCGGCAGCCCTCACGTTCACTCATCAGTGGCTTGTGTCCTGTTTGGACTGAGCGTTTTGCCCCTCTGATTCGGTTTAGCACCCGAGATCCTCGGTCACAGCTTTGTGATCATCGCGACACATTCGCTTCCTCGCACCCATGCGGCACGGCATCATTGCCGCATGGGGGCTGGCGACTGGCAATGGAACGACGCTTGGATCTTCGTGTCCGCGGTCATAGCCGAACGCCTCGAACGTGACCGGGCCCTGCACGCCGCCCTCCCCATGACCGGCGCCAGCCTCGCCGACGTGCTCGCGGCAGCCGACTTCCTGCATCACAGCGTGCCCAGCCGGACCGAGCTGGAAGAATCCGTACGCCGCCTGGCCGGCGCGGGCCTGCTCGTCGTCGAGGACGACCTGGTCGAGGTGGCGCCCGCGGGGGAGCAGCTGTGGCGGAGCCGGCCGTTCAGCGGACTGTCGTCGGCCGTGATGACCCTGCAGGCGCAGCTCAACCGGGCCGCCTCACCGGGGGATGCCGAGTGGGCACTCGACGAGCAGACGTATGCGGCCGCCGTGCGGGAGTACAGCCACCGGCTGGCCGACGGGCGCTGACCTCGGACTCGCAGTGCCCCGTGGCGCCGTGGCCTTCGGATCCGCAACCGCGCCATGGGGCGAAGCGCTGATCGCCCCGTACGCCGGCCCAGCTGCCCCTGCGTAGCGCGGGACAAGCTGCATTCTCGAGCGCTGAGCGTGTGTTCCCTGGTTGCGCGTTCGCGCCGGATTCGGCGCCGGTCCGCCACCAACTTGACAGGAGACCGGTTGAAAAGAAACGACTCTCTTCCTGGCGAAGCGGCTCCATAGAGGAGTGCCACCGCGGACCCCGGCCGAACCGCAGCGGCCGTACGTGTGCCGCGTCGGGCCGCGGACTTTCAGGCGGGCACTGATTGCTCGATCGGGCGCATCGTGCGGATTGCCGGGGAGAAGGTGGCCGTGAGGGCCGACGCCGACACGGCGGCCGCGAAGAGCAGGACGCTCACAGTGGGCGTCCACACCGTGACGAACACGCCGGCCAGCAGCGGGGCCGCCGCGGCGGCGGACATGGCGACCAGGAAGATGACGCTCAGGACCCGCCCCTGCAGGTGGTCGGGGGTGATCGCAGCCTGGTAGCCGAACAGGGCCGCGTTGCAGGCCGGGCCCACGAGGATGGCCAGAGCCACCGGCACGGCCGCGGCCACGCTCATCGTGAGCAGGGCGCTGACCGTCAGGAACAGGGTGGCCGCCCAGCCCAGGCCGCGGATCAGGGCGGGGAACGACAACCTGCGCAGCAGGGCGGGGGCGGCCAGGGCGCCGATCAGGCCGCCCGCGCTGACGATGGTTTCGGTCAGTCCGATGACTCCGGGGGCCACGTCGTGGCTCTGCAGCGTGACGATGATGGTGAAGATCGCCCCGTACAGGGCGAAGTTGAGCGGCGCCGCGATCAGCAGCACGGCGCGCAGGAACGCGTTGCCGAAAACGAATCGGATGCCCTCCACCAGGGCCTTCGTGTGGCTGGGAGGGTCGGCGGGGCGGGCCGTCTGCAGCGGTTTGCGGATCAGCGCCACGCCGATCAGGGAGGCCAGGTACGACACGGCGTTGCCCAGGAACGGCAGCGCGTGGGCTATGCCGAAGAGCAGGCCGCCCAGCGGGGGTCCGGCCAGTGAGGTGCCGTAGCTGCGGGCCTCGTTGCGGGCCACGGCGTCGGGCAGCTGGGTGGCGGGCACGATGCTGCGCAGCGAGGCGTGTTCGGTGGTGTTGAACAGGGAGCCGCAGACCGCGTCGATCACGGCCACGACGATGATCGCGGCGAGGGCGGGCCGGTCCAGCGCGACCGCCACGGCCAGACCGGCGAAGGCCAGCAGCCGTACGATGTCGCAGGCCAGCATCGCCTGGCGGCGGTTGACCCGGTCGGCCAGCACCCCGGCCGGGAGCCGGCAGAGCAGCTTGGTGGCCTGGGCCGCGGTGCCCACCGCGCCGGCCTGCACGGCGGAACCGGTCACGTCGAGCACCAGCAGCGGGATGGCCAGCAGGGCGATCGCGCCGCCCAGGTCGGACAGGCATTGGCTGGTCCACAGCAGAGTGAACTCGCGGTTGCGCCACAGGCTGGAGTTCATTCCTCGGAGAGTATGTACTGCGATCGATGTCTGCCGTCCCCGCGGGCGCCCGGGGAAACCCGGACGCCCGGTGGAGGGAGCTATTGGACGACGAAGAGCAGCCGGTTCGGGGAGCCGGTGCCCGGGTTGGTGACGACCCCGGTGGTGGCGTTGTTGACCAGGCTGTCGCGCACCTGGGCCGGGGTGTAGCCGGTGTTGCGGGACAGGACGAGCGCGGCCGCGCCGGCCACGTGCGGGCTGGCCATCGACGTGCCGCTGATGGTGCTGGTCGCGGTGTTCGAGTTGTACCAGGCCGACGTGATCGACGAGCCGGGCGCGAAGATGTCCAGGCAGGTGCCGTAGTTGGAGTAGCTCGCGCGGGCGTCGGTGCTGGTCGTGGCGCCGACCGTGATCGCCGCGGCGACGCGTGAGGGCGACGAGTTGCACGCGTTGGCGGTCGAGTTGCCGGCCGCCAGGGCGTACGTGACCCCGCTGTTGATCGAGGCCGCGACCGCGTTGTCGAGCGTCGTGCTGACGCCGCCGCCGAGGCTCATGTTGGCGACCGCCGGCTTGACGGCGTTGTTGGTGACCCAGTTGACGCCCGCGATGACCCCGGCCGTGGTGCCGCTGCCCGAGCAGTTCAGCACGCGTACGCCGACGAGCCGGACAGCCTTGGCGACCCCGTACGTGCTCCCGCCGACCGTGCCGGCGACATGCGTACCGTGGCCGTTGCAGTCGACGCCGCCGCTGCCCACCGCGTCGTAGCCGAATCGGGCCCGCCCGCCGAAGTCGTTGTGCGTGTACCGGATGCCGGTGTCGATGATGTACGCCGTCACGTTGGACGCGGTCACCGGATACGTGTACGTGGTGCTCAACGGCCGGTTGCGCTGGTCGATGCGGTCGATGCCCCACGTCGCGTTGCTCTGTGTGGCGCTCAGTGCGATGGTCTGGTTCTGTTCCACGTACGCAACACCGGGGCTGGCCGCGAGCTTCTTGGCCTGGGCCTCCGACAGGGACGCCTCGTACCCGTTGATCACGGGCAGGCTGCGCTTGAGGCCGGTCGTGACCGAGGCGCCGGGCTTCATGACCACGATGTAGCTGCCGGCGATCGCGTTCGCGGTTCCGGCGAGCCGGATGTCTCCGGTGGCGGGGGCGGCCACGGCGGGGGTGCCGGAAGCCACGGCGGCGGTGACTACGGCGAGCAGGCCGGCGGCCACGATGCGGGGAGTCGCCATGCTGATCCTCTCTGAGCCGACTGGGGTTTGAAGAGATGGATATCGATACAGCTACGCAGAGCGTAAGCGGGGACCCCCGCGATCGCCGCATATCGATTGGGCCATAGTGCGCAGAATGAACACGTGGACCTGATCATTCGGCTCGACGGCGCGGACGGGAAGACGGCCGCGGTCTATCGCGCGTTGCGCACGGCGATCGTGGACGGCCGGCTCCCGGCGGGGGAACGGCTGCCCCCGACCCGGGCCCTCGCGGCCGACCTGGGCGTGGCCCGGGGCAGCGTGGCCACCGCGTACGAGCGCCTGGTGGCCGAGGGTTATCTCGAAGCCCGGGTCGGCGCGGGCACCTTCGTCGCGCTGAAAGCAATAAATCGAACACGGAGGAGGCATGCGGCCGACCCCATCCGGCCGCGCGACGACTGGAACTTCGAGCCGCTCGCCACCAGCGGCGCCGCGCGCAAACCCCGCTACGATTTCCGCTCCGGCATCCCCGACGCCCAGCTGTTCCCGTTCGACGCCTGGCGCCGCCTCGTCACCGCCGAGCTCCGCCTGCGAGCCAACAATCCCGGCACGTACGGGGATCCGGCCGGACACCCCGCGCTGAGAGAAGCAGTCGCGCGTTACCTCGGCGTCTCCCGCGGCGTCCGCACCACCGCGGCCGACGTGGTGGTCACCAACGGCGCCCAGCACGCGTTCGACCTGATCGCCCGGGTGCTGGTGAAGCCGGGTGACGTGGTCGCCGTCGAGGAGCCCGGTTATCCGCCGGCCCGCCGCATCCTGGCCGCGCTCGGCGCGAAGGTGGCCGGCGTCCGGGTCGACGACGAAGGCCTGGTGGTCGCGGACCTGCCCGCGCACTGCCGGCTCGTCCACACCACCCCGTCGCATCAGTTCCCGCTGGGCCGCGCGATGAGTCTGGCCCGCCGGCGGGAACTGCTCGACTGGGCCCGCGCCCGGCCCGCGGCGATCGTCGAGGACGACTACGACAGCGAGTTCCGCTTCTCGGCCCGTCCCCTGGAGCCGCTGCACAGCCTCGACACGGCCGGTCGCGTGCTCTATGTGGGCACGTTCTCCAAGAGCATGCTGCCGGCCCTCCGTACGGGCTTCGTGCTGGCCACACCCGGTCTGCGCGACCCGTTGATCGCCGCCCGGCAGCTGGGCGACGGCTACGGGCAGCCGGCGATCCAGGCCGCACTGGCCCGTTTCCTCGACGAGGGGCTGCTCGCGCGGCACGTCCGCAGGGCCGGCCGGGCGTACGGGGAAAGACACGCCCGGATCGCCGCGGCGCTGGCCGCCATGCCGGGCCTCGACGTCCTGCCCTCGGCGGCCGGGCTGCACGTGACGGCGCTGACCGGCGCCGACTCGACCGCGGTGGTGTCCGCGGCGGCCCGCGCCGGTCTGGCCGTCGACGACCTGCGCGCCTACTCGGCGTCGACGCCCGCGCCGACCGGGTTCGTCTTCGGGTTCGGCGCCACCGACCCGGCACTGCTCGACGAGGGGATGGCGCTCTTCGAGGCGCTGCTGAAAGCCTGATACGCCAGCGACGCCGCCACGATCACCAGGCTCAGCAGGGCGGGCGCGCCGTTGAGCCAGAGCAGCCCGGCCACGGCCACGAACGCGATCCCGGCGACCACCCGCCACGGCCCGGCCGGCAGCAGGCGCAGCGCGGCCGCCGTGCCGATCACGTAGACCAGCGTGAAGCACCCGGTGACCAGCAGCAGCGAGGTGTGCAGGCTGAGCGGCAGGGCGGCCGAGGCCAGGCTCAGCAGAAAGACCGTGAGCAGGGCCCGGCGCGGCGTGCGGCCCATCCACACCGGCAGCGCGCCGTCGCGGGTCAGGGCCGCCCCGAGCTGCGAGGCCCCGGCCAGGTAGGCGTTGACCGCACCCACGGTCAGCAGCACCGCCACGATCGCGGTGAGGATCCGCACCGGCCCGCCGACCCCGGCCGCGAGCAGGTCGGCCAGCGGCGCCGGGCTCGCGCCGAGCGCCGGGCCCAGCACGAGCACGCTGGTCACCGCGACCGCCAGGTAGAGCAGGCCGACCAGCACGACCGCGACGGCGGTGGCCCGGGGCACGTCCCGGCGCGGGTTGCGATAGGAGGCGGCCAGCGACGACACCGCCTCCCAGCCCGCGAAGCCCCAGACCAGCACGGCCGCCGCCGAACCGACGCCGGACCAGCCGTGCGGCGCGAACGGGGTCAGGTTGTCCCAGTTCGCGTGGGGCAGCGCGGTGAGCACGGTGATCAGCAGCAGGACGGCCAGCACCCCGGTCAGCACGAGCTGCACCCGGCCCGAGACCCGGACGCCGTACCAGTTCATCGCGAACACCGCGGACACGACGGCCAGGAACGTCAGCAGGGTGGTGACGCGGCCGCCCCCGATGATGTCGGCCACGTAACCCCCGGCGAACGCGACCGCGGCGGGCGCGCCCAGGGGGACGGCGAAGAAGAACGTCCAGCCGATCGCCGCGCCCACGCGCGGGCCGAAGGCGAGCCGGACGTAGGTGGAGACGCCGCCGCCGTCGGGGTGCCGGGCGCCCAGCGCGGCGAAGGTCAACGCGAGCGGTGCGGACAGGACGATCAGCGCGAGCCAGGCGACGAGCGAGGCGGGACCGGCCACCTCGGCGGCCAGGGCGGGCATCGAGATGACGCCGGTGCCGAGGACGGCGCCGACGCAGAGCGCGGTGCCCTGGGCCGTGGAGAGTCCGGAGTTCTGTGCCATGACCCCACGCTAAATCCGCATTGGCCTGTCGTTTGGACCAATGTGAGGCCGATCATTTAGGCCAATTCACAGACCCAGCCGTACGCCTTCCAGGCCGTCGCCGGCGATCTCGACCCGGGCCGCTCCCGTCCGCCCGGTGAGGTAGAGCGCGAGTTCCCCGGGCGGCCCCGAAAGGGTGGTCGCGGGCGCCTCGCCGACGGTGAAGGAGCCGTACCCGTCGGAGCGGACCGTCACCGCGACACCCGCCCGGCGTAGCACCAGCTTGCCCGTGACCTGCACGTTTCGCCACAGCGCGGCTTCCAGGCCGGGGTCCAGCGCGCGGGGTTCCCACTCGGGTTGCCCGCGCCGCGCGTCTTCGTGGTGCACGAAGAATTCGATGGTGTTGGCCAGTTCGTCGGTGAGAGGGTTGCTGACGGGACTCCACCAGGGCGGTGTCCGCACCTCGTGCACCACTTCCTCGTACGGGCGGTCCGCGGTTCGCAGCCGCACCCGTTCGCCGTGGTCGTGCAGGGGCTTGATCATCGCCCCGGCCGCCGCGTCGGGCCGCCGGTCCCGCACCACGAGGTGGGCCGCGAGATCGCGAGTCGTCCATCCCTCGCACAGGGTGGGCTGGTCGGGGCCGAGGCGAAGAAGCAGGTCGGCGAGCAGTCGCCGCTCCCGCTGGGCATAGGCGGTCACAAACGTGATCGTAGACACATGTCACGAAGGTGAACGGCGGCGGCCGGTTCGGCAGGATGGAGATGTAAGGCCGGAACGGTCGGCGAACACTTACCAGTCAGGTAGGAATTTTGAGCACCAGGTCCAGCGGCGATGTGCTGCTACGGGGGCTGCGGGTGCTGGGCCAGGCGATCAAGGCGGAGCCGCGTCTCTTCACCGTCGGCGTGGCCGGCAGCAGTCTGTTCGGCATTCTGGTCATCGCCAACTCGTACGTCGTGGGCGCGGTCATCGGACGCGTCGTGGTCCCCGCCTTCTCCAGCGGCTCGGTCGCCACGGGCACCCTGGCCCTGATCGCCGCGACGTTTCTCGGGCTCAGCGCGCTGCGGGTGGGCACCATCTTCGGCCGTCGTCTCGGCGCCGGTTACATGCAGTTCCGCCTGCAGGCCCGCTACCGCCGCGCGGTGACCCGGCGTTACCTGTCGCTGCCGCCGGCCTGGCACCAGAAACACGCCACGGGCACCCTGCTGTCCAACGCGAACTCCGACGTCGAGGCGGCCTGGGTGCCGATCGCGCCGCTGCCGTTCGCGGTGGGCACGATCGTGATGATCTTCGCCGCGGTGGTCGCTCTGTTCCTCACCGACTGGGTGCTGGCACTGGTCGGCGTCGTCCTCTTCCCACTTCTGTTCGCCCTCAACACGTTCTACGCGCGGATGATGTCGCCGCGGCAGATCCGGGCCCAGCAGATGCGGGCCAAGGTCAGCGCGGTCGCCCACGAGAGCTTCGACGGCGCGCTGGTGGTCAAGACCATGGGCCGCGAGGAGGACGAGGCCCGCCGGTTCAAGGCGTTCGTCGACGAGCTGCGCGACGCGCTGATCTCGGTCGGCCGGCTGCGTGGCCTGTTCGACCCGCTGATGGATTCGCTGCCCAGCGTGGGCACGCTGGCCGTGCTGCTGCTGGGGGCCTGGCGGCTGCAGGCCGGGGCGATCAGCGTCAGCGAAGTCGTCACCGTCGCGTTCCTGTTCACGGTGCTGGCCTTCCCGGTGCGCGCGATCGGCTGGGTGCTCGGCGAGCTGCCGCGCAGCGTCGCCGGGTGGGACAGGGTGCAGGCGGTGCTCGCGGCCGAAGGTGATCTCGCCTACGGATCGGCCACCGCGCCCGCGTCGGGTCCGGCCACACTGCGGTTCGAGCAGGTCGATTTCTCGTACGGGGACGGGCCGTTGGTTCTGCACGACGTGTCGTTCACCGTGCCGCCGGGCAAGACGGTGGCGCTCGTCGGCGCGACCGGCTCGGGCAAGTCGACCATCGCGTCGCTGGCGGTGCGCCTGGTCGACCCCGAGCAGGGCCGGGTCACCCTCGACGAGACCCCCCTGCCCGAGCTGAGCGAGGCCGCCCTGACGAGCGCGTCCGCCCTGGTGCCGCAGCTGCCGTTCGTCTTCGACGACACCGTGCGCGGCAACATCACCCTCGAACGCGACGGCCTGGGCGACGACGAGGTCTGGGCGGCTCTGCGGCTGGCCCAGGCCGACGGGTTCGTGGCCAAGCTGCCCGACGGGCTCGAGACGGCGGTCGGTGAGCGCGGCGCGTCGCTGTCGGGCGGGCAGCGGCAACGGCTCACGCTGGCCCGCGCGCTGGCCGGGCAGCCCCGGCTGCTCGTGCTGGACGACGCGACCAGCGCCGTCGACCCGCGCGTGGAGGCCGACATCCTGGCCGCGCTGCGCGGTCGCGACACGGGGGCGTCGATCCTGGTCGTCGCCTACCGGCGGGCCACGATCGCGCTGGCCGACGAGGTCGTCTACCTGGAGCAGGGCAAGGTCGTGGCGACCGGGACGCACCTCGAGCTGCTGGCCGCGCACCCCGGGTATGCCGATCTGGTCACGGCGTACGAGAAAGCTGAGTCGGAAAGAGTCGAAGCTTGAGCGAGGGAACGTTCGCCACCATCAAGCGGGGGTTGTCGCTCTCGCCCGAGCTGCGCCCGGGGCTGGCCGGCACGATCGCCCTGGCCGTGGTGCAGATGTCCGGCCGGGTCGCCGTCCCGATCGCCGTGCAGCAGGGCATCGACCACGGCATCCGCGCCGAGGGCGGCCCCGACCTGCAGTTCGTCGTCGTGGTGGTCGCGTTCACGCTGCTCGCGCTGATGATTTCGACGCTGGCCGGCTACCTGATGACCCGGCGCCTGTTCACGGTCAGCGAGACCGCGCTGGGCGCCCTGCGCTCGCGCACGTTCCGGCACATCCACGACCTGTCGATGCTGCACCAGCAGTCCGAGCGGCGCGGCACGATGGTGTCCCGGGTGACCAGCGACGTCGACCAGATCTCGATCTTCCTGCAGACCGGCGGCGTGCAGCTGCTGCTGGCCAGTGGTCAGCTGCTGGTCTCCACGATCGTGATGGCGATCTACTCCTGGCAGCTCACCATCGTGGTGCTGCTGGCGTTCGGCCCGGCCGTCGCGGTCATCCGGCTGTTCCAGAAGCGGCTGGCCGCGGTCTACGGCGCGGTCCGCGAACGCACCGGCGTGATGCTGGGCGCCATCGCCGAGAGCGTCGTCGGGGCCATGGTGATCCGGGCGTACGGGGTGGCCGGCCGCACCGAGAAGCGTCTCGACACCTCGATCGACCGGCTGCGGGTGGCCCAGCAGCGGGCCCTGCGCACGAGTGTGACCAGCTTCTCCAGCGGCGAGGTGGGCGCGGGTCTGGCCCTGGCCGCGGTGGTGGTGGTCGGCGTGCTGATCGGCGTCGACGGCGGCCTCACGGTGGGCCGGCTGACCGCGTTCCTGTTCCTGGTCACGCTGTTCATCCAGCCCGTGCAGATCGCCACCGACATGCTCAACGAGGCCCAGAACGCGGTGGCCGGCTGGCGGCGCGTGCTCGACGTGCTCGACCTCGAACCCGACGTCAAGGACCCGGACGAGGTGGGCGTGGACCTGCCGGCCGGTCCGTTGTCCGTACGGTTCGCCGACGTCTCGTTCCGGTACCCGGGCGGCCCGATCGTGCTGGCCGACGTGGATCTGACCATTCCCGCCCGGACGAAGGTGGCCGTGGTCGGCGAGACCGGCAGCGGCAAGACCACGTTTGCGAAGCTGCTCACCCGTCTGATGGACCCCGTGGAGGGTGAGGTCCAGCTGTCGGGCACGTCGCTGCGGAACGTGAAGTTCGCGGCGCTGCGCTCGCGGGTGGTGATGGTGCCGCAGGACGGCTTCCTGTTCGACGCGACGGTCGCCGAGAACATCCGCTTCGCCCAGCCGTCCCTCACCGACGAGCAGCTGAGGTCCGCTTTCGTC
Source organism: Paractinoplanes abujensis (assembly GCF_014204895.1). Lineage (NCBI taxonomy): Bacteria > Bacillati > Actinomycetota > Actinomycetes > Micromonosporales > Micromonosporaceae > Paractinoplanes > Paractinoplanes abujensis. Next base: position 4,875,667 of record NZ_JACHMF010000001.1, on the reverse strand, counting down.
GAGCTCGGGCTGGCGGACTGGCTGGCCGGCCTGCCGCAGGGGCTCGAAACCCCGGTGGGCGAGCGCGGCGAGGCCCTGAGCGTGGGGGAGCGGCAGCTGGTGGCCCTCGTACGGGCTTATGTGGCCGACCCCGACCTGCTGGTGCTGGACGAGGCGACCAGCGCCGTCGACCCCGCGACCGAGGTGCGCCTGCAGCGCGCCCTCGACACGGTCACCCGCGGCCGTACGACGGTGGCCATCGCCCACCGCCTGTCGACGGCGCAGTCCGCCGACGAGGTCATCGTGGTAGACGCGGGCCGCGTCGTCCAACGCGGCCCGCACGCACAACTGGTCACCCAGGAGGGATCGATCTACGCCAAGCTCTACGCGAGCTGGCTGGAGCAGACCCGCTGATTTCCCGCGTACTCACTCCAGCGACCCGCGATCGCCTCTCCTCCTTTGCCGCAAAGAGGCGATCGCTTGCGGAGCGAAGCGGAGCCAGGATTACCGCGCGTAGAACTCGACCACCAGCTGCTCGTCGCACTGGACGCGGATCTCGGAGCGCTCGGGGATCCGCAGCACGGTGATGCGCAGGTCCTCGACCACTGTCGACAGGTAGGGCGCGGTCGGGCCGTCCAGGTGGGCGCCCGCCTTGGCCAGCTCGAACGGCGGCTTGGCCCGGCTGCTCTCGCGCACCTCGACGACCTGGCCCGGCTTGAGCCGGTAGCCGGGGCGGTCCACCTTCTTGCCGTCGACCGTGAAGTGGCCGTGCACGACGAGCTGGCGGGCCTGATAGATCGTGCGGGCCAGGCCGGCCCGCATGACGGTGGCGTCGAGGCGGCGCTCCAGCAGGGCCACCATCGTCTCGCCGGTCTTGCCCTCGGCGCGGTGGGCGTCGTCGTACGCCTTGCGCATCTGCGACTCGCTGATGTTGTACTGGTGGCGCAGGCGCTGCTTCTCGAGCAGCCGGACCTGGTAGTCCGAGGCCTTGCGGCGGGACCGGCCGTGCACACCCGGCGGGAACGGCCGCTTCTCGAAGTACTTCACGCACTTCGGCGTCAGGGGGATGCCGAGCGCCCGTGAGAGCTTGGCCTTCGGTCGGGAGTTGTTCATGAAGTCTCCGAGTCACTTGCGCTTGAGGCTGTGCTTACCAGGGGTCGACTTCGCCGACCTTGGTGTTACGGTTAGCCTCACCTTACTAAGGCAAGCCTAACGTAGGCCCGGAGGTACCACCATGCAGCCCACCCACGCCGAGATCGCGCGCACGCTCGCCGCCGGCCACCTCCCCGGCGTCGCGCACATCGCGTGCCGTCCGGGACCACTTCCGGTGCGGCACGTCACCGACGCGAACGGCCGGGTGCTGCTGCTCTCGCCGGCCGACGGCGCCTTCGCGGCCGCCCTGCGCCCGCAGGAGGGCAACGACGACACCGCGATGGTGCTCGACATCGCCGACGTGCCCCCGATGGCCGGGTCGCCCGCCCTGGGCCGCGTGTGGATCTCGGGCTGGGCCACGCTGCTGGAGGGCGACGAGGCCCGGGCCGCCGCGCTCGACTACGCCGAGATCGACGCCTCGGGCGATCTGCTCGACGTCGGTGAGGGCCAGGTGCTGCACCGCATGGACGTGGCCGAGGTGCGTTACGAGCGCAACGAGAACCTGCGCGACGTCGACGTGGACGACTTCGCCGCGGCCACGCCCGATCCGCTCTGCCGCATCGAGTTCGACCTGATCGCCGACCTGATCGACCACCACGAGGCCGAGATGAGCGCCTACGTGCGGCGTCAGCTGGGCAAGACGTTCCAGCCGGTGGCCGAGCCCAAGGTCGTACGGATGGACCGCTACGGCTTCATGGTGCGCCTGGACGACAAGCTGGCCCGGCTCGCTTTCCCCCGCCCGGTGGCCGACCGCCACGACCTCGCGCACCTGCTGCACCCGGTGCTCTGCCACCGCTGCACCGACTAGTCGCGTTTGAAGACCTCGGGCATCGGGTCGGTGAGGAAGCGCTGGACGTTGGGGCCCAGCGCCGCGGCCAGCACGTCGATGTCGGCACTGGCCAGTGGCTCGATCTTGAGCACGTACCGGGCCATGATCGTGCCGGCGATCTGCGTGGCCACCAGGGCCGCCCGCAGGTCCGCCTCGGCCGGGTCGAACGCCATCTCGTGCACCGCCCGGCGCAGCACCTGGGTGACCACGAAGTCGCGGAGCAGCCGCGCCGTCCACTCGTTGCTCAGCGCCGAGCGGAAGACGGCCAGCGCGGCGGTGCCGGCCGGCGAGTCCCACACACCCAGGGCCATCCGGACGAGCCGCTCCCCGGCCTGCTCCCGGGGCCCGGCCAGCGCCTGTGGCACCAGCTCGGCCGGGTTGATGGGCGCGTTCATCACCGCCAGGAACAGTTTCTCCTTGGTGCCGAAATAGTGGTGCACCAGGGCCGGATCGACACCGGCGTCGCTCGCGATGGCCCGGATCGACGCCTTGTCGTACCCCTTCTCGGCGAAACCGGTCCGGGCGGCCGCCAGGATGGACTCGCGCGTGTCCTGGTTGCCGGGACGTCGTCCGCTGCGCGCCAACTGCTCTCCTAACCGGTTCGCCGCCTCAGGGTCGCCGCCGCCAGCACCAGCGCGATCACCGCGGCCCCCGTGACGACGGCCAGGTCCTGCCACATCGTCGTGGTCGGCTCGGCCGAGACGCCCACCTGGGTCAGCGCTTCCACCGCGTACGTCAGGGGCAGCGCATCGCTGACGCCGGAGAGCCAGCCGGCCATCTGCGCGCGCGGCACGAACAAACCGCACAGCAGCAGCTGCGGCACGACGACCACCGGTAGGAACTGTACGGCCTGGAACTCCGTACGGGCGAAAGCGCTGCAGAACAGGCCGAGCGCGACCCCGAGCACGGCGTTGACGACCGCGATGAGCACGACCAGCCCGGCGCTTCCGGTGGTTTCCAGACCGAGCAGCCAGTACGCCGCCCCGGTCGCGACCGCTCCCTGGAGGGCCGCCGCGAGGCCGAACGCCAGCCCGTACCCGAAAAGCAGGTCGATCTTGCCCAGCGGTGTGGTGAGCAGGCGTTCCAGCGTGCCGGTCGTGCGCTCGCGGAGCATGGCGATGCTGGTCACCAAAAACATGATCACGAACGGGAAGACGCCCAGCATGATCAGGGCGATCCGGTCGAAGGTGCCGTCCGATCCGTCGTACATGAAACGAAGCAGAGCCAGAAGCAGTGCCGGTACGGCGATGAGCAGCGCGACGGTCCGGCGGTCGTGCCGCAGCTGCCGCAGCACCCGCCCGGCGGTGGCCACAGTGATCCGCGGACTCATGCCGCCACCTCCCGCTCGCGGATCAACCGCAGGAACGCCTCTTCCAGGTCGTCGGAGCCGGCCGCCGTACGGATGGCCGCCGGGGTGTCGTCGCCGATCAGCCGGCCGTCGCGAATCAGCAGCAGCCGGTCGCAACGACCCGCCTCGTCCATCACGTGGCTCGACACCAGCAGCGTGGTGCCCGCGCCGGCCAGCTCGTGGAAGCGGGACCACAGGTCGGCCCGCAGCACCGGGTCCTGCCCCACGGTCGGCTCGTCGAGCACCAGCAGCTTCGGCTCGCCGATCAGCGCGCAGGCCAGCGAGGCCCGGCTGCGCTGCCCGCCGGACAGGTTGCCGACCAGCTGATGCCGCGCGCCGGCCAGCCCGACGTCGGCGATCGCGCGGTCTGCCTCCGCCGCGGACAGGCCGAGCAGGGTGGCGAAGTAGCGCGCGTTCTCCCGTACGGAAAGGTCGGCGTAGACGCTGGGCGCCTGCGTGACATAGCCGAGCTCACGCCGCAGGGGAGCACTGCCCGCGGGCCGGCCCAGCACCGTCACCTCGCCCGAGCGGACGATCTGAACGCCCACGATCGCCCTGATCAGGGTGGTCTTGCCGCTGCCGCTCGGCCCGAGCAGGCCGGTCACCGAGCCGCCCGGGATCGAGCAGGTGATGCCGTGCAGCACCCGTCGTCTGCCTCGGTCGACGACGAGGCCGCGCACCTCGATGGCGTTCTCCATGATTCCTCCGGTTAATTCATCACCTGTTGAACTCAACGGTAGATGAATTACGCGCGCAGAAAAAGACCCCCATCGCTGGGGGTCGTCTTCTTGACTCTCTGCAGGCTTCTTACAGGCTCAGAATACGGTCCAGGAACTCCCGGTAGCCGCGCATCGCCATCCGCATGCTCTCCGTGTCGGGCTTGCCGTTGCCGCGCAGCGGGTCCAACTCGTCGCGCTCGGCCAGCAGCGCCTCCGTGAGCTCGTTGACGGCGTCCGTGAGCAGGTCGTGCGCCCGGGTCAGAGCCGTCTCCGGGTCGTCCACGAACTCGGCCTTGACCTCGTGCCAGGCCGCCCGGAAGTGGCGGACCGCGTCGTCGTCCCAGAACGCGATGTGCCCCGCCGCGACGTCACCCGGGCGCAGGGCGGGCTCCTCGGCCACCGGCTCGGCCTCGGGCTCCGCCTCCGGGGCGGCGCGACGGCCCCGGCGGGCCGGCTCGGCGTCCTCCAGGCTGGCCGAGCGGCGCGGCTCCTGCGCCGGGGCCGGCTCGGCCGCCGGTGCGTCGCCGGTCTGCGGCTTCGCCACCGGCACCGGGATGCTGGCCGCGGAACGCGGCGCGGGCACACCCGACACCGGGCCGGCCTCCGGGTCGGGCAGGGCCGGGGTGTACGCGGGCGGCTGACCGTAGCCGGCCCCGAACACCGGGCCCGGCGAGACCGGGGTGGCCGACACCGGGGCCGCCGACACCGGGGCGCTGGAAACAGGGGCGCTCGACACCGGGTTGCTCGACACCGGGTTGCTCGGGGCCGGCGGCGACGAAGTGGGGCCGACGATGGGGTGGGTCGAGGTGGGCACGGAGGCCCAGCCCGCGGCGGCCCGGCGGGCATCGATGTCGTCGTCGGCGCCGGGCGGCCCGGAGACCGGCTTCGCGGGCCCGGTGCCGGGAACCCGTCCGTTCATGTCGTCACGCCCGTTCTCGTCATGCGCTTCCGCGTCGGCCGCCCGCCCGTTCGTCCCCCCGGGCCCGTGGCCGTTCAGCCCGGGCTTCGCGTCCATCGGGTTGCGGCCGCCGAACAGGAACCGGTTGTTGCGCCCGCCCAGACCGAAACCACCGAAGTCCCGGTCCCAGGGGTTGCCCCGTCCGGACTCTACGGCCGTCTGGTTCCGGCCCTCCTCCGCCGCGTCACGGGAGTGATCAGGATCGCGCTCGGCCGGGCCGCCGGACTGCGGCGGGCCACTGACCGGGCCGCTGACCGAAGCGCTGTCCGGGCCGCTGCTCTGCCGCGGCGGGCCGCTGATCGGCTGCGGCGGTCCGCTGACCTGGTGCGGCACGACACCGGCGGGACCGTCGGCACTGTGCGCGCCGCCCCGGCTGCTCCCGCCGAAAAGCCCGGTGCCGCGGTCGCCCAGCGGGTCCTTCGTGGCGGGCCGGCCGCCGAGCGACTCGTCACCGTCCCGGTGCTGCGGGCCGGCCGAGTCGCCGCGGCTCAGGGGACGGTTGTCGGCAGTGGTGGCCGGCTCGTTGCTCTTCTCGTTCGCGGCGCTGCCCGACGGGCCCTGGCCGGCGCTGCCCGACGGGCCCTGGCCGGTGCGGCCCAGCGGGTCGTTCGCGCCACCGGCGAGCGGCCGGTTGTCGCCTGCCCCGCGGGGCCTGTCGGCGCCGATGGAATCACTTCCGAGCGGCCCGTTGGCGCCGATGGGGTCACTGCCGAAGGGTCCGTTGCCGCCGACGGCGTCATTCCTGAGGGGCCGGTTGGTGTCGGCCGCGCGGGGACCGTCGGAGCCGAAGGAGGGGCCGCCGAGCGGTCGGTTGTCATCGGGTCCGAGAGGGCCGTTGCCGCCGAAGGAGGAGCCGCCGAGCGGGTCGTGCGCGGCGCTCGGGCCGTAGTCGCCGGCCAGACTGTGCGTGCCACCCGGACCGCGGACGCCTCCGAAGCCGGCGGGGCTGCTTCCCGTTCCGCTTCCGCTTCCCGTTCCGCTTCCGCTTCCCGTTCCGCTTCCGCCGAAGTCGCTCGGACCCCTGCCGTGCTGGCTGCCCACAGCGGGGGAGCCCGCCGGGCCGCCGGGCCGTGGCGCTCCGGTAGGCCGAGGGCTGTCGGGAGCCGGACCGCCGGGCCCGCCGTGCCCCGGAGCACCCGAGGCGTACGGCGTCAGGGGCGCGCCGGAGCGTCCCGGCCCGGGCGGCGTCAGCGGCATCTGCGCCTGCCGGTTGGCCGCGGACTGCCCCACCGGAATGCCGATGTGCGGCGGCTCGCCGGCCTGCCTCGGCCCACCGGCCTGGCCCGGACCACTGACCTGCCTCGGCGCGCCGATGTGACCCGATCCGCCGGTTTGTCCCCCATGCGGCGCACCGCTGACCTGGCCCGGCTGCGGTGGCCCGCTGATCTGCCCGGGCTGGGGCAATCCGCTCGTCTGCCCGGGGTGCGGCAACCCGCTCGTCTGCCCGGGGTGCGGCAACCCGTTCGGCTGGCCGACGTGCGGCAATCCGCTCGTCTGCCCGATGTGTGGCAGCCCGCTCGTCTGGCTGACGTGTGGCAGCCCGCTCGTCTGGCCGACGTGTGGCAGACCGCTCGTCTGGCCGGGGTGGGGCGGGCCGGAGATCTGGCCGTTGTCCGGCGGCCCGCTGACCGAGCGGTCGCCGTCCAAGCCGTCGACCGTGCGCCGCGAACCCAACGGAACCATCTCGGTTTCACCCGAAAGAGTGCCCGACATCTCCGGCGAATCGGGCGCGACACCCTCGTCCTCGGCGTCGCGGTGCACCGGCCAGAAACGGGCCAGCCCGCGCGACGACCGACTGTTGTCGGGGTTGGACGTCGGCTCCATCGGTTTGAGACTCCCGTCGCTCCGGCTCCGCCACCCGCGGACTTGAGCTGCGGTAACCCGTTGGGGAGGCGGCGGCAAACACCCCTGACTGGGTGCAACGCAGGACGACGGTACCGTCCCGCGCTGCAAGAGGCATCCCCCGTGCCCGGATCGTGGGCCGCGTCGCCCCGGTACCCAGCCGCTTCGTTCGCTGCCGGAGCGAGCCCGTCCGCGCCACCCCGTCGCGCCGATCTGTGGACAACTTCGCCGCACCGTCACCGAGCGCATCCGCGGCCGTCCACCCGAGCCGATCGGCCCCGGAACGACGACCACGGACGGTCATCCCGCGCGACTGCCGAGAACATGGCGTCCTTCAGCACCGGCGATGCCCGCCGGCACCTCGCTGTCGGAAACCAGCCACCTCGGACACGCCCGGCCGACCCTCGGCCGCTCGCTCGTTTCCGGCGACGAGGGACGCGACTTGCTCGTTCCCGCGACGAGGGACGTGGCTCGGCGTCTCTGGCGACGAGAGACGCGACTCGCTCGTTCTCTGCGCCAAGACCCGCTCGCTTCCTGCACCAAGAGACGCGACTTGCTCGCTTCCTGCGCCAAGAGACGCGACTTGCTCGCTTCCTGCGCCAAGAGACGCGACTCGCACATCTCCGGCGACGAGGGAGGCGACTCGCTCGTTTTGTGCGGCAAAAGACGCGAAAAGAGGCCAACTGGTTGCGCCGAGTGACCGACAGGCGCCTGTGGACAACTCCGGCCCCGAACGTGATCAAGGTCTAGGGTCTGGGCCAGCCCCCTGGGTGGGTGGGGTGGGGTGAGTGGGGACCCGGCGGCGTCGTCGGCCGGGCGGCAGTGATGAGCGGTGGATGGGGGAGAATCGTCGCGTGGCAGTGAAGACCGACTTGGATCCCGCGATCGCCGACCGGCTCAAGCGCACCTCCGACGGCCTCGTGGCGGCGATCGTCCGCGAGCACGGCAGCGGCGACGTGCTCATGCTGGCCTGGATGGACGACGAGGCGTTGCATCGCACGCTCACCACGGGGCGGGCGACCTACTGGTCCCGCAGCCGCGAGGAGTATTGGGTCAAGGGTGCGACCTCCGGCCACTTCCAATACGTGCGCAGCGTCGCCCTCGACTGTGACGGTGACGCCTTGCTCGTGACCGTCGACCAGGTCGGCGCGGCCTGTCACACCGGCGCGCACACCTGTTTCTTCGACGAGCTGCCGGTGACGAGCCCGGCCGGTGGGGCGGACCGATGACCAGCGGAGCGGTGTTCCCCGACGAGGCCGGTTTCCTGCGGCAGCGGCAACGGGTGGTGCCGGTGACCCGGCGGTTGCTGGCCGACGGCGAGACCCCGGTGGGCGTCTACACGAAGCTGGCCGGCGGCCCGGGCACCTTCCTGCTCGAGTCGGCTGAGCAGGGCGCCGGGCCGTCGGGTGCGGCCTGGTCTCGCTATTCGTTCGTCGGGGTGCGCAGCGCGGCCACGCTGGTGGAGCGGGGCGGCGAGGCGCACTGGCTGGGCACACCGCCCGCGGGGGTGCCGCTCGACGGTGACCCGGTCGCGGCGCTGCGCGAGACCGTGGCCGCCTTGGCCGACGGGCCCGCTCCCGACGATCTGCCCCCGCTGACCGGCGGCATGGTGGGCTATCTGAGCTACGACCTCGTACGGCGGTTCGAGCGTCTGCCCTCGTCGGCCGAGGACGACTTGGCGCTGCCCGAGCTGGGCATGATGCTGGCGACCGATCTGGTGGTGCTCGACCACTTCGACGGCTCGGCCATCCTGGTGGCCAACGCGGTGCTGGCGGCCGACGCCGACGATCAGGCCCGGCGCGCGGCCTACCACAACGCGGTCGGCCGGCTCGACGCGATGACGACCGCCCTGTCCCGGCCCACGCCGCCGATGATCTCCACGGTGGAGCGCCGGCCGGCCGGGGAGCCGGTGAGCCGGACCGCGCCGGGGGAGTATCAGAAGGCGGTCGAGGAGGCCAAGGAGGCGATCCGGGCCGGCGAGTGCTTCCAGATCGTCGTGGCGCAGCGGTTCGAGCGGCCCACCGACGCCGACCCGCTCGACGTCTACCGGGTGCTGCGGGCCACCAACCCCAGCCCGTACATGTATTTGCTGCGCTTCGACGATTTCGACATCGTCGGTTCCTCGCCCGAGGCACATCTGAAGGTCAGCGCCGATGAGGAGGGCACGCGCCGGGCTCTTCTGCACCCCATCGCCGGTACGAGGTGGCGGGGCGCGACGCCCGAGCAGGACAACGCGCTCGCGGCCGAGTTGCTGGCCGACCCCAAGGAACGCTCCGAGCACGTGATGCTGGTCGACCTGGGCCGCAACGATCTGGGCCGGGTGTGCAAGGCGGGCTCGGTCGAGGTGCCGGAGTTCGCCCGGATCGAGCGGTACAGCCACGTCATGCACATCGTGTCGACGGTCATCGGTGAGCTGCGCGACGACCGGTCGGCCTTCGACGCGCTGGCCGCGACCTTCCCGGCGGGCACGCTCTCGGGCGCGCCCAAGGTGCGGGCCATGGAGATCATCGAGTCGCTGGAGCCGACGCGCCGCGGGCTGTACGGCGGCACCGTGGGCTATTTCGGGTTCGCGGGCGACATGGACATGGCGATCGCGATCCGCACGGCCCTGATCAAGGAGGGCGTGGCCTACGTGGGCGCGGGCGCGGGGATCGTGGCCGACTCGGACCCGGCGGCCGAGGAGCAGGAGACCCGCAACAAGGCGGCAGCGGTGCTGGCGGCGATCGCGTCGGCCGAGACGCTGCGCGCAGCCCGATGACCGAGCCGGCCGAGCAGGCGCAGGCCGCGCGGGCGGGGCTCGGGCGGACGCAGTCCGGCCAGACGGGTCCAGGGCAGCCCCAGGCCGGCCAATCTCAGGCCGGGCGGACTCAGGCCGGCCGGACCGAGACGGGGCAGACCGAGACCGGCCGATCCCAGACCGGGCAGACCGAGACCGGGCGGACCGAGACCGGGCAGGCCGAGACCGGGCAGGCCGAGACCGGGCAGGCCGAGACCGGGCAGACGGGGGCCGGCGGAGGAAACAGGCGGCCCTATCTGCTGGCGCTGCTGGCCTGCCTGGCCGGAGCCGGGATCGCCGCCTACGGGGCGACCCGCACCTGGTCCGTGGAAATCACTCCACGGCCTGAAATGTCAAACCTGCGGACAGTGCGGACCGGGGTCGACATCGCGCCCTGGGTGATCGGGCTGGCCCTGGTCGGGCTGGCCGGCACGGGCGCCCTGCTGGCCACGCACGGCCGGCTCCGGCGGGCCCTGGGCGGCCTGCTCATGCTGGTCGGGGCCGGGGTGGCGATCAGCGCCGTCGCCGGCCGGGCCGGTCTCGACACCGGGGAGGCGGGCCCCGGCGGCACGATCTGGCCCCTCGCTTGCGTCCTGGGCGGAGTGATCGTCGCGCTGGGCGGCCTGACCGCGGCCCGGCTGGGGCATCTGTGGCCGCGCATGTCGGCCCGTTACGAGCGCAAACCGGCGGCGACGGAGAACCGCGAGGTCACCACCGGCCCCGTCGACAGCCGCGCGGCCTGGGACTCGCTCGACCGCGGCGACGACCCCACGGTGTAGAGACGACCCCACGGTGTAGAGACGACCCCACGGCGTAGAGACGACCCCACGGTGGGACGACCGCACAGCGTAGGTACGACCGAACGGTGCAGGCGGGCGGTCGTGCTGCGTATGGCGGAAGGGGTCTAGCGGGTCGGCGTGAGGTGCCGGCGCGGGGAGCGGCGGGCGACCAGGGCGGCCACCTCGCGGGTGAGCTCGGCCCGGGCCTCGTTGCGGGCACGGTCCTCGAGGGTGGCGGCCCAGGCGTTGTCGCGCGCGGTGCGGATGTTGGCGTCACCGATCACGCGGCGCTGGACGCCGATCACGAGGTCGGCGGCGGCGGCGACGAGGGCGCGGGAAGCGTTGGCGAAGCCGGCGGGAACGTCCGGCTGGGCGGTGGCGGCCACGGGCAACTCCACATCGATCGCTCGGTCTGGTCGGCGCCGTCGGGCGCCCGCACCAGTTTGCCTCGGACCCATCATGGCCGGACCCTATTTCCGGTGCGTGACGCTCGTGTCAACGCGCCGTGGTATCCACCGATCAGATGAGGTGTCGCAGCACAGCGGCCGGAGCGGACGGGGCCGCTGTGACCGAAGTGACAGGTCGCGGGCGGGCAGGCGGCATTATGCCCCAGACCGGTTGGTGAGGCGCGCCATACCCCGGGGGGCCTTGCACGACCGCGACCTCCTAGCATCGGGCGGAGGACACCCGGAGAGGGGAGTCGTTTCGTGACATCCGATCAGCAGGCGGAAGCGGGTTCTGGCGGACCGCAGAACGTGCTGGAGGAGATCCTCGCCGGAGTGCGCGAGGACGTGGCGGCCCGGCAGGAGCAGGTGCCGCTGGAGCAGGTGCGGGAGGCCGCCGCGGCGGCGCCACCGGCCATCGACGCCTACGCGGCGTTGCGCAAGCCCGGGGTGGCGGTGATCGCTGAGGTCAAGCGGTCGTCGCCGTCGAAGGGCGCGCTGGCCGACATTCCCGACCCGGCCGAGTTGGCGGGGGAGTACGCGGCGGGTGGCGCCCGCTGCATCAGCGTGCTCACCGAGGGCCGGTGGTTCGGCGGGTCGCTCGACGACTTGCGGGCGGTCCGGGCCTCGGTCCGGATCCCGGTGCTGCGCAAGGATTTCGTGGTCTCCAGCTATCAGGTGCACGAGGCCCGGGCCCACGGCGCCGACCTGGTGCTCCTGATCGTGGCCGCGCTCGAGCAGAACGTGCTCGTCGGGCTGCTGGAGCGCATCGAGTCGCTGGGCATGACAGCGCTCGTGGAGGTGCACAACGAGGAGGAGGCGGATCGCGCTTTGGAGGCGAACGCCAAAGTCATCGGGGTCAACGCCCGTGACCTGCGCACCCTCGAGGTGGACCGCGCGGTCTTCGAGCGCATCGCGCCCGGCCTGCCCAACAACGTCGTGAAGATCGCCGAGTCGGGGGTGCGCGGGCCGCACGACCTGATCCGGTACGCGTCGGCGGGCGCCGATGCCGTGCTGGTGGGCGAGGGCCTGGTGACCCAGAAGTCGCCGCGCGACGCCGTGGCCGAGCTGGTCAACGCGGGTAACCACCCGGCGACGCCGAGGCCGGTCCGATGAGCGCACCGGTGCTGCCCGACCTGTCCGGGCATTTCGGGCGGTACGGCGGCCGGTTCGTGCCCGAGGCGCTTGTCCGCGCGTTGGACGAGCTCGATGCGGCATATCGGACAGCCAAGACGGATCCGGAATTTCAGGCGCAGTTCAAGGACCTGCTCCTGAACTATGCCGGCACCCCGTCGCTGCTGTACCGGGCGGAGCGGCTCTCGGCCGCACTCAACGCGGAGATCCTGCTCAAGCGGGAGGACCTCAACCACACGGGCGCCCACAAGGTGCGCAACGTGCTGGGCCAGGCCCTGCTGGCCAAGCGGATGGGCAAGCCCCGCGTGATCGCCGAGACCGGGGCCGGTCAGCACGGCGTGGCCAGCGCGACCGCGGCCGCCCTGCTCGACCTCGAGTGCGTCGTCTACATGGGCGAGACCGACACCGAGCGGCAGGCGCTCAACGTGGCCCGGATGCGCATGCTCGGCGCCATGGTCGTCCCGGTCACCAACGGCTCCCGGACGCTCAAGGACGCGCTCAACGAGGCCTTGCGCGACTGGGTGGCCAGCGTCGACACCACGCACTACCTGCTCGGCACCGCGGCCGGGCCGCACCCGTTCCCCGAGATCGTGCGCGACTTCGTGGGCGGCATCGGCATCGAGGCCCGGCAGCAGTGCCTCGACCAGCTCGGCCGGCTGCCCGACGCGGTGGCGGCCTGTGTCGGCGGCGGCTCCAACGCGATCGGCATCTTCCACGCGTTCGTTCCCGATGAGAGCGTGCAGCTGTACGGCTTCGAGGCCGGCGGCGACGGCGTGGCCACCGGCCGGCACGCGGCGTCCATCACCGGCGGCTCGTCGGGCGTGCTGCACGGCGCCCGCACATACGTGCTGCAGGACGAGGACGGCCAGACCGTCGAGTCGCACTCCATCTCGGCCGGTCTCGACTATCCGGGTGTCGGGCCCGAGCACGCCTGGCTGCACGACACCGGCCGGGCCGAGTACGAGCCGGTCACCGACGCCGAGGCGATGACCGCGTTCCAGCTGCTGTGCCGTACGGAGGGGATCATCCCGGCCATCGAGAGCGCCCACGCCCTCGCGGGCGCCGCCCGCATCGTACCGACGTTGACGGCAGAGCTCGGCCGCAAGCCGACGATCGTGATCAACCTGTCCGGCCGCGGCGACAAGGACGTGCACACCGCGGGCGCGTACTTCGGCATTCTCGATCCGGTCGAGACGCTGGTCCCGGGGGAGAACTCATGAGCATCGCCGAGATCTTCCACAAGGCTCGCGCCGAGGACCGGGCGCTGCTGATCGGCTGCATGCCGGCCGGCTTCCCGACCGTCGAGGACAGCATCGCCTCGATGGTCGCGATGCACGAGGCCGGCTGCGACGTGATCGAGGTCGAGCTGCCCTACTCCGACCCGGTCATGGACGGCCCGGTCATCCAGAAGGCCAGCGACATCGCGCTCGGCCGGGGCGTGCGCACCCGCGACACGCTGCGGATCATCGAGGCGGTGGCGAGCGCCGGGGCCCCGGTCGTGCTGATGACCTACTGGAACCCGATCGAGAAGTACGGGGTCAGCGCGTTTGCCCGGGACCTGGCCGCGGCCGGCGCCACGGGCATGATCACGCCCGACCTGATCCCGGACGAGGCCGGCGAGTGGATCGCCGCCGCCGACGAGCACCGGATCGACCGGACGTTCCTGGTCTCGCCGTCCTCGACCGACGAGCGGATCGCCATGACGGTGGCCCAGTGCCGTGGCTTCGTCTACGCGACCGCGCTGATGGGGGTCACCGGCGCCCGTACGGCGGTCTCGTCGCAGGCCCCCGAGCTGGTCGAGCGGGTGCGGCACGCCAACCCCGACATGCCGGTCGGCGTGGGCCTGGGGGTCGGCAACGGCGCGCAGGCGGCCGAGGTGGCCGGGTTCGCCGACGGAGTGATCGTCGGCAGTGCGCTGATCCGGTGCGTGCTCGATGCCCCCGACCGGGCCACCGGTCTGTCACGACTGCGTAACCTGAGCTCGGAACTGGCCGAGGGAGTGCGTAACCCGGCTCGGTGAACCGGTAGCGTGTGCACCCGTGAACCTCGCCGCGATCCCGAGTCCGACAACGTCTGTCTGGCACGTGCTCGGCCTGCCCGTGCGGGCGTATGCGATCTGCATCGTCCTGGGCATCGTCGCGTCCTGCCTGATCATGGAATATCGGCTGCGCAGCCGGGGCGTGGCCCGCTGGGCCTCGCTCGACATCGCGGTGTGGGCGGTGCCGTTCGGCATCGTCGGCGCCCGGATCTATCACCTGATCACCTCGCCGCAGGACTACTTCGGCGCCGGCGGTGACCCGATCCGCGCCTTCTACATCTGGGAGGGCGGCCTCGGCATCTGGGGCGCGGTGCTCGGCGGCGCCCTCGGCGCCTACCTGGGCGCTCGCCAGCTCGGCCTGCCGTTCGGCGTGGTGGCCGATTCGCTCGCGGTCGGCCTGCCGGTGGGCCAGGCGATCGGCCGGGTCGGCAACTGGTTCAACAACGAGCTCTACGGCAAGGAGACCACGCTGCCGTGGGGTCTCGAGGTCCACGACATGGACAGGTCGAATCCCGGGCACGCCACGGTGATCGACGGGCAGGCGGTCACGCTGCCCGACCTCTATCACCCGACGTTCCTGTACGAGCTGCTCTGGAACCTCGGCGTCGCGCTGCTGGTCTACCTGGCCGACAAGAAGTTCAAGTTCGGCCGCGGCCGGGCCTTCGCGCTCTACGTCATGGCGTACACGCTGGGCCGGGTCTGGATCGAGGCGCTGCGGGTCGACGAGGCCAACCACCTGTTCGGCATCCGGCTCAACGTGTTCACCTCGATCATTGTGTTCCTCGGCGCGCTGATCTACTTCCTGGTCGTGCGTGGACCCCGGGCGTACGTGGTGCCCGACGACGCGCCCGAGACCGCCCCCGAGCCCTCGGCCGCGAGCGACGTCTCTCAGGTCGACGTGACCGCGGCCGCCGGCTCGCGCGAGGCCACCCCCAAGGGCTATCAGGTGGTCAGCGAGGCGAGGTTCGAGGCCTACCGCCGTACGGGCATCCTGCCGCCCGACACCCCGCAGGACATGGCGGAGGAGATCGCCGCCGGCGGGCACCCGGTCGAGCGCGATCCGGCCGGCCCGGCCGGGGTCGAGGAAGCCGTGCTGGCCACGGGTGCGGCCGCCGGCGCCGGGCCGGACGGCGCCTCCGGCGGCGACGTCGAGCAAGAGTCTCGTAAAGACGACCGCTAGTGCGCACCGCCGTGGTGGTGGGCGCGGGCATGGCCGGGCTGGCCACCGCCGGCGGTCTCGCTCGCTGCGGCTGGCAGGTCGTGCTCCTCGAGCGCGGCGAGCGGATCGCCGCCCCGCCCACGGCCCTGGTGCTGTGGCCCAACGGCCGGCGCGCCCTGGAGTCGATCGATCCCGAGGGCGGCTGGTCGGCCATCGCGGCCCCGCTGCCCGACGGCGGGGTGCGCCGCCCCGACGGGCAGTGGCTGGTCGCCCCGCGCGGCGCGGGCGCCGGCCCGGCCCCGGCCGCGGTGCACCTGGAAGACCTGTACGACGCGCTCGTGGCCGGGCTGAACGACAACGTGCAGATCCGCACCGGCTTCGACGTCACCTCGGTGCGCACGGGCCCGCGGCAGCGCCCGGTCGTGAGCGACGGCCGCACCGAGATCGAGGCCGACCTCGTGGTCGCGGCCGACGGCATCGACAGCGCGGTCCGGCGGCTGCTCGCGCCCGAGGCGACCGCGGTCGGGTCCGGTTTCGCCGCGTGGCAGGCCGTGATCCCGGGCTTCCGGATGCCCCGGCTCCCGGCCGAGCAGGCCGCCGGGGGCGAGACGCTGGGCGCGGGCTTCCGGTTCGTGTCGATCCCGCTGGGCGAGCGGGCCGCGGGCCGGGGTGGCGTCTACTGGGTGGCCACGGCGGCCGGAGCGCCCCGTCCCGAGCCGCCCGCCACCCAGCTGGCCCTGTTGCGGCGGTGGTTCGCCGGTTGGCACGAGCCCGTGGGCGCGTTGCTGGCCGCGACCCACGCCGACGACCTGGTGCCGCAGGAGGTCCGCGAGCTGCGGCCGCTTCCCCGCGCGTACGGTTTCTCCTCCGGCCCGGGCGGTGTCGTGCTGCTCGGGGACGCCGCTCACGCCATGCCGCACCACCTCGGGCAGGGCGCCTGCCTCGCGTTCGAGGACGCGGCCACCCTGCAGTCGCTGGTAAAAGGCGCGGCGCCGGGCGTGGCCCTGTGCGCGGCCGTCGAGGAGTACGGCCGGCTGCGGCGCCCTCGCACGACGAGCGTCGTGCGGCAGGCCCGGCGCATGTCGGCGGTGGTGCAGGCCCGGGGCCGCCTGGCCCTGCGCGCTCGGGACGCCGCCCTGAGCCACATGCGTCCGCGCATGCCCGAGTGGTCGCCGCCGGAGTGACCCGGCGGGGGTCGCTGGGCCGAATACGTCGACCTGGGCCCGGTCGTGCGGGGCGGGGGCTCGCTGGTGGTCCGTGACCGCACCGCCCCGGTCACCGTCGGCCTCAAGCCGCTCCGGAACGAGTGGTACGGCTACAAGGGCGCCGGCGCGGCCGTCAACGGCACCGAACTCACCGCGAGGATCCCTCGTCGGCCTCCAGCGGTGGCCGCCTGACCGTCACCGGGAAGTCCGGGCAGCTGGCCCGCGTCTGCGACCTGGCCTCCTGCGAGGCGATGGACTGGCTCGACCCGGCCCGCGAGCTGAGGCTGCAGGCGCGTGCGGGCGCGAACGCGCCGTGGCGGACCGTCGCCACCACGAAGAGCCGCGCCGACGGCACGTATGCGTTCACCACCCCGTTCGCCGGGACCAGCGACTATCGGGTCATCGCCCCGCCGGTCGCGTGGGTCCCGAACGAAGAGGCCCTCGCGTACGCGGAGACGCCCGCCACGACCGTGCGCGGCGCGGCGGGCGGCGGCGGTCAGGGTGGTGGCGGCGGCCTGCCCGTTACCGGCGCCTCCGTGACACCGATCGCGATCGCCGGCGGCCTGCTCGTCCTGCTGGGTGTTCTCTTCGCCACTCTCGGCCGCCGCCGGCGCGACTCATAGCGGAGCGGCGGCGGGCTCGGCGATGCAGGCCGTGCCGATCCGGCGGAAGCCCACCTTGGTGTAGAGGCGGGCCACGTCGTCGTCGCCCGCCGACAGGAAGACCAGCGTGGCCCCCTCGGCCAGCGCGCGGCGGGCCAGCGCGGCGGTGAGCTGCGAGGCGTACCCGCGGCGGCGCGCCGACGGCAGGGTGGCCACGCCGGCCACCTCGGCCACGTCGCCCGAGCGCATCGCGGCGCCGGTGGCCAGCAGCCCGTCCGGCGAGTCGATCACGGCGGTGAAGTAGTCGCCCGACGCGCTGCGTTCCCGCTGGCTGGCCACGAGGGCGTCGCTGAGCCGGGTGGTGGCGGCATCCCGCTCGGCCGGCCCGGCCGGCGCGATCAGCAGCGAGCCCTGCAGCGGTGACGCGGGCCCGGCGGGGGCGCCGAAGCCGAGCTGGGCCACGGCCTGCGAGGCGGCCAGGTCGTCGGCGAACGCGGGGCCGTCGGGGTCGAGGAAGCGGACCGTGCCCCGGTCGACCGGCAGGTCGGGCACCAGCGCGGCCGGGTCGAGCACGAGCAGGGGCGCCAGCAGCACGTCCAGCCCGGCCGAGCGGGCCACCGCGAGCAGGTCGGGGGTGGTCTCGTGGACCCACTCGAACGACTCGGGGACGCCCAGCTCGCGCTGCCTCTGCCGGACCGCAGTAATATCGGCCGCGGACGGTGTGTCGGCCCCCGCGCGGGGCCGGGCATAGTAGGGCCAGCCCTCACCCTCGCGGACGAACAGCACAAGTCCGCCGATTTCCTCGGCTCGTGCGTAGGGTCGGGGGAGGGCGTCGTAAAAACGCTCGAGCCTGACGAAGACGTCGGTATCCTGTTGCGCCACCGCGCGAGACTACCCAACCGGAGCGGATGATCGGCCACCCGTTTATGCCGCGACGGGGGATTGGTCCCGCGGGAAGTGTGATCCATCCGAACTGGCGGAGATCGGTATCCCTTACCGTAGACTCTAGAGACTTTGCAGGGCCGACGTCGTCCCGACCTTGATCTGTAACACCAGCGACGACAGGAGGCCCGGTGGCATTTCCGCACCCCCAGGGGCTTTACGACCCCACTCAGGAGCGCGACGCCTGCGGTGTGGCCTTCGTGGCCGACCTCTACGGGCGACGCTCGCATGATGTGGTCGCCAAGGGTCTGTCGGCGCTGATCCGCCTCGACCACCGGGGCGCGCGTGGCGCCGAGTACAACACCGGCGACGGCGCCGGCATCATGATCGGAGTTCCGGACGAGTTCTACCGCGCGGTGGCCGGCTTCGAGCTGCCCGCCGCCGGTCACTACGTCACGGGCCTGGCCTTCGTGCCCACCGACGCCGATGAGCGTGCCCGAGCGATCAAGGTCTTCGAGAAGTACGCCCTGGTCGAGGGGGGCGACATCCTCGGCTGGCGGGACGTGCCGGTGCGGCCCGACGGGCTGGGCCAGACCGCCGAGGACGCCCGTCCCACGATCATCCAGGTCTTCCTGGCCGCGCACCGCCTCACCGACACCCCCGCCGGCCCGGCCGGCGAGCAGCTCAGCGGCATCGAACTGGACCGGGTGGCCTTCACCATCCGTAAGCAGGCCGAGCGGGAGTCGACGCAGCGTGGCGTCGGCATGTATTTCCCGTCGCTGTCCTCGCGCACGATCACCTACAAGGGCATGCTCACGCCCGACCAGCTGCCGGCGTTCTTCCCCGACCTGGTCGACGAGCGGGTGTCCAGCGCGATCGCGCTCGTCCACTCCCGCTTCGCGACGAACACCTTCCCGGCCTGGGCGCTGGCCCACCCGTATCGGTTCATCGCGCACAACGGCGAGATCAACACCATCCGCGGCAACAAGAACTGGATGGCCGCCCGCGAGGCGCTGCTCCAGTCGAAGGTGCTGCCGGGCAGCCTCAAGCGGCTGTTCCCGATCAACACGCCCGAGGCGTCCGACTCGGCCAGCTTCGACGAGGTGCTCGAGCTGCTGCATCTGTCCGGGCGCAGCCTGCCGCACGCGATGCTGATGATGATCCCCGAGGCGTGGGAGAACGACCCGGGCATGGAGCCGAAGCGGCGCGCGTTCTACCGCTTCCACGCCAGCCTGATGGAGCCGTGGGACGGCCCGGCCAGCGTCGCGTTCACCGACGGCGAGATCATCGGCGCCGTGCTCGACCGCAACGGCCTGCGTCCCGGCCGCTGGTGGCACACGTCGGACGGCCTGGTGGTGCTCGGCTCCGAGGCCGGCGTGCTCGACCTGGAGCCGTCGTCGGTGGTGGCCAAGGGCCGTCTCCAGCCCGGCAAGATGTTCCTGGTCGACACGGCCGCGGGCCGCATCGTGCACGACGACGAGATCAAGGCCGAGCTGGCCGCCGCCCAGCCGTACGACGAGTGGCTGCACGCCGGCCTGATCCACCTCGACGACCTGCCGCCGCGCGAGCACGTCATCTACACGCACGACTCGGTCACGCGCCGTCAGCAGGTGTTCGGCTACAGCGAGGAAGAGCTCAAGATCCTGATCGGGCCGATGGCCCGTACGGGTGCGGAGCCGCTCGGGTCGATGGGCACCGACACGCCGATCTCGCCGCTGTCGTCGCGCCCCCGGCTGCTGTTCGACTACTTCCACCAGCTCTTCGCGCAGGTGACCAACCCGCCGCTGGACGCCATCCGTGAGGAACTGGTGACCAGCCTGTCGACCACGATCGGGCCCGAGGCCAACCTGCTCGACCCGGGCCCGGCCTCCTGCCGCCAGATCGTCCTGCCCTATCCGGTGATCGACAACGACGAGCTGGCCAAGCTGCTCTCCATCGACGAGGACGGCGACCTGCCGGGCTTCAAGGCCGTACGGGTCTCGGGTCTCTATCCGCTGCGTGACGGCGCGGCCGGCATCAAGGCTCGCCTGACCCAGATCTGCCGGCACGTCTCCGAGGCGATCGAGGACGGCGTACGCATCCTCGTGCTGAGCGACCGCGACTCCAACGCCGACCTCGCGCCGATCCCGTCGCTGCTGCTCACCGCCGCGGTCCACCAGCACCTGGTCCGCGAGCAGACCCGGACGCAGGTGGCGCTGGTCGTCGAGTCGGGCGACTGCCGCGAGGTGCACCACGCCGCCGTGCTGATCGGCTACGGCGCCGCCGCGGTCAACCCGTACCTGGCCTTCGAGTCGGTCGACGACCTGATCGCGACCGGTTCGCTGGCCGGGCTCGACCCCAAGGTGGCGATCCGCAACTACGTCAAGGCGCTCGGCAAGGGCGTCCTGAAGATCATGTCGAAGATGGGCATCTCGACGGTGTCGTCGTACTGCGGCGCGCAGGTCTTCGAGGCGGTCGGTCTCGACAACCGGCTGCTGCAGCGCTACTTCGCCGGCACCAACGGGCGGATCGGCGGCTCCGGCCTGGCCGACATCCACGCCGAGGTCAAGGCGCGGCACGAGAAGGCGTACCCGGCCAACCCGGCCGAGCGCACGCACCGGCGGCTCGAGGTCGGCGGCGAATACCAGTGGCGCCGCGAGGGGGAGGTCCACCTCTTCAACCCCGAGACGGTGTTCCTGCTGCAGCACGCCACGCGGTCCAAGCAGTACGACGTCTTCCGCAAGTACACCGAGAAGGTGGACGGCCTGGCCGCCGAGGCCGGATCGCTGCGCGGGCTGTTCGAGTTCAAGAAGCGGACCCCGATCCCGATCGAGGAGGTCGAGCCCGCGTCCGACATCGTGAAGCGCTTCGCGACCGGTGCCATGTCGTACGGGTCGATCTCCGCGGAGTCGCACGAGACGCTCGCCATCGCGATGAACCGCCTCGGCGGCAAGTCCAACACCGGCGAGGGCGGCGAGGACGTGGAGCGCCTGCGCGACCCCGAGCGCCGCTCCTCGGTCAAGCAGATCGCCTCCGGCCGCTTCGGCGTCACCAGCGAATACCTGGTCAACGCGGACGACCTGCAGATCAAGATGGCGCAGGGCGCGAAGCCCGGCGAGGGCGGCCAGCTGCCCGGCAACAAGGTGTGGCCGTGGATCGCCAAGACCCGGCACGCCACCCCGGGCGTCGGCCTCATCTCGCCGCCGCCGCACCACGACATCTACTCCATCGAGGACCTGGCCCAGCTGGTCCACGACCTCAAGAACGTCAACCCGATGTCGCGGGTGCACGTCAAGCTGGTCAGCGAGATCGGCGTGGGCACGGTGGCCGCGGGTGTGGCCAAGCTCAAGGCCGACGTCATCCTGATCTCGGGGCACGACGGCGGCACCGGCGCCTCCCCGCTCAACTCGCTCAAGCACGCCGGCTCCCCGTGGGAGCTCGGCCTGGCCGAGGCCCAGCAGACGCTGCTGCTCAACAAGCTGCGCGACCGGGTCACCGTGCAGGTCGACGGTCAGCTCAAGACCGGCCGCGACGTGGTGGTGGCGGCGCTGCTGGGCGCCGAGGAGTTCGGCTTCGCGACCGCGCCGCTGATCGTCAGCGGCTGCATCATGATGCGCGTCTGCCACCTCGACACCTGCCCGGTCGGCATCGCCACGCAGAACCCGGTGCTGCGCGAGCGCTTCACCGGCAAGCCCGAGTTCGTCGAGAACTTCTTCCTGTTCCTCGCCGAGGAGGTCCGGGAGTACCTGGCCGAGCTGGGCTTCCGCAGCATCGACGAGGCGATCGGGCACGCCGAGGTGCTCGACGTGCGGCCCGCGGTCGACCACTGGAAGGGCAAGGGCCTCGACCTGTCGCCCGTCCTGTTCGTGCCCGAGCTGCCCGAGGGCACGGCCCGGCGCGGCATCGTCGCGCAGGACCACGAGCTGGAGAAGGCGCTCGACAACAAGCTGATCGAGCTGGCCGGTCCGGCCCTGACCGACGGCGCCCCGGTGCACGCCGAGGTGGCCATCCGCAACGACAACCGCAGTGTGGGCGCGATGCTGGGTGGCGAGGTGACCCGTCGCCACGGCGGGGCCGGGCTGCCCGACGACACCATCGCGTTCACCTTGCGCGGCACGGGCGGGCAGTCGTTCGGCGCCTTCCTGCCCCGCGGCGTGACCCTGCGGCTGATCGGCGACACCAACGACTACGTGGCCAAGGGCCTGTCCGGCGGCCGGGTCGTCGTGCGGCCCGACGAGAACGCGCCGTTCGTGGCCGAGGACAACATCATCGCGGGCAACACCATCCTGTACGGGGCGACCGCCGGTGAGCTGTTCCTGCGCGGCCGCGCGGGCGAGCGGTTCGCCGTCCGCAACTCGGGCGGCCAGGCCGTCGTCGAGGGCGTCGGCGACCACGGCTGCGAATACATGACGGGCGGCACAGTGGTCGTGCTCGGCCCGACCGGGCGCAACTTCGCGGCCGGCATGAGCGGCGGCAAGGCGTTCGTGCTCGACCTCGCGCCGACCCGGGTCAACCCGGAGCTGGTCGACCTGGCCCCGCTCACCGACGAGGAGCAGGACACCCTGCGCACGCTCGTCGAGAAGCACGCCGCCGAGACCGGTTCGGGCGTCGCCGAGCGGCTGCTCAAGGATTGGCCCGCGGCCGTCGAGCGGTTCACCGCAGTGGTGCCGCGCGACTACAAGCGCGTGATGGAACTGATCAGGACCGCCGAAGCCGCCGGTCGCAACGTCGACGAGGCAGTCATGGGGGTCAAGGGTGCCTGATCCGAACGGTTTTCTTCGCTACGAGCGGCAGCTGCCCAAGCGCCGCCCGGTCCCGGTCCGCATCCAGGACTGGCGGGAGGTCTATCCGCCCGCCGGTGAGGAGCTGATCCGCGACCAGGCCACCCGGTGCATGGACTGCGGCATCCCGTTCTGTCACGAGGGCTGCCCGCTGGGCAACCGCATCCCCGACTGGAACGATCTGGTGCGTACGGGGGCCTGGGAAGCGGCGGCCGAGGCGCTGCACGCGACGAACAACTTCCCGGAGTTCACCGGCCGGCTCTGCCCCGCGCCCTGCGAGGCGGCCTGCGTGCTCGGCATCGCCGACGACCCGGTCACCATCAAGCAGGTCGAGGTCGAGATCGCCAACCACGCGTTCGATCTGGGCTACGTGCGGCCGCAGCCGGCCCCGGCGGCCACGGGCAAGAAGGTGGCCGTGGTCGGTTCCGGCCCGGCCGGCCTGGCCGCGGCCCAGCAGCTGGCCCGTGCGGGGCACGCGGTGACGGTCTACGAGCGCGACGACCGGATCGGCGGCCTGCTCCGCTACGGCATTCCCGACTTCAAGATCGAGAAGGACGTGGTGGACGCGCGGCTGGCCCAGATGGCCGCCGAGGGCGTCGTCTTCGAGACCGGCGTCGAGGTCGGCGTCGACGTGACCGCCGACGACCTGCGCGACCGGTTCGACGCGGTGCTGCTGGCGGCGGGCGCGCTGGCCGGGCGGGACGCCGCCGAGACGCCGGGCCGTGGCCTCAACGGCGTGCACCTGGCCATGGAGCACCTGGTGCCGGCCAACCGCGTCGTGGCGGGCCTGCAGGACACCACCCCGGTCGACGCGGCGGGCAAGAACGTGGTCATCATCGGCGGCGGCGACACCGGTGCCGACAGCCTGGGCGTGGCCCACCGGCAGGGCGCGGCCAACGTGATCCAGCTCGACCAGTACCCGCTGCCCCCGTCGGTGCGGGCGGCCGAGCAGCACCCGTGGCCCACCTGGCCGGTCATCCTGCGCAACTACCCCGCGCACGAGGAGGGCGGCGAGCGCGTCTTCGGCGTGGCCGTGCAGGAGTTCGTGGACGACGGTCAGGGCAACGTCAAGGCCGTACGGGTGGCCGACGTGACGGTGGAGCGCATCGACGGCGTCCGCACCGTCACGGTGGCCGAGGGCTCGGAGCGCGACCTCCCGGCCGACCTGGTGCTGCTGGCGATCGGCTTCGAGGGCACCGAGAAGCAGCCGCTGCTGGAGCAGTTCGGCATCGAGCGCAACCGGCGCGGCGTGCTCGACGCCGACCAGACGTGGCAGACGTCGGCCCCCGGTGTCTTCGTGGCGGGCGACATGCACCGCGGCGCCTCGCTGATCGTCTGGGCGATCGCCGAGGGCCGCTCGGCCGCCGCCGCGATCCACGACTACTTGGGCGCCGCGGGTGAACTGCCTGCTCCAGTGACCGCTTCGGCCCAGCCGATCGGCGTCTGACGGGTTTTGTGCGGACGGGCTCACCTTCGGGTGAGCCCGTTCGTCGTTGCGGTGCGGGCATGCCGATAAGCTGAGGGCGCGGTCGTCGAAGCCCGCCAGTTTTGCACGGTGTCGCGCGCCGGGTCCCTGAGGAGAGGCCCAGGCAGCCCGCCGTCGCCCGACAGACGCAGTTCACCCCGCGTACGGGGGTCGGCCGCCAGGCCGATGAGGAAGGAAGACTAGCCTGATGGCCGTGACACGCCGCGTAAAGATCGTCTGCACCATGGGGCCCGCGACCGCCTCGCCCGAGCGCATGCTCGGTCTTGTCGAGGCCGGCATGGACGTGGCCCGCATGAACTTCAGCCACGGCAGCCACGAGGACCACCAGAAGGTGTACGACCTCGTGCGCAGCTCCAGCGAGCAGGCCGACCGGGCCGTCGCGGTCCTGGCCGACCTGCAGGGCCCCAAGATCCGGCTGGGCAAGTTCGCCGACGGCCCGCACGTCTGGAACACCGGCGACCTGGTCACCATCACCAGCGAGGACATCCTCGGCACCAAGGACCGGGTCTCCTGCACCTACACCAAGCTGCCGCTGGAGGTGAAGCCCGGCGACCGCCTGCTCATCGACGACGGCAAGGTCGCCGTCGAGGTCACCGCGGTCGACGATCACACCGACATCCGCTGCCTGGTCGTCGAGGGCGGCCCGGTCAGCAACAACAAGGGTGTCTCGCTGCCCAACGTCGCCGTCAGCGTCCCCGCGCTCAGCGACAAGGACGCGGAGGACCTGCGCTTCGCCCTCGGCCTCGGTGTCGACCTGGTCGCGCTCTCCTTCGTGCGCTCGCCCGACGACATCAAGCTGGTCCACGAGATCATGGCCGAGGAGGGGCGCACCGTCCCGGTCATCGCCAAGGTCGAGAAGCCCGAGGCGGTCGAGCACCTCGAGGCCATCGTCCTCGCGTTCGACGGCGTCATGGTGGCCCGCGGCGACCTGGGTGTGGAACTCCCGCTCGACCAGGTGCCGCTGGTGCAGAAGCGGGCCGTGCAGCTCTGCCGCGAGAACGCCAAGCCGGTCATCGTGGCCACCCAGATGCTCGACTCGATGATCGAGAATTCGCGCCCGACCCGCGCCGAGGCCTCCGACGTGGCCAACGCCGTGCTCGACGGCACCGACGCCGTGATGCTCTCCGGCGAGACCTCGGTCGGCAAGTACCCCGTGCTCACCGTGAGCACGATGGCCAAGATCGTCAGCACCACCGAGGCCGGCTCGATCCCGGTCCCGCGGCTGCAGCACGACCCGCGCACCCACGGCGGCGCGCTCACCGTCGCGGCGTCGCAGATCGCCCGCAACATCGGGGCCAAGGCGCTGGTCGCGTTCTCGCAGACCGGTGACACGGTTCGCCGCCTGGCCCGCCTGCACTGCGAGCTCCCGCTGTTCGCCTTCACCCCGACCCCCGAGGTGCGCGACCAGCTGGCGCTGAGCTGGGGCGTCGAGACGTTCCTGACCGACATGGTGCAGCACACCGACGACATGTTCCGGCAGGTCGACGCCAAGATGCTCGGTCTCGGGCTGGCCAAGCCGGGCGACTACGTGGTCGTCGTGGCCGGCTCCCCGCCGAACGCGCCCGGCTCCACCAACACCCTGCGCGTGCACCGGCTGGGCGACCTCACCGATCCGAACAAGCTGTGACGCAACCGCTCAGCGGACAGGCCGCCGTCGACCAGCTGCTCGAGGTGCTCGACCTCAAGCAGCTGGAGGCGGCGACCTTCGTGGGCGAGAGCCCGCAGACCGGCGCCCAGCGCGTGTTCGGCGGCCAGGTCGCCGGGCAGGCCCTGGTCGCCGCGGGCCGCACGGTCGATCCGGAGCGGTTCGTCCACTCGCTGCACGGCTATTTCGTGCGCCCGGGCGACCCGACCGAGCCCATCCGGTTCACCGTCGAGACGATCCGGGACGGGCGCTCGTTCTCGGTGCGCCGCTCCACGGCCCAGCAGCACGGCAAGACCATCTTCTTCATGTCGGCCTCGTTCCAGGTGCTCGAGGAGGGTCTCGACCACCACACCGCCGCCCCCGAAGGGGTGCCCGGGCCCGACGAGGTGCAGACGATGGCCGACTGGGTGCGCAGATACCCCAGCCGCCGGGGTGCCTTCGCGGCGGCGCCCCGCGCCGTCGACGTGCGCTACGTCAACGACCCCGGCTGGGTGCCGCCCGGTGACCGCAACGCCAGCGAGCAGCAGCGCGTCTGGATGCGCGTCGACGGCAAGCTGCCGGACGACCCGCTGATCCACGCCTGCGCCCTGACCTACGCGTCCGACCTGTCGCTGCTGGACTCGGTGCTCTCGGTCCACGGCGAGGTCTGGGGTCCGGGCGGGGTCATCGGGGCCAGCCTCGACCACGCGCTCTGGTTCCACCGCCCGTTCCGGGCCGACGAATGGTTCCTCTACGACTGCGCCAGCCCGTCCGCCAGCGGCAGCCGCGGCCTGGCCAACGGCCGGATGTACACCCAGGACGGCCGGCACATCGCGAGCGCCGTCCAGGAGGGCCTGCTGCGCCGGGTGGGCGAGCGCAAGTAGACAGGAGCCCCGCCGGTGGGGATCCCGGCCCGGCGACTGACCGACTGCGGATCCCGCCCGGCGGGGCTGGGGAGACTAAAGCTTCTCCACCTGTTCCATCCCGGCGTCGGCGCGATGCCGGGCCGGCGGCTGCGGCTGAGCCTCGTAGTCGTTCATCCCCGCGGCGTATCCGGTCATCCCGGCCTCCCGTTCCGGCGTCAGCCGCAGCACGTCGTGCCGGGCCGCGGCCACCTCACGCAGCCGCAACGCCGTGACCAGGTCGGCGATGGCCCGCAGCACACCGAGCGCGCCGAGGGTGACGATCACCGGGTCGGCCGTACGGGCAAAAGGGCTCGCGGCGTAGAAACCGAGCCCGGCCTGCAGCGCCCCGACCACCACCATCAGGCCCCACGTGCGGTCGGTGCCCCGGTTCATGGTGGCCACGGCGATGTCGACCGCACCCCGGACCATCAGGAACCACCCGATCAGCGAGGCCGGGGTCGTGTACGTCGAGTCCCGGTCCAGCAGCACGACGACTCCGGTGCCCACGAACAGCACGGCCATCGCCGCGTTGACCCACCACGTCTTCGTGCCGGCCAGCGCGCGGACGATCTCGCACAGGGCCCCGAAGAAGATGACCGGGCCGGTCACACCCACGATGTCGGCCGGTTCCAGCCGCAGCACGCTCCACCCCACGGCCAGCCAGGCCACGCCGGCGAACAGCAGAAACCCCCACATGCTCTCGCGCATCACGGAGAGGGGCGAGGAACCGGACCACAGCATCAGGCCTCCAGGAAAGTGTCCCTGCCATGACAACATCCGGCAGACGCTCGAACGGGAGGTTCGCGCAGATTCACAGCGGGGTACAAGACGGGCCGCCCCCACCCCCGGAGAGCCCGTGCCCGACGAGGAACTCGCAGCCGCTCTGCGCGCCGCCCAAGACGGCGACGCGCGGGGGTTCGCCACGCTCTGGCGCGCCCTGCACCCCAACGTGCTGCGGTATCTGCGCGTCCTGGCGGGCGAGCACGCCGAGGACGCCGCCAGCGAGACGTGGCTGCACGTGATCCGCGACCTGCACCGCTTCAGCGGGGATCTGGGCGCCTTCCGGGGCTGGCTCTTCCGCATCGCCCGGCACCGCGGCATCGACGAGAAAAGGCGTTCCTCCCGTACGAGGGAGACCGCCGAACCCCGTACGGAAAGCGCACCGGACGCCGCCGCCGCAGCGGCCGAGGGCGCCTCCACGGCCTGGGCCATCGGCATGATCGCGAACCTGCCGCCGGACCAGGCGGAGGCCGTGATGCTGCGCGTGGTGGCCGGGCTCGACGTCGCCACCACTGCCGACATCCTCGGCAAGAAGCCGGGGGCCGTCCGCATCGCCACCATGCGGGGGCTGCGCCGCCTGGCCACCCACCCGCAGATCCGCACCCGGCAGGGGGTGTAACGCCATGCACTCCTTGCGCGCTCTCCTCCGTGCACTGCGTACGCGCCGGCGCTCGCGCATCGACCGCGGCCGGGCCGACATGATCGCCGCCACGCACCCGCCCGGCGACGATCACCCCGGCCTGGCTGCCCTTCTCGAGGCGGCCCGCGCCCCCGGGACACCGGAGGAGCTGGCCGGTGAGAAGGAGATGGTGGCTGCCTTCACCGCGCATCGCAAACGTGCTGCCCGCAGCGTCCGACGCCGCCGAACGGCGAGTTTCCGGGCCGCTCTCGTGCCCGTCACGACCGGCCTGGCTCTCCTGATACTCGCCGGGACCGCCGTCGCCGCCCGCACCGGCAACCTCCCCGTGGAGGCCCAGCAGCACGCGCATCGCCTGTTCTCGGCGCTGGGCGTACCTGCGCCGGGAACAGGCTCCCCCCAGCCGTCCTCCTCCACCCGGCCCTCGCCCCGTCCGTCGCTCGACGTCACCGCGCTCAGCTGGTGCGAGGCGTGGCGGGGGACCCCCGAGCGGTCGCTCAGCCGCGAGGACCGGCGCAAGCTGACGGACGCGGCCGGTGGCGAGGACGACATCGCCAAGTACTGCGAGAAGCTGCACCCGTCCGCCTCGCCGTCGCCCTCCGCCACGCCGAGCGGGCCCGCGAGCCCGTCCACGACCGGCACGCCGTCGGCGCCGGCCACTTCCTCGACGCCGTCGGAAACGCCTTCGGAGACCGAGCCGCCGCCGACCCCTGGAAGTGACCCATCCCTCAGCACGGATCGTGACTGAACCTCGCTTTTTCGATCACCGTTACCGAGCGCATGGGATCGACCTGCCCGATCATCACTCGATCGGGTGGGCTGACGGTCAAGGTTCTTCTGCGGGATGAAAGCCCACCCTCGCACTTTGCCTTCGATTGTTCTGCTCGGGCGGCGCGGGGCCTAACAATGCAATGTTCAGAGCTTTTGCCGAGGGCGCACGGATTTCGCGGCGTGAAACATCATGGGCATCCTGCGGAAATGTGCCGTCAGCACAGTAAGGAAAGACGTTCGGTTGGTGCCGGGGACGGGAGTCGAACCCGCATGCCCTCTCGAGCAAATCATTTTGAGTGACCCGTGTATGCCATTCCACCACCCCGGCGGGCCGGGATCCCGCGAGACAAGGTCACGCTGATCCAAGCAGGGGACAGCGTACCCACTAGGCTTAGGGCGGCGACACCCGCATACCGGGGTGTCGCGACTTCAGGGACGTTGGGGGTAGGGGTTCGTGGCCGACTCGCAGGCTGGTGCCGAGCGCAAGCGGGTGTTGATCGCCGAGGACGAGGCGCTCATCCGACTCGACCTGGCCGAGATGCTCGTCGAGGAGGGCTACGACGTCGTCGGTGAGGCCGGTGACGGCGAGACCGCCGTCCGCCTGGCCGAGGAGTTGCGTCCTGACCTCGTCATTCTTGACATCAAGATGCCGATCATGGACGGTCTGGCGGCTGCCGAGCGGATCGCCGGGGGCCGGATCGCTCCTGTCGTCATTCTGACTGCGTTCAGCCAGCGCGACCTCGTCGAGCGGGCCCGCGCGGCCGGCGCGATGGCCTATCTGGTCAAGCCGTTCCAGAAGTCGGACCTCGTGCCCGCGATCGAGATCGCCCTCTCGCGGTACTCCGAGATCGCCGTTCTCGAGTCCGAGGTGGCCGGGCTGACCGACCGTCTGGAGACCCGCAAGTCGGTCGAGCGGGCCAAGGGCGAGCTGATGACCAAATACCAGATGACCGAACCGCAGGCGTTCAAGTGGATTCAACGCACCGCGATGGACCACCGCATGACCATGCGTGAAGTCGCCGACCGGATCCTGGCCGAGGGTCAGGAAGCCGACGGCGCTCAACCCGCCAATAGTTGATCAAGTTCCGCCCTTGGTTGTAACACCACCTCCGGCCTGCGGGTCAACGGACGTAACGGTTCGGTGAAAGCCCGAGTGAACTCTTTCAGCAGGCCATGAACCTGGGATAACGTCCCGCCCCATAACGGGGCACGGATGGTCGTGAGCACGCGCAAGTGCCAATCGACCGGCAGTGGCTCGGTGGGTTCGTATGGAGGAGGGTTCCAACCTTGAGGCAGGTTCTCGCACGAGCCATCGGCGGGGTGGCCATCATCGGGCTCATCGCCGGTGCTGCTGCTTGTAACAGCGGATCGAGCAGCGACGACACCGCGAGCGAGGGGAACTGCGGCTACAAGCTCGCGTTCTTCGGCGCTCTGACCGGCTCGGCCGCCAACCTCGGTGTGAACATCGAGCAGGGCTTCGAGCTGGCTATCGACCAGTACAACAAGGCCAAGGGTTCGACGTGTATCGAGGTCGCGAAGTTCGACTCCCAGGGTGAGGCCTCGGTCGCGCCCGGTGTCGCTCGCAGCCTGGTCGCGGACAAGAAGATCCTCGGCATCGTCGGCCCGCCCTTCTCGGGCGAGTCCGAGGCCGCGGACCCGATCTTCGAGTCGGCCGGCATCCCGACCATCACGCCGTCCGCGACCCGCGTGTCGCTGGCGTCCAAGGGCTGGAAGGTGTTCCACCGCGCCGTCGCCAACGACGACGCGCAGGGCCCGGCCGCCGCGGCGTACATCAAGGACAACCTGAAGGCGCAGAAGGTCTTCGTGGCGGACGACCAGTCGGCGTACGGCGCCGGTCTGGCCGACGTGGTCAAGAAGACGCTCGGCTCGCTGGTCGTCTCGAGTGACAAGACCGAGGGCGACGGCAAGCAGGCCGACTTCTCGGCCCTGGTGCAGAAGGTCACCGCGAGCGGCGCAACCGCGCTGTTCTACGGCGGCTACTACACCAACGCCGGCATCATCCGCAAGCAGCTCACCGCTGCGGGCTGGAAGGGCACGCTGGTCGGCGGCGACGGCATGAAGGACCCGGGCCTGTCCAAGGCGTCGGGTGTCGCGGCCGCGGTCGGTACCGTGGTGACCTGCCCGTGCTCCCCGCCGGAGGCGGCGGGCGGCACCTTCGTCAACGACTACAAGGCGAAGTGGAACCAGGACGCCGGTACCTACTCCGACGTCGCGTTCGACGCCGCGAACATCTTCCTTCAGGGCATCGACGCGGGTAACAACACCCCGCAGAAGCTCAACGACTTCCTGAAGACGGTGAACTACAAGGGCATCGCGAACACCTACAAGTTCACCGAGACCGGTGAGCTCGACCCCAGCCTGATCAAGGTGTGGGCGTTCAAGTTCGACAGCTCTGGCGACTCCAAGGCCGACGTGGAGATCAAGACCTCCTGATCGGTCAGCGCTAACTCTCTGTAGGGCCGGTGCGGCCGGATGATCTCCGGCCGCACCGACCTCGTCGTTTTGGAGCCCCTCTGTGGATTTTTCCGGTCTGATCGATAATTTCGGGCCGCTCACCGTGACGGGTCTGGCCCAGGGCGCGATCATCGCGTTGTTCGCCCTGGGCTACACATTGGTCTACGGCGTGTTGCGGCTCATCAACTTCGCGCACTCCGAGGTCTTCCTCCTCGGCACGTACGCTTGCTTGTTCGCCTGGGGCCTGTTCGGCCTCGACCAGAACTCGGCCACCCCGGCGGTCGGCCCGATGCTCCTCTACATGGTGGTCGGCCTGATCGCGGCGATCATCATCTCGGGCGCGACCGCGCTCACCGTGGAGTTCGTCGCCTACCGGCCGCTGCGCCGGCGCAACGCGCCGCCGCTGGCCTTCCTGATCACCGCCATCGGCGCCTCGTTGTTCATCTCCGAGGTCGTCGGCGTGCTGACGCGGCGCAATCAGACGGGCGTGCCGCCGATCATCCAGGCCAAGCCGGTCTTCACCATCGGCAACACCACGGTCACGAACCTCCAGATCCTCATCATCGTGCTGGCGCTGGTGATGATGTTCCTGCTGGATCGTTTCATCAACGGGTCGCGGCTGGGCCGGGGCGTTCGCGCGGTGGCGCAGAACCCCGACAGCGCCGCCCTCATGGGTGTCAACAAGTCGCGGGTCATCGCGCTGGTGTTCCTGCTGGGCGGTCTGATGGCGGGCATCGCCGCCGTCATGTACGACCTCAAGATCGGTGTCACGCGGTACGACGCCGGGTTCCTGCTGGGCATCGACGCCTTCGCGGCGGCGGTTCTCGGCGGCATCGGCAACCTGCGCGGCGCGCTGCTGGGCGGCCTGCTCCTCGGTGTCCTGCAGAACTACGCGGCCGGATTGTTCGGTTCGCAGTGGCTGCACGCGGCGTCGTTCGTGTTGCTTGTGGTCATCCTGCTGTTCCGGCCGACCGGTCTGCTGGGTGAGTCGCTGGGAAGGGCAAGAGCATGAGCGAGAAGGCGTCTTTCCGCTCGAACGGCGGGGTCCGGGGCTGGCTGGGCCGGCAGCCGGCGTATGTGCGCTGGCTGATCATTCTGCTCGCGGCCGTGGCGGCATACCTGCTGCCGTACGTGGGCGACGTCCCGGTGATCGGGCCGCAGATCGTCA
This sequence comes from Paractinoplanes abujensis, assembly GCF_014204895.1. Taxonomy (NCBI): domain Bacteria; kingdom Bacillati; phylum Actinomycetota; class Actinomycetes; order Micromonosporales; family Micromonosporaceae; genus Paractinoplanes; species Paractinoplanes abujensis. The sequence continues at coordinate 4,843,216 of NZ_JACHMF010000001.1, read as the reverse complement.
CCGAGGGCATCGACTGGCCGTCGGCGCTGTTCAACATGAGCTACTACGTGCTGCTGGCCCTGGGCCTGAACGTGGTGGTCGGCTACGCGGGCCTGCTCGACCTGGGCTACGTCGGCTTCTTCGCCGTCGGCGCCTACGGCACGGCCCTGCTCACCTCGCCCGACTCGATCCTCTACGAGGACACGGGCTGGAAGTGGCTCATGGCAGTACCCGCGGCACTGGTCCTCACCATGATCGCGGGCGTGCTCCTGGGCTGGCCGACGCTGCGGTTGCGCGGTGACTATCTCGCCATCGTGACGCTGGGCTTCGCCGAGATCATCCGCATCGTGGCCACGTCGACCACGACCCTGCGCGGCGACCGCGGCTTCGCGAGCATCCCGCACCCGCCGGGCTCCTGGGGCGGCGAGCCGATCTTCGGAGTGACCGACGCGGTGCCGTACTTCTGGCTCGGCCTGACCGTCATCATCCTGGTCATCCTGGGTGTGCGGAACCTGGACCGGAGCCGGGTCGGCCGTTCGTGGCTGGCCATCCGCGAGGACGAGGAAGCCGCCGAGGTCATGGGCGTGCGCACGTTCAAGTACAAGCTGTGGGCGTTCGCCATCGGCGCGTTCATCGGTGGTCTGGGCGGCGTGCTGTTCGCCGGCGAGCAGAGCTTCATCAACTCGCAGACGTTCGTGCTCCAGTTCTCCATTTTGGTGCTGGCGGGCGTGGTCATGGGTGGCTCCGGCAACATGGCCGGCGCGATCCTGGGCGGCGTGCTGATCTCGTACATCCCCGACCGGCTGCGCGGCCTCTCGGTCGGCGACACCGACCTGTACGAGTACCGGTTCGCGATGTTCGGCGCGGTGATCATCCTGATCATGGTGCTGCGGCCGCAGGGCCTGATCCCCAGCCGCCGCCGCGCGATGGAGCTCAAGGACCGCGAGAAGGAGGTGGCTCCGCAATGACCGAGCCGCATCAGGAAACGCCGGAGGAGCTCGACCGGCAGAACGCGCGTCCGGTCGACCAGGCTGCCCCCACGGGTCAGTCGCACGCAGAGCCCAACCCTTCCCCCGTACGGGGTGAGGAGGTTCTGCTCGAGGTGGACCACGTGACGCTGCGCTTCGGCGGTGTCGTCGCTCTCAACGACGTCAGCTTCTCGCTGCGCAAGGGCGAGATCTTCGGGCTCATCGGGCCCAACGGCGCCGGCAAGACCACCTGCTTCAACGCGATGACCGGCGTCTACCGGCCGACCGAGGGAGCCATCCGCTTCCAGGGCGAGTCGATCGTCGGCAAGAAGAAGCACGAGATCACCCGGGGCGGCATCGCCCGTACGTTCCAGAACGTGCGGCTGTTCCCCGAGATGACGGCGCTCGAGAACGTCATGGTGGGCGCGGACGCGCACCACAAGACGAGCGTGATCAGCGCGCTGTTCCGCCTGCCGCGGTTCTGGCGGGAGGAGAAGTCGGGCCGCGAACGCTCGCTGGAGCTGCTGCGCTTCGTCGGGATCGCGCACCGGGCGGGCGACGTCAGCCGTAACCTCTCCTACGGCGAGCAGCGCCGCCTGGAGATCGCGCGGGCGCTGGCCACCAACCCGACCCTGCTCTGCCTGGACGAGCCGGCTGCCGGCTTCAACCCGGCCGAGAAGGAGGAGTTGCTCCAGCTCATCCGCCGGATCCGTGACACCGGGGTGACGGTGCTGCTCATCGAGCACGACATGCGCCTGGTCATGGGCGTCACCGATCGGATCGTCGTGCTGGAGTTCGGCAAGAAGATCGCCGAGGGGACACCCGCCGAGGTGCGGGACAACCCCGCGGTCATCGCCGCCTACCTGGGGGTGCCCACCGATGCTGCTTGAGATCGACAACGTGACGCTGGCCTACGGGCGCATCCAGGCCCTGCACGGCATCAGCCTCACCGTCGGGCAGGGCGAGGTCGTGGCGCTGATCGGGGCCAACGGCGCCGGCAAGTCGACCACGATGCGGGCCATCTCGGGCCTGCGGCCGGTGTCCCAGGGCACGATCAAGTTCGACGGCGAGGACATCACCAAGCTGCGGGCCGACCTGCGGGTGATCCGCGGCGTCTCGCAGTCACCCGAGGGCCGGGGCATCTTCCCGGGCATGACGGTGCGGGAAAACCTCGAGATGGGCGCCTACACCCGCAAGAACCGCTCGGAGATCGACGAGGACCTGCAGCGTGCCTTCACCCTGTTCCCGCGGCTCAAGGAGCGCGAGAAGCAGGCCGGCGGCACGCTCTCCGGCGGTGAGCAGCAGATGCTGGCGGTGGGCCGGGCCCTGATGAGCCGGCCCAAGCTGCTGCTGCTCGACGAGCCGTCGATGGGCCTGGCGCCGATGCTGATCCAGCAGATCTTCGACATCATCGTGGAGATCAACCAGCAGGGCACGACAGTGCTGCTGGTGGAACAAAACGCCCAGCAGGCCCTGTCCCGGGCCCACCGCGCGTACGTTCTGGAGACCGGGCGGATCGTGAAGGAGGGCACCGGCAGGGAGCTCCTCAACGATCCGGCGGTCAAGGACGCCTACCTGGGCGTTGCTTAAAAAGATCTCTCGCACATAGGAGTCATCATGTTGCGCACCACCCCCGGCCGCCGGGCGATCCTCGGCCTGGCCGCCGCGGCGGCGCTGACGCTGTCGATGGGCGCCTGCGGCTCGGAGTCGGAGGACTCCGGATCGAGCGGCGCCCCGGCGCCCAGCGCGTCCGCCGACACCACGCTCGCCGACAAGGTCCCGGCCGACATCAAGGCCACGGGCAAGCTGAGCATCGGCACCGACTCGTCGTACGCGCCGAACGAGTTCATCGACACCGACGGCAAGACGATCGTGGGCTTCGACGTCGACCTGTTCAACGCGGTCGCGCAGAAGCTCAACCTGAAGACCGAGTGGACCTCGGCCACGTTCGACAGCATCATCCCGGGCGTGAGCAGCGACAAGTACGCCGTCGGGGTCTCGTCGTTCACCATCAACGCGGACCGGCTGAAGGAGGTCAACATGGTCTCCTACTTCTCGGCGGGCACCCAGTGGGCCGCCAAGACCGGCGTGGCGATCAACCCGGACGACGCGTGCGGCAAGAAGATCGCCGTGCAGACCGCGACCGTCCAGGTGGAGGACCTGGAGGCCCGGTCCAAGAAGTGCACCGACGCGGGCAAGGCCAAGATCACGATCGACCAGTACCAGAAGCAGTCGGACGCCACCAACGCCGTGAACACCGGCAAGGACGAGGCCATGCTGGCCGACTCGCCGATCGTGGCGTACGCGGTGAAGCAGACCGGCGGCTCGCTCGCGCTGGTCGGCGACATCTACGACTCGGCCCCGTACGGCTACGTCGTGGCCAAGGACCAGGAGGCGTTCGCCGGCGTGATCGGCGAGGCCGTGCAGGCCCTGATCGCCGACGGCACGTACAAGCAGATCCTCGACAAGTGGGGCGTCACCGCGGGTGCCATCACCACGCCCGAAGTGAACCCCTCGGTCTGATCCGCTAGATGAGCGAGCAGTCCACCACCGAACGGGCACGGCCTGAAGCGATCAAGGCCGTGCCCGTGCGGCACCCCGTACGGTGGGTGTCGATCGCCGTCATCGCGGTGCTCGTCGCGATGTTCGTGCACCTGCTGCTGACCAACGACAACTTCCGCTGGTCCTACATCTTCGTCAGCTACGAAGAGGGCAAGCGCGGGGTCATGTTCACCGGCCCCGTCCTCGAGGGTCTGCGCGGCACGATCCTGCTGACCATCACCTCGATGGCGATCGGCATCGGGCTCGGCACCCTCCTGGCCGTCATGCGGCTGTCACCGAACCGGATCCTGTCGTCGGTGGCGTTCGTCTACACCTGGTTCTTCCGGGCGGTGCCCCGGCTGATCCTGGCCATCCTCTTCGGCAACCTGAACATCCTGTGGAGCCGGATCGGCTTCGGTCTGCCGTTCGACCAGCAGATCGGCGAGCTGTTCGGCATCGACAACTTCAACGGCCAGTTCTACAGCATCCGGGCCGTCGACCTGCTCGCCGGATTCGTGGCGGGCATGCTGGCCCTGGGCCTGTCCGAGGCCGCCTACATGGCCGAGATCGTCCGGGCCGGCCTGCAGTCGGTCGACACCGGGCAGAGCGAGGCCGCGGTCGCCCTGGGCATGAGCCGCTTCCAGGTGCTGCGCCGCATCGTGCTGCCGCAGGCCATGCGGGTGATCGTGCCGCCCACCGGCAACGAGACCATCGCCATGGTCAAGGACACGTCGCTGGTGGCCTTCGTGCCGGTGGCGGGCGAGCTGTGGTTCCAGCTCAACAACATCTCGGCCCGCACCTTCGTGGTCTTCCCCGTGCTGGTGGCGGCCGTGATCTGGTATCTGATCATCTGCACCGTGCTGATGATCGGCCAGTACTACGTCGAGCGGCACTACGGCAAGGGGTACGGCGCCAGCGCCCGGGCCAAGCAGCGGCTGCGCAACATCGAGGTCGAGCAGGGCGGCCGGATCACCACCACCGGGGAGGCCCCATGACCGACAAGTCTTCGGACGTCGCCGCTCCCGAGCCGTCGGACGTCGCCGACGATGCCGTTCCCGGGCCCGAGATGGTGCGGGCCGACAACGTGCACAAGTCGTTCGGCGCGCTCGAGGTGCTCAAGGGCATCGACCTGGTCGTCCGGCCGGGTGAGGTGTGCTGCGTGCTGGGGCCCTCGGGGTCCGGCAAGTCGACGTTCCTGCGCTGCATCAACCACCTCGAAAAGATCAACGCCGGGCGGATCTTCGTCGACGGCGACCTGGTCGGCTATCGCGAGCGCGGCGGCAAGCTGCACGAGCTGAGCGAGAAGGACGTCGCCAAGCAGCGCCGGTCGATCGGCATGGTCTTCCAGCGCTTCAACCTGTTCCCGCACATGACGGTGCTCGACAACGTCATGGAGGCGCCCTGCCGGGTCAAGCGGGAGAGCAAGGCGGAGGTCCGCGAGCGGGCGACCGCCCTGCTCGAGCGGGTGGGCCTGAGCAGCAAGATCGCCAACTATCCGGGTCAGCTCTCCGGCGGCCAGCAGCAGCGGGTGGCCATCGCCCGGGCCCTGGCCATGCGGCCCAAGCTGATGCTCTTCGACGAGCCCACCAGCGCGCTCGACCCGGAGCTGGTGGGCGAGGTCCTCGACACGATGAAGGACCTGGCCGCCGACGGCATGACCATGATCGTGGTGACCCACGAGATCGGCTTCGCCCGCGAGGTGGGCGACAACCTGATCTTCATGGACGGCGGTGTGGTGGTGGAGCAGGGCGCGCCCCGCGCCGTCATCGCCAACCCGCAGCATGAGCGAACCAGGGCATTCCTCAGCAAGGTGCTCTAACCAGGCGGGGCGGTCCGGCTTCTTGTCGGACCCCCCGACTAGAGTTCCTGAACGTGAGCGACGACGCCCAGACTCCCCGTTTGCTGCTGCTCGACGGCCACTCCCTGGCCTACCGCGCGTTCCACGCGCTGCCCAAGGAGAACTTCAGCACGCAGACCGGGCAGCACACGAATGCCGTGTTCGGCTTCACCTCGATGCTGATCAACATGCTGCGCGACGAGAAGCCCACGCACATCGTGGTCGCGTTCGACGTCTCCCGCGTCTCCTTCCGCACGGAGCGCTACCCGGAATACAAGGCCGGCCGGTCGGCCACCCCCACCGAGTTCCAGGGCCAGGTCAGCCTGGTCAAGGAGATCCTCGACGCGCTGCGCATCCCCTACGTGGAGAAACCCGGCTTCGAGGCCGACGACGTCATCGCCACCCTGGCCACCCAGGCCCGCGCGGCCGGCATGGAGGTGCTCATCTCCTCCGGCGACCGCGACGCCCTGCAGCTGGTCGACGAGCACACCACGGTGCTCTACCCGAGCCGCGGCGTCTCCGAGGTCTGGCGCATGACGCCCGCGCTGGTCGAGGAGAAGCAGCTCGTCCCGCCCCACCTCTATCGCGACAAGGCCGCCCTGGTCGGCGAGACCAGCGACAACCTGATCGGCGTGCCCGGCGTCGGGCCCAAGACGGCGGCCAAGTGGATCACCGAGTTCGGCGGCATCGACGGCGTCGTGGCCAACGCCGACAAGATCAAGGGCAAGGCCGGCGACAACCTGCGCGCCCACCTGTCCTCGGTGATGCTGAATTACGAGCTCAACGCCCTGCGCACCGACCTCGAGCTGTCCGTCCGCCCCGAGGACGTGCGCTGGCACGGCTGGGATCGCGAGGCCGTGCACCAGGTGTTCGACGCGCTCGAGTTCCGGGTGCTGCGCGAGCGGCTCTATTCGTATCTCGACGCCGTCGAGCCCGAGGCCGAGGCGGGCTTCGACCTCGAGGGCCAGATCCTCACGGCCGGGCAGGTCGCCGGCTGGCTCGCGCAGCACGCCGCCGCGGCCCCGGTCGGCGTCGCCGTCACCGGCACGTTCGGCCGCGGCACGGGCGCGCTCACCGGTGTCGCCGTGTCCACCGGCGACGGGCCGGCCGCGTGGTTCGACCCGGCCGCCCTCGACGAGGCCGACGAGCGCGCGGTCGCCGAGTGGCTGGCCGACCCCGAGCGGCCCAAGGTGCTGCACGACGCCAAGCCGGCCACGCTGGCGTTCCGCGCCCACGGCTGGACGTTGGGCGGCGTCCGCGTCGACACCGCGCTGGCGGCCTATCTGGCCAAGCCCGACCAGCGGGCCTACGACCTGACCGACCTGGCCCTGCGCTACCTCAAGCGCGAGCTGCGGGTCGAGGAGCCCAGCACCGGCCAGCTCGACCTGCTCTCCGGCCTCGGCGGCGAGACCGACGGCGCCGCCGAGCAGAACGTGATGCTGCGCGCCCGGGCCACGCTCGACCTGGCCGACGTGCTCACCGAGGAACTGTCGCGCGACGGTGGCGAGTCGCAGAAACTGCTGATGGAGGTCGAGCAGCCGCTCTCCCAGGTGCTGGGCGAGATGGAACACCTGGGCATCGCGGCCGACACCGAATACCTCTCCGAGCTCGAGGCGCACTTCGCGGCCGAGGTGAAATCGGCTCAGCAGGCGGCGCACGAGGTGGTCGGGCGCGAGTTCAACCTGGGCTCGCCCAAGCAGCTGCAGCAAATCCTCTTCGACGAGCGCGGCCTGCCCAAGACCAAGCGGATCAAGTCGGGTTACACCACCGACGCCGACGCGCTGCAGAGCCTGTTCGCCCAGACCGGCGACCCGGTGCTCGAGCATCTGCTGCGGCACCGCGACGTGGCCAAGCTCAAGTCCACCGTCGACGGCCTGCTCAAGTCGGTCTCCGACGACGGGCGCATCCACACCACGTTCAACCAGACCGTCGCCGCCACCGGCCGGCTCTCGTCCACCGACCCCAACCTGCAAAACATCCCCATCCGTACGGAGGAGGGCCGCCGGATCCGGCGTGCGTTCGTCGTCGGCGAGGGCTTCGAGCAGCTGCTGACGGCCGACTACAGCCAGATCGAGATGCGCATCATGGCCCACCTGTCCGGCGACGAGGCGCTCATCGCGGCGTTCAACTCGGCGTTCGACTTCCACGCGGCCACCGCCTCGTCGGTGTTCCACGTGCCCGTCGAAGAGGTCGTGCCCGACCAGCGCCGCAAGATCAAGGCGATGAACTACGGCCTGGCCTACGGGCTGAGCGCGTTCGGCCTGTCCAACCAGCTCACCATCCCGACCGACGAGGCGCGCGGGCTGATGGACGAATACTTCGAGCGCTTCGGCGGCGTTCGCGACTACCTGCAGGCCGTCGTGCGCCGCGCCGTGCAGGACGGCTACACGGCCACGATCCTGGGCCGCCGGCGCTACCTGCCCGACCTGTCGAGCGACAACCGCCAGCGCCGCGAGATGGCCGAACGGATGGCGCTCAACGCCCCCATCCAGGGCTCCGCGGCCGACATCATCAAGATTGCGATGCTGCGGGTCGACAAGGCACTCAAGGAAACCGGTCTCAAGTCCCGCATGCTCCTGCAGGTGCACGACGAGCTGGTCTTCGACGTGGCCCCGGGCGAACGCGAGCCCCTGGAGGAGCTGGTGCGCCGCGAGATGGGCGGGGCCTACCCCCTCTCCGTGCCGCTGGAGGTCTCGGTCGGCTCCGGCCAGGACTGGAACGGCGCCGACCACTGACGCCCCGCTGACGGGCCGCTCGCCCCCGCGGGCGGTCCCTGTCGCGCTGCCCGTGTCGGCGGGCGGTCCGGTGGTGCTGCCCGCGTGTGCGGGTGGCCTTGTCGTCCTGCCCGCGTGTGCGGGCGGTCCTGTCGCTCTGCCCGCGTGTGCGGGTGGCCTTGTCGTCCTGCCCGCGTGTGCGGGCGGTCCTGTCGCTCTGCCCGCGTGTGCGGGTGGCCCTGTCGTCTTGCCCCGCCTGTGCGGTCGGGCCTGTGGCGCTGCCCGCCTCTTCGGGCGGCCCCGTCGCGCTGCCCGCGTCTGTGGGCGGCAATCTCTCGCCGCTCACGCTCCTGCGCTGCAGGGCTCTCGCGCCGCCTAGGTTCACCACGCGCCGCCTATGTTCTCGCGCCGCGCACGGTCTCGCGCCGCGCACGGTTTCGCCCGCGCACGGTTTCGCGCTGCTCAGGGTCTCGCGCGGCTCACGTTGCGCAACTCAGGGTCTCGCGAGGTGCCTGCTCCCGTTGCCCACGGTCGCGCAGCGCGCCTTTTCGCGCTGTGCATCCTGCAGTGCCGGGCGCCCCTCGCGCTACGCGTCTTCTCGTGCTGCGCGTCGTCTCGCGTCGGGCGTCTTCTCGTGTCGGGCGTCGTCTCGTGCCGGGCACCCCTCGCGCTGCGCGTCTTCTCGTGCCGGGCCCCTTCTCGTGCCGTGCGGCGCCCCCCAGACGCCGCCGAGCGGTCGGCGGTGTGAGGTTGGGGCGGAGATGTGTTCGCGCTGGGCGGCTTCGCTCAGACCGCACCAAGCGCCGGTCGGTGTGAGGGTTTGCGGAGACGCGTTCGTGGCGGGCGGCTTCGCTCGGGCCGTGCCGGGCGGTGGGCGGCGCAGGGGCTCAGGCGGAGACGCGTGTGCGGCGGGCGGCGACCGCTCCGAAGGCGGCGCCCGCCGTCAGGGCTGCGGCGGCCAGGGCGGTGAACCACGCCCAGAAGCCCGAGCCGGGCAGCAGGGCCAGGGCGGCCGCGGCGGTCAGCGCGCCGGCGGGCAGGGCCGCGGCGAGCGGGAGGGGCGCGGCGCCCGGCCGGCGGGCCACGGCGATCGCCAGCGGGAGGACCAGCAGGAGGTAGGGGAGTGGCCAGGTGGCCGGCACCGCGTCCTCCTTGACCGCGGCGTAGATGACCCCGGCTGCAATGGCCAGCACGATCGCGGCCACGGTCTGCACGAGCAGGAACGCCGCTCCCGTGCGGGCCGGGGCCGCCGATTCCTCGGGTTCGCCGAAGCCGAGCCACATCATGGCGACCTGAACGAGTTCCCGGATTCCCTGCCGTGCCCCGTTGTCCCCCATGGGCGTAAGTCTATTGGGGCCGGTGCGCCCGGCCGATCAGCCGATTTCCCCTGGCGCCGGCCCGGAGTGGCGAACACGGCATTGTCCGGCGACGCCGCCGGGCGGTCTTCTGGCGTACGCTCTCCGCGGTCGTGCATTGCGCGGCCGCCAGGGGGATGCGCACCGTGATCGGGCTTGATCGGGCCGTGGTTGCGGGGCTTTGCAAGGGTGTGGCCATGGGGAGCCAAACGATGGGGATTTCCAGCAGCGGGGGCGGGTCGCTCACCCGTGAACCGCTCGACTCGGCTCAGGCCGACGCGTTCGCGCCGATGTTCAAGGCCTTGGGTGACCCGGTGCGCCTGCGGCTGTTGTCGATGATCGCCTCGGCCCGCGGCGGCGAGGTGTGTGTCTGCGACTTGACCGGCGAGTTCCATCTGACCGGCCCGACCATCTCGCATCACCTCAAGGTGCTGCGTGAGGCCGGCCTGGTCGACAGCGACCGCCGCGGCACGTGGGTCTATTACCGCATGATCCCGGCGGCCTTGGCCGTGATGGGCACCCTGCTGGAGACCGGCCTCCCCGTCTGAGCTTCACTTCTTGAGCGGGTCGTGCCCCCAGTTCATCAGGGAGTAGCGCCACTTCGTGTCCTCGACGTCGCCTTTGGGGCGCTGGGCGAGGTGCCGGTGCACGTATCCGACGACCTTGCGCATGTGGGCCTCGTCGGCCTCGGTGAGGTCGGCCTTCTTCGTACCCAGGATCTTCACGATCTTGCGGCCGGAGTCGTGGCCGACCGACTCGCCGCCCGACGACGACTTCTGGCCCACGTCTTTGGCCTCGTCGGTCTCGAGCCACTTCTTCAGTTCGCCCGCCGTCATGTTCACGGCGTCCTTGAACTCGGCGTACGTGTCCTGCTCAGCCATCCTTCTTCAGCGCCCCGGGCTTGTGGACCGCCTCGCGCCCGGTCTTGTCGCTTTTGACCTTGTACTGCGGGTCGTCGGGGGAGGCGTCGACGGTGCGGCCCGCGGTCTCGGTGCGCTTCGTGATCTTCTGTTCGACCTCGCCGTGGACGGTCTGCCCGTGGCTCTTCCAGGTCACGTCATCGCCCTTTTTCAGGCTTTTATTCGCTTCAGCCATATCAGCGGGATACCCGGGAGGCCGTGGCGGAAACGGCGGATGCGCAGTTCAGCGCAGGTCGGCCACGAAGATCGCGGTGCCCGGGAACAGCCGGCCCCGCAGCGGGCTCCACTGGCCCCAGACCTCCTCGTGACCCGCCGGCCACTCCGGTTCGACCAGATCGCGCAGCACGAACCCGGCGGCCACGAGCTCGCGCACCCGGTCGCCCAGGGTGCGGTGCTGTTCCACGTACGAGGGAACGCCTTTTTCGTCTGTCTCGACGTAGGGCGTGCGATCGAAGTAGGAGTTGCGCGCGACCAGGCCCGTCTCGTCGGGCTCGTCCCAGAAGATCCAGCGCATCGGGTGGGTGATCGAGAAGACCCAGGACCCTCCCGTACGCAGGACGCGCGCGACCTCCCGCATGGCGGCACCCGAGTCGGCCACGAACGGGATCGCTCCGAAGGCGGTGCAGACGATGTCGAATACGCTGTCCGCGAACGGCAGGGCCAGCGCGTCGGCTTGGACGAGGGGCACCCGCACCCCCGTACGGGCCTCGGCCTGTCTCGCGTGCCGCAGCATCCCGGCCGACAGATCGAGGGCGGTCACCTCGGCGCCCTGTCCGTCGAGCCAGCGGGCGCCCGCGGCCGCACCCGCCCCGAGTTCCAGCACCCGCCGGCCTCGTACGTCGCCGAGCAGCCGGGCGTCGGCCTCCCGCAGTCCCTCGGGACACCACACGAAGTCGAGATCGCCCAGGAAGCCGCCGTGTTCGGCTTGGTAGTCGTCGGCGTCGGCGTCCCACCAGCCGCGGCTGGCGACCCGGCTCTCGGCGTCGGTGATCGCCCGCCGGTGGGGCACGTCGGACCCCGACAGGTTGATCTCGGTCACCCGGACACCGTACGGCACGGCGTGCCGACGTCATGATTGCGGACATTACGGGCATGCTGCGAGGTTTGGGCCGAACATTGTGCCTCGGTCGTCAGGAGGGCTTGCAACCTGTGGTAATGCGCACGGTAAGCTAGTCGATGCGCTCGCGGATCGTGTGCCTCGGCAGGGAGCAGGTTCCGTGGTCGTCGGTCTCGACATGATCGACTGCAAGGATTCTGGTCCTTCTGGGTTGCCCGATCCTTCTGGTGTTGTTCGTGCCGTGCCCGCCGGCAGTTCCGCGGAGCGCGAGAGACACCACGAATCCATCCGTTCGGAGCAACAGTCCACATGACGAGCAGCATCGAGGCCACCTCGAGCGCCAACAAGGTCACCGTCGACGATCTCGGGTCCGAGGAAGCATTCCTCGCCGCCATCGACGAGACCATCAAGTACTTCAACGACGGCGACATTGTCGAAGGCACCGTCGTCAAGGTCGATCGGGACGAGGTCCTGCTCGACATCGGCTACAAGACCGAGGGTGTCATCCCCTCGCGCGAGTTGTCGATCAAGCATGACGTGGACCCCGCGGAAGTGGTGTCGGTCGGTGACCACATCGAAGCCCTCGTCCTCACCAAGGAGGACAAGGAAGGCCGTCTGATCCTCTCGAAGAAGCGCGCTCAGTACGAGCGCGCCTGGGGCACCATCGAGAAGATCAAGGAGGACGACGGCGTCGTTCGCGGCTCCGTCATCGAGGTCGTCAAGGGTGGTCTCATCCTCGACATCGGCCTCCGTGGCTTCCTGCCGGCCTCCCTGGTCGAGATGCGTCGTGTCCGCGACCTTCAGCCCTACGTGGGTCGCGAGCTCGAGGCCAAGATCATCGAGCTGGACAAGAACCGCAACAACGTGGTCCTGTCCCGCCGGGCCTGGCTCGAGCAGACGCAGTCCGAGGTTCGCACCGAGTTCCTCAACAAGCTGCAGAAGGGCCAGGTCCGCAAGGGCGTCGTGTCCTCGATCGTCAACTTCGGCGCGTTCGTCGACCTCGGCGGCGTCGACGGTCTGGTGCACGTCTCCGAGCTCTCCTGGAAGCACATCGACCACCCGTCCGAGGTTGTCGAGGTCGGCCAGGAGGTCGAGGTCGAGGTGCTCGACGTCGACCTGGACCGCGAGCGCGTCTCGCTGTCGCTGAAGGCGACCCAGGAAGACCCGTGGCGCCAGTTCGCCCGCACCCACGCGATCAACCAGATCGTGCCGGGCAAGGTCACCAAGCTGGTTCCGTTCGGCGCCTTCGTCCGGGTGGACGACGGCATCGAGGGCCTGGTGCACATCTCCGAGCTGGCCGAGCGGCACGTCGAGCTGCCCGAGCAGGTCGTCCAGGTGGGCTCCGACGTCCTGGTCAAGGTCATCGACATCGACCTGGAGCGCCGCCGGATCTCGCTGTCGCTCAAGCAGGCCAACGAGGGCTTCGTCGAGGGCGAGGAGCACTTCGACCCGACCCTCTACGGCATGGCCGCGACGTACGACGCCGAGGGCAACTACATCTACCCGGAGGGCTTCGACCCCGAGACGGGCGAGTGGCTCGAGGGCTTCGACAAGCAGCGCGAGGCGTGGGAGAAGCAGTACGCCGACGCCCGCGAGCGCTGGGAGGCCCACACCAAGCAGGTGCAGGCGTCCCGCGACGCCGACGCCGAGGCCGCGCTCAACCCGGCTCCGGCCGGTGGCACGACCACCTCGTCGTCGACCTCCACCTCGACGAGCTCCTCGAGCTCGTCGGCCCCGGCGCGCGCGTCGGAGGAGCCGTCCGGCACCCTGGCCACCGACGAGGCGCTCGCCGCTCTGCGCGAGAAGCTCGCCGGCGGCAAGAGCTGACCCCAGCTCCGGTCTCCTGAAGGCCGTCCCGACTTCGGTCGGGGCGGCCTTCGCCGTTCCCCGGATCCCAGGCGTGCTTTCGGTCGCCCTGACCGGGATACTGGGCGGGTGTTGCGAGTGGGGCTGACCGGTGGCATCGGGGCGGGCAAGAGTGCGGTGGCGCGGCGGCTGGCGCAGCGCGGTGCGGTGATCATCGATGCCGACGTGCTGTCCCGTGAGGTGGTGGCCCGGGGCACCGAGGGGCTGACCGAGATCGTGGCGGCCTTCGGTCCGGGCGTCGTCACAGCGGAGGGCGATCTCGACCGTCCGGCACTGGCGGCCGAGGTCTTCGGCGACGACGCGGCCCGCCGCACCCTCGAAAAGATCATTCACCCCCGCGTACGGGCTCGGACCGCTGCGCTGATCCGCGAGGCGCCCGCCGAGGCGATCGTCGTCAACGACGTGCCGCTGCTCGTCGAGACCGGGCTGGCCCCCTCCTACCACCTGGTCGTCGTGGTCGAGGCCGACCGTGACCAGCGCATCCGGCGGCTCGTGAAAACCCGCGGCATGACCGCCGAGCAGGCCGAGGCCCGCATCGCCGCGCAGGCCGCCGACACCGACCGCCGCCGCGCCGCCGACGTGGTGCTGACCAACGACGGCACCCTCGACGACCTGCACGCCCGCGTCGACAAGCTGTACAAACTGCGCCTGAAGCCGTACGAGGAAAATCTGCGCACCGGCTGCTCGGCCCGCGCCGACCGCCGCCTGCACATCGCCGAGGCCGACCCGACGTGGCCCGACCAGGCGGCCCGGCTGATCGCGCGGATCGAGCACGCGCTGCCCGCCGGCAACAAGGTCTCGCACATCGGCTCGACCGCCGTGCCCGGGCTGCCCGCCAAGGACATCATCGACCTCATGCTGGCCGTCCGGACCCTCGACGAGGCCGACGCGCTGGCCGACCCGCTGGGTGCGGCGGGCTTCCCGCGCCGGTCGGGGGAGTGGTACGACAACGCGCGTGGCCTGCCCGGCCAGACGTGGCCCAAGCGCCTGCACGGCGGGGCCGACCCCGGCCGTACGGTCAACCTGCACGTCCGGGTGACCGGTTCCCCCGGGTGGCGGTTCGCCCTGCTGATGCGCGACCACCTGCGGGCCGTGCCCGAGGCCCGCGACGGCTACGCGGCGGCCAAGGAACGCTGGGCGGCGGAACATCAGGACCGCTACACGTACGGCGACGCGAAGGAACCCTGGTTCGACGAGGAGGCCGTGGCCGCCGACGACTGGGCCGAGGCCACCGGATGGCAGCCGAGCCCCTGAGATTCCCCCGTACGCGATGACGCGTACGGAATGCTGGTTTTGATCGTGGGGTTGAAAGAAGGGCGCTCGCGGCGGCCGGTCAGCGCACAGCGCGACCACCAGCGGGTGCGCTCGCCGTGAGCCGGGGCGCAACAACCACGGGCCGGCCGAGGGGACCGTTTGATGATCCCGCTCGATGCCGGGCGGCCGCCGCGAGCGGCCTACCCGAACAGGTTAGGCGGGCCACGCAACGCCTAACAATGCCGCCGGACGGGGCCGAATGTGCACCCACCGCACGCGTGCTCCACGGCGGCGGCCGAAACTTGTCAGACCCTCGACGTACGGTGGTTTCCATGGCGCTCGACATCCCACGACTCGACGGCCGCTTCGAGGTCGTCAGCGAATTCCAGCCTGCCGGTGACCAGCCGGCGGCCATCGCCGAGCTCGACCGGCGGGTCCGGAGCGGCGATCGCCACACGGTGCTGCTCGGCGCGACCGGCACGGGCAAGAGCGCGACGACCGCGTGGCTGATCGAGAAGCTGCAGCGGCCCGCGCTCGTGCTCGCGCCCAACAAGACGCTGTGCGCTCAGCTCGCCAAAGAGTTCCGCGAGCTGCTGCCCAACAACGCCGTCGAATACTTCGTCAGCTACTACGACTACTACCAGCCCGAGGCTTACATCGCCCAGACCGACACCTACATCGAGAAGGACTCGTCGGTCAACGAAGAGGTCGAGCGCCTGCGCCACTCGGCCACGATGTCGCTGCTGACCCGGCGCGACACGATCGTGGTGGCCACGGTGAGCGCGATCTACGGCCTGGGCACCCCGCAGGAATACCTGGATCGTTCCGTCGCGGTCAAGGTGGGCGACGAGATCGACCGTGACCAGGTGCTGCGCCGTCTGGTCGACATTCAGTACTCGCGCAACGACATGGCCTTCCAGCGGGGCACGTTCCGGGTCCGCGGCGACACGCTCGAGATCATCCCGGCCTACGAGGAGCTCGCGGTCCGCATCGAGCTGTTCGGCGACGAGATCGAGAAGCTGTATTACCTGCACCCGCTGACCGGCGAGATCGTCCGCGAGGTCGACCAGCTGGTCATCTTCCCGGCCTCGCACTACGTGGCCGGCCCCGAGCGGATGGAGCGGGCGATCCGCCAGATCGAGGCCGAGCTCGAGGAGCGGCTGGCCGAGTTCGAGCGGCAGGGCAAGCTGCTCGAGGCGCAGCGCCTGCGCATGCGCACGCAGTACGACGTCGAGATGATGCGGCAGGTCGGCTTCTGCAACGGCATCGAGAACTATTCGATGCACATGGACGGCCGCTCACCCGGCGAGCCGTCGTTCACCCTGCTCGACTACTTCCCCGACGACTACATCACGGTCATCGACGAGTCCCACGTGACGATCCCGCAGATCGGCGGCATGTACGAGGGTGACGCGTCCCGCAAGCGCATCCTCATCGAGCACGGCTTCCGGCTGCCCAGCGCGGCCGACAACCGTCCGCTGCGGTTCGACGAGTTCCTCGAGCGGGTCGGCCAGATGGTGTTCCTGTCGGCCACACCCGGCCCGTGGGAGATGCAGCAGGCCCAGGGCGAGTTCGTCGAGCAGGTGATCCGCCCGACCGGCCTGATCGACCCGCAGGTGGTCGTGAAGCCGACCAAGGGCCAGATCGACGACCTCATGCACGAGATCAAGCTGCGCACCGAACGCGACGAGCGGGTGCTGGTCACGACGCTGACCAAGAAGATGGCCGAGGACCTCACGGACTATCTGCTCGAGAACGGCATCCGCGTGCGCTACCTGCACTCCGAGGTGGACACGCTGCGCCGCGTCGAGCTGCTCAAGGAGTTGCGCAAGGGCGACTACGACGTGCTCGTCGGCATCAACCTGCTGCGCGAAGGTCTCGACCTGCCCGAGGTGTCGCTGGTTGCGATCCTCGACGCCGACAAGGAGGGCTTCCTGCGCTCCGGCCGGTCGCTGATCCAGACCATCGGCCGCGCCGCCCGAAACGTCTCGGGCGAGGTCCACATGTATGCCGACAAGATGACCCCGTCGATGCGCGACGCGATCGAGGAGACCAACCGGCGCCGCGACAAGCAGATCGCGCACAACAAGGCCAACGGCATCACCCCGCAGGCGCTGCGCAAGCGGATCCACGACATCCTCGACGACATCTACCGCGAGGCGGAGGACACCGACGCGGCAGTCAACCCGATGGTCGGCGGCGGCGGCCGGCAGATCTCGCGCGGCAAGGCGCCGGTGCCCGAGACCAGGTCGAAGGGCCGCGCCGCGGCCGGGGCCACGGCCGCCAAGGGCATGGCCCGCACGGAGCTGGCGCAGCTCATCCAGGATCTCAACGAGCAGATGCTGGGGGCGGCGCGCGAGCTGCAGTTCGAGCTGGCGGCCCGGATCCGGGACGAGATGAGTGAGCTCAAGAAGGAGCTGCGGGGCATGGACGCTGCGGGGGTGAAATAGTTCGAGCCGTCCGGCCGCCCTGGCTAATGTGGCCGGATGACTGCGACCGGCGACACCACGTGGATCGAGCTGACCGGCCTGCCCGCGGAGCTGCTCGCCCTGGCCGAGCGGTGCTACGCGGCCGACGGCGGGATGCCGCTGGCGACCGACCCGGCTTTCCTCGGGCGGCGCTGGGCCCAGGGCTTCGGGCTGGCCGCCGAGGACGGTTCGCTGCTCGCCGCCGGGGCGGTCCGGTCCGGGCCGTTCTTCACCGGTCTTGTCGACCCTGACGCACGAGGGCGCGGGCTTGGCGCCGAGGTGCTCGATCGCGGGCTGGCGCTCGCGGCCTCGGCGGGCTCCGTGGGCCCGGCGGCCTCGACCGGTGATCGGGTCGTGACCGTGGAGTCGGAGACGATGACCGACGACGCGGCGGAGCTGTTCGAGTCGCGGGGCCTGCGGCAGACCTTCGCCGAGGACGTCATGCGCATCGACGACCTCGACCTGCCCCCGGCCGAGTGGCCCAGCGGGGCGACCGTCACGGCCTGGGACGGGCCCGCGATCGCCCGGCGCTTCCACACGACGTATGACGCGTCGTTCCGCGACCGGCCCGGCTTCCCCGGCGACCCGGCCGAGGAGTGGATCGCCGAGAACGAGGAGGACGAGGACTTCCTGCCCGGCTGCTCCCTGCTGGTGACGCTGCCCGGCCTGGGCGACGCCGGGTTCGTGGTGGCCGCCCGGGGCTGGATCGTGCAGGCCGGCGTGGTGCCGTTCGCCAGGCGCCGGGGTCTCGGGGCGGCCCTGATCACCGAGGCGCTGACCCGCATGCGCTCCGCCGGTGAGGCCGACCACGCCTGGCTGACCGTCAACATCAACAACCCGGGGGCGGCGGCGCTCTACCGCCGGCTGGGTTTCGTGGAGCGAGGGCTGCGGGCCCGGTACCAGCGACCCGTCTGATCGGCTGTTCCCGGCATCAGACGCGCCCGGCCGGGTACGCGACGGGCATGATTCGCTGGGTGGACGCCTTCCTCGACCGGCCCTCCGAAAAGCTCGACGACGCCGTCACGTTCTGGGCGACGATCACCGGGTCCACTCCCGCGCCGCAGAAGCATCCCGGGTTCGTACGGCTGCGGACAGCGGCCGGCGACGACTGGCTCGAACTCCAAGGCGTCCGCGAAGGTCCCGGCGGTCACCACCCCGACATCTGGGTCGACGACCGCGCCGGTTTCAACGGCCGGGCCCTGACGGCGGGCGGGACCGTCCTGGCCGACCACGGCGACTGGCAGACGCTCCGTTCCCCGGCCGGCCTGCGCTTCTGCACGGCGACGTGGCGTGACCAGCATGTGCGGCCGCGACCGTACGGCGGGCCGGGTGGCGTGACGCTGCGCCCCCACCAGCTCTGCTTCGACCTGGCGCCGGCCGAGTACGACCGCGAGGTGCACTTCTGGCGGACACTGACCGGCTGGGAACTGGACGAAGGTGAGCAGGCCGACGAGTTCGTACGCCTGCAGCCACAGCCCCCGGTCCCGATCCGCTTCCTGTTCCAGCGGCTCGACTCGGACCGGCCGGCCTCGATCCACCTGGACGTCTCGTGCTCCGACATCCCGGCCGCCCGCACCTGGCACGAGTCCCTGGGCGCCACGTTAGTGGGGGAGTGGCCGCACTGGTCCACGTTCCGCGACCCCGCAGGCGGCGTGTACTGCTTGACCAGCGGCGACCCCGCCACCGACTGAGCCGGGCCGCGCCTCCGACTGAGCTGCCTCACCCGGACTGAGCGGGTGCCCGCCGCCCGCCGCCTGAGCCGGCGCCCGCCGCCCACCGCCCACCGTCCGAGCGGGCACCGCCACCGACGTAGCCGGCGCCCACCGCCCGAGTTCGCGCCCACCGTCCGAGCGGGCACCGCCACCGGCGCCCACCGCCCGAGTTTGCGCCCACCGTCCGAGCGGGCACCGCCACCGACGTAGCCGGCACCCGCCGCCCGAGCGGGCACCGGCACCGACGGAGCCGGCCCGCTGGAGCACTTCCGCTCAAGCCGGCCCTGCTCAGCCCGGCCTGCTCAGCCTGGCCCTGCTCGCTCTGAGGCTCAGGGGCGTCGCTTCAGCTTTCGTCGGCGGGAACGTCGACGTAGTGCTCAACCAGCGGCGGGTTGGCGAAGTAGGGCCCGATCAGGTCGCGCCACTGCTGGAAGCGTTCGGTGGCGCGGAAGTTCTTCTCATGGGCTTCGACGTCGTCCCACTCGACGAGCAGCACGAACCGGGACGCCGACTCGATGCCACGGGTCATGCGCACTGAGCGGCACCCCGGCGTGCCGGCCAGGATCGGATGGCCCGTCCGGTAGGCCGCGGCGAAGGCGTCCTCGGAGCCGGGAGTGATGTCGATCAGCGCAACCTCAAGAACCATGCTGGCAGCCTCCCACAGACCCAAACAAACTAGCCTCCTAGGACGCACTAGAGCTTGTGAGTTGGGGCTGGCGGGCGATCACAAGACTTCGAGGGGTACGGGGCAGAGCTGGGCGCGGCTGAGACCGACCAGGGCCGAGTTGGCGGGAAAGGACTACCAGGCCGCCGGCAGGTGAGTTCCTACGGGTGAGAGCGACCACAGGGCCCGAGCAGGCGGGAGAGGACGACCACCAGGCCGTGAGCAGGAACGAAGCGGAGTTGCCCGCGGGTGAGGGCGGCCACAACGCCTGACTTGGGCCTGTTCCGGGTGGCGAAGGAACAGGAGTGAAGGTCTCGGGAGCGGATACCTGGAAGGCCGCCGGGGTAACGTGAAGATGAGCGTTTGGGGAGGGTTGGGCCGAGAGACTCGACACGCTTTCCCGGGGTGCTCTGCCGTTGGGTCGTTCGATGCGACACAATGGCTGCCGTAGGAGGGGAGTATTCCCTCGTGCCGGTCTCGTCAACACGGAGCGCCCACCCCCTGAGGGCGTGCCCGGGGCCGGCGGTCGCCACTCGTGCATGACGGCGGCGGAAGAGACCTCCGACAGTCGCACGTCGCTGTTCCCGCCGATTACCCCCGGTGCGGGCGCAGCGCCGAACCGTGTCTGCCGGAGGTTGTAGTTGAACATTTCCGCCTGGGTGTGGATCGTCACCCTGGTTGCCGTCGTCGTGGTGCTGGCGATCGACCTTCTGATCATCGGCCGGCGACCGCACGAGCCTTCGATGAAAGAGTCGGGCGGCTGGGTGGCCTTCTACATCGCCCTCGCGTTGGCGTTCGGCGGTGGCCTCTGGTTCTTCGCCGGGGCGGGACCGGCCGCGGAGTTCTACACCGGCTGGCTCACCGAGTATTCGCTGAGCGTCGACAACCTCTTCATCTTCATGATCATCATGGCCCGGTTCGCCGTGCCGCGGCAGTTCCAGCAGAAGGTGCTGCTCATCGGCATCGTGCTGGCTCTGATCATGCGTGGCCTGTTCATCGCCGCCGGCGCCGCGCTGATCTCGCAGTTCTCGTGGGTGTTCTACATCTTCGGCGCGTTCCTCGTCTACACGGCGATCACCCTGCTCAAGGAGGGTGAGAACGACGAGGAGGACTTCAAGGAGAACATCTTGATCCGGTGGGCCAAGCGCGCCCTGCCGGTGTCGTCGTCGTTCGACAGCGGCCGGATGACGGTGGTCACCGAGACCGGCAAGCGCCTGTTCACACCGATGCTGATCGTGATGATCGCGATCGGCACGACGGACCTGCTGTTCGCGCTCGACTCAATCCCTGCGATCTTCGGCATCACCAAGGAGCCGTATCTGGTCTTCACGGCCAACGTGTTCGCGTTGATGGGTCTGCGGCAGCTGTTCTTCCTGCTGGGCGGCCTGCTCGAACGCCTGGTCTACCTCAATTACGGCCTGGCCGCGGTGCTCGCCTTCATCGGCGTCAAGCTGTTCCTCGAGGCCTTGCACACCAACAACCTCGACTTCATCAACGGCGGCGACGGCGTCCACTGGGCCCCCGAGATCCCGATCTGGCTGTCGCTCCTGGTTATCATCGGCACCCTCGGCATCGCCACGGTGGCCAGTCTGATCAAGTCGTCCCGCGACCGGCGGAAAGAGCTGGCCGGCACCCCCTCCTGACACGCACACGAAAAACGGGCGCCGGTGAGAACCGGCGCCCGTTTTCGTGTGTCTTTACTGCTGGTGCTTGCGGCGGGCGGCCTGGCGGCCTCGGGTCTGCTGGTCGAGGATGACCTTGCGAATGCGGACGGCGGCCGGGGTGACCTCGACGCACTCGTCCTCGCGGCAGAACTCGAGGGCCTGTTCCAGGGAGAGCTTGCGCGGCGGGATCACCTTCTCGGTGTTGTCGGCGCTGGCCGCGCGCATGTTGGTGAGCTTCTTCTCCTTGGTGATGTTGACGTCCATGTCGTCCTCACGGGAGTTCTCACCGACGATCATGCCCTCGTAGACCTCGGTGGTCGGCTCGACGAACAGCTGACCACGCTCCTGGATGTTGATCATCGCGAACGGGGTGACGGCGCCCGCGCGGTCGGCCACGAGCGAGCCGTTGTTGCGGGTGCGCAGCTCACCGAACCACGGCTCGTAGTCCTCGAACAGGTGGTGCATGATGCCGGTGCCGCGGGTCTCGGTCAGGAACTCCGTCCGGAAGCCGATCAGGCCGCGCGCCGGGACCAGCCACTCCATGCGCAGCCAGCCGGTGCCGTGGTTGATCAGCTCTTCCATCCGGCCCTTGCGGGTGGACAGCAGCGTGGTGATGGCGCCCATGTATTCATCGGGGGCGTCGATCGTGAGCCGCTCGACCGGCTCGTGGAGCTTGCCGTCGATGGTCTTGGTGACTACCTGCGGCTTGCCCACGGTAAGCTCGTAGTTCTCGCGGCGCATCTGCTCGACCAGGATGGCCAGCGCGAGCTCGCCACGACCCTGGACCTCCCAGGCGTCCGGCCGCTCGGTCGGGAGGACCCGCAGCGAGACGTTACCGATGAGCTCGCGGTCGAGGCGGTCCTTGACCATGCGGGCCGTGACCTTGGCCCCCTTGACCTTGCCGACCAGCGGCGACGTGTTGGTGCCGAGGACCATCGAGATGGCCGGCTCGTCCACGGTGATCAGGGGAAGCGGCTTGGGGTTCTCCGCGTCGGCCAGCGTCTCGCCGATCATGATCTCGGCGATGCCGGCCACGGCCATGATGTCGCCCGGACCGGCGCTCTCGGCCGGCTTGCGGTCGAGGCCCTCGGTGATCAGCAGCTCGGAGATGCGGACGTTGCTGATCGTGCCGTCGGTCTTGCACCAGGCGACGGTCTGACCCTTGCGGATCGTGCCCTCGTGCACCCGGCACAGCGCGAGCCGGCCGAGGAAGTTCGAGGCGTCGAGGTTGACGACGTGCGCCTGGAGCGGGGCGCCCTCGGTGTAGGTGGGCGCGGGAATGGTCTCCAGGATCGTGCTGAACAGCACCTCGAGGTCGGCCGAGTCTTCCGGGACGGTGCCGTCCTTGGGCTGGGTCAGCGAGGCGATGCCGTCGCGGGCGCAGGCGTAGACGATCGGGAACTCGATCTGGTGCTCGTCGGCGTCGAGGTCGAGGAAGAGCTCGTACGTCTCGTCGACGACCTCCTTGATGCGGGCGTCGGGCCGGTCGACCTTGTTGATGATCAGGATGATCGGGAGCTTGGCCGCCAGCGCCTTGCGCAGCACGAAGCGGGTCTGCGGCAGCGGGCCCTCGGAGGCGTCGACGAGCAGGGCGACGCCGTCGACCATGGTGAGGCCGCGCTCGACCTCACCGCCGAAGTCGGCGTGGCCCGGGGTGTCGATGATGTTGATGGTGACGGGGTCACCTTCGGCGGGCTGGTAGCTGATCGCCGTGTTCTTGGCGAGAATGGTGATGCCCTTTTCCCGCTCCAGGTCCATGGAGTCCATGACGCGGTCGGCCATCTCGCCGCGCGCGTGGGACTGGCTGCCCTGACGCAACATGGCGTCGACCAGGGTGGTTTTGCCATGGTCGACGTGAGCGATGATGGCGACGTTGCGTAGGTCGGTGCGGGTCTGCATACCACCATTGTCCCCGGTCCAGGTTGCGATCGGAGGCTCGGGGTTCGATCGACGTTTCAGTCCTGCTTTAAGGGTGCAGCGGCCGGGTGTGGCCGAGGGCTAGCGTGCCCCTCGACAGTGCGAACGGGGGAGGGCGATCGGGTTGATGGCACGAAGATTGCAGGTGGCAGCGGCACTGGCCACGCTGGCCGTGGTAGCCGGGTGCGGCCTGGTCGGCGGCGGGGACGACGACGTGGCGGCTCCGCCCGCGGCCACGGAATCGGCTTCGCCGGTCGCCGAGGAGCCCGAGTTCGAGCCGATCACGGAGTCGCCGACGCCGGAACCGGTGGTGACCACCACAGCGCCCAAGCCCAGGAAAACGACAAAAACGCCGAAAGCCACCGAGCCTACCCAGCCCGCGTTCTGGAGCGAGCTGCCGGCCTGCGCGCACTACGACAAGACGAAGCCGGTGGCCAAGAAGACGGTCAAGAAGGCGCTCAAGTCGGCCTCGGCGCGCGTCTACTGGCGTACGGAAGCTCCGACCTTGAAGTTGAATTATCCGCTCGTCAAGGCGATCGCCTGGCAGGAGAGCGGCTGGCAGACCAACATCCACAACTGCGACGGCGGCACGGGTGTCATGCAGGTCATGCCGGACACCGTCGACTTCGTCAACAACCGGTTCGGCCTTCAGTACGACGCGAAGAACTACAAGGACAACGCGTATGCCGGGGCCAACTACATCGCTTGGTTCACCCGGTGGGCGGGGCAGAACTACTTCAAGGAGAACTACAACCTGAGCACCAGCAAGTGCAAGTCGCACACCTCGTGGTGCCTGCTGAACGTGGTCATCTCGGGTTACAACGCGGGTCAGGGGGCGATCGAGGCGGCCGCCGAGACCAAGACCCTGCCCAACCCGGAGTACGTGGCGGCGGTGCGCTCGCTGATGAGCCGGTGCGAGTGCGACCAGTTCTGAGGCCCGAGATACACTAGTGGGCAGTACCCGAGACCCGTTTTGACCCGCTTATCGCGGCGAGTGTAAGGTCTCGGGGTTGTCGTGTGTTAGTAGCTGGCGAGCTGCGTCATCAAAGCTTGCAGCTCACCCTAAGGAGCCCTACGCAATGCCGCCCAAGAAGAAGACTCATGAGGTAACCCTCGCGCTTGAGGCGGGTAACGCCGCGATGGTCGACCTCGGCAAGATGCTTGGTCCGACCGGGGCCAACATGCGTGCCGTCAAGGTCGAGTACGACGAGGCGACGGCGAAGAACCGCGGCGAGATCATCCCGGTCATCGTCTCGGTCTACGAGGACCGCAGCCACACGCTGGCCTACAAGACGCCGCCGACCAGCTTCCTGATCCGCAAGGCTCTGGGCATCCAGTCGGGCGCGTCCAACCCGCTGACCCAGACCGTGGGCACGCTCAGCGCGACCCAGGTCAAGGAGATCGCCGAGCGCAAGCTTCCCGACCTCAACGCGAACGACATCGACGCCGCGATCCAGATCGTCTCCGGCACCGCCCGTTCCATGGGCGTGAAGGTCAACGTCTGATCCCGTCTGTGAAAACGGGCCCCGGGTGATCCCGGGGCCCGTTTTTCATGCCTTGCCGAGGATCTCGTCGATCAGCCCGTACTCCAGGGCCTCCTGCGCGGTCAGGCTGCGGCCGGCGGACATGTCGTCCTCGACGCGGCTGCGGGACTGACCGGTCACCTCGACCAGTCGCAGCGTGATCTCTTCGAGCTCGCGCAGGTGCTGCCCGGCGGCCCGGGCCACCTCGTCGGCGGTGCCGGTGACGCCGGCCGAGCGGGGCTCGTTGAGCTTGAACCGGGCGTGCCGGTACGCCGCGCGGCGCTCGGCCGCGGCCAGCAGGGCCACGACGGCCCCGCCCGCCTGCGACGTGACGACGGCCTGCACGGGCGCGGCCATGGAGTCGATCACGTCGATGACCGAGAGCGCGGCCCCGAGCTCGCCTCCGGCGCTGGCCACGTGCAGCTGCACCGGGGCCGGGCCGTGCGCGTCGAGCGTCATCAGGGCCGCGGCGATGCCCGAGGCGGCCTCCGAGGTGAGCTGGCCGCGGACCATCACGATCCGCTGGTCGAAAAGCTTCTCCTCGAGCCAGCCCGGCAGGCCCGGCGACGAGGACTCCGGCGACTGTGGCGGCTGACCCCACCGCATCGGATCGTGGCGCATCTCCACCGACATACCTCCCAGGCGAGTGTCCTTCAGCCTAATCAGACCCTCCGGCCCCGACTTCCCCTTCCGCTGAGGGCAGAGAGGTGCTTGCGTAGAGGGAGTGACGCGGGCCACAGCGGAGGAGGCGCAGGTGACCGGCTTTGTAACGGACCCCGTCTAGATTCCCGTCATGCCCGGACCCCGGCGCCGATCGGTGCTGATCTCGCGCTTGACCGACCGGCCGCTCGGGAGCCCGCAGGACGAGCTGCGCAGCATCATCCTGGACGGGCAGGTGCCGCCGGGCTCGGCCATCCCCGTGGACGCGGTGGCGGCCGCGTTCGGAGTGAGCCGGATCCCCGTACGGGAAGCTCTGATGACGTTGATCGGGGAGGGGCTCGTCGATCATCGGCCCAACGGTGGGTATCGGGTGGCCATGATGACCGCGCGCGAGTTCGCGGAGATCTACCTGGTGCGCGAGGCGCTGGAGACGGCCGGGTTGCGCGCGGCTGTGGAACGGGCCTGCGCGGACGACGACGCTCAGGCCCGTTCGGCGCTGCGGGCCTTGGACGCGGCGATCACCGCGTACGACGGGCGCCTTTATCACCGGGAAAGCCGGCGCTTCCACCTGGCCCTGATCCGCCCGTGCCGGATGCGCCGCCTGCTGCACATGCTCGACCTGGCGTGGAATCAGACCGAGCCGTTGCAGCCGATGTCGCATCTGGACAGCACGGAGCGGGAGCAGTTGCACGCCGATCACGCGGGCATGCTGGCCGCCTTCCAGAGGCGTGACGCCGACGCCCTGGCCGCCGTCTTCGCCGCCCACCACCACCGGCTGCAGACCGCGATCGGTGCCCTCCCGGTGGACACCGGCCTGTTCGAAGCCGAGGAAGATATACATTTCCGCTAATCCCTGTGAAACGGCCGGTACCTAGCGTCACCACTATGGCCGACATCACAACCAGCAAACACCAGGACATGGTCGAAGCCGCCGGCATGCCGGTGGGCAGCGGCGTCATCAAACCCACGTACGACCCCCGCCTGACCAATGAGGACCTGGCGCCTCTGCGGAAACAGCATTGGGGTTCGTACAACATCTTCGCGTTCTGGATGTCCGATGTGCACAGCGTCGGCGGCTACGTGACCGCGGGCAGCCTGTTCGCGCTGGGCCTGTCGAGCTGGCAGGTGCTCGTCTCGCTGGTCGTCGGCATCACGATCGTCTACTTCTTCTGCAACCTGGTGGCCAAGCCCAGCCAGGTCACCGGCGTGCCCTACCCGGTGATCAACCGGGCCGCGTTCGGGGTGCTGGGGGCGAACGTGCCCGCGATCATCCGGGGCGCGATCGCGGTCGCCTGGTACGGCATCCAGACCTACCTGGCCTCGGCCGCGCTCGACGTCGTGGTCCTCAAGTTCTGGCCCGGCCTGGCCCCGTACGCCGACGTCGACCAGTACGGCTTCCTCGGCCTGCCGCTGCTCGGGTGGTGCACGTACGCGCTGCTCTGGGTTCTGCAGGCGGCCGTGTTCTGGACCGGCATGGAGACGATCCGCAAGTTCATCGACTTCTGCGGCCCGGCCGTCTACGTCGTGATGATCCTGCTCTGCGGCTACCTGATCTACCGGGCGGGCTGGAGCGAGATCGACCTCAACCTGGGCGACGTGCGGTATCACGGCTGGGACGCGGTGCCGGTCATGCTGGGCGCGATCGCCCTGGTGGTGTCCTACTTCTCCGGCCCGATGCTCAACTTCGGCGACTTCTCCCGCTACGGCAAGTCGTTCGCCGCGGTCAAACGGGGCAACCTGCTCGGCCTGCCGCTGAACTTCCTGTTCTTCGCGATCCTGGTCGTCGTCACCGCGTCGCTGACCCTGCCGGTGTTCGGCGAGCTGATCACCGACCCGGTCGAGACGGTGTCGCGCATCGACAGCACCTTCGCGATCGCCCTGGGCGCGCTGACCTTCACGATCGCGACCATCGGCATCAACATCGTGGCCAACTTCATCTCGCCCGCGTTCGACTTCTCCAACGTCAGCCCGCAGAGGATCAGCTGGCGGGCCGGCGGCATGATCGCCGCGGTCGGGTCGGTGCTGCTCACACCGTGGAACCTCTACAACAACCCGGACGTCATCCACTACACGCTGGAGACGCTGGGCGCCTTCATCGGGCCGCTGTTCGGAGTGCTGATCGCCGACTACTACCTGATCCGCCGCCAGCGGGTCGACGTCGATGACATGTTCACCATGTCGCCCGAGGGCCGCTATCACTATCGGCGTGGATACAACCCGGCGGCGGTCGTCTCGACCGGGGTGGGAGCCGCGGTCGCCATGGTCCCGGTGCTCTGGACGACCGGTCCGCACATGAAGACGGTGGCCCAGTACAGCTGGTTCATCGGCATGGCGCTGGGCTTCGCGGTGTACTTCGTGCTGGCCGAGGTGTTCAAGGTCAAGCAGCTGAGCCGGGTCGAGGAGGAGCCGGCGGGGGCGGCGGTCTGAGATGCGGATCCGTGTCATCAACCCCAACACCACGGAGTCGATGACCGCGCTGATCGCGGCGAGCGCCCGGGCCGTGGCCGGTCCGGGCACCGTCGTGGAGGCGGTCACGTCGGCGATGGGCCCGGCCTCGATCGAGAGTCACTACGACGAGGCCCTCGCGGTGCCGGGCATCCTGGCCGCCCTGCACGACGCCGACGGGTACGTGCTGGCCTGCTTCGGCGACCCCGGCCTGGACGCCGCCCGCGAGGTGGCGGCCGGTCCGGTGGTCGGCCTCGCCGAGGCCGCCATGCACGCGGCGACGATGGTGGGCCGCGGTTTCAGCGTCGTGACCACCCTTTCCCGTACGAAGGGGCGCGCGCACGACCTGGCCGGGCGTTACGTGGCCGCGGGAGCCTGTCGCGGGGTGCACGCCTGCGATATCCCGGTCCTGGACCTCGAGTCGGACCCGGCCGCTCGCAAGGAGGTCGTCGCGCTGGCCCGGCACGCCCTCGAGCGGGACGAGTCGGACGTGATCGTGCTCGGCTGCGCGGGCATGGCCGACTTCGCCTCGGCGATGAGCGCCGAGCTGGGGGTGCCGGTGATCGACGGGGTCGCCGCGGCCACGGTCCTGGTGCAGTCGCTGATCACTCTCGAACTGCGCACGTCGACGCGGGGCGAGTACGCGCCCCCGCCCGCGAAACGCTATTCGGGCCTGCTGCAACCGTTCGAGCGAACCTGAGGGTGTCGCTCCGCCGGGCTACGGGATCGAGCCCGGCGGAGCGAGCCACGTCGCGGGCTGGACGGTCGCCTTGGCGACCTCATCGAAGTCGCGGTCGTAATGGAGCAGTGTCAAACCGTGCAGCTCCGCCGTCGCAGCGAGGATCAGATCGGCGGTGCCGGCGGACCGATGGGTGCCGCGGGCTGTCATCGCGGCCTGAACCTCGGCCGCCCGGCTGAATACCTGGTCGGGCATGACCACCCACGCGAAGGTCGCGTTCAGCAGCTCCAGCCATTCCTCACGGTCAGCCTTGGAACGAGCGCTGTGCAGCAGTTCCAGCTCGGTGATCGGGCAGATGCCCATCAGGCCCGCCGTGATCTGCGGCTGCCAACGGGCTCGGACCTCCCGTTCGCGGAGCAGCCGCACAACGGCACTCGTGTCGACGAGGAAACGGGCGAGGTTCATGCCCGGTAGGAGTCCTTGTTCAGCAACTCGTCGAACGCGCCGGTCTCCCCGATCTCGGCCAGTCGCGTCAGCGCCTTGGCCCGGCGCAGCTGATTTGCGGTCTCCCGAAGAGCGGTGTTGACGGTGTCTTTCTTCGTCTTGGTGCCGAGCAGTGCCGCCGCTTCAGCGAGTGCGTCGTCGTCGACATCGATAAGCACTTTCGCCATGAGATTTCCTCCTGCGGCGATCCTTATATACAGACTTGGCGACGAGTATATAACCGCCTGCTACCAGCCGCGGGCGCGCCATTCGGGCAGGTGGGGGCGTTCGGCGCCGAGGGTGGAGTCCTTGCCGTGGCCGGGGTAGAACCACGTGTCGTCGCCGAAGCGGTCGAAGATTTTGTGTTCGACGTCGTTGATCAGGGACGCGAAGTTCGCGGCGTTCTTGCGGGTGTTGCCGACGCCGCCCGGGAAGAGGCTGTCTCCGGTCCACAGGTGGGCCGGGCCGGCCGGCTCCTGATAGAGCAGGGCGATCGAGCCGGGGGTGTGGCCGACCAGCTGAATGACCTCGAGCGTGGCGTCGCCCACGGTGAGGTGCTCGCCGTCGCGCAGGGTGCGGTTGACCAGGGGGATCTCGGCGGCGTCGTCGATGTGGGCCAGCGACTCGGCGCCGGTCGCCGCGACCACGTCCGTGAGCGCCTGCCAGTGGTCGGCGTGGCGGTGGGTGGTCACGATCGTGCGCAGACCGGCCGCGCCGGCCAGGGCGACCAGGGTGCCGGCGTCGTCGGCGGCGTCGATCAGCAGCTGGTCGTCGCCGCTGCGCAGCAGGTAGGCGTTGTTGTCCATCGGGCCCACCGACACCTTGGTG
Organism: Paractinoplanes abujensis; assembly: GCF_014204895.1. Lineage (NCBI taxonomy): Bacteria > Bacillati > Actinomycetota > Actinomycetes > Micromonosporales > Micromonosporaceae > Paractinoplanes > Paractinoplanes abujensis. Next base: position 4,813,682 of record NZ_JACHMF010000001.1, on the reverse strand, counting down.
ACGGTCAGGCCGGCCAGGTCGCGCACGTCGGGCGCGCCGCCCCGGGTCACTTCACCGGTGTAAGTCATGGTTACTTCCACCTCTTCGGTTTCGGGAGTTCGCCGTCGGGCGAGACGGTCAGGTCGGCGCCGTCGCCGCGCCCGATCAGCCAGGCCGCGATCGACTTGGTCGGGCCGCCCACCACCGGAGCCGGCCCGTCGCCGATCGCCAGCACGTGATCGATGCCGTACGGCCGCAGATGCATGACGGGCCAGTCGTCACCGGCGCCGGCGGTCACCTCGCGCAGCAGGCGCAGCGCGAACGCGTCGGTCCAGTCGGCCGGGGTGTAGGCCGCGCCGAGGTCGGCGTGGTGCACTGTCACTTCGCGCAGCCTGGTCCACGGCACCGCGGCGGCTGACTGCCCCAGCCACGGCAGCGGAAACGCCCAGGCCTCGGCGGGCATGGCCGCCCCGGCGTCGGCGAACCGCTCGTGTGCGGCCCGGATGTCTTCGAGCTGGTCGCGCAGGGGACGGCGGGCGCCCTCCTCGATGCCCGCGTCGCGTGCCTGCGGGGACGCGTACGGCAGGGTTTCGACACCCGTACGGGCCCAGGTCAGCAGGTTGGTGAGCGCGTCGGCGTTGCGGGCCACGTGGGTCAGCACGTGCCCGACCGTCCAGCCGGGCAGCAGCGACGGCGTGCCCACCGCGGCCGGGTCGAGATCGGCCGCCGTACGCAGAAGGTCTTCGGTCGCCCGGTCGACGTCGGTCAACATGACAAGCGGATCCATGGTCATGACGGACTGCACCGAGCGAAGCGAGGGCCGGGACGGCATGACGACTGAGGCTCGGTCATGACGGACTGCACCGAGCGAAGCGAGGGCCGGGACGGCATGACGACTGAGGCTCGGTCATGACGGACTGCACCGAGCGAAGCGAGGGCCGGGACGGCATGACGACTGAAACTCGGTCATGCCGGAAACCCTAGTGGGTCGGAAATCGCTTTCGCTCGCGTAGGCGCGTCCGTACCGTCGGTGCTGACGCGCCGATCAGATCCCGCGGAGGAGGTGGGGAGCGTGCTGTTCGTCTTTGCGTCCCTTCACCCGGAGGCCGCCGCCTGACCACGCTGGTCCGGCCGCTTCCCCGATCCCGAAACGGGTCACCATGGCACACGAGCTGTCCCAGCTGGGCTGGGACGAGTCCCTTGCATCCGCATATCACCCCTTCGACCGTTCCGACGCCTCTCCGGGCCGGGTGCTGCGCGCCGACCGCGGTGTCTGCACCGTGCTCGACGCGAACGGTGTCACCCGGGCCAGCCTCGGCGGCAATGTGCTGCTCGGCGCGGCCCGCGACCCCGCCTCACTGCCCTGCGCGGGCGACTGGGTGGTGCTGCGGCACTGGCCCGACCGCCGCGTGACCGCCGAGGCGCTGCTGCCCCGGCGTACGTGTCTGATCCGGCGCACTTCCGACAAGGACAGCACCGGCCAGGTGCTCGCCGCGAACATGGACACCGTGGCCGTCGTCGAGCCGATCCACCCCGAACCCGACGACGCCCGCATCGAGCGGCTGCTCGCCCTGGCCTGGGAGTCCGGCGCGAAACCGCTGATAGTGCTGACCAAGGCCGACACCTCCGCCGACCCCGACGCGATCCGCCGCCAGATCGAGGAGATCGCGCCCGGCGTGCCGGTGCTCACGGTGAGCGTGCGGCAACGGCAGAACCTCGAGCAGATCTCCCCGTACGCCGGGAAGGGTCGCACGCTGGCCCTGCTGGGGCGCTCCGGGGCGGGCAAGTCGACGCTAGTCAACGCGCTGGCCGGCACGCCGGTCATGCCGGTGCAGCAGATCCGTGACGTCGACGGCAAGGGCCGGCACACCACGGCGTACCGGAATCTGGTGCTGCTGCCCGAGGGCGGCGCCGTGCTCGACACGCCGGGCATCCGCGGGGTGGGTCTGCTCGACACCGCCGAGGGGCTGAGCCGGGCCTTCGCCGACATCACCGGTCTGGCCGCGCGGTGCCGGTTCGACGACTGCCGGCACGACGCCGAACCGGGGTGCGCGGTCTTGCCGGCCGTGGCCGACGGGTCGCTGGCGCCGCGGCGGCTGGCCGGCTGGCGCAAGCTCCGGCAGGAGATCGAGGTCGAATCGGCACGTCAGTCGGCCCGGCTGGCGGGTGCGGCCGGTCACCGCCGCAGGCGTTCCTGACAGACCCCTCTGTCACAATGCTCCGGTGCGTGCGGTGGAGGAAGTCGTCGAAGACAGGGCCGATTCCCGGTCCGAGCCGCCGGCGCCCCGGCGTGCGCGGGCCGATCTGTGGGCCCTGCTGAGCTACGCGGTGCTCTCCGCCCTGGTCACCTTTCAGATCTGGCGCGACCCCAACGGGCGGGTGCTGGCCAGCAACGACGACGACCACAACGTGTTCCTGTTCATGCTGGCCCACGGCGAGCGGGTGATCTTCCACGGCGACAACCCGTTCTTCAGCGACCGGCTGAACGTGCCGGACGGCGTGAACATGATGGCCAACACGTCGGTGCTGGTGCTGAGCCTGCCGCTGGCCCCGGTCACGCACTGGTTCGGGCCCGGTTTCACGGTGGCGCTGCTGATCACGCTGGGGCTGGCCGGCACGGCCACCGCCTGGTACTGGGTGCTCTCCCGGCATCTGGTGCGCAGCCGGCTCGCCGCGTGGATCGGCGGCCTGTGGTGCGGGTTCGCGCCCACGATGATCTCCCACGCCAACGGCCACGTGAATTTCGTCAGCCAGTGGGTGCTGCCGTTCATCGTCTGGCAGGCGCTGCGCTTGCGCGAGCCGGGCCGGGCCCTGCGCGGCGGGCTGATCCTGGGTCTGCTGATCGTGCTGCAGGTCTTCATCAACGAGGAGAGCCTGCTCTTCACCGCGCTGGCCCTGGGCGTTTTCGTGATCGCGTACGCGGTGCTGGCCCCGGCCCGGGCCCGCGGTGCGGCGCGGCACATGGCCGCCGGCCTCGGCGTCGCGGCCACTGTCGCGGTGACCCTGCTGGCCTACCCGCTGTGGTATCAGTTCTTCGCCAAGGGCAACTACCACGGCCAGCCGTTCGCCCCCGACATGTATGCGACCGATCTGGCCTCGATCGTCGGGTTCGCCCGGCAGTCGCTGGCCGGCAACGCCGAGCTGACCCGGCGGATGAGCGTCAGCGCGACCGAGGACAACATGTTCTTCGGCCCGATCGGCTTCGTGATGATCGTCGCCTCGGTGGTCGTGCTGTGGCGTTCGGTGGCGGCCCGGGCCGCCGCCGTCTCCGCGCTGGTCCTGCTGGTCATGTCGATGGGCCCGGAGCTGGTCGTGTTCGGCTCGCGCACCGGCATCCCGCTGCCGTTCGGCCTGATCAGCCACGTGCCGATCATCGACCTGGTCAGCGTGACGCGGTTCGCGATGGTGCCCGCCACGATCGCCGGTGTGCTGCTCGCGCTGGCCACCGACCGGCGGCGCGAGTTCAGCCCGCGCGGGCAGCGGCTGTGGCAGGTCGGCCTGGTGCTGGCGCTGGTCCCGCTGTTCCCCAAGCCGTTGCCGGTCGTGCCGGGCGACCCGCTGCCGCCGTTCCTGACCCAGGGCACCTGGCGGCAGTACGTGTCCGACGACCGCACCCTGGTCACCGTCCCGCTGCCCGAGGTCACCACCGGGCGCACGGGCATGCGCTGGGCCACGCTCAACCACCTGGAGTACCGGACGCCGCGCGGCTACTTCATGGGCCCGGTCAACCCGCCCAGCGACCACACCGGCTCGTGGAACGCCCCCCGCCGGTTCACCTCCGACCTGCTGTGGCGCGTCCGCGAGTACGGGGAGCGCCCACAGCTGACCGCGAGCGACAAGGCCCGCATCACCGAGGATCTGATCTTCTGGCGGGCCGCCGTGGTGATCATGGTGCCGGGGGGCCGCAACGAGGGCCCGCAGGTCGACACGCTGACCGCCGCCCTGGGCCGTCCGCAGCTGATCGGCGGCGTCCAGGTCTGGGACGTACGCTCTCTTCCGGTTCCTCCTTCCGAGTGAGTTTGGCCTCGCCCGAACTGCGGGAATGTGCGCGATAGGCCAGGCGCTACACCCTCTTGGCGCCCGCGGCGGCAAAACTTGTCGTACCCCATGGCTAGAGTGGCCGCGGCTCTTCTGACTCAAACACCTGTACGGAGAGGCTGGCTGTGGCCGACCGTTTGACTATTAGAGGCGCGCGCGAGCACAACCTGCGTGACGTCAACCTTGACCTGCCCCGCGACGCGATGATCGTGTTCACCGGTCTGTCCGGGTCCGGCAAGTCCAGCCTCGCGTTCGACACGATCTTCGCCGAGGGGCAGCGGCGCTACGTCGAGTCCCTCTCGTCGTACGCGAGGCAGTTCCTCGGGCAGATGGACAAGCCCGACGTCGACTTCATCGAGGGCCTGTCCCCGGCGGTGTCGATCGATCAGAAGTCGACCTCGCGCAACCCGCGCTCGACGGTCGGCACGATCACCGAGGTCTACGACTATCTGCGCCTGCTCTTCGCGCGCACGGGCATTCCGCACTGCCCGGTCTGCGGCGAGCGGATCAGCAAGCAGACGCCGCAGCAGATCGTCGACCGGGTGCTGGCCATGGAGGAGGGCACCCGTTTCATGGTGCTCGCCCCGGTCATCCGCGGCCGCAAGGGGGAGTACGTCGACCTCTTCGCCGAGCTGCAGGCCAAGGGTTACGCGCGGGCCCGGGTCGACGGTGTGGTGCACCCGCTGACCGAGCCGCCGAAGCTGAAGAAGCAGGAGAAGCACACCATCGAGGTGGTGGTCGACCGGCTCAGCGTCAAGGCGAGCAGCAAGCAGCGCCTCACCGACTCCATCGAGTCGGCGCTCGGCCTGGCCGGCGGCATCGTGCTGCTCGAGTTCGTCGACCTGCCGGAGGACGACCCGCAGCGCGAGCGCCGCTTCAGCGAGCACCTGGCCTGCCCCAACGACCACCCGCTGGCCATCGAGGACCTTGAGCCCCGGGTGTTCTCGTTCAACGCGCCCTACGGCGCCTGCCCCGAGTGCTCCGGCCTCGGCACCAAGAAAGAGGTCGACCCCGAGCTGCTCATCCCCGACGAGGAGCGCAGCATCCGCGGGGGCGCGATCCAGCCGTGGTCGGGCGGCCAGACCCAGGAGTATTTCCTGCGGCTGCTGGAGGCGCTGGCCAAGGCCGAGAAGTTCAGCGTCGACACGCCGTGGCGTCAGCTTCCGGCCCGCGCGCAGAAGACGATCCTGCACGGCTCCGAAGACCAGGTGCACGTGCGCTACCGCAACAAGTACGGTCGCGAGCGCTCCTACTACACCGGCTTCGAGGGCGTGGTGCAGTGGATCGAGCGGCGGCACAACGACACCGAGAGCGACTGGTCGCGCGACAAGTACGAGGGGTACATGCGCGACGTGCCCTGCCCGGTCTGCCGCGGCTCCCGGCTCAAGCCCGAGGTGCTGGCCGTGACGATCGACGGCAAGAGCATCGCCGAGGTCTGCAACCTGTCGATCGGCGAGTGCGCCGAGATGCTGGCCGGCATCGAGCTCGACGACCGGCAGAAAATGATCGCCGAGCGGGTCCTCAAGGAGATCAACGCCCGGCTGCAGTTCCTGGTCGACGTCGGTCTGGACTACCTGTCGCTCGACCGCGGCGCCGGCACCCTTTCGGGCGGCGAGGCGCAGCGCATCCGGCTCGCCACCCAGATCGGTTCCGGCCTGGTCGGCGTGCTCTACGTGCTCGACGAGCCGTCGATCGGCCTGCACCAGCGCGACAACCACCGGCTCATCGAGACCCTCGTCCGGCTGAAGAACCTGGGCAACACGCTGATCGTGGTCGAGCACGACGAGGACACGATCCGCACGGCCGACTGGATCGTCGACATCGGCCCCGGTGCCGGTGAGCACGGCGGCCACATCGTGCACAGCGGCTCGGTGGCGGGTCTGCTGAAGAACAAGAACTCGCCCACGGGGGCCTACCTGTCGGGCCGCAAGTCGATCCCCATCCCGGCCGGGCGCCGCCCGCAGATTCCGGGCCGCGAGCTGGTAGTGCAGGGCGCCCGCGAGCACAACCTGCGCGGGCTGACCGTCCCGTTCCCGCTGGGCCAGTTCATCGCCGTCACCGGGGTCAGCGGCTCCGGCAAGTCCACACTGGTCAACGACATCCTCTACACCGTGCTGGCCAACCAGATCAACGGCGCCCGCATGGTGCCGGGCCGGCACACCCGGATCACCGGCCTGGAGGAAGTGGACAAGGTCGTCGGCGTCGACCAGTCACCGATCGGCCGCACCCCGCGGTCCAACCCCGCGACGTACACGGGGGTCTTCGACAACATCCGCAAGCTGTTCGCGGAGACGGCCGAGGCCAAGGTGCGCGGCTACGGCCCCGGCCGGTTCTCGTTCAACGTCAAGGGCGGCCGCTGCGAGAACTGCTCCGGCGACGGCACGATCAAGATCGAGATGAACTTCCTGCCCGACGTCTACGTCCCGTGTGAGGTGTGCAAGGGCGCGCGGTACAACCGCGAGACGCTCGAGGTGCACTACAAGGGCAAGACGATCTCCGAGGTGCTGGAGATGCCGATCGAGGAGGCCGCGGGCTTCTTCGAGCCGATCTCGTCGATCCACCGGCACCTCAAGACCCTGGTCGACGTGGGCCTGGGCTACGTGCGGCTCGGTCAGCCCGCGCCCACGCTCTCCGGTGGTGAGGCGCAGCGCGTCAAGCTGGCGTCCGAGCTGCAGAAGCGGTCGACCGGCAAGACGGTCTACGTGCTCGACGAGCCGACCACCGGCCTGCACTTCGAGGACATCCGCAAGCTGCTGCTGGTGCTCAACGGCCTGGTCGACAAGGGCAACACGGTGATCACGATCGAGCACAACCTCGACGTGATCAAGAACGCCGACTGGCTGATCGACATGGGTCCCGAGGGCGGCAGCAAGGGCGGCCTGGTGCTGGCCACCGGCACCCCGGAGGAGCTGGCCGAGGTGCCCGAGAGCCACACCGGTCAGTTCCTGCGCCACATGCTCGGGCTCGAAGGCGAGGGCGGGGGGTCGGCCGCCGCGATCGGCCGGGCCGCCAAGGCGAACGGGACCGCGGGCAAGGCCGCGAACGGTTCGGCGGCGGGCCGGAGCGTCCCGGCCCGCAAGAGCACCCCGGCGGCGAAGTCGGCGGTCAACGGGGCTGCGGTGGCCAAGCCGCGGGCCGCCCGCACGCGGGCCAAGGCCACGTCCTAGTCACCCGCAGCCGCGGGCAGGGCGTGTCTTCAGCAACATCACAGGTGACTCATAGCTACGACGCCCGGTCGAGGACATAGCCTCGACCGGGCGTCGCCGCACGGGTCAACCGCGCGACCGCGCCCGGCGAAAGCCCGCAAACCCGGATGGACCGCCGCGGCAACGGCGGATAATTTCACGGTGCGCCTGAACCCGGTGGACCGCAAGAGCGTATGTAGAGGCGACGCCGCGTGACCATTGACGCGGACCAGGCACTGGAGGACACACGATGACAGACGTGCAGACCAAGACCGACACCGAGACCTCCGCCGAGGAACCCGGTCGGCAGACGTCCTCGACGCGCCGTGTGGTCCTGCTCGGCGCGGGCGCGGCCGGCGCCACCGCTGTCCTCGCCGCGTGCGGCACGAGCTCGTCGACCAACAGCAACGGCAGCGAATTCACCAACGAGCCCGGCCCGGCCGGCAGCGCGGCGGCCCCCGGCGGCAGCAACGACGGCGGCTCGGGCAGCAACGGCGGCTCCGGCGGGGCGACGCTGGCGGCCGTGGGCGACGTGCCCGAGGGCGGCGGCGTGATCCAGGGCGACTACGTGATCACCCAGCCCACCGCGGGCCAGTTCAAGGCGTTCAGCAAGGTCTGCACCCACGCCGGCTGCGACGTCAACAAGATCGACGGCGGGCAGATCTCGTGCCCCTGCCACAACAGCAAGTTCTCGATCGAGACCGGCGAGCCGACCTCCGGCCCGGCCAGCAAGGCCCTGCCCGAGACGAAGGTCAAGGTGGACGGCGACAACATCGTCGCTGCCTGATCCGTTCGGGCTTCATGAGGCGACCAGGCCGGAGGTCCGACACCGTGGCGGCGGCGACGGACCTCCGGTCGGGTAATCATGTCAGTCCCCCGCACTACTGTTGAGCCTGTGCCAGACCCCTCTAGCTATCGCCCGGCCACCGGCACCATTCCGGAGGCCCCGGGCGTCTACCGTTTCCGCGATCAGACCGGCCGCGTGATCTACGTCGGCAAGGCGAAAAACCTGCGGAACAGGCTGAATTCCTACTTCGCCGACACGTGGTCGCTGCACGCGCGCACGCAGCAGATGGTCACCACGGCGGCCAGTGTGGACTGGGTGACGGTCGGCACCGAGGTCGAGGCGCTGCAGCTCGAGTTCTCCTGGATCAAAGAGTTCGACCCGCGCTTCAACGTGAAGTATCGGGACGACAAGTCGTACCCGTTCCTCGCGGTCACGCTGAACGAGGAGTTCCCCCGGTTGCAGGTGATGCGCGGGGCGAAACGCAAAGGCGTCCGCTACTTCGGGCCCTACTCCCACGCCTGGGCCATCCGCGAGACGCTCGACCTGCTGCTGCGCGTCTTCCCGGCCCGCACGTGCTCGGCCGGGGTCTTCAAACGCTCCGGTCAGATCGGCCGCCCCTGCTTGCTGGGCTACATCGGCAAATGCTCGGCCCCGTGCGTCGGTTCGGTCACCGCCGAGCAACACCGCGAGATCGTCGACGACTTCTGCGACTTCATGGGCGGCAAGACCGACACGTTCGTCAAGCGGCTCGAACGCGACATGATGGCCGCCTCCGAGGAACTCGAATTCGAGCGGGCGGCCCGCCTGCGCGACGACATCGCCGCCCTGCGCCGCGCCATGGAGAAGCAGACGGTCGTGCTCGGCGACGGCACCGACGCCGACGTGGTCGCCTTCGCCGAGGACCCGCTCGAGGCGGCCGTGCAGGTCTTCCACGTACGGGACGGGCGCGTGCGCGGCCAGCGGGGCTGGGTCGTGGAAAAGGTGGAAGACCTCACCACCGGCGACCTGGTCCACCACTTCTGCACCCAGATGTACGGCGAGTCCGAAGGCGAAGGCGACGTGCCGCGTGAGCTGCTCGTGCCCGCCCTGCCCGACGACGCCCCGGCCCTGGCCGACTGGCTCTCCGCACGCCGCGGCACGAGCCGGGTGTCGCTGCGCGTGCCTCAGCGCGGCGACAAACGGGCCCTGATGGAGACGGTGGCCCGCAACGCCGGCGAATCCCTGCAGCGGCACAAGCTGCGCCGCGCAGGCGACCTGACCACCCGGAGCAAAGCCCTCGACGAGATCGCCGAGGCGCTCGGGCTCGACACGGCGCCGCTGCGCATCGAATGTTTCGACGTGTCGCAGATCCAAGGCACCGACGTGGTCGCCTCGATGGTCGTCTTCGAGGACGGCCTGGCCCGCAAAAGCGAATACCGCCGCTTCGCCGTGCGCGGCAACCCCGACGGCAGCGGCACGGACGACCTCTCAGCGATGAGTGAAGTGATGCGGCGGCGGTTCGCGCGCTTCCGCGCCCAGCCCGGCGCCGACGCCCCCCGCGACCGCCCCGAATCCGAGGACGCCCCCGACGGATCGGACGCCGCTACCTGGGCCGAGACCGCGCCCCCCGCGCCTGCCCAGGCGGCCGACGAGATCGCCACCAACGACCTGCCCGGCATCGACCCGCTGACCGGACGGCCGCGGCGCTTCGCCTACCCGCCGCAGCTGGTGGTCGTCGACGGCGGCCAGCCACAGGTCAACGCGGTCGCCGCGGTGCTCTCCGACCTGGGCATCACCGACGTGGCGTTGTGCGGCCTGGCCAAGCGGCTCGAAGAGGTGTGGCTGCCCGGCGACGACTTCCCGGTCATCCTGCCCCGCACCTCCGAGGCCCTCTACCTGCTGCAGCGCGTCCGCGACGAAGCCCACCGCTTCGCGATCACCTTCCACCGGCAGCGGCGCTCCAAGCGCATGACGGCGTCGGCGCTGGACAACGTGCCCGGCCTCGGCGAAACCCGCCGCAAGGCACTGCTGCGGCATTTCGGCTCCCTCAAGCGCCTGTCCGCGGCCACCCCCGAAGAGATCACCGAAGTGCCGGGCATCGGTCGCCGCACAGCCGAAGCGTTGCTGGCAGCCCTCAACCCCGACGCGGCGAAGCCGACCACCGGGGGAGACGAGCCCGATTCGGAGGGCTCGGCGGTCGGCGCCGGCATTGCGGGAAGTCCGGCGGTCGGCGACGGCATAGCGGGAAGTCCGGTGGGCGAGGACGGCACAGCGGGGAGTTCGTCGGGCGACGACGGCACAGCGGGGAGTTCGTCGGGCGACGACGGCACAGCTGGAAGTTCGCCGGGTGGTGAGGCTGCCACGAGCGGGACGGCCGAGGCGATGAGCATTCCCGTCGGCGGGGCCGGCCGCACCAAGGCCGGAGCCAATCGTTCGCAAGGGCCACGCCCTGGCACCGACGCGCACCGCTGATCGGAGGGGCGCGGTCCACCACTTACGAGGGCCGCGCCTCGGGGGCTACGAGCCGGGAGCGGTCGCGGGGCGACGAGCCGAGAGTGGCGCGCCGAGGCGACGAGCCAGGAGTGGCTGCGGGGTAACGAACCGCGAGTGGCGGCGGGGCGGTAGCGGCAGCCGGCCATGGTCGCGCGTCTGCCTGGTTCAGGGCGGCTCTTCGGCCCACGGTCGCGACTCGGGGCGACTCAGGGCGGGTCCTGCGACGTCGCGCCCGATGACGGCCGGCTCGTGGTGTCCGCTTGATCTTGGCCAACGGATCTCCACAGGGCCCACCCGACCGGGGGACCCCCGCCCTTGGCCATTTTAGTGCTCGGGGGAGATCTTGGAGTGGGCCCCTGTGGACAAAGGCGGATTGTGGATAACGTCGGCGGCTCGGCCGAGGCGAGTATGGTCGGCAGCGCCTCGGCGGTGGGCCGGTCGGTGACGGTCGAGGTTGGTCGGCGTTCCCGGCGGTGGCTGGGGCGTTGCCGGCGCGGCTGGTGCAGGTGGCTTGATCGGTGGCGGTGCAGCCTGCGGGCGCGGCCAACGGGGTTCGGGGTCGGTGGCGGGGGCCGATGGCGGTCCGGGCTCGGTGGCCGGGCCAACAGGGGTTCGGGGCCAGTGGCCGGGGGGCGATGGCGGTCCGGGCCCGGTGGCCGGGCCAAGTGGTCCGGGATCGGTGGCGGGGGCCGACGGCGGTTTGGGGTCGGTGGCCGGGGCCGACGGCGGTCCGGGGTCGGCAGCCGGGGCGAACGGCGTCGGGAGTCGGTGGCCGGGGTCAACGGCGTGTGGGCTGGGCGGCGTGGCTTGGCCGCTGGCGGTGGGCGTCGGTGGGGTTGTGAGGTTCGCGGCGGGCTGCGGCGGAACTAGCGGTGGCGGCCGGTTGTTGTGACTGCGGGAGGCCCGATCGGATGGACGACACGCGTCCGGAAGGAACGGTCTGCTGGGTTCGGCCTAGGATGTTGTGTCCGCCAGGGGGCGCGGGCGAGGCGACGCTGGGAGGCGTGTGCGTTGACGGAGTCGATGCCGGAGTTCGTGTCCGACGCGACCGATCGTGACGAGGTGACCACCGATCTGGTGGTTGTGACCGGTGTCTCCGGTGGTGGGCGCAGCACGGTGGCGCGCGCCCTGGAGAACGTCGGTTTCTATGTGGTCGACAATTTGCCGCAGGCGCTCATGCTCGACATGGCTCAGCTCGCGTTCCAGGCCGGCGGGGCCGCCCGGCGCACGGCCATGGTGCTCGACGTGCGCAGCCGGGCGTTCTCGACCGATCTGGCCGCCGCCATCCACGCGCTGCGCGAGCGCGGTTTCTCGCCGCGGGTCGTGTTCGTCGACGCCGAGGACGATGTGCTGATCCGCCGGTTCGAGTCGGTCCGGCGGTCGCATCCGCTGCAGGGTGACGGCCGTCTCTCCGACGGCATCGCGGCCGAGCGCAAGCTGCTGGCCGAGGCCCGCGAGCAGGCCGACGTGATCATCGACACCAGCCACCTGAACGTGAACCAGCTGCGCCGCCGGGTCGAGGAGTTGTTCGGCGGGGAGGATGTGCGCCGGCTGCGCATAACCGTGTTGTCGTTCGGCTTCAAGTACGGCCTGCCCCCGGACGCCGACTACGTGATGGACGCCCGGTTCCTGCCCAATCCGTTCTGGGTGCCCGACCTGCGCGACCACACCGGCCTCGAGGAGGCGGTCAGCACGTACGTGCTCGACCAGGAGGGTGCGAGCGACTTCGTGAAGACGTACGCGAGCCTGATCGCGGCCACCGCCCCGGGGTTCGAGCGGGAGGGCAAGCGTTACCTGACCGTCGCGGTCGGCTGTACCGGGGGCAAGCACCGCAGCGTCGCGATCTCCGAGGAGCTGACCGCGCAGCTGCGGGACATGCGGCTGGCCGCGCACTCCTCGCACCGCGATCTCGGGCGGGAGTGACGATGCCCGTACGGGTGGTGGCGTTCGGCGGCGGGCACGGGCTCAGTGCCTCGTTGCGCGCTTTGCGCAGCCGTGCCGCCGACGGCCTCGAGCTCGACATCACGGCCGTGGTGACGGTGGGCGACAACGGTGGTTCCAGCGGCCGGCTGCTGGCCGAGCGGGACGCGCTGTTGCCCCCGGGTGACCTGCGGCAGGCCCTGGCCGCGCTGGCCGACGACCGGGAGACCACCCAGCGCACCGCCCAGCTGCTGCAGTATCGCTTCGCCGAGATCCCGGCCCCGGGTGTCGGCGGCCCCGACCCGCTGGTGGGGCACGCGGTCGGCAATCTGCTGCTGCTCGGGTTGATGGAGATGCTGGGCGACCCGGTGCAGGCCCTCGACCACGCGGCGGCCATGGTGGGTGCGCGGGGGCGGGTGCTGCCGATGGCCCGGCACGCGATCGGCATCGAGGCCGACATGCGCGGCGGCGACCCGGAACGGCCGCACGAGATCGTCACGGTGCGCGGTCAGCACGCGGTCGCGGTCGCCCACGGTCATGTCGAGGCCGTACGGATCCACCCGGCCGATCCGCCGGTCTGCTCGCAGGCCGTCGCGGCGATCGACGAGGCGGACTGGTTGATCTTCGGGCCGGGCAGCTGGTTCACCAGCGTGCTGCCCCACCTGATGGTGCCCCGGCTGGCCGAGGCGATCATGAAGAGCCCGGCCCGGCGGCTGGTCACGCTCAACCTGGCCACCGAGAACGAGACACTCGGCCTTTCGGTCGCCGACCACCTGGCCGCACTGCACTCGTATCTGCCGGGCCTGCGGGTCGACGTGGTGCTGGCCGACGGCCGGTGGGTGGGCGAACCGGAACCGGTGCGGCGGGCCGCCGAGGGTTTGGGGGCGCGGCTGGTGCTGGCACCGGTGGCCGTTGCGGACGGCCGCCCCAAGCATGATCCTGAGTCGTTGGGCGTTGCCCTGGTGCCCGTCTTGGGCGCCACTCGTTAAGCACGCGTAATCGGTACAAATGGTCAAGATCCGGCGCATGAGGTGACATCACGATGGCGATGACGGCAGCGGTCAAGGACGAGCTGAGCCGGGTCGACGTGCCCAAGCCGTGCTGCCGGCGGGCGGAGATGGCGGCCCTGCTGCGGTTCGCCGGCGGTCTGCACATCGTCTCGGGCCGCGTGGTGGTCGAGGCGGAGCTGGACACGGGGGCGGTGGCGCGGCGGCTGCGGCGCGAGATCGCCGACGTCTACGGCTACCCCAGCGAGGTGCACGTGCTGGCGTCGGGCGGCCTGCGCAAGGGCAGCCACTACATCGTGCGCATCGTCAAGGACGGCGAGGCCCTGGCCCGGCAGACGGGGCTGCTCGACGTGCGGGGCCGGCCCGTGCGGGGGCTCCCGCCGCACGTGGTCTCGGCCAACGTGTGCTGCGCGGTGGCGGCGTGGCGGGGCGCGTTCATGGCGCACGGCTCGCTGACCGAGCCGGGCCGCTCCAGCGCGCTCGAGATCACCTGCCCCGGCCCCGAGGCGGCGCTGGCCCTGCGCGGCGCGGCCCGCCGGATCGGCATCACGGCCAAGGAGCGCGAGGTCCGCGGCGTCGACCGGGTCGTGATCAAGGACGGCGACGCGATCGCCGCGCTGCTCACCCGGATCGGCGCGCACGCCAGCGTGCTGGCCTGGGAGGAGCGCCGGGTGCGGCGCGAGGTGCGGGCCACTGCCAACCGGCTGGCCAACTTCGACGACGCGAACCTGCGCCGCTCGGCCCGTGCCGCCGTGGCCGCGGCCGCCCGGGTCACCCGCGCGCTGGAGATCCTGGCCGACGAGGCCCCCAACCACCTCACCTCGGCCGGTCAGCTGCGCCTGGAGCACCGGCAGGCCTCGCTGGAGGAGCTGGGCGCCCTGGCCGACCCGCCGCTGACGAAGGACGCGATCGCCGGCCGTATAAGGCGTCTGCTCGCCCTCGCCGACAAGCGCGCCCGCGACCTGGGCATCCCCGACACGGAGGCGGCTGTGACGCCCGAGATGATGGCCTGCTGAGATACGCGGCGCGGCAGCCCGGTGCGGCACCCGGCCGGGGGAGGGGCCCGGTGCTGTCCCGTTGCGGTTGGTGACGGTCACGTCGCGTACGGGGAAAGGTCTTTCCGCCAGAAGAAGCGCAGGTTAACGAGGAGACACTGTCACGGTTGGGTTGCGACCCCTCGGAAAAGTCTCAGCGGCTCTCGGATAGGGTCTTACCGACGGCGACGGTGCCGGCAGCTCGGCCGACCGCGCTGGGCGCCGCCAGTCTTTTCGCGGCGCCTCCCTCAGTTCAGGCGCGGCGACCGGACGCCCCTCTGCCGGCCCTCGAAACGGTCGGCAACGCAGACCCTCCGCCGGTCGCATAATCCGGCGGACCGAAACGAGGAGATCCACCTGTGACCATCCGGGTTGGCATCAACGGCTTCGGCCGTATCGGCCGCAACTTCTTCCGGGCGGCTGCCGCCTCCGGTGCGGACATCGAGATCGTCGGCGTGAACGACCTGACCGACAACGCCACGCTCGCGCACCTGCTCAAGTACGACTCGATCCTCGGCCGCCTGCCGCACGAGGTGAAGGCGACCGCCGACGAGATCACCGTCGGTGGCAAGACCTTCAAGGCGTTCGCCGAGCGCGACCCGAACAGCCTGCCCTGGGGCGACCTGGGCGCCGACGTCGTGATCGAGTCGACCGGCTTCTTCACCGACGCCACCAAGGCCAAGGCCCACGTCGACAAGGGCGCCAAGAAGGTCATCATCTCGGCCCCGGCCAAGAACGAGGACATCACCGTCGTCATGGGTGTCAACGACAACCTGTACGACGCCGCGCAGCACACGATCATCTCGAACGCGTCCTGCACGACCAACTGCCTCGCGCCGATGGCCAAGGTCCTCAACGACACGATCGGCATCGAGCGTGGCCTGATGACCACGATCCACGCCTACACGCAGGACCAGAACCTGCAGGACGGCCCGCACAAGGACCTGCGTCGCGCCCGCGCCGCCGCCCTCAACGTGGTGCCGACCTCGACCGGCGCCGCCAAGGCCGTCAGCCTGGTGCTGCCCGAACTCAAGGGCAAGCTCGACGGTTTCGCGATGCGCGTGCCGATCCCGACCGGCTCGGCCACCGACCTGACCTTCCAGGCCGCCAAGGAGACCTCGGTCGAGGAGGTCAACGCCGCGATCAAGGCCGCCGCCGAGGGCGCGCTCCGGGGCATCCTGACCTACACCGAGGACGAGATCGTCTCCTCGGACATCGTGACCGACCCGGCCTCCTGCATCTTCGACGCCGGCCTGACCAAGGTCATCGGCAACCAGGTCAAGGTCGTCGGCTGGTACGACAACGAGTGGGGCTACTCGAACCGCCTCGTCGACCTGGTCAAGCTCGTCGGGGCCTGATCATCTTGAAGACTCTCGACGACCTGCTCGGCGAGGGTGTCTCGGGTCGGCGCGTGCTCGTGCGCGCCGACCTGAACGTCCCGTTCGACAAGGCCAACCCGGGCGTCATCAGCGACGACGGCCGCGCCCGCGCGGTGCTGCCGACGCTGATCGCGCTGCGTGACGCGGGCGCCCGCGTCATCGTGATGTCGCACCTGGGCCGCCCCAAGGGCGCGCCCGACCCCAAGTACACCCTCGAGCCGGTCGCCACCCGCCTGGGTGAGCTGCTGGGCTCGCCGGTGGTCTTCGCGACCGACACCGTCGGCCCCGATGCTGCGGCGAAGGCCGAGGCGTTGACCGACGGCCAGGTGCTGCTCCTCGAGAACCTGCGTTTCAACGCCGGGGAGACCGCGAAGGACGACGCCGAGCGCGCCGCTTTCGCGGGCGAGTTGGCGAAGTTCGCCGACTTCTACGTCGATGACGCTTTCGGTGCCGTGCATCGTAAGCACGCCTCGGTCTACGACGTGCCGGCCGTGCTCCCGCACTACGCGGGCGGTCTGGTCCTGCGTGAAGTGGAAGTGCTGAAGAAGGTCACCGAAAGCCCCGAGCAGCCGTACGTGGTCGTGCTCGGCGGCTCGAAGGTCTCCGACAAGCTCGCGGTGATCAAGGCGCTGCTGCCCAAGGTCGACAAGCTTCTGGTCGGCGGCGGCATGTGCTTCACCTTCCTCAAGGCCCAGGGCCACGAGGTCGGCAAGTCGCTGCTCGAGGACGAGATGGTCGGCACCTGCCGCGACCTGCTGGAAGAGGCCCAGGGCCGGATCGTGCTGCCGGTCGACGTGGTCGCGGCGACCGAGTTCTCGGCCGACGCCGACTCGGTGACCGTGCCTGCGCCGGAGATCCCGGCCGACCGGCTGGGTCTCGACATCGGCCCGGAGTCGGTGGCGCTGTTCGCCGAGGCCATCGGC
This sequence comes from Paractinoplanes abujensis, assembly GCF_014204895.1. NCBI lineage: Bacteria > Bacillati > Actinomycetota > Actinomycetes > Micromonosporales > Micromonosporaceae > Paractinoplanes > Paractinoplanes abujensis. Next base: position 4,796,958 of record NZ_JACHMF010000001.1, on the reverse strand, counting down.
GGCGCCAAGACGGTGTTCTGGAACGGCCCGATGGGCGTGTTCGAGCTGGCCCCGTTCGCGGCGGGCACCCGGGGTGTGGCCGAGGCGATCACCAAGATCGACGGTTTCTCGGTCGTCGGCGGCGGCGACTCGGCCGCGGCCGTGCGCACGCTCGGCCTCGACGAGGGTGCCTTCGGGCACATCTCGACGGGTGGCGGCGCCTCCCTGGAGTATCTCGAGGGCAAGACCCTCCCCGGCATCGAAGCTCTGGAGAAGTAGATGGCTGAGGTCCGTCGGCCCCTGATGGCCGGCAACTGGAAGATGAACCTCAACCACTTCGAGGCCAACCTTCTGGTGCAGAAGCTCGCCGCGAGCCTGAGCGAGCAGCAGCTCACCGACGTCGAGGTGGCCGTGCTGCCGCCGTTCACCGACCTGCGCACCGTGCAGACCGCGGTCGACGGCGACAAGCTGAACATCGTCTACGGCGCGCAGGACATCTCGCAGCACAAGTCGGGCGCCTACACCGGTGAGATCGCCGGGTCGATGCTGGAGAAGCTGGGCTGCACCTTCGTGCTGGCCGGCCACTCCGAGCGCCGCGAATACCACAACGAGGACGACGCGCTGGTCAACGCGAAGGTGAAGGCGGCCTTCGCGAACAACCTGACGCCGATCCTCTGCGTGGGCGAGGGCCTGTCCGTCCGCGAGGAGAACGGTCACGTCGCGCACTGCACCTCGCAGGTCGACGCGGGCCTGGCCGGGCTCAAGCCCGAGCAGGTCAAGCAGATCGTCATCGCGTACGAGCCGGTCTGGGCCATCGGCACCGGCAAGACCGCGACCCCCGAGGACGCCCAGGAGGTGTGCGGGGAGATCCGGGCTCAGCTGGCCAAGGTGTACGGGGCCGAGGTGGCTGACGCCGTGCGGGTGCTCTACGGCGGCTCGGTCAAGGCGGCCAACATCGCCTCGATCATGGCCAAGCCGGACGTGGACGGCGCCCTGATCGGCGGCGCGAGCCTGGACGCCGAGGAGTTCGCCTCGATCGCGCGGTTCCGCGAGCACGTAGCCCGCTGACACAGGACGCACGCAGCGCGTGCCCGGGCGCACCACGCGCCCGGGCACAAGCTATTGTTGGACGGCTCCTGTGCCCTTCGAGAGGAATGACCCGACCATGCCGATGTGGTTCGCGTACACGTTGATCGCGTTGCTGGTCCTCACCAGCTTCTTGCTGACCCTGCTGATCCTGCTGCACCGCGGCAAGGGTGGCGGCATGTCGAGCATGTTCGGCGGTGGCGTGACGTCCAGCCTGGCCGGCTCCTCGGTGGCGGAGAAGAACCTCGACCGCTACACCGTGCTGGTGGGCATCGTCTGGTTCGCCTGCATCGTGGGCCTCGGCCTGTGGCTGCGGGTGTCCGTTCCGGGTTCCTGACTTTCCTTACGTCCCGTTCTTTCTTACGGAGCGTAATAGTCGTAGACTCTGCCGCGCGTCCGGTTCTGCCGGACGCGCGGCGTTTTTATGGTCTGTTTCGGCCGCATTTCCGGCCGTCGACAAATACCGGCCCAGCGCCCCTCGAGACAGGAGTCACGTCCGTGTCCAGTGGCAGTGCGATCCGCGGCAGCCGTGTCGGCTCGTCCCCGGTCCGCCCCGACGAGCGCAGTGAGCCCGCCCCGCGGCGGGAGGTGACCTACTTCTGCGCGGCCGGGCACGCCAGTCAGATCCTGTTCGCGGCCGAGGCGGCGCCGCCCGACGCGTGGGACTGCCCGCGCTGCGGCCAGCCCGCCGGCCTCGATCGGGAGAAGCCGCCGGGCCGGCTGCGCGCCGAGCCGTACAAGTCGCATCTGGCCTACGTCAAGGAGCGGCGCTCCGACGAGGACGGCGCCCGCATCCTGGAGGAGGCGCTGGCCAAGCTGCGCCAGCGCCGCGGCCGCGAGTAGGCCCCTCAGACGGCCGTGTCGCGGCCCAGATAGACCGCGTCGGGCTGGGACGGCACCGGGATCCGCTCGAAGCCGAGCCGGCCGTAGAAGGCCTGCGCCGCGGTGTTCGCCGGGGCCACGCCCAGGTGCACCCGCGGCGCCCCGGCGGCGTGCAGGCCGGCCAGGAACGACCACATCAGCCCGCGCCCGTGCCCACGGCCCTGCCACTCCGGCAGCAGGTCGATGTGCAGGTGCGCGGGATAGCCGGCCAGTTCGGGCACGAGCATGCGCTCGGGATCGTGGTGCAGCCCCAGCCACATCTCGTCGCGCGGGTCGTCGCCGTAGCGGCCGGCCGTGACGGGCAGCCATTCGGTGCGGTAACGCTTCACGAAGGCGGCCGTGTCGGTGGTGCCGACCACGTAGCCCACGGCGTTGCCGTGCCCGTCGTCGAGGATGCGGGCCGTCTCGGGCTCCAGCACGACGTAGGGCGCGGCGAAGATGTCGCCGACCAGCCGGTCACTGCTGGTCTGTCCGCGCCCGTCACCGCCCGCGTCGGCGGTGCGGACGCAGATGTCGTAGACGGCGTCGAGGTCGGTGGGCCGGTAGGCGCGGATCTCTGGGTGCACCCCGGAAGTCTATGATCCGATGCTGGTGTGGCCGGTGTCACCGTCCGATGACAGGATGTGCCGATGCAGTGGACTTTGGAAGTCGTCGTCGTGCCGGTGAGCGATGTGGACCGGGCCAAGGAGTTCTACGCGGACCGTCTCGGCTTCACCGTCGATCACGACACTCGGATCAGCGACGATGTCCGCATCGTGCAGCTCACGCCGCCCGGCAGCGGCTGCTCGATCGTGATCGGCCAGGGCGCGGTGCCCAACATGGCGCCCGGCTCGCTCAAGGGTCTGCAGCTCGTCGTGCCCGACATCGAGGCCGCGCACAAGGAACTGGTGGCGGGCGGGGTCGAGGTGAGCGACGTCCAGGTGGTGGGCGAGAACCCGCGGCCCGTGCCGCACCCCCTGGACAATGTCGGCTTCGTGTTCTTCGACGACCCGGACGGCAACAGCTGGGCCGTGCAGCAGATCTCGTCGCGGGCTAGTTGACGGCGGCCGCGGCGGCCTTGTCGAGCAGCCAGTAGGTCTTCGCCGTGCCGGTGGCCTGCGCCGCGGGCAGCAGCTTGTCGCCATTGAGAGCCCGGCCGATCGCGTCGGACTTGTCGGGGCCGGCCGCGATCAGCCACACCTCGTACGCCGTCTGGATCGCCGGCATGGTCAGCGTGATCCGGGTCGGCGGCGGCTTGGGGCTGTTGTGGACGGCCGCGGTGGTGCCCGCGGTCTCGTTGAGCACCGGGTGCTCCGGGAACAGCGACGCGACGTGGCCGTCCTCGCCCACGCCCAGCATCAGCACGTCGAACGGGGGCAGCTCGGCCCCGCCCAGGCGCAGTTCCTGGGCGTAACGGGCGGCGGCCGCCTCGGCGTCCTCGCCGTCCGGGCCGTCGGAGGCGGGCATGGCGTGCACCCGGGCCGGGTCGAGCGGCAGCGCGTCGAGCAGGGCCTCGCGGGCCTGGGTCTCGTTGCGTTCGGGGTCGCCCGCGGGCAGGAAACGCTCGTCGCCCCAATACAGGTCCACCTGCGACCAGTTGACCGCGGCCGCCTCGGGCAGACCCGGCAGCGCGGCCAGCACCCGCTTGGCGATGCGGCCGCCGGTCAGCACCACACCGGCCGAGCCACGCTCGGCCTGCGCATCCACGATCTTGGCGATCAGGCGGGACGCCACCGTCGCGGCCAGGGTGTCGGCGTCCGGCACCACCACGACCAGGGTCTTGCTCACTTCGGGGTTCTCCTGTCGCGTGAAAGGCGATGGGCCGCCCACCGGATCGGCGGACGGCCCCTTGCAGAAATCGCTATGCGGCTGTGCCGCCCGGGCCCGCCATGGCGCCCTCCTCGTCGGCCTTGGCCGCCAGCGCCGGGTCCTTCCACACGTGCACGCGCATCGCGGGCCGGTGGTCGAGACCGGACACTCCGGCCATCGCGCCGAGCGCGTCGGCGTAGATCTGGTCGGCGTCCAGCCGGCGCAGCTCCTCGGCCAGCTCGTCGCCGACCGGCCGCTTGGGCAGCGGCATGTAACGGTCCTCCTGGCCGGTGCGGCTGAACAGCGCGGTGTTCTCCTCGCGGGTCACCGTCACCGTGTCGCCGTTCTCGCAGAGCAGCTGCACCGAGTGCATCCGCGGCGCGCGTTCGGCCGCCTGCAGCTCGGGCACGATGCCCAGCCGCGACTGCAGCCAGCCCTTCATCAGCCAGGCCGTCGGGTCCTTGCTCGGCGCCACGATCGTCGCGCCGATGACCCGCGCGTCGGTGGTGTCGAAGGCCCCGGCGACCAGGGTGCGCCACAGGGTGATGCGGGTCCAGGTGAGGTCGGTGTCGCCGGGCGCGTAGTCGGCCGCCCGCTGCCGCAGCGCGGCCACCGGGTCGGGCGCCTGCGCGCAGTCGGTGATCCGGCGGTCGGCCACCACGCCCAGGAAGTCGTTCGCGATCGTGTCCGGCGGCTCCTGGTGCCACCAGCTGACCACCGGCACGTCCGGCGCCAGCAGCGGCATGACCACCGACTCGGCGTGCAGCGCGAGCCGGCCGTACATGCGCATCACGACCGCCTCGGCCGGGCCCAGCCGTCCACCCACGACGATCTCGGCGTCGAGGCGGCTGCGGCCCTCGAGGTCGGAGCGCACCACGATGAGCAGCCGGCACGGGTGCGCGGCGGCGGCGATCGTGGCGGCCGCCTCGGCCTCGCGGACCTTCTTCTCCTCGACCACGGCGACCAGGGTCAGGGCGAGGCCGGAGGCCACACCGCCGGCGCTGCGCCGCTCGGCGGCGAGCGCCTTGACCACCTCGTTGCCGGTGGTGTCCCACAAGCCGATCATGCTCGCCTCCAGGCGCGACCCTCGCGGGCCAGCATCTCGTCCGAAGCGCGGGGGCCCCACTCGCCGGACCGGTAGGGCTCGGGCTTGGTGCCCGCCCACGCGGCCTCCAGCGGGTCGATGACCTGCCAGCTCTGCTCGATCTCGGCGGCGTCCGGGAACAGGGTCCGGTCGCCGACCAGCACGTCCAGCACCAGCCGCTCGTACGCCTCGGGGCTGGACTCGGTGAACGCCTCGCCGTACTGGAAGTCCATCGCGATGTCGCGGACCTCCATCGTGGTGCCCGGCACCTTGGAGCCGTACTTCAGGACGACACCCTCGTCCGGCTGCACGCGGATGACCAGCTGGTTGTGGCCCAGCATCTCCACGTCGGCCGGGTCGAACGGCAGGTGCGGCGCCTTCTTGAACAGGATCGCGATCTCGGTCACCCGGCGCGGCATGCGCTTGCCGACGCGCACGTAGAACGGGACCTCGGCCCAGCGCCTGTTCTGGATGCCGAGCCGGACCGCCGCGTACGTCTCCGTGGTGGAGTCGGCCGGGATGTTCTTCTCCTCCAGGTAGCCCACGGCGCGCTCGCCGGCCACCCAGCCGGGGAGGTACTGCCCGCGGACCGAGCCCTTGGAGATGTCCTTCGGGATGGCGATCGCCTTGAGCACCTTGAGCTTCTCGGCCCGTACGTCGTCGGGGTCGAAGCTCGTCGGCTCCTCCATCGCGACCAGGGCCAGCAGCTGGAGCAGGTGGTTCTGCAGCACGTCACGGGCGGCGCCGGACGCGTCGTAGAACGCGGCGCGGGTGCCGATGCCGACGTCCTCGGCCATCGTGATCTGCACCGAGTCGACGTACTTGGAGTTCCACACCGGCTCGAACAGGCTGTTGGCGAAGCGCAGGGCCAGAATGTTCTGGACCGTCTCTTTGCCCAGGTAGTGGTCGATGCGGTAGACGTCGCCGGGGGTGAAGACCTCGTCGACCAGCTGGTTCAGCGAGATCGCGGTCTGCAGGTCGTTGCCGAACGGCTTCTCGACGACGACCCGGCGCCAGCCGCCCGACTTGGCGTTGTCGGCCATCCCCGTACGGGCGAGCTGGTTGAGCACCAGCGGGAACGCGGCGGGCGGGATCGAGAAGTAGAAGGCGGCGTTGCCGGGGATGCCGTTGCGCTCGCGCAGGTCGTCGAGCGTCTCGGCCAGGTGGTCGAACGCGGCGTCGTCGTCGAACGAGCCGGGCACGAACTGGAACTGGCTGGCCAGACGCTGCCAGACGTCCTCGCGCCACGGGGTCCGGGCGCCCTTCTTCGCCGCCTCGTACGCCAGCGATTCGAAGTCGCCGTCGCCCCAGTCGCGGCGGGCGAAGCCCAGAACCACGAAACCGGGCGGCAGCAGACCGCGGTTGGCCAGGTCGTAGACGGCCGGGATGAGCTTCTTTCGGGACAGGTCACCGGTGACTCCGAAGATCACCAGAGCGCACGGCTCCGGGATCCGGGGAAGCCTGCGGTCCTGTGCGGTACGCAGCGGATTGCCCACGTGTTCCATCCTGCCAGTTTTCGGTGTCGGGCAAGTGTCTTAGCAGGGACAAAGCGAAGGGGACTCGCGTCGGCGAGTCCCCTTCGTCGTGGTCAGGCCGCGTCGCTCGGGCTGCCGGAGCCCTTGGCCGCTGCCTTGAGCGACTTGTCGACGCCCTCGAGCAGTTCCTTCCAGCTGGCCTCGAACTTGTCGACGCCCTCGTCCTCGAGCACCTTGAAGACGTCGGGCAGGTCGACCCCGACCCGCTCGAGGTCGGCGAAGACCTGGCGGGCCGTGTCGTACGAGCCGGTCACGGCGTCCTTGCGGGTCTCGCCGTGGTCGGCGAACGCGTGGATCACGGCCTCCGGCATGGTGTTGACCGTGCCCGGGGCCACCAGTTCCTCGACGTAGACGGTGTCCTTGTACTCCGGGTTCTTGGTGGAGGTGGACGCCCACAGCGGACGCTGCGGCTGGGCGCCGGCGGCCTCGAGGGCCTTCCACCGGTCGGTGCCGAAGACCTCCTGGTACGCCTCGTAGGCGAGCTGGGCGTTGGCGATGGCCGCCTTGCCCTTGAGCGCCTTGGCCTCGTCACTGCCGATCTTGTCGAGGCGCTTGTCGATCTCGGAGTCCACGCGGGAGACGAAGAACGACGCCACCGAGCCGATCTTGGTGATGTCGTGGCCGTTGGCCTTGGCCTGCTCGATGCCGTCGAGGAACGCGTCCATCACGGCGCGGTAGCGCTCGTTCGAGAAGATCAGCGTCACGTTGACGCTGATGCCCGCGGCCAGCACCTGGGTGATCGCCGGCAGGCCGGCCAGGGTCGCCGGGATCTTGATGTAGAGGTTCTCGCGGTCGACGAGCCACCAGAGCGTCTTGGCCTCGGCCACGGTGCTCTCGGTCTCGTGGGCCTTGCGCGGGTCGACCTCGATGGACACGCGGCCGTCGACACCGTTGGAGGCGTCGTAGGCCGGGCGCTCGACGTCACACGCGTCGCGCACATCGCGGCCGGTCATCAGCCGTACGGCCTCCTCGACCGTGACGCCCTGCGCAGCCAGGTCCTTGAGCTGCTCGTCGTACGCGTCGGCGTCGGAGAGCGCCTTCTGGAAGATGCTCGGGTTCGTGGTCACGCCGACCACGTGCTGCTCGTCGAGCAGCTTCTTGAGCCCGCCGGTGGTCAGGCGGGGACGGGAGAGGTCGTCGAGCCAGACCGCCACCCCGGCGGCGGAGAGCTCAGCAAGCCTGTCGGTCATCAGGAACTCCCTCAGTTACCGGTCGTGTGACCGGTGATCTCGCCGACCTTGGCCAGGGCGGCGTTGGCCTTGGCCACCACGTTGTCCGCGGTGAACCCGAACTGCTCGAAGAGGATCTTGGCGGGGGCGCTCGCGCCGTAGTGCTCGATGCTCACGGGCTCGCCCGCCTCGCCCAGGATCCGGTCCCAGCTCTGCCGGATGCCGGCTTCCACCGTCACCCGGGCCTTGACGCCGCGCGGCAGCACCTGCTGCTGGTACGCGGTGTCCTGCTCGTAGAACCACTCGAGGCACGGCATCGATACCACGCGGGTGGGCGTGCCCTCGGCCTCGAGGCGCTCCTGCGCGGTCAGGCAGTACTGCACCTCGGAGCCGGTGCCGATGAGGATCACCTTGGGCTCGCCGCCGGACGCCTCGGAAAGGATGTAGCCGCCCTTGAGCGTGCCCTCGGCCGACGCGTACTTGCTGCGGTCGATCGTGGGCAGGTTCTGCCGGGACAGCGCGAGGCCGGTCGGGCGGTCCTTGTGCTCGAGGGCGCCGCGCCAGGCGTACGCGGTCTCGTTGGCGTCGGCCGGGCGCACCACGTCGAGGCCGACGATGGCCCGCAGCGCGGACAGGGTCTCGATCGGCTGGTGGGTCGGTCCGTCCTCGCCGAGACCGATCGAGTCGTGCGTCCACACGTAGATGACCGGGAGCTTCATCAGCGCGGAGAGCCGGACGGCGCCCCGCATGTAGTCGCTGAAGACCAGGAACGTGCCGCCGTAGGGGCGGGTCTTGCCGTTCGCGGTGATGCCGTTGAGGACCGAGCCCATGCCGTGCTCACGGATGCCGAAGTGCAGCGTGCGGCCGTACTCGTGGCCGGGGAAGGCCTTCGTGGCGTACTCGGCGGGGATGAAGGACGGCTCGCCCTTCATGGTGGTGTTGTTGCTCTCGGCGAGGTCGGCCGAGCCGCCCCACAGCTCGGGCAGCACCGGGGCCAGGGCCTCCAGGATCTTGCCGGACGCGGCCCGGGTGGCCAGGCCCTTGGGGTCGGCCGGGAACTCGGGGAGCGCCTTCTCCCAGCCCTGGGGCAGCTCGCCCTTGGTGAGCCGGTCGAACAGGTCGCGGCGCTCGGGGTTGGCCTTGGCCCAGGTCTCGAACTTGGTGGTCCACTCGGCGTGGGCCGCCTTGCCGCGCTCGACCACCTGGCGGGTGTGCGCCAGCACGTCCTCGGCCACCGCGAACGTCTCGTTGGGGTCGAAGCCCAGCACCTGCTTGGTCGCGGCCACCTCCTCGGCGCCCAGCGCGGAGCCGTGGATCTTGCCGGTGTTCTGCTTGTTCGGCGCGGGCCAGCCGATGATCGTGCGCAGCACGATGAACGTCGGCTTGTCGGTGACCTTCTGCCCCTCGACGATCGCGGCGTGCAGCGCCTCGACGTCCTCGTTGTAGTCGCTGCCCTTGGACGGGTCGCCCTGGCGCCAGTCGACGTGCCGCACGTCCCAGCCGTACGCCGCGTAGCGGGCGCCGACGTCCTCGTTCTTGGCGATGCGGGTGTCGTCCTCGATGGAGATCTCGTTGTCGTCGTAGATCACCGTGAGGTTGCCGAGCTTCTGCACGCCGGCGATGGCGCTCGACTCGTGGCTCACGCCCTCCTCGATGTCGCCGTCCGAGCACAGTACGTAAACGTTGTGGTCGAACAGAGAGTCACCGGGCTTGGGCTCGGGATCGAACAGGCCACGCTCGCGGCGGGCGGCCATCGCCATGCCCACCGCGTTGCCGATGCCCTGGCCGAGCGGGCCGGTCGTGACCTCGACGCCGGGGGTGTGCCCGTACTCCGGGTGGCCGGGGGTCAGCGAGTCCCACTGCCGCAGCGAGGCCAGGTCATCCAGGGCGAGGCCGAAGCCGTTGAGATAAAGCTGAATGTAGAGGGTGAGGCTGGAGTGCCCACAGGAGAGCACGAAGCGGTCGCGCCCGGCCCAGTGCGGGTCGGTGGGGTCATGCCGCATCACGCGGTTGAACAGCAGGTAGGCCGCGGGCGCGAGGCTCATCGCCGTGCCGGGGTGGCCGTTGCCGGACTTCTCGACGGCATCCATGGCCAGGACCCGGACAGTGTCCACCGCTTTGCGGTCTAGGTCGGACCAATTGAGAGCAGGATCTGTGGCAGCCACGTCGCTTGTGCTCCTCGGGGCATGGTTTCGGTAAACCTCTTTTGAGGTTGACCCTATCCACTTGCCTTAAACCCGCGCCCGCGGAACGCCCGAGGCCCATACGCTGAGAGCGGACACGCCGCGCTGCCTCCGGTGCTCTTTCACGTGTGACGCCTTGCTCCTGATGTGGGTCGCCGGAGCAGCGCAGATGGCTGAGCGTAGGCTGTCCCAGCGTGCCGCCGGCTGGCGCCGGTCCTGGGCGTGAGGGTGGCTAGTGCCGATGCCGGAAGGTGGCAGTCCGTGAGCATGATCACCGAGCGTTCCGTCGCAGGACGGACGCCCGGCGTTCCTGAGGACGCCGCGGCCGCGGCTGTCCCCGAGACGCGTCCCGATTTCCTGACCCTGGTCCGCGCCTATCTGGCGCTGTGCAAGCCGCAGATCGTCGAGCTCCTGCTGGTGACGACGGTGCCGGCCATGATGGTCGCCGCGGGCGGGTGGCCTGACCTGCGCACTCTCGCCGTGGTGCTGATCGGCGGGGCGATGGCGGGCGGCGCCGCGAGTGCGCTCAACTGCTACATCGACCGCGACATCGACCAGGTCATGCGGCGCACCAAGCGGCGCCCGCTGCCGGCCAACACGGTCACCCCGCGCTCGGTGCTCATCTTCGGCCTGATCCTGGCCGTGATCTCGGTCGCTCTGATGGCCGTCTTCACGAACTGGCTGGCCACGGCGATGACGGCCGGCGCGATCTTCTACTACGACGTGATCTACACGCTCTGGCTCAAGCGCCGCACGCCCGCCAACACGTTCTGGGGCGGCATCTGCGGCTCGGCCCCGGTGATCATCGGCTGGGCCGCCGTGACCGGCACCGTGGCCCCGCTGGGATGGGCGCTTTTTGCGGTTGTCTTCTTTTGGCAGATGCCGCACTTCTATGCCCTCGCCATCAAGTACAAGGACGACTACGCGCGGGCCGGGGTGCCGATGCTGCCGGTCGTCCGCTCGGTGGGCCGGGTCAACTTCGAGATCCTGCTCTTCACCGTGCTGACCGTGGCGTCCTCGCTCGGCGCCTGGGTGCTGGGCCGTGACCTCGGGCTCGGCCTGATCTACCTGCTCGCGGCGATCGGCACCGGGGTGGCCTTCCTGGCCGAGGCGCTGCTGCTGGTGAAGCGGACGCGGGCCGGGCAGCCGGCCAAGCCGATGCGGCTGTTCCACTGGTCGATCACCTACCTGACGATCCTGTTCATCGCGGTGGCGGTGGACGCGCTCATCTGACGTCCCGATTCCGGCCCGTACGCGTCCGCCCGCTCACCGCGGTGCCGGGCGCGTCGCCGTTTCCGGCCCCGGCGTCCCGTTCCGTACTCGGAGCCGCTCGGTGTCAAGATTCGCGTCTCTGGGTTCACCGCGGCTCCGGTGGGTAGGGGATTGAACCGTCGTCACTTTCCGTCCGTACTTCTCGGTGTCGGCCGAGGGTTACGGGTGTCGCACAAGGTGACCCAATATGCCCGAATACTGGTTACTGTCCGTCACTCGATCGATGGAAACCCGTTGATATGCTCAATTCGGGCCTAATCGCTACATAACAATGTGTCCAGCAGTTAAACCTGCAGGTAATTCGTCTCACAAATGGCCCGCGGAGGTACTTGCCTCCGCCTTCGGCGTGCTTACTCTTCCCGTCATGGCTCAAGGTTCCGATACGACACTGACCGCGGGGATCAAATCCTTCGCCGCCGGCCACGGGGGTGCCAAGGCGGTCATCGAGTACGTCGGCAAGCGTGGTGCCCGCATCGTTCTCGTCGGCCAGGACGGCGAGTGGTCCGACCAGTTCGCCGACGACACCATGGTTGCCCGCAAGGCTTGCGAGAGCGCCGGCGTCGAGGTGGAGAACGAGTGGGAGCGCGAGCTGATGGAGCAGATGCGCCCCAGCAACGACCTGTGGCGCTCGATGTCCCGTCGGAGCATGGCCCGCTGACAGTGACCCCCGAAAACCACGCGACCCGGGATCACTCCCGGGTCGCTCTCGTTACGTGCGACCTCTTCCCCGACCTGTGGGACGACGACCACCCGTTGCGCGACGCCCTGCGCGGGCGCGGCCTCGAGGTCGACGCGGTGCGCTGGGACGACCCCGCGGCCGACTGGGCCACGTACGACCTCGCGGTGATCCGCTCCCCGTGGGACTACGTGCCCCGCCGCGACCAGTTCATCGCCTGGGCGCACAGCGTTCCCCGGCTGCTCAACCCGGCCGGCGTGCTCGAGTGGAACACCGACAAGCGCTACCTGAGCCGGCTCGCCCAGGCCGGGCTGCCCGTCACCCCGACCGGCTTCGTGGCCCCCGGCCAGGCCTGGACCCCGCCCACCACCGGCGAATGGGTCGTCAAGCCCACGGTCAGCGCGGGCAGCCAGGACACCGGCCGCTACCGGCTGCCCGCCCAGCGGGAACTCGCCGAGGCCCACGTGGCCCGCCTGACCGCCGCCGGCCGCACGGCGATGGTGCAGCCCTACCTGACCGCGGTCGACGACCTCGGCGAGACGGCGCTGATCTACCTGCCCGACGCGACCGGCGCGCTGACGTTCAGCCACGCCATCCGCAAGGGCCCGATGCTCACCGGCCCCGACGAGGGCACGATCGACCCCGGCAGCGAGCAGATCGACCCCCGTACGCCGTCCGCGGCCGAACGCCGCACAGCCGACCGCGTGCTCGGGCACATCCCCGGCGGTGCCGAGCGTCTCCTCTACGCCCGCGTCGACCTGATCCCCGGCCCCGACGGCGAGCCGCTGCTGGTCGAGCTCGAACTGGCCGAGCCCAGCCTGTTCCTGCGCGAGGGCGAGACCGCGGGCGCCACCCACCGCCTGGCCGAGGCCATCACCAGCCGCCTCTGACGGCCCCCGGCGCTCCGCCGGCTTCAGCCCGCCCGGCAACGGGGGTGGTGACCGGAGAGAGAGGGAGTCACCACCCCGCGCCTGGTCGGCGGGCGACCGCGGCAGGGACACCGGGACAGCGGCCGCCCGCATCGTGGAGTGCTTTCCTTAGGCTCACCTTCTTTCTGGGGAAGGCTTCATCGGAAGCCCGGCGACGCTGCCGTGGCGGAGGCAACGCGGCCAGGGCGACTCGGGCGCGTTGAGGTCTCGACGCCACGGGTGGGCGCGCCGGGTGGGCGGGTGGTGCCCCGCCGAGCCGATCGGTGTTGCCGGACGCCTTCGGCTCGAGGCGGGACGCCACCCGGTCGGCAGGGCTCGCGGGAGCCGATCCGGCTGACGGGATTCGGATCGGCAGCCCTGCCGAGTCTTCATGGCACGGATGCGAGGCCCGATGGGCGTCTCGATCGCTGCGGGTGCGCCCTGGCGGGCGGGTCAGCCCGATTCGGCGCGGGCCTTGGGGACCGCGCGGCCGGCCGGGAGCGACGGCCGATATCCGGTGTGGTGGCTGATGTCGGGGGGACTTCTGTGTGGCATGGGAACAGCGTGCCGAACAGAAGCGATCAACGACGGGCCGATGTGGCGGCCTGTGGACGACACGCGGTTATCCACATGCGGCGCTCGTGGAGGTCCAGGTCAGAGCATTCGGCCGGTCCGAGAGAGACGCTCGGCCCGGGCGCCGCCGGCTGGGGGAGGCGCCGCCAAGGGGCGGGGGATGGCAAGCGAGAGCCCCGGCGGAGGGGAACACGAGAACGCGAACCGCCGTGAAGGGGTCAGCGCGGTGCGGGGACCGGCTCTTTCGCGGTGACGGGGGAGACCACGGCCGGCTCGGCGGGCTCCAGCGGGCGGGCCCGCAACGACCACAGCACGGCCAGGGTGGACGTCCAGACCAGGGCGGAGCCGAGCATGTGGGCGCCGACCAGCAGGACCGGCAGGTGGGTGAAGTACTGCACGAAGCCGATCAGGCCCTGGGCCAGTTCGACGGCCAGCAGGACGATCGCCGCCCGGGCGGGAGCCTTGACCGCCCGCAGCGCGAAGATCATGGCGACGGTGAGGCCGACCAGCAGGAACACCACGTCGGCGTGGGCCTGGGAGACCGTGGCGGGGTCGAGCCCGTTGCGCTTGGCGTCGAGGTCGCCGGCGTGGGGGCCGCTGCCGGTCACGACCACGCCGAGGGCGATCACCGCGGCCGACACGCCGGTCAGGATCCACGCCAGGTGGCGCAGGGGAGCCGGCACCAGGCGGACGGGCGGGCCGTCGCCCTCACCGGCGCGCCGCCACAACGCGTACGCGAAAGCGATGATCACGATGGAGACGAGGAAGTGCAGGCCGACGACCCACGGGTTGAGGTTGGTCAGCACCGTGATGCCGCCGATGACCGCCTGCAACGGGATGTAGAGCAGCACCGCCACGCTGAGCATGACCCGGGAGCGGCGGCGGGGGCGTTCCAGCAGCGCGGCCAGCACACAAGCGACGGCGATGATGCCGAGCGCGAAGGTGAGGAGCCGGTTGCCGAATTCGATGACGCCGTGCACGCCCATCTCGGCGGTCGTCGTGTACGACTCGTCGGTGCACCGGGGCCACGTCGGGCAGCCGAGGCCGGAGCCGGTGAGCCGGACCGCCGCACCGGTGACGATCAGCGCGATGTTGGCGACCAGGGACGCCAGGGCCAGGGGGCGCAGCGGCAAGAACCTCACCCCGGTCATCGTACGCAGGCCGTCTCGGTGGCATGGATCACCGGGGGGTCGGTTTGCAGGCTCCCGCCGAAATACGTAACGTTGCCGTAGTGAAAAACGAGGTGTTGATCCGGACCGGAGCGGTGGCGTCTGCCAGCGCGACGGACGGGCGCACCCGTGACCGGGTCGCCCAGCTGCTGCTGGAGCGGGGCTCGGCCACCGCGGCCGAGCTCGGCGCCTGTCTCGGCCTGAGCCCGGCGGCCATCCGCAAACATCTCGACGCGATGCTGGCCGAAAGCCTGGTGGAGGCGCGTGAGGTGCGAAAGGCCGGCCCCCGCGGTCGCGGCCGCCCGGCCAAGACGTTCGTGCTGACCGCCGCCGCCCGCGAGTCGTTCCCGCACTTCTACGACGGCATCGCCACCGCCGCCCTGCGCTGGATCGCCCAGCACCACGGCCCCGAGGGGGTCACGGCCTTCGCGTCGTCGCAGGTGGTGGCGCTGGAAGAGCGGTGCCGGGCCGCGCTCGAGGAGGCCGGCGCCGACCCTCTGGCCAGGGCGGAGGCTCTCGCCGAGGCGCTGACCGCCGAGGGCTACGCTGCCAACGCGTCGACGATCGCGACCGGCGGGCAGCTGTGCCAGCATCACTGCCCGGTGGCCCACGTGGCCGCCGAGTTCCCTCAGCTTTGTGACGCCGAGACCGAGGTCATCTCCAGGCTCATCGGCACGCACGTCCAGCGTCTCGCCACGATTGCGCACGGTGACGGGGTGTGCACCACGCACATTCCGTCTATCCCACGGGTAAGGACAGATACATGACCGACCAGATCGCTACTCAGGAAGAGCACCTCGCCGCCCTGGGCAAGTACGAGTACGGCTGGGCCGACGCCGACGTCGCGGGCGCCGCGGCTCAGCGCGGTCTGTCCGAGGCCGTGGTGCGTGACATCTCCGCGAAGAAGAACGAGCCCGAGTGGATGCTCAACCTCCGGCTCAAGGGCCTGCGGCTGTTCGACCGCAAGCCGATGCCGTCGTGGGGCGCCGACCTCACCGGGATCGACTTCCAGAACATCAAGTACTTCGTGCGTTCGACCGAGAAGCAGGCCGCCAGCTGGGAAGAGCTGCCGGAGGACATCAAGGCGACGTACGACAAGCTGGGCATCCCCGAGGCCGAGAAGCAGCGCCTCGTGGCCGGTGTCGCCGCGCAGTACGAGTCCGAGGTCGTCTACCACGCGATCCGCGAGGACCTCGAGGAGCAGGGTGTCCTCTTCCTCGACACCGACACGGCGCTCAAGGAGCACCCGGAGATCTTCCAGGAGTACTTCGGCACCGTGATCCCGGTCGGCGACAACAAGTTCGCCGCGCTCAACACCTCGGTGTGGTCGGGTGGCTCGTTCATCTACGTGCCGAAGGGCGTGCACGTCGACATCCCGCTGCAGGCCTACTTCCGGATCAACACCGAGAACATGGGCCAGTTCGAGCGGACGCTGATCATCGCCGACGAGGGCTCGTACGTGCACTACGTCGAGGGCTGCACCGCGCCGATCTACTCGTCCGACTCGCTGCACTCGGCGGTCGTCGAGATCGTCGTCAAGAAGAACGCCCGGGTGCGTTACACGACCATCCAGAACTGGTCGAACAACGTCTACAACCTGGTCACCAAGCGCGCCACCTGCGAGGAGGGCGCGACCATGGAGTGGGTCGACGGCAACATCGGCTCCAAGGTGACGATGAAGTACCCGGCCGTCTACATGACCGGCCCGCACGCCAAGGGCGAGGTGCTCTCGATCGCCATGGCCGGCCAGGGTCAGCACCAGGACTCGGGCGCCAAGATGGTGCACGCCGCGCCGCACACGTCGTCGACGATCGTGTCGAAGTCGATCGCCCGGGGCGGTGGCCGCACGTCGTACCGGGGTCTCGTGCAGGTGCTGGAGGGCTCGGAGTCCTCCAAGAGCACGGTCAAGTGCGACGCACTCCTGGTCGACACCATCAGCCGCTCGGACACCTACCCTTACGTCGACATCCGCGAGGACGACGTGGCGATGGGGCACGAGGCGACCGTCTCCAAGGTCAGCGACGACCAGCTCTTCTACCTGATGAGCCGCGGCCTGACCGAGGACGAGGCGATGGCGATGATCGTGCGCGGCTTCATCGAGCCGATCGCCAAGGAGCTGCCGATGGAGTACGCCCTCGAGTTGAACCGTCTTATCGAGCTCCAGATGGAAGGCGCGGTCGGCTAAAACCATGACCACGGAAACAACGATTGCCCCGCCCAGCACCAAGTCGCAGGTGCTGCGGTCGTTCGACGTCACCGAGTTCCCGGCCGTCACCGGCCTGGAGGAGGACTGGCGTTTCACTCCGATCAAGCGGCTGCGCGAGCTGATCACCGCCACGTCGGTGACCGGCACCGCGCCGCAGCTCGAGACGGGGGAGCTGCCCGCCGGCGTCAGCGTGATCAGCGGGGCGACGGCCGAGCCGGTGCTCACGCCGTTCGACCGGATCAGCGCCCTGGCGTTCGGTTCGGCCGGCGGTGTGACGCTGATCGAGGTCAAGCCCGAGAGCGAGCCCGAGCAGGCCGTGGTGATCCGCCTGGTCGGCAAGGGCGGCGAGGCCGCCGCGGCCCGTACGGTCGTCCGGGTCGGCGCTTTCGCCAAGGTCACGCTCGTGCTCGAGCAGACCGGCACGGCCACCCTGGCCGACAACATCGAGGTCGTGGTGGGCGACAGCGCCCAGCTCACCTTCGTGACGGTCGCCGACTGGGACGCCGGCGCGGTGCAGGCGCAGCACGTCAAGATCCGTCTGGGCCGCGACGCCCGGGCCAGCCACGTGCAGGTGGCGCTGGGCGGCGACCTGGTCCGCCAGTTCACCAGCGTCGAATACACCGGCCGGGGCGGCGACGCCGAGCTGTGGGGCCTGTACTTCGCCGACGCCGGCCAGCACTTCGAGCACCGCCAGCTGGTCGACCACTCGGTGCCGGACTGCCGCAGCTACGTCGGTTACCGGGGCGCCCTGCAGGGTGCGTCCGCGCAGACCGTCTGGGTCGGCGACGTGCTGATCCGGGCCTCGGCCACGGGCACGGAGACGTACGAGATCAATCGCAACCTGGTCCTGACCGACGGGGCGGTGGCCCACTCGGTGCCCAACCTCGAGATCGAGACCGGTGAGATCGTCGGCGCCGGGCACGCCAGCGCGACCGGCCGCTTCGACGAGGAGCAGCTGTTCTACCTGATGGCACGGGGCATCCCCGAGGCCGAGGCGCGCAAGCTGGTGGTCCGCGGGTTCTTCGCCGAGCTGATCAACAAGATCCCCGTCGAGGAGCTGCGCGAGCGGCTGGGCGCGACCATCGAGAAGCGGCTGGCGGAGTCGGCGTCGTGAGCTTCGAGCTGGTCGGCGCGGCCACCGATGTCGCCAAGGGCACGGCGATCTCGGTCGAGCTCGACGGTGTCGACATCGCGGTGGTCCACGCCGACGACGACAACTTCTACGCCGTACGGGATGAGTGCTCCCACGCCGCGGTCCCGCTCTCGGAGGGCGAGATCGAAGGCTGCCTGCTCGAGTGCTGGCTGCACGGCTCCCGGTTCGACCTGCGCACCGGCGAACCGAGCGGCCCGCCCGCGTTCTCCCCGGTGGCGACCTTCCCCGTCGAGATCCGCGACGGCGACATCTATGTTTCGACGACCCCGAGTAATGGAGTAAACCCGTGAGCACCCTGGAGATCCGCGACCTGCAGGTGTCGGTGAAGCTGCCCGAGGGCGAGCTGAAGCCGATCCTGGCCGGGGTCGACCTGACCGTGAAGTCGGGTGAGACCCACGCCATCATGGGTCCGAACGGCTCGGGCAAGTCGACGCTGGCCTACTCCATCGCGGGCCACCCGAGGTACGAGATCACCGGCGGCACGGTGACGCTGGACGGCGACAACGTTCTCGACATGACTGTCGACGAGCGCGCCCGGGCCGGCCTGTTCCTGGCCATGCAGTACCCGGTCGAGGTGCCCGGCGTCTCGGTGGCGAACTTCCTGCGTACGGCGAAGACCGCGGTCGACGGCGAGGCCCCCAAGCTGCGCACGTGGGCCGGCGAGCTGCGTACGGCCATGGAGAAGCTGCAGATGGACCCGTCGTTCGCCCAGCGCAACGTGAACGAGGGCTTCTCCGGCGGTGAGAAGAAGCGTCACGAGATCATGCAGCTGGAGCTGCTCAAGCCGAAGATGGCGATCCTCGACGAGACCGACTCGGGCCTCGACATCGACGCGCTGCGGATCGTCAGCGAGGGCGTCAACCGGGTCCGCGAGAGCGGCGAGACCGGCCTGCTGCTGATCACCCACTACACGCGCATCCTGCGCTACATCAAGCCGGACTTCGTGCACGTGTTCGTGGCCGGCAAGATCGTGCAGGAGGGTGGCCCGGAGCTCGCCGAGCAGCTCGAGGCCGAGGGCTACGAGCGCTACGTCGGCGCCCGGGTCTGACGGAGGGTTCAGGACAATGACGTTCGACGTGGCCCGGGTCCGAGCCGACTTCCCGATCCTCTCGCGGGAGGTCAACGGCCACCCGCTGGTTTATCTGGACAGCGCGAACACCTCGCAGAAACCGGCGCAGGTGATCGAGGCCATGCGTCTGCACAACGAGCGGCACAACGGCAACGTGTCCCGCTCGGTGCACACGCTCGGCACCGAGGCCACGTCGGCGTACGAGGAGGCCCGGGGCAAGGTCGCGGCCTTCATCGGCGCGGCGACCCCCGACGAGATCGTCTTCACGAAGAACTCGACCGAGGCGATCAACCTGGTCGCGCACTCGCTCGGGCAGCACCTGGCGCTGAAGCCGGGCGACGAGATCGTGATCTCCGAGATGGAGCATCACTCGAACATCGTTCCGTGGCAGCTGCTCTGCGAGCGGACGGGCGCCACGCTGCGCTGGTTCTCGGTGACCGACGAGGGGCGTCTCGACCTGTCGTCCGCCGGCGAGCTGATCAACGAGCGCACCAAGATCGTCTCGGTTGTGCACATGTCGAACGTGCTGGGCACGATCAACGACGTGGAGCCGATCGTGGCGCGGGCCCGCGAGGCCGGCGCGCTGGTGCTGCTGGACTGCTCGCAGTCGGTGCCGCACCTGCCGGTCGACGTGCAGGCGCTCGGGGCCGACTTCATCGCGTTCACCGGTCACAAGATGCTCGGCCCGACCGGCATCGGCGTGCTCTGGGGCCGGTACGACCTGCTGGCCGCCATGCCGCCGTTCCTGGCCGGCGGCTCGATGATCGAAACAGTCACGATGAGCGGCACCACGTACGCCCTGCCGCCGGCCCGGTTCGAGGCGGGCACACCGCCGATCGCCGAGGCGGTCGGTCTCGGTGCGGCCGTCGACTACCTGAACGCGCTGGGCATGGAGGCCGTCCACCGGCACGAGCAGGAGATCACCGCGTACGCCCTCAAGACACTGGCGGACGTGCCCGGAGTGCGCATCTTCGGGCCGGCCACGCCGGAAGGACGCGGCGGCACGCTCTCGTTCGAGGTCGACGGGGTGCACCCGCACGACGTGGGCCAGATCCTCGACGCGCTCGGGGTCGAGGTCCGGGTCGGGCATCACTGCGCCAAGCCGACCTGTGTCCGCTTCGGGGTCCCGGCGATGACGCGGGCGTCGTTCTACCTCTACACGACCACGGACGAGATCGACTCCCTCGCCCGCGGCCTCGACCAGGTCCGGAAGGTGTTCGGATGATGCTCGACGGTCTGTACCAGGAGATCATCCTGGACCACTACAAGCACCCGCACGGGCGTGGACTGCGGGATCCGTTCAACGGTGAGGCGCACCACGTCAACCCGACGTGCGGCGACGAGATCACGGTCCGGGTGTCCGCTTCCTCCGCGGAGTTCTCGGACATCTCGTACGACGGGCTGGGCTGCTCGATCAGTCAGGCGTCCGCGTCCGTGCTCCATGAGCTGCTCCAAGGTCGTACGGCGGCCGAAGCGGCGGGAATTCACGACGCGTTCGTGGCGCTGATGCAGGGGCGTGGCCAGGTCGAACCGGACGAGGACGTGCTCGGCGACGCGATCGCGTTCGCCGGGGTGGCCAAGTTCCCGGCCCGGGTGAAGTGCGCGCTGCTGCCGTGGATGGCGTTCAAGGACGCGGCCGCTCGTGCCGGTGTCGATGTTTCTTCAGCAGAGGTGAAAGCATGACCGACTCCGCCGTTTCCAAGGCGT
Source organism: Paractinoplanes abujensis (assembly GCF_014204895.1). Classification (NCBI taxonomy): domain Bacteria; kingdom Bacillati; phylum Actinomycetota; class Actinomycetes; order Micromonosporales; family Micromonosporaceae; genus Paractinoplanes; species Paractinoplanes abujensis. The sequence continues at coordinate 4,776,519 of NZ_JACHMF010000001.1, read as the reverse complement.
CCATCGACGACATCGAAGAGGCGATGAAGGACGTCGTCGACCCCGAGCTCGGGATCAACGTCGTCGACCTCGGTCTCGTCTACGGCACCCACGTCGACGACGACAACATCGCCACCCTCGACATGACGCTCACCTCGGCGGCGTGCCCGCTGACCGACGTCATCGAGGACCAGACGCGCACGGCGCTGACCAAGGGCCCGGGCGGCGGCCTGGTCGCCGACTTCCGCATCAACTGGGTGTGGCTGCCGCCGTGGGGCCCCGACAAGATCACCGACGACGGCCGCGAGCAGTTGCGCGCCCTCGGCTTCAACGTCTGATTTCTGTCGGACCCTCTTGCTAGAAACAGGGCATGGACTTTGACCACGCCCTCACCCTGATCGACGAGCGGTCGGCGGCGCTGCGTGACGCAGTCGCCGCCGCTGCTGTTTCCGACGCCCGGGTGCCCGGCTGCCCCGAGTGGGATCTGCGCGATCTGGTGGCCCATCTGGGCGCGGTCCAGCGGTTCTGGGCCGCGGTGGTGAAGGCGGCCGATCCCACCGGGCGGCCGCCCCAGGAGGCGGTCGGCGACCAGGAGCCGCGCGGTGACCTGCTCCAGTGGTCCGCCGAGTCGACGTCGATGCTGCTCGAAGCCCTGCGCTCGGCAACGGCCGAGACGCCGGCGTGGGCCTGGTGGGGTGCGTCGTCGTCGCCGCTGACCGTGGGCGCCGTCGCTCGTCACCAGGTGCAGGAGGCCGCGGTGCACGCCCGCGACGCGCAGGAGACGATCGGCCGGCCCGAGCCGCTGCCGGCCCCGGTCGCGGTCGACGGGGTGGCCGAATTCCTGCAGGTCGGCTTGGGGTCGTTGGGGCCGTGGCCGCATCGCCCGGCCCGGGTCGCGTTCGACGCCGTGGACGGGCCGACGAGTGTTGCCGATCTGACGCCCGCGGGCGTGCAGCTCGACCCGGCCGCCGCCGGCGACCCGGTGACCACCGTGCGCGGGCCGGCCAGCGATCTCGTGCTGGCGCTCTACGGCCGAGTGCCTTTCGACGACCTGCACGTCGACGGCGACCGGGAGGTACTGACCCAGTTGCGTGCGTGGGCCAGCGCCTTCTAGTCGGTCGGCAGGTGATCGACCACGTTGTAGTAAGCAAGCTCCAGGTGGTCGCCGACGGCGACGAAGCGGCTCAGGGAGGCGTTGCGGACGTTGCCCGCCTCGCGTTCCGCGGCCAGCACCTGCTCCCAGGTCAAGCCCTCGACCACGGCGCGCGTCATGAGGACCACCGCGTCGTGGGCGACCACGATGACCCGCTCACCGGCGTGCTCGCGGTGCAGGTCGTCGAGGAAGGCGCCCAGCCGCACCTCGATGTCGGCGAACGACTCCCCGCCGGGCGGGGTGTAGTGGTGCTCGCCGGCGTCGGCGCGGCGCTGGGCCTCGCCCGGGTAGCGCTGGGCGACGGCGGCCCGGGTGAGCATTTCGAGGTCGCCCAGCAGCCGGTCGACCAGCCGGTCGTCGGTGGACGGTTCCGGCAGGTCGATGCCGGAGGCCTCGGCGGCCAGCCGCCACGTCTCCCGGGCCCGCAGATACGGCGAGGTGATCACGACCTGGGGCAGTTCGTCGGCGGGGCGGGCGCCGATCCACTCGCCGAGCGCGCGGGCCTGTCTCTCGCCGAACTCGGTCAGCGGAACCTCGGCGTCACGGCCGCTGATCTCGGCCTCGAGCAGGCCCTCCGCGTCGGCGGCGGGGAAAGCGACGTTGGCCAGGCTCTGCCCGTGCCGGACGAGGACGAGTTCGGCGACAACACCCATGATCAGCACCTTATCCACTCACGCGGCCGGGAAACTCGCCCGACAGGTCTGCGGCGGCACCCCGACCAGGCGGCGCAAATGCGGACGCAGGGCCACGCCGTCGCGGAAACCGCAGGCCGGGCCACCGTGTCGACGGGCCGGGCGGTGGTCGTCTCAATGGGCTGGGCCCGCAGCACGCGTTGGTGCAGCAGCCACTGCAGCGGCGAACAACCCGCCGTCGCCCGGAAACGGCGGTCGAAGCCGCGTCGGCTCAGGCTCGCCACCGCGGCCGGCCGGTCGCGTCGAGGCCCTGATCGTCGAGATGCTCCAGGGCGAAGCGCATCGCGGCCGTCACCGTGTCGCCCGCGTCGAGCGGCGGCACCGGCTGCTCGACGAACTGGGCCTGGCCGCCCGGCGTTGCGGGGCCACGACCAGGGACCGCGCGGTGGCGTTGGCGACCGCCGGGCCGTGCTCGCGGCGCAGCAGATGCAGGCAGGCGTCGATCCCGGCGGCGCTGCCGGCGCTGGTCACGATGCGGCCCTCGTCGACGAAGAGCGCGTCGCGCTGCACCTCGACGGCCGGGAAGCTCTCGGTGAGTTCGCGGAGCCGTGCCCAGTGCGTGATGGCGCGGCGGCCGCCCAGCAGCCCGGCCCCGCCCAGCACGAACGCGCCCAGGCAGAGGCCGGCCACGGTGGCGCCTTCGCCGTGAGCCCGGCGCCCGGCCGCCAGCACCTCGGGCGCTGCGGGCCGGCCGCCGGGCAGTCGCCAGCCCGGCACGACCACGACCCCGGCCTCGTCGAGCGCTTCCAGGGGAAGAACGGCGACGACGTACGGGCGGCGTTCGCGGCGGCCGGGCCGGCGGAGCGCTTGCGGTGGCCCGCCGGTAAATGAGTCGCGGCGAGCCGGCCCGAGCGGCACGATGAGCGCGTGACTACGCCGTTTACGCATCCCGCTGTCTGTGTCGCTGTGGCCGATCGGGCCCCGCGACAGCAGCCGTGTGCCCTCAGCGGAACGGTGGTTCGTCAGCAGCTGTCATGAGCGCGGCGTTTCTGGCCGGCCTCACCGCCGGCTACGGAGTTGCGCTGCCCATGGGCGCCATCGGGGTGCTCATCGCCGGCCTCAGCGCCCGCATCTCGCTGCGCGTGGGCGCGGCGGCCGGTCTCGGCGCGGCCACGGCCGACGGGGTGTTCGCCGCGATCGCCGTGGTCGGCGGGGCGGCCGTGGCCGGGGTGATCGCCCCGATCGCCGCACCGCTGCGCTGGGTGGCCGCCGTCGTGCTCCTGGTCATTGCCGTGCTGACCGCGCGGGCCGCCTTCCGCCCGCCCGGTGTGGCCGCCGTCGACCGGCGCCCGGCCACGCCGTGGCGTGCCTACCTGGGCGTGCTCGGCCTGACCCTGCTCAACCCGGCCACCGTCGTCTACTTCGCCGCCCTGGTGCTGGGCCGCGGCGGCGAAGGGGGCGGGATGTGGTTCGTCCTGGGGGTCGTGCTGGCCTCGGCCAGCTGGCAGCTGGTGATCGCCGGGGGCGGGTCACTGGTGGGGCGCCGGCTGACCGGGCGGCGGGGGAGAGCCGTAACCGCACTGGTGTCCAGTGTGGTGATCGCCTACCTGGCGATGCGGCTGCTGCTGCCTTCTTAGCCGAGGTCGCCTCCCGGGACATGGTGGGCGACCGATCCCGTCTCCAAAGCTGTCCACACCGTGCCGTCTGCGGTGACTGCCAGACCGTGAGGTTCAGATGCAGGTGTGGGCAGTTCGTATTCGGTCACCCGGCCGTCGAAAGCGATATGGGCCACGCGGTTCGCGGCCCATTCGGTGAGCCAGCAACCGCCGTCGGGGGCGGCTGCGATCGCGTGCGGACGGGCGGCCCGGTCGGGCAGCGAGAACTCCGTGATGACGCCGTCACCTGTGATACGGCCGATCTGGCCGGCACCGATCTCGGCGAACCACAGGGCGTCGTCCGGGCCGCGGGTGATGCCGACGGGGGCGGCGCCGGGTGTCGGCAGCTCGTGCAGGGTCACTTCGCCGGTGACGGTGATACGGCCGATCGCGTTGGCCTGGTTGAGCGTGAACCATAGGGCGTCGTCGGGGCCGGTGACGATCATCGAGGCGAAGCCGCCCGTGGTGGGCAGCGGAAACTCGGTCACCTGGCCGTCGGTGGTGATGCGGCCGATCGTGTCGGTGTTCATCTCGGTGAACCAGAGCGCGCCGTCGGGGCCGGTGGTGATGCCGAACGGGGCGCCGCGCACGGTGAACGACGTCGTCTCACCATCGGTGCTGATGCGCCCGATGCGGTCGTCCCGGTTACGGGTGAACCACAGCGCGCCGTCGCTGCCGGCGGTGATGATCGACGGGCCGCTCGCCGCGGAGTCGAGGGGGTGGTCCGTGACCTCGCCCTCGGCGGTCAGGCGGGCGATCCGGCCGCTGTGCACGAGCGTGATCCAGAGCGCACCGTCGGGGCCTTCGGCGATCCCGTACGGACCGTCGCCTGCCTTACCCACCGTGAACTCGCGCACCAGCGTCTCCTCGGATCCGACGTGATCGGGCGGCCGGACGGGCCGCCCGACGGCCACGTTACTTCGGTCCCCACACCGGCATGTCGGCGAACTCGGTCGAGTTGCAGTACAGGCTTCCGCGAAGCTGCGATTCCCCGGATCCCGGACGCGGTGCCCTCAGAGGTGCTTTGTCGCTTCCCGTAGCGAGAGGCCGGACAGGACGGAACGGTGCGCCTCCACAAAGGTGCGCACCTCGTGCGGGGCCGTGCGGGCGTATTGGCGTAACGCCCAGCCGATGGCCTTGCGGACGAAGAAGTCGCGATGGCCGGCCTGCGCCGCGCAATAGGCGAACAGCCGTTCCTCGTCGGTGTCGGCGCCGTAGTGCAGTTGGTGCAGGATCGCGACCCGGACCAGCCACAGGTTTTCGGCGCGGGACCATTCGTCCATCACGTCGACGAGCGCGCGGTGCCGTTTCACCAGGCCGCCGGTGAATCGGGTGGCCAGCGGGTCGATCGTGTCCCACCAGGATTTCGTCGTGACCAGGGAACGCAGCACCGGGACGAAATCGGGGCCGGGCACGTCGACGTGGCGCACCAGATAGGAACAGGCCACGTATTGGTATTCGCGCTGCGGACGGGCCCACAACTCCAGCGCGATCGTGCGCAATTGCCCGGGCGTGGGGCGGGGAAGGCCGGACTGTGCCGCCTTGACCATTTTTTGCAGCACGGGGGCGGGCAGGCCGAGGAACTCGAACTGATTCTTCATGTACGCCGCCATGCCGGCGGCGCGTGCCGGGTCGGCCGCCGGGAGCAGGCGTTCGTCGAGCCGTTCGAGCAGGTCGTTCATGGCCCGCATCTTGCCACCGTAGTGTGACAGGAATGGGTGAACGGGCGGCCGCGGGCGGCGGGAAATGGGTGGATGTCGCGCCGGAGCGGCTGCCGCGCTGGCTCGAGAACTTCGCGCGCCGGCACGGCCCGTACCGGGAAACGGGTCTGACCTTGATCGCCGAGGACGGCGCGACCGCGGAATGGCGGACGCCGCCGGGCGCGGGTCAGGCCGCCACCATGACCGAGCTGATCACCGAGGCGCGGCGGCCGCGGAGAATCGGGCTGCTGCTGGCGCGTAAGGGTGCGATCGCGGCGGGTATCGCCGACGGCGCCGAGCTGATCAGCTCCAAGGTGGACCGGAATTATGTGCAGGGCCGCACGGCCGCGGGGGGCTGGTCGCAGCAGCGCTTCGCGCGCCGCCGGGACAATCAGGCCAAAGCGGCGACTGCCGATGGCGCCGGCATTGTGGGGCGTGTGCTTCTTCCCTCCGTACGGGATCTGGCCGCCCTCGTGACCGGTGGTGATCGCGCCGCGGTGGACGCGATCCTGGCCGCCCCGCAATTGGCTCCGCTGGCCGCCGTCCGGGTGGAGCGGTTCCTGGATGTGCCGGAGCCCCGGCACGCGGTTCTGGTGTCCGCGATCGCCGGGGCTCGAGCCGTTTCGGTGCTGGTGAAGGAACCCGCTCAGAACGACGTGGCGCAGCTCTTCGGCGACCCCGAGTCGTAGCCGGTGCTGAACGCCTGCTGACGCTGCGCCGACGTGCCGTGGGTGAACTCCTCCGGGTTGACCGGGTTGCCGCTGCGCTTCTGCAGCTCGTCGTCGCCGATCTGACCCGCCGTCTGGATGCCCTCCTGGATGTCCTGCTGGGTGAGGCTCTTGAAGATCTTGTCGCCGTCCTTGTCGGTGGTCGCGGTGGCCGACTTGGCCCACGCGCCGGCGTAGCAGTCGGCCTGCAGCTCGAGCTTGACCGAGAGCGCGTTCTGCTCCGCCTCGGAGGCGCCCTGCTGGGCCCGGCGCATCTTGGCCTCGGTGCCGGTGATGTCCTGGATGTGGTGGCCGTACTCGTGGGCCAGGACGTACGGCTGGGCGAACTCGCCCGGCGCGCCGAGTTGCTTGGACAGCACCTGATAGAAGGTCAGGTCGATGTACACGTTGTTGTCGCCGGGGCAGTAGAACGGGCCGACGCCCGAGTCGGCCGCGCCGCAGGCCGTGTTCACCCGTTGCGAGAAGATCACGGTCTTGGCCGGCTGATAGTCGATGTTGAAGTTCTCCGGCGCGGCCGTCCGCCAGTACGCCTGGATCGAGTTGATGTAGAGCACGTTGCGGCACTCGAGCTTGTCGAGGGCGCCTTCCTGCTTGCACTCCTGGTTGATGTTCGTGTTGTCGCCGGTGTCACTGCCACCGCCGATCTGGTTGATGCCGAAGTATCCGCCGACCACGGCGACCACGATCGTGATGATGATGCCGACGAGGCCACCGCCGCCGATGGGCAGGCCGCCCAGGCCGCCGCCACCACCACCGGACCCACGCCGGTCCTCGACCTGACTGGTATCGATGTCGGCGTTCTCGTTGAGTTCCATCTCATCCTCACTGGGCCGGTGCGGCGAAGGGTGTGCGCGGAGTACCCGATGATCTTGATCGTTAATCGAGTGGGAGGTAGCGCGGCACGCCCGGTAGTATGGCCGCGTGCTGCTCTGCGAAGACTGACCTGTCCCGCGCCGACGTCAAAGTTGATCGTCGGCGTTTTCGTGTGCCCGGAGTCAGCCTTTTCTTTCTCGAGAGCGAGCTTTCAGCCATGATCACCGCCACCGGACTCGAACTGCGCGCGGGCGCCCGTATCCTGCTGTCCCCGGTCACCCTGCGGGTGCAGCCGGGCGACCGGATCGGCCTGGTCGGCCGTAACGGCGCGGGCAAGACCACAACCCTCAAGGTGCTGGCCGGCGAGGGCCAGCCCTACACGGGCGTCGTCGAGCGCACCAGCGAGGTCGGCTATCTGCCGCAGGACCCACGCACCGGCGACCTCAACGTGACCGGCCGCGACCGGGTGCTCAGCGCCCGTGGCCTCGACTCGATCATCTCGGAGATGCAGAAGCTCGAGATCGAGCTCGAGGAGAGCGCCGACGACAAGCTGATCCGGCGGTACGGCAACCTGGAGGACAGGTTCGCCGCCCTGGGCGGATACGCCGCCGAGGCCGAGGCCGCCCGCATCTGTTCCAACCTGGGGCTGCCCGACCGCGCGCTGGCCCAGACCATCGGCACCCTCTCCGGCGGTCAGCGCCGCCGCATCGAGCTGGCCCGCATCCTGTTCGCCGACTCCGGGCAGAACGGCAAGGGCATCCTGCTGCTCGACGAGCCCACCAACCACCTCGACCAGGACTCGATCGCCTGGCTGCGCGGCTACATGGCCCAGCACAAGGGCGGCCTCGTGGTGATCAGCCACGACGTCGAGCTGCTGGAGGCCGCGGTCAACAAGGTGTGGTATCTCGACGCCAACCGCTCGGTCGTCGACATCTACAACGTGGGCTGGAAGAAATACCTGGAGTCGCGCGAGACCGACGAGCGCCGCCGCCGTCGTGAGCGGGCCAACGCCGAGAAGAAGGCCGGCGCCCTGATGGCCCAGGCCGACAAGATGCGGGCCAAGGCGACCAAGACCGTGGCCGCGCAGAACATGGCCCGCCGGGCCGAGAAGCTGCTGGGCGGCCTGGAAGAGGTGCGCACCTCCGACAAGGTGGCCAAGGTGCGCTTCCCCAACCCGGTGCCCTGCGGCAAGACCCCGCTCACCGCGAGCGGCCTCTCCAAGTCGTACGGGTCGCTCGAGATCTTCACCGACGTCAGCGTGGCCGTCGACCGGGGCTCCCGCGTGGCCATCCTCGGCCTCAACGGCGCCGGCAAGACCACGCTGCTGCGCATGCTGGGCGGCCTGCTCAAGCCCGACACCGGCGAGGTGCGCCCGGGTCACGGCCTGCGGCTGGGCTATTACGCCCAGGAGCACGAGACGCTCGACGTCGACCGGACGATCCTGGAGCACATGCGCAGCGCGGGCTCCGAGCAGACCGACACCGAACTGCGGAAGATCCTGGGCGCGTTCCTCTTCTCGGGTGACGACGTCGACAAGCCGGCCGGAGTGCTCTCCGGTGGCGAGAAGACGCGGCTCGCGCTGGCCACCCTGGTCTGTTCGGGCGCCAACGTGCTGCTGCTCGACGAGCCGACCAACAACCTCGATCCGGTCAGCCGCGAGCAGGTGCTGGACGCCATCGCCAACTACCCGGGCGCGATCGTGCTGGTCACGCACGATGCGGGCGCGGTACAGGCACTCAAGCCGGATCGCGCGATCCTGCTGCCGGACGGCGACGAGGACGCGTGGAGCGACGACCTGCTGGAGCTCGTCGAGCTCGCGTAAGAGCCCCGCGGACGTGCGTGATCCGCGAATCATCACCATCGTTTGTTGTCAACCAGTGCCCACACAGACAGTGCGACGTTCGGGCGTTTGCGGGCAGGCCGGACATCGCGGCGGGCGCGCCGAAGATGGCACGAGAGGCGCCGCAGCACACGGTAGGCAAGGCATCGACGCTGCGTCATGTCCGGTCGCCGACGGTCCTCGATCGAGTGTTTGCGCAGGTGATCGACGGTCTTGAGGAAACGAACCAGTGAGTCCGCAGTTCGTGTTGAAACGTTGTCGCCCTAACGTCAGTTAACTGTCTGACATTGATGGCCGTGGTCACCGTCAAGTTCCTGACAGTGATAAATGGGCACGTTGGCTAGGCCTGGATACCTAGCGCATGATCGTTGGAGGCGGTCTAATAGGTGAGACCGTATGAACCGCACAGTCTGGGACGTGAGGATTCAAGATGCCAGCCACGGGCACAGCCACCAGCACTGAGAAGGGTCGCCGAATCGTCGGCAGCGAGCGCCAGTCGTTAGCGAAGGATCTGGTCAAGCGTTACACCGGCGGAGAGAGCATTCGCGCACTCGCCGCGTCGACCGGTCGTTCCTACGGATTTGTGCACCGCGTACTCACCGAGTCCGGCGTGCAACTCCGCCAGCGTGGTGGCGCGCGTCGCCGCAAGAAGGCGTGACGACCGGCGACGCCGCACCCGGCCTCCCCGCCGACGAGTCGGGCGTTCGCTACGACCTGGACGGGCCGGTGGCAACGGTGACGTTGTCCCGGCCCGAGGTGCTCAATGCGCAGACCCCAGCGATGTGGGCCGAGCTGGAGAACATTTCCCGGAAATTACCGGGAGACGTGCGAGTCGTCATTGTCCGAGGTGCCGGCCGTTCTTTTTCCGCCGGCCTGGATCTGTCGGTCGCGCGCGGTGAAGGCGATTCTTCACTTGCGAAGCTTTCGCAGTTGTCACCGGCGGAGTGCGCGGATCGGATTGCCGGCTTCCAGTCGGCGTTCACCTGGCTGCGTAACCCCTCCATCGTGACGATCGCGGCCGTGCAGGGGCATGCGATCGGCGCCGGTTTTCAACTGGCGCTCAACTGCGACATGCGTGTCCTGACCGACGACGCGCGGTTCTCGATGGCCGAAGTAACCCTTGGTCTCGTGCCCGATCTGGGCGGCACCAAACGGCTCACCGAGCTCGTCGGCCCGTCCCGGGCCCTGGAGATCTGCCTGACCGGGCGGCGCATCCCCGCCGACGAGGCCATGCGGATCGGTCTGGCCACCGCCGTGGTCCCCGACCTCGACGGCGCCGTCGCCGACCTCACCGCCGCCGTTCTCGCCGCCGATCGCGGGGCGGTCGCCGAGATCAAGGCGCTGCTGTCCGGTGCGGCGCTGCGTTCCTACGACGAGCAGGACCGCGCCGAGCGGGAGGCGCAGACCCGCCGCCTGCGCGATCTGACGGAAACGGAATAGCCCCCTCACTTCCCGAAGTTGTCATACCCGGCGGGCAGACTCTGCTTGCCCGCCGCACATGACGCCCGGGAGGTGACGAGATGAGCATGTCCAGCTGGACCATGCTGCGCTCGATCCAGAATTCGGACCGGGTGGCCGAACACCGCCTCCGCCGGGGCACGACCCGGCGGATCCTGCGGTACGCCCGGCCCTATCGCCGCGACATCACGGTCTTCCTGCTCACCGTGGTGCTCGCGGCCGGCATCGGCGTCGCGACGCCCCTGCTGGCCGGTCACGTGGTCAACGCCATCACGGGCGGCGGCCCCGACGCCGCGGGCACGATCCTCCGGCTCGCTGTCATGATCGCCGTCCTGGCGGTCGCCGACGCTTTCCTCTCCCTCGCCCAGCGGTGGTATTCGGCTCGCATCGGCGAGGGCATCATCCTCGACCTGCGCACCCGGGTCTACGACCACGTGCAGCGCATGCCCCTGCAGTTCTTCACCCGCACCCAGACCGGGGCCCTGGTCAGCCGGCTCAACAACGACGTCACCGGCGCCCAGCGGGCCTTCACGTCGACGCTCTCGGGCGTGGTCAGCAACGTCATCCAGCTGGTGCTCACCGCGGCCGTGATGTTCAGCCTGTCCTGGCAGATCACGTCGTTGTCGCTGCTGATGCTCCCGCTGTTCGTCCTCCCGGCCCGCCGGGTGGGCAAACGCCTGGCCGAGATCACCCGCGAGTCGTACAACCTGGACGCCAAGATGAACGCGACGATGACCGAGCGGTTCAACGTCGCCGGCGCGATGCTGGTCAAGCTGTTCGGCAGCCCCGGCTCCGAGGCCTCCCGCTTCGGCGAACGGGCCACCCGGGTCCGCGACATCGGCGTGCAGCAGGCCATGTTCTCGCGCACGTTCTTCGTGGCCATGCTGCTCGTCGCCTCACTGGCCCAGGCCCTGACGTACGGGCTGGGCGGCTGGCTCGCGGTCACCGGCAGCGTCACCGCGGGCACCGTCGTCACGCTGGCGCTGCTGCTGACCCGCCTCTACGGCCCGCTCACGGCGCTCAGCAACGTGCGGGTCGACGTGATGAGCGCGCTGGTCTCGTTCGACCGCGTCTTCGAGGTGCTCGACCTCAAGCCGGGCATCGAGGAGCGGCCCGGGGCCGTGGCGCTGCCGGCCGGGGCGGGGCGCGTGGAGTTCGATGACGTGCACTTCCGTTATCCGAGCGCCGGTGAGGTGTCGCTGGCCACCCTGGAGGACGTGGCGACCCTCGACCGTACGGAGAACGCCCCCGTGCTGCGCGGCGTCGACTTCACCGTCGAACCGGGCCGGCTGGTCGCGCTGGTCGGGCCGTCCGGTGCGGGCAAGTCGACGACCTCGATGCTGGTCTCGCGCCTTTACGACGTCACTTCGGGCGCCGTACGGATCGACGGGATCGACGTGCGCGACGCGACGCTCGACTCGCTGCGGGACACGATCGGCGTCGTCACCCAGGACGCGCACCTGTTCCACGAGACCATCGCCGAAAACCTGCGGTACGCCCGGCCCGAGGCGACCGACGAAGAGATGTGGGCGGCGCTACGCGGGGCCCAGGTGGCCGACCTGGTGGCCGCCCTGCCCGACGGGCTCGAGACGGTCGTGGGAGAGCGGGGCTACCGCTTCTCCGGCGGCGAGAAGCAGCGGCTGGCCATCGCGCGGCTGCTGCTCAAGAAGCCGTCGATCGTGGTGCTCGACGAGGCCACGGCCCACCTCGACAGCGAGTCCGAGGCCGCCGTGCAGCGGGCCCTGGCCACCGCGCTCGAGGGGCGCACGGCCCTGGTGATCGCGCACCGGCTCTCCACGGTCCGCGACGCCGACCAGATCCTCGTGCTCGACCACGGGCGCATCGTCGAGCGCGGGCGGCACGAGGAGCTGGTGGCGGCGGGCGGGCTCTACGCCGAGCTCTACCGCACGCAGTTCGCGGCGGGGTCGCCGCCGGTCCTCCACGACGAGGTCGAGATCGTCACCGTGCCGGCGGGTCAGATCGAGCCCTGAGCGGTGCGGCCGCTGAAGGCCAGGAGGCGCTCGAAGTCGGCGGCGCCGGCCGGGGCCTCGACGACCTCGTCGCGGAAGGCGCCCATCTTGCGGCCGGTCGGGGCCATCTGCTCCATGAAGGGCAGCAGGGCCTCGACCGCGCCGTCGTCGGGCGCGTAGGGCCGGCCGGTCGCCGTGGCCAGATCCCAGCCGTGAATGGTGAGGTCGGCCAGGGCCAGGTGGCCGACCAGGGACTGCGGCAGGCCCATGCCCGGCGAGACCCCCTCCAGAGCCACCGGGTCGGACCAGGCCGCGACGAGGTTGCCGGTCTCGGCGGCGAACCGGTCACGCCACCCCTCGGTCAGGAAGTCGGGCGTCGTGGAGAAGTCCAGCTGCTCCCGGCGGGCGGCCGCCTGCATGCTCACCACCACCTGGAACAGGTGGTTGAGCAGATCCCGCACCCGGAACTCGGTGCACGGCGTGGGCTCGCCGAGCTGCTCGTCGCGGATGCCCCGCACGATCGGGACAGTCCGCTCAGCCGCCGCCGCCAACAACGCGCCGATCTCGGTAGTCATGGTGTCGACCGTAGCGAAGCCTCCCGCAGCTCGGCATAGGCGGTGGCCAGCGTGTCCACCGTGTAGTGAGCGTTGAGCCCGCTCGGGTTGGGCAGCACCCACACCGGCACGCCGCCGACCGTCTCCGCCTGCAGGCCCATCGCGGCTTTCGGACGGGCGAACGCGCTCCGGTACGCCGTGACACCGAGAACGGCCAGGTAACGGGGCTTCAGCTCGGCGGTCAAGGCGGCCAGGATCGCCCCGCCCTCGATCAGCTCGGCCCGGGACAGCTCGTCGGCCCGCGCGGTCGCTCTCGCCACCACGTTGGTGATGCCCAGGCCGAGCGCCGGCAGCTCGAACTGCTCGGACGGGTGAAGCTGCCGATCGGTGAACCCGGCACGATGAAGGGCGGGCCAGAAACGGTTGCCCGGGCGGGCGAAATGGTGGCCGGTCGCCTCCGAGTAGAGGCTCGGGTTGATGCCGGAGAAGAGGACCCGCAGATCGGGCCCGATCACATCGGAGATCACAGCGTACGGAGGACGCCGCCGTCGACGGCCACGGTCACGCCGGTGACATAGCTGGCCGCCGGGGAGAGCAGGAACGCGGCCACCCGCCCGAACTCGGCGGGCTCGCCCAGCCGGCGCAACGGGACGGCATCGGCGACAGTGGCGGCGTCACCCGAGGATCTGATCAGCTCGCGGTTGCGGTCGGTGAGGATCCGCCCCGGGAGCAGGCTCACGATGCGCACACCCCGAGGACCGAACTCGTCCGCCATGTCCTTGGCCGCCATCGCCAGGCCGGGCCGCAAACCGTTGGACAGGCCCAGCCCGGGTGACGGCGACTTGACCGTCGTGGAGAGCACCAGCCCGATCGCGCCGCTTTCCGGCAGCGCCGACGCGAACACGCGCGCAGCCCGGACCGAGCCGAGGAACACCGTCTCGAACGCCGCCCGCCACTGCTCGTCGGTCATCGCGGCCGCCGTGCCCAGCGCGGGGCCGCCGACCGAGATCAGCGCGCCGTCGAACCGGCCGAACCGCTCGACCGCCGTGTCGGCCAGGACCCGGGCGGCCCCCGGATCGGCCAGGTCGGCCACCACCCCGGCCGCGACCCCCGGCCCGCCGAGCTGCTCGACCGCCGCCGCGACCTTCCCCTCGTCACGCGACGAGACCACCACCTGGGCCCCGTCGGCGACCAGCGCCTCGGCCGTGGCGAACCCGAGCCCGCGGGAGGCTCCGGTGAGGACGTAGACGCGACCGGCCAATCCGAGATCCATGCCTACGATCGTAGGGCGGCCGCGGTGGCCGCGTCGGCGGGCAGGAACGTCTCGATGGCCAGCTCCGACAGCGTCACGTCGAGGGGTGTGCCCAGAACCGACGTGACGCTGAAGAACGCCAGGTCGTCGAGGCGCAGCGGCACCACCAGCCCGTCCGGCCGGACCGCGGGGTCGTCGCGCCCGCCCGGATAGCCCGCCAGCTCGGCGCGCAGCTCCCGCAGCACCGGGTCGGCGGTCGCGGCGGCCTGCCGGTCGAGGCGGTGCAACACGTGCGCCCGCCACTCGTCCAGGTTGCGGATCCGCGGCGCCATGCCCTCCGGGTGCAGCGACAGCCGCAGCACGTTCACCGGCGGCTCGAGCAGCCACCCCGCGCACCCCGCGGTGAACCGGCCGATCGCGGTGTTCGCGTCCACCATCGTCCAGTGCCGGTCGACCAGGAGCGCCGGGTTGGGCGCATGCCCCGCCAGCACGTCGCGCAGCGCGGCCAGCACGGTCGCCAGCGGCGGGCCGTCAAGAGCCGTTTCCCCGTACGCCGGGGCGAAGCCCGCGGCCAGCAACAGCTCGTTGCGGGAACGCAGCGGCACCGACAGTTCCTCGGCCAGCCGCAGGATCATCTCGCGGGTGGGCCGCGAACGGCCGGTCTCGAGGAACGACAGGTGCCGCGCCGACACCCCGGCCCGCGCCGACAGCTCCAGCTGGCTGAGCCGCCGCCCGGTCCGCCACTCCCGCAGGAGCCCACCCACTGCGCTCACGACCCCACCCTAGGGGCGCCGCTGGGCAGGCCAGGGTGAAACGGGGCCGCGTAGAAACGCAGCTTCGCGTCAGGGATGGAGTCGTCCACCGCGGCGAGGGTGATGTCCACCGGCCGGTGATGAAACGGGCGCTGTCGGAGCCAGGAACGCGACGACGCCGGCGACCTCGGCCGGGGGCCCGTGCGGCCCAGCGGCGCCTCGGTCCGGTAGGCCTCCCCGTACCGCGGATCGATCGTCGCGTTCGAGGCAGCACCGCTCCGGACGCTGCGCGTTCGTGGTGGGCCGGCGGTGGCGTGCGTCCAGGTGGGGTCAGGGGCGGCGCAACGTCCAGACGCGGCCCGCGAGCTGGACGGCGACGGCACCGCCGGCCGCGCGGAGGGCCGGGCCGCGGCGGGAGCGGGGTGCGTTGCGGCCGTCGTAGTGCCGGGCGGCCTCGCGTTCGGCGAGTTCGACCGCCGCCGCTGTGGGCAGGGATCCCCGGGCGGCCAGGTCGCGGGCCATGTCCCAGCCGTCGCGTAGCGAGCCCCGGGTCGGGCGGGTCGCGGCCCACGAGGCGAACTCGGGTTTCCACTGTGGGCCGAAGGCGGCGGCCAGCAGGGGCCACTGGCGGGCTACCTCGCCGGCCCGTTTACGCAGCAGGGCGACGCGGGCGGCCTCGAAGCGGGCGGCGTCGATCCCGGGCGGGACGGGGGCGCCGGCGGTCAGGGCCTCGACGAGGGCGGCCTGCTGGTCGGCCAGGCTCATGTGATCGCCGGGTAGCCGGAGGCGCGGGCGATCGCGTCCAGTTCGGCGGTCAGAGCGGAGCCGGGCGGGTAGTCACCGTCGCGTTCGAGCATCAGGGCCGGTGGGCGGTGCCGGGCGCACAGTTCGGCCACCAGGTCGAGCACCGGCTGGGGCACGGCGTCGGTGTGGGT
The DNA here is from genome assembly GCF_014204895.1 of Paractinoplanes abujensis. Taxonomy (NCBI): domain Bacteria; kingdom Bacillati; phylum Actinomycetota; class Actinomycetes; order Micromonosporales; family Micromonosporaceae; genus Paractinoplanes; species Paractinoplanes abujensis. The sequence continues at coordinate 4,761,098 of NZ_JACHMF010000001.1, read as the reverse complement.
GTCGTGGTAGAGGCCCTGATGTTCGGCGCCGCCGGCCACGTGCACGTAGGCGACCCGGTCGAGCGGCAGGTGGTCGAGCAGGTCGAGCGGGTCGGTGCCGCGGTTGCGGGCGTTCGCGTAGACGTTGGCCACGTCGAGCAGCAGCAGCGCCGAAGAACGGTCGAGGATCTCGGCGATGAACTGCGCCTCGGTCAGCTCCGCGTCGGGCCAGTCGAACAGCGCGGCGATCGGTTCGAGGGCGATCGGCACGGTGAGTTGCTCCTGGACCCGCCGCACGTTCGCCACCACGGCGTCAACCGCTTCCCTCGTACGGGGGAGGGGCAGCAGGTGGCCGGCCTCGACACCCCCGGCCCGTACGAACGCGATGTGCTCGCTGACCAGGGGTGCGCCCAGCCGCTCGGCCACGGCCACGAAGTGCGTCACCCGCTCGGGGTCGACGGGTTCGGCGCCGCCCAGCGACAGCCGGACGCCGTGCGGGATGACCGTGACCTCGCGGTCGAGCAGGCTCTGCAGCCCGGGCGGGAGTTCGCCGTGCGCGTGCACCGACTCGGCGACCACCTCGGCGAACCGCAGCCCGGGCAGACCCTCGACGTAGCCGGCGATCTCGGGGCGCCACCCGATGCCGACGCCGTACTCAGCCACCGCAGCCGCCGCCACCACCGCAGGAGCTGCCGCCGCCGCACGACGAGGAGCTGCTGCAGGAGCTGCTGCTTCCGCTGTCGCCGCCGCTGCTGCCGGAGCCCGCGCCGCCCGTCGCGGCGATGCGCTGCACTTCGGCCTCGGCCGCGAACGCCGGATCCATCGAGTAGAGGGCCGCGCCGCCGTAGAGGGCGACACCCATCGCCGCACCCGTGGCGCCGTAGGTGGCGTACGAGGGGCTGTTGCTCGGGGCCAGGTAGTTGTGCTTGTAACGGAAGTCGCGCATGGACCGCTGGGCCGCGTCGGTGGCCCAGCGCCGCGAGCGCAGCAGCGTCAGCGTGAGCACGAACGCGCCGATCGTTGCGAAGATCATGAACAGGACCGGCTTGTCGTTGCCGATGCCGGCGATCACGCGGGCGACGCCGACCGCGACCAGGGCCAGGCCGCCGATGACCCAGAGCCGGGCCTCACGCATCCGGCCCGCGCTGACGGCCAGCCCGGAGCGCTCCAGGCCGTCGCGCAGCTGCTCCAGGGCCGAGGCCACCCACTGGTCGTTCTGGAGGTCACGGGTGCGGGCCCCGCGGGCCGCGGCGTGGTAGACGGCGCTGTCGAGCGGGGTGACCCCGGCCGGCAGGGGGCCGGTCTGCACGAGGGTGCGCCCGGGACCGGTGCCGATCGCGCCGGACGCCCGCAGGCCGCCCAGTGCGGAGTAGACGGCGAGCCGGTCGCCCCCGTTGAGGTAGGCCACCTGCTGCGGGCTCAGGTTGTCGACCTTGGCCCCGCGGGTGCCGCGGAACAGCGTCTTGCGGTGGAACGCGGAGATGATCGCGATCGCCAGGCCGGCGGCGATGAAGTAGGTGAGAAAGGTCGGGCCGGAGATTCCCCAGGTGTCGTTCATCGGGCTGGACCTCCCTGCTGAGCGCCGCTGATACGCCCCCCTGTGAGGATTGTTCGCGACGGTGGGGATCGGGTGCGTCAGTTGCGGTGCCGGATGCTTGCGGTAGGTCGCGAACAACCTCATTGTGCAGGCGCGCGCAACGCCTGTGATCAGGCCCTTCGGACGGCTTCCTCGACCAGATCGAGGACCCGGCTCAGCTCGCCCGGCGGCCGGCCCGTGGCCAGGTGCAGCACCAGGCCGTCGTACGCCAGCTCGAGGAACTGGGTGAGCACCTCGACCGGCACGTCGTCGCGCAGCACGCCCGCCTCCCGCTGGCGTTGGAGCCGCTCGCGGGTGGCGCCGGCGATGGCCGCGGCCCGCTCGGTCCACCTCTTGGCGAACGCGGGGTCGGTGCGCAGCCGCCGCGACACCTCGAGCTGTGTGCCCAGCCAGCCGGCCGTGTCGCCGTCGCTGCCGCCGGCCCGCTCCAGCAGGTCGCGCATGACCTGGACGAGACCGTTGCGGGCGACCGTCTCCACCATCGCGGCCGCGTCGTCCTCGGCGACCGCCAGAAAAAGTGACTCCTTGTCGCGGAAATGGTGGAAAATCGCGCCGCGGGACAGCCCGGTTGCGTCCTCCAGGCGCCGCACTGTCGCACCCTCGTAGCCGAACCGCGCGAAACAGTCGCGCGCCGCCGCGAGGATTTCGTGGCGGCGGGCGTCCAGCTGGTCCTGGCTTACTCGGGGCACGCACTGGATCGTGTCACGTGCCCCTTTCGCATGCAATCCGTACGTACGTCTTGGCAACGGGGCGGCGGCACGGGAGGGCTCACGGCGCCAGTGAGCAGCCACGACCGGACGGATGGCGCGAATTCCCCCAACCCGGCCCGAGGTTGTTTACAACACTGGACTACTCGTTGCCCCTTCCGCTCACGTAAAGTGCCCGCGTGCCTCTCGTCCTGATAGCCCTAGACGACACCCTGCTCGACCGCAGCGGTGCGTTCAGGCTGTGGGCGAAGGGTTTCCTGGAGGAGATCGGCGCGCCACCGGAAGACCTCGACTGGTTACTCTCGGTCGACGCCGACGGTCTGACCTCGCGCTGGGACCTGGCCGACCTGATCCGCGAGCGCTATCAGCTCACGGTTCCGTCGATCGACCTCGTCGACGAACTGCACGCGGGGCCACCCGCGTTCGAGAAGCTCGACCCGATGGTGGGCTGCGCGTTGCAGATCGCCGGCGACGCGGGGCTGGTGCCCGTGGTGGTGACGAACGGGAAGGCCGAGATCCAGGACAGCCGCATCCGGCGTACGGGGCTGGATCGGTATGTCGCCGACTGGGTGATCTCGGAGCGGGCCGGGGTGAGCAAACCCAACCCGCGGATCTTCGCGCTGGCCGCCCAGCGGGTGCGCATGCGGCTCGGCGGCGCGTGGGTGGTGGGCGACAGCCCCGAGGCCGACATCGGCGGCGCCGCGGCGATGGGTCTGCCCAGCGTGTGGCTGCACCGCGGTCGTGAGTGGGTCGACGACCGGTTCGCGCCGACCCAGGTCGTCGGCAACGTGATCCAGGGGATCTCCGCCATCATGGCCGCCGCGGCCCGATAAATAGGTTGCGCCGTCCCGGGGCTCTCCGGGAAAGTGACCGCATCGCCCGCACAGGGCCCGAGAGAGAGGGGGGTGGACCCATGGCTGTCTTTGCGATGCCTGCCGTCCAGATTCGCCTTTCCTCTTCTCTCTCCAAGGAGACCCTCCAGTGCGCGAGCACGACTCTTACGGCCCGTCCACCATGCGCCGCGGCCGCCGCAAGTTCGACGACGACGAATCTGACTTCCTGAAGCGGGGGCGGCCCGAGCCGCAGCTGAAGGAAGACCCCGACCTGCCCGAAGTCGGCGACCGCTGGTCGACCTGGGACGGGTCACTCAAGGGCCCCGAGCCCCGCCCCGACTGGGTCCGCACCGAATACGGCGCGGTCGACACCGAGCTGGGCATGCTCAAGACCGGCAAGGAAGCCGACGTCTTCCTGGTGCGCCGGGCCGTCCCGGACACCGACAAGGTCAGCATGCTGGCCGCCAAGCGTTACCGCGACGGCGACCACCGGCTGTTCCACCGCGACGCCGGCTACCTCGAGGGCCGCCGGGTGCGCCGGTCCCGCGAGATGCGGGCCATGACCAACCGCACCTCGTTCGGCAAGGAAATGATCGCCGGGCAGTGGGCGGTCGCGGAGTTCGGGGCGCTCAGCCACCTCTGGCAGGTGGGCCAGGAGAGCGGCCTGGTCCGCGTGCCCTACCCGGTGCAGCTGATCGGCACCGAGCTGATGCTCGAATTCATCGGCGACTGGGAGACCGGCGAGGCGGCGCCCCGGCTCGCGCAGGTGCGGGCCGACCCCGGCGAACTGGCCGCCCTGTGGGGGCAGATGACCGACGCGTTGTCGGTCCTGGCCCGCGCGCAGGTGGCCCACGGCGACCTCTCGCCGTACAACATCCTCGTGCACGAGGGGCGGCTGGTGCTGATCGACCTGCCGCAGATCGTGGACGTGGTGGCCAACCCGCAGGGCGCCGACTTCATCGCCCGCGACGTGCGCAACGTCGGGGCCTGGTTCACCCAGCGCGGCCTGCGGGTCGACGCCGACGAGCTGCTGGAGAGGCTGCTCTACGAAGCCGGCCTGAGATGACCCGCCGTACGGGGACCGGACCGCGGCCGCCGAAGACCCGGCGGCCGCGGCCGGGCCCGTCTACTGCAGGTAACCCTCGACCTCGCTGACGCTGTGCGCCTGCTCGGCGTTGGGGTCGTTGCCCACCTCGCGGGCGGCGCGACGCCGGCGAAGCAGGTCCCAGCACTGGTCCAGGGCCTCTTCGAGTTCCTTGAGCCGGGCGTGCTCCTCGTCCGAGGAGATCTCGCCCTTGCCCAGCTGCGTGCGCAGCTTGTGCTCCTCATCGACCAGGCCGTGGATCCGGCTCAGCACAGTCTTGTCATCCATGCGCGAAGCCTATGCGCAAGTACGGCGCACTGTTACGTCAGCATGGTCACCACCGCGGCCGCGGCCAGCAGCGTCGCCCCCGCGCGGCGCGGGCCGAGCGGCTCGCGCAGCACCAGGAAGGCGATCAGACCGGCCCAGAGCAGGCTCGAACTGCGTAGGGCGGCCACGAGCGAGAGCGGGGCGTGCAGCGTGGCGAACAACCCGAGCAGGTACGACAGGGGGATCAGCACCGCGAGCAGGCCGATTGCCGCGGGACGCCGGCGGAACTGGGCCACGCCCTCGGGGAGGCGCCGGCGCATCAGAACCGTGAGCAGCACCAACTGCAGCAGCGCCCCGAAAGCGTAGAAGAACAGGGGATCGGCGCCCAGCTCGACCACGGCGAACCCGTCGAACGTCGTGTAAGCGGCAATGGTCCCGGCGATCGCGACCGACCACAGCACCGCCCTGCCCGGCCCCGCCACGGCCTCGCCGGGTTTCGCGTGCTCACCCATCAGCAGCGCGACGGCCGCGGCGAGCAGCAGAACCGCTGCCCACTCCGGGGCCCGCAACCACTGACCGAGCGCTACCGCTCCCGCGAACGCGACCAGCACCGGCGCGAGTCCCCGGGACAGCGGGTAGATCTGTCCCACGTCGAAGCGCTTGTAGGCGCGCTGGAGGCAGACCGCGTACGCCGTGTGCAGCAGCGTGCTGATCGGGGTGAGCAGCATGAGCCGCCCCGCAGCCGCTCCCGCGTGCCCGATCGCGAGCGGCGCCACCAGCACGAAGGCCGCCAGACTGGACGCCCACAGCGCGGGCAGACCCTCGGTCGCGGTCCGTTTGGCCGTCGTGTTCCACCCGGCGTGCGCGATCGCCGATCCCAGCGCAAGAGCCACACCCAGAACCATGCTTCCCCCGTACGCGTAGACACTGTCTATCTGGTAGACACTGTCTACGTGATGGCGGGCGAAGATGTAAAGGCCGCTCTCGTCCGGCACGGCGCGCTGCTGCTCGATGAGCAAGGCCTGGCCGGTTTCACGGGGCGCGAGGTCGCGCGGCGGGCCGGGGTGTCGCACGGGGCGCCGCGGCGCTACTTCCCGACGCTGGCCGCGTTGCTTTCGGCGATCGCCGCGACCGGTTTCGCCGACCTGCGCTCCCGGATGGCGGCCGCAAGCGGCGACCCGGCGGTCGGCGCTGCGGCGGGTGGTGGCGTAGCGGCGCCCGATGGCGCGCCGGCTGGGAGCGCGGCGGGTGATGGCATGGTGGGCGGCGCTGTGGCAGGCGATGGCGTGATGGACGGCGCTGCGGTGCGCGGCGTGGCGGGTGGCGGCGCGTCGGCGCGCAGCGCGGCGAGCGATGGCGTGGCGGGTGGCGGCGCGTCGGCTGGCAGCGCGGCGTGTGATGGCGTGGTGGGCGGCGCTGCGGCGGGGGGCGGTGTGGCGGGTGGAGGGGGCGCGGCGCGGGCTGCCCTGGTGGTGCTGGCTCGGGTCTACGTGGAGTTCGCGCGGGAGCGGCCGGCCATGTTCGAGCTGATGTTTCGCCACGATCTGCTCGAAGGGTCGGGGGAGCGGCTGCGGGAGCACAGCACCCCGATTTTTGTGAGCGTTTTGCGGTTGGTGGAGCTTACCGGCGTACGGGAACCGGGGTTGACCGCAGTTGACCTGTGGGCGGGGGTGCATGGGCTGGCCGTGCTGGCGAGCCGCCGGGCGCTCGAGTTGATCACTGACGAGTCGCCCGACGGTCTTCTGGAACGGCAGCTTGCCGCACATCTAGAGGTCTCGCCGCTGGAAGGCTAGACCGGCCAGTGCCAGCACCAGAAGGATCCACGCCACCGCCCACACCAGGTAGGCGCCGGTCAGTGGGGCCTTGCTGAGGAACGGGTGGCCCTCGAACGCCTCGCCGAACTGGGACAGCAGCGCCGGGTCCTGGAACGACCGCATCGCCCCGCGCCACAGGCCGTCGGTGGGGAGCAGGATCTGGGAGACCGTGCCGACTTTGCGCACGCTGTCGTTGCCGAGCGCGTCACCCACGCCGCCGACCACGCCCGCGATCCAGGTCGCGCCGAACAGGCCGACCGCGACGATGCCGGACGCCATCGGCGAGATCACCGTGGACAGCAGCAGACCCAAGGTGAGCAGGGCGATCGCCTGGCCGCAGAGCAGCGCCAGGCCGGACGCCGGGCTGGGTGGCCAGTAGCCGGTGGCCAGCTTGACGATCACCAGCTGGGCCGTGCCGGCGACGAGGACGAAACCGGTGCCGAAGCCGGCCAGGCCCACCCATTTGCCCAGCAGCACCTGCGCGCGCCGTACGGGGCGGGCCAGCACGGCCAGCGCGAGGCCCGACTCGGCCTCGCCGGCCAGGGTCGGACCGGCCAGGAACGCCGTGCCCAGGGCGGCGATCAGGCTCAGCCCGAACATCACCAGGTTGAGCACGGTGGCCGCCGCCAGCCTGGCCTCGCCGCTGGTCAGCCCGCCGAACTCGGCGTTGATGCGGGAGAAGCCCCACGCGCTGAGCGACAGCAGCAGCACGGTCAGGACGGCCAGGGAACGCAGCACCTTGCGGCGGGCAGCCTCGCGCAAGGTCAGGCCGGCCACGGTGAGGACGATGGTCATGAGCCGCTCCGGATGATGTCCAGCAGTCGTTCTTCGAGGCTGATGCGGGCGGGTTCGACGGAGTGGATCCGTACGCCGAGGCGCACCAGGTCGGCCACGAGGCCGGGCGTGTCGACGTCACCGCGCACCACGAAGACGTCGCCGTCGCGGGTGAAAGGTCCGAGCCGCTCGAGCGCGGAATCGGACAAATCGCTGAGGCCGAGCCGGAGCTCGTGCTGCCCCAGCATTTCGGCCAGCGACCCCGAAGCGGCCACCCGCCCGTGATCGAGGATGACGACCCGGTCGCACACCCGCTCCACCTCGCCGATCAGATGCGAGTTGAGCAGCACGGCCACTCCCTGCGCGCGCAAGGTCAGCAGCAGGTCCCGTACGTCGGCCCGCCCCAGCGGGTCCAGCGCGCTCGTCGGCTCGTCGAGCACCACCAGCTCGGGCCGGGCGATCAGCGCGACCGCCAGCCCCAGCCGCTGCTGCATGCCTTTGGAGAACCCACCGACCCGGTCGTCGGCGCGATCGGCCAGCCCGGTCAGCCCGAGCGGTTCGAGATCGGTGGCGACCCCGGCCAGCCGCGCGTGCAGCCGCAGCACCTCGGCCGCGGTGAGCCACGGCTGATAGCGGAACAGCTCGGGCAGGTAGCCGACCCGGGCCCGCGATCGCGGATCCGGGCCCGGCCGGCCCAGCAGCATCACCTCGCCGGCGTCCGGGCGGACCAGGCCCAGCAGCATCTTGATGACCGTGGTCTTGCCCGCGCCGTTCGGCCCGAGCAGCCCGACCACCTCGCCGCGGCCCACCGTGAACGTCACCCCGTCCACCGCCTGCCGCTTCCGATAACGTTTGCGCAGCCCGGACGCCCACACCGCAGCCCCGGCAGCCTCGCCCCCGGCGGCCGCGGCCCCGGCGCCCGCAGCGCCGGCCCCGGCCCCGGCGGCCGCAGTTGCTGAGCCGGGAGCGTCGGCCGCGGGGCCGGGAGTACCGGCTGCGCGCCGGGACGTCGTCATCGCAGCCCCCGGGCGACCGTGAGCACCTCGTCCGGGCTCAACGACCCGCCGACCAGCGTCACCACCCCGTCGTCGACCCACAGCACCGCCGACAGCACCTGGTCGGTCGACGTGAGCACGGTGGCGGGGATGCCGTGCACGTCGGCCGGCGTGCTGGTCAGCTCCTCGGGCATGACGTGCAGGGGCAGCGTCCTGCCGTCGGCCGAGAAGCTGCGCAGCTGCCGGGCCACGTCGGCGGGCAGCCCGGAGAGCGACAGCAGGTAGTCGCGGGCGGTCGCGAACGGCACGCCCGTCGAGTACGCCGCCGGGGCGACGGCGCGGGCCACGAGCAGCGACGGCGCGCCCTGGTGGCTCGACCACAGGGCGGCCGCGCCCGGGCCGGCGGTCAGGCGGAACGTGCTGCCGTCGAGGCCCGCGGGCATCGGGGGAGCGGTGCCGGTGAACGCCCGCACCTTGGCCGCGCGGAACGTGAACGTGGCGCCGATCCGTCCGCCGGCCTGGTACTGCGGGTCGCCGGTGACGCCGCGGGGCAGCCCGGCCACGTCGGGCAGGTCCAGGCCGGTTTCCTTCTCGGCGGCGGCCCGGCTGTTCACGGCGTGGATCCGGGGCCGTTCGGTGATCTCGACGTCGCCCCACGAGGAGAGGTCGGGCAGCGCCATCAGGTCGGCCTGCCGCACGGTGACCGGGGCGATCCTCTCGGTGCGGAAGATCGGCAGCCAGTCGGTGGCGGCGGCCGTGCCCGCCCCGGCCAGGATGGCCAGGGCGGCCAGCCCGGCGACCAGAGGCGTGCGTCGAGGCATCCACCAGCGGACCCGGCCGCCGGTCACTGGCTCTGTGCGGCCAGCCGCAGAGGATATGACGAATTTATCGGGACTCATGGCGACGCGAAGCCACGCCTCGTCCACGTCCGGGTCGACGGTGAGGTGCAGGGTAGCCGCGGCGAAGGCGGCATCCCGCTCCACCTCGGCCATCCCGGTGCGGCAGACCGGGCAGCCGGCGACGTGGGAGCGGTCGGTGTCGGCGACGCCGGCGGGCTCGTCGACGAGCCGGCGCAGCACGCCCTCATTCGGATGGCGCATGACGGTTCAACTCCTCGCGCAGGGCGGACTCGGCGCGCCGCACGGTGGTGCCGACGCTGCCGGGGGAAAGGTCGAGGGCGGCCGCCACTTCGGCGTAGCTCAGCCCGCTGTGCCGCAGCACCAGCGCGACCGCCTGTTTACGGGGTAATCGAGCCAGCGCGGCCCGCACCCGGCGCCGCTCCTCGAGGGCGACCACCGCGTCGGCCACGTCGGGCACGGTGCCGTCCCGGGGGTGGGCGGCTTGCTCCCGTCCGGCGCGGCGTTTCCCCGTACGGATGTGGTTGAGCGCGGTGTGTGCGGCCGCGACGCAGAGCCAGGGCAGCGCCTCACCGGCCGGCACCGCCGAACGCCCGAACGTCAGGAAGACCTCCTGCGCCACGTCCTCGGCTTCGTCCCGTGCCCCCAGCACCCGTGCGGCGACGGCCACGACCTGCCGATACGAGGCACGAAAGACCTGTTCCAGATCGGGCCGCACCACTGGGGCCACGGTGTCCTTCCTGTCCCACGACAGTGCAACGTCCATGCCTTGTCAGCACCGTCGCACTCCTTCATGTGACAGCGGACGCCACAAAATCGGGTGCAGGTTGTGTAGTGGAAGTGTGAAGGTCCTGCACTTCCCGCCCGGCGGCGACGGTTTCGAGGCGTTCCTGCGTGAGAGCGGGCCCGCCCTGCTGCGGCTGGGCCATCTGCTGACGCTCGACCGCGCGGCCGCCGAGGACCTGGCCCAGGAGACGTACATCAAGATCGGCCTGGCCTGGTCGCGGGTGCGTAAGGACGGCAACCCGGTCGGCTACGCCCGCCGCACGATGGTCAATCTGTTCCTCAACTCGCGCCGCCGGGCCCGCCCGATGCCCGTGCCGCAGGTGCCGGAGACCCCACGGGAGGACCCGGCACTGGCTGCCGTCGACTCCGCCGCGGTGATCCGGCAGATCTTGGCCGGCCTGCCGCCGCAGCAGCGGGCCGCGCTGGCGTTGCGCTACCTCGACGATCTGCCCGACGACGAGATCGGCGCCCTGCTCGGCTGCACCCCCGCCACCGTCCGGTCCCACCTGTCCCGCGGCCTGGCCACCCTGCGTGCGCGCCGGGAAGGAGAGCATCATGCCCCACGACCTTGACGTCCTGTCCACGGTCGACGCCGAGTTCACGGTGACCGACACGTTCGTTTCCCGCGTACGCCGGGGGGTGCGCCGCCGCCGGGCCGCGCGCGCGGCCGCGGTGGCCGGGCTGGCCGCCACGGTGATCGCGGTGGTCGTCGTGGCGCTGCCGCAGGTCCGTTCGCCGGCCCCGCCGCCCGCCGCCCCCACGCCGGTCCCGGCCGCGCCCCTGCTCGACGGTTTCCGGGTCGGCTACGTCCCGCCGGGCCTGCGCGCCGCCGGCCCCGGCGACGACCGGGGCGGTCCGTGGCTGGTGACCGAGAACGAGGTGCACATCGGCACCATGGCTCCCGCCCCCGGTGTGCGCATGGCTCCCTCGTACGACGACCCCGCGGCGACCGTGTCGATGCGCCGCTACGTGCGGGACAACGGCGGCAACTGGCTGTGGATCACCGTGCTGCGGCCGCGGCAGAACACCGAGCCGGCGGGTCCGTCGACGGTCACGCGCTGGCTGGCCGGTTCGCAGACCGCGGGCGCCGAGATCAGCGACTCGTTCCCGGTCCCCACCGGTACGGCCGTGCTCACCACGACGAGGGGAACCGAGGTGACGACCCACGACATCGTCATCACCACCCCTGACGGCGTGGTGGTGGCCGTGGGTGGCAACGCGGGACTGAGCGAACGCGAGCTCAGGGCCGTCGCGAACGGTCTCACGGCGGGCTGAGCCGGGCGCGGGCCGCGGTGGAGGAGACCGCGGCCAGGCCGGGCCGGGTGGGCAGGAGCAGGGTGGTCACGCCGAGGGATTCGTTCATGGCGGCCAGTTCCTGCTCGTGCCGCACGTCGGTGGGGTTGCGGACGCCGCGGACGATCACCGCGATGTCGTGGCGGTGGCAGTAGTCAGCGGTCAGGCCGCGCCACGCGTCGACGGTGACGTTGCGCCAGTCCGGGGGCAGGGCCGCCCGTACGGCGATGGCCCGGAGCACGCCGTCGGCGGTGGGCTGCTTGTCGCCGTTGACGGCGACCAGGACGACCAGCTCGTCGAAGAGGTGACGGGCCCGCTCGGCGACGTCGAGGTGGCCGGGTGTGATCGGGTCGAACGTGCCGGGGAAGACCGCGCGCGTCATGGCCGGAGCGTAGCGAAACGCCCCGCCTCCCAGCGAGGGAAGCGGGGCGTGACGTTCTGCTCGGACTAGCTGTTCAGCATCCTGCGCAGGACGTACTGCAGGATGCCGCCGTGGCGGTAGTAGTCGGCCTCGCCGGGGGTGTCGATGCGCACGTCGGCGTCGAACTCGACCCCGGTGTCCGTGCGGACCTTGACCGTCGAGGGGGTCTCGCCGTCGTTGAGGGCCGTCACGCCGGTGATCGTGAAGGTCTCGCTGCCGGTGAGGCCGAGCGACTCGGCGCTGGTCTTGGGCGGGAACTGCAGCGGCAGCACGCCCATGCCGATCAGGTTGGAGCGGTGGATGCGCTCGTAGCTCTCGGCGATGACCGCGCGCACACCCAGCAGCATCGTGCCCTTGGCCGCCCAGTCACGCGACGAGCCGGAGCCGTACTCCTTGCCGGCCAGGATGACCAGCGGGACACCGGCCTCCTGGTAGGCCACGGAGGCGTCGTAGATCGTGGTCTGGTCGCCGGTGAGGTGGTTGACCGTGAAGCCGCCCTCGACGCCCGGCACGAGCTGGTTGCGCAGCCGGATGTTGGCGAACGTGCCGCGGATCATGACCTCGTGGTTGCCGCGGCGGGAGCCGTACGAGTTGAACTCGTGACGCGGCACGCCGTGCTCGGCGAGGTACTTGCCGGCGGGCGAGTCGGCCTTGATCGACGACGCGGGCGAGATGTGGTCGGTCGTGACCGAGTCGCCCAGCTTGGCCAGCACGCGGGCGCCGGCGATGTCGGTGACCGGCTGCGGCGACGGCTGCATGCCCTCGAAGTAAGGGGGCTTGCGCACGTACGTCGACTCGTCGGCCCACTCGAAGGTCTTGCCCTCGGGGGTGGGCAGCGACTGCCACTGCTCGTCACCGGCGAACACGTCGGCGTAGGCCGTGCTGAAGCCCTCGGCCCCGATCGCGGAGGCAATGACGTCGTCGATCTCCTTGGCGCTGGGCCAGATGTCGCTGAGGAAGACCGGCCGGCCGTCGGACCCGGTGCCGAGCGGCTCGGTGGTGATGTCGATGTCCATCGAGCCGGCCAGCGCGTACGCCACGACCAGGGGCGGGGACGCCAGGTAGTTCATCTTGATGTCGGGGTTGATCCGGCCCTCGAAGTTGCGGTTGCCGGAGAGCACGCTGACCGCGGTCAGGTCGGCCTCGTTGACGGCGGCCGAGATCTCCTCGGGCAGGGGGCCCGAGTTGCCGATGCAGGTCGTGCAGCCGTACCCGACCAGGTTGAAGCCGATCTTGTCGAGGTAGGGCGTGAGGCCGGCCCGGTCGTAGTAGTCGGAGACGACCTTGGAGCCGGGGGCCAGCGTGGTCTTGACCCACGGCTTGCGGGTCAGGCCGCGCTCGACGGCCTTCTTGGCCAGCAGCGCCGCGCCGATCATGACCTGCGGGTTGGACGTGTTGGTGCAGGACGTGATGGCGGCGATGCCGACGAAACCGTGGTCGAGCTCGTACTCCACGCCGTCCTCGCCGACCACGCGGGTGGGCTTGGAGGGGCGGCCCTCGGAACCGGACGCCGCGCTGAACACGTGCGGCTTGTCGGCCTCGGAGTCCGCGTGGTTGGCCGGGGGGTCGCTGGCCGGGAACGACTCCTCGGACGCCTCGTCGGCCGGGCCCTGGTCGGACACGTAGTTGGTCAGCGCGTCGCGGAACATCGCCTTCGCGTCGTTCAGCGGCACCCTGTCCTGCGGGCGCTTGGGCCCGGCCAGCGACGGCACGATCGTCGACAGGTCGAGCTCGAGCTTCTCGGAGTAGTCGGGCTCGGCGTCCGGGTCGAGCCACAGGCCCTGCCGCTTCGCGTACGCCTCGACCAGCGCCACCTGCTGCTCGGTGCGGCCGGTCAGCTTGAGGTACTTGATCGTCTCGTCGTCGATCGGGAAGATCGCCGCGGTCGAGCCGTACTCGGGCGACATGTTGCCGATCGTGGCCCGGTTGGCCAGCGGCACCGCGGTGACGCCGGGGCCGTAGAACTCGACGAACTTGCTGACCACGCCGTGCTCGCGGAGCATCTCGGTGATCGTCAGCACGAGGTCGGTGGCGGTGGTGCCAGCGGGCATCTCGCCGCTCAGCTTGAAGCCGACGACCCGCGGGATCAGCATGCTGACCGGCTGGCCCAGCATGGCCGCCTCGGCCTCGATGCCGCCGACGCCCCAGCCCAGCACGCCCAGGCCGTTGACCATGGTGGTGTGCGAGTCGGTGCCGACGACCGTGTCGGGGTAGGCCTGGCCGTTGCGCTCCATGATCGTACGGGCCAGGTATTCGATGTTGACCTGGTGCACGATGCCGGTGCCGGGCGGCACGACCTTGAACTCGTTGAACGCGGTCTGGCCCCAGCGCAGGAACTGGTAGCGCTCGCGGTTGCGCTGATACTCCAGCTCGACGTTACGGGCGAAGGCGTCCTCGCGGCCGAACAGGTCGGCGATGACCGAGTGGTCGATGACCAGCTCGGCCGGGGCGAGGGGGTTGACCTTGGTCGGGTCGCCGCCCAGGTCCTTCACGGCCTCGCGCATGGTGGCCAGGTCGACCACGCACGGCACGCCGGTGAAGTCCTGCATCAGCACCCGCGCGGGCGTGAACTGGATCTCCACGCTCGGGTCGGCGGTCTGGTCCCAGCCGCCGAGCGCGCGGATGTGGTCGGCGGTGATGTTGGCGCCGTCCTCCGTGCGGAGCAGGTTCTCCAGCAGGATCTTCAAGGAGTAGGGCAGACGCTCGTGCCCCTCCACCTTGTCGATCGTGAAAATCTCGTAGCTCGCGTCTCCGACGCGCAGTTCGCTCTTCGCACCAAAGGTGTCGAGGCTGGCCACGTCATCTCCTTCACACCCAGCGACTGTCGTTCAAGTCTTTCGCACCGAAAGGGCGGCCTTCGGGTTAGGCATACCTAACTCTCGGTTCACGTTTCTCGTAAACCGTACGTCCGTCTTGTAAGGCGGCGCAAGGCGGGGGCCGGTTCCTCCCACGTTTACTCCGGTTGCGCCTTGGGCACACGTCGAACCGTGAAGGCGCCCACCGATCTGGCCGAGCTCACCGATTTCTTCGATCGCTACGGCACGGCCCTGACCAGCGGGGACGTTGCGGCGATCAGTCGCTGTTACGCGCTGCCGGGAATGGTGGTGGCCGATTCGTACAGCTTCACCTTCACGTCGCCGGCCGCGGTGGCCCTGTCGTTCCTGGGCGCCGCCCCCGCGTACGCGGAGCAGCAGATCGTCGCCGCGCACGCTCAGTTGCTGGACGTGCAACGCCTGTCGCCGGCGCTGAGCCTCGTATCGGTCGAATGGGAGTATCTGGACTCCCTCGGCAACGCGGTGCCCGGTGAGCGGTATTCATACCTTTTGCGCGTCGACGCGGATGGGCCAAAGATCACGACCGTGGTTGCCGCGCACTGAATCTGTCTCACCTACCTGCAACTATGGCCGGGTGAGCAGCGTCGTGATCCACTACCAGCGTCCGGGCGGAGACTACGACGGCTGGGGTGTGCACTCCTGGGAGGGCGCGCTCGGCAAGCCGGATTGGCGCAAGCCGCTCGCTCCGGTCTCGTTCGACGACTTCGGCGCGGTCTTCGAGATTCCCGTCCGTGAGGGCGCGATCGGCCTGCGCTACGTGCTGCACCGCGGCGACGAGAAGGACCTGCCCGACGACCAGCGCCTCGACCTGGCCCGGGCCCGCGAGATCTGGCTGCGCGCGGGCACGACGGAGCCGGTCCGGCCCGAGCTGGGCAGCCTCGGGCCCGAGCTCGACCCGGCCCGTTCCCTCGCGGTCTTCGTCGACCGCACGACGATCGCGCTGCCCGCCGCGCTCGCCGGCCGGGCCGAGACGTTCTTCCTCGGCGAGCACCCCCTCACGCCGCGTCCGGGCGGCCTGTTCCAGGCCCAGAGCCGGCGCTTCCCGCATCTGCGGGCCTACAAGGCCTTCTCCGTACGGGAAATGGGTGACGCGGCCCTGAGCGAGCTGCTGCGCGATCAGCTCCTCGTGACCGGGCGCGACGCCGGCGACTCCGCCGTCGTGATCACCGGAGTGCAGCTCCCCGGGGTCATCGACGACCTGTACGCCGATGCCGCCGACGCCTACCTCGGCCTGGTGCTCGACGACGACCGCCCGCGCCTGTCGGTGTGGGCCCCCACCGCCCGCACGGTCGAGCTCGAGCTCTTCAAGACGCCCGCCGGCGAGCCGAAGCTCCTGCCCCTGGAGCGCGACGACCTGACCGGCGTGTGGTCGATCGGCCTCAAGCCCAAGTGGATGGGCCGCTACTACCGCTACCGCGTCGAGGTGTGGCACCCGGCGGCCCAGCGCGTGATCACCACCAGCGTCACCGACCCCTACTCGCTGGCCCTGGCCACCGACTCCACGCACAGCCTGCTGGTCGACCTGGACGACCCCGGGCTGGCCCCGCCCGGCTGGGACACGCTGGTCAAGCCGGCCCCGGTCGCGCCGGCCCGGATGCAGATCAGCGAGGTGTCGATCCGCGACTTCTCGATCTTCGACCACTCGCTGCCGCCGGCCGAGCGCGGCACGTACTCGGCGTTCACCCACCCCGAGTCGGCCTCGATGACCCATCTGCGCTCGCTGGCCGGGGCCGGCCTGACCCACCTGCACCTGCTGCCCGCCTTCGACTTCGCGAGCGTGCCCGACCGCCGCGCCGACCAGCTCACCCCCGCCTGCGACCTGGCCGCCTTCCCGCCCGACTCGCCCGAGCCGCAGCGCGAGGTGGCCGCGATCGCCGCGCGCGACGGCTACAACTGGGGCTACGACCCGTGGCACTACACGACACCCGAGGGCAGCTACGCCGTCGACCCGGCCGGCCCGGCCCGCATCCTCGAGTTCCGCCGCATGGTGGCCGCGCTCAACGAGGCCGGGCTGCGCGTCGTCCTCGACGTCGTCTACAACCACACCATGGCCGACGGCACCGGCCGCTTCAGCGTGCTCGACCGCCTCGTGCCCGGCTACTACCACCGGCAGCTGGCCGACGGCTCGACCGCCGAGTCCACCTGCTGCCCCAACACCGCCCCCGAGCACATGATGATGAGCAAGCTCGTCGTCGACTCGGTGGTCACCTGGGCCCGCAAATACAAGATCGACGGTTTCCGGTTCGACCTCATGGGCCACCACCCGCGGGCCAACATTCTCGAGGTGCGGGTCAACCTCGACCACCTGACGGCCGACGTCGAGGGCGTCGACGGCAAGCAGATCTACCTGTACGGCGAGGGCTGGAACTTCGGCGAGGTGGCCGACGACGCCCGCTTCGCCCAGGCCACGCAGGTCAACATGGCCGGCACGGGTATCGGCACGTTCAACGACCGGCTGCGCGACGCCGTCCGGGGCGGCCACACGTTCGGCGACCCCACGACGCCCGGCTTCGCCACCGGGCTGGGCTCGCTGACCCCGCTGATCGTCCACGACCAGATCAAGGTGGGCCTGTCGGGCGGCCTCGCGGCCTACCGGTTCGTCAACCACCTCGGGTCCGAGCAGAGTGGCGCCCAGGTCGACTACAACGGCGCGCCCAGCGGCTACGCGACCGCCCCGGGCGAGGTCGTCAACTACGTCGACGCCCACGACAACGAGATCCTGTACGACGCCATGGCGTACAAGCTGCCGATCACCACGCCCGCGATCGAGCGGGCCCGGCTCCAGGTCCTCGCGCTGGCGCTGGTCGTGCTGGGTCAGGGGGCCGGGTTCGTGGCGCTGGGCAGCGAGCGCCTGCGGTCCAAGTCGCTCGACCGCAACTCGTTCGACTCGGGCGACTGGTTCAACCAGATCCGCTGGGATCCGCGCCTCGGCAACGGGTTCGGCCTGGGCCTGCCGCCCGCCGCGGACAACGAGGACCGCTGGCCGCTGGCCGGCCCGCTGCTGGCCGACCCGGCACTGGTGCCGTCGCCCGAGGTGATCGAGCTGACCGCCGAGCGCTACCGCGAGCTGCTGCGCATCCGCCGCTCGTCGCCGGTGTTCGGGCTGCCCACGGCCGACGAGGTGCAGCGCCGCCTCACGTTCCCGCTCGGCGGCCCCGGCGAGACGCCCGGCGTGATCGTCATGAGTCTCGACGGCACCGGTCTCGACCCCCGGTGGAGCCGGATCGTGGTCGTCTTCAACGCCACCGAGGCCGAGACCGTGCAGACGTTGCCGGGGGCAGTGGCGGGTCTGCGCCCGCATCCCGAGCTCATCGAATCGGCCGACCCGCTGCTGCGTACGGCCACCGCGTCCGGGGCCGACCTGACCGTTCCGTCCCGTTCGGTGGCTGTATTCGTGCTCGACGCGACCTGAGCCTGTGCTGTGAGTCCGGTCGCGACCCGGCACCCGGGGTGTCGTGGACGGCTTCGACAGCGAAGAATGGGCGCAGGGAGGCGGGGACTGTGCGCGAGGTGAACTACGACGAAAGACAGCACCGGGTCTATGCGCGTGCCCGCGCGCTGCCGCCCGAGACGCTGACCGAGTGGGTGCACGTCTTCGCGCGGCACGCCCCGCCGCGCCGGCCGCTGCCCGTGCTCGACCTGGGTTCGGGCACGGGCCGCTTCACCCCCGCGCTGGCCGCCGAGTTCGGCGGGCCGGTCTGGGGCGTCGAGCCGTTCGACCGCATGCGCGCCGCGGCCGAGCAGCACGCCGCGCACGACCAGGTGACGTATCTGTCCGGCTCGGCCACCGCGATCCCGCTGCCCGACCGCAGCTGCGACCTCGCGCTGCTCTTCCTCGTGCTGCATCACGTGCGTGACCACGCCGTGGCCGCGGCCGAGATCGCGCGGGTGCTGCGCCCCGGCGGCCGCGTGCTGATCCGCAGCCTGTTCCCCGACCGCATGCCGGCCCTGCCGTGGTACGACTACTTCCCCGGCATCCGGCTCATCGACGAGCAGGTCTTCCCCCGGCTCGACCCGCTGCTCGACACGTTCGCCGCGGCCGGGCTGCGGCTCGTCACCGTCGAGCGGGTGCAGGAACGCATCGCCACCAGCCTCGGCGAATACGAGGAGAAGCTGAAGCTGCGAGGCTCGTCGGCGTTCGAGCGGCTCACCGAGGAGGAGATCGCCGTCGGCTTCGAGGCCCTCGAGGCGGCCGTGCGGGCCGAGCGCAGCCCGCGGCCCGTCGAGGAGGAGAGCGACCTACTGGTTCTCGAGCTTGCCGAGTAGCACCTTGCGCTCCTGCTCGTTGCCGCACAACCGCGCGGCCAGCTCGAACTCGGCCCGGGCCTCACGGGCGCGGCCGAGCCGGCTCAGCAGCTCACCCCGTACGGTCGGCAGCAGGTGGGAACCGGGCAGCCGGTCCCGCGCCACCAGTTCGTCGACCAGCAGCAGGGCCTCGGCCGGGCCGCTCGCCATCGCCACCGCCACCGCCCGGTTGAGCTCGACGATCGGGGACGGCGCGACCCGGCCCAGCGCCTCGTAGAGCAGCACGATCCGCTCCCAGTCGGTCTCGGCGACCGAGGCCGCGCTCGCGTGGCAGGCGGCGATGGCGGCCTGCAACCCGTACGGGCCCAGACCACGACCGGCCGCCGTGGCCTGCCCCAGCGCCGCCAGCCCGCGCCGGATCGCCGAGAAGTCCCAGCGGCGCCGGTCCTGCTGCTCGAGCAGGATCGCCTCGCCGCCGGGACCCGTACGGGCTCCGAAGCGCGACGCCGTGAGCTCGCACAACGCGATCAGCCCGAACACCTCGGGCTCACCGGGCAGCAGCGCGGCCAGCGTGCGGGCCAGCCGTAACGCCTCGTACGCGAGGTCTTGGCGCAGCAGGCTGTCGCCCGCGGTGGCCGTGGACCCCTCGGTGAAGATCACGTAGAGGACGCTGAGGACACCGCCCAGTCGCCGCTTCCGCTCGTCGGCCGGCGGCACCGCGAACGGCACCCGCGCGGCCGCGATCGTCTTCTTGGCCCGGGTGATGCGGGCCTGGATCGTCGGCACCGGCACCAGGAACGCGCGGGCGATCTCCTCGCTGGACAACCCGCCCACCGTGCGCAGGGTCAGCGCCACCCGGGCCTCGGGGGAGAGCACCGGGTGACACGCCACGAACATCAGCGACAGCACGTCGTCGTCGATCCGGTCGGGATCCCACAGGTGCCCGTCGCCGCCGTCGGTGTCCGCCTCGGCCAGCAGCGCGTATTTCTGGTCGCGGGCCGCCCGGCGGCGGAAGGCGTCGATCGCCCGCCGCCGGGCGGTGGCCAGCAGCCAGCCGACCGGGTTGTCCGGCTCGCCGTCGCGTGGCCACTTCTCGAGGGCCTCGGCCACCGCTTCCTGCGCGACGTCCTCGGCCAGCTCGAGGTCGCCCCCGGTGTACCGGGTCAGCGCGCCCACGATGCGCGCCGACTCGATCCGCCAGACGGCCTCGACTGTGCTCACAGCTGGCCGGTCTGCTCGCGCCAGGCCCGCTCCTTCTTGATCCACTCGTTGTCCTGCGGGAACTCCTCGATGCCGGGCACCCGGCGGATCTCGGTCTTCGCCCCGGGGAAGGCGGGCATCCGCTTGGCCCACTCGACCGCCTCCTCCTGGGTCTTCACGTCGAGGATGTAGAAGCCGCCGAACAGCTCCTTCGTCTCGCCGTAGGGACCGTCGGTGGCGACCGGGGTCTCGCCCGAGTAGTCGACCACCACGCCCTGCGCGGCGTCGTCGAGGCCCTCGGCGGCCACCAGCACGCCCGCCTTGATCAGCTCCTCGTTGAAGCGGCCGACCGTCTCCAGCATCTCGTCGAACGACGTGTTGACCATCTGGGCCAAGCCCTCGTCGGTGTTCCGCATGATCAGCATGTACTTCGCCATGGTGGCTTTCTCCCTGTTCCGCTCCGGTCGCCTGCCGACCTTCTCATCCCCAGGTCGAACGGCCGGATCGGGGATCGACACGGTGCGCTAAATTTTTCCGCGTGCTGCTCCGAAAGCTTCCCTGGGCCGTGGCGCTGGTGGCGTTGGCCGCCGGCTGCACGTCGTCCGACCCGTCGCCCGCCCCGACCGGCACCACCGCGGCGTCACCTCCGGCGTGGAGCGAGCCCGCCTCCTACTCGTACGTGTTGACCAGGGGTTGCGACGCCGCCCAGCCGCTCGGCCGTTACCAGGTGAAGGTGGCCTCGGGCGTGGTCTCGTCGGCCGACCGGCTCGACGCCACCGCCGTGAGCCCCTCGGCCGGCGCCGACGAGGATCTGGGCCCGGCCACCGGCGACAGCGGCGAGGAGATCGAGGCCTTCACGCTGAGCGAGCTGGTCGAGATGGCCAAGACCGCCACCGACGACGGCGCCGAGGTGGCCACGACGTACGACACGGCCGACGGCCACCCGGTCAAGGTCAGCATCGACGTCGGCGAGGGCCCCGAGTGCTGGAACGTCAGCGACTACGCCGTGTCGTGATTACGGCGGTTTGGCCTACATCGGCCGCGTAAGGTGCCGATCGGTGAGAGGTGAGGAGTCGCGGCCTCCGGGCCATCCTGATCGTGGGCCTCGTGCTCGCCGGGCTGAGCCTCGCGAACACCGCCTGGTCGGCCTTCCGGGGCGGCACCGCGAACTCGGGCAACCAGTACGCCGCGGGATCGGTGATCCTGACCGACAACTCCGGCGGCCAGACCATGTTCACCGTGACCGCCCTGCGCCCCGGTGTCGCGCCGAGCCGGTGCATCCGGGTCACGTACGAGGGCACGCTGCCCTCCACGATCAAGATGGTCGGCGCCACGACCGGGGGCACCGGCCTCGAGAACTACCTCATGCTGTCGGTGACCCGCGGCTCCGGCGTGACCGGCTCGTTCCCCGGCTGCACCGGCTTCACCCCGGACGCCACCGATTACAACTCGCTCGGCCCGGGAGTGCTTTACAGCGGCACCGTGGCAACCTACCCGGCGGCCGGCCTCACCGACCCCAAGCTCAACTGGGCCACCAACGAGGCCCACTGGTATCAGCTCAGCGTCGACGTGCTGGACTCCGCGGCCGCCCTCGGGCAGACGGTGACGCACACGTTCAGCTGGGACGCCCGCTGATGGTGTCCCGCCCCCGGCGCGTCCTCGCGGCCGTGGTGGCCGTCGTGGTCGTCCTGGCCGGGGCCGGCGCCGTGCCCGCGTGGGCCGTCTTCACCTCGACCATCACCAACACCGGCAACACGGTCAGCGCCGACACCGACTTCTCGATCAACGGCGCCCTTTACGTCTGGGGCGACAACGGCGGTTGGCAGCTGACCCCGACCCAGATCGGCACCGGGACCACCTGGACGTCGGCCACGACCGGCGACCGTCTGACGTGCGGGATCGCCGGGGGCAAACTTTTCTGCCTGGGCAGCAACAACGGCAGCGGGCAGCAGGGCGTCAACGACACGGCCGCGCACTACACGCCGTTGCAGGTCGGCTCGGCTGACTGGACCGCCGTGGCCGCCGGATCCACCCACACCTGCGGCATCCAGTCCGACAGCACCCTGTGGTGCTGGGGCGCCAACGGCTCCGGGCAGCTCGCGCAGAGCACGGCCACCACCTCGGCCAAGGTGCCGACGCAGGTGACGTCGCCCGCCGCCACCGGGTGGGCGACGGTGTCGGCCGGAACCCAGTTCACCTGCGCCACCCGTACCGACGGCAGCCTCTACTGCTGGGGCACGAACGCGCAGGGCCAGCTGGGGATCGGCTCGACCACACCCGCCTCGTCCAGCACCCCGCTGCAGGTCGCGGGCAGCGGATGGACCGCCGTCGCGCTGGGCGCCCAGCACGCCTGCGGTCTGCAGGGCAGCACCCTGTCCTGCTGGGGCAACGGCAGTTTCAACCGGCTCGGCCAGCTCAACAGCACGTCCTACTCGTCGCCGATGACCGTCCTGGGCACCTGGGCCGCCGTCACGGCCGGGGCGGACCACACCTGCGCTCTCACCCTGATCAGCCAGCTCTACTGCTGGGGGTTCGGCGGGTCGGGGCGGCTGGGCGGAGGCACGGCCAGCAGCACGACGACCGGTCCGGCGCCGGTCGGCACGGCCACCACCTGGCGGTCGATCTCGGCCGGGGCCGCGCACACCTGCGGCACGCGAACCGACAACTCGCTCTACTGCTGGGGCGCGAACAACTGGGGCCAGGTCGGCGACGGCGGGGTCACCGACCAGCTCTCCCCGGTCAAGATCGGCGCCTCGGTGTGGTCGGCCGTGGCGCCCGGCGAGATCGCCAACCACACCTGCGCCATCCGCACCGACGGGACGCTGTGGTGCTGGGGGGTGACCGGGCTCCCGCTCTTCCTGCCCACCCGGATCGGCACCGGCACGACGTGGCACCAGGCCGCGACCGGCGACCAGTTCCTGTGCGCCATCCGGGACGCCGGGGCGCTCTACTGCTTCGGTCAGCAGAACGCCGGCCGGCTCGGCGCGGGCGACAACGTCAACCACTTCCTGCCCACCCCGGTCACGACCACCGCCGGCACCACGTTCAGCGAGGTCACCGCGGGCAGCTATCACGCCTGCGCGGTGGGCACCGACACCACCATGTGGTGCTGGGGATCGGCCAGCTACGGGCAGACCGGGCAGGGCAACAACATCCAGCAGAACAGCCCCGTGCAGATCATGAACCCGGCCACCGGCTGGACCAGCGTGTCGGCGGGTGCCCTGTACACCTGCGCCGTCCGGTCCGACAGCACCATGTACTGCTGGGGCCAGAACGCCTTCGGTGAGATGGGACAGGGCGTCCAGGGCACACCCCAGACCACGCCGGTGGCGGTCACCAGCCCCGCCGCGACCGGCTGGGTGCAGGTCAGCGCCGGCCACCAGCACGTCTGCGCGCTGCGCACCGACACGAAGATCTACTGCTGGGCCAGCGACGGCAGCGGTCGGCTCGGCCTGGGCTCCGGCGCGCCGCCCGCGCTCACCCCGACGGCGGTCTCCGGCACCGGCGGCTACATGTGGGTCGGCCTCGGTGCCGACCACAGCTGCGCCCTCAAGACCAACGGGACCCTGTGGTGCTGGGGCACCGGCTGGAACGGCCGGCTCGGCAACAACAGCACCGCCGACAAGTACGTGCCCACTCAGACGACCGGGTCGAGCGCGTGGCGCAAAGTCAACGGCATCAACCCGTCGACCTGCGGGGTCCGCGCCGACAACTCCGTCTGGTGCTGGGGCTCGAACGGCCGGGGTCAGCTCGGCCTGGGCTCCACCTTCGGCGACCAGCTGACACCGGTGCGGCTCGGTCTGACCGGCCGCCCCCTGGCCGCCGGGGCCGCTTCCCACCTGATGGGGCTGATCGCCTACTGACGACTTGACTTCGAGCGCGCTCGAACCCCTACCGTGCGGTGTCATGACCGCACCTACCGCCAGTGACGTGCTCTCCGGAACCGACCTGACCGGCAAGACCGCCGTGGTGACCGGCGGCGCCTCCGGCATCGGCCGGGCCGCCGCCCGGGCCCTGGCCGCCGCGGGCGCCCACGTGATCGTGCCGGCCCGCCGCCCGTTCACCGCGGACGACCTCGACGTCCGCCCGATGGACCTCACCGACCTCGACTCGGTGCGCGCCTTCGCCGCCACCGTCGAGCGGGCCGACATCGTGATCGGCAGCGCGGGCGTGATGGCCTGCCCCGAGACCCGCGTCGGCCCCGGCTGGGAAGCCCAGTTCGCCACGAACCACCTCGGCCACTACGCCCTGATCATGCACCTGTGGCCGGCCCTGCTGGCCGCGGGCGACGCCCGGGTGGTGATGGTCGCCTCGGGCCGTTCCCCCGACGACCGCATCCGCTGGGGTGACGTGCAGTTCGAGCTCGGCTACGACAAGTGGGCCGCCTACACCCAGTCCAAGCTGGCCACGATCCTGTTCGCGTACCAGCTCGACCGGCTGGGCGCGCCGCACGGCGTACGGGCGTTCTCGGCCAGCCCCGGCTGGGTGCTGACCCCGCTGCAGCGTCATCTGACCCGGGCCGAGATGGTCGACGCGGGCTGGGTCGACGCGGACGGCACCGCCATCCCCGGCCTGTTCCTGACCCCCGAGCAGGGCGCCGCCACCCCGGTCTGGGCCGCCACCACCCCCGTGACCCGCGGCGGCGCCTACTGCCGCGACCTCGAACCGACCCCCGAATACCCGACCGACGCCCCCGAGGCGGCCAAGCTGTGGGACTTGTCAGCCCAGCTGACCGGTCTCAACCTGCCCGGGCGTCCAGCCGGGCGACCCGCCGCGGGCCTGCGGTAAGGCGGTAGCTGGCGTCGATCAACTCGGCGATCTCGGCCCAGTCGGTGCCGGCGTCGAGGTGGATGCCGAGCCAGCCCGACGGCGCGAGGTAGGCCGGCCGGTAGCAGCGCGGCTCGCCGGCCAGCGCGTCGCGTTCGTCGGGGTCGAGCAGCACCAGCAGCGAGGAGTCGTGGCGCACCCATTCGCCGCCGACCTTGAGGCTGCCGCCGTAGTAGGCGAAGACCTTGGTCGTGTAGAACGCCGGATGCCCGTGCGAGATCTTCTCCGCCGCGTCGGGAAAGCCGAGGGCGATTTCCCGTACGCGGTGCAGCATCGGATCCGACTCGTCGAACATGACGGGGTGCGCCACGGCGGAGCCTAGATCTCGTCGATCAGGTCGGCCACCGAGTTGACGATGCGGGACGGGCGGAACGGGTAGCGGTCGGCCTCCTCGCGGGTGCTGATGCCGGTCAGCACGAGGATGGTCTCCAGGCCGGCCTCCAGCCCGCACAGCACGTCGGTGTCCATCCGGTCGCCGATCATGGCGGTGGACTCGCTGTGGGCCTCGATCGTGTTGAGCGCCGAGCGCATCATCATCGGGTTGGGCTTGCCCACGAAGTACGGCTCGACGCCGGTCGCCTTCGAGATCATCGCCGCCACCGAGCCCGCCGCGGGCAGCGCGCCCTCGTTGGACGGGCCGGTCGCGTCGGGGTTCGTGCAGATGAACTTGGCGCCGCCGCCGATCAGCCGGATCGCCTTGGTGATCTGCTCGAAGCTGTAGTTGCGGGTCTCGCCCAGCACCACATAATCCGGGTCGAACTCGGTCAGCACGTAACCCGACGCGTGCATGGCCGTGGTCAGCCCGGCCTCGCCGATCACGTACGCCGTGCCGCCGGGCCGCTGGTCGGACAGGAACTGCGCCGTGGCCAGGGCCGCCGTCCAGATCGACTGCTCCGGGACGTCGAAGCCCATGCGGTTGAGCCGGGCCTGCAGGTCGCGGGGCGTGTAGATCGAGTTGTTGGTCAGGATCAGGAAGGGCTTGCCCGACGTCTTCATCCGGTTCACGAAGTCGGGGGCGCCCGGAACCGGCACGCCCTCGTGAACGAGCACACCGTCCATGTCGGTGAGCCAGCTCTCGATGGCCTTGCGCTCAGGCATCATGCTCCTCGTCGCTGTGGGGGTGGGCAGCAGGGGACCGGGCAGTCGTCCCAGACCGGCAGCGTACCGAGCCTGCGCAGGGGCGCGCGGTCGGTGCGCTCCTGCACGAGTTCCCGGACCATGGAGACGAAACGCGGATCGATGCCCGGGGTGGCGGCGCGGGCGTACCCCAGGCCGAGCCGCTTGGCCGTGTCGGCCGCCTCGTTGTCGAGATCCCAGAGCACCTCGAGGTGGTCGGAGACGAAACCGATGGGGCTGACCACCACGTCGGTGACGTCCCGCGCGGCCAGCGCCTCGAGGTGGTCGTTGATGTCGGGCTCCAGCCACGGCACCTGCGGCGGGCCGGAACGGCTCTGCCACACCAGATCCCACTCCAGCTCGGGCGCGGCCGCGGCGTGCACCAGGCGGGCCGTCTCGAGGAGCTGGGCCTCGTAGCGTCCGCCGTCGGGGCCGGCCGTCCGGGCCATCGAGCTCGGAATGGAGTGGGCGGTGAACACCAGCCGGGTCGTGGCTCGCCGGCCCTCGTCCAGGGTGGCCAGCGACGACCGTACGGCGTCGGCATGGGGCTCGACGAAACCGGGGTGATCCCAGAACTGGCGCAGCTTGGAGATCACCGGCGCGCCCGGACCGACCTTGGCCCGGGCGTTCGCGATGTCCTCCCAGTACTGCTTGCACGACGAGTAGCCGCCGTACGCGCTGGTGGCGAACCCGAGCGCGTGGGTGACCCCGTCGTCGCGCATCTGCGCCACGGTGTCGGCCAGCATGGGTTGCCAGTTCCGGTTGCCCCAGTACGCCGGCAGGTCGATCCCGGCCCCGGTGAACTCGGTGCGCACGGCGGCGAGGAGGTCCCGGCACTGCTGGTTGATCGGCGAGACGCCGCCGAAGTGGTAGTAGTGCTCCGCCACCTCGGCCAGGCGCTCGTCCGGAACTCCCCGCCCGCGCACCACGTTGCGCAGGAACGGCATCACGTCATCGGGCTTCTCGGGCCCGCCGAAGGACAGCAGGACGAAGGCGTCATAAACCACCTGTCCATACTGTCACCGGCTCATGCCCCCAGCGCGTGGTAGCCCCCGTCGACGTGCACAACCTCACCCGTCGTGGCCGGGAACCAGTCGGAGAGCAGGGCGCAGATCGCCTTGCCGGCCGCTGACGTGTCGTGCAGGTCCCAGCCCAGCGGCGCCCGGTCGGCCCAGGCGTTCTCGAACTGCTCGAAGCCCGGGATCGACTTGGCCGCCATCGTGCGCAGCGGGCCCGCGCTGACCAGGTTGCTGCGGATGCCTTGGCCGCCCAGGTGCAGCGCCAGGTAGCGGTTGGCCGACTCCAGGCCCGCCTTGGCCACGCCCATCCAGTCGTAGACCGGCCACGCCTTGGTCGCGTCGAACGTGAGCCCGACCACGCTGCCGCCGGACTGCATCAGCGGCAGGCAGGCCACCGCGAGCGACTTGTACGAGTACGTGGAGACGTGCAGCGCCTTCGCCACGTCCTCCCACTGCGCGTTGAGGAACTCGCCGCCCAGCACGCTCTGCGGGCCGAACGCGATCGAGTGCAGCACCCCGTCGAGCCCGTCGACGTGCTCGCGCACCTTGTCGGGCAGCGCGGCCAGGTGCTCGGGGTCGGTCACGTCGAGCTCGATCACCGGAGCCGGCTCGGGCAGCCGCTTGGCGATCCGCTCGACCAGCGACAACCGGCCGAAACCGGTCAGCACGACGGTCGCCCCGTTCTCCTGAGCGATCTTGGCCGCCGAGAACGCGATCGAGGCGTCGGTGATGATGCCGGAGATGAGCAGCCGTTTGCCGGCCAGCAATCCAGACACAGTGCTTGATGCTCCTCTTATCTAGGTGTTCAGTGGCCCATGCCGAGGCCGCCGTCGACGGGGATGACCGCGCCGTTGATGTACGCGGCGGCGTCGCTCGCCACGAACGTCACCACGGCCGCCACCTCGTCGGCACTGGCGAGCCGGCCCGCCGGAACCGCCTTGATGATCTCTGCCTGCCGGGCCTCCGACAAGACCGCTGTCATCTCCGTCTCGATGAACCCGGGCGCCACCACGTTCGCCGTGATGTTGCGGCTGCCCAGCTCACGAGTGATGCTGCGGGCCATGCCGACCAGGCCGGCCTTGCTCGCCGCGTAGTTCACCTGACCGGGGCCGCCGTACAGGCCGACCACCGACGAGATGTAGATGATGCGTCCCCACTTGGCCCGCAGCATCTTGGAACTGGCCCGCTTGGAGACCCGGAACGAGCCCTTCAGGTTCGTGTCGACGACCCGCTCGAACTGCTCCTCGCTCATCCGCAGCAGCAGCGTGTCGTCGGTGATGCCCGCGTTGGCCACCAGCACCTCGACCGGGCCCAGCTCCTTCTCGACCTCGGTGAACGCCGCGTCGACCTGCGTCGGGTCGGTGATGTCGCACTGCACCCCGAACAGGCCCTCCGGGGCGCCGCTGCCGCGATGCGTGACCGCGACCCGGTCGCCCTGCTCGGCGAACGCCCGCGCGATCGCGAGGCCGATGCCCCGGTTGCCGCCTGTCACCAGTACCGTGCGCGCCACGACCTTCGCTCCTCATACCCAGGTAGGGGGTGCCGGCTGGCACCACGGGGGCACGACGGCGGCGTGATACCGCCGTAACCTGCCGGGGTGGAGACTATCGGCCCGGTGACCCGGCGCAATGCCACGGGGCCGCTCAGACGCCTGTTGTGGTCACGCGAAAGGGCCGCTCCCGCCCTCCAGGGACAATTCTGGACGTACGCGATCCCGCTGGGCCTGCTCGCCCTGACCGGTCTGGCCTTCGCGGCCGGCGCGGCGCTGGACGGCCGCGGGCTCGACCGGCTCTGGGTCGTGATCATCGCGGTGGGCTCGGTGCTGCCCGTGGTGATCACCTTCCGCCTGCCCGTGATCGCGTGGCGGGCCGGCTTCCTCATGCTCTTCCTCGGCTCCGTGCAGGCCGACCCCAAGGACTCCTGGCCGTGGAACACCGTCCAGCTCCTCGGCTTCCTCCTCGTGCTGGGCCGGCTGGCGGTCAGCGAGGAGTCGGCGCTGACGATCTGGGCCGTCGCGCTCAGCCTGATCCCGGTGTTCGTCTACTCCCCGTACGCGAACGCCTGGGGCGCGGCCGTCCTGCTCGTGGCCATCGCGGCGCTCGGCGACATCGTCTCGAGACGACGCCGTACGCGGGACCTGCTCGCCGAGAAGGAGGAGCTCACCGAGCTCGAGCGGGCCAAACGGGCCGTACTGGAGGAAAGAACGCGGATCGCCCGCGAGATGCACGACGTGGTCGCCCACCACATGTCGATGATCGCCGTACGGGCCGAGACCGCGCCCTACCGCGTGGGCGACCTGTCGGACTCGGCGAAAGAGGAACTGGCCACGATCGCGGGCACGGCCCGGGAGGCCCTGACCGACATGCGGCGGCTGCTCGGGGTGCTGCGGGCCGAGGAGGGCGAGGTGCCGCTCACGCCGCAGCCCGGCTGGGCCGAGGTGGCCACCCTCGTCGAGACCGCGCGGGGGGCCGGGCTGGAAGTCGGACTCACCGTCGCCGGGGTCGCCGACCTGCCCGAGACGGTGGGCCTGGCGGCGTACCGGATCGTGCAGGAAGCCCTGGCCAACGCGGCCCGGCACGCGCCCGGGGGGCCGGTGACCGTCGACGCCCGCGGCCACGACGACCGCGTCGAACTCACCATCAGCAACAAACTGACCGGCGGCCCCGTCCCGGCCACCCACGGGCACGGCCACGGGCTGGCCGGCATGCGCGAGCGGGCGGCGCTGCTCGGCGGCACCCTCTCCGCGGCGGCCGAGGGTGATCATTTTGTCGTACGGGCGGTCCTGCCCCGGGGGGAGCAGCAGTGATCAAGGTGCTGATCGCGGACGACCAGGCGATGGTGCGCGAGGGCTTCGGCGCCTTGCTCGCCGCCCAGCCCGACATGCTGGTCGTCGGGGACGCCGCCGACGGCGCGGCGGCCGTGACCCGGACCCGCGAGCTGCGCCCCGACGTGGTTCTCATGGACGTCCGCATGCCGGTGATGGACGGCTTGGAGGCCACGCGGCGGCTGTCGTCCCCCGACGGCCCCCGCATCGTCATCCTGACCACGTTCGACCTGGACGACTACGTCTACGCCGCGCTGCGGGCCGGAGCCAGCGGCTTCCTCCTCAAGGACGCCCCGGCCGCCGACCTGATCAACGCCGTACGGGTCGTGGCCGCCGGTGAGGCCCTGCTCGCGCCCAAGGTCACCCGCCGCCTGATCGCCGAGTTCGCCGCCCGCCCGGTGACCGACCGGCCCAAGCCGGCGGCCCTGAACGCCCTCACGTCCCGCGAGACCGACGTGCTGCTGCTGATCGCGCGGGGCCGTTCCAACCAGGAGATCGCCGAAGAGCTGATCGTGGCCGAGCAGACGGTGAAAACCCACATCGGACGCATCCTGGCCAAGCTCAACCTGCGCGACCGGGCCCAGGCCGTCGTCTTCGCCTACGAGACCGGGCTGGTCAGCCCCTCCTGAACCCGGTACCGCCGCCGCTGTGTGCGGATCATGTACGGGCCATATGCGCGGTTGCGCTTTGCTGGCTTCCGGCGCGAATTCCGGCGCGAGGAAAAACCGCCTCGTGACTCCCCTTCCGGTTTCGCGCCGCCCCTGACGCTTCCAACGGGAAGGTGCATCCGCGTGCGAAAAAGAATCGGCGCCCCGGGGCTCGCCGCTGCCGCTTTCATCGCGGTCCTCGGGATTGCCGCCCCGGCCTCCGCCGGCCAGGTTCCGTGCGGCGACCCGAACAACGTCAAAGTGTTCCTGAGAGGCGGGGCCACCATTTGCTTCGCCAAGATCGGAAAGAGTGATTTCAACAAAGTGGGGGTCTACCGCCTGCAAGCCGGCGTCTACGGCGGCGTGGTGAAGGTCCCCGGCCGAGCCGACACCCCCTTCGCGCCCGGCCAGGACATCCGGTTCAACCCGGCCGTGAACCCCACCTTCGTCAATCTGACCCGCATCGTCCGCCCCGCCCGGCAGGGCCGGTAAGGAGCTTTCCGTGAAGACAATTCTGTCCCGATTCGCCGTGGCCCTGGCCGCGATCTGCTCGATGATCCTGATGGCCCCGGCGGCGGCCCACGCCGAGCCCACCGGGCAGTACTCCTACATCTGCATTCTGCAGAACGGGTCCAGCTACACCTTGAAGCCGGGAGTCAAGCTGAGCACCTGCAAAGGGTCCTACCTGAAGAAATACATCAACGGGAACCAGGTCGACAGCATTCGCCTCACCGGCGCCGGCACGGTGGCGAAACCCAAGAACGCGGGCTGGGTGGAATGCGTGATCGCCGTCGTCGGGACCGGGCAGTCCACTCTGACGGTGGTGAAGAAGAAGGGGAGCAACTGGAAGTCGTGGGTCGGCCTCGGCGTCTCCCTCGCCGGACTCAAGTCGTGCATCGCCTGACACGTCCCGTAGGTGATCGTCCGGCCGGGGCCGAGGTGGCCCCGGCCGGACGGCCGTCCGGCGTCGCCGCACTCATACCGGGGTAGCACCCGCCGCTGCGGACTGTGGTGTGACGATTTGCGGGGCACCTCGGCCGGACGCTCCACGGCATGCGAATCCTGCCGCTCGCCTCCGCACTGACCAGCGTCTTCGTTCTCGCCGCAGCCGTCCCCGCCGCCGCGGCCGCCGCCGGCCCCCCACCCAGGGTGGGGACCCTATCGCCTTTCGCCGCGGCGGGCGCCGCGTTGTCCACAGGCCTGATTTCGGGCTCGAAGTTGTCCACAGGCCCCGTGTCACCGTCCACAGTTTTCGCGGCGGCCTACCGGGAGACGGCGGTGCGCATGCTGGCCGCCGGCTGCCCGTACGCGGACTGGGCCGCCCAGGGCCGCCACTTCCTGCAGTTCGACCCGGCCGGCGACGGCCGCGCCGTCGAGGTGCTCGGCGATCTGGCCACGGCCGAGCGGGTGGCGATCCTGGTGCCCGGGGTGGACACCACGCTGGCCGACTTCGACCGCGGGCTGGGCGGGGTGCCGCGCCGCGCGCCGGGCGTGCAGGCTCGGAACCTGTACGCGGCCCTGAGCAAGCGCGACCCGCGCACCGCGGTCGTCGCGTGGCTCGGCTACGACCCACCGGAGGGTGTCGGGGTGGCCGCCGCCACCGAGGGCCGGGCCCGGGACGGCGCCGCCGCTCTGACTGCCTTCGTGCGGGACGTCGTGCGGCAGCGGCCGGGCGCGGCGGTGACGTTGATCGGGCACAGTTACGGCTCGATCGTGGCCGGCCTGGCCGCGCAACGGCTGCCCGAGGTGGGCGACGTCGTGACGCTGGGCGCACCGGGCATCGGGGTGGATCACGCGGACGCCCTGGGTGGCGCGCGGGTGTGGTCGGCGCTGGCCCCGACGGACTGGATCCGGCGCATCCCGCAGGTGCGGGTGCTGGGCCTGGGCCTGGGGCGGCGGCCCAGTTCGGCCGGTTTCGGCGGCCGGAATCTGCCGACCGACGGGGTCGCCGGGCACGATTTCTATCTCGTACCGGGCAGCTCGACCTTGAGGGCCGTGGGCGACATCGTCCTCTCGGGTGGTCCTCGCCACGAGGGACCGGGCCACGTTTCTTAAGCGGCGCTTAAGGGGTACAGTTCCGGTCGGTCCTGATGCCGACGACTTCGCTGGAGGTGATCGCTGTGCGAGATAGCGATCCTCCTAGTCGTGGCCGGGCCGTCCGTCAGCGTGCCTGACCGCTGACACAGGATCCCTCTGCCCCGCGTCCACCGGTGTGCCCGCCAACGGCATGCCGGGCCAGTCGTGTGCGCCGCGACGCCGGATGCGTGGGTGCCGGCCGCGACGTGACGTGCGCTGTTACGCCACCTCACGAGCGAGCGGAGAAGTCCCCATGAAGAAGCTCATCGCGCCCCTGACCTTCACCGTGGCCGCCATGTACGTGGTCGTGCTGTTCGTGCTCGCGCACAGCACGCCCTAAGGCAGCCTCGACGTCCACAGCAATGACAGGGCGGCCGCCACCAGCCCCAGCAGCAACGCCAGCCCCGCGTACCACTGGGTGACCTCGCGGGGCTCCACCCGGTGACCGATCGAGCTGCCCATGTCCTCGTAGACCTGCTTGAGCTCGCTGACCGAGGCCGCCTCGTAGAAGTAGCCCTTGGTGTTCTCGGCGAGCTGCTGCAGCGACAGCCGGTCGACCGGCACCCGCTGCAACGCGCCCCGGATGTCGACCACGCCGGTGTCGGTGCCGAAGGCGATCGTCGAGACCGGCACGTTGGCCTGCGACGCCGCGGTCGCCGCGTCCTCGATCGAGCGGCCCGACGTGCGGTAGCCGTCGGAGAGCAGCACGATGCGGGCCGGGGGAGCGCCGTCGGCCCCGTCGGCCGGCACGGCCCGGATCGCGTCGAGCGACGTGAACACCGCCTCACCGGTGGCGGTGGCCTCGGCCAGGGTCAGGCCGTCGATCGCCGAGTTGACCTGTGAGCGGTCCTTGGTCGGCGGCACCAGCACGTTGGCCGCCTTGGCGAAGGAGACCAGACCCAGGTTGTACGTCGGGGGCAGCTCGTTGACGAACGCCTTGGCCGCCTCCTGGGCCGCCTCGATGCGGTTGGGGGCGACGTCGTCGGCCTCCATCGACAGCGACACGTCGATGGCCAGCATGACGGTGGCCCGTTCGAGCGGCTCCTCCTTGTCGACGGACGGGCGGGCCAGGGCCGTGCCCAGGGTCAGCAGGGACAGGATGAACGCGGCCGCGGAGACGTGCCGGCGCCAGCCCAGGCCCTTGGGGGCGAGGGTGCGCAGCAGGTCGACGTTGGTGAAGCGCATCGCGTACTGGCGTTTGCGGAACTGCCGCCACGTGTAGAGGCCGGCGAAGGCCAGCACCGGGAGCACTGCGAGGAGCCACCACGGCTCCAGGAAACGGATCATCGGGTCGTCCCCCGGGTGCGTGCGTGTCGCTGGGCGGCCACGAAACGGACCACGTCCAGCAGCCAGTCGGTGTCGGTGCGCAGGCGTAGGTGGGCGGCGCCGGCCGCGCGCAGGGCCCCGGCGATCGCGCCGCGCTGCTCGGCGGCCGCTTCAGCGTAGCGCCGGCGCAGCGCGGGGTCGGCGGTCTGCACCTCGTGCAGCGCGCCCGTCTCGGGGTCGGCCAGGGTGAGCACGCCGACGTCGGGCAGTTCCAGCTCGCGCGGGTCGACGACCTCGATCGCGAGCACGTCGTGGCGCACACCGAGCTTGCGGACGGGCCGGGACCAGCCGTCCACGGGGGCCATGAAGTCGGAGATGACCACGGCCACGCCGCGGCGGCGCGGGGGCCGGTTGAGCATGTCGATCAAGGCGCCCAGGTCGGTGCGGCCGGGGCGGATGTGGGTGCCGGCGATCGCGCGCAGCAGGCCCTGAGCCTCTTTGCGGCCGGGGCGGGCGGGCATCCGGACGACCGAGGACGTGGCCGGCTCCGGCTCGGGCCGGGCGCGCCACCGGCGACGGGAGGATGCCGCGACCGACCCGGTGCCCGTGCCCACGACGGCGCCGATGCGGTTGCCACCCCGTACGGTCAGATGGGCCATCGCCGTGGCCGCCGCGAGCACCAGGTCGCGTTTGAGCATCGCCGCCGTGCCGAAGTCGAGGCTGGCGCTCAGGTCGATCGCCATCCAGGTCTCGAGTTCCCGGTCGGCCACCGTGCGGCGGACGTGGGGCAGGGTCGTGCGCGCGGTGACCGGCCAGTCCATCCGGCGCACGTCGTCGCCCGGCCGGTATTCGCGGGACTCGCCGGCCTCACTGCCCGGCCCCGGCAGCAGACCCGCGTAGTCGCCCTGCAGCAGGCCGTCGAGCTTGCGCGTGACCAGCAGCTGCAAGCGGGAGAGGACGGCCTCGGCGCGGCCCGTGCCCGATTCGGCGCCTAGTGCTGGGCCGGCCACGGGGCACCGTTCTGGGGTTGCGGGCCGCCGCTGACCGGGGCGGCCGGGTGGCTGCCGTTGGGCGACGTGCCCTGCCGGGCGGCCACCGAGGGCAGCGGGACGCTCTGCATGATGCGGGCCACGATGTGGTCGGCCGGCACGTCGTCGGCCAGCGCGTCGTAGCTGAGCACCAGCCGGTGGCGCAGGATGTCGGGCGCGATGTCCTGCACGTCCTGCGGCAGCGCGTAGTCGCGGCCGCGCAGCAGGGCCAGCGCCCGGGTGGCGCGGACGATGCCGAGCGAGGCGCGCGGGCTGGCGCCGTACTGGATCAGCTGGGCCACGTCGGGCATGCCGTGCTGGGCCGGGGCGCGGGTGGCCAGGACCAGCCGTACGGTGTAGTCGACCAGCGCGTTGTGCACGAACACCTGGTCGGCGCGGCGCTGCAGGCCGAGCAGGTCCTCGGTGGTGAAGACCGTCTTGGGCTCGGGCGCGCTCACGCCCATCCGATAGACGATCTCGCGTTCCTCGGCGTCGGTCGGATAGCCCACCAGGATCTTCATCAGGAAGCGGTCGCGCTGCGCCTCGGGCAGCGGGTAGACGCCCTCCTGCTCGATCGGGTTCTGCGTGGCCATCACGAGGAACGGGGTGGGCACCTCGTGGCTGGTGCCGCCGATCGACACCTGGTGCTCGGCCATGACCTCGAGCAGCGCCGACTGCACCTTGGCGGGCGCACGGTTGATCTCGTCGGCCAGCAGGAAGTTGACGAACACCGGGCCCAGCTCGACGTCGAACTTCTCGCTCGACTGCCGGTAGATGCGGGTGCCCACGATGTCGGCCGGCACCAGGTCGGGCGTGAACTGCACGCGCGAGAACGAGCCGCCCACCACCCGGGCCAGCGTCTCCACGGCGAGCGTCTTGGCCACGCCGGGCACACCCTCGAGCAGGCAGTGCCCGCGCGCCAGCAGCGCCACGAACATCCGCTCGACCATCCTGTCCTGGCCGACGATCACCCGCTTGACCTCGAACATCGCGCGCTCGAGCTGGGACGCGTCCTGCGCGGGCGGAACGGGCGCGCCGCCACCGGAATTCGTCTCGGTCTCGGGCGTGAGCGGCTGAGCCACCGGTCCTCCACAGCGGTCGAAAAGTCGTCTGCCGACGCTCAAGACTTACACGACCGACCTGAGAGCGCGCCCGTGGTGTCGCATTACGCGCCGGGCGGGCGCCTCGCCATGGACCGGAGGTGTCGATCTTTCTGCGCGATGCGCCGGAACGGGCACCCACGCCGGGAGGATGCGCCGAGGCCGGAAGCGTGTAACATTCTCCACGTCGCCGGGCGGCTTCCCCCGTGGTCGCCCGGCGCTCAATACTCTAGAGGGCATGGACGACGGCCCATCCTATGCGCAGTGCTCCGCCAAAGGATGCCGCGCGCACGCCACGTGGCAGCTTCTGTGGAACAACCCCAAGCTGCACACCCCGGATTACCGCAAGACGTGGCTGGCCTGCGACGATCATCGGCCCACGCTCGGTCAGTTCCTCGACGTCCGCGGATTCCTGCGCGAAGTGACGCCCTTCGGTGCAGCGTCCGACGCATCGATCTCGTAGGGTCGAACAGTGACCGTCGACGCCCTCACGCCCTGGCCCGACACCGTGGATTGGCGCCCGGTCTCGCCGAAGCTGATCACTGTGGAGCTGATCGTCCGCTGGGCCTGGACCCTGATCGTCGTGGCCGGGCTCGGCGTCGGTCTCGTGCTGCAGGGCCATTGGCTGTGGCAACTGGGCATCGCGCTGATCGTGCTCAATGCGATCTGGCGTTCGTTCGTCACCGTCCGGGCCGTGCACGCCTGGGGTTATGCCGAGCGCGACAACGACCTCCTCGTGCGGCACGGCCTGCTGGTGCGGCGCCTCTCCATCGTCCCGTACGCGCGGATGCAGTTCGTCGACGTCACTGCGGGCCCCCTCGAACGGGCGTTCGGGCTGGCCACGGTGCAGCTGCACACGGCCGCGGCGGCCAGCGACGCGCGCATCCCCGGGCTCCCGCCGGCCGAGGCGGCCCGTCTGCGGGACAGGCTGACCGCGCTCGGCGAGGACCGGGCCGAAGGCCTGTGACCGCCACCGAGCCCCCGGGAACGGCGGTCGCGGAGCCCGAGCCGCGCCGCCGCCTCCACCCGCTCAGCCCGCTGCTGCACGGTGCCAAGAGCATCACCGTCATCGTGGCCGCGCTCTCCTGGCAGACGCTGTCCCAGGTCGGGCTGGAACGGTTCGCGATCGTGGTGGCGGTCATCGCGGTCGGCGTCGTGATCTTCTCGATCGTCGGCTGGCTGACCACCGGATATCAGGTGGTCGGGCGCGAGTTGCGCATCTCCGACGGCGTCGTGTGGCGGCGCAACCGGGCCATCCCGCTCGAACGGCTGCAGGCGGTGGAGCTCCGCCGCCCGCTGCTGGCCCAGCTCACCGGGCTGGCCGAGCTGCGCCTGGAGGTGATCGGCGGGGGCAAGACGGAAGCCCCGCTGGCCTTCCTCACGGTCAAGGAGGCGGCCACCCTCCGGGAGCGGCTGCTGCGTCTGGCCGGCCGTACGAGGGCAGGGGAAACGCCTGCCGACCAGCCGGACGCCGAGGCGCCCGCCGCGCCCGCCCTGGAACGCCCGCTGATGCGGGTCAACAACCGTGATCTGGTCGTCAGTCAGCTGCTCACCCCGCAAGCGTTCTTCCTGCCCGTCGGCGTGGCTTTCGTGGTGCTGCAGTTCGTGCTGGAGGGGTCGTGGACCTTCATCGGCATCGCCAGCACCGTGACCGCCATGGCCGGTGTGCTGCTGCAGCCGGTGCGGCGCGTGCTGCAGGACTGGGACTTCCGGCTGGCCCGGGACCCGGAGGACCGCCTCTCGGTGCGCTACGGGCTGCTCGAGACACGCAACCAGGTCGTGCCGCTCAACCGGGTGCAGGCCATCGGGGCCACCTGGCCGCTGCTGTGGCGGGGGCAGGGCTGGCTGCACCTGCGCCTCGACATCGCCGGGTATGCGGGCGAGCCGGGCAGCGGTGACTCGAAACGCTCCGACCGCCTGCTGCCGGTGGGGGAGTTCGCCACCGCGCGGGCACTGGTGTGGGAGGTGCTGCCCGGCGTCGACCTGGCCGGGCTGGCCACCTCGCCGCCGCCGTCCCGGGCGCGCTGGCTCAACCCGTTCTCGCTGCGCTCGATCGGGGTCGGGCTCACCCCCGAGGTCTTCGTGAGCCGGTGGGGGCTGCTCACCCGCGAGATGCACATCGTTCCGTACGCGCGCTTGCAGAGCGTACGGGTGGTGCAGGGCCCGCTGCAGCGGATGACCGGGCTGGCCACCGTCTACGCCGACACCGCCCGTGGGCGCGCGGGCCAGGCCAAGGACAGGGATCTCGCCGAGGCGTACGCGCTGGCCGCCGAACTGGCCGTGCGCGCCCGCCACGCCCGCGAGCAGCTGACGCCCTAAGCCTTAAGCTCGGGGGATGGAGTTTCCGGAGTTCTCGCCCGGTCTCAGCGCGCGGGTGGAATTGACCGTCACCGACGCCGACACCGCCCAGGCGGTGGGTTCGGGCGACGTGCCCGTGCTGGGCACGCCGCGCGTGCTGGCCCTGGCCGAGGCAGCCACCGTCGCCGCCACCGCCCGCCTGATCCCGGGCGGGGTCACCACGGTGGGTGTGCGCGCCGAGATCTCCCACCTGGCGCCCACACCGGTCGGGCGCCACGTGCACGCGCTGGCCACGCTGGCCGAAGTGGACGGCCGCAAGCTGCATTTCGAGGTCGTGGTGCGCGAGGGCGAGACGCTCGTGGCCGAGGTGCGGGTAGAGCGCGCTTTGCTGGACCGTCAGCGATTCATAGCGAAGGCCAACGGGAGCTGACCTCGCCGAGGGTCGGCATGGCCACCGCGCCACCGCGGCGCTCGCAGACCAGCGCGGCCACGTGCAGGGCGAACTGCACGTGGCGCTGCCAGCCCTGGAGATCCTTGGGCAGCCCGTCGGCCAGCAGGCGGCGGACCAGGGCGCCCATCACCGAGTCGCCGGCGCCGGTGGCGTCGACCGCCTCCACCTTGGGCGCGGCCAGCATCGTGGCCCCGTCGGCGGCGTTGATGTAGGCGCCCTCGGAACCCGCGGTGACGACGACGGCCTTGGCCCCCAGGGCGCGGATCCGCTCGGCGGCCCGCTCGGGCGTGGCCCCGTCGTAGAGCACCTCGGCGTCGGCCGCGCTCAGCTTGACCAGGTCGGCCGTGGCGAAGAACTCCTCGGACAGCTCGCGCAGGTGGGTCACCGCCGCGCCGTCGGGCAGCAGGGTGGGCCGCGCGTTGGGGTCGAAGACGCGCAGCGGCCCGGGCACGGCCCAGGCGGCGCGGGCGGCGGCCCGGAACGGCTCGCGCAGCAGGCAGATCGAGCCCGTGTAGACGACGTCGGCCCCGGCCACCGTGGCGGTGTCGAGGTCGGCCGGGCCGAGCAGCGCGTACGAGGGCGGCTCGCCGTAGAAGGTGAAGGTCGGCTCGGCCCCCACGAACGTCGTCACGGCCAGCGTGGTGGGCACGGCGACCCGCTTCACGCCCTTCGTGCCGACACCCTTCTCGTTCAGGAACACCGCGATCCGGTTGCCCAGCACGTCGTCGCTGAGCGAGCCGACGTACTCCACCTGGCCGCCGAGCCGGGTCGCGCCGACGGCCACGTTGAGCGGCGCGCCACCGATCGCCTGGCGATAGACCACCTCGCCGTCGTGCTCGGCCTCCTGGAGGTCGATCAGCGCCTCGCCGAGCACCACCGCATAGCCCATTGCCATTCCTCCTGTTACCCTCCCGGGCGTCAGCCGCCCGCTGTCACGCGCCCCGCTCTCACGAGCCCGCTGTCATGCGCCCGTAATGCTGAACAGCCTTCCGTCCGGGAACGCGCAGCGCCAGTGCTCGGTAATTTTGTCCGCTTTTGGGATGATCGTGACATGTTGACCCGCGTACTCGCCCTCGCCGTTCCCCTGACCATGATCGCTGGCTGCACGAACTCGGTGGACGTCGGACCCACCCAGCCCGTCGCGGTGACCGCCACCGGCTCGGCCTGGACCGTCTACGAGGGCGCGCCCAGCCCGTCCCCGGCCGGCACCTGGAACCCCGACACGGCCGCCTCCGGCACGTTCCTGCCGTACAAGCCGGGTTCCACGGCCATCACGTACGACCCCGCGGTCGTCCCGCCGGGCGCTACGGCCTCGGTCGCCATCGCCCAGAACACCCAGGCCATGGAGGTGCGGCTCACGGCGGCCGGGCTGATTCCCCGCCGGGCGTACGGGGCCCACCTGCACACGATGCCGTGCACCGCCGTGCCGGACGCGGCCGGACCGCACTACCAGCACCAGGCCGACCCGTCCAAGCCGTCGGTGGATCCCTCGTACGCGAACCCGCGGAACGAGGTCTGGCTCGACTTCACGGTCGACGGCTACGGGGAGGCGTCGTCGGCGGCGCTGCTGAAGTGGACCTTCCCGGCCGGTCAGTCGGCGCGGTCGCTGATCCTGCACGCGCAGACCACCAAGACCGGCGACGGGGTGGCGGGGACGGCGGGCCCGCGCGTGGCGTGCCTGACCCTGCCGGAGCGGTGAAGCGTTCGGCCGGGCAGACGGTAACGTCGGGGGCGGACCGGCGACCCAGCGTCGTCCACGGCTGAGATTTTCGGAGGCGGCACCCATGGCCGAGCAGAAGGCCGCGCAACCCGCGGCCAAGACGGAGACCCACGACCCCGGCTTTCCCGAGGCGTTCCTGCAGTTCATGCGGGGCGGGTGGCGCGAGGACCCGGTGGCCGTCAGCCCGCTGCCCGAGGTGCCCAACTACGAAAAGCGCCGCAACGCGCTCTCCGAGGCCTTCCCGGGCGAGACGCTGATCATTCCGTCCGGCAACGAGAAGGTCCGCGCCAACGACACGGACTACCCGTTCCGCCCCGGCAGCGACTTCGTCTACCTGACCGGCGACCGCGACCCCGACAGCGTGCTCGTGCTGCGGCCCAGCGGCTCCGGCCACGACGCGGTGCTCTACACGCGGCAGCGCAACTCCAAGGACACCGACGCGTTCTTCCGCAGCCGCAACGGCGAGCTGTGGATCGGGCGCACGCACACCCTGGCCGAGAAGACGACCGAGCTGGGCATCGAGACCGCCCCGCTCAGCGAGCTCGGCTCGGCCCTGGCCGGCTCGGCGCCGGGACGCACCCGGGTGCTGCGCGGGCTCGACGCCGCGGTCGACCGGGCGGTGCTGGCGTTCGAGCCGAACCGGGAGAAGCCCCGCGACCGCGAGCTGGCCTGGACGCTCAGCGAGCTCAAGCTGGTCAAGGACGAATGGGAGATCGCCCAGCTGCAGGCCGCGATCGACGCCACCGTCCGCGGCTTCGAGGACGTGGCGCGCGTGCTGCCGGCCGACCGCGGGGTCAAGGAGCGGCTGCTCGAAGGCGTGTTCGGGCTGCGCGCCCGGCACGACGGCAACGACGTCGGCTACGGCTCGATCGTGGGCGCCGGCGCGCACGCGACGATCCTGCACTGGGTGAGGAACACCGGCGTCACCAAGCCGGGCGAACTGTTGCTGATGGACATGGGCGTCGAGGGTGACAACTTCTACACGGCCGACGTGACCCGTACGGTGCCGGTGTCGGGGCAGTTCACGCCGCTGCAGCGCCAGGTCTACGACATCGTGCACGCGTCGCAGCAGGCCGGCATGGAGGCCGTCAAGCCGGGCGTGCTGTTCAAGGACGTGCACCAGGTCTGCATGCGGGTGCTGGCCGAAGGGCTCAACGACCTCGGGCTGCTGCCGGTGAGCGTCGACGAGGCGATGAGCGAGGACAGCACGATCTACCGCCGGTGGACGCTGCACGGGTTCGGGCACATGCTCGGCATCGACGTGCACGACTGCAACAACGCGCGCAACGAGGCGTACCGGGACGGGCCGCTGCAGGAGGGCTACGTGCTGACCGTCGAGCCCGGGCTCTACTTCCAGCCCGAGGACGACCTGGTGCCCGAGGAGTTGCGCGGCATCGGCGTGCGGATCGAGGACGACGTGCTGGTCACCGCCGACGGCTGCAAGAACCTGTCGGCCGGGCTGCCCCGCACGTCGGCCGACGTCGAGGCGTGGATGGCGTCCCAGCGTGAGGCCGGGCCGCGCCTGCCGGGCTAGGAGATGAGCTTGTCGACGAGCGGGAACTCGTCGTAGACCTGGTTGTAGTCGCCGAAGTGGCCGTCGTCGCGGACGATCTGGGTGCCGCCCAGCCGCTCGAACATCGCTCGCCCCTGGTGCTCGTCACAGCCGTACGGGTCCAGGCGCGAGTTGATGAAGCAGACGTCGCGGACGTTTCTCCGGATGGCGTCCCAGTCGTATGCGGGCTGGAGCACAGGCTCGTCCGAGTCGTTGGGCGGCGTGCAGTAGCCGGCCACGAGGATCGCCTGGTCGACCGTGACGTGCTCGAGCAGGGCCAGCAGCAGCGCGGCCCCGCCCGAGTGGCCGACCAGGACGGTCTGCTCGTCGAACGTGTGCGCCTGCAACACCTTGGGCAGGAAGCCGGCGATCGGCTCGACGTTGACGGCAGGATAGCTGGGCACCTCGACGGTGTAGCCGCGCGCGGTCAGGCGG
Source organism: Paractinoplanes abujensis (assembly GCF_014204895.1). Lineage (NCBI taxonomy): Bacteria > Bacillati > Actinomycetota > Actinomycetes > Micromonosporales > Micromonosporaceae > Paractinoplanes > Paractinoplanes abujensis. The sequence goes on along the minus strand of NZ_JACHMF010000001.1, from coordinate 4,719,053 downwards.
GCGGCCAGCCACGGATACCACGCCACGCCGGGGTGGGCGCCGGTGCCGTGAAAGATGATCGCCCTACGTGCCATCGGGTCAGTGTTGCAGGCGGGAGCGGCGCGCGATGTCCCTGTGGACGACGGGCGGGGAGCCTGTGGACGGGCGGTGAGACGGCCGGCGGCGGCTGGGGACGACGGGCGCTTCGGGCTTGACAGGGGCGTACCGTCGGCCTAACGACCCGGGGTGGGTGGGGGAGGCGGTGGCCGTACCGCGCAAAGCCGACAAAACCGGATCAGCGCTTGATGCGGTGATTTTTCGTATTTGGGCGACCTACGCTGGACGGCATGTCCAGGCCCAGCGCTCGTCAGGCGGCAGCGGCCGGCCTCCTCGCGCTCGCTGTCGGGGCGACGCCGGCCGTGGCCCACCTCAAGCAGGACGACCCCGGGGTGTTCGCGGCCCGGCAGATCCCCACCGTGGCCGCGCCGGCCCCCGAGCCGGTCCCCACGGCGGCGCCGGCCCCGAAGCACCTCCCGACCATCGACTACTGGGACTCCCCGCAGGGTTTCGAGCCCGACGCGGCGACCCGCTCGGTCGAGGCCGTCCGTGAGGGTCTGCACCCGAAGCATCGGCTGCCCGTCTACGACGCTCCCGGCGGCGTGCCCCGGGCGTTCCTCAACCGTACGGTCAGCGGCCTGCCGGCGACCGTGCCGATCGTCGAGCGCCGCCGCGGCTGGACCGGCGTGCTGCTGCCCTCGGTCAACCGGCGCGTCGGTTGGCTGCCGCCCGGTGGCTGGGAGACGCGCAAGCTGCACGATCAGCTCGTCGTCGACCTCAGCGAGCACCGGCTGACCTGGCTGCGCGACGGCCGCGAGCGCGGGACCTGGACGGTGGCGGTCGGGTCCCGCCGCACGCCCACGCCGCTGGGCCGCACGTTCGTGATGGGCCGCACGATCACCCACGGCCACGTCTACGCGGGGCTGGACGCGCTGGTGCTCGGGGCGGTGCCGGACGACCGGGACGCGCTGTCGGCCTCGCTGCGCAACGGGCACACGGCGATCCACGCGTGGCACGAGGAGTCGGCGTTCGGCCGCAGCATCTCCAACGGGTGCGTCCGGATGCCACCCGACGTGCAACGGACCCTGCTCGCCCACATCAAGCCCGGCACTGTGGTGCAGATCGTCAGGTAGTGGTGCGCAGCCACTGGGCCTTGGCCGCGGCGCGTTCCTCGTCGGCGCCGGCGGCGCGCAGCAGTTCCAGCACGGGCCAGTACGAGACGGTCTCGGCCTGCCCGCCGGTGACCACCCGGTGCAGGTAGTCGCCCAGCACGTCGCCGAGGACCAGCCCGTCGCGGGTGACCGCACGGACCGCGGGCAGCGCGCCGGAGTGGTCGTCGGCCGGGCCCAGCTCCTCGATCATCGTGCGGATGCGGGCGGCCTCGGCGCGCTGCTGCTCGTCCAGCTCCGGCTTCTGCATGGCCCAACCGTAAGCCGCTCCGACAAGGTCAGGGCGCGAAGCTGCGACCCAGCACCGTCAGCAGCGCCAGCTTCTCGTGGCTCTCGCTGCCCGGCGTCGCCGTGAAGACGAGCAGCGACTGGGCCTGGTCGGGATCCTGCAAGCTTTGGCAGAACAGATCGAGCCGCCCCACCGACGGGTGCGCGAACCGTTTCGTGTCGCTCCAGCGCAGCCCGACCTCCTGCCGCGCCCACACGGCGGCAAATTCCGGGCTGTCCCGCAGCAGCACGCCGACGAGCGGCTGGGCCGCGACCCCGGCGGTGCGCAGCGCCGCGGCCAGGAACCGGCCCTGCTTGTCGTGGTCGTCCGCGAAGTAGACGGCCCGCGAGGAGGGGTCGGTGAACCAGCGGTAGACCGCGCTGCGGGCCGGACCCTCGTACGCGGTCTCGTCGCCGAACAACGCGACCGCGGGCGGGGTCTGCAGCAGCGTCTCGCCGAGCGGGCTGATCACCTGGGCCGGGGTGTCCTGCAGCCGGTCGAGGATGCGCATCAGGCCGGGGCTGACGTGACCGCCGGCGCCCCGATGGGCGGCGCTGTAACCGCACAGCCGCAGCAGGTGGTCGCGTTCGTCGGGCGTCAGGCGCAGGCCGCGCGCGACGGCGGCGAGCATCTGCGGGGACGGTTGCGGGCCGGCACCGCGTTCGAGCCGGGCGAAGTAGTCGGCCGACATGTCGCACAGCTCGGCCACCTCCTCACGCCGCAGCCCCTTGGCCCGGCGCCGGCGGCCCCGCCGCAGCCCCACGTCCTCGGGTTGCAAGGCCTCGCGGCGGGTGCGCAGGAAGGCGCCGAGCGAGGCGCGGTCGAACGTCATGCTCCGATCGTCGCGGATCCGGGCCGCCGCAACCACGGCATCGCATTCAGTGGCTGAGCGCGTCCTTCCTCCGCCCCGGGAGGTCGCCTGCAATGGGAGGACATCAAGACAGCAGGGAGTACGCCATGAGCAAGTGGACCGCGCAGTCGATGCGCGACATGAGCGGCAAGACGGTCGTCGTCACCGGGGGCAGCCGCGGCATCGGCCGGATCGCCGCCCGGGAACTGGCCCGCGCCGGGGCTCGCGTGGTGGTGGCCGCCCGTACGGTGGAACCCGGCCCGTACGAGACGCGCAAGCTCGACGTCTCCGATCTGGGCTCGGTGCGCGCCTTCGCCCAGGAGTGGACGGGCGACCTGGACGTCCTCATCAACAACGCGGGGGTGATGGCGATCCCGGGCACCCGTACGGCGGACGGGTTGGACCTGCAGACCGCGACCAACTATTTCGGGCCGTGGCTGCTGACCCACCTGCTGCTGCCGCACATCACCGATCGGGTCGTGCACGTCACCAGCCAGCTGCACCGCCAGGCCAAGCTCGACCTGGACGACCTGGACTGGCGGCGCCGCACGTACAAGCCGTTGCCGGCGTACGAGGCCTCGAAGCTCGCACAGGTGCTGTTCTCGCTGTCGTTGCAGCGCCGGCTGGACGCGAAGGGCAGCCGGGTGCGTTCGGTGCTGGCTCATCCCGGGATCGCGCGTACCGGGCTGGTCGGCCACTCGTGGATGGACGTCGTCAACCGGATCCCGTTCCTGACGCACGACGCCGAGGGTGGCGCGTTGCCGCTGCTCTACGCGGCCTCGGAGGACGTGCCGGGCAACGCCTACGTCGGGCCCGACGGTCTCTGGAGTATCAAGGGCTTTCCCACCGTACGCCGCCCCGCCCGCGCCGGGCTCGACGAGCGCGCGGCCGAGCGGCTGTGGACGGCCACCGAGGCCCTAGTCTTGCGGGCGTGACCAGTGAAGTGATCGCGGCCGCCTGGGTCCACGTACGGGATCGCCGGGTCCTGGTCGTGCTGCCCGCCGGCCTGGACGCGTTCTACCTGCCCGGCGGCAAACCCGAACCGGCCGAGACGTACGCCGAGGCGGCCGCGCGCGAGGTGCGCGAGGAGGTCGGGCTCGTCGTCGACCCGGCCGACCTGACGCTGTTCACCGAGATCGTGGCGCCCGCCCACAACCGTCCGCCCGGCACGACCGTACGGTTGATCTGCTTCACCGGCGGCAAGGCCGAGGACGAGCCGCGCGCGTCGAACGAGATCGCCGAAGTGGACTGGTTCACCGCGGCCGACTCGCCACGCTGCGCCCCGGCCATCCGGCTGCTGCTCGCCGAGGTGGTCGCCGCGGGCCTGATCGACTAACCGGCGAAGAAGCGCGCTGCCACCGCCGTGTGGATGCTGAACCCCAGCTCGGCCTGCCCCTTGAGGACCTCCCAGCCGTGGGTTTCGTCGTTCGGGGTGGGCGCGGGCAGGTCGGCCTCCGACGCCAGCGGCGGGAACAGCGCGAAGACGAGCAACGTGCCGTCGGGCGCGCTGACCGTGTCGTAGAGCCGGGCGGCGCCGGGATCGACCGTCAGGCCCGTCTCCTCGCGCAGCTCGCGGGCCGCGGCGTCCGGCCAGGACTCGCCGTAGTCGATGAAACCCCCCGGTAGCGCGAGCGTGTCGACGGCGGGCGGGATCGCGCGGCGCACCACGAGCAGACCGCTGCCGACCGGCTGGACGGCCACGGCGACCGGTGTGGGGTTGCGGTAGGACGTCTCACCGCAGGCGGTGCAGCGGCGAGGCCACGGCTGGGCGGGGAGGAAACGGGCCCCGCAGAAGGTGCAGTGCTTGAACCGGTCACGCATGGAGCGGCGAGTTGCAGGCCGCGACCAGTGCCTGCCGGCAGGCGGTGAGCAGCGGGCGCAGGGCCGCGTCGCGCTGCTGGGCCTCGTAGCCGTTGACGGCGCCGCCGGGGGCGTTCGTCTCGGCCAGCGCGAGCACCTGGTCGAGGATCGACGCGCGGGCGAACAGGCGGCGGGCCCGCGGATCGAACCCGGCGGGCAGGGTGGCGGTGCTCTCGGGACGGCGCAACTGTTGCAGCGCCCCGGCCAGCTCCGGCTTCCACTGGGCCACGTCGAGCTTCGTCAGCTGCGTGGTGGCCTCGCCCAGGGCCAAGGTCAGCTCACCCTCGGCCTCGGCCGCGCCCATCTGGAACACCGGCTTGTATTCCTCGACCGGAAAATAGCGCCACAGCACCGTCTCGAACTCGACGCCCGAGCCGGACACGTGCCGCCGCACCTCGGGCACGAAGCCGAACGTGGGCGTCATCACGGCCTCGCCGGAGAGCATGGCCGCGCCGGTCAGGGGGCCCGGGCCGGGCAGGCCGCGCGGGTCGCCGGGGGCGGGCAGCACGAGGCGGATGTCGTCGGGGTGCACCTTGGCGAAGACCGGCAGGCCCTGCGGCAGCGGCACATCGGTCCACGTGCCGGGGGCGTCGGCGACCAGGTGCTCCTCGTCGCGGGCGATCTCGTCGGGCAGCTCGTCGAACGGCACGAGGCCGGCGCGCCAGGCACGCACCCAGGCCACGAACCGGGTCGAGCGCCGCGCAACCCGGGTTGCGGCATCGGCTGCGGGGGACATGCGAGCAAGGGTACGTGGCCGCCGGGAAGTCTGTCTCGGCCGGAGAGTCAGAAAGGTCGTGTCCCAACGCACGGGTTACGGTGCCTTGCATGTATGGGGAGGACGTGCTCAAGGGAGACTGGCGGCGCCGCAAGGTGGTGCCCGAGGTGGACGCCGAACGCGACCTGGTCGTCGAGGACGTCGACTCCGGGTTCTGCGGGGCAGTCGTCGGGTTCGAGCTCGGCGCGGTGGTGCTGGAGGACCGCCACGGTAAGCGGCGCAACTTCCCGCTCGAGCCGGCCGCGTTCCTGCTCGACGGCAAGCCGGTGACGCTGCGCCGGCCGGCGGCGGCCCCGGCGCAGGCCCAGCGGCGGGTCACGGCCTCGGGATCGGTGGCCGTGGCGGGCGTACGGGCTCAGGTCGCCAAGGCCAGCCGCATCTGGGTCGAGGGCATCCACGACGCCGCCCTGGTCGAGCGCATCTGGGGCGACGACCTGCGGATCGAAGGCATCGTGGTGGAGCCGCTGGACGGCATCGACGACCTGGCCGCGGCCGTGCGGGCGTTCCAGCCGGGCCCGCAGCGCAAACTGGGCGTGCTCGTCGACCACCTCGTGGCGGGCAGCAAGGAGAGCCGCATCGTGGCCGCCGTGACCGACCCCCACGTGCTGGTCACCGGTCATCCGTACGTGGACATCTGGCAGGCCGTCAAACCCGAGCGGGTCGGGCTGTCCAAGTGGCCGGTCATCCCGCCCGGACGGCCGTGGAAGGAGGGGATCTGCGCGGCCGTGGGCGTGCGGGAGCCGGCCGACATGTGGCGGCGCATCCTCAAGTCGGTGAGCAGCTACAAGGACGTGGAGACACCGCTGATCAACTCGATGGAGCGGCTGATCGACTTCGTGACCGTGCTGGACGACTGAGCGCCTCACCCAGTCTGCGGGCGGCCTCGGTCAGGCGGTCGGGCGGGTGGGCGGCGTACCCCAAAATCAGCCCCGGCGGCCCCGTCTCGTGCCGGTGCCAGCTGAGCGGGTGGACGAGGACACCGTCGCGTGCCGCCGCTTCGCTGAGCGCAACGTCCGAAACATCACCCGGCATCATGATCAGTAGGTGGAGCCCGGCCGCCACGCCCGTCACCTCCGCACCGGGCAGATGGCGGTGCAGGGCTTCGATCAGCGCATCCCGCCGCCGCCGCTGCCGGGCCCGGACGGTGCGCAGGTGCCGTTCGTAGTCGCCGGTCGCCAGCAGCCGGGCCAGCACCAGCTGCGGCAAGGCCGGATTGCCCAGATCACTGTCGTGCTTGGCGGTCAGCAGCTCGGCCTGCATCCGGCGCGGCGCGATCAGCCACCCGAGCCGCATCCCCGGGGCCAAGGACTTCGAGACACTTCCCGCGTACGCTACCTGGTCAGGCGCCGAACCCTGCAGCGCGGCCACCGGGGCCCGGTCGTAGCGGTGCTCGGCGTCGTAGTCGTCCTCGATCACCAGCCGGTCACCGGCCGCGGCCCAGGCCAGCAAGGCGCGCCGCCGGGCCGGCCCGAGCACGACACCGGTCGGATACTGATGCGCGGGCGTGAGCACGGCCGCGTCCTGGGTGAGCTCGCCGACGACCAGCCCCTCGGCATCGACCCGTACGGGCTCCGGCCGCACACCCCAGTGCGCCAGCTGATCCCGCGCCCCGCGCGACCCCGGATCCTCCACGGCGACCCGCGAACGGCCCGCGGCGTGCAGCGTCTGCGCCAGCAGGGCCAGGGCCTGGGCCACCCCGCCGACCACGATCACGTCGTCCGGCTCGGCCCGTACGCCCCGGGTCCGGCCCAGCCACGCCGCCAGCTCGGCCCGCAGCCCCGGCGTGCCGCCCGGATCGCCGTAGCCGAGGTCGGCCGCGGTGACCTCGTCGAGCACGGCCCGTTCGGCGCGCAGCCACGCCGTCCGGGGAAAGGCCGACAGGTCGGGAACACCCGGCGACAGGTCGAAGTCGATGCCGTCGGCGGGCGGCAGCGGCAGCCGCAGGGTGCCGAGCGAGCGGCGGCGGTCGGACGGCGCGTCCCGCACGGCGGGCCGGGCGATGATCGTCGTGCCCGCGCCGGTGCGGGCGGCGGCCAGCCCCTCGTCGATGAGCCGCTGGTAGGCGTCGACCACCACACCCCGCGAGACCTGCAACTCGGCCGCGAGCAACCGGGTCGGCGGCAGCCGGGTGCCCGTCGTGAGCCGCCCGGAGGCCACGGCCGCGCGCAGCCCGTCGGTCAGCCACGTGGTCAGGCCCTTGGCCGGCGCGTCCCCGGGCCGCAGCTGCAGAAAGTCCGAACCCGGAATTGGTCCCCCTCAACAGCGACGCATTGGTCCTTCGAACCGGACCATATCGCGGACAGCATCGAGGACGTGAAGATGAGCATCCTGGCCGGGGCGACCGGCATGGCTTTCGTCGGCGGCAGCGTCGCCGTCTCCGCGTTCCTGGCCGACGCGCCCTCCCTGACCGTCCAAGCGCTCCGGTACGCCGTCGCGTGCGCGTTGCTCCTGCTGTACGCCCGTGGCCGCGTGGTACGCCCCCGCGGCGCCGAATGGCTCTGGCTGGCCGGTGTCGTGGTGACCGGCATGCTGGTCTTCAACGTGGCCCTGGTGCAGGGCTCACAACACGCCGAACCGGCAGTGATCGGCGTGGCCGTGGCCTGCGTGCCGCTGCTGCTGGCCGTGGCCGGCCCGCTGCTGGAGGGCCGCGCCCCCGCCGCCCGCCTGATCACCGCCGCCCTGGTCGTCACCCTGGGCGCCGCCCTCGTGCAGGGCCTGGGCCGGACCGACGGCTTGGGCCTGTTGTGGGCGCTGGTCACCTTCGCCTGCGAGGCCGGCTTCACGCTGCTGGCCGTGCCGGTGCTGGGCCGCCACGGCCCCATCGGAGTGTCGGTCCACTCGACGTGGATGGCCGCCCTGGGGTTCGGCCTGGGCGGGCTGGTCCTGGAAGGTCCGGGGGCCGTGCCGCGGCTACAGCTCGACGACGTGCTGGCCGGCGTCTACCTGGCCGTCCTCGTCACCGCCGTCGCGTTCGTGCTGTGGTACACGTGCGTCCAGCGGCTCGGCTCGGCCCGCGCGGGCCTGCTCACCGGCATCGCCCCGATCTCGGCCGCCGCGGTGGGCGTGGCTCTGGGTGGTCCCGTCCCCGGTCCGGCCGTCTGGGTCGGCGTCGCCGTGGTCGCTGCCGGGCTGGCCCTCGGATTCCGCTCGCCCGCCGCCTCGCCTCCCGCTCCCGCCGCTCCGCCTCCGGCTCCTGCTGCTCTGCCCGGTGCTTCTGCCGTTCCGCCCGTTGCTCCTGCCGCTCTGCCCGTTGCTTCTGCCGTTTCGCCCGTTCCTGCCGCTCTACCCGTTGCTTCTGCCGTTTCGCCCGTTGCTCCTGCCGCTCTACCTGCTGCTTCTGCCGCTCCGCTTGCGGCCTTGCCCGCCGCTCCCGCCGCGTTGCAGGCCGAGCTCGCCCGCTGCCGGCCCGGTGGTCAGCGCACTACCATGCCCGCATGAGGTGGGAGACCAGAGCGACGGCCGCCGCGCGCCGCTTGACCTCGTGAGCCCCGGCGGCGCCGACGGGGGCCTGCTGGAGCTGGTGATCGGGTTCTTTGTCGCGGTCTCGCTGATCGCGGTGATCACGATGGTGCGGCGCCGCCGCGGTGGCCGCCGGGACCTGCTGGGCGCCCAGCTCCGCGAGATGCAGGCGCGAGCCGCCGCCGCTGCGTCCCCGGAGGCGGACACTGTTCTGCGGGCGGCGGCCACCCAGATCGCCGCCGCCCGGAGCATCGCCGAAGCCCCTAGCGTCGCCGAGGTCCCTAGCGTCGCCGAGGCCCGCAGCGTCGCCGACGCCACCCGCGCCCCTGCTCCTGGCGCGTTGAGTTCCGCTGCGGATGCCACGGCGGCGGGCCGCTCGGCTGCGGATGCCACGGCGGCGGGCCGCTCGGCTGCGGATGCCACGGCGGCGGGCCGCCCGGCTCCGGATGCCACGGCCCCGCCGCCGGTGCCGGTCGCGGAGCATGACGCGATGGCCGACACGTACGCCTGGCTCCGGATCGCGGCTCTCGTGGAGGCCGGCCGGCGTGACCAGGCGGTCGAGCTGCTCAGCACCACGATGGCCGTCCCGGCCGACGAGGCGGAGCTGCTCGTCGACGGGTTGATCGACGCGGGCGGTGAGCGGCGCCCCGGCTGACGGCGTCAGGCCAGATGGTGCGGATCGCGCCGGAAGACGAACGTGGCGATGTCCAGGCCGTTCACCGCGCCCTCGTCGTCGCGCAGGATCTGCAGCACCTCGCCCTCGTTCTCGCCCGCGACGCCGCGCCAGCGGTCGGGGCCCTCGCGGGTGAAGCGGGTCTGTTTGTGGGGGCCCGCCATCACCAGGGCGTCGCCGTCGGTGGTGATCTCGTGTTCGCGGCCCATCCACCACCAGCGCCCCACCAGCGCCGCCGCCTCGCCTGTGGGCTGTACGGGCGGCGACCACGGCGCGACCGGGGCCGGTTCGGCGTCGACCACGGCGTCCAGCGCCGACAGGGCCACCTCCTTGATGGTGGTGCCGGTGAGTCCGTACGAGTTGGCGAAAACGATCACGCCGAGCCGGCTCCGGCGGTGCACCGCCAGCTGTGCCACGTAGCCGGGCATGGAGCCGCCGTGGCCGACGAAGACGCGTTCGCCGACCCGGAACAGCTGGGGGCCGAGCCCGTGGCCGCCCGTCCACGACTCGAGGTCGCTGATCACGACGGGGGTGCACATCTCGTCGACGGTGTCGCGGGCCAGCACCGCCGGGGCGGGGTCGGTCCAGAACGCGGCCCATTTGGCCATGTCGGTGATCGTGGACCACAGCTGCCCGGCCGGGGCCATCGCGCCCGCGTCGAGGCGCGGCTCCTCGTGCAGCGAGCGGTCGAGCGCGTGCACCACGTACCCGCGGGCGAAAGGCTCGACGGGGGAGTACGTCGTACGTTTCATGCCCAGCGGGTCGAGCACGCGCTTGCCCGCCAGCGACTGCCACGACTCCCCGGTGACCTTTTCGAGCACCGCTCCGAGCAGCCCGTACGCGAGGTTCGAGTACCGGTAGCGGCGGAACGGCGGCCCCACGACTTTGTCGTAGCCGAGCTCGGCCAGCAGTTTGTCGACGTCGCCACCCGGGGTCCGCTCCCACCAGGCCCCGTCCGGCTCGCGCTGCAGCCCGGACACGTGGCCGAGCAGCTGGCGCAGCGTCACCCCGCCGATCGGGGTGCCCGGCAGGTGCCGGTAGAGCAGGTCGTCGAGCGCGAAGAAACCCTCGTCGCGCAGCTGCATGACCAGCGTGGCGGTGATCGTCTTGGTGATCGAGCCGAGCCGGTACTGCGTCTTCGCGTCGGGCCGTGGATTCTCGCCCGCGAACACCTGATGCAGCACCGCACGGTCCCGCACGATCGCCAGGGCGAGCGACGGCGTACGCCCCTCGGCCTGCGCCCGGACGGCGATCTCCTCGACCTGTCGGCCGGTCTCCGGCAGCAGCGACGGCAGCAGCGACACGGTGGACCCTCTCGATATACGACTGGTGGGTATAACTGTGCGCGGCCGATTCGGCTACGCGGCTCGGGCCCCGTCTTGGATGGCAGTTCGATGACATTTTCCGCGAGGGCGCACGCAGCGTCGCCGGACGTGCGCGGGCGTGTCACGATCGATGCGTGGAAGCGGTTCTGTGGATCGTGCTTGGCATCGCATTGGCGATCGCCGAGGCCTTCACGGCCACGTTCTTGATCATTTTCTTCGGGATCGGGGCTTTCGCCGCGGCCGGCGCGGCCGCCCTCGGCGCCCCCCTGCTGCTCCAGGTCATCGTGTTCGCGCTGGTCTCCGGCCTGTCCGTGGCCGCGCTGCGCCCGATCGTGCTCAAACACGCCCGCCCCGCCCTCGAGTCGGGTGACACTCCGTTCGGGGTCGAGGCGATCGAGGGCGGCCACGGCACGGTGCTCGAGGAGATCGACGGCGAACACGGCATGATCAAGATCGACGGCGAGCACTGGCAGGCCCGTTCCTTCGACGGGCAGGAGAAATATCTGCCCGGCGAACGGGTCCGCATCATCAAGGTCGACGGCGCCACGGCCATCGTGTGGCGCGACGACATCTCACCGTACTAGCTACCTCGGATCCAGTAAGGCCGATGAACCCATAGAGAGGGTTGCCATGGAAGCTGTGATCGGCGTCCTCATCATCGTGATCGTGGTGTTCGCCATCGTCACGCTGCTCCGTTCCGTCCGTATCGTCCCGCAGCAGCGCATGGACGTCGTCGAGCGGCTCGGTAAGTACAAGCGGACCCTGAGCCCGGGCCTCAACCTGCTGGTGCCGTTCGTCGACTCGGTGCGCAGCAAGGTCGACATGCGCGAGCAGGTGGTCTCGTTCCCGCCGCAGCCGGTGATCACGTCCGACAACCTGGTCGTCTCGATCGACACGGTGCTGTATTTCAAGGTCGTCGACCCGGTGCGGGCCACGTACGAGATCTCCAACTTCCTGCAGGCCATCGAGCAGCTGACGGTCACCACCCTGCGCAACGTCATCGGTTCGCTCGACCTCGAGCGCGCCCTGACCAGCCGCGAGGAGATCAACCGGCACCTGTCCACGGTGCTCGACGAGACCACCGGCCGCTGGGGCATCAAGGTCACCCGCGTCGAGATCAAGGCGATCGAGCCGCCGCCGAGCATCCGCGACTCCATGGAGAAGCAGATGCGCGCCGAGCGGGAACGCCGCGCGACGATCCTCAACGCCGAGGGCCACAAGCAGGCCCAGATCCTCACGGCCGAGGGTGAGAAGCAGGCAGCGGTGCTGCGCGCCGACGGTGACCGCCAGTCGCGCATCCTGCAGGCCGAGGGCCAGGCCAAGGCCATCCGTACGGTGTTCGACGCGATCCACACCGCCAACCCGTCGCAGAAGGTGCTGGCCTACCAGTACCTGCAGGCTCTGCCGCAGATCGCCAACGGCACGGCCAACAAGGTCTGGATCGTGCCGACCGAGCTGACCAAGGCCCTGGAGGGCATGGGCGGCGCGCTCGGCGGCCTGGCCAACATGGCCGGCGACATCCCCAAGGCCGGGGTCGACGCGGCCGCGGTGAACGAGGAGGCCGTGGCCGCGGCCGAGGCCGCCGCGGCCGAGGCGCAGAAGGTCAACGACCAGGTGCGCGAGGCCGAGCAGCAGGTCAGCGGTGACCCGGACAAGACCGCTGCGCTGCCCGCGCCGGAGCCGATCCCGCCGTCCGCGGCGCTCGGCGGCGCCGACTACAACGGCGTCGTGGACCGCGAACGCGCATAACTTCGGAGGAAAGGGCCGGCCCGGTGCCGGCCCTTTCTCATGTCTCCGGGTCGTCGCGGCCCAGTTCCCAGAACGCCACGGCGGCCGCGGCGGCCACGTTGAGCGAGTCGACCCCGCGCCGCATCGGGATCTTGACTCCGATGTCGCTGGCGGCCAGCGCGTGCCTCGACAGGCCGGGCCCCTCGGCCCCGAGCAGCAGCGCCGTCCGGTCGCGCCCGGTGACCTTCTGCAGCGGCACGGCATCGGGCGCGGGCGTCAGGGCCAGCACGGTGAAACCCGCGTCGCGCAGCTCCTGCAGGCCGTCCGGCCAGGGCTCCAGACGCGCGTACGGCACCGCGAAGACCTCGCCCATGCTGACGCGCACGCTGCGCCGGTAGAGGGGGTCGGCGCAGGTCGGGGAGAGCAGGACGGCGTCGATGCCGAGCGCGGCGGCGCCCCGGAACACCGCCCCGATGTTCGTGTGGTTGTTCACGTCCTCCAGCACGGCCACCCGCCGGGCCGTGGCGATCACCTCGGCCGCCGTCCGCAGGGGAGCCCGGTGGAACGAGGCCAGGACACCCCGGTGCACGTGGAAACCGGTGGCCTGCTCGAGCACGGCCGGCGTGGCCGCGTAGATCGGGGCGTCGCCGGGCAGGTCGAGGATCTGGCCGGTGCGTTTCTCGTCGATCAGGTAGGACCGGGGGCGGTAACCCGCGCGCAGGGCCCGGCGCAGCACCAGCTCACCCTCGGCGATGAACAGCCCGTTGGGCGGCTCCCACTTCGTACGGAGTTCGAGATCGGTCAGGGCGCGATAGTCACCGAGACGCTCGTCGGCCGGGTCGGTGATCAGGTGAACGTCGGGCACGGCGGTCAGTCGACCCGGTAGGTCAGGTGGGTGGCGTGGCCCGACGGGCGCACGTGGATCTGCCGCAGCGGGCGCGGGGCGGCGCCGTCGAACAGCTTCGTGCCCCCGCCCAGCAGGACGGGCGTCAGGTGCAGCCGCAGCTCGTCGACCAGGCCGGCATCGAGGGCGCCGCGGATGATCGCGCCGCCGCCCATGATGACGACGTCACGGTCGTCGGCCAGGGCGATCGCCTTCTCGACCGCGCTGGCGACACCGTCGACCACGAAGGTGAACCGGTCGGCCAGGCGCACCAGGGCCGGGGGTGTGCGGGTGACGACCAGCACCGGGGGTGTGGCGGCCAGGCCCGCCCCGTAGCCGATCTCGTCGTTCCAGCCGCCGGGGGCGTCGACGATGTCGAAGAGGCGGCGGCCCATGACGACCGCGCCGGTGGCGACCGTGGACTCCTCGAGCACCCGTTTGTCGACGGCGTCGCCCTCGAAGACCCAGGTGTGCAGCGCCTCGCCGCCGCGGCCCAGACCCTGCGCGGGCCCGGGCCCGGGACCCGTCACGAACCCGTCGAGCGACACCGAGATGTCGGCGACCACCTTGGACATGGCTGCTCCCTTCGACCGGACCCGGGGTCAACCGGGTCCGTCAAGGAGCATGCCACCAGGGTCCGACAGTTCCGTGCCGGGGGATCGGTCAGTGCCGGGGGATCAGGCGCCCGGCCGTCCAGGCCAGGCCGGTGCCCGCGGCCAGCAGCAACAGGGCGCCCACGGTCGGCAGCGGGCGCTGGGCGTGCGCCCCGGCCCCGATGGCGGCCGCGGCCAGCATCAGCAGCACGCCGTCGGCCGGGTTGACCAGGCGCGAACGGAAGACGGCCCAGCCCAGCAGCACCCAGCCCGCGCCGACGGCGGCCGCGGCGACCACCTCGGCCGTCTGCAGCTGGTCGGGCGTGAGCGGGGAACCCGCGGCGGCCGTGCCGGCCGGGAGCGCGGCCAGGGGGACGGTGAGGACGAAACCGGAGAGACCGAGGAGCAGACCGGCCACGGCTGAGCGGCGGGTCCGGGTGCCGGCCAGCAGACCGGCCAGGGCGATCATCGCGATGACGGACAACCAGTTGGCGGTCAACGTGACCAGGAGCGGGCCGGGCGGGGTGTCGATGCCCAGAGTGGTCCAGCCGTGGAGCAGGGCGGCCGCGGGCAGTGCCCACAGGGCCATCCGCGCATACCGGCGCACGCTCCACACCCAGACGGCCTCCCGTACGGGAAGAAGGTGTTCATGCTGCGCCGACCCGGCCCCGCCGACCCAGGCCGGGGAGACCCGCAACGGCCGGCCGCTGGCCGTCTGATGGTGGCTGATGCTCATGGCTCCGCCTCGCGTGGGCTCAAGCCGAGCGGCCCGGGGGTAACCGGTCGGATCCTGGATGCAGCCTGCCAAATCTCCCCCGAATCGGCAGCGAATTCCCAGAAACGGTGCTGATCGGGCGGCCGGAAAGTGTCGGAGGGGCGGTGCAGGATGGGGCCATGAACACGGAACTGGTCGTCCCCCCACTGGCCGAGTTGCGACTGCGACGCAGCGTGAAGTGGCGTGCGTTTCCCGAAGACGTGCTGCCGCTGTTCGTCGCCGAGATGGACTACGAGCTCGCCCCGCCCGTGTCCGAGGTGCTGCACGCGGCGGTCACCCGGGGCGACCTGGGTTATCACGCGCCGGGCCCCGAGGTCGGCAAGGCCTTCTCCGGGTTCGCGGGGCGGCAGTGGGGGTGGGATGTGGACCCGGCCCGGGTGCGCCCCGTGACCGACGTCGGGGTGGGCGTGGTCGAGGTGTTGCGGCAGCTCATCCGGCACGGTGAACCCGTCGTGATCAGCCCGCCGATCTATCAGCCGTTCTTCGACTGGGTGCCCGAGGCCGGCGGCCGGGTGCTCGAGGTCCCGTTACGCGGCACCAGGCTCGACCTGGCCGGGCTGGAGGCGGCGTTCGCGACGCACCCCGCGGCCTACCTGCTGTGCAATCCGCACAACCCGGTCGGCCGCGTGCACACCGCCGACGAGCTGGCCGAGCTGGTCCGCCTGGCCCGGCTCTACCGCGTGCCGATCATCAGCGACGAGATCCACGCCCCGCTCGCGCTGCCCGGGGCCACGTTCACGCCCCTGCTCACGGTCCCGCGCGCGGCCGACGTCGCGATCGCCGTCGTCTCCGCCAGCAAGGCGTTCAACCTGGCCGGGCTCAAATGCGCCGCCCTGGTCACGGCCGGGCCGGCGATGACCCGCGTGGTCGACGGCCTGTTCACCGAGGTCGGAGAGCGTACGGGGCATCTCGGCGCCCTGGCCACGATCGCCGCGTTCACCGACGGCGACGCCTGGCTGGCCACGCTGATCAGCACACTGGCCGCGCGGCGCGAGCAGTTGGGCGCGCTGCTGGCCGCCGAGTTGCCCGCGCTCGGCTGGGTCCCGCCCGAGGCGACCTATCTGGCCTGGCTCGACGCCTCCGCCCTGGGGCGCGACGAGCAACCCCGGGACCATTTCCTGCACGAGGCGAGGGTGGCGCTCGAGCCCGGCCCGCGCTTCGGGGCGCCCGGGTCCGGTTTCGTCCGGCTCAACTACGCCACCAGCCCCGAGATCCTGACCGAAGCGGTCCGGCGCATGTCCGCAGCCGTATCGCGGTAGTGCGACGGGGCGGCCGTGGCGAAAGTACGGTTGAACTGTTCGTCCGACCGCGAAGCGGGGGTGTGCCAGTGTCGTCCGGATCGGGTTCGGGGGCGGACCAGCATCTGCTCGCGCTGCTGCGGGCCATCCGGCTGCGCCAGGCCGCCCCCGACGCGGTGGCCGCGGGCATCGCCGACACGGTCGAGGCCCTGCGCGAGCAGGAAGCCGCCGCCCACGGTCACCCGCAGGCCCTGCCCGCGCTGCCGCCCGCCGAGCCGCACGAGGCCCTGCCGCCCGCGACCGCCCGGCCCGGCCTGCCCGCGGGCCCGCCGCACCCCGGCGCTCCGGGCCGGTCCGGTGGCGACTCCTCGCACCCCGGCGCTCCGGTCCCGTTCACCGGCGAGCCGCCGCACCCCGGTGCTGCGGGCCGGTCCGGTGGGGATTCTTCGCACGCCGGTGCTGCGGGCCGGTCCGGTGGGGATTCTTCGCACGCCGGTGCTGCGGGCCGGTCCGGTGGCGAGCCGGATGGTGCCGCCGGGCCCGCCCCGGGTCGCTCCTTCTGGAGCCGGAACCCGGTTCGGCCCGTCGCCTCGGCGAGCAAGGGCCCGTACGAAACCGGGGGCACCGACGACGCGGCGCTCGAATCGCGGGCCGGTGAGCCGCCCGCGGCGGGCACCCTCGGGGCGGGCCGCGCACCCGTGAGTCCCGGCCGGGCCGTCGTGCCTGTCGTGGCCGACGATTTCGCGCTGGAGGCGGTCGACCACGGGCTGCTCGTGCGGCCGGTCGGGTTGCCCCCCATCGAGCCGCCGGTCGGGCCGGCCGTGTCCCGCCTGCCCAGCGGGGCCCCCGGCCCCTCTGACGACCAGGCGTTGGAGGCGGTCGACCACGGGCAGCTCGTGCGACCGGCCGGGTTGCCGCCCATCGACCCGGAGCCGCACACGGGTGCCGATCCGAGGCCGCCCGTGTTCACTCCGCTGATCGATCCCGCGCGGACCGCCACGCGCCCCGGGTCGTTCTTCGCGCGGGAATCCCGCGAAGAGCCGCGGCGACCCGGTGCACACGGTGACGCCGGGGCGGAGGGGCGGCCCGGGGCGTCCGATCGTGACGAGTCTCCTGGTGCGAACGGGCCGCAGGCGGGTAAGACATTGATGACGCCCGAGGAGGCCGGGCGTTTCGCGGACGTGGAGGCCGTGGGCCGGCCCAACCGGAACCAGTTCGCGGGGCTTCCGGTGCGGCGGCCGCCGGGGGAGGTCCGTCCGGTGGCGTGGCCGCAGCTGCCGCAGGTGCACGAGGTGGAGGGCGGCGCCCGGCCCGAGTGGGCTTCGGGCGGTGGCCACCGCGTACGGGACGAGGGTGAGTCTTTGCAGGGCGAGTCGCAGACCGAGAGCGGGACCAGGACACCGGCGCCACGGTTGCCGGGGTTCGACATGCCGCACGTCATGCCGCCGATGGTGGCGCGCCGCGACGTGACGGGCGACGGGATGGACCCGGCCGACGACGCCCTGCTGCTCGAGACCCAGCGGCTGCTCGCCACGAGCCTGACGTTCGCGGGCGGCCCCGACGAGGTGGCCGAGCGGCTCCGGGCGGCGCTGCTGCAGGCGCACCCGTCGCTGCTGACGACGATTCCGGGCGGCGCCGAGACGCAGACGGCACAGCTGGCCCGCGCGCTGACCTGGCTCGTGCACCACCTCGACCGGCCGCCGATCCTCGTCGAAGGCACCGGGCGGCTGGGGGCGGCCCTGTCCGCGTGCGGCGTCGAGCCGGGGCATCTGCAGCTCGTCGGGGCGGCCCTGGCCGAGGCGATGCGGGCGGGCATGGCGCCCGGGCAGTGGCGGCAGGATTTCGACCTGGCCTGGCGGTCGACGTGGCAGCACGCGTACGAGTGGATCGCCCACGGCTGGACCCGCGCAGGCTACGAGCCGCCGGTGTGGGACGCGACAGTCGTCGCGCACGAGCTGCGCCGGCCCGACCTGGCCGTGGTGCGGTTACGGCCGACGCTGCCGATGCCGTTCCGGCCGGGCCAGTTCGCCCGGATCCAGGTGCCCGGCCTGCCCGCGATCTGGCGGCCCTACTCGCTGTCGGGCGCCCCCCGCCGCAACGACCTCATCGAACTGCACGTGCGCGCCAAGACGACGACGGGCGTGAGCGGCACCCTGGTCCACAACACCCAGGTCGGCGACCCCGTACGCCTGAGCCGCGCCGAGGGCGCCATGACCCTGCCCGCCGACCCGGCGCGCAACCTGCTGATGATCGCCGGCGACACCGGCGTGGCGCCGCTCAAGGCCCTGCTGACCGAGCTCGCGGACACCGGCGACCCCCGCTCCGCGGTCCTCTTCTGGGGCGTCCGCGACCTCGACGAGCTCTACGACATCGACGAGATCGCCGCGGTGGCCAGGGCCGCCCGCCGCGCCACAGTGGTCCCGGTCGTCTCCGAAGGCGACCCCGGCCCCTACGCATCAGGCCTGGTCACCGACGCGGTCGCCGCCTACGGCGAGTGGTCCGACCACGAGGTCTACCTGGCCGGCCCCCCACTGATGCTGGCCGCGACAAGTGTGGCCTTGCAACAGCTCGGCGTGGCCCCGTCCCGCATCCACCACGACCCACCCGAATAGACCCGCAGCGCAGTGCGGCGCCCGCCTTGCGCGGTCCCCGCCTTGTGCGGTGCTCGCCTTGCGCGGTCCCCGCCTTTGCGCGGTGCTCGCCTTGCGCGGCGCCCGCCCTGTGCGGTGCTCGCCTTTGTGCGGTCCCTGCCTTCCCGCGGCGCTCGCCTTGCGCGGTGCTCGCTTTGCGCGGTGCTCGCCTTGCGCGGTGCTCGCCTTGCGCGGTTCCCGCCTTGAGCGGTTCCCGCCTTGAGGGGTCCCTGCCTTCTGCGGCCCCTGCCTGCCGTGGCGTCAGTCTCGCGCCGCCCGGATAACCACCCGGGTGCCGTGTCCGAATCCGCTGATTGCAGATGCAGGATGCATCGCGCCTTATGCTTGAATCGTCCAGGGTTCGCGCTTGGCGGGGTTGGCCGTGCGCGGTGACCATGCGCCGCCCCGTTCGCACATGCAGGATGCATCATGTCTCATGCTTGAGCCTTCTGGGGTTCGCGGTTTGCGGGTTGCGGGGGTTGGCGCTCCGCAGGTTCTCTCTCGCTGACGCGTGAGCCGAGCGGTCGTGCGGGCCGAGCGGTCGTGCGGGCCGAGTAGTCGTGCGGGCCGAGTAGTCGTGTGGGCCGAGAGGTCGTGCGGGTTGAGCGGCCGGGCGGGTTGAGCGGCCGGGCGGTTGTGCGGGCATGCGAATTGAGCGGTCGTGCGGCCGGGCGGTTGTGCGGGCGTGCGGTTGCGCGGCCGGGCGGCCAGGCGGTTGTGCGGGCGTGCGGGTTGAGCGGTTGCGCGGGCGCAGACGGCTATTCGGGTGGAGGCACCTTGTAGCCGGCCACTGAGGGCCAGCGGACGGTCAGGACGACCGACTCCTGCTCGGCCAGCCAGGAGTGATCGACGCCCTTGCCCCAGACGACGTAGTCGCCGGGTTCGGTGAGGACGACTGTGCGGTCGGGGAGTTCGACGTGGAAGCGGCCGCTGATCAGGATGAGCAGGGCGGTGCGTTCTTCGCCGGTGACCCACTGGGCTCGGCGGTCGCCTTTGGGGTGGCGGCCCCATTTGATCTCGACGTCGGTGCTGTGGCGGGGGTCGTCGGGTGGGCGGAAGTGGCCCAGCAGCCAGCCCTGTTCGCCGGGGGCGTCGAGGTCGGCCTTTCCGACGTAGACGGTCGCGTCGGGGACGGGCCGGCCGACATGGGCGGCGGCGTCGAGGGGTTCGCCGGCATGGGCGGCTGCGGCGGGCTTGTCGGCGTGCGTGGGCGCGCTGTGCGGGGCCGTGGGCGCGTCGTCGTGGGGCATCGGGAGGCTCAGAGGGCGTCCGTCATGATCTTGGCGTATGCCGGCGGGACGTAGGTGGGCCCGCCGGGGGTGAGGACATCGTCGCGGGAGGCCGTGGTCCAGGCGACGGGCGGTACGGCCTTGCGCAGAGCGACCAGGACGGGCGCGTCGTCGTCGAGCATGGACAGGGCGACCAGTGACTCCTCGACTTCGCCGACGCACTCGAACGGTTTGTGGGCGTCGATTCCCAGCAGTTCCAGGAAGCCGGGCAGCTGGGCCGGGTCGGCGAACAGGTCGTGGCCGAAGATGTGGTTGAGGCGTTCGCGGGGCATGGCGGGGGCCATCGCCAGGTAGACGAAGCGGCACTTGGGGCAGTCGCCGCACCAGCGGGCCGTCGGGTCGTGCAGCTTGAAGGCCTTGTTGCAGCTCGTCACGACGTCGTCGTACTGGGTGTGGCGGGCGAACAGCTGGGCGATGTGCAGTTCGGAGAGGGAACGCAGCAGCGAGAAGTAGGGCTCGGTGAGGCCGGCGTGGGCGGTCACGGCGGCGCGCAGCAAGCCTTCGGCCTCGACGCCTTTGGACCACTGGTGGTTGACCTCGTGACCGTTCCAGATCAGGTTGGGGTCGGAGGCGGAGCGCTCGTTGGACATGACGACCGGGCCCAGGCCGTGCCAGACCGCGGTGGCGATCGCGATCAGCGAGTTGATCGCGGTGACCGGGATGTGACCGTTGAGCGCGCCCGCTTTGTTCAGCTCGAACAGGCTCGGGTCGAGTTTGCGCCGGGCGGCCAGGGCGGGCAGGCCGGAGGCGGCGTTCACGTTTTTGATCACCGGGTTGGGGTTGACCGAGAACGGCACCGGGTCGAGGCCGGCCGCGCGCAGGATCTCCAGCGTGACGATCGAGTCCTTGCCGCCGCCCACGGCGGAGAGCGGGCGGCTCTGGCTGTTGTCGATCAACGGGGCCGGATCGAGCAGGCCGGGCGTCTCGACGACCAGGTCGAGGACGTGAGGGAGCTGATTACGGTACGCGTACTCGGCCATGCCCTTGGTGTAGACGGCCGTGAACAAGGCGGCCACCTCGGGCGCGACCGGCTTGGGGGCGATCACGCGGGCGGGCGCGCCGACCTTGAAGTAGCTGACCCCGGCCACCACGTGCAGCAGCTCGAGCACACGGGTGAGGGCGGGCGGCACGGGACCGTCGGCCGGCGGCAGCGTGATGGTCTCGGTGAAGCGCAGGGGAGAGGGGCCGTCCAGCACGTAGTCGAACGTCGCCACGCCGGTGGCGGGGTCGAAAGCGTACGAGGGGAAGCGCATGGCGTCGAACTGCACCCGGGAACTCCTGTCATAAGGCCGACGGGCAATACTAGTGCGACTCGACGAGGAGGGGACGAACGTGCGCCTGGCAGACCTGAAGGGCCGGTCCGTTGCGGTCTGGGGCACGGGCCGCGAGGGGCGGGCCGCGGTGACGGCCATCGCCCCGCACGGGCC
Organism: Paractinoplanes abujensis; assembly: GCF_014204895.1. Taxonomy (NCBI): domain Bacteria; kingdom Bacillati; phylum Actinomycetota; class Actinomycetes; order Micromonosporales; family Micromonosporaceae; genus Paractinoplanes; species Paractinoplanes abujensis. The sequence continues at coordinate 4,698,075 of NZ_JACHMF010000001.1, read as the reverse complement.
GTCCCGGTTGATCGCCGTCGACGACAGCGCGAACTTCCTCTCGGTGTCGTGGGAGGGGGAGCTGGCCGCCCGGGCCCCGCTGGCCGGTGGTGATCACGCGTTCCCGGCCCTCGTCTCGGCCGATGTCGTGGTGCGTTCGCCGGGGGTGCCGCAGACCCATCCGTGGATGAGGGAGCTGCGCGAGCGCGGCGTCACCGTCACCGGCGGTAGCGCGCTCTGGATGGCCGATCACGCGGCGCGCACGATCGGCGTCACCGGCAGCAAGGGCAAGAGCACCACGTCGAGCCTGATCAGTCACCTGCTGGCGGCGGTCGACCGGCCCAACGTGTTCGGCGGCAACATCGGTGTGCCGCTGCTCGACATGCCGGACGACGCCCCGCTCTACGTGCTCGAGCTGTCCAGTTACCAGTGTGCCGACCTGACCGACTCGCCCCACGTGGCGGTCGTGACGTCGCTGTTCCCCGAGCATCTGGACGCGCACGGCGGCGAGCGCGAGTATTACCGCGACAAGCTCAACCTGCTGCGCCACGGACCGGAAATGATCGTCGTCAACGGCACCGACGAGCGGCTGCGCGACGAGATCCGGGGTGTCACCGACGCCAACGGCTTCCCGCCCGTCCCGGCCGCCGCCGGCGACTCGCGGTTCCGCGTCGAGGACGACCTGGTCTTCTGCTCCGACGACGTGTTGTTCCCGCGCTCCACGCTGCGGCTCAAGGGCGCGCACAACGGTCGCAACCTGTGCGTCGCGCTGGCCGTGCTGGACGGGCTGGGCATCGACGTGCCCGGTTCGGCGTCCCGGCTGGCCGAGGCGGTCGCGTCGTTCGAGGGGCTGCCGCACCGGCTGAGCGAGATCACCGACCCGTCCGGGCTGACGTTCGTCGACGACACGCTTTCCACGAGCCCGTACGCGACCATGCACGCGATCGACGCGTACGCCGGGAAGCCTTTGACGGTGTTGCTGGGCGGCACCGACCGTGGTCTCGACTACTCCGTGTTGCGCGATTTCCTGGCCGAGCGTGAGCTCACCGTGATCGGTCTGCCCGACAGCGGCCCCCGCATCCTGGCCGTGCTGGCCGGTCTGCCCGGTGTCACGGCTGTCGAGGCGGAAGACCTTTCCCATGCCGTACGCCTGTCGCGCGAGCTGACCCCGGCCGATGGCGTGGTGCTGTTGTCGCCGGCCGCCCCGAGCTACGGCCAGTTCCGCAACTTCGAGCACCGCTCCGAGGCGTTCACCGAGGCGATCCGCGCCACCGCCTGAGGCGCATCCGGTGCCCGCGGGGAGTGTGCCCGCCTGAGCCGCGCCACCCCTGGTGCCCCACGGGATGGGCGACCGCCTGACCTGGCCTCCGGTGCGCCCGGGAAAGGTCCCGGGACGTACGGGAAAACTTTTTGATCTTGTTTCGGCGGTAAAAACTGCGTTTCACGGCCGCCAGCAGTTCATTCCTTCGGGCCGGGTCGACCAGGTCGATCGGGCGGCTCGGCATGCCCGAAAGTGCCATGCGAAACACGGACAAACCACCTCACGTGATGGCGGTCACGTCGTAAAGAACATTTCCGGATTGATGGCTGTCAAGTGGTGGCGGCGTAACACGCGTTCATCGGCGCAGGTCAGGTAACGGTTTGAAAACTTCACCCAACTCCTTGACATGGAGGGGCGGTTAGTAAGAACTTTTACCGCGACAGTAAACACTCCTTCCTGAAAGGGTGGCCCATGAGCGAGCCGGAGATGGACGGCGCCGCGGCGACCGCGGTCGTCGATTCCATGGTTCGCGGCACCCAGGCCACCATGGACCTGCACGCCGTCAACCAGCAGGGAGTTCTCGTCCGCGTACGCTCGCTGCTCCCCGAGTTCACGGGGGCGCTGCGGCGCGTGGCCGAGCAGGTGCTGACCGATCCGGCCGCCGCCTCGCGGGCCACCATCGTCGAGCTCGCCGAGCGCAGCGGCACCTCGCCGGCGACAGTCACCCGGTTCTGCCGGGCGCTGGGCTTCGACGGGTACGCGGATCTGCGGCTCGGCATCGCGGCGGAGACCGGACGGGCTCGTTCCGCCGGTTGGACCGTCGACATCGGCCGCGAGATCCAGCCGAGCGACCCCCTCGAACGGGTGCTGGGGCAGATCATGGCGGCCGACACGCGGGCCATGCACGACACGGCCGAGCTGCTCGACCTGGCCGAGGTGGAGCGGGCGGCGGTGGCGATCGCCGCCGCGCCGCGGGTCAACATCTTCGGCGCTAGCGGTTCCGCGCTGGTCGGCGAGGAGATGCAGTTCAGCCTGCACCGCATCGGGGTGCCGGCCTGGGCCTGGACCGACGTGCACAACGGCCTGGCCAGCGCCGCGCTCTCGCGCCCGGGCGACGTCGCCCTCGGGATCTCGCACAGCGGGGAGACCGGCGAGACGATCGAACTGCTCGCCGAGGCGAGCAGCCGGGGCGCCACCACCATCGCCCTGACCAGCTTCCCGCGCTCGCCGCTGGCCGAGCTGGCCGACATCACCCTGGTCACCGCCACCCAAGCGACCACCTTCAGGCCGGACGCGCTCAGCGCCCGGCACCCGCAACTGGTCGTCCTCGACCTTCTCTACGTCGCCGTAGCGCAGCGGACCCACGAACGTTCGCACGCTGCGTTCCAGCGCACCGCCCAGGCCGTACACGGTCACAAAGCGGCCAAGGACGGCAGCACCACCTGAAATCGCATCATCCCCGATATAAAACTCCCCTGGAGGAAAGCGTGAAGCGCAAGATCGCCGCCGCCGCGGCCATCGCGGCGACACTGCTCGGCGCCGCGGCCTGCGGCTCCAACAGCGACGAAGACGCCCCCACCACGTCGGCTTCCGGCAAGGTCGACGGCACCGGCAAGACCCTCAAGGTCTGGCTGATGGTCGACGCGCAGACCGCCTGGAAGGGCGTGGTCGACGACGCCAGCAAGCGGTTCACCGCGGCCACCGGCGCCCAGGTCAACGTGGAGTACCAGCAGTGGGCCAACCACCTGACCAAGCTGGACGCCACCCTGGCCGGCACCGACGTGCCGGACGTGGTCGAGCTGGGCAACACCGAGTTCCCCAAGTACGTCTTCAGCGGCGCGTTCGGTGCGGTCAACCCGGCCGACTACGAGAACTCGGGCTCCTGGCTGCAGGGCCTCAAGGGCGCCTGTGACTTCGAGGGCAAGACCTACTGCGTGCCCTACTACGCCGGTGCCCGCGTGCTGATCTACCGCACCGACCTGCTCAAGAAGGTCGGCGCCGAGGCGCCCAAGACGTACGACGAGTTCCTGGCCACCGCCGAGAAGGTGCAGGCGTCGGAGAAGGCCAACAGCAAGTTCGGCGCCTTCTACATGCCCGGCCAGTACTGGTACGCGGCGATGAGCTGGGTCAAGTCGACCGGCGGCGACATCGCCAAGCAGGACGGCGACAAGTGGGTCGGCCAGCTCTCGCAGCCGCAGTCGATCGAGGGCCTGCAGCGCTGGGTCGACGTGGTCAAGAAGTACTCGAAGGCCGACCCCACCAAGAACGAGAACGACCAGGCCAACACGTTCGCTCAGGGCACCGCCGCGATGTTCTACGGCAACGCGTGGGAGCAGGGCTCGGCCGAGGAGACCAAGAAGGACCCCAACAACCCGGACTCCCCGCTCGTCCCGACCAAGGTCAAGGGCAAGCTGGCCGCCGCGCCGATGCCCGAGATCCCGTCGTTCCTGGGTGGCTCGAACCTCGGCATCACCGAGAAGAGCCAGCAGAAGGAGCTGGCCGCGCAGTGGATCAAGGCCTTCACCGACAGCACCTCGATGGCCGGCCTGGTCAAGGCCAACGCGCTGCCGAACGCGACCGCGCTGCTGGACAAGGCGGCCGCGGACAACCCGAAGATCGCGCCGTCCGCGCTCGCCGCTAAGAACAGCTGGTTCCCGCCGAACGCCGAGAAGTGGGCCGACGTCGAGAAGGGTGCGGTGCTGCAGACCATGCTGACCGACATCCTGACCGGCAAGAAGTCGGTGGCCGACGGCGCCAAGTGGGCCGACGACCAGATCAACACGACGCTCAACGAGAGCTGACATCCGCCGGACTGCCCGCCTCCGCGAGGGGGCGGGCAGCCCGCCCGCCCCCTTAGAGAGGGAAACGCCGATGTCCGTCGTCGACTCCCCGGCGACCCGACGGCCCCGCGACCCCGGCGGGCCGCAGCAGAACCGGGTCCCCGGCCACGTCGCCCCGCGGCGCCGTAAGCGCAACAGCAGCGTGGTCCCGTGGCTGCTGGCCCTGCCCGCACTCGTCTTCATCGCCGCCCTGCTGGGCTACCCGCTGGTCCGGATGCTCGTCCTGTCCTTCCAGAACATGCGCCTGCGTGAGCTGATCAGCGGGCGCACGCCCCCGTGGGTCGGCTTCGACCAGTACACCCGGGCGCTCACCGACGAGGTCTTCTGGGCGGTGGTCGGCCGTACGGTCGCCTTCACCGCGGTCTCCGTCCTGATCTCGGTGGTCGCCGGGCTCGGCATCGCGTTGCTGATGCGCCGCGTCGCCCGCGGCGTCCGGCTGTTCATGGTCGTCGCGATGATGTTCGTGTGGGCGCTGCCCCAGCTCGTCGCGGCCCAGATCTTCCGGTGGATGACCGACTCCGACTTCGGCGTCGTGAACTACCTGATCGACAAGTTGCCCGGCGTGGACTACCAGAACCACAGCTGGTTCGTGAACCCGTGGCAGGGCTGGAGCGTCATCACCACGCTGGTGGTCTGGGCGGGCATCCCGTTCCTGGCCATCACGCTCAACGCCGGCCTGACCCAGGTGCCCAAGGAACTGCTCGAGGCGGCCACCGTGGACGGCGCCACCCCCTGGCAGTCGCTGCGCAACATCGTGCTGCCGATCCTGAAGCCGCTGCTCATGATCGTCACGACGCTCTCGGTGATCTGGAACTTCGGCCTGTTCACGCAGGCCTGGGTGCTGCGCGACGGCCACCCGGAGCCGCAGTTCCAGACGCTGGCCACCTACTCGTACACGCAGGCCTTCGGTCAGGCCCGGTACAGCCTGGGCTCGGCCATCGCGGTGATCACGGTGCTGCTCATGCTCGGCGTGATGATCTTCTATATCCGTCAGATGTTCCGGATCGGAGAGGTGGACTGATGGTCGCCCCCGCAGTGACACCCGCCGCGCCGCTCAAGCGCCGCCGCAAGGCCAAGGCCGACGACGGCGTCATCACGGTCGGGCGCAGCCGGACCGGCACCGTCCTGGCCAACACGGCCGGCGTCGTGTTCTCGGTGCTCATGCTGTTCCCGGTCTACTGGGTGCTGAACACCGCGTTCAAGCCGGCCGACGAGGTGCTGGCGCTGGAACCGGGCTTCTGGCCGTCCAACCCGACGTTCGACAACTTCATCTCGGCGTTCAAGGCCCCGCTGTTCCTCCAGGACATGCTCAACGGCGTCGTCATCACCCTCTTCGCGGTGGCCGGCGCCCTGGTCGTGGGCTTCCTCGGTGCGCTGGCGATCGCGCGGTTCTCGTTCTACGGCCGCAAGGCGATCATCCTGGTCGTCCTGGTGGTGCAGCTGGTCCCGTTCCTGGCCCTGCTCATCCCGCTGTTCCTGATGCTGCAGAACGTCAACCTTGGTTTCACGACGCTCAACTTGACCGACAGTTTGATCGGTGTGAGCATCACCTACCTCGTGCTGATCCTGCCCTACACCGTCTGGACGCTTCGCGGCTTCATCTCGGGCATCCCCCGGGAGCTCGACGAGGCCGCGATGATCGACGGCTGCACCCGCGCCCAGGTGTTCTGGCGCATCATCCTGCCGCTGACCGGCCCCGGCCTGGTCGCCACGAGCGTCTACGGCTTCATCCAGGCCTGGAACGAGTTCATCATCATCAACACGCTGAACAGCCCGGATAAGCAGAACCTGATGGCCTGGCTGCTCCAGAACCAGACAACGCGCGGTACCGCCTGGGGGCCCCTCATGGCCGGTGCGATCATCACCTCGATCCCGGTGGTGGTCTTCTTCCTGATCATCCAGCGCAACATCGCAACCGGCCTCACGGCCGGCGCTGTCAAGGGATGATTCGGATTCAACACCAGTAACAAACAGCAAAGCACTGAGGAGATGCTGTGACCGACATATTCACCAAGCCCGAGTTGGACCGCCGTACGCTGCTGCGTCGTGCGGCCGCCGTCGGTCTGCTGGCCACCCCCGCCGTGAGCATGCTCAGCGCGTGTGTCGGCAGCTCCGACGAGGGCACCCAGGACCAGGCCACCGGGACGAAGTCGGCGGACAACCCGCTCGGCATCGACCCCAAGGCCGGCGTCGAGATCGTGATCTTCAACGGCGGTCTGGGCACCAAGTACGCGACCGACGTCGACACGCCGCTGTTCAACAAGAAGTGGCCCGAGGCCAAGGTCACGTACTCGCAGACCGAGGAGATCTCCACCCAGATCCAGCCTCGCATCAACGCCGGCAACCCGCCGGACATGATCAACAACTCGGGCTCGAAGCTGATGGACTTCGGCGCCATCGTGAAGGCGGGCCAGGCGGCCGACCTGACCGACCTGTTCGCCGCGCCGTCGCTCGACATCGCGGGCAAGACCGTGGCCGACACCCTGGTGCCGGGCGCAGTCGAGCAGGGCAGCTACGACGGCAAGCCGTTCGCGGTCAACTACTCGTACACGGTCTTCGGTCTCTGGTACAACGCGGCCCTGTTCAAGAAGAACAACTGGACCCCGCCGACCACCTGGGCCGAGTTCACCGCGCTGTGCGACAAGATCAAGGCCGCGGGCATCACGCCGTTCGGCTTCGCGGGCGCCAACGCGTCCTACTACATGGTCCGTGCCCTGCTCACCAGCGCCGGCAAGATCGGCACCGAGCAGGTCCTCAAGGACATCGACAACCTGAAGGAAGGCGCCTGGACCAACGACGCCGTCAAGCAGGCGGCCGAGGCGTGGGCCGGGATCGGCAAGAACTACATCAACAAGACGTTCCTCGGCCTGCGGCACACCGAGGTCCAGCTCCAGCAGAACCAGGACAAGGTCGCCTTCTACCCGTGCGGCTCCTGGCTCGAGAACGAGCAGGCCAAGGACACCCCCTCCGGCTTCGAGTACGCGATCGCGCCGTACCCGAGCGTCACCGCGTCGGACAAGCTCCCGGCCACGGCGATCAACGCCGCCGCCGGCGAGATCTACTTCGCCGCCGCCAAGGGCAAGAACCCCCAGGGCGGCAAGGAGTACCTGCGCACGATGCTCTCCAAGGAGGCGGCGCTGGAGTTCACGAAGCTCACGAAGTCGCTTACGGTGGTGGCGGGTGCTTCCGACGGCGTCACCATCTCGCCCGGACTGACCAGCGCCAACGACGCTGTCACGAAGGCCGGCAAGGACGTCTTCATGGGTTACCTGTTCGACACCTGGTACAAGAAGCTGGACGACGAGTCCCGCGCGGCCGCCAACGACCTGATGTTCAAGGACTACGACGCGGCCAAGTTCTGTGAGCGCATGGAGAAGGCGTCCCAGGCCGTGGCCAAGGACTCCTCCGTCACCAAGTTCACGCGCAGCTGATCAACTAGCAACAAAAGGGTAGGACGGTAAGCGCCATGCGGCACGGCAAGTATCCCTTCATCATCGGTTTCCTTGTCGTGCCGGTGGCGATCTACGTGACATTCGTGGTCTGGGCGTACATCCAGGCCTTCTACCTGTCGGTCTACGAGTGGTCGGGGCTCGGGCCGGTCGAGAACTTCGTCGGCCTGGGCAACTTCCGCAAGATGTTCGACGACACGACGTTCTGGCAGTCGATCAAGCACAACGTGTTCCTGCTGATCTTCCTGCCGATCATCACCGTGGTCCTCGCCCTGGTCTTCGCGTTCCTGCTCAACGTGGGCGGCGGGCACAAGGGCGGCGTGACCCGGGGCGTCTGGGGTTCCAAGGTCTACCGGGTCATCTTCTTCTTCCCGCAGCTGCTGGCCCTGGCCATCGTGGCCGTGATCTTCGGCCGGGTGTTCGGGCCGGACAAGAGCGGCATGCTCAACGGCCTGTTCCCCGAGTCGTGGCAGCCGTGGCTGTTCCTGGCCGACGAGCGCTACGCGATGGGCTGCATCCTGGTCGTGCTGGTCTGGCAGGCGGTCGGGTTCTACGTCGTGCTGTTCTCGGCCGGCATGGGCAACATCCCGACCGAGGTGTACGAGGCGGCGGCGATCGACGGCGCCAGCCGGGTCACCCTGTTCTTCCGGATCACGATCCCGCTGCTCTGGAACACCGTCCAGGTGGCCTGGGTCTACCTCGGCATCGCCGCCTTCGACGCGTTCGCGCTGGTCAACATCATGACCGTCGACCGCGGCGGCCCCGACGGCGCGACCTCCGTGCTCAGCCTCATGATCTATCGCAACGCCTTCGAGTTCTCGCAGGCCGGTTACGCATCCGCGCTCGGCGTGGTGCTCTTCTTCCTGACCCTTACCTTCGCCTGGGTGACCCTCTCGGCCACGCGGCGCGAATCCGTCGAAGCCTGATCGGCGAGAGGCGAGACGATGACCACCATCACCAAGACCCCCGGCCCCCGCACCGCCTCGGCGGGTAAGGCGCCGGACCAGAAGCGCGACCTCAAGATCGCCACCGGCCTCTCGCACGTCGCCCTGGTCGCCTGGGCCCTCATCACGGCCGGCCCGCTGCTGTGGGTGCTGCTCGCGTCGTTCAAGAGCAACACCGAGATCTTCCTGGGCAAGCCGTTCGCGCTGCCCAACTCGTTCTCGTTCGACACGTACGCCAACGCGTGGAGCGACGCGCACATCGGGCGCTACTTCATCAACAGCGTCTTCGTCGTGCTCATCAGCACCGCCGGCACCATGCTGTTCGGCGCGATGGCGGCGTACGTGCTGGCCCGGTACAAGTTCCCCGGCAACCGCGCGATCTACTACCTGTTCGTCTCGGGCCTGGCGTTCCCGACGTTCATGGCGCTGGCGCCCCTGTTCTACATCCTCAAGGGCCTCGGCCTGCTCGGGTCGTTCACCGGCCTGATCCTGGTCTACATCGCGTACTCGCTGCCCTTCACGATCTTCTTCCTCGCCGCGTTCTTCAAATCCCTCCCGTACGAGATCGAGGAGGCCGCCACCGTCGACGGCGCCTCCCACGTACGGAAGTTCTTCCAGATCATGATGCCGATGGCGCGCTCCGGCCTGGTCAGCATCACGATCTTCAACATCGTCGGCCAGTGGAATCAGTACCTGCTGCCCGTCGTCATCATGAGCGGCCCCGGAGCCGACCAGAAACTGCTGCTGACCCAGGGCATCGCCCAGATCAGCGTGTCGGCCGGTTATCAGGCGGAATGGTCGACGCTGTTCGCGGCCCTGGTCCTGACGATCCTGCCGATGATCGTCGTGTACGCCATCTTCCAGCGCCAGATCCAGTCCGGCCTGACCGCCGGCGCGGTGAAGTAAAGCCTCCCTCCGGACGAAGCTCCTCCTCGCGGTCCGTCCCGCGGGGAGGAGCTTCGCCATTTCCCCGTACGAGTCCCGTCCGCGACAGCCCCGCGACCCCGGCGGCGGCTGCTCGCCGCGGCCCGGCACAGACAGCGTCCGGGTGAGCTCCCGCAGCGCCGGACGGTCAGGATCGCCGGCGATGCAGCCGCCGCGGCCGCGACCCCGGTCGCGCCGGCACTCGACCGAGCAGCGCCACCCCCGCTCGATGCGGCTGGGCGCCGCACCCGCCCGGTAAGGCTCATTTCTACGGGCCGGCCGGTAGGGCTCGCCTCTACGGGGCCCAGCGCCGCCCTGGCCGGTAAGGCTCGCCTCTGCGGGGACCCAGCGCCGCCCCGGCCGGTAACGCTCGCTTCTACGGTCTGGATGCACGCCCCGGGCCGTTCCCCAGCGTGTGCTCTCGGGCCGCCGCCGAGGGCTCCGGGAGGCCGGCGAGGCTCTCGTAGAACCGTGGCTCTAGCCCCACACCTCCTCGGCTGTTTCGACGATCAGGGCCAGCTTGGCGACCTCCTCGTCGTACGTCAGGGTGTTGCCCTCCACCGTGGACGAGAAGCCGCACTGCGGGGACAGGCAGAGCTGCTCGAGCGGCACGTAGCGGGCGGCCTCGTCGATCCGGCGCTTCAGGGTGTCCTTCGATTCGAGCTCGCCGCGCTTGGTGGTGACCAGGCCCAGCACGACCGTCTTGCCGGGCGGCACGAAGCGCAGCGGAGCGAAGTCGCCCGAGCGGTCGTCGTCGTACTCCAGGAAGAAACCGTCGACGGCCAGCTCGCTGAACAGCGCCTCGGCCACGAAGTCGTAGCCGCCCTCGGCCGTCCACGACGAGCGGAAGTTGCCCCGGCACATGTGTGTGGTGACGGCCAGCCCCTCGGGCCGGTCGGCGATCGCGGCGTTGATCTGGCGGATGTAACGCAGGTGCTGATGGTCGGCGTCATCGCCCCGTTCGGTGAGCAGGCGGCGCTGGGCGGGATCGTTGAGGTAGGCCAGGCTCGTGTCGTCGAGCTGCAGATAGCGGCAGCCCAGCTCGGCCACCCGGTGCACCTGCTGGGCGTAGGCCGCGCTGAGGTCGGCCCAGAACTGCTCCTGATCGGGGTAGACGGCCGGATCGATCGCGGCCCGGCCGCCACGGTAATGAACCATGCTGGGCGACGGGATCGTCAGCTTGGCGGTGACCGACGGGTCCACGACGGACTGCAGGAACGCGAAGTCGTCGCCGAACACTGTCTCGGTGAGCCGGATCGGCGCGTCGACGGCCAGCGCGGCCGACTCGAAGTCGATCTCGCCATCGGCGTTGCGGAAGTGCACCTGGATCTTCTCGTCGGTCGGGTGCACCCCGCCCAGGCGGTAGATGAAATCCATGTGCCAGGACGTGCGGCGGAACTCGCCGTCGGTGGCCGAGCGCAGGCCGACGTCGCGCTGCATGCGCACGACGTCGCGGATCGCGGCGTCCTCGGTGGCTCGCAGCTCCTCGGCGTCGATCTCGCCGGTGGCCCGGCGCTCGCGCGCCTCGAGCAGGGCGGCCGGGCGGAGCAGGCTGCCGACGTGGTCGGCCCGGAACGGTGGCGTCTCACGGATCGTCATCGGCTCACCGTAAACCCTTCGAACGTGCCGCCGCTGTTGAGATGATCGATGAGACTCAATACGGCATCCCGGCCGCCGCCCGCGTCGAGCCATCGCTGCACGCGGCAGCCGGCCCGCGAATACACCTGCTGGTCGGCCCCCGCCGCCTCGAGCCACGCGGGCAGCGTCTCGGGCAGCGGGCCGTCGTAGGCCACGTCGCACCGCGGGCCCAGATAGCGCGGATCACCCGACACGACCACGGCCAGCCCCTCGTCGAACCACTGCGGCACCTCGCCGCCGCGGAGCCGCTGGTGCAGCTCGACGTGGGACATCTCGTGCGAGGCGATCACCGCGTCGAGCCCGCGCGGTGACAGCATGACCGCGCGGTTGAGGATCGCGATGCCCTTCTCCCCGCCGCCCCCGATGCGGTCGTAGCAGCCGTCGGTGAAGCAGGCGAGCAGCCGCGGGTCGGACACACGGCCGCCGTAGAACGCCTCGACCCGCCGGCGCGCGTCGGCCGCGAGCGTGGCGAGCTGATCCCGCTGGGCCTCGCTCAGACCGCGCTCGGTGTAGAGGCCGTCACCGGCCCGGGTCAGGCCGTAGCACCCCGGGCACGTCGTGGCGGCGGCCGACGGAAAGGCGATGGCAAGCGCGCCGACGATCGCCGCCACGAAGGCGGCGACACCGAGCAGGACCCACCGGAGTCGGAATCTCACGGCGGCCAGTCTGCCCAGCCGGCCCGCCGACGGCGTCAACCCGTGGTTTGATTTTCCGCTCGGGCCTCGATCGAGGGCCGGCCTCAGGCCGGCCACGCGCTAGGGCCTTGAGCGCGAGCCGGTCTCAGGCCGGCCACCCGCTCGGGCCTTGAGCGGGAGCCGGTCTCAGGCCAGCAACGCCTCGCGCATCTCCTTGCCGGGGTTGAAGTGGCCGACCACGTGCGGGGCCTGCGGGTCGTACACGTCGATGGTGTTGTTGCGGCGCATCAGCTCGCGCACGGGGTCGGGCAGCGGCGGCTCGTCGCTCATGGCGGCCCGCAGGTCGCGTGCCGTCCCGATCAGCCGGTGGGCCAGCCCGGCCAGGTCGGTGTCGGGGCGGACGCGGGCGAACTCCCACCCGATCACGGTCAGGTCGAGGATCTCGAACACGTGGGCCAGCAGGGGCACCGGGGCGGTGGCCCGAACCGCGTTCTTGGCCTGCTCACCGAGGACCGTCGCGGCCGCGCTGACGTGCACGTAGGGGTGCAGGCGGGCGGGCAGGACGAACAGGTTCCACCGCGGGCCACCCCGCGGGTGGCGCCACTGGGGGCGGTAGTTGCTGCGGTCCACCAGGTGGCCGAGCTGAGTGCTGATGTCGCGGTGGGCGTCGTCGGCGAACTGGTGCAGGAGGATCGCCGCGGCGAGCAGCCCGTCCTCGTCGGCGCCGGCCAGCTGCGCGGCACACGCGGCGGCCTGAGAACGGAACGGGTTGTGCAGGTGGGCGCCGTATCGGTCGCGGACGTCGTCGACCAGCGCCCGCGCCGCGGTGCTGTCGGTTTGCTGCTCCTTGCCGGCCCCGCGCCGGAACCACCGCATAACGCCACGTCCTCGCCGCTGCCCGTGGGAACGCGGGCCATGTTAGTGCCTCGCCGGGCCTCCCGTCGATCGGTAGTGGTTCCGGCTGCTGTCCTGGGGTATCCGAAGACCTTCCCACCCGTACGAAGGAAGGTTTTGACCATGCAGAGTCGCCGCATCGGTGACGTGACGGTGAGCGCGATCGGCCTCGGTGGCATGCCCATGTCGATCGAGGGGCGGCCCGATGAAGAGCGTTCCCTCCGGACGATCCACGCTGCGCTCGACGCCGGCGTGACGCTGATCGACACTGCCGACGCCTATCACATCGGCGCCGACGAGGTCGGGCACAACGAGTCGCTGATCGCCAAGGGCCTGGCCACGTACGGCGGCGACACGTCCGCGGTGCTGGTCGCGACCAAGGGCGGCCATCTGCGCCCCGGCGACGGCAGCTGGACCAAGAACGGCGATCCCGGTTACCTCAAACAGGCCTGCGAGGCGTCGCTCAAGCGGCTCGGCGTGGAGGCGATCGGGCTCTACCAGTTCCACCGCCCCGACCCCGGGGTCCCGTACGAGGAATCGGTGGGCGCGCTGCGCGACCTGCTCGACGCCGGCAAGATCAGGATGGCCGGCATCTCGAACGCCGACCCGGCCCAGATCCGGCAGGCGCAGGAGATCCTCGGCGGCCGCCTGGTGTCGGTGCAGAACCAGTTCTCCCCGTCGTTCCGTTCCTCCGAGCCCGAGCTGCAGCTCTGCGACGAGCTGGGCCTCGCGTTCCTGCCGTGGAGCCCGCTGGGCGGCATCGGCAAGGCCGGCGAGCTCAACGGGCACGCCGACGCGTTCGCCGCCGTGGCCGACCGGCACGGGGTGAGCCCGCAGCAGGTCTGCCTGGCCTGGCACCTGGCCAAGTCGCCGGTGGTGGTGCCGATCCCCGGGGCCAGCCGGCCCGAGACGATCCGCGACTCGGCCGCGGCCGCCGACCTCACGCTGACCCCGGAGGACCTGGCCGAGCTGGGCTGACGCCTATTTGTCGAAGCTCGCGTAGTAGGACGCGGCCATGTCCTTGTCGCCGTGGCCCTGCTCGGTGGCACGGCGGAACCGCTCGGCCCCGGCCTCGGCCAGGTCGAGCCGGACGCCGTGCTGCCGGCCGGCCTCGGCGATGAGGCGCGCGTCCTTCTCCGCCGTGTTGACCGCGAAGCTGGCCGGGGACAGGTTGTCGCCACGCACCAGGCCGACCTTGACCCGCAGGTAGCCGTTGTCGAGCGGCCCGCCCTCGATGAGCTCGAGGAACTTGTCGGGCTCGACCCCGAGCGCTTCGGCCAGCGACAACGTCTCCGCCCCGGCGTGCGTGAGGGCCAGCACCCAGCTGTTGGCCACCAGTTTGAGCCGGGTCGCTTCGCCCGGCCGCTCCAGCCAGACGGTGCGACTGCCCACGGCCTCGAACACGGGCGTCACCGCGTCCCGCTGGCCGGCCGGTCCGGCCGCGAGCACGGTGAGCTGCCCGGCCTCGGCCGGCTGACGCGTGCCCAGCACCGGGGCGTCGAAGAAGACCAGGCCGTGGTGCCCGGCGTCGGCGGCGAGGCGGTCCACGTCCTCGAGGCTGACCGTCGTCGACTGCACCCAGAGCGCGCCGGTCCTGAGCGCGGGATAGGCCTCGGTCATGACCTCCCGTACGGCGTCGCCGTCGTACAGCATCGTGACCACCACATCGGCGTCGCGCACCGCCTCGGCCACACTGCCGGCCACGGTCGCCCCGTCGCCGGCCAGCGGGGCCGCCTTGTCCCCGCTGCGATTCCAGACCCGGACGGCGTGCCCGGCCTTGATCAGGTTGCGGGCCATGGCGGCCCCCATGATGCCCGTGCCCAGCACCGCCACCGCAAGTTTCTCGCTCATGGCCCCATCCTTCCGCGCCGTCCGACCGGCTGCCACGACGGTCCCGCATGCCACGCCCTCATGTGCCGCATGCCCACGTTTGCCGGCCTGCCCCCCGGCGCGGCCGCCCCGGCCGGCCCATCCCGCACGGCTTCCCCGGCCTCGACCGGCTCCTGGCCCTTGCTTCCCCTGGTCTCGCAGTCGTCTGCGCGGTGCGGCCGGCCGTTCCGCGTCGCGTCTGGCGAAGGGGCTTGGGTGGTGACGGCCGATCGCGGGAGCGGCCGGGGCGCGGGCGGGTCGCGGCTGCAGCCACGCGCGGAGAAGAGGAGCGTGGGAGGCGGGGCCGGCTCGGCGCGGGGTGGGGCGGAAAAGTGTCGTACCCGGCGGTGAGAATCAGGGGGTGCTGACGGCGGTGGCGGTTGATGCGGATGGCCTGGGAGGTCGTCTGCAGGATGTGCGGGCCGACGGGAGCGCGGCCGGGGCCGTTCGGCACGTGGACGACCTGGCCCAAGCCATCGCCGAGCGGGAGCGGGAAAGCGGCGAGCAGCCGCGGTGGGTCTGGGCGGCCACGTCCGAGATCTATCCGGCGCTGGTCAAGAGCGGTGTCCGGGTCGGGCGGTGCCACGATCTGGAGCTCACCGAGGCGCTGCTGATGGGGCACGCGGGGCGGTGGGGTTCGCCCAAGGCGCTGCCCGCGGCCCGGGCCCGGGTGCACGGCCTGGCGGTGCCGGCCGATCCGCCGCCGCGGGTCGCCGAGCCGCCGGGGCATGCGCAGGGGGCGCTGTTCGACACGGCCGTCACGCCGCCGGGGCGTTACGGGTTCGACGTGCTCGAGGCGGTTCGCGAGGTCTACGCCGATCAGCTGCGGCGCATCGAGCAGACCGAGCATCCGGGGCGGTTCCGGCTGCTGGTGGCGGCCGAGTCGGCCGGGGCCCTGGTGGGGGTCGAGATGGGGCACGCGGGGTTGCCCTGGCGGGCCGACCTGCACGATCAGCTGCTGCGCGAGCTGCTGGGGCCGCCGCAGCCGGTGGGGCCGCCGCGACGGCTGGCCGAGCTGTCGGCCGAGATCAACGCCGCCTTCGGCACCTGGGGGCTGCATCCGGATTCGCCGGCCGAGGTGGTGCGGGCGTTCGCCCGGTCGGGTGTCGACGTGCCCAACACGCGGGCCTGGGTGCTGCGCAATGTCGACCATCCGGCGGTCAAGCCGCTGCTCGAATACAAAGAGCTGTACCGCATCTGGACGGCGCACGGCTGGTCCTGGTGCGACGCCTGGGTGGTCGACGGCCGTTTCCGGCCCGAATACGTTCCGGGCGGCGTCGTCTCGGGCCGCTGGGCCACCCGCGGCGGCGGGGCGCTGCAGGTGCCCAAGGCCGTGCGCCGGGCGGTGGTGGCCGACCCGGGGTGGACGTTCGTGGTGGCCGACGCGGGGCAGCTGGAGCCGCGTGTGCTGGCCGCCGTCTCGGGTGATCGCCGGTTCGCGGCCGCGGCCGCGGAGGGTGACCTTTACGCCGCGCTGGCCGCCGACTCGTTCGACGGTGACCGCGCCAAGGCGAAGCTGGCGCTGCTCGGCGCCATGTACGGGCAGACCGGCGGCTCGGCCGTCCCGGCCCTGGCGGTGCTGCGCAAGAGCTATCCGACGGCGTTCGAGTTCGTCGAGCACGCGGCCCGGGTCGGTGAGGCCGGGGGCCTGGTCCGGTCCTGGCTGGGCCGCACGTGCCCGCCCGCGTCGGGGGCGTGGCGCGATGCCGGGCTCGACCCGCCCGAGGAGGCGGGCTCGGCCGAGCCGCAGGGCGGGGCGCCGGGGCGGGCCCGGGGGCGGTTCACCCGCAACTTCGTGGTGCAGGCGACCGCCGCCGAGTGGGCCCTGGTGCTGCTGGCGACGTTGCGCACGACGCTCAACAGCGCCGGCGCGCCAGGCGGCACCCAGCCGGCGGCCGGGGCCCGCGCGGCAGGTGGGGTGCAAGCGGCGGCCGGGGCCCGCGCGGCAGGTGGGGTGCAAGCGGCCGCCGGGGCCCGCGCGGCAGGTGGGGTGCAAGCGGCAGGTGGGGCGCTCCCGGCGAGGCGGGCCGAGATGGTGCTTTTCGTCCACGACGAGGTGGTGGTGCACTGCCCGGTGGAGGAGGCCGACCGGGTCGTCGCGGCCGTGCACGACAGCGCGGCGCAGGCCGGGCGGCTGCTCTTCGGCGACACGGCCGTGCGCTTCCCCCTCGACGTCTCAGTAGTTGGTGCATACGCGGAAGCGAAGTGAAAATCGGGTACCTTGGTGGGTCCGAAGCGAGAGGCGCTGCAACGGGGTGACACCCGCCACGCTCGCTCGGTGGAAACCGACCAAGGGCGCCTCCGTTGCACCGGAGGTGGTCGGTATGGCAAGAACAGATGAGCTCAAGCGCCTGCTCGACGAGCGCGTCGTCGTGCTCGACGGCGCGTGGGGCACGATGCTTCAGGGTGCCAAGCTCACCCCGGAGGATTACCGCGGCGACCTGATCGGCCCCGATCACCCGCAGGACGTCACGGGCGACCCCGATCTGCTGATCCTGACCCGCCCCGACGTGATCCTCGACGTGCACCGGCAGTATCTGGCCGCCGGCGCCGACATCACCACCACCAACACGTTCACCGCCACGAGCATCGCGCAGGCCGACTACGGCCTCCAGGCGTACGTGCGGGAGATGAACGTGCGCGGCGCCCAGCTGGCCCGGCAGGCCGCCGACGAGGCCGGGGGCAAGTTCGTCGCCGGCTCGATCGGCCCGCTCAACGTCACCCTGTCGCTCTCGCCCAAGGTCGACGACCCGGCGTATCGCGCGGTCACCTTCGACCAGGTCAAGGCCGCGTACGCGGAGCAGATCGCGGCGCTGGCCGAGGGTGGCGTCGACATCCTGCTCGTCGAGACGATCTTCGACACGCTCAACGCGAAGGCCGCCATCGCCGCCGCCCGCGAGGTCGCGCCCGAGCTGCCGCTGTGGATCTCGGTGACGATCGTCGACCTCTCCGGCCGCACCCTGAGCGGTCAGACCGTCGAGGCGTTCTGGCGGTCCATCGAGCGGGCGGAGCCGCTGATCGTCGGCGTGAACTGCGCGCTCGGCGCGACCGAGGCCCGCCCGCACGTGGCCGAGCTGGCCCGGCTCTCCAACACCTACGTGGCCGCTCACCCGAACGCGGGCCTGCCCAACGCGTTCGGCGGCTACGACGAGACCCCCGGCCAGACCGCGGCCCTGCTCGGGGAGTTCGTCGAGGCCGGCCTGGTCAACATCGTCGGCGGCTGCTGCGGCACCAGCCCCGCTCATATCGAGCAGATCGCGAAAGCGGCCGCCGGGAAGAAGCGGCGCGAGATCAACCCGCCGCAGGAGACCACCCGGTTCAGTGGCCTGGAGCCGTTCGCGATCGGCCCCGACACCGGCTTCGTCATGATCGGTGAGCGCACCAACGTCACCGGGTCGGCCAAGTTCCGTCGCCTGATCGAGGCCGGCAACTACCAGGGCGCGGTCGACGTCGCGCTCGACCAGGTGCGTGGCGGGGCCAACCTGCTCGACGTGAACATGGACGCCGACCTGCTCGACAGCGAGTCGGCGATGACCACGTTCCTCAACCTGATCGCCACGGAGCCCGAGGTGGCCCGCATCCCGGTGATGATCGACAGCTCGAAGTGGAGCGTGCTCGAGGCCGGCCTCAAGTGTGTGCAGGGCAAGGGCGTGGTCAACTCGATCAGCCTCAAGGAGGGCGAGGAGCAGTTCCTCTTCCACGCTCGCCGCATCCGCGACTTCGGCGCGGGCGTCGTGGTCATGGCGTTCGACGAGCAGGGCCAGGCCGACACGCGCGACCGCAAGGTCGAGATCTGCGGCCGGGCGTACGACCTGCTGGTCAACGAGGCCGGGTTCGCGCCCGGCGACATCATCTTCGACCCCAACGTGCTCGCCGTGGCCACCGGCATCGCCGAGCACAACGGCTACGCCAAGGCCTTCATCGAGGCCCTCCCGCTGATCAAGGAGCGCTGCCCGGGCGCGCGCACCAGCGGCGGCATCTCCAACCTGTCGTTCTCGTTCCGCGGCAACGACGTGGTGCGCGAGGCCATGCACTCGGCGTTCCTCTACTACGCGGTGCAGGCCGGCCTCGACATGGGCATCGTCAACGCCGGTCAGCTCGCCGTCTATCAGGACATCCCGGCCGACCTGCTGGAGCTGGTCGAGGACGTGCTCTTCGACCGCCGCGAGGACGCCACCGATCGCCTGGTGACGTTCGCGAGCACGGTGACCGGCAAGAGCAAGCAGCGCGAGGTCGACCTGTCGTGGCGCGACGCCCCGGTGTCCGAGCGCCTGTCGTACGCGCTGGTCCACGGCATCGTCGACTTCATCGAGGCCGACACCGAGGAGGCCCGCCTGGAGAAGGAAAGGCCGCTCGACGTGATCGAGGGCCCGCTGATGGACGGCATGAAGGTCGTCGGCGACCTCTTCGGCTCGGGCAAGATGTTCCTGCCGCAGGTGGTCAAGAGCGCCCGCGTGATGAAGCGTTCGGTGGCCTACCTCGAGCCGTTCATGGAGGAGGAGAAGGCGGCCAGCGGCAACACCCGCGGCCAGGGCAAGGTCGTGCTGGCCACGGTCAAGGGCGACGTCCACGACATCGGCAAGAACATCGTCGGCGTGGTGCTGGGCTGCAACAACTACGAGGTGATCGACCTGGGCGTGATGGTGCCGGCCGGCAAGATCCTGGACACGGCGCTCGCCGAGGGCGCCGACGTGATCGGGCTCAGCGGCCTGATCACGCCGTCGCTCGACGAGATGGTGTCGGTGGGGGCCGAGATGCAGCGCCGCGGGATCAAGCTGCCGCTGCTGATCGGCGGCGCGACGACGTCCAAGCAGCACACGGCCGTCCGCATCGCCCCCGCGTACGAGGGTTCGACAGTGCACGTGCTCGACGCGTCGCGCGTGGTCGGCGTCGTCAGCGACCTGTTGCAGCCCGACCGGGCCGAGCGGCTCGACGCCGCGAACCGGGCCGACCAGGAGCGCCTGCGCGAGCAGCACGCCAACCGGCACGCCCAGCCGCTGCTGACCCTGGAACAGGCGCGGGCCAACCACGAGCGGATCGACCTGGGCGAGATCCCGACGCCGGTCTTCACGGGCGTACGGGAGGTCCGGCCGACGATCGCCGAGCTGCGCGAGATGGTCGACTGGCAGTTCCTGTTCCTGGCCTGGGAGCTCAAGGGCAAGTACCCGGCGATCCTGGAGCAGCCGGTCGCGCGCGAACTGTTCGACGACGCCAACGAGCTGCTCGACCAGATCATCGCGGACGGCTCGTTCGAGGCGCGCGGCAAGTACGCGTTCTGGCCGGCCCACAGCGACGGCGACGACATCGTGCTGGAGAACGGCGTCACGTTCCCGATGCTGCGTCAGCAGACCGAGAAGCCGGCGGGCCGGGCCAACCGCTGCCTGGCCGACTACATCGCGCCCGCCGGGCACGGTGACCACCTGGGTGGTTTCGCGGTGGCCATCCACGGCGCCGAGGAGCTGGCCGCCAAGTACGAGGCCGACAACGACGACTACCGCGCGATCATGGTGAAGGCGCTGGCCGACCGGCTGGCCGAGGCGTTCGCCGAGTTCCTGCACCTGCGGGCGCGCCGCGAGTGGTTCGAGCCCGAGGCGCAGCCCGAGCTGGCCGACCTGCACGCCGAGCGGTTCCGCGGCATCCGGCCCGCCCTGGGCTACCCGGCCAGCCCCGACCACAGCGAGAAGAAGGACCTGTTCGAGCTGCTGGGCACCGACCAGATCGGCGTCGGGCTGACCGAGTCGTACGCGATGACCCCGGCCGCCGCGGTGAGCGGGCTGATCTTCGCCCACCCCGAGTCGCGCTACTTCACCGTGGGCCGGCTCGGCAAGGACCAGATCACCGACTACGCCCGCCGCCGCGGCATGTCGGTCGACGAGGTCGAGCGCTGGCTGCGCCCCAACCTGGCGTACGAGATCAAGTAGGGCAGGATCGTCGGCGTGACCACAGTCGATGATCTCCTGACCCGCGCTCGTGACGGCATGCGGCGGCTCGGCCCGGACCAGGTCCGGGCGGCCGTCGCGGCCGGCGCGCTGCTGATCGACACGCGCACCGACGTCCAGCGCCGGCAGCAGGGCTCGCTGCCCGGCGCGATCATCATCGACCGTACGGTGCTGGAATGGCGGCTCGATCCCGCGTCGCCCCACCGCATCCCCGAGGCGACCGGCCACGACCGGGTCGTGATCGTCGTGTGCCGTCAGGGTTACAGCTCCAGCCTGGCCGCGGCCAGCCTGCGCTCCCTCGGCCTGGTCAACGCGACCGACTTGGCCGGCGGGGTGGAGGCCTGGCTGGCGGCGGGACTGCCGACCAGCACCGGCCCCGAGGACGTCCGTTACTGATCGCCCTGTTTGCCCCCTCCCGGCGCGGGTAGCCGCATAGCCCCAGCCACGGGCAATCGGGAGGATTCGTGCAAGCCATGGTCTATCGCGGGCCGTACCGCGTACGCCCGGAGGAGAAGGACCGCCCGTCGATCGAGCATCCCAACGATGCGATCGTCCGGGTCACCCGCGCCGCCATCTGCGGTTCCGACCTGCACCTTTACCACGGGCTGATGCCCGACACGCGGGTCGGCATGACGTTCGGCCACGAGTTCGTGGGCGTCGTCGACGAGGTCGGGCCGTCGGTCCGCAACCTCAAGGCGGGCGACCGGGTGATGGTGCCTTTCAACATCTTCTGCGGTACGTGTTACTTCTGCGCCCGCGGGCTCTACTCGAACTGTCACAACGTCAACCCGAACGCCACCGCGGTCGGCGGCATCTACGGCTACTCGCACACGTGCGGGGGCTACGACGGCGGCCAGGCGGAATACGTGCGGGTGCCGCTGGCCGACGTCGGGCCCAGCCTCATCCCGGACTGGATGGACGAGGACGACGCGGTCCTGCTCACCGACGCGCTCGCCACCGGCTACTTCGGCGCCCAGCTGGGCGACATCTCCGAGGGGGACGTGGTCGTGGTCTTCGGCGCGGGCCCGGTCGGCCTGTACGCAGCGGCCTCGGCCTGGCTGATGGGCGCGGGCCGGGTGATCGTCATCGACCACCTCGACTACCGGCTGGAGAAGGCCGCGACCTTCGCGCACGCCGAGACGATCAACTTCACCGAGTACGACGACATCGTCGTGCACATGAAGAAGATCACCGACCATCTCGGCGCCGACGTGGCCATCGACGCGGTGGGTGCGGAGGCCGACGGCAACCTGCTGCAGCACGTGACCGCGGCCAAGCTCAAGCTGCAGGGCGGCTCCCCGGTCGCCTTGAACTGGGCCATCGACTCCGTCCGCAAGGGCGGCACCATCTCGGTGATGGGGGCCTACGGCCCGATGTTCAGCGCGATCAAGTTCGGCGACGCCATGAACAAGGGGCTCACCCTGCGCATGAACCAGTGCCCGGTGAAGCGGCAGTGGCCGCGGCTGTTCGAGCACATCCGCAACGGCTACCTCAAGCCGAGCGACATCGTCACGCACCGGATCCCGCTCGAGCACATCGCCGAGGGCTACCACATCTTCTCGGCCAAGCTCGACGGCTGCATCAAGCCGCTCATCATCCCGAACGCCGCCTAGGGGGACGCCATGGCCTACACACCCGACAAGCCGAAGCTGCCCGAGACCAGCGACGAGTTGCGGGCCCGCATCCCCGGCTGGGGCGCCGACCTCGACCCCAGGGACCGGCCCGCCGTGCCGCGGGAGCAGTTCGACCCGACGTTCAGCGGCGCGCACTGGGAGTTCCCGGAACGCCAGCCCGAGCTGTGGCCACGCGAACGGTCGATCGAGCACGCCTTCCTGACACCGGTCTTCGGCACGTCGTGCCCGCCCAAGGGGCTCTCCGGCAAGATCCGCCGCTATTCGTACGCCCGTTACAGCGAGGCCCGGGCGGCGCACTGGCTGCTGCTGCTCGCCTCGGACCGGGTCGACGCGGTGGAGAGCACCCTGCGCTCGTTCGTCTCGCGCCGGCCCGACAACCCGGTCACCGAGACGGGCGTGCTGGCCGACGGCCCCCGGGGCGAGCGGCGCGCCGACAAGGGCCACCACCTGCTCGACCCGGTGATCGTGGCGGCGCCCTGGGTGCTGGGCGCCGGCCTCGCGTACGCCCTGATCAGGCGGCTCGTCCGTCAGTAGTGGGAGCGGTAGCGGCGTCGCCGGCGGCGGTGCGGGTCACCCCAGAGGTTGCGGCTGAGGAACAGGGCCACGCCGGCGATCACCACCGCGATGACCGCGATCAGCGGCAGGCTCAGCGACGACGAGGCCGGGTCGTTCTGGTCGGCTGAGGACAGCACCGCGCCGCCCGCACCGGCCGCACCGGCCGCGCCGCCACCGCTCGCGGGCGCGGCCGCGTTGGGCGGGGGCGCGGTGGGCAGCGCCGCGAAGTCGACCAGGTTGCTGCTCTCGAGCAGTGTCAGGTGGGTCATCACGAACTGGTTGGCCCGCTGGGCCAGCTTGCGGATCGTGTCGTTGCGGGTGCTCGTGCGGATCGTCGCGATCGCCGGGAAGATCTTGCCGTGGGCGGCCCGGAGCCGGTCGATGTAGATCTGGTCGAACTCCTCGCCCTCGGCGTTGGCCATCTCGTCGAGCCAGCCCTGCTGGTCCTCGTTGGGCTTGTCGGGCAGGTCGATCTTGAGCTTGGCCGCCGCGTTGCGCACCATCTCGTCGAGGACGACGTGCTGCGCGGCGATGTCCTGGCCGATCTTCTTGATCCGGGGGTTGTTCGACTTCTCCTGGGCCATCTCGCCCGCGGGGATCTCCCACAGCCCGGCCAGGCGCACCTTCGTCGCGAAGTCGCGGTCGGCCTCGGCCACCTTGCCCTTGCCGGTGTCGGTGATCAGCTGGTTGGGCGGGAGGGGCACGCCCGGTTCGGCCCAGGCCGCGCTCGGCTCGATGACGGCCAGGGCGACGGTGGCGGCCACGGCCACCCCGACGAACCGGCCACGCCGGCGGAACACACGAGCGACGGTGGACACGTCGACCTCCTACTGCGATCTCCCAGGCCCTGGACGTGCATGAGTACGGAGGGCGACCCATGATCGGATCAAAGGAGATGCACAGGAAATATTTGACGCTCATGAAAACAGCCCGCCGGGTGACCGGCGGGCTGTTCTTTCAGGGGCTGACCTCTGTTCGTGCCGGGGTGGCAGCGTGGCCGGGTCAGCTACGAAACACCCGCTAAAGGGGCAGCCAGAGGGCCAGGACGTTCGGCGGCTCCCACCCGGGCAGCGACGTGTGGGCCTGGCGGCACTGGTAGCGCCGGCCGTTGTAGGTCACGACCTGACCCACCGCGTACGGGGTGCCGGCCGCCCAGGTGGTGCCGGCGGGCGGCTGCGTGGCCGGCGGGGTCGTGGGTGACGTGGTCGGCGGCCGCGTGGTCGGCGGCGCCGTCGTCGGGGGAGTGGTGACGGGCGGGTTCCCGCCGGCCCCGAACGGGCTCAGGATGATGCCGGCCCGCTGCGGGTCACCGTCGTTGACCAGCGACTCGAAACCGCCGACGTCGTCGTACGCGAAGCCGTAGGCCTTACCGTCGGCCATGTTGGCGTGGATGATCCGCGAGTAGTGGTTGGCCGCGCTGTTCTTGTAGAACGCGTTCGCGTCGAGCACCGGCTCCTGCGTGGACGTGCCGAGGGTGCCCCGGACCAGCGCGGTGCAGATCGTACGGCGTACCTCGCTCTGGATGAACGGGGCGACGTTGGGCGCGTTGAACACGCCGTCGCAGCCCCACACGTTGGACGTCGAGGGCTTGTCGACCGTCGCGACCTCGGCCCCCGAGCTGTCCGTGAAGCGCATGGTGTTGCCGACCGTACGGCCGAAGAACTTGCGGTTGGGTTCGGCCGAGCGCGGCACCACGGTGAGGGTGCGGCTGGTGTAGGCGGCGAAGGCCGAGTTGATGTACGAGTCCAGGTAGTTCGCGGGGAACAGCCCGGCGTCGGTGGCTTTGCCCGGCGCGAGCACCCGCAGCACCGTGCCGTCGGAGCGGGTGATGACCGACCGCTCCCAGCCCGGCTGGGCCTTGATCGCGTTGATCACCTTGTTGCGGCCGTCGTTGACCACGTCGCCCGTACGTTTGGTCTGCCCGGCGCCGTTGGTGACGGTGACCGCGTGCGGGATGCCGAAGAAGTCGACCTGCGAGCTGTTCAGCCACAGCCCGGCGTCGTTGAACGTGAACTCGCTGGTGTCGAACAGGGTGTTGAAGTTGGGGTCGCCGGGCGCCCAGGGCGCGGGCTGCACGAAGCCGTCCGGGGTGATGAAGAACTTGATCTTGTCGCGCAGGGCCATGTAGACGCGGCCGGACAGACCCTTGGGGATGCGGATCGTCGTGCTGCCGCCGTTGCCGGGGCCCGGGATGGACACGTCGGGGGCGGGGGTCGGGGGAAGGCCGCCCGCGGGCCACGGCGAGAACGCGCCGGCGCTGTTCACCGAGCCCCAGCGGCCGTTCATGATGCCGATGACGTAGAGGTGGACCGCGTCGCCGCGGCCGGTGTTGTTGGTGACGGTGACCGGGAGGATGGCGGGGGATGCCGCCGAGGCGGGCAATGTGACCGCCGCAATGGGCGCGGCGACGGCCAGGGCCGCCACCGCGCTCAGCCATGCGGTGCGCTTACGCAAGTCGGCTCCTCAACTCTGCTGGCCCCAGGGGGAAGGGGCATCAGAAGAATGTTTTTGAAACTTAACAGTTGTCAATGGAGCCGATCGAACGCTGCCTCTTTATTCGAAGAACTTCAGCCCGAACCCGGTGCTCGAGGTCGCCCCGGGCACGTTGGCGCGGGTGTAGGTGGTGTTGCCCCACCAGACGAACGAGCCCGTGTACCAGTGGCGGTTGGCCCACGAGTACGGCGTGCCCTTGGGCACCGCGTGATACATCATCGGGAACCGCGGACCGGCCGGCGGGCTCGTCGCGATGTCGCCGTTGAGCAGCACGAACGTGTGGTGACCGGGCCCGTTGGCGGACAGGGTGGGGTCCCAGCCGGCCATCATGGTGGCGCGGTTCGAGCCGAAGATGCAGCCGTTGCTCTTGTACCAGTCCCAGACGTACGTGGGGTCGCCGCCCGCCCGCAGCCGCAGGTCGGCCAGGCAGTACTGGTCGCTCCAGCTGCCGTTGGCCGAGTACACGATGTGCAGTTGCCCGTTCGGGTCGCGGATCGGCTCCGGGCCCTCGTTGATGAACGGGTTACCGACCACACGCTCCCAGCCCTCGCGCGGCTGCGAGATGACGTACCGGCCACCCGTGGTCGCGGTGGGGCTGCTCATCCGGGCGATGTAGAGGTTCTGCTCCACGTTGGTGTCGCCGGCCCAGCCCGACCACACGAACCAGCGCTGGCCGTTGAAGGTGAACATGGACCCGTCGACGGCCCACTTGTCGTCGGGCAGCGCCATTCGCGTCTCCGCCGTGTACCCGCTGTCGGGCGCGGCCGAACTGATCGCGTACATCCGGTGGGCGGCGCCGCGCCCGGCCGAGAAGTGGATCCAGTAGCGGCCGCCGTCGACCGCGATCTCGGGCGCCCACACCTCGCCCAGGTTGCGGGTGTCGGACCAGACCTGCCGCTGGGGCGCGGAGGCCAGCCCGTCGGTCGACGACGCCTGCCGTACGGCGATGCCGCCGCCGGTCGACTGGACCGAGACGTACGTGCCGCCGACCCGCAACACGCTGGGATCGGCGGCCCGCAGAGAGGTCTGCCCGGCCTCGGCCGGGGTTGCCGCCGGCACGAACGCGGCCGCCAGGACGACGGCCGACACGCATGCGAGGCGGCGGATGAGGATCTTCATGACGAACTCCTCGGGGGATGGGGGATTCTCCCGAGGATCGGCCGCCGTTTACATCGTTGTCAATGCGCGAAAGGGCAGAAACCCAGTCAGTGCCTTGTCCGCCACCTGCTCCCAGCCGGGCTCGGCGCAGCTCCAGTGCGAGCGGCCCGGGAACTCGCCGCGCAGCACCAGCACGCCGCCCCCGCCCGTCGAGCAGGGCCGCGAGGGCCGCCAGTTCGTCGCCCCGCCCCAGGATCACATGATCATCCTAGGGCGGACGATCAGACCGGTTCCGGCGTCGCCTCGGGCACTAGGGCGGCACTCTGCGGGGTGCGGCTCAGGGCGATGGACGCGGCGTGCAGGTACGCGCGGTTTCCGCTCGCGACGTACTCGGCACGGAGCAGGGCGGCGATCTCGTTCGCGGTCGTCAGCGAACGGGCTTCGGCGTCGACAGTTCGGAACATCGGTCACACTTTCTCGATCAGGAACCGAATCATGATGCGCCGTAACGAGCCCGAAATCATCAACCGAAACGGTGTTGACTGCAGGGGTCCTCGATGATCACGCAAACACATATGTGCAACGATGTGACAAGAGGGCTACACGGTGTGGTTGATCACGGTCCGACGGGCGCCGCGGCGGCCTGACGGGCCAGCAGACGAGAGACGCCGTCGGCGGTCATCGGCTGGGCCAGGTGGTAGCCCTGGCCCAGGGTGTAGCCGAGCTCGCGCAGCGTGGCCACCTGCTCGGGGCTCTCGATGCCCTCGGCCACCGTGTCGAGCTTGAGGGCGTGGGCCAGCTGGATGACCGCGCGGGCCACTGCCTGCCGGGCGTCGGCCGCGCCGGGGTGCCCGTCGTCGATCTCGATGCCGTCCACGAACGACTTGTCGAGCTTGACGATCGCGGCCGGGAACGCGCGCAGCAGGCTCAGCGAGGACTCGCCGGTGCCGAAGTCGTCCAGGGCCAGCCGGATGCCCATCCGGTCCAGCTCGTACAGGGCCCGGGAGACCTGCTGGCCGCGCAGCACGGCCGACTCGGTGACCTCCAGGACCAGCCGCTCGCAGGGCAGCCCGCTGTCGGCCAGCGCGCCGGCCACCTCGGCCACGAAATCGGGGTCGTGCAGCTGCCGGGCCGACACGTTGAGCCCGGCCTCGCGCAGCGCGTCCGGCCCGAACTCGGCCAGCCACGCCGCGGCCTGCCGGCACGTCTCGCGCAGCACGAACCGGCCCAGCGGCACGATCAGCCCGGTGCGTTCGGCGGCCGGGATGAATTCGGCCGGACCGACCACGCCGCGCGCCGGATGATGCCAGCGGACCAGGGCCTCGACCCCGACCAGGCGGTTGTCACCGAGCCGCATGATGGGTTGATAGACCACCCGGAACTCGTCGTTGTCGAGGGCCCGGCGCAGCTCACCGCCGAGCTGCATGTGGGCCAGCACCGGCTCCCCCATGCCTTCCGCATACCGTACGAACCCCGCCTTGCCCTGCTGCTTGGCCGTGTACATGGCGACGTCGGCGTCCCGCAGAACAGAATCGACGGTTGCGCCCGGCGCGGCGGAGGCGATGCCGATGCTGGCCTGCACCAGCAGCCGGTGCTCGCTGATGGGCCGGGACAGGGCCCGGAGCAGCCGCGCGGCCAGCTCCTCGGGGTCACCGCCGGTGAGCACGACCGCGAATTCGTCGCCCCCCACGCGGACAGGAAGGCCGTCGCCGGTCTCGGCCCGCAGCAGCCGCGCCACCGAGATCAGCAGCCGGTCACCCACCCCGTGCCCCAGCAGATCGTTGACCGTCTTGAAGTCGTCGAGGTCGATGAGCAGCACCGACACCGGCCCGGGACCGGTCAGCGCGGTCGTCAGCCGCTCCCGGAACAACGCCCGGTTGGCCAGCCCGGTCAGGCCGTCGTGGCCCACCTCGTACTGCAGACGCTCCTCCTGCAACTGCGCCTCGCGCAGCAGCCGGGCGTTCTCCCGGTACGCCAGGTACTGCCGCACCATGACCAGGGCCGTCACCACGACGGCGGCGATCAGCACCACCCGCACCGGCGCCCGCAGCGGCGCACCGAACGCGATCGCGATCAGCGGCACGTCGACCAGGATCATGGCCAGGTAGGGCAGCAGCACCCCGGTCCGGACCCGCTCCCGGCGCAGCCCCCGCTCGGCCCGGTGCTGGGCGGCGACGCCGAGGGTGACCAGCAGCGGGCACAACGGCATGACCACGGCCTGGGCCGGCACGCTGGCCAGCAGGCCGAACTGCACCGCCAGCACCGCGTCGGCCCCGGCCGGGATGCCCGCGGCGGCCGCGATGAACCGGATCGCCACCCGGTCGACCGGGCCGTCCGCGATGTACGACACCTTGGTCGCGGCCCCCACCGTGAGCAGCAGGGCCAGCCCGACCAGGACCGTGGCCTGCGGACTCCACGGCTCTCGGGCCGACAGCATCGGGGCCAGCCCCAAGTACCACAGCACCGCGGCGCAGCCCAGGAACGCGATCATCCGGTCCAGCGCCATCCGCCACCGCTCGGCCCGGCCGGCCGGCGCGACCGGCACCCGGGCCAGGCCGTAGATCACTGACAGGAACCCGATCGCGGCCAGGGCCGCGGCCGGCGCGGGCATGCTGCGGGTGCGCACCTCGTCGGCGTGGGTGAACATGTCCACGGCCAGCCAGGTGTAGCCCAGCGTGAGCGTGACCGCGGCGACCAGGACGGCCCGCCAGAACCGGCGCGCCACCGGCTCCAGACCGGGATGACGCCGCAACAGATCGAGGACTGCGGCCGCGGCGAGCCCGCCACCGACCGGCACGAAGACGTAGGCGACCGCTTCCGCGCCGACCCCGAACCCGAGGAAACCCACACACCAGACGGTCCCGAGCAGGGCGACGGCGGCGGTGGCCCCTACGTGTCGCCGGCCGGCGCCTCCCTGCTCCACGCGCCCGACCCTAACCGCTCCGATGTGGAGACGATCTCCCCCGAACGTTCGCTTCTCCCGGACCGCCGGAGCCCGTCCCGTGGCCACACCGGCGCGACGAGGTAGTGGGACGTGCCCGTGCAGCGGGTCTGCACCGGGGTCGGTGACGGGTGTGGGTGATCGAGCAGCGGCGAGAAGAGCCTGAACGAGAGCTCGGTGCTCCTCCGGATCTGCCGCAGGCGAGCACGGAGCGTACTCGTGTGCTGATGGCCCGGTGCCCGTCGGTTCTCGTGACGAGATCAGCGCTCGCCCGCACTGCGGCAGTAGAGGTCGTCACCGGTCTGGGCGCGATCAACTGCGATCCGGGAATGGGCCGGCGCAGCGCCCGTGCGGTCAGTTGTTGGGGGTGCGCACCACGGTGTCGAGCCGGCCGTCGCGGTCTGTGTCGAGATAGGTGAGCTCGGGCACCCCGTCACCGTCGAGGTCGAGCTGCACCACGTCGGCGATGCCGTCACCGTCGAGGTCGGTGACCACCTCGATCGATCCGTCCGAGCGCCGGCTGACGATCGAATTGGCGGTGGTGGCGACCCGGCCCGCCGGTCCGGGGGTGGCCGGCGATCCAGGCGTGGTGGATGGCGGTGGGCCGGGACGGCTGCCGTACGCCCCGACCGGGCCGTCGGTGCCGGCCGGGTCGATCTCTTCTTCAGAAGGGTAGACGTCGCCGTGCCAGGCGGGATCAGGATAGGTGCTCATCTGGGGAAGGTTCCCTGACGGAACCGGCGGTAACCGTCGGCGCGGAAAGAAGCACACCGCTGGTCCGAGCACCGCACCGGCCGCCCCGGTCAGCCCGGTCTCGGCTCGCTGGGGACCGTCGTCGCGTTGACGATTTCCTGGAGGGCGGCCACGTGACCGCGGTAGGCCTTCGTGCCCTGGCGGGTCATCGACAGCCAGACGCGGCGGGTGTCGGTGCCGAGGCGTTCCTGTTTGACGTAGCCGGCGTCGACCAGCGCGGCGACCTGCTTGCTCAGCGCGGACGGGCTCAGGTCGAGGTGGTCCTTGATGATCGACAGCTCCACTGTCGTGCCCGCGACGAGCATCGCGCAGATGCGCAGGCGGTGGGTGGGGTGGATGATCGGGTCGAGGGCCGCTGTCACCGCGGGCGCCCGGTGGAGCGGCGGTGGGCCACGCTGCCCGCCAGGTAGAGGGCGGCGGCCGCGACGGCGAGGGCCACGGTCAGCGCGGTGTGACCGGTGACGACGAAGGCGGCGGCCACGCACGCGCCCGCGGCGACCACCGAGGCGAGGAAGACCCGGCTGGTGGGCCACGTCCACGGGGTGCCCATCCGATAGCCGACCGTGGCGTTCACCGCGATGACGACCAGCGCGACGGCCCACAGGGTGGTGAGGCGGCGGTGCTCGGGGGCCAGCGCGGCCAGTGCCATGCCGCCCAGCAGGACGGCGTTGACGGGGTAGATCCAGGTCGGCCAGGGCGTGTCCCGCACGGCCCGCTGCGCGACGTCGATGCTGGCCAGCGCCTCGCGCGCCTCGTTCGCGTCGGGCACCCGCTCAATGTTTTCCATGGCGGAAACTATTGCAGATAGTTTCCGCCATGGCAACAGTTGAGCGCCCGGAAATCATCTTCAGCGGCGGAACCCGTCGGCCCAGGTGTCGAGGTCGAGGCGCTGCAGCAGGCCGGGCGCGAAGATGCCGGCGATCGCGACCAGCGAGATGACGACCATCGCGGTGCGCAGGACGACCGTCTCGACCTTGCCGCCGACCTTGATGGCCATGCCGTTGGGCACGCCGACCATGCGCCACAAGCGGCGGCCGGTCGGCACGGGCCACAGGATGGGCACGCCGGCCGACGTGATGATGTCCCCGAGCAGATGGACCACGCAGCCGACCGCCACCGCGAAGCCGAGCATCGGATAGCCGCGGTCGCCGGGCAGGTTGGCCGCGGTGAACCAGGCGATCACGGCCGAGCACAGGGTGACGATCACCCAGCCCGCACGCTCGGCCCACTTGTCGAACAGGCCGCGCAGCGCCAGGCCGGCCGTGAAGAAGACGATCGCGACCACGGCCCATTTGCCGTAGTGGGCGGCCAGCGCGGTCGTGCCCCAGCCGAGCAGGCCGGCGAAGGGCAGGGTGTGGGTGAACGTACGGTGGCCGTTGGTTCGCCGCGGGTCGCGCGAGAGGCGGGTCGCCGTGTAGATGCCGAGCGACACCTTCTCGATGACCTCGGCCACGAAGAGCGAGAACACCCCGAACGTGCGGGCCACCGTGGCGCCGCCCTGGTTGCGGGTGACCTTGCCGGACAGGTCCAGGTCGGGGAGCAGCGCGCCGCCCGCGCAGACGAGCGTGCCCACGGCCACCGCGAGCGGCGACTGCTCGTACCCGGCGAAGTGGTCCAGCGCCCAGGTGCCGGCCAGCCAGGCGGTCGCCCCCGAGAGGGCGTGCGACGGACCCATCATGTGAAGTTGTTCCTCCCCGCTTGAACCAGTCAACTCTGGCAAAGCGGGGAGGGTCGATCAACAACCTCGGTGTCCACTGTGGAACTGCTGCGGGCCGCCCCAGCCGGGGCCGTTCCACGGCGCCACGCCGTGGCCGAGGCTGTACTCGTAGCGGTAGTGCCGGTAGCGAGCGTGCTTCATGAACCCGATGACCAGGAAGATGAGCGGGATCGCGGGCCAGAAGAAGTGCGCCCCCGAGAGGATCCAGAACCCGGTCAGGATCATGCCGACCGAGATCACGGCCCAGGCGTGCCGGCGCAGGGCCCGGCGTGTCGCGAGCCTGTGGTCGGGCGTGTCGGCCAGCGCGCGCAGGCCCCCGAACGGCAGGTCGGCGGTGAGCGGGGCCAGCTCGTCGCGGTACTTCGCGGCGTACACCTTGGCCAGGCGCT
Source organism: Paractinoplanes abujensis (assembly GCF_014204895.1). NCBI lineage: Bacteria > Bacillati > Actinomycetota > Actinomycetes > Micromonosporales > Micromonosporaceae > Paractinoplanes > Paractinoplanes abujensis. The sequence continues at coordinate 4,666,123 of NZ_JACHMF010000001.1, read as the reverse complement.
CCTCACCCTCGGCGAGGTCGAGCCGGCCCTCGGCCATCGCGGCCCGCAGGATCTCGGCGACGTGCTCCCGTTCCTTGTCGGAGGTCCGCACCCGCTTGGTGCTGGGGCCGGACCAGTTCGTGTTGTCGGTTTCCACCGTGTCCTCCTCGGGGCGTCGTGCAACAAGCGTCGGCTTTTCGCGGCCCCGGCACGTCGCCCCGGCGGAGCATCTTCCGGGCGGCCTCCGGGTGGGCGAAGTCCCTTTCCCGTACGCCGTGCGGAGCAGAACCCCTTTCCCGTGTACGCCCGGGGGAGTACGCGCCTGCGGTCCCGCGCACCGATGCCGAGGCGGGAGCGGGTGCCGTAGTTTCGGCAGGGTGAGACACATGCACGGGCCCCCGTCGCTGCCCTGGGCGCACGGGAATCGCGCCGGACGCTACGGCGGGCCGCCGGTTCCCGGTTCGTTTCGTGGCCGCCGGGACCCGGGCGTGGGCGCGGCCGTGGGCGCCCTGCTGTTCCAGCTGATCGGGGCCAAGAACCTGGCCGGCGAGGGCCGCGTGTTCGTGGCCTTCACCCCCTGGGTGTGGGCGCTGCTGATCGTCGGGCCGGTCGCGTTGCTGTTCCGGCGGCGCCACCCGATCGCCGCCTTCGCGATCACGACGGCCGCCTCGCTGACGTTCGCCACGGTCGCCGAGCCGCACTGGTTCTGGACCGTCGCCCCGATGATCGCGCTGTTCCACCTGGGTACCTGCGGCCGGCGCACCGCGTCGATCGCGGGCGCCGGCACCGCGTACGGGACCTATCTCTTGATCTTCTGGGGTTTCCGCGCCGAGCTGGACGAGCGGGTGCTCCCCGGGCTGCGCGAGACCCTGCTGGTCGGCATCGCGCTGGCCGGGGCGATCTTCCTGGGCGGCATCGCCAGGATCAAGACCGAGCAGATGGCGCAACTGGTGAAGGTGCGGGCCGAGCGCCAACGGGCCGAGGAGGAGCAGCAGAAACGGCAGGCGTCCGAGGAGCGGCTGCGGATCGCCCGCGAACTGCACGACGTGATCGGTCACCACCTGTCGCTGATCAACGTGCAGGCCGGAGTGGGTCTGCACCTGATGGACAGCCGGCCCGAGCAGGCCCGCGAGGCGCTGTCAGCGATCAAGACGGCCAGCTCGGAGGCGCTGCGCGAGGTGCGGTCGGTGCTGGGCGCCCTGCGCACCGAGGACGAGGCGGCGCCCCGGCAACCCGCGCTGGGACTGAGCCGGCTCGACGACCTGACCGCCGACGCCGGGCTGCCCGTGGAGACGAAGACGACCGGCGAGGCGCGCACCCTGCCGGCCGAGGTCGACCGGGCCGCGTACCGAATCGTGCAGGAGGCCCTGACCAACGTGCGCCGGCACGCCGGGGCGGGCGCGACGGCCTCGGTCTGCGTCGACTACCTGCCGACGGTGCTGCACCTGGCCGTCCGCAACACTGTCGTGGAGGCCTCCGCCCGCGACGGCGGCGCGCCCGGCACCGGGATCGCCGGTATGCGGGCGCGGGCGCAGAGCCTGGGCGGCACGCTCGAGGCGGGCCCCGTCGACGGCGGTTTCCTGGTGTCGGTCCTGCTACCCACGGGAGAGAGCGAATGATCACGGTGCTGCTGGCGGACGACCAGCTTCTCGTCCGGGCCGGCTTCCGCGCGCTGCTCGGCGCCGAACCCGACATCGAGGTGGTGGCCGAGGCGGCCGACGGCCTGGAGGCGGTGACCAAGGCCCAGCAGACCAAGCCCGACGTCGTGCTGATGGACATCCGCATGCCCGGCGTCGACGGGCTGGAGGCCACCCGCCGGATCGCCGCCGACCCGTCCCTGACGGGCACCCGGGTGGTCATCCTGACGACGTTCGAGCTGGACGAATACGTGTTCGAGGCCCTGCGTACGGGTGCCTCGGGTTTTCTGGTCAAGGACACGGAGCCGGTCGAGCTGATCCGCGGCGTGCGGGCGGTCGCGGCGGGTGACGGCCTGCTCTCGCCGAGCGTGACCCGCCGCGTGATCGGTGAGTTCGCGGGCGGCGGCACCAGCCGGTCGGCCACCCCGCCGGCCACGCTCGACCAGCTGACCGACCGCGAACGCGAGGTGCTGGTGCTGGTGGCCGAGGGCCTGTCCAACGACGAGATCGCGGCCCGCCTGGTGATCAGCCCGGCCACGGCCAAGACCCACGTCAGCCGCACGATGATCAAATTGGGCGTCCGGGACCGGGCCCAGCTGGTCGTCTACGCGTACGAGGCGGGTCTGATCCGCCCCGGCTGGCTCGCTTGACCAGCGACGACCGAACAGGGCGGGCCGGAGCGGCGCGACCGGGAGGTTAACCGGTTCGGCATCGATGTGTGACAATGTGCCACGCTGTTCGCCGCATCGGGAACCGGGGGGCTTTGGATGAGCGGGGTCGGAGCGGCCGAGGCGGTCCGGGGCGGGCCGGACGACGACGGGCCCCGGCGGGCCGCCGCGACCCGGGGTGTGCTGACCAGGGTGTGGGCCCGCCGGGAATGGATCCTCGTGGTCGTCGGCGGGCTGGCGCTCGCGGTGCTGCTGACCTGGCCCACGATGAAGGACCCGAGGCACACTGTGCCGGGCGACATCGGCGACCCCGCCCTGTTCGCCTATCAGATCGCCTGGGGCGGGCACGCCCTGCTGACCGACCCGGCGCACCTGTGGGACGCCAACACGTTCTACCCCGAGCCGCACTCGCTGGCCTTCACCGACACCGTGCTGGGCTACATGCCGTTCGGCATGATCGGCTCCGGCCTCGACGACGCCGTGCTGCGCTACAACATCCTGTACGTCCTGCTGCACGCGCTCGCCTTCGCCGGGGCGTACGCGCTGACCCGGCAGCTGGGCGCGCACCCGCTGGGCGCGGCGGTAGCCGGCGTCGCCTGGGCGTTCGCGCCGTGGCGGCTGGCCCACGCCGGGCACATGAACGTCATCTCCACCGGCGGCATCGCGCTGTGCCTGGCCATGCTCGCCCGCGGCCACGGCTGGTCGCTACGCCGCGGCCATCGCCCGGACCGCCACAAACCGGGCTGGGCTCTGGCCGGCTGGCTGGTCGGCGCGTGGCAGATCAGCCTCGGGCTGGCCATCGGGCTCGCCTTCGCGTACGTGATGATCGCCGTCTGCCTGGTGGCCGCGGCCCTCTACGGCTGGGCCTGGTGGCGGCGCGGCCGTCCCGTCTTCGGGCGCCGGCTGCTGGCGGCCGACCTGATCGGCGGGCTGATCTTCGGTGGCGCCACGGCGTACATGGGCCTGGCCTACCTGCGCGTCGTCGACCTCAACCCGCAGGCCGACCGGGGCCTGAACTGGACCGAGATGTATTCGGCGCCGTGGCGGGGCCTCTTCATCGCGCCCGACAGCTCCTGGCTGTGGGGTGACCGGCACGCCGCGGTGCGGGCCGACCTGTTCTGGCCGCCCGAGATGGCGCTGCTGCCCGGCGTGGCCCTGATCGCCCTGGCCGCGGCGGGAGTCTTCTTCTCCGTCTTCCGGGTGCGCCACCGCGTCCTGCTGCTCGTCGGCGTCGCGGTGGCGGTGCTGCTGGCGCTGGGGGCGAACACGCCCTGGCACGGCGACCCGGGCTACCTGACCCTCTCCAAGCACCTGCCCGGCTGGAACGCGCTGCGCACCTCGGGCCGGATGATGCTGTGGATCTCGCTGCTGATGGCCGTCCTGGCCGCCGGCGCGATCAGCGCCCTGGCCCTGCGGGCCCGCGACGCCGCACCCTGGGGAGCGGGTCCGCTGAAACGCAGCAAGTTCTTCGCCGCCCGGCTGGCCCTGCTGATCCCGCTCGCGCTGGTCGTGGTCGAAGGCGTCAACAAGACCCCGCACCCCGAGCTGATCCGCTACCCGGCCGCGATGGCCGCCGCCCAGGAGCCGATCCTGGTGCTGCCCAGCGGCGGCAGCCTCGAGATGTCCATCATGCTGTGGACCGCCAACGACTTCCCGCGCATCCCCAACGGCATCGTCACGTTCGAGCCGGCCAGCCAGCAAAGGATCCGCGAGGTCAGCAAGACGTTCCCGGACGCGCCGAGCATCGCGGCCCTGCGCGCGGAAGGCATCCGCTCGGTGGTCGTCCTGCCCGAGTGGCTGCCCGACACCCCGTGGGTGGGCGTGCCCGACCGCGCGACCGACGGTCTCGGCATCACCCGCGAAGTCATCGACGGCCACATCCTCTACCGCCTCGACTGACAGCTGCACGGCGGCCCACGCCCGGACCGCGCGCAGGTCGAGATCATCCGGGCGGCGGCCGTCCGAGTGAGATCCCTCGGCCGGACTTGCGCCGGCGAGGGGCGGACGGGGCCCTGTGGCCGGGACGCTCGGCCTACGATCGACCGCAATCATGGGGGTTCGAGTGAAACGTGTGATGGCGGCGGCCCTGGCCGCTCTGGCCGGTCTGACGGCCGCCTGTTCGGCAGGGGCGGCGGAGAACACCGGGACCGGGCCGGGAGGGAGCGCCGAGACGCTGGGGTTGTACTCGAGCGGGGGAGCGGCGGCGCCCGTGACGCAGCTCGGGTTGCCGGCCACCGAGCTCAAGGACGCGTACCTGGTCAGTCCGCATCAGACGATCGCGTTCGCGCGGTGGGCGGTGGTCCCGGAGCTGACGAGCGACCAGCTCACGGCGGCGGGGCTGGAGATCCGCGGCCGGGACAGCTTCCCGGTGGCCGACCAGCAGCTGCGGGCGCCCGAGGGGCACGAACTGTTCATCGTGGACGCCGAGAACCCCGGCACGATTCCGGTGTCGCAAAAGGACCAGATGACCAAGGTCGGCTTCGCGCTGGTGGTCGGTGGGCAGCGCCGCGACCTCGGCAACTCGCTCTTCTCGTACCACCTGCGGGATGCGCTGCTGGCGGTCGTCCCGGCCGGGGCCGAGGTGCGGCTGGACCTGACCGACGAGGGCCGCACCCAGTCGCTCGACCTGCGCACCGGCCGCCGGATCAACGCCGCGGCCGCGTTCTATCCCGTACGGGAAGGGTCGGCCGGGCCGTCGGAGAGGTGGCGCTACCGGGGCAGCACCTACACGTCGATCAGCGCGAGCCTGCACGCGAAACTCAGCCCGTGGACCGAGGAGAAGGGCTGGGCCCCGGCCGGCCGCGCCTGGCTGACCGGCAAGGTCACGATCACCGTGTCCTCGATCAAACTGCCCGACACGTCGAAGGCCGTCCGGACACCGGCCGCGATCCAGGTCGACCTCGGCCGCGACCTGCGCCTGTCCGGCTCGGGCGTGCCGGCGCGACTCTGGCCGGCGGGCACCACTGTGCTCGCGGCCGACCCGCTGGCCCCCGGCATCCCGGAGGAGGCGACCAGCCGCGCGTTCACCGTCTCCGTGCCGGAGAAGCTCACGAAGTTCAAGGCTACCTTCGGCACCGACGTCGACACCGCCGGCTACGCCCGCGACACCGACCAGTCGGACACCACCCGCGAAGCAACTCTCAAGGCGAACCCCATCGGGTGAGGTCCGGCTCCGGGCGGCGGATCCGGACAGCTATCGGTGGTTGTCGCTGAGTGACATCATGGACGGGGTGTTCGGGCGACGGGGACGTAACGCAACGAGTTCGGTTGGGACCTTGCGGGAGCCGCGGGCCGGGCTGGAGATCTGGCAGGCCTGTCGGTCCGGGGCGGACGACACGGTGCGGGACCGGCTGGGCGAGTTCCGGGCCTTCTTCCGCGATCACGGCTCACGGCTCACGGGGCTGAAGGATCCGTTGTGCGCGGCGTCCGTCGGGGCGTCGTTGAGTGCTCCGTTCATTTCCGTGACCGATCTGATGGGGCTCCCCCGCGAGATCGTGCTCGATGCGGTGGCCCGGATGGGCACGGCGGAGGCGCGGGCCGCCCTGCTGGCGCTGGCCGCGGCGTCCGACGGGCAGCTGGAGACGCTCGCGCTGCGGGCCGCGGCCACGATGGACGGTGGGGGCGAGCCGCCGTGGGCCGAGGTGGCCCGGGAGCCGTTGCGGCTATTGACGACCGACCGGCTGCGCGACCGCGACGACGATCGGATGGAGGCGCTGATCGTGGCGTTCCGGCAGGGCCGGTACGACGCGGTTTTCGTGATGCGGTTCCACCCGGCCTCACTGCTGACGGCCCGGATCCTTTTCCTGCCCGAGACCACCCGGTCCGCGGCCCTGGCCGACTTCACCTCGGGGCGCGGGGCGGCGGATTCGTATCACTTCACCCGCAAGCTGAAGATCACCGAGACTCGGGAGAGCATGGTCGGCCTGGTCGGTGGTCTGTTACGGGAGAACGAGCTGAATCTGCGGATGGGCCGGGGCTACCCGCCGGATCTGGACCAGCTGTCCCGCCTGGCCGACGTGGAGATCGTGCCGGCCGTGCTCGTGCTGCTGCGCAAGTTCGTCCTCTCCGCGTACGGGATCGGGGCCTGGGACGACGTGGACCACGGCCCGCTGGTCTGGCCGTGACCGTGGCCTGGACGCCGGGCCAGGTCGTGCTCGGGCAGTACGAGGTGGTCGGCGAGCCGAAGGCCGGCGGCATGGGTGTCGTGAACCGGGTGCGTCACCTCGAATGGGAGGTCGACCTGGCGGTCAAGACACCGCTCGCGTCGGCTTCGTTCGCCCGGTTCGAGGCCGAGGCGGGCACGTGGGTCGGGCTGGGGCTGCATCCGCACACGGTGAACTGCGTCTATGTCCGCACGATCGACGGGGTGCCGCGGGTGTTCGCCGAGTGGGTGGACGGCGGCAGCCTGGCCGAGGCGATCCGGGCCGGACGGCTCGACCGGGCCGCGCAGCTCGACATCGCGATCCAGACCGCGTGGGGCCTGCAGCACGCTCACGACAGCGGCCTCGTGCATCAGGACATGAAACCGGCCAACGTGATGCTGGAGCCGGACGGCACGGCCAAGGTGACCGACTTCGGGCTGGCCGTGGCCGCGAGCGAGGGCACCTTCGGTGGCGGCACCCCGGCGTACTTCTCACCCGAGCAGGCCGCGGCGGCGGCCGGTGACCGCGGCGTCCGGCTGACCCCGGCCACCGACGTCTGGTCGTGGGCGGTCACGGTGGCCGAGATGGTCGCCGGGCGGCGGATCACCCGTTACGGCCAGGCCGCGGCGGAGGCGCTGCAGACCGTCCGGGCCGATCTGGCGCCCGCGCTGTACGAGCTGCTGGCCTCCTGTTTCGCCGAGCGGCCGGCCGGGTTCGGCGAGCTGGTCGACCAGCTGATCGGCCTGTACGACAAGCCCTATCGCCGGCCCGCGCCCCGCCCGGCCCTGCTCCGCTCGGACGGCCTCTCCAACCAGGCGTTGTCGCTGCTCGACCTGGGCCGCCCCGAGGAGGCCGAGGCCCGGTGGCGCGAGGCGATCACGGCCGACCCGCATCACCTGCCGTCGGTCTACAACTTCGGCCTGCATCGCTGGCGCACCGGCACGGTCACCGGCGAGGAAGTCGTCTCGGGACTGCAGGCGGCCCGGGCCGCGGGCGGCGACCCCGAGCCGGGCCTGGGCGCGCTGCTGCTGGGCAGTGTCGAGCTGGAACGGCACGAGGACGACCGGGCCGGCGAGCTGCTGCGCGAGGCCGCCGCGGCCGACCCGGCGTCGGCCGAGGCGGTGGCCGCGCTGCGGGAGCGGGCCGGCCGGGCGCCCCGGATCAGCGCCGGGACGCTCGCCGGGGAGATCCGCACCATGGTCGTCGGGCCGGCCGGCGAGCATGTGCTGTTCGCGATCCGCGAGGGCGGGCTGTTCGTGTGGACGCCGTCCGGCGGCGGGCCGCGGGAACTGGCGCGGGGGGAGAAGGTCACCGCCATCGCCCTGGGTGGCGCGGGCCGGCTCGGCGCCGTGCTGCGCGAGGACGGGGCGATCACGCTGTGGGACCTGCCCGCCGGGACGCCGCGGGACGGGGCGCGGACGGCGCCCGGCGCGATGTCGGTCGCGGTCAGCGGCGACGGCCGGTTCCTGGCGGCCGGGCACCGCGACGGCCACATCCGGGTCTGGGAACTCGGCGCCGCCGGCGCCCCGGTCGTCCTGAGCGGGCACACCGCCCAGGTGACGACGCTGGCGCTGAGCCGGACGGGCCGCCGGGTGCTGTCCGGCTCCTTCGACAACCTCGAGGGCGACGGCACGGTCCGGCACTGGCACGTGAGCACCGGCGAGTGCGTGGCCACGTGGATCGGGCCGAGCCGGGGCACCCTCGTCTCCGGCGAACCTTGGGTGCACTACCCGGGCGATCGGGTCGCGCTGAGCGCCGACGCCCGCTACGCGGTGGCCGCCTGGCAGGACGGGCCGCTCGCCCTGTGGGACGCGCGCCGCGCCACCGTCGTGGGCGAAGGATCCCACCGCATGCAGTACGAGCCGGTCATGGAGCTCGGGCCGGGCGCGCGGGGCCTGCTGATCGGCGGCTCCCGCCGGACGGCCCAGGTCGTCGACCCGCGGGACGGGCGCAGCCTGCGCACCTTCGACGACGACCTGCCGGAGGAGCTGTACGGGGTGCAGGCCGGTGCGATCAGCCCGGACGGTGCGGTGCTGGCGCTGGGCGGTATCGACTACGTGGTGCTCCGGGCCATGCCGGGTTCCGGTTACCGGGCGCCCTGGCGCTACGCGCGTCCCCGCCCGGCGCCCGAGCTGCACCGGGCCCAGGAGTCGTTCGACCACCTGATGGCGCAGGCCCGCGAGCGGTTCGAGGCCCAGCGGTTCGCCGCAGCCGCCACGCTGTTGCGCACGGCGGGCACGGTGCCCGGCTACCACCGGCATCCCGAGCTGCTGCGCGGGTGGCGTTCGCTGCTCCCGCACGGCCGCCGGTCCGGGCTGATCGCCGCCTGGGAGCTCTACCACGCGGAGGGCCGCGGCCACTTCACCCAGCCGCCGACGGTGGCGCTGCACCCGGCCGGCCGGCTCATGGCCACCGGGCAATGGACCGGCGACGTGGATCTGTGGGACTTCGCCCAGGGCCAGGTCCTGCACACCTTCGAGCGCGGTCCGGGTTCGCAGGGCGCCATGCGGGAGGTCTGCTGGGCCCGGGGCGGCACCCTGCTCGTGGTGCACACCTGGGGCGGCATCCTGCGGCTGATCGACGTGCGGGACGGACGCTCCCACGTCGTCGAGGGCGAGACTGGGGGCATTTCCGCGTTCCAGCTCGACCACTCGGGCGAACGGGTGCTGCTCGGCGACGAGTCGGGGACGATGCGGCTGCTCGGCCTGGAGAGCGGGGTGCGGCTCTTCCTGATCCGTGCCACCGACAGCCGGATCAGGGCCGTGACGGTCAGCCCCGACTTCACGCGCGCGGTGTGTCTGGACGACGCGCACGAGGTACGGATGTGGCGGCTGAACACCCGGAAACCGGAGTGGAAGACGCGGTTGCCGTTCACCGGTCAGGGCCTGCATTTCAGCCCGGACAACCGCACCGTGCTGCTCGAGGAGCTGACCGGGGTGACCGGGCTGGACGCGGCCCGCGGCAAGAAGCGCTTCGAGTTCCCGGGCCGGCGGTCGACCACCAGCGGTCACACCAATGTGGCCTTCAGCGCGGACCGGCGGCTGGCCGCCACCCCCGACGCGAGCAGCCTGACGGTGTGGGACACCAGCTCCGGGGAGGTGCGCCACCGGCTGGCCCTGCCGGAGGTTCCGGTCGAGTTCGCGCTGGCGCCGGACGCGACGTTCGCGGTCGTGGCCGGCGGCACCGACGCGGTCGGGATCTGGGACCTGGCCACCGGCCGCTGCTTGCGCACGATGGAGGGGCACCGCCAGATCATGCATCGCATCCGGCTCAGCGAGGACGGCACGGCGATGGTCACCGCCGATCTCGTGGGCGGCCTGCGGGCGTGGGAACTGGCCTGGGAAGCCGACGTTGACTGAGGTCACCCTCCTCGTCGGCGGGACGGAGCGCCTTTTCCGCGGCGACGCGGAGGTTGTGCTGGGGCGCGACGCGGCGTGCGACGTGGCGGTGGCCGACCGCCGCGTGTCCCGCCGCCACTGCCGGGTGGTGATCCGGCCGGATGCCGTCACCGTTCGTGACCTGGGGAGCCGCAACGGCACGTACGTCAACGGGATCCTGATCGACGGTGGGCGAGAGCTGCACGACGGCGACGAGCTGCGGCTGGGGGACACGGTCGTGCGGGCCGGGGTCACGCGGAACGGCCTTGCGGTCCTGCGCGAGCTGGGCCGCGGCGCGCAGGGCGTGGTGCACCTGGCCCGCGAACCCGACGGCAGCCTGGTCGCGGTGAAGACCCTCACCGCTCCCGGCGCGGGTGAGGAGTTCCGGCGCGAGCTGGAGTGCACGGCCGCGCTGGACCATCCGAACATCGTGCGCTTCCATCGCAGCCTGGCCGATCCGCTGGGCTTCGTGGCCGAGTACTGCGCCGGCGGCAGCGTGGCCGACCACGGCCCGTACGGGGTGGAGCAGGCTCTTGATCTCACGCGGCAGGCGGCGGACGCCCTGCGCTACGCGCACACCGCCGAGATCCCCGTGGTGCACGCCGACGGCACCACCGCGGTCGGGCGCGGGCTGGTGCACCGCGACATCAAGCCGCAGAACCTGCTGCTGACGGCGGACGGGCGGCTCAAGGTGGCCGATTTCGGGCTGGCCAAGGCCTACGACCAGGCCGGGCTGAGCGGCCGTACGCCGACCGGGGCGATCGCGGGCAGCGTGGCCTTCATGCCCCGGCGGCAGGTGATCGACTACAAGTACGCCCGGCCCGAGGTCGACCGGTGGGCGCTGACCGCCTGTCTGTACTGGATGCTGACCGGCGCCACCCCGCGCGACTTCCCCGCCGGGGCCGACCCGGTGGCCGTCGTCCTGCGTGAGCCGGCGGTGCCCGTACGGGAAAGACTCTCGACCCTGCCCGCCGCGCTGGCCGAGGCCATCGACGCCGCGCTGACCGACAATGTTTCTGAACCACGATTCAAGTAAATTGCAAATTACCAGCTCACAAGCGCGAGAAGGCTCTTGTGTGAGCTGACGCGTGATGGAACACTCGCCGCCAGGCCGGAACTCCCGACTGGAGGAGAAGACGTGTCCCGTAGAAGTGCGATCCGCCGGACCCTGGCCGGCGCCGTGGTCACCGCGCTGGCCCTGGCCGTGGCCGCGTGCGGTGGTGGTGACGACGCCGCGACGTCGGCGGCCCAGCCCGACGCGCTGAACCCGAGCGCGGACCTGAAAACCCAGAAACTCACCGTCTCGAACTGGGACGCCTATATGCCGGAGGACCTCCCGGCCAAGTTCGAGCAGAAGTTCGGCTCGAGGGTGACGGTCACCAAGCACGCCACCAACGAGGAGGTCATGGCCAAGCTGACGGCGGGCGGGGACAGCGGCATCGACGTCGCGTTCGTCTCCGGCCCGTTCGCGCAGGCGCTGGCCGAGCAGGGCCTGACCGAGCCGATCCACCCCGAGCTGATCCCCAACCTGAGCAACCTCTATCCCGAGGCGTCGCAGCTCGCCTACGACCCCGGTAACAAGTTCTCGGTGCCCTACACCTGGGGCACGACCGGGCTCTGCTACCGCAGCGACCTGACCGGTTACGACCCGGACAGCTGGAACGACCTGCTGACCCCGAAGCCCGAGCTGGCCAAGAAGATCACCATGCTGCAGACCGACCGCTGGCTGATGCTGCCCGCGCAGAAGGCCCTCGGCTACTCGGCCAACACCAAGAACGCCGACGAGATGGCCAAGGTCAAGGAGAAGCTGCTCGCGGCCAAGCCGGGCCTGCTGGCCTTCGACGACACCACCTTCTACGAGCGGCTCGTCTCCGGCGAGGCGGCGCTGGTGGAGGCGTGGGACGGCTGGTGCAACTACGGGATCACCGACAACGCGAAGATCAAGTTCACGGTGCCCAAGGAGGGCAGCGACCTCTTCGTGGACACGATGGTGATCCTCAAGACCTCCAAGAACAAGGAGGCCGCGCACGCGTTCATCAACTACGTCCTCGACCCCGAGATCCACACCTGGACTGTCGAGAACATCCTCTACAAGGTGCCCAACAAGGCCGCCATGGAGAAGCTCGACCCGGCACTGGCCAAGAAGTATCCGAACCTGGCCATCACGCCGGCCGAGCTGATGCAGCAGGAGACCCTGGTCGACCTGGGCGAAGCGGCCACCGACTACAGCCGGATCGTGACGGAAGTCGCGGCGAGCTGACATGCGGCGCACGCTGGAACGGTTCACGCTGCTGGGGCCGGGGCTGGCCTACCTGACGGCGCTCATGGTGGTGCCGCTCGTGCTGGTGCTGTCCTATTCGCTCTTCCAGCGCGGCCGCTTCGGCGGGCTGGTCTACGAGCCGACCGGGGAGAACTTCGCCCGGCTGGTCGACCCGCTCTATCTGGACGTGGTGCTCACCTCGGTCAAGCTGGCCGGGGTGACCACGGTGCTGGCCCTGCTGCTGGGCTACCCCACGGCGTACGCGATAGCGAAGTTGCCCGCGAAATGGAAGACGGTGGCGCTGATCGCGCTGGTGCTGCCGTTCTGGACGAACTTCCTGATCCGCACCTACGCCTGGATCGTCCTGCTCTCCCCGGCCGGCCTGGTCAACGACGCCCTGACCGGCTGGGGCCTGATCGACGAACCGCTGCAGTTGCTCTACCGCCAGCCCGCGATCGTGGCCGGGCTGCTCTACGCGTACCTGCCGCTCATGGTCCTGCCCCTGTACGCCGCGCTCGAGCGGATGGACGCCGAACTGCTGGAGGCCGCGGCCAACCTGGGCGCCCGCCCGGCCCGCGCCTTCTTCAGCGTCACCTTCCCGCTCACGCTGCCCGCGGTCGTCACCGGCTGCGTGTTCGTCTTCGTGCCCAGCATCGGCAACTTCGTCGTGCCCGAACTTCTCGGCGGCGGGCAGACCGCGATGGTCGGCAACCTCGTCCGCGACCAGTTCCTCAAGGCCCGCGACTGGCCGTTCGGGGCCACGCTGGCCCTGGCCGTGGTGGCCCTGCTGGTCGTGCTGCTGATGATCCAGGCCTGGTCGGCGCGCCGGCTGCAAGGAGGTCGCGATGCGTAGGATCCCGCTCGGGCTGACCCTCGTCTTCCTGTACGTGCCGATCGTGGTCGTCGTGGTGATGTCGTTCAACGCCGGCGACTCGCCCTTCAACTGGAACGGGTTCAGCCTCAAGTGGTACGGCGAACTGGCCGCCGACGAGCAGATCCGCACCGGCCTGGGCAACACGCTGATCGTGGCGGCCGGATCGACTGCACTGTCCACGGTGCTCGGCACGCTGCTGGCCGTCGGCCTGGCCCGGCACACCCGCTCCACACTGCTCGACGCGATCGCCACACTGCCGGTGATCCTGCCCGACATCGTGCTCGCCATCGGGCTGCTCGCCTTCTACGCGCTCGTGCAGCTCACCCTGGGCCTCTACTCCGTGCTGCTGGCCCACGCGGTCTTCGGCACCGCCGCCGTGGCCGCCGTCGTGCGCACCCGGCTCTCGACCACCGACCCGTCGCTCGAAGAGGCGTCACGCGACCTGGGCGCCAACGGCTTCACCACGTTCTGGCGGGTCACGCTGCCCACGCTCGCGCCCGGCGTGGTGGCGGGTGCACTGCTGGCCTTCACGCTCAGCGTCGACGAGTTCGTGATCGCCTTCTTCACCGCCGGGCCGCAGTCGCCCACCCTGCCGATCGTCATCTACTCGATGGTCCGGTTCGGCGTCACCCCCGAGATCAACGCGCTGGCCACGGTGCTGCTCGCGGTCACCTTCACCGCGATCCTGGCCGTGCAGCGCCTGACCCGTCTGGCAGGCACCCGATGACCCTCCTGAGCATCAGCAAGGTACGCCGGACGTTCGGCGACGTCACCGCGCTCGACGGGGTCTCGCTGGACATCCGCGAGGGCGAGTTCTTCGCGCTGCTCGGCCCGAGCGGCTGCGGCAAGACGACACTGCTGCGCATCCTGGCCGGGTTCGAGACGCTCGACGAGGGTGAGGTGACGCTGGCCGGTGCCGACCTGACCCAGGTGCCGGCCCATCGACGCCCGATCAACCTCATGTTCCAGTCGTACGCCCTCTTCCCGCACCTCAGCGTGGCCGGCAACATCGCGTACGGGCTCCAGCGGGAACGCCTGGGAAAAGCGGAGATCAAGCAGCGCGTCGACGAGGTGCTGGAACGGGTGGGATTGACCCACGCCGCGAAACGCCGACCGCAGCAGCTCTCCGGCGGTCAGCGGCAGCGGGTCGCGCTGGCCCGGGCGATCGTCAAACGGCCCCGGCTGCTGCTGCTCGACGAGCCGCTGTCGGCGCTGGACCGCAAGGTGCGGGCCGAGATGCAGCTCTGGCTCAAGCAGTTGCAGCACGAGGTCGGCATCACCTTCGTCGTCGTGACCCACGACCAGGAGGAGGCGATGTCGATGGCCGACCGGATCGCCGTGCTCAACCAGGGCGCCGTCGAGCAGGTGGCCGACCCGGTCACCCTGTACGGCTCCCCGGCCACCCATTTCGTCGCGGACTTCATCGGCGCCAACAACTTCTTCTCCGGTACGGCGGTGGCGGGCGGGCTGGCCACCGACGCTTTCGGTGTGCTGCCCGCCCGCGGCGGCACGGCGGCCCCCGGCTCTCCGGCGATCTTGGCCGTACGCCCTGAGCAGGTGTCGGTGTCGGGCGGCGCGCTGGCCGGAACCGTGGTCGACGTCAGCTTCTACGGCGGGCTGTCACGGATCTTGGTTGCCACAGGTGACAAATCAGTCATAGTGCACCAGCATGGAGCGCCTCGGGTGGCGCCGGGTGACGCAGTCGAGCTGGGCTGGGCGGCCGAGGACGCGGTCCTTGTCAGGCCGTGAGCGGGTGACCGGTCACTCCACGGGCGTACGACAGGATCAGCTCCTCCGCCTCGGCCACCCCGAGCGTCGGATGACGGGCGACGATCCGATACCCGTACGCGTCCTCCAGCGCCACCAAGTTGCGGGCGATCGGCAACGTGGCCTCGGTCAGCGTGAACACGCCCTGAGCCGCGCCCTGCTCGAGGATCGTCTGATACATCGACACCTGACGGTCGTACAGGGTGGTCAGCAGGGCCGCGTAGACCCGGTTGCGACCGGCCGCGCCGCCCAGCTCGCAGAGCAGCCGCACGTCGGTGTCGTCGGGCCCGTCGGGCAGCCCCGAACGCACGGTGACAACCAGCTTCTCGGCCGGGTCGGCCACCTCGGCTATCCGCTTGACCCGCAGCTCGTAGAAGCGTTCCATGCCCGCGTGGTGCGCGTCGATCAGCAGGTCCTGCAGGTCGGAGTAGTGGTAGAGCACCGCCCCGGAAGTGAGGCCGGCCTCGGCCGCGACCTGTTTGATCTGCACCCCGTCGGTGCCGTGCAGCACCATGGCGCGGCGGGCGGCCTCGATGAGATCACCCCGCCGGTCGGCCCGGCGCTTGCGAGGAGTCGTCACCCGCAAACAGTATCCGCGCCGTTGCGGGGGAGGATGGACCGCCCATGATCAAGAACAGCCTGGCCGACACCGAGCCCGCCGTCTTCTGGACCTCCCGGGGCGGCGCCCCCGAGCCGCTGCCACCGGTGCGGGACGGGGACTCGGCCGACCTGGTCATCGTGGGCGGCGGGTTCACCGGACTGTGGGCGGCCGTGCAGGCGCTGCAGGACGACCCCGGGGCCGACGTGCTGATCCTGGAAGCGGCGCAGGTGGGGTACGGGGCCAGCGGGCGTAACGGCGGCTTCGTCAGCGAGTCGCTCACCCACGGCATCGGGCACGGCCAGGCGCGGTGGCCGGGGGAGCAGCAGCGACTGATCGAACTCGGCCGGCGCAACGTGGCCGAGATCGTCTCCACCCTGACCGGTGCGGGCATCGACGCGGACCTGCGGCTCGTGGGCAAGACGACGATGGCGACCGCGCCGCACCACGTGGGGGAACTGGCCGCGCTGGCCGCGCTGTACTCGGCGGCGGGGGACCGGGTCACGCTGCTGTCGGCGGAGGAGGCACGAGCGGACGTGCACTCGCCTACCTACCTGGGCGGGCTGCGGATCCACGAATCGGGCGGCCTGGTCGACCCGGCCGCGCTGACATACGGCCTGGCCCGTCTGGCGGACTCGCTCGGCGCCCGCCGGCACGACCGGTCGCCGGTCACCGGACTGCGCGCTGACAAGTCGGCTATCGAGGTCACCGCGGCCGGGGTCCGGGTGCGGGCCGAGAAGGTGCTCATCGCGACCAACGCCTACCCGTCGCCACTGCGGCGGGTGCGGCCGTACGTGTTGCCGGTCTACGACCACGTGCTGGTGACCGAGCCGCTCAGCGCCGGGCAGTGGGCGGCCGTCGGGTGGGCCGAGCGGCAAGGGCTGACGGACAACGGGAACCAGTTCCACTACTACCGGCCCACCGCGGACGGGCGGATCCTGTGGGGCGGGTACGACGCCATCTACCACTTCGGCGGGCGGGTGCGGTCCGCCTACGAGCAGCGCGCCGCCACCCACGAACTGCTCGCGCGGCACTTCTTCGAGACGTTCCCGCAGCTCGAAGGGCTGCGCTTCACCCACCGGTGGGGTGGGGTGATCGACTCGACGAGCCGGTTCACGCCGATCTTCGGCACGGCCCACGGCGGGCGGGTGGCGTACGCGGTCGGTTACACCGGGCTGGGCGTGGCGTCCTCCCGCTTCGGGGCGCGGGTGGCTCTCGACCTGCTGAGCGGGCGGTCCACCGAACTGACCGGGCTGTCCATGGTGCGGCGCCGGGGCATTCCGTTCCCGCCGGAGCCGGTGCGGTGGCCTGTGGTGGCGCTCACCCGGCAGCAGATGATCCGAGCCGACGCCAACGGCGGCCGGCGCGGGGCTTGGCTCCGCCTGCTCGACCGCTTCGGGGTCGGCTTCGACAGCTGAGCTGCCGCCCCGCCGCTGCGCCAAGCCGAGCCACCGCGTCCCGGCCGCCGGCCCCGCCGGCTCGCCCGGCCCCGGCCCCGCCGGCTCCAGCCCGTCCGTCCTGCCGGGCCCAGCCCGCCCGGCCCGGGCTCCGGC
Organism: Paractinoplanes abujensis; assembly: GCF_014204895.1. NCBI lineage: Bacteria > Bacillati > Actinomycetota > Actinomycetes > Micromonosporales > Micromonosporaceae > Paractinoplanes > Paractinoplanes abujensis. The sequence continues at coordinate 4,649,268 of NZ_JACHMF010000001.1, read as the reverse complement.
CCTGCCCGTCCCGTCCGGCCCGCCTGGCCCCGGCCCGTCCGGCCCTGCCCTGGCCGGCCCGCCCTGCCCTGGCCCGGCCCGCCTGGTCCGCCCGGCCCGCGTGGCCCTGGCCCGCCCTTGCCCCGTCCTGGCCCGCCCTCGCCCGGTCTTGGTGCGCCTCGCCCGGTCTTGGTGCGCGTCGCCCGGTCTTGGTGCGCGTCGCCCGGTCTTGGTGCGCGTCGCCCGGTCTTGGTGCGCGTCGCCCGGTCTTGGTGCGCGTCGCCCGGTCTTGGTGCGCCTCGCCCGGTCTTGGTGCGCGCCGCCCGGTCTTGGTGCGCGCCGCCCGGTCTTGGTGCGCGCCGCCCGGTCTTGGTGCGCGCCGCCCGGTCTTGGTGCGCGTCGCCCGGTCTTGGTGCGCGTCGCCCGGTCTTGGTGCGCCCCGCCCGGTCTTGGTGCGCCCCGCCCGGTCTTGGTGCGCCCCGCCCGGTCTTGGTCCGCCCCGCCCGGCCTTGGTCCGCCCCGCCCGGCCCTGGTCCGCCTCGTCCGCCCGCGCGACCTGTCGCCGGTGGTCGCGCTAAATATTTTGATAATCCGGCATGACGATTGAGGTGGTCGTCGCTGCGAGCGGCCTGCCCAGCCCCGGCCTGCCCGGCTTCAGCTTGGCCCGGTCCGGCCAGGCCTGCCCGGCTTCAGCTTGACCCGGCCCGGCCTGCCCGGCCTGCCCGGCCTGGCGTGCCCGGGCCTGGCGTGCCCGGCCCTGGCGTGCCCGGGCCTGGCGTGCCCGGGCCTGGCGTGCCCGGGCCTGGCGTGCCCGGGCCTGGCGTGCCCGGCCCTGGCGTGCCCGGCCCTGGCGTGCCCGGCCCTGGCGTGCCCGGCCCTGGCGTGCCCGGCCCTGGCGTGCCCGGCCCTGGCGTGCCCGGCCCTGGCGTGCCCGGCCCTGGCGTGCCCGGCTTCAGCTTGACCCACCCCCGCCCCGCCCCGCCGGCACGACCTGTCGCCGGTAGTCGCGCTTAATGCCGACAAATCCGGCATGAAGGTTGAGGTAGTCGTCGCTGCGAGCGGCACGCCGGGCCCCCCGCTCGGTCCCGGCCCGCTCGGCCCAGCTTGGCCAGCCCAGCTTGGCCGGTCCGCTCTGCCGCCCGTCCGGCTCGCCTGGCGGAGTGAAACCGCTGGTGTCCGCCGGGGGCCGGGGAAAGGATCTGAGCGATTTCAATAAATTGCAAGATCCATTGTTTTTCGCATCGGCGAATCACCCTTTAGTGGCGTGTTTTTGCGGCGGCTAAATGGGGCGTCCTCCCTAATATCTCTCGCATCGGGCAAAGCTCGATGCAGCAGAGAGAAAGGCGTAGTCATGAATAAGGTCACGCGGATGCTGGCGATGACCGGCCTCGCGGTCGGTGTCGGCCTCACGATGGGTGCCGGCGCGGCGTCGGCCGCTCCGGCCGCCCCGGCCGCGTCCGGTCAGGCCGCGCAGGTTCAGGCGAAGGCTCCGAAGTTCAAGACCAAGGAGCGGGTCGTCGGTTACTACCGCACCAAGCAGGCCTGCGAGCGGGTCGGCAAGATCGGTGAGTTCCGGAAGAAGTGGGACGACTTCGACTGTGACCGGGTGCAGCGTGGCCCGAAGCGCGGCTGGGTCGCCCTCGAGGCGCAGTGGTACGTCCGCGGCCACGGTCACGGCCCGTGGGGTCAGCCGCAGGGCCCGAAGGGTCACGGCCACGGTCCGCAGGGCCCGGGCCACGGTCACGGCCACGGTCCGCAGGGCCCGGGTCACGGCCACCAGGGGCCGAAGGGTCACCGCTGAGCCCATAGGCTCTGAATAAGCGAGGGGCGCATCCGATGCCGGGTGCGCCCTTCGCTTTTGCCGTGTCATTCACAGTGAATTCACAGGGACGAGGCCGATAAATGGAAAGTGCAGTAAAAGCGCGCCCTTTTTTCCACTAGTCGCCCGGCAAGTTCGCCGGCTCGTACTTTCGTCCGATCTTTACGGCCGGATGTTCGCCCGGCGAGGATTTCTCAAGTGCGGACGGCCGGCACCGATAATTCCCCCGTGCTGACTTCACCGGGTACGTCGCTGCAGAGCTCCGGGCGCCTCCGTGCCCTGCGGGCCACAGGTCTGCTCGAAGCCGGCCGCGTGGACGCGTTCGACCGGCTGACCAAGCTGGCCGCCCGCATCCTGGCCGCGCCCACCGCGCTGGTGTCGCTGGTCGACACCGAGCGGCAACGCTTCGCCAGCTCGTACGGGCTGTCAGGCGAGCTGGCCGTGACCCGGCAGACGCCGCTGTCCCACTCGTACTGCAAGTACGTGGTCGAGGACCGGGCCGCCCTCGTGGTCGACGACGCCCGCCTCGACGAGCGGCTGCGTGACAACCCGGCCATCGCCGACTACCAGGCCGTCGCGTACGCCGGCATCCCGCTGCGCACCCCTGACGGGCACGTGCTGGGCTCGTTCTGCGTGCTCGACTCGGAGCCCCGGGTCTGGACGAAGGACGACCTGGCGCTGCTGCGCGACCTGGCCGAAGCGGCGGAGACCGAGGTCGCCCTGCGCCTGTCGCAGGCCGATCACTCGATCTCCTCGAGCCGGATGGCCGCCGTCGTCAACGGCACCCACGACGCCTACATCTCCACCGGCTTGGACGGCATCGTCACGGCCTGGAACGCGGCCGCCGAGCGCCTGTTCGGCTACGCCGCGGCCGAGGCGCTGGGCCGCAACATCGCCGAGCTGATCATCCCGGAGCGCTTTCGCGAGCAGCACCTGGCCGGCATGCGACGGGTCCGCGCGGGCGGGGTCTCCAACCTGTCGGGGCAGCACCTGCAGATCGCGGCGATCACCAGTTCGGGCCGGGAGTTCCCGGCCGAGATGACTCTGCAGGTGGTGGAGGAGCCCGGCGGCACCGTCTGCCACGCGTTCCTCACCGACATCACGGGCCGCCTCGTCGCCGCGGCTGAGATGGAGCAGCAGCGGCAGAAGGCCGACGAGGAGCACGCGTTCCTGCAGGCCGTGCTGGACAGTGTCGACGTCGGCATCGCGGCCTGCGACGCCAAGGGCAACCTGACCTTCATCAACCGGGCCGCCCGCGAGGTGACCGGGCGCGAGACCAGCCCCAACACGCATGCCGACGAGTGGACCGAGCTCTACAACGTCTACGAGCCCGACGGCCGTACGCGCATGACCGATCTGCCGCTGCGCCGCGCGTACGAGGGGGAAAGCGTCCGCGGCCGGCACATGCTGGTCAAGACCGAGGACTCGTGGCGCCGCTTCGTGGCCAACGGCAGCCCGATCGAGACCAGCGACCACCGCCGGCTCGGGGCCGTGGTCGCCTTGCACGACATCACCGAGGCGCACCGGGCCGAGCAGCTGCGCCGCGCCCGGCACGCCGTCGCGCAGGTGCTCTCCGACGCGACCAACGCCAAGGACGCGAGCATCGGCGCCGTCGTGGCCATCACCAAGGCGCTGGGCTGGGCCGTCGGCGAGTACTGGCAGCTCACCGAGGACCGGCGCACCATCGTGCGGCACAGCTCGTACACCACCGGCGACCGGGACCTGTCCGCTTTCAGCAGCGACGTGCCGTTGACCTTCGAGCGCGGCGAGGGCCTGCCCGGCCTGGTCTGGGCGCGCACCGGCGAGGTCTGGTGGAACACCGGCGAGATGCCGTCGGACATGAAGGACGTCGGCCGCGACGCGCTGCACGAGGTCGGGATCCGGGTCGCCGTCGGCGTGCCCGTGCTGTCCGGCCGGCGCGTGCTGGGCGTGCTGGCCTTTTACACCGACCAGGACCTCCCGCACGACCCCGACCTGGTCGGCATGCTGGACGCCGTCGGCGCCCACCTGGGCCGGTTCGTCGAGCGGCGCTGGGCCGAGGACATGTCGCTGATGCTGGCCGACGCCCGCCGCAACTTCGACCGGATCGTCGAGCAGGTCAACGACTACGTCTGGACCGTCGAGGCGGTTGCCGGCGCGGAGGCGCGCCTCGTCTACGGCAGCCCCAACGGCCGTGCGGTCTTCGGCCGCGAGGTCACCGTCGAGGACCCGGTCACGCTGGGCGAGCGCGTCCACCCGGACGACGTCGCGATCCTGGACGACTTCAAGGGCAAGCTCGCCGCCGGTGAGCACGCCGAGGTGGAGTGCCGGGTGGTCGGCTTCGACGGTGTCGTGCGCTGGGTCTGGACCCGCGCCGTGGCGCGCCGGGAGGGCGACAAGCTTTTCGTGGACGGGCTCTCGACCGACGTGACCGAGCGCCACGAGCTTTCCGACCGGCGCGAGCGGCTGCTCGAGCAGGAACGCGACCAGGTCGAGCAGTTGCGTCAGCTCGACCGGATGAAGGACGAGTTGTCGGCCCTGGTCATCCATGAGCTGCGCAACCCCGTGGGCGTCATCAAGGCGTACACGGAGATCCTGCTGGACAGCCCCGAGCTGGCGGGGGCCGAGCGCAAGCACGCCACCGTCGTCGACCGCACCACCCGGCACCTGCAGGACCTCGTGGACGACCTGCTCGACCTGGCCCGGCTCGACGCGGGACACATCAGCATCAACCCGTGCCCGATGCCGGCCGGCACGATGCTGCACGACGTCGTGGACGCCCACCAGCCGAGCGCGGCCGCCAAGAACCTGACCGTGCACGCCTCGATCAAGCCCGGGCTGAGTGTCTACGCCGACCCGCAGCGGCTGCGCCAGGCCCTGGACAACCTGCTGTCCAACGCGGTCAAGTACACGCCCGAGGGCGGCACGGTGTCGGTGACGGCCGAGCACGACGGGGACGCCGTGGTCGTGACGATCAGCGACAACGGCATCGGCATCCCCGCCGAGCAGTACCCGCACCTGTTCAGCCGCTTCTTCCGGGCCTCCAACGCCACCCAGGCCGGCATCAAGGGCACGGGCCTGGGCCTGGCCGTGACCAAGGCGATCATCGACGCCCACGAGGGCACGCTGACCGCCCGTCCCGCCCCGACCGGCGGCACGGAGTTCACGATCACCTTGCCCGCCCCGCGGCTCGACTTCGCGGGCCGTCAGAGGTAGGCGGCCCGCAGCACCTCGGCGACCGACCAGGCCTGGAACGGGCAGCCGGTCGCGGTGTGCGGCGCGTCGCCGTCGGCGGTCTCCGAGATCGAGCCCAGGCCGTACTCGCCGAGGTGGGTGTCGATGTCGGCGGTGACCTCGACGCCGAGGCGGTGCCAGGCGGTGGCGTACGGGCCCAGCAGCCAGGGCCAGACCGTGCCGGTGTGATAGGCCGTGTCCCGCTCGGCCGGGGTGCCGCGGTGCGTGCCGTGGTAGCCCGGCGTGCCCGGGGCCTGGCTGCGCAGCCCGAGCGGGGTGAGCAGGGCCGCGCCGATCGTGCGCAGGACGGCCGGGTCGGGGCGCAGCGCGGCGTTCGGCAGCGACCAGGCCAGCAGCTGGTTGGGCCGCAGCGTGGCGTCGTCGCCGCCGGGGCCGTCCACCACGTCGTGCAGCCAGCCCGACGGGGAGGGGAATCGGCCGGCGAAACTGGCCCGGGCCATATCGTGCAGCCGTTTGTACGTGGGGAAGCCGGCCAGCGCGTTGACCCACAGGGCGTTGACGTCGACCGCCTTGCCCCGGCGCGGGGTGATCGGCACGCCGTCGACGCGCGCGTCCATCCACGTCAGGGCCTCCCCGTCGGCGCCCTGGGTGAGCAGACCGTCGGCCGGGTCGGCCCCGATGCCGTAGCGGGTGCCCCGCACGTGGTGGTCGATCACGCCGAGCAGGGCCGGGCGCAGCTCCTCGGCCAGGTCGGTGTCGCCGGTCGTGAGCACGTGCCGGTCCACCGCGTGCAGGAACCAGAGCGTGCCGTCGGCCGTGTTGAACTCCGCCGCGCCGGTGTCGGCCGTGTTGGCCAGCATGCCCTCCGAGAGCGTTTCCCCGTACGCCCGGAGCAGCTCGCGGCCCTCGTCGGCGCGCCCGGTCGTCAGGAACAGGCCCTCGTAGCTCAGCATCGTGTCGCGCGACCACGCCCCGAACCACGGATAGCCGGCCACCACGTCCGGGCCGCGCGGGGTGCGGACGACGAAAGCGTCAGCGGCCAGTGCGAGCGGGGAGAACCGCCGGTTGCGCCGATGGGCCGCCTCGACGACCGCGGCCGCCGGGGCCGGCTCGTCGGCCAGGTCGCCGGCCCACGCGCTGACCTCCGCCGTGTCGCCGGGCCCGGTCAGCTCGGTGTGGAAGCTCCCGGCGTACCAGAGGTCCTCGGTCTCGGTGAGCCCACGCGCCGCCTCCTCGCGGTGCCGGACCCCGCGCCACCACGCGCCGGCCCGGCGGAAACCGGGACCCCGCAGCCGGTACGCCCCCTCGATCGTGACGCCGCCCGCGACCTCCTGCACCACCGGGACCGGACCGTCCGCCGTGCGCTCGCCGTGCCCGTCCCGCCAGGTGCCGATCGCCTCCAGCGCCAGCCCGACCGGCCCGCCGCTGAGCAGCCGGTGCACCACCGCCACAGCCGGACGGCCGGGCACCATGGCCAGTTCGCGCTCCAGCACGACCTCGCCGATCCGCCAGCGCCACCGCGGCAGACCGTCGACCAGCGTGAAACCGGCGAGCAGTTCGTGCCCGCGCGGGGCGATCGTCCCGTCCGCCCATTCGTGCGTGGCCAGACGTACGGGTCCGGAGGGCAACGTCAGCACCGGGTCGAGCGAGGCCAGCCCGAGGTGCCGACGGGCCGGGTTGGCCCCCGCGACGACGAGCAGCCCGTGGTAGCGCCGGGTCCGCAGCCCGCTCACCGTGCCCATCGCGTAGCCGCCGCACCCGTCCGGGACCAGCCATTCACGGGTGGCTCCCTCGTCGAGCCGCGCACACGTCCGCGAGCCGAACGTAGCCATCCGATGACCTTTCGTTGTCGGGCAGAATCAGGCGTGTCATCACATGTAACACCGGGCAGTGACACTCTGGGAGTCGTCGCGATTATGGAGGGGTGAGGCACCGCGTGGGGGAGCGTTCCCGGCTGGCGCAGGCGGACTCGGGTGAGCAGCCGTGGCGGGCGTGGGGGCCCTACCTGGCCGAGCGGGCGTGGGGCACGGTCCGGGAGGACTACAGCGAACACGGCACGGCCTGGGACTACTTCCCGCACGACCATGCCCGTTCCCGTGCCTACCGGTGGAACGACGACGGCATGGCCGGCATCTGCGACGACCGGCAGACGTTCTGCTTCGGTCTCGCCCTCTGGAACGGCCGTGACCCGATCCTCAAGGAACGCATGTTCGGGCTCGGCGGCGACGGCGGCAACCACGGCGAGGACGCCAAGGAGTACTGGTGGTATCAGGACTCCACGCCCACCCACTCGTGGATGAGCTGGCGCTACCACTACCCCCAGGAGCCTTTCCCGTACGACCAGCTGGTGCGCGTCAACGGCCAGCGCTCGCGCGAGGAGTCGGAGTACGAGCTGGTCGACACCGGCATCTTCGACGACGACCGGTTCTGGGCCGTCACCGTCGACTACGCCAAGGCGTCCCCGCGCGACATGTGCGTGGCGATCACCGTGTCGAACCGCGGGCCCGAGGCCGCCTCGCTGCACGTGCTGCCCACGCTGTGGTTTCGCAACACCTGGTCGTGGGGCCTGCCCAACCGGCCCGTGCCCGTGCTGAAGGGGAGCCCGGGGCGGCTGGCGGGCCGGCACCGCACGCTCGGCCACATCGTTCTTGCCGGTTCCGGCGACGCGGCACCGCTGCTGTGTGACAACGAGACCAACGCCCAACGCCTGTGGGGCCAGCCCGGCAAGAGCCTGTATCCCAAGGACGGCATCAACGACTATCTGGTCTCGGGTTCGCCCACCGTCAACCCGGCCGGCGAGGGCACCAAAGGGTCGTTGCACTACGTGGTCACGCTGGGCCCGGGGGAGAGCCGGACCATCCGGCTCCGCCTGACCCAGGAGGACGAGGAGATCGGCCCGCTCGACCTGGGTGACGGCTGGTCCGACGTGATGCGCGCGCGGCGCGCGGAAGCCGACGAGTTCTTCACCGACCTGATCCCCGCCGCGGCCTCCGCCGAGGAGGCGGCCGTGGCCCGGCAGGGCATCGCCGGGCTGATGTGGGGCAAGCAGTTCTACCACTTCGACGTCAAGCAGTGGCTCACCGGCGACCCCGGCTCGGCGCCCCCGCCGCCCGGCCGGCGCTACGGGCGCAACAACGCCTGGTGGCACATGAACAGCTTCGACGTCATCTCCATGCCCGACCCGTGGGAGTACCCGTGGTACGCGGCGTGGGACCTGGCCTTCCACACCGTGTCGATCGCCCGCGTCGACCCCGCCTTCGCCAAGAGTCAGCTGCTGTTGCTGCTGCGCGAGTGGTACATGCACCCCAACGGGCAGATCCCCGCGTACGAGTGGTCCTTCGCCGACGTCAACCCGCCCGTGCACGCCTGGGCCGCGCTGCGCGTCTTCGAGATCGACGGCGGGCGCGACCACGATTTCCTGGCCCGGATCATGCACAAGCTGCTGCTCAACTTCACCTGGTGGGTCAACCGCAAGGACGTGGGCGGCAACAACGTGTTCGAGGGCGGCTTCCTCGGGCTCGACAACGTGGGCCCGTTCGACCGCTCGGCCGCGCTGCCCGTGGCCGGGGTGCTCGAACAGTCCGACGGCACCGGCTGGATGGCCATGTACGCGCTCAACCTGCTCGACATGGCGGTCCGGCTGGCCCTGCACGACCGCACGTACGAGGACATGGCGACGAAGTTCTTCGAGCACTTCGCGTACATCGCCGAGGCCGCCTACCGGCAGGGCCTGTGGGACGAGGAGGACTGCTTCTTCTACGACCAGCTGCGCCTGCCCGACGGTCACAAGCTGCCGCTCAAGGTGCGCTCGATCGTCGGCCTGCTGCCGCTCGCGGCCACCACCCGCCTGTCGGCCGGCACCCTCAACCGGCTGCCCGAACTGCACGCCCGGCTCCGCTGGCTGCAGGCCTCGCAGGGCGAATACGCCGACGTCATCAGCGCGCGCCGGATCTCGCCCGAGGGCCGCCAGCAACGGCTGCTCTCGATGGTGGGGCAGGACCAGTTGCTCCGCGTGCTGGCCCGCATGCTGGATCCGGAGGAGTTCCTTTCCCCGTACGGCATCAGGACCCTGTCCCGCAGCCACCTGGAGAAGCCGTTCACCGTGTCGCTCGGCGGCTCCGACTTCACCGTCGGCTACGAGCCCGCCGAGTCGACGAGCGGGCTCTTCGGCGGCAACTCCAACTGGCGCGGCCCGGTCTGGATGCCCGTCAACTACCTGCTGGTCGAGGCCCTGCGCGAATACGCGGACTTCTTCGGCGACGACATGAAAGCCGAATATCCCACGGGTTCGCAGCGCAAAGTGCCGCTGGCCGAGGTGGCCGACGACATCTCCCGCCGGCTGATCTCGCTGTTCCTGCCGGACGACACGGGTCACCGCCCGATCTACGGCGCCAACCACATCCTGCAGACCCACCCCGACTGGAAAGACCTGATCGTCTTCCCCGAGTACTTCCACGGCGACAACGGGGCCGGCCTCGGCGCCTGGCACCAGACCGGCTGGACCGCCCTGGTCGTCGACCTGATCCTGACCCTGCGCCGCCGATGATGGTTTAGCCGCGCCCGCGCCGGGGGTACACAAAGGACATCAACGAACTGCTCCTGACGGGGAAGGAAGCTCCGATGTCCCAGATGACCTCCCGCCGCACCGGCTCCGTGACCGGCGCCCGCGTCTGCACCATCATCGCTTTCGTGCTGGCCGCGCTGGCCGTGCTGTTCCTCCCGCCGGTGCTCGGCCTGGCCGCCGTGGTGCTGGGCCTGGTCGGCGGCTACCTCGGCGACCGCCCCCTCGGCTGGTACGCCGCCGCCGCCGGCGTCGCGGGCGCCGTCCTCGGCATGGTCCTGGGCGCCATCATCCTGAACGCCTCCTGACCGCGTCCGTCCCGAACGCCCGGCTCCGCGCGGAGCCGGGCGTTCACCTTGTCCGTGCCGGCGCGATGACGGTGATGCGGCCGGACCTCAGGAACGCGTCCACTTCGTAATCGGTGAGCTTCTCCCCGTTGCCCGCCCGCCACGGGAAGATGCCGGCCGCATTCTTGACGTACCAACGGTCGAGGGTTCCGTCGTGCGCAACCGTGCCGTTGCTCAGATCCGCAGACCTTACGGTAGTGGTCACAGTCTCGGCTCCTCCGTGGTGAGCCGGACATCCGGCCGCGCCGGGCCGGCACTGGCTCAGCTCCGAGGCACGACGATAACGGCCCGAGCCGCACCTCGACGGCGTACCGGCGTTTCGTCACCCCGTCGGCGGATCATGCCGGGACGTTGCCGCCGGCGTCCGAGCGTCCGGCAATCCCGGCTGAACGGCTGAGCCCCGGCCGTACGACGCGGGCCCTGACGCTTCTTATGATCTGGCGGTGCAACCTGCTGTTTCTCCCGGGCCCAAGCGGACTCCTACCTGGTGGTGGTTTCTCGTTCCCACGCTGACGTGTGGTTTCGGGGCCTGCGTGATGGTCTTCATCGGGGGCTATCGCCTGAAGTCGCGGGCTCACATGGCCGCGGGGGTCGGCTATCTGCTGGTGACCGTCGCCTTCGTGTGCGGGGCCGGGCTCACGGCGCCGGCGGATTCGACCGCCGATCGCGGGACGGCGTACGACCTCGCGATGGCCGCGTTCCTGCTCATCGTGTGGCTGGGAGGCACCCTGCACACCCTGTTCCTGCAGCTCAAGGTGGCCAAGCAGGCCCCGCCGACCGCGGCCGACCGGCACAGCGACGCGGCGGTGGCGGCCGCGCAGTGGCGGGTGCAGCGGCGGGCCGAGGCCCGCGAACTGGTGCGGGCCGACCCCGGCCTGGCGTGGGAGTTGCGGATCGGGCGGCCCGACATCCAGGGCCGGCAGTACGACGACGGCGGGCTGGTCGACGTCAACCACGTGCCGGCCGCCTGGCTGGCCTACTCGTTGCAGATCCCGCAGCCGCTGGCCGACGAGATCGCCCAGCAGCGTGGCCTGCGGCAGGGTTTCACCAGCCCCGACGAGCTCATCGTCTACTGCACCGCGATGACACCGGAACGGATGGCCGTGATCCGCGACATGCTGCTGTTCCGCCCGCTCTGAGGGATGGCCGCCGGGTTCATAGGATCGGTGCATGGAATTCGGTGTCGGTTACTTCCCCACGCACGACGGTCTGCGGCCCGGTGAGATCGCCCGGCGGGTCGAGGAGCGCGGGCACTCCGCGCTGTTCTTCGCCGAGCACACGCACATCCCGGCCGCCCGGGAGACGCCCTGGCCCGGCGGTGACCGGCTGCCGCAGAAGTACTGGCACACCTACGACCTGTTCGTGGCGCTGACCGCGGCGGCCGAGGCGACCAGCCGGCTGCGGGTGGGCAGCGGCGTCTGCCTGGTCACCGAGCGCGACCCGATCACGACCGCGAAGGAGGTCGCCAGCGTCGACCATCTCAGCGGCGGGCGGTTCGAGTTCGGTGTCGGGCTGGGCTGGAACCGCGAGGAGATGCGCAACCACGGAACCGATCCCCGCGTACGGGTTCCGGTCATGACGGAGCGCATCCAGGCCATGCGCGAGATCTGGCGCCACGACGAGGCGACCTTCCACGGCCGGTACGTGAACTTCGACCGGATCTGGTCGTGGCCCAAGCCGGCCCAGCGCCCGCACCCGCCCATCCTGATCGGGGGTGGCGGCCCGACCGTGCTCGACCGGGTGCTCGCGTACGGCGACGGCTGGTTCCCGCAGTGGCGCGACGAGAACGTGTTCGAGCGGATCGTCGAGCTGCGCGCCCGCGCCGACCGTTACCTGCAGGTACAGATGCTCAGCGTGCCGCCCGACCCGAAGGCCCTGGAACGCTGCGAGCGGGCCGGGATCGACCGGGTGTCGGTGTGGCTGCCGTCCGGGCCGTGGAGCATCGTCGAGCCCGCCCTCGAGAAGTGGGAGGCGGCCATCGGCGAGCTGACCGGGCGGTGACCCCGGCCGAACGGTTCGCCTCCGTGCCCGTGGCCCGGCTGGCCACCGCCGGGCCGGACGGGATGCCGCACCTCGTGCCGATCGTGTTCGCGTTCGCCGGCGAGCGGATCGTCTTCGCGGTGGACGGCAAACCGAAACGGTCGCGGGCACTGCGGCGGCTGGCCAACATCGCGGCCGATCCGCGGGTCAGCGTGCTCGCCGACCACTACGAGCAGGACTGGTCGCGGCTGTGGTGGGTGCGCGCCGACGGCACGGCCCGGATCATCGAACGCGACGACTCGTACCGGACGGCTCTGCAGGACCGCTATCCGCAGTACCGCGAGATACCCCCGGCCGGGCCGTTCGTGGAGATCACGGTGGAGCGCTGGTCGGAGTGGGTCAGCCACGCCTGAGCGCGCGCAGCTTGCCGGGGTTGGCCACGTTGTAGACGGCGCGGATCAGGCCGCTCTCGTCGAGGTCGAACGTCAGCGTGGCCACCACGCGGCCGGCCCCGGTGAAGAGCACGCCCGCCGTCCCGTTGAGCTCGACCACCTCGGCGCGCATGTCGGCCGGAGCGATTCCCTCGTACGGGGAACCGGCGACCGCGGCCATCCAGGCGGCCACGCGCGGCGCGCCCGAGACGGGTTTGCGGGCTTGGCGGACCTTGCCGCCGCCGTCGGTCCAGAGCGTGACGTCGGGGGCGAGCACCTGCAGGAGCCCGTTGATGTCGCCGCCGGCCGCCGCGGCCAGGAATCGGTCGGTGACGTCGCGCTGATGCCGCTGGTCGGCGCGGAACCGGGGCCGACGCGCCCGCACATGCTCGCGGGCCCGGTGCGCGGACTGGCGCACCGCCTGCTCACTCCGGTCGACGGCGGCCGCGATCTCCCCGTACGGGAAATCGAAGATGTCCTTGAGGACGAACACCGCGCGCTCGATCGGGCTCAGGGTCTCCAGCACGACCAGCAGGGCCGTGGAGATGTCGTCCTTCTCGGTCGGCTCGGGCAGCCACGGCCCGATGTACGTCTCGCGCTCGTGGCGGGCCGCCCGCAGCTGATCCAAGGCCTGACGGGTGACGATGCGGGCCAGGTACGCCTTGGGGTCGGCCACCTCCGATCGGTCCGCCGCCGACCACCTGAGCCAGGCCTCCTGCACGGCGTCCTCGGCGTCGGTGGCCGAGCCGAGGATGCGGTAGGCGACGGCGAACAGCAGCCGCCGATGCTGATCGAAGGTGCTCATCGGGTGAACCGGCCCCCGCGCGGCCACCACGACGCCGAACCCGGATGTCTGACCATGCGGGCGAAGGTCGGCCACGGCGACGCGCTCACCGTCTCCTTGTACCGGACGGCGGCGCGGCCGGTCAGGTAGCCGCGGCGCGGGCTGTCGTCGGGGTGGGTGAACTGCACGATCGCGTCGCGGCGGCCCAGGCTGATCGGCGTGTGGTAGTAGCCGAACCGGAACGGCCGCGGCTCCCGGCCGTCCAGCTCGCGGGCGATCGACAGCGCGGCGTGGACCCCGGTCGGCATCCCACCCTGACACGTGCCGTGCAGGACCCCGTAGCGCTGCCGGACGGCGGCGGCGTCCCCTACGGCGTACACATGGGGGTGGGACGTCGATCGCAGAACCGGGTCGGTGACGATGCGGCCGCGCTCATCGACCGCGAGCCCCGCCGCGGCGGCCAACGGCGAGACCCGGGTCCCGGCCGTCCAGACAATCACGTCGGCGTCGTCCGGGAGCACCTCGACGATGTCGGCGCCGGTTTCCACCCGTACGCGCAAACGGGTCAACGCGGCCCGAAGACAGGACCGGGCCTTGGGGGTCAGCGTCGCACCCGGCTCGTCGCGGCCGCGCAGGTGGACGGTCAGGTGGGGGTGGCTCTCGGCGATCTCGGCGGCCGTCTCGACGCCGGTCAGGCCCGTGCCGCAGACCAGAACCGTGCCGGTCCTCAGGTCGCTCAGACGCGCGGCCAGGGACTGCGCATCGGCCAGGCTGTCGAGCGTGTACGCGTGCTCGGCCGCCCCGGGCACGTCGCTCGTGTCGGCCGTGCTGCCCAGCGCCCAGACCAGCGTGTCGAAGTGGAGGGTGCGCTCGTCGTCGACTCGGACGGTACGCGCGTCGGCGTCCACCGCGGTGACCCAGCCGGGGAGGAAGGTGAGACCTGCGGTGGCGGCGAGCCCGGCGATGTCGAAGTCGGCCGTGGCGTGGCCGGCCGCGGTGGAGTGCAGGCGCAAACGCTCGGTGAAGCGGGACGATGCATTGATCAGGGTGATGCGGACGCCCGGGGTCTTACGGGTGCGGCCGGCCAGGTTGGTGGCGGTGGCCAGGCCGGCGTAGCCTGCGCCGAGCACGATGATGTCAGTCATGCCCGCGGGACGGAGATCGTCGGGGCAACCGTGACAACAAGTGGTCCACGTCACACCGACGACGCTGCGGGTGCCGCCAGTGACAGCCGACCCTACGGCCGACCCCGACCCGCCGGCATGCCTCGCTGGTACCGACACCCTGCGCCGCCAAATCCAAATACACCTGCCGCTGCGCGGCTTCATCCGGGCCACCGGCACGATTTTCCGACACCCGTCAACACCTCGTTCGACACGGGTGTTGCAACGATCCCTTGAACCCGAGGGGCGAGGCGATCTTGGACGGGGTGCGGGCACTCGGCTGTGGAGGATCCGGGACTGTGGACAACGACACGGGCGTCCCGGCGCTGTGTTGTCTAGTCGGTGAGGTCGCGGCGGATCGTCCAGAGGGCGGCCGCCAGGGCGAGCGTGGTCCAGCCGGCGAAGAACAGCAGGCCGAGCGGGTTGTTGCCACCGGCGGCGCTCATGAACGTCGTGAACGGCAGGGGCTGCTCGAAGCGGAACGCCAGCCCCTCGGCGAAGACGAACCACGTGCCGTAGCCGATGAACAAGGGGACCGGGCGGCGCAGCAGCGTGCCGCTGGCCACGCCGAAGACGGCGAGGAACGGCACCGCGGCCAGGGTGCCCGCGAACTGGGCCAGGTCGCCCGCCAGGATGGTGGTCACGCCGCTCACGGCCGTCATCACCAGGCCGATCAGGGTGGCGGTGAGGCACTGGGCGAGCAGGGCGACCCAGCGCCGGGGCCGGCCCAGGAACAGCAGCATCGCCGTACGGTGCTGGTAGTGCTGGGTGGTGGTGACGACCGCGGTGCCGAAGACGCCGAGCGCCACGAAAAGCGACCAGAAGTCGACGCTGAACAGGGCGAACGACATGCCGAGGACCATCGCGGCGCCGATCGAGATCCAGTTCGACGGGACGGTCAGGGTGCGGTGCAGCTCGCTGCGCAGCACGGCGATCATGCGGCGGCCGCCAGGTCGAGGAACAGCTTCTCCAGGCTCGGCGTCTCCACCGTCAGCTCGTACAGGGGAACTTGGACGTGCAAAGCGAGCTCGCCGGCGTCCTCGGGGCTGATCCCGGTCACGAACAGCACGCTCCCGTCGGTTCGCACCGTTGCGCCCACCTGCTCGAACGCCTGCCACAAGCGGTGCGGGTCCCGCCCCCGTACGCGCAAATGGGACTCGAACGACAACGGCTCGGCCAGCCTGACCCGGCCGCCGGCGATGATCACGACGTCGTCGATCAGCAGCTCGAGCTCGGCCAGCAGGTGGCTGGAGATGAGCACGGTGCCGCCCGCCGCGGCGTGGTCGCGCAGCAGCCCGCGCAGCCAGGCCATGCCGGACGGGTCGAGGCCGTTGGCCGGTTCGTCCAGCACCAGCACGGGCGGCTCGCCGAGCAGGGCCGTGGCCACCGCGAGCCGCTGCCGCATGCCCAGCGAGTAGTCGCCGGTGCGCATGGTCGCGGCGTCGGCCAGGCCCACGTATTCCAGCAGGTGCTCGGTGCGCTGCTTGCCGACCCCGCCCAGCAGGGCCTGGGTGTGCAGGTGGCCCCGCCCGGTCTGCCCGGGGTGCATCAGGCCCTGTTCGAGCACGGCGCCGACCTGCCGCAGCGGATCGGTCAGGTCGCGGTAGCGCTGCCCGTTGATCAGCGCGCGGCCGGAAGTGGGCCGGCTCAGCCCGAGCAGCATGCGCAGGGTGGTCGTCTTGCCCGAGCCGTTCATGCCGAGGAAGCCGGTGACGCGCCCGGGGGCGGCCGTGAAGGTCACGTCCCGTACGGCGTCCATCTGGCCGAACCGTTTCGTCAGCGCCTGGGTCTCGATCATTGCCGAGCATTATGACGGTGCGCGTTGAGTACGCAAGCTCAACCACTTTCCCCGGGGGCCGACAAGGATCGGTTCCATGACGTACCCCTGCCCGCACTGCGGCGCCCCGGCCTCGCCGGAGAGCGGCTGCCCGTCCTGCGGCCGCGGCCCCGACCCGGACGCGATCGAGGTCGTCCGCGCGGACGCCGAGATGGCCGAGCTGAACCGGCAGCTGATCCCGGCCCGGCTGGCCGTGGCCGACCTGGAGGCGAAGCTCGCGCAGGTGTGGAACCGGCGTCAGGCCGCCGCGATGCGGGTGCGGGCGCAACTGCCCGCCGCCGCCCCCGTGCGGGAGAAGGAAGTTTCGAACCGCCTCGTGCAGAACACCCTGTACGTCCTCGGCGGTCTGCTGCTGGGCGTGGCCGCGATCGTGTTCACAGCGGTGGCCTGGGCCCAGTTCGGGGTGGGCGGGCGGGCCGTCGTGCTGGCCGGGTTCACCGGCGCCGCCCTGGCCGTGCCGTTCCTCGCGCTGCGCCGCCGGTTGACGGGCACGGCCGAGACGTTCGCCGCGATCGGTCTGCTGCTGATGCTGCTGGACGGGTACGCCGCCTGGTACGTCGACCTATTCGGCGTGGCCGGCGGTTCCGGCTGGGGTTATGCGGCCGCGGTGTTCGCCGTGACGGCCGCCGTCGCCGCCGGTTACGAGCACCTCACCGGGCTGGCCGGCCCGCGCTTCGCCGCCCTGCTGGCCGCCCAGCCGGTGCTGCCGCTGCTGGTCGCGGCGGCCGCGCCCGGCCCGGTGGTGTGGGGCTTCACCTTCGCCGCGGTGGCCGCCCTCGACGTCGCCGTGCTGGCCGTCCGGCGCGGCGGTCTGGGCCTGGCCGCGGTGCTCGTGGGCAGCCTGGCCGCCCTCACCGCGGCCGGGATCGCCGTGACCACTTTGTTCGACACCGAGGACCCGGGGCCGGCCGTGGGCCGGGGCGCGGTGCTGCTGACCGCGGCGCTCGTGGTGCTGGCCGGGGCCCTGGTCGCCGCGGCTCCCGTGGCCCGGCAGATCGCGGACGGCCTGGTGGTCGTGGCGCTGGCCGTCGCCGTGGGCCGGGTGGCCGTGCTGCTGGCGCCGGCCGAGGTCAACGCCCTGCCCGTCGTGGCTCTGGTCGTCCTGCTGATCGCTGTGCTGGTCGTGGTCGTGCCGTGGGCCGGGCTGGGCGCCCGCATCGGCGCCGGGGCCGCGCTCGCCGCGCCCGCCGTGTTCGCCTTCGGCTGGGCCGTGGTCGAGGCGTTCCGGACGCTGCTGGCCGCCCATTTCGACGAGGCGCAGCCGCGCGCGGGCTGGCCCCTCCCGATCGCGCTGGCGTTGCTCGGCGCGGCCGTGGTCCTGCTGGTTCCCGCGGCCTGGCGGCTGTTCGCGGCGCTGGCCGCGGCCGGCCTGATCGCCCTCACCGGCCTGCACCTGCCCTGGTGGGGCGCCCCGATCGTCGAGCTCGTGGTCGTCGCGGCGGCCCTGGCGGTGGCGCTGCGGGTCAGCCGGGCCGCCGTGTTCGTCGCGCTGCCGCTCGTCGTGCACGCCGTCGCGACCGGCCTGGCCGAGCCGGGGGTGGCCGCGGGCGTCTTCGCCGCCGTGGCCGCGCTCGGCTGCACCACCGCGGCCCTGGCCCGCGACGACCTGCGGACCGCGAACCTGCTGACCGGTCTGCTGGCGGTGCCCGCCGCCGCCTGGACGGGGGCGGCCGCGCTGACCGACGACCTCCTGCCGCAGGCGCTCGCCGTCCTGGCCGCCTCCGCCCTGATCACGGTGGTCCGGAGGTGGCCGGCCGAGGTCGCCGCGCACACCGGCGCGACGTTCGCGCTGCTGCTCGTCATCAGCGATGGCGAACAGGCCGCCATCGTGTGCGGTCTCTGGGGTCTGGTGCTGGCGGTGCGGGCGCGCCGCCCGGGCTACCTGCTGGCCGCCGTGGCCGCCGAGGTGATCGCGGGGCTCCTGGTGCTCGCCAGCAACGGCGTCACCACGCTGGAGGCGTACACCGTGCCCGCCGCCGCGGTCGCCCTGCTGGCCGGCGTGCTGTTCGGCCGGGGCAGCTCGAGCTGGGCCGCCTACGGCCCCGCGCTGGCGGCCGCGCTGCTGCCCAGCCTGGCCTCGGTGTTCGCGGCCGACGGGCAGTACTGGCGGCGTCTGCTGCTCGGGGTGGCCGCGGTGGCGGTCCTGGTCGCCGGGGCGGCGTTCCGGCTGCGGGCGCCCGTGCTGGCCGGTGGCGGTGTCCTGGTCGCCCTGGCCCTGCACGAGCTGGCCCAGCTGTGGGACCTGATCCCGCGGTGGATCCCGCTGGCCACGGCGGGCCTGCTGCTGGTGCTGATCGCGACCACGCTCGAGCGCCGCCGCCGTGATCTGCACCGGTTTCGCACCGTGCTGCAGAAAATGAGCTGACCAGCGTCCTCAACAACCGCCACCGTGCGCCGATCAGTGGGGCTCAACCAAACCCCCACGTAAGGATCGGAGCACGATGTCGGCCAAGCGCATACAGGCGTGTTTCGGTGCGTGGGTTGTCGCTCTCACCGTCGTCTTCTACACGCTGCCGCAGTTCAGCATGTACACCTGGGCGACGATCGGGCTGTCGGCGTCGGCCATGGTGCTCGTCGGCATCCGGGTGCACCGGCCCTCACGCCGGCTGCCCTGGTTCCTGCTGTCGGCGGTCGTGGCCAGCTTCACGCTGGGCGACACGACCTACAACGTGCTCACCGACTTCCTCGGCGACGCGAACCCGTTCCCGTCCCTGGCCGACCTGTTCTACCTGGCCGTCTATCCGATGCTGGCCGCGGCGCTGCTGGTCTTCATCCGTGCCCGCTCGGGCACCGACAACCGCGCCGCCCTGCTCGACGCCCTGGTGCCGACGGCCGGCATGGGCCTGCTCTCGTGGGTCTTCCTGATCTCCCCGTACGTGCACGACACCGACCTGACGTTCCTGGAGAAGGCGGTCTCGGTCGGCTACCCGCTCGGTGACGTGCTGGCGCTGGCCATGTTCGCCCGCCTGCTGACCGCCGGTGGCCGCAAGCCCGCCGCGCTGACCGTGCTCGTCGTGGGCGTCTCCAGCCTTCTGGTCACCGACGTCCTGTACGGCCTGCGCCAGCTGGCCGGCACGTGGCAGGTCGGCGGCCCGGTCGACGCCGGCTGGGTGCTGTTCTACACCGCCATCGCGATGTCGGCCCTGCACCCGTCGATGCGCGAGCTGACCTTCAGCGAGCGCGTCGTGCCGAGCATGGCGGGCGGCCGCCGCCTGGCCATGATGTCGATCGCCGCGCTGATCGCCCCGGCCGTGCTGTTGATCGAGGACCTGGGCGGCGGGGTCAAGGACGCCCCGATGATCGCCACCGCGTCCGGCGTGATGTTCCTGCTCGTGATGGCCCGCGTGGCCGGGCTGATGCAGTCGCAGCGCGAGACCGCGGCCCGCGAGCGCACCCTGCGCCTGACCGGGGCCGACCTGGTCGCGGCGAGCAGTGTCGTGCAGGCCGGGGCCGCCCTGCGCCGGGCCATCGCCGACATCGTGCCGGCCGGCGAGGACTACCGCTTCTTCATGCGCGGCGTCGACGCCGACCCGGGCACCCCGACCGGCGTCATGTCGACCAGCCTGGTCTGGCTGGCCGACCTGCCCGCCCCGGTCCGGGCCGAGCTGGGCGACTTCGACTGGGTCCTGCGCGCCGAGTCGATCGCCGCCGGCCGTACCGCCGACGGCCCGCCCCGCCGCCACCAGGTCTACCTGTCCGGCTCGGAGGAGCTGCTGACCGCGCTCGAGCCGTCCTTCGAGGCGCTGATGGCCCAGGGCACCATGGCCGTGGAGCGCATCAACCTGACCGACGAGGTCAACCGGCGCAGCAGCGAGGACTACTTCCGCGCGCTGATCCAGAGCGCCTCCGACGTGATCCTGATCGTCGGCGACGACGAGACCATCCGGTACGCCAGCCCGTCCGCCCTGCCGGTCTTCGGGCGCACCGACCTGGTCGGCATGCCGCTGTCCCGGCTGATCGCGGCCACCGACCACGCCGAGCTGCGGCACCTGCTCGACCAGGTGCGCGGCGGCCGCGGCCCGCGCGACGGCGTCGACCTGACCGCCATCTCCGGCGACGACCTGCTGCTGCAGGTCGAGTGCACCTGCCGGGACCTGCGCGACGAGCCCGCCGTGGACGGCCTGGTCGTCACCATCCGCGACGTCACCGAGCGCCGCCGCCTCGAGAACGACCTGGCCCACCAGGCGTTCCACGACGCGCTGACCGGCCTGGCCAACCGGGCCCTGTTCCAGAACCGGCTCGAGCACGCGGCCACGTTCGCCGCCGAGCGCCGGCACGAGGTGGCCGTCCTCTTCGTCGACCTCGACGACTTCAAAGAGGTCAACGACAGCCTGGGCCACGCCGCGGGCGATCAGCTGCTGACCGTCGTGGGCCGGCGCATCACCGAGGCGGTCGGGCCGATGAGCACCGTGGCCCGCACCGGCGGCGACGAGTTCGCCGTGCTGATCGACCACGTCGGCGGCGGCGACGAGCCCGAGCGGATCGCCGAGCTGATCGTGGCCGTGCTGGCCCAGCCGATCGAGGTCATCGACGCCACCGGCGCCACCCACCTCGTCAACGGGGCGGCCAGCGTCGGCCTGGCCACCAGCGGCGAGGCGGCCGGGATCAGCGAGCTGCTGCGCCGGGCCGACGTGGCCATGTACGGCGCCAAGACCGAGGGCAAGAACACCTGGCAGCGCTATCAGGACCAGATGCACGAGGCGATGCTGCGCCGGCTCGAGATGCGTTCCGCGCTCAACGAGGCGGTCGCGGGCGGCCAGATGCGCCTGCGCTTCCAGCCCATCGTCGACCTGCCCACCGGTGAGGTGGCCGGCCTGGAGGCGCTGGTGCGCTGGCAGCACCCGGCGCGCGGGCTGCTCGGCCCCAACGAGTTCATCGAGCTCTCCGAGGAGAACGGCTCGGTCGTGGCGATCGGCGGCTGGGTACTGCGCGAGGCGCTGCGCACCTTCGCCGAGTGGCGGCACACCGAGTTCGGCAGCCACATGCGCTACGTCAGCGTCAACGTCTCGGCCCGGCAGTTCCGTACGCCCGGCTTCGTCGACGAGGTGCGCTCGGTGCTCGCCGACACCGGCGCCCGGGCCGAGTGGCTGCTGCTCGAGGTCACCGAGAGCCTGGTGCTGCACGACGCCGACCAGGTGTGGCGCGACCTCGGCGAGCTGCGCGCGATGGGCGTGCGGATCGCCATCGACGACTTCGGCACCGGCTACTCGTCGCTCAGCTACCTGAGCCAGATGCCGGTGGACGTCCTGAAGATCGACAAGTCGTTCATCGACGACATCCTCGACAGCCGGCAGCAGATGGCGCTGGTCGAGACCATCGTCAACCTGGCCCGCACGCTCGAACTGTCGGTCGTGGCCGAGGGCATCGAACTCGACGGGCACCGCGCCGCACTCAAGGCGATGGGCTGCTCGTACGGCCAGGGCTACCTGTTCTCCAAGCCGATCACCTCCGACGAGTTCCAGGACTACCTGCGCTCGCGGCACTCCGCAGTCTCCCTCTAAAAGGTCCTCCACCCCTTGGGCACCACCTCGAAAGGAACACCATGAACAACGCTCCCACCCCTGGTGACGGTCTCGAGTTCGTCAAGCGCGACGGACGCTGGGCCGACCTGGAGCGGCTGCGCAGCGGCAACCCCATGTACGACGCCACGATCGAGGAGGTCAAGGGCCGCCGGATCCGCGTCGGCGACCACTGGCTGGCCGACTTCGCGTCGTGCAACTACCTCGGCTTCGACCTGGAGCCCGAGATCATGGACGCGATCGCCCCCGAGGTCGCGCGCTGGGGCACCCACCCGAGCTGGTCCCGTCTGCTCGGCAACCCCGCCCTGTACCCGCAGATCGAGGAGAAGCTGACCGCGCTGCTCGACGCGCCCGACACGCTGGTGCTGCCGACCATCACGCACATCCACATGTCGGTGCTGCCGATCCTGGCCGGCAAGGGCATGGTCTTCCTCGACTCGCAGGCCCACAAGACGATCTACGACGGCTCCATGTACGCCCGTGGGCTCGGCGCGACGGTCGTGCGGTTCCGCGCCAACGACCACGAGCACCTGCGCGAGCTGCTCAAGGCCGCCCCGGCGGGCGTGTCGAAGATCGTGGCGATGGACGGCGTCAACAGCATGACCGGCAACGCCCCCGACCTCAAGGCGTTCGCCGCCGTGGCCCGCGAGTACGGCGCCCTGCTGTACGTCGACGACGCGCACGGTTTCGGCGTGATCGGCGAGCGGGCGGCCAACGAGAAGAGCCCGTACGGCCTCAAGGGCAACGCCATCGTCAAGTACTCGGGCGAGACGTACGACAACGTCGTGCTCGTCGGCGGCTTCTCCAAGTCGTACTCGTCGCTGCTGGCCTTCCTGGCCCTGCCGACCTGGCTGAAGAACCACCTCAAGGTGTCGGCCCCGCCGTACCTGTACTCCGGCCCGGCCCCGACCGCGTCGCTGGCCACCGTCAACGCCGGCCTCGACCTCAACGAGAAGCGCGGCGACGACATCCGCGCCGACCTGTACCGCAAGACGATGAAGGTGCTGGACCACGTACGGGGCCTGGGTGTCTTCACCCCGAACACCGGCACCACCCCGGTGATCGAGCTGCCGCTGGCCGAGGGTGAGGACATCGACGCCGTCGGCAAGCTGCTGTGGGACCGCGGCATCTACGTCACGCTGGCCGCCTACCCGCTCGTGCCCCGCGACCAGGTCGGCTTCCGGGCCCAGGTGACGGCGGCCAACGACGACTCCGAGCTCGACGAGCTCAACGCCGTGATCACCGAGCTGCACGCAGCGGGCAAGCTGCGCCGCGTCGAGCAGTGATCTTCCGCGGTCCACTGGCACCGCTGCGGCACCGCCAGTTCCGGCTCCTGTGGACCGGGATGAGCGCCTCGCTGGTGGGCGACGGGGTCCTCCTCGTCGCCCTCGCGTGGCAGGTCTACGACCTGTTCGGCACGCCCGCGGCCATGTCGGCGGTGGGCGTCGCCCTCTCCCTGCCGCAGGTGGCGACGCTGCTGTTCGGCGGAGTGATCAGCGACCGGCTCGACCCGCGCCAGGTCATGCTGGGCTCCGACCTGATCCGCCTCGCGGTGATGTCGGTGCTGGCCACGCTGAGCCTGACCGGCCAGCTGACCTCGCTGTGGCAGATCCTCGCCCTGACCGCGGTCTACGGCGCGGCGGCGGGTTTCTTCGGCCCGGCCTTCGACGCCACCGTGCCCAAGCTGGTGCCGGCCGAGGACCTGGTGGCGGCGAACTCGCTCGACCAGTTCGTCCGCCCGGCCGGGGCGCAGATCTTCGGGCCGATGCTGGCCGGCGCGGTGATCGCGGTCGGCGGCTCGGGCTGGGCGTTCGCCGTCGACGCGGTCACGTTCGCGCTGTCCGTGGCGTGCCTGCTGCTGATGCGGCAACTGCCGCTGGCGGCGGCCGGGACGAGCCACGAGCCGGCCGAGTCGATCTGGCAGGAGATGAAGTCGGGCATCCGCTTCGTCCGCAGCCAGGTGTGGTTGTGGGGCACGTTCCTGTCGGCCACGTTCACCTACCTGCTGTTCGTGGGCCCGACCGAAGTGCTTCTTCCGTACGTGGTCAAGCACGAGCTCGGCCTGACCGCGTCCGCGCTGAGCCTGATCCTCACGTCGGGCGGCATCGGCGCGATCGCGGCGGCCGTCACCGTGGGCTGGATCGGCATCCCGAAGCGGTTCATGTCGTACACGTTCGGCGTCTGGGCCGTCGCCACGCTGGCCGTGGCGGGCTACGGCGCGGCCAGCCGGACGTGGCAGCTCGCCCTGGCCTGCGTGCTGGTCAACGGCCTGGAGGCGGCCGGAACGGTGGCCTGGGCGACCACCAAGCAGCGGTTCGTGCCCGAGCACATGCTGGGCCGGGTCTCCAGCGTCGACTGGTTCGTCTCGACCGCGCTGCTGCCCCTGTCCTACGCCCTGGCCGCGCCGGTCGCCCACTGGATCGGCGTACGCCCCACCCTGATCGGCGCCGGCGTGCTGGGCGCGGTCGTCACCATCGGATTTTTGTTCCTGCCCGGCATGCGCCGCTTGGAGGAGAACGCCATGTACGAACCCCGCCACATGTCCGACGACGAGGAACCGGCCACGTCGGCCGACTACGAGCCGCGGCACCTGGTCTACATCGAGCACCCGGCCCCGGCCCCCGCGCCCGCCTTGGCTCCGGTTTCCGCTACGGCTTCGATACCCGCCCCGGCCTCCCTTTCCGGCCCGGTCTCCATGTCCGCCCCGGCCGCCTCCGCCCCGGCCGCCTCCGCCCCGGCCGACGGTGACGCCCCGGCCGACGTCGACGCTCCGGCCGACGTCGACGCTCCGGTCGCGGCGGATCGCGAGGCGGTCCCGGTATGACCACCGGCGGACCCGCCCAAGCCGTGCACGACCTGAGTGAGGCCTTCGCCGCCCGCGACCTCGACGCGGCTTTGGCCTGCTTCACTCCGGGCGACGATGTCGGCTACGCCGGCTCGGAACTCACCGAGACCGCCGCCGGCCGCGCCGCCCTGACAGCTCTGCTGGGCAAGGTCCTCCGCCGCCCCGAGGCCTACTCGTGGAAGGCCGGCGACGTCGTCGTCCACGATCTCGGCGACCACGCATACGTCTTCGCCGAGGCAACCGGCACCGCCCACCCCGACGGCGGCGTCGAAGAGAACTTCCCCTACCGGGTGTCGGGTCTGGTGGAGCAGGTGAACGGCCGCTGGCTCTGGCGTCACTGCCAGGGCGGCGAACCGTCCGCCTGAGACCCGGCACCCCGCGGTGAGGGATCGGGGGAAAGCGGCCGGCCGGTGGGGCCTTCACCGGCCGGCCGCTTGCGTTCAGACAGTGGTGGGTGTGCGGACGGTGGCTCGCTGCGGCCAGAAGCAGCAGACGACGATCGCGAGGATCGGGAGCAGGGACAGGATGGCGAGCGGCTGAGCTCCGAGGAACACGAAACCACCCCAGTACACCGAGGGACCGTGGCCGTTGCGATGAGTGTTGGCCAGCAGGGAGCCGGTCGTGGTGGGGATGGTGCCCAGGCCGGCCGGGGCGAGCATCAGCAGCGTGGCCACGCAGAGCCGGGAGTACGCCCGCTGCCGGCCGGGCCCGTAGCGGCGCATGCGTTTCGAGCTGTGGAGCCCGAGCAGGGCGCCGAGCAGAGCGCCGGCCAGGCCGCCGAGGACGGTGTCGCGCCGGTGGCCGGGCGGCTCGGCCCACATCAGGTCGAGGTTCAGACCGGTCGGGTAGTGATCGCTGATCTGCACCGCGGCCAGATAGCCGGCGCGGGTGCCGGTCACCTCGGCGACCGCTTGCGGATCATCGCGTGGCCCGGTGGTTCGCACGTCCTGCCAGCCGTGGGCGCGCATCTGCCGGGTGACGGCGGCGGCGACCTGCTCCACGCCGGTTCGCGGGGGCATGCTGGCGGTCACACTGGTCCGGCCGGCCCGCACGCCGGTGCCGCCGTGCCAGCTGTTCTTGCTGTACGGGTTCCAGAACGTGTGCCGCCCGTACTGCTCGGCCCGGTCGTCGAAGGGGACCGGCAGGACCGTGGGCGCGAGGGCGATCGCCGTGGCCTGGTCCGGCGCCATCGGGTCCACCTCGCGCCAGGCCAGCCACGAGCCGAGCGCGATCCCGCTCAGCCCGCCCAGGACGGCCGCGAACGCCGCGACCACGAACGCCCGGCGCCCGAACTCGGCGACACGCCGGCCGAGGCCGTGCCGCACCAGCAGCGCGGCCTCGCGCGCGGCCGGCCGTGATCGGCCCGGATCGGCGGCGTCGAGCAGCGTCGCCAGGATCTCCGGGCCGCGCTCGCGCCGATACGCCCGGGGATAGGCCGTCAGCCACCGGCGATATCTGCGGGCCAGGCGCACGGTGCGGAGGTCGTCGGGCATGGTGATCCCTTCCGGGGCCGGATCAGGCCGGGCGGGGAGCGCCGGCGGGACGGGCTCCGCTCAACTGCCGGGTGACCATCCGCGCGTCGCGGCGCATCTGCTCGGCCTCGGCGGCCAGCGCGGCGATGCCCTGCCCGGTCAGCCGGTAGTAGCGGCGGAGCCTGCCGTCGACGGTCTCCTCACGGTCGACCTCGACGAGACCCTCGGCGGTGAGCCGGTCGAGCGCCGCGTACAACGTGCCGGCGGCGAGGCGCACCTGGTCCTCCGACAGCCGTGCCACTTCCTTGATCACCGCATAGCCGTGCAGCGGGGCCGGAGCGAGCGCCGACAGGATCAGAAAGCTCGGTCGCCGCATGCTCGCCATGGCCGCCAATATACAGTTGATCGGTATATCGGGGAAGCCAACAAGATCAGCAGCCGAGGTCCTCGCTCAGCCGCGCAGCGCCTCACGCATGAACCCGAGCATGTCTGCGCGGCGGCGCAACGGGTTGCGATACACCGGCGGACCGCCGACCCGGATGCGTAACGCCTCCTGAATGATGCGGTGCCACCGCTGGTCATACGTGGCCGTGGCGTAGGCGGCGGCTTCCGTCTTCGTGGTGATCCGCGCGGCGGCAAGTGTGTGCCGCAATCGGGCGACGCCGAGGACGCCCCAGGTGGTGCCCCATGCCGTCAAGCCGGCCGGGGACCGGGCCGCTCGGGTAGCCCAGGGCGCCCAGAACTCGTCGAGGTTGTGCCGGGTGGCCTGGGCCAACGCCTGCCAGTCGGTGTAGATGTCGAGTTGGCCCACCGCCGGGCCACGCACCGCCACGCCGGCTTGGGCCAGCACGTGCCACGTGACGAGGTTGCGCTCGAACGGCGACGCGGTCTTGACCCGCCACTCGTGGACCGCGATGCCGCCCGGCAGCGTCGCGGGGTCCGACCGCAGTTCATCGCGGCTGACGTAGAGACCGTCGAAGAACGGCTTGCGACCATGCCGCCGCAGCTGCTCGTGGATAGCGCGCACCCGGCCGGGGTCCGGCGTCGAGCTCGTGACGGCGACGAAGTCGATGTCACTGACACCAGCCCGGTAATCGCCCAACGCGATCGAGCCTTGCAGGTACAAACCCTCCACGAGGCCCGGCGCGTGCCGGTCCGCAATCTCCAGATAGGTCGCGCACGCTGAAACCACCGCCTGGCCCAAGGAATTGATCACCAACGGCAGTCTAGCCATCTGCATCAATGGGTTGGCCGCGCCGGCGTACGGCGCGGCGAAGCGCGATGGCGACTTCTGACGACGCGGTCGAGGTGCGGGCGCAGGGGTGGCGCCGCCTCGCGGCACTGCACGGCTTCATCGAGTCGGCCCTGGAGCGGGAGTTGCAGGCCGAGCATCAGCTGTCCGTGGTCGAATACACGGTGCTGGACGCGCTCAACCGCCAGGACGGCTGGCACATGCGCATGCAGCAGCTGGCCCGCGCGGCCGCGCTGTCGGGCAGCGCGACCACCCGCCTCGTGAACCGCCTGGAGGACGGGGCCTGCTCCGGCGCATCCTGTGCGCCGACGACCGGCGTGGCATCTACACCGAGCTGACCGAGGCCGGGCAGAGCCTGCTGGAGGAGTCCCGGCCCACCCACGATCGCGTGCTCGAGCGGCTGCTCGGCGAGGCCGAGGACGTGCCCGAACTGCAAGGCCTCGCGAAGCTCTTCCAAGCCGCGGTGGTCTAGCGGAAGCCGCGGCGGTAGGGCGCGGGGACGGGAGGCGTGGGGAAGCCGGCGGCCCGGGCCGCGTGGATGGGGAAGTTGGGGTCGCGCAGCATCTCGCGGCCGACCAGCACCACGTCGGCCTGCTCGGTGAGCAGGATGTGCTCGGCCTGCCGGGCCTCGGTGATGAGACCGACCGCGCCGGCCGGGAGCTTGCTGCCGGCGCGGATCGCCGTGGCGAACGGCACCTGATAGCCCGGGCCGGCCGGGATCGTGGCCGGGGCGTTGCCGCCCGTGGAGACGTCGACGAGGTCGACGCCGTGCTCGCCGAGCCACGAGGCCACCTGCACGGTCTCGTCGGACGTCACGCCGCCCTCGACCCGGTCGGTCGCCGACAGCCGCACCGCCAGCACGACTGACTCGCCCACCTCGTGCCGGATCGCGTCGACGATGTCGAGGAGCAGCCGGGCCCGGTTCTCCAGCGGGCCGCCGTAGCCGTCGGTGCGCTGGTTGCTCAGCGGCGACAGGAACTCGTGCACCGGATAACCATGGGCGCCGTGCACCTCGAGCAGCTCGAAGCCGGCGTCGACGGCACGCCGGGCGGCCGCGGCGAAGGCGCCGACGATCCCGTCGATGCCGGGCTGGTCGAGTTCGCGCGGGACCCGCAGGCCGGGGAACGCGACGGCGGACGGGGCGACGGTCTCCCAGCCGCCCTCGTCGAGCGGGATGCTGCCGTCGGTGCGGCCCGTGCCCCACTCGGGCCAGGCCCCGGCCTTGCGCCCGGCGTGGGCCAGCTGGGTGCCCGCGACCGCACCCTGGGCACGCATGAAGCGCACGATCGGGGCGAGCGCGTCGCGCTGCTCGTCGTTCCACAGCCCGAGGTCCTTCGGCGAGATCCGCCCCTCGGCACGACCCCGGTCGCCTCGGCGCGTGTGCAAACACACTACAAGGCGGTGGCCACGACCTCCTCGATCAGGTCGGCCGCCCGGCCGGCTCCACCCTCGGCGCGGACCTGCGCTTCGATCTCGGCGCAGCGGGTCCGTACGGCCGGGTCGGCGGTCAGGGTCAGCAGGTGCTCGCGCAGCTCGGCGGGGGTCACCGTGGCCAGGTCGATCGTGCGGGCGACGCCCAGGGTGCTCAGCTGCTCGGCGTTCTGGAACTGGTCGGCCGCCTGCGGCGCGGTGATCATGGGGACGCCGCAGGAGAGGCCCTCGCTGCAGCCGCCCATGCCCGCGTGGGTCAGGAAGGCGTCCGCCTGTTCCAGGATCGCCAGTTGCGGGACCCATGAGCGGACCTCGACCGAGGCGGGCACCGCACCCAGGTGGGCCGGGTCGACACGGTCGCCGATCTGCAGCACGGTGTGCCAGCCGGGCAGGGCGCCGAACGCCTCGACGCAGCGACGGTAGAAGTCCGGGTGGTTGGTGAAGGCCGAGCCCAGCGAGACGAGCAGCACCTTCCCGGCGGCGGTGGGCCGGGTCCACGTGCCCCGGGCGGAGCGGTCGCCGAGGACCGGCCCGACGAAGTCGAAGACGCCCGCGTCGACCCGGTCGGCGTTCGGTTGCAGGGCGCGGGGGATGAGCACCAGGCCGCGCGCGGGGCGGCCCTGGAACGCCAGGCTGTCCCGGGTGGACGAACCCTCGGCGGCCAGCCACCGGGCGAACCGCTCGTAGTAGGCGGCGCCGCGCGGGTCGGCCCGCATGCCGTCGAGCATCGGGGCCATCTCCTGCTCGTAGCCGTCCCAGGCGACGTACGTGGGGGAGAGCTGGACGGCGGGAAGGCCCCACCGCTCGCCCAGCAGTCGCGCCGGGGCGCCGGCGATGTCGTACAGGAACAGGTCGGGGCGGTCCTCCGCGTACAGGTCACGCAGTTGCGGCAGCATCGCGATCGCGTCGTCCAGGAAAAGCGTGAGCTGGTCGATCGCGTCGCCGTTCCAGTCGTCGTCGTTGGTCGGGAGTGTCGACCCGTACGGCTTGAGGTGCGCGCCGGTGGCCGCGACGTGCTCGGCGAAGCGGGGGTCGTTGGCGTACGTGACCCGGTGCCCGCGGGCGACGAGCGTACGGATGATCTCGGCGCTCGGGTTGACGTGTCCGTGGAACGGGATGCTGACCATCGCGATGTGAGCCATGGGCGAGACGCTACGTCTCGTCTCGTTGACGCGTCAAGACGATACGTCTCGTCTCGCATGAAGTAGTCTGAATGCGTGCCCGCCGCCGCCCGCCGCAACGAACAGTCCCGCCGCGCGATCCTCGACGCGGCGCTGGCCCTGCTGGCCGAGACCGACTACGCCAAGGTGACCATCGAGGCGATCGCCGCCCGGGCCGGCGTCGGCAAGCAGACGATCTATCGCTGGTGGCGGCGCAAGGGTGAGGTCGTGCTGGAGGCGCTGACCAGGCAGCAGACCCCGGTCGTGCTGCCCGACAGCGGGGACCTCGAAGCCGACCTGCGCGAGCTGGTCCGGGCCACAGTGGCCGAGTTCGCCGACCCCCGGCTGTCCGCCACCACCCGGGCCCTGACGGTCGAAATGCTCTCCGACGACGACTTGGCGGGCCAGGTGCGTGACCGATTGCTGCGGCCCCAGCTGGAGGCCGTCCGGGATCGGCTGGCGGCGGCGCGGGAGCGGGGGCAGATCCGTACGGGGGCCGACCTGGACGTGGCTGTCGAGCTGATCTTCGGGCCGATCTTCCACCGCTGGCAGCTGCGCACCGGGCCGCTCACCGAGGAATACGCGGACGCTCTGGTCGACCACGTGCTGGCGGCCGTGCGACCGTGACGTCATGCGACTTTCCATCTGGCCCGGAGCCGGGCAGAGCTACGCCGCCGTTCTGGAGCAGGCCCGCCACGCTGAGGAGACCGGCTGGGACGGCGTCTGGTTCGCCGACCACTTCATGCCCGATGTAGGCCCCGGCGAGGACGACACGTGGCCGGTGCTCGAGTGCGGCTCGGTCGTGGCCGCGCTGGCCGCGGCGGTGCCGCGCATCCGGGTCGGCACGCTCGTCTACGGCATCACCTACCGGCACCCGGCCGTGCTCGCGAACATGGCCGCCACCGTGGACCAGATCAGCGGCGGCCGGTTCGTGCTCGGTGTCGGCGCGGGCTGGCAGATCAACGAGCACGAGCAGTACGGGATCGAGCTGGGCTCGCTCAAGGAGCGGATCGACCGGTTCTCCGAGGCGCTGCAGATCCTCCACGGGCTGCTGCGGACGCCCCGCACCACGGTGCACGGCGACCACTATCGGGTGACCGACGCGGTCAACGAGCCCAAGCCCGTGCAGCAGCCGCTCCCGCTGATGATCGGGGCCAAGGGCGAGAAGCGGATGCTGCGCCTGGTCGCCGAGCACGCCGACGAATGGAACTGCTGGGGGCGGCCGGAGCTGATCGCGCACAAGTCGGCGGTGCTCGACGAGCACTGCGCGGCCGTCGGGCGCGACCCGAGGACGATCGCGCGGACCGCTCAGGCGTTGACCGTCGTCGACGGGCCGCTGCCCGCGAACAGGCCCAACGCCATCGGCGGCTCACCGGCCCAGCTGGCCGACGAGATCGCCGCGTACGCGGCGAACGGTCTCGATGAGCTGATCATCCCGGACGGTGGTCTGGGCGAGGGCGCCGATCGCCTCAAGGCGATGGACGCGATCAAGTCGATCGTCAGTGACCTGTGACGATCGACTCGGCCACGCGGCGCAGCTGGGCGTGATCCGGGTGGAAGCCGGCGGCGATGTCGGGGTGCAGGCCGGCCTTGGTGCCCGCGAACAACTGCTCGGTCACCTGCTCGACGCTCTCCCCGGCGTACGAGTGCCGGATCTTCTCGGTGGCGGCCTGCAGCGCTGAGGTCAGCTGCTCCTCCAGGGGTCCCCGAAGTTTCTGCTCCACCCCGGTGAGGGTGCGCGGATCCAGCGTGACCTGCGGCTCGGTCATGTGTTCCTCCGTTGTAGATCGCGGCGTGACGCCGATACCCATCGGCGTCACGCCGTCAAACGCGCGAACCGCCGCTCCGGGATCGGCCTGGCCTGCGCAGATCTGCACGATGCATTTCTGGTTTGTTTCTTCACCGTGTGGGGCAGACCAAGCACTGGCCGTCGAGTGATCGTGATCACTTGACGTTTTCCGGCCGGATGGAGGGTCAATGGCGATCAACGACCGACATCCGCAACGGCGCACCCTGCGCGCCCGGGCACTCGCGGCGGGGGCCGCGACAGTCCTGATGGCGCCGATGGCGGCCTGCGGATCCGACGACGGGGGAGTGCCCGTCCTCAACTTCTACAACTCACCCGTCGAGAACATGCAGAGCGTCGTCGACCGGTGCAACCAGGAGGCGGCGGGCAAGTACAAGATCTCCTACCAGGTGCTGCCGCGGCAGGCCGACGACCAGCGGGTGCAGATGGTCCGCAGGCTGGCCGCCAAGGACGACAGCATGGACATCCTCGGCATGGACGTGACCTGGACCCAGGAGTTCGCCAGCGCGGACTGGATCCGGGAGATCACCGGGGACCTCAAGCAGGAGGTGGAGAGCGAGACGCTGGAGCCCGCGGTCGCCTCCGCCCAGTACAACGACAAGCTGTACGCCGCGCCCAACAACACCAACGTGCAGCTGCTCTGGTACCGCAAGGACCTGGTGCCGACGCCGCCGAAGACCTGGGACGAAATGATCAAGATGTCCCAGCAGCTCAAAGGTGAGGGCAAGCCCTACCAGGTGATGACGATGGGGGCCCAGTACGAGGGCCTGGTCGTGCTCTACAACAGCCTGGTCGCCAGCGCCGGCGGCAACGTGGTCGACCAGGACGGCAAGAAGGCCGTCATGGACGAAGGCGCGGTCAAAGGGCTGGAGACCCTCAAGACGTTCGCGACCGCGGGCGTGACCAGCCCGTCGTTCTCCAACGCGGTCGAGGACGACGTCCGCCGCGCGTTCCAGGGCGGGGGCGGCGCGTTCCAGCTCAACTGGCCGTTCGTGTGGGCCTCGATGGTGCAGGAGGCGCCCGGCCTGGCCAAGAACGTGGGCTGGGCCCGCTACCCGGCGATCGACGCCAACACGCCCAGCAAAACCACCATCGGCGGCTCCGAGCAGGCCGTCAGCGCGTACAGCAAACACCCGGACCTGGCCTTCGAGGCGATCCGCTGCCTGCGCGGCCCGGAGAGCCAGCTGTATCTCGCGGTGAACTCGGGCCAGGCGCCGTCGATCGAGGCGGTCTACAACGACCCGTCGATGAACGAGGCCTACCCGATGAAGGACGTGCTGCTGGAGGAGCTCAAGACGTCGGCGCCGCGGCCGCGGACCCCGGCCTACCAGAACCTTTCGACGGTGGTGTCGGCCGAGCTGTCGCCGCCCGCGTCGATCCAGCCGCAGCAGACGGCGGACTCGCTGCGCAAGTCGATCCAGGACGCCATCGACTCCAAGGGGGTGCTGCCGTGAGCGTCGCCTCGCGTGAAAAGGCCGCTTCTTCGGCCGCCGCTCCGGCGCCCCGCACCGGGCTGAGCGAGGGCAAGAAGCAGGAGCGCAAGCTGGGCTGGCTGCTCTGCGCGCCCGCGGCCATCGTCATGGTCGCGGTGACGGCGTACCCGATCATCTACTCGATCTGGCTGTCGTTGCAGCGCTACGACCTCAAGTTCCCGGACGACCGCGAGTTCGTCGGGCTGGCCAACTACGCCACGGTGCTGTCCAACAACTACTGGTGGACGGCGTTCGGCGTCACCATGCTGATCACCGTCATCTCGGTGTCGGTCGAACTCGTGCTGGGCATGGGGCTCGCGCTGATCATGCACCGGACGATCATCGGGCGCGGACTGGTGCGGACCAGCGCGCTCATCCCGTACGGGATCGTGACCGTGGTCGCCGCGTTCAGCTGGCGCTACGCGTGGACGCCGGGCACGGGTTACCTGGCCAACCTCTTCTCGCCGGAGGGGGCGCCTCTCACCGAACGGGCCAGCGCCCTCGCGATCATCATCTTCGCCGAGATCTGGAAGACCACGCCGTTCATGGCCCTGCTGCTGATGGCCGGGCTGGCGCTGGTGCCGGACGACCTGCTCAAGGCGGCCTCGATGGACGGGGCCTCCTGGTGGCAGCGGTTCACCAAGGTGATGCTGCCCGTGATGAAGCCGGCCATCCTGGTCGCGCTGCTGTTCCGCACGCTCGACGCGTTCCGGATCTTCGACAACATCTACGTGCTCTCGGCCGGGGCGAACGAGACGTCGTCGGTCTCGATGATCGCCTACAACAACCTGATGAGGGGCCTGAACCTGGGCATCGGCTCCACCATGTCGGTGCTCATCTTCCTCACCGTCGCGATCATCGCCTTCGTCTTCGTGAAGCTGTTCGGCACGGCGGCCCCCGGTAGCAGCGACGTCGACGGGAGGCGCTGATGGCCGCCGAAACCACCTCCGCGAAGGTCAAGTGGGGTCTGCTGGACGCGATCGTCGTCGTGTTCGCGCTGATCCCGGTGCTGTGGATCGTCTCGCTGTCGTTCAAGACGACCGCGACGCTCACCGACGGCAACTTCATCCCGCGCGAATGGACGTGGGACAACTACAAGCTGATCTTCCAGACGGACCAGTTCGTCCGGGCTCTGATCAACTCGATCGGCATCGCGCTGATCTCCACCGTGATCGCCGTCGTGCTGGGCACCATGGCCGCGTACGCGATCAGCCGGCTCGACTTCCCCGGCAAGAAGGCGCTCGTCGGCGTCTCCCTGCTGATCGCGATGTTCCCGCAGGTGTCGCTGGTGTCCCCGCTGTTCAACATCGAACGCAACCTGGGCCTGTTCGACACCTGGCCCGGCCTGATCCTGCCCTACATCACTTTTGCCCTGCCGCTGGCCATCTACACCCTGTCCGCGTTCTTCAAGCAGATCCCGTGGGACCTGGAGAAAGCGGCCAAGATGGACGGTGCCACCCAGGGTGAGGCGTTCCGCAAAGTGATCGCGCCGCTGGCCGCGCCGGGCGTCTTCACCACGGCGATCCTGGTCTTCATCTTCTGCTGGAACGACTTCCTGTTCGCCATCTCCCTGACGTCGACCGAGCAGTCCCGCACGGTCCCGGTGGCGTTGTCGTTCTTCACCGGCGCCTCGCAGTTCGAGGACCCCACCGGGGCGATCTCCGCGGCCGCCGTGACGATCACCATCCCGATCATCCTGTTCGTGCTGTTCTTCCAGCGGCGCATCGTCGCCGGTCTCACCTCCGGCGCCGTGAAGGGTTAGGTAACGATGGCTGACATTGTTCTCGACAAGGTGACCAAGAAATACCCGGACGGTACGACGGCCGTGCACGAGGTCGACCTGGAGATCGCCGACGGCGAGTTCATAATCCTGGTCGGGCCGTCGGGCTGCGGGAAGTCCACGACGCTCAACATGATCGCGGGCCTCGAGGACATCTCGTCGGGGGAACTGCGGATCGGCGGCGAGCGGGTCAACGACAAGGCCCCGAAAGACCGGGACATCGCGATGGTGTTCCAGTCGTACGCGCTGTATCCGAACATGACCGTGGGGGAGAACATGGCCTTCCCCCTCAAACTGGCCAAGATGCCAAAAGACGAGATCGACAAGAAGGTGGCCGAGGCTGCTCGCGTTCTCGAACTGACCGAGTACCTGAACCGCAAGCCGGCCAACCTGTCCGGCGGGCAGCGGCAGCGGGTGGCCATGGGCCGGGCGATCGTCCGTTCCCCCAAGGCGTTCCTCATGGACGAGCCGCTGTCCAACCTGGACGCCAAGCTGCGGGTGCAGATGCGCACCCAGGTGTCACGCCTGCAGAAGCAGCTCAACACCACGACCGTGTACGTCACCCACGACCAGACCGAGGCGATGACCCTGGGCGACCGGGTCGTGGTGATGCGCGGCGGCTACATCCAGCAGGTCGGCGACCCGCAGACCCTGTACGACAACCCGGTGAACCTGTTCGTGGCCGGGTTCATCGGCTCACCGTCGATGAATTTCCTCGCGGCCACGGTCGAGGAGTCGAAGCTGCGGACGGCGCTGGGCGACCTGCCGCTCAGCGACCAGGTACGCAGGGCGCTGGGCGGGGCCTCCCGGGAGCTCATCCTGGGGATCCGGCCCGAGCACTTCGAGGACGCCGGGCTGATCGAGGAGCACCAGCGGGCCAAGGGCTTCGAGTTCACGGCGCCGGTCGACCTGGTCGAGTCGATGGGCTCGGACAAGTACGTCTACCTGACGGTCGAGGGTGAGCACGCGGTCGCCGCCGACCTGGAGGACCTGGCCGCCGACGCGGGCGGGGCCGACCTGCCGCCCCAGGACAACCTGGTCACGCGCCTCTCGGCCGAATCCCGGGTGCGCGACGGCTCCGACGCCCGCATCTGGATGAACCTCGACAAGATCCACCTGTTCGACCCCAAGGACGGCCGCAACATCACCCTCACCGAGGGCAAGACCGCCGACGTCTCCTGACACACCCGTCCCCTGACGCCTTCCGACGAGCGCCCGGCCATCGTGCCGGGCGCTCGCTGTGCCTGTCCACGCCGCTCGCCCGCTCGTCTTTGCGCGCCCGCATCCTGTCCGCGCCGCGCCCGCCCGCTCACCCGCTGGCCCGCTGTCCTGCGCCCCGCCCGCGTGCTGTCCGCGCCGAGCCCGCCCGCTTGGGCCGCCCGCGCTTTCTCCGCGCCCCGCCGTCAGACCAGGCCCGCCTCGTGAATCAGCACGGCGGCCTGCGCGCGGTTGTTGATGAACAGCTTGGCCAGCACCCGCGACACGTGGCCTTTCACGGTCGACACGCCCATGTGCAGCTCCGCCCCGATCTCCGCATTGGACAGACCGCGGCCCAGACCGATCGCCACCTGCCGCTCGCGGCCGGTCAGCGAGTCCAGCTGCTTGATCGCCTCGGAGCGCCGGGACCCTCCGGCCGTATGGGCGATCAACTCGACGAGCGGCCGCAGCATCCGCCGCGAGATCGTCATCTCACCCTCGGCCGCCGACCGCACCGCGGCGATGATCTCGTCGGGCGGCGTGTCCTTGAGCAGGAACCCGCAGGCCCCGTTGCGGATCGACTCCACCACCAGCTCGTCGATGTCGAAGGTCGTCAACATGACCACCTCCGGCGCCTTGGTCAGCTTACGGATGCGCCGCGTCGCCTCCACCCCGTCCATCCGCGGCATCCGGATGTCCATCAGCACCACGTCGGGCCAGTGCGCCTGCACCGCGGTGACCGCCTCGTCGCCGTCGCCCGCCTCACCCACGACAACGACGCCGTGGTTCCCGCCGAACATCATGCGCAACCCGGTCAGCACCATCGGATCGTCGTCGACGGTCAGAAGCCGCACCAGCCGCAGGCCTGTCTCATCCGCCGCGGGTGTTTGCGCATCGTCGACTATTGCTCGTGGCAAGGCAGCCATGCCTCCAGACGGAAACGGTCGCCGTCGGCGCCGTACTCCACTCGACCCCCGGCGAGCGCCACCCGCTCGCCGACCCCCGTCAGGCCCGTGCCCGACCCGGGAACCCTGTCACCGACGGGCTTGTGCGGCAGCGCGTTGGTGACCAAGATGCGCAGATCGTGGCCGCCCCCACCGTCGAGCCGAACCTCGACGTCGCCGTCGGGTGCGTGCTTGCGGGCGTTGGTCAGGCCCTCCTGCACGACGCGATAGGCCGTGCGCTCCAGTTCCACGGAGGGTACCGAGCCCGGCGTCAGAGACACAAAGTCGATCCTCATGCCCGAGGAGCGCGCCTCGGTCAGCAGATCGGGCAGGTCGGAGAAGCGCGGCTGCGGCGGCTCGACCCGCACGCGACCGCCGCCGTTGAGGGCGTCCCGCTCGAGACCTTCGGCCAGCATGACGATCACGTCGTGCTTGCTCGGACTCGTCGCGTGCGCGTTCGGGCCTGCCACGCGAGCGTCACCCCCGCCGGCGTCGCCACTCGGCTGGCGCAAGACGCCGATCACCGAGCGCAGCTCTTCGAGGGCCAGGTGGGAGCTGACGCGGATCGCGCGGGCGGCCGTGGCGATCTCGTCGGGGCGGGCGTCGGTGCGGACCTCGAGCGCCCCTGCGTGCAGGCTCACCATCGACATGCGGTGGGCCAGCACGTCGTGCATCTCGCGGGCGATGCGGGTG
The DNA here is from genome assembly GCF_014204895.1 of Paractinoplanes abujensis. Classification (NCBI taxonomy): domain Bacteria; kingdom Bacillati; phylum Actinomycetota; class Actinomycetes; order Micromonosporales; family Micromonosporaceae; genus Paractinoplanes; species Paractinoplanes abujensis. Next base: position 4,611,621 of record NZ_JACHMF010000001.1, on the reverse strand, counting down.
CGTTCGGTGAGCCGAGCCCGGTCCATCCGCATCTCGGCCTGAGCCTGCGCATTCGCCGCCTCAGCCCGCAGGGAGGAGGTCAGGTGCCGATAGGCCTTGAGGAACAGGCCCCACCCGACCGCGGCCAGCCCTGTGACCGCCCGCAGCACCAGATCGACCCAGAGATCGAACGGCGGGTCGGACTGCAGCGCGTAATAGACAACGCCGGTGCCGACGTGGACCGAGGCCAGGGCCAGCACCAGCCGCGCCCGGTGCCGGATTGCGACCGTGAACAGCGCAACCAGGGTCGGCCCGGTCGCCATCACTGAGACGACCCCGAACGGCAGCAGGGCCAAGCACAGGGCGAGCGGCCGGCGCCGCCGCACGACCAGGGCCAGCGCGCAGGCGACGCCGATCACCACATCGGCCGGCCACGGGATCGCCGCGTGGGGCGAGGTGGCGTCTCCGAGCGGCACCATGAGCGCGCCGTAGGCCAGGGCGGACAGCACGGCGATGACGTCGGCCGTGCGGTCGCGCAGCCTCGCCTGCCGGCTGCCCGGCGGACCGGGCACCAGCAACGCGAACAGGAGCGACGACATGTGCGAAGCCTACGAGCCTCGGCGCCGGTTGAGGACCTACCAAAGTACTGGGTCGACCCCGTACCGATGACGGCTGTGCATCCGGGCGCCGGGCGCGATCCTCACCGGCATGACATTTCTCCCGGCGCTTCTCTGGGCCCTGCCCGCAGCCGTGTGGGGCGCGGTTGCGGGGTGGTGGACCCCGCGCGGCCCGCTTACCATCACCCAGGCGCTCTGCTCGGTCGCGGTCAGCGCGGCGATCGGGTGGGCCGCCGGTCGGCTGGGCCGTTCTCGTCTCATGTGGCTGGTCGTCCCGGTCGCCTTCCTGCTCACGCTCGAGTTGGCCCGCGCGGGTGTGCCCGGCCCGTCCGCCGGGCCGCCGCACGGCACCCCGTTCGGTGTGGTCGCCCTGCTCGCGGGCCGTGGCGTGCACCTAGTGCTGACCCTGCTGCCGCTCCTGTTGGGTCTCGGCGCAGGCCGCGGGGTCAGCCGACGTGTGCTCTATGCGCTGCCCACCGCTGGGCTGCTGCTCTTCACCGCAGCGGTCGCCGTCCCCGCCCGCACGGCCGGGATCCCGGGCGGCGTGGCCGAATTGGCCCGGGTGGGCGGGCTCGGCGTCATGATCCGTGGGGCCCGCACCGGCGCGCCGGTGCTGCTCTTCGTGCCCGGGGCGCCCGGCGGCTCCGAGCTGGGCAACGTGCGCACCCACCTGGCCGCCGTGGAGCAGCGCTTCGTGATGGCCACGCTCGACCGTCGCGGCGGCGGCTCCTCCTACCCGGCGCTCGACCCGGCCTCCGACGTCACCCTCGACCGCATGGTCGCCGACATCATCGCGGTCACCGACTATCTGCGCGAGCGCTTCGGACAGGACAAGATCTTCCTGTACGGACATTCCGGCGGCTCGCTGCTGTCGGTGCTCGCGGTGCGGCGGCATCCGGAGAAGTTCCGGGCCTACATCGGCTCCGGCCAAGCGGTGCACCTGCCCGCCAGCGACCGGATCTTCTACGACGACATCCTGGTCTGGGCCCGCGCCGAGGGCCGCGACGAGGTCGTCCGGCAGTTGACCGCGCAGGGCCCGCCGCCGTATCGCGACGTCTGGTCGTACGAGCCGATCATGCTGTACGAGAACGAGGCCTACGCCCAGCGGGCGCCGCAGTTCGGGCTCGGAGTGCGCGAGTTCACGCTGCTGCAGAAGATCCACGTGCTGAACGCGATGCTCGACACCTGGGACGTGATCTATCCCCGCATGCAGGGGGTCGATCTGCGCCGCGACGTGCCGAGCCTGTCGGTGCCGGTCTGGTTCGTCATGGGCGCCGACGAGATGCGCGGGCTGCAGGTGCTCTTCGACGAGTGGTACGGCGCGCTGCGGGCACCCGCCAAACATCTGGTCGTGGTGCCCGGCGCGGGCCACGCGGTGCAGTTCGAGCAGCCGGAGCGTTTCGTCGCGGTGCTGGACGATGTGCTCGCCGGGTGAATGGGGCCGGTGGCCCAAGCGGAGGCTCTCGATCCCCTTGAACCACCGGCAGTATTCTTCGCTACCCGTTCGTGGCCGGGCTAATCACTCCGGAGAGGACTTCTGGCAGAAGTTCCGCCAGCACGGCCAGCCCGTCCCTGCTCAGCACCGACTCCGGGTGGAACTGCACACCGGCGAATCCGGGACCGCGCAGGGCGTGCACGGCCGAGTCCGCCGGGTCCCGGGCGATCTCCACCCGGCCGTACGGGGTGTCCAGGTCCGCGGCCGGCGCGAGCGCGGCGAAGCTGGAGTAGAAGCCGACCCGGCGCGGCGTGCCGAAGAGGTCGACCTCACGCGCCAGGCCCTGATAGGGCGAGTCCCGCCGGTGCAGCCGCAGCCCGAGCAGCGACGCCAGGATCTGATGGCCGAGGCAGACGGCGAGCAGCGGCTTGCGGGCGACGAGCCGGGCCGTGACGAGCGCACGCATCGCCGCCATCTTCGGGTCGGCCGGGTCACCGGGATCGCCCGGCCCCGGCCCGGCGATGAGCAGATCGGCGTCGAGCGCGCCGGCCTCGCGCCGACCGGTCGGGTCCAGTGCATCGGGCTCGCGACGGCCGGTCGGGTTCAGTGCATCGGGCTCGCGGTGGCCCGTCGGGTTCAGTGCATCGGGTTCGCGGCGGCCCGTCGGGTCCAGTGCATCGGGTTCGCCATCGCCGGTCGGGCCCGCCGCGGCCGCGGCGGCCCACGGGACCAGCGTCACGGTCAGGCCCAGGGCCTTGAGCTGATGGGCCAGCATCGCGGTGAAGGTGTCCTCGCCGTCGACGATCACGGCCGTACGGCCGGCCAGCGCGGGCACGGTGAGCGCGCCCGGTGCCCGCGAGTCGAGCCAGAAGCGGGCCAGGTCGTCGTTGCGGGCGGCCAGCGCGGCCCGCACCTCGGGCGACTCGGCCTCGGCGCGGGCGGGCGACGGCCGCGACGGCACGGCGCCCAGCGCGGCGAGCACGCCGGCAGCCTTCGTGTGCGTCTCGGCGACCTCGCCGGCCGCGGTCGAGTGCCGCACGAGCGTGGCCCCGACCGGCACACGCAGGGCGCCCTCGGGCGAGATCTCGGCCGTGCGGATCAGGATGGGTGCGTCAAGCGTCTGGCGGCCCTGGTCGTCGTGGTCGAGCAGGGCCAGCACCCCGGCGTAGTAGCCGCGGCCGCGACCCTCGTGGCGGGCGATGACCCGGCACGCGTTCTCGATCGGGCTGCCGGTCACGGTGGGCGCGAACATGGTCTCGCGCAGCACGTCCCGCACATCCAGCGAGCCGCGCCCGGCCAGCAGATACTCCGTGTGCGTGAGGTGGGTCATCTGTTTCAGGCAGGGCCCGGCGACCTGGCCGCCCTGCTCGGCGACGGTGGCCATCATCTTCAGCTCCTCGTCGAGCACCATGTAGAGCTCCTCGATCTCCTTGGGGTCGCGCAGGAAGTCGAGCAGCCGGCCCGAGCCGTTGCGGAAGGTGCCGCTGATCGGGTTCATCATCGTGATGCCGTCGGCCACGCTGACGTGCCGTTCGGGGGTGGCGCCGACCAGCGTGCGGGTGCCGGTGTGCACGAGGAAAGTCCAATAGGTGCCCTGTTCCGACGCGAGCAACCGGCCGAAGGCGGCGCGGGCGGCGGCGACCGGGTCCCCGTCGACGGTCGCCGTGAAGACCCGATGGATCACGAAGTTGGCGCCCTCGCCGTGCCCGATCTCGTCGCGCAGCACGTCCTCGACGATCGTGCCGTATTCGTCGTCGGTGAGGTCGAAGCCGCCACCGCTGACGCTGAGCGGCCCGGGCGGGAAGGCGGCGAGCGGTTCGGTGTGCGACGAGCGTACGACGAGGCATTCGAGCGGCGCGCCGTCGTCGACGCAGTCGAAGCCGCGCTCGGTGATCTGCCGGTAGGGGATCACGGCCAGCGTGGGCCGGCCGCGATGCAGGGGGATGTCGTCCAGTGCAGGCACGGTGATCATGTCACCGGTCAGCACCTCGACGTGGTCGGCGCCGTCACGGTGCAGCAGGGCGAAGGGTCGCATGGTGGTCCTCTTCCGGGTCTCGGCGGGCGCCGGCCGAGGACGGACCATGCAGAACGGCCGCCTCGGGGAGGCGGCCGCGTGGTGAGTTACGCGCGGGGAAAGTGGCCGCCGGTCAGGCGGGCCACCAGTTCAGTCGCGCGTTCAGCATGCGGCTGAGACTACGGGCCGGCGGGAGCGGAGCGCCAGGCCCGTCCCAGAAAATCCCCCGCACGAGCCCGGCCGCCCGCGCGCACCGAGCGCCGCCGGAGCGGCGAGCCGGAGGCGCGGGCGGCGCCGGGACGGCAAGCCGGGAACCTGCGCGGGGCAGTGACGGCGAGCCGGAGGCGCGGGCGGGGCCGGGCACCGGGCGGCGGGCGTTATACGGCGAAGGCCGAGCGGACCGCGGTCCGGGCCCAGCGCATGCGGCCGATGGCGCAGTCGGGGTGCTCGCCGAACTCCTGGGCCACCAGTTCGGCGCAGCGGGCCTCGCCGAGGCGGTCGACCGTGGCTGTCACGGCCTGGCGGATCAGTTCGGGTGTCGGTAGCTGGGAGCGTTGGACGTGCGAGACGAAGAGGGCTTCGGATCGGATGTCCTCGAGGACGGGGCTCATCGGAACCTCCTGCTGGGCGGAGCAAGTCGGGTCTGCAACCAGAACACCCGAGCGGGGATGCAGGCCCGCTGCGCCCTCGTTGCGCCTCGGTTGCAGAGCACCGCTCGATTTACTGGGCCACGTCGGCATTCCCGGAGCGGCCTCACAACTCGGACTAACCGGATATGGTCCCGATAAGTAGCGAAAGCGCCGCAGCCAACCTGAGGGAGATTGCCGTGACGGTGGTCTTGGTCGCCGACGACGATGCGGACATCCGCGATCTGGTGGCGTTCAAGCTCGAGCAGGCGGGCTTCGAAGTGATCGCCGTGGAGGACGGGCAGACCGCGATCGAGCAGGCCCGCAGCCGGCAGCCCACCCTGGCCGTGCTGGACGTGTCGATGCCGGGGCTGTCCGGGATCGACGTGTGCCGCATGCTCCGGGCCGACCAGGCCACGGCCGGCATCCTGATCATCATGTTGACCGCCCGCGTGCAGGAGCAGGACGTCGAGGGCGGGTTCAGTGCCGGTGCCGACGACTACGTGACCAAACCCTTCAGCCCGCGCGAACTGGTGTCACGCATCCAGGCCCTGCTGAGCCGGGCCCGGGCGTGAGGCCCGGACGGGCGGGCCCGCGCCGGGACGATGCGACGTGACGGCTCCGTCGGGAGGCTGCTGAGCCGGGCCTTCGCGGTTCTGGTGGCGCTCATCCTCGGGTCCGGGCTGGCCGAGCTGGCCGCCGTGCTGGTGCAGCACCGGGCCGTGCAGCAGCTGACCGGCGAGGTGCAACCGGCGCAGCTGGCCAACGCCGGGCTGCGCGCGGTGCTCACCGACGCCCAGCGCGGTCTGCGTGGCTACCTGCTCACCGGCGACGAGCAGATGCTCGACACCTACTACGTCGCGCGCAGCGATTACACGGTGGCCGGGGATGATCTGCGCCGGCTCAGCGCGGGGAAGCACTCCGACGCCGCCGTGGCCGCCGACCAGATCGGCAAGGCCGACCTGTGGTGGGCCGTCGCCGAGCGGCAGCGGCTCGAACCGCCCCGCAGCCAGGCCGCCATCGACCTCGCCGAGCAGGGCAAACCCCTGTTCCAGGACTTCATCGCAGCCAACGACGAGCTCCGGTTCACGCTGGCCGCGCGGGCCGACCGGCTGCGTGACCGGGCCAACGCGCTGCAGGGCGCCGCGATCGCGGTCGTCTCGGTGCTGACCGCCGCGGCCGCGGTCGCCGCCCTGGTCACCGCCGTGCGGACGAGCCGCCGCATCACCCGGCCCCTCGGTGCGGTCGTGGAGACCCTTGAGGCCGTACGGGAGGGGAAGCTCGACGCCCGTGCGGACGCCACTGCGGGGCCCGCCGAGATCCGGGCCGTGGCCGAGGCCGTGAACGCGGCGGCCGAGCAGAGCGAGCACATCCGCCGGCACGAGGGGCAGGTCAGCGCACGCCTGCAGGCGCTCGACACGGTCAAGACCGACTTCATGTCGACCGTCTCGCACGAGTTGCGTACGCCGCTGACCAGCATTTCCGGCTACCTGGAGCTGATGCGCGACAGCGAGCCGGGTGAACTGAGCGACGCGCAGCGCAAAATGCTCGAGGTCATCTCGCGCAACACCAAGCGGCTGCGCGACCTGATCGAGGACATCCTGACGCTGTCGAAGATCGAGTCGGGCAGCTACGGCAGCGACCGCACCCCGCTCGACCTGGCCAAGGTCATCGACAAGGCCCTGGTCGGGGTGGGTCCGGTCGCGGCCAGGAACGCGGTCGCCCTGCACCTGGACGTCCGCGGCCCGCTGCCGGTGCACGGCGACGGCGCCCAGCTCGACCGGGTGCTCGACAACGTGCTCGCCAACGCCGTCAAGTTCACTCCGGCCGGCGGCACGGTCACGGTGCGCGCCGAGAGCCGGGACGGCCACGCGGTGCTGGCGGTGGCCGACACCGGGATGGGCATCCCCGCCGACGAGCAGCAGGCCCTGTTCGTGCGCTTCTTCCGCGCCACCAACGCCATCAAGCAGGCCGTCCCGGGCACGGGGCTGGGCCTGGCCATCGTGCGCACGATCATCGACAACCACGACGGCTCGATCACCGTGGACTCCACCGAGAACGTCGGCACCACGGTCACCATCACGCTCCCGTCCCAACCCGCCTGATCCCGTGCGGCGAAGCGCCTCGCCGGTCGGGCGCCGTGCTCCCCACAAAACGGATATATTTCTCGTATTGCGCCAGTGTCGGAGAGGTCGCCGGCCGGGGAGGTTGGCTTTGTTCGAGCTGTTCAGCGTCACCATGCTGGTCCTGCTGGCCGTGGTGGCGGGGACCGCGGCCGGCATCGTGGTCGTCCGGGTCGGGCGCCGCATCCGGCACCGCAAACTGGCCGCCCTGGCCGCCGGGCCCCGGCGGGCACTGCTCGCCTTCGTGGCCGACAACGGCGAGGAGGGCGCCGAGGATCTGATCGCCATCCCCGACGACGCCTGGCGGGCCGCGCTGCCCGCCGCGCTGGGGTTGCTGAGCAAGCTGCGCGGCGACGCGCATGCGGCGCTCGTGTCGGTGTTCCTGCACCGCGGCGCGGCCCGGGCCGCGCTGGCCGACCTGCATGCGCGCAGCGGTGTCCGGCGGGCCCGGGCGGCGCAACTGCTGGGCGACCTCGAGCTGCGCGAGGCCGTACCCGAGCTGTGCGACCTGCTGACCGATCGTGACCACGAGGTGCGGGTGGTGGCCGTACGGGCTCTGGGCCGCATCGGCGAGGCCAAAGCGGCGTGGCGCCTGATCGCCAGCCTCGATCAGCACGACCCGGTGCCGTCGCTGCTGGCCACGCACGCGCTGGTGCAGATGGGGCGCGAGGCCGAGGTGGTGCTGTCGGCGGCGCTGGACCATCCGCAGGCGCGGGTCCGGGCGGTCTGCCTCGACGCGCTGGGCCTGATCGGGGCGACCGGCGCGGTCACCCGCATGGCCCGGGTCCTGTCCGGCGACGACGTGCTCGATGTCCGGGTCGCGGCCGCGGCCAACCTGGGCCGGCTCGGCGCCCGCGGGGCCCTGCAACCCTTGATCGACTCGCTCGACCCGCCCGCCCCCGACCCGCTGCGAGCCGCCGCCGCCCGCGCGCTGGGTGACCTCGGCGCCCCGGCCGCCGTCCCCGCCCTGGCCGCCCACCTCGACGACGCCGAGTTCCCGATCGCCCACGAGGCCGCCCAGAGCCTGCGCCGGCTGGGCCCGCCGGGGCACGCCGAGCTGCGCGACCGCGACAACGACCACTGCCGGGAGGCGCTGGCCCTGACCCGGCCCGAACTGGTGAGTGCGTCCTGATGCGCGACTCCGTGCTGGCCGTGCTGCGCGGCGCCGACTACGCCGTGTTCGGTTATTTCATCGCGCTCAACAGCAGCTACCTGATCATGATCGTGCTGGCCTCGGTCGAGTTCGCCAAGCACCTGCGCCGGGCCGCGTTCACCGGCTCCGACGACATGTTCCGCAGCCCGCTCACCCTGCCCGTCACCGTGATCGTCCCCGCTTACAACGAGGGTGCCGGCATCGTCCCGGCCGTGCAGGCGATGACCGCGCTGCGCTACCCCCGCTACGAGATCGTCGTGGTCGACGACGGCTCCTCCGACGACACGTTCGACAAGCTGCGCGAGCACTTCGACCTGGTCGAGGTGCCCCGGGTCGTTCCTTCCGAGGTCCCGTACGAGTCGCAGGTGCTCTCGGTGCACGTCCCGCGGGGCGACACCGGGTCGCTGACCGTGGTCCGCAAGACCAACGGCGGCAAGTCGGACGCCCTCAACGTCGGGATCAACCTGGCCCGGCACCCGCTCGTCTGCATGGTCGACGCGGACTCGGTGCTCGACCCGGACGCGCTGCTGTCGGTGGCCAAACCGTTCGCCGACGACCCGCTGCGGGTGGCCGCTTGCGGCGGCGTGGTGCGGATCGCCAACGGCTGCAAGGTGGTCGCGGGGCGTGTCGTCGACGTCCGGATGCCCCGTACGTGGCTCGTGCGCATTCAGATCGTCGAGTACCTGCGGGCGTTCCTGATGAGCCGTACGGGATGGTCCCGGATCGGTGGCCTGGTCGTGATCAGCGGCGCGTTCGGTGTGTTCCGGCGCGACCTGCTGGTGGCGATCGGCGGGATGGCCACCGACACGATCGGCGAGGACGCGGAACTGGTCGTCCGCCTGCACCACTACCTGCGCGACCGCGGCGAGGACTACCGCGTCATCTTCGTGGCCGAGCCGGTCAGCTGGAGCGAGGCGCCGTCGCACTGGAAGGTCCTCGGGTCGCAGCGCCGCCGCTGGCATCGCGGGATCGCCGAGATCCTGACCAAGCACCGGCACATGGTCTTCAACCCGCGCTACGGCCGGATCGGGCTGGTCGCGCTGCCGTACTACCTGATCTTCGAGCTGCTGGCGCCGTTCGTCGAGCTCGCCGCGCTGGTGCTGCTGCCCCTCGGACTCTGGGCGGACGCGATCGACGTCGGCTTCGCCTGGCGCTTCGCGCTGGTCGCGTACGGCTACGGGTTGCTCGTCAGCCTGGTCGCGCTCTTCATCGAGGAGGTGTCGTTCCACCGCTATCCGCGCTGGAGCGACATGCTGCGCGGGGTGGTCGCGGCGGTGCTGGAGAACTTCGGCTACCGCCAGGTGCTGGCGATCTGGCAGGTCTGGGGCGCGATCGCCGCGTGGCACGGCCGGCCCGCGGTGTGGGGAACGATGACCCGTACGGGTTTCGACTCCCACGAGGACGTCGTGGTCGCCCCGCCCACCGAGACGGTCGGCACCCCCAAGTGACGCGGCGCGGGATCAGCCCGGGCGGACCAGGCCGGTCCCGTAGGCGTACACCACCGCGTGCACGCGGTCGCGCAGGGCAAGGACATGCCGGTGGCCGGCAGACGCAGCACCTCCAGCTCGCGTGGGGTCAGCGCCTCGGTCACGGCCGGACCCCCGGACCCGGTCCGTACGAGGGCCTGGTCGTCACAGGCCAGCACCTTGAGCGTCATCGTGCGGCCACGGGGATGCGGGCGGTGACGGCGGTGATCTGGCGTCCCTCGCTCAGCGGCGGCGTCCCGCCCTCCTCGACGAGTTCGACCGGCTGACCCGCGGCTCGGATCCGACTCACGAGTGCTCTTATCTCCGACATCCCTGGCTGTCGATCACGCGGGGAAGTGCGGGCAGGAGCGATGGGGATGGGCTGAGCGGCGGCCGGCTGGGAAGCGGCGGTGGGGTCGCCGGGGGTGGCGAAAGGCAAGGGCGGGTTGTCGGAGGGCCCGCCGGTGATCGGGGTTGCGGGCGGCGAACGCGGCGACCGGCGCCAGCCGGACATCCAGCGCCAGGAACACGACGAACAACAGGAGAAAGCGGATCGACATGGGAAAACGCTATTGACGTACGCCGCTGGGGACGTCACCTCGCGGTGGGCGATCGGGGGTAGCGCGGACGGGGCACACGCCCGAAATCGATCACCCAATGTATCGATGGCGATGCCCTGCGTACGAGGGTTTGAGTCTTCGCGCCGGAGGCGGCACTATGCTTCGGTGCGGCGATCCCGGAACCTCATCATTGCTGTGGCGGCAGCCGTGATCCTCGGCGGCGGAGGCCTCATCGCGCTCGGTATGGGCGGCGACGGCGAGAGCGGTGGCGTGACCTCCGCGCTCACGGGCGGCAAGGGCAACAAGCCGGCCGGTCCGAGCCCCGAGGAGCTGGCCCGGATCGAGCGGGCGAAACGGGCCAAACAGCTCGACGCGGCCCTCAAGGCGGTCGCGGCCGAGACCCCCGACTTCGCGGTCGCCGTGATCGACAGGAAGACCGGCCAGGCGTACCAGTATCAGGGCACGACGAAGTTCGACACCGCGAGCATCGTCAAGGCCCAGATCCTCGCCTGCGAGCTGCTGCAGGCGCAGGACAAGGACCGTGAGCCCACCGACGGCGAGATGGCCCTGGCCACCCCGATGATCCAGCTCAGCGACAACAACGCGACGACCGAGCTGTTCGAGCATCTGGGCGGCAAGGCCGCGATCACGAAGTGCAACAAGCGCCTGGGCCTGACCCAGACGACGGTCAACCGGGCCTGGGGCCTGACCAAGACCACCGCCACCGATCAGGTCAAGCTGCTCTCGCGCCTGGTCGACCCGCGCGGCCCGCTCGACGCGGACTCCCGCCAGACGGCGTTCTCGCTGATGAACACGGTCGCCGACGACCAGGACTGGGGTGTGCCCTCGGTGGCCAAGCCGGGCGAGACGACCACGGTCAAGAACGGCTGGGACACCCGCTCGGCCGACGGCGGTCTGTGGGCGGTCAACACGATCGGCCGGGTCACCGCGCCCGACGGCAAGGTCGACGTCTCGGTGGCGGTGCTGTCGCACAACAACCAGTCGATGGACAGCGGCATCGCGCTCGTCGAGAAGGTCGCACAGCTGACGCGGCAACACTTGAAGTACTGAAGACGGCACACCGAGTTTGATAGATAGGGGTGGATAGGTTTACCCCTAGGGCCGGAGTCTGGGTGCAACCACCTAGGAGGCTCCGATGACCCGTCGCATCCTCGTCGTCCTGCTGTTCGCCGTCGCCGCCCTGTTCCCGGCCGGCGCCGCCTACGCGGCCGACTCCAAGGAAACCGTCCTCTCACGCTGGACCCAGCCGACCGCGGCCAGCACCGCCGCCTGGAACGACGCCCGGGCCAACCGGGCGCCGTGGGCCTCGTACGGCTTCGACTGGTCGACCGACTACTGCTCGTCGAGCCCCGACAACCCGCTGGGCTTCAATTTCGACACGTCGTGCTGGCACCACGACTTCGGGTACCGCAACTACAAGGCGATCGGTCAGTTCCCGGCGAACAAGGCCCGGATCGACGACACCTTCTACGCCGACCTCAAGCGCGTCTGCGCCACCTACAGCACCGTCGTGCGCCCGGCCTGCAACAGCCTCGCCTGGACGTACTACCAGGCCGTGAAGCTGTTCGGCTCGCTGGCCGCGGTCAAGCAGTCGGACATCGACCGGGCGGCCACGCTCATCGAGAAGTAGCGCGCAATTCAGCGTGATGTCACCGGCCGTTGGCGGCGCGCCGACGGCCGGAACGGCATCCTGCAACGATGTTCGGATTCCTGGTGGGCGGGCTCGCGGCCACCCTCGCCGCCGCATGGGGCGTCCTGGTCGCCGTCCTCGACCAGCAGCCCGTGCCGAGCCGGCGCATGCAGCACATGTGCACGGGCCTGCTCGTCGCGCTGGGCGCCGTCGTGGCCGTGGGGGGCGTCACCGCCGCGGCCACCTGACCGCGGGGCGCCACCATCATGATCACGATTCCGATCTGAGCTGGCGCCGGTTGCACGTGGCAGGCAGCATGGCGGGGTGCCTCTCGCCTTCGACCACCTGCGTCAGCAAGCCCGAGCCCTCGTCGAGGCGGGCAACCCTTCCGCGGCGCGGGCGTTGCTCGAAGACGCGGTGGGCCAGGGCCGGGCCGGGCTGGCCGAAGGCGACCCGGAACTGCTGGAGACGATGCGGCAGCTGGCCGGCCTGCACAGCGCGGCCGGCGACCCGGCCGGGGCGCGCCGGGTGCTCGAAGAAGCGGCGGCGGCGGCCCGGGGCGGGGCCGGGGCCGATCCGCTGGTCGTGATGCTCGCCTTCGACCTGGCCGTGGTGGCCGAGGAACTGGCCAACCGGCACGTCGCCCGGCGCAACTTCGCCGAAGTGGCCGACCTCGGACCGGCGGCGCTGGGGGAGGACCACTGGGTGGTGGCCCGGGCCCGCGACTACCTCGACGCCGCGGCGCCCGCCGTTTCTGTCTCCGCGTCGCCCGCACCGGCCTCTGCCCAGCCCGCCTCCGGAGTGCCGACTTCCGGCGCACCGGGCGTTTCGCCGGCGTCCTTCTCCGCTCCCGCACCGGTGCCCCCGCTCAGCTCGGCTCCGCCGCTCGCCTCGGCTCCGCCTTCTTCCGCGCGCCGCAACTGGCTCCCCGCGGCCCTCGGCGGCGTCGCGGGCGGCATCATCGTGGCCGTCGTCGTCGCCGTGCTGCTTGTGCGCCCCGGCGACGACCAGCCGGAATCCACCGCCGCCACCCGGCCCGCGCCGTCGCAGCCGGCCGCGGCCCCCACCGCCTCGGCCGCCATCTCCGCGCTTCCGCAGGCCCCCGTGGTCCCCTCGGCCGCCGCTTCCGCCACCACGGCACCGCCGACGCCTCCTCCCAGCACCGCCACCGCACCGCCGGCGGCCACCAGGACCACCCCGCCCGCGGCCGCCGTCCGCACGAGGATCGTCGGCCCCGCCGCCAACAGCCGCGTCCCCTACCCGTTCGACGCCCGCTTCACGGTCTCCCCGGCCGACGTCAAGTCCACCAACACCGTGGTGGCTCTGCTCATCTGCGTCGCCGGCCGCTGCTACCTGGACGGCAAACTCGACATCATCGGCAACGGCGCCGCCCCGTACACGATCTATCTGGGCTCGACCCGCCCCGAGGGCGCCGGCGTCACGTGGCGGCTGCGCCTCGACCGCCTCCCGAAGGCCACCTACAACGACCTGATCGACCGACGCGACGCCGCCATCGCCGACGGCACCTGGGGCGACAAGGGCACCCCGATGAGCGCCCTGAACGCCACCCCCGTCAGCACGCTCGCCGTCGTCAAGGGATGAACGTCCACCCGTCGCGGCGCGGCAACATACGGGCGGGCGGGCTGTACGGGTGCGAGCCCAGCACCGCCGACGCCTAGCATGCGGGCAGGCACGGATTCCGTTCGGTACGTGACGTCCGGCGCGCGGAGCAGGCGGTCGAGGTCGACTTCGGCGCGGGCCCGCGGCACGTTCCGGCCCGCGTGAGTCGCTCGACCTGCGGCCATCAAGCGGCCTCGTTCCGCCGGAGGGACCGGTCGAGGTGAGCGACCTCCAACGCCTGCCTCACCTGGTGACGGTGCACTGGTCGGGCCCGGACCGTGGCCTGACCGCGGCCCTCGACGGCTGTCCCGGTGTGCCTGATCAAGCCTCGCCCGCCGGGGAACCGGGGCTGACCAGGCCGGTCTCGTAGGCGACGACTACCGCCTGCACGCGGTCGCGCAGTTGCAGCTTGCCCAGGATGCGGGCCACGTGGGTTTTCACTGTGGCCTCGGACAGGTGCAGTTCGGCCGCCAGTTCGGCGTTGCTGAGCCCGCCGGCCAGCAGCCGCAGCACCTCGGTCTCGCGGGGGGTGAGGGCGGCCAGGTCGCGGTGCATGGCGGCGGTCTGCGGGTCGCGGCGGGCGAACCGGTCGACCAGCCGCCGGGTGATCGACGGGGCCAGCAGGGCGTCGCCGTCGCGCACCATCAGCACGGCCGCCACCAGGTGCTCCGGGGTGACGTCCTTGAGCAGGAAGCCGCTCGCTCCGGCGGCCAGCGCGGCGTACACGTACTGGTCGAGGTCGAACGTGGTCAGGATGATGATGCGCGGCGCCGCGGCCGCCCCGGTGAGGATGCGGCGGGTCGCTTCCAGGCCGTCCAGTTCCGGCATCCGTACGTCCATCAGCACCACGTCGGGCCGGGTGCGCCGGACGGCGTCGACCGCTTCGGCGCCGTTGGCCGCTTCGGCGACGACGTCCACCCCGCCCGCCGTGAGGATCATGCGGAATCCCGTACGGACCAGGGCTTGATCGTCGGCGACCACCACCCGTACGGTCATGCTGTCTCCAGGGGGATCAGGGCCTCGACCAGGTAGCCCTCGCCGGGGCGGGCCTCGGCGCGCAGGCTTCCACCGTAGACGGTGAGCCGTTCCCGCAGCCCGATCAGCCCCCGCCCGCCGGTCGGCCCGCTCGCCGCGGGACCGGTGGGCTCGGTGTTCGCGACCTCGATCCGCAGGGCGTCCCCGGTGTATTCGACCAGCACCATCGCGGTGGCTCCGGGCGCGTGCCGCACCATGTTCGTCAGCGCCTCCTGCACGACCCGGTACGCGGTCAGCCCGATGCCGGGCGCGATCGGCCGTTCGTCGCCGACGACTGTCAGCAGCACCGGCACCCCGGCGTCGCGCATCCGCCCGACCAGCGCGGGCAGCCCCTCGATGCCCGGCTGCGGCGCCTCGGGTCCTCCTTCCAGCACGGGCGTGGACAGCAACCCCATGACGTTGCGCAGTTCGGTCAGCGCGGACCGCCCGGTCGCCTCGACGGCCAGCAGCGCCTCCCGGGCCTGCCCGGGTTCGGCCGCCAGCACCGCGCGGGCCGCCCCGGCCTGGATCACCATCACGCTCACGTGGTGTGTCACCACGTCGTGCAGTTCGCGCGCGATCCGGGCCCGTTCGCCGTCGACCGCGTCGCGCAACGCCTCGGCCTGGGCCCGTGTCTCGGCCGCGATCCGTTCCCGGTCCTCCCCGGCGCGCCGCTTCCACACGTAGTGCCCGCCGACCGCCGCGGTCAGCGGCGTCAGCATGAGGAACAGCAGGTAGTCCTTGGGCACTTCGACCACGACGAGGCCGAACACCGCGGCCACCGCGATGCCGGCCAGGGCGGGCCGCCGATACGGGCTGTGCGCGGCCGCGCTGTAGACGGCGATGAGCGAGGCGACCACCACGCACGGGTAGAGGTTGGGCTGCTGGTCGCCCTGGCTCGCCAGCACCAGGAACGAGGCGAGGATCGTCGCCCCGAGCACTCCGAGCGGGTAACGCCGGCGCAGCACCAGAGGCGCGCACAGAACGAACACGAGCAGCAGCGCGCCGAGGTCCGACTCGGGCGGTGGCTCTGGCCGCCAGGGGTCGGGGATCATGGGTGGGATCGGCTGGAGCCGCGCGGCGTCGTCGGTGGCGGCCTGGAAACTGGCCAGCCCCAGCACGAAGGCCAGGGCGCCGTCGAGCAGCAGCGCGCGCCAGCCCGGTCTCGGCAAGGGCCCGGTGGCCGTCATCCACGTCACCGGCTCATTCTGGCCCGCGTCCGCCCGTACGGGCATCGGCCGCGGTAGCTACATCGCAGGGATGACCCCGTACGCAAGCTTGCATCGCCGGACCGACGCGGGCCCCGGCCGTGCGCTTCTAGCGTCACAGCGACCACTGACGAAGGAGCGACGACATGAGTGATCCGGTGATCGACCTGCGCGGGGTGACCCGCCGCTACGACGAGGGCCCGCCCGCGCTGAACAACGTGTCGCTGACCGTGAAACCGGGCGAGTCCGTGGCCGTGCTGGGCCCGTCCGGCAGCGGAAAGTCCACGTTGCTCAATCTGATCGCGGGCCTGGACCGGCCGGACGAGGGCACGGTCACGGTGGCCGGCACCCGGGTCGAGACGCTCGGCGAGGCGGCGTCGGCCCGGTTCCGCCGTTCGCACATCGGGCTCGTCTTCCAGTTCTTCAACCTGCTGGACGACCTGACAGTGCTGGACAACGTGCTGCTGCCCGCACAACTGGCCGGCGGTTCGCGCCGGGCGGCCCGCGACCACGCGCTCGGGTTGCTGAAGTCGCTGGGGATCGCCGAACACGCCGACGCGTACCCGCCGCGGTTGTCCGGCGGCGAGAGGCAGCGCGTCGCCGTGGCCCGCGCGCTGGTCAACCGGCCCGCGTTGCTGCTGGCCGACGAGCCGACCGGCGCGCTCGACACCGCCTCCGGCGACGACGTCCGGCACCTGCTCAACGACCTGCGCGACAGCGGCCAGACGATCGTGCTGGTCACGCACGACCTGCGGCTGGCCGAGGCGTGCGCCACCCGTACGGTCGGCATGCGCGACGGCCACGCCGAGGAGTGCCGGTGAGCGGGCTGCGGCAGGTGATCCGGTCCGGCGTGCGGCGACGCCGGGTCCAGACGGTCGTGATCGGGCTGGTCGCCGCGGCCGCGGTGACCGCCTCCGTGCTCGGGGCCGGGCTGCTGGTGGCGTCGCGGGCGCCGTTCGACACCTCGTTCGCCGCCCAGCGCGGCGCCCACCTCACCGTCCAGCTGACCCCGGGCACCGCGCCGCCGGCGAGCGTGCCGGGGGTGATCGCGTCCGCCGGCCCGTACGGGATCCTGGACGTCGACCTGCAGGGACCGCCGCTCACCCTGGTCGTGCGGGCCGACCCGGGCGGGGACGTGGACCGCGTCGAAGTGACCGCGGGGCGGTGGGCCACGGGTCCCGGCGAGATCGTGGTCGGCGACGGCAGTTTCCGCATGCCGGTCGGCGAGCATCTGAGTACGGCGGACGGCGTGACGCTGACGGTCGTGGGCACGGCCCGGTCGGTCAGCCGGACGGCGACCGCGTGGGTGGCGCCGTCCGCAGCCGGCGAACTGGGCGGGGTCCAGGGCCGGCAGATGCTGTACCGGTTCGCCGCCGCGAGCACCGGCGCCGAAGTCGCCGCCGATCGCGCCGCGGTGGAGGCGGCCCTGCCCGCGGGTGCGGTGACCGGTGCCCGGTCCTGGCTCGACGTGCGGCGGCAGGCCGTCGAGGAGTCGGCCGTCTTCGTGCCCTTCCTCGTCGCGTTCGCGCTGCTCGGCATCGTGATGGCGGTGCTCGTGGTGGGCACGGTGATCGCCGGCACGGTCGCCGCCGCCACCCGCCGCATCGGCATCCTCAAGGCGCTCGGCTGCACCCCGGCCGGGATCGTCCGCGCGTTCGTGGCCCAGGCCCTGATCCCGGCGAGCATCGGCGGTGTCGCGGGTGCGCTGGCCGGCAACCTGATCGCGTTGCCCGTGCTGGCCGGGACCGAGCAGCTGTACGGGTCCGCCGGCGCCACGATCGCCTGGTGGGTGACGCTGGTGGCGGCGGGCGGCGTGCTCGCCGTGGTGGCTGCGACCGCGTGGGCGGCGGCGCTGCGGGCCGGGCGGCTGCGCACCGTGGACGCCATCGCGGTGGGTCGCGCGGCGGGACCCGTACGGGGCCGGCGCGCGGGACGGCTGGCCGCCCGGCTGCCCGTCCCCCGTCCGGTCGCGCTCGGTCTGGCCCGGCCGTTCACGCGCCCCGTACGCAGCATCGCGATCCTGCTGGCGGTGGCGACCGGGGCCACCGCGGTCACGTTCGCGACCGGTCTGGCGGCGTCGCTGATGCGCATCCAGGACGCGGTCGAGCAGAACAACGCCGACGTCGTCGTCATGGGCACGCGCGGCGACGCGACGGGGGCGCTCGCGCAGATCAAGGCGCAGGCCGGGACCCGGGCCGCGTACGGGACCGGTCAGGCCCCGGCAGTCGTCTCGGGGGTCAGCGACCCGTTCAGCGTCACCGCGATCACCGGCGACGCCTCGTGGGGCGGTTACCTCATGGTGTCCGGCCGCTGGTTCACCGCGACCGGGGAAGCGGTGGCCGGGGCGCCGTTCCTCGACGCGACCGGGACCGAGGTGGGTGACACCATTCAGATCGAAGTCCAGGACCAGTCCGTACGGCTGACGATCGTCGGCGAGGTCTTCGAGACCGGTGGCGGCGTGTTCACCGGCGCCGCCACGATCCCCGGCCTGCCCGTGGGGGAGTGGCACGTCGCGCTCACCGACGGCACCGACGACCAGGCGTACGCGGCCGCGCTCACCACCGGCGACCTGGTCGCCCAGCCCACCGGGCCCGAGATCGACCCTCTGCTGGCGGTCGTGCAGGGCCTGACCCTCACGCTGACCCTGCTGCTGCTGGCCGTGGCCGCCCTCGGCGTGCTCAACATGCTGGTGCTCGACCTGCGCGATCGCGTCCACGACCTCGGCGTGCACAAGGCCCTCGGCATGACCCCGCGCCAGACGATCGCCATGGTCATCGCCTCGGTGGCCGGCGTCGGCCTGCTCGGCGGCCTGCTGGGCGTCCCGGCCGGCATCGCGATGCAACGCCTGGTCGTCCCCGCGATGGCGGCGAGCGGCGGCCTGCACCTGCCGCACTCCCTGCTCGACGTCTACGGCCCCGCCCTGCTCACCGCCCTGGCCCTCGGCGGCCCACTGATCGCCCTGCTGGGCGCCCTCCTCCCCGCGAGCTGGGCGGCCCGCACCCGCACCGCCACGGCCCTCCGTACGGAATGACGCCCCTCAGTTCTGAAGCACGGGCCAGGCGGCTTCCGGGTGGCAGCGGGCCGGGCAGGCCAGGATGTAGAGCTCGTTGCCCAGGAAAAGCTGCATCTGGTCGCCCTGCTTGTCGCGCATCGGCCACATGTCGAAGCCGAAGTTCTCCGGCACCTGGCCCAGGAAGACCATGTCGGTGCCGCAGGCGCAGCGGTAATGCTCGGGGCTCTGCGCCCACGACGGGACGCCGCCCAATTTGAAACCGGGCCGGCCCCGGCCGTGCTCGTCCACCTTCTCCTTCGCGGGCTGCAGGGCGAGCCGGTGCGGTTCCACGTACGGGTCCGGGGCGCGCGCGGCCGTGCCGGAGGAGCGGAACAGCAGACGCCAGAACGGCCCCTCGTACGGGTCGACGGCCTCGTCCCAGTAGCGCGCGGGCAGCTGGGACGGGCCGAACGCCGCGTCGTCGTGCACCGGGCACTGGAAGACGAGCAGGTGGTCGCCGTCGAACTGCGGGACGTCCAGCTGGAAGAAGAACACCATGGGCTTGCCGCAGAAGCAGGCCGGCCACGGTTCGTCCGCCGCCAGCAAAGGCCAGCCGCCGATGGTGTTCCGGTCACCGGCGACCGCGGGCTCGTCCCCGGTCACGATGGTGTGGATCTCCGCCATGGTGCTCATCATGCCGGTTCCAGCCGGAAGACCCGCAGCGTACGGTCGGCGCGGGCGTCGTAGTCGCGAAAAGCCGGCCACACCCGCAGCAGCAGAGGCCACAGCCGGTCCCGCTCCGCCCCTTCCACCAGCACAGCCCGTACGGGCGTGGTCTCCCCGGCGATCGTCACCGTGGCCGCCGGGTCGGCCAGCAGGTTCACCGACCAGCTGGGGTGATGGTCCTGCCCCCAGTTCGACCCGATC
Organism: Paractinoplanes abujensis; assembly: GCF_014204895.1. Classification (NCBI taxonomy): domain Bacteria; kingdom Bacillati; phylum Actinomycetota; class Actinomycetes; order Micromonosporales; family Micromonosporaceae; genus Paractinoplanes; species Paractinoplanes abujensis. The sequence continues at coordinate 4,592,236 of NZ_JACHMF010000001.1, read as the reverse complement.
ACGACGAACGCGTCCCCGTCCCGGGCGTACAGCACCGGCCGCTCTCGCGGCAGCCCGCTCTTGCGCCCCGTCGTCGTCAGCAACAACGTGGGCGGCGCTGTCCCCCACCCGACCACCGAGAAACGGCCTTTGGTGAGCCGGATCAACCGCCGGTCGAGCGGCATCAACAACCGCCCACCAGCAGCGAACCACCGCCAATGACCGATCCGGACGATGAACTCGCTGAATCGCACGGCAGCATCAAAGCACAGCCGCGGTGCGGCTCCCGTGTGGGTCAGGGCAGGGTGACGACCTGAGCTGCGTAGGAGAGGCCGGCGCCGAAGCCGACGAGAAGGGCAGGCCCTGTCGTGTCGGGCAGAGCCGCCATGGCCTGGGGGATGGAGGCCGCGCCGGTGTTGCCGTTGGTGGTGATGTCGGTGGCCACCTGCACGTGCGAGCCGAGTCCCAGAGATTTGGCGGTGGCCGAGATGATGCGCAGGTTGGCCTGGTGGGGGACGAAGGCCGCAAGGTCCGCCGCGGAGATGCCCGCAGCCTGCAACGCACGGCCGGCCGCGTCCGGAACGATGGCGGTCGCCCACCGGAAGACCTCGGGGCCGGCCATGCGCAGGATGCCGGCCTCGTCGTAGCGCAGCAACTCGCTCCCGGAGCCGTCGGCGCCCCACACCACAGGTCCGATCTCGCACGTCTGCGCAGGCCCGACGACCACCGCGCCCGCGCCGTCGCCGAACAGGAACGCCGTACCGCGGTCGCGCTCGTCGATGATGTCGGTCATGCGCTCGGCGCCGACGAGGACCACGTGGCCGGCCGCGCCGCTGCGGACGAGCGCGTCGGCGGTCGCCAGGGCGTACGGGAACCCGGCGCAGGCCGCTCCCAGATCCATCGCGGCCGCCCCGGTGGCTCCCAGCGCCTCGGCCACCAGCGGGGCCGCGGTGGTCGCGCGGCCCCGGTGCGACATCGTCGCCACCAGCACGGCCGAGACGTCGGCCGGATCGACACCCGCGCCGGCCAGGGCCTTGGAGGCGGCCGCCGTGGCCATCATGACCAGGTCCTCGTCCGGTGCGGCGCGGCGGCGCGACTCGATGCCGCAGCGGCGGCGGATCCATTCGTCGCTCGAGTCGATCAGGGCGGCAACCGACTCGTTGCCCACCTCGGTCCGTGGTCGGTACGAGGCGACGCTCAGGATCCGCGATCCGGGGTGACCGGCGCGGCGTTGCAAAAGGTGGGCCATGGCCAGCAATCCAAGCATGCCCGGCTGAACGGCCCCCGGCGTTGACATTCCCCGCCGGTAACCAAGCGTCCAGAGCCCCCGCGGCGCTGCGGTTCCGGCCCGTCAGGCCACCGTTTCGGTGGCCGTCTGCACAGCCCTACTAGGTGCGTAAGCGTTCGTATACCGCTTGCAGGAAGTAGTCGGCCGGGAGTTCGGGGCGGGTTGTGGTCTGCAGCGGCTGGGGGCCGTTGCCGGAACGCAGGTCGTACAGGTGCACGGTTCGGTCGCGGCGGCCCACGGCCGCGTAAGCGCCGGAAGGGTCGAACGTGAGCCAGCACGGGGCTCGGAGGCTGTCCCGGAGGGTGCGCCGCACCCGGCCGGTTCGGAGGTCGCACAGGCGGGCCACGCCGTCGTGGGTGACGGTCGTCAGGGACTGGCCGGGGCCGTACAGGATCCGGCTCACCGCGTCGTCCTGGCGGTCCAGCAGCGTACGGCCCGTGCGGGCATCGAAGACGCGAACCCGGCCGGCTTCCGTGAGGGTGGCCAGCGTCCGGCCGTCCCGCCCGGCCAGAACCTCCGCCGCAACGGCGTCGTCGCGCAGATCGATCAGCTTGTCACCGGTTTCGAGCGTCCGCAGCCGTACGCCGCCGGAAGCCAACGTCGTCGCGACCCATCCGCCGCCCGTGTGGAAGGCGACCTGCCGGGGCGAGTGGGCCCCGGTCAGGACGGACAGTTGCCGGCCGGTCCGGACGTCCCACACGCGCAGGGTCCGGTCCTGGCCGGTCGTGAGCACCCGCCCTCCGTCCGGGCTGAACCCGCCGCGCAGGATCTCACCGTCGTGGCCACGCAGCGTACGGGTCCTTCGGGAGGCCCGGACGTCCCAGATCTCGGCGACCGGCTCCCGGCCGATGCTGAGCAGGAGCGGTTCGGACTGGTGCAGTGCCAGCCACCGCCCGATCGTGTCGAGCCGCGCGGCCGGTCGGCCGCTGTGCACGGCCCACACGCGTACGGTCCGCGATCGTTCGGTAGTGGCCAGCGTCTTACCGCCCACACCGATCACGTAGTGCCCCACGCCCTCGGAGATGGTGTGGCGCAACCGGCGTGTCGCGACGTCCCAGACCTCGATGCGGCCGTTGCGTCCGGCGACGACCAGCGTGGCGCCGTCCGGGCAGAAGATCGGCCGGGGCAGCGGCACGTACTTCGTCGCCGCTTTCGGGGTGGCGGGACCACGAGCGGGCGCAGCGGCCACGGCGGGTCTGGCATCGGCCGTTCGGGCCGCGAGCGAGGTGGTCACGCGGACCGGCTTGTTCGCGGCCGGGGTGGTCACGCGGACCGGCTTGTTCCCGGCCGGGGCGGTCACGCCGGCCGGCTTGTTCGCGGCCGGGGTGGTCACGCGGGCCGGCTTGTTCGCGGCCGGGGTGGTCACGCGGGCCGGCTTGTTCGCGGCCGGGGCGATGACGGCAGGCACGGCGGCGGGTTTCGGTGCCGTGCGGCGTGGCCCGGACGGACCCGCCTTCGGTTGCGGGCCGGGTTGCGGCTCTCGTACGACGGCAGCACCCGGCTGGCCGGTGGCTGATCCTCGCGCCGGGCCCGTCCACCGGTTGCGGGACAGCACGATGCCGACGCCCGTACCGGTGATCCGGTTGGCCGGGGCGGGGAAGCCGCCCGCCTGCATCGTCGACCGCAGGCGTTCGAAGAGGAACTGCGCCGAAAGCAGCTCCGGGCCCTGGCGAACCCCGTCGCGCAGCAGCTTGATCAGTTCACCGCTGAACGCGGTGTGCGTCCGGCCGGCCGGGGCCGCCGCCATGCGGTTCGACGGGGTGGCGGTGAGCAGGTAGCTGTCGCCGTCCACGCTGCCGTTGACCGCGAGCCCGCTGTAGCAACAGTCCAGGATGACAACCGTGTTCTGCGCGCGGTTGCGGTACACCGCCTCGTGGAACTGGTCGAAGGCGAGCCCGCTCAACAGCAGATCCGATGTCATTGTGCCGCGCATCGCCAGGTAGAGGCGGTCGTCGTCGGTGCGCAGTCCGTGCCCGGCGAAGTACACCACGAGTGTGTCGCGGGCGGCCTCGGCATGCTCGCGCAGCACCTGGAAAACGGCGCGTGGCTCGGTGGCCTCGGGAACGACCTCGTAGCGGTTGTCCGCGACGATCCCGTACGAGCGGTCGGTCAGCAGAAGGCCGAGATCCCGGACATTGTTCCGGACACCGGGGAGCTCACACAGCTCGTCGTCGTCGTAGCGGCTCGAGCCGACGATGACCAGATTGGACCGATCCCGCTGCGGGACGCGCACGTGCTCACCTTTCGTCGATAGCGATCCGGGCCAGCTTCTCGGCGAGCGCGGCCGGGTTGTCGCCGCCGGTGACGGTGATCCGGCATTCGCTGCCGACCTCGATCGTCACCTTGCTTTTGCGCTGCCTCACGAACGTGACCAGCGACTCGGCCAGCGGGGTCAGCGCGCCGGACACGACGGCGGTGGCGAGCGGCACCACGATGTCGGTCATCGTGCCCATCGCCTCCGGGTCCATCGGCCCGGGCTGCTGCCGTACGCATCCGCGCAGCTCGCGCTCGTCACGCAGCCAGCGGCTCAGCGCCATCGCGTCCCGGTCGTCGCCCTGCACCTCAAGTCTCAGATCCATGCGGGGCAGACTAGCCACGGGCGGGGCCCGGGCCCGGGTCGTTCACCCTCCCGGGTCACGTTGTCCACCGGACGCGGTCGGCGGAGGGCCGGTCTCATCCCCGCTGCTCCTTGCGCCGCCGGGTGCGTTCCATCAGCGCCGAATGCCACTTGCGGCCCGGGGTTCCGCAGTTCGCGCCGATCGCGTCCCGCAGCCGGGCGGTCTCCCTGTTCAGACGCTGTACGTCCTGTTCGTAGCGCTCGCGGTGAACCCGCAGCACGTCACGGTCGACGCGTAACGCTTCGAGCGCGTGCCGCGTCCCGGCGTTGCCACCGCCCCGGGGTGTGGCAGCCTCGATCGCGCGGATGTTCTCCCTGACCTTGTTCTCCGCGCTGCGGGCGTCGCCGAGCATGGTGTACGCCAGGTCGGCGGTCTGCCGGGATTTCTCGTGCAGTCCCCGCAGTTCGGCGAAGTCGAGTTCGCGCTGCTGCTGCCGCAGCCGCGCGGCGACCTTGCGTTCCTGGTCCTTGACCTGGGCGTGGACGCGCTTCTGCTCGGCCTCCCACACCGCGCCGAGCGCCTTCTCGAGGATCGCGCGGACCTGCGCCTCGGTGTAGAGCGTCTGGCCACCGCCGGGGGCGGGGGCGGGCTTCTTCTTCCTTCTCCGGGCCGGCCGGGCCGGCTGTGCGTAATGGACCACCTGCCGGCCGCTTCGTGGGCGCTTCGTGGTGCCGGACCGGGTGACCAGCACCACGATCACGCCGACGCAGACCACGAGCAGAAGGCAGAGGACTGTCATGCCTTTCCACCACTCGGCAAGGCCCGCAGGCTCAGCGCCTCAAGCACCGCGGCCGCGCCGTCCTGCCCGGTCGCGACCGAGGTCATCGCGCGGGACAGCACGGGTACGGTGAGCGCCGCCATCTCGGCCAGCCCCGACCGTCCGGTCATCAGCCGGGTGGCTTCGGTCATCGCGTTGCCCAGGTCGCGCCGGTCCGCCTCCCGCCGGCGCAGGTGCTCGCGGGCCGCGGCGAACGACTGCCGGTTCTGCCTCTGCTGGGCGGCCTGGCGAGCCAGCTCCGCCTGGAAGGCCCCGTCGATCCGCGCCATCTCGGCCGCGAACCGCCGATCGGCCTCGGCCCGCCGATGGGCGCCCTCCAGTTTGATCGCCCGGAGAGCGGCATCGAACCGCTGCTCGAGCCCGCCCAGGCCGGCCGCCGGGGGAGCCGGCCGGCGCCCCGGCCGTCGTCTCGCCGCGCGGACCGGATCCGCTCGGGCCCCGGCCACCTGGAGGCGCTGCACCTCGACCCGGGACGCCACCACCTTCGCCACCAGCCCCGACAGCGCGAGCAGGGGCCGGAGAGCGACGGCGAACTCGAACACCGTCCCGGTGAAGGAAAGCTCCTGGCCGTCATGACGGACGAGCTCCGCAGACATCGATCAACTCCGGACAGTACGCGGACGTTTCCCGGTCCCGATAGACCGATGTCAAGGATGTCCAGCGGGACCCGCGCACCACATACTCCGCAGCGTCAGAACAAACGGCCCGAGCGGGCTAACCCACCTGATACCGCGCACTTCCCCCTTTCGAGGCCTGGACGCGCCGGCGGCCACCGGTGCGTGTCGCACCGATGGCCGCCGGTCATGCTGGTGTTCCGTCGGGGTCAGGGATAGGCCACCACGTTGCGCGGGGTGGTGTTGCCGGCCGGGTTGGGGACTGAGCCGCCGGTGTCGTTGACGACGTTGGCGATCGTGCCGACGTCACCCAGCGAGACGGTCAGGACGCTGCGGAGCTGGACGCCGGAGCGGTTGGGCACCTCGAAGGCCCGGTCCACTCGGACGCTCGGGTTGACGTTGAAGTAGGCGTAGGAGCCGCCACCCCAGAGCTGGTGGTCGGTGACGTTGTCGGCGACCTTGTAGGCGGCGTAGCCGTTGCCCCGGGGCCCGATCCAGGCGGCCTGGTTGGGCACGTCGTACGGCTTCTCGTTCTGGAAGAAGATCGTCTTGCCGCGGTTGCCGTTCCAGATCACCTCGTACTTCTGGTAGTGCTCGACGAACAGGCCGGTGGCGAGCACGTCGTCGCCGTTCACGATGAGGCCGGTGTCGCCGGTGTTGACGGTCCAGCCGGTGGGTGCGCCGCCGTGGTCGGCCCGCCAGGCCCAGATGTGGTCGATGATCGTGTCGTCGCTGTGCACGGCCAGGGTGGTCGTGGCCTTGCCCTGGACGCTGCTGCCGATGCGGAAGAAGACGTCCTGCAGGCTGATCGGGTTGGCCGCGTGGTCGGTGTGGACACCGGCCCGGCCGACCGTCATCAGGGTCGGGCTGTTGACCGTGCCCGCGTCGAACGTGATGCCGCTGACTTTGACGCCGTCGACGTCGGCGATGTTCAGCGCCTCGTTGCCGTTGGTCGGGATCAGCGTCGGGTAGCCGATGCCGGTCACGACGGTGTTGGCCCGGGTGACCCGGATGGTGTCGTTGAGCTGGTACGTGCCCGGCGTGAAGAACAGGTTGAGGCCCTGGGCCAGTGCCTGGTTGATCCGGGCCGCGCTGTCACCGGGCTTGGCCACGTAGAACTCGCGCATCGGGATCGACGAGCCGGCCGTGTTGGGCCAGCTGGCGCCGGCCGAGTTGCGGCGCAGGGCGGGCACGAACACGCGGTAGAGGCCCGCGCTGTCCACGTATAGGTAAGGCTTCTCGCGGGTGACCGGGGTGGTCGCCAGCGTGGTGTGCGGCGGGTTCGGGAACGCGTTGCCCGGAGCGCCCTGCACGCCGGAGAAGACCATGTTCCAGACGCCGCCGTCCCAGCGCGCGATCCGGCTGTCCCGGGTGTACCACTGCTGCTGCGAGCCCGACGACACGACGCCGTCGACCACGGAGTCGGCCAGGTAGCCGCCGCTGGAGTAGCCCTGCCCGTTGTCCTGGTTGGACGGGGCCAGGGTCAGGTTGCCCTTGATGTGCACGCGGCGCATCGGGGCGGCCTGGGAGACGGCCCACCGGTTGGTGCCGCCCTCGGGCACGATCGACAGGTTCTCCATGCTGCGCCAGAAGTTCTGGGTGGCGTTGCTCTCGTCGCCGTAGTTCCAGCCGGAGTCGACGTTGACCGCACCGTTGATCGTCACGTCGTCGGGGTTGAGGCCGAGGCCGGCGACAGTGGTGTAGAAGCCGACGTTGGCCCAGACCCGCCCGTACGTGCCGGGCTTGAACAGGAACACGTGGCGCTGGGTGCCGAACTGCGCGGTCGAGCTGCGCAGCTGGGCGTTGAAGGCCTGGTCCACCGCCGACTGGATGGTCGACGCGGGCGTGGACGGGTCGAAGATCCGTACGTTCGCGCCGAGGTCAGGCGTGTCGGAGGTGGGCAGGTTGGGGCCGCTCGGGGTCGGCGTGGGTGTCGTCGGGGTGCTGCTGGTGCCGAAGACCTGGAACTCCCAGAGCGAGTAGCCGTACGGGGTGGCGCGGGTGGTGCCGTTCATCCGCACGTAGCGGCCGCTGCCGGAGACGGTCAGGGTCTGCTCGCCGGCCCGGCCGGTGGTCGTCGGGGAGACGTTCGTCCAGGTGGTGCCGTTGGCCGAGGTCTGGATGGTGAAGGCGGAGGCGTACGCCGCCTCCCAGTTCAGCACGACGCGGCTGATCGTCTGGGTGCTGCCCAGGTCGACCTGCAACCACTGCGGGTCGGCGAACGTGCTGGACCACCGGGTGCCGGCGTTGCCGTCGACCGCGGCGGAGGCGGGGAAGGCCGCGCTCTCGGTGGTCGAGGCGGTGGCCGGCTTGCCCTGCGACAGCGGAACCTCGGCGGCGTCAGCCTGCGTGGCAAAGGTGATCACGGTGGCGCCGAGAGCTCCGGCGAGGACCGCGCTCAGGGTGACCAGGCCGCGGCGTCTGCGGGCCGGTGGTGGAGATATGAGTGTCATGAGCCTGCCTTCTCGGGGGGCCGTTCGCCAGTGGGGACGGGCGTGCGGCGAAGGGGAGATGACCGTGCGGCGCCGACAGAAAGCGCTTTCTGGGATCTTTACCGTCGTGTTTCGAACCGTCAATATCCCGGCAACAAAGGGCTGTGGGGGCTGCCCTAAAGTCGGGGAAGCGCTTCCCGAAAAAATCGTTATGGGGTGATGCGGGTCGCAAGACTTGCCCCTGACGTCAACGTGAGGTTCTAGCGTGGCGGCATGCAGATCAACGGCACAAAAGCCCTCGTAACCGGCGCCAACCGCGGTCTCGGCAAGGCCTTCGCCGAGGCCCTCCTGGCCCGCGGCGCCACCACCGTCTACGCCACCGCCCGCCGCCCGGAGAGCATCGACATCCCGGGCGTCGTGCCCCTGCGGCTCGACGTCACCGACCCTGCGACCATCGCGGCCGCGGCGGCCGAGGTGGGCGAGCTCGGCATCCTGGTCAACAACGCCGGCATCTCGACCGACGCGCCCCTGCTGGGCCCGTCCACCGACAACATCCGCCGGGAGTTCGAGACCAACTTCTGGGGCACCCTCGACGTCACCCGGGCCTTCGCGCCCCAGCTGGCCGGCGGCGCCATCCTCAACGTCATCTCCGCGCTGAGCTGGTATGCCTTCGCCCCGTCGAGCAACGGCTACGCCGCCTCCAAGGCCGCGATGTGGTCGCTGACCAACGGCGTACGGCTCGAGCTGGCCGAGCAGAAGACCCAGGTCACCGCGCTCGCCCTGGCCATCGCGGACACCGACATGATGGCCGGCTACGACATTCCGAAGCTGCCGCCGCACGAGGTGGTCGCCCAGGCCCTGGACGGCCTGGAGGCGGGCGCGCTCGAAGTGATCGCCGACAAGCCCACCGCCAACGTCAAAGCGTCCCTGTCGCGCGACCCGGCCCTGTTCTACGCCGACATCCCGGCCGCCCTGTTCGGCTGACCGCGCACCAGCACGTACGCGAGAAGCAGGGTCAGCACGGCCACGCCGGCCCACATGGCCTGCTGCCAGCCGTCCACGAAGGATTCCTGTGCGGCCCGCAGCACGCCGGGGCCGGCGTTGGCGATGTTCTCGCGGACGGGTTCGGGCGCGCCGGGCAGGCGGGAGTCGATCGCGGCGCGGTAACCGGCCGACAGGATCGCGCCCAGCAGGGCCACCCCCAGCGCGGTGCCGAACTCGCGGGTCACGTCGTTGAGCGCGGACGCCACGCCCTGCCGGTCGCGCGGCAGCGAGGACGTGATGGCCTCGGTCGACGGGGTCATCGACAGACCCATGCCCAGGCCCATCGCCAGCATGCCGGGCAGCACCGACAGGTAGCCGCCGTCGACCGAGACCAGCGCCGCCATGAGGGCCAGGCCCGCCGCGGCCAGCGCGATGCCGGTGGCCGTCGTGGCGCGGCCGCCTGCCCGGGCCGCCAGGCGGGGGGCGAGACCGGAGGCGGCCATCATGAGCAGCGCCATCGGCAGCATCGCGACCGTCGAGCGCAGGCCCGACCAGCCCAGCACGGCCTGGAAGTAGGGGAACAGCACCACGAAGATGCCGGCCTGCACGCCGAAGACGGTCAGCAGGGACACCGAGCCGCTCGCGAGCCCGCGCGACCGGAACAGGCGGACGTCGAGCAGCGGGGCGGGGTGGCGCAGCTCCCACCCGATGAACCCGGCGGTGGCGGCCAGCCCGACGGCCAGCGCGGTGACGGCCGGAGCGTCGGCCCAACCCCGTACGGGGCCCTCGTGCAGGACGAAGATGAGCGCGGCCACGGCGGTCGACGACGTCAACGAGCCGACGACGTCGAAGCCCTTTCCTTCGCGCGAGTCCGGCACCGAGCGCAGGGTCAGGACGGCGGCCACCAGTACCAGGGTCACCGGCAGCACGAACAGCCAGCGCCAGGTCGCGACGTCGACCAGGATCGCCGACAGGTACATGCCGAGCAGGCCGCCACCGCCCGCGACGCCGGTCCAGACACCGATCGCGCGGGAGCGCTCCTCGTCCGGGAACGTCGAGGTGATCACGGCCAGGGTCACCGGCATGATCATCGCCGCGCCGATGCCGCTGAACAGCCGCGCGGCGATCATGATTTCGGTGCTGGGGGCGAGTCCGGCGGCCACGTTGGCCAGCCCGAACACGAGCAGACCGGCCAGCAGCACGGGCTTGCGGCCCCAGCGGTCGCCGGCCGCGCCCAGCGGCAGCAGCAGCGCGGCCAGCGTGAGCGCGTAGACGTTGATGATCCACAGGACGGTGCTCTGCGACGCGCCGAAGGCCACGGCGATCTGCTGCTGGGCCACGTTGAGGCCGGAGACCGAAGCGATGACGGCCATCAGCGCGACGCAGACGGCGATCAGGATCGCGCGGCGCCGGCGGGGGTCGTCGATCGTGAGAACAGGGACATTGAGCATGCCGGCAAAGGTAGAGCCGATTTGCCCGTACGGCATCAGGCCTTGCAGGAATGGCAAGAGTCAGGCTGACGCGTGGGCGCGCTCACCCTCCTGGTCGAAGATCGTGAGGATCTCCACCGGCCCGTCCACCGCGCCGATGAAGTGCGGGATCATCGTCGAGAACTCGGCCGCGTTCCCCGTCGCGACCGGGATCTGCCGCTCGGCGAGGTGCAGCAGCGCCGTCCCGCTGATCACCGTGAACCACTCACGGCCGGGATGGACGGCCAGCCGCTCCGGGCTGGGACGGCGCTCCGGCGTGATCCGCATCTTGGCCACGAGGCTGCCGCCGGGCCGGGCCGGCTCGCGCGACAGCACCCACGTCGTCAGGCCCGGCTCCTGATGCTGCAACGGCCGGATGATCACGTCGGCGTCGTCGACCGGCTCGACCAGGTGGTCGATCGTGGTGTCGAGCGCCCGGGCCAGGGCCACCAGCTGATCGAGGTCGATGCGCCGGTGGCCGGTCTCGATGCGGCTCAGCGTGGACGGGCTGAGGTGGCAGCGGGCGGCCAGCGCGTCGAGACTCCAGCCCCGCGCCTGCCGCAGCCCGCGGATGCGCTGCCGGACGACGTCCGAGATCTCTTGCATTCAGTGCACGCTACCGTGCCGATGGCGCAACGGCGCGCCGCGCACCTCCACCTCGGCGGGCTCGCGCAACACCTCCGGCAGCGGCACGGGTGCTCGCTCCTCACGCAGCGCGCCCACCGACCGGCGTACCTCCGGACCCGTCGTGGAAGTCGCGCGCCACCCGGTTGCGCCCCTCTGACGACATCGACGAGCAACGTCAGGAACGACGCGACGGCCGGCGCGGCCATGGCCCGTCTCACGCCACCACCGTCACGGCAATTCCGCACCGGACCGAACCCTTGCCAAGCCCGGTCCCGGCGGTACCCTGTGGCGCGAACCGCCCCGCGATCTTCTCAGCCCGCGGCGGTGCCGAGCCGATGGGATCGCTGTGGAGAGGACCAGAGCCGCCGGCGGGGTGCGGGTGCCCGCGTTCCGGATGACGCGCGCCCTGGCCCTCTCCGCGTGCACCCTCGCCCTGGCCTGCCTGTGGTTCGGTTTCGGCCTGGTGCACGAGACCCCCACGTCACTGGGCTGGTTCGCCGTGCTGATCTCGGTGCCGGTGGCCGCCGTCGTGTCGTGGCGGGCCTCGGCCGGCGGCCGCACCTACTGGCGGTACGCGTCGGTCGGCATCATCCTGATCGGCCTGGGCGCCATCTCCAACGGCTGGGACTACTTCAGCGGCGCCCAGCACGGGCAGCACATCAGCGGGCTCACCGCCGCCGTCTACGTGCTGGGCCTGGTCGCGTTCGTGGCCGGCCTGCTGCGCATCCCCGGCGCCCGGCGCAGCGGCATCGAATGGGCCCGCTTCGGTCTCGACATCGCCACGGTCATCGTCACCGTGCTCACGTTCACCTGGCACTTCGCGTACCGGCGGTGGGAGAGCTGGCTGGGCGGCACCATCGCCGACTCGTTCTCCGTGTTCATCGTGCTCGTGGCCGGCTTCATCTGCGTCTTCGCCTTCGTCAAGGTAGCCTTCACCGGCACCGGCCCCATCGACCGGCGCGCCCTGCACCTGCTCGCCCTGACCGGCGCGGTCGGCGCCGGCGGCGGTTCACTGGCCCCGCTGCTGGCCGACAAGCCGTACCTGAACACCGCGCACATCCTGCTGCCGGCCACCTCGCTGTGCCTGAGCCTGGCCGCCGACCGGCAGATCCGGGCCAGCCACCTCGGCCGTCCCCTGCCCCGCCCCGCGATGAAACGGCTCAGCCTGATGCCGTACGCGGCCGTGCTGGCCACCGCCGTGCTGCTGCTGACCAGCGCCGTCGCCCACACCCCGGACCTGCTCGCCGTCGCGATCGGCTCGGTCACCGTCACCCTGCTGGTGGCCACCCGCCAGCTGGTCGCCCTGCGCGACAACGCCCGGCTGCTCGAGGACCTCGACGCCCGCCAGCGCGAACTGGCCTACCAGGCCGGCCACGACGGGCTGACCGGCCTGGCCAACCGCACCGTGCTGGCCCGCGAGATCACCGAGGCGCTGGCCGACGACCCGTCCGACGTGAGCGTCGCCCTGATCGACCTCGACGACTTCAAAGCCATCAACGACGACCTCGGCCACGCCGTCGGCGACGCCCTGCTGGTGGCCGTGGCCGAAACCATCACCGCCCAACTGCCGCCCGGCAGCCTCGTGGCCCGCCAGGGCGGCGACGAATACGCCCTCCTGCTGCGCGGCGACGCCGCGAGGACCCTGGCCGCCATCACGTCCCAGCTCCGCCTGTCGGTCCACGCCGGCGGCCACGAACTGGTGGTGGAGAGCAGCATCGGCCTGGCCCCCGCCCGCGACGGCGACACCGCCGACGAACTGCTCCGGCGGGCCGACGTCGCCATGTACGAAGCCAAAGGGAAAGGCAAAGGCCGCCAGGTCACGTACGCCGCCGAGATGGACCAGCGCACCGCCGAACAGTCCCGCCTGGCCGCCGACCTGCGCGTGGCCTTGGACGCCGACCAGCTGACCCTGCTCTACCAGCCGATCGTCCACATGCCGGGCGGTGAGCTCTACGGGGTCGAGGCCCTGATCCGGTGGAACCACCCCGCACGCGGCCCGATCGGTCCCGACGTCTTCATTCCGGCCGCCGAACGCACCGGGCTGATCGTGCCGTTGGGCGCCTGGATCCTCGAAGAGGCGTGCCGCCAGGCCATGGCTTGGCGAACGTCACTGGGGGACGCGGCGCCGCGCACGGTCACCGTCAACGTCTCGGCACGGCAGCTCCGCGAGGCCGGCTTCGCTTCCGACGTCGCCGCCGTGCTGCAACGCACCGGACTTCCGCCGTCGACACTGACGATCGAGGTCACCGAGACGGCCGTCTTCGACGGCGGCAGCGCCCTGGCCGAGGTGCGGGCCATCTCCGCCCTGGGCGTGAAGATCGCCCTGGACGACTTCGGGACCGGCCACTCCTCGCTGGGCCTGCTCCGCACCTGCCCGGCCGACGTGCTGAAGGTCGACAAGTCCTTCGTCGACGACGTCACGTCCGGCGGGCAGCAGGCCGTGGTGGTGGCCGCGCTGATCGGCATCTGCGAGGGCATGGGCCTGCGAGCCGTGGCCGAGGGCGTCGAAACCGCCGAACAGGCCGCCGAACTGCAGCGCCTGGGCTACCGCTACGCGCAGGGCTTCCACTACGGCCACCCGATGCCCGCCTCGGCGGTCGCCACCTACCGCCCGGCCCCGGCCGGGAACCGCATCGCCGCTTAGCGAAGCACGCGCCGAGGTCATTCGGTCAGGAACGACTCGGGCGTGTTGGGGTTCTTCCAGGCGGAGACGGGGGCGAAACCCATCATCTGCTCGTTCTCGAACCAGCCGACGCCGAGGACGTGCAGCTTGGCGGGGGCAAGGCTGAAGGAGTCGTCGGCCTTCGTCGCGACCGGGGGGAACTGGTAGCCCATCGAGCCTCCCTGAACGCGTTTTGACGTGAACGTCGCGCCCGGGGCGAGTGTCTGAGCTGACCAGCTGATCTTATGATCGGTTCCGTCATAAGGGAAAGTCCAGTCGTAGGCGGAACCCAAGCCGTACAGCTCGTTGCCCTCGCTCATGCCGGGTAGCTCGTACACCGGGACGTCGCTGCCGATCGGCTTGGGCTTGGTGTCAGTGACGAGCACCAAGTTGTCGTAGGCCAGCGACAGGTCGAGCGATGCCGGCGTGTCGTTGGTTATGGACGGCCTCAGGTACACCAGGGAGAACGCGTCGGCCTTGTTCTCGTCCCAGACGTACCACGAGTAGTAGCGATTGATCTGGATCCCCACCGGGCCGGCCGCCCACTCGGTCAGCGCCTCGTCGCGGGTCAGCAGCTCCGGGGCCGGTGGCGCGGCAGGCGTGGCTGTCGTGGTGGCCACGTCCGGCTGCGGTTCCGCCCGGTGTTCAGCATGGCTGGTTCCGCGCACGATCAGTGGCACAGCCAACGCTGACGCTGCGACCACACCGATCGCGACGGCCGCGAAAGTCTTCTTCCGGCCCTCCCGGACGCGAGGTGGGGCCGTTTTGGGCGGCGGGGGCACCGGGCGATCGCTGTCCGCGTTCCGCAGCGCGCCGGCCCACTCGTCGGCGGTCGGACGTGGACGGATCAGGCCCAGCCCGGCGCCCAGCAGAGCCTCCAGCCGTGGCAGTTCCGGGGCGTCGTCGGGCAGGAGAACCTTGCCGTCCTGCTGGTCGACCGAGACGGTGACGCCGTAGAAGACGCGGTAGAAGAAGACCGCGAGCGCGAACCGGTCGCTGTCGACGTCGGGCAGGTCGTCCGGGCCGAGCAGAGGGTCACGCCATCCGTCGTTGCGGGCCATGGCCGATTGGCGGTGCGCACTGTGGACGCGGCGGGCGTTGTCACAGTCGATGAAGTACGTCCGCGGCTCGCCCCGCAGGGTCCACAGGACGTTCTTCTCGCTGATGTCGCCGTAAACCATGTCGTGCCTGTCGAACAGCGCGAGGAGCTCGGCGAGGTCTTGAGCCAGAAGCAGCCGTTGCGGCCGGTCGGGAACGGTGATCCCGAGCTGCTTGGCTCGCGCGGCGTGAATCAGGTGCTGCAGCTCCATGGTGTGCCGCTCGCCGAGCATGTCGGCCCAGAACTCGTCCGGCGCCGGCGCCATGAGGAAACCGGTGGTGAGGCCCTCGTCCGCCACCCGGCGCAGCGGCCAAGCACAGTGCGCATCGAGAAAGGCGCGGTCTTCGGGTGGCAGCGAGCGGCGCCAGCCGATCAGCTCGTCGAGATGGCCGGGGTCGTCGATCGGCTCGAGATACTCCTTGTAGTAAGTCGACTCATCAACGACGTGGACGGCGCCTTTCGCTCCCGGATGGCCGACGGACTCCCCGGTGAGCGAAAGCAGTGCACGGTCCAGAGGCTCGGCGGGCCCGGTCCAGTCAGTCATCAGGCACCTGCCTCGGGGAGGAACCAGACGCAGACCGCCGTACGGTCGTCTGATTCGCCCCGTCGTTCGAAGGAGATGTCGTCCAAAAACTCCACGATGGTCGGCACCTCGTGCCAGCGGCGGGTGAGGTGGGTCGCGACGTCAGGCGAACGCATCGGCACCGACAACCCGTCGGTCACCACCACCAAGGCGGTCCGCGGTTGCAGCCGGCCCTCGAACGTCTCGACCGTCGTCCACGAGCCGGGCAGGGCCGCGGTCTCGGTGAAGGAGCCGCCGGCGGGTGGACCTGCCGACACCAGGCCGCCCTGGCCGATCTCGAACATCTCGCCGTCGCCGACCCGGAAGCCCGCGTACTCGCCACCGGTCGAGATCCACACGACGGTCAAAGTCGTGGCGAGCGAGCGGGCGTCGTACTCGTCGGGCACGAATCGGCCGGCCTGCTGCGTCATGGACGTACTGATCACCCGGCATACCTCGTCCGCGTCGATCGTTTGGGGGCGATCGAGGCAGTTCGCTATCAACCGGCAGGCTTCGACGGCGGCCAGCTGTGCGCCGACCGCCGAGAAGCGTGCGGAAGGGTCACCCACGCCGTCGGCGACGGCCACGACCACACCATCGGTGGCCGGGCTGATGGCGTACGCATCCTCGCGGCTTCCGCCCTGCCGCGCGTGGCGACGTCCGCTCACTGAGGCGGCCCGGACGGTCAAGGTTCCGAGTGTTCCGCCGTCGGCACTCATCCTCGGCTGGGTGACCCACGACGTGACAGTCAGAGCATCGTCCTCGGGTGACTGCACGATCGGCTCGCCCACGGTCATCGGCCGGCCGACAGTCCGGGCTGTGGGCTCGCCACGGCCGCCCACCGGTGGCAGCAGATAGCCCAGAACGCGCCGGATCGCCCCAGGTCCGGAGGGCGGTGACGCCGTCATCGCTGGATCTTGATGGCTCGCCATCCCGCAGGCGCGGACGGCGGGACCACGAACACGTCGTCGCGGTCGCGGCTGCCCCCGGCCATCGAGTTGGTCAGCGAGCTGAGCAGGAAGGTCATGAAGGTGTCGAGCTTCGCCGACGGTGTGCCGTCGTCCGGCATGTAGGACGCCTTGAGGCCGACCTCCCGGATGGTTTCGGGATCCGCCTCACCGAACCCGAACGCGACGATGGCCGGTGCGCCGTAGAACTCCGAACGGTCGGTCAGCCGGCCGAGGGTCTCCCGCCAGTCGTCCGGCCGGTTGTGCTGGCCGTCGCTGAGGAAGAACACGACCGGACGGTACGGCCGGCGGCCGCTGCGGTACAACTCGTAAAGATCCCTCGCGATGGTAGACCGCAGCAACGAGAACACATGGGCGTAATTGGTGCCGGTACCGTCGGCGGTCAACCCGGGCAGCTCCATCTGGGCGACGTCGGTGAGCGGGGCGTGCACTACCGCCGTCTCCTCGAACGCGACCACGGACAGCTGACAGACCTCGGCCAGCTCCGGCTCCCGGAGCATCTTGGCGCGCAGCCGCGGCAACTCCTGATTGACCCGGATGATGGGGTCGCCCGCCATCGACGCCGAGGTGTCCACGGCCAGGTAGCAGGGCAGCACCCGGTAGGCCGAAGGGACGACAGGGGTGTCCGGTTCCTCCCCGCGCCGTCCGAATCTGCCCAGGAATCCGGATCGCGAATTGTTGCGTACCTCGATCAAAATCCGATCGTCGGAACGGACCCCCATATTCGCTAAAGGGCGACCCTGGTCGAGGGGGGAGCCATCGTCCTTTCGGATGGTCAAGTCGCGACCATCCGGCAGGTTCAATGCCCGGGCGATCGTCTCCCGTTGCGCAGAAAACGAAATATCATCGCTCAGCGCCACCGAGGCAAAGGCGCCTTCCGGGCCGAGCAGTAGAACATGAACCTGCGACATACTACCTTCTCATGTTTGTCTTCGGACTCGGAAACTATGGCGCTCGGCGTGGCAAAAAGAAAGTCTGCAGCAACCTGAATCGAAATGCTAGCGTCCGACTTCAGGGACAACCGCATACGCCACCGAAAGGCTCTTCATGTCTGACTACTCAGTTTCCCCCGAAGCGATCCGGGGCGTCGCCGCCCAGGTTTCGGCGGGCGCCTCGGAAATCGACGCGCAGCGGGCCACCCTGCTCGCGCAGATCCAGGGCCTCGGTGACAGCTGGCAGGGCTCGGCGTCCGCGGCGTTGCAGGCGCTCTACACCAAATGGGACGCCGACGTGCGGGCGCTGCACGACACGCTGACCCAGATCGGCCAGACCATGCAGACCGCCGCCACCAACTACGAGAGCACCGAGTCCGCGGTCCGCGGCAGCTTCTCGTGACCGATTTCTCCGTCGACCCGGCGGCCGTGCAAAGACTGTCCAGTGTGGTTTCCGCGGCCGGTTCCGACGTGGCCAATTTCCGGACCATGCTGTCGAACGGCGCACGGTCGCCGGAGTCGGAATACGTCAGCGGCAGTGACCAGTCCGCGGCGGACTACAGCGAGGCGCTGGACTCGGCCGTGCACGCTTTGGGGCAGCTCGGGGCCGCACTCGAAGGAATGGCGACGCGCCTGTTCATGGCGGGCCGTCTCTACGCCGACACGGAGACCGCGAACACGGTCGAGCAAGAACCGTAGGACACATGACTGACGTACCGGTCAATCCCGCCGACGCCGAGCCCCCGCAAACTTTCGATTATCCGGGATTCCCGCATTTCGACGCGGGCCAGCTGCGCGCGGCCGCGGCTGTCTGGACGAATGTCGCCAACGGACTGCGCTCCATGGTGGAAGCCACCCAGGCGCAGATCCTCGGCGTCGGCGACGCGTGGACGGGCAGCGCTCAGGCGGCGTTCGTCGCCGAGTGGACCACCATGGCCGGCGGGGTGCACGAGCTCTGCGCCGAACTGGACAGCGCCGCCGCCGACGTCCGCCAACTCGCCGACGACCTCGAGGAGCAGCGCGAGAAGGTCAAGAGCCTGCTGGAGCAAATCGGCGCGACACTGGTCATCGGCGTAGCCGTCGGATTCGTCACGGCCGGCCTCGGAACCTTCGTCACCGCGGCCCGCGCCGCCCAGGTCGTCAACTCCATCCGTCTCATCCTGATCGCAGTCCGCGCACTGGCGGTTCGGCTTGTCCTGCGCACAGTGGGCACAAGCCTCAAGGGAATCGCCGCCAGGTTCGTCGTGAACGCCGGCTTCGAGGTCGCCCCGCAGGTGGGTGGCAACCTCGTCGAGGACTGGCGCAGCAACCCGTTCCGCGACATCAGCCCCAAGGACGTCACCATCACGTCCGCGGTCAGCCTGTTGATGCCCTTCCACGGCAAGGGAAAGCTCTTCTTCCGCGGCGCCGCGAACAACGTGACGGCAGAGGCGGTGATCGAGCTCTACCGAGACCGCAAGCTGGACCCGGGGCACCTGGTCTTCGCCGGAGCCCTCGGCGGTATCAGCCCGGTCGTCGGTTCTCAGATCTCCAAAGTCTTGAAGGGCAACACCCACGCCAACATTACCGGCGCCGGTAAAACGCCGAAGAATGAGCCGGACACCCGGCTGCCCGAGGCAAAGCTGAGCGCTTCTGGGCAGGGTCGCGCGCTTTCGCCGGCGGAACGTGATGCCGTCAATAAGCGTCTCCGCGAGATCGAGCAGCGCTACCCTGACGAGTTCGACCGATTGTCTCGCGACCCGGACGGCGGCGGCCGGATTTCCTCCAGCTCGCAGGATGAGGCCCGTATCGGGCTCGACCTGCGGGAACAGAAGCGCCTACCGGAAGACTTGCAGCGGCCGACTGAGCGTGGAAAGGGAGACTTTTTCTCCCCGAGCACCGGTGAATACTATGACGTCAAGGGCCTGCATTCGGATTGGCCGCCGGGATCCACTCCGAAAGATCCTGATCAGCTGTTCCCGCAAGCAGTCGATCCGGTTCGGAACCCGCGTGTCGCGGAAGATTTCGTGAAGAACCTGGAGAGCGAGATCACCGGTAGGGGTCGAAAGGTGATCATCGACACCCGAAACGCCAACATAGAGGCGATCGACTTCATCAAAGGTGTTGCGGATCAGAAAGGTTGGGGCGGCAATGTCATCTGGTACCCATAGGCCGTGGCGTCCAGTCCGCGCGCCCCTCAGCGCGGAAGCGGCGGAATATCTTCAGGAATGGACCCGGTCCTCCGGTGACGTGTTCAATGCGGCAAGTATGGATCTGAGGGGAGCCGACCTGACCAATGCTGACTTCACTGAAGCATGGATGTCCAACGCGGTGCTGACCTCTGTCGTACTCCGTGAAGCCGAATTGCATCGGGCGCATCTGGAGTCCGCTGAGATGACGGATGCCGACCTTACCGGGGCGAACCTGACTAAGGCATCGTTGGACCGGGCGACTTTGCATCGCGCTAAGTTCGACGATGCCGACCTGACAAGTGCCTCGCTGATCGCTGTGGATGCCAGATCCGCCAGCTTCCGGCGGGCGCAACTTCTGGGCGGATCAGTGTCGGACGCCGATTTCCGCGGCGCGGATCTTTCCGATGCAGTCTTCAGTGGGACCTTCTTCGTGGCTCGCGTAGACGAATCCTCTGTGGTGCGAGGCCTGACCGGCTCGCTCTACGGTCCGGTCACGGTTGTAGAAGATGACGGGGAACGAGAGCTTGTCGGACCGGCACTAGCGGATTGGTTCGCCGCGCGTGGAGCACACGTCGAGGTGCTGATACCGGGCTCCCAGCCGTAGCTTCTTGACCCGAGCCGGCATACGGTCGCGAGATATCAATTACTCCATTGAGGGAAATGCCGTTGAGCACCAGGATTTGGGCCCCGTCATGAGTGAGTTGGAGCCGGTTCATCGGCGGGGGCGGTGGCTGGGGGCGCGGCCCGCGGTGACTGAATTCGACGTGCCGGCGGTGCCGACTGTGGAGAAGCCTCAGCCGCCGCAGGCGGCTATGGTTTTTCTGCCGGTGCTGACTACCGGCACGATTTTGATTTTCGGGATCACGTCGGGGTCCGTTCAGATGATCGTGCTGGGGGGACTGGTCACGTTTGCGGCCATGGCTACCCCTCTGATCATGTATCGGGGTAATCGGAAGGCCGCCGACAAACGGAACATCAAACGGGCCGAGCGTTACACCGTCATGGTCGACGCGGTCGAGACGGGTGTGACCGCAGCGAAGAAGCAGATCCGGGCGGCGCTCGAGCTCAGCCACCCGGCGCCCACTCAGCTCTCCGATTGGATTGCCGGTGGGCGGCTGTGGGAGCGACGGCTGACCGACGAGGACTTCCTCGATGTAGCTGTCGGGGTGGCCGATGTGCCGTCGGGACTCACGGTCGAGATCGGCAAGACGGCCGCGCTCGAAGCCGATCCGATGATCGACCTGCAGGACCGCGCCGAGGCGGTCAAAGCGGCGGCGGCGACCGTACGGGATGCACCTTTCACCGTTTCTCTCCAGGAGCACGCGGTCATCGGTGTCGAAGGGCCGCGCGCGGCCGCCGCCGGACTCGCCCGGTCGATGCTGCTTGAGGCCGTGGTCTGTTGCGGTCCGGACGAACTCTCGCTGCTCGTCGCCGCCCCGCCCGATCTCGCTCATGAGTGGGCGTGGGCCACCGGCATCCCGCACATGGCGCGCGGGGCTGAGGCTGCACCGGCCATAGCCACCGACGCCAAGGCTCTGGCGACCGCCCTCGCGAGGGTGGTCGAGCCGCGGGCGCAACTGCTCGACGAGACCGACTGGTCGACCGCGAAGGCCGGCCTGGCCCATCTGATCATTGTGCTCGACGCGTATCACCCGCTGTCCGAGCTGCAGGAAATTCCACTTCTGCAGGACGCGCTGGCCCGGGCCCGGCAGCTCGGTATCACCGTCCTCACCGTCTCGGAGACCCCGCGGGACAGCCCGGCCGAGGCGTCCACCGTGCTTGTGGTCGACGGCCGCGGTCACGGTGTTTTGCAGCCCGTACGTAGTTCCGACCTTCCGGTGCGGTTCGCCGCGATCGGGTCCGCGGTGGCCGAGGCGCAACGGGTGGCTTCCGTGATCGGGCGGCGGCAGCTGGTCAGTGACCTGTCGTTCGTCGGTGACTCGTCGGGGGATCTGCTGCTCGACCTGCTGGATCAGCGACCGCTCCGGCCGCGCTGGGACCACCGTGATCCGTCCGGTTTCCTCACCGCCACGTTCGGGGTGCAGGCCGACGGGCGGCCGTTCACGCTCGACCTCAAGGAGGGCGCGGCCAACGGGCACGGGCCGCACGGCCTGCTCGTGGGTGCGACCGGCTCCGGCAAGAGCGAACTGCTGCGCTCGATGATCACGTCGCTGGCCCTGACGCACAGCCCGGACGAACTGCAGATGTCGTTCGTCGACTTCAAAGGCGGCGCCGCGTTCGAGCTGCTGGCCGAGTTGCCCCACTGCACCGGCCTGATCACCAATATCCTCGACGACCTCACGCTCATCGATCGGATGCGCAGCTCGCTCACCGGCGAGCTGCTCGCCCGGCAACGGCTGCTGGCCGGTGCCGGTCAGGACCTGCAGGGCATCCGCGACTACTGGGCGCTGCGCGAGCAGAATCCGGACCTGCCCCGCCTGCCCTACCTGCTGCTGGTCATCGACGAGTTCGCCGAGCTGCTCGAGGCGGAGCCGAAGTTCCTCGACCTGCTGCTCTCGATCGGACGTCAGGGCCGCAGCCTGGGCGTGCACCTGTTGCTGGCCAGCCAGCGACTCGAAGCGGGCCGGATCCGCGGCCTTGAAAGCTACCTGAGCTACCGGATCGCGCTGCGCACCTTCACCGCGGAGGAGAGCAGCGCGGCGATCGGATCCAAGGCCGCGGCGGAGTTGCCGCCACTGCCCGGGCATGGTTTCTTCCGGGCCGCGGCCACTCTCCAACGTTTCAAGGGCTCGCAGATCTCGGTCACCGCGGAGGGGCCACAGACCGACCTGGCCCTGGTGGTCGAGCGGCTCCGGACCGTGCCGCAGGCGCCCCCGCTGTGGCTGGCGCCGCTGCCGAACTCGGCGCGGATGGAGTTCCTTGCGCTCGAGGATCCACGTCTGGAGCCAGGAGCAGTTCCGGTGGAGGAGGGTTTGCCGTTTCCGGTCGGACTGCTCGACGACCCGTTGCGTCGCCGGCAGAACCCGGTGCTGGTGGACGTGGCCCGGCTCGGTGGTCACCTCGCGATCGTCGGGGCGCCCCAGTCGGGTAAGAGCTCGGCCATGGCCACCGAGTTGCTGCAGGCGGCTCGGCGCTATCCGGCGTACCTGCTGCGGTTCCACGTTCTCGACTTCGGCGGCGGGCTGCTGGCCGCGACGGCGAACCTGCCCAATGTCGGAAGCTATGCCACCCCGCAGGAGCCGCATCGAGTGGCCCGCATCCTGGCCGAGATGGTCACCCTGCTCGACGAGCGGGCCGTTCAGTTCCGCCGCGACCGGGTGAGCAGCATGACGGAGCAGCGGCGGCTGGCCGAGCGGGTCGGCGACGAGGAAACCCAGGCCCACACCGTCCTCGTGATCGACAACTACGCGGCGTTCAAGGAGAGGTATGCCGAGTTCGAGCCGGTCATCGAGCGGCTGTTGATCGAGGGCGCGAACTTCGGGCTCCACCTGCATCTGAGCACGGCCCGGTGGACCGACGTCAACGCCCGCAAGCTCGAGCAGATCGCTGCCCGGTTCGAGCTGCGTCTCAACGAGGCCAGTGACTCTCAGTTCGGCCGGGCCAAGGGGGGCCTGCTCAGCGGCGCAGGGCCTGGCCGGGCGCTCGGCCCCGGCGGCATGCAGATGCAGATCGCTGCGCCTTACGCCGGTTCGACTTCGTCGGTGCCGGGCGCGCTCGGCGACGTGGTGGCCGGTGTCGCCGCCGGCTCCGGTGCTCCCAAGGCGCGGCGTCTGCTGCTCCTCGACGACCTGTCGGCGGACGAGTTCCGGCAGGCCGAGCGGGCGGTGACCGGCGACGGCGACATCCTGCTCGGGCTCAACGAGTCCGGGTTCCGGCCGGTGCCGTTCGCGCCCGGCCGCGACGGCCACCTGATGATCTTCGGCGACGTCGAGTCGGGCCGGACGTCGACCCTGTCCCGGATGATCGCTGGTGCCGCCCGGACCGGCGTCGACACGTATGTCGTCGATTTCCGGGGCGGCCTGCTCAGGAACCTGGACGTCGAGGTCCGGGGGTCGGCGACCTCCCTGGGTGAGCTCGAGGCGATGGTCGGCGAGGTCAAAGAGCTTTTCGATGGACGGATGACCGCCGGACCGGCCGCCGGTGACCGGCCTGTGCTCGTGGTCGTGGACGACTTCGAGCTCGTGCAGGCCCTGAGCCCGATGGGCCGGCCCGGCACTTTGCTCGACCTCTCGGCGTACGCCTTGGTCTCGGAACGAGTGGCAGCGAGTTTCGTGCTCAACCAGATCGCCACCAATGCCGCCATTCGAGCCGGTGATCTGCTGGTCAAACGAACGCTCGAATCGGCCCCCTGGCGAATGCACTTCTCGATCGCCGCTCGCACCGAGATGTTGCCCGGCAACCTGCGCGGGCGGCCGTTGGCGCCCGGCGTGGCGCAGTTGATCCGGTCCGGTCGGCCGGAGGCCCTGATCCGGACCTTGAGCCCCGCCGCGCCGCGGCAACCGGAGTGATGATGTCGGACGACTCTCTACGCACGTGCGCGACCGGCTGGTCGGCCGCTCAGGCCCGCCTCGCCGGCGCTCAGGCCGCGGCGGCGCTGGCGGCGGCCCACGAGGCGGGCGTGACGCACCTCGCTCTGACTCCCGACACCATCGTGGTCGTTCGCGACAGCGACCCGCCGGTGGTGCGACTGACCGGCTTCGGGACGTCGGGTGAGGAGCGCACCGCCTATTCGGCACCCGAGGTCGGAGGCGAGACGCCGGCGACCTCGGCCGCCGATGTCTACAGCCTCGGCACCGTCCTTGCTGAGCTTTTTCCGCATCTCGAAACCGAGTTGTGGGACTGCTGGGCGGTGGACCCGGCCGCGCGCCCGACGGCCACGGAGATTGCGTCCCGGCTGAGCGTGCCGCCATGGGAGAAGGCAGCCGCGGGGCCGCCGCGGGAGAAGCCGGCCGTGGGGCTGCCGCGGGAGAAGCCGGCCGTGGGGCTGCCGCGGGAGAAGCCGATTGCGGAGCAGCCGCTGGTTGTCGAGCGGGCCGCCGTGCCCTCGACTGTTGAACGTGACGCGGAACTGAGCGCACCACCGCCTTCGGAGACGCGCCGTTCTGCTGTCGTGAAGCCGGTCATCGCGATGGCGATCCTGCTGAGCGTTCTGGTCGTCGGTGGGTTGACAGCAGCCCGCGGCAAGGACCGCAGCAGAGCCGAGGCCGGGTCCGGCGCTCAACGCGCGACGTCGCTGTCATCCGCTCCGGGCCCGAGCGTCATCCCCAGCCCGGGGCCCACCGCCACCACCGCGCGTGCTCTGCGAGCCACGATGGCCGCTCACCTTCCGGGCGGCGCCGGCACGCTCTACCTGGCGATGCGCGACGGCAAGGCGATGGCGTACTTCTGCGACGGCAAGAAGGTCGAAGCCTGGTACCACGGCACCGCATCGAACGGTCGCCTGAATCTTGCCGGGCGCAACGGCAACGTGATGACCGGTGATTTCAGCGCGACCTCGGCGACCGGCAAGGTTACTTTCAAGAGCCGGTCCACCAGCTTCAAGATCCCGGTGGTGCGGAAACCTTCGGGGCTCTTCCGCGCCTCCGGCCGGGTCCGTAACGCCAAGGTTGACGGCACGTGGATCGTGCTGCCGGACGGGACCCGAACCGGGGTGCTCGTCACCGGGGGAGTTCCCGGACCGGCTCCGGACCTGGACGTAGCCGCGGCTACGGCCATGATCGGCGGCAGCCCCACGTCCGCGGTCGAGGTTGATGTCGAGACCGGTGCCGGCATGGACTGAACCGGCATCCGGAAGCCGGCCCCGGCGGAGCCCTGACCCCAGGGGCATCGACGTAATACGATGCGTCGATGTCAGGGCTACGAAAGCGATGGCTGGCCACAGCCGTGGTCGCGGGGGTCGGGGCCGGCTTGGCCGTCGCCGCGATGCCGGCCGCGGCGAGCGGGACTCCAGCGCATGTCCGGGGCGGGGAGACTGTGCCCGTCTACTCCTACGAGGATGCTGTCCGGGAGAGTGTGTGGGTGCAGACCACTCTCGACAACGATCGGGACGGTGTGCCTGACAAGGTGGCCGTCGACATCACGCGGCCGCGGGCTGCGGTCAAGGTGCCGGTCATTCTGGAGGCCTCGCCGTACTACTCGTGTTGTGGGCGCGGCAACGAGAGTGAGCTCAAGCAGTACGACGCCAACGGCGTGATCACCAAGCAGCCGCTGTTCTACGACAACTTCTTCGTGCCGCGCGGGTACGCGTTCGTGGCGGCCGACATCGCCGGCACCAACCGGTCGACCGGGTGCATGGATGTGGGTGGCCGGGAGGAAGTGCTCAGCGCCAAAGCCGTGGTGGATTGGCTCAACGGCAGGGCCAAGGCCACGTACGCCGATGGCTCGCCGGCGGTGGCGACGCGGTGGACCAACGGCAGGACGGGCATGATCGGCAAGTCGTGGGACGGCTCGGTGGCCAACGGGGTGGCCGCGACGGGCGTCGAGGGGCTGGAGACGATCGTGCCGATCTCGGCCATCTCCAGCTGGTACGACTACCAGCGCTACAACGGTGTGCTGCGGGTGGAGGACTACCCGGAGTATCTGCACCGGGTGGTGAACGGGCGGCCCGCGGGGGTCTGCGACACCGTGGTCAAGGAGCTCGACGAGGGCAGCGACGACGCGACGGGCAACTACAACGCGTACTGGGCCGAGCGGGATTTCCGGCCCGACGCCCGCAGGGTGCACGCGAGCGTGCTCATCGCGCACGGCCTCAACGACACCAACGTGACCACCACCCAGTTCGCGCGGTGGTGGGAGCGGCTGAACGGGCCCAAGAAGATGTGGCTGGCCCAGCAGGGGCACGTCGACCCGTTCGACATCCGCCGCGCGGAATGGGTGGACACGTTGCACCGGTGGTTCGACCGCTGGTTGCAGGGGCTGCGCAACGGCATCGACCGCGAGCCGGCGGTGACGATCGAGACCGCGCCGGGCACCTGGGTGAACGAGCGGAGCTGGCCCGCCCCCGCCGCCAAGCCGGCGAAGGTGGCCCTGGGCAACGGCGACGGCGTCACCGGCACGCTCGGCGGCAAGGTCAACGGCGGTTCCCGTACGTGGACCGACAACCCGGAGCTGAGCGAGGCGGCCGCCGTGGCGAGCCCGAACGCCGCCGTGCCGGGCCGGGTGGCGTTCCTCTCGGCGCCGCTGACCCAGCCCGTACGGATCTCGGGCACGCCCACGGTGACCCTCAAGGTGCAGGTGGACAAGCCGACGACCGAGCTGACGGCCCGGCTCGTCGACTACGGCACCGCGACCCGGGTCAACTACGAGGGCCGCGGTGAGGGCATCACGACGCTGGCCACGGAGTCGTGCTGGGGTGCGTCGGCGCCCTTCGACGACGCCTGTTACCGCGACACCGCCGAGGACGTGGTGACCAGCGACCACGCCGTGATCACGCGGGGCTGGCAAGACGCCGCGCACCGCGTGTCGCTGCGGTTCGTGACGCCGTTGCAGCCCGGCCGCTGGTATTCCGTGACCGTGCCGTTGCAGCCGACCGATCAGCGGATCGCCGCCGGGCACGTGCTCGGCCTGATCCTGCAGGCCGGCGACAACGAGTATTCGACCCCGCAGTCGACGGGCGCGACCGTGCGCCTCGACCTGCGCGGCAGTTCGCTGTCGTTGCCGCTGGTGGGCAAGCTGCCCGTGCCGGGTGCGACGGCGCCGGCGGTGCCCGCGGGTGATGCGAGCCCGAAGCGGGTGGCGCCGCCGCGGTTCCAGCCGCTGCTGCCGGGCGAGGTCAGGCCTGCACCGACGGCCTGATCTGGAGGTTGTTGACGACGACGTGCGGCGGCCGGCTGACGATGTGCAGCACGGCCGCCGCCACGTCGGCGGGGTCGAGGTTGCGCTGGCCGGCCAGCACGCCCTCGATGCCGGCCTGCAGACCGGCGTCGCCGATGCTGCCGAACAGCTCGGTCTCGGTGTAGCCGGGCTCGACCACGCTGACCCGCACGCCGTCGCCGGTCAGTTCCTTGCGCAGCGATTCCGAGAAGCCGTACAGGCCGAATTTGCTCGCGTGGTAGGCGGCCGCGCCCGGGTAGGTCTCGCGGCCGCCGATCGACGAGACGGTGACGATGTCGGCCGCACCCGCCTCGACCAGGTGGGGGAGGGCGGCGTGGGTCACCAGCATCATCCCCAGCAGGTTGGTGTCGAGGCACTGCCGCCAGGTGGTGACGTCGGCGCCCAGCACCGGGCCCAGCGGCATGATGCCGGCCGCGTTGACGAGCAGGTCGAGCCGGCCGAACTCGGCGACGGCGGCGGCCACGGCGGCCCGGATCGAGGACTCGTCGGTGACGTCGAGCGTCAGATTCAGGTCGCCGCCGAGCCGGTCGGTGCGGCGGGCCCCGGCCGCGACCACGGCTCCCGCTTCGTGCAGGGCCAGCACGGTGGCGGCGCCGATTCCGGAGGAGGCGCCCGTGACCAGGGCGTGTCGGTTCTTCAGTTCCATGCCCTTCAGGCTGGGCCCGCCGGGCGCCTTTCCCCAGGCCCGGGCAATCCTGGGGGTCACCGGGCCAGTTTTTCGTACGGGTTCCGGCCTACGGTGGGGGGATGGCTGGTGACCTGGGGGAGTTCCTGCGGGCGCGGCGGGCGCTGATCGGCCCGGCCGCGGCCGGGCTGGTGGCGGGCGGCCGGCGGCACGTGCGCGGGCTGCGGCGGGAGGAGCTGGCCCTGCTCGCGGGCATCAGCGTCGACTACTACGTGCGCCTCGAGCAGGGCCGCGACCGCAACCCGTCACCCGAGGTGGTGGCCGCGCTGGCGCGGGCGCTGCAGCTGGACGGTGACGCCACCGCGCATCTGCAGCGGCTGGCCGCCGTGGCCGTCCCGGCCGCCACGGGAGTGCCCGAGATCCGGCCCTCGGTGGCGCGGCTGGTCGACCGGTCGCCGTGGCCGGTCGTGCTGCTCGACCGCACGCTGACCGTGCTGCGCGCCAACGAGCTCGCGGTGCTGCTCGACCCGGATCTGCGGGCGGGGCGCAACCTCGTCCGTGACGTCTTCCGCAAACCGGCCCCGGCCGCGGTGCGGGCCGAGAGCGTCGCCGCCTTGCGCTCGGCGGCCGGGGTCTATCCCGACGACGCCGAGCTGCAACAACTGGTGGGCGAGCTGTCCGTGCACAGTCAGGAGTTCCGTGAGCTCTGGGCCCGGGCCGAGGTGTCCTACTGCCGTACGGGGAGCAAGGTCCTGCACCACCCGGACGTGGGCCGGCTGACGCTCGACTACGAGGTGCTCGAGGTGGGCGACGCGAGCGGGCAGCGGCTGCTGATCCACTCGGCCGAACCGGGCACCCCCGACGGTGACAAGCTGGCCCTGATCAGGCCAGACCTCCCATCGCCGGGTCGCTGATGCTTTCCTGGCCGTTCTCCAGGTGCCCCGCGTAGCGGCGCTCGAGGCCCGTGCAGCTGACGGTCAGGTCGTACCAGCCGTGCACCGTCGGGGTCCGGTGCTGGTGGGTCGCGCCCGGTCGCACCGACACGGTCGTCTCCTTACGCGTGTAACGGTTGGTCACCTTGACCAGCGCCCGCGCCCCGCCGTGGTTGACGATGTCGAGGCCGGTGCCCGCGCCACGCACCTCCACCGAGGGCCGCCCGGCCTTGCCCGCGAAGTGGCGGTAGAAGCCGTTGGGGCCGCGCACCTCCAGGTCGTACGAGGCCGTGGTGGGCCACATGCCGGTGAGATGCTTGCCCGGTTCGACCGTGTACGTGCGGGGTTCGTGCGCCGCGTCCGCCGAGTGCACCTGGAAGACCGCGGCGGCGCGCCCGGTGTTGCGGAAGTCGACGGTGAACCCGGTGGCTGACGCCTTGCCGTCGGCGTGCAGGTCGTACGGGAGGGCCCGGGCCGGCCGTACGCCCCGTTCCTGTTCCGGCAGCGCCGGGCCGGCCGGGGGCACCGGCACCTCGTCGGGCTGCCGGGTCAGCGCAGCCGGTTTGAAGGCGGCGGTAGTGGGCAGTCCGACGCGGCGCCGGTTCGGCGTCCTGAAATCGAACGCGCTGGTCAGGTCGCCTGCGACGGCCCGGCGCCACGGCGTGATGTTCGTTTCTTCAGGACCGAACCGGCGTTCCAGGAAGCGGATCAGTGACGTGTGGTCGAACAGTTGCGAGTTGACCCAGCCGCCCCGCGTCCACGGCGACACCACGATCATCGGCACGCGCACCCCGAAGCCGTACGGGCCGCTGGGGTGGTTGCTGCTGCCGGGGAAGATCTCGTTGGTGGTCGGCACCGTCGAACGGGCCGGGTCGGGGGTGGGCGGCACGAGGTGGTCGAAGAAGCCGCCCTCCTCGTCGTACGTGAGGAACAGCGCCATCTTGCCCCACACCCGCGGGTTGCCGGCCAGGATGTCGATGACGCGCGAGACGTACCACTCGCCGTAGTGCGGGCCCCAGTTCGGGTGCTCGGTGTAGGCCTCGGGTGCCACGATCCAGCTGACCGCGGGCAGCCGGTCGTTCTCGACGTCGGCCCGGAAGTCGGTGAGCAGCTGCTCCGGGTCGCGGCCGAGCTTGTTGATCTCGGTGCCGGTCTTGGCCCTGTCCGCGAGCGGGGTCCCGGGCTGCGCATTTTGGTACTGGTGGAAGTAGAGCAGCGAGTTGTCGCCGTAGTTGCCGATGAACGGGTCGTTGGTCCAGCCCCACGACCCGGCCGCGGTCAGCCCCACACCGATGTCCTGGTAGATGCGCCACGAGACGCCGGCCTGCTCGAGCTTCTCGGGGTAGGTCGACCAGTCGTAGCCGGCCTCGGCGTTGTCGACCACCGGGCCGCCGCCCCGGCCGTCGTTGCCGGCCCAGCCCGTCCACATGTGGTAGCGGTTGGGGTCGGTCGAGCCGAGCAGTGAGCAGAAGTAGTTGTCGCAGATCGTGAACGCGTCGGCCAGGGCGTACGCGTACGGCAGGTCGGCCCGGACGTGGTGGGTCATGGTCTGCACGCCCTTGTTGGGCACCCACCGGTCGTAACGGCCACCGTTGAAGGCGTCGTGCGTGTCGTTCCAGCCGTGCGGCGGGTCGGGCAGGAACATGTCGCCGACGTCCGGCACCTCTGGGCGGAACGGCAGCAGTTCCCCTGTGCCGTGCGGCTGGTGCCAGACGCTGCGCCCGGACGGGAGCCGTACGGGATGGGGGTCGGCGAAGCCACGGACACCCCGCAGGGCGCCGAAGTAGTGGTCGAACGAACGGTTCTCCTGCATCAGGATGATCACGTGTTCGACGTCCTCGATGCTCCCGGTGCGGTGGGCCGCCGGGATGGCGAGGGCCTTGTCGAGGCTCGCGGGCGTCGCCGAGGCGACCGCCGGGACACCGAGCATCTGCAGGAACGTGCGGCGATCGAACTCAGCCATGGGGCCCGAAGGTAGCCCCGCCGGGTGGCCGTGTCATTAACGTGGATCGATCTTTTCCTTTCCGCTCGCGAATAAAAAGATTTGAATGTATTGACTAAAGTGACGGTTCTTCGAGGATGGAGGGATGCGTTCCCTCGTACGCGGTCTGCTCGCGCTCGGTGTCCTGCTGGCTCTCGTGTTCGGGCTTCCCGCGGCGCCCGCCTCGGCCCACGGCACGCTGGCGATGTCCAACCCGGTGAACGGGGCGACGGTCACCGCGCCGCTGGGCAGCGTCGAGCTCTACTTCACCGAGAAGGTGCGCGATGATGCGTCCTTCGCCGTCACCGCGCCCGATGGCGGCCGGGTCGACGACGGGTGGGAGCACGCCTCGCCACGGCCGCTGGACAAGCCGGTGACCGAGTACTTCATGGAGAACGGTCAGTTCGAGCCGCGCGAGTACAAGACCGGCTTCCCGGCCCGGGTGCGCATCTCGCACTTGCCGGCCACGGGGGAGTACAAGGTGGACTACCGGTCCACGGCGTCGGACGGCGACCTCGTGCACGGGACGGTCACGTTCAAGTACACCGGACCGACGACATCCGCGCCGCCCGGCAGCGCGGCCGCACCGGTGCCGGGCGGCGACGGCGACGGCGGTGTCAACTGGTTCGCGTGGCTGGGCGGGGCGGCCGGGCTGGCCCTCGTCGCGGGCGCAGTGATCGTGTGGCGCCGGCGCGGATCGCCGCTGCCCCGCCTGACCCGCGTTCCCGTCGCGCCGCTGGCCGTGGGTGGCGTGGTCGTCGCGCTGATCGGGGGTTACGCGCTCGGCCGGACGTCCTCGTCGTCCGAGCCGGCCGCCGCCCCCGCGCCCGTGGCCATGACCGGCTCCGGGCACCAGCACGACGGCAGCGCGGCCAGCGTGGCGGCGCTGGGCACCGCGGTCAGCGACCAGGGTTACACGATCCAGCCCGTACGGCGGTCGCAGGTCAAGGGCAGCACGGTGGACTACGCCTTCCGGATCGTCGGCGCCGACCAGCAGCCGGCCACCCGCTACGCGGTCGTGCACGACAAGCCGCTGCACCTGGTCGTCGTGGGCCGCGGCCTACGGGACTTCCAGCACCTGCACCCCACGATGGCGCCCGACGGCCTGTGGTCGGTGCCGCTGACCCTGCCCGAGGCGGGCGCCTACCGCATCTTCGCCGACTTCACGGTGGCCACCACGGGCGGCGCGACCGTGCCCGTCGTACTCGGCGTCGACCACCATGTGCCCGGCGAGACCCGCGCGGTCGAGCTGCCCGAGCCGCAGACGATCGTCGAGGCCAAGCCGTTCCTGGTGTCGATGGAGGGCACGGCCAAGCCGGGCGCCACGACCCCGGTCCTGTTCCGGGTCGCGCGCTCGTCCCCCGGCCCGGTCACGCTGGAGCGCTACCTCGGGTCGTACGGGCACCTGGTCGTCCTGCGCGAGGGCGACCTGGGCTACGTCCACGTCCACCCCGACCCCGAACTGACCGGCGGCGCGATCCGTTTCAACGTCTCCCTGCCCGGCCCCGGCCGCTACCGCGCGTTCCTCGAGTTCCAGGTCGACGGCACGGTGCACCGGGCCGAGTTCACCCTCGACCCGAGCTGAGCCCGTCGGCGCAGGTAGCCCACCAGCCGCCGCGCGTCTGAGTCAGGTGGCCCGGTTCACCGCCGCGCCGGCCTGGTCCTGCAGGGCTTCGCGGACGAACGACGGCAGCGGGGCCGCGGCCAGGGCCGTCAGCGCGGCCTCGGCCCGGACCCGGATCATCTGCTCGATCTGCTCCAGCGCTCCGGTCTCCACGATGATCGTGCGCAGGTCCTCGGCCCCCTCGGCGTCCAGGTCGGGGTTGCCGAAGAGCACGGCCAGGCGGGCCGCCTGGGGGCGGGTGGCGGCGTCGCGGGCCAGGGCCATCATCACCGTCGGCTTGCCCTCGCGCAGGTCGTCCAGCGTGGACTTGCCGGTCACGGTCGGGTCGCCGAAGACGCCCAGCACGTCGTCGCGCAGCTGGAAGGCGTCGCCCAGCGGGTCGCCGAAGTCGACGAACGCCGAGTAGAGGGCCCGTGGCGCCCCGGCCAGCCACGCCCCGATCTGCAGGGGACGGGTGACCGTGTAGCGGGCCGCCTTCATCCGGATCACGGTCAGCGCGCTGGCCACCGACCCGTCGCCCACGCCCGACACGAGGTCGAGGTACTGGCCGGCGATCACCTCGGTGCGCATCAGCGCGAACGCCGCGTACCCCTGGTGGATCTGTTTCGGCGGCAGCCCGCACTCGTGGAACATCTGCTCGGCCCACGCGGCGCACAGGTCGCCGCAGAGCAGGGCCGTGTTGCGGCCGAAGGCCAGCGAGTCGCCGCGCCACGAGTGCCGGTCGTGCACGGTGGCGAAGAAGCGGTGCATCGACGGCTGGCCGCGGCGGCGGTCGCTGCCGTCGATGATGTCGTCGTGGATCAGCGCGAACGCGTGGAACAGTTCCAGCGCGGCGGCCGCGTTGACCACCTCGTCGCAGTCGTCGCCCCCGCCGCCGCGCCACCCCCAGTAGCAGAACGTGGGCCGGATCCGTTTGCCCCCGGCCAGGATGAAGCGCCGCAACGAGTCCAGGGCGCCGCGCGGGGCGCCGTCCGGCCACGACGGGTCCTGCCGGTCGATGAAGGCCGCGAGCGCCGTGTCGAAGCGTTGCCGCAGTTCGGCGCCGGCCGGCGCGCGTGTCGCCTCGAGCGTCATGACAGCCCCGCCAGGCCCAGCAGCAGCCCTTTCACGTCGGTCGCGGACACCTTTTCCCGTACGGCGGAGGGGTCCGAACACAGCAGCACCGGCGCGTCGTCGGGCGACGCAGGCAACCGGCCGTGCGACCCGCGGACCGCCCGCGCGCCCGCGTCGAGCCCGACCGGGTTCATCACGTACCGCAGGCCCAGCTTCTTGCGCGCGACGGCCGTGATCGCCCGCCGTTTCGCCGCCCCGGGGTTCGCCGGGTCGAAGAACAGTTCGGCCGGGTCGTAGCCGGGTTTGCGGTGGATCTCGACGGACCGCGCGAAGTCGGGCGCCCGCGCGTCGTCCAGCCAGTAGTAGTACGTGAACCAGGCATCGGGGTCCGCCACGAGCACCAGGTCACCGGCGCGTTCATGTGCCAGCCCGAATCGCGATTTGTCCGAATCGTCCAGGACCTCCGCGACGCCGTCCAAGGATGCGCAGATTTTCGCGACCGCAGCGACGTCTGCCGCATCGCGCACATAAACGTGCGCCACCTGATGATCGGCCACGGCGAAGGCCCGCGACACCCAGGGATCGAGATACTCCATCCCGTCCTGCGTGTAGACCTCGAGCAACCCCTCGGCGCGCAGCATCCGGTTGATGTCGACGGGCCGGCTCACGTCGGTGATCCCGTACTCGGAAAGCGCCACCACGGTCGTGTCCGGCAACGCCAGCAGCGGCGCCAGCACGTCGTCCAGCGCGGCCGCGGCCTTCGCCGCCTGCGGTGACGACGGCCCGAACCGTTGCAGGTCGTAGTCGAGGTGCGGGATGTAGACGAGCGTCAGGTCGGGGTCGCGGGTCTTGCGCAGATGCAGCGCCGCGTTGACGATCCACTGCGTGGACGGCATGCCCGCCCCCGGCCCCCAATACGTGAACAGCGGGAACGGCGGCAGCTCGTCGTGCAGTTCGGGCGGATAGGTGTAGCAGTCCGGTTCCTTGCGTCCGTCGGCCCGATAGATGGGCCGCGGCGTGATGGTCCAGTCGACCCGGGCGCCCATCGCGTACCACCAGCAGACGTTGGCCACCGTGAACTCGGGGCGTTGCTTGCGGGCCGCGTCCCAGATCTTCTCGCCGCCGACGAGCGCGTTGTGCTGCCGCCACAGGAAGACTTCGCCCAGTTCCCGGAAGTACCAGCCGTTGCCGACCACGCCGTGCCCCGACGGCATCTCGCCGGTGAGGAACGTGGACTGCACGGAACAGGTCACCGCGGGCAGCACGGTGCCCAGCGGTGCCTGGAACCCGCGGTCGGCCACGGCCCGCAGCTTCGGCATGTGGGCCAGCAGCCGCGGCGTCAGCCCGACCACGTCGAGCACGACCAGCTTGGTCATCGGGTCACCTCTTCCATCGTCAGGAGATCGGAGGCAAAGGCCAGTTCCGCCGCGATGCCGTCGGCCAGTCCGGCCGCGTCACGGGGGCGCTGACCGGGAGGCAGCACCCCCCAGGTGTACGTCTCCACGTCGTAGTGCGCGCAGTCGGACGACGCCAGCAGTTCCCGTACGGCCGCCCGCAGCACCGGAACGGTCGACGTCAGCGGCGCCACGGGCTCCGCGTGCAACGGCACGTGGTAGTGGATCCGCCACGGCCCCGGCAGGTCCTGGTCGAGGGCCGCGTCCAGGTCGTCCGTCGCCTCGCCGCTGCGGGCGCGCGTCTGATGCAGGAACCGCGGTTCGACGTACGCCCGCAGCACGTCCGCCGACTCCCGCGGAGTGTCCGCCTGCAGCGCCGCCGACACCTGCACCTTCACGACCGGCACCCCGGCCGCGCGCAATCGTTGCAGGGCCTCGGCCGGCTCCTCCCACGCGCACGCGAGGTGGGCCAGGTCGAGGCACACGCCCAGGCGCTGCGTGTCGACTCCGGCCAGCAGTGCGGCCGCCTGCGTCGTGTTCTCGATCAGGCACCCCGGTTCGGGCTCGAAACCCACCTTCACCGTACGGCCGGTCTCCGCCTCGATCCGGGCCAGCCCGCGGGCCAGCTCGTCCAGGTGGGCGAAGGCGGCGGCCGCGCGTGAGCCGTCCCAGGGTGTGCGCCAGGCGATCGGCAAGGACGAGACCGACCCGTACGGGGTCTCGTCCGGCATCAGGTCGACCAGGATGCGGGCCAGCTGGAGCGTGTAGTCGAGCCGCTCGCGGGAGGTCCAGTCGGGGTAGTAGACGCCGAGCTTGACGACCGGCGCCTGGAACGCCTCGTACGGGAAGCCGTTGAGGGTGACCACCTCGAGGCCGCGCGCGTCGAGCTCACGTCGCAGCCGTCGCCGCTCCTCGGGACTGGCCGCGAGCCCGGCCGCCGCGGGGGCCGCCAGCCACAGGCCCAGGCCCAGCTTGTCGGTGCCGAGGCGTTGCCGGATCGGCCGGGCGTACGTGTCGAGTTGCTCGATGATGCCGGCCAGGTCCTCCGCCGGGTGCACGTTGGTGCAGTAGCTCAGGTGCATCAGCTGCCTCCGCGCAGGATCGAGTTGCCCGCGAAGGTGGCTTCTTGCGATGTCTCGGACAGATCGAGCCGGCCTGACTGGGAGTAGAACTCGACGGGGTTCTGCCACAGCACCCGGTCGACCTCCTCGTCGGAGAAGCCCGCCTTGAGCATGGCCTCGCCGGTGCGAAGCGTCAGCAGCGGATCCGACTTGCCCCAGTCGGCGGCCGAGTTGACGAGCACCCGCTCGGGTCCGTACTCCTGCAGGATGGCCACCATCCGGTCCGGTGACATCTTCGTGTCCGGATAGATCGAGAACCCGGCCCACACCCCGGCGTCCTTGGCCGCCGCGACCGTCACCTCGTTGAGGTGGTCGAGCACGACCCGGCCGGGATCGATGCCGGACTCCTTGATCACGTCGA
This sequence comes from Paractinoplanes abujensis, assembly GCF_014204895.1. Classification (NCBI taxonomy): domain Bacteria; kingdom Bacillati; phylum Actinomycetota; class Actinomycetes; order Micromonosporales; family Micromonosporaceae; genus Paractinoplanes; species Paractinoplanes abujensis. The sequence continues at coordinate 4,556,168 of NZ_JACHMF010000001.1, read as the reverse complement.
TGCTGCGCCGGGTGCCGCGGGCCTTGTCCCGGTGCGGCGTGTGCACGAGCGCGGGCAGGTCGTGGTCGAGGGCCAGGGCCAGCTGGGCCGCGAACGCCTCGTCCTCGGCCGGCGTCATCGAGTCATAGCCGATCTCACCCACCGCCACGACGCCGTCCTTGGCCAGGTAGCGCGGCAGCAGGTCGAGCACCGGCCGGCAGCGCGGATCGTTGGCCTCCTTGGGGTTGAGCGCGATCGTGGCGTGGTGCCGGATCCCGAACTGGCTCGCCCGGAACGGCTCCCACCCGATGATCGAGTCGAAGTAGTCCGTGAACGAGCCCGGTCCGGTGCGCGGCTGGCCGAGCCAGAACGCGGGCTCGACCACGGCCAGCACCCCCGCCTCGGCCATGCGCGCGTAGTCGTCGGTGGTGCGCGACGTCATGTGGATGTGCGGGTCGAAGATGCGCATCAGGCCTCCTTGATCTGGTCGAGCAGGGCAAGCGCGTCGGGCGGCATGTCCCGGCCGGCGGCCGCGCGCTCATCGGCGAAGGCGCGCAGCATCGCCCCGAGCTCGGCGTCGGCGCGCTCGTGCAGCCGGTGCACCTCCTTGAGCGGTACGCCCATGAACACACACTTGAGGACGGCCTGGCGCCACGCCGTCTGAGCGAGACGATCCGCGTACGGGCCGAGGGCCGCCGTCACGAGCCGGGTGTCGTTGGTGCGCAACGCGTCCTCGAGCAGCGGGACGGCGCTGTCACCGATCGGCAGCAGCGGCAACGCCTTGAGCACGGCCAGTTTCTCCGCCGTGTCGCCGTAGCGGTACGTCTCCAGCACCTGATCGGCCGGGGCGACGGACAGCAGCAGGGCCCGCGCCGCCTCGTCGGTCGTCCAGCCGCCGGTCAGCGGTTCCCGCCCGTAACGCCGCCCCGCGGCGGGAAACAGCCCCGCCACGGCTTCGGGCCGGTCGGCCACCTGGCGCAGGTCCTCGGTCAGCCGTTCGTGGCCGGCCAGTTCGTTCCGCAGTTCGTCCAGTGTGGTCACCCGTGGTCTCCTGCCTCTTTGAGCGCGTTGCGCAGGAAGTCCAGTGATTGCGCGGCGACGGTCGGCGCCGCATGCGAATGTCGCGGCAACTCGACCGAGACCAGCCCGTCGTACGCGGCCTCGAGCGCCGCCAGCACCGGCGGGAACTCGATCTCACCGGTGCCGAACTCGAGGTGTTCGTGCGTGCCGCGCCGCATGTCGTCGATCTGCACGTTGACGAGATGCTCGGCCACGGCGGTCACACATTCGGCCACCGGCCACGGTTCCAGGCACCGGCAGTGCCCGATGTCGAGCGTGATGCCGAAGTTGGCGGGCCGCCCCAGCTCCTCGTGCAGCCGCCGCCAGTCCGCGATGTCGTTGACGAGCATCCCCGGCTCCGGCTCGAACCCCAGGGTCACCCCGTGCCCGGCCGCGAACTCCACGATCTGACCCGTGCCGTCAACCAGCCGATTCCAGCGGTCGGCGCTCCCGATCCCGGCCCAGAACGACACGGCTTGCGCGCCCAGGCCGGCCCCCACCCGTACCGCCTGGCGCAGGTATTCGAGACGCAACGCCGGGTCGTCGTCCATCAGCGTGGGGGAATGCTTGCGCCAGGGGTCGAGCAGATAGCGCGCCCCGGTCTCGATGACCACCGACAGCCCGAGCCGCTGCAACTCGGCGCCGACGGCCTTGGTCCGCCCGGCCAGATCCGCCGCGAACGGGTCGAGATGATAGGTGTCGAGCGTGAGCGCCACCCCGTCGTACCCGAGCTCGGCGATGACCCGCAGCGCCTCCGGCAGCCGATGATTGCCGAACCCGTTGGTCCCGTAACCGAACTTCATCCGAGCACCGCCTCCTGTCCCGGGCCCGGCCCGGTCGGCTTCGTCTGTGCCACGCCAACGCTGGAGTGCCAGGTGTCCGGCCGATCCGGTCCGGACCTCATGTCGGCGACACCTTCCTGGCCAGGCGCCGCGCCAGCGGCGCCATCAAGGCAAGCCCGATCCCGTACGCGGGGGAGCCGGCTTTGGCGGTCAGCGCGCCCTGCAGCGTGGGCAGATCCGTGATCCCGGCTCCGACCGCCGCCCGAATCCGCCCCGCGGTGGGCTCAGCCGCCGCCCTGACCTGCGCGCTCCCGTATCCGGCGGCGTACCAGGCGGCCAGCAGCCCGGCCGCAGCCTGCCGCAGCCGTGCGGGTCCCGGTGGCCGCGCTCGCCACCCGGCCGCCGCGGCCGCCACCACTGCGGTTCCGGCGAGAGTGCTCAGCGGCAAGGCGGCCGTCGCGCCCTCCACCTCGCGGCGGGAAAGTTCGGTGACGGTGTAGGTGTGCGCGGCCACGGTCAACGCGGCCGGCACGGCGTCCCGCATCCGGCCGCCGCTCGCACCCAGCAGCACGTCGAGCCCGCGACAGGCCGCCATGAACGCCGGCCCGGCCGCGGTGTTCTTGGCCCACACGTCGTAGGCCCACACCGCCCCGGCCAGCGGCACCGCGACCGCCGCCGCCCGCCGCCCTCCGGTCAGCGCGGCCAGCCCGACGCCCGCCGCGGTCAGCCCGGCCGCGACGAGCGCCGCGTGTCCCGGCTGTACCCGCCCCGACGGGATCGGCCGCTGTGGCCGTTCGAGAGCGTCGACCTCGCGGTCGGCCCAGTCGTTGGCCGCCATCCCACCCCAGTAGAGGCAGACGGACGCCGCAGCCAGGGCGGGCGTGGCCGGCCGCACCCCGCCGGCCGCCGCCGCCCCGGCGATGACATCCCCGGGTACGGAAAGCGCAGCCGGCGCCCGGACGAGCTCAGCCAGATCCCGCCACCTCGGCCCCCGGCTGCGCGCGGCGCGGGCCGCGACTGCGGGACGAACGACAGTCTCAGACATCCGACAGGCCCCGCACGAAGGCGGCCAGCCGCGCCCACTGGTCGGCCAAGCCGTGGGGGACGTCGCCCAGCGGGTCCTTGAAGAAGAACGCCAGCTCGGTCAGCGGCCCGGTGCGGCCGGCGGCGTGGGCCGCCGCGGTGAGACGGGCCAGGTCGAGGATGAGCGGGGCGGCCAGGGCCGAGTCGCAGCCGTGCCAGGTGAATTCCATGCGCATCTGGGTGCCGAGGAAGCCGCTGAACGTGATCAGATCCCAGGCCGTCTTGAAGTCGCCGATGTCGTCGACGTATTCGATGTGGCTGCTGCCCTGCGGCTGGTAGCCCAGCGTCTCCTTGAGCACCCGCTGTTTGCTGCCCGATTTGGCGGCGCGGGCGGCCGGGTCGGCCAGGTTGGCCCCGTCGCCGCCGCCCAGCAGGTTGGTGCCGGCCCAGGTGCGTACGCGCAGGTGGCGCAGCGCGAACATGGGGGCCAGCACCGACTTCACGAGCGTCTCGCCGGTCTTGCCGTCGTGTCCCGCGTAGGGCAGTCCGGCCTCGGCCGCCAAGGCGATCAGCGCGGGCAGCCGGGCCCCGGTCGACGGGGTGAAGTCCACGAACGGGCAGCCCGCGCTGAACGCGGCGTACGCGTACAGGGAACTCGGGGGCAGGACCGCGGACGAGGCCATGGCGGAGCGCAAATGATCAAGCGAGGAGAAAGCCGGATGGGGAACAGGAGCCGGCTCGGTCGACGAGACGTTGACGACCACGACCCGTTCCAGGCCGCGGCGGCGCCGGAAGTCGTCGATGTCCTGCGCGATCAGCCGCGCCGTCTCCAGCTGGGTGGCCGCCGTCGGCACGGGCCGCAGCTCGCGTTGCAGCTCGTCCAGCTTGTCGGCCACGGCCGCCGCCGGGCGTGCGGGCAGCACGCCGGCGGCGACCAGGTTCTCGACCTTCTTCTCCAGGGTGATGTCGCTGATGTCGTGGCCGCCGAAGACCAGCTCACCCAGCCCGGGCAGGGCGGGTGAGGCCAGTTCCGGCAGCTCGGTGACGCACCCCAGGGGCTCGGCGAGCCCGGCGCGTAGTGCGGTGGCCCCGACCATGCTGGTCACCGCCACAGATCCTCGTGCTCCGATCAACCACACGCCGGTCGTCATACTGACCCCTTTCCGAACTGCTTAGTTGCCGTAGACCTCGAAGTTGTAAAGCGAGTAACCCCAGGCCGTGCCGCGTTGCGTTCCGTTGATGCGGACGTATCGCGCCTGCGCGTTCAGGCCCGTGTGGTCGTCCTCGCCGCCGTTGGCGCCCGTGACCGACCGCGCGGTCGTCCAGGTGGTGCCGTCGAGCGAGGTCTGGATCTGGTAGGCCGACCCGTACGCGGCCTCCCACTGCAGCCGCACCCGGTTGACCGTGCGCACCGAGCCCAGGTCGACCCGGATCCACTGCGGGTCGCTGAAGGCGCTCGACCAGCGGGTCGTGGTGGAGGCGTCGACCGCGTTGGCGGCCGGGTACGAAGCGTTCTCCACGCTGGACGCGGTGGCCGGCTTGTTCAGTGACAGGTTCGTCGCGGGCGGCTGCCCGGTCAGTTCCTTGACCCGGATGTTGCGGAACGCGGCCTGGTCGCCGGCGCCGTGGTTCTGGATGCCGATGTAGCCGTCCAGGTTGCGGGCCGGGTCGGTGTTGGTGAAGTCGTTGATCAGCCGGCCGTTGAGGTAGACGCGGATGCGCTGGCCCTCGACGAGCAGCTCGTACGTGTTCCATTCGCCGGCCGGGTTGAGCGCGGCGTCGCGGGCGGCCAGGTCGGCCGACTTGAAGGTGTAGATGGCGCCGGTGGTGCGGTCGGTCGCGTCGGTCGCGTCGATCTGCACCTCGTAGCCCTGGTTGACGGCCACCCACGGGTCGTTGCCGGGGTTGGGGAAGCCGACGAAGATGCCCGAGTTGCTGTCCCCGGTCAGCCGCCAGTCGGCCTTGAGCGAGTACGACGTGAACTGCTTGGCCGAATACCAGTACAGGCCCATGCCGCCGACCGAGCTCAGCGTGGCGTCGCTGTTGGTGAAGCTGCCCGGCCCGGCCTGCGACCAGCCGGTGGTGCTGCCGTTGTAGAGCGCGGTGTAACCGGTCTCGGGGCGGCAGTCGGCTTTGGCCCGGTTCGACGCGTAGCGCAGGCCGCCCAGCAGGTGGGTGCGGAAGTTCGCTTCGGCGTACGAGGCCTGGGTGTGCCCGAAGCCGGTGTACCAGGAGCGGCCGCTGTCCACGGTCTTGCACCAGGCGATCGGGTGGTCGGCGCCCATGTTGCCGCCCGAGTACGTCGACTCGTCCAGCGTGGCCAGCACGTGGGCGCTGCTGCGGGGGTTGCTCTGGTAGTTGTAGAGCTCGTCCGTGCGGGTCCAGGCCTGCGGCAGGTGGGCGCTGCTCGGGTGTCCCCGGTCCTCGACCCGAGCGGTCACCGACTGGATCGCCGGGTGCGAGTGGAAGTACGCGCCGACCAGCTGACCGTAGAAGGGCCAGCTGTATTCGGTGTCGGCCGCCGCGTGCACGCCGACGTAGCCGCCGCCACCCCGGACGTACGACTCGAAAGCGGTCTGCTGGGTGTCGTTGAGGACGTCGCCGGTCGTGTTCAGGAAGACGACCGCCTCGTACTGGGCCAGGTTGCCCGTCGTGAAGGCGGCCGCGTCCTCGGTCGCGGTGACCGTGAAGTTGTTGGCCGCGCCCAGGTCACGGATGGTCTGGATGCCGACCGGGATGGCGTCGTGCCGGAACCCGGCGGTCTTGGAGAAGACCAGGACGTCGTACGGGGCGTCGGCCGCCAGGGCGGGGGACGACGCCGTGAACGTGCACGCGGCCAGGGCGACCAGTGTCGCCGTACCGGCTATGAGCTTACGCAATGAAACCTCCGGGAGCGGGGGAGGTGGGCGCCCGCTTGGGGGGACGGGCGCCCACACTCGACGGGGAAGGATCAGCTGCCGTACACCTCGAAGTTGAAGAGGCTGTAGCCCCAGGCCGTGGCCCGGGTGGTGCCGTTGATCCGCACGTATCTCGCCTGTGCGCTCAGCCCGATGTTGTCGTCCTCGCCGCCGTTGCCCCCGGTCACCGAGCGCGCGGTGGCCCAGGTGCTGCCGTCGGTCGAGGTCTGGATCTGGTACGCCGACCCGTAGGCGGCCTCCCACTGAAGCCGTACGCGGGAAACGGTTCTCACGGAGCCGAGGTCGACCTGGATCCACTGCGGATCGCTGAACGCGCTCGACCACCGGGTCGTGGCCGAGGCGTCCACCGCGGCCGAGGCCGGGTAGGTGGCGGACTCGGCGCTGGACGCGGTGGCCGGCTTGTTCAGCGACAACAGGCTCGCCGCGGTGCCGGTGGCGAACGTGAAGCTGTCCACGTCGAACAGCGCGCCCGTGGTGCCGCCCGCGAACGTCAGGTAGAGCGACGTCGGGCCGGCCGGGGCCCCGCTGATCGCGCCGGTGACGTTGACGAACGTGTCCCACGAGCCGGTCGGCGCCACCGTGGCCGAGCCGATGATCGTGCCGGTCGGGGAGCCCGTACGGACCTGCAGGGTGCCGCCGATGCCGGCCGAGGAGACCCGGGCCGTGAACGACGTGGCGTTGTTCAGCTTGTACGGGTCGAACTGGATCCAGTCGCCGTTGGTGATGTCACCGACGGTCTGCCCGCCCTCGGCCGTGGTCTTGGACATCTTGGCCACGCCCTGCGACGTCTTGTAGTGCTCGGCCTGCCGCTTGCGGGGCGCCAGGATGTTCTGCGCGTGGGTGGTCAGGCCGCCCTTGTCCGTGTACGACGCGTCGAAGATCGGGAAGATGTTCGCCGCGTCGTCGTGCTCGCCGTCGGTCGGGATCGTGATGGTGCCCGAGCAGCCGGTCTGCGACGTGATCTGGTGGGCGTGCTGGTCGTGCCCGAGCACGTAGGCCATCGTCACCTTCGTGCAGTCGATCGTGCCGTCCTCGGGGTCGGTGACGGTGACGCTCCACGGGATGCTGTCGCCGAACGACACCAGCTGACCCGCGGCCGGGCTGTTGATGGTCACGGTGGGCGCGGTGTTGCCGACGCTGATGCTCACGCTCGACGTGCCGGTCGCCCCCTGCGGGTCCCGTACGGTCAGGGTGGCCGTGTAGGTGCCGTTGGTGGCGTACGTCTTGGTCGGGTTGGCCGCCGTCGACGTGGTGCCGTCGCCGAACGCCCACGAGTAGGTGAGCGCCCCGCCCTCGGGATCGCTGCTGCCCGCCGAGGAGAACGTGACCGTCAGCGGCGCCGCCCCGGAGGTCGGAGTGCCACTGGCCACGGCGGTCGGCGCGCGGTTGCCGCCGGCCACGTAGTCGTAGCGGTAGAGGGCCGAGTTGGCGTCGCCGTTGAAGTAGCCGGTGCCGTAGTCGAGGACGTAGAGCGCGCCGTCGGGGCCGAACGCCATGTCCATGACCTGCTTGCCGTTCCACGGGAACGTGTCGATCGCGCCGTACGTGCCGTTGGCGTTGACCACTGTCGGCTTGATCCAGCCCCGGCCGAATTCGCCGGCGAAGAACTGCCCGTCGAACGTCTGCGGGAACTTCGTGGTGGAGGTGTTGCTCGCGCTGTAGCGGTAGACCGGGCCGCCCATCGGCGACTCCGAGCCCCCGCCGAACTCCGGCGGCGAGCCCGCGTCACCGGCGTACCGGATCCAGGCCGGCTTGGCCGCGGGCAGCGTGCCGAGGCCGGTGTTGCGGAACGAGTTGTTGGCCGGGCCGCCGGCGCAGTTGTACTTGGCGCCGCCGGTGCCGGCCGCGAAGTCCCATTCGTTGTACGTCTCGGCGCTGGTGTTGGTGCCGGTGCAGTAGGGCCAGCCGTAGTTGCCGGGCGCGGTGACCCGATTGAACTCGACCTGTCCGGACGGCCCGCGGGTGGCCGACGAGGTGCCCGCGTCGGGGCCGTAGTCGCCCACGTAGACCGCGCCGGTGGCCTTGTCGACGCTGATCCGGAACGGGTTGCGGAAGCCCATCGCGTAGATCTCGGGCTTGGTGTTCGCGGTGCCGGGCGCGAACAGGTTGCCCGCGGGGATCGAGTACGTCCCGTTGGCGTTGGGCTTGATCCGCAGGATCTTGCCGCGCAGGTCGTTGGTGTTGCCCGCGCTGCGCTGGGCGTCGTAGACCGGGTTGCGGTTGGTGCGCTCGTCGATCGGGGAGTAGCCGGCCGAGTCGAACGGGTTGGAGTCGTCGCCGGTCGAGATGTAGAGGTTGCCCGCCGCGTCCCAGTCCATGTCGCCGCCGACGTGGCAGCACATGCCCCGGTCGGTCGGCACGTCGAGCACGTTGACCTGGCTGGCCGTGTTCACCGTGAAGTCGGCGTTGAGCGTGAACCGGGACAACCGGTTGACGCCGGCCCAGGTGGCCCAGGTGGCGGCGGTGCCGGTGGCCGGGGCGTCGCCCGCGGGCGTGTTGAGCGGCGGGGCGTAGAAGAGGTAGATGTGCCGGTTGGTGGCGAAGCCGGGGTCGACCGCCACACCCTGCAGGCCCTCCTCGTCGTGGGTGTAGACGGGAATGGTGGCGATCACGGCCGTGGTGCCGTTGGCGTCGGTCCGCCGCAGTGTGCCGTTACGCGCCGTGTGCAGCACCGACCGGTCGGGGAGCACCGCCAGGCTCATCGGCTCGCCCGTTTCGGCGACGCCCTTGGCCAGGGTGACCTGCTGGAAATCGGCCGGGTTGATGACCGCGGAAGCCGGTGCGGCGGCGACGGTGAGCACTGTGGAGAGGAGCAGGGAGGCCGTACCGATTGTCACTAATCGATGTCTTCGAGTCCGGATGTTCACGTGGTCCCTTCCTGACTGGGGATGGCCAGGCGGGTGTCACCGGCATCAGCGGGGATCTGATACGCGCCGGAAACATTCCCGTAGTGGGGCTCACGTTATGAACTTCGCGACGGTCCTGTCCAGACTTTCGGATCGATCTACATAACTTTTGCAGTATCAGTCGAAAGCAGCGCGCAGGGCTTCACCGCTTGAATCAAGCCGGTTCGGTGAGCGGCAGCCGCACCGTGAACGTGGTGCCCACGTGCTGCCGGCTCTCCACCTGGATCCGTCCGCCGTGGTCGGTGACGATGCGGTGGGCGATCGTCAGGCCCAGGCCGGTGCCCCCGGTCGCGCGCTGCCGGGCGGGATCGGCCCGCCAGAACCGGTCGAACACGTGCGGCAGGTCGCCCGCCGCGATGCCGACGCCGGTGTCCTGCACCGTGAGCACGCCCTCGCCGTGCTCGGCCCGGACCCGTACGAGCACCTGGCCGGTCCTGTCGGTGTAGCGGATCGCATTGGTGAGCAGGTTGCCCAGCACCTGACGGATCCGGTCCTGGTCGGCCGAGACCCACACCGGGGCCGAGGCATCCACCGTCAGCGCCACCTGCGCCTCCGCGGCCACCGCCCGGTGCGCGGTCACGCTGCCCGAAGCCAGGTCGGCCAGGTCGATCGGCTGCCGCGTGTAGCCCAGGTCGCCCGCCTCGGCCAGCGCCAGCACCTGCAGATCGTCGAGGATGCGGCCCTGCAGCATGGTCTCCTCGTGCAGCGAGACGAAAAGCTCCCGGCTCGGCTCGATCACCCCGTCCGACAGGCCCTCGAGATACCCCCGCAAGTTCGACAACGGTGTACGCATCTCGTGCGCGACGTCCGCGATGAGCCGGCGCTGCTGCTCCTCGCTCTGCTGCACGGCCTGGGCCATCGTGTTGAACGAGGTGCCCAGCCGGGCCAGCTCACCCCGCCCCTTGATCCGTACCCGGGCGTCGAGCTGCCCGGCCGCGAGCATCTGGGAGGCGCCGGTGAGCCGCCGGACCGGGCTGCTGACCTGGCGGGCGATGAGGAACGTGCCGATCAGTGCGACCACGATCAGCCCGGCCGCACCCGCGATGCCGGGCCGGCCGAACTCGGCCAGGTCGACCCCGTCGCGGCCGCCCAGATAGAGCTCGAGCGGGACGGCCGCGCTGGTCACCACGGTGTCGGCGTAGGCCTGGCTGACGCAGGTGGCGATCTGCTTGGCGCCGGGGCGGGTCTCGGCGCCCGGACGCACCCGCTCCGGCAGGAACTCGGGGTCGCCCTTCTGCACGCCGGCGCACTGCAGGTAGTAGTCCCAGTAGCTGTAGAACCAGGCCTCGTCGCTCAGCACCTTGGTCAGCGCGCGGCGCGTGCACTCGGGCGAACGTTTCAGCTGCTCCGGGGTGACGTACGGCGCGGTCGGCAGGCCCAGTGCGGGCTCGTCGCCGAGCGTCTCGTTGAGGCAGCGCACGAGCACCAGACCGGTGCGGAACTGGGCGGCCTGCCGCAGCACCAGCGCCGCCGTGGTGCCGAAGAGCGGGTCGGTGGGTGTCGCGCCGAAGACGTTGCTCGGCACCAGGCTCATCTTCCGGTACGTCGCGGGGCTGATCTGCCGCCGCGCCTCCGCCTCCGTCAGGAGCAGCGGGACCGTGATCGGCGGGAGCGCGTCGATATGGTAAGCGATGGCCTGCACCGGGCCGGACGCCCGCTTGGCCTGGATGTCCGAGTCGACCAGCACGATGCCCTCGTCGGCGGTCTGCACCCGGATGTGCAGGCCGGTGCGGTCGGACAGGTCGGTGACCAGGCGGTCCAGGCCCGGCCAGCGGCCGTGCGCGAGCCCGTACCTCTGGATCTCCTCGACGATCTCGGCCCGGTAGCGGTTCTGCGACTCGACCGCCCGGGACACCTGGCGCTGGGTCAGCTGCAGGGTGAGGAACGCGGTGGCGCCGATCGCGGTCACCGCCACCAGCATCACCAGGGCGAAGATGCGGATGCGGAAGCTCAAGACTCGCCCATCCGGTACCCGCGGCCGTACACGGTCTGCACGTACCGGGGCTCGGCCGGGTTCTCCTCGATCTTGCGGCGCAGGTTCACGATGTGCGCGTCGACCGTCCGGTTGGAGACGTCGTGCTCGAAGCCGAACGTCTTGTCGATGATCTGGCCCCGCGTGAACACCCGCCCCGGCTCGCGGGCCAGCAGCTCCAGGATGCCGAACTCCTTGGCGGTCAGCGTGACGGCCACCCCGCGTACGCGGACCTCGAACCGGCCCGCGTCCACCTCCAGCTCACCCACCCGCAGCACCGGCGAGGCGCCTTCGGCGTTTCCCGTACGGCGCAGAAGCGCGCGGACCCGGGCGGTGAGCTCGCGCGGGCTCACCGGCTTGGGCATGTAGTCGTCGGCCCCGATGTCCAGGCCCAGCAGCATGTCGTTCTCCGACGAGCGGGCGGTGACCATCAGGATGGCCACGTTCGACTCGGCCCGCAGGATCCGGCACACGTCCAGCCCGTCGACCAGCGGCATCATCACATCGAGCACGATCAGGTCGGGCTTACGGGCCCGGGCCACGTCCAGCGCCGACCGGCCGTCACCCACAGTGATGACCTGATGTCCCTCGCGCTCCAGGTAGAGGCGGATGAGCTGGGCGTGCTTCGGGTCGTCGTCGGCCACCAGGATGCGTGCGGTCACGCTCGCGATTCTGACCTCTTCGCGCCGCCCCGGCCAAGAAATGTGCGATTCCTGTGAAGTTCCCTCGCGATTGCGATGGCCGCACAAGTTCTTCACAGCTCTGCCCGCACGCTTCCTCCCGTCACCGCCGTCAGGAGGAACGCCATGTGTGGATTGAACGTCTTCGTGAGCAGCCGACCGGCCGCCGGAGCGCCGGACCCGGCGTCCCAGGCCGCCTTCGCCGCCGCGCTCGAGACCATGCACCACCGCGGCCCCGACGACACCCGCGTCGAGTTCGCCGACGGCGCCGCGTTCGGCTTCAAACGGCTCGCGATCATCGACCGCTCCGAGGCCGCGCAGCCCGTGCACTACCGGGACCGCTGGACGGTCGTGTTCAACGGCGAGATCTACAACTACCGGGAGCTGCGGGCCGAGCTGATCCGCGACCACGGCGCCACGTTCGCTACCGAGGGTGACAGCGAGGTGCTGGCGGCGGCCTTCCACTTCTGGGGCCCGGCCGCCCTGCCCCGGCTGCGCGGCATGTTCGCCTTCGCCGCGTACGACCACTGGACCGGCACCCTGCACGCCGCGCGCGACCAGTTCGGCATCAAGCCGCTCTACATCCTGGAGACCGTGGACGGGTTGTTCCTGGCCAGTGAGCGCAAGGCCCTGCTGCCGTTCAGCGGCGACGCGGCCGCGCAGCTCGACACCGACGCGCTGGCCCACTACTTCACGTTCCAGTTCGTGCCCGACCCGCAGACCCTGCACCGGCAGATCCGCCGGCTGCCCCCGGGCCACCGCCTGACCTGGTCCGCCGCCGGCGGTTTGCGGTTGGACCGCTACTTCCGGCCATCGTTGCGGCCGCTGTCCTTGAAGCCGGATGCCGCTTATGCCGGAATCCAGAATGCGTTGCGCGACAGCGTGCGCGCTCACCTGCACGCCGAGGTTCCGGTCGGGGCGTTCCTGTCCAGCGGCGTCGACTCGTCGGCCATCGTCGCGCTGGCCCGTGAGTACAAGCCGGACCTGCACGTCTTCACGGCCGGGTTCGCCCACGACGGCTACTCCGAGATCGAGATCGCCCAGGACACCGCGCAGCAGCTCGGCGTACGGATAACCCCGACCGTGGTCACCGAGGACGACGTCATCCGCGAGCTGCCCCGGATCGTGCACCTGCTCGACGACCCGGTCGCCGACCCGTCGCTGATCCCGCTGTACTTCCTGGCCCAGACCGCGTCGCGCTACGTCACCGTGGTCCTCTCCGGTGAGGGCTCCGACGAGCTGTTCGGCGGGTACACGATCTACCGCGAGCCCGCGTCGCTGGCCGGCCTCGAACGCCTCCCCGCCGGAATGAAGCGCGGACTGCGCGGCCTGGCCCACGCCATCCCCGAGGGCGTGCGCGGCCGCAGCTTCCTGGAACGCGGCACCACGCCCATCGAGGAGCGCTACTACGGCAACGCCCGCATCTTCGCCCCCGAGGAGAAGGCCGAACTGCTCCGCTTCACCGCCGAACCGCACACGGCGATCACGTCCCGCCTGTACGCCGAAACCGCCGACGTCGACGACGCCACGTCCATGCAGTACGTCGACCTGCACACCTGGCTGCCCGGCGACATCCTGGCCAAGGCCGACCGCATGTCGATGGCCCACTCCCTGGAACTGCGCGTCCCGTTCCTCGACCAGGCCGTGTACGCGGCCGCGGCGGGCCTGCCGACCGAGCTCAAGCTGCCCTCGAACAACAAACACACGACCAAGCACGCCCTGCGCGAGGCCATGCGCGGCATCGTCCCCGAATCCGTGCGCGAACGCCGCAAGCTGGGCTTCCCCACCCCGACCCGGCTGTGGCTCAAGGGCGGCATCGGCGACTGGGTGGGCGGCCTGATCGCCGGCTCCGGCCCCCGCCACCTGATCGACGTCGACTACGCCCTGCGCCTGCTCACCGAACACCGCGCCGGCACCGCCGACCACTCCCGCAAGGTCTGGGCGGTCGCCATGTTCTGCCTGTGGTGGGCCATCAACGTGGACGGCACGATCCGCCCCGAGCCCGCCCACGTCCCCGTGCCCGCCCCGGCCCCGAACGACCGATGGGCGACAGTTCTGACTGGCCAGTAATCTCCGTGGCTACCATCCAGCCATGCCTTCACCGCTCGTCGATGCGCAGCAGATCCAGGGCAACATCCTCCGCCCGTTCGGCGGCGCGCACCAGGCCTTCGTGGCGCTGTCGTTCCGCAACGACCGGGTCCGGGCCCGCCGCTGGCTGGCCGGGGTGGCCTCCCGGGTGACCGGTCACGACGCCGTGCCGCCCCGGGGCTCCGACCGCATAGCCCAGGGCCGGTCGCTGCTGAACGTCGGTCTCACCGCGAGCGGTGTCGTGCTCCTGCACCCCGAGGCCGCCGGTCACCTGGCCGTCCACACCGCCTATTGGCAGGGCCCGCTGGGCACCCGCGTCGACGACGCCGACCGGCTCACCACCGCGCCCGTCCTGCTGGGCGACGTCGGTGCCGGCGACCCGTCCGCCTGGGTGGTCGGCGGGCCGAGGAACGACGAGCGCCGGCGCCGCGGCACGCCGGTCGATGCGCTGCTCACGATCGCAGCCGCCGACGAGGCTTCCATCAAAGCCGCGGTGCTGCACGAGGAAACCGCGGCCGACGGTCTCGAGATCCTGCACGTGCAGTTCTGCGAGGTGCTGCGCGAGGAGGGCGAGACCGGCCGTCGCATCGAGCACTTCGGCTTCGCCGACGGCATCTCCCAGCCGGCGGTCAAAGGTTTCCCCGACGCCGTGACCCGCCCGGGGGCACCGGTCATCGCGGCCGGCGAGTTCATCCTCGGACAGGTGGGCGAGCGCCGGCCTCAGTCGTGGGCGCCCCGGCCGGTTCCCGCCCGCTGGATGCGCGGCGGCTCCTTCCAGGTCTACCGCCGCCTCGTGCAACATCCGGATCGCTTCTGGGCGCGGATGGCTGAACTGGGCCGCCTCTCCGGCACCGACGCCGACACGGCGGCATCCCACGCCTTCGGCCGCCATCGTGACGGTAAGCCGCTGGCCGAGCCGGGCGCGTCCGGAGAGAAGGAGAACGTGTTCACCTACGACGATGACCGCGACGGCGAACAGACACCGCTGTTCGCGCACATCCGCAAGGTGAACCCGCGCGACGACATGGTCTTCCGCGACCGGGGCCACAAAATGTTGCGCCGCGGCATCACGTTCGGCCCGCGCTACCACCGCGACCGCCCGGACGAGAACGCGGGCGTGGAACGGGGAGTCGTCTTCAACGCCTACGTGGCCAGCATCGAGGACCAGTTCGAGTTCGTGCAGCGCCGCTGGGCCAACGACCCCGGCTTCCCCTCGTCCGCGCTGGCCAAGTACGGCCGGGTCGAGGCCGAGCCGCCTCGGGTCGACGGCCTGGACCCGGTGATCGGCGACGACCGGCAGACCGCGGAGAAGCGCCTTCCGGCCGCCGTGGTGGACAAGATCAAGCCTTCCGCGTTCGGGGGCTTCGTCACCACGACGGGTGCGGTTTACGCCTTCGCCCCGACGCTGTCCGCGCTGCGCCAGCTGGCCGGCGACGAGGTCCTGGACGCGTAGCGACCGAGGGGTTCAGGCCGCTCGGTTGTGCCGCGGGGCGCGTTCGATGCGTTCCAGAAGGACGTCCAGGCCGGGGCCGTTCTCCGTCACGATCCACCGGGGGAGGGCCGGCAGGGGCGGGCCCGGGGGCAGGCGGACGCCGGTGAGCCGGCGGTAGGCATGGCGATATTCCAGGCGGGGAGCTCGCAGGTAGAGCTTCTCGTAGATGCCGGCGGCCGTCCGGCGGGCGTCGTCGTCGCTGGAGTTCGCTTGCCATGCGGCGTCCATCAGCGCGGCGACTTCATGCGGCTCGGACCAGCGTCCGGCCGCCTCGCGCAGTGACCGTGCCGCGTCCGCGGGGCCGACCTCGCCCCGGGCGACTTGCAGACGCACCGCCAACGTGTAGGCGTTCACCTGGGTGTCCCGCTCGTCGTGTTCTTCGGCGACCGCCAGAGCCTCGGAGTTCAACGTCTCCGCCAGGGCCGGGCGGCCGGCGCTCAGATGCAGACGCGCGAGCCGGTGCAAGGCCTCACAAAGGAAGTAGGGGGAGTCGAGCTCGCGAGCGGGAGGGATCGCCCGTTCCAGCAGCTGCTCGGCCTCGTCGAGGCGCCCCTCGGCCGCGGCGATTCCCCCGAGACCGGTCAACTGGTCGACGATGGTGGTCCAGTCCCTCAGCTCGACCGCAAGCCGCAAGGAGTGCATCGCGCAGGCCCGGGCGCGGCCGAAGTCGCCCTCCTCGCGATAGATCTCACCCATGTTGCCCACAGTGATGCCGGCGGTGTGCCGGGCGCCGATGTCCTGGGCGACGTCGAGGGCGCGCTGGTACGTCGCGATCGCCTGAACGTGGTCGGCGTTGCGTTGGAACGCCCAGCCGAGATTGTTCGCGCCGAACAACATCCAGTGCCGGTCGCGCGCCTGCTCGGCTGTCTCGAACGCACGGGTCAGGTGGTCGAGCGCCTCCTCCGACCGGCCGGTGTTCAGGTGGCAGAGCCCGATGTGGTTGAGCGCGCCGCTCATCGCCGAGAGGTCGCCGGCCTCGGTGGCCATCGCGAGATGCTGGTGTGCCATCGCCAGCGCTTCAGCGTATTCACCCTGCCGGAACAGGACGTACGTCATCCGCTCCATCGTGCGGGACAGACCGGCGGCGTCGCCGAGGCCCTGGAAACCCACGAGAGCACGTTTCAGCCAGCTCACCGCATCGGCGTGGGACCTGTACATGAGCAGGTCGCCGAGCTGCCGCTGGCCTGCGGCGACGATGTCGAGCCGGCCGGTCGCCTCGGCCGCGCGCATGGCCAGACGGTAATGCCGATCGGCCTCGGCCCACTGCCCCGTGTGGTGGTGCACAGTGCCGATCTCGATGTGCAGCGCGGCCTGATCGGCCTCGGGCAGCAGGGGCAACAGCCGTCCGTAATAGTGATTCGCGGCCTCATTGGCGAAAATCGACTTGGCGCGATCACCTGCGGCGCGGAACCAGACCCGTTGCTTGTCGTGACGTTCTGTGCGGGCGTAGTGGTGAGCGAGCACGTCGACGTACTGGGTGAGCCGGTCGGCGAACTCGTCCTCGATGAAAAGGGCGGCCCGCTCGTGCAGGGAGGAGCGCGTGTCGTAGGTGATGCTCTGGTACGCGGTCTCCTGGGTGATGGGGTGCTTGAACTCGTACTCCGGCTCCGGTTCGTCCGCGACCCGCGGCGTGAGGTCGAGGGCGTCGAGGTGAGCCAGGTGGACCGCGACCTGCTGAGCGGAGCCGGCCTTCGGATAGACGGACGCGATCCACGGTGGCTGGAAGCGGCGGCCGATGACGCTCGCGACCTTGATGGCCGCCTTCTCGTCGTCGGTGAGCTGGTCGATGCGCGCCATGACGAGCCGCTGGAGGCTGTCCGGAAGGTGCAGGGCGGCCAGACCGGCCGAGTCGGCCGGGTCGAATCTGTTGCCGTGCAGGTAGGCGATCAGTTCCTCGATGTAGAACGCGTTCCCGCCGGTCTGTCCGATGATCTGTTCGACCAGCTTCCCGGCGACTTCGGTGCCCTGGCCGTACCTTTCCCGCAGTCGCAGCGTGGCCAGCCGCCGGGCGTCCCGCTCGGTCATCTGCGTCAGCGGAACCTCGATCACGTGGTCCGCGCCGGACAGCGTGCCCGGCGTGAGCTCGCGTGAGGTCGCCAGCAGCAGCACGGGAAGGTCGTCGAGATGCCCGGCCAGGAGGTCGAGCAGACCGAGCGACGCCGGGTCGATCCAATGGCAGTCCTCGAGCAGCAGCACGAGCGGACCGGTGGCCGCCCGCTCCCGCAGACAGGCCAGCAGGGTGGATCGCAGCAGCTCGTCGCGGCCGCTCTGGTCGAGCTGGGCGGTGAGGTCGGTGTCCGGCATCGGCAGGTCGATCAGCGCCGCCAGCAGAGGTGCGCGTTGCCCCGATCCGTCGTATCGGGTGACGCGCTCGGTCAACATGGATCGCTGCTCGTCCAGGGGGAGCGACGAGTCGATCTCCAGGAGTTCGCGCCAGATCGAGCGCCACACCAGATAGCTCGCGCTTGTCCCGTGCGAGCGGCAGCTGCCGCCGTATCCCGTGAACCCCAGGGTCCCGGTGATCCGGCAGGTCTCGGCGGCCAGGCGTGACTTCCCGATGCCCGCCTCCCCGTGCAGCCAGACGACGCGTCCCCGTCCCGAGCGCACCTCACGGACGACCTGCTCGAGCCGGGCCATCTCGGTGGCCCGCCCGACCAGCGCGCCCGGTGCGGGTGAAGGCAGTTCACTCGGCAGGTCGGCCTCCTGCACGGAGCGGACGACCCACGAAGGAACCGGCCGGGACTTGCCTTTGGCGGTGACCAGGACCGGGCCGTCGGCGACGACGACCTCCCGGACGTGCTCGAAGGTGGACTGGTCGATGAGGAGATGACCGGGTGGAGCGGCCTGCATGAGCCGTGCGGCCAGGTTGACGGCGTCGCCCACGACGGCGTACTCCCGGCGGATGTCCGAGCCCACTTCGCCGCAGAACACGGGGCCTGTCGTCAGGCCTCCCCGATCGGCCCCGCCGGGCAGCGCGAGAAGCTCGAGGCAGCAGCGCAAGGCGCGCTCCTCGTCGTCCTCATGGCTTACCGGCGTGCCGAACACGGCAACCAGCACCGTTCCCTTGTCGTCGGCCATGAGGTGGCGCAGGTGACCGCCGAATCGATCGATGATCCGGACGCCTGCGTCCAGGTAGCGCTGCAGGGCCTGGACCGTTTCCGGCTTGTCCATCGAGACATCCGGCAGGCGGACGAAAGCCGTCGTGACCTTGCGATGCTCGTTGACCAGCTCGTGCCGGCCGGAACTGAGCCTGGTGCGAATCGCGGGATGGAGGAACGGTTTCACCAACCGCTCCAACTCCCCGGCCGGTGGTGCCGGCGGCGCGTAGGGCGGGTCGATCGACTCCCCCGGCTCGGCGGCCTTCTGCAGGGCGGAATCGATGACGATCTCGCCTCGCTCGGCGCGGTGCAACGCGTCGATCGCGGCGTCGAGCGCCGGTCCGGCGATGACGTGCTGCAGCCGGGTAGCCGGATCGCCCAGAAGCATGGCCAGCACCGAGCCGGCAGCCATGCCTACCCTGATCGTCAGCGACCGTGAGCCGTCCCGCGTGGAGATCGGGACGACGGAGGCGGTGGCCTCCCGAATGAGCTCGGCGCAGTGGATGGCGCGCCGGGCGACTGCGGCGGCGGTCGCGGGCGTGTACTCGAACATGCCGACGAGGGCGTCACCGGCGAAGTCGACCACGCTGCCCCCGGACGCGGCAATGGCGTCGGCGGTCACCTCGAACCAGCGGTTGATGATGCGTGTCAGTTGCTCCGTGCCATAACTGCCCGAGCCGCTGAAGCTTTCGGCCATCGCGGTGAAACCGACGACATCCGCGTACAGGATTACTGCTTCGGCACGCTGCGTAACTGGCGGAATGCTGACATTGTCGGTTGTCAGCAGGATGCGCAATACGTGTTCGGGCAGATAGGAACGCCAGGTCGCGGCCAGTTCAGGCACGATCTGTGAGGGAGAGGTAACCGGGCGCTGATTTGTCACGCCTTGTGTGGCCACCCTTCAAATCCTAGTGTCGGGGATCAATCATCACTCTCGGCACGTCTGTCGCCAATGGGGATTCGCTATGGGTCAGTCCGTCAGTGACGCCGCCTTTGAACTCAAGGGTGCATGTGTCCACTCGCTCCGGTTCGCGTTGGGTGCTCCGCTCGAGTATCCGTACGCTCCGTCACTGGCGGACGGTGCGGGTGAGCCACCTGCTCTGTTCCGGCGGATTCAGGCCGCGTCCCCGCCGCCGCTGCGGGACGGTGAGCCGTGGTATGCCGGGATGACCCTGGCGAACGAGCAGTTTCAGCCGGACGTGGTCTTCGGGGCCGACCGGTTGGCCGCCGTGCAGCACCAGGCCGGCAATCCGTCGCTCGATGTCGCCGCGCCCGAGACGATCGTGCTGGACGAGTGGCTGACGGTGGCGCGTTGCGACGAGCCGGTGCCGATGGCGTTCCCCGGCCCGGACCGTGGTCTCTACCTGCTGTCGATCGGCTACTGGAATCCGATTCCCGAGGGTGAGAAGAGCACCGAGAGGGCCGTCCGCTACTACGGTGAATACCGGTTGAACTGGACCCGGGTGCCGGAAGGACGCTGGGTCGCGGTCAGCTTCGACGCGTTTTGGCCGCCCGAGCGGGACAGCGGCGACCTGATCATCCCGATCGGCGGCTGCGACGAGGAATGCCCTGTCTGAGGCGCGGACCCGCCACCGGCACCAGCGGCCGCACCGGCAAACCCGCCTCGGCCACCTCACCGGCCGTCTCCTGCGATTGCCTCTTCTCTTTCTTCGCCTGCTTATCTACAGTCGTCAATATATGGGAGCGCTCCCAAGGCGGTAGGAGGCAGCCGTGCGGCGTGGGATCTATCCGGTGGCGGGGGCTGCGGCGCTGGTCGCGGCCGGTTTGGCGGTGGCCGTGGCGCCGCCCGCATCGGCTGCGGCCGCGTGCACCGTGGCCTGGACGGCCAACCAGTGGTCGAACGGCTTCACCGCCGAGGTGCAGGTGACCAACGGGGGAGCGGCCGTCACGTCGTGGACTCTGGGGTGGACGTTCGCGGGGGATCAGCGGGTCACCAACGCCTGGAACGCCACCGTGACGCAGACCGGGAACGCCGTGACGGCGGCCAGCGTGGGATGGAACGGATCGCTGGCCACCGGGGCCTCGGCGCGGTTCGGGTTCCAGGGGACGTATTCGGGGACCAACGCGAAGCCGGGCGAGTTCACCTTCAACGGGGTCTCGTGCAGCGGATCGACGCCTACTCCCACGCCGACGACATCTGCACCGACGACACCCACACCTACGCCGACGACACCGACTCCGACGCCCACGACGCCCAACCCGGGGCAGGGATGTGTGCCGACGGCGATCTGCGACGGCTTCGAGAACCAGGCCGGGACCACCCCGGGCGGCAACTGGGCGGTCTCCACGCCGGACTGTTCGGGGGCGGGTAAGGCGGTCATCGACCGTACGGTCGCGCACACCGGGTCCACCTCGCTGCGCATCGACGGGGCCGCCGGATACTGCAACCACGTCTTCGCGGGCAACACGCAGATCCTCGGCACGGCCGGGCCGGTCTGGTACGTCCGATACTGGGTGCGGCACACGACGGCGCTGCCCGCGTCGCACATCACCACGGTGGCCCTGCGCGACTCGGCCGACGGTAACCGTGACCTGCGGTTCGGTGGGCAGAACGGAGCGCTGCAGTTCAACCGGGCCTCCGACGACGCCACGCTGCCCGAGCAGAGCCCGGCCGGGGTGGCCCAGTCCCGGCCGCTGCCCACGGGCACGTGGAACTGTGTCGAGTTCAAGGTCGACGGCAGCAACGGCACGATCGAGACCTGGCTCGACAACACGTCGGTGCCGGGGCTGCTCAACGACGGCGTCCCCACCCACGACATCGACGGGCAGT
The DNA here is from genome assembly GCF_014204895.1 of Paractinoplanes abujensis. Classification (NCBI taxonomy): domain Bacteria; kingdom Bacillati; phylum Actinomycetota; class Actinomycetes; order Micromonosporales; family Micromonosporaceae; genus Paractinoplanes; species Paractinoplanes abujensis. Next base: position 4,535,380 of record NZ_JACHMF010000001.1, on the reverse strand, counting down.
GGCTCAACCGCACGTGGCGGCCCGCCCTGACCGATCTGCGGCTGGGCTGGGAGAGTTACGGTGAGGGCGCCGACACCCTCTGGTACGACGACGTGGCCGTGAGCTCGCAGCGCAACGGCTGCTAGAACAGGGCCAACGCCTCGGCCAGCCGGGCCCGCACCCAGGACAGGTGGCGCGGGCCCGTCACGCCGCGGTACGCGGTCTCGATGAGCATGACCAGCGTCAGGTGCAGGTTGTAGAGGCGGCGGCGGTCGTGCTCGCCGGGGGTCAGCGCGGGTTTGCCGTAGCCGCGCAGGAACGCGGCCGGGTTGCCGAACGACGGGAGCCGGGTGGCGACGAAACCGGCCTCGATCAGCGGGTCGCCCCAGAAGGCGCGTTCGTGGTCGATGATGCACACGATCTCGCCGTCGCGGGTCAGCACGTTGCTGTCCCACAGGTCCCACTCGACGAAGCGGGGCTCGGTCACCTCGTCCAGGCAGTCCGCGTGCGCGGCGAACAGGGCCCGCAGACGGGCGTAGTCGAGGTCGACACCACGGCGTGAACCGTCGGCCAGGACAGCCTCGACCATGGACAGGAAGCAGGCCCGCCAGCCGGCGACGCCCGGGCCGGCCAGCGGGCCGAACGCCTCCCCGGTGATCGTGTTGAGCTCGCGGGTGGCCCGGCCCAGCGCGCCGTCCAGCCGGTCCTGCTCGCAGGCGGACAGGGCGGAACGGATGACGCCGTAGTTCTCGGCGTCCACGTAAGGCATGAAGAACCAGCCGGCCCCGCCCAGCTCACCCGAGGCGTCCACGAAGTCGACGTCCGGCACGGGCACGGTTGTGCGCGCGCGGATCAGCTCGATCGCGGCCAGCTCGGTCGCCATCGCCCCGCGCTCGTACGTCATCACGTCGACGTCGCGCGCAGGGGCGATCTTGAGCACGACGTGGCGGCCGTCGCGCAGGCGGATCCGGTACGCCACGTTGAACCAGCCGTGACGCAGTTCGTGCACCCATCTACCCGTACGGGAAGGAACGTGATCGTCGCCGTAGGCGCGCGCCACCATGGCCCGGAGCGTGTCGAGCGACTGCCGGTTCTTGGTGATGCTCTCCATGGTGGCTCAGGATCCTACGTAATCCGCCAAGTGCTCGCCGGTCAGGGTGGAGCGCGCGGCCACCAGCTCGGCCGGCGTGCCCTCGAACACGATCGTGCCGCCGTCGTGGCCGGCCCCCGGGCCCAGGTCGATGATCCAGTCGGCGTGCGCCATCACGGCCTGGTGGTGCTCGATGACGATCACCGACTTGCCCGCCTCGACGAGCCGGTCGAGCAGGCCCAGCAGGTTTTCCACGTCGGCCAGGTGCAGACCCGTGGTCGGCTCGTCCAGGATGTAGACGCCGCCCTTCTCGCCCATCCGCGTGGCCAGCTTGAGCCGCTGCCGCTCGCCGCCCGACAGCGTGGTCAGCGGCTGGCCCAGCTTGAGATAGCCCAGCCCGACGTCGGCCAGCCGGACGAGGATCGTGTGCGCGGCCGGCACCTTGCCCTCGCCCTCGCGGAAGAACTCCTCGGCCTCGACGACAGGCATCGCGAGCACCTCGCTGATGTCCTTGCCGCCCAGCTTGTACTCCAGCACCGACGCGTCGAACCGCCGGCCCTCGCACACCTCGCACGTGGTGGCCATGCTCGCCATCACCCCGAGGTCGGTGTAGATCACGCCGGCGCCGTTGCAGTTGGGGCAGGCGCCCTCGGAGTTCGCGCTGAACAGGGCCGGCTTGACCCCGTTGACCTTGGCGAACGCCTTACGGATGGGTTCGAGCAGGCTCGTGTATGTGGCGGGGCTGCTGCGCCGCGAGCCGCGGATCGCCGCCTGGTCGACCGCCACCACCCCGTCGCGTGGCGCCACCGATCCGTGGATCAGCGAGCTCTTGCCCGAACCGGCCACGCCCGTGACCACCACGAGCACCCCGAGCGGGATGTCGACGTCCACATTGCGCAGGTTGTGCGACGTGGCGCCGCGCACCTCGAGCGTGCCCGACGGCTGGCGCACCTTGTCCTTCAGGACGGCCCGATACTCCAGGTGACGCCCGGTCAGCGTGTCGCTGGCCCGCAACCCCGCCAGGCTGCCCTCGAACACCACCTGACCGCCCCCGCTGCCCGCGGCCGGCCCGAGGTCGATGATGTGGTCGGCGATCGCGATGGCCTCGGGCTTGTGCTCGACCACGAGCACCGTGTTGCCCTTGTCGCGCAGCTGCAGCAGCAGGTCGTTCATGCGCTGGATGTCGTGCGGGTGCAGGCCGATCGTGGGCTCGTCGAAGACGTACGTGACGTCGGTCAGCGCCGAACCCAGGTGCCGGATCATCTTCGTGCGCTGCGCCTCGCCGCCGGACAGTGTGCCCGAGGGCCGGTCGAGCGACAGATAGCCCAGGCCGATCCGGACGAACGAGTCGAGCGTCTCGCCCAGCGCGGTCAGCAGCGGCGCCACCGACGGCTCCTTGAGCTTGCGCACCCACTCGGCCAGGTCGCTGATCTGCATCGCGCAGGCGTCGGCGATGCTGATTCCCTTGATCTTGGACGACCGTGCGGCCTCGCTGAGCCGGCTGCCGCCGCAGTCGGGGCAGGTCTTGAAGATGGCCACCCGTTCGATGAAGGCCCGGACGTGCGGCTGCACCGCGTCGATGTCCTTGGACAGGAACGACTTCTGGATCGAGGGGACCAGACCCGCGTACGTGAGGTTGATGCCCTCGATCTTGACCTTGGTGGCCTCGCGGTAGAGCAGGTCGTCCAGTTCCTTCTTGGTGAACTTCTTGATCGGCTTGTCGGGGTCGAAGAACCCGACGCCGCGCAGGATCCGCCCGGACCAGCCGTCCATGCTGTAGCCGGGGATCGTGACCGCGCCCTCGTTGAGCGACTTCTCCTCGTCGTAGAGCTGGGACAGGTCGATGTCGTTGACCGAGCCGCGCCCCTCGCAGCGCGGGCACATGCCACCCAGCAGGCTGAAGGTGCGCTTCTCCTTGACCTCGCGTCCGCCTTTCTGCAGCGTGACGGCGCCGGCCCCGCTGACCGAGGCGATGTTGAAGGAGAAAGCTTGCGGAGACCCGACATACGGCTGGCCGAGCCGGCTGAACAGGATGCGCAGCATGGCGTTGGCGTCGGTCGCCGTGCCCACCGTGGACCGGACGTCGCCGCCCATCCGCTCCTGGTCGACGAGGATCGCCGTGGTCAGGCCGTCCAGCACGTCGACGTCGGGCCGGGCCATCGACGGCATGAAGTTCTGCAGGAACGCCGAATACGTCTCGTTGATCAGCCGCTGCGACTCGGCGGCGATCGTGCCGAACACCAGCGAGCTCTTGCCCGAACCGGACACCCCGGTGAACACCGTGAGCCGACGCTTCGGGATCTCGACGCTGACGTCCTTGAGATTGTTCACCCGTGCGCCGGTCACGCGGATCATGTCGTGGCTGTCGGCGTCGTGCATTCCCGGCTCCCCTGGTAGTCGGCGTGGTTCCCGGGAACCCTAGACGGGACGGCCCGCCTCCGGCTTCTCGATTCCTGATCCGGGAAGCTGCAATTCTGCCAGGTCAGAACGATCTCCGGGGGCCCGCCAGGCCTGCAGCGCCGCGAGTTGCCGGGCCACCGCGGCGGGTGGGGTCAGGCGCAGCACCAGGTCGCGCAGGGGGCCGCGGCTCTGCAGCAGACGACCCATGGCGCGGGCCCGGCGGGCGACGGCCTGGGTGCGGCGGCGGCGGACCACATCGTACGCGCGAAGGGCCTCGTCGACGGGCGAAGAGCCGAGCAGGTGGGTCAGGGTTGCGGCGTCCTCGATGGCCATGGCGGCGCCCTGACCGAGGTCGGGGGTCATGGCGTGGGCGGCGTCCCCGAGCAGCACGGTGGTGCCCCGGGCGAACGTGGCGAGCGGGCGGGCCAGGTCGAAGATGTCGGTGCGCACGAGAGCGGCCGGATCGATGGCGTCGAGCACCTCGGCGACGGGGGAGTGCCACCCGTCGAAGCGGCGGCGAACCTCGGCGTACTCGTCGTCGAAGCGGGTGCCGGCGGGCATCGACGCCACCCCGAACCAGTAGACCCGGCCGTCGGGCAGTGGGGCCAGGCCGACCCGTTCGCCTCGGCCGAGCGACTCGCCGGCCTCGTCGCGCAGATCCACCGGGCGTGTCGTGACGGCGCGCCAGCTCGTGTAGCCGCTGTAGCGCAGGCCGGGATCGCCGGGCCAGCTCGCCCGCGTCCGCGATCGGAGCCCGTCCGCCGCCACCACCAGGTCGAAGCCCTCCGGGGTGCGGTCGATCCCTTTCCCGTACGTGACGGTGCCCGGCCGCAGCTCCGCCGTGAACGCGCGGTGCAGGTCGGCTCGGTGCACTACTCGCAGTTCGCGCAGCGCGTGGGGCGGCGTGACGGCGAGCCACCGGCCGTCCCGGCGTCGCTGACCGGCCCGCGTGTGCTGCTCGCGGCCGGCGATTTCCCGTACGGCATCGCCCACCCCCAGGGAGTCGAGCGCTCGCCAGGCGTTGCCGAACAGTGACAACCCCGCGCCGGCCTGCGTGTTCGCGCCTGAGCGTTCGAAGACCGTGACGTCCCAGCCGGCGTGCTGAAGGCCGATGGCAGTGGTGAGGCCGCCGATGCCGGCCCCGACTATCGCAACTCTACGCATGTAGAGGACTCTACTGATGTAGAGTGATCCTGTGAAGGTGGTTCCGAACACAGATCGACGGGCGGCCATCGGCGACGCCGCCGTCGCGCTGGTGGCCGAGCAGGGGCTGCGAGCTCTGACCCACCGGGCGATCGACCGCGCTCTGGAGCTGCCCGCCGGCTCGACGTCGTACTACGCGCGCACCCGGCGGCAGCTGATCGAGCTCATGGTGCAGCGGCTGGCCGGCCGCACCCTGACCGACATGGGGCCGGTGAGCGGGCCGGGCGAGCTGCTCGACCGGCTGGCCGAGCGGGCGGCCGACCACCGGGTCCGCTTCGCGCTGATGGTCGACCTGGCCGGCGACCCCGCGCTGCATCCGCTGCTCACGACCGCGTCCCCGGCGCGCGCGGCGTTCCTGGCCGCCGCCGAGTCGACCCTGGCCGCCGCGGGCGCGGCCGACCCCGCCCGGCACGCCCCCGGCCTGATCGCGCTGGTCGACGGCCTGCTGTTCGACCGGGTGGCCGGGTCGGCGGTCGACCACCCGGGCGAGGTCATCTCGGCGTATCTGCGGGGAGTCGCCGCCGCCCCGTAGGCCTGTCGGCGGGGAGTCGCGGCCGTCCCGCAGGCATGTCGGCGGGGAGTCGCCGCCGCCCCGCAGGCATGTTCGCGCCGGGACGCGGGTACGGCTTCGGCATGGCTATCAAGACTGAGACCCGAAACGCCATGCCGGACAGCACGTTCGCGTTCCCCCGCGTACGGAAGGAACCGCTGAACGACGCCAAGCACGTGCGTAACGCCATCGCCCGGTTCGACCAGGTGCGCGACGTGAGCGACAAAGAACGCGACGAGGCGTTCCGGCGGATCAAAAAGGCGGCGAGCCGGTACGGCGTCGAGCTGACCGAGAAAAGCTGGCACGAGCTGGGCAAACCCGACGCCGCCCGCCGATCCTCGGACAAGCCGCGCCCCCAGGCCTCGCGCCAGGAGCTCTATGCCGAGGCCCGTAAGCAGAACATCCGGGGCCGTTCGACCATGACGAAGGACGAGCTGATCAGGGCTCTGCGGTCATAGCCCGGGCGTAGTTGTGGCGAGTTCCTCGTCGGCCATCGGTTCGACACCCTCCAGCCGTACGGCATCGGAAGGTTTGGCCACCACGCGGACGCCGTGCTCGCGGGCCAGCCCGAGCACCGTCGCCACCGAGTCGCTGACGTCGTTGCGCGGATGCACGACGAGGCCGAGCACATGGTTCTTCATACCCATGCACTCGACCTTGCCACGTTTGTGATCCAACGCCGCAGCGGATGGCACCTCTCGAAGCCGCAGCCGGACTCGAACCGGCGTACGCCGCTTTGCAGGCGGCTCCCTGGCCACTCGGGCATGCGACCGTGCTCGTATCGTGGTTACTTACTGACGTGCGCGTCCCTGGTGCCGACCCAGGTCTGCCTAAGGCGACGGTTTTACGGACCGCTGGACGTGCCGCCGTCCACGACGCGCTTGCTTTTCGCGGGTGACTGACCGAATTTTCCCGGGTGACTGACCGGATTCGAACCGGCGACCTCCGGGGCCACGACCCGGCGCTCGGCCAACTGAGCTTCAGCCACAGTGCCCGTACCAGGAATTGAACCTGGGACCTTCCCCGTGTGAAGGGGACGCTCTTCCGCTGAGCCATACGGACCACGTATCCCGGGCTGGGGTCGAACCAACGGCCTCCGCCCTGTCACGGCGGCGCTCTGCCACTGAGCTACCGGGATGGGAGCAGGGGCGGGATTCGAACCCGCGGCTTCCGGCTTATGAGACCGGCGAGGACGACCTGGCTCCTCCACCCTGCGAGTGCGCCGCCGGGGACTCGAACCCCGAACGTACGGATTAAGAGTCCGTTGCTCTGCCAGTTGAGCTAGCGGCGCTTGACTTTGTTGACGCGGAGACGGGGCGAGTCGAACGCCCACGGGGTTTCACCCCCCAACCGCTTTCGAGGCGGCGGCCGGCGCCCATCGGCTGGCGTCTCCCTTCGGTGCCGTGTCGCCGGGTGGGGTCGAACCACCGGCCTCCGCCTTTTCAGGGCGGCGCTCGTACCGGCTGAGCTACGACGACATGTGGTGCGTGGACCCGGCCGGGGTCGAACCGGCCACCTCCGCTGTGCGAGAGCGGCGCTCTACCTGATGAGCTACGAGCCCTTGCCGTACTGCTGTGTCATGTGCTGCTTCTGCTGCGTGCTGCTCGTCGTGCGTGCGGCTTCTGCTGCGTGCTGCTTTGCTGCGTACTCGGAGCGCGATTCGAACGCGCACTGGCGCCGTTCTGAGCGGCGTGCCTCTGCCATTGGGCTACCCGAGCGTGAGCCGGCGGCGGGACTCGAACCCGCTACCTGCCGATTACGAAACGGCTGCACGACCAGTCGTGCTGCACCGGCCCTGATGGTGCTGGTGGTGCGTGCCCTCGGCGCGAGTCGAACGCGCACTGGCGACGTCCTCAACGTCGTGCCTCTGCCTTTGGGCTACGAGGGCGATGAGCGGCAGACCGGATTCGAACCGGTGGCCTCCACCGTGGCGGGGTGGCGCTCTGGCCTGACTGAGCTACAACCGCATGTGGACCTGGGCGGACTCGAACCGCCGACCCCCGGTCTGCCGAACCGGTGCGCTACCCGCTGCGCCACAAGCCCATCTGTGAAATCCGTCCGGAGCCCCCGAGTCGAACGGGGTGTCTCACACTCCCAAGGTGCGCGGGTTGCCGTCTCCCTCGCTCCGGAAAAAATGTGCCATCCGCTGTGGAGTTGTCAATTAACAAAATTGAATAGGGGCAGCGCGAATTGCCTCACGGCGCCGAATGAGAAAACAAAAAAACCGCCGGTCCCGGGTGGGGTCGGCGGCGTCGAGCCAGCGTGCGCTAGCTATGCCACCGGGCCCCATAGGGCTTGCCAAGAGACGTAAAAGAACAGGTCAGGGCGACGGCGGAGCCGTACGGTGCTAGCTGGTGAGCGTGCTGCGACATCGCCATCTCCTCTCCTGCGGGTCTTGCTTCCCGGTGGTGAAAACAAAGGTAGCCGCATCCGCAGTGCCTTGGCAACGCTATTTACGGGCCACCTCGAAAATAGTTCTCTGTCAACCGGCCCTGTGGATAACACGGCATTGTGGATAACTCGTCGGCAGTGTCACGCGCCGCGTAGGGTCGGCCTCGCGTCTTCCTTTGCCCCTGGGTGGTCGGGGGTGGCGGTGGGGAACATGCGATCAACAAGCGACACGATCAAGGGGAGCGGCACATGGGCGGCAGACCGGCGGTGCACTTGGCGATCCCGGTGGACGACCTGGAGGCGGCCCGCTCGTTCTACGGCGGCGTGCTCGGGCTCGCCGAGGGCCGGTCCAGCGACCACTGGATCGACTGGAATCTGCACGGGCACCAGCTCGTGACGCACGTCGTGGCCCGGCCGGTGACACCCGTGGGTGACAACGAAGTGGACGGCCACGACGTCCCGATCCCGCATTACGGGCTGCTGCTCACCACCGACGAGTTCCACGCGCTGGCCGAGCGGTTGCGCGCGGCCGGCACGACGTTCCTGATCGAGCCCTACCTGCGGTTCCCCGGCCGGCCGGGCGAGCAGTGGACGATGTTCTTCCGCGATCCGGCCGGCAACGCGCTGGAGTTCAAGGCGTTCCGCGATGAGAGTCAGGTGTTTGCGAAGTGAGAAATGTGCTGGTGACGGGGGCTTCGCGCGGGATCGGGCGGGCCATCGCGGTCGCGTTCGCCAAGAACGGTGACCGGGTGGCGGTGCACTACGGGCGCGACCGTGCGGAGGCGGAGAGCACCCTGCGTACGCTGGAAGGGGACGGGCACACCCTGGTCGGCGGTGACCTGGCCGATCCCGAGGTGGCGCGCACGGTCGTCGACACCGCCGCGGCTGAGCTGGGCGCCGTCGATGTGCTCGTCAACAATGCGGCCATCGCGCCGAGCGCCGCCAACCGCCATGAGATCAGTTCCATCCCGTACGAGGATTGGCAGCGCACCTGGCGCACGATGCTCGACGTCGACCTGCTCGGCGCGGCCAACGTGACGTACCTGGTGGCCCGGCGGCTGATCGAGCGGCAGGCCGGGGGCAGCATCGTGAACGTGGGCTCGCGCGGGGCGTTTCGCGGTGAACCCGAGTTCCCGGCGTACGGGGCCGCGAAGGCCGCCCTGCACGCGTTCGGGCAGTCGATGGCGGTCGCGCTGGCGCCGTACGGGATCGCCGTGACCTCGGTGGCGCCCGGCTTCGTCGGCACCGAGCGGCAACAAGACAACATCGACGACCACGTACGGGGGCAGAGCCCGTTCGGCCGGGTCGGCGCGCCCGAGGAGGTGGCGGCGGCCGTGCTGCACCTGAGCTCGCCCGAGGCGCTCTGGTCGTCGGGGGCCGTGCTCGATCTGAACGGGGCGTCCTACCTGCGGTAACGATATTTCTCGATGCCTGAGGTATCTTCGGCGGCGAGGAAAGAAACTTTCACATTCATGGGGGCCTCGGGTGTCTGCTGCGGATCGTTTCGCCCTGTTGTCGACGTCCGAGCCACCGGCCGGGCCGCGCGTGCTGTTCGAGCGGGCCGTCGTGCTCGGCGGCAGCATCGCGGGCCTGATGGCGGCCCGGGTCCTCAGCGACCACGCCGACCAGGTGCTGATCATCGAGCGTGACGACCTGGCCGAGCTCGACACCCCCGACGATCGGATCGCCGCCGACCCGGCCGGCGCCGTGGCCCCGCGCCCGGGCGTGCCCCAGGGCAGCCAGGTGCACGCGCTGCTGCCGTCGGGGCTCACGCAGCTCGAACGCTTCTTCCCCGGGTTCGTCGACGAGGCCCTGACCGCCGGTGCCGTGAACCCGCCGCCCGGGACGAGCCACTTCTACATGGACGGCAAGCTGCGCGAGGAGCCGCCGACCGGCCCGGCCGCGCAGGCCCTCATCTCGAGCCGGCCGTTCCTCGAGGCGCTGATCCGGCACCGGGTGCTGAGCCTGCCCAACGTCCGTACGGTGCAGGGCCGGGCCGACGGTCTGATCCTGCACGGCGAATCGGTGGCCGGCGTGCGCTACAGCGACGGCCGGGAGGAGAAGGCCGACTTCGTCGTCGACGCGACCGGGCGTTCCAGCCGGCTCGGCGACTGGCTCGAGGGGCACGGCTTCGCCAAGCCGCCGATGCAGCGCATGGGCATCAAGCTCAACTACGCGACCGCCCTGTTCCGCCGCCCCGCCGACGCGCAGGTGTGGACGTGCATCTCGATCGCCAACCCGGGCCCGGGCAAGGTGGCCCGGATCGGCGGCTACACCCCGATCGAGGGCGACCGGTGGACGGTGCTCGTGTCCGGCTACGCCGACGACCGCCCGGGCCGCGACGCCGGCGAGTTCCGGCAGCGCTGCGTCGACGACTTCCCGCCCGAGTTCGGCCAGGTCGCGACCACGGCCGTGCAGGTCGGCGACGTCGTCACCTACCACCAGGCCGACAGCAGGCGCCGCGACTTCCACAAGCTGACCCGTTTCCCGGCCCGGCTGGTCGCGGCGGGCGACGCGGTGGCCTCCTTCAACCCCGTCTACGGGCAGGGGATGACCTCGGCCGCGCTGCACGCCTCGGCCCTGTCGGAATACCTGCGCGGCCGCCCCGACCTGGCCAAGCCGGCCCTGTCCTACTTCCAGGACGTCAAGGTGATCGTCGACGCGGCCTGGCAGGTCTCGACCATGGCCGACCTCGCCCTCCCGCACGTCGACGGGCCCTACCCCAAGGGCTACAAGGCCATCCAATGGGTCACCGGCCTGATCTTCAAGGCGTCGATGCGCGACCAGTCGATCAACCAGCGCCTGGGCCAGGTCACCACGATGCTCGAACACCCGAGCGCCCTCACCCAGCCCCGCTTCCTGCTCCGCGCCCTGGCGATCGGCGCTCGCGCCTGACTGTGGCCGCGGTCACACGCTGTCACGTTCGTTCCGGACCCCTCGTCCCTGCCCTGAACCCGTAGGGACGAGCGAAGGACGGACGCGATGAGGATGGCAGTGGCCGGCGGGACCGGCTGGGTCGGCAAGCTGGTGGTCGAACGGGCGCGGGAGGCCGGCCACGACGTCGTGGTGATCTCCCGGTCGAACGGCGTCGACCTGACCACCGGAGCCGGCCTCGACGAGGCGCTGCACGGCGTCGACGCGGTGATCGACGTGACCAACGTCGAGACGCTGAGCGGCAAGGTGGCCACCGAGTTCTTCGAGACGGCCACTCGCACCCTGCTGGCGGCGGAGAAGCGTTCCTCCGTACGGCATCACGTAGTGCTGTCGATCGTCGGTGTGGACCGGGTCGACTCGGGCTACTACCGGGCCAAACGCCGTCAGGAGGAGCTCGCACTGGCCGGACCCGTCCCGGCCACTGTGCTGCGGGCGACCCAGTTCCACGAGTTCGCCGCCCAGCTGCTCGGGCGGGTGCCCGGCCCGGTCAAACTGGTGCCGTCGATGCTGACCCGGCCGGTCGCCGCGGCCGACGTCGCCACCGAGCTCGTACGGCTGGCCGAAGGCCCCGCCCGGGGCCTGGCGACCGACCTGGCCGGGCCCGAAGTGCTGAAGATGTCGGCCATGGTGCGCCGCCTGGCCCGGGGCAAGCTGGTGCTGACCGTGCCGGCCGGGCGCGCGATGGCGGGCGGCGCGCTGCTCCCCGCGGGCGAGTTCCACAGCGGTCAGGTCACGTTCGACCAGTGGCTGGCGGCTTCCCGGTGAAACGTGGGGCGGTGCTGATCCTGGCCGTGTCGGCCGCGGTCGCCGGGGTGTGGGCGGCGGCGTTCCCGATGTCGTTCTACCACGACTTCCCCGCCCCCGGCCGGCACTGGGTGTCGACGCTGGGCCCGTACAGCGAACATCTCGTCCGCGACGTGGGCGCCCTCTACCTGGCCCTGCTCGTGCTGAGCGTGTGGGCCTGGCGCCGGCCCACCCCCGAGGCCCTGCGCGTCACCGGGGGAGCGTGGCTGATCTTCAACGCGATCCACTTCCTGTGGCACATGCTGCACCTGGAGATGTTCCCGCCGATCGACAAGGTGGGGCACGCGGCGGCCCTGGGCGGCGTCCTCGCGTTGTCGATTGTGCTGCTGCTTCCCGATAGAGTCACACCTCGTGGCGGCAGAGATCATCAGTGAGGTCCGCGACGGCGTCGGCTGGGTCACCATGAGCAACCCGGCCCGCCGTAACGCGCTGTCCACCGCGATGCTGACGTCACTGACGACGGTCGTGCGCGAGTACGACACCGCGGTTCCCGTACGCAGCATCGTCCTGCGCGGCGCGGGGGACACGTTCACCGCCGGGGCCGACATCTCCGAATTCGCCGCGCACCACGACTCGACCGGCGCCCGCGAGACGTGGGAACAGGCGCTGACCGGCCTGTTCGAATCGCTGAGCGGGCTCACCACACCGCTGATCGCGATGATCCAGGGACCGTGCTTCGGCGCGGGCATGGCCCTGGCCCTCAGCGCCGACATCCGCATCGCCGCCGAAGGCAGCACGTTCGGCATCCCGGCGGCCCGGCTCGGCATCGGCTACCCGTACGAACTGGCGCAGACCCTCGTCCACGTGATCGGGCCGGCCCACGCGAGCGACATGCTGTTCACCGCCCGCTCCTACGCCGGCTCGGAAGCCCTGGCCGCCGGCCTGATCAACCGCCTCGTCCCCGCAGCCGCCCTCGAAGCCGACGTCCTGCGCACCGCGTCGGCCATCGCCGCCAACGCACCGCTGGCCGTACGCGCCGCCAAGGCCTCGATCAAGGCCGCCGCTCATCCGCCGCTGGCCGCCCGGGCCCAGCAGCTGATCGCCGCCACAACCGGCTCCCACGACGAGTTCGAAGGGCAGCGCGCCTTCATGGAACGCCGGCCCCCGTCCTTCGAGGGCCGCTGAACCGTCCAGCTCGCCCGCGTTCTCCGCTCTTCGCTCGCCCGTGTTCTCCGCTCTTCGCTCGCCCGTGTTCTCCGCTCTTCGCTCGCCCGCGTTCTCCGCTCCTCGCTCGCCCGTGTTCTCCGCTCGTCGCGCGCATCCGGCGCCGCCTCTTCGACAATCCGGCGGACTTTTATCACGTCCTATATTGACGACTGTTAGTAAATCTTCCTAATCTTTGTGGGCCCGAAGTCATCCCCACGGCGCAACCCCCGCGCCGGACACGAAGGGTCACCTTCCCCATGGCTATCCGAAAGAGCCGCTGGACCGCGGCCGCCGCGGCGTGCGCAGTCGCCGCCGTCGGCACGATCACCGCCCTCGCCATGCAGGGCACCTCGCAGGCAGCGGTGCTGCCCAACGGCTTCAAGAGCGTCGGCTACATGCCGTCCTGGGCCGGCAGCGTCACGAGCATCCAATACTCGAAGCTGACCCACATCAACTACTCGTTCGCGCTGCCCAACGCGAACGGCACCCTCCAGGCGATCGAGAACACGTCGAAGCTCCAGCAGCTCGTCACCCTCGGTCACCAGAACAACGTCAAGGTCTCGCTGGCCATCGGCGGCTGGAACGACGGCAACGACTCCGCCTTCGAGTCGCTCGCCGCCAACTCCGGCACCCGTACGACGTTCGTCACCAACGTCATGAACACCGTGCGCCAGTACGGGCTCGACGGCATCGACATCGACTGGGAGTACCCCGACCCGGGGCAGAGCGGCAACAACTACACCGCCCTCATGCAGCAGCTCAGCACGGCCCTGCACAACGAGGGCAAGCTGCTCACGGCCGCGGTCGTCAGCGAGGGCGGCACCGCCAACGGCGTCCAGCCGGCAGTGTTCGGCTACGTCGACTGGCTCAACATCATGGCCTACGACGGCGGGTCACCCCACGCCAACTACGACTGGTCGATCGCCTCGGCCAACTTCTGGAAGAACCGCGGGCTGCCCAAGGCCAAGACCGTGCTCGGGGTGCCCTTCTACAGCCGGCCCGGCTATTTGACGTATGCGCAACTGGTCGCCCAGGACCCGGCCAACGCCAACCGGGACTGCACGCCCAGCGGCGAGTGCTACAACGGCCTGCCCACGATCCGCCGCAAGACCCAGTGGGCGCTGGCCAACGCGGGCGGCATCATGAACTGGGAGCTCTCGCAGGACGCCACCGGCGCGAACTCGCTGGTCAGCGCCATCTACGAGACCGTCATGAACGGCGGCGGGGGCCCCACGACCCCGCCGCCGTCGGGCCGCACCGGCCGCATCACCGGCGTCGCCGGCAAGTGCGTCGACATCGCCGCCGCCAGCAGCGCCAACGGCACCGCCGTGCAGCTCTACGACTGCAACGGCACCACCGCGCAGAACTGGACGGTCGGCACCGACGGCACGATCCGCGGCCTGGGCAAATGCCTGGACGTGGCGGCCGCCGGCACCGCCAACGGCTCCCTGGTGCAGATCTATGACTGCAACGGCACCGGCGCCCAGCAGTGGCAGGCCCAGTCGAACGGCACGCTGCGCAACCCGTCCAGCGGTCGCTGCCTGGATGCCTCCAACAACAGCTCGGCCAACGGCACCCGCCTGCAGATCTGGGACTGCGCCACCACCGCCAACCAGCGCTGGACCCTTCCCTGACCGCTGTCATCACCCGATCGCGCGGCCCGTCCCCTCGCCGGGGGCGGGCCGCCCTTCGTTCGGGTTAGGTCGCTCAGGCGTCCACCGACGGGCGACTGACCTGCGGCCTTACGGTCGGCATCATCGCTCGCATGCCCTATCGCGTATCCGACCGCGACGTATCCGGCGACACCGACGAACGCCCTTGCCCGACGTGGCTTGGGTGATGACGTCCGCGGCGTGCGCCGCCGCGGCTTGGGGAATTTCCGACTTCCTGGCCGGCTGGTTGGCCCGCCGCCTACCTGTCGTGACCATCCTCGTCTGGTCCAAGGTCGCGGCGATGCTGCTGGCCCTGGCCGCCGCCGCGGTCTGGGCCGTCCCACCGGTCGCCGACGCCCGCCTGTGGCTGGCCGTGCCGGCGGGCCTGGCCGGCTTGCCCGCCATGGGCCTGCTGTACCGCGCCATGCGCGACGGCTCCCTGGCCGTGGTCGCACCCGTCGCCGCGGTCGCCGCCCTGGTCCCCGTGGCCTGGGGCCTCCTGCACGGCGACCGGTTGAGCCTCTTCGCCGTGCTGGGCACAGTGGCGGGCCTGGCCGGCGCCACCCTCGCCGGCTGGCCCGTACCCGGCCATCGTCACCGTCGCCCCCACCACTCGGCCAATGTGTGCGCGCTGGGCGCCGCGCTCGGCTTCGGCATCTACTTCGTACTCCTGCACGAAGCCGCCACCGCGAGCCAGTTCTGGTCCGTCGCCTACGCGCGCATCGCCGAGGGCACAGCCGCCCTGCTGGTCCTGGCCGTCATGCACGTCCGCCGTCGAACCCGCAAAGCCCTCACCACCCCAACGCCCACTGTCACCACTCCTGCCGCCGGGCCCGCTGCTTCCGCCGTGTCGGCTGCCGGGCCCGCTGCTTCGGCCGTGTCGGCTGCCGGGCCCGCTGCTTCCGCCGCGCCCGCCATCGCTGACCTTTCCCCGCCCACAAAGACGTCTCGCGGACTGAGCGCTCGCAACGTCGTTCCGGTCTTCCTCGTAGGCGCCACCGACGCGTTCGCCGACGCAGCCTTCATCGCAGCCGCCGCCGCGGCTTTGGCCCCCGCGGCTGTGGTCGCGTCGCTCTACCCGGCGGTAACACTGCTGCTCAACCGCTCCCTTCTACGCGAGCGCCTGCACACAGTGCACCTCTACGGCGTGCTGGCCGCGCTGCTCGCCGTGGCATGCCTGGCCCGATGACCGTCCATCTAACCTGCGCGCTGAGCCGTCGTCGGTGTCGTCCGGCGCGCCGGACGGACCGTCGAAGGACCCGACCGCCTCACACGCCCCCAGGGTCTGTAGACCGACAGAACCGTGGCCAGGCTCAGCAAGGTCAGCGACACGATCGGCGGCATGATCAGGCTGCTGATGTCGTGCGAGACCTTCTCGCCGGCGGACAGGCGGGCCCCGAACTCGGCTATCCCCGGCATGCCCGGCCGCAAAAGCACCAGGATCAGCGTGCACAGCACGACGTTCAGCACCAGTTTGACGCCGACCCACCAGTAACGGATCAGACCCCACTTCGTACCCAGCCCCAGCACGAACCCGGTGATCAGGCAGATCAGCCCGGACGTCAGCATCGGCCACACGACGAACGTGCCCAGCGCCTGGTAGGCCAGTCCCCGCCGCGCGAGGTCGTCGCTCAGCCCGCCGATGCCCACGAGCACGGCCACGATCACGTCGATGCCGATCCACGCTCCGGCCGACACGACGTGCAGCACGAGCCAAAGCTTCCGAAAGGTGGGTCGCAGAACCATGCGTCCAGCTTGTGCGACCACCGGCCGCGGCTCGTCGGTTCCGGGGCGGCTTCCTCCGTACGCCCTGCGACGTACACAGCCGCCCCCCGCACGTGGCACGGTGAGCACATGCGCGTACGTGACCTGGCCGTCCCCGCCGCCCTGGCCGCGGTCGGTGTGGCCACCATGCCCGTGCTCGATCGGTTCTCACCGACGGATCACCCCCTCAACCTGACCGCCGTGGCGCTGATTCTCGCCACCGCCGCCACCACCGCTCTACGTCACCGCTGGCCCGGTCCTGCTCTGCTCACCACATCCGCGCTCACCTCCACCTACCTGATCATCGGTTTCCCGTACGGCCCGATCCTGTTGTCCTTCGCCGTCTGCGTCTACGCCGTGGCCCGCCACCGAGCCCCGCGCCGAGCGGCCCTCTGGGCAACCCCGGCGCTGCTCGTGCTGCTGATCCATCTCGTCTTCGATGAGCCGCTGATCGGCCTGGCACCCGGAACGGCCTGGGTGGTCGTCCCGTTCACGCTCGGGGCGGCCCGCCGGCTGGTCGCCGAGGCCCAGACCCGTGAGCGCGCCGAGGCGGAGCGGCGGGTCGCGGACGCCGAACGCCTGCGGGTGGCGCAGGAGGTGCACGACGTCGTCGGCCACGGCCTCGCCGCGATCCAGATGCAGGCCGACATCGCGCTGCACCTCCGTGACGCACGACCCGAATTGGCGCTCGAAGCCCTCGAAACGATCAGCAAAGCCAGCTCCGAGGCCCTCGACGAGTTGCGAGCCACCCTGGCCGGGCTTTCCTCGCCGGGGCTTTCCGGGCTCGAAGACCTCTGCGCCCGCGTCCGCACGGCCGGCGTGGCCGTCGACCTCACCGTCGACGGAACACCGAGCCCGCTGCCCACCGCAGCCGACGTCGCCGCATACCGAGTGCTGCAGGAGGCCCTGACCAACGTCGTGAAGCATGCCGACCAGCCGCGAGCCCGGGTCACGATCCAGCACCGCCCGGACCGCGTCGACCTGGGCGTTTTCAACTCCGTCGCCGCTGCCGGCCACTCGGACGGATTCGGCATCACGGGGATGCGCCGCCGCGTCGAGCAGCTTGGGGGCGACCTGACTGCCTCAACCCGAGCCGGGACCTTCACCCTCCAAGCCGTCATCCCCCGGGAGCGCCGCCCGTGATCACCGTGATGCTCGCCGACGACCAGGACCTGGTGCGCCTCGGGCTGCAGACCCTCTTCGACGCGACCGAGGGTTTCACCGTCGCCGCCGAGGCCGCCGACGGTCTGGCCGCCGTCGCCGAGGCCCGCCGCACCCGGCCGGACGTAGCGCTCATGGACATTCGTATGCCGGGCATCGACGGGCTGGAAGCCACCCGACGCATCGTCTCCGACCCCGAACTGACCTCGACGAGGGTCATCGTTCTCACTACCTTCGAGCATGACGAATATGTCTTCACGGCCTTGCGTGCCGGCGCGAGCGGCTTTCTTCTCAAGAACACCAAACCGCCCGCCTTGCTGGACGCAGTCCGCACCGTGGCCGACGGCGGCGCCCTGTTGGCCCCCTCGGTCACCCGCACCCTGATCCGCGAATTCACCGGCCTGGCTCCGCACACCCGGACCCCGCACCCCGGACTCGACCGGCTGACCGACCGGGAGCGCGAGATCGTCATCCTGGTCGCGCAGGGCCTGAGCAACCACGAGATCGCCGAACATCTCGTCGTCAGCCCGGCCACGGCCCGCACCCACGTGAGCCGCTCGATGACCAAGCTGGGCGCCCGGGACCGCGCCCAGCTCGTCGTCTTCGCCTATCAATCCGGCCTCGCCTGAGCACGGCCGCGCGCCAGCGCAAGCCCGCCGAGCGCTATCGACATCGGGCCCAGAATCAGGGCCGCCCAGCCACCGACCACGCCGTTCCCCGTGCCGGGGCCGCCGTCGGCCGTGGCCACCACCAGGACGCCCACGACGGTGCTGAGCGTGCCGGCGATCACGGCACGGACGGAACCTTTGCGTCTCGCGTTGGCCAAGGACCAGAGCCCCACGGCGACGCCGGCCAGGGCGAGCAGGGCCGCCGCCGTTGCTGTCAAACGATCCAGGGTGAACATCGTCTGTCTCCTTTCGCCTCTGCATCGTGCTGCGCGAGAGGGTCAGGGGCATCGTGCCGATGTGGACAATCGGCTACTGCGTTCGCAGCAGTCGAGAACGCCTGCGTTCGTACGACGCGCCCCTCGCGCCCGGCGGTTAATGTGCCCGCATGGACAGAACGTGGGATTGGGTGATCGCGGTCGGGGTGGCCGTGATCATGCTGGTTACGGGGCTGTCCTCCACCGGGTTCGAGGCGGTCGGCTACCCACTTCTGGTGATCGGCGGACTGGCCCTGGGGGAGCGCCAGCGGGCGCCGGTCGTCGTCCTGTTAGTCGCGGGCGTGTGTGCGATCGGCTATCAGGCGGCCGGGTTCGACGCCTTCGCCGTGGCCTATCTGATCGCGGTCTACTCGGCGATGCGGGCGGGGCACCGGGTCGTCACGGTGGTGACCAGCGTCGTCGTGCTGGTCGCGCTGCCCGTGGCGGCACTGTTCGCGGGCGCGCACGGTCTCGGCGAGGCGTTCACGCGGTCGCGCGGCGTCCTCGAGCTGGCGTGGCTGGTCGCGGCCGGCGCGGCTGGGGAGGCGTTACGACAGGCTGAGCAGCGGGCAGACGAGGCCGTGCGCACGCGCGAGGCGGTGGCGCGCCGCCGGGCCGACGAGGAGCGGCTGCACATCGCTCGCGAGCTGCACGATTCGCTCACCCACCAGATCTCGGTGATCAAGGTGCAGTCCGAGGCCGCGGTGCACGTGGCCGAGCGGCGCGGTGAGGCGGTCCCCGAGGCGTTACTGGCCATTCGCGATGCCGGCCGCGCGGCCACTCGTGATCTGCGCGCGACCCTCGAGGCGCTGCGGGAGGACGCCGACGTGCCCCGGCAGGGCATCGAGCAGCTCTCCGAGCTGGTCGAGCATTCGCGGCGGGCCGGGGTCGAGACCACGTTGACCTTCGAGGGCGAGGGGGCCGAGGTACCGTTCGCGGTCGACCGGACGGCGTATCGAATAGTCCAGGAAGCCCTCACGAATGTCGCCCGCCATGCCGCGGCGGCCAGGGCCACGGTCCGCATCGGCTACCGACCCGACACGTTGACCATCCGCGTGGAGGACGACGGCGCAAACCGGCTCGACCCCTGCCAACAAACCGGCGTCGCGGAAACCGGTGTAGGGAAAGCCGGCATCACTGAGGCCGGCATCACTGAGGCCGGCGTCGCGGAGGCTGGCGTCGGAGAAGCCGGCGTTGCGGAGCCCGGCATCGCGGAGGCTGGCGTTGGAGAAGGTGGCGTTGCGGAGGCTGGCGTCGCGGGAGTGGGCGTGGGGCAAGGTGGCGTGGCGGAGGCTGGCGTTGGAGAAGCCGGCGACGTGGGAGGGTCTGGTTCGGGGCGGCCGCGTCCCGGGGTTGGGCTGGTGGGGATGCGGGAGCGTGTTGCCGCTCTCGGGGGCAGCATCCGGGCCGGGCCGCGGGAGGGTGGGGGATTCGCCGTCGAAGTCGAGTTGCCATGGGGCCGTGCTGGATGATCAGGGTGTTGCTTGTCGACGATCAGCCGTTGATTCGCAGTGGGTTCCGGGCGCTGCTCGACCTCGAGGACGATATCGAGGTCGTGGCGGAGGGCAACGACGGCCACGAGGCGCTGGAGCTTGCCCGGCAGCATGTGCCTGACGTGGCTCTGATCGACGTTCGGATGCCGGGCGGCGATGGGATCGAGGCCACCGAGCGCATCGCGGAGGATCCGGCGCTCGCCGGAGTGCACGTGGTGATTCTGACCAATTACGGGCTGGACGAATATGTGTTTCACGCCCTGAGGGCGGGGGCGGCCGGGTTCCTGGTGAAGGACATCCAGCCCGAGGACTTCGTGCATGCGGTGCGGGTCGCCGCGCGGGGGGAGGCGCTGCTCGCCCCGGCCATCACCCGCAAGCTGATCGACCGGTATGTCACCCGGCCGCCCCGGCCCGCGGCGGGCCTGGACGGGTTGACGAACCGCGAGCGGGAGGCGGTCGCGCTCGTCGCCCACGGGCTCTCCAACAGCGAGCTGGCCGCGCACATGGCGATCACCCCGATCACAGCGAAGACGCATGTCAACCGGGCGATGACCAAGTTGCGGGCCCGCGACCGGGCCCAGCTGGTGGTGATCGCGTACGAATCCGGACTGGTGAAGCCTGCACAGAGCTGAGGCCGTACCGAACCGAAGCCCGAACCGAACCATGACCTCAAGACGATCGTGAGGGTGCCATGCCGATAGGACGACTGCACCACCTCATCGTTGACTGTCCGGAACCCGCGGTTGAGGGACGGTTCTGGAGTGCTGTTCTCGGACAGCCGATCACCTTCGACGACGGTGACTTCGTGGTTGTTTCGGCCGATACGACCAGCTCCGGGTTGGCCTTTCAGCGGTCTGCCCAGCATCGGGCGCCGACCTGGCCGGATCCCGCCGTGCCGCAGCAGATGCACCTGGACGTCATGGTCGATGATCTCGCGGTGGCGACCGACGCCGTGCTCGCGCTCGGGGCGCTGCCGTTGCGCGGCGACCACGTGTTCGCCGACCCGGCCGGTCACCCGTTCTGCCTGATCCCGCGTCCGGGATGGGCCGCGCCGGTGCACCCCGGTGTTGAGCCCGCCGGTGCCCCGCCGCCGGAGTGAGCCGGAGCAGGAGGGGGCCGGAGCAGGCGGAGGGGGCCGGAGCAGGAGGGGGCCGGAGCAGGCGGAGGGGGCCGGAGCAGGCGGGGGGAGCCGGAGCAGGCGGGGGGAGCCGGAGCAGGTGGAGGGAGGCGGAGTAAAGGGATCTCGGTGGGGAAATGAGAACGGCAGAACGCCGGACCAGGAGGTTGTCATGCCGGGGAGCAAAGAACTGCCGGGCACGCTGAAGCGGTCGCCCAAGAAGGCTCAGCGCACGTTCATCAAGGCGCACGACGCGGCGGTGAAGGAGTACGGCGAGGGGGAGCGGGCCCACCGCACCGCGCTGGCCGCCGTCAAGCACTCCTTCGAGAAGGTCGGGGATCACTGGGAGCCCAAGGAGAAGAAAGGCCCCAGCGACAAGAAGGCCGCCGGTGGCCGCAAGACCAAGGCGAAGACGGCGGGCGGGGTCGACGCCAACGCGAGCAAGAAGCACCTGCTCGAGGTGGCGAAGAAGCTCGACATCAGCGGCCGCACCACCATGAAGAAGGGTGAGCTGGTCAAAGCCATCCAGAAGAAGAGCCGCTGACGGCCGGCCTACGCGTCGAGGCGCAGGATCGTCTCTTCGATCTCGATGCCGCGCGCGCCGGCGAACCCGACCTCCGTGCCCACCTCGACGAAGCCGGCCCGCCGCAGCACTTTCAGGGACGCGAGGTTGTCGCTGGCGGCGCGGCCGTACAGGGGCCGTACGGGGACCTCGTGCAGGAGGAGTTCGAGCGCGCGGCCGGCGATGCCCCGGCCCCAGAACGCCCGGTCGACCCAGTAAGTGACCTCGGTATCGCCCTCGATGACGAAGGCGGCCACGCTGCCCACCAAGCGGCCGTCGAGGGTGATCGCCCGGTTCGTCACGTCGGGGCGGGCGCGGATCTTGGTCATGTGCGCGTCGAAGGCGGCCCGGTCGTCGGGGTCGCGGCCCACGAACGCGGCCATCCGCACCGATTCCGGGTCGCGCATCTGCTCGAACAGCGCGTCGAGATCCGCATCTTCCAGTGGGCGCAACGCCACCTCAGCCATCACTGCCTCCCGTCGTCAGCCCGATTCTCCCCCCTTGTTGAGCATCGTGTTGACCCGCTGCACGACGGCGAAGCCGGCCGGCGGCGCCCTGAGGCCGACGGGGCGGCACGGTCAAGCGGCGACAACCCCCCGCTGATCGACGGACAGGACCGGCCGTGCGGGTGAATCGGGGAAGCGTGTTGCGGCCTAGCCTCGTGATCGTCTTGAACGCGAGAGGATCTCATGACTGTTCGCGATCGCCGGGTGGCGGTCGGTCTGGTGGGGGCCGTTCTGCTGGCGGCGGGTGCGGCGGTCTGCACCGGTGTCCGGATCGGTGCGGACGGGCGACCCCCGGCCGAGTACGCCGTGCCCCCGGAACGCCAGGCGGAGCCGGTAGAGCCGCAGCGCCCGGTGGAGTCGCACGGGTCGCAGCACCCGGTGAAGCCGGTGGAGCCGGGGACCGCGGCCCCGGTGCCGGAAACCGTCCCGCCGAGCTCCAGCCGGCCCACCCGGACGCCGCCGCCGGTGTGGGGGCAGAAGGTCATCGCGAGCACGGGCGTCCTGACGACCGGGCAGAGCTGGGCCACGAACCGGCTCCGGCTCACGGTGACCGAGCAGGGCGACCTTGTGCTCCGCGATCAGGGCCGGGTCGTCTGGCGGACCGGCACGACCACGGGGGTCAAGCTCGTCATGCAGAACGACGGCCACCTCGTGCTGTACGACGCGGGCAACGGCACGGCGTGGAGCAGCGGCACGGCGGGCAACCCGGGCGCGGTGCTGATCCTGCGGGCCGACGGTGAGATGGTCGTCGCGCTCGGAGGGCGTGTGCTCTTCCGCGCCTGAAAGGGAATTACGCTTCGGTCATGACAACCCTTGCTGCCCGTACGATCGCGGCCCTGCGCGCCGAGCACGACGCCCTCGCCGCGCTGGCCGACACCCTCACGCCCGACCAGCTCAAGGGCCCGTCCGGCGCCTCCGAGTGGACTGTCGCCCAGGTCTTCTCGCACCTGGGCAGCGGAGCCGAGATCGGGCTGGCCGCTTTCCGGGCCGAGCTGGGCCAGGCCGAGAAGCCCGGCCCCGACTTCAACCAGGGCGTGTGGGACCGGTGGAACGCGCTGAGCCCCGAGGAGCAGGCGGCCGGCTGGCGCGAGTCGGACGAGACGTACGTGGCCGCTTTCGAGTCGCTGACGCCCGAGCAGCAGGAGTCGGTGACGGTCAACCCGGGTTTCCTGCCGGAGGCGATCCCGCTGGCGTCGTTCGCGGGGATGCGGCTCAACGAGGTGGCCAACCACACGTGGGACATCCGCGCCGGCCTGGACCCGGCGGCGGCCCTGCGGCCGGAGTCGGCGGAGCTCGTGGCCGAGCACCTCAGCGGCGGGCTGGCCTTCCTGATCGGCTTCATCGCCAAGCTCGACCTGGTCGGTGAGCCCGCCGTGGTCGAGATCAGCGGCACGCCGTACCGCATCGTCCTGGGCGACGAGGCCCGTCTCACCACCGACCCGGCCACCGCGACGGCCACCTTCACGGGCCCGTTGGAGGCGTCGCAGAGGCTGCTGACCGGGCGGCTCGGCCCGCGCTACACCCCGGCCGGCGTCGGCGTCAGCGGCAACGTCACGCTCGACCAGCTGCGGACCACGTTCCCCGGCTTCTGACCCCCCGTATCCGACCGGCCGCGCGTTCAGCTCTGTGGGAGTCGTGCGGCCGTCGGCTCCTTTTTGTCCGTATTCGACGCTGTGCGGACCGCCCTCAAAACACCCAGCAACGGGGGGTCCAAGATTGTTGACGCCGTCTCCATAAAGGAGTTCTCGTCGAGATGTGCGCTCAATTCGACGAGACGATCGATGTTGTTGCCCGTCTCAGGCAATTCCAACCCGAAGCGGATGACCAGTGCTCGGCAGTGGAATGTGACGGCCTCCAGCAGGTCGCCCGTGTCGGCACGCAGATTACCCAGTTGGCTCAGCGTGGTGGCGGCGCCGACTCGATTGCCGATTTCTTCCTTGATGGTCAGGGCTTGTTGGTAACGGCGTTCGGCTTCGGCGTGGTCACCCCGGTAGTGGGCCAGCGTGCCGAGCTGGTGATAGCCGGTGGCAGCGCTGGCCCGATCACCAAGCTCCTCGGCGACGGTGAGCGTTTGTTGATAGCGGCGTGCAGCTTCGATGTCGTCGCCGCGCAGCTGCGCGAGGTTTCCGAGCTGGCCGTAGGTGTAGGCGGCATTGGCTCGGTCGCCGAACTCCTCCGCGATGGCCAGGGACTGTTGGTAGCGGCGTTCGGCTTCGTCGTAGTCGCCGCGACGTTGGGCGAGCATGCCGAGCTGGTGGTAAGTCGTAGCAACGCTTTCTTGATCGCCGAGCTCCTCGGCGATGGTCAGCGTTTGCTGCAGGCGACGTTCGGCCTCGATGTAGTCACCCCGGTCCTGCGCGAGGACCCCGAGTTGACCGTAAGTCCTGAAGACATTGGCCCGGTCACCGCTCTTCTCTTTAAGGGTCAGCGCTTGGTGGTAGCGGCGTTCGGCTTCGTCGTAGTCGCCTTGCATCTGCGCTGACAAGCCGAGGTGGTGATAACAGGAGGCGGCGCCGTCCTGATTGCCGAATTCTTCCGCGATGGCCAGAGATTGTTCGTAGTGACGTTCGGCCTCCTCGTAGTCGCCACGCGTCTGCGCTAACACGCCGAGTTGGTGGTGCCACACGCCGCGGTGGGGTGAGCCGGGTTCCAGCCGGCGAAGGATGTCATGAATGAGGCTGGTTTCGTGGTCCCATGCTCCCCAGGTGTGGAGCTGACCGCAAATGAGTTCAGTGACATCGCTCGCGGGTTCTGTGTCCCCGCCAGCGAGGAGATGATGGCGCGCCTCTTGCAAGTCGTGAAGTACTGACGCCTGGTCCTGTGGCCAGACGTCGACCCGCCATTGCCAGTACGCGGCGGCCGCCCGGTGCGCGTCGGTCACGAGCTCGAGGGCCTTATGAGGCGCCCGGCCGGTATTCCAGTTCTTCTGGAGTTCGGTCGCCGTCCATCGGTGCATGACGACTCGTCCGTCGTTCACCTCGGTGACAAGGCTGGTCGCGACCAGCTGCTCGACCAGACCAGCCAGGTCGTCCGGTGGGCTGAACGGAGGCCGAGGCAGCTGATTGAGGTCTTCCAGCAGCCGGACCAGCCGCTCCCGGTCCGGTGCGGACAGGGGGCTGTTCCCGCCGGCAGCGTCAGCGATCTGCTCTCGTTTCAGCTGGTGTTGGGCCAGAAAAGTCATGATTTGACCGGCCGTCTGTCGTCGGTCGACCACGTCAGGATTCGGGGTGCCGACCTGAAAGAGCAGCCCGTTCACGTCGACCGGTTCGCGGTAGACGCTGATCCCGGCTAGCAGCCGCACAGCGTCAGGTATGTCGGCCAAGTGAGCCAGATGCGCGGTCAGAAGCACGTCTTCGGCGGCCAGGGTCACCGTGTCGGCCAGGGCGGCATCCAGTGTGCGCTCCTGAGCCAGCCAGGCGCTGGTTTCGGCCGGGCCGAGCCGTTGTTTGATCGCGCTGCGCAACCGGCGCGTGATGTCGTCGAACCGGCCCCGCCCCACCGCCTTGCCCTGATCGTCAGGCAGCAGTGCGTCGAGGTACTCCAGCGCCCGTGGATGTCCGCCGACCGTGCGCCAGATCTGTTCCTGCGCCTCGAGCTCTGTCGTATACCGGTCGAGTCGAGGCAGCGACCACAGCAGCTTGCGCGTCTCGGCCAGGCTCAGCGGAGGGACCTGGTACGTGTGCAGCTGGTCGGTTGCCACGACGAATCGGTAGCGGCAGGTGATGAGCAGCCGGCTGCGGCCAGGATTGGCCAGCCACGTGGCGAGCAGGTCGGCCAACGCGGTGTCCTTGGTCGACCAGCCCTGATCGCGGACGAGGTTGTCCTCGAAGTTGTCCACGACCAGCAGGACGGCGGTGTCGACCAGCACGACCTCGCGGAGCAGCGCGAACCTTTCCCGCCAGGGCAGGTCCACACGTTCGGCCGCCTGCACCGCCACAGCACGGTCCCCGGTGAGTTGCTGGCGCCGCATCAGGTCTCGCCGGGCCGCTCCGGCCACTGCTCTCAGCACGTCGTCCACGGTGATCTCGCCGTATACCGTGGCCAGCCGCCAGTCCGGCGACAGGTCGAGCATGCGGCGCACGATCTCGGCCGACAGCGTGGTCTTGCCGATGCCGCCGATCCCGTGCAGCAGCACCCCCGACGTCTCGGCACCGGACAACAGGGTGGGCAGGGTCCGCTGGGCGTGACGGCGGCCCACGAACTGCCCGACCGGCCGGGCCAGGAGACCGCCGAGGTCCGACACCACCTCAGCGCGTGGTTCGGCCGGCGCGTCGCCGTCCACCACCGTCACCGACGGGGAGCCGGTCAGCACGCTGACCACGCTCCACTCGTCCATGCCGGCCACCAGCTGCGCGATCGGCTGGACATCGGCGGCCAGCTCACGCTGCACCGCGCGCCGGGCCTGCGCCACCGCGGCCACGACGTCCGGTGAGCGGGCACCCGCGAGTTCGGCGTACACCCGCGCGAACAACCGGGTGGCGTACACGTCGGTGACCGAAGTCTGTGTCGCGAGGACCGCACCCACGCCTCGCTCGGCCAGCTGGGCGGCGAACGATCCGCCTTCGTCCTCGCCCTCGGCGTCGGTGTAGCACGCGGCCAGTGAGATCACCCGCGGCATCCGGCCTTCCGGAATCGCCTCCCGCACCAGCTCGTCCGCGGTGATGTCGCGGGCGTTGCCCTGTTCGTCCTCCAGGTGCAGGATCCCGGGGCTGCCGTGGGCGGACAGATGCAACACGTGCGTCGTGTCCTCGTCCAGGATGGCACGGATCGCTGCTGTGGTGGCGAAGGGAACAATCCGCACGACCGCCCGGGAGCGGTACGCCCGGTGCACCGCGTCCAGCACGCTACCCAGCTCGCGTTCGTAGTCCAGCAACGGGCCGCCGCCGGTTTCCGGTGACGCGATCGCCACCACGATCCGCAGAGGACCCGCGACCGGGCCCGAGCGGGAGCCTGCCGCCGGCACCTTCCGGTACACCGACACCAGGTCGTGCATCACCAGCGGACGACCGGTCACCGGTTCGGCCAGGGCTTCCCACGGCAACGACCAGCGGCCCGGCGCCTCGATCCCGATCCGGGCCGGAACGTGCAGGCGCTGGGCCCGGTGCAGCACCCGGGACAGGGCTTGGGCCACCGGCAAGGGCAGGAACGACTCCGCCATCAGCTGCCCGGCCCGGCGCAGCGACACCACACCCGCCGCCTCGCCCGACCCGACGAGATCACGTACCACTGCGCGTGGCCGGCCTCGCTCCCTCCGTACGTCGTACAGGGCGTTGACCAGGCCCGGCTGCACCCCTGAGTGCGGAGCGGTCACGTGCTCACCGGCGCCGGCCACGCGGACCTCCGTGTCCGACACCGTCAGCACCACGTCCAGCAGCCCGCCCGGTGGCACCCCGTCGTCGACCGCCGGTGAGGCCAGCCCCTCGAGTAGCGGCAGCAGGTCTTCCACGCGGGCCACCCACACCGCGCCGGCCAGCCGGCCGCCCGCCGACATGTAGCGACCCGACACCACCCCGGCCACGGCCCGGTCGGACTCCCGCAGCACCGGCGCACCGCTCATTCCGGGCATCACCGTATCGGCCTGAACCCGTGCCCACAGAACACGGTCGCGTAGCGCCGGCCCTTGCCACTGGCCGCCCGAGGTCAACAGCTCGTACGTGTGCTCCCCGTCCTCGACCGTCGGGAAGCCCGCGATCGACACCGCCACATCCGCCCGCAGCGTGTCGGACGGGACGAACTCCGAACGCGACCGCTCCAGGGGATGGGCTGTGCGCAGAACCGCCAGGTCGTGCACCTCGTCGAGCCGCTCCACGGTGGCGTCTTGCACGGGCCCGCCGGCCACCGGACCGACCCGTACGGCGTCACCGGCCTCGGACACCACGTGTGCCGCCGTGACCAGCACGCCCGGGTTCACCTGGAAACAGGTGCCCACCGGTGTTCCGTCCCCGGTGACGACCCGCCCAAGAAATTCGTACCCGGCCACCCGCACGGTCTGAGCCACGACGAAACCCTTCTCCTGCGGCCGAAGGGGCATCATCGCAGCGCCGGAAATTCGAAACAAGACGCCGAAAGAGCGACACAGCGGTCTCAGCCGGCGAGGGAACCCCAGCTCGGGGACTCGCCGGCGGGGGAGCGGTGTTGCGGTACGTGCCACGGGTTGTCGTCGCGCAGCGGCTCGGGCAGCAGGGCGGCCGGGGCGTCCTGGTAGACCACCGGGCGCAGGAAACGGGTGATCGCCGCGGTGCCGACCGACGTGGTGGTGGGGTTGGTGGCGGCCGGGAACGGGCCGCCGTGTTGCATCGCGGGGGTCACCGCGACGCCGGTGGGCCAGCCGTTGAACAGCACCCGCCCGGCCAGCGTCTGCAGGGAGGTGACCAGCGAGTGCAGCCACGGCGAGTCCTCGCCCGCGGCTACGTGCACGCCGGCCGTCAGGGAGCCCTCGACCACCTCGGCCAGCACGGCGCCCAGCGGTTCGCCCGGCGTGTAGCGCACCACGATCGACAGCGGGCCGAAGGCTTCCTGCAGCAGGGTGTCCCGGTGTTCGAGCAGTGTGGCCAGGTCGGTCTCGACCAGGGTCGGGGTCGCGCCGTCGTCGGTCACCGCGCCCTCGACGAGCACCGTGACGCCCGGCGTGCCCAGCACCTCGGAGCGGCGGCGCGTGTAGCCGTCGACGATGCCGGGGTGCAGCAGCTTGTGCGGGCCGACCGCATCGAAGGACGCCGGAAATGCGGGCCCCGAGGGGACGAACAGCAGGCCGGGCTTGGTGCACAGCTGGCCGGCCGATCCGGAGACGCTGGCCGCGAAGCCCGAGGCGATTGCCGCGGCGCGTTCGGTCAGGGCCTCGGGGGTGACGACGACCGGGTTGAGGCTGCCCAGTTCGCCGTAGAACGGGATGGGCCGGGGCCGGGCGGCGGCGATCGCGGCCAGGGCCTGCCCGCCGGCCAGTGAACCCGTGAAGGCGGCGGCGGTGATCCGTTCGTCCTGGAGCGCGGCCACCCCTTCGTCCTGGCCGTGGATGACGCCGAGTGCGCCCGCGGGCAGCGCGGTGTTCAGGACCTCGGCCGTACGGTCGGACAGGCGCGGATGGCCGGGGTGCGCCTTCACGACGACGGGGCAGCCGGCGGCCAGCGCTGACGCCGTGTCGCCTCCGGCCACCGAGAACGCGAACGGGAAGTTGCTGGCCGCGAAGTTGAGCACGGGGCCCAGCGGCACGAGGTAGCGCCGCAGGTCGGGCCTCGGGCCGAGCACGAAGTCGGGGTCGGCGGCGTCG
Source organism: Paractinoplanes abujensis (assembly GCF_014204895.1). NCBI lineage: Bacteria > Bacillati > Actinomycetota > Actinomycetes > Micromonosporales > Micromonosporaceae > Paractinoplanes > Paractinoplanes abujensis. Next base: position 4,506,439 of record NZ_JACHMF010000001.1, on the reverse strand, counting down.
AGGCGTACGTCCAGGAACTCACCGGCCGCCGCGACCTCGGCGAACAGCTTGAGCTGCACCGCCGTCCGCTTGATCTCGCCGCGCAGGCGTGGCTCGGTCAGGCCGGTCTCCTCGACGGCCAGGGGCACGAGGTCGTCGGCCGCGACCAGCAGGGCGCCGGCCGCGGCCACCAGCCAGGAGGCACGCTCCCGCGGGGGCTGTGCGGCCAGAACCGGGGCGGCCGCGGCGGCGGCATCCAGAGCACTCATGAACTCATCCTCGCAAAACGCGTAGCCGGTATCGACCGCTGCCGGGCCGCGCGCCCGTGGTCGTCACGCGAGGCCTTCGGTCTGGGCCACCGAGCGTGGCTCGGGTGGGGTGCGGGTGAACACCTCCAGGAGGAAGTCGGCCTCCTCGTGCCGGGCCTGACGGGCCAGGCCGGGCTGGGCGCCGAGCCGTTCGTGCACTTCGTCGCCGGGGCGGGCGTGTTCGTCGACCGGGTGCCGCCAGTGCACGGCGATCAGGTCGCCGCCGGGTTCGAGGGCGGCCACCGTGCGGTCGAGCAGCGTGCGCAGGTCGTGGTCGTCGAAGTAGTAGCCGAGCTCGGACAGCACGATCAGGTCGAACGTCTCGTCCGGCCAGTCGGTGGGCATCCGCGCGGTGCGCACGGTGACGTGCGGGTGGGCGGCCAGGTGGCCGGCCGCCGTGGCCACCGCGGACGGGATCGCGTCGACCGACAGGAGGCGGTCGCAGCGGGCGGCCAGGCGTGCGGTGAGCCGGCCGGTCGAGCAGCCGGGCTCGAACCCCGACCGGTAGTGCCGGCGCGGCAGCGAGTCGACTGTGAGGGCGTGCTTGCGGGCGTCGTACCAGCGGGTGGCGAAGCTCCACGGGTCGGCGTCGCGGGCGTACAGGTGCTCGAAGTAGCTTGTCGGCGTGGTCACCGGAAGACCGCCTCGTACGGGCGGGCGAAACGGGCCAGCACGTGCGGGGGCAGGATCGCCGCGTCGGCCGGATCGGGACCGAGGGGCGCGATCTGGCTGGGGAAGGCCGCGATGGCAGCGGCTTTCGCCGCGGACGCCATCTCGTCCAAGTCGATCCGGAGACAGCGGTCCCACGGCACCCGCGCGTCGCCGGGTGCGGCCCAGTGCCACGTCCAGATCGGGTATTCGAGCAGCACCGCCCCGGTGGCCTCGCAGGCCCGGGCGGCGGCCCGCCCCACCGCCTCGTGATCGGGGTGCCCGTCCTCGCGCCAGGTCGCCAGGCACCACCGGCCGGGGGCGAGCAGCCCGGTCAGGATCTCGGTCAGCGGCCCCTCCTCGATCTTGCCGTCGGGCTGCCCCAGCCGGTGCACGCGGGCGTCGCCCAGCCCCAGCCGGCGCAGGGCCTCGTCGGTCTCGGCGCGCCGGATCGCGGCCAGCTCGGCCTGCGTGTGCACGGTCGAGCCGGGGTGCGAGGCCTCGCCGTCGGTCACCGCGACCAGTTCGGCCCGGCCCAGCGTGGCCATCAGCCCGGCCACGCCGAGGATCTCGTCGTCGGGGTGCGGCGCCACGACCAGCGGCGTGCCCGCGCCGGCCAGGGGCAGCTCGGGCCAGGCGGCGGTCGCGGGCCAGGCCCGCCAGTCCTCCTCCGGTGTGCCCTGTTCGATCACGATCGGCTTCACCACGGCGCTTCCTCCTGCACGAGACGGCCCAGCTGCTCGAGGTCGGCCTCGGCGTGGCTCTGCCGCAGATAGACGGTGAGGTCGGCGACCCGCCGGGCGTGGCGCTCGTCGCGGCACAGCGGGCCCGCCCCGAGCGCGCGGCCCACCCGGTCGATCACCTCGGTGGCGGCGGCCTCGACCGTTGCCCGTACGCGTAACGCCAGCCGGTGCTGCACGGCGGTGGGGTCGGCGTCGATCGCGGCGGCGGCCTCGGCCAGCACCGCCCGCGCGGCGCCCAGGGCCACGTCGACCGCGCCCAGGTGGGCCAGCGCGTGCGGTCCGTCCGCCTTCTCGCGCAGCAGGTCGGCGAGACCCAGCGCGCCGCCGTACCAGCAGGCCGCGACGCCGATCCCGCCGTGCCAGAAGCCGGGCCGGTGCACGTAGTCGCCGGGCCCGCCGACCGGACGGCCGGGCGCGTCGGTGAACCGGATCGTGCGGCTGTCGCTGGCCGCCATCCCCACCGCGGGCCAGGTGCCGCCGAGCGGGACGGCCCACGGGGGCTCGTTGACGATCGCGAAGAGCCGGATGCCGTCCGGGGCCTCGGCCGTGACCAGCGCGTGGGTGCACCACCCGGCGCCGGAGCACCAGGGCCGCTCACCGCTGATCCGCCAGCCCTCGGCCGTCTCCACAGCCCGCAGCGACTGCGGAACAGCGGCCCACACGCCCCAGCGCCGGCCGGTGGCGGGTGGGCCGTCGTCTCCCAGTTCGGCCCGGATCGCGACCGCGTCGGCGTGGCCTTCCCCGAGCCGCGCGGCCACCGGATCCTGCCGCCCGAGCTCAGCCAGCTGCCACAACCGTTCGGCCGTGGCGCCCTTACCGGGCAGTGGTTCTATGTTGAGCACGAGTCGGCGATATACCCGCCGCTCCGGTGATCAACCAAGTTGTTTTCCGTACGGCAAACGTCTGATCCGGGCGGCCGCGACGGCCACCGCGGCCGCGGGCACAACGACCGCCGCACCCACGACGGCACGGCCCCATCGGCCGGGGCCGCCCTCCTGCCGGGGCCGGGAACCGAACACGTTGCCGTCGTGCGCCTCGATCGGCTGCCGGCTCAGGCCGCCGCGCCGCATCAGCGGTCCGACCAGGGCGTCGTACAGGGACGGAAGAGCAGTGAAGCCGAACTCGATGAGCCGGTTGGTAGCACCCACCGACACCTCGCCGCGGGGTTTGCCGGCCAGCTTGACGACGGCGGCCGCCATGCGCTCGGCCGAGTCCACCGGCGGCGGCGGGCGCCCGACGAACCCGGCGTAGTTGGCCGCGCTGGCGTAGATGGGGGTGTCGACGCTGCCCGGGGCCAGCGAGCACACGTGGATGTCCTTGGCGTCCCGGGTCTCCTGCCGGAGGATGCGCGCCAGGCCCCGGGCGCCCCACTTCGCGGTCACGTAGGCCGACACGTACGGGACGGCGACGTGCCCCAGCAGCGACCCGACCAGGATCAGCGTGCCGTGGCCCTGCGCGCGGAACTGCCGCAACGCCGTACGGGAGACATTGGCCGGGCCCAGGAGGTCGGTTGTGATCACCCGGTCGAACACCTCGGGCGGCAGATCCTCGAATTTCCCGTACGCCATGACGGCCGCGGTGTCCACCCACACGTCGATTCGCCCGTGCCGCTCGACCGCCGCCTTCGCCAGCGCCTCCAACTCCTCGCGGTTGGTCACGTCGGTCGGGACGACCAGGGCGTCCCCACCGCACTCGGCCGCTGCCGAGGCCAGATCGTCTCGTCCGCGGGCCGCCAGCACGACCCGATCCCCTCGCCGGGCGAACGCCACGGCCGACGCCCGGCCGATTCCGCTGGACGCCCCGGTCACCACCACCACGCGTGAGCTCATGGACGTTCTGCATACCCGCCCGGAGCCCGGGTATCCGGGGCGTATGAAGGCACTCACCTGGCAAGGCACCGGCAAAGTGGCCGTGGAGAACGTTCCCGACCCCAAGATCCAGGAGCCCACGGACGCGATCGTCCGCATGACGTCGACCGCGATCTGCGGCTCCGACCTGCACCTGTACGACGTGCTGGGCATGTACCTCGACAAGGGCGACATCCTCGGCCACGAGCCGATGGGCATCGTCGAGGAGGTCGGGGCCGAGGTCACGCACATCAAGCCCGGTGACCGCGTGGTGATCCCGTTCAACATCTCCTGCGGGCACTGCTGGTTCTGCCGCAAGGGCTACTTCGCGCAGTGCGAGACCACCCAGGTCAAGGAGCAGGGCAAGGGCGCCTCTCTGTTCGGTTACACCAAGCTCTACGGGCAGGTGCCCGGCGGCCAGGCCGAGTACCTGCGCGTGCCGCAGGCCCAGTTCGGGCCGATCAAGGTGCCGGACGGGCACCCCGACGAGCGCTACCTGTTCCTCTCCGACGTGCTGACCACCTCGTGGCAGGCCGCGAAGTGGGCCGACATCGAGCCCGGCGGCACGGTGCTGGTCACCGGGCTCGGCCCGATCGGTCAGATGTCGGCCCGGATCGCCCGCCACCTGGGCGCCGAGCGGGTCCTCGCGGTCGACAACGTGCCCGAGCGGCTGGCCATGGCCGAGCGGCACGGCATCGAGGTGCTGAACTTCGACAAGATCGACGACATCGGCGAGGCCGTCCGGGACGTGACCGACGGCCGCGGCGCCGACTCGGTGATCGAGGCCGTGGGCATGGAGGCGCACGGCACCCCGTTCCAGTCGGCCGCGATGAAGGCGGCCGGTCTGCTGCCCGACCCCCTCGCGCGCAAGGCCACCGAGACGTTCGGCGTCGACCGGATGGCCGCGCTGCGGACCGCTTTCCAGTCCGTACGGCGGGCCGGCACCATCTCGATCATCGGGGTCTACGGCGGCGAGGCCGACCCGTTCCCGATGATGGACCTGTTCGACAAGGGCGTCACGATGCGGATGGGCCAGGCTCACGTGAAGCAGTGGGTGGACGACATCCTGCCCCTGCTGACCGGCGACGACGACCCGCTCGGGGTGGACGACCTGACCACCCACCGCCTCCCGCTGGAGGAGGCCCCGCACGGCTACGAGATCTTCAAGAAGAAGGAGGACGGCTGCATCAAGGTCGTCCTCAAGCCGTAAACGACGTGGCCGGGCCCGCGGGCCCGGCCATGTTCCGGCCCGTCCGGCTCACTCGTCGCCGGAACCCGGTTCGGCCATCTTGCGGTGCATCTCGCCCTTGAGCTTGTCCGGCATCACCTTGGACATCGCGCCCTGCACCTTGGTCTTGACCGAGCCGGCCACGACCTTCTCCTTGTCCTTCTGCAGGGCCTCGAAGCCCTGCTTGGCCACCACGGCCGGGTCGTCCTTGGCGCTCGAGCCGACCTTGGTGTCGTCCATCTGGGCCCGGTGGAAGAAGTTGGTGTCGGTGGGCCCGGGCATCAGCGACGTCACGGTGACGTTGGTGTCCTTCAGTTCGGCCCGCAGCGCCTCGGCGAACGACTGCACGAACGACTTCGACGCGTTGTAGACGGCCTGATAGGTGCCCGGCATCATCGAGGCGATCGACGACGTGAACAGGATCTGGCCGGCGTCACGGGCCACCATGTCCGGCACCACGCGCTTGGCCAGGTGCACGGTCGAGGTCACGTTGACGTCGATGACGTTCAGCTCCTCGCGCAGGTCGGTCTCCGTGGCGAAGTCGCCGCCGATGCCGCGCCCCGCGTTGAGGGCGATCGCGTCGACCGGGCGTCCCGCTTCCAGGATCGCCGCGTACAGGTGCTCGACGCCCTCGTAGTGCGCCAGGTCCGCCCGTACGGCAGTCACCTGGTTCTGCCCGTCGCGGCGCAGATCGGCCGCGGCCTGCTCGATACCGTCGTCCTCGGCGCAGAGCAGCAGGTCGTACCCGTGCTCAGCGAACTGCTTGGCCAGCTCGTACCCGATCCCGCTGGAAGCCCCGGTCACCACTGCGAACGCATTCGTCGACGTTGTCATGCGGATCGCATGCCCGCCCGGCCCCGTTTCAACCGACGGTTCAGCCTACGATTCATGGCCATGGCATGCGATCCCGCACGGCGCCCGTCATGATCCTGCCCCAGGTCCGCGACCCGCGGTTCATCACGATCCGCCGGGGCGGCACGCTCACCGACGACGACCACCACCTGCTCGCGCTGTGGGCCGCGACCTGCGCCGAGCACGTGCTCGGGCTGTTCGAGGCCGAACGGCCCGGCGACCCGCGGCCCCGCGAGGCCGTCGAGCACGCGCGGGCCTGGGTGCGCGGCGAGGTGAAGATGATGGTGGCCCGGGCCGCGGGCGGCCACGCGATGGGCGCGGCCCGCGACCTGCGGGGAGCCGCCCGGCACGCCGCCTACGCCGCCGGGCAGGCCGCGGTCGTCGCGCACGTCGCGGCGCACGAGCTGGGCGCCGCCGCCTACGCCATCAAGGCCGTCCGGGCCGCCGGGGGCGAGGAGGCCGGTCGCCGCGAATGCGCGTGGCAGCGCGACCGGCTGCCCGGGCCGATCCGCGCCCTGGTGCTCGACGACCAGCGGCTGCGCAACGACATCTGCTGGTCGGTGTTCACCTGAGTCAAGGTCCGCAGTGGCAGGTGACCCTGATCACCTCGCCGGTCTCCCGAGATCGAGGACCCGCGCCAGGACTCGTCCGGGGGCCTCGGCCGCAAGCCCTAACGACTCCACAGAAAATCGACGAGGCGGCGGGCCTCAAGGCCGGTGTCCTCGGCCAGCGCCGCCCGCTTGTCGGGCGGGGTGGTCAGGGCGTGCATCATCGCGCCACCGATGACCGTGTTGAGCAGCAGCGTGACCGACGTGGTGGCGGGCAGATCGCCCCGGCCGATGCCGCGCCGGACGATGGCCCGGGCGGCCTGGATCTGGGCCTCCCGGAGGGCCGCGTAGTGCTCGGCGATGCCCGGAATGGTCGCCGCCTCGAGCTGCAGGCGCAGGGCGGCCCGGCTCGCCGGCCCGGCGTAGACGTCGAGGATCTGGGTCGCCAGCTCGACCAGGTCGCCGTGCAGGGTGCCGGTGTCGACGTCGCTGACGTGCGGCAGGCTGCTCGTCAGGGCGTCCGTGAGCAGCGCCTGCTTGCTGTTCCAGCGCAGATAGAGCGAGGCCTTGCCGACCCCGGCCCGCCGCGCCACCGTCTCCATCGCGAAGCCGGCCCACCCCGCGTCGCCGAACAGGTCGAGGGCGGCCCGGGCGATGCGCCGGTCGACCTCGGGGTCGCGGGGCCGTCCTGTGCTCATGGTGCTCGACGCCTCCTCGCACATTGCTGAACGGTTACCGTCACGATACACTTCGGATAAATGAACACCAAGCGTTCAGTAAAGGCGTGAGGTCATGAAGGACGGGCCGGGCACGATCCTGGTGGGCATCGACGGGTCGACGTCGTCGCTGCGCGCCGCCGCATACGCCACCGGCCTGGCCCGGCGCCAGGGCAGCAAACTGGTCGCCCTCTACGTGCGGACCCGCCCGTCGGCCCTGCTGCCCCTGGCCGACACGGGCGGGGCCGTCGCCACGGTGCTCGACACGCAGGACGCGGTCGAGCGCGAGCTGCGCACCATGTTCGTCGAACGCCTGGCCGACCTCGACCTCGACGCCCACCTGGTCGTGCGCACCGGCGAGCCGTACGCGGAGATCGTCGACGCGGCCCACGAACTGCGCGCCGACGCCATCGTCGTGGGCCGCTCCACGCAGGCCCTGCACCGCATCGCAGGCTCACTGGGCTCGAAGCTGATGCGCTGCGGCCGCTGGCCGGTCACCGTCGTCCCCTGACCGTCGCCGGGACTCGTGCTGCGGTGGCGGCATCCAGGGCGGGCCGCCCGGGGAGCCGGGCCGGGGTGTCGTCCGGCATCGGCGGCGGCGCATCGTCCGCCCGAAGCCACCTTCTCCGCCGTCACGGCCGCTTCTGCAAACTAGCACTTTCACAAACGGACGTTTGTGTTACTGTTCCGGCCATGACCGATCTGGATCTGGCGTTCGCCGCGCTGGGTGACCCCGTGCGGCGGGCGCTGGTGAGCCGGCTCGCGCGCGGTGACGCCACCGTGGGGGAGCTGGCCGAGCCGTTCGACCTGACGCAGCAGGCCATCTCGCACCACGTCGGCGTGCTGCGCCGCTGCGGCCTGGTCGAGCAGCGGCGGGAGGGCACGCGGCGGCCCTGCCGGTTGCGGGCCGACCAGCTGGCCCGGCTCGGCTCGTGGATCGACGAGCAGCGCCACACCTGGAACGACCGCCTCGACGCGCTCGAGGAGCACCTTTCGTGAGCGCGACGCTTTCCGGTGACGAGCTGATCGCCGTACGCCGCCTGGCCGCCCCGCCGCCGCGGGTGTGGACGGCCTTCACCACGCCCGCCGGCATCGCCGCCTTCTGGGGCGGCTCACACGCGGTGGTGCCACCGGAGTCGGTGACCGTCGACCTGCGCGTGGGCGGCGAGTTCGCCCTCGACACGCGCGGCCCCGACGGCACGGGCCGGCGGCTGCGGTTCGTGTACACCGTCGTCGCGCCCCCGCGCGAACTCGTCTTCGACGAACCGGTCACGGGCCTGCGCACCACCGTGACCCTCGACCTCGACGGCGACGGCACCGAACTCACCGTCCACCAGCGCAAGCTCCCGCCTTCACTGCGCACGCCCCAGGCGGCCGACGGCCTCGCCGCCATCCTCGACGCCCTCGCCGCCCATGTGGAGACACCATGACAGCCCAGCAGGACCTGGTCGCCGAATACTTCAACGGGTTCCGTGCCGGCGACCACCCGCGCATCCTGGCCACCCTGACCGACGACGTCGCATGGGTCATTCACGGCCACCGCACCATCACCGGCAAGGCCGGCTTCGACGGCGAGATCGAGAACCCGGCCTTCACCGGCCATCCCGACCTCGACGTGCAGCGCGTCTACGAGGACGGCCCAGTGGTCATCGCGGTGGGCGAGGGCCGCGGCGCAACCGTCGAACACGGCCCGTTCCGCTTCGCCTTCAACGACACGTTCACCTTCCGCGACGGTCTGATCGCCCGCGTCGACTCCTACGTGGTGCCACTGCCCAGGGCATGCTGAACGACTCGACCTCCGTGGTGACCCGATCGGTCCTGACGTTCGAACGGGGGCGGACTTGCGGAATCCCGTTACTTGCCGCGGAAGACCGGCTTGCGCTTCTCCAGGAACGACTGCAGGCCCTCGGCCGCGTCCTCGCTCGCGATGACCTGCTGCACGGCGGCCCATTCCACGGCCATCGCGCCGTCCATGTCGAGCGGCGCGCCTTCCAGCATCGACGTCTTGAGCAGGCCGATCGTGGCGGTGGGCTTGGCGGCCCACTCCCGGGCCCGGGCCGCGACCACTGCCGCGAACTCGTCGTCCGGCACCACCTCGTCGACCAGGCCCAGCGTGCGGGCGTCGGCGGCGGACAGGCGGCGGCCCTCGATCATCAGCAGTTTCGCCTTGTGCAGGCCGAGCAGGCGGGGGAGCCGCTGGCTGCCGCCGGCGCCGGGGAACAGGCCGAGCTGCATCTCGGGGAAGCCGACGGTGGCCGACGCGGCGGCGATGCGCAGGTCGCAGGCCAGCGACAGCTCGGCCCCGCCGCCCAGGGCGTGGCCGTTGAGGGCGGCGATCACCGGTTTTGCGGCCAGTTCGAGCAGGCGCTGCACCTCGATCCAGCGGCGCATCGCGACGTGGTTGTCGAGTGACAGGTCCCGCATGACGGCGATGTCGGCGCCCGCGATGAAGAAACGGCCGACGCCGGTGAGCACGATGACCCGTACGGAAGGGTCGTCGCTCAGGCCGGGAACGACGGTCAGGAACTCCTCGATCAGCTCCGGGTTGACGGCGTTGGCGGGCGGGCGGTCGATCACGACGGTGGCCACACCGGCCGCCACGTCGACGGTGAGAAAGGTCATCGGGTCACTCCAGGACTGTCGGGTCGGCGGCGATGTCGAATGCGGTCAGGACCGCGGCGGTGTGTTCGCCCAGGAGCGGCGCCGGGCGGTCGACGCGTGCGGGCGTACGGGAAAGCTTGAGCACGCTGCCCTCGTGCTTGACCTCGCCGGCCAGCGGGTGCCGCAGCACCGGGTAGAAACCGCGCGCGGCCAGCTGCGGATCGAGATCGGTCAGGTCCTCGCCGGTGCTCACCACGGCGGCGGCAATCCCGTGCGCCTGCAGCAGTTCGGCCGTCTCGGAGGCGCCCCGCGTACGGGTCCAGGCGGCCAGTTCGGTGTCGATGCGGTCCTCGTCGGCTTTACGTTCGGCCAGGTCGAAACCGGCTTCCCGGACGCCTGACAGCCGCGCCAAGGTCCGCCACTGCTCGTCGTTCCCGACCGCGACGGCCACCCACCGGTCCTCGCCCAGCGCCGGGTAGACCCCGTGCGGGGAACGGGTGGCCAGCCGGTGCGGCCAGGCCGGGGTGGCCCCGGTCGCGGGCGTGCCCAGCTGCTGTTCGAGCACGGCCGGGCCCATCGCGGCGGCCATGGCCTCCAGCTGCGACAGGTCCACGAACCCGCCCCGCTTGTCCTGCAGCAGCGCGACGATCGCCAGCACGGCGGCGTTGGCGGCCACCATGTCGCCCAGCCCGAACGTGAGCCCTTGCGGGTCGCCGCCCGGGTCGGCGGTCTCGTGGGTGAGCCCGGACATCGCGGCCAGCGTGTCGGCGAACGTGACCGCGTTGCGCCACGGCCCGTCCTGCCCCACCCCGGACATCGACACCGCGATGATCCCCGGGTTCACCTCGGCCAGCGACGCGTGGTCGAGGCCCCATTTGACCATCGTGCCGGGGCTGTAGTTGTCGATGATCACGTCGCACTCGGCGGCCAGCCGGCGCACGACCTCCTGACCTTCGGGGGTGCGCATGTTGACGGCGATCGAGCGTTTGCCGCGGTTGAAGTTGAGGAAGTAGCCGCCGTCGTCGTGGGTGGCGCCGGGCCGCAGCCGCATCGAGGGCGCGAACCGGGTGGGGTCCTGCCGGTGCTTCGACTCGACCTTGACGACGTCGGCGCCGTGGTCGGCGAGCTGCCGTGTCGCGTACGGGCCGGCCAGCACCCACGTCAGATCGAGCACCCGCAGCCCGGTCAGGGCCGGTTGGCCGTCGGTGCCGCGCCGCCAGGTCTTCGTGCCCGGTTCCGACGCGGGCAGCGTGATGGCGTAGCCGACGTCGGTCAGCCCGTCCACCTCGATGAAGAAGTTGCGCGCCCGCAGCTGCGGGTTGCCGGCCAGCTGATCGGCCCGGCTGACCTCGGCCCACGGCAAGGCCCGCCGCCGGCCCTGTTCGCCGAGGGTTTCCGCCGTACGCCGGGCCGCGAACCGGGCCACGACCTCGTCCACGTGCGGGCGGGAGTTCCAGCGGTACACGGCGTCCGCGTACTTCTCGTCGGTCAGGTCCTCCGCCTCACCCGCCTCGACCATCCAGGCCAGCAGGTCCGTCCACATGCGGTTGCTGCCCGAGTAGCCACCGGCGGCGTACCCGTCGGCCGCCTTGAACACCCGGTGCGCGACGTGGCCGTAGATTCCTCCCGTACGGCGGGGGAACGCACCGGCGTGGATCCAGGCGATCGCGCCGGTCTCCAGCGTGGCCGCCACCGCCTCCTGCACCGACACGTCGATGAGCTGGCCCGCGCCGTCCCGGTCCTCGGCCAGCAGCCCCAGGTAGGCCCCGATCGCGGCGTGGGCGCCCGCGACCTGCAGCGCCGACTCGCGCGGCGGCGGCTTGGGCGGTCCGTCGGCGCGGCCGCCGAGCCAGGTCATGCCGCCCGCGGACGCCGCGATCAGGTCGTCGGCCAGCCAGTCGCGGCGCGGCCCGGTGAGCCCGAACGGTGTCACCACCACGTGCACCCGGTTCGGCCAGCGCGACTCGCCCGCCTCGGTCAGGCCCCGCAGCTTGGCGACGGGCCCGCTCTCCACGACCACGTCGGCGTCGGCGGCCAGCGCGTCCAGGTCGTCGGTGACCACCCGCCGGGTCCGGGCGTACCAGTGCAGGTCCGCGGCCCGGTCGGCCGGCTCTTCGAGGGGCACCCGTACGACGTCGGCGCCGAGCCCCACCAGCGCGCGGATCGCCGCCGCGCCGAGTTCGTCGGTCAGATCCAGGACTCGCACTATCGATCCTTTCCGGCAGAGGGAAACGGGGGCGGGGGAGGGGAGCCGGCCGCGGCGGGGATCGCGGGCGGCGCGGCCGGGCTCCGCCGCAGGTGTTCGAGGTCGGCCGCCGCGGCCACGAGGGCCGGGTCGCGCAGGGCGGGTTTGCTGACTTTGCCGGACCCGTTGCGGGGCAACGAGTCCAGGACGGCGACGTAGCGCGGCCAGGCGTGCCGGGGCAGCCGCTCCCGGCACCACGCGTGCACGTCCCCGGGTGTCACGTCCGCCCCGGCGCCGACCGCCACGAGCAGGTCCTCCTCGGTGAATTCGGAGCTGACCCCGGCCGCGGCCGCCTCGCGGACACCGGGCATGGCGGCCACCGCCGATTCCACGTCCCAGGCGGAGATGTTCTCGCCGCGGCGCCGGATCACGTCGGAGTGCCGTCCGCAGAAGACCAGCCGGCCGCCGTCGTCGAACCGGCCCAGGTCGCCCGTCGCGATCCACTCCGGGGGACCGCCGGGCCCACCGACGTAGCCCAGCGTGCTGATGTGCGGGTGCCGGGCCCGCACCGTGATGCCGCCGATCTCACCCTGCGGCACGGGCTTCCCGGCGCCGTCGCGCAGCGTCACCTCGTACTCGGGAAGCGGTTTTCCGGCAGTGCCCATGACGACGTCGCCCACGCGGTTCGACGTGACGTCGCCGAGCTCCGTGCAGGCGTACGCCTCGACCAGCTCGACGCCGAAGCGCGACCGGAACTGCTCGGCCAGCCACCGCGGCGCGGGCCCGCCGTAGGCCCGCGTGACCCCGTGTTCCCCGGCTTCCTTCCCCGTACGGAGGAGGATCGCCGCCACGGCCCCCATGAAGTTGAACGCGGTCACGCCCTCGGCCCGGCAGACGGCCCAGAACGCCGACGCCGAGAACCGCGGCACCGCCAGCAGCCGGGCCCCGCTGACGAGCGCCGCCAGCAGGCCGGTGTGCCTGACGTTGACGTGGTTCCACGGGAAAGCGTTGTACAGAACGTCATCCGGGCCGTAGCGCATTGAGTCACTGACCCGCCGCGCGTGCCGCACACCGGCGAAATGCGGCAGCAGCACGCCCTTGGGCCGGCCCGTGGTGCCCGAAGTGCTCAGCACGAGCGCCGGATCCCCGGGCCCGGGCGGGTGGGGGAGCGGCCCCGGGCGTACGTCGTCGAGGGTGCCCGGACCGCCGCCGTCGTCCACGGTGAACACCGCCGGCGCGAGCGTGGCCAGCGCCGGGTTGGCGGCCAGGGCGGCCGTGCCGAGCAGAGCCACCGCCGCGCGCGGCCCGCCGCCGGGCGTGTCCAGGGCGACGGGCACCTCGACCAGCCCGGCCCGGGCCACTCCGGCGACGACGACCGCGAGGGCGGGCCCCGGACGCAGGCAGGTCACCACCGGCATCTGCGGGCCGAGGCCCAGGGCGGGCGAGGCCAGCTGCCGGGCGACCCGTTCGGCCCCCCGCAGCAGCTCGCCGGCCGTGACGCCGCCCGCGCCCAGGAAGGTGGCCACCACGGCGGCCGGGTCGCTCTCGGCCCGCCGGGTCAGGACGTCGACCAGCGTCTCCGGCTGCCCGGTGACGGGTTTCGGTTGCGCCGCCACCACGTCCGAGCGCCCGGTCACGGCCGTCATCGGGCCAGGTTGACCCATACGCCCTTGGTCTCGGTGAACTCGTCCAGGGCGTACGTGCCCATCTCGCGCCCCCACCCGGACAGGCCGAAACCGCCCCACGGCGCGCCCGGATCGATCAGCGGCAGCTGATTGACGAAAACGGTGCCGGCGTGGATGCGGGCGGCCAGCCGGTGCGCCGACGTGAGGTCCTGCGTCCACAGCACGGCGGCCAGGCCGAAGTCGGTGTCGTTGGCCCGCGCCACGACCTCGTCCTCGTCGTCGTAACTGAAGACCGACAGCACCGGGCCGAAGATCTCCTCGCGGGCGATGGTCATGTCGTCCCGCACGCCGGAGAAGACGGTCGGCGTGAAGAAGTAGCCGTCGTCCAGGCCCGCCCCCGACGCGCGCCGGCCGCCGGTGACGAGCTGGGCGCCCTGCTCGACCCCGCCGGCCACGTAGCCGGCCACCCGGTCCAACTGCTCCTGCGAGACCAGCGGGCCGAGCACGGTGTCGAAATCCAGACCGGGCCCGATCTTGAGGGTCTGCGCGGCCGCCGCGATCTTCTCGGTGAACTCGTCGTGCCGCTTGGCGTCGACGTAGAACCGGGTGTACGCACCGCAGGCCTGCCCGGTGTTGAACAACGCGCCCTGCAGGTTGCCGGCCACGGCGGCGTCGATGTCGGCGCCGCGGGTGATGATGCTCGGCGCCTTGCCGCCCAGCTCCAGGCTGACCCGCTTGAGGTCGGCCGCGGCCACCCCGGCGATCTGCTGGCCCACCTCGGTCGAGCCGGTGAACGAGATCTTGTTGACGCCGCGGTGCGCGACCAGGGCCCGGCCCACCTCGGGGCCGCCGGTCAGCACGTTGACCACCCCGGCCGGGATGCCCGCCTCCAGGCACAGCGCGCCCAGCTTGAGCGTGCTCAGCGGGGTCTGCTCGGCCGGCTTCAGCACCACGGTGTTGCCGGTGGCCAGGGCCGGGGCCAGCTTCCAGGCGGCGATCGCGAACGGGAAGTTCCACGGCGTGATCAGCCCGACCACGCCCAGCGGCTCGCGCCGGGTGTAGTGCAGCGTGTCCGGCACCGACACCTGCGACAGCTTGCCCTCGATCTTGGTGGCCCAGCCCGCGTAGTAGCGGAACACCTGCGCGGCCAGCGTGACGTTGACGTTCGTGGTGAGCGCGATGGGCATGCCCTGATCGCGCGTCTCCAGCTCGGCCAGCGCGGCGGCGTCCCGCTCGATCAGGTCGGCCACCTTCCACAGCAGCCGCCCGCGGGCGTCCGGGCTCAGATCCCGCCAGGCCGGATCCTCGTACGCGGTGCGGGCCGCGGCCACCGCGGCGTCGACGTCGGCGCTGCCCGCCTCGGCGAACTCGGCCAGCCTGGTCCCACTGGCCGGGTCGAAGGTCTCGCTGACCTGGCCCGAAGCCGCCGGAACCCACTCACCGGCGATCAACAGCTGTTCCGCCACGATGCCCTCCCTCGCCGGCGGCACGCCCACCGCGCCACCGAGGCCCCGATCGTCGGGCGACCCCCGAACAGGGTCAACGCGATCGGACCGCCCACCGGACCGCCGCGGTAGGCCCCCGCGACCCGCCTGGGACACGATCGGCCCATGGGAGCTGTGGTGATCACCGGCGGTACGAGCGGCATCGGCCTGGCCGTGGCTTCGGCGCTGGTCGCCAGGGGCCGTCCGGTAGCGATCATGGGCCGCGACGCCACCCGCTGCGCGTCGGCGCTCGCCGCGCTGAGCGACGCCACCCCGGCCGTGGTGCTCAACAGCGCCCCCGCCGCCGCCGGCCCGCCCGTCCCCGCCATAGGGTCCAGTGGCCGCGGCACCGTACCGCCCGCCGACGGCGGAGTGCTCGCAGTGGCCGGTGACACCACCGATGCCGGCGCCCTGACTGCGCTGGTCGGCGCGGCGGAACGTCGCTGGGGCACGGTCGACGGCCTGGTCACCGCGGCCGGCCGGCTGGCCCGGGGTGACCTGCTCACGCTGACCGAGGCCGACTTCCGGGCCGCCTGGGAGACCAACGTGATGGGCACCTGGCTTGCGATCCGGGCCGCGGCCCCCGGCATGACCGCCCGCGGCCACGGCCGGATCGTCACGATCGGCTCGGTGCTCGGCTCGACCGGCGCCCCTGAACGTGCGGGCTACGCCGCCACCAAGGGCGCGGTCGCCGCCCTGACCCGTTCCGTGGCCCTGGAGCTGGCCGGCACCGGCGTCACTGTCAACTGTGTCGCCCCCGGCCCCGTACGGACCCCGATGAACGCCGGCGACACGGTCTCGGACGCCTTCACGGCCAAGGTGCCACTGGGCCGCTGGGGCACCCCCGACGAGGTCGCCCACGCCGTGGTCACCTTGCTGGACCCGGCAAGCAGCTTCACGACAGGCAGCACCTGGCACGTCGACGGCGGCTACACCGCTCAGTGACGGGTCCGCCTACTTCTTCCGTCCGGTCGCCACGATCATGCCGCCGTAGCCCTCTCGCAGGCTGTTGTCTCCCACCACGTCGAGGTTCAACTGTCGTGACACCGGTGCAAGGGCTTGTTCAACGTCGCGCTCCGTCACCGGGCAGGCGGGGTAGGACGTGCCGTTGACGAGGTAGCCGTTCGATTCCCGCATGAACGCAGCCGCGAACGGAGCGCCGCGCTTCAGCGAACCCACGAACTGTTGGGTCGCGCGACGGAACTCGTCGTTCCGGGTCGTGACCGACTCCGCCCCGAAGAACATCGTGCCGAGATCGAATTGATCCGGTTGAAGGCTGAAGAGGTTGCCCTTGGCCACCACGGCTCGATCGGCCAGAACCGCCATCGGCCGCGCGATGGTGGCGTACTCCGGCCTGCCGTCGGCAATCGCGTGCCAGAACAGGTCCCATGAGGATTGTGGCTGTCGCAGCGCCTGGTTCAGCCATTCCCGGCTCGGTCTGCCCCGGTCGAGGAGGATCACCCGGCCGGCGAAGGGCAGCATCAGCATCGCGGGGTAGAGGTTCGGGCCGGTGCCGACATCGACTGCGTCGCCAAGCTTTCGCCCTCTGACAGTGCGGGCGAAGAAGCTCGCGACGATCTCGATGATCCGGGCGTCGTCCCGGCGTAAAATGGCATAGTTGTGGACGAAGTACTGCTCCGGGTCGAATTCGTCCCAGTTCACGTCGGCGTTACCGACGTGTGTCATGACGGGCGCGAGACCGCTGACGGAGGCGGAAACCCTCTCGTCGTTCCTCACATCGGAGCGGGCCTCGCCGGCGGTCCGGGTCAGGCGGCGGAGCGGCGTGGCGGCGTCGATCCACAACCAGGCCCGTACGAGTGACGATTTGACCTCGACGTCCACCACCTCGAACTGATCGCGGTCGCGCTCGTGCGATCCCGCATCGAAGACGTCCCGGTAGAGGCGGTCGGTGACGAGCGCGACGACATCGGCTTCCGGGTTGCTGTTGGCCGCGTTGTGCAACGTCGAGCTGTCGAGCAGACGTGCCAGCTCGACGATGGTCGAGCCGGCCGGACCTGACGCCGCGACAGGGAACCGGCCGATACCCACCGACAGCCGAAGCCGGATCCGGTCCCGGGGATGGCCGGTGTTGTCGGCCTCAACTTCTCTGCTCATAATTCGGAGCAGGTCGGGCAGGACGCGGTGCTCCGCCAACCCCGGTGGAAGGACGACGAGCATGCCGTCGCCGCGATCCTCCCGGACGGCCTGGCCGACGTTCACGCCGAGGCCCGCGAAGACCCGCTCGACCAGGGCCATGAACCGCTCTCGTACCTCGCGTTGCCGCCGGTCCGGTCGGGCACCGAACTGAATGACGTCAACCGCGAAGCCGATCCGCGTCCCGGCCGGGGAATCCGGGACCGACCGGCGGTCGTCGACGACCGCCGAGATCGCAGCGGCTACCTCCAACGTGCGTTCGGCGTTGGCGGAAAGCTCACGCAGGCGATCGACGTCACCGCTCAGTTGTTCCCTGAGGTGGCCGAGGATCGCCTCGTCGGTGGGCAACAGCCGGGGCAACGCGGTTTCCATTCGGTCGCGGATCACCTCGACGTCGAACTCGACAGCCGTGAGTTCCTGAAGCGCATCAATGATCTCAGCCATATCGGTCGTGACGCGCGGGACCATTGCCGCCACTGCCTCGAGATCAACTGGTTCCCGCAACGCCTGCGCGAGCACATTCACACGGCCGGTGGCTTCGCCTTGGAGGCGGGTTACGGAACCGCCATCACCACGCTTGAGTACGTGCGCGCGCAGTTTTGCCGCGTCCATCAGATAACGGCCCAACGGCGCCATCTCCGGGCTGCCCTCGCCCCAGATGAATCGGTCCAAGGCCCCCGCGTCGTCCTGGCCGGTCAGGACGGCCAGCCGGCGCATCCCGGGGCCCGGGCTCGCGGTGACCTCCCAGCACGGGAATCCACCGAGGTCGAGGCCGCGATTCCACCACCCGTCGGCATCGTCCGGATGTGCCGGTATCGCGGCTCTGATGACGGACGGGGTGGCGCCGGCCGTGCCGGTGGCGAGATAGAGGATCGCTCCGCCCAGCAGGGCGTCGACGTTGCCGTGCGAAAGTGCCTCCCACCACCGGGTGTGTTCCGGCCAGGCCGATGTGTCGGAGGGCACCTCGAAGGCGTCCATCATCAGCGACAACGTCAGCACGTCGGCCTCGCGCCGGACGACCGTACGGAAGCCCAGTTGCGGGTTGGTTCGTGCGGCGAGGATGCCTTCGGGCGCGGATGCGGGATCAGATGGGAAAGCCGCCTCAGAGGGACTTGAATTATTGAACGACTGCCATAGCGCATTGAGCTGGCGCACCGCCCTGGCCGCATCCGGCCCCGTGAGCGCCGCGAAGTGATGGACGACGAGCTGCTGTTCGGTGATGGGGCTGGAGGCGCGCGTCGAGCCCGGCTGATCGGGAACGGCTTCGTCCAGGATGAGCCCGAGGCGCTGCGCCATGCGCGCGCCCATCGAGGCGAACGGCGTGAGGAAAGTGTTCACCGACGTGATCCCGTTCGGGTCGGCGATCGCGGCGCGGACCGTGTCGCCTGCTCGGGCGTGGCGTTCCAGGTAACCGGTGAGCAGTTCGTAGATGTCCCATTCCTCGCTCACCGTCGTGCCGCGGTAGAGGAGTTCGGGCACGTCGGGCAGAAAGCGCATCAGTGTGTCCCCGGAGCCGGTGCTCTCCGGTGTCCTTTCCAGCAGGCCGCTGACCAGGAGTTCGGCTATCTGGCTGGTTGCGGGCCGGTCCACCAGGTGCTCGTGCAGCACCTTGATCAGCGGCAAGGACAGGAGGGGGGCGCCGGCCAGGATGTGAGCCAGCTGTTGCGCCCCGGGGCTCGCCCGCATCTCGAAAGTGCGCAACCGGTCGGCGGCGGACGGCGCGACGGCCGGTTCCGGGAGGCCGGCCCGCGGGCGCGTCCAGATCGCCTCGTTCCACGGGCTTCCGCTGACTATCGCCCGGGTCCAGCGCAGTATCGACTCCGGCTCGAGTTCGAGCACGGGGACCGGAAGGTCGGCGGGGGAGATGTCGTCGTCGCTCCACCAGGCGGTGCGGCTGTCCAGGGACGCGTTCGGCTCGGCGGGGCGGCCGGAACGAACCACGCCCGCGGGCGGGCCCACCGTCGTATAGCCCCAGTGCGACTGGGGCAGCAGATGCACCAGCGCAGTCGGCATCGCCGCCGCCCAGCGCCGGAGCATCGTCCACATGCCGCTGTGGCGCCAGCCGTCACCCGTACCGTCGCTGAGGAACAGCACGAGACGCCGACCGGCCGGATCGACCAGCTGGGCCGCCTGGTGGGCGACCTCGGCCGTGTCGTGGACGAGCGGCTCGCCGGACACGGCCCGGACGGCGCGGTCGACGGTCCAACGGGTGACCGCCCGGAAGGCCCCCGATCGCCGTAGCGTCCGTTCCAGCTCATCGACCGTTTCCGACCAGGCCAGCGCGACCGTTGTCCGGTCCACGACCACGGCCACGTCGAGGCCACGCTCGCGCCCGGACCGGGTTACCACCACCAGCCTGCGGGCGTCGGCGGTCGCTTCCACGGTGGCGTCGACGTCGACGACGGGTAGGCCTGCCCGGTGCACCCGCCGGAACAGGGACAGCGCGGTCGTCGTGACGATGTCGGTGGGCGCTTTCGCCGGGAGCCCGAGCCCCACCTCGGTGACCGGTGCTCCGCCGGGACTGAGCGGTTCCGCGTCTCCGACGGGCAGGGCGAGCTCGGCGGCCGGCTTCGCCGCCGGAAGCTCGCCGGCCGGGGCGCCGTCTTCGGTCTTGTCCGGTGATGTCTCCTCCGGGGCCGGGCCGTCCGGTACGGGCTCGTGCGCGTACTCGGGCCGGGGCGTCCGCGCCGCCAGCCAGATCGCCTCGGCGAGCTGCTCGGGGTCGCTCGCCGGGAAGGCGGCCGCGAGGATGCGCGCGAGCCCGTCGTTCACCGGCCGCTCAGCTCCTCCAGCAGCGCCTTCTCCAACCGTTGGCGGGTGTCCGCCGTGATGCCGTGGTCCGCCGTGACGAGGTAGAGGTAGTTCAGAAGCTGGTCGATGGCCAGCCGCTCCCCGGCGACCAGCCGCTGCCGGAACTCGGCGATCTTCGCGCGGTCGTCGCCGTCCACCGAGTCGAGGTAGCCATCCACCACGTCCTGGAGAAACGTCAACTCCGGCGTGGCCATCTCGAAGCGGACGCATCGCCGGAGGAACGGTGCGGGGAAGGTGCGTTCCCCGTTGCTGGTCATGATGATGATCGGCCAGTGGGTACGGCGGACCACGCCGCCCTTCACGTCGTAGGTTTCGCGGTCATGGCCTCGGACGGTTTGCCGGACTTTCGACTTGCCGTTGGCGCCGGCGCGGGCCTCGCGGACCAGCGGCGGGATGTCGAACTCGCCCTCCTCGAGGACGTTGAGCAGGTCGCTGGGCAGGTCGAAATCGCTCTTGTCGATCTCGTCGATCAGCACCGCCCGGGGTTTGTCGCGGCTGGCGAGGGCGGTGCCGAGCGGGCCCAGGGTGACGTACTTCTCGACCTTGATGACGGTCTTCTTGATCTGTGTGGCGTGCAGCCGGCCGAGCGCGTCGTAGTGGAAAAGCCCGTCGTCCAGCACGCTGCGCGAGGTGATGTGCCACTTCAGTGGTTCACCGAGGGAGAGTTCCTGGGCGATCAAGTTGATCAGCGTCGACTTGCCGGAACCGGGCGCGCCGGTGAGCAGCAGTGGCCGGCGCAGGTGGAGGGCGGCGTTGACCGCGTCGAGAAGATCGTCGGTGAGCACGAAACGGCTGACTGCCACGTCCCGCACTCGCCACGGCGGCACCTTGGGAAGGTTTCGCCAAGCCTCGTCGCTGATGCCCCCGCGATCCTGTCCGGTGAAGATTCGCCACGCCATGCTGATCAGCTCCTACGAGGGGATAGGCTCGGCCGGCAGGGGATCCGGCAGGCGGAAGTCGTCCCCGCGCCCTTGGGGGTCGTCCCAAATGACCATGCGGTGATCGGGGCCACCGGGCAACTCGTCCGGAATCGCCGCCCGCCGCGCGGCGTGCGGGATCTTTTTGACGACCCGGACGATGGTGTGGTCGTCACCGGAGTAGCCCGGCTCGGGGAACCACACCAGGAATCCGTAACCCGCCTTGAGGAGAATGCGCAGCGGGTCGGTGCGGGCCCCGGCAGGTCGGCGACCGATCAGCCAAGCGTGCTCCTTGTTGTCGGCGATCCAGCGGCGAAGTGTGGGCTCGTCGGTCAGCACGGCGTCGGCGAACGGTTTCGGCATCGTGCTCCAGCTCGACATGGTCGTCCGGTCCTTGCACGCCGAGAAATACCGAAGGTCGAGCAAGCGTTGCGACCACCGCAACCGTGGCTGGTAACGGTCGGCTATCGACTCGGGCGTGTCGAAGGTGTCAAAAATCGGCCATCGCTCGATTCCCACGTTCAGCAGCCCGGTCGGCATCGCCAAGTCGACCGTCAGGTGGTGGATGCGGGGGATGGAGTGAAAGATAGTCATCAGGGCCTCGGCCAAACCCTCCGGGTTCGGCGCCGCGGATTGGGATTCGGTCACCGGTTCCGTGGTGGTGCCATCACCGAGGCGTTCCACGTAGGTCCAGCCGATGCGGGTCGGCCAGGGCGGGTCCGCGGTGGGGGCCGGCTGCCACGGCTCCCCGCCCAGATTGAGAAGCAGCCACTGTCGTGGATCCAGCCGCTCCTCGTAGCGCTGTTGGGCGTCGGCGATCTGGTAGCCGGCTGATCGGATCCAGCTCACGAGTCCGGCATGGCCTTGCGGAGCCACCCCGAGTTCCGCCGCCACGCCGATCACCAGCTTGGTGAGGGAACCCAGGCCGCTCAGCGCGTTGCGGCGTCGTTCGCTCTCCTCCACCTCGGCCGCCTGGACCACCATCGCGTCGGCCGAGCCGTTGCGCGGCCACGAACCGATCTCGCGTTTGTAGATGACTTGCAGCTTCGACAAGCGAAGATCGCCGATGCCGAGGTCGGTCAGCATCGGCTTCGCCTCGGCCGCCCGGGCGAGCGCCGACGCCAGCTCCCTGATCTGCGGGGACGTCGCATCGGCGGCGAGCCGAGCGAGAGCGGGAGCCGTCCAGCGCGACGGTCGTGGGATTCCCGCCTTCTCCAGCTTCGCCCGCAGCCTGTCGACGGCGTCGGGGGCGAGCTCGGCCTCCGGCGGAACCGGAGCGTCCGGTGTTCGAGCCGGGAGGAGGGGCAGGTCGTCCGGACCGGTGACACCGAGGCGCTTCCACCACGCCGGGGGATCGCTCACCCCGGGACCCCACGCGGGGTAACGAGGGTCCGGGTCGAGCAGACTGATCGGCGCCACCGTGATGGACGACTGCCCCTCGCGCAGCGGGTGCTCGATCACCACCGCCAGCAGCTTGTCGCCGGCTATCACCGGGCCGCCGGACATGCCTGACCACGCCGACTTGTCGAGCCCGCTCTCGTCGGGCAGACGATGTCCGGGCGAGTTGTTCAGCACCATCGTCGCAAGTCCCACGTTCACCTTCGCCAGTACGCCGATCTGGCCCATCGCCTCCGCCAGATTCCGGATTGTTCGCGGCGACGTGACCTTGGCGAACCAGGGATAGCCGAAGGCATGGCAGCTGACCGAGACCGCGGCCGAGCTGTCGCGATCGAGCCGGGCCAGCGGGATAGGCGGCAGGTCGAAGGGCAGGTCGGGAACCTCGATGAGGGCCAGATCCGGGGCCGGACCCTGCACCGCACCCAGGAACCTCTCGTTGACCGTCCCGACGTACTTGTCCTTCTGCATCGTGCGGACGATCACCACCGCGGCTTCCGCGACGACATGGGCCGCTGTGAGTACCGTCCGGCCGGCCACGATGCATCCGGATCCGTACTGGTATCGCGGCTTTGCTCCCGCACCGGCATCGCCGATGACCTGGACGAGGCGACTGTTGAGGGGTGCGCCCAACTTCTAACCCTCGAGCTCGTCACCCGCGTCGGCCACCTTCACCGGCTGACCCGTCCGGTCGACCGGGCCGCCGAAGACCACAGTGACCTTCTGCTCGTTGGCTCGCTCGCGGCTGCCGCCGCCACCCAGCTCGACCTCCACGACAGGCACCTTGAAGCCGGCCTTGCCGTCGATCGAGCGGGTGGCCGTGACGGTCAGCTCCACCGTCATCGACTCCACCGGGAGCTGGATGTCGCTCTTGGCGCCTTCCGCCCGCGCCCGCAGGAGATCGTCGCGCAGCGCCGCGATCGCCTCCGTCAGCCCGATGCCGTCCGAGGGCTTCGGCATAAAGATCAACCTCCTGGTCGCGGTCAGTGCGCCCGAGAGTAGCGGTCCACGCACGACCCTCCAATCAGTTGTCCAGGTGATGCAATCCGTCTGATACATGACGAAGGCCCCCTCCTCGCGTACGGGGAAGGGGCCTTCGACGGCCGGGCTAGAAGATCAGGTTGAACTGGTTCCAGCCGGTGCCGATGTGGATGTTGGTGGAGGGGTCGATCCAGGAGCCCTTGCCGTTGCCTCGGTAGAGCTTCAGTTCGCCGGCCGTGTTGCGGGCGATCACGTCGCTGAAGCCGTCGCCGGTGAAGTCGCCCGGGGAGAAGATCTGGGTGAAGCTGTTCCAGCCGGAACCGATGACGTCGGGGTTGGTGCCGTTGAGCCAGCCGCCCTTGCCGTTGCCCCGGTAGAGCTTGAGCTCGCCGGTCGAGGTGCGCCCGATGACGTCGGCGAAGCCGTCGCCGGTGAAGTCGCCGGGGGAGAAGATCGCCGTGAACTGGTTCCAGCCGCTGCCGACCTCGATGTTGGTGGACGGGTCGATCCAGCCGCCCTTGCCGTTGCCCCGGTACATCAGCAGCTTGCCTGCCGAGTTGCGGGTCAGCACGTCGACGTAGCCGTCGCCGTTGAAGTCGCCCGGGGAGAACACTGCCGTGAAGCTGTTCCAGCCGGAGCTGCCGATGACTGTGGGGGTCGACGAGATCCAGCCGCCCTTGCCGTTGCTGCGGTACAGCTTGAGTTCGCCCGCGGCGTTGCGGCCGGCGATGTCGAGCGCGCCGTCGCCAGTGAAGTCGCCTACCGGGAACACGTGGTTGAACTGCTGCCAGCCCGAACCGACCTCGATGTTGGTGGACGGGTCGATCCACGAGCCTTTGCCGTTGCCGCGGTAGAGCTTGAGTTCGCCGGCCGGGTTGCGACCGATCACGTCGGCCCAGCCGTCGCTGTTGAAGTCGTTGCGCCACGCGTCGAGCGGGTAGTCGACCGGCTCGAAGCCGGGGTCGGTGACCTCGACCGGCTCGTCGGTGATGGTCAGGTCGTCGATCAGGCCGCGGAAGCCGCCCGCGTTGCGCGGCTGGTCGTAGCCGACGACGACGGTGGTCACCTGCTTGTCGGCCAGGCTGCCGAGCGGCACCACGACCTGGTTCCAGCGGTCCGCCTTGATCTTGCTGCACTGCTGGGCCGGGTGCACGCGGGTGCCGCGCTGGTCGGTCAGCCCGGAGTCGCGCAGCGTGCTGCCGTCGCTGAAGACCAGGTCGATCGAGACGCAGGTGCTGTTGCGGGTCTTGACCTCGGGCCGGGTGGCCGTGCTCTGCGGGAAGATCCAGTACGACAGCTTCGTGGACGGCTTCACCGCGATCCGGCTCACGGTCATCGACTTGAGGTACGCGTACGAGGAAAGGGTGTTGACGTCGGTTCCGGAGTAGACGAGCGCGGACGTGCCCGTGTGCCCCGCTCCGGTGGCCACGGCGAGCGCCGGGCTGGTGACGCCGGTGCTGGTGCCGGTGACCGGGGTGGTCGGCTGCACGCCGGTCGGCTCGAAGCCGGTGGCCAGATCAAGATCGAACTGACCGGCCCGTACGAAGTCGTTGAGCTCGGTGGGTGTGCCGGCCAGCGCCTTGGTGGCGTGCCAGGCCAGGTTGAGGTCGCCGTTGGTGGTGGCGGTCGTCCTGACTTGCAGGGCCAGCGCGCGGTCGGCCTGGTAGGCCCGTTCGAGCGCGATCGCGATGTCGCGGTCCTTGGCGGCGTGGATGCCGGTGTCGATGAACGTCTTCCACGCGGCCGGGTCGTTGCTGCGCGCGGCGGCGACGGCGGCGGCCTGCACCTCGGTGCCGTCGGGGGCGAAGTTCCACACCTCGGTCACGAAGTCGCGGTCGGGCAGGTCGAGCAGCTGCTCGGTGACGGTCAGGCCGATCCGGTTGGCGGCCAGCTTCTTCGCGGCCCGCGCCCGCGCGGCGGCTTTCTCGGCTTCGGTCTTGGCCTCGTCGGCGGCGATCCGGTCGTCCACGTCCTGGTGGGCGGCCTCGGCCAGACCGGTCGCGATGAACACCTGCCGGTCGGAGTCGCTGCCGTCGCGGGCCGCGCGCGCGGCCGCCTTGACCTTGGGCCACTTGGCGTCCTCGGCGACCCGTTCCCAGATCAGCCGGACGAAGTCGGCGTCGCTGCCGTTGAGCAGGGCGGCGTCGGCCACGACGTCGATGCTGGCCGCGGCCGCGCTGCGGGCCAGGTCGCTCGCCCGTTTGGCCTCGGCCTCCTGCCGTTCACGGGCGACGTCGCGGTCGAACGCGGCGTACACGCCGGTGACGATGAACGTGTACGCGGCCGCGCTCTCCTCGCTCTCCGAGAAGGCCAGTTCGGCCGCCGCGCGCACCTCGAGGTGGTCGGCGTTGTTCTTGACGAGGTTCCAGATGGCGATGACGAAGTCGCGGTCGGCCAGTTCGGGCAGCGCGAAGTCGTCACCCCGGCCGAACTTGACGGCCACGGCGAGCTTCTGGTCGTACGAGGCCTGATCGGCGGCCAGGACAGCCGGCGCGGCCACGGGCCGGGGCGCGGCCTGCGCCACGGCGGGTGTCACGACCAGAAATGTCGCAACCATTCCGGCGGAAAGGAGTTTTCTGGGCAGCATGAAGTCGGTGTTCCCCCGTGATAGTTCGATCGAAATCGATTCCGGGTGAGGGTAACGGATCGATCAGCGTGACGATGCCCGGATCAGCCGGTCCAGCTTCTCGCGGGCGTCGGTGCCCGGCCGCGGCGTGTAGACGACCAGGCGCAAGTTCGAGCCCTGGGTGGCCAGCACGTCCGTGTCGAGCGCGATGTCGCCGACGACCGGGTGCTCGATCGTCTTGTGCGCGCTCCGGTGATCGGCCACCGAGCGCAGCGCCCACAACTCCCGGAACCGGGCGCTGGCGCGGAGGCGCTCGACCAGCCCGGAGACGGCGGGATCGTCCGGGTAGCGGCTCGTGGTGGCCCGCAGGTCGGCCACCATCGACTCCTCGAACGCGGCCCGTTCCGCCTCGGACTGCCGCAGCCACGGCCACCGTCCCTCGAAGTGGCAGAGCAGCGCGTTCAGGCCGGTCTCCGCCGGGTCGCCGCACGTCGCCGCGAACAGCTCGTTCCAGTGCAGCAGCTGCCACGTGGCGTCGTACACGGCCAGAGGGTTGGTGCCGAGCTGGTCCATGATCCGGTGCAGGCTGTCCGGGATCTCCCGCGGCACCCGCGCCGGGTCGGCCGCGTGCCCGGCCAGACGCAGCAGGTGGGCGTGCTCGTCGCCGGACAGGTTCAGCGCCCGCGCCAGCGACGAGCACACCTGAGCCGACGGCGTCGGGGCGCGGCCCTGCTCGAGCCGGACCACGTACTCGATCGAAATGCCGGCCAGCGTGGCCAGCTCCTCGCGGCGCAGCCCCGGCACCCGCCGCGCCGGATCGTGCCCCTCCGGGCCCCGCCTGTCGCGCCAGGCCCGCAGGACGGCGCCGAGTTCGTTCATCACCCCATGGTGGTACAACCTGTAACTCCCCGGGCCGCCGCCGCGGGCCGAAGATCGAGGTCATGAACACACCACTGCGACTCGCGGACGACTTCGAGGTGGGCCGCATGGGCTACGGCGCCATGCAACTGGCCGGGCCCAACGCCTTCGGGCCGCCGCGAGACCGGGCCGAGGCCGTGCGGGTCCTGCGCACCGCCGTCGACCTGGGTGTCACGCACATCGACACCAGCGACTACTACGGTCCCGCCATCACCAACGAGGTCATCCGGGAAGCCCTGCACCCGTACGACCCGTCGCTGCGCATCGTCACGAAGGTCGGGTTCCGCCGCGGCCCGTCGGGTTCGTGGGAACCGTCGGCACACGACCTGCGGGCCCAGGTCGAGGCCAACCTGACCCGGCTCGGACTGGACACGCTGGACGCGGCCAACCTGCGCGTCGGCGGACCCGGCTCGGTCGCTGCGGCGTACGGGGAAATGGTCTCCCTGCAGAAGGAGGGGCTGGTCCGGCATCTGGGCCTGTCGAACGTCACGGCCGCCCAGGTGGCCGAGGCGCGGCGGATCGGGCCGATCATCTTCGTGCAGAACCAGTACAACCTGGCCCACCGCGACGACGACGCCCTGATCGACACGCTGGCCGCCGACGGGATCGGGTACGTGCCGTTCTTCCCGCTGGGCGGCTGGAGCCCGCTGCAGTCGGCGGCGCTGGACGAGGTGGCGGCGGCGCTGGGGGCCACGGGGAAGCAGGTGGCGTTGGCCTGGCTGCTGCAGCGGTCACCGAACATCCTGCTGATTCCCGGCACGTCATCGGTGACGCACCTGCGCGAGAACATGGCGGCCGCCGAGCTGGTGCTGCCACCCGACGCCTTCGCCCGGCTGAGCGGGTGATCAGAGAAATCGGTCGTCGGCGCCCCACCAGGCTCGATCGGCGACGGGGCCGTGTTCTACTCCAGTGGGACTGCGATGCGGCCGGGGAAATTCGAGTGCACGGCTTCCTCGATCATCGCCGCGGCCACCGTGGCCCGGCTGATGCCGGCGGGGAAGACGCGGTGCGGCGCGTCCTTGACGGCGACCGAGCGGAAAGCGGCGAGGGGGCCGTCGGTGAGCCGTCCCGCGTGAAAGACCGTGCCCCCCGCGGCCAGCACGACCTCGTCCGCTTCGATCTTGTCGGTCAGTTCGCGGCGCAGCGCGGCACCGAGGACGGCCCGGGTCAGCCCGCTCGCGTGGGGTGCGGAGCGGCCCGTGCCGAATGCGCCCAGCCAGATCACCCGCGGCACCCCGGAGGCGACCGCGGCCCGCGCCCCGGCGGTCAGGGTGCCGGGTGGGCTGTCCTTGACGATGCCGAGCCCGGACAGCAGCACGTCGCAGCCCTCGACGGCCCGCTTGATCGATTCCGGGTCGTGCACGTCGGCGTGGACCGCGGGTGGCGGCAGGGACCGGGCGATCTCGACGACCGGCAGGCCGCGGGAGAGTGCGGCGCGCACCAGCCGGCGACCGGTCCCGCCGGAGGCGCCCAGCACGGCGACCCGCATCAGCGCACCACCGTGAGCGTCGCCGCGTGCACGCCGGGCGCGGCCGCCACGTACGCCGGCGACGTGATGTCCCACGGCTTGCCGTCGAGGTCGGTGACGATGCCGCCCGCCTCCTGCACGAGCAGCACCGGGCCGATGTGGGAGCGCACGTTGTCGTACTGCCAGTGCGCGTCCATCCGCCCGGCCGCCACCTGCGCCAACTGGTGGCCGACGGGCACGGACATCCGGACGTACAGGGCTTTCTGCAGCATCGCGGTGATCGAGGCGCCGGCCCGCTCCGCGGCCTGCGCGGAGAAGCCCGGCTTGGCCTGCCCCGTGCCGACCAGCGCGGCGGCCAGATCGGTCTTGGCGCTGACCCGCAGCGGCGCGCCGTTGAGGAAAGCGCCGCCGCCCGCGGTCGCCGTGAACATCTCGTTCGCCGGCGGCGAGTAGAGCACGGCCAGCACCGGCTGCCCGTCGCGGACGAGGCTGACGCCGATGTTCCAGTCGGTCATGCCGTGCACGGTGTTGACGTTGCCGCCGACCGGGTCCACCACCCAGCGGTCGCCGCCCGCGATGGGCCCGGTGGCGTGCTCGTCGGATTCCCAGGGGGCGTGCGACAGGGCCGGCCGCAGCACCTCGGTGACGGCGGTGTCGTTGGCCCGCAACGCCGCGAGCAGGTCGGGGAGGTCCGCCGGGCGGCTCGCGGTCGAGTAGCGGTCCAGCAGCCGGGCGCCCGCTTCACGAACGGCGGCGACGGTCGTGGTCAAAAGATCCATGCTTCGAGCATCGGCCGCTCTCCGGATTAAATCCAATGCAACCTCGGCAAGCTATTCTTTACACTCATGCAATTGGACCTGAACCTGCTGACGGCCCTGCACGCTCTGCTGGAGGAGAACAGCGTCACCGGCGCCGCCGACCGTCTGCGGCTCTCGGTGCCGGCCGTCAGCCGTACGCTGGGCCGCATCCGCCGGCTGACGGGCGACGACATCCTCGTGCGCACCGGTCACACCATGACCCCGACCCCGTACGCGGTGGGGATCCGCGACCGTGTCGGCGAGGTCCTGCAGCAGGCCCGGTCCGTGCTCACGCCGAGCCGGGACCTCGAACCGGCCACCCTCGAGCGCACGTTCACGCTGCAATGCCACGACGCGCTGGCCACCGCCCTGGCCCCGCCGCTGCTGACCGCCCTGGCCACCCGGGCGCCCGGCGTCACCGTGCGTCTGCTGGCCGAGGCCACCGGCGACTCCGACGACCTCCGCCACGGCCACGTCGACCTGCAACTCGGCGCCACCCTCCCCGACCGGCCCGAGTTCCGCTCGGCCACCCTCGGCCACGACCGTCTGGTCATCGCCCGCCGGCGCCACACCCCGAAGATCAAAACCCTTCCCACGTACGCGGCCCGCCCGCACATAGTCCTGTCCCGCCGCGGCCGCCTGACCGACCCCGTCGACGACCACCTGGCCACCCACGGCCTGCACCGCCACGTGCGGGCCGCCGTCGCCACCGCCGCCACGGCCCTGCACATCGTGGCCACCGGCGACGCCGTCGTGACCGTCCCCGAGGCGTCGTGCCGCCCCCTGACCGACGCGTTCGGCCTGTCCGTCGACGAGTTCCCGGCCCCCCTGCCCCACCCACCGATCATCAGCGTCTGGCACCAGCGCTACGACACGGACCCCGCCCACGCCTGGCTCCGCGCCCAGGTCCGTGCCGCCGTCACGGCCGCGCTGCCGGCCCGGGGCGAGACGCACAGCCTCCCGGCGGCTGTCCCGGCCAGGCGGGGGTCGGCCTCCCGGTCCGGTCCGTCGACCTAGCCGGCATCGGCGCCGCACGCAGGACGACCCCACCGCCGCGGACGTGGCGGGCCCTGGCGGGCGTCGCCGGTTCCTCACCCCGGTCGACCGTACTTGCGAATCCGACGCGCCAGGCGCGACCGGAATCAGACCGGGGTATGAGCGCGATCAGCTCGCGGCCTGACGAAACAGGAGCCTGGCGGCTGCATTGTGAAATCGCCGGGGTCGCGTGGGGCACCCCGGGCGAGCGAAGAGGAACGGGAATGGCTGATGGGGACGGCGGGCGCGGTTCCGCGCGCATTCTGGTGGCCGCGCCGCGAAACGATTGGGCCGCGATCAAAGGCGCCGGGCATCTCGTCCACCACGAGCCGGACGGGCGCGCCTGCCTGCGGACGATGTATGCCATGAAGCCGGATCTGGTCCTGATCGACGCCGGGCTGACGAACCCGGACGGCTGGCACGCCCTGGGCCGGGTCCGCGAGATCAGCGACGTCGCGGTCATCATGGTGACCCCGGCCGGTGGCGAGGACGACGTCGTGCGAAGCCTGCGGATGGGGGCCGACGACTGCGTGGGCCGGGGGATCCGGCCGGTCGAGCTGCTGGCCCGGGCCGAGCGCCTGTTGCGGCGTGTACCGGCCGCACGCTGGGCGGACGACGCCTTCGAGGACGGCCGGCTCCGGGTGGATCCGGCGCGCCGTTCGATCGTCGCGGACGGGCGTCCGGTGCGGCTCACACCTGTCGAGTTCCGGCTGCTGGCCACGCTGACCCGCAACGCCGGGATCGTGCTGTCCCACCGCAGGCTCCTGGAGCTGGTCTGGGACGACCCGACCGGCATCGGCGAGGAGCGGGTGAAGTTCGCCGTGCTGCGGCTGCGGCGGCGGCTGGGCTGGCCGGGCACGGCGGACTCGCCGGTCGAGTGCGTCCGCGGATTCGGTTACCGGTACGTGCGGCAGGGGCCCTGATGTGATCGCTTTTCCGTGAAGCGAGGTCATACCACGGTCGTACTACTGAAAACTGATTACCGGGCCGCGCCAACGGTATGTGATGGGTGCGTCGGCATTGTGCTTCGGTTGGAAAGGGAGAGTCGTAGTGGCTCAGCGAAATTGCTCGCCGGTTTTGGCGCGTCTGGCGACGGTGGCGGCTTTCACGGGCGGCGTTGTGCTGGGCGTGAGCGCGAGTGCGCATGCGGCCGAGCCGGTGCCGGAGATTACCGCGGGGGTGCAGCCGGGGGCCCGGTTGGCCGGACTCGATCTCGGGTTGAACTCCACCAAGTCGCTGTCCGGAGGATTCCCGGAGGTGGCGCATGAGCACGGGCCGATCCGTGGGCCGCGCGGCCCACGGCGCGAGCACTTCCTGGGCGAACTCGGCGTTTACGTCGGTCTGGACTTCGCCCGGTCCCTCGAGCCCGTCCGCGGCGTTCCCTTCACGGCGCTGGGGGCCTGCTGTGGCTGAGCCCACGACCACCACCGCGCTGCGCCGGGTCCGGCTGTCGCGGGCCGGTGACATCGCCCCCGCGATCGGCGCGATCGCCTTGGATCTCTGGGTGTGCTGGGACTGGAGCGCGCCCGACCGGCCACGCCCGCCGCTGTGGTCGGTCTGCCTCATGCTGGCGTGTACCGCGCTCGCCGGCCTGGTGCTGCTCGGGCGGCAGAAGCGGCCGCTGCTCGTGCTCGCGATCATCTCCGGGTACAGCGTCGTGTTCGGCGCGTTGTCGTTCACCTCGCTGCCCACGCCGGCCTATCTCCCGATCATCAGCGTGTGGCTCGCTCTCTACTCCGTGGCGGCCGGCGGCAAGGGGCGGTCGGTCTACGTCGCACCGGCGATCGCGGCCGTGCCCGTGGCCCTCACCGTCGCCTACATCGTGGCCGTGTCCATCGACCCGGTCTCGACGACCCTGCCCCTGGTCGCCTCGATGTATGGGTTCGTCACCTTCGGGGCGTGGGGCGCGGGCCGAGGGCGCAGGGCGAGCAGGGCGCACATGGAGCAACTGGAGTTCCGCCGCCGAGCCGAGACGAAGGAGGCCGCCAACCGTGTCCGGCTGACCGTGGCCAGGGAACTGCACGACGTCATCGCCCGCACGGTCACCCACATGGCCTTGCAGGCCGCCGGCGCCGCCAAGCTGCTGCGCACCGACGCCGCCGCGGCCGAGGAATCACTCGACCGGGTCCAGAGCCTCAGCACCCAGGCGATGGACGAGCTTCGGGAGATGCTGCTGATCCTGCGGGCCGGCGGCGACGCCCCGCCGGAGCAGGCGGCGGTCACGGAGCAGTCCGGACGACTGAACCGCCTTGCCGACCTGCTCGATCAGGTCGGCTTGGACAGCCTGAACGTGACCCTCACCGTCACCGGCACACCGCGCGTGCTCGACGCGGGCACCGATCTGGCCGGCTGGCGGCTGATCCAGGAAGCCCTGATCAACAGCATCAAACATGCCGGGGTGGGCGGCCGGGCCCGGGTGACACTCCGCTGGGCCGACGACCTCCGGATCGAGATCGACGACGACGGTGACGGGCAGCCCGCCCCGGCGCTCGCCGGGTTCAGCACCGGTAACGGCCTGCGGGGGCAGCACGAGCGCATCCGCCAGGCCGGCGGCACCCTCCGGTACGGGCCGCGGCCGGAGGGCGGGTTCTCGGTCGTCGCGCACCTGCCGATCACCGTTCCCGCACAGCCGATCGCGACCACGGGCTTCCACCCGGAGCCCCTGTCCGGCCTGGAGCCGCAACATGCCCTCTGACCCGGACGGAATCATCCGCACCATGGTCGTCGACGACGACCCGCTCGTGCGGTCGAGCCTGAGCCTGCTGCTCCTCGGCGAGCCCGGCATCGCCGTCGTCGGCGAGGCGGAGGATGGCGACGGCGCCATCGCCCGAGCGGCCGAGCTGCGACCGGACGTCGTCGTGATGGACATCAGCATGCCGGGCACCGACGGTATCGAGGCGACCCGGGTCATCGCGAGCGACGGGTTCAGCGATCCGGACGACCCGGTGAAGGTCCTCATCCTGACGACGATCCAAGTCGACGACATGGTGCGCCGGGCGCTGCAGGCCGGCGCCTCCGGGTTCCTGCTGAAAAGCGCGGCGGGCACGCAGCTCGTCCCCGCGGTCCGGCAGGTCGGCGCGGGCGACGCGTGGATCGACCAGGCGGTGGTCAAACAGCTCATCCGGGAGTTCGCGAGCCGCCCGCAGGACACCGCACCGACCTCCGCCGAGCTCGACGTGCTGACCGCCCGCGAACGGGAGGTCCTGACGCTGGTCGGTCACGGGCTCTCGAACACGGAGATCGCCGGGCAGCTGTTCATCGGTGAGGCGACGGTGAAGACGCACTTCGGCCGGGTGCTGATGAAGCTGGATCTGCGGGACCGCGCGCAGGCGACGGCGGCGGCCTTCCATACCCGGCTCATCGCGCCCGGTGATCGGCCACCACCGCGGCGCGTCTACCGGCCGAGGACGGCTCATTTCGTGCGATGACCGGTGTGACCAGATCACGGAGGCGGCCGGCGAACGACAGCTAGGCGTCGTAGTCGGCGATGAACGGGGTGTCCACGCCGAGTTCGCCCACCTTGCGGGCGCCGCCGGGGGCGCCGAGCGGGGTGTCGCGGCCGGGGAGGACGATGGTGAAGAAGTTCTTCTGGTCCTCGACGAACTGGGTTCGTTCCTCGTCGCCGCGGGCTTTGCGGTCCACGAAGATGGCTTCCACCGGGCATTCGACTTCGCAGGCGCCGCAGTCGATGCATTCGGCGGCGTTGATGTAGCTTTTGCGGTCGCCGACGTAGATGCAGTCGACGGGGCAGACGTCCATGCAGGCGCGGTCGTTGACGTCGACGCAGTCCTTGCCGATCACGTACGGCATGTCAGGCTCCTTCGGTGGAGTGGCCGGGGAAAATCGAGGCGGACGGGTCCAACTCGACCGCGGCGTTGTTGACCGCGGTGGCGACCTCGCCGAAGCCGACGGACATGAGCCGCACCTTGCCGGGGTATTCGGTGACGTCGCCGGCCGCGAAGACGGCTGTCAGGTTGGTGCGCATGCGCTGGTCGACCACGACCGTGCGGCCGGACAGTTCGAGACCCCAGTCGGCGAGGGGCCCCAGGTCGGAGATGAAGCCGAGCGCGGCGATCACGCTGTCGGCCTCGACGAGCTCGTCCCCGATGCGCACCTTCTCGAGCCGGTCACCACCGAGCAGTTCGGACACCTCGCAGTTGGTGCGGAACACGACCCCGGCCTGCTCGGCCTCGGTGATCGACGCGGCGTGCGCGCGGAACCGGGCCCGGCGGTGCACCACCGTGACCGAGCGGGCCAGCGGCACCAGCGCGTTGGCCCAGTCGATGGCGCTGTCGCCGCCGCCGACCACCACGACGTCGCGGTCGGTGTGCGCACTCAGGTCGGGCACGAAGTAGGAGAGCCCCCGGCCCAGGAACTCCTCGCCGGCCGGCAACGCCCGCGGCGTGAACGTGCCGATGCCCGCGGTCAGCACGACCGCCCCGGCGTCGACGATCGTGCCGTCGGAGAGGGTCAGCTGCGGCCGCCCGGCTTCGTGGCCGATCCCCACCGCCTGCCGTTCCAGCAGGTAGCGCGTGCCGAACGCGTCGGCCTGGGCGGCCAGCCCGTCCACGAGTTCACGGCCGGTCACGGCGGGCAGCCCGGCCACGTCGCGCACGACCTTCTCCGGGTAGAGCGCGGCGATCTGACCGCCCACCTGGGGCAGCGCGTCGACCAGGACGGTGCTCAGGCCGCGGAAGCCGGCGCAGAACGCGCCGTAGAGGCCGGTCGGTCCGGCCCCGACGATGACCAGATCCGTGTGGATCGTCGTGGTGGGTTCCATGGCCAGGACCGTAAGGAGCCGGAGCCGCGTTTCTTATCAAAGGAGACCGCTGAGCGGACCGTGGACCGCTGAGCGGAACGCGTTTCGGTGGGTGGACTCGAAGGCTGGGACCCGGCCGGGAGAGGTGATTCGCTCCACGCCATCGCAACAGCACGATGGGAGTCGCACCATGGTCGCAGAAAGCACGCCGGCCCCGCGGGCCGAACGCCCCCGGCGCCCCTCGCGTCCCTCGCGGCGTGGCCGGCTGCCCGGACGGCAGGACTGGTCGAGCTGGCCGCACTACCAGGAGGCGAAGGCCGGGTTCCGCGGCTACTGGTATCCGGTGGCGTTCTCGTCGCAGATCACCGGCAAGCCCACCGGCATCACGCTGCTCGGCGAGCGGATCATGGTCATGCGCGACAACGGCACCGTCTACGCCCTCAAGGACCGCTGCCCGCACCGCGGGGTGCCGCTGAGCTACGGCAACCAGCAGTTCCCGGGCACGGTCAGCTGCGTCTACCACGGCTGGACGTTCGACCTGAAGACCGGTGACCTGGCCGCGGCCATCACCGACGGCCCCAACTCGCCGATCTGCGGCAAGGTCACCCAGCCCACGTTCGAGACCGCCGAGCGGCTCGGCATGGTGTGGCTGTTCGTGGGCGACGGCGAGGACGCCCCGCCGATCGACGAGCAGCTGCCGGAGGAGCTCGTCGAGAACGCGGCCGTCATCGGCGCCCGCATCCAGCCCCGCGAGGGCAACTGGCGGTTCGCGGCCGAGAACGGCTACGACGAGGGCCATGCCAAGTACCTGCACCGTACGGCGTTGTGGCGGCTCTTCAAGGCGATGCCGGTGCACAACGACACGCGGATCGTCAAGCGCGGCCGCTGGATCTACCGTGTGCAGGACAACCAGTACTGGGACGCCGACTTCCCCGGCCTCGGCACGTGGAGCGGCAAGGCCTGGTACAAGATCGACCCGTCGAAGAAGAAGCCGGGAGCGACGGCGAACCGCAACATCGGCAACACCGGCGGCGCGGCCAAGGTCAACGAGGTCATCGCGGCTCAGGAGTTCCCGGGCTTCGCGTCGATCTCGATGCCGGGCGTGCTGCGCATCGCGTATCCGGGCTTCATCCACTACGAGTTCTACGTTCCGGTCGACGCGGACAACCACCTGTACGTCGGTGTGATGGTCAATTTCGCCAAGGGCGCGGCCACGCTGCCGTTCTACGCGAAATACCTGGGCGCGATCCGCTGGCTGTTCCACGGCGAGTTCTCCGGCCAGGACAAGTGGATGGTCGAGGTCACCGACGCCCCGCCGGAGCGCCTCTACCGGCCCGACGAGTCGCTGCTGCAGTGGCGCAAGCTGGCCGAGGACGTCACCGAGGAGCGCGTCGAGCGACTCCGGGAGCAGGGCATCACCGCCGAGCACGGCAAGCCGGAAGTGACCCGCTGATGGGCGGGATCGTGCTCGGCGTCGCGGCCTCGCACTCGACGCTGATGAACACCCACTGGGACAAGGTGGCCGGCATCGACCGGGCCGAGCGCTTCCGCGACGCGCTCGCGACGGCTCGCGACGCGATCGCCGAGGCCCGCCCGGACAACGTCGTGATCATCGGCTCCAACCACTTCCGCGGTTTCTGGCTCGACCTGATCCCGTCGTTCACGCTGGGTGTCGACGAGGTGATCGCGGCGGGCGACGGCGGCACCCCCAAGGGCCCGCAGAAGTCGGATCCCACGTTCGCTCAGGCCCTCGCGGAGGAGCTGGTCGAGCGGGGCACCGAGGTCGCGATCAGCGCCAAGATGACGATCGACCACGGCCAGAGCCACGCCGTGCAGTACCTGCTGCGCGACCTCGACGTGCCGGTCACCCCGCTGGTCGTCAACGTCTTCGCCACGCCGCTGCCGACCGTCAGGCGCTGCGTCGAGCTGGGCGCCAACCTCGCCCGGGCCGTCGAGAAGAGCGACCGCCGTACGGTGGTCATCGCGAGCGGCGGCCTGAGCCACCAGCTGCCCTGGCCCAGCCGCTGGCAGGACCCGGACGGTGACGACGAGGAGTTCCTGGTCGAGGCGTGGCGCAACGGCCGCGGCGAGTGGGAGAAGTACGACAAGCGCCGCCGCGAGATCATCGTCGGGGCCCGGCCCACCCTGTTCCCCGAGTTCGACGAGGCCTTCCTGGGCCGCCTCGACCGCGGCGAACTCGCGCACTACGCCGACTGGACGACCGCCCGGATCGGTGAGGAGGCCGGCAACGGCGGCCAGGAGATCCGTACGTGGCTGACCATGGCGTCCGCGCTCGGCTTCGCGCCGGGCCGGACCCTGGCCTACAGCCCGATGCCCGAGTGGCTGACCGGCATGGGTGTCGGAGTGATCCGCCCGTGAGCGACCTCCTCGAGGAGGTGCTGCGCCGCATCACGCCCGAGCGGCTGCGGGCGGCGGCGGTGGCGGTCACCTCGATCCCCAGCCCGACGGGCCGTGAGGCGCCGCTGGCGGAGTGGCTCGCTGCCCAGATGTCAGAGATGTCGGGGCAGGTCCAGCGCATCGACACCGATCAAGCCAACGCCGTGGGCCGCGTGCGGAGCGCAAGAACCGGCCGCGACCTCATGCTCTACGCCCCGATCGACACGCTGACGACGGGCGACAAAGACGAGGACGTGCCGTGGATCGGGCCCGGGCTGCGTCCGGACATGCGGCCGGATCCCACGGTCGACGGCGATTACGTGCAGGGTCTCGGTGCCGGCAATCCCAAGGGTCACGCGGCGTGCGTGCTGGTCGTCGGTCAGGCGTACGCGGAGGCGGTTGCAGCGACGAACGCGGAGACCAAGGGAGATCTGGTGCTCGCTTTCGGCGCGGGGGGAATGCCGACCAACGCGCTGGATTCCCGGAGAGCGAACACCGGCCACGGCGTCGGGGCGTCGTTCCTGCTCGAGCGCGGCTGGTACACCGACCACGCGATCATCGCCAAACCGGGCGACTTCGTGGCCCACGACGAGGTCGGGCTCTGCTGGTTCGAGCTGACGGTCAACGGCATTCACACGTACGCCGGGAGCCGCCACCGGCTCCCGTACTCCAACCCGATCGTCGCCGCCGCCGAGGTGATCACGCGCCTGGAACGCTGGCTCGCGGACTTCCCGGCCCGGCACCGCACCTCGACCGCCGCGCCCCAGGGCATCATCGGCTCGATCGCCGGCGGCTGGGAACGGATGCCGGCGGTGACCCCGGCCGCGTGCCGCGTTCGGCTGGACATTCGGCTCGCGCCAGGTCAAGAGCCTTTGGCCGTACGTCGTGAGCTCGCGGACTTTCTGCGCGGAGTGGCCGGTGAGCTCGCCGCCGAGATCGACTGCGAGCTGGTCAACCACATCCCGGCGTCCGCCACCGACCCCGGCGCGTGGGTGATCACCGAGACGATCCGCGCGTGGGAGGCGGCGTCGGGCCGCGAGCACACGCCCGTCCCCGACAACAGCGGGGCCACCGATGCCAACATCCTGCGCGCCCGTGGCATCCCGACCGCGCGTGTCGGCATGCCGAAGGCGCCGCTGCCCGGCATCGACTTCGCGCTCGGCATGAACACCGTCCAGGTGACCGAAATGCGCCGGCTGAGCGAGGTCTTGGCGCGGGTCGCGGTCGCGAACTCCGAGGAGGAACGATGAGCAAGGCGCCCGAGGGCAAGTATGCCGACGCGGGTGGTGCGAGCTACCACTATCTCGACATGGGTCAGGGGCTTGACACCGTCTTCCTGCACGGCGGCGGCCCCGGCTGCACCGGTTGGAGCGACTTCGGTCCCGTGGCCGAGCTGTTCGCCGCCGACCGCCGGGTGGTGATCCCCGACATCCTGCAGTACGGCAAGTCGGAGAAGGTGCGCATCACCGGGCCCATGTGGGACTTCCACGCGGCCAGCCAGGTCAAGCTGCTCGACACCCTCGGCATCGAGCGGGCCGACTTCGTCTGCAACTCCTGGGGCGGCACGATCGCGCTCAACCTGGCCGCGAAATACCCCGGCCGCGTACGGTCGCTGGTCGTCACGGGCAGCATGCCGGTCTTCTACGGCCCCCTCGCGCCGCTGCCCGAGAACGGCCACCGCGGCCGTACGGCTCGGGACGTCTACTACGGCGGCGAGGGCCCGACCCGCGAGAAGATGCGCCAGCTGATCACCCGCCTGGAGTGGTGGGACGGCGACCAGCTGCCCGACGAGACGCTCGACATGCGTTACGAGCAGAGCCTCGATCCCGAGGAGCGCGCGCTGGCCGCGATGTCGGACTCGCCGCGCGGGGAGTGGCAGGACCTCACCGCCGAGCTGGGTCAGGTGCAGGCGCCGACGCTGTTCATGTGGGGCCGCGAGGACGCGTTCCTGACCCCGGACTACCCGATGATGCTGGCCCGCATGGTGCCCAACGGCAACCTGCACGTGATGGACCACGTGTCCCATCACCTGCAGGAGGAGCAGCCCGAGCGCTACCACGCCGTGGTCGCCGCCTTCCTGGCCGACGTGGCCCGCCGAGACAAGGACTGACATGAAGATTCTGCTTTCGCTCGCCGGGGCCGCCCTGCTCGTGGTGGCCGGGCGCGAGCTCGCCAAGCGCAGCAACACCCAAGTCCACCGCATCAACCAGCCGTAGGAGTGCCTGCCATGTCCATCTGGACCGACCTGACGCCAGTGCCGTTCTCGCTCTCGTACGTGGACGCGGGCGGCGTGAGGACCCGGACGCTGCGGGCCGGCGAGGGCACCCCGGTGGTGTTCCTGCACGGCACGAGCGGGCACCTCGAGGCGTTCACGCGCAACATCGTGCCGCACGCCGAGCACTACGCCGTCCACGCGATCGACATGCTGGGCCACGGCTACACCGGCAAGCCCGGCCACCCGTACGAGATCCCGCTGTACGTGAAGCACCTGCTCGACTACTTCGACGCCGTCGGGATCGAGAAGGCGCACATCGTCGGCGAGTCGCTCGGCGGCTGGGTCGGCGCGCGCGCCGCCGTCGACTTCCCCGGCCGCGTGGCCAGCTTGCAGCTGCTCTGCGCGGGCGGCACCGTGGCCAACCCCGAGGTGATGCAGCGGATCGACTCCAGCACCCGGCAGGCCGTGGCGACCGACGACGTCGAGCTGACCCGCAAGCGGCTGCGGCTGCTGATGGCCGACCCGGTCAACGCGACCGAGGAGCTGGTCGACGTGCGGCACCGGATCTACCACGAGCCCGACTTCGTAGCCAACATCGACAACCTGCTCTCGCTGCAGAAGATGGAGATCCGGCAGCGCAACCTGCTGACCGAGGAGCAGATGGGCGCGATCACCCAGCCCACGCTGATCGTCTGGGGCCGCAAGAACCCGTTCGGTGACGTGCCCGAGGCTCAGGCCATGCACGAGGCCATCCCGGGTTCGCGGCTGGAGCTGTTCGAGGACACGGGTCACTGGCCGCAGCACGAGCAGGCCGCGATCTACAACCCGCTCAGCCTCGAGTTCCTGGCCAAGGCCGCCTGATGCGCGCGCTGCGCTTCCACGACTGGGGCCAGGACCCGGTCGTCGACGAGATCGAGGAGCCCGTACGGGGTGCGGGCGAGGTGCTCGTGCAGGTGCGCGCGGCCGCGCTGGCCCACCTCGACCTCACCGTCGCGTCCGGCACGTTCGGGCTCAAGCCGCCGCTGCCCTACACCGGCGGGGTCGAGGGCAGCGGCGTGGTCGTCGAGGCGGACGACCTCGAGCCCGGCACCCAGGTGATGCTGCGCGGCGCGGGCCTGGGCCTGCTGCGCGGTGGCACCTGGCAGGAGCGGGTGAGCGTGCCCCGCAAGGCGGTCACCGTGGTCGACGCCGGGGTGCCGGCCGAGGTGGCGGCGACGTTCTTCGTGCCCACCACGACCGCCGCGGTCGTGCTGCACGACGTGGCCAAGCTGCAGCCGGGGGAGAAGGTCGCCGTGGTCGGCGCGGCCGGGGCCGTGGGGGCCAGCGTGGCCCAGCAGGCGCGGCTGGCCGGGGCCGAGGTGACCGGCCTGGTCGCCCGCGAGGATCAGCTCGCGCTCGTCCCCGACGGTGTCACCGGTGTCGTGCTGGGCGCGTTCGACGACCGCCCCTTCGACCTGCTGATCGACACGCTCGGCGGCGACGGCCTGGTCGGGCGCAGCCGCTGGGTGCGCCAGGGCGGGCGGGCCGTGGTGATCGGTTACGTGGCCGGCACCGAGGTCACCATCGACCTGCCGAGCTGGCTGCTCGACGACGTGGCGCTGCTGCCGGTCAACATGATCCGGCACGAGCGCCGGGCCCGGGAGCTGGCGCCCGCGCTGATCGAGCGGCTGGCGGCGGGCGAGCTGAGCGTGGCGGTGGAAAGCGTCCCGCTGGCGGACGCGGTGGACGCGATCGCGCGGATGCGGTCGGGACACGTACGGGGTCGCGCGGTTCTTTCGTTCTGAGACGGGGTGGTCCGGCTGGCGGGACGTGTTCCGCTGGCCGGACCGTTTCGTTGATAAGTGTGACGCGGGCGACGAGATTCAGGTGATGGAGGCCCCCGCAGCGAACTGCCTGTTTCAGCCCGACCCTCGCGACCCTCATCCCGCCCCCGACAGCAACAGCGTGCTCGGCAAGGTGCGCCGCATCCTCGAGGTGTTCGGCCTCGACGACGAGACGCTCAGCCTCAGCGAACTGGCCCGGCGCACCGGCCTCGCGAAGGCGTCGGTGCACCGGCTCAGCCAGGAGCTCGTGCAGTGGGGGCTGCTGGAGCGCCGCAACGGCGAGTACCGGCTCGGCATGCGGCTCTTCGAGATCGGCCAGCGCGTGCCCCGCCAGCGGATCCTGCGCGACCTGGCCCGCCCGCTGATGATCGATCTGGTGCAGGCCACCCACGAGACCGCGCACCTGGCCGTGGCCGACGGCCTCGAAGTGCTCTACCTGGACAAGGTGTCGGGGGAGCACGCCCAGATCAGCCGGCCCTCGCGCGTGGCCGGGCGGATGCCGCTGCACTGCACGGCGACCGGCAAGGCGCTGCTCGCGTTCGGCTCGCGGCACCTGCTCGACGAGGTGATGACCGCCCCGCTGACCCGGGTCACGCCGCGCACCACGGTGGCCCCCGGCCTGCTCGCCCAGGAGCTGCAGAAGGCCCGCGAGCAGGGCTTCGTGGCCGAGTTCGAGCAGACCCGGATCGGTTACATGAGCGTGGCCATCCCGCTCACCGGCGCGACCGGCGCCGTCGTGGCGGCCCTCTCGGTGACCGCCCCGACGACGCGGGCCAAGGTCGATCGTTACGTCGGCCTGCTCAACCTGGTCGGCCGGCGGATGACGAAGCTGCTCAGCGCGCAGGAGATCTGAGCGCCGCCACGATGTGCCCCGCGGTCTTGGCCGCGTACGCCTCGATCGAGACCATCGGGTTGACGCCGGGCGCGGTGGGCAGCGCCGAAGCGTCGGCCACATAGACGCCCCGGACATCGAAGAGCTGACCCTCGCCGTCCACGACCGTGCCCGTGGCGCAGGTGCCCGACTGGTGCGCCGACAACGTCAGGACGTCCGGCCCCTCCAGCGCGGCCAGGGTGCCGAGGAACGCCTGGAAGTCCTCTCCCTCCCGCCATCGCGGATCACCCGGCAGGAACGTGAAGATCTCGCGTGCGCCCGCCGCGCGCAACAACTTCGCCAGTTCGACGTGGCAACGCCGCACGACCTCCAGATCGACGTCGTCGTTCAGGTCCCAGTGGATCAGCGGCATGCCGTCCGGGCCCAGCTCGACGCGGCCCGAGCCGTGGTCCCGCGCGAAACCCCACACACCCGACACGTGCCGCAGCCGCAGCTGTTCGCGCTTGTGCGACTCGCCGCCCTGCCACGGGGTGAGCGCCGTCCAGAAACCCAGACCCATCGGGGCCGCCTCCACGACGAAACCGTGCTCGCCGGCCACGTGCTCGTAGTTGTGGCTGACGCTGGTCAGGATCTGCCCCTCCCAGCCGCGCACGTCGGAGTCGAACACCCCGCTCATGAAGTACGAGGGATGCACGTGCAAGTTCTGGCCGGCTTCGGGGCCGCCGATCCCCGACGCCAGCAGCAGCGCCGGGCTGGCCAGGGCACCCGCGGCGACGACGACGATCGGCGCGTGCAGCTCGACCTCGCGATCGCCGATCGTTGCCCGTACGCCGGAGGCCCGCCCGTCCTCGTGCAGGATCTCGCGCACGTCGCAGTCCGGCAGCAGGCGGGCGCCGTGGTCGCTGGCGTCCTGCAGGAACGTCTTCATGGTCGACTGCTTGCACCCGACCAGGCAGCCCGCGTTGCACTCGCCGCAGTAGCGCGACTCGTCGTCCTTGGCGTTGCGGGCCAGCGTGGCCCAGGCCAGCCCGGCCGCCTCGAAACCGCGGATCAGGATCTCGTTGACGCGATTGTGCACGGTGTTCGACGGTTTCGCGTTGATCCGCTCCATGACCGCGCGCACGTGCTCGTCGAAGTCGTCGAGCCCCTTCATGCCGCGCTCGCGCCACTCGTCGACCACGTAGCCGGGCGTGGGCAGGCAGGCCATCGAGTTGACAGTGGTGCCGCCGCCGACCGTCGAGCCCGCCAGCAACCCGACGGACGCGCTGGTCGACCAGAGGAAACCGCCGCCCAGATAGAGGTTGGGGAACGACAGCGCCTCCAGCTGCGGCAGATCGGGCTCGTTGCGGTAGGAACCCTTCTCCAGGACGAGGACCCGCAGCCCGGCCTCGGCCAGGCGGGCCGCGGCCACACCGCCGCCCGCGCCGGAGCCGATCACGACGGCGTCGGCGGTCAGGTCGTCGTCCGCGGTGATGGTGCGCAGCGTCTTGGGGAACTCGGCCTCGCTCGGCGTGGGCAGCAGCGGGCCCGGGTAGCCGATCGCGGGCCAGGTCGGGTTCTTGGCGTCGGCGTCGGGGCCGGTGTAGAACATCGCGAGCACGGTGCTCTGCAGGATGATCGCGCCCGGGTAGGTGCCGGCGTTCTCGAGGGCGGACCGCCAGCGAAGAGCTCGCTCCTCGTCGCCGGCCGCGGCGAAGTCGTCGCCCAGCGCGGCCAGCGTCGTCGTGATCTTGTCTTGTACGTGCGGGGCGAGCATCGGGATCACGGCAGCGGCGATCGCGTCGATGCCCAGGTCCGATGCGCTCAGGCCGAGCAAGGTGGCCGCTTCGGGACTGTCGCCGGCGGCGGCCGGCACACGGGGGACCAGGGTGTCGCAGACGGCTTTCACAATTTCCGGGTTCATGCGTGCTCTCCGAGGAACTTCAGGGTCACGGCCGCCACGTCGGGGGCCTTCTGCTCCATGAGCGGGATGGTGCCGCCCTCGATCACGGTGGTCTCGACCCGTACGGCGTTGGTCAGGTGTTTCTGCAGGCGCTCGACGTCGGGCAGGGCGAACGGGTCCTCGGCCGCGCCGATCAGCAGCACGGGCGCGGTGACCAGGCCGATCCGGTCCTCCATGACGTAGCGGGCGCAGGCCATGTGCCCCTCGGCCGGATCGACCCCGGGCGCGAGCGCGTCGCGGACGAAGCGGTCGAGCAGGTCGGGCCGCCCGGCCGGGTAGTACGGCTGCCGCAGCGCCCACAGCTGGGTCAGGTGCGTGCCGTCCGCGGCCGTCTCGGCCTCGTCGACCCCCGGACCGCCGGCGTGGCCCTCCCGGTAGGCGGCATCGGTCC
The DNA here is from genome assembly GCF_014204895.1 of Paractinoplanes abujensis. Taxonomy (NCBI): domain Bacteria; kingdom Bacillati; phylum Actinomycetota; class Actinomycetes; order Micromonosporales; family Micromonosporaceae; genus Paractinoplanes; species Paractinoplanes abujensis. Next base: position 4,462,274 of record NZ_JACHMF010000001.1, on the reverse strand, counting down.
ACGGCGCCGACGACAACACGAGCGCTCCGATCCGGTCCGGCGCGGCCGCGGCCATCTCGATGGCGACCGCGCCGCCGGTGTGATGCCCGAGCACCGCGGCCCGCTCGACGCCGAGCGCGTCCAGCAGCGCGAACGCGCCCTCGGCGATGGCCTCGATCGTCTGCGGGGCCGGCAGCGGCGCGCTCAGCCCGAACCCGCGCATGTCCATGGCGATCACCCGGTGGCCCGCGGCCAGCAGCGGCTGCACCTCGCGGAACTCGTCGTACGAGCGGGGTGTCTGGTGGAGGAGCAGCAGAACCGGACCCTCGCCCAGCTCGGCATAGTGCATCTGGCCGTACGGTGTGGCCGCGTACCCACGGGTCATCGGCTGTTCTCCCGTCGAAGTGTGGTCTGGGTCTCCACAACACGCCTCCGCGGTTACGCGCGCCTTCCTGACGGTCCGTTCACCGGACTCCTGCTCCAAATCTCCGGACGTCGCGTTCCGGCCACAGTCCGTTCAGCGGAACAGGTCGCTTAGGCCGGTAACGCGCCGGTGCCAAGGTGAGCGCCAATCCGGTTGCCGGTGGGTGAACTCACAAACCCCCAGGGAGGTACGCAGGTGAACGCAAGTGCGGCGCCTCTGGTCGAGGTACGCGGCGTCTCGAAGCGCTATCCGGGCGTGCTCGCCCTGGACAACGCCAGCCTGACCGTCAGTCCCGGCGAGATCGTGGCCCTGACCGGCGAGAACGGCTCCGGCAAGTCGACCCTGTCGAAGATCATCGGCGGGGCCGAGCAGCCGGACGGCGGGACCGTGCTGGTCGACGGCGTGGAGACGGTGATCGCCAACCCGGCCACCGCGCTCCAGCTGGGCATCGTGATGATCAGCCAGGAGCTGACCCTGGCCCCGCAGCTGACCGTGGCCGAGAACGTCTTCATGGGCCGGCTGCCCCGCCGCGGCCGGGTGATCGACTGGGCGACCGCGCGCCGCCGGGCCCGCGAGGAACTGGCCGCGCTGGACGTGCACGTCGACGTGGACGCCAAGGTGGGTGACCTGTCGGTGGAGCTGCAGCAGGAGGTCGAGATCGCCCGCGCGGTCTCCTCCAAGGCCCGGCTGCTGATCCTCGACGAGGCCACCAGCTCGCTGTCCGAGCACGCCACCGAGCGGCTGCTGGAACTCGTACGGGACCAGGCCGAGCGCGGCGTGGCGGTGCTGATGATCTCGCACCGGATGCCCGAGCTGTACGCGACGGCGAGCCGGGCCGCGGTGCTGCGCGACGGCAAACTGGTCGGCACGGTCCCGCTGCCCTCGACGCCCGAGTCCCAGCTGGTGCGGATGATGGTCGGCCGCGAGCTCAACGACTACTACGGCTCCCGCGACTGCGTGCCCGGCGACGTGGTGCTGCAGGTGCGCGATCTGGCCTCGGCCGACGGCGCGCTCGCCCCCACCTCGTTCGAGGTGCGCAGCGGCGAGATCGTCGGCATCGCCGGGCTCGTCGGCTCGGGCAAGGCCCAGCTCGGCATGGCCCTGGGCGGGGCCATCGCGGCCACCGGCGACGTCCGGGTCAACGGCACGGCCGTCGCGCTGGGCGACCCGCGCCGCGCTCTCGGCGCCGGCATCGGCCTGGTGCCCGACGACCGCAAACGCGCGGCCCTGCTGCCGACCCGCAGCGTCGCCCACAACATGACCCTGACGTGGCTGCCCAAGCTGTCGAAGCTGGGCGTGGTGCCCACCCGTACGGAAAAACGCCGGGTCCGGGAGGCGATCGCCGAGTACGGCGTGAAGACCTCGTCCCCGGCCAAGCTGATCACGCAGCTCTCCGGCGGCAACCAGCAGAAGGCGATCCTCGGACGCATCTTCGCGCTGGACTGCCCGGTCTACGTGCTCAGCGAGCCCACTCGCGGCGTCGACGTCGGCTCCAAGAGCCAGATCTACGCCCTGTTGCAGAAGCTGACCGAGAGCGGCGCCGCCGTCGTGATCATCAGTTCCGAGCTGCCCGAGCTGATCGGCCTGGCCGACCGGGTCCTGGTCTGTTTCCAGGGCGCGGTCCGCGGCGAGGTCAGCGGCGAGCAGCTGCAGGAAGAGGTGCTGAACGCGATCGCGGTCAGCGGGCACGTCCACTCCGAGGAGCCTTCATGAGTCAGGACACGCAAATACGTCCGCCGGCGAAGGTCGAGGCGCCCTCGTCGCCCGGCTTGCTCACCACCGTGTGGCGGGCGTCGGGCAAGACCACCGGTGTGCTGGCCGGCCTGATCCTGCTGGTCGTCTACCTGTCGATCACCCAGCCGATCTTCATGACCTGGGGCAACATCACCAACATCGTGGCCAGCAACAGCGTGGTGCTGGTGCTCGCGGTCGGCGCGACCTTCGTGATCATCTCGGGCGGGCTCGACCTGTCCACCGCCTCGGCGGCCGCGGTCACCGGCATGTCGTACGGGATGCTGCTGCAACACGGGATGAGCGCCTGGGTCGCGGTCGCCGGTGCGCTGGCCGTCGGTCTGCTCCTGGGCATCGTCAACGGTGTCCTGATCTCGTACGTGAAGATCTCCTTCCTGGTCGTCACGCTGGGCACGCTGTCGATCTTCGAGAGCGCGGCGCTGGTGATGTCGCAGGGCAAGACGATCAACGTGTTCTCGATCGAGGGCTTCCAGCCGATCTACAACCTGGTCAACGGCCGGGTGGCCGGGCTTCCCTACCTGCTGATCTTCGACGTGGTCCTGGTCGTGGTGGCCGCCCTGGTGCTGCGTTACACGACCTTCGGGCGCGGCGTCTACGCGCTCGGCTCCAACCGCGAGGCGGCCCGGCTCAACGGCATCAACGTGGCCCGGACGACGCTCAGCGTGTTCCTGATCGCCGGCCTGGCCGCCGCCGTGGCCAGCCTGATCCAGGTCGGCCGGCTCACCGGCGCCAGCCCCGGCATCGACTCCACGCTGCTGCTCACGGTCGTGGCCGCGGTGCTGATCGGGGGCACGGCCTACACCGGCGGCGACGGCGGCGTGGGCGGAACGGTCCTCGGCGTCCTGTTCCTCGGCGTGATCCAGAACGGTCTGACGTTGAGCGACGTGTCGACGTTCTGGCGCGGCACGGTCAACGGCGTCGTCCTGATCGTCGCGGTCGCGCTCGGAGTGGCCCGCGACCGGGGCTGGTTGCGGTTCAATCGGGGCAGGACCCCAGCCTCATCCTGAACCGCCGCCGACCTGCCCCTTCCGCCCTTTCTTCATCCGCCCGAATCGCTTCTTTCGGATTTGCGCGACACGCACCAATGCCCCACCGCCGGCCGGGCTTCGCGGCCCGGTTGGCTGACGCGACGGAGGACTCCATGCCGCAAGTGCAGGACCAGGCGATCATCCAGGCGGTTTGCGACACGTTCGCGCCGTCCCTGAGCGCCCCTGAAGGCGTCGACGAGGCCACTGCTGCGTTCTACCGCGACGGCGCCCGAGCCCGGGGCATCGACGTCGCCGTGGCCGGCGCGGTCGGGTCGCTCGACGTGCTTACTCGCGGGGCCATCGCCGAGCTGCTGGATCGGCTCGGGCCGGACTTCGTGACGGCCGACCTCGATTCCCGTACGGCGACGCTGCTGGCGGTGGCCGACGAGTCCATGCGGCTGCGTCTCGGCGTACGGCAGCTCAAGGCCATGACCCTCGCGACGCTGGTCGGAGCCGTGGACGAGACCGGGACCAACCCGGCGTGGCCGGCGCTGGGCTATCCCGGCCCGGCCACCAAGCCCCCGGCCGCGCCCAAGAACTTCCCGCTCGTGTCGCTGCCCGCCGGCGAGGCCCAGCTGGAGGCCGACGTCGTGGTGATCGGTTCGGGTGCGGGCGGCGCGATCATCGCGGCCCGCGCGGCCCAGGCCGGGCTGTCGGTGCTCGTCCTGGAGGCCGCGCAGTATCGCAACGAGGCCGACTTCCGGCAGATCGACTCGATCGGCGCGGCCACGATGTTCCTGCGGGGCGGCTCGCTGTGGTCGTCCTCGGGGCAGATGGGCGTGCTGGCCGGCGCGACCCTGGGCGGCGGCACGGTGATCAACTCGATGGTGTGCCTGCGCACGCCGCAGCACATCCGCGAGCTCTGGACCTCGTACGGGCTCGAAGGTCTGGACGGACCCGACTTCGACAAGTTCACCGACATGGTGTGGGACCGGATCGGGGTCAACACCGACGCCACCCAGTACAACGCCAACACCCGGGCCATGATCACCGGCCTGGCCTCGCTGGGGTACCGGCACGAACGGCTGCCCCGCAACGCCGCGCCGGACGACGACGCGACGATGTGCGGCTACTGCAACGCCGGCTGTCAGCAGGGCAAGAAGCGCTCCACCCTGCACACGTACCTGCAGGACGCCGTGGACGCGGGCGCGCGGGTCGTGGTCGGTGCGCACGTCGACCGGATCGTCACCGCGGACGGGCGCGCCACGGGTGTGCTGGCCACCGTCGACGGTTCCACGTCGCTGTCCGTCTCGGCGGGCCACGTCGTCGTCGCGGCCGGTGGCATCGAATCGCCCGCGGTGCTGCTGCGCTCCGGCATCGGCGGCCCCGCGGTCGGCAAGAACCTCACGCTGCACCCGGCCTGGATCGTCACCGGCGTCTACGAGGAGCCGGTCGAGGCGTGGCACGGTCAGATCCAGTCCGCCGTCAGCTTCGACCTGACCCGGGTCGTCGACGGCGGCGGTTTCCTGGTCGAAAGCCTCGCTCTCAACCCCGGCACGTGGGCCGGGCAGTCCCCGTTCACCGACGGCCGCACGACCCGCGACCAGCTGCGCAGGCTGCCCTACTTCGCGACCTGGCACGGGGTTTCGCACGACCACGGCAGCGGCGAGGTCTACCTCGACGCCGACGGGCGGGCCGCCGTGCACTGGAACCTCGACGACGACGTCGATCACCGCATCGCCGTACGGGCGCACACCGAACTGGCCCGGATGCACCGCGAGGCCGGCGCCACCGAGATCTTCACGTTCCACTGGAGCGACCAGCGCTGGCGCAGCGGTGAGGACTTCGACGCCTATCTGCAGCAGCTGACCGACTCGCCGATCAACGACCACACCGCTTTCTCCGCCCATCAGATGGGCTCCTGCCGGCTCGGCGCCGACCCGGCCACCTCGGTGGCCGACGGCTGGGGACAGCTTCACGACGTCGCGGGCGTCTGGATCGGGGACGCGTCCGCGTTGCCGACCGCGCCCGGCGTCAACCCCATGATCACCGTCATGGCGCTGGCCGAGCGGACCGCCTCGGCCCTCGTCAAGTCTCTCTAAAGCTCGCGCTCGTGCCCTCACCCCTCGGAGGAACCGTCATGCCCATTTCCCGGTGGAAAATTACCTCTTGTTCGCTTATGGGCGTCGCCGCCCTGCTCGGCACCACCGCCTGCGGCGGGGGCGACGACGCCTCGGCCTCCGGCAGCACCGGCGGTCTCAAGGTCGCCTACTCCAGCCCGGTGGCCTCGCAGCCCGGCCAGCAGATCGTCACCAACGGCCTCAACGCCGGGGCCAAGGAACTGGGCTGGGAGGTCAACGTCATCGACGCCAACCTCTCGGCCGACCAGCAGGTCTCCAACGTGCAGACGATGATCCAGCAGCAGGCCGCCGCGATCGGGCTCTGGGCGCTCGACTCCGGCGCCATGGAGGGCACCTACGCCCAGGCCAAGGCGGCCAACATCCCGGTCATCGGCGTCAACTCGGAAGGCGCGAACGTCTCCTCGACCGTGTGGTGGGGCGTCAACCGCTGTGACGACGACCAGTCGCCGTACCGGCAGGCGGCCAAGCAGATCGCCGACGCCCGCCCCGGCGGCAAAGTGATCGTCATGGGCGGCCCGCCGGTGCCGTCGATCCAGGCCAACGTGAAGTGCTTCAGCGACGCGGCCAAGGCGGCCGGGCTGACCATCCTGGCCCAGATCGACAACACCAAGGACACCTCGGCCAACGCGGCGTCGCTGACCGCCGACACGTTCACCAAGTACCCGGACGTGGACGCGGTCTGGTCGTACAACGACTCGTCGGCCATCGGCGCGTCGACCTCGGCCACCCGGGCCGGGCGCAAGATCTCCGACGGCACCACCGAGGGCATCATCATCCAGGGCTCGAACGGTGACCCGGACGCGATCGAGGCGATCAAGCAGGGCCGGCTCAGCGGCACGTGGGACCCGGACTCGTACGCCACCGGCATGGCCGTCATCAAGGCCATGGACGACGCCAAGAAGGGCGTGACCGGCAAGAACTACGTGGTGACGGCGAAGTACTGGAGCCAGGCCAACATCGCCGAGTACAAGGACACCGCGACCCTCGGCTACACGCTGGCCACCATCCCGGTCACCGAGAAGTAAGACGTGATCGACGCTACGGCGATGGCCGCGCTCATCACCTCCGGCGAGGCCAGCCCGGCCGAGCTGGTGAGCGCGGCGATCCGCCGGATCGAGGAGCTCGACGGCCGGGTCAACGCGGTCGTGCACCGCCGCTTCGAGCAGGCCCTCGACGAGGCCGCGGGCCCGCTGCCGGACGGACCGTTCCGCGGCGTCCCCATCCTGCTCAAGGACCTGCGCAGCGGCAGCGCCGGCGACCCCGACCATCAGGGCAACGCCTTCCTGCGCGGCCTCGGCCACCGCGCAACCCACGACGCGCACGTGACGGCGCTGCTGCGCCGGGCCGGCTTCATCGTGCTCGGACGCACCAACACCCCCGAGTTCGGCCTGGTGTCCACGACCGAGCCGCGCGCCACCGGCCCCACCCGCAACCCGTGGGACCTCACCCGGTCGCCCGGCGGCTCCTCGGGCGGCTCGGCCGTCGCGGTCGCCACCGGCATGGTGCCCGTGGCCCAGGGCACCGACGGCGGCGGCTCGCTGCGCATGCCGTCGTCGCACTGCGGAGTGTTCGGTTTCAAGAGCAGCCGGGGCCGGGTCAGCGCCGGACCCGACGAGGGCGACGCGCTGGCCGCACACAACATCTACGGCGTCATCACCCGCAGCGTGCGCGACAGCGCGGCCGCCCTCGACGCCATCTCCGGCTATCAGTCCGGCGACCCGGTGGTGGCGCCGCGGCCGGCCACGACCTTCCTCGACGCCGTGACTGCCGATCCCGGCTCGCTGCGGATCGGCGTGATGCTCGTCGACGACGTGCACGGTTACCCGGTCGACCCGCAGGTGAACGCGGTCGTGCGGCGGATGGCCGACCGGCTGACCGCGCTCGGCCACCACGTCGAGGAGGCGTACCCGGCGGCGATGACCGACCCCGCCTACCTCGAGCACTGGCTGGGTCTGCTCAGCCCCAGCGTCACCGTGCTGATGGACGACCTGGCCGCCATGGCCGGACGGCCGCTGCGCCGCGACGAGTGCGAGGAGGTGACGTGGTGGTGGGCCGAGCAGGGAGCCAAGGTGTCGGCGGCCGAATACGTACGGCACGAGGTCTGGCGCGACGACTTCCGCCGCCGCATGGCCTCGTGGTGGACCGGCGGCCACGACCTGCTGCTCAGCCCGGTCGTGCCCAACCCGCCGCCTGAGCTGGGGCTGTTCGACGGGCCGGACGGCGTTCAGCGCTCCATCGACATCCTCTGCTTCACGCCGCAGTTCAACACCACCGGCCAGCCGGCCATGGCGGTGCCGGCCGCACTGTCTGCGGAGGGCCTTCCGATCGGGGTGCAGTTCGCGGCCGCCTACGGCCGGGAGGAAACGCTGTTCGCGCTGGCCGGGCAGCTCGAGGCGGCGCACCCGTGGAGCGGGGTCACCGCATGACTATCACCGGACCGTCCGACCGGCACGTCCGGGCCGCCGCCGACCACCTGGGGCTGCCGCTGACCGACGCCGGCGTCGCCGCCGTACGGGCCGACATCGCGCCCATCATCGAGCTGCTGGGCGGGCTCGACGCCCTGGCCGAGCCGCTGCCCCCGGTGCGGTATCCGCGCACCCCGGGCCACCGTCCGGCCCCGGCCGACGACCCGTACAACGGCTGGGCCGTCCGCACCGACATCGCCGGCGCCGCATCCGGGCCGCTGGCCGGGCATCGGATCGCCGTCAAGGACACGGTCGGCGTGGCCGGGGTGCCGATGACCGCCGGATCGGCCACGTTGCAGGGTTTCGCGCCCGACTTCGACGCCACGATCGTGACCCGCATCCTCGACGCGGGCGGAAACCTGGCCGGCAAGGCGAACTGCGAGTACTTCTGCTACGGCGCGGGCAGCCACACCAGCGCGAACGGGCCCGTACGCAACCCGTGGGACCCGGCCCGCACGGCCGGCGGCTCCTCGTCGGGCAGCGCGGTGCTGGTCGCCTCGGGCGCGGTGCCGATGGCCGTGGGCGGTGACCAGGGCGGCTCCATCCGGGTGCCCGCCGCCCACTGCGGAATCTACGGGCTCAAGCCGACCCACGGGCTCGTGCCGTACACGGGTGTCATGCCGGTCGACCCGTCGATCGACCACGTCGGACCGATGACCGCCACCGTGGCCGACAACGCGCTGCTGCTCGACGTGCTGGCCGGTCCCGACGGGCTCGACCCGCGCCAAGTCGGCGTCCGCAAAGGCGACTACCTCGGCGCGGTGACCGGCGGTGTCAAGGGCCTGCGCGTCGGCCTGCTCACCGAGGGTTTCGGGCAGCCGCTGGCCGAGCCGGGCGTCGAACGGCTCGTCCGGTCGGCCGCCGACCGGCTGGCCGCGGCCGGAGCCACGGTCGTCGAGGTGTCGGTGCCCGAGCACCGCACGATGATGAACGTCTGGGCGGCGATCATCCTGGAGGGCACCGTTCAGGTGGCCATGCACGGCAACGGCGCCTGGACGGGCATCACCGGCCTCAACCCGACCGCGCTGATGCGGGCCCACTCGGCCTGGCGCCACCGGGCCCACCTGCTGTCCGAGCCCATCAAGACCGGCCTGATCGCGGGCCATTACCTGCGCGAGGTCTACGGCGGCGTCTACTACGCCAAGGCCCAGAACCTCGTCCGCGCCGCGCGGCAGGCCTACGACACCGCCCTGAACGACGTCGACGTGCTCGCGCTGCCCACCGTGCCGTTCGTCGCGCCGCCGCTACCCGTGGGCACCAGCCGGGCCGAGATGTCCGCCCCCGGCTTCGACCCCGTGGTCAACACTGCGCCCTTCGACTGCACCGGCCACCCCGCCCTCTCCGTGCCGTGCGGCCTCAGCGAGGGGCTGCCCGCCGGCCTGATGCTGGTCGGCCGCCATTGGGACGAGGCGACCCTCTACCGGGCCGCCGGCGTCCTCGAACGCTCCGGCGACTGGCGAGAATGGCGGAGCGACGCGGTGGCACCCCACCGGCCCTGAACCAGCGGGCCCCGGTCAACGGCGACCGGGGCCCGCTCTCACGCTGACATCCCCGTTCACGTGCACGCGCCCCGCTGCCCACTCGGAATCAGGTCGCGTTCTCGATGACGACGTCGAGGAGCTGGTCGAGCAGCTCGGCGTCGCACAGCTGTCCAAGAGCCAGGACTCCGAGACGGCCCGGCACCTCGACGCGCAGGTCGAAGCGTTCCGCGCCGAGGCCGGCGGGAACTTGCCGACCCGTACGGGGTCCACCGACCGGCTGACCCGCCGACGACCTGTTCAGCACTCGAAGGTAGCCGTCAGCTCGACATCCGGTGTCGGTTAAATCCAGTTTGTCCTCCCGTACGGCGCCCTGAAACAGTGCGAGAGGATCATGATGAATAAGCTCACCCGCGCCCTGACCCTGGGAGGGTTCGGCGTTCTCACCGCTTTGACCGTTGGCATGGGGCCGGCTCAGGCCGCCCCGGCCGCCCCGGCCGGACCGGCGACTGCGGACAGCAAGATCACGGCCAGCCAGAACATGTGGCGGGGCGAGAGCCAGATCGTCGGCTTCTACCGCTCGTTGCGGGCCTGCCAGCTGGCCGGCATGTACGGCGAGCGGAGCGGTGCCTGGGACGACTTCGACTGCTACGTCGTTCGCGTCGGCCCCCGGCGGGGTGCCTGGGCCCTCGACGTCGCTGACTACGACAACTGGGGCTCGTTCGGCTTCGGCCGGCCGTTCCAGGTCGTCCGCGGCTTCCCGGCTCAGTTCCGTCCCGTCTGGGCGGGCCAGTTCCGCCAGGTTCGCCCGGGCCAGTTCCGGCACTTCCGCCCGGGTTCGCACCGGTCCGACTGGATGCGGGACCGGGACCGTCGCCACGGTGGCTGGGACCGGGACCGTCACCACGGTGGCTGGGACCGCAACGACGGCCGTGGCCGGGACAACGACGGCCGTGGCCGGGACAACGACGGCCGTGGCAACCAGGGCAACGGCCCGCGCGGCGACCAGGGTCACGGCCCGCGCGGCAACCACTGACCCCACGAGCACGACCTCGGGCGGCGTCACGCCCGGGTCGTTCGGAGTGGCGTCAGACGCCACTTGACAACGCACAAGGGATGCATTTATCGCGCGATCCCCATGCCGATAGGTGACTTACACATCCTTGGCCGCCAGGCGATCATGTCGCCTGGCGGCCGCGGCGTTCCGCGTGGGAGCGCCGGACGGCGTGGCCGCCTTGGCCCGCGTGATCAGCCTCCGGCCGATCAGTGCCGGCAGGGCGATCGCGCCCACGGCCACCGGGATCAGTAGCGGCAGGCCCCAGCCGAGCCGGAACACGCTGACCGCGACCAGGCCGGTGACCAGCGAGATGGCGTTGAACCCGAGGGCCTCGACGTAGGCGCCGCCGCCGCCGAGCCGCCGGGCGGTAACGGCGCGGAAGCTCATCACGGCGGCGAGGACCAGCAGCCCGAGGAAGACGATCAGCGTCATGCCCGAGGCGTCGCCGAGCCACACCGCCGGGATCAGAAACACGGTCATGGCGATCGTGGACACCGCGTGGATGCCGGCGAACCGAGGCCTGCGCACGGCGAGAAGCGCGCTGACCAGGGCGACGGCCGCGGCGAGCGCATGGGCGGTGACGAACGCGAGATGCGGGTCCATGAGAGCAGTACACGGCCGGTGGCCGGCGGTGGTCCAACAACCGCGGAGCCGGATTGACAACCGGTGGTTGTCGAAGTTGTACTCAGCCGGTGGACCTGGACACCGCGACGCTGCGGGCGTTCGTCACGGTGGCCGCGGAGCTGCACTTCGGGCGGGCCGCCGCCCGGCTCGGGGTCAGCCAGCAGGCGTTGTCGAAACGGATCCGGCGGCTCGAAACCGACCTCGGCGCCGCCCTGGTGGACCGGGACGACCGGCGGTCGATCCGGCTGACCGCGGACGGGCAGCGGGTGCTGCCGCAGGCCGTGGCGGTGATCCGAGCTGTGGATCGGCTCGGCGCGGGGCGGCCGCCGGAGCGGTTACGGGTCGACGCCATGGGCGACCACCTCGCCCCGATGGCCTGGCTGCGGCGGGCGTCGGTGACGGTCCCGGTCGAGGTGACCGAGCGGCCACCCGCCGCCACGGCCGAGCATCTGCTGATGGCGGGGCGGGCCGAGCTGGCGTTCGGGCGGGCCGGCGCCGTGCCCGGCCCGTGGCCCGCGGACCTGCGGCGGCGGCTGGTGATGCTCGAACCCCTGGCGGTGCTCGTGCCGGCGACGCACCGCTGGGCGGCACGCGAGCGGCTGCCGCTGGCCGAGCTGGCCGGGGCGCGGCTGTGGTTCCCGATGGCGGGGGCGCCGGTCGAGTGGCAGGACTACGTCGCCGAATTCGCCGCGTCGACGGGGGCCGGCATCGACACGCGCGGGTCGACGTTCGGGTTCGCGAACTGGGCCGAGGACGTCACGGCGGGGGTCGCGCCGCCGTCGCTGATCGGGGAGGCGATGCGGCTGCCGGACGAACGGATGCGCAGCGTGCCCCTGAGCGACCCGACCCCGGTGTTCCCGTGGTGGCTGTTGTGGCGCAGCGACATCGACGACGCGACCGTGGCGGAACTCGTGGCCGCGATGGGGTTCGCCGCGGGGCCGCCCTCGCGCCGCGACACCTGGATGCCGGAGGCCGACGCGGACCTCCGTGATCGATGAAGTCCGAGAGGACGGGGCCGCACCGCTGGTGGCCGGGGGCGGGCGAGCCGCGGGTGATCCGGCGCGACGTCTGTGTGCTGGGCGGCGGTTCGGCCGGCACGCACGCCGCGGTCCGCCGCCGGAAGGAGGTTTTCTCCACCGGCGGCGGACGGAGGGTTCGGGCTCCGGGCGGTGCTGTCGCTGAGTGCCGACGAGGCGGTCCGTTGACCGGACCCGAGCGCCTGCGCGGCCGTCGTCGCGCTGCGATCGTGCGGGGATGAACATCATCGGGTATCTCGACCGGCTCAGCTACGCGCCCGGTGCCACCGTGCACGCCAAGTTCAGCACGCCCGCGGCCGGCTTCACCGCGCGGCTGGTGCGGCTGATCAACGGCGATGCGCATCCGCTCGGGCCGGGCGCCGACATCCGAGCCGTGCCCTCCGCGCTCGACGGGCTGAGCTTCCCGGGCCGGGTGCAGCCGATCCGTGCCGGTTCCTTCGCCCGTACGGCGGAGGCACCGGTCCCGGCGGGCCGCCTCGACCTGCGGTTGGCGTTCCAGCCGACGCTCGCCACCGGAGCCGGCCACCCGCAGACGATCGTGACTCTGACCAGCGGTGACACGCTGGTGGCGTCGGTTGTCATCGATGACGGGCAAGCCTTTCTCCGTACGGGGAAGGGGTCGGCCCGGGCCGGCGAAGTGGTGACCGGCCGCTGGTATCGGCTCGCGCTGACCGTGACCGGGCCGACCGCGAGTGTGGTGCTGTCGGACGTGACGACGACGGTCGACGTGACGGTGGCGGGTTCGCGGGCGCTGGCGGTGACGTTCGCGGCCGACGGCGCCGGGGAGAACCACTTCAACGGCCGCATCGATCGGCCCACGCTGCACGCCGGCGACGCCCTGATCGCGGAGTGGGACTTCGGGCCCAGCCGGACGCTGCGGCAGGTCGCCAACCGCGTCGGCCCCGGCTTCCACGCCGAGACGGTCAACTTCCCGCTGCGCGCGTGTCTCGGCATCGACGGCGCGGCCGACGACGTGGATCCGCGGCTTGCGCCCGAGGCCTACCAGGCGATCCACTTCCACGACGACGATCTCGACGACGCCGGCTGGCACGACGACCTGACGCTGCAGGTGCCCGCGGATCTGCCCAGTGGTGTCTACGGTGTGCACGTCACGGCAGCCGACGGCACCGAGGACACGGTCCCGTTCGTGGTCACGCCGGGTGACAATCCGCGCAAGAGCGCCCTCGTCGTGTTGCCCACGTTCAGCTACCTCGCGTACAGCTGCGAGCACGTGATGGCCGACCCGGGCGCCCGCGACTACCTGCGCGGGGTGGGGGTCGGTGAGCCCCCGGAGTTCGGTGGCAACAAGCACGACACCTACCTGCTCACGAACGGCCTGCGCAGCCTCTACGACGTGCACACCGACGGCACCGGCGTGTGTTTCACGAGCACGCGGAAGCCCCTGCCCAACGTGCGGCCGGATCACCGCTGGGCGGCCGTGGCGGGCGGCGCGACCTCGGCCCACCAGTTCAGCGCCGACCTGCACCTGATCGCCTGGCTCGACGCGGAGGGCTACGACATCGACGTGATCACCGACGAGGAGGTGCACCGGGAGGGACTGGCCGCGCTGGCCCCTTACCGTGTGGTCCTGACCGGCAGTCACCCCGAGTATCCGACCACCGCGATGATGACCGCCTACGAGACGTACCTGGATCAGGGCGGCCGGCTCATGTATCTGGGCGGCAACGGCTTCTACTGGGTCACCTCGATCGACCCGGAGCGCGAGCACACCATCGAGATCCGGCGCACGGCGGGCATCCGCGCCTGGCAGCCCGAGCCCGGCGAGTGGCATCACGCGACCACCGGCGAGCTGGGCGGGCTGTGGCGGCTGCGCGGCAAGGCGCCGCAGAAGATGCTCGGCGTGGGCATGGCCTCGCAGGGCTTCGACACCAACCGCCCGTACGACGTGGTCACGAAGGTGCCGTTCGTCTTCGCCGGGATCGAGAACGCCGAGACCATCGGCGACTTCCCGTCGCTGGTGAACGGGCACGGCGCGGCCGGCGTCGAGATCGACCGGGCCGACCGCGCGCTGGGCACCCCCGACGGCACGATCGTGCTGGCCACGGCGACGGGCTTCTCCCGGGCGTACGGGCTGGACCCGATCGAGGTGCAGCTGCCCGACGGGTGTTACGACGGCACGACCAGCGACAAGGTCCGCTGCGACCTGGTGCTGGTGCCCAAGCCCAACGGCGGCGCGGTCTTCTCCACCGGCAGCATCGCCTGGTGCGGCTCCCTGCTCGCCGACGACCGCCGCAACGACGTCTCGATCCTCACCGGTAACGTGCTGCGCGCGTTCCTGACCGAGGACAAGCTGACCTTCTGACCACGGCCCCCGCCATCAGTCACCCGGCCGTCGTCAGGGCAGGTGAAGGGGGTGAGGGATGGACGACTTCCGGGACTTCGTGCGGGAGCGCTCACCGGTGTTGTCGCGCCACGCGTACCTGCTCACCGGGGACCACCAGCTCGCCGAGGACCTGCTGCAGAGCGCGCTGGCGAGCGTCTACCGGCATTGGCGGCGCGTGCGCGACGACAACCCCGAGGCGTACCTGCGCCGCGCCATCTATCACCAGCACGTCAGCTGGTGGCGGCGGCGCCGCGTGCCCGAGCACCTGACGGGCGCGCCGCCGGAACGGGCCCGGGACGACCCGGCCGGCGCCACGGCCCTGCGGCTGAGCCTGGCCCGGGCGCTGGCCACGCTCAGCCCCAAGCAGCGCGCGGTGGTCGTGCGCGGGGAGCCTGCGCGCGGCCCGGCGGGGGCGCCGGCGTACGGCGGCGGTGTGGGCGCTGGTCGTGGCGGCGCTGGCGCTGGCCGTCCCGTTCGCGCCACGGCCGGCGACGACCCCGGCGGCGGACCGCGGCGTCATCTCGTTGCCCGACCGTCTGGGCCTGCCCGCGTACGGGGCTCGCGGTGTGTCGGGGCTGGGCGCGGCGTCGGTGGTCTTCTCGGGCTACGGTCCGCGGTTCGGGCCCTGGTTCGACGACCACGACACGTACGGGCTGGTCGGCGCGACGAAAGAGGACTACCGCAAGGTGCACACCGGCCTGGTCGACGACGGGGTGCTGCTCGCCCCGGACGGCGCCGGCCTGGCCGTGCCGACCGGCTGATCGACTTGGACACCGGGGCCGAACGCCCGCTGCCCGGCTTCCCCTTGGCGTGGTCGCCGGACGGGCGCCGGCTGGTGACCGACGACGGGACGGTGCGGATCGTCGACGTGACCACCGGCGCCGCGACCGATCTGGCCACCGCGCCCGGCCAGACGTCCGCGGCCTGGTCGCCGGACGGCACCCGGCTGGCATACACGAACCAGGGCCGGTTGACGGTGGTCGGCGCCGGCCCCACGTCATTCGGTCTGGGCTTCGACGGGGTCCTGGTGGGCAAGGGCGCGTGGACGCCCGACGGCCGGGCCGTGGCCGTCCGCGAGCAGGACGACCGGCCGCCGCGCTGGTTCGACCCGGCCACCGGCCGCGAGGTGAGCGGCCCGGACCTGCCGGCGGTCGACGGCACGATCTATCGCAGCCAGTGGCTGGGCTGGCGACCGGACGGCAGCGCCCTGGTCTTCGTCCTCGGCGACGAGCCCCGGCTGCTGACCCTGACCCCCGGCGCGGACCGGCCGGGGCCCGCGATGGCCCTGCCCGGGCAGACCAACTACCTGGACCTGGCCGACGCCGCGATCGACTCGGGTGCCGTACGGGAAGGGAAGTCGCCGTTTCTCATCGGCCCCTGGTGGTGGCTCAGAGTGGGCGTCGGCGCGCTCGTCGTGCCGGCCGTCGCGCTGGTCGTGCGCCGGCTCAACGAGCGCGCCCGCACCCGCCGCGTCGTGACCATCCCGTGGGAGACCACGCACGGCCCGCTGGTCTGATCAGGCCGCCGTCCGCGCCTCGACCGCCCGGTGGATCAGCCCCGCCGTGGCCTGCACGATCGGCAGCAGGCGGGGCACGACCAGTTGCGACGTGGGCATGGTGATCGACACGGCGGCATAGATCTCCCCGTACGCGTCGACGACCGGCACGGCCAGCGAACTGTGCCCGACCAGCATCTCCTCCAGTTCGACGGAGTGCCCGCGTTTGCGCACCTCGGCCAGCTGCGCCCCGAGCGCCTCCAGCGTGGGCACGCTGCGCGTGGTCGGGCGCATCAGCTCGTGCCGGCTCAGCTCGGCCAGCGTGGCCCGCCCGTCGGGGCGCAGCGCCAGGAACAGCTTGCCCGAGGCCGAGCAGCTGGCCGGGAGCCGCCCGCCGACCTCGGAGTGGGTGAGCACGTTGGCCGCGCCCGCGATCTTCTCGAGGAACAGCACGTGGGTGCCGTCGGGGACGATCAGATGCACCGTGGCCCGGGTGGCCGCGTACAGGTCGACCAGGGCGGGCCGGGAGACGCGGCGCAGGATGGCCGCCACCGGCACCCGCTGGCCCAGCTCGAAGACCCGCAGGCCCAGCTGGTAGCTCTGGCCGACCCGTTCCAGCAGCCCCCACTGGACGAGTTCCTGGGCGAGCCGGTAGGCCGAGGCCTTCGGGACCCCCGAGCGGCGGCTGAGCTCGGTCAGCCGGAGCTGGACGGCGCCGGCGCCGAACGCGGCCAGCAGCAGCTGCGCCTTGCCCAGCACGGACTTCGGGGTGCCGGTCTCGTCATCGAGCTCGACGTCGGGCGGGATGCGGAAAGCTAGGTCGGTCACGGGCGGCTCCCTCCACGTCTGTGGATCTTGCCTTCCCGACGATAGCCCTGTGTCGCGTAGGGTTGCCGCTGCCGGGCAGACAGTAATTTCCGCCCGTTCGGGCCGGGTCCGGTGACCGGAACGCGCTGGTTGCTGTGGGATGCCGGGCCCGGCGACGCTCTTTTTTCAGCGGCGAACCCTGAGGAGTTGGCATGGAGCGTTTCCGTCCCGGCGCGGACTACCGGATGTTCGTGGGCGGCGACTGGGTGGCCGGTTCGAGCTCCTTCGAGGCCGTCGACCCCAGCCTGGGCAGCCCGTGGGCGGCCGTCGCGGACGGCACCGCGGCCGACGCCGAGGCCGCGGTCGAAGCGGCCCGCAAGGCGTTCCCGTCGTGGCGCAAGTCGTCGGTGGCGACCCGGCAGGCGCTGCTCAGCAAGATCGCCGAGCGGATCGAGGCCAACGCCGACCTGTTCGCACGGCTGCTGCCGACCGAGAACGGCCGTCCCGTACGGGAGGTGGCCATCGCCGACGTGCCGGCCAGCGCGGCGATCTACCGCTACTACGCCGGGATCGTGCGCTCGCACCGCGGCGACCAGATCCCCGTCGAGGACCCGCACAGCCTCGTCTACACCGTGCGCGAACCGCTCGGCGTGATCGCCGCCATCCTGCCCTGGAACTCCCCGCTGATCACCACCGCCAACAAGCTCGCGCCCGCGCTGGCCTGCGGCAACACCGTCGTGCTGAAGCCCAGCGAGTTCGCCTCGGCCAGCGTGCTCGAATTCGTGAAGCTGATCGCCGACCTGCTGCCCCCGGGTGTGCTCAACGTCGTCACCGGCGGGCCGGTCGTCGGGGCCACCCTGGCCGGGCACCCCGACGTGGCCAAAGTGACGCTGACCGGCGGCGGCCCGACCGCCCGCGCCGTGATGACGGCGACGGCCGCCGTGCTGACCCCGACGATCATGGAGCTGGGCGGCAAGAGCGCGATGATCGTGGCCGAGGACGCCGACCTGGACCGGGCCGTGGCCGACGCCGCCATGGGCATCTACCTGGCCAACGGCGAGGCCTGCATCGCGTCGTCGCGGCTGCTGCTGCACGCCTCGATCGCCGACGACTTCCTCTCCCGGTTCGCCGCGCTGGCCGCCTCGATCAAGGTGGGCGATGCGCTCGACCCCGCCACCCAGGTGGGGCCGTTGGTGTCGCGGCCGCACTTCGACCGGGTCTCCGGTGTTCTCTCCACCGCGCGCGACCAGGGTGTGCGCGTTCTCGCCGGCGACGAGGACCTTCTTCTGGAGCCCGCCAACAAGAACGGCTTCTTCCTGCGGCCGACCGTGCTGCACGACCCCACCGGCCAGGCCGACATCGTGACCAGCGAGGTGTTCGGGCCGGTGACCGTGGCCGAGACGTTCACCGACTACGACGAGGTGGTCGCCCGGGCCAACAGCACCCGCTACGGCCTGGCCGCCGGCGTGTGGACGACCGACCTGGCCCGCGCCCACACCGTCGCGGGCGCGCTGGAGGCCGGCATCGTGTGGGTCAACAAGTGGTTCGACCTGCCCGCGGGCGCGCCCATGGGCGGCGTCAAGGACAGCGGGTTCGGCCGTGAACTGTCCTGGGAGACGATGCTCGAATACAGCGCCCCCAAGACCGTCAACATCGACTTGGGCGCTCCCCGGTTCTCTCTCTGGGGCTAGCCTGATCATGTGCTGACCGGCCTGTTTCTTGCGGCCACGCTGGTCGCGGGCGGGGCGGCGCTGCTCCACGCGACAATGGTGTGCGGCGTGGCCGGCCTGGTCGCGCTGGGCGCGCTCGGCGTCCGGGCGAGGTCCTGGTGGTTGCGGGCAGGGTTGGTGCTGCTCGCCGGCGGCCTCGGGGCGCGGCTCGCCGATCAGCAGGCCCGCGACGCTTTCCAGCACGCCGGTACGGAGGAGTTGCTGGCCGCCATCCGTGACCCGCAGCCTCCGCTCTGGGCCATGGCGCAGGTCGCGCTGGTGGTGTGGGCCGGTCTCTGTCTCACCGTGTCCGTCACCCGCCTGCCCACCCCCTGGACACCCGCGCGGGCCGGGCTCGTCGCCGTGGCCGCGCTGCTGCTGCTCGCGGCGATCGTGCAGGCCGCCGACCCGGTCCGGGCGTTCTGGACCATGCCCACGTTCCCGGCCGGCCAGGCCGATGTCGCGATCGCGGTCCGGGTGGAGCCCATCCCTCGCTTCGACGCCGGCTTCGCCCTCGCCGTCCTGACCCCGCTGGCCGGGGCCGCCCTGCTGACCGCGGGGTGGCTAAGGAACTGATCATGGCGGCCGATGGAGCCGATATGGGGGTCGGGGACAGCGTCGGGGTGCTGTCGCCGTTCGTCGGAGGCACCTACTACGGCAGTCTCGTCGCGGGCACGGCCGCCGCGGCGGCCGCCCACGGCCGGCCCCTGATCGCCATCCAGACGCTGGACGCGGCGGCCGAACTCAGCGTCAGCGGCGGCAACCCGGCCTTCGACGCGCCCGTGGCCTGGGACCACATCGCCGGGTTCGTGGTGCTCGCCGACGCCGTCAATGTGGGCTACCTGCGCCGCCTGCACGAGGCCGGCAAACCGGTCGTGCTCGTCGGTCACACGGTCGCCGGGCTGCAGCGGCCCACCGTGCTGGCCGACAACGGCAACGGCGTCCGGGCCGCCGTCACCCACCTGATCCAGGAGCACGGCTGTGCCCGGATCGCGTTCACCGGCTTCCTGGCCTCGACCGACATCCGCGAACGGCACGAGGCGTACCTGGACGTGCTGCGCGAGCACGGCCTGACCCCGGGCCCGCTGCTGCCCGCGACCACCAACGTCGAGAACGGCATCGCCTGGACCGCCCGGGACTTCGTCCGCGACGGCAAACCGGACGCCCTGGTGGCCGCGACCGACCGCAACGCCATCGGCGCCCAGCGGGTGCTGGCCGCGGCCGGACTGGACTGCCCCGCCGACTACCTGATGACCGGTTTCGACAACCTCGACCTGGCCGCCTACGTACGCCCCGAACTGGCCAGCGCCGGCCAGCCGCTGGACGCGATGAGCCGCCTCGGGGTCGACCTGCTCGTGCGCGAACTGGGCGGGGAGAAAGTGCCGGCGGTCGCGCACCGGCTGCCGACCCGTTTCGTTCCCCGGACGTCCTGCGGTTGCACCGCCTTCGCGGAACGGCTGCCGCCCCTGACCGCCGGCAACCCGCGCCGCCGCCTGGCTCACCGGCTGGCCGCCATGGTCGTCTTCGGCACCGACGTCGACCCCGACGCGACCGCCACCGTCGTCGCCGACGCCCTCGAAGCCGGCTCGGCCGGGGCCGCCGCCGAGGCCCTGAACACGCTGCTCGCCACCAGCCCGACCCAGGAGACGCTGCGGGTGATCTGCCGCGCGGTCCAGGAGTACGCCGGGTCCGCCGCGGTCGACCCGCGCGACGTCCAGGACATCGTGATGTTCCTGGGCCGCTCCTACAACTGGCTGCAGCTGGGCGACCAGCTGCACCTGCGCTCACTGATCAGCGTCAACTACGACCTGAGCATGGTGCTGCTGCACCGCCGCGACGCCGACCCGCGCGACCCGGCCTGGCTGTCGCTGACCCCCGCCACCGCCGGTTCGATCGCGCTGCGGGACCGGGCCGGCGCCCTCGTCCGCACCCCCGGCTGGCGGCGGCACCACGGCCCGCCCATCCCGGCCGGCCCCACCACGGTCGAGGCCTTCCCGCCGGCCGAGCTCGTCGGCCCCGGCGATCCCGTCTTCGTCGTACGGGCCAAGGTCGGTGAGAGCGACCGCGGCTGGCTGGCCCTGGCCGACAAGGTCGAGAACCGGGTCGAGGACGGCCGGGAACTCGTCAACCAGTGCGCGGCCCTGCTCACCGTCGCCCTCGACCTGCGCGAACAGGAGGCCCAGCTGCTCTGGGCGGCCCAGTCGGACCGGCTCACCGGCCTGCCCAACCGCTCCTCGTTCACCGCCGCCCTGCCCCTGATGGTCGGCCACCCCGGCGCCGTGCTCTTCCTCGACCTCGACGGCTTCAAGAAAGTCAACGACACCCTGGGCCACCACGCCGGCGACGAACTGCTCATTCGCGTGGCCGACCGCCTCCGCCAATGCCTGCGTGAAGGCGACCTGGCCGCCCGCTTCGGCGGCGACGAATTCGTGGTCCTGCTGGCCGGCAGCGTGCCCGGCCCCGACCAGGACCGCCTGCTCGAACGCCTCCGGACCACGATCAGCGCCCCGTACCGCCTGGGCGACCGCACGGCCCGGATCGGCGTCAGCATCGGCGTGGCCGACTGTGCCACCGGCACCAGCGCCGACCAACTGCTCCGCGACGCCGACACATCGATGTACGCCGTCAAGGCCGCTCGCGGACGCACCCCGGTTCACCGATAATCAGGTGTGGCTCTCGTTCCCCAATCCGACCTGTCCCCGGCGACCTGGCTCACGACCGACGCGCGCCCCTGGCACGAGCAGGTGACCTTCGGCCCGGGCGGGCTGCCCGCGTACGCCCGGCTCCGGTTCATCCCCGACCCCGCGTACGCCGGGCAGAGCGAAACCGACGCCGACACCGACACCGACACCGACGAAGACGGGCCGTCGGAGACCGACCAGCTGCGCACGGTCCTCGAAACGCTGGCCCGCTACACGACCACCCCCGGCGACTGCTACTACTGCCTGTGGGAAGGGTGGGGCACCGACATCTGGGGCGACCACCGCATCGCCCCCGCCTTCCCGCCGGCCGTGCTGAACGGCCCCCGCGTGGAGCTCCCGCACCGCTCGTACTTCCTGTTCCGCGGCCCGCTGACCGACTTCGCCCAGTGGGGCGCGGCCGACATGTGGCCCGGCCAGCCCCGTTTCGGCATGCCGGACCCGGCGTTCATGTGGCCCGCCGACCACGCGTGGTGCATCGCCCGCGACGTCGACCCGCACTGGGCCGGCATCGGCGCCCCCACCACGGCGATCGCCGAGCTGATCGCCGACCCTCGCATCGACGTGGTCCCCGCCGACCCGGCCCAGCCCCAGCCCGCATACGGCTGAGGCCAGTACCGTCCCGGCGCCCCGCCGCTCACCACCCAGCTCAGCCGGCGGCAGCCTCCCGGCCGTGGGGTGTCGCCGACGCGGTACGGCACCGCCGGGCCCGGCCAGCGGGTCGTGACCGCCAAGGGGGCGTCGTCGAAGGCGGGCCCGGTGGGGCAGCCGGGCAAAGCCGGCGGCAGAGCAGCGTGGCGAACGTCCGCGCCTGCTCGTCGGTCAGCTGAATACATCGCGCCGAAGTCGACGTGCGCCGCGAGAGGGAGGACGGCCGGCCGGGCCTTGCCCAGCTCGGTTCGCAACTCGACGAGGCTGGTGTCAAAACCGGTTACCGGGAGCGGCGCAGCGGGATCGGGTTGTCGTCGGGGACCACCCGCCAGGCCCGGTCGGCCAGGGGTTCGAGAAGCTGGATGGCCGCCTTGTCCAGGTTGTCCCACGGGCCCGCGGCCAGCTGGTCGGTCAGTTGCTCGACCCAGTCGTAGGCGTCCCGGCCCTTGCCGGTGGCGGTGCCGTCCGGGGCGATCCAGCCGCGTTCCTCGAGGCGTCCGACGGCGGCCTGCCACTGCTCGTCGGTCCAGCCGCGGGCGGGCTGGGTGACCTCGCGCAGGCGGCCGCCGTCGAGGGCGGCTCGCCAGGCCAGCGACTCGCAGCCGTCGATCCCGGCCGTGAGCAGGGCGGCCACGTGGCCGTCGCCGCGGTGTTCGCGCAGGATGGTGGCGGCGTGCCAGAGCCGGCCGACCGGGTCCGCCGGCCAGGGCAGGTCGGCGTGGGCGGCGGCCAGCACCCGCCCGGGCATGTCGGCGGCGCGGGCGGCCTCGGTCAGCACGTCGGCGGCCTCGGCGATCGTCGCGGCGGGCAGGCCGGTGAAGAGATCGGTCAATGCGGCGGTGGCCCCGGACGTGCGGGCGGCCAGGGCCGCCTCCGGGGTGATCCGGGTCCAGACGTCGGGCAGCGCCCGCGCCACCATGACCGGCGCGAACCCGAAGAAGGCCGCCGTCACCGGGCCCGGCCCCACGGCGCCCAGGGCCGCGGCCCGTCCGGCGAAGTAGCGTCGCCAGAAGCCGGTCACCCCCGCCTGCTCGAAAGCCACCGCCCCCTGCGGAGCGAAGTAGACAACGGCGTGCAACGGCTCGAAGAGCGCCCACATCCGGCGCGCGACAGACATGCCCCTATCCCATCACGTGGCGGCCCGCCGGGCCGGGGGCCGTTGCGGCGGCGGTCAGCCCGCGGTGACCACGTGGTGCCGGCCCAGCGGCAGCATCAGCGGCTTGCCCGACGTCGGGTCCGTGATCACCTGGCTGTCCAAGCCGAACACCGCCCGCACGCAGTCTTCGGTCAGCACCGTCGCGGGTTCTCCGGCGGCGTGCAGCTTGCCACCGGCCAGGGCGATCAGGTGGTCCGCGTAGCGGGCGGCCATGTTCAGGTCGTGCAGCACCATCACGACCGTGGTGCCGCGGTCGCGGTTGAGGTCGGTCAGCAGGTCCAGCACTTCGACCTGGTGGCTGACGTCGAGGAACGTCGTCGGTTCGTCGAGCAGCAGCACGTCGGTCTGCTGGGCCAGGGCCATCGCGATCCACACGCGTTGTCGCTGGCCGCCGGAGAGTTCGTCGACGGAGCGGTCGGCCAGGTCGGCGGTGCGGGTGGCGTCGAGGGCGGCCGCCACGGCCACGTCGTCGTCGTGGCTCCAGCGGGACAGCAGGCGCTGGTGCGGGTTGCGGCCGCGGCCGACGAGGTCGCTGACGGTGATGCCTTCGGGCGCGATGGGGGATTGCGGGAGGAGCCCGAGCGTACGGGCGAGTTCCTTGGCCGGCATGCGGTGCACTTCGCGGCCGTCGAGCAGCACGTGTCCGTGGCGGGGGGCGAGCAGGCGCGACATCGAGCGCAGCAGGGTCGACTTGCCGCAGGCGTTGGCGCCCACGATCGCCGTGATCCGGCCGGGCGGCACGACGAGGTCGAGCGATGCGATGACCGTACGGTCGCCGTAGCCGAGCGACAGGGACGACACGGCCAGGGAATGGTCAGCGGTCACAGGGAGCCTCCCGCGCGGTTGGTGCGGATGAGCAGGTAGACGAGGTAGGGCGCGCCCAGCACGCCGGTGATGACGCCGACCGGGTAGCGGATGTCGAACGCGTACTGCCCGATCAGGTCGGCCACCAGCACCAGCAGCGCGCCGACCAGACCGGCCGGCACGAGCAGGGAGCCGGCCGGGCCGATGATGCGGGCCGCGATGGGGCCGGACAGGAAGGCCACGAACGCGATCGGGCCGGTGGCCGCGGTGGCGAACGCGAGCAGGCCGACGGCGGCCACGATCACCAGGATCCGGGTTCTTTCCAGCCGTACGCCGAGGGCCGCGGCGGTGTCGTCGCCGAGCTGGAGCATGATCAGATTGCGGGCCTGCGCGAGCAGCACCGGCCCCAGCACGAGCAGCGCGATCAGCACCGGCACCGTCTCGTCCCAGGTGGCGCCGTTGAGGCTGCCGGTCAGCCACCGTACGGCCTGCTGCAGGTCCCACTGGGCGGCCTGGCTGAGCACGTACGCGGTGGCGCTGTCCAGCATGGCGGCGATGCCGATGCCGATCAGGATGAGCCGGGTGCCCACCACCCCGTCGCGGAACGACAGCACGTAGACGATGATCGCCACGCCGAGCCCGGCCGCGATGGCGAACGCGGACACGCCGGTCTCGCTCAGGCCGAGGATGACGATGGCGAACGCGGCCGCGGCGCTCGCGCCGGAGGTGATGCCGATGACGTCGGGGCTGGCCAGTGGGTTGCGCAGCATGGTCTGGAACGTCACGCCGCCCAGGCCGAAGCAGAACCCGGCCAGCGCGGCCAGCGTGGCCCGGGGCAGCCGCAGCTCGCCGACCGTGAACGAGGCGCCGGGCACGGTCTCGCCGGCGATCACGCGGAACACGTCGGACAGCGGGTAGAAGGTCTCGCCGACCATGAGGCTGAGCGTGTAGAGAGCGACGATGAGCGCGACCAGGACGCCGATGATGAGAGCACGGCGGCGCGAGCGGCGAACCCGGCTGTGGATGACGGCGGGCAATGTCACAGCTCGCGCACCTTCTGCCGGCGGACGATGGAGATGAAGAACGGGGCGCCGATCAGCGCCGTGATGATGCCGACGTCGATCTCCTGCGGCCGCGCCACCACCCGGCCCACCACGTCGGCCGCGATCAGCAGGGCCGCGCCGGTGACCGCCGAGAACGGCAGCAGCCAGCGGTGGTCGAGCCCGATCAGCAGGCGGCACAGGTGCGGCACGACCAGCCCGACGAAGGCGATGGGCCCGGCCACCGCGGTCGACGCGCCGCACAGCAGCACCGCGCCCAGCGCCGCCACGGCCCGGGCCAGGGCCACGCGTTCGCCCAGCCCGGCCGCGAGGTCGTCGCCGAGCGCGAGCGAGTTGAGCGACCTGGCCGAGAGCAGCGCGATCGCGAAGCCGGCGAGCAGGAACGGCCCGGCCTGGCGCAGGCTGTCGTAGGAGGCGCCGCCGACCCCGCCGATCTGCCACGACTGGAACCCGGTGGCGATGTCGCTCCGGGGCAGCACGAACGCGCTGATCAGGGAGGCCAGGGCGGCCGAGATGGCCGCGCCGGCCAGGGCCAGCTTGAGCGGGGTGGCGCCGCCGCGGCCGAGCGAGCCCACGGCGTACACGAAGATCGCCGTGACCGCTGCCCCCGCGATGGCCACCCAGATGTAGGAGGTGGCCGAGCTG
The DNA here is from genome assembly GCF_014204895.1 of Paractinoplanes abujensis. Classification (NCBI taxonomy): domain Bacteria; kingdom Bacillati; phylum Actinomycetota; class Actinomycetes; order Micromonosporales; family Micromonosporaceae; genus Paractinoplanes; species Paractinoplanes abujensis. The sequence goes on along the minus strand of NZ_JACHMF010000001.1, from coordinate 4,436,978 downwards.
AGGCCGAACGTCACGATGCCGGTGACGACGGCCAGCGAGGCGCCCATGTTCACGCCGAGGATGCCCGGGTCGGCCAGGGGGTTGCGGGTGACGCCCTGCATGACCGCGCCGGCCAGGCCGAGCGCGGCCCCGACGACGAGCGCCAGCAGCGTACGGGGAAGGCGTTTGACCACGGCGGCCTGGCCCAGGTTGTCGTCGCCGCCCTGCACGCCGGCGACGATGTCGGACCACGGCACGATGCGCGAGCCGAACGCGACCGACGCCACCAGGAGCAGGGCCAGCACGACCAGCGCGGCCAGGAGCCAGAGCGTGCGCACCCGTGCCGGGCGCCGCCGGACGGCGGGACCCGGCACGGGACGGTTGCCGAGCTGCGTCATGACACCTTGTCGGCGGCGGTCGCGAGCAGGTTGACGTAGTCGTCGAGCACGAACGGGATGGCCAGCACCGTCGGGTTGGCCGCGGTGGCGAGCGGGGTGCTGCCGACGAGCTGCACCACCGAGCCGCGCTTGACCGCCGGGATCTTCGACAGCAGCGGGTCGGCCTGCAGCTTGGCCAGCTGGTCCTCGGTGTCGGAGTACATCACGATCACGTCCACGTCGTCGAACGCCTGGATCTGCTCGGAGCTCTTGTCGAGCGTGAACGCCTCGGTGCCGGCCGAGTCCTTCTCCACCACGTCGGCGATCGTGAGACCGAGGTCGCTGAAGAACTGGGTACGGGTGTCGTGGCTCGTGTAGTAGCCGATCTTGCTGAGGTCGGTCGGGTCGATGTGCGTCACGAACATCGTCTGCTTGCCCGCGAGCTGCGGCTTGGTGGCGGCCGCGTCCTTCATGGCCTTCTCGGTGCTTGCGATCAGCGCGTCGCCCTCGGCCGCGAGGCCCAGGGCCTGGCTGCTCAGCTTCACGATGTCGCGCCACGGGGTGGCCCAGGGCGCGTCCGGGTACGCCACCACCGGCGCGATCTTGCTGAGGGTGTCGTAGTCCTGCTGGGTCAGGCCCGAGTAGGTGGCCAGGATGACGTCCGGCTTCGTGTCGGCGACCGCCTCGAACGCGATGCCGTCGGTCTCGTCGAACATGACCGGGGTCTGGCCGCCGAGCTCCTTGATCTTGTCGCCGACCCAGGGCAGCATGCCGTCGCCGTCGTCGTCGCCGAAGTTGGCCTTGGCCATGCCGACCGGCACGATGCCCAGCGCCAGCGGCACCTCGTGGTTCTCCCACTGCACGGTGGCGACCCGCTCGGGCTTCTTCTCGATCGTGGTCGTGCCGAGCTTGTGCTTGATGGTGATCGGGAACTGCGCGGCGGCGGAGCTGCCACCGGCCGCGGGGGTCTCGTCGGACTCGTCGGCGCCACCGCAGGCGGTGAGAGCCAGGGCGGCGGCAGCGGCGACGGCCGCGGCCAGCAAACGGGGGGCGCGCATGCGCGGACTCCTTCAATAAGGGATGCCTAACCTAACAGCGCCCCGGAACCGGAGTCAGTCGCCGAAATACGAAAAGGGCGCAGGTCACGGCGGAGAGAGGGGCCCGCGCGCGGCTCGCAGCGGTCTGCTAGTCGAAGAAGGTCCAGTTGCCCTCCGAGACGACCTCGACGGTGTCGCCGACAATCTTGATGGCGGTGTCGTCGTCCATCGCGTACGACGGGCCGGGGAGCGAGGCGGCCCACTTCTCGGCGGCGCCCATGTGGTTCTCGGGCAGGCCGGGGTGGCCGAGGTGCGGAAAGATCGAGAAGTCGACGATCCCGAGTGTGCTGTCGTCGCCGGTGGGCGGGCGCCAGCCGACGAAGTCCTCGCCGATCCGCGGCGCCATGATCATGCTGCCGGCGCTCAGGCCCACCCAGACCGTGTCGTCCAGCGCGGGCAGCAGGGCGGCCAGCCCCGACTCGCGCACCCAATGGTGCAGGAACAGCGGGTCGCCGCCGTTGACCAGCAGCACGTCGGCCGCGCGGACGGCCGGCGTCCAGAGTTCCGGATCGAGGCTGGGCAGGACGCTCAGCTCGAGCACGCCCACGGACTTCCAGCCCAGTTCGGTCATGGGGCACTCGTTCTGCGGCCCGCCGGCGATGAAGGTCCAGGCCCGGTTGATGCCGCCCGGGTTGGCGTAGCCCGCGGTCGGGATGCACAGGGCGGTCGCCTCGCCGATCGGCTTGCCCAGCAGGTCGAGCAGGGCGTCGTGGATGCTCTTGTTCCGGACGCCGCCGGAGGTGAGCAGAAGCTTCATGCGCGTCTCCAACTGATTGCAGAATGAAACCAGGTGGGACGACGGTAGCAGCACCGGTTGCGAAGTACTATCGGTCGCGATGGACGAGGAGACGCACCGGTCGGGCTGCCCGATCAACCTGGCCGTCGAGGTGCTGGGCGACCGGTGGTCGCTGGTCGTGCTGCGGGACATGATGTTCGGCAACCGGCACTACTTCCGCGAGCTGCTCACCGGCTCGCAGGAGGGGATCGCCTCCAACATCCTGGCCGACCGGCTGCGCCGGCTGGTCGCGCACGGCTTGCTGTGGCGCACGGACGACGAGACCCACAAGCAGAAGATTCGGTACAGCCTGACCGAGGCCGGCGTGCAGCTCGTGCCGGTGATGGCCGCCCTCGGCTCGTGGGGCCGCCGGCACATGCCGGCCGGCCATGAGCTTTCCGTCCGGGCCGAGCTGCTCGAACGCGGCGGCCCCGAGCTGTGGGACCGCTTCATGGACGAGCTGCGCGAACAACACCTGGGCGTGGCGCGGCCACCGGGCACCCCGTCGGTCTTCGCCGAACTGCAAGCGGCGTACGAGGCGGCGGTGGCCGCACACAGTCAGACCAGGCGGTAGACCGAGACCGTGGCCTGCAGCTCGGCCGCCGTCCGGGCCAGGCTGGCCGCGGTCTGCTGCGTGTCCGAGGCGCCCGAGGTGACGTGCGCGGCGGCCTCGGAGACGCCCGCGATCGTGTCGGCGATGCTGGTCGAGCCCATGGCGGCCTCGTTGACGCTGCGCGAGATCTCGGCCGTGGTGGCGGTCTGCTCCTCGACGGCGGCCGCGATCGTCGTGGTGTAGTCGTTGATGGTCCCGATGACCTCGCCGATCTGCTGGATCGCGATGACCGCGGCGTTGCTCTCGGCCTGGATCGCGCCGACCTGGGTGGTGATCTCCTGGGTGGCCCGGGCGGTCTCCTGGGCCAGATCCTTGACCTCGCTGGCCACCACGGCGAAGCCCTTGCCGGCCTCACCGGCCCGCGCGGCCTCGATGGTGGCGTTGAGCGCGAGCAGGTTGGTCTGCTCGGCGATCGAGGTGATCAGCGCGACGACCGAGCCGATCTGCCCGGACGCTGCGACGAGGCGGGCCACGCTGGCGTTGGTGCTCTCGGCGGCACGGGCCGCGTCGGCCGCGACCCCGGCCGCCTCGTTGGCGTTGTTGGAGATCTCGCGGATCGACACGCCCATCTCCTCGGCGCCCGCGGACACCGTGGTGACGCTGGCCGAGACCATGGAGGCCGACTCCGACACCGTGGACACCTGGGCCGACGTCTCCTCGGCGGACGCCGACAGCTCCGACGACACGGCCGACAGCTCCTCGGAGGCCGAGGCCAGCAGCGTCGAGCTGTTCTGGATGCGCTCGACCATCTCGCCCATGGCGACGGCGGTGCGGTTCAGCGTCTCCGACATGTGGCCGACCTCGTCGTCGCTCTCCACCTCGACGCGGGCGGTGAGGTCGCCCTGGGCGATGCGCTCGAGCGCGTCGACGTTACGGCCCAGCGGCTTGACGATCATGCGGGCGATCGCGTACGCCAGGGCCAGGCCGATCAGCAGGCTGCCCGCGAGCAGGCCGATCACCAGCGTCCGGGTGGACTCGTAGGTCGACTGGGCGCGCGCTGCCTGCTCGGCGCCGGCCGCGACGGTCATGTCGGACAGTGCAGTCAGGTCGGTGCGGACGTCGGCCATCTCCTTGGCCAGCGTGCCGTCGCGCAACGTGTTGAGCTGGGCCTGAGCGTTGCGCTCGGACAGCGGCAGCACCTGACCGGAGACGATCTCGGTGAACTCGGCCCAGTTCTTGTCGAAGCCGGCCGCCGTGGCCAGCGCGGCCGCACCCACCGGATAGGCCTGGAACTCTTTGGAGTACTTCACGACCTCGACCTCGGCCTTGGCGATGGCCGCCTCGGCGGTGGCGCGCTCGGTGTCGTTGCCGGAGAGCATGTGAGCGTCCACGGCGAGCCAGGTGCGGTTGACGGCGGCGCGCAGGTTGCCGATGCTGTTCAGCTCCTGGTTCTGCGTGAAGCCGTGCCGGACCTGATCATTGGTCTCGCTGAGGCTGCTCAGCGCGTACAGGCCGTTGCCCACGCCGAGAACGGAGACCACGCCGACGGCGGCCATGATCTTGGTGCCGACGCGCCGGTCGGTGAGCAGGCGCTTGATACGTGGGCTCACTGGCATCTCCGTGGTGCGGTCGCGGTTCGAGCGGTCGGCCGCAAGATCGGCGGCTGCCGGCCCGGCCATCAGGAACCCTGCGGTTGCGAGAACGTTGCGATACTGGCTTTCGCCGAAGCTCTGGGAGGGGGCGCCGTGACTCGTGAGCCGCAGCGCGCGACGCTGGCCGTCGTCGCGCGGGAGGCCGGGGTGTCCGTGCCGACCGTCTCCAAGGTGGTCAACGGCCGCACCGACGTGGCCGCGGAGACCCGCCGCCGCATCGAGGCGCTGCTGGTGCGGCACGGCTACGTCGCGCGCGGCCTGGGCGGCGCGCAGCCGGAGACCCGTACGGTGGAAGTGGTCTTCGATGCCATGCGCACGCCCAACAACCTCGACATCCTGTTCGGCGCGCTGGAGGTCGCGGACGCCGGCGGGGTCGAGGTCGTGGTGGGCACCGTCCCGGAGGACCCGCTGGGCGCGGCCTGGGCCCGGCGGATGGCCACGGCCCGCCGGGAGGGCCTGATCCTGGTCACCTCCGAGATCAACAGCCGGCAGTGGCGGCAGTTCGCCGAGCAGCGGATCCCGGTGGTGACGATCGATCCGATCAACCTGCCCGGTCCCGACGTGCCCAGTGTGGGCGCCACCAACTTCAACGGCGGCATGGCGGCCACCGAGCACCTGCTCGACCTGGGGCACCGGCGGATCGGCTTCATCGAGGGCCCGGCGGGCGCGATGGTGGCGATCGCCCGCCTGCACGGCTATCACGCCGCCCTGGCCCAGCGCGGCCTGACCAGCGACCCTGCGCTGATGGCGGAAGGGCCGTTCACCTTCGAGGCCGGCTTCGCGGCGGCGCTCGAGCTGCTCGGGCGTACGCCCCGGCCCACCGCGCTGTTCGCCTCCAACGACGGGCAGGCGCTGGGCGCGATAGAGGCGGCCCGCACGCTCGGCCTGCGGGTGCCCGAGGACGTCAGCGTGGTGGGCTTCGACGACATCACCGCGGCCCAGTGGTCGGCGCCGCCGCTGACCACCGTGCGCCAGCCGTTCGCCGAGATGGGCCGGGTCGCCCTGCGCCGCCTGCTCCGGCTGGTCGCGGGGGAGGAACTGGCCTCGCCCCGGGTCGAGCTGGCCACGCAGCTGATCGTCCGGAAGTCGACCGCGGCCGCTGATCCTGGGCTATAAGAATGCGACGGGCCCCGGAGTCCTCGAAAACTTTCGACATCTTGACATGATGTTTTCGCAATCTAACGTTGAGGCCGGCCCGCTTCCGCCCCTCGTCGAAAGGCTTGCGCTGATGACCTCCGAGTTCCATGTGGCGACCACCGGCTCCGACACCGCCGCAGGGTCGAAGGACCAGCCCTTCCGTACGATCAACCGCGCGGCCGCCGTCGCGCAGGCGGGCGACACCGTGATCGTGCACGCGGGGGAGTACCGCGAGTGGGTCAAGCCCCGGCGCGGCGGGCTCAGCGACGCGCGCCGCATCACCTACCAGGCCGCCGAGGGCGAGCACGTCGTCATCAAGGGCTCCGAGCGCATCACCGGCTGGGTGCAGGAATCGGGAACGGTGTGGCGGGCCGAGGTGCCCAACTCGCTGTTCGGCGACTTCAACCCGTACGCGGAAGAGGTCGGCGGCGACTGGATCGTCTATCCGGAGGGTGCCGCGCACAAGCACCTGGGCGACGTCTACCTCAACGGCTTGAGCTTCTACGAGGCCGACTCGCCGGAAGCCGTCGCCGCCCCCGAGGCCCGTACGGAGGTCGTCGACAACTGGACCAGGACGACCGATCGGGTCCGCAACGTCGAGCAGACGAAGCTCGTGTGGCACGCGTCGGTCGGCGCGGACACGACCACGATCCGGGCCAACTTCCAAGGCGCCGACCCCAACGCCGAGCTGGTCGAGATCAACGTACGCCGGTCGGTCTTCTACCCCCTCGTGCCGCACCTCGACTACATCACCGTGCGCGGCTTCGAGCTCGCCCAGGCCGCCACGCCGTGGACGCCGCCGACCGCCGACCAGCCCGGCCTCATCGGGCCCAACTGGTCGAAGGGCTGGATCATCGAGGACAACGTCATCCACGACGCCAAGACCTCGGCCGTCTCGATCGGCAAGGAGGCCTCGACCGGCCACAACTACGCCACCGAGCGCGGTGACAAGCCGGGCTACCAATATCAGTTGGAGTCGGTCTTCTCGGCGCTGCAGATCGGGTGGGACAAGGAGCACATCGGCTCGCACGTGATCCGCCGCAACACCATCTTCGACTGCGGGCAGAACGGCATCGTCGGTCACCTGGGCTGCGTGTTCTCCACCATCGAGGACAACCACATCTACAACATCGCCCTCAAGCGCGAGTTCTACGGCTACGAGATCGGCGGCATCAAGCTGCACGCGGCGATCGACGTGGAGATCCGGCACAACCGCATCCACGACTGCTCGCTCGGCACCTGGCTGGACTGGCAGACGCAGGGCACCCGGATCTCGCGCAACGTCTTCTACAACAACAGCCGCGACATCTTCATCGAGGTCTCCCACGGGCCCTACCTGGTCGAGCACAACGTCTTCGCCTCGCCCGCCGCGATCGAGCTGTTCAGCCAGGGCGGCGCTTTCGTCAGCAACCTGATCGGCGGCACCGTCCGCGTCGAGGCCGTCATGGACCGGGCCACCCCGTACCACCGCCCGCACAGCACCCAGGTCGCCGGCTACGCGTACATCCGGGCCGGCGACGACCGCTGGGTCAGCAACCTGTTCGTCGGCGGTGACCCCGCCCGCGCGTACGGGCCCGGCGCCGAAGGCGAAGCCCCGGCGCTTCCGGGCACCTCGGCCTACGACGGCTACCCGTCCTCGTTCGAGGCCTACATCGAGCGCATCCAGTCCCAGCCGCCGGGCGACCACCAGCGCTACCTCGACGTGGTGCAGGCCGTCTACGCCCGGGGCAACGTCTACACGGCGGGCGCCCGCCCCTTCGACGGCGAGACCGACCCGCTCGTCACGGCCACGGCGACGGCCACCGTGACCGACGAGGGCGACGGCGTCTACCTGGTGACCGACCTGCCCCCGGAGTTCGACGACGCCCGCCTGGCCCCCGTCACGGGCCGCGACCTGGAACGGGTCCGCTTCGCCGACGCCGAGTTCGAGGAGCGCGACGGCACCCCCGCGATCATCGACGTCGACCTGCTGGGCGCGCGGAAGGCCGCCGACGGCCGGTTCACCGCGGGCCCGATCGCCACCCTGACGTCCGGCGAGTCCCGCACCCGCATCTGGTAGCCCGGGTCTACACGTCCTGGGTCCAGACGCCCGGGACGTGCTCGCCCGGCTCCAGCCACAGGTGGGGCTGGGCGAGGCTGCCGTTCTCCCACGGGAACGTGCCGTCGCGGTCCGGCCAGACCACTTCGAGGAACGGGATCGGCGGGCGGCGGTAGAACCAGATGCCGTGGCCGAAGAACGCCTTGTACCAGCCCGGCTGAACGGTCCGCAGCCGGACGGGATAGCCGTTGACGACGTCGTCGTGCGACTGGCCGTCGGCCAGGCCGTCGCGTTTGCCCAGGATGTTGAGGCAGGACTGCATGACGGCGAGGTCCCTGAGCCCGAACATGGCCAGCTCCGGCTCGCCCCGGCTGTGCCAGCGGCCGATCGTGTAGGCCCAGCCGGGGCCCTTGTCGTCGGCGGGCACACCGGTGACGCTCCACTCGAACGTCTCGACGTTGCCGAGCACACCCCGGTCGGCGGCGTCGTACTCGTCGCGGTCGCCGTAGTCGTGGCAGATGACGCAGCGGCAGATCCGCGAAGATTCGTACACGGGCCGAGCGTAAAGGGTCACCGCCGGGCGTCGTGGACCGGTGCTGCCATGGTCGAGGGCCGCCCGCTGCCGCCGGAGCAGACCGGGCCTTGCGGTCGGCGGCCCCCACCCGTACGGGTCAGCGCACGTCAGTCGCGGGGCAGCGCGCCCACCGTCGTCATCGTGACGGCGAGGTGCAGCGCCTCGTGCAGGGTGGCCCGCATGGCGGCCAGCTCCGGTTCGGCCTCGTAGACCGCGAGCACGCTCGGTGGCGCCGGAAGGTAGGCCGCCAGCGCGCCCGCCAGCACCAGCACCTGCAGGCAGTACGCCCGGGCGCTGTCGCCGAGCTCGGGCAGGTGCTTGCGGATCAGCGTGGTCGCGACGGCCAGGCTGTCGAGCGATTCCCGTTTGTGCTGCCGGACCACCTCGTACGAGACGTTCTGCTCCAGGACGCTGCCCTGCGCGTTGAACAGGCCGCACAGCACCGGCCGGTCGGCCAGGGAGCGGCTGAGGACGCCGGTCAGCAGGCGGGCCCGATCGGCGGCGGGCAGACGCGGGTCGACACCGGCCTCCAGCTCCTCGGCCAGCGCGGTCAGCCATTCCCGGATGAACCGGTTGAGCAGCTCGAGCAGCACCGCCTCGCGCGTCTCGAAATATCGCAGCACGTTCGACTTGGCCAGGCCGACGCGACGGCTCAGCTCGTTGAGGCTGATCTCGGCCACGGGCATCTCGTCGAGCATCGCCGCGGCGGTGTCCAGGATCGCGCGGCGGCGGATCTCCCGCTGCTCCTCGCTCCGGGCTCGTTGGAACGTCACGGTCGGATCCTACATTACGAACCACCGGTCTCTTGACATCAGACCGGCGGTCTCTTAGCGTTGGCGCAGTAAAAGACCGGCGGTACTTTAGAGGAGAGCGACATGAGCGAGAACTGGACCGAACGGAACATCCCCAGCCAGCGGGGGCGGGTCGCGGTGGTGACCGGCGCCAACACCGGGCTGGGCTACGAGACCGCCCGGGCGCTGGCCGAGCACGGAGCGACGGTGGTCATGGCCGTGCGCGACGTGGAGAAAGGCAAGCAGGCCGCGAACCGGATCGCCGGCGACGTGACCGTGCAGGAACTCGACCTGAGCTCGCTGGACTCGGTGCGCGCCGCCGCCGCCACGCTGCACGTCACCCACCCGCGCATCGACCTGCTGATCAACAACGCGGGTGTCATGTACACCCCGAAGCTGACCACCCGCGACGGCTTCGAGCTGCAGTTCGGCACCAACCACCTCGGCCACTTCGCGCTCACCGGCCTGCTGCTCGACCTGATCCTGCCCGTCCCCGGCGCGCGGGTGGTGACGGTCAGCAGCACCGGCCACCGCATCCAGGCCGCGATCCACTTCGACGACCTGCAGTGGGAGCGGTCGTACAGCCGGGCCGGCGCTTACGGGCAGTCCAAACTGGCCAACCTGATGTTCACGTACGAGCTGCAACGCCGCCTCGCGGCCCGCGGCACCACCCCGATCGCGGTCGCCGCGCACCCCGGCACGGCGAACACCGAGCTGGCCCGCAACACCCCCGCCTGGCTCCGCCTGCCGCTGGGCCTGCTCGCGCCGCTGCTCACCCAGCCACCCGCGATGGGCGCCCTGCCGACGCTGCGCGCCGCCACCGGCCCCGAGGTGCTCGGCGCTCAGTACTACGGCCCCGACGGCCGCGCCGAGGCACGCGGCTACCCGCGCCTCGTCGCCTCCAGCCCCGCCTCCCACGACACCGACGTCCAGCGACGCCTGTGGTCAGTCTCCGAAACCCTCACCGGCGTGACGTTCCCCGTCTGAGCGGCCCGGGCCGTCCACGCCGGCCATCGCCCGCCCGGCCCGCAACAGCAGCCGGGCGGTGTGGAGCAGCAGCAGAGCGAGCACCACCTCCAGGCCCAGGCCGGTGCCGACGCCCAGGGCCTCACCCAGCGAGAAGTCGGCGAAATGCGTCACGTGATAGGCGAAATGCGTGGCCGCGTAGACCAGATAGCCGGTCAGCGCGGCCAGGGCCACCCTGGTGTCGACCAGCCAGGCGGCGATCGCCAGCGTCGCGGCCAGGGCCAGCCCGAGCCCACCGACGTCGGTCAGAAGGTGCTCGTTGTACGGCGGGTCGAGCTTCACGGTCGGAAAGTCGTCGAAGAACGAGCGCGGCAGGAAGTACTGCCAGAGCGAGACAAACGTCTGCAGGGCGGCCAGCGTGTACAGGCCACCCCGCAACCACCGGCGGGCCGATTCGAGGTTCATGCCACAGTGACAGCCGGCCACGCCAGTTTGTGACAGCCCGGGTGGGCGCCGGCCGGACGGTTCGCGCGAGCCGGGAGTCGTGGGAGTCGTGCGGCAGGGCCGGCGGTCGGGGCGGGCGTAGGGTCGCTGGTACTGACCGACGCCGCGATCCTGGAGTTCCTCAAGTGAACGTCATCGACGACCCCGATGTGCTGGAGAGCCTCAGCCACGACGACGCGGAGTGGGCCCCGTACGGGCGGCCGGTCGGCGCGGTGCGCCCGCTGACCACGGCGGACGTGCAGGAGGTGGTGGCCCACTGCGCCGAGCGGGGCATCCCGATCGTGCCGCGTGGCGCCGGCACCGGGTTGTCGGGCGGGGCCAACGCGGTCGACGGGGCGATGATCCTCGACCTGTCGAAGATGAACCGGATCGTGGAGATCGACACCGAGAACCTGACCGCCACCGTGCAGCCGGGGGTGATCAACGACGATCTGAAGAAGGCCGTCGCCGCGCACGGGTTGTGGTATCCGCCCGACCCGGCCAGCGCGCCCTGGTCGACGATCGGCGGCAACGTGTCGACCAACGCGGGCGGCCTGTGCTGCCTCAAGTACGGCGTGACCCGTGACTACGTGCTCGGGCTGGAAGCCGTCGTGGGCGGGCCCGCCGGGGCGTACGGGACGGTGGTCAAGCTCGGCCGGCGGACCACCAAAGGCGTCGCGGGCTACGACCTGGCCGGTCTCTTCACCGGCTCGGAGGGCACGTTCGGGGTGATCACCGAGATCACCGTACGGCTGCGGCCCGCCCGCAAGGAGGCGCCGCGCACCGTGGTCGGCGCGTTCGGCAGCGTGGTGGCGGCGGGGGAGGCGGTCGCCGCGATCACCCGGGCCGGGTTGGTGCCGGCCGCGCTGGAGCTGCTCGACCGCACCTGTCTGCGGGCCGTCGAGGAGTGGAAGCACCTGGGTCTGGAGGCCGACGCCGCGGCGCTGCTGCTGGCCCAGCTCGACACCCCGGGCGACGAGGAGGCCACCGCGGTGGCCGAGGTGTTCCGGGCCGCGGGGGCGCTGTGGGCCGAGCAGTCCACCGACGAGGTCGAGGCGGAAGCGCTGTTCGCCGCGCGCCGCCTGGCCTACCCGGCCCTGGAGCGGTTGAGCCCGGTGCTGACCGAGGACATCTGTGTGCCCCGCTCGAAGGTGCCGCGGATGCTCGCGTCGATCGAGGAGATCGCGGCCCGGCACGGTTCGACGATCGCCACCATCGCGCACGCCGGCGACGGCAACCTGCACCCGCTGATCCTGGCCCCGGCCGGTGACGAACAGGCCAAGCGGGCCGCGCAGGCCGCCTTCGAGGACATGCTGAGCGCCGCCATCGCGCTCGGCGGCACGGTCACCGGCGAGCACGGTGTCGGCCTGCTCAAGCGGGCCGGCATGCGGCAGGAGCTGTCGCCCGCGGTGCTGGCCATGCAGGTCGCCGTGAAGCAGACGCTCGACCCGTTGAATCTGTTCAATCCGGGAAAGGTTATCGGCTGACCCGTACGGGGTAGCGTCGCCGCGTGCTCAGTCTGCTGCTCGCGGTCTCGGTCGGGGTCGCCGTCCTGGTCTGCACGAGCGTCGCCCGGCAGTTCCGGATCGCGCCGCCCGCGCTGCTGCTCCTGGCCGGGGTGCTGCTCGGCTTCATTCCGGCGCTGCGGTCGGCGCACCTGCCGCCCGAGGCCGTGCTGCTGCTGTTCCTGCCGGTGCTGCTCTACTGGGAGAGCTTCACGTCGTCGCTGCGCGAGATCCGCACCAACCTGCGCGCGATCCTGCTGCTCAGCACGGTGCTGGTGGCCGCCACGGCCGCCGTCGCCGCGACCGCCGCGCATCTGCTGGGCATGCCGTGGGGTCCGGCCTGGGTGCTGGGCGCGGCCGTCGCGCCGACCGACGCCACCGCCGTCGGGGTGCTGGGCCGCTCGCTGCCCCGCCGGATCGCCACCACGCTGCGGGCCGAGAGCCTGGTCAACGACGGCACGGCGCTGGTCATCTACGCGCTCGCGGTCGGTGTCACCCTGGGCGAGGAACACGTCGGGCTGGCCAGTGTGTCCGGCCGGTTCGTGCTGGCCTACGTGGGCGGCATCGCGATCGGGTTCGCGCTGGCCTGGCTCAGCGTGCAGGCCCGCAAGCGGCTCGACGACCCCTTCCAGCACAACATCGTCGCGCTGGCCACGCCCCTGGCCGCGTATCTGGTCGCCGAGGAGGCCGGGGCCTCGGGGGTGCTGGCCGTGGTGGTCAGCGGCCTGTGGGTGAGCCGGGCCTCGCCCCGCCTGTTCACGGCCGACGCCCGGCAGTACGTGCAGACCGTGATGGCCTTCCTGACCGCGCTGGCCAACGCGGCGCTGTTCGTGCTGGTCGGCCTGGAAGTGCAAGCCGCCGTACGGGATCTGAGCACGGTCGGCCTGGCGCAGGCGCTCGTGGCCGTGGTCGCGGTGTCGGCGGCGGTCATCGGGGTGCGCTTCGCCTGGCTGTTCACCAGCCCGTACGTGATCCGCCTGATCGACCGCAGGCCCCGGCAACGCGAGCTGCGGCTGGGCGCCCGGCCCCGTACGGTCGTGGCCTCGGCCGGTTTCCGGGGCGCGGTCTCGCTGGCCGCCGCGCTGGCCGTGCCGGAGAGCCTGCCCGGCCGCGACGTGATCGTCTTCGTGACCGCCGGGGTGATCGCGGTGACGCTGGTCGTGCAGGCGCCGCTGCTGCCGCGGATCGTGCGCTGGGCCCGGCTGGCCGACGACGGCGAGGCCGAGCGGGAACGGCACCGGGCCGAGATCACCGCGGGCGAGGAGGCCATGGCCGCGCTGCCCGAGCTGGCGGGTGAGGTCGGCGCGGACCGCGAGGTGGCCGACGAGTTGCGGCACGAGTTCAGCCGGCGGCTGGGCATCCTGCGCTCCGACGGGCCCGACAACGGCGACGGCGCGCGCCGCCGCGAGGAGCAGGACCGGCGGCTGCGGCTGGCCGCGATCGCGCACAAGCACGCCACCGTCGTCCGGCTGCGCGACGAGGGCGTCATCGACGACGAGGTGCTGCAGAGCATCCAGACCACGCTGGACTTCGAGGAGGTCCAGCTGCGCCACCACACCTTCGGCAGCATCAGTCCCGGTGATGACACTCGCCGGTGAACACGCGGGCCAGCTCGCCGGCCAGCGCGGCCCGGGCGGCGTCGGCGGTCATGGTCGCGGGCTCGGTGTAGGCGTGCAGTTTGAGCCCGTCGAGCACGGCCAGCGTACGGGCGGCCTCGGCCTGTTCGTCGGTGCTGGCCGGGACCTCGCCGCACTCCTTGCCGTTGCGGATCGCCCGGGCCAGCGTCGCCCGCAGGTGGGCGTTGCCCCGGCCGAGCGCCTCCGCGACCCGCGGGTTGTCCACCGCGCGCCCGGTGAAGGCCAGCTCGACCCGGCACTCGCGGCGGCGGCGGTCGTCCAGCGGCAGCAGCTCGGTCAGCGCGCCCAGCAGGATCTGCTCGATGCGCGCGCCGGCCTGGTCGGCCCGCTCGGCGTCGGCCAGCACCCGGCGCTCGGTGCGCTCGCGGACGTGCGTGAAGGCGTGCAGCAGCATGTCGTCCTTGCTGGGGAAGTAGTGCTGCACCAGCCCGACCGAGATGCCCGCGGCGGCCGCGGTCTTGGCCACGGTGACGGCGTCGTAGCCCTCGGACGCGACTAGACGCTCGACCGCCTCGGCCACTTGCTGCCGGCGGGCGTCGTGATCAGCGGTGCGTGCCATTGCATAACCATATCGCGATACGGTATACCTCGATAACCATACAGCCATACGATTATTGGGGTGATGATGTGCCGATGTTCCTGACGGCTCTCCTGGCGGCCTTCGCGCTGGTGCCGGCTCCACCCAGCGGGATCGAGGACTATCTCCGCCGCGAGCAGGCCGGACTGCGCATACCCGGGCTGGCGTATGCGGTGGTCAGCCCGCATGGGGTGATCGAGCAGGGTGCCTGGGGCGTCGGGACCGGCACGCCCTTCCTGATCGGGTCGGTGTCCAAGCCGATCACCGCGCAGGCGGTCATGCGGCTGGTCGAGTCGGGCCGGGTCGATCTCGACGATCCCGTACGGCGGCACGTGCCCTGGTTCGACCTGGCCGACGACGACGCCGCGGCCCGGATCACCGTGCGGCACCTGCTCACCCACACCAGCGGGCTGGCCCAGTGGGCGAGTCGCACCGACCGGTTCGACAACAGCGCCGACGGCCTGGCCCGATCGGTGCGCGACCTGGCCGGCGTCGAACCGGCCCGCCCGCCCGGCACGGCCCACGAGTACAGCGACGCGAACTACATGGTGCTGGGTGCGCTCGTGGAAACCGTGTCCGGGAAGCCGTACGGGGAATTCCTGCGCTCGGAGATCTTCCAGCCGCTCGGCATGACCCACGCCGCCGCCACCGAGGCCGACGCCGAGCGGGTGGGGCTGCCCGCCGGGCATCGCTACTGGTTCGGCCACCCGCGCCCCTTCGACCGTGGTTACGACACGTCCGGGGTCCCGTACGGCTATGTCGCGGCGAGCCTGGACGACATGGCCCGGTTCGCACGGGACCACCTGGGCGGACGGCACAGCGAGATGCACACCGGGCAGACCGCGGGCGGATACGGCCTGGGCTGGCGCGACACCCGGACGGACGGCACCCGAACGGTGTGGCATGCCGGCGCCACCCCCGGCTTCTTCGCGCACGTCGTGCTGCTGCCGGACGCCGACCTCGCCGTGGTGGTGCTGGCCGACAGCTACAGCCTGGCTCGGGACGGCGCGCTGACCGGCCTGGGCTTCAACGTGGCCCGGATGATCCAGGGCAAAGCCGTGCAACCGGCCGGTGGCGACCCCCTGTTCGGCCTCACGCTGCTCGTGCTGGTGGTGGTGGCCGTGCTGCTGGTGGCCCTCCTGGTGCGCCCGGTCGCGAGTGTCCTGGCCGTCGTCGGATGCCTCGGGCTGGCCGGCGCCGTCACGCTGGGGCTGCCCGTACTGCTCGGCGGTGACCTCGGCCTGGCCCTGCTGTGGGCGCCCGACCTCGGCTGGGCCGCTGTCGTCGTCGCGATCCTGGCGATCCTCGCCGCGGCTCGCATCGCGCACCACCGCGTGCGGCGGGCTGTCTCGCGGTCATGAACCAGGGCGGCCGCTACACCGCTCGGCTGCTTCGCGGCGCGGAACGGGCCGGCTCCCGGCGCAAGGCCGACCCCAGGAGGATGAAGCCGATCAGGAAGGGATAGATGATGCCGCGCTCGAACAGGCCGATGAGGACACCCGCGTCCGAGGCGAGGACGGCGCCGAAGGCGACCAGCGAGACCGGGCCGGCCGTGCCCAGCACCACCAGGGCCCGGCCGATTCCGGGCGAGACGTCGAGAAGCCGGTGCGCCCGGCCGAGCAGGGCGACGAGCACGTTGCCGGAGACGAAAGCCGCGAGGGCGCCGAATCCGTGATAGTCGGTGGTGCCGTCGTCGCCTGTTCCCGGGAAGAGCGCCACCAGGCCCATCCCGGCCGCCAGCACCAGCGCGGTCGCGACCAGCGGCCCTCGGCGGCGACCGGGCAACCCCCGCAGCAGGACCACGCCGGCCAGCGCGGCGAGACCCGACACCAGGAAGCCGAGGTTCATCACCCACGCCAGCGGCGAGAAGATGAACTGATCGAACACGGTGATCGGGCCGTGCACGCCGAGGTTGCTGATGAAGTGGTGGGTGTAGCTGTACGGCGGGTCCGTCCACGCCGCGGCCGCGATGAACTCGGCCACGAAGTAGACGGCACCGCTGGTGACCAGGGCCGCCCCGGCGCTGCGGGCCTGACGAATGGTGTTCAAGGTTCCTCCTGACGGTGGTGACCCGGCAAGACTCGCCCGGGTCACCGTCACCGCCCTGACACGGCGCTGACACGACCTCCCCGGTGATCGTGGCCTCGGCGTCGACAGTCGCGTCAGGAGGTCTCGCCCGGCTTGTCGACGATGACGGCCTTGCGATACATCACCTGCCGGAACAAGTCGCCCTCCTTCGTGTACGAGGTGCCGTCGTCGGCGCGGTTCACGTGGTCGGCCACCGCGATCATGCGCTCGCCGATCAGGGCGTAGGTCTGCTTGTCGAACAGCAGTTCCTGGGACAGGTAGCCCTCGAGGACCCGGCCCAGGCCGATCGCGGGCCGGCCGTCGAGGTTGGTGGCGTTCGCGTTGACCCTCATGCCGGGCTGCTGCGCGAGGTAGCGGAAGATCGCCGCCTGCACGGCCGGGGGCAGCACGTACTGGCCGGCCAGCGCGTCGACGTCCATGCCGACCGGCCCGCCGGGGTCGACGGTGAACTTCCGCACCGCCGCCGGAGTGGTCAACCCGGCGATCTGCGACCAGGTGAGCCGGCCCCAGTAACCTCCCCCGTCGCCCTGCTTCGCGACGACGAGCTTGCCGTTCTTGATGGTCCCCTGCACCTGGCCGTCGACCCGGTCCCACAGCTGGACCGTGCGGTATTTCGCCTTACCGGGAACCAGCGCGCCGTTGGGCCGGCGGTTCTCCACTGACGGCGGGTTGCGCAGTTCCCGCGTCTCGACATACATGAACTGCTCGGGCGTGGGGTCGGTCCACTGCTTCCGCTCGGCCGTCCACGCCGCGTTCTCGAAGTACTGCTGGGCGCTGACCGGCTTGAGGTAGGGCACCGCCGCCACTGGTTGCCGCGCTTGCGGCGGGGTGGTCACGTCGGGCCGGTCGGCGCCGTTGAGGCTGAACGCGGCGACGACGGCCGCCGCGGTGGCCACGCCGGCCCCGATCGGCACGGCCACCCGCCACCACCGGCGGCGTCCGGCCGGCGCAACGATCCGGCTCTGCAGGGCGGCGCGGGCGCGCTGCTGTGCTGCCGCCGGGGGCGCCTCGCCGGTCTCGAAGGTCTCCCGCAGCATGCTCATCTCGTCCATCACTCGTCCGCCTCGATCTCGAAGTCCAATGCCTGCCGCATCTCCTGTCGCGCGCGATGCAGCCGGGACCGGGCCGTGCCGGCCGGAATCCCCAGCGCCACCGCGGCCTCCTGCTGGTTCAGGCCCGCCCACGCCACGAGCAGCAGCACCGCCCGTACGGGCTCGGGCAGCCGCCGCAGCGCCTCGGCCAGCCGGCCCCGGACCGCGGCCGCGTCCAGCCGCCCCGCGACGGCGTCGGCATGGCCCGACTGCTCGTCCGGTTGCCCGCCGGCCCGGGCCAGCGCCCGGTACCGCCGCGTCTCCGCCCGCACGTGCCGCGCCGCCAGGTTCGACGCGATCCCGAACAGCCAGGGCCGCACCTCACCACGTGCCGGATCGAAGCTGCGCCGCCGGTCGAAGGCGACCAGGAAGGTCTCGGACGCCACGTCCTCGGCGAGGTCGGGCCCGAGCCGCTTCGCCACGTACGCGTAGATGTCCGGATAGTGGCGGTCGAAGATCGCCGCGAACCGCTCAGGCGCCCGCCGCGCCTGCTCGACGAGCTCGGCGTCGGTGACCAAGCCGGTTGTCGTGCCCGGCCTCATCCCAGGTTGCATCACATCGATACTTCGCCGCCCGCGCCCGAAGTGTTCGCTCCAGCTCCCGCGGGGAGGCGTCCAGCACCCGGTCGAGCTCGAGCACCGAGACGGCCCGCGCCCCACCATGGCCCACTCGTCTCGTTGATCAAGGAATCGGAAAATGACACAGCACGGCCGCAATGGCGGCCCGGCGGGGTCAGGAGCCGAAAGGGAAAGGGCTGTTGTAGCCCTCGATGTCGTATTTGCGGACGAAGAAGGCGACGCTCTCCCGGCGCTCGTCCCCGCGGCGGTCCTGGTAGCGGATGTCGTCCGCTGACTCGGCGCGGATGTTGGCCTCGCCGCCGGACTTCCAGTAGCGCTGGCCCCTCGTGACGGTGACCGATCGGCCGTTGGCTCCGGTCACCGTGATTCGCTCGTCCATGGTCGGGCCCCCGCCCCTCGATGGCATCACTGTTCGTCTTGACCGTACTGGCCGGGCGGGCGCTATTCGGACTGGACGACGGTGAAGGGCGGGCGGACGCCCTCGGTGAGCTCGGCCGCTGCTTCCAGGGCCAGCACGGCGCGGTCGTGGCTGTTGATCGGGGTCTTGGCCGTGGAGTGCAGTGAGCCCAGGGCGACCAGGTAGCCCGAGCCGACCGCGGCGTAACCCGAGATCGTGTGGCCGATCTGGTAGTCGTCGCCGATCACGTAGAGGCGGCCGTGGATGCCGACGAGGAACTGGCCGCCCTGTTCCTGGCCGTCCTCGGTGCGGGCGTAGCCGCCGTCGGAGAGGCATTGGCGGACGGCGTCGATGAACGTGGTGGCCATGAACCGGTCGACGTCCCACGTGTCGGGTTCGCCGACGTCGAGGGAGTAGCGCAGCAGCTGACCCATGCGGTAGCTGGTCGTGAAGCCCATCAGGTACGGCCCCACCTGGAAGACCTTGGAGTCGGAGCGGACTGCGACGTGCCACCCGTCGCTGCCCGCGGAGTCACCGCCGACGGTGACGGTCCGCCCGTCCGTGATCCCGACGATGCACGTCATGAGAATGCAACTTAGCCGAGGACGGTCTCGAGCCGCTCCTCGAGCCGGCGCCGGGCGGTGCGGTCGCTGATCTCCACTCCGGCGTCGCGCCACGGCTGGGCGACCTTGACCGGGTCGGGCAGGTAGCCCACGACGTCCATGACGCTCCAGTACCGGACCTCGGCCGTCCCGCAGGCCCGGGCGAACCGCTCGGCCGCCGGCACCCCGTGCAGCATCGCCAGGTACGTGGTGGCGTGCGCGACGTCGAGGGCCGCCGGTCCCCACGACGTCTCGACCCAGTCCACGACGCCGCTGATCCGGTCGCCCTCCCACAGCAGGTTGCCCAGGTGGTAGTCGCGGTGCAGGAAGACCCCTTCGTACGCCGGGGCGGGCGCGGCGAGCACGGCGAACGCCGCCTCCCACAATGCGGGCCGCGTCGTCCAGGGAGGCACGACCCGTTTGGCCGGTGGCGCCCAGGACTGGAACGCGCGGGGCCGGTCGGGGCCGGGGTCGAAGCGGTGGATCTCGGCCAGCATCCGCGCGGCGGGCGCCACGGGCGCGTCGTCGAGGCGGGGCCGGCCGGGCTGCCACGACATGAGGTGCGCGGGCGTGCCGGTCAGGTCGACGGCGAGGCTGCGGGGCGCGGGGACCGGCGAGCCGTGCAGCTGCCGCTGGACGGAGGCCTCGCGGGTGAGCAGGCCGGGCGCGTGGCGCCGCCACGGTTGCTTCGTCATCAGCCGCAGCACGGCCCGTTCGCCGTCGTCGGCGGTCAGGGCCAGCATCGTCGACGTGTAACCGCCGCGGAGTTCGCGCACCTCGGCGGGCGGGCGCCAGACGCGGGCCGCCCACGCCAGCTTGTCATCCATGACGTCTTACCGTACGGTAATGCATTACCAAGCGGTAAAGCGTCGAGGAGGCCACGATGCCGGAGGTTACCCGTTCCCTGGAGATTCCTGCCCCGCCCAGTGTCGTCTGGCGGTGGTTGTCCACGCAGGACGGGCTGCGGCGCTGGCTCTCACCCGACCTGGTGATCGACGCGAGAGTCGGCGGGGCCTACCGGATGCCGGGCGGCGACGGCGAGACCTGGATCAGCGGCGTCGTGCTGGAGCTGGTGCCCGAGGGCCGGCTCGTGCTGTCGTGGCTCGAGGAGGACGCGGGCTGGGTGCATCCCGGTCGCCTCGTCATCACGCTGGAGCCGGCCGCGCGGGGCACCCTGGTCCACCTGGTGCACGACGGCTTCGCGGGCATCGGCAAGCCGGGGTGGGAGCAGACCGCCGAGGCGTACGAGCGGGGCGCCGACCGGCACCAGGTGCTCCAGCGCCTGGCCGGCGTGGTGACGGCGGCCGGTGTCTGACGAGGACGCGCTGTTCCGGGCCCTGGCCGACCCCACCCGCCGGCGTGTCCTCGACCTGCTGGCCGAGCGGGGGCCGCTGACCGTGGGCGAGCTGGCCGCCTGTTTCCCGGAGCTGGTCGCCTCGGGCATCTCCAAGCACCTGATGGCGTTGCGCGCGGCCGGTCTGGTGACGGCGACCAAGCGGGGCCGTCACCAGCTCTACGAGCTCGACGCCGAGGCGATGTCCCGGGTCTTCGCCCCGTGGCTGGTCAAATATGAGGCGTACTGGTCGACGGCCCTGGCCCGCCTGCGAGGGCTGGCCCCGCCATCCGGCGGGTAAGTTCCGCCGTACGGCGCTCGGCTCGTGGCAGGCTGGGACAACAGAATGGGTCACACCGCCGAAATCTTCTTGTAACAAGGGGGTTCCCGTGACGAATGTGTTGCCCGAGACCGCTGCCGGCCCGCCGCCGCCGTTCGACCCCGAGCTGGGCGCCGCCCTCGCGGTCATCGGCGAGCAGATGCCGCCCGCACTGACCGCCGACATGATCCAGCCGATGCGCGAGGGTGCCCTGCTGGCCGACCTCACCGACGACGACCTGGCCCGCGCCGGCGCCTTCACCGTGACCCGCCGCCAGGTGCCCGGGCCGGCCGGCGACCCCGACGTCGAGCTGCTGATCCTGACCCCGACCGGCGCGACGACCCCGCTGCCGGCGATCTACCACACCCACGGCGGCGGCATGGTCGTCGGCAACAACCGTACGGGTGTCGAGGTGGTGCAGGACTGGGCGGCCGAGGTGCCGTCGGTGATCGTGTCGGTCGAGTACCGTCTCGCCCCCGAGCACCCGCACCCGGCGCCGGTCGAGGACTGCTACGCGGGCCTGGTCTGGACCGCCGAGCACGCCGCCGAGCTGGGCATCGACCCCGAGCGCATCGTCATCGCGGGCGCCAGCGCGGGTGGCGGCCTGGCCGCGGGCGTCGCGCTGATGGCCCGTGACCGCGGCGGCCCCGCCCTGCTCGGTCAGATGCTGCTCTGCCCGATGATCGACGACCGCAACGACACCGTGTCGGCGATCCAGATGGCCGGTCGCGGCGTCTGGGACCGGACGGCCAACGACACCGGCTGGACGGCCCTGCTCGGCGAGGCCCGCGGCGGCGCCGACGTCTCCCCGTACGCGGCTCCGGCCCGCGCCACGGACCTGTCCGGCCTGCCGCCCGCGTTCGTCGACGTCGGCTCGGCCGAGACGTTCCGCGACGAGGACGTGGCCTACGCGAGCGCGATCTGGCGGTCCGGCGGCCAGGCCGAGCTGCACGTGTGGCCCGGCGGCTTCCACGGCTTCGACATGATGGTGCCGCAGGCGGCCGTGTCGCAGGACGCGCGCGCGGCCCGGGTGCGCTGGCTTTCGAGGTTGATGGGGATGTAGTGAAGGATCTCGCCGTCCGCTTGGCGGCGCTGGACCCCGACGCCGGCGCCGCCCTGCACGTGATCGCGTATTTCGACCGGCTCGCCGAGGCGCGGGCCGGTCTGCACACGATCGTGCGCGGGGCGGCCGTGCTCTCGGGCTGTGCGGCCCGGCTGGTCGACGACGAACGCCGCGTCCGGATCCGTGTCGAACCGGACGGCGCGTCCACCCCGTCCGGCGTACGGGACAAGGATTGGATCTCGGCCGCGGCGGGCAGCGCGACGCTGTGGCTGGAACGGAGTGGGCCGCCCGGTCCGGTCGACGCGATGGTGCTCGAGCGGGCGGCGGCCGCGGCCCGGGCTGTGCTCGAACGCACCCGCGGGCATGCCGCGCAGGCCGACCCGGCGCTGGTCGAGCTGGTGATCGACGCGGGTGCGGCCGAACCGCTGCGCCTGCAGGCGGCCGCCCGGCTGGGCTTCAACCCCGACGATCCCGTACGGGTGGTCGCCCTCGGAAGCGGAGCGGTGCGCCTGCTGCCCGAGCCGGGCGGCCTCCCGGAAGGCCGGGCCGGAGTGGGCCCGGCCGGCCCGGTGGTGCGGCTGCCCGCCTCGTACGAGGGAGCGGTTCTGGCCTTGCGTTTCACCGCCGAGGGCACCGAATCCGACCCCGGTCCGCGCGTCGTGCACGCCGACGAGCTGGGCGGCCTGGCCCTGCTGGCGGCGGCCGTGGGACCCGGCACCGAACCCGTGCCCGACCAGCGCGCCCTCGACCGGGCCGCCGCCACCGCGCCCTGGGTGCTGGCCACGCTGGACGCCGTGGCCCGCTCGGCCAGCCTGCGCGCCGCCGCCACCGCCCTGCGCGTGCACCACTCCACCCTGCAGGACCGGCTCGCGCACACCCTGCCCGTGCTCGGCTGGGACGTCCGGGACCCGCAGGGCCGCCTGCGCCTGCACCTCGCCCTGGCCCTGCGCCGGTTGCACAACAACCAGCGTTAAGTGGGCTTTAGGTCGCTCGCAGGTGGTCACCGGCACGGTGTTCCCATGAACAACGAACCGAGCGGACTGCTCCTCGCCCACCGGGCCATGCTGCGCGACCTCGACCGCTGCGCCGGCCTCACCGCCGACCTGGCCCGCAACAGCCCGCGCCTCGACCGCAAGCGCGCCGCCGCCATCGCCGACTACCTGACCGACCTCTGCGACAGCATCCACCACCATCACAGCGCCGAGGACGACGTGTTGTGGCCGGTGCTCGAACGCTCCGCGGGCGCGCACGTCGACCTGACCGAGCTCACCGACGACCACGCCGTGCTCGACCCCAAACTGACCCGGATCCGCTCCGGCGCGGCCGCGCTCAAGGCCGGCCACATCGTGCCCGCCGAACTCGCCGCCGACCTGGCCGACCTGCGCGACACCCTGCACGAGCACATCGCCGACGAGGAACGCACGATCGTCCCGCTGATCAAGCAGTACGTCTCGGACGACGAGTGGAACCGCGTGGAGGCGGCGATCCGCAAGCGGGGCGCCAAGATGACCTTCGAGGTGCCGCGCATCCTGGCCGTGGCCACCGAGGCGGAGCTGGCCGAGACCCGTAAGGAGGGCGGCATCCCGGTCGCCATCATGATCAAACTGTTGCCGCTGCCGTTCAAGCGGCGGGAGAACCTGGTGTTCGGAGGCGCTCGGTGAGGGCGGCGGCCGATTTCCCGTACGCCTCGTCACCCGTCAGCGCGTACAGGGCCGCGTCGACCGGCCCGGCGTAAAGGGTGCCCGAGTCGAGCCCGGCGACCCGGCCGGCGAACGGCAGCAGCTCGGCGGCGATGAGCCGGCCCGTCTCCACGTCGCCGAGCCGGGCCGCCGCGTGCCCGCGCAGCGCGGTGAACCCCAGCCAGTAGTAGTTGCGTTCGACCGGCAACCGCCCCGCCCACACCCGTCGCGCCTCGGCCTCGTCACCCGCGTCGAGCAGGGCCAGCACGAGCGGATCGGTGACCCGGCCCGGATACGCCGCCTCCACCGCGGTCAGCTCGCCGAGCAGCGGCGCCCACTCGTCGCGGGCCATGGCCGCCCCGACCCGCCCCACGGTGGCCATCGCGGCCCCGTTGAGCGCGCCGTGCTCGGCCAGCCGGCGGCTCACGTCCGCGTACCGTTCCAGCGCGGCCTCGACCCGCCCGGCCAGCAGCTCCAGCAGCGCCTCGAAGATGCCGACCACGGCCAGCAGCCCGCTCAGCTGCCCCGTCGTCGAGCGGGCGACGGCCAGCCCCATCTCGGCCCGGGCCCGGTCCAGGTCGGTGCGGGCGGCCGACTCCAGGAACAGCAGCCAGTGCGCGACCGCCTCATGATCGATCTCGCCGTGCCCGGTCGCGCAGGCCAGATACTCCTCGGCGACCGCCCGGCGTTCGTCGCGCAGATCCGGACCGAGAGCCGCGTACGCCCGCACGTTGAGCGCCGCGCACAACAGCCGCGCGTCACCCGCCGTACGGGCCAGGGCCAGGGCCTCGGCGCTGACCCGCTGCGCCTCGGGCTCGTCGAAACCCTCCAGCTCCCGGAACAGCGCGAGCAGAAGCCGTACGCGGGACGGACCTGCGACGTCGGTCGCGAGGTGCCGCCGGATGGCCGCCACCGCCACGGCGGACGGCTCCCGCCCGTCCCGCGTCGTCCAGATCAACGGCGCGTCCCAGGCCGTCAGCACGGCGAGGTCCGCCCCGGCCGCCGCCTCCACGTAGATCCGCCGCGCCCGCATGATGTCGCCCGCGCGGGCGTGCGCGTTCACCGCCGGCGCCAGCAACTCGGCCGCCGCCCCGGTCGCACGGCTGCCGGCCAGCCCCCGCAGCCGCAACGCCTGCCGCCACTCACCGGCCGCCTCCCGCCACGACCCGGCCCGCTCAGCCGCGCGGGCGGCGGCCACCGCGTACGGGATCGCCTCCTGCGCCGTGGCCGGACCCGCCGCCGCGGCCGCGTGCCGGGCCAGCGTCGCCGCGTCAGCGTGCCCGTCCAGCACCTTCAGCGCCCGCGTGTGCAGCCGGGCCCGGCGCAGCAACGGCGTGTCCTCGTACAGCGTGTCCCGCACCAGCGCATGCGTGAACCGCACCTGCCCCGGCGCGGGCTCGTCCAGCAACCCCGCCAGCACCGCCGTCTCCACCGCGTCGACCAGGTCGTCCGGGTCACGCCCGGCCACCTCGGCCAGCGTGTCCAGGTCGGCCTCGCGCCCCAGCACGGCCAGCTGCCGCAACGTCGTCGCCGCCGCGTCCGGCAGCCGCGCCACCCGCCGCCGCAACACCTCCCGCACCCCCGCCGGCACCCCCGACCCCGCCGCGTGCGTCCCCTCGGCGGCGATGAGACGAGCCAGTTCCCGTACGAACAAAGGGTTGCCGTTGGTCCGCTCGGCCACCATCGTCAGCAGCTCCGGCCCCGCCTCGGCCAGCCCGTGCCGCCGGGCCAGCTCGGCCACCGCCGTGCCGTCCAGACCGCGCAGCTCGAGGTGCAACGCCGTCGAACCGAGCAGTGCCCCGATCGTCGCCTCCAGCTCGTCCCCGCGGTCACCGATGCGGTAGGTGACGACGACCAGCAGCGGGCGGCCGGCTTGCTGAGCCACCACTTGCCGGAGAAGCTGCAGCGTCAGGTCATCGGCCCGGTGCACGTCGTCGAGCAGCACCACCGTCGGGCCGCCGTCCAGACCCAGCGCGATGTCGCGGCCCAGCTCGAACGGGTTCAGCGTGCCGCCGCTCCTGCCCCTGCCGTCCTTACCTTTGCCGCCGTCCCGGCCGCTGCCGCTGCCGCCGTTCTCGTTGCCGTCCTGGCTCCTGGCGCTGCCGTTGCCGCCTCTTCCGCTTTCGCTGTCGTTGCTGCCCCTTCTGCTTTCGCTGTCGTTGCCGTCCCGGCGGCTTTCGCTGTCGTTGCCGCGTCTGCCGCCGACGTCGCCGACCGCTTCCGTCCACGCCCAGCCCGGTGGGGCGCCTTCCACTTCGGGGCAACGGCCACGCCGGGCCCGCCAGCCCTCGCCGGCCAGCCGCACCAGAGCGGCCTCGGCCAGGGTCGTCTTACCCACGCCGGGTTCCCCGCCGACCAGCACGACCCGGGCCCCCTCCCGGGCGGCCTCCTGCGCAGCCTTGGTGATCGCCGCCAGTTCCGTTTCCCGGCCCCAAGTCGTCGCCGAATGCCCGAATCCCACCCTCTGCCCGGGCCGCAGTCCGTTCTCGCCTGCGTCGCCGATCCTCGGCGCAGCACCCGCAGCACCCGCAGCACCCGCAGCACCCGCAGCACCCGCAGCACCCGCAGCACCCGCGGCACCCGCGGCACCCGTGGTACCTGCGGCACCCGCCGTACCGGCGGCACCCGCGGCACCGGTTGTTGGCGCAGTGTCGGGAGCCGCGTGGTTCGCGGATCTCGCCCCGGTTGTCGACGCGCGGCCCATGCTGACGACAGGCTCCGGGCCGGCAGTCGGTGCGGGGCCACCAGCGACGTCGGCTTCGGGGCGGCTTGCCGGCCCCGGGCCACCGACGAGCGCGGCCGGTCCCGCCGAAGCGGGACCGTCCAGCCCGGGCGACTGCGCCAGAATGTCCGCCTCCAAAGCGCGCAGCGCGGGCCCCGGATCAACCCCCAGCTCGTCGGCCAAATGCTCCCGGGTGCGACGCAACACCCCCAGAGCCTCACCCTGCCGACCGGCCCGGTAGAGGGCCAGCGCCAGCAGCCGCACCGCCCCCTCGCGTCCCGGGTGGTCGTGCAGATGACGTTCCAGGGCAGCCACCACGATCGGCGCCCGCCCCAGGTCGAGCCGGGCCTCGGCCAGCGACTCCACGGCCAGCAGGCGCAGTTCGGCCAGGCGGGCCACTTCGGGCACGGCCCACGGTTCGGCCGCGACTTCGGCGTACGCCTCACCCGACCAGCAAGCCAGCGCCTCGGTCAGCAACCGCTCCCGCGACGACGGGCCGGCGGCGGCGGCCCGGCGTACGAGGTCGTCGAAGTGCCAGGCGTCGACGCCGGACGAGGGCAGCCGCAGAGCGTAGCCGGGGGGCGCGCTGACCAGCACGGTCGCCGGGGTGCGGCGGGCCCGGCCCGGTTCGAGCGCGCGCCGCAGGTGGGAGACGTGCACCTGCAGCGTGGCCAGGGCTTTGGCGGGCACGTCGGCGTTGCCCCACAGGTCGTCGACGAGCCGGTCGGCCGAGACCACTTCGCCGCCCGCGACGGCCAGGCGGGCCAGCACCGCGCGCTGCCGGGGGCCGCCCAGGTCGGCCACCGAGCCCTGCACCGTGGCCCGGGTGGGGCCGAGAACAGAGATGTGCACGGTGCTCTTCCTGCAGGTGGGGCGAGGTTCCGGGCCGACGCTACCGGGGATCCGCGCGCCGCAGGGCCCTCCGAACGGGGGATTCAGGGCGTACGGCTGAGTCTTTCGGCAGTTCAGCGGACCGGGGCCAGCGCCGATCCGGTGCGGCGGGCCTTCCTGCGGTACATCGCGGCATCGGCGTCCTTGAGCAGCTGCGTCGCGTCGCCGGGGGCGCCCGTGGCCACGCCGACACTGGCGCCGACCGTCACCTCCCGGCCGTCCGGCAGCCGTACGGGTTCCGCCACGGCCAGCGCGATCTGCTCGGCCCGGTCAGCCGCCGCCGCACCGTCGGAACCGGGCAGCAGCACGGCGAACTCGTCACCACCGAGACGCACCGCCAGGCCGTGCCCGGGGGTCCATGTGGTGAGCCGCTCGGCCACGGCCATCAGCACCTGGTCGCCGGCGTGGTGGCCGTACCGGTCGTTGATCGGCTTGAACCCGTCGAGGTCGATCAGCAGCACGCTGACCTGGCCGTCGGGCAGCCCGGCGAGCCGCTGCTCGAGCAGGCTGCGGTCGGCCAGCCCGGTCAGCGCGTCGTGGGTGGCCTGGTGGCGCAGCTCGTCGTGCAGGGCCCGGGCCTCGGTGACGTCGCGGGCGTTGAAGACGATCGCGTTCACACGGGGGTTACCGGTGAGGTCGACGCCGACAACCTGCAACCACCGGTACGACCCGTCGGTGTGCCGCAGCCGCATCTGCGCGTCGGCCTCGGCGCCGGGCTGCGCGGCCAGCCGGGCCAGCAGCTCGCGCAGGGTCGGCACGTCGTCGGGGTGCACCAGGTCGGCCAGCGCCGTGCCGTAGAGCTCCGCGGACTCGATGCCCAGCACCTTGTGCACGGCCGGGGTGGTGAAGCCCACCGAACCGTCCCGGCCCACCGCGAGCGTGACGTCGGAGGAGTGCTGCAGCAGCGACCGGAACCATTCGCGGCTGCGGTCGATCTCGTCGGTCAGCCGTTCGATGTCGGTGAAGGCGGCGCTCTGCCGGCTCAGCACCAGCGCGGTGATGGCCACCGCGCCGATCGTGACGCCCCACATCTGCAGGTCGCCACCGCGGCCGGCCAGGGCGGCCAGCAGGAGCAGCTGGACGGCGGCGACGGCCACGTACGGGAGCCGGCTGGCCCGCCGCCCGGAGTCGCGGGCCTCGGCGCTGCGCCGGCGCATCCGCAGCTCCTGGTAGCGCATGCCGACCGGCATGAGCAGGCACGGCACGAGCTGGGCGGCGTAGATGACGCCGGGGTCGTCGGTGCCGGTGAGCAGGGTGACGGTGGAGGCCGCGACGGCCGTGCCGGCCACACCCAGGCTGGCCACGAGGCCGGGGCCGCGGTCGAACGGGGCGGTGCCGCTGAGCAGGAGCTTGAGCAGGCCGACGGTGATCAGCACCATGACCGCGGAGGTGGCGACCGCGCCGATCAGCTCGGTGGTGTCGCCGTCGGTCACGACCCGGGCCAGCACGAAGTACCAGAGGAAGACGATGACCGCGGTGAGCACGGTCGTCGCGTCGAGCCACAGCCGCAGACGCCGGCGTCCGGTGCCGCCGAGCGGGTGGAACAGCATCGTGAACACCACGGTGACCATCCCCAGCACGACCAGGCCGGTCTGGACGGGGCTGGGCTGGTGGTTCGCGCCGTGGACAACGGTGAGGACGGTCTGGTAGCCGTCGCCGAGCCCGCACGTCACGCCGGCGAACAGCACGGCCCGCCAGAACCGGCGCGCGTGCCGCTGACCGGCGGTGGCCCGGACCATCCGCCCCGCGAAGACCGCCATGAGCAGGTCGAGGCAGGTCTGCACCCCCCACGACGTGGTCGCGCCGCCGGGGCCGGCCAGGAACCAGAGCACGATGGCGACGCTGACCGCCGCGAGCCCGGCCAGGACGGGGTCGGACCTGCGGGCGAGGTCTCTCATACAGGCTCTCATCGGCAGCCTTCCCCCACAGGTGAGCCGACGAGGTTTGCAGGAAACTTTGCTGCAGGAACCCCCGCGCCGCGCCGATGAGGACTCTCGAACCACCGCCGTACGGGATCCGGAGGAACGACATTGGAGCAGGCGAGGCTGGGGCTGCGCCGGAACGCCCTCGGGGCGGCCGGTGCGCTGCTCGTGCTGGCCGGTGTCGCGTGGCTGCTCATCGGCCTCGGGCACGAATGGTCGGTGCCGATCCTGGGCTGGCTCCCGCCGGTGGCCAGCGCGGCCCTGGCCGCGTACGCGAGCTGGAAGGTCTCCGGTTCGGAAACCCTCGACGCCGGCACGCGCCGCTTCTGGCGGCATCTCGCCCTGGCCGCCTCGTTCTACGTCGGCGGCGTGGTCTCCAACGCTTTCGACGCGCTGGGCGGTCCGCAGCCGTCCCAGCGCATCGGGCTGGTCACGCTGAGCTGGTACCTGGCCACCATGGGCATGGTCATCTGGGCGCTGCTGCGGTTGCCGTCCTGGCAGCGGACCCGCGGCGACTGGGTGCGGTTCCTGCTCGACTCGTGCGTCGTGCTGGTGGCCGGGGGCGCGTTCGTCTGGCAGTTCTCGATCCGTGACCACCAGGAGTGGATCGCCGAGTCCCGGTCGGCCGAACCCGTACTGATCATGGTGTCGGTCGGGTTCGTCGCCGTGGTCACGCTGGTCAAGGTGGCGTTCGCCGGTGCGGGCCGGCTCGACCGCCGCGCCCTGCACGTGCTGTCGGCGGGCAGCGCCCTCAGCGGCGTGTTCGGCGGCCTGTCCCCGTTCCTGGCCGGCCATCCGTACCTGTCCTCCAGTTTCATCGCCATCCCGGTCGGCTCGCTGGGCCTGGTGCTCGCGGCCGAGATCCAGGCGCGGAGCCGGGCCCGGGCGCCGCGGCCCCGCCAGGCCCGGCGGATCAGCGTGGTGCCGTACATCGCCGTGGCCGCCATGGACGCGCTGCTGCTCTCGGCGGGCGACAGCACCGGCGTACGGATCAGCACGGCCGTCCTCACGGTGCTGGTCATGCTGCGCCAGCTGTACGCGCTGCGCGAGAACCGCCGCCTGTGGACCACCGTCGACACCAGCCTCAACCGTCTGCGTGAAACCCAGGACCAGCTTTCGTACCAGGCGACCCACGACCCGCTGACCGGTGTCGGCAACCGCGCGCTGTTCGAGGAGACCGTCGACGTGCTGCTGGCCACGCGGGCCGAGTTCCACGTGGCGCTGCTCGACATGGACGACTTCAAAAGCGTCAACGACCGGCTCGGCCACACCACCGGCGATGCGCTGCTGATGGTGGTCAGCCGCCGCCTGCGGGCCGCCGTGGGCAGCGAAGGCGTGGTGGCGCGGCTCGGCGGCGACGAGTTCACGATCGTGCTGCGCGACGTCACCGACCGCGGCGTCGACGAGATCCTCGACCGGGTGCTGACCGGCCTGCGCGAGTCGCCGCGGCTCGGCGCCGGGGTGCGCAGCGTGGCCAGCATCGGCGTGACCACCGCCCGCCCCGGCGACGAAGGTTCCGACCTGCTGCGCCGGGCCGACGTGGCCATGTACGAGGCGAAGGCCCGCGGCGGTGACCGGCGGCACTGGTTCGACGCCGAGATGGACGAGCAGGCCCAGCGGACCGCCCGGCTCAGCACCGACCTGCTGGGCGCCCTCGACCGCGACGAATTCTTCCTGCTGTTCCAGCCGATCGTGGAGCTGCCGCACGGCCGCGCCGCGGGCGTCGAGGTGCTGCTGCGCTGGCGTCACCCCGAGCACGGCCTGGTCTCGCCGGACGTCTTCATCCCGCTGGCCGAACGCAACGCCCGGATCGTCGAGATCGGCCGCTGGGTGCTCGAATCCGCCTGCCGTCAGGCCGCCGAGTGGCAGCGCCGCTTCGGGGCGCAGGCCCCCGCGAAGATCAGCATCAATGTCTCCGCCCGCCAGCTCGCCGAGCCCGGTTTCGTGGCCGAGGTCGAGGACATCCTGGCCCGTACGGGCGTGGACCGCGCCGCGCTGCTGCTGGAGGTCACCGAGACAGCCGTGCTGGAGGCCGGCGCCCCCCTCGAAGCAGTCCGCGAACTGCGCGAACGGGGCCTGCGGGTGGCGCTGGACGACTTCGGCACCGGCCAGTCGTCGCTCAGCCTGCTGCTCACGGTCCCCGTCGACGTCCTCAAGGTCGACAAGTCGTTCGTCAGCGGCGCCGCAGCCGACCACGCCGGCGCGGTGATCGTGGAACACCTGATCGGCTTCACCAACGGCCTGCGCATCGAAGCCGTCGCCGAAGGCGTCGAAACCGAGGACCAGGCCAACCGCCTGCACGCCGCCGGCTACTCCCTGGCCCAGGGCTACCTCTTCGGCCGCCCCGCCACCGCCACCGAGATCGAATCCCGCATGCTCCCGGCCCCGGTCGCCTGACCTGTTCAACTCCCGCCACCCGCCCCGCCGGCTCACCCCTCATTTCACGGCAGCCCAATGAATTTCTTTCTGTCCCGGCCTCGAGCACAGCACAATGAGTGGCGCTCATCCGCCTGTTCGCTTTCTTCATCTTCCGGGCCTCGACGCAGCGAAATGGCCTGCACTCCTCCACCCCATGGTCGCTTCTTCGTTCTTGCGGCCCTGATCAAAGCATGATGAGTTGCACCAGCCCGCCGCCTGACAAGGGCATCGAGTGCCACCTTGACCACCACGAAATCAAAACCCGCCGCGCGCAAGCTCCGAACACTGCGCGATCCGCCACGGGTTTGACCACCACGCTGCGCTGGCTGCGCGAACACCCCGCCACCGTCGAACACATGCCGCGAATGCAGCAGCGCCGAGTTGCGGCCCGTGGAGTCGTAGCCGATGGCGCTGCCGGTGCGTGCTGCGCCGCAGCTCCGGGGATGTGGGCTGAGCTGGAGCCGCTGCAGGTGCGGTCTGCCCCGGGGTTTCGGAAGACATGAGCTGGAGCTGTTGCAGGCGGCGCTGGAGTTTCGGGAGGAGCAACCCGCGCTGGAGCTGTTGCAGGCGTGGGCTGTGCTGAAGTTTGGGGAACCGCGACCCGCGCTGAATTGCTGCGGGCGTGGGCCGCGCTGGAGCTTCGGGAGGCGTGACTTGCGCTGGAACTGTTGCGGGCGTGGGCTGCGCTGGAGCTTCGGGAGGCGCGGGCTGCGCCGACTCCGAGGGCCATACCGGATCCGCGAGGTCAGTGAACGTGGCCCGGCCACTGCTCCGCACCCAACGCAGCTTCTCCTCATGGCGCCGCCGCAATCCCCACGCCCGGCGGCGCGCATGCTCACGCCGAAAATCGTCACTGCTCGGCGAATAGTTGCGCGCCTTGGTCCGATCTCGCATTTCCGCAATTTCGGCCCGGCCAAACAAAGACATCTGACGGCCCATGCAACGATTATCCCGCACCCCCTCAGCACAATGTCAGTAGTCGATCACGCTGATCTCCAGCCCTTCGTGGCGGCATTTGAAAAAGCCGTTCGATCATTCATGTTCGGCACTGAACGGCGGCCTTGATGCAATTGGTGTAGGCGCGTTCATTGGCGAGCGGGACGGCGTGGTGGTGGGCACGGATGGCGGGGGCGTAAAGCGGGTGGGGCCGACGGGGCGATGGCGGGATGGCGGCGAGGTGGCGGGGCGCGGCGTTAAGAGGGCGGGATGGCGGCGCGGTGGGCCGGGGTGCGCGTCAAGGGGGCGGGATGGTGGCGCGGTGGGTCGGGGGTGCGGCGTCAAGGGGGCGGGATGGTGGCGCGGTGGGTCGGGGGTGCGGCGTCAGGAGGGCGGGATGGTGGCGCGGTGGGTCGGGGGTGCGGCGTCAGGAGGGCGGGATGGCGGCGCGGTGGGCCGGGGGTGCGGCGGATGGCGGCGCGGTGGGTCGGGGGCGCGGCGTTAAGAGGGCGGGATGGTGGCGCGGTGGGTCGGCGGCGCGGCGGGATCGCGGCCCGGCAGGCCGGGGGCGCGGCGTTGACAGGGGCGGGATGGCGGCGCGGTGGGCCGAGGGTGCGGCGCGATGGTGGCGCGGCGGGCCGGGGGCACAGCGGGATGGTGGCGCGGCAGCCCGGGGCGCGGCGTGAGGGCGCGGTAGGCGGGGCGGGGCGAGGCGTCCAGGGGGCGGAATAGCGGAGCGTGGAGTGGTCGCGGGATGGTGGAGCGGCCGTGACGGCGGCGGGATCGGCCCGTTCCGGCCACCGGTGGCGGGGGAGCGGGCGATACTACGCGCTGTGGGAGACGAAAGCGTGCTCGGCCGCGTGGAGTTCATCCGTCGCCTGGACGAGGTCGCCGCCGGGTTCGAGCGGGGCCATCCGCCCGCCGTGCTCGTGGTCGACCTTCGCAACTTCAGCGGCGTCAACGACGTGCTCGGCTACGTCGTGGGCGACCGCATCCTGGCCGCTGTGGTGGGGACGCTGCGCGACAGTGTGCGCGAGGGTGACGTGGTCGGGCGGCTCGGCGGTGACCAGTTCGCAGTGCTCGCGCCCGAGATCGCCGGGTCCGCGCTGGAGGAGCTGGCCGACCGTGTCCAGGTCGCGCTGGACAGCCCGATCGACGTCGACGGCCGCCCGGTGTCGGCGCGGGCCGCGCTCGGTGTGGCCTGCGGGGTGCCCGGTGACACCGGTGGCGACCTGTTGAGCAAGGCCGACATGGCGGTGCGGGTGGCCAAGACGCGCGGCCGGGGCCGGCCGTCGCACTACGAGTCGGGCTTGAAGCGCCGCTTCGGCGACCAGGCGGCCCTGCTCGACGGGCTGCACGAAGCTGTCGAGGGTGGTCAGCTGGAGCTGGTCTACCAGCCCATCGTGCGCCTCGGTGAAAGAAGCCAGGGCGAGGGCAGCCTGACCGGTCTGGAGGCGCTCGCCCGCTGGCAGCACCCCGACCGGGGGCCGATCATGCCGGGCGATTTCATCCCGGTCGCCGAGCGCAGCGGGCTGATCGTGCCGCTGGGCCGCTGGATGCTGGCCGAGGCGTGCCGCCAGCAGGGCCCCGACTGGCCCGAGACGTACGTCAACGTCAGCGCCCACCAGCTGCGCGAGCCCGGTTTCGCCGACGAGGTGGCCCGTACGGTGCCCGAGCCGGACCGGCTGATCGTCGAGGTGACCGAGGACGCGCTGGCCGAGGCGACCGTGCTCGAGACGCTGCGCGCGGTGCGGGCCCAGGGCGTACGGGTGTCGCTCGACGATTTCGGCTCCGGTCCGGGGTCGCTGCCCGCGCTGGCGAACGCGCCGATCGACGTGATCAAGCTGCACGGCTCGATGACCGAGCAGATCATCACCTCGCCGCGGCAGGCCGCTGTGGCCCGGGCCGTCGCCGCGCTCGCCGCCGAGCTGGGCGTCGTGGCCGTGGCCAAGGCGGTGGAGAGCGCCGCGCAGGCCGAGAAGCTGCACGACCTCGGTTACCGGCAGGGCATGGGCTTCCACTACGCCGTCCCCCAGCCGGCCCGCGCGATCCCGCTGTTCCTCGCGAACGAGGCCCTGCTGACCCCGGCGGGCTGACGGCCGGCGCGGCGGGGGTCAGAAACCCCGGGCCTCACCTGCGCGAGACCGGCATGGATGGGGTCACGTTCGCCCATTCTCCGGATGTGCCGCGAACCGAGCGGCAGTGCCGGCGCCATCGCGGACCGGTCCTCAGATCACGGATGCGAGGAAGGCCCTGCGGCTCCGCCGTGGGTGGAGCCGGACGCCGGAACGGGCTCCATCACGTCGTCCCAGACGCGGTCCACCCAGGGGTTGCCCACGACGTTCAACCGTCCGGCCAGGACCTCATCCAGATCGAAGGGACGCTCGACCCCGACTGACCGCTCGGACCACCACAGCGAGTCGCACTCCGGACAAACGAAGAACCGCGAACCATCATCCTTGAAACGGAGAAGTCGAACCCAGTCCTGGCCGCACTCAGGGCACGACCGGCGAGGAGTCATGACTGAAACCTAGCGCGCGACTACACGGCCGGAGCGACCACAGCGCGATGCGTGTTGCCTCGTCACGACGGGTGAGCGGGGTCAGGGCTTCCCGCCTCGGTTGACGATGTGGTGCACGTGCAGCACACGGTCGCCAGCACGTCGTGAATGACCACATCACCGGCTGGCATCGCCGCGGAAGCACGGCTGGGCTGCACAGACCCCGCCGAGCGTTCGCCGCCGGCAACAGTCGACGTTCGCCGCCGTCACATGGCACGGGCTCGTCTTGCTAAGAGCTGATTCCCTGTACGGGGCGGCCGTCCTCCAGATAACGCACCCGCTTCGCCTTCCAGGCGGCACGTACCCGACGGCGGACGGGTCCGCTGAGCAGGGGCAGCGCCGCGTCGATCGGCAGGATCCGGCTTTCGGCAATCTCGATCGGCTGAATGACCACCGTGTCCAAGACGGCGTCGTCGAAGACGCCGCAGTCGAAGAGGAAGCGCATACCACCCGGACGGTGGGGCCGCGGCCAGAGGAAGTCGACGCACGTGAGCCGGCCCGCGGTGACGGTGAGGCCGCACTCCTCAGCGGTTTCGCGGCGACACGCGTCCCACGGTGACTCGCCGACCTCGACAACCCCACCCGGGATCGTCCAGCCGCCCTTGTATGTGGGCTTCAGAATGAGCAATCGGTTTTTGCGTCCTCGTACCAGAGCGCCGGCCGAGGCCGGGATGGCCGGGAGTGTGAACGTCAGTTCGGGTAGCTCACCGGCGTTGACGTCGTCCATGGAGATCATGCTAGATCCGGTGCGTGCGTCCTCGATCGGGTCCACCTTCTCCGGCTCGAAGCAGGCGACATCCACATCGGGGTCCGCGAGATATGGGGTGCCAAGGCAATCGTTGTGGAACCTCATCATCGTTGGTTCACTGGTGTCGATCGTGCCGCTGATCGTCGCCTTTCTCACCCTCCAGAGATACTGGCAGGGCGGACTCTCCGTCGGGAGCCTCAAGTGACCGTGCGTGCCTCGCTGCACCTCGACCCGGCCCGGGTCGTCGCCCCCGTTTCCCGCCGTACGTTCGGCTCCTTCGTCGAACACATGGGCCGATGCGTCTACGGCGGCCTCTACGAGCCGTCGCACCCGTCGGCCGGCACGGACGGTTTCCGGGAGGACGTGCTCTCCCTCGTACGGGAAATGGGGGTTTCACTCGTGCGCTATCCGGGCGGCAATTTCGTCTCCGGATACCGCTGGGAGGACGGTATCGGCCCGGTCGAGTCCCGGCCCGTGCGGCGCGACCTGGCCTGGCACAGCCTGGAGACCAACGAGGTCGGCATCGGCGAATTCATGCGCTGGGCGGACAAGGCCGGGGTCGAGGTCATGTACGCCCTCAACCTCGGCACCCGCGGGGTGCAGGAAGCCCTGGACGTCCACGAATATCTGAACCAGCCCGAGGGCACCCACCTGGCCGGGCTGCGCGGCGGAAAACCGTACGGGGTCAAGCTTTTCTGCCTGGGTAACGAGATGGACGGCCCGTGGCAGATCGGCCACAAGACCGCGCACGAATACGGCCGGCTCGCCGCCGAAACCGCCCGCGCGCTGCGAGCCGCCGAGCCCGGCCTGGAATTGGTCGCCTGCGGCAGTTCGGGTTCCACGATGCCCACGTTCGGTGCCTGGGAATCCGAGGTGCTGTCGCTCGCGTGGGATTCCGTCGACTACATCTCGGCCCACGCCTATTACGAACCCCTGGACGGCGACCTGGCGTCGTTTCTGGCCTCCGCCGTCGACATGGACCATTTCGTCACGAGCGTCACCGCCACCGCCGACAGCGTGGCTGCCCGCCTGAAGTCGAAGAAGCGCATCAACATCTCGTTCGACGAGTGGAACGTCTGGTATCTCAGCCGTCACCAGAACGCCCCCACGCCCACGGCATGGGAGATCGCCCCGCGCGTCATCGAGGACACCTACAACGTCACCGACGCCGTGGTGGTCGGCAGCCTGCTCATTTCCCTGCTGCGTCACAGCGATCGGGTCACCGCCGCGTGCCAGGCCCAGCTGGTCAACGTCATCGCCCCCATCCGGGCCGAATCGTCGGGCCCGGCGTGGCGCCAGACCACCTTCCATCCGTTCGCTCTCACGTCGCGCCTGGCCACCGGCGAGGTCCTCGACGTCAAGATCACTTCCCCCACGTACGCCACCACCCGCTACGGCGACGTCCCGGTGCTCGACGCGGTGGCCACTCACGAACCGGGCTCCCTGACCGTCTTCGCCGTCAACCGCAGCCAGGACGAGCCGGCCGAGGTGACCTTCTCCGTCGGCGCTTTCGCCGGCCCCGCCGGCCTGGCCGAGGCGTGGCTCCTGACCGACACCGACCTGACCGCGACCAACACGCAGGACAACCCGGATCGCGTGGTCCCGCAACCGCTCGAAGCCGTGTCCGTCGACGGCGACACGGTGCGCGTCACGCTGCCCCCGGTCTCATGGGCCGCTATCCGCCTCACCACGTGAAGGGGTTGCGCAGAACAGTCGCTGGTGCCACTTCGAGAAGTGCTGGGGGCGGCGCCGGGCCCCCTCACCCTGAACCTGCCGAACTACCAGACCAAGGGGGAAGAGGTGAAGTTCTTCGTCTACCTGCGGGACAACGGGGTCAACCAGAGCGCCACCTTCGCGACCAGCCGGACAAAATCCCGCATGGGCAGCGGCGGCGTTCGCCGAGACCCCGCCGGCCCGGTCGACCGGATCGTTTGCGATCCGCCGGCGGTAGGGAACCTGGAGGTCAGTCCCGCGCGGCCCGCAGCGCCCGGTAAGCCGCCAAGTAGGCGTCGACCCGCGCGGCCCGCTCCAGCCGCTGTTCGCTGCCGTGGTTACCCCGTTCCGGGGAGCGCTCGTACTGGGACACGAACTGGCCGCAGTTGCCGCACAGCAGCCCACGCACGCACAGCCCGCAGCTGCGCTTTGTGCAGCATGCGTGGTCGTGGTCAACCGCGAGCGGCACCGGCTCGCAGCACAGCCAGTTGAAGCCGTCCGGGCAGAGTGCGCACACGCCGCCCTGGGCCTTCAACATGTCCCGGTAGCGCTGGGCGGTCATTCGATGGGCGCGGATCGCCCGCAGCGGTAGAGCGTCCATGCACATGTCCGACCGGGGCCACCACTTCCGTTCCACCCGTATGCCGACGTCCACACGCACCAGGCGGTTCTTCGCCGGGCAGCTGAAATTGTGCTTGTCCTCGACCCGCTGCGGCGGCAGCACCGCACGGTTGCGCAGGTGCGCGCCCAACTGGGGAGGCGGCCGCGGCGGCAGTTGGCGCATCCACTCGTTGACCTGCTCTGCGCCTGCGCTCCACCCTGCGTAGGCGCCCTCTCTCATGCCCGAATGGTACAAAGAGATGCCATTGACGTGGCGGCCGTGGCCTGCGCGGTGACTATCACCTCGGACCCGGCAGGGCACGACGGTAGGCCTGTCCGACCGGGCTCGGCGTCGTGGCCGGTCTTTGCCGTGGAACGTGAGGCTCATGATCGCCACGACGCCACCGGCCGCTGACCGGACCACCCAGCAGGTTGTTCTGCCGCGCGCAGCCGACTGAGCCCGGCACCCGCTGTTGCCTGAGGCCGGTCACGGTTGCCCGCAACCTTCGGACAGCGGCCAATCCGGATGCGCCTGAACACGGCGTCCGACATGATGGCCATGTGCTGGAGGCGTGGGGGCTGACCTTGACGTTGGACATCGCACGGCAGGTAAGGCGGTGGCGGGTCGAGGACGAGTGCTCCTGGCGAGCGATCGCCGCACTGGCGGATGAGACCTGGGCTACCGATACCCGTGGTAACCAGCTGTTCGGCGAGGACCTGTGCAGGGAGAGCGCACGGATGCTGGGCGAGAACCCGAACGATGAAGTGTGGAACTGACAGGCGATCCAACCACTGTGCCCGCGCCCTGTGCCGGTGTTTCGGTCGGGCCGGTCGACAGCCGCTCATCAGCAGATCCGGACGTGTCTCCCGCCGATGCAGCACGCTTGTGGCCGACTATTGACGGGTGATGAGCGGACGGGATGTTGCGGGCCTGATCGAGTCGGACCCGGGGGCGATGAGGATTCTGCGCGCTGCGGCTGATCTCGGTTTGCCGGACTGGTGGATCGGTGCCGGTTTCGTACGCAACCGTGTGTGGGACGCGATCAGCAATCTTCCGGTTTCGCCGGAGCGTGATGTGGATGTCGCCTACTTCGATCCGGAGAAGGTGGATCCGCGCGAGGATGCACGTGCCGAGGCTCAAGCCCTGACGGTCATGCCTGGGGTGCCGTGGGAGATACGTAATCAAGCACGGATGCATCTGCGCAACGGCGATGAGCCTCACACGTCCGCGTTGGACGCGATCTCGCGCTGGCCCGAAACGGCAACGTGCGTCGCGGTGACTCTACGGGCCGGCTCTGTACACCTGGTGTGCTGTCACGGGACCGAAGATCTGGTGGGAATGGTTGTCCGCCCGTCCCCGGCCTTCGACAACGCAGCAGGCCGGGCGAAGGTACGAAGCCGCATGGAAGCCAAGGGATGGCTTGGCCGATGGGCCGGACTACGGCTGGAGATCTAACGCTCACGAGTCCGCATCGTCACCCGGTTGAGCGCGAGCGTGCCGTTGTCGAGGCGCAAGCCGAAGGCGGGGGAGCCGGACACCGTGGCCGGCGGCGCGGTGTGGATCAGGCTCCACGCCCCGTTGCGTTCGTGCCAGGTGGTGAGCGTGCCCGAGCGGGCCAGGACGGCGAACCTGTCCCCGGCCTGCCATTTCACGTTCGCGCAGCAGCCGCCGTCCGGCTGGGACGCGCCGTTGACCCGTACGTCGGCGCCGGACGTGCCGAAGTGGTGGTTGTACCAGGCGAGCGCGTTCGTGGCGTCACCCGACGACAGGCCCAGGAACAGGCTGTCCTCGGGGGCGGAGCCGGCGAACGCCGACGGCTCGACGATGACCGCGGTGCCGCCGGCCGAGGCCGCCACGGGCGCGGCCAGCACGGCGAACGCGCGGGAGGGGGCGGCGGCGGTCAGTGTGCCCCCGGCGACGGCCAGAGCGGGTGACGGCTCGGCGGCGGGGTGGTCGATCCGATACTGCGCCAGCCGGTCGGCGGAGAAGTCGTCGTCCCACAGCGTCACCGGATAGTCGTCCGGGGCGAACTGGTACGACGTGGGCAGCACGGCCCCGCTGACCCCGGACGCCGAGCGCGCCAGCACCCGTACGGGCAGGCCCGCGAGCGGGTCGGCGGTGGCCGGCACCGTCACGTCCCACGTCGTCGTCAGCGTGGCCCCGGCGGCGAGAACCGGGACCTGCGCAGCCGTACGGGGCCGGGCCGTCCACCCGCGCGGCAGTTCGAGCGACACCCGTACGTCCGGAATTGTCTTCGACGCGGTGACGCGCGTCTGTACCGTGGTCGTCGTGCCGGCGTCGACGGCCAGGGAATCGCTCGTGAATCGCGCGGCCAACCGGGGATCGGGCTGCCGCCATACCTGCAATGCCGTGATGCCGATCGCGCCGCCGCCGTTTCTGGCCGGCACCACGCGCAGCCGATCGGTGATGAGCGGCGGATCGACCACGATGCGGTTGACGGCCCGCCCGACCGGCGTCGCGGGGGAGCGTTGCTGGCCGGGAGCGTCGGCCCAGACCCCGGCGGAATTCTGATACTGCAACGCGTACGTATCCGGAGTGCGCACCCCGCCGCCGTCGTCGTAGAAGTCGATCCGTACGTCGGAAACGGTGGTCGGCGCTCCGAAGTCGACGGCCAGCCAGTCCGACGCGTTCGGCGACTGCCAGGTGGTCCAGCGCGTGCTCGGCACGTCGAGGTGGAAGTTCTGCCCGTCGATGGCGTTCGCGGCGCTGTCGGCCGACCAGGTGTACGACGCCGACGCCCGCGGAAAACCGGTTTCTCGTACGTTCGCAGCATCGTCGACGAGGTCCGGCTGACCGGCCGCCGCCGACGTCGCGCCGACCGCGACCCGCACATCCCCCAGCGTGGCCCGCGACAGTTTCTGCACGCCGTCGACCCAGACCCGCATTCCGGCGCCCCGGCCGTAGGCGCTGCCGTCCCGGTCCCACAGAATTGTCAGGTTGTGACCGTGATACGGCACGTTCTCGACCGCGAAATGGTTCCAGCCCGACGGCACGAGGGGCGCGATCCGTACGGTGTCGTCGGCTTGGGGCCGGATGCCGAGCAGGCCCGACAGCACCAGGTCGGCGAAGGTCGAATGGTTGTAGTCCTCGGAATGCCCGGCGCCGTCATAGATCCAGCGGTCCTCGTCCGGGTGGTGCGCCTCGGCTACGTAGGGCCGCCCGTTCTTGCGTTGTGTCAGCGCATAACCCCGCAGGATCGCGGTGTAGTCGTCCTTGTCCACATACGACTGGGCGGGGTAGTCGAGCAGCTGGTTGGCCAGCGCGGTCAGGGTCTGGCTGGTCGCGAACGGCCAGCTCGGCCCGTCCCAGCGGCAGCAGCCGTCGAGCGCCTCGTGCAGGAACCAGCGGCTGCGGCGTTCGGTGGTCGTCGGCCCGTACGGCGCGGCGAAGCCCTGCGGATCGGTCAGTTGCGCCCAGGCCACGGATTTGCCGGCCGCGGGCATGTGGAAATACCAGGGAACGAACCCGATCTGTTCGCGGTCGGCGATCCGGGTGTCCTGCCCCTTCATCACGTGCTTGTAGAACGATCCGTCCCACAGCACCCGGTCGGTGGCCGTCTTCAGTTGCGCGGCCTCGTTCTCGTAGCGCTGAGCGGCCGCGGTGTCGCCGGTCCTGCGCTTCAGCAGGGCCAGTGCGCGCGCATCACCGTACTGGTAGGCATTGAGGGTCGGCCGGTAACCGTCGCCGCCGTGATAGGGGTCGCTGCTCTGGTACGAGCTCGCGGTGAACTCCATCGCGTCCCACACCGGGGTCTGCCAGTAGACGCCGCGGGCCGCGTCGAAATGGGTGCGTTTCCAGCCCGCGTACTGTTTTTCGAGGGCGGCCAGGCGGTCGGTCAGGAACTTCCAGTCGCCGGTCACTTCGGCCCGCGCCACCGCCGCGTCGACCGCCCAGAACGAATACTGGTGGGCCCAGTCGGTCGTGTTCTTGTTCAGCTCCTCGGTGGCCGGTTTGGCCTCGGAACCGGAGCCGGTGAGCCAGTAGTCGACGTAGTCGTCGAGATAACGGCGGTCGCGCAGCCAGCGCCCCTCGTAGATGTGATGCCCGGCCGCGGCGTCGATCCCGCCGAACGGCGCCGCATAGCCGACCGGCCCGAGAAACTCGGAAACGATCCAGCCGTCCTGGGGACCCGTGTATTTGAGGGCTTCCTTGAAGGTGCGCCACCGGTAGTAATAGGTCTTCTCGATCTCGGCGTCGGGCAGGTCGACGAACGGGATGTTCGACTCGTACCAGTCCGGCTCCGGCGTGTCGCCGAGCAGTACGCGGTGGTCGAGAAAGCGGGTCGTCGGGCCCGCCGGCGGATAGAGCGGTGGTGCCGGAACGGCCGCCTCGGCGGGGGAGCCGGGCGTCAGCAGACCCCCGATCAGGCTCAGCACCGCGACAGCTCCGAGACGCTTCCGACCCATCACCATCGCACGCTCCCGGAGCCGAACGACCAAGAATGCCCAAAGTCAAACATCGACACTCATCAACGTCAAGACCGGCCGCGGATCATGAAGACGATGAACGGGTCCCCCCATCCGGCCGGCGGCGCTCGGCGGGGAGTGACGAGACCGGGTGGCTCCGCGTTGATGTTGTCGACAGCTCACCACCACAAGGAGTCACCAGTGCGAACCCTTGTCATCGCGCTCGCCGCGGTCGCCGGCCTGGGGGTCGCCGCGGCGCCCGCCTCGGCCGCCGGAAGCAATCAGTTCCGGCTCAGTGCCGGCAGCGTCGTCGGTTACGGCACGTACGACCACATGATGAGCATCCCGGAGCGGCCCGTGCCGCCGTTCCGCATCACCGGGACACTGGTCGGGCGCAGCCTGTTCCGGTGCGCCGTGATCCAGGTCGGGCAGAGCGGGCCGGCCGACGGGCTCGAGTGGCGCACCTTCGGCAAGCACTGCGGGCCGGGGCGCAGCAGCTTCAAGGTGCAGACGTCGTACCTGTTCCGCGGGGTCAAGCCGCCGGTCCGGCTGTGTGCGGGCGTGACGCCGGCGCAGGCCGAGCGGGGCCGCCAGTGCGACGAGTATCGGCCGTCGGCGGACTGACGCTCGGCGGGCCCGGCTTTTCGAGCCAGGCCGCGAACAGCCGGGCCGCCGCCACGCACAAGGGGACCGCCACGACAACCGTGATGCCGTACGCGGTCAGGCTGGTCCCGGTGTGGACCAGCGCGACGATCGGCACGCGGATCCAGCCCAGCCGCACCGGCCCGGTGCCGGCCGGGCAGCCAGGGAACGGCAGCAGCCGGCCCGAGGGCGCACGCCGTCCACCGGGCGGGTCGCTAGGGGAGGGGGAGCTGCCGCCAGGTCCGGCCGTCCGCGGAGACGTACGGACCGGTCGCCGACGTCACCAGATAGGGCTCGGCGGCCTGGCGCGAGGTGACCTGCAGGTGCGTGCTGAGATCCCCGGGATAACCGGGCAGGCCCGTCCGCGAGTAGGGGCCGGTGGCGCGAGCGGCGGCGAACCCGGTGCCTGTCATGACGATGTGCGAGCCGTCGGCGGCGACGAAACCGCCGTACTCGTCGGCGCCGCGGATCGTGTCGCCGGCCCGCCACGTCAGCCCGCCGTCGGAGGTGTGCTGCGTGACGGCCACGTTGTCCTCGCGATAGATCAGCACGTACGCGGTCGCGCCCGGGCCCGCGGCCACCCGCGGCAGATACTTCATGGGCGCCCAGCCGTTCTGGAACTCGGCCGCCACGCCGTCGGTGAAGACGTGGGTGCGCCACGTCCGGCCGGCGTCCGAGCTGGCGGCCACCGCGGGCTTCTTCGTGACCGGGTCCAGCCCCGGAACCCACAGGCGCCCGTCGGCCGGCACGGTGATCAGGTCGCCCCACCCGGGCTCGACGGTGATGCCGGTGGGCTGATGGGCCAGTGGGGCGAACCGGCCGGTGGCCGGGTCGACGGCGCCGACCGTGCAGGTCGTGACCCGGAAGAGCACGCAGTCGACCGGGTGGGTGCCCGCCGGTACGGCGGCCAGCGGCTCCGTGCCGACCTCGGCGCGCTGCCAGCTCATGCCGCCGTTGGTCGTGGTCCACAACCGGCCGCTGTCCCGCGCGGAGGCCGCGCCGGCCGCCTCGTCGAAGGGGATGACCCGGCCGTCGCTCCAGGCCAGGATGCCCGGGGCCAGCGGGGTGAGGGTGGCCATGCGGGGGTCACCGGCGTCCTCGGGCTCGGGCGGTTCGGTGCGCCGCTGCCACGCGTTGCCGCCGTCGGAGGACACCCACAGCTGTGAGCCGCAGCCGGCACAGTCCACGACAACGCTGTAAAGGTCCCGCCCGGTGGCGGCGGCCGTGGTCACGCGGGACCACCC
The DNA here is from genome assembly GCF_014204895.1 of Paractinoplanes abujensis. Classification (NCBI taxonomy): domain Bacteria; kingdom Bacillati; phylum Actinomycetota; class Actinomycetes; order Micromonosporales; family Micromonosporaceae; genus Paractinoplanes; species Paractinoplanes abujensis. The sequence goes on along the minus strand of NZ_JACHMF010000001.1, from coordinate 4,392,863 downwards.
GGCCTCGGAAGGGGTGGCGGCGGGCAGGCCCGTGTCGCCCGAGCCGCCCCGTACGGCCGGACCCAGCCCGGCCACGGTCAGGACGGTGGCCAGGGCCGCGCTCGACGTGACGAGACGACGGCGGCGGACACGAGCGGACCTCCGCCGTACGGAATCGAAATCGGGTTGGCGAACCGCGTCCCCGGCCTCGGCGCGCAGCCGGTCGAACTGCTGCTCAAGCATGCCGGACCCCCTCGGTCAGCGGGACGGGCTCCTCGTCGGACAGGTAGCGGGCCAGCGTGGCGCGGCCCCGGGCCAGCCGGGCCTTGACCGTGCCCACCGGCACCCCGAGCGTCTCGGCGACCTCGGTCACCGGCAGATCGGCCAGGTGGTGCAGCACGATCACCTCCCGGGTCGGCGGGGCCAGCCGGCGCAGCGCGGCCAGCAACGCCACCCGGTCCCCGGACACCCCCGGCACCGCGGCCGGGCTCGCCTCGACCCGCCCCGACCGCACCAGCCGGTCGAACAGCCACCGCCGCCGGTACCGCGTGCGGGCCACGTTGAGCGCGGCCACCCGCAGCCACCGCTCGGCGTCGCCGGCCCGCAGAAACGACCGCGGCGAGGCCAGCACCCGCGCGAACGCCTCGTGCACGGCGTCCTCGGCCTCGGTCAGATCACCGACCAGCCCGTACACCTGTGTCACGAGCCGCCGGAAATAGGCCTCGTACGCCTGCCGCACCGCGTCCTCGGCCGCCACACACCCTCCCGCCGCTCACCCACCTGACCCTCAAAGGACCAACAGCCCACCCGCACGGTTGCAGCCGGGTCCGGGTTTTTTCCGGGCGATCGGCCCCTCAGCTCGACCCGCGCACGGTCAGCGTCGTCGGCAGGCGGGGCGGGGCGGGCCGAGCCGGGTCGAGCAGATGCTCCACGGCCGCCGCGGCCTCGTCCTCCACCGGCATGTAGACCGAGGTCAGGTCGGCCGCCTCGGCCAGCGCGCTGCCGTCGAAGCCGACCACTGCCACGTCGTCGGCCACCCGGCGGCCCGTCTCGCGCAGGGCCCGCAGCACGGCCATGGCGGTGACGTCGCAGGCGGCGAAGACGGCGTCCAGGTGCGGGTCGCGTTCCAGCAGCTCGCGGGCTGCCTCGTACGCCCGGTCGTAGGTGAAATCGCCGTCGGCGGCGGTCACGGGCTGGGCCGCGCCGGAGAACACCCGCAGGAAGCCGTCCCGGCGTTCCTGCGCGCACGGCGTGGGCGGGCCGAACACCGCGCCGACCCGTTTGCGGCCTGTCTTGACCAGGTGGACCGCGGCCTGATGCCCACCACCGTCGTTGTCGGGGGCTACGAACGCGACGCCCGGCGCCGACCGGCCCAGCGCGACCACCCGGCCCCGGTGGGCATAGGCCGACCCGGCCGCTCCGGGCACGTTGATCAAGAGCCGCCCGTACGGCGGGTCGTCGTCCGGCGCGGGCAGGGTGACCACCCGCCGCACCTCGAGCGCGATGTCCCGGTCGCCCAGCGCCCGCAGCGCGCCGGTCAGCACCCGCCCGTAGAACGGCTTGACGCTCAGCGCGGCCGGATCCGGGTCGACGATCAGCACCTCCACACGTTCCCGCCGCCCCGCACTGGCCCGGCCGCTGGCCAGGGCCTGCGCCACCGCGTGCGGCTCGTACCCCAGCTCGGCCGCGACCGCGCGCACCCGCTGCCGCACGGCCTCGGACGTCCCGTAGGCACCGTTGATCGCCCGCGAGGCGGTCGCCCGCGACACCCCGGCGACCCGGGCGACATCGGCGAGCGTGGGTCGCTGATCCGTCATGCCGCGAGGTTAGCCGCCCCCAGCACGCACACCCCGGCCACCGCCACGACCAGGCCGGCCACCAGGAACCCGGCGGTGTGCGCCGCGCACCACCGGGCGCGGCGCCGCACCTGGGCGGGCACGTCCTGGGCCCGGACCAGCCGCACGGCCACCACCCCGGTGGTCAGGCCAGTTTGTCGTCGCCGATGTGCGGGGCCGTGCTGCGGTCCACGTCGACCGTCGCGCGGGCGGCCACCCGGCCGTCGGGGGTCAGGGCGGTCACGTGCAGCCGGCCGGCCGGCCAGCCGCCGGGCAGGGTGGCGTCGACGGTGACGGCGGGGCTCAGCTCGTACGGCTTGGCCTCGACCGCCGGGCCGTCGACCGCGGGCAGCAGCGGGGCCGCCGAGTAGACCGGACCCCAGGCCCAGGTCAGCCGCCCGGTGAACAGGTCGGGGCCGTGGTGTGAGAGGTGCGCTCCGAAGGACGCCGTCGGGCCGAGGATGTCGCGGCTGGGGGCTACGGGCAGCACGTCGAGCACCAGCGTGGTGGTGGCGTTGGCGTCGGCGGGGGAAGCGCCGCCCAGGTCTTTGCGTTGCCGGTCGAAGGTGAGCAGGCCGGCCGACTCGTGTTCGATGTCGTAGAGCTCGGTGTAGACGTAGCCCGACAGCCGGTCGTGGCGGCGTAGTTCCTGGGTCTGCCAGCGCAGGTGCCAGCCGCGTTCGACGGCGGTGAAGCCCCCGCCGTATTCGCTGTTGAGGTTGGGCAGGCCCCGCACGGGCTGCGACGGCACGGCGAGCGCTTTGTCGACGACGAAATCGGGGCCCAGCTTGACCGGGAAGTCGTCGCGCCGGCCCTCGACCAGGGCGTGCAGGGTGCGGGCCCAGCCGATCGCGCTCTCGTCGTAGTAGTGCCAGTCGAGCAGGTCGGTGCGAACGTGGGTCCACCCGGAGTTGTCGACGATCGGGCGGCTCCGGTCGAGTGCGGCCAGTTTCCCGTACGCGGAGACGACCGCTTGCTGCTTGGCCTCGTCACCGGGGATGTCCCAGTCGAGGCCCCATTCCTCGTTGTAGAGCCCCCAGATCACGATCGCGGGGGAGTTGCCGTCGCGGCGCACCATCGGCTCGATCTGCGCCTCGAACGCGGCCGTCGACGCCGCCGTGAACGTGCCGGTCGACGCGGGCTCGCACCACAGCAGCAGGCCCAGCTTGTCGGCCAGGTGCACGAATCGCGGGTCCTCGAGTTTCAGGTGCTTCCGTACGAGGGTGTAGCCCAGCTCGCGGGCCAGTTCGAGGTCGCGGATCATGGCTTCGTCGCCGGGCGGGGTGATGCCGGTCTCGGGCCAGTAGCCCTGGTCGAGCACGCCCTTGACGTAGAGACGCTCGCCGTTGAGCAGGATCTCCTCGCCGCGCACCTCGACGCTGCGCAGCCCGGTGTAGCCGTGGACCCGGTCGATGCCGTCGGCGGTCTCGAGTTCGACCTCGACGTGGTAGAGGTGCGGGTCGGCGGGGCTCCACAGTCGCGGCTCGGCGATGTCCAGGACGGTTTCGGAGGTGTCCGAGGTGACAGCGGGGGAGCCGGCGAGGGCGACTCGGAGTGTCGCGCCGCCGGTGTTCGGGCCTGCGGCCTGCACCCGTACGACGATGCCGTCCAGGTTTTCGGTCGGGCGCAACGACAACGACGCGATGTGGGTGGCGGGTCGCGATTCGAGCCAGACGGACTGCCAGATTCCTGAGCTGGGAGTGAAGCAGACGCCGTCGTAGTCCGTACGGGGAACGCTTCTTTGTTTGCCGTGGGCGATTTCGCGTTTGTCGGCGGGCGCGTCGACTCGCACGACGAGTTCGTTGGTGGCGGAGAGCGCGTCGGTGATGTCGGCCTCGAACGGCGTGTAACCGCCTTCGTGTCTGACGACCTCGATACCGTTGACCCACACTGTGGTCAGGTGGTGGGCGGCCCCGAAATGCAGGACGACGCGCTGCCCGTCCCAGTCGGAGGGCACGTCGAGCGAGCGCCGATACCAGCCGACCGGCTGCCAGTACTGCGCGAGGCCCGAGGCGCGCGTCTCCCAGGCGTACGGGACCTGGATCTGCTTGTCGAAAACGGGTTCGCCGAAGGAGAAGTCCCAGGCGCCGTTGAGGCTGAGCCAGCTGTGCGAGCGGTCGAAATGCGGCCGCGGGTATTCGGTCATGTGTTGCTCCTAAGGACTTTCAGCCTTTGACGCTGCCGGCGAGGATGCCGTTGATGAAGTGGCGTTGCAGGAGAATGAAGACGAGCAGCAGCGGGATCATCGCGATGCTGCTGGCCGCGAGGAGTTCGCTCCAGACGGTGGCGAAGTCGGCGCCGATCCGGTTGCCGCTGATGTTCTGGGCCAGCGTCGACAGCACCACCTGCAAGGTCTGGTGCTTCTCGTCGTTGACGGCGACCACCGGCCAGACGAAGTCGTTGTAGACGTTCATCATGGTGAGCACGGCCAGCCCGGCCAGTCCGGGCCTGATGACGGGCACGACGATCCGCCGGAACACCCCGAATTCCGAGGCCCCGTCGACCCTTCCGGCGTCGAGCAGCTCGTCGGGGACGGCCGCGATGACCTGCCGCATCCAGAAGATGCTGAACGCGTCGATGCTGCCCGGCAGGATCAGTGCCTTGTACGTGTTGACCCAGCCCAGCGCGCTCATTTCGAGCAGCAGCGGAATGATGAGCACGAGGGTGGGCAGCATCAGGGTCAGCAGCACGATGCCGAAGAGGACGTCCTGGCCGGGAAACTTGTATTTGGCGAACGCGTAACCGGCCAGGGGGCAGAAGAACAGCGTCATGCCGCCCTTGATGGCGAGCACCAAAGCCGTGTTGGCGAAGCCGGTTCCGATGGGCACGTCGGCCAACATGGCCCGATAGCCGTCGAGTGTGGCGTCGCCCAGGTTGAAGCCGAGCGGGTCGCTGATGATTTCCGCGGCCGGCTTGATCGAGGAGCTGATCGCCCACCAGATGGGGTAGAGGAAAAGCAACGCCAGGACGCCCAGGAGTGCGTACGTGGGAATGCCGGGTCTTTTGTCATTCATCGCGCGCTCGCAGGAGCCGGACGGAGATCAGGGACAACGCGAACACCAGGATCACCAGCAGGAACGAGTTGGCCGCCCCGGTGCCGAGGTCGGACGCCGTGATGTGGTCGTAGAGGTAGAGCCCGGCGGTGGTCGTCGAGCCGTACGGGCCGCCCTGGGTCACCACGAACGGCTCGGCGAACATCTGGAACACCGCGAGCGTCTGGATGACCAGCAGGAACGACAGACTGCGGCGCATCAGCGGGACCGTCATCGACCAGAACTGCCGCGCGCGGGAGGCGCCGTCGAGGTCGGCCGCCTCGTACACGTGGCCGGGAACCGACTGCAGACCCGCGAGCAGGATGATGATCGCGAACCCGGTCGTCTTCCACAGGAACAGCAGCGCCAGCGTCGGCTTGGACCAGGCGGTGCTGGTCAGCCAGCCCACGTCGGGCAGCCCGGCCAGGTTGAGCGCGTGGTTGACCAGGCCGTAATCGCGGTCGAAGACGACGATCCAGACCTGGGCCATGGCGACCAGCGGGGTCACGAACGGGGCGATGAACGCGACCCGGAACACCCCGCGCAGCCGCAGCTTCGCGTTGGACAGCAGCACCGCGGCGCCCAGACCGGCGACGAGCTGGACCGGCACCACGAGCAGCCACATGATCGAGCTGTTGCCCAGCGAGGCCCAGAACTCGGGGTTGGTCAGCAGGTACGTGTAGTTGCCGAGGCCGATCCAGCGGGCCTCGCCGGCCCCGGTCCACCGGGTGAAGCTCAACCGCAGCGCATACGCCAGGGGGTACGCGCCGAAGGCGGCGAAGACGAGAAAGAAGGGCAGCACGAAGACGTACGGCGCTGCCCTCCTTTGCAGGAGCGCGGACATCAGGCGCGGTCCACCAGCCGCTGGATCTGCTGGGTCGACTCGGCGATCACGTCGTCCGGCGACATCTGGCCCTGGATCAGGCGCTGCAGGTTGTTGCCGAGATAGTCGACGGACTTGGCCCACCACGCCGGGATGGGCGCGGCGGCCGGGATCGTCTTGCTGGCCTCGACGGCCACCTTCCACAGGTCCTGACCACCGAGCGCCTCAACCGGCTGGAACAGCGGCGCCGCGGCGTCGAGGGCGGGCAGGAACGCGGGGACCGAGGTGTTGAGCCCACCCGGATAGGTGTCGCTGGGGCCGTACACGGCCTTGATGCCTTCGTCGCTGACGGTCAGGTACTCGTACAGGCGCCAGGCCAGCTCGGGGTTCTTGGCCTTGGCCGGGATGACGAAGCTGCTGCCGCCCATCGCGCCGCTGCGGGCGCCGCCCGGGGTCCAGGCCGGCAGCGGGGCCGCGCGCCACTTGCCCTTGGTCTTGCTGAGCAGGGTCTGCGGGGCGAAGTCGAACCAGATGGCCCACGGCACGAAGGCCTGCGTGCCGTCCTCCAGTGCGGCGATGTCGGCCGGCTTGAGGTACGGGGTGTGGGTGACCAGCTGGTCGTCCACCGCCGACTTGATCCAGGTGAGGATGCGGCGGTACTCCTCGGAGTCCAGGCGCAGTTTGCCCTGGTCGTCGCTGAGGCTGGTGCCCTGCTGGTTGGCCAGCATCTCGAGCCAGAGCTGGCCCAGGAACGGGTCGGCGTCGAGGTGGATCGGCTTGGCCTTGGCATTGCGTTCCCGCAGCTTGCGGCTCGCGGTGAGCAGATCGTCGTACGTGGCCAGGCCGGCCGGGTCGATGCTCGCGTCCTGCAGCAGGTCCTCGCGGTAGTAGAGCAGGCCCGGGTTGAGGTCCCAGGGCACGCCGTAGACCTTGCCGCCGACCGTGTTCACGCTCAGCTTCTGCGGGGCGATCTTGTCGCGGTACGGGGCGATGAGCGCGGTCAGGTCGTACAGGTGCTCGGCCTGGCCGGCGATCTTGGCGTCGTCCCAGAACGAGCCGTCGGGCACACCGGCCCCGGAGATTAGCGTGTTGGCCAGCTTGGCGTCGATATCGACGGCCTGGTGGTCGACGGTCACGCCGGGGTTGGCCGCGGTGAACTTCTTGATGGCGGCGTCGAAGACCTTGAACAGGTCGCCCGAACGGCTCCAGATCGTCAGGGATCCGCTGAGCGGGCCGGCGGAGGACGACGCGGTCAGCGGCTGGGAGGTCGTGGTGTCGTCGCCGCCGCCGCAGGCGGCCAGGGCGGTCAGGGCTCCGGCGCCGGCCGCGCCGGCGAGGAGGGAACGTCGAGTTGTCATATCTGCTCCTTCGAGCTGGTCGCAGCTCTGCTGGCGGCTGCTCGTAATCGCTCTGCAACGATGCAGACATCCTGCACGTAGCTCTGCAACGATGCAAGACCTAGGATGGGCGCGTTGCATTAGGCTGTCGGTCGACTCATGGGGAGGTCGGAATGCGCGAGGCCACGCTGCGGGATGTGGCGACCCGGGCCGGGGTGTCGATCCGTACGGTGTCGAACGTCGTGAACGGCTACGCCCCGGTCTCCGACACCCTGCGGGCCAAGGTGGAGACGGCGCTGAGCGAGCTCGACTACCGGCCCAACCTGATCGCCCGCAACCTCAAGCAGGGCCGCAGCGGCATGCTCTGCCTGGTCGTGCCCGAACTCGACGTGCCCTACTTCGCCGAACTGGCGCGGGCGGTCATCGCGGCCGGCCGCCGGCACGGTTACGCGGTCATGGTCGACCAGACCGACGCCGACCCCGTACGGGAGAGAGAACTGCTCACCCGCAACTCGCGGCTCACCCTGTTCGACGGCCTGATCCTCAGCCCGCTCACGCTCAGCGCCCAGGAGCTGCGCGAACGCGGCAACAAGACCCCGGTCGTGCTGCTCGGCGAGCACATCTTCGACGGCAGCTTCTCGCACGTGGCGATCGACAACGTGGCCGCCGCCCGCGACGCCACCGCGCATCTGATCAGCCTCGGCCGCACCCGCATCGCCGCCGTCGGCGACCAGCCCTACCGTACGGGCGAGACCGCCCAGCTGCGCACGGCCGGTTACCGGCAGGCCCTGGAACGGGCCGGCCTCCCGTACGATCCCGCGCTCGTGCGGCCGACCGAACGCTTCCACCGCCGCCTCGGCGCCACCGCCGCCACGGCCCTGATGGCGCTCGACTCCCCACCCGACGCGATCTTCTGCTACAACGACCTGCTCGCCCTGGGCGCCGTCCGCGGCCTGCTCACCGCCGGGGTGCGGGTGCCCGACGACGTGGCCGTGATCGGCATCGACGGCATCGAGGAGGGCGAGTTCGCCACGCCCAGCCTCAGCACGATCGTCCCCGACAAACAAGCGATCGCGACACTGGCCGTCGAAAGCCTGGTCGCCCTGATCGAGGGGGGCGTGGCCCCGGCCCCGGCCGAGGTGCGGGCCGCCCACACGCTGCTGCCCCGCGAAAGCACCATCGGCCGCTGACTCAGCCCGGCGGGCGCGTTGCTGCCCGGAAGGGGGCGATCGGTGCCCGATCGGGCCGACCCCGGCTGCCCGGTTGCGCCCCATCCGGCCATCACGCACGGTGAAGTGAGCGGTCGGGGTTGCGCCGGCCGAAAGAGGCGGGTCTATGTTGGGGATTGATCGGTTTTGTCCCTCTCCCCCGGAGGATTCCCCATGCGCAAGTCACGGTTTCTGATCGCGGCCACCGCCCTCACGGTGACCCTGGGCGCGGGCCTCGCGGTCGGCTCCCGCAACGACACCGCCGAGGCCGCAGTGGTCTGGAACGAGGATTTCAACGGTCCCGCGGGCGCCGGGGTCGACACCTCGAAGTGGAACTTCGACGTCGGCGGCCACGGCTGGGGCAACCAGGAGTTGCAGTACTACACCGACGGCACGAGCAACGTGGCCATGGACGGCGAAGGCCACCTGGTGATTACCGCCCGTAAGGGCAGCGGCGGTCACAACGACTGCTGGAACGGGGCCTGCCAGTTCACCTCGGGCCGCATCCAGACCTCCGGCAAGTTCACCCAGCAGTACGGCCGGGTCGAGGCGCGGATCAAGGTGCCGGACGGCTCCGGTCTCTGGCCCGCGTTCTGGATGCTGGGCGGCGGCAACTGGCCTGCCGACGGCGAGATCGACATCATGGAGGTCGTCGGCCGCGAACCCAACCAGCTGTTCGGCACGCTGCACGGCCCCGGCTACTCGGGCGGCGCGTCCTACGGCAACCAGATCGTCTCGGGCACCCCGTGGCACCAGGACTTCCACACGTACGCCGTGGACTGGTCACCCAACCTGATCGTCTGGACCGTGGACGGCAACGAGTTCTTCCGGGCCACCCCGGAGTCGCTGCGGGCCGCCAAGGGCAACGTCGACTGGGTGTTCGAGCACCCCTACTTCATCATCCTCAACCTGGCCGTGGGCGGGAACTTCGGTCAGGGCAACCCGGCCGGCCTGCCCGGCGAGAGCCGCATGCTGATCGACTACGTGCACGTCAGCGCGTAGCCGTCACGACCATGCGGTGGTGATCCGCGGTCAACGGCTCGCCGTCCTCGCCGTAGCCGCCGACCGCGGTGAAGCCGGCCGCGAGCAGCCAGTCGCGCAGCTCGGGCAGGGCGAACAGCCGTTTCACGAACGTCAGGCGGCGGGCCCGGCCGTCGCGGATCACCGTCCGTTCCACCTCGAACCGCATGGTCAGCGGGTCGAGGTGGTGCCGGTCGACCAGCATGTCGCCGTTCTCGCGGGTCGCCGTGATCCGCGACGGCGGGCACGACGCCAGGAAGCGCGGCAGGTTGTCCACGTCCATGGCGAGCCGGCCGCCGGGCCGCAGCACCCGCGCGATCTCGGTCAGGACCGTACGGTTGGTCGCGTCGTCGAAGTACCCGTACGCGGTGGTCCAGTTGATCACGCGATCGAACCGGCCCGCCCAGTCCGGCAGCGCCCGCATGTCCCCGGCCACGAAATCGACGTCGAGCCCGGCCTTCGCCGCGTCGGCCCGGGCCCGCTCCAGGAAGACCGCCGACGAGTCGAGGCCGGTGACCCGGCAGCCACGCGCGGCCAGCGAGTTGGCCATCGTGCCGTGACCGCAGCCGAGGTCGAGCACCGCCAGCCCCGGCGCCAGGTCGAGCAGGCGCCAGATCAGCTCGACGGCCGCATCCTCCCGATACGCGGTGCCCACCAGGGGGCCGTGGGTCGGTGCCTCGCTCCCACCGGCGAAGAAGTACAGATAGTCCTCTTCGTACATGGCCGTCGCGTCGAACAGATCCGCCGTCATGGCTCCGACCGTAGAAACGAGCGCCGGAACCGGCAACCGGATTGCCGCGGCCCCGCTTGCCGGCGGGGGCCATAGTGGTGCTGTGTTCAAACGTCCGGCCGGACCCAGCGGCCTGCTCCGGCGCCTGCCCGCTCCGGCAGCCCTCGTCCTGGCCGCTCTGTGCCTGCTCCTGCCGTTCATGAGCGCCTCCTGCAGCACCGACGAGCCGCCCCGGACGCAGATGCGCGTCACCTACACCGGCTCGGACGTCCTGACCGGCGGCACCCCCGCCATCCACTACACCGACGACGCCGGTCGCAAGCCGATCCACCGCCTCGACGACGCCGAAGCCGAAGCCCTGCTCGGCCCCCAGCCGCTGTCCCTGCCGGCGCAGCCCGTGGCCTGGCTGGCCGTAGCCCTCATGCTGCTGGCGCTGGCCGCCACCGGGCTGCCCTCACGCCTCTGGCGGGCCACGTCCCTCGGTGGCCTGGCCCTGGCCGCGGCCATCGTCCTGTTCGGCTCGACGGTGCTGGCCCGCCGCGACGCGACGGACGTCGTGGCCGGCATCTTCCTGCGGTCCGGCGGATCCTCCACCGATCCCGCACCGGCGGTGGCGGAAGTGCGCGCGTGGGACAGCTACGACCAGGTCGCCGCCACGTTCCGCTACGGCTACGGCCTCTGGGTGGCCGTCGCCGTGCTGGCGGTCGTCGGGGTGGCGGCCACCGTCGAAGCGCTGCGTTCCACGCCCGCCGAACCGGCCGGCCCGGACATCCGCAGTGGCTGATCGGTCAAGACCCCGGCGTGTCGTGCCGCTCGAACGAGGCGCGGACGATCTCAGGGCCCGGCCACCCGGCGGGCCCCTGTTCGGATGCGGCCGGTATCGCCGGAGGCTAGGGTGCGGACCGTGACGGGCGCGGTGCGTAACTCGGAGCTGCTGGGCATCCTGGTCGCGATCGTCCAGGGCCCCCAGGGCCGGCTGCAGGCCGTGGAGCTGGCCGGACGCGGGTTGGCCGCCGCGGCCCGATGCGATCTGGCCGTCATGGCCGACAAGCACTCGGTGTACACCGAGCCCGAGCCGGTTCTGATCGAGCGAAGCCTCGCCTTCGCCGATCGGGCGGTCGAGCTGGGCGAGATCATCGACGGCCTGGCGGATCTGTGGCGGAGCCGGCGCACCGGCGAGATCGGCGACCCGGCCTTCGAGGCGGCGCTGGGCGATCTCGTCCGGCGCATCGAGGAATGGCCGGGGCGGGCCTTCCCCGGTTTGTGAGGTCAGCCGCGCGGACCGGCGTCCGCCAGTTCGCGATCGGTGAGGCGGGCCGTCAGAGCCTCGGCGGGCAGCGGCTTGGCGAAGTGGTAGCCCTGAGCGGTGTCGCAGCCGATCTCGCGCAGGGCCGCGGCGGCGGCCTCGTCCTCCACGCCCTCGGCGACCACGGTCAGGCCCAGGCGGTGGCCCAGTTCGACGGTGGAGGCCACCAGCGCGCGGCTGCTGTTGTTCTCCGCGAGGTCCAGGACGAAGGAACGGTCGATCTTCAGCTCGGCGATCGGCAGGACCTTCAGGTAGGTCATCGACGAGTAGCCGGTGCCGTAGTCGTCGATCGAGGACTTGACGCCGGCCGCGCGCAGCCGGTTCAGCGCCTCGATCGCGGTCTCCGGGTCGCTCATCAGGGCGTACTCGGTCACCTCGATCGACAGCAGGTCCCCGGGCACGCCGGTCTCGGCCAGCAGGGCCGCCACCCGCGCCGGGAAGTCGGGGTCGAGCAGGCTGCGCGTCGACACGTTGACGGCGACCGGCACGCGATGCCCGGCGTCGAGCCAGGCCCGGGTCTGCCGCAGCGCCAGCATCAGCACGTGCTCGGTGAAGCGGTGCATGAGGTTGGTGACCTCGAGAACGGGGATGAAGTCGGCCGGCGAGATCGGGCCGCGGGTGGGGTGGGTCCAGCGGGCCAGGGCCTCCACACCGACCAGAGCGCCGGTCTCGACCGCGATCTTCGGCTGGTAGTTGAGGGTGAGCTGACCCGGGTCGTCCAGGGCCCGGCGCAGGTCGCCCAGCAGCGACAGGCGCGCCGCCACGTCCTGGCGGGGCTCCTCGCGGAAACGGTGGAAGCCGGCCCGATGCTGCTTGGCGTCGTGCATGGCGGTGTCGGCGTGGCGCAGCACGGTGACGACGTCCTCGCCGTCGCGGGCGGTGTGCGCGCCGATGCTCACCTCGAGGTCGACGGTCACCTCGTCGAGCACGAACGAGCTGTCGAAGGCCTCGGTGAGCCGGGCCGCGATGCTCTCGCCGATCTGCGGGTCGTCGCCGTGCAGGAGGACGGCGAACTCGTCGCCGCCCAGCCGGGCCACCACGTCGTCGCCCGAGCGCACCAGCGACGCCAGACGCCGGCCCGCCTCGACCAGCAGCAGGTCGCCGATGCGGTGCCCGAGCTGCTCGTTGACGTCGCGGAACCCGTCCACGTTGATGATCAGCACGGTGGGCCGGCCGGTCTCCACGGCCACGCCGGCGCGGGTGGTGAAGGCGGTGCGGTTGAGCAGGCCGGTCAGCGGGTCGGTGGCGGCCATCGCCTCGACCTGGCGGCGCAGCGCGCGGCGGGACAGGCCGAGGCCGCCCAGCGCGGCGAGGCCGAGCACGAACACGACGATCACCGCGATGACCGAGTCGCGGGAGTCACGCAGGGACTCGCCCTCCTGGCGGTCGTAGTCGGCCAGGTGGTGTTCCTGCTCGTGCAGCAGGGTCCGCATCATGACCGTGTATTCGGGCTCCAGCACGTCCTCGATGGTGGCCCGGGCCGCGCCGTCGTCGCCGCGGTCGACCTGGGCCAGGAAACCGACGATGACCATGTGCAGTTTGCGGTGGTGCTCGGCCAGTTCGCCGGCGGTTTCGCGGTGCTCCTCGTCCACCGCGGCCATGCGGACCATCGCGGCTTGGGTCTCCCGGTTGGCGTCGAGCAGCTCGACGTGTTCCTCGCCGTCGGGCTCGATCATCGTGCCCTGCAGCATCGCCATCTCGGTGGTGAGCGCGAAGGCGGCTTCCTGGTACGCGTCGGAGTCGCCACCAGCCGCCGCGACGGACCGCACGCGCTGGGCCTGCTGCCAGTTCGCCAGCACGGCGTAGCCGGCCAGGGCAGCCAGCAGGACCGCCAGCACCCAGGTCACGGTGCGGGGCGCGCGCAGGAACGACACCAGCAACCCTCCCGTTCGTCGTGGTCGCGGGCCGGGGAGCCCGTTGATCCGAGCATCGGACGCGCGGGTTCCCGGATGACGGGCGTTCGGGTTGCGAAATGGGTGCAGGTCACCTGGCGAACACGTCGTACCGGAGGAACGCGTTCAGCCGAGCATGATTCGCTCGCAGATGTGATCACTTCTGAGACTGCTCTGCTGGCGTCGGCCGCGGCCCATTTCGGCTTCCAGGCGACCGTTACAGCAGTGGTGTATCCGGCCCTGGCGAGGGTTCCCGCGGCGCAGTGGCCGGCCGCGCACCGAGCTCATTCCCGGGCGATCACCAGGCTCGTCGTCGTCATCTACGGCGCGCTGGTCGTGACCGGGGTCTGGGCGCTCTGGTCGGGCTTCCAGGCCGGGAAGCTGGTGGCGCTGGCGGCGACGGCGGTGGCCTTCACCGTCACCGCGGCGGCGGCGGCGCCGGCTCATGCGCGGCTGGGCGCCGGGCACGATCCGGGCCGGATCGCCACCCTCCTGCGCGTCGACCGCATCCGCGCGGGGGCGTCAGCGGTCGCGTTGGTGGCAGCGGCCGCCGCGTTGTGGTGAGACCCCTGGCGGGGCGCGTTGCCTAGCGGACGTAGTGCCGCAACCGCACGGCCTCCCCGCGTGGACCGGTCCCGTCAGCGGTCGTCGTGCGCGTGTATCGCCATCCTGTGCTCTCGTAGAACGCGACCGCAGGGGAACCCGGCTTGTCCACGACGCTGAGGATGAGCCGGCCGCCGGCCCAGATGCTCACATGGTTGAGCATGGCACTGGCCACACCCAGGCGGCGGGCCGCGGGCGTGACGAACAACCGCGTGACCTCCCGGCCGTTCTGCACGGCCACGTGGCCGACGAGCAGGCCGGGCTTGCTCTCGGCCACCCACGCCTGATCGAACTCGGGCCGGTCCAGCCAGGCCCCCGGATCCGACGGCCATTTCGCCGGGTAGCCGTTGACCAGGCGCACCTGACGCAGAACGTCGACGCACTGGTCGAGGTCCTCGGGCCGCCGAAGTCGGATGGTGAGGGGCCACACAGCTACATCAGTCACCCCACCATCATGAAGGCCGGCGCGAAGCCGTCGCGCCGGCCCGGACAAGTGGTCGATCAGTGGCTCGTCCCCAGGGTGCCCATCATCGCCGTCGGGTAGCGGTCGCCGCGGGCCGCGCCCGCCGGCACCGCTTTCTCGATCTCGGTCAGGTCGTCCGCGGTCAAGGTCACCTCCACGGCCGGCAGCGCCTCGGACAGGCGCTCGCGGGTGCGGGCCCCCACCAGCGGCACGATGTCGGCGCCCTGAGCGGCCACCCACGCGATCGCCAGCTGGGCGACGGTGCAGCCCTTGGCCGCGGCCACCCGGCGCAGGGCCTCGACCAGGTTCAGGTTGTGCTCGAGGTTGTCGCCGGAGAACCGGGGGCTCATGCCGCGGAAGTCACCGGCCTCGCCCCCGCGCGACGCGGTCCAGTGCCCCGAGATCAAACCCCGGCTGAGGACCCCGTACGCGGTCAGCCCGATCCCGAGTTCCCGCAGCGTGGGCAGAATCTCGCCCTCCACGGCCCGCGAGATCAGCGAGTACTCGATCTGCAGGTCGGCGATCGGGTGCACGGCGTGGGCCCGACGGATCGTGTCCGCGCCCACCTCGGACAGCCCGGCGTGCCGGACGAACCCGGCGTCGATCATCTCCTTGATCGCGCCCACCGTGTCCTCGATCGGGACCGCCGGGTCGAGCCGCGCCGGCCGGTAGACGTCGATGTAGTCGGTGCCCAGCCGGTTCAGCGAGTACGCCAGGAAGTTCTTCACGGCCGCGGGCCGCCCGTCGTTGCCGCCCCACGAGTGGTCGGGGCCGCGCAGCGCGCCGAACTTGACGCTGAGCTGGTAGCTGTCGCGGGGCCGGCCGCGCAACGCCTCGGCCAGCAGCAGCTCGTTGTGGCCCATGCCGTAGAAGTCGCCGGTGTCGATCAGGGTGACGCCCGCGTCCAGTGCGGCGTGCACCGTGGCGATGCTCTCGTCGCGCTCCGAGGCGCCGTAGACGCCGTGCGACATGCCCATCGCGCCGAGGCCGAGGGCGGAGACGGTGGGGCCGGTCCGGCCCAGGTTTCGTGTCTGCATGGGAACCACCGTGCGCCGTTGCCGGTGGCGGCGGAAGCGGAGCGCTTATCGTGGGAGAGCCGCTCCCTGGATAGCCCGGCACGGGCGGGCGAGGATGGATTCATGCAGCGTGCCGAGTTGGCCGACTTCCTGCGCCGCCGCCGCGAGGCGATCCGGCCGGCCGAGGCGGGCCTGGCCGAGGGGCCGCGCCGCCGCACCGCCGGTTTGCGCCGCGAGGAGGTGGCGATGCTGGCCGGCATGTCGAGCGACTACGTCGTACGGCTGGAACAGGGCCGCAGCAGCCAGCCGTCGACCCAGATGCTGGGGGCGCTGGCCCGCGCCCTGCGGCTCTCCGACGACGAACGCGACCACCTGTTCCACCTGGCCGGGCACCAGCCCCCGCCGGCCGAGGGCACCGCCCGC
The DNA here is from genome assembly GCF_014204895.1 of Paractinoplanes abujensis. Classification (NCBI taxonomy): domain Bacteria; kingdom Bacillati; phylum Actinomycetota; class Actinomycetes; order Micromonosporales; family Micromonosporaceae; genus Paractinoplanes; species Paractinoplanes abujensis. The sequence goes on along the minus strand of NZ_JACHMF010000001.1, from coordinate 4,377,196 downwards.
CTGGCCCGCGCGGGCCTGCTGCGCATGCTGGACCTGCTCGGCGACACGCCCGCCATGGTGCTCAGCGACCTCGGCGAGACCTTGGCCCAGAACAGGGGCTCGCTGCTGCTGGGCGGTGATCAGACCCGGTACACGGGGGACAGGCGTTTCCACGTGTACCGCTGGTTCACCGATCCCGCCGTCCCCGGCATGCACCCGCCCGAGGAACGCGACCACCTGGCCCGCGCGACCGTGTCGGATCTGCGCGCGGTGGCGGGCCGCCGGCATGACGACCCTTCCCTCGTACGGCTGATCGCCCGGTTGTCCGCCGAAAGCGACGAATTCCGCGTCCGCTGGGCCGAGCACGAGGTCGGGGTGCGGCGCGCGGACCGCAAGACGTTCGTCGACGCCCGCGTGGGTCCCCTGGTCATGAACTGCGAGACCCTCATGACCCCCGATCAGCAGCAGCTTCTGCTCGTGCTCACCCCGGCCGACGCGCCGTCCCGCGAGCGCTACGAGCTGTTGCGGGTGCTGGGTCTGCAGGAGTTCGCGACCGGAGTATGACGGCCGGATCCGGGTACGCTTCCCCGGTCATGCCTGCCACCCCGCCGTCCCGTCGCCGCCTGTTTCTCCTGCTCGGCGCGGTCGTTCCCATCCTGGCCGCGGTCAACGTGGCCGACAAGTTCGGCCCCCGGCACACCGGCCTGGTCGCGGGCCCCCTCGTCGCGGCGGTCCTGGTGCTGCTGGCCCGCCGAGCCGGCCTCACCTGGCACGACTTGGGACTTTCCCGCCGTACGCTGGTGCCCGGCCTGAAGTACGCGATCGGCGCGATCCTGGCCGTCGCGCTCGTCTACGCCATCGGCGTCGCCCTGCCGTGGACCCGCCCCGCCTTCCACGACGTCCGCTACCACCTGCACCCCGGCGCGGCCCTGCTGGCGGCCTTCATCATCGTCCCGCTGGGCACGGTGCTGCTCGAGGAGATCGCCTTCCGCGGCGTCCTGATGGGCCTGGTCAACCGGCACCGCGGCGCCGTCTGGGCCAGCATCACGTCATCGGTCCTGTTCGGCCTGTGGCACATCCTCCCGTCCCTGCGCCTCAACTCAGCCAACCAGGCCGTGGGCGACGCGGTCGGCGCCGGCACCACAGGCCGCGTTCTGGCCGTCCTGGGCGCGGTCACGTTCACGGCCGTGGCCGGGTTGCTCCTGTGCGAGTTGCGCCGCCGCAGCGGCAGCCTGCTGGCCGCAGCCGCCCTCCACTGGGCCACCAACGGCCTGGGCCTGCTGGTCGCAGCCGCCTTGGCCACCACGAGCTTCGCTTAGATCGCGTCCAGGGTCAGGGCCAGCAGGCCGCGGTCGAGGCCCACGATCAGGTGGTCGTCGATCTGGCGGACGGCCAGTGCCCGGTGGTGGACCGGGATCACCAGCAGTGACTTGCCGAGGCGGGGGTCCCACACCCGTACGGTGCGGTCCAGACCGCACGACACCAGCACCGTGCGGCCGCCGAGCACGGCCGGGGTGATGCCGGTGACCTCGGCCGTGTGGCCGGTGAGGACGCGCACCGGGCGGCCGTCGGCGAGGTCCCACAGGCGGATCGTGCGGTCGATCCCGGCCGACACGACCACTTGCCGGTCGGGCAGGGGCAGCGCGCAGAGCGCGTTCACGCCGTCGTTGTGGTGGTTCTGCTCCCACAGGCGCCGGCCCGCCTCGTCCCAGAGCCGCACGACACCGTTCTTGTCGGCCGACGCGAGCACCGGGCGGCCGTCGCGTTCGGCCGTCGTCAGTGACGTCACCCAGTTGCGGTGGCCGATCAGCCCGTCGACCGGGCGGGCCGTGGCCGGTTCCCACAGCCGTACGGTCATGTCGTCACCGGCCGACACCATGAGCGGCTCACCGTGCCGGTCGAGCACGCGGACCGCCTTGACCGGCTCCTCGTGCGCCTGGAACGGCTCGGGCGGCTCGTGCCCGCCGACGTCCCACAGCTGGACGTGCCCGTCCTCGCCCGCCGAGGCCAGCCACGACTCGACCGGGCAGAGCGCGTTGACCGGCCCGAAGTGCGATCCCAGCTCGCCGCGGGCCCCGCCGGTGGCCAGGTCCCAGAGCCGGATCGAGCCGTCGCCCCCGGCCGTCGCCACCAGCGTCCCGTCGCTCCGCCGGACCGCGGCAACGTCGGCCACCAGCCCCGGCAGCTCGCTCTCGCGGACCGCTTTGGGCAGGTCACCGCGGGGATCCCAGACCCGTACGGTGCCGTCGTCGCCCGCCGTGGCCAGCAGGTTGCGCCCGCTCACCGGCAGCTCGCAGACGGCCCGGATCCAGCTGGCGTGCCCGCGCAGCCCGCGCCGTTCGACCCCGGTCTCGGCGTCCCACAGCCGCACCGTGCCGTCCTCCCCGGTCACGGCCAGGATGCAGCCCTGCTCGGAGCGGATCGTGCAGATGTCGGTGATCGGCCCGGCGCCCGGGTCCAGCGACGCGAACTCCTGCCCGCTGACCGGGTCCCAGAGCCGTACGGTGCCGTCGTAGCCGCCCGAGGCGAGCAGCGTCCATCGCTCGGTGACGACCGGATAGAGCGTGGTCACCCAGCCCTCGTGCCCGCTCAGCACGCGCAGGCAGGTGCCGCTGAGTGGATCCCACACCCGCACGTCCCCGTCGAAACCGGTCGAGGCCAGGACCCCGTACGACCGGGGAACCGGCACATGGGTCACCGCGGTGACCCACCCGGTGTGCCCGCGCAACGTGCGCGCCGGCATCCCGGAGGCGACGTCCCAGATCCGTACGCTCCGGTCGTCCCCGGCCGAGACGAGCAGGTCGCCGGCGGGCATCGGGATGGAGCAGAGGTTGCGGACCCAGTCGTCGTGCCCCACCAGCGTGTGCCGGCGGGTTCCCGAGCGCGGATCCCAGACGCCGATGGTGCCGTCGTGGCTCGCCGTCGCGAGCAGCGTGACCCCGCCCGCGGTGACGGCGCTCAAACCGCGGATGCAGTCGTCGTGACAGGCGAACGACCGTACGGTCTGGTTGGTGATCGGATCCCAGAGCCGGACCGTGCCGTCCTCGCCGCCCGACGCGAGCAGGCTGCGCCCGTCCACGACGATCGCGCACACGTCGTGCACCGCCAGCGAATGTCCTTCCAGCACCGTCCGTTCGAGCCGCGGCGGGGTGTGGGCCCAGGACGCGCGGTAGCGGGCGCCGGACGTGCCGACCTGGGCGCCGAGGTCGTCGAGCCGGTCCACGACCGAGAACTGCGCGGCCCGTTCCTCCGGACCGGCCGTGACCGCCGCCGGGGCCCGTTGCAGCAGCAGTTTGCGGGCCCGTCCGGTGTCGGTGCGGGCGGCTTCGGCGTACGGGAGAAGGCGTTCCAGGCGGGCGTGGAGCAGGTAGCCGTCGTCGGCCAGCAGGTCGTCGATCAGGCCGGTCCGCGCCGCGTGCGCCGGCAGTGAGCGCAGCAGATATTCCGGCGCCTCGTCCCACCCGTCGGCGCGACCCAGCCCGAGCCAGGCCGTCACCAGCCGCCGCTCGTCGTCGTGGCGCCGACCGGCCTCCTCCCGGCTGCCCAGCAGCGCGTCGTTGAGGGCCTGATGGAAGAGCCGGTACGTCGGGCGGTCCGGATCGCCGCTCTCGACCAGGAAGTTCGCCGCGGACGAGCGCGCGAAGTCGTGCAGCTGGCCGGCCGTCACCTCCGCGCCCAGGGCCCGTACGGCCAGTTGCCACAGGCTCATGGGCAGGCCGGGCGTTTCCGCGTACGCCAGGGCCGTGAGCGCCAGTATCGGCGGCGCGCCGCCCGCCGCGGGCAGGTCGTGCACGAACTCGTTGAGGGCGTCGCCGACCGTGGCCGTGAACGAGACCCGGGCCGGTTCGACCGCCTCGACGTCGCGCAGCGCCCGGGTCCGGGCCACCAGGCCGGCGATCAGGAAGTTGCGGCCGGCCAGCTCGGCGATCCGGCGGGCCACGGGCTCGGCCACGGCCGGATCGGCGTACGTGCTCCCGCCCGCGAGCTGCAGGGTGGCCTGCGCGTAACCAGCGAGGTCCTCGGCCGAGAAGAACGCGGGGGCGTCCAGATCGATCAGCTCGGCGTCGGCGCCGAACCCGCCCAGCAGGTCGCCGGAGTCGTCGGCCCGGCGGGTGCCCACGACCACCTGCGCGCCCAGCTCGGCGCAGTCGCGGGCCAGCGGCACCAGCACGTCCTCGATCAGGGCGCGGGCGTCGGCCGGGGTGACCACCTCGTCCAGGGCGTCGACCACCAGGTTGAACCGGCGGGGACGGGCCGCGAGGCGGGCTCGCAACGCCGGCACGAGGTCGACGGGGGCCTGGGGCAGCCGGACCCCGGCCCCGCGGGCGATCTCCTCGGCGATCTCCAGCGCCGACTTGCCCTTCGCGTGCACCGCGCACGCCACCGACCCGGCCGTGGCCCGTTCGGCGGTGTCCTCCGGCGGCAGCGCGGCGACCACACCGGGATCGGCGGTCGTCACGATCCGGCCCAGCACCGCCGACTTGCCGACGCCCGGGGAACCCGTCACCACCAGCGGCCGGCCCGCCGCCTCGGCCCGATCGAGGAAGTGGCGCAGGTGCCGGAGCGCGGCGGCGCGGCCCCGGAACCGCGAACCCTTCTCGGCCCCACTGGCCACCCCGCGGGCCCGCGGCAGCCAGTGCCGGCCGGCCTCACCGTCGGCGGACAGGGCCCAGCCCCACGCGGCCAGCGTGGGCTCGTCGGCGTCCTCGAGCCGCCAGTCGTCGAGCGTGGACAGTTTGAGGCCGGGCAGATGCTCGTCGGCGTAGGCCAGCATGAGGGCCTGCCCGGACTCCGCGCCGACGACCAGCCCGACCACCGCCTGATAGTCGGGGGACCAGAGGGCCGCCCCGCCGAAGCCGCGCGTCACCCCGGTGTCGCCGGCCGGCGTGGTCAGCCGCATCAGGCCGTACCCGCCGCTGTCACCGATCGTGCCCGCGGCCCGTAGGCCACCGCCGGTGCCGGCCGGGAAACCGTAGGCCCGCCACTGCCGGCCGATCAGTCCCTGCGCCGTGGGCAGCTTCAACCGGGCCGGGGCGACCGAGGCCGGCACCGGCTCCTCGAGTTCGAGCAGGACGATGTCCAGGCGGTGCTCGGGGCGGCCGTTGAACCGGCAGGCCCGCACCCGGCGCCGCACGGTGGGCGGGACGTGCTGGGCCAGCGGGAAGGCCACCCACAGCTCGCGGAGCTCACCGTCGGCGAAGGCCACGCGCTCGCTGGAGAGCACCAGCGTCTGATCCACCACGAAGCCGGCGCCCAGCGGCGTCTCGTCGTGAGCGGTGGCATGCAGCGCCACCGCCCAGGGCTCGACCTTCGCACCTATCGGAATCACGGCGCCGCGCGGACGGACGGCATGGACATCGAACCCCCATCGGGTCGCGAGGGCGGGCACGCTCAGCGGCAATGCTGCACGGTGATTAGCCGGATCGCAACGCCCGATCGGCTGATCAAAATACCGCTCCGAATCGATCATTCCATTAACCGCGAGGAGCTGCGAATACGGAGATCAACATTGCACTTTGTCGGATTTTGGTGGCTTCTTCGGATGGCTTGCGCAGGCCGTTCTCCGTCGGCACAATCGGGCCGAACTGGCTGTTCCCATGATCCGTATCCAGCCCCGGCCGCAGCGTGCCGGGGCGGCACGGTCGCGCGTTTCAGGAGGTCGGCGCCATGCCGGAAAGAGAACTCACCAACGCGCAGCGAGCTCTCTTGCTGGCCTTGATGGTCAAGGCGGGGCCGGTGGAGAATCGGTATCTGACCCGCGCGAAGATCAATCTGAAGAAAGCGCCTTACCGGGATCAGCTGGTCGACTGGAAATTGATCACGCTGAGGGAAAAACCGGAGGTGCCCTACCTCACCCTCGAACTCACCGAGAAGGGCTGGGGGCGGGCCCTCGAGGAATTGTCGGCGGAGGTTCCGGCGCTGGCCGGCTCGCTCGGCGGAACGCTTTATCTGCTGCTCGACGTGCTGCGGCAGCACTTCGAGAAGCAGAACGTCTCCGCGGCCGAGTTCTTCTCCGCCTACGCGGGTCAGACCGGCGAGACCGCGGGTCCGGCGCCGCGCGCCCAGCGGGTCGCGCCCAGCGACGACCTGGAGTCACGCATCCGCAAGGCCTACGCGGACCTGGCCGCCGAACCCGGCGCCTGGGTCACGCTCGAGGACGTCCGGCGCGCCCTGGGTGACGGGTCCAAGCCGGCCGTCGATCACGCCCTGCTGCGTCTCGACCGCGAACCCGACGTGTCGCTGATCCCGGAGTCGAACCAGAAGACGCTCACGGCTGGTCAGCGTTCCGCGGCCGTCCGCATCGGCAACCAGGACATGCACCTCCTCGCCGTCGGTCGCTGATGGACTCCGATCAGCAGCGCGCGCTGGCCGGGCTGAGGTTCAACTGGGCCCCGACACCCGACGACGTGTGGCGCCCGGCCCCGTTCCACGTGGACGGGCTGCACCACAACGTGGTGCACATGGTGCTCGACGGGGTGAACGAGGCCGAGCGCAGCAGCGAGTCCAGCCCGATCGGTGTCGCGATCCTCGGTCAGCGTGGCAGTGGCAAGACGCATCTGCTGGGTGCGGTCCGCGCCCGGGTGCAGGACGCGGGCGGCTACTTCTTCCTGATCAGCCTGCTCGAGACGAGCGCGTTCTGGCGCAGTGCGGCGCTGTCGATCCTGGACGGCTTCGCCCGCCCCACGGCCTCGGGCGAAAGTCAACTGACGACGTTCCTGCGGCGGCTCGGCACCACCGTCGGAGCGACCCGCGGCGTGCACCGGGCCGTCGCCGGCGACAGCGAACTGACCCGGCCCGCGCTCGACGCGTTCGTCGACCTCCTCCGCAAGCATCACCGCCAGATCGGGATGGAGAGCCAGGACACCGCGCGCGCCCTGGTCCTGTTCGCCGGGGGCGATCCCGCGGCCCAGGACGTGGGGTATCAGTTCCTCTGCTCCAACGACGAGGAGGAGCCGGGCCAGCGGGCCGCCTGGGGGATGCGACGGGGCAAGCGGTCGGCGCAGGAGGTCGTGCGGGACGTGTCGCGCCTGCTCGCCCTCACCGGTCCCACGGTGATCGCCGTCGACCAGATCGACCTGCTGGTCGCCCAGTCCACCAAGGCGACCAACGCGCAGAGCGACCGGGCGGTCGAGTGGCAGCACGCGTTGCTGCTGGAACAGGTCGCGGGTGGTCTCATGTCGCTGCGCGAGACGACCCGGCGATCCCTGTCCGTCGTGACGTGCCTGCCGCACACCTGGACCGAGATCACCACCCAGGCGACCGACACGGTGCAGGACAGGTTCCGCGAAGCCGTGCAGCTGCGCCGGATCCCGACGGCGGAGATCGGCCGGGAGCTGATCGAGAAGCGGTTCGCGCAGCCGTTCGAGGACGCCGGCTTCACCCCGCCGTACCCGACCTGGCCGGTCCATCCCGCGGCCTTCGAGGACGCGCCGCAATACACCCCCCGCGAACTGCTGCGCGTCATCGACGCCCACGTGCGGGCCTGCTTGCGCGCCGATGCCGTCACCGAGATGCGGACCCTGGATCCGCGGGCCGAGCCGCCCGTGCGGGTGGTGGAGCCGGCGCTCGGGCCCGAGCCCGCGGCGGAGAACCTCGCGCCGTTCGACGAGCAGTACGCCGAGTTCCTGCAGCAGGCCGACCCCCGGCCCGCGCATGATCAGGCCACCGAGGACCTCGAAGTGCCGGTGCTGCTCACGGCCGGGCTCACGGCGTGGATCGGGGAGCGCGGCGCGGCCGGCGACGCGTTCAGCATCGACCCGCACGCCGGGGGCAAACCGGCCCTGCACGCGCGGCTGCGGTTGAGCCTGACCGGCGACGGTCAGGACGCGGAGTCCGAGGACGAGGAGCACTGGGCGTTCCGGGGCATGGGCGCGACCCACCACATCGCCGTGCTCAACCGGATCCGTAACGCTGTCACCACGGCCGGGCTGACCGCGGGCATCACCAAGCGGCGGCTGTTCCTGCTGCGCAACCTGGACGCGCAGCCGTGGTCGCAGGGCGCCCGCACCCGCGAGGTGGTCAAGGACTTCACCGAGGCCGGCGGCATCGTGCTGCCCTTCACCGACGACGACATCAAGCGGCTGCGGGCCCTGGCCGACCTGATCGACAAGTACGGCTCCGAACGGCTCCTGCCTTGGTTCCGCGCGCGGCGGCCGACCGCCGAGATCAGGGTCCTCCGGGAGGCCCTGGCGACGGTTCCCACCCCGGCCCCGCCCGCGGAGCAGGCCGTGCCGCCGCCGGCGAGCCCGAAGCCGGCCGTGGCGCCGGCCCGTGACCACGCCCCGGCCCCGGCCGGGGGTGCCGTGCCGCTCGGCACCCCGATGGACGGCGGCGCGCCGGTCACGATCGACCTGGAGGCCATGCGGCGGCACACGGCGATCTTCGCCGGGTCCGGTTCGGGCAAGACGGTGCTGATCCGCCGGATCGTCGAGGAGTGCGCGCTGCGCGGGGTGTCGACGATCGTGCTCGACCCCAACAACGACCTGGCCCGGCTGGGTGACCCCTGGCCCACCCGGCCGGAGTCGTGGGACGACGCGGAGGCCGCCCGCGCCGCGGACTATCTGCGGTCGACCGAGGTCGTGGTGTGGACGCCCAACCGGGACAGCGGACGCCCGATCAGTTTTCAGCCGCTGCCCGAGTTCGCCGACATCCTGGACGACGCGGACGCGTTCGCGGCCGGCATCGACTCCGCGGTGGCCGCCCTCGCGCCGCACGCCCGGGTCGACGGCCGTACGGACAAGGCGGTGCTGGGGCGGGCCGTGCTGCGCGAGGCCATGCTGAGCTACGCGCGGTCCGGCGGCAGCGACCTGCGCGGCTTCATCGGCCTGCTCAATGCCCTGCCCGAAGGGGTCAGCCTGCTCGACGAGGCGACCCGGCTGGCCGGCAACATGGCTCAGCTGCTCACCGCGGCCATGGTCAACGACCCGATGTTCGGCGGCCGCGGCGCACCCATGGACCCGGGGGAACTGCTCACCCCGTCCGGCGGCCACCGCGCGCGGGTCTCCGTGATCAGCTTCGTGGGCCTGCCCGACGACCAGCAGCGGCAGAACTTCGTCAACCAGCTGCAGATCGCGCTGTTCGCCTGGATCAAACGCAACCCGGCGGGCGACCGCCCGCTGGGCGGCCTGTTCGTGATGGACGAGGCGCAGACGCTGGCCCCGTCGGGCACGATGACCGCCTGCACCCAGAGCACCCTCGCCCTGGCCTCCCAGGCCCGCAAGTACGGCCTCGGCCTGATCTTCGCCACCCAGGCCCCCAAGGGTCTGCACAACCGCATCCCCGGCAACGCTGCCACCCAGTTCTTCGGCCTGCTCAACAGCCCCGCCCAGATCGCCGCGGCGCAGGACATGGCCCGCGCCAAGGGCAGCACCATCGCCGACGTCGCCCGCCTGAAGGCCGGCCAGTTCTACGCGACAGTCGAGGGTGGCCCGTTCGTCAAGCTGACGGCGCCGCTGTGCCTGAGCCACCACCCGCGCAGCCCTCTCACCACCGAGGAGGTGCTGGAGCGGGCGGCCGCCACGCGCCCGGCAACGTGACCCCGCGCCGCGGGCCCGGTTTTCCTCCGCAGCGGTCTGTTCCTCGTTGCGGGCCGGCCGGCATCGCAACGGGAGGAGCGCCCGCAATGCGCGTCTGACGGGTCAGCGGCGGTCGGCGGTGGCGTAGGTGATGGCGGCGGTAGCGGCCGAGACGGCCAGCACGGCGGGCCAGGAGCCGATCTTCTTGGCCAGGGGGTGGGACAGGCCGAAGGCCCCGACGTAGGTGGCGACCAGGGCCGTCGTGACGGCGGGAGTCGTGCGGCGGGACCATTCGCGGCCCGCGACGAGGCCGCCCGCGGCCAGGACCGCGCCGCCCAGGGGGCGGATGCCGGTGCGCCGGGCCAGTTGCCAGCCGCCGATGAGGGAGCCTGCGGTGATCGCCGCCGTGGGGATACGCATGGTTGCCAGGTTACCGAGCGTTCCTTTCGGGGCGGCGGGACCGTACGGTGGATCGATGGACGTGGTTCTTCCGGACGGGCCCAGCAGTCCACGCCTCGTCCAGGTGCTCCAGTTCGCGGCGTCGCGACGCGGGACGTTGCGGCGGCTGCGGGACCGGTACGGCTCGGCGTTCACCGTGCAGTCGTTGAACCTGGGGCGGACGGTGATGTTGTCCGACCCGCAGGAGGTGCGGGAGCTGCTGCAGGCGGCGCCGGAGCTCGCCGACACCCCGGACGCCAATCTGGGCTCGGTGCTGGGGCCGGGCTCGATGTTCGCGATCGCGGGGGAGGAGCATCGCCGGCAGCGCAAACTGCTCACGCCGCCCTTCCACGGGCGCCGGCTGCGGGCGTACGAGGGGATCGTCGAGGAGGAGACGCGGCGGGAAACAGCCTCGTGGCCGATCGGGCGGGAGTTCCCGGTCATGCCGTCGACCATGCGGATCACCTTGAACGTGATCCTGCGCGCGGTCTTCGGGGCCGACGGGGCCGAGCTCGACGAGTTGCGGGTGCTGCTGCCCCAGGCGGTCAAGCTGGGTTCGGTGCTGGCCGTGGTGCCGGCGCTGCGGCTCGATCTGGGCGGGCGGGGGCCGGGGGCCCGGTTCGCGCGGCACCGGCGGCGTTACGACGAGATCGTGGACGTGCTCGTGGACCGGGCGCAGGCCGATCCGCGGCTGGCCGAGCGCGACGACGTGCTGGCCATGCTGGTGCAGTCGCGCTACGACGACGGGTCGGCGATGAGCCGCGGTCAGATCGCCGATCAGCTGCTGACCCTGCTCGCGGCGGGGCACGAGACCACGGCGACCACGCTGGCCTGGGCGGTGGAGCGGCTGCGGCGGCATCCGGAGGTGCTGGCGAGGCTGGCCGGGGCCGGGGACGACCTGTTCGACGCGACGATCACCGAGGTGCAGCGGGTGCGCCCGGTGATCGAGATGACCTCGCGTCAGGTGCGGGCGGAGTCGCTGCGGATCGGCCGCTGGACGTTGCCCCGCGGCACGGTGGTCACCGCGTCGATCGCCCTGCTGCACGACGACGCGACGCTCTTTCCCGAGCCGGAGCGTTTCGACCCGGACCGGTACGCCGGGGCGCGCGCCGACACGTACGGCTGGATCCCGTTCGGCGGGGGTGTGCGGCGTTGTCTCGGGGCCGCGTTCGCGTCGCTCGAGATGCGCGTCGTGCTGCGGACGATCCTGCGCGACTTCGTGCTCGAACCGGCCACCGGCGCGCCCGAGCGCTCACACAACCGGGGCATCGCCGTGGCCCCGGCCCGGGGCGGACTGGCGGTCGTGCGCCGCCGATAGATCATCGTGGTGGACGCGGTTGCGGCCGGCGTTCTTGGCCGTGTACATCGCCGTGTCGGCGCGGCGCAGCTCCGTCTCGGGGTTGGCGCCCGAGCGGGCGGTGATCACGCCGATGCTGGCGCCGATGTAGACGGGGCGGGCCGGGGTGTCGAACGGCTCGGACAGCGCCGCCACGATCCGGCCGGCCACCTTCGTGGCCGTCTCGTCGTCGGTCCAGGGCAGGATCACCGCGAACTCGTCGCCGCCCAGCCGGGCCACGACATCTCCCGTACGGACGATGCTGTTGACCCGCTCCGCCACGGCGACCAGCACCGCGTCGCCCGCCTCGTGGCCGCACGTGTCGTTGACCGGCTTGAAACCGTCGAGGTCGATGTAGAGCAGCGCGGTCGGGCCGACCGATTGGCCCAGCGCCGACGCCCACCGGTCGTGGAACCGGCGGCGGTTGGCCAGGCCGGTCAGCTGGTCGGTGGTGGCCTGCTCCTCGACGGCCCGCAGCGCGCCCGCCAGCAGCCGCACCAGGCCGTCGAGACGCGCGATGACCAGCAGGAACAGGACCGTGCAGCCGGCCACGATGACCGGGACGTCGATCGGCATGCCGCGCAGCCACTCGATGGCCAGCACGGCCGGGGCCATCAGGCTGGCCACGGCCAGGGCGGCCACCCGGCGCCGGGGGGCCGGGCCCTCGGCGGTCTCGGGGCTGCGCCGGGCCAGCGTGGGCATCGAGGGGTGCAGGGCGGCCGCCCCGCCCAGCGCCTGCATGGCGATCCAGCCCAGGTCGACGATGTTGCCCGCGGTGTAGCCGATGCTCAGTTCGAGCAGTGCGTAGCCGATGTCGGCGTACAGCAGCGCGGCGATGCTCGCGACGAGCAGCCGGAAGGCCGGCGGGCGGTCGCCCTTGCCGGTGACCAGGCGGGACAGCACCGCCAGGACGAGCAGGTCGGAGATGGGGTAGGCCAGCGAGACGGCGCGGGCCATCGGGCTCAGGTCCTCGGCCCGCACGTACGGCACGATCAGGAACACCCAGGCCAGCATCGCCGCGCCGGTCGACAGCACCAGCGCGTCGAGCAGGCCGGGCAGGTCACGTCCGGGGCGGCGGGCCCGCACCAGCCCGACGACCGAGATCGCCAGCAGCACCGCGAAACTCAGGTAGAGCAGATCCACGTACGAGGGGAAGACGTCGCCGCCGGTGGTGAAGTGCTGGATCCAGTACGCCACCTCGGCCAGGGCGAAACAGGCCCGCGCGGCCGCCATGAGATACCACGGCCACCGTACGGCGGGCCGGTGGCGCCGCACGCCCACCATGATCGCCACGGCGGCCGACATCCCGACGCCGGCCACGATGGCGGCCTGCACACCCTCGGCGGGGAACACGTAGTAGACGACCGCCGCGGCGGCACACACGGCCAGGTACACCTGCCAGGCAGCGAACCGCCACCTATCCACCGCGTACCCCCTGCCGGTTGTCTCGACCAGCTCATGATCGACCGGCCGGGGGCGGGTCGGAGCCGAACTCAGAATTCACCCGCTGCGTCAGGCCGTTCTTCACCCGTTGCCCCGCGGCGCGGTCGTCCCAGGCCAAGAACGCCGCGGCGTCGATCGGCACCACGTGTGGGCCATGCGGCTGAGACGGGAAGCGCTTTCTCTCAAGCGATGGACCGGAGGTTGGCGCGCGACCGTTCGGATCCGGTGGGTAATATCGTTCTCCTGCGGTCGGCCTCCTTCGAGGACCGGCCGTCTCGCGTCAAGCAGCGGCGCGGGAGCGGGCATTTCAGGCATTCCTGGGCCCGTCCACCCGCCCGTCCCGGCCGCCGTCGCGGCCCCGACCGCTGCAAGGACTGTTCGACATCCATGACGCACGACCCGAATGCCGTCGCGGCGCTGGGGCGGATCCGGCTCGCCGAGACGACCCTGGCCGGCTTTCTCGACCGGGTGGCCGCACTGGCCTGCGAAGCAGTGCCTGGCGCGGAGGCGATCGCGATCACCCTGGAGGGTGACTCCGGCCCGTACCTCGCGGCGTCCCTCGGGGAGCCGTCCGAGTCGGCCACGGTGCTGGCGCTGAAACTGCCCGTGTCGGCCGAGCAGACCGGTGTGCTGACCATCTTCGGGCGCCCGGCGCGCAGGTTCAGCGACGAGGACACCGTACGGGCGGAAGCTTTCGCGGATCACGCGGCCGTCGCCGTGGCCAATGCGCACCTGTTCTACAGCGCTGTGCTGCTGGCCTCGCAGCTGCAGGCGGCCATGGGCAGCCGCGCGGTCATCGAGCAGGCCAAGGGCGTGATCATGGCACAGCGGCGGTGCACGGCCGACGAGGCATTCGCCTATCTGACCAAGGCCTCGCAGGACGCCAACCGCAAGGTGCGCGACGTGGCCGCGGCCCTCGTGACCGACCTCGGCCGGCACACGGTCGGCTGATCAGTCGAACGAGACTCATACTTTCGGTTGGCACACACCCGGATGTTCGGGTAGCGTCCTGGCTATCGGTCAAGAAGGCGCCGACCCTCGACGTGCGATTTTTCGCTGTCGCGGTTCGACGCGCCGTACCCGGTGTCTGCCGCACGTCGCGGGACCACACACGTAAGTGCTGTGAAGGAGACACCGTGACCGTCATTACCCGCCCGGCCCGACGACGCACGTTCGAGGTCACGGACGAGGACCGGCAGGCCACCGCGCTGATCGAGGCGCTGGCCGCGATGCCCGCCGAGCACCCCGACCGGCCCGCCCTGCGCCGGCGCACCATCGAGGCCTGGATGCCCATGGCCCACCGGCTCACCCGTCGCTACGTCGGTCGCGGCGAGCCGTTCGACGACCTGCTGCAGACGGCCACCGTCGGCCTGATCAAGGCGGTCGACGGGTTCGACGCCGGCCGCGGGGTCGATTTCACCGGGTACGCCATCCCGACTGTGCTCGGCGAGATCAAGCGCTACTTCCGGGACCGCTCGTGGACGCTGCGGATCCCGCGCCGGCTGCAGGAACTGCGGATGGCCATCGGCCACGCCCGCACCGAACTCGAGCACACGCTGACCCGCGCCCCCACGGTCGCCGACATCTCGGCCCACCTGGGCGTGGGCGAGGAGGAGATCCTGGAGGCGCTGGAGGCGGGCCACGCCTACCGTCCCGACTCGCTGAGTTCCCCCGTACGGGACGGCGAGGACCTGACGCTGGGCGACACGCTCGGTGGTGAGGACAACGGGTTCGCGCTGGCCGAGTTCGGCGCCTCACTGCCGCCCGCCCTGGCCACGCTGACCGACCGCGAACGCACCATCGTGGCCTTGCGGTTCTACGGCGAGCTGACCCAGTCCGCTATCGCCGAACGGATCGGCATCTCCCAGATGCACGTGTCGCGGCTGCTCACCCAGGCGTTGGCCAAGCTCCGGGATCAGATGGACGGCTAGGGCGCGATAAGTTGGGCGCATGACCGACCCGCAGGGCGCGCTGGCCGAACTGGGCCGCATCCGGCTGAGTGAGACATCGCTCGACGACGTGCTGCTGCGGGTGGCCACGCTCGCCCGTGACACCGTCGAGGGAGCCGGCGAGGCGTCGGTGACCCTCGTCGGCGTGCGGTCGGCGGGCAGTGCCGCCACCACCGGCGACCTGGCCAAGACGCTCGACGAATGGCAGTACGAGAACCAGGGCGGTCCCTGCCTGGAGGCCGCGGCCACGACCGCCACGGTTCTGGTGCCCGACGTGGCCCGGGAGACCCGGTGGCCGCGCTACATCCACCGGGCCGCCGAGGCCGGGCTGGCCAGCGCGCTGTCGGTGGGCCTGCCGGTGCAGGAGGCGGTGACCGGCGCGCTCAACCTCTACTCGCGGCGTGTGGACGCGTTCGACGACCACGCGGTCACGGTCGTGCAGAGCTTCGCCGGCTACGCCGCGGTCGCCCTGGCCAACGCCCAGTCCTTCGACTCCACGGCCACCCTGGCCCGGCAGATGCGCGAGGCGATGGCCCACCGCGCCACCATCGAGCAGGCCAAGGGCATCATCATGGCCGAGCAGCGGTGCTCGCCGGACGAGGCGTTCGCCCGCCTCAGCAAGCTTTCCCAGCACGCCAACCGCAAGCTGCGAGACGTCGCCGCGGCCCTGGTCGAGCAGGCCTCGCGCCCCCGCTGACGGCGCGCCTGCGTGACCCGTCGCGGGCGATTCGGCAAGATCATTGAATGCTGATGGACGAGGACTACTACGACACGTCGACGCTGACCGAGCGGCAGCGGCAGATCCTCACCGTCATCCAGCAGTGGGCCCAGCGGTACGGGTACTCGCCGTCCACCCGCGAGATCGCCGACGCCGTCGGGCTCGCGTCCCCCTCGTCGGTCGGGCGGCACCTGCGCGCGCTGGAGGACGCCGGCTTCCTGCGCCGGGGGCGGGCCACGAGGCCGATCGACGTCCGCATGTTCCTGCAGCCCGTGCCGCGGCAGCGCACCGAGGCCACCATCGGGGTGCCGGTGCTGGGCGACATCGCGGCCGGTTCGCCGATCCTGGCCGAGCAGCACACCGACGAGGTGCTGCCGCTGCCGCGCGACCTGGTCGGGCGGGGCACCCTGTTCGGCCTGCGGGTGCGGGGCGACTCGATGATCGACGCGGCCATCTGCGACGGCGACATCGTCGTGGTCAAGCAGGGGCACGAGGCGTTCAACGGCGACATCGTGGCCGCCATGATCGACGACGAGGCGACAGTGAAGGTCTACCGCCGCCGCGGCGGGCACGTCGTGCTGGAACCGCGCAACCCGGCGTACGAGAACATCGACGGCGACCGGGCCGTGGTGCTGGGCAAGGTCGTCTCCGTGCTGCGCCGCACCTAGCAGGGCTTTGTCATGGTCCTCTTTCCACGCGCTGTAAGCGTTGCGGGAAGCCGGCGGTGACGGTGAGCGCGTCGACCACGGCCGCCCGGTCGGTGCGCCGCCGCGACTGCCTGATCATCAGGGCCAGGCCGGTCGCCATGGCCGGATAGAACCCCAGGAACAGCGGGTCGGCCAGGTCCGGCCCGTCGTCGGCCAGCCAGTCGGCGCCGACCTGCAGCGGCAGCGTGGCCAGGGTCGTGCCGAGCAGCCCCAGCGCGAAGCACAGCCACGGCGCCCGATCGCCCGCCGGGCGGCCAGGCCCGCCGGATCACCGCGGGACCGGCAGGCCGGCCCGGCGCAGCAGGGCGGTCAGCTCGTCCCCGGGCTGCGGCCGGTGGTAGAGGTAGCCCTGCGCGTAGCGGCAGCCCATCTCGATCAGGCGGTCCGCCTGCGCGGTGGTCTCCACGCCTTCGGCCACCACGTGCATGCCGAAGGCCGCGCCCAGCCCGACCACGGCCTGCGCCACCGCGTAGGCCCGCGGGTCGTCGTCGATGCCCGTGACATAGGACCGGTCGACCTTGAGCACGGTCACCGGCAGCAGCCGCAGGTAGTTGATCGCCGCGTGGCCGGTGCCGAAGTCGTCGACCGCGATGTTGACGCCCATCGCGCACAGGGAGTTCAGGCGGTCCAGGGTCGCCTCGTCGGGTTCCAGCACGATGCCCTCGGTCAGCTCGAGCACGAGCCGGCCGGGCGGGAACCCGGTCTCGTCCAGGATCCCGGTGACGACCTCCACCAGCCCGCTCTGCTTCACCTGCAGGGGCGAGAGGTTCACGTTGAGGTAGATCTCCGCGGCGGCCGGGACCTCCGCGCGCCACCGGACGGCCTGCCGGCACGCCTCGCGGAGCACCCACTCGCCGACCGGCACGATCGCGCCGGTCTCCTCGGCGAGGTCGATGAAGGCGCCCGGCAGCAGCAGGCCGCGCTCGGGATGGTCCCAGCGCACCAGCGCCTCCACGGCCACGACGGTGCCGTCGCGCAGGTCGACCGAGGGCTGGAAGTGCAGCACCAGCTGACCGTCGGCGACGGCGTGCCGCAGCTCGGCGTCGCGGGCCCGGGTGTCCAGCTCGGGCGTGTAGACCTGATAGCGGCCGCGGCCCGCGCGCTTGGCCGCGTACATGGCGGTGTCGGCCCTGGCGAGCAGGTCCTCGACCGTGTCGGCGCCGTCCTCCCGGAACGCGACGCCGATGCTGGCGGCCACGGTGAGCAGGACGTCGCCGAAGACCACCGGGGTGTCCAGGGCGTCGACGATGCGCCGGGCGATCTGCCCGGCGGCGTCCCGGCCGGGCAGCCCGGTCAGCACGACGGCGAACTCGTCGCCGCCGAGACGTCCCGCGGTGTCGCCGGAGCGGATCACCGAGGTGAGCACGCCGGCCACGGCCAGCAGCACGGCGTCGCCCGCCTTGTGCCCGTACAGGTCGTTGATCGGCTTGAACCGGTCGAGGTCCATCAGCAGCACCGCGCCGTGCCGGTCGTCGCGTGGCGGCTGCGCGGCCAGCTCGGCCAGGCGCTCGCCGACCAGGGTGCGGTTGGCCAGGCCGGTCAGCGGGTCGGTCACGGCCAGCCGGCGGTTCTCGCTCAGGGCGTACATCTGGCGGGCCATGACCAGCGAGGTGAGCACGATGGCCCCGATGATCATGCCGCCGAGCGGGTAGAGGTTCTGCTCGCGGGCCAGGTAGCCGAGCAGGCCGTACGCGATGGCGCTGGCCCCGTACGGGAGCAGGCTGATCCGCCGCCGGCCGGTGCGCTCGGCGCCCGCGGTGACACCTTCGGCATGGCGGCGGCGGGTGGCCAGCACGAACAGGTAGCAGCCGGTCAGCCAGAACAGGTCGGGCCAGGTGCCGCCGACGAACCGGTCGTTCAGCGTGATCCAGCTGTACGCGAAGTCGGCGACCACGTAGGTCGCGACCGCGGCCGCGAGCAGCAGGGTGGCGTCGTGGCGCCCGCGGCGGCGCAGCAGCACGGAGGCCAGCGCCAGCACCAGTAGCAGGTCCCCCACGGGCAGCGCGGCCGACATCGCGATCTGCAGCCCGGTGGCGTCCTCGACCCGCAGCGCCGGGCCGATCACCAGATACCAGGCGACCATGAAGGTGCCGGTGCCGACGATCAGCGAGTCGATCACCAGCTTCGTCCGCTCGGCCCGGGTGCGCCTGGTACCCGAGATGAGCAGCAGACCGGCGAACAGGAACGGCACGAAGGCCAGGAACCAGTAGTCGGCGGCCGCCGGGTATCCCGGCCCGCCGAGGAAGTTGTCCTCGACGAACCAGGTGGTATGCGCGACGAGCTGGCAGACGAACGCGAGGGTGATCAGGGTCCAGGCCCGGCGGCCGCGCTGGTCGAGCCTGCCCCGGCGGACCAGGTGCACGCCCGCCACGACGGCCAGCGTGGCCACCGGCAGGTAGACGCCGTCGGTGACGAGCTGCCGCAGTTCGTCCTCGCCCCAGCCGCCGAGATAGAAGACACCGAAGGCCGCGAGCAGGATCCCGCAACCTGTGACGGCGGCGTCGAGGAGCCGCTCGGCCCGGCCGGTCACGGCGTGTACAGGCCCAGGGCCACGAAGACGACCATGTAGAGGGCGCAGCCGAGCGCGAAACTGACCGCAGTGGTGATGCCGAAGGCCATCCAGTACGGGGTGGGGGCCAGCCCCATCCGGCCCGCCTTGTTCCCCCGATTGATCACCGAGATGATCGCGAGCGGCCCGAACAGGAACGTCCAGACGGCCACCGGCCAGGCGCTCGGCGCCGGCGCGCTGGGCGCCGCGAACAAGTCGCCCGGCGCCGGCTGGCGGCCCGGGTAGGCCGAGGTGGGCGGGGCCCCGAACGGACGCGACGCGGGACGTTCGGCCGCCTGGTACCGCTCCGCCAGCCCTTGGCGGCTGCCCTGCAGCGGCGCCTGGTGGACCTGGCGGGCGGCGGCCGGCGTGGAGGGGCTGAGCCAGGGCTGGCTGGTGCGCGGTTCGGCCGTCACCTGAGGCCTCCGTCCGTGGAAGTGGTCGCCAACGTCGTCGCGGATCACTTCGGCAGGGGGGACGGATCTATGAGGTTTCGGTCACTCTCCGAACTTGCTCAGTCGCCATAGGTGAAGATCGGCTCAGTTGTTGTTGCGCCCGTTGCCGTTGCCATTGCCGTTGCCGGCCCCGTTGCCGCCCCCGTCCGGCAGCCCGGTGCCCGGGTTGCCGGGGCCGTTGACCGGCGGGGTGACGGTGCCGCCCGGGTTGTTCGGGTCGGTGCCGGGCGGGCAGATGGTGCCGCCGAGGATGCAGCCGTTGGTCGGGGCCTCGGGCAGCGGGTCGAGGCCGTTGCCCTTCTTGTTCGGGTCACCGACCTTCACGTCCGGCGGGAACGGGGTCTTCTCGGCGTCCAGGGCCTTGTTGGCCAGGTCCATGAAGACCTTCCAGGTGTCGCCCGGGGTGGAACCGCCCGTCATGCCCTTCTTGCTGTTCGGCTTGTAGATCGGCAGCAGCTGCATCTGGTCCTTGACCTGCTTCTCGCGGCCGATCCAGACCGTGGCGGCCAGATGCGGGGTGGCGCCGACCCACCAGGCGTCGCCGTTCTGGCCGCTCTTGCCGTCCTTGTACTCCCAGGTGCCGGACTTGCCGATCGCGTCGTAGCCGTTGCGCAGGTTCTGCCCGTTCTTGCCGGGGATCTTCTCCAGCACGTTGTCGATGGCGGCCACCACGCCCGGGTCGAAGGACGGGTTGAACACGACCCGCTCGGAGTGGATCGTCTTGAACTTGCCGGTCTTCTCGTCGCGCTCGGCCACCGACTTGACGAAGTGGGCCCGGGTGAAGCGGCCCTCGTTGGCCAGCGTGGCCACGCCGTTCGCGTGGTCGAGCGCGGTGATCGCGTACTGGCCGTAGCCGATCTCGTTGCCGTACTGCTTGAGCGCGTCGCCCTTGGTCTTGGTGAGGTCGACCCGGGCGCCGATCTTGGTCGGGCTGGAGATGTACTGGATACCGGCCTTGTAAGCCGCCTCCGCCACCTTGTCGGGGCCGAGCGCCGCGGCCAGGTGGTAGAAGGGGAAGTTGTAGGACTGGATGGTGGCCTCGTCGAGCGGGCAGCGCCGCTTGTCACAGCTGAAGTTCGTGCGGCTCGAGTTGTTGATCGCGTCGCCGCCGACCTTCTTGGCCTCCGAGTCCCACGTCGTGTCGAAGCCGTACCCGTCGCTCAGCGCGGCCAGCAGCGTGTAGATCTTGAAGGACGAGCCGGGCGGCCGGCCGCCGCCGATGAAGTCGCCGTCGCTGTTGTAGTTCGGGCCGGCGTAGTCCCAGCCCACGCCGTCCGGACCGCCGTAGTAGGCCATCACGTGGCCGTTGGTCGGGTCCACGGCGACGAGTGCCGTCTTGTACGTCGCGTCGAGCTTGCGCAGCGGCGACTTGTCGCTGGTGCGCATGGCCGCGGTCTCGGCCGCCTTCTGCACGCCCGGGTTGATCGTCGTGGTGATCCGCAGGCCACCGCTCTTCTGCCGGGCGTCGTTGATGCCCATGGCCCGCAGCTCCTGCTTGACGTACTTCACGATCTTGCCGGTGGCCTTGTCGTTGCCGCAGGAGGTGCGGCAGGCGTCCGGGTTGAACTTCGCGACGGTGGGGTACTTGGCCGGCGCGGTCTTGATCCAGCCCTTCTCGAGCATGTTGTTGATCGTGTACTGCCAGCGGATCTTGGCATCCGTCGGATTGTTCTGCGGGTCGTAGCCCTGATGCGTCTTCGACGGCTCGGGCTGCTTGATCACCGAGGCGATGACGGCGGCCTCGGCGGCGGTGATCGCACCCTTGGTGCCGGGCTTGGTCAGCACCGAGCGGTTCGGGCCGAAGTACGCCTTCACGGCCGCCTCGATCCCGTACGCGCCGCGGCCGAAATACACCGAGTTCAGGTAGCGGCCCAGGATCTCGCCCTTGGAGTACTGGTCCTCCATCTTGCGGGCGATCACGGCCTCGCGCAGCTTGCGGTTGTAGCTGATCTCCTTGAGTTCGGCGGCGTGCCGCGCGTACTGCTGGGTGATCGTCGACGCCCCCTGCTGGTCGCCGCCGGTGAAGTTGTTCCAGGCGGCGCGGGCGATGCCCTTCATGTCGATGCCGTTGTGGTCGAGGAAGTTCTTGTCCTCGGCCGCCATGACCGCCTGGCCGATGACCGGGTTGATGCTGGCGTACGGCACCTGCTGGCGGGTCGAGTTGCCGATGGTCGCGATCTGCGTCTTGTTGTCGGCCGCGAAGATCTGCGTGACCTGATCCTCGGACTTGGGCTCGGTGAACTTCACGTCGTCGAAGAAGTAGGCCCCGCCGACCACGCCGGCGCCCAGCACGATGACGAGCACGGCCGCGGCCACGGTCAGCAGGTTGGTGCGGCGGCGCTTCTTGGCCGCCTTCTTCGTGGCCTTGGGGTCCTTGGGGCCGGCCGGGGACTGCTCACCCGGCGGCTTGGGGCGCACCGCGGCGCGGGCCACCGAGGCCGAGCCGACCGACGCGCGGCCGCCCACCGGCGCCGCGCCCACCGAGGCCGACCCGACCGGGGCTGCTCCCACCGAGGCCGAACCGACTGAGGCGCGGCCGCCCACCGAAGCCGAACCGACGGAGGCCGATCCGACGGAGGCCGAACCCACCGAGGCCGAACCCACCGAGGCCCGTCCGCTGGACGCGCCACCTGCGGGAGCCGGGCTGCTGCTGCCCCGCACAGGGGCAGAACCGGAACCGGGCCCGCCGGCCCGGGCGCTCGCGGAGTGCGGATCGCCGTAGGGGTTCATCTGTCCTCGTCGTCGCTGAAGTGGATCTCTTTACTACACGACTTTGTCAAGACCGGACAATAAGTCGCGCGCCTGATGATGCCGAGCTTCGGGAAGACATGGTAAGGGTGTGCACCGGCTGCGCGGGGGAGGAGATTCACCCCCTTGGTTTTCCGCGGCGGTGGTCGCCGGGCCGGTCAGGGGTGGTTCCGGGGGCCTCCGGGCGGTTTTCCCGCCGTACGGGCAGGGTTCGCTCCCCGTTCGTGCCGTGATGCCCAGCGCTCGTGGCCACAGCGCGCTGGCCTGCGGGTTCGTGGATCGGCGGCGGGGGTTGCGGGCGGGCTCGGGCATAGGGAGTGGTAAGCGCCACACCGGCCTCCCGGTGCTCCGTTTACCCCGTCGATCGCCCCTAAAAACGGTCTAAACGGACTAAAAGGTTCGAACCGAAAAGCCCTGGGCTTCCGGCGCGTCGCCGGTATGTCCGCGTATGCGAGTGGTTACGGGCGGTCGCCACTGGTTCGGGAAAAAGGAAGTACCGGGCTTTGGCCTGC
The DNA here is from genome assembly GCF_014204895.1 of Paractinoplanes abujensis. Classification (NCBI taxonomy): domain Bacteria; kingdom Bacillati; phylum Actinomycetota; class Actinomycetes; order Micromonosporales; family Micromonosporaceae; genus Paractinoplanes; species Paractinoplanes abujensis. The sequence continues at coordinate 4,354,848 of NZ_JACHMF010000001.1, read as the reverse complement.
AAAAGGGTGCGTACTGTGCGGCAGGTCAATCGCTGACAAGCCGGCGCAGGGCCAGGCGGGCCAGTGGCACGTACGGCAGCACCAGCGGGCCGGGGCCCCGGATCGTCAGCGTGGTCCTTGTCCCCTCCGCCACCGGTTCGACCCGGTGCGACAACTCGACGGCGGCGCCCGCGACGAACACATCCCACAACCACGATTGCGGCGGAGAGACCCGCGCGACGAAGAACCGCGCCCGTACGCCGAACGGCCCGTGCACGACCCCTCCGGTCCGCTCCCGCAGCTCGGGCTCCGCGTAGTCGACCGACCGGATCTGCGGCGACCACTCGGCCCAGCGCGCCGGCCGCACGTACCGGTCCCAGACATCGGCGGCGTCCCGAGGCCCGCACACTTCCAGATGGCGTCGCACCTACTTGATGCCCGCCTTGGCGTCGAGCTCCTGCAGCAGATCGTGTGCGGCCAGCTCGATGTCCTTGTGCCGCCACTCCGAGGCCCGATAGACGCAGGCGATCAGGCCCGTACGGTGCAGCCGTCGCAGATCGCCGTAGACGAACGCGTACCGGGCCTTGGTCTCCTCGGCCGCGCCGTCGGTCAGCCCCAGATGCCAGGCGGAGTAGTCGGCCCACGAATGCCTGCCGAGAAACGTGTTCTCGGCGTCGGCCCGCGGCTGCACGCTGCCCCAGTCGCTGTCCAGGACGTACTGCTTGGACGCGATGAGCTCGCGGGCCCGCCGCACGGCCGCGTCGTTGACCTCGTACTTGGCCATGCGGTTCCCCTACCCCGCCCGGGCGCGCACTACTCTGCCCGGAATGAGGATCTTCCTGGCCGGCGCGTCGGGCGTTATCGGCCGGCGACTCGTACCGCTGCTCGTCGCGGCGGGTCACACTGTCGGCGGCATGACCCGCTCGCAGGCCGCGCGGGTCGCGTCGCTCGGCGCCGAGCCGATCGTGTGCGACGTCTTCGACCGCGCGGCCGTCATCGAGGCCGTACGGGCGTTCGCCCCCGACCTGATCCTCAACGAGCTGACCGACCTGCCCGACGACGCCGCCCGGATCGCCGAGCACCAGGCCCGGAACGGCCGCATCCGCACCGAGGGCACCGGCAACCTGATCGCCGCGGCCCGGCAGGCCGGTTCCCCGCGCCTGCTGTCCCAGTCGATCGCGTGGCCGGCCGCCCCGGGGCCCGGGGCCGACGGGGTGGCCGCGCTGGAACGCGAGACGCTGGCGTACGGGGGAGTGGTTCTCCGCTACGGCCAGTTCTACGGGCCGGGCACGTTCCACGAGGACGCACCGCCCGGCCCGCCACAGATCGCCATTGAGAAAGCCGCCTCCCGTACGGTCGAACTGCTCGGCGCCCCGGCCGGAGTCCTGGAGATCACGGACTGACGGTCTCCGCCGTCCCCACGATCGTGGCGCGGCCGAGGATGTGGCCCGCCATCGTGAAGCCGAGGATCGCCGGGGTGGCGTCGGCAGGCACCCCGATGTCCTCGACGTCGAGGGCGTGCACGGTGATGAAGTAGCGGTGCGGGCCGTGGCCGGCCGGCGGGGCGGCGCCGATGAACTGGGCCAGCCGCGCGTCGTTGGGCAGCTGGTAGGCCGGGGCGGGCAGGTCCTGCACGCCCTCGGCCAGCGAGGTGACCGAGGCGGGGAGGTTGGCCACCGCCCAGTGCCAGAAACCGGAGCCGGTGGGGGCGTCCGGGTCGTAGACGGTCACGGCGTAGCTCGTCGTGCCGTCCGGAGCGCCGGACCAGCTCAGTTGGGGCGACCGGTCCTGACCCGAGAGCTGCGCGGCCGTAAGAGGCTCGCCGTCCTTGACCGACGTGCTGGTCAGGGTGAAGGCCGGAACCTCGGGAAGTCGTTCGAACGGGTTGTTCATCTCTTTCTCCTCCGTCTCTCTTCGCCGTCGCTATCGATTAAACTACAGATAATCGATTATCTGCGGTAGAGTGATGAGCGTGACACCGTCCGAGAGGGTTTACGCGGCCCTGCGCACAGCCGTGCTGCGCGGCGAATTCCGTCCGCAGCAGGCGCTGAAACCGCAGGAACTGGCCACCGCGCACGGCGTAAGCCTGGCCGTCGCCCGCGAAGCATTGCTGCGCCTGGTCGGGGAAGGACTGGCCGATCGGCTGCCCAACCGCGGCTTCGCCGTGCCCGCCGCCACCGCCGAACGCTGGCAGCAGATCGCCGAAGCCCGCGCGATAGTCGAACCCGCGACGCTGCGCCTGTCCCTGGCCCGCGGCGACCTGGAATGGGAAGCTGCCGTACGGGCCGCCCACCACCGGCTGGCCGGCACCCCGCACTTCGACCGCGAAGGCGACACCCACCTGAGCGACGCCTGGTCCGAAGCACACCGCCTGTTCCACCGCACACTGCTGTCCGCCTGCGGCAACCAGGTCCTGCTGGAAAGCTTCGACCGCCTCTGGACAGCCAGCGAACTGACCCGCCGCTGGTCCGCCCACGGCGACCTCGGACGTGACGCCGCGGCCGAACACGCGGCCCTCGAAGCGGCGGCCCTGTCCCGCGACGCCGACCAGGCCGCCGACCTGCTCCGCCGCCACGTCCTCCGCACAGCCGAGTCTCTGCCCAAAACCTGACCGGGCCGGCGATCAGCGCGCAGGTCCCGCCCTGCCCAGTTCGGCCCCGCCCACTTCGGCCAGGCCCCGGCCTGCCCGCCTCGCTCAACTCCGGCTGGCTCGGCTCACCCAGCCCGGCGGGGCTCACCCAGCCCGGCTCGGCTCACCATGCCCCGCTCGGCTTCACCTCTGCCAATTCGGCTTCCCCCTGCCCGGCTCGGTTTCCCTGCCCGGTACGGCTCGCCCTGCCCGGCTCACCCGGCTCCGCCCTGCCCTGCCCGGCTCACCCGGCTCCGCCTGTCCGGTTCGGCTCACCCGGCTTCGCCCGGTCTGGCTTCGCCCGGTCTGGCTTCGCCCGGTCTGGCTTCGCCCGGTCTGGCTTCGCCCGGTCTGGCTTCGCCCGGTCTGGCTTCGCCCGGTCCGGCTTCGCCCGGTCCGGCTTCGCCCGGTCCGGCTCCGCCCTGCCTTGTCCGGCTGGCCAGGTTCGCCGGGTCCAAGCCCTCCAGGGCCGGCTCCCTCAGCCTCACCCCACCTGCGACACGTATCAGCTCGGCCGTTGTCCAATCCTAGCCTCCTAGGATGCCCAGCGGGCTGTGGGGGCCGCAACGGCAAGCGGTGCCGTTGGCGGACGGACGGTAAGCAAGAACCGCGCGACAGTGGACAAGAAATGTGCTGCGAGAGAACGACGCGCCGAAAGCGCGCGACGCTGGCGCACGGCGGCCTACGAACAACCCCGAGACCCCCGCGACGGCGAGTGAGCAGCGTGCGTGAGAGGAACAACGCTCCGAGAACCGCCCGCCGGCCAGAGGGGCCGCCTGCGGAGGACAACGCCCCGAGACCCGCGCGTCAGCAAGCGAGCAGCGTGCTGTGAGAGGAGCAGAGCCGCTCAACGGCGAGCGGCAGCCGGCCGCCCACGGCGAGGGAAGGCACGACGGGCAACCGGGCCGCAGAAGGGACGCTCCCGGGCTGCACCGGGCGAGCTTCTGCAGTAGGGAGCGGGGCTGCCGATCGACTGTTCCGTACGGGAAACGGAGTCGGCGGGAGGGAAAGTCATGGTGGCGTCTGGCGGTGAACTGCGGCACGTGGCGGCGGGGAGTTACCGGGCCGCAGTGTCGGATGTGCCGGAGATCCTTGAGCTCGTGGCCGACGTGTGTCAGGCCCCCATGGTGGCCTTGAAGGTGGCCGACGAGGCGCACGCGCACTTCGCGGCGACGCTGGGGATGCCGATGGCGGTCGACGTGCCCAAGTCGCGGTCGTTGTGTGACATTGTGGCCGGGCGTAACGACACGATGGTGGTCGATGACGCCTCGCACGACCCGCGGCTGGCCGATCATCCGCTGGTGTCGGGGGCGGCGCACGTCAACTTCATCGCGGCTGCGCCGTTGCGGCACGACGGGCACATCGTGGGGGCTTTGTGCGTGTTCGACAACGGCCGGCGGGATCTCGACGGCGAGACCACCCGGCGTTACCTGGAGCGGCTGGCCCGCCGGGTCGATGCCGAGACGGGCCTGCGCCACCTGCTGGACAACCGGTCGCCGCTCGAACTGGCCGGGCAGGAGGACATGCTGGCGACGATGTCGCACGAGTTCCGGACGCCGCTGACCGCGATCCAGGGCTACGTCGAACTGCTCACCGATGTGCCGGGGGCCATCCCGCCCGTGTTCGCCCGGCAGCTCGACGCGATCGGCCGCAACGCCGGTCGTCTTGGCCGTACGGTCGACACCCTGCTGCGCGCCGCCCAGCAGCACCACCGGGAGCCGGTCGGTGATCGCCGCACGGTCGACCTGTCCCGTCTGATCGCGTCGGTGGCGGGGTCGCTGGGCCCGGCCGCGTCGCGGATCGTGGTGGACGGCCCTGGCCGCCCGGTTCCCGTGCACGCCGACCCGCAGCTGCTCGAGGTGGCGATCGGTCACTTGCTGAGCAACGCCTTGGGGTACAGCCGCGCCGATCACCCGGTGGTCGTGTCGGTCGCCGCCGGTTTGCAGCCGGTGGTGGAGATCCGCGACTTCGGGCCGGGTCTCGGTGAGCAGGAGCTGACCCAGCTGGGGCTGCCGTTCTTCCGCGGTGCCGAGGCCCGGCGCAACGAAGCTCCCGGCATGGGCCTGGGGCTGGCCGTGACCCGCCGGATCGTCGCGGCTCAGGGCGCGGACCTGACGTTCGCCAGCCCGTTCGACGGCGGCCTGGTCGCGCGCATCGTTTTCGGCTGAGCGACACGGTTTTGCGGTGGCCGGGGCAGGGCATCTGAGGTGCATGTTTGCGGCTGAGAATTTGCGTGACTGGCGTGGCGAGAAGGTCATCGACCCCGACGGCGACAAGATCGGTGAGCTGGAGGCGGTGTATGTGGACACCGCCACCGACGAGCCGGCCTTCGCGACAGTGAAAGTCGGCTTCATCGGCCGGCACCGGCTGGCTTTCGTGCCGCTGGGCGGGGCCACGGTCCGGCCCGACGCCGTACGGGTGCGTTACGGCAAGAAGCTCATCGGCGACGCCCCCACGATCGAGATCGACGGCGAGCTGACCGCCGCGGACGAGCCGGGCGTTTTCGCGCACTACAACCTGCCTTACCAGACGGGTTTGGCCGGGGAACGCCGCCTGGCCCGCCGCTGAGCTGTTTCGCCGGGTCTCGTGACCGGGAACAATCGGCGCATGAGATTGCGCCGGCCCGTCGTGCTCACCATGGTTGCCGCCAGTGTGGCTCTGCTGCTCGGCGGCTGCACGAAGGACGCCATCTGCGGGTCCGGCGATTACCCGGTGCTGCAGACCGGCGGTAGCGGCCGGCAGTGCGTGCCCGAGGATGAGGAGCCGCCGTCCGGGTTCACGCGTTTCCCGGACGGGCAGGTGCCGGAGCACGTCGACGACGAGTGGGACGTCTATTGGCGCAGCCACACGATCGACAGTTCGGGCCGGACGATCAGCTCCTGATATTCGTGCCCGCGATCAGAGAAGTGCTCGGGCGGCGGCCAGACGGGCCTCGGCGGGGCGCGGGGAGTGGTCGCCGGAGATCGTGTCGGCCCAGGCGAGCAGGCGCGCGATGTGGGGGTCGGCGGCCGCTGTGGTGAACGGTTGAGCGCCCAGGGCGATCTCGCCGCTACTGCCGTCGATCGTGATCTCGGTGCCCTCGGCCAGTGCGTGCAGGCCGGAAGCGCCGACCACCGCCGGTTTGCGCAAGGCCCGCGCAACGACCGCGGCGTGACTGGCCAGTCCGCCCCGGGCGGTCACGACACCGACGGCCGTGGCCAGCCCGTGCATGTCCAGCGGCGAGGTCTCGGGTCGCACCAGCACGACCGGCCCCCGCATGCGAACGGCTGCCTCGGCCGTGAGCGCAACGCGTCCCGTGACCACGCCGGGAGAAGCGCCCCGCCCGCGCGCCACCAACCCGGCCGGGCCGGCGAAAGCGTGCGGTGACTCGACTGCACCGGCAGGAGCCGGCCGTTCGTGGAGCGGCGGTTGAGGCGCGCCGGCAGGAGCCGGCCGTTCGTGGAGCGGCGGTTGAGGCGCGCCGGCAGGAGCCGGCCGTCCGTGGGGCGGTGCAGTGGCCCGTTCGGGAGGTGACGGGGCGTCGGGGGAGCGGATGACCATGTGGGGGGTGGCGGCGGCGCGGAGCTGGGACGGGGTGATGCGGCGGACGGCTTCCCGGCGGTCGATGAGGCCTTCGTCGGCCAGGTCGACGGTGACGCGGACGAGGGCGCGCGGGGTGAGGCCGCCGGGGCGGACCTGGAGCAACCAGAGGTGGCCCGACTCGTACGTGAATTCGACGTGGCAGGCGTCGCGGTAGTGCTGTTCGAGGGTGGTCAGCGCCGCGGTCAAGGTGGACCAGACGGCGGGTTCGCGCGAGGCGAGGACGGCCGGCGGTGACGTGTTGAACGCGCCGGAGACCACCGCGTCGCCACGGTGGCGGGGCAGGACGTCGCCGTACGGGGTGGGGTGGCCGGTGCCGGGGTCGCGGCTGAAGGCAACGCCGCTGCCGCTGTGGTCGTCGCGGTCGCCGTGCACCATCGTCTGGACGATCACGGCGGTGCCCGCGTCGTGGGGGATGCCGTGCAGTGCGCGGTAGGTGACGGCGCGGGGCGTGTGCCAGGAGGCGAAGACGTCGCGGACGGCGGGGGCGATCGGGCCCCGCACGTCGAGGACAGTGTTCATCATGCCGGGCATCGACACGGCGGCCCCGGAGCGCACCGACACCGATGCCGCGCCGAGCCGGTCGGTCGCGGCGTCGAGCCCGTCGGGGAGCCGGCCGTCGCGCAGGTAGGCGCGGCACGCCGGGGTGCCGATCACGAAGGCGGGCGGCACCGGCAGGCCGAGGCGCAGCAGCTGGACGAGCCCGTGCGCCTTGGCCCCGATCATGTCGGCGGGCTCGTCGAGCGCGGCCTTCACCTCGAAGATCATGTGCGCGGGATGCCCAGGGTGAGCAGCAGGTCTTCGTGGAGCTGGAACCAGACCACGTGGTAGGAGGTCAGGGAGTCGGTCAGTTCCTCCAGGGCGCCGGCGCGGGCGCTTCGCAGGGCCGCGTCGAGCCGTTGGCGGTAGCGGCCGAGGCGGGGGAGGGCTTCGAGCACCGGTTGGACGCGCCGGTTGAGGTCGGTGAAGCGGTCGAGCACGCGGGCCGGGTCGATGGTGTCGTCACGCAGCTGCCACAGGGAGCACAGGTCGAGCAGTTCCGGGTTGAGCTTGAGAAACGTCTCGTACGCCGTGGTGACCGTGGCCCGCGCGCCGAGGGCGTCGAGTTCGGCGGCCGTGGCTTCTCCGGCGGCTGCCCGGCCCGCCTCGGTCAGCCCCCAGGTCCCCATCGAGCGGGTGGCCAGCCCGTCGACGGCCAGGTCGATCAGGTCGGACTCGACGTCGGTTTCCGGCCGGCCGGCGGTGGCGGCGATCCGGCTCAGGTCGGCGTGCCCGATGCAGCGCAGCGTGTGCAGCACGTCGTTCATGACGATGCCTCGGCCGCGGCGTGGCCGGCTCCGCGGCCGTCGGCGCGGGCCACGATCCGGCCGGCGTGGATCCGTACGGCGGATTCGGTGGTGTCGGCCGCCGGGGCGCCGATGGCCGTGGCCAGGACGCCCCGATCGTCGAGGACCACGCGCAGGGCGGGCCGGACGGCGGGGCCGAAGACGCGGCGCAGGCTGGTGGTCAGGTCGGTCAGGCGCAGCCGGACGAGGGCGCCGGTCTCGGCCGGGTCGCTGGTGACGTGCGCGACGGTGACCGTGTCGCCGGGGCGGGCCGCGCGCACGGCTTCCTCGGTGGCCGCGAGGCGGTCGGTGCCGAGCACGACGAGCACGCCGTCGTCGCCGAGACCGGCCGGGCGGCCGCTGAGCACGTCGGTGAGGCGCTCCGGGACATCCCACGGCTCGCGGACCGGGCGGGCCGGCGCGACGAACGGCAGGTGGGGTGGCGGCCAGTCGTCGGTCAGGGGCAGCGCGGTCAGGTGACGGCAGGCCAGGGCGATGTCGAAGGGGTCGCCGAAACCGGGCGTGGTCTCGGCCAGGTGGGCCGCGCCCTGCAGCATCGTGAGGATCAGCTCGGCCGCGCGGACCCGGCGGCCGGTGCCGGGGGCCGGGGCCGATTCGAGGGCCAGGGCCAGCAGCAGCGCCTCGACCCGGGTGATCTGGGCCAGGGCGGCGCGGCTCCGGTCGTCATCGACCACCCCGGTCAGGGAGCGCGCGGCGAGCCGGCCGGCGTCGGTCTCGTCGGCGGCGAGCGGCAGCCGTTCGAGCCAGACGCGGGCGAAGCTTTCCGCGGCGGAGGCGACGTCAGCCGGTGCGGAGCGTGGGCCGGGTACGGGCCGGGAGGCCGCGGCCAGCAGGACGGCCAAGTAGAGCGACCGTTTGCTGGGGAAGTTCGAGTAGACGGCGCCGCGGGTGAGGTCGGCTCGTTCGGCGATCCGGTCGATTTTGGCCGCCGCGTAGCCGAAGTGCGTGAACTCCCATGCGGCGGCGGACAGCACGGCTTCCTTGGTCCGTTCCTGCTGCTGCGCCCGGGTCAACCTCATACGCGGAAAGATACACCCACCATCCCGATGATCGGAACATCTGAGGTCGGCTCAGCGCGGCCGCGGCCCGTCCGATGGGTATGACGTGGCCTCGTTGTCCCGGATGAGCAGATGGCGGCCGGTCTCGCGGCCCGCGGTCGTGCTGGTGTCGCTGGTGGTCGCCACACAGCTGCTGTCGCTGACCGAGCCCGCCGTGCGCCGCCCGATCCTGTACGGCTCGGTGCTGCTGCTCGACATGGCCGGCGTCTGGTTCAGCTTCCGGGCCGTGCGGCACAGCCCGTACCCGTGGAGCTGGCGGTTGATCGGCCTGGCCCGCGCCAGCGCTGTGGCCGCCTTCTTCGTGCTGCTCTGGTATCTGCAGGCGGGCCCCAGTGCCGCCTACTGGGCCGGCATCGGCCTGCGCGGGATGATGTTCGTGCTGCTCGCCGCGGCCGCGCTGGCCTACCGGCTGCCCGACATCCGCGGGCGCAGCCGATGGGCGTACCTGTCCGAGATCGTCATCGTGATGTCGGCGGGCGCGATGGCGGCCTGGTATTTCGTGATCGGCAAGGCGTTCGTCAGCGACACCCCGGCGATGGAGCTCAGCCGGATCCTCGGCTACGTCGTGGGTGACCTGCTCGTGCTCGCGGCCACCTGCGCGCTTCTGCTCGGCGGCGCGCTGCCGTACCTGTCGCACCCGACCACGCCGCTGGTCGCCGGGCTCGTGCTGCTGATGGTCACCGACATCGCCTGGAACGCCACCGACCTGCACAGCGACGCCCAGGCCGACGTGTGGCTGATCGGCCTGGGCATGGTCGGGGCGAGCCTGCTGCTCACGTTGTCGCCGATCGCCTCGGTCACCCGGAGCCGGCCCCGGGTGCCGCTGCACCGGCGGCCCGCCTGGTCGCAGCGGCTGGTGACGGCGTCGCTGCTGACCGGGGCGATGATGCTGATCGCGGTGACGGTCACCGAGAACGACATGTACCCGTGGGGTGGCCTGGTCATCTGCTTGCTGCTGATGGTGGCGGCCGTGATGGTGCACATGACCGTGTCGCTGCGCCAGACCCAGGACCTGGTCGTGGCCGACCCGCTGACCGGGCTGGCCAACCGCACCGGGCTGGAGGACGCGATCGCGATCGCCGCCCGCCGGGGCGAACCGGGGGCGCTGCTGCTGATCGACCTGGACGACTTCAAGCTGATCAACGACGCGTACGGGCACGCGGCCGGCGACACGGTGCTGACGGAATTCGGGCATCAGCTGCGGTCGGTCGTGCGGGCCAAGGACACGTGCGCGCGGATCGGCGGCGACGAATTCGCGGTTCTGCTCCCGGGCGATTCCGTGCCCGAGGTGGTGGCGCAGCGCATCCTGGCCTCGGTGGCGGACCATCCCGTACGGCTGGGGGAGGACACGGTCGTGATCCACGCCAGCATCGGCCTGACCGACGGGCAGCCCGGCGACACCACGAAGGAGCTGATGCGCCGGGCCGACCTGGCCATGTACGCGGCCAAGCGGGCCGGCGCGCACTCGTGGATGCGGCACGACCCGTCGATGGTGGACCGCCGGGCCATGGACGCGGCACTGGCCGACGACCTGACCGGCGCGGCCGCGCGCGGCGAGCTGTTCGTGCTCTACCAGCCGATCGTCACCATCGAGGGCGGGGCCGCGGCCGGGTACGAGGCGCTGGTGCGCTGGCGGCACCCCGTACGGGGAACGGTGGCGCCGCTGGACTTCATCCCGGTGGCCGAACGCACCGGCCTGATCTACGACATCGGGTTGCACGTGCTGGAACGCGCCTGCACCGACATGGCCGGCGTGCCCGGAAGCCCGTACGTGTCGGTCAATCTCTCGCCCCGCCAGCTGCAGACACCGTCGCTGGTGCACGACGTGCTGACGGTCGTGCGGCGGTCCGGACTCGCGCCGGACCGGCTCGTGCTGGAGGTGACCGAGTCGGCGATCGTGGACGAGCAGAGCGGCCTCGCCACCCTGCACGAACTGCGCTCGCACGGCATCCGTATCGCCGTCGACGACTTCGGCACCGGCTACTCGTCGCTGCACTACCTGACCCGGCTGCCGGTCGACATCCTCAAGATCGACCGGAGTTTCGTGGCCGAGCTCGACGGCACCCCGACCGGTGCCGCCATCGCCGAGGCCGTGATCCGGCTGGCCCAGGTGCTGCGGCTGCGCACGATCGCCGAGGGCATCGAGACCGCCGAGCAGGCCCGGGAACTGCTCGCCCTGGGCTGCCACACCGGGCAGGGCTACCTGTACTCGCCGCCGCGGCCGCTGGCGGAGGCGCTGACCGCAGAGACGCGTCGCCGCCAGGATCAGCCCGGCTAGCGGCCGCGACCGGTTGTGCGGCGGCCACGCGATCACGGTGGTGACCAGCGGGGCGTCGAGCAGGGTACGGTCACGATGTCGTCGCCGACCCGGCACAGCACCACGTCGACGGGCACCGCGCCCGGTTCGGCGGCGTACGCGCCCTCGAAGTCGTTCCTGAACGCGATCACGATCCAGTACGCCAAGGAGCGACAGGCCGATCGCCTGGTAGACGTCAGGGTTTGCGGCCGACCGCCGTCCAGATGTTGATGTCGGAACGCTCGGGGATGACCGCATCCGGTTCGGGCCGCCACTCGCTGGCCGGCACCACCCCCGGCTCCACCAGCTCGAGCCCGTCGAACAGGGCGGTGAACTCCTCGAGGGGCCGGGTCCACACGTCGGACTTGCCCTGCTCGACGAGTTGACGATAGATCGCCTGCTGCTCCGGGGTGCCGAAGTCGCTGGTGGCGTGCGTGGCGACCAGGTAGCTGCCCGAGGGCAGGGCGTCGAGCAGTTCGCGCACGATCGGCTGGGCCGCGCCGTCGCCGTGGATGAAATGCAGCACCGCGATCAGCATCAGCCCGACCGGCTGGCCGAGGTCGAGGGTCTCACGCAGCGCCGGGTTCTCCAGGATCGCCCGCGGGCTGTTCAGGTCGGCCTCGATATAAGCCGTACGGCCCTCGGGGCTGCTGTTGAGCAAGGCCCGCGCGTGCACCATGACCAGCGGATCGTTGTCGACGTAGACGATCCGCGCGTCGGGGATGATCCGCTGCGCCACCTCGTGGGTGTTGTCGGCCGTGGGCAGCCCGGTGCCGATGTCGAGGAACTGGCTGATGCCGGCCTCGGCGGCCAGGAACCGGGTGGCCCGCTGCAGCAGCGCGCGGTTGGCCAGCGCACCGTCGCGGACCTTGGGGAACAGCTTCTCGAGGGCGTCACCCGAGGCCCGGTCGGCGGCGAAATTGTCCTTGCCGCCCAGCCAGTAGTTGTATCGCCGCGCCGGGTGCGGCACGTTGGGGTCGAGACCGGCCGGGGCGGGGCTGCTGTGATCCACAGCGGAACAATAGCGCCGACTACCCAGCGTCGTCACGCACGTCCATAGTAGAGCGACGGACGGGCCTCCACCCCGCGGTGGCGCCCCCAGCAGGACGACCCCCGCATCTCGACGTGGTGTGCGGCGTCGCGATCAAATAGGGCATGACACGAACGGCCGTCATCACCGGCGGCATGAGCGGGCTGGGCGCCGCCGCGGCCGCCCGCCTGACCGCCGACGGCATCCGGGTGCTCACCCTCGACCTCGCCGACGGCGCTGACCTGCACGCCGACGTGGCCGACCCCGAGGCCGTACGGGCCGCCGCGGCCACCACCGGGCCGGTCGACATCCTGGTCAACTCGGCCGGCATCGTCGGCCCCAACGCCCCGCTGTGGCAGGTGCCGGCCGACGGCTGGGCGCGCACGTTCGCGGTCAACGTGACCGGCACCTTCAACACCTGCCGGGCCTGGGTGCCCGGCATGATCGAACGCGGCTGGGGCCGGATCGTCAACCTGGCCAGCATCGCCGGCAAGGACGGCAACCCGAACATGTCGCCCTACTCGGCGTCCAAGGCCGCGGTCATCGCGCTCACCAAATCCCTGGGCAAGGAACTGGCCACCACCGGCGTGCTGGCCAACGCGATCGCCCCCGCCGTCATCGCCACCCCCATGAACGCCGACACCGACCCGGCCGCCCTCGGCCACATCACCGGCCTGATCCCGATGCGCCGGGTCGGCCGGGCCGAGGAAGTGGCCGAACTGATCGCCTGGCTCGCCTCCGACAAGGTCAGTTTCTCGACCGGCGCCGTCTACGACATCAGCGGCGGCCGCGCCGTCTACTGAACGATTGTGCGAAACCGTCCGCCGCTTATCGCTTTTCCGACGCGACGCTGTAACGGTCTTGTTCGCGGTGCTGTGATGACCCCCGAGGAGGTCCTTATGGCACCCACGATTATTTACGTTCATGGCAACGGCAACCAGATCGCGGCCGACCGGCTGCGCTCGGAATGGGATCACGCGCTTTTCGGCCGGGATCTCGGGACGGCCTCGCGGATGGCCTACTGGGCCCGGCTGCGCTACGCCGCACCCCGCGGCGAGGCGGCCGGGCTCGAAGCGGCCGCCGCGGCCGACCCAGCGCAGATGTTCCTCAGCCCCGAAGCTTTCGCCGACGACGTGCTGGGCGAGGCCCGGCAGGACCAGGGCCTCGCCGCGGAGGCCGCCGGCGACGACCAGCAGCTCAAGAAATGGCTGCTCAGGATGGTCTACACCGCCGACGCGCTGGCCAACGGCGAGGCCGGCGGCCCGGTCACCGAGGCGCTGCCGCTGCCCCGCCGGCTGCGCCTCGCCGCGTTCCGGGCCCTGGTCAAGAACGCGTTCACCGACGTGTACGCGTACTTCTTCGGCGGCATGCGCGACCCCATGCGCACGGTCGTCGAGGACGCCCTGAAGAACGCGGGCGCCCCGCTCGTGGTCGTCGGGCACAGCCTCGGCACCATCGTGGCCTACGAGGCATTGCGCAGAGTCGGTTCGCAGGCCGACGTCAGACTTTTCGTCACCGCCGGATCGCCGCTCGGCGTCCGGGAAGTACAAGACCTTCTGCAAGAACCGCTGCGCGTTCCCGACGGCGTACGGGAATGGCGAAACGTGAATGACGCGCTCGATCTCGTCGCTCTCGATCACCGGATCCGGCCCGAATACGCACCGGCCGAACGATGCACCGATTTCATTGTGAGCAACGGCAGCGACAACCATCACGGCATCGGCGAATATCTGGCCACCGCGCCCATCCGCGACGCGATCCGGCCGGTCTTCACCGGTGAGACGGCGCCGATCACCACCGGCGGCGGGCTGCGCTCGGTCAGCAAACCGGTCACGCCGGTCGTCGTGCCGGAAGCCGGGCCCGCGGCCGAGGCGCCGGTCGCCACCACGGGCAGCACCGGCACCGAGCCGGACGAGCCGTCACGCTCGGCGGCAGTCCTGGTCGGCAAGGGTAAAAGCGCACCACTGCGCCGGGCGGCGATCGCGGAGACGGTGATCGGCCCCACCGACGAACGGGTCCGCATCTTCGACACGCACCTGTCGCCGTGGCGGATGATCTGCTCGCTGCGGCTGACCGGCCCCAGCGGCGCGGGCGCGATCGGCACCGGCTGGTTCATCGGCCCGCGCACCGTGCTCACCGCCGGGCACTGCGTCTTCAGCAACCACTTCTTCGGCGGCTGGGCCAGCCAGATCCAGGTCATCCCCGGCCGCAACGGCCCCGGCGACTCCCCGATCTCGACCCCGTTCGGCCGGGTCAGCAGCACCAACTTCTCGTCGGTGAGTCAATGGGTCGAGACCGAGGACCCCGACTACGACATCGGCTGCGTGCACCTGGCCGAAGACCAGGACCTGGGGAATCAGGTCGGCTGGTTCTCGCTGGCCGCGCCGTCCGCCGACGACCTCGCCGGGTTCCTGGTGAACATCTCCGGCTACCCGGCCGACCGCGGCGCCGGACAGGAACAGTACTTCGCCCGCAACCGGGTGCTGCGGGTCACCGAACGCCGGATCTTCTACGAGGTCGACACGTTCGGCGGGCAGAGCGGGGCGCCGGTCTGGATCCACGAGGACGAGAACGCGCCGCCGCGGGCAGTCGGCGTGCACGCGTACGGTACGGGAGGGACGCCCACGGATCTGGGCATCACCGCGAACTCGGCGCCCCGCATCACCCCCGAGGTGCTGGAGACGCTGGCCGAGTGGGTACGACAGGACGGCGGATGGCCGCAGACATAACTCCCTACACGGGGCGCGTCGTCGACGCCGGCGGCGCGCCCGTGGCCCACGCCGCGGTCGTCGTCGTGTCAGCCACCGTCCCGATCCCGGAGCTGGCCCTGCTCAGCGGGCCCGACGGGCGGTTCACGCTGCGCCTGCCCCCGGGCCGCTTCACGCTGCGCGCCCAAGGCGAACCCGGCAGCGGCGAAGCGAGCCTCGACACCACCGGGGCGGCGAACCTCGGCACCACCGGGGCCGCCGCTGACGTGGTCATCCAGGTCGGCTGATCGGTGGCAGGCCGAACAGCGGGAACAGGCCGGGGTCGAGAAACGACGTGATCGCGGCGACCCGGCCGCCCCGCGGCTCCAGCAAGGTGATCGACCACGCCTCGTGCACCGCCCCGGCCGTCTCGCCCAGATAGAACGCGACCGCCGGGACGCCGTTGGCCGTCACCAGCCGCCACTGCCAGCTCGGGCAGAGCGTCATCGGCACCGCCTGCGCGAACGCGGTGACGGCCCCGACACCGGCGTACCAGTGGGCCAGCGGCGGCATCGCCCACGTGACGTCGCGGGTCAGCAACGCCACGAACCCGTCCAGATCGCCCGCCGCCAGCGTGGCGGCGAACCGACCGGCGAGCCGCCGCGCCTGCGGGTCGTTGACCGGCGCACCCCCACGGGCGACGACCCGGCGGGCCCGCGCCAGCGCCGAATTCACCGACGTGACCGAGGTGCGCATCATCCCGGCGATCTCGGCCGCGCTGAAACCGAGCACCTCGAACAGCAGCAGCGCCGCCCGCTGATTGCCCGGCAGACGCTGCAGCGCGGCCACGAACGCCAGCTCGACGGCTTCCCGCTGCTCCGCCACCGCGTACGGGGTCAGCCACGCGACCTCGGCCCGCGGCGGCGAGTCCAGCACCGGATGATCACTGGCCGGACCCAGGTCGGCCGGCAACGCGCGCCGCCCCCGCGCCTCCGACAGGTCGAGACAGACCCGGGTCGCCACCGCGTACAGCCAGGCCCGCAGCGAACCGCGGCCGGCGAACCCGCCCAGCCCGCGCCACGCCTTGACCAGCGTCTCCTGCAGAGCGTCATCGGCGTCGTGAACCGAACCCAGCATCCGGTAGCAGTGCGCGTGCAGCTCACGGCGCACCGGCTCGACCAGCCGGGCGAACGCCTGCTCGTCACCGTCGCGGGCCAGGATCAGGTCGTCGGAGATTTGCGGCACAGCGACGATTCTGGCCCGGCCCGGCCGTCACATCCACCGAACCCGTCCTGTGCCGACAACCCCGGGAGCCGTACGAGATGAGCCGCACCGACAAATGGGCGCCGCTACGCGCCGAATACGCCGCCCTGGCCGGCGACCTGGCCGCACTGGACGACGCCCAATGGGCAAAACAGTCACTGTGCGGCGAATGGACCGTCGAAGAGGTGACCGCGCACCTGACCGCCGCCTGCAGCCTGAGCCTGGCCCGCTGGCTGGGCAGCATGATCGGCGCCCGCTTCGACGCCGACGAACACAACCGGCGCCGGTTGGCCGAGTTCCGCGGCACCACACCCACCGCGACCCTGACCCGCTTCCGAACGGCCGGCGCGCAGGCCAAAGGCCCAAGCGGACACGTCGACGCCTGGCTGGGCGAGGTCGTGGTGCACGGACAGGACATCCGGCGGCCGCTCGGACTGGGCCGCACCCCGGACGGTGCGGTCGTCGAACGGGTGGCCCGCTTCTACGCAAGCCGCAACTTCGCCGTACCCACCAAGACGGCCGCCGCCGGCCTGCGCCTGAAGGCAACCGACGGCCCGTTCGCAGTAGGCGACGGCCCACTGGCCACCGGGACGACCCTGGCGCTGACCATGGCCATGGCGGGGCGGGCCACCTACTGCGACGACCTCACCGGGCCGGGCGCTGAGATCCTGCGCTCCCGCATCACCTGACCAACGTCACGCGGCGGCCACCACTGCCTCCCCGCGACCACCGCGTGGCCAGCTTCGCGCAGCCGTCGTGCGGCCGCCGTGCGGGGCTGTGTCAACGTGGCCGCCCGGTGCGCAGCTTCGCGCGTCTTATGCGCATTGGTCGCGCAGTCACTTGCGCGCGGGGGTGTGCGTTGGTCGCGCGGTGGTACTTCTCGCGTCCACCGCGTGGCCGGCTCTGCGCGGCCACCGTGGGGCTGGGTCGATGTGGCCGCCCGTAGCGCATCTCCGCCCGTCTTCGCCCGTTCTTGCATCTTCGCGCGTTGGGTGCTTGGTGTGTTGTGCGAGGGTGCGCATTGGTGTGTGTCGGTCGCGCGGTCGCTTGTGGGTGGGGTTGTGTGGCGGCCGCGTGATCGGGTGTGCGCAGTGTTTTACGCGGCGGCTCGGTGTGGGCGGGTGCGCAGGAACGACTCCAGGCCGGCCAGGTCGTCGGTGTTGATGTGGTCGACGTTGGCTGCTACCAGTTCGCGCCAGATGGCGTTGCGGGCCGGGCTGGGCACGTCGGGTGTTGCCCAGAAGCGGACTCGCTGGTGGTTCGCGTGGGCGTCGCGGACGAAAGCGCGCAGCTTCGCGCGTTCGGCTGCCGGGAACTCGCCGATGCCCTGCCAGGTGAACAAGTTCGTCCAGTTGTCGCTGATCAGCGGGATGAACGACGCCGGGGCGCCCGAGTTGAGGTCGGCCGCGCGGCCGTCGTAGAACGCGTACCGGCGGGTCTGCGACTGCATCAGCTCGCGCGGGCGGTCACCGCTGACGACCACCGTGACCGCGTCCTTCGCGACCTTGCCCCGGGCGTACGTGGAAAGCATTTCCTTGTAGCGGCGCAGCACCCGGTCCAGCTCGGTGTAGGTGGCGGCGCCGGTGTTCTTGATGTCCACGAGCAGCTGCAGGGAGATGTCGCTGCCCCGGTAGACCCGGCCGTGGTTGGCTCGCACCCGCTGGGCCAGCGGGTCCAGGTAGAGGCTCTGCAGTGTGCGGCCGGGCACGACGTCTTCGGGGTCGTGTGCGACCAGCAGTTCGCCGCCGACCAGATAGATGTCGGCCTCGACGCTGGTGAAGCCGTGCGACAGCGCGTCGAGGAGGGGACGCTCGTGCTCGTAGTCGTTGTGGGCGTGCGCGCGGGCCAGCGGGCGGACCCCGTGGCGGTCACCGGCCTGAGCGGCGGACGGCGCGAGAACCAGCATCGCGCACACGGCGGCGATGAGGGCGAGGGCTCGTCGAGTCATGCGCCCGACCCTAGGAGCAAATCGTAAATCGTCAATGAATCGGGGCCGAACGCTAAGCTCGCGGACCATGGCGACGAACGCGCGCATCAAACCCGTCGAGAAGGCCACGAACCGTACGTGGGACGAATGGTTGGCCTTCATGGACGGCATCGGCGCCCGCGAGCTCGACCACAAGCAGATCGCGCTGGCCGTCCATCACGAGCTCGACGGCACGGGGGTGGAGCCGCTGGGCTGGTGGACGCAGGCCGTGACGGTCGCCTACGAGCAGTTCATCGGGCGGCGCATCCCCGGGCAGCGGCCCGACGGCACCTTCCAGATGAGCGTCAGCAAGTCGACCACGATGGGCATGCAGGAGCTGATGAACGCGTGGGCCGCCTATGCGCCGGCCGACCCCTACGTGACCGGGCTGCTCGCCGCCGACGCCACCCCGAGGATCAGCGGCACCGACCGCCGGATCACGTGGCGGGTCAATGCCGCCGACGGCTCCCAGATCATCGTGACCAGCGAACCCAAACCGAACGGGACGGCCTCGATCGTCGCGGCTCAGCTGGGCTTGGCCACCCCCAAGCTCAACGACCAGGCCCGGGCGGGCTGGGCGGCCGTCGTCAAGCGTTTCCTGACGTCGTGAGCATGCCGAGCAGAGCCACCGCGTCGGCGCTGGGGGAATCGGGCTCGGGGGAGTAGACCGCCAGCTCCTGACCGTCGGTCCCCCGTACGGAGAAGGTCTGCACCCGCAGCGTGAGCCGGCCCACCTCGGGGTGGTGCAACGTCTTGAGGTCGAGGCTTTTGCCCCGCGCGTCGTGCCGGCGCCACAACTCGGCGAACTCCTCGCTGCCCTCCAGCAGCTCGGACAGCACGGCCCGGACGCGCGGATGGTCAGGCGCCTTGCCCAGTTGCATGCGGAACCCGGCCACCGAGTTGGCGGCCACCGTCGGCCAGTCGGCGTAGAACTCGCGCGCCCGCGGCTCGGTGAAGACGGCCAGCATCAGATTGCGCGGCAGCCCGGCGAACAACGCCTCGCCCAGCGGGTTGGCGGCCAGGATGTCGTAGGCCCGGTTGTAGACCAGGGCAGGAGTCGCCGGCCAGGCCGCCATCAGCTGCACCAGGGCCGGATCGACGCGGTCGGCGCCGTAAGCCGCGCGGGCCGTCGGGGCCAGCCCGGCCAGCCGGAACAGGTGGGCCCGCCCGTCGTCGTCGAGCCGCAGAGCCACGGCCAGGGTCTCGGCCACCTGCGCCGACGGGTTGCGCTCGCGACCCTGCTCGAGTCGCACGTAATAGTCGACGCTGACCCCGGCCAGCTGCGCCACCTCTTCGCGGCGCAGCCCGGCCACGCGACGATCGCCGTGCTCGGGCAGCCCGACCTGCGCGGGTCGCACGGCGGCGCGGCGTTTGCGGAGGAAGTCTCCGAGCTCGGTGGTGGGCATGCGTCCACGGTAGGCCGGGGGCGGCCGGTCTGCCTGGTCCTGTCATGCCCACCCAGGGTGGTTGCATTGCACCCTTCCTGACCGGGACGCTTCCGCGCACGGTCGAAGACATGACCGACACCCAGAAAATCATCCTGATCACCGGCGCCAGCAGCGGCATCGGCGCGGCCACCGCCCAGCGCCTGGCCGCAGCGGGCCACATCGTCGTGGCCGGGGCCCGCCGCCCGATTGAGCCGGCCGAACGCCTGGAACCGGCTCGCCTCGACGTCACCGACCGCGCCTCGGCCACCGCCTTCGTCCAAGACGCCGTCGACCGCCACGGCCGCGTCGACGTGCTGATCGCCAACGCGGGCGTGATGCCGCTGTCCCGCCTGGACGCGCTGCTGGTCGACGAGTGGGACCGCATGATCGACGTCAACGTGCGCGGCCTGCTCCACAGCATCGCCGCCGCTCTGCCGGTGTTCCGCCGCCAGGGCAGCGGCCACCTGATCACCACCGCCTCGGTCGGCGCGCACGAGGTCGTCCCCACGTCGGCGATCTATTCGGCCACCAAGCACGCCGCGTGGGCGATCACCGAGGGCCTGCGCCAGGAGTCGGACCCGGGCCTGCGGGTCACCACGATCACCCCGGGCGTCACCGAGAGCGAGCTGGCCGGGCAGATCAGCGACCCGTACGCCCGTGACGCCATGGTCGAATACCGCCGCGACACCATCCCGGCCGACGCGATCGCCCGCGCCATCCAGTTCGCGATCGACCAGCCCGCCGACGTCGACGTCAACGAGATCATCGTCCGGCCCACACGCCAGCGCCCACCGGCGTGACCGGCCGGCCGGAGGATGCGGCGCACTGATCGCCCGTGCCCGCCGCGCGTTCCTGTGGGGTGGCCGGCCACGGTCGCTCACAGAGGCCCCGCGTCTGGTGCCGGCGGCAATCGGACCCGGACGGTAGGTTCCTAGCCTCCTAGGATGTAGAGGACCAGCGCACCTGGCCTGCGTGCACGGCAAGACGACGCCGGCACGGTTCGGGGCGGCCTGCGGCCGAGCCGGCAACGCGCGGCGGCCTCGGATAACAGGCGGCGGTCTCGGACAACAGGCGGCGGCCTCGGACAGGCGGCGGGCTCGGACAACGCGCGGCGGCCTCGGACAGGCGGCGGGCTCGGACAACGCGCGGCGGGCTCGGACAACAGGCGGCGGGCTCGGACAGGAGGCGGGCTCGGACAACGCGCGGCGGGCTCGGACAACGCGCGGCGGGCTCGGACAACGCGCGGCAGGCTCGGACAACAGGCGGCAGGCGCGGGCGCGAGGCGGCGGGCCTGGGCACGAGGCGGCGGACCTGAGGACGAGGCGGCGGGCACGGGCGCGAGGCGGCGGGCACAGGCACGGTGCGGCGGGCTCGGACGCAAGACGGTGAGCTCGGGCACGGGGCGGCGAGCTCGGGCACGGGGCGGCGAGCTCGGACGCGAGGCGGCGGGCACGTGATCGAGACGCCGACCCCGTTCTCCATAGGGGGAAAGTCGGACAAATCACTCCGTCCTCGCCGTTCGTTGCGGTAGCGTTTTTCCGCCCATCGGGCGATAGGCGCGCGACCAGGGATTGCGCCGGGGTGGGCGTCGGGCGTTACGTGAGCGCTACGGACGGGGAGGTGCGAGCAGAGGGCTGCGGATGTTGAAGACAGTGATCGCCCGGAACCTCGACACCGGGATCACGACGGTACGTCTGGGCGGCGAACTGTCGGTGGCCACGGTTCCGGAGGTGGGCACCGCGATCGCCAAGGTCGCCGCGGAGTGCCCGGCCGCTGTGATCGTCGACCTGGCCGGGCTCCGGCACGAGGCCGATGCGCTGCTCGGTGTGTTCGCCACGATGACGCATGACGCCCAGCTGCATTGGGGTGTGCCGGTGCTGCTGTGTGGGGCGGCTCCCGGCGTACGGGATGGTCTCGGCGCCTTCCGCACCTATGTGGCGCTCTATGAGGACAGCTCCCAGGCGGCGCTCGCGGTGAACGCCAACGTGCCCCGCTGGGTGCGCCGCCATCTGCTGCCCGAGCCGGCCAGTGCGGCCGCCGCCCGCAACGTCACCGGTGAGGCCTGTCTGACCTGGGGTCTGCCGCATCTGCGGGGCCCGGCCCGGCTGATCGCCAATGAGCTGGCGGCCAACGCGATCGTGCACGCGGCGTGCGAGTTCGACTTGACCGTCGTCCACACCGGGCGTTATTTGCGGGTCGGCGTGCAGGACGCGGTCGCGGCGATGCCCCGGCCGCCCGGGGGACCGCCCGTGACCAGCACGCTGATGCGGCCGGGGTCGGGGCGCGGGCTGCGCATCGTGGGTGCGGCGGCCACGCACTGGGGTGCCACGCCTGTGCCCGGCGGCAAGGTCGTCTGGGCGCTGATCGAGTAGGACGCTCTTCACAGTTGTTGCTACAAGCCGAGGCGTCGTGCGATTGTTGTAGCTTCAACTAATGGAGGGATCGTCATGGGCATCGGACCGGTGCGGCTCAACCACGCCGTGCTCTTCGTGGCCGACCTGGCGCGCGCCGAGCAGTTCTACACCGACGTGTTCGGCATGGTCGTCGCCGCCCGCGAACCGCGCGCCAACGCCGCGTTCCTGCGCCTGCCCCGCTCGGGCAACCACCACGACCTGGGCCTGTTCGGCGTCGGCCCGACCGCCCCGCCCAAGCAGCGCGGCGGCGTCGGCCTGTACCACCTGGCCTGGCAGGTCGACACGATCGACGAGCTCGAACAGGCCCGCCGGACCCTGGCCGAGGCGGGCGCCTACAGCGGCGAGTCCAGCCACGGCGCCACCAAGAGCGTCTACGGCGCCGACCCCGACGGCAACGAGTTCGAGATCATGTGGATGCTGCCCCGCGCCGACTGGGGCGAATACGAGAACGCGGCCCCCGTCGACCGTCTCGACCTGGCCGCCGAGGTCGCCCGGTGGAGCGGCGTCAGCACGGCCGGTTCGCGGTGAACCCGCCCGTCGTCGCCCTCGCGGGCTCCTCCGATCCCGCGGCCCCGCTGGTCGTCCTGCTGCACGGCCGCGGCTCCCACGAGCAGGAGATCCTCACCCTGAGCGAGCATCTTCCGCTTGCTTTCTCGTACGCTGCGGTCCGCGCACCCATCGCCGAAGGCGGCGGCTTCGCCTGGTTCGCCAACCGCGGCATCGGCCGTCCCGTGGCGGCCTCGCTGCGCTCCACCATGGACTGGTTCCGGACCTGGCTCGACTCGTACGCCCCCGGGGGCCGGCCCGTGATCCTGGCCGGGTTCAGCGGCGGGGCCGCCTTCGCGGGCGGTCTGCTGCTCGACGACCCCGCCCGGTACGCCGGGGCGGCCATCCTCTACGGCACGCTGCCGTTCGACGCGGGCGTGCCGGTGGTGGCCGATCGGCTGGCCGGGGTGCCGGTGCTGGTCGCGCAGGGGACGCGGGACACGGTCATCCCGCGTGAACTGCTCGACCGTACGTGGGACTACGTGCACGACGAGTCCGGCGCCGTGGTGACCGCCCGCCGCGACCCGGCCGGGCACGGGCTAACCGCGCCGGTGGTGCGGGCTCTCGGCGACTGGCTCGCGACCGTCTGACCGCGAAGTCGCCGTCGGCTATGGTGACGGCATGGGTTGCTTCGCCTGCATGCAGATTCGCTCCGCCGCCTGACGGCGGTCCCGCGGTCGTTCTGATCGCGGTCTCGTACCGCCGGATCGGTGTCCGCCGGCAGCCTCGTCGCGCTGCCGGGTCATCCCGCGTGATCCGGGGAGCCAACTGTGTCGCAGCATCACCCGTCCAACCCCTCGTCGACCTTCCTCGAACAAGGGGTGCCTGTTTCCGGGCGCCTGGCGATGTCCGTCCGGGCGGCGGGAGCTGCCGGCCGGGAATGGCTGGCCGAGCTGCCCGCCCTGCTGGACGGTCTGGCCGCCGACTGGGCGATCACCGTCGGAGCCCGGCTCGACGGGGGACGAGCCGCCTACGTCGCCGAGGTGATGACCCGTGACGGCGTACCGGCCGTTCTCAAGGTGGCGATCCCGCCCGTCGGCGAGCGCGAGCTGACTGCCCTGCAGCTTGCGGGTGGGGACCCGTACGTGGGTCTGCTCCGGCACGACGCCGCCCGCGGGGCGCTGCTGCTGGAACGGCTCGGCCCGCCGCTGGCCGCCCTCGGCTGGCCGGCGGCGCGTCAGTTGGAGCTGCTGGCACGCACCGCGGCTCGGGGCTGGCGGCCGGCCCGGGGGCTTCCGACCTGGACCGAAGCGGCCCGCTGGCACGCGGACTTCGTCCCGGCCACGTGGGAGAAACTCGGGCGGCCGTGCTCGGCGGCGGCCGTCGACCTGGCCGTTCGTTGCGCGCACCTGCGGGAGGCCGCCTTCGACCCGGCCCGCGCGGGGCTCGTGCACGGGGATGTGCACGCCCTCAACGCCTTGCAGCGGGTGCCCGGCGGCGGGGATCTCCGGCTGGTCGACCCGCTCGGGCTCGTCTCGGAGCCGGCACACGACCTGGGCGTCATCCTGGCTCGCGGCGTGCCGGAGTGGCGCGACGAATTCGTGGCCGACGAGCCGGGGCGGGCGCTGCTCGAGGTGATCGGCAGCTGCCGCCGGTTCGGCCGGCTCACCGGGGTGGAACCGGAGGCTGTGTGGCAGTGGGCGTCTGTCGAGCTGGTATCGACCGGTCTGCACGTCCTCAGCCTCGGCGACCGGGGGGAGGGGCAGGCTTTCCTCACAGTGGCCGACAAGCTGACCGGAGCTGGAGCTGGAGCTGGAGCCGGAGCTGGAGCCGGAGCCGGAGCCAGGGCCGCGGCCGGAGCCGGAGCCGCGGCCGGAGTCGTAGCCGGAGCCAGAGCCGCAGCCGAAGCCGCAGCCGGGATCACAGCCGCAGCCGCGGCCGGAGTCGGCGGCGGGGTTGCGCACGTGTCCGAGTCGGCGCCGCCGCCCGCCGGGGAGCCCGGTCCCGGTCCCCGGCCGCGGCTTTTTCTGATGGTGGGGTTGCCGGCCGCGGGCAAGACCACCCGGGCCAAGGAGCTGGCCGCCGAGCATCGGGCGCTGCGGCTGACGCCCGACGAGTGGATGGTCGCGCTGTTCGACGGGGTGCAGCCCGACGGCAAGCGGGACCTGGTGGAGGGCCGGCTCATCACGGTGGCCCTGCAGGCGCTGCGGCTGGGCACCAGCGTCGTGCTCGACTTCGGACTGTGGTCGCGTGACGAACGGGAGGCCCTGCGCCGTTTGGGGGAGGAGGCGGGTGCGGTGTGCGAAGTGGTTTATCTGCCCGTCGACCGGGCAACCCAGCGCGCCCGGGCCGCCCACCGCCAGGCTACGGCGCCGCACACCACATTTCCGATGACGGAGGCCGACCTGGATCATTGGCGCACCCTGTTCGAGGCGCCGGGAGAGGCGCCGGGAGAGGCGCCGGGAGAGGCGCGGGAGCTGCCGCCGGGGTGGGCTCAGGCCCGCTGGCCGTCACTGGAGGTGACCGCATGACGACCAATTTGCACGGAGTGCAACGCTGCATTTAGTGTAATTAATATGGTGGTCAACGCGGATCGGCGGGCGGCGCTGAAGGCTCGGCACCGCCGGGCGATTCTCGACGCGGCCAAGGCCCTCATCGACGAGGGTGGCGCCGCGCGGTTCAGTGTGGACCAGCTGGCCGAGCGGGCCGACGTGTCCCGGCGGACGATCTTCAACCACTTCGCCTCGATCGACGACGTGGTGACCACCGCCTGCACCGAGGTGCTCGGCGTGGTCATCGACGCCTTCCGCCGGCAGGTCAGCGCGAGCGCCGCCGAAGCCGGCAGCCGGGCCGAGATGTTCGAGGTCGTGTCGGCGGCCCTGCGCGCGACCGACGTGCCGGGCATCATCGCGTTCCTGTGGCAGGCGCTCGGCGGGTTCAGCTCCGACGATCCGCGGCCGCAGCAGATCTTCCAAGCGACCTTCTCCCGTACGACGGAAGAACTCGCCCGGGAACTCGCGGAGCGGCACGCCGGTCGGGACCCGCTGGAGGCCGAACTGCTGGTCAGCTCGCTGATGCACGGCACCGAAGTGATCGCTCACCACTGGCTGGCCGACACCGGCGCCACCGTCGACGAGAGATCTCGCGCTCACTGGCACGACCTGCTCGATCGTTTGATCGACAGCATCCGTACCGGTTACTGACAGCCCCCCGAACGAGAAGACCGGATCAATGGCTGAACTGCTGTACCGCCTGGGCCGCTTCTGCGCCCGCCGCGCCTGGACCGTCCTGATCGCCTGGCTCGTCATCCTGGGCCTGTCCGTCACCGGCTACTTCGCGTTCGGCGGGGTGCTGTCGTCGCAGGTGACCATTCCGGGCACCGCCACCGAGGAGGTCTCGGGCAAGCTGGCCGAACGGTTCCCGAGCGCGAGCGGCGGCACCGGCGCGGTCGTGTTCCACACCACCGACGGCTCGCCGTTCACGGCCGAGCAGCGTACGGGCATCACCGAGGTCCTTGTCAGCACGCGCGACCTGGACGGGGTGGCCACCACTGTGGACCCGTTCGCCACCGCGGGGCAGCTGGCCGAGCAGCGCGCGCAGATCGACGACGGCCGCAAGAAACTCGACGCCGGCCGCGAACAGGTCGCCGCCCTGCCCGCCGCGCAACGGGAGGTGGCCGAGCGGCAGCTGGCGGCGCAGGCCACCACCCTCGACCAGTCGCAGCAGCTCATCGACATGTCGGCCCAGGTCCGTACGGTCTCGGAGGACAACACGGCCGCCGTCGCGCAGGTCGTCTTCACCGAGGCCCGGCTCGACGTCACCCCCGAGACCAAGGAGAGCGTGGTCGCACACGTCGGCGCGGGCGTGCCGGCGGGGGTCGAGGCCGAGTTCTCCAACGACCTCACGCAAGGTGTGCCCGAGATCCTCGGCGTGGGCGAGGTGGCCGGCGTGGTGATCGCGGCCATCACCCTGATGATCATGCTGGGGGCGATCGTCGCGGCCGCCCTGCCGATCGTCAGTGCCCTGGTCGGGGTGGGTATCGGCGTCACCGCGGCGCTGTCGCTGAGCGGCGTCGTGGAGATGCTCTCGATCACCCCGGTGCTGGGCGTCATGCTCGGGCTGGCCGTCGGCATCGACTACTGCCTGTTCATCCTCAATCGGCACCGGCGGCAGCTGCTCGACGGCGTGGAGCTGCACGAATCGATCGGGCTGGCCAACGGCACCTCCGGCAACGCGGTCGTCTTCGCCGGCTCGACCGTGCTGGTGGCCCTGCTCGCGCTCAACGTCACCGGCATCGGCTTCCTGGGCCTGATGGGCACGGTCGGCGCGATCTGCGTCGCCGTCTCGGTGCTGCTGGCCGTCAGTTTCACCCCGGCCCTGCTGTCGCTGCTGGGCACCCGGATCCTGAGCCGCAAGGCCCGCGGGACCATCGGGCACACCCGTCACCGCCTGGGCCCCAACGCGCCGATGAGCACCGGCCGGGCGGTCCTGACCGTGATCGGCGGCCTGGCCGTCCTGCTGGTGATCGCCGTGCCCGCCCTGTCGATGCGGCTGGGCCTGCCCGACGGCAGCTCCGAGGCGATGAGTTCGACGCAGTACCAGGCGTACAAGGTGATCGAGGACAAGTTCGGCGCGGGCGTCAACGGGCCGCTGCTCGTGGTGGCCGACAACCCGCAGCCCGTCACGGAGCAGGCCCGCGTGGTCGGCGAGCAGGTGCGCATCGCCGACGTGCTGCTCGCGCAGGAGGGCGTGGTCGCGGTCGCGCCGATCGGGCAGTCCGAGGACAAGACGCTGTTCGCGTTCCAAGTGATCCCCGAGGACGGGCCGTCCAGCTCGTCGACCGAGCAGCTCGTGCGTGACCTGCGCGATCTGTCGCCGCTGCCCACCGACGTACGGCTCGGGGTGGCCGGCAGCGCCAGCGGCAACATCGACATCTCCGAGCAGCTGGCCGACGCCCTGCCCCGCTATCTCGGGCTGGTGCTGGGCCTGTCGCTGATCATTCTGATCTTCGTGTTCCGGTCGATACTGGTGCCGCTGACCGCCACGCTGGGCTTCATCCTGTCGCTGTTCGCCACGTTCGGCGGCCTCACCGCGATCTTCCAGTGGGGCTGGCTGGGCGGCATCTTCGGCGTGCACGACCCCAACCCGGTGCTCAGCTTCCTGCCCACGATCCTGATCGGCATCCTGTTCGGGCTGGCCATGGACTATCAGCTGTTCCTGGTGTCGGGCATGCGCGAGGCGTACGCCCACGGCGCGCCGGCCCGGCTCGCCGTGCGGCAGGGTGTGCACGCCGGCCGTACGGTGGTCGTCGCGGCCGCCATCATCATGATCGCGGTGTTCGGCGGGTTCATCTTCTCCAACACGGCGATCATCCGGTCGCTCGGTTTCGGGCTGGCCTTCGGCGTGCTGACCGATGCTTTCCTCGTACGGATGTTGCTCATCCCGGCCGTCATGCACCTGCTCGGCCGGTCGGCGTGGTGGATCCCGCGCTGGCTGGACCGGGTGCTGCCCGACGTCGACGTGGAGGGCGCCGCGCTCGAACGCAACCACCCGGCCGCCGCGCCTGGCACTCTTGACCGGTGAGCACCTCGACCTGGCCCCGGCTGCGCGTGGCCGACTGGACCGACACGCGCGACACGCTGCACATGTGGACGCAGATCGTCGGCAAGGTGCGGATGGCGTACGCGCCGCCGGTGAACCACTGGTGGCACGTCACGCTGTATCCGACCGCGCGCGGTTTGAGCACGTCGGCCGTCCCGTACGAGGAAGGAACTTTCGACATCGAGTTCGACCTCGTCGAGCATCGGCTGCGCATCCGGACCAGTGACGGCCGGGCCGCCGCCGTGCCGCTGGCCCCCGTATCGGTGGCGGCCTTCCACGCCGAGACCATGAAGGCGCTGGCCACGCTCGGTCTCGAGCCGAGCATTCACGCCGTGCCGAACGAGGTCGAGTCGGCCATCCCGTTCGCGGAGGACGAGACCCACTGCTCGTACGACGGTGAGGCCGCGCAGCTGTTCTGGCGGCAGCTGCTGCAGGCGCAGCGGGTGTTCGAGCGCTTCCGGTCCGAGTTCGTGGGCAAGGCCAGCCCGGTGCACTTCTTCTGGGGTGCGATGGACCTGGCCTACACGCGCTTCTCCGGGCGGCAGGCCCCGACACATCCCGGCGGCGCGCCCAACTGCCCGCCGTGGGTGATGCAGGAGGGCTACTCGCACGAGCTGGCCAGTTTCGGTTTCTGGCCGGGCGGTGGCGACGAGGGCGCTTTTTACGCGTACGCGTATCCGGAGCCCGCGGGTTACGCCGAGCGCACCGCCGCCTACTACGATCCGGACCTGCGCGAATGCGTGCTGCCCTACGAGACCGTGGCCGGCTCCGCCGACCCCGACGAGACCCTGCTGACGTTCCTGCGCTCGACGTACCTGGCCGCCGCCGACCTGGCCGACTGGGACCGGCCCCAGCTGGAAGCCCTGCGGTAGACGACCCGGACCACCGGCTTTCCCGGCGTCAGTCCGGGGTGACCAGTCCCTGCAGGCCGACCACGATGGCGATCAGGCCGAAAACGGCGAGCAGCAGGGCGGGTGGCTCGCGGCGTTCGGTCAGCCGGTCCCACAGCAGCGCCACGCCGACGAGGATGCCGACCACCTCGAAGTGAAAGACGCGGGGCCCGTCGAAGAGGTGCACAAGCAGGTAGAAGCCACCCGCCACGAGCGCCACCACGCCGACGACCCACCCGAACGGCGCCACCCGGTCGGCGGCGCGGCCCAGGCTGTCGCCGGCTCGTGGCACGCGGCGCAGCAGCGAGATGGCGAGCAGGAACCCGCCGACGATAGTGGCGAGGTCGAGAAGCAAGGCCATGATCACGCCGCTCGATATACCCGGGAGCGCTCCCAACGGAAACCCCGCGGGCGCGCGGCTACTTCGAGACCACGTACCGGGCGTGAACGGCGTCCGGGGAGCGGTAGACCTTGACCACCTCGACGTTGGTCCCACCCCAGGCGCCGGCCGCGTCGTCCATGCCCCGGCCGACGACACCCGGCCCCGATCGTCGCGACCAACCGGGCGGGGAGCCCGACCTCATCGCCCGGGCTCGGGTTTGGCCTTCTGGGGATAGAACGTCTCGTGCCGGGCCAGCATGGCGACGAACTCGCCGATCTTGCGTTCGCGGGTCTCGGCCCGTTTGACGGCGTTGAGGCGATAGATCATCGCGAAGCGGTTGGTCTTGGTCAGCACGTCGAACATGGCCTGCGCGGCCGGGACGGCGGCGATCGCGGCCAGCAGGTCGTCGGGCACCTCGGCCACCGACGGCGGGGCGTAGGCCGCTGCCCACCGCCCGTCCGCCTTCGCCGCCTCCACGGCGGCGCGGCCCGCGGGCAGCATCCGCCCCTCCGTCTCGAGCCGGGCCACGTGTGAGACGTTGCGCTGCGACCACGCGCCCCGGGGCCGGCGGGGCGTCAGCCGGATCCACGAGATCGATTCGTCGCCCTTGCGAGCCTGACCGTCGATCCACCCGACGCACAGCGCCTCGTCGACGGCCTGCTGCCAGGTCAGCGTGGTGACCGTTCCGCCCTTGCGGCCCAGCGCGAGCCACACCCCGGGGGAAGTCTCGTGGTTTTCCACCAACCACACCCGCAACGCCTCGGCGTCGGCTACCACCAATTCGTCCAACTCACGACCGGCCATGACGGGAGGCTAACCGGGCCCCCTGACATTTCCGTCCTCGGCCTGCTCCGGCCGGAGGCAGCGGTCACCGGCCTTCCGGGACAAGTCCTCCACGGATCCTCTGGAGGACGAAGCCCGGCAAGTCCCGGGTCGGCAAGTCGACCGGAAGACGTACGCCGGTGAGCCGCTCGGCCAGGGCGAGCCCGGCCGCCTGATAGTCGGCGTCGTCGCGGCCGAACGGCAGGTCCTCGAGGTAAGCGTCGCAGCAACGAGCAGCACGGCCGGGACCTCGTGATGCCGGGACCGGCTGAGCCGCTCGTAGAAGTCGGGCGTCGGGTCGGACCAGGCGCGGTCGGCCGGGCTCCCTGGGTCGCGACGACCGAGCCCGCGCCCGCCGCCAGGAACGACTGGCTACTCGCCCGGGGCGGAGCCGATGATCACGAAGGTGGCGCCGGTCTTGAGGCGCATCATGGTCAGGGTTACCTGGCGGGGCCACCAGCGGGTCGGCTCGCGCCAGGCGCATTCGACGATCGTGGACTCGGGGTTGTCGGTGCAGGGGCCGAGCTGCTCCCAGTGGTCGAGCTGGGTGGCCACGATCTTCCGGGACTGCAGCCACGGCGAGCCGGTTGGCACGGTGTACGTGCGTACGGTGGCCTCGCCGCGGTCGTTGCGCATGCTGCGCGAGATGATGGCGGCCCGGTCGGCCACGTCTTTCTCGTAGTCCGGCGGCGTGGCCGCCCCGGCGGGCGGGCTGATCACCCGCGCCTCGCCCGCGGCCCGCCACCGGACGAGGCCGAGCGCGGCCACCACCACGACCGTGACCAGCACCAGCCCGGCTGCCGCGGCCACCAGCCGCCGTCTTCCGATCCGCACATGCGGAGTCTAGGCAGCGCGCACCACCACGTGGTCCGGCCGGATCTCGCCCACCATCGCGAACCCGGCGCGGTCCACGTCGCAGCAGAGCGGCAGGTCGGGGGTGAGGTCGACGCGTTCGGGCGGCGGGTAGCGCAGTGATTTGCGGGCGTGTTCGGCGGCGCCTTGCCGGATGCCGGCGATCAGGTCGGCCCGGTCCGGTGCGGCGCCGTCGAGAAGTTGGCTCAGGTGGCGCGCGCAGGCCCAGTCCTCGGCGGTCCGGCCGGTGCACAGAACGGTCCACGGGTGGCCGGGGTGGTTGGCCTTGATCCAGCGGGCGGTGGCCGCGACGTTGACCGCGGCCGCCGCGAGCAGCGCCGCCGGCTGCGGGCAGCGGGCCAGCCCGCGCGTGCCGTTGGAGGTGGCCTGGATCAGCCGCCGCCCGTCGACGTGGGCCGCCGCCATGTCGGCCGGGGAGTTGCCGAGGTCGAAATCGGGGGGTTTGAGCCCGCCGACCTCACCGATCAGCAGCCGGTCGGGGTGCCGGCCCCGCAGCTCGCGCCCGGCCTCGGCCGTCGCCGCGCACGCGATCTCCGCGGCCCCGCGTTCGAGCGCGAGCGCGGCGGTGGTGAAGGCCCGGATCACGTCGATGACGACGACAACCCGGCCGGCCGGGATCTCCGCATCCATACCCACGATCGACACGACCCGATGCTAGGCCACCCACCACCAGCCGTCGCCCAGCCGGCGCCGGGGGTAGCCGAAGTCCCCCGACGCGGTGGTGATCCTCGTTTCCGCGGTGGGTGGTTGGGTCAGGTAGGCCAGTCCGGTTCCTGCTTCGGCGCGCCAGTTCTGCCACAGCTGCACGAAGAGGACGGTGTCGCCGGCGTACGCGTAACCGCTCGGGGACAGGGCGCGCAGGTCGGGTGGGAGGGTCAGCCCGTCGTCCTCGAGGCGTCCGGCTCGGTAGTCCTGGGCCAGCGAGGCCAGGGCGGTCCGATGCTTGCGGAACTGGTAGTCGACGTAGCCGGTTTCGTAGTCACGCGGGACGGCAGCGATCCCGGCCACGACGGCCAGCAGCAGGCTCACCGCGGCGACGCCCCATGCGCTGCGCGCGCAGGCGAACAGGATGACCGCGGTCGACACCAGGGCGGCCACGACGAAGGCGCCCAGGAAAATCGCCAGTCCGACGTACGGGCCGCCGAGCGCGGACGTCTCGACGAGCCGCCGGAGCGGGAGCAGCAGCAGCCAGCCGGTGCCGCCGAGGGCGATCCGGAGCAGGCCGCGCCGGCTCCACAGCCGTACGCGTGGTGCGGGAATCTCCGGCTGGCCGGCCGTCTCCCACAGGAATGTCATGCGGAGATCGTGCGCTTACGGCCGTCGTCCCCGGAAGGCGCGACACAGAACCTCCACACGATCTCCCTACTCAGGTCAATAGCTGCGGGCCGACCTTTCGGATGGCGTGCAGCCCGCGCCGGGCCACCGGGTCGCCGGTTGCGGCCAGCCCTTCGAGGCGGCTGCGCCAGAACGTCCAGCGGGGCAGGTTGTAGCCACCTTCGGAGAGGCCCTCGCGTTCGGCCAGTTCGTGCAGCCGGCCCGGTCCGGGCCCGAAGGTGCGCCGGTGCCGGGTGGCGGTGGCCAGTTCGGGGCCGCAGTGCTCGAACCATGCGACGGCCGCGGGCAGGTGCTCCGACGGCTTCGCGAACGTCTCCAGCGCCGTTCCGATCGACCACAACCCGAACAGCGAGAAGTCGATCCCGGCCGCGGTCAGCCGGGCCGCGAACTCGTTGAGCCGGGTCCACGCCTCGACGCTGCGATCATCCGGCGGCACCAGATTCCACGCCTCGCGCATCTGCGCCCCGAACACCGGCAGATCACCGAAGAGCCGCCGCCCACCGATCTTGACGCCTTCCACTGCGGTTTCCCGTACGCCCGTGACCAGCGCAACCAGCTCGTCGAGGGGTTGCTCGCCGGTTGCGGCGGCGTCCACGACGTCGCCCCACAGCTCCCACAGCAGGCCCTCGATCGTCTGCTCGGACGCGCCCGCGGCGGCCGCCCGGACGATGTTGGTTATCGACATATCCAAATGCATGAGATTTTATGAATCCGACCCGAGCCGGAAATCGATCTCGACCAACGTGCTCACCGTCCGGCTTACCTCTGAGGGTTTGAGGAGTGCTCCTTGAAACAACGTACCGTCGTGCTGGCCGCCGTCTCCGCGATCGCGGTGACCGCCGGCTTCACGGCTACCCCGGCGGCCGCCTTTGAATCACCAAGCGGCGGCGCTCCGGGCGCCATCGAGAACGCGCTCGGCGAGGACAACCTGCCGCACCCGCTGGGCGACCAGCGCGAGGCCGAACGCACCGAGGCCCTCGAGAAGCTCATCGCGGGCGAGGTCACGAGTGAGAGCCGTACGGGCTCCGAAGTGATCAAACTGGGCCAGGGCCGCTTCGTCGAATATCGGAAGAAAGCGACGAAGACCGACCCGATCCTGACGTTCCTTGTCGAATTCGGCGACACCGTCGACCCGGCCGCGGGTGGCACGCCCGGACCGTTGCACAACCAGATCGCCCAGCCCGACCGGGCCAACGACAACTCGACGATCTGGGCGCCCGACTTCAGCCCGTCGTATTACAAGAAACTCCTGTTCGACAAGAAGCAGGAGTCGATGACGACGTTCTACTCGAAGCAGTCGGGCGGGCGGTACACGGTCGGCGGCGACGTCTCCGAGTGGGTCAAGCTGCCCTACAACGCGGCCCGCTACGGCAGCAACGAGCTGTCCGAGGAAGACACGTACTGGAACTTCGTCAAGGACAGCGCCACCTCCTGGTACGAGTCGCAGGTCGCCGCGGGCAAGACGCCCGAGCAGATCAAGGCGTACCTGAAGACCTTCGACGTCTGGGACCGCGACGACTACGACAACGACGGCGACTTCAACGAGCCCGACGGCTACATCGACCACTTCCAGGCCATCCACTCCGGCGAGGGTGAGGAGGCCGGCGGCGGCGCGCAGGGCACCGACGCGATCTGGTCGCACCGCTGGTACGCGTTCTCCGATCTGGAGGGCACCGCGGGCCCGGCGAACAACCTGGCCGGCGGCGTGCAGATCGGCGACAGCGGGTTCTGGATCGGCGACTACACCACCGAGCCGGAGAACGGCGGCCTCGGCGTGTTCGCCCACGAGTACGCCCACGACCTGGGCCTGCCCGACCTGTACGACACGGCCGGCGGCGACAACGGCACCGGCTTCTGGACCCTGATGTCGGCCGGTTCGTGGCTGGGCCGCGGCGCCCCGACGATCGGCTCCACGCCCGGCTACATGGGCGCCTGGGAGAAGATCTGGCTGGGCTGGTCCACCTTCGTGACCGTGAAGCCCGGCCAGGCCAAGTACGTCACCCTGGGCACGGCCGCCAACGGTCAGGGCGTGCTGCCCCAGGCCGTGGTGGTGCCGCTGGCCGACGGCTCGTACTACGCGGCGGAGTACCGGACGTACACCGGCTACGACGAGGTGCTCAAGACCGGCCCGTACAACTGGGGCTGGCAGAACACCCGGCCCGACTGGGCGGAACGGTTCCCGTACCAGGACGGTCTGGTTGTCTGGTACGTGAACCCGGCCGCCGGCAACAACAACACGAGCCGCCACCCCGGCACGGGTCTGGCCCTGCCGGTGGACGCGCGCCCGGCCCCGATCGTCTTCCCGGACGGGGCGCTGCTCGGCAACCGCCGCCAGCCCTTCGACGCCTCGTTCGGCCTGCAGAAGACCGACCCGGTGACGTTCCACCGCAACGGCACCCCGGTCGCGGTCCCGCGCCAGCCGGCGATCCCGACGTTCGACGACTCCGACCCGCTGCGCTACTGGAACGCGGCCAACCCGCAGAACTCGGTCAAGGTGGCCGGCGCGGGCGTCAAGATCGAGGTCAAGACCCAGATCACGGGCCTGATCCCGCTGATGACCCTGAAGGTGACCCCGCCCAAGGCGTGACCTCCGGCCGGGCCCCGTACGTGGTACGGGGCCCGGCCCGGTCCGAAGGGGACGACACCGTACCGTCGTCTATGGCATGATCTCCGCGCCTCACCACTTCTCCGCCGCAGGGATCGCCATGTTCTCGTTCGTCAAGCGGGCTCGTCCGGTCCGCCTCCTGGCCGCCGCCGTGGTTCCGGCCCTGCTGCTGGGGGTCGGAGGCGCCGCCGCGGCCGCCACCCACACGCTCACCGTCACCGTGATCAACCGCAACGGGGTCAAGGTCAAGGCGGGGATCAAGCTGGTCGACGTGGTCAGCAGCTCGACCTACTCGGCGACCTCGGGCGCCGCCAAGAAACTGCCCAAGGGCACGTACGCCGTGCTGACCTCGGTGACCACCGGCGCCACCATCACGCTGTCCGGCAAGGCCGTGAAGGTGTCCGGCTCGACCAAGCTGACGATCGACGCCCGCCAGGGCAAAGGCGTCGGGCTGGCGGTGAGCCCCGCCCCCACCGGTCTCGAGCGCACGATCACCATGCGCATCTGCACCCGCACCAGCGCGAGCGACGGGGTCGAGGCGTCGGCTTCCCCCGGCACGAAGCTGTTCATCGTCCCGTTCGCCTCGAAGTATCTCGGCTTCGCCGCGCTCGGATCGTGGAGCGACCACTCCGGCACCTCGAACAGCTACGCGGTGCTGCACCACACCAACGGCGTGCCGGGTGGGCTGGGCCGCACCTTCAGCAAGGGCCAGCTGGCCGCCATCAAGGTGGTGCAGAAACGCGGACCGTCCGGCTCGATCTACTCCGACCTGGCGATGCAGGCGATCGGGGGCGGCTGCGGCGACAGCCTGTACGCCGGTCTGGGCGGCACGGACCGGCCGACCGCCACCACCGTGTTCGCCTCGCCCGGCACGTGGGACGTCCGGGTCAGCTCGTCGGCGCCCACCAAGACCGGCGAGACGTGGAACATCGGCAGCTACTTCGCGCAGCGCAAGGTCGCGGCCGGGAAGTCGTACGGGCTGAACTTCTTCAACTCCGCCTGGGGGCCCAGCGCGCAGCTGCCGGTCACCATCCGGGGCCGGATCTCGTTCGGCCTCAACGAGATGTTCGCCGACCCGGGGTTCCCGCGCGACGGCTCGGTCGAGGGCGGCGACAAGGCCGTGGCGACGCTCGACTTCGGTGGCAAGCGGGTGGCCGGTAAGCAGGACAAGGGCTGGGAGCCCGAGATGACCTACCTGTACTACACGGTCAAGAAGGCCGGCTGGTACACGCTTACCACCACCGCCACCCGCTACTACCCGGAGATCACCTTCCCGGCCGGGATGATGTCGACGACCAGCCGGGTGACGTACCGGTTCCAGTCCAAGCCGAACGCGAGCGCACTGGCCGGCGTCTACTCCGCGCACCTGCTGCCGACCGGTCTCAGCCTGACCAACAAAGCCAAGGCGGGCAGCACCACCAAGGTCGCGATCCGGTTGTACCGCACCTCGGGCGACCCCGACGCCAAGCGCGGCACCGACCCCAAGCTGAGCAAGCTGACCGCGCAGATGTCGCCGGACAGCGGCCAGACGTGGCGCACCGTGCCGGTGCAGAAGGTCAACGGCACCTGGTACGCGACGGTCACCAACCCGAAGACCAGTGCGGTCGCCCTCAAGGTCCGGGCCACGGTGGCCGGGGGCGCCTACACCGAGGCCACCGTGTTCCGGGCGTACGGGATCGGCTGATCACGTCCCCGTCACGGGCGTGTCGTACAGCTCGGTGAACCGGGCGCGGCGCTGCGCGTAGTGGTCGGCGTGCGCGGCCACCGGCTCGTACGTGGTGCCGGTGGCCCGGGGCGCGCGCGGCGTGTCCGGGGCCAGCACGTCGAGGGCGAGCAGCGCCGAGCCCCGCTGGGTGGAGCGCCGCCGCGTCACGTGCGTGACCGGGCGGCCGAGCACGTCCGCCAGCACCTGCAGCCACTCGGGCCGATCGTTGCTGACCCGGCCCGCCGCCGCCACTTCGAGCACCTGCGGGGCGGCCGGGTGCAGCTCGTCGGCGACCCGCGCGTACGTCAGGGCCACCCCCTCGACGATCGCGCGGAACAGCGTGTCGGCGTCCGTGGCGGCCGAGACGCCGGTCAGGGCGGCGCGGGCCCCGCCGGCCCAGCCCGGGGCGCGTTCCCCGGTGAAATACGGCAGCACCAGCGGCGTGGCGTCGCTCGGCGGCGCGCTCAGCACCCCGGCGCTGTCCGCGCTCAGCCGCAACGTGTTCTCGGCCCAGCTCACGGCGCGGCCGACGTCGTTGATGGCCCCGCCCAGCAGGGTCCGCCGCGCGTCGACCCGGTAGTTCCACAACCCGAACGGCAACGGGTCGGCCGGACCGTCGAGCAGCACCCGCAACGCGCCGCTGGTGGCGGTGGCCGCGGTGAGCACGGTGGCGTCGGTCGCCCCGGAGCCGACGTTGCTGGCGAAGCCGTCGGTGATGACGGGGAACCAGCGGGCCCGGGCCAGGGCGGGCCGGCCCTGCGGGCCGGCCGCCACCGGATCGGTCAGGTCGCGCGGCGGGGCGAACTGCCCGGGCTCGGCCCCGGCCGCCGCGAGCAGTTCGGCGTCGAGCTCGCCGGTGCGGCGGTCGAGCAGGCCGGTCCACGCGACGGTCGACGTGCCGGCCAGCGGCTCGCCGATCAGCTGGGCCCAGACGTATTCGCCCAGGGACCACCAGCGCGTGGCCGCGGCCACCACCCGCGGCTGGGTGGCGGCCAGCCAGCGCAGACGCGGGGCGTGGTAGCTGGTGTGCAGCCGCGTGCCGGTGCGCTGCTGCACCGCGTGCTCGTCCAGTTCCCGGCGCAGCCCCGCGACCTCGCCCGCGCTGCGCGAATCGGCGTACGTGAGGCACGGGGTGAGCGCCCGCCCGGCCGCGTCCACCCCGATCAACGAGGCGGCGAACGTGTCCATGACGACCCCGGCGATGCGGGTGCCCAGGCGCGGGTCACCGGTCACCGCGTCCAGCACCTGCCCGACCTCGGCGGTCACCTGATCGGGGTCGATGACGGAGGTGCCGTCGGGCGCGACAGTGAAGGCGTGCGGCACCTTGTGCTGCAGGCCGTGCACCGGCCGGCCCGACGCGTCGTGCACCCCGCCGCGGGTGGCGGTGGAACCGATGTCCAACGCCAGAACGAGCGGGTCCAGCGCGGCCTTGAGCTCGATGTGGTCGTCGATCCGGGTCATGGCAGTCCTTGTCGTCCTCGGCGGCGCGGACCACCCGCAGCCCCGACTCGACATTGCCCCGGCCCGGCGGGAAATATGCCCTACGGCGCTGATCACCCGATCGGACCTGGAAGAGTCGAAGGACGTGCGGTCCTTCACCCTGGCGGCTGCCACCTATGGCGTCGCCGCTGTTGTCTCAGCGGTCAGCGCGGGCTTCGACACGGCGACCGGACTGCAGCACGGCGCCGAAGCGGTGGCCCTGCTGGCCCTCGCCGCGTGCGTCGTCCTGGCCGGCTCCGCGGCACCGCGACTGCTGGTGGTGTTCTGCCTGCTGCTGGCCGCCCGCGCCACGATCGACCTGATCGCGAGTCGAACAGCGATGCCTGCCCCTGCCCCCGAGGACCTGAACGGTTGCCCGGTGGAGACGGAAGCGACCACCGCCTACTGGCGTGGTCAGCTGCGCTACAGCCAGTTCGGCGAGGTTCTGCGCGCGGGCGCCCTGGCCTGTGCCATCCCGATCGTGCGGATGCGGCCCGGTGGTCGCCGCCGGTATGCGGTCACGGCGCTCCTGCTCGTCCTGCCGATCCTGTACGCCCTCTTTCCGTTCTTCTCGGCGTCCGACGCCGCGGGTCTGCTGGCGGTGGCCGTGCCGGGACTCGTCAGCGTCGCGCTGGCGGCGGCCCTCGTCGTCGTGACCGCGCCCCGTACAGCCGGCGGCGCGGGGCTGATCGTGGGCGTTGCTTTGCTCGCGCTGCCCGCGGTCTTCGCGGTGGAGAACCTGGCCGGGATCTACTGGCAGCTGCCGGACCCGGTCGATACGGCCGGCGTGTTGTGCTTCTCGGCCGTGGCAACCCCTGGAGCACCGCCGGTGCAGTGGTCCGCCGCGGTGACCGTCGTATACCTGCTTCTGTTATCCGCGCCCGCCGTGCTCGCCTGGTCGGCGACGCGTCCGGACGACGCTGCCCGCTCGCCTGCCGGGCCGGACAAGAATGCTCTCTGAAAGACGTCTTGCCGCGGGCTGCCTGATGGTGCAGGGCTACCCTGCTGGACCTTGGACGGGTGGCTCGCAAGCCAGGTGGTCGCACTCCGAAACTCGCCCGGAGCAGGTTTGCCTCCGGCAGGGGATGGTCGCGGCATTCGCGCGTAGGTTGTGGGACCAGTATTCCGACGGCACTTCGTGATCTTGGCGCGTCGAGTCAGAGGCTGGCCAGTTCCTCCAGGAGTTCCGGGCTGGGGATGAGCGGGGCGAGGAGGTCTTGGACGTACTGTCGGCGGTCGTCGGCCGGCATGGTGGACCAGATCGTCGACTGTTCGATGTGACGGCGGACGTAGTCGACTCGGTGAGGATGCTGGTCCGCCTGTCGCCACTGCTCCCACCGTTTGTCCGGCTCGGCGTCGGTGAGCATGTCGATGAGTCGGTGCTGCACGGCGGCGATGTGAGAACTGCCCAGGAATGCATCGGCGGGCGTCTCGTCGAACGTGGTTTCGAACAGCATCCGGTGCAGGGAGCGGGCCTGGTCGATGCTGTCGAGGGGCAGCTGCCATGGGGTCACGGCGATCATTATCGGTTCCCGCCTGCCGTCACGGTCGCAACGCGTGGCGGGTACGTCCCGGCGCCGGTAGTGCGATCGTCTGGCCTGGCCTGCACGGAGCGCCGCCACAGCCACCAGCCAGGAGCGAATTCGATGTCGCGGGGCGCGGCGAGGAAGACGTTGAGCAGGCGTCCGATCTCGGCGATGGTCAGCACGATGGGGGTGTCAGTGGCTGGCAAGAGTCTTCACAGATCGAAGACTGGCTATGTACGGTCGGGGGATGCGTAGACGTCTCGCAGTGCTTCTGGCTTGTGCTCTGCCGCTGACCGCGGCCGCCCCGGTCTCGGCCGCCGCGGCGGTGCCGGTGGTGGCTCTGGGCAGTGTCATTCCGGCGCCGGTCGAGGTGCGGCCGGGTGGAGCCGGGTTCACCGTGACGTCCAGGACCGTGATCGAGGCGCGGGGCGGGGCGCGTGGGGTGGCCGAGCGGCTGGGGGAGGCGTTGCGCCTGCGGGTCGTCGGGCAGGCCCCGGGCCGTACTCCGAAGATCGCTTTGGAGCTGGGGCGCGTGAACGGGAAGCCGGAGAGCTATCGGCTTACCGTCGGCAAGCGCGGCGTCACGCTGCGGGCGGCCACACCGGCGGGGCTGTTCAACGGCGTGCAGACGTTGCAGCAGCTGGTGCCGGCGAGCGGGGCGGGGACGATCGCCGGTGGGGAGATCGTCGACTACCCGCGGTTCGGTTATCGGGGGACGATGCTGGACATCGCCCGGCATTTCCATACGCCGGACGAGATCAAGCGGCACATCGACGAGATCAGCAAGTTCAAGGTCAATTACCTGCATCTGCACCTGTCGGACGATCAGGGCTGGCGCATCCAGATCGACTCGTGGCCGCGGCTCACGACCGTCGGCGGGGCGGCCGGCACCGGGGTCGACGGGGTGGGCGGCGGCTTCCTGACCAAGGCCGGCTACCGCGACCTGGTGCGGTACGCGGCGAGCCGGTACGTGACGATCGTGCCCGAGATCGACATGCCGGGGCACGTGAACGCGGCGCAGGTGGCCTACCCCGAGCTGACCTGCGACGGGGTGGCGCCGCCGCCGCGTACGGACACCGCGGTCGGCTACAGCTCGCTGTGCATCGGCAGCGAGACGACGTACCGCTTCGTCGAGGACGTGATCCGCGAGCTGGCGGCGATGACACCCGGGCCTTACCTGCACATCGGCGGGGACGAGGCGCACGCGACCACCGAGGCCGACTACCTGACGTTCCAGAAGCGGGTGCTGCCGCTGGTCACGAAATACGGCAAGACCGCGTACGGGTGGAACGAGATCGCGGCGGCGCCGGAGGCCGGCGTCGCGGTGGCGCAGTACTGGAGCTCGGCCACGCAGAACGCGACAGTGGCGGCGGCGGTGGCCAACGGCACCAAGGTGATCATGTCGCCGGCCAACCTGGCGTACATCGATCAGAAGTACGACCCGTCGACGCGGCTCGGGCTGAGCTGGGCGGGGTACATCGAGGTGCGCAAGGCGTACGACTGGGACCCGGGCACGCACGTGACGGGTGTGCCGGAAAGCGCCGTGCTCGGCGTGGAGGCGCCGCTCTGGTCGGAGACGCTGCGCAGCCTGGACGACATCGAATACATGGCGTGGCCGCGGCTGGCCGGGCTGGCCGAGCTGGGGTGGTCGCCGGCGCGGGACTGGGAGTCGTTCCGGGCGCGGCTGGGGGCGTACGGACCCCGCTGGACCGCCCGCGGCGTCGACTTCTACCGCTCGCCGCAGATCGACT
Source organism: Paractinoplanes abujensis (assembly GCF_014204895.1). Taxonomy (NCBI): domain Bacteria; kingdom Bacillati; phylum Actinomycetota; class Actinomycetes; order Micromonosporales; family Micromonosporaceae; genus Paractinoplanes; species Paractinoplanes abujensis. The sequence goes on along the minus strand of NZ_JACHMF010000001.1, from coordinate 4,313,719 downwards.
GGGCCGGCTGACGGAACCCGGGCGGTGACGGCGGTGTCTGCCTGACATGAGGACACTTGCCGTCGTCGCTGCAGTGTTGTTGCTGGGCGGCTGCACCTCCGCGACGGAGGCGCAGCCGCGGGCCGGAGAACAATGCGGCGAGACCATCCGCACCGATGCCCTGCCCGAGTGGGCCCGCGCCGGCTTCAGCTGGGACGGCAGCGGCACCAAGCACGTCTACAGCGCTGAAGGCGACATCCTGGCCATCCTGTTCGGCCACCCGTTGAGCAGCCCGTCCGCCCCCGACCGCAGCAACAAGATCCTCTGGGTCGCACGTGATCAGTACGAGCACGGTGATCTGCGAATCGACGCGGAGCTGGCCGGCACCACCACCCGCGCCGAGGCGAAGGTGGCCGGCGGGCCCGGGCCGTCGATCATCGATCTGCCCCGGCCCGGCTGCTGGCACGTCACGCTGACCTGGCCCGGCCACACCGACTCGATGGACCTGACCTACGGCGCGCCCTCACCGTGACTCAGGCGCAGCAGCAGTTCGCGTGTGCGCTGCCTCTTCGCGGGGTTGGGCTCGCCCTCGTAGATCGCCGCCAGCGAGGCCCCGTCGGCGGCCTGGGTGATCAGCAGGACCCGGTCGGGGTGCAGCCCGTCGGCCTCGAACTGCTCGGTCCAGTGCCGGGTGTCGGCCCGCATCACCTCGTCGACCCCGGGCACGGTGGACAGGGCCGCGACGAGCCGGATGTGCTCGGGCGCCACTGAGCCGTCCTTGAGCTCGTCGAACACCGCGTTCACGTACCCCCGGACGAGCCGCCCGGCCGCGTGGTCACGCGGGTCGACGGCCGCGTCGACAGCCGTACGGAACTGCTGCATCTGATCCTCGGCGAGCTCCCGCAGCAGCTGGTCGCGGCTGCGGAAGTGGTGCAGCAGGCCGCTCTTGGACACCCCGGCGTCGCGGGCGATCACGTCGAGGCTGACCCCGGCGCCCTGGGCGGCGACCGTGCGGGCCGCCGCGTCCAGCACCAGCCGTCGCGTCCGTGCCGTGTCGCGCATGGTCCCCCCGGAATCTGAGTCGGCCACGTCACCATAGTAGCCGACCATTTGGTCTGTACTGCCGACCGGATGGTCGGCTAACGTCGACGGCATGACGGTGGGAACAGATGAGCGCGCCGGGGTGCGCCGGTGGGCCGCCCTGGCCGCGCTCACGCTGGCGGTGACGTTGCTGGCGGTCGACGGGACGGTGCTGGCGCTGGCGGTGCCCGCGTTGATGGCGGATCTGGAGCCGACCGGTACGCAGTTGTTGTGGATCGGTGATGTCTACTCGTTCGCGCTGGCCGGTCTGCTGATCAGTATGGGCACGCTGGCTGATCGGATCGGCCGACGCAGGTTGCTGTTGTTCGGGGTGGCCGGGTTCGGGGCGGCGTCGTTGCTGGCGGCGTTCGCGCCGGGTGCGGGGTGGCTGATCGCGGCGCGGGTGCTGCTGGGGGTGGCCGGGGCCACGTTGATGCCGTCGACTCTTTCCCTGGTACGCAATCTGTTCCCCGAGCCTGGTCTGCGCACGCGGGCCATCGCTGTCTGGGCGGCCGGGGCGTCCGGTGGCGCCGCGCTCGGCCCGCTGGTGGGCGGGGTGCTGCTGGAGCACTTCTGGTGGGGTTCGGTCTTCGTGATCAACCTGCCGATCATGCTGCTCGTCCTGCTCGGGGTGGCGTTGCTGGTGCCCGAGTCGCGCAACCCCGCGCCCGGCCCGTTCGACCCGTTGAGCGCGCTGCTCTCAGTGACCGCCGTCGTCCCGATCGTGTGGGCCGTCAAGCACGTCGCCCACGAGGGTGCCGACCTGCCCGCCCTGATCGCTGCGCTGGCCGGCCTGGCCTGCGCGATCTGGTTCGTGCGGCGGCAGCGGGCGTTGCCGTCCCCGCTGGTCGACGTCACGCTGTTCACCCGCCCCGCGTTCAGCGGGACGATCCTGGCCAGCATGATCGCGATCTTCGCGTTCAGTGGGTTGTTGTTCTTCTTCTCGCAGTACTTGCAGCTGGTCCGGGGATATTCGCCGCTGCAGGCGGGGTTGCGGGAGCTGCCGTTGACGCTGGCCTCGATTGCCGTGGTGGCGGTGGCGGTGCGGGTGATGGCCCGGCTGGGAGTGGGGCGGGCCCTGGGAGCGTCGCTGCTGGCGGCCGCGGCGGGGCTGGCTGTGCTGGCGGTGGGGGAGGGGCTGAGCGGTTTCGCGGTGATGGCGGTGGGGCTGGTGGTGGTCGGTCTGGGTGTGGGGCTGGCGTTCACGGCGGCGACTGATGCTGTGCTGGCTGCGGTGCCGGCGGAGCGTGCGGGTGCGGCGTCGGCGATTTCGGAGATGGCGTACGAGCTGGGGGTGGCTTTGGGGATTGCGTTGCTGGGCACGGTGCAGGCGGTGCTTTATCGTGACGCGTTGCCTGATCTGTCGGGGTGGCCGGTGGGGTCGCGGGCGGCGGTGGACGAGTCGTTGGCTACGGCTGTGCAGTCGGGTCCGGCGGTGCTGGTGCCGGCGGCGCAGGAGGCGTTCTCGTCGGCCATGCAGACCACCTCGTACGTGGCGGCGGTCCTGCTGCTGGTGGCCGGTCTGCTCGCGTGGCGCCTCGTCCCGTCGGAGCGGGTCGCGTCCTAAAGGTCGCCGAACTGCCGGGCCAGCAACCGCCCCCGCGCCCGGATGCGCTCGTTGCCCTCGGCCGTGTTGTAACCCGCGTACAGCGGCCACTGAAATATCAGTATCGCGAGTTCTTCGGCCAGCGTCGCGCGCCTCAGTTCCGGGCGGCCCGGATAGTTCTCGAGCGGCACCCGCACGCCGGCCGGAGTGGCCCGCACGCTCAGCAGGGCCAGATCCGACGACGGCCGCCCGGAACCGGTCGACTGCCAGTCGCAGAAGACCAGGCAGCCGTCGTCCACGGTGATGTTCTCGGTGTGGCAATCGCCGTGGACGAACGCCGTTCCCGCGCCTGCCATGGCGGCTCGCAGAGGTCCCGCGTCCGGCTCCGCTCCCCAGAACTCGTGAACAAGGGCAAGGTCCGGTCGCGCCATCGCCTCGGTCAGCGGGTCCGGGGCGGCCCACGGCGGCGGCGGTGCCGCGTGCAGGGCGGCCAGATCGGCGAACAGGGCGGCCCACATCGCGTCCGTCCACTGTGTGACGTCGACCGTCGCGCCGGCCGCCCCGAGCAGCAGCGCGTCGTCCCGGTGACCCAACAGCTCCGGCACGCGCACCGGGACATCCGCCGACCGGTAGAAGTCGAGCTCGCGCCGGTTGGTGCCGACCTTGAGGAACGCGGGCCGCCCGCCGGCGGTGGTGACCGGATGGACCCCGGCGCCCGACCGCGACTCCAGCTGTCCCGGGCCCGTGCGCGGCGTGACCCGCAGGGCCGCCATGGCCGCGCCGGTGTTCACGGCTTCGAGATGTACGTGACCAGCAACGTCACGGCCGACGCCACGATCAGCGCGTTGAACAGGAAGGCCGTCACCCCGTGGACCAGCACCTGGCGGCGGATCCGGGTCTGGGTGACCTGCACGTCGGTGGTGCCGAAGGAGGTGCCGATCGCGACCGAGAAATACGCGAAGTCGACCACGCCGGGTTCCTCGTCCCCGGGGAACGTCAGCCCGCCGCCGGTGGCGTACAAACCCAGGTAGGCCATGGCGAACCCGGTCTGCAGCACCAGCCAGCAGGAGACGACCGCGATGACACAGACCGTGACGACGACCGGCGGTGGCCCGCCCAGCGTGCGGGCCTGCGGCAGGGCGATGACCGTGGCGACGAGCGCAACCGACGCGGCCGCCTGCGCGAACTGTTCCGGCGCGGACGCCAGCAGCCGGTCGGTCACGGTGCGCCGCCGGGAGGCCAGCGCGACGGCCCGCGCGGCCGGAGGATCCCGCCGGCGGAAGACCAGCCAGGTCAGCAGCAGGTAGACGACGGCGTAGCAGTCCCAGCCGGCGAGCCACTGCACGACCGGGTCGGCGGGCACCAGGAAGCCGAGGAGCACCACCGGCAGGGCCAGGATCTGCCGCGACGACTCACGCGTCCACCAGCGCAAGGGTTGACCAGCCATGCCGCCCAATATGCCGTACGCGCAAGATCGACGCAGCCCCAAGATCAGCGGTCAGCCCGGCAGGAACACGGCCCGCAGGCAGCCGTCCTCTTTCTCCTTGAAAATGCGGTAACCCTCGGGCGCCTCGGTCAGCGGCATCACGTGGGTGGCCAGATACTCGGTGACCAGTTCGTCCTTGGCCATCCGCTCGAGCAGCATCGGGATGTAGCGCTGCCCGTGCATCTGCGCCCCCCGTACGGTCAGGCCCTTGTTCATCATCGCGCCCAGCGGGAACTTGTCGACGAACCCGGCGAAGACGCCCAGCACGAAGACCGATCCGCCCTTGCGGCAAGCGTGAATCGCCTCGCGCACCGCCGAGGGCCGGTCCGTCTCCAGTCGCAGCTGCTGCTTGACCTGGTCGTAGACGTTCTGCGGGCCGGCCGTGTGAGCCTCCATGCCGACCGCCTCGATGCACACGTCGGGGCCCCGGCCGCCACTGCGTTCACGCAGCTCCAACGCGACGTTCGTGCGCTCGTAGTTGAGCGTCTCGACGCCGAACTGCTTCTCGGCAGGCTGCAGCCGATAGTCGTAACGGTCGATCAGGATCACCCGGTCCGCGCCGAGCAACTGGGCCGCGCGCGCCGCCATCTGCCCGACCGCACCCGCGCCCCACACCGCGACCACGTCGCCCGGCTTCACACCACCCAGGTCGGCGCCCATCCAGCCGGTGGCGGCGGAGTCCGAGGCGAACAGTGCCCGCTCGTCGCTGACGTGGTCGGGCACGGTGAACGCGCCGACGTCGGCGAACGGCACCCGCACGTATTCGGCGTGGCTGCCCGGGTTGCCGCCCATCGCGTGGGAGTAGCCGAAGCAACCGCCGGGAGCCTGCCCCCACAGCGTCTCGGTGATCGCCGGATTGGTGTTGCCGTTGTCGCACAGCGAGAACAGCTGCTGCGAGCAGAAGTAGCACTTGCCGCAGGCGATGAACGACGACACCACCACGCGATCGCCGCGCCGGTGCCGGCCCACCTCGGAACCGACCTCGACCACCTCACCCACGAACTCGTGCCCGAGCACGTCGCCCTTCTCCATGAACGGGATGTAGCCACCGATCAGGTGCAGGTCGGAACCGCAGGTCACCGTGCGGTTCACCTTGACGATGACGTCACCCGGATTGACGATCCCGGGGTCCGGCACCTCGCCGACGGCCAGCTTGTTCACGCCGTTCCACTGCAGAGCCTTCACAACAATCCCCCCGTACGGGTCCGGCTCGTCACCGAGCGCAACGGCAGGTTGAACAGCGTCGGGGTCGTGGTGGGGCCGCCCGGCCGCAGCACGTCGCCCACCTCCAGCAGCGAGCGGCTCTCGCGCAGGATCCGCTGCACCTCACCGTCGGACGGTCCGCCGTCGAAGGCCCGGGCGTGCACCTCGGTGCCCCGGTCGCCGGGCGCGGCGACCAGCCGGACCTCCAGCGTGCGCAGCTCCTCGGGCAGGTTCGCGTCCACCTCGGTCAGCGGGCGGTACACGGTCAGGGTGTGCCAGCGCGGCTCCCCGGTGGACGTGCGGGCGCGGCGGGCCAGCGTGACAGCGGCGGCACCACCGGCGACGGCGGCCACGGCCAGCGCCGTACGGGTAACGGGTCTCATGAAGGGCGAATACCGGCGGGGCGGGTTCCCAAACGCGCGGATCGGACCGGACGGCGGTCGCGCAGCAGGGCGACCGTCCACAGCGCGGCCAGGACCAGGGCCAGCAGCAGGGTGCGCGGCTCCCGCTCGGCCAGGAAGAGCAGGGCGACGAGCCAGGAGGCGAGGACGAGCGTACGGAAGACCATGCCGGTGTCATGCCCACCGCTGACGGTCCGCGGGGGCCAGCCGTGGCACCCGCGGGTCAGCCGCGGAACCGGCGCAGCTATGTGCCGGCCGCGGCGCCGGGCCGTTTCGAGTGCCGGCCGCGGTGCCGGGCCGTTTCGAGTGCCGGGCCGGTTCGTGGGTCAGCCGTGGTGCCGGGGCAGGGAGACCTCGACGCATTTGCCCGAGGACGACGCCCGCGCCCGGATCGAGCCGCCCGCGGCCGCCACCAGGCCGCGCACCACCCACAACCCGAGGCCGCGGTCGGTCGGCGGCGGTGTGCGGCGGCGCAGCGCGGCGGTGAGCCCGGGCGACGGGACCCCGGTGTCGAACACGCTGAGGCGCAGCCGCGAGCCCCACCGGCGCGCGACGAGCCGCACCGGCCCGGGGGAGTGGCACATCGCGTTGCCGACCAGGTTGAGCAGGATCTGGCGGGTGTGCTGGGGTTGAACCGGCCAGGCGGCGGCGCGGCGGGTCATGGTCACGGTCAGCCGATCGGGCCCGCTCGCCGCGGCGGCACCGGACCAAGACGTCGCGGTGGCGTCGGGCGAAGTCGTCGCGGTGGCACCGGACCAAGTCGTCGCGGTGGCGTCGGGCGAAGTCGTCGCGGTGGCGCCGGGCGAGAACGCCGTGGTGGCGCCGGTCAGAGTCGTCGCGGCGATGCCGGGCAGAACCGCCGACAGCGGGACGGCCGCTGCGCGCGCCGGGGCCAGGCCGTTCGCCGCGGCCGCGGCCTGCCCGAGCACGGCTTGCGCGTGGACGGCGTGTTCGGCGGCCAGCCGGGCCAGTTCGCCGCGGCGCTCCTCCGGCTGGTCGCGCTCCAGGGCCTGCACCAGCGCGGTCAACGTGGCCATGGGTGGACGGAGCTCGTGGCAGACGCTGCGCAGCAACACGACGCCGGGGTCGGGCGCACGCCGCGGCCGGATCAGGCGCATGACCGGGCGTGGCAGGGGCATGCCGCCGCCATGCAGAAAACGGTTCGGGTGGCGATCGTCGATGACCATGACTTGTTCCTCCGGGGTCTGGAGCTGCTGCTTCCCGAGGCGACCGGGGGCCGGGTGACCGTGGTCGCGTCCACCGGGGACGCGGCGTACGCGGCCAGCGTGGTCCGCCACGCGGTGCCCGATCTGGTGCTGGTGGACCTGCACATGCCGTACGCGGGGAAGGGGTCGGCCGCCCCGGGCGGGATCAGGGCGATCACGGCGATCCGCGCGGCCTCCCCGCGGGCCCGGGTGCTGGCGATGTCCGGCGACGACGACCCGGCGCTGGCCGTGGCCGCGCTGCACGCCGGCGCGGTCGGCTTCCTGCCCAAGAGCAGCGAACCGGCCTCCCTGCTGCCGCCGCTGCTGGCCGCGCTGGAGGGCTGGGCCGTGCTGCCCGCCGCCCTGCTGCCCGTGCTGGCCGGGCCGCCCGTGACCAGCCCGGCCGCCGAGTCGCTGAGCGACGACGATCGGGCCCTGCTGCGGCTGATCGCCAACGGCGCGTCGACCGTGCAGATCGCGGCCGAGCTGCACGTCTCCGAACGTACGGTGAAGCGTCTGACCGCCGGTCTGCTGCGCCGCCTGCGGGTCTCCAGCCGCACCGAGGCGGCCGCGCTGGCCGGGAGCGCCGGTCTGGTGTAGCGGGACATGCGGGCCTGGATCCCCCGATCGGCGACGCTCAATCAGATCAAAATCTGGGTCAGCAGGAAGGCGTTCAACGCGATCACGAGCACCGCCACCGCCGCCCCGACCGCGGTGGTGAGCGGGTGGTTGACGTGGTCGCCGAGCACGTCGCGGCGCCGGGTCAGCCAGATCAGCGGGATCAGCGCGAACGGCACCCCGAACGACAGCAGCACCTGCGACCAGACCAGCGCCACGGTGGGGTCGACCCCCAGCACCAGGATGATCATCGCGGGGGCCATCGTGAGCAGCCGGCGCAGGGTCAGCGGGATGCTGCGCCCGATGAAGCCCTGCATGACGACCTGACCGGCGTACGTGCCGACGCTGGACGAGGCGAACCCGGAGGCCAGCAGGGCCACCGCGAACGCGATGGCCGCGCCCTGGTCGAGTGTCACCCCGAGGCCGTGGTGGATGCCTTCGATCGTGTCGGTGCCCGGCAGGCCGGAGCCGTGGAACAGTTGCGCCGCGATCACCAGCATGGCCAGGTTGACCAGGCCCGCCGCACCCAGCGCGAGCAGCGTGTCGGCCCGCTGCCAGCGCAGCGCGGTGGCCAGGCGCACCGGGTCGGCGGTCGTCCGCGAGGTGGTCAGCGCGGAGTGCAGATAGATGACGTGCGGCATGACGGTGGCGCCGAGGATGCCGGCCGCCAGGATCATGCTGTCCACGCCCGAGAATGACGGCACCATGCCACTGGCCAGCGCGCCGGCGTTGGTTCCGGAGCGGATTCCGGTGTACACGAAGCCGATCATGATGACGGCGAGCAGCCCGGTGATCGCGGTCTCGAACCGGCGGGCGCCCCGGCTGTGCAGGGCGAGCAGCGCGACCGCGACCGCGCAGGTGATCAGGCCGCCGATCGGCAGCGGGATGCCGAACAGCAGGTACAGCGCGAGCGCGCCGCCGATGATCTCGGCCAGGTCGGTGGCCATGGCGACCAGTTCGGCCTGCACCCACAGCCCGGCCGTGACCCGGCGGGGCAGCCGGTCGCGGCACAGCTCGGGCAGGTTGCGCCCGGTGACCAGGCCCAGCTTGGCGGAGAGCGACTGGATCAGCATCGCCATCAGGTTCGCGGCCACCAGCACCCAGACGAGCTGGTAGCCGAAGGTCGCGCCGCCGGTGAAGTTGGTTGCGAAGTTGCCGGGGTCCGCATAGGCGATCGCCGCCACGAAGGCCGGCCCGAACCACGGCGCCACCCGGGCCACCCGCTTGCGCAGCGGCGCCGTCACATCGAGAACCACCATGCCGCCTGGCTTGCCCGCCCTCGCGGGACCGCCGGGGCCACGGGCGGCCCCGGCGGGCCGTGGGCCCGGGCATTCACCACGGCGTACGGATTCGACAACCGGAGAGGTAGTACGCCATGTTCAAGCACGTTGATTACCTGCAGTACCAGGCCAAGCCCGAGAAGCCCGACGCGTTCTTCGCGGCCAAGCTCCAGGAGCTGGTCGGCGGCCAGTTCGGCGAGATGACCGTGATGATGCAGTACCTGTGGCAGGGCTGGTCGTGCCGGGTGCCCGGCAAGTACAAAGACATGATCATGGACATCGCGACCGAGGAGATCGGCCACGTCGAGATGCTCACGACGATGCTGGCCCGGCTGCTCGAGGGGGGCCCGGCCGAGGCCACCGAGAAGGCCGCCGCGGCCAACCCGGTGCTGGCCGCGGTGCTGGGCGGGCAGAACCCGCAGCACTCGATCGTCACCGGCGGCAGCGCGATGCCGACCAACAGCCAGGGTGTGCCGTGGAACGCCGGTTACATCGTGGCCAGTGGCAACCTGCTCGCCGACTTCCGTTCCAACGTCTCGGCCGAGGCGCAGAGCCGGTTGCAGACCAGCCGCATCTACAACATGACCGACGACCGCGGGGTCAAGGACATGCTGCAGTTCAACCTGGCCCGCGACACCTATCACCAGCAGCAGTGGCTGCTCGGCATCGAGCAGCTGATCGAGGACGGTTACACCGAGAACGGGATCGAGGACTCCAACGGCGAGTTCGAGAAGCAGGACCAGAACCACACGTTCTACAGCTTCGACCCGGAGAGCACGGCCGGTGAGGGCCGGTGGGCGCGAGGTCCCGCGCTCAACGGCAAGGACGAGATCATCTACGTGCCGGATGCGCAGCCGCTGACCGACGACAAGCCGCTGGGGCCCGCGCCGGACCCGAAGCTGTTCGTCACGTACGACGGGTCGATGGGCAAGGGCAAGCCGGGCACCGGCGCCGGTGCGCACGCCCAGGGTGTGGCCAACGTCGTCAACAAGATCAAGGGCGCGCTGGACTGACCCGGATGGCCCGGGTTGCTCGGGTTCGTTCTGACCTGAGTAACCCGGGCCGGGCGGGGAATGCCGCGCCCCATGACGACGACCGACACCGTTCCCGCGTCCACCGGCGAGGACAGCAAGGCCGCCGATGAGGCGCTGTTGCAGCTGGGCCGGGAGCTGAAGAATTCCGGCTACCGATTCACCACCGTCACCCCGGCCACCCACGCCCTGATCAACCGGCGCCCCGGGAACGCCGCCGCGGCCGGCGTGCGCGATGTGTTCGGCTGGAGCCGGCCGTTCGCGCCGGAGGTACTGCCCGCCCCGATCTTCGATCTGCTGCGGGCCGCGGACGCTCTGGAGCGCAGCGGCGACCTGTGGCGCAGCCGGGTGCGGTTCTCCTCGTACGACGACGAGCTGTTCGTCCACTCGGCGTTCCCGACCGACGCGCCCGACTCGGTGTTCTTCGGCCCCGACACGTACCGGATGGCCGACTGCGCCGCGGCCCACGTGACCGCCCGGGAACGCCCGCCGGCCCGAGTGGCCGACATCGGCACCGGCACCGGTGCGGGCGCGATCACCGTGGCCAAGCGGGCGCCCGGGGCGGAAGTGTTCGCCGTCGACATCAACGACACCGCGCTGCGCTACGCCCGGATCAACGCCGCGCTGGCCGGCACGAGCGGGGTGCGGCCCTGCCACAGCAACTTGCTGGACGCGGTGGACGGCCAGTTCGACCTGATCGTCTCCAACCCGCCGTTCATGATCGACCCGGCCGGGCGCACCTACCGCGACGGCGGCGGCGAGCACGGCAACGAGCTGTCGCTCACGATCATCGACGTGGCCGCGGAACGTCTGGCCCCGGGCGGCTCGCTCGTGCTGTTCAGCGGGTGCGGCATCATCGACGGCCATGACCCGCTGCGGGCGGCGGCGGCCGGCCGGCTCGAGGGCACCGGCTTGACCTGGACGTACCGCGAGGTCGACCCGGACGTCTACGACGAGGAGCTGGCCGGGCCCGCGTACTCCCGGGCCGAGCGGATCGCCGTGGTCCTGCTGACCGCGACCCGGCCCCGATGACGCTCACCCTCGGCGTCGAGGAGGAGTTCCTGCTGCTCGACCCGCACACCGGCGAGAACGCGCCGCTGGCCGAGAAGGTGGCCGCCGAGCTGCCCGCCGACCTGCGCCGGCGCTACCGCCGCGAGTTCCGCCCCAGCATGGTCGAGCTGGTCACCGACGTGTGCACCGGCCTCGGCGAGCTGCGCGAGCAACTGCTGACCGCACGGCGCACGACCGCCGGGCTGGCCACCGCGGCCGGGGCGAGCCTGGCCGCGGTGGGGGCCACCCCGGTGGCCGAGTCACAACGTGAGCCGGCCGACGACACCCGGTTCCGCAAGATCGTCGACCACTACGGGCCGATCGCGCGCGACCCTGCCGTCTGCGGCTGTCACGTGCATGTCGGCATCCCCACCGTCGAGCTCGCGGTCGAGGTCTGCACCCGGTTGCGCGGGTCGCTGCCGATGCTGCAGGCGCTGGCGGCCAACTCCCCGCGATGCGAGGGTGCCGACACCGGGTACGCCAGCTGGCGCTCGATTCAGCTCGAGCGGTGGCCCAGCATGGGGCCGTGGCCGCACGTGCGCTCGGTCGCGGACTACGACCGCATCATCCGCACCCTGATCGCGTCGGGCGAGATGATGGACGAGAGCATGATTTTCTACTACTCCCGGCCGTCGGCGAACTTCCCCACCGTGGAGATCAGGGTGGCCGACGTCTGCCTCACCGCCGACGACACCGTGCTGGTCGCCGCGCTGGCCCGCGGCCTGATCGGCGCCGCGATCGCCGACGCCGAGGCCGGCCGCCCGGCCCCCGAGATCCCCGACGTGGTGCTGCACGGCGCCCACTGGAACGCGGCCCGCGACGGCCTCGGCGGCACCCTGCTGGACCCGGTCGCGGGGCAGGCCCGGCCGGCCTGGGACATGATCGGCGACCTGCTCGACCGGGTCGCTCCGGTGCTGCGCGAACACGGCGACCTGACTTTCGTCGAGGCCGGGCTGGACCGGGTGCGCCGCGAGGGCACCGGCGCCGACCGGCAGCGGCGGTGGCCGGCGACCGAACTGACCGACCAGTTGGCCCGGGCCACCGTCTCCGGCCAGGACAGGCCCTAAGCGACGTATTTGTCCAGGCCGGAGACGGTCAGGACCTGGCGCACGACGGTATGCGGCCGGGCGATCGCGAAGGTGCGCCCGGCCAGCCCGGCCGCCCGGGCCAGGTCGGCCAGCATCGCCACGCCGACCGCGTCGAGGAACGGCACCCCGTCCAGGTCGATGGTGACCGTGGAGCACTTCGCGTCCCACACGGCCCGGTGCAACGCGACCAGGGTGCGGTGGGCCTCGTCGCGGTCGAGCTCGCCGGTCAGGGCGACGGTCAGGGCCGGGCCCCGCACGGAGACGGTCATGGTCACCCCGTAGGCGTGCCGGTCGGCCCCGCGCCAGGGCGGCACCCGGTCGCTCAGCATCGCCTCGCGCAGCCAGGCCAGCGCCGCCGCCAGCAGCCGGGACACGTGCATCTGGGAGACGCCCAGCTCGGCTCCGATCTCGGCCTGGCTCTTGTTGCCGTAGAAGCGCATCGCCAGGATCCGCTGCTCGCGCTCCGGCAGGCGCAGCAGCAGCCGGGTCACCGAGAGCCGGTCGTCGACGTGGGCCAGATCGGGGTCGAGCGAACCGAGCAAGTCGCCCAGCTCGGCGGCGTTCTCGTCGCCGACCGGCGAGTTGAGCGAGGCGGGGGAGTAGCCGGCCGCGGCCGCCATCGCCGCCCGCACGTCGGTGTCCTCCATGCCCAAGTGCTCGGCGATCTCAGCCGTGCCGGGCTCGCGGGACAGCCGCCCGGCCAGCTCGGCCCGGGCCTGCCTGACCTCCAGCACCGTGTCGCGCAGCTGCCGCGTCACGTGCACGCCCCAGGTCTTGTCGCGGAAATGCTTCTTGAGCTCGCCCTGGATCGTCGTGACGGCGTAGGCAGTGAACGAGCCGCGCTCGGGGTCGAACCGGTCGACCGCCTTGACCAGGGCGAACCGGGCCACCTGCACGAGGTCGTCGACGGGTTCGCCGCGACCCCGGTAGCGGCGGGCCAGCCGTCCGGCCATCGGCAGGCAGCAGTCGACGAACTCGTCGCGGGCCGCACCGGCGTCACCGTCGCCGTCGATGAGCCGGGCGTGATAGGCCGCCGCGGCCGCATCGAGATCCTCACGAATGGTCCCGGCCGGTTCGTGCTGGTTCTCGAGAAGCATGTGCCGCCGCGTGCCCTACGAATCGGCCGGGAAACATTTGACTGATGACAATCGTCTGAGAATTGCCTGAGATTGATGTATTCCGATGGTTTGTCGACCTGGTGGCGCGGGGTTGCTAGCGTTGCCGCTGTGACGTGGCTGGGGGCGATCTGGTGGTTGGTCAGCGTGCTGACCGACGCCGGGCCGTCCGCCCTGGCCGGCGTCCTCGTGGTGGCGGCCCTGGCCGCGATTGTCCTGCTCGTGGTGCGGCAGGGTCAAGGCGGCGACCACACGGCCGGCACGAGGCTGGGGCTGCGGGCCCGGGCCGACAAGGCCGGGGTTCCGCGTTATCGGGATCCCGATGCTCCGGGGCGCACCCGCCCGAGAGGACCCACTGCGCGGCCCCTGGCGGCCGCTTGATCTGACGCGGCCGCTGGTGACCTCTGTCCGCCAGCCTCCTGAGGAGATTTGCCGTGTCCATCATCTATACCTTCATTTCCGAGCTCATCCAGATTTGGCACGTTGTGTGGGGTTTTCTGGGCCCCGACTGGTCGTGGGTCGCCGCAATCGTCTTCGTCGTGCTGACCGTTCGTGTGGCGTTGCTGCCGTTGTTCGTGCGGCAGATGCGGTCGCAGCGGGCGATGCAGCGGCTCCAGCCCGAGCTGCGCGAACTGCAGACCAGGCACAAGGGCGACCCGATGGCGCTCGGGGCCGCGATGACCGAGCTCTACCGGCGTGAGGGCGTGAGCCCGTACGCGAGCTTTGTGCCTTTGCTCGTGCAGGCGCCGATCCTGTTCGGTCTGTTCCACGTTCTGCGCCACCTGCGGCCCACGATCACCGACCCGGCTTCGCAGACCCTGTACGGCTGGACGGCCGCCCAGTTCCACGAGGCGTCGCACGCCACCCTGCTCGGCGCCCCGCTCGCCGGCACGTTCACCAGCGGCGGCGCTTCGGTGGCGGCGGTGCTGATCGCGGCCATGGTCACGACGACGTTCCTCACCATGCGGTTGTCGGCGGTCCGCAACACGCCCGTCGAGGATCCGATGCAACGCACGATCCAGCGCGTCATGACGTACGGGATCCCGCTCTCCCTGCTGGTCAGCGGCGTGATCTTCCCGGTCGGTGTGCTGCTCTACTGGACGACGCAGAACCTGTTCGCCCTCGGTCAGCAGGCCTGGCTGCTGCGCCGCTACCCGGTGGAGATTCCGGCCGGCCGGTAGTGAGGTCGAGTGCTCGCCGGGACGATTTGTTCGCTACTGTCCACGCCGTGAGCGAGGCCACCCCGGTCTCCTTCCGGCTCGCCGGCCCACTCCGTCCGGTCGTGGAAGGCCTGCTCAGGGCCGATCCTGCCGACCGTTGGGGCATCACCCGGACGCGCGCGGCCCTGCAGGAGCAGTCGTTGTACGGATGGCAGAGCCGCCGTGCCCGGGCATGATCTCTACGTGACAGACGAGCGTTGGACCGCGAGCGCGGCGGTTCCGCCCCCAGCCGCCCCGGGCACAGGCAGGCGGCGATGGATTCTGGGGGTCGGCGTCGGTGTGCTGGTGCTGCTCGTCGGCATCGGGGTGCTTCTCGTACGCCCCTCGACCGTGGTCCCGGCCAAGACCTACATCGCGGGCGTGGCCGTGGGCGGGCTCAACGAGCAGCAGCTGCGGGAAGCGCTGGACGGGCCGGTCCGGGCCAAGGTCGAGCAGCCGGTCGAGGTCGAGGCGGGCGCGCAGCGGTTCACGGCCCGCCCCGGCGAGCTGGGCGTGCGGCTCGACGTCGAAGCGACCCGGCGCGCGGTGGGCGCGACCCGGCTGCGGCTGCCCGGCGGTGGCCGTCACGACATCACACCCGAGCTGAGCGTGGACGAGGCCGCCGTGCGCAAGGGGCTCGGCACGCTGCTCGCGCCGGTGGGCAAACCCGCCCGCAACGCGTCGGTCGAGCTGGCGAAGCCGGGCACGGTGCTCGACGGCAAAGGTGACCTCGCGTACGAGGCCTCCGACCGGGGGGTGACGGTGCGGGCCGGTGAGCCCGGCCGCGGCGTGGACACCGCCGACGCCGTACGGCTGCTGACCGCCGCGGTCCGGGACGGCGCCACCGCGATGAGTGTGGCCGTGCGCACGCTCCCGCCCGGCGCCGCCGACCCCGAGCTGGCCGGGGTGGACCAGCTGATCGGCACGTTCACCACCTACCACCCGTGCTGCGCGCCACGGGTCCGCAACATCCACCGCATCGCGGAGCTGGTCGACGGCACCGTCGTCCCGGCCGGAGCGACGTTCTCGCTCAACGACAAGGCGGGCGAGCGCACCCGGGCCAACGGTTTCGTGCCCGCCCCGGCGATCGTCGACGGCGAACTCGAGGACCAGCTGGGCGGGGGCGTCTCCCAGTTCTCGACGACGCTGTTCAACGCGGCCTGGTTCGCCGGGCTGGACATCGTCAAGCACCAGCCGCACTCGCTCTACATCAGCCGTTACCCGCCCGGCCGCGAGGCGACCCTGGACTGGCGCTCGATCGACAACGTCATCCGCAACGACACGGACGCGCCCTTCGTCATCCGCGTGCGCACCACCGGCACGTCGGTGACGGTCGGCCTGTACGGGCACACCGGTGACCGCGAGGTGCGTTCGGTGACCGGCCCGCGCCGCCCCCGCGACAACGGCGGCTTCCGCATCACCGTCACCCGGACCGTGCTGCAGGACGGCCGGGAGACGGGCACCAAGTCGTTCAGCTGGACGTACCGGGGTCTGGACTGAGGCCCAGCACGGGCCGGCACGCGGCGACACCGCTCAGCTCGATGTCGTCGCGCCGGGTCCGCTCCCACGCCTCGCGGGTGAGCCGCCACTGCTGAATACGGGCCGGCTCGCCGCGGCGGGTGTCCCAGTCGATGCCGTTCGGTTCGTAGCCCAAGCCGCGCGAGATGGCGTTGGAGGCCGCGTTGTCGGCGAAGGCGTCGCTGCCGGCCTCGCGGGCGCCCAGCCCGGCGAAGGCCAGATGCAGGATCGCCGCCCGCATCTGTTTGCCCAGCCCCCGCCCGCGGTGGCCCGGGGCCAGCCAGGAGAAGCTGGTGACCGTGCCGAACTGGGCGAACTTGCGGCCGACCAGATCCTGCATGCCGACCGCCTCCCCGTCGACGAGCACGACGAAGTAGAGCCGCCACAGCTCCGGGGTCACCCGCCCCCGGCCCCGCCAGATGCCTTGCAGCCAGCGCCATTCGCGTTCCGGGTTGTCGGCGTAGAAGGCGATCGGGTCGTCGAACGGCCACGGCTCGACGTCGGCGATGCCGGCCCGCACGATCGGCACGAGCCGCTCCAGCAGCTCGTCGGACGCGCCGGCCAGCGTGAGCCGGGGCGTGCGGACCTCGACGTTGAGCGGGGGATAGGTGTGGGCCACGCCGCGGACGTTAATCAGCCCGCCCGCCCCGCGCATCCGGTTTCCGGAACAACCGGCCGAGCTGGTCCTCGAGGATCAGCCGGGCCGCGGCGCCGTCCCGCTGGCCGCCCAGCACGCTCGACCCCAGCCCGTTGGTCAGCGCCAGCAGGGCCGCCGCGGTCAGGGCCGGGTCCACATCGGCGGCCACCGCGCCCTCCTCCTGAGCCATGGCGATCTGGCGGGCCAGCAACGACTCCAGCTTGTCGGGATAGGTGGCGCCGTGCCGCTCGCCCAGTTCCGGCTCGCTGAATACCAGGGTGTAGAAGCCGGTGTAGGCCCGTGTCAGCCGCACGCTCTCCTCGTCGGTCGGCAGCACGGCGGTGAGCGTGCCGTAGACCACGGTGCGCGGCGTGACCGGGCCGAGCGCCCGGATGCCGGCCGACACCCGTTCGGTGAGCTGCTCGCCCAGATAGGCCAGGGCGGCCACCAGGAGTTGCTCCTTGGTGTGGAAGTAATACTGCACGAGCCGCAACGAGACCCCAGCCTCGGCCGCCACCTCGCGCATGGTGGCCGATTGCAGCCCGCGTGTGCTGGCGATCCGCAGCAGGGCCAGGCCGATCTGCCGCCGTCGCTGTTCATGGTCCACCCGTTTCGGCACTCTTTCATGATACCGTCGTATCAAATAAACGGGGGTAGGAGGCCGCGATGCCCGTCGGCGAGTTCCGCAACAACCGAGCCCGCGAACGTTTTCTCACCGCCTATCGGGAGGCCGCCGACCGGCTCTGGCCCTCCACGTCAGTCGACTCCGATGTGGAGACCAGCTTCGGCACGACCCGCGTGCACCGGCTCGGCTCCGGTCACAACGAGCCGTTCGTGCTGCTGCCGGGCTCAGGCGGGCCGGCGCTGGGGTGGCACGCCTACGTCGGCCGGCTCGCCGCGTCGCGGCCCGTGATCGCGATCGACCCCGTCGGCGAGCCCGGCCCGTCCGTGCAGACCCGCGCGATCGGCAGCGGCGACGAGTGGTCCCAGTGGCTCGGCGAGACCCTGGCCGCGGCGGGCGTCGATCGGGCCCACCTGATCGGTACCTCGTACGGGGGTTGGATCGCCCTGCGTCACGCCCTGCGCGCACCGCACGCCGTGGCCGGGCTCGCGCTGCTCGACCCCGGTGGCTTCGGCCAGGTCAGCCCGCGGTTCATCGCCTGGGTGATCGCGTGCGGGCTGGCCGGGTTCGCGCCCCGGCCGGTGCGGCACGCGCTGGCCCGGCCCCTGCGCAACGTGACGCTGCGCGACGACGACGCCATGCGGCTGGTCAAGGCGTCCTTCGGTTTCCGGCGCCGGCACGTCGTGCCCGCCCCGCTCACCGACGAGGAGCTGCAACGCGTCACGGCGCCGGCGTTGGTGCTGCTCGGCGAGCACAGCCAGCTCTACGACGCCCGCGAGGTCGCGGCCCGGGTCACCGCCCACATGCCGCACGCCGTCGCCGAGATCGTTCCCGAGGCCGGTCACGACCTGATGCTGTGGCATCCCGAAGAGTTCGCCGACCGGATCGTGGCGGCCGCTCTCAAGCTTGGAGCTGGGTGAGCAGTGCGCGATTGTCGGAGCGGACCCACTCCTCGGCGATGCGGCCCTGCCCGTCCATCCGGAAGATGTTGCTGAGGTCCCAGACGACGCGTTTGCCGTTGGGCGGCAGCGGGCCGACGGGCGACTGGGTGAACTCGCGGGTGAACGTGCCCTCGATGAAGGTCTGGCAGGCGATGTAGTCGCCCTCGACGACGATGATGCCGCGGCGGATCGACCGGTCGTCGAAGGCAGCGCGGATCGACGTGAAGTAGCCGGCCAGCCCGGCGTAGTCGGTCTCGAAGCCGTCCGGGCCGTGGAAGCGGAACTTCTCGGTGTCGAAGTACGACGGGGTCTCG
Organism: Paractinoplanes abujensis; assembly: GCF_014204895.1. Classification (NCBI taxonomy): domain Bacteria; kingdom Bacillati; phylum Actinomycetota; class Actinomycetes; order Micromonosporales; family Micromonosporaceae; genus Paractinoplanes; species Paractinoplanes abujensis. Next base: position 4,295,406 of record NZ_JACHMF010000001.1, on the reverse strand, counting down.
GGGTGGTCGCCCGACACCTCCAGCTCACCGGCCCGCACGAGGCGCGCGACCAGTTCGTCCCTGGTGAAAGTCATGCCCCCGACGCTAGGCCGGGCCCGGGTGCGGCGGCGCGGACGAAAGTGCGGGATGGGAGCACAATAGTGCGGTGTTGAGCACGGCCCTGCATGCCGGGCAGCCCTATGCGACCAGCACCTTCGACACCTGGGAACGGGGCTGGCGGTCGCTGCTGCTGCGCCGGTGGACCCACGCCGCCGAGGCCGACGACGTCACCGTGCCCGCGATCGAGGAACAGATGGTCGCGGTGATGGTGTCGGGCCGCCGCCACGTCCGGGTCGGCGCGCGGTCGGCTGTGCTGGGTGCGGGCGACGTCAGCATGACCCCACCCGGCCAGGCGTCCCGGCTGAGCTGGCGCACCGAAGGCTCCGAACCGTCGGCCATGCTGCAGCTGCACCTGCCGGCCGGCACCACCGAGCGGCTGGCCGGCGAACTGGGCGCGGTGCGCCGGCCCGACGCGTTGCGGGTGGCCGACCCCCTGGTGGCCGAGACCATCCGTACGCTGGAACGCGCGGCCCGCGCCGGCGCGCCCGACCTCTACGCGGCGTCGGCGGCCGAGTTCCTCGCCGTGCACCTGCTCACCCGAACCCTGCCGTCGCCACCGCGCCACGAGGACGCCCGCGTCCGGCTGCTCAAGGACTACCTGCACGCGGCGCTGGACCGCGACGTCTCGCTGGCCGACATGGCCCGCGCGGCCCGGATGAGCCGCTACCACCTGATCCGGGTCTTCACCGCAGCCGAGGGCATCACCCCCTACCGCTATCTGATGCGCCTGCGCGTCGACCAGGGACGCCGGCTGCTGACGTCGACCACCCTGCCCGTCGGCGTCATCGCCCGCCGCTGCGGCTTCGCCGACCAGGCGCACTTCGCCCGAGTCTTCCGCCGCGCGACCGGTGCCGCCCCCACCGAGTACCGCCTCGAACTCCGTGATCCGAAGTGATCGGGCTTACCGGCCCACGCGCTCGGACTCCTTCAACCTGACCGGTTCACGTCTGGGCCTCTCGGGGGTGAGCATGCCGGGTTCGGACCTGTCCGGCACGGACCTTTCGGCCGCTGACCTGTCCGGGGCCGGCTTGACTCGGACCGACCTGTCCCGGGCGACCATGACTCAGGCCGACTTGTCCGGTGCTGATCTCAGCGATGCCGAGCTACGAGATGCGCGGCTCGCCGGTGCGGAACTGACGGGGGCCGACCTGACCGGCGCCGATCTGTCAGGTGCCGATCTCACCGGCGCGCGCGTGGACTCCGAGCAGCTCAAGGGGACGAGGACCGACTCGCGAACGAGGTTGCCCGCGGGCGTGGCCGCGCCTGTCTCGACGCCGTGAGGCGGAGGTCGGCCGACCGGACCTTCAGCCGGACGCGGATCGTCCGGAATGGGGGTTAGCGTGCGCGGCATGGACATGTTGACTGGTGAGCAGATCGCGGCGGAAGGTCTCAAGGACTGGCGCAAGCTGGGCCAGGGTCTTCACGCCCGCTTCGCGACGAAGGACTTCCCGGCCACCGTACGGTTTCTGGCCGCCATCGCCGACGTCGGGGAGCCCGCCCGGGTGACGACCGGTGGCGGGTTCGTCGACCTCAAGCTGATCAGCGACGACGCCGTCTATCGGGACGACGAGGGCCGGGAGCACCGGGTCGAGTGGGTGACCCGGCGCGATGCCGACCTGGCGCAGAAGATCAGCGCGGTGGCGGCCGAGCAGGGACTCACGGCCGACCCGGCGTCGATCACGACCATCGAGCTGGCCCTCGACACGGCGCACGCGAAAGCGATCGCGCCGATGTGGGCGGCCCTGCTGACCGGCGGCACCGAGGCCCACGGCCGCGGCACCATCGGCGACGACGTGCGCGACGCGCTGGGCCGGGTGCCGATCCTGTGGTTCCAGGACACCGACGAGCACGAGACCCCGCGGCAGCGTTTCCACCTCGACGTGTGGGTGGCGCCCGAGGTGGCCGGGCAGCGCATCGCGGCGGCCGTGGCGGCGGGCGGCACCGTCGTCGACGACAGCCACGCGCCGTCCTTCACGGTGATCGCCGATCGGGACGGCAACCGGGCCTGCGTCTGCACGGCCTAGCTGTGCTGTCCAGGGAGGTTGGTCGAGGTTGTGCGACGACACGATCTGACGATCAAGGTCTGATGTCGTGAACGAGTGAAGGCCTCCAGCTGTGGAGTGGAGCTGTCTAGGAACCACTTCCGCAGGCAGGAGGCCTTCATGTCCCACGCTAACGCCGCGTTGACCCCGCGCGCCCGATTGCGGCTGGCGCGTCTGGTCGTGGATCAGGGCTGGTCACCCGCACGAGCAGCCGAACGATACGACGTGTCCTGGCGGACCGCGAAACGCTGGGCCGACCGCTACCGCGAACAGGGCGCCGGCGGTATGCAGGACCGCTCGTCACGGCCGCACCACAGCCCGGCTCGCACCCCACGCCCCACGGTGCGCAAGATCGTGCATCTGCGCTGGAAACAACGGCTCGGCCCGGTTCAGATCGGCGGCCGTCTGGGCCTACCGGCATCCACGGTGCACGCAGTGCTGACCCGGTGCCGGCTCAACCGGCTTTCCCACATCGACCGCGTCACCGGCGAACCAATCCGACGCTACGAACACGACCGGCCCGGCGCCATGCTGCACGTGGACGTCACCAAATACGGCAACATTCCCGACGGCGGCGGCTGGCGCTACCTCGGTCCCTTCCAAGGGCGCCGCAACCGGGAAGCGACCGCACGGCGCACCGGAGCCCGCAGCAAGATCTACACACCGCAAGTGGGCACCGCATTCGTGCATACCGTCATCGACGACCACTCCCGCGTCGCTTACGCCGAAATCCACACCGATGAGAAAGCCGCCACCGCGATCGGCGTACTCCGCAACGCCGTCGCCTGGTTCGCTCAACGCGGCGTGACCGTCGAACGGGTGCTGTCGGACAACGGATCGGCCTACAAGTCCTACGCCTGGCGCGACGCCTGCACCGAACTCGGTATCCGGCCGAAGAAAACCCGGCCCTACCGCCCGCAAACCAACGGCAAAGTCGAACGCTTCCACCGCACCCTCAACGACGGCTGGGCCTACGCCCGCTTCTACAACAGCGAACAAGCCCGCAGGAAGGCACTACCGGCCTTCCTGCATCATTACAACTATCACCGGCCCCACACCGCCACCAACGGCCTACCACCGTTCACCCGGTTGACCAACGTCCCTGGACAGCACACCTAGCGGGCCGGGCCTCAGCTGCGCGGCGGCTCGATCATGTCCTCGTCGGGCAGGTCGGCCGCCGGCCACAGGCTCTTCGCCGCGTTCGCGGAGACACCACCCCAGCGCAGCAGGGTGGCCGTGGCCTCGGCGGCCTCGTCCGGGGCGAGCCGGGCGATGTTGGCGCCGTGGTTGGCGCCCGGCGCCACGTACAGGGCCGAGTCGCGGCGGCTCGGGCTGAAGCGCTCGGCTCCCCACGGGTCGTTCTGGCCGTAGATGAACAGCATGCGCTGCGAGAGCGTGCGCACCCAGAGGTCGACGTCGATCATCGGGAACGGGTTGTGCCGGGAGCGCAGCTCGGCCGGCAGCGACGAGTTGGCCGTGTAGAGCCCCGGATAGCGCAGCAGGCCGCGCAGGTGCGGGAACTTCAGCGAGGGCCAGCCCAGCTGGTTGGCGGCCTGGTAGTAGTACGGCCAGTACGGTTCGAGGCCCTGGTCGGTGTAGAACGACCACCCGGCCACGTCGTCGATCCAGTCGAACAGCTCGTCGTCGCTGGCGGTCGCCGCGGGCACGGTCGCGCAGTCGGCCGCGAGCCGGTACTGCCAGAACGCCCACACGGTGTCGAGCACGGTCATCTCGTACGCCCGGTCGGCGGTCCCGAGCGTACGGGAGTAGGTGTAACCGGCGGCTTCGAGCCGCGGCACCAGCCGATCGCGTCTTTTCAGAGCTTCCTTCTGCACGCCGTCGAGCGCGCTGCGGCAGGCCGCGTCACCCACCGTGGTGAAGAACCGGTCGTACGCGCCGTCGAGGTCGTTGAGCGCGTCGTTGGGCGCCACGTAGGCCACCACGCCGTTGACGTCGTTGGGATAGAACCGCCGGTGGTAGACCGAGGTCATGCCGCCCTTGCTGCCACCGGTCTGGATCCAGTGGCCCGAGTAGACCGTCTTGAGCGCCGTGACGATCCGGTGCTCGTCGGTGGCCTCCTGCCAGATGGTCAGGTCGTCCCAGTCGGCCGGCGCGGGCCGCGACGGCGTGAAGAACCGGTGCTCGACCGAGACCTGGTTGCCGTCGAGCAGGCGGGTCGGCTCGGTGCGGCCCGGCTGCGGGTTCGCGGCCAGCCCGTAGCCGCTGGTGGCCAGCACGACCGGGGCCGTGAGCGAGCGGTGCAGCAGGGTCAGGCGCTGCTCGTACGTGCCCCGGCCGGGATGCTTGTGGTCGATCGGCTGGCGGTAGGTCAGCACGAAGAACCGGTAGCCGGTGGGCTGGGTCTCCGAGACGACGCTCAGCCCCGGGATGGCCCGGAGCCGGTCGAGCAGGTCGTCGGCCGCGGTGGCCGGCACCGCGGGCAGGAGCAGAGCCAGAACGGAGCCGAGAACCACCAGCAGTCGACGCATTCACGTAGATTAATCGATGATCATGACCGGCGGGGAGTCGCATTTTCCGCGGTGAGCATCCAGGCCTGCTTCTCCAGATCGTGCACGATGCCGTGCAGGATGTCGGCGGTGGTCGGGTCCTCGGCGTCGACCGCGTCGTGCACCTCGCGGATCGTGGCCACGGCCTGGCCGATCAGCCCGGCCACCCGGGTGGCGGCGTCACCGGTGGCCAGTTCGCCGGGACCGAGGTCGCCCAGGGCGGTGTGCGCGGCCACGACGGCGGGCCGCCCGTCGGGCACGGCGCCCAGGGCCCGCATCCGCTCGGCGATCGTGTCGCCGGCCTCGCGGGCGATGTCGACCAGCTCGTCGAGCTGCAGGTGCAGGTCCCGGAAGTTGGGCCCGACGATGTTCCAGTGGGCCTGCTTGCCGTGCAGGTGCAGGGCGACGAGGTCGACCAGGACCCGCTGCAGCCGGTCGGTCTGGGCGGGCGTGGCGCGGAAGAGGTACGGGGTCGGGACGTCCTGAGTGATGGTCATCTTCGGTCCTCCCTTGAGTGGATCTCGCCCTGAACACTAGCCCTAAACTTGAATCATTCAAGAAAAGGACCGGGTAACGGCGGCCACAGTCAGAGCCAAGGGTCGTACCACTCCCAGAGCACACCGATCACCCGCAGCAGCACGGCCGCGCCCAGAGCGACGTAGACCCAGAACCGCAGCGTGTCGTGACTGTCGGTGAGGCCGGCCGGCATGGGGCCCAACTGCCCTTCGGGGTCGTAGTCGATGTCGGCCGAGCCGCCGACCTCGGCCACGTGTCCGCCCGAGGTGATCGAGGTGACCTGCGGAGCGGCGCAGTCGAGCGCGTGCACGTAGTACGTCTCCGTGGTGGTGGACGGCGCCTGATTCTGCGAGCCGTACGTGGTGACGGTCCGCGTCTGCTTGTCGATGCCGGTCACGACGCAAGTAGTACGCACACCCCGCTCGGACATCACCCCGGTGGCCGACACGATGATCGTGCCGACGAACACGAACAGGAGCAGAAGACAGGACAACCCGAGCGGGCCGATCCGGGCGTAGAGGCAGATCGAGCCGACCCACAGCAGACCGGCCACGACGAAACCCGCCCCCACCGGCCATTGCGGCTCGAACCCGGCGGCGGCACCGGCCGTGCTCGCCGTCAGCACACCCGCCAGCAGCAGCGGCTGCAGCACCGCCACCACAAGATTTCCGCCGGTCCCCCAGTCCTCAAGCACGCCGGCGCTTCCGAGCCGAACCGTCCATCCTGGAATCGTGGCACAGCGGTTCCACCCCGCAACGAGCCTTGCCGCCGCGGCTCGAGCGGGGCGTCGCCGGGCCGAGCCAGTCTCCGGTTGATCCGCCACCGGAGGATCGCCTGCGGCCACCAGAAGCACGGCGGGCACGACACCCGCGCGACGGCGGCCCGCCTCGAGCGAGCCGGCCGTACGGGGTCAAGCGCGCCCGGCGGTCAGGTCCAGGGCGATGTCGACGATCAGGTCCTCCTGGCCGCCGACCAGGCCGCGCCGGCCCACCTCGACCAGGATCGTGCGGACGTCGACGCCGTACCGCGCGGCGGCCACCTCGGCGTGGCGCAGGAACGAGCTGTAGACGCCGGCGTAGCCGAGGGTCAGCGTCTCGCGGTCGACCCGCACCGGCCGGTCCTGCAACGGGCGTACGAGGTCCTCGGCCGCGTCCTGCAGGGCGAACAGGTCGCACCGGTGTTCCCAGCCGTTAAGGTTGGCCACGGCCACGAACGGCTCGATCGGGCAGTTGCCGGCGCCGGCGCCCTGGCCCGCGAGGGAGGCGTCGACGCGGTAGACACCCTCCTCGACGGCGATCATCGAGTTGGCCACGGACAGCGACAGGTTCTCGTGGGCGTGGATGCCGATCTCGGTGGCCGGGTCGAGCACCTCGCGGTAGGCGCGGATGCGGTCGCGGACCCCGTCCATCATGAGGCGGCCGCCCGAGTCGGTGACGTAGACGCAGTGGGCCCCGTACGACTCCATCAGCTTGGCCTGCTTAGCCAGCACGTCGGGCGGGGCCATGTGGCTCATCATCAGGAAGCCGGAGACGTCCATGCCCAGCTCGCGGGCCGTGGCGATGTGCTGCGCGGAGACGTCGGCCTCGGTGCAGTGGGTGGCGATGCGCACCGAGCGCACCCCGAGGGCGTACGCCTGCTTGAGTTCGGCGATGGTGCCGATGCCGGGCAGCAGCAGCGTGGTCAGCCGGGCGTTGTTGATGTTGGCCGCGGCCACCTCGAGCCACTGCCAGTCGGTGTGCGAGCCGGGGCCGTAGTTGAGGCTGCCGCCCGCGAGCCCGTCGCCGTGCGAGACCTCGATGCCGTCGACACCCGCCGCGTCCAGCGCTCCGACGATCTTCGCCACGGAGTCGAGTTCCATCCGGTGCCGTACGGCATGCATGCCGTCCCGCAAGGTCACATCCTGGATGAACAAGCTAGTCGTCATGATGCGATCCTCTCCGCCGCGGCGATGGCGGCCGAGGTCATGATGTCGAGATTCCCCGCGTACGCGGGCAGGTAGTGCGCGGCCCCTTCGACCTCGAGGAACACCGACACCTGGTGGGTCACCGGCGCGTCACCGGCCAGCGTGTGCACCGGCTGGTCCCCGGGCACAGGCGTGATCTGGACCTGCTGCTTGAGCCGGTAACCCGGGACGTACCCGGAAACGGTCTTGACCATGGCCTCGACCGACGCTGTGATCTCCTCGCGCTCGACCGCGGAGGGCGCGTCGACCAGGCACAGCACCGTGTCCCGCATGATCAGCGGCGGGTCGGCCGGGTTGAGCACGATGATCGCCTTGCCGCGGGTGGCCCCGCCGACTTTCTCGATCGCGTGCGCGGTCGTCTCGGTGAACTCGTCGATGTTGGCCCGCGTCCCCGGTCCGGCCGACTTCGACGCGATCGAGGCGACGATTTCCGCGTACGGCACCGGCGCGACCCGCGACACGGCGGCCACGATCGGAATCGTCGCCTGACCCCCGCAGGTCACCATGTTGATGTTGCGCGCGCCCTCGTGGATGTCGAGGTTGACCGCGGGCACCACGAACGGGCCGATCGCGGCGGGCGTCAGGTCGATCAAGATCTTCCCGTACGGCTCCAGCTTCTTCGCGTTGGCCAGATGCGCCCCGGCCGAGGTCGCATCGAAGATGATCTCGATGTCGTCGAAGCCGTCCATCGCGATCAGGCCGTCGACGCCCTCGGCGGTCGTGGCCACCCCGAGCCGGCCGGCGCGGGCGAGCCCGTCGGAGGCGGGGTCGATCCCGACCATGGCCGCGATCTCCAGCTTCTCCGACAGCCGCAGAATCTTGATCATCAGGTCGGTGCCGATGTTGCCCGAGCCGATGACGGCAACTTTCGTACCCATCAGGCCTCCCCGAAGTTTGCGGAAACCGGCCCGAGGCCGGTGAGGGTGGCGTGCACGCGCATGCCCGGCGTGACCGGGACCATCGGCCCGAGCGCGCCCGAGAGTACGACCTGCCCGGCCCGCAGCGGGTCGCCGTAGTCGCGGGCGGCGGTGGCCAGCCAGGCCAGGGCGGTCAGCGGGTCACCCAGGCAGGCCGCGCCGGAGCCCTTGGAGACGACCTCGCCGTCGACGGTCATCTCCATCTGCACGTCGACCGGGCTGACCTCATCCAGCGTCCTGCGGGCCGGGCCCAGCACGAACAGCCCGCTGGAGGCGTTGTCGGCGACGGTGTCGGCGATGCTGATGTCCCAGCCCGCGACCCGGCTGTCCACGATCTCGAGGGCCGGGGCGACCAGATCGACCGCGGCCCGTACGTCGTCCGCCGTGAAGTCACCGGTGAGGTCGGCCTTGAGCAGGAACGCGACCTCGGCCTCGATGCGCGGCTGCAGCAGCCCGGCCACCGGCACCACGTCGAGCGCGCTGACGTCCATGTCGGCGAACAGGACCCCGAAGTCGGGCTGGTCGACGCCGAGTTGCTGCTGCACGGCCGGGTTGGTCAGCCCGATCTTGTGCCCGACGATCGGCGCGCTCCTCTCGCGCAGCAGCGTCTGTTCGCGCTGCACGGCGTAGGCGGCCGCGATGTCGTCGGCCCCGATCAGGTCACGGACCGGCGCACACGGGGTTCCCGTGCGGGCCGCGTCGAGCAGGCGCTGGGCCGCTGGCGATGTCATGGGGTTGACGATGCCTGCCCGGGGCCGGTTTGTCCTAGCGAAAAGTTCCGTTATGCGGAACGACGAGCCAGCGTTATGGCGATCTCGGCCGCTGCCGCCTTCACCGCGGCCCCGTGTTTCTGCGGCTGGAAGCGGGTCGACGGCCCGGCCACGCTGATCGCCGCCACGGCCACGTCGTCCGCGTCGAGCACCGGCGCGCCGACGCAGACGATGCCGACCGCCGACTCCTCCGCCTCGTACGTCAGGCCCGTCTCGGCCGCCTCGTCGAGCTGGCGCCGCAGCAGCGCGGCCGACGTCACCGTCCGCGGGGCCAGCCGCTCCAGCGGCCGGGCGAGCACCTCAGCCCGTACGGGATCGGGGGCGAACGCCAGGAGGGCCTTGCCGATGGCCGTGGCGTGCAGCGGAAGCCGCCCACCCAGCCGCGACGGCGCCCGGGCCTGCCGGTGCCCGCCGATCTTGGCCACGTACACGACTTCGGTGCCCTCACGCCGGCCCAGGTGCACGGTCTCGTGCGTACGCTCGTAAAGGTCCTCCAGGAACGGCGTGGCCACCTCGATCAGGCTGCGCTCGACGGAGGCCCGCATGCCCAGCGCGAACAGGTGCCCGCTGAGGTGATATTTGCCGTCGACCCGGTCGAGCAGCCGCGCGTCGACCATCTCGCCGCTCAGCCGGTGCAGAGTCGCCTTCGCGAGACCGGTCCGCCGCTGCAACTCGGCGAATCCGATCCCGCGGTCCTCGGCGGTGAAGGCGTCCAGGATCAGCGACACCTTCCCCACGACCGACATGGGGTCAGCCTATGTCCGGGGCGATCACTGGTTGACGTCGTAGTCCTTGATCCGTGTCACGATCGTCCGCCCGGTCGTGAGCGTGATCGTGACCTCGGGGTTGGGCGAGCCGTTGTAGCCGGAGTAGTCGATCAGCCGGCCGGCGATGGTGCCGGGCTTGCGCTTGGGCCACCAGGCCGTGAAGTAACCGTCCGGCGTACGTCTCCTCGTACCGCTGCCGGTGCCGCATCGCTGTCACAGCTCACCATGTCCGCGGAGCGGCAAGTGTTTCCGGCCTTTCTCGCCGGCCGTCCATGCGCAGAACGGCCGGGCACCTCCCGCGAACGGGGGCACCCGGCCGTTCGCCGGTGGTCAGCCGCGGGTCAGCCGGAACTCACTTCCCGCGAGCGGGCCCTCCAGCACCACGGTCAGCGGGCCGGCGGGCGTCGTGCAGGTGACCGTGCGCTCCGGGGCGTCGCCGGTGCGGCAGTAGCGGACGCCGTCGGCGGTGAAGACCGAGAGCCGGGCCGTACCCGCGCCCGAAGTGCGCTGATACGTGAACTTCTCCGTCGCGCCGTGCTGGTCGGCCGGAATGCTGAAGCAGGCGGTGAACCGGTCGGCGCCGGTCTGCACGGTCGTACCGCCGGCGGGCAGAGCCGGGCAGTCCGGCGTGCCGTCGACCCGGGTGAACGCGGTCGCGAACGCGCCCGGGGCCACCCCCTGCCGCTGCTCGAGCACGGCCGTGTACGGGCCGGGCTCGTTGAGCGGGCAGCTGTACTGGTTCAGCGTGGCCGAGTCGCACACGTAGTTCCCGGCCCCGTCGAGCAGGTGGGCCTCGGGCAGCACCCCGTCGGTCGGCCGGAACTGGGCCAGCCGGGCCCCCTGCGGCACGTCGAGCGAGCGGCAGAACACCTGTCCGGGCTGGGCGTACTCGCCCTTCCAGGCGGTGCCGGCGGCCGCCGCGGGGCAGCCGGACGGCTTGGCGGGCAGGAACGAGGTCACGTACGTGGTGTCGTTGTCGATCACCCCGGGCGAGCTGCCGTCGACCACCCAGGTGAACCGGCCGGCCGGCAGGTTGTCGGCGCGCACCTTGAGACCGCTGCCGTCGTACAGCTGCCCGTACTTCGGGTAGTTCTCGTCGTCGAAGCCGCGGACGCTGTACGCGCCGGGTTCGGTGACGACCAGCGTCCGGCACCGGATCCCGCCCAGCGCCCCGGCCGGCGGCTCGTTGTAGGCCCCGAGCCGCACCACCGGGCAGCCGGCGGGCTGGGACAACCGGCGTACCTGCAGCTTGTAGGTCTCGTCGGTGGCGTCCGGGCCCCACATGCTCAGGTAGGAGACGACCCGGTAGGTGCCGGTGGCGGGCAGGACGCAGCCGTCCTCCTCGCTGTTACCGGGGCAGACCTCGGCGCCGGTGCTGTCGACGATCGTCGTGCCGGCCTCGTTGTAGGAGGTCGGCGACGCGTACGCGACGACCCGGTCACCGGCGGTGCCCCGGAACGGGTGGCAGTTCGTCTGCACGGGCGAGGTCTGGTGCACGACGAGCGCGTCGGCCGCCCACGACAGCCCGGTCGCGGCCGCGCAGCCGGTGTTGCGGGCCAGGGCGTTGACCGCGATCCGATAGTCGATCGGCTCCCAGCCCTGGCTCTCGGAGATGACCGTGTAGTCGCCGGCCGCCGGCAACGCGCACGGCTCCCGGCCCCATTTCGAGCAGATCGCCTGGCCCGCGTCGTCGTAGACCGTCCACGAGATGCTCTGCACGTCGAAGATGCGCACGCCGAGCGAGCCGGGGGCGGTCACCCGCGTCTTGTGACAGACGACGTCCTCCTGCTGCGGCAGACTCCCGGTTCCCTCGTACGCGGCGGGGTCGCCGAACGGCGCGTTCTTGAGCACCTGGCACCCGGCCGCGTTCGAGATGCGGGACATGCGCAGCGTGTACGGGGTCGCGTTGCCGTACGCCTCGGCCAGGGTGAGCCGGTAGGGCCCGGAGCCGGTGAGCGTGCAGTTCTGGGCGTACCGGATCTTGCAGACGTACTGCAGGTCGGCGTCGAGGATGTCGCCCTGGAGGTCACCGTTGCCCTTGGGCGCCCACAGCCGCAGCACGCTGCCGGTGGGCTGATTGAACCGGAAGCAGTCGCCCGGCGCGCCGGCCGGCAGCGAGCCCGGCTGCCCGGTCGAGGCGAACGAGAAGAACGAGGCGGCCAGCGTCGTGCACGACGACGGCGACTTGAGCGACTGCACGCCCAGCGTGTAGTCACCGGTCCCACCGAAGTAGAGCGACACGACGATCTTGTAGGTGCCGGCGCCCTTCAGCTCGCAGCGCCCGGCGTCCGAGGTGATCAGGCAGACGTCGGCGCCGGTGGGCCCGGTGACACTCGCCCGCGGCGACTCGCCGCTGCCCCGGGTCAGCATGGTGTAGAGAACGTCGTTGGCCTTGGGCACGCTGACGAAGTAGACGTGCTCCTGCGTGCCGCTGATCGACTCACAAGCGGCCACCGCGCCGATGGCGAGGGTGCCCCCGCAGCCGGCAGCTGCGGCGGCCGCGGGCGCACCGGCCACAGTGGTCGCGGCGAGCAGCGCCGCGCAGATGGACAAAAGCAACTTCTTCATGGGACTCCCCGTACCGGCCCGCGAGATCGGGCGGCCAGATCATAGACAGTCCCCGATCCGGACGGCTGCCCCGCATCCGGGACCCGCCGGTGCTCTCCCTGCGACCCGCGCCGGATCCGTCCGCCGCGCGGGTAGCGTCGGGGCCATGTCGCTGGAGGCCCTGGGGGCGTTGCGGGAGCCGCTGCGCCGCGCGGTGTACGAGTTCGTGGTCGCGCGGGCCGAACCGGTCGGGCGCAACGAGGTCGCCGACGGTGTCGGCATCGGGCGCACGCTGGCCGCCTTCCACCTCGACAAGCTGGCCGAGGCCGGGCTGCTCGACACGTCGTACGCCAAACGCAGCGGCGGCCCCGGCGCCGGCCGCCCGGCCAAGCTCTACCACCGCAGCGACGCCGAGCACGCGGTGTCGCTGCCCCCGCGCGACTACCGCCTGCTGGCCACCGTGCTGGCCGCCGCCGTCGAACGGGCCGGCGCCGAGCCCGCCCTTTACGCCGCCGCCCGCGAACAGGGTGCCGAGCTGGCCGGCGGCGACCTGATGCCGCGGCTGACCGAGCTGGGCTACGAGCCGTACGAGGACGCCGGCCACACGATCCGGCTGCGCAACTGCCCGTTCCACGCGCTCGCGCAGTCCCACCCCGGCCTGGTCTGCGGCCTCAACCTGGCCCTGCTGGAGGGTCTCGGCGCCGACGCCCGCCTGGACCCCGGCCCGGCCGGGTGCTGCGTCGCCCTCACTTCTAAAAACAAAAGCGATTGACATAGACGGTTAGGCTGCCCGCATGGCCGCACACCACCTCGCCCAGCTGAACATCGCCCGCCTGCGCGCCCCGCTCGACGACCCGGCCCTGGCCGACTTCGTGGCCCAGCTGCCCGAGATCAACGCCCTGGCCGAGCGGACCCCCGGCTACATCTGGCGCCTGCAGGACGACTCCGGCGACGCCACCGCCCTGCGCCCCTTCGGCCCCGACGTCATCGTCAACCTCACGGTCTGGGAGTCGGTCGAAGCGTTGCGCACCTTCACCTACCGCACCGACCACCTGGCCTCACTCCGCCGCCGCCGCGACTGGTTCCTGCCGATGGAGACACCGCACCTGGTCCTGTGGTGGCACCCGGCCGGCACCCTCCCCGACGTGGCCGAGGCCGCCGCCCGCCTGGAGGCCTTGCGCCACAACGGCCCGGCCCCCGAAGCCTTCACCCTCCGCGTGCCTTTCCCCGCCCCGGCTCCGTCGGCGCTTCCCTGAATCTGCGTCATCGCGGCGCCGGATCGAGGCTCGCGGTGAACGTTTGTCCAGGCGGCAGCAGATGCTCGCCGCCGTCAGCGGTGTTCAGCCGGCCGGGGAGCGGACCGGCTGAATCCGTCAGTCCTCGCCGGTGATGTCGATGCGGAGGGCGGCCGGATCGCCCGACGGGCCGACTTCGAGGTGGACGGGGAAGAAGCCGTCGCCGACCGAGGTCATGGCCATGAGGATGTCGGCGCCGGCGACCCGGATGACGCCGGCCTCGTGGGGGGAGGCGCGGACCAGGGCCATCGCCTGCCAGTGGTGGGAGTGCGGGCGGAAGTCGTACGCGAACTTGGGTCCGCCGGGTTGGTTGTGCCGGGCCTCGAGGGCCAGGCCGCGTTCGTAGGCCTCGGCCACCGGGAGGTTCTCCCAGCCGAACGCCGGGGCGTCGAACTCGGCCGCTATCTGTTCCTGGTCGCGGCCCCAGAAGACCAGGTCGGCCAGGCCGTCCAGCGGGCGGTGGTGTTCCCAGGAGTTGAGCGCGTCGGCGTCGGCGAAGACGAAACGGGCCCAGTCGACGCCCAGCTGCCAGAACTGCCAGGAGTCGGCCACCGGCGCGTCGCGGAGGTCGACCCGCATCGACTTCCAGCCGTGCTCGCCGGGAGTGGCGGTGACGCGCAAGGGACGGTCCGACGGCACCTCCAGCGCCAGCACCGGCACGCCCATCACGATGAAGCCGGGTTCCCGGGCGGCGATCGCGTGCCGGACCCGTTCGCGGTGGGGCACCTGCCGCTCGAACGGGCGCAGGCTCGCGTCGTGCCCCCGTTCCCGGCAGTGGGCGGCGAACGAGGCGACGACATCGGTGACGGCGTGCGCGGGGATGTCGTACAGGCGAAGGCCGGTCTGCCGGTCGAACGACTCCGCGGCCGCAGCCGCGTCCGGGCCTACGATCGCGAAGTCGCTCGCGGGGTGTTCGTCGTCGGCGGGCACCCGGTTGCCGGACCACATTTCGAGATAGCCGCCGTCCATGACGACCAACTGCCCCGACGGGCACGTCACCTCACCCAGTACCACATCTGTCACGGCCGTGAGGGTAGGCGCCTTCGGCGCGCGCCGTCCGTCGGGGCCGGTCACCCGGCCGATGCCGAGAGTGCCGCCTTCTTCGGCGCCGGGAACCGGTTGGCGGGCCGGGGGAGTCCGTAGTGCTCGCGCAGCGTCGTGCCGGTGTAATCCGTACGGAACAAGCCTCTCTCCTGCAGGATGGGGACGACCTCGGTGGCGAACGCCTCGAGGCCCGAGGGCAGCACGGCCGGCATGATGTTGAACCCGTCGGCCGCTCCGTGCTCGAAGTAGTGCTGGATCGTGTCGGCGACCTGCACGGGGGTGCCGGCGAACGTGCGGTGCCCGCGCCCGCCGCCGAGTTTGCCGATGAGCTGGCGCACGGTCAGGTTGTCGCGGCGGGCCCAGTCGACGATCAGGGTGCGCCGGCTCTTGGCCCCCTCGATCTCGTCCTCGCCGGGCAGGTCGTCGGGCAGCGGCTCGTCCAGGCGCAGCCGTGCGGGGTCGACGCGCAGGGTGTGCGCGAGCGTGCCGATGGCGTACTGCGGCGCGATCAGCCGGTCCAGTTCGGCGTCGAGTTCGCGCGCCTCGGCCTCGGTGGCCCCGATGACCGGCACGATGCCGGGCAGGATGACGACGTGATCGGGGTCGCGCCCGGCCGCGGCCACCCGGCGTTTGAGGTCGGCGTAGAAGGCCTGGCTCTCGGCCAGTGTGGGCTGCGCGGTGAAGACGGCCTCGGCCCAGCGGGCGGCGAAGTCCTTGCCGTCCTCCGACGAGCCGGCCTGCACGAGCAGGGGGTGGGCCTGTGGCGAGCGCGGCACGTTGAGCGCGCCCTCGACGCGGAAGTGCGCACCTTCGTGCGCGATCGCTCGCACCCGCTCACTCAGCGCGTGCACCCCGGCCGCCTTGTCGGCCACGATCGCGTCGTCGGCCCAGCTGTCCCACAGTTTGGTCGACACGTCGAGGAACTCGTCGGCGCGTTCGTAGCGGGCCCGGTGCAACGGCTGGCCGGCCAGCCCGAAGTTGCGCGCGGCGGCGTCCCCGGCCGTGGTCACGATGTTCCAGCCGGCCCGGCCGCCGGAGAGGTGGTCGAGCGAGGCGAACCGGCGGGCCAGGTTGTAGGGCTCGTTGTAGGAGGTCGACGCGGTCGCGATCAGGCCGATCCGGCTGGTGCCGGCGGCCAGGGCGGCCAGCAGCAGCGTCGGTTCCAGTTTGCCGGCCGGGCGGCGGCCGGGGTCGCTCCACAGCACCGGGCTGTCGGCCAGGAAGACCGAGTCGAACTTGGCGTCCTCGGCCACCCGGGCCAGATGCTGGTGGGCGGCGAGCGAGAGATTCGCGTACGGGTCGGCGGCGGGCAGCCGCCACGACGCCTCGTGGTGCCCGGTGTCGTGCAGAAACAGGTTGAAGTGCAGTTGGCGGCTCATCGGCCCTCCCCTTCGACTCCCAGTTCGGCCAGCAGGAATGCGCGCAGTTCGTCCCGCGGGCGGTCCGGTTCCACCCGTACGTCGGTGCGCACCACACCGCCGTCGAGCACGATCACGCGGTCGGCCAGCACGATCGCCTCGTCCACGTCGTGCGTCACCAGCAGCACGGCGGGCCGGTGGGCCTCGCACAGTTTGCGCAGCAACGCGTGCATCCGGATGCGCGTCAACGCGTCCAGCGCGCCGAACGGCTCGTCGGCCAGGAGCAACTGCGGTTCCCGTACGAGGGAGCGCGCGAGCGACGCGCGTTGCTGCTCGCCGCCGGACAGCTCGAACGGCCACGCCCGCTCGCGCCCGGCCAGCCCGACCTCGGCCAGGGCCTGCCGCCCGCGCCGGTCGGCGTCGCTGCCGCGCAGCCCGAACACCACGTTGTCGAGCACGCGTTTCCAGGGCAGCAGCCGCGAGTCCTGGAAGACGACCGACACCGACGCGGGGACCGTGATGCGGCCACGCCCGGCGACGTCGCGGTCGAGCCCGGCCAGGGCCCGCAGCAGTGTGCTCTTGCCGGTGCCGGAGCGCCCGATCAGCGCCACGAACTCGCCCGCCGCGATGTCCAGGTCGAGGCCGTTGAGCACGCCTCCGTTCGCGGTGAAGCTGCGGTGCAGGCTGCGGACCCGGACGGCGGGTTCGGTGGTCAGCCCTCGAGTGTCTGTCGCCATGCGAGCACCTTCCGTGCGGTGAGGCGGACGGCGGTGTCGGCGCAGTAGCCGAAGATGCCGTAGATGACCAGGCCTACCACGATCACGTCGGTCTGCCCGTACTGCTCGGCCAGCGTGATCATGTGGCCGATGCCCGCGGTGGCGTTGTACTGCTCGACCACGACCAGGCCGAGCAGCGACGACGTGACCGCGAAGCGCATGCCGAGCAGGAATCCGGGCAGCGCGCCGGGCAGCACCACGTGCCGCACGAACTCGCCGCGGCGCAGGTCCAGGGTCTCGGCCAGCTCGGCGTAGCGGCCGTCGATGCCGCGCAGCCCGTTGTGGGTGTGCACGTAGATCGGCACCAGGCTGATCAGCGCGATGGTCACGATCTTCATCTCCTGGCCGATGCCGAACCAGGCGATGAACAGCGGGATCAGGGCGAGCGTGGGGATCGACCGCTTGATCTGGATGGGCCCGTCGATCAGCGACTCGCCGGCCCGCGACAGCCCGGACAGCACCGCCAGCACCGCGCCGGCGAGGACGCCGACGGCCAGGCCCGAAGCGGCCCGGGACAGCGACGACAGGATGTCGCCGAGCAGGTCGTGGTCGGTCCACTGCTCGCCGAACGCGACGACCACGTCCCACGGCGAGGTGAGGATGGCCGGCTTGATCAGGCCGGTGGCCGAGCCGGCCGACCAGATCGCCAGCACCACGGCCGGGCCGACCCAGAACGCGCCCCGGAAGCGGCGGCCCGGGCCGAGCCGGCGGCGGACGACGCGCACGTCACCCTCGTACGGGGTGGGCGGGGCCTCGGTGACGGTCATGCGGCATCACCGGTGACGACCTTCGAGCCGGCCGCCTCGGCCTCGACCTTCTCGAAGCGCCGGTCGACCAGCGTGGTCACGTCGAGCTTGTCGTGTTTCTGCTCGGCCGCCAGCAGGTCGGCGGTCGCCTGCAGCCGGGCGATGGCGTTGTCCCAGGTGGCCGGGATGCCCTTGGCGCCGTCGGCGGCGATGACGTCCTTCGCGTCCGCCGCGCTCAGACCCTGGACCGCCTGCAGGTACGCCTTCGAGTAGCCGTCGGGGTTGTCGTTCTGCCACAGCAGCGCCTTGGCCCGCAGTCCGACGTAGACCTT
Organism: Paractinoplanes abujensis; assembly: GCF_014204895.1. Taxonomy (NCBI): domain Bacteria; kingdom Bacillati; phylum Actinomycetota; class Actinomycetes; order Micromonosporales; family Micromonosporaceae; genus Paractinoplanes; species Paractinoplanes abujensis. The sequence goes on along the minus strand of NZ_JACHMF010000001.1, from coordinate 4,277,727 downwards.
GAGCGCCGCGGCCTTCTCGGCGTCCTGCACCGCGGAGGTCAGGCAGTACAGGGTGGACGCGTCGTCGCGGATGCCGGTCAGGATCGCCGTGGCCCCGGGATACTTGCCCTTGTAGATCTTCACGTTGGCCGCCCCGATCGGCGCCACGTCGACGGCCTTGCTGCCCAGCGCGGTCACGTACGAGTCGCCGGTGCTGGTCAGCTCGACCAGCGTGACGTCCTTCTGGGTCAGGCCGGCCTTCTGCAGCACCCGCAGCACCAGTGCGCCCTGGGCCTGCCCGGCGCTGTAGGCGATCCTCTTGCCGCGCAGGTCGGCCAGGGACGTGACGGTCACGCCGGGCGCGACGCCGAGCTGATAGATCGGGTGGGTGAGGGGGTCGACGATCACGGACTGGAACACGATCTTGGTGGAGGTGCCGGTCCACGCGGCGAACAGCGACGGGATGTCGGCCACCGCGCTGCAGTCGAGCTTGTCGGCCCGGAACGCCTGGATGCTCTGCGGGCCGCCGCTGATGTTGGCCCACTCGACCGTGACGCCGGCCTCGCTCAGCTCCTTGTCCAGGCCCGAGGCGCCCAGGACGGCCTGGATCGCCGGGTCGCCGATGCGGATCTCGGTGCCGCTGGGCACCTGCTCGGGCAGCGCGGCCGTCAGCTCCAGGGCCGCGCCGCCGTCGTCGCCGCAGGCCGCCACGGTGGCGGCCAGCAGGACGGCGGCCGACAGGGAAAACAGTCTCCTCACAGGGGGCTCCGTTCACGGTGCGAAGGATTCACGGTGCGGGGGAGCGCGCGCTGCAATTCATACTAAGCAGCTAGGAGAACAAGGCAACCAAGTGCTCGACTGAATTAAATACGCGCAGGTGAAAGGGGTTGCGCGTAGATGTGGTCGAGCGCCACCGCGCCGCCTGCCACGGCAAGTACGGTGGTCGGGAAGCTGGTGGCATGGACCACCCGCGCGACGTCGGCGCCCGCGGCCGACCAGGCCGCGACCTCGGCCCGCAGCGTGGCCAGGCAGGCCGGGACCCGGTTGGCGCCCGCCTCGGCCACCACCAGCACCTCGGGGTCGAACAGGTCGAGCAGCAGCGCCGCGGCCCGGCCCACGAGCCGGGCCCGCTCGTGGAACAGTCCCAGCGCTCGCGCGTCACCCTCCTGAGCCGCCGTGACCAGGGCGAGCAGGTCGGTGGCGCCCGAGCGGCGGACGAGGGTCTGCTCCGAGACGGCCGCCTGCAGACAGCCCGTACGGCCGCACGAACAGCGCTCGGTGCACCCCTCGACGTTCAGGTGCGCGACTGCCCCGGCGGCCGAACGCGGCCCCTGATGCACCACGCCGCCGGTCGCGAAGGCCACGTCGACCACGTTGCCCGCGAACAGGTGGACCGCGCTCTGCCGGGCCCGCCCGGCGACCGCGCCGAACAGTTGCTCCGCGCGCAGCAGGGCCCGCGAGTTGCTGTCCACCCGTACGGGAAAACGGGTGGCCCGGGACAGCGTGGCCGCCACCGGCACATCGCGCCAGCCCAGCGCCGGATGCTCCACGACCGTGCCGGTCACCGCGTCCACCCACCCGCCGGTGGCGACGCCGACACCCAGCACCCGGCGCCGCCGGCGCAGCCGGCCGATCCGCTCGGCGACCCGGTCCAGCACACTCGCCGGATCGCGCCCGGCGTGCGGCTCGCGATGCTGCTCGATCACCCGGCCCCGCAGGTCGAGCAGGGCCACCGTGGCGTGCGGGACAGCGATGTGCACGCCGATCACCGCCACCGCCTCGGCGTCGATCACCAGTGGCACGGTCGGGCGGCCGATGCCCGGGCGCCCCGCGGCCTCCGGCGCCTCCCGGATGAGGCCCCGGCTCAGCAGCGAGGTCGCGACGCCGCTGATCGAGGCGGCCGACAGCCGGGTCGCCCGGGCCACCGAACTGCGGGCGACCGGGCCGTGGTCGAGCACGGCGCGCAGCACCGCCCCGGCCGAGTCCATCTCAGCAGGCTAACGCCGGCCGAGGCGCCCGCAGGCCAGGCGTCATAGGACGTTTCAGGGTCGGTAACACCGGGCCCGCGGTGATAGAAACGGTCGGGTGAGTGATTTCGCGGATCTCGACGCCTACGTTCGCCTGCCTCGTGTCGACGGGCTGTGGCTCGCGCCCGGCGGCGACCGCCTGGTGGTCGGCCTGGCCACGCCGAACAAGGAGAACGATCGCTACACCACCGCGCTGTGGGAGGTCGACCCGCGCGCCGAGCGGCCCGCCCGGCGCCTGACCCGCAGCCTGAAGGGCGAGGCGGCGGCCGCGTTCACGCCGGAGGGAGATCTGCTCTTCACGTCCGCGCGTGAGCTCGAGGACGGCGAGGAGGGTTCCGCGCTGTGGCGGCAGCCCGCGGGCGGCGGCGACGCGTACGTGCTGGCCAAACTGCCCGGGGGAGTGCACGGCGTCCAGGTCAGCGCGAACGGCACGCTGGTGGCCGGGTCGGCCCTGCTGCCCTCGGCGACCGGCGTCGACGACGACAAGGACGTCCGCAAGCGGCGCAAGGAGTCCGGGGTCTCGGCGATCCTGCACGAGGGCTACCCGATCCGCTTCTGGGATTCCGACCTCGGCCCGGCCCGGCCCCGGCTGGTCACCGCGGCCCTGACCGACGAGCTGGACCTGCGCGACCTCACCGGGCACGCCGGGGTGGCGCTGGACGCCGACGCCGACTGGGACATCACCCCCGACGGGCGCACCGTCGTGACCACCTGGACGATCACCGAGCAGGGCGGCTCGCTGCGCACCACGCTGGTCGCGATCGACGTGGCCACCGGTGAGCGGCGCGACCTGGCCGCCGGCCCCGCCCACGAGTACGGCGCGCCGCGCATCTCGCCCGACGGTGCCACCGTGGCGTTCACGGTGCACGAAGTGTCCACACCCGAGGAGCCGGGCGACTCCTGGCTGGCCCTCATGCCGGTGGCAGGCGGAGCCGTACGGGATCTGACCGCCGGGTGGGACCGCCGGCCCGAAGCTGCCCGCTGGACGCCGGACGGCGCCACACTGATCGTGGCGGCCGACGACGACGGGCGCGCGCCGCTGTGGCGGGTCGACGCCGAAACCGGTGAGGTCACCCGGCTGACCTCCGACAACGGCTTCTACTACGACGTCCGCGTCGCGCCGGACGGCCGGTGGGCGTACGCGTTGCGCAGCGCCGTCGACAGCCCGCCGGCGCCCGTCCGGGTGAGCCTCACGGGCGAGGGCGCCGTCGAGTTCCTGCGCGGCCCGGCCGAGGCACCGGACCTGCCCGGACGCCTCGAAGAGGTCGAGACGACGGCGGCCGACGGCACCCGCGTACGGGGGTGGCTGGCTCTGCCCGGCGGGGACGGCGCGCCCTTCCCGCTGGTGCTGAAGATCCACGGCGGGCCGATCAGCTCGTGGAACTCCTGGTCGTGGCGGTGGAACCCGTGGGTCTGGGTGGCCCGGGGCTACGCGGTGCTGATGCCCGACCCGGCCCTGTCCACCGGCTACGGCTACGAGTTCATCAGGCGCGGCTGGGGCGCCTGGGGCGACAAGCCCTACACCGACCTGATGGCGATCACCGACGCGGTCGTGGCCCGGCCCGACATCGACGAGACCCGGACGGCGGCGGCCGGCGGCTCGTTCGGCGGCTACATGGCCAACTGGGTCGCCGGGCACACCGACCGCTTCGACGCCATCGTCAGCCACGCGAGCCTGTGGTCGCTGGACCAGTTCACCGGCACCACCGACTTCTCGTTCTACTGGTCGCGCGAGCTGAGCCCCGAGCGGCAGCGGGAGAACTCGCCGCACCGCTTCGCCGACGCCATCACCACCCCGATGCTGGTGATCCACGGCGACAAGGACTACCGCGTGCCCATCGGGGAGGGGCTGCGCCTGTGGTGGGACCTGGTGTCCCGGTCCAAGACGGACGGGGTGCCGCACAAGTTCCTCTACTACCCCGACGAGAACCACTGGATCCTCACCCCGGGCAACGCCAAGGCCTGGTACGCCACCGTTCTGGCCTTCCTCGACCACCACGTACGCGGTGCGCAGTGGGAGCGCCCGGACCTGTTCGGGTGACCGCCGTGGACGAGGTCGAGGTGGTCGTGGCGCACAGCGAGCGCGCGACCCTGCGCGTGGGCGACGTCTTCGTGAAGGTCGACGGCAATCCGGGGCGGCTCGACGTCGAGGTCGAGGCGATGGCCCTGGCCCCGGTGCCGACCCCGGAAGTGTTGTGGCGCAAGCCGAACGTGCTGGCCATCGCGAAGGTGCCCGGTCAGGCCCTCGGCCGTCTCGGCACGCCGTCGACCGCCTCGGCGGGGGCGTGGGCGGCGGCCGGGGCCGCGGTGCGGAGGCTGCACGAGGCGCCGCTGCCACCCTGGGTGGGGCCCGGCCTGGACGACATGGTGGCGGAGCTCGACACCGAATGCGAGTGGCTCGTCGCCAACGGCGTGCTCCCGGCCGAGCTCGTCCGGCGCAACCGGGAGGTTGCCGCGGCCGCGCTGCGGCCCTGGAAGCCGGCCTTCACCCACGGCGATCTGCAGACCATGCACTTCTTCGTCTCCGGCGACGAGCTGAACGGCGTGATCGACTGGTCGGAGGCGGCCCAGGGCGACGCGCTGCTCGACCTGGCCGTGATGACCCTCGGGCAGGAGGACCGGCTGGACGACCTGCTCGCCGGGTACGGGACCGACGTCGACGTCGCGGTGATCCGGGGGTGGTGGTCGGTGCGCAGCCTGACGGCGTCGCGCTGGCTGATCGAGCACGGCTTCGACCCGGACACACCGGGCTGCGAGTTCGACGTGCTCCGGGCCCGGATGCGCGATTAATCGTTCGCCGCCGCGCGGCGGGCTGGCTAAGGTCCTCCCATGCGGCATCGCCTGAGCTCTGCCGAGACCGGTCCGGCCCTGCGGGCGCTGGCCGAGTGGACCCCGGCCGACGCGCCGAGCGGCGGGCTGCATCCCGGCGACCTGGGGTGGCACCTGCGCTTCGACGACGCGGAAGCCCTGTTGTGGACCGACGGCGAGGCGCCGGTGGCGGTCGGATATCTCGACGACGGCGTGCTGCGGGTGACCACCGCCCCCAGCGCGGACCGCGAGGCGCTGGCGGCCGAGGTCGAGGAGCTGTTCGACGGGGCACCGGGTTCGGTGGACGGCTTGCCCATGCCCGGATGGGACCGTGACCCGGACGCCTGGGCCGTGCTGTCGTGGACGCCGCGGCCGGTGACGACCCGCGCCCAGCCGGTCGGCGCGGGCGACGTGGCCGACCGGGTGCTGGTGCAGCGGTCGGCTTTCAAGAACTCGACTTTTACGATCGAGAGGCGCCAGGCGATGCTGCGGTCCCCGGCGGCCGCGCTGGCCGACGACGTCTTGGTCCGCACCCCGGCCGGTGAACCGGCGGCCGCCGCGACCGGCTGGTTCGCGGGCGAGGGCCGATGCGGGCTGCTGGAACCGGTCGGCACCCACGCCGATCACCGCGGCCACGGCTACGGCCGCGAGGCCGTGTGGGGTGCGTGCGCGGCCCTGGCCGCGCGGGGCGCGAGCGCGGTCGCCGTGGTGACGCCGGTGTCGAACGTGGCCGCGGTCGCGCTCTACCGGTCGGCCGGCTTCACCCAGCTGCGCGAGAACCACGACTGGATCCGCCGGGCGTAGAGCCTGTGCTGCCACGTGATCGGCGGGACAGGCCCTACGCTTCGCCCATCACCAGGCCCTCGATCGTGTGCTTCTGGGTGATCGGGGTGAGCCGGTCGACGATCGGGCAGTGCAGGTGGTCGCGGACCTGCTGCGGCAGCGCGTCCCAGTAGGGCTTGGTCACGGCCATGGCGTGCTTGTCGCTGTTGGTCGCGTCGGCCGCGTCCACGCCGAGCACCAGCACCGGGCGGGACAGCTCGGACTTGTTGGCCGTGCCGCGGTGGATTGTCAGGGCCGAGCGGGCCGAGATGTCGCCGCGCTGGGGGTATTTGCGCACGGCCAGCGAGTTGTAGCGCTCGTAGTGCGGCTTGGGCGGGAACATGTCGTGGCCGAACTCGGGGCTGTCGTCGAACTGGGTGCCGGGGGCGATCTCGAACGGGCCCATGTCGTCCGTGGTGTCGACGCCGGTCAGGTTGAAGGCCAGCGAGTTCAGCCGCCGCTCTTTGCGGGTCACCTCGGGCATCGGGAAGTCGCGGTGCCACGGCTGGTTGACCGCGCCGGCGAACGGGATGTCGAAGCCCAGCTCGACGATCTCGTAGTCGTCGCCGAGCACGTCCGTGCAGACCGCGGTCACCCACGGATGGGTGACCAGATCGACGAAGCCGCGTAGCTGTTCCGGGTGAATCTCCACGTAGTAGCGCTTCGGGCCGCGGCCCACGGCACCGCCCTCGCGCGCGCTGGCCTCGGCGAACGCGGCCTCGATGTCCTCGCGCATCGCATCGGCCCAGGCCACGCTGAACGCGCCGCGCAGGGCCGTGATGCCGTCGGTGTAGATCGCCTCGCGGGCGCCCTCAGCAATATTCATACCCTTCATGTTGCAACGTGGCATGCCACGTTGCAAGTGGTAGCTAGGATGGTTTTGTGGGAGCCAACCTGAGACAGGTCGCCGAGCGCGCCGGCGTCTCCGTCCGCACGGTGTCCAACGTGGTTTCCGGATTCGCGCTGGTCGCGCCGCAGACGCGTGAGCGGGTGCAGCGGGCCATCGACGAACTGCAGTACAAGCCGAACGCCGCCGCCCGGCACCTGCGCGGCGGCCGGTCCGGCCTGGTCGCGCTGGTGCTGCCCGAGATCGCCTCGCCCTACTTCGGCGAGCTCGCCGGTCACCTGGCCGACGGCGCCGAGACGTACGCGTGGACGTTGCTGGTGCAGCAGACGGGTGGCGACGCCGACCGGGAAAGGGAGCTGCTGGACGGCGTACGGGGTCAGGCCGTCGACGGTTTGATCATGAGCCCGTGGGCCCTGTCGCCGGCCGAGCTGACCCGGCGCCCCGACAGCGCCCCGCTCGTGCTGCTGGGCGAACAGGACGCGGGCGGGCTGCACGACCACGTCGCGATCGACAACGTGGCCGCGGCGGCCGCCCTGACCCGGCACCTGATCGAGAGCGGGCGCCGCCGGATCGCCGCCATCGGGCTGCAGCCGCACCTGGAGAACGGCACCGCGGCGCGGCGGGCCCAAGGCTACCGGCAGGCGCTGAGTGCGGCCGGCATCCCGTACGGGAAAGAACTCGAACTCGACGTGCGCAGCCTGCACCGGGCCGACGGCGCCGCGGCGATGAACCGGCTGCTCGACAGCGGGACCGAGGTGGACGCGGTGTTCTGCTTCACCGACCAGCTCGCGCTGGGGGCCATGCACGTCGCGATCGAGCGGGGGCGGCGCGTGCCGGAGGACCTGGCCGTGGCCGGATTCGACGACATCGAGGACGGCCGCTACGCCAACCCCGCGCTCACCACCGTCGCGCCCGACAAGGCCGCGCTGGCCGACGCCGCCCTGGCCTGCCTGGCCGACCGGGTGGGCCGCCGCGAGGATCCGCCGCCGGCCCGCCGGATCATCGTGCCGCACCGCCTCGAAGTGCGGGGCAGCGCTCCTCCCGACGGAGGGTCGCGGTTACTCATCGAATAATCTAGGTTGCTGGATGTCACGCTTCACTGTTCGAGAACAGGAGCACAACGTGGTGTCCCGCATAAAACTCGGCGCCGTGGCCGCGGCCGCAACCTTGCTCGGTGGCTTCGGCGTCGCGCAACCCGCACAGGCGTCCGGCAACTCCACCAAGGATCTGACCACATCCGTCACGCTCGCGGGCGTGCTGCGCCATCTGGTGGCCTTCCAGGCGATCGCCAAGCTCAACGGCGACACCCGGGCCTCGGGAACGCCCGGGTACACCCGCAGCGCGGACTACGTCGCCACGCTGATGCGCGCGGCCGGATACCAGGTGACCCGGCAGCCGTTCCCGTTCAACTTCTGCTCCGACGACGCCTCCTCGTTCACGCAGAACACACCGACCCCGACCGCGTACGTCGACCAGGTCGACTACGACGTGCTCGACTGCTCGGGCAACGGCACCGCCACCGGCGCGGTCGTGCCGGTCGACCTGCAACTGACCACGCCCAACACCAGCACCTCGGGCTGCGAGGCCGGGGACTTCGTGGGGGTCTCCGGCAACATCGCGCTGATCCAGCGGGGCGGCTGCGGGTTCGGCGTCAAGGCGACCAACGCCCAGGCCGCCGGCGCGACCGGGGTCATCATCATGAACCAGGGCGACACGACCGGCCCCGACCGGCAGGATCTCTTCCTCGGCACGCTGGGCGGCCCGGTCGGGATCCCGGCCGTCGCGGTGTCCTATCCGCAGGGAGTCGCGTTCGCCGGCACCGCTGGACTGACCGTCACCATCTCGGCCGACACGGTGGCCGAGGTGCGTCAGACCGAGAACGTCATCGCCGAGTCCCGCTACGGCAACGCCGACAACGTGGTCATGACGGGCGCCCACCTCGACTCGGTGCCGGAGGGCCCGGGCATCAACGACAACGGCACCGGCAGCGCCGGCATCCTCGAAGTCGCGCTGCAAGCCCGCAACCTCAAGAGCAAGAACAAGCTGCGGTTCGCCTGGTGGGGCGCCGAGGAGGCCAACCTGGTCGGCTCGACGTTCTACGTCAACAGCCTGTCCGAGGCCGAACACGCGAAGATCAAGCTGTATCTGAACTTCGACATGATCGGCTCGCCCAACTACACGTTCGGCGTCTACGACGGCGACGACTCCGACGCCACGGGCGCCGGTCCCGGCCCGGCCGGCTCGGCCCAGATCGAGCAGGTCTTCCAGCGGTTCTTCGCCACCCGCAAACAGGCCACGGCGGCGAGCGACTTCACCGGCCGCTCCGACTACGGCCCGTTCATCGGCACCGGCATCCCGGCCGGCGGCCTGTTCACCGGGGCCGAGGTCGAAAAGACGGCGGACGACGTGGCCAAGTGGGGCGGCCTCGCCGGAGTGGCGTACGACCCGTGCTACCACGAGGCGTGCGACAGCTTCACCCCCGAACGCGACGGCGCCGACAAGGCCGTCTACGCGCAGCTGCGCAAGAAGTACAAGCTGGTGGGCAACGTGAACACGTTCGCCCTCGACACGAACGCCGACGCCGTCGCGACCGCGGTGGGCACCTTCGCGCAGGACATCTCGTCCATTCCGCCGCGCCCCGCGCCCGCGGGCACCGCGCTCGCCCGCGTCTCCGGCACGAGCGGTCACGGTCTGGTTGAGTAAGGAGATCGAAACCGAGGAGGCTGTCATGGGCAATCACGTGTATCGGCTGACCGAGGTCGTCGGAAGCAGCCAGGAAAGCGTGGACGACGCGATCCGCACGGCGATCCGCAAGGCGGCCCAAACCGTACGCAACATCGAATGGTTCGAGTCCCAGGAAATCCGCGGCCAGGTCGTCGACGGTGACGTCGCCTACTTCCAGGTACGGCTGAAGATCGGCTTCCGGGTCGAGGACTGATTACTCCACCGGCTGGTGGGCGGAGCCCGTTCCCGCTCGCCAGCCGGTCGGCCGTTCGACTGCCCCGCTGCGCCCGGCGCACTGCCGTCCTGCCGCGATGGGCGCCTTTCCGTGCTCGCTGCCCCGCCGCTTCGCCGCCCCGTCGCCTCGCATTCCTCGCTGTCTCGCCGCCGCGCCGCCGCGCAGCCCTCACCGTCCCGCCGCCCCCGCCGCATCGCCGCCCCGCTGTCTCGCCGCCGCGCCGCCCTTGCTGTCCCGCCGCCGCGCCGCCCTTGCTGTCCCGCCGCCCCCGCCGTCCCATTGCCCCTGCTGTCCCGCGGCCTCGCCGCCCGCCGCGCCGCCCCTGCTGTCCCGCGGCCTCGCCGCCTACCGCGCCGCCCTTGCTGTCCCGCGGCCTCGCCGCCTCCGCCGTCCCCCGCCGCGGCCGCCGCGCTTGGCCGGGCGGTCAGTGCTTGGCCGGGCGGTCAGTGCTTGGTCGGCGGTCAGGCCGCGCGTGGTCGGCGGTGGGTCAACGCTTGGTCAGGGCGATGAGCGCGCGCAGGAAGCCGTCGCGGTCGGCGGGTGGGAAGGCGGCCAGCAGGTCGGCTTCGCCCGCGCGGACCTCGGACTGGATCGCCTGGTGCACCTGGCGCCCGGCGTCGGTCAGGTCGAGCAGCCGGACGCGGCGGTCGGACGGATCCGGTTCCCGCTCGATCAGTCCGCGTTTCTGCAGCTCGTCGAGCACGGGAATCAGTCGCGTCTTGTCGGCGCCGATGCCCGCGGCCAGCGCGGCCTGGGTGCGCATCGGGCTTTCGCGCAGGGCAGTCAGCACCGCGTACGCCCACATCGACACGCCGTGCCGGTCCAGGATCGGCTGCTCCATCGCCAGCAGCAGCCGGCCCAGCCGGAACACCATGGCGCCCAGATCCTCGCGCTCCTCCACGAGGACTACTCCTATCACCCGTTGACTAATCATAAGCGAGCGCACACGATAGGCACATGCTTACGATTGAGATCGACGCCCGGCCGGCCGATGCTGCGGCGGTTCGCGGCACTGTCGACGTGGTAGCCCGGACCACCGACACCGACCTGACCCGGCCCACACCCTGCGCAGGGTGGAATCTGGCCACGCTTCTGACCCACATGACCGAGCAGCACTACGTATTCGCCACGGCCGCCGGTGGACGCACTCCTTCGCGGGCAGACCTCGGCCCATCCGTCTCTGCTTCCGGTTTCGCCGGGTCGTCGCGCGACATCGTCCGGCAGTACGAGGAGTCCGCCGAGGCTGTGCTGACCGCGTTCGCGGCCGTCGACGACCTCGACGCGCCGTTCTGGATCCCCGAGTTCGGCCGCTCGGTGCCCGGCCGGCTGGCCATCGGCTTCCACCTGGTCGACTACGTGGTGCACGGCTGGGACGTCGCCCGCGCGCTCGAAGTGACCTACGCGCCCGACCCCGACGCCGTGGCCCTCTCGCTCTCGGTGGCGCGGGCTGTCCCCGACGGCCCCGAGCGCCGCGAGTCGAAGTCTCCTTTCGCCCCCGCGTTGCCGGTGCCCGCCGGCGCGGACAGCCTGACCGAGATACTGCTGCTCCTCGGTCGGGACCCTTCTCGTCCGCTGAGCTGAGCCCCGGGTCCGGGCGGCGGCCTAAGTTTCGGCTCAGGCGATGGGTCGGCCGAGTGCGCGACTACGGCCGCGGAACTCGGCCAGTGTCGTGCCGTCCTCGCGGGTGACCGTCACGTCGTAGAGGCCGGAGCGGCCGCGCCGGGCTCGTTCGACCGCGTGGGCCCTGAGCACGTCGCCGGCCCGGCCCGACTCCAGGAACGTGATGTCGAAACCGGCGGCGACGGTCACTTCCCCGTACGTGTTGCACGCGACCGCGAACGCGCTGTCCGCGAGCGAGGCGAGCAGCCCGCCGTGCAGAAGGGCGTAGCCGTTGACCATGTCGTCCCGGACGCGCATCGTCAGCACCGCCCAGCCCGGGCCGACATCGTCGAGCTCGATGCCGAGGCCCCGGCTGGCCGCATCCTGGCTCAGCATGATCTCCGCGAATCGGCGAGCATCCGAAGACATCAGTGGAACCTAGCACCCACTCGGGTGCGCAGATCGTGGCCGTTGACGCTCACTCGTGTCGGGTGTGCGCACCTGCTCGTCCAGTGCTGCTCGTTCGTCGGCGCCTTCTGACCATTCGAGCATGTGTGTGCATTCTGCGCACCGAGCGGGTGTGTGCATTCTGCGCACCGAGCATGTGTGTGCATTCTGCGCACCGAGCGGGTGTGTGCATTCTGCGCACCGAGCATGTGTGTGCATTCTGCGCACCGAGCGGGTGTGTGCATTCTGCGCACCGAGCATGTGCGTGCATTCTGCGCACCGAGCATGTGCGTGCACTTTGCGCACCGAGCGGGTGGGTGCGGACGTGCGTTTGTTGCTCGCTGACTGCGTGATGCTGTCCGAACCCGTCTGATCAGGAGGTCGTGGTGTCGCATGCTATCTTGAACATGTTCAGTTGAACGCGTTCAAGAAGGTGGGGCGTCATGGACCGGCTGACCGGGCCCGGCTGGGCCGGGCTTTACGTGGTGGTCGCGGTGTGCGTTCTGCTGTTCGTGCCACTCGGGCTGGGTGCCCTCGGCGGGCGCGCCGAGCGGGTGCACCGTCTGCGGGCGCTGGTGGTGCGTTGGTGGCCGGTGGTGGCGGTGCCGGCCGTGGTCGCGATGGTTTTGCCGCGGGGGTGGGCGGCGGGATTGCTGTGTGTTCCCTACCTGGTGGGCTGCTGTGTGGTTCCCCTGGTGGTGTGGCGTGACCGGCTTGTGGCTTTTGCGGCGGCCTGCCTGCCCGTGGCGGCGGCGGGCCTTGCGGCCGAGCGGGCGGGGTATGCGCTGCTCGGGTTTCCGCCGGGGATTCTTGGGCTCACGGCCGCGCACTTTCATGTTGCCGGGTTCGGTGCGATGGTGCTGCTCGCGCTGACCGATGAGCGGAAAGTGCTGGCGCCGGCGGGGGTCGGGCTGGTCGGCGTGGGGTTTCTGGTGGGTGGGCAGACCGGTGACCTGATCGAGTTGCTGGGGGCGGCTCTGCTGAGCTCAGGGCTGTGGCTGGCGATCGCCTCGCGTACGGGGAAAGCTTTTCGGTTCTTGCTGGCCCTGAGCATCGTCACGATGGGGCTGGCCTTGCTGTACGCGTCGGGGCAGGTCGTCGACCTGCCGCATCTCAACCTGACGTGGATGGTGCTGACGCATGGGGTGCTCAATGCGGCCGCCGTGCTCACCGCGTTGTTCGTCGCCTACGCGGAGCGGGCGCAGACGCACGTGTGGACGCATCGCATCGGCGCCGGCCGGGAGCGGTTCGAGCTGGCGTCGCAGGCGCTGCTGGCGTGGGAGATGCACCGCCGTTCGTGGGCCTGGGTGGAGCCGGGGACGCCGCCGGCTTTCGAGGGGCAGCACATGCGGTCCGACCTGGGGTTCGGCCGGTTCCGAGTGCCGGAGCCGTGTGAGGTGCTCGACGTTGTGCGCGCCGAGAACCGCACGTCTTTGCACTATCTGGCGTTGCCGGGGCACACCTTCGAGGGCGACGAGCGCTTCACGGTTCTGCTCGGCGCGGACGACTCCGTGCATTTCCAGGTGCGGGTCACGGCCAAGCCGGCCCGCCTGATCAGCCGGCTCGCCGGGCCGCTCGTGCCGGTCGCACAGTGGATCTTCATCGCTCGCTGCGCCCGGGCGCTGGCCCACGCGGACCGGCTGCCGGTCAGGTGACCGCGGGCGGCAGGACCCGGTCCACGTCCGCGGCTCCGGCCGCCTCGTACACCGCGGTCACGGCTGACCTCGGCAGCTCGCCGTAGATGTGCGGGAACAAAACGCCTCGATCGGGTGCCTCCTCCCACCGCAGGGTCGCCCCGAGCGGCTCCGTCTCGATGGCCAGCAGCACAAGCTTCGGCTCCTGGCCGAACACCAGCCGCGCGGTCTCACCGACGTGTTCACGGCTCGAGCAGTGGATGAACCCGCTGCTGTGGTCGAACGGGGAACCGTCGAAACGGCCGTCGGCCTCGAACGCCGCCCACTCCGAGGGCAGCAGAATCTTGTAGATCAGCACCCGTCGACCTTCGCAGACGCGCTCCTGCCTGCTCGCCGCGGGCGGTACGCCGGCACCCGCGCCGCCGCGGCTACCATCGACGCCGTGACAGCGCTGCGATGGTACGGCGGGCTCGCCCTGGTGATTTTCGGCATCGTGCCCACGGTGATGATTGCGCTGCTGGTCAACAGCGGCCGCACGCCCTCGTCGGTGGGTTACCTGCTGCTGGTCGGCATCCCGCTGGTGGGCGCCGCGGCCGTGTTTCTCGTACGGGGTCTGGTCGAGAAGGACCCGGAGCAGGCGGCGCGCCGGCTGCACCTGAGCATGGCCCTGGTGGCCGGCGCCGACCTGGTGTTGCTGGGCGGCAACGCCCTGCTGAGGATGGGCAATTAGGAGGCGAGCGCGCCCCACACGTGCCAGCGCTCGATCACCAGCCGCCCGCTGACCCGGGCCCGTTCCCGGTTGGGGTAGGGGTTGCCGCCGTAGTGCCGTGACAGCGCGTCGATGTCCTGCAGTCCGACGTCGTCGGTGAGTTCCTCGACCCGGCCCTGCAGGCTGACGTGGGTGTACCAGTCGTCCTTGTCGAGCACGGTCAGTGACACCCGCGGGTCGCGTTGCAGGTGCTTGAGCCGGGCCCGGCCGCCGTCGAGGTTGAGCAGCACCCGCCCGTCGTCCTCCAGCAGATACCAGGTGGCCACGCTGACGGGACGCCCGTCTTTGGCCAGGGTGGCCATCACGGCCGGGTTGGGCTGCCGCAGCATGGCGGCGACGTGCTCGGGCAGAGCTTCGGTAGACATGATCAGACCCTACGGTTTCCGGGCGACCCCACCGAACTGGTAGACCTCAGTGCCGGCTGCGGGGTCGCCGGGCTCGGGCCGCCACTGCGTGCACGTGACTACCCCGGGTTCGAGCAGTTCAAGCCCGTCGAACCAGCGCAGCATCTGGTCTTTGCGGCGCAGCGTGATGGGCGGGGTGGCCGTCGCGTTCCACTGCCGGGCGGCCGCCGCGGACTCCTCGGGCCGCACCTCGAGCGTCGGGTGGGCCACGGCCAGATAGCTGCCGGGGGGCACGGCCGCCAGGAGACGACCGACGATCCCGTACGTCTCCTGGTCGCTCGCGACGAAGTTGAGCACCCCGAGCAGGAGGACCGCGACCGGTTGCTCGAAGGTGAGCGTTTGCCGCGCGGCTTCCAGGATGCCACTCGTGTCGCGCACATCCGCGTCGACGTATTCGGCCTCGCCGTGCAGCAACGCGCGTGCATGAGTGAGCACCAGCGGGTCGTTGTCCACGTACACGACCCGGCTTTGCGGCGCGATCGCCCGCGCCACCTCGTGCGTGTTGTTCGCGGTGGGCAGCCCCGCCCCGATGTCCAGGAACTGGCGGATGCCGGCGTCGGCGGCCAGGAAACGGACGGCTCGCTGCAGGAACGCCCGGTCGGCGCGGGCGGAGGCCACGATGTCGGGCAGGAACTGCCGCACCTGATCGCCCACGGCCCGGTCGGCGGGGTAGTTGTCGGTTCCGCCCAGCCAGTAGTTCCAGATCCTCGCCGTGTGCGGCACGTCGATGTTCACCAGCGTCCTCCCGGTGGCGATCCAGCATGGACAATCATAGATTTCCGGCGCCCGGCCCGGCGAGAGCGAGCAGGCTGGCGGGATGGTGGTGGCGGCGGATTACGCGTGGGCGATCGAGACCTACGCGCTGGACCTGAACTTCTGCCTGACCTTCGTACGGGGGCTGGAACCGGACGAAGTGATCGAACGGCTCGGTGGGGCCGATCCGGTGCCGGTAAGAGGCTCCGGACGGGCTCTGAGCGGCGCCGGCCCGATCCGCACGTGGGTCGACGAGCGCGGCGCGGAGCATCCGACGGAGCTGGACTACGTCGCCGTGACCCGGGCCGGAGACTGGGCGATGATCATTGAACCCAACGGGTTTCTGTGCACCGGCGACGAGGTCGTGCGGGTGTTGTCGGCGGGCGGCGAGATGGTGTCGCTCTACTTCAACGAGAACACCACGCCGCAGTTCTCGTTCGCGCTCGACGGCCGCCGGATCGTCGTGTTCGACCCGGGACACCCGCCGGGACGCTACGGCGACGACCCCGGCCGCCTCGACGGGCTGCTGGCGGAGCTCGGGTTCGTCACCGCTGCCGCCCCGGACGACGAGCTGTGGGCGGAGGAGTACGACGAGGAGTACCTGGAACGGGCGCTCGCGCTGATGGAGCGGATCACCGGCGTGCGCTGGGATGCGGACTTCCTCGCGAACGCGACGTTCTCCTGCGCCGGCGTCGGGCCGGACGCCGCGGCCCGGCCCTGGTACGACGAGGTGCGGGAGGAGCTGGCGGCCCACGCCGACGACACGGTGCCCGAGGGCGACTTCGACCGGTGGGGTGAGCGCGACGTCAGCGATCCGCGGATCAGGGCGCTCGGCTCGGCCGGGGTACGGCTGTTCCGGGAGGATCGCGAGCTGGCCACGGCGATCGCGTACGCGCCGGCGGAGCTGATCGAGCGGATGGCCCGCTGGGCCTGGGAGCGGCCGTTCCGGATGGCCGGCCTGTCCGGTGAGGCGTGGCTGGCGCCGATCCGCGACCGGGTACGCCGGGGCGAGCTGGTCCCGCCCGAGGAGGTGCGGCTGGTCGAGGACCGGATGGACGCCCACTTGCGTTCGGTGCTGCCGCCGTGGTTCGACGAGGATCAGCGGCGCAACAACGCGCGGGCGCTGGTGGTGGGGTGGGATTCGCACGGGCCCGTGGCCGACCTGTGCTGGGCGTTCGCCAGGGCCGAGGGCGCCGGCGGCGGTGCGTGGCCGGCCCTGTTCGCCGACCTGCGGCGCGACTTCCCCGACCTGGCGGGCGTGGTGATCCCGCCGCCGGGGGAGCCGCCGGTCGAACGCGCCGCCGTGCGCCGCAAGCGGGAACGCCGCGAACGGGAGTGGGCGGAGTACGACCGTCAGGAGGCGGAGCGCCGCTGGGGCGGCCGCGTCCCGGCCGATGAGCGGCTGCTGGATCCCGAGGTGCGGATGTACGCCGCTGACCTGGCTCGAGCCGACCGTGAAGTGCTCGATCGGATCGCGGCGGCGGATCCGCGGACGCAGCGCGCGATGGCGGCCTGGGCGGTTCGGGCCTGCTGCACCCGCGCCGGTCTGATCGGTGCGGACTGGGTTGAGGCGGGAGTGTCCGCACTCGAGCGCGGTGACCCGCCGCCGCCGTGGTTCGCCGACTTCGAGGCCGCCTTCGCCCGGTGGCAGGGGGTGCCGAAGGAGAGCCTGATCCGCACGGCCAGTTTTCAGACCGACGCGGATCCCGGTGCGCCGCCGCGGATCGAGCCCGCTGTGCTCGCGCTGGGCGCCGTGCTGGGCGCGCGCCACGACAATCCGCTGGTGGCGGTCCTCGACCCGCTGCGGACCGCGCTCATGCTGGACGATCCGGCGACGGTTCTGGCCGGCTTACGGGTGGCGTTCCGCCTGGCTTGAGGCGGCCCAGGTAGTGCTGCCACAGGATGCGGGCCGCGACCGCACGCCACGGGCGCCAGGGTTCGGCGCGCAGGGTGGTCTCGGCGGGGGAGGGCAGGGCCGGCAGCTGCCACAGTTCGGCGATCGCCGCGATGACGGCCAGGTCGCCGGCGGGCCACGCGTCGGGCCGGCCCAGCACCGAGAGCCGGTAGATCGTCGACGTCCACGGGCCGATGCCGGGCAGGGCCTGCAGCTGCCGGTCGACCTCGGCGTCGTCGAGGGTGGCCAGCTCGTCGAGGTTCAGGGTGCCCTCGAGGACGGCGGTGGCCGCGGCCCGGGCGTACCGGGTCTTCTGCCGGCTGAAGCCGACCGCGCGCAGCTGCTGGTCGTCCAGGGCGAGCAGGCTTTCCGGGGTCAGCGGGCCGGCCTGCGCGCGTAAGCGGTCGAAGACGGCCCGCGCCGAGGCCAGCGACACCTGCTGTTCGAGCATGATGTGCAGCAGCGACGGGAAGCCGGGCTCCCGGTCCCACAGCACGGGCATGCCGTGGCGCTCCACGACGGCCGCGAAGACGGGTTCGCGCCGGCTGAGTTCGTCCACGCCGGCGTGCAGGGAGGCTTCGGTGAGCACCTCCCCACGCTAGTCGGCGCGGGCGGGGGAGCCGTCCGGCCGACGGTGGGGTGGCCGGCCGGACGACCCCCGGCGGTGGAGAAACTGATCTTGGGTACGCGTCGTCGCGCGATTGCGGTTCCCGCGGCTCACACTCTGATCACTGATCATGACTACGGGGTGGCAGGGATGACGACAGGTACCAGCATCATCGATCTCGTGGACGGCTTCGTCGCGACGCTGCGTGAGCACGGCGTGCAGATCGAGCGGGAGGCGGTCGAGGCGGAAGTGGCCGAACGCCTGGCCGACATCGCGGAACGCCTGGGGGTCGGCGTGCCCGTCGTCCTGCGCGACTACGCGTCCGTGGAGTGGGGCCGGCAGATGGCGCTGGCCGTGGTGGCGCAGATCCGCGACGATCACCTGCTCGACGTCGCGCCGCGCTGATCATCACTGAACCGGTTCACCTCCTCGGCGTGCTCGTGGCCGTGGCGTCCGGGGTGGCCGTCGAAGAGCGGGCAGTCGCGCTGCTCCGGGCACCAGGTGTACGGGTTGATCTCGGACGCGCTCAGCGTCCACTGAACCCACCACATCGTGGCCTCCACCTGCTGCCCGAGCGCAGCGTGGGAGCCCTCGTGCCCGCGTTCGAGCTCGCATCCGAGCTCGGACTGCACGCTCGGCGCCGCATTGGGGAGCCCGTTGAAGAAGGCCAGCTGGGCCGCGTCGAGGGTGATCCGGGCCGGACAGATCATCACATCCTGACAATCGATAGACATGATTCCCTGCTTGCCCGATTCCGGCCCGGCTGAACCGTATCAGCCCAGGTTGAGGACGATCTTGCCGCGCCGCGAGCCAGGCGTTCTCATGTTCACTCTCCGCGGAGCAGGCTCAGCACGCCCTCGGCGGGCCGGTACCCGAAAGCGTCCGTCGCCGCGCCCGAGTCGTAGACCCGGTCGAGGCGCGCGGGCAGCGGCCAGCCCCGGGCCCGGAAGGCCGCGGCCACGTCGGGGGCCCGTACAGCAATGAGCCCAGCCGCGTCGTGATGCAGGGCCACACAGTCGTCGCGCCGGAACGGGTAGCGCCCGGCGATGGTGAACGTGCCGGTCACGGTGCCGTGGGTCAGCACGCCGGTCACCGCGGCCACGACGTCCTCGAGGCGCACGGCGCGGTGCAGCAGCCGGGTCGCCAGCACGGGCAGCGGCTCCGGGAAGCATCGGGCGATGCGCAGCACGACGGACGGCAGGGGACCGGCCGCAACGAGTCGCTCGGCCGCGAGCTTCGTCTCGTCGTAGATGTCACGCGGCTGCGGCGCCAGCGCTTCGTCGACCCAGACCGCCCGATCGACCGGCACCAGCGCGCTGCCGTACACGCTCGTGCTGCTGATGTAGACGAACCGTCGCCCGCCTGCCGCGTCCGCCAGCAGCGCCTCGGTGGCGTCCACGTTGACCGCCCGGAACTCCGCGTCGTCCATTACCCCGACGTGCGGCGCGTGCAGGGCCGCCGCATGAACCACCACCGCAGCCCCCCGTACGAGGTCCTGCCGCACCCGGGGGTCCCGGAGGTCACCCACCACCTGCGTGCATGGCCCCGGCGCACGATCCCCGCCCCGGACCCGCCACCCGGCCGTCGCCAGCCCCCGGGCGACGGCCTCGCCGACCCGCCCCGAACTCCCCGTCACCGCGACCAACCGCTCGTCGTCCACCCTCGGCAGGATAGGGCCTGTCCTGCCGACCACGGAGGGCTGCCGCGTGGCCAAGGCGGCGCCTGACGGCGTTGCGGTACTGGACGCGGGCTCGCCGATGGCATACCGGATACCGGCCGGTTGCAATCGGGTGCCATGTGTCCGACCCCTGCGATCCGGGCCCGGGGCGGCCGACAAGAGGCCCCAGACGCGGCCCCACCTCGGCGGGCCGCCCATTCGCGGGGAGCGTGGGATGAGTTCGGTTGAGGCGCCGGTGCATCGGCGAGGTGTGATCGGCTGGGTGCAGGATCGCCGGGTGAGCACGAAGATCCTTTCGGCGGTCCTGGTGGTCGCGGCCACCGGCACGGGGGTGGCCTCGTTCGCGGTGACGCAGATGACCAGCCTCAACAACAGCACCAACGAGGTGTACGTCGGCACCCAGCAGTTGAACACCATGGCCGAGGTGCGCAACGCGTTCAACCGGGTCCGGATCGACTCGCTCAACCACTTCTTCGCCCCCGACAAGGCCACCCAGGACCTGGCCGAGAAGGCGATCACCGAGGACCTCGACGCGCTGGCCAAGGCGGAGGCCACCTACAAGACGTTCGAGCTCGGGGCGACCCGCGCGGTGGCGCTGGCCGACTTCGACAAGGCGTGGGCGCAGTACGTCTCGATCCTCAACGACCGGCTGCTCCCGCTGAGCCGGGCCAACAAGAGCGCCCAGGTCGCCGTCGTCCGTAAGCAGGAGATGGACCCGCTGATCGCCACCTCCCGGGCCGCCATGGACGTCCTGGCCAAGGAGACCGTCGCGGCCGCCGAGAAGGAGAAGGTGGAGGCCGCGGCCGCCTACGCCAGCGCCCGCAACCTCGTGATCGGCCTGATCATCGCCGGGCTGCTGGTCGGCGTGGCCGCCGCGATCGGGATCGCCCGGCTGATCACCAGGCCGCTGGCCCGTTGCGTCGAGGTGCTGCAAAGGATCAAGGACGGTGACCTGACCGCCCGTACGGGCCTGACCGGCAAGGACGAGGTCGCCCAGCTGGCCCTGTCGCTGGACGCGTCGACCGAGTCGGTGGCCTCGACGGTGCGCCAGGTCGCCGACAACGCCCGCCACGTCGCCGCCGCCTCCGAGGAGCTGTCGGCCGTGTCGGTGCAGATGTCCTCGGCCGCCGAGGAGACCTCGGCCCAGGCCGGCACGGTGTCCGACGCCGCCGGCACGGTTTCGCTGAACGTGCAGACCGTGGCGGCCGGCGCCGACGAGATGGGCGTGGCCATCCGGGAGATCGCGACCAGCGCCACCGAGGCCGCCTCCGTCTCGGCGCAGGCCGCGGCGACCGCCGAGCGCACCAACGAGATCGTCGCCAAGCTGGGCGAGTCGTCGGCCGAGATCGGCAACGTGATCAAGACGATCACCGCGATCGCCGAGCAGACCAACCTGCTCGCTCTCAACGCCACCATCGAGGCGGCGCGGGCCGGCGAGATGGGCAAGGGCTTCGCCGTGGTCGCCTCCGAGGTCAAGGACCTGGCTCAGGAGACCGCGCGAGCCACCGACGACATCTCCCGCCGGATCGGCGCCATCCAGAGCGAGACCGAGCAGGCAGTCGTCGCGATCGGTGAGATCACCGAGGTCACCGCCCGGATCAACGACCACGCCGCCACCATCGCGGCCGCCGTCGAGGAGCAGACGGCCACCACCAACGAGATGGCGCGCAGCGTCGCCGAGGCGGCCTCCAGCGCCAACGACATCGCCGGCAACATCAGCGGGGTGGCCCAGGCCGCCGACGCCACCGCCACCGGCGCCACCGAGACCCAGACGACGGCCCAGGAGCTGGCCCGGATGGCCGAGGAGCTCAACCAGACGATCTCGGTCTACCGCGTCTGACACCAGGTTCTGACCGAACGAGGCGGCCCACCGGGCCGCCTCGTTCGGTATGCGCAGTGCGCTCGGGTTACGCGCCCGCGCCGAAACCCGGTCGTCCCGCCGCCCACTGCGGCTGCAGCAGCACCGACGTGCGCGGCCAGCCCCGCTGCTCGACGAGGTGCCGCTGCAGCAGGCGGCACGTGTCGCTCTCCCCGGCCACGTACGCCGTGCCCGGCCGTGCGGGCAGGTCGAGCTCCTGAACCGCGCGCAGCAACACGCGTGACGCCACACCCGAGGCCGTGCCACGGTGCACCCACGGCAACGGCGTCCGCGCCCCGAAGTCGGGAACCTCGTTGCCCGGGGTGCTGGTCTCGAAGACCCCGTACGTCTCGGCGTCCCGGCCCAGCGCGGCCCGCATGGCCAGCAGCGGCACGGCCCCGGTCTCGTCGCCCAGGAACAGGTGATGCCGGGCCGCCTCGTCCAGCGTGATCTTGCTGCGCGGCGGCTCCACGACGACCCGGTCGCCCACCGCCACGCCGCGGGCCCAGGCGCAGCCGGGCCCGCCCGCGTCGTGCAGGGCGATCCGCAACGTCACCGAGGCCGCACCCGGATCGTGCCGCCACAACGAATAGACGCGCCGCTCGGGCGTGTGCACCACCAGGTGAGCGCCGGGCCGGCTGCGCAGCCGCCGCAGCTCGGGCCCGACCAGCTCGACCTGTCGGATGTGGGTGGCCACGTCGCAGACCGCCCGCACCTCGGTCATCAGCGGCGCCCGCCGGGTGAAGGTCACCGCCCGAGGCTAACGCCCCGGTGGCGCACTCGGGTGCGGCCCCGGCCCGGCCGCTGTCCGGTGCGGGATGGTGAGTATCAGGCTGTCGTGCCGGACCGGCGGAGTCTCGATGTGCTGGGCGCGTGGGCGCAGGGGCTGCATCGGGACGGCCGGGGTGCGTACGGGAGAAGGGGTCGTCAGCACGAGGTCGCGCAGGCGGCGGCCCAGGGGCCGCTCGACCCAGCGGTGCACGAGCCCGGCCAGGCCCAGCATGAGCAGCGTGGTGACGGTGATCAGCACCCAGACCGGCACGGTGAGCCGCTCGTAGGCGGCCCGGATGACGGTGTGCCCGATCCGCGAGTGCAGCAGGTAGAGCGGGTAGGTGAGCGCGCCGGCGACGGTCAGCCAGCGCCATTGGATGCGCTCGGTGTACCCCAGCGCGACCAGCAGCAGCACCCCGTACGAGAGCGTGATGATCACGAAGCCGGGCCACGGCGGCACGTCGGAGCCGAGGTCGTGCATCCGGTCGTCCACCCGGGCCAGGCAGACCAGCCAGGCCAGGCCGGTGATGCCGAACAGCAGCGGGGCCGGGCCGAACCGGTTGATCAGGTAGAGCGCGATGCCGCCGATGAAGTACGGCGCGAAGTCGCTGATCACCAGCGCGTTCAGGGCGGGGCTGCCCAGCGAGGGCACGAGCACGGCGGCGGTCATCCAGACGGCGCACAGCAGCACGGCCCGCCGGTACGTCAGTCCGCCCCGGGCCAGCACGAGCGCCATGATCAGGTAGAACTTGAGCTCGATGAACAGCGTCCAGTAGACGCCGTCGACGGAGTGGTGCCCGAGCGGCTGCTGCAGCATGGTCAGGTTGACCACGACGTCGAGCACGCTGGGCCGGTGCCCGTCGGTGACGCCGCCGCGCAGCGGGAAGAGCATGGCCACGAGGCCGGTGAGCACCACCGCCGCCCAGTAGGCCGGGAAGAGCCGGCTCACCCGCGAGGCGAAGAACTGCCCGAGCGTACGGCCCCAGCTGCTCATGCAGATGACGAACCCGCTGATCAGGAAGAACAGTTCGACGCCGAGGAAGCCGTAGATGGTGACGTGCACGGTCGAGGGCAGGAAGTGCTCGGGCAGGCGGACACCGTCGATGCGCCAGGCCACGGTGTAGTGGAACGCCAGCACGGCCAGGGCGGCCACCAGGCGCAGACCGTCGATCACGGCCAGCCGGCGGCTCATATCTTGGTCAGTTTCAGTGCGTACGCGTCGAACTGCCCGATGCTGCTGAACACGATGCGCACGGATCCGGCGCGGGGCATCGTGAGCTCGTACTCGCGGGCCTCGCCCGCGTCGGTGCAGTCGACGCTGCTCTGCTGATCGACCGTGCCGTTGAGCAGGATCGTGAACGGCAGCTCGGTCGGACCCGAGCAGCCCACCCGCAGCCGGTATCTGCCTTCGGTGGCCTCGATGCCGACGTCCTGGTCGAACGCGTCCATCACGTCGGCGTGGCTGGCCCCCGGCACCAGGGCGGCGGCCACCTCGACCTTGTCCGCCCGCCCGCGCCAGAGCATGCCCGAGGCGGACGGGCTCGCGGACGACGCCGGCACGATGGTGTTCTGATAGTCGTTGCGCTGGTCGATGATGAAGGCCCCACCGGCCGCGATGACCACGGCGGCCACCACCGACGCCCGTACGGTGGCCCGCCGGTGCACCGTGCGCCGGGCGGCCTCGGTGCCGGGCGGCTGCACCTGGGGCAGCGTCCGGGTGCGCAGGTCGTCGAAGAGCGGGGTCAACGGGTCAGACACGACGGGCCTCCGGCTGCAGCTGGCTGGCGAGAGCCGTACGACCGCGGTGCAGCCACGACTTGACGGTGCCGACGGCGACGTTCTCGCGCTCGGCGATCTCGTTGACGCTCAGGTCGCCCAGGTAGTGCAGGACCACCGCGCGCCGCTGGGCCGCGGGCAGCGTGGCCAGCGCCTCCACCAGTTCGATGCGGACCGTGTCGGGCCCCGCCACCTGTGGTTCCTGCGGGCGCTGGCGGCGCAGGAACGACAACGCCGTGCGCGAGCGCCGCCAGCGGCTGACCGCCAGGTTCCAGGCGACCCGGCGCACCCAGGCGACCGGGTCGTCGTAGCGCGACACCTTCGACCAGCGCCGCAGGGCCCGGCAGAACGCCTCCTGGACGACGTCCTGGGCCTCCTGGCGGTCGCCGAAGTACGCGTACAACTGCACGGTCAGGTCGGCGTACTGCGCGGCGTACACCGCGTCGAAGTCCGCTGGGGGATCGGCGGCCGGCATCGTCGTTGCTCCCCTCGGAGGACCCTCCGCGGTGGTGGTCATGGGGACTACACGCGGCACTGCCGATCAAGGTTGCACCCTATTTTTGCCCTTCTACCGCCGGATGCTTCCCGAACACCGTGTATTCACGTTCGTCAAAACTAGCTAGCGTGAGAGCGCTCTCCCCGTTCTCCCCCCAGACTCGGAGTCCGTCCTCATGCCATCCCGACGAAGAATCGTCTCCGCCCTGGCCGCGGCCGCGCTCGCGGTCGGATCAGGAGTTCTTGCCGTGACCCTGACCAGCACTGCCGAGGCCGCCACGGTCGGCGCCGGCAGCTACACCGAGACCCTGCCGGCCGGGGCCAAGCTGCCCACCGGCTGCGGCTCCCTCAGCACCAACCCGCGCCAGTTCGTCACCGCGAACGCCCCCGCGGGCGCGGTGCCCACCAACGACTGGTGGTCGTCGCTGCTGTTCAAGAAGGGCGACGACTGCAACTTCTCGCAGCCCCTGTTCGCGGGCCCGGCGGCCTACCGGCCCACCGCGAACGGGCTGGGCCTGTCGTACCAGACCGACGCGGCCATCAGCGGCAGCGGCACCGGCGTGGGGGAGTACCACTACCCGTACGCGCAGCACGTCGTGGCCGGCGTGGCCGGGCTCAACGCCCCGCGGGCGCTGGTCGACGGCTGGAGCGACTGGACCGTCACCCCGAGCTGGACCGACGGCGTGCGCACGATGAAGGCCACCATCGGGCACGGGCTGCCGCTGTCGTACTACCGGATCACCGGGGGCGACGCTCAGCTCAGCATCGCCGGGCCGCCCACGGTCTGGCAGAACTCGGGCGGCCGGATCGGCTTCTCGATCGGTGGGCACGACTACGTCGCGTACGGGCCCGCGGGGTCGGCCTGGAGCCAGTCCGGCACCACGCTGCGCTCGAACCTGAACGGCCAGGGCTACTTCACGGTCGCGGTGCTGCCCACGCTGTCCAACGCGAGCACGGCCGACAAGACCGCGCTGGCCGACCAGTTCGGGCAGTACGCGCACAACCACGTCACCGGCACCCGGATGGCCTACAACTACAACCAGGCCAACGGCACGGTCACCACGACGTACACGGTCACCACGCAGAACCTGGCCGGCGGCTCCGGCGGCACGGTGTTCGCGCTCTACCCGCATCAGTGGCGCCACCTCACCGGATCAACCCCGCTTTCCCGTACGTACGTGTCGCCGCGCGGCGCCATGAAGGTGCTGACCGGCACGCAGTTCCAGACGTCCATGCGCTACTCGGGTGTGCTGCCCGAGCTGCCCGCGGTGGGCGACTCCAGCGGGGCCGACCTGTCGCAGATCACCACGCTGCTGAACAACGAGCTGGGCAACCCGGCCGACTTCAAGGGCAACGACACGTACTGGACCGGCAAGGGCCTGGGCCGGGCGGCGCGGATCGCCGAGATCGCCGACCAGCTGGGCATCACCTCGGTGCGTGACTCGGCGCTGAACGTCATCCGCACCCGGATCACCGACTGGTTCACCGCGTCGGCGGGCAAGAACGAGCGGGTCTTCTACTACGACAAGAACTGGGGCACGCTGATCGGCTACCCCGCCTCCTACGCCTCCGACGAGGACCTCAACGACCACCACTTCCACTACGGCTACTTCATCGCGGCCGCAGCCACCCTGGCCAAGTTCGACCCGGCCTGGGCCGGCAATTCGCGGTACGGCGGCCTGGTCGACCTGCTGATCCGCGACGCCAACAACTACGACCGCAACGACACGCGGTTTCCGTATCTGCGCGACTTCGACATCTACGCGGGCCACGACTGGGCCTCCGGGCACGGCGCGTTCGGTTCGGGCAACAACCAGGAGTCGTCGTCGGAGGGGCAGAACTTCGCCAACGCGCTCATCCAGTGGGGCCAGGCCACCGGCAACACCGCGGTGCGCGACGCCGGCATCTGGATCCACACCACGCAGGCCGCGGCGATCAACGAGTACTGGTTCGATGTGCGCAACGAGAACTTCCCCGCCACCTGGGGCCACAACTACACGGCCATCGTATGGGGCTCGGGCGGGGCGTACGCGACCTGGTTCTCCGGCGAGCACGAGATGATCGTCGGCATCAACATGTTGCCGATCACGGGCGGGCAGCTGTACCTGGGCGAATATCCGGCCGCGGTGCGCAACACGTACGCGGAAATGGTGCGCAACAAGGGCGGCGAGCCGACGATCTGGCGCGACATGCTCTGGCAGTACCTGGCCCTGGGTGACCCGGACGCGGCCATGTCGAAGTGGCGGGCGGCGGGCAACTACACGCCGGAGGAGGGCGAGAGCAAGGCCCACACGTTCCACTGGATCCGCAACCTGCAGGCGCTGGGCCAGGTCGACGCGACCGTGTCGGCCAACCACCCCCTGGCCAAGGTGTTCAGCAAGAACGGGGCCAAGACGTACGTGGCCTCGAACATCACCAGCAGCGCGCTGACCGTGACGTTCACCGACGGCCGGACGCTCTCCGTGCCCGCCGGCAAGACCGTGGCCAGTGGGGCGCTCAACTGGACGGGCGGCAATGCCACCGGCGGCGGCACGACCACGCAGCCCCCGACGACGCCGCCCGCGACCACCCGGCCGCCGACAACCCCGCCGACCACCACGCCCCCGACCACTCCGCCTACGACCACGCCTCCTGCCGGCACGGCCTGGGCTCCCAGCACCGCGTACGCGATCGGGGCGGTCGTCACCTACAACGGCGCCCGCTACCGCTGCATCCAGGCCCACACCTCGCTGGTGGGCTGGGAGCCGGCGAACGTCCCGGCCCTCTGGTCGCGGATCTGAGCAGTCCCGGCCGGGGCGGTGGGCATTCACCGCCCCGGCCGGGACGTCGTCAGCCCTGGCTGACCATGATGCAGAAGGGATGCCCGGCCGGGTCGGCGAAGACGTAGAGCGGCTCATCGGCATCGTCGAAGCGGTCCAGGAGCAGCGAAGCCCCGAGCTCCTCGGCCCGCCGGCGATGCCGTTCCAGTTCTTCGGCCGTATCCACCCGGAAGTCCAGATGCATCTGCGCGCTGACGTCGTGCGACGGCCAGGTCGGCCGGTCCAGCCGGGGCACCCGCTGAATCGTGATCACCCGGCGGCCGTCAGAGTCGAGCAGCACCATCCAGTCCTCCTCGTCGCCCTCCCGGTAATGCAGCCCCAGCAACCGCCGATAGAACTCGGCGAGGGTCTTGCTGTCGGTCGCGTCGAGCACGGTGTGCATGAGCCGTGGATAGCCGGACATCAGGCCCCCTGGACGAGTTCGAGGACGTCGTCGGTGCTGCGCACGTCGCCGTACGTCCGATAGATCGTGTAGAGCGTGGCGTTGTGGTCCTCGTCGCGGCGGGCGGAATTGCCGTCGGCCACGAAGATCACCCGGTAGCCGAGGGTGGAAGCGTCCCGGGCCGACGCCTCCGAGCAGACGTTGGTCACGGTCCCGGTGACCACGACGGTGTCGATCCCGCGTTCGCGCAGCAACTCGGGCAGCGGCGAACGGCCGGGGAAGAACGCGCTCGTCGCCGTCTTCTCCACGATCAGATCCTCGTCGTGGACGGCGAACTCGCGCCAAACGCGCTGTCGTAGCGAGCCCTCGCCGCCGCTGTGGGCGAACACCCGCGCCTGCTCGGGTCCGAAGAACTCCTCGGCGACCGGGGTCGGCTCGGTCACCCCGGGCAGCACCCAGGCGACCGTGCCGCCCGCGGCCCGCAGGGAGTCGGCCAGACGCGAGATGTTCGGCACGATCCCGTACGTGTACTCGTTCTCCTCCACAAAGAACGGCACCATGTCGACCACGATCAGCGCGGTCCGCTCGGGGGTCAGGCTGACGTACGCGTGCCGCCGCCCCCGCCGCGACTCCTGCCGCTTGATCTCACGTTCCTCGATCCGCCAGGCGTGAATTTTCCGCTCCACCCCGGCGAAGCTATCGCATCAGGGCGTCACTGCGGGGCCAGCCGCCAGGCCTCGACGAAGCCGGCCACGGCGATCAGGGCGAGCAGGAGGTTCGACCAGTGCGGGCCGAGCCGGCGCCGCCCGTCGTCGGGCAGCGCGGGCACCTCGGCCAGCGTCGTGCCGAACCAGCCGGTGCCGGGCGTGGCCGGTTTGTGGCTCCCGGTGATGCGGGGACTGTAGAACTTGTCGAACGCCGACACGTCCACGGCCGGGTGCCCGGCGATCCGCAGCTCGGTGTCGTCGATGTCGTCCGACCGGCTGATCAGGCTGCGGCCGATCCGCCACGTGTGGAACGTGTTGCGCACAACGACCTCCTGCCGGGTCACCGTCACGCTGACCACCGGGCCGGTCAGCCAGAGGGCGCAGGTGAGGCCGAGCACGAACCAACCGGCCATCGCCACGTTCGGCAGCATGAGCCAGAAGGCCACCGGGGCGAACGCCACCCAGCACCCGATGACCGCCAAAGCCTGCTTCTCGACGCGGCGGAAGGTTCGCCGATCACTTCGCACGCGGTCATTGTCGGATCCGGCGTCCACCGTTCGTGGAGAGGGTGACGAACCGCCGAGCAGAAGGGCACTGACATGACCGCGACCTACACCTGGGACGTCTTCTCCACCCTCGACGGGTACGGCTCGTTCGACGAGGGCGCCGACTGGGGCGGCTACTGGAGCAAGCAGGGCCCCGAACTGCTGGCGCACCGGGCCGCTCTGTTCGACACCGAGCAGCGGATGGTCTACGGGGCGACCACGTTCCGCGAAATGGCCGGGATCATGTCGTCCGGTCTCGACCCGAACGCGCTCGACGAGTGGAACTTGCGCACGATGCGCGCCCCGGCCACCGTGATCTCGTCGACCCTGACCGGCACGCTGGGCTGGCCCGACGCGACCATCGTGAGCGGCGACGCGGTCGAGATCGTGAAGCGGCTCAAGCAGGAGTCCGACGTGCCGCTGCGCTCGCAGGCCAGCCTGTCGCTCAACTGGGCGCTGCTGGCCGCCGGCCTGGTCGACCGCCTGCAGGTGACGATCTTCCCGGTCGTCTCCGGCCGCACCGGCACGAGCCCGATCCTGGGCGGCGCGGGCGATTTCGACCTCGAGCTGCTGGAGAGCCGCACCCTCGACGGCCACACCCTCGAGGTGGTCTACCGCCCGACCGCCCACTGACCCATCAGAGCTTGATTCAGGTATTGACGCTCGTCGTGATCACTTGAATACTCAGCGCAAGATCGCCTCGCGAGATGGAGTACAGGTTGTTCCGACGAAGGATCCTGTCTGCCGCCCTCACGACCATCGCCTGCGTTGTTGCCTTGCTGCCCGGGGCTGCCGTGCAAGCCCAGGCCGCCGCGGACGCGCCGCGGACGTGTGAGGGCAACAACAAATGGTTCCGCCTGCAGAACGGAAACAGCAACAAGTACCTACTGCCCAACACGCAATCGCCGACCAAGAGCGGTGTCGGTGTCCGGCAGTATTACGATCCCGACTTCTACCCGTCGACCTGGTCGAGATGGTGCATGTTGGACGACACCCGCGGCTATGTCAACCTCGTCAACGCTGCGACACCGAACTGGTACGCCATGACGATCAGCACCAGCAGTGACTACGACGGCTGGATCAACAAGCCCGTCATCGTCTACCCCAGAAGCACCAGCAATGTCCTGCAGAGCTGGCGGATCCTTCCGGGCAAGTACTCCAACGTCAGAATGATCACCAATCCGACCACCAAACAGTGCCTGCGCATGTTCGACCGGCAAACAGCCGACAACGTTCAGCTTTACGCCTACGACCAGAGCCTCTGCGATTACAACGACGAAGCTCAGATGTGGATCATCAAGTACGACTGACCAGGTGGCGCGGGGCCGCTGAGGACTCCGTGATGGTCCTGGGTCGCCTCACTGAACCGTCAGGCGATCCAGGACCGCCCGCTGGGCCTCGTTGAAAACCGTTTCCCCGTACGCCGTGAGCAGCGTCTCGGTTCCCGAATCGACCGCGTGCAGGCCGTCGAAACTGAGGTGGCCCAGCACGTTCTGGAAGTCCGCGACCAGCCGGTCGATCTGGTCGTCAGGCGTGTCCGGCCCCAGCGCGGCGAAACGGGCGGTCAGCGCGGTCGTGGCCGCCAGCAGGCCGGGCTCGGCGACTTGGCCGAGCAGGCCGGTCAGCGCGGTGCGGCCGGCGTCGTCCAGCCGGTGGTGCAGCAGCAGCATCATTTCGCGGTCGTGCCGCAGCATCTCGGCCGACAGGCCGGGCGCGTCGGCGACGTTCGTGAGCAGCCCGGCCAGCTCCGGCGGGGTGTCGGGGCTGGCGCCGGCCGCGCGCAGCCGGGCGATCACCTGGCGCCGCGCGGTCAGACGCTCGATCTGGGCGGCCAGCTCGCGGTCGAGGTCGTCGAGCACGGCCTCGGCCCGGTCGTCGCTCGCCAGCAGCGGCGGTATCTCCTCGAGCGGGATGCCCAGCTCGGCCAGCCGCCGGATCCGCAGCAGCAGCACCAGGTCGCCGACCGTGTATTCGCGGTAGCCGTTGGACCGCCGTGGCGGCTCGGGCAGCACCCCGATCTGGTGATAATGGCGCAGCGTGCGCGCGCTGACCCCGGCCGTACGGGCGATCTCGGCGCTGTTCATCGAGGTGAGCCTACGAGCTGGGGCTCCAGGTCGCGCAGCGCTCGCGCGCCGAGCGCGACCACGCCGGTGACGAGCCAGACGGACGCGAGCACCATGGCCCCCGTACGGGCTCCGGACCCGTCGACGAGCAGGGCGGCGCTGCCCATGCCGAGCGCCGGGGCCAGGGTCAGGATCGAGTTCTGCAGGCCCATCACCCGCCCGCGCAGCGCGTCCGGGATCCGCTCGACCATGAGCACGCCCATCAGGCTGCCGAACAGGCCGTTGCCCAGCCCGACCAGGGCCGCCGCGCCGAGCACGAACCACGGTCCGGCCAGCGTCGCCATCGCCCCGAAGCCGGCGATCGTGATCAGCATGCCGGTCCGGAACCAGGTGCGCCGCCGGCCCCGGCCGCCCGCCGCCGCGTAGATGCCGCCGCCGGCCAGCAGCCCCACGGCGAGCGCGCTGAGCACCAGGCCCAGCATCTCGGGCCGTTCCTGCAGGGTGAAGTAGACCGGCAGGACCAGTGCCTGGAACCCGGCCAGCACCACCACCAGGCCCACGCTGAGCATCGTGGTGATCAGCAGGAACGGCGAGCGGACCAGGGTGTGCCAGCCGTCGCGCAGCACCACCCGCTCCTTCGACGCCACGACCGCGCCCGCCGAGCGGGGGATGAGCAGGGTGACCGCGGCGGCCGCGGCCGACGTGGCGGCGGTGACCCACGGCACGGTGACACCGTCGAAGAGCGCGAGCAGGGCCGCCCCGGCCGCCGGCCCGACCAGCATGACCACGGCGCCCAGGGCCTCGCGCAGCCCCAGCAGCCGTTCCGCGCTCAGCCGCCCGGCCCGGGTGACGCCCGGGATCATCGCCTCGCGGGCGGTCAGCCCCGGCACGTCACCGAACGAGCCGATCACCGCGAACAGCACGAACCAGCCCAGGGCCAGCTCCACGGCCGCGTCGACCAGGGGCAGCGCGGCCACCGCGAGCGCGGAGATCACATCGGTCAGGACGGAGGCCGTACGGCGGTTGATCCGATCGATGACCACGCCCATGACCAGCCCGGCCCCCGCCGCGGGCAGCGCCGACGCGACGGCCACGGCCCCGGTGGCCAGCACACTGCCGGTGGTCTGCAGCACGAGCAGCGGCAGCACCACCCCGGCGATCGAGTTGCCCAGCATGGACAGGACGTAGGAGGCCAGGTAGGCCGACGACACGCGGTTCATGCCCCCAGGGAAAACTACGACGTCGCGTCGGGGTCAACCCAGCGCGACGCGGGCGATCGCGTGCTCGGTCAGGCTGCCCAGCCACAGGGTGCCGCCGTGCTGACGCACCCCGGTGGCCATCACGTACCGCCCGGCCGGCCCGTGCAACGCGCGCAGCAGCTTGCCCTCGCCGTCGACCTGCGCCGCGATCGTGTACGGCAACGGCTGCGGCTGCAGGCGGGTGGGCAGCACGGCGGCGATCCGGCGCAGCATCGGGTGGGGCAGCAGCCGCTCGGCCAGCGCGACCCGGGGGCTGGCCAAGGCGATCCAGTACGTGCCGTCGCCCGCCGCCGACATGTTGTCCGGATAGGCCGGCAGGTCGTCCAGGACCCGTACGGCGCCGTCGGCCAGGCTGATCCGCACCAGCCGGTGGGCCACCGTCTCGCACAGCATCAGCGCGTCCTCCTGCGGGGTCAGCGCGATGCCGTTGGGGAAGTAGAAGCCCTCGGCCACCACGTCGACGCGGCCCGACGCCGGGGCGTAGGCCAGCACCCGCCCGTTGGGCCGATGCTCCAGCAGGTCGCGCCGCCAGTGCGAGACCGGGAAGCGGTTCGAGCTGTCGGTGAAGTACACGGTGCCGTCACGCGCCACGGCGGCGTTGTTGCACAGCAGGATCCGCCGGCCGCCGACCCGGTGCGCGAGGTCGGTGATCGTGCCGTCGGCGGTCAGCCGCAGCAGCCCGCGGTAGGCGTCGCACACGATCAGGCTGCCGTCGCGCGGATCCACCTCCAGACCCAGCGGCCGCCCACCGGTGCCGGCCACCAGCGCGGGCCGGTCACCCGCGTGCGCGTCGGCCGGCCAGCGCCAGATCCGCCCGTCGTCGGCCCCCGCGTAGACACCGCCGTCCGGCCCCACGACGACGTCCTCCGGCCCGTGCCCGTCCGGCAGCGGCAGCAACTCCACGTCGTCGAGCCGGGTGTCGTCGGGCGCCCACACCCCCTCCAGCGGCGGCGGAGTGGTCGCGGGCAGCTTGACCGGCCGAATGAGCCACGGCGCGGGCGGGCGGGGAATCGGCATCCTCGCATCCTCACCCGGTCACCCCCGTACGGTCGAGGGCCGCCCGACTGACGCGGCAGTGTTTTCGCCCGGCTTGCCGTGGTACGTTGGCGCAGTTGCAGTTTTGATTTCCTTTTGGACGTTTCTCTTGACGCCTGACGGGTTTTTGAGCCCGGGTCAGGCGTCTTTTTTGTTTCGTCGGTTCACGGGTCTGCCCGGGGTGATCACTACCGCGACGTGGAGGGCCCGCACGGTGCGAGCCCTCCTGAGTCGAGAGGATTCCGTTCGATGGCAACTGGCACCGTGAAGTGGTTCAACGGCGAAAAAGGCTTCGGCTTCATCACTCAGGACGACGGTGGCGCCGACGTGTTCGCCCACTTCTCGGCCATCGCGTCGTCGGGCTACCGCAGCCTCGACGAGAACCAGCGGGTCGAGTTCGATGTCGAGCAGGGCGCCAAGGGCCTCCAGGCCGCCAACATCCGCCCGCTCTGACGCAGCACCCCGGCGGTCGCTACGGCCGCCGGGTGTGGTGACGGCCGGTCGCCCGTGGTCGCAGATCCGCTCATCGGCGTGATCTCCCGGGGTGACCGGCCGTCTCCTGTCTCCGCTCTACTCGCCCAGCTTTTCCAGCTCGGACAGGCTCGCGCCGCCGCCGAAGTACGGCATCGTGGACAGGTCGAGCTCGGTCGCGCCGGTCGGGGCCTCGATCGCCTGCGGCGTGCCGACCTCGACGCGGGCGGCCACCCGGCCCGTCGCGCCCTCGGCGAACTGCAGCACGTTCAGCTCGGCCGCGGTCAGCTTGCCCTTGTCGATCCACAGGTCGAGCACGATCGGCTTGTCGGCCGGCGCCTTCTTGAACTGCGCGGCCAGCGACGGCTCGACGGCCGTGGCGAACCGCTTGGCCTCCGCGTACGCCTCGGCGGTGGACGACGTGACGATCAGGTGCTTGTCGTCGGCGCTGTCCCGTTCGATGTCGGCCCCCTCCAGCAGGTTGGTCGCGCTGGTGGTGAACTCGGCCAGCGCTTTCTGCTGGTCGGGGCCGGTGGTCGGCGTGGCCGCGCCGGCGCCGAGCGACTTGGTGTCGATCGAGACCCACTTGCCCGCGAAGAACGCGTCGAACTCCGACGTGCCCCCGCTGAGCTCCTTGACCTCGGCCGGCGTGGCACCGAACTTCGCCGCCAGCTCACTCACCGGCGCCTTGGCGTAGACCAGCCCGTCGACGAACCGGACCTCGGTGCCGGTGACGCCGTCGACGGTGGCGGCGAGGCTCGACTTGTCGTCGTCGGCGCCCGGCCCGCCCTTGTCGTAGGCGAGCGTGACCGACGAGGCGAACAACTTGCCGACCGACTCGGCGTCGGCGCCCGGGCCGGCCGCGGCGACCAGGTCTTTCGGGTTGCCGGTCACCGTGAGGGTGAACCCGGCCTGCTGAGCGTCGGCCAGTTGCTGAGCGGCGTTGCGCAACTCCAGCTTCGGCTCCAGAGCCTGGAACTGCTGGGCGGCGCAACCACCGGCCAGCGCGATGGCGGCGACACCGGCGATGCCGCCGGCGAGAAGAACACGCATGGATCCCCGTTTCCCTGATTAGGCCGTCTCAGGGTAGGGCCGCCGTTCAAGCGGGCCGCCCGTACGGGGCCTCAGCGGGCGGCCGTCGCGACGATCCGCAGCAGCGTGTTCAGCTGCTCGGCCTGATCCGGGGTCAGTCCGAGCGACTGCAGCACCTCGTCGACCGTCGCCGCGCATTCCTGAAGTCTCTGCCGGCCGATCCTGTTCCTGACCTTCGTCTCGCCGGCCCAAGTGGCCACCACCGAGGTGAAGATCTGGCCACCGGGCCGGCGCTGGGTATCGTCATCGACGCGACCCTGGTGCGCGGTGTGCTCGCCCCGGCGCTCGTGGCCGCGCTCGGCGACGCCAACTGGTGGTCGTGGCCCGCCGCGGAAGCTGGTGAGCAGCCAAAACTACACCGATGTAGTTAGGTGATCTTTCCGCGTACCGGTTGCCGGATGCCCATGCGTCGTGATCACTGGAGGGGTGAACTCCGCGCCGATGCTTGCGGCCGCCGGCCCCATGCCGGCCGGTCCCGGGTGGGCGTTCGAGTTCAAGTTCGACGGGGTCCGCGCGGTCACCACGGTGTGCGGGGGCCGGGTCGAGGCGCGGTCGCGCAACCTCAACGACATCACCGGCAGCTACCCCGAGCTGGAGGAACTGCCCGGGCTGCTCGCTGGGCGCGACGCCGTGCTCGACGGTGAGATCGTCGCGCTCGAGGGCGACCGGCCGTCCTTCGCCCTGCTGCAGCAGCGCATGCACGTGGCGGCGCCCAGCGCGGCCCTGGTCACGGCGGTGCCGGTGCTCTACTACGTCTTCGACCTGCTCGCCCTGGACGGTGCTGACCTCACCCCGCAGCCGTACGCGACCCGGCGCGAGCTGCTGTCGGGCCTCGGGCTGGTCGGCGAGCACACCCGCGTCCCGGCCCGGTTCGCCCACGCCGACGGGCCCACGGTGCTGCGCGCGGCCGAGCTGGCCGGGCTCGAAGGCGTGGTGGCCAAGCGGCTCGACTCGCCGTACCGGACCGGCAAACGCTCCGCCGACTGGACCAAGATCCCGCTCATCAAGACGCAGGAAGTGCTGGTCATCGGGTGGAAGCCCGGGTCCGGGCGGCGCTCCGGCACGATCGGCTCGCTGCTGCTGGCCGTGCACGACGAACGCGACCGGCTGGTCTTCGCCGGGCACGTCGGCACCGGCTTCACCGACAGCGCCCTGCGTCACCTGCAGACCGAGCTGGCCGCGCTGGCCCGGACGACCCCGCCGGTCGAGGGTGTGCCCCGCGAGCACGCCCGCCACGCCCACTGGGTCGAGCCCGCGCTGATCGGCGAGGTCGCGTTCCGCAACTGGACCCCCGACCACCGGCTGCGCCACCCCTCGTGGCGGGGCCTGCGCACCGACCGTTCCCCGGGGTCGATCCGCCGCGCCCCGGAACCGGTGCCACCGCCCAGCCAGGGCACGGTCATCGGGGCCATGCAGACCCCCGACGGCCGCTGGCGGGTCGAGGCCGTACGGCGGGGCCGGCAGGACTTCTTCCGCCTCATCCACGGCGACAACATCATCGACGGCCTGGTCATCGCCACCGTCGAGCGCCTCCTCGCGGAGGCCGGCGTGCACCTGGGCGACCTGGTCGATATTCGGGAGGGCTCCACGACCGGGGCCGCGTAAGGTGGCTCGCCGTGCGGATCGTGAGTGTGAACGCGTGGGGCGGGGCCAAGTTCGACGACCTGATCGCGTGGCTGCCCGAAGTGGGGGCCGACGTGTTGTGCCTGCAGGAGGTGACCCGCACGCCCGGGCACACCGGCTGGACGCATTTCGCCGACGCCGAGCGGGACCTGCCGCAGCGGGCCGACCTGTTCGACGACGTCCGCTCCGCGCTGCCCCGTGCCCAGGCGTTCTTCCTGGCCAGTGACTCCGGCCCGGTCACGGTGGGCGGCGAGCGGCAGCGCCAGGATTTCGGCGTGGCGACCCTGGTGGCCGAGCACTTGCCGGTCGTCGGCGTCGACTCCGCGTACGTGCACGGGGAATTTCTCGACCACGACGAGTGGGCCTCGACTCATCGCCCCCGCAACGCGCTGGCCGTGCGCACCGTCGACCGTGACACCGGCCGCGCGGTCTGCATCGTCCAGGCCCACGGTCTGCGCGATGCCCAGGGCAAAGGCGATTCCCCCGTACGGCGGGAGCAGGCCCACAAGCTGGCCGGCCTGGCCCGCCGGATCAGCCGCCCCGGCGACCTCACCGTCCTCTGCGGCGACCTGAACCTGCTGCCCGGCAGCGAGACGTTCACGATCCTGGCCGAGGCAGGCCTGACCGACCTCGTAGGCACGGCCGACACCCGCACGTCGAGCTACCCCAAACCCGTACGGCATGCGAGTTATCTCTTGATCTCCGACCCCGCCGCCGTCAAGCAGTTCGAGATCCCGGCGGCCCCCGAGGTCTCCGACCACCGCCCGCTCGTCCTCGACATCTGAGCCGTTGCCCTTGACCCGGTTCCCAGGACATCGTTTCTACTGGCCTGATGTTCGACGACTACCGGCGGCGGCGGGCCATCGCGCGGGTCAAGCCCGGCAACGGCCGGCCCTTGAAGCGTTTTCGCTGGTGGCAGACGTTTTCGCGATCGCTGTTCTTCCTGCCGCAGGGCGGGTCGGTCTACGCCGTCGACGTGCGGCAGTGGCAGCAGTTCACGACCGAGGACGGCAAGGGCAAGGCGCAGCTCTACCTGAACGGGGTGCAGGTCGCCGTGTCCACGCTGCCCGCGGTCTTCGAGGTGCCGGGTGGGGTGATCGAGGTCGCGTCGAGCCCGTTCGGCCTCAAACGCTGCCATTACGTCAGCGACGACGGCGCCGAGCGGCAGCTCACCCCCGACCCCGCGTCCAGCGAGGGCCGCCGCGCCCGGCTCGACCGCGACCATCCCGGCCTGAGCCGGACGATCGGGGTGCTCTCGGTGTTGCTGCTGCTCATCCCGCTGGCCCTGGCGGTTCCGCAGGTGCTCGAGGCGATCACCAAGGTGCCGCCGATCGCCGAGCGGTTCGGCCCGTTCGTCTCGCCGGTCGACCTGTCGGCCTGGCAGAACATCGCGCTCGGCCTGGTCGCCGCGGCGGCCAGCACCGAACGGGCGGCCCGGCTGCGCTACAACCGGCTGCTCGACACGGTCGGCTGAGCCCGGCATCGCACAGGGCGGACGCTGCCGCCGGTCGCCACTCCGCTTACCCTGGTCCGGTGACTGATCTTGACGAGACCCCCGTGCAGCCCGAGCTCATCGCCACGCACTACCTGACCAGCATCGACGACGTCACCGAGCACCTGAAGGCGGCCCACCAGCTCGGCCTGGGCGTGCGGGTGCGCAGCTATCTGGAGGCCGAGGAGGGCGAGGAGCCGACGGCGGGCTGGGAAGTCGAACTGCTCGTTTCCTCCCCCGTCGAGGAGCCCGAGGTCACCGAGCCGGCGGAGTAAGAGCCGCCTCGGCCCGGCCGCCGCACAGCGCCGGGCCGAGGCGTTCAGTCGCCGTTCGGCAACGCGGTGGCGTGGAGCAGCGCGCGGACGGCCGCGGCGTCGCCGGTGACGACGACGGCCTCGTCATCGATGCGGGCATTGCCGATCACGAGCGCTTTCCAGTCACGGGTGGAGGCCTCAGCGAGCGCGTCGACCTCGCCCGGAGCCGGGTCTTTGGTGATCGAGGTGCCCGCCGGGCTCACTGTCGCGAGGTATCCGACCGGCTCGCGGCCGGTGTCACGGGAGTCGGTCAATCTCAACGCGATGCGGCGCGGCGGTTCGCCTGCCGGAGCCGGGCGCGCATGGGCGCGCATCGCCAGGACGAGCGTGTCGGGGCTCATGTCCGCGTGCAGCGGCAGACGCGGGGACCGCACCGCCCACCGCGACAGCGCCGCGTTGACGTCTTCCAGGCCGCGTCCCCAGTCGGTGAGGTCGTAGACGGCGACGTCCGCGGGGCGCGGCAGGGTGCGCCGGACGACGACGCCGGACTCCTCCAGATCTTGCAGCCTGCGGGAGAGCACGCCGGGGCCGATGCCGGGGATGTCGTGGTGCAGGTCGACGAAGCGCTTGGGCCCCAGCAGCAACTCCCGCACGACCATCAGGGCCCACCGTTCGCCGATCAGGTCCAGCGCATGCGCGGAGGCGCAGCCGTCGTTGTACGACCCGTAGGTCCGTCGCGTCGCCATCGGACCACTCTAACTACTTGTGCGGTAGTGCGAACTACTGTTTTAGTATCGCCATGGTGACGAACGCTGCTGTGTGGACCGCGGTGCATCAGGAACGCGCGGCTCTGGCTCGCGACCTGGCAACTCTCACGGCCGACCAGTGGCGGGCGCCCACCGCCTGCGCCGGGTGGGACGTGCACGACGTCGTGGCCCACCTGGTCGACACCGCCAAGACGACGAGGCGCTCATTCCTGCGGGACATGGTCGTCGCACGCTTCGACTTCGACCGCCAGAACGCCGCCGGCGTCACCCGCGAACGGCGCGACGATCCGCGGGACACACTGGCCGAGCTCCGCTCCGTCGTGGAACGGACCAGCACCCCGCCGGCGCCCCTCGGCACCCGTCTCGTCGAGGCCTTCGTCCACGGCGAAGACATCCGGCGAGCAGTGGGCCTGCGCGGCGACTACCCGATCGCGCAGGTCACGCAAGCCCTGCACCTGCAACTCCGGACCACCGTGAAGATGGGCGGCGGTAAGGAACGCGCCAACGGCCTGCAGCTCATCGCCTCGGACGCCCCGGTGGACAGCGGGGCCGGCCCCCAGGTCCGCGGCACCGCCCTGGCCCTCCTGCTCGCGGTCTCCGGCCGTCCGCTGTCACCCGGAGAGATCACCGGCTCGGGAGCGCCGGAGCTCTGCGCTCGCGCCGCCTCCTGACGTGGCCGTTGCCGATTCGGTGGACGCCTACGTCGACGGCCACTCCCGCGCGGCCGGTCACCGGATGGTGAGGGCGATGATCAGCGAGGTCGTCCAGGCCGGGTCGCGCAGTTTGTCGCCGTACAGCTCGCGTAGTTGGGTCATGCGGTAGCGGACCGTCTGCGGGTGGATGAACAGCTCGGCGGCCACGTCCTCGCGGCGGCCCTGATGCCGCAGCCAGCTGCGCAGCGTGTCGACCAGTTTGGCGGCCGAGGCGTCCGAGGTGTCGCCGATCGGGGCCAGCACGTGCGCCCGCAGGTCGGCCAGGGCCTGCGGGTCGGCCGTGAGCACCAGTTCGGCCAGGTGCTCCTCGGTGTCGATCACGCCGCGGGCCGGGGTCAGGGCCAGGATCCGTACGGCCCGGTCGTACGAGGCCTTGACCTGCAGCCAGGGGCGGGCCGGGCCGACCACCACGTTCCGGCCGCGCAGCAGGCCCAGCAGCGCGTCGCGGGAGCTGCCGGCGGCGTCGGGCACCAGCAGCACCAAGCGGTCGGGCGCGCCCGGGCCGGCCTCGCTGAGCTGCAGGGTGCGCCGGTCGAGCAGGTCGATCGCGGCCCGGCTGGCGTGTTCGGGCACCAGCACGGCGGTCAGCGTGCGCGGGGGCGACCAGTCGGCGCGCTGAGCGGCGGCCATCACCGTGGCTTCCGGCTCGCCCGCGAGCAGGGCCCGGGCCAGGTGCTCCAGGTGGCGGACGCGGGCCCGGCCGGTGGAGGCGAGCTCGTCGGCGTGCCCGGCCACGCTGGCCGCGGACAACTCGTCGATGTAGGCGAAGACCAGCTCGGCGAAGTGGGCGATGGTCGCGGCGGGCTGCCCGCTGCGCACACTGATCTCGGCCAGTTCGTGCCAAGCGCTGCGCGCGCCCACCCGGTACGCCGCGAGCAGGGCGTCCAGGCTGCGGCCGTTGCGCGCCTCGCCCCGGCCCAGCGCATATGCCGCCTCCAGGGCCGGAGCCAGGGGAGACTGGGGATCGGGGCTGTGACCTCGCGAGACCAGGCCGAGGAACGTGCCCAGCGCGGCCCGGACCGCCCGCTCGATCTTGACGCCCAGATCGCCGGCGAACGCCTCACGGTAGGCCGGAACCTCGGCCATGATCGCATCGATGGTCTGGGTCGCGACGTGCGGCAGCCGTTCCCTCAGGGGTGTGACCACGGCTGGCGACAGACGGAAAGTCCGTACGTCCGGAAGAGGTTCAGACATGCTTAGTTGTCCCTCACGAACAAAAAACACGGGTTGATTCACTTCGCCTGGTCAGGAATCTACCCCGCCGACGCAGGAAGCTTGTTACGTGGCTGTTATACGCAACCTCCGGAGCGGCGCCTGGCGCGTCGTCGAGCTGATCACGACCCCGGTCGTCCCCGCGGACTACCTCGACGTGATCGCTCCGCTGCGCAACGCCCGCGTGCTCCGGGCCAAGATCGACGCGGTCCGGCCGGAGACCGAACGCAGCGTCACCCTCGTGCTGCGGCCCGGCCGGGGGTGGACGCCGCACCGGCCCGGACAGTACGTCCGCGTCGGCGTGGACGTCGACGGCGTACGGCTGTGGCGCTCCTACTCGATCACCAGCGCACCCGGCCGCCCCGACGGGCGCTTCACCATCACCGTCAACGAGGTGACCGGTGGCGCCGTCAGCACGCATCTCGTGCGCCAGGCCCGCCGCGGCGCGATCGTGCACCTCGACCCGCCCGCCGGCGAGTTCCTGCTCGACGAGCCCCGCCCGGCCAAGGCGCTGTTCGTCACCGCGGGCAGCGGCATCACCCCGGTCATGGGCATGCTGCGCAGCGCGCTGCACGAGCTGGCCGACGTCGTCGTGGTGCATTCCGCCCGTACGGCCGAGGCAGTGGTGTTCGGCTCCGAACTGCGCGCGCTGGCCGCCGCGGGCCGGATCCGCCTGATCGAACGGCACACCCGGGCCGACGGCCGGCTCAAACCGGCCGACCTGGAAGAACTCGTGCCCGACCTGTTCGACCGGCA
Source organism: Paractinoplanes abujensis (assembly GCF_014204895.1). NCBI lineage: Bacteria > Bacillati > Actinomycetota > Actinomycetes > Micromonosporales > Micromonosporaceae > Paractinoplanes > Paractinoplanes abujensis. The sequence goes on along the minus strand of NZ_JACHMF010000001.1, from coordinate 4,236,410 downwards.
GACCTGGGCCTGCGGCCCCAACGAGCTGCTGGACGACCTGGAGACGCACTGGGCCGACGGCGGTCACCCGGCCCGGCTGCGCACCGAGCGTTTCCGCCCCGCCCTGATCAGCGGTGGCGGCGGCGGCACGGTCACCTTCAGCCAGTCCGGCACCGTGGTCGAGACCGACGGCTCGCAGCCGCTGCTCGACTCGGGCGAGGACGCCGGCGTGCTGATGCCCTCGGGCTGCCGGATGGGCATCTGCTTCAGCTGCGTGCTGCCGCTGCGCGAAGGCGCCGTGCGCGATCTGCGCGACGGGCAGCTCACCGTCGCCGAACCGGGCGACAACATCCCCGTACAGACCTGTATCTCGGCCCCGGCCGGCCCCTGCACCATCGACGCTTAGGACACACACATATGACGACCATCCAGCGCAAAGACGCCAACCCGATCGCCCACCTGACGGCTGCGGACATCGAGCAGATCGGCATCGAGCTCGACGCCATCCGCGACGAGGTCATGGGCAGCCGGGGTGAGAAGGACGCCGCGTACATCCGGCGCGTGATCGCCTGGCAGCGCGGGCTGGAGCTGGGCAGTCGCGGAGTGCTGCTGTTCTCGATCTTCCCGCCGGCCTGGCTGGTCGGCACGGCGGGCCTGTCGGTGGCCAAGATCCTGGAGAACATGGAGATCGGCCACAACATCATGCACGGCCAGTGGGACTGGATGCGCGACCCGAAAATCCACTCCACGAAGTGGGAGTGGGACCACGCCTCCCCGGCCGAGCAGTGGAAGCACTCGCACAACGAGCTGCACCACACGTACACCAACGTGGTCGGCCGCGACAACGACCTCGGCTACGGCATCATGCGCGTCGACGAGGACCAGAAGTGGCACCCGGCGCACCTGGGCCAGCCCTTCTACAACTTCGTCAACGCCTGCTTCTTCGAGTACGGCATCGCCGCCTACGACCTCGAACTGGGCCGGAACCTGGCCACCAAGGAACGCCGCCGCGACCCGCAGTTCCGGGCCGCCCTCAAGAAGGTGCGCCGCAAGATCGGCAAGCAGGTGCTCAAGGACTACGTCGTGCACCCCGCGCTGTCCGGCCCGTCGTTCCTGCACACGATCGCGGCCAACTTCACGGCCAACCTGATCCGCAACGTGTGGAGCCACTCGGTCATCATGTGCGGCCACTTCCCCAACGGCGTCGAGACGTTCGAGAAGACGTCGATCGAGGGCGAGACCCGCGGCGAATGGTACGTGCGGCAGATGCTCGGCTCGGCCAACATCAGTGGCAGCAAGGCCATGCACCTGATGACCGGCAACCTGTCCCACCAGATCGAACACCACCTGTTCCCGGACATGCCGAGCAACCGCTACAAAGAGATCGCCCCCAAGATCCAAGACCTTTTCCAGCGGTACGGGCTCTCCTACGTCAGCGGCCCGCTGCCCAAGCAGGTCGCCTCGGCCTGGTACAAGGTCTTCCGGCTCGCCCTGCCCAACCGCGGCGAAGCCGCCGTACGCCGCCCGGTCGCCAAGAAGGCCCCGGCCGTGGCGAACCGCTGGCGCCGCGCCCAGGCCCCGGCCACGCCCACCCCGGTCACGACCGCCGCGCCCTCAGTCTGAGGCAGGTCCGCCGCCGAAACCGATCTCGTTGCCGTCCGGGTCACGGAAGACCGCCTTGCGTACGCCGTTGCCGTAGGTCTCGCGGACGTCGGGCTCCAGCCCCCGGGCGGCGACCTCGGCCAGGCGTTCGTCGAAGTCGCTGAGAAAGACGGTGACCAGACCATGCCCGGCGTGCTCCGGGCGCACCTCGATGTAGACGTAGCGGTTCTCGGCGAGCTCCCACACCGCCTCGGTGTCATTGGGCAGAAACGAGGGCGGTCCACCGAGAAGCCGCTCATACCAAACCGCCGCGGCGGCGAAGTCACGAACAGACAGCCCCGCAAACAGGTCGACGGTCATGCCGGACAGCGTAGAACCCCGCGGAGCCGTCGGCCCGCTACGCCCGTCACGCCGCCGCGCCGCCTCGAACCGCCACGCCGCGCGGCCTCGAACCGCCACGCCGCGCGGCCTCGAACCGCCACGCCGCGCGGCCTCGAACCGCCACGCCGCGCGGCCTCGAACCGCCACGCCGCCACGCCGACTGGCGTCGCCTCGCACCGCTACGCCCGCCTGGCACCGATTAGCCCGCCTCGCGCCGCGTCCGCCACGGCGACACGCCCGCCCCGCCGCCCTCATCTCCGGCGCGCCGACCCGCGCTGCGCCCGCTTGGCCCCGCCGAGCCTGCCCCCGCGCGTCTGCCCCGCCTCCGCACCGCGCTCGCCTCGAGCCTGCGGCGCCCGCCTCCGGTTGCGCCCGCCACCACGACACGCCCGATCCGCGGCGCCCGCCCCGCCGCGCCGGTCCGGCGCCACGCCTGCTCAGCGCCGAGCCGAGCCGCCGCGCCGAGCCGCCGTCGCGCCGTCCCGCCGCCGCGCTATCCCGCCAAGCCCGCCGCCGCGCCGCGTAGGCCGCGGCGACACGCCGGCCCGCGGCGACCAACTCGCGCGACGGGTTGGCTTCGGATGACCCTGGCGCAAATTGGTTTGTTGTGGAAACCTATTGGCATGACCGCTAACCCGCTTCCGGCTGCTGGGGATCCGCGCCGGCTGCTTTCCGAGATGCGTGCGCTTTCCCACCGCGTACGGCTTGATCAGCGCATGACCTGGGCCGCCCTGCTGGTGCTGGCCGTGGCCGTCCTGGCCGCCATCCCGTTCGACTGGTTCGGCATGTGGGTCAGCTGCACCCCTGACGGCAGCTGCCAGTTCGCGCGCCGGGGCATGCTCTACTTCTGGCCCGCGGCCATGGTGCTGATGTACGCGGCCATCGCCTACATCTACCTACGGGCGGCCCGGGAGCGCGGCGTGGGCGCCCGCGTCCTTCCGTACGCGATCACCGGCGCGGCCACGGCCGTCGTGTTCCCGGCCGGGTGGATCGCCGTGCAGATGTATCTCGACCGCAGCCCGTTCCCCGACCCGCTGCCGTACTGGGGTTTCGTGCTCGACCGGCTCGTCATGCCGTGGGGCACGATCGGTATCGTGCTGCTCGTGCTGGCCTGGCTCGAACGCAACGTGGCGCTGCTCGGGTTCACCCTGGCCTATCTGGCCCTGGTGGTGTTCGTGCTGCCGATGAACGACGGGCTCGCCCTGTTCGACTGGGGGCTGCGGGCCGGCATGGCCGTGCCGCAGGTGATCGCCGGGGTGGTCCTGCTGCTGGGCGCGCTCGGTTTCCGGGTCGCGGCCCGGCGTCAGCGGTGACGGCCGTGACCGGCGCCGAGGACGCCGCGCACCCGGTGACCGGCCTCGACGAGGTGGTGCACCAGCGCGTACGGCTGGGAATTCTGACGGTCACGCATGAGGCGCGCCGGGTCGAGTTCGGCTATCTGAAGTCCAACCTGGAGCTGACCGCGGGCAACCTCTCCAAGCATCTGAGCGTGCTCGAGGAGGCCGGCCTGGTCGAGGTCGAGAAGGGCTACGAGGGTCGTCGCGGCCGCACCTGGATCAGTTTGACCGCCGCCGGACGGGCCGCCCTGGCCGCGGAGATCGGCCGCCTCAAGCAGCTGATCGCCCGGGTCGAGACCAGCGAGGCCTGATCAGTCGTTCGCCGCGGTCAGGTAGCGCAGGCCGCGCTTGAGGAACGTACGGGGATTGGTGTCGAGGTAGCGCGCCCAGGGCGGGTCGGGCTCGCCGCGCAACCAGGCGTAGCGGGCCAGGCCGTAGCCGTACATGGGTTCGGTCAGGTAGCCGAGCCGGCTCGTCTGGGTGTAGCTGTAGTCGCCGCGAACCTGGCGCGAGAAGTCGAACGCGGAGTTGGCGCTGAAGATGCCGTAACCGAAGAAGATGGTCAGCAGGTCGGTCAACGGTTCGTGATCGTCCCGCCCGGCTTCACGCTGCAGCAGCACGTGGCCCAGCTCGTGCGCGATGGTGGCCACCAACGCCATGGGCCGGGCCGCCTGGTCGTCGCGGATCCCGATGATCGATTTGCCGTTGCGCACGCGGTGATGCCCGGCCGCGCCCGAGCCCGCTGTGTTGATCGGGACGTGGGCCGACAGGTCCGGGTTGTCGTCGGCCTCGTCGTGTTCCAGCACGATGCGGGCCGGGTCGAGCCCCATGTGGGCGCAGAGTTTCTTCAGGACCGCCTGTACGTCCTGCCGGGAGCCGCTGTACTCACCCGGGAAGTAGTCGTCGGTGGGCAAGATGACCTCGGCGCGCAGGCGATGCGGGCCGAACTCGGTCACGAACCAGTCCATCGACCGGTCGATCCATTCCTGTTCGACCGGCCGTACCGGGCACTCCGGCCGCCGCTTCCAGAACATGCCCGGAGTGTGCGCCACGCCCGCAAGCCTTTACCGTCACTGGGTGGCCCTGACCGACCTGCACCGCGGCTTCCGTGACGACGCCCAACGCCGGCGGGCGGCCGAGCTGGTCCTGAGCCGGCTGGGCGACGAGCGCAGGCAGGCCGAACTGCACAGTCTGCTGCAGTTCACGGCGCAGCTGTCCGACGAGCGGGCGGGCATCGACGAGGCGTGGCTGGCCGAGGCCTTGCCCGGCGTCAAGCTCATTGTGGTCGAGGCTTTGATCCGAGCCGTACGGGCATCGCCTCAGGCCGTCGACCACTGGATCGCCGTCACGTCGCGGCCCGGTCCGCTGCTTCCACCGGAACCCGTGCTCGACGGCACCGTGCTGCCGGCCCACCATGGTGACCTGCATCGGGCCGCCGCCCACTACCGCCTGGTCAGCGAGACCGGTGACGTGCACGCCCTTTACGCCCTGGGCTGCGTTTACTGGACCCTCGACCAGCAGGAGAAGGCCCGGTCCGACGAGCACTTCTGGATGCCGGCCTGGCGCATCACCGAGGTCTGGCAACACGCCGCGGACCTGGGTTCGGTCGAGGCCATGTACGCGGTGGCCATGATGCAGGACCCCGGCTCCCGCATGGCGCTGCGCTACTTACGTCAAGCCGCAGCCCACGACCATCCGGCCGCCTGCTACGCCCTCGGCTACGAGGCGGTCCAGCGCGGCGACCGCAACGAGGCCCTGATGTGGTGGACGAGGGCCGCCGAAGCCGGCCACGAGCCCGCCATCGCGGCGATCCCCCTTCTCGAGATCTACTCGGTCGAGGGGGAGAGCGATCCGATGTGACTCGCTCACACCCACCGGTGGTGAAGGCGGGCTGAGGGCTCGCCGGGGCCGGCGAGGCGGTCGGCGACCCGATGCAAGGTCCATGCGAGGTGCCGCCGGACGGGACCCGGCGGCCGGGGTGCGAGCACGGGACTGTCCGGCAGTGCTGAGTTCATGGGCCGGGTCGTGGCGCCGGTGACGATGGGGGTCAGGCCTAGTGCTCTGGGCGCACCACGCCGGGTTGCCGGCCGGCGCCGGGCTCGAGGTGTCCCCATCGCCGGCCGCGGCCCGGAAGGCGCTCGCGACGGCCATCGAACTGCGCTGAAGGTGTGCGCCGCCGAGGTCGGATGTATCGGGCTGTTCCTGGACTCGAGCACGAATCACAGCCGGCGCTGGTGCACCGACGGCTGCAGCCTCGACGCGAAGATGCAGCGGCAAGCGCGGCGGCGCCGGGCGACATCGAATCGTTGGAGAGTTCGGGCACCGCGGCGGGACGAGAAACGAAGGAACGGAACCATGGTGAACTGGGTGGACGGGGCGATCGACGACCCGCGGCCGGCGTCGGACACGGCGGTGCGGGAGGCGCAGGAAGAACTGGAAGTCGTTCTGCCGCCCGAGTTTCTCGCCGTCGCTCAGGTCCACCAGGGTGCCGCTCCGGTCCCGGCCGGGATCGACCTGCCCAACGGCTTCGGCACCGCCGTCGATCATCTGCTGCATTTCGCGGACGCGCCGTTCGTCAGCAACATCGTCGCTGCCGTCTTTCCCCTGCTCGACGTGCTGGACGAGGGCATCATCCCGTTCGCCGCCGACGTGGGCGGCGACTTCTTCTGCTTCGACTACCGCGCGGACGACAAGCACCCGTCGGTCGTCTTCTGGAGCGTGGACTGGGGTGTTGTGCCGCTGGCCCCGGACTTCGCCGGCTTCCTGGGCATGCTGCGGCCCTAGACCGGCCGGCCGCCGTCAAGCGCGCGTATCACCGGAGGCGGCTGGTCAGCGTCTCGACGTCGATCGGGCCGACCTCGGTGGCGGGCACCGTGCAGGCGTGGGCGCCGGCGATGGCGCCCAGGCGGAGGCAGCGGGCGAGGGGTTCGCCGGTGAGGTGGCCGTACAGGAAGCCCGCCACGAAGGCGTCGCCGGCGCCGTTGGTGTCGCGGACCTCGGCCGGGGGCGTCGCCGGCCCGTACGGGGAGATCTGCCCGTCGGCGGGGTCGAGCACGTAGCCGCCCCGGTCGCCCGCGGTGGCCACGACCACGGCCCGGCCACCGATCGAGCGCATCGCGGACTCATGGTCGGGCAGGTTGACCGTGGACAGGAACACGATGTCGGCCTGCTCGGCGAAGCGGCGGTGGTGGTCGTCGGCGCCGTCCCAGTCGTGCAGGTCGGTGGAGATGGTCAGCCCGGCCGCGACCAGTGCGGGGATGGCCTCGGCGCACGGCTCGGTGACGCAGACGTGGGCGTGCCGGGCGGTGCCCGCGAGCGTGGCCAGCAGGTCGGGCGGGAACGTGACGCCGCCCGCGCCGCGGCTGGAGTCGTACAGGGATTGCCGGCGGCCCCGCGGGTCGACCAGGTTGACCGACCGTTTGGTGCCCCGCGGGGTGCCGATGGTGTGGAACGGCACGCCCTGCCGCTCGTGCAGGTCGCGCACCAGGGCGCCTTCGGGGTCGTCGCCGAGCACGTCGAGGTGGGTGGTGGGCAGGCCGAGCGCGTGCAGGCCGAGCGCGACGAAATCGCCGGTCTGCCCGGCCCGGGTGTGCACTGTGGAGTGGGTGGAGTCGGCCGGCGGCAGGGGCAACTGCGGCACCCGTACGACGTGGTCCACGCCCGCGCCGCCGAGCACCAGCACACCGGCGCGCGCGGGCACCGGCTCGGCGACCAGGAGTTCGGGGGCCGGACCGGCGACGATCAGGGTGGCCCGGGCCCAGGGCTGTTCGCGCAGCAGGAACGGCAGCTCCTCGGCCAGCCACTTCGCGATGTGTTCGCGCTGCTCGGGGGAGTCGCCGTCGCGCGCGGCCAGCAGCCGTTCCTGCTCGTCGAGGTCGCCCTGCACGTAGATCGAGGCGTCGAGCCAGGGCGCGAGTTCCGAACGGAGGACGCCGGTGCCCTCGACCCACACGACCGGCGCCCCGGCCGGCACGCGGATCGAGCCGGAACGGTCGTGCGCGGCCCAGGCCGCCGGCCGGAAGTCGACCGCTCGGCCGCGGTGCAGGGGTGCCAGCACGTGCTCGGCCAGGGTGGCGCCCCAGTCGAAGTAGGCCAGGTTCCACGCGACGTCGTCGGTGTGCACGATCGCCGAGCCCGGCACCGCCGTACGGAGTCTTTCCGCGAGGGTTGTCTTGCCCGCGCCGCCGCGGCCGTCGATCGCGATGATCCGCGGCCGGGCGCTCACGCCGGGCGACGCGTCGAACAGGCGGCGGACGACCTCGTCCAGCGTGGTCGCGCGCCGGCCGGTGGCCTCGATCTCGCCCGGGTGCAGCCGCATCGGCTCACGATAATCTCCCGGCGCCGGACCGGACGGTTGTGAGCCGGGGAATGGAAGCTAGCCGGTAGTGCGGTTGGGGGCTTGCCCTGACGACAGCGGGCCGGCCGCGGAGGATCGTCTTCGACATGACAGTTGTTTCGTACGCCCCGGCGGTCGGCCGCACACTGGCTGACGTTCTGCGCGAGGACGGCCCGCTGCCGGTCGCCGGCGTACGGGCCCTCGGCCTGCAACTGCTCGACCTCCTCGAGCGCACCGGCCACGGCAACCTGCACCCCGGCTCGGTCTACCTGCACGACGACGGCCGGGTGGCGCTGCTGCACCCGGCCCCCGGCGCCGTCGCCTGCGATCTGGCCGCGCTCGGGGCCACGCTGTTCGCGGCCACCGGGGGTCGCCCCGGCCCGCTGCGCCCGATCATCGAGGACCTGCTGACGGCCGACGACCGTCACCTGGCCGCGCGCACCCGGGCCGCCCTGAGCTTCGACTGCTGGTCGCGGTAGGCAGGACGGTCGGCGGTGTGCATGACATGTCGCGCCTGGCGGGTCTGCCCGAGCTGACCGGCGTACGGAAGCTGTGGTTCTCCGGCTGGTACGACGGCCCGCTGACCGGGATCGCGGTGCACGACGGGCGCGAGTACTGGTATGTCATGGTGACCGGCGACGAGCCTGGCGGGCACTGGGATCTCGACCCGCGCGTTTTCGTTCTGCATCGCCTGACCGACGAGCAGCTGGCCGACGAGTGGGAGGCGCATCGCAGCTTCGCGGCGGCCGGTCTGCCGGGTTGCCTCCACTCGCCGGCGTGTCCCGAGGCCGGCACCGGGGCCGAGGCGGTGAACGCCGTGCGCGACCGATGGCCCGCCGAGCAGGAGGACGCTTACCGGGAGGCGCCCGCGATCGGCTGGTTCCGCGACGCGTAGCGCGCATCCGGGGGACGACAAGCTACATCTTCACCTGAGAGGCGCGGACGGCCCGGCGCTTGGCCCGGGCCATCCGCCACAGGAACGCCGGCGTGGGCGGGACCCAGCCCAGCTGCGTGGCCATGCCGAAGTCGTCGCGGTTGGCCCAGTGCTCGAAGACCTGCCCGTCCCTCATCCGGAACCAGTGGGTCTGGGTGATCGCGAACGTGCGCCCGGTCGGCGGCATCACCTGGGCCACCTCCCCGCGCTCGTCGTAGGACACGAAGTCGCCGACCTGGCGGCCCGACATGGTGCAGTGCACCGCGATCAGGTCGCCCTCGGCCACCGTGTCGTGGACGTCGAAGCGCAGGTCGGCGAACCCGGCCCGCAGCCAGCGGGCGGTCGCCGCGAACGCGGCCGGCCCCTGACCACGGCAGGCCGGCGGCTCCGCTTTGCCCTCACGGTTGGTGGCTTGCGGATGGACGATCGGGGTCAGGTCGTCGAGGTCGCCCGCCGCCATGATCGTCATGGAGCGGATGCAGACGTCGGTTTCCAGGGTGCGCATGATGCCTCCACGGAACAATCGGATACAGTGGAGAAGTATTCGATACCAGTGAACGGTAATCAATGACGCGTCGCCCATACGACAACACCCGCCGGGCCGAGCAGGCGCGCCTGACCCGCCGCCGCGTCCTCGACGCCGCCCGCGCCCTGCTGGTCGAGCGGGGCCCGGCCGCCGTCACCATGCGCGACGTGGCAACCGGCGCCGGGGTCTCGGCCGAGACGGTCTACAAGACGTTCGGCACCAAGGCGGCCCTCGTCAAGGACGTGTACGACGTCACGCTGGCCGGCGACGACGAGGACGTCCCGATGATCGACCGCCCCGAGATCCGGGCCGTCCACGCGGCGACCAGCCCGCAGGGCGTCCTCACCGCCTATGCGCACGCGGCCCGCCTGATCAGCGGACGGACCGGGCCGCTGCTGGCCAAACTGCTGGCGGCCGCCCGTGGGGGCGACCCCGACCTGGCGCAGTTCCGCGAGACCATCAACCGTGAGCGCATGGTCGGGGCGAGCGGGGTCGTGCGTCACCTCGCGGCCATCGGTGGCCTGCGCGCCGGCGTCGACCCCGCCCAGGGCGCCGACATCGTGTGGACGCTGATCGCGCCCGAGGTCTACGAACTGCTCGTCGGTGACCGCGGCTGGACCCTCGACCAGTACGAGCGGTGGCTGGCTCAGTCGTTCATCGACGCCCTCACCTAGGATCGCGGCCGTGAGCGACAATCTGCATCCGGTGCGGCGGGTCCGGGTCGGCGAGCTGAGCGCCGACATCGACGAGGAGCTGGCGCCGATCATCGAGGCGATCTGGCGTCTCGGCTGGACGACGTGGACCTGCTGCCAGAATGCGGGCGAGAGCAACGCCGGCTGGCCCGAGAAGCTGCCGCACATGGCCTCGGTGGTCGCGGCCCAGCGGGGGTGGGCCTACATCGACTTTCCCGTCGATGACGGGCTCGCGTTCCTCACCGCGCTGGCCCAGGCCGGGCCCCGCGACGCGTTCTACCTGCGGATGACACATTGGGCGGCGCCCGATTCCTGGCACGTGAACGCGCGCCCGATGGACGCCGCGATGTTCGACTCGTTGCGTGAGTCCCGGTTCGCGTTGCGCCTGCTGCTCATCCGGTTCCCGGCCTACGACGGCCCCGAGATCCTGCGGCGGCTGACCGCGTACGCGGCGGGTGAGCTGATCCCGCCGGCCCCGGTCGACCGGTCGAGCATGGAGCCGCCGCAGGCCTGAGCGGGGCTCAGGGCGCCTTCGGCGGGTCGAGAGCCCATTCCACGGTGACCGTCACCGACAGCTGCTGACGGCCGGGTTCGATCGGCACCGACGCGTCGGCCGCGGCGAACCGGTCCTGCCCACCCTGCGGCCAGACATTGGTGGCGCCCTCGCTCACCCGCACGACTCGGCCCAGCGGGCGGCCCGCCTCCCGGGCGTAGAGCTCGGCCTTGCCCCGGGCGTCGGCGAACGCCTTTTTGCGGGCCTGGGCCAGCAGCGCGGTGTCGTCCGCGATGGAGAACGACACCCCGTCGAGCCGGGCCGCGTCACCGCCCGCGGTCACGGCCGCCGACATCAGCGCGCCGCCCCGCGACAGGTTGCGGATCTTCGCGGTCAGCCCCTGGCGCACCGTGTAACCGGTGATCGGGCCGTCGTCCTTGCGCATCGACGTGACGTTCACGTGGGAAGTCTGCAGGTCGGCCTTGGTCACCCCGCCGCGCACGAGCGTGTCCCGCATGCGGGTGGCCGCCGTGGTGGCCTGCTTCAAGGCCGCGGCCACGGTGGTCGCGCTGGTCTCCACGCCGAACGTGGCCTCGAGCGTGTCGGGCTCGCCGGACACGGTTCCCCTGCCGGTCACCTGCACGCTTTCCCGCTGCGCAACGTCGGCCGAGGCAACCGCCGGGCTGCTCCCCAGAAGCAGCGACACAGCCATGATGGACGCCGCAAGCGCCCGATTAATACCCTTTTGCATAGTGCCACGGTATAACGTCCGATTCGGGGGCGAGCGCCCACCGCCGAGCTCATCGAGCGTCGTCGGTCTCCGGGAGCCCGCGCCGGCGACGCTGCTCGGGCACCCCGGCGAGCAGACAAGCGCGGGCCTGGGCCGGGTCGGCCCGCACCCGGTCGCGCAGCTCGGTACCCACCGACGCTGACCGAGCCCGGTCGCAGCGGGACGCGATTTGTAGAGTGCCGCTGTATCGATCAGGACCTACGCCTGCGGAGTTTGCTGTGGACACCGAAGACGAAGCCGCTCGGAGCCGAGTGGACGCCGGCCCACCGCATCGCGGACGCCGGGACGCTGGTCGCTGACCTCGCCACTGCCGCCGTGCCGTGGCTGGCCGCGACCCGCGACCCGCGGGCTCTGCCGGAGGCGGTTTCCGACGGCTTGCTACGGCCCTGGGCCTTCGCCCAGGACCTGCTGGAATACCTCGTCAGTCAGGACCAGCCCGGCCCGGCCGAAGCGTTGATCGGCCGCTACCTGTCCATCAGCGCGGCCCACCAGGAGTCCTTTGCCGAGGGACGCCGGCTGGCCCGGGCCGGTCGTCGCCCGGACTGGCACACGACGCCCGCGTTCGGCTGGAGTTGTGAGGTTCTTGGCCTGACCGGTCCCCGCTCAGGAGGATGACGGGCTCGAATAACCGCGGCGGGCGAAGTCGGCGGCCACGTCGTCGAAGACCGCTGCGGCCAGGCCGGGCCGGGCCGCGGCCTCGGCGAGGGGCAGTTCGACCTGCGCGTCGTAGCCGGAGAGGCCGGTGTGCTGCTCGACGATGTGCCCGAGGGCGTAGATCGCCTGCACGACCCGTACGGCGTCGGCGCCCTTGTACCAGTACGGCACGGTGATGCCGGCCTCGCCCGCGTACAGGCTCAGCTGGATGCCGGTGGGCTCATGGTTGAGCTCGTAGTGCGAGCCGCCACTGGTGTCGGTGACCTCGCCCAGGATCCGGCGCGCATCGGTCAGAACCGCGTTCCACGTACGCTCGCCGGGCCGCTCACCGGGCTCGTCGTCCTCGCCCAGGGTTTCGAGCAGGTCCTCCCACGACTGGTCGGCGGGCTTGTCGACGAAGGTCAGGTCGTAGCTCACGGCGGCGTCCTCAGCGCAGGCGGCGGCTGGTCAGGCCGGCCGGGGGATGGGCGATCACGTCCTGGGCCGCGATCAGTTCGAGTTCGCGGGTGCCCGCCGCGAGCGTCGCCTCCAGGACGGCGAAGATCGACGACACCGTCCGTTCCAGGGCCGTCGGCGGCGAGTTCGTGGTCCACAGGTGGGCCAGGTAGAGCGCCGCGGTGATGTCGCCGCCGCCGTTGGGGGTGATCGGCAGCAGGGGAGTGGTCACCGCCCACGCGCCTTCGTCGGAGACGGCCACCACGTCCACCGTGCCTTCGGCAGCGTCACCGTGCACGACGCTGGTCACCAGCACGTGCCGCGGACCGGTTTCCCGTACGACGTCGACCGCGGCCAGCACCTCGTCGAGTGTGGTCGTCACCCGTCCGGACAGGAAGTCCAGCTCGAAGTGGTTGGGCGTGATGATGTCGGCCCGGGGCACCACGACGTCGCGCATGTACTGCGGGATGCCCTCCTTGACGAACAACCCCCGGCCCACGTCGCCCATCACCGGGTCGCAGCAGTAAACGGCGTTCGGGTTGGCCGCTTTGACCCGGTCCACGGCGTCCAGGATCACCGCCCCCACCGCCGGGTCGCCCTGATAGCCCGACAGCACCGCGTCGGCCGTACCGAGCACCCCACGGTCGTCGATGCCCGCGATCACCTCGGCCACGTCGGTCGGCGCCAGCAGCGGCCCGCGCCAGGCGCCGTACCCGGTGTGGTTGGAGAAGTGGACGGTGAACACCGGCCACACCTCGTGCCCGAGCCGCTGCAACGTGAACGCCGCGGCCGAGTTGCCGACATACCCGTACGCCACCGAGGACTGAATGGAGAGGATCTTCACCCGCCCATTCTGCCGGTCCGCCCGCACCCACGCCTCGGGTACCGCCCAGTTCCGGCACGTCACCCGTGCGGAAGTCGATGTCATTCATGGTGCAAGGCCCTGCGGACGGTGGCGCGGACAGCGTCGTCGTTCTCGGCCCGCAGGTGCTCGGCGAGCACATCGGCCATCTGCGGATGGTCGCGTGGGGCCATCAGGATCACCGCGAGTGAGCGGACGTCGGGCGACGGGTCGGACAGGGCCGCCGGAAGCAGTTCGCGGCCGTGGGGTCCCTGGGCGGCCAGGGCGCGCACGATCGTCTCGCGTACCGCCGGATCGGTTTCCTCCGCCAGCGCCCGCACCAGGGCGGCCGGGAGCGACCCGCTCGGCTGCGGGTAGGTGATGAACGAGTACGCGGCGGCCCGCCGGCGCCGGGGGCGGGCGTCGTTGCGCAGCGTGTCGAGCAGGGCGTGCTCGTCGCCCGCCATCTGCTGCGCGAACCACGTCAGGTCGACGGGGCCGGCGCCGCGCCCGACGAAGTCGAGCCAGCGCTCGTACCAGGAGAGGAAGCCGGCGTCGGCGTGGAAGTAGGGCGCGAACAGGCCGTCGGCGTTGACCTCGACCAGCCGTCCTCGCCCCGGCCCGGAGACCACCAGCACGGTCCAGTCGAGGCAGCCGCCGTGGACCACGGCGATCGTGCCGGGGAAGTCGCGCGTCACGGGCGCTTCGGCGTCGGGGATGAGCGGGCTCGTTCCGGCGGGTTGCCCGGGCCGGGACGCCCAGCGGGTGATCGGCAGCAGCCCGTACGTGGGGCCGTAGCCGCCGTGACCCACCCGTGTGACGAATTGGCGGAACTCCTCGGGGAGCCGGATGCCGTGCCGCTGCTCGAAACCGGCGACCTGGTCCTCGCTGAGCACCGGGCCCAGGGTGGCGTTCTCCGTACGGGGGAGGGCGGCGAGCTTGGTCCGGATGCGCGCGATGGCGTCCACGGTGGCTTCTCAAGGTGATCGATGTCGGTCCCCCGCAGCGTACTCGTCGGGCGGCGCCAGCACGCGGGCGAGGTGGTAGTCCAGGGTGCGCCGCACCTGGGCGCGGGTGCGGCGGCCGTGCAGCAGGTCCAGGCCGAGGCCGCTGATGCCGCCGACGAGCAGGTTGGCCTCCTGGGCGGGGTCGATCGTCCGGCGGGCCCCGGCCGCGCGGATCAGCGCGGCCACCAGGTCTTCCAGGGGGTGTTCGGCGGGCAGGAAGACCGCGGCCAGGGCCGGGTCGGTCAGGCTCCACGCGTAGTAGGCGGTCAGCACGCGCAAGCTGCGGCGGCGCTGCTCGTCGAGGGGGAGCAGTTCTTCCAGGGTGGCCCGCAGCAGTACCCGGGGGTCGGACGCGTCGCGCAGGGCCTCGATGCGTCTGCGGCCGCGCTGCTCGTTGTCGCGGTGCAGCTCCTGCAGCGCGGTGACCAGCAGGTGGTGCTTGCCCGCGAAGTGGTACTGCACCGCGCGGGGCGCCACACCCGCAGCGGCGGCGATCTCGCGGACGGTCGCCATCTGCAGGCCGCGTTCGGCCGCGATGCGCCAGACCGCCTCGACGATCTGCCGTCGCCGCCCGGCGAGCAGCGGTGCGGGGGCGGGGATCGGCGGGTTCTTGCGGGACCGGTACGCCCGGGCCTGGCACGCGCGCGAGCAGTAGACCGGGCGGCGGCCGCGCGGCGACGCGGGCCGGACCGGGCCCCGGCAGACCGGGCAGCTGATTTCGTCACGCACAAGATCAGCCTAGACGCGTACTCTGCGTGACGTTTCGGGTGAACAGCGCTTGTCGCAGCAGGGCCCGGATGGTGTCGTTGGTACGTTCGTATCTCGACGGGGGAGTCGCTGTGGACGACGGCTGGTACCGGTTGGCAATGCTGCTGACGCTCGTGGCGGGCGTGTGGGAGGGCCCGATCGCGATCCTGTTCCGCCTCTTCACCGACAAGGGGCCCAATGCGCTGGTGGCGGCCAATTACCTGCCCGCCCCGTGGTGTTATGTCGTCGCCGTCGCGGCCGCCGGGGTGGCGTTCGCCGTGCTCGCCGTTCTGGAGAACAGGCGCGCGGCTGGCAAGCTGGGGTGATGGAGTCAGTCTGGGACTACCCGCGGCCACCGCGCCTGGAGCGCAGCCGCGCGCGGATCACGGTCGTCCACGCGCAGAAGGTCATCGCCGACAGTGAGCGCTGCTGGCGGGTGCTGGAGACCTCACACCCGCCGGTGTATTACATCCCGCGCGACGACATCGCCGAGGGGGTGCTGGAGCCGGGCGACGGCCGGTCGTTGTGCGAGTTCAAGGGCATGGCGAGCTACTGGGATCTCGTCGTCGGCGAGACCCGCGTCCGGCAGGCCGGTTGGTCCTACGAGCGCCCCGTGGCGGCGTACGGGGAAATGGTTGGCGCAGTGGCCTTCTATCCCAGCCGCGTCGACGAGTGCCGGGTGGCCGGCGAACTGGTGCGGGCGCAGGAGGGCGACTTCTACGGCGGCTGGATCACCGCGGACATCACCGGCCCGTTCAAGGGCGGCCCGGGGACCATGGGCTGGTGAAACGCCGGTAGGCGGCCGGGTCGACGTTGCCGCCGCAGACGATCGTGACGACATGGCGCCCGGCGAAGCGCCGCCGGTCTTCCAGCACGGCCGCCACACCGAGCGCTGCCGACGGTTCGGCCACCAGACCCGCGTCGTCGAGCAGCAGCCGCATGCCGGTCTTGATCGAGTCTTCCCGTACGAGGACAGCGTCGTCCGCGACCGCCAGCAAGTCGTCCAGCACCTCCGGGATCGGGAAGCGACCCGCCACACCGTCGGCGATAGTGTCGGCGGCCTCGGTAGTCACGACCCGGCGCTCGCGCCACGACAACGTCATCGCGGGCGCGCCCCGCGGCTGCACGCAGATCACCTCGACGCCGGGCGCCAGCGACTTCAGCACGTGACCGACGCCGGTAGCCATCGCGCCGCCCCCCAGCGCGATGAGCACGACGTCCCCGGCCGACACCGCGCCGATCAGTTCGAGCCCGATGGTGGCCGCACCCTCACACGTCTCGACGTCGAGACTGTCCTCGACCAGCCGGATGCCGCGTTCGCGGGCCAGGTGCACCGCGCGTTCGCGGGCCGCCTCGAAGTCGCCGTCGACCAGCTCCAGGCGGGCCCCGAAGGACCGGATCCGGTCGAGCTTGACCGCGGGCGCCCGCCGCCGTGCCACCACCGTCACGTCGAGCCCGCGGCGGCGGCCCGACCAGGCCAGGGCCTGCCCGAGGTTGCCCGCGCTGGCGCACACCACCGCCGAGGCGGCGGCCAGGCGACTCGTGACCAGTTCGGTGCCGCGGCCCTTGAAGCTGCGAACGGGATTGGCCGTCTCCAGTTTGATGCTCACGGCACAGCCGAGCCGCTCGCCCAGCGGGTCGCAGCGATAGAGCGGGGAGTCCAGGAAGGCCGGGTCGATCACGTCGCGGGCCGCCCGTATCCGATTCACATCCAGCCTTCCCATGACCACCAGCCAAGCCCTCGCGCCGGCCCGGGGCAACCCGACTATCGCCCGACCGGGTGAGCACCGCGCCCGGCGTCCGGTGATCCCCGGGCTTCCTCCGTACGGTGATCTTCCGTGCCGTCCCGAGGAGTAGCCGTGAAACGTCGTTGCCTGGCGGTCGCCGTGGCCACCGCGATCAGCGCCGCCGCCGGTCCGGTGCCGGCCGCCGCGACGGCACCCGACGCCTGGGGTCAGGCCAAGTCGCACGCGACCGGCGACCATTACAACCCGGGCGAGACCCGGCTGACCCCGGCCGTCGCGGGCACGCTGAAGCCGCGCTGGAACGTTCCCCTGGCCGACGCGAAATGCGCCTACGCGGCCGCGCCCCTGGTCGGCGCGAACCGGCTCGTGACCGCGGCGTCGTACCGGATCCGCACCTACGACGCGACGACCGGCGCGGTGGCCTGGGAGACCCCGGCCACCACCAAGAAGACCGGCTACATCCTGTCCGCGATCGACGGGACCCGGCTCATCGCGCAGTCCCGCGACTGCCGCTCCGGCAAGACGTTCCTGGCCGCGCATGACGTGCGTACCGGCCAGGTGATCTACCGCAAGCGGATCCCCGGGACCATGTACAACACGGTCGTCGACAAGGGCATCGTGGCCGGCGGTGTGTGGGACGAGACGGTCAGCCGGTACGTCGTCCGGGCGTACCGGATCAGCGACGGCGTGCGGGTGTGGGAGCGCACCGGATCGATCAGCGGGGAGAACATCGCCGCCGGCGGCAAGGTCCTGGTGGCCGGCGACACCTCGACCACCGCGGTCGACATGGTGACCGGCAAGTCCGCGTGGCCGGCCGCGACGGGCTGCTACACCCCGATCGGCGCCTCACCCGACGGCGCCAAGTTCTACATGCACTGCGACCCCGACGGGCTGATCCGCACCGTCAGCTCGGCCACCGGCGCGGTGCTCAAGACGTTCCCCGGCCACGGTTCGACGTACGGCTTCGCCACCGACGGCGAACGCGTCTACTTGCACAGCTTTGCGGGCGCCATGCTCGCCATCAGCGCCGACGACGGCCGCACGATCTGGTCGGCCCCGTTCGGTGAGGAGGCTCCCATCGAGTTCGCCATCGGCGGCGGCGTGGTCTACGGCTTCCGCGACACCAGTCTGCCGCTGGCCGCGTTCGAGGCCCGCACCGGCAAGCCGATCCCCCTCGACGCCGGCACCAAGGGTCTGCGCGAGGCGCCGATGGTGGCCAACGGCCGCCTGTACGGCCGGACCGCGTCCACGGTGACCGTCTACGCGCCCAGCGCCAGCCCGGTGAGGTAAGCGCGGTAACCCTCGTGCGGCACCTCCGGCGCCAGGGCGTGCAGCAGCTCCCGGTCGGCCGGTGAGCCGTCGGCCCGGAACCGGTACGCCGCACCGGCGGCCCGCAGGGTGACGTCCTCAGGCTCGTGGCGCAGCCCCTCGGTGACGAGGCCGGCGGCCGTACGGAAGTCGTCGTCCTGGGCGGCGAGGTCGGCCAGGTCCAGGTAGAGCGACCAGTTGGCCGGGTCCAGCCGCAACGCCTCCCGCAGGGCGGCGGCCTGCTGCCGGGTGTCACCGAGGTAGCCCCACGTGCCGGCCCGGACCACGTGCGCGAGCATCGTCGGTTCGAGGGCGTCGGCGCGGTCGCACAAGGCCAGAGATTCCGCCGTACGACCGCAGAAGCGCAACAGGATCGCCATGCGCGCCATCTGCTCGGCGACCGGGTCACGGTCGCAGACGACGTCGACGGCTCGCAGCCACGGACGCAGGTTCTCGCGCACCACGTCGGTGTCGAGGTCGGTGCCGTAGCCGGTCATGGTCGTCGAACCGTCGGCCAGCCCGATCGCCGTGACCGCGGTGAGGAAACGGTCGTCGCTGAACCAGGGCGCGGCGGCCCAGGCGATGGCCGGCTGGGAACCGATCAGCGATCCCAGTAACCGCGCGGCCTCGTCCATGTCACCCGTGGCGAAGGCGAGATACGACCCGGCGACGAACTGCCAGGCGCTGCCCGGCTCGGCGACGGCGGCCGCCACCTCGGCCGGGGACTGGCGGCGCAGCTCGTCGAGGACCGCGTACGGCTCCGGGTCGGCCGGATTCTGGGCGACCGCGCGGGCGAGATACGCCACGGCCGCGGTGGGGGAGCCGCCGCAGTGGGCCAGGACGCGAGCGAGAGCCAGGAACATCCGCGGCACGCTACCCGACAGCCTGGCGGTACTCCGCGGACATGGCCCGCTCGAAGTCGTCGGCCGCGCCGGCCGGGCCCCGGACCGGCATCGCCTGCAGCGGTGGCCGGGGCGGGCCCAGCCGGCGCAGATGGTCGTAGGTGCAGGCGTCGATCGGGTGCAGCGGAAGGTCGAGTGCGAAGGCCAGCCGCCGCACGATCGTCGACTTGCCCGGCCCCGGATTGCCTCCGACCCAGAACATCGGCGCATTCGTCACCACCTATGGCACGGTACGCGTGGATAGCCTGGCTCGTATGACGCGGTTCCTTGTGGTTCCCGGCCGTGGAGTTCCGTCCGCCGACCACTGGTCGCGCGCGTGGGTCGACGGCTACCCGGAGTTCTCGTGGGCGCCCGAACCACCCGGGCCGCCCGTCGACGTGGCGGGCCGGGTCGCCGCGCTGCACGCCGCGATCAGCGCCGACGACGAGCCGGCGGTTCTGGTCGCGCACGGTGCGGGCTGCCTGATCGTGGCCGCCTGGGCCGCTGCGCACGCCGGTCCGGTGAGCGCGGCCCTGCTGGTCACGCCGCCCTGGGCCCCGGACGGGGCCGACGGGCCACGGCGGCGTTTGCCGTTCCGCTCGATCCTGGTGGCCAGCCGGGACGATCCGATGGCCACCTTCGAGCAGTTCCGGGCGTACGCGGAAGATTGGGGCTCGGAGCTGGTCGACGCGGGCCCGGCCGGGCACCTGGACTCGAAGAGCGGATCCGGCCCGTGGCCCGCCGGTGAACGGCTGGCCCGATCGTTGAGCGGGCCGGTCCCGCGGAACCCGGCCCAGGTGTTCGGTGAGGTCCCCGGCGAGTACGACCGGGTGCGTCCGGCCTATCCACTGACGCTGGTCGACGACGTGCTGAGCTACGGCCCGTCCGGTCCCGGCGGTCGCCGCGCGCTGGAGGTCGGGGCGGGCACCGGCCGCGCCACCGTGCCGTTCGCCGCCGCCGGGATGCCGATCGTCGTTGTGGAACCGGACGACGCCATGGCCGACGTTCTCGAGCGCCGGGTGAGCTCGCTGGCGGGCGTCGACGTCGTACGCGACAGCTTCGAGGGGTTCCGCTCCGACGAGAAGTTCGGATTGTTGTTCAGCGCCGAGGCCTGGCACTGGACCCGGCCCGGGACCCGCTGGTCCCAGGCCGCGGACCTGCTCGCCGACGGCGCGACGCTGGCGCTGTTCTGGAACACCGAGCGGATCGCCGAGCCGGGCCTGCGGACGTCCATGCTCGAAGTGCTGGCCCGGCACGCCCCGGCGGTCGTCGTCAACGACGAGGCCGTCACCGCCGACCAGGTGTGGCACCGGTGGCCGGGCGACGAGCTGTCGCAACTGGCCGGCTTCGAGGGGCGGACCAGCCGCCACTACCTCTCCCGGCGCAGCGTGGCGGCGCGGGACTACCTGGGTCTGACCCGCACCAGGTCGCAGTTCCGCATGCTGCCACCACCGGTCCGGCGCGACGTGCTGGCCGGCCTGACCCAGCTGTTCGCCGACGAGGTGCCGCTCGAGGTCCACACGACACTGCTCCTCGCGCGCCGGTCGCTACGCGGCCCGGATCTCCAGGGCGGTCGACGGGCGGAGGAAAGCGCCGGTGAACGTCATTGAGTGCTCGGTGAGGGCGCCGGTCACCGAGAGGGTTTCCGCCTCGCCGAGGGTCAGGTCCAGGGGTCTGCTGCGGAGCCAGTCCATGCGGGCCTGGACGACGTGGCGACCGGCGGGCACGGTCACGCGGACGCTTTCGCCGCGCTTCAGCCTGGCCACTGGGCGCCCGTCGAGCAGGAACGTCATGCGCCGCGCCAGGGCGGCGGCGTCGGGAGCGCGGACGAAAGTCAGGACTGTCATGCTGCCCAGAAGACAGTGCATTCGCCGTTGTGGGTGGCTGCGCGATAGAAGTGGGTCAGGTCGGTGTAACTGGCGGTCAGCCGGGTGCGGTAGGAGTCGAGTTCCTCATCGGTGAAGCTCGGTGTCACGATGCGTTCCGGGGGCAGGGGCCGGCCGTACGTGGGTGAGTCGTAGTCGTAGTCGACCCGTACGGTGTCTCGTTCCACCAACGCGCCGAGCAGGTGGGGGGCGAGCGCGGTGAACGGCGTCCGGTCGAGCCGGGCGGATGCCTCCGCCACCTGAGGAGGGTCCAGGGCGCGGGCGAAACCGTTTGGCTCCTCGGGGAACAAGACGCCCGACCGGAACGGGTTGACGCTGAAGCCGGCCGCCGTGAACAGGGGGCCGAACAGCTTCCACTCCCAGTCGAGTTCGAGTCGTTCCGGATCGCCGAACGTGGTCATCCGTTCGTACGCGGTCGCGGGGTGGGATCGGATGTCCTCGCGCAGCTGCGGCGAGAGCCGGACGAGGTCACCGAGCAGGCTCATCGTTACGTCGCTTTCTCAGGGTGCCGATGGCATCTGTCGTGGCGAGGGCCCACAGCACGAGCAGCGGCTGGAAGAGCAGGCGGACGGCGCGGGCCGCGTCCGTGTCGAGGCCGAAGGCGTCGCGGTGCTCGGTGAACTGGGCGATGTTGCCGGGCAGGATCGCGACGAAGAAGGCCGCCGTGAGCGCGCCCGCGACGGACCGCCACGGCTGCTTCCAGGTGCTCAGCAGGGCCACGGCGAGCAGCAGTTCGGCCAGGCCGGAGGCGATGACGACGACGCCCGGGTCGAGCGGGACCCACGTCGGAACTTGCGCGCGGAACTCCGTACGGGCGAAGGTCAGATGGGCTGTGCCGGTGACCAGGAGCAGCGCACCCAGCAGGAGCTGGCCTGTGGTGGTGAGCGCACTCCGCATAGAGACCCAAGGTACGGGAAACTAGGGGAGTGTGACTAAGACGGTTCTGGTGAGCGGGGCTTCCGGTTTCATCGGCTCGCACGTGGCGGCGAAGCTGGCCGAGGACGGGTACCGGGTGCGCGCGATGACCCGGCACCCGGAGAAGTACGACGGCGCGGGGGAGCCGGTCGCGGCCGACGTGTCCGACCCGGCGAGTCTGCGCGAGGCGTTCACGGGTGTGGACGTGGCCTACTACCTGATCCATTCGCTCGGCTCGGACGACTTCGAGCAGCGCGACGCCGATGCGGCCCGCAGCTTCGCCGAGGCCGCCGCGAACGCCGGGGTGGAGCGGATCGTCTACCTCGGCGGCCTCGGCGCGGACGGTGGCGAACTGTCGGCGCACCTGCGGTCCCGCCGCGAGGTCGAGGAGATCCTGCGGTCCGGGCCGGTGCCGGTGACGGTGCTGCGGGCCGCGGTGGTGATCGGGCACGGCGGCATCTCGTGGGAGATGACCCGTCAGCTGGCCGAGCGGCTGCCCGCGATGGTGACGCCGCGCTGGGTCAACACCCGTACGCAGCCGATCGCGCTGCCCGACGCCGTGCGCTACCTGGTCGGGGTGCTGGAGCCGGCCGAGGCCCGCGGGCAGACGTACGAGATCGGCGGGCCCGAGGTGCTCCGGTACATCGACATGCTGCAGCGGGTGGCCCGGATCCGGGGCGCGCGGCTGCCCAACGTCACCGTGCCGCTGCTGACCCCGCGGTTGTCGTCGGCGTGGCTGAAGTTCGTCACCGATGTCGACTCGGCCACCGCCCGCAACCTGGTCGACTCGATGACCACCGAGGTGGTGGTGCGCGACGACGCGATCACCCGGGTCGTGCCGGGCGCGCCGATGAGCTACGACGACGCCGTACGGCTGGCCCTGGCCGACCGGGAGCGGGTGGCCCGGTGAACTCGGCCTGGCTGCGGCGCGCCCTCGGTCCGTCGCTGATCGACCGGGTCGAACGTGACCACCAGCAGACCGATCAGGCGTTCCGCCGGCGCCGCATCGTCGTGGCGTTCACCTTGGTCGCGGGGGCCGTGCTGCTCGGGATCTCCCTGTCGGTGCGGCCCGGCGACGACCTGTTCTACCTGCTGACCGTGCTGGTGGCGGCCACCTGGATCATCGGGGCGCTGCTGTCGGGGCCGCTGCACCTGGGCCGCATCGCGTTCCGGGACCGCCTGCGCCGGCCGATCATCACCCCGATGGTGACCGGGCTCGTGCTGGGCGCCGTCTTCGTCACCGGTTCGCTGATCGTGCGGGAGATACCGGCGCTGCGTGAGCTCGTCAACAGTGTGCTGGCCCACGCCCGTTACGGCGCCATCGTGCCGATCGCGGCGGTCACCCTGCTCAACGGCGTGGCCGAGGAAGTCTTCTTCCGCGGCGCCCTGTTCGCGGCGATCGGCCGCCGGCACGCCGTGCTCATCTCCACCGTCATCTACGCCGCGGCCACCGTGGCCACCGGAAACCTCATGCTCGTCTTCGCGGCGGCCCTGCTCGGCTTCGTGCTGGGCCTGCAGCGGCGCGCCTCGGGCGGCATCCTGGCCCCGATCCTGACCCACGTCACCTGGTCCACCACGATGCTGTTCGCCCTGCCGGCGCTGATCCACCAATGAGCTGGGCTCCCGGCGACACCGTCCTCTACCGGTACGGGCGGGACGGCCGGGCGCGTTTCGTCCGCGTCGGCCGGGTCATCACCGACGACGCCGACGGGCTGGCACTGTGGGTCGCGCCGGGGTCGCCGCAGATCGAGTCCGTGCTGGCCGACGGGCGGCCGCTGCGCGCGGTCCCGATCGCCGGCCGGGCGTCCCTGCCCCGGGCCCGGCGTCGTTCGACCTGGCGCGGTGCGGGCATCGTGCATTTCGCCCCGGCTGCCGGCGAGTGGTCGCTGTGGTGGTTCTTCGACTCGGCGCAGCGCTTCACCGGCTGGTACGGCAATCTCGAGTCCTCCCGTACGAGGTGGGAAGCTGACGGTGTGAGGGGCGTGGACACCGCGGACCGGGCACTCGACGTGTGGATCACGCCGGACGGCGCGGGCCGGTGGAAGGACGAGGACGAGTTCGCCGCGCTCACCGGGCGGCCCGGCCGGTGGAGTGCCGCGCAGGTTCCGGCGATCCGTGCGGCCGGGGAGCAGCTGATGAGCCTGGCCTCGGCCGGTGCCCCACCGTTCGACGGGCGCTGGACCGATTACCGGCCCGACCCGCGATGGGGGGCCGTCACGCTGCCGGACAACTGGGACCTGCCGCATCGGGCCGCGCCGTGACCGGCACCCTGCGGCTGATCGGTTACTGGGACGGGGAGTGGCCCGACGTGTGTGGCTTTCTGTCGGAGACCGAGGACCCCGTACGGGCTTCGGTTGCGGCGTTTCTGCGGTCGGGGCGCACCTTGGTCGCCAGCCCCGGCTTCTCCGTGTGCCGGCTGTGCGGGGCCCGCAACGGCAGCACCGACCTCACCGACGGTTCGCACTTCGTCTGGCCGAGCGGGCTCGCCCACTACGTCGAGGACCACGGCGTGCGGCTTCCGGAGGAGGTCGTCGCCCGCAGCCGCGGCCCGATCGTCGACCCCGGCGACACCGATGACGTGACCGTCGACGGCGAGTGGTGGCGCGACCAGGCCGTCGACGGCCCGGTCACGCACCGGCTCGGCTGTCCCCGCAATCCGGGCGTGGCCGGCTGGGATCTGCCGCCGCGGGCCGAGATCTGGGTCGACGGCATCCCGCCGGACGCGACGGCCGTCCTGGTCGGGGTCCGTCGTCTGCTCGGCGCCGCCTGGCCGTTCGCCGGCCTCCGCGAGCAACTGAAGTGTCAGCCGTTCCGTGCCGTCGCCGGCAACCCGGCCGAGCTGCACCGCTCCCTGAGCGCCCGCCCCGAGCTGCGGCCGTATCTGTTCTACGGCACCGAGCACGACTTGCGCCCGATCTGGGCGTGACGCGCTCGGAGCAGAACGGGCGCGGCCGCGCTGCGAGGATGACGACATGGATCGTGTGGTGCAGGCCTTGATCGCCAGTATTGCCGCGTTCGAGACGGCGTTGCAGCTGGGCCGGGATGACGACCGGCTGGCCGGCAACGCGCTGGAGGAGATCGCCTACCACCTCGGCGAGATGGACCCGGACGAGCGCCGCCAGTTCGTTGCGGCAGTGGAACGCGCCGCCGCCCGGTGGGAGGCGGATGATCCGGGCCGCGGCCAGGGTGACTGGGTCCGTGGGTTGCCCGGTCAGTTGGGGCTGAGCTGACGTACGTGGCGTGCGGCCCACTCGGCGAAGGTCCTCGGCGGCCGGCCCAGCACCGCGGCCACGTCGGGGCTGATCCGCTGCTCCCGCGCGGTCGGCGCGCCCAGGATCGCCAGTGTGCCTTCCACCACGGGCGGCGGCATGAACTGCAGCATCTGCTCGCGGGCCTGCTCCGGGGTCTGGTCGACGAAGTTGATCGGCCGGCCCAGCACGGCGGCCAGGTCGGCGACCCGCTGCCGCGGCGTGCTCAGGGCCGGTCCGGTCAGTTCATACGTACGGCCCTCGTGTCCACCGGGCAGGACGGTGGCCGCCACCGCGGCGATGTCGTCCGGGTCGATCACGGGCAGGCCGACGTCGCCGAACGGGGCGGCCACTGTGCCCGCGGCGCGCATCGATGCGGCCCAGGCGAAGGCGTTGGAGGCGAAACCGCCGGGGCGCAGGATCGTCCACTCCGGACCGGCTTCCCGTACGAGGTCCTCGATGGCCCGCAGGGGAGCGTGCGACACGGAATCGGGTCGTGTGCCGGCTGCCTGCGACGACTGCAACACGACACGTTTCACCCCGGCCTCCTTGGCCACCCGCAGGATCGCGGCCGTGTCGAGGTGCGCCCCGGCGCCCTCCACGAGTAGATACATCGCCTCGGCCCCGGCCAGCGCCGGCCTCAGGCTTTGCGGCTGGGCCAGATCAGCCCGGTGGTGGTGAACCCCGTCCGGCACCGCGATCGGGCGTCGCCCGCGCGACACCGCTGTCACTTCCGCCCCCGACTCGGCGAGGAGGGACACGAGCGTGCGGCCCACGTTTCCGGTAGCGCCTGTCACAACAATCATGCGGGAGAAGTTAGTAGCCTCGGGATAGTAGGTACCTAGAGGAAAGTATCGAGAATGTGATGGAGGGCACGTGCAGGAAACCGCGGATCCCGAACTGGCGTGCCCGGTCGCGCCGGTCGTCGACATCGTGTTCAGCCGCTGGACGACACCGATCCTGTGGAGCCTGCACACCTTCGGCCGCCAGCGGTTCGTCGAGCTGGAACGACGGCTGACCAGCATCACGCCGAAGGTGCTGACGCAGCGGCTGCGTCAGCTCGAACGTGACGGCCTGATCGCCCGCACCTACTACGCCGAGATGCCACCCCGCGTCGAATACGAGATCACCGAGCTCGGCGCCAGCCTCGGCCCGCTCTTCGCTCACCTGGCCACCTGGGCCGACATCCACCTGCCGGAGGTGGACCGGGCGCGGCAGACCTACGACGCCGCACGATAGGGACCCGTACGACGGCCGCCTCAGGTTTCACCTGTCCAGGCGAGGGGCAGACGAGCCCCGGTGCGGTTTTCGTGGTGCGAAGGGACGATCACGTCATGCCCGAGTGGTTGCAGGCTGGAGGATGGGGACTGCTGGCCGGTTCCGCGCTGGTCATCGGCGCGGCCATCGGCTACCTGGTCCGCATTCCGCGTCACGCTGTCGCCTCGGTCATGGCCTTCGGCGCCGGTGTTCTGCTGTCCGCGGTCGCGTTCGAGCTCATCTCCGAGGCCGACGACCGCGGCGGAATGATGCCGACCGTGCTCGGCGCCGTCGCCGGGGCGCTGATCTACACCGGTTGCAACGTCCTGCTGGCCCGGCGCGGGGCCCGGCACCGCAAGCGCTCCGGCGATCAGCAGCCCTCCGAGCAGCAGCAGGCCGGATCGGGCACGGCCATCGCCATGGGGGCGTTGCTCGACGGCGTGCCCGAGTCGATAGTGATCGGGACCAGCTTGCTCGGCGGGGGCGCCGTCGGACTGGTCACGGTGGCCGCGGTGTTCATCAGCAACGTGCCGGAAGGGTTGTCCAGCGCCGCCGGCATGCGCAACGCCGGCCGCAGTCCCCGCTACGTCTTCGGTCTGTGGATCGCGATCGCGCTGATCAGCGGACTGGCCGCCGTCGCCGGATACACCCTGCTGGGCGGGGCCCCGGCTGCGGTCCTGGCCGCGGTGACCGCCCTGGCCGCCGGGGCGATCCTGGCCATGGTGGCCGACACGATGATCCCGGAAGCGTTCGAGTCGGCGCATCTGCTGATCGGGCTGGTCACTGTCGCGGGCTTCCTGGTGGCTTTCGGCCTGTCCCAGGCGGGCCGCTGACGGCAGCGCAGGGTGCATGAGGCCACGGAGGCCGGCCACGTGGTCCGAGACCTGCGCCGATCGGCGGTCTCTTCGCACGGACCGGCCGTTCCGGTGCCGTATGGCCGGGGCCGCTCAGGCGCCGGGCCGCTCGACGTCGCCCCGCCACGAACCGGTGGCGCCGCCACGGTTCTCGATGAACTCCTTGAAGCGCTTCGTGTCGGCCTTGACCTGGTGGCTGTCCACTCCGACGGCGCTGCCGACCTTCTCCACGAAGCCCTCGGGCTCCCAGTCGAGCTGGACGGTCACCCGGGTCTTGGTGTCGTCGAGGCGGTGGAACGTGACGACGCCGGCGTGCTTGGTGTCGCCGCTGGTGCTGGTCCACGCGACCCGCTCGTCGGGGTGCTGCTCGGTGATCTCCGCGTCGAACTCGCGGGTCTGCCCAGCGATCTTGGTCACCCAGTGCGTGTGCGTGTCGTCGATCTGGGTGATCGACTCAACCCCGTCCATGAACTGCGGGAAGTCCTCGAACTGGGTCCACTGGTCGTAAGCGGTACGGATCGGTACGTCGACGTCGACGGACTCGGTAACGGTGGTCACGGTCATCTCCTTACGAGTGTGGTGACCATGCGATACCCCGCCTGAGCCGCTCCAACCCAGTTGCATCGATTCGTGCGTCGTTTTTCCGCGCGTCACCGCCGGGCCAGGAACGTCGCGCCGGTCAGGTTCT
This sequence comes from Paractinoplanes abujensis, assembly GCF_014204895.1. NCBI lineage: Bacteria > Bacillati > Actinomycetota > Actinomycetes > Micromonosporales > Micromonosporaceae > Paractinoplanes > Paractinoplanes abujensis. The sequence goes on along the minus strand of NZ_JACHMF010000001.1, from coordinate 4,208,874 downwards.
CCGAGATGCGCCAGATCCGCTCGGCGTCCTCGGGGCTGCGCAGCCGCGAATACAGTGCCTGCTCGGCGGGCGCGCCACTGAGGTGCCCGAGACCGCTGGGGCCGTAGAAGAGGCCACCGCGCGCCTCGGGTGACGTGGCGGCCATCAGCGCCGGCAGAGCCCCCGAATCGGGTGTCCCGGCCAGAATGCCGTGCCGGGACAGTGTGCGGATGAGCCGTACGGAGGTGGTGTCCTTGGCCCGTCCCATGTGCGGCTGGGCGGCCAGCAAGTTCGTCGGCGCGATGCCGGGGTGGGCGATGTTGCTCGTGATGCCCCAGCCGCCGGCCTGGCTGCGCCGTTCCAGTTCCAGACCGAACAGGCCGAACGCGATCTTCGACTGGCTGTAAGCCCGGCCCGCGTTGTAGGACTTCTCCCAGTTCAGGTCGTCCCAGTTGATCGAACCCGAGTTGGCAGCCACGCTCAGTTGCGACGTCACCCGCGCCCGGCCGGCCCGCAGCAGCGGCAGCAGGTGGGCCACCAGGGCGAAATGCCCCAGGTGGTTGCTGCCGAACTGCAGCTCGAACCCGTCGGCGGTGGTCTGCCGGCTCGGCGGGGTCATCACCCCGGCGTTGTTGATCAGCAGGTGGATCGGCCGCTCCTCGTCACGCAGCGTCGTCCCCAGCGCGGCCACCGACGCCAGCGACGACAGGTCGAGGTCACGCAGCGAGACCGCGGCCTTCGGGTGTTCCTGTTTGATTCGCGCGATCGCCTTCTCGCCCTTGAGGCGATTCCGTACGGGCATGACGACCTCGGCGCCGGCCTTGGCCAGCCGGGCGGCGATGCCCAGCCCCATGCCGTCGCTGGCGCCGGTGACGACGGCGATCTTGCCGGTGAGATCGGGAATGGTCAGGTCGGGAGCGGTGCGGGCCATGGTCTCGCCTTTCTGCGGCAACGGATGCCATTTCAGGCTGCATCGCCCGCGGCGCCGGAACCACGGCCTGCCGATCCCAGGCTGCCCGGCCCGCGAAGGGGGGATCGGCGGGCCGAGGATACGGCCGGGGATCGGTGATAGAACCGAGGCATGATTGACCGAGCCGGGCTGGCCGAGTTCCTGCGCCGCCGCCGCGAGTCGCTGCAACCCGAGGACGTGGGCATGCCGCGCGGGCAGCGCCGCCGCACAGCCGGCCTGCGCCGCGAAGAGGTCGCCACGCTCTGTCACATCTCCGCCGACTACTACAGCCGCCTCGAACGCGAGCGTGGCCCGCACCCGTCCGAGCAGATGATCGCCTCGATCGCCCAGGGCCTGCACCTGTCGCTCGACGAACGCGACCACCTGTTCCGCCTGGCCGGGCACAACCCGCCGGCCCGCGGCGCCACCAGCGAACACATCAGCCCGGGCATGCTGCGCATCTTCGACCGGCTCACCGACACCCCGGCCGAGATCGTCACCGAGCTCGGCGAGACCCTGCGCCAGACCCCACTGGGTGTCGCGCTCACCGGCGACCTCACGCGTTACACCGGGCCGGCCCGCAGCATCGGCTACCGCTACTTCACCGACCCCGCGGCCCGCGAGCTCTACCACCCCGACGATCACGCGCTGCACGCGCGCGTGTTCGCTTCCGGCCTGCGCCGCATCGTCACGTTGCGCGGCCCCCGCTCGTACGCCGCGCACCTGCAAAGCCTGTTGCTGGAGAGCAGCGAGGAATTCCGCGCCGTCTGGAACGACCACGAAATCGGCGTCGGCTACAACCACACCAAACGTTTCGTGCACCCCGAGGTGGGCCATCTGGAACTGGCCTGCCAGGGTCTGTCGGATCCCGACCAGTCCCATGCCCTGCTCGTCTACACCGCCGTTCCCGGCAGCGAGAGCTACGAAAAGCTGCAACTGCTGTCGGTCATCGGCAACCAGGACCTCCTGGCCCGTACGCCCCCGGGGCCGTAGGCCTTCATCGCCGGCGCGGCGCCAGCAGGCCGCGCGGGGGAATGGAGAAGACCTGATTCGGCCGTACGCCGTAGCGGCGCAGAATGGCGTTCGTGGCGATCGCGGCCGAGGCGGCCGAGCGTTCCATCAGCGCCGACGGGAACGGCATGCGGACCCAGTCGCCGGCCAGGAACAGCCCGTCGGCGCCGGTGATCACGCCCGGGCGGGCGGCGTCGCTGCCCACCCCGAACGACGGCGCGTCGTAGCCGATCCGGGTGTCGCGCTCGACCGTTCGCATCCAGCCCGCTTCCCGCCAGATGCCCGACAGCTCCGACCACATCTGATCGGCCGCCGCCTCCGCCTCGACGCCGGGATCGGCCGCGTACGCGTGCAACTCCACGACCGCGCCCCCGGTGCGCCGCGCCCACTGCTCCGCGCCGCGCTCGACGCGGTGGAACAGGCTCACCGAGTCCAGCAGAGGTTCCCCGCCGACACCGCTGAACGCGGCCCGGTCGGCGGCTACGTCCCGGTCGGTCCAGAACCGGCTGACCGCGTACGGGGCGGTGGTGGTCACGGTCTTCATCCGGCGCGCCAGGTCCTGCGGCAGCCCGGCCGAGGCGGCCACGATGTCACCCGTGGACGCCGGGTCGGTGGCCAGCACGACGTGGTCGGCCCGCAGTTCTTCCCCGCCGGTCAGCGTGACGGTCCAGCCCGGTTCGACCCGGTCGACGGTCGCTCCCGTACGGATCTCGGCCCCCAGCGCCCGCAGCCGCTCGCTCAGCGGCCCCCAGATCGTGCTCTGGTAGTCGTCGTCCGGCGCGTCGAAGTCGAGCCCTTCCGGATTGCGCAGGAAATAGAAGTGGAACTGCATGATCATCTCCGCGGCCGACATCTCCGTCGCGGGATTGAAGAACGAATGCGCGAACACGTCGAACAGCAACGACCGGGCCCGTTCCGGCATGGCCAGACGGTCGAGGAACTCCGACGCCGGCATCGAGTCGTACTCGCGGTAGGTCTCGGCCCGCGAATACCGCACCAGCGCCAGCGAGGTGGGCCCGTCGACCTCCCGCATCTCGCGCAGCGGCAGGCTGGGCGAGCGGGCCAGCAGCGCGGCCAGGTTCCACGGGGGTGTGCCGGGCAGCCCGGCGAAATCCTCCTCGGGCCACGAACGGGAGATCACGGGATAACGCCGGGCCGGGCGCAGGAACGACAGCGCCGGGTCGATCCGGCGCAGAACGTGACGCCAGTTGTAGTACTGCCGGAAGAAGGCGTGAAAGCCGTGCCCGACCATCTGGGTCGAGCCGTCCGCCATGCGTCTCGGCCACGCCGCGAGCCGCCCGCCCAGCCGCTCGTCGCGTTCGAGCAGGGTCACCGCGACGCCCCGCTCGGCCAGCAGCAGCGCCGCCGTCACCCCGGCGATCCCACCCCCGGCGATCACCGCGCGCACGGGCTGCCCGACCTGATGGGGCAGCGAGCGGTCGACGCGCACAAGACGCCGGGCATGGTGGCTGACATGGGCGGTGCTGCTCGAAGCCATCATGCCCCTGATGTTCCCGGCCGCCGGTGATCCACGCGTGCCTCCGTTGTCCGCTGAGCCTCGGTGTGCCTTCCAAACCGTAGTGGATCGCTGCCTGACCAGCGCACACGGCTACCGGCAGTCACGGGCGCCAGCGCGGGTTGTGCAGCATCGCCAGGTTGCGCAGAGCGTTTCGCCGAGCTGCCTCCAGCGATTCGCGGTCGTCCCCACGCGGACGACGCCCGTGGCCCAGCGCCGCGGTGGCGTCGTCGAGCAGGGTCCAGTAGATCGGGATCGCCGCGCCCCGGCCGCCGTTCACGCCCAACGTGAAGGCCCAGTTGTTGCGGGCGGCCACGGTGGCGGCGGCCGTCGGACCGAGGCTGGCGGTGCTGACCTCGACGACCGCCTCGAGGATCGACAGGGCCGTGGTCTCGTTGCCTTGCCGGCGCTGCGTCTCCGCGGTCTCGACCCAGCCGAGGACCCAATCCTTCGTGATCTTCCGCGCCCGGATCCGCCGCTCGTACACCGCCACGCCCGACTCGCCCGCCGGCACGTTCCACTCCAGGTGGATGACGATCTTCTCATTTGCCTTGCCTACCACCCACGACCGCAGGTCGTCCCGAACCTGCTGCGGCGTGCGCCCGGGCAGCCGGAATCGGGTGACGACCGGGCCGCGGTGGAACGCCAGCAACGGCTCGGCGCCGCCCGTGGCGGTGATCTCGAGGCCGGTCATCTCGCTCCACGGCAGGTTCAGATGCCCCCAGGCCAGCACACCCCACGACGAGAACCAGATGCTGCGGCCGCGGCCGGCCTCGGCCTCGCCGTCGCGCTGAGGTGCCGCGTCCGGGATCCTCACCGCACGTCCCCAACGACGCTCATCAATGGACGATACCTCGGCTCCGCCACCTCTCACGTCAGGAGACAGCGGGTGGCCGCTGCCGCACTACGTCCCAAGCGGCCTTGCCGCTGGCGAAGTAGTCCCGTACGGCTTTCTCGGCCAGCAACGCCCGCCCGCAGCCGTCGCAGCGGGCCTTCACCCCGTCCGCGTCGAGGCCCAGGCTGCGGCAGACCGTCACCGCGCGCGACAGGTGATACGCCTGGGTGACGACGAGTGCGCGCCGGACCCCGAACACGTCGCGGGCCCGGATGCACGAGTCGTAGGTGTCCAGCCCGTACGGGTCGGCCACCACGCGGGCCGCGTCCACGCCGAGCGGCCCGGTCAGATACGCGGTCATCGCGGCCGGTTCGTCACCGGAGTCGCCCCCGCCGTCCCCGGAGACCAGCACCGTCCGCGCCCGGCCCGCCGCAACCAGCTCGGCCGCCGTCTGCAACCGCCCGGCCAGCCGCGCCTCCGGTTGCCCGCCGGCACCGACCGTCGTCCCCAGCACGATCACCACGTCGGCGGCCGGCGCCTCGGCCGCGTCGTGGACGTGCCCCAGCGCCGCCGTCGTCGTCCACATCCACGGCGCGCTGACCAGCAGCACCAGCACCGCAGCGACGAGCACCAGCCGGCGCGGGCGCACCCACGTGATCAACCTCGACCTCACCGGCGCAGCGTAGGCAGGCCTGTCGAGTTACCGCGTGTTCCCGGCCCGCAGCCACGCGACGTAGTCAGCCGCCGCGGCGGCGGTGTCGTAGCGGGGCTCGAAACCGGTGTCCTCGCGCAGCCGGGTGATGTCGAGCCACGTCCGCGGGCGGTCACCCGCCGACGGAAGCTCGGCCCGGAAGCTCGGCTCGACGGACCGCAACGCGGTGACGACCTCGGCGTTGCTGGTGGCGTGCCCGGAGGCGACGTTGTAGGTCGTGTGCCGCAGGTGCTCGGTGAGCTGCAGCAGGGCCAGGGCGCGACCGGCGTCCCGGACGTAGAGCAGGTCAAGGGCGTCCTCGGCTTGCGGCGGCGCGGGGAAGGTGGACAGGTCCGGTTCGCTGCGCTGCGCCGCGGCGTTGACCAGCACGGACGTGGGGAAGAAGGGGTCGGGAAGGTGCCCGCCGGGTCCCCAGATCGCGGAGATGCGGGCGTTGACGATCGACACGTCGGTGACGGCGGACAGATGCCCGTCGAGCAGCTCGAAGATCTTCTTGAACGTCGGGACGGCGTGCGTGTAGCCCACCGGAAGCGGCATGTCCTCGGTGAGCGCGCCCGTCAGGGCGAGGTTGTAGACGCCGATGGTGCTCGCGGTGACGATGCGGTGCACGCCCCACGCCTGCGCCGCGCGGGCGATGTTCAGGTGTCCCTGCAGGGTCCGGGCGGCGACGTCGACGGCGTCGATGCCCCGCTCCGGCCCCGGCAGGGACATGGCGAGGTGCACGATCCCGGTGATCGGGTGCTGTTTGCCCACCCCGAGCAGGGCGTCGAGGTCGGCCACGTCGGCCTGCACGGCGTGCACGGGCAGGCCGGCCAGGTGCGCGGGGACGTCGGCCGTGCGTCGTTGCAGCAGGACGCTCTCCTGGCCGGCTTCGGCGAGGGCGCGCACAGTGTGCGAGCCGATGAAGCCCGCCCCTCCGGTTACGAGGATCATGACAACTCCTGTCGTGGTTCTGATCGTCAGTACTACTGACGATCAGGCTAGCCCTAGAATGGCGGCATGTCCACCGAGCACAGCGCCACCCCCGACCCGCACGACCTGCTGGGCTATCTCCTCAAACACGTGAACATGCAGTTCACGGCCCTGACCGACGCCGCGCTGAAGCACCTGGGCATCGACAGCAAGGACTTCGGGGCGCTGCGGGTCCTGGCCGGGCCCGAACCGGCCTCCCAGCTGCAGGTCGCGCAACGACTGGGCATCGACCGCACCACGATGGTGGCGATCCTCGACACCTTCGAGCGCCAAGGCTTCGTCCTGCGGCGTCCGGACCCGGCCGACCGCCGCCGCAACATCGTCGAACTCACCGAGCAGGGCCGGCAGACCTTCGACGCCGCGGAAACGGCTTACCAGGAGGCCGAAAACATGTTCCTCGCGCCGCTCGACCCGCGCGCGGCCGACCAGCTCCGCCACACGCTGCGCGACTTGCTGAAGTAGAAGAACTCCCGGTCAAGAGCCGGATGTCCCGGCGGGGTGGGTGGTGCTGACCGTCGCTCGCGCGGGGGCCCGGGCGGGCTTCGCCGGCCGCTGACGCGTCCCAAACGGGTTCTGTAACAGTATGGGCGATAGTCACCCGCCTATGTGGACGCGGGAGGGTGCGAAGCGCCGGTGCGGGGCTGCTTACCGTGTGGGCATGGTGAACACGGCACTGGCTCAGGAACTGATCGACATGACCGACGAGGACCGGCGCCTGCAGCCGGGTGCGCTCGGTGACGACCTCGCGGCCCAGCTGGCCCACCGCCGCGTCACCACCCGCAACGGCGACCGCCTGATCGAGATTCTCGACGAGCACGGCTGGCCCACCCCGGACCTCGTCGGTCCCGAGGCGGCCCGGCGGGCCTGGCTGATCGCGCAGCACGCCGACCGGCAGCTGCACCTGCAACGCCGCGCGCTGCACCTGATGACCGCCGGCCGGGCCGACCCCGCGCAGGTGGCCATGCTGCACGACCGGGTTCTGGTCAACGCGGGCCACAAACAGCGCTACGGCACCCAGATCGCGGGCATCGTCGACGGTGCACCCGTCCCGTGGCCGTGCGACGACCCCGACCACCTGGACGAGCGCCGCGCCGAGGTCGGCCTGGACCCGTACGCGGTCCACATCGCCAAGCACGCCCCGGCCTGATCACTGCCGAGCGGTGTCGCCCGGCGCGGCCAACCGGCGGCCCTCGGCCACCGGTTCCTCGGCCCCGTCCGGCTCGACCGCCTGGCCGTCGCGGGCGCTGAGCTCCTCGAACGATTCCCGCTCGGCCGCGACCAGGTCGGCGAACGAGTCGTGCCGGTCGCCCAGACCCGGGTACCACGACGCCCAGACGTACGCCGCCCACTCGCCCTCGTCGTTGACGTCACCGGGGTCGAGCAGCCAAAAACAGGCGTCCGCGTCGGCTGACACCAGCAGCGCCCGGGCCATCAGCTCGTCGTCCTCGTCGCCCGCGCCGATCATCTCGGGTTCGAGGTCGCGCAGCCACCCGACGTCGGCCGTCGTCCGCATCGTCCACACGAACGGGCTCATCTCGAGCCACCCGTCGGAGGCTTGCAGGAAGGCACGGTATCCCGGCGGCAGCCCCACCCCGAGCCGCTGCTCAGCGGCGGCGAGCGCCGCCGGGCTCGCACCCGCGAACCCGAGCCACCCGGAGGCCACCCGTTCGTCCCCGAGCTCGCGACGCTGATCGGCGTCGGCCACCCGGAGGAAGTCCGCGCTGTACTCGGTGAGGTGGGCCCGCCATTGCTCGGCCGTCCGGGGCCGCCCGCTCGAAGCCACGCCTCACCTTACGAGGTGGCAAGTCTCAAGCGCGGGCCGGCGGTGCCGATGGGACGACCTGTGGGCTCACCGGCGGACGTGATGGTGGCGTCGGCTGCGCACTGGCTGGCCGCCGCGGACCGGGTCGACGAGTTCGAGGTGGCGCTGGCGCTCACGGCGAGCGCAGGCGAGCGGGACGACCTGATGCGAGCCCGGCTCCTGCTTCTCACCGGACGTCCGCGGGAGGCGCTGGGCCTGCTGGCCCGGGAACAGATCACCGAGTTGTCCCCGGAATCGAGAACGTCCTGGCCGCATCTACTGCTGGCCGCGTGCCGCGCCGCCGGCGGCGACCTCGGCGCCTACCGCTGGCTGCTGTCCACTGTCGCGGCCTGGCCCGGGGCGTGGCAACCGCTCTACCTGGTCGGTGCGGCGGCCGAGCAGTGCGGTGACTACGCCACGGCCGATCAGGCTTGGACGGCCCTGGTGCGGGCGCACGGGATCGTCACGTCGTTCACGCTGTCCCGCTTCCTGGGTTCCGTCGTGGCTCGGCGGGACCGGCACGACGGCGCGGCGGCCACCCGGACCGTGCTCGACGTGGTGGAGGAGTTCCTCGCGGCCGATCCCGACGTGGAGGCGCATCCGGAGCCGATCCTGGCCGCGGTGAACTATCTGCGGCGGCGGGGCGACACCGCCGGCTCCGCGCTGCTTCTGCATGTCGCCCACCACCGGTTCCCGGAGGCCGCCGCATTGCGGGCGGTCGTCACTTCAGCACCGATGCGCCGTTTCGGTCGCCGCCGGACCGCGCTGCGCCTGGCGTCCGCCGCCCCGCTGGTTCCGGCGGCCGCCCTGGCCGTGTGGTCCGGCGTTCCGCCCCTCGTGGTGGCCGGGCTCGTGCCCGTTCTGCTGGTGCATCACTTCGGCGCCAGAACTGTGCCCGGCTTCACCGCCGCGGACAGCGCGGTGTGGCGGGCCGGGGCGAAGCTGCGCCAGGGGCCGGCCCGCCGGGAGCTGACCCTCGACCAGCACGTCGGCGCGGCGCTGGCCCTGGCCCTCGTCGTGACCGCGGCCGTGCCCATCGCCGGCGCCTCAACCGGCCGCGTCACGCTCAGCGCCGTCGTCTTCGCCGGGCTCATGGCCGTGGTGACCGCCATCGGGCAGGCCCTGATGCGTCTCGCCCGGTGGCACAACTGGCGCTCCGAGCGCCACCGCAGGCAGCAGGCGGACCGCTACCGCCTCGCCGACGCGGGGGACTGCCGATGCTGGCAGGCCGGCGCCCTCACCGGCAGCTACGCGACCGCCTACCTGAACCGTCATCTGACCGTCGCCGGACCGGCCGGCCGGCTCCTGGGCGCCGCAGTGCTCCGCTGCCCCACGACCGGGACGCTGTGGCTGAGCACCACGGCCGGGCCGAGCGGCAAACACCTGCTGCTGCGCGGAGTCGACCAGCTGAGCATCGATCAGCCGGCCCCGGCCACCGGTGGTTATCTCTGACGGTCCCGGCGGCCGCAGCCGTCTACGCTCGTCGGCGTGCGACGCGACCTCGTCCTGCGCGGACTGGCCCAGAACCCGGCGATCCCCGACGAGGGGCTGCTGCGGCTGCTGCGCGACTGGCCCGTACCGGTGGCCCGGGGTCTGGAATCGCGGGCCGGCCTGCCGCTGATCGTGCAGGAACGGATGGCGGCCCACCCCGAACGTCAGGTGCGGGCCGCGGTCGCCCGCAGCGCGTGGGCGGACCCCGCCGTGCAGGATCGGTTGCTTCAGGACCCGGACTGGCGCGTGCGGATGAACGTCTACGCGTACAAGAAAAGGCGCCCGATGTCCGAGGGGGCCCTGCAGCGGCTGATGACCGAGCTGCTCGACCCGCCCGACGACAGCCCCATGGCGAGCCACGAGTTGTTCGGCGAGCTGTTCTTCGCCGACTGGGGACGGGCCGAGGTCGCCGCCCGGCACCCCGATCCGCGGGTCCGCCTGATCGCCGTGGGACAGGTGCGCCCAGACCGGCTGCCGGCCCTGCAAGCCGACCCGGATCCGCAGGTGGCCGCGGCCGCCGCCGCCGCGATCGCCGAACGTCGACGGCCCATGCAGCCGGCCGACCTGCCGCCGATGCACTGCCACGCCTTCTGGACGGTGCTGCACTCCCCGCTCTCCCCGGCGCTGGCCGCCCAGGTGGCCGCCTCCGATGACCTCGAAGCCATCGCGACGATCGCCGCCAACCCGACGTTGCCGCCGGCCGTCGCCGAAACCCTCGCGCACCATCGCGACGCCGGGGTCCGGGCCACGCTGGCGGCCTGCGCGGGGCCGATCGCTGTTTTCGTCGCCGACCGCGACCCGCACGTGCGGGCCGCGGTGGCCACCCGTGCCGGGCTCACCGCCGAGCAGATAGCCGTGCTGGCCGCCGACCCCGACGACGCCGTACGCCAGGCGCTCACCACCCACGCCTACGTGTCCGACGCCGAGCGCGCGATCCTCGACGGCCAGGCCGACCTCCGTACGGACGAGGCCACGCGCTGGGCCTTCTCGACCAACCCGCGCCTGCGGCGCCGCGCCGCCCAGGACCCGCACCTGCCCCCGCCGGTGGTCGCGCACCTGGCCACCGATCCCGATGAGCCCGTACGGGTGGAACTCGCCCGCCACCACCCCGAGGCCCCGGGCGAGCTGTTGCTGAGCTGCTTCCTGAAGAACCGGAAGCTGTCGGCGTTGCTCGAGCGGCCCCAGTTCCCGCAGGCCGGGCTGGCCGCCCACGCCGGCCACCCCGATTCCCGCGTACGGGCCCTGGCCGCCCGCGACCCCGAGGCGGACCCGGCACTCATCGCGCACCTGAGCACCGACCCCGACCCGCTGGTCCGCAAGGCGATGGCCCGCTGCCCCCGCCTGCCCGCCGACCGCCTGGCCGTCCTGCTCGACGACCCCGACCTGGCCGTCGACGCCGCCGCCAACCCGTCGCTGGACCGGGCGGCGGTGATCACGGCGATCCGGTCCGCCGGTTGACGCCGGCGGCGAGCGTCGTACGGGCGCCCGCGATGACGGCCCCGTCCGGCCGGCCGGCCGAGACCGTGCGCCGACCGGCCGAGGAACCCACCCCGGTTCGGCTCACTCGTCCCGATAGCGGGCCGATGAGCAATTTGTGGACCAAGCGCTGACTCCGGGCACGGCCGCGGCCGCGCCGCCGTGGCGGCTGACCCGCATGCTGGCCGCGGCCATCGGCATCGACGTGGTGGCCTGGGTGTGGTTTCTGATCGGGCTGGCCCGTCCGACGCCGCCGATGGCCGGGTGGGGGCTGCTGGTGTTCGCGGTGCCGGTGGCCGCGGCCGCGTCGTGGCGGGCCGGTGGGGCGGGCCGGACGTTCTGGCGTTACGTGTCGGCCGGCATGGTCGGGCTGGGCCTGGCCTCGGCCGCCGCGGCCCGCGACTATTTCAGCGGTGAGCAGCCCGGCCAGATGATCGGCGGGTTCACCGCGGTGCTGTACGTCGGCAGCTTGATGCTGATGCTGCTGGGACTGTTGCGCATCCCGGGGGCGCAGCGGACCCGCATCGAGTGGACGCGTTTCGGGCTGGATGTGGCGACGATGGTCGTCACCGTCGTGGTCTTCAGCTGGCATCTGGTGCTGCCGCGCTGGGAGAGCTGGACCGACGGCAGTGCCGCGGGCACGGCGTCGGTGGTGGTCGTGGCCACGGCCGCGATCATCGGGATGCTGGCCTTCGTCAAGGTGTCGTTCACCGGCACCGGCTTGATCGACCGCCGGGCCCTCTACATCCTGGCCCTGACCGGTGCGGTGGGGGCCGTCGGCGGGGCTTTGGCGCCGCTGCTGGCCGAACGGCCCTACCTGAACACCGGGCACGTGCTGCTGCCGACGACCAGCCTGCTGGTGTGCCTGGCCGCCGACCGGCAGCTGCGGGCCACGCGGGCCGGACGGCCGGCGCCCCGGCCGCTCCCGCGGCGACCGAGCGTTCTGCCGTACACGGCGGTGCTGGCCACCGGAGCCCTGCTGCTGAGCTGCGTCGACGGCCGTACGGCGGACCTCATGGCGGTCGCTCTGGGCTCGGTCACTGTCACATTGCTGGTCGCGGCGCGGCAGATGGTGGCCCTGCGCGACAACGTCCGGCTGCTCGACGACCTCGACGTCCGCCAGGGCGAGCTGGCCTACCAGGCCGGGCACGACGGCCTCACCGGCCTGGCCAACCGTACGGTCCTGATCGACGCGATCACCGCCATGCTGGCCGAGGGGCGCTCCGGGCTGAGCGTCGCCCTGATCGACCTGGACGACTTCAAAGCCATCAACGACGACCTCGGCCATACGGTCGGCGATGCTCTGCTGGTGGCCGTGGGCGAACGGATAGCCGCCGGGCTGCCGCCCGGCGCGGTGCTGGCCCGGCTGGGCGGTGACGAGTACGCGGTGCTCCTGCCGGACGGCTGCCGGTCGACTCTCACCGCCACGGCGGCGAGTCTGCGCCGCCCGTTGCCCGCCGCCGGGCACGAACTGGTCGTCGAGGCCAGCATCGGGCTGGCCGAGGCCCGCCCCGGCGACACCGCCAGCGAACTGCTCCGGCGGGCCGACGTCGCCATGTACGAGGCGAAAGGGCAGGGCAAGGGCCGGCAGGTGGTCTTCGACGACCGGATGGACCAGCGCACCGCGGAACAGTCCCGGCTCACGGCCGAGCTGCGCAACGCGGTCGGGACCGACCAGTTGTACCTGCTCTACCAGCCGATCGTCGCGATGCCCGGCGGTGAACTGGCCGGGGTGGAGGCCCTGGCCCGCTGGACCCACCCGAGCCGCGGACCGGTCAGCCCGGCGGTCTTCATCCCGGCCGCGGAACGCACCGGATCCATCGTGCCGGTCGGCGCCTGGATCCTCGAACAGGCCTGCCGCCAGGCCGCCCACTGGCGGGCGACGATGGGCGACGCGGCTCCGCGCACCGTCAGCGTGAACGTCTCCGCCCGGCAGCTGCGCGAGGACGGCTTCGCCGAGGAGGTCGCGGCGATCCTGAGCCGTACGGGACTGCCTCCGGCGGCGCTCACGGTGGAGGTCACCGAGACGGCCGTGTTCGACGGGGGAGCGGCGCTGGAGGAGCTGAAGAACATCGCCGGGCTGGGCGTCAAGATCGCACTCGACGACTTCGGCACCGGCCACTCGTCCTTGGGCCTGCTGCGCACCTGCCCCGCCGACGTCCTGAAGGTCGACAAGTCGTTCGTCGACGACGTCACCGCCGACGGTCCGCAAACGGTCGTGGCGGCCGCCCTCATCAGCATCTGTGACGGCATGCGGCTGCGCGCGGTGGCCGAAGGGGTGGAGACCGCGGAGCAGGCCGCCAAGCTGCAGCAGCTCGGCTACCGCTACGCGCAGGGCTACTACTACGCCCGTCCCCTGCCGGCCGAGGACATCGCCGGCTACCGGCCCGCGACCCCGGACGTGCTCAGTTTTCCCGCGCGGGCACCGAAGTGAGCGTCGTGGCGGTTTCGGGGATCCGCGCGCTGTGGATCGGGTACGGCGCGGTCAGCGTCGCGCTGACTGTCGTCCGGGCGGTCGTCGCCGAAGGGTCCACGGCCGCGGCCCTGGTGACGTACTGCTATCCGGTCCTGACGATCGCCGCCATCGCCGTCGGCCTCCGGGTCAACCGGCCGCCGCGCGTGCTGCCCTGGACCCTGTTGCTGGTCGTCACGATCGCGGGCGGGATCGGCAACGTCATCATCTCGGTCTACCTGATCCGCGGCGGGGTGCCGTTCCCGTCGGCGGCTGACATCTTCTTCCTGGCCTGCTACCCGCTGCTGCTGGCGGGACTGATGCTGCTGGTCGACGGCCTGTCCTGGCGCCGCGACCGGGCCGGCATCCTGGACACGCTGATGATGACCGGCGGCCTCGGCCTGGGCCTGTGGATGCTGTTCCTGCGCGACCTGATCGCGCCGGCCATGCCGCTGGAGACCCGGCTGATCACCCTGGCCTACCCGCTGGCCGACCTGCTCCTGCTGGCCGGGGTGATCCGGATGTTCACCTCCGCCGCCCGGCGCGGCCCGTCCTTCTGGCAGCTGGTCGCGTCCCTCGGCGTGCAAGGCCTGGCCCACGTGGGCTGGGTCTGGCAGTCGTCGCACGGCACCAACAACAACGAACTGGCGCCGGCCTTCGTGCTGAGCGCGCTGCTGCTCGGCGGGGCCGCCCTGCACCCGTCGATGGTGAAGGTGGGCAGCGCGGGCGCCCGGCCCACCGCGGGCATCACCCCGCAACGGGTGCTGCTGATCAGCTCGGCCTGCCTGCTCAGCCCCCGTCCTGCTGATCACCGACGGCCTGGCCGGCGCGGGCACGGCCGACTGGATGGCCGCTTCCGTCTGCTCCATCGCGGTCTTCCTGCTGCTGATCGTGCGCATCCTCGGCCTGGTGCGCACCGTGCAGGATCAGGCCGACCAGCTCGAATCCATCGCCTACCTGGACGGGCTGACCGGCATCCCCAACCGCCGGGCCTGGGACGCCGAACTGGAACGCCGGCTCACCGTCGCCCAGCGCCACGGCGCCACCCTCGTCGTCGGGCTGATCGACCTCGACCACTTCAAGCACTACAACGACCTGCTCGGCCACCCCGCCGGCGACGAACTGCTGCGCAACGCGGGCCTGGCCTGGCAGCAGCAACTCCGGGCGGGCGACCTGATCGCTCGCTACGGCGGTGAGGAATTCGGCCTCATCATGCACTGCCGCCTCAAGGACGCGGCGATCATCATGGACCGCCTGCACGAGGCCACCCCGGGCGGCCAGACGTTCTCGGCGGGGCTGGCCCAGTGGACCGGCGGTGAATCGGCCCAGCAACTGACCGCCCGCGCCGACGCGGCCCTGTACGCGGCCAAACGCGACGGCCGCAACCGCTTCTCCGTGGCCGGCCATCCCTCGTACACCGACTTGCAGGCCGACTTCGTGAGCGGTGTTTCCCCGCGTTAGCCGCCCGCGCCGGTGCGGTGCATGATGTGGCCCGTCGCCGCGAAGGACTCGTTGCCGACCAGCGAGCCCGTCCGGGTCTCGGTGATCGTGAAACCCTCGCTGAGGTAGAGCTGCAGCGCGGCCGGGTTGCCGTCGAGCACGGTGACCTCGACCCGGGGCCCCGCGGCGGCGAGAGCATGTCGCAACAGGGCCCGGCCGATGCCCTGGCGGTAGCGGTGCGGATCGACGTAGAGCCAGGTGACCTCGTCGTCGTCCAGGGCGACGAAGCCGGCCACGCCGTCGTCGGTCTCGGCGATCCAGACCTGGCCGTCGAACAGCCCTTCGCCCTCGGCCGTCTCGGCGAGCGTCAGGAACGCCGCGACGCCCGCGGAGTGGCGAAGCTCGTCGAGCCGGGCCGCATCGTGAATGCGCGCGATCGCGTTCCAGTCATCGTCGCGGTAATGACGGATGCGGATGCCGGGCTCGCCCATGCGCATGATCCTCGTAGCCGGCTCCGTGCCCCGCCACTGATTTCCGGTTGGCCGTGCCGGTGCCGCTCGCGACCACGGACGGCCGGCTACCGGGTCGGCCGAGGCTTGCCGTCAGACGGCGATCTGATCAGCACGGGCACGCAGACGGCGGGCGATGCCCGAGCTGGCCAGGTCGTACCCGACGGTGAAGGGGGTCCGGGCAGACAGCTCGAGCGCAGGCAGAACCGACGGTATGAAGAGGGGTCCGTCGGTCCGGCCCGACGAGGGCCGGACACCGTCCGCGCCGGATGTGCGCACCTGCTGCGCTCGAGCCCGCAGGTTCCGCAGGCACGAGTCGCGTCCGGCGCGGAACCCGATGCGAGCCGGATGACGGCGGTTTCCTGCCCCGCATCGTCGCTCGACGGCCATCCGTACCTGGTCGAAGCTCACCGGAGCCGAGGGGTCGAACGACATGCGTCTATGGTGTACGCCTGACGTCGCCGCCGCGAGCCGGAAGCTCGCACCGATGCGACGTTCCTGCGGGTGCCGCCACTACCGCACCGCTCCTGCTCTACTGGGGTCATCGCGTCCGGACGGCGAGCACGGGGTGGCAAACGATGGGCTGGGAAGCACTGCAGCAGTGGGGCGACAACGCCACACGCCTCGAGCGGCTCACCGGTGGGGTCGCCAACGACGTGTGGAGCGTACGGGTCCAGGGGGAACTGGCCGTCGGGCGCCTCGGCCGCCGCAGCGACGCCGACCTGGCGTGGGAGACCGAGCTGATGGGGTATCTCGACCGCGCGGGCCTGACCGTGCCGGTGCCGATCCCGACCACGGACGGGCGGCTCTTCGCCGGCGGCCTGGTGGTGATGACGTTCCTGGCGGGCGGCCCGCCCGCGACCCCGGACGACTGGCGCCGTGTGGCCGACACGCTGCGCGAGGTGCACCGGCTCACCCGGGACCGGCCGCAGCGCCCCGGCTGGCGGTCGTCGGGTGACCTGCTGGACGCCGCGAACGGCACCAAGGTGAACCTGGGCGCGATGCCGCCGGAGGCCGTGGCCCGCTGCCGAGCGGCGTGGGCGCGGCTCGCCGGCCGGCCGACGTGTGTCGTGCACGGCAACCCGGCCAACCCCGGCAACGTCCGCGTCACCGCCGAGCGGGTCGCACTGATCGACTGGGACGAGGCACACGTCGACGTGCCCGATCTCGACCTGGTGCTGCCCGGCAACGCGGCCGGGCTCGACGACGGCGCGCACGACATCGCCGCGCAGGCCTCAGCCGCATGGGAGGCCGCCGTCAGCTGGCCCAGCGACTATGCCGTCCGGCGCCTGGCCGAGGTGCGGACCGCACGCTGATCGTGCGACGCGCGTCCCGTCCGGCGCACAGCGCGGGTCAGGGTGTCGCCCCGCGGTGGGTGAGCCACGGCCCCAGACCTTGCGCGTCCTCCGAGGCGATGAAGGCCCCGGGCGCGTTGATCAGCGCCTCGTCGGCGTGTGTCAGGCACGCCCACACCGTCGCTCCCCAGGTGTCGGCAAGCTTGATCTCCGCGGGCAGAGGGCAGGGGTTGCCTTCCGCGGCGGGCACCTGGCAGGTCGCGGGCGCACCCCCGCGCCGGCTGATGGCCTCTGCCGCCTGTCTCATCAAGGAGAAGCGAGCCTCTTGTGCGCTGGGTGCACTTCGTTCGTCCGCAGCCACCGCCGTGCGCTGACCCACCAGCACCACGTTGCCGTCGGGGTCCTGGGTGCGCAGCTCGCCGCCCGGTGCGTGATCGGGGCGACCGCTCGTCTGGTAGTCGTGGCCCGCGTGGTCCAGCTGCTCGCGTACCTGGCCCAGGTCGGTGACGTACAGATAGATCACCAACGGCAACTCGTGGGTGATCAGGGCCGGTTGCACGCACACCAGCAGGAGGGTGTGCTCACCGCATTTCAGATATGACCAGCGAGCGTCGTCATCACCGCCCGTCTGCATCTCGCGATAGCCGAACAGCGCGTAGAAGGCCTGCGCGGATTCGACGTTACGCACATAGAGCACAGGGACGGCGGCCTCTACCTCAGCTTGCATCCCAGCACCGTATAGCAAGCGCACTGCGCGCCGACGGCCGCTGCTGGGCCGGCGCCGTTCAGGCCAGGTGGGGTACCTCGAGGTGCCGGTGTGTCACCGAGTACGGGAAGTGCAGGCGTACGGCGGTTTCGCCCTGGCCGGTGCGGGTGAGTACCACGTCGGTGAGCTGGCGGGCGACCCAGAGCCCGGTGGGGTCGGCGGGTGTGGCCGGCGGCCGGTATCCGGCGGTGGCCGGGATGGGCCGGCCGCCGTGATCGTCGACGTGGACGATCAGCGTGGCGTCGTGCTCCCAGGCGCGGACCCGGACCGGCGGCCGGCCGTGGTGCACGCCGTTGCTGACCACTTCGCTGGCTGCCGCCACCACCTGCGCGGTTGCGGTGGGGACGAAGTGGCGCGTGGCCGCCCAGCGGGCGATGGCGGCGCGGCAGTCCGCGACCTCATGCAGGTGCTCGAGGGTGATGTCGAGGTCGGTGACTGCGGGAGGTGCCGCCATGGCCGGTTGCCGGGGCCGGGTGAAATAGTCGGCCGGTGTGATGAAGCCGGGGTTGCCCGCGGGGCCGGATGCGGTCCACTCCTGCGGGTGAACCTTGCGGATCTCGTCGATGATCGGGGCTTTCTGCTGGCCGTCGTGCCAGATGCAGGTGATCGGGCAGCCGTAGCCGGCGAGGGTGCTGTTGGCCATGGCCTCGTAGCTGAGGTAGGCGGCGGCCCGGTCGACCGGTGTCTCGGGAACGGTCACGAGGTCGGGCTCGGTGATCAGGTGCACGCGCCGCCGTCGGGCGTGCTGGTCACGTACGTACCGCAGAAACCGTGCGTAGGTGAAGCCGAGCCGCTGGTAGAAGCGGTCGGTAGGGGCCCAGAGCAGCTCGTGGGCGTCGCGGCCCAACCCGTCGCGGACCTCTGCGGCGGTCTGCGGGCCGACGACCATCAGGATGTTCTCGCGGGCGGCGACAGCGCGCCGTAGCTGGGGCAGCAGGACGCGTTCGACGGTGTGCTCATCGTCGGCGATCAAAGCGTAGTGCTCGAGGCGCCCAGCGTGGTGATGATGGTCGCGGAGGGTCATGGCGAGCTCCGAGGTCCGTCATGGTGGTCGTGGTCGAGTTGCAGACGGGGCACTTCGCGGACTCCGCAGACACAACCGTCGCCACATCGACCACAGCACCTTGAGGCACAGACCCGCCCAGCTTCGACCCGCCGTACCGGCATGCGCAACTCCGCCACCACGAAAGGGGGACCCGCACGCCGGGCGTTGTTCGCGTCCGGCCGCTGCGTGCTTGACGTGGCCACACCGGCAGTGCTGCCCGCCCATGGACCGCTGTTCACTCCGGACGGTTGATAATGGCTCGATGACGCAGGCGCTCCCGCACACCGTCGACACCCTGGCCGCCGATCTGCGTGCGCTGGGGTTGTCGGCGGGGGACATGGTGCTGGTGCACTCCTCGATCCGGGCCGTGGGGCCGGTGGCCGGCGGCGTGCAGGCGGTCGTCGAGGCGCTGCTCGACGTGCTGGGGCCGGCGGGGACGCTGATCGTGCCGACGCACACTCCGGCCAACTCGGACCCGGCCGAGTGGAGCAACCCGCCCGTGCCGGAGGCGTGGTGGCCGGTGCTGCGGGGGCAGAGCCCCGGCTTCGACCCGGCGCGCACCCCCAGCCAGTGGATGGGTGTGCTGCCCGAGGTGGTCCGGGCGTGGCCGGGCGCGGTGCGCAGCGCCCATCCGCACGTGTCGTTCGCGGCGGTGGGGGCGCAGGCGGTGGCGGTCACGGAGCAGCACCCCGTGGAGGACGGGCTGGGGGAGCGGTCCCCGCTGGGTGCGCTCTACCGGGCGTACGGGAAGGTCTTGCTCCTCGGGTGCGGGCACGGAAGCAACACGTCGCTGCACCTGGCCGAATGTCGTCGCGCCCGGCCCGTGCCGGCCGAGCACGGCGCCGCGGTCCGGCTGCCGTCGGGTGGCAGCCGGTGGGTCACCTGGACGGCGCCGGAGGCCGACTCCTCCGATTTCGAGCAGCTCGGCGCCGCTTATGAGGCCGGGAACGACGTACGGGTCGGCCGGGTCGGCAATGCGGAGACGCGGCTGATGGCGCAGCGCCCACTGGTCGACTTCGCCACGGCGTGGCTGGACGAGCACCGGTCCTGAACTCCGGTGGGGCCGGCACCGAGTTCAGGCGGCTGCGCGGTGGCGGCCGCCGTTGCGACATCGGCGTTCGCGTACGGCCTGCGGGCGCAGGCGCTCGTCGACCGGTACTGGTTCTTCCCGCAGTTCCGGCCGGACCCCGGGGTCGGCGACTACAGCGTCATGCACCGGCCTCAGCCGGTCAGGTGCCCGGCGATGCGGCGAGCCGCCTTGCGGCCTGCCCGCTGGGGGATGAGGCCCTCCTTGGCCACCCCGCGAACCGTGGCGACGACTTGCCCTTTCTGCTCCCGGACCGTCACCGTGACGACGGCCGGATTCGTGTTCATCGCGCCCGAGCCCAGGAAAGCTTGGGTCTCGGAGATCCGCGCGCCCGTGGCGTCCAAGGTTCGGCCGACCAGTTCCCGGGCCGCCGGCAAGGACAGGGCAAGCTGCACCGTCGTCTCGAAGATGTCGGCTCGCATCCTGCGCGCCGCGAAGCGGGCCCCCCACCCCGCGCCTCGTTTCGTGCTTTCGCCCAGCGCGAAGAGCCCGGCGAGCAGCAGTTCGTTCTCCTCGGGGGTGAGGTCCACGCCCGGCAGTAGATCATGCTGGCCGGTCGGCGCGTGCCGGGCGGGCTGCGTTGTGTGACACTCTTGCGGCCCGAGCACTTCAGCCGGGTGGCGGGCGGCCGATTGTGGCGCAGGTGGATGTGATCCGGGACTACGCGGTGCGCGCTCGCGCCCGATGGTGGCGAGCGGACCCGGACCCTCTGCTGATGTGGCTGGCCGCCGGCACCGCCGCCCTGGTCGCGCTGTACGCCGCCGATGTCGCCTCGGCCGGCGTCCAGGTGGTCGGGGCCTGGGTGTTCGTAGCCGTCATCCACGTCGGCCTGGCCTTCGTCGCCCGGTCGACCGCCCGGATGCCCGGTCTGCCCGCGCCGACCCGCCGGTTCTGGCGCTCGGTCGCGGCGGCCGGTGTGGTCTATCTCGTCGGTGACCTCGCTCAGGTACTCGTGGCCGTACGGGATCCGTCGGCTGCCGTCGCGGCCACCGGCGGCACGGTCCAGGTGGTCACGCTCGCGGCGGGCAGCGCGCTGCTGATGGTCACCCTGCTCACCGTTCCGCTGGGTTTCGGCTCCCGCCGCGAGCGCACCCGCTTCTGGCTGGACGTGGCGACCGTGATGGTGGCCGCGGTGGTGGTCGGCTGGTATCTCGTGGTGCCGGAACGCCCGGCGGCGCTGCTGCAGATGGCGGCGCCGGTTCTGGCCGGGCCCATGATCATCCTGCTGTGCGTGTTCGTGGTGGCCAAGCTCGTCATGTCGGGCACCGCGCCGTTCACCCGGCTGTGCGGGCTGATCGGCGCGGGCGGGGCGGCCCTCAAGTCGGGTGCCGACGCGCTGGGCCGCGACGGGCTGAGCGACGGCCGGCTGCACTGGTTCCTGGCCTGCACGGTGGCCGCCCACGCCCTGCTGACGATCGCGTTGCGGGTCAACCAGCGCCGGCTCGCGGTGCGTCCCGAGGCGTTGCAGCCGCGCCCGCGCAAACCGTACAGCCTGCTCCCGTACGGGTCGATCGCCGTCACCTACGTGCTGCTGACCATCGCGGTGGTGCGCGACGAACCGGTCACCGTGGCCGTCGGGCTGGCCGGCGCCGCGATCAGCACGGTGCTGGTGGTGCTGCGGCAGCTCACCGCGTTCCGCGACAACGCGCGCCTGCTCGCCGAACTGGACGCCAAGGTCCGCGAGTTGCACCTGACACAGGAGGGCCTGCACGCCTCGCTGGCCGAACGCGACGCCCTCGCGGCCCGGCTGCGCCACCACGCCCTGCACGACAGCCTGACCGGCCTGCCCAATCGGGTGCTCTACGCCGAACGCCTGGACGCGGCCCTGGCCCAGGGGCGCGCCGCGGTGGCCATGCTGATCGACCTGGACGGCTTCAAGCAGGTCAACGACGAGCGGGGCCACGCGGCCGGCGACCACGTGCTGCGCGAGGTCGCCCGGCGGGTGCAGGGCAGCCTGCGCGGCACCGACACGGTGGCGCGGATCGGCGGGGACGAGTTCGCCGTCCTGGTGCTGCCCGAACCCGGTGATGACCTGCACGACATCGCGGCACGGATCATCCGTACGGTGGAAACGCCCGTCGCCGTCGAGGGCGGCACGGCCCGGGTCGGGGCCAGCGTGGGCATCGCCGTGGCCACGGAACACACCGAGAGCGGCGACGCCCTGCTGCGTGCGGCCGACCGCGCCATGTACGAGGTCAAGCGGGACGGCAAGGGCTCCTACGCGCTGGCCCCAGCGCACTGACCGCGCCCCCGGGCTGTGGGGTGCAGCGCCTGCCCGTGATCGGGTGAGGTCGAGGTCGTCTTTTCGGTCGATAAGGCGGTGCGTTCATCACCCGTTCGGTCTTCGACTGAAAGGCCCATTTGGTGTTTATGTCCTAAATGATAATTTTGTCGTACTGCGGCGAACGGTTTCGCTGTTCACGGGCCGGCCGCTGCAGCCGGACAAATCCCTAATCAGCGAAGGACCGCAATGTTCAAGGCTCTTGCCACTGGCACCGCTCTTCTCGCCGCCCTTGCCGGTGCCGCTTCACCCGCATCGGCGTCACCCGCACCGACGCCTCGTAACCAGATGACCATCAACGTGGTGGCCGCCAACGGCTCCGGGTGCCCGTGGCGCAGTGCTCAGGTGCTCCCCTCGCGCGACAATAGATCATTTACCGTGACATACAGCCGATTCACCGCTCAGGTGGGTGTCGGCGCACAGCCGATGGACGCTCGCAAGAATTGTCAGCTGGCGCTCGACGTGCGCGTGCCGCAGGGCTTCACCTATGCGATTTCCCGGACCGATTACCGCGGGTTCGCTCATCTCGAGCGCGGTGCGTACGCGTCCCTGAGCGCCTTCACCTACTTCCAGGGTGAGTCGCGTACCGACCTGAGCCGGTACACCTTCTCCGGACCCATGGATGCGAATTGGCAGCGCAGCCGCGCGGTCGGCATCAAGGCTCTCTCGTTCCGCCCCTGCGGGGATCAGAGATACCTGAACGTCAACAACGAACTGCGCGTCTTCGGCGGCTCCTCGAAGGTGAGGAAGACAACGAGTTCTCTCACCATGGACTCCACCGACGGCCGCCTCGACACCGTTTACCACGTGTCCTGGAAGAAGTGCTGATCCGCCTGTAAGGCACCATCGGCCCCTGGCGAAAAGGCACCGCAGACGCGGTGCCTTTCGCTTTCAGCCGGCTGCTCCGTGCCGGTGCCCCACCTCCGGCGCACGGGCCGCGCTCAGCTGAGCGCGGCCCGCCTTCATCCGTCCCGGACCGTCAGCACTTCTTCCAGGACACGTGATAGACCGTGTCGAGGCGGCCGTCGGTCGAGTCCATCGTCAGCATGCTGGTGGTCTTCTTGGTGTTGGACGAGCCGGCGTTGACGCGGAGCTCCGTGTTGACGTTCAGATAGCGCTGCTCGCCGCACGGCAGGAAGGCCAGCGAGCTGATGCCGACCGTGTCGGTGCGCTGCCAGTTGCCGTCGAACGGGCCCCGGAAGTCGTGCCGGATGCGCGTGCTCTGACGTTCGCCCTGGAAGTAGTAGTTCGCGGTTTCGGACGCAGTCGCCCCGCGCGCCAGCTGGGCGAAACCGCGGTAGTCGGTTCCGGAAATGGCATAGGTGTACCCCTGCGGGACATGCACGTCCAGAGCGAGCTGACAGTTCTTGCGGAAATCGGTCGGCTTCGTCCCGACACCCACCTGAGCGGTGAACTCGCTGTAGGTGACGGTGAAGGCCTTGTTGTCCGGCGAGGGGGTCACCTGGGCACTTCCGAACGGACAACCGGAGCCGTTGGCGGCGACGACGCCGATGACCATCTCCTCGTCCGGACGCGGAGTTCCGGCGGCGTTGGCCGGCGATCCGACGGCGACGAGGGAAGCGGCCAGAGAGGCGCCGACAGCAAGAGCTTTGAGCACGGTGAAACCCTTCGGTGCGCGTTTCGATGGATATATTCGGGGCCGCTCAGAAAGGCAGCAGAAATATCCCCCGGTCCGATAAGGGATGCTCTGCGAATTTCCGTCGGCGACAACGGGACAACGACATGGAAGGCCCCCGCGTAACCGTCCGCTGCATATGCGGCCTGAGTAGGCGAACGGCGTTTCGTCCTTTCGGGTCATTCCGCTCGTGGGTGAGCGAATGCGGCAACGCTGACGCTCGCGCCGAAGCCGCCGGGACCGGCCCGAGGTAGGCACGTTCTGCCGGTGCCGTGGCTGGATTCTGCCCCTACGGTGGTGATGATCGACGGGTACGCGGGCCCGGGCCCGCGCGCACGCGCAGACCAGAGGTCGTGAGGCAGCTATGCAGAACTTCGGCCAGGATTTGCCCGCGCAGTTGCTGGCGACCAGCGCCGGGCTGGGCTGGCAGACCGTCGAGGCACGCCAGTACGCCGATCCCGCCGTGGCTGACGAGTTCAGCACCGGCTCCGACCGGTTGCTGCTGGTCCTGGTCACCGGCGGGCGCTACCGGATCGAAAGCCGGAGCGGGCGCTCGTGGCGACGGGCCGGCTACCGGCCCGGCTCGCTCGGCGTCACGGCGCCGGGGAATGTGAGCGTGCTGCGCTGGCGCAGCTCACACCCCGACCCGATGGAGTCGCTGCACCTGCACCTCGACCCGGCCCCGGCCGGCGGCGTCGTCTTCCCGGACGCCCTCACCCTGCACGACCCGTTCGTCCTCTCCGGGGCGCGGGCCCTGGGCGCTGCGCTGCGCTCCGGCGCACCCGGCCTGTACGCGGACTCGGTAGCCCAGGCGCTGGTGACCCACCTCGCCTACGGGGTGGTGCGGCCGCGCCGGGCCGCCCCGAAAGCCGTCGTGCCGCTCAGCGAGTCCGAGGTGCGCCGGGTCGAGGAACACATGCGGGCCCGGATCGCCGACGACGTGACCGTCGACGAACTGGCCCGGGCCGCCAACGTCAGCAAATACCACTTCATCCGCGCCTTCGCCGCCGCCACCGGGCTCACCCCGTACCGCTATCTGCGCCGGCTGCGGATGCGGGCCGCGGCCGAGACGCTGCGCACCACCGCGTACGGCGTGGCCCGGGTGGCCGCGATGAGCGGGTATCGCAGCACGGGACAGTTCGCGGCGGCGTTCCGGACGGAAATGGGTGTCTCGCCGGTCGAGTTCCGCAATTCGCGGTGATCACCGAGCAATAAACCGCGCTCCCGCCCGCGGCCGACGGGTACCTCACCGGCGTTCACCCGCACCCTCGTCATCATCTTTTTCCCGTACGAAAGGCACCGTCATGTCCAAAATCGCGCTGATCACCGGCGGAAACCGCGGCCTCGGCCGGGCCACCGCGGTCAAACTCCTCGACGCCGGGTTCGAGGTCATCTACACCTACCGCGACGACCCGGGGGAGAAGCTCGACGCGGTGGCGCTGCCCCTGACCGTCGGCGACCTGAACACGTACGACGCGTTCGTGACCGAACTGCGCGGGGTGCTGCGCGACCGGTACGGCCGGGAGAACTTCGACATCCTCATCAACAACGCGGGTGTCGGCCTCGGCGCGACGATCGAGCAGGCCACGGTCGACGACTTCGACCGGATGATGAACGTGCACCTGCGCGGCATGGTGTTCCTGACCCAGAAACTGCTGCCGCTGATCGCCGACAACGGCAAAATCATCAACCTGTCGACCGGGCTGGCCCGGTTCACCGGCGAAGGCCTGTACGCCATCTACGGCGCCCTGAAGAGCGCGGTCGAGACGTTCACCCGCTACCTCGCCCGCGAGGTGGGGCCGCGCGGCATCACCGCGAACACCATCGCGCCCGGGGCAACCGCGACCGAGTTCGGTGGCGGTGGTCTGCAGGACGAGAACGTGCAGAAACACCTCGCGGCGGCCAACGTGATGGGCCGCATGGGCCAGCCCGACGACATCGCCGGCGCGATCGTCGCCCTGGTCGGCGAGGGCACCCAGTGGATCACCGCGCAGCGCATCGAGGTGTCCGGCGGCATGCTCATCTGAGCCGGGCGGCGGGCTCACCTGGTGGACGCTGCCCGGACCTCCTTCGCCGCTGAGGCTTCCTCGCTAGCCTGGGTGAAACGAAGGAGGAAACTACGTGTCGGCGTCGGCAGGGCAAACGAGACCGGTCGTGCTCGTGGTCGACGACGATCACGACTTCCTGGACATGGTGTCGCACACCTTGACCGTGCGCGGATTCGATGTCGAGACGGCGTCCGACTCCGACGAGGCCATGACCGTCTGCCGGCAGCGCGCCGGAGGGATCCACGTGCTGCTCGCTGATTTGTCTCTTCCGGGAGATCTCAGCGGCGGTCTCGCCCGCCGGGTCGCCGCTGAATACCCGGACGTCCAGACCATCTTCGTGACCGGAGTGCCGCGTTACATTGCTCTGGGCGGCGGGCTGGTCACCCCGGACGCCCCGTATCTGGAGAAACCGATCAGCCCTGATGTGCTGACCAGCTTGATCCGCAGCAAGCTCCCGCAGTCCGCCCCGTAGCGGAGCCCCACCGCAGCGCTGTCATCGAGGTCTGCCGCCCACGGGACCTCGGCGAAACCCCTTCCCGTCCGGGCAGTTCGGCATAACGGTCATACGTGATTCGCCGCGCATCCCGCCCTCGCTTGCGGAAACGACGCCGGACTGCCGATACGAAAGACATGACCGCGGCCGAGCGCTCAGCCACCGATCCGTCGCCTCGCGAAGGCATGCACCGCACGTACACCGACCTCACCCGAACGGTGGCGTTCGCCGTTCTCTACGCCTTGGCCACCTACGTCGGGCGGCTGACGGTCATGGACACGACCAACCTCAGCCTGGTCTGGCCCGCGGCAGGCGTCGGCGCGGTCTGGTTTGTCGCGCAACGCAGGTCCCGCCTGTTCTGGCTGGACGTGAGCGCGCTGGCCCTGGTGACCGTAGCGATCAACACCGCCACCGGCGCGCCGGCCGCGCTGGCGGGCTGGTTCGTGGCGGCCAACGTGGCGCAGGCCGGCTTGTTCGGGTGGCTGTTCCACCGATGGCTGCCCGATCTGTGGGGAGGCGGCGGAGCCAGGGCGATATCGAAGCTGACCCACCTGTGGCGGTTGCTCGCCATCGCGGCGATCAGCACCACCGCCGGAGCGTGCATCGGTCCGACCGGCGTCTGGGCTGTCTCGGGAACGTACTCCTGGGCCGGCACCGCGGTATGGCTCACCCGCAACACCGTCAGCATGATGCTGATCGGCGCGGCCGGGTTACGCATCGGCTACCTGCTGCACCAATACTGGACGACCAATCCGGGCTGCCGCCGTTCCGCGTTCGCCGGCGCCTGGCGGGCCACACCGACGTGGCACCGGCTCGAGTACGTCGCCGTCACCCTGTTCTCCGTGCTCGCGTACGTGGTCGCCTTCGGGCTCAGCCACGGCTTGCCGCTGGCCTTTCCGCTGCTGGTGATGACGGTGTGGGCGGCGTTGCGGCTGCACACCACCTTCGTCATCGCGCACGATGTGGGTCTGGGCACGATCGCGGTGCTGTTCACGCTGGCCGGGCTGGGCCCGTTCGCCGGGATCGCATCCAACTCCACCCGCGCGTTGATCGTCCAGCTGTTCGTGGGCGTGGTCGCCGTCGTCGGCCTCGCGGTCGCCCTCGGCCGCGACGAACGTGACGCCCTCATGGCGGAGTTGCGAGACGCCCAGCTCGCCGCGGCGCAGCAGGCCCAGATTTTGGGGTCCGTCGTCGATTCGATGGCCGAAGGGCTGGCCGTCATCGCCGAAGACGGGTCGTTCCTGCTGCGCAACCCCGCGGCAGCCGCGTTGCTCGGCGGTATCCGCAGCGAGACAGGCAAATTCAGCACCAGCGAGTTCTACGGCCTCTACCGGCCCGACGGCACCCACATCCCCGCCGGCGAGCTGCCTTTCCGCCGGGCGCTGGACACTGGTGAACCGCACGACATGGACGTCATCGTCCGCAACGCCGCGCTCGCCGAAGACCGCGTCCTGGCTGTCCGTGCCTCCGTCATTCCCGGCCTGATCAACGGCCGCCGGTACGCCGTCAGCGTGTTCTCGGACGTTACGGCCGACCGCCGTCACCGCGACGAACTCACCTCCTTCGCCGGCGTGGTCGCTCACGATCTCATCAACCCGCTCGCCACCGTCGAAGGATGGTCCGAAGAACTCGCCCATGTGCCGGATGCCGCCGACGGCATTGCCCGGATCCAGCGCGCCGCCGGCCGGATGCGTGCCCTCATCACCGACCTGCTCGCCTACACCACCAGCCGCGACGGCCGGCTCCAGCCGGACACCGTGTCACTGACCGACATGGTCGCCGACATCGCCGCCGCACGCGTCGACCAGGCCCAGAGCAACGGGCAGCCCGTACCGTCGATAGCCGTCCGCGACCTCAGCCCGATACACGCAGATGCGGCCCTGACCCGACAACTGCTCGACAACCTCATCAGCAATGCCATCAAATACACGGCGCCGGGCGTCACCCCCCACATAACGGTCACCGGCTCACCCGTCGAAGACGACACCTACATCCGGATCGACATCGCCGACAACGGCATCGGCATTCCGACCGGACAACACGACGCGGTGTTCAACAACTTTCATCGCGCGCATCGCACCGAGGGTTACGCCGGCACCGGACTGGGCTTGGCCATCTGCAAACGGATCGTCGAACGCCACGGCGGGCTGATCACCGCGGCACACAACCCGGCCGGGCCGGGAACCCTCATCTCGTTCACTCTGCCGGCGGCCACGCGCCGGTCTTCCCCCCGGCCAGTAGCCACGAACGTCCGGTGACGGACACGCACAGCATCAGCGCGTTGCCGTCAAGACGGAGAACATCTCAGTGAAAACGCTGAACGAAGCCCAGCGCAGTGTCCGCGACCTCCCGCCAGCCGCTGTCGATGGTGAGCGAGTGACCGCGGCCCGGGATTTCGGCGATCTCGGTGACACTCGAGTTGTCCTTCTGCTGTCGGTAGGCGGCGTGGGCAATGGCCCATGGAACGGTGTGGTCCTTCTCCCCTGAGATGATCAGCAGCGGTCCGCGTTCCGGGTTGCCGGTATCGACCTTGGCCTCTGTCCATGGGTTCAGGTTTGCGGTGGCGGCCTGGAACAGCGGCTCACCGGAGGCCGGAACGGCGAAGGTGGCATACAGATCGCGGGCTTCCTGCTCGGAGACAGCGTTGGCGAAGCCGTACCGGAACTGCTCGTAGGTCAGCGGGACGGCGCGGTGATAGTTGGCCGGGTTCCCGATGACGGCGCTCGCGACCCGCAGTGCGGAGACAGGGAGGGGGAGCACTCCGCGGAACGGGGCGGGATCGATCGCCACCGTTACGCCGGCCAGACCCCGGCCGGCGCTGATCTGGGCGATCAGCCCACCGAACGAGTGCCCGATGATTGCGGGCCGGCGGTCCAGTTTGCCGATCAGGTCGCAGAAGTGATCAGCGACCTGCCCGACACTCTTGTTCGCGAACACCTCGGGGTGTGTATTGGCCTCCTCCACGGTGTCCGGGTCGTCGGGCCAGCCCGGCACCACGGGCGCGTAGCCCGCGTCGCGGAACAGTTGCGCCCACCGCTGCCAGCTCGAGGGCAGCAGCCACAAGCCGTGGATGAATACCACCGGCGGTTTGCCGGAAGCATTGGCGGCGTCGATCTGCGCAAGATCGGTCGTCAAACTCATGTCAGTTCTCCTCGGCGGCTGAGCACGAGTGCGTCTGCCGTGTCGGCGGGGGCGGCAAGCGCCGGCGATCAGCAGCAGACTAGGCAGCGAGGCGGGAAAGAAGTTGGTTGTGAGCGCACAGGTGATGGCTGTGCCGGACCACCGACCGGATGCCGTTGCGCCGCAGCGGCGTGACATGTCACCGTGACGGCGTGGAGGCGATACTCGACACCGTCACCCTGGCTCCGGCCGAGCGGGAGGACGCGATCCGCTGCCTCGTCCGCGACAACGTCGTACGCGTGGAGATCGAGCACCACGTCGCAGCACCGCAGCTGGCGGTCTCGCTCACCCTCGGCCAATACGGTGACGTCGGCGTCTGCGCCACCCGGGCCACCCCGACCACGGTGCGCCGGACCCCACGCCTGGCCCGTGAGGACACCGAGCCCATGGTCTTTCTCAGCCTCCAGCGCACCGGCTCCAGCATCGTCGTGCAACACGGCCGGGAAGCGGTGCTGACCGCAGGTGAGTTCGCCGTCTACGACACCGCGTCGCCGTACAGCCTGCTGTTCGCCCAGGGCATCGACACCGCCTTCTTCCGCCTGCCGCGGGCAGCAATCGGCCTGCCCGACGCAGCGGTCCGCGACGTGTCCGCGGTACGGGTCGGCGCCGGCAATCCGCTCGCCGGCTTGACCTACCAGTACCTGGCGCGCCTCGCCGGCGACCCGACATTGCTGCGTAGCGGCTACGGCACTGCGGTCGCGGCTCCCACCGTCGAACTGATCCGGGCCACCCTGGCCGTGCAGCTCGGCGACGAGCATCTCAGCCGGGACCCCCTGGAGAACACCGCCGCCGCACGAATCCTGGCCGACCTGCGGTCCCACCTCACCGATGCGCAACTGTCGCCGGCCACGGTGGCAGCCCGCCACCACATCTCTGTGCGCTACCTGCATCGCATCCTGCAACGCGAGAACATCCGCTTCGCCGAGTGGGTACGCCATCACCGGCTCGAGGGCGCCCGCCGCGAGCTGACCGACCGGACCCGGACCAATCTTCCGATTGCCGCGATCGGGCGCCGCTGGGGCTTCCCTGATGCCACCCACTTCAGTAAGAGCTTCCGCGCCGCGTACGGAATGAGCCCGCGACAGTGGCGCGACGCCCACTGCACGACCGCCGGCACCTGATCAGGAGAGAACACCACCGGCTGGCATGCTCGTGGCACCCGGGCGGCGGGCTCACATGGTGGCGCCCGCCGCCTGCAATCCGCACAGCGTGTCCAGCGCGGATGAAGCCGTCATCGACGGCGGGTGGAACGACCCACGGTCGATGACGTTGATCGCGCCCATCGACCAGTCGGGGAACAGCCGTTCACCGACCTCCTCGAACGCCATCAGGGTGACCCCGGTGTGCCGGGGGTCGCGGGCGATGGCCAGGAACTTCCGGGTGACCACCTCCCTCGACCCCTCCAGGCACTGCAGGAACCACCGCCGGTCGAAGGCGAGTACACCGGTGATCTGCTCGCGCTGGTTCCCCGCCCGGGCCTCGTCGAGGATCCGGAGCACCCCGTGCACGCCGACGTCGTGTTCCTCGCTGTAGTAAAGGAGGCGGCTGAGCATCACCTGCACACCGTAACCATGTGATCGGAGGTGCCGGGGGTGTTCCGCTTCATCGTGGTGGTATCAGGCCGAGCAACGTCAGGTCGTCCAGGTACTTCGTGATCAGTTCGGCGGTCATGGTGGGGATGGCGCCACCGGCGGCCGCGCGGAACCGGTCGGTGGGGATGGCCAGGGTCTCGCCCGGAGCGGCGAACGCCTGCAGCAGCGGCAGCAGTGAATGCTGTCGCTGCTGCATTGGCTGGGATCGCAGCGCCGCCTCGAAAC
This sequence comes from Paractinoplanes abujensis, assembly GCF_014204895.1. Classification (NCBI taxonomy): domain Bacteria; kingdom Bacillati; phylum Actinomycetota; class Actinomycetes; order Micromonosporales; family Micromonosporaceae; genus Paractinoplanes; species Paractinoplanes abujensis. The sequence continues at coordinate 4,178,083 of NZ_JACHMF010000001.1, read as the reverse complement.
GGCTGAGCCAGACGCCGTAGTCGTCGATGCGGGTGATGGGCCGGCCCGCCTCGACGAGCCGGTCGACAACGGTGTCGAGGTACGTCTCGGTGACGTGCGGATCGGTCACGTTGTAGGACCCGCCGGCCGCCGCGCCGGCCACGAAGCCGGCCACGAAGTCGACGGGCAGGCCGCCGTAGTGCGCAGGGGTGTTGTGCCCCCGGAACGAGCGCGGTGCGAGACCGGTCGTCACCACGCTCAGCAGCAGACGGGTGAACACGTCGGGCACGTTTACCTGCCCCGGGTGAAGGCTGTGGGCCAGCAGGAGCCCGGGGCGGACGATGGTCACGGGCAGGCCGAACCGGTCGTGGGCCTCGCGCAGCAGCACCTCGGAAGCCCACTTGCTGTTCGCGTAGCCGACGGCGTACCCGTCGTCCACCGGGCGGACCGGATCGGTGACGCGCGGGTCACCATCCTCGGTGGACGCTTCGGTCAGCACACCGATCGTGGACACGTACGTGACCGGTTTGATCTGCTCGCTCACCGCGAGGCGGATCACCTCCGCGGTGCCCAGCACGTTGGGCGCGAACAGCTGCGAGTAGGGCAGCACGTGGTTGACCAGCGCGGCGTCGTGCACGATCAGGTCGACGTCGGCGGCCAGCCGCTGCCACACCTCGGTGTCCAGCCCGAAGCGGTCCTCGCCGAGGTCGCCGGCCAGCACCTGCAGGGTGGTGCCGGCCAGTTCCCGGTACGTGCGGCCGGGCTCGGTGCCGGCGTCGCCGAACGTCGCGTCGAGCCGGGCCCGGGCGGCTTCGTCGTCGCTGCCGCGGACCAGGCAGACGAGCCGGCCACCGGTGGGCTGCAGCCGCCGCAGCCAGGCCAGGCACAGGAACCGGCCGAGGTATCCCGTCGCACCGGTCAGCAACACCGTACGGGGTGGGTCGGCCGCCGCTGGCGGGGCCGGGCTGACGGGGCCCAGGAACTTGTCGAGGGTCAGGTCCGCGGCCCGCAGTTCGGTGGCCGCCGGGCCGTGCACGGTCGCGGGGGTGGGGCGTTCACGGCCGGGCTTCAAGTGCCGCTCGATGAAGGACGCCACCGCGCCGAGGTCGTTGACCGGGCTGATGATCTCGGCGACCGGCACGGTGAATCCGTACGTCTCGCTCAGCAACGTGGACAGCCGCAGCGCGGACACCGAGTCGCCCCCGAGGTCGGCGAAGCGGTCCTTGAGGCCCAGGTCGTCGGCGGGGGAGCTCAGGATCGCGCGGGCGGCGGTGACGACAGTGCCGGGGACCGGGTGGTCGCGGCCGGTGACACGCAGCCGGCGCAGCTCGTCGGTCTCGCGCTCGGCGAGCTCGGCGTAACGCTGTTCGAGCCGGGCCCCGTACCGCTGCTGCAGTTTCGGCCGCATCAGTTTGCGGGCTGCCGACATCAGCCCGTTGTCCGTCGAGAACGGCTCGGTCTCGATCAGGAAGTCGCGCGGGATCTCGTACGCCTCGAGGTTTTCGGCCCGCCCGGTGCGCCGCAGCGAGTCCCGGACCAGGGCGGTGACGCGCTCCGGGTCGCCCGCGGCCTCGGGCGTGGGCACGACGACGGCCAGCAGATAGGAGCGCTCACTGTTGCCGTACAGGTAGATCTGCTGAATCACCGGGCCGGTCGCGAACACGGTCTCCAGGCGGGAGAGCGCGACGAATTCGCCCTGCGACAGTTTCAGCAGGTTCTTGCGCCGGTCCAGATAGCTCAGCGTGTCCGGGGCGAGTTCGGCCACGATGTCGCCGGTGCGGAAGTAGCCGTCGGAGGTGAAAACCTCGGCTGTGGCGCCGGGCTGCTGGTAGTAGCCCGGGATCAGGGTTGCCGACCGGATCAGCAGCTCGCCGCGCGGATGCGGCCGGTCCGTGCCGTAGTAGTTGAGCTCCGGGACGTCCTCGAGGCGGTAGTCGAGCACGTGTTCGCGCATCACCCGGCCGTCGAACAGGACCGCGCCGGCCTCGGTCGAGGCGTAACCGTCGGACAGCCGGATCCCGAGCACGGAGGCGACGAACGCCGACAGTTCCGCGGCCAGCGGCGCCGAACCGCAGACGGACCACAGCACCCGGCCGCCGAAGACCTCTTCCCGCAGCGTCGACTTCGCCGCGTCCTCGTCGATGCCGTCGCTGATCATCAGCTGGTAACGCTGGTGGACCACGTCGACGAGCCGGGGCACGAGCATCAGGATCGTCGGCCGGGCCAGCGCGAAATCCTCGAACAGGGTCGACAGGTCACTGCGGCCCACGAAGAACGAGGTGCCGCCGCGGGCCAGGGTGCTGAACAGGACGGCCCGGCCGGCCAGATGGCTCATCGGCAGGTAGGCGACGTCGATCAGGGGCAGCCCGGGCCGTTCCGGGAAGAAACCGCGCCACAACTCGGCGATCAGCCGGGCCGGGTAGGCCGCCCCCTTGGGTGAGCCGGTCGTCCCCGACGTGTAGATGACCAGGGCCAGCCGCTCCTCGTCGGTGGCCGTCGCCGCCGGAACCGGCCGGGTGCGTCCCCGCTCGAGCACGTCGGTCAGGGTCTCCACGACGATGCCGGTGAGTTTTTCCCGTACGGCCTCGATCCGCTCCCGCTCGTCGTCCACATCGGCGTGGTGATCGAAGACGACCAGCCGCCGCACCGAGGTCCCGGCCTGCAGAATCTCCGCCGCCGTGCCCAGGTGTTCGAGGCTGACGGCCAGCATCCGCGGCTTCGTCTCGTGCAGCAGAGGCAACAGTTGCGCCGGCGACGAACCGGCCGACAAGGGCACACCGGTCACATCGAGCCGGACGTACGCCATCTCGAGCGTGGCGTAGTCCCCGCCGGTGGACCCCAGCGTCGCCACGAAGTCACCGGGCCGGATCGGCTCGCGCTCGTCGTCATGCCAGGCCGCGGCCAGCGCACCCGCCCGCCGCCACAGCTCGCCGTAACTGACCGTGTCGAAGCGCGGCAGCAGCCGCCGGGTGGTCCGCCCGGTCTGCGGGTCGACGACCACCTCGGTGGCCCGCACGCCGTACGCGGGCCGGTCGGCATAGCCCGTCATCACCTCGGCCACCACCGCCTGCAACGGCGTGGACGGACGCCGGACGACCTCGGTGATCCGATCGTCGGGCCGGGCCGCCGCGAACTGCTCGTCTGTTTCCGTCAGCAGAGCGATCCTGTCGGGGTCGACAAGGTCAGTACGAGTCACTGGCTACCTCCGTGTGTCCCGTACGAAGGTAGCCCGCGTTCCGCCGGTCCATTTCCACCGGCAACCTCCCGGCCGGCTGGAACGCGGGCCAGCTGAGTCACACTTTTCACTACGCCGTCCGGGCTTCGTGGCCCGAAGCCCGGACGCCCACGGCCCGCCCCGGTGGTGCACCGGAGCGGGCTCGCCCCCGTCAGCAGAGAGTGCTGGGCAAGCGGTGCACCTGGAGCTGGTAGTCGTAGGCGAAGGACGTCGCCCGGCTGTCCGGACCCCGGAAACTGTCCCAGAAGGACCAGGCGCCACCGGTGCCGGCCGCCCTTCGGAAGGTTCGCACGCAGTATCCGCGGCCGATGTAGTACCTCGAGGCGTGGTCCCAGCCGTACTCGTCCCAGGTGTTCTTGTAGGCGGGCAGGACGGCGTTGTAGATGGGGTCACCGTCGTCGTGCCAGACACCGACCCCGACGTTGCTGTTGTTGAAGATGTAGTTGTCCGGCCGTGCGGCAGCCTGGGCGGCCCCGGCCGGGGCGAGACCGGCCGTGGCCGCGACGACGAGCGCAGCGAACCACGATGAGACGCGGCGAGGGGACATGTCTTCAGCTCCTTGAACGGATGTGACGTATGGGCTGCAGCAGCTGCCGGTAGCTTCGCCGCCGGATGTTGTGGGATTCCTGTGGCCGCAGGCACAGCACGTCCTCGCCCGCATCGGTAAGCGTGCGGTGGCCGTCCGGCGTAATAGAGGTGTGGAACATCGACGGGTGGAGTTCGCCGCCTTCTACGAGAGCGCCCGGGACGACTGCCTGCGGGCGGTGACGGCGTCGCTGGGCAGCCGGCAGGCGGCTGAGGAGGCGGTGGCGGAGGCGTTCGCTCGGGCGTGGGCGCGCTGGCCCCGGGTGGCCGAGCACCCTTCACCCCGGGCCTGGGTGGTGCGCACAGCGCTCAACCTGCACGTTTCCTGGTGGCGGCGGTGGCGGCGGGAGGTTCCCACGCCCGAACGGTTCGACGACTCCGGCCCGGACAGTCCGGAACCGGCGACGTTGGATCCGCGGATGGTGGCGGCCCTGCGGTCGCTGCCGTTGCGTCAGCGGCAGGTCGTGGCGTTGCGCATCTTCCTGGATCTCGACAGCAGGACCACTGCCCGCACGCTGGGCATCGCCGCCGGAACGGTCACCGCGCACCTCGCCCGCGCGACCCAAGCCTTGCGGGCGCATCTGACGTCCGTCACCGAAGAGGAGTAGACGCCATGGCTGACGATGATGACCTGTACGCCCTGGTCCGCAGCGAGTTCGAGCCGGTGCGGCTGCGAACGGGCCTGGCCGACGTCACTGCTCGGGGCCGGGCGTTGCGTCGGCGTCGGCAGGCCGGAGTCGCGGCGGGCCTGACGGCGGTGGCCGCCGTCTCGGTTCTGGCGCTGAACTTGATACCCGAGGTGCAGACCGATCGACCAGCTCCGATGAAACTTGCGGCCTGGTCGGTCGAGGCGGCCCCGGACGGCAGCGTCGTGCTGACGATCCGGCAGTTGACCGACGCCGACCGGCTGACCGACGCGTTGCAGTCCGCCGGGGTGCCCGCTCTCGTCGAGTTCGAGCGGGTCCCTCCGCAAGCGCAGCAAGTGGGGTGCGCCGAGGACGACCAGGCGGCGCTGCCGCAGCTGAACAGCGTCATGCCGGTCGGCCGGAGCGTCGTCCGCGACAACGAGCGGGTGTTCACCATCCGGCGCGATCGGATGCCGCCGGGCACGAGCCTGCATTTCGTGCTCTTCGAGGAGCAAGCCGACGACGGCACTGTGGGACGTAGTGTCAGCACCCGTCTCGTCGACGGAGCACCACTGCCGTGCCGGCCACTGTGGAGCGGTCAGAAGTAGCGGGCCGGCTCCGGCCGAGGACGGAGCCGGCCCGGAAGACCTTTCAGCACTTCTTCCAGGCGACGTGGTACACCGTGTCGAGGTTGCCGTCGGTGGAGTCCATCGTCAGCATGCTGGTGGTCTTCTTGGTGTCCGACCAGCCGGCGTTGACCCGCAGCTCGGTGTTGACGTTGAGGTTGCGCTCTTCGCCGCAGGGCAGGAAGGCCAGCGATCCGATGCCGAGGCTGTCGGTCCGCTGCCAATCGCCGTCGGCCGGGCCGTTGAAGGTGTGCCGGCTCTTGGTGGTGTGCCGCTCGCCCTGGAAGTAGTAGAACGACGTCTGGGTCGCCGAGGATCCGCGCGCGAGGCGGTGGAAGCCGCGGTAGTCGACGCTGGCGATGGCGTAGGTGAAGCCTTGCGGTACGTGGACGTTCAGCCCCAGCTGACAGTTCTTGCGGAAGTCGAGGGGTTTCGCGCCCACGCCCACCTGGGCGGTGAACTCGCTGTAGGTCACGGTGAACGCTTTGCTGTCCGGGGACACACTCACGTCAGCCGAGCCCCACGGGCAACCTGATCCGTTGGCCGAGACCACGTCGATGACCATGTCGTCCTGGGGGCCGGGGAAGGGTGCCGCCTGAGCGGGCGTCGAGGTGAACAGGGCGGCCGCAGCAGTGGCGCCGACGGCGAGGGTCTTGAGCATGGTTTCCCTTTCGAGGTTCAGTGGAGAACGTGCCGACGTAACGTACATATCGGACACCTCGTTTCGCCGGGTTTGCCGAAGGATCGAACGGTGCCGAGCGCGGGCTGAGCTGTCATTCGGCCCGACTGGTGGAGCGCCCCCTCGGCCGATCGGACGGCCCCGTTCGCGAACCGGTCGGCGGCGTACCACGCGACGGCCGGTCCGGACCTGATAGGCCGAAAGTCGTAGGGGTCTTGCCCGCGATCTCTACCCTGGGCCGACGCGACGCCGGGCCGGGCCGGGAGAAGCTGTCCCGACTCCGGACGGATGAAGGTGGCCGACGTTATGGCAGACAGCGCGGTGATGGTGGACAAGCGGGAGCAGCACGCCCCGCAGCGGCCGTCGTGGCGGCCGCCGCCGTCGCGGATCGGTGTGGCTCGCGTCGTCCAGGTGGTGGGCGCGTTCGACGCGGTGACCGCGGTCCTGCCCGGCTGGCACCACCGCATGGCGGCGCTGGCGCATGTCATGCCGACCACCGGCATGCTGACCGCGCGGGCCGCCACCGGTGTCGTCGGGTTGCTGCTGCTCTACCTGGGCGCCGGGCTGCGGCGGGGCAAGCGCCGCGCGTGGCAGCTCACCACGGCGCTGTGCGCGCTCAGCGTGGTGCTGCACCTGGCCAAGGCCACGGTGGCGCCGGCCCTGGTCGCGGCCGGCGTGCTCGGTGTGCTGCTGATCGAACGGGACCGTTTCCACGCCCGCGGCGACGCGCGCAACCGGTGGCGGGCGCTGGGGGTCTGCGCCGGGTTCCTGGCCGCCGGGTTCGTGCTCGGGTTCGTCGAGGTGGCGCTGCGCGCCGGGCAGCTCACCGGCGACGCCGGTCCCCTCCGGTGGGCTCAGCACGTCGTCCTGGGCATGGTCGGCGTCACCGGCCCGCTGCACTTCCAGCACGCGGTCACCGGCACCGCGGTGGCCGTCACCACCGGCACCTTCGGGCTGCTGGGGTTCGCCGTGGGCGCCGTGGTGCTGCTGCGGCCGGGCACCCGGTGCCCCGGGTGGGCCGACGGTGACGAGGCCGAGGTGCGTGAGCTGCTCGGGCGGCGAGGCGACGGCGACTCGCTGGGTTACTTCGCGCTGCGCTCCGACAAGCTGATCATCTGGGCGCCGTCGCGCAAGGCGGCCGTGGCCTACCGCGTGATCAACGGCGTGAGCCTGGCCTCGGGCAACCCGCTGGGTGCCCCGTCGGCCTGGCCGGACGCGATCGCCGCGTGGCTGGCCGACTGCGCCCAGCACGGCTGGACCCCGGCGGTCCTGGCTTGCGACACGGCCGGCGGCACGGCGTACCGGCGGTTCGGTCTCGACGCCATCGAACTGGGCGACGAGGCGATCATCGACGTGCCCGGGTTCTCGCTGGACGGCCGCCCGATGCGCAATGTGCGCCAGGCCGTCGGCCGGGCCCGCCGGGCCGGGTACACCTGCGAGGTGGTGCGGCAGCGCGACCTCGACGAGGCCGGCCTCGAACAGGCGCGGCACTGCGCGGTGGCGTTCCGGCAGGGCGGGGTGGAACGAGGCTTCTCGATGGCGTTGTCGCGGTTCGGCGATCCGGCCGACGGCGACTGCCTGCTGGTGCTGTGCCGCGACACCGACGGCCGGCTGCGCGGGCTGCTGCAGTTCGTGCCGTGGGGCGGTGCCGGCCTGTCGCTCGACCTCATGCGGGCCGACCGGGCCGCCGACAACGGCCTGATGGAACTCATGGTCGTGAGCGCGGTCGAGGCCGCCCCGGCGTTCGGGGTGCAGCGCATCTCGCTGAACTTCGCGGTGCTGCGCTCGGTGTTCGCCCGGGCCGAGCAGCTCGGAGCCGGCCCGGTCACCCGGGTGTGGGCGCGGGTGCTGCGGGCGGGCTCCCGGCTGTGGCAGATCGAGTCGCTCTACCGGGCCAACGCCAAGTACCAGCCGAGCTGGCAGCCGCGTTTCCTGTGCTTCCCGTCCGCCCGTGACCTGTCGCGCATCGCCGTGGCCGCGCTCAGCGCCGAGGCGTTCCTGCCGGCCGGTCGCCGGGGTGCCCGCAAGCCGGGCCCATGAGCCTGATCAGCCTGCCGCTGATCCTGCTGACCGGTGCGGCCGCGGTCACGGTGTCGGCGGCCACCGTCCGGTTCTGGTCCCGCGGGGGCCGCCGTCGCCGGTTGATCACCCGTACGGTGGGACTGCTGCTGGCCGACCTGCTCATCGTCGTCACGATCGGGCTCGTCGACAACCGCGTGCAGACCTTCTACCCGTCGTGGGGCGATCTGGCGGCCGACGCGGGGCGCGCGGGCGGGCCCGCGCTGAGCATCGACTCCGGCGTCACCGTCGCGCTGGCGGCCGTGACGGTGTTGGTCTCGGCGTACGCGCTGGCGCACTGGTGGGACGGGCGGCGGCGGACCGGCCGTACGGCGCTTGTTCTGCTCGTCGTCGTGACCTCGGTGGCCGTGAGCGCCCTGCAGGCCAACCGGCTCACCACCACGTACGAGTCGTGGTCGGCGCTGGCCGGGCGCCCCGCCCCGCTGTCCGCCGGCCCGCCCGCGCCCGGTGGCGGCCGCCTGCTCTCGGTCGTCGTGCCCGGGCCGGCCAGCGGCCTGCACCTAACCATGGGCGTCTACCTGCCCGCCGCCTACGACACGCCCGGCGCTGCGAACCGGCGGTTCCCGGTCGTCGAGGCGTTCCACGGCTACCCCGGATCGCCGACCGTCTGGATCCGGCGGCTCGACGTGGTGCACACGCTCGACCGGGAGATCGCCTCGGGCCGGATGGCCCCGACCGTGGTGCTCTTCCCCAGCCAGACGCCGCGCCGCCTGCTCGACACCGAGTGCACCGACCTGGTCGGCGGCCCGCGCACCGAGACCTTCCTGACCGCCGACGTGGCCGCCTGGGCGACCGCGAACCTGCGTGTGCGCACCGACCGCGGCGGGTGGGGCCTGATCGGCTACTCGGCCGGCGGTTTCTGCGCGATGAACCTCGCCCTGCGTCACCCCGACCGGTACGCCGCGGCCGCCTCGCTGTCCGGCGACGCCGGTCCGGGCATCACCGTCGGCGACGGCAGCGAGAAGACCACCAACAACGTCGCCTGGAGGCTCACTCACCGGCCGGCGCCGCGCATCTCGATGTACGTCACGTGGGCCGCCGACGACACCCAGTCCCGCGACGGTTCGCGCGCGGTCGTGCGCGCGGCCCGGCCCCCGATCGCGCTCACCGCGGTCGAACTGCCGCACGGCGGCCACAGCATGGCACTGTGGCGGCGCATGGAGGGCCCGGCGTTCGCCTGGCTCGCCGACCGGCTGACCGCCGCCGATGTGACGGCGGCCGGACCCACCCGATGACAACCAACCCGGGCCGACCGAGCGGAGTTCTGCGCCGGTAACGCCGCAATCCTCGAGCGCCGCCCCGCACCCCCGGTCAGCCGATCCGACCGGCGGGCGGGGCGTCACCCTTTCGGGCCTCAACCGAACGGACGATTTGGGCGATATGTCCGGATTGCTAAGTTGATCAAGGCGCTCCGGTCGCGACGGTTCGCGTCGCGGGCTGATCCGCAGCACGACGGCATTCTCCTGAGCGAAGGGAAGCTATGGTCAAGGCACTCCGCGCCGTTTCAATGGGCTCCACGGCGGCGGCCCCATATCGACGGCAACGGTATTCCTGACCGGCTTCGGCAATTCGCTCATCATGGATCCGGTTGTGCCCGGGCATTCATCCCGCCGACATTCCGGATTGCTTCCGTCGCGGTTTTCGTAACGGAAACACGAAGGGCTGAAACGTCGGCCGGAAGCGTCAGTCGGCAGTTTTTGGGGAATCTCCCCATCGGAAGTGCAAACGAGAAAGGAAAAACCATGAACCGTATTTCGCGTCTCCTCGCCACCGCGGTCATCGCGGCCGGCCTCAGCACCGCTGTGGCCGCCGGGGCGAGCCCCGCGCAGGCGGCGGACAGCTCCGCTCAGGCCGGCACGAAGAAGAGCTCGGCGACGGCGCGGGTCGGCTGGCGCAACGACGAGGTCGTCGGCTACTTCCGCACCCTGCGGGCCTGCGAGCGGGTCGGCCGGATCGGCGAGTTCCGCGACCGCTGGGACGACTACGACTGCTACCGCGTCCGGTACGGCTTCAACCGGGGCGCCTGGGTGCTCGAGGTCTCGGAGAACGACTGGAACGGCCGCTGGAACAACGACAACTGGTACGGCGGCTGGTACAACAGCTGGCACGGTGGCGACTGGAACAACGGCTGGTTCACCCGCGACCGCGGGCGTTTCCCGTTCATCACGGCGATTCGCTGACCCTGCGGCACGCAGTCGGTGAGGCGGGCCCCGCTCGGATGAGCGGGGCCCGCCCGCCGGGCGTCAGCACCGTTTCCAGGTGACGTGGTAAACGGTGTCGATGTGGCCTTCGGTCGAATCCATCGTCAGCGTGCTGGTGGTCGTCTTGATGCTGCGAGGCGCCGACGGCGGGAGCTTTGAGCACGGAAGACCTCCGATCACAAATGCCGATGAACAGTGTTGCCACTCAGCGGAATTCCGGGCCCGCGCATTCCTGAGGCGACACTGGAGACAACGACGCAGAAGATCGCCACGTAACCGCCCGTCGAATATGCGGCCCGAGCAGGCAAACGGCATTTCGTCCTTTCGGCCTATCCGGCTCGTGGGCAGATATCGCCACTCATCGCCAGCGCAACGGTCCGGGATGCACGCTCCACAGCAGCCGCCGCCACCAGCTGCGACGCCCGCGCAACTCCTCGGCGTACGCGATCGCCTGGTCTCCGGCTCTGGCCGCCTGCCCGTCGTCGGCCGCGCCCGGCGCGAAACCGACCGTGTTGATCCCCGCCACCAGCTCGTCCAGCGGCGGCATGTCCTCGCCTGCGGCGGGCTCCGGCACGGCCTTGCGCAACCGCTTCTGCGGTGGTTGCGGTTTTTGCGCGTACGCCGCCGCCTCGCTCGCCGCCAGGTGCCGCGGCACGGGCTGCCCCGCCAGCCGCAACGCGTCACGGAACTCCGACCACGCCCCGGTGATCCGCTCGTCCGGGCTGCCCGCGGTCAGCCGCCGCCTGCGCAGCGAACGCCGCATCAGCACGATCGTGCCCGCCGCCGCGACCAGCATCAGCAGCACCGATCCCGACGCACCTCCCGCCACCACCGCAGCCGACGGCCCACCGTCCTGCTTCACCGCCGGCACCGCGGGTGGCCCTGACGACGACGGCGTGCTCGACGGCGCGGGTGGCTCCGACGGCGGTGTGGGCGGTTTCGACGGCTTCGGTGTGAAGTCCTCCTCGACCGGCCGCGGGGTCCTGCTCTTGGGCAGCGGGTCGAAGGCCACCCAGCCCAGCCCGTCGAACAAGACTTCCGGCCAGGCCAGCGCGCTCGCCGCCGTCACGACCCCACCGGCGGCCGGCGCGTCGAACCCCACCACCACCCGGCTCGGCAACCCGGTCAGCCGGGCCAGCAGCGCGAACGACGCCGCGAACTGCTCGCTCGTGCCCACCTGCCCGCCCTGCTCCCGCGGCCCGAACAGAAAAAAGTTCAGATTCGGGTACGCGTGCCCGCTCGGTGCGTCGGCCACTTTCCGATAATGCTCGGCCAGGAACTCCTCAATGGCCGTCGCCCGGTCGAACGCCGCCCCGTTGCCGTCCGCGAGCTGATCGGCCAGCCGCTGAACGCCCTCCGGAACGTCGGTCGCCACGGCCAGATACCGCGCCACCGCATCCCCCGACGGCGAATCCGCGGTCGGCAGCAGGTTCAGATCGGGCGTCTGCAGCTGCGACGTCACCGAATACCGCAGCCCCGCCTGCAGCCCTTCCGGCCGGATCATCGTCCCCGTCGTGGCGTCAAAAGCGACCCGAGCCCCCTGTACGCCGGTGGGCGTGGGCACGACCGGCAGCAACCGCCCGGTCAACCCGTCGATCACCACGTCCTGGCGCACCTCGGTCACCGCCGTGTCCGGCAGTTTCGGCTGCGCCGGCAACACCCGGCCCGCATTGCGATACGTCGCCCCGACCCGCCAGGTCACCCCGTCGTAATCCGGCAGCACGGCCAGTCGCAACCGCAGCCTTTTGCCCGGCGAAGCCGACGCCCGCGACACTTTCAGCAGCGGCTCCTTCGGCGTCAGCGCCCACCCCGAGATCCGGTTCAGCGGGCTCTCGTCCAAGCTGTCCACCTGCGGCGGCTCCACATACTGCCGCGGATCCACCGGCGTCGCCCCGACCCGCCCGCCCACCATCGGACCCACCGCGACGATCAGCGCCAGCAGAGCCACCAGCCCCGCCGCGGCCCCGGCCAAAGCCCTTCCCCGTACGGCTCTGGCCACCTCACCTGTGACCTCGGCGCGCTGAGCCGGCCGCGCGCTGACCGCCAGCGCCACCACGCTCAACGCCGCGAAGATCAGCGTCGGCGTGCCCGCGCTGTCCGCGTTGGGCCCCACCACATACAGCGCGCCCCCGTAGAGGGCCGCCACCGGCAGCAGCCCGAGCAGCACCCGCCCCGCCCGTACGGCGATCTCGGCTCCCGCCAGCCCCGCCAGCCAGGCCGCGATCACCGGCACGACCACGGTGTCGGGTGTCGGCTCGACCGGAATCATCGCCGTCAGCAGCCGCGGGATCCCGTTGCGCACACTGTCCCGCACGATGTCGGCCAGCGGATCGGTGATGTCGGCCTGGCTAGCCGCCAGCCGCAGCGCCAGCACCGCATACCCTGCCATGAGCACGGCCGACAGCGGCGCCACCACCCAGTTCGGCACCCGCCGGCAGGCGAGGCTCAGCCCCACCGACCCGGCCGCGGCCCCCGTCATCAGCTGCAGCAGCAGCGACCCGGCGAAGATCCGCCCCAGCACCACCCCGGACAGCGCGATCATCCCGGCCAGCGCCACCGCCACGACAGCCGCGCGAACCCACTTCACCATCCGCGCACACCGTCCCAGGCGGCCGCGAACTCGGAGCCGTCGGCGGCTTCGACGACGATCAGCCCGTCGCCGCCGGACACCGGGGCGCCGTCCCGATCGCCGAGCAGCCCCGCCATCACCACCGGGTACGGCCCGCGCAACGCGCTCACCGCGCCGAGGTCGTCGCGTCCACCCGGCCCGGTGAGGAACACCAGCGTGTCGCCGAGGCGCTGAGCCCGTACGCGCCGAAGGGTCGCCGCCAGATCACCGGGGGACAGGGCGGCCTGGGTCAGCACGTCGAGGTACGGCCCCGACGCCACACTGGTCACCAGGTGCAGGCTGACCGGGATGTCCTCCCGTACGGCCGCCGCCACGATCGACGCCGCAGCCTCACACGCCGACTCGAACGACTCGGCTGTGCCGTCCCGCACCTCCGGATGCGCCGAAGCCCGGTCGTCGAGCAGCACCACCATCGTCGGCTCGGACGTGTCGAGCTGCTCACGCACCATCAGCTCGCCCACCTTGGCGCTGGACCGCCAGTGCACCCGCCGCAACTCGTCCCCGACCACATATTCGCGCAGCGAGTCGAACGTGATCGTCCCGTGCGGCACCTTGTCGATGCGCCCGTCGAGGCTGCGCGCCATCCCCGCCGGCACCGCCCGCAGCAAGTGGATGCGCGGGTGGACCCACACTTCCGCGAGCCCTCCGTACGTCCGAGCCAGGGTGATCAGCCCGAGCGGGTCCCCCCGCGTCACCCGCAGCGGCCCGATCTTCACCACGCCGCGCCGGCTGGTCGGCACCGGATAGTTCGCCGTGGTGTCCCGGCCCGGCCGCAGCCGCAACAAAGGCACCGGCACCGACTGACTGCCACACCGATCCGAGGCCACCAGATTGGCCGCCCGCACCCGGCTGGTGTTGCGCACAGTCAATGTCATCTGCGCAGCCTCACCCCGCGCCACCCGGTCGGGCTCAGCCACCCGCTCCACCCCGAGCCGCGGCCGCCAGAACGCAAACCCCACAGCGCAGAGGAGCGCGATCCCGGCCGCCGCCCCCAGCAGCGCCAGATCGGGATACCCGTACCGGAACCCCGCCGCCAGCAGCCCCACCGCAGCCACAATGACGCCGTAACCACGCGCGGTCACCCCGGTCGTGCGCCGCCACCTCTGCAGTCCACCACTCGCCCGCGCCCCGACGGCGTTCCGCGTCAGGGGAGTAGGGACAGCGGGTCGCGGCTCACCGCTCGAACCGGCTCCCGCCGTCTCTGCGGCCGGGGCGGATGGCCTGCCGCTGGTCGCTGCGTCGTGAGCGGCCCGGGTGGAGGGGCCGCCGGTCGGCGGAGCGCTGCCGACCGGCAGCGGCGGCTCTCCGGCAGGCGGGGGAGTGCTCACGCCCCGGCCGTGACGCGGTTGGTGTCGGGCAGCGGCACCGGCACCGAGCGCACCGCGTCGCCGAGCACCTCGGCCGCGGTCACCCCGCGCAGCTGGGCGTCGGCCGACAGCAGCACGCGGTGGGCGAACACCGGCTCCAGCAGCGTCTTGAAGTCTTCCGGCAGCACATACCCGCGCCCGTTGATCAGCGCGTACGCGCAGGCCGCCCGGGTCAGCGCGATCACCCCACGCGGGCTGACCCCCACGCGTACCTGCGGGTGGTTGCGGGTCGCCGCCGCGAGGCGCACCGCGTACGTGTAAAGCGGGTCGGCCACATGCACCCGCGTGGCCATCCGCACCATCTCGCCGACGATGGTCGTGTCGGTCACCGGTTCGAGCGTGTCGGGGGAGCGCAGCGCCGCCCCGCGCAGCACCTCGACCTCGACGTCCTCGCTGGGGTAGCCCACCGACAGCTTCACCAGGAAGCGGTCGAGCTGGGCCTCGGGCAGCCGGTACGTGCCGTCCATCTCGACCGGGTTCTGCGTGGCCACCACCAGGAATGGCTGCGGCACCGGGTGCGGCACGCCGTCCACGGTGACCCGGCGTTCCTCCATCACCTCCAGCAGCGCCGACTGGGTCTTGGGGGAGGCCCGGTTGATCTCGTCGGCGATGACGATGTTGGCGAATACCGGCCCGGGGTGGAACTCGAACCCACGGCTGGCCTGGTTGAAGATCGTCACACCGGACACGTCGGAGGGCAGCAGGTCGGGGGTGAACTGGATGCGCCGCCACTGCCCCTTGATCGAGGCGGCCAGCGCGCGGGCCAGGGTGGTCTTGCCGACGCCGGGCACGTCTTCGAGCAGCACGTGACCCTGGGCGAACAGGGCGGTCAGGGCCAGGCGCACCACCTCGGGTTTGCCCAGCACGACCGCACCCACCCGGTCGGCGAGCGCGGCCGCCACCTCGGCGAACCCGTGGATGTGCTGCGGCGGCAGTTGTTCCGTCACTGTTGGTACCTCACCATGGAGCGCTAGCAGGTCGGCAGGTCGTTCAGGTCATCCCCGCCTTCGAGGTTGAGCCACGCCCACGGGATGTAGTTCTTGCCGCTGTAGTTGACCTGGATCCACCAGGTGCTGCGCTTCTCGTTGTTGTAGATGTAGGCGTAGATCGACTCGCCGCTCTTCTTGCAGTACGCCTGCAGGCGCGTGCCCGGTTTGGCCCAGCCGACCTGTTTGTCGTCGTCCTGCCGGGTGACGCTGAAGATCTCGTTGCCGTTGCGGCCGCTGACGTCCTTGTCGCAGTAGGTCGCGGTCTCGCCGTTCTGGCCGTTCTTGCAGGTCGCGATGCCGTACAGGTTGTCGGTGGTGCCCTTGGACTGTGCGGTGACCGTGCCCGCCGCGTTCTTGGCGGTGATGGTGAACGTGTACGCCGTGCTGGGCTTGAGGCCCGTCACCTTGAGGCTGGAACAGTTGCCGGACGCGCTGCCGCCGCCGCCCGAGGAGGCTACCGAGCAGCTGGCCGTGCCGCCGCCCGCGTCCACGCTGAACTTGACCGTGGCCGTGTTGAACGTGGCGTCCACACCGGTGCCGGTGATCCGGGGCAGCGCGACCGTCTTGGCGGTGGCCGTGCCCGGTTCGCCCTCGCCGGCCTCGTTGACCGCGCGCACCTCGACCGCGACCGTGGCGCCGGCGTCGAAGCCGGTCAGTGTGGCCGCTGTGCCGTCGGTGACGTCCAGACTCTTGCCGCCGCCGCTGACCACGTACTTGGTGATCGGCCGCCCGTTGTCGGCCGCCGGCTGCCACGCCACCTGGATCGAGCCGGCCTGGTCGCCCGCGGTCGCCGCGTCGGTGCCCTCGGGCGCGCCCGGCTTGGTGAACGGCACGACGCTGCCGCTGACCGGTGACGCCTTGGAGCCCGCGCCGCGCTCGTTGACCGACACGACGGTGAACGCGTACTGCTTGCCGTACTCCAGCTGGCCGTCCTTGATCGTCAGGGACGCCTCGGCGGAGTCACCGATCGGCGCGCTGCCGCCCTCGCTGATCGCGGTCACCGTGTACCGCCGGATCTCCAGTCCCTGGCCGTTGGCCGGGGGCCAGCTCACCACGACCGTGCCGTCCGGCTTGGCCTCCGCGGTCACCGCGGCCGGGGCGTCGGGCACCTCGGACGTCGGTTTCACGGCGTTACTCGTCCGGGAGGGACCTTGACCCTTTTTGTTGACCGCGCTCACCGCAAACTGATACGTCTGCCCGTTGACCAGCCCCGTCACGGTCAGCGCGCGCTGGTCGGCGCCCACCTGGAACGTACGCCCGGCCCCGACCACGACGTAACGGGTGATCACGGCGTTGTTGTCCTGCGCGGCCTGCCAGGTCACCCGCGCCTCGGCGTTGCCCGCGGCGGCCCGCACGTTACGCGGCGCGCTGGGCTTGCTGACCACCGGCTTCTTCGGCTTGGGCGGCGGCGGGGGAGCCTGCGGCGGCACCGGCGGGCGGTCGCTGCCCAGCACGTCCCCGGCGTACTTGTCGACCGTGCGCACCGCGTGCGACGCGTCCACGACCCGCGCGATCGAGCTGCCGGGCGCGTTGATGAACAGGTAACCTTCGCGAACCTCGAGCTCCAGCTTGCCGCCCGGGTTGGGGAAGCTGATGTCTTTCTGGCGCTGCCCGGCCGAGTTGAACACGTGCACCTGGCCCGAGTCGTCGGCCACGTAGAAGTAGCCCTGCCAGGCCACCGCGGGCTGCAGCCCCTCGCCGTCACCGGGCACCTGGAAGTCGGCCGCCACCCGCCGGTCGCCCACGATGTAGACGTGACGCGAGTCGGGCACGGTCACCGGCACCTGCTTGCCGTCCGTACGCGGCGCCAGCGTGCCCGGGCCGGCCAGCGGCAGCGTCGTGTTGGCGAAGCCGGGTTCGCTGCCCTTCACGACGGCCAGGGCATTGTTCGTACGGTTGAGCACCGCCACACCGTCGTCCAGCGTGGAAAGCGTGAGGTCGTGCGCCGCCGGGGCCACCGACTCCGTCCGGACGCGCTGGGGTGTGCTCGCGGTCTGGTCCGTCGCGGCCGACGCGATCGTGGCCGGGGTGACCGCGCTGACGGTGCCCTCGGTCGGCGAGGCGATCCACAGCTTGCCCTCGCCGTCGAACACGCCACCCGCGATGCCCGGCGGGAACCGCAGCGGGTTGCCGACCGGCCCCAGCGTGCGCGGGTCGAGCTGCTGCACCGAACCCTGCACGGCGTCGATCACGAAAACGGAGTCCTCGTGCAGCGCCACCCGCACCCCGATGCCCGAGGTGGACGAGGCCGCCCAGTACTCCTGCAGCGTGGTGAGGTTCATCGACCCGATCGCGCCCGTGGTGACATCGCGCATGATCACAAACTTGTCGTTCTGAACGATCTGCACCTCGTGCCCGCGCGCCTTGGGCACGTCGACCCGCGTGTCCACCTTGGCGGTGACGCCGTTGATGCGCGCCACCTCACCCTTGGCCTTCGACCACACCCACGAGGCGGCGTCGAAACTGGCCACCGCCTGATCGGCCGAACCCAGCCCGAACACGGTCAGCCCGAGACCACCCGCAAGACTGAGCACGGTGCCCATCGTGACCAGATAGCCGCGCCGCCAACGGCGTTTCGGCCGGTCCAATGTCACCCCGTCTGCGCTGGTCACTGCCGCTTCCTCCCCGTCGGACGGCCACCGGAATCCAGAACGCAGGCCATCATAGGGGGATGCAGATGGGTGGTTCTACCCGTTGTGGATAACCCCGATCACCATCAGTGATCAAGCTAGCGCAGAGTGGCCGTGATCTATCTCGGAGTAGCCGACGCCCGGCTCGTGCACGCCTGCGGCGAGGTCGCGAACTTGTTACCGCTGTAGACCGCCACCACGGCGAAGCAGTAGTTCAGATTCGCGTTCAACCCATCCATCTCGAACGACGTTTTGCCTGGCACGAGCGTCCCCGCCGGCTTCAGCTCCTGCCCCGGCCTGCCCATGATGACCATGAACGGCACGGTCCCGCCGGTCGGATCGGCCCACGTGACCGCGACCGTTGTGCCCCTATCGTCCAAGGTCACCTCGCTCGGCGGCGACCCCGCCAGAGTTGGCACATCGCCGCTGTCAGACCCGTCACTCGACCGATTAGCCAGCACAAAAACCAGCGCCGCCACCGCGATCACGGCCGCCATAACCGCAGCAATGGCCGCAAAAACCCCCAACCCCTTACGACCCTTCTCCCCGTACGGCGGGGGGCCGCCCGGGTACGCAGGCGCGAACACTTGCCCGCTGGTCGGCGCGTTCCCCGGAAAACCCGGCGCGCCGCCCGCCGACCCCCCGTACGGCTGGGGTCCACCCGGCCACGGCTGGGCGCTCTCCACCGGCGCCTGCTGCGACGCACCCGTCCACGGCTGCGCGCCCCCCACGGGAAGCTGATGCGGCGCATTCGTCCACGGTTGCGTGCTCTCCACGGGGGCTTGGTGCGGTGCACCCGTCCACGGTTGGGTGCTCTCCGTAGGGGCCTGGTGCGGCGCACCCACCCATGGTTGCGTGCTCTGCGCCGGCGCCTGCTGCGGCGCATCCGCCCACGGCCGCTCGTGCGGGGCCGGCCCTGGCGTGATCGTCGGCTGGGCGACCGTCGGCCCGTCCACCGGGCGCGGCGCAGGCACCCCCGACGCCGGCCGCGTAGCCGATTCGGCCCGGACCAGCTGATTCGCCGAAGTCGGCGGCTGCACCGTCGACGGCCGCGCCTCAGGCCCCATAGCCCCGGAAACGCTGGTCGGCGCCTCTTGAGGTCGAGGCGGCGGCGGATTCACCGCGGCTGCCGGTGGTTGAGGTGGTGCTGCGCTGAAGGCGGGCGCCTGCGAATGGGGCGGAGCCGAATCGAACGTAGGCGTCTGCGGCTGTGCCGGGGCCGGGTCGAAGGCGGGCGGCTGCGCCGGGGCCGGGCTGAAGGTGGGTGCCTGTGGCTGCGCCGGGGCGGGGTTGAACGTGGGTGCCTGTGGCTGCGGTGGGGCCGGGTTGAAGGTGGGTGCCTGCGACCGCGGCACGGCTGAATGGAAGCTGGGCGTCTGCGGCTGCGGTGGCGCTGTATCGGATCTCGGCGTCTCCCGCTGCGCCGCGGCACTGAACCGGAGCGGCGCCGGCGGCCCGGGCTCACCTCGTACAGGGGAAGGCTCTTGATCAGGCCCCAGATAAGCCCGCGCCTTGACCACCGCCGGATGCCCGTCCCCCAGAGTCGCCGGCCCCAGCTCAGCCACCCGCGTGAAGGCCTTACGAGCCTCATGCCGGTTGCCCAGCTCCTCAGCCGCCACCCCGATCTCGTGCGAGATCTGCAGCATCAGCGCGTCAGAATCCCCCAACCGCCACTGCCCAGCCGTATACGCATCCTCCAGAACCCGCCGAGCCGCCGCCGGATCATCCGCCCGCTGCAGCAGCACCCCCAGCTCGTACGCAGTGCGAAGAACGTCCGGATTATCCTCGGAAAGGTTAACTTTCCCCAGCTCAACCGCCTGCTCAAGCAGCGCCCGAGCCCCCGCGACATCCCCCGACGAGGCCAGGGCGTGAGCTCGCTGCCGAGCGGGACCAAGGGGTGAGGGCTGAGACACGCAGGCCATGCTGCCCGCTACCCCCACACCACCGCCATCCCACCCGCATCACAGCACCCAAATGCCCCCAATGTCTCCACCCCACCCTCCCCGCAACCCCCTTGAGGGGCCGTGTAGAGTTCTCTCCTGTGCGGCCCGCTGGGACGCCGATCCACCACGATCGGTTAACCTTCAGGCCGTAGTGCAGGTCCGGGTGGCGGAATGGCAGACGCGCTAGCTTGAGGTGCTAGTGCCCTTTATCGGGCGTGGGGGTTCAAGTCCCCCTCCGGACACATCACAGGTACACGATCGATGTCAGTCGATCGAATCTCGGCCAGGACCGTTCGGGTTCCTGGCCGATACGGCATCTGGAGCCCGATCCGCGCGTAGACCTCTGCGCGGTCATGCTGGTCCGCTTGCCTCAGCAGGCCGAGGAGCCCGCCCAGCGCTTCGACGATCGCGGCGATCCGCTCTTCGCTCATCCGTTCGGGTGGTGCCTCGGTGAAGCCGAGTCGGGTTTGCGCCGCCTTCTTGATCGCGGTGGTCTCGCTGATCCAGCCGGCCAAGAGTGTCGGGTCTCCTCCGGCATCGACGGTGCTCCGGTAGCGGGCGATTTTGGCGTCGCAGTCGTTGATCGTCTCGCGCAGCCTCGGCGCCTCGTCGCCCTCTTGATGCTGAGCGAGCGCAGCGCGGTGGCTGGCATCGGCAATCCGCCTCAGCGTCTCGGTGAGGTTGGCGTTTCCCAGCTCTTCGCTGAGGAAGCGGTCGACTGGATCCGTGATCGCTTCTTGCCGGAGGTAGAGGACGGGCGGATGGGCGATGCCGTGCTGGCTGACGTAGTCGCGGGATGCCTTGCACCGGTAATAGATGCGTCCGTGGTTGACGCTGCCCTCCCATCACGCGGTCGCATAGACCGCATCGCAGCAGGCCACGGAAGAGGTAGGGGTGCCGACTGCGCCGTGGAGCCTTGCCGCCCTCGCCGATGGCACCGCGCGTCTTGACCGTTCGCTGCGCCCGTTCGTAGTGCTCGGTGCTGATCAGCGGCGTGTGGGACTCCGAGCGCGACCATGCCCACTGGCTTGGATCGTTCCAGCGGTGCCGATTCTCATGACCGAGGGCGACGTCATCGACGTCGATCAGGACCTCATTGGTGCGTGCCCGGTTCCATACCTGGCGGCCGGTGTAGCGCGGGTTCTGCAAGATTGCGCGGACCGCGGTCGTCTCCCACACCTGCGTGTGCCGGTGAGGGTAAGCCGGCGCCATTCTGCTGATCCGCCGCTCGGACAACGACAACTGGGCCCTGCCCGGTGGCGGCATGGACCAGGGCGAGTCGCTGCCGGACACCGCCGTCCGGGAGACCGCTGAGGAGACTGGGATCGACGTCGAGATCACCGGCCTGGTCGGCATCTACACCGACCCTCGCCGCGTCATTCTCTACACCAGCAACAACGAGGCCAGGCAAGAGTTCTCGGTGGTGTTCACCGGCCGCCCGATCGGCGGAATACCAACGACCAGCGAGGAGTCAACCGAGGTCCGCTGGGTTCCCCCGGCCGACATCAGCTCGCTGGTCTCGTACTCGATGGGGGTCAATCGGGCTAGCGATCGTTGGCGTCGGCGGCGGTGGTAGGTCCGTTCGATCCAGGTCACGATCGCGGTCCTGAGGGCCTGTCGGGTGGTCCAGGTCCGGCGGTTGAGGACGTTGTTCTGCAGGAGGCCGAAAAACGATTCCATGGCGGCGTTGTCGCCGGCGGCACCGACGCGGCCCATCGACCCGATCACGTGGTGCTGGTTGAGGACCCGGACGAATGTCCGGCTGCGAAATTGCGACCCGCGGTCGGTATGCAGCACGTAGCCGGCCACGTCACCGCGTCGTGCGACGGCGTTGTGCAGGGCGTTGACGGCCAGCCTTGATTTCATGCGCGAGTCGATGGAGTAGCCCACGATCCGGTTGGACCACACGTCCTTGATCGCGCACAGGTAGAGCTTGCCTTCGCCGGTGCGATGTTCGGTGATGTCGGCCAGTCACAACCGGTTCGGGCCGTCCGCGGTGAAGTCACGCTTGACGAGGTCGTCATGCACCGGCGGGCCCGGCCTGCCGCCCTTACCCCGCCGTCGTTTGCGGCTGAACGCGCTCCACCAGCCCATCTGAGAGCAGATCTTCCAGGCGGTGCGCTCGACCATCGGCTGCCCAGCGGCGCGGGCCTCGTCGGCCAGAAACCGGTAGCCGAACTCCGGGTCGTCGCGGTGGGCGCCAAACAACGCGTCCGCCCGGTAGGCCTCGGCTAGTTCGGTGGTGGTGACAGGCCGGGCAAGCCACCGGTAGTAAGGCTGACGAGCGGCACGTCACCGCGACAGGGATACCGTCGGCGGCCAGCTCGGTCACGAGCGGGTAGAGCCTTTTCCCGGCAGGTTCGCCTGTGACAGGTACGCCGCGGCTCGGCGCAGGACCTCGTTCTCCTGCTCGAGTAGCTTGATCCGCTTACGGGCCTCGCGCAGCTCGGCGAACTCACTACGGCTGACCGCGGGCTCGGCGCCTTCGTCGATGCCGGCCTGACGCAGCCATTTGAACAAGGTCATCGGGTGGACCCCGAAGTCCTTGGCGATCTGCTCGACGGTTACGCCGGGCTCGCGCTCACGGGCTACCCGCACGACGTCGTCGCGGAACTCACGAGGGTAGGGCTTGGGCACAGCAACATCCTTCCAGCCTGCCGTCACGGCAAGCCATCTCAGATGTCACCTATCGGTGCAGCAGACCCCTCACTGGTGTCGGTGCCACTCATTGGGTTCCCGATCTGGACGTCAAGATCCTCGGGCAGGAAGCAGCCGTAGTCCTGCAGCGTCGGCACGTCCAGCTCGAACGTGGTCAAAGCGCCTGCCGGTGACAAACCGTCGGGGCGGTCGCTTACCCGGTCACCCGGCAGCAGGCCGAAACCGCCATGCATGGTCGGTCGCGCCGTGCCGGTGGCGGCGACGTCGGGATGCTCAGAAGCCAAGCTTCCGTAGCGTCCGATCAGAGCCTCGGCGGCGTCATAGGCGTCACTGACGGCATGGGCTGCCTCCGCCGCGCCGGCGCCGGGGTGATCGGCCAGCCAGGCGCGCCGGGCAGCGGCGAGGAACCGGTCAGGATCAACAACAACGGCATCCTGACGGACACGGACGCTGATGACCATTCCTGCTCGCGGAGCGACAGCGGCCGGGTCCTCCTCATCGTTGCTTGTCATAGATGTCAGGCTAGGGGAGCGGCGCGGCCAGCGGATGCCCGCAGCGGCGAAGCAATGAATCGAGTGCCGTTCGTTTACGTTTCTCTCCGGGTTGTGCCGCCTGCTTTGGGTCTCGCCGTGACCGGGATGCCATCCCGGATAGCCGTCAGCAGACCGGCCACGCGAGGGTCCTCGAGGGCGCCGGGACGGTGGATGGCGTGGAAAATGACCCGGGGCAGGTCGGTCACAGGACGGGTGACCAGCCCCGGTGCCGGGGTGACGCAGCCGGCAACGACAGCGAGCCCGACTCCAAGAGCAGCGAAGTCCAGGGTCATCGGGAGACCCTCGGCCTCCACCGCGATGGTCCACGGCACGTCAGCGTCGATGAGGGCACGTTCGAGGTTGATCCGGTGCGGGCGGGCCGGTGGCGGGACGATCAGGTCACTACCGGCCAAGTCTCGCAGCCTCAGCGTTCTGCGTCTCGCCAGGCGGTGGTTCTTGGGCATGAGCAGCATCTGCGAGTAGGCGGCGATCGGTGTGGCGACCAAGTCGGTAGGCAGCACGTGCAGGCTGAACACACCGAGCTGGGCACGGCCGGTGCGAACCGCGGCCTGCATCTGCGTCCGGTTGGTGTGCAGCGGGCGGATGCTGCCAGGCCGCTCGGCCAGCATGCGCCGGATAGTCGGCCCGAGCAGATACAGGTAGGCGGTGTGACCGGCGGCGGTCACCAGGGGCTGGTCGGCGGGAACGCCATGCAAGTCTTTGAGGAACAGATCAAGCCGGTTCTGGTGGTCGCGGGCGAACTGCGCGACCCGTTCCCCGCCGGGGGTCAACCTCAGCCGGTTGCCGGTGCGCTGGTACAGCGGCATCCCGAGTTCCCGCGCAAGCGTGGCGATTTTCGAGTGCAGCGAGGGCTGGCTGATGGCGAGTGCCTCGGCGGCCCGGGTCAGATTGAGGTGATCGGCGAACACCACGAACGCGTACAGCGCATCGGATGACACCCGGATCCCGGTCATAGAACAACCCTATAGCCGAGAAGCCAGTTCATAGTTCCTGTGAAGATCCGCAGCAGCGATCATGGAGGTATGACCACACACGACAGGAACCAGATTCTGGTAACAGCGGCGCAGCTTCGAGTGATGCCGTTGCACGCCGTCACGGAGGTCTGCGGTACGGCGGGTCTCTGGCGCCGTCTCGCCGTGGAACTCGATCAGTTGCCGCTGGCGGCTCGCGCCACGATCGCGGATGCGGCCGGCTCGGCTGGTGTGCTGCACGCCCAGCAGCGTCGCACGCGGGAGCCCTACGTGAACCACGTGCTGCGGGTGACCCTGCGGATGCTGTGCCACTACGGGATCACCGACCCGGACGTGCTGGCTGCCGGTCTGCTCCATGACGCCGTGGAAGACCAGTCCCAGGCCATCACCGGCATCACCCGGCACGGCCCGCCCCCGGGTCGAGCAGACCCTGGCGGTGGTCGCTGCACGGTACACGCCGCGGGTGGCGCGGCTGGTCGCCGCGGTGACCACACCGCAGCGACCCGACGGCGTCGACCGGATCGAGCACTACGTCACCCACCTCGCGACCGCCCTTGACGGCGAGCCGTGGGCGCGGGTCATCAAGGTCTCCGACTTCACCGATAACGGGGTCGGCATCATCCACGCCACCGTCGCCCTGGTGGCCCGCTCGGCGCGCAAGTACGACGCCGCCCTGCCAACCCTGCGGGAACTCGTCGACTGGCCGGACACGCCCTTGAACCCGGATGTGAAGGCGCACGTCCAGCGTCAGTTCGACCTGGCCCAGCAACGGTTCGCCGCCATCCTCGCGGCCTGACCACAGCGCAAGGCGACGTAGCGACGGGCTCCGGGCGGCCTCTGCCACCCGGAGTTCCCCGTCGACATCGCTCGCACTTGCGCACCGGAATTCTGGGGTACGACAACGACGCGGTGAATACCATGCCGGGAATGAAGGAGCCTGTGGCTACAAGAGTGCGCGGCCGGTATGGTGTAACGGCGCAAACACCGTCCGGCACCGCCCTAACTGACGCAGCTGCTCTTGTCCAAAAGTGCGCCCGGCGGGTGGCGGGTGGCGCCACAGATAGCCGACGACTACCACGGCATGAGCCGTCAATCCGTCATGGTCGTCGGTCACACACGCCACGACTATTGCCGTCCACCGCCGACGTACGTCGTGGACACCTCACGAGCTGGCGGGTGAGGCTGATTCACTAAACCGCGAATTTGCCGCATCGCAGAGATGTGCTGTTACAGCGGCTCTGCCCACCGCTGGAACCTGGCCACCTACCGGGCCAGCAACAACGGCTATGAGGACCAATACTGGGTCAGCGGCACCACTGAAAAGGCCCTCGACCTAGTCTGCGACGTCCTCATCAGCCGGATCATCGACCAGCTTTATCCACACCCCGAACCGTCAACCCCCAATGGACTTACGAACTGAGGTACTACGGTCCTCATCCTCTTGGATGTAGCTCGCGCCGGCTGGAAGGACCGCCCACGGAGTCGGGCATCACCGACGACCTCGCCCACTACGGCGACCAGGACTCGACGTACTGCCCGGCCCGGGCAAATCAGCTTGGCGGCAGGGACTGAGCCGAACCGCCCGTCCTCATCAGGGGATGCGGCGGGATCCCGGCTCCGACGGCCACAGCGTTTCGTTACCGTTCTGGGCATGGACTCCGCTGACCAGCAATTCGCGTGGCTGATCCGGCTGTCGGATCGGCTCGACCACCTCGACGACGTCCTCACCCGGGATGAGGGGCAGTCTCTGGACTTCTCGGCGGAGTCCCTGGGTGTCCTCGAGCGGTACCTTCACGGCCGGTACGGCGATCAGGAGAGCATCGACGCCGACGAGGAGGCAGAGTGGATCGTCGAGGGCGCCGCCGCGTACACCGGGGAGCTGCTGATGCGACTCGCCGGCGGGCGCTGGGACCAGGAGACCGAACCGGCGACCTGGCGGGTGCCGCCGATCCACGCCGACCCGGCCTTGAAGCTGCCGGCGGTGGCGCCGCTCGAACTGGCGCTCACGGCTGCGCGGGGCGGTGGGCCGGCGCTGACCCGGTCGTACACCGAATGGAATGTGGTCGTAGGGGAGAAGCGGCTCGCCGAGCCGTCATGGGAACCGGTCAAGCAGCCCACCATCGGTGTCGACCCGCCGACGGTCGAGGCGTCCGAGAGTGCGTACCTGGCGGACTGGCTCGCCGCACAGGAACGCGCGTTCCCCGCCTGGGCGGATCGTTTCGGTACGGCCGCCGGCTGGGACTTCTCGCGGGAGTCCCTGGTGGCCCTCGGTGCGCTGGTGCTGCGCGTGCTGCCTGGGCCGGACGCCTTCCGGGACCCGGCGAACCTGCCGTTTCGTGAGGTCGCCGCCTGGTACGGCGGGGAGACCATGCGCCGGAGCGCGGGCGGGCACTGGAAGTACCGGCACGGCGACCCGGAGACGACGCCGTTCGCGGGCTGGCCCTACCTGCGCCGCCGACTCGACGACGGCGCCTTCGGACAGCCCTATCTGGCGATCCAGCTGGGAGTGGACTGGCGGGACCCCGATCTGCTGGTCCAGCAGTACGACCTCTACATCCAGTGACACGTGTGGATAGAGTGGCGGCGTCGGAGGCCACGGATCCGCAGCCGGGGGGACAACGTGATCCGCCAGTCGCTCGCGCACCGGATAGCCACGTTCCTCGTCGTGCTGTGCACGGTGCTGTCTGTCGGCGCCGGGACAATGCCGGTTCTCGCCGACCCGATGGAGCCGCCTGCCGGCTGGTTCGATCCCCTTCCGGGCTATGACCCGAACGACCCCAGCATCCCGACGGAGAACCTGCCGGAATTCGACTATCAAGGCATCGAGCATCTGCGCGTCTGGGCCACACTCGACCCGCCGACCCCGGCGGAACTGCTGAACATTCTGCCGCCCAAGAAATATGCCTACGGCAGCTATCTGTGCATGATTGCCGAGTGGAAGGAGAGGCACGCCGAGAAGTACGCCGTCGAGTCGGCCGAAGCCCGTAAGGCCAAATGGGAGTCCTTCGTCAAGGCGCACATCAGCGGGTACGACAGCAACCGCCGCGGTCGTGCCTTCGAGGACTGGAACTGGACCGACCTCGGCATCGCCGGGTCACCCGACTGGCAGTTCGACCGGCGGATCGACCCCGGCATCCCGTTGAAGCCGGACGCCTGGCCCAAAATCGTGATCCTGACCCGGGCCTATGAGAGCAAAGACGCGCTCAAACTGTCGAAGAGGGCGAAGAACCAGCTGAAGGCGTACGTCCTGGCGGTGAACAAGTACGGCAGACAGATCGTGGTGTTGAGCCGCCGCATGCCGACGAAGACCATGCGCGAGGACATCGAGAAGGCCAACAGAGAGACCGACGTCAACAAGGCCCGCATCGCAGCCGGCCTGCCTCCGGTGCCGGCGATCGTCCTGCGTATCAAGCCGGCCGCCGTACGCATCGTGTCGGCGCCGCCGGACCCCGACCACATCAAGGCCCTCGCCCGGCGCGGCATCACCATCACCATGCCGCCCGCCGGCACCCCGATGGCGCCGCCCGCCGGGACCCCGATGGTGGCGCCCGGCGCGGCACCGCAGACCGTCGCCGGACCGTTGGCCGACGTCGTCGCCGGCTCGGCCGACACCGCCGAGGACGCCGCCTTCGAACAGCAGGTCGTCGATGACGTCGCCGAGGCCACCGGCGATGTGGACGTCGCCGCAGCCCGGGTCGGCGGGGTCGACTTCGCCAGTCTCGAACTGCGCTACGTCTCCGACACCTACGCGAAGCGGGCCGGCCCCGGCTTCGCGTTCAGCGCCCGACCCGCCCCGGAGGACAGCCCCGCCTACGGAGGCCGCCGCAACGCGCTGCTCGCCTCCGACGCGTTCTTCGTCTGGATGGCGCTGCCCACCAGCGCGTTCACCGTCAACCTGCATCCCGATCAACCGGACCGGATCATTGACGCGCGGCTCGGCCGAACCGACGCCGGCCGGGTGCTGCTCGAGGCCGACCTGCAGATGAAAAAGACCGTCGCCAAGCTGATCCACCCGAAATCAGCGACCGGCAAACGGTTCTGGAATGACCTGGCCGGCGACAAGTGCCTGTCGATGCGGCAGTGGATCGTCCCAGGCACCGGCCCTGGTCCACCAGGACGACGACGAGCTCTACATCATCGACGCGCCACTGGACGTCAAGATGGAGACCGAAGTCGTCGGCTCCACCACCCCGGGCGGCTCCGGCGCCGGCGACTGCCGGGCCCAGACCGGGCCGGAGTCCGAGCACAACGAGGCGCTGTTCCGGACCACGATCCTGCCGCTGGTCACCAAGGCGGTGAATACCGCCCCGGAGTACGCCGACCTGCGCCGCGTCTACATGAGCCGGGTCGCCGCCCAGTTCTTCCGCGACCGCAACCGCACCACGACCACCGCCTATTCCACCCTGATCGACCAGGGCAACGCCGACGCGTGGCCGTCCCGCCGGCCGTGGGATCCCAAGCAGGTCTGGCGGCGCTTCGTGAAGTCGTACACCGACGGAGAGTTCAAGGCCGAGATACGCACGAAACGCGGCAACGTGGTCGAGGTGGCCACCTACATCTACGGCGGCGTCGATTTCACCACCATTGCGCGTACGCCGATGGCAGCGGACCAGTTCGCCGGCCGACGGCCCGACCTGCCCCGGGTCGTCAGCCAGGCAGACCAGCAGATGACCGCCGAGCAGGGCCAGAACTTGGTGTGGCTCGGCGGCCGAGCCGAGCCCGGACCACCGCCGGGAACGCAGGCCCGCGCCTCCGGCCCGGGGAGGTTCCGCCAGGTCGTGGTCCCGCTCGTCGGCGCCGTCGGGGCGTTGATCGTGGTCGGGGTCGGTGTGGCGGTGGCCGTGCTCGTCTTCGGCAAGCGGCCACGCCGACGATCCCGCTGACGAGACGGCCGAGCCGTTCAGGACACCTGGGGACGGACCAGCTTCATCAGCTCCATCACGATCTGCCGGGCCTTGCGTTCCGAGATCTCCAGATCGGCGCGGATGAACAGCATGCCGGTGGGGAGTTCCAGGCTCAGGTACGTCTCCTCGGAGTCCCAGATCGCGCGCCGGCCGTCCAGCTTGAAGACGCGGTCCTCGGTGCCCGGCAACATCCGTCTGCCCTCGGTCCACTCGATCTCGACGTACCGGTCGCCCTTGAACGCATACTCGCAGCCGAGGAACCCCTCCCCGACCGTGGGAACCCGACGTGGCAGACCGCCCGCCCGGGCGACGACATCGCCGACCTGCTGGGGGCTCAGATACTGGCAGTCCGGGATCTGCGCGGCCGCCTTCGTCTGCGACGGCGTCGGTGACGGCACCGGACTCGGCTTCACCGCGACACCGGTGAACTCGTCCAACGGGAACGTGACATTGCAGATGCCCAGATTGCTGTCCACGGCGGACAGCACCCCGTTGATGTGGATCGAGCAGCGCAGGTGCGGTGGAATCCCGCTCAGAGGAGAGTCAGCCGGTCCCCACGCCGTCGCGTTGAGAGTCAGAACCGAGCCCTCACCGTGGGTGAACTCGCCGGCGCGCACGAACGCCGGCAGGCCGGCCGGCATCGGCTCGTTCTCGTAGCCGCGGTCGCTGGTGGTGTAGCCGACGTTGCCGTTTCCGACCAGGCCGAAGATCTCGACCATGAAGACGACCTTGCGGGACGGGTCCGTCAAGGGCGAGGCGCCGGGCTCGGGCAGCGCACCTAGGTTCGGAAACTTCGGCAGATCCGGCACGTCCGGAACCCGCTCGACGGCCGACAGGACGGTCGCCGGCACCGAGATCACGATCACCGCGGCGAGCGCCCCGAGGACGAGGCGCAGCCGGGCCCGCGCGGGTGACGGCGCCGCCGGCCGGGGACCGAAGTAGGCGTTCGCCTCCGGGCGGGTGAGGAGCCATACCGCGGCGGCGACCATGAGCGCCGAAACCGTGAACAGGCCGTAGTTGACCGGCGGAAACCAGCCCGGGATCACGTCGGTCTCGTAGACGGTCCGGAACCCGAGCAGGTCGGACAGCGCGTCCAGCCGGGCTCGGAGCCGCTGCTGCGCGACGGTCAGCGCGATCAGCCAGACCACGGCCACGGCACTGAGCGCGGCCAGCGCGAAAACCGTCGTACGGGCCCGGCGGGAGCCCCGCACCACGTGGAACGCCAGAACGCCGAGCACGATCGCCTGGCCGAGCCCCACCACCGCGGTCACGCCGAGCTGCAACCACATGGCCGACAGCATGTCGTCGACGAGCCGCTGCCCCTCCTCGACGCCATCGGCCGTCAGCCGCGCCACCAGCGTGCCGGCCGTGTCCTGGGCCTCGGCGACGGCGATTCCCGCGGCGACCATGCCGATCACCCCGACGACGGGAAGCGTCAGCAGAATCAGGCCGGCATTGGTGACCGTCCGCGGCCGCTCCGCCGGCTCCTGACTGTCGGTCTCCGCTGCCGGCTTCCCCGGTCTCGGTTCGTCTGGTTCCGGCTGCAGGTTCTCCATGTCCGATGTCTCGTCGACCATCAGCTGCCCCTCCGCCCCCCCGTGGCCGCCGCCCACGCCTCAGCTATCGGCCTACGTCATTATTCCTGCACCGGGTCGGCCGGGGTGCCCGGCCGGTGTGGGGCGTCGATTCGCGGCCGCCCGAAGTAGGCCCCGCCTGTGTGGGGCCGGGCGCGGTCGGAACCGGGGAAAGACCTCGCTCGGCCCGGAGCGCCCGGCCGCTGCTGCGGCGCGCCGCCGACGGCGTGTTCGCGGTGTTCGTGGCCGTCGTGGTGGCGGCGGCCGTGGCAGTCTTCAGTCCGGCGGGCGCCGGCGCTGCCCCGGAGACGACCACGGTCACCGGGCCTACGGTGGCCGACGTCGTCGGAGAGGGGCTCGATGTCGCCGAGGAGGCCCTGCGCACAGCGGACATGGAGACCAGCGTCGACGACTTGTCGTCCCTGGACCGTCAGCCGATGATGGACAGCAACTGGGCCGTTGTCGCCACGACGCCGGCGGCCGGGCAGCCGTACGACCCGGCGACTCCCGTCGTCCTGTCGGTGCTGCGGAAGACCGAGGCGGCCTGGTTCAAGGCGCATCCCACGATGCCGGCCATCCGCGCCGGGACCGCGGCCGACCAGCTCACGGAGACGCCGTACGACGAGACCGGACCGCCCGGCGTGCTGGCCGGCGTCGAGGAGCTGGTGCTTTTCCGGTACGCGCCCGGGTACGCCCCGGATTGGGCGTCGGAAGACAGCGAGTACGGCGTCGACGACGACGAGCCGGCCGCCGAGCGGAATGCCCGCGCCGGTCTGAAGGAGGCCCGCCCCGGCATCGACGATCTCGTTCGCGCCACCATCCCTCGCGCCGGCACCAAGCTGCGGACGGGGCAGCTCATCGTCGTCACGGTCCGGACGGCGCCCGGCTCCCCGTGAAACCGGCCATAGTTGATGGTTCAAGGCAGGAGATGAAAGGCGCCAGACCCCTTGATCTGAACTCAAGGTTCGCAGGTTCGAGTCTGAGCCATAGCCGCGGTTCATGGCAGCAAGAGGTCTTCGCTTAACTGCAATATGTAGTAGGGGTTCAAGTCGGGCTCCGGACACGCTTTAGTACATGATCCACTTCCATGACTTTCGGAGGAGTGGTGATTCGTAGGGCGCTTCAGGGTTTTTTAGTTGCCTGATCCGGGCGCTGTGGCCTCTGCCTGTATCAGGTGGAGGCCTGGTTTTTTTGTGAGCTTGATTCCGAGTTGCCGGCAGACCTCGGCTTTGCTGGTGGGGTCAGCGCGGCGGAGAATCGTCACGATGCTGGCCATTGCTTCGACCAGGGTATTGATCTCGTCGGCGGTCATGATGCGACGGGCTGTGGCCTGGCTTAGTTCGGCCTCGGCGATGGCCTTCTCGGCCTGGGTCTGAGCGATCCACTGCTGTACCAAGGCGGGGTCCTACCGGCCTCGAGCGCTGCTCGGTATCTATCGAGCTTGGTCTGGCAGGAGCTGATTTTCGCTCGGGCGGCTGCGGCGCGGTGGTGATCGGTGTCGTCATGTTGGGCGTTGTGTGAATGTGTCGGACGCGAGTCAAGGGCTCTGTCCTGCGCGCCGCAACATCGAGCAGTGGGGTCTGGATCTCGTTCACTGACCATAGGCCGCATGTCGAGGGCTGCGTCTGCGCCCGTGCAACGTGACTGCACACTCTGCATGGTGAGAAAAAGCGTGCGAATGCATCCCCGGGCCTGGCTGGCGGTCGCGGTCGTAGTCGTGGTGGCGGTGGTCGGCGGGTGGGTGGCGGTCAGTGCCGGCGACGGCGCGTCGCCTGATGACGACAGGGCCGTGGATGTTCTGACCGGTCACGACTGGACCCATCTCGCGGGGGCCACGGCCGGCCCGGGCGGGGTGAGGATCGTCGGCCTGGGAGGGCGGATTGTGCGGCAGGACGGCTCTGGCGGTCAGCCGAACCCGCCGGTCAATCTGCGCGGGCCGCGGCTCGCGGTGAGCGGCCCGGTGGAGATCACCGCCGGGATAGATCGGCCGGCCGGTCAGTCGGCCGTGCTCGCCCTGCATGGCGATGTGCCGGTGGTGTACGACGAGTGGCGGCACAATCCGCCCGGGCTGGCCGTCACCGTCACCGACGGGGAGCTGAGCCTGGCGGTCTGGGACGGGCGGGGCAACGAGCCGGCGATCCGCCGCCGGGCCACGACGGCTGCATCGGCCGCGGGCACGGTGACCGTCACCCGGGCCGGTGGGCAGCTCACCGTCCGGCTCGGGGACACAAGCCTGTCCGTCACCGACCCCGGGGTGTTCAGCTCCGGACGGGTGTTCTTCGGCGCCGACGCCGCGCCGTCGACCTCACCCAGCGGTCCGGCCGGCTGGACGTTGACCTCGTTGCGGGCCGCCGGGCTGGACGGGGGCAGCGCCACTGTTGTCGACGCCCCGACGCTCGGCCAGCCGGCGCCCGGGCCCGGGTCGCTGCGAGTGCTCGCCGAGGCCCGCCGCAAGCTGCCCGTCGGCGTCGCCGTGGCCGCCGAGCCGCTGCTGGCCGATGACGGATACCGCCGCCTCATCGCCGCCCAGTTCTCCATGCTGACCACGGAGAACGCGATGAAGCCGCAGTTCGTCCACCCGCAGCCGGATCGCTACGACTTCACCGGGGGTGACCTGCTGGCCGACTTCGCGGCGGCCAACGGCATGGCGGTGCACGGCCACACGTTGGTCTTCGGGGAGGCCAACCCGCGCTGGATGCAGGACGCTCCGGCCGGCCGGCGCGAGCAGATCATGCTTGATCACATCAGCGCCGTGGCCGGTCACTACCGCGGCCGGGTCGCCGAATGGGACGTCGTCAACGAACCGCTGTCCACCGACAGCGAGGACTATGAGGACGGGGGAACGGGACTGCGCCGGCACCTGTGGCAGCGGGCGATGGGCGAGACGTACATCGACAAGGCGTTCGCGGCGGCCCGGACCGCCGACCCCGGCGCCAAGCTATACCTCAACGATTTCGGCCTGGAAGCCGACGGTGAGCGCTGGGACGCGCTGCTCGGCCTGCTCGGGCGGCTCCGGGAGCGGGGGGTGCCGATCGACGGGGTCGGGTTCGAGGCGCACATCCATGAGGCCGGCGACCGGGTCACCGCGGCCGTCCTGCAGGATCACTTCGCGGACCTGGCCCGGCTTGGACTGTCGGCGCGAGTGTCCGAGATCGATGTGTACGGCGATCCGGCGGCCGGGCAGGCCGAGCAGTACGCCACCGCGTTGACCGCTTGCCTGGCCGCCCCGAACTGCACCTCGTACACCACCTGGGGGGTCACCGACCGGTACGGGTCCACCACCGAGTCCGGCACCTACCCACCTCAGGTCGGTGACGACCTGATCTTCGACCGCAATCTGGCGCCCAAGGCCGCGTTCACCGCCCTGACCCGGGTCCTGCGCGGCTGAGTCGGACCCGTGCGGCCGGCCGGGACCGAGCCCGGCCCGGCCGGACGACCAGAGCGAGCGCTCGGCTCACATCCAGTGAAACTCGCGCACGGCGCCGGGGTCAGAAGTCACGCCCAAGCAGGACCGCTGCTCGCGCTCCAACAGGCCGCCGAACTCCGCGTGGTCATCGGCGCCCTGTACGGAGCTCGACCAGATGAAGCATGACCTTGGGTTACGAGCCGATCGTGCGAGCGGTTGAGTTGATGTGACGAAGGCGGTGAGGAGGGACGCCGGCCGCCATCAGTTGGGTGGCGGTGGACTCGGACGGATTGTCGAGGAACACGGCGACGTGATGGTCGTCGCCGAGTTGGCAGGCGGCAGCTAGGGTGCCCAGATTGATGGGGTCGAGCCCGTCCACATCACGCAGGTCGAGCACCATGCGCAGTGGTCGTTCGCGCCGGATCGCGTGAACGATGGTCCGCCGTAGGTGGACGGCGTCGCCGGCGTCGAAGTGGCCGCGTGGGTGGATGACGAGTGTGCCGTCAGCGCTGGTGTCGACGTCGACCGTGGTGTCGGACATCGCGTGGCCTTTCGTAACCCGGTGTTTCCCGCGTTGTCAGGCTAGAGGCTGGGCGTCTCGCAGTCGACCGATGCCGAAATTGTTCAACTGGTAACGGCTATGTCACGGATACCGAAAGCTCCGCGATCGGCGTACGTCTGTCCTGAGTCGCGCTGTAGCCGCTCCAGGTGCCAGTGTTGGCGCGCCCAGGTGCGAGTGCGGTGGCCGGGCGAGCAGGAACCGTCATCACTCCCGTTGAAGCTTGTCCTTCGGCCTAGTTATCTGACGTGGATCGTCAACGATCAAGACTGCTTCCAGCACCGCTCGCCGCAGACGTCCCCGGCCGCAGGGCTGTCATCTGTGGAGCTGACGCGCACGCTCGAAGCAGTGGGTAGGGATGCGGCGGTCATGTCTTGCGTGGCGGTGGCAAGTCCTGATCAGCGTCGCCGCAGCGTTCCTTTGATTTGGGTGGCCGTTCTGGTCGCCCTCGTGATCGCCAAACCGGGCAAGGCTCAGCCCGCAGAAGCGCTCCTGTTGCCCGACCTGCTACGGCTTCTGCGCAGGCTTGCCGACGACCGGGGTTTGCCTGCGGGTGCGAAATGTCAGGCGTCCATGCTCACGGTGGCCGTGCTTAAAGATCCAACGTCCGGCTCTCCTACGTCGCGATGTCGGCCGCGGCAGCCATCGCCGGCCGGTCAGCGGATCCTGGGGCTCAGCTGCTGGATGGCGCCGTCGAAGCAGAGTCGCAGAGATGACCGGGGTTCGCTTGTTCCTGCCGCGGCCGAACCGGCACGTCGAGAGTCACCGCCGGTGCGCGCTGGAACTGGAACGTGAGGCTGATTGTCGTGCCGGCCAGGACCTCGCGCGTCAGGCCGACCAGCCGCAGACTGTAGGACTCGAACGGTGCGGTCGTTGACGGGTTGTCACTGTTGGCGGGTCCGGGACGGCTCGAGGCCGGCGGCAGGGTCAGTGAACTGACGACGGTGGGCGTTCCGTCGCAGTCGTCGTCGGAGCGGATGACCACGGAGCTTGCGGCCGGTGACGACACACCGGTAAGAGTGTCGGGCTGCCTGCCCTCGTTGAGCAGGGTGAGCCACACGTCGGCGTCGGCGCCGGCCGGATACTGCGGCTGGGGAGGTGCGGCGACTCGTACGCCGCGGAGCAGAATGTCGCCGCTACGACCTTCGGCGCCGATCGCGCCGCTGGCGATGACCTGCTGGGGATCACCGCAGGCGGTAAGGGCCGCGGTGAGGGCGATGACCAGAAGGTACAGCGGTCCCGGATGCCGATGTAGCTGTCGGCTGCGGCCGTACGGCTGCTGAGGGGAGGCATCAGGTCTCCTTGCAGCGGCTGGCTCGAGCTGTTGTAGAGGTCGCATGTTCTTGCTCTACCTCGGCGCGGTGCGCCGGAAACTTCCGCCTTCGAAAAATCTTGCTATGTGCAATGTTTGTTGGACGCATCGAGCGGTATTTTGATGGCCATGAAGACGTGTGCTTCTCCGGCGAGGGTTACCTCTCGTGGCAGTGCGCTGGCGCGTCGGAGCGATGATCGCCGGAGCGCCGTCTTCTGCCGTGCCTCGGCGGCCCGCCTGGCTGGTGTCACCGATATGCAGGGTGCGGCCAGGTCTGCGCGTCGACGCCGGCATGCTCACCGAGGAGTACGAACCGGTGCACCGGCGTCATCTCGACAGCACCCCATAGGCGTTCAGCCGTGCTCGGTGGTCAACAAAGCCTGGCAGCTGGCGGGCACCAATGTCCCTTCCCGTTCCCTACCTGACGAGCACCACACCACCACACCGGCTATCAGCGCTTCAGGTGCCCGTTGGACCACTCTCCGGAGGTTTGCGATGACAGCACCGATGTCCGTCGTCAAAGAGGCGCCCAAGGCCGGCAGTATCCGGCTGCGCATCACCGGTGAGATCGACATGTCCACCAGCGACGTTGTCGAAGCTGTCATTGCCACCGCCCTCCGGCATGGCGCACCACCGCGAATGATCATCGACTTGTCAGCGGTCTGGTTCATCGACGCCGCCGGCGTGCAGGCGCTGCTCGACGGGCAGCGATACGCCCGCGCCCACGGGGTGCAGCTCTTTATCGACCAACCGACTGGCATCGTTCTCCGGACCCTCACCATCACCGGGACGCTGTCCGCCCTCAGCGACGCTCATCCTGCGACCAACCGGCCGCTCACTGATGAGGGACGGGGTCAGCGGTCCTGGACGATCGCCCCGCAGCAGCCGGTCACCGCCGTACCGGCCATGCAGGGCGTGTCATGCGCGTGATGTTCATCGGCTGCCTGGCTTTCATCGCGGTCGCACTGACCTACTTCATCGCGCTGGGGCATCGGTGACCTGCCCGGACAACGACCACTGCGGCCATGCCTGCGGCTGAGAGCCGGCTGGCAGACGAGGCTCGTCGTGTCAGCGGTTGTCCAGTTCCGGCAGTTAACGTGACCGGCGGCTGATCGAGGTGATATGGCAGCAGGGGAAATTGGGGGGTGCATCGATGGCGTCGTCGCGGGGGAGTAGCCATCGCGGTGACGCGCACCTGGCCGAGACGGTGAGCAGGCTACGGGCCGAACTTGACGGGTTGCGCGCCAGGCAGCGCTCGCAAGCCATCATCGAGCAGGCCAAAGGGCTGCTGGCCGGGCGCTTGGCCTGCTCGCCCGAGGAGGCGTTCGAACACCTGGCTGCCATGTCGCAGCACACCAACATGAAGGTCATCGACGTCGCCGCGGGGCTGATCGGCATCGCCGCCCCCGTCACGGTGCCGGCGACCCGGCCGTCGGCGCCGCACACCGAGATCGACCTCGGCGTGCCGCGCGACGATGCCGTCGAGCTCAACGCCTCGACAGTTGTGTCGTTGCCGCCCGAGCTGGCCGCCCGGTACCACTTGAGCTGTGCGGCCATGGCCGCCGCCGCGGACGCCAACGAACTCGCCGAGACCATGTGGACACACGGGGTGCAGCAGCTCGGCGCGCACGCCGTCATGCTGACGATTGTCGAACCCGACGGGGCAGTCCGCTTGGTCGGAGCACATGGCTTGCCGGCCACGGTCGTCAGCGCCTGGCACCGGGTCCCGGGATCATTGAAGGTCGCCTTCCTGCGCACGGCCGCTGAAGGCCGCCCCTGGTGGATCAGCCGGGCTGAGGCGGCCGCACTGGGCTACGAGTTCATCGGTGATGGGCAGATGCGTGCCTGCCTGCCGATGCGCCTGGCCGATCACGTGTTGGGCGTCGCTGTGGTGATGTGGCCGCAGGCTCTTGACGTGGACGCCGCCACCCGGAGCTACCTGCAAACGATGGCCGACGCCGCCGGCCGGCGGCTGTCCGCATTGGTGCGCGCAGCCGACGGCCGGCATGCCGTTGCGGCGGCGCACTGGATCGACACGGTCCTGCACGCTCTGCCCGGGTCGGTCGCGTTGCTGTGCCCGGTGCGCGACGACAGCGGTGACATCCTCGACTGGTGCCTGCAACGGTGCAGCCCCGGCGCGGTCGACTCGACCGGCCGGACGGCGGCCGAACTGACCGGTCGCCGGCTGCTCGAGCTGTACCCGCACGCACCGCTGAAGGCGCTGTTCGCCGGCTACCGCGATACGCTCACCACCGGTGAGCCGTTCGAGGTGAACTCGTTACGGCTCGTGTAAACCGCGGAGCCCCGGCCCGTGCCGGTGACAGTGAGCCTGCGGGCGACGCGTTTCGGCTCCGGTCTGCTGCTCAGCTGGCGTTACCACGACCACGATCGACGCCTTGCGGCGCGGATCGACCGGATGCAGCGCGTCGCTGACCTGGGGTGGGCCGAGTGGGACCTGGTGACCGGCCGTACCGAATGGTCGCCGCTGACCTACGAGATCCTGCGTCGCGACCCGCACACAGGACCCGTGAAGCTGACCGGGCTGCACCGTTATGTCCATCCCGACGACGTCGGCGCATTCCATGAGGCGGTGCGGGCGGTCAGCCGCGAGGCGCGGCCGGTGGACGTCCGCGTCCGGTTCCGCCGCCACGGAGGCAGTGTCGCCGTCCGGTTGATCGCTGACGCGGTCTGCGACGTGAACGGCCGAGTGGTGGCGGTCCACGGCGTCCTGCGACCGTTGAATGCGGCCGGCCAGCAATGAGCGAGCCCGGCCACTGGTCCGCTTGTAGCACTGGCTGTCCCTGTGCAACCGAAGTTTCCATGGCGGGATGAGCGCTGACACGTCGCTGTGGGGTAGAGCCCGCCCATCGACGACGCAGGCGTTGCCGGCGCAGGCGGATCCGCACCGGCTGACGCTCGCACTGCCGCCACTTCGGAAGGGACACCCTGCCATGAGCGAACGCAGCGCGGCCACGCTGACCCGTCTCGGTGACACCGACCAAACCTTCGCCGACCCCGCCGACGACATCCGTGGTCGGCGGGTGAAGGACCTTGACGGTGAGGATCTCGGCAAGATCGACGAATTGCTCGTGGACAGCGACGAGCGCCGGGTGCGGCTGCTGCGTGTCGAGCACGGCGGCATCCTCGGCTTCGGCGCCTCGGCGTCGTTCATCCCGGTCGAAGCCGTACGCGACATCACCGAGAACGTGGTGGTGATCGACCAGTCCCGGCAACGGGTGGCTGAGGCCCCGCCGTACGACCCGGATCTGGTCGACCAGGACGCGTACTACCAAGACCTTTATGGCTACTACGGATACACGCCGTTCTGGACTTTGCCGTACGGCATGGCGCCGGCGAGTGTTCCGCCGCCGCATCCGCGAACGATGCCGTAGCACCCTGACGCAGGCGTACACCGGTGGCGGCGCGATGGCGCGTCCGCCCACCGGGTATGCCCGCCTGCTGAGCCGATGGGTCCATCAAAAGTGAGCGCTCAGGAGATGAGTGCCAGACCGGAAGAAAGCGGGTGCGGTGAGCAGCAGCCGGAGGGTGCCGGAAACCACCGGCACGCACGAGCGAGCGACGCCGTACCGGGTGGTGCGCCGCTGCGGTGCAAGGCGTTTTGCTGCGGACACGTTCCGGCGGTTCCGTTACGGCGACGGCTTCAGCCACGCTCGGGCGGTGGGATTACTGCTGTGCCTGGCCGTAGTGCCGTTCTTCATCGCGCTGACCGGCCTGGCCGAGGAGGCGGGTGCGCGCGGCGCGGGCCGGGTGGTCGCCTATACCGCACTTGCTCTCACACCCGGACGCAGTGACGCGCTGGTGCGCCGGCTGCTTTTGGGGGAGGAGAACGGCGACACCGGCGAGTTCGCGCTCGCGACCGGGCTGACCGGAGCCGGATTAGCCGTGGTCGCGGCCATGGCGCAGATCGAGCGGGGTGCGAACAGGCTGTACGGTATCCGCCGAGACCGGCCCGCAGCGCACAAGTACGGCCGTGCGGTGGTCCTGACCGCGACAGCCGGCATCCCGGCGTTCTGCGGCTTCGTGATGATCGTTGCGGGTCAGGCGGTCGGCGACGCATTGCAACGCGTGTACGGGTGGGGTGTGTGGACCGAGCGGATCTGGACGGCACTGCACCTGCCGGTGGCATTGCTGCTGACTGTCGCTGCGGTCGCGCTGCTGTTTCGCCACGCATCGCGGCGACACCAGCCGTCGACGGTCTGGCTGCTGCCCGGGGTGGTGCTGGCCACCGCATTGTGGCTTGGAGTAACCGCGGCGCTCGCCTGGTACGTCAACAGCGGACTTGCTTTCACGCAGATCTACGGTCCGCTGGCCGCAGTGATCGCGGTGCTGCTGTGGGGAAACGCCAGCGGCGTCGCCCTGTTGTTCAGCTTCGCCTGCACCGCCCAGCTGGAGGCGTGTCGGAGCGGCGACTGCCGGCCGTGCGAACCCGACTGCTCGAACGGATGGGCCTGACCTTGCCGTGCCGGGCTACGGACATCGGCGCCCGTCGGGCGTTCGCCGGGTTCCGAGGCCCTCACCCGCCCCGTACCAGCTCTGACTGGTCGTATGACCTTCGCCCACCAACAGTTGTTTGCTCCGGCCTGGACGACGTTTCGGGGGAGACGGTACGGCGACGAGAGCCCCATTCGGTGAGCGGAGCTCAACTGCTCGACGGCAGGGCCGTTGTGGCCCGTCGAGCGGCATCGTCCTGCCCACCCGAACCCGGTGAAGCCGCTGGACGGATGGCCCACCAACAGGCAGTGACCCAACAGATGGCCAGCAGCAGACTGCCACCCAGATCCAGCGGATGATGCACGCCCCAGTACAGCCGGGAAAAACCGACGTAGGCGGGGACCAGGACACCGGCCCCGACGGCGACCCAGCGCAGCCACCCGCGTGACCAGTGCCAGACCAGCAACGCCAGCGCGCCGTACAGGCACAGTGGTGCCGCTACGTGCCCGGACGGGAAACTGGCCGTCGGTGGAATTTCCGGACCGAGGTGAGGGACGTCGGGACGGTCTCGTCCCACGACGGTGGACGCGGCCAGGAACAGGGTCACCTCGCCGAGCATGACTACGGCCAAGAACACCACGGGACGCCAGCGGCGGGGCAGCGCAACAATGAGCACCATGGCCGTCAGCACTGCCGCCATGATCCAGTGGGTGTTGCCCACTTTGCTGCCCAGCGCCGCGAGTGGGCCCAGTGCCGGATCACGGGATCCGGCGATCCACTTCACGATCGCCTCATCGGTCGTGACCAGTCGCGAGCCGGCGAGCGGACCGGTGAGCAGCGACCCGGCGCCGAACAGCATCCCGAACACGAGCATCCAGGCCACGGTCAGCTCCCCGGCGGTGCGCCAGGGATGTGCCAGCACTTCCGGCTCGTGCGGGGCGGCGCGCAGCGCATCACCGGCTTCAGGTGCCAGGCCGCTGCTGATCGGCTGCCACGCCGGCAGCCGATCGCCGCGCCGGCGCCGGAACGCGGCGGCGGTGATGGCCAGCCATGCGATCCCCAGCAGCCAGCCGGCCACGACGGCACTGAGAGAGTGGACACCCAGCGCTACGCGGGTGACGCCGACGACGGCCACCACCAGCGCCGTGGCTGCCATCGCCAGCGTCTTCCTGCGGCCCATGGCGGGCAGGAAGACCAGCAGCAACACACCGTAGGCGACCAGTGAGCCCAAGGCGTGACCGCTGGGAAAACTCGTACCGGAGGCAACAGCCACTGGTGCGTCCAGCGCGGGGCCCAGCGACCCGACGAGAAACTCCCATGAAGGACCCGGTATCAATGCGCCCAGCACCGTCACCACCGCATAAGCCGCCAGGTGGTACTGCCGTCGAATGAGCAGATAAAGAGGGACCAGCAGCAGCACCCGAAGCAGCAGGGTGTGGCCGCCGAAGTCGGTCAGCCCGCGCAGAACCTTCACCGCCACGTCGTTGCCGGCCACCATCGCGTTGAGGGAGTCGGTGACGCGCTGGTCGGCCCGGTGCAGCGGCGTCCACGCCATACGGACCACCGCCAGTAACAGCAGCAGCCCCAGGGCGCCGCCCACCAGCGCCACCGTCTTTCTCTCCGGGTGCTGCACTTCTGAGGGCGTCCCGTATCGTCGCTGCTCGGCCACGTGCCTCTCCTCGATGGCGGGACAGATGGTGGCCGCCACGGCC
Source organism: Paractinoplanes abujensis (assembly GCF_014204895.1). Classification (NCBI taxonomy): domain Bacteria; kingdom Bacillati; phylum Actinomycetota; class Actinomycetes; order Micromonosporales; family Micromonosporaceae; genus Paractinoplanes; species Paractinoplanes abujensis. The sequence continues at coordinate 4,136,413 of NZ_JACHMF010000001.1, read as the reverse complement.
ACCACCTGCGGTCAGCTCTCGCGCATCAGGGACGCGCGGCCCCTGCCGAGCCGCACCGTGTTCTGGTACACCGCGGTGATCTCGTCGGCGGGCGCGTAGACGTCGCCGGTGAACAGACCAGAGCAGTCGATCTTGAGGTAGCCGGTCCGCAGAAGGCGGGCGGCGAACTGGTCAGGCACGTCGGGTTCGCCCCCGCGGATCAGGTCGGCGACCGTCATCCCGGCGAAGGCCTCGGCGATGGGTGGCTGGTTGTTGCGGTCGCTGTGCACAGCCGTCTCCTTTGCGCGGTGTCGACATTGCGTCGTGGCGCGGCCCCTACCCGGACTGTGCAGGACTCAACATCCGTCGATCGAGTAACCGCGTGCACCGAGGTCCAGACAGGCCGACGTCGCATATCCGGCGGCGATCATGACTGTCAGTCCGACATCATTGGGTGAGCTGGCGCGGCTGAGATCGTCGTCGCTCGGGTGCCGCTTCCTGTGGTTGATCCCTCGCGTGACTAGCCGCGGACAGATGCAAGGTGACGTGCGGCGACCGCTGCCGGTCGAGGAATTGCAGTGATCCGGCCCTGCGCCACAGGCTGCGGCGACAACGCGTAGTCCGACGCCGATCGGGTAGCTGCGATCACATGGACGACCTCTTGGGCGAGCAATGGCTGTCGGCCGCCGTGGACCTGCTGGTACGGGTGGTGGAGGCCGCGGGAGCGCTGATCATCTTTGTGGGCGCGATGGTGGCTTTCGTTCGTTTCGTCATCAACGGTGTACGGCATCGACGGACCGAGAGTTTCGTGCCGGTCAGGCTGGGTCTCGGTCGCTTCCTGGCGCTCGGCCTGGAGTTCCAGCTCGCGTCGGACATCCTGCGCACGGCTATTGCTCCGACCCTGCGGGAGATCGCCGAACTGGCAGCGGTGGCGGCCATCCGTACCGCCTTGAACTTCTTCCTCAGCCGTGAGATCAAGGAGGAGCGCGCCGAGTTGGCCCGCCGGCAGGGAGGCGCGCCCGACCCGGCCGATCCCGGCGCCGCTGTTTCGGCGGAACCGTCGCGATGACCATCGTGCTGCAGTACGTATCGCTGGCCTGCGTCGTGGCTGGTCTTATCAGCGGTGCCGTCGCGGTCGCGGTGTCGCACGACGTGCGGATCGGCTTGCAGATCGCGCTGGATCTGTGGGTCGCGGCCGGGCTGATCCGACTGGGGTTGCCTGCCTCCGCTGAGCAACTGCTCGCCGCTGCGGCCATCATCGTCGTGCGGCAACTCGTCGGTTCGGCGCTGCGCCGCCGTCCCGCACTCTCCCGTGACGATCAGTCTCGCGGCAAGCCTGTTCGACGGACTGTGTGAGAGCGTCTACCACGCGTCGAAATGGCGATGATGTCTCAGTTCGGTGACAGACCGATGTTGACGGTTTACCGACACCCGGTTGGGTGAGAACTACGGGCGAAGCTCCCTACCGCGGGTGTCAAGTCACGGCACCGTGAGCCGTAATCGGCTCGTCGACGGCGGAGCGTCGGTTGCTGATTGACGGCCTTCGTCGGTCGTGCTCAGCGCCGCCTCGCGTGAGCGTCTGTTCGTGCGCCGCGCCACCTCCATTCGCCGTACGAGACGTACGCCTTGTCAGGCCGCGTCCTCAGCTTCTTTCGGGAGTCACCATGCTGACTGCTGTCCACCGTGCCCGCCCAGTGTCGCGCCCGTCGCGTCCCGGCGCCCACGCCGCAGCCGAGCGGCGCGACGCCGAGACCGTCAGCCTCATTCGCCGCATGCGTGACCCGCAATGCTCCCATGAACAGCGCCGTGCGCTGCGCGATGAAGCGGTGCGCATCAACCTCGATCTCGCCTACCACTACGCCCGCAGCTACCGCGATCGGGGCGAGGCCCTTGAGGACCTGCTGCAGGTCGCTGCGCTCGGTTTGGTGAAGGCCGTCGACGGCTACAACCCCGCCAGGGGCATCCCCTTCACCGGCTACGCCACCCCCACAATCTTCGGCGAGCTCAAACGCCATTTCCGGGACCGGGTGTGGAGCGTGCACGTGCCACGCACCCTGAAGGAGACCTCGCTGGAAGTGACCCGCACCCGCGCCGATCTGACGCAACGGCTGCAACGCGCACCATCGCTTGCCGATATCGCCGCGGTCCTGGACCTGACTCCCGATCAGGTTCGCGCCGCCGAGGCCGGTGCCGCGGCGTACCGCGCCGACTCGCTCAATCGTTCCTGCGGCCCGGACGGCGACACCGAGCGCCACGACATCATCGGCGACATGGACACCGCGCTCGAGGCCGTCTGCGACCGGATGGCGGTACGCGCTCACATCACCCGGCTCCCGCCGCGAACCCGCGAGGTCATCACTCGCTACTTCTACGCCGGTCGCACCCAACTGCAGATCGCAGCGGATCTCGGCATCTCCCAGATGACCGTGTCCAGGCTCTTATCGGCCGGCCTGGCCGCGCTACGCACCCACATGAGCCACGACCACCGCCCGCCGGCGGCCGAAGCGTCCTCGTCGACATGCCGGATCAGTGAGGTCGCCGGTCGATGCGTCATCGTGGCACCGTCGGCAGTGCCGGACGATACGAGCGCCGCCACGCTGCGCGACACTCTGGTCGACCTGGCCTTCACCCGCCGGCCACGAACCATCGTGGTCGACCTGCGACACCTGCGGCAGGCGCCACGTGCTCTCGCCCGCACGCTGCTGGACGCGTACCGGGCGGCCGGGCACACCGGAGTCAGATTCGTTGTCGTCAACCTCGGCCCGCGAGTGCACCAGCTGTTACACCGGCTGGCCGTCACCCACATCATCCCCTGCCACCCCCGGCCGGAGACGACGGCCGCACCGCACGCCCGAGCAGCCCAACCAAACGCCGACACGCCGACCGGCCGCACTCGACATGATCCGGACCAACCCGTAGCCAGGCGAGCAGCGCATCGGCCGGCCTGCATCGCAACGGCCGGCCCCCACGTACGTCGTCGCCACGCCCACGACACCGCAGAGCCACGCCCGGCCGCGGCCGCTGATGTGCAACCGTCGACACACCTGAACTCTCGGCACGGCATCGGACGGTCGTCACCAGCGACGCCGGGCCAGGGCTTCGTCGCCCGATGCCCACCATCACGACCGGTTCTCCTGCGTCAGCGCCCACCACGCTCGGGTAGGCCCCACGCCATGGCTCGCATCCGCACCAACCTGGCCCTCGGATCCCTCGTACTCATCCTGCCGCTGGCGGGATGCACTGATGACAATCCGGCCGCTTCGCCGCCGTCCAGCTCGGCTGCTCCGCCCGCCGTGGCGGCCGCCGGCCTGCCGCAGATCGTCGCCGCCGTGGAACCATCAGTGGTCACGGTGCTCGTCGGCGAGGGTCTCGGCTCCGGAGTCGTGTTCCGCGACGGTGGACTGGTCCTGACCAACCAGCACGTCGTCGGCGACGCCCGCACCGTCACCCTCGCCCTGGCCGACGGATCACGCGTCGACGCCACCGTCGAGGGCACCGACGCGGTCACTGACCTCGCAGTCCTGCGGGCTGCCCGCACCGACCTGCCGCCGGTGCCGTTGCGTACCGAGCTGCCCCTGCCGGGGGAGACGGTCCTGGCCATGGGCAGCCCACTCGGATTTCGTAACAGCGTGACCGCCGGGATCGTCTCCGGCGTCGGCCGGGAAATTCCCGGCTCCGCGAGTCAGGGCCGGCCTCTGGTCGACCTTCTGCAGACCGACGCGGCTATCTCACCCGGAAACTCCGGCGGCGCCCTGGTCGACACGTCCGGCCGCGTGGTCGGCATCAACGACGCCTACCTGCCCCCGGCAACAGGCGCGGTCTCAATCGGATTCGCCATCCCGGCCGCGACGGCCCTCGACGTCGCCGACGACCTGCTCGACGACGGGAAGGTCACCCACCCCTACCTCGGGGTCGCGGTCGGCCGCCTGACCCCGCAGATCGCCCAGGCCCTCGGAACCGGAACCGACCGCGGCGTCCTGGTCCGCGACGTGGTCACGGGTGATCCCGCCGCCAAGGCCGGCCTCCGCGCCGGCGATGTCATCACCACGTTCGCCGGCGAACAGGTCACCAGCGTCGAGGCGTTCCTCGGCGCGCTGCGTGGCGTCGAACCCGGCGACACCGTCGACATAGGCCTGTTGCGCGGCGGCAAGCAGCAGAGCGTCAAGGTCACCGTCGGCGCGGCGGAACGATAGACCGTGTCACACCCCGTGCTACCTCGACCGGTCCGCACCGCAGTTGTGTGGGCCGGCAGCTTCATCATCGTTCTGACCGGCCTGTACTTGGCCGGCCGGCTCGCTGTGCGGCTGGCACCCCTGGCGCTCGCGCTGGCCGCCACCGCGTTCCTCGCAGCCCTGCTGCATCCGCTGTACCGCTGGCAGCGCCGCCTGCACCTGCCGGGCGCCCTGGCCGCCCTCATCACCGTGTTTGTGCCCATTGCGGCTCTGACGGTGCCCGTACTGCTGGCCTGGCAACGCGGCGCCGCCCAGCTCGACGACCTCACCGCCCAGCTGACCCGAGGCCTGCAACGACTCCGGGACCTGATCATCGGACCCGGGGCGCTGCTGAGCGAACGGCAGGTCGACACCGTCACCAACGAGGCGCTCATCCGCCTGCGGCAGCTGCTGCCCAGCCCCGTCGCAAGCGCACGGCTCACCCTCGAGGTCCTCGCCGCACTGCTGCTCGTGCTCGTCCTGCTGTTCTTTGTCCTCAAGGACGGTCCGGGCATGTGGCGATGGACCGTCACCCACACCGGTAGCCGCCGGGACACCGTCGCCGAGGCCGGCGCAGCCGCCTGGACGACGCTGAGCAGCTACGCCCGCGGCACCGCGGTCATCGCTCTCATCGACGCCACCGGTATCGGTCTGGCCCTGGTGCTGCTCGGTGTGCCGCTGCCCATCCCGCTCGCCTTGATCACCTTCTTCGGCGCCTTCGTGCCGATCCTGGGCGCTACCGTGACCGGCGCCTTCGCCGTCCTGGTCGCCCTCGCGGCCCGCGGACCAGGCATAGCGTTGCTCACACTGGCCGCGGTCATCGTCGTGCAACAAGTCGAGGGCAATCTGCTGCAGCCGCTGATCATGAGGCATCAGATCCATCTGCACCCGGTCGTCATCCTCATCGCGGTCACCGCCGGCACCTTGGCCGCAGGCGTCGCCGGCGCCTTCGTTGCCGTGCCCCTGACCGCCGTCGCCTATCAGGGCATCACCGTCGCGCACCGCCACACACGTAACGAACGCGCTGAGCCCGCACCCCAGGAACCGGCGACCGGCTGACCCTGCCAGTAACCGCGTCATCGACCCTTATCAGCAAAGGAGTGTCACTATGGCGGGCCATCGAGCACGCAGCACAATGATGGCGCTGATCGCAACACTGTGCTTGCTGATCGTGAGCGGATGCGGCCAAGACTCGCCCACGCAGGGCAGCACGACCGCACCGGCCAACAGCAACTTTTTCGGTGACACCTATTTCATCGGCCGGACCGTCACGATCACCGGCATCGTGACCCGCGTGATCACCGAGCAGTCGTTCGTCCTCGACACCCGCGACTTCGGTGACGAGTCGCTGCTGGTGCTCTGCGAACCCAGCAGAGATGTGGCCGCCGGCGACCGCATCCACCTGTCCGGCAACGTGCAGAAGTTCGTCTACGGGGCCTACGCCGAGCAGTACGGCCTATCCACCGACGCCGCCTACAAAATGTTCGCAGGGGAGGAGTTCCTCGTTACGGCGCAAGCCATGCGCGCCGAGTAGCGCAGGAAACGCCGACGTCCCGATGGCGACAACCCGGGTACGCCACGCCGTATCGATTCGGGTTTTTCTTGCGCTGGGGCTGCCTCAATCGTCAGTACCGACCACACGCAGGAGGTCCCGGCCAATGCTGGATGAGAAACCGGAGTGTGCCCAGCCCCTGGCGAATAGGGGAGGTGGAAATCGTCACGACAGAGGTCCCGGGCCGGTGGAGGTTCGTGGCGGTCATAGCTCTTTCCTCGCGCTGATTCCTGCCCTGCTGGCCTTTCTGGCCGCAATCTGGCTGATCACCATGCCGCCGTCGACGCAGTCGTCACCACCGTCGACGACGTGGCGGTTGACGCCGTCGTGGCATTGCTCGCAGCCACCGGCTGGTGCCTGACCCGCTGAACCGACGAGAAGGAAACGACTCGATGAGCAGCCCCACACCTGCCCCGTCCTCCTCGACGTGACCAGTACCGGCTGACTGCGCGCCCGCGAGCAGCGACAAGAGCCTTTGGGACTGCCACGAAGGGACCTTCGACCCTAGGGAAATATTTGCAGTACGCAATTGCTGCGCCGCGTCACCAACATCGTTAATGTGACGATCGCAGAGCCGTGGCGATGACGGCCGCTGTGCGGCCGGGAGGTCAGACGTGGTCAGCAGCACATCACGAGGGTCCGCCGACGAACGCGGGCAGGTCGGTCTCGACGATCCACTCATCGAGGCCCTGGTCGGGACGCGTCGGTTCTTCACGAAGGCACAGGTCTCGCCGGACCGGCGCACGCTGTACCAGATCGGAGGCCGGCAGGCGGACGCCTTCTACCGGGACCGGTGGTCGCATGACAAGGTGGTGCGGTCCACGCACGGGGTGAACTGCACCGGCTCATGCTCCTGGAAGGTGTACGTCAAGGACGGCATCATCACCTGGGAGGCCCAGCAGACCGACTATCCCAGCGTCGGCCCGGACCGCCCGGAGTACGAGCCACGCGGTTGCCCCCGCGGCGCCGCGTTCTCCTGGTACACGTACTCACCGACGCGCGTGCGATACCCGTACGTCCGCGGGGTTCTCCTGGAAATGTTCCGTGAGGCTCGCAGGCGTCTCGGCGATCCGGTGGCGGCCTGGGCGGAGATCACCGGCGACCCGGACAAGGCCCGCGCGTACAAGTCGGTGCGCGGCAAGGGCGGCCTGGTCCGCGCGAGCTGGGACGAGGCGGTCGAGATGATCGCCGCCGCGCACGTGCACACGATCGAGAAGTGGGGGCCGGACCGGCTGGCCGGGTTCTCGCCGATCCCGGCCATGTCGATGGTGTCGCACGCGGCCGGCGCCCGCTTCTACAACCTCGTCGGCGGGGCCATGCTGTCGTTCTACGACTGGTACGCCGACCTGCCGGTGGCCTCGCCGCAGGTGTTCGGCGACCAGACCGACGTGCCCGAGTCGGGGGACTGGTGGGACGCCGGCTACCTGATCATGTGGGGCTCCAACCTGCCGGTCACCCGCACCCCGGACGCGCACTGGATGGCCGAGGCACGCTACCGCGGCCAGAAGGTCATCGCGGTCGCGCCGGACTACGCCGACAACGTCAAGTTCGCCGACGAGTGGCTCGCCCCGGCGCCGGGCACCGACGGCGCACTGGCCATGGCCATGGGCCACGTCGTGCTCAAGGAATTCTTCGCCGACCGGCCGGAACCCTACTTCGCCGAGTACGTGTCGAAGTACACCGACCTGCCATTCCTGGTCACCCTCGACGATGCGGGCGACGGCTCCTACCGGCCGGGCAAGATGCTCACCGCGGCCCAGTTACCCGGAGCGCTCGCCGACACGGAGAATGCCGCGTTCAAGACCGTACTGCTCGACAGCGACGGCATGCCGGTGGTCCCGAACGGCTCGCTCGGACACCGGTACGGCGACGCCGGCGCCGGAAAGTGGAACCTGGACCTCGGCGACGTACACCCCTTGTTGTCCGCCGAAGGCGGTCCGGATCCCGCGGTGACGGTTGTGCTGCCCCGGTTCGACACCGGGAACGGAACTGCGGCGCCGATGCGCCGCGGCGTGCCGGTGCGCCGGATCGGCGAACATGTGGTCACCACCGTCTTCGACCTGCTTCTCGCGCAGTACGGGGTGGCCCGCGACGGGCTGCCCGGCACCTGGCCGACCGGTTACGACGACGCTGCCGAGGCGTACACCCCGGCCTGGCAAGAGACGATCACCGGTGTGCCCGGGCCGGCCGCCGCGCGGATCGCCCGCGAGTTCGCCCGTAACGCCGCCGACACCCGCGGCCGGTCGATGATCATCATGGGGGCCGGGACCAACCACTGGTTCCACTCCGACACCATCTACCGGGCGTTCCTGACACTGACCACGTTGACCGGCTGCCAGGGGGTCAACGGCGGCGGCTGGGCGCACTACGTCGGGCAGGAGAAGGTCCGCCCCATCACCGGGTACAGCGTGCTGGGCACGGCGTCGGACTGGGTGCGGCCGGGCCGGCAGATGATCCAGACCGCGTACTGGTACCTGCACACCGACCAGTACCGCTACGACCCGTTCTCGGCCGCCGCGCTCAATGCGAGCCCGGACGGCGGCACGTTCGCCGGGCGCAGCACCGCGGACCTGATCGCCGCGTCAGCCCGGATGGGCTGGATGCCGTCGGTTCCGCACTTCAACCGCAACCCCTTGGAGCTGACCGGCGACGCCGAGGCCGCCGGGAAGCCGGTCGCCGACCACATCGTCGACCAGCTCAAGTCCGGTGATCTGCGGTTCGCCTGCGAGGATCCGGACGCGCCGGAGAACTTCCCGCGGGTACTGACGATCTGGCGGGCCAACCTGCTCGGCTCCAGCGCCAAGGGCAACGAGTACTTCCTGCGGCACCTGCTCGGCACCGACCACGGTGTGCGTGCCACCGAGGCGCCGCCGCAGGCCCGTCCGAACGACGTGACGTGGCACGAGCAGGCGCCGACCGGCAAGCTGGACCTGTTGCTGACGCTCGACTTCCGGATGACCTCGACCACGATCTATTCCGACATCGTGCTACCGGCCGCCACCTGGTACGAGAAGCATGATCTGAACACCACCGACATGCATCCGTTCGTGCACTCGTTCAACCCGGCGATCGCCCCGCCCTGGCAGACCCGCACCGACTGGGACGCGTTCATGACGATCGCCCGGACGTTCAGTGCTCTGGCGAAGGACCATCTGGGCACGCGTACGGACGTGGTGGCCGCTCCGCTGCTGCACGACACGCCGGACGAGATGGCCAATCCGCACGGACGGGTCGTCGACTGGAAAGCCGGCGACTGCGATCCGGTGCCCGGAAAGACCATGCCCAAGCTGGTCACCGTCGAGCGGGACTACACCGCGATCGCTGACAAGATGGCCTCGCTCGGCCCGCTGCTGGACACCCTCGGCGCGACCACCAAGGGCGTGACGTTCGAGGTGGGCCCGGAGCTCGACTACCTGCGGCACAAGAACGGCGTGGCCCCGAACGGGCGGCCGTCGATCGCCCGGGATGTCCAGGCGTGCGAGGCGATCCTGGCGCTGTCCGGCACCACCAACGGGCGCCTGGCCACCCAGGGCTTCCACCAGGTCGAGAAACGCACCGGGGTGGAGTTGGCGGATCTGGCAGCCGAGCACGAGGGCAAGCAGATCACCTTCGCCGACACACAGTCCCGGCCGGTCCCGGTGATCACCAGTCCGGAGTGGTCCGGGTCAGAGTCCGGGGGCCGGCGCTACTCACCGTTCGTCATCAATGTGGAACGGCTCAAGCCGTGGCACACGCTGACCGGGCGGCAGAGCTTCTACCTCGACCACGACTGGATGGCTGAGCTGGGGGAGTGGCTGCCGACCTATCGGCCGCCGCTGAACATGAACGCCCTGTTCGGCGAGCCCCAGGTGGGGGAGAAGGGCGAGCTGGGGATCACCGTGCGGTATCTGACGCCGCACAACAAGTGGTCGATCCATTCGGAGTACCAGGACAACCTTTTCATGCTCTCCCTCTCGCGCGGCGGGCAGCTGATCTGGATATCGAAGGAGGACGCCGCGAAGATCGGCGTGCACGACAACGACTGGGTCGAGGCGGTCAACCGCAACGGCGTGGTCGTGGCCCGCGCCGTCGTCTCGCACCGCATGCCGGAGGGCACGGTCTACATGCACCACGCCCAGGACCGGCTGATCGACGTGCCCCGCACCGAGACCAACGGGCGGCGCGGCGGTATCCACAACTCGCTGACCCGGCTGCTGATCAAGCCGAGCCACCTGATCGGCGGGTACGCACAGCTGTCCTTCGCCTTCAACTATCTCGGCCCGACCGGCAATCAACGCGACGAGGTCACTGTCATCCGCCGTCGCTCCCAGGAGGTCGAGTACTGATGCGCGTCATGGCCCAGATGGCGATGGTGATGAACCTCGACAAGTGCATCGGCTGCCACACCTGCTCGGTCACCTGCAAGCAGGCCTGGACCAACCGCTCCGGCGTCGAGTATGTCTGGTTCAACAACGTCGAGACCCGGCCCGGGCAGGGCTACCCACGCCGCTACGAGGACCAGGAGACCTGGAAAGGCGGCTGGACGCTCAACCGGCGCGGCCGGCTCACCCTCAAGGGTGGCGGCCGGATCAAGAAGCTGTTCAGCATCTTCTCCAACCCGAAGCTGCCGAGCATCCAGGACTACTACGAACCCTGGACGTACGACTACGAGACGCTCACCAACGCCCCGCTGCAGGAACACACTCCAGTCGCCCGGCCGAAGTCTCTGCTCACCGGCGAGGACATGAAGATCAGCTGGTCGGCCAACTGGGACGACAACCTGGGTGGATCACCCGACCACGGCGACAAGGACGTGCTGCTCAAGGGCATCGCCGACAAGGTGAAGTTCGAGTTCGAGCAGACGTTCATGTTCTACCTGCCGCGGATCTGCGAACACTGCCTCAACCCCTCCTGCGCCGCGTCGTGTCCGTCCGGAGCGATCTACAAGCGCGAAGAGGACGGCATCGTGCTGGTCGACCAGGACCGATGCCGGGGCTGGCGGATGTGCGTGTCGGGTTGCCCGTACAAGAAGGTGTACTTCAACCACCGCACCGGCAAGGCCGAGAAGTGCACGTTCTGCTTCCCGCGCATCGAAGTCGGCATTCCGACCGTGTGCTCCGAGACGTGCGTGGGCCGGCTGCGCTACATCGGCCTGATGCTCTACGACGCCGACCGGGTGCTCGAGGCGGCCTCCGTCGCCGACGACCACGACCTGTACGAGGCGCAACGACGGGTGTTCCTGGACCCGAACGACCCGGCGGTGATCGCCGCCGCCGAAAAGGCCGGCATCGCCCGCGACTGGATCGAGGCGGCTCAACGATCCCCGGTGTACGCCCTGATCAACAAGTACAAAGTGGCGTTACCGCTGCACCCGGAGTACCGCACCATGCCGATGGTCTGGTACATCCCGCCACTGTCCCCGGTCGTCGATGTAGTCCGCGACACCGGCTACGACGCCGAGGACCGCGGCAACCTGTTCGCCGCGATCGAGGCGTTGCGCATCCCGGTCGACTATCTCGCCCAGTTGTTCACCGCGGGCGACCCGGGGCCGGTGGACGCGGTGCTGCGCAAGCTCGCCGCGATGCGCTCGTACATGCGCGACATCAACCTGGGCCGCGACACCGACGAGACGATCCCGGCCGCGGTGGGCATGAGCGGCGAGCAGATCTACGACATGTACCGGCTGCTCGCCCTGGCCAAGTACGACGAGCGGTACGTCATCCCGCCCGCGCACGCCGAGCAGGCCCACAGCCTCGAGGAACTGGCCACGGAGTGCAGCCTCGACTACGACGGCGGCCCTGGCATGGGCGGCTCCGGCCCCTTCGGTGAGATGTCTGGCGCACCCACCCCGATCGCCGTGGAGAACTTCCACATGCTGCGTGAACGCCAGACCAGCGGCGCCTTGACCGACCCGGCCGACAAATCCGCCCGGGTGAACCTGCTCAACTGGGACGGCAAAGGTCGTCCCGAAGGTCTGTTCCCGCCCCGGCGCACCGATGATGCCGGCGGCGACCCGGACGGCGAGGTGGAGCCGAAGCCATGACCGATCAAGCGATGCTGAGCCGGGCCTGGCAGATCCAGTCACTGCTGATCGGATACCCGGACGAAAGCCTGTACGAGCGGGCCGGCCTGCTGCGGCAGGGCGCCGCCGGCCTGCCCGCAACGCTCAGCGACCCGCTGATACGGTTCCTCGACCACCTGACCGCCACCCCGCCGGGCACTCTGGCTGCCGACTACGTCGCCACCTTCGACCACCGCAAACGCTGCTGCCTGTATCTCACCTACTACGCGCACGGCGACACTCGTAACCGCGGCATGGCCCTGCTCGAACTCAAACAGGCGTATGCCGCGGCGGGTCTGCAACTGACCGACGAGGAACTACCGGACCACCTCGCCGTGGTCCTCGAGTACGCGGCCATCGACCCCAGCGCGGGCGTCGACCTGCTCCTCGCGCACCGCGCCGGTCTGGAACTGCTGCGCTTGGCGCTGCACGACGCCACCTCGCCCTGGTCGCAGGTCCTCGACTCGATCTCCGCAACCCTGCCGCCCCTGATCGGCGACCAACGTACCGCCGTGGCCCGCCTCGCCGCTCAAGGACCGCCTGTCGAGCAGGTCGGTCTGACGCCGTACGCGCTGCCGCACCCGGAAGGAGCTCCGCGATGACCGGCACGTTGCTGTTCGTCGTCGTACCGTACCTGTGCCTGGCGATCTTCATCGGCGGCCACATCTGGCGATACCGCTACGACAAGTTCGGCTGGACCACCCGCTCGTCGCAACTGTACGAGCGCCGGCTGCTGCGCATCGGCAGCCCGCTGTTCCACTTCGGCATCCTGCTGGTCGCCGTCGGGCACATCGGCGGGCTGCTCATTCCGGAGTCGTGGACCGAGGCCGCCGGGATCAGCGAGGACGCCTACCACGCGGTCGCGGTCGGGCTCGGCACCATTGCCGGTATTGCCACGCTCGGGGGCGCTGCCATCCTGATCTACCGGCGTCGCACCGTCGGACCGGTCTTCTCCGCGACCACGATCAACGACAAGATCATGTATGTGCTCCTGATCGGCACCATTCTGCTCGGGCTCGGCACGACCGTTCTCGGCAACCTGACCGGCCATCCGCACGACTACCGGCTGACCGTCTCACCGTGGTTCCGATCGATCTTCTACCTGCAGCCGGACACCGGCCTGATCGAGGCCGCGCCCATCGGCTTCCGGCTGCACGCCTTGGCGGCCTTCGTGCTGTTCGCGTTCTGGCCGTTCAGCCGGCTGGTGCACGTCTTCTCTGCCCCGCTGGGCTATCTCACCCGCCCCTACATCGTCTATCGCAGCCGCGACGCCCGGCTCGGCAGCCGGGCGCCGCGCCGGGGCTGGGACCGCGTGCCATGACCGGTGCACCGCCGATCCCGGCGGCCGACCCGTCACAGACTTACCGATGTTCAGGGAGAACACCATGCAGAAGTCGTCGCTGACCGAACTCGCCGGACAGCACCTGGCCACCGCCCGGACCGCCTCCAGCGGCCGTAGCGCGCACACCGTGCACGGCGGGCACGCCACCACCCTGCGGCAGACCCTCATCGCCCTGGCCGGTGGACAGCAACTGGACGAGCACGAGAATCCGGGCGAGGCCACCGTGCACGTGCTGCACGGCACGGTCCGGATGATCGCCGGCGACGACACCTGCGACGCCGCCGCCGGCGAAATGATCGTCGTACCCGACGCCCGCCACAGCCTCGAGGCCCTTGACGACGCTGTGGTGCTGCTCAGCGTCGCCAAAATCGCATGACCGCCGGCACCCGGGCACCGCGACTCGACCTGCCCGCCGCCATGACTCCTGCCGAGCCGTCGGCCTGTCTGCGCCACACGGGGGCGGCGCTGTCATGGCACCAGGCCCGTGCCCGTGCCCATCGGCTCGGACGCGCCGAACCGCTCGGCACCGAGCAACTGTCTGTGCACCATGGCGCGGGACGAACCCTCGCTGAGGCAGTACATGCGCTGGTCATGCTGCCCGGATTCGACAACGCCGCCATGGATGGTTACGCGGTGCGCGGCGTTGGCCCCTGGAAGGTCATCGGTCGGGTCCTTGCCGGCGAGTGCGCTCCTCGGCGGCTTGGTTCCGGCGAAGCGATGGAGATTGCCACCGGCGCTGCGGTGCCCGAAGGCACCGACCGCGTCGTCGAGTACGAAGCAGCGGTCAGGGGCGGCGACATTGTCGACGCTTCTACAAGCGGCCGCGACCATGTTCGTCGACGTGGTCAATATGTAACCACCGGGCAATGCGTTCTGCCTGCCGGGCACCCGCTCACGCCCGCGGCTCTGGGCTTGGCCGCGAGCGTCGGAGCTGACATCGTCACCGTTCGCCGCCAGTCGACCGCTCGGATATTGATCACCGGTGACGAGATCGTCGACAGTGGCGTGCCGTCCCACGGCAAGGTTCGCGACGCGATCAGTCCGGTCCTCAGCGCGCTGCTGAAGAACTGGAACGTCACGGTCGACGGCGTCAGGGTCGACGACCGGCCGGCTGAGGCGCTGACCGCCGCGGTCGACGATGCCCTCGACCGCTACGACATCACGATAGTGTGCGGGTCCTCATCGGTGGGGCCAGCTGACGGGCTTCACGACACTGTCACCGCGGTAGGCGCGCTCACCCACGTTGACGGGGTCGCCTGCCGGCCCGGCCACCCGCAGCTTCTCGCCCAGCGGGGCCGGCACTGGCTCGTCGGCGTGCCCGGCAATCCGTTCGCCGCGGTCGTCGCCGCGGTCACGATCATAGAACCGTTGCTGACCGGGCTCAACGGGCGCGATCTATCGGTTCTGCCGTCTGCTGACCTGCAGGGAACAGTACGGGCGGCGCCGCAGGCGACGCGCCTCGTGCCGGTGCACCTGCGGGGACAGCAGGCACACGTCATCGAAGGCGCTCATCCTGGCTACCTCGGCCCGGCAGCGTACGCCGACGCTCTCGCCGTGATACCGCCCGGCTGGAACCACGAGGCTGTCGACCTACTGTCGTTGACCGGCTGACTGTGGGCCGCTGCCCATCCGGGCCTGCCGCGGCGGCGCAACCCAGCCGGCGGCTCGGCCCGGGCCGGTCTCGAGCGGTGTGGGTCCCGCGACTCCGGGTCCAAAGTCCCTACTGCGCCAGACCCGCGGTCCAGGATGCTGACCTGGTACGAGATGCGTCATCGCGGACATCGCCCTCGTGCCCAGGTGACAGCAGAAAGCAATGAGATGCGAGCCGTTTCACCGACGATCAACAGCGGAGACTTGTCATGAGCAGTGCGTCGGCCCGCAGTGTGCGGGGATCTGACACGTCCGGCCGGGCCGGGATGATGCTGGCCGTGGCCACGATCGGATTCGCGGTCAACTTCTGGGCATGGGCTCTCCTGAGCCCGCTCGCCGTCCGGTTCACCGCAGCTCTCGGCCTTAGCTCGTTCCAGCAGGCCCTGCTGGTCGCGGTACCGGTCGTTGTCGGCTCAGTGGGTCGGATCCCGGTCGGGGCCCTGACCGACCGCTTCGGTGGCCGCATCATGTTCCCACTCGTCTCGCTGGCCACCATCGTGCCCGTGCTGTACCTGGGCCTGTTCGGCCACGACTCGCTGGCCGCTCTGCTGATCGGCGGGTTCTTCCTCGGCATCGGTGGCACCACCTTCGCCGTGGGAGTGCCGTTCGTCAACGCCTGGTTCCCGCCGCACCGCCGCGGCTTCGCCGTCGGTGTCTTCGGCGCCGGTATGGGAGGCACCGCCATCAGCGCCCTCACTACCGTCAAACTCGTCGACGCGGGCAACACAGCCACCCCGTTCCTGCTGACCGCCACCGTGCTCGCCATCTACGCGATCGCCTCGTGGCTGCTGCTACGCGACGCCCCCAACCGGCCGGTGCCGTCAGCTCCGCTGGCCGCCCGGCTCGCCGCCACGCTGCGGCTGCGGATCACCTGGCAAGCTTCTGCCCTGTACGCGGTCGCGTTCGGTGGGTACGTGGCGTTCTCCGTGTACCTGCCTGCCTACCTCAAGACGGCATACGGGCTCACGCCGGCCGACGCCGCGAACCGGATGGCCGGCTTTGTGCTGCTCGCGGTGCTGATGCGCCCGGTCGGTGGGTGGCTGTCCGACAAGATCGCTCCGAGCAGGGTCCTGGCGGCTTCGCTGATCGTCGTGGTGGCCGGGGCGATCGTGCAGGCGTTCACCCCGGGGCTGGCGCCCGTCGGCACGATCGCGTTCCTGGCCATGGCCGCCGCCCTCGGTGCCGGGAGTGGTGCCACCTTCGCCCTGGTCGCTCAGGTCGCGCCGGCGAACCAGGTGGGGTCCGTCACCGGTGTCGTCGGCGCCGCTGGCGGGCTCGGCGGGTTCGTGCCGCCGCTGGTGATGGGTTCCATCTACGGCCAGTTCGAGTCGTACGCACTCGGGTTGGTCCTGCTCGCGCTGGTCGCCGCGGCCGCGCTGCTGCTGGACGTGGTCTCCGTCGGCCGCACCACCACGAACAAGGGCAAGACCGCCCATGTGTGAGTACTGCGGTTGCCAAGAGGTCACCGCGATCGGTGACCTCACCCGCGAACACGACGAGGTCGTCGGTCTGATGAGCGCGGTACGCGCGGCCCACGCCGCCGGAGACATCGACGCCATGGCGGCGCAGGCCCGCCGGATCGCTGACATCCTGGCCCCGCACACCGCAGTCGAAGAAGAAGGCCTGTTCCCGCTCCTGACCGACGACTTTCCGGATCAGGTCGCTCTGCTGCGCGCCGAACACCGGCACGTCGAGCAGATCCTCCGAGCAGCGGCCACCGCGACACCTACGGACCCGGCCTGGCCAGACGCGCTGATTGAGGTGCTGCACGAGCTGCGTGTGCACATCCTCAAAGAACAAGACGGGGTGTTTCCGGCCGCGCTGACCACGCTCGACGGCGACGGCTGGGATCAGGTCGACGCTGTCCGAGCCCGTGTTGGCATCCGGGTGGCACCGACGGAAGTCCGGTAGCGCCTGGCTGCACAGCGCGTCCGTACGCCGGTGCTGCCGGTGCACGGGCGGCCTACTGGCGCCTGCTACTGCTGTTGGCTCGGCGCGCCGCCGAAAGTTTGTGTAGTAGCTCCCAAGCGGTGAAGGGCTTTTCCAGGAAGGTGATGTCTTCGTCGAGGACGTGGGTGGTGCCGAGCAGCCCGTTGCTGTAGCCGGACATGTAGACCACCGGCAGTTCCGGGTCGCGCTCGTGGAGGAGGTCGGCGAGTCGGGGCCCGGACATCTCGGGCATGATCACGTCGGTGAGCAGGAGATCACAGCCGTGCTGTTCATGCAGCTTCAGGGCTTGGGCGCCGTTCGCGGCGACGATGACGTGATAGCCGTGGTTGCCGGCGATACGGGCTACGACGCGGCTCAGCGCTGGTTCGTCCTCCACGGCCAGGACGGTGTACCCGTCGCCGCGAGCGGGTTCTTGTCGGCTGACAGGTGTGTCGACGGCGGCTGGGTTGGCCACCAGGGGTAGGTAGATGCGGAAGGTCGTGCCGAGGTCGGGCTCGGAGTAGATATTGATGCTGCCACCGGCCTGAGTGACGATGCCGTAGACGGTAGCCAGGCCCAGTCCGGTGCCCTTGCCGCGGGGTTTGGTGGTGTAGAACGGCTCGAAGACCCGCGCGGCGGTGTCGGCGGACATACCGTGGCCGGTGTCGCTGACCAGCAGCCGTGAGTAGGTGCCGGCCGGAAGCGGCGGCTGCATGTTGATCTCGTCGCCGTCGAGGGTGGCGATGCCGGCTTCCATCACCAGGGTGCCGCCCTCGGGCATCGCGTCGCGGGCATTGATGGCCAAGTTGAGCAGCACCTGCTGAATCTGGCCGGGATCGGCGTGCACGACCAGCGGCTGCTGCATCGGCAGAGCCATCAGAGTGATGTGCTCGCCGATGGTGCGCTCCAGCATGGCGTGCACTTCGGCTATCGAGGCGTTGAGGTCGATGTCGCGCGGCTGGATGGCGTCGCCGCGGGTGAAGGTCAGCAGCTGCCGGGTCAGGTTGCTGGCCCGTTCCACCGCGGTGCGGGCCTGCTTCAGGTCGTCTTGGACTTGCGGTTTGTCGGTGGTTTCCTCGATGGCGAAGTCGGTGTAATTGCCGATGATCGCCAGGATGTTGTTGAAGTCGTGCGCGACTCCGCCGGCCAGGTTGCCCAGGCTTTCCATCCGCTGGGCCTGGTGAGTGCGTTCCTCGACGGCATGCCGGCGTTCGGCGGCCTCCTTGGCCGCGGTGATGTCCCGGGCGATCGCCGAAACTCCGATCACCGTGCCGGCTTGATCGGCGATCGCGGTGACGGTTACTGCCAGGTCCACCGGCGTGCCGTCCTTACGCAGCCGGCGCGCCTCGTAGGAACGCCCGCCCGCGCCGTGACGGACGTCGGCCAGCAGCTCGTGCTGGTGTTCGGCTCCTTGCTGGTCGGCCAGCAGGGTGGCGGGCCGGCCGAGCATCTCCGCGGCGGTGTAACCGAACACCTTCTCCGCGCCTCGATTCCAGGCGGTGATCAATCCTTCAGGGGTGAGACCGATGATCGCGTCGTCACTGTGCTCCACCACGGTTGCCAGCGTCGCGCGTTGCGCTTCGGCGACGTCGCGGGCGGCGCGTTCGCGGGCGACCGCCTCGTCCAGGCGATGCTGTCCCCACGGGTCGACGTAGATGGCTCCTTGGCCGAGCAGAACTCCGTAGCTGCGGCGCAGAGTCCAGTAGTAGACGCCAACGGCGGCGGTGCCTGCGTCCCACAGTGCTGAGGTCCACGACCAGCCGAGCGTCTCCGCCGTCATGTGATGCGTTTCCGAGCCGCGCAGGATGGCGTGATACGCCATTATCGCGTGCAGAGCGTGTCCCACGGCGCAACTGAAGAAGATCATCGAGGTGGCCACGGCCAGCTTGTTGGTGCGCAGCTGTCCGGCCCGGCCGACCGGGACGAGGATTGCCACCATGATCGACACGTAAGCGACCATGATGACAAGATTCGCCAGGAGAAACATCTGATCCGGCATGGTCCCTACTTCGGCGGCGAACCATAAATACTGAGCGCACCGTCAGCCGGCCCTCGAGGGACACGCCCGGACAGCGGCACAAGGGCCTGACAACCAGCACCTCATGCCGTCTCGCACAGGGGTCCGGCGGACCGCTTCATGGCTGCAGTGCCGCGCTGTTTAGTCCTCGGGCCTAGGTGGTAGTGCCGCTGCACGATGCCGCAAGCGCGGCCGAGACTCATCGTGGAGCCAGTCATGACTACAGCGCCGATCGAGAACCATGAGAAGACCTTCTTCGGCCAGCCCCAGCCGCTGGCGAATCTGTTCGGCGTCGAGCTGTGGGAACGATTCTCCTTCTACGGCATGCAGGGCATCCTGCTCATCTACTTGTACTACTCGGCGGCCGACGGTGGACTCGGCCTGAATCGGGACACCGCGACGAGCATCGTCGGCGCCTACGGCGGTGCCGTCTACCTTTCCACGGTGCTGGGCGCTTGGGTGGCTGACCGCCTCCTTGGGTCCGAACGAGTGCTGTTTCTCAGCGCGGTCCTGGTCATGGCGGGGCACATCGCGCTTGCGGTGTTCCCCGGGTTTCTGGGTGTGACCGCCGGCCTGGTGCTGATCGCCGTAGGCAGTGGCGGCGTCAAGGCGAACGCCACGTCGCTGGTAGGGACGCTGTATCGCGAAGGCGACGACCGGCGCGACGCCGGCTTTTCACTGTTCTATCTCGGCATCAACGTCGGCGCGCTGGCCGGCCCACTGCTCACCGGTTCGCTGCAGAAGAACGTGGGCTTTCACTACGGCTTCGGACTTGCGGCAGTCGGCATGGCGATCGGCTTGGCGCAGTATGCGTTCGGACGGCGTCGGCTGCCGGAGGCGGCCAGCGAAGTGCCGCATCCGTTGCCGGCGCGGCACCGGTCAGCGGTTGTGCTCGTGTCCGGCGTCGCCCTGGTGCTGGTCGCCGTTCTGGTGGTGTTGGGTGTGATCACTGCGGACCGGTTGGCGACTATCGTGGTCCTGCTCAGCGCGGTGGCGGCCGTCGCTTACTTCGCGGTGATCCTCACCAGTCGCGAGATCACCGCCCAGGAGCGGCGGCGGGTACTGGCCTTCATTCCCATGTTTCTGGCCAGCGTCGGTTTCTGGTCGCTCTATCAGCAGCAGTTCACGGTGGTGACGATCTATTCCGATCAACGACTCGACCGGACCATTCTGGGCTGGGAGATGCCGGTGTCGTGGGTTCAGGCCGTCAATCCAATTTTCATCATTGTGCTGTCCGGCGTCTTCGCTGGGGTGTGGACCCGTCTCGGGAACCGGCAGCCGAGCACGCCGGTGAAGTTCGCCGCCGGGACGGTGGTCATGGGGCTCGCCTTCTTGCTGTTCCTGCCTCTGGCCGGTGGCGGCCCCAACAGCACTCCGCTGCTCGCTCTGGTCGGGATCCTGCTGGTCTTCACGATCGCTGAGCTGCTCCTTTCGCCGGTCGGGCTGTCCTTGTCGACGAAGCTGGCACCTCGCGCGTTCCATACGCAGATGGTTGCGTTGTTCTTCCTTTCGGTGGCACTCGGCACCGCCCTGTCCGGCAGCCTGGCCCGCTTCTACGACGTGGATCGGGAGACTTTGTACTTCGGTGTGCTGGGTGCCCTTGCCATCGCGCTCGGGCTGGCTCTCGCGATTGCTGCTCGCTGGATCGTTCGCCTGATGGACGGCGTGCGATGACGCGGCGGCTCCGAGGACTCGAGTGAACGTCGCCCGGCTGCCGCTACGCAAGCACGCCGGGGGTGAGCCTCACGCGGCGTCGACCGCACCGAGCGGTACGCGCAACGGGCTGCCTGTGGCAGCGGGGCGGCTGAGGTGGCTGCGGAACCCCATGCGGCCGTGCTGAGCCGTTCGGGGGTCTGAGTGCAGGTCAGTTGGGCCGGGACCTCGCCTGGTAGCGCAACCTGCGCATGGCCATGCTATGAATAGTTGTTTATGGCAAATATTGCTGTAGCCCCTGGGGTGGGGCACAGTGTTGGCAAAGGTCGTGCAGCAGTGCGACCGCGGTCGGTGTGGATGGCCTGAGGGGAGCGTCGTGGCAGACAGGGTGGCTGACATCTGGGGCGCCGGCATGCCGCACGCCCGGGGCACGGTGTGGCCGGCCCGGGTCGACCAGCACCTGGCGGACGGCGTGACCGAGGATCAGGTCGACCGGTGGGTGGGCAGTGCCTGCCTGCTGTGCAGCAACGGGTGCGGCTGCGACATCGCCGTCAAGGACGGCCGGATGGTGGGGATCCGGGGCCGGGCCACCGACGTGGTCAATCACGGCCGGCTCGGGCCCAAGGGCCTGTACGGCAGCACCGCGTGGGCGCACGCGCCGGACCGGCTGACCCGGCCGATGATCCGCGACGGCGGCCTGCTGGTCGACTGTGACTGGGAGACGGCGATGGGCCGGGTCGTGGAGGTGTCGAAGCGGCTGTTGCGCGAGCAGGGACCGTTGTCGCACGGCTTCTACACCAGCGGCCAGCTGTTCCTGGAGGAGTACTACACCCTCGCGGTGCTGGGCAAGGCCGGAGTCGGGACGCCGCACATGGACGGCAACACCCGGCTGTGCACGGCCACCGCGGCGGCGGCGCTGAAGGAGTCGTTCGGCGCCGACGGCCAGCCCGGCTCGTACACCGACATCGAGCACTGCGACGCGATCTTCCTGTACGGGCACAACATGGCCGAGACGCAGACCGTGTTGTGGGCCCGCATCCTCGATCGCACCCGGGCCGCGGACCCGCCCCGGCTGGTCTGCGTCGACCCGCGGCGCACCAAGGTGGCCGAGGAGGCCGAGCGCACCGGCGGCGTGCACCTGGCCCCCCGCGTCGGCACGAACCTGGCCCTGCTGAACGGCCTGACCCGTGAGCTGTTCGAGCACGGCTGGGTCGACCACGACTGGGTGCGTGAGCACACCCTGGGGGCCGACGACCTGCGGGACATCGTCGAGGCGTACACGCCGGAGAGGACGGCCGAGATCTGCGGCGTCGCGCCGGACGACCTGCGCCGGGCGGCGCGCATCTTCGGGGAGAGCGGGAACGTGCTGTCCACCGTCCTGCAGGGCTTCTACCAGTCGCACCAGGCCACGGCGTCGGCGGTCGCGGTCAACAATCTGCACCTGCTGCGCGGGCTGATCGGCCGGCCCGGTTCCGGCATCCTGCAGATGAACGGGCAGCCGACCGCGCAGAACAACCGCGAGTGCGGGGCCGACGGCGACCTGCCCGGCTTCCGTAACTGGGACAACGAGCAGCACATCGAGCAGCTGGCGAAGCTGTGGAACGTGGACCCGCTGGTGATCCCGCACTGGGCGCCGCCCACCCACGCCATGCAGATCTTCAGCTATGCCGAGGAAGGTTCGATCGGCTTCCTGTGGATCTCCGCCACCAATCCCGCGGTGTCGATGCCGGAGTCGGCGCGCATCCGCCGGATCCTCGACGGTGACCAGTGCTTCGTGGTGGTCCAGGATCTGTTCCTGACCGAGACCGCGCGACTGGCCGACGTGGTGCTGCCGGCGGCCGGTTGGGGCGAGAAGACCGGTACGTTCACCAACGTCAACCGCACTGTGCACCTGTCCGACCAGGCCGTCGAACCGCCCGGTGAGGCCCGCAGCGATCTCGACATCTTCCTCGCGTACGCCGAGGCGATGGATTTCCGCGACCGCGACGGTGAACCCCTGATCACGTGGCGGACGGCCGAGGAGGCGTTCGATGCCTGGCGCGAGGTCACGCGTGGCCGGCCCGTCGACTACACCGGTTTGACGTACGAGAAGCTGCGCGGGCCGACCGGCATCCCGTGGCCGGTCAACGAGCACGCGCCCGAGGGCACCGACCGGCTCTACGCCGACGCGGTGTTCCCGACCGCCACCGAGACCTGCGAGACGTACGGCCACGACCTGCTCACCGGCGGGGCGGTGACCGAGCAGGAACACCGCGCGTTGCGACCGGACGGCCGGGCGTTCCTCAAGGGAGCGCAGTACACACCGGCCCACGAGATGCCGAGCGAGGACTACCCGCTGCTGTACACCACCGGTCGCACCGTCTACCAGTTCCACACCCGCACCAAGACGGCCCGCTCGCGCTCACTGCGCGAGGCGGCCCCCGACATGTGGGTCGAACTGTCCCCGGTCGACGCCGAACGGCTGGGCATCGCCGAGGGCGACATCGTCCGGGTCGAATCGCCCCGCGGCGCGTTCGAGGCGCAGGCGCGGGTCGGTCAGGTGATGCCGGGGGCGGTGTTCGCGCCGTTCCACTACGGCACCCCTGGCCTGCCGGGCGAGGTGCCCCGCCAGGCCAACGAGCTGACCATGACCGTGTGGGACCCGGTGTCCAAGCAGCCGTACTTCAAGACCGCCGCCTGCCGCGTGCGGAAGATTCGCGACGGCGGGGGACCGGCCCCGGCGCCGACCACGGCCGCCTCCGCACCGGCGCAACCGGGTGCTGCGCCCGCGACGGCTGGGGGAGCGCTCACGGTCAGCCGGGCGGTGCCGGTGCCGGCGTACCCGAACGATCCGTCCTGTGCCGCCGAGCCGGGGAGTCGCTGATGTACGTGGTCATCTATCTCGGCCTGGTCCACCGGGCCGAGCAGACGCTGGCCGCCTCGTTGCGCACGGTCGGGCAGGGGCATGCCCAGCACCCGGACGTGCTGTTCACCTGCCAGGCCCTGGCGGCGATGAGCGACGAGCATGTCGAACGACTGACCCCGATCGTTGCCCGGTACGGCGAGCAGCGGCGTGGCGCCGGGGTCGACGAACCCGAGCGGCTGCACGCCGCCGGTCTGGCCGAGGTGCGCAGCGGCCCGGTCGGGCTGCTGCGCGACCTGCAGGACCTGCACGTCCTGGGCACGCTGGTGCAAACCACGTGGACCGTCGTCCGGCAGGCCGCCCAGGGCCTGCGCGACCACGATCTGATCGAGGTCTGCGAGTTCGCCTCGGCGCAGAACTCCCGCCAGCTGTCCTGGCTCAACACCCGCATGAAGGCCGCCGCCCCGCAGGCGCTCATCGTGTCCCGCTGAGCCGGATCGGGTCCGTCACCCGTCCTGGCACAGGACCGGTACGGCTGCGGGCGGTGCAATGATGGGCTTATGCAACCTTCTTCCTCGGACGCCCATGAAGCCGCCGTGCAAGCTCTGATGCTGGCCAGCCGCGCGTTCGTCGGGCTGACCGCACGGTCGCTGGCCTCCGTCGAGGGCGAGGTCACGCTGCCGCAATTCCGGGCGCTGGTGGTGCTGGCCGTACGGGGCCCGCAGCGCAGTATCGACATTGCCGAGGAATTGCAGGTCAACCCGTCGACCGGCACCCGCATGCTGGACCGCCTGATCCGCAAGGGCCTGGTCCGGCGGCTGCGTTCCACGTCCGACCGCCGGGTGGTGCGAGTCCGGCTCACCCCGGCGGGCCGCGAGGTTGTCGACCAGGTCCTCACCCGCCGGCGCGCGGACCTCGAGCGGCTGGTGGCCGCGACGGCACAACTGTGGCAGCCCGCGGTCACTGAAGCGCTGACGGCGTTCGCCACCGCCGCCGGTGAGGTGGGCGAGCACGACTGGTGGCTTGGGTGGGCGGCCCACCGCGACGACGCCGATACCGAGGGCCGGGATTCGGGCCTGCCCGTCGCCGATTCTTCGACGGCCTGACCGCGCGCGTCAGCACCTCCTTCCGGCCGCCGGGAACTACCGTGCTGTAACTAATTGCATAGTGCAAAGATGGTTGTGCGCATGTTGCGGGGGAATCACCGTCTGGACGATGAGGAGGTGCCAGATGGACCGCACGGGCGAACACCACGTGGCCCGCATCGACGACACCGTGACCGCGGACAATCTGCATGCCCGCGCTGAAGCGGTGGCCGTACCGGACTTCAACTACCTGGAACAAACCGTGGAGGCTATCGCCGCTGGCGTTACCCGGGGACGCCGTCATCGCGGAGGCAGCCTCCCGGCTCCCACGCGTGACGTGCCGGAGTCCCGGTGATCGCGGTGGTGCCGGGCCCCGGCATGACGGATCGATGCCGGCTCGTGAGCCGGTCCGGCACCGGCGCGGACGTGCTGGCGATCGCCGAAGCGGGGCGCGATGAGCACTGCGGCAAGGCGCTGCGCCGGCTGGGACGGATACGCCTCGCCCGCTGACACCTATGACGCTGTCGGTCACCGTTGCGATGAAGAAACTCGACCGTGATCAAGCGTGTGACAAGGAAGGACCAGCGTGGGCAAGACGCACATCGTCATCGTCGGAGCCGGGTTCGCCGGCTATCACGCCGCCCGCCGCCTGACCAAGCGGCTGCGGGGCTCCGCGGACATCACGGTGCTCAACCCGACCGACTACTTCCTCTATCTGCCGCTGCTGCCCGAGGTGGCCGGCGGTGTCCTCGAGCCGCGGCAGGTGACCGTCCCGCTCGCCGACAGCCTGCGCGGCGTGCGGGTCGTGCTCGGCGAGGCCACCGGGGTCGACCCGGCCCGGCGCCGGGTGCGCTACCGCGACCCGGAGGGCCGCGCCGCGGAACTGGCCTACGACCGGCTGCTGCTGACCGTCGGCAGCGTGAACAAGCTGCTGCCCATCCCGGGCGTTGCCGACAACGCCCACGGCTTCCGCGGCCTGCCCGAGGCGCTCTACCTGCGCGATCACCTCATCCGCCAGATCGAGATGGCCGCTACCGCTGACGACGTGGCGGAGCGGCAGGCGCGGTGCACGTTCGTCGTGGTGGGCGCGGGCTATACCGGCACGGAGGTGACTGCGCAGGGGCAACTGCTCACCGCGCAGGTGGCCGCGCGGCATCCGACGCTGGCCGGGGTGCACCCGCGCTGGCTGCTGGTCGACCACGGTCAGCGTGTGCTGGGCCACCTGGACCGGCGGCTGTCGGACGCCGCCGCTCGAACCCTGCACGAACGCGGGGTCGAGATTCGTACCGGCACCTCGGTCACCGAGGCCACCGCTGACGGCATACGCCTGGACGACGGCACGTTCGTGTCGAGCCGCACGCTGGTGTGGTGTGTCGGCGTCCGCCCGGACCCGCTGGTCGACGATCTCGGCCTGCGCACCGAGCACGGCCGGCTGGTCGTGGACGCGTACCTGAGCGTGCCCGATCACCGCGACATCTATGCCTGCGGCGATGCTGCCGCCGTCCCCGACCTGACCCGGCCGGGAGAGCTCACGGCGATGACCGCCCAGCACGCTCAGCGGCAAGGGGTCCTGGCCGCCGACAACATCGTCGCCGAGCTGCGCCGGGGCCGGCGCCGGGCGTACCGGCACTCGAGCCTCGGCTTCGCCGTCGACCTCGGCGGGCGCCGGGCCGCCGCCAACCCGCTGGGTCTTGCCTTGACCGGTCTGCCGGCCCTGACCGTGACCCGCGGCTACCACCTCGTCGCGCTACCGGCCAACCGGGTCCGCACCGCCACGGCCTGGCTGTTCGCCGCCGCCGGCCACCGACCCGACACCCAGCTCGGGCTGGTCCCCGCCTCAGCGGTGCCGCTGGACACTGCCGACCCCGAAACCCTGCACACCACCGCCTGACCCGGAGGACACCCATGCGTGCGCTGACCGTGCAACCCGGTACCCACGGCACTGCTCGAGTCGACGAGCTCCCCGACCCCGTCGCCGGCGACAGTGAACTGCTCGTCGAAGGCCTGGCGCTCGGTGTCTGCGGCACCGACCGGGAAATCGTCGCCGGCGACTACGGCTGGTCCCCGCCCGGGCGTGACCGCCTGATCCTGGGCCACGAATCGCTGGGCCGGGTCCGCCACGCCCCCGCGGGCAGCGACTTCACCGACGGCGACCTCGTCGTCGGCGTGGTCCGCCGCCCCGACCCCGTGCCGTGCGGAGCATGTGCGCACGGCGAGTTCGACATGTGCCGCAACGGCCGTTACACCGAACGAGGCATCAAAGAGGTCGACGGGTACGCCGCCGAGCTGTGGACGGTCGAGCTCGACTACGCCGTGAAGCTCGACGAGCGGCTGGTCGATGTCGGCATGCTGATGGAGCCGACCACCGTGGTCGCGAAGGCCTGGGAGCAGATCGACCGGATCGGCGCCCGTTCCTGGTACGAGCCGCGCACTGTGCTGGTCACCGGGGCCGGCCCGATCGGGTTGCTGGCCGCCCTGCTCGGCACGCAACGCGGCCTCGACGTCCATGTCCTGGACCGGGTCACCGACGGGCCGAAGGCGGACGCCGTCGCCGCGCTCGGCGCCACCTACCACCACGAACCGGTCGCCGCCGTGGCCGGCAAACTGCAACCCGATGTCGTCATCGAGGCCACCGGAGCCGGATCGGTCGTGTTCGACGCGATCGCCAACACCGGCACGTACGGCATCACTTGCCTGACCGGGGTCTCCACGCCCGGCCGGACGATCAGCATCGACGCCGGAGCCGACAACCGGCAGATCGTGCTGGAGAACGACGTCGTCGTCGGCAGTGTGAACGCCAACCTGCGCCATTACCGGGCCGCGGCCGACGCGCTCGCCCACGCCGACCTGGACTGGCTGCGCCGGCTGATCACTCGCCGCGTCCCGCTGGAGCACTTCGACGAGGCGCTGACCGCCCGGCCGGACGACATCAAGGTCGTGCTCACCCTGACCGGCGAGGCACGGTGACCCGCATGGCCGCCGCCATCGAGGACTACGCCCTGGTCGGTGACCTGCACACCGCGGCCCTGGTCGGCCGGGACGGCTCGGTGGACTGGCTGTGCCTGCCGCGCTTCGACTCGCCGGCCTGCTTCGCCGCCCTGCTCGGCGACGACAGCAACGGCCGCTGGCGCATCGCCCCGCTCGGAGCGGGCGCCGCGACCCGCCGCCGGTACGCCGGCGACACACTGATCCTCGAGACCGAGTGGGACACCGGCGACGGCACGGTTCGGCTCACCGACTTCATGCCGCCGCGGGGCGAGGCCGCCGACATCGTCCGCATCGTCGAGGGCCTCGCCGGCACCGTGCACATGCGCACCGATCTCACACTGCGGTTCGACTACGGCAACGTCGTACCCTGGGTCCGCCACCACCAGTACGGCATCACCGCCATCGCCGGACCGGACGCCGTCTGGCTGCACACCGACGTGCCTCTGGACAGCCACGACCGGACCACCGCGGGGGAGTTCACCGTGACGGCCGGGCAACGGGTCACCTTCGTCCTGACCCATCAGCAGTCCCACCTGCCGCGGCCGAAGGCGGCGCAACCGGAACAGGCCCTGGCGGACACCCGCGGCTTCTGGGAGAACTGGATCGCCCGGCACCGCTACACCGGGCCGGCGGGAGACGCCGTACGCCGCAGTCTGATCCTGCTGAAGGCTCTCACCTACGCGCCGACCGGCGGCATCGTTGCCGCCGCGACCACCTCACTGCCCGAGCAACTCGGCGGGTCACGCAACTGGGACTACCGCTACTGCTGGCTGCGCGACGCCACGTTCACCCTGCAGGCGCTGCTGGGCACCGGCTACGTCGCCGAGGCGAAGGCGTGGCGGGAATGGCTGCTGCGGGCGGTCGCCGGCGACCCGGCCGACCTGCAGATCATGTACGGCCTCGACGGCGCTCGCCGGTTGCCGGAATCCACCCTGGACTGGCTGCCCGGCTACCAAGGGGCCGGCCCGGTGCGGGTCGGCAACGCCGCCGCCCGGCAGTTCCAGCTCGACGTCTGGGGAGAAGTCCTGGACGGGCTGCATCTGAGCCGCGCAGCCGGTCTCACGGCCTCCGACGACGGCTGGGACGTGCAACGGGCGCTGCTGGAATTCCTCGAGAGCAACTGGCAGCAACCGGACAACGGGCTGTGGGAGGTCCGCGGGCCCCGCCGGCACTTCGTGCATTCCAAGGTGATGGCGTGGGCCGGCTTCGACCGTGCCGTCACCGCTGTCGACCACCACGGACTCGACGGGCCGGTCGACCGATGGCGTCGCCTGCGCGACACCATCCACGCCGACGTGTGCGCGCACGGCTTCGACCCGCACCGCAACACCTTCACCCAGTACTACGGCTCCACCGGACTCGATGCCTCCCTGCTTCTCCTGCCCGTGGTGGGGTTCCTGCCCTACGACGATCCGCGCATCGTAGGCACCGTCGACGCGGTCCGGAAGGAGCTGTGCCAGGACGGGTTCCTGCTGCGCTACCGGCCCGAGCACGAAGGCGTCGACGGGCTGCCGGGCACCGAGGGCGCCTTCCTGGCCTGCACGTTCTGGCTGGTGGAGGCTCTACACGGCATCGGACGCGCCGACGAGGCAAACCGATTGTTCCAGCAGTTGCTCGCCCTGCGCAACGACGTCGGAATGCTCGCCGAGGAGTACGACCCGGCCACCGGCCGGCAGCTGGGCAACACCCCCCAGGCGTTCAGCCTGGTCGGCCTGGTCAACGCCGCCCATCGCCTGGGAACGCACCAGGCGGGTCAGTAACCCGTTGTCCAGCGCAAACATTGCACAGCGCCCTAGGTTTGCTTGCCGGGGCGGTGGGCCAGTCGACGACCATCCAGCACCAGCCGACATCTCGACAGCATGTTCGCTGGGTGCGTTCGTAGAGATCCGTGCTGACCCATGCAGTGGAAAGGAGGCCCCGGCTGACGCGCGGGCCGAGCCGGCCTGACCCGCTCTGGCTCGATGACCCTCTCAACTCTGTCGTGAAGCGCGCTGACCTGCATTTTTCATGACGCTCCAGGTATGAGTACCCGCAGGGCATGGAGAGGCTTCCCGCAATGTGACTGCCGTTCCCGCGGGCGTGAGCCTCCGCGACTTCGGCAAGATCACCGTCGACGAGTTCGACTCGTTCGTCGCCTTCCGCGACTTCCTGCGGCTGACCCTGCTCGGGCTGGATGACGCCCTCAACGACGTTCAGTCCGGACGCGAGATGCTCCCTCTCCGCCCGTGGCGCCGTACTCGGGGCGGCCGGCGCCGAGGTGGGCGCAGCTCAGACTGGCTGGAAGTGGGTGTTCTGCGCGAGAAAGTGCAGCAGTGCCTCGTCCATCGGCCCAGCCTGGAGGAGACCCGCGACCCCGGATGAGCGGAGCGGGTCCCCGTACGGTGGAGAAGTTGTTCACTGCGTGGTGACCATTGCGCGGGAACGATGGCACGCTGTGTTCCCGCCGTTCTTGCACGGTATCCACGTGACGACAACCTCACGACAGACGATGGCGGCCGCCGCGGCGACCGTTGTGATCTCAGCGCTGGCGGTGGTGCCCGCCGCACCCGCCACGGCCGGCAACCCGAAGTCCTGCGGGCCCGACGCCTCGCTGCTCGGCTTCTCCGACGCGCTCGACAAGACCACGTTCCAGGGCACCCAGGTCGCGGGGCTGTCCGCGCTGGCGCCGGCCCGGGGCTCGCGGGCGCTGGCGCTGGTCGACAACATCGGCACCACCCCGGCTCGCATCTACGACGTGGACCTGGCCCGCAAGGCCGTCCGCGGGGTCACTTTCCTGACTCGAGCGGACGGGACGGCGTACACGGGAACCGATTTTGACGGTGAGGGGCTCGTGGTCGAGCGGTCCGGGCGGACCGTGCTGGCCAGCTCCGAGCGGGAACCGTCGATCCGCCGGTTCGGACTCGCGGACGGCCGGGAAATCGCCTCGCTGCCGGTGCCGGCGCGGTTCCAGGTGACGCCGGCCGGCCAGGCGGCGGTCAACCAGACCTTCGAGGCGTTGGCCACCACCCCGGACCGCCGGGTGCTCTACGCCGGCATGGAGGGCCCGCTGGCCGGCGACGGCGGCGGGCACCGGATCATCCGGTACGAGAAGGACAAACCGATTTCTCAGTACGCGTACCGCACCGACCCGGCGCTGGGCCTGGTCGAGCTGGTGGCACTCGGCGACGACCAGTTGCTCGCCCTGGAGCGGGGCTTCACCGCGGGCGTCGGCAACACCGTACGGATCTATCGGGTCTCGGCCACCGGCGCGCCCGACGTGACCGGGGTCGAGTCGCTGACGACGCTTACCGACCCGCGTGCCTGGCTCGGCAAGGAACTGCTGGTCGACCTCGTGAACTGCCCGCCTTCCGGCGCGACCGCGAAGCAGCCGCAGCCCAACCCGCTGCTCGACAACGTCGAGGGGATGGCGCTCGGCGAGCGGCTGCCCGGCGGCCGTCGCGTGCTGCACCTGATCTCCGACGACAACGGCAGCGCCACCCAGATCACCCGGCTCTACAAGCTGGCCGTCACGATCCGCCCGACGGCGACGCTGCGGGGGCGGGCGATCCTGTCCGCCACGGCCTACCAGCCCGGCCCGGTCTCCGGCACGCAGCTGGACCCGGCCACGGTCAACGGCATCACCCCGCCGTTCCCCGGCCAGCCGATCCCCGGTTTCTCCGCCGTGATCCCGGCCGACGCCGGTGACCGGTCCGGCCGCCACCTGCTCGCCATGCCGGACAACGGTTTCGGCGCGAAGAACAACTCGGCCGACTTCCTGCTCCGCGCCTACCGCATCGACCCGGACTACCGCACGCACAAGGTCGACGTCCGCGGCTTCATCAGCTTCCGCGACCCCGACCGCAAGGTGCCGTTCCCGATCGTCAACGCGAACACCAAGGACCGGCTGCTGACCGGGGCCGACTTCGACATCGAGTCGCTGGCCCGGGACTACCGCGGTGACCTGTGGCTGGGCGAGGAGTTCGGGCCGTACCTGGTCCGCACCGACCGCACCGGCAAGGTGTTGCAGGCGCCCGTCCCGCTGCCCGACGGCGGCAAGTCGCCCCAGTCGCCGGACCTGGCGCCGGGGGAGACCGCGACCGTGCCGGCCAGCCGCGGCTTCGAGGCGATGGCGGTCAGCCGCGACGGCAAGACGCTCTACCCGATCCTCGAGGGCGCCCGCACCGACGACCCCGACCAGCGCCGCCGGATCGTGTACGAGTTCGACGTACGGGCCAACCGCTACACCGGCCGCACCTGGACCTTCCGCGTCGACGATCCGTCGCTCGTGGTGGGTGACGCCGCGGTGCTGGACGGCCGGCAGCTGCTGTTGATCGAGCGGGACAACGCGATGGGCCCGCAGTCCGCGGTCAAGCGTCTGGTCGTCACGGACCTCGACGAGGCCGGCGCCGCCGGTGTCCTCCCGCGACGCACCGCCGTCGACCTGATGCGCATCGCCGACCCGTCCGGCGTGTCCACCCCGGCCCGCCCGAACGAGTACGGCGTCGGTCCGCTGTTCTCGTTCCCGCTGCAGTCGGTCGAGTCGGTCCTGCCGCTCTCCGGCGACAAGGTGCTGGTGGCCAACGACAACAACTTCCCCGGCAACGACGGCCGCATTCCCGGCCGTGCCGACGACACTGAGCTGATCGTCGTCGACGTCCCCGGCCTGCGCTAGACACCATCCACGAACCCGCCCGGCCAAGCCGTCCCGGGCGGGTTCCGTACCGCCGGAAGGCACGACAAGATGCGTTACCAGTACAGCTAGGCCGGGCCGCTACCAGTGCAGCCGCAACGTCAACAGGTACGAAGCGGCGGCCGCGTTACGTCCTCCCGCCGGCGTCATGCCGTGCCGCTCTCCACCGTCGTCCACACCGTGGCCATGGTCGCGACCGGCACCCTCATGCTGGTTCTCGCCGCGTTCCTGCTCGGCCTCGTCCTGGCCCTGCAGCGCATTGATCAGCTCGCTGCGGCGGGGACCTTCCGCCGTCCGAGACCAGGACGCCGGAGGGCCGGGCCGGTCAGCTCTGTACCACTGTTCGTCGGCGCGATGAACTTGTAGCCGACCTGCCGGACAGTGCCGATCATCGACTCGCAGCGAGGGCCGAGTTTGGCCCGGATCCGTCGCACGTGCACGTCGACGGTTCGTGTGCCGCCGAAGTAGTCGTAGCCCCAGACCTCACGCAGCAGCTGGTCGCGGCTGTACACCCGGCCGGGCTGCTGGGCCAGGTATTTCAGCAGCTCGAACTCCTTGTAGGTCAGTGCCAGGAGCTCTCCACGGAGCCTGATCGTGTAGCTGTGGGGGTCGATTGTCAGGTCGCCGATGCTGATCAGTTCGTCGGCCGCCTCGCTGCCGGCTGCGTGCCGGTCCGCGATCAGGTTCAGGCGGGCTGCCACCTCGGCCGGTCCCGCGGTGGTCAGTACGAAGTCGTCGATGCACCAGTCGGCTCCGACAGCGGCCAGGCCTGCTTCACGAACCAGGATGATCACCGGGGCGTTGAGCCCGTTCGCGCGGAGAGCGTGGCAGGTGGTACGTGCATGGCTCAACTCGGCGGAGGCGTCGACCAAGACGGCGGACAGGTGGGGATCCTGCACAGCCTCGGCCCATTTGTCATGGGGCGAGACCTGGACGTCGAACGGCAACAGATCCAGTACGGGCAGGACGTCGAGGTGACGGTCTGTCAGCAGGCAAAGTCTCATGACGTACCTTCCGTAGCGGCCCGGACCGCGCCCACGCTAAACGCGAACTGTTTCTGCTGCATATCGCGCCGATGCACGCAGACGACACTCGCAACATCAGACCAGCGGCAGCGGATCGCTCTCGCTCCTCCGCGCTGGACGGCCAGTCCGCGGGCCGGCCCTCCCTACGCTCGACGGCTGGGGGAACGGACAGGCCACTCAGGTTGTCCGTCCCGCGACCGATCAGCATAGGGGTTGGTACTGCGAGCGGGAGGACACGGACGTGTCGGATCAGACAACCACCACGGGGAGCGCGGACGAGCTTCTGGCCGAGCTCCAGAGCCAGGTCGAGGCGTACGAACGCGGATCGGCCACGGCCGAGTACAGCCCGGAGGGCCGGATCCTGCGGGCCAACGATGCCTTCGCCGAGCTGGTGGGCGCCGACCCGGCCGAGATCGTGGGCACCGAACACCGCTCGCTGGTATCGCCCGAAGTGTCCGGGTCGGCCGAGTACGCCGGTCTGTGGGAACAGCTGCGTTCCGGCAGCAACCATACGGGTGAGTTCCGGCTGCTCTGGCAGGGCAGCGGCGACCGGTGGATCCGCTCGAGCTGGGTGCCGGTGAAGAACCGCGCCGGCCAGGTCGTCAAGGTGATCGAGCACGCCCTCGACGTGACCGAGGGCAAGCGGGCCGCAGCCGACGCGCAGGGCAAGATCCAGGCGATTTCCCGCTCCCAGGCGGTGATCGAGTTCGACCTCGACGGCCACATCCTGGACGCCAACGAGAACTTCCTGGCCGTGGTCGGGTACGGCGCGGACGAGGTGATCGGCCGGCACCACCGGATGTTCGTGTCGCCCGACACGGCGGAGTCCGCCGAGTACGCGGACTTCTGGCGCCGGCTGCGGCAGGGCGAGTTCGTCTCAGGGGAGTTCCACCGCTACGGCAAGCAGGGCCGCGACGTCTGGCTTCAGGCCACCTACAACCCGATCTTCGGCCCTGACGGCAAGCCGTGGAAGGTGGTCAAGTTCGCCAGCGACGTGACCGAGGCCAAGACCCGCAACGCCGACTTCGAGGGCAAGGTGACCGCGATCCGGCGCTCGCAGGCGGTCATCGAGTTCGACCTCGAGGGAACCGTGCTGGAGGCCAACGACGTGTTCCTCGGCCTGATGGGTTACCGCTTGGAGGAGATCGTCGGCCGGCATCATCGGATCTTCGTCGACGCCGCGGAGGCGGACCGGCCGGAGTACCGGGCCTTCTGGGAGAAGCTGGGCCGGGGGGAGTTCCACTCCGCCGAGTACCGGCGTATCGCCAAGGACGGCCGGGAGGTGTGGATCCGGGCGACGTACAACCCGATCCTCGACGCCGACGGCAAGCCGGTGAAGGTGGTGAAGTTCGCCAACGACGTGACGGCCGAGAAGCTGCGCAACGTCGAGTACGCCGGTCGGCTGGCCGCGATCGACCGCTCCCAGGCGGTGATCGAGTTCGACCTGGACGGCCGGATCCTCACGGCCAACGAGAACTTCCTGAACACCGTCGGGTATGCGCTGGAGGAGATCGTCGGGCGGCACCACTCGATGTTCTGCACCGACGAGTACGCCGCCTCCGACGAGTACCGGGACCTGTGGGCGCGTCTGCGCAACGGTGAGTTCCGTTCCGGCCGTTTCCACCGGCGCGGCAAGGACGGCCGTGACGTCTGGCTCCAGTCCAGCTACAACCCGATTCTGGACCTGTCCGGCCGGCCGGTGAAGGTGATCAAGTACGCCTACGACGTCACCGAGCAGGTCCGGCTCGAAGAGCAGTTGAACGCCCGCGCCGAGCACCTGAGCGTGCCCGCGTAGCCGAACCGGCCGTACGCCCGAGCCATGGGATGCCGAGGGGTTGTTCACCCACGTCCCGGCCCGAGATAACGCGCTCGACGACGCAGAGCCGGCCGTGCCCGACCCGGTAGAGGCGTGCATCACTCGCGAAGCCTGCGGGTGGGCGGTGCAGGGCACCGCCCTTGCGAGGAATCGGGCCGTAGCCGCTCTCGCCGCCTGCTCGTTCACCGGGTGCAACGACCGGGCGATGGCGGTCGTCGGCGTCCTGCTGGTTGTCGTGCCGCTGGCCTGCTGGCAGATGTTCCGGTACTTCTGGACGGGGGACCACGAACCCAAGGGCCACCCCGGCTGGTACGTCGCAGGTTATGCGGTGCTGTGCTTGATCCTCGCGGTGTCCATCCTCTGGATGCCGGCCCCCAGCCACTCGTCGCGGCGGTCCAGGCCTGACCGGTCGAGCGGGTACGGGGATGGGCACCGCACCACGCCGACGTGGAGAAGGTGGGGTCGTTGCCCACCTCGTATTTGTCAGGCGGAGCGGCTGCGGGCGGCGGGGACCCGGCCGGCGCGGCCGGGTCCCCGCGTCACCTCACGGGTTGACTGTCAGCACGGTCTGACCGATGGGCGCCGTGCCGTCGCCGTAGACGACCGCGCCCAGATACCGGGTCCCGGCTGTAAGGCCGGTCCAGGCGGCGGTCACCCGGGCGGGCTCGCCCCGCGTGACCGGCTGGGTGGCCGGGGTGACCGTCAGGTTCCCCGCGGCGGTGTCGCCGACGACCCAGGAGTGCAGCACCGCGTCCTGCTCGGTCACTCCGGCCGGAACAGCGAACTGCACGACGTAGATGTCGTACGAACCGGCCGGCAGTGTGATCTCCTCCTCCGCGGTCCCGCCGCCGCTCGACCCGGCCGGCGTGTTGGTGCCGGCGCGGTAGGCGAACAGGTCCAGGTCGGTGCCGGCCGGGTGATCGGCGTCGAAGGTGGCCACCCGGGCCAGGCGGGTGCCGGCCGGCACGGTGAGCGTCACCTTGGTCACCGCGGGTGTCTCGGCCGGCGCGCCGGTGTCGAAATCGGTCTCCGTGCCGACCAGGCGGCGCCGCTCGACGGTGGAGGCGACCAGGCCGGCCGGTGCGGCGGTCAGCGTGCCGGAGAACCCGGGCGTGACCGGCAGCGTCGCCGACCCGCTGACGCCGGTGCCCTCGACCTCGGCCGGGGCCGCGAGGGCAACCGGCCGTACGGCGATCGGACTGCGGACGTCGGACGAGACGAGCCCGCCCGACCCGGCCTTGTTGACCCACGTGAGCGCGCCGAAGGACCACTGGCCGACGGGCGCGTCGGTGCGGGTGACGGTGACCTTGTAGGACACCGACTTGCCGGGCAGGATGGCGAACCGCTGGGGCGTGACCGTCACGGTCGTACCGGCCGGCGCCTGGATCTTCGCCTCGTAGAGCCCCGGCAGTTTGCTGACGTTCT
This sequence comes from Paractinoplanes abujensis, assembly GCF_014204895.1. Lineage (NCBI taxonomy): Bacteria > Bacillati > Actinomycetota > Actinomycetes > Micromonosporales > Micromonosporaceae > Paractinoplanes > Paractinoplanes abujensis. Next base: position 4,100,190 of record NZ_JACHMF010000001.1, on the reverse strand, counting down.
TCACCGTACGGGTGATGGTCTGCTTGCCGGCCAGGTCACCGACCGCGATCGACGGGTAGTTGAGATCGCTCGGGTCCCTCGAACCGTACTGATCGCAGGCCGAACCGGTGGCCCCGGCGCCGCAGACGAAGCGGATCCAGTCGGGGTAGGCCGAGTCGTAGACCAGGCCCGGACGGTAGGCCCGGCCGGGCCGCACGTGCCCCGCGCCGAAGTCCAGCGGCGTCGCCGGCGTGCCGGCCCGCTGGATCGGCTGACCGGCGTTGTCCGTCTGACCGGCCGTGGTCATCATCGCCGATTTGATCCACATCGGTGACCAGCCGGGGTTCTCGCCGGCCATCAGGGCGGCCAGGCCGGCGATGTGCGGGCTCGACATCGAGGTGCCGGAGTACGCGTCCCACGTACGGCCGTTGTTGTTGGGCGGGGCGACCGGTGCCACCACGTCGACGCCGGGCGCCGTGATGTCCGGCTTGAGCAGGTCGCCGCCGCCCGCCAGGGCGGGACCGCGGGACGAGAAGGCCGCCATCTCGGGTGCCCGGACCTTGACCTGGGTGCTGGCCGACAGCGACGCGGTGGCCCCCGCCGCGGCCGCGTACGCCTTGATCGCCAGCCCGGCCGCGCTGTTGACGTGGACGGTCGGGACGAAGTGGTAGTCGGCGTTGACCGAGTTGTCGGGGTTGTTGTAGAGGATCATCCCGACGCCGCCGGCCTGTCGCACAGCGAGGCTCTTGTCGGTACGGCTGTTACCGCCGCGCAGGCACAGGACGATCTTGCCGGCCACCTTGGCCGGATCGAGCCGGCCGGAGTAGCACAGCCCGACCTCGTTGGCCGGAGCCCCGGCCAGGCCGGCCTGCGGCGAGTCGATCAGCGGGGCGGACGGCACGGCCGGTCCCTGCCCCACGCCCTGGTAGGTGACGCCGTTGCCCAGCGTCACGGACTTCTCGGCGCCGCGGTCGTGGGTGCTGGCGGCCACGGTGGTGATCCACGGCGAGTTGTGCGCGACGGTGCCGGCGGCCGGGCCGCTGTTGCCGGCCGAAGCGGCGACGAACACGCCCGCGTTGGCCGCGTTGAGGAAGGCCAGCTCGACCGGGTCGACGAACGACGACGTGGAACCCGAGATCGAATAGTTGATCACGTCGACCCCGTCGGCCACGGCGTCGTTGATCGCCGCCACCAGGTCGACGGTCGACCCGCTGCCGCTTCCGGTGCCCTGGTCCCACAACACCTTGTAGACGGCGAGGCGGGCGGCCGGGGCCATGCCCGACGCGTCGCCGACGACGCGGCCGTCGATCGTGGCCGGGACGTCATGGTTGCCGACAGCCGTACCGGCCGTGTGCGAGCCGTGGCCGTTGTAGTCGCGCGGCGACCGGAACTCGCGTTCGTTGGTCTCGTCGAGCGAGCCCTCGGTGTAGTAGCGGGCTCCGATCAGCTTGTTGTTGCAGGTGACAGTGCGCGCCGGGTCGGTCTCCTCGCCCCGCTGGCACACGCCGCGCCACTTCGCGTCGATGGTGCGCTGGTCCGGCCGTGGGCTGGGCAGCGCGGCGAAGGCCGGGTTCTCCGGCCAGATGCCGGTGTCGAGCACGCCGACGATCACGCCGAGGCCGGCCTTGGACGGGCCGCCGAACTCGCGCTGCCACACGCCGCCGCGACCGGTCAGCCCCAGCATCTCCGGTGTGGAGATCGTGTCGGCCTTGTGCACGGTGTTCTTCGACACGGCGAGCACACCGGGACTTTGTCGCAGTGCCTGCGCCTCGCCGGCCGACAACCGCGCCGCGTAACCACTGAACGCGACGTCGTACTCGTAGACCGCCTCCGAGGCTGACAGGCCGACCCGCTTCTGCGTCCGCTGCCGCTCGGATCTCAGATGCGCCCGGTACGCCTTGACGGCGTTGCTGGCCAGGTCGACCTTGCCGCCCGGAGCGGGGCGGGTCGCGGGAATACCCGTCACACCGCCGGTGTACGCGGCGACGGGCGGTGCTGCCAACTGCACGATGTAGAGGCTCGTGGCCACCGCCGGTGCGCTGCGGGCAGCGCCGGCGCCGCCGGCCACGAGTGCCACCGACGCCGCGGCCGCGACGGCGAACTGAACGGATCTTCTGGGTGACACGGGCATCCTCCCGGTTGCGAACAATCGTTCACATTGAGCGGAGCCTATTCGTGTCCATCGAGGTTCGTGAAGATGTGGCGGTGATGCCCGTACGGACGGAGGATGGCCGGGTGACCGCGAAAGTGCGCACTTTGACCGGGACCGTGACGGCCGGGGCCGAGCATCAATGCCTGTTGCTCGAGGGCTATCTGCTGGTCGGAGGTGACCGCGCGGTGATCCGGGCCGGCGCACGCCTCACGGTGACCGGCCGGGTCGTGCCCGATCTGGTGACGACCTGCCAGCAGGGCATCCCATTGGTCGTGACGTCGGTCCGATCCGCCACCGAGTAACGGCTCGGCTCATTTCTGACCGCGGGCGCGGGCGTACTTGGCGCGGAACTTCTCCACCCGGCCCGCCGTGTCCAGCAAGCGGGTGCGGCCGGTCCAGAACGGGTGACTGGCCGCCGAGATCTCCACGTCCACAACCGGGTAGGTGTTGCCGTCCTCCCAGACGATCGTCTTGTCGCTGGTCGCCGTGGAACGGGTGAGGAAGGCATAGTCGGCACTGCGGTCGCGGAAAACCACGTAGCCGTACGCGGGATGGATGTTCTTCTTCATGATGTCTCCCCTGGGGTGACGTGCTGGTAGCGGCGCTCGCAGCACACTTCGGTGATCTGACGCCCGGTCACGATGCGGCTCCTTCCGTGACCGTGGCCGGCTCCTGGTCGCCCTCGAGCGGGAAGTAGCCGGCGAACGGGTCGGGCAGGGTGCGCCAGCCGTCGACCCCGCCGGCGATCTCGGCGTCGGTGAGCAAGCAGCTCTCCAGCAGCGCGGTCATGGCGTCCACGTCGAGGTCGAAGCCGATGAACGACAGGACGGTGGCACGGTCGCCGTAGTACGGGTCCCAGGTGGCGTCGGCGGCCAGCCGTCGCATGTCACTCGCCTCGTCCCAGCGCTGCTGGGGCAGGCTGACGAGCCATCGGCCGAGGTTGCCGAGCATCAGGTCGCCGCCGGCGGACTCCCAGCTGACGGCCGTGCCGGGCTGCGAGGCGATCCACAGCTGGCCGCGACCGCGTAGCGCCTCGCCGGACAGGTCGTCCAAGGCGTCGTGCAGTCGTTGCGGATGGAACGGGCGGCGGCTGTGGAACAGCATCGCGTTGACCCGGTGATCGCCGACCGGGTCGTGGAGGCCGATCGGGTAGCCCTCCAGGGCTCGCCCGGCCATGCCCGGCACGGCCGGGTCGTGCCGGCCGGTACGCAGCAGGCGGGCGGCGAGATCGGCTTCGCCGGCCGCAGGACTGCCGTCCGCGCGGACCCGAGTCGCCCACGGGGCCAACCGGTGCAGCAGTGCCGTGATGTGGTCACGCTCGAGCACGTCAGCCTGCGAGGTACCCCAGAGCACGACCGTGTCGGCGAACTCGATCTGACGGCTGATCACCTCGGCCACGCCACGGCGGTCGTTGCCGGCCGCGTGCCGGCCGCGGTCGCGGAGATCATCGGTGCTGGTCAGGTCGTCGATCAACGTGGTGGCATCCACGACGGTGACGTAGGAGTCGAGACGAACCGCGTCCGTGACGGCTATGCCGTCGCAGGTCGAGACGGCGCAGACGGCGGCGACGGCCTCAGGTTCGACGGCGGGCGGCAGTGCCAGGACCAGGTCGCTGCCGGGGTGCCGGCGACTCGTCCGCACGAGGGTGGGGACGACGTCTTCCCGCAAGGTGCAGGACACGCAACCGTGCACCAGTTCCGTGTGGTCCTCCTCGAGGACCCGGGTCGCGGTGCGGACCGTGCGCCGTACGACGCCGTCGACGATCCCGGCGAGGTCGTGCGTGATGAGGATCAGCGACGGGTCGGTGACCAGCAGGCTACGGGCCACGACGTCGGTGGCTGCGGGAGAGAAGCCGGCGAGCACGGTCACATGCGGACGAGGGTCGGTCATGCCCCCCATCTTGTTGGAAACGATTTTCATTGTAAAGTCACGGCATGTCATTCGTCTGTGATGTCACCGGCAAGCAACCGTCGTTCGGCAACAACGTCTCGCACTCGCACCGCCGCACGCGGCGGCGCTGGAATCCCAACGTGCAACGTCGTCGGTACTACCTGCCCGCCGAAGGCCGGCACGTGCGCCTGAACGTCAGCACCACCGGGATCAAGATCATTGATCGGGACGGCATCGAGGCTGTCGTGGCCCGGCTGCGGGCACGCGGGGCGCAACTCTGATGGCCGCGCCGAGCTCAGCGCCCGGCATTTCGAGCGCCGGGCCGAGCTCAAGCGGGCCATTGCCGCGCCGGCGACGGACCCCGACGCCCGGGCCGAGGCGGTGCGCCGGCTGGCCGCGTTGCCCCGCGACTCGAGCCCGTCGCGGCGGCGTAGCCGTGACATGGTGGACGGGCGGCCGCGGGGAGTGCTCAGCCGCTTCGGGCTGTCCCGGGTGCGCTTTCGCCAGATGGTCCACGAGGGCGAGCTGCCCGGCGTCCGCAAGGCGTCGTGGTGAGGGAATGCAAGAAGCCACGGACCTGATGCAGGAGCGGCTCCGCTCACGGTTGCGCCGCGCCTCGATCGGGCCTCGCCTGCTCGCCGCCCGGTCGGGACCATGGCCCAGGACCGGACGGGACTTTCGGCCCTGACCGGCCGGCGGTGTGATCACCAGACTCGGGGGCATCCGTGGAAAGGACCCCGCCGTGGACGCGCTCGATCTGGCCCGATGGCAGTTCGGCATCATCACCGTCTACCACTTCCTGTTCGTGCCGATCACCATCGGCATGTCGGCCCTGGTGGCCGGCCTGCAGACCGCCTGGGTGCGCACCGGCAAGGAGCACTACCTGCGCGCCACCAAGTTCTGGGGCAAGCTGTTCCTGATCAATTTCGCGATGGGCGTGGTCACCGGCATCGTGCAGGAGTTCCAGTTCGGCATGAACTGGAGCGACTACTCCCGCTTCGTCGGCGACATCTTCGGCGCCCCGCTCGCGATCGAGGGGCTGCTCGCCTTCTTCCTGGAGTCGACGTTCCTCGGCCTGTGGATCTTCGGCTGGGACCGGCTGCCCCGCAAGGTGCACCTCGCGACGATCTGGCTGGCCTCGGCCGGGACGCTGCTCTCGGCGTACTTCATCCTGGCCGCCAACTCCTGGATGCAGCACCCGGTCGGGTTCGAGGTGAACACCGAGTCCGGCCGCGCGGAGCTGCACAGCATCTGGGCCGTGCTGACCAACTCGACCACGCTGGTCACGTTCCCGCACACGATCACGGCCTGCTTCCTGACCGGCGGCGCGGTGCTGCTCGCGGTCAGCGCGTGGCACCTCAAGCGCCGCAACCAGGTCGAGGTGTTCCGGCCCAGCCTCAAGCTCGGCGCCTGGGTCGTGCTCATCGCCGGCGTCGGCGTGCTGATCACCGGTGACCTGCAGGCGCGCATCATGACCGAGCAGCAGCCGATGAAGATGGCCGCGGCCGAGGCGCTCTACGACACGTCGAAGCCCGCGAGCTTCTCGATCTTCACCATCGGGTCGCTCGACGGCGACGAGGAACTGGCGAGCGTGCGCATCCCGTCGCTGCTGTCGTTCATGGCTACCGGCAGCCCGAGCGGTGAGGTCGAGGGGATCAACAACCTGCAGACCGAGTACGCCGAGAAGTACGGCCCCGGCGATTACAAGCCGTACGTGCCGGTCACGTACTGGTCGTTCCGCCTGATGATCGGGTTCGGCGGCCTGGCCGTGCTGGTCGCGCTGGCTGCGCTCTGGGCCACCCGGCGTGGCCGGGCGCCGACCAACCGGTGGCTGTGGCTCGCGGCGATCGCCTCGATCGGGATGCCGCTGGCGGCCAACTCGTTCGGCTGGATCTTCACCGAGATGGGCCGGCAGCCGTGGAGCGTGTTCGGCGTGCTCAAGACCGCGGACAGTGTGTCCCCGTCGGTCGGCGCCGGGACGGTGGCCACCTCGCTGATCGTGCTCACAGTCCTCTACGGAGTTCTTGCCGTCGTCGAGGTCGGGCTTTTCGTCCGGTACGCGCGAGCCGGCGCCCCTGCGGTGGAGGAACACACCGACGACCCCGACCGCCCGCTGGCGTTCGCTTACTGAGAGGCCGGTCATGGAACTCACCACCGTCTGGTTCGCGCTGATCGCGGTCCTCTGGGCCGGCTACTTCCTGCTCGAAGGCTTCGACTTCGGCGTCGGCATGCTGCTGCCCGTGCTCGCCCGCGACAACCGCGAGCGCCGCCTGCTCATCAACACGATCGGCCCGGTGTGGGACGGCAACGAGGTGTGGCTGCTGGTGGCCGGCGGTGCCACCTTCGCCGCGTTTCCCGAGTGGTACGCCACCCTGTTCTCCGGCTTCTACCTGCCGCTGCTGCTCATCCTGGTCGCGCTGATCCTGCGCGGGGTCGCCTTCGAGTACCGGGGCAAGCGCGACGACGACACCTGGCGCAAGCGTTGGGACGCCTGCATCATCGGCGGCAGCCTCGTTCCGGCGATCCTGTGGGGCGTCGCCTTCGGCAACATCGTGCGAGGCGTACGCCTGGACGCGAACCACGAGTACGTCGGCAGCTTCTTCGACCTGCTCAACCCGTACGCGCTGCTCGGGGGACTGACCACGCTGACGCTGTTCCTGTTGCACGGCGCGGTGTTCCTGGCTCTCAAGACCGGCGGCGAGATGCGGGAGCGGGCGGGACGGCTGGCCGAGCGCCTTGCCCCGGCCGCGATCCTGATCGCCGGTGGGTTCCTTGCCTGGACGGCGAGCACCCATCACGACGTCGCCGGCTGGCTGCTGTTCGCAGCGGCCGCGCTCGCGTTGGCCGGTGCCGCGCTCGCCACCCGCGCCCGCCGCGAAGGCTGGGCCTTCCTCGCCACCGGGGCCACGCTCGTGATCGCCGTCGCCGGCTTGTTCGTGACGCTGTTCCCGGACGTGATGCCGTCCAGCATCGCCGCGGCCAACAGCCTCACCGTCGACAACGCGGCGTCCACGCCGTACACGCTCAAGGTGATGACCTGGGTCGCGGTTGCCTTCACCCCGATCGTGCTGGCCTACCAGGGCTGGACGTACTGGGTGTTCCGCAAGCGTCTCACGATCGAACGGATCCCGGTGTGAAGCCCTTGGACCCGCGGCTGTTGCGGTACGCCCGCACCACCCGCACCTACCTCGTCGCCACGGTGGCCCTGGGCGTCCTGCTGGCCGGGCTGATCGTCGCCCAGGCGACGCTGCTCGCCCACGGCATCACCGCCGTGTTCCTCGACGGCGCCGGTCCGGGCGTCCTCCTTCCGCTGGCCGCTGTGGTCGCCGCCCGGGCCGTCGTGGCGTGGGCGCAGGAGGCCACCGCGGCCCGCTCGTCGGCCGCGGTCAAGAGCGAACTGCGCGGACGACTGCTGGCCCACCTGGCCGCGCTCGGCCCCGGCCGCGGTCCGGACACCGGCGCGGTCACCACGCTGATCACCCGCGGGCTGGACGCGCTGGACGCCTACTTCGCCCGCTACCTGCCGCAGCTCGTGCTGGCCGCCCTCGTCCCGGCCGTCGTGCTGGCCCGGCTGCTGCCGGCCGACCTCACCGCCACCGTGACCATCATGGTCACCCTGCCGCTGATCCCGGTCTTCATGGCGCTGGTCGGAATGCACACCGAGGCGGCCAACCGCCGCCAGTTCCGGCTGCTCTCGCGCCTGTCGCACCACTTCCTCGACGTGGTGGCCGGGCTGACCACGCTCAAGGTCTTCGGACGGGCCGGCGCCCAGGCCGCGACGATCCGCCGGGTCAGCGCCGAGCAGCGCCGGCTCACCATGCGGACCCTGCGCGTCGCGTTCCTCTCCTCGCTGGTCCTCGAGCTGCTGGCCACGCTGTCGGTGGCGCTGGTCGCGGTCGGTATCGGCCTGCGCCTGGTCTCCGGCCACCTCGACCTCACCACCGCGCTGCTCGTGCTGATCCTGGCCCCGGAGGCGTACCTGCCGCTGCGCCAAGTGGGCGCGCACTACCACGCCAGCGCTGAGGGCCTGGCCGCCGCCGAGGAGGCCTTCGCCCTGCTGGAAACCCCGGTGCCCGCTCCGGGCACGGCGCCCGCGCCGACCGGCCGCATCGTGTTCGACGACGTCGTCGTCCGGTACCGCGACCGTGAAGCCCTGCGCCTGTCCGCCGCGGTGGAACCCGGCGAGGTCGTGGCGCTCACCGGCCCGAGCGGCTGCGGGAAGTCGACCGCGCTGAACGTCCTGCTCGGCTTCGTCACCCCGGACGAGGGCCGCATCACCGTCGGCGGCGTCGACCTCGCCACTGTCGACGTGGACGCCTGGCGGTCCACAATCGCGTGGGTGCCGCAGCGGCCATATCTTTTCGCCGGCACCATCCGCGACAACATCGCCCTTGGCCGCACGCCGATCCCGATGCCCCCGCCGCCCACCGCCTTCGCCCACTGCTTCACCGGAACCGCCCCCACGGCACCCGGCCCCGATGTGACCGCCGCAGCCCGGCTCGCGGGGGCGGACGAGTTCGTCGCCGCGCTGCCCGACGGCTACGACACTGTGCTCGGTGACGACGGTGCCGGGCTGTCCGCCGGTCAGCGGCAGCGGATCGCGCTGGCCCGCGCCTTCCTGCGCGACGCCCCGATCGTGCTGCTCGACGAGCCCACCGCCAACCTCGACGCCGGCACCGCCGCCGAGGTCATGGACGCGATCCGGCGGCTCGCCCACGGCCGTACGGTGGTCATGGCCGCCCACCGCCCGGAGCTGATCGCCTTGGCCGACCGCAGCATCGATCTGACCCCGTTCCCGGTCAGTGCCGATCCCATCCTTCCGGCCGGTGCCGGTCTCGCTCTTCCGGCAGGTGCCCGATGAGCTGGATGCGCCTGTTGCGTACCGCCGCCGCGCCCGCTACCGGCGGCCTGGTGCTCGCCGCTCTCGCCGGCGCCGGGGCAGCCGGGGCGGCCGTCGGGCTCATGGCCGTCTCCGCCTGGCTGATCTCCCGCGCCGCCCTCCATCCGCCGGTGCTGCATCTCATGGTCGCCATCGTGGCGGTCCGCGCGTTCGGGTTGAGCCGCGGCGTCCTGCGCTACGCCGAACGGCTGGCCGGCCACGACGCCGCGCTGCGCGTGCTCGGCCGGCTCCGGGCCCGCGTCTTCACCCACCTGGCCGAACTGGCCCCGGCCGGGCTCACCGGATACCGCCGCGCCGACCTGGCCCAGCGACTGTCGGCCGACGTGGACGCCGTGCTCGACATGCTGACCCGGGTCCTGCTGCCCTACGCGGTCGCGGCCATCGTCGGCGCCGGCTCGGTGGTGCTGGTCGGCGCGTACTCCGCGGCGGCGGGACTCGCGCTCGCGGCCGGCCTGCTGCTCGTCGGTGTCCTCGTGCCCGTGCTGCAGTCCCGCGCGGCCCGCCTCGCCGACGGTCGCCGGGCGCCGTTGCGCGCCGAGCTCGCCACCGGCACGGCGGATCTCTTGCACGGACTGCCGGACCTGCTCGCGTACGGCGCCACCGGCGACCGTCTGGCGCGACTCGCCGGCGTGGACGCGCGGCTGCGCCGGGCCGAGCAACGCTCCAGTGCCATGGCCGGCCTCGCCGCCGCTGTCACCGCCCTCGCGACCGGCATCTGCGTGCTGGTCGGGCTCGCCGCCGGCGCGGTCGCGGTCCGCTCCGGCACGCTCCACGGTGAACTGCTCGCTGTCGTCGTCCTGACCCCGCTCGCCGTCTTCGAGACCGCCGCCGGCCTGCCCGCCGCGGCGCAGCACTTCGCCGCCGGCCGCGCCTCGATGCGCCGGCTGGCCGACGTGCTGTCCGCAGCGCCGCCGGTCATCGCCTCAGCCACACCGGTCGACGTCCCCGACGGCCCGCACACTCTTCGCCTCGAAGCGGTCGAGGCCGCCTGGACCCCGGGCCGTCCGGTCCTGCACGGCATCGACCTCGAGCTCGCCCCCGGCGACCGGGTTGCGCTGACCGGCCCGAGCGGCAGCGGCAAGAGCACCGTCGCCGCGCTGCTCGTCCGCTTCCTCGACCCCACCGCCGGCCGGGTCACCCTCGACGGCATCGACGTGCGCCGGATCGCCCCCGGACGTCTCCGGCAGATCGTCGGCTACCTGCCCGAGGACGCCTATCTGTTCGACTCCACCATCGCCGCCAACCTGCGGATCGCCCGCCCCGATGCCACCGACGACCAGCTGCGCGGCGCCCTGGCCGAGGCCCGGCTGCTGGACTGGGTCGACACCCTGCCCGACGGCCTCGAGACGCTGGTCGGCGAGCACGGCCGCGAGCTGTCCGGCGGCCAGCGCCGTCGCCTTGCCCTGGCCCGCGCCCTGCTGGCCGACTTCCGCGTCCTGATCCTCGACGAGCCCACCGAACACCTCGACGACGCCACCGCCCGGGCACTTCTCGACGACCTCCTGGCCGCGGCCGGTGATCGCACGGTCCTCGTGATCAGTCACCGGACGGACGTCGCCGCTCGGGTGGACCGCTGCATCGACCTGAGCCGGCGCGCAGTCGCAGCGCCGGCAGCCCTTTGAGCCGCCGGACGACGTGATCGGCCGGCCGGTGCCCGGAGCAGATCAGCACGCCGGCTGTGCCCGGGCGGACGTCGCCCCGCCCGCGACGCCTCGGCCGATGGACGGAGGTCCGGACGGCGGGTCCGGATGGGAACGCTAGTCGCTGGTGCTGCGGTCGCTGATGACCTTCCCACCGAGTCCGGACCGAGAGGTCGGTTGTCCGACCAATTCGACGAGAATTTCGTCGCGACAATCGTCGCCGAACACGGCAGCGACGGCTTCAGTGAAGGCAGAGACGAGTTGCGCAACGACTCGGGCTGCATCCTCGCGTGCGAATACTTCCTCGCGCATGCCGAAGGTGACCGAGGGTGCGGCAGTAGTGAGCACCGCTCCGGCGCGAGCCCATCGCCCGGCAGGGATGCCGAGGAGCCTGACATCCACCGAACTTCGGGCCCACTCGCCATATACGGAGACGACGGCGCTGGTCAGCTCCCTGATAAGCCCGGGTTCACGTCCGGTGAGCTCTTCCTCGAGCGCGTAGAGCGTCACGTGGGGCATCGGCAGCTCCTCAATGTCAGAGAAGAACGGCTGGACTGCGACCGGTTGTCTGCGACCAAGCAGCATAGGCCCGGACCGTGTCATCGGCAGGTTCGGATGTCGCCCCGCCGAGGAACATCACCCCAGGTAGTTCGTCGTCTCAGCTGGATCGGCTTGCTGCGGATGTGATCGTGACTTCGGCGGCGTAGCCGGCCCGGTCGCCGGCCGATGGTGGCGTGGCCTTTGCGGGTGGCGCGACCTCGCGAGCCTGGCGATCGTCCATCGCTGATCGCCGTCAAGGGCGCTGACCGGGCCTTGCCGGCGTCAGGATTCTGCGGCGGTTCAGATCCTGCTGCTGGGCGAGGAAATCGTGAGCGCCTGTTCGAGGCGGACGAGTTTCTCGTCGCGCCCGGGCGGGGCTCCGACGGCCACCAAGGTGAGTCGCAGGTGCTCGAGTGGGCGTTTCGGCAGCTGGTCGAATGCTTCGTGCGTCAGCGGCATCCGCCTGGCGGCGAGGTCCGCCAGGACCGAGGCGGCGGGTTGCTTGGTCAGCCACCGTTTAGCGGCAATGGAGTGTTCGGCGGTGGCTATGTCGTGACGCAGCGCCAACAGACCGACTGGCAGGTCGACTCCGGCCGGGCCCATGATCTCGTCCGGGCGCCGGTTGATCCGGCACCGTTCACGCCGACCCGGCTTCGGATGATCGGGGTCGCTGCAGGCCGGGCAGTCGAGCCAGGCCGGCGCCCTGCACGAGGACGGTCCCGCCGTTCGCGGCCACAGCGGCAGTCCCGTCCGCGCCGTCGCGCAGCCGGCCGGACAGAATGACCGCGATCGTCCGGCCCTCGCGAACCCGCGCCGCGCTGAGCAGCAATGGGTCCACGGGACGGATGTGGTGCACCAGCTAATCGGGCAGCCGGCGGTGGTCCGACGAGGAAAAAGGCAGCGTTGCCCAGGTGACGAGGTCGCCGCCGTCGAGCAGGAAACCCCAGCTGCTGGCCGAAGCGTGAATCAGTGTCAGATCGAGGTTCGTGTCGGCGTGCGGTGAGCCGCTGTCGAGCATGGTGCCGCTTCGGACCGACAGATACAGGACCTTGTCGTGGTGCAGCACGATGACGGTCATCATCGTGGCGACGTGGTCGCACACGTGATTGACCAAGCCACTGGCGATCAACGTGGCCGGGGCGGCCAGGTGCGGCAGATCCCATACGGCGCAGGCGCCTGTCACGATGTCACGGGCATGCCGGGCCGCGCCCGGCAGCGGTAACAAGACATCATGGAACGGAGGAACAAGGGACAGCAGGGCGTAGCGGACGCGAGCTTCTGCGCGGCTCATGCGCTCGTGCAAGGTGCCCGCTGCCCTCGTACCGGTGGTGTGGCTGGTTGTGTCATGGCGGAGCAACGCTGTCGATCCGCACGTCATCGTGGTGACGTGTGGTGCAAGCGCCGACTGGATCACCGAGGCCTGATCAGATTCGGGCACAGCGGTGAGATCGACGGTCACGTCGCGACGCCGCTTGGTGCTTCGGCGACCGAGCAGAGCACGTAGCGTCGCCACCGAACTGGCGTCGGGCCGTCCTTGCAGGGATATGTGAACGCCGATGCCGCCCGAGTCGATGTGCCAGGTCAGAGGCATAGCCTGGCTACCTGGCGGGGACTGTCGGCTGCCGTCGTCAGGCACCATCGATGACGTAACCTCACGACGGCAAGGCGACTTCGTTGCCTGCGGGTGAGGCACCTGTGCCTCGTGGTGAGTCCGACGTGGTGCGTCCGAGTTTCGTCGACATCCAGGGCGCGTACCCCGCCATGACCCGCACATGCCGATCACGCGAGTTCAACGACATATGCTCACCGACGGCTGCCGCTGTCCGCCCCGAGCGCCGCAGCGACCTTCTGCAGCAGCTCGTACGCGGTGAAAGGCTTCTCCACGAACGTTATGCCCTCGTCGAGGACGTGGGTCTTGTCGAGCAGGCCATTGCTGTAGCCCGACATGTACACCACGGGCAGCTCCGGATTCTGTTCGTGGAGCAGAGCGGCCAGCCGGGGGCCGGACATCTCCGGCATGATCACATCGGTCAGCAGCAGGTCGCAGCCGTACTCGGCGTACAGGCGCAGGGCTTCGGGGCCGCCGCCGGCCGCGCGCACGTGATAGCCGCCAGTGGCGAGTATGCGGGTCACGACGCGGGCGAGAGCCTGCTCGTCCTCGACGACGAGCACGGTGCTGCCGTCGCCGGAGGCCGGCGCCTCGCAGTGGCTGGAGCCAGTTTCTGTCGAGGCCGAGGTCGTGACACGCACAGACCCTGCCACCCGCCTCCGTCTCGCTTCGCCGCAGCCGATGAGATCGGCAGGCTCAGCAGTCGACGGTCTTCGAGAAGGCGACAACGCCCCAGGTGCCGTTGTTCTCCTTGACCCGCAGAATGCCCTTGTTCTTCTCAACTGCAAACCCGCAGTACAGCTTGTTGGTCTTGAGGTGCACGAGGCCCGGCTCGGCGCGCAGGGTCAGCGTCTGAGTACCGCTGCTCCACTGCCGCGTGCCGTCGGTCTCCCAGCCCCACTGAGTGGTGATGGAGATCCTGGAGCCGTGGTTGTTGCCGAAGTAGTACATGGCGTTGTAGTTGCCGTCCGCGGTCTTCTGGGCGCAGACCTGGTAATGAATGCTGGTCCGGGCGGTCTTCTGCAGGCCGCAGTTGGGGGCCGCCGACGCGGGGGAGGCCACTGTGAGGGGTGCTGCGGCGATGCCGGCGCCGATCACGAGCGCCGCCACGCGCCGCTGGGCATTGGAAAAGATCATTGCGGCATCATTGCCGGATGTTGATCTTTCTGTCCAGTTCCGAGAAACATGCATAACCTCACACAACATCCTTACGCGTTGCGGATGGTGAGCTGGTCATGCCAGGCGTCAGCGCGAGCATGTGGGGACGAACTCCTGTGTATACCGCGGCATCGCCTTATCCGTTGACGCGTGAGCGTGCCGGTGCGGCCACTACGTCATCGCGACTGTCCAACTGCCTCAGCGGCGGTGGCTGGCCTGCCGGTTTGCGACGCTGCTGGGGGTTACGGGTCGCTACAGATGGCCCTTTGCCTCGCGACGGCCGAGTTCAGGTGGGCGTATGCCCCGCCGGGCTGGGGCGAGACGTCTGAGCTGGACACGACGCCGATACAGAATCGGACTGCCGGTTTTCGCCGGGCATGTCCAGCGGTGGGTCGAACGCAGCTGCGTAGGGGTGCCGTACGGCGAGCGGCACGGTGGCTTGGGCGGTGCCGGAGGCGGTGGCGCCGGCGGCGATGGCGTGGCCGGCTCGCAGGCTCGGTTGGGCGACGTCGACGCCTTCGGGAGTGACGAGGGAAGCGGTAGGCCACCTCGACCGTGGCGTCGACGGGGGCGGTACCCGTGATTCGGCAGTGGACGGACCACATGCACCGTCTGATCAGTTCCGGTCGGGGTGGGCGTGAAGTCATCGGCTCGGTCTGAGCGTGCCCCGCGCACCGGACGGCAAGGCATGGAACCGTCATGCCAGTTAGGGGGCGGCAACCGTGTTCGCGTTCGGCGCGAACTTCTCTCTACAGCGACCACCCAGATGCTGACCTTCTGTTTCCAGACCACCACATAGACCGGGGGGGGGGGCTTCGATGGCGCTTGGTCGCGCGCGCGACGAGCGGACGCAGGTCTTCGCGAATGCGGGCGGGTCGATCACCGCGGAGACGTCTGCCGTGGTGCAGCGAGTGCGAGGCGCCGCCGAGGGAGGCCGGCTGCTGCACCCCCCGGGAGTCTCGTTAAAGAAACTTTAAGGAACGCTTGCTCAGCGTCATGAACTGCTGCCACATCATTGCTCGTACCTCTCGGCACAAGCAGTACTGAGACTAAGAGGAGCCGTGCATGTATCGACGCGGAGTCAGCAGCCGGATGCGCAAGCTGGTGATCGGAGGCGCCGCCGCAGCGCTGCTCGGCTCGGCGCTCGCGCTCGGCACGGGGATGGGCCAGGCCGCCGAACAGGGCAACGCCGGTAACGTCAACGCTTTGGTGCCGGCGCTGGGTTTCAGCCCGGGGGATCCGAACGCGACGGCTGACCGTGTGGGCCCGACCGGGGTGAATGTTCCCGGTCGTTGCCCGCCGACTCAGGCCCAGGTGAACGCGCAGGTGGCGCTCAAGAATGCGAACCTTCCGAGTGGGACGGACTTGGAAAGCCGCATCCAACGTTACGAGAAGACCTTGTCGGCGATTCAAGACTTGAAATGCCCCGCGTCTTCCACGACTTTGCTGGGCCGCTTGAAGTCGTTGACCGCGCTGCGTGGAAACCCGAACGCCGACAACATCCTGCGTGGTCTGGGTGTGAACGAAACGCCGGCGGATAGGGCCGCCGCCCCAGGATCCGGTGACCCGGCCGCGGGTGGAGCCACGGGGAACGCCGGAGCCGGCTCCGGTAACGTCAACGCTTTGGTGCCGGCGCTGGGTTTCAGTCCGGGGGATCCGAACGCGACGGCTGACCGTGTGGGTCCTACCGGGGTGAACGTTCCGGGTCGTTGCCCGCCGACTCAGGCCCAGGTGAACGCGCAAGTGGCGCTCAAGAATGCGAACCTTCCGAGTGGGACGGACCTGGAAAGCCGCATCCAACGTTACGAGAAGACCTTGTCGGCGATTCAAGACTTGAAATGCCCCGCGTCTTCCACGACCTTGCTGGGCCGTTTGAAGTCGTTGACCGCGCTGCGTGGGAACCCGGACGCCGACAACATCCTGCGTGGTCTGGGTGTGAACGAGACGCCGGCGGGATAAAGCCGCGGGGAATGCGGCGCCGCGGGACAACGGCAACCTGATCCTTTGCGGATCCGGATCCACCGCACGGAACCGCCTCGCCGGAGGCCTCGCACCACGGGGGTCTCCGGCGCGTCCGTGTCTGGGCCGTGCGCGCGGTGATCTTCGGCTACTTCGGCACGCTGACCGACCCCGGCGCTGAGGAGTGTCGCGAGCCCCTCGCGTACCGCACCGGCGAGCTGCTCGGCGTCTGCCGGCTCCCGATCCTGGGAGGCGCTGACCGGGAGCTTCGGCGAGCGCGTCATCGGGTCCACGGCGGGACGGAGAGCGGGGCGCCGGTCAGGATGCCGAGGAAGCCGTACGGAGGGTCGCGTTTGGGGTTGACGGCTTGCCGGCCGGGAGGAGATCGGCCAGCAAAGTCTTGACCCGGGTCTCGATCTCGTCGCGGATCGGACGGACGGCTTCGACGCCCTGCCCGGCCGGGTCGTCAAGTTTCCAGTCCTCGTACCGCTTTCCGGGGAAGATCGGGCAGGCGTCGCCGCAGCCCATGGTGATGATGACGTCGGAGTCCTGCGCGACCTCGTACTCGAGGATCTTGGGCTTTTGGTGGGTGATGTCGATGCCGACCTCGCGCATGGCCTCGACGGCGGAGGGGTTGACGGCTTCGGCGGGGGCGGAGCCGGCGGAGCGGACTTCGACGGCGTCTCCGGCGAGGTGGTGCAGCCAGCCGGCGGCCATCTGGGAGCGGCCGGCGTTGTGGACGCAGACGAACAGGACACTGGGCTTGTCACTCATGGCGTTGATCCTTCGACGGAGGGTCTGGTCAGGCGGTGCGGGCGGTGTCGTGCTCGACGACGACTTCGTCGGCGGTCGTCCCTGCGCTGGGATACAGGGCGAGTAGCAGGCCGCATCCCACGAACAGGCCGGTGATCTGGGCGATCACGAAGCCGGGCACCGCCGCGGGTGCGATGCCGGCGAAGGTGTCGGTGAAGGCGCGGCCGATGGTCACGGCGGGATTGGCGAAGCTGGTGCTGCTGGTGAACCAGTACGCGGCGCCGATGTAAGCGCCGACCGCCGCGGGGGCGACGGCGGCCCGGCCGGACCGGACGAGCGCGAAGATCAGCATCAGGAGGCCGGCGGTGGCGACGACCTCACCCAGCCACAAATGTGCGGCGGAGCGATCCTTGCTCGAGAAGGTGGCCGGGGCCAGATCGAACATCAGATTGGCCAACACCGAACCGGCGATGGCTCCGGCGGTCTGAGCGGCGATGTATCCGCCGAGCTCGGCGGGGGTCAGTCCGGTGCGGGTGCGCCGGCCGAGGAACCAGTCGGCGGCGGAGACGACCGGGTTGAAATGGGCGCCGGAGATCGGTCCGAACGTCAGGATCAGGGCACCGAGAGCGAACGCGGTGGCGACCGAGTTCTCCAGCAGCTGCAGGCCCACGTCGTCGGGCGACAGCGTGGTGGCCATGATGCCTGAGCCGACAACGGCGGTGACCAGAGACGCCGTACCGAGGAACTCGGCCAGCAGGCGACGCCACGCGGCGATGGGGGGCATGGATGCAGGGCTCCGGTCTTCACTGGGTCGGGATCATCGGCGCGGGTGCGTGCCGTCGTGCGCAAAACTGTCAGTTCGGCCGGGGAGTGGGGGCAACAGCCGGTGCCACTCGATCGCTGCAGCAGCCTATTCGGTGATGTCGAGCAGGGCGGAGAGCCGGCGCATCAGGCCCGGCCGGGCCCGGTAGTACACCCAGCTCGCCCGGCGTTCGGCGGTGACCAGGCCGGATTCCTTCAGCACCTTGAGGTGGTGCGAGATGGTCGGTCCGGAGATCTCGAAGGCCGGCGTGATGTCGCAGACGCAGATCTCGCCGCCGTCGGCGGAGGCGATCATCGACATCATCTGCAGGCGGATCGGGTCGCCGAGCGCCTTGAAGGCCTGCGCCAGCGGGCCGGCCTCCTCGGCGGGGATCCGGTGCTGGGCCATCGGCGGGCAGCACGGCGCCGCCTCCGGATCGATCACGGCGGCAGGCGCTGATTTCGACATGCTTCGAGGTTGACAGACATCGAATCCGCGTGCAACCGTCGGATTCGACAATCGTCAAGTTCGACAAGTCTCGAATCCACCTCGTGTTGCAGGAGGGCACCCATGGGCACCATTGCTGACCGCAGCACCCCGCTCGACCAGTTGCCCGTCGCCGTCATCGGCGCCGGACCCGTCGGCCTCGCCGCCGCCGCCCACCTCGCCGGCCGTGGCATCGCCTTCCTCGTCCTGGAAGCCGGCGACAACCCCGCCGCGGCCGTGCGGCAGTGGGGCCATGTGCGGCTGTTCTCGCCGTGGCGCTACACCATCGACGCCGCCGCCGCCCGGCTGCTCACCGACGCCGGCTGGGTGCGTCCCGACGACGACAAGCTGCCCACCGGCGCCCAGCTCGCCGTCGACTACCTGCAGCCCCTGGCCGACCTGGCCGCCCTCAAACCGTACGTGCGCTACGGCGCCCGCGTCACCGCGGTGACCCGGCTCGGCCTGGACCGCGTCCGTACCACCGGCCGCGCCGGCACCCCGTACCTGATCCGGCTCGCGGACGGCGAAGACGTCCTGGCCCGTACGGTCATCGACGCCTCCGGCACCTGGGGAAAACCCAATGTGCTCGGCGCCTCCGGCATCCCCGCCCACGGCGAGACCGCAGCCGCCGCGTATGTCGAGAGCGCCCTGCCCGATGTGCTCGGCCGCGACCGGGACCGCTTCGCCGGGCGCCGCACCCTCGTCGTCGGCGCCGGCCATTCCGCCGCGAACACCCTGCTCAACCTGGCCCAGCTCGGCGAGCAGGCACCCGGTACGACCGTGACCTGGGCGATCCGCGCCGCCACCCCGGCGCGCACCTACGGCGGGGAGACCGCCGACGCGCTCCCGGCCCGCGGCGCCCTGGGCACCCGGCTGCGTGAACACGTCGAGTCCGGCGCCATCACCCTGCTCACCGGCTTCAGCGTCCAAGCCGTCACCGCCGGTCCGCACGGAGTCGAGGTGTCCGACGGCACCCGAACCGTGACCGCAGACCGGGTCGTCTCAGCCACCGGCTTCCGGCCCGACCACACCATCGTCAGCGAACTGCGCCTCGACCTCGACCCGATCCTGGGCTCCACCCGCGCCCTGGCGCCGCTGATCGACCCGAACGAGCACTCCTGCGGCACCGTCCCGCCGCACGGCGCCGACGAACTCACCCATCCCGAGCCCGGCTACTACGCCATCGGCGTCAAGTCCTACGGCCGCGCCCCTACGTTCCTGCTCGCCACCGGCTACGAGCAGGCCCGCTCCGTGGTCGCGGCCATCGACGGCGACTGGACGGCCGCCCGCGACGTGCAACTGGACCTGCCCGAGACCGGCGTCTGCAACAGCAGCCAGGACCTCGACAGCGACACCATCGACGCCGGCGGTGGCTGCTGCGGCGCCCCCGCCGCCGCGGCCGTGCAGGGAACGGCCGGACGTGGCCTGGCGACCGGTATCCCCGGCGGGCTGCGCGCCCCGCTCACCGTGATCACCGTGCCAGCCGGCAAGCAGGAGCAGACCGGCGGCTGCTGCAGCTGATCCCCGGATGACCCCATCCGACGTTGTGGCCGCCGATCCGACGATCGGCGGTCACCGCGGACTCGACTCCGGCCGGGCCAAGGCGATCGTCGCCGCCCTCGCGATCACCCAGACGGTCGGCTACGGCACCCTCTACTACGCCTTCGCCGTCTTCCTGGTCCCGCTCGCCGCCGACCTGAACACGTCCACCACGGCGGTCACCGGCACCTTCACCGCGTCGGTCCTGGCCTCGGCCGCCCTGGCTGTTCCCGTCGGCCGATGGCTCGACCGCCGCGGCGCCCGGGCGTTGATGACCGCCGGATCGTTGGCCGGGACGCTGCTGCTGGTCGCGTGGTCGCAGTTACACACCCTCGGGCAGCTGTACGCGGTGCAGATCGGTATCGGGGTGGCCTCCGCGGCCTGCCTTTACGAGGCGGCGTTCGCAGTCGTCATCGCCTGGCACACCGCGCGACGCCGGCCCTCGGCGCTGCTGGCGCTGACCGTCGTGGCCGGGTTCGCCAGCACCATCTTCCTGCCCCTGACCGGCTGGCTGGTCGAGCAACACGGCTGGCGAACAGCCCTGCTCGTCCTCGCCGCCGTCCAGGCCGTGCTCACCACCCCGCTGCACCTCATTGTTCTCCGGGCGGCACCCCGCAACCAGCGGACCGCCCACGGGCCTCAACTTCCCGCCGTACGGCTGCGGGATGTCTTCTCCGACCGGGTGTTCTGGCTCCTGACAGCCGGCTTCACCACCAACATGGCCGCCATCAGCATCGTCACCGTGCACCTGGTCGCCGCGCTGACCAGTTGGGGCCACACGGCCACCTTCGCCGCCGGTGTCGCCGGGCTCTTCGGGATCCTGTCGGTGGCCGGACGCCTGGCCACCACCGGACTGCAACGCCGCTACCGCATCAGCACCGTCGTCGCCGTCATCTTCGCCGTCCAAGCCCTCGCGATCGGCCTGCTGCCGTTCATCGGGCGCAACGCCACCGCGGTCATCGCCGCGATCATCGGGTTCGGGCTCGGCTTCGGCGTGTCCGCCATCGCCAAACCGGTGCTGCTGGCCGACTGCTACGACACCCGCCGGTACGCCACCATCGCCGGCACCATGGTGGTGCCCATGACCATTGCCAAAGCCGGCGCCCCACTGGCCGCAGCCGCCCTGCACGCCCGCTCCGGCACCTACACCAGCCTCCTGCTGGCAACCGCGGCGCTGTGCGCGATCGCCGCGGTCACGCTGTGGACCACCAGCGCCTACCCGCGCCACCGACCGGAAACTGCACATCTCCAAGAGACATCGTCATGAACAGCCCGACCATGCCGCAGGACCTTCCCGCCGTGGTGATCGGCGCCGGTCCCGTCGGACTGGCCGCAGCAGCACACCTGCACGAGCGCGAGGTGCCGTTCCTCATCCTCGAAGCCGGCAAACCATCGTGGCCGGTTCCGGACACTCCGCCGCCAACCCCTGCTCACCCTCGCCCGCCTCGCCGAGACCACCCCGGCGCCCGGATCACCTGGGCCCTACCCGGCACCGCCGCCCGGGCACGGAGCGGCGCCGACCAGCTAAACGACCCGCGGCGCGCTGGGCAGCGGCCTGCGTACAGTGCTCGGCACCGGCCACGTCACTCTGCTCGCAGATCGGCCTGGACTCACACTCTGCCCCGCAGATCGCCGCCTTCGACGACGCACCGGGGGGCTTGTCCAGCGTCGCCGGACCGGTTCCCGGTTGATGGTTCTGGCCGGGGAGTCATGGCGGGCGAGTGCCGATCAGGCCAGCCCGGCGATCGGCGGAGGGACGGCTCCGGCGGCGAACCAGCCGACCAAGGGCCACCGCACCGCGTCGCGGCACCCACCCCTTCGATCTGGTTGCCGGCGGCGCTTTCCGAGCTGGCCAAGACAGTCGAGGCTGCGATCACCGCAGTCGCCGGCGCGCCCCACATCCGCCGCGAACACCTGCCTGCACCGTAGGTGGCCCTGCCCGTCCTTTCTGCCGGTTTCCGTCTTGAAGTCGGGTCTCTCCCCAGGCGGGTTTCGGAGAATTCACCGAGGTCTACGGTTGCCGGTGTGCCGCGGCGCACTGTTTTCGTGACGAACTTCTGCATCCGGCGGCGGCTGCTGCGCCGAAAGCACAAGTATGCCGTCATCCGTGAACTCCTTACTGCGCGAGGTCCGCCGCAGCTCGTCCATGCTTGACGTCCTCCGCGACGATCACGGGCTCGCCCACGAGGCGGCGCGAGCCACGGCGCCGTCGGTGATGACGGTGCTGGCGGCGGCGGTGGACGGGGACGATGATCTGGCGGCGGTGGCCGCCGTGCACGGCATCGGGGCGGTCGTCGACGACGAGGCTGACGCCGTGCTCTCGCGACTTCTGTCGCATCCGCGAACGTTCCTGCGGGAACATGCGGCTTGGGTGCTCCAGTCCCGTCTACCGCGGCTGGACGCCATCGACCGTCTCATCCGCGTCGTCGCCGCCGGCGGGTTCTCCGGCATGCTCGCGCAACGGACCCTGGAGAGCTGGGGCGGCTCGGCAGGTGCCCACATCGCCGCGGCACTGCTGCAAGCCCTGGCCGTTACGCGCGACCCGCAGACCCGGGGGCGGCTCGTCGAAACACTCGGCCTCGTCTTCGCCGAGCAGGCCGAGGAGGCCGTCCGCCTGATCGCTCTGGACCCGGACGAGAGCATGACGGCCCGCATCCGGGCCGTTGCCGCCCTCGGGGACCGTCCCGGAAACCCGGAATCGGTGCGGGTGATCGAGTCCCTGCGGGTAGCGGACGGGGAACTCGGAGCTGTGGTCCGGCTGGCCGCCGTCGACCTCGGACTACTGGCCGGCAGCGTACCCGCCGGCGGCACGACGGGCCTGCGGATCGCGCAGATCTTCTTGCACGCGGACATCGACAGCCGGATGAGCCGGGCCGGCGCGGGCGACAACGGCGGCATCGCCACCCTGCTCGTCCGGCTCGGTGACAAGCTCGCGGCCCAGCCCGGAATCGAGCGGGTGCTGACCATCTCCCGGGGCCCCCACGATCGTGCTCTGGAGGCCCTGACCCGCGACGAGAAGCATGTGCTGGGGGCAGTGCCCATGCCAGGTCCGGCAGTGACCGCGGCCGGTGCATGGCCGGCCCGGGTGGCCGTGCGGCGGGGAATCCGGCGCCTGCTGCGCGCCCACCGCATCGATGCCGTCCACCTCCGGATGGCGGAGGTCGGCAGCCTGGCCGCCGCCGAAGTGGCCGCGGAGATGAACATCCCAGTCGTGTTCACCCTGGCCCCGGACCCGCATGCGACGATCGACGCCCTGGAACGCACGGGCGGTCTGCGTCGCGACAACTTCGGCCTGGTCGACGAGCGGGAGCACTTCTGGTTCCGGGCCCGGCTGGTGCAGCGGCTGGCGGCCAAGGCCGACCACGTCGTTCTCTTCCCCCGCCCGGATCTGGCCCGCGACCTCGAAAGGCTCATGGGCATCGACATCGCCGACGGATCCGGCCGGTACAGCGTCGTCGCGGAGGGTATCGATCTCGACGTCAGCCGAGCCGCCGCTGCCGACCTGGCGGACCGAGCAGATTCGCCGGCCCTGGACGAACTGGATGCGCTCGTCGGTGCTCTGCCGCCGCACCGCCACGGTTTGCCGCTGGCGATCAGCGTCGGCCGGCTGCACCGGGTCAAGGGCATGGCAACCCTGGTACGGGCGTGGGCCCGCGACCCGGCCCTGCGGGAGCAGTGCAACCTGATGATCGTCGGCGGCGACCTGGTGGATCCCTCGCCGGATGAGCGGGAGCAACTCGAGCTCATCGCCGAGGTGCTGCGCGAGTACCCGGAAGCCTCGGCCGGCCTGGTCATGCCCGGCCACCGGCCCAACGACGTGGTCGCGCGCTGGCTCGCTGCCGTACACGCCGGACGGGCGTCCCTGATCGCCCGCGGCGGTGTGTACGTGTGCGCCAGCCTCAAGGAGGAGTTCGGCCTCGCGCTGCTGGAAGCGCTGGCCGCCGGCCTCGTCGTGGTCGGGCCGGACGCCGGTGGTCCCGCCACGTACATCGAGCACGGCGTCACCGGCATCCTCGCCCCGGCCGGTGACCCGGCGACACTGACCGAGGCAGTCCTGGCCGCCCTCGATCTGGCCCGCCGGCCCGCGGCGTCGCGGGTCGAGCGGGCCCGCGCCCGGATCAGCGACGGCCTGACCATCGATTCCATGGCCGGTAACCTGGCCGCTGTCTACGCGTCCGTGACAGCCGAGGAGCACCGGTCATGACCCTCCTGGTGATCAGCCCGGATTACGCCTCGCACCTGCTGCCGCTGGCCACCCTCGCCACCGCGTGGCAGAGGTCCGGCGACCGCGTCGTGGTGGCGACCGGTCCTGCGACCGCCGGGCTGGTCGAAGGATTCGGTTTCGAGCACTACGAGCTTCCGCTGGGCCGGGGTTCCAACCCGGGCGTCATCCGGGCCGAGCAGCAGCCGGTCGGCGAGGACGAGGCGCTGCGCGGGTTCTTCGCGGCGACCTACCGAGGGATGGTCGAAACGCTGCGTTTCCAGGCTGAGGCTCGTCGCAACGACCTGCTCTGGGAGCCCGTCGACCGGGCGCAGGCGGTTCTCCAGGTGGTCGAACATGTCAAACCGGACCACATCATCGTCGACCACCTCGCCTTCAGCGCGCGGCTGGCGTTGACCGCGGGTGGCGTCCCGCACGTGGACGTCGTACTCGGCCACCCGTCGGCTCTGCCCGTCGGCGACGAGGTCTACGGATACCCGACGGCATGGCCGGCCGCGTTCCGCCCGGACGCCGGCGCGCTGGCCGAGCTGAACCGGCTGTGCCGAACCGTGCGGGACGAGTTCACGGCCGAGTGGAACGCCGCGCTGCACACCCTCGCCCCAACCGCCGCGCCATCGAAGGATGCCTTCACGGAACACGGCGACCTGGTGCTCTACAACTACCCCGCCGCGTTGCACGACCCGGCTCGCGCAGAGCTGCCGGTCCCGCATGCCTTTCTCGGCTCCGCGGTCCGCACCGAGACGGTCCCGGCAGACGTACGATCGTGGCTGGAGGCCGATGACCAGCCGTTCGCCTACGTGAGCTTCGGCAGCTTCCTCTCCACCCGGGCGGACGTGCTGAGCACCGTCATCTCGGCGCTGCGGCGCACGGACCTGCGCGTGGCGCTGGCGACAGGGTCGGCTCAGGGTCTGCCGCCGGTGCCGGACACCTGGTTGGTGCGCTCCTACCTGCCCCAGACCGCGCTTCTGGGCCAAGCCGCGATGGCAGTTACGCACGCCGGCAACAACAGCGTCACGGAAGCCCTCACCGCGGGGGTACCGATGCTGGCCCTGCCGTTCTCGACCGACCAGTTCGCGGGCGCGGCTGCGATCGAGACCCATGGTGTCGGCGTGGCCCTGGACCCGAACGCGGCGACGGCGGACGATGTCGCCGCCGCTGTGCGGCGCACGCTGGACAGCGCCCCTGCAGCTCAGGCGATCGGTGAGCAACTGCGACGTACGCCGGGGAGCGAGTTGGCTTTCACCCTGGCCACCAACCACCCGTCCGGGAACCCCTGACCGAGGACGGCCCAGCGTCGACCGCAGCCCGGCTTCCCCGGACGTCGGCGGGACGCGCTGCTCAGCCGACTGCACGACCGGAAACTCCGTAACCTTCGTCCGAGGGCCGCCGCGCGACTTTGACTGCGGCGCTCAGCCGTTCATCAGAACGAGTACGTCGGTGGACTGATCAGCGGCCTGAAGCACACGGGTCCGAGGCTCCAGGCCGCTCGATCAGGATCGACGAGAGGGCGTTCGACCGGTTCTCGCCGAGGGACCGGCGCTGAAGTCAGCCCGTCGTGAGCTGAGGACGGGGTCTACGGACGGCCGCCGCCCGGCTGGCCGCCACTGGGGCGCCCGCCGCCCGGCTGGCCGCCGCCCGGCTGGCCGCCGCCGCCCGGCTGGCCACCGTCCGGCTGCCCGCCACCGTTGGGGCGCCCACCGCCCTGCTGGCCTCCACCGTTGGGACGGCCGCCACCTTGCTGGCCGCCGCCCTGCTGGCCGCCACCCTGCTGGCCGCCACCCTGCTGGCCACCCTGCTGGCCGCCACCCTGCTGGCCGCCCTGCTGGCCGCCGCCCTGCTGGCCGCCACCTTGCTGGCCGCCACCTTGCTGGCCGCCACCTTGCTGGCCGCCGCCCTGCTGGCCGCCGCCCTGCTGGCCGCCGCCCTGCTGGCCGCCGCCCTGCTGGCCGCCGCCCTGCTGGCCGCCGGGGTGCCAACCGCCCTGCTGGCCGCCATTGTTGGGACGCCCGCCGTGCTGGCCCCAGCCGCCCTGCTGTCCGCCGGGGGCGCCGGTGTGGCTGCCAGGACGGGAATCGCCCGGTCGGCCGTGGCCGAACCCACCCGCCGGCCCGTGCCCGAAACCGCCCGGACGACCGTGTCCGATACCGCCCGGGCGTCCGGGGTTGAAGCCGCCCGACGGCCCGTGTCCGATACCGCCCGGGCGTCCGGGGTTGAAGCCGCCCGACGGCCCGTGCCCGAAACCGCCCGGACGCCCGGGGTTGAAGCCGCCCTGCGGCCCGACGAAGTGCGCCGGGCGGAGGCGTCCCGGCCGCACCCATCCGGGCCGCCCGGGCAGGAACGGAGACGGTGCGACCAGGCCCGTCCGGAACGGCCGGAAGCCGGGGTTCAGCCAGGCGCCGTCGGTGAGGACCCGCAAAGCCCAGGACCCACGCCGCGGGCCGACGGTCACGAGGGTGATCTCGAAGTCGCCCCAGTCGTCGCGGTCGAGGCCGAACCGGCCCGCCGACTGACATGCCTGCCGGGAGGAGTACCAGCCGACGACCTGGCCCCACTCACTGGACTGGGGGACACCGGCCGCCTGTTTGTGTGTCGCCGGCCGGTTCGTGTCGGTGGCTTGAGCGGCGCCGCTGGTCGTGGCGAGAGCAGCCAAAACACCGAGCCCACTGATCGACACCATACGAGCGATCTTGTTCATCACCATCTCCGTCCTGATTCCTTTCCCGGCAAAACGCGCTTTTGCCCACACCTGAAATCGGACTTGTATGCGTCGCTGAAGTCGGAACGAGGGACGGCGGATGGGCTGTTCAGAGGATCGTTTTCAGCGTTGTCGGAGCTCCGGGCGGAGTCCGGGCCACCGATCGGCTTCGTATCGCGGCCTGGCCGGCAAGCGTTGTCGAAGGCCGGGGACCGACCCGTCCAGGCCGTGGCAGGCCAGCAGGCGTACGGAATCGCCTCGGTGGTGCGGGGCGTCGATGAGCTGTATCGAGCGCTGCGGCGACGCGGACGGTCCCCGCCGCACGGGTCCTTCGGCCCTGCCCCGGCCGGTCCGACGGCGCGAGGCTGAGGGGGAGACAGGGAAGGGGATGACGACGATGACCTACCGCATCGCCATCAACGGATTCGGCCGGATCGGCCGCAACTACCTGCGCCGTCTGACCGACAAGAAGCTGGCCAACGCCGGGCTCGAGGTCGTCGCCATCAACGACCTGTACGACGCCGGCACGCTGGCGCACCTGCTGGAGTACGACTCGGCCTTCGGGCGCCTCGACGCCGAGGTGGGCTACGACGACGGCGCGCTCAGCGTCGGCCGGCACACCATCGCGACGTACGCCGAACGCAGCCCGGACGCGTTGCCGTGGGCTGACCTCGGCGTCGACCTGGTCATCGAGTCCACCGGTAAGCGGCGCACCCGCGACGACGCCGCGCTGCACCTCAAGGCGGGCGCTGGCCGGGTGCTCATCTCGGCCCCGGGCAAGGACGTCGACGCGACGCTGGTGCCCGGGGTGAACGCCGACACGTACGACCCCCATCGCCACCAGATCGTGTCCGCCGCGTCGTGCACCACCAACTGCGTCGCCCCGCTGCTCAAAGTGCTGCACGAGGCGTTCGGTGTCGAGCAGGGCTACCTGACCACCGTGCACGCGTACACCAACGACCAGAACATCCTCGACGCGCCGCACAAGGACCCGCGGCGCGCCCGCGCCGCCGGGGTGAACATTATTCCGACCAGCACCGGCGCCGCCAAGGCGGTGGGCCTGGTGCTGCCCGAGCTGGCCGGCCGGCTCGACGGCGTCGCGCTGCGGGTGCCGGTCATCGACGGCTCGATCAGCGACCTGACGCTGCGGTTCGCCACCGGCGTCACCGCCTCGCGGATCAACGAGGTCGTCGCCGCCTCCGCTGGTGAAGGGCAGCCGATGCAGGGCATCATCCGCTACACCGAGGCGCCGCTGGTCTCCACCGACATCATCGGCGATCCGGCGTCGTGCGTGTTCGACGCGCGGCTGACGCAGGCACAGGGCCGGCTGGCGAAGGTGTTCGGCTGGTACGACAACGAGTGGGGCTACACCAACCGCCTCGTCGACCTCACCCTGCAGATGGCCAGGAGGTGACATCATGCGCGCCCGAGACATCATGTCCAGCCCCGTTCACACCGTCGTACAAACCTCCTCCGTGGAGAGCGCGGCTCAGCTGATGGCCGCCAAGGCCGTCACTGCGCTGCCCGTGGTCGACGGCAACGGGCGTCTGGTCGGCATGGTCAGCGAGAGCGACCTGCTGTGGCACCGTGTCCCGATGGACCCAACCGCCCACGTGCGGCGCATCCCGGACACTGACCCGGCCGAGCGGCCCGGGATTGTGTCCGAGGTGATGTCGCCGTACCCGCTGACCACGTACCCGGACGTGGACGTCGCCGAGGTGGCCGAGGCCATGCTCGAGAACGACGTCCGCAGCATCCCGGTGCTCGACGACGGCGCCCTGGTCGGCATCATCAGCCGGCGCGACATCCTGCGCGCGATGGTCCGCAGCGACGAGGTGCTCGCCCAGGAGGTCCAGCACCGGCTCGACGAGTACGCCGACGGCCGGCACCGCTGGACAGCAACCGTGGACGGCGGTGTGGCCCGGGTCGCCGGTGATTTCCTGAACGACACCGAGGAGGCCGTGGTGACGGTGCTCGCGAGGACGGTGCCGGGCGTCGCCGGAGTTCAGGTCGTGGCCATCGCCTCGTGAGGCGATGCCGGAGGTCCGAGTGGGTGAGTCGCCGTTCCTCAAACGGCCTCTCACCCACTTCGGTCAGGTCGGTGGCGGCCCGGTGAACAGGCTGAGGAGTTCACCGATGCTGTGGTCCGCCTCGGCGGGATGCCGGAACCGGCCCGCCGGGTTGACGGTGTACTGATTGCGGCGCCCGACCCGCTCGCGGCGCAGGTAACCGGCGGCCTCCAGGTCGGCGACGATGGCCTGCGCGGCGCGTTCGGTGATGCCGACGCCGTCCGCGACGTCACGCAGCCGGGCGGTCGGTTCTCGAGCGATGGCCAGCAGCACGTGGGCGTGGTTGGTCAGGAACGTCCACTCCTTGGCCCCGCCGGCCGACCCGGCCTTGGCTGCCTGCGACACGTGATCACTATCCCTGCGGTCGAACCGGCGTATGCGGCTTCCCAATGTACGCAGTCGGAAGTATGAAAACAGCATCGCATTTCCGGCGGCCGACCCATTGACATACGAAGAGTGCTTCGCGAATCATTGAACGTAGTTCGAGGGGGAGTACCCGACGCATCACGCGCCGCCGTCAGTACGGACCCGGCAGATCCAGGTCCCGGTGGCGCAGCCGCCGGTGCGGTGGCCCGGGGAGACCTTCGTCCGGCAGTGCCGGCCCGCCGCCACGGGCTCGGCTGGGCGAAAGGTCTCCCCTTGTCTGTCTCCTGGTGGGTCTGGGCCATCCTCATGCTGGTGATCGCGGCGATGCTCGCGGTCGACCTGTTCCTGCACCGTGACAACCACGTCATCGGGTTCCGCGAGGCGGCGGTCTGGTCCGGCATCTGGATCGCCGCCGGCCTGCTGTTCGGCGTGGTGCTCCTGGCGTGGCAGGGCGGTGAGGTCGCCGGCACCTACTACGCCGGCTACCTCATCGAGAAGGCCCTGTCGATCGACAACGTCTTCGTCTTCGCGATGATCTTCACCTACTTCGCGGTGCCCGCCGCCGTGCAGCACAAGGTGCTGTTCTGGGGCGTCATCGGCGCCCTGCTGTTCCGGCTGGTGTTCATCTTCGTCGGCGCCGAACTGCTCGAGACGTTCTTCTGGACCGCGTACGTGTTCGGCGCCTTCCTGATCTACACCGGCTACAAGATGGCGTTCCGCCACGACGAGCAGACCCCGCCGGACCGCAACCCGGTCGTCCGGCTGGTCCGCCGCGTCATCCCCACCGATGCGAAATACCACGGCGACAAGTTCTTCACCCGCATCGACGGCAGACGCGTCGCGACCCTGCTGTGCGTCGTGCTCATCGCCGTCGAGGCCACCGACCTGATCTTCGCCATCGACTCCGTGGCCGCGATCCTGGCCATCACCACCAGCACGTTCCTCGTCTGGACGGCCAACGCGTTCGCCATCCTCGGCCTGCGCAGCCTCTACTTCTGCCTCGCCGGACTGCTGCGCCGCTTCGTTCACCTGCACTACGGCCTCGCGGTCCTGCTGGCCTTCGCCGGCGCGAAACTCATCCTGTCCGAGACCCCGGTGGGCAAACTGCCCATACCCGTCACCCTGGGCGTCATCGTGGTGACCATCGCGGTGTCGATCGCGTGGAGCCTGCGCAGCACCCGCGGCGCCACCTCGGCGGCCACCGGCCACACCCCCGACGACGCCGGACCTTCTGCGCTGTCCGGCACCACGGCGCCCCCGGGCCGGTCCTCGTCGAAGCCGCATCCCTGAGATTCCAGGACGGAGTACGGCAATGCCCATCCACCTGCCCATACCTACCGAACTGCCGACCGGTGCGGGCACCAGCGTCGGTGACTATCCGACCTACGCCGCGGCGCAACAGGCCGTGGACTACCTGTCCGACCACGGCTTCCCGGTCGAGCACGCGACCATCGTCGGTACCGACCTGCGCCTGGTCGAGACCGTGACGGGCCGGATGACCGTGGCCCGCGCCGCGCTGGCCGGTGCCGGCGGCGGCGCCTGGCTCGGGCTGTTCATCGGTGCGGTGTTCGCTCTGCTGGCCACCACCGGCTGGTGGCTGATCATCGCAGCGTCCACCGCCGCGGGAACCGCGTGGGGAGCGACCACGGCCGCAGTCGCGCACGCCGCGACCCGCGGACGCCGCGACTTCAGCTCCCACCGGCACCTCGCCGCCGTGCGCTACCACCTCACCGTCGCCGCCGAGCACGCCGAGCACGCCAACCGGCTGCTTCTGCAGCAGTACTGGCGCTCGGCCTGACCCGGTGCCACGCCACAGGAGGCGATCAGCTCATGACCAGCATCGCGGTACGCCCCCGCATCTACGACGTCGCCGGCCGCACCCGCGGATCAGGACCCGTGCTCGTCGTGCTCACCGGCACCCGCGCCGACCTGCTCGTGGCAGCTCAAGCCGCTGATCTCGCCGCGCGTACCGGCACCCTGCTCATCGTCGCCGCCGCCGTTCCCACGACCGGGCGCAGCGTCAACGCGCTGATGCATCAGTCCCGCGACCGTCGCATCCGGTCGAAGAGCATCGCCGTCGTCGCCCGCGTCACACCGATCCTGCGCGCGGCCGGGGTCGCCTACTTCCGCTCCACCCTGCCGGTGCCGACCCGCGCCGACACGCGGCTCGCAGTACCGACGGCCTCGGTGCGCAGTGTCGTCGACAGGTTCGGAGCCGTCGCCGTCGTCACGGCCCTGACCCTGCACGACCGCACCGGCGTTCTTCGGCCCAGCCCACACCATGATCAACGCTCGAGTGCCGCACCGACCGGGCAACAGCCGAAGGGCACGCTCTCAGCTGAAGAAGCTCCCGCAATCCCGTCACCCGTGGAGGAATGAGCGATGACCACCGCCACCGCATCGACACCGGCAGCCGCGCAGATCACCGCCTTGCAGCAGGTCCGCGAATACCCGGCGATCAGCGTGCTGCTCACCACTGCTCCGGCGGCACAGCTTGGCCGCGCCGACGCGCTTCGTCTGGACGCGCTGGTCGACCAGGCCGTCGACCGCGTACGCGCGGAGCTGCAACCCGCCGCGGCGGCGCCTGCCGTCCGCCGGCTGCAGGCATTGGCCGAGCAAGCGCGCCGCGGTCCCACCACTCACGCACTCGCCCTGTATGCCTCCGCCGGCACCGACGCCCTCCTCCGGCTGCCTGTCCCGGTCCGTGACCGCGCCGTCGTGGACCCCACCTTCGCCACCCGCGACCTCGTACGGGCCTTGCATCGCACCCCTCGTCACCTCGTTCTGGCCCTCAACTCCGCACATGCCCGGCTGTTCGACGCCGCCGGCGACACTCTGCTCCCCGCCTTGTCCGGCGCGTTTCCCCTCACCGCCGAGCGATCGGGCACCCGCAGCCGAGGCCGTGCCGATCGGCCGGCTCGGGCCACCGGCAGCGACGACGTTGACTTCTACCGCCGCGTCGACGCAGCTCTCGGCACGTACCTGCGCCTGCACCCCGCGCCCTTGGTTCTCGTCGGCAGCGAACACGCCACCGCTGCATTCCGCCGCGTCTCGACCAACTGCGCGCGGCTGGCCGGCACCGTCCCCGGCAATCTCACCCACGCCAACACCGGCCACCTGACCACTCGCATCCGGACCGTCCTCGATGCCTACCTGCATCGCCGCCAACAGGAAGCTCTCGCCCTCATCGACCAGCGTGCCGCCGCCGGCCGCGTGGCCTCCGGCATGCCAGCCGCGTGGCTCGCCGCCCGCACCAGCCGCCCCGAAGTGCTCGCCGTCGACGAATCGCTGTTCTATCCCGCCCGGCTGTCCGACGACGGCGACACCCTCAGCCCCGCCCGAGACGTCGACCATCCCGACGTCATCGACGACGCCGTCGACGAACTCATCGAACTCGTCCTCATCCGGGGCGGCTGGATCGCTTTCACCGATCCCGGTGCCCTCGACCACCACGATGGCGTCGCCCTCGCCATCCGCCGCTGACGGCGGACCGCGGCGAAGGAACGGGTGGCACCTGTGGTGCCCCCCGCCGGACTCAACCCCTGCTGTGAGCCACGACGGTGCAGGCGGAGTGGTGCAGCACGTGCTGGCTGACCGCCGAGCACCATTCCGACCACGGCGCCGTGGCCGCGGGTGCCGACCACCAGCAGCATGGCGTTCCGCCAGGGCGAGCAGGCCCCGCCGGAGCGCAACTCGTCGTCCGGCTGGTGCGCCGGCTCGTACCGCCGTCGGAGGTGAGGGCGTCGAGCGCCATGACGGCCTCATCAGGCCGATCGCGGCCGGGTGACGTAGACCGGAGCACCGGCGTGGTGCAGCAGCTGCAGGGTGGTCGAGCCGAGGAACGCGCCGGCGAGCAGCCCGTGTCCGCGGTTGCCGACGATGACCAGGCGGGACCGCCGGGATTCGCGTTCGAGGGCGAAGGCGGCGCTCTCGTGGGTCACCACCGTCTTGACCGGCACGTCCGGGTACTTGGCGCGCCACGGCGCGAGCTGCTCGTCGAGCCGTTCGCTCTCGGCGGCGTCCTGCTCGGGCGTGTCGACCGTCGGCGGAGCCACGTCGGACAGCCACAGGGGAATCACGGGAAGGTAGGCCCGGACGATGGTGAGCGGGCAGTCGTGTTCGGAGGCGGCGGTGAAGGCGGTCTCCAGCACCAGGTCGGCGGTGGGGGAGTCGTCGACGCCGGCCGCGATGGGCCCCTCGGTGGTCGTGGCGTGGCCGCGGACGACGACGACCGGGCAGGGGGCGTGCGTGGCGACGCGCTGGCTGACCGAGCCGAGCAACAGGCCGGCGAAGCCGCCGCGGCCGCGGCTGCCGAGCACGAGCAGTTCCGCACTGTGGGCCGCCTCGAGCAGCCGCGGAGCGGCGTGCCCGATGAGCGTTTCGGTCTCGATCGTGATGTCGGGGGCGATGTCGCGGGCCCGGTCCCAGGCCGCGGCCACGACAGCCTCGGCGACTTTGCGGGCCAGGTCGACGACTTCGGTGCCGACGTTGTAGCGGGCGCCCTGCCACTCGAAGTCGAAGGCGTGGACGATGCGCAGCGGCAGGTGGCGGCGATGGGCCTCGTGGGCCGCCCAGTCGACGGCGATGGCGCTCGGTTCGGTGCCGTCGGTGCCGACGACGATGGGCTTGTTGTTCATGGCCTTACCCCTCTCTCCTCTCCCCTCATCGTCGGCTTCATCGATGCGAGGGGGCAGAGCGTCAGGTCCTCGCCCGGCGGGCCGAAAGTCCCGCCAGCAAGCCGTGGACGACGCGCAACGCGAGGCCGGGAACGACCGCGACGGCCGCGCAGGCCAGGAGCACAGGCAGCGACAGCGCCTCGGTGCCGAGCAACGTGCGGAGCGTCGGCAGCAGGACGCCGGCGACCTGGAGGATTCCGGAAACCGCGACGGCGGCGAGCAGGGACCAGTTGCGTGGAGTACCGGGCGCCGGCTTCACCCGTACGGCGAGGGCGACGCCGAGCTGGGCGAGGCCGAGCACGACGAACATGACGGACTGCCACGGCAGGCCCATCCGGCCGGCGGTCACGCCGGCGGCCAGGACGACCGTGGCGAGGCAGAACCCACCGGCCAGCACGCTGGCGAGCAGGCCGTCGCCGAGGACCGACTCCTGCGGTGAGCGGGGTTTGCGCCGCAGCACGCCGCGTTCGGCCGGCTCGGCGCCCATCGCCACGCCGGGGATGCCGTGCGTCAGCAGGTTGACCCACAGGAGCTGGCCCGGCAGCAGTGCCACCGGCATGCCGAGCAGCGGCCCGGCGAGCATGACGAGCAGCTCAGCGATGCCACCGGAGAGGGCGTACCGCAGGAACCGGCGGATGTTGTCGTAGATGCGGCGGCCCTCACCGATGGCGTCGGCCACGGTGCCGAGGTTGTCGTCGACCAGCACGAGCTCGGCGGCCTGGCGGGCGACCTCGGTGCCGCTGCCCATGGCCACGCCGATGTCGGCGCGCTTCAGCCCGGGCGAGTCGTTCACGCCGTCGCCCGTCATCGCGACAACCTCACCACGACGCTGCAGCCCGGCGATGATGTCGAGCTTCTGCTCCGGCTGGGTACGTGCGAACACGCGGGCGTGCTCGAGGTCGTCGGAACTCGGTGGGCCGGCGTCGCCGACGACGACGCGATCGCCAGGCTCGAGGATGCCGAGCTGAGTGCCGATGGCGGCCGCGGTGGCCGGGTGGTCACCGGTGATCATCAGCAGGCGTACCCCGGAGGCCTCGAACGCCGCGGCGGTCGCCCGCGCGCTCGGGCGCAGCGGGTCGCCGACGCCGACCAGTCCGGCGGCTCGCAGCCGCGGTGGGTCCGACG
The DNA here is from genome assembly GCF_014204895.1 of Paractinoplanes abujensis. NCBI lineage: Bacteria > Bacillati > Actinomycetota > Actinomycetes > Micromonosporales > Micromonosporaceae > Paractinoplanes > Paractinoplanes abujensis. Next base: position 4,065,630 of record NZ_JACHMF010000001.1, on the reverse strand, counting down.
GATCGGGCTGTTCCGCCGTGACCGCGGTCGCCACCGCGAGGACGCGGAGTCCTCCCTCGGCCAGCTCGGCGGCCGCGCTGAGCAGGTCGGCGTCGGTCACCGGCTCCAGGACGCTTTCCGGCGCGCCCTTGCGCACGACCAGGTACGTGCCGTCACTGAGCCGGTGCACGGTCGTCATCCGGCGCGTTGCCTGGTCGAACGGTTGCTCCGCGACGCGGGGCGAGGCGGCACGGCAGGCGCTGGTTTCGAGGCCGCACCGGGCCGCGAAGGCCACCAGCGCCGCCTCCATCGGGTCGCCGGCGGCGGTCCACTCGGTGCGCTCGCCGCCGGGCGGGATCAGTTCCGCGTCGTTGCAGAGAAGACCGGCGTGGGCGAGGCGACGCAGCCCGTCCCGATCTCCGCCGGTCGGCCGGATCTCACCTTCCGGGGCGTAGCCGGTGCCCGCGACGGTGTAGCGGGCACCGTCCGCGGTGACGGCCTGCTGCACCGACATGCGGTTCTGCGTGAGGGTGCCGGTCTTGTCGGACGCGATCACGGTCACCGAGCCGAGGGTCTCGACCGCGTGCAGCCGTCGAGGAATCGCCTTCGTGCGGGCCATGCGGCGGGCGCCGAGCGCCAGGGCGAGTGTCACCACGGCGGGCAGGCTCTCCGGCACGGCCGCGACGACGAGGCTGACCGCGGTGATGGCCATGCGGATGAGCGGCTCGCCGGCGAGCACGCCGATCGCGAAGACGACGCCGGACACGGCGATCGCCGTGAGGCCCAGCACGCGCCCCAGGCCGGCGATGCGCCGCTGCAGGGGCGTCGGGGCCGGCTTCGTACGGGAGACCAGCGCGGCGATGCGGCCCAGTGAGCTGGCTGCGCCGGTCCGGGTGACCGTCCCGGTGGCGCGGCCCGTGGTGAGAACCGTGCCCGAGCCGGCATCCTGCCCGGCCGAGCGGTGCACGGGCACCGATTCGCCGGTCAGGGCAGACTCGTCGAAGGCTGCCCGCTCGGCCTCCACCAGTCGCAGGTCCGCCGGGACGACATCGCCGGCCTCCAGCCGCACGAGATCGCCCCGGACCAGTTCCGCGGCGGGCAGCACCACATCGCGACCGTCGCGCACGACACGCGCTGTGGGCGCAGCCAGGCGGTCCAGCGCCGCGATGGCGGCATCGGCCCGGATCTCCTGCAGCACTCCGATCAGCGTGTTGATCGTGACGACCAGAACGATGACGGCCGTGTCCGGGACGTCCCCCAGAACGGTGGTCACCACGGCGGCGGCCAGGAGCAGCGCCACCAGCGGGTCGGCGAGCTGGCGGCCGATCCGCCCGGCGAGGCGGCGGGGAGCAGGTGCGGCCACCGCATTGGGTCCGTCGGCAACGAGTCGCCGGTTTGCCTCAGCAGCTGTCAGCCCGGCCCGGGCATGACCGACAACAGTGGTTTCCACGGCTGCTCCTCGCGTTGGTCTCAACCCTCACGATCCGTCGAACAGAGCCCCGCCCGGCACGGCCGGAAGTCCTCCGGGCGACTGCGACTGCCGCTGAATCCACGCGGTGATGAGACCGACGGCGATCGCGCTTCACACCTTCGAGCCGGTTGGGCTGGAGTGCTCGATCTCGGCCTCGTCACCGGGGAAGATGAGCGACTTGCGGCCGTCGTCCAGCCAGCGCACCTCGTAGGGCGGAGCGCCGTCGGCGTGCCGGACGGCGGTGATGACGCCAGCGCGACGGTCGCCTTCGTGGTGTATGCCGTCGACCACGATCCGGTCACCGACCTGAGCGAACATGATGAACCTCCAACCGCGCTCTTCCGACGCCCTTACCGGGGGTCGATGACCAGAATCCACGGTGGCCGGCCAGGGCGTCAGAGGCGTATGGCCTCACGTTCCGGGGGACCGAAGGCCTGTGCGCTCATCGGCGAGAAGAACGTCAGCGACGGCGCGCCTCGGCGTGGCGCTTCGAGGTGTGCCGTAGCCGATGCGAAGCGTCAGCTGTGGGAAGCCCGTGCGGCCCAGTGATCGGCGCAGCTGGTCGCGTGCCGTCGGAACCTCGATCGGCTGCGAGATCATCGAGGCGGACAGACCGGCGTCGGTCGCCGTCAGCAGCACCCTCTGCAAGGCCTGGCCGGCGGTGATCTGGTCGATCGGCCGGTCGCCGGAGACCCCCAGGACGGCGATGAGGGGCTCAGGCTCGTAGTCCCGGCCGGGAGCGCGGCGCCGGTCACCGAAGGACCTCTGCGGGAGCAGATCCTGGGGTTCGGCCCGGGGTGCTCCGGCGGTGACGGGTACGCCGTCCGCTGCGTGGTCGGCGTGCGTCCAGCTGATCAGCTCGGCCTGATACCGGTCGTCACGGCGCAGTACCCGGTCGGCGCTACCGGCGATCTCGGCGAAGCCGGCCAGCGCGGTCATGCCGACGAGCAGGTCCAGCCACGCCGACTCGATGCGGGCGGCCTCGATGAGGCGGACCCGGGCGTCGGCCGGCACCGGGTCGGGCCAGAACGGCGCGCGGTTGCTGTGCCGGCGCGGGATGGCGGCGTGCAGATCCTGCTCGGCGTACGTCGGTGGCCGTTCGCGTCCGGGCGTGAGCCGGGCAATGACATTCGGTTCCCCGGAGTCGGGGCGCAGGCTCACCTCGGCGGGCCGGCCGTGCACGGCCAGGGCGAGGCGGGCGTTGTAGGTGGCCGCGCCGCACGCGAGCCGGGCGGCCCAGCCCGACCAGTCGGCGACGCCGAGTTGCCGGGCCGGGTCGGCGAGCACCTCGATGGCGCCATCACGCAGCCGGAACTGCCAGGGTTGACTGTTGTGCATGGAGGGGGCGCGAATGCCGGCCTCCGCGGCCGCCCGCAGCTCCGCCTCGCCGTAGCCGTTCACAGCAGGTCTCCTTCGTCATGCTCGGCCGGGATGACCGCGACCGGCCAGGCGGCTTCGGTGGCGACGGTCAACGGAACGTCGCCGGTGCGGGCGCTCCCGATCACCCCACGGCGTTTGTCCACCGGACCGTGCAGAACGGCTCGACGGGCGGTTACGTCGGGGTACTTCAGGTTCCACAGCTCCGTCTCGGCCGCCAGCAGCTCGAGTGCGGCCGGCTCGACGGTGAGGTGCGTGGACAGGGTCACGTCGTCGTTGAAGTAGTCATCTTGCTCGGCCGCGGATGTGTCCGCGGCCGCCAACGGCAGCTCGTGTTCGGCTGCGTACGCGAAAGCGAACTCGACTGCCGCCCGGCCCGCGGGGCTGCCGTCCACGCCGACCACCACATGTCCCGCGAAGGGCGCACAGGCGTCACGCCGGTCGGGCGCGAACCCGGCACACAGACGTGCACGATGGTCAGCTGTGCACCACTTCGCTCGGCCTGCTCGGTGGCCCACACCAGCGCTTCGGATCCGCCCGCGCCGCCGACACCCACCGCGATGGAGCCGCCCATGATGGCCACCTACCTCGTCGTGGTGATGACGTCCGCGGTGTCGCGGCGCGGCGCGGCGGGCACCGGCTGACGATCGTGGCGGTAGCCGAGCCGGACGACCAGGTACGGCTCGCCGATGCCCGCGATAAGACCGCGTACCAGGTGGCGGGGCCACTCCACCTCGACGGCGTCGCTCAGCGGGGCAGTGGCCAGGCCGTCGGCGGTGGCCAGCAGCAGCAGGGCGGACAGGGCCTCGCCGCCACGGAGAAGGTTCTTGGGCTCGTCGTCCAGCCCGAACAGTACGACGTACGCCGCGCCCTGATCGTGGGCGGCGCCGGCCTCGAGCTTGGCGGTGGCGTCCGGGAAGAAGTCGCGGACCGGCACGCGGCGCAGTTCCGGCTTGACCGCTGTCCCCGGCGGCACGCCGTCGCCGGCTTGGCTCGGCCGAGCGGTCCATCGGTGGAGGTCCTGCTTGTAGGCGGGGTCGTCCAGCTCGGCGCCGGCGGCGATCTCGGTCGAGATGGCCAGCATGGCGACCTGGTCGGGTCGTACGGTGTGCAGGTAGGCGCCCTCGGACTCGACGAAGCGGCGCAGCTTGGTGAGCTCGAACTCGGTCACCGGCCGGTCGTCGAAGGCGCGCCGGTCGGTGCGCCGCCGGGCTATCGCGGCGGCCATGCGGGTCGACTCAGGGTCGGGTGGGATCGGGTGGCCGAGGGTCACGCGGGCCAGCAGCTGAGGCCGCTCCGCGTCGGGCATGCGCTCAACGGTCACCGACCACCCGGCGGCGGCCAGATACGTACGGGCGTGATGCAGGGCGGCGCCGCAGCTGAGCAGCAGCAGCCGGCCGTCGGGGTCGATGCTGTCGACGCGGCGTCCCGGATCGGCGAACAGCTCGAGGGTGTTGCCGGTGATCTGCCAGTTCCACGGCTGGGTGTTGAAGACCGACGGCGCGTGCTGTGCTGCGCGGGCGGCCTGCTCGAGCGGTGTCATGGTGGGAACCTCCGTCGTCCGGTCTCCCCACCACCGTGCCGCCTACCTCGGGCGACTGTTCAGGGCCGAAGGTCCCTTATTCAGCCGCCGATCGGAACGCGCCAGGTCAGCAACGTCCCGCTGCCGTCCCGCGCGGCACCGATCTCGAAGCTTCCGCCAAGATCATGGGCGCGCTCACCCATGTTGACGACGCCACCCCGGGCGCGGGCCGGGTCGAAGCCGACGCCGTCGTCCTCGACGCCCAGGATGACCTCACCGCCGGCTACCCGCAGCGAGACCCGGGTGCTGCTGGCCTCGGCGTGCCGGGCGATGTTCGACAGGGCCTCGCGGAGGACGGCCACCAGTTCCGGCTTGATGTCGTCGGGGATGGCGCTGTCCACCGGTCCGGAAGTGTCCAGCACGGGCCGGAACCCGAGCGCCTCGGCGGCGGCCTCCGCCGCCTCGTTGAGTTCGGCGCGCAGCGACGGTCCGGTCGGGGCGCGTAGTTCGAAGATCGAGCGGCGGATGTCGCGGATGGTCGCGTCGAGGTCGTCGACCGCGGCGTTGATCCGCTTGGCGACCTCGGGCCGCCCGGCCTGGTGCACGGCGCCCTGCAGGTGCATGCCGGTGGCGAACAGCCGCTGGATGACCACGTCGTGCAGGTCGCGGGCGATGCGTTCGCGATCCTCGAGCACCACGAGCTGCTGACGTTCCTCCTGGGCGCGGACCCGCTCGAGAGCCAGCGCCGCCTGACCCGCGAAGGTCGACAGCTGCGCGGCGTCCTCGTCGCTGGGCGGCTGCCCGGCGGGCTGGGTGACGATGAGCACGCCGTGGAGCGTGTCGGGGCCGGCCAGCGGGACGGCCATCGCCGGGCTTTCCGGGACGGGGCCGGGCCATTCAGCGACGGCGCGAAGGTTTTCGACGGCCCGGTACTTCTCCCGCCCGAACTCCGCCGCGGCGGCCGGCTCCACGGGCACGATCTTGCCGGCGAGCGCATCGCACGAGGGATCGGCTGCGTCGGCCACCTCGATCGTGTAGCGGGCGTTGTTCTCGTCGTAGAGCATGACGAGAACAAGGTCGGCGCCGGAGACCTCGCGGGCGCGCCGGGCGATCAGGCGTAGCGCGTCGGTGCGCTGGACCGTGCCGAGAAGCACGCTGGTGATCTCGGTGGTGGCGGCGAGCCAGCGTTCCCGGCTTTGGGCCAGTTCGTAAAGCCGCGCGTTGTCGATGGCCACGCCGGCCGCGGCGGCGAGGGCGACGACGATCTCCTCGTCGTCCTGGCTGAACTCGTCGGCGCCGTGTTTCTCGGCGAGGTAGAGGTTGCCGAAGATCTGGTCGCGGGTGCGCACAGGCACGCCGAGGAAGCTGTGCATCGGCGGGTGGTGCGGCGGGAAGCCGTACGAGTCGGGGTGCTTGGTGATGTCCGGCAGCCGGACCGGCCGTGGGTCGGTGATCAGCACACCGAGGACGCCGCGGCCGTGCGGCAGGTCGCCGATCTTCGCGTGCGCGGCCGGGTCGATGCCGTGGGTGATGAAGTCGGACAGGGTGGCGCGGTCGGCGCTGAGCACCCCCAGCGCGCCGTAGCGAGCGCCGGCCAGCGCGCAGGCGGCCTCGACGATGCGCTGCAGGGTGCTGCGCAGGTCGAGGTCGGTGCCGATGCCGACCACCGCGTCGAGCAGGGCGCGCAGTCGTTCCCGGCTGGCCATGACGTCGCCGACCCGGTCGAGCATCTCCTGCAGAAGCTCGTCGAGGCGTACGCGGGAGAGGGGGGTGAGACCGAGCGAAGGTGGCTCGAGCCGGTCGTCCCCCGGGAGACGTTCGACCATGACGGTGAGAATAGTGCTCAGCCATGCGTCGCGAAACGGGCGACAGCGATGCCCCGAAGGGCCATTAGTCCCTACGCCGGACCGGGCGGACACGGTAAGAAGTACCGATGATCCGTGTCTTTCTGCTCGACGACCATGAAGTGGTGCGTCGTGGCCTGGTCGATCTGCTGCAGGCCGACGGCGACATCGAGGTGATCGGCGAGTCGGGTCTCGCCCAGGAGGCGACCCGGCGCATCCCGGCCCTGAAGCCCGACGTGGCGATCCTCGACGCCCGGCTGCCCGACGGCAACGGCATCGACGTGTGCCGCGACGTCCGCGCCGTCGACTCGTCGATCAAGGGACTGATCCTGACCTCGTACGAGGACGACGAGGCGCTGTTCGCCGCGATCATGGCGGGCGCCTCCGGCTATGTGCTCAAGCAGATTCGCGGCAACGACCTGCTCGATGCCGTACGCCGGGTGGCCGCCGGCCAGTCGCTGCTGGATCCGGCGGTCACCCAGCGGGTGCTGGAGCGCATCCGCCACGGAGTCGAACAGCCCAAGGAACTGGCCTCGCTGACCGACCAGGAACGCCGCATCCTCGAGTTCATCGCCGAAGGGCTCACCAACCGAGAGATTGCCGGACGTCTGTTCCTGGCCGAAAAGACCGTCAAGAATTATGTTTCGAGTCTTTTGGCGAAGCTCGGCCTGGAAAGGCGTACTCAGGCGGCAGTGCTTGCCACCCGACTGCTCGGCGAGCATCCGCACCGCTGACCGGTAATCTCACCGGTGCCGGCCCCACCAGAGATACAGCATCGGCCCGACCGGTTGCACGAAGACTACCGGCCACCAGACCGCCTTGGGTCCGCGTCGCGGTCAGTGCCAGCTCCACCGATGCCAGCACCGTGGTCGCCTTTCTCTGCCAACGTGGCAACGCGAAGACCTCACCGTCGCGGACAGAGAAGCTCACCTGGTCGACGGCACGCACTTGCCCGTATGTCTTGCTCAGGTCCTGCCCGGCGGTGCGGCACGCCGGATCGCCCGGCCGCACTGGCTGCGGCCGGGCGAGGGTGTCCCGTCGATGGGTGCGCATGGCGTCAGATGAGCCAGCGGTTCTTCTGGACGACAGGCAGGGAGGCCCACCACTTGCCCAGCCCCCAGGTGTGACCGGCGTACGTCAGAGCCAGGACGATGCCGGCGAGGCCGTAGATGATGTGGTAGTCGACAATCGGGTTGGTCGACATGCTGGGCTCGCCCGCGGCGGTGGTCTTGTCGAGCGGCCATTCCGCGGCCCACATGAGCAGCATCATGAGCGCGCCGGCGCCGGCGGCGAGACGCATGCCGATGCCGAGCGTGAAGGCCAGGCCGATGGCGAGCAGGCCGAGCATGAACAGCCAGTTCGCCCAGGGGTCGCCGGCGATGTTGTGGAAGAAGGTCTGGAGCCAGCTCGGGCCGACGTCGACGCCGGACAGGAAGCCCTTGGTGGGGGAGCCGCCGTTGATCCAGGCGCGCTCCGAGGTGGTGGCGAAGCCCCACCCGAACAGCTTGTCGAAGAACGCCCACAGGAAGACGAAGCCGGTGGAGATGCGCAGCACGGCCAGCGCCCTCGCGGCGGTCTTGGTGAGCATGGAGCCGGGAGCCTCGACGTGCTCCAGGTGAGCGGCAGTGTCCCGGCCGATGGTTGTCATGGTGTCCTCCCTCATCGATGTCTATGCCCTGAGCCTGCGCCGGTCGGCTGACGGAGTCCCGAGGCGATGGCCCTGATCTGGAAAGGACGAAAGTCCCGCTCCAGGCAGGACGCTCGGACGGCAGGGCCGGACGGCCCGATCGATGGTGCCTACAGCCCGTGACGCAGGCCGCTCCTGCGTGCCTAGGTTGCGACTATGCCCAGCGATGTGTCGACACTCCGGAACCGGCCGGTCATGGTCGGTGTCAATGGCTCGCGTAACAGTCCGGCGCTGGTCGATCTCGCGGTTGCGGAAGCGGTTCTGTACCGGGCCCCGTTGCTCGTCGTGCATGTCTGGCCGGGCCGGTACACCGGCGCCTACCGGGGACGGGGGACCGTGCCGTCCCGCTACGACGCCCAGCGGCTGCTCGATCTGGTCGCCAGCCGCGCCCGGCTGACCGCGCCGGATCTGCCGGTCGCCACCGAGCTGCTCGACGGGGGCGCCGCCAACCTGCTGACCCAGCTTTCGGGACGCGCGCGGTTGCTCGTGCTGGGGCACCGCGACGAGGCGTACACCCGACCGGCCTGGGGCTCGACCACTGCCTATCTGGCCTACCACAGCGCCTGCCCGCTGCTCGTCCACCGCGGCACCATGCCGTCCGACGGGCCGATCGTCGTGGCGACCTCGGCCCGTCCGGAGGGCGATGCCACGCTCGGGTTCGCGTTCGAGCGCGCTGCACTGGCCAAGGCCCCGCTCACGGCGGTGCACATGTGGACGCGACCCGGCGCTGCGGACGGTGTCCCGCCCGCCGTGCAGCCGGGCGCGTACGCCAAGGAACGGGCGGCCGCCGGGCAGGCGCTGGCCGAGGCAGTGGCCGGCTGGGCCCGGCGGTTCCCCGATGTCCCGGTCAAGCCTCTCGTCGTCAACGATTTCGAGATGGCGTACACCATCGAACGTGCGCTGCGTCGCAGCCGCCTGATGGTCGCCGGGATCGGCCGCAGCGGCAGCTTCGCCGAGCTCCTCTGCAGTGCCCGGGAGGCCTACGCGGGGGCGCGAAAGACCAGTCCGACGGTGCTGATCCCGACCGGACGGCCGGTCACCGCCGACACCACGACGGCGTCGACCGGACACGCGTCGGCGATATGAGGAGGAACGATGACCACGACGATCGCGCCGCCTGTTCGGGAAGTCCTGCTCGACTGCGTGCGCACCGCGACGGCTGCACCGTCCCTGCACAACAGCCAGCCGTGGAAGTTCCAGGTCCGGGGCGGACGCGTCGACGTGTACGCCGACCCGTCCCGTCGTCTGCACGTGCTCGACCCGGACGGGCGTGAACAGCTGATGAGCGTGGGCGCCGCCGTGTTCACGCTGCGCCTCGCGATCCGGAACAGCGGCTACCGCTCCGACTTCACGCTGTTCCCGGAGGCCGACGAACCCGGCCTGGTCGCCCGGGTGATCGTCACCCGCCCCTCGCCGGTCACCCGGTCTGCGGAGGCACTCGCGGCCGCTGTGCCGCATCGGCACACCAACAGATGGCCGTTCGCTCAGATACCCGTCCCGCGCGTGGCGCTCGATCGGCTCCGCGACGCCGCTCGCCGCGAGGGGGCCGTGCTCGCCACCGCCAACCCGGCCGGCCGGGACGCCGTGCTGCGGCTGGCCCGGTTCGCGGACGCGGAGCTGCGGCGGCGTCCCGGCTACCGCGACGAACTCGCCCGATGGACCGGCGGCAGCGTACGGAACGACGGTGTCCCGCTGCGGGCCGCCGGACCGTGGGACGCACTGGAATATGTGCCGATGCGCGACTTCACTGAAGCGTCGGCTCAGCAGCGGACCGGCGAGCCGTTCGAGCCATACCCGACGATTCTGGTCCTCGCCACCGACGGTGATCGGCGGGTGGATGGGGTTCGCGCCGGGCAGGCCCTGCAACGAGTGCTTCTTACGGCAACGTGGCAGGACCTTGCGACGACGCCGATCAGCCAGCCCGTCGAGGTGCCTTCGGTGCGCCGCCTGCTCATCGAGCCCGGCTCCGGCCTGTTCGCCCAGATGATCCTGCGGGTCGGCTACGGACGCGGCGCCGAGGGATCACCGCGGCGGCCGTTGTCCGAGGTGCTCTTGCCGTCGAGGCCCGGCGACACTGCACGGCGCCGGTGGTCTGAGTAAGAGCTGACAGGTCGTATTGCCTCTTGCTGATGTCAGCGCGGGCGCCTCCGGCCGGGACCAAGGTCCCGCTGCTGCGGGACCGTCAGTTCTGTCCCGGCCGGGAGGCCGGTCCTAGCGTCGGAAGTGACGAGACCGCGGAGGCGCCGACATGAAGACCCGGACCGGGAACGACGTGATGAACGCGGAGGTCGTGTCGGTGAGCACCTTCGCTGCCTGTCGCGAGCCCGTCGATCTGCTCACCCGTCACCGGTTCAGCGCCGTACCCGTCGTCGACGCCTTCCAGGGAGTGGTCGGTGTCGTGTCCGAGGTGATCGAGCCGTTCTTCCTCCAGAACTCGGCCAAGGTGACGGCTGCCGCGGTCAACGGCGTTGTGATCCTGAGCGGCAAGGTGGACCGGGGTTCTTCGGGCGACATCGCCACCAGTGTGACCCGGCGCATCCCGGGTGTCGTGGACGTGATCTCCGCGCTCAAGTTCGCCTACGACGACCGCGAGGCGCTGACCTCCGGCATGTTCTTCGGTGGCGCGTGACCGCGACCGCCGGGAGAGGAAACGTCATGACTGTGCAGACTCTCGTGGCCCAAGGGTTGCGGGCCCTCGACGAGTACGCCGCATACGACCAGGAGCAGATCGACCGGATCGTCAAGAAGGCTTCCGTGGCGGCCCTCGACCAGCACGCCATGCTGGCCCGGCTCGCGGTCGAGGAGACCGGCCGTGGCGTGTTCGAGGACAAGGCGGTCAAGAACCTGTTCGCCTGCGAGCACGTCACCCACAGCATGGCCAAGCTGCGTACGGTCGGGGTGATAGCCGAGGACGACATCAACGGGATCGTCGAGATCGCCGACCCGGTCGGGGTCGTCGCCGGCATCACGCCGGTCACCAACCCCACCTCCACGACGATCTTCAAGGCGCTGATGGCGCTCAAGACCCGCAACCCGATCGTCTTCGCCTTCCACCCGGCGGCGCAACGGTGCAGCGCCGAGGCGGCCCGGGTCGTGCGTGACGCCGCCGTCGCGGCCGGTGCACCCGAGCACTGCATCCAATGGATCGAAGAACCGTCCGTGGAGACGACCACCGCCCTGATGCACCACCCGGGCATCGCGACGATTCTGGCCACCGGCGGCAACAGCATGGTGCGGGCGGCCTACTCCGCGGGGAAGCCCGCGCTCGGCGTCGGTGCGGGCAACGTTCCGGCGTACGTGGAGGCGAGCGCGAACCTCCGCCGGGCCGTGCACGACATCGTGCTGTCCAAGTCGTTCGACAACGGCATGATCTGCGCCTCCGAACAGGCCGTCATCCTCGACGACGCCATCTACGACGACGCGCTCGCCGAGTTCGGCCGGCTGCACGCCTACGTCGCCACGCCCGCCGAGAAGGCGCAGCTGGAGCAGTTCATCTTCGGCGTCGCGGCCGACGGCACCGGATGCGACGACGACCGGCTCAACCCCGACGTCGTGGGCCGGACCGCCTCGTGGATCGCCGAGCAGGCCGGCTTCCGGGTGCCACCGGAAACCTCGATCATCCTGGCCGAGGTCAGCGAGGTCGGCCCGCGCGAGCCGCTGACCCGCGAGAAGCTCGCCCCGGTGCTGGCCGTGCTGCGCGCCCGCTCCCGCGCAGAAGGGCTGCGCTACGCCGCCGAGATGGTGGAGTTCCACGGGCTCGGGCACAGCGCGGTCATCCACACCGAGGACGACGAGCTGGTCAAGGAGTTCGGCAGCCGGATGAAGGCCGTCCGGATCATCTGGAACTCGCCGGCCTCACAGGGCGGCATCGGTGACATGTACAACGCGTTCCTGCCGTCGCTCACCCTCGGGTGCGGCAGTTACGGCGGCAACTCCGTGTCGAACAACGTCTCCGCGGTCAACCTCATCAACGTCAAGCGGATCGGCCGGCGCACCAACAACCTGCAATGGTTCAAGGTGCCCTCGAAGATCTACTTCGAGCCGCATGCGATCCGCTACCTCACCGACATGCCGGACGTGCAGCGGGTCACGGTGGTCACCGACGAGACGATGACCCGCCTCGGCTTCGTCGACCGCGTCAACCGGGTCCTGCAGAGCCGGTCCAACCGGGTCGCCTTGCAGATCATCGACGACGTCGAACCCGAGCCGCGGATGACGACGGTCGACCGGGGCGCCGCGCTGATGCGCTCGTTCCGGCCCGACACGATCATCGCGCTCGGCGGCGGGTCGGCCATGGACGCGGCCAAGGTGATGTGGCTCAAGTACGAGCACCCCGAAGTCGACTTCGACGACATGCGCGAGAAGTTCTTCGACATCCGCAAGCGCGCGTTCGCCTTCCCCGCGCTCGGCGCGCTGGCTCAGCTGGTCTGCATCCCGACCACCTCGGGCACCGGGGCCGAGGTCACGCCCTTCGCGGTCATCACCGACCACGTCACCGGCAAGAAGTACCCGCTGGCCGACTACGCGCTCACCCCCACGGTCGCCATCGTCGACCCGGAACTCACCGCCAGCCTGCCTCGCGCGATCGCGGCGGACAGCGGCTTCGACGCGCTGACTCACGCGATCGAGGCGTACGTGTCGGTGTACGCCAGCGACTTCACCGACGGCCTGGCCCTGCACGCCATCCGGCTCATCTTCGCCAACCTCGAGCAGTCGGTCGTGGCCGGCGACCCGGAGGCGCGCGAGCACATGCACAACGCCGGCACGATCGCGGGCATGGCGTTCGGCAGCGCCTTCCTCGGCATCGTGCACGCCATGTCGCACACGCTCGGCGCCACGTTCCACATCGCCCACGGCCGCACCAACGCGGTGCTGCTGCCGCACGTGATCCGTTACAACGGCGCCATGCCGTCGAAGCTGTCCGGCTGGCCCAAGTACGAGAGCTACCGCGCACCCGAGCGGTTCGCCGACATCGCCCGGATGCTCGGCCTGCCCACCGCCACGCCGGAGTCGCTCGCCCAGGCCGTCGAGACCCTGCGGGACGCGGTCGGTATCGAGCCCTCTTTCGCCAAGCTGGGAGTTGACGAGGCCGACTTCCTCGCCGCCCTGCCGCGGCAGGCTCTCAACGCGTACGAGGACCAGTGCGCACCGGCCAACCCGAGGATGCCGATGCTGGACGACATGCAGCAGCTGATGAGGGACGCCTACTACGGCTGACCGGATGGGGCCGGCGAGCATGGCCACCGTCGGCCCCGCGCAGTCATCCTCTCGCGATTCCGCCGGAGCCGGGTCCGGGCGGTGGATAAGCGTGGGTGCGTCGCGTCGGCTGCGCAAGATCGCCGCGCATCTCAGGTGTTTCTGTCATGGAAGTAATAGCGTGCTTGTCATGCCTTCGGTGGAGGCTGGGCCGCACATCGAGCGCGAAGCTGAGTCCGTCGGCGCCGCGGATGACGGGTGGTCGGATTCATGAGGGGTTGAGCACGTTGACGACTGCCGGGCAGATCGCCTCTCCTGGTCGGGGGCCGGCCCCACGGGTCGGACGTTGGATCCTCGCGGTGACCGCACTGGCGCAACTCGCCAGTCCTGCTGTAGCGGGATTCGATCAAGGCAGTGCCGAGGACCCCGTCGTTGTCCCACCCGGACCGTTCTTCGCCGTGTGGGGAGTCGTGGTGCTCGGGTGCCTCGTGGTCGCCGTGCGCGGGCTGCCGGAACAACGGGCCGGCTCGGACGACTACCGCAGGCTGCACGTGCCTCTGAGCCTGGCCCAGGCCGGTTTCGTGGCATGGTTGCTGGCCGCGGCGACAGCGCCGGTGATCACCGTTCCGGTCTTTGTGCTCATGTTGGTCGCGATCGGCGTCGCCCTGTTCCGCGCGCGTTCGGTGAGGTCGGGCACTCGTGGCCCAGTACCCGGCGCAGGAGCGCTGGTGGAGTCGGTCCTCGGGGTGTACGCCGGGTGGACCGCCGCAGCGGTCTGGATCAACACCGCCACGCTCCTGGATCGTCCGTCCGCCTCCGTGCTGACCGGTCTGTTGCTCGGCGCCGTGGCGACCGCTGTGCTGGTGGTCAGCGTCGTTGCTCGCACCGCTGTGGCCCGTCTGGCCGCAGGCGTGAGCAGCGCCTGGGCGCTGTGCGGCGTTGCGATCTCCACCTCCACCGCCGGCGCCGAAGGACTGCTCGCGGTGGCGGTGGCAGGTCTTGTGGCGGTGATCGGCGCATCGTTGGTCGCCGCCGGGCAAGCGCGCCGCGCCGCCCGGAGGAACGGGCACCAGCCAACAGCTGAGTCGGTGTGATCCGTCGCTGGAGCGCGCTCGGTGGCGAGCCGAGCGGACGTTCAGGTCAGTGCATGCCGACTGCCGGCGCCCGGGTCGCACGGCGCCGGTGTCGAGCCTGGCGATGGCGTCGGGGAAGAGGTCGCGAAAGGGTACGCGGAGCAGCTCCCGCCTGACCGCCGTGGCCGACGGCACACCCGTCCCCGCTGTGTCCCGGGCGGCTAGCGGATCCGGCACGGCGTCGAGCAGCCGCGGAAGCTGGCCTCGCTGATGTCGGCCGGGAGCGACGCACCCAGCGCACGGTCCGTACCACCGCAGCAGTCTTGTCCATCGATGTCCGTCCTCGACGGCGAGGGTGACGGATGGCAACGCCAGCAGTCCTTGAACCGCCGAACGGCGTGATCGGCCGACTCGTGCCGTGAGCTGATCGGCATGCGGAGGCGGGACCCTGGTCCCTGTTCGCCACCTCCACGACGGACGAGCATGGGTGATCGGGAGGTGAGGAAGATGGTACGCGGCCAACGCAGCCGGAAAGCCTCGAGGGAGTCCTGGCGGCGCAGCTGACCTCGGGGGAGATCACCAAACCTCAGTACCTAAGAGCCATGGCGAGGCTCGCCGCCCGGGACGACGAGCGTCACCCCTCGCAGTCCCGCCGGAGTCGGGCGCGGCAGGCGTTTGAGCAGTGTGCCGCGCCGCCGTGTTGCTGCCCTGACTTCTCCGGGCGAGCCCGGCGGCACGGCATTCCTGCATCGGGATCAGGTGGTTGCTCCTTCATGCGGTGTGCCGCAGGGCGAGCCCGGCCGCGGCGAGTTCCCTGGCCCACGTCCGCGCCCGCTCCAGTTCGCCGGCCACCAGTGGACCGGTCGTGCCGTCGACCTTGAAGCTCTCCGGTGGCCGGGCCATGCGGCAGCCGAGCCGACGCAGCCGGCGGTGTGCCTTGTGTGCCGCCGAGCCGCGCGGCAAGGGCTTATCAACCTTGGTGTCGAAGGTGGCGGCCGTAAGGCCGGTGAGCATCGGCGACACGTCCAGGTACTCGCGGATATCCACGTCAGCTGTGCTGGGTCGGACGTCGCCCTGCCGTGCCGCGTCCTGACGCGTACCGGGCCTGCTCAGGCCGAAGGCGTGCGTCGGCCCGCCGACGACCAGCAGGTCGAAGCCCTCGGTGGAGGGGATCTCCCGGGCCTCCGCGAGACGCACCTCGAAGGCCTCGCCGAGTCCGTCCGCGACGACGCGGGCGACGACTTTCGATTCGTAGACGACCAGTGCTTTCACGGCGTACCTCCGTTTCCGGCGCGGTGTGATGCGGCGCGATCGGAGAGGACCTCGGCGATCGGGCGTCGCGGGGTGGCGGGTGCCGGTGGTCCGTAGCCGAGCCGGATCACCATTTGTGCGAAGCGGCCGGCCCGCCGGTCGGTCAGGACCTCCCGGATGCCCGGAATCTCCACCGGCTGGCTGATCGGGGTGGTGGCCAGGTGCCGGCGGGTCGCGACAAGCAGGACCCGCTGCAGCGCCTGCCCGGCGCGTATCCAGTCGGCTGGCCCGTCGGCGCCAGTGGTCAGCACGGCGATGGTCGGCCATTTCTCGAACACTTCCGACCGGCGCTGACGGGGTGCGTGCACGAGGCCGAAGTCGCGCATCGGCAGCCGCTCCAAGGCGTCCCAGGGGCCGTACGCAGCAGATGGAACACCGTCGCGGCGGTGGGCGACCGGGCGGGTCCAGCGGCCCATTTCCGCCCGGTAACCGTCGCGGGCCCGCAGGCGCCGCTCGGCCTCGCGGCCCAATCCGGCGATGACGGTGCGACTTGCGGCGCCGGCGATCGTGAGGGCCGCCCCCTCGTGACCGGCCGCCGCACGCAGCTCTTCGATCGCGTCGGCCGGCACTACCTTGGGCAGGAACGGTTGCCGGTTGGTATGGCGGCGTTCGATCGCGTCGGCGAGCTCCAGCACCGCGGCCGAGGGCTGGGCGGCGGAGCCGGGTCGGATCACCGCCACCAGGTCGGGACGGCCGGGGTCGGGCAGGACGGCGAGCTGGGGGATCCGGCCTGCGCGGCGCAGCGCCAGCCGGAGCGTGAAGACGGCCGCTCCGACGCTCACCAGGAGTTCCCGGCCGTCGGGGTCGAGGACGTCGAGCTGTCGGTCGTGGTCGGCGTACACCTCGATCTCCTCGCCGGTCAGCCGGAACCGCCAGGGCTGGCTGTTGTGCAGGGACGGGGCCAGGGTGGCCGTCTCGATGCAGCGGACGAGCTCGGGAGAGTCCATGGTTGCCTCCTCTCCCTTCACGCTAGGGACGGCCGGTTCCGGCGGGCAGAGTCGGAGGACCTGACTCCCCGGGACACAGGTCTATCAGCCCTGCTTGTACCGCTCAGGTCTTGCGACGATCAGGTCGTACGGTGATCGGAGGCGCTGCCATGCGGATCGAGCGGATAGAGCCGATGGACTTGACCGTGTCGGCCGCTGACCGTGGGGCGGTGCCCACCAACCTCGGTGTGATCCTCATGCTCGACGGATCGGGACCGGTGCCGACCGAGCTGCTCGATCTGCTGCGTGCACGGATTCCTCGCATACCGCGGTTCCGTCAGGTCCTGCTGAGCGTGGCGGTGTCTCTGTTGTGCCGGCCGCTCGACTTGCGGCGGCCGCTGTGGCACGCGGTCTGGCGGCCGGCCGTGGCCGGCAAGCGCTGATCGTCGTGGTGCATCATGTCGTCACGGACGGCATCGGCGGTCTCGCGGCTCTCGCCGCGTTGGCCGACGAGTGGCCTGGCAACGATCCTGACCGGCCTTTCCCGCTGCCCGCACCGTCGCCGCGGGAGCTGGCGTTCGACGCGACCTGCGGTCGGCTCCGAGCACTCCGCAGGCTACCCGGCGATCTGCGGCGTGCAGCGGCGGGCCTGCCCGTACGTCTGCTTGATCGGCGGCGCGGAACAGCTGGACCTGGGTCGAGTCCATGAAGTAGTACTGCTGGCCGCGATCGACGTGAAAGTACCAGCACGATGCGCGGTCCACCGCCGCACAACAGTCCCTCGAGCCCGGTAGCCTCCCGGCCTGGCCGCGGCGGCCAGTCGGCATCCGGACCTCCTGGAGCAGCTCATCGGCGAAGATGATCGTCATCGGCCGGCGGTACAAGGCGCGCAGTTGGTCCTTGCCCTCCTCGGTCATCCGATCCCAGGCGTGGTTAGCCAGTTCTTGATCGCCAAGGCGCCATTCCGGCCGTGCCACCGGCGAGCCCGCGCAGCGATCGCCTCGTCAACGATGCGGTAGCGCCGGGCCACCTCCTGCAACGCCGCCTCGCGGTGCGCTGGGATGTCGACGGTAACCGAGATCACCATGCTGACCAGTACACGGTTCTTGTGTTACCTGGTCAACGCCGCGCGACCTGCTCAAACCAGACGGTGCAGTAAGCCGGCCGGCCGGAGTGACGAACCACCGGCCGAACCGGAATCGAGCATCGTCGGAAGCAAGGCCGGACCGGCCGATGACAGTCAGCGTCGCCTGCAGCGAACCCGACGACGGCTGGTTCAGTACACGGTCAGCCCGTGGTCGCGGAACTGGCCGTGCACCCGCTGGAGCAGGGCCGGGTCCGGCGGCGGTGTTTCGGCAAGCGGGAAGGGCAGACCGAGGGCGGCGTACTTCTGCGCGCCAAGGCGGTGGAACGGCAGCACCTCGACCCGTTCGACGGTGGGCACGGCGGCCGCGATGGCCGCGACCGCGTCAACGTTCGCGGGGTCGTCGGTGAGGCCGGGGACGAGTACGAACCGGACCCAGATGGGCATGCCGCGGTCGGCGAGGCGGTGGGCGAAGCGCACCGTCGGTGCGAGGCGGCCGGTGCGGGTCACGGTGCGGTACGTCGCCGGGTCGCCGGACTTGATGTCGAGCAGCACCAGGTCGGTGGCGTCGAGCAGGGCGTCGTCGGCGTGGTCGCCGAGGAAGCCGCTGGTGTCCAGGGCGGTGTGCAGCTGCATCTCCTTGCACCCGCGCAGCACCTCGCGGGTGAAGGCGGGCTGCTGCAGCGGTTCGCCGCCGCTGAGGGTGACGCCGCCATGGGCGATCTTGAGGAAGCGTTCGTACCGGCGTATCTCGGTGAGGAGCTCGTCGGCCGTCCGCGAAGAGCCATAGCGGCGGTATTGCGTGTCGGGGCTGTGGCAGTAGAGGCAGCGCAGCGGGCAGCCGGCGAGAAAGGCGACGAACCGGGTGCCCGGCCCGTCCACTCCGGTGGAGACGTCGAAGGAGTGGAGCGAGCCGGTCACCGGCGCCGTGACGGGGGCGGTCATCACAGCGATCCGTGGAAGGTGCGGGAGATGACGTCGCGCTGCTGCTCGGGCGTGAGCTTGACGAAGTTGACCGCGTAGCCGGAGACCCTGATCGTCAGCTGCGGGTAGTTCTCCGGGTGGGCCATGGCGTCCTCGAGCGTGGCGCGGTCGAGCACGTTGACGTTCATGTGGAAGCCGCCGCCGTCGGTGTAGCCGTCGAGGACGCCGGCCAGGTTGGCGATGCGTTCGTCGCGGGCGTGGCCGAGGCCGTCGGGGGTGACGGTGATGGTCAGCGAGATGCCGTCGCGGGCCGACCGGTAGGGCAGCTTGGCGACCGAGAGCGCGGCGGCGACCATGCCGTGCTTGTCCCGGCCGTTCATCGGGTTCGCGCCCGGTGCGAACGGCTCGCCGGCACGGCGGCCGTCGGGCGTGTTGCCGGTGTTCTTGCCGTAGACCACGTTCGAGGTGATCGTGAGGACCGACAGCGACGGCTCCGCGCCCCGGTAGGTGGGCTGCCGCCGGATCTTGGCCATGAACCGCTCGACCAGGTCGACGGCGATGGCGTCGGCGCGGTCGTCGTTGTTGCCGAAAGTGGGGAAGTCCCCGTCGACGGCGTAGTCGACGGCCAGCCCGTTTCCGTCGCGCAGCACCTTCACCTGGGCGTGCTTGATGGCGCTCAGGCTGTCGGTGGCGACCGACAGACCGGCGATGCCGGTGGCCAGGAACCGGTGGACCGGGTAGTCGTGCAGGGCCATCTCGATGCGCTCGTAGGAGTACTTGTCGTGCATGTAGTGGATGACGTTGAGCGCGTCCACGTACGTCTCGGCGAGCCAGTCGAGTGTTTTGTCGTACGCGGCGAGCACGGTGCCGTAGTCGAGGACGTCGTCGGTGACCGGCGGCGACGGAGGGGAGATCTGCTCGCCGGTCAGCTCGTCGCGGCCGCCGTTGATCGCGTACAGCAGGGCCTTGGCCAGGTTGGCGCGGGCGCCGAAGAACTGCATGTCCTTGCCCACGCGCATGGCCGAGACGCAGCAGGCGATCGCGGTGTCGTCGCTGTACGCGGGTCGGATCAGGTCGTCGTTCTCGTACTGGATGGCGCTCGTGTCGATGGAGACCTGGGCGCAGAACCGCTTGAACCCCTCGGGCAGCGCCGGCGACCACAGCACGGTCAGGTTGGGCTCCGGCGCGGGGCCGAGGTTGTACAGCGTCTGCAGGTACCGGAAGCTCGTGCGAGTGACCAGCGGTCGCCCGTCGCAGCCGATGCCGCCCAGCGATTCGGTCACCCACGTCGGGTCACCCGAGAACAGTTCGTCGTAGGACGGGGTGCGCAGGAACCGGATGATGCGCAGCTTGATGACGAAGTCGTCGACCAGTTCCTGCGCCTGCTGCTCGGTGAGCCGGCCCTCGGCGATGTCCCGCTGCAGGTAGACGTCGACGAAGGACGCCGTCCGCCCGAGCGACATCGCGGCGCCGTTCTGCTCCTTGGTGGCGGCGAGGTACGCGTAGTACAGCCACTGGATGGCCTCGCGGCCGGTGGTCGCCGGGCCGGAGATGTCGTCGCCGTACCGGTCGGCCATGAACCGCAGCTCCTCGAGGGCGCGGATCTGCTCGGCCAGTTCCTCCCGGTCGCGGATCACGTCCTCTGACGAGAGCCTGTCGTCGAGCGCGGCCTTGAGCGTCCGGCGGTCGGCGATCAGGCGGTCCACGCCGTAGAGGGCTACGCGCCGGTAGTCGCCGATGATGCGGCCACGGCCGTACGCGTCGGGCAGCCCGGTGATGATGTGCGAGCGCCGGGCGGCTTTGACGTCGGCCGGGTAGGCGTCGAACACGCCGTCGTTGTGGGTCTTGCGGTACTGGCTGAAGATGGCCTTCACGTGGGGGTCGAGCTCGAACCCGTACGCGGCCAGGCCGTTCTCCACCATGCGCAGGCCGCCGTTGGGCATGATCGCGCGGCGCAGCGGCGAGCTCGTCTGCAGGCCGACGATCAGCTCGTGGTCGCGATCGAGGTAGCCGGGCTCGTGTGAGGTGATGGTGGAGGGCGTGTGGGTGTCCACGTCGTAGATCCCGCGCCGGCGCTCCTCGACGAACATCCGCTGCAGCTGCCGCCAGATCCGCTCGGTCCGGTGCGTCGGCCCGGTCAGGAACTCCGGCCCGCCGGTGTACGGCTCGATATTGTCGTGGATGAACCCGCCGACGTCGATCGTCTCGCGCCAGCCGGTGCCGCGGAATCCGCGCCAGGCGTCCTGGGGTGTGGTGGCCATGGCCCCTCCTTCGTCTTCCTTCAGCCTGGCCGAGCGATGACCCGCCCGGCAGGGCCAGAGGTCCCGGACGACCGGGACCGCCCGGAACCTCGGGCCGGGTCAGGGGACGAGCACGAGACGGGCCGGGACCCGGCTGGCGAGGACGTCCTCGATGGCATCGTTGATCTGCTCGAGCGGACGGGTCTCGTAGAACACCTTGGTACGCCCGGCGGCGTGCAGCCGGAACACCTCGGCCAGGTCGGCGCGGGTGCCCACGATCGAACCGATGACCTGGATGCCCTTGAGGACGGTCTGGAAGATCGGCAGGGACATGGCGTTGTCCTTGGGCAGCGAGACCAGGATCAGCCGGCCGCCGCGGCGCAGCGACGCATGTGCCTGCTCGAGCACCTTGGGGTCGGCCGCGAGCACCACGGCGACGTCGGCGCCGCCGAGAGCCTCGATCGCGGCGACCGGATCGGTGGTGGCGGCGTTGACGACATGGGCGGCGCCGAGGTTCTTGGCCAGCTGCAGCTTCTCCTCGGTCACGTCGATGGCGATGGTCTCGCCACCGAAGATCTGCGCGTACTGCTGGGCGAGGTGGCCGAGTCCGCCGATGCCGAAGATCGCGACGCGGTCGCCGGGCGTGACGCCGCCGACCTTGACGGCCTTGTAGGTGGTGACGCCGGCGCAGGTCAGCGGGGCGGCCTCGGCCGGGTCGATGCTGTCCGGCACCGCGACAGCGAAGCGCGCGTCGGCGACCAGGTACTCCGCGTGGCCGCCGTCGATCGCGTAGCCGGTGTTGAGCTGAGCCTCGCACAGCGTCTCCCAGCCCGTGATGCAGTACTCGCACGAGCCGCAGGCATGTCCGAGCCACGGGATGGCGACGCGGTCGCCGGGCCGGTGCAGCGTGACACCCGGGCCGACCATGTCGACGATGCCCACGCCCTCGTGGCCGGGGATGAACGGGGGAGCCGGCTTGACCGGCCAGTCGCCGCGGGCGGCGTGGATGTCGGTGTGGCACAGGCCGCTGGCCTCGATGCGGACGAGGATCTGCCCGGCACCGGGTTGCGGGACCGGCACCTCCTGGACGGCCAGCGGTTCGGTGAAGCTTGTTACGACTGCTGCGCGCATGACGGTCTCCTTTGGTCGCTGATCTCAGCGTGATCGGCTGCAAGCGTCGTCAGTAGGGCCGAACGACCCGCTCAGCGCTCCACGACCAGCCGGCGGGCACGGAGAAGGCGAGCCCACCACGGCCTCGCCGGGCGGCCTGCTTTCAGCGCCGGCCGCGTCGTGCGCTTGAGGCTGACCCAGCCGCCGGGGCCCATCGTGACCGTGCCGATCGCGGGGCGTCGGCGCAGCGCGAAGCCGACGGAGATGCCGGCGGTGGCAACCGCCGCGGTGGCCAGGGCGGCCAGCGCGACGGTGGTGGCGTCGACGGCGGGCACGAACCGGCCGTCGATGTAGGCGCCGATCTCCCGGTCACCGCGGCGTACCGGCGTCACCGTGATCGGCGTCGTCATGGTCGGTGCCATCGTGGTGGTCGTCATCGTGACCTCCTTATCGGCTGTCCGAGCCGGTCGCCGCGCTCGCGGCGCGCCCGGCTTCGAGGCGGGCGATCGGGACGCGGAACGGCGAGCAGGACACGTAGTCGAGGCCGGCGTCGTGGAAGAAGCGGACCGAGGCCGGATCACCCCCGTGCTCGCCGCAGACGCCGACGGTCAGGTCGGGCCGGGTGGCCCGGCCGCGCTCGACGGCAATGCGGACGAGCTCGCCCACGCCGTCGCCGTCGATGGTCTCGAACGGCGAGACCGCGAAGATGCCGAGCCCGAGGTAGCGGCCGAAGAACGCGCCTTCGACATCGTCGCGGGAGAAGCCCCACGTCATCTGGGTCAGGTCGTTGGTGCCGAACGAGAAGAACTCGGCCGCGCCGGCGATCTGCCCCGCGGTCAGCGCGGCCCGAGGCACCTCAATCATGGTGCCGATCCGGATCGGCGGCGCGCCCGGCACGCTCGCCAGCACCGACTCCGCCTCTGCCCGTACGGTCTCCAGCTCTTGTACCGCACCGACCAGCGGAATCATGATCTCGGGCCGTGGGTCGCCGCCCGCGGCGACCCGAGCGGCCGCCGCCTCCGCGATCGCCCGGACCTGCATGGCGAACAAGCCGGGAATCACCAGGCCGAGGCGGACCCCGCGCAGGCCGAGCATCGGGTTCTGCTCGTGCATCCGGCGCACGGCCGTCAACAGCGTGCCGTCGCGACCGGGATCCTGACCGAGTGCCTCGGCGCGGGCGACCCGCGCGGTCAGCTCCTCCAGCGGCGGCAGGAACTCGTGCAGCGGCGGGTCGATCAGCCGCACGGTCACGGGCATGCTGTCCATGGCGGTGAACAGCTCTTCGAAGTCGGCGCGCTGCAGCGGCAGCAGGTCGGCCAGGGCGCCGTCGTCGCCGAGGATCAGCCGCTCGATCAGTACGCGGCGGTCGCCGAGGAACATGTGCTCGGTGCGGCACAGCCCCACACCGGTGGCGCCGAAGCGGCGGGCGCGGGCGGCATCGGCGCCGGTGTCGGCGTTGGCGTGCACGGCGAGCCGCGCTGTGTGGTCAGCGTGGATCATGAGCCGTTCCACCGCGGCGAGCAGGGGGTCGCCGTGGGCGGTGAGCTCGCCTTCGAAGTAGCGCACGACGGGGGAGGGCCGGACGGCGACGGCGCCGGGGTACACCTTGCCGGTGGTGCCGTCGAGGGAGATCACGTCCCCGGCGTGCAGCGTGCGTCCGGCCACGGTGACCAAGCCGTCGTCGATGACGAGTTCCTCGGCGCCGCAGACGCAGGTCTTCCCCATGCCGCGGGCGACGACGGCGGCGTGCGAGGTCTTGCCGCCGCGCGAGGTGAGGATGCCCTGGGCGGCGATCATGCCGGGCAGGTCGTCGGGGTTGGTCTCGCGGCGCACCAGGATGACCGGCTCGGTGGCTGCTGCTGCGGCGGCGGAGTCGAAGACGATCGCGCCGACGGCCGCTCCGGGCGAGGCGGGCACCCCGGTGGTCAGCGGTTCGGGTGCGGCGGCGGTGTCGAAGCTGGGGAACATCAGCTGGGCGAGCTGCTCGCCGGTGACCCGCTGCAGGGCCTCGTCGAGGGTGATGGTGCCCTCGTCGACGAGCTGGGCGGCGATGACGAACGCGGCGGCCGGGGTGCGCTTGCCCACGCGGGTCTGCAGCATCCACAGCCGGCCGTTCTCGATGGTGAACTCGATGTCGCACAGATCGCGGTAGTGCTGCTCGAGCCGCTGCATGATCGACAGCAGCTGCCGGTGGCTCGCCGGGTCGATGGTGGCGAGCTCGGCGAGGCTCATCGTGTTGCGGATGCCGGCGACGACGTCCTCGCCCTGGGCGTTGCGTAGATAGTCGCCGTAGACGCCACGCCGCCCGGTGGCCGGATCGCGGGTGAACGCCACGCCGGTTCCCGAGTCGTCGCCGCGGTTGCCGAAGACCATCGCCATCACGTTGACCGCGGTGCCCAAGTCCTGCGGAATGCGCTCCTGCCGGCGATAGAGGGTGGCCCGCTCGGCGTTCCACGACCGGAACACCGCGCCGATCGCGAGGAACAGCTGCTCGTGCGGCGCCTGCGGAAAGTCACGGCCGGTGTGGGCGTGAAACACCTTCTTGTACGCGAGGACGAGGTCCTGCAGCTGAGTCACGCTCAGGCCGGCGCCGATGCCTCCAGCCGCCGCGAGCTCTTCATCGAACGCCTCGCCGGGGACGTCGAAGACCGTCTTGCCGAACATCTGGATCAGGCGCCGGTAGGAATCCCAGGCGAAGCGCTCGTTCCCGGTCTGCCGGCCGAGGCCCGCGACGCTCGCGTCGCTCAGACCGATGTCGAGGATGGTCTCCATCATCCCGGGCATGGAGAACTTGGCGCCGGAGCGGACCGAGAGCAGCAGCGGGTCGTCGGGGTCGCCGAAGGTCTTGCCGATCTGGTTCTGCACCATTCGCAGGTGATGCTCGACCTCTCCGAGGAGGCTCGTGGGCATGCTTCCGGTGCGCAGGTATGCGCGGCAGGCGTCGGTGGTGACGGTGAAGCCGGGCGGCACCGGCAGACCCATCCGGGTCATCTCGGCCAGGTTGGCGCCCTTGCCACCGAGCAGGTCCTTGAGGTCCATGTTGCCCTCGACGAAGTCGTAGACGTATCTGGTCATCTCCTCTTCACACCCCTCTCGTCTCGTTGGTAGCGCGGCCGACGGCGTGTGCCGTAGGGCCGGACGTCCCTACCCGACGGGTCGGCAAGGGCCGACCGTGAAACCGACGGCAGAGAAAGGAGTCGGTCATGAAAGGCCTCATGTACGGCGGTCCCGAGCTGGTGTTCCTGGTCGCCGGGGCCGCACTGGCGGTGGCCGTCTCCCCGTGGGCGCGCCGCCGGTACGTCACCTGGGGCGCTCTGCGCCCGGACGGAGCCGGGACCCGGCTGATCAGCCGCAACCGCATCACACCACCGGGCGGCAACCCAGCGGTCCGGGCCCTGTACGACGTGGTGATGGCACCCGGCAGCCTGATCATGGAACGCCGGATGCTGCAGGGCATCAGGCAGCGAGCCGAGGGTCTTTCGGCCCTGCCCGACCCGGTTACTGGCTCGTAGCGTCAGAGCCGAGAAGCGAGGAGGCTGCCATGACAGCGTGGAAAGTGGACGACGTGATGACCGAGGCGGTCGTGTCGGTGCAGCCGGCCGCCTCGTACCGGGAAGTGGTGGACCTGCTGATCGGGCACCGCTTCAGCGCGATGCCGGTCGTGGACGAGTACCAGCACGTGACGGGGGTGATCTCCGAGGCGGATCTGCTTCGCAAGATCGAGTACGCGGGCGACGAGCAGCCCCGGCTGTTCGAGGGACGCCGGCGCCGCGGTGAGCGCGCCAAAGCGTACGCGGGAACCGCCGCCGACCTGATGAGCGCTCCACCGGTCGTGGTGCTCACCGGGACCCCCATCGCCTCCGCGGCGCGGGTCATGGATGCCGAGAACGTCAAGCGGCTGCCGGTCGTCGACGACCTCGGCCGGCTGGTCGGTATCGTCTCCCGCGGCGATCTGCTGAAGGTCCACCTGCGCCCCGACGACGAGATCGGCGCCGACATCAGCAAGGACGTGTTCGACACGCTGCTGCACGAAGGCGCCGACCGAGTCGGCGTCGCCGTCGACGGCGGTGTGGTGCGGCTGACCGGCGAGGTCGACCGACGCTCCACCGCCAACCTGGCCGTCCGCCTCACCCGGCAGGTGCCCGGCGTCGTAGAAGTGATCGACAAGCTCCAGGTCGCCTTCGAGGACACGGACACCACCGGCGCGGGCGTCTTCTACGTCGCCTGATCGTCGCGCGGAGCCCGGCCGCCACCGGGCTCCGCCCTCTGCGGGGAGGTTTCATGCTGAGTGTCTTCGACCTGCTCGCCCTGAACGACTTCGTCGCCGACCTGCCGGCCGGCTGGTTGCAGCGGCTCGCGGTGACCGGACGGCCGGTGTTCCACGGCGTCGGGCACCGGCTGTGCCGCGAGGACGCACACGCCGACCGCTTCTGGCTGATCAGCTCCGGGGCGGTCGCGATCGATTTCTCCGTACCCGGGCGAGGCGACATCACGGTCGACCGGGCCGGGCCGGGCGCGCCGGTCGGCTGGTCGTGGATGCGACCGCCGTTCCGCTGGCAGTTCGGTGCCGTGGTGGCCGACGACGTGCATGCCGTCGAGTTCGACGCCGCACGGGTGCGTGCACTGATCACCGACGACGCCGATCTCGGGCGTGAGCTGACCGGCCGGATGCTCGACGTCGTGTCGCACCGGCTGCAGGCCGCCCGCCACCGTCTGATCGAGCTCTACGCGTACCCGGAGGCACCGGCATGCTGATCGTGAGCCCGTTGAAGCGCTGGATGTATCGCGGCGGGCGCCCGCACGCTCTGGCCCGCCTGCTCAACCGCATCTCCGCCGCCCAGTACCGGGCCGGGTTCCTCGCTCCTCGCACGTGGGTCACGCTCGAAGTGCCGGGGCGTCGCACCGGCCGGACGGTGTCCTGCCCGCTCGTGGTCGTCCGGCACCAGGACAGCGAGTACCTGGTGTCGATGCTGGGCAACGACGCCAACTGGGTTGCCAACGTGCGAGCCGCCGGTGGCGAGGCGGTCCTCAGCCACGGCCGCCGCGAGCGGATCCGTCTCAGCGAGGTGGCCGTGGAGCAGAGACCACCGATCCTGCGCCTGTACCTGTCCAAGGCGCCCGGGGCGCGGCCGCACATCCCGGTCGATCGGCGTGCCCCGATCGCTGCCTTCGCAGCCGTCGCGGCCGACTACCCGGTGTTTCTGGTGACCCGTCTCGGTAGTCCCGTCCCGTAGGGCCGAAGGTCCCGTCGGTTGCGGCTTGCGGCCCTACGGGAGCCGGTGGCCCCCGCCCTACGGTCGAGGCGACGACAAAGATCCGTGAAGGGAATTGCCGTGACCACGGTTGTCTCCGACCTGCTGCAGACGCTCGCCGAACCGGACGAGGCCGAACTGGCCCGCCTCGACGCCTGGTGGCGCGCGGCCAACTACCTCACCATCGGCCAGATCTACCTCAAGGCCAATCCGCTGCTGCGCGAGGCGCTGACCGCCGAGCACATCAAGCCCCGCCTGCTCGGCCACTGGGGCACCAGCCCGGGCCTGTCGCTGATCTACGCGCACGTGTCGCGGCTGATCCGGCACACCGGCCAGCAGGCGATCTACCTCGCCGGTCCCGGCCACGGCGGCCCGGCGCTGGTCGCCGCCGGCTACCTGGAGGGCACCTACTCGGAGATCTACCCGCGGATCAGCCAGGACGCCGAGGGTATGCGGAAGCTGTTCCGCCAGTTCTCGAGTCCCGGCGGCATCCCGAGCCACGTCTCGGTCACCACTCCGGGCTCCATTCACGAGGGCGGCGAGCTGGGCTACGTGCTGGTCCACGCCTTCGGCGCCGTGATGGACAACCCCGACCTGCTGGCGATCGCCGTGGTCGGCGACGGCGAGGCCGAGACGGGCCCGTTGGAGGGCTCGTGGAAGGGCGTGTCGTTCCTCAACCCGGCCCGCGACGGCGCGGTGCTGCCGATCCTGCACCTCAACGACGCCAAGATCTCCGGCCCCACCGTGCTGGGGCGCAAGCATGCCGACGAGGTGCAGGAGCTGCTACGCGGCCACGGCTACGACGTCATCGAGGTCGCTGGTCAGGACCTGCCCGGCATGCACCTGCGGTTCGCGGCGGCGCTCGCGCAGGCGTGGGGACGCATCCGCGAGATTCAGACCGCGGCCCGCACCGGCACGTGGGACGGGACCCGGCCGGTTTGGCCGTTGATCGTCCTTCGGTCGCCGAAGGGCTGGACCGGGCCGGCTCAGGTGGACGGGGTGCAGGTTACCGGCACGTGGCGGTCGCACCAGGTGCCGCTGGCCGGCGTCCGGGACAACCCCGCGCACCTCGCACTTCTCGAGCAGTGGCTCAGGTCGTACCGGCCTGAGGAGCTCTTCGACGAAGCGGGCGCGCCCGTCGGCCTCATCCGTGAGCAGGCACCCGAGGGCGATCTGCGTATGAGTGCGTCGCCACACGCCAACGGCGGCGTCCTGACTCACGCCCTCGAGCTGCCGGACTTCCGCGACTACGCCGTCGAGGTGGCCGCGCCGGCCACCGAGCGGGCCGAGTCGACGCGCCGGCTCGGCGAGATGATGCGCGACATCTATGCCCGCAACGACGACCGGTTCCGGCTGTTCTGCCCCGACGAGACCAACAGCAACCGGCTCGGCGCCGTCTTCGAGGTCTCCGACCGGGCCTTCATGGAGCGAGTCATGCCCAGCGACGTCGCCCTCAGCCGCGACGGCCGGGTCATGGAGGTGCTGAGCGAGCACAACTGCCACGGCTGGCTCGAGGGCTACAACCTCACCGGCCGGCACGGCATGTTCGCCACCTACGAGGCGTTCGCCATGGTCAGCGCCTCGCAGACGATCCAGCACGGCAAGTGGCTGCAGGAGGCCAAGAACCTGCCGTGGCGGGCCAAGGTCCCCAGCTTCAACGTGCTGCTGACCTCAACGGCGTGGCGCAACGACCACAATGGGTTCTCGCACCAGGGCCCCGGCCTGATTCAGACCGTGCTCACTCAGCGCGGCGACGTCGCCCGGGTCTATCTGCCGCCGGACGCCAACACCCTGCTGTCGGTGGCCGACCACTGCTTCCGATCCCGCTCGTACATCAACCTGATCGTCATCGACAAGCAGCCCCAGCTGCAGTATCTGACCATGGACGAGGCCGTTGAGCACTGCGCCCGCGGCGCCGGGATCTGGAACTGGGCCGGCACCGACGACGACACCAGCGACCCCGACATAGTGCTGGCCTGCGCCGGCGACGTCGTCACCATGGAGACCGTCGCCGCGGCGCAGATCCTGCGCGACCGGCTGCCTGGCTTCAAGGTCCGCGTCGTCAACGTCGTCGACCTGATGACCCTGCCGCGGCCCAAGGACCACCCGCACGGCATGAGCGAGACCCAGTTCACCGAGCTGTTCACCGACACGGTCGACGTGGTCTTCGCCTTCCACGGCTACCCCGGCGCGATCCACCAGCTGGTGCACGGCCGGCCCGACGCCGACCGGTTCCGGGTGCGCGGCTTCATCGAACAGGGCACCACGACCACCCCGTTCGACATGACCGTCCGCAACCGCGCTTCGCGCTACCACCTCGTCATGGACGCCATCAACAACGCCCACCGCCTACCCCGCGGTGCGGCCGACCTCAAGGCCTGGTGCGAGGTGCAGCTCCGCCGGCACGAGACCTACGTCGTCGAGCACCTCGAGGACATGCCCGAGGTTCGCGACTGGTCCCTCATCCACACGATGGAGTAGTCGGCAGCGATGCTCGGCGGCGGCTCCGGTTCCGGGGCCGCCGCCGGCGTTGCTCTTAGTCTCCCCATGGTGCGCTTGCGGCCTCGACGTCGGTTCGTAGTTGCGGGCGGAGGCCGCTCGGTAAGGTCGTGATCACTCATCGACCTGAATAACGTCGGCGGGTGGCCGGCGAGGTGACGGAGGCACTACGTCCGATGCTTCCACGTAACCGAGCCTGACGACCAGGTACGGCTCGCCCACTCCGGAGAGCAGCCGACTCAGCAGCCGGCGGGGCCAGGCAACCTCGACCGCCTCGCTGATGGGAGCCGTGGCCAAGCCCTCGGCGGTGGCCCGCAGGAGCAACGCGGACATGGCCTCACCGCCGCGCAGCAGATCGACCGGCCGATCGGCGGTGCCAAAGATGATCACGTACGCGGCGCCTTCGTCGTGGTCCGCGCCGGCCAGCATGCCGGTGGAGCCGTCCGGCAAGAAGTTGCGCACCGGCACACGGCGCAGGCTCGGCTGCACGGCCGTGCTGGGCGGCACGCCGTCGCCGGTCCAGGACGGCCGGTGCGTCCAGTCAGTGAGCTCGGTGCGGTGCGCAGGATCGAAGTAGTTGGCGTCGGCGGCCTCGTCGACGGAGACGGCCAGCTCGGGCACCCGGTCGTCGGGAACGACATGCAGGTAGGCGCCCTCCGCCTCGACCAGACGCCGCAAGCGGGTCACCGTTTCCTCGGACACCGGACGGTCGCCGAAGGCACGGCGGTCGGTGCGACGCCGGCTGATGGCGTCGGCGAGTTCTGCCGCCTCCAGATCCGGCTCGGCGCGACCGGCGATGCGGATGCGGGCGAGCAGATCCGGGCGCTGCGCCTCGGGAAGGCGTTGCACGTCGGCACGCCACCCGGCGGCGGCCAGATAGAGCCGAGCGTGGTGCAAAGCGCCGCCGCAGCTCAGCAGAAGCAGGCGGCCCTCGGCGTCGGTCACGCCGAGCCGGCGTGCCGGGTCGGACGACAGCTCGAGCACGTCGCCGGTGAGGCGCCACTTCCAGGGCTGAGTGTTGAAGACCGAAGGCGCCCGCAGCGACGCGCGAGCGGCCATCTCCAAGGCGGTGCGGGTCTCGTCCTTCTCCGGCCCGGTCATGGCAACCTCCGAACTCGTGGCCGTCTGCTCTCATCGGCTCGTGTACGCCGTCTTCTCCGTCTCGTGGCACCGGCCGCACTTGTGGAACTGTGGTGAGTTGAACTCCACGTTCGCGTACAGCCACGGGCCCCAGTCGTGCGCGATCCGGGACTCGGTCGTGCCGCACCGTTCGCAGCGGCGAACCTGTCCACACCGGTCGGCGTCGACGTAGACGAACCCGCCCCAGGTATGGCGGACCTTCTCGCCGGCTCTCCCACAGCTGACGCAGACTCGTACGCTCGCGCATCGCCGGCCCGGCAGGGACCACTGCCCCGAGTGCAGACCGGCACCGCACATCAACTTCTTGAAGACCTTCATCTCGACTCCCGATCGAGGAGTTCTCGAGCCGAGGTTAAAGCGTCGGTAGGAGAGGACGTCAGGGCCGAAGGACCCGAAACAGATAGGCCCACCGGAGCAGCGTCGATGGCCTTCGGCTCTGTGTGCGCCTGCGGTCGAGGCGGTCTCCTGAAGGTGTAACCGAAGGAGGTCGGTCATCATGCTGAAGCGCAACCTGATCGCGGCGGGATACGCCATCCTGCTGCCCGTGTCCAGTACGGTCCTCGTCATCCTGGTAGCCGCCGGCGTCAAAGGCGCTGCCTCGGGCGTTCGTCGTCTTGCCCATCGATGACGCCGCGTCAGCTCGGCAGCACGGGTCGCCGCGGACAACGGTAACCTGATCCTTTGCGGATCCTGATCCGCCGCACGG
This sequence comes from Paractinoplanes abujensis, assembly GCF_014204895.1. Taxonomy (NCBI): domain Bacteria; kingdom Bacillati; phylum Actinomycetota; class Actinomycetes; order Micromonosporales; family Micromonosporaceae; genus Paractinoplanes; species Paractinoplanes abujensis. Next base: position 4,034,289 of record NZ_JACHMF010000001.1, on the reverse strand, counting down.
GTCTTCTCATGACGTTGGATGCGGCTTTCCAGGTCCGTCCCACCCGGAACGTTCGCATTCTTGAGCGCCACCTGAGCGTTCACCTCGGAACCACCTCGCCGGAGACCCTTGCACCGCGGGGGTCTCCGGCGCGTCCGTTCGCGGGCCGTGCGCGCGGTGATCTTCGGCTGCATCGGCACGCTGACCGACCCGGCGCTGAGGAGTATCGCGAGCCCCCGAGCACCGCACCGGCGAGCTGCTCGGCGGCTGTCGGCCGCGGTTCTGGGAGGCGCCGGCGGGGAGCTTCGGCGAGCGCACCATCGGGGTCGACGGCGGGGCGGGGAGCACGCTGAGGGCGGTGGCGCTTTCCTGCGGAGCGAACCCGTCATCCGTCCACCACCCCGTCGCGCTCGCGCATGACCGGAGCGGTCATGCCCGCGTTCCGCAAGCCGCAGCACCACGCGCTCGACGTCTGGCGGTACTCCGGCGGTGCCCGCTCAGGGACGAGTGGGTCAGCGGGGGACGAGGTCCGGCGGCGGCAAGGGTGCGGATGCCGCGCACATCGGCCCAGCCGGCGAGCACCATTCCTTTTCTGATCGGCGCCGCGGCTGGATCGCTGCCGGCCTTGCTGTGGTATCGCTCCTGACGCTGGCTCCACAGCTCCCGGAACTTCCGATCTCTCTGCATTCTGCCCGCTGCAGCCCGGGTTGGCCGGGATCGCGGCGACGGGGCGGAGTGTCCAGACGGTGGCGGTCCGGAGCCGGATGCGGTCCGGGACGAGTGCGGTTCACGACCGCTGGGGTGTCATCGACGGATGAGAACACGTTCCGGGCGGGTGCTGCGACCGGCCGCTACCCGAGCGCCTCCACCTGCGGCGATATGTACGGCAACAAGCGCAGCTGGTTCGCGCCGTCACACGAGGTCGAACAGAGTGACGTCGCCACGCCGGTGGCCCGCCGGGCCGGTTCCGGCGCGCTGGAGGCCAGGTCCTTATCGATAGGAAAACTCTATCGTCCGCTGCGCGAACACGTATTGGACGCTCGCCCGATGGTGATCTTAGTGTCCTTCTGTGAGTCGGAGGCGTTCCGGCGCTTTCGGATCGGCGGGGAAGAACCATGAACATCGCCGTGATCGGACGGGGCATCATCGGCGATGGACTGGCCGTCCTGTGGGAGCAGGCCGGGCACATGGTGGAGCGGCTCGGGCCAAGTCGACAAGGTGTCGTCTGGGTGAGCCGACGCTTGAGGCGTGGACGGCATTGAACCGCGTACCCCCTGCCTTGTTCGACCGATGGTCGGCCATGCCATCGCCGACGGACGACTACCCGCGAGACGACGGCAGCCCGCAACGCTGTGAAGGCCACAACCGTAATCAATGCGCCAAGAAGAGGATGCAAGTCATGAAGAAGCTCATGGAATCCGCAGACGCCACTTCGGTCCAGGCTGACATCGAAGAGGTTCTGCAGACCTACGAGACGGCGTTGAACGCCTCGGACGCCGAGACAGTGCTGACCGTATTCGCACCTGACGGCGTCTTCATGGCCCCGAACAACCCTTCGGCGGTCGGCGCCGAGGCGATCGGTGCCGCTTACAAGGGCATCTTCCAGACGATCACCTTTGATACCGAGTTGACGGTCCAGGAGGTGGTGCAGGTCGCTCCGAACTGGGCATTCGTCCGCACGAACTCGAACGGGCACGTGACCGTGAACGCCATCAACGAGCGCGTCCCCGACGCCAACCACGAACTGTTCATCCTTCAGAAGGGCGACGACGACGCGTGGAAGATCGCGCGCTACTCGTTCGCGACGACGAACCCCCTGCCCCAGTGATCAGTACGGCAGCCGCCGTTCGTGAGATGACGCCGGATCCCGCGAGAAAGAAGACGGCCACCGCCTGATCGTCTGTGCGTTGAGGGTGGCGTCGGCTCCACCGGCGGTGCCGGCGTCCGTAGGGTCTCATGCGCCTGGCTGCCATCCAGGCGGGAGAGGCGGGCGCGCTCAACCGAGCTGTACGACGCCGCTGTCCACCCATGACGGAGCCGGACCGTTCAGCCGTACGGCATCGGCAAACGCCCCCACCATTCATGCTCATCGCTGTAAAGTGCGCTCATCGTCCACGGTGGACCAACCGCGGACGGATCGAGCAGGACTCGACACACGGGGAGCAAGAATGTCCAGAATCAAGAAACTCTTCGGCGTGGCCCTGGCCACCCTCATCGCGACGATCGGAGCGCTGGTCGTCGCGGCCTCACCGGCCCAGGCCGATCTGGTCTGCCGGACGCCGCCTTACGTTTCCGGCGGATGGAACATCGATGTCTGCATCTCCAACCAGACGTCGGAGTGTCCGGCCGGCCAGGCCTGCTACGAGACCGTCTCCGGGTTCGGCCACATCTACGCCCGGCCGAGCGCGTGCTCCACGGTCCGGGTGTACATCGTCGACGAGAACAACACCCCGCGGTTCTCCACGAGCGCCCGGCCCTGCGTCGTCGCTTCGGTCAAGCCGGTCGAGGTGTGGGACGGCCAGTTCGGCAACGGCTTGGTCAAGGCCCGGCTCGTCGCCTACAACAGCAGCGGCACCCAGATCCGGTCGATCGACTCGGCCTGGGTCTACGCGCTCGGCGACTGAGCCTGCCGCCGCCTGACAGGCTTTCGCGCTCGTCAGGCGGCACCACAACCGGTTTCCCCTCGACGGTCTGCCGGGTTGACTCAGGCCGGCCATCGGCCGGTGGCTTTGCGGATGCCGGCCGCGCCGGCCCGCTCGACCGTGGCCTTCACGGCGGCGAAGATCGCGCCCTGAATCGCCGCGGCGAGCAGGACCTCGCTCCAGCCGCGGTCCTCGTCGGTGGCGTTGGGCGCGTCGTCGTCGTGCCCGGCGATTTTCCAGACCTGCTTGAAGATCAGACCGGAGATGACGCCGGCGCTCGCGCCGAGCAGCAACCCGACCGGCTTGTAGGCGATCTTGGCGGCTTTACCGCTCATGCTGTCCTCCGCCGGGCCACGACGATGACGACGACTACGGCGGCCACTGCGGCGGCGATGGCGGCCAGCGGCAAGGGCCGGCGCATGGGGGCGGGCAGGTCGGAGCCGGCGAGTTGCTGTTTGACCGTCGAAGCCCGCTCGGCTACTGCGCCGGTGGCCTGCCCGGCTTGACCCTTGACGTCGCTGAGCTTCTGGCGCACCTTGGCCGCGGTGTCACCGGCCGCCTGCTTGGCGCGGGCTTTGACGTCGGCCTTGGCCGCGAGTTCCTGCACCGTCTCGCCGAGCTCGGCGCGGGTCTGTTCGATCTCGGCACGTAGCTGCTCCGGATCGGTGGGCGTGTCGGGGTCGGTCATGACGAGCGTCCTTCCTGGACGGCGTTCTTCACGGTTTGCACATCGGCCTGGGCGCTGGCGATGGCGTCGCTGGGCATCGGCGGTGTCGCCGCCGCGAGCTTCTGCTTGCCCAGCAGGGCTGCGACTCCGGCCGCGGCGAAAACGACCACCATCACGACCAGGACGGCCAGCCAGAGCGGCCAGGCCAGGTCGAGCAGGACGACGGCGAGGACCAGCAGCAGGCCCAGCCCGTACAGGGCGAGGACCGCGGCGCCTCCGAACAGGCCGCCGCCCAGACCGGCCCGCTTGCCCTTCTCGGTCAGCTCCAGTTTGGCCAGCGCCAGTTCGTCGCGCACCAGCGTCGACACCTGCGCGGCGGCCTGGCTGACCAGATCGGACGTGGAGGCTGACGACGGCGGCGGCTCACGAAATGATTCTTGCGACATGGTGTTCATCCCCTCTCGGAGGCGTGGGTCGTACGTTCCGGACGGACGCGGTGGCCTCCGCCGCCGAGCGTCTCCGGGTGCGGGACGTGCTGCTGGCGACGACCCGGCCGGTGGGGGCGAGCAGGAGGAACTGCAGCTGCCCGTGGCTGATCTTCTTCACCATCAACTTCATGGCCGGTCTCCCGAGTTGGCGTCTTGCCGATGCGGTCAGGCGGAGCCGAGGCCTTGCTCGCTGCCCTTCTTGATCTTGCGGTCGTCGCGCAGCTGGAGGAACGGCTCATCGGTGGGGTCCTGACCGGCGGCGATGGCGCGGCCGCGTTCGAGTTCGGCGTCGAGCTCGGCGCCGAGCAGGACGGCGATGTTGCTGATCCACAGCCAGACGAGGAAGGCGATGACACCGCCGAGGGCCCCGTACGTCTTGTTGTAGTTGGCGAAGTTGGCGAGGTAGATCGCGAACGCGACCGAGGCCAGCAGCCACAGCATGACGGCGAAGATGCCGCCCGGGCTGACCCAGCGGAACCCGCCGGTCTTGGCGTTGGGCGAGGCCCAGTAGAGGATCGCGAACATGAGGCCGACCAGGATGATCAGCACCGGCCACTTGGCGATGTTCCAGGTGGTGACCGCGGCCGAACCGAGACCGATCTGGTCGCCGACCACCCGGGCCAGGTCGCCGGTGAGGATGACGATGGCCACCGAGACGACCAGCATCAGGCCGACGACCGCGGTGACGCCGACCCGGATCGGCAGCGTCTTCCAGATCGGACGGCCCTCGGGTACGTCGTAGATGGCGTTGGACGCCCGCATGAACGCCGCGATGTAGCCGGACGCGGACCAGAACGCGGCGACGATACCGATGACGGCAGCGATGCCGGCGGTCCCCGGATCCTTGACCTGCCCGAGCACTGTCTGGACGAGGTTCTGCAGCTGCTCGTTGGGGGCGACCTGCCCGACTGCTTCCTGGACCGTCTGCTGGCCGTTGTTGCTGAGCATGCCGAGCACGGAGACGAGCACGAGCACGCCGGGGAAGATCGACAACACGCCGTAGTAGGTCAGGGCGGCCGCCCAATCCGACACGTTGTCCTGCGAGAACTGCTTGAAGGTGCGCTTCAGTGCGGCGAACAGACCCTTGCCGCCGAGCTTGGCCGGATTGTCGGGGCCGGCATCGGGGGAGACGGCGGTCAGGTCGTTCGGCCTGTCGTCGCCGGTCTTGGTGGTGGCGGCCGCGTCGAGGTCGAGGTCGTCGCGGGCCGGTCTCCGGTCAGAGTTCATGGCAATGTCCTCCGGGCGTGGTGCTCGCTGCACTGAGGCAGCGCGGCCCCTCGCCGGTCGATGGTTACTCACAGTTGTCGTCGGCGGCGGCCGTCGATGCTCGTAGGAGTCCCCACCCGGTCAATTCGCTAATCCCGTTGCGGCGACATTTTCCGTGGCGTCGTCAAGTCCACATTGCCACGATCTTGAACGCTGAGAGGCGAGGTGATCCGCCGTAGAGTTTATGTCCTAAACACAGACCTGAGAATGAATCGCATAGGGGGAGCCGGGAGGCGCCGGGCCGACTCGATCGGGGGCCGGTGACCCGGTTGCAGCGTCGCCCGGCGCCGCCTGGGCAAGCTCTGGCAGACTTGGACGGCATGCCGTAGCCGACGTGGTGGGAGAGGCGCATCGTGACCGAGCCCAACCCGCCTGAAGCACACGGAGGGCCTGCGGCCGTGCCGTTCACCGGTGGCGGCTCAGGATCCGGGCGCAGCGCCCTGGACCAGCGGCGCATCATCGACGCCGCGGTGCGGTTCATCGACGAGCACGGCCTGCGGATGCTGACGATGCAACGCCTGGGCGCCTACCTGGGCGTCGAGGGCATGGCGCTCTACCGGCACGTGCCCGGACGCGAGGCGTTGCTCGACGGGGTGGTGGAGTCGGTCGTCGACGAACTGTTCGGCGACCCCGACGTGCACCTGGAGGCCCACGCCGGGTGGGTGGACTACCTGCAACGGCTGGCCCACGGTCTGCGCCGCATCGCGCTCGCCCATCCCGAGGTCTTCCCGCTGGTGGCGACCCGTCCGCCCGCGGCACCGTGGGTACGACCGCCGCTGCGCAGCCTTCGCTGGATCGAGTCGATGCTCGAAGTCATGACCGACGCGGGCTTCTCCGACGAGAACGCCGCCGCGGTGTACCGGGCGTTCAGCAGCTTCCTGCTCGGCTACCTGCTCCTGGAGGTCTCCGGCCGAGGTGTGGAGACCGGTCCGGTCGAGGAACCTGACGTCACGCCGATGGAGGACCTCGCCGGCTACCCGCTTCTGCAGCGCCTCGAGCCTCACCTGTCGGTCGACGTCGCCGCTCAGGACTTCGAGGAAGCCCTCGAGGCTTTGCTCGACCGGGTCGCCCTGTTGCTGCCGCGCCGGCGCCGGCCACCCCGGCTGACCGAAGGAAAATGAAGCCGAGCGGGCCGGGAGGGAAAATCTTCCGCCTGCTGTTTATCACGTAAACGGCCGGGCACCTCTCCGAGAGTCAAGGCGCTGCGACACCATCGATGGCGATTATTTCATCGTCTCCGACGCTGTCGGAACCCTCGTTCCGCGCCTGTGTCAATCCCTCGGAAAGGACAGACTGTGATCACGCAGAACGACCTCGCCCGGCTCAACGACGCCGACGTGTACGGCCCCGACGGTGACAAGATCGGTTCGGTCGGCCAGATCTACCTCGACACCGACTCCGGCGACCCGGAGTGGGTGGCGGTCCGCACCGGTTTGTTCGGCACCAAGGAGACCTTCATCCCGCTGCAGCGGGCCACGCTTTCCGACGACCGGATCACGGTCGCCTACGACAAGGCCACCGTGAAGGACGCCCCGCGGATCGAACCGGACGGCGCCCTCAGCTACACCGAGGAGAACGAGCTGTACACCTACTACGGGGTGCAGTCGACCGGCGCCGAGTCGGGAAGCAGCAGCTACGACACCGGCACCGCCGAGCGTACGGGTTACGCCCGGCAGGACGACACCGGCCACCGGAGCCAGTCGTCGGCCGGCGACGACGCCATGACGCGCTCGGAGGAGCGCCTGGTCACCGACACCCGTACCGAGGACGCCGGCAAGGCCCGGTTGCGCAAGTATGTCGTCACCGAGCAGCAGCAGGTTCGCGTACCGGTGGCGCACGAGGAAGTTCGCCTGGAGCGCGAGCCGATCACCGAGGCCAACCGTGGTGACGCGTACGCCGGTGCCGAGATCACGGAGGCCGAGCACGAGGTGACCCTGCGGGCCGAGCGACCCGTGGTCGACACCGAGACAGTGCCCGTCGAGCGGGTCCGGCTGGGCAAGGAGACCGTGCGCGACGAAGAGACCGTCAGCGGCGAGGTCCGCAAGGAGCAGATCGAGTTCGACGGCCCCGACAGCCGGCGCTGATCCCGCACCTTCATCGGCCGGTGTCTCATTGCTGCGGCGGCGAGACACCGGCATCGGCAATGGCGTCACGAGGACAGTCCGACGACCGGCGGAGATGACATGGACCCCACAGAACCCGAGACGACGACCGGCGCCGACACCGACGACGCGATGACCCGTTCCGAGCAACGCCTCGTAACAGGTACCGAGGTGTTCGAGATCGGCCGGGCCCGGCTGCGCAAGCACGTCGTCACCGAAGACGTGCAGATCACCGTGCAGGTCCGCCGTGAGGAGCTCCGTCTGGAGCGCGAGCCGATCGGTGAGAATCACCGCACACCGGTCGAGGACCCCGACGTATTCGGCACCTTGGACGAGTTCGGCGGCCCCGACGGCGGCGTCATCTTCACGGTCACCCTGCACGAGGAGCGCCCCGTCATCACCACCGAGATCGTGCCGGTGGAGCGGGTCCACCTCACGAAGATCGTGCGGACCGAGCAGCACGTCGCCTCCGGTGAGGTGTTGAAGGAACGTATCGAGGTCGATGTGCCCGGTCGTCCACCGACAACGCTCGGCTGAGCCGGCTCAGCCGTCGATCGACCGGCAACCTCACCTGCCTGATCGGTGAGTGCCGCTCACCAGGCCACCACGCCTTGGGTGCTCGGTTGCAGGGTGCCCAGCCGCAGCGAGCCGATGGTGATCTGGCTACGGCTGGGGTCGGGGAAGCCCAGCAGTTCGGCCACGACTCCCGGTGACGACCGGTCCAGGCTGCCGCGCAGCGTGTTGCCGGTCGGGCAGTCGCTGCTGTCCCGGTCACAGGCCTGCCACTTCATCCCCTGGAAGGCCCCGCCGCCGGGCTCCAGGAGGATGTCGACGGCCGGTCCGGGTTCGTCGACCGTTGTGGTCGGCACGGTCACCGGCTCGTCGGCGGCGTTGTAGAGCCGTACGAAGGCCCGGCCGTCGACCCGGCACGGCGTGCCCGACCGGTTGGCGACCGAGATGAGCCCGCGCTGGGTGCCGACGGCGGTGGGGTTCTCGTTCTGGGCGCTGATCGAGACCTCGATGTCGGCGTTGGTGCACAGCCGGGCCGTGGCGGACGGCAATGGCTCGGCCGTCACCCCGGCGCCCGCCGGCTTTGTCGTGGCTGGGCGGGCCGGGGTGGGCGAGCCGTCCGGTGTGGCCGAGCGCGTCGGTGTGGCCGGGCGGGTCGTCGTGGCCGGGCCGGCCGGGGACGGAGCGCCGCTGGAGGGCGGTGGGGCGACGAGGCCACCCGCTTCCGGACGGCCTTCCGCAGCCAGGTCGCGTCCCAAGCCGATGGCCAGCATCGCGGCGGCGACCGTGGCGACCGACCCGGCCGCCAGCACGGGGACCACCCAGCGCCGGCGCCTCGGCCCGCGCTCCGCGGCGACAGCGGCCGCGGGGCTCCCGGCCGGCGGGCTCGGCCGGATCACCGCCGCCGGTGCCGGTGGCCCGCCGTAGGCCACGAGAGCGTCGATGAGCTGCGCCGCGGTCGGTCGCCGGCCCGGGTCCTTGGCCAGCGCGGCGGCGACCAGGTCACGCAGGGGAGTCGGCAGGTCACCGAGATCCGGCGGCTGGGTGAGAATGCCGGCTGCGGTTGCTACCGGGGAGTCGGCGGCGAACGGGGTACGCCCGGTGCCGGCGTAGGTCACGACGACGCCCCAGGCGAAGACGTCGGCGGCCGGCCCGGCGACCCGGTCGGTGGCGGTGTCGAACCGCTCCGGTGCCATGTACGCCACCGTCCCGACCATCTGATCGGTGGCGGTGTGATGGCTGGTCGCCTCGAACGCCCGCGCGATGCCGAAGTCGATCACCTTCGGGTGTCCGAGCGCGAACAGGACGTTACGGGGTTTCAAGTCACGATGGATGACCCCGGCGCCGTGGATGGCGGCCAGTGCGGTCGCCACCCCGACCGCCACACTGTGCAGGTTCCCGCCGGTCAGCGGGCCCTGCTCGGCCACCACCTCGGCCAGGCTGGGCCCGTCGACGTACTCGGTGACCAGGTAGGGGATCTCGTGGTCGGCGTCCGCGTCGAGCACTTCGGCCGTACAGAACGGCGGCACCTGGCGGGCCCGGTTGACCTCGCTGCGGAACCGGGCGCGAAACTCCTCGTCGTACGCGAACTCGGCTTTGACGGCTTTGATCGCGACCGCGCGGCCGTCGCGGCCGCGGCCCAGATAGACCGTGCCCATGCCGCCCTGCCCGAGGCGCGCCTCCAGCCGGTACTGCCCGAGCCGGCGGGGATCCGCCCGCCTCAACGGACTCCTCATCCGGTCGCCGCTCCCCGGGTCCGGTCGATCACGACGGACGAAACGATACCCGTCCCCCGGCGCCCCGCCTTCCGGCCCAGGTGGACGCCCGATGGGTGGGGGACACTCCAGGCTTCCGGGGCGCTGTCGGCAGCACCACATCGGCTGCGAAGGGTCCCGGTGTGCGAGCTGGTGCCATGGCTGCAAACGTTGACGGTTGCCGGCGGGCGGCCTTCGTGGTTCTACCGGCTCCGGTCGTGCGACGCTGTCGTTCATGGCAGGCGAGGGACGGGTCGTGATGCAGGTGTACTGCCGGATCGAGGTTGTTGTCGACGATCCGGTTGCCGTCGCGGAGCGGGCGGCTCAGACGCTGCGAGAGGCGGACATCGACTGGTCCGCGGAGCGGGACTCCCTGGAGGGGGCGGTTGCCGAGATCCGGGAGGACCTTTCGCAGGCCCTGGCGAGCCTGGTCGAGCCGGACCGGATGCTGCAGGGCGTTCCAGGAACGCAGGTGCGGGGTGGGCGTTGGTGGGCCGAACCGGGCGCTCCCGCCGAACGATTCACCCCGGGTTTCGGAGAACCCGGCTCGCCGCCGCGATCGGTGCCCTGAGCACGCGATGTGATCCGCGCGTGGTCGGTGGCCGACTCGTGCGACGCGGCCGGCGCTCGACCGACTCGTAGTACTGGAGGCCCGGCCTGAGACGAATCTCAGGCCGGGCCGGATGACAGGCTTACGCGCAGGCCTTGTCGGTGGCGGGCAAAGCTCCGGTGGTGAGATAGGAAGTGAGGGCGCCGATCGCGCAGGCGTTCGGCTTCGGGTGGATCAGCACGCCGTGGCCGCCGGCGTCGACGGTGACCAGCACGGCGTCCGAACCCATCGCCCGGCGCATGCCGCGGGCCCCGTTGAGCGGGGTGGACGGGTCCCGCTCGTTCTGCAGAATCAGCACGTCACGCCGGCCGATCGGCTCGACCGCCGGCTCCGGTCCGGCCGGCTGCACGGCCCACGCCGAGCAGGGTGCGACGTTCGCGGGAGCACCGGCGGTCAGTGGGAACGCGGCCCGGTCGGCCGCGACGTTGCGGGCGTACGTTCCGACGTTCCGGGGCCAGGCCTTGTCGCCGCAGCTGTACGCCCACCCGACCGAGAGGAGGTTGTCCTGCGGGACGTTCGGGAGCGTGCCGCCGGCGACCAGGCCGTTGGCCAGGCCGGCCAGGAACGCACGATCGGCGCTGGTGGCGTGTCCCGCGGCAACAGCACCGGCAGCGCGCCACAGCTGAGCCATCTGCGGAAGTGGCTCTTCCTCGGTGGCGATGAGGGCGGCGTCGTTGTAAGACAGCAGCCACGTGAACAGCCGGACGAAGTTGCCGTTGATCGGAGCCAGGGTCTCGGTCAGCATGACTGGGTGGCGGTCGAGCTGCGCCGTCAGCGCCAGATAGTTCTTCCGCACCTGTCGTGCGGTGGTGCCCAGACGTACGGAGCCGGCGTTGGCGACGCCGAACGCGGCGAGGTCAGGCCAGCGGTCCTCCAGCGCGACGCTGAAAGTCCGGAAATCGTCGTAGCCGCGGACATACGGATCGACCGAGCTGTCGAGCACCATCCGGTCGACGGTGCGCGGGAACAGGGCCCGATAGAGCGAGCCGAGGTACGTACCCCAGGAGAGGCCGTAGTAGGAAACCGTGCGCTCACCCAGCGCCCGGCGGATCCGGTCCATGTCGCGGGCGACGTTCGCGGTGGTGATGTGCCTCAGCAGGTCACCGGAGTTCGCGGCGCACTGCTTGGCCATCCGCTTCGCGAACGACACGTTCGCGCCGATCGAGCCGTCGGCGGCGGGGAAGGAAAGCAGTGACAGCTGCACGTCACGGATCAGCTCGTCGGCGCCGCGGCCGCAGCTCATCGGCGTGCTGTAGCCGATACCGCGCGGGTCGAAGGCCACCAGGTCATAGCGGTCACGCACTTCGGCGGGCAACAGGGCGCCGAGGGAGGCCGGCACGTCGAGGCCCGCGCTGGGGCCCCCGCCGTTGAGCATCAGGACGCCTTTGCGTTTCCCCGGATCGGCTGCCGGGATGCGCGACACCTCCACCGAGATGGCCCGGCCGTGCGGGTGGCGGTAGTCGAGCGGCACCTGCAGCGTTGCACACTCCTGTGGAGCCGGCGCACCGGTGGGACAGGCACCCCACCGCAACGTGGACACCGCGTCCACAGTGCGCTGGACGGGGGAGGTGCCGGCGTGGGCCGCGGGCGCGGCGACGAGGCCGGCGCCGACGGTCAGCAGGGCCGCCAGGACGCGATGAAGAACACGGGGCATCGGGATCTCCTGTCAGAAGGATTCATCACCGTGACGTCTTCCGACATGAGAAACGGGGTTCCCACAACACAGTCAAGCCGAGCAGCGGCATTCGACCCTGTTCCAGTACCAAGGTGGCATCGACGTCGGCCACCCTCCTCTGCCGCTCGGCCGACGTCCCTTGGGGACGTCCGGATGGCAGTACGTCACTGGCTATGACGGGGACCCGAAGGCCGTGCTGGTCGACGAGGCATTCATCGTCGCGTCGGCCACCGCGCGTCCGAGCAAGCTCGGACGCGCGTTCACCGCTGAGGCCGCGCAGTGCGAGATCGTGACCGACCCGCCTGCAGCCTGAGTTTTCCTCCTGGCGGCGCCGGCTATCCGAGGCCTTGAGCAAAGGCGATGAGGTCGCCCATGCGGAATTCGCCCTTGGTGGTCGCGATGGGCGCCGCCGGGGTGAATGGGGGTTTCGCGTGGAGGTAGGAGGCCTTGTCGGCCTCGAGGATGCCCAGGATGACCTCGGCGACCAGGCGGCCTCCGACCGTGCCGAGGCGTTCGCCGCCGGTTTGCAGTTCGGATTCGCGCAGGATGTAGAACCACAGCGGTGCCTTGCCGGACCAGCCCGGGTTCGCCGGGTCGGGCAGGCCGAGCTGGGTGTTGGTCAGCGCGGTGACGCCCATGCGGGTGGCGACGTCCTGCCCGGCGGGCAGCCCCAGTCGCTTGCCGCGGATCAGGTTGCGTTCGGCCAGCGAGGTCATGGCGTCGGATACGACCGTCGGGGGCAGGTCGAACAGGGGGAGCGAGAGCTTCGTGTCGATGCGGCGGGCCTGGTTGCGCGGGCCGGCCGCCCGGCCCGGCACCTCGAAGAAATGCCACCAGTCGATCTCCAGCCGCGCGGGTAGCGGTCGCGAACCACGCAAGTCTGTGTCTTCGGCGCCGAAGATCGGGGCGATCACGGGCGGGGTGGTGCGAGCGTTCATCAGGTAGGCCGCCCGGACCATGCTGTGGCCGAACCGGTAGGCCGCCACCGAGTACTCGATCGGCATCATCGGCCGGTGCGGGTTCTTGGGCTTGTAGAACTCCCGTTTGACTTTCCCGCGCCCGTCGAGGAAGCGGGGGACCACGTCGGCGCCGACGAGGCGGTCGAGGAAGTCGTGCACGATGACCCACTGGAAGTGCCAGCGGGTGAGCCGCTGCGCCTCGGCCAGGGAGCGGGCGAGTCCGGTGTCGAGGCACCGGTTGTGGAACTTGGCGAACAGCAGGTGCAGCTGGCTGATGATGAGGTTCTCGTCGTTGCGGTGGTCACCGATCAAGGCGGTGCCGTCCGCCTGCCGCGGCAGGTCGTCGACGCCGTGCTCGTTGCGGACCACCCGCATGCGGCCGGAGCCGCCGGGCTCGTACAGGGCGGGGTCGCGGTCGGGCCCGCGGCCGTAGAGGGATCCCAAGTCGAACAGCGGGGTGTCGAAGTTCGTCAGCGCCAGCGGGTCGACCTCCTGCTCCGGCACCGGCGTGCGATCGAGGGTCATGTCGTGGTCGATGAACTGACCCAGGAACGTGAAACCGGCCGGGACACGCGGATTGTCCAAAGCCGGGGTGAGGCCGGCCGGTTCGCCCATCTGTGCGGCCAGCGACTTGAGCAGGTCGTCCGGCGGAGCGAAGCCCTCGGCGTTCTTGAACATCACGCCGAAGCGGCCTTCCTTGTCGCGCCCGGCCCGCACCGCCACGTCGCTGCCGCGAAGCACTCCTGCCGCGTGGGTCCAGGGCTTGGCCGCGCCTGCCGGTCCGGGGCCGGCCGCGGAAACGGTGGCGGCACCGGCATGTGAACTCAAGCCACCCACCGACGCCGCCACCACCGCACCGGTCGCCCCGGCCAGCAGTGCCCTCCGAGGCACGGCGGCTGCCGCCATCGGACACCGTGCCGGAGCTGCCTCGCGGTTGTGGGAAGGCTCCGTGATCTGCTCGTCCATCTTGCTTCTCCCGAAGTCACGTCAGCGGCAGCTCTGCCGCAGGTACTGGCGTTGCTGGGAGAAACGCGTCTTTCCGATAAAGGACACGATGGGCCAAATGTCTGACCATGTGTTCCCCCGGCCAGGTTCAGCCGTCCGACCTACTCACTCCTTCGCCGCGCGGCTCGCGCTCGTGGACCGCCGCCTGATCGCCACCGCTCTTTCCCCAGGGCATCGGCAGGCTCCCCTCCAGTCCTGCTGGTGCTCCCGCAGCCCCAGGGACTCCGGAAGCGGGAAGCTCGCCTATCCGATGGGCTGGACGTCGATGCGTGACCGGAGGTTGCACACCTTCGCGATTTCCTTGCCTTCCGGGAAGATCCTGGCCGGGCCGGTCTCGCCGGCATTGCTGGCATACTCGGCCAACTCGTCCGCGAAGCTCAGGAACGCCTTGCGCTGTGCGGGTTCGCCAGTTGTCGCCAGGTCGCGCATCAGCTGCTCGTGGTGCGCGTAGTAGGCCTGCCGCACGGCTGTCTTCTGCTGGAGCGTGTAGGCATCGGGGTTGTGTCGCATGTGGTCGTACTCACCGACGGCGGTTTGGCTCCTGTCCCCGGGGAGGTCTGCGAGCCAGGCCACGAACTTGCCGCAGGGATCAGCGGGGGTGGGCGCCCCGGACGTGAAGGCGGGAGCAGCGACGTTTGCCGGGGGTGCGGCCACCTCGGTCCGATAAGTGCAAGCTCCGGCCGAGCCGCCGATGACCAGCAGGACGGCCGTCAACCGCAGCGGACGCATCGGTGCTCCTTCCGGTGGTTCGACAGAGCCGGACCCTATCAGCGGCAACGCCTCTGAGACGGCACCCCGTTCCGGCAGGCGCCGGCGGCGCGAGTCCTCGTGGCTGTCCAGGTCGGCGAGGACCGCGGTGTGCGGGCTGCGGATGTCCGGTTGCCGGAACGCCACGAGCCGGCTGACGGCATCGCGGAGTGCGATCAGCCGACCCGGTCAGGTTCGGGCGAGGAGGTCGCCGGCCTCGGAGCGTGCTTGGTCGATCTCGGGCTGGGAACAGCCGCACAAGCGCAGGCAAGAGGCTGCGATGGTCTGAGCGTCGGTGTTGTCCGGCTCGCGCGAGCGGCGGATCTGGATCACGACCTCGGTGAGCTGGATGAGGAGTTCGCCGAGACGTTGCGGGCCGGTGCCGTCCCGGACGGCGGGCCATGCCGCCTGGGCGCCCAGACGGCTGTACGCGTCCTGCAGCTCTTGCCGTTCGGCGCGGAAGGAGTCGTAGCGTTCGTGCTGCACTTCGGGGAGCAGATAGAGCGTGCCGACGTTGTGGGGCGTACGGCTGAGGGTCTCGACGTCGATCAGAGCGAGCAGGTACAGCGCCGCGGCGGCGGTGGCCCGGTCGGGGACGAGCGCCTCGATCCGGCGTACGGCTTCCAGGCTGGGACGAACCGAGGTGTGCAGCAGTTCGATGAGCAGCTCGTCCTTCCCGGCGAAGTGGTAATACAGCGAGGCCTGCCGGATGCCGACCCGCTCGGCGATCAGCCGCGTCGTGGTGGCGGCGAAGCCGCGCTCGGCGAAGAGGGCGGCCGCGGCGTCCAGGATCTGCTCGCGCGGGGTGGCGGTGGCCGGGCCCGAGCCGGGGGCGTGGCGTGGCCGCCCGGGTCGAGCCTGCTGTGCCATGTCGGTCATTTTCGCACGGGG
Organism: Paractinoplanes abujensis; assembly: GCF_014204895.1. Classification (NCBI taxonomy): domain Bacteria; kingdom Bacillati; phylum Actinomycetota; class Actinomycetes; order Micromonosporales; family Micromonosporaceae; genus Paractinoplanes; species Paractinoplanes abujensis. Next base: position 4,018,994 of record NZ_JACHMF010000001.1, on the reverse strand, counting down.
GTCCCGGTGGGGGAGGCGAGGTAGGCGCGCCACCCGCCCAGGTGGCTGATGTCGGGGGCGCTCGACAGGGCGGCCGGTTCCACCAAGAACCCACTGACCGAGGTGTCGTCGATCAGCATGACCTTGCCGATGGCCATCGGGGCCGGGATCGCCGCGACGAACGTTCCGAAGCCGTCCGCCGGGAGCCGCCACAGCTCGCCCTCGATGCTGCAGCCGCCGTCACCGACCCGGACGAGTCCCGGCTTGGGCGGGTCGGTGTCGAGCGCGTGCAGCGCGTAGGCCGGTGCGGTGGCGGTGGCCGCGACGAAGGTGCCACCGGCCGTGGTGAGCTGGACGTTCAGGGGTTGGCCGGTGAGGTGGGCGCCGACCACGAACAGGTCGATGCCCGGGTTGGCGGCCCGGCGGGCCAGCTCGGCCAGCGCGCGGTCGGTGCAGGCCGCCCCGGTGAGCATGACGCCGAACGGCAGCCCGTCGACGAACCCGGCGGGCACGGCCAGGGAGGCGTAGTCGAGCAGGTTGGCGAAGTTGGTGAAGCGACCCATCCGCGCGTTGGCCCCCACCGGGTCGGCCGCCACCTCGGCCAGGGTGGGGTGCCAGGTGGTGGTGGGAGTGAGCAGGGCATCGCAGCCGTCCAGCACCTCCCGGCCGGCGGCGGCCAGGGCGGCGAGCCGGGCGGTGTCGGTGGCCCAGTCGGCGGCGGTGCGCTCCTTGCCGCCGAGGATGATGCCGGCCACGGTCGGGTCGAGGCCGGAGCCGATGAGGTCGGCGTGCTTCTCCAGGTGGGCTCCGACGCCGGCGTAGCGTTCCGCCACGAACGCGCCCCCGTACAACAGGGAAGCGGCTTCCAGCAGGGGCGTGACGTCGACCTCGACGATCTCGGCACCGCTGAGGGCGAACTGCCGCACCGCCGCCGCGAACGCTTCCCGCCACCCCGGAGCCATGCCCTCGAGGTGCTCGGCGGTGGGGGTGGCGAGCCGGGGCCGGGCCGGCGCGGCCAGAGGTGGGGACGCGGCCCGGGACAGCGGATCCGACGGGTCGACGCCCTCCATGATCTCGGCGACCGTACGGGCGAGAGCGAGGTCGCGGGCGAAGACGGTCACACAGTCGAGCGTGTAGCAGGCGGGCACCACGCCCGTGACCGGGACCAGCCCCTTGGTCGGTTTCACGCCGACGATCCCGTTGAGCGCGGCCGGTACCCGTCCGGAGCCTGCGGTGTCCGTACCCAGGGCGAAGTCGACCTGGCCGAGTGCGACCGCCACCGCGGACCCGGACGAGGATCCGCCGGAGATGCGGGCCGGGTCCCAGGCGTTGCGGACAGCCCCGTACGGGCTCCGCGTGCCGACCAGGCCGGTGGCGAACTGGTCGAGGTTGGTCTTGCCGATGACCACGGCGCCCGCCGCCCTGAGCCGGGCCACCGCGGTCGCGTCCGCGGCCGGGCGGTAGGCGTAGGAGGGGGCGGCGGCGGTCGTGGGCAGACCGTACACATCGATGTTGTCCTTGACCGCGAACACCAGCCCGGCCAGGGGTAACGACGGGTCCACCGCGGAGGCCTCGGCGAGCACGGAGGCCCGGTCGCGCAGCGAGATCCAGATCTCGGGCCGGTCGGCCGTGGCGATGCGGTCGAAGGCCGCGTCGACGCGGTTCACGGCCGCACCGCCGCGAGGATCTGGCCCGGCGCTACCTGCTCGCCGGCCTTCACGTACAGCTCCACCAGGGTGCCGCTCACCGGTGTGGTCACCTTCGCCTCCATCTTCATCGCTTCCAGGGACAGCACAGGATCATCGGCCGACAGCACGTCGCCGGGTGCGGCGGACAGCTGCCAGACGGTGGCCGTGAACGGTGCGGTCACCGCCGTGGCGCCCTCGGGCAGCGTCACCTCCGAGGCCGGCGCCACCGGTTCCGTATCGCGCCGGTCGAACTCGCCGGAGACCCGCCACCGTTCCTTCTCGGCCTCGAAGGCGGCCGTCTGCCGGGCTCGGAAGTCCGCGATCGACGACGCGTTGGCCGCCAGGAACGCGTTGTAGTCGGCCAGCGAGAACGTCCCCTCGGTGGCGTCCAGGGGTAGGCGTCCGGCGTCGCTTTCGGCCCGCAGTTCGAGCAGCTCGTCCGGCGTGACCGGGTACCACTCGATCCGGTCGAAGAACCGCAGCGCCCACGGCTGCTCGCGATAGCGGAAACGGTTCCAGATCTGGACCGTACGGCCGACGAACTGGTAGCCGCCGGGCCCCTCCATGCCGTAGATGCACAGGTAGGCCCCGCCGATGCCGACCGAGTTCTCCGCCGTCCACGTCCGGGCCGGGTTGTATTTCGTGGTGACCAGCCGGTGCCGGGGGTCCAGGGGGGTCGCGACCGGCGCGCCCAGGTAGACGTCGCCCAGCCCGAGCACGAGATAGCTGGCGTCGAAGACCGTGCGGTAGACGTCGTCGGGCGTGTCCAGGCCGTTGATGCGGCGGATGAACTCGATGTTCCACGGGCACCAGGGCGCGTCGTCGCGGACGCCGGCCATGTACCGCTCGATGGCCAGCCGGGTGGCCGGATCGTCCCAGCTCAGCGGCAGCCGCACGGTGCGCGAGGGCACGACCAGCTCATGTGTGGGCGGCACCTCCGCCTCGAGCTCACGCAGCAGGCGGGCGACGTCGCGGGCCTTCAGCACGCTCGCGTCGGTGTGGACCTGCAGCGACCTGATGCCGGGCGTGACGTCGAGGATGCCGGCGGGCCGGTGCCGGGCCAGGGTCTCCTGCAAGGCGTGCACCCGCATGCGCAACGCCAGATCGAGCTCCATCGGCCCGTACTCGACCAGCACGTTGTCGTCGCCGTCACGCCGGTAGGTGACGGCCGGGCGGTTCGCGTCCCCTTCGGCCCTGCCCAGTACGCCGTCGTCGCCGTCGCCGCCGCGAGTGGTGACCGTGGGGGCGCTGCGCCGCTCGACGAGGCCGGCCGCGTCCGCCTCCCGCACGGCCACGAACCGTACGGTGTCGCCGGGACGTAGCTGGCCCAGCTTCCACAGCTCCCCGCTGGCCACCACGGCCGGGCAGACGAAGCCGCCCAGGGAGGGGCCGTCGGGTCCGAGGATGATCGGCGTGTCGCCGGTGAAGTCGAGGGCCCCGACCGCGTACGGGGTGTCGTGGATGTTCGACGGGTGCAGGCCCGCCTCGCCGCCGTCGGTACGCGCCCACTGCGGCTTCGGGCCGATCAGCCGGATGCCCGTCCGTGCGGAATTGTGGTGCACCTGGTAGTCGGTGGCATAGAGCGTGTCGATGTCCGCGCGGGTGAAGAACTCCGGCGCGGCGTGGGGACCCTCGGTGACGCCGATCTGCCAGCTGCCGGTCAGGTGCGGCCGTCGTGCGGCCGGAGTCGGGCCGGGCGGATCGTCGAGATCGTCGGGCGGGCCGGGACGCAGCACGTCGCCGGCGAGCAGCGCCCGCCCGCCGTGGCCGCCGAACCCGCCCAGGGTGAAAGTGGCGGCGCTGCCCAGATAGGACGGCACGTCCAGACCCCCACGCACAGCGACGTAGGTGCGCAGTCCGGGCCCGGCGGGCGAGCCGAGGGTGAGGACGCCGCCGGCCGGGACCTCGAGCGCGGTCCACAGCCCGACCGGCTCGCCGTCGAGCGTGAGCGGCGCCGCGGCGCCCGTCACCGCGACCAGCGACGGCGTGGAGAACCGGACCGACAGGCCACCGGCGGTGACTTCGAGGGCCGGTCTGCCCGCCGGGTTGCCGACGGCCAGGTTGGCCTCGGCGAACGAGACGGCGTCGAACGGCCCGCTCGGTGGCACCCCGACGTGCCAGTACCCCAGCCGTCCGGGCAATTCCTGGACGGTGGTCATCGGGCCGGGCGCAAGCACGTCGATCCGCGGCCGTGGGTCGGTCGTGAACTGCAATGTCGTGGTGGAGTGGGCGGCGGCGCGCAGGTCGGTGTCGTCGGTCAGTGAGCGCAGCAGCCCCACGTTGGTGACGATGCCGTCGATGCGGGTCGCGTCCAGCGCCTCACCGAGCCGGTCGAGGGCCTCGTCGCGGGTGGCGCCGGTGGCGATGACCTTCGCCAGCATCGGGTCGTAGTACGGCGACACTTCCAGGCCGGTCTCGATGGAGGCGTCCACCCGCACGTCCGCGGGAAACTCCGCGCGGGTGACCAGGCCGGAAGAGGGCAGGGAGTCCTTGGCCGGGTCCTCCGCGTACACCCGCGCCTCCACCGCGAACCCCGACGGCTGCCAGTCCCGCTCGAACACCGCGGGATCGACCGAGCCCGTGCCGGCCAGCTCGAGCTGCAAGGCCACCAGGTCGACCCCGAAGACCTCCTCGGTCACCGGGTGCTCGACCTGCAGCCGGGTGTTGACCTCCAGGAAAGCGGCCTCCTGGCGTACGGGGTCGTACACGAACTCGACCGTGCCCGCTCCCCGGTAGTTCACCGTGGCCAGCAGTGCCCGGGCACTGCTGTGCAGCCTTTCCCGTACGGGCTCGGGCAGTCCGGGCGCGGGTGCTTCCTCGAGCACCTTCTGGTTGCGCCGCTGCAGCGAGCAGTCCCGGTCGCCGAGCACCGCGATCCGGCCCGCGCCGTCGCCGAAGACCTGCACCTCGACGTGACGAGCGGGCCGTACGAGGCGTTCGAGGAAGACCCCGGCGGAATCGAAGTTGGCCTGGGCCAGCGCCTCGACCCGGGCGAAGGCCGCGCGTACCTCGTCGGCCGAGGTGCAGGCCTGCATGCCGATGCCGCCCCCACCGCCGGTTGCCTTGAGCATCACCGGCAGGCCGATCGCCTCGGCCGCGGCCACCGCCTCGTCGGCCGAGCCGAGCAGCCCGGTCCCGGCCAGCAGCGCCACGCCGGCCTGCTCGGCGATGGCCCGGGCCGTGTGTTTGGCCCCGAACGCGACGATCTGCTCGGGCGTCGGCCCGGCGAACCGTAGCCCGGCCTCCTCCACCTCGCGGGCGAACGCGGCGTTCTCGGAGAGGAACCCGTAACCGGGATGGACGATTTCGGCACGGCTGGTCCGGGCGGCGGCCAGGATCAGGTCGCGGCGCAGGTACGAGTCGCGGGCGGGCGCCGGGCCGAGCCGGACCGCGGTGTCGGCTTCGCGCACGTGCGGCGCGGCCCGGTCGGCGTCGGAGAACACCGCGACCGTGGCCAGGCCGAGCCGGCGTGCGGTCCGGATGATCCGCCGCGCGATCTCGCCCCGGTTCGCGACGAGAACCGTACTCATGAAGGCTCCGTCACGATCATGCGCAGCGGCGTGGGGTTGAAGTCGTTGCACGGGTTGTTCATCTGCGGGCAGTTGGAGACCACCACGAGCACGTCCATCTCGGCTCGCACGGCCACCCGCTTGCCCGGCCCCGACATCCCGTCCACGATCCCGAGCGCGCCGTCCGGTTCGATGGGGACGTTCATGAACCAGTTCAGATTCGAGACCAGGTCCCGTACGCCCAAACCGTGCTTGGACCCTTCACTGAGAAAGTTCTCCCGGCAGCCGTGGTGGAACATGACGTGGTGCCCGTACCGCAGGGTGTTCGATTCTTTGCCGCAGGCCCCGCCGATGGTGTCCTGCCGGTCGATCTCGTTGGCGACGACGGTCATCAGCGGGCGGCCCTCGTTGCTGCGCAAAACCGTTCCGGTACGGACGTACGCGTTGCCTTGCCAGGCGAGGGTGTCGGGCACGCTGTAGCGCTCCTGCGGATCGTGCGCGTTGTAGATCAGGCAGTCGGCCGACTGGTTGCCGCCCACGTCGACGATCGTGAGCACCTGCCCGGCCGCGACGACACCCGACCAGGGCGCGTTCGGCACCACCAGTTCGTTCTTGACGGCGGTGCCTTCGACGAGCGACTCCGTCATAGTCCTCGTGCCTCCGCGTAGTCGATGGTGTTCAGGTAGGCGCGATTCAGCTCGGGGGTGGCGTCGAATCGCGGGTCGGCCGGGCCGGTGGCCTTCCCCCGCCAGGCGTGCACCCGCAGCGGCCCGGCCACGTACTCGGGCCGGGGGTCGCGCGGATGGGCGACGTTGGCCAGCAGCACCAGCAGCGGAAGCTCGGCCACCAACGTCACGTGCGTACCGGGTCCGGCCGAGCCGAGCCAGTCCAGCGAACCGTCCGCGGCGACCCGGACCCCCTGGAAGAAGCTGACGCTGGGCGGCAGGTCACGGCGGGTGAGGCCGTGCTTGGCGGCGGCCTTGACGAACAGGCTGCGCCCGGCCGGGGAGGGGCCTTCCGGCCGGGCGTCACCGTACTTCGCCGCGTTCCAAGCCTCGGTAGTGGTGCCACAGAACGCGTCGTGGCGCCCCGACGTGTCCTCGACCAGGCTGGCCAGCACCCGCCCGTCGCCGGAGAGCAGCGGCGTGCCCGCAGCCAGATACGCCTGCCATGGAATCTTCAGTGTGTCGGCCACGTTCAGCCGCTCCACCGGTTCCAGCGCGTTGTAGACGAGCAGGTGCGCACACGCCTGCCCGGTCGGATCGTCCAGCCGCAGGCGTGTGCCCCGGGCCAGCACCTTGTGCGTGTACCCGCCCGGCGCCACGGTCTCGGCCCAGGTCAGCCCGGCCGGATCCACCCCGGCCGGCACGTGCGGGCTGCTCGACGCGGGCAGATAGGGCATCCACTCGCTGGTCAGCCCGCTCTGGGCGCGGGCGTCGTTCCGTGAGTTGAGGACACTGTCGGTCCGGTGCTCGGCGCGGACGCTCATGAGTGGGCCGTCTGCGCGACCGGGGCCGGCGTGTGGCTGTGCGGAACGTGGATCAGCTCGACGTTCTTGTGCAGCCGCTTGAATCCGAAGTAGCCGGCACCGACCGCCACCACGGCCGCGACGAACAGCAGCGCGCTGTACTGCAGAGCCCAGTTCCCGTCGGGGGAGAGGTCGTAGATCTCCGCCCGCGGCCACATCAGGTTGACCACCATGATCGCCTGATAGATCACCGCGACGATGTTGACCGCCGGCCCGAACCGGCCCATCGAGAACAGTGGCCTGCCCTCCTCGTCGACACCGGCCGGGAACCGATCGGTGCGGCGGTGCCGGATGCGCACCACGAGCAGCGGCAACGTGACCCCGAGGTAGGCGATGTAGAGCATCGCGATGCAGATGCTGGACAGCGCGGTGAAGATCGTCGTGGAGTTGATGTTGACGAGCAACGCGATCACCGCGCCCGCGCCCACGACGATCGAGGTGAGAATCGGCGTTCCCGTACGCGGCGACACCCTGCTCAGCGCCCTCGCGAAGGGGAAGGCGCCTTCGCGCGACATGGAAAACATCATCCGAGCACCGGCGGTCTGGCAAGCCAGCGTGCAGGCGAAGACCGCGACGGCGACACAGCAGAGCAGCAGCCGGCCCAGCACACCGCCGAGCCGCTCGGTGAGCACCCAGGACAGGCCGAACGAGGAGAGGTTGCCGTCGGTCAGGCTCGGCGCGGCCATCAGGGCGGCCAGGATCAGCAGGCCACCGCCGAGGCCCGAGGTGGTCAGCGCACGGATGATCGTCTTCGGCGTGGTCTTGCGAGGCGCGTGAGTCTCCTCGGCCAGCTCACCGGCCGAGTCGAAACCGACCATGACGTACGCGGCCATCAAGCCCGAAGCCAGCCAGGCGAAGAAGTAGCTCCCACTCCCGGTCCAGCCGGTGTGGTGCAGAACCACTGCCGGGCCCCGCTCGGAGAGCGCGAACAGCACACCGATGAGGACAACCACCCCGACTATCTCGATCGCGACGCCGAAGCTGGTGGCCGCGGCCATCTGCCGGATGCCCAGCACGTTCACCAGTGTGGTGACGGCCAGCAGGACGACGCCGAGGATGATGGCGTTCTGCGCCCCGGTCGCGGACAGGATCGACGAGTCGGCGCCCGAGCCGCCGACGATCTGGAAGCCCGACCAGATCGCCGGGAGCACAGCCTGCATGGCGATCGCGGCGACAGCCAAGGTCAGAATCTGGCCGATCACCATGATCCAGCCGGTGAAGAAGCCCCAGCTCACCCCGGCCAGCCGGCTCGACCACTGGAAGATCGCCCCGGAGACCGGCCAGCGACCCGCCAGTTCGGCGAAGCACAACGCGACACACAGCTGGCCGGCGAACACCACCGGCCAGGACCAGAAAAAGGATGCCCCGCCCAACAGGAAGCCCAGCCCGAACAGCTGGAACACCGTGGTCAGGATCGAGACGAAGGAGAAACCCGCGGCGAAGGACGCGAACGTCCCGACGCCCCGGTGCAGTTCTTGTTTGTAGCCGATATGACCAGGATCGAGGGGGGTTGCGCTCACGACTCCACCTCCGGCGGGTCTTAACTGTCGGATGACAGGTAATGAGCCTGAGGTTGGATTCCGGGTGTTCCGCCGGCGGTTCGACATCGTTTCGGCCAGGTTCCGCCGCGTTAATTCCCGATGACCGAGGGTGAATCCGCTCAGCCCTGAGGCGGGTCACGTACCACTGCTCGTCGAGGACATTCACCCGGCACGCCGGCCGCGAATGTGCCTACTGGCGGAACCGCTGGGAGAGCAAGCGCAGCTGCTGGGCCAGAGATGCCAGCTCGGTGGCGGCCGCTTCGGTCTGCGTGGCGGCCTCGTGGGTGAGTGTCGTGGTGCTGGCCACCCGGCCGATCGAATCCGACACGTCCGTCGCCGAGCGGACTGCGGAATTGATGCTCGTGACGATCTGACCGGTCGCCTGCGACTGGCTCATGACCGCCGCCGAAATGGTGCCTTGCAAATTGTCCACGCGATCGATCACCTCGGTGATCCTGGTGATCGCCTCCAAGGCGCTGGTGGTGTCGCGTTGCATGGCTGCCACCTTGGCGGTGATGTCGCCGGTGGCCGTGGCGGTCTCCCTCGACAGATCCTTGACTTCCCCGGCGACCACCGCGAAGCCTTTGCCTTGCTCGCCGGCCCGAGCCGCTTCGATCGTGGCGTTGAGGGCCAGCAGGTTGGTCTGCTCGGCGATGGCGGTGATGATGCTGACGACTGCGGACACCTGCTCGCTGGAGACACGCAGATGCTCGATCGTCTGGTTGGTGACGTTGGCCAGCTCGACTGCCTCGCGGGCGACGGAACCGGCCTCGGCGACCGCCGCGGTGATGTCGCCGATCGACATCTCGAGGCCCTGCGCGGCGGCGGTGGCGCCGTCCACGCTGGCCGTGACCTCGGTGATCTGCGCGCTGGCCTGAGCCGCCTCCGACGAGGCGGTGCCCGCGCCCCCGGACAGCTGACGGCTGGTGGCGGTCAGCTCCTCGGACGCCGCAGCCACCGCATTGGCGTTGCCCCCGATGTCGGTCATGGCGCCCCGCAGGGAATGAACGATGTCGTTGAGGCTGGTGCCCAGCTGCGAAAGCTCATCGCCGCCCGCGAGCGTCGGGTCGGCGGTCAAGTCATAGCCGGCAATGGCGCGTGCGGCCGTGAGGCTGTGGTGGACCCGCCGGGCGATACGGCGCGCGAGCAGCAGCGCCGCCCCGCCCAGCAGAAGAGCGGAGAGGAGGCCGGTCACCAAGGTGAGCCGCTGGGCGTTGGCCGCCACCGTCGCCGCGTGTGCGGACGCCTGCTCTACTCGTTCGTTGATGGCCGCGGTGAGGGTGGCCACCGCCTGCCCGGCCTCAGCGTCGACCTTGTCGTACGCGGGTCGAGCGGCCAGTGCAGCCGTACGGCGGGGGTCGGAGGCCACCCGGCTGGCCAGCGTGACCATACGCTGGCCGGAGGCGATCAGCTCGTCGAGGACCGGCAGCACCGCGTCGGCGGGCGCGCGCAGATCGGGTACGAAGCGGATCACCTGGTCGACACCGGCGCGGGCCTGGGTGACATTGTCCCCGAGGCGATCCAGAGATGTCTGACGTTCCGTCGCGTTGTTGGCCACGAGCGTCGCCAGCACATTGCCTCGGAACAGCGCCCGGGCGATGTCGATCGACTGCGCCGCCTGCAGGCCGCGAGCGGCCGCACCGGCCAGCTTCTGCTGGTCGGCGATGGAAGAGGTGCCTTGGTACCCGATGGCTCCGGCCGCGATGACCAGCACGAAGCCGGCCACCGCGAGGGTACCGATCTGACGGCGAATGGTGAATTTCACGTCGTCTCCTCTCCTTCGACGCACGCTATCGCCGTTACTGGTCCGGCATGACCGGATCGGCTAAGGGCCTGCCGCCGACGGTCGATAAGAGCCGGGAAGGCGTTCCGGAGAGGGGTCCGTCGTGCGAATCGTCAACGTTCCGGTGCTCCTCGTCGCCGCAATCGTCGCCTTGACCGGATGCGCCGGAACCGAGCCGGTCGAGCAGCCCGTCGACCGGCTCGCGGAAGCCCGGGCGGCTCTGGCCGGCTCGGTCGACCGAGGCGACGTTCTGGTGTTCGGAACCGACCCGACCTTCGAACCGATGACCTTCAAGCGTGGCTCCGCCTACGCCGGGCTCGACATCGACGTCGCGCAGGCCGTCGCGGCCAAACTCGGTGCCCGCGTCGAATGGCGCACCGTGGCCTTCGGCGATCTGCTCGAGCAGGTCAGGAGCAAGAAGATCGACGCGTCGATCTCGTCGATGTTCGACCGGGCCGAACGGCAGAAGAAGGTCGACTTCGTGGACTACCTCAACGCCGGCACGTCCATCGTCGTGCGCAAGGGCACGGGCGACATCGGCGGCATGCCGGGCCTGTGTGGCCGGCGGGTGGCGGCTCAGCCGGACACTGTCTTCGTGGAGATGGCGACTGCGCAGGGCAAAGCGTGCGGCCGTCGCAAGCTCACGGTGGTCAGCACCGACCGGCCCTCTGCGTCCGTCCGTGACGGGAAAGCCGACGCCGCGCTCAACGACTTTCCCATCGCGGCGCTCGACGTGGAGAAGATGACCACGTTGGAGCTTTCCGGACCGCAGATCGAAGCCATCCCGTACGGCATCGGCGTGGCGAAAGATCGTAAGCCGCTCACCGCCGCCATTCAGACAGCGCTGTACGCGATGATCAACGACGGCACGTACGACGCCCTGCTCACCAAGTGGAAGGTCAAGGAGGGCGCCCTGCGCACCGGCGCCATCAACGGGGGAGCCTGAAAGCCGGTGTTGTCGACGACCGCCGAGCCCGCCGACCTCAGCCGGGGGCGGGCCTGGCGCCGGCGGCGCGGCTGACCTCGGCCAGGCGCTGCTCCAGGAAAGCGCGCTCCGCGGAGTTCGCCGTGAGTTCCATCGCGCGCCGGTACGCGCTCGCCGCTCCGGCGGCGTCGCCGAGGCGGCGCAGCAGGTCGGCGCGGGTGGCGGGAAGGTAAGGGTAGTCGGCGAGCCGGGGATCGGCCGCCAGCTCGTCGAGGAGCGGCAGGGCGGCGGCCGGACCGTCGGCGAACGCCACGGCGGCGGCCCGGTTGAGCGCGACCACCGGGGTGTTCCACACCGCCAGCAGCCGGTCGTAGAGATGCACGACGCGCGGCCAGTCGGTTTGCTCCAGCGACGGCGCCGTCGCGTGCACGCCGGCGATCGCCGCCTGCAGGGTGAACCGCGCCGGTGGGCCGGACGCCAGTGCCCCGGCCGTCACCGTGAGCCCCTCCAGAATCGCGCGCTGGTCCCAGCGCGTCCGGTCCTGGTCGGCGAGCAGGAGCAGCCGGCCCTGCTGGTCGGTCCGGGTGGCCCGGCGCGCGTCGGTGAGGAGCAGCAGGCCCAGCAGGCCGCGGGTCTCGGGCTGCTCGGGGAGCAGCGCGGCGAGGGTGCGCGCGAGGTGCATGGCCCGGTCGCAGATTTCCTCATCGACGAGCGTGTCGCCCTTGCCGGCCGTGTGGCCGGTGCTGAAGAGCAGGTGGACAGCAGTGAGCACGCTGTCCAGGCGTTCGGGCAGCTCCGCCCGGCCGGGAACCCGGTAGGGGATCCGTGCTTCGGCGATCTTCTTCTTGGCCCGGGTGATCCGTGCCGCCATCGTCGGCTCGGACACCAGGAAGGCCCGGGCAACGTCGGGCGTGGGAACGCCGCAGACCAGGCGCAGGGTGAGGGCGACGCGGGCCTCGGGGGCGAGGGCGGGGTGGCAGCAGGTGAACACCAGCCGGAGCCGGTCGTCCGGCACCGTGGCGTCGGGCCGGTCAAGGTCGGCCGGGTTGTGCGGATCGACGGTCGCCGGCTCCACGAGCAGCGGGAGCTTGCGCCGGAGGGTGATTTCGCGACGCAACCGGTCCAGCGCCTGATTCCGCGCCGCCGTGGTCAGCCACGCGCCGGGCCGCTCCGGGACGCCGTCGCGGGTCCAGGTCTGCAGCGCGCGGACGTACGCCTCCTGCGCGCACTCCTCCGCGACGTCCAGGTCGCCCGCGACGCGCACCGTGGCGGACAGCACGAAGGCCCACTCGGAGCGGTGGGCTTGCGCCAGCGCGGCAGCGACCGCGTCCGCTTGCCTGGCGGACGCGGCCGGCTCGTCGTGGGGAGTGATCAGAACGGGTTGGTCGTCGCGTCCACGACCGGGCGGACCTCGACGCCGCCGCCGGGGGCCGGGCACAGCTTGGCGATCTCGATGGCGTGGTCGAGGTCGCGCGCCTCGACGACGTAGTAGCCGCCGAAGGCTTCCTTGGTCTCGACGAACGGGCCGTCCGTCACCGTGCCGGCGCCTTTGATCGTGGTGGCCGTCGTCGTGGGCGCGAGCGCCTCTCCGCCCGCGAGGGACCCGCCGAGCTCGGAGACCTGCTTGACGAACGTGCTGTGCGCGTCGAGCACCGCGGCCCACGCCTCGGGCGATGCGTTCGCGTAGAAGGCCGGGTCTTCGTAGATGAGGATCGCGTACTTGGCCATGGAGCTGCCTCCTGCACTGGGTCGCGGGCCGGCCTGTCCGGCTCCGTCATCAGCGACGACGAACATCGTGCGTCCGGATCGACAGCCAGACCTGCATTTCTTCAAGATTCTCCGCGCCGCCGTATGTGCGGAGTCCGCTTTACGTACTGAAGTTCATGCCAGCGGCCCCTTCTGTGCGATAAACCGGACCAGTCGCCGCTGATCGAGGTCCCGAACGGCGGTAGGACCGGCAATGCCGTGCCGGCTTGCTGAGCTCAGATGGACGGCGTCTCGTGTGTGCCCTAGTGCACACACCCTCGGGGGTTGCGATGCGGGCACGGGCGAGTATGTTTGGCACTGCCAACAAAATGGTGGCGGCGGTGGCGCTGACTGTCGTTCCCAGTAACTCACCGGAGGTAGAGGTCATGTCTCACCATCTCGATTCCCCGCTCGCTCGCCAGGACCCGCGGCTGAACATCACCGACCAGTACGTCTTCGACGCGCCCGGCGCGACGGTGTTCGCCATGAACGTCCGTACCTCGCTGGCCGGGGACGGCGTGCCGCTCGGCTTCCACGACGAGGGCCGCTACGAGTTCAAGGTCCACCTCGACGGCTCGACTGTCGAGAACCTGACCTTCCGCATCGTCTTCGACGCCCAGGACGACGCCGGGCAGAGCTACCGGGTGTTCCGGCTCAGTGGCGCCGACGCGACCGATGACACCGCCACCGGTGTCGAGATCGCCGGCGGCCGCACCGGCGAGGCGGTGGCCGGCGACGGTGGCCTGCGCGTCTGGGCCGGGCGCGCGGCCGAACCCTTCTCCCTGGACCTGCGCCAACTCGGCGCGATCGACCAGGTCGTCCAGCACGGGCAGAGCGTTGATCTTGCCCCGCCGGCCGACGTGGCCAGCACCTTCGCCGGCTCCACCGTGTCCACCATCGTCCTTCAGGTGCCGGACACCGACGCCGACCTCAGCGCCGGGCGCAGTATCCGGGTGTGGAGCGTGGCCAAGCTCGCCACCGACGCGGGCGGCTGGCGGCAGATCAACCGGGCCGGGCTGCCGATGATCTGGCCGATCTTCCGCGACCATGACTCCGAGGTGTCCAGCCGCGCCAACGAGACGCAGCCCGCCGGCGACCGCGATGCCTACGGCAAGGCGACCGAGAACCTGATCCGCGCGACGGTCCAGCTGCTCGGCACCACGACCAGGCCCGATGCGTACGCGGCCACGGTGGTGGAGCGCATCTTCCCCGACACCCTCCCGTACGTCACGGGCACCGCGGCCGCCTTCTCGTTCGCCGGCTTCAACGGCCGCCGGCTCGGCGACAACGCACCCGAGGTGATGTTCTCGCTGGTGACCAATGCCGCGGTCAGCACGGGTCTGACGGCGACCGCTTCATCCGAGCAGTTCCCGTACGTGATCCCGGCCTGATCACGTGTCAGGACGGTGGACCGTGTACGGCCGTACGGGAAGGAATCTGACCGCGTGAACACCCGAACCGAGGCGCCCGAGTGGACCACCACGCAGTGGTTCAACAGCGAGCCGCTGAGCCTGACCGCGCTGCGCGGCCAGGTGATCGTCGTCGAGGCATTCCAGATGCTGTGCCCGGGCTGCGTGGCACACGGCCTGCCGCAGGCCGCCAAGCTGGCCCGCGTGTTCGGCGGCGACCTGGCCGTCGTCGGACTGCACAGCGTCTTCGAGCATCACCAGGCGATGACGCCGGTCAGCCTCGAAGCCTTCCTGCACGAGTACCGGGTCACCTTCCCGGTCGGCGTCGACGCACACGAGGAGGGCAACCCCACGCCGGTCACCTTCGGCCGGTACGGGATGCGTGGAACCCCCACTCTGCTGCTGATCGACCGCGACGGCGTGCTGCGCGCGCACCACTTCGGCGCGGTGGACGACATGGAGATCGCCTCGGCGGTCACCCGGCTCATCGACGCCAAGTCCGCGCCTGTGCCGGGGACCGTCCCGGCCGGTGCGACTGAAGCATCCTTCTGCAGCGTGGATGGCGTCTGCAGCTGAGGCGCCGGTACCGTCACACGGTGATGGAGACGGTGCACCGGACCCTGCTCGCCACGCCGGTGGAACGGCTGGTTGCCCATCCGCGCCTGGCTCTGGTCGCCGGCGTGGATGTGACCCGGCCGGCGGTGAACGTGTGGGATCTCAGCCTGCGGCCGGTCGGCACAGTCAGCGGCGACGCGGACAGCTACGGCAACTTGCCTGCTTGGGAGCGGCGCAAACAAGTACCGGAACTCGCGTGGCACCCGTACGAGCCGGTGCTCCTGGTTACCGCGGGCGGCGTGCTGTGGCGGTGGACGCCCGACGGGGTTACGACCTGGCCCACCGAATACGGGAGCCTGGCCTTCAGCCCGGACGGCGGCACTGTGTGGGCATCACCCGCCAGTGACGGCGGTGAGGACGCCTGGCTGGCCTCGGACGTGGTCGAGCATGACGCCGGCGTGGTCGGCGCCGGGCCGCGCTGGGACACCGGCGTTGCCGAGCATCCCGCCGGTGGCCTCGTCCTCACCCTGGCCAGCGACCAGGGCGCGACGCTGGTCCTGTTCGCCCGGGCCGAGGATCGAAGGATGCGGATCCGCAGCCGAGCGCTCGTGCTCGACGCTGATGGCTACGAGACACCGGTATGGAGTCCGGACGGGCGGCACTTCGCCGTGCGCGGCAACGCCTACGGGCAGTCACTGGAGGTGTATTCGTTTCCGGCGCTGGAGCGGCAGGTGGCCCTCACGCTGCGGGAGCCGGCTCCGGTATCGACTCCGCCGGATTGGACTGAGTTCGCGCTGAACTGGCTGCGGAACGACATCGCGTTCGGCCCCGACCCGGACGTCCTGTGGATGGGCACTCCTGAGGGCGCACTGCTCGCGCTCGGCCTGGCCGCCGGGACAGCCACCGTTCACCCCGTGGGCGGCGCTGGAGTAACCGCGCTGGCCCGTACGGCGAGTGGCCAGTTGGTCATGGCTGACCGCGACGGCGGCCTCGTCCTGTTGTCTGTTCCGGGTGCCCCGGTCACCCCGGATGCCGCCGGAGTAGCCGCCTTCCTCGCGGGTACCGAGCCGATCGACGCCACCGGCTACCTGTGGGACGAGCTCGAGCGCACCGACGGCGTGCGCACATGGCGTCACGGCGACCTTGACCGCGTCGTCGAGACCCATGACCACGACCCGACGTGGCTGCGCCTGCAGGCCGCCATCAATCAGGTCAGAAACGGTCGCACCGATCAACCGTAACGAGCGCGGCGCATCCGGGCGGCCGAAGGCAGGCCGGCTCGACGGGCGTGTGGCCCCGGACCAGGCCCCGGGGCCGCGCCGGCGTGCTGATCGGCAGTCCGGCTCCGGTCGCGCGCGGAGCGGCCCGGGGTGGGGCGTCAGGCGGGCGGAACGTGCTCGATCCGAATGCGGCTCAGGAAGCCGGGGAGGTCGCTGAGCACGTACAGCTCGCCGTGCACGTCGGCGGCGAAGGCGGTCGGCTGGGTGGGGAAGGTGCCGATCGTGGCCGAGTCGTAGCCGCCCCCGGCCCGGGGACGCACCGCGAACGCGCGAGTGTTGCAGTAGTCGCTCGCGAGGTAGACGCCCCGCGCCTCGGGCGTGCGGGATCCTCGATACACCACGCCGCCGGTGACCGAGCAGCCCTCGGTCATGAAATGCTCGTACTCGAAAACCGGGTCGACGTAACGCACACCCGGCCGGCACTGCTCAGGGTCGAATATCGGAGTGCCCTCCTTGCACGACCAGCCCAGGTTGGCCCCACCCTGCCCGGGGCGGACGTGGTTGACCTCCTCGACCAGGCCCTGGCCGACGTCCCCGATCCACAGCGAGTTGTCGACGTCGATGGAGAAACGCCACGGGTTGCGCAGACCGTAAAGCCAGATCTCCGGACGGGCGCCCGGCTTACGGACGAACGGGTTGCTCGCGGGAACGCAGTACGGCCGCGACCCGCAGGCCCGGTTCACGTCGATCCGGATGATCTTGCCGAGCAGGGTGCCGAGGTCCTGACCGGACTTGAACGGGTCGCCGGAGTAGCCGCCGTCGCCGGTGGACCAGTAAAGGTAGCCGTCGCGGCCGAACGCCACCTGTCCGCCGTTGTGGTTGCCGTACTCGGCGTGCTCCTGCGTCAGCAGCACCTGCAACCGCTCCGGGGCGCTGATCGGCAGCCGGGCCACCGTCAGCGCGCCGGCCGGCCGGCTCGTGTACGACACGTACAGCATGCCGGTGCGAGCGAAGTCCGGGGCCGGGGTGATGCCGAGCAGGCCGCGTTCGTTGTCGGACGTCTCGATCAGGGCGCTCAGGTCGAGCACCGGGTCGGCGGCCAGGCCGGTGTCCGGGTGGTAGGAGCGGACGGTGCCGTCCTTCTCGGCGATCAGCATCCGCCCGTCCGGGAGCCCGGTGATGGCGATCGGACGCTGCAGACCGAAGGCCACCTGCTCGGACACCACGGTCAGTTCGGTCAGGGGGACGGGGCGGACACGGGGCGCGCCGGCCGCCGGCCCCGCGCTCGACAGCGGTGCCGACAGCACCAGTAACAGCAGGCCGGCCAGCACAGCGACCGTACGACTACGTCCGAGCGTCATGGTAGGGCTCCTCGAGCGGGGGTGGGTTACACGTTCCGGGAGCGCTCCCATCATACATAGATGAATGCCAATGCCTATAACGTCCAGCCGACTCCTGCCCGGTGGCCCTGGGCGTGCCTCTACGACCTGGCCTCACCTTGACATGCAACCGATGTGTGTAAAGATGATTGACGGCTAGGCGCTCTGTGTAAAGCGAGTAATCGCTGACGACGAGAGCGTTGCGGCTGTCCTGACAGATCACCCGCCCCCCGATCTGTCAGGGAGATGCTCGGACGTGTCAGCCGGGCAGGCGGTCGGCGCGGTTCCTCAGTTGCCGCCACGGTGCTCCGCGCCGACCGCCCCTTGCGTTGCGGGCGGTGGATCGAAGCGGCCCAGGATCTCGGCTGCGAGTGCCGGATCCTCGGCGTGCCGGCGGTCCGTACCGCATGGCCGACGCCGGCTCGTTCACCACCGTGCGCACGGGCGGCCTACGCCAGCTCGCCGCCGGATCACCGACTGTCGCCGTGAAGGTTGTAGCGGGGATGCGCCGGTCGCGGTCGATAGCCGGGCACGGCGTTGGCCGATGACACGTCGCCTCGATAGTGGGCGATGACCCGTTCGTCCATGATCCGGTGCCACACCGGCGGAATCAGTGCGGCCAGCAGCATGGTTGCGTAGCCGGCCGGCAACTGTGGCGAGACGTCGAAGCTGCGCAGGGTCTGATAACGGCGCAAGGGATTGGCGTGGTGGTCACTGTGACGCTGAAGCTGGAACAGGAAGACATTGGTCGTGAGACGGTCGCTGTTCCAGCTGTGGCGTGGGTCGACCTTCTCGTAGCGGCCCGCCGCGTTGTGTTGCCGCAACAGCCCGTAGTGCTCGAGATAGTTGACGGCTTCCAGTATCGATATCCCGACGAGCGCCTGCGCCACGAGGAAGGGCAGAACGCCGGGACCCATGACGGCTGTGAGGGTGCCGTAGAGCACCACGGTCATGGCCCACGCGTTGAGGACATCGTTGCGCCAGGTCCACCGGCTGCGCCCGCGCAGGCGGTGTTTCGAGGACTCCAGATGCCACGCCGAGCGCAGGCTGCCCACCACGGTCCGCGGCCAGAACCGCCAATAACTTTCGCCCAGACGGGAACTCGCGGGGTCTTGCGGGGTGGCCACCCGGACATGGTGACCACGGTTGTGCTCGACGAAGAAGTGCCCGTAACCCGCCGGTGCCAAGGCGATCTTGGACAGCCACCGCTCGGCCTTCTCCCTCTTGTGGCCCAGCTCGTGCGCGGTGTTGATGGCGATGCCATTGACCAATCCCGCGGTCAGCACCAGGCCCGCGCCCCCGGTCAGTCCCGGGTTCCGCAGCCACGCCAGGCAGGTGAGCACGAGGGCGGCGAACTGCGCCGGCAGAAAGAGGTAGGTGATCCAGCGGTAGTACGGCGAGGACTGGAGGGCCGGCACGACCTCTTCCGGCGGGTTGGCGTGATCATCGCCCACCAGCAGATCGATCACGGGAATGACGCCGAGGACGACCACCGGTGTCAGCCACCACCCCCACGACGCGCCGCTGACTGTGACCAGCAGCAGAGACGCGAACGGCAAGCCGGGTACCACCAATGCCAGCGGCCAGAGCGGGCGTTTGGTGTCGCGCCAGGCGGCAGCAACGCTGTCCATGCTCTGAATGCTTTACACGCAATGCCGCCGTGTCAACTCTTTTGCCAAGATCGTGCGCCGGTACGGGCGGGCGGACGACGACCGGCCGGAGGGTGCCGTCTATCCCAGCAAACGCATGAACACGCCGGACAAGGCCTCAGCCGAGGCTGCTGACGACTCACCCGGCATGACGATGTGGCTGATGACAAGGCGAATGATCACGTCGGCGGCCGCTGCCGCCGCGCCGTCGTCCAGTTCCGGCCGCTGGACACGTACCCATCCGGCAACAACCTCGCCGGCGGCGTGCAGCACGATGTTCGATCGGGTGGTCAGATAAGGCATCAGCTCGCCACCGCCACGATCACCGGTGAGGATGGCGCGCACCAGAGGGTTGGCGGCTGCTTCGGTCAGCACGCGCTGGATGGTGGCGTGGACCGCGGCGTGCACGTCGTCACCGTGAGCGGACAACTCCCGGCCGACCATCTCCGCGAAGCGTTGCACCTCGGCGAGGGCCAACTGCTCGGCCAGCCCGGCCCGGTCGCCGAACTCGTTGTACACCGTCTGGCGGCTGACCCCGACCGCGGCGGCGACATCCGCCATGCGAACGCCGTCCCAGCCGTGAGCGGCGGTCAGATCGCGTGCGGCGGCGACCACCGATTCGCGAAGTCTGGTGCGGTTGATGTCGCGTACGGAGGCCTTGGTCGTCATGGTCAGTGCAGCCTAACCGCCCCGGCGCCGGCCCAGGCCACCGTGGTTGCTCGAACGCGGAAACCGAGTCCGCCGGGAGGAACGCACACGCCGGTCGGGCCGAGCCCCCCTCCGCAACGCGTAGTACCGGAAATTCTCCGATCCGGTGCATCCATCCGGGACACCCGGTGCGAAGTACGGGGTGGCGGCACCGGTGCCGCCGTCCCGTATCCGGAAAGGACGCCTGAAGATGAGGTTCACCCGAGCCGCCGCCGTCGCAACCGCCGCGATCGTCGCCTCCGCCCTCACCGCCGCACCGGCCTCCGCGCACGGCAAGACCAAACCGCTGGGCACCAAGTCCCTCGCGGCCGTGCTGACCGCGGACAAGAGCGGCTTCGACCGCAACGGCCACGACTACGACATCCTCACCGCCGCCGTGCAGGCCGTCCTCAAGGCCAAGCCGGCCAGCCCGGTCAAGGTGCTGGCCGACGGCAAGACCCCGGTCACCGCCTTCATCCCCAACGACCTGGCCTTCCGCCGCCTCGTGGCCGACATCCAGCACACCAAGCGGCTGCCCGGCGAGAAGGCCGCCTTCACCGCCGTGGCCGGCCTGGGCATCAACACCGTCGAGTCGGTGCTGCTCTACCACGTCGTCCCCGGCGCCACGATCACCCGCAAGGCCGCGCTCAAGTCGGACGGCGCCAAGCTCAAGACCGCGACCGGCGCCACGATCAAGGTGGACGTCTACGGCCGCTGGCACAAGCGGATCGCGCTGATCGACGCCGACCGCAGCGACCGCAACCCGCGGATCAACCGCTTCGACATCAACAAGGGCAACAAGCAGATCGCCCACGGCATCGACCGGGTCCTGCGCCCGATCGACCTGCCCTGACCTTGCTCGCACCGAGGGGGCGCGGACGGCATGGTCCGCGCCTCCTCACCATGCGTTCCCCGAAGGGTGCGCCACGTCCTGCCGTCACCGGAGATCATCCTGACGCGAGGATGCGAGTCGCGTCTCACTCCCAGCTCAAGGCCTATGCGGAGCAGCGGATCTCAGTAGGGTCCGAGGTGCGGTTCGCGCGGGAAGGCATCCCGCACGGCTCCGCGTACCGAAGGGATCACATGATGGCCGCCGAAACGTCAGGGGTACGCCCCGATCACGTACCTCAGCTGCACCCCCGTCGCTGGGCCGCACTCGGCGTGATCGCCATCTCCCAGCTCATGGTGGTGCTCGACGCCACCATCGTGAACATCGCCCTGCCCAGCGCCCGGGCCGACCTGGGCATCACGGTGGCCGACCAGCAGTGGGTCGTCACGGCTTACACGCTGGCGTTCGGTGGGCTGCTGCTGCTCGGCGGCCGCATCGCCGACTACTGGGGCCGCAAGCGGACCTTCATGGTCGGCGCCGTCGGCTTCGCGGCCGCGTCCGCGGTGGGCGGCCTCGCCACCACGGGGCCGCTGCTCTTCGGCGCCCGAGCCTTGCAGGGTGTCTTCGGTGCGCTGCTGGCTCCGGCTTCCCTGGCGCTGCTCACCGTGCTCTTCACCGAGGCTCGGGAGCGGGCCAAGGCCTTCGCGGTGTACGGCGCCATCGCCGGCGGTGGTTCGGCGGTCGGCCTGCTGCTGGGTGGCGTGCTGACCGAGTACGCGAGCTGGCGCTGGTGCCTGCTGGTCAACATCCCGATCGCTCTGCTCGCCCTGATCCTGGCCATCCCGCTGGTGCCCGAGAGCAAGGCCGACGGCGACACCTCCTACGACATCCCCGGCGCGGTTGTCGTCACGCTGGGCCTGGCCTCGCTGGTCTACGGCTTCACCGAGGCGGCCAAGCCGGAGAAGGGCTGGAACTCCGGCACCACCTGGGCCTTCATCGGCGCGGGCCTGGCCCTGCTGGTCATCTTCGTGCTGATCGAGCGGTCCAGCCGCAACCCCCTGCTCCCGCTGCGGATCGTGCTCGACCGCAACCGCGGCGGGGCCTACCTGACCTCGATGCTGGTGGGTGCGGGCCTGTTCGGGGCGTTCCTGTTCCTCACGCTCTTCCTGCAGAACGTGCTCGGCTACACCCCGTTGAAGGCCGGCTTCGCCTCGCTGCCGACCACGGTGGGCGTGCTGATCTCGGCGGCCGTGGCCTCCAGCCTGCTTCCCCGGATCGGTCCCAAGATCCCGATGCTGGTCGGGCCGGTGCTCGCCGCGGCCGGCATGATCTCGCTGCGCTTCATCGATCTGGACACGTCCTTCTGGGCTCATCTGATGCCCGCGCAGCTCCTGCTGGGTCTGGGTCTGGGCTTCACCTTCGTGCCGCTGTCCAGCCTGGCGCTGGTGGGCGTGCCCGCCCACGACGCAGGCGCGGCCAGCGCCACGCTGAACGCTACCCAGCAGGTCGGCGGCTCCCTGGGCACGGCCCTGTTGAACACGATCGCGACCAGCGCCATCACGGCGTACATCGCGAGTCACCTCACCGCCAACCAGCCGCCGTCGCCGCAGGTGCAGCTGGAGGCGCAGGTCGACGGCTATGCCGACGCGTTCACCTGGGCCGCGGGACTGATCCTGCTGGCCGGCGTCATCACCGCGGTCCTCATCAAGGTCAGCAAGGATGATCTGCCGAGCGGGGAGACCGCCGTCCACGTCGGCTGAGCGAGATCGGCCCAGCTCACGCCGGGTCGGGTGCACCAGCTCTACTGTACCGTCCGGACGGTACAGTAGGAGTATGGGAACGGCACGGGAGCGCATTCTGGATGCCGCTGAGGAGCTGATCACCGCGGGTCAGGTGCCGCCGCCATTGGACGCGGTGGCTGCGGCGGCGGGTGTGAGCAAGGGCGGGCTGCTCTATCACTTCGACAAACAGACGCTGTTGCAGGCGCTGGTGACGCGGGCGGTGCACCGGTTCGACGAACGGTTGACGGCGGCTGCGGCGCAGGGGCTGATGGCCGTGGCCTGGTTGCGGTTGTCGGTCCCCACGCCGGGGGAGCGCACAATGTACCGGGCGATCATGTCGATGATGCGGTTGACCGCCACGGGTGAGTTGGACCTGCCGGGCGAGGTGGGCGCCGCCGAACGGCGTTGGCAGCAGATGCTGACGGCCGAGCTGGGTGACCCGGTCCGGGCCCGGCTGGTGCGGCTGGTCGGCGACGGGTTGTTCCTGGCCGCGCTGACCGGCCCGCCTCCGACGTCAGCCGAGGTGGAGGAGCTGCTTGACCACCTCGGCCTGAGCGTGACCACGGGCGAGGCCGGTTCGTGACTGCCGGGCTGCTGGCCGGGGTCGTCGGCCTGGCCCTGCTCGACGCGCTGAACCCCGCGACGATCGCCGGGGTGGCCTTGCTGCTGCTGGCCCCCATGGCACACCCGGTCCGGGCGGCGGCCGGGTTCGTTTCCGGCGCCTACCTGACGGTGCTCGCGCTCGGCGCCGCGGTGTACGCCGGCGCTGATGTCGCGGCCGGCGCCGTCGGCAACGGTCTGGTCTGGGTGCGCCGCATCGCGTTCACGGTGGCGGCGGTGGGGCTGGCCGTGGCCGGGCTGCGCCGGTTGCGGGCCAGGATCCGCCCGGCGGTCACCGTGCCGGGCTGGGTCAACCCGGGCAGCGCCGCGCTGCTCGGGGTGGTCATGACCGGAGCGGATCTGCCCAACGCGTTCCCTTACTTCATCGCCATCGAACGCATCGTCAACGCCGGCGCCGGCGCCCTCCGCTCGTTGCTGATCATCGCCGGTTACGCAGTGGTCTACTGCCTGCCCTGCGTGCTGTTGCTCATCGCCGGCGCCGCCCGCGGCGACCGGGTGCGCCGGCGTCTCGGCCGCCTCTACGACAGGCTCGGAGCGGAGAAGAAGCAGCCGCGCAGCGTGCCCATCGCGGCCGGGTATCTCATCGCTGCCGCGGGCGTATTCGTCATAGCTGTGCTGGCGTGATGCGAGCCCCCCGCCGGGCTCGGCCCGCGGGGAACCGGAAGGCAGGTGGAGCAGTGGACGAGCGGGAAACCCCGCCGACCGGCGGCGGGGGCGGGTGGATCGAGTTCGACGGGCCGCTCGAGGTGCTTGCGTGGGGTCGTAACACGTACACCGTCGTGTACCTCGACGGCTCGCTGCGGGACGCTGTCGTCGCGGCGGCCACCCGGCGTGTGGAGGGGTGGTTCGACGCGGTCGCGGTCAATCTCGGGGTCAACAAAGCCGACGTCGCGCCGAACCCGTTCCTGTACGTCGGGGCCGCGCTGCAGCGCCGACTGGACGCCCGGGCGGGCGACGTGGTGACGTGCCGGCTGCGACCGGCCGACCCCGATCATGTGCCGGTGCCCGACGACGTCCAAGCCGCCCTCGACGCTTCGGGCGGCACCGCCGCCTTCGCGCGCCGCCGTCCCGCCGAACGCCGGCGGCTCCTGCAGCCGATCGAGAACGCCACCCAGGAGGCGACACGGCGACGCCGCATCGAAGCGCTGATCACGACGTTGGCGCCGGACAATCGCGGCTGAGCAGGGTCGACGAGTCGCGGGCTCTCCGGGCAGGCGAATTCAAGCAACTGCTTGACGGATGTCCCGGCGTCCCGTTCAATCAACTGAGTTAATCAGTTGATTGAGTCGGCGAGGCGGCTGCGGCCATGGTGCGCACATCGTTGCGCACCATGTCAGCCAACGCCTGATCCTTGCCCCGTCAGTGCGGAACGGAGCTCGGATGAAGTGGTTGTCCCGATGGGGTGAGGGAGCCGCGCGCCATCCCGTCCGCATCATCGTCGGTTTCGTCCTGTTGCTCGTCGTTCTGGGCGGGGCGGCCGGTGGAGCCGGGGCCGCTTTCAGCAACGGCATCAGCCTGCCCGGGACCGACTCGCAGAAGGCCGCGGACCTGGTGTCCGAGCGCTTCCCGGCTCAGGCCGGCGACACCGCCACGCTCGTGTTCGCCTCGGACGCCGCGAACGCCCTCCAGCAGCCCGGCGCTCAGGTGAGCGCCGTCGAACAGGTGCTGGCGCGAGTGCGCACCCAGCCCGAGGTCGCCGCCGTGGCCCCGTTGCAGGTCTCGGCCGACGGTCGCATCGCCTACACCACCGTGCAATACACCAAGGTCGCAGCCGACCTCGAACCGTCGAGCCTGAAGAGATTGGAGGAGGCGCAGACCGTGGCCGCTCGTGCCGGCTTGGAGACCTCCTTGCGCGGACCGGTCGTCAACCAGTTGCGGGAACGCGCCGCCCCCGTCGGTGAAGTCATCGGCTTGCTGGCCGCGCTGGTCCTGGTCACCTTGCTCTTCCGGTCGTTCTGGGCGACCGTCGTCACGCTGGCCGCTGCCCTGGTCGCCCTCATGGTCGGCGTGGTGGCCCTGACCGTCGTCGCGGGCTTCGTCGATGTGCCCAGCGTCGCCCCGACCATCGCGGTGATGCTGGGTCTGGGTGCTGGGGTGGACTACGCGTTGTTCGTGGTGGCCCGCTTCCGTGACCGTTTGCGAGCCGGCGACGACCCCGTCCGTGCCGCCGCGAACGCCACCGGCACCGTCGGCGTATCCGTGCTCACTGCCGGGGCCATCGTGGTCATCAGCATCTGCGGTCTCTACGTCACCGGCATCCCGGTCATCGGCCGGATGGGCATGGCGGCCGCGCTGGTCGTAGCGGTGGCCGCGATGACAGCCGTGGTTCTGGTCCCGGCGCTTCTGCGCCTCGCGGGCCGGCGGGTCCTGCCACGTGCCGAGCGGTCGGTTCCGCTGGCCGGCGCCGGCACCGTCCCGGTGGCGTCCCCCGCAGCGGCCGACGCGGCACACCATTCGTGGGCTGCCCGGTTGGCCGTGCTGGTCGCCCGGCGTCCCTGGACCTGGGCCACCGCGGTGATCGTCGCCCTGCTGGCCCTCGCCTCGCCCACGCTGAACCTGCAGCTGGGTCAGCCGGACGACGGCACGCGCCCGGCCGGGGACACCATGCGCACCGCCTACGACCGGCTGGCCGAGGGCTTCGGCCCTGGCTTCAACGGGCCGCTCCTGGTCGTGGCCGACCTGCGCGGCAGCGCCGACCGCCAAGGCGCCGTCAGGAAGCTCAGTGACGCCATCACGCGCAACCCCGACGTGGCCGCTGTCGGCCCGGCGCAAGCCAACGCGACCGGAGACACGGCCGTGCTGACGGTCATTCCCAGGAGCGCCCCTCAGGCGCGGGCCACCTCTGACCTGGTCGGCGCTCTGAACGAGGAGATCGCGCCGGACGCCCTGGCCGGCACCGGTGCCCGTGCATACGTCGGTGGTGCCACCGCCACCTTCGACGATCTTGCCGCCCGGGTCGCCGAACGGCTTCCGCTCCTGCTCACGGTGGTCATCGGCCTGTCGCTCATCCTGCTCGGCGTCGTGTTCCGCTCGGTGCTGCTGCCCGTGGTCAGCGCCGTGCTGAACCTGCTGTCGATCGGCGCGGCGTACGGGGTCGTCACTCTGGCCTTCCAGACGTCCTGGGGCACCGCGCTGCTGGGCGTCTCGCAGCAGCCGATCGTCTCGTTCGTGCCGATGCTGATGTTCGCGATCCTCTTCGGCCTCAGCATGGACTACAACGTCTTCCTGCTGTCCGCGGTACGCGACGAGCGGCGGCCCGGCGTCGCCGCGGGCACGGCGGTCGTCCGCGCCGTGGGTCGCACGGCTGGGCTCATCGGGACTGCCGGAGCCATCATGACGCTCGTGTTCGTCGGGTTCGTAGCCGATGGCGAGACCGAGGTCAAGATGATCGGCCTCGGACTGGCCACGGCGGTGCTGATCGACGTCACCCTGGTACGTCTCGTGCTCGCCCCCGCCATCCTCGAGGTGCTCGGCGAGCGCGCCTGGTGGGTGCCCCGCTGGCTGGACCGCCGGTTGCCCCATGTGGCGCCGGTGGGGCACTGAGCAGGGGTGCGGAGCCGCCCGGGCCGGCCGGAACCTTGCCCGGAGGGGGAGCGGAGGTGCCGATGATTGAATGTCATCATGCGGGACACTCCTAGCCGTCTGCGCGACGCGGCCGAGCGTCTGCTCGCCGACCGCCCTGCCGCCCGCATCTCCCTGCGCGACATCACCGAGGCGGCCGGGGCCAACGTCGCATCCGTGGGGTACCACTTCGGATCCAAGGACGCTCTGCTCGACGAAGTCATGCGCGGCGCTCTGACCGAGGTGTTCGAGCACCGGCGGGCCCGGTTGGCTCAGCTGCCCGATGACGCGGATCTCGCCGACATCGTCCGCGCCTGGGTGCTGCCGAGCTTCCCCACCGGCGAAGGCGGCCCCCGCGAGCACGACCGTCGCCGGCACCAGGTCCTGCAGCACGTGCTGGCGGCGCCCTCGCCGGCCACCACCGCCCTGTTGGAGGAGATGGCCGGACCGGTCCAGGAGCACCTGCTGAACCGCATCTCGCACTTCATCCCTGAGGTGTCCCCCGCCGAGCTGCGGCTGCGGCACGCCGCCGTGATCGCCGCGTTGGGCGCCCTGAACAACGGAAGCTTCACCGCTGTGCTCGCCGGCACCGATCCGGCCGCCATCCCCGAACAGCTCGTCACCTGGATCGTCGGCGGTCTCACCGCACCGCCGACGACATGCGACGACTTCCGCACGCAGGCCTGACGTCTGGTCTTTCCGGGTGCGTCGCCAGCCGGCTCGGATGGGGCCGGTTCAGCTGCGGAGCGGGTCGCCGGCGGGCGGGACGATCAGTTCGGTGTCGGAGTGTGGTGGTGCGGGGCTGCGCCATTCGGCGAGCAGGACGGTGGCGTCGTCCTGCAGGCGGTCGTCCTGGTAGCCGAGGATCGCGTGGACCAGCCGCCGGGTGGCCTCGGGGGCGGGCAGGTCGTCGGCCATGGCTTTGACGGCGAAGTCGATGAGCCGGTCGATCCCGAAGTGCTCGCCCTGCGGGTTGCGGGCCTCGATGATGCCGTCGGTGTAGAGCAGCAGCCGGTCGCCGGGTTCGAGGGCTTCCTCCACCACGACGGGCGGTCGCTTGTCGCCGAGAGTGACGGGCAGGGCGGTCGGGGTGGGCAGAACCTTGACGACCTTGCCGTCGCGCAGCACTATCCCGCTGGGGTGCCCGGCCGAGATGACCCGCAGCAGCCCGGTGCGCTGGTCGATCTCGGCGAGCACGGCGGTGATCATGCCGTAGCGGTCGTGGGCGCGGACGGCCTGGTCGATGTGGTGGTAGGTGTCGATGAGGTCGAGGCCGGAGCGGCGGGCGTTGCGGTAGGCGCCCAGGGCCAGCGAGGCGAGGATGACCGCGCGCATGCCGCCGGCCGAACCGTGCCCGGCGGCATCGAACAAGGCCAGGTGGGCGGTGTCACCGTTGACGGCGTAGTCGAAGGCGTCGCCGCCCACGTCGTGGCACGGCTCCAGGATGCCGCTGATGAGCAGATGGCCGGTGGAGAACGTCAGCGGGGGCAGCTGGGCGCGCAGGATTTCGGCGGCCAGCTGCATCGGCTGCAGCCGGCGGTTCCGTTCGATGGTGTCGCTGTAGTGGCCGCGCGTGACCACCAGTTCGGCCAGCAGGGAAGCGACCGCCGAGCAGTCCTCGACAGCGCCGTCGTCCAGGGGTGCCTCAGAGACGACTTCGAGGACTCCCATGCGTTCACTGCCGTTGAGCAACGGAAGCCACAGGTGTGCCGGTCCGTCGTCGGCGTAGCCGGTGCAGGGTTATGCCCGACCCGCCAGGGTGCCGTCGACGCCGATCGGCTCGCGGGCCGGTGCCGTGCCGGCCAGCAGTGGCAACAGCCGGCGCTGTTGGTGATCCACCAGGTAGATGATCATCGCGGTGGCGCCGACCGGGCCCGCGGCGCGCATCGCCATCTCCGGCAGGTCCTCCGGCCGGGCGTGATGCGACTGCCGCAACAGGTGCCGCAGCACCTCCACACCGCTCATCAATACTCCTCAGCTTCGGTTGGACCCGTCGATGGTGCCTTCCGGCGGTCCGCGACCGGGTCTGCTGGCGTGAACATCACAGCAGTCGGCGCCGGCGGCTCGCTCGGCATCCACCGTTCGGTGGCGTCGTCGAGCTGTTCGGATGAGTTTGAGCAGGTGATCAAGGTGGGCATAACGGTGGGACGCGCCTGGCTGTTGGGCGGCGCCTGGATCACGAGGAGTTTTTCCATGACGGTTGTCGACGCCAGCCCTGCCATCAGCACCGTTGATGCTGCCGAGGGGCCGTCGACGACCGACCGGGCCAGTGAGCTGATCGCCGCACTGGCGGCGCTGCCGGCCGGGCACCCGTCGCGGCCGGCGGTGCGGGAACGGACCATCGAGGCGTGGATGCCGATGGCCCGGCACCTCGCGAACCGTTACGCCGGGCGGGGCGAGCCGAGCGACGACCTGTTCCAGGTGGCTATGATCGGCTTGATCAAGTCGGTGGACCGGTTCGAGGCCGACCGCGGGGTGGAGTTCGCCGGGTTCGCCATCCCGACGATCGTGGGGGAGCTCAAGCGGCATTTCCGCGACCGCACCTGGTCGATCCGGGTGCCGCGCCGGCTGCAGGAACTGCGCTTGGCGATCACCGGCGCCAACACCACGCTGAGCCACACCCTGGGTCGTTCGCCGACGGTTGCTGACATCGCGGCCTACCTCGACGTCAGCGAGGAAGACGTTCTGGAAGGCCTCGAGGGCGCTCGCGCGTACAACGCGACCAGCCTGTCGACGCCGGTGAGCGCCGACGGCACCACGGAGCTGGGGGAGACCCTCGGCGGCGAGGACCGCGAGTACGAAATCGCCGAGACCCGGCTGGCCCTGGCCCCGGCGATGGCGGCGCTGGACGAGCGGGAGCAAAAAATCGTCAGTCTGCGGTTCTACGGAAACCTGACCCAGTCGCAGATCGCCGAGCAGGTCGGTGTCTCGCAGATGCACGTCTCGCGGCTGCTGACCAAGGCTCTGGCCAAGATGCGCGGCCACCTGGGCGCCACCGTTTGAGCCTGACCGGCGGCCATGGCCGCCGGTCAGGCGGTGGGCCAGCGCAGGTAGAGCACGGCGGTGTCGTCGCTGTGCCGCCCGGCGTCGACGCGTTGAATGTCAGCGAGCAGGGCGTCGACGTACTCGTCCGGGTCTGCGATGCCGGCCAGGTGGCCGGCGATCTCGATGAAGCGTTCCTCGCCGAGCCGGGTGCCGTCGTCGGCGAAGCTCTCGATGACGCCGTCGGTGAACAGCAGCAGGCCCGCTCCCGCCGGAACGGTGATCCGCGACTCCCGCCACCGGGCCCGCCCGGGTGCCATCCCCAAACCTGGACCGTAGGTGATCGGGGCGGGGTGGGCGCCCTCCGCGCTGATGATCAGCGGCGCGGGATGTCCGGCGCTGAGCAGGATCACCTCGTCGCGGCCGGGCGTGATGCCGACGGTGCACGCGGTGGCGAACATGCCGTCGTGGGGCCGTTCGGCGACCAGCACCTGTTCGAGCAGCCGCATCCGGTCGGCCTTGCGCAGACCGGCCAGGGTCAGGGTGCGCCAGCCGTAGCGGAGTCCGACGCCGAGCGCGGCTTCGTCGGGCCCGTTGCCGCAGACGTCACCGATGAGTGCGTGCAAGGTGCCGTCGGGGGTCTGCACGACGTCGTAGAAGTCGCCGCCGAGCAGTGATCGCTGCTGGCCGGGCAGGTAGCGGCTGGCGACGGTCACGGTGGGGTCGCTCAGCAGCGGTGTGGGGAGCAGGCCGCGCTGCAGCCGGGTGTTCTCGTCGGCTTGCAGCCGGCTGTCACTGAGCCGGCGTTCGGCGGTCTGGACGCGTTTGCGCTGCACCGCGTACCGGACGGTGCGGGCCAGCACCGCCTCGTCGACCTGATCTTTGACCAGGTAGTCCTGGGCGCCCGCGGCGACAGCGGCCGAGCCGGTCGCGGCGTCGTTCAGACCGGTCAAGACCACCACAGCGGCCTGCGGCCAGCGCAACAGCACCTGCCGTAGCGCGTCCAGGCCCTGGCCGTCAGGCAAATGCAGGTCCAGCAGGATGCACTCCGGCTCGCCGGCGAAGTCCTCAGCCTGCCGCAGGGTACCGACGTCATGCAGGCGGGCGTCGAGGTCGCTGTCGGCCAGGTATTCGCGTACCAGGACGGCGTCGCCGAGGTCGTCCTCGACCAGCAGGATCACCACCCCGGCGACCGACGCGTCAGCCTCGGAAACGCCCTGCGGCAAGCCACCGGTAACCGGCGCTGACGTGACGACACCACGCCCGTCAGCGGTCACGATCCCTACCCCTTCGTCAGCCGGTTGCCGAGGTCAGTATGACGGAGCGGAACCGCCGGCCTCGACATGGCGGGGCGTTCGGTACGGCCTGCCGGACGATACGAAAGGGCAACCTGCGGTTGGTGACCCGCGGTCGGGGTACTGGTGGTGAAGCACTTCGCCCCTTTCGACAGCCTTGATGGAGATCTTGTGCCCGTCAGCGAGCCGGCGTTCCTGGCCGAACCGTCCGGCCGCCCGGCGGGCAGGCCGACGGTTACGGGTAGCGCACTTCTCGTATGGTTCAACGATGTGCACGGCGACGCCGGATCGCCGCGCACCCGTGCGAAGGACTGCAGGACATGACGTGCACGATCATCGGTGAGGCAACGGTGACAGCCGGGCCGCCTGCGAAACGATCATGACGTCGGCACAGCAACGAAGCGACGGCACGGCCCATTCCGCACTCATTGTCGGCTCCGACGACGAGCTGTCCACCGTGCTGATACCGGAGCTGCGCCGCTCAGCCGGCCGCTACGACGAAATCCTGCTCGTGGTCGGCCAAGACACCCGCATGGCGCTGGCCGAGCACATCGGCGATGGCGGTGGTGCGCTGCGGTGGGGCGACCCGTCGGGTTTCTACCAGCGGCTCGGCATGGCCTATGAAGGCTTCCGCCGCTACCTGGCCCAGCAGCACGCCGCCGGTCGCCGGGTGCACGTGATCGCCGAGCCCGACCTGGGCGGGAGCAGCGGCTCGCACACGACCCGCTCGATCGCCTACCTGGCATACGAGGCGGTCTGCAACGACACCTACGCCCCTTATGACGCGACGGTCACCTGTATCTGGCATCGGCGGCATCATTCAGCAGATGTCCTCGACGGAGTCGGCGCCGCCCACCAGTACTTGCTGTCGCCCGCCGGCCGCGTGCCGTCCCCGGCCTACCTCGACCCTGAGCGCTACTTGGCCGAACGGCACGTTCTGCCGCTGCCGCCCGTACCGGACGATGTCGACCATGACATCACCGTGACCGAGGTCGCCGGCCTCAGCCGGCTACGTGCGATGCTGCACCCGTGGGCCGACCGGCACCACTTCGCCGACGAGCCCGCCGATGACCTGGTCGTAGCCGCCGTCGAAGTGGCCGCCAACGGCCTGCGTCACGGCGCCACCCCGGTCCGCGTGCGGGCCTGGCATCGCCACGACACCCTCATCGTCCAGTGCGACGACACCGCAGGCCGCCCGATCCCGGCCGCGGCCGGTTACCGCCGCCCCAGCCCGGCCGCCGCCACTCCGGGCGGTCGCGGGCTGTGGCTGGCCCGGCAACTCGCCGACGTCGTGATCACCGACTCCGAGCCGGGCCGCACCTCGGTGCGGCTGCATTTTCCGTACGAGATCATGCATCGGCCCCCGGCTGCATGACGCCTCCTTGAGCAGGCGGCTCAGGATCACGTCAGCTCGGTCGCCGGCTCCAGGACAGGGACGGTAGCCATGGCAAGCAGCAGTTCGGCCACTCCGCCGAGCGGGACGACATGGTCGGTGATGGAGTCACGGTTGATGGTGGCTTCGGGCATGGCCGGGGCGGTGGAGGTTTCGGTGCTGGTGGCGATGACGGTGCCGCCGAAGTGGTGGACGGCGGTGGCGCCGGTGGCGGCGTCGTTGCCTTGGCCGGAGAGCACGACGGCGATGACCCGTCGGCGGTCGAAGTGACGGTTCCGCCGGCTGGTCAAGTGGCCTTCCATGAGCAGAAATTGTAGAGACGCCTCAGCTGTGCCGGCGGCCACGGTGGACGCCATGGTCGCGGCCGCCATCGACACCGTTCCCGGAGCGCGGCATGCGAGCCTGACCGGCGTACGGGCTCGGCGCACAGTGGAAACTCGGGCCGGGCCGCACCTCGGTCCGGCTCCGTTTCCCGTACGAGGTCATGCACCGGACCCCGGCACAAGGAAGAGTGACGCCATACGTCACTGCGGGCGTTGCCCGGCCGAAGGCCGCCTGGTGAGGAGGCGCTTGTGGATCATCTCGGCGTCGTGGCGGACCCGGTCGGCCTCGTCACGATAGGACCGGCCGGCCTGTTGCCTCCCGGTGCTCTCGGCGCTCGCGGCGAGGGTCAGCAACATCGTGGCCTTCTCCTGCATGGCGCTGATCGCGGTCCACAACGCTGCCTCGATGCCGTCGTCACTGGCAGCGATGAATGTCTGCGGGGAGTAGGAATGGCCCACATGACAGGCATAGTGCACGGCTTGCCCGGTGCGGATCTCGTACATGCCGCCACCGCACTCGGGGCAACCCAGGCCGATCGGCCTGCCCGGCACGGCACCGTGCGTACAGCTTCCGGCGATCATGTCCGTCTCCCAGATCAAGCCGTCCTGCGGCGCTCCGATGTCGTCGACCGGCTGCCCGGCCATGTCACCGACCAGCCGGGCGAGTTCGGCTGCCGGCGCGGTGACCGCGGTCGGCACTGCCGTCAGCGCCGCGGTCGGCATGCCCGGGAACCGGGCGTCCTTCGGGTCCTGGACCAGTGCCACGCCGCCGTGCTGGGTGATGGCTGACAGGCCGGCCGCCCCGTCGTCCAGGGTTCCGGACAGTACGACACCGGTCACGCGCGGGCCGTACCATCGCGCTGCCGAGCGGAACAGTGTGTCCACTGCTGGTCGTACCCGGTTTTCCCGCGGCCCGGCCGTCAACCGCAGCACCCCCTCGGCGACGACAATCAGATGCCGATCGGGCACCGCCACATAGACGTGACCGGGAAGCGCGCGCTCACCGTCGGTCGCGGTGGTGATGGGCAACACGCAGTCCTTGTTCAGTGTCTGCGCGAGCGTGCTGGGGCTTTCCGGCCCCAGGTGAGTGACCACCAGTACGGCCGCGGGAAGGTCCCTCGGCAATCGCGCCAGCAGCTTGCGCAGTGCCGCGTGGGCACCGGCAGAACCACCTATGACCACGACATCGCGTCGCACCATGTGGCGCAGCACATCGGTCACGGACGGCCACTGGCTCGGGACGGCACCTCTGCCGGGCGGTTCGTGGCCGGTAACGCAGCGTACGAATGCGCTCTCAGCCGGTGGTTCGACGAGGCGAGCACGACTTCGGAGCGGCGCAGGCGGGTATCGGCGCTTCGCAGCACGGCGGCCACCCTCCGGCGCAGCTCTTTGGCCTGCTGGACGGGGCCGCTCGCGGGGGCCGGCGCCGATTGCCCGTCGCACTCAGGCACAGTCGTCTGCGAAGCCTGCTCACCGGCCGTGACCGAGGGCCGGGCTGGGCTTTCCTGCTCAGGCATGATCGCACCTCTGCAGCTGACAGTAGGGAACTGTTCCGGTATACGGTGCGTAGATGGCCACGGCATCGTCGGCGAATCCACAGCAGGTCGGCACCGACGACGCTCGGCAGCTGTCAGCGCGGGCACGGCGTCCAGTGATCGGGTTTGTCGACGACGAGTCCGACCTGGTCGCGATGAGCGCCGACTACCTGATCCGGGACGGGTTCTCGGTGGTGACAGCCGGTGACGTCCGCGGTGCCGACGCGCTGCTGCGAGCGCATCCCCTCGATCTGCTGGTCCTCGATCTGATGCTGCCCGACGGCAGTGGGCTGGATCTGCTGCGCGGGGTGATCGCCGGCCGGCACCTACCGGTGATCATCCTGACCGGGCGGGCCGAGGAACACGAGCGGATCGTGGGCCTCGAGCTCGGCGCCGACGACTATGTCGTCAAACCGTTCTCCCTGCCCGAACTGGGGGCGCGTATCCGGGCGGTGCTGCGCCGGGCCCAGTCCGCCGGCGCCGAGACGGTGCACCGCGTCGGCACCCTGACCGTGGACACCCGGTCGCGGCAGGCCGGCGTCGACGGCCGGGCCGTCGACCTGACCCCGCTGGAGTTCGACCTGCTGGCCACATTCGCCGCGGCGCCCCGGCAAGTGTTCACGGCCGGTCAGCTGCTGGCCGCGGTGTGGGGCTCGACCTCCGGGGGGCGCGAGCGTTCCGCGGTCGCCGAGCACGTCTACCGGCTGCGCCGCAAACTCACCCGGGCCGGCGTCGTCCGGCCGCGGATCGTCACCGTCCGTGGCGTCGGCTACCGCCTCGACCCGTGACCTGGCAAGGAGGCGAACCGACATGACGCCGGTGGTCGACTATCAGCGGCTCTTCGACGCGCTGCCGTCGCCGTACCTGATCATGACGGCGGACTTCACCATCGTCACCATCAACGACGCTTACGCCGCCGCCACCATGATCGACCGGGAGTCGGTGGTCGGGCGGCCGATGTTCGAGGTGTTCCCCGACAACCCGGACGATCCGGAGGCCGACGGGGTCCGCAACCTGCGCCGATCCCTGCAGACCGTGGTCGACACCGGTAAACCTGATGCCCTCGCGTTGCAGCGCTACGACGTGCGCGCCCCGGACGGGACGTTCGTGCCACGCTACTGGAGCCCGGTCAACACCCCGCTGCCGGCCGAGGACGGCACCGTTGCCTACATCGTGCACCGGGTGCAGGACGTCACCGACCTCGTCGAACTGCGCCGCGCCGGCCGCGAACATCAGCAGGCCGCCGACGCGCTGCGCACCCGTGTCGACCAGATGGAAGCCGACCTGTTCACCCGCGGCCGCGAACTGCAGGACTCCAACCGGCAACTGCAGCAGGTCAACGCCGAACTCGCCGCCACCAGCGCCGCACTGCGGGCCCAGCAGCAGGCCAAGGACCAGTTCATCGCCACCCTCTCCCACGAACTGCGCAACCCGCTCGCCTCCGCCCGCGCCGCCCTCGACGTGCTCGGCCTGGACATTCCCGACCATCCGGCCCGGGCCGTCCTGGACCGGCAACTGACCGCGCTGACCCGCATGACCGACGACCTGCTCGACGCCGCCCGAGTCGTCACCGGCCGGCTGCACGCCAGCCGCCATCCACTCGACCTGCGCCTCCTGGTCGCCGCCACCGTCCGCGACGCCCACGCCATACGCGCCGCCGGCGTCGAGAACGAGCAAGAGATCCGGCTGATCCAGCCCGACACCGCCGTCGTCGTCGACGGCGACCCCGTCCGGCTCGCCCAGATGCTGACCAACCTGCTCGACAACGCCCACAAACACACCCCCGCCGGCACCCCCGTCACCGTCGAGGTCAGCACCGCCGACGGCCACGCTCGGATCGACGTCCACGACGCCGGAGCGGGCTTCACCCCCGAGGTAGCCGCGACCCTGTTCGACCCGTTCGTCCGCGCCGCCACCGCCGGCCACCGCGCCTCCACCGGGCTCGGGCTCGGACTGGCCGTCGTACGCGGCATCGCCGAAACCCACGACGGCACCGCCACCGCCCACAGCGACGGCCCCGGTGCCGGCGCCACCTTCACCGTCCGCCTGCCGCTGACCCGCGGCCCCGTCACCGGCCCGCGCCCGGCCGGCCCGCCGGCCCGGCCCCCGCTACGCATCCTCTTCGTCGACGACAACGAAGACCTCGCCGCCATGTACGAACGGCTGTTCACCGAACGCGGCGACACCGTCACCGTCGCCGCCACCGCCACCGCTGCGCTGACCGCCGCCCGCCGTACCCCCTACGACCTGATCCTGTGCGACCTCGCCCTCGGCGCGGACAACGACGGCTACACCGTCGCCCGCCGGCTACGCCGCAGCAGGACCCACCGCCACACCCGCCTGATCGCCGTCTCCGGCTTCAGCACCGACACCGATCGCGCCCGCAGCCGTACCGCCGGCTTCGACGCCCACCTGGCCAAACCCCTCGACCCGGCCGACCTCGACCGGCTGCTCGCCACCTGGACCCACCAGTGGACGCGTCCGCTGTCAACGGACGAGGCCTGATGCGTGCCGCACCCGCCGCCCGGCCTCTCACGCCTGATCTCGCGAGGGCTGCCACCGCTCGACAAGAAGTGGTGCGGCAGTGAGATCAGACCGTCGCTCAACGCGAACGGAACCTCATCGACGTCGAGCTGATCGGCTCGGCGGCTCGGGTCGTCAGTGAGCTGGTGACCAACGTAGCCGCGCACGCTCATACCATGATGTCGCTGACAGTCCGGCTGCAGCTGTGTCACCTGCACATCGCCGTGGTCGACGGCTCGGCCGTGCACGCCGTCCGGCGGCCCCTCGATCCGCACCGGGCAGGCGGGCGGGGCAAGCATCCAGTGCCGCCGCGTCCACGGTGAAGTCGCGCTGGATCAGATCCGGGCGCCGCGCCGCGGCCGGCGGGGTTCAAGGTCGTCACCCTGACCGCGCCGACTGCAACGGTGTCATCGGCAAGCTCCGGCCCCGCAAACTCGGGTTCGACGTCTGCATGTTCAGGCTCCACAAGACGTTCGGGGCGCCCCAGCGCGGCGTCGGCGGACCTGCGGCCGGCGCCTACGGCTGCTCGGCCGAGCTCGCGCCTTTCGGCGCCGCACAAAACAAGTGGCTCACCGGCTGAAGCCCGTGCGACCGGCGACCCGGACACTCGGGCCACGACCTGGCGCGCTCACCAGCGAAAGACGGGCCGCTAGCAGTCTCGGCGACACGCGGCCCACCTGGGGCGAGCGCCGGGCGGCGTTGTCGCGGCTCACTCGGCTTGACTGTGTCGCAACGACATGGTTTCCACTGGAGAGGCACAAGAGCGGCTCGGCTCGGACGGGGACGGTCCGCCGAGTTCGTGGCCGACGGCGTACCTAGTGGAAGGACGGACGGCGATGCCCGTGGCGGTCTTCAGGACACCCGAGGCGCGTCCGGCAGCGCGGGAGCCGCGCACGTGTGAGCTTCACGCGACCACCGAGGCGCAAAGTTGATCTTCTGGGGGCCGGCGGACAGACGCGCCGTCTCCGGCCTGCTGCCCGCTTCAGAGGTGGCGGCACACCGATTTCGCACTGACCGAGGAGCGCCGCATGATCGAGTCCTATCCCGTCCACATCCCCGAGGATGACTTGGTGGATCTGACCCGGCGCCTCGACCGGGTGAGGCTGCCGGAGCTCGAGACCGATCCCTCGCAAGGCGTCTCCCTGGACCGGTTGCGGACACTGCTCGAGGCCTGGCGCGGCCACGACTGGCGGAAGCTGGAAGAACGGTTCAACACGATCGGTCACCACCGGGCGCACATCGACGGACTGGACATCGCGTTCTGGCATGTGCGGTCGCCCGAGCCGTCGGCCGTACCGCTGCTGCTGACCCACGGCTGGCCCGGGTCCGTGCTGGAGTTCGAGGATCTGATCGGGCCGCTGACCGATCCGGTCGCGCACGGCGGCTCGGCCGAGGACGCCTTCCACGTGGTGATTCCGTCGCTGCCGGGGTACGGCTTCAGCGGCCGCCCCGCTGAAACCGGCTGGGGATTGGCCCGGACCGCGCGGGCCTGGGCCACGCTGATGACGGAACTGGGCTACTCGCGGTTCGCCGCGCACGGCGGCGACTGGGGCGCTTTCGTCACCATCGAGCTCGCCACCCAGGTGCCCGAGCGTCTGGTCGGCCTGCACCTGACAATGCCCGTCGCGTCCCCCCTTCCCGAGGATCGCCAGAGCGCCGACCCCAAGGAGCAGGCGATGATCGCCCAGCGCGATCAGTTCCTGTTCGTGGACGGCACCCACTCGATCGTTCTCGGTGCCAAACCGCAGACGATCGGCTATTCGCTGCTGGACTCGCCGGCCGGGCTGGCCGCGTGGCTGGGTGAGAGGTTGACCGCGTTCGCGGACGACGACGGGGTGCCGCTGCAACGGCAGGTGGACAACATCGCGCTGTACTGGTTCACCCGTACCGGAGCTTCCAGTTCTCGGTGGTACTGGGAGGCCCGCCGCGACACACCGCTGGGCGCGGAGGCGGAGAACGCCCGCCCGATCGAGGTTCCCACGGCGTGTTCGCTGTTCCCCGGCGAGCCGTACCCGATCGCCCGGCGATGGGCCGAGCGCCGGTTCCGCAAACTGATCAGCTGGAACGAGATGGAGCGGGGCGGCCACTTCCCGGGCTGGGAGCAGCCCGCGGTGCTGGTCACGGAGATCAGAAACGCGTTCCGGCACTATGGGCGGTGATGCTCATCGCCGGCGGCAACTCGCCCGGCAGATCTCGCCCTCCAGCCTCGGCCAACCCGACTACAACGAGGCCGCCCGGGGTTGGGACCGGCTCGAGTTCCTCATCCGGCCGGTCGCCGAAGCGATTGTGGAACGATTGCCCGACCCGGCGCCGGGTGCGTTCGTCCTCGACCTGGGGTGCGGTACCGGCGAGCCGGGGTTGACGGTCAGGACGCGTCACCCGGCGGTCCGGTTGCTGGGCGTCGACCGGGCGGACCTGATGGTCGAGATCGCCCGGGCCAAGGCCCGCAGCCTCGGCTTCGACAACACGACGTTCGAGACCAGGCTGATGAGTGACACGGCCGTCGCGTCGGCGTCGGTCGACCTGCTCGTCTCCCGTTTTGCCTTCCTGATGCTGGATCATCAGACCCTCGACCTGTCGTTGGCCGAGGCGACCCGGGTGTTGCGGCCCGGCGCCGCCTACTCGTTCGCGGTGTGGGACCGAAGCGAGCTGAACACCCTGATCACGTTGTTCCGATCGGTCCTGAGCGGTTTTCCCGGGGGTGAGTCGCTCCCTGACCCGTCGGCGATCAACTACCTGGCGGATCCGGGACATCGAGCTGACCTTCTGCTGCGCGCCGGCGTCACCACTGTCGAGGAGGCCCCGCTCAGCTGGGACACCCGCATCCCGGACCGGGACTCACTCGTCGACGTGCTCGAGCACACTCCTTTCGGCGCCTTCTTCACGTCGCTGGAGCCCGCCGGCCGAGCGGAGGCCGTGTCCCGCATCATCGAGAGGGCTGGCACCTACCGGGAGCCGGACGGCGGCTACCGGTTCCCGACGACCTGCCGTCTGTTCTGGGGCCGCCGGTGACACCGTCCGGCCGCGGTGGCGTGGCGCAGTTTCTTGACTGTGTTGTGGGAACACGGTTTTCAGTAGGAGCCGTCCGGCCGCGACAAGGGGGCTGACCTACGACGGGCGCTCCGGTCGTCTGCGGTCCTCAACCTTCGCAATCCGAGTAAGGGCAGATGATGGCAGCACCCCACAGTCGTTACCGGCTCGTGCCGATGCGGCCGCGCAACCCCCACGAGCCCGGCCGAAGCGCGTCCAATCTTGAGCTGTTCTTCGACCTGGTGTTCGTCGTCGCCGTCAGTATCGCCTCGGTTCAGCTCCACCATGAGCTGACCGAGGGGCACATCTTCGAGGGCGTCCTCACGTACGCCTTCGTGTTTTTCGGCATCTGGTGGGCCTGGGTGAACTTCACCTGGTTCGCCACCTCGTTCGACACCGGCGACTGGCTCTACCGGCTGATGACCATCGTCCAGATGGGCGGCGTCCTCGTCCTCGCCTCCGGCATCGAACCCGTCTTTTCCGACCACGACTTCGCCCTCGTCGTCCTGTCGTACGTGCTCATGCGGTTCGCGCTGGTCGGGCAGTGGCTCCGCGCTGCGCGGGCGGCTTCGGACACGCGCCGCTCCGCCCTCACCTATGCGACCGGCGTCACCCTGGTGCAGATCCTCTGGCTGACCAGTCTGCTGCTTCCTGCCGACGCCCTGCCCGTAGTGTTCCTGATCCTGGTGGCGGCCGAGCTCACCGTGCCCGTGGTGGCCGAGCGCCGCGGCGGGACTCCGTGGCACCCGCACCACCTGGCCGAGCGGCACGGGCTCTTCGCCCTCATTCTGCTGGGTGAGAGCCTGCTCGCTTCGGCGAACGCCATCATCGAGGCGCTTCGCGAGGCGGATTCTCTCGGCCCGCTCATCATGATCTCGGCGCTCACCCTGATCGTCACCGCGGGGCTGTGGTGGATCTACTTCTGGGCCCCGCATCACCACACCATCGACGGGTTCTCCAAGACCTTCTTGTACGGCTACGGCCACTACTTCATCTTCGCCGCGGCCGGCGCCTTCTCGGCCGGAATCGAAGTGGAGATCGACGTCCTCACCGGTCACAGCGAATTGCACCCGCCAGGCGCGTCCTTCGCCTACACCGTCCCGATTGCCGTCTTCATGCTCGGCGTCTGGCTGCTCGTGATCCGCCCCGTGGCCAACGGCGTCATCAACGCGGTTGTTCCGGCGGGGGCCCTCCTCGTCCTCATCGACCCGATCATCCCCGTTCCGACCGCACTGACGGCCGTCTTCCTGATCGCCGTGGTCGTCGTGCTCGTCTGGCAGGAACCGAAAGTCGAGCCAGCGGCCGGCTCGGGCGACCGCGACCGGCATGCCGACGGCGGCATCGCCGCGCCCTGAACCGGCGTTCCGGTCAACCGGGCCGGCGGGTGAAGGTGTTGCGCAGTTCGACGATGCGCCCGTCCGGCCCGATGACCGCGTGCTCGATGCCGGCGACGGTGATGACCGCGCCGTCGATCGTGCGGGCCGCGCACACCCACTCCACCCGTTGGCGGCCGTCCGGCAGCACCGTGGTGTTCCAGTAGTGCTTGGTCGCGGTGTGGAAAGCGACGAACCCCTGATAGAACTCACGGATGGCCGCCGCGCCCTGGACCGGGGTGTCGTCGATCTGCACCACGGCATCCGGAGCGAACAGGCCGAGCAGGTCGTCCAGGGCCGCCTTGTCGGCGACCGCGCGGTCGGTGGCGGCGAGGTAGCGGTCGAGCGTCAGAGGCGAAGCCTCAGTCATGTGACGATGTCCTTCCGAGGAAGCGGGAGAGGTCAGCTGCCGGGTTGTGCCGGTGCCGCGCCGTTGTCGACGAACGTGTAGACGGTCCGCAGCGGGGCGTCGCTCAGTTCCTCCGCGATGAGGCCGCGCTCGGGGGAGATCTGCAGGTAGGCACCCTGGTTGCTGATGCCGTAGCCGTCCGCTGACGCCTCGGGCGCCGTGCGTACCCGGAACAGTTGCCCCGCGCGCCGCGTGTCGCAAGCCGCGGCGACGACGGTAAGCGGATCGGCCCCGTTGTTCTTGACGCCCATGCAGGACGGCTCCCCGCCGGCGCCGGCCCTGGCCGTACGGATCTGGTGCAGCCCGTCGCGGACCGGCACCAAGACGAAGAGCGCGAAGTCGGACCCCCCGTCGGTGAGGTTGAGCCGGCCCCGCCCGTCGACGGCCAGGACACCCTCGGGGCCACCCGCCGGCCGGATGGCGACCTGCCGCCGGCCGCTGAGGATCGGTCCGTCACCGCCGCTGCCCGCGGCTGGGGTGCGGGTCGGCCGGCCGGTGGTCGTGGTGGGCTCGGGCGCGGGCCTCGTCGTGGGCGCGGTCGTGGCTGAGGCCGGCGCCTCCGGCGACACCGGCGCCGCGGCGTCCGTCGGACTTGCCGAGCCGCATCCGCACATGGTCAGGGCGACCCCGGCCACCAGCAAGGCGTTGTGGGCATGGGTACGGAACATCGCAGTCCTCCCGGGTCTCGTCGAGTTCGTCGGCCGCGCAGATGCATTGGAAACCGTGTTCGTGCCACACGGTCAACCCGGGCGGTCGGCTACTTCCCGGTGCAGCCGCTCAGGGACTGAGAACGCCGGTCAATGCCTGGCTCCGGTGGGGGCCTCGGCCGGTGGGCGTTCGTACGGCCGCAGCCGGGCCGTGGTGGGCCGGTCGGGCGCGGCGGCGGCGACGAGGGCGTCGACGGCGTCCTCCAGGGCCTCGAGCACCTCGGGCACCGCGGCCGCGACACTCTCGACGGGTCCGTCGAGCCGGTCGTAGGCCGAGGACACGAGGTGTTCGAGCGCCGTCAGGATCGTCGGCCGCTCCGGCGGCTCGCCGAGCGCCCGCACCAGGGCGCCCGTCATGGCCACTTCCATGCCCGCGATGACGTCGTCGGTGTCGAGGTCCCGGACGAGGTCGTACGACCGCATGACGTCGACGATGCGGCGGAGCGCACGCCTCGGGGCGACGGCCAGCGCGGGGGCGGACGTCAGCTGGTTCGCCAGTAACGGCGCCGTCGACGGGTGGTCGAGGCCGGCGGTGATCTCGTGCCGGGCGATGGCGCCCAGACTCAGGCGCAGTTCGTCGCGCCGCAGGCCCGTGGCCAGTGAGGCCAGCGTCCGGGCCACCTCGAGGCCGACGACCGCCTCGTGCAGCCGCGTTTTTGACGGCCAGTAGAGGAAAACTGTCCCCTTGCCCACACCGGCGCGGGCCGCGATCTCGTCCACAGTGGCCCGGTCGACGCCGGCTTCGCGGAACTGCGCCCGGGCCGCGGCCAGAATGACCTCGGTTCGGTCCTGTGCCGGACGCGCCACCTCGCGACCCCTTCTCTCGTCTGACCGCATGCTATCGAACAGAGTTTATGACTCGTGATAGCTTTCTGGTCAATAACCGGTATCGCCCGTAGAGGAACAGTCATGAAGACCCAGCGTGCCCTCATCGTCGGCATGGGGATCGGGGGCCTGGCCACCGCTCTTCGCCTGCACGACATCGGGTGGGAGACCGTGCTCGTGGAGCGAGCGGCCGAACGCCGGGCTCCCGGCTACTTCATCGCCCTCTTCGGCACCGGCCGGGCCGCGGCCGAACGGCTCGGTGTTCTGGACGCCATCGGCAACCGCCTGGACGACGACGCCCGCAACTACGACATCGACCGGTCCGGGCGGCGTCGGCCCGGGATGGGCCATGCCGACCTGCCCGGCGCGCCCCGGCTCGTCCTGCGCGGCGACGTCGAGTCGGCGCTGTTCGACGCGGTATCGCCCTGGGCCGAGATCCGCTACGCGACCACACCGGTCAGGATCGACGAGCACGCCGACGGCGTGCTCGTGACTCTGCGGACCACGACGCCGGTCGGGCCGGCTGACGTCTCCGAACGGTTCGACCTCGTCGTCGGCGCCGATGGGCTGCGCTCCACGGTGCGCAGCCTGCACTTCGGCCCGCCCGAGGACTTTCTGCTGCCGTTCCGGCACATGATCGGTGCGACCATCCTCCAGCGCCCGGTGACCGGGTTCCGCGCCAGTGACGGCTTCGTGCTGGCCGAGCCCGGACGGTCGGCCTGGGTCTTCGCCTTCGCCGACCACCAGCCGGGAGTGCTGTTCAACTACCGTACGACCGACGAACAGGCCGAGTTCGGCCGGCCGCCGGTCGAGTCGATCCGCCGGGCCTTCGGCCCCGAACCGCTGGGGCCCGTGCTCGAGGATCTGGTGCACCAGTTCGGGGCGGCCGGGGACGCGCTGTTCGACGCCGCCTACCAGGTACGCATGCCGTCCTGGCACACCGGCCGGGTAGTCCTCCTGGGCGATGCCGCCTGGTCCTTGACGCTCTATTCCGGCATGGGCGCCAGCAGCGCGCTCGCGGGGGCGGACCTGCTGGGAACCACACTCCAGCGCAATCCCGGTAATCCGGTCCGGGCGCTGCGTGAATGGGAGCAGAAGCTGCGGCCCTTCATCGGTGCCGTGCAGACGAC
The DNA here is from genome assembly GCF_014204895.1 of Paractinoplanes abujensis. Lineage (NCBI taxonomy): Bacteria > Bacillati > Actinomycetota > Actinomycetes > Micromonosporales > Micromonosporaceae > Paractinoplanes > Paractinoplanes abujensis. Next base: position 3,975,079 of record NZ_JACHMF010000001.1, on the reverse strand, counting down.
CGCCCACCGGGACCTGGTGATGTTCGTACCGCAGACCAGGCGGGACCGGACTGCCCGGACCGTCACCCTGAACCTGCTCCGCAACCCCGTTGTCAAACGCGTGATGAAGGGCGTCATCTCCCGGCAGTTCCGCGAGAAATCGATGGATGTGGCGGGGGTGTGACCCTTGACCCTGTGGTGGGAACGTGTGGTCGGGTGGGCCGGACAGTGATCAACGGTGGTGCGGGAGAACGCAGAAATGACTGACTGGGCCGGATACCTCGGCGCGGCCGTGCTGGTGTCCCTGATCCCGGGGGCCAACCAGCTGCTCGGTCTCGGCAACGCGGTCCGGTACGGCGCCGCACGGGCCATGGCCGGGGTGGCCGGGCGCCTCGCCGCGTTCGTCGTCCTGATCGGATTGGTCGTGGCCGGGCTGGGCGCGGTGCTGATCGCGTCCGGCACGGCCCTCGAAACGATCAAATGGGTAGGCGTGGTCTACCTGGCCTGGCTCGGTGTGTCCAGCCTGCGCAGCGGCCTGCGCCCGGCCGGCCCGGGCGTCGCGCCGGCGGACGCGGGTGGGGCCTGGCGATCGATCGTCACCCGCGAGTTCGCGGTGGCGATCAGCAACCCCAAGGCGCTGCTGTTGTTCGCCGCGCTGCTGCCCCAGTTCACCGACACGACGGCGCCGGGCGCGAGCCTCGACCTGGCCCTGCTCGGCGCCGTCTATCTGCTGATCGAACTGGTCGTGGGGCTCGGTTACATCGGCCTCGGCCGCCGCCTGGGCGCCACCGGCATCCCGGCCCGTACGCAACGACGGGTCGACCTGGGCACCGGTGTTGTCTTCCTCGGCCTGGCCGGCTTTCTGGCCGTCGACGACCTGAGCTGAGTCACAGCCTGTCGGCGTAGAACGTGGCGAGCCGGTCGACGGCGGCGTCGACGTACTCGGGGATGTCGTACATCTCGTAGTGGCGGGCCCGGGGGACGATCACGCGCTCGACCGGGTTGGGCGCGAGCTTCCAGAGCCGCTCGCCGGCGGTGTCGAACCCGGTGCCCTCGAGGTTCTCGGCCAGGATGAGCAGCAGGGGCTGGGTCATGAGCTGGTCGACCAGGTGGAAGGCGTCGTAACCGAGCAGGAGCGTGTCGCCGCGGGAGAGCCGGCGGTTGGTCGAGTGCTCGTTGATGCCCCGTTCCGTTCGGTAGTACCTGATGGCCTGCAGCAGGTCGACGTCGGTGATGCCGGCCGCTTCGGCCTCGGCCATCGTGTCGGGCAGCCAGTTGTCCCGGTGCAGCACGCCGGTGCGGACCTCCTCGAGGCGGGCCTCGGCCATGGCGTCGAGGGCGGCCACCGGTCCGTCGGCCTGGAAGCTGCGGAACGAGGCCCCGATCTCACCCGGGTCGACCGCACCGACGGCTTTGATGCGGTGGTCGGTGCGGGCCGTGTGAATCGCGTAGCCGCCACCGGCGCAGATGCCGAGCACACCGATGCGGTGCGGGTCGATGCCGGGCAGGGCGGTGAGAGCGTCGATGGCGTACGAGATGTCCTCGCCCCGCTGGTACGGATCTTCCAGGTCGCGGGGTTCGCCGCCGCTCTGACCCTGGTATGCGGGGTCGAAGACCAGCGCGGCGATGCCCCGGGCGGCGAGGCGGGAGGCGTAGTTGGCGCCGATCTGCTCTTTGACACTGCTGCCGGGTGTGGAGAGCACCACCGCGGGCAGCGGCCTCGTCTGGTCGAGCTCATACGGCAGGTGCAGCTCGGCGTCGAGCGTGATCGGTCCGCGAGGAATGGTCAGGTGCATGGGACAGCGCCTTTCTGTTCGGAAATGGTGGCTCAGACGAGCGGTGCCACGCGGAGCGTCGCCTCTCGGGCTGATGGTCTGGTCATCCGGCGGACGCCGAAGCCGCGGCCGTAGCGGGCCCGCAGGGCGTGGTCGACCTCGTCCTCGCGCCCGTGGTCGACGATGAAGGCCACTTTGATCCGCCGGCCGTCGACCTCGATCGCGCCCTGACCGGTGCGGGTGGCTCCCCGGTACCAACTGCCGCCGGTCCCGTTCAGCGAGCGGATGAGTTCGTCGTCGCCGACGCGGACATGCCCGATCAGGACGAAGGAGCGAAGTGTCCCGTCCGGTCGTGCCCCCGCGACCCGAATCAGCGGCGCGTCGTCGAGAGCTGCCAACTCGGCCGCGTCCCAAGCCCGGGTGGGTGGTGTTCCAGTGCTCATGAGTTCCCCTTGTACGGAATGAGCAGCCTCGACCCATCAGACACTGTGTTCCGGGAACAGGGTCAAGCTCCCTGGTTCCCCGCAATGGGGGCGAACGCCCGGTCGACGACAGGAATCAGTTGCTTGCCCCGGCTCTCGGCGAACGTTTCGGTGTTCCCCGTGAACGGCTGCGGAGCGTCGGCGCAAACCGGGTTCCCGGCCGGCGGCGTGCCGGTCAGCAGGTAGGCGTCGATCAGGGCGGTGGCACAGGCACCGCGCCCGTACGCGGTGTGGCCCCAGTTGTTGCTGGACAGCAGCCGTGAGTTGGGCAACAGCCGGCTCGTGGAGACCGCGCCCGCGTAGTTGGTCGACGGGTCCCAGAAGTTGCCCACCACCAGCACGGGTGCCGCGGTGCGGCGATGGAACGGGCCGGTGTACGCGTCCTCGTCGCGCACCGTCCACGTGCTGCTCGCGCACGCATTGTCCTTCCAGACCAGGTCGCCGCCGCCGAAGTACGGGGCATTCTTCTCCCGGGCGGCTACGGCGGCCGGCCAGTGCGCGGCCCGGGCGGGGAAGCGGCCGTCGGTGCAGAGGACGCCGAAGACAGCTTCCCGGCTGTTGTCATAGGGCCGGTCGCCGGCCGTCCGGAGCCGCTTCAGCAGAGCCGCGGTGTCGCCGTCGAGCGCGTCCCGGACCTCGGCGGCGAGGGCGGTGACCTCTTCGCCCGCCGTCGGCAGGTACATGGCCGTGTGGACGTCGGTGATGAACCTCGCGTACGTGATCGTCCGGTCTCCGATCACCAGGGGCTTGGACTTGAGCCGCCGGGCGATCGTGTCGAAGTTGCGTACGGGGTCGCCCGCCGCAAAGGCACAGGCCGTCTCGCCGGCCCGGTCGCACCGCCGCAGAATCTCGAACAACGCCCGGGACGCGGCGCCGGAGGAGTTGATCCGCTCATCGAGGATCTGCCGGGTGTTGCCGACCCAAGCGCGCGCGTCGAGCACGCCGTCGACAACCAGGGCGCGAAAGCGGTCAGGGAACATGTTGGCGTAGTACTGGCCGAGGACACTGCCGTAGCTGAGGCCGAGGAAGGTCAGCTTGTCGTCGCCGACCGCGCGGCGCAGCACGTCATGATCACGGGCTACTTCGGCGGTGGACATCGACCCGGCCAGTGGCCGCCCGGTGGTCGAGCACGCCCGGCCGTACCGCTGGGAACCTCGGACGAACGCTCGCTTCTCCGCCTCCGTGACCGGGAACAACTCGCCCAGGTCGCGCAGGGCCGGCGCCTGCTGCTCGGCCGACGCGAAACACCGCACGGGCCGGCTGGAGCCGACACCGCGCGGATCCACGCCGACGATGTCGAAGCGATCGAGCAGCTCGTCGCTCAGGAAGAAAGGCGCGAGACGGGCGATCTGGGTGGCCGAGACGCCGGGCCCGCCCGGGTTCAGGAACAGGCTGCCGATCCGGTTGGCCTGGTCGCGGGCCTTGACCCGCAGGACGGCCACGTCGGTGGTGGCGCCGCGCGGCTGGTCGTAATCGAGCGGCAGCTGCACGGTGGCGCACTCGGCGATCTCCAGACAGGCCGCCCAGCTCAGCCGGGGCGTCGGTACCGCGTCCACCTTGCGGCTCTCCGCTGCGCCGCTCCGATCCGGGGCAACCGTGGCTTGAGCCGGGGTCGCGCCGGCCAGTGCGACGGCCACACCTGCGACGACAAGCCATTGTCCGACCTTCACGGCGTCTCTCCTTCGTCGGCGAGCAACCCATGCTGATCACGAGCAAACAGTGTGTTGCCGCAACACAGTCAAGACCGCGCCGGCCTGGAAGGCTGCTGCCGGCGACCTCGGCTCCGGCGGCAGTACTATCCCGTCCAGCCGGCGAGAAGATCAGTAAGGTTGCCGCCGGATCGTCGGCTGCAGGAGGGGGAGAAGTGGCCTGGAGTACCCGTGAGGTCGCTGAACTGGCCGGCACGACGGTCAATGCCGTCCGGCACTACCACCGAGTGGGCCTGCTCGCGGAACCGGAGCGCCGGCACAACGGCTACAAGCAGTACGACGTTCAGCATCTGGTCACCCTGCTGCGCATCCGGCAACTCGCCGACATGGGGCTGTCTCTGGCCCAGATCGCTGAGCTCGACCGGGACGGCGACCTCGACCCGGAGATGATGCGACAGCTCGACGCCGCCCTCTCGGCCAAGGTCGAGCAGCTCGGGGAGATGCGGTCGACGATCGCGACAATCATCCGTGGCGACGCCCCGGCTCATGTCCCGGCGGGCTTTGAATCCGTGGCGTCGCGATTGTCGGAGATCGACACGTCGCTTCTGCACGTCTACGGCCAGCTGTATGACGACGACGTACTGAAAGACTTCCGCCGGATGGCCGAAGCCGATACCGATCTGATCGGCCGCGAGCTCGAGGCCCTACCGCCGGACGCCGATGAGGCGGCTCGCCGGCACCTGGTCGAGCGACTCGTGCCGGCCCTTGTGCAACGCCTGGTCGACTATCCCTGGATGCGAGATCCGGTGGCTCGGCTGTCGACCGGCAAGCACAGCAACCGGCAGACCCTGGCCGACGCCATGGCCGTGTTCTACAACGCCGCTCAGATCGACGTGCTGCGCCGCGCGAACACCATCGCGTTCCGGCAATTGGGCCTGAAGGTGCCTGAGCTGAACTAGGACCTGTCCTGGGCCCCGGCGCGGATCCGCCGGCGGCGGAGGCGATGGACCGTAAGGGGACGCCGCAGAGCCCGCACGGGCACGATGCCTGAGCCGGGAATCAGGCATTCATCGGTGGGGTAGCCACTGATCCGACCGGCCCGGACTCAGTGGCTGACCGGTTCGGTCGACGCCGCAGTCTTCGCTGGTTGTACGGGACCCCGGGGCACCGGGTGCTCGTACCGGCGTACCAGCACCACCAGGCCGGCCAGCACGACCGCGAGCACCGGATACCAGGCGAGCCGGGCGGCGACCCAGCCGCCGTCGCCGGGCGCGTCGCCGAGGCCGGGCAGTGTGCCGAACCGGCGCGCCACCTCCGAGACGCCGACGAGCGCCACTTGGTGCCAGCAGAAGATGCTCATCGCGCTCAGGTTGAGCGCAGCCACGACGGCCCAGACCCGGGGCCGGCGCAGCAACCGCTCGATGCGCTCGCGCATCAGCAGCGCGCCACCCGCCTGGATCGCGGCGAGGGCCGGCACCATCAGCGACGGCGGGTTCGAGTTGGAGCGCATGGCGCCGGGCACACTCACCAGACTCACCGGATACTTCAGCACGACCAGCAGGACCACGAAAAGAGCCAGTCCGCCGGCGAGCAGACCGCCCGCGATCCGCCGGTCGACACGCCCGCTGGACCAGGCCACGCCCAGTTGGTAGGCGAAGGCCCAGGCCGGCAGCACACTCAGATATCCGACCGCGGCCGGCGTGCCGTCCAGGCCGAAGCGCGCCAGGTCCACCGCCGCCACCGCGGCCGCGAACGCCGGAATCACCCAGAGCCCACCACGGCGGTCCAGCCGTAACGCGTACGGCGTGAGGGAGGTTGTCACCGCGTAGACGCCCATGAACCACAGCGGCTGCACGAACAGCACGACGGTGGTCCGCGCGGTGCCCGCGCTGAGCCCGAGAAGACCGAGCAAGGGCAGCGCCACGGCCAGGATCATTGTCGCGGCGACAACCGGCCGCCCGATCCGCCACAGCCGGCGGCGCACCCAGGCGATGTCGGTCTCACCACGGGCCCTCGCCCGGTGGAGTCCCTGCGCCGCCGTGTAACCGCCGACGAGAAAGAACAAGCCCAGCATCTGCAGAAACCAGGTAGCCGGATGCAGCCACTCCAGATATCGCATCGGACTGTCGATCCGCAGACCACCCGCTCGGGTCTCGACCAAGGCGCCGACCAGCCAGTGGCCGCTCACGACGCCCAGGATGGCCAGGGCCCGGAGCCCGTCTATGAACCGGTCGCGCTGCCGCACGACGTCGTTCGAGCCGGTTGCCCGGGTCATCGGGTCACCGCCGACGATGCGACGGCCGCATGCTCGGGGATCCGGCCGACCGGCCCGGCAACTGCTGCGCCGGGTGCGGCCAGCACGGCCGCGACCGTCATCGTCGCGACCGAGGCCCGAAGCTCGCGTTTCCCGGCCCCGGCCGGCTTCCCGGCATGGCGGTGGGGTCGAGCGGTGAGGCGACGCCGGGTCAGTTCCACGATGCTGCCGACCAGAAGCGACGCCCCCAGCCCGACAGCGACGCCGAGCAACGGCCGCTCAGCGAACGCCGTGCCGCCCAGCACGCCCAGACCGGCGATGTACGCCGCCCAGGCCAGCGCCGCGATCGCCGAGGCCGGGCTGAACCGCGACAGTGGCACCCCGGCCGTGCCGGCGGCGACGTTCATCGTCACGCGACCACCGGGCAGGAACCGTGAGGCCACGATCAATGGGCCTGCCCGGTGCTCGAGCTGCCGGCCCGCTTCGGTCACGGCACGGCGAAAGCGCGGTGACCGGCCGAGCAACCGCGGGCTGGAAGCGCTGCGGCTCAGGCCGTACGCGAGGTGGTCGCCGATGAACACTCCGGCAGCGGTGGCCACGACGACCAGCACCAGGCTCGCCGACCCGGTGCGGGCCAGCACACCCGCCGTCAGGACCGCCGCCTCGGACGGGACGACCGGCACGACGCCGTCCAGACTGCTCAGGCCCGCCAGCAGCGGGTAGAGCAGCGGCGCGGACATCACCGGGTCGATCAGGTGCATCAGATCCATGCACCGAAGCGTGGGCGCGCGGTACCGGCTGCGGCGTCAGCCCACGGAGCCGTTGCGGATCACCCTCGGGTAGGGGTGGGACTACCTCGCCGGACGGACGCCACCCGTACGGGGGCTCGGCGCAGTCAAGGCCCGTCAGGTGACCGGGCGACGTGTCTCGGAATCGCCGGACGGGGCCGGGGCGAAGGACGCGACGGCGTCGGGATGCGCACCCAGCGCGCCCAGCACTGTGCGGACCGTGAGGTTGGTGCGGGCGCCGAGCTCGTCGCCCGCACCGGGGGTGAGCTCGGGGTCGTCGGCCGGCAGCAGGTCGACCTCGTTGAGCACCGCCAAGTAGATGCGGCGGCACCAGTCCGGATTGCCGGCGGCGACGGCGCCGGCGGCGTGCAGCCGGGCGAAGAGCAGGTCCACGCCTTCGCGGACTTCCGGGCTCAGCATCGTCCGGCCGGTGCCCGCGTCCATGGTGGCCATCATGACGGAGCGATGACTCAGCTTGAGCTCGAAGATCAGCTCGGTGGCGCGGTGCAGTGCGACCAGGGGCGGGGCCGTGGCCACGCGGGCCCGGCGCACCACGTCGAGGAAGAGCGCGTTGAGCCGAGCCGACAGCGTCTCGAGCAAAGCCGCCCGGGACGCGAACCGCCGGTGGACGGTGGCCCGGGCCAGCCCCGCCGCGTCGGCGATGCGCTCGAGTGACGCGTTCGGGTCATCGGCGAGGACGGCCCGGGCCGCGTCGAGGATGCGGGCAGTGCTCCGCTCGGCGTCCGCCCGGACGCGCCTCGGCGAGGTGGCTGCACTCATGACCGGAGCCTACTCGGAGCCTAACTGAGACTTAGGTGACTCAGTTATTGACTCCGAAGACAATAAGGTGTTGCATTTTCTTCTACAAGACATACAGAGGAGAACCAGATGGATCTGCAGTTGGTGGGTAAGCGTGTCCTCGTGACCGGGGCTAGCAAGGGGATCGGGCTCGCCACCGTCCGGGCCTTCCTGGCCGAGGGCGCCACCGTCGTCGGCACGTCCCGGACCTTGACCGCGGAACTCGAGGCCACCGGGGCGGCCTTCGTGGCCGCCGACCTGTCCGGCACCGACGGGGCGCGACGCATGGTCGAGGCCGTGCTCGAGGCCGATCCACGGCTCGACGTGCTGGTGAACAACGCCGGCGGCGGCGAGATGCCGCTCGAGGCGTTCGGCGACCCGCTGGACGGTGACGAGGACGTGTGGGACACGAGCCTCGGGCTCAACCTGCGGTCGGCGGTGCGCGTGACGCGGGCTGCGCTCCCCGCCCTGACCGAGGCGAAGGGCTCCATCGTCAACGTCAGCTCACACGCCGGGCGGGCGATGAGCGCCAACCCGTTGCACTACGTCACGGCCAAGGCGGGCCTCAACATGTTCTCCCGCGCCCTCGCCGAGAAGCTGGCTCCTTCCGGCGTACGGGTGAACGTCGTCAGCCCGGCGGCCACGCGCACGAATCTGACCGCGGGCAAGGACGGCTTCCTGGCCCGGGCGGCCGGCGCCATGGGCGTCGACCACGCAGCGTTGCTCGCCGGCGCGCCGGAGCAGACCGGCATGCTCACCGGGCAGCTCGCCGAGCCGGACGAGATCGCCCGCGCGATCCTCCTGCTGTCCTCGCCGGCCATGCCGAGCCTGATCGGCACCAACCTCCTCGTGGACGGCGGTGCGGTCAAAGTCGCCTGACCGGCGTCGGCGGTCAGCGGGAACTGTGGTCGGCCGGGCCGAGCGATGATGCCGACGGTTCTGGCGTCGCCGGTGACTCGAAAACTTCGACGCGGCCGCGGCCGCCCTCCTTGGCCCGGTAGAGCGCGAGGTCAGCCCGGTGGATCAGGGCGGCCGCCTCCGGTGCCTGCTCGTCGAGCATCGCGACGCCGATGGACACGCCGATCCGTACGGTGCGGCCGTCGATCTCGAACGGCTCGGACACGTAGTCACGGATCCGGTCGGCGACCGCCACCGCGTCCTGCTCGGTGTGCAGCTTGCGGCAGAGCACGAGGAACTCGTCGCCGCCGAAGCGGCTCACCATGTCCTCCGGCCGGGTGGCCTCGATCAGCCGGAGCGCCACCTGCTTGAGCAGCGCGTCGCCGGCGGCGTGGCCGTAGGTGTCGTTCACCGGTTTGAAGCCGTCCAGGTCGAGGAACAGGGCCGCCACCGGACCGGTGTCGCCGGTCAGCCGTTTGCGGCGCCAGTCGGCGATCACGGCGTCGGCGCGCTCCAGGAACAGTGCCCGGTTGGGCAGCCCGGTCAGGGCGTCGTGCATCCGCGCCTGAGCCAGCCGCGCTGAGCCGCGCAGGACGGAATACCCGATCAGCACGATGATGACCATCGCGATCGCGAACGCGGTGAACATCAGCCAGGCCGCCTTGGCGTTGGCCTGGACGGGGGCCAGCAGCTTCGAGGTCGAGGTGGTCAGGATCAGCCGCCAGTCGCTGCCGGCGACCGGCCGCGCGACGAAGTACCGGTCGCCGTGGGCGCCGTGAGTGCTCCGCGTCGCGGCGGCGAGCAAGGCGGTGTCGGCCAGCGGCGACCCGGCCAGCCCGTCCTGGGAGGAGACGACAATCCGGCCGTACTCGTCGACGACGTACGAGGTGCTGAAGGTGCGGTCGAGGGTGCCGGCGAGGATGGTGGAGAGATCGGCCAAGCTGACCGGAATGGCCAGCATCCGCCCGCCGCGGGGGGTGTCGAAGGGCTGGAACGCGAGCGCGTACGACCCACCCGCATCGGTCCGCACCTCGCCGAACGCGAGCTTCCCGGTCCGCGTCGCGATCCGGAAGCCCGCGTCCGCCGCCAGGCCTGCGGTTTCCGCCTCCTTCGTCACCGGGTCCGCGATCAGCCGATCGCCGTCGGCCTCGAGCACGGCATACCAGGGTGCGCCGACCTCTTGCCGGCCGATCTGGGCTCGCAGGTCGGCGAGGTCTCCGGCGAACGAATCCTCGCCGGTGGCCCGGGTCTTGGAGTCGCTGCCGGCCAGTGTTCCGGCGATCAGGTCCGCTGAGGTGATGGCCCGGGTCTCGTACTCGCTGATGACTTTGGCCCGAGCGGACGAGGTTGTGCGCGCGAGATAGGTGCCGATCCCGGCAATCAGGCCGACACTCAAGAGCACCGCGGCGGCGACGCCGAGCCGGCGAACCGTCGCCGACGAGGTGAGCTCAGAACCCATGCCAGACAGATCGGTGCCGGACCGGCAATTCTGAGGCACGAACCGGCATCAGTCCACGTCTACGCGGCGGGGTCCACCTTCACGAGCGGGGACCACGGGCTGCAGACGGTGGTGACCTTGGTGCTCCACTCCGCGGCGCACACACGGAACTGCACCTTCGAGTCCTCCCGCATGTTCTTGTTGCAGACCCGGGCGGTGTCGACACCGGCGGTGTTGAAGCACGCGCCGTTGCGGTAAAGGGTGTCGCCGGGATAGTAGTTGCGCCAGAACACGGCGGCCGAGTGGCCGTCGCTGAGGCGGTCGGTCACGTAGAAGAAGTCGCCGTTGGGCTCGAAGCAACCGGCCCCGTAGGCGTAGAGCGTGCACGCACTGTCGTTGGTGAGCTCGTACGACACAGCCGACGTTCCCTTGTCGAACTCCATGGCGATCGCCGCGCCGGCTGGTGCGCTGCCGACCGGCGACAGCAGTAGCGCGGCGGCCGCGGCAACGACCGCGAAAACCTTCGTGATCCGCATGGAACCTCCCCGTGAACACTCCGATGTAGATCATCAGCATTCTCCTGACACCGGGAAAGTCAAGGTCTCTTCCCGAGGCCGGCGTCGCGGTTCGACGCCTGGGGACGGGGGTGCCGGCTGCCCGGTAGAACGGCCGGACCCTCGATCAGGAGGTCCTGGTGACGTCGCGGGTGGCGAGATAGGCGGAACGCTGCTGCAGCAGGGTCCGTAGCCGGTCGGCCTCGCTGCTGGTGGCCTGCTCGTCGTACCCGTCCACCGTGGCCAGCACCTTCAGGGCGGACTCGAGAGCGTTCAGGGCGGCGGCGTTGCCGTAGATCTTCTGGTACATGTCGCGGTAGGCGTCCTCGTACCGGGTCTTGAACGCCGTGCTGCCCAGGAACCGCTCCTTGAGCTTGTTGCCGCCCATGCCGCGAGGCCCGCCCCGGCCGCCGCCCGGGAAGCCCTGCCCGCCGGCCGGCACCCGGCCCTCCGGTATCTGACCGCCTTCGGGCAGCCGGCCGCCGCCGGGGAAGCCACGGGCTGCTCCTTCGGCGTCGCCGGCCCGGCCTGGTCCGAAGCCGTTCTGCCGGGCCTGGCCGTTGCGGGTGAGGCCGGACAGGGTCGAATTGCCCTTGAGCCGGATGCCGACGCTGGTGACGGTGACCCCGTCGACGGTCAGGTCGGCCTCGAGGAAGTCCTTCTCGCCTTCCTCCCAGAACGAGTCGAGCAGGCGCTGATAGTCGGCGTCCCGGAAGGTGATCTTGATGGTGTGGGCGACACCGGCGTCGAACAGGTCGGTGTCGTTCCGGAGGTCGGGCTCGTCAGGCCCGGTGCGTCGGGTGGTTCGTCGGGTGCGGAGACCCCGAGGATCTCCGCACCCCGTCGTACGCGGTCTGCTCGATCAGGAGTAGACCTCGAACTCGAACAGTGAGTAGCCCCAGGCGGTGGCGCGGGCTGTGCCGTTGATCCGCACGTACCGGCCGGTGGCGGCCAGCGCGGTGTGATCGTCGACCGCTCCGTCGCCGCCGGTGATCGTCCGGGCCGTGGTCCACGTCGTCCCGTTGGCCGACGTCTGGATCTGGTACGCGGAACCGTACGCCGCCTCCCAGGTCAACTTGACCCGATTGATGGGGTAGGACTGACCGAGGTCGACCTGGATCCACTGCGGGTCGGCGAAGGCGCTCGCCCACCGGCTGGTCAGCGAACCGTCCACCGCCGCGGAGGCCGGGTAGGCGACCGCCTCGGTGCTGGACGCCGTGGCCGGCTTGTTCAACGCCAGGTTGCCCGACTGCGGCGGGGTGGTGCCGCCGGAGGTGAACGTGAAGTCGTCGATGTCGAACAGCGACCCCGCGCCGCCGGTGAACACCAGGTACAACTGCTGCGTGCCGGCCGGTGCGCTGATCGTCCCGGTGACGTCGGCCCACGTCTCCCAGCCGCCGGTCGGGGCGACTTGCAGCGTGCCGGCCACCGGGCCGGTCGGCGAGCCGGTCCGCACGGTCAGCGTGCCCCCGACGCCGGCCGAGGCGACGCGCGCTTTGATGCCGGTGACGCCGGCCAGGTTGTAGCGGGCGAAGGAGATCCAGTCCCCGTTCTCGATGTACCCGACAGCATTGCCGCCGTGCGCGTTGGCCTTGGCGACGACCTGGACGCCGTTCATGGTGCTGAGGTGTTCGGCCTGCCGGGTCCGCGGTTGCAGCAGGTGCTGAGCCTGGACCGGGACGCCGGCGACAGGGGTGTACTCCGCGGCGAGCACCCCGAAGATGTTCGCGCTCGCGTCGTGCTCCCCGTCGACAGTGGTCTGGATCGAGCCGCTGCAACCGTTCTTGCTGGTGATCGGGTGACCGTGGCTGTCGTGGCCGAGCACGTAGTTGAGCACGACCCGGTTGCAGTCGATGGTGCCCGCGTTCGGATCGGTGACTCTGATCTCGTACGGCACCAGGTCGCCGAACTGGAACACCGATCCGTCGGGCGGGGCGATCAGCTGGATGGAAGGCCGGCCGACGCCGACGACCGTACTGGCCGTCGAGGTCTTGCCGCCGGAATCCCGTACCGTCAGTGTCGCGGTGTATTCACCGTTGGCCGGGTAGGTGAACGCCGGGTTGGCCGCCGTGGAGTCGGTGCTGCCGTTGCTGGTGAAGTCCCAGGCGTACGTGATCGGGTCGCCGTCCGGGTCGTTGCTGCCCGCCGAGCTGAACTGCACGGTCAGCGGCGCCGCGCCGGACGACGGGGTGGCGGAGGCCTGGGCGATCGGAGCCCGGTTGCCACCACTGTTGTACTCGATCCGGTAGAGAGCCGAGTTCTCGTCCCCGCCGAACCACGTCGTGCCGTAGTCGAGCACGTACAGGGCGCCGTCCGGCCCGAACTCCATGTCCATGATCGCCGTGCCGGTCCACGGGATCGGCTCGATCGCCCCGGCCGTGCCGTCGCCGTTCAGGGTGACCGCCTTGATCCAGCGGCTGGTGAATTCCCCGAGCAAGACCTTTTTGTCGTATGACGCCGGGAACTTCACATCGGAGGCCAGCGCCGGGTCGTAGTGGTAGACCGGGCCGCCCATGGGCCCGCCCCCACCCAGCTCGGGCCGCCACGGACCCTGCCCGCCGTAGGGCAGCCACGCCGCCTGCGACGCCGGCAGCGCGGTGATGCCGGTGTTGTTCCGCGAGTTGTTCGTCGGCCCACCGGCACAGTTGTACGCACCGGAGGACGGCCCGGTCGGGAACGCGTATTCCTGGTAGGGGGTGTTGTAGTTGGAGCAGTACGGCCAGCCGAAAAAGCCGGGCCGGGTGATCCGCTCGAACGAGACGGTGCCCGCGGGCCCGCGCTGCGGGTCGGCCGAGCCGGCGTCGGGGCCGTAGTCGCCGAGGTAGACGACGCCGGTGGCCTTGTCGACGCTCATCTTGAACGGGTTGCGGAAGCCCATGGCGTACACCTCGGGCCTGGTGTTCGGCGTGCCCGGGGCGAACATGTTGCCACCCGGGACGGTGTAGCCACCGGTCGCGCCCGGCTTGATCCGCAGCACCTTGCCGCGCAGGTCGTTGCTGTTGCCCGAGGTGCGCTGCGCGTCGTAGGCGGGGTTGCGGTCGGCCCGCTCGTCGAGCGGCGCGAAACCGGCCGAGTCGAACGGGTTGGTGTCGTCACCGGTGGACAGGTACAGGTTGCCGGCGGCGTCGAAGTCGATGTCACCGCCGACGTGGCAGCACAGCCCGCGGCTGGTCGGCACGTCGAGGATCGTCACCAGCGAGGCCGGGTCGATCGTGTTGTCGTCGCGCACGGTGAACCGGCCCAGCTTGTTGGAGCCGTTGAACGGCGCGAACTGCGCCGCCGTGCCCGTGGACGGAGCGTCGCCGCCGGGTGTGCTCAGCGGTGGCGCGTAATAGACGTACACCCAGCGGTTGGTGGCGAAGTTCGGGTCGGCCTTGATGCTCTGCAGACCCTCCTCGTCGTGGCTGTAGACCGGCAACGTCAACGCGACCTTGGTGTTGCCGTTGACATCGGTGTACCGGATGACGCCGTTGCGCGAGGTGTGCAGCACACCCCGGTTGGGCAGCACGGTGAGACCCATCGGCTCCCCGGTCTCGGCCGCGCCCTTGGCCAGGTTGACCTGGCTGAACGTGCCGGCGGGAGCCTGCACCGAGCAGTTGCCGACGTTCTGCGCGGCGTACCTGATGCCGCCGAGCAGGTGGGTGCGGAAGTGGGCCTCGGTGTAGCTCTCCTGGGTGTGGCCGAGGCCGGTGTACCAGGACCGGCCGCCGTCGTAGGGCCGGCACCACGAGATCGGGTGGTCGCCGTTCATGCTGCCGCCGGTGTACGTGGCCTCGTTGAGATTCGCGAGGACGTGCACCTGCGAGCGGGGGTTGGTGCGGTAGTTGTAGAGCTCGTCGGTGCGGTTCCAGTTCACCGGGATGCCCGCGTTGGACGGGTGAGCGGTGTCCTCGATGCGGACGGTGACCGGCTGGATCGCCGGGTGGCTCGCGAAGTAGGCGCCGACGAGGTTGCCGTACCAGGGCCAGTCGTATTCGGTGTCGGAAGCGGCGTGTACGCCGACATAGCCGCCGCCGGCGCGAAGATAGCGCTCGAATGCGGCCTGCTGGGTCGCGTCGAGCACGTCGCCGGTGGTAGACAGCCAGATCACCGCTTTGAACCGGGCCAGGTTCGTGTCGGTGAACTGGGAGGCGTCCTCGGTCGCCTCGACCGCGAAGTTGTTCTGCGCGCCCAGTTGCTGGATCGCGGCGATCCCGGCGGGGATGGCGTCGTGCCGGAACCCCGCGGTCTTGCTGAAGATCAGTACCGAGAAGTCGGCCGCGAATGCCGGGGCGGCGTTGACGCCCATCCCGGCCAGGACAAGGGCGGCGATCAGCAGCACTCTGCGAATCATGATCGGTTGGTCCCTCTCGTGAGGAAGCAGCCGAGACGTGTGCCGATCACGTCTCGAACGTGGCCGCGGCAGGCGCCCCGCGATGGGCCGGAGCGCGCACGGCGGCGCCGCTGACCGTCCCAGCGGTGGAGGTCGGCACGTCGCGCATCGGGGAGGTCGCGCGGCGCCGCGATGGGGGATGGGGAAGGGGTGCGTCGGGTGATGGGCGGCGCCTGATCGGGGTGCGGCGCCGTCACAGCTCGGAAGTCAAACCCTGGGAGAGCGCTTTCTCGTACGGTGCTGAGAAGTTAACAGATTCGTCACTGTCCAACAATGGTTCCATCGACCGCCGTGAAAATCGGTCGTCGAAGTCCATCTCGGCCTGGAAACGCACGATGATGACCGAGGAGCCATTGCGACGGGTCTCTGCTGGTCAGACCTTGGACGCCCGATGACCCATCGTCGGTCGCCGTCGACGAGACACAAGCGCACCCCACTCTGCCCGATGAGGCAACGCGGCCCCCGACCATCGTGCCGGCTGTGAGAGCGCTTCCAGGAGGCTCGACATCCAGGAGAGCGCCCGTCGGCGTTACTGTTCCGCCGCCTGGCGGTGCCGGGCCAGTTCGAGCTCGATGAAGGCGGTGATCATCGAGCGCCAGACCGCCTCGGCCACGGCGGGGTCGAGGCCGGCGGTGGTGGCCTTGGCGCGGACGGTGGCGATGACCCGTTCGACCCGGTCGGGTGCTCGGACGGCGTGCTCGTCGCGCTTGAAGCCGGCCGCGGCCTCGACCAGCCTCTGACGCTGGGCCAGCAGCGTCACCAGGTGGGTGTCGAGGTCGTCGATCCGGGAGCGGACGTCGGCGAGGGACTCGGGTGCGGACACCGGAGGCGGGATCCTTTCGGGCTGGCCGGGAGGAGCCGGTGACCGGACCCGCGGCGCACCGCGGGTCCGGTCACCGGCCTGCTTCAGCTTCCGGTGCAGGTTACCGTGGCGCCGCTGCCGTTTCCGGAGCCTTGGAAGCCGAATGTGGCGCTCTGGCCCGCGGTCAGCCGTCCGTTGTAGCTCTGGTTGGTGACGGTGACCGCGCCGCTGCTGCCGTTGGCCACGGCGTTCCACAGGGAGCTGATGGACACTCCGCCCGGCAGGCCGAGCGTGACGCGCCACCCGTTGAGCGAGGCCGACCCGGCGGTGACGGTGACGTTGGCGACGAAGCCACCGTTCCACTGGTCCTGCACCGCGTAGGTCGCGGAGCAGCCCGTGCTGGGCTCCTCGGTGGGCGGCGGCGTGTCCCCGCCCAGGGTCAGGTTTCTCTGCTGGACCTGCCATTGGCCGCTGCGGCACAGACCGCAGCCGGAGCCGGCGAAGGTGGCGCCGGCGGTCGTGTCGCCCTTGAGCCGCCACTTGAGGTAGAGCACCGCCACCCGGCCGAACTCGCCTCCGTTGACCTGGTCGTAGGTGCCGCCGTGCCCGACGTTCAGGTTGCCCATGAAGGCGGGCAGCCCGGCCGGGAGTTTGCCCCAGTCGTCGATGGCGTTCGGGTAGGCGATGTCGCTGGGCCCGCCGACGAAGTAGGCGATCGGTTTGGTCAGTCGCCGCAGCTGGTAGTCGTCGGCGTCGTTGAGCAGCCCACTGCTGAAAATGGTGGTCGTGGTGACGCGCGGGTCGTTGGAGACCGCGTACGCCTCCAGGCCGCCGCACGAGAAACCGCCCACGGCCACCTTGGTGGTGTCGATCTTTCCGAAGTACTTGCTGCCGGGCCGGGAGTTCTCGGCCACCGCCCAGTCGATGCTTTGCGTGAGCATCTGGGAGTTGGTCGAGCCGGAGGCGTTCGGGCCGCCGTTGGCGATGGCCAGGAAGCCGTGGGAGGCGATCTCGCGCAGGAAGTTCTGCTGGGACAGCCCGTTGGCCGAGCAGCCGCCGTTACCCCACGCAAAGATGGGCATCGGCTGGGACGGCAGGGTCTGCGGCCGGTAGATGGTGTGGTTGGGCAGCCCGGCCGAGGTCTCGTAGTCGGCCGGATAGGGCCCGGATCCACCGACGGCCGCGGTGGCCGGGGCCGCCCCGAGCGTGACGGCAGCGGCGGTGACGGAACCGAGAACGGCCGCCAGAAGCGCTCTTCTCATGTCAGTTCCTTTCATCGCTGCCGGGTGAGCAGGCCCGGACGCCACGGCAGGTTGTTGTAGTCGCCGCCGGCCGTGGGGTTCTTGCCCTGATAGAGCAGTTGCAGGTTGCAGGGGTCGACGGTCTTGGTCTGGTCGGGGTTGGTCCGCACCAGGTCGCCGTGGCTGATGTCGTTGGTCCAGGTGGCCCCGCTGTTGGCCTCGCCCGCGAACGGGTTGCTCTCGGTGGCGGCGTTCGGGGTCCACGTGCCGTTGAGGCTGGTCGCCGTGAACGAGCGGAAGTAGCGCCCGTTCGCACCGATGGCTTCCACGAGCATGAGGTACTGGTTCTGCCCGGCGACCTTGTAGACCTCGACGCCCTCGAACAGGTTGTTCGTGGAATCGCTCATGATCGTGGTGTACGACGCGCCGAAACTGCCGGGGAAGTTCCCGATCGGCATGCTCGCGCGGTAGATCTTGCCGTTGTCGCCGGCGAAGAACAGGTACATGTTCTGGCTGTCACCGATGATCGTCTGGTCGATGACCCCGTACGGGGCGTCGGAGATCGTCCCCGTGAACAGGGTCTGAGCGCCGGACCAGCCGTTGGCGTTCGACGGGTCGGAGGAGGTCTTGTAGCTGAACGACGTCGGCCCCCACTGGTAGGCCAGCACCCAGATGTTCTTCGGTGCGAAGTAGAACAGCGTCGGCGCCACCGTGCCCTGGCTCATCGCGTTCTGACTGGCCGTGGCCATGTCCGACCAGTCGGTGAAAAGGCCGAAGTTCATCGACCCGTACGAGCCGTTCGACACGTTCGACGCGTACACCAGGTGTTTGCCGTTGTAGACGACGTTGGTGAAGTCCTTGAGGGACGTCCAGCCGTTCTTCGGCTGGGCCAGCGCCCCGGTCGACGTCCAGCGGTAGCTCGACGGCAGCGTGCACGTGGGATCTGTGGGCGGCGGGGTCGTCGGCGGCGGAGTGGACGGCGGCGGGGTCGACGGCGGCGGCGGGGTCGACGGCACGGCGCTTCCCGTGCAGGTCACGCCGTTGAGCGCGAAGGCGGCCGGAACGGGGTTGCTGCCGGTCCACGACCCGTTGAAGCCGAACGACACCGTGCCGCCGGTCGCGATCGATCCGTTGTAACTCGCGTTCTTCGCGGTCACGGCCGAACCGCTCTGCGTCACGGTCGCGTTCCAGGCCTGCGTCACGCTCTGCCCGGCACCGTACGACCAGGTCAGCGTCCACCCGGACACGGCGTCACCCAGGTTGGTGATCGACACGTTGGCGCCGAACCCGCCCTGCCACTGCGACGACACGGCGTAGTTCACGGAGCAGCCGGCCGCCGCCGCGCCGGCCGGCCCGGCCGCGACGACGGCGGTCGACGCCAGCACGGCCGCGCCGGCCGACACTATGGCGATCTTGTTCGATCTCGACAGGTTCATGAAATCTCCTGACCTGGGGGAGGGCAGTGGGGATGAGAGATCGACGCTTGTTACCGTTAACACGTCTTTCCGGCATGGTACGGGAGCGCTCCCACGGCTTCAACAGGTGGCACGAACAATCGGCGAAAAACAATGACTCTTGACTATTTCCGGCGACGTGGCCGGGGGTTGGTGCCGAACGGAACCGATTTGCGCATCTGCCTCCGAATGCTACGTTCACAATCATGTACGTCGATGCCGGAAGGCTCTTGACGCGGCCCGCCGCCGCCGTTTTTGGCGCCGCGTGCCTGGTTCTGGGTGCGCTGCCGGTCGCCTCGGCCGCGGCCGGATCGGACACTCCGCCAGGAGCGCCGCCCGGCGTGTGCGAGGCCTCCGCTCCGGCCGGGACGCCCCTGTCCGGGCCTGCGTTGTCCGCCCCGCGGGTGCAGGGTGGCTTCACCTTCCTCGAAGGGCCCGTGTGGATCGACCAGCCGGGCCATCTGCTCGTCTCCGATCTCGGCCCGGCCGGCGGCGTCCAGCAGGTCCAGCCGTCGACCATCCACCGGCTGACTCCCGGCGCGCCGGCCCAGACGTTCGTGGCCGCCTCGGGCAGCAACGGCCTGGCCCTGAGCCCGGACGGGGAGCGGGTCGTCGCGGCGACACATGACAATCGCGGCGTCTCCGTGTTCCGGCTCTCCGACGCCGGCCGCACGGTGGTCGCAGCGACCTTCCAGGGCCGGGCGTTCAACTCGCCGAACGACGTCACGGTCCGCGCCGACGGCGTCGTCTACTTCACCGATCCCAGCTTCCAGCGGGGCCGCCGCGGCGACGAGATGCGCGGCCGCACCGGGGTGTTCCGGGTCGTGAACGGCCAGGTGGCACTGGTCGACGACACCGTGCGCCAGCCCAACGGCATCGCCCTGTCACCCGACGGGCGCACGTTGTACGTCGGCGCGTACGGGGAAAACGTCATCTACGCGTACGCCGTCCGGCCCGACGGCAGCACCCGCGCGCGCACGGTTTTTGCTCCCATCGGCAGTCCCGACGGGGTTACGGTCGACTGCGCGGGCAACGTTTACTGGGTGTCGCACAACGAGGGCCGGGTGCACGTCTTCACCCCGGCCGGCGCCGAGCTCGGCACCATCACAGCCGGCCCGCAGGCGACCAACGCGGCGTTCGGCGGGCCGGACCGGCGCACCCTCTACATCACCGCCGGGCGGACCGGCGACTACGGAATCGCCGCCATCGAGCTGGGCGTGCCCGGCTATCCGTACTGAAAGGTTCCCGCCCTTCCCGCACTGCTCGCGGCCGACACGACGCCACCGGCCACCCGGGTTCTCGTCGTGGTGCGGGCGAGGGCGGCCTCCATGATCGCGGTTGCACGGCACGGGCAGCAGCGTCGCTTGGCCAGATCTCGCAGGTCCCGAGCGTGGCGATCGCTCGCTCGCCGCGGGCGCGGATCTTCGCATTCGCCCGGCCTCGGGCGTGACCATCGCTCGCTCGCCGCGGGCGCGGGTCTGCGTGTGCGCCGGGCTGACTGCCTTCCGCCGGCGTGACAGCGGGCCGGAAGCGGCGCCGCCTGAACGGGGTACGCCCGCTGCCGCAGGCGCCTTGGTAGCCCTCGTCAGCCAACGGCATCACGTCGGCGCTCTCACTGCGTCGACAATGCCGTGGGTGCGGTCGGCGATCAGGTCCTGGGTCGAGCCGGGCCGAGCGGCCAACGCCCAGACGAGACGCCCGGCCCCGTCCGCAATGACCTGCACGTTCGCGCCGTGACGCCGGTGCGCAACGGAGTAGTTCGGCTCGTTCCCGCATCCCGATCAACCCGAAGCCACCCGCAGGTCGCCGCGGCGGGTGCGGCCACCCCCGACGCCGCCCCTGATCGGCGACCCGGTAGATCGGGATCAGCGTGCCGTCCACATCGCGTACGTCCCGTTGCCGGGTGCGCCGCATGGCCGTTTTCAAGTCCTCCGCGGTGGCGCTGATCGCTGCCTGACGGAACGCCACGCAGTCACGGTGCCGATCTTGAAGCCGGCGGCGAGGCGAGTGCAGGTGTCGCCGTCGCTCGCGGTGGGCCAGGGCAAGGACGGGTTGCGCTGCGGGCGGTGGCCGCGGATGCGCTCGGCGAGGGGGAGCAGGGTACGGCCGGACAAAAGAACTGCTCGGGTCCGCAACACGCCGAGCTCGGGTTGGTTGATTTGCGGTACCACCTGGATCCGCTCTTATTGATCTGCACCCCCGGCTGACCTTTCAGGTCAGGTTGGAAAAGGCTCAAGAATGCTTGGGCTTGCCGTCCACACCGCCGGAACTCGCGGGCAGAAAAGTGTTACGTCGCCGTACCGGCATTAGTCGCGACGAGAAAGCAATAACGGTATCGGCTCTTGGATCACCGGGCCCGTGTCAACCCGTTCGGCTCGATCGCCCCTTGGCATCTCCCGGCCGGGCGGCGCGCCGGGCCCCGGTGCGGCGGGCCGCCGGTTCGGCCGGGCCGGACGGCAGGCCCGCGGACAGCTCGTCGACGGTGTGCGCCCGGATGCCCGTGACCGGCCCGCCCGTGACATCCGCCGCGACGGCCCGGACGTGCTCCTGCGCAGTTACGGCCAGGCCGTCGTAGACCGCGACGAACAGATCCCGCGCGGGTTGCCGCGGCCAGCCCGCCGGAAGCAGGTGAAGGGGCAGGCGCGGGTCGAGAACGGGCAGGCGCCGATAGGTGTCCATCACCTCGGTGCGGAACCGCACCGCCTCGGCCCCGGCCGGCTGCTCGGCGGCGATCCGGGCCGGCACGTCCCGCCACCGCTCGAGAAAATTCTCGTACTCGCGGGCGATGGCGGCGATGTCCCACGCCTGCACGGGATTGCGGTGGGGGCCGGTGCCGAGTTCGACGTGCCGGGCGCGGAACACCGTGATGGCGCCCGGAGCGATGAGCGCGAACTGCCCCCGGGCCTCCTCCGGCAGGTCGTGCGGCGAGATCCACAGGCCGTCGTAGAGCGGGGCGTACCCCAGCCAGCGCAGCCTGTTGCGCAGTTCCTGGCGCTGGGCCCGTTGCGTCTGGGGCAGCGAGAAGGCGATCAGCGTCCAGTGTTCGTCCCACGGTTCGGCGCCGGTCGCCGCCGAGGCGATCCAGCTGCCGCCGACGGCAAGGAAGTCGGCCGCCTCCGGAGTGAGCCGGTAGGCGCTGCGCCGCCCCTGCCGCCGTACCTGCAGCACGCCGCGACGGGCGAGCCGGCTGATGGCGGTGCGGGCCCCGGCCGCACTCACGCCGGCCTCGGCGAGCAGGGCCACGATGGCGGCCGACGGCAGTTCGGCCCGGGTGCGCAGGGTGTAGTCGGCCAGCAGGGTCACCGTCAGATCCTGCGGCGAGTTGCCGGCTTGGCGGCGCGGCAGGCGCACCGCGCCCGCCGCGTCGTCCGGAAAGATCTCATCGATGTCGTACGGGCTGGTCACGCGACGGCTCCGGCAGAGTCGGGGGCTGACGACTGCCGAAGATCCTCCCATGCCCGTACGGGGTGTTCGAGCCCTGACCGGTGTGGACGACGCGGCCGTCCGCACCGGGGCCGGCGTCAGCCGGTGGTGCAGGCGGAGCCGTTGAGCGCGTACGCGGTGGGGGTGCCGTTGTTGCCGGAATGGCTGGCTTGGAAGCCAATCGTGGTCGACGCTCCGGGCGCCAGGCTGCTGTTGTAGCCGGCAGCGGTCGCGGTGACCCGTCCCGAGGCCGGTGCGTACGAGGCGTTCCAGCCGCCGGTGATGCTCTGGCCCGAGGGCAGGTCGAAGGCGAGCTGCCAGCCGTTGAGCGCGGCGTTACCGGTGTTGGTGATGGTGAGGTTCGCGGTCAGCCCGTTGGCCCAGGCGTTGACCGCGGCGGTGACCCGGCACGCCGAGGTCGCCGGTGGGGTCGTCGGGGGAGTGGTGGGCGGGGTCGTGGGGGGAGTGGTGGGCGTGGTCAGGCCGAAGAAGGCGACGGCGGCGGCGGCCATTCCGCTGCTGGGCAGGGAGTGCCCGGCGCCCTGAATGCTGTACGCCTCGATCTGCACCGTGCCCGTCGTGTCGGCCCAGCGGCGGCGGTTCCAGCCCGGCTGCGGGGTGTCGCTGGACGTGGGGGTCGTGCTCAGCCCGAAGACATTGGTCCACTGTTCGACCGATTCCTGCAGAAGCGAGTACGGCACGAGGGTGTCGCTGGTGCCGTGCCAGAGCTGGATCCGGGGGCGGGCGCCGCTGAAACCGGGGTTCACCTGACGGACGGCGTCACCCCACTGCTGAGGTGTGCGGTTCATGCTGCCGCCCGTGCACTGGCCACCCGGCGGGTAGTCGGCCGCGTTGGCGAAGCAGGTGAACGGCACACCCATGAAGGACGCGCCGGCCTTGAACAGGTCGGGGTAGAGGGCGAGCATGTGCTGAGTCATCATGCCGCCGGAGGAGCTGCCGGTGGCGTACACCCGGTTCTGGTCGCCGCCGTAACGCTGACCGGCGTAGGCCACCATCGAGGCGATCGAGACCGGGTCGCTGCCGCCGTTGCGTTGTTTGGAGGCCGCCGACCATGTGTCGAAGCACTTGCCGAAGCCGGCCTCCTGCATGGCCGACGGGTAGATCACGAGGAACCCGTACCGGTCGGCCAGCGAGGCGAACTCACTGCCCGAGTAGAAGCCGGGCCCGGATCCGCCGCAGCCGTGCATGGCGACCACGATCGCCGGGTTGGCCGGGCGGGAGTCCGGCACGTAGATGTGCATGCGCATGCCGCCCGGGTTGCTGCCGAAGCTGGTCACCTCGGTCAGCGAGGCCGCGAACGCCGCCCGGGGCGCCGCGACGGCGAGACCGGCCACGGCCAGAAGGGCAGCCAGGGCGTACAGACTTCCTTTGATCTTCATGCTCGTTACTCCTGGGGCAGGCTGGGCCCCGCGCAGGAATGCCATGCCCGCGCACGAGCCCAAGGGGAAAGACGGGATGCCGGCCGTGCACCGTGCCGTTGAGACGTGCGGGTGATCTGCCCTTTCCTCACCCGTACGGGCGCCCTGATCAGCGCCGACCGCCGTGCCACGGCCGTGTCGCGCACCGGCGGACGCGCGTCGTATGGCACTTAGCGTGCACCCGGAACGCAAAACTGTCAATCGACGGGTGCCAATGCCATTGCGTTCCGGCGCAGGGATCGGTCCGCTTCCTGCCTTGTTCACCGAGGTCACGGCTCGTGGGTGCCCCGTGGCCCCGGAGGCGTCGCGGTGTCCTCCCCGGCAGGGAATTGCGGGGTGGCCCGGGGCTCGACCGGCGGGCGGGCGCTGTCATCCCGCCGGCTGGGGCGGGCCGTGCGGGGGTCGGGATTGGCCAGATGGTCCGCCGCGGCGTCCACCATGCGGCGAACCGCCTGGCGGGAACGATCGGTGGCCAGCGGAAGGGCCTGCTCGGCGGCGCCCACCACACGTCGGGCCGCACGTCGCGGCCCTTCGGTCAGCGAGGGTGGGCGCCAGGGTTGAGCGGCCGGGCGGACCGCCGCCTCGATCTCGACCCGCAGCCGGTCCACCGCGGTCAGCAGCGCGCCGTGCTGCTGCCAGGCGGCGGCGTCGGCCCGGGGGTCCACCAGCAAGAGCCGGCTCAGCAGCTCTCGCCGCTGGTACAACTCCTCGAGCTGGTCGACCACCCGGGCGCGACTGATGTCGACCGGCTCAGCTCCCCGGGCGACGGCGGCCACGCCGTCCAGGGCTGCAGCGGCGGCGTCCAGCGTGTCGGCGAGAGCGACGCGGGCTGGTGCCGAGTACGCCTCGGCGTCGAGGTCCGGTGGCAGATAGAACGTCCGGTCGAACAGCTCACGGCACAGCGTCCGCACGACGATGGTGCAGTACTCGATCGCGGTGAGAGCCGTGCGCAGGCGCGGCTGCGCCACCCGGACCTCACCGCCGCGCGGATTGAGCACGGCGCTGCGCTCGGCCCGGACCAGCGAGTGGTCGGCTGCCAGGACGGTTGCGCTCAGACCGCGGGCTGCCGTGAGCCAGTCCTGCGCGGCCTCGCGCGACCATTCGGCGCGCAGTTGCGTGGCCAGCGAGCGCAGGAAGTCACCGAGCCGGGTGGCCAGGCCGGCCACCGCCGAGCCGGCGGACTCCACATGCACCGGAGGCACGATCGCGAAGTTGACCACGATACCGGCTGCCGTGCCGATCAGCGTCTCGTACACCCGGCCGGTCGCCGCCTGCGGCGCTGCGCCGCCGCCCACCGCGAGGATCAGCATCGCGCTGATCGGCACCTCCAAGGTGTGCGGCCCCAGCCGCAGAAGCTGCCCGAGGACGAGGCTCGCGGCCACCACGACCCCGAGGCTCCACCAGCTCAGCCCGGCGGCGGTGGCCAGCCCGACCGCGACCAGGACGCCGGCCAGCACACTCAGGACCCGCTGGAGCCCTTCGGTGACGGTCTGAAAGACGGTCACCTGCACCACCAGGATCGCGGTCAGCGGCGCGAGAATCGGAGACGGCGTGGTGTCGAGCAGATCGGCGGCCACATAGGCCAGGACGGCGGCCAGCGTGACCTTGGCGGTGCGGATCCCCGGAATGCGGCCCCAACGGGCCAGCGCCGCCTCCCACGGGCGGCGCAGCGAGGTGATCAGCCGCATCGCTCCTCCTCGTCGGCCACTTGGGCCTCGTCTGGCAGGTGCTGTCGGGGTGGCTGCCGGGGCGGACGGCCGAAATTCACCGTAGCGGTCGCATGCCGGTTTAGGCGATATCGCGGCGGGTAGCCGGTGCGCCGCACAGGCCCACCGTCCCCGGTGATTCGGGCCCGCCGGACCGGACGGGCGCGACGGAGCGGCTCCGGCCGTGGAGGAGGACACATGGATCTGACGGCAACGACGACCGTCCGCAAACCCGCGCCGGAGGTGTACGCGTTCTGGCGCGATCTGGAGAACCTGCCGACGTTCATGGCGCACCTGGAACAAGTCCGCGCCACCGGTGACCGGACGAGCCATTGGTCGGCCGCCGCGCCGTTCGGCAAGGACGTCGAATGGGACGCGGAGATCACTGAGGAGTCGCCGGGGGAGAGGATCGCCTGGCGTTCGACCGGTGACGCCGACGTGCCCAACGCGGGCACGGTCTCTTTCGTCCCAGCTCCTGACGGGGTGAGTACCGAGGTGTACGTGTCGCTGGTCTACGAGATTCCGGGCGGCTCGCTGGGCAAGGCGGTCGCGAAGTACTTCGGTGAGGAGCCGCATCAGCAGCTCGACGACGACCTGCGCCGGTTCAAGCAGGTGCTGGAGACCGGCGAGGTGGTCCGGTCCGACGGTGCTCCGTGGGGCAAGCGCGCCCGCAAGGAGTTCCCGCAGCGTCCGGCGCAACCCCTGTCGGACGCCGAGCTCGCGAAAGGGGCCGAGGCATGAGGGCGAACACGTGGTCGGGGCGTAACAAGGTCGAGGTCCGCGACGTACCTGACCCGAAGATCCTCAACAACCGCGACGCCATCGTACGGATCACCTCCACCGCCATCTGCGGCTCGGACCTGCACCTGGTCGACGGCTATGTGCCGACGATGCAGGACGGCGACATCCTGGGCCACGAGTTCATGGGCGAAGTGATCGAGGTCGGATCCGCGGTGCCCGGCGACAAGCTACGGGTCGGCGACCGGGTCGTCGTGCCGTTCCCCATCGCCTGCGGCGCGTGCGCCGCCTGCGCCGCCGAGCTCTACTCGTGCTGTGAGAACACCAATCCCAACGCGGGGATCGCGGAGAAGATGTTCGGCCACCCCGTCGCCGGGATCTTCGGCTATTCGCACCTGACCGGCGGATTCGCGGGTGGTCAGGCGCAGTACGCGCGGGTGCCGTTCGCCGACGTGGGCCCGCTCAGGATCGAATCCGACCTGACCGACGAGCAGGTGCTGTTCCTGTCCGACATCCTGCCCACCGGCTACATGGGCGCCGAGATGTGCGACATCCAGCCCAGTGACGTGGTGGCGGTGTGGGGCGCCGGCCCGGTCGGTCAGTTCGCCATGGACAGTGCCCGGGTGCTCGGCGCCGCGAAGGTCATCGCCATCGACAAGGAGCCGTACCGGCTGCAGATGGCCGAACAGGCCGGGCACATCCCGGTCAACTTCGACGAGGTCGACGTGCGCTCGAGGCTGCTCGAGCTGACCGGCGGGCGGGGACCCGACAAGTGCATCGACGCGGTCGGGCTGGAAGCCACCCACGGCAGTGCGCACATCGCCGCGTACGACCGGGTCAAGCAGGCCGTACGGTCGGAGACCGAGCGTCCGCACGCGCTGCGCCAGGCCATCATGTCGTGCCGCAGCGGCGGTGTGGTCTCGGTGATCGGCGTCTACGGCGGCCTGCTGGACAAGTTCCCGGCCGGGGCCTGGATGAACCGGTCGCTGACCCTGCGCACCGGGCAGTGCCACGTGCAGCGCTACATGAAACCGCTGCTGCAGCGCATCGAACGCGGCGAGATCGACCCGACTCGGATCATCACCCACACCCTGCCTCTCGACGAGGCCGAACGGGGCTTCGACATCTTCAAGAACAAGCAGGACAACTGTGAGAAGGTCGTCCTGAAACCTTGACGGGCAGCTCAGAACGGATCTTCTGCCGGAGCGCCGGGCTCGGTACGAGCCCGGCCGCTCAGAGCAGGGCGAAGTCCAGCCGGCGCGGCGGGGTGCCCTCCGTCGTCAGGGTGTTGTAGCCGAAATAGATCGTGCCGATGACGGTCGGGTAACGGCGGCAATAGAGTTCGGTGGTGGCGCGCAGTGCCTTTTCCTTCGCGTTCCGATCGGCCACCAGTCCCGCGACCTGATCCGGCATGTTTCCGTGCTGATACGTCAAGGTGTGAAATCCGTATTCGACGACGATCGGCGTGTCGCCGGACATCCGGACTGCCCGGTCCGCGATGGTCCGCAGGCGGGGCTCATTGATCAGAGCCGACGGGGCGTCGCCGGCGGCCCGCAGCCGGTCCGGCGGGTCGGGATAGCTGTAATTGGTCAGCACATATCCGTCCGCGCCGGCCGCGGAATAGGACGGTATGTCGTAGGAGCCGTCCCAGCCGTAGAACAAGCCCACATAGACGGGCAGGCCGGTCGCCGCCCGCACCGCGGCGACCAGATCGGCCGCATAGGTGACCTGTCGCGTCCGGGAGGTGGCAGAGTTCACCCCGCCGAGGCGCTGCTGCACCGCGGGGTCGTCGACCGGCATGTTGAGCATGATGTGCGTCACCCGTTCCCGGTTGCCCGGCGCCGCCGCGTGGGCCAGCAGGGTGCGGTGCGCGGCGACGACTCGGGCCACGTCCTGCGGGCTGAAGGCGAACGTGGCCGGGTCGTACGCCTCGACCCGCAGGGCGAGGCGCAGGTCCAGGTCGCGCAGGGCGGTGAACAGGCGGTCCAGGCGGCCGCCGGAAGCGTCCCAGTGCTCCAGGCCGTACACGTTCACGGTGTTGACGTGGTACTCGTCGCGCATCCGGCGCAGGGTGGCGACCATCTCCGGACCGTCCAGACCGGTCGCGTCCAGCGTCGCGCCTTGGACGAAGCGCTCCGGGGACGCCGGCACGGGGTAGGGGGTGAGGGCGCCGGGCGGACCGCCGCCGGACGGTGGGCAGCGGTCCGGGCCGGGCGGGCGCAGGGCCCACAGTGAACCGGCGAGCGCGAGCGTCACGGTGCCGGCGGCCAGCAGCACCCGCGACGCCGATGCGAAACGGGCGGGCTGCCTGCGTTCACCGGAATGTTCGACGTTTTTCATCACAGTGGACGAATACCTTCGCGATGGTGGGGCGCGTCACTCGTTTTTATATTGTGCCGCATTTTATTTGATCGAAACAATGCCTGGTCGGAAGGGTCGGAAACGAATCGTACGTCATCGTTTTACGCCAATGTAATATGCGTAGATCCTACGCTGTGCCGGTGCGATCGATCCGGATCGGAACACCTTTATGAGCGTAGGAGGCGCGATCATGTACGACAACTCGTCATCGCTTTCGCTGGCCGGCACCGGAGTCACCGTTCTCGGTCAGAGCGCCGGATTGCTGGTGCTGACCGTGGCCGGCCTGCTCTTCCTGGTGCTCGCCTGCGTGCTCGCGTTCGCCGAACGCCGATCCCGGCGCGATCCCGCAGCGTGATCCCGGAGGGCTGATCGATGGATCCGTTGCACCTGATGAGGCAGGTCGCGCCGCCGGGGCAGGCGACGCTGCCGGCCGCGACGGTCGACGCGCTCCGCGAGCTCACCGCCGAGCTGCTCGCGGCGCGGCCGGAGGCGCCGGCCGAGCACCGCCGATTCGCCGCGGTCCGGCACCGCGCGATCAGCCCGCCGGGGACGGTGGTCCCCGCCGTCGCCGGGCGTGTCGTGCTGGTCACCGGCGGCACCGGCTGCGTCGGCCGGCAACTGCTGCACCACCTGGCCGCGCTGCGCCCGGCCCGGCTGGTGAGCCTCGCCCACCTGCCGCCGGGCCGGCCGGTGCCGGGCGTGCGGTACGAGCTCGGCGACGTCCGCGACAGGGCACTCGTCCGCCGCGTGCTCGCCCACCACCGCCCGTCCCTCGTGTTCCACCTGGCCGCCCAGCGCGACCCCGGCCGGGCCGAGGCGCAACCGGCGGACGCGCTGGCCACCAACCTGATCGGCACCCGCAATGTGCTGGCCGAGGCCGAGCGGACCGGGGTGCGGCGGCTCGTCTACGCGTCCACCGGCAAAGCGATGCGGCCGTACACACCGGACGTCTACGCCGGCTCCAAGCGGCTCGGCGAGGGGCTGGTGGCCCGGGCCGCGGCCCGAGGCACGACGGCGTGCTCGGCTGTCCGCTTCACCCACGTGGTGGACAATTCGATCATCGCGCGGCGGCTGCGACTCTGGTGCGAGCGCGGCGACGTGGTGCGGCTGCACGCCGCGGACACGATGTTCTACGTCCAGTCCGCGCGGGAGTCGGCGCAACTGCTGCTCACCGCGCTGACCGCCCCGGCCGACGACGTGTACCGCATGTACACGATCCGCGACCTGGGCTGGCCGGTGAGCCTGCTCGACCTTGCCCTCGGCGTGATGGCGGCACAACAGAGCATCGTGCCGCTGTATGTCGCCGGCCCGGAACCCGGCTACGAACCCGCGGCTTATCCCGGGCTGTTCGACCCCCGCTACGCCGGCGGCATCAGCCCGCTGATCAACGCGCTCGAGGCGCCGTACGCCCGGCCCTCGACGTGCCCGGAGGTTGACGTGGTGACAGTGCCCCGGGCGGCGGCGGACTGGCCGGTGGAGGGACTGGCCGACCTCGACGACGCGTGCCGGACCGGCGACGCCGCCACCGCGCGCCGCCTGCACCGGCGGCTGTGCGCCCTGGCCCTGACCGCTGCGGCCGACGCGGCGGCACCCGCGACACTGCGGCGCGTCACCCGCCTCACCGAACCCCATCGCCCATCGATGCCGGTCGTTCATCGCCTCATCGACGACGCATTCCGTACGGCCCTGGCTCGGCACGACCCGGCCCGTGCGCTCGCGGCCCCGACGGCAGCCTGAGCGTCACCCCCTTGCACCCGAGAGGTACCCCCGTGTCCAAATCACCGCGCGTCTACCTGATCATTCTGGGCACCTGGGCCGCCCTCCTGGCCCTGCTGGTGCCCACCTCTTACCACCAGGCCGCCCAGGCGGCAGACGCCGGCTGGCCGGTGCTCACACTGGTCGTGGCGAGCGCCGTCTTCATCGCGTATTTCTGGCTGAACGGCACCAAAGACATCGTCTACACGCTCTATTACCACCTGGTGGCGGCGCGGCGGGCCAGTCCGGTGCCGCGCCGGCCCGCCGGTGCGCCGCCACGCGTCGTGCTCGTGTACTGCACCTGTAACGACTTCTCCGCGGACAGCCTGGCCCGCAGCATGCGGCAGCGGTACGACAACACCGAAGTGGTGATCCTCGACGACTCCACCAAACCGGAATACCTGGCGATGGTCGACGCCTTCGCGGCCGAACACGGGGTCCGGGTGGTGCGCCGCGCCGACCGCGCCGGCTTCAAGGCCGGCAATCTCAACAACTACCTGCGTACGGCCGAGTTCGACTACTTCGTCATCCTGGACAGCGACGAGATCATCCCGCCCGGATACGTCGACCGCAGCCTCGACTACTTCGCCCACTACGGCAACGCAGGCATCGTGCAGGCCAACCACGTGGCCACCCGCAACCGCAACGCGTTCATGCGGATGTTCTCCATCGGCGTGGACTCGCACTGGGTGGCGTACCAGACCGTCAAGGATCGGTACGGCTTCCTGTCCCTGCTCGGGCACGGCGCGATGGTCAGCCGGACCTGCTACGTCGCGGCCGGCGGCTTCCCGCACGTGGTTGCGGAGGACCTGTGCTTCTCCATCGCGGCCCGGGACGCCGGGCTGCTCACCGTGTTCGCTGCTGACGTGATCTGCGAGGAGGAGTACCCGGTCGACTATCTGGCGTTCAAGAAACGGCACTCCAAATGGACGCAGGGCAACATGGAGTTCATCAAGCGCTACACCGCTGTGATCCTGCGCTCCCGGATGACCTGGTTCGAGAAGCTGGACATCGTCCTGTTCACCTACAATCTGCCGCTCACCGCGATCTTCTCGCTGTACGTGGTGCTGCACGTGATCGCGCTGCCACTGCTCGGTTACCAGATCGTCTTCCCCCTGTGGATGCTGCTGCCGACCGCGGTCTTCCTCCTCGCGCCGATGCTCAACGACATCGTCTTCCACTGGCGCACCATGTCCGGCCGGCGGCTGATCTGGTACACGTTGCACACCATGCTGCTGTACGGCTCGATGTTGTTCATCAGCATCCGGTCGTCGGTGACCTCCGCGTTCGGCAAATCGGTCTTCCTGGTCACGCCCAAAGAGGACCAGCACGTCTCGCTGCGGCAGGCACTGGTCGCCAACCGCAGCGAAATCGTCTTCGGGGTGGCGCTGCTGGCCATCTCCCTGATCCTGGTGGGCAGCGCGCTGCCGGTGCTGTTGATCGCCGTGCCCGCGGTGTTCTGCACGTACCTGGCGCTCAAGCACAACCGGCCGCAGCCGGGGGCCCCGGCCGATGCTCCGGTGCCGGAGCGACCGCCAGCCTGACTCGGCCCTGGGAGTCGGTCCCCGCTCCGGACGGTGGGAGCGGGCCGCCGTGGCCGGGCGGGACGGCTGTCTCGATTCCGTCCCCGGCGGCTGTGCCTGGCCCCGTGTCCGCCCGGCCAGGCGCTGACAGGGGGCCGAGACCAAGTGCGGCGCAGGGCGCTGACGCGCGCCAAGTCGTTCCCGGCCCGCAGCAGTCCCTTGACCGTGGAGACCGACCGGCGCAGGAGCCGGGTGTCCGGCCCGCTCCGACAGGGCGGCGAGGGCGCGTTGTGAGAAAGTTGGATTGCCGGTGAGGCCACGGCGTGGCGGTGATCGATAACAGAAGAGGTCTCCGGTACTTGGTGCAACGACCAAGAAGCACCATCCACCGGAGACCTCGTGGCCACCCTGGCGGTGACGAGGCGGCACGACGTCACCGACGCGCAAGGGGCGGCCCTCGTCCCGTTGCTGCCTGCGCCGCCGACCAGAGGCCGTCCGCCGGAATGGACCAGACGGCGACTCATCGACGAGCAAGACCGACCAGGACGCCCACCGCAAAGCCCCAGGATCCCAAGGCGGGCGGCCACCCGGTTTCGATCCGCTCGTCTCCCGCCGGCGCCCCGCCGTCGAGTGCGGCATCAACCGACTGAAACGCCACCGCGGCGTCGCCACCCCATACGACCAACTCGCCGTCCGCTACCAAGCCGTCCTGACCATCAGCCGTCCCACGTTCTACAAATGGCTGCGCCGCTACCAGGACGAGGGCCTGGCCGGCCTGCGGGACCGTTCCAGCGCCCCGCACCACAGCCCGAACGCCACCCACGCCGACATCGTCAACAAGATCGCCGACCGGCAAAGCCCCACTCACCGGCCGGCTACCCGAACAGCGCCGACGCGCGAAGTACTACCAGTTCACCGGGATCGACGACTGCCCCGGCTACGCGTGCTGCGCATCTGCCCGCGCTGCGATCAGAAGACTGCGATCCAGTTCCTGGACCCCGTCCTCGAGCGCCTGCCCTTTCGGGTCGAAGTCATCCAGACCGACAACGGCGCCGAGTTCCGAACCGAGTTCCACTGGCACGTGCTCGACAAAGGCATCGCGCACACCTACATCGAACCCGCATCACCGCACCTCAACGGCAAGGTCGAGCGCTCACACCGCATCGACGCCGAAGAGTTCTGCCGCATGCTGGCCGGCGTCGTCATCGACGACACCGGCGTCTTCAACAACAAGCTGCGCGAATGGGAGGACTACTACAACTACCATCGCCCGCACGGCGCCGTCGCCGGCCAAACCCCCTACGAACGCCTCATGCAGAAGACTCAGACCCAGTTGTAAGCGACCTTCGGCAGTTGCACACCTAGCTCGGTGCCGAAGGAACGGATGTCCGGCTGCGGGTCGCAGAAGCCGACCGTGAGCTGCCACAGGCGATGTGCGGGCCGCCGATGTGCGGGTGAACGAACCCGGGGTAGAACGCCGAGTCCCGCTCGTGTTTAGATACGCGTCGCATCGGAGTCCGTCGACGTCTGGCGGCTCACCACGGGGGATTCATATGGACATCAAAAGACCATCACGCGGGTCCGGCCCTATCCAGGCCGTCTGACCACACCTGTTCCGACACCTGTGCGCGCCCGCGCCCGGGTGTTCTCGCCTGCATCCGGAATGGATTTCGCGTGACGATCCTGACGCGCCTGCGCGCGCTGACAACGGCCTCGCTGACCGCCCTCATCCTGCTCCCCGTCCTGCACGCCCCACCGGCCGCAGCGGCGCCACCGGTGACCGCCGCCCGTGAGCCTGTCGAGGTCACGATCCCGCCGCTGGTCACCGAGCAGTGGAACGGCACGTCCGGCGTCGACCAGAACGCCGAGCGGTGGCGTAAGGCCGTGTCCGACGTGGCCCAGCTGTCGCCCGAGCCGGAGGTCCGCGACGCCGCGCTGGCCGCGCTGGCCAGTGCCGACCCGGCGGCCATCATGAGGTTCGCGACGGTCGACAAGCCGGCGCTGGAGAAGCAGATCGCCGCCCGCAAGAAGCAGGAGGCGGCGGACAACCTGGCTCGGATCACGGCGATGAAGGGCACCGGCACGCCCGGTGGCTACTTCAACGCGGAGGTCGAGCGGGTGCTCAAGGGCACCGACTCCGACCGGGCGCAGTTCCTGGCGTACGGCGCCGACATCGCTCGGCAGCGCGACGAGAAGGTGGCGTCAAACGCGCGGGAGCGGGCGGCCCAACTGCGCGAGCGCGTACGGCTGCTCGCCGCCGCCGCGCCCGCCGAGTCCCACGTCAAGGCTGCGGCTGAGCAGGCGCTGGCCGGTGACGACGCGGCGGTGGCGGCGTTCCTGGCGACCGGCTATCTGGCCGCGGCCAAGGCCGACGCCGCCGAGCGTGAGCAGTATTTGAAGGACCTGGAGGCACGCAACAAGGCCGCCGAGGAGCTGACCGACCTGGCCCAGCGGGCCAAGCGCGCGTCCGAGGCGCGGACCCGGCTGCTGGCCGCGCACGGCGACGCGGTCCGCGCGTTGCAGCGGGCGGCCAACGCCATGGGCGGCGCCGCCAACGCGGCCCGGCACGCCGAGCGGGTGCTGACCGCGGGCGCCGGCTCCCCGGCGTCCAAGGCGGTCGAGCTGAACGCGGCCAAGACGCAGACCGCCAACGAACTACGGGCCGCTCAGCTGGCCGCGTCGCAAGCGAGCGCGGCGGCCGCGATCGCCACCACGGCGGCCGACGACCTGGTCGACACCGGTCTGACGTACGGGGCCGAGTGGTCGCTGATCGTCAACGGCATGTCCGCGGCGTCCGCCGCCGCGGTCGGCGCCACCGAGACCGCGCTGAACGCCATCGACGCCACGATCGCCACCAACAACGCGCAGGACGCGCAGGCCAAGGCCGAGGCGCACGCCAAGCAGGCCGAGAAGTGGCGCAAGCTGGCCGCCGATCACGCCGCCGCGGCCGAGAAACTCGCTGCGGCCGCCGCCAAGCAGGCCGCCGCGGCCAAGACCGCCGCGGCGCGGGCCAAAACCGCTCGTGAGCAGGCTCAGGCGGCCGAGGCCGAGGCCTGGCGGCAGGCCGAGGCGACCCGCCGGCACCGGGAGACGGCGGAGGCGCAGGCGGCCGAGGCCAAGCGGCAGCGGCAGATCGCCGAGGCCGAGCGGGCGAACGCGGCCGCGCACCGGGCCGAGGCCGAGCGGCACGCGGCCGCCGCGGCGAGCGCCCGCGCGAACGCCGACGCTCAGGCCGCCGTCGCCCGCGGCGCGCGGGGCCGCGCCGAGGCGGCCGAGGCCGCGGCCGCCGGCGCCGACACCCGCGCCTGGGAGCAGGAGGGTCTGGCCCGCCGGGCCCGCGACGAGGCCAACGCGGCCGAACGGGCCGAGCAGACGGCCAAGGCGAAGCAGGCCGCGCTGCGGGCCGGCGTGGCCAACGCGCGGACCGAGGCCGAGCGGCAGGAGGCGCAGCGGCAGGCCGACGAGGCGGACCGGCAGGCCGGGACGGCCGGCACCGCGGCCCGGTCGGCCCGGTCCTCGGCCCACAGCGCCACCGCCTCCGCCGCGAACGCGCGGTCGGCGGCCACCCAGGCCCAAGCCGCCGCCGACCGCGCGTGGGTCGCCTCGCAGCGGGCGGAGGCCGCCGCGGCCGCCGCCGACGCCGCGGCCGACCAGGCGGAATCGACCGCGCGGGCGACGCACGCGGCCCGGCTGCGGGCCGATGCCAAGGCCGCCGAGGCCACCGCTCAGGAGGTGCGCGCCGCCCGGGCGGCGGACGCCGCGACCCGGCTCTCCGAGCAGGCGGCCGAGGAGTCGCTGCGGGCCCAGTGGTCAGCCGACCGCACCAAGGCCGAGGCCGAGGCGGCCACCACCGAGTCGGTCGCCGCGTCGCACCAGGCCGAGATCGCGGTCACCGCGGCGTCCGCGGCCCGGCAGTCGGCGACCGGCATCGCCGCGCCGGCCGACACGGCGATCGGCATGGTGTCGCCGTTCAGCGGGGCCGACATCGACGCCGACTTCGTGCGTGAGGTGGCCGAGCAGGCGCTGACCATCGGCCAGGAGCAGGCGGACGCGGCGCAGGCCCGGGCGGCCGAGGCGCTGACCGCGGCCGAGCGGGCCGAGGACGCCGCGAAAACGGCGAACGACCAGGTCAAGCCGGCCTACCTGTCCGCCGCCCAGGCGGCGCGGGCGGCCGCCGACGCGGCCCGGTCGGCCGCCGAGGCCCGCCAGGCGGCGGCCCGGGCGGCCGCCGACGGCGCTCGGGCCCGGGAGGCCGCGGCCGGCGCGGGCCGGGCCGACGCGCAGGCCCGGGCGGATGCCGCCGCGGCCCGCCGGGCGGCCAACGAGGCCGCGAACGACGCCGCCATCGCGGGCAAGGCCGCCGCCGCGGCTCAGGCCGACGCGAACGCGGCGAACAGCGCGGCGTCGGCCGCCGAACGCGACGCCGCCGCAGCCCGCGGCGCCGCCGACCGGGCCGAGGCCGACGCGTCCGCGGCCCGCGGCGCCGCCGACCGCGCCCAGGAGCACGCGGACAGCGCCGCGACCGCAGCGGCGAACGCGCTCAAGTGGGCGGTCGAGGCGCAGCAGGCCGCCGAGCGGGCCGAGGAAGCCGACCGCAAGAAGGCCGCGCAGGCCCTCGCCGATGCGGCGTCGGCGCCGCCGGGCCCGGTCGACCCCGATCTGCTGCCCCACCTGACGCCGGAGCAGCAGGCGGAGCTGAAGCAGGCGATCGCCGACGCCGGGATGAACGTGCTCGACTTCATCAAGGAGAACGCCTGGCAGCTGTTCCTCGACCTGTCCGGGGTCGGCGACATCTACTCCTGCATCGCCGAGGGCAACATCGAGGCCTGCCTGTGGAGCCTCGCCGGGCTGCTGCCGGCCAGCAAGATGGTCGGCATCGCGGCCGATCTCGTGAAGCTGATGCCGAAACTGCTCAAGTTCCTCGACAAGGTGCGCGACGGCCGCAAGCGCCGCGACGAGTTGCAGGAGCTCGCCGAGCGCCGCAAGCGGGAGGCCGGCGCGTCCTGCCCGATCCCGCCGCGGCCGAGCAGCTTCCTGCCGGGGACCCCGGTGCTGCTGGCCGACGGGGGCACCCGGGCCATCGAGAAGCTGGCTGTCGGCGACGAGGTGCTGGCCACCGACCCCGTCACCGGGTTCACCGGGCCGCGCAAGGTCACCCACCTGATCAGCAGCGCCGGCGTGAAGCGGCTGGTCGACATCACGGTGGACAACGGTGACCGCGGCGGTGTCCTGACCGCGACCCACAACCACCCGTTCTGGGTCCCCGAGCTCGCCGAGTGGGTGCGGGCCGCCGAGCTGCAGGCCGGGCAGTGGCTGCGAACCGGCACGGGCACGTCGGTGCAGATCTCCGCGGTGCGCGAACGGGTGGAGATCACCCGTGTGCACAACCTGACCGTCGCGCGGACCCACACCTACTACGCGGTGGCGGGCCGCTCGCCGGTCCTGGTGCACAACCTGGACTGCGAGTTCGAGTCCCCCGAGGAGATCACCGGCCTCAACGAGCGGTGGGCCCTCGACGACCGGATGAAGATCGAGCAGCGGCTGGGCGGCAACCTGCCCGACCGCTTCCCCTACATCGACTCCTGGGACGAGGCGTCCGGCGCCGCGACCAGCATCAAGTCGATCGACGCCCGGGCCGACACCTACAAGATCTCCAACTCGGCGATCACCTCGACCGGCAAGAAGCAGGTCGAGGACATGGTGAACTTCCGGCGCAACGGGGCGACCCAGGGCTCGACCACCATCACGAGGGACATGGTCAAGTCCTTCAACCTGAAGATCGCCGTACGGGCCGACTCCACGCCCGCGCAGGTCGAGGCGTACAAGAAAATCGTCGCTTACGGCAAGGAGAAGGGGATCAACGTGACCATCCATCCGATCGCATAATGGTCCGATGCTGAGGACCGAGTACGACTCGTACGCCGCGCTGGTGACCCGGGTCGGCGACACCGCCGGCCCGAGCCCGGACGGGCGGGTGCAGGCGCTGGCCCAGGGGGTCCGGGTGCTGCCGGTCACCGACGACGCGCGGGACGCCGCCGGCGCCGCCCTGGCCGACGATCCGGACCTCGCCGCCGACGCGAACAACCTGGTCCAGCTCACGATCCGGCACATGCGGGCAGGCGAGGAGTTCGTGGCCCGCTGCTGCTACGTCGAGGCCGACCGGCACCAGCAGTCGTACGTGTGGCAGGAGAACGGGGTGAAGCGTGGCCTCGACGTCACCGCAGAGGACGGACGGCCGGGGCCGGAGCGCGCGCTGAACGTCGCGCTCCGGCTGCTCGGAGTGGATCGCGGCGACCATCCCGACGAGGCGACCGCGGTCGGGCTCGACACCACCTGGGGGCCGGCGTGACCCGTTCACCGTGGCCGCGCGGGCTCCTTGTCTCCGGCCCGTGAGTGCCGCCCCGCCGGGGGCGCCTGCGCCGCGGGCCGGGACAGCCGGCTCGGCCACCAGATCCGCCGGCCGATCAGCAGGGTGAGGGCGGGCACCAGGACCGACCGCACGAGCAGGGCGTCGAGCAGCACGCCGAAGGCGACCAGGAACCCGACCTCGACCAACATCACCAGCGGAAGTGAGACGAGGACCGCGAACGTGGCCGCCAGGACCAGCCCGGCCGAGGTGATGACGCCACCGGTGGCGGAGAGGGCTTTGCGCATGCCGTCCCTGGTACCGAGACGTGCGGTCTCCTCCCGGGCCCGGCTGGTCAGGAAGATGTTGTAGTCGACGCCGAGCGCCACGAGGAACAGGAAGGCCAGCAGCGGCACCGCATAGTCGATGCCCTGGAAGCCGAGCACGGTGTCGAAGACGAACACGCTGCCGCCGAAGGCTGCGGCGAACGAGACGATCACCGTCGCCATCAGGACCAGCGGGGCCACGATCGCGCGCAGCAGCAGCCCGAGGACGATCAGGACCACGGCCAGCACCAGCGGGATCACCAGCTTCTCGTCGCGGCCGGTGGTGACTTCGGTGTCGAGGTTCTCCGCGCTCGGCCCGCCGACGATGGCCTCCGCCCCGCTGACCGCGTGCACCGCGGCGCGCACGCGCTTGATGGTGTCGTACTCGGCGGGGGTGTCCGGAGCGTCGGCCGGGTACACGGAGATGTCGGTCCAGCCCTGGACGGTCTGGCCCGGTTCGGTCTGCGCCACGCCGGGAGTGCGCTTGACGACGTCGAGGATCTGCTTCTCGTACGCCGGTCGCGTGTAGACGGTCATCGGCTGCCCGCCGAGCTCAGGGAAGTTCTGGCGCAGAACGGTGAAGCCGGTGACCGACTCCGGCGGGGACAGGAACTGGTCCTGCTCCCGCAGGGCGCCCGTGTTGCCCGTGAGCCCGATGCAGAGCACGGCGAGGATGCCGAACGAGCCGAGCGTCGCCATCCACCGGCGGCGGTCGATGGCGGCGCCGAGCCGTCCCCACAGCCCCGGCTTCGCCTGTACGGCCGTGCTGAACCGCGGGATGGCCGGCCAGAAGATCCGGCGGCCGAGCACCACCAGCACCGCGGGGAACAGGGTCAGCATGGCCACCAGGGCGCACAGGATGCCGGCCGCGCCGATCGGGCCGAGCCCGCTGATGCTGTTCAGGTCCGCGGCGAGCAGGCAGAGCAGGCCCGCGACCACGGTGGCGGCGGACGCGATGATGGCCGGCGCGGCACCACGCAGCGCGTGGACCATCGCCACCCGGACGTTCTCGTAGTGGTGCAGTGTCTCCCGATATCGGGCGATGAGCAGCAGCGCGTAGTCGGTGCCGACGCCGAACACCAGGATGGTCAGCAGCGCCGAGTTCTGGTTGTCGACCACGATGCCGAAGCCCTTGACGAGCAGGTAGACGGTCGCCATCGAGGTCAGCGCGGCCACGCCCACGACCACCAGCGGGACGAACCACAACACCGGGCTGCGGTAGGTGAGGATCAGCAGGATCGTGACGACGATGACGGTGGTGAGGAAGACCTGCAGGTCGATCCCGTCGAAGACGGCGTCCAGGTCGCCGTCGATCGCGGCCGGGCCGGTCACCTCGAGTTCCAGGCCGGTGGGCCGGTCCTTCGCGGCGTCACGCAACGGGCCGACGAGCTCCTCCGGCGGACCGTAGCTGGTGCTCAGGTCGAGGGCGAACATCATCGCGTTGCCGTTGGTGGACGGCCTGATCGCGGGACCGTCGTCATCCTCCTCGCCGCCGGTTGCCGTCTTCGGCGGGTACTTCTTGGCCAGGGTGTCGTAGTGGCGTTCCACCGTGGCGCGGTCGGCGTAGGTCAAGCGGCCGGCGCGGTGGTACACGAAGACGAAGGTGTTGTCCTCCGCGCCGGGAAGGCTTTCCTCCAGCACCGCCACCTTGGTGGACTCGGCACTGGCGGGCAGGGCGTCCACGGCCTTGTCGGTGGTGACCGAGCTCAGCTTTCCGCTCAACGGCACCATGACCGCCGCCAGGGCCACCCACAAGCCGATCACCAGCCACGGCAGCCACCGGCCGGCCGCCCGGCCGGGCGGCGCGTCCTGGGTCGTCGGCGCTACGTCGACTGTCATCGATCCTCCTGAGCGATTGGTTGTCCGAGGCCGACTTCGTACCGAGTGATTCTGAGACGATCATTAATGTTGCGCCCTGAGCAGCGTATTAATGATCGTCTCAGATTCGCCAGGTACGAAGTCGGCGTCAGACAAGCGAGGCAATCCGTCGACAGGAGAGACTGATATGAAGCCCATGGGACGCCGCAGCTTCTTGGCCGCCGCCACGGCACTCGGCATCGGCGCCGGCGTGTCCTCGCATGCCATTACCGCGGCCGCGAGCGACACCAAGAAGACTCCGGACCAGGCTCCGGAACAGAATGCGGACAGGACCGCGGAAATTTACCAGCGAGACCGGGATCTGCCCTTCATCGGCACGGAGGAGACCTTCTCGACTCCCGCGTTGCTGAAGCTGAACTCCATCAACAAGGATCACATCGCGTTCCTCGAGGAAATCGGCCTGGCCGATCTGGGCCGACGCCGCATCGACGACATGGACGCGGGGGGACTCAACGTTCAAGTTCTCTCCGCTCATACGCCGTCGGTTCAGAATGTCCCGGGGCGCAGGGGCATCGACCTGGCCTACCGTCTCAACCGGCAGCTGGTGACCGGGCCCATCGCCAAGTATCCGGGCCGCTTCAAGGCCTTCGCCACCTTGCCCCTGCAGAGCCCGGAGGCGGCGGCGGACGAACTGGAGCGCTCGGTTTCCGAGGACGGCTTCTTGGGGGCGCTGACCAACGGGCACATCACGAAGAAGTACCTCGATCATCCCGATTTCGAGCCCGTGCTGGCCCGTGCCGTTGCTCTCGACGTGCCGATCTACCTGCATCCCGGCTATCCGGCGGACGAGATCTTCAAAATTCTTTACAGCACCACGCGGACGCAATACACCAAAGAGTTCCAGCCCTACATTTTCAGCGGGTCCGGATACGGCTGGCACCAGGAGGTGCTGACCCAGTGCATTCGGATGATCACGTACGGGGTCTTCGACCGATTCCCCAAACTGAAAATCATCATCGGTCACATGGGTGAGGGTCTTCCCTTCTACTACGACCGGATCGTCAATGACATGGGCGAGCCGACCGAAGGCTCGCTCAAGAAACCCTTCGGGCAGTACTTCCAGGACAACTTCTGGGTCACCACGAGCGCATTTCCCCAGACCGAGCTGCTCGAGCTCCTGCTGAGGCACATCAGCGTGGATCGGGTGATGTTCGCAACCGACTACCCGTTCGCGGACATCAAGGCGCAGACCGACTGGTTCCGTGGAGTCGACTTGCCGCGCGAGGACAAGGAGAAGATCGCGTACCGAAACGCGGAGAAGCTGTTCCGGACGAAGGTGCTCGTGAAGTGACACGTTGGCGTCTCTAATACTGGCCTCAGGTTGATCGGGGAGGATGAGCGTCGAGGCGTCGGTGGAAGGGGTGGGGCCGCAGTGCGCATCATGATCGCGGACGACGAGGCGGCCATCCGTGAGTCGCTGGAGCGGGTGCTCCAGGTCGAGGGCTATGACACCAGCACGGTGGCCAACGGTCTCGCCGTGCTCGACGGGGTCGAGGGCGCGGGGGGTGACACGTTGGATCTGTTGATCCTGGACGTGATGATGCCCCGTCTCGGCGGCCTGGAGACCTGCCGGCGGTTGCGGGCGGCGGGCCGGGATCTTCCGGTGCTCATGCTGACCGCCCGCGACCAGGTCTCCGACCGGGTCGCGGGGCTGGATGCGGGCGCCGACGACTATCTGCCCAAGCCGTTCGCCACCGAGGAGCTGCTGGCCCGGGTGCGGGCCCTGCTGCGTCGGCGCGCGCCGGCCGGCGAGCAGTCGCCGGTCCTGTCGTTCGCCGACGTGCGCATCGATCCCGACCGGTTCGAGGCGTGGCGTGGCGGGCGGCCGCTGCGCCTGACCCGGACCGAGTTCTCCCTCCTGCAGGTGCTCGTACGCAACGCGACCCGCGTGCTGACCCGCGACGCGCTGTTCGAGGCGATCTGGGGCTTCGACATGAGCACCACCGACAACAACCTGCAGGTGTACGTGAGCTATCTGCGCCGCAAGATGGAGGCCGAGGGTGAGCCGCGGTTGATCTACACGCTGCGCGGGCTCGGCTACACGTTGCGGGAGACTCCTCCGTGAGCGGGGCCGGGGGCCGGGAGCCGCGCCCGCTGACCCGGTGGTGGCGCGGGCGATCCCTGCGGACCAGGATGACGGTGATCGCGGCGACCGCCATCGCGGTCAGCGTGTTCGTGTCCTTCCAGGTGGCCAGCGAGCTGATGAATCGCAAGCTGCTGGACACCGCCGAGGATCAGCTGCACGCCGACTCCCGCGTTCTGGCCACCAATGCGGAGCGCGCCGGTCTGGCGCAGGTCCCGCTGCCGCCGTACCCGGGATCCGGCCGGCTGGTGCGGGTCATCCTGCCCGACGGCTCGACCCGGACGCCGGCCGGCCAGCCCGAGCTACCCCCGGTCAGTGAGCAGGCCGGGCGTGTAGCGGAGGGCGCGTCGACCGATCTGCTGGAGTCGGCCGACTGGGATGACGGCTACCGCGTCTACACGCTGCGGACGGGCGACGGCGCGGTCCAGGTGGCCGACCTCGCCGACGACAGCCCGATCAACGAGTTCGGGTTCGGCATGCTGGTGATCGGGCTGCTCTGCGTGGCCGGCGGCGCCCTGGTGGGGCGGACCGTGGCGCGGGCCGCGCTGGCACCGATCGACCGGCTGACCGCCGCCGCGGTGCGTGTCGCGGACACCCGGGATCTCGACGCCGACATTCCGGACGAGGGCGGTGGGGAGATCCGGCAGCTGATCCAGTCGATCAACGACATGCTCGCCGCGCTGCGGGAGTCCCGGCAGGCTCAGCGGCTGCTCGCCGAGGATGCCTCCCACGAGCTCAAGACCCCGCTCACCAGCCTGCGCCTCAACGTCGAGCTGCTGATCCGGCTCGATCGGCGCGGCACCCTGGACAGCGCGCTGCCGGCGGAGAGCCGGACCCGGCTGCTGCACGATCTCGGCGCCCAGGTGGCCGAGTTGAGCACGCTGGCCGCCGAGCTGACCGAGGTGGCCCGCGGTGACGTCAGCGACGAGAGCACCGAGCTGATCGACTTCGCCGACGTGGTGGTGGCCGCCGCGACCCGCGCCCGTTCGCGCATGCCCGACATCGAGGTCGCGCTCGATGTGAGCTCCGTGTGGGTGACCGGGCGTCCCGCCGCGCTGCAGCGGGCTGTGCTCAACCTCGTCGACAACGCCGGCAAGTGGTCTCCCGCGGACCAGCCGGTCCAGGTCCGGCTCCGTGCCGCCGGCGCGTCGGCGGTGCTCGAGGTCGACGACGCCGGACCGGGCATCGACGCCGCCGACGCGCCGCGGGTGTTCGACCGGTTCTACCGGGCCGACAGCGCCCGGGCGTTGCCGGGGTCCGGCCTCGGGCTGTCGATCGTGCAGCGGGTCGTGGACGCCCACGGCGGCCGGGTTACCGTCGCCCGCTCCACCCGCGGTGGCGCGCTGCTGCGGGTCAGCCTTCCGGCCGCGTCCGCGCCTACCGCGAGCGCAGGGTTCGCCGCCGGGAAGGACACCGCGGCGCGCTGACGCCCCGGCGGGCCTGCTCGGCCTGATCTTCGTACGGCGGGGAGGGCCGCCCGCCGCTGGTGCCCTCGGTCGTTCGTCATCAGCCGGTCGGACACATCGGCGTACCTCAATGGTTGAGAACACCCTCGGTTACCAAAACGTTAC
Organism: Paractinoplanes abujensis; assembly: GCF_014204895.1. Taxonomy (NCBI): domain Bacteria; kingdom Bacillati; phylum Actinomycetota; class Actinomycetes; order Micromonosporales; family Micromonosporaceae; genus Paractinoplanes; species Paractinoplanes abujensis. The sequence continues at coordinate 3,931,447 of NZ_JACHMF010000001.1, read as the reverse complement.
ACAGGAACATCTTGCCTGAAACGAAGGGCAGGACCGAAGTTTGTCCAAGAGATAAACAAATCTCGATGTTCTCCGGGATGGCCATCGGCGGGCCGGACCGATCGAAGAGGTCTACACAGGACAAGGGAGATTCCGTGCCCCGTCGACGATTCCGCCTGCCCGGGCGCAGGCTCATCACCGCTGCCCTGACATCGAGCGCGCTGCTGGCGGGCAGCCTGATCGGCACCGCACAACCGGCAGTGGCCCAGGCCGCAGCCGCCGCCGCGGATCCGTACTCCGTTCTCGTGTTCTCCAAGACCGCTGAGTTCCGGCACGACGCGATTCCGGCCGGGATCGCGGCCATCCGGCAACTCGGTGCGGACAACGGGTTCACCGTGGACGCCACCGAGGACGCCGCGGCCTTCACCGACGACAACCTCGCCAAGTACAAGGCGGTCATCTGGCTCTCCACCACCGGTGACGTCCTCGATCCGGGGCAGCAGAGCGCCTTCGAGCGCTACATCAAGGCCGGCGGCGGCTACGCCGGCATCCACGCCGCTTCCGACACCGAGTACAGCTGGCCCTGGTACGGCAAGCTCGTCGGCGCCTACTTCTCCGGTCACCCGGCCAACCAGCAGGCCGTCGTCAAGGTCGAGGACCACGCCCACCCGTCGACGGCCGGGCTGCCGGACCGATGGTCACGTTTCGACGAGTGGTACAACTTCCGGACCAACCCGCGCGGCGCCGTTCACGTGCTCGCGAGCCTCGACGAGACCAGCTACACGCCGGGCTCGGGGGCGATGGGCTCCGACCACCCGACGGCCTGGTGCCAGGACTACGACGGGGGCCGGGCCTGGTACACCGGCGGCGGCCACACCCAGGAGTCGTACGCGGATCCGCAGTTCCTCTCCCATCTGCTGGGCGGCATCCGGACCGCGGCGGGCGTGCTCGACGCGGACTGCGGCGCCTCGCTGACCTCGAGCTTCGAGAAGGTCACGCTGGACGCCAACACCAGCAACCCGATGGAGCTGGACATCGCGGGCGACGGACGCGTCTTCTATGTCGAGCGGGACGGCCGCGTCCAGATCATCAAGCCCGACACCGGCCGTACGGTGACCGCGGTTGACCTTGATGTCTTCACCGGCAACGAGGACGGGCTGATCGGTATCCGGCTCGACCCGGACTTCGACAGCAACGGCTGGGTCTATCTCTACTACGCCCGCAACGACGGAGTGCCGCGCAATCTGTTGTCGCGCTTCACCGTCACCGGTGACTCGATCGCCACCTCCAGCGAGAAGGTGGTGCTGCAGGTCGACACCCAGCGCAACACCTGCTGCCACGCGGGCGGGAGCATGACCTTCGACGCCGCCGGCAACCTTTACCTGGCCACCGGTGACAACACCAACCCCTTCGAGTCGGACGCGTTCGCCCCGCTCGACGAGCGGCCGGGCCGGCAGGACTACGACTCCCAGCGGACCTCCGCCAACACCAACGACCTGCGGGGCAAGGTGCTGCGGATCCACCCCGAGGACGACGGCACCTACACCGTGCCGGCCGGCAACCTGTTCGCGCCCGGAACGGCCAAGACCCGCCCCGAGATCTACGCGATGGGCTTCCGTAACCCGTTCCGCATCGGCATCGATCCCAAGACCGGCACCCTGTACCTCGGCGACTACGGTCCCGACGCGAGCGCGGCCAACCCCAACCGGGGGCCCGAGGGCACGGTCGAGTGGAACATCGTCGGCGCCGCGGGCAACTTCGGCTGGCCGTACTGCACCGGCGCCAACTACGCGTACAACGACTATCAGTTCCCGTCCGGGCCGAGCGGCGCCAAGTTCAACTGCGCGGCGCCGGTGAACGACTCACCCAACAACACCGGCCTGACCACCCTGCCGCCGGCCCTCGCGGCCACCGTCGACTACGACTACGGCGGCAACCCGCGCTTCGGAGAGATCGGCGGCGGCGGGGCCCCGATGGGCGGGCCCGTCTACCGGTACGACGCCGATTCCACCTCGGCCCGCAAGTGGCCGGCCTACTACGACGGCAAGGCGCTGTTCGGCGAGTGGAACCAGTCCAAGATGTACACGATGCAGGTGACCCCCGACGGCAAGTCCCTGGTCGACATCAACCAGTTGCTGACCGGCATGAGCTTCGTCCGCCCGATGGACTTCGAGTTCGGCCCGGACGGCGCGTTGTACCTGATCGAGTGGGGCAGCGGGTTCGGCGGCAACAACGACAACTCCGGGATCTACCGGATCGACTACATCGCCGGTGAGCGGGCGCCGATCGCGGTGGCCAAGGCGTCGCCGACCTCGGGCCCGACGCCGTTGACGGCGACGTTCTCGAGCGAGGGCTCCCGCGACCCGGACGGCGGCGCGCTCACCTACGCCTGGACGTTCGGCGACGGCAAGTCCTCCACCGAGGCCAACCCCACGCACACCTACACCGAGGCCGGTGACTACACCGCGCAGCTCACCGTGACCAACCCCAAGGGCCGTACGGCGGTGGCCAACGTCCCGGTGACGGTCGGCAACACCCTGCCTGCCGTCTCCATCGAGTTCCCACCCGACGGCGGCTTCTTCGAGTGGGGCGACCAGGTCAAGTACACGATCAAGGTGACCGACCCCGAGGACGGGACGATCGACTGCGACCGCGTACGCCTGCAAGTGCTGCTCGGCCACGACGAGCACGCCCACCCGCTGGAGCAGTACACCGGCTGCACCGGCACCGTGCAGACCGCCCTGGCCGCCGGGCACGGCGCCGAGGCCAACGTGTTCGCGGTCTTCGAGGCCACCTACACCGATGACGGTGGCGAGGGCGGCTCCGCCCCGCTCACCGGCCGGGCCATCGAGCAGCTGCAGCCCAAACGCAAGCAGGCCGAGTACTACTCGGCGACCGGGCGGGTCCCCGGCAGCACCGGCGGCGGCGACGCCGGCGTGCAGAAGGAGACCGCCACCGACCCGGCCGGCGGCGGCCAGAACATCGGTTTCATCGAGGACGGCGACTGGTGGTCGCTCGACCCGGCCAGCCTGACCGGCGTCGACGCGATCCGCTTCCGGGCGGCGTCCGAGGCGGGCGGCGGGCGGATCGAGGTGCGCTCCGGCGCGGCCGACGGCCCGCTGCTGGCCACGGCCACCGTACCGGGCACGGGTGGCTGGCAGAGCTACGTCGACGTCTCCGTCGACGTCACGGCGGCCGACACCGAGTCCCTGTTCTTCGTCGCCCGTGACCCCGGCGGCGGAGCAGGGTCGCTGTTCAACGTCAACTGGATGGACTTCCTCGGGCGCGGCGTCACCGAGAACGCGCCCCCGAAAGTCACCGCGGTTGCCACCCCGGCCACCGGCACCGCGCCGCTCACGGTGGCCTTCGACGGCACCGCGACCGACGCCGAGGGCGACACCCCGCTGACGTACGCCTGGGAGTTCGGCGACGGCGGCACCGCCACCACCCTGGACGCCGGCCACACCTACAAGGCGCCCGGTTCCTTCACCGCCACTCTGACAGTGACCGACAGCCGGGGCGCCAAGGCGTACGTCAACGTCCCGGTCAAGGTGGACGCGCCGGCCACGTCCTGCTTCGGGGCGCGGTCGGACGACTTCCTCGGCAGCGCGCTCAACCGTGACCGCTGGACGGTGGTCCGGGAGAACCAGACCTTCTCGGTCACCGGCGGCACGCTGCGCCTGCCCACGGCGGCGGGCGACCTGTACGGCAGCCGCAACGACGCGACCAACCTGGTCGTGCAGCCCGCACCCGCCGGGGCCTGGCAGGCCACGACCAAGGTGACCGTGCCGGTGACGGCGAACTATCAGCAGGCCGGTCTGATCGTCTACGGCGACGACGACAACTACGCCAAGCTGGACCTGCTGTACAACGGCTCGCGCCGGGCCGAGTTCATCCGGGAAACGGCCGGGACGCCGCGCAACGAGAGCAGCGACAGCGCCGCGGCGCCGACCGGTGACACGGTCTACCTGCGCATCACCAGCGACGGGACCAACCTGACGGCGCAGACCTCGGCCGACGGGCAGACGTTCACGACGGTCGGCCGCTCGGCCGCGCTGGCCGGGATCAGCAACCCGCGGGTCGGTGTCTTCGCCCTCAACGGTGGCACCGAAGCGCCGGTGGTGGACGCGGCCTTCGACTGGTTCCTGCTCACCCCGGACGAGCCGGCCACACCGGCCTCGCGTTCCGACGAGTTCACCGGTGACACGCTCGACAAGTGCCGGTGGGACGCCGTCGTGCGGGAGGACGCGGCCGCGTACCGGATCACCGGCGGGGCGTTGCGGATCGACGTGCCCAACGGCGACATCTACACCGGGAGCAACACCGGGCCGACGAACTTCGTCCTCCAGAACGCGCCGTCCGGCGACTGGACCCTGGAGACCAAGGTCGACGGCAGCCAGCTCGACGAGCAGTACCAGCAGGCCGGGCTGATTGTTTACGGCGACGACGACAACTACGTCAAACTCGACTACGTGCTCGACAACACGGCCGGGCAGGCGCCCAGCCGCCGGATCGAGTTCCGCAGCGAGATCGGGGCGGCCGTACAGGACCCGCAGCCGCAGGCCGGCAGCCTCACCTCGGGCGTGTGGTACCTGCGGCTGGCCCGGACCGGTAACACCTACACCGGCTCCTACTCGGCCGACGGCACGGACTGGACGGCGTTCCCGGCGCTGACCAACGCCGCGGCCGGGGCCACCCCGAAGGTGGGCCTGTTCACCCTCGGGGCCAACCAGACCGCGCGGAAGACCGCGGCGTTCGACTACTTCCGGCTGACCACCGACTCCGCTCCTCCGACGACCACGGCTGCGCTCTCCGGCACTCCGGTCGAGGGCTGGTACACCGGGCCCGTGGCGGTCACGCTGACCGCGTCGGACACCGGGGGCGTGGCCGGCACGGAATATCAGATCGACGGCGCGACTGCCTGGACCGCGTACACCGCACCGGTGACGATCAGCGGGGACGGCTCGCACGAGGTGCGGTTCCGCTCGACCGACAAGGCCGGAAACGTGGAGCCCGCGAAGTCGGCCACGGTGAAGATCGACGGCACGGCTCCGCTGACGACGGCGCAGTTCGCTCCGGCCAACGACAACGGCTGGCACGACGGGGCCATCCCGGTCACGCTGGCCGCGACCGACGCCGGGTCGGGGGTCGGCAAACAGGAATGGTCGCTCGACGGTGGGGCCTGGACGCCGTACACCGCGCCGATCGACGTGACCGGGGACGGGCCGCACGAGCTGCTCTACCGGGCCACCGACAAGGCCGGCAACCAGGAGACGCTGAAGTCGGCGGTCCTGCGGATCGACGGCAGCAAACCGACCCTGCTGGTGGCCGGGATCGCCCACGGCCAGCTCTACGGCGACAGCCAGGACGTCCGCATCTCGTGGCAGGCGGTCGACCCGAGCTCCGGGATCCAGAGCACCTCGGCCACCCTGAACGGGCAGGCGTACACCAACGGAGCGCTGCTGGCCATGTACGAGCTGCCGCTGGGTCTGCACGACCTGACGGCGGTCGCGGTCGACAAGGCGGGCAACCGCACCACCACGACGGTGCAGTTCTTCGTGGCCACCTCGTTCCGCGACATGCAGAACCTGCTCGACCGGTTCAAGGCGACCAGCCGGCTCTCCACCCAGGCGCACAAGGACTTGTCCAAGAAACTGGAGGCGGTGCGCAAGGCGGAGGCGGACGGCAAGGACGACAAGGCGATCAAGGAACTGAACGCCTTCAAGACCCTCGTCAAGGACCCCAAGCTGGTCACCGACACCGACGTCAGGGACACCCTGGTCCGCGACGCCGACGCGATGATCGTACGGCTGGGGGGAACGGCCGGCACGGGCTGGCTCAAGGGTGACCCGACCCGCAAGGCGCCGAACCGCTGGCGTTGATCCGACCGGGCCCGTCCCCTCGCGCAGGGGGCGGGCCCTTGCGGGCCGACAGGAAAGGATTCCGATGCGTCGTACGGGTATCGCTCTCACCGCCGGACTGATGCTGGCGTTCGTGCCGGTGGCCACGCCGGCGTGGGCTCACGAGGGAAAGCTGAAGCTGGAGGTGGCCGGGGACGGCGCCACCGGCATCACGGTGCAGGCCGAGCACGCCGATGGGCACCAGCTCGAGGACATGGTGCGGCTCGTGGTCAGCGCGACCGCCGCCGGCGGGCAGAGGGTCGGCCCGATCCAGCTCGAACCGGCGGGGGAGGGGCAGGGCTTCTATCTCAGCGGCCCGATCCTGACCCCTGGCGATTGGCGGGTGACGGTCCGCGCGCCGGCGCCCTACACCAGCGAGTCGACCGTCGCGGTGCGCGCCCGGTCCGCGCAGACGCCCCCGCCGCCGGCCGCGAAGGCCGCCGACCCGGCCGGTTCCGGGTCCCGGTGGCGCTGGTGGCTGCTCGGATGCGGTGCCGTGGCCGCCGCGGGGCTGGCCACAGCACTGACGCGGGCGCTTCGCCGCCGGCAGCCCTGAGCGGGTTGTCTCGGCACGTTCCGCGAACCGGCGCTTTACTGCACCATGACGTGCACCTTGAGCGCCTCGGGGGAGGCCGCTGCGGCCAGTGCCTCGGCGTAGGACTCGAGGGGGAAGGTATGGGTGACCAGCGGCCGCAGCGTCGCCGTCAGGCCGGCCATCTGCTCGGCGGCGGCCGGATAGCAGTCGGCCAGGCTGTTCGAGCCGAGCACGGTGATCTCTTTCTCGAAAACCTCGAACGGGTGCAGCGGCACCGTGGTGTCCGGGGCGGTGACACCCATCTGGACCAGGGTGCCGCGCACGGCGATCCGGTCCAGCGCGTCGGTGATGGCCGCCGGGTGGCCGCTGGCCTCGATGACGAGCTCCGCGCCGTCGCGGAGGTCGAGGTCCGCCGAGCCGGCCGCGGCGGCGTCGGCCCCCAGGCGCAGGGCCGCGTCGCGGCGGACCTCGTGCGGCTCGACGATCTGGATGCGGCCGGCGCCACGCTGCCGCAGCATGGCCGCCATCAGCAGGCCGATGGATCCGGCGCCGTAGATGAGCACGTCGCGATCGGTGACCGTGGGAGCGCGGTCGAGGGCGTGCAGCACACAGGCCAGGGGTTCGACCAGAGCGCCGGCGGTGGCGTCCACACCGGCCGGGAGCCGGTAGGTGACCCGCGCGGGCACCAGGACCCGGTCGGCGCAGGCGCCGTCGCGGGTGACGCCGACCGGTTCGAGCCGTACGCAGAGGTTGACCGCCTTGACCCGGCACCAGCGGCACTCGCCGCAGGGCACGTTGGGGTCGACCCCGACCAGGTCTCCCTCGGCCAGGCCGGTGACGCCGGAGCCGACCGCGGTGACCGTGCCGGCGAACTCGTGGCCGGGGACGACCGAGTAGCGGCCGGTGGCGTAGCTGCCGTCGACCAGGTGCAGGTCGGTGCCGCAGATGCCGACCGCGGCCGGGGCGACGACCACCTGCCCCGGTCCGGGCGTGGGCTCGGGGCGGGTGGACAACTCGACGCCGTTCCGGCCGTCCAACACGATCGCACGCATCACTTCACCGCTCCGAACAACAGACCACGGACGAGGCTCCGCTGGCAGATCCAGCCGAGGATGACGACGGGAACACTGACCACCGTGGCGACCGCGGCCACCTGGGCGGTGTAGAGCTCGCCGAACGACAGGAACTTCTGCATGAACAGCGGCAGGCTGGACGTCGTGGTGGTCAGGTTGACCGCGTAGAAGTACTCGTTCCAGGAGAAGACGCAGCACAGCAGGGCGGTCGACCACAGGCCCGGCCGGATCAGCGGCAGCACGATGCTGCGCATGGCCCGCAACCGGCCGGCACCGTCCATGGCCGCCGCCTCGAGCACCTCGCCCGGCACTTCCTGCAAGAACGAGCGGATCATCCAGATCGCCAGGGGCAGGTTCATGCCCAGATGCATGATGATCAGCACGGTGACCGTGTTGAGCAGGCCGAGCTGCTGCGCCACGATGTACACCGGGATGATGGCCGCGGCGACCGGCATCATCTTGGTGCTGATGAAGAAGAACAGCGAGTCCTGGGCCTTGCGGACCGGCCGGACGGCGAGCGCGTAGGCCGCCGGGATCGCCAGCAGCAACACCACGACGGTCGAGATCACGGCGATGGCGATCGAGTTGCCCGCGTACGCCCAGAAGCCCTGGCCGAACACCTCGGGATAGTGCTCGAAGGTCGGCTTGAAGATCAGCTTGGGTACGGGGGAGGCGGCGTCGGTCTCCGTCTGGAAGCTCTTGAGCAGCATGTAGGCGACCGGTGAGAACAGGATGAGCGAGCCCAGCCAGCCGAGCACGGCCACCGGCCAGCTCGCCGTGTCCTTGGTGCGATGCCGCTTGCGGCGCGGGATCTCGGCCGCGGGCTGCTCGGCGACGGGCTGGGTCTGGGGCGAGGTGGTGACGGTCATCGCCGGCCCTCCTGCTGGAAGATGCCCGAGAGCAGGCGCAAGGCCGGCAGTGCGAGCGCGATGGTGAGGACCAGGGCCACCAGTCCGTACGCCGAGGCGAGACCGTAGTCGAAGGACTGGAACGCGCGCAGGTACACGTAATAGGTGATGTTGGTGGTGCCGAACGCGGGACCGCCCGCGGTGAGCAGCGCGATCTCGCCGAAGGTCTGGATGAGGTTCATGCTCAGCAGCAGCGCGGTCAGTTCGAGGAACGGGCGCAGGTGGGGCAGCATCACGCCGCGGAACTGCTGCCACCAGGTGGCCCCGTCGACGCGCGCCGCCTCCAGCTGGTCCTCGGGCAGGGCCTGGAGCCCGGCCAGGAGCACCAGCATCGCGAACGGCGTCCAGCGCCAGGACGAGATCATGATGATCGACAGCATCGACTGCTCGCTGAGCCAGTTGACCCGGGGCAGGCCGACGGCGTCGGTGAGCCAGCCCAGCAGCCCGAACGACGGGTCGAAGATGGCGCTGCGCCAGAACAGGGCGGCCGCGACCGGCATGACGAAGAACGGGGTGATCGCCAGCGTGCGGGCGATGCCGCGGCCGGGGAACTTCTTCTGCAGCAGGACGGCCAGCACGAGCCCGACCACCATGCTGGCGACAGTGGCGCCGACGGTCAGGACCGCGGTGTTGCCGAGCGACTGCCAGAACACGCTGTCGGTGAAGGTCTGCTGGTAGTTGTCAAGGCCGGCGAAACTGCGCCGGCCCGGATTCAGCAGGTTCCAGTTCTGCAGCGAGTACCAGATCGTCATGACGAACGGGACCTGGGTCAGCAGCAGGGTGATGATCAGCGCGGGGAGAAGCGGCGCGCGGCGGCTCCACGAATCGCGCCGACTCGACGTCTTGGGCGCTGGTGGCGCGATGGTGGTCATGAAACCTCTCTTCAGGGTGAGAGCGGCGCCGCCCGGGGCGGCGCCGCGCTCGGTGCTACTTGAGGTAGCCGGCCTTCTTGACGACGCCCTCGGTGTAGGTCTGGCTCTTCTGCAGGGCCTGCTCCACCGTCTGGGTGCCGCTGATCGCGCCCGCCACCTGCTGCGACACGTAGTCGCCGATGTCGGTGAACTCGGCGATCTGGACGTACTGCACGCCGGTGTACGGGACCGGCTGCACGGTCGGCTTGTTCGGGTTCGCGGCGTCGATCGACTTGATGGTCAGATCGGCGTACGACGACGCGGCCTTCTGATATTCGGGCAGGGCGTAGGTCGAGGTGCGCGAGCCGGGCGGGATCGCGTCCCAGCCCGCCTTCTCACCGGCCAGCTTGATGTAGTCCTTACTGGTCGCCCACGAGATGAACTTCCAGGCGGCGTCCTTGTTCTTGCTCGACTCGGTGATGGCCAGGCCCCACGACCACAGCCAGCCCGAGGCGTCGGTCTTGTTCACCGGGGCCAGGGCGAAGCCGAGGTTCTCCTTGACCTGGGGGGTGGCCTGGTCGAGGGCCGAGCCGGCGAAGACCGTGTCGTCGTACCACATCGCCGTCTTGCCCTGGGTGATCTGCTGCAGGCAGCCCTCCCAGCCGTCCTTGGCCGCGTCGGGCTGACCGTGGGCGCGCAGCAGGTCGACGTAGAACTTGACCGCGGCCGTGGTCTCGGGCGAGGTGAGCTGCGGGTTCCACTGCTCGTCGAACCAGCGGCCGCCGAAGGTGTTGATGACCGTGGTCAACGAGGCCAGGTTCTGGCCCCAGCCGGGCAGGCCACGCAGGCAGATGCCCGAGACGCCGCCGGCCTTGTCGTCCATTTTGGCCGCGGCCGCCGCGACCTGGTCCCAGGTCGGCTTTTCGGGAATGGTGACGCCGGCCTTGGCCGCCAGATCCTTGCGGTAGAACAGGAACGACGAGGAGCCGTAGAACGGGGCGCCGTACAGCTTGCCGTCGGCCGAGACGATGTCCTTGATCGGCTGCAGCACGTCGGCCGAGTCCCAGGCGGTGTCCTTGGCGACGTAGTCGTCGAGCGGCGCGATCCACTTGTTCTTGGCCCAGATCGGCACCTCGTAGCTGCCGATCATGGCCACGTCGTACTGGCCGGCCTTGGTCGCGACGTCCTTGGTGACGGCCGGCCGCAGGTCGTTCTCCGGCAGGGTGGTGAACTTGACCTTGATGCCAGGGTTCTTCTGCTCGAAGTCCGCAATCAGTGTCTCGGCGGTCTTCATCTGCGGGTTCGCGGCGAGCGCAACGGTGATCGTGGTGTTGCCGCCGGACGCGCCCGGCTCGGCTGTGGGGTCCGAGCAGGCCGACGCGGCGGCGAGCGAGGCCACGGCGACCAGCGCGGTGGCGACATATCTACGACGGGACATTGATGTCCTTCCGGGAACAAGGCGCGGATGATCGGCCCGCGACGACAGCGCCGTGGGCGGGGGAGAGCGGTCAGCGGGAATCAGGGACTGGCGATGCGGCCGAACTCGGGGGCCGGCGACGGGTGATGCGCCGGCGCCGGGGCGCCGACCTGGATCTCGACATGAACGACGTCGCTGCGGACCCAGACCTCGTGATGATCGAAGACCACGAGGTCGGAGTTCCAGGACGTCGACTTGATCTTCAGAAGCGGTGCGCCGGTGGGCACGTCCAGCCGCTGGGCGAGCGTGCCGTCAGCGGTGACGGCCTCGACGGTGCGGGAGGCTCCCGCGACGTCGTAGCCGGCCTGGTGCATCGTGGCGTTGAGGGAACCGGTGCCGGTCGGCACGTCGGACAGCGCGACCAGCCGGCCGATCCGGGACGGCAGATAGTTGATCGAGTAAAGGGCGATGTTGCCGTCGAGCGCCCGCACCCGCTCCAGAACGTAACCCGCACTGCCGGGCGGCAGCTGCAAGGCTTCGGCCGCGAAGCGGGGCAGCTCGGTCTGCTCGGCCCGCAGGACCGCCGTGGTGACCCGGTGCCGCCGGCTCTCGTTCTCGAAGAATCCCTCCCGGCCGTGCAGCAGCCAGCCCCGTTGCGGTGGCATGGTGGCGAAGGCGCCGCGCCGGGCGATCCGGCTGACCCACCCGTGCTCCTCCAGCAGGCGCAGTGCCTCGCGCACCGTGGCCCGGGAGAGATTCCAGCTCGTGGCCAGCTCTCCCTCGCTGGGCAGCCGCTCGCCGACCGCGATGGTGCCGGCCGAGATCCGGTCGCGGATCCGGTCCGCCAGCTGGTTGTAGTAGGGAATCGACGAGACGCGGTCGATGGCGGCCTCGACGCCTGATCCGCTCATCGCCACCTCCAGTGCGGGACATCTTGTACGTACAACACGTACTGTCTCGAATGACTGGACTGTATGCGTCAAATTTCTGGCAAGTCAAGTAGGGATTTCACCCCGGTCAAACGGCGTCCCCCTTGCTCCCTCCGGCTAAGGGGACGTACAGTCCCGCTCATACGTCTTGTACGTCTTGTACGTACAAATTCTCGGGCGGGAGTGCCATGAGTTTGGTCAGTGGGCAGGAAGTCATCCGGGAGTGCGCGTCGAGAGGGCTGGTGGCCGGCGCCTTCAACACCACCAACCTCGAGACGACGATGGGCATCGTGCAGGCCGTCGAGAAGACCGGCGTCCCCACGTTCATCCAGGTCGCGCCCACGAACGCGGTGCTCTCGGGCTACGAGTACATCTACGACATGGTGAGCCGCCGCGTCGCGGGCACCGACGTGCCCGTCGCGCTCCACCTGGACCACGGCCGGACCCTGGACGACGTCCGGGCGGCCCTGGCCGCCGGCTTCACGTCGATCATGATGGACGCCTCCGGGCACCCGTACGACCAGAACGTCAAGCTGTCGGCCGAGGCGCGAGCGCTCTGCCCGCCCGGGATCGCGCTCGAGGTCGAGCTGGGCAGCATCGGCGGCAAGGAGGACGACCACGGGCCCGAGCGGGAATTCACGACCGATCCCGCCGAGGTGGCCGACTTCGTCGAGGCTGTCGGCTGCGACCTGCTGGCCGTCTCGGCCGGCAACGTGCACGGGTACGCGCCGGACGCCCGTCTCGACCTGGACCTGTTGCGTCGCATCCAGGAGGCCGGCTCCGTCCCGCTGGTCATCCACGGCGGGTCGGGGCTTGGTGCCGACCAGCTCGGCGTGCTGAGCGACTACGACGTGGTCAAGGTCAACGTGGCCAGCGACCTGCGGAACGCCATGATCCGCACCTTCGGCGAGGCCTACGTGGCCAACCCCCACGAGTACTCGCTCATCCGGGTGTCGACGGCGTCGGTGCAGGCCATCTCCGACGTGGTCGAGCAGCGCATCCGGTCCTTCAATCCCCGCCTCGGCAGCCCTGTCGCCCAGTCATGATCCGAGACATGAAGGCGACCGTCACCATCGACATCGGGACGACCCGGATCAAGCTGGGCTACTTCGACGCGCGGGGCAACCAGCTCGCCTCGGAGAAGCAGCTCACCCCTAATACGACCGACGCCTGGGGTGTCGTCTACGACGTGGACACTCTTCTGGCCCTGATCGTTCGCTTTCTCAAGAACCTGGACGAGGGGCACCGGCGCTCCGTCGAGCGCGTCGCGATCGCCGGTGTGGGGGAGTCCGGAGGACTGGTCGGGCCGGACCTTCAGCTCCGCTCGCCGATGATCCTGTGGCATGACCAGCGCGGAGCGGCGCTGATCGAGCGGCTCGGCCGCGAGGACCGCGAGCGGGCCTACCGCCTGACCGGCCTGCCCGTGAACGCCAACTACTCGCTCTCCAAGATCGCTTGGGCCGTCGAGCACCTGGAACACCGCGCCGCCGGCCTCAAATGGCTCAATGTGTCCGAGTTCGTGGCCGCCGTCATGACCGGCGAGCGCTGGGCCGAACTCTCCCTGGCCAGCCGCACCATGGCCCTGGACCTGCGCGAACGGGTCTGGTCGAAGTCCATGTGCGAGATGGTCGGCGTCGACCCTGAGGTGCTGCCCGAGCTGTGCAGCGCGCGCCAGGGCCGGCGTCTCACCGCTGACTTCGCCCAGCGGGTGGGGCTGCCGACCGAGGTGACCGTGCACGTCGTCGGGCACGACCACATGGTCGGTGCCGTGGGGGCCGACCTGCGACCCGGTGAGATCCTCAACTCGACCGGCACCACCGAGGGCGTGCTGCTGCTGCGCGACGCGCCCAGCCTCGACGAGAACTCGTACAAGGCAATGCTGGCCAACGGTATTGCGTGCGACGCCTCGGCCTACACCCTGTTCGCCTCGATACCCACCGGCGGCTCGGCCTTCGCGACCCTGCAACGGATGCTGGGGATGTCCGAATCCATGCTCGAGACGTGCGTGTCCGCGCTGAGCGAGCGCTATCTCTCCGGCGGCATCAACCTCTCGGCGATCCCGATCGTCGTGCCCCGGTTCCGGGGCAGCCCGCCGCCGGAGAAGTCGTCCACCGCACGTGGGGTGATCGCCAACCTCAGCAGCGACGTCAGCGCCGAGGACATCGTGTTCGGCTGCTTCCTCGGGCTGGCGATCCAGTTCCGCAAGGTCGTCGAGCTGTTCCGGGCCGGCACCAGCGTCACCAAGGTGATCGGGCCGGCCAGCGAGAACCGGTTGTGGCTGCACCTCAAGGCCGACGTGCTCGGCGCCGACCTGAGCGTCTCCAAGTTTCCCGAGGTGGTCTCGCGCGGTGCCCAGGCGCTGGCTTCGGCCGAGCGTACCGACTGGGCCGCCTGCCGGCCGACGGTGGTCGAAGCGGACCCGAAGCGCCACCGCGACCTCGAGGAGTGGCACCAGGGCATCCAGCCCACGATCCAGAGCCTCGGCGCGTTGACATGGTGACCCGGCCGCTGGTGGCCGGCATCGATTCGTCCACCCAGAGCTGCAAGGTCAAGGTGTTCGACCTCGAGACCGGCGCCCTGCTGCGAGCCGGCAGCGCGCCCCACCCGTCTGAGAAGATCGTCGACCCCGAGCACTGGTGGCAGGCGCTGTTGCTGGCCGTGCGCAGGGCCGGTGGCCTGGACGACGTCTCGGCCCTGTCGGTGGGCGGGCAACAGCACACCCCGGTGTTTCTGAGCGCGCACGGCGAGGTCGTCCGCGACTCACCGCTCTGGAACGAGACCAGCTCACACCCCCACATGGTCGCCCTCAACAACGAACTCGGCTTCAGCGAATGGATCCGGCGCACCGGTCTGCCCATCACCCTGTCCGACACGGTGGTGAAGCTGCGCTGGCTGCGCGACACCGATCCGGCCGGTGCCGGGCGAACGGCCGCGGTCGCGGTGGTCCACGACTGGCTCACCTGGCGGCTGATGGGCTTCGGGGCCGGCCGGGCCGACTTCGACCGGCTCGTCACCGATCGTTCCGAGGCGAGCGGTACGGGCTACTGGTCCGGCGAAACCGAGGACTACTGCCCTGAACTGCTCGAGCACGCCCTGGGCCGGGCCGCCCTCGTACCCCGGGTGCTCGGCCCGAAGGACCGGGCGGGGGTCACCGCTGAGGGGATCCCCGGAATCCCGGCCGGAATCGCGATCGGTGCCGGCAGCGGGGACAACGCCGCGGCCGCGCTGGCCCTGGAGCTGGCGGTCGGCGACGCGGTGATGTCGCTCGGCACCTCGGGAGTGGTCTACAGCCGCAGCCAGTCCCCGGTCCACGACTATTCCGGGGTGGTCTGCAGCTACGCCGACGCCACGGGTGGCCACTTGCCGCTGGCGGCGACGCTCAATGCGGCCCGTGACCTGGAGGCCGCGATCGCCATCCTCGGCTGTGACTACGGCGAACTGTCCCGGTTGGCCCTGACCGCCCCGGCCGGGGCCGGAGGAGTCACCCTGTTGCCGTATTTCGAGGGCGAGCGCACCCCGGACCTGCCGGCCGCCAAGGCCTCGCTGCACGGCCTCACCCTGCAGAACAGCAGCCGGGCCAACCTGGCCCGGGCCGCGATCGAGGGCATGCTGGCCAGCCAGGTGGTGCTCGTCGAAGCCTCCCGCGCGTGCAAGGTGGCCATCGACCGCCTGTTCCTGATCGGCGGTGCGGCCAAGAGCCCGGCCGTGCAGCAGGTGCTGACCCAGATCGTCGACGTCCCGGTGCTCGTCCCCGAACCCGGCGAGTACGTGGCCATCGGTGCGGCCAAGCAGGCCGCGGCCGCCCTCACAGGCGACTTCGCGGACTGGTCGCCCAGCGTGCGCGAGGTTCCGCCGGCGACCCCGGCCAAGGTGATCATGGAGCAGCACTGGGCGGCGCGGGAGGTTCTGGGCTACCGGTGAAGGCCTCTTGCGGAATGTGTCCGCACAGTCCGTACAATGAGCCGACAATCGGGGCCAGGGGGCACGGATGAAGAGCATCGAGCGCGCTTCGCCGGTGCCGTACTACGAACAACTGTATGACGTCCTGCTCGACGACATCCGTCGCGGCGAGCTCGCCCCGGGCGATCGGCTGCCCGGCGAAAGCGAACTGCACCGGACGTTCAACCTCTCCCGCGCCACCGTCCGCCAGGCCCTGGACCTGCTCGAGGCCAACGGGCACGCGCACCGGGTGGCTCGCCGCGGCTACTTCGTGTCCACCCCGGATACCCCGCAAGGCTGGCTGATCGAAGGGCTCGGGGGCTTCCTCGAGAACGGCATAGGGCACTCCAACCCCCGCGTGAGCACCCGGGTGGTGGCGTCCGGCGAGCAGGAGATCCCGGACGAGGCGGCGGCCGCCCTGCGGATACCCCGCGGCGCCACCGGCTTCGTCCTCGAGCGCATCCGTACGGTCGACGGGACATTGGCCCTGTTCAGCGTCAACTGGACGCCGCCCGCGGTGGCTCCGGTGGTCGCCGCGGCCACCGGGGTCCGCGACGGGTCGTCGTCGCTGACCGCGGCGCTGCAGGAGGCCGGCTACGTAGCGGCCCGGGCCAAGCGGGTGGTTCACGCCGTGGCCGCCGACCGAGTGGTGGCCGGCCACCTCGAGGTGGCCGAGGGAACACCCCTGCTGCGCATCCGCTCCATCACGTGGAACAAGGCGCAGGTCGCCTTCGACTACTACGAGACCTGGCTACGCACCGACATCGTCGCCCTCGAGGTGGACGCGAAAACAAGCGCCTGAATCAGGCCGGGCGATACCTCCCACCCTCTTCATCGGCACCGGGCAGTGGACCGGCACCCGGCTCGGCGAGGTCGGCGGACCGGCCGGCGGCGCTGGTCGCCGTGAGCGCGGCCGCGAACAACAGCATCTGATTGATCGCGTTGAGGAAGACCAGCAGCCCGACCGCACCCGCGACCAGCTGATAGACGGGATTGGCCTCGGTGAGTCGCACGTACACGCCACCGATCGTCTTGAGCAGCTCCGTGCCGACCCCCACCAGCAGCGCCGGCCCGAGCAAGCGGCGCCACGACATCCGTACCCGTGGCAACGCGGTCAAGGCGCCGCAGGCCAGCACCGTATTCACCACCACGCCCACCAGGAACCCGAACGCGGTGAGCCACCGATGCGACAAGACGGCGCCGGCGTCCGACGCATCGGCCACCCGGTTCGCGGCCGCGCTGGTCACGTACGCCACCCAGAGCGAACCCGTCAGGAGTACCCCGAGCCCGGTCAGCACTCCCAGGTCGATCAGCACCCGGACCGCCAAGGCGCCGGGGTACTCGGGCAGCCGCCAGATCCGGCGGATCGACGAACGCAGCGCGTCGACCCAGAACCATCCGGTCACCGGCAGACCGACGAAGGCGATGACCCCGGCGGTGGCCCGGGCATGACGCAGCGCCTGCACATCCATGGTGGGCAGATCGTGCGCGACGTACTGCTGAATGGAACGGACTACCGATGAGTCGTCCAGGACGGGACCGAAGACGGCGAACGCCACCAGCTGCAGGGCGAACGTCGCGAAGAAGGCGTAGTACGTCACCGCGGCGGACAACCGGCCGCCGTCGGCTTCGTCGTACCGGACCCCGGCCCGGACCAGGCGATCGACCCAGCGCACGCGACGCAGCCACCGGCATGCCTTGGTGACGTCACCGAAGAGGCGTCTCACCACCAGCGGCCTCCCTGCGCCGATCACCTCTGTCGGGGGCCCGCTACCGACGCCACCTGTCGGCCCGGCCCGGGCTACCCCGGGAATCCGGGGGCTACACCAGCCGGAGCAAAACTCGTCGCCGGCGGCGGTCGGGTTCTCGTTCTGATCGGGCACCGAGTACGGCAACACCTTGACCGGCCTGTCGTATGCGGTCGGCGCTCAGACGAGTTCGAGCCCGGACGATTTTGCCCGGATCGCGGCTCAGGCCGCCGCCGGACGTCTGCCCGGCGCCGGAGGGCGTGGCGCAGCAACCCGTCGAGCTGCCCGATGAGCCGCCTGCGGCGGTGTCGGCCGGCGTCGGCATCGCCGTGAACCGGCCCGGCGCCACCGCGGGCTCGATCCTCCAGGACGCCGGTACGGCCATGTACGCCGCCAAGAACCGCTACGCCGGGGCCGGCCACGCCTGATTGCGCGGCACCGGTCGACCGACCGCTCAACGACGCCAGCCGCCGTACCCCTGCGCCTCGTTTCGAGGTAGCTGTCGCGCATCTTGCCCTCGCCGGTACCGGACGGATGTTTTGCTGTATCGAGGGCGGCCGTGACCGCCTCCGTGACCGGCGAGAGCAGTGAGAACTCGGGAGATCGTGTGCTGCGACTGCTGACCGACAGGCGGGTCGGTACGAAGATCATGCTGGCTGTTCTGCTGGTGGTGCTGATCAGCGTCGCGGACGGGCTGCTGGCGCTGAGCAGCCTCGGCGCCACGAACGCCGACGTCAAGGACGGCTATCGGCAGAGCCAGGAGCTCGACAACGTCGGTAATCTGCGGTCGGCGGTCAACCGGGTGTGGCTGGCCGCCGACGACTATCTGCTCGCGCCCGACACGGCCGGCCGGACGCAGGCCCGATCGGCTCTGGAAACCGCCGAGAACCAGGTCAGCCAGTACACCGACGCCCACCAGACGTTTCCGCTGCCCGCTGTGGCCGCCGCCGCGCTGGCCACGTTCCGGCAAGACTGGACCGCGTACGAAGCCACTTTGACGGACCAGGTGCTGCCGCTGGTGGCCGCCGGGGACGCACGCCGGTTGCAGACAGCGCGCAAGGGGGTGCTGGCCACCGCGCAAGATGCCGTACGGATCCACCTGAGCGCGCTGGCGGACTCGACGGTGCAGGCCGCAGCTGATCAGCAGGCCGCCGCGGAGAGCCGCTACCAGGCCACCAAGTGGTGGGTGATCGCGCTGCTGGTCGGGGGCACGCTGATCGGCGTGGGGCTGGCCGTCGGGATCACCCGGCTGATCGTGCGGCCCCTGGCGCGATGCATGCACGCGCTCGCCCGGCTCGGCCGCGGTGACCTCACCGTACGCGTCCAGGTCCATTCGGCGGACGAGGTGGGCCAGATGGCGGAGGCGGTCAACGAGACCGCCGCGGCCATGGCCGCCACCGTGGGCCGGGTGTCCTCCAGCTCCGAGTTGCTGGCGTCGGCGTCCGAGCAGCTGACGTCGGTCTCGAGCCAGTTGTCGGCCTCGGCCGAGCGGACTTCGGCCCAGGTGGCCACGGTGTCCGCCTCGGCCGACACGGTCTCGGACGGGGTGCACGCGGTGTCGGCGGGCGCGGAGCAGATGGGGCTGTCGATCCGCGAGATCTCCACCAGTGCCAACGAGGCGGCCGGCGTCGCGTCCGAAGCTGCCCGTACGGCCGAGTCGACCAACACCAGCGTGGCCCGGCTCGGTGCGGCCTCCGCTCAGATCGGCAGCGTCGTCGCCGTGATCACCTCGATCGCCGAGCAGACCAACCTGCTGGCGTTGAACGCCACCATCGAGGCGGCCCGGGCCGGGGAAGCGGGCAAGGGTTTCGCGGTGGTCGCCTCCGAGGTCAAGGATCTGGCCCAGGAGACCGCGCGCGCCACGCAGCAGATCACCGCGCAGGTGTCCGCGATCCAGGCCGAGACCGGTAACGCGGTCGCCGCGATCCAGGACATCGCCGAAGTGATCGGCACGATCAACAACTACGCCACCACGATCGCCGCCGCCGTGGAGGAACAGACCGCCACCACAGCCGAGATCGCCCGCAGTGTCGGGCAGGCCGCCGAGGGTTCGTCGAACATCGCCGGCACGATTGCCGGGGTGGCTCTGGCCGCCCAGCAGGTCACCTCAGGCGCGTCCGAGACTCAGCAGACGGCCGCCGAACTGGCCCGCACAGCCGCAGACCTGCAGACGACGGTGTCGACGTACCGCGTCTGAGAACGGTGACTCGGTGCGCTCGGTCATCGCAGGAGGGGGTCGGGTCGCCACTCCTCGGCCGGCCAGCGCCGCTGGTCGATGTCGCCGATGACCTGGGCGTAGTCGGCGACGTGGTCGTCGAACTCGGCCCGGGTGGGCAGGTGCCGGTGCGGGCCGTAGGCCCGGTGCAGACGGCGCTGGAGCTGGTGCTCGGTCCACGAGGCGGTATACGCGTGCATCGCCGAGCGGTGCGCGGCCTCGCCGGTCAGCATCGTCAGCAGGGCCCAGCAGGCCAGTTCCCCGACGAGCGCCGCATGAATGTGCCGGGCGGCGGCCTCGTCGGGGCGGTCGGCGGCGATCTGCGCGACCTGGTCGATCAGATGCAGGACCGGTGCCGACGGGTGGGTCCGGCGGACCAGTTTCGCAAAGGAGTCGGGATGCCGGGTCAATGTTGTGCCCAGATAAACCGAGAGGGCCTCGGTCGAGCCCTCGAATATCCGGAACAGCCGGTAATCGCGAAAGTGCTGACCGACGGTGTTGGTGTCGAGAAAGCCGCGGGCGCCCAATACTTGCAATGCCGTGTCGATAGCATTCCAGCCCAGCTCGCACCCGAGTATCTTTGCGCAGAAATACCAGGCGTCGGGCACGTCCCGGCCGTCGTCGCGCCCGCTCGCGATATGCGAAGTCAGCGTCTCGACTGCTTGGACGGCGGCGCCGGCCCCGGCCAGCACCTCCCGTATGCGACCGTTCTCGGCCAGCGAACCGGTGGCCACCGCTCGCCCTTTGGTGAATCTCTGAGCCAGCTCCAGCGACCGCATGGCCGCGCCCATCACCATCGCCGCCAACACCGCCCGGCCGCCCATGAACGCCGCTTTGGCGGTGGCCAGGCCGTCCCCTTCCAGGCCGAGTAATGCGGCCGGGGGCACCCGAAGGTTATTGAAGGTGAGATCGTACTGGGGCACCGCCCGCAGGCCGAGGGTGAGCATTTCCGCGCCGATGCCGAAGCCCGGTGTGCGGCTGTCGACCAGGAAGCCGGTGATGCCCAGATGGCGCCCGCGCTCGTCGCGAAGCCCGGCGAAGACGTTGACGTACCGCGCATCCCCGCCCAGCGATATCCACTTCTTGGCGCCATTGATCGTGTAGGAGCCGTCGGCGTGCCGGATCGCGCTTGTGGTCATGCCCCGGACGTGCGAGCCGACCGCCGGTTCGCTGATCGCGCTGGTGGTCAGCGCTTGTCCTGCGGCCAGGCGCGGCAGCACCTGGCCTTTGACGTCCTCGGTCGCCGAAAGCAGGATAGGTGCTATCCCGAGGGTGTTGTGAACCGCGCAGAAGATGGCGAGGTTGGCGTCGATGGCGCCGAGCTGGGTGAAAACCCGGTTCGTGTCCGTGTGCGACAGGCTTTGCCCGCCGAGCGCTTGTGGGATCTGCAGGCCCAAAAGGCCGGCGTCGGCGAAATCGGATATCATTGCCGGGGGCAGAGAACGGCGCTCGTCCATGAGCCGAGAATTGAGGAAATTCTGGGCGTACGTGCGCAGGAAGACCAGCATATCATTCGTCGATGATGGTTCCGGTCGACCCGCGGCTGACGTATGGAAAACAGTGTCCGGGTGATAGGCTCTGGTTTCCAAAATGCGCTCCTGGGGGAATTCGATATTCACCGGCGGTGGGCGTGCTTCGGTGCGGCCGGGTTGAATATCGCATGCCGGTGCGGACGCTGCCTCAGGCGTGAGGGATCGCCGGAATGGTGCACCCGGGCGGCGGCCGAATCGGTGGTCGGGCGTACGTCGGTCTCTGTCCCGACCGAACTCTACAACGAAGCCCTCGGTTCCTCAACGGGGTCGTATCGTCACCCGAAGTAAGGGGCGCGTGGTGTGGGCGGCCGTTCGTCGCCGATTCCTGCAACTTGCAGAAGGCGGACCCTTTTGCCCCGGAACGGAGAAGCGAAAAGGTCTTTCTTCAGTCGCGGCCCTCACGGGCCTGAATGTGCGACACCAGTTCCGCGGCGAGCGATTTGATGGTTTCGAGCCCGGGCCGGCCCCAGGGTCGCGGCTCGACGTCGACCACGCAGACCGTGCCCAGCGCGATACCGGTCCGGTCGATCAACGGCGCGCCCAGATACGACCGGATGCCGATCTCGTCCACCACCGGGTTGCCGGCGAATCGTGGATAGTCGCAGACGTCGTCGAGCACCAGTGCCTTGCGCCGCACCACGACGTGCGGGCAGTACCCGTGCGCCCGCGAGAACGTGCGGCCGGCCAGCCCGGCCCGCAGAGCCGCGGGAACGGTGGCGCCGGTGTACAGGCCACCCAGGAACTGACGGTCCTGCTGGATGAAGTTCACCATGGCCAGCGGTGCCTTGGTGATGTCGCCGACCCGCTGCGCGAACTCGTCCAGGTGCGGATTCGCGTCGTCGCCCAGGCCGAGCTCGGTCAACCGGCGCATGCGGGCCGGAATCTCCGGGTCGGCCGGGGTGAGGAGGTGGTGTCCGGAGAGGTCATAGATCATGCCGGGGCTCCGTTCGATCATCGGCAGGCCCGCTGGGCCAGGAGGTGATGGATCAGGTTGATGAGCACGCCGGTGGCGGAGCGCTGATCACGCGCGTCACACAGCACGATCGGCGTGTCCGGCTTCAGGTCGAGGGCGCTGCGCACGTCGTCCGACTCGTACCGGCAGGCCGGGTCGAACTCGTTGACGGCGATGAGAAACCCGATGCCCCGCGACTCGAAGAAGTCGACGGCGGGAAAGCAGTCCTCCAGCCGCCGGGTGTCGGCCAGCACGACCGCACCCATGGCGCCGCTGGACAACTCGTCCCACATGAACCAGAAACGCTCCTGGCCGGGCGTGCCGAACAGGTAGAGCACGTGGTCCCGGCTGATCGTGATCCGGCCGAAGTCCATCGCGACGGTGGTTGTGCACTTGCCCTCGACGCCGGTCAGCCTGTCCGTGCCCACGCCGGCGGTCGTCAGCAGTTCCTCGGTGTGCAGCGGCTCTATCTCGCTGACCGCGCCGACGAAGGTCGTCTTGCCCACGCCGAAGCCACCCGCGATCAGCAGCTTGAGCGCGGACGGGAACCCGTCAGATCCGTCGTTCAAGGGCATTGAGGATGGTCTCCAGTACCGTCAGATCGGTGAGATCGGCCATCGGGTCCGGGGCGTGGGTGTCCACCACGCCCCAGTCCACCAGGTCGGAGAGAAGGATCTTGGTGACGACCGCGGGGAGCCGGAGCCGGGCCGCGACCTCGGCCACGGTGGTCACACTGCCGCACAGGCGCAGTGCCTGGGCGTGCTCCGGGCCCAGCTGACCGTGCGGCTGACGGCCCGTGGCGATCACCATCGACAGCAGTTCCATCCGAGTGGTCGGCTCGGTGCGGCCGTTGCTGATCGTGTACGGCCGGATGAGCCGTCCCGCGGCGTCGTCGAACCAGTGCTCGCCGGTGTCCAGCACACTCACTGGCCGCGAACGCTCAGGAACTCGGAATCGTGCCGCGCCGGGGTCGACAGGTACGGCCTTACGCTCTTGACCAGCTGAGCCATCTCGTAACCGAGGACGCCCGGATCGGCGCCTTTACCCGCCACGACGGCCAGCACCGCCCCGGAGCCGGCCGCCGAGACGAACAACAGTGCCTCCTCCAGTTCGGCCACCACCTGCCGGACGCTGTCGCTGCCCCCGAACCGGGTGCCGGCGCTGCGGGCCAGGGAGAACAGTCCCGACGCGACAGCGGCCAAGTGGTCCGCGCCGTCGTCGTCGAGCCCGTGGGCGGCCTTGCGCAGCCCGTCGGACGACAGGAGCAGCGCGCTGGTGGTGTCCGGGACCCGGTCGACCAGACTCGACAACAACCAGACCAGGTCCTGGGACGTACGGGGGGATTCGGTGCGCGACATGAGGGTCGGGCCTTTCTGCGATCGGGAGCCGTTGGTCAGCCATGACTGTCGGGGCCGGGCCGGTCGGCTTCGCCCTGCGAGACGCCGCTCATGAACGAGGCCATCAGGCCCGGCGCGTGCTCGCCGGCCGGATCGGTCACCGGGCGCGGCGGTCCCAGCTGCAGTTGCGGCGCCATGTGGGTCTGCCGGCGGCGGCGCGGCAGCGGAGGCCGCGACGGCGTGGCTTGCGGTTGCTGCTCCGCTCCGACGACTCGGCCGGCCGCGTCGGGACCGCGGCCCGCGAAGGAAGGGGATCCGGTCTCGACGGAAACGGCAACCGAGGGGGCGGCCGGGCGGACCGAGCGCGGAAGAATCTCGGTGGGTTCTTCGGTGTGACTCGGCGCGTCCACCCGGGACGGCCGGTTCTCCCGTACGGGGAACCGGTGCTGCTGAGGAATTCTGCGCTCGAGAGGGGGCCGGTGCGCCGCCTCCAGCCGCTCCGGCGGCTGGGGCAGGCTCGGCCGTGACGCCTCGGGAGCGGCCTCCAGAGCCGTGCCGAGCAGCAGTGGCGGCAGGATGACCACGGCCTGGGTGCCACCGTAGATATTGGTCTGCAACTGCACGACGATCCCGTGCTGCCGGGCGATCATCGCCACCACGTAGAGCCCGATCCGCCCGTCCCGCAGCAGGTCGTCGAGGTTGGTGTCGTCGGGGTGGACCAGCAACTGGTTGACCCGGTCGAGGTCGGCGCGCTGCATGCCGAGACCACGGTCCTCGACCTCGATCGCCATCCCGGCCGCGACCGGCTGCGCCCGCAGCAGCACCTGGGTGTGCGGCGGCGCGAACATCGTCGCGTTCTCGATCAGCTCGGCGATCAGGTGGATGACACTGGCGACGGCATGCCCGGGCAGGGTCCCCTCGATCGGCGGCACCAGCTTGACCCGCGAGTAGTGCTCGACCTCGGCCACCGCTGAGCGCAGCACCTCGGTCAGCGCGACCGGACGGCTCCACTGCCGCCGGGACACCGACCCGCCCAGTACCGCCAGGTTCTCCGCGTGCCGCCGGATCCGGGTCGCCAGGTGGTCGACCTGGAACAGGCCCTTGAGCAGGTCGGGGTCCTCGACCTCGTGCTCCAGCCCGTCGAGCAGCTTGATCTCGCGGTGCACCAGTGATTGCAGCCGCCGGGACAGGTTGACGAACACCTCGACGTGCCGGCCGTCGGCGGGCGCAGCCGGCGCCCGTACGGGCTCGGTCGTCTGCACCTGCCGAAGCCGCTCGGTCAGCTGCTCGACCTCGGTGCGGGCCGCGGCCAGCGCGGACCGGGTCTCGGTGAGCGTGGACGCCTCGTCGGCGGCCGGGGCGAGAAGCGCGCCCGGGCGGCCCGCGGAACGCCGGCCCGCCCAGGCGGCCAAAACGATCGCGCTCAGCACCGCGATCGCGGCGATGAGATAAAAAATGGCGACCATGAGCATCCTTGAATTCGGCAATGCGGCACTGTCCGGTCGGTGGGGAAGTCATTCACTGTAGGCGGGCCGAGAGGCGTGACCAAGGTGCGAATGACGTCCGGCATCGATCCGGTGAATCGGATGCTCTCGATGCAGTTATCTCTCATCTGTTCGGGTGAATCGGCCGTGACGAGTGACCTGAACCGGGGTTAGGGTCCCGATGGTCACCGTCTGCCCGGAACCGGGTCCGGGATCAGCGGCGCGTCCATTTCTGGTTGGCGGCGCCGTTGCAGGTCCACAGCAGAACCAGGGTGCCGTTCGCGGTCAGGTTCCGATCGACATCCAGGCACAGCCCGGACTGGTTGTTGCGGATGGCGCCGTCGGCCTGGAAGGTCCATTGCTGATTGGCGCCGCCGTTGCAGTCCCAGATCTGCGCCTTGGCGCCGGCCCCGGCGTTCAGCGGCGCGTCGAGGCACTTGCCGAGGGCCTGCAGAGTCTGACCGGAGACCGTCCATCGTTGGTTGGCCGCGGTGCCGCAGTCCCAGATGACCGGCTGGGTGCCGTTGGCGGTGTTGCTCTGCGGGACGTCCAGGCAGCGCCCGGAGGACGAGCTGACCAGCGCGCCCGAGGAGGGGGTGGCGGTGCCACCGCCGCTGACCCGGTAGACCACGGTGCCGTGCGCGGGGACGGAAGCGCTGATCGCCCCCGAAGTGGTGGTCACGGCGCCGGTCCAGGCATCGGTGAGGGTGAAGGAGCTGCCGCTCTTGCCGATGGCGGCCGCGCTGGTGGTCATCGTGGCGGCGCTGGAGCCGGGGTTGTAGAGCGCGACGGCGACATCTCCGCCGGCCAGCGGCTTGGCCAGCACGCGGCGGCCGCCGTCGTTGGCCACCTGGGCGCCTTGCCGGCCCAGGGTGTCCTGGTTGATGGCGATCAGCCGGCTGTTCTTGAGGATCGTGGACGTGGCGCTGTCCATGGACCGGACGTCGTTGCCGGCGATCAGCGGGGACGCCATGACTGCCCACATCGCGAAGTGCGTGCGCATCTCCGTGTCGGTCATCCCGCCTCGGCCGACCACCATCATGTCGGGGTCGGTGAAGCCGCCCGGCCCGGCGTACCCGGCCAGGGGAACGGTGATGTCGATGATGTTCTTGACACCCATCGGATAGCCGTTGGTGTTGCCGGTGTCCCACCGGTTGGTGATGTCCTCCGTGGTGCGCCACATGTTGGCCACGTCGCCCCAGTTGCGCTGGGGGCCGGTGCAGCAGTGGAAGCTGTTCGAGTTGATGCTGAACACGATGGGCCGGCCCGTGGCGCGCAGCGCGTCGCGCATCTTGGCGAACGTGGCGACCTGGTCGTTGATGGTGCCGCTGCCGTCGCACCAGTCGTACTTCAGGAAGTCGACGCCCCACGCGGCGAACTGGTTGGCGTCCTGCACCTCGTGGCCCCGGCTGCCGGTCGAGCCAGGGTAGGTGCCGACGCTCTGCGCGCAGGTGCGAGCGCCGGGCACCTGATAGATGCCGAACTTCAGCCCGCGGGCGTGCAGGTAGTCACCGAGCGCGCGCATGCCGGACGGGAACCGGGACGCGTTGGCCTGCAGGTTGCCGCTGCTGTCGCGGTTGGGGTCGAACCAGCAGTCGTCGACGACGACGTACTGATAACCCAGGTCGCGCATCCCGTTGCTGACCAGCGCGTCCGCCGTCTGCTTGATCAGCGTCTCGTTGATGTTGCAACCGAACGTGTTCCACGTGTTCCAGCCCATCGGTGGGGTCCGGGCGACGCCGTTCTCCAGCGCCTGAGCCGGCGGCGGCCGCAACACAGCGGCTCCCACCGCCATGACGATTGCCACCACCGCGAACACGACGACCCATCCCCGGGCCAGTGCCTGTCGAGTCATTTCTCCTCCTTATGAAAACCAGTAGTTATTTCCGCTCCGCGCGCCTTTCCCGGCGAGCTGGAAAACATGATCGGAATTGATGGACGTCATTGACCGATTTCTCCGCGGGTCCCGGCGCGGCGCCTCCCGGATCGGCGCGGACCGAGGGTGTTGCCGCACCCCGATGCCCGCCGGTGCTCGGCTCGGCCGCATCGATCAGCCATGCCGGCGTGCCGGCTCGGGGCCGGGATTTCGCGAGAGGGCGGGCCGATGTTCCGCACGGACGAGCAGTTAGCGTTCACAGGTATAACCGTCTGGCGTCGCTGCTGGCAAGGGGCGAAGAAGGTCCCGAAAAAGTGTTACGGATCGGCCTCCGAGTCAGTCCAGGAATCTGTCAACTTCGATGCCTTGAGGAGCCGGTCACATTCTGGCAACCTTGGCGTAATCCACTATGTGAACGCTCACAGGAGCTTGCCATGCGACTTCGACTGACCGCCCTCGTCGCGGTTCTGCTCACCGGCGCCGCGGTGCTGCTGAGCGCGCCCGCCGCCGAAGCGGCGACGGTGGACACCTCGGCCTGGTACGTGCTGGTCAACCGGACGAGCGGCAAGGCCCTCGACGTCTACAACCTGTCCACTGCCGACGGCGCGCGGATCACCCAGTGGGCCCGCAACGACGGCAACCAGCAGCAGTGGCAGTTCGTCGACTCCGGTGGCGGCTTCTACCGCCTCAAGTCGCGCCACTCCGGCAAGGTGCTCGACGTGGCGGGGGCCTCCACCGCCAACGGCGCGGCCGTCAACCAGTGGACCGACAACAACGCGACCAACCAGCAGTTCCGCCTGGCCGACTCCGACGGCGGCTACGTCCGCCTGATCGCCCGGCACAGCAGCAAGGCGGTCGAGGTGCAGAACGCCGCCACCACCGACGGCGCGAACGTCGTGCAGTACGACGACTGGGGCGGCGGCAACCAGCAGTGGCAGCTCGTGCGGGTCGGCGGCGGCACGACCAACCCGCCGTCCGGCACCTTCACCAACCCCGTGGTCTGGCAGGACTTCGCCGACGGCGACATCATCCGGGTCGGGGACGCCTACTACTGGTCGGCCTCGAACATGCACTACTCGCCCGGTGCGCCCATCCTGCGCTCGTACGACCTGGTCAACTGGGAGTACGCGGGTCACTCGGTGCCCCGGCTCGACTTCGACTCCGCGGCCTACGACCTGAGCGGCTCCCGGGCGTACGTCAAGGGGGTCTTCGCCTCGACCATGCAGTACCGGCGCAGCACCAGCACGTACTACTGGATCGGCTGCATCGAGTACAACCGCACCTACGTCTACACCGCCTCCGCGGTCGACGGCACCTGGCAGAAGAAAGCTCGGATCAACAACTGCTACTACGACGCCGGGCTGCTGATCGACGACAACGACACCATGTACGTCGCGTACGGCAACACGACCATCAACGTGGCCCAGCTGTCGGCCGACGGGACCAGTCAGGTGCGTTCCCAGCAGGTGTTCCAAACCCCGTCCAGCGTCGGCACGCTCGAAGGCGCCCGGTTCTACAAGCGCAACGGCTACTACTACATCTGGCTCACCCGCCCGGCCAACGGTCAGTACGTGCTGCGGTCGAGCAGTCCCTTCGGCCCGTACGAGATGAGGCAGGTGCTGCTGAACCTGCCGGGCCCGATCTCCGGCGGTGGCGTGCCGCACCAGGGCGGACTCGTGCAGACGCAGAACGGCGACTGGTACTACATGTCCTTCGTCGACGCGTTCCCCGGCGGACGGGTGCCGGCCCTGGCCCCGATCAGCTGGAGCTCGGACGGCTGGCCCGTCCTGCAAACCGTCAACGGCGCCTGGGGCACGACCTACCCCAAGCCGAACATCACCACCGCGCGGACCGTGCAGTCGATGCTGCCGAACGAGACCTTCACCGGCTCCACCCTCGGGCCGCGGTGGGAGTGGAACCACAACCCGGACAACTCCAGGTGGTCGCTGACCAACGGGTTGCAGCTGCAGACGGCGACCGTCACCAACGACCTCTACAACGCCCGCAACACGCTGACCCACCGCGTGCAGGGTCCGGCCTCGACGGCCACTGTCGAGCTCGACTACAGCACGATGCGCGACGGCGACCGTTCCGGTCTGGCCATGCTGCGCGACTCGTCGGCCTGGATCGGTGTACGGCGGGACAACGGCCAGACCCGGGTCGTGATGACCAACGGGCTCACCATGAACAGCAGCTGGGGCACCACCGGCACCGGCGCCGAACAGGCCGGGGCGGCGGTCTCGGGCGGACGGATCTGGCTGCGGGCCCAGGCCGACGTCCGGCCCGGCTCAGGGCGGCAGGCCACCTTCTCCTACAGCACGGACGGGACGAACTTCACCCGGCTCGGCCCCGGATTCACGCTCAACAACGCCTGGCAGTTCTTTCCCGGCTACCGGTTCGCGATGTTCAACTACGCCACCCAGGCGCTGGGCGGATCCGTGACCGTCAAACGCTTCACGATGACCGCTCCGTGACGAAGTCCCGTCACGCCGTTCCCTCGTGTCTTGAGCCGATCGGCGGCGACAGCCACGCCCGCAACAAGTGAAGTCTGGTCTGAACGCTCGCCGCCCGACCGGCGGCGGGCGGCTCAGGAAACAGCCACGTCCGTGGGCACGGCCCAACCGACGGCCCGGATCCACGAAGCCAGATCCAAGGTGGCCGGTTCGATCGCCCGCACCACGGAGAGGTCCGAAGGGCGTCCGGCCTCCCTCCCGAACTGGCGGAACATCGTCCGGTCGAGTTCGTTGGGTAGAACGCTCAGCGGCAGTGCCTCGTACCGTGCCGGGAGTCGTTCCTGACCGCGCAGAGCAGCGTGGCTTGCGAAGGGGTCATGTCGAACTCGGCGAAGATCTGCGCGTACTTGCGTTGAATCAGAACCGAGAGCCAGAAGAGCTTGTCGCCATAGTCCACGCCGATTCCCCTCGCCCGATGGCGGACAGCCAGCCTGCTCGTCACAGGCCGGCGGGCCGCGGAGCGCGTGCTCGATCGCTCCCGCTCCCGGAGCAGGGTGACGATGCCGGCAACCGGCCGCGCTGCGGGGAGCCTCGCCATCTCCGAGCCTCGTCTCTGCCAAGCCCTGTGCGCGATGCTCGGCCGAGCCGGTGCGCCGACGCTGCCCCACCACCCTGGTGCCCTGTCGCCACGGCGGAAGTCGGTCGTACACTCCGGCCGTGACCCTCGTGCCGGCCGTCTTCTTCGACCTCGGCGGCACCTTGCTGGCCCTGGACGGCGACGAGATCGCCCGGGACGAGCGTGGCCGCGTCACCGTCCTGCCCGGCGTCCGCGAACGGCTGGCCGTGCTGGCGGGCAGTCCGGTCTTCGTCGTCACCAACCAGGCCGGCGTCGCCGAGGGCACCCTGACCGAGCGGCAGCTGCAAGCCGACCTGGCTCAGTTGTCGCAGGCGACGGGCGGCGCGGTCACCGACTGGGCGGCCTGTACGCATCGTCGGGATGCCGGGTGCGTCTGCCGCAAGCCGAGGACCGGTCTGGTCGAGGGTCTCGCGAGAACGCACGGCATCGATCTCACCCGCTCCACCATGGTCGGCGACAGCCCTGCCGACCAGCAGATGGCCGTCGCCGCCGGGATGGCCCGGTTCGTCTGGGCCGCTGACTACTTCGGCTGACCTCTGATCTGCAGACCGGCCCCGGCCGCTACCGGCGCGGTTTCGAGACCTGGACGCCAACCGGCCGTGTGGTCCTGGAGGCGTTGCCGACCTCCGGGGACGGCCGATCAGCCGGCGGACCGAGGTGACGCCGTCCAAGGCCGGCGGCGTCGTGAGAGGACATCAACCAGATGTTGCGGCGTCTTTCCGGGCCGACGTCGATCGATGGCATGCCGGGAAGCACTGCGGCGAGCTAAACAACCGCTGGGCGCGGGAGCGCAGCCGTTGGAGAAGTGGCCCGGCGACTGCTGCGCCGCCAGACGGTGATCCCCGCCTGAGCAGGCAGTGGGGCCTCGTTCTCCGGGTTCTCAGAACATTGCCGGGGATCTACGATCGTTTCATGAAACATGAGGCAGCCGCGCGGTTGACCATCCGGGACGTGGCCGCTCGCACCGGGCTGTCGATCGCGACGGTGTCGCGGGTGTTGAACGGCCGGGACAACGTGGCCGCCGCCACCCGGGAGCGCGTGCTGGCCGCCATGGGTGGACTCGGCGACCGGGCCCCCCGCAGACGAGCGAACTCCGCCGCACCGCGGGCCGACAACGGCGTGTACGTGCGCTGCCCGTACGTTCTGACCGACTACCTCGGGCTGATCGTGTCCACGGTGATCGAGGCGCTTCATGCGCGCGGGATGCATGCTGTCGTCGACGCGGGGGAGTCGGCGTGGCGGCACACCGACGTGCTGCCCACGCTGGTGGGCTGGCCGCAGGTTCGCGGAGCCGTCCTCGTCATGCCCGCGGAGACGGGGCAGGAGCTGGCCCGGATGCGTGACCTCGGCTTCCCGTTCGTGATCGTGGATCCGCTGACGCCGCCGCCCGGCAACGTCGTGGCGGTGTCGGCCGCCAACTTCGACGGGGCCCGGCGGATCGCCGCGCATCTGGTCGAGCTGGGGCACCGCCGGGTCGGCGTGCTCGGTGGCCGGCCGCAGTGGCGGGTCAGCGCGGATCGGCTGGCCGGATACACCGCGCCCCTGATGGCGGCCGGGGTGATGCCGAGCGGGGAACTGCTGCGCTCGACCGACGACCCGACCGTGGAGGAGGGTTACCGGCTCGCCGGGGAACTGCTGGACCTGCCGCAGCCGCCGACGGCGCTGGTGGCGTTCAACGACAAGATGGCGGTCGGTGCCTTGCGGGCCGCGACGGCGCGCGGGCTGCGCGTGCCGGACGACCTGTCCGTGGCCGGCTTCGACGACATCGAGCTCAGCCGGATCACGCAACCGATGCTGACCACGGTCCGCCAGCCGCTCGGGGAGATGGGCCGGATGGCCGTGAGTCTGCTCGAACGCATGCTGACCGGCGGCGAGATCGAAGCCTTGCACGTGGAGCTGGGGACCGAGCTGGTGATCCGGGATTCGACGGGTCCCCGGCCCTGACGCATGTTTCATCAGATGATTCA
The DNA here is from genome assembly GCF_014204895.1 of Paractinoplanes abujensis. Lineage (NCBI taxonomy): Bacteria > Bacillati > Actinomycetota > Actinomycetes > Micromonosporales > Micromonosporaceae > Paractinoplanes > Paractinoplanes abujensis. The sequence goes on along the minus strand of NZ_JACHMF010000001.1, from coordinate 3,899,715 downwards.
CTGAAGTCCTAATATTTCTCTGAATCTTATTGACGTGTTCGGCGCCACCGTGTTTCCTTCTGATGAATCCGTCGGGAGGGCCGGGCAGCCCGTCCGACGGGAAAGCCGACCCGTCCGAGGACCGTCGCTTCTGCCGACCAGGCGCGACGGGGGTCACTCACCGCGCGACCCGTCGTGCGGTTCGACTGATCCCACTGGAGTTCCTCGTGCTGACGGCGGCAGCCATCTCATCCCCACCCCACCGGCGATCTCTCTTGCGCCCGGCGCCCTGAAGGCACGGTGCGCGCCACTCCTCGGTGGTGCGTGCCGAGGTGCCGCCCGTGCCTCGCGGGCGACCCCTCCGGGAAGGCCGGCGCTGCCCGGCGCCGGCCTTCTTCGTCCCCCCGGTTTCCCCCAGGAACCTGTCCCCGTACAGGGAAGGAATCTCGCATGTCGGAAGTGCATCCCCCACGCCGGATCCGGCGTTCCGCAGTGCTCGCCATGGGCGTCTCGGCCGTGGTGGTCGCCGGTGTCGGCGCGGTGACGATGACGAACGCGTTCGCCGCGACCACCGGCTCCCTGATCAACGCCGGCAGTGGCCGCTGCCTCGACGTCATGGACAATTCCACGGCGGACGGCGCGGCCGTGCACATCTGGGACTGCATCGGCACGGTGAACAGCCAGAACTGGACCATCGCCGACAACGGTCAGGTCCAGTCCCAAGGCAAGTGCCTCGACGTGGTGGCGAACGGATCGGCCGACGGCACGCTCGCGCACATGTGGACTTGTTACGACACCGTCGCCACCCAGAAGTGGACGTTGAACGCGTCGGGAGCGCTGGTGAACCAGGCCAACGGCAAATGCCTGGACGTGAAGGACAACGGCACGGCCAACGGCTCCCGGGTGCAGATCTGGGCCTGCGCCGGCACGGCCAACCAGCAGTGGACGCGGTCCGGCGGCACCACCCCGCCGCCGACCACGCCGCCGTCGTCGCCCGGCTCACCGGTGACGAACCCGGACCTCGGCCCCAACGTGTCGGTCTTCGACCCGTCGATGTCGGCCGCGACCATCCAGAACCGGCTGAACCAGGTGTTCCAGCAGCAGGTGACCAACCAGTTCGGCCCGCAGCGGTACGCCCTGCTGTTCAAGCCGGGCACCTACACCACTGACGCCAACGTCGGCTTCTTCACCCAGGTCGCCGGGCTCGGGCTCACCCCGGACCAGACGACGATCAACGGCCGGGTGCACGTCGAGGCGGACTGGTGGCCGGACGGCTCGCAGAACGCCACCCAGAACTTCTGGCGGTCGGCCGAGGGACTGAACGTCCAGCCGACCGGTGGCCTCGACCGGTGGTCGGTGTCGCAGGCGGCCCCGTACCGGCGGATGCACGTACGGGGAAACCTGGCGTTGTCCGACGGTGGCTGGTCCTCCGGCGGCTGGATCTCCGACTCGAAGATCGACGGTCAGATCCAGTCCGGCACCCAGCAGCAGTGGATCACCCGTAACTCCCAGATCGGCTCGTGGACCGGCTCCAACTGGAACCAGGTGTTCGTCGGCGTGCAGGGCGCCCCGGGCACCTCGTTCCCGAACCCGCCGTACACCAATGTGGGGCAGGCCCCGGTGGTCCGGGAGAAGCCGTACCTGTACGTCGACGCGGCGGGCGCGTACCGGGTGTTCGTCCCGGCGGTTCGCCGCAACACCAGCGGGATCAGCTGGGCGTCGGGTAACCCCGCCGGGGAGTCGATCTCGTTGAGCGAGTTCTTCATCGTGCGCCCGGGCGACAGCGCGGCCACCATCAACGCAGCCCTGGCGGCGGGAAAGCACCTACTGGTGACGCCCGGCACCTACAACGTGAACCAGACGATCAACGTCACCCGGGCCAACACCGTGGTGCTCGGCCTCGGCCTGGCCACGTTCGTGCCGCAGGGCGGCATCGTGCCGATGCGCGTGGCCGACGTCGACGGGGTCAAGGTGGCCGGAATCATGTTCGACGCCGGCACCACCAACTCGCCTTTGCTCCTGGAGGTCGGCCCGACGGGCTCCGCGGCCGACCACGCGGCCAACCCGGCCTCGCTGCACGACGTGTTCTTCCGGATCGGCGGCTCGATCGCGGGCAAGGCGACGACCAGCCTGCAGATCAACAGCGACGACGTGATCGGCGACCACACCTGGATCTGGCGTGCCGACCACGGCAACGGCGGCACGGTCGGCTGGACCATCAACACCGCCGACACCGGCCTGGTCGTGACCGGCGACGACGTGACCTTCTACGGCTTGTTCGTCGAGCACTACCAGAAATATCAGACCATTTGGAACGGCGAGAACGGCCGCACCTACTTCTACCAGAACGAGATGCCGTACGACCCGCCGAACCAGGCCGCCTACATGAACGGCTCCACCCGCGGCTACGCCGCATACAAGGTGGCCGACACGGTCAACAACCACCAGGCGTGGGGGCTCGGCTCGTATGCGTTCTTCAACGTCAACCCGTCGGTCGTCAACGAGCGCGCGTTCGAGGTCCCGGCCAAGCCCGGAATCCAGTTCCGCAACATGGTGACCGTCTCGCTCGGCGGAACAGGAACCATCAACCGCGTCATCAACAACAACGGCGGCACCGTCAACAGCGGGAACCAGGTCACCTACCTGACGACCGGACCCTGATGAGGAAGCAGTGACCTGACGGGACCGGAGCGGTGGCGCGCCCATGTGGGCGTGCCACCGCTCCTGCTCTTGATGCAATCAGCGGCATGGAGCGCTCAGATCGGCGAGGGATCGTCCGAAGAGTTCAGAACGGCGATCGCCGGTATTGACTTACGTACGGTGGATGGGCTGCCGGACCGAGCAGGGAGGGCCGAGCATGCTCGAAGCACCGATCAAGAACGCTCACGGGTGGCACCCGGAGGATCCGGACCGGGTCGAGGTCGAACGCCTCCTGGACCTGGTCCGGCGTCACCTCGGGGTGGAAGTGGCCTGGGTGTCGACCTTCACCGCCGACCAGCAGACGATCAGCGCGGCCACCGGCGAGATCGAGGCCATGAACATCCCGGTCGGCCGGGGCACCGACCTGAGCGGCTCCTACTGCGTTCGGGTGCTGGCGGGGACGCTGCCGCCGGTGGTCGAAGACGCCCGCCGCCACCTGACCACGCGCGATCTGGCTGTCACCCAGGATCTGCGGATCGGCTCCTACGCCGGAGTGCCCTGGCGCCGCCCGGACGGCACCGTCGCCGGCATGCTGTGCTGCGTCAGCCGCCACCGCGACCCCGCGCTCGACACCCAGACCCTCAAGTATCTCGGGCTGATCGCCGACCTCATCGCCGTGCACCTGGGCAGCCCCCTGGCCCAGCACCATCACGCAGCCACCTCCGCCCGGCGCACCGTGCAGGCCGTGCTGAACGCCGAGGCCGTGCACATGGTGTTCCAGCCCGTCGTCCGGCTGCACGATCGGCAGACCATCGGACTGGAGGCGCTGGCCCGGTTCGAGCCGGCCGCCTTCACCGGCCCCGACAAGGCGTTCGCCGCGGCCGCCCGGAGCGGTCTCGGCGTTCCTCTGGAACTGCTCGCGGTCCGGCAAGCTCTCCGCCGGTTGCCGGACGTACCGGCGGACCGCTGGCTGGCCGTGAACCTGTCAGCCGAAGCCCTGCTGGACGGGCAGGTCCGCGACACGCTGCTCGCCCACGCCGGCCGGCATCTGACCGTCGAGGTCACCGAACACACCCGGGTCGCGGACTACGCCGAGCTTCTCACGGCCCTCGATCCGCTGCGGCAAGCCGGCATCCGGCTGAGCGTCGACGACGCCGGCGCCGGCTACGCCGGGCTGCACCACATCCTGCGCCTGCAGCCCGACCTGATCAAACTGGACATCAACCTCGTCCGTGACATCGACACCGACGCGGCCAAAGCCGCCCTCGCCCGGTCGCTGACCGACTTCGCCCGCCGTACGGGCGTCGACCTCATCGCCGAAGGCATCGAGACCGCGGCTGAACTCGACCGCCTGACCGACCTCGGCGTCACCTACGGGCAGGGCTACCACCTCGGCCGCCCCGGCCGCCTGGCCTGATCCCGCAGCCCGGCGCCCGTGCTGTTCACCCGCAACCGGCCGCTCACGGCAATCCCTCGCTGCGGCAGGCACTGACTGCCCACCGCAGCGAGATCGTCTTCGGGGTGGCGCTGCCGGCCGTTTCCCTGGTTCTGCCCGGCAGCGCGCTGCCGGTGCTGCCGATCGCGGTGCCCGGTGTTCTGCCCGTACCCGGCGCTCAAGCACAACCGGCCGGAGCCGGTGACCCCGGTAACCGATCCGGGCCGGAGCGACCGGCCGCCTGAGCGAACAACGGCAGTGGGCGACCGAGTTACTGGCTGAGCTTGCGGAGCCGTTCGAGCAGAGGGCCGGCTGCCTCGTCGAGGAAGCGCTGCTGGAGGGCGTCGCCGACCTGGACCAGGGCCACGTCGGTGAAGCCGGCCTCCAGGTACGGCTTGACGCTCTCGGCCAGCTCGTCGAGGTCCGGGCCGCAAGCGATCGAGCCGGCGACGTCTTCCTCGCGCACGAACTGGCTGGCGGCCTGGAACCCGGCCGGAGTGGGCAGGTCGGCGTTGACCCCCCAGCCGCCGCCGAACCAGCGGAACTGCTCGTGGGCCAGTTCGATCGCCTGCTGCTTGTCCGGCGCCCAGCAGATCGGGATCTGGCCGATCGCCCGCGACGCGGCGGCGCCCTGCGGCTTCGCGCCGGCCCAGCCGGACACCAGGTCACCGTCCGGCTCCACGGCGATCAGGTGGTCGCCCAGCGGCGCGAAGCGTTCGATCGACTTGTCCCCGGAGACGGCCAGCGCGATCGGCACACCGCCCTCGGGCGCGTCCCAGATGCGGGCCGAGTCGACCCGGAAGTAGTTGCCCTCCCACGTGACCAAATCACCGGTGTGCAGGGCACGGATGATGGTGACGGCCTCTTCGAGCATGTCCTGCCGCTGGGCGATCGGGGGCCAGCCCTCGCCGGTGACGTGCTCGTTGAGGTTCTCGCCGGAACCGAGGCCGAGGATGAACCGGCCGTCCGCCAGCTCCTGCAGGGTTGCGGCTTTCTGCGCGACCACGGCCGGGTGGTAGCGCTGAATGGGACAGGTCACGTAGGTGGCGAGCTCGACTCGTGAGGTGGCATGGGCGACCGCGCCGAGCACCGTCCAGGCGTACGGGGCATGACCCTGCTCGGTCAGCCACGGTGAGTAATGGTCGCTGGAGACCTCGAAGTCGAAGCCGAGGTCTTCGGCCTGGACCGCGTAACGCACGAGATCCTTGGGACCGCTCTGTTCCGTCATCAGGGTGTATCCGAACTTGGCCATGCTCGGTTCGTCTCCTCGTGTCTGGGGCCGGTCCCGGACGTCGCCGGCTGTAGTCGACGGTTCCCTGCGGCATTGCCCCCAAACCGCCCACGGTGTTCGCTCGCCGGGCCCTCCCGGTCACAGCCGAGCGGGCCGGCTGACCGAGGCGGGGACCCCGTTGTTTCGGCCATGATCGGCGGGGCACTAGGCGGTCGTGGAACTGGGCTTGCAGGGACGAGCGGCGCTGGTCACGGGCGGCGACTCGGGAATCGGGTGGGAGACCGCAAAGGTCTTGCTGGCCGAGGGCGCAACAATGGTTTTGTCCGATCGGGATGCCGATGAACCCGAGAAGGCCGCGGACCTGCTGGCGCCGGTGCGGGTGACCCGGGCCGTGCTGCCGGCCTGCATCGCGGCGGGTGGGGACGGGTCAACTGCGTCTCGCCGGCGTTCGTGCGCACGCCGATGACCGACGTGATGATGCGTAAGCGGGCGGACGAGAACGGTACGTCGTTCGACGAGGCGATCGCGTCCTTCCTGGCCGACGAGCGGCCGCACATGACGCTGGGCCGGCGTGGTGAGCCCGCCGAGGTCGCGTCGGTGATCGCCTTCCTCTGCTCCGAGCAGGCCAGCTTCGTCAACGGTTCCAACTGGCGGGTCGACGCGGGATCGGTGGCTCACATCTGATGTCGCGGCGTGACGCGGCGGGGTACGCGGACCTGCGCTCGTACGCGGCGATCGGTGATCTGCGCACGGTCGCTCTGGTGGCCACCGACGGCTCGGTCGACTGGCTGCCGCTGCCCGACCTGGACGCGATTCCGGTCTTTGCCCGGCTGCTCGACGCGGCCGGCGGCGGCTCGTTCCTGCTGGCGCCGGCCGATCCGTTCACGACCGAACGACGCTACCTTCCCGGAACCGCGATCCTCGTGACCACATACACGACCGAGCGCGGGGTCGTCGAGGTCACCGACTCGCTCAACCTGGGCGTGACCGGGCGACTGCCGTGGAGCGAGTTCGCCCGCGTCGTCACCGGTGTGCGCGGATCGGTCGACATGATCTGGGAGATCGCTCCGGGGACCGGGCTCGGCACGGTGTCCCCGTGGCTGCAGCAGACCGGGAGTGGTCCGGTTCTGCGCATGGATGCGGTGACCATGGCTGTGCGCACTCAGGCCGCCGGCGATCCGGTCCAGCACGACCGCCGCATCGCTGCCCGGTTCACCACCGCCGCCGGCTCCGAGCACCTGGTCGCGCTGGTGGCCGCCCGAAGCGAGCCGGTCCGGATGGCCGACCCGGCCCAGATCCTGGCCAATGTGCGGCACACCCGGGCGGCCTGGGAGCGCTGGTCGTCACAGTTCACCTACGACGGGCCGTGGCGCGACGAGGCGCTACGGACCATGGTGATGCTCAAACTGCTCGCCCACCGGCAGACCGGCGCCATCGCCGCCGCGGCCACCACATCGCTGCCGGAAAGCGCAACCGGCGGAAAGAACTGGGACTACCGGCTCGCCTGGCTGCGCGACGCCACCTACACGTTGCACTGCCTGCTCGCCTACGGCGAGTTCGAGGACGTCCACGCGAGCGTGACCTGGCTGCTGCGGGTCGCCCGGGACCACGACGGTGACCTTCCCGTGCTGGCCCGCCTCGACGGCACCCAGCCCGGCCCGGTCATCCGTCATGACGTTCCCGGATGGCGCGGCATCGGCCCCGTGGTGACCGGAAACCCGGCCGCCGAGCAGTTGCAACTGGGCGTCTACGGCGATCTGTTCGATCTCGTCCGCACTTACGTGCACGGCGGCAACGTCCTCGATCTGGACAGTGCCCGGTTCCTGGCCGGCGCGGCCGACACCGTCTGCGACATCTGGCAGCGGCCCGATTCCGGCATGTGGGAACTGCCGGAGATCCGGCACTACACGAGCTCGAAGATGGCCTGCTGGCAAGCGCTGACCTATGCGTCCGAACTGGCCGACAACGATCACCTGCCGGGGAACGCGCAGCGATGGCGCGACGAGGCCGGCCGGATCCGCCGATGGATCGACGAGCACTGCTGGTCACCGGAGCGCCGCGCCTACACGTGGTACGCGGGTACCACTGAGCTGGACACGTCCGTCCTGCTGCATGCCCGCAAGGGTGGCTTCGACGCCGGGGAACGCATGTCCGCCACCGTCGACGCGCTGCTGGCCGAACTGTCCGCCGGCCCGCTGATGTACCGCTTCAGCGGCGCCCGCGAGCAGGAGAAGACCTTCACCGCCTGCGCCTTCTGGATAGTCACCTCGCTGGTCCACCTCGACCGCCGCGCCGAGGCCCTGAATCGGATGGACCCGCTGATCTCGCTGGCCAACGACGTGGGCCTGTGGTCGGAAATGATCGACGAGGACGACCACAGCTTCTGGGGCAACCTGCCCCAGGCCCTGAGCCATCTGGCGCTCACCACGGCGATCACCGCCCTCAGCTGAACGCGCTGCTGCCGTGGACAATGGGCGGCGACCCGGCCGTAGCAGGACTGCCGTCCGGGGGCCCGGACGAGGACTTCATCTGGCCGATCATCACGGCGGTCACCGGCCTCCGGTACGACGAGGGGCCGCAGGATCGCCTCTATCCGGTGTGCTGCGCAGCATGTCGTCGTCGGCTACCTTACATAGAAGCTTGCCGATGTAATCCCGCTGCTGCCGGAGGGCACCATGTTCCGACTGACCGGCCGGTTCGTCACCGCAGTGGCCGGTGCCGCGGCGGCTCTCGCGGCCGTTCCGCTGGCGCTCGTGGCTTGCCCGCCGGGCGCATCGGCGGCCACCAGCCAGTTCCGCGGGGTCAACTGGGCCCGGGCCGGCGACAACTTCACCGGCGAACCCCTGGTCCTGTACGGGCTGAGCAGCAGTGACGGTTACTCCACCGTGCGGGCCAAGGCAGATGCCGTCCTCGCCGGCTTCGAGCGCAATCTGGGCGCGAACACCGTCCGGTTACCGGTCAACACCGCGTCCGTCGGCACCGCGTGGTGGAATTCCTACACCGGCGTCATGGACTCGGCCACCGCCCGCGGGATGAAGGTCATCCTCTCGTTCTGGGACGACGGCCGGGCGTCCTCCGGTGGCCGGATCACCGACACCACCGCCTACAACGCGATGTGGGACACGGTCGTGGCCAAGTACGGGGCGAACCCGCTGGTCCTCTTCGAGCCGATGAACGAGCCCGCGGGTTACAGCGCCGCCGAGTGGAAGAACGTGGCCGCCGCGTGGCTCGCCGCTCGGCCGTCGGTGCCGCGCAACCGCGTGTTCATCAGCGGCTCCGGGCTCAACCAGGACATCAAGACGATGTGCGCGGACAGCCGCTTCGACGGGACTTACCTGTCCCTGCACCACTACACGTTCTTCAGCGGCGCCAAGACGTACGACGGGTGGGTGAGCTTCCTGCGCGATGCGGTCGGCTCGTGTGCCGGCCGCACCGTCATCGACGAGTTCGGCGCCCCGATGGACTCCGGGCTCAACTACGACGACGCCGGCAGCACCGACAACTTCGTCCGTTACTTCCGGGCCACCACCCAGGTGCTGCGTGAGCTCGGCATGGGATCGGTCTACTGGCCCGGCCTCGGCGGCAAGATCACCGCCGGGCAGAGCGACGACTGGTACGCCATGCAGAAGCTGCAAGGCAGCGGCACCAACCTGTCGCTGACCACGCCCAACCTCACCGGCGCGGGCCGGCTGCGCTACGCGTGGGGGCTCACCGGCACCGAGCCGCAGCCCGGCAACCGGTTCCGCAACGGCGGGTCGGGCCGCTGCCTGGACGTTCCCGGCGCCACCACCGTCAACAACACCCAGATCGCCATCTACGACTGCAACAGCGGCACCAACCAGCAGTGGACCGGCACCTCCGCCCGGGAGTTGCGCGTGTACGGCACCAAGTGCCTCGACGCTCGTGGCCGGGGGGCCGCCAACGGCACCGCGGTCGTCATCTATGACTGCAACGGCGGCGCCAACCAGCAGTGGAGCGTCAACACCAACGGCACCGTCACTTCAGTGGCCTCCGGGCGCTGTCTCGACGTCGTTCAGAGCGGCACCGCGAACGGTTCCCGGATTCAGTTGTGGGATTGCACGGGCGGATCCAACCAGGCGTGGTCGCGCGCGTGACGGTGAGCTTCCCCCGCCGCGGTGGGGCGATCGGCGGGGGAGCGTGTTCGGTCAGTATTTGGTGTATTTGACCCAGTCGTAGGTGGCGGTCAGTTTGGTGCCGGGATAGGTGAAGGGCTGCAGCCAGCTGTCCACGCCGATGCCGGGCCAGAGGTTCATCATGACGCGCTGCGGGCGGGTGGGCAGCGGCCCGCGCGAGCCGTTCTCCTGGTGGACGAGTCGTCCGTCGACGAACCAGTTGATGGTGCCGCCGTTCCACCATTCGAACGCGTAGTTGTGGTATCCCGCGGCGGCGTCGAAGCCCAGGTTGATGACTGTCTCGTGGCCGCCGGCGCCGTTGGTGAAGTAGTTGACCTGCATCTGGGTGGTGTTCTTGCCGAGGATCTCCACGTCGATCTCGTCCCAGGGCTGGCCGTCGCTGGGTCCGGTGTAGGTGAAGAACGAGGTTACGGCGCCCGGGTTCTTGACGGCTTTCATGCGTGCCTCGAAGCGGCCGTACGAGTACAGATCGTTGGTTCGGTACTCGCCGGAGGCGTACGGCTTGCCGGAGCAGCCGCTCGGGCACGGCGTGGTGTCCAGGTTGAGGCCCATGACACCGCCGTTGAACCAGACGTGGTCGGCCCGCCAGCCGGCGTTGAACATGCTGCCGTTGCTGTAGCCGTCGGCCTTGTGCCAGCGACCGGTGGTGAAGGCGTCGAAGTTGTCGACGAAGCTCGGGCCGATGGCCGCTTCGGCCGGCGCCGCGCCGGGTCCGGTCAGGACGGCGGTGATGCCGAGGACGGCGGCCGCGACCGCTTGGGGCAGGCGAGATCGGATGAGGGCCACTGATGTCTCCAGTTCCGTGCGGGGATTCACCGTGCCGGGGACGGGTGGGCACGGCGTAGGGGAACGTGTCACTGGAAGCGCTACCAGTCTGAGTTTGTAACCGCGCCGTTAACGTTGTCAAGGATGCGGCTGCACCCGGGGAGCCCAGCCGTATTCGCTCGGCAATCCGGGCTTTACATAGATGATCGCAAGTCTTACCTTGACACCGGAAGCGCTTCCAGTCTGATGGAGCGCTCAGGGACGGAGGCAGGTATGCGGAGGCGATCACTCCTGACCGTGGCGGCGGCCGCGGGCGCGCTGGTGGTGTCGGAGGCGGCCGGGGCATCGGCCGCGCCGGTCCGCGGCCCGGTCGCGACCCGATATCTGGGCGTGTTCCAGGAGAAGGACCCGACGGCGACCGCTGCCGACGTCAGCCGCCAGTACGGCGTCACTCCGGCCAGCGTGATGTGGTTCGACAGCTGGGCCAGTGGGCGGGCCTTCCCGGTGACCGAAGCCAGACAGCTGTGGCGGCGCGGCATCATGCCGCACTACACCTGGGAGCCCTGGAACACTGCGCTCGGGGTGAACGACCCCGCGCAGATCCATCTGACCGACATCATCGACGGCGCCTGGGACGGTTACATCTCAGCGCGGGCCCGCGAGTTCGCCGCCGTGCGCCTGCCCGTCCTGGTTCGCTGGGGTCACGAGTTCAACGGCAACTGGTACCCGTGGGGCATCGCGAACAACAACGCCGACCCCTCGCTGTACGTACGGGCGTACCGGCATGTCCATGATCTGGCCCGGGCGGCCGGCGCCCGCAACGTGCAGTGGGTGTGGGCGTTCAACAACGGCTCGTCACCGGACGAGGCCTACAACGACCCGGCCGCCGCCTACCCCGGTGACGCCTATGTCGACTGGGTCGGTATCGACGGCTACAACTGGGGTTTCGGTCCCTCGTGGGATCCGGCCGGCGACCACTGGACGAGCTTCGAGGCGGCGTTCGCCACCGCGTACGCGAAAGCCCGTTCCGTTGCTCCGAAGCGGCCGGTCATGCTGGGCGAGTTCGCGTCGACCGAGGACGGCGGCGACAAGGCCCGGTGGCTCGGGGACATGGACACGGCGCTGCGGTCGGGCGCCTTTCCCGACCTCAAGCTGCTCACCTACTTCGACGTGATCAAGGAAGAGGCCTGGTCGCCGGGCTCGTCACCGGCCGCCCGGGCCGCGTTCACCGCCTGGGTGCAACAGCGATACATGAAGGGGCGCGGTCACGAGCTGGCCCGCGTCGCCGCGCATTACGCCCGTTCGCGGTAGGGCGCTCGTCAGGCCGACTCCCGGACCACCATTTTGGTCGACAGGACGAAAGGCTCCGGCTGAGCGCCGTCCAGCAGATCGATCAGCATGCGGGCTGCTTCACGCCCCAGAGCCTGCACCGGCTGGTGCACGGTGGTGAGTTTCGGGTCGGTGTGCACAGCGACCAGCAGATCGTCGAAGCCGACCACTGCCACATCGCCTGGCACCGTGCGGCCGGCCTCACGCAATACTCGCAGGGCGCCTGCTGCCATGTTGTCGTTGGCGGCGACGACGCCGTCGAGGTCGGGGTGCGCGCTCAACAGCGCGCGCATCGCGGCGGCGCCGCTCTGTTCCAGGAAGTCGCCGGGCTCGGTGGCGTACGGGCCGAGCCCGGCCAGCATCAAGGCCTCGGCATAGCCTCGAAGACGTTCGCGGGCCACCGCGGTGTCCTCCGGTCCGGTGATCATGGCGATGCGTCGCCGGCCGGACCGCAGGAGATGCTCGGTCGCCGCGCGAGACCCGCCGGCGTTGTCGACGTCGACGTAAAACGGTGGCGTTCCGTGCATCGGCAGCCCCACGAAGACCGTCGGCAGCCCGGACTTCGCGGCGATGTCGATCAGCGGGTCCTCACCACGCATCGCCACCAGCATCACCCCGTCCGCCCCCCGGGTCCGCAGGAAGGCCTCGAGGCGCTGCCGGCCGTGAACGGGCGTGGCCAGGCTCAGCATGAGATTGAGGTCGGTCTTCTCCAGCGCCGCGGCAACACCGGCGATGATCTGGGCGAAGAACGGGTCCGTGAACACCTCCGGCCCGTCGCCGGAGACCACCAGCACCACCACGCCCGTCTGACGGGTGACCAGAGCCCGGGCGGCCCGGTTGGGCGTGTACCGGAGCTCCCGGATCGCCTTCTCGACCGCGTCGCGTTTGGCCCGGCTGACGTGCGGTCCATTGTTGACGACGCGCGAGACGACGGTGCGCGACACCCCTGCGCGCTCGGCGACCTCATCGAGGGTCGGCGGTCGGGACGGGCCCGGTGACGGCATGCGTCCCCCTCCGATCGAGCCGATCACCAGGTGGAACGTTGTCGCCGGCCTGGCCCGGCCCTCGCTCACTGCGGTCCGTGGCCTCACATCGTACGCGGCGACGGGTACGATCGTTGCTGCGGCGAGGAGGGGCAGCGTGCGGGCTGAGCAGCGGGTGCGGCAGGTGTGCCGGGCTGGGGTGCTGCCGCTCGTGCTGGTTCTCACGATCGCCTGGGCCGCACTGAGCAGTGCCGGTCACGACGAGACGTCCACCGCTGACAGCCTGCCCCGCCTGACGGTGGCCGCCGTCGTGCCCTCGGCGGGGACGCCGATGCCGGTGGACTTGCGGCCGGCCGGTAAGCCCTTGGCGCCGGCGCTGCTGCTGTTCGCGGCCGCGGTCGTGGCGCTGCTGTTCGGTTTGCGGCGACGCGTGCGGTGGCCGGTCGCCACGACATCGATGTCCGCGGCGAAGCCGTCGCTGCTGCGCCACACGGTTGGGGGACGGGCACCGCCACGCTTCTCGGCGTAGTTGTGTCCTTTCCCTTTCTCCCGCGGTGCCGTGTCCGACCGGTGACCGTGGGCTCATCCGTGTCGAGGAGCATCCGAAATGTCGCGCGCTACTGCCGTGCGCGCACTTCTCGCCCTGGTCGTGCTGGTGGTCTCGGGGTGGCTGATTGCCACCCGTTCGCCCCGGCTCGGGCTTGATCTGCGCGGCGGTACCCAGATTGTTCTCGAGACCCGGGACGGCCAATTCGCCCGGGCGACCTCCGCCACCACCGACGAGGCGCTCGAGGTGCTGCGCCGCCGGGTCGACGAGCTCGGCGTGGCCGAGCCGACGCTGGCCCGTTCCGGTGATCGCCGCATCATCGTGGAACTGCCCGGTATCACCGATCCGGCCGAAGCGGTACGCGTCATCGGCCGTACCGCCCAGTTGACGTTTCACCCCGTTCTCGGCGTCGTCGCCGCAGAACCGTCTGCCGGCCCGGGCCGCAGCGCACAGCCGGCGCCGAGCGGCGAACCCGGCCCGGGTGATCCGGAGAAGCCCGGCGGGGAGCTCGTCCTCCCGGCCGGGAGCGGCGAACGGCTGCGGCTGGGCGCCGCCGCACTCTCCGGCCAGCAGGTCGACGGCGCCACCGCGGCGGTCGACCAGTTCGCCGGATGGCAGGTCGGCCTGGACTTCCGCGGCACCGGCGGCGAGGCCTGGCGCAAGCTGACCGCCGACGCCGCCTGCGCCGCCCCCGGTGAGCCCGGACGGCGGGTCGCCATCGTCCTGGATCAGCAGGTGATCTCCTCGCCGCAGGTCGATGAGGACGTCGCCTGCGACACCGGTATCGCCGGCGGGCGCACTCAGATAACCGGCACCTTCACCGAGACCGAGGCGAAGGATCTCGCCCTGTTGATCCGCGCGGGCGGGCTGCCGGTCCCGGTCGAGGTCATCGAGCAGCGTACGGTCGGCCCCAGCCTGGGCGAAGCGGCGATCGAGGCGTCCGCGGCGGCCGCGATCCTGGGCATGATCGCGACCATCCTGTTCATCGTCGGCGTGTACCGGTTCGTCGGTGGGATCGCTGCGATCGCGCTGGTCTGCTACGGCGCCATCTCCTACGCCGCGCTGCTGGCGATCGGGTCCACCCTCACCCTGCCCGGGCTGGCCGGTTTCGTCCTCGCGATCGGTATGGCCCTGGACGCGAACGTGCTCGTCTTCGAGCGGGCCCGGGAGGAGTACGCCGGCCGCGGCGCCCGCCGTAGTTTGCGTACCGCTTTGCGGGGTGGGTTCACCAACGCCTGGTCGGCGATCATCGACTCCACCATCACCACGCTGCTCTCGGCCGGGCTGCTGTTCTTCCTCGCCTCCGGCCCGGTGCGCGGCTTCGGGATCACCCTGTCCATCGGTGTGCTGGTGTCCATGTTCACCGCTCTGGTGCTGACCCGGGCGCTCGCGTCACCGCTCGTCGGCAGCCGCTGGTTGAACCGGCGGCCGTCCTGGAGCGGCCTCGGCGGCATCGGCTGGGTCCGGCGGAGGCTGGAGTCCGGCGATCCGGACCTCATGGGGCGCCGCCGGCTGTGGCTGGGGGTGTCGGCCGCGGCGGTGGTCCTCGCCGTGGCCGGCATCGGGCTCCGCGGGCTGAACCTCGGTGTGGAATTCACCGGCGGCCGCCTGGTCGAGTACGCCGCCACCGCCCCGCTGTCCGCCGACGCCGCACGGGACGCGGTCGCGTCGGCCGGGCTGGAGCGGGCGGTGGTCAACACCTCCGGTGACGGCAACATCAGCGTCCGCGCCGGCGCCTTCGGGGAGGAGACCGAGGCGGGGGTGCGGTCCGCGCTGGCCGAGGCGAGTGGCCACGACATCCAGCGGCTGCGCGACGAGAAGATCGGCCCCACCCTCGGCGAGGAGCTGCGCCGCAACGCCCTGATCGCGCTCGGCGTGGCGCTCGCCGCCCAGCTCGTCTACCTGGCCGTCAGGTTCCGCCGGCAGTGGGGTGCGGCCACCGTACTCGCGATGCTCCACGACGTGCTGCTGGTCGTGGGCGTGTTCGCCTGGCTGGGGCGACCTGTCGACGGGGTGTTTCTGGCGGCCTTGCTGACCGTCATCGGATACTCGGTCAACGACTCGGTGGTCACCTTCGACCGGATCCGTGAGCTGGTCCGGGCGAAGGACCGGCGCGGCACTCCGTTCGCGAAGCTCGTCAACACCGGCATCCTGCACACCGTGCCCCGTACCGTCAACACCGGCCTGGGCGCGGTCTTCATTCTCACCGCGCTCGCCGTGCTCGGTGGCGACTCTCTCGTCGACTTCGCGCTGGCCCTGCTGATCGGCATCGGCGTCGGCACGTACTCCTCGGTGTTTCTCGCCGCGCCACTGGCGATCGTGTTCGAGTCACGGCCCGGTGGCCTGGCCACGCGTCTTGAAACAGCAGACAGATGACTACCGCCTGGCAACGCGCCTCAACCCGGCGCGGCACCGCACCCTGCCTAACGTCAGACCTAATGGCATTCAAGCCCGACCCTCGTCAGGAGCACTCGTGAGCAACAGCCTGTCCACCCGGCCGTCCTCTGTTTCCCCGTGCGGCACACGCCTGCTCGAGCCCGCCCGCCTCGTTGCGGTTGCGGCGGCGCTGTCCGGCCTCCACGACAAGACCGCGACGGGATTGTCCGAGCTGGTGGACGCACTCGCGGGGACCTTCCCTGGCGCCACAGTCGCCCTCAACCTGATCTGGACGAACAACTCTTTCGTGCTCGCGTCCCACGGCATGCCGGAATGGATCGTCGATGCGGGCGGCGTACCCATCGGCTGGGCGCCGTGCGCGCTTGTGGTGAAACACGACAGCCCACTGATCATCGACGACACTCACGACGACCCCGCGCACATGGACAACCCGATCGTGACGGTGTGCGGAGTGCGGTCGTACGCCGGTGTGCCGCTGCACGACACCGACGGTCACCTCGTCGGCACGCTGATCCTCATGCACACCGAGCCCCGGGCGTTCAAACCCGCTGACCTGCCGGCCCTGACAACAGCCGCCGCCCACGCGACCACGCTGTTGTCCCCATCCACCGGCGTCTGACCGGCACCGGGTGAGCGGTGTCAGGGCCGACGACGCGTCCCGGCCGGGCTGCTCGGCCCGGTACAACGCGGCGTCGGCCGCCGCCTCACCGCCGTAGCGCACCACTAAAGCTGTCACGCCGTCAGGTCGGCGTCCGCACTCCGGCCAGGGCGGGCGGACTCCCCGCCCGCACTTTCCCCGATCGTCAGGGTCGCGCGGCCGCTGAGCCGTGGCCGCTGCCCTCGGAGGTGCTCAGTGTGGTGAGCGGGGTGAGCAGACCGGTGACCTCCAGCGTGCGCCGGGTGATGCCGGTCGGGCTGCTCAGCTGGAACGCAGCGCCGTACCGGTGCGCGGTCTCCCGGGCGCGTAACAGGGCGTGGATGCCGGACGAGTCACAGAAGGCCACCTCGGACGCGTTGACGATCAGCGTGTGAGCGGACTCGCCGGCGAAGACATCGGCGACGTGCTGATCGAGGTCGCCGGCGGTCGCCATGTCCAGGTTGCCCGCCGGCGTCAGCCGTACGGTGCCGTCCTGCTCACGATGAACGGTGATGTTCATGACTCCTCCGTCCGGATCGTGCCGCCGGCCTTGATCGTGTCGCCCGGGCACGGCGGCAGTTCGGCCCGGACGCGTTTGCCGCCTTCGTGCGTCTCGACGTGCCACCGTACGGTGTACGCCTCGATGATCGTCAGCCCGAGGCCGCCGGACCCGTCCGGGCGGCGCGGACGCGGCACGACGCTGGAACCGTCGGCCACCGAGACGATCACCCGGCCACCGTGTGCCTCGACATCGACCACGATCTCGCCCCCGCCGTGCCGGACGGCGTTGCTGACGAGCTCACTGACCACCGTGACGGCCGCGTCGAGCCACTGCTGATCCCGCAGGCCCCATCCACCCAGAACGGCAGCGACCGCACCGCGGGCCCAGCCCGGGGCGGTGTGGTCCAGTGGCAGATCGAAATGGGCTGTCAGCGTGCTCATCGCACAGGTCACCGCCTCACTCTCAGGTCCCCGCCGACAACGTCGATCGCTGTCCGGCGCCATCGGCCGCCGCGCAGCGGCGAATCTGCTACCCCTGCGGCCACGGTCGTACACCTGAGTCCGGCTCAGGGGTGCTCGCTGCCGGCGGGAACCGGTGGCCGGCAACCCGCGCCGGATGCACTCGCTCAGTGATGGGGCCACGTCGAGGTGACCGTGAATCAGCGAAGCCGCTACGCCCGGTGTTGTGCCATTTTAGGATTTGCCGGTGGCTTTGGTCCTGATCGCGGAGGATCACCGCGATCACCAGAAGGTGATCGTCGAGGTGGCGCGTCGGCTCGGGTGCACGACGATGGTCGCGGATGACGGCGCCGCGGCCCTGACGGCGGCCGGTGAGCAGCGGCCGGACCTGCTGATCGCCGACCTCGACATGCCGAAGATGAACGGCGTCCAGCTGTGCCGGGCTTTTCGTGGTGATCCGCTGCTCGCCGACGTCCCGGTGGTGCTGGTGACGGCATTGTCTCCGCACGATCAGGCCCGCATCGGTAGCTGCGCCTCGATGGCGACCGTGCAGAAGCCCTTCGACATCACGGAACTGTCCGACGTCATCGCCGCTCATCTGGCCGTGACCGCGGGGGAGTCCGGCCGCCCGCCGTCGGCGCCCGGGCCGAGGGTCGCCGATGTGTTGCTGTCCTGCGTCGATGCGGGTCTCACCGCCTGTGACACGACCGGCCGGCTGACGTTCTACAACGATGACCTCAGCGACTTCTTCGGCACTCACGGCGCTGGAATTCCGCTCGCGAACTGGCCGGAGCGGTTCGGACTGCGCACCCACGACGGCCGGCCGTTGCGTCCCGAGCAGCTGCCGATGGCCAGGGCTTTGTCGGGTGAGTCGGTGCGGCAGGCCGGGATACTGGCCACCGACCGGCTCGGCCGGCAGCGCTGGCTCACGCTCAACGCCCGGCCGGTGCGCGACGAGCACGGCGAGATCATCGGCGCGGCAGCCGCTGTGCACGACGTCACCGCCGGCCACCTGTCACACGTCTACGAGAACTGCAAGACAGCGGTCTTGGAAGCGCTGGCCGGCGGGGTCAGTGCCGTCGCGGCGCGCCGGCAGGCAGTGAACGCCGTCGGCACCGGACTGAACTGGCCCTACGTTCGGCTGTGGCTGCGCGATCCGGTGACCGACCGGCTCCATTGCGACGCCACCTACGCCGCCCCCGGCGAACCCCCGGTGCCGTTGCCCGACTCGTTCGCTGTCGGCGAGGGGCTGGCCGGCCATTGCTGGCAGGCCGGCAAGCTGGTCTGGGTCCCTGACATCCACGACGCCGGCTCGCCGGTCGTACCCCAGATCCGGGCCGCCACCACCTTCCGCGCCGCCGGAGCTGTTCCGATCACCGCCGGTGGTCAGGTCACCGGCGTCATGACCTTCTTCTCCCGCAATCCGCAGCAACCCGAGCCCGGGCTGGCCGTCCTGCTCACCGGTATCGCCGGTCACATCGGTTCCCACCTGCAACAACATCGAGCCGACGATCTCGCCCGGCATCTTGCCGCGGTCACCGACGACTACGTCGCGCTCGCCGGTCACGAGATACGGACCCCGCTGACCACGGTCACCGCTTACGCCCAGCTCATCGCCGAGATGCCGGAACTTTCCGACGACGTACGCGAGATGGTCGGCGTGATGGAACGCAACAGCCGCAAGTTGCGGCAACTGTTCGATCAATTGCTCGACCTGGCGGGCCTCGACTCCGGACATCTGATGCTGGCCGACGGCCCGGTCGATCTGGCCGCCGTGCTGCGCGAAGCCATCGATGATGTGCAGGAAACAGCGGCCGTACGGGGGGTCACTGTCGTTACGCCGGTCGTGGACGACCTGCTCGTGCGGGGTGACGGCGCCCGGCTACGGCAGGCCGTGACCCATCTGATCGACAACGCGGTCAAGTTCAGCCCCGACAACGCCGAGGTCTCGGTGCGATTGACTCGTGACGACGGCGCGGCTCTGCTCACCGTCGCCGACACCGGCGTGGGTCTGCCCACCAACCCCACTGTCGACCTGTTCCGCCGGCTGTACCGTGGCGACAACGCCCGCCACACGGACGTGCCGGGCAACGGTCTCGGCCTGGCCCTGTGCCGCACCGTCGTCGAACGGCACCGGGGCACCATCACCTTGACCTCCAACCGCCCCCGCGGGACTGTTGCCACTGTGCGGCTGCCGCGCCACGACGCGTGATCGCCCTCGTCCGTCGAGCGGCTCAGCCGGGATCTCCGCGGTCACCGGTAGCGCGGCCGGGGCCTCGGCACCGAGTTCGGCCCGACTGAATCGTGTGAATGGGCCGGCACGTCGTTTGGGGTCCGACGGTGGTGGTACGGAAGGCCCGCGACATCCTGGGAGACTCCACCTATCGGGCCGACATGCTGGCCTCCAGCGGGCTGGACGACCGGTCGTCCTCGCAGGGCTACCTGTCGCACGCCGAGCAGTTGATGGCCGACGCGGTGGGCGCCGGTCAGTCGTTCTTCTCCACTGCCGGCAGCTCGCTGTCGGTCAAGGCGGCGATGCTCGCCGTCGCCGGCGGCCGGGGCGAGCTTCTGATCAGCCGCGACGCCCACAAGTCGATCACGGCCGGGCTGGTGTTCACCGGCGTCGAGCCGCGATGGGTGCCGGTGCAGTACGACGAGAACCTGCACCTGGCCCACCCGCCGTCACCAGCCCAGCTGGAGCAGGCCTGGCGGCAACATCCCACGGCGGCCGGGGCGTTGATCGTCAGCCCCACACCGTACGGGACCTGCGCCGATATCGCCGCGTTGGCCGAGGTCTGCCACCGGCGCGGCAAACCGCTGATCATCGACGAGGCGTGGGGCGCGCACCTGCCGTTCCACGAGGACCTGCCGACATGGGCCATGGACGCCGGAGCGGACATCTGCGTCGTCAGCGTGCACAAGATGGGCGCCGGCTTCGAGCAGGGCTCGGTGCTGCACTCGCAGGGCGACCTGGTCGACGCGAAGCACTTGTCCGCGTGCGCCGACCTGCTCATGACGACCAGCCCGAACACGGTCGTCTACGCCGGCCTCGACGCCTGGCGCCGGCAGATGGTCGAGCACGGTCACCAGCTGCTGTCCGACGCGATCGAGCTGGCCCGGCACGTACGCCGGGAGCTGGGCACCGTGGACGGTCTGCACGTCGTCGAGAAGGAGCTGCTGGGGGCCGAGGCCGGCCACGAGCTCGACCCGCTGCAAGTCCTCATCGACGTCAGCGGGCTGGGCATCAGCGGCTACCAGGCCGCGGACTGGCTCCGGGAACACTGCCGCATCGACATGGGCCTGTCCGATCATCGCCGGATCCTGGCCACCCTGTCGATGGCCGACGACCACGAGACCGCCGGTCGGCTGCTGGAATCATTGAACCGCCTGGCCGCAGGTGCCGCGACCCTGCCCGCGGCCAAGGCCGTGCATCTTCCGGTCCCCGCGAGTTTCGACGTCGATCCGGTCCTGTTGCCGCGTGACGCGTTCTTCGGCCCGACCGAGACGGTGGCGATCGGCGACGCGGTGGGCCGCGTGTGCGCCGAACAGGTCACCCCGTACCCGCCCGGCATCCCGGCTCTGCTGCCGGGCGAGCGCATCAGTGCGGATATCGTCGACTACCTGCGGTCCGGCGTGGCCGCGGGCATGGTGCTGCCCGATCCGTCCGATTCCACCCTGGACACCATCCGGGTGGCAATCGTCTGATCCCGTGACCGGGGTGAGTTGCGGTTGGCGATATCTGGAGGAGAGTGCAGCCGTAGGGTCGGACGCCGTGAGCGGAGTGGGCATGAGCAGTGTGGAAGTGTTGCGGCGGCTGCTGCGGCAATCGCATCACGCCCGGCCGGAGGACCTGCCGGAGATGGCCATGCGAGCCGCCCGCGGGGCCGGCGCCACCGCCATGGTCATCTATCTGGTTGATCATCAGCAGCGCCGGTTGCTGCCGCTGCTCGCCGGATCCGCTCCGTCGCGGAAGCCGATCAGCGTCGACGGCACCCTCGCCGGCCGGGCCTACAGCCTGGCCACGCCCTGTGCCGGCCAGGACGCCGGCGCGACGACGCTGTGGGTGCCGCTGCTCGACGGCAGCGAACGCATGGGCGTCCTGGAGATCGACGCCGACCACGAACTCAGCGATCAGGCCGTCGACGACTACGTGTCCGTCGCGTCTTTGCTGGCGGAACTGATCGTCACCCGCAGTCTCTACAGCGACACCATCGAACAGGTGCGCCGCTGCGAACCCATGCAGCTGGCCGCCGAGATGCTCCGGGCGCAGCTGCCCCCGCTGACGTTCTCCACCGGCCATCTGATGATCAGTGGCATCCTCGAGCCCTGCTACGACGTCGGCGGCGACGCGTTCGACTACGCCGTCAACGGCGACATCGCCCACCTTGCACTGTTCGACGCGGCCGGGCACGGATCCTCCGGCGGCATGCGCGCGGTCATCCTGGCCTCACTGGCGCTGGCCTCCTACCGCAACGCTCGCCGAGCCGGCATGACCCTGACCGACACCTACCACCACATCGACGACGCCGTACGGGACCACGACCGCTACGGCATGATCACCGCCGTGCTGGCGCAGCTCGACCAACGTACGGGAATCCTGCAGGTGATCTCGGCCGGACACCCCAGCGGGATGATCCTGCGCCAGGGCAAAGTCGTCAAAGTCTTGCCCACCCCGACCGCTTTGCCCGTCACGCTGGGTGACAGGCGTTCGCCGATAGTGGTCGAGGAAGCCCTCGAATCGAATGACCGGCTGCTGCTTTACACCGACGGGATCATCGAGGCCCGCTCCGCGCAGGGTGAGCAGTTCGGGACCGACCGGCTCATCGACTTCGCGACCAAGGCCGTCGCCGACGACCTGCCCCTGCCTGAGATCACCCGGCGGCTCGTCCACGCCATCCTGCACTACCAGGACGACCGTCTGCAGGACGACGCCACTGTGCTGCTCGCCGAGTGGCGCAGCCCGGCCCCGGTGCCTTCCGATTGCGAACTGGTGACCCCACCTGCCGACGATCTGCTGCTCGCCGACGAACCACGTAGTTGAGCATCTGCGCGATTCGGTGCCGCGATCGGCCGCGAACCGGTCGACCGCCTTGATCAAGCCGGCGACGCTCATCTGGATCAGGTCGTCGGCGGGTTCGCCCCGGCCGGCGGAGTCGTTACAGCTGGGCGCGGTGAGCGAGTTCGGCGGCGTCCGGCGGCACGGTCGGATAGACCTCGACGTCGAAGAATTGAGCGAAGGGCAGGGTGCGCAGCGTCTCGGTTGCCTCCTTCTCGCCGGCGGCGATGATCTCGACGAAGGTTGCACCCCGCGCTGGGGAAACGTAGTGCGCCCCGACCCGTCTCTCGGAACGGAGCACTGCGAGTTGCCGGTGTTCTGCCTCTCGCAGCGCGCCGAACCGTGCCAAGTCGGTATCGGGGCGGAGTGTCCCGACCGCCATGAACGTCTGAACCGCGGCGGGGCCCGGTGAGGTCGCCGTAGCCGGCGCGTACTCGGTCGAGATCTCGGTGGCGTAGTTCTTCCAGAGCGGCTCCATGGAAGCGGCGTTGACCGGCTGTCCGGAATCGATCAGGGCCTTGAAGTCGCGGAAGTACTGCACGTACAGGTCCGGCGTGAAGGTGTTGAGCATGACCGCCGTCTCGTCGCCGGGGTTGGCGAACGTGTGCGGCGCCCCGGTCGGCACGATGACCCAGGTGCCGGGCCCGGCGTCGTGGTCGTCCGGGCCGACGGTGAACCGGATGGTTCCCGAGAGCACGTAGAAACCCTCGTCGTGCTGGGAGTGGCGGTGCTGCAACGGGCTCGGGAAGCCCGGCGGGACGGTGATCTCGGCGAATCCCAGCCGGTGCGCGGTGTGCTCGCCGGTCTCCAGGATCCGGACCTGCGCCGGCCCACTGGCAAGGATTTCGCCCTCACCGGGGCGGACGATGGACACCCTCGCCATGACTGTCTCCTTGCTCTCGGATGCTGTGGCGATCACCATCCTGGTCCGGGCTGTCCGAGCGCGTCTTGGTCATCCGTGCACGGTTGCTGGTCATCAGTGCATGAGCGTTGTAGCCGTACGTGGCCTTGAAGAGTTTGCTGAAATGCGTGGGGTCCGTGAACCCCCACCGGGTGGCCACGGCGGTGACCGTGCGTCCGCCCCCGATGAGCTCGGCCCGGCAGCGCTCCAGGCGGCGACGACGGATCAGGGCGGCGACCGTGAGGGGTTGGTCCTCGAAGAGTTTGTGCAGCCGGCGTACGGAGATGTGGTGGGCGGCGGCGATGGCGGGTGGGCCCAGCTCGGGATCGGCCAGCCGGGCCTCGATGTAGCCGGTGATCCGGTCGCGCAGCCGCTCGTCCGGGGCCGGTCGTTCGTCGCCGAGCCGGGCCTCGAGCGCCACCGCTATCAGTTCGACGACGGCCGCCGCGGACCGTCGCGCGTCGCCCTCGCGGAACCCGGTCACCGAGCGAGCCGATTCGCGGGCCACCGCGGAGACGAGGGCGCCCGGACCGTGGGCGCCGTCGATGCGTACGCCGAGGAGCCGGTCGAGATGCGCGGGGCGGAGCCGCAGCTCGCGGCGCGGAACCAGGATGGTGACGTGCGCCGAGGCGGTGCTGGAGAACCGAACCCCGCGGGTGGGGTCGAGCAGCACCAGATCGCCCGGACCGAGTGCGGTCTCGCCGTGGCCCTGCTCGATCCGCGTCCGGCCCCGCGTCATCACCTTGATAGCGAGGTGCCGGCCGTCGCGGGCGTCACGCTCCCGGCCGACACACGCGCTCTCGGGCGTAGCCAGGGACACCATCCGCAACGGCCCGAGATCGCGGGTGGCGATCCGGGCCTGGAAGCCCGCCCCGGCCAGCGTGTTGACCATCGGCGGGAAACCGCTGCCCGCCAGCTCGTCCTGGAACGTCTCAAGGTCGGCGATCACTTGTCAACGATAGGTCCCCGGCCCGCAGTGGCCGCGGTTCAGGAGGCGCGGAACTGACCCGGCGCCACCCCGTAGGTGCGGCGGAACGCGGCCGAGAAGGCGAACTCCGTCGAGTAGCCGACCTGCCGCGCGATGGCCGCCAGTGGCGCCGGGCTCGCCCGCAACAGCTGGGCGCCCAGGCTCATCCGCCGGTCGGCCAGATACGCCATCGGGGGAGTGCCGGTCACGGCGGTGAAGCGGCGGTGGAAGGTCGTGCGCGACATCCCCGCGACCGAGCTCAACTGCTCCACCGTCCACGGCCGCTCGGGGCGCTCGTGGATCGCGTGCAGCGCGCCGGCGATGCCCGGGTCGGTGACCTCCGGCCGGTCCGGCACCTGGCGCAGCATCTGCACGACCATCAGGTCGATCAGGGCGGCCCGGGCCGCGCCGGTGCCCGGTTCGGGCCGGTCGAAGTCGGCGTGCAACATGTCGATCAGCGTCCGCAGCTCCGGCTGCTCGGCGTAGTCCGGCGTGATCAGGACGAGCTCCGGCAACTTCCGCAGCAGGGCGGGCACCCGGCCGTCCTGCATGCGGTAGGCGCCGCAGAGGAACTCGAAGTCGGCCTTTCCGGGCGGCGCGGGCTCCTCCACCGTGAAGACGGGCAGGTCGTCGAGGGTGCACGGCGCGGGGGAGAACCCGTGCACGACACCGGCCGCGGTGAAGATCACGTCCCCCGGCCGTACGGGAAGGGGGTCGATCCTCTCCTGAATCAGCCACCCCTCACCGTGCAGCATCACGTGGAAGCCGAGCACGGCCATCGGCGGGAAGCGCAGCCCCCACGCGCCCGACTCCGTGATGCGGCGCCCGTTCACGCGCAGGGCCCGGACGCTGCCGAGCGCCGCAGAGATCATGTCCACGTCCGCGATGGTACGTCCGCGTATGGTCTCGGGCCGCGCGCGCATGGTCGCGCGGAGCCGGAGCTGCTTCGGTTGACGGCGTGACATCACCACTCGTGGAAATCCTGGCTGCGCAGGCCGCGGAGACCGAACGCCAGGGCCGTCCCACCGCGAAAAGCTTGCAGGCCGCCCGGGAGGCGGGCGCTTTCGCCCTGCACGATCGCACCGCCACCGAGGCCGTCCAGCTGCTCACCGAGCTGGCCCGCGGTTGCCCGTCCACCAGCTGGATCGCCGGCACCTCGCTCACCGGCAAGATCTTCAGCCGCCGGGCCATCGGCGACGTGATCGGCCCGGACGCGCTTCTCGCCGGGTCGGGCACGCCGGGCGGCCGGGGTGAGAAAGCCTTCGGCGGCGTACGCGTCACCGGCCGCTGGGCGAACGTCTCCGGTTGCGAGGACGCGGAGTGGGCCGGCCTGGCCGTGCTGATCGACGGGACGTTGTCCTGGGCCCTGTTCCCCACACGCGACCTGCGCGTCGAGCACACCTGGTCGGCCGCCGGCATGCGCGGCACCGGCAGCCACACCCTCGTCGCCGAGGACGTCCTCGTGCCGGCCGTGCGCGTGGCGCCGCTCGACTTCGCCGCACTCGCCGGCGACATGGTGCTCTTCGGCCTGACCGCGCTGGCCCCGGTCGTCGGGGCCACGCTGGGTGCGCTGGATCTGATCACCGCGATGTTCGCCTCCGATCGCAAGCCCTACCTGAGCGCGTACGCCTCCATGGGCGAGTCCCCGGCCGCGCGCACCTGGCGGGCCGAGGCCACCTCCCTCGCCCGGCGGGCCGAACGTACGATGCTCGCCCTCGCGGCGGCCGGCCCGGGCGACCACGGCCTCGACATGTCCGGTGCGGCCCGGGACTGCCGCGCGGCCATGGACCTCATGCTCGACCTGCACGGCGCGAGCGGTTTCGCGGAGTCCAACCCGCTGCAGCGCTACTGGCGGGACGTCGCCGTGGCCGGCCGCCACCCGCACATCAACGCGTTCCTGGCCGCCAATCGGCTTTAGCGTCGCGGCTCGATCCTTCTCGGTGCTCCGCCCTTCCCGCCGGTCGGGGCACGGATTCCCGATCTCCCCCGGACGGGCTCCGGCCTGGGATCGGCGAGTCCACGCACGCGCCCGGCGGCGGTCAGCAGAGTGGAACGGCATCGAGCCGGTCGGCCGAGGTGACGGCCCCGGCGCAGCTTCCGGCCCACCGGGAGAGGGTCAGCCGGCTGATGGCCCGAGGCTGCCGGAGACCAGGGCCAGTCGCAGCTTGGTCTCGTCCTCGCTGCCGGCCGCAGCGGTGAGGATCACCAGTTTCAGCTCCGCGTCGCCGTCGGTCAGCACGTCGCAGTCGACGGCGATGGGGCCGGCCACCCCGTGATGAATGATCTTCTGATCTTCCCGGTGGGCGCCGACCGTCCCCACCGACCACAGCTCGGCGAAACGGCGGTTGCTCCGCTTGAGGTCGCGGATCAGGACGGCGAGGCGACGGCTGTCCGGGAAGCGGCCGGTCGCGCGGCGCAGATCGGAGACGACGGCGGCTTCGGTCATGTCGCGCGACAGCGATGTCACGGGCCACTGGGACAGGTGTGGGCCGCTCTCCCCGGCCGGGAAGCTGTCACGGGCGAAGTTGCGCTGGGCCGGGGCCACCGCGGAGGGGTCGCCCAGCAGAGCCGCCCAGCCCCGGTTCCACCGGATCATCTGCCAGTCCGCCGCGAACACCGCGACGGCGGCGGTCTCCCCGAGCCGGCTCAGCATGCGCTGCAGACCCGGCGGGATGTGATCGGAGATGTCGGCCGGCGCCACGATGCCGGCCAGCCGGTAGAGGTGGTCCCGCTCGGCCGCGGTCAGTTGCAGAGCCCGGGCCAGGGCTGCGACGACCTGCGCGGACGGGGTGGTGAACCGGCCCTGTTCCAGGCGCACGACGTAGTCGACCGAGATGCCGGCCAGGTCGGCGAGTTCCTCCCGGCGCAACCCGGCCGCACGGCGTCCGCGGCCGGCCGGCAGGCCCACCTCGGCCGGGGTGAGGCGGTCACGCCAGGCGCGCAGGACCGTGCCGAGTTCCGAAGTCATGGTCAGATCATCCCTCGCGAGCCGCGGCCCAAGGTGGTAACAGTCTTCCCTGGCTGGCCGGCCGGGGCCGGCCGACCATGGGACGCATGACGATCACCTTCATCACCGGAGCCAACAAAGGCCTCGGCTACGAGACCGCCCGTCGTCTCGTCGAGGCCGGCCACACCGTTCTGCTCGGCTGCCGCGACGCCGCTCGCGGCGCCGCGGCCGCCCAGACCCTGGGTGCTCGTTTCGTCCAGATCGATGTCACCGACGAGGTGTCGGTCGCTGCGGCGGCCGCCGACGTCGAGCGGCACGAGGGTCACATCGACGTGCTGATCAACAACGCCGGTGTCCCCGGCACCTTCGGATCCACCGACGTCGCCGACATCCGGGAGGTCCTCGAGGTCAACGTGGTCGGCGTCGTGCGGACCACCTCGGCTTTCCTGCCGCTGCTGCAGCGCTCGGACGACCCGGTCATCGTCAACGTGAGCAGCGAGATGGGCTCGCTCGCAGCCACCCATGACCCGGCGCGGGCCGAGTCCAAGGTCATCTTCCCGGCCTACACCGCGTCGAAGGCGGCGCTGACCATGCTGACGACCCAGTACGCCAAGTGGATGCCGCAGATCCGGATCAACGCCGCGGATCCCGGCTACACCGCGACGGACTTCAACCACCACTCCGGCCCGCAGACCGTCACCGAGGGCACCGACGCCGTCGTGGCGCTCGCCACCGAGGGACCCGGCTCGGGCACGGGACGGTTCGTCAACCGTGAGGGCGACATCGCTTTCCAGGCCGGCCCGGTCAGGGCCCTGGGCCGGCGGGGCATCAGCCGGTGATGGTCATGCGGGTGACGTGATCGCCGGCGATCTGGAAGACGAAGTGGCTCGGCCCGTTGAAGCCGCCGCCGCTCACCGTCGCCGCCACCACGTGGTTGCCGTCCTTCACCTCGACCCCGGTGACCTCGAAGTGCGCCCGTACGCCGATGTTCTCGCGGTCGTTCCATCCCCTGATCGCCTCGTGGCCGCGGAACTGCCGGCCCCAGTCGTCGACGACCGCGTCGTCGGCGAAGGCGGCCAGGAAAGCCGAAGTGTCGCCGGCGTTCGTGGCGTCGAAGAAGGCCTGGACCGGGGGCGGCAAGATCACGCTCATGTCATGAAGATAACGCCGGTCCGGCGCCCTGGTCATCGAGGCCTGAGGCGCCGCCAGGACCGCGGCCGGCGTGACAGTGCCGTGGGTCCAGGTGCCGACGCATTCGGGTCGCGGTACTTCGTGCGGCCGTCTCAGGCCAAGTGTCTGCTCGACCGGGCGTGGAGGCTTTGCGTCGAATAATGTTCGGCGTTCTCCGGGTGGGGCGCTCTTTCTCGAACGACGTTCAGAACTGCGCCGCGGGCCCCGGACAGCTGGCTAACTTCGTGTCTCGTGTCTAGTTCAGCAGAAGTCGCGCGCCCCGCGACCAAATTGGTTCTGGTGGTCGACGAAACGCTTCCCACCGGTCATGCCGTCAACGCCGCCGCCGTTCTGGGTCTCAGCGTCGGCGCCCGGCTCGCGGACTCCCTCGGCGCCGACGGCAAGGACGCCTCGGGCGGCGTGCATCCGGGCCTCAACCCTCACCCGGTTCCGGTCGTGACAGCCGGCCGCGAGCAACTGCGGGAGCTGCGTCAGAAGGCAGCCGAGCGGCCGGATCTGCTCGTCGTCGGCTTCAGCGAGGTGGCCCGGCGCGCCCGTGCGTACGACGACTACCTCGCGACGCTGGCGGAGACCCCGGCCGAGGACGTCGACTACGCCGGGATCGCCGTTTACGGCCCGCGCAACCGCGTCACCGCGCTGACCAAGCGCTTCCCGCTGCTGTGACCGCGCCGTCGTCTGCCGTTGGCCACCGGACTCACGCTCGTGCTCGTCTCGGTGCTCTGTCTGGCGCTCGCGGTGACGACGATCGGGGTTCCCGGGAGCGCCGCCGGAACCACGGCGGTGCCGCTGAGTCACCTGCCGGCGACCGCGTTCGGCCCGGCCGGACGAGTGATCACCGCGGTCGCGGCGGTCTGGGGCGCCTGGGCCGGCTTGGCCTTCACCGCCCCTCGTGCTGGCCTTCTGCGGCCTGCTGCTCCTCCCGGCCGCCCTGGCCGCGGGCGCGCTGCTCACCTGCCGGCGGCGTCGCCCGGCCGCCGGTGACACCGCGGCGCAGCCGGGCGGTCGAGCACGGCCGCCTCCGTCCTGAGTGGCCGCTGACCGGGCTCACGGGTCGAGTGGCTCGATGACCGCCTTACGGGTGTGCTGGTAGATCACCGAGCTGCGGAACCCGGCGATCTCCCGCCGTCCGCTGAACTTGTCCATGAGGAAGGCGTGCAGGCTGTCCACGCCAGGCACTCCGACGTGCACCAGGAAGTCGTCGCCGCCGGCCACCACGAAGACCGACAGCACTTCGGGCAGACCCATCGCGTACGCCTTGAAACCCTCGATGACCGTGCGGCTCAGAGGCCGGACCTGCACGTGCAGCAACGCTTGGACACCGCGGTTGAGCGCCCCGAGGTCGACCTCGGCGTGGAACCCGGTGATGATGCCGCGGTCGCGCAGCAACCGGACCCGCTCCAGGCAGGTCGACGGGGCGACGCCGACCGCCTGGGCCAGGTCCCGGTTGGTCTGCCGCGCATGGGCCTGCAGGTGCGCCACAATTGCTGCGTCGATCTCGTCCACGGTCGATCACTCTAGTGTTCTGCCGAACGTCCGACGGGGCCAAGCGTCATTAGCAGCCGAATATTCGCAACGCAGGCACCCGGGACCGCAACGGGAAGCGATCCCGGGTGGTCGCGCGGCTGCTTGATCAGGACGCCCGCGGGCCGGCCGGAACCAGCCGGACGCCTAGAGTCTCGAGGAACAGCCGGCTGTCGTACTGGGCCCACTCCTCGGCCAGCTTCCCGTCCTCGTGGTAGCGGAAGACGTTGTTGATCCGGTACATCGCGCGGGCGCCGGTGGGCTCCAGGGGGCCGATCGGCGATGCGTCGAACCGGCGCGCGAAGATGCCGGAGAAGGTGGTGCGGGCGCCGGCCAGGGCCCCGCCGTCGGAGAAGAACTGTTGCCGGGTGACCTGGAAGTCGTCGAAGGCGCGCCGGCAGGCCGCGAAATAGTCCCAGAGCTGCTCGCGGGTCAGCGATCCGCCGTCGGGACCGTGGAAGACGAAGTCGGTGGCGAAGAAGGCCTCCAGCGCCGCCTGGTTCTCGCGGGCGATGCCCTCCTCCCCGATGCGGACCAACGCCCGGGCTCGCGGCTCCAGCGAAGGGTCGGTGGCCGACAGATTCGGTTCCGCGGACGGGGTGGCCGATGGTGCGGGGGTAGCGGCCGCGGCGGGCGTCGAACCGGACGACCGGCCGCAGGCGCCGAGAGCCGCGGTGGCCGCGACGCCGGCGATGGCGGAAAGCGTCGCGCGACGAGAGAACGGCATTACCGGCCGGGGTGTGTTCATCATGGGTGTCCTCGGTAGGGGTGAGATCGGGCCCGTTCCGTGCCCGTACGAGATGACATCTCCGCCGGGTGACCAGGCAAATCACGACGGTTGCGCATGGGTGCATGCCGCGCCCGCATGACTCCGCAATCGCCGGCGGTTTCGCCGCAACAAGCGGTTCCCGGTGGTTACGGGACGGGGGAATCCGTAGCTGACCTCTTCACCGGAAAGGAAGCCTTCATGACCACCTGGTTCATCACCGGTGCTTCGCGCGGCCCCGGCCGGGAACCCGCCGAGCGGACGCCGGCCCAGGGCGATCGCGTTGCGGCCACCCTGCGACGCCTACGAGGCGGTCACGGCCGGCATCCGGACGCGGCTGGCTGCCCTGGAAGATCAGCGGGAGAGCGCCTACGCCGCGGACGCGGAGCACCCGAGGCTCGAGGACCGATGAGGACGGTCGACTCCCGTCAGGCACCATGGCCGAGCTGACGCTGCTCGGGCTGCGCGTGGTGGTGGAGGTCGCCCGGTGGGGCTCTTTCACCGGCGCGGCCCGCTCGCTCGGCTACACGCAGTCCGCGATCTCCCGGCAGATCGGCGTGGTCGAGGCTGCGGTCGGCAGCCCCCTGTTCGAGCGGCAGGCCCGCGGCGTGCTGCCCACGACCGCGGGTCACGCGCTGCTCCGGCACGCCCGGCAGGTGCTCGCCCACATCGAGGCGGCCGAGCGGGAGATGGCGGGCCTCCGCGACCAGGTCGCCGGTCATCTCACCGTCAGCGCCTATCCGACCGCGGCCGCGGGGGTCGTGCCCCGGGCCGTCAGCCGCCTGCGGGCCGAGCACCCGGCCCTGACCGTGGCGGTGTGGGAGGCGAGCAGCCCCGCCCAGCTGTTGCGGCTGCGCGCCGGCGGTGCGGATGTCGCTGTGATGGCGGCCGGTCCCGGTCTTCCCGAGTACGACCTCGACGGGCTCCGCGTCGACGTCGTCACCACCCGGCGCGCGCTCGGCGTGGCCATCAGCGCCGATCATCCGCTCGCGGCTCACGCCGAGGTGCACATCGACGACCTCGCACAGGAGGCGTGGATCGTCGGTGTGGGCCGGGAGGGCGAACCTCAGTTCGGGCCCTGGCCCACGCTCGCCGGGGCGAGGATCGGGGGCCAGGCGCACGGCTGGCCCGCCCGCCTGGGCCTGGTCGCCGCGGGGATCGGTGTCACCGTGATGCCGGGAATGGCCGCCGACATCGTCCCGGCCGGGGTGCGGTGGCTGCCGGTGATCGACCCGCATCTCGTGCACCGGCGGGACACTCTCATCGTGACGGCGGCGAACCGGTCGCCGGGTGTCGTGGCCGTCGTCGCCGCCTTGCAGGACGAGCTGCGGCAGTACACGACGGCGGGGGAGAGCGAGCCCGCGGAGCCGAGGCCACCTCAGCGCTGACGAGCCATGCGTGCGGCGCACACCTCGACGGCGAAGTGTCGTGGCTGGTCGTGCCGCGGAGGTGGCAGGCTTCGGGCCTGACGAGCCGGGGCCCAGCGCGACGGCTCGTCGCGTTGGTCGCGCGGCCGAGTCCCGGTGCCGTCCGTGGTCGGCCGAGCCGCGGAGCCGGCGAACAAAAATCGGTCCGTACGGGTTCCGGGCGGATTTTTCCGTACGTCGTTCGGTCCGAGCCGATAGGAAACGCCTGCGTAGTAGCGTCAGCGACCGTTCGCCCGGGGCAGGGCCTTCGCCGACGAGGGGAGCCGTTGATGGTCTATGTGCGTCGCCGCAGGCTGAAAGGTGCCCTGGCTGACCTGGCCGGCTCCGGGACCCGGCTCAGCGTGAGGGAGGCGGCCCGGTGGAGCTTCGCCGACAGCAGCCACCTGGTGCGTACGTGTCGCAAGCGATACGGCCAGACTCCGACGCGACACATCGGACGGCACCCGGGGGCCACGCTGTGACCCGGGCCGTGCTGTCCCCGGTCCGGGCGAACGGTCCTGGCGTGCCGCTGGCTTCCAGCGTCGGACTGGGCTGGCGAATGATCCGCGCCGACCTGTGCCGGGATCCGGCCGAGCTGCCGGAGTTCACCGGCCCGGCCGCGCACGATCTGGTCGTCATCGGGGTGGTGGCCGGCCGGTACCGGATCGAGAGCAGACACGAGCGTTTCTGGCGCTCCGCCGACTACGGCCCCGGGTCGGTGGCCGTCAACGCACCGCACCGGCAGAGCATTTTCCGGTGGCGTTCGAGCGGGCCCGAGGCGCTCGAGTCGCTGCACGTCCGGTACCCGGCCGCGGCGGTGCACCAGACACTGGACGATTTCGGCGTGGCGCACGAGGACGTGGATGCCCTGGACACACTGTCGGTGGACGACCCGTACGTGTCGACGTCCCTGGCTGCGGTGCGCAACGCCCTCGCAGCCGGTGCGGCGGGCCTCTACGCCGACATGGTGGCGGAGTCGCTGCTGACGCATCTCGTCCATACCGGCGTGGCCGATCCGGCGGCGCGGGCCCGGATAGTCGCCGATCCGGGCCTGCTGGGCAGCCGTGAGCTCGCCCGTGTCGTGGACTACATGCACGAGCGGATCGGCGACAACATCCGGCTGGAGGAGCTGGCCGGTCTCGTGAACATCAGCAAGTTCCACTTCCTGCGCACCTTCACGAAAGCCACCGGGGTCACCCCCCATCGCTACCTCACCCGTATCCGGTTGCACCGTGCTGCCGGCCTCCTGCGCAACAGCAACCTCAGCGTCCAGCAGGTCGCCATGACCTGCGGTTACACCAGTGCCAGCCGTTTCGCCGCGGCCTTCCGGCGGCAGTACGGGTTGACCCCGGCGAGCTACCGGCGCTGAGCCGATCGGGCATGCTGATCCCGTGACCGCATCCGAACCGGCTGACGACCGGCCCGCCTACCCGGCCCTGACCGGCAGCCAGCTCACCGTGCTGGCCCGATACGGGTCGCGGCGGGAGATGACGGCCGGCGAGATCATCTATTCGCCCGCCGACGAGAGCAACGACCTCGTCGTCGTGCTGTCGGGCGAGATAGAGGTCCGCGACGAGTCCCGGGGCCGCGATGTCGCCTTCGCCACCTTCGGGCCGGGCACTTTCGTCGGTGAGCTCAATCTGCTGACCGGGCAGCGTCCGTACGTGACGGCCCGCGCCTCTGTGGCCGGTGTCGTCGTCCGGATCACCCCCGAGCGTCTGCGGGCGCTGCTGGATCGCGAGACGGAAGTGGCCGACGTCCTGGTGGCCGCCCTGGTCGCCCGGCGGCAGCTGCGTCTGGCCGACAGCGCGGAACGCAGCCCGATCGAGGTCATCGGCACGCCGCTGTCCGAACACACCCTGGCCCTGCGGACGTTTCTGAGCCGCAACACCGTTCCTTACCGGTTCACCGAGTTCGACGCCTCGGCGGCCACCGCAGCCGGCGACGATCTGCCCGTGGTCATCGCCGCGGACCGAGTCCTGCGCCGGGCGACCCCGCACATGCTGGCGGCGGCCCTGGGTTTGAGCGCAGCACCTGACGACCACCGGCCTTACGACGTGGCCGTGGTCGGCGCCGGGCCGGCCGGGCTCGCCGCCGCCGTCTACGGGGCCTCCGAAGGGCTGCGCGTGGTCGTCTTCGACGCCACGGCCCCCGGCGGTCAAGCCGGGACGAGTTCCCGGATCGAGAACTATCTCGGCTTCCCGGACGGGATCTCCGGCGCCGACCTGACCAGCCGCGCGACGATCCAGGCGCAACGGTTCGGGGCACGCATCAGCAGCCCCAGCCGGATTGCGGCGATCGAGCCGGGCCCCACGGGTTTCGTCCTGACCCTCACCGACGGAAGCCGTGCCCTCGCCCGTGCGGTGGTGGTGGCGGCCGGGGCCGAATACCGGCGGTTGCCCCTGGACAACTGGGACCGGTTCGAGGGGGCCGGCATCTATTTCGCCGCGACGGAGCTGGAGGCGGGACTCTGCGCCGGTGCGGAGGCGGTCGTGCTGGGCGGGGGCAACTCGGCCGGCCAGGCGGCTCTGCATCTGGCTCGGCGCTGCACCCGGGTGACCATCGTGATCCGGCGGAATGCGCTCACCGAGTCGATGTCGCACTATCTGATCGACCGGATCATGGCCCATGACTCCATCGACGTTGCGTCCTCCACGGTCATCGGCGCCGTGCTCGGCGGTGACCGTCTGGAGAAGGTGGAGTTGCATGACACCCGCTCGGGCGAGAAGCGGCTCGTCGGCGCGCGCGGCCTGTTCTGCTTCATCGGGGCCGACCCGGGGACCGCCTGGATGCCCGAGCGAGTGCGACGTGACGACCACGGTTTCGTGCTCACCGACGCGGACCTGCCCGAGTCGCCGGGCCGGCGCCGGCTGCGGTACGAGACGTCGCTGGACGGCGTCTTCGCGGCCGGTGACGTCCGGCTGGGTTCGATGAAGAGGGTGGCGGCCGCCGTCGGAGAGGGCTCATCCGTGATCCGGTCGGTGCATCACTACCTGGAGCTGCAGTCCTCGGCCGGGGAAGGCTGATCTTCCGGCCCCCGTCCGGCGGATCCCCGCAGCGACCCGGACGGCCACGCTGCGGGGATCTCGGACAGACTGTGTCACGATGCCGGGTGCAGGAGGTCCTCGTAGCCGACCGCCCGGTAGAACTCGCGGCGGACCCGGTCACCGACGCGGAACACCTCTTCCGCCCCGTCCTGTGCCGGATCGACGTAGACCCGGAACGGCCGCTGTCCCTTGGGCAGGCTCACCAGCCCGGCGACCTGGCGGCCGACCTCCTCCGGATCCGCGTCCGCCGGCGACAGCTCGGCCTGCTTGGCCAGCAGATCGTCCATGGTGGTGCCGTACAGCTCGTCGTACTCCTTGGCCGTCGCCTCGTCGTCCGGGTGGCCGGCGTGGGCGTAGTGGTTGGTGCCGGTGGTGAAGGAGCCGGGCACGACGATCGTCGAGTCGATGCCGAAGCGCGAGACCTCGGCGGCAATGCTGACCGCCAGGGAGTCCTCGGCCGCCTTGGCCGCGAAGTAGGGTCCCAGCCACGGGGGAGTGCCGCCGCGGGCACTGGTCGAGCCGATCCAGATGAGCTGCCCGTCGCGCTGACGCCGCATGTGCGGCAGGAAGGCCCGGTTGACCCGCTGGGTCGACAGCACGTTGGTGTCGTAGATGCTCGCGATCTGCTCGACCGTGAACGCCTCGACCGGGCCGAGGGTCATGTGCCCGGCGTTGTGCACCACGACATCGATGCGCCCGTGCTCGCCGATGATGTGGGCGGCCGCCGCGTCCACCGATGCCTGATCGGTGACATCCAGTTCGACGGCTTCAGCCCGTACGCCGTGCTCTTTCGCGTACGCGGCCAGATCGTCCACCGCCTGAGCGTTGCGGCCGGCGGTGTGGCGCATGCCGGCGTAGACGATGTGGCCTTCGTCGGCCAGGGCCCGGGCGATCATGGCGCCGAAACCGCTCGACGCTCCCGTGACGATGATGGTCTTGCTCATCAGATGACACCTCCGTCGGTGCAGATGGTCAGTTGATCGGCGAGATCATGCCGCCGTTGACGAACACCGTCTGAGCAGTCACCCAGCGGGTCTCCGGGGCGGCCAGGAAGCGCATGACGGGCACCACGTCGACCGGGTCGCCGAGCTCACCGGTGACCGTCTGGCCGGCCAGCCACGCGAGCGTCTCGTCGTTCTCGGCGCCGTAGAGGAAGCTGGTCTTCTGCGGGCCGGGGGCGATGCAGTTGACCGTGATGCCGCGGTGACCGATCTCCTTGGCGAAGGCCTTGGTGAAGTGCTCCACCGGGCTCTTGCTGCCGGCGTAGGCGGAGTAGGTCGGCGCGGTGACCGCGACCTGGGTCGTGACCATGTTGATGATGCGCCCGTTGTCGGCCATCCGGCCGGCCGCCTCCTTCATCAGGAAGAAGGGGATCTTGGTGTTGATCGCGAAGGAGCTGTCGAACTCCTCCTCGGTCGTCTCCGCGAGGGGCTTGCGCACGATGATGCCCGACGTGTTGACCAGGATGTCCCACCGGCCGAACCGCTGGATCGTCGCATCGATCAGCGCGGTGACGTTGGCCGTGCTGGTCAGGTCGGCCTGAACGGCGATGGCCTCCACACCACGGCCCTTGACGTCGTTGACCGCGTCCGCTGCTTCCTGCTCCCGGCGAGGGCTGTTGTAGTGCAGGACGAGATTTGCGCCGTCCCCGGCGAGCGACTCGGCGAACAGCTTGCCGAGGTTGGCGGTGCCGCCGGTGACGATTGCCACCTTGCCGGCGAGTGTGCCTGTCATGGGTTCCTCCTGGTCGATGTGCCGCCATCCGGCTGACGACCCCAGATTTGCCCTCCGGCGGAACCGATCCGAGCCGCTTATTGCGACAAGATCCCCGGTGATTGCGCGTCCCGTGATCTTGGTCGGCAGGAATGTGGGGAATGGTCGTTTTGCCAGGCGCTGATCGCCGATCAGTCGCCCGGCGTGGCCGAGGGAGCGGCAATGGGCACCGTCGGGGCAGTGGTGGTAAAGCTGTGAGATCAGATCCACGCCGCCGCAGTGCGGCCGATCGTTGGGAGCGCCCCATGACCGTGACCCCGTCGTCCGAGGTCACACGCCGGCCATCCCCGGCCTCGCGGGCGTCCTCCGATCCGCTGGCCGAGATGCTCCGTCTCTTCGGGGCCCGGGGTTCCGTCGGCACCCGCACCGACGCCGGTGGCGAGTGGGGACTGTGGCTGGATACGTTCCCCGGCGCGGCGCTGCACCTGATCACCGACGGGTCGGCGTGGCTCGAGGTGCCCCGGCAGCCCCGGCGGCGGCTCCAGGCGGGCGATGCCGTTCTCCTCCCGCCGGGAACGGCGCACGGCCTGTCGAGCGGTGACGGCATTCGCATGGGGTCTTGCGACCGGGCGGCAGCCTCCCGGGCCCGGGAACGGGGAAGCGTCGTCCGTCTCGGGTCGGGCTCGGTGACGACCCGCTTCATCACCGTGCACTACGGGTCCGACCCGGCGCTGAGCCAGGCGCCGGTGTCCATGCCCGTTGGCGTCATGCACCTCACCGCCGGCTGCAACCGGGCGCTCGGGGTCACCGCGGGACTGCTGTGCGAGGAGCTGTCGCACCCCCGGACAGGGACCACCGCCGCCGTCAACAGCCTGGTCGACCTGCTGCTGGTGCAGTTCGTACGGGCGGCCCGCAGCGACGCCGCATCGGCGCACTCCGCGTCGTCCTGGCCGGCCACGGTGACCGACCCGGTGGTGCGTGACGCTCTCACGCTCATCCACCGGCGTCCCGACAAGGCGTGGACCACGGCCGGTCTCGCGTCGGCGGTCCGCGTCTCCCGGGCCACGCTGAGCCGGCGGTTTCCGGCCGCGCTGGGCCTGTCACCCGGGGCCTACCTGACTCGCTGGCGGATGGACGCGGCCGCCGTCCGCCTCCGCGACACCGATGATCCCATCGATGTGGTCGCGGAGACGGTCGGTTACGGCTCGCCGCACGCCTTCCGCCGGGCCTTCCACCGGTCGCGGGGGCAGTCGCCCTCGCACTATCGGTCCTCGTCGCGTGCGGCGGCGCGGTAGCGCGGCCTCAGCTGGAGGTGGTGGCCAGCACGAACCCGCGCGGCTCACCGGACAGGGACGCCTTCGCAGCCGCGCCGAACTCGTCGGCCACGATCTCGATCCGGCCGGCCGCGATCCCGTCGAGGGCGGTGCGCACGATGTCGGCCGGGTCGTTCATGACGGCGTCGAGGTTGTAGGCCTTCATCGTCTCGGTCTCGGTCGGCCCGAAGACCAGGCCCGAGACGAGGGTCCCCTGCCTCGCCAGCTCGAGCCGTACGCCGTTGGTCAGGCTCCATTGGGCGGCCTTGGCCACGGCGTACGAGTTGTTGCCGTCGAAACTCATCCAGGACAGGTTCGACAAGACGTTCAGGATGGCTCCGCCACCGTGGGCCGAGAGCACCGGAGCGAAGGCCCGGATCATCTGAAGCGTGCCGAACAGGTGGGTCTCGACGACCAGCCGGATCTTGTCGAGGTCGCCGTCGACGAGGTTCTGGCTCAGTGAGACCCCGGCGTTGTTGACCAGCAGCGTCACGTCGCCGGCGACCTCCGCGGCCGCCGCGACCGAGCGCGGGTCGGTGATGTCCAGACGCAACGCCTCGACGCCGGGCAGATCGACGAGCTCCGCGTTCCGCGCGGTGGCGTACACCTTCCTGGCCCCCCGCTCCAGCAACTGCTGGGCGAAGACCCGGCCGAGGTCGCGGTTCGCGCCGGTGACGAGAGCGGTGCATCCCTGCAGTTCCATGGTTCTCCTCGAAAACGGATCGATGCGGTTCCGTTTCACCGTAGGGACCGGGACGGCCGGGCCGCGGGCTCGAATGTCTCAGCCGCGGGACCATCTGCCTCGCATGAGGGCGGCTTTCCGGGCCCGCCGCGTGCGCTGGTGAACCCTCAGGCGCTTTCGCCGACGATGGCGGTGACGCGGATCTCGATACGCATGGTCGGGTCACCCAGGGCCGAGACACCGAGTTCGGTCCAGATGGGGGAGCAGTTGCCCATGCGTCGGCGGAACTGCTCCACCATGACGCGGTTGTGGGGCTCGAAGCCGGCCGCGTCGAGAACGTGGTAGGAATCCACCGATACGACGTCGTTCCAGGTGGCGCCGGCGTGGGCCAGGGTGCGCTCGAGGTTGTCGAAGGCCTGCACTATCTCGGCCTCGAGCGTCTCGGGAAAGGTGAAGTCGTCGTGCCATCCACCCTGGCCGGACGTCTCGACGCGGTTGCCGATCCGCACCGCCTGGTTGTAGTGCAGGTTGGCCAGCTGTGTGTCGCCGTATCCCGGCGTGGCGAAGAACTGCGGTCCAGTCATCACGATTCCTCTCGCAAAGCTTCACGTGTGAAGTAAACGTACATCGCAAAAACTTCACGCGTGAAGCAATGTGACGCGGGTATCCTGCCTGCCATGACGACCGCTGACGGCCCCGGCGCTGATGGCGTCGATGAGGAGTTGTGGCTGACCGCCGAGGAGAAGGAGGCCTGGACCGGCCTGATCTCCCTGATCCTCCTGCTGCCGGGCCGGCTCGAGTCCCCGCTGCAGAGCGCGGCCGGTCTCACGCTGTTCGAGTACATGACCCTCAGCCACATCTCCGAGGCGCCGGGCCGCCGGTTGCGGATGAGCGAACTGGCCTTCCTTGCCAACGGCTCGCTTTCCCGGTTGTCGAACGTCGTCCGGCGCTGCGAACAGCGCGGGTGGGTCACGCGCTCACCCGATCCCGGTGACCGCAGATCCACCATCGCCGCCCTCACCGACGCCGGCTATGAGCTAGTAGTGGCCGCCGCGCCCACGCACGTGCGAGCGGTGCGGCACATGGTGCTCGACCCGCTGACGAAGACCGACCAGCGGGCGTTGGCGCGGATCGCGGCCAAGCTGCGAGTGCGACCCACCGATGTGAACTGACAGCCGCCGTTCTTCCCCGGTGTGCCTCCGCGGTGACGGCCCGGACCGACTCCGCGTCGAATGCCGCAACGCGAGTGGTGAAAGGCGCAACGGGCGTCGCCCGGTCGGCGCCTCCGCCCCGCCGTGGGCCTGACCGGCCGCCGTCCGGGCTGGGGATAACCGGCACTGATCCAGGAGTCCCTGTGACTTACGTGATATGTCATTTAAGCGCTGCGGCCGGTATACATGACATATCACCAAGCTGAGGGGAAATCATGGGACAGTTGGACGGCAAGACGGCACTGGTCACCGGGGGCACGAGCGGGATCGGCCTGGCCACCGCCAAGCGGTTCGCGGCCGAGGGTGCCCACGTGTTCATCACCGGACGTGATCAGCAGCGCCTCGACAACGCGGTCAAAGAGGTGGGTGATGCGACAGGCGTCCAGGGTGACGTCGGTGTCCTCGACGACCTCGACCGGCTCGCCGCGCTGATCGCGGACCACGGCAAAGGACTCGACGCGGTCTTCGTCAACGCCGGCATCGGGGAGTTCGCGACACTCGACTCGATCGGGTGGGAGGACTACCAGAAGACGTTCAACAACAACGTGGGCGGCGTGATCTTCACCGTGCAGAAGGTGCTCCCGCAGCTCAACCCGGGTGCGTCGATCGTACTGACGGGTTCGAGTTCGGCCGGCAACGGACAGCCCGCGTTCGGGCTGTACGCCGCCAGCAAGGCCGCGATCCGGTCACTGGGCCGTACGTGGGCCGGCGAACTGGTGGGCCGCGGGGTGCGGGTGAACACGATCGTTCCCGGCCCGACCGAGACACCAGGGCTGGGTGGCCTGGTGCCGGACAACCCGCAGGGGCTGTTCGACCAGCTCGCCCACAGCATTCCGATGGGCCGGATCGGGCGGCCCGAGGAGATCGCCAACACCGTGCTCTTCCTGGTGTCGCACCAGTCCACCTACATGACCGGCGCCGAGGTCTGGGTGGACGGCGGAGCCGAGCAGATCTGAGGCCGCTGACACAGCCGGGGCCGGGCCGCTGCATCGGTG
This sequence comes from Paractinoplanes abujensis, assembly GCF_014204895.1. Taxonomy (NCBI): domain Bacteria; kingdom Bacillati; phylum Actinomycetota; class Actinomycetes; order Micromonosporales; family Micromonosporaceae; genus Paractinoplanes; species Paractinoplanes abujensis. The sequence continues at coordinate 3,858,942 of NZ_JACHMF010000001.1, read as the reverse complement.
ACATATCCTGTATCGGTGGGTGAGTGGCTGGATGCCGATCAGCAGCGGGCCTGGCTGGCTTTCATGCGCGTGCAGCAGCGGATCAATTTCGAGGCGAACCGTCAGCTGCAGACCGACAGCGGGCTCTCCCTGGCCGACTACGACATCCTGAACGTGCTCGTCGAGGGCGCCATGTCGATCACGGTCATCGCCCAGATCCTCGGCTGGGAACGCAGCCGCGTCTCGCACCAGACCAAGCGGATGGCGACCCGCGGCCTGGTACGGACCGGCCCGGACAGCGACGACCGCCGGGTGACCGTCGTCGAGATGACCGAGGCCGGACGGCAAGCCAATCGCGACGCCGCCCCCGGCCATGTGGCGCTGGTGCGGCGCCTCTTCTTCGACGGCCTTACCCCGGAAGCCGTCCGCCAGTTGACGGCCGCCCTGGAGGCCGTGCACAAAAATCTCGAGCCGCTCTGAGAGCCTCGCCTCAGCCCGGCCGGCACCCCGCTCGATCGGTCGGAGGAATGCCATGTACACGCTGCAACAACGGTCTGTCGACCGGGTCGACGACCGCCTGCACCTCGGTCCGGATCAGCAGGTCGACGACAAAGCCCTGCTCTTCACCCCGCAGTCACCGGAACTGACCGACCCGTTTCTCGTTCTCGTCGACGACCTGTTCTCGTCGCCCGGCTTCGAGTGGCACCCGCACCGCGGCCTGGAAACCGTCACGGTGGTTCTGGACGGCGTCCTCGAACACGGCGACAACATCGGCCACACCGGCACCCTGACCACGGGGGACGTCCCAGCCGGTCATCGAGGCCGACGGCACCCGCATCAGGCTGATCTCCGGGCAGGCCGGCGGCCGCACGGGCCCCGCTCAGAACCACTGGCCGATCACCGGAGCCACCTTGACCCTGGAGCCCAACCGCACACTGCGGCACGCGCTCCCCGCCCACGACCGGGCCTTCTTCGCGGTGCTCCGCGGGTCGGCCGCCGTCGCCGGCCGCACTCTGACCGCCGGGCAGACCGGCTGGTCCGATCCGTTGCCGGGCGGTGGCCCCGAGGCGTCGACCATTTCCCTGCGTACGGGTGACGGCGATCAGCCGGCCGTCGTGCTGGCCTTCAGCGGCAAACCGATACGGCAATCGGTGGTGTTCGGCGGCCCGTTCGTCATGAACACCGAGGCCGAGATCGTCCAGGCGCATCAGGACTTCCGCTCCGGCCGCTTCGGTGCGATTCCCCGGCAGGCGCGACTGCAATACCGCTGACCGTCCGGGCCCGAGGTGTCAGCCTCGGATCCCGGCCCGCAACGTGTTACCGGCTCAGTAGCCGAGCACGTCCGCGGCGACAGCCCGCAGACCAGCCGCGGCGGTCAGCTCGGCCGAAGGCCAGGCGTAGCCGATCTGAGTGGCGCCACGTCCCGCATCAAGGCGGCCGCGGCGGCACTCAGGTACTGATCGGTCAGCCCGCGCGGGGACTCGCGGAACAGGATGCCGTACCGGGTCACCGCGTCCAGACAGATCGCGGTGTCGTTCGGGTGCTTGCCGTCCGCGACGATCAGATACGACGTGTCCCGGGTGGCGATCACCTTCCGCGGTGACGGCGAGGGCGAGCAGCCCTCGGCGGGGGATTTCGTGGGTGCTTCGAGGGGGAGGCGGGGCAGAATTCGCCGATGGGCGACGGGAACGCCGCCGCCGGCTTCACCGGATCAATTGGTGGAGTTCGCGGCGAAACCGGGTCAGCCACTGATCGATCTCGGCTCCGGTCCACCACAGCCGGCGGGGCGCGTATTCCCAGACGATGCGGGTCGTGCCGCCGACGACCGCGCAGTCGACGGACAGGGGCGGTTGCCGCACGGCGGCCCCGGGATCGCGTACGTCATCGACAGCGGCCGCGCTCAGGGAGAACAGGCCACTGCGGCTGCGCGTCGGCATCTCGCCCTGGTAGTTGAACCGGAGTGTCGGGGCCGGGGCCCGGCGGATGCTCCGCCGCAGCTCCGGATCGTCGTTGAGATATCTGAGACCATCGAACGACAGACCCGCGGACGGGACACCGGCCAGCCGTCGAGCCACCGCGGTGAGCGTCTCGGCCGGGCTCTGGGACCGGCTGTCGCTGAAGGCGAGCGGGAAGGTGCAGTGCAGATCGCCGACCGTCCGCGAGAGGTCGAGGTCGTGCACCGCTGTCTGCCGGCCCGAGCCGGTGAGCTCGACCACGAGAGGCCCGCAGCTCCACTGCCGTTGAGCGGTCCGCACCAGCGCCGTGAGCAGGGTGGTGGCGAGCGGTGCGCGGCCCGCGTCCATCCCGGTCATCCGTACGTCGCGCAACGCGCGCGTCTCCTCGGGCGGCAGACTGTGGCGGGCGACGGCCAGTTCCTCCATCCGTACGCCGGGATGCGTTAGCGGGTCGTAGGTGGCCGGTGGTGGCACTGCGAGCTGGGTACGCCAGAAGTCCAGGTCCGCCTGCGCGTCCCGCTGGGCGAAGTCGTTCGTCCACCGCGAGAACACCTCGAAGCGCGCCGAGGTCCGGGCCAGCCGCAGGGCCTCGCCCTGTTCGTCCAGCCGGCAGAGCTGGTCCAGGTCGTCCAGCAGGATGCGCAGGGTGACCCGGTCCATGACGAGGTGGTTGACCGTGAGGAACAGGCGCTGCCGGGAGCCGTTCTCGATGAGCAGGAGCCGGAGCAGCGGGCCGTGCTCGACGCTGACGCGGCGATGCTGCTCGCTGAGCAGCGGCGGCAGAGCGTCGGACCGGTTCAGCGTGACCGACTCGACGGCGAAGCTGCCCTCGATGTCGCCGTAGCGCTGAGTGAACCGGCCGTCGTCGCGACGGAACCGCAGGCGCAGTGCCTCGTGCCGGGTGACCAGGGCTGAGGCGGCTCGGCGGAGGCGGTCCGGGGTGAGCCGCCGATGGACGTCGAGCATGACCGTACGGGTGCACCCGTCCCATTGCCCCAGCTCGAGGGCGTGCCGTTGGGCGACGCTGAACGGGACGTCACCCGTGTCCCGGCTCTCGCCCGGCTCGGGGCGCGCCGGCTCGAAACGCCGCACCAGCGAGATCGCCATCGCCCGCAGGGTCGCGTCGTGGCCGAAGCTCGCCGGTGGGAGGCGCGCCCCGGTCCGATCCTCGACGCGCTGGGCCAGATCGATCACGCCGAGCGAGTCGAGGCCCACGTCGGCCAGCGGCCGATCCACCGCTACGTCGTCCGGGTCGGTCAGATGCAGTACCGCTGCGGTTTCGGTCTGCAGCAGCCGCAGGACGTACTCCGGATCACCGCCCGGGCCCGCCCGGGGCAACGCCTTCCCCGTCGGTGCGCGTTGTCCCGAGATCACCGACGAACGCAGCGAGCCGGCCGTCCATTCGCGTCTGCACTGTGTGCGCCGCAGCTTTCCGCTGGTCGTCTTGGGCAGGCTGTCCGGCCTCATCAGCAGGACCTCATGACACTGCACCCCGCTGTGCGAGGTCACCGCGGCCCGGATCGCCGAGGCCGCGCGGTCCAGCGGGATCGGCTCCCCGTTCCGCAGGACCTTCTTCCGCAGCTCGGCCGCCACCACGACCCGCTCGACGCCGTCGACCCGTACCCCGAAGGCGACCGCGTTGCCCGGCCGCAGGATCGGATCGGCCGCCACCGCCGCCGCTTCCAGATCCTGCGGGTGGATGTTGCGGCCCCCGACGACGATGAGGTCCTTGAGGCGGCCGCAGAGGAACACCTCACCGTCGTGACCGATCACTCCGAGATCACCGGTACGCAGGAAACGCCGCCCGTCGTCCGGGCCGTTGCCGGTCGCCGGGCGCGCGGCGAAGACGGCCGCGTTCTCCTCCTCGGTCCGGCCCCAGTAACCGCTCGACACGCTGGGACTGGAGATCCACAGCTCACCGACGGCGTACGGGGGCCGCGGCCGCCGGGTCACCGGATCGACGGCGATCACCGAGACGCCCCACTCCGCGTCGGGTACGCCGCTGCCCACGAACGTCGCCGTGGGTGCGCCCGGGGCCGGTGCGACGATCACGCCGTCGCGATCGAGCAGGGCCCGGTCCCCGTAGAGCAGCGTCGGCTTCCGGCCGACCTGGCCGCAGACGAACAGCACAGCCTCGGCCATGCCGTAGACGTTGCCGAACGACGCCGGATCGAAGCCCATCCGGCCCAGCGCGGCCTCGAAACGGTCCATCGTGGCGGCCCGCATCGGCTCACCACCCTGCAAGGTGGAGCGGATCGAGGAGAGGTCGAACGAGTCGCCGTCGCGCAGACCGCGCAACACGTAGTCGTAGCCGAAGTTCGGCCCGGCGACGTGCGTGCCGCGGTAGCGATCGATCGCCTCGAGCCAGAGACGCGGCGCGGCCAGGAAGGTCGCCGGGGAGAAGGCGATGCAGCGCGCCCCGGTGTACATGGCGTTGAGGATCCCGCCGGCCAGCCCCATGTCGTGGAACAACGGCACCCAGCCGACGAGCACCGACTCGCTGTCGACCCGGGTGTTGCGCGCGATCAGTTCGAGATTGTGGGCCAGATTGCGGTGCCGCACGATGACGCCCCTGGGCTCCGACGTCGAGCCGGAGGTGTACTGCAGGTACACGACGTCGTCCGGGCCGGACCGGACGGCCGCGTCGGCCAGCCGGGCCGCGGCCGCCTCCGGGCCGGCGCGTTTGACGCGATCGGACAGCAGCCAGGTGAGGTCGGGCCAGTCCGGCGTCTCGCGGCCGCGCCAACGCCCCGCCACGCCGTCGCGTACCGACGCCAGCTTGGCCAGCGCGCGGTACTTCGCATGGGTGAGGGCGACGCGGGCGCCGCTGTCCTCGGCGATGTGCCGGAGCTTGGACAGCTCCCGATCGAGATGCCGCGGGTCGGGGCTGGCCACCGGGACCGCGATCGCGCCGAGGAGCATGCACCCGAAGAAGCCCGCGACGAACTCCAGACCGTCGGGCGGGAACACCAGCAGCACGCGGTCGCCGGGCGCGACCCCGGCCGCCTGCAGGAAGTCGGCGATGCCGGCCGCCCGACGTACGATCTCCTGGCGATCGGCCGTGTCGGTCTCCCGCCCGTGGCGATCGAGAAACGTGTAGAGGGGCGCCCCGGGCGCGGCGTCGAGGCGGTCGGCCATGGTGGTCAACAGGCTCGCGGACATCCGTGACTCCGATGGCTGGGGGAGCGACTCGTTCGGACGTTACACCGTCAGCACGCGCCGGTCCCGCTGTGGACTGTGCACCCCTCCTTGTCGTCCCCTTCGACATACGCACTCGTCCGGGTGAAGGCGTCTCGGAAGGGTGTCGGGCGGGCTGCCGAGGTGGAATGATGGCGCGTTCGCCGACGCTTCTGTCCTCAGTGCACGGCGGAGCCTAAGATGCGGGCATGGAGCTGCACACGGACCGGCCGCATCCTGCCCGGGTGTACAACTTCCTGCTCGGCGGTGACGTCTACTTCGAGGCCGATCGGATAGCTGCTGAGCAGGGAATGAAGTCCCATCCGGCCAGCCGGGTGCCGCCGCGGGAGAACCGGGCGTTTCTTCGCCGCGCCGTCCGGTATCTCGCCGCCGAGCAGGGAGTCGACCAGTTCCTCGACATCGGGACCGGCATTCCGAGTGCGCCCAACGTCCATCACGTCGCGCAGGCCGTGCATCCGGCGGCGCGGGTGGTCTACGTCGACCACGATCCGATCGTGCTGGCTCACGCGCAAGGGCTGCTGGACGGGGACCCGGCCGGTGTGACCTCCTTCGTTCAGGCCGACCTGCTCCGCCCGGCGGAGATCCTGGCCGCCCCGCAGGTGCGGGCGGTGCTCGACTTCGACCGGCCGGTCGGGCTTCTGCTGGTCGCGGTCCTGCACTTCGTCGGTGACGACCAGGACCCGTACGGGATCATGCGGGTCCTGACCGATGCTCTGCCGCCGGGCAGTTTTGTCGCCCTGTCCCACCTGACCGGCGATTTCGCTCCCGAGTCGTGGGCGGCGGTGACCGAGATCTACCGGCGGCAGGGCGTGACCATGCGGGTGCGGTCCCGGGCCGAGGTCGAGCGCTTCTTCGACGGCCTCGACCCGGTCGATCCGGGGCTGCAAGTGCTCACCCGGTGGCGTTCTGAACCCGGTGAACGTAACGAAGAGCCGGATGCCGCCGTCTCGGTCTACGGCGGAGTGGCCCGCATTCGATGATCACTGGGGCGGCTCAGTCGTCACCCGGTGCGATGAGACCGCTCGCGTAGGCGTACGCGATGGCTTGGGACCGGTCGCGCAGTCCCAGCTTGTCCAGGGCCCGGCCCAGGTGCGTCTTCACCGTGGTCTCGCCCAGGAACAGGCGGGCGGCGATCTCCGCGTTGGACAGTCCCCGGCCGACCAGGGCCAGCACCTCGCTCTCGCGGGCGGTCAGCTTGCCCAGCCGTGGGTCGCGCGGCCGGGCCTGCGGGATGTCCGCATACCGGGTGATGATCCGCGGCACCACCGCCGGGTCGAGCAGACCGCGCCCGGCGGCCACCTCACGCAGGGCTTCCAGCAGCTGCTCCGGGGGTGACACTTTGAGCAGGAAGCCGGCCACCCCGGCGCGCAGAGCGCCGTCGACCAGCACGTCCTCGTCGAAGGTCGTGAGCACCAGAACCCGTACGGAAGGGTACTGGCCGGCGATGACCCGTGCGGCGCCGATCCCGTCCACGCCGGGCATCCGCGCGTCCATCAGCACCACGTCCGGCACGAGCTGAGCGGCCAGGCGGATAGCCGCGGCGCCGTCCGCGGCCTCGCCGACCACCTCCATGTCCGGTTCGTCGGAGATCAGCATCCGCAGACCGGCCCGCATGATCGCCTCGTCGTCGGCGAGCAGCACCCGGATCATCGGGCCACCTCCGCGGGGAGCGGGAACGAGGCCGTGACCTCGAACCCGCCGCCGTCGCGGGGCCCGGCCCGCAGCTGACCCCCGAACAACCCGACCCGCTCGCGCATGCCCACCAGTCCGTGTCCGGCCCGGGTCCGCTCCGACGGCCCGTTCCCGTCGTCCGACACCGTCACCGAGAGGGCGTCCGGGGCGTAGACGACGGTCACCGTGGCGTGGGCGGCGCCGGCATGGCGCAGCACGTTGGTCAGTCCTTCCTGAACCACCCGGTACGCCGAGGTGTCCATGCTCGGCGGCACCTCGACCTGGTCGCCGCTCACCGTGAGCTGCACGTCCAGGCCGGCCGCGCGGACCTGACCGACGAGGTCGCCGAGACGGTGCAGTGCCGGGGCCGGTCCCAGACCGTCCGCGTCGTCCGGCCGCAGCAGACCGACCACCCGGCGGATCTCCTGCACGCTGCGCCGGCCCAGCTCCTCGACCTGGGCCAGCGCGTCCCGTTCGACCGGGCGGTCGGACAGCCGGCGGCGCAGCACCCCGGCCTGCATGGTCATCACGCTGACCGTGTGCGCGACCGCGTCGTGCAGCTCGCGCGAGATGCGAGCGCGTTCCTCGTCGACGATGGCGCGTTCCCGGGCCTGCCGTTCGGCGGCCAGCTCGGCGGCGAGTTCGGCCAGTTGCCGCGAGCGGGTCTGCTCGCGCCGCAGCAGTGCGCCCAGGGCCCAGGCGAGCGTGACGAAGACGCCGAAGAAAACGAACTCCCACGGCTCCTGACCGGCGAACACCACCAAACCGGCCGGCGGGACTGTCGCGGCGGCGACCGTGGCGATCACCGAGCGTCGCGCCGAGCTGCGGTAGCTGCCGTGGACCACCAGGACCAGCTCGGCGATCAGCTGGGCGCCGCCCAGCCCCTGCTGGGTCCAGGCGGCGAACGGGATGCTGAGCATGGCCACGGTCATCGCCGTCGTGGGCAGGAAGACCGCCAGCGGGAAGCACCCCATCAAGACCACCGTGAGGCCGAGGTCGCCCGGCCGGAACACCGGCGCGGAGGACATCTCCACCAAGGCGATCGCCAGGAAGACGGCGGCGGCGAGTCCGCTGAGCCGGAGCCATTGCGTACGGGTTCTCATCACGCACGACGGTATGAGGTGACAGGGACCGCGGGGATCAGATCCGGGGAGGACCGGCCGTCCTCCTGGCGGACGACCCGGCACCCCCGCGGTCGGGCTCGTCCGCTGATCCGCCGCACCCCCGGCCGCTCATAGCGTTCCGGCCATGACGAACACGATGATCCGCAAATGTGCTGGTGGCGCCTTCATCGCCGCCCCGCTGCTCCTGGCCGGCGGCATGCTGACCTCCCCGCCGCAGGCCGGTGACGCCCCGGCCGACTACGTCAAGTCGCTCGGCGACGACTTCGGTCTCACGGTGCTGTCCGCCAACCTCTTCCACTACGGCTGGGTGCTGCTGGCCCTGGCCCTGCCGGCCGTGCTGACGCTGCCCAGAGGCCGCCAGGGCCGCCGCTTCACCGCGGTCGCGGTGGTGCTCGCCATGTTCGGGACCATCCAGATGTCGGGGATGCTGCTGAGCGACTGGTTCAACGGCGCCGCCGCCACGACCGTGCCGCTGCCCCAGGCGAGCCGGATCTTCGAGATCGTCTCGGGTGAGCCGTCGATGGCGATCTGGCGGCTCACCGCCATCGGGCTCTCCCTGGCCGGGCTGCCACTGGTCATGGCCGGTCTGGCCCGCGCCGGGGTGCTGGGCTGGTGGGCCGCGCCGGTGGTGGCGCTCCCGGTCGTCGCTGCGCCGATCGTCGGGGGTGCGCTTGGTTCCCTGGTCGGTCTGGTGTGCTTCGCGCCGCTGATCCTGGTCGGGCTCCGGCTGATCCAACGGTCCACCCCGGCCGTCGCCGCCGCCGAGCAGGAGGCGGTCGCGGCCCCGGCCTGACCCGCCTCGACACACCGGCAGCTGCACACCCCTGCGGGTGCGCAGCTGCCGATGCGGCGTTGTCAGGCGGCGCCGGGGGCAACCGCCTTCCGGACGGCGTTCAAGCCGTCCGGCTGCGTGACGATCGCCCGGTAGCCGAGGTCGGCGACGGCCTTGTCGGTGCGCAGCGTGCAGGTCTGCTCCAGGAACCAGCGCGCGGGCACCGGGATCGCGCGGGCCGCGGTGGCGGCGTCGATGTCCGGGATCGTGGCGTCGACCCCGTAGATCGCGAAGTTCTCTTCGAGGAACTCGCGGAGCGTCACGCGGTGCTGGTCGGTGATGAAGTACGCCTGGCCGGGCCGGCCGCGCAGCCAGCCCCGGACGAGCCCTTCGACCGCGTTGTCGACGTAGGTGACGTCGGTGGTGTGCCGGCCGCCCTCGATCCAGGCGAACTCGCCGTGGCGGGCCGCGTGCACCAGGCCTTCGACGAGCGAGCTCTCCGGCCCCCAGACGAAACGCGGCCTGATCGACACGGTCGCGAATTCGGGCGTGTTCGCGGCCAGGACCAGTGCTTCGGCTTCGGCCTTGGTCGCGCAGTACGCGGCTTCCGAGTCCGGTCGCAGGGGTGCGCTCTCGTCGACGTCGATGAGCGGCTCACCGGCCAGGAGGGCGGATTCGCTCCCGCAGTGCACGAAGCGGGTGACCCCGGCCTGCCGGGCCGCTTCCAGCGCGGCCCGCGTGCCGCCCACCGTCACCAGCTGCTGACGTTCCCGCCCGGCCGTGATGTCCGTCTCCGCGGCCAGGTGGAACAGCACTTCGCTGCCTTCGACACCGGCCCGCCAGGTATCGGGCTCGGTCAGCTCGCCGTGCACCGGCCGGGCGCCCAGCGCGGTGACGACGTCCGCGGATGCCGTGCTGCGGACCAGGACCTTGACCGTGTGCCCGTCGGCCACCAGGCGCCGGGTCAGGCTGCGGCCGATGAAGCCGGATCCACCGGTGATGAACGTCTGTGCCATGTCGTTCTCCTCGTACGTGGCGATTTCTGCCTGGTCCAGCGCCGCGAGGTCCGGGCAGCTTCCCTCAGCCGCATTTATGTATCGGGCAGTTCCGATAAGATCTTTGAATGGCTACGCTGCGTGCGCTGGAATGTCTGGTGGCGGTCGCGGACAGTGGGTCGATCACCGAGGCCGCCCGGCTGATTCATTCGTCGCAGCCCGCGGTGTCCCAGCAGATCGCCGCGCTGGAGCGCGAGACGCGCACACCTCTGCTGCGCCGGGAACCTCGCGGTGTCTCGCTCACCCCGGCCGGACGCGCCGCCGTCGCGGACGCCCGGCGGGCGATCGACGCGGCCGCGGCGGCGGTGCGCTCGGCCCGGGCCGCGGGTGAGGCGAAGGGCGGCACGCTGCGCCTGGTCTGCGCGCAGAGCCTGACCGTGCCGTTGCTCGCCCCGGTGATCCGCGCCTGGCACCGCCACCTTCCACACGTGGCGATCTCCGTCCGGGAGGCTGTCACGCCGGTTGGCCTTTTCGACTCGGTCGACGGCGAGAAGGCCGACCTGTGGGTGCTGTCCGGCCCGGTGGACGGCGGTCTCACCGCATCGGTCATCGCCGAGGAGGAGATCGTGCTGACGGCGCCGAGAGATCATCGGCTGGCCGCGCACCGCTCGGTGGAGCTGCCCCAGCTCGACGGCGAGGATCTGGTGCACTTCGCGCCGGACAACGGCTTGAGCAACTGGCTCGACTGGTCGCTCAGCGCCGCCGGGCTTCGTCTGAAGCCGGTGCTGAGAACCTCGGTCACCGCCGCGGCGCCACAGCTCGCGGCGGCCGGCCTCGGCATCGCGATCACTCCGGTCAGTGCCGTCAGCGCGGGCTTCCCGGGCCTGGTCCGCTCCTTCTCGCCCCGGTGGGCCCGCCAGTTGGTCGCGGTGACGCCGGGGGAACCCGACCCGCTCGTGGCCCGCTTCATCGCCGATCTGCGCACCCGCGGTGTGCGGGTGCCCCGGGACGTGCGGAACCAACTGGAGGCGCGGGACTCAGCGTAGTGACAGAGCGTGACTCTGCGGGGGTGCCCGTCGCCGAGGTCACTGACGACGGGTTTGGCGCGGCCGGTTCGCCGCGGCGAGGATTCCCGGGTGATGTTCACTCTGCTGGGCCCCGTACGGGTCGTGACGGATGCGGGCGACGTGGCTCCGGGGCCGCCCCAGCAACGGGCGCTGCTGGCCCTGCTGCTGCTGCGGAACACACCGGTGCCCATCGACGACGTGGTCGGCGCGCTGTGGGGCGACAGCCCGCCGGCGTCGGCGCACGGCACCGTTCGTACGTACGCCGCTCGTCTGCGGCAGGTTCTCGCCGGCACCGGAGCCGAGCTGCGCCGGTCGGCGAGCGGCTACCACATCGCTCGCAACGGGGCCGGTGTCGACGCGGACGACTTCGACCGGCTCGTCGGCGCCGCCCGCGAGGCCCGGCGCTCCGGAGATCTCGCCGGCACCGCGAGCGCCCTGCGCGCCGCCCTCGACGTGTGGTCCGGTCCGGCGCTGGGCGGCGTCCGGGCGGAGTTCGCGGCCGCCCAGCGCACCCGGCTCGAGGAGTCCCGGCACACCGCCCGCGAACAGCTCTTCGAGGCCGAACTGGCGCTGGGCCGGCACGAGGCGGTCCGGGCGGATCTGGGGGCGGCTGTCGCTGATCGGCCGTGGGACGAGCGCCTGACCGAGTTGTGGATGACCGCCCTGCACCGATCGGGGCAGACGGTCGAGGCGCTCGAGGCGTTCCGCCGGCTGCGCACCGCGCTGAGCGACCACCTCGGCCTCGAACCCGGTTCCGAGCTGCAGCGGCTGCATCAGCGGTTGCTGCGGGGCGACGAGTCCGCCGTCGTGCCGCCGGTGAGCGCCGAGCCGGCGGCGGCCCGGCCGGTTCAGATACCGCCGGACGTCCGGGACTTCACCGGTCGTCGCGCCGCGGTCGACCGGCTGTGCCGGATCCTCACCGAGGACGGCGGGATACCGGTCGCCGGCCTCACCGGTCTCGGCGGTTCGGGCAAGACGACTCTGGCCGTGCACGTGGCCCATGTCCTTTCCGATCTTTTCCCGTACGGGCGGATGTACCTCGATCTGCGCGCTCGTACGGGAGGGGCCGTGACCGCGTACGACGCCCTCGGATCGCTGCTCCGCTCGATCCGGCCCGGCCTCGCGCTGCCCGGAACGACGGCGGAGCGCTCCGCTCTGTGGCGCACGCTCACGGCTGGGCGCGACATGCTGGTGGTTCTCGATGACGCGGACAGCAGTGAGCAGGTGGAGCCGCTCTTGCCGGCTTGCGCGGTGGTCGTGACGGCGAGCCGGCGGCTGCTGGAGCTGCCGGCGGTGGCCTGGCAACGCCTCGGCCCGCTCAGCGATGAGGAATCGCTGCGTCTGCTGGGCGAGATCGCCGGGCACCGGCGCGTCGGCGCCGAACCGGAGGCGGCCCGGGAGCTGGTGGCCGCCTGCTCCGGGCATGCCCTGTCGGTCCGGGTGGCCGCGGCCCGGCTGCTCGACCGGCCGCTGTGGAGCGTCCGGCAGATCATGGCGCAATTGGCCGACGACCTGCGTCAACCGGTGGTGATGCACGAGGACTGCAAGATCGTTGATGAGCCGATCCGGCGGGCCGAGGCGAGCCTGCCGGCGGGACCGGCTCAGGTCTTCCGGCTCGCCGCCCTCGCCGCTTCCCCGGTCCGTACGGTGGCCGAGGTGAGCACGATGACCGGGCTGCCCCGGGCCGAGGCGCGGGCCGCCCTGGAAGACCTCGTGGACGCCCACCTGATCGAGGCGGTCGACGTCGACACCTACCGCTACGCGGTGCTGATCCAGGCTTTCGCGCGACGCCGGGCCGAGCAGGTCGAGGGCCCGGACCGCTGCCGGGCGGCCCTGGCCGGCCCGGGCCGCAGGCTGGTCGCGGTGGCCTGAGACTCGGTCCGCGCGGGTCCGCCGTCAACGTTTCGTCGGCGTCGCGTCGGCGCCGCCCGGCTGAGATGAACTCATGACCGACACGATCAGCACCTCCGCGACCCTCGCCGACCTCCGCGACCGGGCCGTCATCACCGACACCCTGCACCGCTACGCCGCCGGCCTCGACCTCAACGACGCCGACCTGCTGGCTTCGGTGCTCACCGAGGACGCCGTCGTCGATCTCGGCCCGGCCATGCGGCGCATCGGGTACGACTTCCCGCCGCTCACCCCGCGGGAGACCGTCGTCACCACCCTGATCGGCGCGGTGGGGCCGCTGGACACCAGCCACTCCATCAGCAACGTCCGCATCACCATCGACGGCGACGACGCCACCGTGCTCGCCTACGCCCAGGCGCAGCACTTCAAGCCGGGCTCCGGTTCCGACCCGGCGGTGACCCGTCACGCCCTGATGATGAACCGCTACACCGCCACCATGGTCCGCGACGGCGAGCAGTGGCGCATCCGGCACCTCGACATCGCCAACGCCTGGTTCGACGGAGACGCGCTCATGCTGCTCGGCGAGTAACGCTCGGCGTGTCACCAGTCCTGCAGATCCTGGTCAGTCCCGGCGGAACACGGTGACGAGCACACGCAGCACCAGGACCACCGAGACAACCAGCAGGCCGTAGCCGAGCAGGGGGAACAGGGCGACGCCGGTGCTGACGCGCGGGCCACCGTCGATGCCGAGCAGGAGCGTGGCCATCAGGCCCGCCGTCGCGCCGATCACCGTGAGCAGCACCTGGTGGAGCAGGCCGGTGACCAGCCGCCGGTCCTGATCGTCGGCGAACAGGCGTACGGCGAAACGCAGCCGGCCGTGCTCGATCGCGTCGCCGATCCGGTCGATGCGGCGGGGGAGACCCCGCAGCATCGGCAGGATCGTGCTGAGCTCCTGTTCAAGCGTGTCACGCAGGTTGCCGGGGGTGAGGGTGCCCGCGATGCGGCGACCGGCCGACGCCCGGGCCTGACCGACGAGGTCGAACTCGGGGTGGACGAGAGCGAGCGTCCCCTCGAGCGTGGTGACGGCCCGGAACACCGCCGCGACGGGCGGGGGCACGCCGAGGCCGTGGGCCGTGAAAGTGTTCAGCAGCGCGCTGACCGCGGCGACGCCGACGGTGCTGCCCGGCGCCGCGTACCGGACGATGAGTGCGCCCACCACCCGCTGGAGCTCCCGCTCGTCCACATCGCCGGGACGGTCGAGCAACTGCAGCAGCGCGTCGGTGACGGCCACCGAGTCACCCCGCCCGACCGCCAGCAGCAGGCTGCCGATCGCGGTCCGGGTCACCGGGTCGATCCGGCCGACCGAGCCCAGGTCGAGCAGGCCCAGCGAACCGTCGTCGTCCAGCAGCAGGTTGCCCGGATGCAGGTCGACGTGGAAGACGCCGTGCACCAGGATCTGGTCCAGCATGCAATCGAGCAGGCCGGCCGCGATCTCGGCTCGCCGCCGCTCGTCGAACCGGGCCAGGACGGGGGCGGCCGCGCCGAGCGGAGTGCCGGGCAAGCGATCCATCACCAGCACCCGTTCGGAGCTGATCGCCGGGTAGGCGGTGGGCACCCGCACCCCGTGCTCCGGTGATCCGGCCAGCGCCGCGGCCATGGCCCTCAGGTTGTCGCGTTCGACGGTGAAATCGAGCTCCTCGCGCAGGGCGGCGGCGAAGCCGGACGCGAGGCCGCGTACGCCGAAAGCCCGGCCCCACGTCGTACGCTCCTCGAGCATGCCGCCCAGCCGGAGCAGGATGTCCAGATCCCGTTCGACGACCCGGGTGATGCCCGGGCGCTGCACCTTCACGACGACCTCGGTGCCGTCCACCAGCTGGGCCGCGTGCACCTGGGCCACCGATGCCGCGGCCAGCGGATCCCGGTCGATGCGGCGGAAGACCTCGTCGAACGGCCGGCCCAGCTCGGCGGTCAGGACGGCCTCGATCTCGGCCCACGGCACCGGGGTGGCGCGGTCCTGCAGCGCGGTGAGCTCGTCGGCGAACTCGACCGGCAACAGATCGCGCCGCGTGGACAGCAGCTGACCGATCTTGACAAAGGTGACGCCACCCTCGTCGAGGGCGGCCCGCAGCGACCGGGCCAGCCGCCGCCGCGCCGCCGCCGACGTCGGCCCCGGCTGCGACCGGCCGCGCAGGAAACGGCCGAGGCCGTGCCGCAGCACGATCCGGACGATCGTCGAGTAGCGCCTGGTTCGTTCCACCCGGCGACGGGCGTCCCGCCACGCCTCGACCGGCCCGGGCAGCGAGCCGGTCGGCAGCAACACCTCCAGCACGACCAGCGAGGCCATGGCGAGCACGGCGGCGACCAACAGCGACGCCGTGCCCAGCAGGAACGCCTCGCCACCGCCGACCGTCGCCGGATCGGACGGCGCGAACGCCGACAGGATCGGCGCCGTCACGAGCATGGCCAGCACGGCGGCCAGCAGGGTGCGCACCAGCCCGACCCGGACGCCGAGCAGCCGCCGGATGATCGCGGCGAACGCCAGCACGGTCACGACGACGACGGGGACGAACAACACCGCCGAAAGGGATCGTTCCACGTGCATGGACGATATCGTCGATCGTCACGTCCGGGGTCCGCCTCGTCTGGTCGTGCTGGTCGTCTCGGCGGTCGGGGCCAAGTCGTCGCTCAGGGGTTCGTGCCGGCCGTCGTCGCCCGCGAGATCCCGCTGCGCTGCACGCCGCTGCGTCCCGGCCGCCGGCTGACGGCGCTGGTGCTCTGTGTGGTGATGGCGGTCAGCGCCACCTGGGAGCTGTTCGAGTGGTTGTCCGCGGTGGTCGGTGGATCCTCGGCGGACGATTTCCTGGGAACCCAGGGCGACGTCGGGGGCACCCAGTGGGACATGTTCATGGCCGGCGTCGGAGCGATCACCAGCTTGTTGCTGCTCAGCCGCCTCCAGGACAAGCAGCTGCGCGCCGGCAGATGACGAACGTTGAACACGGGCCACCTCCTGGCCGTCGAGAAGGGCTATGAGTACCCCTTCTCTCCCCGACGGCGTCGCGTGGACCGCGGTCCTGGTGGCCGCGCAGCGGGCCGCCGAGTCGATGGCCGCCGAACCCGCCTTCCGGGACCCGCTGGCGGAGGTCACCCTCGTCCACCTCGGACTGACCCGGCCCGGTCAGGCGCCCCGCTGGGACGACATGCCCGGTGGAATGGCCGGGCTGACGCGCCTGATGGGTGACATGGTCATCCTGCGCACCCTGTACAACGACCGGCTTCTGACCGACCTGCCCGTCGAGCAGATCGTGCTGCTGGGGGCCGGCCTGGACGGGCGCGCGTACCGGCTGCCCTGGGCCGGGCGGCGCATCTTCGAGCTGGACCGGCGCGCGATTCTGGCGCTCAAGGAGGACGTGGCCCGCGCCGCCGGCCTGGAGCAGACGGCCGAGCGTACGCCGGTCGTGGCCGACCTGGCCGAGGATTGGCCGGCCGCCCTGCTCGCCGAGGGTTTCGACCCGTCCCGGCCGACCGGCTGGGTGGCCGAAGGGCTCACCATCTTCCTCAACCGCGCGGAACTCGAACTGCTGCTGACACGGGTGGGTGAGTTGTCCGCGCCGGGCAGCCACCTCGGCATCGAGGTGGCCACGCCGCTGCGGCGTGCCCTCAGCGACGCCGAGGCCGCCGACGACGGGGTCAGCCGCGTGCTCAGCCTGCTCGGCAGCGGGCCGCCGACCCCGCCGCACGACTGGCTGGCCGGCCACGGGTGGCGCCTGGCCGTGCGAACCCTGACCGAACTGGCCGAACAGTACGGGCGGCCGGTTCCCCAGTGGTTCGACACGTCGCGGGGCGGCGCGACGCTCTGGTACTTCGACTGCGCCCGGTAGAGGGTCACCGGCGCGCGGAGAAGATCCAATTCTGCAAACCGGTGTAGAACTCCGGTGCCGGCCGTGCGAGGGCGGTGCCGAGAGCGATCTGGTCGGTCACCTCGGTGGCCGACCAGCCGTGCCCGGCCAGCCAAGCCGCCGGATCGGTGACCTCGGGGGCCCGTCCGAAGGCGGCGACGAGGGCCAGCCAGGTCGCTTTCTCCTCCTCGCTCATCAGCTCGACGGGCAGGTCGCCGGGATCGTACGAGCGGCCGATCACCTCGCCGATCAGGGCGCTGCCGGGCGCCGCCGACAGCGCGGCCATCCCGTCGAGCAGGTCGCCGGCCTGCTCCGGGGTCAGGTAGAACAGGAACCCCTCGGCCAGCCACGCCGTCGGCACCGCCGGGTCGAAGCCGGCCCCCTTGAGCACCGCGGCCAAGTCGTCGGCACCCACCTCGGCGGCCAGCGGCACCCGCCGGCAGGTGGGCCGCTCCCCGGCCAGGACGCGTTCCTTGAAGGCCAGGGTCGCGGCCCGGTCGATCTCGAAGACCGTGACCTCCGGCCCGAGCCCCAGCCGGTAGGCCCGCGTCTCCAGGCCCGCACCCAGCACGACGATCTGCGGCACACCGGCTCGGCGGACCGCGGCGTCGAAGAAGGTCGTACGGATGGCCACGGAGTAGGCGAACGCGCTCCACAACGGCGAGGTGGCGACGGCGAGGTCGGGCAGCGGCCCGAGTTCCCCCGCGTACCGGGCGAGGAAGCGTTCCGCCAGAGGGTCCTCGAACAGGGGGTGCGGGCGTCGTGTCTCGAGCGCCCGCGCCCAGGCCGGCAACAGTGCAGTCCAGGTCATGCACTCAGAACGGGCCGCGACCGATCACCGTTCAGAAAGCAGCCACATGGCCGTGCCGCCGCGATGCCGGAACAGATCGGAACTCCGAGGCGGTCTGGTAGGCCGCGCGGCAAGCGCCGTACGGGCACGGCGCCGCGGCCGGCGATTGAGCGGTGGGGCGCGGGGGTAGACGAACGTGGTTGCTACGAGAGGAGCTAAGTCATGCGCGGGTTCTTGGTTGCGCTGGGCGTCGTCGCCGTGGTGCTCATCGTCCTCGGGCTGGTCGTGAAGGCTGTGAAGTGGCTCCTGATCCTGGGACTGATCGCCCTGGTGGCGAGCGTGGTTCTCGGTGTGGTGAAGGGCCGGCGCGGGCTTCGGTGACGTCCGTCCGGTCCGGGCCGGCCGGACGCGGCGGCGGATCAGGTAGGCGGCGTCGCGCCTGCACCGGCCGGATCCGTCCGAGGCCTTTCGGCTGTCCGCCGAGGGCACACCGGCGGTTCACCCTTTCGGGGTGGTCCGTCTCTCCGGGGATTCGGGATGATCGTCCGTTCTGTTCCGGTGCGTTCTGTCCCTAATGTGGGCCCGTGCGAATCCTCTGGCTGAGCGCGAGCGTCGTCCTGGTCGGGGTAGGTGTCGCCTTCGGACTGGCACGGTTGCAGGACGCCGACATGTGGGGCAGCGTGATCGGCGCGCTCGCCGGGGTCCTCGGGCTGGGCCTGACCGGCTATGGCCTGACCCGGGCCCGCCGCGGCCCGGCCCCGCAGGTCGTCGGCCGGTCGGTCGTGGGCGGTGGTGTGGCACAGGTGCGCGGGGTGCGGGGCAATGTGCGCATCGGCGGTCCGACGGTCCTGGCCCCGCCGGACGCGCCCGGCCCCAGCCGGGCCAACGCGAGCCCCGCGGACGGGCAGAGCGTGCACGGCACATGGGTGTCCGGACCGGTGCGGCAGGTGGACGATGTCGGTGGCGACGCCGACATCGACACGTGAGCTGGCCGGGGTGGTTGTCGCGGGGCGACGGCCACGGGGTGCACGGCAGTGTGGTCTTCGGCGACGTCATCCAGGTGTCGGCGGTCAAAGGCAGTGTGAACGTAGGAGTCGGCCGGCCGCTGTACCGGATCACCGGGGCGGCGCCGGCGCAGCTCAACCGGGACCAGGCGCAGCGCCAGCCGAGCCGGTTGTTGCTGGCCCGCTATGGTGTCGTCCCCTTCGCCGGCCGTGCCGAGGAACTGGCCGCCGCAGCCGCCTGGCTCGCTGACGAGACCCCCACGGCCGTACGTCTCCTGCATGCCGGGGGCGGTCAGGGCAAGACCAGACTGGCCGGTGAGATCACCGCACGCTGCGCGGCCCAGGGCTGGACGGTGTGGCGGGCCGGACACGCACCCGGCGGCGGGCGTGCCTCCAAGGTCGAGCTGACCAGCGCGCCGGTGCTGGTCGTCGTGGACTATGCGGATCGGTGGCCGCTCAGTGTCCTGGAGTCGCTTCTGCTCGATCTCAATGAGCTGGGCTCGATCGCGCGGACCACCATGCGGGTTCTCTGCCTGGCCCGCTCCCACCGGCTCTGGTGGTCGTCGCTGACCAGCCTCATCGAGCACAACGGGATAGAGAGCGACGACCGGCCGCTCGGCACGCTGACCGTCGACCGGGCCGGCGACATCCTCTTCACCGAGGCGGCCACCCGGTTCGCGGCAATGCTCGGCGTCGACCGGCCCGGGTGGACGCCACCGGACGGCTTCGACGCGCGCCAGTTCCGGCAGATCCTCGGTGTGCACATGGCCGCGCTGGCCGCTGTCGAGGCCCACCGGCACGGCGACCGGGCGCCCGTCGAGCCGCACGCGGTCTCGGCCTACCTGCTGGGCCGTGAATACGCCTACTGGTACGGCCGGGACCGGGACCAGGACGCGCGGGCGCAGAGCCTGCAGCGGGCGACCTGCACCGCGTACCTGGCCGGTCCGCTCGCCGAAAAGCCGGCCCAGGAGGCCCTGCTGCGCGTGGGGCTGGCCGCCCGGGAGGAGGCCGCGCGGCGCCTGCTCGACGATCACCGCGACCTGTATCCGCCCGAGGACGACAGTCTGGTCTTCGAGCCGCTCGCCCCCGACCGGTTGGGCGAGGATCTGATCGCGCTCTCGACACCCGGCCACCGGGTGCGTGCCGCGGTCGCCGCCACCGACGACTGGACGCTCGGGGCGGTCCGGATGCTCCTGCGCACCGTTCCCGAACCGCCCGTCTGGGCCCCGGTCGCAGTGACCAGGCTGGTGGAGACCGCGCGCCGCTGGCCGCACGTCGCCACCGAGATGCTGTACCCGATCCTGCGCCAGGCGCCGATGCTGGCCGTCGACGCGGGCGGGGTGACCCTTTCGCGGCTGGCCGAGATCCCGGTGGTCGACGCCGACCTGCTGGAGACCATCGAGGCCCACCTGCCCGAGGAACGACCGATCGACCTGGACGTCGCGGCCGCCGCCATCTCGACGACGCTGACCGACCATCGCCTGGGCGCCACCGTCGAAGTCGCCGAACGCGCTCAGCTGCACCACGACCATGCGTGGCGGATGAGCGAGACGCGTCAGCGCGAGGCCGCGGCGGAAGCCGGCCGGGCGGCGGCTGATCTCTACCGCTGGCTCGCCGGCGACGATCCCCTCTACTGCCCCGACCTGGTGGAGTCGCTGGACTCCCTGGGCTGGTTCCTGGCCGACGTGCACCGGCTGGAGGAGGCGCTCGCCGTGGCGCAGGAGGCCGTGCAGGTGGCCCGGCAGCTGGTGGCGCGGCGGCCGGACGAGTTCGAGCCGCATCTGGCCCGCTCGTTGACGCTGCTGTGCCCCCGCCACACCGCGCTGGGCCAGGCCGAGGCCGCGGTCGCCGCCGCGGAGGAGGCAGTCGGGATCTACCGTTCGCTCGCCGAGCGTGACCCGTACGAGTATCTGCCCCGGCTCGCCCCATCGCTGAGCACGCTGGGGCTCGGGCTGACCCGCGACGATGAGCGGGCGCTCGCGCTGACCCGCGAGTCCGTGGACATCTACCGCCGGCTACTCGCCGACGAGCGCACCGAGTTCCGGCCGGAACTCGCCGACACGCTGGACAAACTTGGTTTGCTGCAGGCCCGTCTGGGCCGCGACGACCAGGCGCTGACCGCCTACCGGGAGGCGGTCGCCCTCTACGAGGGCCTGTCCGGCGAGAATCCCACTCGGCATCTGCCGTCGCAGGCGGCGGTGCTGACTCATCTGCAGAACGCCCTGGCCGTGGCCGGCCGGCGCGACGAGTCGCTCGCCGTCGCCGAGCAGGCCGTCGAGATCTGCGGCCGGGCCGCCCGGGCCAACCCGGCCTATCGCTCCGACCTGGCCGACGCGCTGAGCAATCTTGGGTTCCGGTTGCGATGGCTGGGCCGGCCGGCGCACGCGCTTGCCCACATCGAGGCCGCGGTCGACCTCTACCGGCAGCTCGCGTCGCGGTCACCCGGCCTGCACCTTCCCGGCCTGGCGGCGGAGCTGGTCACCCAGAGCGAGCACCTGATCGGGGCGGGACGGTGGGACCGGGCGCTGCGCGTCATGCGGGAGGCGGTGCACATCCACCGGCGCCTGGCCGCTGACGGTTCCGCCACCGCCGTACGTGATCTCGCCCGCTGCCTGGCCGAGTTGGCTGCGCAGCACGGCCGCCGGGGTCAGGCCGGCGAGGCCCTGGTCGCGGCGGACGAAACGGTCGCTCTCTTCCGAGGGCTGGCCGCGCGGAGCCCGGAAACCTATCTGATGGACTTGGCGATCTCTCTGCGCGCTCTGGGCGAGCAGGAGGCGGCCGCGGGCCGGGTCACGGCGACGGAGTCGTTGCAGGCCGCGGTCGACATCGGCCGGGGTCTGGCCGGCGCGGATCCGGACCACCTGGGCGAGTTGGCCCGGTCGCTGGAGGTCCTGCGCGATCACCTGGCCGCCCGGGACGGGCCGCGCGCCCGCGCCCTCGGCGCTGAGGCGGTGCGCATCCATCGGCGGCTGGGGTCGGCGGCCGCCCCGGTGGCCCGCCGGACCTCCCTGCTCGATGCGCTGGAGGCCCTGAACGATCGTCTCGCGCCGATCAGCCGGCACGTGGAAGCCCTGGCCGTGGTCGACGAGATGATCGGTATTCATCGGCAGCTGGTCGCCGGCGACCCGGTCGAGTACGGACCCGGACTGGCCGGCTGCCTGATGACCCGAGGCCACCACCTGCGGGCGCTGGACCGCCGGGAGGAGACGCTCGCCTGTTATGCCGAGGCAGCCGATCTGTACCGGCAGTCGGCGTTGGACCCGCCGCTGGCGAAAGCCCTCGACATCCTGACCTTTCAGCTGGAGGAATGGAACCGGTGGGCGGCCGCGTTGCCGCCCCTGCGCGAGCTCGTCGCGGTTCGCCGGAGGCTGGCCGCCGATGATCAGGGCACCTATGCGCCCGAGGTCCCCCGGTCGCTGCTCGACCTCAGCAGCTGCCTCGGCGTGCTGCATCGGCCCGGTGAGGCCCTCGGTCCGGCCGGCGAAGCGGTCCGTCTCTACCAACAGCTGGCGGCGGCCGACCCGGACCGGTACCTGCTTCTGCTGGCGCAGGCGGAGGAGGAACTGGCCGGCCACCTCGACGCGGCGGGCCGCCGGGACGAGGCGATCGATCCGCTGCGAGCAGCCGTCCGCATCCACCGCCGCTTGCACCGCCGTACCGACCTGGCCCGCGGGCTCGGCGACCTCGGCCGCCGCCTGGGCTCGCAGGGGCAATGGGCCCAGGCCGAGCCTTTACTCCGGGAAGCCGTGCACCTCTTCGAGATCCTGACCGGAAGGGACCCGCGCCACCGGCCCGCCCTGGCCCGCTGCCTCACCGACCTGGGGAACTGCTTCGCGGCACTCTACGGGCTCGAACGGTCGCGACCCATCACGCAGCGGGCCGCGGCGCTCCGGCGGCAATGATCGAGGTTCACTGGAGGGTAGCGGCGCCGAACGAGACGGAGAAACGTTTGCACCAGATGCTGACGCTGCGGAAGTCACTCGGGTCGATGTCCGCGCGCAGCCGGTAGACCTGATCGCCGCGATTGCCCTTGAGCCGTCCCAGCTCCGCGTACACGCCGTCGTCGAAAACACGCCAGCCGCCGGCGTCCGGGCGTACGGGTTGGTCGGACAGCCATACCCTCAGGTCAGGGCCGTCGGACGTGGTGAGGCCGACCAATTCCAGTTGGTGGCTGCCGTCCGGGTTGCGCACGAGACGTGCGGTGCCGGTGGTGTCGTGTTCGTGCGTGACGAAGGTTCCTTGCCCGAGCACCGTCACGGCCGGCGTGCTTGTCCCCGGCGACGAAGCCCGGGAGCGCGGAAGGGCCGACGCCTCGATGGACAGTGAGTCGGTGACGGTCGTGTCGGTGAAAAGCCGCCATGGCTGGAACCAGTACAGGGCGCCGGCGCCGCCGAAGACGAACAGCGCGGTGACGATCCAGGTAAGGGGTTGCGAGAACAGTCTGCGGACCATGGTTCGAGCCAACCCGATGATGTCCGTTCGCATCCGGTTGTTCTGCTTACCGTTCCCTTACGAAGCGGTTGGCCGCCGGGCTCAGCCACGGTGGCCGCGTTGCCGTGGGTGCCGGCCGCGCCGTGCGGCTCAGTGGGCCGGATCTGTTCGAGGCAGGACGCCGTTCAGGAGGAGATCGACCGTGGCCGCCATCTCTTCGCTGAGGTCGAACGGGGCCGGCTCCTCGCTGGCCCATGCAGTGAGGGTGGCGTAGTAGGACGAGGCGAGGGTCAGGCCGACGCGGTCGGCGTTGACGGCTGGATCGATCTCGCCGGACTGCTGGGCCCGGACGACGGCAGCGGCGAAGGCGGCCGCAAGAGGGGGCCGCTGCCATGTCTCGGCCAGACGGACCGACTCGAGAATGACAGCCACGCTCTCGGGCCGGGATGCGCTGCTGAGCGCCCCGATCTCGGTGAAGAAGCGGACAAGGACCTCCCGTATCGGGGAGTCGGGACCGCCGGCGTAGGCAGCCTTGAGTGCCTGCTCGCGCCGCAGCGCGGCCCACTCCTGCAAGAAGGCGGCCTTGCGGGAGAAGTGATTGAACACCGTGGCCCGGGCGACGTCGGCGCGGTCGGCGATGTCCTCCATCGTCGTGCCGTCGTACGTCCGCTCCACGAACAGCTCGAGGGCAGCTGTGTAGATCTCGGCACGACGTCGCTCGCGCTGCCGGGCCCGGCGGTCCGGCGTGGGCGATTCGGGACTGTGGGGACTGGGGGAGTGAGCTGGCACCAAAAGTTCGCTTCCGTCAGGGCAGGGAGAAGACCTTGACCCAGCACGCGCCCCACCCCGCCTCGCTCGGCCATCCGTCGTCGAACAGCCCGTCCTACCTGCCTGTCGCGGGCGGCAGGATCGCCTACGAGATCGCCGGCCAAGGACCACTGGTCGTCCTGGCCCACGGCATGGGACACAGCCGGGACGCCTACCGCTTCCTGACGCCCCGCCTGCTCGCTGCCGGTTACCGAGTTGCCGCTGTTGACCTGCGCGGATGCGGTGAGTCGACGGCGGAATGGCGGTCCTATACCCGTACCGACATCGCCGGTGACCTGATCTCACTGATCCGCCACATCGGTGGCCCGGCCACCCTGGTCGGCCACTCCATCTCCGGTGGTGCCGCCACCATCGCAGCCGCTGGAGCGCCTGAGCTGATCACCGGCATCGTCGAGATCGCCCCGTTCACCCGCGCGCAAGCGATGCAACTCAGCAGCTTCCGCTCGCGGACTTATCGTCAGGGCGCCTACCGGATGGCCGGAACGATGATGGGCCGAGTCTCGCAGTGGCTTCGTTACCTCGACCATGCCTACCCGGGCACCAAGCCGGCCGACTGGAACGCCCGGCAGGCCGGCATCGAGTCCCGACTGCGTGAGCCGGGGCGGATGAAGGCGCTCCAGGCAATGCTCAAGACCTCACCGGCCGACGCCGGACAACAACTGGCCAACGTACGGTGCCCGGCCCTGATCATCGAGGGGTCGCTGGACCCGGACTGGATCGACCCGCGCGCCGAGGGCGAGGCAATCATCGCCGCATTGCCGGCGGGCGCTGGAGAACTGGTGGTCATCGACGGAGCCGGGCACTACCCCCACGATCAGTATCCCGAAGAAACCGCGACGGCGATTCTCTCGTTCCTGCGGGAGCACGCCCATGCCTGAGCCCACGACCGCGCCGGTCACCGCACCGGCCGAGACTTCTGGTGCACAGGAATACCCGGGTGTGGTCACCGGACGGCCCGCGATCTGGCTGCGCGTCGAGGCGTTCGCCATCGCGGTGACCGCACTCGCCGTCTTCGCCACCACCGGCGAGCCGTGGTGGTTGATCCCCGCTCTGTTCCTGATCCCGGATCTGTCCTGGCTGGCCTATCTGGCGGGTCCGAAGGCCGGTGCCTGGGTGTACAACGTCCTGCACTCGGCGCCCCTGCCGCTGGCCTTGCTGATCGCGGGACACCACTGGCAGCACAACGCACTGATCGTCGCCGGAGCCATCGGCCTGCTTCACCTCGGCGTCGACCGCGTAATGAAGTACGGCCTCAAGTACGACCACAGCTTCATCGTCACCCACCTGGGTGTGCACGGTCCGCATAAGCGCTGATGTCCGAGGCCGGCGCCGCACCTTCCGCTGCGGCGCGGCTCGGTCTCCTCATGTTCGCGTCGGAATTTGGTCGCGGGACGGTTTCCGAGCTGGGTATCGGGTTCGCGCGGCGATCGGCGGGTACCTCGACGACATGGCCGTGAAGATTGTTTGTGCGGATTTCAACAATGACTGTCCCGCTCAGTTCACCGCGGGCGACGAGGGCGAGTTGCTCGAGCACGTCGAGCTGCACACCAAGACCGCTCATCAGCCGATGGAGTGGACTCCTGAGCTGGTCGAGGTGGTCAAGACGCATCTGCAACCCGCCTGACCGGCCGGGGGCCGGTGATCAGGGGAGCGGAGCGGTGGTGCGCCGGGCGACCAGCGTGGGCGAAATTTCACCTGAGCGGTCGGCCTGGCCCCGGCTCGGGGCGCGGTCGAGCGGCAGCGGCGGCGTTGGCCGCCCGCCACATGAGCGCCTTGTGGGCCGGCTTCGCCCGCCACGCCCACCCCACGGGGCGGGGTGGGCCGAGGTGGCCCGCGTACACACCGGCGGAGCGGGCCACCATGTGGATCTAGGCCACCTGCCAGATTGTCCGCGCCCCGGATCGGGCTGAAGGCTGCACCGGCAGGACCGTCCTCAGGCCCAGTTGTAGAGCGTGACGCATCTGCGGGCGACGTACCGCGAGAAGAGGCTGTTGGGCGGGAACACTTCCACCCAGCTGCTGCTGGCGCCGCCGCAGGCGTTGTAGGAGCCGCCGCTTGCGCCGTAGCACAGCGACGGCAGGAACTGGCCGGGCTGCAGATAACCCCACGGCGTGTCCGAGGTGCTGGCGCCGTCGCGAATGGTGATGGTGCCTCGTCCCGGCGCGGGCGTGACCTCGCAGTTGGCCTGAGCCCTGCGGTCCGCGGAGCCGCCGGCGGCTGCGGCCGGCGTGCCCGTCAGCAGGGCCGACACGACCAAGGTGATCGCCACAACGGCGAACGATCTTTTTGATGAAAGGCGCATTTCTACTCCCCCGTGAGTCGATTTCCGGAAGCATAAGCCGGCATGTCGATCGATTGATGAAATCGATCATGTCAATGCGGAACGTCCAATTGACATAGTGCTGGAGAACGGATTGATGGGGCACCGGCGGTCAGCGCCGGTCAACTCGACTCGGCCGCGCAGGACAGGTCGTGCGGCGGACGCTGACCTGTCGTCAGGAAGGCCGTCACCGCGTTGTTGGCGCACTTGTTCTGGGCGAACAGCACGTACGCCCCGTGGCCGCCCTGGTCAGCGGTGATCAGCCGTGCCCGGTGGCCGAAGGCCTTCCGCAGCTCGAGCGCGCCGACCAGGGGAGTGCCGGGATCGCGCAGATTCTGCACCAGCAGGACGTTCGACGGTCCGTCGTCACCGATGCGCACCGGCCGCTCGACGGGGGACGGCCAGAACGCGCAGGGGCCGATGTTGGCCGCGGCCGCACCCAGCAGCGGGTACTTGATCCGCTGCCGGGCCACCTCACGCTGGTAGGTCCGGAGGTTGCGCGGCCACTGCGAATCGCCGCACAGGACGTGCATGTGGCTGGAGAACTTGTTGTCGTCGGCCGTCGCCGGCGGCCGATAGGACACCGGCCGGCCGGTGTCGAGTGCCTGCCAATCCTGAGCGAGCACGGGGAAACTCGCGTCGTTGTAGAGCAGGTTGAACGTGTGCTCCCGGAACACCGAGCCGTCGATGCCCTGCACCGGCTTCTTCTCCAGCCGCGCGGCGAGCTGGAAGTACTTCTTGCGAACCTGGGCGGCCGAGGTGCCGAGCCCGTATCGGGGGTTGGCCGCGGCGAACCGGGCGAAGTCCGGGAACCGCTGCTCCATGCCGAGGGCCAGCCGCCGGAACGTGGTGTAGTCGTACCCGCCGGGACCGGTGTTGCTGTCGAGCACGATCCGGTCGCTGCGGTTCGGGAACAGCGTCGTGTAGACGGCGCCGAGGTACGTCCCGTACGAGGAACCGAGGTACGAGATCTTCGGCTCGCCCAGCGCGTCGCGGATCCGGTCCATGTCGCGGGCCGTGTTGGCCGTGGTGATGTGCGGCAGCAGGCCGGCCGTCGCCGAGGTCGCGCACTGCCGGGCTACCGTCTTCGCGAAGGTGGCCTCCTCGACCACCTCGGCCGGGTTCTCCGGGTACGGAACGATCTGGCGGGCCATCTGGTCGAGCCGGTAGTCACACGTCACCGGCGCGCTGTGCCCGACCCCGCGGGGATCGAAGCCGATCACGTCGTAGTG
The DNA here is from genome assembly GCF_014204895.1 of Paractinoplanes abujensis. NCBI lineage: Bacteria > Bacillati > Actinomycetota > Actinomycetes > Micromonosporales > Micromonosporaceae > Paractinoplanes > Paractinoplanes abujensis. Next base: position 3,831,829 of record NZ_JACHMF010000001.1, on the reverse strand, counting down.
GTCCTGGACGCTTTGCGGCAGGGGCTGCGGGAAGATGGGGTTGGCGATCAGGCCGGGATAGCTCAGGCCGGCGCCGCCGGGGCCGCCCGGGTTGGTCAGCAGCACACCGCGGCGCTCGGCCGGTTTCTTGCTCGGCAGGCGCGAGACCGCGATCTCGATCGTGCGCCCCCGCGGTTGCCGGTAGTCCAGCGGGACCTCCACGGTGCCGCACTCCAGCGTCGGGACGCCGACGTCGGCCGGGCACGGCCCCCACGACAGTGATTTCGAGGTCGCCGCATCCGAGACGCCACGAACGCCCGCCGCTGTTCCTATGGCGACCATCGCGACCAGGAAGAACGAGAGGGTTCGTCGCATCGGTTTCCTTCCGTCGAGGTGGCCCCAGTGAAAACCGTGTGGTTGCGACAGGGTCAACTGTCCCACGCCGTCACTCGGATGGAGAGACGAGCCTGGGTGCACGCCGGGCGGACACCGGAGAGATCCGCAGTGCCGAGGCGGTCGGCGTCGCCCGGGCGTTTCCGGGACGGCCGAAGCCCGAACGCTGGTTTCCTCGGCGCTGGGCCGGGCAACGCAGAGGGGGCGCCGACTGGCGCTTGTCACAGAAGCGGGAGAGGCGACATGGCCGCAGGAGAGCTGACCCGGGACGGGCGGGCGCGTGTGCTTGCCGACGGCAACGAGATTCCGCTGCTGGCGTTGGGCGTCTGGCAGGTGCCGGACGGGTCCGAGTGTGAGAACGCGGTGCGCTGGGCGCTGGAAGCCGGCTACCGCCACATCGACACCGCGCAGGCGTACGGGAATGAGGCCAGCGTCGGGCGGGCGCTGCGCGACAGTGGCCTCGCCCGCGACGACGTGTTCATCACCACGAAGTTCTACCCGGGTTCGCGTGACCCCGAAGCCGAGGCGCAGCGCAGCCTCGAGCGCCTCGGCGTGGAATCCGTCGACCTGTACATCGTGCACTGGCCGCAGGGCGGGCCGACCTGGGCCTGGGAGGGCATGCAGCGCGCGCACGAGCGTGGTTACGCGCGCTCGATCGGCATCTCGAACTTCAGCGTGTCCGAGGTCGACGAGCTGCTCAAGGTGGCCGAGGTGGCGCCGGTCGTCAACCAGGTGCAGTTCAGCCCGTTCGAGTTCCGCCGCGGTCTGCTGACGGCGTGCGAAGCGCACGACGTGGCACTGGAGGCCTACAGCCCGCTGGGCACGGGCCGGCACCTGCGCGATCGGCAGGTGGCCGAGATCGCCGGGCGGCTGGACCGTTCACCGGCCCAGGTGCTGATCCGCTGGGCGCTGCAGCGCGGCCTCATCGTGCTGCCCAAGTCCACTCACCGCGAGCGGATCGAGCAGAACGCGCAGGTCTTCGACTTCGAGCTGACCTCCGCAGACATGGACGCGCTGGACGGCTTGGACGGCACCGGCGGCACGGACCGTGCCCTGGAGCAGTCGTGGTGGTGAGGGAGACGCTCAGCTGACGGTGCCCGTGCCCGGGGCGAGGTGAGCTCGCCCACGCGGTCTGACCCATTTCGACATGGCGCCTCTCCGCTGCTGGCCCAGGTCATCCGCGACTTCCTGGCCTCTTGAGGCTCGGTGATCACCGCTCGCGCGGCCATGCTCCCCTGCAGCGGGCGCGCGGCTTGTTCGGGGCCCACGGCGGCTCCGGTGCGCCGTTTTCCGGCTCGGCTCAACCGGGGCCGGCTACGCGACATCCTCGAGTGCACCAATTCTCGCTAGCGCTGATCCCGGCGGCTTTCCGCGGTGGCCCGATCACGGCCGCCCAGCTTGGCCAGTCCGCGGCGGAGATGGTTGCGCACCGTTTCCCCGGCCGGCCTGAGCTTGGCCGCCGCGGCCGCGTTGGACAGGACGGCCGTGAGCGGGTCGAGCACCTGGCGTTCCCGCCGGGCGAGGGGATGGGCCGCCGGCTCCGCGGAAGGACAGGCCCGCGTGGCCGACGCCCGCAGCTCGGCGACGGCGGCGGCCGCCACGACCGGGGACATCCAGGCCAGGCCCCGCGCCACCGCATCGACCGCACTGAGCAGGTCGGCCGGCTCGAAGTTGCCGTAGACGAGGTAACCGCGTGCGGGCATCCGCAGCAGCGTGGCGACGTCGTACGATCCGGTCGCCCCGGTCAGCAGGATGACCCGCGAGCGGCAGGCCAGGGCGCCGATCCCGTCGGGCGTGGTCACCCGGTCGTCGAGCAGGATCACCGCCGGGCGCAGGCGTTCGGCCACCGCGGCCGTCTCGCCGACTTCGCCGCCGGCCGCGACGACCCGGACGTGGGGTTGTGTTCTCAGGATGTCGTGGAGCGACGCGCGGCCGGCCGGCTCCGGGTGGGCGATCAACACGTCGATCGGGCTCGGACGGGCTGGACCGGTGCGGTCATCGGACACGAACACGCCTTATCGGGGTCGAAGGGCTGCTTGTACGACGGAGACAGGGCCGGAGGAGTTCACCCTCGCTCGAAGCGGTTCTACTGACTGCCGGTCCACCGCATCGCCGCCTCGGTGCGGTTGGTGACACCGAGCTTGCCGAAGATGTGGTTGAGATGGTTCTTCACGGTCTTCTCGGAGATGGTCAGGCGGCGGCCGATGGCGGCGTTGGAGTAGCCGTCGGTGATCAGGTCGAGCACCTCGCGCTCGCGAGCGGTCAACCCGTACGCCTCGCGGTCGCGGCGCATCCGGTCGGTGCCGGCGCGTTCCGCGGCGGCGTGGTCGCGTAACACCGAGATGGTGACGGAGGCGACGGCGGGGGAGAGCCAGCCGCTGCCGGCCGCCACCGACCGGACCGCGCGCAGCAGTTCCGGCGGATCGAACTCGCCGTGCACGAGATAGCCGCGCGCGCCGCCGCGAAGCATCCCGGCGATCACGTCGGCGCTGGAGTCGCTGGTGATGACGAGCACGGCGGTCTGGTCGGCGAGCCGGCTGATGACGCTGAGACCGTCGGCGACCGGCATCCGGTGGTCGAGGAGCGTGACCGCCGGGCGCAGCCGTTGTGCGGCCACCAGCGCCGTGCGCCCGTCGGACGCCTCACCGACCACCCGGATGTCCTCGTCGGTGCCGAGATAGGTGCGGATGGCCGACCGGACGATCGGGTTGTCGTCGACGATGAGCACGTCGATCATGCCGCGAGCAACCGCTCGGCCGCGGCCGGCACGCCGGCCTCGATCACCGTTCCGGACCCCGGGCGTGATCTCACGTGCAGGCCACCACCGACGGGCCGGGCCCGCTCGGCCGTCCCCACCACGCCGAACCGGCCCCGGGCGGACAGGTGGGACAGGCCGGCGGGCGGGACGAAACCGGCGCCGTTGTCCCGTGTGACCTCGGCCTCGGACGCCCTGGCGTGCCTCTCCACAGTGCGCAAAGCCTCGTCCGGGATCTGGATGAGCTCGTACCGGGCGGCCAACGTCGGCTCCACCGGAGCGGTGACCAGCCGCACGGCGATGCCGGCCGACCGGCTCCAGCCGTTGCTGACGTCGGGCACCGTCACGCAGAACGGCTGATCGGGCACATCCCGGCGCAGTGCGGTGAGAAGCCCGCGGACCTCGCGGACGGCCGCGTCGGCACCCCGTGAGACGGTGGCGGCCAGTTGCTCGGCCAGGGCCGGTTTCCGGCGCGGTGACGACGGCAGCGCCACGGCGGCGAAGGACACCCCGCGTAGCGTCTCGGCCACCGAGTCGTGCAACTCGCGGGCGAGCCGTGCCCGTTCGGAGGCGGCCGCCGAGCGCTGCGCGGCCACTGTCATGGCGATGGAGGCCCGCATGTAGCGGTGCAGCGCGGCTGTCAGCACCGCGGCGCCGGCTCCGCACACCAGGACGAGCATCGGCCCGGCGCCGAAGAACGGTGCGACCTGGTCGCGCGCCGCCGGCGGGAGGTCACCCAGCAGGTGGACGGCGACGGACAACGCGACCGCGGTGTGGGCGATCCACAGCACGGCGCCGGAGGTTCCCAGCAACACCCCGGCCGGCGCGGCGGAGCCCGCGACGAAGCAGAAACTGACCACCCCGCCCTGACCGGTCAGCGGGACGGCGACCGTGGCCGCGGCGTCGACGACGACCACCGCGACGCGATGGCGCAGCAGCGCCGGACGACGACTGATCAGGGCCGGCGCGGGAATCGTGATGACGGTGATCAGGGCTGACGTCAGCCCTGCAGCGGTCATGTCCGTGCTCAGCCGGATGGTCACCACGGTGGCGACGGCGGCGGTGACGGGTCGTCCGATCAGGACCGTCCGCAGGAGGGCGGTCGCCAGGGTGAACCGTTTCGTCACCGGACCGGGCTCTCCTTGGACAGAAGGCCCTGAGCCGTCGGCCGCGGTGTCGGCACCGCCGCCAGCCAGTCGCGGAAACCGGTGAGGTCGTATTCGACGCTGACCCGGTTGTCGGCCGGCGGCCCGGACAGCTGTGACACCAACCGCTGGTAGGCGGCCAGGCCGGGGTCCGGGCGTTCCGGCCGGACGACCGTGTCCTGCCGGGCCAGCCCGGCGGCGAGTCTCCGGGCGTGCACCGAGTCGGCGGGCAGGCCGCTGTGATGGGCGGCCAGCAACTTCGCGGTGAGCCGGCGCCGGGACTCGCGACCGGAACTCGCCTCGACGGGACGGTCGCGTACGGCCGCCCGGAACTCTCCGCTCCGCGCCAGCCGCGTCAGCTCGATCCACGCCTCCAATTGCGCGGCGGTCGGGTCGTCGGGCAGCCGCGGCCGCGGCACGCCGGTGGCTGTTGCGAGCTCGTCGGCGAGCCGCTCGCGCTCGGAGTCCGGCATGCCGACGACCTTGTGCATCAGTTCGGCCGGCTCGTCCAGCCGGCTCAGGGCCCGCAGCGACGCCCGCCGGCCGCGCAGCTCCCGTTCGCGCCGCTCCACGGTGGCCAGATGCAGGGTCAGCACAGCGCGCAAGGTGGCGGCGCCGGCGATCAACCGGCGGATCTCGGCCATGGGGGTGCTGAGTTCGCGCAGGGTCCCGATGAACTCGAGCTGCGCTATCCCGAGCAGGTCATAGTTGCGCCGGCCACCGTGGCCCACGCTGACGGGCTTGACGATGCCCTCTTCGGAGTAGAAGCGGATGGCGCTGACCGCCAGCCCGGTACGCCGGGCCACCTCTCCGATCGGGTATGCGTCGATCTCAGGCATGCGGCTGGTGTGCTCCCTCGAGGTGGGGTCTCAAGTCGACACCCTGTGCCCACGACACAGTCAAGCGAGCGCCTGCGCAGGTGACGTGGGTGCGGTCACAGCGATGTCGTGAGTCGTTCCGGCCGGCTCGCCCGTCGCACGGACTACGGCCCCGGCCGTCCGCATCGCCCGGATCGGGAACTGTTGCGGACGGCCGGGGCCGGATATCAGCGAATCTCGTACGCCCGGATGACCGTCACCGTGGCCGTATTGCCCACGGTGTCCGTAGCGGCCGCCCGCAAGGACACGAAGCCGGACGCCGGGTTGATCACAGTGACGGTGCGGCGGTCCTGGCTGACCGTGGCGCGGCGCCAGGTCCGGCCGTCATCGGTGGAGAACTCCGCCGTCAATGTGCGGTTCGCTGTCGCCGCCGAGCCGGGCGAACGATCCACCGTGACCGGGATGGCGTAGGTGCCGGCGGGGGCGTCCAGGCGCGGGTTGAACCGGATCGTGGACAGCGGGAGGACGGCGTCCCCGGCCGCGGAGGAAAACGTCCACGCGCCGCTGACCGAGGTGCTCAGCCGGAACGGCGCGGAGCGGGTGGCCGACTGCTCCAGCCGGTACGTCGTGCGCGCCGGGGGTACCGGGAACGAGGGGAACGGCGACGAGCTCTCACCGATCAGCGTCCCGCCGGAGGAGAGGGCCGTCCGGCGGGTGTCCGGCCCGGATGCTTCACCCCAGTGACCGGCGCCGTCGCCGAACAGCGTGATGCCGGTCGAGATGATGTCTCCGGAGCGCTCGGCCAGATGGAAAGAGTCGCCGCTGGTGACCGACGGTGCGAACACCGGCGTGTTCCAGGACTCGTGATGGACCGAGCCCGGCGTCAGCCGCTGATCCGGCCCGGCCGAAGTACTCAGGGTCTCGCCGTCCAGTTGCTGCTCGAACTCGCCGCTCCAGCCGGCTGTGCCGTCACCGCCGACGTACTCGGTGCGCTCGAACGGCAGCGAGAACGGCACGAGCTCGACGCCGCCCGATCCGGATCCGCCGAGCGACGGCCGGCGCGCCTTGGCGCCGTTGGCGTTGTCCGCCTCCCGCACATATCGGGCCTTCACGGTGGACAGCTCCGCAGTGGTGATCCGCTTCTGGAAACCGGTGAAGAAGTCACCCTTGCGCGAGTACGCCACCTCGTACGTGTACGGGCTGTCCCGGAAGCCGTCCTCGTCGTTCTTCCACCGGGCGAACACGCTGTTGACCAGGACGGCGAACTCATCAGCGGGCTGGGCCGGCCCGATCCGTGCGCTGAACAGATCACCCGGAACGTACGAGTAGGCCGTCGTCCCGGCCTGGCTCTGACTGGTGGTCCAGGAGACGCTGACGAAAGTGGCGGCCTGGCGGGCGTCGGCGCGAGGCGCGGTCACCGTCACCGGCCGGGCCGTACGGGCATCGAGCGTGACGGTCATCGGTTTGTCGACGACGAGCTTCGGTTGCACCAGCAGGCTCGTGCCGTCCGCCGCGGAGAACTCGGAGACGAGCCCGTAGGTTCCCGCGGGAACGTTGATCGTCTCTTCCGCGCCGTCCGCGACGTTGTAGGTCTTCGGACGATCCAGCCGGATAAGCGAGCCGAAGTGTTGGTATTCGTCGGGAGCGCCCGTACGGTCGATGTGGCGGAAGGTCACGTCATACCTTTCGACGTCCCGGTTGACCACCACCGGCGTGCCGACCCGGATGTCGCCGGAGCCCGTCGCGACGACCTGGGCGTGCCGGTACCCGTCCGGTCCCTCACCACGGGTGTCGGCGACCACGTCGGCCGTCGCCGCGCCTCCGGCCGGAACGGTCAGGGTTGCCGGCGTCACCGAGAACGTGTCCGTAGCGCCCTCGACGGTGAGCGCCAGGGTGATCGGAACGGCGCCGCTGTTCCGGTACGTGAGGGTCCGGCTGATCGGGACGTCGTCGGAGTGCGGCCACTCCTGACGACCGAAGTTGACGCCGGCGCCGTCCACGGCCACCGTCTGGCGGACCGCCCGGGCGACGTCGACGCGACCGGCGCCCTGGGCGAAGCCGTCCAGGCCCGCGGTCGGTTTCGACGAGCCCATCAGCATCGCCTTCTTCCGGCTCGGCGACCAGTCAGCGTGCTGCTGCGTGAGAATCGCGGCCGCCCCGGCCACGTGCGGCGTGGCCATCGACGTGCCACTCATGCTCGAGTAGCCGTCGACGACCGGATCACCCATCACCGCGTTGGCCGCCCGTGCCGCCACGATGTTCACGCCGGGCGCCGTGATGTCCGGCTTGATCGCCCCGTCCCCGACACGGGGGCCGAGGCTCGAGCTCGGCGCCAGGTGGTCACGATTGTCGACCGACCCGACGGCGAGGGCCGCGTCCGCGCTGGCCGGCGACATCACCGTCTCGAGACGTCCGTATCCCCGGTTGCCGGCCGCGACGACGAACAGCGCACCGTGTGCCGCGGTGAGGTCCTCGACCGCCTGCTCCAGCAGGTCCACCCCGGGCACGTCGAAGTAGCCCAGGCTCATGTTGATCACCGATGCGCGCGGGGCGGCCCACTCCATGCCGGCCAGAATGTTCGACTCGGGGCAGGCCGCTTCGCCGCACACCTTGGCGATGGCCAGCTTCGCGCCCGGCGCCACGCCCCGGTACTTGCCGCCGGACCGCGCTCCGGTTCCGGCGATGGCGGAGGCGACGTGGGTGCCGTGGCCGTCGAGGTCGTCGTCCGGCTCGTCGGTGAAGTTCGCCGTCGCGGTGATCTTGCCGGCGAAGTCGGGGTGGGTGCTGTCGATGCCGGTGTCGAGCACCGCCACCGTCACCCCGGCGCCGTCCAGGCCTTGCTGCCAGGCGGCCGGCGCGCCGATCTGCGGCACACTGACGTCGAGCGCGAGGTGACGTTTGCCGTCCAGGTGGACCCGGTCGATGCCCGGGGTCAGCGTCCGTGCCGTGCCCGTGCCCGTGGTCAGCGAGCTCCACAGGCCGGCCCGCTCGGCCCGCGTCGTGCGCGTGGCCAGCAGGCCCGACCCCGGCAGGTCGCGGCTCACCCGCGACGTCCCCTGCACCACGGCTCGCGCGCCGGCCGCCCCCTTGCGCTGACCGCTTCCCGGGTATGCCAGCAGCAGCGGCAGATCGCTGTCGCCGGTGTAGCCGAACTCCCGCAGCATGGTGACGTCGAACAGCCGCTCGTCCAGCCGGCCCTGCCGCAGCAGCGGCGCCGCGTCCGCCGGAACCACGTGCCGATGACCGTCGATCAGCCGGCTCGAGAACCGGATGCCGGCCCGGCCGGGACCGTGCTCGACGGTGACCCTGTCCCCGGACACCGTCACCCTGTCACCGGTGATCAGAGTGACCGTGACCGGCGCCTCTCCGGCCGGCCCGGGCTTTGCTGCTTCGGCCCGGACCTCGGGGACGCTCACCGCGAGGGCCGCGACCGTTCCCAGCGCCATCATGGCGGCGCTCCAACGTCTCGAATGCATCTACCGTTACTCCACTCCAGAAAGGACGGATGGTCGCCGGATAGATGCGCTTCATCGCCGAATTGTGGACGGCGGAAATTGTCAGACAAGACACTGCGGCGCGGTACCTGCGACGCCACGCCTCGGCGCTGTCCGCATTGCTCAAGCAGGTTGAGCTTCGCCGCAGTCATCGGCATCCGAGGCGCTCAGGCGGGCCTGAGTTCGGCGTTGTGGTGAAGAGCAGCTCCTCGCCCTCGAAACGGCCGTAGGACACCGGTTCCATCGATCGGCCTAGAATCGCGGCATGCTGTTGTCGGATCGGCTTGTGCTGGAGCGGCAGCCGGTCCCCGGCCGGCTGCTGCCGCCGCCGCGCGCTCGCGAAGTCGTACGGGGCTATGCCTATCGGGTGACCTTCTGCGACCACGAGCAGCTGGCGGTGCTGCGCGACTTCGTGGCCGCGCTGGAGGTCGCCGAGCCGGAGCAGCCGGCCGCGCCACCCGGTGACCGCCCGATCGTGGCCGGCCTGCTGCGCAACCGTGGGTTCGGGCTCTACGAGCTGCCGTTCCTCGGGCTGTCGCGCAGCACCGTCAACAAGATGATGCGCAGCGACCGGAACTGGCCCACCCTCCGGCACCTCAAGCCGGTCGCCGACTTTCTCGACTGGCCGCTCGCCGAGCTGGCCGCGGTCGGTGAGGTGCCGATGGCGCCGATCGACGATCCGGTCTTCTCGAGCGTCTGCCGTCACGTCGGCGCGATCTACGCCGCGGCCGCCTTGCTGACCACGGAGCAACTCGTCCGGGTCGGCGCCGAGGCCGATCGCCTCAGCGCCCGCATCGACCACGGGGTCTGGCAACCCTTCGCCATGGTGACGCGCGACTGCGTCGCCTGAGCGCTAACCGACGGGGATCGGCTGTGGGGTGATGTCGGCGGCGGCCTTGCCGACCGGCGGCTTCTTGCGGTACTCCATCACGACCGACGTGTCGGCCTTCTTCTTGGGTGCGGTCTGCCAGCCGGACTTGATCTTCACGTACTTGCACGGCGACTTGAGCTGATACTTGGTCACCTTGTATCGGTAGCCGTCGGAGTAGAGGCGCAGCCGGCCCTGCCGCTTGCCCTTCGGGACCTTCTGCGAGATGGTCTGCGTGGTCGTGTTCGACCAGGAATACGTCACCGAGATGGCCAACGACGTCTCGGCCTTGGCCAGGATGATGCCGGCCTCCGCCTTCGCGGTGAACGTGCCACCGACCGTCCACCCCGTTGTCTTGCCCTTGGCGTAGGTGACGGTGGCGCCGGGGTCGGCCCAGGCGGTCTTGTAGCTGCCCGGCAGCAGCACCAGGCTCTTACTTGTCGTGGTGTACTTGTATTTCGGACCGTCGCAGACCGCGAACGCCGGCGTCGCAGGCGCGGCCACCGCGGCCAGCAGTCCGGCCGTCAACGACGCGACGAGCCCGCCGTGCACAGTCTTCTTCACCATCATCGTCCGGGATCTTCTTCCTGTCGAAAAACGCAGGCTGGTGCTTGACGGCAGAAACCTACGAACACGTCGCACATGCGGCGTACATTCGGCGCACACGCACCGCACGCGCCTTGACCTCGAGTGCACTCGAAGTGCCAGGCTGCGGAGCATGACTGAAGCGATGCCATCCCCGCTGGTGCTCGGCACGATGATGTTCGGCACCACCATCGACGAGACCACCTCGTACGCCCTGCTCGACCGCTTCGTCGAACGCGGTGGGGTGTGGCTGGACACCGCCGACTGCTACGCGTTCTGGGCCAGCGAGAACGGTCACGGTGGGGTCAGCGAGCGGGTGCTCGGGCGATGGCTTGCGGACCGGCCCGGCGTACGGGAGAAGGTGCGGATCGCGACCAAGGTGGGAGCCGAGCCGCTCGAGCCCGGTTCCTGGCCCGCGCGCCGCATGGGGTTGTCGCCCGGCGCGGTGCGGACGGCCTTCGCGGGCAGCCTCGACCGGCTCGGTGTCGATCGCGTCGACCTGCTGTGGCTGCACCAGGAGGACCGCTCGGTGCCGATCGAGGAGACCGTCGGCGCGCTCGACGGGCTGCCGGTCGACCGCTTCGGGGTCTCGAACCATCCGGCCTGGCTGGTCGAGCGAGGCCGCGCGCACGCCCGGACGATCGGGGCCCGGCCGTTCGACGCCTTGCAGCTCAACGCCACCTATCTCCGGCCCCGCCCGGGCACGCTGCCGCCGGGTGTGGCCCACCGCTTCGGCGTGCTCAGCGACGAACAGGCCGACTACGCCGCGGAGCACGGCATGGACGTGTGGGCCTACACGCCGCTGTTGTCGGGCGCGTACGACAACCCGGACAAGGACATCGCCGAGGTGTACGACCATCCGGGGAACACGGCTCGGCTGGCTGTGCTGGACGAGGTGGCCAAGGAGGCCGGCGCCACGCGCGGGCAGGTGGTGCTGGCCTGGATGCTGAGCCGCGGTCTGCGGCCGATGCTCGGTGGCAGCAAGCTGCACCAGCTCGACGCCGCCTTCGACGGTGTGGCACTGGAGCTGAGCGCGGATCAGGTGCAACGCCTCGACGACGTCGACCGTGCCGATTGGGCCGACCCGTACGCGCAGGGCTGGGCCCGTCAGTAGGTACGGTCTAGAGTGGACGCGTGCTGGGAGTCGTCGCGGCCGCGCTGGGCGGGCCTGAGGTGTTGCAGGTGACCGAGTTGCCCGAGCCCGAGGCGGGGCCGGGGCAGGTGGTGGTGCGGGTTCGCGCGGTGTGCGTGCATCCGGCTGACGTCGCCGCCACCACGGGGGAGATCCCGCTCGGGCCCGACGTGCCGCCGTTCCTGCCCGGGTGGGACATCGCCGGCGAGGTGGCGTCGGTCGGTCCTGGCGCCGCGGATTTCGCCGTGGGTGATCGGGTCGTCGGGATGATCCCGTGGTATGTGACCCGTGGTGCGCCGGGCGGTTACGCCGAGTTCGTGGCGGCCGACGCGGCCTGGTTGGTGCGGCTGCCGGACGAGCTCGACTTCGCGTCCGCGGCCACCGTGCCGCTCAACGCCCAGACCGCACACCAGGGGCTGGCGCTGGTGTCGTTGGCCCTGCTCCCGCCGGGCAGCAGCATTCTGGTCACCGGGGCCAGCGGTGGGGTCGGCGGTTTCGCCGTCCAGCTCGCCGTGCAGGCCGGCTACCGCGTCTTGGCGCAGGCCGCCCACGACGATGAGCAATGGGTGCGCGGTCTCGGCGCTCACGAGGTCGTTCCCCGTACGGTCGAGCTGTCCACGGTCGGGCCGGTCGCCGCGGTGTTCGACGCGGTCCCCGTCGGTGCGGCGGCCGCCGCCGCCGTGGAGGACAGGGGCGTCATCGTCGCGACCCGGCCCACGCCACCCATCGTTCCGGCCCGCGGCGTGCGTCAGGAGCTGCAACTCATCCGGCTCGACCGGGAGCTGCTGGCCGACTTGGTGGGCCAGGTGGCGGCGGGGCGGCTGCGCACGCGCGTGGCGGACACGATGCCGTTGACCGAAGCGGCCGACGCCCACCGGCGCGTGCTGGCCGGTGGCCTGCACGGGAAGGTCGTGCTGACGGCGAACTGACGGCCGTCAGGTGGAGGAGTCCAGATACGGGTCGGCCTCGGCGCGGATCGTGAGGCCGCTCGTGGGGATCGTGTCGACCATCGTGCCGGCGCCGTTCGGGCAGCGGTAGCGGACCAGGGCCGCCCATTCGCAGGCGCTCTCGACCACGCCGGCCCGGCGGGCGCCGTTGCGGTGCACCCACACCGGGTCGCCCGGGCGGCACGTCATTGCCGGTTCCGCGGCGTACGTCCCGATGTGGTCGCCGTTCCCGGTGGCCACGACCCACGTGATGCCGGCGGTGCCGGTGGCTTTCGCGTGTCGTTTGGCGCTGAACATCGCCTGGTCCGCGCGGCGCAGCAGGTCGGGCAGGTCTTCCGTGCGTCCGGCCGGTACGACGCCGATCGAGGCGGTGACCGACAGGATGCGTCCCCGTACGTCCATCGGGGTGGCGATCGCCGCGCTCAGTGAGCCGGCCACCTCGTGCCACCACGTCTGCGGGACGTCGGCGTACGGGGCGCGCGGCAGGGCGGCGAACTCGTCACCGCCGAGCCGGGCCACCAGGTGGTCGCCGAGGCAGGTGGCCATGCGCCGGGCGACGATGCGCAGGACCTCGTCGCCGGCGTCATGCCCGTACGTGTCGTTGATCGGCTTGAACCCGTTGAGGTCGAGGATCACGACGGCCGGCGAATGACCGCCGTCGCGCAGCAGTTGCGGTGCGAGCGTCTGGAAGAGGCGGCGGTTGGCCAGTCCGGTGAGCTCGTCGTGGCCGGCCATCCATCGCAGGGAGGCGCGCTCCTGCTCCAGCAGCTGAACGTGCGCGGCGAGCTGGTCGATGCGCGCTTGAAGACGGGCGACCTCGGACCCCGTACGCAGTTGAGCGTTCTCGGGCAGGGCGCCGCCGGTGTCGGCGGCTGCAGGATCGAGGATCCGCATCGGCCGTCCTCTCAGAACTGCGGCGGACCAGCTGGAGTTGGGTGGAGCGACGGCGACGGGTCGCCGAGCGCCACAGAGGAATCATGACAGTCGCCTCGGGGCCGTGCAAGATTTCACGAAGACAGGTGTCACGGTGACAGGATGCATCCGAGCCGATTTTCGGCTACTCTGAGTGCCGCCACTTTCGTGGTGAAAGAGTCGCGCGTGCACTTTGATGTTGATTTCGCACGTCAGATGGATGTCGGATCGGTGGCACGCCAGTTACGCACAGCAAGCAACTCCAGGGGGAGGGGCGCTGATGAGCAGCGACAGCTGGATTATTTCCAGCAGGTCCACGGGCAACGGCGGCAGTTGCGTCGAGGCCCGCCGCCAGGACGGCCTCATCGAGGTCCGCAACAGCAAGGCCCGCGAGGCCGGCACCGTGGTGTTCACGACCGAGGAGTGGGACTCGTTCCTGTTCGGCGCCAAGCGCGGCGAGTTCGACCAGCTCCTGACCGACTGATCGGATCACGCCGTACGGCTGGCGGTTACCGGAATTCTCCGACCGGTACGGAATCTTTGCTGATCAAGTCGAAGATCCGCCGGTATTCGTCCACTTCGACCTGCTCCTCGAGGTAGAGCGCGCCGACGTGGGATTCGAGGTAGACCACGTCCGGATCGTCCGGGTCGTCGAACTCGAGTATCCGGAAGGCGCCCGCCATTGCCGCGTGCGCCCCGACCGAGAACGGCAGTACCCGGATGTCGACTGTGTCCTGCTCGGACAGTCGCCGCAGATACTCGATCTGCCCCTTCATCACCTGCTCGCCACCGACCGGGCGGGTCAACGCTCCCTCGCCGAGCACCGTCACGAGACGGACCGGTGGGGTGCGGGCGAAGAGCGTCCTCTGCCGCTGCATGCGCAGATTGATATGGCGCTCGGCGAGTTCCGGATCGACCGGCTGCTCGGCGCCGAAGATGGCTCGCGCGTAATCCGGGGTCTGCAGTTCGCCCGGAACCACCTCTCCGTCGTAGCCGGCCATCCGGGACGCGGACGCCTCCAGCCCGACGTACAGCTTGAACCACTCGGGGATCACCGGGCTGGCGTCCCACCACTCCTGCTGCGAGGTGCCCAGCGCGAGGTCGGCCAGCGCGTCGGTGATGCTCTGGTCGGCGCCGTAGAGCCAGCACAGCGCGCGGACGTTGGCCCCGGTGACCGGCACCTTGCCCGTCTCGATGCGGTGCAGCGTCGGCTCGGAGATGCCGAGCCGGGCCTCCACCACATCACGCCGGCTCATGCCGGATGCGGTGCGCAGCCGCGTCAACCGCCGCCCCAACGCGCGCCGCACGACGCGTTGGCCTGTGACCGGCACGCCTAACCTCCGCCTGACCGAGCATGTGGACGGTGATTAACGTACCCGCAACGCCGCGTTGCCGACAGACGACCCGTCGTTGCTGCCCCGAACGAGCCCGGAATCAGACACCGGATCGTCGGGCGCAGCGGGTGCGATCGCCCTCCGACGCCTGCCGCTCGATACGCCTGTCGTTCGGCCGGAGGTCCCGGCGTCCGACCATGAGAACTGCGCTCAGCCCGCACAACTCCGCGCGCAAGAGATGCCGCCGGGACTTCGTCGCCCACGGAAGAGCTCAGCCGTGCCCGACCGGCTACCGCGGCCCCGTGCTGAGGTGTTCGGCGATGAGCGTGAGGATCCGGCGCTGACCCGCCGCCGACGGGTGCACCCCGTCGGCCTCCAGGAACACGTCCGGGTCCTCGGCCCGGGTTGCCGTGTGCAGGTCGAGGCAGGCCGGAGCGACCTTACGGGTGATCGCGGCGATGTCGGCGATGTCGGCCGCGTGCCACCGGACCGGGGCGTCCGCGAACGTGGCGTCGGCGCGGCTCTGGTCGACGACGGGTGGGGTGATCGCCGTGACCGTGGCGCCCAGAGACGTGATCAGGTCGATCAGGGCGCGCAGGTTGCGTTCGAACTCAGGACTGGTGGCCATCCGGTAGCCGGTGGTGCGCCCGTGCGTACGGACGTCGTTGGTGCCCAGCATGAGCAGGACGTGGCCGGGCCGCGCGGCCTCGAGCAGGTCGAACCGTTCCAGCACGTCGGCCGTGGTGTTGCCGCTGACGCCCAGGTTCACCGTGGAGTGCGCCGGCAGGGCCGCGGCCAGCAGCTCGAACCAGCCGACGCGGTCGGCCGTGATCGAGTCGCCGACCGCGACGACCCGGTCCTGCGGGCGGAACGGCAGAGCCTCGAGCAGAGCCCGGAAGTGCTGGTCGGTGAGCATCTCGGTCGCGGTGTCGCGTGCCTGCCGGGCCAGCTCCGCGGCCACGGCCCGTACGGTGGGCGCCGGCCAGCCGATCATCTGGGCCAGCAGCTCGTCGTGCAGGTCGTCAGGGACCGGGAAGCGCTGCAGCAGCGGCCAGCGCTGGGTGCGGGTGTACCGGATGAAGGTCCGGCGTTCGGTGTCGGTGAGTTCTGGCGTGGTCGTCATGGGTGCCGCCCGTCAGCCCTTGAGGGAGCCTTGCAGCAGCGCGGCCACGAACCGGCGCTGGAAGATCAGGAACACGGCCAGGGTGGGCGCGAGGATGAGCAGCGAACCCGCGCACAGCAGCGGGATGTCGGTGCCCCACTGGCCTTGGAAGGCGCCCAGCGCGCCGGCCATCGTCCGTTTCGCCGGGTCGTCGACCAGCACGATGGCCAGCAGGAACTGGTTCCACGTCCAGAGGAAGAGCAGGATCGCCAGCGACGACAGGGCCGGGCGGGCCAGCGGGACGTGGACGTGCCGGAACAGCTGCCAGGTGCCGGCGCCGTCGAGGCGCGCGGCCTCGGAGAGGTCCTCGGGCATGGTGACGAAGTGGGCCCGCATCCAGAGCACCGAGAACGGCATGAACAGGCCGATCAGCGGGAGGATGATCGCCCAGCGGGTGTTGAGCAGGCCCATGTCGCGGATCTGGTAGTACAGCGGCGTGATGATGCCCTCGAAGGGCAGGGTCAGGCCGAGCACGAAGATGAGGAAGCCGATGCGGTGCCCGGGCATCCGCAGGTGGCCGAAGGCGAAACCGGCCATGGTGCCGAGCAGCAACGAGACCGGCACGACGCCGGCCACGATCAGGGCGCTGGAGAGCAGCAGCTCACCCATGCGCGCGGACCGGAACGCGTCGGCGAAGTTGCCCCACTGCGGGCTGTCCGGCCACGACAACCCGTCCGGGTAGGTGCCCGAGGGGTGCAGGGCGGTGACGAACAGGCTGATGAAGGGCACCACGGTGATCACCATCAGCAGGACCAGGAGGGTGCGCCCGATCAGGGTCTCCCGGCGGTTGACGATCATCGGTTGCCGTCCCTGGTGAAGCGTTGGATGGGCAGGACACAGACCAGCACGAGCAGCACGAGCACGACGGCGAGCGCGGACGCCTGGCCCACCTCGCGCTCGGAGAAGGCGAGATAGAAGATCTCCAGGCCGGGGACCATGGTGGAGTTGCCCGGTCCGCCCTGGGTGGCGATGTAGACGATGTCGAAGCTGGCCAGCGCGGCGATCACGGTGACCGTGACGCAGACGCCGATCTCCTGGCGCAGACTGGGCAGCGTGATGGCGAAGAACTCGCGGATCGGCCCGGCGCCGTCGAGCCGGGCCGACTCGTAGAGGGCCGGGTCGATCTTGCTCATGCCGGCCAGCAGGAGCAGCGTGCACAGGCCGACCAGCACCCAGGCGCCGATCACGCCGACCGCCGGCAGCGCCGTGCTGAAGTCGCCGAGCCACGCGCGGGTCACGCCCTGCAGCCCCACCGCGGACAACAGCTCGTTGGCCAGCCCGGTCGTGGACAGCAGCCAGGTCCACATGATGCCCGCCGCGACCAGCGGGATGACCTGCGGCAGGAACAGCACGGTGCGGGCGACCAGGGCGAGCCGGCTGGTCGCGATGCCGCGGATGGTGGCCGCCACGAACAGGCCCAGCGTCACCGGGATCAGGCTGAAGAACAGGATCAGCTCGAACGCGTGCAGGATCGTCGCCAGCTGCTCGGGCTCGGTGAACAGCCGGGTGTAGTTCTGCAGCCCCACCCACGTCGACGCGCCGATCCCGTTCCAGTCGTAGAACGAGTACTGGACGGTGAGCAGCAGCGGCCGCAGCACGAAGACGGCGTACATGATGGCCGCGGGGGCCGCGAACAGCCAGCCCAGCCAGGCGCCGGGGCGACGCGTACGACGCCCCGGGCGCGCGGATCCGGTTCTCGTCGCCACGGTCAGTCCTTGACCTGACTCTCGTAGTCCTTCTGCACCGACTTGAGCAGCGCGTCCGGTGTCTGCTGGCCGGCCGCGAGCTTCTGCAGCTGCGGCGTCCAGCTCTTGGCGTAGATGGCGCCGGTGGCGTTGGCGATGAAGTCCATCGCGCCGTTGTCCTGGGCGATGGTGGCGCCCGCGGTCAGCGTCGCGGCCGTCACGGTGCCTTCCTGGACCGGCGGCATGTAGGCGTCTGACGGGCCCATCGGGTGCGAGCCGCCGACCTTGACGGCGATGTCGCGGGCCTGCTGGTTGGTGGCCACCCAGTTGAGGAAGAACGCGGCGCAGTCGGCGTGCGCGGCCTTGGCGCTGATGCCGTACGTCAGCGGGGCCGACATCGCGGCCCGCTTGCCGCCCGCGTTCAGCGGCGGCATGAGGAAGAAGCCGGCGTTACCGGCCATCTGCTTGTCGAGGTTGCCCGACTCCCAGTCGCCGTCGAACATGAACAGCGCCTTGCCGCCGATGAACCGGCTCATCATGGTGGCGTAGTCCTGCGAGTTGATGTCGGAGGCGAAGTATCCGGCCTTGATCCACCGCTCCAGGTGCTGAGTGGCCTGCAGATTGCTCGGCGTGTCGATGGTCGCGCCGGACTTCTGGTAGATCCAGTCGTTGATCGGCCCGGGTTCCCCGTACGCCGCCATGAGGTTCTGCAGCGGGAAGGCGAGACCACCGGTGGCGCCGCCGTTGAACTGGTTGATCGGCACCAGGCCGGCCGCCTTCGCCTTCTGCAGGACGGTGTCCAGCTCGGCCAGCGTGGCCGGCGGCTCGGTCATGCCGATCTGCGCGGCCAGCTTCTTGTTGTAGAAGACGCCGGTCATGCTGAAGTTCAGGCCCTGCGCGTAGAGCGGGCCGTCGCCCCGCTGACCGTTGCTGCCGACCCGCATCTGCTCCAGCTGCGAGGCCGGCCACTTGTCCCATCCGTAGGCCTGGGCGTAGCCGTCCATCGACTTGAGCAGGCCGTCCTTGACGAGCTCGGAGACCTGCGGCAGGCGCATGAGGTCCGGCGGGTCGTCGGCCAGCACGCGCGGCGCGTTCTGGGTGATCACCGCGAACTGGTCCTCGCGGATGTCCCACTTGACGTTCGGGAACTGCTTGGTGAACTCGTCGGCGAGCTGCTTGGGCAGGGGGAAACCGGTCTCGAAGTACCCCTCGAGGGTCACCGGGCCGGTGCCGCAGGAGGTCGTCAGGGCCGCGGCGCTGCCGGAGGGGCCGGGCGAGGAGCTGGAGTCGCTTCCGGGCGCGCTGCAAGCCGCCGCGGTCAGCAGGCCGGCGCAGGCCAGCACCGCCAGGACAGGACGTTTCATATGGTCAGCGAACACTTTTTATCTCCTGGGATGGGTGAATCCCGGCCGGGAGGTGTGGCCCGGGTGCGTTACAAGCACGAAACCGCATGGCAAAGTGGCTGTCAAGAGATTCTATAGAAGCACTTTTTTCCCGTACGGCGGCGAGTCCGCGTACGAATGAAGACCAGCTCAGGTCGTGGATCGAGCGATCAGGCGGACGTCGAGCACGGTGGTCGAGCGCAGATCGGACCCGCCGAGGTGCCCCAGCAGCACGCTCAGCGCGGTGCTGCCGGACTCCTCGAACGGCTGGCGCACTGTGGTCAGGTCGGCCGCCACTGCCATCTCGCCGTCGTCGAAACCCATCACGGCCACGTCCTGCGGCACCCGCAACCCACGGTCCCGGGCCGCGAGCAGGACACCGATCGCGAGCGCGTCATGGTGCGCCATGATCGCCGTCGGCCGGTCGGCCGCATCGAGCAGGGCAGCGGCGGCGCGGCGGCCGTTGTCGACCGAGTTGTCGCTGCGAGCCACGGTGACCGAACCGCCGGCCGCGGCGATCACCTCGCGGAAGCCGGCCAGCCGCTTGATCGCCTGCGACTCGTAGTCCGAGACCTGCCGCTCGAGCAGATAACCGACGTGGCGGTGACCGCGCTCGCGCAGATGCTCCGCCGCCGTCCGGCCGCCCGCATGGTCGTCGATCATCACCCGGCTGAACAGCGCGCTGTCGGCGTCGACGGCCACCGTGGGCAGGCGCCGCTCCCGCAGCCGGTCGGCGATGGCGTCCTCGATGCGCAGACCCATCACGACCAGCCCGTCGAGCCGTCCGTGGACCGGCATGCTGGCCAGCACCGGCGAGGAGGCCAGCGCGGCCGACTCGTGGTCGAACACCAGCACGTCGATCTCGAGCTCGGTGGCCGCCGTCAGCAGGCCGGACAACCGGCGCAGATACGACCCGTACGAGGTGAACGGGGCCATCACGCCGATCCGGCCGGTGCCCCGCCGGGCCAGGCTGACCGCCTGCACCTTGGGGACGAAACCCAGCGCGTCGACGGCCGCCAGCACCCGTTCCCGCGTCTCCCGGCTCACCCGGTCCGGCTTGTTGAGTACGTTGGAGACGGTCGAGATGCTGACCCCGGCACGGTCGGCGACCTCGTAGATGGTGACTCGATGACCCGCCGCCAACGCTCCAGCCCCGCTTCCGGCGGGCGCACCGACCCGGGCCCGCACCGCTTCAAATGCTTTGCTGGAAGCACTCTACATGGCCTTCCCAGCACCGGCGGCGACAGTCGACCGGTGGTCCTCGGCCTGGCCGGCGCGCTGGGGTCGGCGCTCTGCTACGGCGTCGCCTCGACCCTGCAGGCCCTGGCCGCGCGGCTCACGGCGCCGGCCGGAGGCCTGGATCCGCGCCTGCTGGTGCGGCTCGCCCGATCGTGGCGATACGTGCTGGGCCTGGTCCTCGACGGCGCGGCCTTCCTGCTCTCGCTGGCCGCCCTGCGGACCCTGCCGCTGTTCGTCGTGCAGCCGATCGTGGCGAGCTTCCTGGCCGTCACCGCGGTTCTGGGGGCCCTGGTCGGCAAGCTGCCGCTGCGGCGAAGCGACAAGATCGGCATCGCCGTCGTGGTGGCGGGCCTTGCCCTGATCGGTCTCGCCGCGACCGGCGACTCCCCGCGACCCGTCCCCGCTGCCGTCAGCTGGGCCGTTCTGCTCACGGCGATCCTGCTCGTCGCGGTGGCCCTCCCGCTCGGCCGGCTGCCGGGCCCGCGCGGCGCGGCGGCCCTCGGGGCTGTCGCCGGCGCCGGGTTCGCCGTGGTCGCGGTGGCCACCCGCACGCTGCCGGCCCCGCTGACGCTCGGCGGCGTGCTCGCCGATCCGGCGGCCTACGGGCTGCTCATCGGCGGGGCGGTCGCCATGCTGGCCTACCCGACCGCGCTGCAACGCGGCTCCGTGACCCTGGCGACGGCGCCGCTCGTCGTCCTGGAGACCGTCCTGCCGGCCGCGGCCGGTCTGCTCCTGCTGGGCGGCACGACCCGGCCGGGCTGGGGCGCGGTGGCCGCGGCCGGCTTCGTGACGGCCGTCGCCGGGGCGCTGAGCCTGGCCCGGCACGGCGAACTCCAGCCCGGACGTCCCGCGCGAGGCCCCCGGTAAGCACCCCGGCCGGGCGCGCCTCAGGGCGCCCGCGCCGACCAGGTGACGGCGATGGCGCGGGGACGGGCCGGGTGCCCTCCGCGGAGCCGGCCGTGGCCCGTTGCGGCGCGTAACCGGGCGGCTGCCGGGGTGCGGCCGGCAACGGCTTGAACGGCACGACCGTACGCTCCACGGGCTGGCCCGAGGCCTGCTCGCGCAGCCCGCCGAACCCCCTCGACGATCGCCGGCCGGGCCCCGGCCGGCGAGGCCAGGTGCAACCCGTGGCGACAGAGCTGGACGTACGGCGCCCGCAGCATCAGCGGCTCACCCGGATGCTCCGGGGTGAAGTCCCGCGGCGCGTACCGATGAAACCGGTGGACTGCTGTTGCACGCCGAGCCGGTCGTCGCAGGGGAGGTGCGCCGCGTGCCACGACGCGATGCCGTCGACCTCGCCGGCCTGACGGCGTACGGGTGGGCGGCGAGCTGTGTGACCGCGAACACGGCACCTCCGGCGAGCTTCCAGCACGTCGCTCCACCCGCGCGCCGAGAACCCGTGCTCAGCTCTGCTGCTCGGTGCTCCACAGCTGCCACACCGTCGTCCGCACCGAGCGGGGCTGCTCCAGCACGACGCGGATCGTGTGCGCGACGTCTTCGGGACGAAGGTAGGCGTCGAGGTCGGGGGAGCCTTCGGTGCGGCCGGCGCCGATCGCGAACTCGGTCGCCGTCCCGGCCGGGCAGATGAGGGTGACGCGGATACCTTCGGCGCGCAGTTCCCGGTCGAGGGAGCCGGCCAGGCCCACCTGAGCGTGCTTGGTGCCCGCGTACACGGCCTCGTCCGCACCGCCGCGGAACCCGGCCACCGAGGAGACGACGATGATGTCACCGCCGCCGTCCTGCGCGCGGAACTGCTTGACGGCCGACCGCACACTCCAAACGGTGCCCAAGTAGTTGGTCTCGACCATTTCGGTCAGGGTGTCGTCGTCGAGGTCGAGGATCCCGCCGTACGCGCCGATGCCGGCGTTGGCCACCATCGTGTCGAGCCGTCCCCACTTGTCGACGGCCGCCTTGACCAGGGCGTCGTTCAGGCCGGGATCGCGGACGTCGCCGACGACCGGCACCACCTTGTCCTCGCCCAGGTCACTGACGATCTTGGCCAGGCGGTCCTCGCGGCGCGCCGACACGGCGACGCGCGCGCCCGCGTCGACCAGGGAATAGACGGAGGCCGCACCGATACCGGCGCTGGCACCGGTGATCGCGACGACGGTGCCGTCCAGGGAACGAGTGGTGGCGTAGGGCATGAGGCTCTCCCGGTTGATCTGATCTTGTGCAGTGTGCGCTTACCCAGCCTCGCCCGAAGTACAGCTGCGCGCGGACGCTTCTTCGGGTTTCGCCGGTCGGCCGCGGGGGATGCATCGCCGGCGCCACCGCTTCACCCGGTTCCTCGAACGGTCCCTGACCAGCCACGACAGCCTGGAGGCGGCGCGATGAGCGCATCCACTACGCCGGCCGGCACGGCAGCCGCCGGACCGATGAGCCACCGGCAGACGCTGCAGGCTCTCAGCGGACTGCTGCTGGTGCTCTTCGTCGCCATGCTCAGCGCCACCGTCGTCTCCACCGCGCTGCCCACCATCATCGGCTCGCTGAACGGGTCGCAGACCCAGTACACGTGGGTGGTGACGGCGACCCTGCTCACCGCCACGGCGGCCACGCCGATCTGGGGCAAGCTGGCTGACCTGTTCAGCAAGAAGCTGCTGATCCAGGTCGCGATCGGCGTCTTCGTCGTCGGGTCGGTCCTGGCCGGCTTCAGCCAGTCCGCCGGCCAGTTGATCGCGTCCCGCGCCTTCCAGGGCGTCGGGGTCGGCGGTCTGCAGGCCCTCGTCCAGGTCGCCATCGCCGCGATGATCCCGCCGCGGGAGCGCGGCCGCTACAACGGCTACCTCGGCGGCGTCATGGCGGTGGCGACGGTCGGTGGTCCGCTGCTGGGTGGTCTGATCGTCGACACCTCGTGGCTGGGCTGGCGCTGGTGCTTCTTCGTCGGCGTCCCCGTCGCGGCGATCGCGCTGGTGCTGTTGCAGTTCACCTTGAAGCTGCAGACCGTGCGCCGCGACACCGTGCGCATCGATTACCTGGGCGCCACGTTGATCGCCGCGGGCGTCAGCCTCCTGCTCATCTGGGTCTCGTTCGTCGGCGGTTCGTTCCCCTGGTTGTCCTGGCCGACCGCCGCCATGGTGACCGGCTCGGTCGTCCTGCTGGCTCTGGCCGTACGGGTGGAGGTGCACGCGGCCGAGCCGATCGTGCCGTTGCCCGTCCTGCGCGCCCGTAATACTGCCCTGGCCATCGTGGCCAGCCTCGCGGTCGGCATGGCCATGTTCGGCGGTGCGGTCTTCCTGGGCCAGTACTTCCAGGTCGGCCGTGGTTACAGCCCCACCCAGGCGGGCCTGCTCACCGTCCCGATGATGGCGGGTGTGCTGCTCACCTCGATCGTGGCCGGCCGCATGATCACTGCCAGCGGCCGGGTCAAGCCCTACATCGTCACCGGCACCGTCGTGCTGGTGGCCGGCTTCGCCGTGCTGGCCACGATCGACCACCGGACCCCGCTGTGGTTCGTCGGCGCGGGCATGTTCCTGGTCGGCGCGGGCGTCGGCCTGGCGATGCAGAACCTGGTCCTCGCGGTGCAGAACAGCGTCTCGCTCTCCGACATCGGCGCCGCCAGCTCGGCGGTGGCGTTCTTCCGGTCGCTGGGCGGCACGATCGGCGTGTCAGTGCTCGGTGCGGTGCTGGCCCGCCGGGTGGCCGACCAGATCAGCCGGGATCTGGCCGCGGCCGGGATCCCCGCCGCCGGTAGCGGCGGCGGGGGCAGCAGCCTCAACCTCGACGTGCTGCCTGACGCCGTGCAGCAGATCGTCCGCGCCGCCTACGGTGACGCCACCGGCCACATTTTCCTGCTCTCGGCCGTCATCGCGGTGGTCGGCGTCCTGGCGGCGGCCGCCCTGAGGCCGGTCACCCTGCGCGACAGCCTGGACCTGAACGACCGGGGCGCGGCCACTGCCGTCGGCGCCCACGCCCTGCACTGCGCCCCGGCCATCGACCAGGTCGGGCCCCTGGCCGGTCAGGAGCCGGCCGGCCGGCGTTGAGGCGGTCAGGGGCGCCTGGGTGAGCCCGGTCGCCGGGAGCCGGGTCGCCGGCCGTGACGCGGGGATCCGGAGCTGCGCCGGGCCGGCTGGTCGGACGGGCCGTCGACGGCGCCGGGGCTCGAGAACGTCACCGAAGGCGCGGTGGGCCGGGAGGACACCGGTGGCGGCCATTGCGACGCGACGAGCTGCGCTCCGGTGACGGGCAGCGCGGGTGAGATCTGGTCGAGCAGGCGCTGCGCGGTGGCGGCGTCGATCTCGAGATCGGCGCTGATCCGCACGTCGGCCGCCGTGGCCAGGTCCACGACGTCGTCGTCGGTGAAGTCATCGGTTCCGAGGGCACTGAGCCGCCGCGCCAATTCATGCACATTCACCATCTGCTGCCTCACCACGCATCGCTGTCGACCCAGCGTAGCCGCCGCCCTCACGGTCCGGCGGCGGGCCTCGCCCGAACCGCACTCGTGGATGCGAATCTGCCGGTGATCGGCGGCCGGAGTGTTCCGGCCGCCGATCAGCGACCCCCGTTGTGACGTCCTCATCCAGGATCGCTGATGCCGCCCTGCGGTTCGCTTGTGAAATCCTTGTGGCTCGGAGCAAGTGGGCGGGAGCGGCGTGATCGAGTTTCAGTTGCTGGGCCCGGTGGAAATGGTGGCCGGCGGCCGGCGCGTCGACGCCGGCCAGCCACGGCAGCGGGCGATCCTGGCGGCGCTGCTGGCGGACGCCGGTCGGCCCGTCCCGGTCGGCACGCTGATCGAGCGGGTGTGGGGGCCGGAGCCGCCCCGCACGGTCCGCGCGTCGCTGCAGGCACACATCACCCGGATCCGGCAGACGCTCGAGCAGGCGGCGGCACCGGGTGAGAAAGTGATAACGCTTGGCAACAAGGCTGGCTCGTATCTGCTCGACGTCGATCCGCTGCAGGTCGATCTGCACCGTTTCCGGCATCTCGCCGCCTCGGGCGGGCTGGAGCCGCTGCGCCAGGCCATCGGGCTGTGGCACGGGGAACCGCTGGCCGACGTGAGCGGGGCCTGGGCCGAGCGGGCCCGGCAGGCCTGGCGGCGCGAACATCTGGCCGCGTCGGTGGCCTGGGGCCGGGCCGAGCTGACGGCGAACCCGGCCGCCGTCGTTCCGGCCCTCGGCGACTTGGCTCGGGAACATCCGCTCAACGAGGCGCTGGCCGCGGTCGTCATCGAGGCGCTGGCCGCGGCGGGCCAGCCGGCCGAGGCGTTGTCCTACTACGAGGACGTACGCCGGAAACTGCTCGAGGAGCTCGGTGCCGACCCGAGCGCCGAGCTGCAGAAGATTCACCGGTCGATCCTGCGGGGCGTGGCGCCGCCCGCGCCGGCCCCCGCGGCCCCGGCCCCGGCCGCTCCGGCGCAGCTGCCCGCCGACGTCTCCGGCTTCGCCGGCCGCGACGACCAGCTCGCCCTGCTGGACGACCTCCTGCGGACCACCCCGCCGGGGAGCCTTCAGGCGGGGCCCGGGGCGCCGGTCATCGCCGTCTCCGGTGTGGCCGGGGTCGGCAAGACCACCCTGGTGGTGCACTGGGCGCACCGGGTCGCGAACGACTTCCCCGACGGTCAGCTGTACGTGAATCTTCGCGGGTTCGACCTGTCCGGGCGGCCGATGGACCCGGCCGACGCCGTGCGCGGCTTCCTTGACGCCCTCGGTGTGCCCACCGGCCGCATCCCCGCCGGCCTGGACGCTCAGGCGGGGCTCTACCGTAGCCTGCTGTCCGGCCGGCGGATCCTGATCGTGCTCGACAACGCCCGGGACGCCGAGCAGGTCCGCCCGCTGCTGCCGGCCACGCCCGGGGCCCTGGTCGTGGTGACCTCCCGCAACCGGCTGACCGGGCTGGTGGCGACCGTCGGCGCACATCCGGTGACACTGGGCGTGCTGTCCCTGCCGGAAGCGCGTGACCTGCTCAGCCGCCGGCTCGGCACGGCCCGGACTCGCCGGGAACCGCACGCGGTGAACAGCATCATCGCCTCCTGCGCGCGCCTGCCGATCGCGTTGGCTATCACCGCGGCCCGCGCCCGGCAGAACGACTTCCCGCTCGCCGCGCTGGCCGGCGAACTCGCCGGCCCGGACGACCGCTTGGACGCCTTGGACACCGGCGACCCGGCGGTGCAGGTGCGGGCGGTGTTCTCCTGGTCGTACGCCGCCCTGAGCGACGCCGCGCAGCGGCTGTTCCGGCTGCTGAGCCTGCATCCCGGGCCGGACGTCGCGACGTCCGCGGCGGCCGCCCTCGGCGGGCAGCGCCCGGCCCAGGCCCGGCGCCTCCTGGGCGAGCTGACCCAGGCCAGCCTGCTCGCCGAGCACTCCCCGGGCCGGTACTCGTGGCACGACCTGGTGCGCGTGTACGCCGGCGACCTGACCGCCGTCCACGACTCCGACGCCGACCGCGACGCCGCGACCGTCCGTCTGATCGACTACTACGCGCACACCGCGCACGCCGCGGACCGGATGCTCTATCCGGCCCGCGACCCGATCGACGTGCCGTTGCCGCCGGACACCGGCTCCGGTGCGGACGCCTTCACCGACCACCGGCAAGCCCTGGCCTGGTTCGCCGCCGAGCGGCCGGCGCTGCTGGCCGTCGCCCGCACTGCCGCCGCCTCCGGGCGGGACGCGCGGGCCTGGCAGCTCGCCTGGGCGCTCGACACCTACCTCTTCCGCGGCGGGCACCGCCACGACCGGCTCGAGGCCTGGACGAACGCGCTCGCAGGGGCGGAGCGCCTCGGTGGGGAACCACTGGCCGGCGCCCACCGGAGTCTGTCCCGGGCCAACATCATCCTCGGCCGGCTCGACGTGGCCCGCTCCCATCTGGGCCGCGCCCTGGAGTTGAGCGTCCGCTCCGGCAACCGCGGCGGTCAGGCGTTCGTGCACAACACCTTGGCGGTCATCAACGGCATCGAGCACCAGCACGCGCAGGCCCTGGAGCATGCCCGCAAGGCCCTCGCGCTCTACGAGGAGGCCGGCAACCTGCGGGGACAGGCCGTGGCGCTGAGCAGTATGGCCTGGCACAGCACGCTCGGCGGGGACCATCACGAGGCCATCGAGTACGGGCAGCGGTCGCTCGCGGTGAACCAGCGGGTCGGCGACAAACGCGGGCAGGCCGACGTGTGGGACACCATCGGCCACGCCCATCACCACCTCGGCCGCTACGACGAGGCAAGGGAGTGTTACCGGCGCAGCGTGGACCTGACCCGCGACATCGGCGACCGGCTGGCCGAGGCGCAGATCCTGGTGCATCTGGGCGACACGCACGAGGCGGCCGGCAACCCCGCGGCGGCGCGCGGCGAATGGACCGATGCGCTGCGCATCTTCGTCGACCTCGACCACACCGACGCGCAGGGCGTCCGGGACCGGCTGGAGGCTCTGCCCGGCGTCGGCCACGGCTTGCGGCCGGCGCACTGACGGCGGGCCGGCCCGCTCACGGCGGGGCGAACCTCGTCCGGAGGATGCTGCTGGTCACGCCGAGCAGCAGCAGGTCGACGCCGAGGCCGGCGACCGCGGTGAACTGGGAGGCCGCGAAGTGGAACACCTGCGTCACCAGCAGGCTGGTCAACGCCGAGCGCTGCAGCCACTCCACGGCGGCGCGCCCGGCGCCGGTCCGCCACCGCCACAGCCCCACGGTGGTGCAGATCAAGCAGACGGCCGTTCCGGTCAGGGTGCCCGCGGTGACCAGGACGTACGACTCGTTCGCGCGCCACAGTGAGACGACGACGGCAGTGGCGCCGAGTGCCTGCAGGACCAGCAGCGTCGCCACCACGGTGACGGCGAAACGGGACGACGCCACCCGGGCCAGGGCCGCCGTGACCCGATGCCACAGCAGCTCGAAGCGCTGGGGGAGCGGGGAGACCCGCGGTTCCACGTCGGCCAGCAGGTCGCGCAGCTGCTGGGCACCCTTGACGGTGCTGATCGCGTCGAGGGTGCGCAGAACCTCCTGCCGCCGGCGGTCGGGCAGTCGTCCGGCCAGCCCGTCGACGAGCACGTGGGCCGCGTTGGCCACCTTCTCCTGGTCGCTCAGGGGGCGCCGGCGGCGACCGGCCTGGGCCGCCACGACGAGGGTCACGAAAACGACGTACATGATGGCCGGGGCCGGCTCGAAGAAGTAGTCGTTGTCGGCCGTGACGAACTTGCCGACCTCGTCGATGAACAGCCCGAAGCCCACCCCGCCGAGCAGCGCGGCCACCGGACGGGGGCCGCGGCCGATGAAGGCGAACCCCGTCACGAGGCCGGCCAGCATCAGCAGGCCGCCGGGAAGCACATGGGCGATGTGCAGGCCGGTGTCGCCACCGATCTGCGGGTATCCGGTCAAGGCCAGAAACGCGCGGGTGATCAGGATGGTCGAGACCGCCGAGACGACGAACGTCGTCAGGTGAACGGTCGCCTTCTCCGACCGTACGAGATCGAGGTGAAGCAGCTGCCGCACCTGCTGAGCTGCGGCAATCTTGGTCGGTGGGGGCACCGGCCCACGATAGGCCGTACCGGCGGTGACGCGGGGAGCGGCCGGTCACGGCGTCAGGACGGGGCGGCTGCGGTCTCCGGTCCAGGCCGCTTCGAGCAGCGCGGTCAGGCTGGCGGTGTCGGTCGGGCCGGGATGGTTCTGGATCAGGCGGGTGACACCGCTCGCCATCTCCGCGAAACGCGGGAGGTCGGCCCGGGCGACCCCGATGTCGGCCAGGGTGGCCGGAATGCCGATGTCCGCCAGGAGTGCGTCGAGCCAGGTGAGAAACGTGTCGGCCGCTTCGCCCGCCGAGGCGCCGGCCACGTCCAGCCCGCACACCGTGGCCAGGGTGGCCAACCGGTCGCCGATGGCCTCGCGCGCCGCGTCCAGCGCGTAGGGCAGCAGCAACCCGACGCCCAGCCCGTGCGGCGTGTGCGTGGCCGCGCCGATCGGGTACTGGAGGGCGTGCGGGGCCGCGTTGCCCGCGTGCGAGAACGCGAGGCCGGCGAGCATGGACCCGTAGGACATGTCCGCGCGCGCCGTCGTGTCGCCACCGTCCTCGACCGCGCGGCGCAGGCTCCGGGCGATCCGCTCCGCGGCCTGCAGCGCGTAGTGGTCGGTGACCGGGTTGCGGCCGAGGAAGACCTGCTCCACCGGGTCGCGCGGCCCGTGCGCCCGCGGCCGCGCGGTGTAGCTCTCGACCGCGTGACAGAAGGCGTCGATACCGGAGTGGGCGGTGACGGTCGCCGGGCAGCTGTAGGTGAGCTCGGGGTCGACGATGGCGAAGTCGGGCACGATGTGAACGCTGGAGACCCCCACCTTCAGCGCCCGGTCCGGGTCGGTCAGCACCGAGACGGGGGTGAGCTCGGAGCCGGTGCCGGACGTGGTGGGCACGGCGACGAGCGGAATCGTCGGTCCCGGCACCTTCGACTCGCCGTAGAAGTCGCGCGGCGTCCCACCGTGACGCCGGATGACGCCGACGATCTTGGCGAGGTCGATCACCGTGCCACCCCCGACGGCCAGGATCACGTCGGCGTCCACCTCGGCCGCGGCCGCGACGGCCAGGCTCACGTCGGTCAGCGGGACGTCCGGGGTCGCGTCGGCGAAGACCTCCACGAGCTCGACCCTCTCCCGTACGGCGGCCACGATCGCGGCCACGGCCGGCTGCCCCAGGAGAATGCGATCGGTCACGACGAGCACGCGCGAGCCGCTCTCGGCCACCACTCGAGGGATGTTCTGCGCGACCCCTTCGCCCACTATCAACTGGCGTGGCCCGCGGACGGTTTCCAGCATGTCGATGCCTTTCCGAGGTCACGGTAGGTCGATCGCGGCGTAGGTGAGGTCGAGGTACTCTCCGATGCCCTCGTGCGACCCCTCCTTGCCGATCCCGGACTGTTTCACGCCGCCGAACGGGGCCGACGGGTCCGATATGAGGCCGCGGTTGATGCCGAGCATTCCGGTGTCCAGCCCTTCGGCGAACCGGAGCGCCCGCTGCAGGTCGCGGGTGAAGACGTACGCGACCAGGCCGTACTCGGTGTCGTTGGCCTTCGCCAGCACCTCGTCGTCGGACGTGAACGCGAGAATCGGGGCGACCGGGCCGAAGATCTCGGTCCGCAGCATCCGCGCCTCCGCGGGCACGTCCACCAGGACCGTGGGCGGATAGAAGGAGCCCGGCCCGTCCGGACGCGCGCCGCCCACCAGGACCCGGGCACCGCGCCCGGCCGCATCGGCGACGAGTTCGTCGATCCTGGTCACCGAGGCCTCGTCGATCAGCGCGCCGACGGTCACGCCGTCGTCGAGTCCATGGCCCAGGCGCAGCGCGCCCATCCGCTCGGCGAAGCGCGCCGTGAACTCCTCGCGCACCGGCTCCTCGACGTAGATCCGGTTGGCCGCGACGCAGGACTCCCCGATGTTGCGCATCTTGGCCACCATGGCCCCGTCGACCGCGACGTCCAGGTCGGCGTCCGCGCAGACGATCAGGGCCGCGTTGCCGCCCAGTTCCATCGAGGTGCGCAGCACGTTGTCCGCGGCCTGCCGCAGCAGCACCCGCCCGACCTCGGTCGACCCGGTGAACGAGAGCTTGCGGGTGCGGCTGTCGGCCAGCAGCGCCGAGACCACCGCGCCGGACCGTCTGGTGGTCACCACGTTGACCACGCCCGGCGGCACGCCGGCTTCCTCCATGATGCGGGCCAGCAGCAGCATGGTCAGCGGGGTCTGCGCGGCCGGCTTGGTGATCGTCGTGCACCCCGCGGCCAGCGCCGGAGCGATCTTGCGGGCGCCCATGGCCAGCGGGAAGTTCCAGGGTGTCACGAAGACGCACGGCCCGACCGGCTTGGGCACGGTGAGGATGCGGTAGCCGCCCTGCGGAGCGGTGTTGTAACGCCCCTCGACGCGTACGGCCTCCTCGGCGAACCAGCGGAAGAACTCGGCGCCGTACGCGACCTCGGCCCGGGCTTCGGCGAGCGGCTTGCCCATCTCGAGCGTGATCAGCCGGGCGACCTCCTCGGACCGCGCGGTCAGGGCCCGGTACGTCGCGGTCAGCAACTCCGACCGTCGCCGCGGCGGGGTCGCCGCCCACCGCGGCCCGGCCGCGCTCGCCGCGTCCAGAGCGGCGAGCCCGTCCGCGACATCGGCGTCCGCCACCTCGGCGAGGGGTTTGCCGGTGGCCGGATCTTCGACCGTGAAGGTGGCTCCGCCGGTGGCGTCGCGCCAGGCGTCGCCGATCCGGAGCCGTCGGTGCCCGGGAGCCAGAACGTCCACGCGATCACCGCCCGGCCGAGGACAACGACAGCCCGGTGCCGGCGTCGAACAGATGCGCCCGGTCCAGGTCGACCGTGACGTGCAGCCGCTCGCCGGGCGTGCCGGTGATGGTGGGCCGGGCCTTGACCTTCAAGATCTCCGTGCCGACCCGGACGTCGACCACCGTGCGGTCCCCGAGCGGCTCCAGCCCGTAGACCTCGCCCGGCAACGACGCGTTCCCGCGCCGCTCGACGGACAGGTCCTCGGCCCGCAGGCCCAGCAGCAGCGGGCGGCGGTCCTCGGCGGTGGTCCAGCGCGGCCGCGGCAGCGTCCAGCCGTCCGCACCGACCAGACGGTCGCCCTCGGCGTGGCAGGCGAGCAGGCTGATCGGCGGGCTCCCGACGAACCCCGCGACCCATCGGTCGGCCGGACGCTCGTACACCTCGGCCGGCGTGCCGACCTGCTGCACCTTGCCCTCCTTGAGGATCGCGACCTGATCGGCCATGGACAACGCCTCCACCTGGTCGTTGGTCACGTAGACGAAGGTGGCGCCGAGGCTGCGGTGGATGCGGGTGAGCTCGGTGCGCATCTCGACGCGGAGCTTGAGGTCGAGATTGGTCAGCGGCTCGTCCATGAGGAACGCGCGCGGGCGGCGCACCAGCGCCCGGGCCAGGGCGACCCGCTGCATCTCGCCGCCCGACAACTGCGCCGGACGCCGTTGCAGCAGACGTTCGATGTGCAGCAGGCTCGCCACCCGTTGCACGGCCTCGGCGATCTCGCCCGCGGAGCTGCGGCGGGCCCGCAACGGCGAGGCGATGTTCTCGTACGCGGTGCGTCGCGGATAGAGGGCGTAGCTCTGGAAGACCATAGCCAGGTCGCGTGCGGCAGGGGTGTCCGCGGTGGCGTCCCGGCCGTCCAGGTGCACCGAGCCGGCGTCGAGGCGCTCGAGGCCGGCGATCGCCCGCAGGGTCGTCGTCTTGCCCGCCCCGGACGGCCCGAGCACGACGAAGAACGAGCCGTCCGGCACGTCGAGCGTCACCCCGTCCAGGGCTTGGACCTTGCCGAAGGACTTGCGCAGCCCGTGCGCCGCCACGGTTCCCATCAGGCCACCAACTCTTCCGTGCGTACGTCGTAGACCGCCGGGGTCCCGCCGGTGTGCCGCAGCCCGACCGGTGCGTCGGCGGCGAAACGGACCGTCGGCGCCATCCGCACCCGCACGTCGCGCCGCCCGCCGTGGTCGACCACGTAGATGATTTCGTCGCCCAGCCACTCCGCCGAGATGACGCGGGCCGGGATCGAGCGGTCCGCACCGGGCTCGGTGACTTCCAGCGCCTCCGGCCGGACACCGGCGACCAGGGCACGGTCGCGGGGCAGACCGGGCGGTGGGGTGAGGGCCAGCCCGCCCTGACCGCGCAGCTTCCCGTCGGCCACGTCCACCTCGATCAGGTTCATCGGCGGGGAGCCGATGAAGGCGGCGCAGAACAGACTGGCCGGACGGTCGTAGACCTCCAGCGGGGTGCCGATCTGCTCCACGCGGCCCTTGTTGAGGATGGCGATCCGGTGCCCGAGCGACATGGCCTCGACCTGGTCGTGGGTGACGTACACCATCGTCGTGCCCAGCTCGCCCTGCAAGTGCTTGATCTCCGTACGCATGTCCGCCCTCAGCTCCGCGTCCAGGTTGGTGAGCGGCTCGTCCATGAGGAAGGCGCGCGGCCGTCGCACCAGGGCGCGGGCGAGCGCGACGCGCTGCTGCTCGCCGCCGGACAGCTGGCGGGGGCGCCGGTCCAGCAGGGGAGCCAGCCGCATCAGCCGGGCGGCCTCGTCGACGCGCTCGCGTACCTGCGCCTTGGGCAGTCCCTCGGCCCGCAGCGGGAACGCGAGGTTGTCGCGGGTCCGCAGGTGCGGGTAGAGCGCGTAGAACTGGAACACCATGGCGATGTCGCGCTGGGCGGGCGGCAGATCGTTGACCAGGGTGGGCCCGATGCGGATGTCGCCGCTGGTCTGTCTCTCCAGGCCGGCCACGGCTCGCAGTGTGGTGGTCTTGCCGCAGCCCGACGGGCCGAGCATCACGAACAGCTCGCCGTCGCCGATGGACAGGTCCACGTGCTCGACCGCCACCGTCCCGTCGGGGTAGCGCTTGTGCAGGGCGGTCACCTCGATGCCGGCCATCAGCGTCGCACCGCCCCGAGCGTCACACCGGCGACGAGGTGCTTGCGCACCAGGTAGGCGAAGACGAGCACCGGCAGGGCGAACACCACCGATGACGCGGCCACGAGCCCCCAGTCCACTGTGGTGCCGCCGATCAGACCCGCGATCGCGGGCGGGGCCGTCCGTACCTCGTCGCTGGAGGTGAGGAAGATGGCGAACACGAACTCGTTCCACGAGAAGATGAGGGCGAAGACCGCGGTGGCGGCGATGCCGGGCACGAGCAGCGGCAGCGTGAACTTGCGGAACGCCTGCAAGCGCGTGTAGCCGTCGAGCATCGCGGCATCCTCGTACTCCGCGGGCACCTCGTCGACGAACCCCTTCATCATCCAGATCGTGAACGGGACGTTGAATGCGGTGTAGATGAGGATCAGGCCGAGCGCGCTGTCGATGAGCCCGACCTGGCGGTACATCAGGAAGATCGGGATCACGACCACCACCGGCGGCATGAACCGGGTGGACAGGATGAAGAACAGCTGGTCCTTCTTGGCTTTCAGGGCGAAGCGCGAGTAGGCCCAGGCCGCCGGGACCCCGAGCACAGTGGCCAGCAGCGTGGAGACCCCGGCGACGATCACGGAGTTGAGGAACGACGTGGACAGGGTGGAACGTCCGCCGCCGGAGGAGACGAACACGTCGCGGTAATGGTCCAGGGTGACCGTGAAGTCGAAGAACTTGGCCGGTACGGCGTAGACGTCCCGGTTCTCCTTGAGCGAGGTCTCGATCATCCACAGCACCGGGAAGAGCATCACGACGGCCAGCAGGGTCAGCAGCGCGATCTCGAGCACGGAGCGGCCCCGGCCGGCGAGACGGCGCGTGGGTGGCGCGTGGTCCCGGACGGGACCCGGGGCGACGGCCTCGTTGACGGAGACGGCCATCAGTCCTCCTTGAGCTTGTTCAGGTAGCGCAGGTAGAGCTGCGTGAGGACGATGACGACGAGGACCATGAGGATCCCGTACGCCGACGCGGTTCCGGTGTTGAAGCCGAGGAACGCGACCTTGTAGACGTGGAACGACAACGTCTCGGTCGAGACCCCCGGCCCTCCGCTGGTGAGGATGTAGACGAGGTCGAACAGCCGGAACGCCTCGATGGCCCGGAACAGCACGGCGATCAGCAGCAGCGGCCACACCAGCGGCAGGGTGATGGTGCGGAAGCGGAACCACTCCGACGCCCGGTCGATCGAGGCCGCCTCGTACAGGTACTTGGGCACCGCGGTCAGCCCGGCCAGGGCGATGAGCATGATGAACGGCGTCCACTGCCAGGTGTCCACCACGATCAGCGAGACCAGCGCCGTACGCTGCCGGGTCAGCCACTCCACCGGTTCCAGCCCGAGCGAGCCGAGCAGGCTGTTGACCACGCCGAACTGCGCGTCGAGCATGAAGCGCCAGAACAGCCCGACCACGACCGGCGACAACATCATCGGCACCAGGAACAGGGTGGTCAGCAGGCCCCGCCCGTGCGTACGCCGGGAGATCAGGTAGGCGATGGTGAACCCGAGCACGGTCTGCAGGCCGACCGCGCCCACCACGTAAACCAGCGTCGTCAAGGCCCGCTGGTGGACCTGCGCCGACGTGAGAATGGCGGTGTAGTTGCCGAACCAGACGAAGGCCGCCGGCCCGCCCCGGGTGGCCGAGTAGTCGGTGAAGGACAGGTACAGCGCCCACAGCAACGGGAACACCGACATGGCGAGCAACAGCAGCAGCGCGGGCGCGATGAAGACCACGGCGAGCCGGCGGTCCGTCATCCTCGGGGACCGGTCCCGGGCCGGCGGCGTCGGCGTCGCCACCGGCCCGGGACGGTCGGT
This sequence comes from Paractinoplanes abujensis, assembly GCF_014204895.1. Lineage (NCBI taxonomy): Bacteria > Bacillati > Actinomycetota > Actinomycetes > Micromonosporales > Micromonosporaceae > Paractinoplanes > Paractinoplanes abujensis. The sequence continues at coordinate 3,796,830 of NZ_JACHMF010000001.1, read as the reverse complement.
CGTCGCAGCGGCGGGATCACTCACAGTCCGCCGCCGCCCTTGCGGCCACTGGAGTCGAGCACGCTCTGCTGCTCCTTGGCGATGTCGTCGAGCGCCTGCTTGGGCTCCTTCGCGCCGTTGAGGGCCGCGTTCACGTTGGTGTTCTCGATGTCGACCAGGCGCGCGTACTCCGGCACGTTCCACATGTCGCGCATCCGTGGCACCGAGTCGGCGTACACCTTGTTGAAAGGCCCGGCGTTGAGGAACTCGGGCGACTGGATGGCGTCGGTGCGCGAGGGCACCCCACCGGCCGCGGCCCACTTCTTCTGGATGTCGGCCTGCTCGAACCACTTCATGAAGTTCAGAGCCTCGGCCTGCTGCGCCGCGGGGGAGTAGGCCGACACGTGCATCCCCATGCCGCCGAGCGGAACCAGGTCCGTCTTCTGTCTGGGCAGGGTGGCGAAACCCAGCTTGCCGAGGATCTGCTCACGCGTCTTGCCCAGAGCCGACTGCTTCGGGTCGAGCAGACCGCCGCTGGCCGCGATCCAGTTGAATGCGATGCAGGCCTTGCCCTGGGCGACCGCCGCGTTCACCTCGTCGATGAACCAGTTTCCGGAGCCCTTGGCCGTCAGCGGCTTCATCTTGGTGACCAGGACGTCCATCGCCTCCTGGCCGGCCGCGTCGTTCAGCACGCCCTCGATCTTCTTGGTCTTGGCGTCCCAGAGGTTGCCGCCGTAGACGCCGTTGACCGTGTTGTAGGTGACGGCCGCGGCGTCGGAGCCGTTGGCCTGGTGGAAGGCCAGCCCGCTGACGCCGGGGTTCTCCGCCTGGCACTTAGCGGCGGCCGCGATCATGTCGTCCCACGTCTGCGGCGGATCGCCGATCAGGTCCTTGCGGTAGATCATCGTCCAGGTGTCGCCGAGCAGCGGCAGCCCGTACAGGCTGGCGTTCTCGTCGCGTTGACCGGTCTCGGCCTGCGGGAACTGGCCGTAGGCGGCCAGCAGGTACGGGTCGTAGGCGTCGACCTCGATGTTGTTCTTGACGAAGTCGGTGAGGTCGAGAATGTTGCCGTTCGTCACGGCCTCGCCGATGTGCTGCGAGTCCAGGATCGCGATGTCGAAGTCGGTCTTACGCGCGGCGAACTGGGTGAACATGGCGTCGTGCCAGTTCGCGTTGGGCACGGTGTTGACCTTGATGGTCGTGTTCGGCCGCACCTTCTTGTACTCCTCGTTCGCGAAGGCCTCCAGCGCTTTCGCGGGGGGCCACTCGAACCAGACGAAGCTGAGAGTGAGCGGGTCCGTGCTGAGTTCCGGAACGGCCGCCGGCGCCTTGGGGGCTCCCGTCGTCGCGTCGTCGTCCTGACCGCCGCCGCACGCCGCCACTGTGGTGACCATGAGCAGCATGGCCGCCGTGGCCAGCCGCACGCGACCGGGAACGGCCGGTCGTCCTCTTCGCTTCGGGTACCGCATATCGCTGCCTGCTTTCTGGGAGGGGACGTGTGCGGCCTCGCTTCGGTGCGCTGAGCGGCAGGTCTCGGGTCTCGGCCACGGTGTTCGCGTGGTCTGCGGACCGGCGCGGCGAGCGCACTGCGGCGTCCGTACGCCGATCGCCCGATGCCGTCGGAAAGGCCCGGTGGTCCGGTGGCGGACCGAGCGGGACGTCGAGCATGCTGACGGTGCTGGAAATGATCAAAGGAGGTGCTCGACGAAGATCATTCGTCGTGTTTCCTATACGATCTGGTGGGCGTCAGCATGTCGCAGCCCTGTAACTGCTGTCAACAGGCTCGCGACGACGCGAGAGAGGACCTCACGTCACGATGGACGAAGCGATGATCACTCGGAGCCGCCGGGACCCGACGGGAGGTGTGCCACCGGGGCGATCACGCGGCCGGCTGGCCGACGAGGTGTACGACACGCTGCTGGGGCAGTTGATGTCGCTGCGGATCGAACCGGGCTCGCGCGTCACGATCGACGTCCTCGCGCGTGAGCTGGGAGTCTCGCAGACGCCGATCCGGGACGCCCTGAACCGGATGGAGGCCGAGGGGCTGGTCGTCCGGGTGCCCCACGCCGGCTACCGCATCCCGCCCCAGATCACCCGCGACCGGTTCGAGGACATGCTCGAAGTTCGCCTGCTCCTGGAGCCGGCGGCGGCCCGCCGCTCGGCTGAGCGCGCCTCGTTGGAGCAGGTGGCGGCCCTGCGGCGGATGCTGACGGAGATGGCCGAGCTGGAGGGCAGCAGCGGGCCCATGGCCTACGGCGCCTTCGGGCTGCGCGACGCCGCGCTGCACGATCTCGTCGCCGCCAGCGCGGAGAACCAGGTCATCCGGGAGGCGCTCGCGCGCCTGCACAGCCACGTGCATCTGTTCCGGCTGCACCGCGACACGCAGGTCACCCACCTGGCCATGGCCGAGCACGAACAGGTCGTGGCCGCGATCGCCGCGCGGGACCCGGACGCCGCCGCTTACGCGATGCGCCGGCACATCCTGCGCTCGGGCGACCGGTTCCGGCGGGTGTTCGACGAGATCGAGGATGCGGGCCCGGAGGCGGTGGAGGCTTGACGGTCGGCCGGGGCAGGGTAATGCTGGCTCCACCGGATCAGATCGGATTGGATCCGCCCTCACCCGACCCCCCGATGCGAGGAGAAGCAGGTGCCCAGAGCGCTGCTCCTGACCGGCGACGCCGCCGAGGAGCTCGACACGATGTACCCCTACTATCGCGTGCAGGAGGGCGGCTGGGACGTCGACGTCGCGTCCCGGACGACGCGCGACGTGCAGCTGGTCATCCACGAATTCGACCCCAACTCCGACGCCTACGTGGAGAAGAACGGTCGCAAGCTGCCGGTCGACGTGCCCTGGGCCGAGGTCGACGTCGAGCGCTACGACGCGCTCATCATCCCCGGCGGGCGCGCTCCCGAGTGGATCCGGGTCGACGCCGACGTCCGGCGCATCACCGAGCACTTCTTCGCGCGCAACCTGCCCATCGCGCTCGTGTGCCACGGCGCGCAGGTGCCGGCGGTGTACGGACTGCTGAAGGGACGTAAGACGGCGTGTTTCCCGCCCATCACCGGTGACATGGAGAACGCCGGCGCGACGGTCATCGACGCTCCCGACGTCGTGGACGGCAACCTCGTCTCGTGCCGGGGCTGGCCCGACATGCCGCAGTTCGGCCGGGCGATGATGGAGGTCTTCTCGAAGTCCGTCAGTTCCGCGTGACGGCTCGGACCGTCACCGTCGGCGGTTCCGCCGTCCACGTCCTGGAGGTCGGCACCGGGCCCGTGGTGCTGATGCTGCACGGCTCCGGACCCGGCACGACCGGGGCCGGGGCCTGGGCCGCCACCGCGCAGGCGCTGGGCCCTTCCTGGCATCTGGTGGCTCCCGACCAGGCGGGCTTCGGACGCACCCCCGTGCCGCCGGGCGCCCGGGGCGGGCTTCGGCTGTGGACGGAGCAGGCCGCGGCTCTGATGGAGACGATCGGTGCCGAGCGCTATGCCGTCGTGGGTCATTCCATGGGCGGGGCCGTGGCGCTGGCGCTGGCCGCCGCGCGGCCGGAGCAGGTCACCCGGGTCGTGGCGGTCTCGACGATGGGTGCCCCCGGAGCGCCGCTGTCGGCCGATCTCGACGCGCTCTGGGCCGCTCCCGCCGGACCGGCCGGGGCCCGCGACATGCTGAGCCGCCTCGTGCTCGACCAAGCGCTCGTCACCCGGGCCGCAATCGACGCCCGGGCCGCCGCGATGCGAGCGGGGGCGGCCGCCTTCGCGTCGTTGTTCCCGCCGCCGAGGGCGCGGTGGGCCGAAGACCTCACCCTCCCGGCGCCGGCCCTGGCCGCGATCCGGGCCCCCGTGCTGCTCGTGCACGGCGCGCAGGACAGCGTGACCCCGCTCGGGACCGCGGCCCTGCCCCTGCTCGACCACCTGACCGACGTCCGTCTGCACGTGCTCGGCCGGTGCGGGCACGTGCCGGCCATCGAGCACCCGGACGAGTTCCGGCAGCTTCTGTCGTGCTTCCTGGCCCGCGGCCGAGGCGGCTGACTGCCGCCGCCCGTTGCCGCCGGCTGCGCACCGGCGGCAACGGGCGCGTGCTCAGCGGCGCGGAGCCCCTGAGGCTAGCGCCAGATCCTGCCGCAGCACGTCGAACTGACCCTTCGGGTTCAGCTGCTCGTCGTAGATGAGGGCGGCGCCCTCCTGCGGTTCGGTGAACCAGCCCGGCACCCACGAGTAGGCGTCGCCGAAGCCCCACGGCGTGAACGAGATGCAGGCCCGGACGGCCAGGCACGCCTGCAGGGTGCGCGACCAGTAGCTCTCCTGGGCGTACGGGGCGAGCGCGTTCACCGGCTCGTTCACCGCGTCCGGCTTGGTCTGCGTGCGCACGTCCACCTCGGTCAGCGCGACCTTCAGCCCGAGGGCGGCGAAGCGCTCGAGGTTGTTGCTCAGGTCGGGATAGCCGTACTGGGTGGAGAGGTGGCCCTGGAACCCGACGCCGTGGATCGGCACGCGCTGCGCCTGCAGCGAGCGGACCATCGCGTACACGGCGTCGCTTTTGACCCCGGTGAACTCGAGGTTGTAGTCGTTGTAGAACAACAGGGCCTTGGGGTCGGCCTGGTGCGCCCAGCGGAACGCGTCGGCGATGTAGCCGGTGCCACCCCACGCCTTGTACCAGATCGACTGGCGGGGCTGCCCGTTGTCGTCGAAGGCCTCGTTGACCACGTCCCACTGCCAGATGTCGCCCTTGAAGTGGCGCATCGTTTCGAAGATGTGCTTCTTCAGGGCCGCCTTCACCTCGTCGTCCGACAGGGTGGTCGTGGTGCCGTCGGCGGACAACCACGTGGGCAGCTGGTTGTGCCAGACCAGCGTGTGACCCCGGACCAGCTGCTTGTTCTTCTTCGCGAAGGCGACGAGCTGGTCGGCCTTCTGGAAGGTGTAGGTGCCGCGGACGGCCTCCACCTCGGCCCACTTCATGGCGTTCTCCGCGGTGACTGAGGAGAACTGCTGAGCGGTGATCTGCGTGTATTTCTCGTTGGTGCCTAGTTGGTCGGCGTTCACGGCCGTGCCGATGCGCAGGCCCACGCGGGCGGCGAGCGCGCGCAGCGAATCGGCGGGGTAGGCCTGGGGCGCCGACGGCTTCGCCGGCGGCGGTGTGGCGCCGGCCGGGGGCGGGCCGGCGAAGGTCAGCAGCATCGCGGCGCTGACCACAGAAAGGGGAAGTCGAAGACGACGCACGGGAACTCCTGCAGCGGGACGGTGAGGACGGGATTCCGAAACTTCCGGAAATCTTCCGGAAGTAACGACAGGAATCTATGCGCTGCCGCTCCGGCCGGTCAAGAGTTCCGGCACCGCTCCGTAGCGCAGCGTGATCATGGACCGGTGTTGCGACGGTGGCCCGGCTGAGACTGAAAAGTGTGCGGATTGTTCGCAGGGCGCGATTTTTCCCGGCCGGAAAGTGTTACGCCGGGCGCGCCGTCGAATCGCGGTCGGGCGCAAATGAACTTGACCTTGTTGCAGCTATGTGAACGATGCATCAACTATTGACTGCTTTCTATCTTCCGCTTAGCGTGTGACGTCATACGAATCCCCCCCCACATCTGCTGCCCGGCAGGCTTGTAGCCCCTTGGGCGGCCGGTTGTTAACGCTCACTCCACATGTGGCTCCTCGCTGCTCCGGTGCCGGATGCGTTGGAATGCATCGTGTCCCGCCGGCATGAGCCAGTGGCTTTTCAGCTCATTGTCGGGCGGTCTGCCCCAAGCGCGGACGCCATTTATCGAATGCGAAGCCGACGAGGTGATTAATCCATGAGAAAACGAGCTCTGGCGGTGGTCGCCACCGCGGTCCTGGCGGCCGCCGGGCTGGTGTCAGCCGTGACCGGCCCGGCCTCCCCGGCCTCCGCCCATCCGGTCAACGCGTCCGACTATCAGCAGGTCGAACTGGCGCGCGGCGTGGGCGAACTGGGCGAGCCGATGTCGATGGCGGTGCTGCCCGACCGCTCGGTGCTGCACACGGCTCGCAACGGCGTCCTGCGCCGCACCACCGCGGCCGGGGTCACCTCGGTGATCGGCACTCTGCCGGTCTACACGCACGACGAGGAGGGCCTGCAGGGCGTAGGGGTGGATCCCGGCTTCGCGAGCAACCGGTTCATCTATCTCTTCTACGCGCCCCCGTTGAACACACCCAGCGGTGACGCGCCGGCCACCGGCACGGACTTCTCGGTCTGGAACGGGGTCAACCGGCTGTCCCGATTCACCCTCAACGCCGACTACACGCTCAACACCGGCAGCCAGGTGACCGTCCTGGAGGTCGCGACCAACCGGGGCATGTGCTGCCACGTCGGCGGTGACATCGACTTCGACGCGGCCGGCAACCTCTACCTGTCCACCGGCGACGACTCGAACCCGTTCGACTCGAGCGGCTACACGCCCATCGACGAGCGCAGCAACCGCAATCCGGTCTACGACGCCCAGCGCACCGCGGGCAACACCAACGACCTGCGCGGCAAGGTGCTCCGGATCAAGGTGAACGCGAACGGGACGTACTCGATCCCGTCGGGCAATCTGTTCCCGCCCGGCACCGCCGGCACCCGGCCCGAGATCTACGCCATGGGCCTGCGCAACCCGTTCCGCATCGGCGTCGACAAGGCGACCGGCGCGCTGTACGTCGGCGACTACGGACCCGACGCCGGCACGACCAGTTCGACGCGCGGCCCGGCGGGCCAGGTCGAGTTCAACCGCATCACCTCGGCCGGCAACTACGGCTGGCCCTACTGCACCGGCTCCAACACGACGAACGAGACCTATGTGGACTACACGTTCCCGTCCGGGCCCTCGGGGAACCGGTTCAACTGCGCCGCCCCGGTGAACAACTCACCGCGCAACACCGGCCTGACCAGCCTGCCGGCCGCACGGCCCGCCTGGATCAAGTACGACAACTGCTCGCTGGCCGCCTTCGGCTGCGGGTCGGAGTCGCCCATGGGCGGCGCGGTCTACCGGTACGACGCGGCCAACCCGTCCACGGTCAAGTTCCCGCCCCTGCTGGACGGGCACTTCTTCGCGATGGAGTTCGGCCGGCGCTGGATCAAGAGCATCGACGTCAACGCCGACGGATCGGCCGGGCAGATCAGCGAGTTCCCGTGGCGCGGCACGCAGGTCATGGACAGCGCCTTCGGGCCCGACGGCGCCCTGTACGTGCTCGACTACGGCACCGGCTGGGGCAACGGCGACGCCAGTTCCGCCCTGTACCGCATCGAGTACCGGGGGGCCGGCAACACCAACCAGGCGCCGATCGCCCGCGTCGCGGCCAACCCCTCGTCCGGAGCGGCTCCGCTGACCGTCGCCTTCTCCTCGAACGGCTCGTCGGACCCCGAGGGCGGCGCGCTGACCTACGCCTGGAATTTCGGCGACGGCGGCACCTCGGCGGCGGCCAACCCCACCCACACCTACACCACAGCCGGCGAGCGCACCGTGAGCCTGACCGTGACCGATCCCGCCGGCCTCACCGCCAGCGCCTCCATGACGGTCACCGTCGGCAACACCGCACCCACGGTCGTGCTGAACACACCGGTCGACGGGGGGCTGTTCAGCTTCGGCGACAGCGTGCCGTACACGATCACGGTGTCCGACCCCGAGGACGGCACCATCGACTGCAGCCGGGTCAAACTGAGCTACCTGCTCGGCCACGACGACCACGCGCACCCGATCAGCTCGAGCACCGGATGCACGGGCACACTGCAGATCCCGGTGGACGGCGAGCACGACACGGCGGCCAACCTGTTCGCGGTGCTCGACGCCGAATACACCGACCGGGGCGCCAACGGCCAGCCCGCGCTGACCACCCGGGCCCAGAAGATCCTGCAGCCCCGGCACCGGCAGGCCGAGCACCGCAACAGCCAGTCCGGCACCGCGCTCTACAGCAAGACGACAGCCGAGGGCGGGCAGACCGTCGGCGACATCCAGAACGGTGACTGGATCGCGTTCCAGCGGTACTCGCTCGCGGGCGAGACGCGGTTCACGGCCCGGGTCTCGTCCGGCGGAGCCGGCGGCACGATCTCGGTGCGTGCCGGATCGGCCACCGGCACCGTGCTCGGAACCGTCACCGTGCCGGTCACCGGCAGCTACGAGACCTTCACCGACGTCTCGACGACCCTGTCCAACGTGCCCTCCGGCCCGACCACCCTGTACCTGACCTTCTCCGGCGGCTCCGGGACGCTGTTCGACGTCGACGCCTTCACCTTCGGCGGCGCCCCGGGCAGCGGTGGCACGGGCCGGATCGTCGGGGCGAGCGGCTCGTGCGTCGACGTCAACGCCTCCGGCACCGCCGACGGCACCAAGATCCAGCTGTGGACGTGCGGCACCGGCGCCAACCAGCAGTGGACCCGCACCGGCAGCACCTGGCGGTCCCTGGGCAAGTGCATGGGCGTGGCCGGTGGCGCCACGGCGGACGGCAGCGCGGTGCAGCTGTCGGCCTGCACCGGCTCGGCCGCGCAGAACTGGACCGCGGGCACCAACGGAACCCTGGTCAACGGCTCGTCGAACAAGTGTCTCGACGCCAACGGCGGCAGCACCGCCAACGGCACCCAGCTGATCATCTGGACCTGCCACGGCGGCACCAACCAGCGCTGGACCCTGCCATGAGAGGAATCCCCGTCATGCGCCCCCTCACCCGCGTTCTCGCCACGGCCGCAGCGGCGCTGCTGGCCATGGCCGGCACCGGCGGCACCCCGGCCAGTGCGGCCGACGCGCCGTACGACGTGTTGGTCTTCTCCAAGACGGCCGGCTTCCGGCACGACGCCATCCCGGCCGGTATCCAGCTGATCCGGGACCTCGGGGCGGCCAACAGCTTCACGGTGACCGCGACCGAGGACGCCGGCCGGTTCACCGCGACCAACCTGGCCCAGTTCGAGGCCGTCGTCTTCCTCAACACCACCGGCGACGTGCTCAACTCCACCCAGCAGACCGCCTTCGAGAACTACATCCGGGCCGGCGGCGGCTACGTGGGTGTGCACGCGGCCTCGGACACCGAATACGACTGGCCGTTCTACGGCGAGCTGGTCGGGGCGTACTTCGCCTCGCACCCGGCGATCCAGGCGGCGACCGTACGGACCGAGAACCGGGCGCACGCCGCCACGGCCGGGCTGGCTCCGGCCGCGACCCGCACCGACGAGTGGTACAACTTCCGCAGCAACCCCCGATCGTCGGCCCGGGTGCTGTCCACCCTGGACGAGTCGAGTTACTCCGGCGGCAGCATGGGTGGCGACCACCCGCACACCTGGTGCAAGACCTACCAGGGCGGGCGCTCGTTCTACACCGGCGCCGGTCACACCCAGTCCTCCTACACCGAGTCCGGCTTCCGGGCGCTGATCCTCGGCGGCATCCGGTACGCGGCCAACCGTACGAAGGCCGACTGCCGCCCCGAGACCGGCTACACCACCCTCTACAACGGCTCCACCACCGGCTGGTCGCAGGCCGGACCGGGCTCGTTCGGCAACAGCAACGCCACGCTGACCTCCACCGGGGGGCCGGGACTGCTCTGGTACAACGCCAAAGAATTCCGCTCGTACTCGCTCAAGCTCGACTGGATGACGCCGGGCAACGACGACTCCGGGGTGCTGATCGGGTTCCCGGCCGGCAGCGACCCGAACGCGGCGGCCGCCGGCGGACACGAGGTGCAGATCGGCGCCGGCGGTACCGGGGCGGTGTCCGGGTTCCAACCGGCCGACACCACTGCCCGCGACGCCGCACTGAACCCGCCGGGGGAGTGGAACACCTACGAGCTGCTGGTCGAGGGGGAGAGGCTGCAGGTCTTCCTGAACGGCGTACGGGTCAACGACTTCACCAACACCGACCCGGCGCGCTCGCTCACCTCCGGCTACCTCGGGCTGCAGAACAACGGCACCGCCTCCTTCCGCAACGTGCGGATCAAGGAGCTGGGCGGTACGACACCCCGGACCGGCCGGATCACCAGCTCCACCGGCAAGTGCGTCGACGTGGCCGGGAACAGCTCGGCCGACGGCACCAAGATCCAGCTGTGGAGCTGCACCAGCGGCACCAACCAGCAGTGGACGGTCAACGGGAGCACCCTGCGCGCGCTCGGCAAGTGCATGGGCGTGGCCGGCGGCAGCACCGCGAACGGTGGCCTGGTCCAGTTGTCGTCCTGCACCGGCGCGGCCGGGCAGAACTGGACCGCCGGGGCCAACGGATCCCTGGTCAATGTCGCCTCGGGTCGATGCCTGGACGCCAACGGCGCCAGCACCGCGGACGGCACCCAACTGATCATCTGGGGCTGCCACGGCGCCGCCAACCAGAGGTGGGTTCTGCCATGACCGACGTGACACGCAGGAAGCTGCTCGCGGCGGGTATGGCCGGGGCCGGGGCCACCATGCTGCCGACGGGGTGGGCCGCGGCCGCGCGGCCCGGCGGGGCAGCGGTGACGGCGGCGGCCGGGGATCTGGCGCTGCGCTACGACGAGGGCGCCGGAACGGACTGGCTGCGGGCCCTGCCCGTCGGCAACGGACGCCTCGGCGCCATGGTGTTCGGCAACGCCGACACCGAACGGCTGCAACTCAATGAGGACACCGTGTGGGCCGGCGGCCCGTACGACTCGGCCAACACTCAGGGTGCGGCCAACCTGGCCGAGATCCGGCGCCGCGTCTTCGCCGACCAGTGGATCCCGGCCCAGGATCTGATCAACCAGACGATGCTCGGCAACCCCGCCGGGCAGCTGGCCTATCAGCCGGTGGGCAACCTGCGGCTGGCCTTCGGCAGCGCCAGTGGCGCGTCGCAGTACACGCGGACGCTCGACCTGACGACGGCCACGGTGACCACCTCGTACGTGCTCAACGGGGTTCGCTTTCAGCGGGAGGTGTTCGCGAGCGCACCCGATCAGGTGGTGGCCGTGCGGCTGACGGCCGACCGGGCCGGCGCCGTCACGTTCACCGCGACGTTCGACAGCCCGCAGCAGACGACCGTGTCCAGCCCCGACTCGGCGACGATCGGCCTCGACGGCATCTCCGGTTCCATGGAGGGCAAAGCGGGGTCGGTCCGGTTCCTCGCCCTGGCCGGCGCGAGCGTCACCGGGGGCACCGTCAGCAGCTCGGGCGGCACCCTGCGGGTCAGCGGGGCCACGAGCGTGACCGTGCTGGTGTCCATCGGCTCCAGCTACGTCAACTACCGTACGGTCAACGGTGACTACCAAGGCATCGCGCGGCGGCACCTGACCGCGGCCCGGACGGTGGACTTCGACCAGCTGCGGGCCCGCCACGTGGCCGACCACCAGGCGCTGTTCAACCGGGTGACGATCGACCTGGGGCGCACGGCGGCGGCCGACCAGATGACCGACGTCCGCATCGCGCAGCACGCCTCGCAGAACGACCCGCAGTTCGCCGCCCTGCTCTTCCAGTACGGCCGATACCTGCTGATCGCCTCGTCCCGGCCGGGCACCCAGCCGGCCAACCTGCAGGGCCTGTGGAACCAGGAGATGGCCCCCTCCTGGGACTCCAAATACACCATCAACGCGAACCTGCCGATGAACTACTGGCCGGCGTGCACCACGAACCTCGCCGAATGCCACCTACCGGTGTTCGATCTGATCAAGGACCTGGCGGTGACCGGGGCCCGCACCGCGAGCGTCCAGTACGGCGCGGGCGGCTGGGTGACGCACCACAACACCGACGCCTGGCGCGGGTCCTCGGTCGTCGACGGCGCGCTGTGGGGCATGTGGCAGACCGGCGGGGCCTGGCTGGCCACGCTGATCTGGGAGCACTACCTGTTCACCGGGGACGTGGAGTTCCTGCGCACCAACTACGCCGCGATGAAGGGGGCCGCCCAGTTCTTCCTCGACTCGCTGGTCACCCACCCGTCGCTCGGCTACCTGGTCACCAACCCGTCCAACTCCCCGGAGCTGCCGCACCACGCGAACGCCAGCGTGTGCGCCGGGCCGACCATGGACAACCAGATCCTGCGGGACCTGTTCAACGGCGTCGCCCGGGCCGCGGAGGTGCTCGGGGTGGATCCGGGCTTCCGTACGCAGGTCCTGGCCGCCCGCGACCGGCTGGCCCCGATGCGGGTCGGCTCGCGCGGCAACATCCAGGAGTGGCTGGCCGACTGGGTGGAGACCGAGCGCAACCATCGCCATGTCTCCCACCTGTACGGCCTGCATCCGAGCAACCAGATCACCCGGCGCGGCACCCCGCAGCTGCACCAGGCCGCGCGCCAGACCCTGGAACTGCGAGGTGACGACGGGACCGGCTGGTCGCTCGCCTGGAAGATCAACTTCTGGGCGCGGCTGGAGGACGGCGGACGGGCCCACAAACTCCTGCGCGACCTCGTGCGGACGGACCGGCTGGCGCCCAACATGTTCGACCTGCACCCGCCGTTCCAGATCGACGGCAACTTCGGCGCCACCTCCGGGATCGCCGAGATGCTGCTGCAGAGCCACAACGGTGAGCTGCACGTGCTCCCGGCACTGCCGTCGGCCTGGCCGTCCGGCAGCGTCACCGGGTTGCGCGGCCGCGGCGGTCACACGGTCGGCGCCGCCTGGAACGCCACGAGCACCGAGCTCACCGTGCGACCCGATCGGGCGGGGACGGTCCGGGTCCGCAGCCGGGTCTTCGCCGGGACCTTCGAGCTGCGCGACGAGACGGGCGGCACCGCGGTCCAGCCCACCCGGATCGAGTCCGACCTGGTGGAGTTCGCCGGACAGGCCGGCCGCGTCTACCGGGCGTCGGCCGTCCGATCGAGCACAGGTCCGGTCGAGACCGGCGTCCACTACCGGCTGGTGGCCCAGCACAGCGGGAAGGCGGCCGACATCAGCGGAGCCTCGACCGGCGCCGGGGCCCCGCTGATCCAGTGGACACCCGGCAGCGCGGCCAACCAGCAGTTCGACTTCGTGCCCGCCGACAGCGGCTACTACCGGATCCGGGCCCGGCACAGCGGCCTCGTGCTCCAGGTGGCCGGCACCGGCACCGGGGCCGACATCACCCAGCAGGCCGACGCCAACGCCACGAGTCAGCAGTGGCGGGTCGACGACCAGGGCAGCGGGGTGGTCCGGCTGATCAACCGGCTGAGCGGAATGGCCATGGACGTCTGGCAGGCGGCCACAACCGACGGCGCTCGCATCTCCCAGTGGACCCCCGGGTCAGGCGCCAACCAGCGCTTCCAGCTCGTGGCGGCGTCATGACGGCCTTCCTGCGGTTCAGCTACGGCGGGGCGATGAGCTACGCCCTGGCGTGCGCCCGGCCGGCCGTGTTCCGGGCGGTGGCCGCCGTCGCCGCCCCGGGCCCGATCAGCGGGTGCGACGGCGGGCACCAGCAGGGGCCGGTCGACAGCTGCGCGGGCTGTGAGAGCGGCGCCCCCGCTCCCGGCCAGCGCTGGAACAGAGCGTGAATAACGCCCGGCGGATACGCGCCGGCGCCGCCGCGGCCGTCACCGGCCCCGTTTTCGCGGCCGATCAGACCGTCTACGCCGCCCCGTCCGGATCCGGTACGCGTTGCCCCGCGGCCCAGCCCTGCTCGCTGTCCACAGCCCAACTGGTTCAGGTGGGTGGCACCTACGACACACCCGCGCACCACATCACGTTCAGCGACATCACCACCGGCACGAGCTGGCTGGGCCCGGACAGCAGCCAGGGCTACGCCGACCAGCAGACCGGGGCGTACATCACCGGCAACGGGAGCCGGCCCGCCTTCACCTCGTGCCATCAGGGCTGCCCGCAGTTCGAGGCGACCCGTCCCCACTGGCAGCAGTCACCTGCCGCGGTGCAGGTCTCGGCGGCCGACAACGTCACCTTCACCGGCTCGCAGTTCGCCGATCTGGGGCAGACCGCGATCGGCATCGGCGACGACGCCAACGCGCACGGCGGCGGCGTCGGGCTCGGTGCCACCGACATCACGGTGAACCGGTCGGAGATCGCGCGCAACGTGGCCGGTGGCATCATCGTGGGCAGCGTCCGGGCCGGCGCGCACCACCCGGGCGACTCGCGCATGGTCAATCGCAACATCACCGTCAGCCGTACACCGGAATGTCCATCGGCTCCGGCTGGGGCTCCAACGACGCCGGGGGCAGCAACCACTACGCCGACCGGGGTTGTACAACTACCAGCCGCGCTGTTCCACGGCCACCACCGCGTCCGGCAACCAGATCGTCGGCAACTACATCCACGACGTCATGCAGCAGATGAACGACGGCGGCTGCATCTACACCCTCTCGGCCACCCGGGCTCGCCGAGAACATGGGCAACTTCACCGTCACCGGTAACTGGTCGACCAACGGCAGCACCAACGTTACGAACGGCGACCGGGGCAACGTCGTGTCGGGCAACGTGACCGTGAGCGGTGGCAACCGGCCGGCCGGGCCCGGGCCGTGATGGCCGCGGCCGGGCCGCAGAGCACCGGGACCGAGCAGGCCGTCCAGCTCGTGGGCACCCGGTCGGGCCGCTGCGTCGAGGCCGCGGCCACCGGCAACGGCAGCGCGGCGCAGCTCGGCAACTGTGTCAGCGGCAGCAACCAGCGGTGGACGTACACCACCGGACGGCAACGGTGCCTGGACGGCAACAAGTGCCTCGACGCGTCCGGCCAGGGCACGGCGAACGGCACCGCGGTCATCGTCCGGGACTGCGGCGGACAGGTCAACCAGCAGTGGAACCTCAACGCGAACGGCACCGTCACGGGTGTGCAGGCCGGGCTGTGTCCCGACGCCGTCGGCAACGCCACCGCCGCCGGCACCAGGATCGATCTGTGGGCCTGCCACGGCGGCGCCAACCAGCAGTGGAGCCCGCGAGGCGTCGGAGGCGCAAGGCGGGTCCGGCGCTGTCGCCCCGGCACCGGACCCGCCTTCAACTGATCGTCATTCTTCGATATACATAGGGGGCGGCCGACGTGGAGGAGGTAGCTGTGCGCCACAGATTCGCTGTTGTGCTCGGTGGGGCGATCCTGATGCTGACGACGTTCGCGGGCGGCGCGGCCGCGGCCCCGGTGCCGTCCACGCCCGTCCCCACCCCCGGGCCCACCTGCCCACCGGCGTTGCCGCTGACCGGGTCTGTCACGGGGGCGACCACCGACAGCCTGACCGTCAGCTATTCACTGTTCTTCGCCCCACCCTGTGGCTACAACCCGCCCGTCACCGTCACCCTGTTCGCCGCCGCTCAGGACGCCCGGGACTGGGTGAACCCGGTGGCCGAGGCGGTGTCCGGTCCCGAGCGCAACGGAAAGGTCACCATCGGCGGGCTGACTCCGGGCACCGAGTACTGGTTCCGGTTCAGCGCCGACGGCAAGCGCGACCCGTACATGATCGGATCGGGGCGCACGGAGGCCACGCGGGCCTGCGCCGCGACCGTGGCGGTGGGCAGCGCCTGGAGCGGGGGCTTCGTGGCCACGGTGACCGTGCGCAACACCGGCACCGAGCCGGCGGCTTCCTGGTTGGTCTCGTGGCGCTGGACCGGGGACGAACGCATCGTGTCGCTGTGGAACGGCGTGGAACGGCCCGGCGACGACGGCGTCACGATCGGCAACGCCACCTGGAACGGGAGCCTCCCGCCGGCCGGCTCGGCCACCTTCGGCCTCGTCGTGGCCACGAGCGGAGCGCCCGGCACCATCGTGCCCACCTGCCGGGTCTGATCCGGGCTTCTTGCTGGCTCCTCGCGAGCGGGCCGGAGCCTGATCCGGGCTGTGTACGCCGAACAGGCAGAAAGAACCGGCATCACGATCATGATCGCTGCGGGCGGCCAGGACATTCCGGGCCGCCCGCAGCGAGCCGTCGGCGTACCGGCGGAAGGCCCGGACCGCGGTGAACGCGTGACGGTCTGACCTTTCCCGGCATCGGCCAGGGATGCCCGGCTAATGCCTCACCCGAGACGACTGGCGTCCGAAGAGAAAGGCGGGAGCTCGTCGCGGCGTACGGGAGGCGGTCGAGATGGCAGAGCCGGCCACCGCCGGCCGGCGCATGCTGGCCGATGGTCCGTGCCGCGTCGCGGTGATCGCCGGCCTGGCCTGGTTGGTGTGCTACGGCACGCTGACCGGGCTCACCGCGGATTCGCCGCGCGGGGCCATGTTCGTGGGCGACATCCTGTACTTGCTGCCGATCATCGCCGGCCCGATCGCGGCCACCGTCGCAGCGCGCCGCCTGACCGGCCGGCACCGCCGGCTCTGGCTGTTGCTGGCCATCGCCTACGGCGCGCAGCTGGCCGGGGAGTGCACCTGGGCCGGGTACGACTACCTGACCACGGACGGGCCACCGGATCCCTCGGTGGCCGACGTGTTCTACCTGACCGCTTCCGTGACCACCGTGGTCGCGATCCTGGCCGGTTTCGGTGGTGCGGGCCGTCTCCGGCACCTGCGTGGTCTGCTCGACTCGCTGCTGCTGATCGTCAGCGCCGGCGCGATGGGGTGGCAAGTTCTGGTCCGGCCGCAACTGTCCGGATCGCTGGACTGGTCGAACCTGTTCACCGTCGCCTACCCGATGCTCGACGTCATGCTGATCTGTGCCCTGAGCATCGTCGGCATCGGTGGACACCAGCGGGTGCCGCTCTCGCTGCGCCTGGTCGGTTTTGCCGGCGCTCTCAACGCGGTCAGCGACATGTTCTACACCTACCTGCTGGTGTTCAGCCACTATGAGAGCGGCAGCTGGGTCGATGTCGCCTTCGAGGCGAGTTCGGTCTGCTCGTTCGTGGCCGCGGTCGTGGCCGTCCGGCTGCGGGAGCCGGCGGCGCAACGGCGGGTCTTCGACCGCGGCCTCACGGTGCTGCCCGTGCTCACCGCCACGCTGGCCTCGCTCGCGCTGGTCGTCGTCGAACGGGTGACCACCGGGGTGACCAGCGTCTTCACCCTGGTCGTGGTCGGCCTGCTGTTCGTGGCCATGATGGTCCGGCAGTACCTCTTCGTGGCCGACCGGGCGGCGCTGGCCGAGGAGCTGCGGGAGGCGGTGCGCGAGCAGGAGCGGCTGGCCGTCACCGACGGTCTGACCGGCCTGCACAACCGGCGATTCCTGACTGAGCGGATGACGGCCGAGGAGAGCGCCGATCCGGTCCGGCCGCTGAGCCTGCTCGTGATCGACCTCGACCACTTCAAGACGGTCAACGACACGTGGGGGCATCCGGTGGGCGACGTGGTGCTGCGTGAATGTGCCGGTCGCATCACGGCCGCGTGCCGGGCCGGTGACGTCGTGGCCCGCTACGGGGGCGAGGAGTTCGTGGTCTGCTGCCCGGACACCGGCGAGCCGGAGGCGCTGGCCCTGGCCGAGCGGATCCGCGAGCGGATCGCCGGCACCCCGGTCGAGCACGACGGCCCGTCCATCCGGGTGACCGCCTCGGTCGGCGTGGCGACCCGGCCCGCCGGGGCCGCGGCCGCGTTGATGGTTGCGGCCGATCAGGCGCTGTACCGGGCCAAGGTGGCGGGCCGGGACCGGGTCGCTGTGGCCGTCTCGCCGGTCGCCGAGCACCACTGATCAGCCGGACCGGCCGGCGTCGCGACGTCATGTGAACCTTCACGACGACCCATCATTGACAGCCGTATTTGTTCAAGTCTGTTTGACGCAGAGCGAAAACTATTGCTGGCCGGGAACTGTTACGCGACCCGGGACGATACACGGATCGGCAGGAGCGAGGGCGCCAAAACCGAACTTTACCGGCATTACTACCCGCTTTCTGATCCGCGGAAGACTGCGGAGGCATCGAATATTGATCGATGAACGTCATTGCCGTGTTACCTCGTTATCGCTAACTTAACAATTCTCCACCGGCCTGGCGGACGGACGGCCGTGAGTTCCGTGCACCGATCCCCGGGACGTCGAGAAAGTATCGGGAGGCGGTAGTGACCATGACCGGCAAGATCAGAATGAGGCGACCGGAACGGGCGGGCCGGTCGGTCCGCCGGCCTCGGCACTCGCGCGTCCGGGCCGGCGCGCTCGCGTTCCTGCTGACGGTGGCGGCCGTCCTGACCGTGTCCCCGCAGCCGGCGCAGGCCGCGACGGCGATCACGATCAACGGGTCGTCCGGCGGGCGGGTGTTCGACGGGGTGGGCGCGATCAGCGGCGGCGGGGGCAACAGCCGCCTGCTGATCGACTACCCCGAACCGGAGCGCGGCGAGATCCTCGACTACCTGTTCAAGCCGGGTTACGGCGCGGCCATGCAGATCATGAAGGTGGAGATCGGCGGGGACACGAACTCGACCTCCGGAGCGGAGCCGAGCCACCAGCACACCCGGGGCGCGGTGAACTGCGACCGCGGGTACGAGTGGTGGATGATGGAGCAGGCCAAGGCCCGCAACCCGAACATCAAGCTGGTCGGGCTGTCCTGGGGCGCCCCCGGGTGGATCGGGAACGGCAACTTCTGGTCGAACGACTCGATCGACTATCTGATCTCCTGGCTCGGCTGCGCCACCTCGCACGGCCTGACCATCGACTACCTCGGTGGCTGGAACGAGCGGGGCCGCGACCTCACCTGGTACAAGAACCTGCGGTCGGCGCTCAACTCCCGCGGCTACGCGAGCGTGCAGATCGTCGCGTCCGACGACTTCGGCTGGGGCTCGGCCGACGACGCGCTGCGCGACCCCGCATTCGGCGCCGCGATCTCGGTGTACGGCAGCCACTACGTCTGCGGCTATCGCAGCGCGCAGACCTCGTGCCCGAGCTCGGCCACCGCGATCAACTCCGGCAAGACGCTGTGGGCCAGCGAGAACGGCTCCGACGACTACAACGGCGGCGCGCCCGCCCTCGCCCGCGGCATCAACCGCGATTACGTCGACGGGAAGATGACCGCGTACCTGAACTGGCCGGTCATCGCCGCCGTGACCCCGAACGTGCCGTGGGCGACCACGGGCGTGGCGGTGGCGCCGCAACCCTGGTCCGGCTACTACTCGATCGGCCGCAGCACCTGGACGATGGCGCAGACCACCCAGTTCACCGCGCCCGGCTGGCGGTATCTGGACAGCTCCAGCGGCTACCTCGGCGGCAATCGCGGCAACGGCAGCTTCGTCTCGCTGAAGTCGCCGAACAACCGCGACTACAGCACCATCATCGAGACGATCGACGCCTCAGCGGCCCAGGATCTGCAGTTCACGGTGACCGGGGGACTGTCCACCGGCACGGTGCACGTGTGGTCGACGGACCTGCGGTCGAACAACCCGGCCGACCACTTCGTGCGGCGCGCCGACCTCACCCCGGCCAACGGCACGTTCGCGCTGACCGTGCAGCCCGGCCACGTCTACAGCCTCACCACCACGACCGGGCAGGGCAAGGGCACCGCGACCAGCCCGGCCCAGGGTGGGCTGGCCTTGCCCTACAGCGACGACTTCGACGCGTACGCCACCGGCCGCGAGGCGAAGTACCTGGCCGACCACCAGGGCTCGTTCGAGGTGACCCCGTGCGCGGCGGGGCGGGCCGGTCAGTGCATCCGCCAGATGTCGGAGCAGGCGCCGATCTTCTGGACGACCGGTCACGCCGAGCCGTTCACCCTGCTCGGTGACGTCAACTGGCGCAACTACACGGTCTCGTCCGACGTCCTGCTGGAGAAGAGCGGCTACGCCCAGCTGATCGGCCGGGCCGGCAACTACAACCACGACGGCCCGCAGAACCTCAACGCCTACTACCTGCGCGTCGCCGACAACGGGTCCTGGTCGATCCGCAGCAACAGCACCGCGGGCGCCCAGCGGACCCTGGCCGGCGGCACGACCGCGGCCCTGGGCACCGGTCGCTGGCACAAACTGGCGCTCACGGTCAACGGCTCGACCCTGACCGCCGCGCTCGACGGTGTCACCCTCGGCAGCGTCACCGATGCGGCCTGGGTCGCCGGTCAGGTCGGCTACGCCACCGGGCAGGGGGTGACGGCGCAGTTCGACAACCTGTCGATCACGCCGCTGGCCGGGCCCGCCCCGACCGGTGAGATCCGCGGCGCCGGCTCCAACCGGTGCCTGGACGTCAACGGGCAGAGCCAGGCCGACGGGTCGGTCGTGCAGATCTGGGACTGCAACGGTGGCGCCAACCAGAGGTGGACGTCGACCTCGAGCAACCAGCTGACCGTGTACGGCTCCAAGTGCCTGAACGCCCCCAACCCGACGGCGGGCGCCCGCGTCCAGATCACCACCTGCAACGGCGGCGCCGGCCAGCAATGGCGGATCAACGCCGACGGCACCATCACCGGCCTGCAGTCGGGTCTGTGCCTGGACGTCACCGGGCAGGGAACCGCCAACGGCACGGCCGTCGCCCTGTGGGCCTGCAACGGCGGCAGCAACCAGCGGTGGATCCGGTCCTGACCCGCGAGCTTGCCTCGGGTTCCTCCCGGCCGCCTCGATCGCGGTGCCCCGGACAATGGCTGTCCGGGGCACCGCGATCGAGCCGGTGGCCGGGCTCACCGTCACGCGCGGACGGCCAGGCCTTCGAGTACGACATCGAGGTAGCGGCGGGTCAGGCCGGGGCGTTCGCCGGGTGCCGCGTGCACCGTGGCCGCGAACACCACGCCGCACATCAGCCGCACCACGTCGGCTCGCTGCACGTGCGGCCGGATGCGGCCCGCCGTGTGCGCCCACGCCAGCAGTTCGCCGGTCAGCGCGTCCAGGCGTGCCACCAGCTCGGCCGTCTCGGGCAGCTCGTGGGTGGTCGCGGCGAAGATCGGCTGCAGTGCCGGGTCGGCCAGCTGTGCGTCGATGCCGGCCACCAGGAAACCCGCGAACGCCGCCCAGGCATCGTCGCCCCGCAGGGCGGCCTCGGCTTCCCTGACCAGCTTTTCGAGGCCGGGCCGGGCCAGGGTTTCCAGCAAGGCCTCGGCGGTCGGGAAGTGGCGGTAGACCGTGGCCACCCCGATCGCGGCCTCGCGGGCGACCTCGTTGAGCCGCAGCGGACGACCCTCGTCGAGGAAGGTGCGGCCGGTGTCGACGATGTGCTGCCAGTTGCGGGCGGCGTCTCTGCGGGTCACGGTGACCAGGATAACCGGATACGTCATCCGGATACTGCTACGCTGAAACGGATAGATTATCCGTACGGCGAAGGGCGCACTGTGCAGATCGATGCGGCGGGACGTACCCGCAGTTACACGTTGCTCGAGCCGGCCGGCGGACACGACCGCCTGCTCCTCGTCTTCCACGGCTCCACCCAGAACGGCGCCAAGTTCCGCTCCTTCACCGGCCACGCGTTCGACGCCGTACCCGGCACGGCCGTCGCCTACCTGGACGGCTACCGCGGGAACTGGAACGACGCCCGCCTCGGCAGCCGCTTCCCGGCCCGGCGGGCCGGTGTGGACGACGTGGCGTTCGCCGAAGCGGTGATCAAACGACACGCGTACGGCCGTGAGGTCTACGCGGCCGGCTATTCCAACGGTGGCGGCCTGGTGGTGCGCCTGCTGCACGAGCGCCCCGATCTGCTCGCCGGCGCCGCGATCATCGCGGCGCAGCAGCCTGCCCCGTCGAACTTCCTGGACCCCGGACTGCCGGTTGTGCCGAAACCGGTTCTGATCGTGCACGGCACCGCCGACCGGATCATCCCCTACCGGGGCGGCGAAATGGCCGCGTGGGCCCGGCTGGCCTTCAAGGTCAGCGGGGAGATGCTCAGCGCGCCCGAGACTGCCGCCTACTTCGCCGCCCGCAACGGCATCACCACGCCCCCGACCTCGGTCGACCTGTCCGGCTCGCTGACCCGCACCGACCACCGCCAGGACGGCAAGCCCCCCGTACGCCTCTTCACCGCCCATGGCGCCGGCCACACCGTCCCCGGTCCCCACGCGGCGCCCCGCCTGGTCGGCCGCACCAACCACGAACTCCACGTCACCACAGCAATGGCCGACTTCCTCTGGCCGTGACGCCACGACCCGCTGACTGCCTCGCGCGTCGAAGATTGCGATGGGGAGTCTGTGGGCATCACTGCGCTGCCGCAGATCCTGCCTTGGAGAACATGATGATCAATCCGCGTGTCACGCTCGACGCCGACACTCTCGGCCCGGTCGGCCAGAAGCTGCAGAAGCCCCTGGAGCAGCAGCTCACCTCGGCCCTGCAGCACGCCACGCAGACCGTCGACGATCACTACCACGGCGAAAGCGTCCCCGAGGTGGCTCTGGAGCTGCTGGAGGAAACGAAGGAAGGACTGCACCCCGACATCGCCGACGCTTTCGAGCCGAGCACCGACCAGCTGCAAGCCGTCGCCGCCGCCATCGTCGACGAGCACCGCTAGCGGGCCCGCCGTCCGCCGCACTACCGGCGCTTGCGGGCCGGGGAGGGCGAGACGGTGAGCTGGTTGAGCACGTCGCGTACGCCCGGGGTGGCCATTGCTTGCTCCGCCGCGGCGTCGCAGGCCTCCTGCGTCTCCAAGGAGCCGGCGAGGACGGCCACGCCGTTCTGGACGTCGACGACCAGGTGCCCGCTGGCGACCAAGGGAGCACGCAGGAGCGCCATCGCCACGCGCCGGGCGAGCGCATCGTCCACCGTCAAGTCGTCGCCGCCAGGACCCGGCGGATGTGCGCGCCGGGGACAGCTTTCCGAGTACGGCCAGTACGGAAACATCTGTGCCTCCTCACCTCGCTGGCGTTCCAGGCTGGCGGCGGGATGTCGCACGGCTGCCGCGACCACGTGACGAACACATGACAGTCGGCCGCCGTGACCCGCTCGGCCGGCCGCGGAGGCGCCACGGCGAAAGCCCGCGGATGCCGAAGCATCCGCGGGCTTGAGGGGCCGGCAGGTCAGGCGAGGAAGCGGAGAGCTTCGATGCTCAGCGACCGGCCGACGGTGCCGACCTCGAGCTGTCCGTTGCGGCCGGTGCACTGCAGCTTCTGCCAGCCGATGGTGGCCACGTGGGCCTGGGCGCAGACGCCGGGGCGGGTGCTGAGCCGCAGGGCCTCCAGGCGCAGGGACCGGCCCTGGGTGCCGATGGCCATGTTGCCCCGCGGACCCGTGCACCTGGTGCGCTGCCAGCCCTGATCCTGCACGTGGGCCTGAGCGCAGACGCCACCGGCGCGGCGGGTGGAGACGGCCAGGGCCTCCAGGCGCAGCGAGCGGCCGACGGTGCCCACCACAGCGGCACGGCGGTTGCTGGAGCAGCGCCAGCCCTGCCAGCCGACGTTCTGCACGTGCGCGTTGACGCAGACGGCGTTGCGGTCGCGCCGCATCGCCAGCTTGGCCGCGGGGCTCAGCATCGGAGCGTTGACGACCGTGGGCGGGGCGGCGGGAGCGGCCGGCGCGGCCGAAGCGGAGCCGCCGGCCACGGACAGGGACATCGCGGAGACGGCGAGGCCCGCCATCACCGCACTGCGGAGAAACTTCGTGAGCTTGGACATGCCGGGGGCAACTGCGGAAACCGGGCCGAGGTTGTGTGTCGTCGGCCAGTTGGCGCCTTCCCCTCCGTACGGGCTAAAAAATGTCGGATTTCAGCGGGTATTTGCGAGCAACTGCGGTGTTTGAACCGGGTCGGACACGCCTTGAACCGGCTCGGCTTGATAACAATGAAGGTGGCGTTGTGCGGCCGGCCCGGGCGGGTCAGCGCAGCAGGACCTGGGAAAGATCGGTGCCGAGGGCGTTGACGGCGGTCATGTCGAGGCGGTAGAGCACCGAGCGGCCGCTGCGGTGGCAGTGGGCCAGCCCGGCCTCGTGCAGGGTGCGCAGATGGCGGGCCACCCGGCTGCGCTGCAGATGCCACAGCCGGCTGATCTCGGATGCGGAGCGGGCCTCCGTGGTGATGGCCCGCGCCACCTGCAGGCGCTCGGGATGGGCCAGCGCCTGCAGGCGCCGGTGCAGAACGCCCGCGGTGAGCGGCGCCGAGCCCACGGGAGGGTAGATGACCGTGATCGGCAGCGCCGGCTCGTCGGCCAGATACAGATGGGGTGCGACCGCCGACGAGGGGATCAGCACCAGCCCCGGCCGCTCGGCTGCGGAAAGCCGTTTGCCGCGGATCTTGTCCAGCACCACCGTGCCGTCGCCGGCGTAGCCGATGCCGGGCAGGTCCTGCAGCGCCGCGGCCAGCCCCTGGCGCTGCAGCAACTGACGCCGGTGCAGCACCTCGCCGGCCAGGACCGTGCCGTGCTGCCCCCACCACGCCCCGAAGAATCGCTCCCAGCAGGTCTGCAGCAAGGCCACGAACTGCTCACGGGCCGCCCGCGGATCGGCCAGGACACCGGCGACCGTGCCGGCGTCGAGGCTGTCCCGGTCGCGATACCGTTGCGCGCCTGCCGTCCCGCCCAGCGGACGGAGCAACGCATCACGCATCGCCGTCGCGTCCAGGCGCTGGACTGCCTCCAAGCAGGAGTCCCAGCTGGTGTGGCCGGCGATCGAGACGTCGACGAACATGCGCGCGCGGATGGCCCGGACCACGAACGCCCACCGCGTCAGCGCCGGAAGCAGCTCGGCCACAGCGGGCTTGGCGGCCCATTGCGCGGCTTGGCTGTGGTGTTCCGGGGTCAGCACCGCGTGCAGCACGTTGCCCAGCTCGACCAGCGCGCCGGTGGCGAAACGCACGTTGCCGCCCGGTGCCGCGTCGAGCCCTACCACGGTGACGGCGATGCTCGGCCTCCTGTGCTGCGATCGGACACACCACGCCGCATGAACCCTCGTACGCGGAAATCATCGCATCTGTCGTCGACCGTACGAGGGAGCTGTTTCGTGACCACTCCGACCGTAGACATCCGTCCGCTTCATGTCGGGATCCCCGAGTCCGCTCTCGAGGACCTGCGAGCCCGGCTGGCCCGGACCCGTTATCCCCGCTCGGCCCCGGGCGACGACTGGGCGTACGGGACGCCGGTCTCCTACCTGACCGACATGGTCAGGCGCTGGCAGCAGTTCGACTGGCGCGCCGAGGAGGCCCGGATCAACGCGGTGCCGAACTTCACCACCGGGGTCGACGGCCAGACCCTCCACTTCGTCCACGTCCGCTCGGCCCGCGCGGACGCGCCGCCGCTGCTGCTCCTGCACACCTACCCGGGTTCGTTCACCGAGTTCCTCGACCTGGTGCCGCTGCTCACCGACGACTTCCACCTCGTCATCCCGTCGATGCCGGGGTTCGCCTTCAGCGTTCCGGTCGTCGGCAGCGGCTGGACGATGGACCGGGTCGCCCGCGCGTACGACACCCTGATGCGCCGGCTGGGCTACGACTCGTACGGCGCGCACGGCAGCGACGGCGGCGCGATGGTCGGTCGGGAGCTCGCGGTGCTCGACCCTGCCGGTTTCCTGGGCGCACACGTGCTCCAGCTGTTCTCCTTCCCGTCCGGTGACCCGGCGGAGTTCGAGGCGTTCGGGCCCAAGGAGTACGCCGCCCTGGAGTTCGCCGGCTGGTTCCAGTCGGTCGGCGGCTACAACGCGATGAACGGCACCCGGCCGCAGACGATCGCGGCCGCGCTGTCGGACTCCCCGGTCGGCCAGCTCGCGTACAACGAGTTGTTCGAGAACTTCGGCAACGGCACCAGCCTGGTCACGCCCGAGCAGGTGCTGGCACAGGTCTCGCTGTACTGGCTCACCAACACCTCGGCCGGCGCGGTCCGCTACCACTACGCCGAGCAGCACCCGCCCCGGGAGACCGTGGTCAGCCACGGCCGGCTCGGTGTCGCCGTCTTCAAGGACGACTTCCAGACCATCCGGCCGCTCGCCGAGCGCGACAACAAGGGAATCGCGCACTGGTCCGAGTTCGACCGCGGCGGGCACTTCGCGGCCCTCGAAGTGCCCGACCTGCTCGCCGCGGATCTGCGCGCCTTCTTCAGCTGAAGGAGCGCAGACCGACAGCTCGATCAGGGCGGGCGGGCTCGTGTTCTGCCGGAGGGCGTCGCGGAACCCGTCCGCCCTCTGCTGACGGCGATGACGACCAGGGCCTCAGCCGGCGGTGTCGTAGAAACGGAGGGTTGCACAGATTGGCGGTGAAAAGAACCACATAGGCCAGGGTGCACGAAATCGCTGTCGCATCCGTCTTGGTCTATGGCGCCGGCCGGCGTCCTCGCCGCTGCGAAAGGGACCGTGTGCGTGGCTTCGTCCGAGGGCAGACCCGCGTGGAAGAGGCCGGTCGACTGGTTCCGGCGGTGGCCCCGCTGGTGCCGCTGGACGGCCGCCGCGGTCGTCGCGGTGGAGTTGGCGCTGGTCTCGGTGGCCGTCGTCTACGTCGCGAGCGTCGACCTGCCGCCGGACCCGGCGCCGCCGCAGGCCTCGGTGCTCTACTACCGCGACGGCCGGACCGTGCTGGCCCGGGTCGGCCTGACCGATCGCACCGATGTGACGCTCGACCAGATTCCGCCGGTGGTGCGGCAGGCCTTCCTGGCCGCCGAGGACCGCGGCTTCTACGACCACTTCGGCATGTCGGTGCGCGGAGTGGTGCGGGCGCTGTGGGCGAACGTCGTCACCGACTCCGGGCAGGGTGCGTCCACGATCACCCAGCAGTACGTGCGTAACGCCTATCTGACCCAGGAACGGACCGTCAGTCGCAAGAGCCGGGAAGCCGCGCTCGCGCTCAAGGTCGAGCAGCGGTACAGCAAGGACGAGATCCTCGAGCGCTATCTCAACACGATCTACTTCGGACGAGGCGCGTACGGCATCGAAGCGGCCTCCCGCGCCTACTTCGGTACGGGGGTGGGCCGGCTCGACGGGTACCGGGCCGCCGTGCTCGCGGCACTGGTCAAGGATCCGACCCGCGGCGATCCTGCCGCCGACCCGAAGTGGGCCCGGGAACGCTGGGTGTGGGTGCTGCGCGCCATGTCCGAGCAGGGCTGGCTGCCCGAAGGGGAGGCCGATCGGGCGCCGTACCCGAAAGTGGCCCCGGAATCGGTGACGGCGAGCGCCGTCGAGGGACCGGCCGGGCTGATCGTCGACCGGGTCGAGGACGAGCTCGTGGCCGCGGGCATCAGCCGGCAGCAGCTCCGCACCGGTGGGCTCCAGGTGACGACCACGATCGACGCCGGTGTCCAGAAGGCGGCCACCAGCGGCATCGCGACCGCCCTGCGCGGGCAACCGAAGGAACTGCGCAGCGCCCTGGTGGCGGTCGGTCCCGAGGACGGCGGGGTTCGTGCCTACTACGGCGGCGACCGGGGCCGCGGGTACTACGACGACGCGCTCGCCGCCCGTCCGCCCGCCTCGACCTTCAAGCCGGTCGTGCTGGCCGCGGCCGAGGAGCGCGACATCGGCTACCAGTCGCTCTACAACGGCAGCTCACCGCGGCTGTTCTCCGATCGCGACGGCGCACCGCTCTACAACCAGAAGAACCTGCAGTGCCCGGTGTGCCCGCTGAACATCGCGATGGTGTACTCGCTGAACACCCCCTTCTACGCGCTGACCGAGCAGATCGGGCCGGACTCCGTACGCGACCTGGCCCACCGGCTCGGCGTGCCCCGCCGCTACGGCGACCAGGAGACACTGGTCGACGTCAAGGGTGAGCCGGAGCCCGGCCGTACCCGCTCGGACATCGCCCTCGGCCGTTACCCGGTCACCCCGGCCGACCTGGCCAGCATGTACGCCACGCTGGCGGCGGGCGGGCAGCGGGCGGAAAGGCACTTCGTCCGCTCGGTGGCCCGGGGCGACGGCGTCAAGATCTACGAGTACGAGAAGCAGACGCGTCAGGTGCTCTCCAGCGCGGTGGCGGCCGACGTCGGCGCCGTGCTGTCCGAGGTGGTCGATCACCACGGCCGGGTGCCCGGCGTACCGGCCGCGGCGAAGACCGGTTCCCAGCAATGGGGCAACACCGGCGACTCGTCCGACGCCTGGACCGCCGGGTGGGCCACGGGCCTGGCCGCGGTCGTCTGGGTCGGCCGCGAGCTGCCCGGCCCGATCCGGGAGAAGGGCGGCCAAGCGGTCAACGGGGAGGGCATGCCGTACCGGATCTGGCGGGCCTTCATGGCCGGCGCGATGCGGGGCCGGACCGGCGAGGCGCTTCCCCGGCCCGCGCGGATCGGGCGGGTGGGAAAGGGCGATCTCGCGTCACTCGGACCCGACGTTCCCCGGGGCAAAGCCCTCGTCTTCCCCGGGCCGCAGCGCGGTGACCTGGTCGACCGGTCGAAGGCGACCGGTTCCTGGGCGGAACGCGTCGAACGGCTGACCGGTGCGCTCGGTAAGTACGCGGAGAGCGCGCCGGACTTCTCGGTCGCGGTGGTGGACCGCCGTTCCGGGCGCAGCTACGACTACCGCGGGGACCGGCGGTTCGAGACGGCCAGCATCGTGAAGGCCGAGCTGCTGGCAGCGTTGCTGCTGCGGGCGCAGGACGAGGGGCGGGAACTCACCGCGGACGAACGGGCCCGCGTCCGCAAGATGATCGTCGCCAGTGACAACGACGCCGCGGCCCGGGTCTACGACGACCTCGGCGGCGCGACCGGGCTGCGGCAGGCCGGTGAGCGTCTGGGGTTGCGAGCCACCGACCCGGCCCGGCAGGTCGGGCTCAGCCACACCACCGCGATCGACCAGACTCGGCTGATCGGCGCGCTGACCGCGTCGCAGAGCCCGCTCAACCGTGCGTCGCGCGAGCTGATCCTGTCGTTGATGTCGTCGGTCAACGCCGACCAGAACTGGGGGATCAGCGCCGCCTCCTTCTCGGGCGAACAGGTGGCGCTGAAGAACGGCTGGTTGTCCCGCTCGGCCGAGCAGGGCCGGTGGATCGTCAACAGCATCGGCCGGATCAGCGACGAGGACACCGACGTCTCGGTGGTGGTGCTGTCCCACGGCCACGCGAACCAGGCCGACGGCGTCGCCGAGGTGGAACGTATCGCCGCCCTGACCCGCAGCTACCTCGGCTGGTGACTGTCGAAGTGGCTCAAGGGCGGGCTTGACCTGCACCCCGAGGTGCGGGTTTAGCGTCACGACATGACCGATGCTCCCGCGCTGCGCCCGATCATGAGGGACTTCCTGCGCAGCCTGCCCGTGTTCACCGGGGACCTGCCCGCCTTCGACCCGGCCTCGGCGCCGTCGCAGCCGCACGAGCTGTTCGCCGTCTGGCTCACCGCGGCGGTCGAGGCCGGCGTACGGGAACCGCACGCCATGACCCTGTCGACGGTGGGCGCCGACGGCAACCCGTCCGCGCGCATCCTGATCCTCAAGAACGTCGACGAGCACGGCTGGCAGTTCGCCGCTCACGCGGACAGCCCCAAAGGCCAGGACCTGGCCCGGCACCCGGCGGCCGCCCTCACTTTCTCCTGGCCGGCGCAGGGCCGCCAGATCCGCGTGCGGGGACCCGTACGGCCGGAACCCGCCGACCGCAGTGCCGCCGACTTCCTCGCGCGGCCGCTCGGGTCGCGGGCCGAGGCGTCGATCGGTCGCCAGAGCCGGCCCCTGCCCGACCGCCGGACGCTCGACGCCGCCGTGGAGCAGGCCGGCCGCCGGATCGCCGGCGAACCCGGCTTCGTCGTGCCGCAGTGGACGCTGTACAGCCTCATCGCGGGTGAGGTCGAGTTCTGGCAGGCCGATCAGCAGCGCAAGCACACCCGGCTGCGCTACACCCGTACGGAGGCGAGCTGGACCCACGAGATGCTGTGGCCGTGACAGGGTCACCCGCATGACGCTGCCCGCGACCGCCGTGGCCAGCAACAGCCCACGCGCGTTCGTCGACGCCGTGCTGATCTCGGCCGGGCTCGACGACCTGTTCGCCGAGATTTTCTCCGCCGCCGACGTCGAACACCCGAAGCCGGCGCCCGACCTCTACCTGACGGCGTGCGCCGCTCTGGGCGCCGACCCGGTGCGGGCCGTGGCGTTCGAGGATTCCCGTACGGGGGTGGCCTCGGCCCGTGCGGCCGGCATGGTGGTCGTCGGCGTACCGTCCCGGCCCGACGCCGACCTAGGCACGGACGCGCTGTTCGCCAGGCCCACTTCCGGGCCTCCCTCGACTTCGTCGAAATACTCGACTTGCTCCGCGCCGTACCCGACGGCCTTGATCTAAGAGACAGACCCCAAGGCGCTCGTGGTGTTGTCCGATTGCGCGTGACCGTGCGGCCTCATTGATTCACGCATGCAGATCAACCGATAGGCCTGCCTACGGTGCCCGTATGAGAAGAGTCCTGTACCGGCTGTCGGTCGCCGGTCTGATCGTCCTCGTCGCGCCGGTAGCCGGCCCGGTTCCGGTGGCCCGGGCGGCCCTTCCGGCTTTCTCGGTCGGCGCCACCACCTCGGCCGGCGACACGGTCGGCAGTGGCAACACGTGTGCCGGTTTTCTCGACGAGCGAACCCATCTCGGTGACCTGGGGGTGCGGCGGGTTTTCGCCTCCGCCGGACAGGTCCCGCCGGCGGACGCGATCGACTGTCACACCATGTTCGGGGCCACGCTGTGGTACTCGTTCAAGACGTCCTGTGCCCCGGTGTCCGTGGCGGCCGGGCTGTGTGACACCGAGATCCAGAACATTGCGCTGGCGATGCCGCCGGGCAGCCTGCTCACGTACTTCCACGAGCCGGAGGACGACATGACGGGCACCCAGTTCGTCAACGCCTTCATCCGCGCCTATCAGGTCGCCAAGGCCGTGAACGCCGCGGTCAGTGTGGTGCCGGTCCACATGTCCTACCAGTGGCGGCCGGGTTCGTCCGGTGTCACCAACAACGGTACCGGCGGCGACCGTGAGGTGCGGGACTGGATCGTTCCGCCGCAGTACGCCGACGCGTACGCGTTCGATCTGTACTGGCAGGCCAGTACGCGCGGCAGCGAGCCCGACAATCCCGTCAGCGTCGGCAGCGACCCCCGCATGACCCGCTGGTACAACGCTTTCAGCGGGCGGGGGCGTCCGCTCGCACTCGCGGAGTGGGGTATCGACGACGACCTCGGGGTCCGGGCGTCCCGCGGACCGGCGATCAGAGCCTCGCGAACGTGGCTGACTGCCCGTGACTTCAGGATCGTCAACTACTGGCAGATGGACAACTGGTATCTGGGCGCGACCACCGTTCCGGCCGGCGCTTATCCGGACCCCGACGGCGTGGCCGCGTATCAGGAGTTCGTGGCGTCCGCGACACCTTGAGCGGGCCGGGACATCCACCGCGCCGCCCGCCAGTTGCTGTTCAGCTGACGGCGATCCGGCCCGCTATCCGGTCATCTCGTCGAGCACCTTGATGACGCGGGCGCTCAGCGCGCCGAGGGTGGCGGTGCCGGACGGGCCCAGGTTGTCGAAGATGGCGTCGCGGATCTCCTCGCGTTGCCCGCGAAGCACCCGGGCCACGAGCCGCCGGCCCGACGGGGTCAGGGTGGCCTCGTACGCCCGCCGGCCTTCGGGCACCCGTCCGCGGGTGACCAGACCCTGGCGCTCCAGGACGGTCAGCGTGTGGCTGACCCGGCTGGGGGAGAAGCGCAGCGTGCCGGCCAGCGTCTTCAGCCCCAGGGTCCGGTCCTCCGCGGCGTTGAGCAGGAGCAGCACCTTGAAGTGCCCGTGCGAGATGGTCCCGTCGCGCTGGGACTGGCGTTCCAGCGCGGCCTCGAGGAGGTGGGCCGCGAGCACCAGGTCCTGCCATGCCGCGGCCCGTCCGGGATCGTCGTCACGTCGCTCGGTCACGGTGCCCATCTTCGCGTCGGCACCGCGACGTGTCGACGTGCCCCGCTACACCATCGGGTTGCCGTTGGCGGACGCGTCGGCCGCGACGATGTCCTGGACGACGTCCCAGTGCTCGACTATTCGTCCGTTCTCCAGGCGGAAGATGTCGACGATGGCCACCGGGTTCGGGGCCCAGCCGTGCACGATGCTGTGCCTGAAGACCAGGTCGCCCTGGGCCGCGGTGCGTTGCGGCTCCCAGGAGAAGCCTTCCAGGCCGGGCACGACGCTGCGCAGGGTGCTGAGCCCGTTGGGCATCTGTGGGCTGTGCTGGACGTACGGTTCGGCCCAGTAGCGGTCGATCGCGGTGAGGTCCTTCTGCCCGAACAGCTCGCGCATCGCGGTCAGCACGATCTCGGTGTTGCGCTTCGCCTGGTCGTCCTGGGTCGGGTCGGTGCCGGTCATGGTCAGGCCTCCGTGATCGTGCCGATCTCGTGCAGGTCCAGGGCCACGCTGAGTTGAACCTTCAACTCAGCACCGCTGTTCCGGGCTCCCGTGGGATCCGGGTCACAGTGTTGACATGTCAATCCGTACGTTAGGGTTGACGTGTCAATCCGGGAGGCGTGATGAAACGGGTCAGGCGCAGGGCGTTGCCGACCAGGGAGCAGTTGCGGATCTGGCGCAACTACGTCGAGACGGCCGAGGTGGTGCGGCTGCGCCTGGCCGGCCGCTTGCAGAGTGAGACGTCGTTGTCCTCGGGTGACTACGTGGTGCTGCTCGCGCTGAGCGAGGCCGAAGGGCAGACCCTGCGGTCCTCGGTTTTGGCGGCCCGGATCGAGTGGGAACGCAGCCGCTTGTCGCACCACCTAGGGCGGATGGAGAAACGCGGGCTCTTGCGCCGGGTCCCCTGCGCCGACGACGTGCACGGCATCGACGTGGTCATGACGGAGGTGGGCGCGGAGACCTTCCACGCGGCCACCGTGCCGCATCTGAAAGCCGTGCGGGAAATGTTCGCCGACGCGCTCACCGACGACCAGCTGAGCCACCTCGACGAGGCGACCCAGGCCTTGCGGCGGCATCTCGCCCTGGACCCCCGCGACTGACTTCCGACCCGTCTCGCGACGACCGCGCGCTCCGGCCTCCATGCACCCGCACGGTCTCTTCACTTCGTCACCAGTGAAAGGACCCTTGTCATGCAGTTCGGCATCTTCGGCGTCGGCGACATCGCCCCCGACCCGGCCACCGGCATCCCCCGTTCCGAGGCGCAGCGCATCCAGGACACCATCCGGGTCGCCCGGGCCGCCGACGAGCTGGGCCTGGACGTGTTCGCCGTCGGCGAGCACCACAACCCGCCGTTCGTGGCGTCCAGCCCACCCGCCCTGCTCGGCTACCTGGCCGCGGCGACCCGGCAGATCCTGCTGTCCACCTCGATCACCCTGGTCACCACCAACGACCCCGTACGGATCGCCGAGGACTACGCGTTCGTGCAGCACCTCGCCCAGGGCCGGGTGGACCTCATGCTGGGCCGGGGCAACACCGTGCCGGTCTACCCCTGGTTCGGCCAGGACATCCGCCAGGGCATCCCGCTCGCGCTGGAGAACTACAACCTGCTGCACCGGCTGTGGCGCGAGGACGTCGTGGACTGGGAGGGCAAGTTCCGCACCCCGTTGCAGGGGTTCACCGCGACGCCGCGGCCCCTCGACGGAGTCCCGCCGTTCGTGTGGCACGGCGCGATCCGCACGCCCGAGATCGCCGAGCAGGCCGCCTTCTACGGCAACGGCTATTTCGCCAACCACATCCTGGCCCCCGACTTCCACTTCAAGCCGCTGGTCGACTTCTACCGGCAGCGGTTCGAGCACTACGGGCACGGCCGGGCCCAGGACGCGTTCGTCGGGCTCGGTGGGCAGGCGTTCATCGCCCAGAGGTCGCAGGACGCGTACGACCGGTTCCGGCCGTACTTCGAGAACTACCCGATGTTCCGGGGCAGCCGCCTGGAGGAGTTCGCCCAGGGCACGCCGCTGTCGGTCGGCTCACCGCAGGAAGTGATCGACAAGACGCTGACCTTCCGGGAAGGCTTCGGCGACTACCAGCGGCAACTGTGGCTGCTCGACCTCGGCTCGATGCCTGTCGAACTCGTGCTCGACCAGGTCGAGCTGCTGGCCACCGAGGTCGTGCCGGTCCTGCGGAAAGAGATGGCGGCCCGGCGCGCGCCCGGCGTCCCGGACGCCCCGACCCACGGCTCCCTGATCGCGGCGGCCTACGGCGACGGCGAGACACGCAAGGCCCGGCCCCGGCCCAACCAGGGCGACAACACCTCAGGCGCGCTGCCCTACCTGGACACGGCGAGGGCCGCATGAGCTTCGGTGAGGCCCCCGCGCAGATCACCGTGATCAGCGCCGGCACCAGCGAACCGTCCACCACGCGCCTGCTCGCCGATCGGGCCGCGCACGCGGTCGTCACCCGGCTGCGCGACAGCGGGCGCAACACCACGGTCCACGTGATCGAGCTGGCACCGATCGCTGCGGAGGTCGCCCGTACGCTGGTCAGCGGGTTGCCGGCCGCAGCCGTGCAGGAGGCGATCGGGCACCTCGGGGCGGCTGACGCCGTCATCGCCTCCACCCCGGTCTACAAGGCGGGGATCAGCGGGCTGTTCAAGTCGTTCGTCGACGTGCTCGACAACGACCTGCTGATCGCCAAGCCCGTCCTGCTCGCCGCGACGGCGGGTTCGGCCCGCCACGCGATGGTGGCCGACGACCACCTGCGGCCGCTGTTCGCGTTCCTGCGGGCCATGCCGGTGCCCACCGCCCTGTTCGCGGCGCCCGAGGACTGGGGTGCGGCCGACCTGTCCAAGCGCGTCGACCGGGCCGCCGGCGAGCTGGCCGCCCTGGTCGTCAGCGGCGTCGGCCGCGAGATCGCCGACGGTGGCTGGTCCGGCTACCAGCACACCTTCGGCGGTAACGCGACCCGGGCCCAGCGCACCGCGGCCGATGTCGATCTGGACAGCGACCTGATGCGCCTGGCCCGCGGCGAAAGCTGACCGGCGGTCAGGCCGGGCCGCCCGGGACGGGGGCGGGCGCGGCGGTGCGGGACCGGCCGAGGCCGGCCAGCACTGCCGCGCCGATCAGGGCGGCACCGGCGCCGAGCCCGAGCGCGCTCGGTTCCCCGGAGCGGTCCACCATGATCCCGCCGAGCAGGGCGCCCGCGCCGATCGAGGCCTGCGACACCGAGACGAACGCGGCGGCGACGCTTTCCAGGCGGTCCGGGGCCGCCGTGAACAGATAGGTCTGCGTGGCGACCGGGATGGCGCCGAACGCGAACCCCCATACGATCACGGCGGCCACGGTTCCGATCGCGTGGCCCGCCACGAGCAGCATCACTGCCACGGCCGCGCTCAGCAGGGCGGGCGCCGCGGCGGCGGTGGGGCGCACCGCGTACCGGGCCGCGAAGCCGCCGGCCAGGTTGCCGAGGAACCCGGCCCCACCGAAGGCGAGCAGGACGGCGCTCAGCGTGGCCCCGTCGGCCTCGAGGGCGTCGTTGAGGAACGGGGTGATGTAGGTGTAGGCGGCGAAGTGACCGGCGAACACGAAGACCCCGGCGATCAGACCGGCCCGCACCGCTGCGGACCGTAGAACCATGGGGACGCCTCGAATGCCGGCGCCCGGTTGCGGCGCAACCGGCGGCACGAACGCCACGATCGCGGCCACCACCAGCAGCCCGAGGACCGCGGAGGCCACGAAGACCAGCCGCCAGCCGAGCAGCGAGCCGATCAGCGCCCCGGCCGGGAGCCCGGCGACGGTGCCCAGGGAGACGCCGGACAGGATGATGGAGCTGGCCCGGGCGCCGTCGGGTCCCTCCCGCAGCCGGGGCCCCAGGGAGCCGCCGATGCTCCAGAAGCCGCCGATCGCGATGCCGAGCAGGACGCGTCCGATCAGGAGCGGCACGACATGCGTCGCGGAGGCGACCACGATGTTCGACGCGACGAGCAGAAGCAGCAGGGCGTAGAGCACCCGGCGCCGGTCGACCCCACCGGCCAGCGCCACGACGGCCGGTGCCGCGACGGCGGCGGCCACGCCGGGGATGGTCACCATGAGGCCCGCCGTGCCCTCGGTGATGCCGAGGTCGCGGGCGATCTCGGGGAGCAGGCCGATGGGCAGGAACTCGGTCGTCACGAGAGCGAAAGTGCCGACACCGACGGAGACGACCGCCGCCCAGGACGCCGGCTTGTGGTTGGTCTGCACGGGAATCCTTTCTCCAGGAGCGGACCCGGCGTCAGACGGTCGCCCAGAACGCGGTCAGCATGAGGGCGGCTCGCTTCGGGTCCTCGAGCATCCACCAGTGATCGGAGCCCGCCATCTCGCGGATCTCCTTGGCGCCGGCGCGTCCGGCGGCCCGGCGGCGCTGCTCGACCGAGCCGACGGCGTGGTCGGCTGTGCCGATGATGGCCAGCCCGGGCCGGGCGGCCGCCTTGGTCAGGTCCCGGCCCCGCTCGGCCATGACCGGCTGGGCGGCCGAACGGTACAGCGAAAGAACCGCCCGTTCCATGTCGGCGTTCAGAGCCGGGGCGACCTGTTCGGCCGTCGGTGACGGGATGCCGGCCTTGCGCAGCAGGCCGGCCCGGTAGGCGTCGGTGCCGGTGAACACGTCCTTGTTGAAGGCCTCGCCGACCTCGGGGGTCTGCCAGATCCGGGCGGTCTCGTGCCACTCGTAATCCGGCTCCAGGACCCCGAGCACGTCGTTGGCCCAGCTGTGGATCAGATCGGGACGGTCCATCATGACCCAAGCCGCGTGAATGCCGCCGAAGTCGTGGCCCACCAGGTCGACCGGCGCGTCGAACGTCGTGAGCTCGTCGATCAGCCAGTCCCGGTAGCCGTCGAGGGTCGCCTCGAAGCCCGCGGGCAGCGGTGCGCCGAAGCCGGGCGGGTTCAGCGTGACCACGTTCCCGGCGCCGAGCGCGGCCAGTTCGCTCAGCAGCGGCTGCCAGATGGCCGTGGTCTCGGGAACTCCGTGAACCAATACCCGCGTACGGCGGTTGTCGCTGGACATCGCTCGTCCTTTCATTTCCAGATCGATCGGTACGGAAGTCAGCGTAACACTTCTGCACCGATCGATCCAGAACTATTGCGTGATCAGCGCCACCCCGATCGGCGGGCCTGGGCTTCCGACCGGGCGTACTCCCCGGGCGTCAAGCCGTAGTGGGCCTTGAAGGCCCGGCTGAAGTGGCTGCTGTCCGCGAAATGCCAGGAGGCGGCGATCTCGGTGACGCTCACGCGGCGGCCCGGCGCGCCCAGGGCCAGGCGTGCCTGTTCCAGCCGCCGGCGCCGGATGTAGGCGCCCGCGGGCTCCCCGGCCGCGGCGAACGCTCGTTGCAGGGTGCGCGGCGAGACCCGAAGCGCGCGCGCCAGCATCACCGGCGACAGCTCGCGATCACGCAGCCGCTGGTCGGCCAGATCCTTCGCGGCCCGCGTGAGCGCGGGCGCCAGCACCGGCTCCGCATCGTCGAACCGGCCCGCCGCAACGGCTTTCGCCAGCTCCAGCAGACTGCGGTAGGCGGCTTCGGCACCGGCCGGGCCCAGGCCGGCGAGGGTGGCCATGACCATGCCGGTGTGCGCAGTCAGCAGGCGGACCTCGGCCGAGTCCGCCGGTCCGACGACGGCCCGGTTACCGAGCTCGGAGGCGAGCACGGCGGCGGGCAGCACGAGAATCTTCGCGTTCGTCTGCGGTGCCGTCTCGAACGGCGTGGGCCGCACCATGTGATGGAGGAGGAACTGCCCGGCCGGTACGGCGGTGTGGCCGGCGGCGAGCGGCGCACCGCCCAGCGTCCACGTTCCACGCCGTACGACGTACATCTTCACCAGGTCCTCGACGTCGTCCGGATCCTCCAGGGTCCGCAGGGCCGAGACGGCATGCGCGTCGACGACCGTGATGTCGCGCAGCCGGGCCACCCGTGCCCGGCCGCGGTAGTCCGCCTTGGTGGCCTGGTCGAAAGCCGGCATCGGCAAACCGTCACCGAGCTGTGCCGCCCACGCGTCCTGGAAGGCGGCGAACGTCGGATGCGTAGCGCCGTTGAGGTCCATCGGATGTCCCTTCCGGATGGCGGTCATGTCCCGAGATCTTGTCGCTGCCGTTCATGTGCGGGCCGAGGCCGTCCTCCTACGCTCGACGGGATCGGACCCACAGTGCAGGAGACACCATGGCCTACCTCGTCACAGGAGCTTCCAGCGGCATCGGCCGGGCGATCGCAACACATCTGGCCGGCCGGGGGCACGAAGTCGTCGCCGGGGTGAGGCGGGTCGCCGACGCTCCGCCGGGCCGGGGAATCCGTCCCTTGCTGCTGGACGTCACCGACGGCGCTCAGCTCGCCGCGGCCGCGAAGGAGATCGAGCGGCTCGACGGTCTGGTCAACAACGCCGGAGTCACCTTCGCCGGCCCGCTGGAGTATTTGCCGCTGGAGCGCCTGCGGGACCAATTGGAGATCAACGTCGTCGGGCTGCTCGCGGTGACGCAGGCGTTCCTGCCCGCGATCCGGGCCGGACAGGGCCGGGTCGTCATGATCGGTTCGGCCGGAGGCCTCGTCGCCACCCCCTTCCTCGGCGCCTACAACGCCTCGAAGTTCGCGCTGGAGGCGATCTCCGACGCGTTGCGTCAGGAACTGCGGCCCTGGCGGGTGCCCGTGGTGATCATCGAATCGGGGAGCCACAAGTCGCGGAACCGGGCCGGCACCGAGGTCGCCCTGAAGGCCGACATGGAACGCCTGGGGGAGCAGGCCAAGGGTCGTTACGGTTCCGCCCTGGAGGCCTTCATCCGCTTCAGCCGGAAGGTGGAGGACGGCGCCGGGGACCCCGGCCGGGTCGCGGCCGTCGTCGAACGTGCTCTGACCACTCGCCGGCCCCGGGCGCGTTACTTCGCCGGGGCCGATGTGCGCGGCGTCGTGGCGATGAGCCGGCTGCTGCCGACCGGAGCCATGGACGCCTTGCTTTCCCGTACGGTCGGTCTGCCCCATTGACGGGCGCCCTACGTCAGCGGCCGGGGCAGCGCGGTCGCGGAGAAGACGCCGGCCGGATCGTAGGTCTGCTTCGCGTGGAGCAGGCGATCCGTGTGGGGACCGTACGCGGCGTCGGCCTGATCCTGGTCCTGCGGCCCGATGAGGTTGACGTAACCGCCCGGCAGTGAGTGCGGTCCGAGCTCGGCCCACACGTCGTGCGCCCACGCGGCGTGCTCGCCGGGCAGATCGGGATGCCACACCGCGGCGATCTCGGCCACGAAGTGCGGGGCACGGTAGGCGAAGGCGGTGTCACCGGGGCCGACCTTCGTGGACGGTCCGCGGAGATGGTTGATCGGGATGCCGGACATCGGCGTGGTCAGCGTGTCCCCGGCGTGCACCAGGGCGCGCGCGACGGCGGGCGTGATCTCCGGGACCGTGCGGGTCCGCATGGCGACCTGCCGGCCGGGCGGGGTCAGCGTTTCGTACAGCGCCATCAGGTCGGCGTAGCCCATCTCGCTGATCCGGGCGGACGTCAGGGTGCCCAGGGCCGCGAACTTGTCGATCTCGGCCCGGCCCTCGTCGGGATGGCCGGACCAGGCGGGCAGCGCGAACAGTCCCGGCCCGCCGCCGGGTGCGGTGAAGACGCCGAGCTGGGTGGTGAGGGCCTCCGGCGCGTCGTGCATGTAGCGGGCCAGCAGCGGGAACAGCTGCTCGGCCTCCGCCCAGGCGAAGAAGAGGATGCCGGCGGTGAGCTGCTCGACGGGATGCAGCCGGACCCGCAGTTCGGTGACGACACCGAAGTTGCCCCCGCCACCCCGGATCGCCCAGAACAGCTCCGGCTCGCGCGTCTCGTCGGTCTCGACGATGCGGCCGTCGGCCAGCACCACCTGCGCGCCGACGATGTTGTCCACGGCCAGACCGTACGAGCCGGACAGGGGACCGTACCCGCCACCGAGGCTGAGCCCGGCGAACCCGACCGAGCCGACGTTGCCGGCCGCGGCGGCCAGCCCGTGAGCGGCGGCCGCGGCCGCCACGGCGGCGGAGGTGGCGCCCCCGCCGATCCGCGCGATCCGGCGGCCGGCGTCGATGTGAACCGTGCTCAGGTCGCGGATGTCCAGCACGAGTCCGCCGTCGCGGACCGAACGGCCGGCGGGATCGTGCCCGCCTGACCGTACCGACAGGGCCAGCTCGCCCCGTTCGACGACGGCTTGCGCCACCTGCTCGGCGGTTACGGGCCGCACCACTGCAGCCGGGCGGTGCTTGACGGCCCCGTTCCACACGTCCACGTGAGTCTCCTATGCTCGGTCCTTCGCAGCGAACACTGTGTGGCAGGAACACGGTCAAGCGAGCGCCGCCGCTGTCACCTCTCGCCGGCGGTGCGGGCCGGTCCCCGCTTCCGGGTGAACCACCAGACGGCGGCGGTGATGACGACGACTGTCAGGGTGGGGATGAGCTGATACGGCGAGCCGGCCCCGGCCGAGCGGTCCTGCGTCGCGCGGCCGAGGTCCACGCGCAGGGCGGTGGCCAGGAGCAAGGTGAACGTGTTGAGCACGGCGTGCAGCATGACCGCGATCTCCAGCCCGCCGGTGCGCCACGTGATGATGGCCAGCCCGGTCCACAGCACGAAATACCACAGATTGATGTACGGGTCGGTGGAGCCGTGAATCGCGGTGAACAGCACGCTCGAGACCAGAACCCCGGCGATCAGCCCGGCCCGCGGGCTGCGGGCCCAGCCCCCGACGACCCGGAAGATCAGCCCCCGTACGCCGTACTCCTCACCCGCCGACTGCAGCGGGGTGAGCAGCAGCGTGGCGATGAAGATGGCGACGAGGCCGGTCTGCGACCACGGCGACTCCGCGCCGGGCGGGAGGGCGCCGAGGAGGTTGACGACCAGCCAGGCGGGACCGATGACGAGCAGCGACTTGCCGAGCAGGTCGAAGCGGAACCGCGACGTCACCGAGTGCAGAGAGGCCCCGGGTACGCCGTAGAGCCACCGCTGGATGAGCATGCTCCACGGGATGAGCAACGCGAGCGAGAGCATCGAACCGGCGTGGTACAGCGGCGTGTAGTCGGTGCCGCCCACGATCGGCGGGCTGTAGCCGCGCTGCTCGTCGATGAGCGCGGCCGCCCGGCCGATCACGGTGGGAAAGATGACGAGCCCGGCCAGCAGGAGGACGATCGCGAGCAGGCCGCGACCGATCCGGCGTTTGTCGCCGGCGAGAACTCGGTGGTATTCGACTCCGGCAGGAACCGACGGCCCGTTGCGAGGCTCGCCCGGAGTCAGCAGCCAGTTTGGTTTGATCATCCTGGTCATGGCGTCCTCTTCAGGGGTCGCGACAGCACTGACACGCTGTACCAGCGGAAAGTAGCACGGCGTACTAGTACGGTGTAATAGGAGGTGGCGGGTGACACAGGAAGACGGCAGAACCGGCTCACGGGAACGGATTCTGGCCGCCGCGGCGGCGATGCTCGCCGAAGACGTGACGGCGAGTCTGAGCGTGCGCGCGGTCGCGGCGCGGGCCGGGGTGAGCACGGGTTCGCTCCGGTTCCACTTCCCGAACCAGCGCGCGCTGAAGGACGCCGTGCTCGGCCGGATCTACGGCCACATGTTCCCCGACGACCCGATCAAGGACCGGTCGCTGCCCGCCCGGGACCGGCTGGTCACCTGCCTGCGCCAAGTGCTCGCCCCGGCCGGCGTGGGGGAGCAGGCGCGTGAGGCGTGGACCATCGCCTACCGCACGTACATCGCGGCCGAGCCGACCGAGGAGGTGCGCGCGGCGTACCTGGGCCTGGAGCAAGGAGGCTGGCGCCGCATCGAATACTGGCTGTCGGTCCTCGCCGACGAGGGCGCGCTGCCGAAAGAGGACCATGCGCGCCGCGTGAGGTTCCTGCTCACCGTCCTCAACGGACTCTCGATCGAACGGGCCCTGCCCGCCGGGGACTCGATCCTGGAGTCCGAGACCGAGACCCTCTACCTGGCCGTCGACAGCGTGCTCAGCGGGCTGTGACCGGGATAGGGCGCGGTCGCCCCGGCTGCTAGTGACGTCACGTCACTAGTTGCGGTGACGTGACGGCCCTGAACGAGAGGGCCCTGCGGCTGCTGTTGTGGGGGTATGGCGCTTCTGACGACAAGAAAGCTGATCCGAACAGTGTCCGGGCTCGCCGCCGCGGCGCTTCTCGTGCCGCTTGGTGCCTGCACGTCGGAGGCACCGGCCCCGGCGGCCTCCGGCAACCCGCCCGGGCTCGACCGGTTCCACCAGCAGACGCTGAAGTGGACCGCGTGCGACGACTACGCCACGACCGAGACCGAAAGCACCATCATGGCGCTGGTCGACGGGCTGGAGTGTGCCCGGATGCAGGCGCCCCTGAGCTACGACGACCCCGGCGGACGCACCATCGAAGTGGCCGTGGCCCGGCGCGCCGCCACCGGGGACAAGATCGGCTCGCTGGTCACCAACCCGGGCGGCCCGGGCGGGTCGGGGGTGTTCGGGGCCGCCACCACCGCCCTCGGGCTGATCAAGGCGAAGAGCCCGCTCGTCGAGCGGTTCGACCTGGTCGGGTTCGATCCGCGGGGTGTCGGCTCCACCGAACCCGCGGTCGACTGCTACACCGACGAAGAGGCCGATCGGGGCATCGTGCCGCTGACCACGCAGGGCACGACCGTCCAGTGGACCGAGGACGACACCCGGGCGCTGGTCGAGCGCTGCGCGAAGGGCTCGGGCGGTCCCGACGTCCTCGCCCATCTCGGCACCCGCGATGTGGCCCGTGACATGGACATCCTGCGCGTCGTCCTCGGCGATGAGAAGTTCACCTTCCTCGGCCAGAGCTACGGCACCCGGCTCGGCGCGGTCTACGCCGAACAGTTCCCGCGCAACGTGCGCGCGATGCTGCTCGACGGGGCCATCGACTCCCGGCAGGGCACCATGGAACGGCGGGTCTTCGCGTTCAGCGGGTTCCAGGCGGCCTTCGACCGCATGGCCGCGTTCTGTGCCCGGCAGGCCGGCTGCCCGATCGGCCGCGACCCGGAAGCGGCCACCGCCGAGTTCCAGAAGATCGTCCGCCCGCTGTACGACAAGCCGGTCCCCGCGCTCGGCGGCGAACTCGACTTCGACGCGGCGGTGGGCGGCGTGATCTCCGGCCTCTACACCCAGGCGGCCTGGCCGCGCATCATCAAGGGACTCGGCCAGCTGCGGCAGGGCCGCGGCGACGAACTGGCCCAGCTCGGCTTCGACTTCTCCGGCCGGGACGCCAAGGGCGCCTGGACCAACTTCGCCGAGGCCCTGTACGCCATCAACTGCATGGACGAGCAGCGGCTGAGCGAGCAGCAGGGCAACGAGCTGCGCGCCGCTGTCATCAAGTCGGCGCCGTTCATGGATCCGGGCGTCGCGCTGACCGGGGCCCGCGACGGCTGCGAGCACTGGCCGGCCCCGCCCACGCTGGGCTTCCCGTACGCCCAGAACATCCAAGGCCTTCCCCGTACGCTCGTCGTCTCGATCACCGGGGACCCCACCACCCCGCACGCCGGTGGCGTCCGCCTCGCCGAATCCCTGGGCAGCGCGCTGCTCACGGTGCGCGGCGAGGGGCACACGATCGTGACCGCGGGCACGAATCCCTGCGTCAACAAGGCCGCCGCCGACTATCTCATCGACCTCAAAGTGCCGGCCGCCGGCGCGACCTGCACCTTGTGACCGGACAGGCGGGCCGCTCCGGCCGGGGCGGCCCGCCTGCCCTTCTCGCCGGGCTTCCTCCGGAACGGGTGATGACGGCCACGTCCGTGGGCTGAACGAGACGTGGCCGCCGGCCGTCGGGGATCCGGTGCCGGGCGGTCTGGTCCGAGGAGGTCAGTGAGGTGCTTTCGATGTCGGGATCACGTCGTACGTGGCGGCGGTCCTGCTGCTGGTGGCCGGTCTGCTCGCGTGGCGCGTCGTCCCCTCGAGCCGGACCACCGGCCCCGGGCCCGGCCTGGGTCCCTCTGGGCCTTAAGACTCATTCGTCCGGGACTACCGGGACATTACCGTTCGCGACACCACCGGCCGGTTCGCCGCCGGTGGCGGGAACCGCGCGGAGGGATGACCGGCGATGAGCACTGCCGTAGGCAACCGGCCCGAGATTGATTCTCCGGCCCCGGAGGAACGGATGCGTGGCCTGTTCGAGGCCACCGCGAGCCCTCTGCGCCGTTATCTGGTGCGGCTCACCCAGGGCCAGCCGGAGGCGGCCGAGGACCTGCTGCAGGAGACGATGCTGCGGGTCTGGCGCAAAGTGGACGACTTGCCCGGCGACGCCGAGTCGCGGCGCCGCTGGATCTTCACCGTCGCCCGGAACGTGGCGATCGATGCGGTGCGCAGCCGGATGGCCCGGCCGGCCGAGGTCTACGGCGACCACACGGCGTGGACCGGGGCCGCCCCCGACGACGTCGACCGCCTGCTCGACCGGCAGGTGCTGCGGGACGCGCTGGCGCGGCTGTCCGAGCGGCACCGAGCGGTCTTGCTCGCGCTCTACGGCCGGGACAGCTCCGTGGCCGACGTCGCCGAGAGTCTCGGCATTCCCGAGGGGACGGTGCGTTCGCGATCGTTCTACGCGTTGCGGACCGTCCGCGGCATCCTGGACCCCGCCGATCCACGCTGAGCGGAATCTCTTCGCTGATGGTCGCTCCGGAGCATCGCCGCCTCGGTGCGGCCGAACTCGCCGTGCCCGAGATGGCGGCGGGCCGCGCCGGCGTCATGCCCGGTGGGCAGCTCCCGACCGTTCCGGGAGCTGCCCACCCGCGTGCCTCTCGTCAGGCGGCCACCGGGGGCTTCGGGGGCTCCACCGCGGTGAGGCCACCGTCGACGGGAATGGTGGCGCCGTTGATGTACGACCCGCCCGGACCGGCGAGGAACGCGATCACCTCGGCGAGCTCCTCGGGCTGGCCGACGCGGCGCAGCGGGATGAGGTTGATGTACCGGTCCAGCCAGACCGGGCCGACGCTGGTGTACGTCGGGCCGGGCTGGACCGCGTTGACCCGGACGCCGGAAGGCCCGTACTCGGCGGCCCAGGCGCGGGTGATGGCGTTGAGCGCGCCCTTGGTGGCGACG
This sequence comes from Paractinoplanes abujensis, assembly GCF_014204895.1. Taxonomy (NCBI): domain Bacteria; kingdom Bacillati; phylum Actinomycetota; class Actinomycetes; order Micromonosporales; family Micromonosporaceae; genus Paractinoplanes; species Paractinoplanes abujensis. The sequence goes on along the minus strand of NZ_JACHMF010000001.1, from coordinate 3,752,451 downwards.
TAGACGGCGTTGTTCTCGTCGCCCATCACGGCGGAGCCGCTACTGATGTTGATGATGCTGCCGTGGCCGCGCTCGGCCATCTTGGGGGCCAGGGCGACGGTCAGCAGGAAGACCGCGCGCAGGTTGCTGTCGAGCAGCGTGTCGTACTGCTCGGCGGTGATGTCGGCGCTCGGGCCGAAGATGTTCGCCGCGGCCCCGTTGACCAGCACGTCCACTTCCCCGGCGGCCTCGGCCAGCCGGGCCACGTCGGCCCGGTCGGTCAGATCGGCGGCGATGAACCGGGCCTGGCCGCCGTCGGCTTTGATCTTGTCGACCACCTCCGCGCCGCGCTGAGCGTCGCGGCCGGTCACCACGACGTCGGCGCCCTGGGCGGCCAGGCGCAGGGCCGTCGCCCGGCCGATGCCGCTGGTGCTGCCGGTGATGAGGGCGGTCTTTCCGGTGAACTCGCTCATGTCCATCCCTTTCAAGAGATGCCGTCGTAACGGCCTCGGCCTGCCGATAATTCCGTACCGACTGATCGGTACCGAAGTAACGTAGCACATCTGGATCGATCGGTAAGGAATTGGTAAGCTCGATCACGTGACCATTCAACGGAGCACGCCGATCGGCCGGCCGCGGGGCTTCGACGCCGACGCGGCCCTCGAGAACGCGATGCGGGTCTTCTGGGAGCACGGCTACGAGGGCGCGAGCCTGGCTGACCTGACCAAGGCCATGGGCATCAATCGCACGAGCATGTACGCGGCCTTCGGCAACAAGGAAGAACTGTTCCGCAAGGCGTGGGCGCGCTACGCCGCCGGGCCCGCGTCGTACGGTGCCGAGGCGCTGACCGAGCCGACCGCCCAGCGGGTGGCCACGGTGTTCCTCCAAGGCGCGGTGCGCAGCGCCACCCTGCCCGACTACCCGCCGGGCTGCCTCAGCCTCCGGGCCTCGCTGATCGGGGGCGAGGACGGGCAGGTGATCCGCGAGCTGCTGGCCACCTCCCGGCAGGAGACCCACGCCCAGCTCACGAAGCGGTTCGAGCGCGCCGTCGAGCAGGGCGACCTGCCCCCGGAGACCGCCCCGGCGCTGCTGGCGAGATACGTCCTGACGATCGCCAACGGCGTCGCCGTCCAGGCCGCCGGGGGCGCCGGCCGGGCCGAGCTCGAGCAGGTGATCGACGCCGCCCTGCGGAACTGGCCGCCCGTCTGAACGCCGGAGTTCCCCCCGTTCCGATCGACTGATGGAGGCTCAACCGTGCTTACCACCCGCGATGGCCGGCAGCTCGAAGTAGTGGTGAGCGGCCCGGCCGGCGGCGTGCCGCTGATCTTTCACCACGGCACCCCCGGAGCGGCCCGGCCGTTGCGTTACCTGCAGCGAGCCGTCCACGAGCGGGGCCTGCGGCTCGTGACGTTCTCCCGGCCCGGCTACGGCGCCTCCACCCGAGCGCCCGGGCGGGCCGTGGTGGACGTGGTCGCGGACGTACAGGACGTGCTCGACCACCTCGGCGCCCCGCGCTGCCTGGTTGCGGGCTGGTCCGGGGGCGGACCGCACGCCCTCGCCACGGCTGCGCGCCTGCCCGGGCGCGTCGCGGGGGCCCTGGTGATCGCGGGGGCCGCGCCGTACGGGGCCGACGGTCTGGACTTCGTGGCCGGCATGGGCGAGGACAACGTCGCGGAGTTCGGAGCGGCCGCGCGCGGCGAGCAGGATCTGCGCCCCTACCTGGAGAAGGAGGCCGAGGGGATGCGCGACACCGACGCGGCCGGCCTGATCGCCGGGCTGTCGAGCCTGCTGCCCCCGGTGGACCGGGCCGTGCTGACCGACGAGTTCGGTGCGGACCTGACAGCCGCCTTCACGGAGGCGCTGCGGCCGGGCATCGACGGCTGGCTCGACGACGACCTCGCCTTCACCAAGCCCTGGGGTTTCGACCTGGCCGAGATCACGGTGCCGGTCCACCTGTGGCAAGGCAGCGAGGACCTGATGGTGCCGTACGCCCACGGCAAGTGGCTCGCCGCGCACGTGCCCGGGGTGACCGCCCACCTGGAACCGGGGGAGGGGCACCTGTCGGTGGCGGTCGGCGCCTTCGGCCGCATGCTCGACGGGCTCGTCACCGCGCTCTGAGATCCGTCCGGCCCGGTGTGATGCTGCTGGTGCCGGGCGACGCCGGGAACCGAGCCCGGCCCGCGCGGTGCTGCTGTCGGAGGGGAGGGTCACGGTGAGTTCGCCGCCCGTCCCGTTGGCGTCGGTCGCCCGCATCACCTGGTCGATGACGGCCGGGTCGACCGGGGCGCTCTGCGCGGCCGAGCGTGCGCACGCCCGGTGATCAGGTACTGCATCTGGACCTCGTGGCCGGGCGCCACGCCGTACCTCTCGTCCAGTTCGTGGATACCGGTCAGCGGCGTGACGGTGACGTCGGCCAGGCCCGCGCCCGACAGCACGGCGGCGGTCTGGTTGATGTCGGTGGCCTGCGCGAGGGGGAGGGCCTGCCACACCGACGGGTCGTAGAAGTTCTGCGGTCCGTCCGGGAACCAGGTGCTGTCGACGACGGCAACCGTGCCGCCGGGCCGCAGCAGGCGGATCCAGTTCTTCACCGCGGCCTCCGGGTCGCGCAGCGTCCACATCACGTATCGGCCCGTCACCGCGTCCAGGCTGGCCGCGGCGAACGCGGGGTCGACGGCGTCACCGAGGCGGAAATCCACGTTCCCGTACGCGGTCCGGGCCTGTTCGAGCATGCCGGGGGACAGGTCGATGCCCGTGACGCGATGACCGAGCCCGGCCAGGATCGATGCGACCTGGCCGCTGCCGGTGCCCACGTCGAGCACGTCCAGGGGCGTCGCCGGCAGCGCGCCCGCCCACACCTGCGACCAGGCCGCGACGTCGTCGGCCATCCGGCCGGGCTGCAGCTGGTAGGCGGCGTAGCTGGGGGCACGCCCGGTCCAGTAGTCGTTGATCCGGTCCTGAGTGGTCATGTGGCCTCCCGAGCCAAGGGGTGGAACAGCAGGTGCAGGTGCCCGTCGAGCTCGATGCGTTTGATCCCGATGCCGTAGACGGGTTCGAGGGTCGCCGGGTCGAGCACCTCGTCCACGGTTCCGGCCGCGACCACCCCACCCGCGCCGAGCAGCACGAGGTCGTCGCAGTAGCGGGCGGCCAGGTTGAGGTCGTGCAGCACCACGACCGAGCAGGTCCCCAACCCGCGGACCAGGCCCAGGACTTCGTGCTGGTAACGGATGTCCAGGTGGTTGGTGGGTTCGTCGAGCAGCAGGTGGGTGGCTTGCTGGGCCAGCGCGCGGGCGATCAGCACCCGCTGCCGTTCGCCGCCGGACAGCCCGGCGAAGGCGCGCGGCCCGAGGTGGGTGGCTCCGACACGGGCCAGGCAGCGGGCGGCGATCTCGTGGTCGGTTTTCCCCGTACGCTGAAATGTGGACAGGTGCGGGCTCCGGCCCAGCAGCACCGTCTCGGCCACGCTGAGCGCGGTCTCGCCGCCGGTCTCCTGCACCACGACGGCCATGCGCAGCGCGGTCTCGCGCGCGGACAGCCGGGACAGCGGGTCGTCGTCGACGGTGACCCGCCCGGTGGGGCTGCGCAGCGCGCCGTAGAGCAGGCGCAGCAGGGTGGTCTTGCCGGATCCGTTGGGTCCGATGAGCCCGAGCACGCGGCCCGGCCGCGCGGTCACGCTGACGCCCTCGATCACCGGCGTGGCGCCGTACCGCCACGACACCTCGGCCGCCCGGATCACTGCTGGAACCGCTCGGCGATCCGCTCCAGGCCGTCGACCGACAGCGGCGAGGGCGGCTCGGTGAAGTTGAACAGCTGCGTCATGACCTGCTTGTCCTGCACCGCTTGGAGCTTCTCGGCGCCGGGCAGGCTGGTGACGGCCTGCTCGACCTTCGCCGGGTCGCCGTCGCCGTACAGCAGGATCAGCACGTCGGGGTTGCGGCCCAGCAGCTCCTCCAGCGTCACCTCGAAGACGCGCTCCTTGCTCTCGCCGAACGCGTTGGTGAAGCCGGCCGCCTCCAGCTGCGGATGCGCCATGCTGGTCGACCCGTACGCGTAGGTCACCCCGCCCCCGACTGTCGGATAGAGCACCGCCGCCGTACGCCCGTTGCCGACCTTCTCCACCTTGCCGACCCGCTCCTTGAGCGCCGTCGCCGCCGTGCTGGCCTGCTCGGGCCGGCTGAAGACCTTCCCGTACGTTTCCAGCTGCCGATAGATGTCGTCGAAGGTCGGCACGGCCGTGTTGCCGGCGCACATCGCCGGCTCCTCCAGCAGCGGGATGTCCACCGCCGACAGGGTGTCGCGCGACAGGTTGTCGACCTCACCGAAGACCAGGTCGGGCTGCTGACTGATCACCACTTCCTTGGAGATCTGCAGGTGCCCGCTGGTGTCGGTCTTGTCGGTGAGCAGCGGGATCCTCTCGAGCTCGGCCAGCGTGGCGTCGTCGTAGTACTCCTCGGGATAGTGCCCGGCGCGAGCGGTGACCCGGTCGAGCACGCCGAGGTCGTGCAGGTAGGGCACGGCGGCGCTCTTGAGCAGCACGGTCCGTTCGGGCGCCCGGTCGAAGGTGACGTCGGCCCCGCAGTTCTTCACGGTCAGCGGATAGCCCCCGCCGGCCTCGCTCGCGACGCCGTCGCCGGCGGCCCCGCATCCGGCGGAGAGCAGCAGAACGGCGGACAGGACGACGAACTTCTTCATGAGGTGCCTCCGGCGTGCAGTCGGCGGATGAGGATCAACAGGAACGGAGCGCCGAGCAGCGCGGTGATGATGCCGATCGGGATCTCCTGCGGGGCCAGCAGCACGCGGGCGATCACGTCGGCCCAGACCAGCAGGATCGCGCCGAGCAGCGCGGCGACCGGCACGACGCGGACGTGCGGGGCCCCGACCAGGCGGCGGGCGAGGTGCGGGACGACCAGCCCGGCGAAGCCGATGCTGCCGGCCGCGGAGACCAGCACACCGACGCACAGCGAGACGATCACGAGCAGCCGCATCCGGAACCGGTCCGGGTTCACGCCGAGCGTGTGCGCGGTCTCGTCGCCGACGGCGAGCGCGTCGAGGCGCCGGCCCACGACGGTCAGGAAGAACGTGGTGCCGCCGATGACCACCGCGGCCACAGTGAGCAGGGCGTCCCAGCGGGCCAGGCCGAGCGAGCCGAGCAGCCAGAACAGCACCGAGCGGGAGCCCTCGGCCGAGCCCGAGGCGAAGATCAGGAAGCTGGTGGTGGCGTACAGGGCGTAGCCGACGGCCACGCCGGCCAGCAGCAGGCGGATCGACGTGACCCGGCCCCCGCTACGCGCGATCAGGAACACCAGCAGGGAGGCGGCCAGTGCGCCCAGGAACGCGCTGGCCGACAGGGCGTACTGGCCGAAACCGGCGCCCGCCCCGAACAGGATGGCCGCGGCGGCGCCGCTGGACGCGCCCGAGTTGATGCCCAGCAGGTACGGGTCGGCCAGCACGTTGCGCACCATGGCCTGCAGCGCGACACCGCAGACGGCCAGCCCGGCCCCCACGAGCATGCCGAGCAGCACGCGGGGCAGCCGCACCTGCCAGACGATGGCTTCCTGCGGCGGTGTCCAGGTCGCGTCGCCCAGGCCGAAGATCTGGTGGGCGAGGATGCGGGCCACGGTGGCCGGGCCGATCGCGATCGCTCCCGTGCCGACCGCCACCACCCCGGTCACCACCAGGCCGACGGCCAGCGCCACGACCCAGAGCGTGGTGCGGCGGCGTTGGGCGCCGACCCCGAGCACATCCTGCTCCCGGTCCTCCGAGAGTACGGCAGTCAACGCCACTCCTTAGTTCTTGCCAACTATGTGCAAGAACCTATCAAGGTGATCACTGCGTTGACAGTGGTGGAAGTAACGCTCGGCGCGCTTGGTGCTCGGTCCGCGCTGTCTTCGCGCGTGGAGCAGCCGCGGCTCGGGGTTGACCGGCTTGTGTCGCCCCGAGGTACCATCCACTGCGAGGAATCGCGCCGTTCAAAACAGAGCCGGATGCGCTTCTGGTCACCGCCGGAGCGGTCCCACGATGTCCGAGCAGCCATCCGAAGGTGCTATCGATCATCTGCACGTCGATTCGGCCGAGGCCGGCGTGGACATGCTGGTCCTCCGTCTCGGCGGCGAACTCGACAGTGCCACGGCTCCCCGACTGATCGAGGCCTTCACGCGAACGCTGTCGGCAGCCGCGGTGGCCCGGGTCGAGCTGGAATTGAGCGAGTTGACCTTCATCGACGCGGCGGGTGTGCGATCCCTGCTGGCTTGCGGGCAAGCGGCCGACGCCGCGGGCATCGTGCTGAAGCTGCGCGGCCCGACCCCCGGCGTCGCCCACGTGTTGACGGCGCTCGGCCTGCTCGACCGTTTCGTGGTGGCGGACGAACCCGCCGGCCCCGTCGCGGCACCCGCGGGCGCCACGTTTCACGGCGACGACCCGGAAGGCTGGCGGCAACGGTCGGCCCGGATCCGCCGGGAGGCCCGGGAGACCCGTGACCGCGCGCGCATTGCCATCAACAACAGCAAGATGATTCGCCCGACCGATCAGTGACACTTCGGGCCGCCCCGGACGTGACCTGCCGCCGCTGACCGGAGACACCGGACGGCCCTGGAGCTCGTCGAGGGCGCTGAGCTTTTCGTTATGCCGCCGGGGTCCGCCACCCTTGGAGGATCGCAGTGAGGGCCTGCTCGGCGAGCCGTTCGGTGCGGTCGGGGCTGAGCGAGTCGAGGCTTCCGAGCGAGGCGATGCCGTAGAGCGCGCCCCAGACGATCTCGCAGGCCTCGTCGGGTGCGGCCAGCGCCACGCCGTGCGCGCGCGACCAGTCGGTGAGCAACTCCTGCACGAGGCCGATGGCCGGCGCCGCGGCCTGCCGGCGGGCGTCCGCGCCCACTGTGGCGTCGTTCATGGCCTGGTAGAGGTGCGGGTGCTCGGTCGCGAACCGCACGTACGCGCGCGCGATCCGCAGCACGCGCCGGTCCATGTCGGGTTCGTCGGGGAGCCGGCTGAGGTCGGCCATCATCAGGCGATATCCGTGCCCCACGAGTTCCCGCACGAGCGCGTCCTTGCCGGCGAAGTGCTGGTAGACGATCGGCGCGGTGTATTCCACGTCGGCGGCGATGCGCCGGATCGTCAGCGCGGCGGCGCCCTCGTTCTCCAGCACCGTGAGCGCGGCCTCGACGATGCGGTCGCGGGTGCCGGCCCGCTCACGGGCGCGTCGGGTGTTGCTCGGCATGGTCGTCTTCTCACTTCTCCGGTCACGCGAACCCTAGCCGTCCCTCTTGACCTCCTCGGCGATCCGGCCGTAGGTTAACGGCGTTAGAAAATCTAACCATGTTAGAGACAAGGGGCAAGAGATGATCTTCCACGTGATCCGGGCCGCGCTGAAGAAGTCCGCGTCGCCCGAGCAGGCCGAGGCGGCGCTGGAGAGCTGGCGGGAGACGGGTCGATCGGTTCCGTCTGTGCGTTCCTGGGTGGTCGGCCGTGATCTCGGCGGCGAGTTCCAGTACGGCGCGACGTTCGTCTTCGACGACCTGGACGGCCTGTTCGCGTTCCTGACCCATCCGGCGACGCTGCGCACCGACCTGATCGGCCTCGAGCTGATCGAGAACATGCAGATCTTCGACATCAGCGACGACGACGATCCCGAGCTGGCCGACAAGATCGCCGACCGGCACCGCCGCCGCAACGAGCTCAGCCCGGAGGTGTCCGGTCTGCTGGCCGACGTCCCCACCTACCTCGGTGCCGGCGTCGGCGAACGGCCGTAACCGCTCCGCTCGATGGCCGGCGAGACCCCACCCCGGGAGCAGATTCAGGCCAAGCCGAGCGACAACAGGCTCTTCGCGGTGTCGAGGACCGAGTCGGCGGCCGGGCGCGTTCGCCAGCCGAACGTCCTCTCGGCGTGTGCGGAACTCAGCCGGCTGCGCACGCCGAGACTGGGCACCACCTGGTTCAGCTCGGCGTTGAACGGCGCGGCCGCGCGGACCACCCAGTTCGGCAGCCGGCGCAGGGAGACCTTGGCCGCGTCGGGGCCCAGCCGGTCGCGCAGAATCGCCGCCATCTCGTGGAACCAGAGAAACTCACCGGCGGCGATGAAGCGCTGCCCGGCCGCGGCAGGGGCGGTCATCGCCTCGGCGTGCAGGACGGCCAGGTCGCGCACGTCGACGATCGAGTAGCCCATGTGCGGCAGCGCCGGCATCTTGCCGGTCAGCATCAACCGGATCAGCGTCACCGACGGGGACAGGTCCTCGTCGAGCGCGGGGCCCTGAATGTTCGCGGGCAGCACGGTGGTCAGCTCGGGGCCGTCCGGCCAGCCGCGGACGATGCGCCACGCGTCCTGCTCGGCCAGCGTCTTCGCCCGCGGATAGACGTAGCGGGGCTGGTCGGGCAGGTCGCTCCAGGTCTGCTCGTCCGCCGGGGCCTCCGGTTCGGCGGGGATCGCGGCCGCCGTCGACGAGGTCAGCACCACCCGCCGCACACCGGCGCGCCGGGCGGCCTGCAGGACCCGGCGGGTGCCCGCGCGCGCCGGTGTGGTGATGTCCTGCCCGCGGTGTTCACCGACCGGCATCGGCGACGCCGTGTGCACCACGTACGTCATGCCTTCGGTGGCCGCGTCCCACCCGTCGTCGCTCAGCAGATCCGCGGCGACGAACGACAGGTCGCCCTCGACCCCCAGCTTCCTTCGTACGGCCTCGCCGCGGCGCAGATTCCGCAGGGTCGCCCGCACCCGGTGGCCCCGGCCGAGAAGTTCCCGCACGACGTAGCCCGCCACAAAACCGGATCCCCCGGTGACCAGCACTGATTCGCTCATGCCGCAACCGTGGCGGGCCCGCATCCGGGTAACCAGAGACCGGTAGTCCATGGCTGAGCCGCCCACGCGCCCGTAGGCTCGGGCCATGGACAAGCAGGCGCTGGCGGCGTTTCTCCGCGGCCGCCGGGAGCGGGTCAGCCCGCGCGACGCCGGCCTTCCCGCGGGCAGCCGGCGCCGCACGCCCGGGCTGCGCCGCGAGGAGGTGGCCCAGCTGGCGATGATCTCGGTCGACCACTACACCCGTCTGGAGCAGGGCCGCGGCCGCCACCCCTCACGGACGGTGCTCAACGGGATCGCCCGCGCGCTGCGGCTCGACGGGCAGGAGCAGGAGCACCTGTTCCGGCTGGCCGGCCAGGCCGAGAGCGGGAGCGGCGACGGGCCCGCCGAGGACGTGCCGGCCGGAACGTTGCAGCTGCTCGACCGGATCAGCGACGCCGGTGTCGTGGTGATCAGCGGAGCGTGCAAGGTGCTGGCATGGAACCCGCTGGCGGCGGCGCTCTTCGAGGACTTCTCCGCGCTGGGCGCCGACGACCGCAATCTCGTACGCCGGTACTTCCTGCACCCCGACCCCTCCCGCCGGGGCTACGGCATGGGCGCCTCGCCGCAGTTCGCCCGGGCCGCGGTCAGCTACCTGCGCGTCGCCGCCACCCGTTATCCGCACAACGACGAGGTCCGCGACCTGATCCGTGACCTGCTCGCCGCCAGCACCGAGTTCGCCCGGCTCTGGCGCGAGCAGGAGCTGCACATCGACCATCACAGCCATCAGGTGATCGACCACCCAGCGGTCGGACGGCTGGAACTCGACTTCGAGATCCTCACCCTGCCCGACCGCGATCAGCAGCTGGTTCTGTTCACGGCCGAGCCCGGCTCACCGGTCCACCGGGCCCTCGAGCTCCTCCGCGTGATCGGCACGCAGGACTTCTCCGCGTCCCGCTAGTTGGTGCCGAGCCCCTTGTCGAGCACCGTGGCCGACGCCTTGATCGTCTTGACGCGGGCCGGTCCGGTGCCGCCGACGGTGTAGAGCGCATACGTGTGGGTTTCCTTCGTGCCGACCTCGCCGCTGCAGGAGAACAGGAACTCCTGCGAGCCTTTGAGCTCGACCTGGCCGTACGTGCCGGGGGTGTGGGTCGGGTCGTCGACCGAGAGCGCGCCACCGGCCGCACCGGTGATCCTCCACTCGATGATCAGCGGGACCGGGTCGGCGCGGAAGACGGCGGTGCCCTCGGCGCACTTGGGCTTCTGGGCGATGCGGAAGGAGACGATCCGGGGGCCGCGCGGCGCCGCTTTCTTCGCCGCCGGTTTCTTCCCCGCCGGTTTCTTCGCCGACGACTTGACGACGTCGGCGGCCGGGGGAGAAGCGGCGGGCGGGGCGGTGGCGGCGGCCGAGCGGACGACGTCGTCCGAGGCATTCGGGGCGGCGCACGCCGACAGCGTCGCGACACCGAACAGGAGGGCGGAAGCGGTGACTAGCCTGCGGTATTGGCTCACATCGAGAACGATGAGCGGTGCCGCCAAAGAACCACCAAAGGTTTCTCCGGCCCCCAGCCCAACCTTTCGCCGACCCGCTACGTCTGAGGGATCATGAGGTTCAGACGAGGCCGGGACACCGACGAGTCCTTCACCGCGTTCGTGGCGACTCGCTCCCACCGGCTGATCGCGCACGCCGAGTTGCTGTGCGGGCACCGCGAGCAGGCCCGGGACATCGTGCAGAGCGTCCTGACGCGGGCGTATCTGCGGTGGTCGCGCATCGAACACGACGACCCGTACGGCTACGTCCAGCGGTCCGTCACGAACGCGGTCACCGACTGGTGGCGCACCGGGCACCAACGCCACGAACGCCCGGTCGACGTTGTTCCCGATGCTCCCGCGGGCCCGGACAACGCGCTGGAGGACCGCCGATCACTGCTGGCCGCGCTCGACCTTCTCACCGGTCGTGAACGCGCCGTCGTCGTGCTGCGCTACTTCGACGACCACACCGAGCGGGACGTCGCCAAGATCCTCGGCATCAGTGTCGGCACGGTCAAGTCGACCTGCCACACGGCTCTGCGCAAGATGCGCATCGCGCTCGACGACGAGGTTCGCGGGCCTCGCCCCTCCCACGGCACCCAGGAGCAGTCATGACTCGCACCCCGGACGACCTGCGCAGGGCCATGAACGAGCTGGCCCGCACCACCGACCCGCTCGAGCCGGGTCCGATCCTGCGGTCCGGCCGGCGCCGCCGCGGCCGGCGGCGTCTGGCCGTCGTGACCGGGGCCGCCGTCGCCCTGGTCGCGGTGAGTGGCGGCATCATCGCGCTGCGGCCCGGCGGTGACGCCCCGGTCGTCGTCAGCGGCGCCCAGGCGGTCCGGGACCTCGCCAACGCGCGGGCCGGCCTGAGGGCGGGGGATTACGTCTTCGCCCGCACCGGCGCGTACCTGATGACCGACATCGTCCGCGCCGACATCGGCACGGCCGGCAGCTACCTCGTCGAATACCGCAACAAGCTGGCATTGATGCGGGTCGGGAACACCACGTACTTGAAGCCGCCCGGCGCCGGGACGTACAGCGGCCCCGGCGTCCTCGAGCAGCTCAAGAACGCTGGGCTGCCGCAGGCCGAGATCGGCCGCTACCAAACCGCCATCGCCCAGCTGAGCGGCACCCGCTGGCTCCGCGTGGACCAGCAGCGCCTGGCCGAGGCGGCCCGGGTCGACGAGCAGAGTTCCCTGGACTACATCGCGCCCGTCCCCACCGCGAGCAAGCTGGACATCACCGGGGCCGACGCGCTGATCGGCGCGGTGACGACCGCGGAACGCCGGGGCGACACCATCACCGGAACCCTGGACGCCACCCGGATCGACGATGAGCTCAACCTCGTCATCGGCGACCCGGCCGGCTATTACGGACCGTCGGCCAGGGCGATGACGTACGAGGCGACGCTCGACGGGCAGGGCCGGCTGACCAGTTTCACGCTCAACCTTCCGGGCACGCTCGCGTCCCAGGCCCCGGACAGCCGGCCCGAGCCGCCGCTGATCATCACGGTCTCCCAGTACGGCGGGGTCGAGGCGCCGCAGCCCCCGGCCGGCGCGGCAACCGTGACCGACCTGACGTACGAGCTGCTCGCCCGGGACAACGACTGATCGACGGCCGCGACCCGCTTTTAATTGACATTTGTCTATATTGGGGGGAGGGTGGGAGCGCTCCTGGCGGGAATCGGAGGTAGTCATGCGTCGCATGATCGTCGTCGGCAGTGCCGTCGCCGCGCTGGCTCTGGGGGCGGCACAGCTCGCGGTCAGCGGGCCGGCGGCTGCCGGAGCCGACTTGGCCGACCCGCAGGAGGTCGCGACCGGCCTGACCGTCCCGTGGGGCCTGGGCTTCCTGCCCGACGGCAGCGCGCTGGTCGCCGAACGCAACAGCGGCCGGGTGCTGCGGGTGACTCCCGGCAGCGCACCGGTCACCGTCACCACCGTCGCCGGTGTTGCCGCCACCGGCGAGGCGGGTCTGCTCGGCCTGGCCGTGTCGCCCACGTTCGCCCAGGACAACCTGGTGTACGTGTACTTCACCGCGGCCTCCGACAACCGGATCGCCCGGTTCCGGCTGGACACCCCGCAGACCCAGCAGGTGATCCTGAGCGGGCTGGCCAAGGCGAGCATCCACGACGGCGGTCGGATCGCCTTCGGCCCCGACGGCATGCTCTACGCCGGGGTGGGCGACGCCGGTGTCACGGCGAACGCGCAGAACCAGCAGAGCCGCAACGGCAAGATCCTGCGCATGCGTCCGGACGGCGGTGTCCCTGCCACCGGCAACCCGTTCGCCGGTTCGCTGGTCTACAGCCTCGGTCACCGCAACCCGCAGGGCCTGGCCTGGGACGCGCAGGGCCGCCTGTACGCCGCCGAGTTCGGGCAGAACACCTGGGACGAGGTGAACCAGATCGTCGCGGGCGGCAACTACGGCTGGCCCGTCGTCGAGGGCCGGTCCACCGACACCCGCTACCGCAATCCGATCGTCGTGTGGAGCACCGCCGAGGCGTCGCCCAGCGGGGCCGCCATCGACGGCCAGACCTTGTACGTCGCCGCCCTGCGCGGTCAGCGGCTCTGGTCGGTGCCGCTGGACGGCGCCGGTGGTGCGGGCACGCCGGTCCCGCTGCTGCAGGGCCGGTACGGGAGGCTCCGTACGGTGGAACGCGCCCCGGACGGCGCCCTGTGGGTGACCACCAGCAACCGCGACGGCCGGGGCACGCCCGCCACCGGTGACGACCGGATCCTGCGCTTCCCGCCCGCCGGCTCGCCCAGCACGCCGCCGGCCACGACCCCGCCCGCCACGACCCCGCCCGCCACGACCCCGCCCTCGGCCGCGGCCTGTTCGCTGCGCTGGACGGCCGACCAGTGGGGCACCGGCTTCACCGCGAACGTCAGCGTGACCAACCTCGGCGCGGCCCGGAACGCGTGGACCCTCACCTTCACGTTCCCCGGCAACCAGCAGGTCACCGGCGCCTGGAACGCCACGGTCAGCCAGACCGGCGCCGTCGTGACCGCCCGCAACGCCAGCTGGAACGGCACGCTGGCGACCGGTGCGACGGCCACGTTCGGCCTGCAGGCCACCTACAGCGGCACCAACGCCAGGCCCACCGACTTCCGCCTCGACGGCACCGCCTGCACGGTGTCCTAGCCGTCCCCCTGCTCCTACCACGGGAGGAGGAGGCGGCCGGCTCCTCCTCCCGGGGCAGGGCCGGGGACGGTGCTGCGCTCCGACGATTTCGCGGCGCGGCGTCGACAGAATTTCCTCTCGTACGGCTCGGAACGCCCGGGCCGGGGAGAGGCTCACATGTTCACCGCACTCGGCAGACTCGTCGTCCGGCGGACCAAACTGACGTTGTTCGTGTCGCTCGCCGTCGTCGTGCTGACCGCGGTCCTCGGCAGCGGCGCCTTCACGGCCCTGAAGAACGGCGGCTTCGACGACCCGTCGTCGGACTCGGCCCGGGCCCGGGTGATCCTCGAGAAGGAGCTCGGTGCGGGCTCGCCCAACCTCCTGCTCGTCGTCACCGCGAACGGAGGTGACGTCGACGCCCCGGAGGCGGCCGCCGCGGGCCGGGCCCTGTCGCAGGAGCTCACCACGACGGCCGGCATCGACGAGGTGACCTCCTACTGGTTGCTCGGCTCGCCACCGCCGCTGCGCTCCGAGAGCGGGGGGTCGGCGCTGGTGATGGCGCGGGCCGGTGGCTCCGAGGCGGAGGTGGAGGCCACCGTCGCCCGGGTGCAGGACAGCCTCGAAGGGGACCGGGGCGCGGTGACCGTGCAGGTCGGCGGGTCCGCGGCGGTCGACGCCGCCCTCGGCCACACCCTGGAGGACGACCTGGTCCGCGCCGAGCTGATCGCGATCCCGTTGACCCTGCTGCTCCTGCTGATCGTGTTCCGCGGGGTGGTGGCGGCTCTGCTCCCGCTGCTGGTCGGGGTGGCCGCGGTCATGGGCGCGTTCTTCGTGCTGTGGGCGTTCGCACAGTTCACCGACGTCTCGGTCTTCTCCATCAACCTCGTGACCGCGCTCGGCATCGGTTTGGCGATCGACTACTCGCTGCTGATCGTCTCCCGGTTCCGGGAGGAGCTCAAGGCGGGCTACGACCCGAAGGTGGCCACCATCCGCACGGTGGAGTCGGCCGGACGTACGGTGGTCTTCTCCGGGGTGACCGTAGCCGTGGCGCTGCTGTCGCTGATCGCCTTCCCGATGTTCTTCCTGCGCTCGTTCGCCTACGCCGGGGTCGGCGTGGTGCTCGTCGCGATCGCCGCCTCGGTGATCATCCTGCCCGCGGTGCTGGCGCTGCTGGGCCACCGGGTCAACGCGTGGCGCCTGCCCGGCCTGCGCCGCGACGCCGAGGGCGGCTCGCGCCGCTGGGCCGCCCTGGCCGGCGGCGTGCTGCGCCGGCCCGGCCTGGTCACCGGCACCGCGGTGGTGCTGCTGCTTCTGCTCTCCGCGCCCGTGCTGGGCACCAGGTTCGGCAACCCGGACGCCCGGGTCCTGCCCGCCGACGTCGCGGCCCGCCAGGCCACCGAGGCGGCGCAGCGCGACTTCGGCTACGAGGCGCTGCCCATCGTGATCAAGGGAGCCGCCGAGCGGAGCGACATCGAGGCGTACGCCCAGGCCGCCTCGCGGGTCAGCAACGTCACCGAGGTCGACACCCGTTACGGCACCTGGGCCGGCGGGCAGCGTACGGCCGGTCCCGGCCCCGAGGCCGAGCGGTACGCCACGGACGCCGGCCAGTGGCTCGAGGTCGTCCCGGCGGTCCAGCCGATCTCGAGCGAGGCCGAGAACGTGGTGCACGACCTGCGGGCCATCGACGCCCCGTTCGACGCCCTGGTCAGCGGCAGCACCGCCGAACTGGTGGACACCAAGGCCGGCATCACCTCGGTCGCGCCGTGGGCCGCGTTGTGGATCGCCGTGGCCACCTTCGCCCTGCTGTTCCTGATGTTCGGCAGTCTCCTGGTACCGCTGAAGGCGATCGTGCTCAACACGCTCAACCTCACTGCCATGCTGGGGGCGATGGTCTGGATCTTCCAGGACGGCAACCTCTCCGAGCTGCTCAGTTTCACCTCGACCGGGCTCACCGACGTGTCGATGCCGCTGCTGATGTTCGCCGTCGCCTTCGGCCTCTCGATGGACTATGAGGTGTTCCTGCTGGCCCGGATGAAAGAGGAGTACGACCGTACGGGCGACAACGAGACCGCGATCGTCTCCGGCATCGCCAACACCGGCCCGATCGTCACCGCCGCCGCCCTGGTGCTGTCGATCACGTTCTTCGCCTTCGGCACCGCCGGTGTCACGTTCATGAAGATGTTCGGCCTCGGCCTCGGCCTAGCGGTGCTGATCGACGCGTTCCTCGTCCGGGCCACGCTGGTGCCGGCGCTGATGAAGATGGCCGGCCGGGCCAACTGGTGGGCGCCGGCGTGGGCCCGCAGGCTGCACGAGAAGGCCGGGATCGACGAGACCGGCGGCACCCTCTCCACCACGACCGGGCCCGCGGCCCGGGAGCCGCAGCGGGTGGGCTGACCACCGATGACGCAGCCCGGCGCCGCCCGCACCCGCAGGCGGCGCCGGGCCCTCGGCACCGAAGGGACCCTGGTGAAGCTGCCTTATATTGCACGGATGCCCTCACCCCTGCGCAGCCGCGACCAGTTCGCCGCGGCGGCCGCCCTGCTCGGCCTGGGCGCCGGTGTGCTCACGTTCGCCTACGCCGAGTCGTGGGGCTGGCTCGTGGCCCTCGTCCTGTTTCCCGCGCTCGTGGTGCGGGCCTGCTGGCCCGCCATGCCGGGCTGGCTGCTGCTGACCTGGGTCGCCGTCCCGACCATCGCCGGCGAGGCGTTCCGGGTCACCCAGACCAGCTATCTCATCGTGACCGCCGCGCTGGCGGTCGTCGCCGCGGCCCGCCGCAGCCGGCTCGACACCGTCGCCATCGGCGTCACCATGGCGTCCCCGTTCTTCCCGCTGCTGTTCGAGGCGAGCGACTGGCACCGGCGGATCGGCGCCTGGCTCTGGTTCGGCGGGCTGCTCGTCGGCCTGGCCTTCGGCCACGTCGTGCGAAAGCAGTGGATGCTGATCGCCGAACTCGACCGCACCCGGACCCGGCTGGCCGAGGCCGCGGTGGCCGAGGACCGCCAGCGGATGGCCCGCGACCTGCACGACCTGGTGGGCCACAGTTTCAGCGTGGTCCTGCTGCACCTCTCCGGAGCCCGCATGATTCTGAACTCCTCGCCCGAAGCCGCGGCCGAGGCCCTGCGCGACGCCGAGGCGGTGGGGCGCCGGGGCATGGACGAGCTGCGCCAGGCCCTGATGCTGATGCACGAGGGCTCGCCCGCGCCGGCGACCAGCGAGGCGGGCGACCCCGAACAGGTAGTGGCCGGCTACCGCGACGCCGGCATGCGCATCGACCTCGTCGTGACCGGCGCCCTGGACGGGGTGTCGGCGGCGCCGCGGATGGTGCTGTGCGACGTCCTGCGCGAAACACTGACCAACGCCGCGAAACACGCCCCGGCCCCCGAGGCCGCCGTCCGCATCGAGGTCGGTCTCGACGAGGTCGCGCTGCGCGTCGAGAACGCCCTCGGCGCCGCCCCGGCCGGGTCCGGCCTGGGCCTGACCGGTCTCGAGCACCGGGTGGGCGCCATCGACGGCGTGTTCCGGGCCGGGCCGCAGGCCGGTCACTGGATCGTCGAGGTCAGCCTGCCCCGGCGCCTGGCCGCGGTGACGTCGTGATCCGGGTGCTGCTGGTCGACGACCAGCCGATGGTCCGCGCCGGGCTCGCGCTGATCCTGCGCAGCCAGCCCGACATGACGGTCGTGGCCGAGTGCGGCGACGGCGACCAGGTGGTGGCGGCCGTGGCCGAGCACCGGCCCGACGTCATCTGCATGGACGTCCAGATGCCCGGTGTCTCGGGGGTGGAGGCGACCCGCCGGGTGCGCGCGGCCGGCGGCCCCCCGGTGTGCGTGCTGACCACCTTCGGCGAGGAGGACGTGCTCTGGTCGGCGGTCGACGCCGGAGCGGCGGGCTTCGAGCTGAAATCGGCCACCCCGGAAAACCTGATCGAGGCGATCCGGACAGTGGCGGCCGGCGGCACCTGGATCGACGGCACGCTGCTGGGCCCGATGCTGGCCACGTTCCGCAAGGTGACCCGGCCGGGCGCCGGCGGCGCGGACAGCCATCGCGTCGCCGCCCTGACCGATCGCGAGCTGGAGGTGTTGCGCCTGATGGCCCGCGGCGCCTCCAACCGCGAGATCGCCGAGGGCTTGTTCCTGGCCGAGACGACGGTGAAGACGCACGTCAGCGCCGTTTTCAACAAGCTCGGAGCGCGCGACCGCGCAGCGGCGATCGTCATGGCCTACGACGCGGGCATCGTGCAGCCCCGCCGCTAGTGGCCCGTGGAAGCCCGGCTCCCGGGGTTGGAACCGGGTTTTCGCGGGACGCCGCCAGGCGGGATCGGGGCCCGGCCGCAGCCCCGCCTCAGTTGCGAGACAGACCCTAGCTGGGCTCCGGCTCGTCGCGCAGGTAGAGATACCAGTACGACGTGGCGACGAAGACGACCGCGCCGACCAGGTTGCCCGCGAAGGCCAGCCCCCAGTTGCGGATCGTGTCGTCCCAGCCCAGCCCGGGCACTCCGGCGAAGATCGCGGCGGGCAGGAAGAACATGTTGGCGATCAGGTGGTCGAAGCCCATCGCGACGAAGGCCATGATCGGGAAGAAGATCCCGATGACCTTGCCCGACACCGAGTCGGCGGCCAGCGAGATCCACACCGCCAGGCAGACCAGCCAGTTGCAGCCCAGCGCGCGCAGGAAGACCTGCCAGCTGGTCTCGTGCAGGCCCTTGGCCTCGGCGATGCCGGCCAACCGCTCGTAGGCCAGCGCCCCGGGCGTGCCGGCGTCGCTGCCGACGTCGCCGATCACCCCGGTCTGCACGGCGAGGAAGTACGCCACGAACAGCGCCCCGGCCAGGTTGCCCACCAGCACCAGCGTGAAGTTGCGGGCGACATCGCCCCAGCCGAGCCGCCCGGTCATCGCGCTGATCGGCACGAGCAGCATGTTGCCGGTCAGCAGGTGCGACCCGGCGATCAACACCAGCACCAGGCCCAACGTGAACGCGGCGCCGGTGAACAACGTCGGCAGGCTGCCCCACCGCGCGGGATCGAGCCCGGCCGAGACGGTGATCGCGACCAGCCCGCCGAAAGCGATGTACGCCCCGGCCAGGAACGACCCCACCAGCACCTTGTCCCACCGCAGGTGGGCTTTCTTGACGCCGGTCGCCACGGCCGTACGGGCGATCTCGGACGGTTCTTTGGTGGACATCACAACCCCCAGCCGGGAGAAGGGCTC
Organism: Paractinoplanes abujensis; assembly: GCF_014204895.1. Classification (NCBI taxonomy): domain Bacteria; kingdom Bacillati; phylum Actinomycetota; class Actinomycetes; order Micromonosporales; family Micromonosporaceae; genus Paractinoplanes; species Paractinoplanes abujensis. The sequence continues at coordinate 3,733,859 of NZ_JACHMF010000001.1, read as the reverse complement.
GACCCGGACACGAATACCCGTCGATGCCCCGGCTAGTCACCGCACCGGCTGGCCGAGGGCTGCGGGAGTGAAATGTGCTGCCGTGGGTAGCGTGGCCTCGTGACAGATGACCTTTTCGCCGGTGGTGGCGCTGCGGGAAGGCTCATGCGTGAGCTCGACTGGCCGGCGACCGACGTCGGGCCGGTGGAGAGCTGGTCGCAGAGCATGCGGGCGGCCGTACGGATCGTGTTGTCCTCCCGGTACCCGATGCTGCTGCTCTGGGGGCCGACCTACACCCAGCTCTACAACGACGCCTACTCCGCCCTGATCGGCGATCAGCACCCGGCCGCGCTCGGTGGTGACGTCCGGGTCACCCTGGCCGAGGGCTGGGACGTGCTGGAGCCGCTGATCGCCGAGGCCCGGGCCACCGGCGTGGCCAGCTGGGTGCCCGCACTGCAGCTGGCGCTGAACCGGTCCGGGTACCGCGAGGAGGCGTACTTCAGCGTCTCGCACGCCCCGGCCCGCGACGACGACGGCGCCACCACCGGCATTCTCACGGTGTGCAGCGAAGTCACCGAGCAGGTGGTCGGTGAGCGGCGGCTGCGGCTGCTGCGTGACCTGGCGGTGCCGTCCGGCGGGAAGGAAGCCGATGTCGACCAGGTCTGTGCCCGGTTGTCCGCGGTGATCGGGGAGCACCGGATCGATGTGCCGTTCGCCGCGATCTATCTGCGGGACGGGGAGCTCCTCCGGCGCGCCGCGGCCGTCGGGCCGGACGACGCCGACGCGGTGCTGCCGTCGCTGGTGAGTCCGTCCGGTGACGACTGGCGCCTGCACACCGCCGCCGCAGGCACCGCCATCGACATCGACGACGTGGCGGACCGGCTGGCCGTGAGCGGCGGCGCCTGGGACGACCCGGTCCGCACCGCGGTCGTCATCCCGCTGCCGTCCGCCGGCCGATCGCAGCCGCTGGGGGTGCTCCTGGCCGGGGTCAGCCCCAGCCGTGGCCTCGACGAGACGTATCGCTCGTTCTTCCAGCTGCTCGCCCAGCAGGTCGCGGTGGCGGTCCGCAACGCGCAGGCCTACCAGGAGGAGCGGGACCGGGCGGCGGCGCTGGCCGAGCTGGACCGGGTCAAGACCGACTTCTTCACCAACGTGAGCCACGAGTTCCGTACGCCGCTGACCCTGATGATGGGCCCCCTGGCCGACGCCCTGGCCGACGCCGCCGAGCCGCTCGGACCGGCCCAGCGGGAACGGGTCGAGATCGCCCAGCGCAGCGCCGACCGCCTGCTCGCGCTGGTCAACGACCTGCTGACCTTCTCCAGCCTCGAGGCCGGCAACCACGCCGGCAACCGGCCGCGACCGGTCGACCTGGCTCGCTACACCACCGAGCTGGCCGGCGTCTTCCGCGCGGCGATCGAGCGCGTCGGCCTGCGCCTGGTGGTGGACTGCCCGCCGCTGCCCCGGACCGTGGCCCTGGATCCGCTGAACTGGGAGAAGATCGTCAGCAACCTCTTGTCGAACGCGCTCAAGTTCACGTTCGTCGGCGAGATCCGGGTGCGGCTGGAGGCCCGCGAGAACACCCTGCGGCTGCAGGTCTCCGACACCGGAATCGGCATCGCCCCCGACGACCTGCCCCGGCTCTTCGACCGTTTCCATCGCGTACGCGGGGTGCAGTCCCGCAGTCATGAGGGCAGCGGGATCGGCCTGGCGCTGGTCCGCGAGCTGGCCCGGGTGCAAGGCGGGGATGTGCAGGTGGACAGCACGCCCGGCGCCGGGACCACGTTCACCGTCACCGTGCCGCTGATCGAGGCCGCGGTGGCCGAACCGCTGCCGGACATGGTGACTGCGCAGGCGGCCGCCCGGGTGGCGGCCGGCTGGCTCGGCGACCCCGCCGCACCGGCCGGGCCGCCGCCGCCCCCGACCGGCGGCGGCGCCCGCATCCTCGTCGCCGACGACAACAGCGACATGCGCGCCTACCTGCAGCGGTTGCTCACCGGCGAAGGCTGGCAGGTGGAGCTGGCGCCGGACGGGCAGACGGCGCTCGAGATGATCCGCCGGAACCGGCCGGACCTCTTGCTGACCGACGTGATGATGCCGCGGGTGGACGGATTCGTCCTGGTCCGGACGTTGCGCGGGGACGAGGCGACCCGAACCCTGCCGGTGATCATGTTGTCCGCCCGGGCCGGCGACGAGTCCGGGGTGGAGGGCATGGAAGCCGGCGCCGACGACTACGTGGTCAAGCCCTTCATCGCGGCCGAACTGGTCGCTCGGGTCCGCAACACGCTGCGGCTGGCCCGTCTCCGGGCCACCCACACCCGGCAGCTGTCCGCGCTGGCCGACACGGCCGCGGTGATCGCCTCCGGCCGCGCCCTCGAGGAGGCCTTCCAGAGCGTCACCGAGCAGGCCCGGACCCTGCTCGACGGCATCGCCGCCGAGGTCGTGGTGGCCGGGGGCGACGGCCGGCCCGAGCTGCGGTTCACCTCCGGCGCGGACAGCCCGTCAGCCGACACGGCCGGAACCGTACGGGCGCCGATCCGCGGTCGCGGAGGTGACCGGATCGGCACCCTCACCGTGCTGGTCGATCCCACGCGCCGGCTCAGCGGCACGGAACGGGCACTGCTCGTGCCGATCGCCACCATGCTCGCCTCGCTGGCCCAGACCGGCTGGCAACTCGACCACGACCGGCAGCTGGTGCTGACCCTGCAGCAGAGCACCCTGCCGGAGAACCTGCCCGCGCTGGACGGCTGGGATCTGCAAGCCGTCTACCGGCCCGCGGCCGGACGGGTCGGCGGTGACTGGTACGACGTCGTAAGGCTGCCCGACGGCGACGCCGTGATCAGCATCGGCGACGTGGCCGGGCACGGGCTGGGCGCGGCGGTCATGACCGGTCAGGTGCGCAACGCGGTCCGCGCGTACGCGGTCGAGGACTCCTCCCCGGCGACGATCGTCACGAGGGTGGCCGCACTGGTCAACCGCCTGGGCGCGCCGCTGCTGGCCACCCTGTTCGTGCTCCGGCTGCGCCCGGGCACCGGCGACTTCGCGTGGTGCAGCGCCGGCCACCCCACCCCGATGTACTCCGCGCCGTCGCGCGACAGCCGTCTGCTGGACGGGACCGTCGGGCCGCCCCTGGGCCTGCGCCGGGCGGCGTACGGGCCGAACGAGGGCTTCCTGCCGCCCGGCGGTCAGCTGCTGCTCTACACCGACGGGCTGGTCGAGGACTCGGCGAACGGTATCGACGTCGGGCTCGAACGGATCCAGCGGACCGGTCACGACGCGTACGCGGCCGGCGCTCCGGTCACCGTGGTCCTCGACTCGGTGCTGGCCTGCGTCCCACAACCCCAGCAGGACGACATCGCCGCGGTGGTGCTGCGCCGGCGGCCGGAGGTCAGGGTCCCGGTGGAGTCCGACGTGCCGGATCTCGAGGTCACGTGGGTCTACGCACTGACGGCGTCGGCGGCCGGAGCGATGCGCCGGGACCTGCGGAACGCACTCGACGGCTACAAGATCGACACGGATCTGCTGTACGACCTGCAGGTCGCCGCGACCGAGGCGGTCAACAACGCGGTGGAGCACGCCCAGCGGCCGACCCGGCCCGAGGTCGAGGTGCAGATGCGCGTCCTTGACGGCACCGTACGCATCGTGGTCCGCGACTTCGGCGGCTGGCGGGCCCGCCCGGCGGCCCGCGACCGGGGACACGGCGCCGCGCTGATGAGCGCGTACGGCGACGTCCGTGTCGTCCCGACCGCCACCGGCACCACCGTCACCATCGAACGCCGCTGGCGGCCCCGCCACCCCGCCGGCCGCAGCTGACCGGACGGGCAGCGCGGTCGCAGCCGGCAGAACGGTCACGCCGCGCGCGGCATCTCGGCGGCTACGGCATCAGGCCCCCCGCGGCGGCCGAGCGGTGAAGGGTGCTGACCTGCATGCCGGTGGCCTGCACGGCCAGCATGAGGCAGGAGCGGATCGTGTCGCCGTCGACCACCGCGGCGCAGGTGTCGCAGGTGCCGTCGGGGCAGGCGACGCGGTAGCCGGTCGCTGCGCACTCCGCGCCGAGCACGTCGGCCAGGGTGCGGCCGGGGTCGACATCGAGATCGTGGTGCGCTCCGTCGACGGTCAGCGTCACCCGCACGGGGCGGCTCCCTTGCGGGCGTCGCGGAGCGCTCGACCGGTCAGGACCCGGAACGCGTGCCGCTGCCGCGGCTGCTGGGCCTCGTCGTCGAGGTGGCGGACGTCGCGCTCCGACGCGATCTGCGCGGCCGCGGAGATCGCGGTGTCGGAGAACGTGGTGCCGAGCAGAACATCCTCGGCGGCGCGAGCCCGTACGGGGAAAGGGCCGGAATTGACCAGGCAGATCGCCGCCGAGCTGATCACGCCGTCGGTCACGGTGACGGCGGCGATCGCGGCCGCATGCGGAAAGACCGAGGTGCGCCGGTCCTCCGCGTAGCCGATCCCGGTTCCGTCCGGCAGCGTGGGCAGCTGCGCTTCGACCAGCAGTTCCTCGGGACGGCGGGTGGTGGTGAAGGGCGCGGTGAAGAAGTTCTCCGCGGCCACCGTCCGGCGCCCGTCCGGTCCGTCCAGGACGAGCCGCGCCCCGAGCGTCACCGCCACCGCCGGCCACTCCGCCGCCGGGTGCGCATAGGCCAGGCTGCCGAGCATCGTGCCGCGGGCCCGGATGGGCGGATGCCCGATGTGCCGCACCACCACCCGGAGCAGATCACCGAGCGGCCCGGCGACGGTGCCCGACTCGAAGGCCCGATGCCTGACCAAGGCTCCGACGCGAAGGTAGCCGTCCGCCTCGGCCAGGGTGCCGAGCCCCGCGACCCGGTTGATGTCGACCAGACGACGCCTCGGCGCACCCCGCTGCGTCACCAGCGGGACCAGGCTCTGCCCTCCGGCCAGCACCGACGTCCGGCCGTCGGCCAGGGCGCCGAGCACCTCGTCGACACTTCGAGCGGCGACGTAATCAACGGCTGCAGTGTTCATCGATGCGTTTCCTCCCCCGGCGAGAGCACCCGTATCGACCGGCAACGGCCGTTTAAACCTCGTGACACCAAAGAGGAGCAAACTCCCGGCTCGGACCGCGGTCAGCCCTTGCGCGCAACCGGGGCAGCCGGCCGCTCGTCGCACGCTCCGGATGCCTGAACCGTGTCGCCGGATCCCGCTGCCGAAAGGGCCTCCCGATGATTCCGGCCCCGGCGCCGCCCTCGCCGCCGACCACGCCGACGATTTCGCCCTGGCCCGGCTCACGGCGCTGACGACGGCTGGCAGCTGCCCGCGAGGCGGTGGCCCTGACGGTGCTGACGGTTGCCCTGAGCCGGCTGGGCCGTGACCGGCAGGCGATCGAGGCGGCGGACCGGGCCGCGCTGCGCGTCCACGACATGGCCTCGTCATCCGATCGGGTGACGGGGTCGCCGGGTGCTGGATGATGGCTGGAGACGAAAGGTCGGAAGCGATGACTGAGCGGGCAAGGGAAACGATACGGCGGCACGCCGTCGAGATCGGCGGCGTCCCGGACGGCCAGCCGATGATGTTCGCGCACGGCTACGGCTGCGACCAGAACATGTGGCGTCTGGTGGCGCCGGCCTTCGCCGGCCAGTACCGGGTGGTGTTGTTCGATCACATCGGTGTCGGCCGGTCCGATCTGCGGGCGTACGACCCGACCAAGTACGCGACGCTGGACGGGTACGCCGACGACGTGCTCACCATCGTCGACGATCTCGACCTGCACGACGTGGTGTTCGTGGGCCATTCCGTCAGCGCCATGATCGGTGTGCTGGCCGCGATCCGCGAGCCCGCGCGTTTCGCCGACCTCGTGCTGGTCGGCCCGTCACCGTCCTACATCGACGACGGCGACTACATCGGTGGGTTCAGCCGGGCCGACATCGACGACATGATGCACGCCCTGGACAGCAACTACCTCGGCTGGTCCAGCGTCATCGCCCCCATGATCATGGCGAATCCGCAACGGCCCGAACTGAGCCAGGAGCTGGTCAGAAGCTTCTGCGCCACCGACCCGGCCATCGCCAAGAAGTTCGCGCACGTGACGTTCCTGTCGGACAACCGCGGCGACCTGGCCTCCGTCCGGACGCCGTCCCTGATCATGCAGTGCACCGACGACATCATCGCCCCCCGCGCCGTGGGCGAATACGTCCACGACCACATGCCCGGCAGCACCCTGGTCGTCCTGAACGCCACCGGCCACTGCCCCAACCTCAGCGCCCCGGAGGAGACCATCGACGTGATGACGACCTACCTGTCCCGCCGCTGACCCCGCGCCGGCCGTGCGGGGCCAGGGCTGTGACGCCGGGATGCGTTCGATCGACCAGTTCGAGACGAGGTGGCGCAGGCCGTGGTCGCGGGCTGCGGGGTTGCCGAGCTGGGTGGGGTCGAAACGGGTGCCGCCCTTCCAGGCGCCGATGCGGGGGCGGCGGCCGGTCGGTGAACCCACTGAACGACGCGATTTCGCAGCCGGCTAGGGAAGAGACTGGTGCGCCGGGGCCGCAACCTGCTGGCGGAGCGCCATCCGGACACCCGTGGCGTGACCCAGAACGCCGAGGCCGCCGCCGAGAACCGGCCAGACGAACCAGGGGTACCAGACGTCGGCGGCCAGGGCGACGGTCAGCCAGACACCCGCTGTGACCACGGCCATGAGCAGGTAGGCGGCCAGGTGGATGCGCACGCCGAGCCGGGCGTGGCGGGCGCGGCGGGCCCGGGTCTCCGGGTCGTGGCGCCGCAGTTCGGCGAGGGGCAGGTCGGCGGTGAGCCGGTCGAGCTCGGCGACGGTGCCGGCCCGCATCGCCGTGGCCATCCGATCCTCGTACTCCGTGAGATCCAGATAGCCGAGGCTGAGCGCCACGCCGAGGCGGCGTCCGGTGCGCTCGCGCTCGGCGGTGCCGCTGCGCTGAACGGTAGTGACAGTCATGACGTGATCCTTTCGGCGTACGTTTCCAGGAGTCCGTGAGCCAGCTCGGGCCGGGACGCGGTGCCGGCCGGGCCGCCCAGGGCCCCGTCACGGGTGAGCAGCACCAGGCCGTGCACCAGGGCCCAGCTGATCAGCGTGAGCGACTGGTCGTCGGCCACGGCCCGCAGGCGGTGCAACGACGCGTCCTGCGCCGCCAGCAGGTGCGGATCGTCGGCGTGCAGTTCGGTGGGCCGGAACATCAGGTCGTAGAGGGCGGGGTTGGCCAGCCCGAACGCGAGGTAGCCCTGCCCCAGCGCGGCCAGCGTCGGGTCCGGAAGCCGGTTCAGGCTCGCGGCGAGCGCGGTGAAACCGTCGGTGGCGATGGCGGTGAGCAGCGCCGCCCGGTCGGGGAAGTGATGTTTCGGCGCGGCGTGCGAGACGCCGGCCCGGCGGGCCACCGCGCGCAGGCTGATCCCGGCGTGGCCGTGCTCGTCGAGCTCCGCCCGTGCGGCGGCGAGCAGATCGTCGCGGACGCCCATGTCCCCACCTCTCCTTGACGGTGTCAAGCAGAGCCTCCCACCGCGCGCTTGACACTGTCAAGCACTTTGGGCGGGGTGAGGTGCTTACCTTCGGCAGTGCCCGGCCCGGCCGTCCGATTTCTACCGTACGAGGCATGACCGCACACCTGTTCCGCCGCGCCCTGGCCGGCTTGTCGGCGCTGCTCGTGGCGACGCTGCCGGCCGCCGCCGCGACCGCCGCGCCCGCCCTGGGCCTGCCCCGCCCCACCGGCCCGTACGCCGTGGGTACCACCTGGCTGCACCTGACCGACGCGGCCCGCGCCGATCCGTGGCGGCCCGAGGTGAGGCGCGAGCTGATGGTGTCGCTGTGGTATCCCGCCCGGCCCGGCCCCGGCCCCACCGCGCCCTACACCACGGCCGCCGTCTCGTCGCGGATCGTCGCCGCCGAGGGCTTGCCCCTGCCGGCTGACGTGCTGACCACTGTGGCCACCAACGCTCGCCGCGACGTGCCGGTCCGCCCGCCGGCCGGGCGGGGCTGGCCGCTGGTCGTGCTCTCACCCGGCTTCAGCCTGAGCCGCGAGTCGCTCACCGGGCTGGCCGAGGACCTGGCCTCCCGCGGCTACGTGGTGGCCGGAGTGGACCACCCGTACGAGGCCCGGGGTGTCGAGTTTCCCGACGGGCACGTGGCCGGCTGCCTGGCCTGCGAGCTCGACGGAGTGCTGCCGGAAGTGGTGCGGGGCCGGGCCGCCGACGTGTCGTTCCTGCTGGACCGGCTGACCGGTGCGAAGCCGGCCTGGCGCGGCGCCCGGTACGTGGACCGCCACCGGATCGCGGCGGTGGGCCACTCGATCGGCGGGGCGAGCGCCGCGCATCTGCTGACCACCGACCGGCGGGTGGACGCCGCGGCCGACCTGGACGGCACCCTGTTCGTCCCGGTCGCCACGAAGCGGCCACTGCTGCTGGTGGGCGCGGACCGCCCGGCCGACGCTAGCTGGGTGCGCGACTGGCCCAACGTGACGGGGTGGAAGCGGTGGCTGACCGTCGCCGGCGCCGGGCACATGTCCTTCACCGACCGGCCCGTGCTCGGCGCCCAGCTCGGCCTGGACCCGGGCGCGATCCCGGCCGAGCGGCAACTGCGGATCACGCGGGACTACGTGGCCGCGTTCCTCGACGTGCACCTGCGCCACCGCGACCGGCCGCTGCTGGACGGGCCGTCCCCGGCCTTCCCGGAGGTGACCCACCGTACGGGTGCTTGACCCTGTGCCCGGAACACGGTGTCGCCTGTCAGCATGACGTTGGAACTCGCGATCCGGGCCGACGACGCCGCGACCGTCAGCGACCTGCTCGAAGCCGGGGCTGACCCGCACGGCCCCGGCTCCGGCGGGCAGACCCCGCTGATGATCGCCGCGGGCCTGGGCCGGGCCACCATCGTGGAGCTGCTGCTGGCGGCCGGGGCGGACGTGTTCACCGCCGAACCCCGGATGGGGGCGACCGCCCTGCACAGGGCGGCGCAGTCGGGCGACACCGAGGTGATCGGCCGGCTGCTCGACCACGGCGCTCTCGTCGACCAGCAGTCGGCCCGGCTGGGGCACACCCCGCTGATGGACGCCGTGCAGCACAAGCAGGAGGCGGCGGTCCGGCTGCTCCTGGCCGGCGGGGCCCGGGTGACGATCCGCAACCACTGGCAGGAGACGGCGCTCGACCTGGCCCGCCGCGACGAGTCGGACATCATCGCCGGTCTGCTCCGGGCCCGCCCGGAGCGCCCCCAGCCGCTCGTGTCCGCCGTCCGGGCCGGCGACCTCGGCGAGGTGGAGCGGCTGATCGCGGCGGGCGCGGCAGTGGACGAACGGGTGCCGGCGACCGGCGACCCCGACGACGACTACACCCCGCTCGGACTGGCCGCCCGCGACGGGCACACCGCCGTCGTGCGCGTGCTGATCGCCGCGGGCGCGGACCCGCGCCGACTGAACGGGCTGATGGGGGCGACACCGGCCCACGAGGCCGCCTTCGCCGGGCACGCCGAGGTCGTACGGGCGCTGACCGCCCCCGGCCCGATCGGGGCGCCGGTGGTGGACCTCGACGCGCAGGGCGCCTACAACGGCTTCACGGCCCTGCACGACGCGGTGTGGCACGGGCACGAGGAGGCGGCGCGCGCCCTGGTCGAGGCGGGCGCGCGGCTCGATCTCGGCACGCACACCGGTCACACGCCGCGGCAGCTGGCGGAGCTCTACGAGTACGACGACCTCGCGCGGTACCTGGCCGAAGCCGAGCGGACCGCGATCCGGCCCCGGCCGTTCGCCTTCCCGCAGGCCGCGCTGGACGACTTGCGGGAACGGCTGGCCCGTACGCGGTGGCCCGCACCCGAACCGGTGCGCGACTGGAGCCAGGGTGTGCCGTCCGCGCGGATGCGGGCGCTGTGCGACTACTGGCGCGACGACTACGACTGGCGGGCCTGCGAGGCCCGGCTGAACGCCCTCGACCCGTCGGTGACCCGGATCGACGGACTCGACATCCACTTCCTGCACCTGCGGTCGCCCGAACCCGGCGCCACGCCGCTGGTGATGACGCACGGCTGGCCGGGCTCGGTTCTCGAGTTCGGAAAGATCGCGCCGATGCTGGCCGACCCGCGGGCCCACGGCGCCGACCCACAGGACGCCTTCCACGTCGTCCTGCCGTCGCTGCCCGGCTTCGGCCTCTCGGAGCAGCCGGCCGGGACGGGGTGGGGCCCCGAGCGCATCGCGCGGGCCTGGGTCGAGCTGATGCGGCGGCTGGGCTACGACCGTTTCGTGGCCCAGGGCGGCGACTGGGGGCACGCCGTCACGACCGCGCTGGGCGGTATCGGGGAGCCCGCGGTGCGCGCCGTGCACTCCAACATGTTCCCGACGTACGGCACCGAGCACGCCGTCGACGAACAGGAGGAGCGGGCGCTGCAGCGCGGACGCGACTTCCAGGCCAACGAATCGGGCTACCAGCACGAGCAGATCCAGAGCCCGCAGACCATCGGGTACGCCCTCACCGACTCGCCGGCCGGGCAGGCGGCGTGGATCTACGAGAAGTACGAGCAGTGGACCGACCACGGCGGCGACCCGGAAACGCTGCTGAGCCGCGACGAGATGCTCGACAACATCACGCTCTACTGGCTGACCGGGACAGCGGCCTCGTCCGCCCGCATCTACTGGGAGAGCTTCCGCAGCTACCGGGATCCGAAGGTGGAGGTGCCGGTCGGGGTCAGCCTCTTTCCCCGCGACATCTACCTGGCCAGCCGGCGCTGGGCCGAGGAGAAGTACCCGAACCTGGTGCACTACAACGAGCTGCCCCGGGGTGGGCACTTCGCGGCCTGGGAGCAGCCCGGCCTGCTGGCCGAGGAGATCCGGGCCACTTTCCGCCGCGCGCTCAGGCGATGAGGTCACCGCGGCCGGCCCGGCCCGGAAAGTTCTTTCCAAGCGGGCCGAATCGCCTATCTTTCGGCCCGCCATTGCCTGGGCATCAATTGCCTGGTCGATATCCGCAGGGGCGTTGAGCCGGCGGCGCGAGGTGAGGCCGAGTTCTCAGAAGATGTTGCGTAAAAGGGCGTCCATCGTCCGTTTGCTGATGAACAGCCGGCCGGCCGCCGGCAACTCGCCGGCCGCGCGTCGCGCGAAGCCGTCGCACCCGGCCCTGGTCAGCAGCTCATGGGCGGTGCGCGAGGTTGTTGTCATGCCACGAATGTGCGCCGCCCGGCGGTGGGTCCAGCAGTGCCACCGGGGCCGCGCGAATCCGAGGCACCATGGAGGCATGGGCGAGTTGGCGCGGGTTCTGCGGGCAGGGCCGGATCTGCTGCGCGGGGCCGTGCTCTCCGCCCACCATCGCGGGGGAGCGGTGTCCGGGGCGGGCTTCTCACTGGTCATCGACGGGACGCAGGGGCGGCTCGAGGTCACCGGCGCGGAGTTCCCGCACATCGGTCCGGTGGTGGTGCGCGGCGTACGGGGCCGGGGTCGCCTGGCGGAACTGGCGCTGCCACCCGCGTACGACAAACACCCGCACCTGTCCGGCACCCTCGTTCACACGCTGGCCCACGCCTACACCGCGATCCGCGACGACCTGCTCGACGGCACCGCTGGGGCTCCCGATTTCGGCCACGCGGTCGCCCGCCACCGGCTCCTCGACGCGATCGTGCGCAGCGCCGCCACCGGGCAGCGCACCCTCACCGGCAACTGAGTCACCCCCGCGGCGGCGTGCCGACGTCTTCGCCGGTCTGTTCAGCGAGCTGTCGTACGGCAAGACGGCGGCCCGCGGAAACTCCGGCCCGGCCGGCTGAACGCTAGGCCTGGGCAGTGGACCGGTGCCGGTGGGACAGCTGCTCGCGGGCGAGCCCACCGGCCCGGCTCAGCACATCGACCTGGGCCGTGTTGTAGAGATCGACCACCGCGTCGATGAAGGTCTGCCGCGTGAGGTGCTCGCTTTTGACCAGGTGGGCCGCCGGGTCACGCAACCAGGGATAGTCGACGAGATGCCGTACGAGGGTGGGCGCGAGGCGGTCGGCCAGATGCTGCCGGGTCGCCTCGTCCGCGTCGTGCGGCAACGCGTCGAACTCCTCGTCCACCGGGTCGGGATCGGTCTGCATCATCCGCCTCAGGTCGTTCAGCGCGTCCTCGTCGCACAGCTGGGCGATGACATGGATGAGCGAGCTGCCGGCGGCCGACAGGCGTGGCGCGACCGAGGCGAAACCGGCCGGGGTGTCCGCGGGCGCGCCGTCGCGCAGGACGGCGGCTATGTCCGAGCGCACCTTGCGCAGACGCTCGATCTGCTGGGCGAGGTCGTTGTCGACCTGCCGCAGCACCTGCGAGCCGACGTCGCTCTCGGAACTGACCGCCGCGATCTGCGCGAGCGGCACCCCCAGCCCGGCCAGCCGCCGGATGCGCAGCAGGCCGACGAGGTCCTCCACGCCGTACTGCTTGTAGCCGTTGTAGCGCCGCGTGGGCTCGGCGAGCAGTCCGAGCCGGTGGTAGTGGCGGATCGTGTTCACCGTGGTACCGGCGAGATCCGCGAGCTCACGGGTGCTCCAGGCCACGTGCGCCCCCCTTTCGGTCGTCCGGCCGGTCCGGGCCGGGAAGAGCGGCGGCCGCGACGATCACGTTCTCGACGAGCGCCGTGGCCACGGCCCGGCCCACCGCTTCGGCGGCCGCCCCGGCCTCGGGGACCTCGCGCTCGAGCTCTCCGGCGCGGACGATGACCGTGGACGTCCACGAGATCTCGGGGTCGAACCGGCGCAGGAGCCCGCTCGCGGACAACACCGCCGCCAGGGCGACGTCACGCCGTGGCGCGTCGGCTTTTCCGGCCAGGACGTCGCGCACGACGGCGACCAGGCCGGCCCGGCGCCCCGATTCCTCGTTCTCCACGGCGGCCGGGCCGGCACCCTCGGGCGCCGTCCGGCGGAGGTCGCCGCGCCGGACGAGCCGGTCGAGCAGCGGGCTGCGCAACGTCGGCCCGATCACCGCGAGCGCCGCCTGCACGCCGCGGGGACGAGCCAGCAGGGATTTCCAGGCGACGTGCAGGACCTCGTCGGCCGGTTCGCGTTCGGCGACCGCTTCCACCCGGGCCGACCCGCCTCGGCCGGGGAGCATGCGCACGTGCGAGCCGAGACCGAGATCGGCCAGCACCGCCGCGGCCAGAACGGGGAAGAGAGCGTGCTCGCCCGCGACGTCCGCGGCGGGGACGAACCGGGTCACGAGGAGCAGGACGTCCTCCGCCAGAATCGGAGGGCCGAGCTGGGGTGTCATGCGGCTCCTCGAAGACGATCGGTGTCGCCCGCAACTGAACACCATGTTCCCTGGACAGGGTCAAGCCCGGCTACGGTCCGGAAATGACCGAAACCGTTGCCCTGGCTCACGTCGTCGACGGCTCGGGGCCGTCGCTCGTCGCCCTGCACGGCATGCCCGAGGACCGCAGGTTCTGGGATCGTGTGCCGCTCCACGAGCATCCCGCACGGTTCGCGGGGACCTGCGCGGGCACGGCGAGTCCCCGCGCCTCGGGCCCGGCGACCCGGTGACGCCGGCCGGCGACGTGCGCGACCTACTGAGCACTTCGGACGTCGGCGAGCCTCCGCTGGTGCCGGGCCACTCGTACGGCGCCATCGTGGCCACCGCCTACGCTTCGCGTTTCCCCGTACGGGGTGTGATCGCCACCGACCAGACGCTGACCGTCACGTCCCTGCCCGCCGAGATCGCCGAGGGCCTTCGCGGGCCGGGTCACCGGGTGTTGTGACGGCCGGCTTCGCCCGGATGTACGGCGAGCTGGATCCCGCGCTCGCCGGGGAACTGGATGAGCGGCGCCGGATGCGTCAGGACGTGCCGGTCGACGTGTGGGCCCCGTTGCTCGACCTGAACGCGGCCGAGCCGACCGTTTTCGCCGCCATCGCCGGGCCGGTCAGGTAGCCGGTCTGCCGGAGCAGACCCTCGGGGTGCAGAACTTCCACGCTCATGGGGACCAGTGCAAACGATGTTCCAGGAACACGGTCAAGACCCGCCCGCGCCGGCCGCCCTCGGGACGGCCGGCGCGGACTTGCTGACGTCTAGCCGCGCCGCCATTTCTGGTTCGCGCCGCCGGTGCACTCCCACAGCACCAGCACGGCGCCCTCGTTCGGGTTCCACGCGTCGATGTCGGCGCACTTGTTGGCCTGCGGGTTCACCAGGTCACCGGCGGCCGACAACACCCAGCCCTGGGCCGGGTTGCCCGAGCAGCCGACGATCTGCAGGATCGCGCCGTTGGCCGTCGACCCCCACGCCACATCCAGGCACTTGTTGTTTCCCGTACGCAGGGTGCCGTTGACGAACTCCCACTTCTGCGCGGCCGAGCCGTTGCAGTTCCACATCTGCACCCGTACGCCGTCGGAGAAGTTCCCGTTCGGCACGTCCAGGCAGCGGCCGTTGAGCGCGCTGATGACGGCGCCGCCGGTGCTGCCGCCGCCGCTGGTGACCAGGGCGATGCCCCAGCGCGAGAGGATGGGGTTGACCGGCTGGAACCAGGTCTGCGGGTTGGCCGAGCCGCAGCCACCGGCGATGCCGGACGTGACGCCCTGGGCCTGGTTGCCGGCGATGACCGAACCACCGGAGTCACCGGGGTTGGCGCACGCACTCATCCGGCTCATGCCGTACACGGGGCCGTTGGAGTAGTTGATCGTCTCGTTGCGGCCCTGCAGGGTGCCGCAGGTCCACGACGAGGTGCGGCCCGAGCGGCAGATCGAGGAGCCGATCGCGGCGTCGTTGGAACCGGCCACGATCACGTTGCCGCCGGAGTAGTTGTTGACCCACGGCTGCGGGGTCCAGTTGCCGTTGGCGGCGACGTAGGCCATGTCGGTGTTCGGGAACTCCGACTCCGCGAAGCTGCCCAGGTCGACGTTGTTGAAGCCCTTGACCGGGGCGCCCCGGCCGCCGCAGTGACCGGCTGTCACGAAGCCCGGTGCGCCGCCGCGCCGGGCCGGGAAGCCCACCGAGCACAGCGTGTTGCCGTTGATGACGTACTGGTCGCCGCCGCGGATGTCGTACACCGGCCGGGGGGCCACCGCTGACGTCTCGACGGTGATCTCGGCGACGCCGCTGTCCTTCGCGAACGCGCGGGCCTGGGCCTCGGCGCCCGGCTTGACCGTCACGACGACGCTGTTGGCCGCCGGGTCGATCCGCCAGGCGCGGATGGCGCCGGCCGCCTTCGCGCTGCGCTTGTCCAGCTTGGCCCGGTCGGCGGCCAGGGCGCTCTCGCCACGGTCGACGATCACGGCTTCGGCCCCCTCGGCCCGCACCGTCTTCGCGGCGGCCTCGGTGGTGACGGCGACGGTGAGGCGCTCCTGGCCCTTCTTGATCCAGGCGCCGCCGTACGCGGCACCCAGCTTGGTTTTCAGCCGCTTCTGCACGAGCGGGGCCGCGGCCTCGGTGCGCAGGCGACCGGCCACCTGCTCGTCGCTGGTCAGCTTGAGGTCGCGTTTCAGGGCCTGGACGACGCCGGCCGGGAGGTCCAGCGTCTGGGCCACGTCGGCGCGGGGATACGCCGTGGGGTCGGGCTCGTCGGCGAAACTCGTGAGGGGGGTCAGGCCGATCGCCGTCACCGTTACGGCGGCGACCGCGATCCACTGGTACGGACGAGCCATGGGGGAGCTCCTCATCAGGGGATATCGGGGTTCATCGAAGTCTTCTGAACTGTTAATAAGGTGTCAAGAAAATGCCGGAGGCTGTGGCCGCCCGATCACCGCCGGACGGACAAGCGGGCAGATCCGCGTCGACCGGATCCACCTTGGAACCCACCTGGGCGGGAGCGTCCCGCAATCGGTGCGCCGGCGGCCTGGCGGGTTCTCGGCGGCACCGGCGTGACCCGGGCCGTGCTGGACGGCGGCATCGACGCCACCCGCCGGACTTGGCTGGGAAGGTCGTGACGCGGCCGCCGGAAGCTGTACCACGAGTCCATAAGCTAAGGACGGGCCGTGACCGCGACGTTGTCGAAGGCTGCCGCGGCGTTGTAGACACGTACGCCGGAGGAGCCCGCGGCGTACGTGGTGTCGGTGACGGTGATTCTCGGCCGGGTCATGTCGTCGACGAAGACCTTGAGTGACGCGCCCACCGCCTCGACGCGCAGGTGGTAGCGGGTGCCGGGGGAGACGGTGAGGGAGGCCGCACCCAGCCTGGTCCAGTTGTTGTTCGCCTTGCCCAGCACGACCTGCCCGGCCGGGGAGAGGCCGGCGTAGTAGCCGCGGTAGCTGTCGGTGCCGACGGCGGGGGCGGTGGCCCGGAAGACCAGGCCCGCGTCGCCCGCGGCCGAGGTGACCGTGACGTCCGCGTCGTAGACCGCGTTCGTGTGGTTGTCGGAGAGCAGCGCCTTGCCCCCGTACGAGTGCTGGGCCCGGTACTGCCCACCGGTTGCGCTCCACCCGCCGCCGAAGGTGCGCCAGCCGATCGCGTTGTTGTCGTCGAAGTTGTCCTTGACCAGCATTTTGACCGGCTGGATGGTGCCGTCGGGGCGGAAGGTCATCCGGTCGTAGGCCAGGTACCGGGCGTTGCCGTCGGTTTCGCCCAGCGGACGCCGGTGGTAGAAGGTGTACCAGGTGTCGGTGCCCGGAATGTTCAGCGCCGAGTTGTGACCGGCGCCGCGGGCCACCGTGGCGTCCTGGGCCAGGATCCGGTCGAGGCGCTGGAACGGGCCGGTGGGGGAGTCGGCGATGGCGTAGGCGACCGAGTAGTCGGGCCCGGTCCAGCCGCCCTCGGACCACATCAGGTAGTACTTGCCGTTGCGCTTGAGCATCTGCGGGCCCTCGGTGTACCCGGCCGGGGTGATCTCTTTGTACACGCTGCCGTCGGCGAAGGTGCCCAGGCTGGTCATGTCACTGTTGAGCCGGGCCACGTTGGCGTGGCCGTGCCCGCCGTAGTAGATGTAGGCCTGCCCGTCGTCGTCGATGAAGACGTCCTGGTCGATCGGCTGCGCGCCGTTGACGAACTGCGCGATCAGGGGCCGGCCGAGGGCGTCCGCGTACGGGCCCTCGGGCCGGTCCGCGACGGCCACACCGATGCCGCCGACCTGAGTGTTGTTCTGGATGTCGTTGGCCGCGAAGTAGAGGTAGTACCGGCCGTTGCGCTGGATCGGCGCGGGCGCCCAGACGGCGTACTTCGCCCAGGAGACGTCGGCGGTGGTCAGCACGTTGGGGTGTCTGGTCCACGTGACCAGGTCGGCCGAGGAGAAGGCGTCCAGGTAGGTCTGCTCGGCGTAGCTGCGCGACGAGGTGGGGAACACCCAGTACCGGTCGTTGTAGATCACCACGTCGGGGTCGGCGTACCGGCCGTCGACGAAGGGGTTGCCCGCCTCGGCAGTGGTGTAGTCGGCCGGGGCCGCCACGGGTACGGCGGGCGCGGCGAGCAGGGCAACCAGGACGGCGGCGACGGTGTTCACGGCTCTCCCATCGATGCACACCAATGAATGGGGAGGATTGTTCACAGATGCCGAGCCGAGGGTCAAGCAATGCGACGGAACTTTCGTCCCTTGCGGCAAAAGATCGATGGTCGTGAGCAAAAGACCGAAGATCGGTACAGTGCTCCTGCTCCGACCGAAACGACAAGGATCGATATGACTGTGTTCCGTTCTCTGCGCGCCCTGCTGGCCGTCGTGGCCGTCGCGGCCGGCGCCGCCCTGCTGCCCGCGTCCGCGCGGGCCGCCGCGCCGCAGTTGACTGTGGTGGTGGCTGACTTGCAGGCCGGGCCGGCCAGTCCGTTGACGCCATGGACCTACCTCGGCCTGTCACCTTCCTCCGACTGGCAGGGGTTGCTGTACGACGCGCGGCTGGAGCTCGACGCCTCCGGCCTGGGCGGGGTGGCCACGGTGTTCGTGCCTTCGGTGGGGGCCGACGGCGTGATCCGCCCGGACACTCAGCAGTGCCGGCTGCGGGGGGCGGTCACGGTGTGCGCCATCGGTGATCGGGCGCCGGGCAGTTGGTTCCCGTTGCCGTACATCGTGGTGCAGTCGGTGCCGGGTGCCCCGGCCGGGCGGTCCGGCCCGCTCCGGATCTCGGTGAGCGGGAGGACGGAGACCGGCGCGGCGGCCGGCCCGTTCGTCGCGACCCCGACGGTCACCGTGGTGCCGTGACGCTTTCGGTCATCGGCTCCGCCTCGTCGGCGTGCGGCACCACGCTGCCGGGGCGGTGCGAACCGGAGTGGCGGCGGCCCGCGATGTCGGGGGCGGGGGCCAGGCCGACCATCAGCGCTGCGGTGATGACGGCCACCCCGCTCGGGGTGCTCGACCGCCGGGACTTCGCCGGAGACTCGGGCGTTTGCTGGGCCATGGCGGGCTCCTGGAACAGGCTGTGCGGAATCGTCGAATGCTCCATAACGGTGCCGTTCACGGTCTGACCAGCGCATCTGCCTGGGGCAGGAAGTTCGGCTTGCGACTTCCGACGGAGGCCGCGGGCGGCGGTTGCGTCGCCGGCATGAACTTTGCCCGCGGGGCCGCCGTGAGCGGGCCGTCCGGACGCCGGCGTCGGTAGCATCGGGTCGGCCGGACGTTACCGGCCCGGACAGCGAAACGGAACCGGCCCGTAAAGGCGTGAGACGCGATGGATGAACCCCAGAGGTTCGCTGGGTCACCCGAGCGGCGACGCTTCCTCGACGACTGGGGCCGGTGGCTCGACGCGCTGGGTCTGAGCACACCGTTCCGCCGCGACTGCGCGTTCGCGGCGGTGGTGGTGGCCCTGTCCGCGGGCCTGTCGTTGCTGCCCGGCGGCGGGGCCGAGCCGCCCGGTTCCAGCATCGACCTGCCCTTACCGGTGCTGATCCTGTTGCTGGTGCAGGCCGCGGTCCTGTGTCTGCGCCGGGTGCGGCCGCTGTGGTGTGTGGCAGCGGTCCTCGCCCTGCAGGTCGCCCTGGCCGTGGCGGCCCCGGAGGGGCAGGGTCTGCGCGGGGTGGCCCTGCTGGTCGCCGTCTACACCTGCGGCACGCAGCTGCCCGCGGCGCGCGCCTACGGTCTGGCCACGCTGGCCGCCGTCGTCGAGATCGGGAGCTACGTGGTGCTGAGCGCGATTCCCGCCCTCGCGGGCGCGTCGCCCTGGCCGCTGATCACCAGGGTGTCCGGGCAGCTGATCCTGACGCTCCTGCTGTACGGCACGGCGGCTCTGCTGGGCCGCAGCGCCACCCTGCGCCGGCGCTACACCGAGGTCGTCGAGCTGCGCGCCGCCGAGGCCGCGGAGAACCTGCGCGTACGCACGGACGCCGCGCTGGCCGCCGAACGCACCCGGATGGCGCGCGAGTTGCACGACGTCGCCGCCCATCACCTGACCGCCCTCATCGTGCAGGCCACCGTCGTGGAACGAATGCTCGACCGGGACCTCGAAGCCGCCCGCCGCGCCGCCGCCGCCATCCGTACGGAGGGAAAGAGCGCGTTGGGTAATCTGCGCTCGGTGGTGGGCGCGCTGCGCGAGAGCGGGCCGGCCGAACCGGACGACGCGGCCGTGCCGGGCCTGCTGGGCATCAGCGAACTGGTGGCCAACCACGCGGACTCCCGCAACCGCCCCACGCTGATCGTGTCGGGGGACCCGGGTGACCTGTCGGCGGCGGCGGATCTGACCCTTTACCGTGTGACGCAGGAGGCGCTCTCCAACGCCCGCGATCACGCTCCCGGTGCCGCGGTGACCATCAAGATCGACCACCGTACGGAGGCCAGCGTGCTCGAAGTCGTCAACGGCCCGGCCCCCGCCGGGCCGGCGCGCACCGACCGCAGCCACCGCGGGTTCGGCCTGATCGGCATGCGGGAGCGGGCCGGACTGGTCGGCGCCGCCCTGGCCGCGGGCCCCACTCCGGACGGCGGCTGGTCGGTCAAGCTGACCGTTCCCCACAAGAGCGGGCGGCGTTCGTGATCACGGTGTTGCTGGTCGACGATCAGCCGCTGCTGCGGGCCGGTTTCCGCTCGTTGATAGAGCTGGCCGAGGACATCCAGATCGTCGGCGAGGCGGCCAACGGCCCCGACGCGGTGGCGCTCGCGCGGCAGCTGCACCCCGACGTCGTCTGCATGGATGTCCGCATGCCGGGCGGCAACGGCCTCGACGCGACCCGGATCATCGTCAACGAGATCGTCCCGCCCCCGGCCGTCCTGGTGCTGACGACTTTCGAGCTCGACGAGTACGTGTTCGGCGCGCTCGAGGCGGGGGCGAGCGGGTTCCTGCTCAAGGACACCGACATGGACGACCTCATCCAGGGGATCCGCCGGCTGGCGGCCGGGGACGGGCTGGTCGACCAGACGGTCACCCGGCGCGTGATCGCGGAGTTCGCGCGCCGGCGTCCGGTCACCCCCGCGCCCGCCCCCACGTCGGCGGCCGGTCAGCTGCTGACGTCGCGTGAGGCCGAGATCGTACGGCTGCTGGCCGAGGGCCTGTCCAACGCGGAGATCGCGGCTCAGCTCGTCGTCGAGGTCAGCACCGTGAAGAGCCACCTGAGCCGGGCCATGGCCAAGATCGGGGCCCGGGATCGCGTGCAGACCGTCATCTGGGCCTACCGGCACGGCGTCGCCCCGCTGGACAACACCCTATAGGTGGCCGGCGACGGCCGCGGTCACCGTGCGCGCGATCGCCGCCGCGGTAGCCGTGGCGCCCCAGCTCTCCTGTTCGAGTTTCTTGGCCCGCGCGACGACCGCCGCCGTCCACGGAATGCCGGGCCCGTACTGCGGAAGCGTGCCGCTCGCCGACAGCAGAGCGGCCAGCGCGGCGATCCTGGGCTGCGGCCGCGCTCCTTCGACAACCGTTTCCCGTACGGCGGCCAGCAGGCGTTCGCGGCGGCCGGAACCGCCGTCCTCGAAGGTCTCCACGTCGACCACGCCGAGCGCCGTACGGTGGGATCGACGCAGGTCGCCGCGCCCGACAAGCCGGTCGACCAGCGGGTCGCGCAGGTCCGGCCCGATCGCGTCCAGCGCGGCCGGGATCCCGCGCGGTCCCCGGGCCAGGTAGTCCCAGGCGTGCCGCAGGATGTCGTCCGCCGGCGGATGCTGCGCGACCACTTCCAGCCGGATCGCTCCCACCCCGTCCGGGACGGTTCGCACATGCCGGCCGAGGCCGAGTTCGGTCAGCACCGCCCCCGCGAGGGCATGGGCGAGGGTGCTCTCACCGGTCGCGCCGGCCGGGCCCGGAGGCGCGGAGTCCGGCTGGAACAGGAGCAGCAGCAGATCCTCGGCCAGGGTGGATGCCCCGTGGTCAGCGGGCACGGTTCGCCCGCTCGCGGAACCCGACGAAGGCCAGCACGGCCACGTTGACGACAACCAGCACGAGCAGCGAAGAACCATCGCCGGCGCCCTCCGAGCGGTCGACGACCAGCACGCCGCCGTCAGCCATGAGCACGTTGACGGTCGTCGTGACCATGTTGTTCGCGACGTGGAAGGCGATCGCGGCTTCCAAACCGCGGGTGAGCAGGCCCATCAGGGCCGTACAGAGGGACAGGAACACGTAGTAGGCGCTGAGCGCCGGGTCGCCGGCCGCGTGCACCGCGGCGAAGGACAGGCTCGACACCACGAGCCCGGCGATGAACGCGGGCCGCACGGCGCGGAACCACGAACCGGCAGCCGGGAGCACCGCACCCCGGAACATGATCTCCTCGCCGGCCGACTGCAGGGGAGTGGTCAGGAGTACGACCACCAGCAGCGCCACGGTGGTGCCGCTGACCCCGAAGCCCACCCAGCCGGGGGCGTCGGGGGTCACGACGGCCACCACGGCGGTGCCCGCCCCGACCAGCAGGGCCGAGCCGGCGAAGTAGGTCGCGAGGCGCCGCCGGTCGAAGCCTCGCGGCGAGCTGAGAACCCGGCGCCACGGGACCTTCGCGAACGACGAGACGAGCACCAGGGCCAGCAGCGCCGTCAGGGCGGTGCTCAGGTTGGCCGCGAGCAGCTTGAGCGGGGTCAGGTTCGACTCGAGCGGGTCCTCTGCGCCGTCCACGAGGCCGGCCACCAGATACAGCGCGAGCTGAAGCAGGAGCAGCGCCACCGGCAACCCGGCGATGACGATCAGCGACTTCCACCACGCCATGCGAATGTGCGTGCCGAAGGGACGCGTGTCGTCCGGCGCCGCGGCCTCCGGCGTGGTGGTTCCGGTCAGGGACTTCATGGCTCCCCAGTGAAAAGCGTGTGGCCGCCACACAGTCAAGGCACCACGGCAGCTACCATCCGCGCGTGATCGCGAACATGGTGGCCGTGCTGGCCATGACTCCGGCCGCGGCCGGGCTGCCCGCCGCGCCCGCGCCGAGCGTTCCGGCGCCGTCGGACGTGCGCGTGGCCTGGACCTCGGCCGCGCACACCGACGTGGAAATCACGTGGGAGGGGACCGCCGCGACGCGGAGCCGGCTGACACTCGTCCGGGCCGGTGACGGCGTCACCGAGAACCTGGCCGCGAAGGTGGTCGAGGCCGGTCGGCCCAGCCGTGCGCTGCTGTGGCCAGGTCTGCACGACACCGATTACCGGGTCCGCGTGGTGGCCGTCGACTCCGACGGCGCGGAGATCAGCGAGCCGGCGTTCTCGCCGGTGTTCGACACCGACCGGGGCCCGAAGGCTCGCATCGTCAGCGTGGTGCCGCGCGAGGACGGGTCGATCCTGATGACCTGGCGGCCGGGCGCCTACACCGATCCGAACCCGGGTGACCCGCTGGACGTCCCCGGCCCGGTCCGCTACATCCCGGTCGCCACACTGTTCGAGTTCAACGAGTACGACGATCTGGCCGCGCCGACCACCGCGACATCGTTCGTCGTGCCCCCGCGCCGGACACCCGTCGGCGTCGGCGTGCGTGCCGAGTCGGTTGGCTGGTACGACGACAGCGGCGTCGATGCGCCGGTGGCGGGCGATCGGCTGACCGCAACGATTCCGCAGCAGGCCACGATCGGGGGCACGGTGACCGTGACCGGCCGGTCGATCAAGCTCGGCCGGCTGTGCGACAGGGGTCCGTGCCCGACCGTGGAGGAGGACGACGCCGGCCGGGAACTGCGGCTGGAGGAGCGCGCGGGGGCCACGGCCGGGTGGCGGACGGTCGCGACGGCGAAGGCCCGCAAGGACGGCACCTTCACGCTCACGGCGCCGTTCGCCGGCACTCGCGACTACCGGGTGGTCGCGCCGGTCCTCGCGCTGGCCCCGGACCGGGCGGCCCGGGTCCGCGCCGTGACGGCCGCCACCACCACGACCGGCGTGACCGGCCCGGCCGGTGACGGCGGTTCCGGTGGCGGCCTGCCCATCACCGGCGCGCCAGTGGTCGCGCTCGCGGTGGGCGGCGGGTTGCTGGTCGCGCTGGGCGCGGCACTGACGCTGACCGGCCGCCGCCGTCGCCGCCGTTGACTGTGTTCCAGGCACAGGGTCTTCACTGAACGATCAGCGCGCCTCCCCCCGGAGCGGCGCCACCATTCAGTGAAGGGTCCCGGGCAGCGCATGACGAGCGAGTCAGCCCCCCGTGTACGCGCATCCGCCACCGTCACCGCCGATGTCCGCGACGGGCGCCGGGCGCGCCGCCGGGCACCGCGCCGGGCCGCCGCGCTGTGG
Organism: Paractinoplanes abujensis; assembly: GCF_014204895.1. Classification (NCBI taxonomy): domain Bacteria; kingdom Bacillati; phylum Actinomycetota; class Actinomycetes; order Micromonosporales; family Micromonosporaceae; genus Paractinoplanes; species Paractinoplanes abujensis. The sequence goes on along the minus strand of NZ_JACHMF010000001.1, from coordinate 3,710,459 downwards.
GATCCCGGCGCCCGGCGGATGCGGGCCCTCGACCGGCTCCGCGCGCAGGAGGCCGTACGGGATCCCGCGCTGCTGCCGCTGCGGTATGCCCGGATGGCGTCCTCACCCTGGGCCTACCTGCGGGGTGCGGCCGCCGTGATGGCCGCCGACCTGGCCACGGCGCCGCACTCCGGGTTGACGGTGCAGATGTGCGGTGACGCGCACATCCTCAACTTCGGGTTGTGGGCCTCGCCCGAGCGGCAGCTCCTGTTCGACGCCCGCGACTTCGACGAGACCCTGCCCGGGCCCTTCGAGTGGGACCTGAAGCGCCTCACCACCAGCATCTACGTGCTCGCGGAGACGGAACGGCTGAGCCCGGCCTGCGCCGAGGAAGCGGCCACCGCCGCGGTCGGCACGTACCGGGAGGCGATGGGCCGGTACGCCGTCATGGGCGAGCTGGACGTCTGGTACGACCGGATCACGTCCGATGTGCCGTTGAAGGGCTTGACCTCGGAGTTCGCCGAGGCCACGGCGCGCACCATCGCGAAGCAGTCGCGCAAGCGGACCCACCACGGGGTGGCGCAGCAACTGGTCACCGAGGAGGACGGGCGGCGCCGCATCGCGCTGGACCCGATGAAGCGCCTCGACGACGGGCTGAGCCACGAACAGCGCGTCCGGGCCGCCGAGGAGTTCTACGACACGTACCTGGCCTCGATCTCGCCGCACCTGCGCCGGTTGGTCAACCGTTTCCAGCGGGTCGATTCCGTACGGCAGATCGTCGGGGTCGGCAGCGTCGGCATGCGCGTGTGGCTCAACCTGCTCGAGGGCGACAGCGGGCGGCAGCCGGTGTTCTCGCAGGCCAAACAGGCGACCGCGTCGGTCTACGAGGAGTTCCTGGGCCCCGGCGGGTTCGCCAACCACGGTGAACGGGTCATCGTCGGCCAGCGCCTCATGCAGTCGGCCAGCGACATCTTCCTCGGCCACATGCGTGTCGACGGCTTCGACTACTACGTACGCCAGTACCGCGACATGAAGATCATCCCTGACGGGAAGCAGATCGCGGGATACCTGCCCCAGTTCGCCGCGACCTGCGGTCACGCGCTGGCCAAGTCGCACGCCCGCAGCGGCGACCCGGCCGCGATCGCGGGCTACATCGGCCGGGGCAACGCGTTCCGGGACGGCATCCTCGGCTACGCCCGCGACTACGCCCAGCAGACCCACGGGGATCACGCCGAGTTGCGGGCCGCGATCGCCGCCGGCGAGATCCAGGCGGCCGAACGAGGCTGGTAGGGCCGACATCCGGGGGCAGACTGCACCTGCCAGGCGTAGCCATGAGCCGGTCTGGATAGCGCGTCAGCGCCGTTCCAAGCTGGTCGGCATGAACCAGCGAATCACCCGAGCCCTGCTCGCCGCGGCGGTCCTCGCCTCCGGCGCCCTGCTGGCCGCCCCCGCGAGCGCCGCCCCGGCCACGCGCGGCGCCACGATCGTCCACCTCGATCTGGCCGCCGGTCAGATGCCGGAGAACGTCGTCCCGGACCGCGGCGGCAGCGTCGACGTCACGTTCGCCGGCGCGCGGCAGGTCGCGCGCCTCACCCCGTACGGGAAAGTGCAGGTGCTGGCCACCCTGCCCGCGCCGGCCGATCCGGCGGCCGTGACGCCGCTGCTCGGTTTCCCCCTGACCAGCGGCCTGGTCCGCGACGGCCACACCTTCTATGTGCTTTACGCGACCGGCTCCGCGCGGGAGACCGGTGTCTGGACGTTCTCCGAGGGCGCCGCGCCCCGCAAACTCGCCGATCTGCCGGCCGACGGGCTGCCCAACGGCCTCGCCCTGGACGACCGGACCGGAACGCTCTACGTGACCGACTCGGCCCGGGGCGCGGTCTACGCCGTTACCACCACAGGCCGGGTCAGGGTTTTCAGCACCGACGCGGCGCTCGCGCCGGCCGGTTTCTTCGGCGTCAACGGGGCCAAGATACGTGGCGGGCACCTCTATGTGTCCAACCTCGACCGCGGCACGCTGCTGCGGACGCCGCTGAGCGGCCGCGGGGCCGGGGTCTTCACGACGATCGCGACCGGGCTCACCGGGATCGACGACTTCGCTTTCACCGGCCCGGGCGAGCAGGTCCTGGCCGGTCTGGTCACCGAGAACCGGGTCGTGCTGGCCGGTGGGGGCCGACCGGCCACGACGGTGCTGACCGCCGCCGACGGCCTGTCCAACCCGACCGCGGTGCTGATCCACGAGGGCAAGGTGTTCGTGCCGAGCGCCGCCTACACCACCCAGAAGGATCCCAACCTGCTGGTCACCCGGCTCGCCCGGAGCCGTCGCTGACACGGGCCGGCAAAGCGGCCAGGGCCGTCGCGGAGGCCGATCCGGGCCGTGTGGTCACGGTGACCAGGCTCTGGCCCGCCTCCTGAGGGATGCGCAGGGTCTGCTGGGTGATCGTGACAGCACCGGCGGCCCCTCGGCCGGCCGGGCATACGACCTTCGTCGTAGTCGGGCCGGCCGAGATCCGACTGCCTGCAGATGTCCGGAACGGGTGCCGCGGCGAAGAATCGAGGCGTCAACGCACCGACATCGCTGGGAGTGGACATGACTGTCGCACCGAAGACCTCCGAACCCGTCGCGTGGGCCTGGCCCGCCGTCTTCGCGTTGCTCATGCTGGTGGTCGCCGGTGCCGTCACCTTCGCCGCGGTGTGGTCGTGGAACCACTACACCGGCTGATCGCCCGCCCGGTCAGCGGACGGCGACGTCGTTCTGGCCAACCTTGACGTCCCTGGGGCGCGGGGGCCCGAAGCCGGCGCCCAGCGTCGTCCGGTCCAGCGTGTTGCCCGGCCGGTCGTTTCCCATCCACTCGGCGATCTTCATCGACGCGAAGCCGCGGTCGAGTCCGGTCGTGCTGCCGTCGAGCGCACCGATGAGGTCGGCGCCCGCGTCACGCAGCTGACAGCACGCCTGTATGGTCGCGTCGCCGCGCACGGCCGGCGGAGCGCCGGCCGTGCGCAGACGGAACCAGACCTTGGACCGGCCGGCCACACCCCGCGCGGGGTGTCGCCGGCCGGCTGGTCCCAGGCCCGAAGGACTCTCAGGATCGGCGGCTCCACTGCTGGTTGGCCGCGCCTGTGCAGGTCCAGAGCAGGGTCAGCGTGCCGTTGGCGGTTTGGTTGTTGTTGACGTCGAGGCAGAGCCCGGTCTGGTTGTTGCGGATCGTGCCGCCGGTCTGGGTCCACTGCTGGTTGCTGCCGCCGTTGCAGTCCCACAGCTGCACCTTGGTGCCCGCGGTGCCGTTGATCGGTGCATCGAGGCACTTGCCCAGGGCCTGCAGCGTCTGCCCGGAGGCGGTCCACTTCTGGTTGGCGGCGTTGCTGCAGTCCCAGACGACCGGTTGGGTGCCGTTGGTGGTGTTGCTGTTCGGCACGTCCAGGCAGCGGCCCGACGAGGAGCTGACCAGGCTGAAGACCGCCGGTGTGCTCGGCTCGCCCGTGGTGCCGCCGCTGACCCGGTACACGGCCGTGCCGTGCGCGGGCACGGCGGCGCTGATCGTGCCGGCGGTGGTGGTCGTGGCGCCGGTCCAGGCGTCGACCAGGGTGTACGAGGACGCCCCGGACTTGCCGATAGCCGCGGCCGTGGTGGCGATCGTCCGGGTCGAGCCGCTCTGGTTGAACAGGGCCACCGCGACGTCGCCGTTGGACAGGCGTTTGGCCAGGACGCGCTGGTTCGTGTCGCCCGCGACCTGGACGCCCTGGCGGCCCAGGGGGTCCTGGTTGACGGCGATGAGCCGCGGGTTCTTCAGGATCGTCTGGGTGGCGGCGGACATCGAGCGGATGTCGTTGCCGGCGATCAGCGGGGCGGCCATGACCGCCCACATGGCGAAGTGGGAGCGCTGCTCGGTGTCGGTCAGCGTGCCCCGGCCGACCTCCATCATGTCCGGGTCGTTGAAGCCGCCCGGCTTCGCGTAGCCGGCCAGCGGCACGGTGACGTCGATGATGTTCTGCACACCCATCGGGTAGCCGTTGACCTGGTCGGTCTTCCACACCAGCTGGATGTCCTCGGTGGTGCGCCAGATGTTGGCCACGTCGCCCCAGTCACGCTGCGGGCCGGTCTTGGCGTGGATGCTGTTGGGGTTGATGCTGTAGAGGATCGGCCGCCCGGTGGCGGCCAGCGCGTCGCGCATCTTGGCGAACGTGGCGACCTGCTCGGCGATCGTGCCGCTGGGGGAGCACCAGTCGTACTTGAGGTAGTCGACGCCCCACGCGGCGAACTGCCGCGCGTCCTGGGTCTCGTGGCCCTGACTGCCGGTCGCCCCCGGATAGTTGCCGAAGTACTGCGCGCAGGTCTTGTCCAGCGGTGCCTGATAGATGCCGAACTTCAAGCCCCGGCTGTGGATGTAGTCGCCGAGCGCTTTCATGCCGCTGGGGAAGCGGGCCGGGTCCGCCTGCAGGTTGCCGCCGGAGTCGCGGTTCGGGTTCATCCAGCAGTCGTCGACCACCACGTACTGATAACCCGCGTCCCGCATCCCGGTGCTGACGATGCTGTCGGCCATTCCCCGGATCAGCGACTCGTTGATGTTGCAGAAGAAGGTGTTCCAGCTGTTCCAGCCCATCGGAGGCGTGCGGCCCACCCCGTTGTCCAGGGCTTGCGCCGGGGTGGCGGTGACGACGAACGCGGTGCCTGACAGCAGCAGAAGCGCCGCCGCGAGCATGTTCCTGAGACGTCTCATGGGTTATCGACCGGTCCAGACCTGGTTGGCGGCGCCCGTGCAGGTCCACAGCTGGACCCGGCTGCCGGCGGCGGTGGCGTTGGCGCTGACGTCCAGGCACAGACCGGACGCGACGTTGCTGATGGTTCCGTTCGCGTTGCGGTTCCAGCGCTGGTTGGCCGCCCCGGAGCAGTCCCAGATCTGCACCTTGCTGCCGGCGGTGGCGCCGGTCGGTGAGTCGAGGCACTTACCGAGGGCTTGCAGGGTCTGGCCGGAGGCGGTCCATCTCTGGTTGGCGGCGCCGTTGCAGTCCCAGATGACCGGCTGGGTGCCGTTGGCGGTGTTGCTGCCCGGCACGTCCAGGCACCGTCCCGAGCCGGCTCCGGCCAGCGCGCCGCCGGTGGGTGTGCCGGTGGGCTCGCCGATGGTGCCGGGGACGGAGCGCAGCGCGGCGTACCAGACCGCGGCCATCTTGTCGTAGCCGCCGGCGGTGGGGTGGATGCCGTCGATGAGGTCCGCGGTGGTCAGCGCGGCGTGCATGTCGACGAGGTGGACCCGTTTGCCGGCGGCCACCTTGCCCTGCACGATGCCCGGGAGCGCGGCGTTGAAGGTACGGGCGGCCGACTCCTGGCTGGGCGAGGCGAGCGGGATGATGGTGGCCACGAAGACGTCCGCGGCGGGCGCGGCGGCGGCGATGCGGTCGATCAGCGTGGACAGCCGGCCGGGTGCGGAGGACACGTTGTAGTTCTGCAGGATGTCGTTGGTCCCGATGTGCAGCAGCACGGTGCGCGGGGTGGTGGTCTGCAGCCAGCGGGTGATGTTGGCGTCGATCTGGTCGATCCGCCAGCCCGGGTGGCCCTCGTGGTCGTGGTCGCCCAGGGCGGCGGGCCCGTTGAACTGGGAGCCGACGAGGTCGACGCGGTAACCGGCGCCGGCCAACCGCTGCCAGAGCCCGGTGCGATAGCCCCCGGGAACCTGTGTGCCCTCGGTGATCGAGTCGCCCAGCGGCATGACCCGAACCCCGCCGTTCGACTCCGCGGCGGCCGCGGCGGTCGGTGCGGCCAGTCCGATCAGTGACAGTCCCAGGGCGAGGGCGGCAGCCAGAAACCGGCTTTTTCGCATGCGCACAGATGCTCCTCCCGGCAGCGTGTGGAGCTGCTGGTTAACGTTAACAGGCTATTGCCAGCACGTTGCCAGAATGCGCCTAGGCATTCAAGGAGGACAATGAACTTGCATTGATCGGTTTTAACCGAAGGCTGCGGAAAACCGTTTCGTGAAAAGTGTTACCGCGCCATGTGCGGAGCAGTCGAGCCGGCGCCGGTGCCGCCGAGGACCCAGGTGCCACGGCCGCGGCGCTTCGCTTCATACATGGCCGTGTCGGCCTCGCGGAGCAGGGCCGTCGTGCTGCAGGGACGAGTGCCCTGATGCGCGGCGATGCCGATACTGGCCCCGATGGCGAGGCGCACGCCGCGGAAGGCAACCGGCCCGGCCAGTTCCTGCAGCACTCGCTCGGCCAGCTCAGCTGCCTCCTCGGCCGGCAGTCCCGGGCAGAGGACGACGAACTCGTCACCGCCCAGACGCGCTACGACATCGGTCTCGCGGACCGTGCTCGACAGGCGTGCGGCCACCGCGGTCAGAATCGCATCGCCGGCTTCGTGCCCGTGCTCGTCATTGATCTGCTTGAAACCGTCCAGGTCGAGATAGAGCACCGCGACCGAGGCGTCCGGGGCCGACAGCTGTCGTTCCAGGCGGCCGGTCAGCACCGCCCGGTTCGCCAGCCCGGTCAGCGGGTCGTGCTGCGCCTGATAGGCCAGCTGGGCCTGAGTGCGCTCCTGCTCACGCACCGCGATGGTGAAGCGGGTCAGCACGAACGAGGCGCACAGGGCGGTCGCCAGCAGCGCGGCGATCTCGGCCCGGCCGAAACCCGCGTGCATCAGGGTGAGCGTGGGTGCGGTCATCAGCGCCAGGCCGAGGAACAGCACGCGAGCCGGGTGCAGATTCGCGGTGGGTTCGGCCGGTGTCGTCAGCTCGGCTCGCGCCGGATGCAGGCAAGCAGCCACCACCGCGGCGTTGCCCAGCAGGATCAGTGGCCCGATGCGCTCGACCACGCTGTAGTCCAGCACGTACGGCAGAGCGTTGTAGCCGATGTCGACGAGCAGGTACAACAGCACCGCGCCGAGCAGCAGGCGGGTCGGCGCGGTGCGCGCGCCCGGCGACAACGCCACGAACAGGATCGCCGCCAGCAGCACGACGTCGCCGATCGGGTAGAGGACGGGAACGACCGTCTCCGCCATCGAGTAGCCCTGCCCGAGCTGCGGTTCGATGAGGAACTGCCACGCCGCCGCGGCGGCCGCGACCGTCATGGCCAGCGCGTCCAGCACCCCGCTGCGCAGCCGTCCGGGGGCGCGGCGGCGCGCCATCAAGGTCAGCGCCACCGCCATCAGCGGGTAACCGGACAACCAGAACGCGTCGGCCACCCCCACGCTCGGCACATCGGCGAACACGTAGAAGTTCACCAGTTCGGTCGCGTCCCCGGCGAACCACAACGTCTGGGCCAGCGCGACCAGCAGCCAGGGCCGGCGGGCCGGGCCGGGCGGCAGGCGCAGCGCCGCCCACCACGCCACCGAACAGACGGCGAGATAGAACGAGGCGTAGAGCAGATCACCGGGTTTTGTCCCGTAGCCCACCACACTGACCACGACGGCTCCGGTGACAGCCGCCAGTAACATCCCCACCCTGCTCGCACGCATGGTCGATCCGTCGGCCGTTCGCCGGGCGGCCTGAGCGGATGTGATCCGGATGACGCCGGGCGATCATTCGCAGCGAGGTCCTCGGTGCAGGTGAGGCGGCGCAGCGCGGGCAGCAGCACCGCCACCGTGGTCACCAATACCAGGACGGCGCCGGCCGCGACCGGGCCGTGAACCGGACCGGCAGCCCGGACAGCCACATCAGCAGGGCCCCGATCCGGGTTCCGGTTGCGACGGCAGGATCAGACCGGCACGGCCACTTGCAGCAGCACCGACCAGACCACCGTGCAGCCGCGGACAGCACGCCCAGGACGCGACGGCGCTCGTGCAGCCGGGAGGTCACGTCGAGCAGCAGGCCGGCCGTCATCAGCAGCAGGATCAGCCGCCCCCGGATCGCGTTGCCGCCCTACCGTGCGTCCATCCCCGCGACGATCGTGGTGCGGCCGGCCGGGGATCACCTCGCCGCGCACATGGTCCGAGCGGGCCTCGGTGCGCGCGTGCCGGGCGTCCAGCGTGACGGGCACCGACGCAGCCATCGGCGGCCCCGCCGCGCCGATGGCCACGCCCAGCGCCGCCGTCGCGGTGCGGGTCCAGCCGCGCCGGCCGCCGGCGAAGGCCAGCCGCAGGCCGAGGGCGAACCCGGCGGCGATCGTCATGGCGCGCCCCCATACACGTGGATGTACAGGGGGCGGCGGGGCTCCTATCGGCAGAGCACCTCGGACAGCCCGGTGATGTCGAGGACCTCCTGGACGGTGCCGCGGCCGTTGACGACGGTGAAGCCGCGCTCGGCCCGGCGAGCCGTCTGGTAGCCCGCCACCAGGCCCGCCACCGCGTGCGAGTCGATGAAACGGGTGTGCTCGAGGTCGACGACCACCTCGTCGATATGGGGCCGGCGGGCCGCCTCGATCAACGCGCGGGCGAGGGTGTCCCCGACGCTCACGTCGAAGTCACCGGTCAGGCTTACGCGCAGAACACCGGTGGGTGCCTCCCGCTCGGAGATCGTGAAGGGTGAGGTTGTCACGACCGCAGTTTCTACCATCGGGGTACGACAAAGGCGGCTGACGTCACCGGGAACGGGGAAAAGAGGCCCAGACGTGCTTGGCCGTCCCGGTGGTGTACCAGCAGACCTGCTCGGCCACGGCCAGGCAGATCGGCAGCCCGCGGCCGCCGGCGTGAATGTTCTGCGGGGCCGGGTCCGGTCGCGGCATTTCGCCCACGGCGCCGTCGCTGACGTCCAGGATGTAGTGCCCGTCGCTGCTCAGCAGCCGCGCCGTCGCCGGGGGTAGGCCGTGGCGCAAGGCGTTGCCGGCGAGTTCGGTGGCCACGAGTCCCATGTGCTGCGCGACCCGGTCGTCGGCGAGCCCGGGCGTCCGTTCCGCGAAGAACCGCCGGATGTCCTCGCGGATCCGGCGCAGGTCCCCGTCGCTCTCGATGTTCCAGGTGAGCAGCGTGGAGGTCGCCTCGGCCGGGCTGAGCATCCGCAGGGACTCCATGGGCCACGGTGATGCCCGCAGGCCGGAATCGGAAACGTACGTGACAGATTCTCGTCTTTTCCCGGCCGGTTCAGGGCTTGCGGCCGACCGCGCCGTAGATGCTGATCCGGCTCGGGTCGGTGTCGTCCCCGCCCGCCTCGGGACGCCAGCGGCTGATCAGCTCGACACCCGGCTCGACCAGCTCCAAACCGTCGAACAGGGCGGTGAACGCGGACCGGTCCCGCGGCCAGATGTCGCTGATGCCCGCGTCGAGCATGCCCTGGTAGCGGACCTTCTCCTCGTCGGGCATGAAGTCGGTGGTGAAATGCGTGACGGCCAGACAGCTGCCGGAGGGCAGCGCGTCGAGCAGGGTGCGGACGATCTTCTGCGCCTCGCCGGTGCCGGGCCGCACGAAATGCAGCACGGCGATCAGCATCAGCGCCACCGGCTCGGTCAGGTCGAGCGCCTGCCGTTCGCGGGCCGCCTCCAGGATGGCTCGCGGATCGCGCAGATCGGCCTCGATGTAGTCGGTGGCACCATCCGGGCTGCTGGTGAGCAACGCCCGTGCATGCGACATGACCAGGGGGTCGTTGTCGACGTAGAGCACCCGGCTGTGCGGAGCGATCCGCTGGGCCACCTCGTGCGTGTTGTCCGCGGTGGGCAGGCCGGTGCCGATGTCGAGGAACTGGCGCAGCCCGGCCTCGGCCGCCAGGTAGGTCGTCATGCGTCGCAGCACGGCGCGGTTGGCCCGGATCCCGGCGCGCATGCCGGGGAACTTGGCCTCGATGGCGTCGGCGGACTCCCGGTCGGCGGCGAAGTTGTCCTTGCCGCCGAGCCAGTAGTCGTAACGCCGGGCCGGATGCGGCACCGAGGTGTCGATCCCCCTCGACGTGGCGTCGGAGCCGGTCACGGAACCCCCATCGGCGGCAATGGATGCGGACAAGCGCACTGTAGCCGCCCGAAACGGATTCCGTGGCCCCGGCCGCGACGGCGGCACGGTGGCCGAGCGCGACACCCTGCTCACCGCGAGCGTGACCGGCGGCTGGTCGAGACGTACGTGCCGGCGCCGCCGGCGGAGCCACCGCGCCCAGGTCGTGGTCACTGCCTGCGAGCCCAGCCTGATCATCCGGCCGTGCTCAGCCCGGCCCAGCCGGACAGCGGCGTCTGAATGGTGCCAGAAAAGGGTGCTGAAAAACTGTTAATCACCGCGTGTTCATTGGCGTTCTTGAATCGGTGGGAGCGCTCCCGTAACGTGCCGGTAATCGTTGGTACCGTCCCCCGAATCGAGGAATCGTCATGCCGTTGCGAAGACTCGCCGGTGCCGCCGTAGCCCTACTGCTGGCCGTCGCCGGGGTGCTCACGGTGACGGCGGCCGGGGCCGGCGCGGCGAACACCGCCGGGTGCGGCAAGGCACCCACGCTGGCCAGCGGCACCCGGACCATCGCCAGCGGCGGCCAGAACCGCACCTACATCCTGCGGGTGCCGGACAATTACAACCGCAACCAGCCGTACAAACTGATTTTCGGCTTCCACTGGCTGAACGGCACCGCCGGCAATGTTTCCGGCGGCGGGTACTACGGCCTCCAGGGGTTGTCGAACAATTCCGCGATCTTCGTCGCACCGCAGGGCATCGACAACGGCTGGGCCAACACCGGCAACCGGGACCTCACCCTCGTCGACAACCTGATCAACCTGATCGAAGGCGACCTGTGCGTCGACACCACGCAGGTGTTCGCGCTCGGCTGGAGCTACGGCGGCTCGATGAGCTACGCCGTCGCCTGCGCCCGGCCCGCGGTGTTCCGCGCGGTCGCCGTCATCTCCGGGGCCAACCTCAGCGGCTGCAGCCCGGGCACCCAGCCGGTCGCCTACCTCGGGCTCCACGGCACCCACGACAGCGTGCTGAACATCTCGCTCGGCCGCTCGATCCGGGACACCTTCGTGCGCAACAACGGCTGCACGGCGCAGAACCCGCCCGAGCCGGCCCGGGGCAGCCTGACCCACATCGTGACCACCTATGCGGGCTGCCGGTCCGGATATCCGGTGGCGTGGGCGGCCTTCGACGGCGATCACACTCCGGAGCCGGTGGACGGGTCGACCTCGACCAGCGGTGCCCGCACCTGGGTCGGCGGCGAGATCTGGAAATTCTTCACCCAGCTCGGCGGCCCCACATCGCCCCCCACCACCACGCCGCCGACCACGCCGCCGACCACGCCGCCGGCCGAGCCGGGCGCCTGCACCGCCGTCTACCGGGTCACCGGCCAGTGGCAAGGCGGATTCCAGGCCGAGGTCACGGTGACGGCCGGCGCCACGGCGCTGACCGGATGGCGGGCCGGCTGGACCTTCACCGGCGGCCAGACCGTCAGCCAGCTCTGGGGCGGCCGCCACACCTCCAGCGGCAGCGTGCAGACAGTGCTGAACGAGACCTGGAACGGCGCTCTCGGCGCGGGCGCGTCGGCCACCTTCGGGTTCCTCGGCTCCGGAAGCGGCGCCGGAGCCGTTCCGCCGGTCACCTGCACACCGGCCTGAAAGCCGCCCGGGGCCCGTCTCGCGGATCACGTGGGAGCGAAGCGGGAGACGGGTCCCGGGCTTCGGGGTTTCGGCAACGGTCCACGGGAGATAGATGCGTCCGTGGATCGAGGAGAACTGGTCGCCGGGCGGTATCGGCTCCGGGAGGAGCTGGGGCGCGGGGGAATGTCGGTGGTCTGGCGGGCCGACGACGACGTGCTCGGCCGCGAGGTCGCGGTCAAGGTGCTGTCGGCCGTCCTGGCCGACGACCCGCACCAGCGGCGCCTGATCCGCGACGAGGCGCGCACCGCGGCCCGGCTGCGGCACACCAATGTCGTCGCGGTCTACGACTACGGCGATTTCATCGATCACGGGCGCACGTTGTCGTACGTGGTGATGGAACTGGCCGACGGCCGCACGCTGGCCCAGATGCTGAGCGGCGGCCGCCTGCCGTGGAAGGTCGCGACGCTGGTCGGCGCGCAGGTGGCCGCGGCCCTGGCCGCGGCCCACGCGGACGGCATCGTGCACCGCGACGTCAAACCGGCCAACGTCATGGTGACCAGCGCCGGCGTGAAGCTGGTGGACTTCGGGATCTCTGCCGCGGTCGGCGCGTTCGAGGGCAACGACCAGGTCGTGGGCACACCGGCCTACCTGGCGCCGGAGCGGATCAAGGGCGGACCGGTCCGGCCCGCCACCGACGTGTACGCCCTGGGTCTGCTGATGTATCTCGCCCTGGCCGGGCGGATGCCCTGGGACGCGTCGACCGTGACCGAGATGGTCAAGGCGCACGTCTATGCGAAACCGGCGCCCCTGCCGTCCGTCCCCGGCCTCCCGTCGGTGGTGACCCGGCTCGTTTCGCGCTGTCTGGCCAAGCGCCCGGCCGATCGGCCCACCGCCGTCGAGGTCTCGGAGGTGCTGGGTGAGGTGGCCGGCCTGCCGTCGGCCGCCCTGCTGCGCAGCGTGACCGCCCCGACCGTGACCCTGCCGCCGGTCCGGACCCGTCGGCCGCGCCGGTCGGTGCTGGTCGCGGCCGGGGTGGCCGCCGGGATGCTGGCCGCGGGCGGTGTCTGGTGGGGCGGCGGCGACGCGGCCCGGCCCGCTCAGGCCGATGCGGTCACGGCGCCGTCCGCCGAGGCGACGACCCGGACGAAGGCGCCGATGACAGCGGCTCCGGCCGAGCGGACGATCCGCTCGGTCCCCGTGTCACGCCGGCAAGCCGTCCCGGCCCGCAAACCGGTGCGGGCGGCCGCCGCCCCCGCGCCGAAGGCCGGCCCGCACAAGGCGAAGCCCGCACCGCCCAAGGCGAAGCCGGGCCACAAGCCGAAGGCGAAGCGGGGCCGCGGGAAGTGAAGTGAGGTAGGGGCTCATCTGGGAGGTGCTGGACGTGGCCCCGGGCCGCCCGGCTGATCGTCCTCCTCGTTCCCCGAAGTCCTCAGGTACGGCCGGAAGGGGCCGATCCGAGGCCCATGCTGCTGCGTTGCTACACCCTGGTCGCCGGGATCCTGGTGGCGACCTACCTGGTGTGGCCCTACGACCTGCGGCAATGGCCGTTCCTGGCGGTGACGCTGGGCGGCGTCCCGGCTGTCGTGCTGGCTTTGCGGCGGGCCCCGCGAGGCGCCCGTACGCCGTGGTGGCTGATGCTGACCTCGTTGGCGCTCTACAACATCGGCAACATCGTCTGGATCGTCATCGCCACGACGGGCGGCCGGATCACCGGTGACGGAACCGCAGCCGACCTGTTCTACACCGGGGGCGGGATGCTCCTGCTCGGTGCCTCGATCGCCGTCGTACGGCATCAGGGCCGGGGTGACGTCGGTGGCGTCCTCGACTCGATCATCACCGCGGTGGCCCTGGGCGGCGTGCTCTGGGACGCCGTGCTGCTGCCCGCGCTCACCCGGCAGGACGTCCCCGCGAGCCGGCAGTTGTCCCTGTTCGTCGGCGTCATCGTGATCGTCGGCACGCTCGGGGCGATGCTGCGGGTCTCGCTGGTCTCGCCGGCCGGGCGCACCGCGTCGATCCGGCTCTTCACCGCCGGGGTGGCGCTGACTCTCGCCGGCAACGTGGCCGCCGCGCTGGCGGTCGACGCGGACGGCATCCGCCCGGACTGGACGAACATGGTCTTCCTGGCCGCCTACGCCCTGGTGGGCGCGGCCGCGGTCCACCCGTCGGTGGCTCTGGTGACCCAGCCCGGCCGGGCCCCGAACGACGACCTGACCCCGGGCCGGCTGACCTTCCTCGGGGTGATGCTGGCGCTCACCCCGCTGATCGGCGGGGGCCGCGCCGTCCTGGGCCTGCCGACCGACGGCATCCTCATCGCCCTGTCCTCGGCCGCCCTGGTCCCGCTGGTCATGGTGCGGGTGGCCCGGCTGGCGGCCCAGCGCCGCGCGGCCGAACGGGCCCTGCACCGGCTGGCCACCCGGGACGGGCTGACCGGCCTGGCCAACCGCGGCGCCTGCCTGGACCACCTCGCGGCGGCTCTCGGCGACGGGCCGGGGGACCTCGCGGTGCTGTTCTGCGACCTCGACGGCTTCAAACCGGTGAACGATCGCCTGGGTCACGCCGCCGGTGACGAACTGCTGATCGCGGTGGCCGACCGCCTGCGCACCTGCGTCCGCGGCGACGACCTGGTGAGCCGGTTCGGCGGTGACGAGTTCGTGCTGATCTGCCGGGGCCCCGACGCGGTCGACGTGGTGGCCGCCCGCATCGCCGACCTGACCGCCCGGCCCTTCACCGCGGCCGGCGAACAGGTGCGCATCGGCGTCAGCGTGGGCGCGACCCGGGCGCGGGCCGCCGACACCACCGACGACCTGATCAACCGGGCCGACCTGGCCATGTACGAGGCCAAGAAGGCCAAGTCCGTGGGCGCCCTGAGCCTGGTCCTGGCCTGAGGCCTTAGGTTGGGGGAATGGCTGAGTTCAGTGTCGTGCAAGAGGTGGAGGCCCCCGCCGGTGCCGTGTGGGCGGCCCTGGTCGATTGGCCGCGCCACGGTGACTGGGCGCCGCTGACCGTCGTACGGGCCCTGCCGGGTCCGGCCGAGGGTGTCGGGGCCGGGTTCGTGGCCCGCACCGGCGTCGGCCCGCTGGCGTTCGACGACCCGATGACGGTGGTCGCCTGGCAACCGCCGGCGGGTGACGCGCCGGGACGGTGCGAGGTGGTCAAGTCGGGCCGGATCGTGCACGGCCGGGCCTGGTTCGCGGTGACACCGCTGCCGGGCGGGCGCAGCCGCGTGGTCTGGTTCGAGGACGTGACCGTCTCGCCCCGGCGCATCACCCGGTACGCCGGTCCCGCGCTCGCGCTGGCCGGGCGGCTGGGCTTCGCGGCCACGTTGCGGGCCGTGGCGCGAGACGTGGAACGCGATCACGCGGGTGGCTCGCCGGACGGCGACGGGCACAGACGGGCTGTCATCGACGGCGACACGCCGTAGACGGAGGCGTAGTCACGGGCGGACCGGCCGAGGTGGGTGGAACCCCACCGGTGGGCGATCCGTCCGCTCGTGGCGGCGGGCGCCGGCCGTTCCCCGGCCCGGGCCGGCACTGGCAGCGCTGATAACCGGCCAGGATGACGGCGACGGCGAACGCCGCCGCCGTCTGCTGACCGACCTCGATGCCGTCGAGCGCGGCTTGCGGCGGCCACCCGGCCCGGCCACCCGGCTCGTCCTTCTCGCCGCGCGCGAATACCTGCGCACGGAGCTGCGGCGCCGGGACAACCGGCCCGCTCCGGCCGGCCGGGTAGGACCGCGGCGGTTCAGACCAGACGCCAGTTGTTGTCGGCGCTGCCGTTGTCGGCGTCCTGCACCACCTGCGTGCCCCAGGTGCTGGAACCGTTGAGGACGGCCAGCAGTTTGCCGCTGTTGACGTTGCGGATCCGGTACGTGCCGTTGCCGTTGTCGACCAGCGTCCACCGGTGGTCGGCGGTGCCGGTGTCCGACCACTGCAGGACGCGCGCGTTGTCGGCCGTCGACATGTTCTCCACGCCGAGAACTTTGCCGCTGTTGACGTTGCGGAACCGGACGGCCGTGCCGTCGGTGATGCGCTCCCACTGATGGTCGGCGGTTCCGGTGTCACCCCAGACCACGGCCAGGCCGCCGTCGGCGGTGGACATGTCCTTGACGCCCAGGACCAGTCCGGTGCCCACGTTGACCAGTTTCACCGTGGCCCCGGTGCTGCCGCCACCGGTGTTCCAGTAGACCGCGTAATTGAAGCCGTGCGCGTCGTGGAACGGCCCGATGGCCACGGTGGTGCCGTTGGCGGTCGCGGTGAAGGCGAGCGCGCCCGAGCCGGTGCGGTTGATCGACGACACGGCCAGCGCCGGTGCCGCGCTCAGCGCGGTGTTGCCGTAGTTGCCGCACAGGACGGCCGGCCCGTACGTGATCGCCTGAAGGTTCGGGTTGTCGTTGGCCGCCTGCATGATCACCCGCATCGGCAGCCGCACCGTCAGCGTGTCGCCGGCGGCCCAGGTCCGCGTGATCGTCGCGTAACTGCCCGGCGTGGCGGTGACGGTCTGGCCGACACCGTTGACGCTGATCACCGGGTTCTGGGTCCAGGCGGGGATGCGTACGCGGATGCTCCAGGAACCGCTCATGGAGCCGGACAGCGTCAGGGTGGTGGTGTCGCTCGCGGGGTAGGTCGTGGCCTGGGTCACGGTGATGCCGCGCTGCGACCAGGTCAGCGTCGAGGGCACGAACAGGTTCACGGTCAGCGTCGTGCCGGCGTAGAAATAGATCGAGTCCATCAGTTTCGTGTTGGTCTCGATGCCGGTGCCCTGGCAGCACCAGAACGAGTTGTAGTCGGTCGAGTAGGTGCCGCCGCCCCAGGCCGGGCCGACACCCCGGCGCCCGCCGGGTCGCAACGGCGTGAAGTACGTGACGCCGCCGTGGCTGTCGGCCGGGTTCTGCGCCCCGATCAAGTGGTTGAGCAGGGCTCGCTCGTAGAAGTCGAAGTAGCCGGCGTTGCCCGGGTCGAGCAGCCACAGTTCACGGGTGAGCTTGAGCATGTTGTGGGTGTTGCAGTGCTCGCAGGTGTCGTTGCTCAGGTAGCCGGCGATGGCGTTCGGGGCCCGGAAATGCTCGGCCTGGCTGTTGCCGCCGATGGCGTACGTGTGGGCCCGGGTGGTGATGGCCCACGCGTTGGTGGCGATGTCGCGGTAACGAGTGGTGCCGGTGGCCTTGTACTCGCGGGCCGCGCCGATCCACTTGGGTACCTGGGTGTTGGCGTGCAGCCCGTTGAGCTGGTCGGAGCCCGCCGTCAGCGGGGAGAACACGGCGGCGTGGTCGAAGCGCTGGGCCACGGTGAGCCATCTGGTGTCGCCGGTCTGCTGATAGATGTCGGCGAGCACCTCGTTCATGCCACCGAACTCGGTTCCCAGCATCGCCTGCATCTGGCTCGAGCTCAACCGGGCCGTACGGGTGTCGACCCACCCGGCCAGCGCCAGCAGCACGGTCCGGGCCTGGGTGTTGCCGGTCCAGCGCCACACGTCGAGCAGCCCGGCCAGTGTCTTGTGGATGCAGTAGTACGGCACGTTGCCGTTGGACAGTGTGCGCGCCTCGAGCGCGGTGAAGTCCGACTCCGGAAAGCCCGAGAGGTATCCCGTCGCGAACCCGGCGGCGGCGTTGTTCGCCTGGCACTTGGCCAGTTCGGCCACCATCAGATCGGCCTTGTCGCGGCAGGTCGTGTCGCCCAGGGTGGCGTACGCCTGAGCCCAGGCGGTCAGGAAGTGGCCCTGCACATGGGAGCGGAACGGGAAGGTGGGGGCGTCCCATCCGCCGTTGGCGGCCGCGCCGCCGGTGGACAGCCGGTGGTTGGCCCGGAAGACGTAGAGCAGGCGGTTGACGTCGACGAACCGCAGATAGCTCAGGGTCCTGTTCTGGTTGTCCAGGAACCGGCCCGTGGTCAGCCGCACCTGGCCGGGATCGAACGCGAAGGCGGCCGCGCCGGTGTCCGGCCGGGCCGGCGGCACGACCGCGGCGGCCGCCGGGCGGGCGGCGAGCGCGTCGCCGGCGGCAGCGACCAGGGCTGCGGTCCCGGTGGCTTGGAACAGGCGGCGACGGCTGAGGGGGGCAGACGACATGTCGGACACTCCTGGGCTGGGGGACGGGTCGACCATGACGGGCACGAGCGGGTTGTTATCGTTAACAACCTCATCCGCCATGGACTCCGGACGGTGGTGGGGGATGTGGCCGATGTTGCCAGACCCGTCCGTCTTGCTCAAGACATGGAGGTGTGCCGATGTGACGACTGTTTCCACTCCTTCCGCATAACACTTCGGCGAGAAGGCATGCCGCGGCGCGCCGCGCGGGAGCGCTCCCATACGCCTATTCCGACCTGATGTCAAAAGCCCAGGTCAGGGGTTGGGGAGTTGGTCGGAAACCGGTTATTTGCATCGTTCGACGTCGATGAAGAATGGCAATGGTCAATCCGGGCACAATGGTTTCGGAGTGGCGCCGGGTAAGCGATCCCAGTCCACCGTGACCGGAGCCGAGCAGATTTCACGAACGACCCGGGGCAGGTCGCTGTCCAGCTGCCACAGCGCACCCCGAGGACCGAGTACGGCCACGCGGCCGCCGTCGGGACGAGGGGCGCCCAGGTCCAGGCCCTGGGTGTCGACGGACAACAGCGGCGTGCCCGAGCCGGCGTCCCACAGCTGCACCCGGTCCGGATCGGCCAGCGCCACGGCCGGCCCGGCCTGGTCGAAGGCCGCCACGGTGGGATGTCTCAGGCCGTCCACGCGGGCCGCTGTGCGCACCTCTCGCAGGTCCCGGGCGTCCATCAGCACCGCCTGACCCGTCTCGGACGTGGCCACGATCAGTCCACCGGGCCCGGCCGACAGATACATCCGGTACGCCTCGCGCAGGAGTGTGGCGGTCCGGACGCCGTCGAGCGTCCACTGCTCCACCGTGTAGACGCCGCCGACGAGCCGGCACAGGAGGATGCCGGAGCCGTCCGGCAGCAGCGCCGTGCTCTGGACGCCAGGGGCGGGCAACCGGCGTACGGTCCGCTCCCCGGCCCGCCACACCTGGGCCCTGTGGTCCTCGGACACGCCGGACAGCAGGGTGCCGGTGCGGTCCAGGCTGTCGGCGACCGGGAGATCAGCCGGAACGGTCACCGAGCGCGGATGATCGAGATCGGACAGGTCCCAGAGCACGGAGACCGGTCCGTTCCGGTAGACCGCCCGCCGTTCGTCGGCACTCATCAGATACAGGAAGCCGTCGCCGGTGGGCAGCGCGGCCGCCGGCAGCCACGAGTCGCCGTCCGGGCGCCACAGCTGCTGACCGTCGGTGACGCCCGGCTCCCACGTGATGGCGACCCGGCCCGGCGTGGTGGCGAAGCCACCGCCCAGCGTGGTGGCGGTCGCGGCGGCGTGGGCCAGCACCAGCATGGTCCGGGTCTGATCGCTCGGCGCGATCCGGTGCGCCGCCAGGGCCAGTGCCTGCGCATCCTGAGGCCGCGAGATCAGCAGGCCGCGGGCGGTGTCGACGGCGCGCAACGCCACCGCCTCGTTACGCTGCCGGGTCGCCGACCGTTGCGCGACGACGGCGGCGATCGCCGTGCCGGCCAGCAGGACGGTGAGGGCGGCCAGCACGGCGACGAGCCGGCGCAAGCGGCGCGCGGCCCTCCGCGCGACCGCCGACCGTGTCTGCTCAGCGGCCTGCCCGGCATCCAGGAAGGCGCGTTCGCGCTGGTTGAGCCGCTCGCGCAGGCGGACCGCCTGATCGAGGCGGGCACCGCGGTAGAGGGTGTCGGGGTCACGGTCGTGGGCCTCCCAGACGGCGGTGGCCTCGCTGACCCGGTGCTGTGTGCGCAGATCGTCCCGGTTGCGGGCGATCCAGCCGACCAGCCGGGGCCAGGCGTGCAGCAGCGCCTCGTGAGCCAGTTCCACGCTGTCCCGGTCGATGGTGATCAGCCGGGCCGCGGCGAGCCGGTCCAGCAGCGCCGCCGGCGCGTCGAGCTCCGGCCGTCGTACCCGGCGCTTGGTGTCCTGCGTGCCGTCACCGGGCACCACCAGGCGCAGGAACAGCCGCTGGGCCGCCGTCCGGTCGGCCTCGCCGAGCTCGTCGAAGATCTGTTCGGCGGTGCGCGCCAGAGCGTGCCGGATGCCGCCGACGTCCTCGTAGCCGGTCAGGGTGAGGACCATGCCGCGCCGGCGCTGCCACGTCTCGGCCAGCGTGTGCGACACCAGCGGCAGCGCGGCCGGTTGACCGGCCACATCGGAGATCAGCCGGGCCACCAGCGCCGTCTCCAGGGACGCCCCGGCCCGGGTGGCCGGCTCGGTCACCGCCGACCGGAACTCCTCGGCCGACATCGGCCCGACCAGCACCTGCGCGCGGTGCAGCGCGGCCACCAGCTCGTGGTGACGCGCGCAGTGAGCGTAGAAGTCGGCCCGGACACCGACCACGATCCGGCTCTGCGGCCCGGCGGCCGACGTCAACGCGCGGATCAGCCAGCGCCGGGCCTGCTCGTCGCAGAGCGTGAAGCACTCCTCGAACTGGTCGACCACCAGCAGCAGATCGCCGGACGCCTTGGCCAGCCAGCCGCGCAACGCCTGCGGGTCGGCGGCCAGGTCGTCGTGGACCCGATCGGCGGGCTCGTCGGCCAGGCCCGCCACCGCCACCGCCAGCTCGGCCACGGGGTCGGCGCCGGGCGTGACCACCAGGGGTGTGCGCTGCGTGCGGGCCGCCAGCCCCGCGCGCAGCAGGGAGGACTTGCCCGCGCCGGACGCGCCGAAGACCCCGGCGAACGGGCGCTCGTCGACCAGGGCCAGCAGCGTGCCGATCAGGGCCTCGCGTCCGAAGAAGCGGTCGGCGTCCTCGACCTGGTAGGCGGCCAGGCCCACGTAGGGCGACGGTGGCGCGCCCGGCGCACCCGGCTGGGCGTCGGCCAGCCGCCGCCACCGGTCCGTCCACTCGTCGGCGTCGCCGTCGCAGGCCCGGACGAACGCCACCGTGACCGCGAGGCTGGGCAGCCGCCGCCCGGACACGGCTTCGGACAATGCCGCGGCCGAGTAATTCGTCCGGCGGCCGAGTTCGCGATATGTCGGTTCACCGGCCCGCCGGCGCAGCCGTCGCAAGTCACCGGCGAATTGCAGCAACGGCGAATCCTCGGACTCCAGTGGTCGTTCCCGTCGTGGCACGACACCCCCATTTCGTCATCCGCCTCCTGCTGTATATACGACGCCATCCAGTCCGAGAAGAGCGACAAAGATCAATCCGAATCGAGTAGTGATGTTCGGGGTCTGTTGTTCAGCGCCCGGCACCGAACCCGAACAACGTCCGGGCTCCTAGCGTCCTGGTCATTCGGCCTGCGCCGTGGACTCAAGGAGCGAACATGAACACGAATCTTTCCCGCCGTGGCTTTCTCGGGCTGGGCGCCGCCGTCGGCGGTGGAATGCTGCTGTCCGCCTGCGGCGGCGGATCCGCGTCCGGCGGGGACGGCGGCAGCCTGAAGTTCTGGGACATGCCGTGGGGTCAGGCCAACTACACGGCGGCGGCGAAGAAACTCACCGAGTCCTACTCGCCCGCGGGCAGCCTCCCGAAGGCGACGTACCAGGGCATCCAGTGGGCCAACTTCAGCCAGACCTTCTCGTCGGCGATCGCCTCCAAGACCGGGCCGGCAGTCAGCACCGGCGGCGGCTTCCAGGCTTTCCAGTTCGCCGACCAGGGCGCGATCGCGTACGCCGACAACGTCATCAGCCAGTTCCAGAAGGACGGCACCCTCGACGACTTCCTGCCCGGCCAGCTCGACGCGATGAAGACCGCCAAGGGGTACGCGGCGGTGCCGTGGCAGCTCGACTTCCGGGTCTGGTGGTACCGCAAGTCGCTGCTCGACGCGGCCGGCCTCAAGGTGCCGACCACCTGGGACGAGCTGCTGGACGCCTGCCGCACGCTGGCCGGCCGGGGCCTGTTCGGCTTCGGCACCGGCGCCGGGGCCGGCAACAACCTGGGCAGCCAGGGCCTGCACCTGATGATGCTGAACAACGGCGGTGGCCTGTTCGACGCCGACGGCAAGGTCGACGTGGTCACCGAGGCCAACCTCGAGGCGATGCGTTTCGTGCAGGAACTCGTCAAGGTCAAGGCGGTCGACCCGGCGTCGATCAGCTACACCACCGACAACCTCATCGCGCAGTGGCGGAACAAGAAGGTCGCGATGGGTGTGCACACCGCCGGTCTGGACACCGACACGGGGGAGACCGACGGCGACCTGCAGGTGATGAGCCCGCTGGCCGGTCCCGGCGGCGCCAAGGCCGGCCTGGTCTTCCAGAACAACATCATGATGTACGCCAACACGCCCTCGCAGGAGGGCTCCGAGGCGTTCCTGTCGTACTACATCCGCTCCATGAAGACGCTGTGGCAGCAGAACGTGGTGGCCGGGCTGCCGGTGCTCAAGTCGATCGTGGCCCTGCCCGAGTTCCAGGCGCAGAAGCAGAAGGCGAAGATCATCGCGGAGTGGGTGCCGGTCGCCAAGACCTTCGCCGCGCAGTCGCCGACCCTCTTCGGAGGGCTGGCCGCGGTGGACTCCAGCCAGCCGATCACCCAGTTCGCGCAGACCGTGCTGGCCGGCCAGGACCCGAAGCCGGCGCTGGAGACGCTGCAGAAGGCGCTCGAGGCGATCGTCAAGTGACAGTCACCGCCACTCGTCCCGAGGTCGGGACCGCCCGTACGGGCAAACCGCGCCGAGCCCGGCGGACCCTGCTCTGGCTGGTGGCGCCCTCGGTGGTCCTCCTGCTGCTGATCAACGCGTACCCGCTGGTCTACGCCGCGCTGCAGTCGGTCCGCGACGGCTCGCTGATCAACGCGGGCGACTACGTGGGCTGGGACAACTATCGGGCCACGCTGACCAGCCCCGCCTTCTGGCGCTCGGTGCAGTTCACGCTGATCTTCACCGTCGTCGGGGTGTTCGGCAGCTGGCTGGGCGGCCTGGGGCTGGCCCTGCTGCTGCGCACGCGCATCCCCGGCCGTACGGTCTTCAAGACGCTGCTGCTCCTGCCGTGGGTGGTGCCGGTCGTGGTGTCCTCCACGGCATGGAACTGGCTGGTCGCCACCCCGCAGAGCCCGCTGCCGAGCCTCGCGCAGGCCCTGGGCCTGGGCACGCCGCTGTTCCTGGCCGACCCGACCCTGGCCAAGATCACCGTCTGTGTGTTCAAGGTGTGGATCAGCGTCCCGTTCATGATGATGCTGATCAGCGCGGCCCTGGCCGGGGTCGACCACACCGTGTACGAGGCGGCCGACGTCGACGGCGCCACCAAACGGCAGCAGTTCGTCCACATCACACTGCCGATGATCAGCCGATCCACCTACATCTCGTGGATCCTCATGACGATCTTCTGCGTGAACGACTTCCCGACGATCTTCCTGCTCACCGGGGGTGGACCGGTCGACGCCACCACCTCGCTGGTCGTGCTCTCCTACCGCACGGTGTTCCAGAACTTCCAGGTCGGGCCGGGCGTGGCCATCGCCTTCCTGATGACCGCGACCCTGGTCGTGGTCTCGGTGGCCCTGTACCGGCAGATCAGAAAGGCGCACGTATGACGACCGACCGTGGCCGGTGGTGGCGTTTCGCGGCCATCCTGCTCATCACCGGCATCGTGCTCGTGCCGGTGGCGGCGGTGCTGATCCTGTCGCTGCGCCCCGGCGTGGCCTCGGGCAGCGACGCCGCCTTCGGCCTGGCCAACTTCACGCACA
This sequence comes from Paractinoplanes abujensis, assembly GCF_014204895.1. Classification (NCBI taxonomy): domain Bacteria; kingdom Bacillati; phylum Actinomycetota; class Actinomycetes; order Micromonosporales; family Micromonosporaceae; genus Paractinoplanes; species Paractinoplanes abujensis. Next base: position 3,687,385 of record NZ_JACHMF010000001.1, on the reverse strand, counting down.
TCTTCACCGACATCCCGACCCTGACCTGGCTGGGCAACAGCCTGGGGGTCACCCTGGCGACGGTGGCCGTCTCGGTCGCGGTGGCCGCACCGGCCGGGTACGTCCTGTCCCGCGGCCGCAGCCGCTCGGTCTCCACGTACTCGCTGCTGCTGTTCATCGTGCAGTCGCTGCCGGTGATCACCGCCGTGATCCCGTTGTTCATCCTGTTCGCCCGGGTCGGCCTGGTCGACAACCTGGTCGGGCTGGGCATCGTCTACGTCGGCGCCTCGATGTCGGTGGCGATCTGGATGATGGCGGCCTACATCGACTCGATCCCGGTGACGCTCGAGGAAGCGGCCTGGATCGACGGGGCGTCCCTGTTCACCGGCTTCACCCGGATCGTGCTGCGCAACTCGCTGCCCGGGCTGCTGTCCACCGCGATCTTCACGTTCCTGGTGTCCTGGAACGACTACCTGGTGGCCATCGTCTTCCTGCGCTCCCAGGAGCGATTCACCCTGCCGATCGGCGTCCAGACGTTCTTCCAGCAGAACGGCACCGACTGGGGCTCGGTCATGGCGCTGGCCGTCGTGATGATGCTGCCCCCGGTCATCGTCTTCGCCACGCTCAACAAGTACTTCAGTGTCGGCGGAATCGGCGGTTCGCTGGCCGGCACCTGAGGCGGCCGGTGCCGCTGCCGCCCGGCTTCGTGGGTGCCGGGCGACAGCGGCGTCGTGCCGTTTCCACCGCCGCACCGCCCGCGCCGCGCCGCCCGCGCCGCGCCGCCCGCGCCGCGCCGCCCGCGCCGCCCCGTCCGCGCCACCCCGTCCGCGCCGCCCGCGCCGCCCCGCCCGTGTCGCGCCGCGCGCCCGCGTCCCGCCCGTGTCGGGCCGCGCCCGTGTCGGGCCGCGCCCCGCCCTGATTGAGCCCGCGCCGCCCCGCCCGTGTCGCGCCGCCCGCCCCGCGCCGCTCACGCGCCCCGCGCCGCTCACGCGCCCCGCGCCGCTCACGCGCCCCGCGCCGCGCCAACCGTCCGTGCTGTGCAACCGCGCTGCGCCACTCGATCGCGTCGCTCGCCAGCGCTGCACCATCGCGCCGCTCGTCCGCCCCGCGCCTTGCGCCGGCCGCACGGCGCCACCCCGGCCGCCCACACCACCCTCCGGTCGGCGAGTGGTTGTTATAGCGGCCTCGTGCCGTTTCAACCGCCGCGCCTTCCGCCGGCGTTCCTTCGCGCCGCGCTGCCCGTGTCGCGCCTCCCGCCCGCGCCGCTAGCCCACCGCGCTCGCCCGCTAACGCGCCATGCCCCTTGTCCGAGCCGTGCCCCTCGTCGGTGTCGTGCCCCTCGTCGGTGCCGCGCCTCCCGCCCGCTATGGCCGCGCGGCGCCAGCCCGCCCGAGCCGCGCCGCGCTACTCGTCCGTGCCCCGCTGCCACCGGCGCCCCGCCGCTGACGGCCCCGCGGTGCTCGCCGGCCCCGCGCTGCTCCCTCGCCCGCGTCGCTCGCGCCGCGCTACTCGTCCGTGCCCCGCCGCCACCGGCGCCCCGCCGCCACCGGCCCCGCGGTGCTCGCCGGCCCCGCGCTGCTCCCTCGCCCGCGTCGCTCGCGCCGCGCTACTCGTCCGTGCCCCGCCGCCACCGGCGCCCCGCCGCTACCGGCCCCGCGCTGCTCGCCGGCCCCGCGCTGCTCGCCGGCCCCGCGCTGCTCGCCGGCCCCGCGCTGCTCGCCGGCCCCGCGCTGCTCGCCGGCCCCGCGCTGCTCGCCGGCCCCGCGCTGCTCGCCGGCCCCGCGCTGCTCGCCGGCCCCGCGCTGCTCGCTCCGCCCGCGTCGCTCGCGCGGCGCCTCCAGGCCGCGACGGCCGCACGGCGCCACCCGCCCAATCCGTGCCGCCCGGCCGCCCACGTCACCCACTAGGTCAGCGAGTGTTTGTTATAGTAGAATGCAAACATGTTGTTCCGGGTGGACGTGGCGGCGGCCGAGCCGCTGGCCGATCAGATTGCTGCGCAGGTTCGTGGGGGCATCCTGCGGGGCGACCTGACACCGGGGGAGCGGCTGCCGGCCGCCCGTGAGCTGGCCGACGTGCTCGACGTCAACCTGCACACCGTGCTGCGGGCCTACGCGAAGCTGCGCGACGAGGACCTGATCGAGCTGCGGCGCGGCCGGGGCGCGGTGATCCGCGGCGACGCCGACGCGGCCCGCCTGCGGCTCGTCGAGCTGGCCCGCCAATTCGTGGGCGAGGCCCGCCGGCAGGGCCTGGCCGACGCGGAAATGCTCGCGATAGTGAAGGAGGCACAGCCATGAATCGACCGAGGACAATGGCCGCGATCATCGGAATGTGGCTTCCGGCCGCGGTCACCGCGGTCACCTGGGCGGCCTGGTCCGACCGGCTGCCCGACCGGATGGCCACGCATTGGAGCGGCACCGGCCCGGCCGACGGATTCAGCTCGACGGGCGTCTTCTGGACGGCGATGCTGGTCACCGGCGTGGTGGCCGGCCTGGCCGGCGTCGTGGCCGCCCTGCGCTCCGGGGGCGGCGCGGCTGGTCTGCGCTACCTGCTGGGCGCGGCCGGGGCGCTGGCCGGCGGTGCCGCGGGCGTCTGGGTCGCCACGGCCACCGCCACCCTGGACAGCCCGGCCGATCCGCGGCTGGGCTGGCGCCTGCTGTATTTCGTGGCCGGACTGGCCTGGGGTGCCGTCGTTGCGCTGGTGGTGGGGCCCGCACCGGCTGGGGTGCAGCCGCCACCCGCGTCCGTCGCCCCGCTCGACCTGGCGCCCACGGAGCGTGCCGCGTACAGCGTCACCCTGCGGGCCCCGGTGCTGCTGGCCTCGTTGGCGGCGGCCGCGCTGCTGGTCGCCGTCGTGGCGGCCGTCGGGCAGGCCCCGATCTGGCCCGTGCTCGCCGTGCCGGTGGTGGGCGTGCTCGTCTTCGGCCGCATCCGGGTCACCGCCGACCGGCGCGGCCTGCGCGTGACGGCCGGCCTGCTCAATCTGCCGCTCAAGACCATCGGGCTGGCCGAGATCACCGGGGTCGAGGAGGCCGAGATCGAGCCGCTGGAGTGGGGCGGCTGGGGTTACCGCGTCACCCCGGCGCGGGCCGCTCTGGTGCTGCGCCGCGGCCCCGGCCTGGTCGTTCATCAGACCGACGGCCGCCCCTTCGCCGTCACCTTGGACGACCCCCGCACCCCGGCCGCGCTGCTCACCGCGCTCGTCGCCCGTACGGGTTAGGAGGCCGTGGTTCGCGGCCGGAACCAGGCCCGGGAGGGCGGCAGGGCCAGCAGGACGGCGATGGTGCCACCGACCAGGGCCCGGAGCACGCCGTCGGCCGAAATCGTGTGCTGGTACTGCCATTCAGCCGGCGCGGCGAGCACCTGCACCGCGGCGACCGCCATGACGAGCCACGCGATGCCCCGGGACCGCTGCAGGAGCTTGACGACGAACGAGTAGCCGACCGCGGAGCAGATCAGCAGCGATCCGATGACATAGCCGGCCCCCTGGAGATCGTCGTCGCGGACCAGCGTCACGAAGAACAGCACACAGGCGATGCCGATGAGAACACACGCCGCCATCACGGTGTGCGGTGGCCGGGTGCGCCGCGTGGACCTCTCACTCATCGACCGATCACCACTTCGTTGCCTTCGGGGTCGGCTATCAGCAGGCGATCCGGCGATTCCTCGAGCAGCCGGCCCCCGGCCGCGAGCATCGTGCCGAGGCGTGCCCGTACGAGGTCCGCCGGCACAGCAAGCTCGACGTGGATGCGGTTGCGCTGCCGCCGCCGTGCCGTGTCCGCAGTGTCGAGCTGCTGGAACACCAGCACCGGGTTCAGCCGCCGCGGGTCGTGGATGTCGCTCACCCCGGCCCGCCGGTCGCCGGTGTAGCCGAGCGCGGTCAGCCAGAACGCGCGAACCGCCTCGACGTCGGCGGCGTCCAGGAAGAGCTGGGCGAAGTGCGGCAGCCCCGGATCCGCGGTGGCCCCCAGTTCGCGTGCGGCCGTCTGCAGGCGGCCCGCGAGGTCGAGGTAGGCGCCGTCCTCCCACTGATCCTTGCCGCTGTCGAGGATCACGAGCCCGGGCCGCAGGTCGATCAGCAGCGGGAAGCCCGCGTCGCCGGCCAGCGCCGCCGCGGTGGTGGCCAGTTCCCGCTGCTGCGCCGGCGAGGTGGTGCGATAACACGCGATGGTGCTGAACACCGCCTGCCAGTCGGCCGTGTCGAGCGCCGCGCCCGGCACCAGGTCGACCTCGTTGCCTTCCGGGTCGGGCTGACAGACCCCGTACGGTCCTGATCCCGGGCCCAGGCCCACCCGCTCGACCACTGCCGCCGGGCGCACCACGTCGAGGTGGATGCGATTGCGCAACGGGCGCGGCTCGGGCAACGTCCTCACCCGTACGGCGGGGTCTCGCCGCAACGGGTCCACCAGACCACCGTCCGGACCGGGCACGTAGCCGAGCACGCCCTGCCAGAACCGTCGCACGACCGGCGCATCCGCGGCCTCGACCACGACGCTCACCTGCTGCAGCGCGGCCGGATCGGCGCGGAACCCGAGGTCGCGCGCGGCCGCCGACACCGCACCGGCGTGCTGATCCGATGCGAGGCGCACCCGTACGCCCGTCGAGCGCAGATCAACCGCGATCTCGGCCGGCAGCTCCACAACTCGCCCGGCCAGCCCGGCCGCCGCAGTCAGCGACGGGGCGTCGAACCAGGCCGTCATGACGCCGTCGACTATTCGCCAGTCCGCTCCTGCCTCTGCCATGACGGCACTCTAGAGCCCGATCCCGCCGCAAGATGCCCCACTTCGCCGTTCCCGCGCACGTCTGGGCGCACGAGAAGCGAAGTCGGGTGAGCGGAATCAGTGCTGGTAGACGTCGGGAATGTTGTCGTTGTCGCGGTCGACTTGCTCGGCCGCATGCAGCTGCCGGTAGGTGCGGTTGCGCATGCGCAGGACGACCGTGGCCAGCAGGGCGGCGGCCAGCGAGCCGAGGAGCACGGCGACCTTGACGTGGTCGTCGCTCTCGCTGCCGGTGCCGAAGGCGAGTTCACCGATGAGCAGCGAGACGGTGAATCCGATACCGCCGAGCATGGCCAGACCGGTGACGTCGACCCAGGTCAGGCCGGTGTCGATCCGGGCGCGGGTGAAGCGGGCCGTCAGCCAGGTGGCCAGCACGATGCCGATGGGCTTGCCGACGATCAGGCCGGCCATGATGCCCAGCGCGATCGGGTCGGTGAGCGCCGAACGCAGCCCGTCGAGCCCGCCGACCGTCACTCCGGCCGCGAAGAAAGCGAAGATCGGGACGGCGATCCCCGCGGACAGCGGGCGGAAGCGGTGCTCGAAGTGCTCGGCCAGGCCGTGGCCTTCGGCGCCGTCGCGGCGCAGGACGGGCACGGCGAAGCCGAGCAGCACCCCGGCGACGGTGGCGTGCACCCCGGAAGCGTGCACCAGAGCCCAGGCCGTGAAGGCCAGGGGCAGCAGCAGCCACCACGACCGCACGCGTCGCTGCACCAGCACGGTGAACAGGCCCAGGGGCGCGAGCGCGGCCAGCAGCGGAATGATCGACAGCTGCGCGGTGTAGAAAACCGCGATGATCAGAATGGCCAGCAGGTCGTCGACCACGGCCAGGGTCAGCAGGAAGGTCCGCAGCGCCGAGGGCAGGAACCGGCCGACGACGGCCAGCACGGCCAGGGCGAAGGCGATATCGGTGGCGGTGGGGATCGCCCAGCCCTTCAGCGCGCCGCCGAGGTTAAGCACGACGTAGCAGAGGGCCGGCACGACGACGCCGCCGACAGCCGCGGCGACCGGGACGGCCGCCCGCCGCGGGTCCCGCAGGTCACCCGCGACGAACTCACGTTTGAGTTCCAGCCCGGCGACGAAGAAGAAGATGGCCAGCAGGCCGTCAGCGGCCCACGTGCCCAGGGACAGGTCGAGGTGCAGCGCGGCCGGGCCGACCTCGTACGCCACCAGGGCGTCGTAGCGGCCGGACCACGGCGAGTTGGCCCAGACCAGGGCGATCACCGTGCCCAGCAGCAACAGGGCGCCGCCGATGGTCTCCTTGCGCAAGACGTCAGCGACGCGGCGGGCCTCGGCCCACGATCCACGGCTGAACAGACGAGGTGCTTGAGTCACGGGACGGCTCCGGTTCCGGGGTCGGGTCAGCATCTGCCGACCAGACTTCCCGGCGCACCACGTCCCACCTTACCGGCCGGACCGGAGTTTCGCTGTGGTCCCGACCTCGGGCCGGTCCGAGAATGAGCTCGCCGTGGTTTAGCCGGGTGAGTGCGGCGGTAAACGTCACGCCAGATGTGCCGGGGAATCTGGTCGGCGCTTCACCCCCTGCCTGCGACCCGGAGCTGCCGTGCCCCCCTCTCGTTCCGCTTCAGCCCGTCCCCCGGCTCGTGCGGAGGCCTGACCGTGCAGACAGGTGATGTGGTTTTCGCGGTCATCGGGTTCGGCGCGCTGCTCGCGGGCATCCTGCCGCGCCTGCTGGAACGCCGGCCGCTGTCCATGCCCATCGCTTTCCTCGGGCTGGGCATGCTGGTCTTCGGCCTGCCGATCGGCCTGCCCGAGGCCGACCCGCTGGCGCACCCCAAGGTGACCGAGCACCTGACGGAACTCGGCGTGATCGTTGCTCTGATGGGGGCCGGTCTGAAGATCGACCGCCCGCTCAGCCTGCGGGGCTGGTCGTCCACCTGGCGGCTGCTGGCGGTGGCCATGCCGGTGACGATCGCCGGGGTCGCCCTGCTGGGCTGGTGGTGGGCCGGGCTGGTCCCGGCGGCGGCGCTGCTGCTGGGCGCCGCGCTGGCCCCGACCGACCCGGTGCTGGCGGCGGACGTGCAGGTCGGTGAGCCGACCGAAAGGGAGGACTCCGAGGACGAGGTCCGGTTCGCGCTGACCTCGGAGGCCGGGCTCAACGACGGACTGGCGTTCCCGTTCGTGTACGCCGCCATCGCCATGGCCGGAACCACCGGCCTGGGCTGGGTGGGGGAGTGGGCCTGGCAGGACCTGATCTACAAGATTGCGGCTGGTGTCGTCGGCGGCATCCTCGTCGGTAAGGTCCTGGGCTGGCTGTTCTTCCGGCCTCAGGCCGAGGCTCTGCGCCTGGCCCGGCACTCCGAGGGTTTCCTGGCCCTGGCCGCCACTTTCCTGGCCTACGGGGTGGTCGAGGTGGCCGGCGGGTACGGGTTCCTGGCCGTCTTCGTCGCCGCCCGCGCCATCCGCGCGGCCGAACGGTCCCACGACTACCACCAGGTGCTGCACGATTTCGCCGAGCAGACCGAACGACTGCTGACCGTCCTGTTGCTCCTGCTGTTCGGGGGCGCTCTCGTCGGCGGCCTGCTCGGCCCGCTCACCTGGCCGGCCGCGCTGGCCGGGCTGTGCCTCATCTTCGTGATCCGGCCGTTGTCCGGCTTCCTGTCCTTGCGCGGCGCGCCCGGGCACACGGCGGAGCACTGGGTCATCGCCTCGTTCGGCATCCGCGGCATCGGATCCTTCTACTACCTGTCCTATGCCCTCACCCATGCCGCCTTCCCGGGGGCCGACCTGATCTGGGCCACGATCGGTTTCGTGGTCGTGGTCTCGGTGGTGATTCACGGCATCGCGGTCACTCCCGTCATGCAACTGCTGGACCGAGCCAATGAGCGCACGGGGCAGGGCGGCGGACCGCCGGAGACCGAGGTCCCCAGCAGCTCGACGCGATGACGGGCGGCACCGGAACGGTCGTGCCGCCCGCGTCCGTGATCGGGCCCGTACGTGGAAACGGCTCTTCTACTCGGTGGCCGAGTCGATGTCGGCGCCGCCGCTGTCGCCGATCCAGACGGTTTTCTGGTTGCAGAACTCCCTGATCCCCGCGGCGGACAGTTCCCGCCCGTAGCCCGAGTTCTTCACGCCGCCGAACGGCAGCTGCGGGTACGAGGTGACCATCCCGTTGATGAACACCGCGCCCGCGTCGAGCTCGGTGACCAGGCGCTGCTGCTCGTCGGGGTCGTCGGTCCAGGCGTTGGCGCCCAGCCCGTACGAGGTCGCGTTGGCCAGTTCGATCGCCTCGTCGATCGACGCCGCCCGGTAGACGCCGGCGACCGGGCCGAAGACCTCCTCGGCGTACATGCGCATGTCGGGGGTGAGGTCGGTGACCACGGTCGGCGGGTACCACCAGCCGTCGCCCTCGGGTGCCGTGCCGCCGCAGCGTACGGTGGCGCCCTTGGCCACGGCGTCGGCCACCTGGGCCTCGACGTCCTCGCGCCCCTGCTCGGTGGCCAGCGGCCCCACGTCGGTGCCGTCGGCCATCGGGTCGCCCACGGTCAGCGCCGACATGTGCGCCACGAAGGTGTCGACGAACTGGTCGTAGACGTCGGTGTGCACGATGAACCGCTTGGCCGCGATGCACGACTGGCCGTTGTTCTGGCAGCGTGAGGTGGTCGCGACCTGCGCAGCCCGGTCCAGGTCGGCCGTCGGCAGCACCACGTACGGGTCACTGCCGCCCAGCTCGAGCACGGTCTTCTTCAGTTCCCGGCCGGCGATCGCGGCGATCGACCGGCCCGCGCCTTCGCTGCCGGTGAGCGTCGCCGCCCGTACGCGGGAATCGGAAAGGATCTTCTCGACGGCGTCCGAGCCGACCAGCAGCGTCTGGAACGCCCCGGCCGGAAAACCCGCCCGGCCGAACAGTTCGCCCAGGTAGAGCGCGGTCTGCGGGACGTTGGAGGCGTGCTTGAGCAGGCCGGTGTTGCCCGCCATCAGCGCCGGCGCGGCGAACCGCATGGCCTGCCACAGCGGAAAGTTCCACGGCATCACCGCCAGCACCGGCCCCAGCGGCTGGAAACGTGCGTACGCCCGGGCCGCGCCCACCTCGGACGCCTCGACCGGCTCGTCGGCCAGGAAGCGCTCGGCGTTGTCGGCGTAGAACCGGCAGGCGTTGGCGCATTTGACCACTTCGGCCTTGGCCGCCGCGAACGTCTTGCCCATCTCCTGGGTCATCAGCGCGCCCACGTCGTCCTGCTCCGCCTCGAGCAGGTCGGCGGCCGCCCGCATCCACGCCGCGCGCTGCGCGTACGAGGTCTTGCGGAGCGCCCGGAAGCCGGCTTCGGACCGGCCGATCGCCTCGTCGATCTGCTGCTCGGTCAGCGCCTCGAACGTCTTGAGCACCTCGCCGGTGACCGGGTTGGTCGTCGCGATCGCCATCATCGTCTCCTTCGGTTGCCTCCCTGCCGCGCTACCCGCCCCGGCCTGCGTTAATCACCGCCGGCCCGGGGTAGTCGGATCGGTCGGCCGGGACGGCACGGGAGGGAGCGCACCCGGATGAAACAGGCCGCCCCGCAGGCCCTGGTCGTCGCCGACTGACGTAGTTGGCACACGCCCGTCGTTGCTGCACGCCGCCGGCGGAACTTACCGTCATCGATAGACGCACACTCGATGATGCGAAGGCCTGGTCCGTATGCGCGAATGTCGTGCTCGTGCCCTCGTCCTGGCGGTTTTCCTTCTCTGTACGGTGCTTCCGGCCGCCCCCGCGCGCGCCGACGCGCCCACGCTCGCCAGCCGGATGACCGCCGTCCTGAACGCGAAAACGGTGAACTACTACCCGGCCAACGCGGGCTGGACGAACATGTGGACCGCCTTCGACCCCGTACGGATCAACACCGACCTGGCCAAGGCGGCCGCGCTCGGCGCCGACACCGTACGGGTCATCGTCTTCCCGCAGACGTTCGGCTACCCGACACCGTCGGCGACCTACACCGCGCGGCTGGCCCAGTTCATCGGCCTGGCCGACACCAACGGGCTGGACGTCAAGCTGACCCTGTTCGACTGGTGGTCCAACTACACCGACATCGACAACAGCGTCATCTGGGCGCTGAGCGTTCTCCACCCGTACGTGGACGACCCCCGGGTGATCACCGTCGAGCTGAAGAACGAGATCTCGCCCGGCGACGCCACCGCGATGGCCTGGGCCCGTCAGCTGATCCCGGCGATCCGGGCCACCCTGCCGGCCATGCCGCTCACCCTGACCGTCGACGGAACCAGCGGCGCCCCCGGCCTGACCAGTCTGAAGTCGCAGCTCGCCACCACCCCGCCGGACTACTACGACTTCCACTTCTACGGGCCGTCCGAACGGTCCCTGGCCGAGATCCGCCGCGCCCAGGCCGCCGTCGCGCCGGCCCCGCTGGTGATCGGCGAGACCGGCCTCAGCACCGTGTCCACCAGCGAAGGCGAACAGGGCGCCTACCTGGCCCGCGTCTACCGGGCGGCCCAGGTCGCGGGCATCGGCTCGGTGGCCCCGTGGACCTTCAACGACTTCGCCGCCGGCGCCATCCCCGCCAACTCGTCAGTCTCCACCCAACCCGCGCAATACAAGTACGGCCTGCACCGCACCGACGGCACCGCGAAGTTCGCCGCCACCGTGGTCAACGGCGCCTGGACCAGCGCGACCACACCCAACAGCATCCTCAACCTGGGCTTCGAGGCCCCCACGGCCAACTCCCCGTGGCGGCAATACCTGCCCCAGGCCGGCGCCGCCGCGATCACCACCGACCTGCCACGCACCGGCCTCCAATCGGCCCGGTTCACCGGCACCACCCGCACCGGCAGCGGGCTGCCCTCCCTGCTCACCTCACCCATCACGCCGGTCCAAGCCGGACAGTCATGGCACGCCGAAGCCTTCGCCCGCGGCGCCGCCGCCACCGGCATCACCGAGCTGGCGCTGAGCTGGTTCGACATCAACGGCGCGTGGATCAGTCAGCACACCTCCAACCGCCTGCCCACCGGCACCACCACCTGGACCCTGCTCACCGTGGACGCGGTCGCCCCAGCCGGGGCCGCCGGCGTCCAACTGCACCTGAAGTCCGGCGACAACACGGGAACCGTCTGGTTCGACGATGTCGCCCTGACCTGACTTTGATGCCGCCGGAACGCCCCCTGCCGGCCGCGCTGCTTCTCGCCGCCGAGGACACCGCCCGCCTGCGCGGCCGCTGCCGTGCCGAGCGGCAGGCTGACCGGCGCCTTGCGGCGGTGATTCCCGCACGAGCCGTCGTGCCGTCCGGGGTTCCGGCACCGGGTTCGGTTCTCGCGCTGGGGGCTCGCGGGGCCGGGCTCACCGGGCGCGGCCGTTCTGGTCGGCTTGAGCACCTCCCGCGCCGGCCAACGGCCGCCGACCGCCCGCGGCCTGCATCCGCTCCCCGGCACCTGGCCTGCCTCCCGGCCTGTGCTCCGGCTCTCGCGCGCGGCCTGCATCCCCTCCCCGGCACCTGGCCTGCCTCCCGGCCCGCGCCTCGGCTCTCGCCCTCGGCCCGCGGCCCCGACCGGCCCCCGGACTCGCGGTGCTCGGCCTTCGATGCCCGCTTTTGACAAACGGAAAAGCGAACCCATCAGTTCGGCTGATCAGCCCCAGCGGCGTTGACCGTGAGCAAACCGGAAACCGCGGAGCGGCCTTTATCGCCACGGTTCAAGCTTGACCACCGCATGATGAGTTGCCGCTGGCGCAAGTCATCATGCGGCCGTGAGTGGTCACCGTTACCAGCGTCTTGGCGTAACCAAAGTAACTTCGATGACTCGCCCAGAGGAAGGAGGCCACCTCGGGTGACCATGGACAACCCGTGGGCGCATGAAAGTCGCCACGGGTGACCAAATTTAGATCCTCGTGGTGACTCTCGGGCGCCCAGTGGGTTTCCTGGGTGAGGCTTCAGCGGCTCACATCCGCTTGGTGGTTTCATTGATTACTTTGGTTGCGGTGACCATTCGCGGCCGTTCTTAGCCTGCGGCTAGCTGCAACTCATCACTCTGTGGTCGAGCTTAAATCGTGGCAATAGAGGGCCGCTCCGCGGGATCGATTTGGGTACGAGTCAAAGTCCGGGGCGGAACAAATTAGGACGAGCCGAGTAGATCTGCTTTGCGAAACCAGCATCGAAGGCCAGCGACGAAAAGGCATCAGTGCGGGCGCCGTAAAGCGAGGGGCGAGGGGTGGGCGGCGAGAAGCAAGCAGCGCGACGCGGGCAGCGGGAAGCAGCAGTGGGTGGCCGGTGGCGAGAGGTGGATGGCAGGCGGCGAGAGGTAGGCGGCGGGCGGCACGAGGTAACGGCGCTCGGCAGGCGGCGGGCGGCGCGAGGTGGCAGCGGGCGGTAGACGGCGTGCGGCAGGCGGGCGAGAGGCGCCGGCTCCCTGCTCACTCAGGGCGCACCCGGGCGACGCTCAGGGGCGGGTCCGACCCCGCTTCGGAAGTCTCCCCACGCCGGCGTTTGCCTTCGTCCGGACCCCGAGCCGCGTCGGGGCCGGCGCCCCGGCACACCGGCACCGTCGGTCTCGACGAGTTGCAGGACACCCTGGCGCTGCGGTCCTGGTCGACCCCGCGCCGCTGGAACGGGCGGTAGCCAGGGTCTGCGTTACCTAGGCTGAACGCGGCCTTCATATCCCGGTTCTCTCCGGCGATGCTGGTTTCACGCCGGAGAGAGGGGAGGTGGACGTGGACGACAAGGCGCTCGGCGAGTTCCTGCGGCACCGGCGGGAACGGTTGCGGCCGGAGGACGTGGGGCTCCCCGCGGGTGGCCGGCGGCGCACCCCGGGGCTGCGCCGGGAGGAAGTGGCCGGCTTGGCCGCGCTGTCGCCGGATTATTACTCCCGGCTGGAGCAGGGCCGGGTGCGCACCCCGTCCGCGGCGGCGCTGGCTGGTTTGGCCCGGGCCATCCGGCTCAGTGGCGACGAACAGGATTACCTGTTCCGCCTGGCCGGGCAGCAGCCGCCGGAGCCGCGCTCACCGCTGGGCCACGTCGACCCGGCCATGTTGTATCTGCTGGACGCGCTCGGGTCCACGCCGGCTCAGGTGACCGATGACCTGCTGACGATCGTCGCGCAGAACCGGGCGGCGGAGAACCTGTTCGGGGTCTGGACCGGTCTGCCCGGTTTCGAGGCGAACGTGACGTGGCGCTGGTTCGCCGATCCGGCTTCGCGGGACGCCAACGACCCGGGCGAGCACGAACGGATCGGCCGGGCCTACGCGGCCGACTTGCGGGCCGGGGTGGCTCAGCGTCCGGCGGGCGACCGGTTCGCGCACGGGCTGGTGGCCGACCTGCTCGAGCGCAGCGCCGAATTCGCCGGCCTGTGGGCGCAGCAACTGGTCGCGCCGCTGACCTCGGCACCCAAGCTCATCCGGCATCCGCTGGTGGGCGTGCTCGACCTGCAATGCGATGTCGTGCTCAGCCCGGCCAGCGGGCATCGGCTGGTGATTTTCCGGCCCCGGCCCGGGTCGGACGCGCACGAGCAGATCGCCTTCCTCGGCGTGCTCGGCAATCAGAAGTTCGCCTGAAGCTTTCCCCTACCCGCAATCTCCCCTGAAGGGCCATCATGAACGTCGTCTTCATTCCCGGTGCGACCTCCGGCATCGGCCTCGGACTGGCCCTGCGCCTGCACGCGGAGGGCAAAACCGTCGTCGTGGGCGGCCGCCGCACGGAGCTGCTCGAGCGGATCGCCGCTGAACACCCCGGTATCGGCACGGTCACCATCGACATCACCGACCCGGCGTCGATCACCGCGGCCCGCGACGACCTCGCCACCCGTTTTCCGGGCCTGGACACCCTGATCACCATGGCCGGGATCATGGAGCCCGAGGATCTGCGCGACCCGGCGTCGCTGGAGGTCGCCGAGCGTACGGTCGAGGTCAACCTGCTCGGACCGATCCGCCTGATCACCGCGTTCCTGCCCGGCCTGCTCACCCAGCCGGCCGCGACGGTCATGACGGTCAGTTCCGGTCTGGCGTACGTGCCGCTGCCCGCCACGCCGACCTACAACGCCACCAAGGCCGCCGTCCACTCGTACACCGAAAGCCTGCGCGTCCAACTGACCGGCAGCAACGTCCGGGTGATCGAACTCGTGCCGCCGGCCACCCGCACCACGCTGATGGGTCAGCAGAACTCCGAGGTGGCGATGCCGCTGGACGACTTCCTGGACGAGGTGATGAGCCTGTTGCGGGCCGACCCGAAGGCCGAGCAGATCCTCGTCGAACGCGTGAAGTGGCAGCGCAACGCCGTGGCCGAGGGCCGCTACTCCGACGTCCTCACCGTCCTCAGTGGCCGCTACCGATCCTGAGACGCCGCGCAGCGATTCAGTAGTCGAAGCTCTCCGACCGTACGGGCTCGTCTTCCACCCATCCCAGCACGTCGTCTCTCAACTGGGGGCAGGCGCACACGTGGAAACGGCGCCGGCCCTGGACGCCCGCGTTCAGCACGTCGGTCTTGGTGATTCTGCGGGTGTGCGCCGCGACTCCCGGCAGGACGGCAGGTGCCGGGCCGGTGACGAACAGGGTGGTCACCGCGGCCAGCCCGTCGATCCGTTCCAGGACGTCGGCCGCCAGGGGCAGGTCGGCTGCGCGCAACGTCCACAGGAGCCGCAGGTCGCGTCCGGATCGCAGGAGGTCCGGCGCTTGCGCCATCAGGGGGGTGATCCCGACACCGGCGGCCACCACGACGATGGCGGAGCCGGCCGGCGTGTCGGCGTACCGGGCGCCGCCACCGAATCCGAGGACCGTGACGTCCAGGGTGGACAGTGGGGTCCACCGGGCCAGCAGGCCCGTGGCCGGTCCGTTCCTGCGTACGGTGATGTCGAAGGCGACGCCGTCGAGGGTGTGCGGGCCGAGGGGCGGCGGGCTGGAGATGGTGAAGGTCCGGACGTAGTCGTCGTTGAGCGACCGTGGATCGTGATCGCGCATGTGCGACCAGCCCCGATCGAGCCGGGCGGAGAAGTCCAGAGTGACGTGCTGGCCGGCCCGCCACGGCTCGAGCCGGTGGGCCGGGTCGGGGCTGAGCCGGAAGGTGTAGCGCGTGATCGTGGGCGTGACCGGATGCTTGTGCAGCAGCCGGGCGACGGCCTTGCCACCCGCCGCCACGAGGGGCGCCGACTCCCGGGCCAGTCTGCGCACCGGCGGGTTGTACGGGGAAGGATCGAGCAGGCGGCCCCGGAACGGCAGCCCGTCCGTCACGAAGCGGGCCGCCTCCACGGTGACCCGGACGGCGATCTTGCTGTGCGGCAGCACCGCCGCCGCGCCGGCACCGATCAGAACCTCCGCGCGGCCCGTGAGATACAGGACGTCGCCGGTCTCGAAGTCGGGGAAGGTCATGCCCACGGCCGGGTCGGTCCGCAGATTGCCCAGCGTCTGATAGAGCCGGTTCCCGGAGTACTCCGGGTAGATCAGGGTGACCCCCTCGTCGTCCGAGTTGCTGCGGACCCGCACGAAGCCCGGCGCGCCGCCACGGTTGTTGGTGTCCATGCTCTCGGTGCCGTGGCGGCTGGAGAGGAAGAAGATGTCGGCCCGGGCGATGAGGTCCACCGCCTCAGGCGGCAACGGAAGCGCGTCACTGACCAGCTGCGGGGAGGCTTCGTGCGGCCGTACGGCTTTCCGGTTGAGATATTTGGGGCAGTTGCCGAGCGTCTCGTCGACGGTCACCGCGATCTGCGTGGCCTGGACCGCGCTTTGCCGCACCCGCCCGGCGATCTTCACCCGCGTCCGCTGTTCCAGGTCGATGGCCAGACCCGCGACCAGTTTCTCCGGCCGCCCGTCGTCGGTCCGCAGGGCTTCCAGCACGGGGTCGAACCCGGGCCGGGCCAAGGCGGGGGAGTGCACACCCAGCGTCTGCGGTGCGACGGGCCTGGTCACCCCGGGCGCACCGCCGAGCACCGTGGTCCAGATCCGGTCGTGCCGGTCGACGGTGCCGAGGGCGAGCAGCGGGGTTTCCGCCATCCAGAGCGCGTACGCCATGGGCAGGCCCCGGATCGTCGGATTTTCCTCGTACGGCACCCGGAGCAGGCGGTGCATCGCCTCTTCACCCGGATGCCAGCGGCCTGAAGGATCGTGCATGTCGCTGCCTCCGCGGTCGTGGCCTGAGGCTTCGTAGACTAGTGCGGCGACCTTGCGGGTTACGCGGTGCCGCGGAGTTCGGCGTAGACCACGATGTTGTCGATGTAGTGGCCGCTGCCCCGGTCGAAGTCGCCGCCGCAGGTGATCAGGCGGAGGCCGGCATGGTCGATGGCGCCGTAGACCGCGTCGGCCGGGAACCGGCTCTTGGCGTACCGGTCGACCCGGGTGACGGCGAAGACGGCGGTGACCCCGTCCTGCCGGGTGACTTTCACCTGATCACCGGTCTTGAGCGTGGAGAGCCGGGCGAACGTGCCGTCGGTGCCGCGATAGTTGACGTGGCCGGCCAGAACGGCGGGGCCGAGCGAGCCGGGGGTGGGGGCCTTGGTGTACCAGCCGACCGTGTGCGCGTCGGACGGCACCTGCATGGTGCCGTCCGGGTTCTGCCCGAGACCGGTGACGGCCTCGTCGACGCCGAGGGCGGGAATCTGTACGCGGGAAGGAGCCGACGTCGGCAGCAGCGTGCCCCGGGTGAGCGCGCCGGGGGCCGCGGACGGCGCCGCCGCCGGTGAGGATGTCAGTGGTGGTTCGGCGGCCGGCTGGTCGTGGCGGCCGGCGGCGATCGCGGCCGTCCCGGCGATCGTCAGCGCCACGGCGAGGACCCGGGCCCATCTCATCGCTGCGCGCGGGGCAGGACGTACGAGCGGCGGCGGGTGACCACGACGACGGCGAGGGCCGCGAGCAGGGCCAGCCCGCCAATGCCGTACCAGATCGCGGCCCGGTCCCGGGTGCTGCCGTCGCCGGTGGCCACGCCGCCGACCGGCACCGAGCCCACGGCCGCGCCGGAGACCATGCCGCAGGTGGCCGGGTCGGTGGCCTCCTCGGGGATGCCGCTGAGCCCGGCCGACGTGGCCAGGGTGGATTCGCCGAGCCCGGCCAGGTCGTACTTGCCGTTGCGGTTGGCGTCGACGCCGTGCTGCACGATGTGCAGGTCCTTGAGGTGCTCGACGGTGCCCGGCGGCAGCTCGGCCGAGGTGAATGTCCGGTCGTACTGCAGATTGCCCCGGGCGTCGGCGGTGGGCATCCGGTCGACCGCGAGGCCGCTCGCCTTGGACGCGTCGCCCTTGGTGGTCAGCGAGACGAAGATGTCGCCGTAGGACGGCATGCCCTCCTCGGTGCTGACGTAGCCGTTGCCGTCGGTGTCGGCCGACATGGCGGGGCAGTGGAAGTCCATGCCGTTGGTCGAGCCGTGCAGGTGCTGGGCGTGCGGCGAGTTCGGCACCAGGCCGGTCGAGCGGATGCTGATCCGCAGGTCGCCGCGGCCCGTGGTGGTCAGGGTGGCGTCGCCGGCGGCGCCGGTGTTGTTGAGCTCGAGCAGCTTGACGTGCACGCTCTCGGCGGCGGGCGCGGCGAGGGCGGCGGGCGCGGCGAGGGCGGCGGGCGCGGCGAGGGCGGCGGGCGCGGCGAGGGCGGCGGGCGCGGCGAGGGCAGCGGTCGGGGTGGTCAGCAGCAGCGCGGCCACGACGGGCACGGCGTACAGGGTCCGGCGCAGTCTCATGCGGGTTCCTTTCCAGGGGTCAGCGGGCCGAGGCGAAGAGATTCACCAGCTGCTTCTGTACGGGCTGGGCCCGCGCCCAGTCCGCGCCGGCGGTGGTCCAGCGCAGCAGGTAGGACTGGTCGTTCGAGGTCGCGATGAGGATCCGGCGTTCGTGCAGCCGGGTGTCGGAGTCGGGCTGCCACGTGTACTCCCAATCGGCCCCGCCCCGCTTGAGCAGCAGGACGCCCATGCTGATCCGCTGGTAACCGGGCAGGCCGCCGTCGGCTTCGCGGGCCTGCCAGTAGGCGAGGGGTTGCCGGGTCCGTACGGGGGACTGGGTCACCTTGAAGGCCCGCAGCCCCGCGGCATCGCCGAAACAGACCTCGTTGCCGCTGGTCGAACGCTGCCACCCGGCGGGCACGGCGAGCGCGAACCCGGCCGGGTCGCGCGACCAGATCCAGCCCCGCGGAAGCCCGGCCGGCACGTGGGTCGTCGCCGCGGTGACGACCCGCCGGTCGGCGTCCAGACCGCACAGGTCACCGGCCCGGGGAGTGGGGGCAGCGGCTGCCGTCTGCACGGCCTCGGGCCGGGGTGGCTCGGCTCGCTGCGACGACCGGGCGGCGTAGGCGCCACCCCCGGTGACCAGCAACGCCAGCGACAGGCCGGCCACCGCGGCCGCCCGCGGACGGCGGCGCCGCGGGGTGACGGTGGCGATGCCGCGGGCGACCGGCGTGAACGCGATGCCGGCCGGGCGGGCCTCACCGGCCACCGTTTCCAGCCACGCCGCGGTCCGCTCCGCGTCCGGCCGGTGGTCCGGGTCCTTGTCCAGCAGGGCCAGCAACAGGTCGGTCAGCGGCCCGGCCCGGCGGGGCGGGCCGGGGGCGTCGTTGAGCAGCGCCTGCAGGGCCGCCTGGACGTCGTCGCGGATGAACGGCGGCTGCCCCTCCACCGCGGTCCACAGGGTGGCGCCGAGCGACCACAGGTCGGCCGGCGTGCCCGTCTCCTGGCCCCGCAGCTGCTCCGGGGCCACGTAGTGAGGTGAGCCCAGCAGCGGGTCGGGCGCGCCCGACTCGCGGTCGCCCATGACGGCCAGGCCGAAGTCGGTGAGCACGATCCGGCCGTCCGCCGCGAGCAAAACGTTGCCCGGTTTGACGTCGCGGTGCAGGACCCCGGCGGCGTGCGCGCTGCGCAGGGCGGAGAGCACCCGGAGGCCGAGCCGCGCGGTCTGTCTCGGTGACAGCGGCCCGTCGTCCTTGATCACCTCCTGCAGCGAGCGGGACGCGACGTACTCCATCACCAGCCACGACCGGTCCTGCTGCCAGACCACGTCGTAGACGCTGATCACGCCGGGGTGGTCGAGCCGGGCGGCCGCCCGCGCCTCGCGCATGGTCTGCGTGGCCAGCAGCGCGGTGGACGGGACGGTGATCTCCTTGACCGCCACCACCCGCTGCAGGAGCTCGTCCTGCGCCCGCCAGACCCGGCCCATCCCGCCCGAGCCGATCAGCTCGAGCAGCCGGTACCGGCCGCCCACCAGCTCGTTCATCGCCCACCCCGATCCCGTCGCACGAGAGAGATTCGGAACGGCCGGTGGTGCGGATGGGTCGCGAGGGGCAAAAAATCTTCCGATCGGCGACGTGATCCCGCGCGCTGGACTGTGTGGTGAGAACAGCTTGTCTACTCGGCATGCCGACGACTGCCGACCCGAGGATTGTGATGACTGTCGTTTTTGTGCACGGTGTCCCGGAGACGCCGGCGGTGTGGCGCAGCCTCCGATGCCACCTGCCCGTGGACAGCGTCGCCCTGCGGCTGCCGGGTTTCGGCTCGGTGTGGCCGCTGAGCATGACGGACAAGGACGCGTACGCCGGCTGGCTGGCGAGCCGGCTGCGGGAGTTCACGGAACCGGTCGACCTCGTCGGCCACGACTGGGGCGGACACCTGGCCATGCGTCTGGTCTCGGCCTGCCCCGAGGTTCCCGTGCGGAGCTGGGTCTCCGACGTGGCGTACGGCTGGCACCCGGACCATCTGTGGCACGGCGCCTCGCGGTGGCAGAAGCAGGTCGTTGTTCCCGGCACGTTCGGCCGGTTGCTCGCGCCGCGTGGCGTGCCGGCCGACGTGGGTGCGGAGATCGACGCCGCGCACGACGAGGCGATGAGCCGGGCCGTCCTGGCCCTGTGCCGTTCCGCCCGGCCTAACCTGTACGAGGACTGGGGCGCAGCCGTCACCGCACCGGTCGCGGCACCCGGGCTGGTGCTGGTGCCGACCGGTGACCTGCCGCCCGGCGCCTGGGCCCGGAACGAGGACGTGGCTCGTCGCTTCGGAGCCCGGGTGGAGCGGCTGGACGGCCTGTCCCACTACTGGATGCTGGACGACCCGCCCCGAGCAGCCCAGGTCCTGCAGAGGTTCTGGGCCGACCCGCGGCCGTGACGCGTCACGGGAGGGACGCTCAACGCCCCTCCCGTGACCGGACTGCTCTAGCGGTACGTGATGTCGCTCTGACTGACCTTGCAGTTGGCGTCGTTCCAGCCGGCCCCGAGGTACTTGGGCTCGCTGCCCTTGGCGACGCCCTGGTACTTGCCGCACACGGTGGCGCTCGAGGCGTTGCTCAGGGTGACCCGGGTGATGGTGGCCGTGTCGCCCCAGTTGGAGTTGATGCCGGCGACCATGTCGATGTCGTTCAGCAGCACGTTGTCGATGCGGACGTGGCGGGTGTACGAGTTCGTGCAGTTGCCGCAGCCGCGGTACAGCTTGCCGGAGCCGCTCAGGTAGAAGCCGGAGATGCTCACGGTGCCGTTGCCGTTGTGCTGGAACGTCTTGTCGCTGCCGTTGCGGGCGCCGCCGCCGATGACGTAGCTGGTGCCGCCGCCGGTGCCCTTGAAGGTGGCGGCGTCCTCACCGATGTCGTTCCACCACACGTTGCGGATGGTGCAGGTGCCTTCGCAGTGCACGCCGTCGCCGGCCGGGGAGCCGAGGATGACGTTCTGCAGCGTGCCCCCGTTGGCGATCTTGAACATCGGGTCCTGGGACTCGCTCTGCGAGCCGTCGCCGATGCAGCAGTACGTCTTCATGCCGCCGTCGAAGGTGCCGGAGACGTTGACCGTGCCCGAGATGCTGACCGAGCCGGCCGAGGACGGCCACGCACCGGTCGGCGTGCTGGTCGCCGGGGGCGGCGTCGTGGGACCGCCGGTCGTGGGCGGCGTCGTGGGCGCCGTGGTCGGGGTCGAGCCGCCGCCGTTGTACGTCTCGAACTCGGCGATCCGGGGCGCGCCGGACGCGCCGGTGATGTCGAGGGTCAGCTTCTTCAGCGACGTCGACGCGAACGTGATCGTGCCCGGGTTGCCGCTGCCGCTGGTCAGCACGGCCCCGCTGTCGCCGTTGAGCAGCCGCCAGGCGCTGATCGAGCCGGCGCCCGAGGCGTGCCGGATGACGGCCGAGGAGACCGTCGTGGCGCTGCCCCACTTGACCGAGACGTAACCGGTCGAGCCGGCGGGCGACCAGTACGTGCCGGTGTTGCCGTCCTTGACGTTGCCGTAGCTGGTGCCGCCGGCCTTGCTGGAGCCGTCGGCGCCGCCGTTGAGGCTCAGGTTGTCGGCCGCGAGGGCCTGGGCGGCCGGCAGCGTCATCATGATCGCGGCGGCGGTGACCGCGGTGGCGGCCCCGGCCGACCATCGCAGGGCGACTGATCGTTTCATCCGTGTCTCGCTTCCATCATCGGGAGTCCGTCCGCGCCGCCCTCCCCACGACAGGAAAGCGCTTACCTCCGGGACGATAGGCACCCATCGATATCAAGACAAGGAGTTGCAGGATTTGCATTTCGCGTGGCCGGCATCAGCGGGACCGCTGCTCGTCGCCCGGGCCGGTCTCGAGCTCGACCTGCTCGTGGCGCACCTCGCCGGTCACGGTCTCCGACCCCGTGACGGTTCGCTTGCCCAGGCGCACCCGCTCCACCGGCACGGCCTCGGTGGTGACGACGGGTCGTTCCGCCCACAACGTCATCGCCGGGCCGTCATCGTCGCCGCGGTCGTCGTTGTGCTCGACCGGCCGGGGAGAAGCGTCGGCGGTGTCCGGGGCGGGCTCCTGCTCCAGCCGGACTTCCTCCCGGGTGACCGGCACAGTCACCTGCTGTTCCTCGGTGACGGTGTATTTGCGCAGCCGGGCCCGGCCCGTAGGCTCGGTGCGGGTGTGCGGGACGAGCCGTTCCTCCGAGCGGATCATCGCGTCGTCCTGCTTCTCCGAGCGGATCTGCATGTCGTCTTGCTTCTCCGGGCGGGTCTGCGCGTCGCCGGAGTGGCCGGTTCCGGCGGCTTCGTCACGGTCCGCGCGGCCGTCACGGTCCGGTCCGGCTTCGTAGTAGCGGTACAGGTCGTCCTCGTCCTGCGGGCTGAGGTCCCGATCGTGATCGAGGCGCGGGGCGTGCTGGACCCGGTCCTTGCTGAAGGGCACGTCGAGCCGGCCACCGTCGAGAGTGGCGTCGCGGACAGGGACGAAGGACTCCTTCCGGCCGAACAGTCCGGTGCGGACGGCCACCCAGGCCGGGTCGCCGGTGCCGTTGTCGAGATACACCTGGCCGGCCGAGCCGATCTTGTCGCCGTCGGTGCTGTAGACGTCGGTGCCGTACACGTCGCGCACGGACTCGCGGTCGATCATCGGGTTCTCCTCGGTGCGGTGGCGGTCAGCGTCCGAGCCCGGCCGCGTCGACCCGGCGGTGGTAGCGCATGCCGGCGAGCCCACCGGCCACGGCTCCGGCCAGGGCGGCGACCAGGGCGATCACACCGGCGACGATGCTGCCGGTCGTGACGTCGTCGCCGCCGATCGGCAGGCGGGGGAAGCCGCCCACCCGATCGAGCACGTCGTACTTGTCGCCGAGCGCGGCGCCGGCGACGGCCACGGCCACGGCGATGACGACGGCCCAGATCCACACGGCGATGCCCTGCTTGACGCCGCTGAACCGGGCCATGCGCCCGGCGACGTACCCGCCGCAGAAGTAGGCGACGAGGATCACCGCCAGCAGCGTGAGACCGCCGGCAAGCCCGATGGTCCGCGCGTCGCCGGCGTCGGCGCCGGTGGCGATGCCCACTGTGGCGCCGGCCGCCACGAGCAGGGCGGTGAGAATGACGGCGGTGCCGGTGGCGGTCAGCCAGCCGAAGAACGCCGAACCCCACTTGAAGCCGCCGTATCGGTCCTTCTCGCGGGCCACGACCTCGCGCCGGTCGTTCGCGGCGACGGTGGCGCCGCTGCGCTGAACCGGAGCCGGGGTGCCTGCGGCGGAGGCGCCCGGGGCCTTGGGGTGCTCTCGGTCAAAGGAGGTGCTCATCAGAAACTCCGGCTCCGTCGGAAATCGACTCTGGTCAGTCGCGTAACCGGCGAATGCCCCCGGGCCGGGGCGGCAAACGACTGATCCGGGTGGCGAATGTTTGGCCCCCGAGGGTCAACCGGACCGGGTGATCCGCTGTTTCAACCACCGGCGGCCGGGCATCGCTGAGGCCAGCGGGAACAGTTCTCGTTGCCCGCTGTGGCCAGTAGCGGCGGCGATCCGGCCATTCGGCGGAATGCGTCCACGATCCATTCCCGAGCGTCTTCACTGTCCATTTCGATCAACCCTTCGGCGCCGGTTGAAACGGGGCCACCCCCACGGAAGGAAATTATGATCACGCGAGACGACATTCAGCGTATTCACGGCTCCGACGTCTACTCCACCGGCGGCGAGAAGATCGGATCCGCCGGACAGGTGTATCTCGACACCGAGAGCGGCAACCCGGAGTGGGTGTCGGTCAAGACGGGCCTGTTCGGCCTCAAGGAGTCCTTCGTGCCGCTGGAGGGCGCGTCCGTCAGCGGTGACCGCATCGAGGTGCGCTACGACAAGGAGCAGGTGAAGGACGCCCCACGGATCGACGTGGACGGCGACCTGAGCCCGGCCCAGGAGGAGGAGCTGTACCACTACTACGGGGTGTCCACCGCGGGCCACGGGGTCACCGGCCGCGACCAGCGCCGTGACGAGTCGGACGACCGGGGCGACACGTCCGGCCCGGACACCGACGACGCGATGACCCGCTCCGAGGAACGCCTGGTCGCCGGCACCCGTACGGAGCAGGCCGGCAAGGCTCGGCTGCGCAAGTACGTCGTCACCGAACAGCAGCAGGTCGATGTGCCTGTCGCCCACGAGGAGGCGACCCTGACCCGGGAGCCGATCACCGACGCCAACGTCGGCCGGGCGACCGACGGTCCCCGCATCTCCGAGGAGGAGCACGAGGTCACGCTGCACGCCGAGCGGCCCGTGGTGGAGACCGAGACCGTGCCGGTCGAGCGGGTGCGGCTCGACAAGCAGACCGTCCGCGACCAGCAGACCGTCAGCGGTGAGGTGCGCAAGGAGGAGATCGACCTCGAAGGCGCCGACGGTGCCGAGCGTCGCGGCCGCTGACGGGTGAGAAACGGCCTGACGTTCCTTCGGACGGGGCGTCAGGCCGCATGTCGGCGACGGGTCAGCGGCGGGGTGCGACCGGTGCCGAGAGCCCACCGCCGAACAGGCGCTGGTCGACCTCGTTGAGCGACAGTTTGAGCGCGCCGAGCGCGACCGAGTCCGCCCCCAGCGTCGAGGCGCGCACCTCCGGCATGCGCAGGCACAGCCGTTCCAGTTCGCGGCGCAACGGCTCCAGCACCAGGTCGGCCGAGCGGGAGAAGCCGCCGCCGAAGACGACGACCTGCGGGTCGAGCGTCAGCACGAGCGCGGCGGCGCCGATCGCCAGGTCCTTGACGTAGCGGTTGACGGCCGTACGGGCGGCCTTGTGCCCGTCGCGGGCGGCGTTGAACACCCAGGCCGCCGCGTCGTCGGGCCCGACGGAGTCCGGCACGCCGGGGCAGTTCTGCAGGTGCTCGGGGGCGTTGAGCCAGCGCACGTTCTTCAGGGCGCCGATCTCGCCGGCTGCCCCGCCGAAGCCCCGGCGCAGCACCCCGTCGATGATCAGCCCGGCGCCGGTGCGCAGGCCGGCCAGCAGATAGACGATGTCGTCGGCGTCGGTGGCGGCGCCCTGCCACTGCTCGCCCAGGGCGGCCAGCTTGCAGTCGTTCTCGATGACGATCGGGCACGCGAACCGGCCGGCCAGGTGCGTGGTGAGGTCGACGCTCTGCCAGCCCGGCAGGGGAGTGAAGAAGCTGGTGCGCCCGGTGGAGTCGACGGCGCCGGTGACCGCGACGGTGACGGCCCAGATGTCGGTGGGCGTCTTGCCGGCCTGAGCCAGGCAGTCGGTGACGACCGCGTCGAGCTCGGCCAGCCGCTCGGCCGGCCCGGCCTGGGCGTCGACGGCGTGGCGCACGCTGCGCACGATGGTGCCGTCCAGGTCGGCCAGCAGCGCCAGTATCTTGTGCACGCCGACGTCGACGCCGAGCACGTGCCCGGCCCCGGCCCGGAACCGGTAGCGGCGGGCCGGGCGTCCGACGGAGCTGCTGGCGCCCGGCTCGATGACGCTGGCCCAGCCGTCGGTGACCAGCCCCTGCGCGATCACGTCGACGGCGGGCCGGGACAGACCCGTACGGCGGGACAGCTCGGTGACGGTGGACGGCGGGTGGTCGCGCAGGGCCCGCACGATGCTCAGCGAGTTGAGCTCGCGCAGGCGGGGCAGGTCCGCGCCGGTCGTGGTCGCCTCGGTCAAGGTTTCCTTCCCGGTTGGCTACGCCAGGCACCCGGACAGGTGCTCCAGGCGCCAAATATACTTCGAGCTTTACAAAGGGTCAGGAGATCGGGTACGCCTGGGCGGCCGGGGTGACGACCGGGGTGAAGTCGGCTTCCCGGCCGTCGACGGTGAACCGGTAGCGGTCGAGCCGGCTGATCTCGGGCCGGGCCGCGAGGTAGGCGGTCATGTCGTCGAGCTGGGCCGGGGTGAGCCAGCTGGGCGGATCGGACACGGCGCGGAAGCCGCAGACGTCGGCGAGATCGCGCAGCCAGCCCAGCTGCTGGTCGGTGAGCAGGTTGAGCCGGCTGCGGAAATAGACCACGTCCGGGTCCACCTCGGCCAGCGGCTGGTGCCACAGCCGGTGCAGCGTGTTGACCACGGCGTTGCGGGCCATGGCGTCGGACGGGTCGTCGCTGGCGTAGTTCTGCCACATCGGCGCGACGTCCGGGCCGCTGCGCAGACCGTCGAGCAGCCCGAGCGAGGGCAGCAGGAGGGCGCCGCTGCCGAGCAGATAGACATCGTCCCCGGCGACCTCCCGTACGGCGGTCAGGGCGTCGCGGTAGGTCTGTTCCCGCTCGGCGTCACCGGCGCGGACCCCGGGCACGGCGCCGGCGTTGATGAAGTCGAGCTTGAGATACCGGAAACCCCATTCGTGCACGACCCGGTGGATGAGCTCGCGGACGTGCTCGAGGGCTTCGGGGCGGGACAGGTCGAGGGCGTGGTAGCCGGTGCCCCAGTTGTGGCCGGCGATCACCGGCGCGCCCGCCGTGTCGCGCAGCAGCAGGCCGGGGTTCTCCTGCGCGAACCGGGAGCCGGGCAGCGCGATGAACGGGGCCAGCCACAGCCCGGGGACCAGGCCGGCGTCGCTGATCCGGCCGGCCAGGGCCGCCATGCCGGACGGGAACTTGTCGTTGGGCTGCCAGTCGCCGACCGCCCGCTCCCAGCCGTCGTCGATCTGGGCCACGTCGAACGGCAGCCCGGTCAGGTCCTTGAGGTCCTTGGCCAGTTGCTGCTCGGTGACGGTCTCGTAGTACGCGTACCAGGAGCACCAGACGTTGCCCGCGCGCCGGTCGCGGCGGCCCAGCCGCTCGCCCAGCTGCCGGGTGTAGGCGGCGAACACCTCGGGCTCCGGGCCGTAGGCCAGGAACCAGGGTGCCGCGCCGTGCTCGTACCAGCCGGCCAGGGTGTCCCGGTCGGCCTGCAGTCGCGGCACGCCCAGGCCGAGCGCGCCGAGCAGCAGGACGTTGCCGTCGCCGGCGTCGAGGGCGGCCACCGCGGAGGAGTGGTGGCGGGCCGGGTCGTCCCAGGCGTCGTCGTCGGCGGTGACCCGTCGCCGCGGGTCGGCGATGCGCAGCGGCGGCTCGGACAGGCGGCGCCAGCCGCACGGGCTCCAGGAGTTCTGCCCGTGACGGTAGAACAGGGCGTCGCCCAGGCCGTGCAGCAGCGCGACGCGGCCCGGTGGCAGGATCAGGCCTCCGTCGGCGAGCTCGGGACGGCCCGGGCCCTCGTGGTCGAGGGCGACGGTGCGGCCGGCGAGCTCGAGGAGCAGTGCCATGGTTCTCCTTTGCGCGGGCGCGGCGGGACGGGCCCGCCGCGCCAGTGGTGGTGACGGTTATTTGAAGAGGGCGTTGACCTGGTCGTTGGCCTTCTTCAGGGCGGTGGCGGAGTCGCTCTGACCGAGCACCGCCGACTGAATGGCGTCCTGCACGGTCTGGCTCACCTCGTTGCCGTGCTCGGTGATGGGCAGGAAGAAGGTGCCGCCGGGAGCCTGTGCCTCGTCCACGAACACCTGCACGTCACGGTTCTTGGCCTTGTGCGCGGCCAGGGCCTTCTCGCCCGCGCCCTTGACGGCGGGGAAGACGACGCCGTTGCCGCCGACGATGTTCTGGCAGTCGGCCGAGCCCAGGAACTTGACCCACTTCCAGGCCTGATCCTTGTGCTCGGTGCCGGCCCAGATCGCGTCGGACAGACCGTTGATAGCGGTCTTGCGGCCCTGGGGCCCGGCCGGCACCGGGGCGAACGCGAACGTCGCCTTGGCGTCGTCGCCCAGGTAGGTGTTGATCGTCCACGAGCCGGCGAAGCTGATGGCGCCCTTGCCCGCGCCCATCAGGGTGTCGCGGCTGAGAGTGGAGTTCTTGTCGAGCGCGGGGCTGTAGCCCTTGGCGATCAGCGACTTGAACCAGTCGATGGTGGCGGCCAGGGCGGGGTCGTCGTACTTGTACCGCGTACCCCAGGGGTTCCGGTCGAGGTAGGTGAAGCCGTTGGCGGCGGCCAGGTTGCCCCAGCCGTTCTGGCCCTGCGAACCGTCGGCCCACTCGGGCAGATACCCGTACACCTTGACCTTGGTCTTGTCGAAGGCGGGATCGAGCCCGTTCTTGCCGGCGGCGTCGACGGTGGCCTTGGCGATGAGCTTCTCGAAGGTGCCGCCGTCGGTGGGGTTCCATGACAGGTCGGCCAGGTCGGTGGCCTTGATGCCCTGCTTCGCCAGGTGGTCCACGTTGTAGACCAGCGCCATGGTGTCCCAGTCCTTCGGCAGGCCGTACCGCTTGCCGTCCTTGGTGAACAGCTCGGCCAGCCCGGACTGGTACTGGGTGACGTCGACCTTGTCGGCGTCGACGTACGGCTGGATGTCGAGGATCTGGTTGGACTTGACGAACTGCGGATAGTACGAGCCCTGATTGGTCCACACGTCCGGGGCGTCACCCGAGGCGAGCTGGGTGGTCAGGTTCTGCCAGTACTGATCCCACGCCGACTGGGTGATCTGGATCTTGATGGTCGGGTTGGCCGCGGTGAACGCATCGGCGCAGGCCTGATAGGACGCCTTCTGGTTGTCGTCCCAGAGCCAGTAGTCGAGGGTGACGGCGTCGCCGCCGCTGTCGCTGTCGCCGCCGGAGCAGGCGGCCAGTCCGGTGAGGACGGTCAGCGACAGCAGCGCGGCCGCGGCCCGGTTTCTGCGGGTCATCTCGTTCTCTTTTCGACGGGAGGGTTACTTGCTTCCGGTGAAGTTGAGCGACTGGACGAGACGCTTGCCCATGAGGACGAGCAGGACGGCGACCGGGACGACCGACAGCGTCGAGGCCGCCATCAGTCCGGTCCAGTCGGGCTGGGTGTTCGGCGACTGCTGGAGGAAGACGCCGAGGGCGACGGTGACCAGGCGGTTCTGCTCCCCGCGGCCGACCAGCAGCGGCCACAGGAAGTCCTTCCAGGCCCAGACGGTGGTGGTGAGTCCGATGGTGATCAGCGGGCCGCGGCTCATCGGCAGCGCGATCCGCCAGAAGATGCCCCAGGGCCCGTTGCCGTCGAGGATGGCGGCCTCCTCGACGTCGCGCGGCAGCGACAGGAAGAACTGACGCAGGAAGAACACCGCGAACGGGGTCATCAGCAGCGTGGGCGCGACCATGCCGGCCATCGTGTTGATCAGCCCGAGGTCTTTGACGAGGATGAAGTTCGGCAGCAGGGTGAAGATCGGCGGCACCATGAGGGCGCTGATGACGACGGCGAACACCAGGTCGCGTCCGGGGAAGCGCAGACGCGCGAACGCGTACCCCGCCATGGCGCAGAACAGTGTCTGGAAAGCCGCGATCAGCGTGCAATAGATGATCGAGTTGAGGATGTAGCGGGCGAAGTCGATGTGGGCGCCGGAACCGCCGGCCGCGCGGGCCTCGGCCTCGCTGGTCAGGCCGAGCACGCGGGCGAAGTTGATCAACGTCGGGTCGCGGGGCAGCAGGCCGGCGTTGTCGGTGAGCAGGTCGCCGGCCGGGGTCAGAGCCGTACGGATCATCCACCAGAACGGGAAGAGGGTGGCCACGACGATCACGGCCAGGACGGTCCAGCCGAGGAATTTGCGCACGGGATCCGTCCTCACGCCAGGTCCGAGCGGGACGCCCGCAGCAGGCGCATCTGTACCGCGGTGAGCGCGCCGAGGATCAGCGCGAGGAAGACGGCGGCCGCCGACGCGTAGCCCATCTGGAAGTACGAGAAGGCCTGCTGATAGATGAAGTAGTAGAGGACCCGGGTGGCCCCGGCCGGGTCGCCCTGGGTGGTGACGGCGATGGTGTCGAAGATCTGGAACGAGCCGATGAGCGAGACCACGAGCACCAGCGCCAGCACGGGACGCAGCAGCGGCAGGGTGATGGCACGGAACATGCGCCACTCGCCGGCGCCGTCGATCGCGGCGCTCTCGTAGAGGTATTGCGGTATCTGCAGCATCCCGGCGTAGAGCAGCAGCGCGGTGTAACCCGTGTAGGCCCAGGTGTTGATCGCGGCGATCGACGGCAGGGCCAGCGCCGCGTCGGTCAGGAACCCGACCGGCCCCACCCCGAGCGCGGTGAGCAGATGGTTGACGAAGCCGAGGTTGGTGTCGAGCAGCCACATCCACAGCAGACCGACCGTGACGTTGGGCACCAGCCAGGGCAGCAGCAGCGTCGCGCGCAGCACGACCGATCGGGTCAGCCGGTGCATGAGCGCCGCCACGAGCAGGGCCAGCACGGTCTGCGATCCGATGTTGAGGACCACGTACCAGAGCGTGACCAGCAGCGAGCGCCAGAACTGGCTGTCGTGCACCAGCCGGTCGTAGTTGTCCGCACCCACGAACGCCGGGGTGCCGAGCATGGTGTAGTCGGTGACCGAGTACCAGGCGCCGCGGATCGCCGGGTACCCGTAGAACACGGTGAACCCGGCCAGCACCGGCGCCAGGAACCACCACGCCGCGCGGCGGTCGTCGCGCCGTCTCGTTGAGCTCATCCTCGCCTCTGCTTCGTCTCGCCGGTTGGCTCTTGCCAGCCGCCCCGTTGTCGAATAATGATGTAGACCTTCGATATTTTGTCAATACCTCTTCGTAATCCCCGGGCAACACACGACCCTCGGAGACCGACAATGAGAAGATCGCTCGGTGCCGCCGTTCTCGGCGCCGTCCTCGCCCTCGCCCCCGTCACCGCAGCTGCGGCCGCCCCGGCCGGACCGCCCCCACGACCCCCGGCGTCACCCGCCCCCGACCCCGCCCTGACCGCCCATCCACTGGCCGCGGCCCCGGGCCCGGTCGACAACCCGCTCAAGGGCTGGGCGAAGTTCTACAACCCCGGCAGCAACCAGAACGTCGGCTATCCGCACTCGCTGACCTGGGGCTACTTCGGCCTGTCGGAGATCATGACCAGCGCGTCGACCTGCGGCAGCTACAACTGGTCGATCGTCGACAGCATGCTGGCCGAGACCGCCGCCAACGGGAACCAGGCCGCGATCCGGGTCTACCTGACCTATCCCGGCGGCACGGGCAGCCACCCGGCCAACGCCATCCCGCCCTGCTTCAACGGCAACGTCGCCAACCGCTCCGACACGTACTGGAACGTGACCCACCCCGACTACAACAGCCCGTTCGCCCTCAACGCCCTGCGCGGCTTCATCACCGCGTTCGGCGCCCGCTACGACGGCGATCCCCGGCTCGGCTTCGTGCACCTGGGGCTGGTCGGGCTCTGGGGCGAGTGGCACACCTGGCCGTACGACAGCGACACCGCCGACGGCCGCCCCGACTACATGCCGACGGCCGCCAACGGCGCCCAGCTGATTGCCGCCTACGACGCGGCGTTCAACCGCACCAAGCTCGAAGTCCGCTACCCCGACGTGGCCGGTGGGGCCGCCAACAGCCGGGACATCGGCTACCACGACGACTCGTTCTGCTTCCGCGAGGGCTCACCGTTGCAAGGCGTCACCCTGCCCGTCTCGATGGGCGGCGCCTCCTACTCACACCTGGAGCGCACGCTGGCCGCCGGGGTCGAGAACAAGTGGATCACCAGCTCGATCGGCGGCGAGCTGCGGCCCGAGATCCAGTCGACGGCCTTCACGTCGTGGCCCGACGGTTCCGGGGCGGTGGACAACCTCAAGGCCTGCATCGAGTTGCTGCACCCGAGCTGGATGATCAACGAGCAGAGCGGCGCCTACTCCGCCACCGACGCCAACGTCGCCGCCGCCGTCCGGCTGATGGGGTACAACCTCACCGTCGACAACGCGTACTACCGCGACACCGCTAGCGGGGCCACCACCGTCGGCGTGCGGATCGCCAACACCGGCGTGGCGCCGTTCTCCTACCCCTGGAAAGTCGTCCTCGGCCTCAAGAACAGCAGCGGCGCCGTGGTGCGCACCTTCGACACCCCGTGGGACCTGCGGACCGTGCAGCCGCTGAGCATCCGCAACTTCCCCGACTGGAACGCGGGCGGCGGCTACCGCGACTTCGGGCACCGGCAGTACTTCCAGCACGGCGTCGACCTCTCCGGCCTGGCCGACGGCTCGTACCAGTGGGTGCTGCGGGTGCAGAACCCGCTCGAGGCGGTCAACGCCGGCGCCAAGAAGCTGCGCTTCGCCAACGCGGCCCAGCAGGCCGACGGCTGGCTCGGTCTGGGGCCGGTCACCGTCGGCGCCGGCCCGTCCGGACCGTCCAGTCACGAGGCCGAGGCCGCGACCCGCACCGGCGGAGCCGCGGTCAGCGCGTGCGCGGCCTGCTCGGGCGGGCAGAAGGTCGGCTGGCTGGGCAACGGGGCCACGCTCACCTTCCCGGGCATCACCGGCGGCGGCCCGAGAACTGTCACGGTGCACTACCTGACCGCCGAGACCCGCACCGCCACCGTCAACGGGCAGACCGTCACGTTCGGCGCCACCGGCAGCTGGGACACGGTCGGCACGGCCGCCGTCACGCTCACCCTGCCCGCCGGCACCACCACGATCACCGTCGCCAACCCCGGCGGCTGGGCGCCCGACATCGACCGCATCACCGTCAGCTGAGGAATGCCACCATGCGCAGAATGCTCGTCCTTGCCCTCGCCCTGATCCTGTCCCCGGGCGCCGCACCCGCCGTGGCCGGGCCCGCCGCCACCGGCTGGAAGCCGCTGGCCTACACCGCCGCGCCGGTCGACAACCCGCTCAAAGGGTTCATGCCGTTCGCCGGTGACTACCGGACCTTCCCGCACAGCATGGAATGGTTCTACCTGCCGTTACGCGACATCATGACCGGGCCCCGGCAGTTCCGCTGGGACGCCGTCGACCAGCAACTCGACGCCATCGCGGCCCGCGGCCACCAGGGCGTGTTCCGCATCTACCTCGACTATCCGGGCCGTCCCACCGGCATTCCGCAGTACCTGCTCGACGCCGGCCTTGTCACCCGCCCGTACCCCGACTTCGGCAACAACGGTGTCAGCGTGGCCCCCGACTGGAACGACCCGCGCCTGGTGGCCGCCCTGGAAAGCTTCATCACCGCGCTCGGGCGCCGCTACGACGGCGACCCGCGGATCGGGTTCATCACGCTGGGCCTGATCGGGTTCTGGGGTGAATGGCACACCTGGCCGTACGACGGGACCACCCAGCCGGAGAACTGGATGCCCACCACCGAGGTCCAGACCCGGGTGCTGCGGCGCTACGAAGCCGCGTTCGGTACCACCCGGCTGCTGGCGCGATACCCCAG
Organism: Paractinoplanes abujensis; assembly: GCF_014204895.1. Lineage (NCBI taxonomy): Bacteria > Bacillati > Actinomycetota > Actinomycetes > Micromonosporales > Micromonosporaceae > Paractinoplanes > Paractinoplanes abujensis. The sequence continues at coordinate 3,654,954 of NZ_JACHMF010000001.1, read as the reverse complement.
CCCGCAGAACAAGGACCTGAACATCGGCTACCACGACGACTCGTTCGCCTTCGAGACGCTGCCCACCCAGCCCTGGCACTTCGTGCAGCGCCTGACCGACGAGGGGGTCACCGGCAAGTGGCAGCGTGAGCCCGTCGGTGGTGAACTGCGCCCGGAGATCCAGCCCTGCCTCTTCGAGGACCCGATCAGCTGCCCCCAGTACGAGAGCTACGCCGACTCGGTGGCTCAGACCCACGCCTCGTGGCTGATCAACCACGCCGCCTTCGCCGGCGCCGGGTACACCGGCCCGGAATATCAGCGCGCCCTGTCCGCGGCCCGATCCCTGGGGTACGAGCTGACCGTCACCGAGGCGGCGGTCGGGCGGGAGCGGGTGTCGATCCGCGTCGCCAACCGCGGCACCGCGCCGTTCTACTACGCCTGGCCGGCCGAACTAGCCGCGGTCGACCGCACGGGCCGCGTCGTGCGGCGCTGGGCGGCCCCGTGGACCGTGGCCGGCATCCAGCCCGGTCAGCCTCCCGTGCAGCGGTCGGCCCGGATCGACACCGGCGGCCTGCGCGACGGCCGATACACCATCGTGCTGCGCGTGCCCAACCCGATGCGTGGCGGCATCCCGCTCCGCTTCGCCAACACCGCCCAGAACACCAGTACGGGCTGGCTCACCCTGGGCACGATCACCCACCGGTAGCGGTCGCCGGCCCGGCTCGTCGCCGGCTGGGCGGGGAGCGGCGGGGCGCCGCGGGCGAGCCGCCGCCACCCTGCCGGTGGTCGGGCGGCTCGTCAGGCGCAACCGGTCCGCAAGCGGTCGCGCACGTCGACCAGGTTCCGGTAGATCCCGACGGGCAACGCCGCGATCACGTCGACCGTACGGTCGTCGGCGGCCTGCTGCCGGGCGTGGTTGATCAGGTCTTGCCGATTGGCGGGGAAGCCGGCCGACCGCAGCGCGCCGGCCACCACGTCCCACTGAGTGCTGTCCATGCTGACGCCTTCCCACAGCCGTCGCGTTCTAACGCGCCGCGGGAGGCCCGGGCCGGCCTCGAGAGGGAGGGCCGGCCTCGTGGGGCCCGCCTCAGCCGTTGCGCCACTCACCGGAGGTCAGGTGCGAACCGGCCTGCGGGCCCATCAGCAGCATGCCGCCGTCGACCACGTAGGACGAGCCGGTGACGTAGGCCGCGGCCGGACCGGCCAGCATCGCCACCACGGCGGCGACCTCGTTGGCGTCACCCGGCCGGCCCGCGGGGATGCCCGGCCGGTCGACGGTGTGCGGGTCGACGTCCTCGTTGCCGGTCATCTCGGTGGCGATCTCACCCGGCGCGACCGCGTTGACAGTGATCCCGTCGGCCGCCAGCTCCTGTGCCATCACCTTGGTCAGCAGCCCGAGGCCGCCCTTGGCCGCGCAGTACGCGCCGGCGCCGACACGGGGGGCGTGCTCGTGCACGCTGGTGATGTTGATGATCCGGCCACCGCGCCCGGCGGCCCGCATGCGGCGGGCGGCGCGCTGCGCGCACAGGAACGGCCCGTCCAGATCGACCGCGAGCACCTCACGCCACTGCTCGTAACCGGTGTCCACCACCGGTGCCGAGATGCCGGTGCCCGCGCAGTTGACCAGCACCCCCAGACCGCCCAGCGCGTCGGCCAGCTCGTCCACGACGGCGGCGGCCCCCGGCAGGCCGGTCAGGTCGAGCGCCCGTACGTCGGCCCGCCGCCCGGCCGCCCGCACCTTCTCGGCCGTGCTCTCCGCGCCCGCCTTGTCCGACCGGTACGTCACGCCGACGTCGAAGCCGGCCTGGGCCAGCGCGACCGCGATCGCCTCGCCGATTCCCGAGTCGGAGCCGGTGACCACGGCCACCCGGTCGTAGTCGGTGTAACGCTGCGCCATCTCGTTCTCCTGTGCCTGGGGTTCCGCTGGGTTCTGCGCAGGCGTACCCGTGATTCGCCGCGGGAAGCGACCGGGCGGCCGGGAAGTTGAACAAGGCGTGACACTCAAGTTCGCGATTTTCGGCGACTCGATCGCCTACGGCCAGGGTGCCTCGTCGGCTGCCGACACGCCTGCGCAGCGCCTCTCGGCCGATATGACCGTCCATGACCTGCCCAACGAGGTCCGGGTCTTCGCCGTGCCCGGAGCCCAGAGCCGTGACCTGCCAGCCCAGGTGGAGCGGGGCCTCGCGTGGCGCCCGCAGCTGGCGCTGATCATCATCGGGGCCAACGACCTCACCCGCCTGGTGCCGCCCGAGCAGGCTGCCGTTCAGCTCGCCGACGCGGTCCGGCGGCTGCGCGCGGGCGGCGCCGAGGTGGTGGTGGCGCCGGCGCCCGATCTGAGCGTGGTGCCGTGGGTGCCGCCGCAGATGCGGCTGGTCGTCCAGGCCGGCAGCCGGCTGCTGCACGACGCGCAGAGCCGGGCCGCCCGCGCCGAAGGGGCGCGGGTGGCGGACATCGGGATGACCTCGGCGGCCGGCTTCGCCGTCGACCCCGGCCTGTTCAGCGCCGACCGGTTCCACCCGTCCAGCGCCGGTTACGCCGTCATCGCGGGCGCACTGGCGGGCGCGGTCCGCGCGGCCGCGGTGGTGGCGCGGTCGTCACTCGGCTGACGGATTGACAACTGTGGTGCGCGGGTAGCCAGATGATCTCAGACGGGCGCGGGATCGGGGACAGCACCATGGGCAGGGACACGGTGTCGCGGGAGCTGATGGACGACCCCGGCTGCGACCTCGACCGGCTCGAACGGACCTACCGCCAGTTCACCACGGTCAACCGGCTGGTCTCGGGCTGGCGGCGGCTCTACCGGCGACGGATCCGGCCGAAGCTGGACACCCGGCGGCCGACGACGCTGCTCGACATCGGTTTCGGCGGCGGCGACATCTCCCGCGCGCTGAGCCGCTGGGCCGCCCGCGACGGGCTGCTGCTGCACACCACGGCCGTCGACCCCGACCCGCGCGCGCTGCGGCACGTGCGGCGGCTGCCGGCGGACGGAGTGCACTTCGAGCAGGCCTCGAGCGCGGACCTGGTCGCGCGGGGGGACACGTACGACCTGGTGACCTCCAACCATCTGCTGCACCACCTGGACGCGGCCGAACTCGCCGCCCTGCTGGCCGACAGCGTGGCCCTGGCCCGCCGCCTGGTCATCCACAACGACCTGGCGCGCGGGCACGTCGGCTACGGCCTGTACGCCGCGGCCACGCTGCCGTTCGCCCGCCGCTCGTTCGTCCACCAGGACGGACTGCTCTCCATCCGCCGCAGCTACCGGCGCGCCGAGCTGCAGGCGGCCGTCCCGCCGGAGTGGCGGGTCACGCCGATGATCCCGCAACGCCTGCTGCTCACCTGGGAGGCCGACCGTTGACGACCCGCATCCTGGTCACCGCAGCCGCCACGAGCTACGTGGCCAACGCCGCCTTCGGCGCGGCTGTCGCCACCGGGGTGGTCGACAACGCGCGCATCCGCTGGGTGCATCACGCCCTGTTCAGCGCGACGGCGTCGCTGACCGTGCTCGCCGTGGCCGCGGCCGCACGGGAGCGCCGGCCCGCTGGTCTGGCCCTGCTGCCCGCGCTGGGGCCGCTGGCCGTCCTCCCGTACGCCGGTGGCCGCCTGCGCCGGCACGCCACCCTGGCCGCGTCGGCCGCACCGGCGTACGGGGCCGCTCTTGTTTCCGTCTGGAGGAGTCACTGATGGAGTTTCTCGATGTCGTGCGCCGCCGCCGGACCACCAACGGCGCTTTCCTGCCCGACCCGGTGGCCGAGGAACACCAGCGGCTGCTGATGGAGGTGGCCGGGCGGGCGCCGTCGCAGCTGAACAGCCAGCCGTGGCGGTTCGTGATCGTGGAGGAACGCCCGACGATCGAGGCCATCGCCCGGATCAGCGGGCAGAGCATGACCGAGGCGATGTCCAACGGCACGTTCTTCGAGCGCTACAAGCCGTACTTCCGGTTCAGCAAGGAAGAGATGGAACGCCGCCGCGACGGGATGCTGTTCGACAAGTTGCCCGCCCCGCTGCGCCCGTTCACCAGCCAGGTCTTCACCAGCCGCGGGCAGAAGCTGATGAACGCCATGCGGGTGCCGCAGACCCTGGGGGAGGAGAACCGCAAACTCGTCGCCGGCTCGCCGCTGCTGCTGGGCGTGATGCTCGACCGCTCCGAGTACCGGCCCGGTGAGCTGTCCTCGTTCTACTCGGTGTTCAGCATGGGCGCGGCCATGGAGAACCTCTGGCTGACCACCGTCGAGCTCGGCATGGGCATCCAGTTCGTGTCGTTCCCGATGGAGGTGCCCGGCCGCTGGGACGAGATCGTCAAGCTGCTCGCGGTGCCGGACGACCTGGAGCTGATGGCCGTCTACCGGCTCGGCTACCTGCCCGCCGAGCAGCGCCGCCCACCCATCGACTGGACCAGCGACCAGCGCCGCCTGCCGTCGCAGTACGTCTTCCGCGGCACCTGCGCGACCCCGCAGGAGGGCTGGGACTCCACCGGCCGATGATCGGGGAGCCTCGGATCGGCAGGCCCTGGATGCGTTCCGGAATGTGCACGAATCTCGGAGGCAACCGAGAGGAGCCGCACCATGGCACGCACCACGATCGACATCAATCTCCCCGACCTGACCGGCCGCCGGGTCGTGATCACCGGGGGCAGCGACGGGATGGGCCTGGTCATGGCGGCCCGGCTGGCTGCGGCGGGCGCCGACCTGGTCCTGCCGGTGCGCAACCCGGCCAAGGGCGAGCGGGCCGTCGCGCGGATCCGGCAGAGCCATCCGGGCGCCACCGTCTCGCTGCGCGACCTCGATCTGTCGTCGTTGCGGTCGGTGGCGGCCCTGGGCGAGACCCTGCGGGCCGAGGGCCACCCGATCCACGTGCTGATCAACAACGCCGGGGTCATGCGGCCGCCGAACCGGCAGACCACTGCCGACGGGTTCGAGACCCAGTTCGGCACCAATCATCTGGGCCATTTCGCGCTGGTCGGGCACCTGCTGCCGTTGCTGCGGGCGGGCCGGGCCCGGGTCACCTCGCAGATCAGCGTGGCCGCCCGCCGCGGCACGATCACGTGGGACGACCTCAACGGGGAGCGGTCCTACAACGTCATGCGCGCCTACAGCCAGTCCAAGATCGCCTTCGGGCTGTTCGGCCTGGAGCTGCAGCGGCGCAGCGAGGCTCACGGCTGGGGCATCACCAGCAACCTCTCCCACCCCGGCGTGGCCCCGACCAGTCTGCTGGCCGCCCGCCCCGAGCTCGGCCGCGGCGCGAGCATCCCGCAGTACCGGCTCATCCAGGGCCTGTCGTCGCGCGGCATCCTGCTCGGCACGGTCGAGTCCGCCGGGCTGCCGGCGCTGATGGCCGCGACCGATCCCGCCGCCAAGCCCGGTGTGCTCTACGGGCCCAGCGGCCCGGGCCACCTCGGCGGGCGTCCGGCCGAGCAGCCGCTGTATCCGCCGCTGCGCAGCACCGCGGACGCGGTGCGTATCTGGGACGTCTCCGAGCGGCTCATCGGGACGCCCTTCCTGAGCGCGGCCGCGTGAGCCGGCCCCGCAGCCCCTGGTGGGTGGTCGTCGGGGCCGGTGTCGCGGCCGCCTTCGGGCCGCAGCTGTACCTGGCCTCGCTCGGCGTGTTCGTGGACCCGATCGCGGCCGACACGGGCTTCAGCCGGACGGCCGTGACCGCGGCCGCGTCCGTCGGCGCGTTCGGGATGGCGATCGGCATGCTGCTGGTGGCCCGGATCGTCGACCGCTTCGCCGCGCGCTACCTGCTCGTACCGGGATTCGTGCTGTTCGCGGTCTCGATGGCGCTGATCGGCCTGACCCCGGCCAACCCGGTGGTCTACCTCGTCCCCTGCTTCTTCGTGGGCCTCTTCGGGGCCGCGAGCATCGTGCCGGCCACCCGGGCGGTGGTGAGCTGGTTCGACAACAACCGGGCCCTGGCGGTCGGGGTGGTCACCGGGCTCATCGGCCTCGGCGCGGCCCTGGCCCCGCTGCTGGCCGGCGCGCTCATCGACGCCGTCGGCTGGCGTCTCGCGTACGGGGCAATGGCTTTGATCTCGGTGGTGGTGCCGCTGACCATGGTCACTCTGTTCGTGCGGGCCCGGGCCGAACGGCACGTCCGCGGCCGCCTGGTCGAGCAGACCCGGGTCGGCGGGCGCGACGTCAGCCTGGAGCTGCCCGGGCTGACGTTCGCGCAGGCGGTCCGGACCCGGCAGTTCTGGGGCATCGCGGCCGGGCTGGGCCTGGTCGGTGTGGTCGTCACCGGCCTGCAGGTGCACCTGGTGCCGATGATGACCGACCGCGGGCTGAGCGACGACCAGGCGGCCTCGCTGCTGGTCGTCTTCGGGCTGGCCTCGCTGGTCGGGCGGGTGGCGGGCGGCCTGATCATCGACCGGGTGCACGGCGCCGTCGTGGGGCCGATCGTGATGCTGGCCCCCGTCGTGGGTTTGTTCTTCCTGGACCTGCCGTACGCCGGTGCGGCCGCCGCGGTGGCGTTCATCGGCCTGGCCTTCGGCATCGAGGGCGACTTGCTGGCCGTGCTCATCAGCCGCTATCTCGGCATGCGCAGTTTCGGCCGGCTCGTCGGCTCGGTGCAGGCCGCGTTCATCCTCGGCTCGGCGTTCGGGCCGCTGCTGCTCGGGCTGGGCTACGACACGCTCGGCACCTACGACCCGGTCCTACCCGTCCTGATGGTGATCCTGGTGATCGGCGCGTTTCTGATCGCCACTCTGGGCCCGTACGCGTATCCGCCCGTCGCCGGGTTCGACCAGCTCGCCGCGCGCGACGAGCTGGCCGCCTCCGAGGTGTTGAGTGACGTAGCCGTGCGAGCTTAGGGCAGGTCGATCGGGCGCAGGACCCGGTCGATGCCGTGGGCGATCTGCTTGTTGCCCTTGTTGATGTCGAAGCGGTTGATCCGCGGGTTGCGGTCGCTGCGGTCGGCGTCGATCAGCGCGATCCGCTTGTGCCAGCGGCCGTAGACGTCCACCTTGATCGTGGCGCCGGTCGCGGTCTTGAGCTTGGCGCCGTCCGACTTGAGCGCGGCCTTGCGGGTGATCGTGGCGCCGGGGACGACGTGGTAGAGCAGCACCGACTCGACGGTGTTGATGCCCAGGCCGGCCACGGCGGTGAAGGCGGCCTTCTCGCCGGGCAGCCGCTTGGTGTGCTGGATGTCGGCCACGAGGCGGCGGAAGGCCAGGTCGTTGGGGATGAAGGCGGTGACCGGGGTCTTGCCGTCGGCCAGCACCTTGACCGGGCTGGCCGGCTTGGCCTTGAGGACGGCCAGCACGGCGGCGGTGAGGATGTCGTAGTCGTGGCCGTTGCGGTCGAAGCCGCTCTTGTCCGCGGTCAGCACGGCCGCGAGGGACTTGGTGCCCAGCGGTTTGGTCTTGCCGTGCGCGGAGGCCGGTGCGGCGGTGAGGGCGGAGGCGACGATCGCGGCGGTCGCGACGGCGGCGGCTCGGGTGAACCTCATCTTCGGGCGTCCTTTCCGGGTACGGGATGGTGGCTGCGGTGCCACCACCCCGTACTTCGCCCGGCGGGTGCCGGTTGGATGCACCTAATACGTGAGAGTTCCGCGCAGCAGGCTGCGACCCGAATGGGTGGCGTCGCCGTCGTGCGGTTCGTCGCTGATGTCGACCAGGCGATACCGGTTCAGGTCGGTGCCCGGCGGCACCGGCAGCACCGCGTCGGGCTTGTCGGACAGGCTGCCGACCGCCACCATCTTGCCCGGCTGGTCCGGATCGAGCAGCCACACCTCGTGGAAGCCCGTGGTCAGCGGCAGGTTGCGCACGTCGACCCGCATCCGGCCGTCGTCCAGCACCCGGACGTCACCGCCCGCGTTCGGCGGCGCCGCCTTCAGCGGCTCCAGCGTCGCGCGGGCCGTCACCGGCCCGTCCGGTGTCCGGTTGGTGAACCGGTCGACGGCCACCGTGCCCGCCACTGCCAGCACCGCGGCCGCGGCCGCGGCGATCGTCGGCAGCACCCACCGTGGCCGCTGACGGCGCTCGCGGCGCCCCGCCATGTCGATCACCGGCGCGACCGGCGCCGGCGCGTCGGCGATGCCGGCCTGGATGGCGTGCCACACATGGGCCGGCGGGTCGGGCAGCTCCCGCAGGTCTTGCGCCTGCGAGCCGAGCTCGGCGACGTGCCGCAGCTCTTCTATCTCGCGCCGGCAGCCCTCGCACTGCGCCAGGTGATCGGATTCGCTCAGCTCCTCGATCTCCTCAGAGAGCGCGAGAAGGACCAGCCGATCGGGATCCAAATGTTGCACCGTCCACCTCCCAACGGCGTCGCAGGTTGGCCATTCCCCGGCGGATATGGCTCTTGACCGTGCCCAGGGGCAGCCCGGTGACGGTCGCTATCTGGGGATGGGTGAGATCGTCGAAGAACGCCAGTTCCAGTGTGCGTCGCTGTTCTTCGGGCAACCGGCCCAGCTCGTCGGCGACCACGAGCCGGTCGACGATGCGTTCCGGTGTCTCCTCGGCCGGCGGCGCCGTCTGCTGAGCCTGCACGGTCTCCGTCGTCCGCTGGTCCCGCGCCGCCGACCGGAGCCGGTCGACGGCTTTGCGCCGCGCTATCCCCAGCAGCCAGGCCAGCATCGTGCCGCGTTGCGGATCGAAGCCGTCCCGGCCCGACCACGCGGCCACGAACGTCATCTGCGTGATGTCCTCCGCGTCGGCCCGGTTGCCCACCATTCGCTGAGCCAGATAGAGAACGGCCGAGCCGTGTCGCTCGTACGCCACCCGCAAAGCCTTCTCGTCGCCGGCGCGTAACCGCTCGGCGAGTTCGTCGTCGGAGCTCATCGACCTCCTTCCCGCACACAGTGTGATTCCTAGGTGATTCGTTCGCCGGGCCCTCCGTGGATGCATCGGAAAAAAGTTGATTCCGGTTGCATCCACCGGCGGGCGGCGCGGCGAAGGACCGGTCGTAGGAATCAACGACGATCATCCCCAGGAGATCCGATGCGCATTCTGCCCTTCCGCCGTACGGCCGCGATCGGCGCGGTCGCCCTGCTCAGTTTTGGCGTTGCCGCCGCGCTCGGTTCGTCGCCGGCCTACGCCAAGGCCAACTCACAGGTCACGGTCGTGCACGGCATTCCCGGCCAGGCGGTGGACGTCTACGTCAACGGCAAGAAGACCATCCCCGACTTCCAGCCGGGCAAGGTCGCCGGCCCGCTGAGCCTGCCCGCGGGTGAGTACGACATCGCCCTGACCAAGCCGGGTGACGCCATCGGCAGCGCCCTGCTCAAGGTCGACAACGCCGAGGTGCCCGGCGACGCCAACATCAGCCTGGTCGCGCACCTGACCGCCGACGGCAAGCCCGCGCTGACCCCGTTCGCCAACGACACCGCCAAGCTGGCCGCGGGCAAGGCCCGGCTGATCGTCAGGCACGCCGCGGCCGCCCCGGCCGTCGACATCCGGGCCGGCGGCCAGCCGGTCTTCGAGGGCGTGACCAACGGCAAGGAGGGCAAGGCCGACCTGGACGCGGGTACGGTCTCGGCCGACGTGGTGCTGGCCGGCGGCGACACCCGGGTGCTCGGCCCGGCCGACCTCGACCTGAAGGAAGGCACCGCGACGATCGTGTACGCGGTGGGCTCGGCCGAGGACAAGACCCTCGACATCGTGTCGCAGACGATCACCGGACTGCACTCCGCCCCCGGCGGCGTGCCCAGCGGTGACGGCGGCCAGGCCGACGGCAACGGCTCGCTGCCCTGGTACGGCATCGGCGCGGCCGGCATCCTGCTGGCCCTGTTCGGCCTCACCCGCCTGGCGACCGGACGTCGATGAACTCGACCGACAGCGCGCCCCGGACCCGTCCGGGGCGCGCTTGGCCCATCTCACTGCTCGGCGCCGGCCTGGCCCTGGCGATCACGGCCGGGGTCGGGGCGTGCCAGGCTCAGCCGGACGACGACTTCGGCGCCCCGGCCGTGACCACGCTGGCCTCCTCGGCCCCACCGGCGCCGGAGACCGTCGCCAAGGTGCCGATCCAGGACGGTACGCCGCCCCGCGCGGCCACTGCTGACAAGCCCACCAGCCTGCGCATCCCCGCACTGAAGCTCGAAGCGACGGTCGACGCGGTCGGCATCGACCAGGCCACCGGCGACTTCGCCGTCCCGCCCAGCGTCGACCAGGTCGGCTGGTATCGGTACGGGCCCGGCTTCTCCGCCCGGACCGGCTCGATCGTCATCGCCGGACACGTGGACAGCGCCGCCGAGGGTAAAGGCGCCTTCTTCCGGCTCGGCTCCCTCGAAGACGGCGACACGGTGACACTCACCGGCGCGGACGGCAAACAGCGGGTCTTCGAGGTGGTCGCCCGTGAGCGCTACCGCAAGACCGCCATCCCGCTCGACAAGTACTTCGCCCGCGACGGCGAGGTGCGGCTCACTTTGATCACCTGCGGTGGACCGTTCGACCAGAAGACCGGGCACTACCGCGACAACGTGGTCGTCACGGCATCGGCTCGCTCCTGAGCCGGCGGAGTTCGCCGCCGGTATTGCCCGGCACCGGCCCGTGCGGTGGACTCCGCCCCATTCTCATGCAACCTTGAGCCGAGCCGATGGGTCAGGGTGGGTGTGAAGCGAGACAGCGGCTCGGCCAGGTCCGAGCGCGACGAGCAGTTCCACGAGTTCGTGGCCGATCGGCGGAAGTGGCTGCTGCAGACCGCACGGCTGCTCACGACCGGCGATCAGCACCTGGCCGAGGACCTGGTGCAGACGGCACTGACCAAGCTCTACGTGTCCTGGTCGGCGTACCGGCGGGCGGAGAACCCGGACGGATACCTGCGCCGGGTACTGGTCAACGCCTTCCTGACCGAACGCCGTCGGTCCTGGTGGCGGTTCGAGCGGCCGTCCGACCGCCTGCCGGACCGCGCCGAGGCGCAGGCCGGACCGGTCGACCTGGATCCGGAGCTGTCCCAGGCCCTGGGCGAGTTGCCGCCCCGGATGCGCGCCGTTGTCGTCCTGCGCTTCTTCCACGAGCTGGACGTCGCTGAAACAGCAGCGGCAATGGGCTGCTCGACCGGAACGGTCAAGAGTCAGACCGCCCGAGCTCTGGACAAGTTGCGGCTGGCACTCGACCGGCCCGCGGCCCCGCACCACACGCCTGCCCCACTCAAGGAACGGGAAGTCACCCGATGATGGATCTCCACAGCCGCTTGCAGCACCTGGCCGGCCCCGCCGACGAGACGACGGCCGACGTCATCCAGGACGACCTGGCCCGCGGTCGCCGGGCCGTCCGGCGCAACCAGGCCCTCCGGGTCGCCGCCGGGTCGGCGCTCAGCATCGCGGTCGCCGCGACCGCGCTGTCACTGGGCCCCGGCCTGCTCGACGGACCCACCGGAAGCTCACCCACCACGGCCGCCGCCATCCAGCTCGTGAGTTACACCGGGAAGCAGCCCGACCTGTTCACCATCGACACGGTGCCGCAGGGGTTCTTCGTCCAGGGCCAGAACGAGTACGAGCTGGTGATCGCACCGGAAGAGGCCAGGACCCCCGACCCGGCGAAGCCGTACCTGTCCGACCCCGGCGTCTACACCGGCAAGATCGCGGTCTATCTCCAGAACAAGGATTTCACGGTCGAGCCGGCCGGTGACGAACAGTTCAGAATCGGCACCAAACCGGCCGCTCTGCGGTACATCCACAACGACGAGGGAACCCCGGACGAGGGGAAAACCGTCGAGGCGATCCAGATCTTCGTCGTTCAATCGCCCCGGGTCTACCTCACCGTGCAGTTCGATGCGGTCACCGGCCTGACCAAGGAACAAATGATCAAGGTCGCGGGCGGCATCAACCTCACCGCCGAAGCGGTCGCCGAGGCCGAAAAGGGATACGCCGCGCAGACCACCACCGTCAAGCCCGGTAAGGACTGACTCTCACCGGCGGGGCCCTGCCGCGACGACGTAGTCGTCACAACAGTGCCCGTTCATGAGCCGCGCCGGGCGAAGGCGGCCCAGATGTGCTTGGTGGTCGGACCGGCGTACCAGCCGACCTGCAGCGACATGTCCATGGCGAGCTTGAGCCCCCGCCCGCCGGCGTCGATCGGCCGGGTGTGGGCCAGCTCCGGAATCTTCGACAGGTCACGGTCGGCGACGTCGAGGATGAAGCGTTCCTCGGTGCGCATGAGCCGGATCTCGGTCGGCGGCCGGCCGTGCTTGATGGCGTTGGTGGCCAGCTCGGTGGCGACCAGCACCATACAGTCCGCGATCTCCGACCCGTGCTCGTCCATGGTGAGCTCCTGCCGGGTCAGGGCCTCCCGGAGCGCCGCCCGCAGGTGTTTCAGTTCGGTGCTGTTGTTGAGGATCCAGACGTGCAGCTCGGTGGCGTCGGGCGGCGGCGGCGAGGTGACGAGCTGCTGATCCATGGCTGTCACCTTGCCCTTATCGCCGCCGGTTCAGTCCTCTTTTCGAGTTGATTCACACCTCATCCGGCGCGGCCGCCGCGACCCACGATCGCGACGGCCGTACACCGAAGGGGTCAGCGTTGCTGGGTGAGCAGGCCGGGCCGGTAGGGCAGCAGGCCGTAGTCGCCGCCGGAGCTGGGGGAGCGGCCCTGGTAGAGCAGTTGCAGGTTGCAGGGGTCGATGGTGTTGGTCTGGTCGGCGCTGACGCGCAGCAGCTCGCCGTGGCTGATGTCGTTGGTCCAGGTGGCGCCGCTGTTGGCCTTGCCCGCGAACGGGTTGCTGTAGGTGGCGGCGTTCGGGGTCCAGGTGCCGCTGAGGCTGGTCGCGGTGAACGAGCGGAAGTAGCGCTCCCACGAGCTGGTCCGGGCCTCGACGATCATCAGGTACTGGTTGCGGCCCTGCACCTTGTAGACCTGCGGAGCCTCGAACAGGTTCTCCGAGGTGTCGCTCATGATGGTGGTGTAGTTCGAGCCGAAGCTGCCGGGGAAGTTGCCGATCGGCATGATCTGGCGGTAGATCTTGCCGTTGTCACCGGCGAAGAACAGGTACATGTTCTGGTCGTCACCGATGATCGTCTGGTCGATCACACCGGTGCCGGAGTCGGTGATCTTCGCGGTGGACAGCGTCTGCGCGGCCGACCAGCCGTTGGCGTTGGCCGGGTTGGTCGAGGTGCGGTAGGAGAACGACGTCGGGCCCCACTGGTGGGCCAGGACCCAGATGTTCTTGGGCGCGAAGTAGAACAGCGACGGCGCGACGGTGCCCTGGTTCATGGTGTTCTGGGTGGCCGAGCCGAGTTGGTTGAGGTTGTCGACGAGGCTGAAGTTCATCGAGCCCCAGCCGCCGGTGGCGCTGCTGCTGTGGGTGGTGGCGTAGACGAGCTGCTTGCCCTGGTAGGGCGCGATGGTGAAGTCCTTGAGGGAGGCCCACCCGGACTTCGGCTGGGCCAGCGGGCCGGTGGAGCTCCAGCGGTACGACGACGGCAGCGCGCACGTGGCGGGCGGTGTCGTCGGGGGCGGCGTGACCGGCGGTGTGGTGACCGGCGGCGTCGTGACCGGTGGGGTGGTGGCCGGCGGGGTGGTGGTGCCGCCCGTGCAGGTCACGCCGTTGAGCGCGAAACTCGAGGGCACCGGGTTGGCCGAGGTCCACGTGCCGGTGAAGCCGAACGACGCCTGGCCGCCGGTCGCCACCGAGCCGTTGTAGCCCACGTTGCGAGCGGTCACGGCGCTGCCGGACTGGGTCACCGTGGCGTTCCAGGCCTGCGACACCGACTGCCCGGACCCGTACGACCAGGTCAGCGCCCAGCTGCTCAACGGGTCGCCCAGGTTGGTGATCGACACGTCGGCGTTGAAGCCGCCCTGCCACTGCGACGACACGGCGTAGCTGACCGAGCAGCCCGCGGCGGCGGCGTCGGCGGGCAGCGCCACGAGCGCGCCGGTTGCCGCGAGCAAGCCGACACCGGCCGCGGTGAGACCGGCCTTTCTGTTTCCGAGATGCATCGAAGGGTCCTTTCCTAGTGGGTCAGCACGACCGTGGAGATGCTGCGAGCGGGGACGGAAACGGTGACCTGGGAGCCGTTCACGCTGGTCGGCTGGGCCACGGCGTTGTCCGTACGGGAGGTCAGGTAGTGCTCGGCCCGGGTGATGGTCTGCGGCGCCTGGAGCACGGCGTTGCTGACGGCCGAGTTCGAGCGGTTGAGCACGACGAGCGTCGTCTTGCCGCCGCCCTGATAGGCGGTCACCTCGAGCGGCGACGCCTTGGTGCTCTTGGCCAGCGCGACCCGCTGGTAGCCGGGGCGCACGTACTTGGCGAACTGCGAGAACGCGTAGCCCCGCTTGAGCGGGACCCCGGCGCTGGTGCCGTACGCGGCCTCGCCGTCACCGATGAACGAGTAGTAGCGCTTGCCGTACCACCAGATGTAGGCGTTCCAGTTCGCCTCCATCGACTTGTGGACCGTGCGCATGATGTCGTCGAGCGTCTCGTCCCACACGGCCTGGTTACTCGGGTTGCCCCAGATGGTGGAGCCGTTGCCGTCGGCCTCGTGGAAGTTCCATTCGGTCATCCACACCGGCTTGTTGTTCTGCTCGGCCAGCGTGTACGGCTTGAGCCGCCCGGAGTCCTCGGTGCCGTACAGGTGCCCGCCGATGTAGCCGATGTTGTTGCGCGCGCTCGCGTCGTTGAGCGTCGGGTCGGTGTAGCTGTAGTTCATGTTCACCGCCTCGGCCACCATCAGCTTGGTGTTCTGCACCTTGGCGCCCTGGTCGCGGACGAAGGTGCGCAGCTCGGTGCCGCTCCAGTCCATCGAGTCGTAGTCGGGATGCCAGTCGGGCTCGTTCTGCACCGACGTGACGTCGATCGGCACGCCCTGGCCCCGCATGTATTGCACGTAGCTGTTGAGGTGGCCGGCGTAGTCGTCGTAGTAGTCGGTCTTGAGCTTGCCGCCGTTGACCCGGCTGTTGTTGGTCTTCCACGCGGCCGGGGCCGTCCACGGCGACGCCAGGATTTTCACCCCGGAGCCGGACGACTTGGCCGTCTTCAGCGCGTTGACCTGCGTCGGCCATTCACCGGAGACCGGCGAGATGCCCGTCCGGACGATCGACAGCCCCAGCTGCCCCGCGCCGAGCCCGACCAGCGTCTGGGTCTCCGCCGTGGACCACGCGCCACCCCAGATCGGCGTCGCGGCGCCGAAACCGTCGACCGTCTGGTACTTGGTGGCCGCGTTCACCGTGATGTCCGCGGCGCCGGACGGCGGCGTGGTCGGTGGGGTGGTCGGCGGAGTCGTGGGCGGGGTGGTCGGCGTCGTGGCGCCGGTGCACGTCACACCGTTGACGGCGAAACTGGCCGGCGCCGGGTTGGTGCTGCCCGACGAGCCGCTGAACCCGAACGACACGCTCTGGTTGGTCGCGACCGAGCCGTTGTAGCTCGCGTTGCGCGCCGTGACGGCCGAGCCGGACTGGGTGACGGTGGCGTTCCAGGCCTGGGTGACGGTCTGGCCGGCGCCGAACGTCCACGTCACGGCCCAGCTCGTGAGCGGGTCGCCGAGGTTGGTCACGGCGACGTCGGCGTTGAACCCGCCCTGCCATTGCGACGACACGGCGTACTTGACCGAGCAGCCCGCGGCGGCGGCCCCGGCCGGCAGGGCCACCGCGACGGCGGCCGAGGCCAGCAGCACGCCGGCGGCCGAGGCGAGGGCGGTGGTGACTCTGGTTCTCATCATGCTCCCTGGAATTGCGAGAAGAACTTCCAGACCTCGCCCTTGGTCCACGTCGTGACGCCGCTCTCGGCGGTGGTGCCGTCCACGTGGCCGGGCAGGTGACCGCCGTCGAACGCGGCCCAGACGACCGGATGACCGGCCCGGCATCCGGCGTACGCGGTGGTGATGTGGGTCCGGCTGCCGGCGGCCGGCTCCCGCGGGTTCTGCGGGGTGCAGCCGTTGGTGGCGACGAACTTGTCGCGCAACGCCCGGCCCTGCGCGATGGACAGCACGGTGTCGCTGATCCCGTGGATGCCGAGGTACGCGACGGGCTGGGTGCCGCCGCTGCAGCCGCTGATCTGGGCGCCGGAGAACACCGCGACGGCGCGGAAGACCGCAGGCCGGGCGCAGGCCAGGGCGTAGCTCATCCCGCCGCCGTAGCTGAACCCGGTGGCGAACCGCAGCTTCGGGTTGACGCACAGGTCGCTCTCGATGCGCCGGATCATGTCGTCGACGAAGGTCACGTCCTCGCCGCCGCTGTTGGCCCAGCCGGCGTTGAGGCCCTGCGGCGCGACCAGGATCGCCGTGTTGTTCGACTGCTCCTGCTGGCCGTAGTAGGACCAGGCGGCGCCGCTGGTGCCGCCCGAGCTGACGTCGGTGGCCGACCCGCCCCGCCAGTGGAAGGCGAAGATGATCCGGTACGGCGTGCTGTTGTTGTAACCGCGCGGCACGCGCAGGATGAAACTCCGGCTCTTGCCGCCGCTGGAGATCGTGTGGGTGCCGTCGGCCAGCGTCGGAGTCCGTCCGCAGCCGCCGCTGCCCGTGGGCGGTGTCGTCGGCGGAGTTGTGGTCGGCGGGGTGGTGGGCGGTGTCGTCGGGGTGGTTCCGCCGCCGCAGGTCACGCCGTTGACGGCGAAGCCGGTCGGCGCCGGGTTGCTGCCGGTCCAGGAGCCGTTGAACCCGAAGGAGACGGTGGCTCCGGTGGCGATCGTGCCGTTGTAGCTCGCATTGCGCGCAGTGACCTGCGAGCCGCTCTGGGTCACTGTCGCGTTCCAGGCCTGGGTGATCTGCTGACCCGCGCCGTACGCCCAGGTCAGGGTCCACCCGTGGACGGGGTCGCCCAGGTTGGTCACGGCAACGTCAGCGCCGAAGCCGCCCTGCCACTGCGAGGTCACGGTGTAGCGGACCGAACATCCGGTCGCCGCCTGCGCCGGGCCGGTCGCGACGGCGATGCCCGTGGCGGCCAGCACGGCGGCCAGGGCTGCGGCTTTGAGTGGGCCGAGGTGTCGCATGACTTCCTCCTTTCGTCGGGTCAGGCGGTGGCGCAGCTCAGCGCCGGCGTTGCGGGGCTGCCCGTGGCCAGCAGACCGAAGGTGGTCGAGGCGCCGGGGGCAAGGCTGCCGTTGTACGAGGCGTTGCCGACCGTCACGTTCGAGCCGCTGGTGGTCAGCGAGCCGTTCCAGACCTGGCTCACGCTCTGCCCGGAGGCGAGGGTCCAGCCGACCCGCCAGCCGGTGACCGCGGCTGCGCCCGCAGTCACGGTGACCTCCGCCTGGAAACCGCCGTTCCAGGTGCTGGTGACGCGCAGGGCGGCCGTGCAGCCGGCGCCGGTGGGCGGCGGCGTCGTGGGTGGCGGGGTGGTCGGGGGCGGGGTGGTCGGCGGTGGCGTCGTGCTGCCGGCCCGGGTGAACTGCCAGCGGTCGACGTTGAACAGGCTGCCGCTGCCGCCGGTGAAGCGCAGGTACAGATCCTGCGTTCCGGACGCCGTCACCGGGCAGGTGACGTCGGCGAAGGCCTGCCAGCCACCGGTGCCGGGCACGGTGCACGTGCCGGCCAGGGTGCCGGTGCTGCTGCCGAGCCGCAGTTCGATGCGGCCCCCGCTGGTGGCCGAGGCCACGCGGGCCGTGAAGCTCGCGGCGCCCGTACCGAAAGCAACGCCCTTGATTTTGATCCAGTCGCCGTTGTCGATGAAGCTCACGCTGCGCCCGCCGGCGGTCAGGGCCTCGGTCTCGACGCCGGACTCGGTGGCGATCGTCTCGGCTTCCTGCCGGGTGTACGGGTCGAGGGTGCCGACCTGCGGAGCCCCGGCGGTGGTCATGGTGATGGACGGGATGGTGCCGTCGGAGCGGTAGCTGAACTTCTCGACCGCGACCGAGCGGGTGTAACCGCCACCGCCGGGCAGGGCGCCGTTGTGGTAGAAGAAGTACGAGCTACCGGCGAAGTCGATCAAGCCCGGGTGGTTGGTGAAGCTGCTGCCCTGGGTGGGCATCACGGTGCCGCGATAGGTCCAGGGCCCGAGCGGTCCCGGCGCGGTGGAGTAGGCGATGAATTCCGAGCAGCATTTCGCGGCGTAGACGAGGTAGTAGAGGCCGCCGCGCTTGTAGACCCACGGCCCCTCCTCGTAGAGGGTGGGGCGGTTGGCGTCGCCCGTGCGGGTGCCGAAACCCGCGGTGGTCAGCGGGATCTTGGCCGGGCTGCCGCTGAACGAGATCATGTCCGGGTTGAGCTTGACGTACCACAGGTTGGGGTTGCCCCAGTAGAGATAGGCCTGACCGTCGTCGTCGATGAACACGCTCGGGTCGATCTCGTTGGTGTCGGCCAGCGGGCGGCCCAGCGCGTCACGGAACGGGCCGGTGGGGCTGTCGGCGACGGCGACGCCGATGGCCATCCGCCCGGTGGCGCGTACCTTCATCGGGACGTACCAGTAGAACTTGCCGTTACGCTCGACGGCCTGCCCGGCCCAGGCGTTGTCGCTGGCCCAGCTGAAACTGGCCAGGTTGAGCGGCGAGCCGTGGTCCGTCCAGTTGACCATGTCGGCGGACGACCACACCCGCCACTCCTTCATGGTGAAGTAGGTCGAGCTGTCCTCGTCGCGGCCGGTGTAGAGGTAGACCCGGCCGTCGTGCACCAGGGGAGCCGGGTCGGCGGTGTAGACGGTCTGCACGATCGGGTTGTCGGCGCGCGCCGGGCCGGGAACGACCAGGACGGTCAGGACGAGCGCGCACAGGGCGATCAGGCTGCGGGCTCGGCTCATGGCGTGCTCACCGCGAACTGGTTGACGGTGACCGCGCCGCCCAGCGCCTGGGTGGCGTGGTTGAACAGGCCGAAGCGGTAGCCCATGAAGAACTGCCAGTCGTTGTTCAGCGTGAAGGCCGGGCCCAGACCGGTGAACGTGGTGCCGTTGGTGCTGTACGAGAACGTCGCCGTGCGCCCGGATCCGGGCCGGATGTCGGCGCTGACCCGTAGCCAGATCCGTCCGCCACTGACCGGCGCGCCGGCTCGTTCGCTGCCGGTGCCGGTGGTCGCCCACCCGCTGGTCGACATGGTCAGCCCGTCGGTCATCGAGACCCGGGTGGTGCCGTTGTCCTTGCGGATGCCGATCCACGCGGACCGGTCGCGCAGCATGGCCAGCCCGGCCCGGTCGCCGTTGGCCATCGCCGAGTAGTCGAGCTGCACGGTCGCCGTCGACGACGGGCCCTGGATGCGGCGGGTCAACGTGTTGCGGGCGTTGTAGAGGTCGTTGGTGACGGTGGCGGTGGACAGCCGCAAACCGTTGCCCACACTGACCTTGGACGTGTCCGGGTTGTGGTTCCACTCGTACTGCGGGCCCAGCGTGCTACCGGTGAACGAGTCGCTGCCGGTCATCGGGGTTACCGGGCGCCACGGCAGGTTGGGTCGTGGGTAGCTCGCGCCCCAGCGGCCGTTGACGGTCTGCAGCACGGGCCAGCCGTCGCCGCTCCACGTGATCGGGGCCAGCGTGGGCATCCGGCCGCCCGGGTAGGCGTCGGTGAAGGCCATGTACCACCAGTCGCCGTTCTGCGTCTGCACGAGACCGCCCTGATGCGGCACGCCGCCACCGGAGATCGGGCCGGGCAGGTTGAGCAGGACCTGACGCTGCTCGTACGGGCCGAACGGGCTGGTCGAACGCAGCACGTACTGGCCGTTGGCGGGCCGGGTGAGCCAGATGTAGTAGTAGTTGCCGCGCTTGTACATCCGCGCGCCCTCGAGCGTGCCGATGCTCGACGGAGTGGTGTAGACGGTCTGCGACCGCACCTCGGAGGTCAGGTCGGAGGAGAGTTGCGCGACGCTGATCGTTCCGTTGCCGTAGGCCACGTACGGGGTGTTGTTGTCGAACAGCAGCCCGGCGTCGTAGTAGCACTTGTTGATGCGTGCCTTCTTGGACCACCCGCTGCCCGCGCTGGCCGACGTGTAGACGTATGTGCGGTTGAACTCGGTGCAGCCCAGCCAGTAGTAGGTGCTGTTGGCCGGGCGGTAGTTGAAGGCCGAGGCCCAGATGCCCTTGACGTAGGCCCGGCCGCCGGACAGGTCGTAGGCGCCGGAGTCGAAGTCGAGCCGGGGCACCGAGTGGCCGTAGTACTCCCAGTTGACCAGGTCGTACGAGCGCAGGACGGGCGCACCGGGCGAGTAGTGCATGGTCGAGGCGGAGTAGTAGTACGCGTCGCCGACCCGGATGATGTCGCCGTCGGCGAAGTCCTGCCACACGACCGGGTTGGTGAACGTGCTGGGGGCCGACGGGTCGGGTGGTGGCGTGGTGGGCGGGGGTGTGACCGGTGGTGTGGTGACCGGCGGCGTGGTGACCGGGGGCGTCGTCGGCGTCGTGGCTCCGGTGCAGGTGACGCCGTTGAGCGTGAAAGCGGCCGGGGCCGGGTTGGCCGCACCGTTTCCGTTGAAGCCGAAGGAGACGCTGCCGCCGCTGGGCACGCTGCCGTTGTAGGCGGCGTTGGTCACCGTTACCTGCGAACCGGACTGCGTGACCGAGCCGTTCCACAACTGCGCGACGGTTTGCCCGGCGGTGAAAGACCAGCCGAGCTGCCACCCGGTGAGCGGGTCGCCGAGATTGTCGACGGTCACGGCGGCGCCGAATCCGCCCTCCCACTGGTTGGTGATCGAGTATGTGACCCGGCAGCCCGCGGCGGCCTGGGCGCTGGTGGTGACGGCGGCGCCGGCGGCGCCGACTGCCATGACGAGGCTCGCGGAGAGCCAGAGGCGCATGCGGGTGCGGGACATCTGCGGCTCTTTTCTGGGCGCAGGGGTCCCGCCGGCCCGGCCACCCCGGGCCGGCGGGAGACGGGGGTCAGGCTGCGGCGCAGGTGAGGGTGCCCGGGCCCGTGCCGGTGCCCTGGAAACCGAACTCAGTGGAGCTGCCGGCCGGGACCTGCCCGTTGTAGGCGACGTTACGGAAGCTGACCGCGCCCGACGTGCCGGTGTTGGTCGCGCTCCAGACGCCGGTGATCGCGCTGCCGGACGGCAGGGTCGTGGTCACGGTCCAGCCGTTGACGGCGGCCGAGCCCGCGGTGACCCGGACGTTGGCGACGTAGCCGCCGTTCCACGAGTTGAGCGTGACGGTGGCGCTGCAGGCGCCGCCGGTCGGCGGCGGGGTGGTGGTCGGCGGTGTGGTGGGCGGGGTGGTGGTGGGCGGCGTGGTGGTGCCGCCGGCGTTGAGCGCGTTGAGCACCGAGGTGTACGCGGCCTTCTTGTTGCCCGAGCCGTCGAAGAGCAGCGGGTTCTCGCCGCCGCGCCACGAGTCGGTGTCGCGGATGCCCCACACGGTGATGCCGGTGCAGCGGGACACGGCCAGGCACGCCCGGGTGACCGTGGCGTAGATGTTGGCCTGGTTGCCGCCCTGGGCGACGTCGAGCTCGGTGATCTGCACGTCGACGCCCAGGTCGGCGAAGCGCTTCAGGTTGGCCTGGTAGGTCGAGTCGATGCCGGTGCCCAGGTGGGACTGGAAGCCGACGCAGTCGATCGGGACGCCGCGGGACTTGAAGTCGCGGACCATGTTGTAGATGCCGGTCGACTTCGCGTTGATGCCGTCGGTGTTGTAGTCGTTGTAGCAGAGCTTGGCGGCCGGGTCGGCGGCCCGCGCGGCCCGGAACGCGGCCTCGATCCAGTCGTTGCCGGTGCGCTGCAGGTTCGAGTCGCGACGGGCGCCGGAGCCGCCGTCGGCAAAGGCTTCGTTGACGACGTCCCAGGCGTAAATCTTGCCCTTGTAGTGGGAGGCGACCTGGGTGACGTGGTTGATCGCGGCGTTTCGAAGTGCGGAGCCGGACAGCGACTGGGCCCAGCCGGGCTGCTGGGCGTGCCAGAGCAGCGCGTGGCCGCGCACCTTGGCCCCGTTGGACAGGCCCTCGTTGAGGATGCGGTCGCCGTTGGTGTAGTTGAACCGGCCCTGTTGCGGCTCGGTCGCATCCCACTTCATCTCGTTCTCGGGTGTGACCGAGTTGAATTCCGTTCGGAGGATGCGGGTGTAGGTGGAATCACCGAGCCGGCCGGCGGCGATCGCGGCGCCGAAGTAGCGGCCGGACTGGGCGGCCGAGGCGCCGAGCGTGCTGGCGGCCTCGGCGGTGCCGATCACGGCGATGCTCGCGGCGACCACCGTGCTCGCGGCCGCCGCCGCCAGCAACAGGCGGCGGGGCCGGGTCATGCGGGGACTCATCAGGGATGGCCTTTCTGCGGGGGACGGAAAGCCGGAGCGCAAACGGGGAATGGGAGCGCTCCCAGCTCAATAAGGGATGTTGCCAGGATGTTTCCGGACACTCAAGGCGAAGTGCCTGCGACTCAATTCGAGGAGGCCGCGTAACACTTTTTAAGCACGTGTACGGACACAAAAATAGACGGGACGACCATTCGTCCGGGGCCGACACTAATGTGATTTCGGGGCTTTCGTCGATATCATCGGTGCGCATTCATCGATGACGGCAATACGGAGGCGTGGTGGCGGACAGCAGCGGAGCCGGACGCCACGCCCGTATGGAAGGCTCCGGCCGGGGTGACGCCGTAACAGAAAATCCGGTCGCTCTGGTGCAGGCGGCCCGCGCCGGCGATCGGCTCGCCGCGGACGCCCTGATCTCGGCCCACCTGCCGCTGCTCTACCGGGTCGTCGGCCGCGCGCTGGACGGGCACGCCGACGTCGACGACGTGGTGCAGGAGACGGTGCTGCGGGCGCACCGCGACCTGCCGGCCCTGCGGGCGCCGGAAAGCTTCCGCTCCTGGCTCGTCGCCATCGCTATGCACCAGGTCAGCGGCCGGTTGCGGGCCTGGCAGGTGGAGCGCGAACGAACGGCCGCGCTGACCGACGCCGAGCAGATCGCCGACCCGGGCGCCGAGTTCGCGGGGGTCACCGCGCTCCGGCTGGAACTGTCCGCGCAGCGCCGGCAGGTGGCCGAGGCCATGCGCTGGCTCGACCCGGACGACCAGCAGCTGGCCGCGCTGTGGTGGCGCGAGGTGCTCGGCGAACTCGACCGGGCCGAGGTCGTGGCCGCGCTGGGGGTGAACGCGGCGCACGCGCGTGTCCGCATCCAGCGGATGCGCCGGCAGCTCGAGCTGTGCCGGCATCTGGTCGTCGCGCTCGAGGCGCGGCCCCGCTGCCCCCGGCTGGACGAGGTGCTGGCGGGCTGGGACGGCGTGCCCAGCCCGCGCTGGCGCAAACGACTGGCCCGCCACCTGCGCGACTGCGACGTCTGCGGGGCCACCGGGCCCGACCTGCTGCCGCTCGAACGGCTGGTGGCCGGGGCGGCCGCGGTGCCGCTGCCGGTGGCGGTGGGCGCCGCCGTCGGTGGTGCGACCGCCGGGGCCGGGTCGGCCGTGGGTGGCGCGACCGCCGGGGCCGGCTCGGCCGTGGGCTGGCTGGGGCAGGCGGTCGGCGTCAAGGTGGCGGCCGCGGTGCTGGTCACCGCGACAGTGTCCGGCGGCGTGTACCTGGCCCGGCCCGAACCCCGCCGAGGGGCCGCCCCGCCGGCCACCCCGGTCCGCAGTTTCCCGGCCCTCGCAGCCTCCCCGTCCCTCCCCGACGCGCCCGCTGACCCCACCCCCTCCCGGACGGCTTCGCCCCGTCCGGCGAGGCTGGTGGCGCTCGGGCCCGCGGTCCTGCGGCCGGTCGCCCGCCCGGGCGCCGTGGTGGCGCTGAACGGGGACAGGATGGTGGCGGCATCCGGAGTGCCGGCTGTGGAGGTCACGGTGATTCCCGGCGTCGCCGACCCGGACTGCCTGTCGATGCGCTCCGCCGACGGCCGCTACGTGCGGCACGCCTCGTTCCGGATTCTGCTCAACACCGACGAGAACCGTGACCTGTTCCGCCGCGACGCCACCTTCTGCCCCCGCCCCGGCCCGCAACCCGGCACCGTACGGCTGGTCTCGCTGAACTATCCGGACCGGATGGTGCACCTGCGCGGCAACGAGCTGTGGCTGGATCCGGAGCAGACCGATCAGGCGTACGTCGCGGACTCGGCCTTCACGATCGCGGACCGCTAGCCGGCGCGAACAGGGCCAGCAGTTCGCCGATGTGATGGCCGGCCTCGGCGGGGTGCCGGAACGGGCCGGCTGCGTCGATCGTGTACTGGTTGCGCCGGCCGACCCGTTCCCGGCGCAGATAGCCCGCCGCCTCGAGGTCGGCCACGATGGCCTGGGCGGCGCGCTCGGTGATGCCGACGGCGCCGGCCACGTCGCGCAGCCGGGTGGTCGGCTCGCGGGCGATGGCCAGCAGCACGTGGGCGTGGTTGGTCAGAAAGGTCCAGCCCCTCGCTCGGTCGGTCACCTGGTCACGCGCTCCCCACGTACGCAGCCGAAGCCCTCATCGTAGTGGCCTCGCCGGCCCCGGTTTGACATACGAACTCTGCTTCATGAATACTGGATCGTAGTTCGAGGGGGAGTACCCGAAGCTCAGCGCGTCGCCGTCAATACGATCCGGGCCGTCCCGGTTCCGGCGCCGCAGTCACCGGCCCGCGGTGACCCGGGGAGACCGTCGTCCGGCACCACCGGTCCCGTCGGGGTCCGGTGTGGACGAGGGGAGCCCCCGTTGACTGTGTCCTGGTGGGTCTGGGCCGCGCTGATGCTGGCCATCGCGGCGATGCTCGCCATCGATCTGTTCCTGCACCGCGACAACCACGTCATCGGATTCCGCGAGGCGGCGATCTGGTCCGGGATCTGGATCGCGGCCGGACTGCTGTTCGGCGTGCTGCTGCTGGCCTGGCAAGGCGGTGACGTGGCCGGCACGTACTTCGCCGGCTACCTGATCGAGAAGGCGCTGTCGATCGACAACGTGTTCATCTTCGCGTTGATCTTCACGACGTTCGCCGTGCCCGCGGCGCTGCAGCACAAGGTGCTGTTCTGGGGCGTCATCGGCGCGCTGGTCTTCCGGTTCGTGTTCATCTTCGTCGGCGCCGAACTGCTCGAGACCTTCTTCTGGACGGCGTACGTCTTCGGCGCCTTCCTCATCTACACCGGCTACAAGATGGCGTTCCGCCACGGTGAGCAGACACCGCCGGACCGCAACCCGGTCGTCCGCCTGGTCCGCCGGATCGTGCCGACCGACCCGCAATACCACGGAGCCAAGTTCTTCACCCGGATCGACGGCAAGCGCGTGGCCACCCTGCTGTTCGTCGTGCTGATCGCCGTCGAGGCCACCGACCTGATCTTCGCCGTCGACTCGGTGGCCGCGATCCTGGCCATCACCACGAGCACCTTCATCGTCTGGAGCGCCAACGCCTTCGCCATCCTGGGCCTGCGCAGCCTGTACTTCTGCCTGGCGGGGCTGCTGCGCCGGTTCGTGCACCTGCACTACGGGCTGGCCGTGCTGCTCGCCTTCGCCGGCGTGAAGCTCATTCTGTCCGAGACCCCGATCGGCAAACTGCCCATCCCACTCACCCTCGGCGTCATCGTGATCACGATCGCGGTCTCCATCGTCTCGAGCCTGCGCAGCACCCGTGAGGCCGCAGCTCCGGCTCCGCCGGGCAAGAGCTAGGTGTTCTGCCCGGCGAGGTCAGCCCGCGGCCGGATTCAAGCGCCGCCAGATGCGGACTTCGCCGTGGTCCCGGTCCCACGCGCTGGAAGTGTTGCGGGAAATGGGTTCGGCAGAGGGGTTCCGTTGCTCGAGCCGGTGGCGTCGTTGCCTTTCCCCGGCCGGGGCCCGGCAGCGTGCTGGTGAGCCCGGACCGTCGCCGAGCCGACGCGGTCGTCGAACCGCACGCCGACCTGGACGACATCGCCCGCGCGGCCGACATGGTCGCCACGGACCTGCGTGCCGTGCTGGGCCGCGACGACATGACCGCCCGGTTCACCCTCTCGGTGGCCGCCCGCCGCCGGGCCCTCGCCCGGGTGCGCTGACCCC
Source organism: Paractinoplanes abujensis (assembly GCF_014204895.1). Taxonomy (NCBI): domain Bacteria; kingdom Bacillati; phylum Actinomycetota; class Actinomycetes; order Micromonosporales; family Micromonosporaceae; genus Paractinoplanes; species Paractinoplanes abujensis. The sequence goes on along the minus strand of NZ_JACHMF010000001.1, from coordinate 3,629,292 downwards.
CGCTGCTTCACGCGGGCAACAACTCCAGTACGGCCGCGCCGGTCAGGCCGCCGATCACCACCACGGCCGCCGTGGCCAGGGTGACCTTCCAGCCGAAGGCACGCCACACCATCGCCGCGCCGGGCAGGCTGACCGCGGGCAGGGTGATCAGCAGCGCGCCCACCGCGCCGAGCGAAAGGCCGGCCAGGGCGAGCCCCTGCGCGATGGGGATCTCGCCCGCGGTCGGGATGACCATGGCGGTGCCGACGATCGCGGCCACCAGCACGACCAGCAGCCCCGAGCCGGCCGCGTCGAGCGGGAACAGCCAGCCCCGGAACGCACCGACCAGCATGATCACGACGAGGTACTCCGGGATGAGCACCACGGCCATGCGGACCAGCACGCGCAGATAGCGCCCGAAGGTCACGGGCGGATCGGGCGTCTCGGCCTCCGGCCCGGCGGGGGCCGTCCGCGCCTCGGCGAGCCGGGCCACCAGGGCCGACCCGGCCACCACGACCAGCACGCCGACAACGATCCGGGTGAGGGTCCACTGCCACGGCGCGACGAGCCCCAGGAAGATCAGCACGGCCGGGTTGAGCAGCGGGTTGCCCAGCCAGTAGGCGACGACGGCCGAGGTGGACACTCCGCTGCGCCGCAACCCGACGACGACCGGCGCGGTGCAGCAAGCGCACATCATGGAGGGGGTGGACGCCACCCCGCCGGCCACCGCGGCGCGCAGCCGGCCCGGCCGGTTGAGCACCCGCAGCAGCCAGGCCCGCGGGACCAGGGTCTGCAGGGCGGCGCTGATCAGCAGGGCGGCCAGCAGCGCACGCCACACCGCCTGACTGTAGGCCCGGGTGAAACTGGTCGCGGCCGACCACGAGGGCGCGTCCCCGGGCTGCACGCCGCCGGTTCCGAGGATGCTCGACCCGCTCCACGTGTGTCCCGTGGCCAGGCCGGGGACCTTTCCGGCGTACGGGAGCCATTTGGCCCACAACAGCAGAGCGGCCGCAACTGTGGCCGCGATCAGCACGCCGGTCACCGGCCGGGTCCGTCCCGGTCCACTGCGAAGGTGCGAGCCGGTCGCCTGCGACATGTGGCCCCCTGGTTCCGGTCCATCGATGAGCGTCGCGGCTACCCCGGCCCCGGCGACCTGAAACAAGATCAGAAGCGGAATTCCGGATTACTTCGAACGGGTACGTTTGCGGCGGATCCGCAGGGGTAGGCGCGCGGCCGATGCCCCCTTTGGACCTTGAGGAGTCGCTGCCGTGACCTCAGTAACCCCCCGTCCTGTGGTGACGCGGCCCTACCCGGTACGGCGGCAGGTCAAGGGGTCGGCGCTGGCCCGGATCCTGCGGACGACCGACGCGAAACAGATCGGGATCATGTACATGGTCACGTCTTTTCTGTTCTTCCTGGTCGGCGGGGCGATGGCGCTGCTCATGCGGGCCGAGCTGGCCCGCCCCGGCATGCAGATCCTGTCGCCGGAGCAGTACAACCAGATGTTCACGATGCACGGCACGATCATGCTGCTGTTCTTCGCGACGCCCATCGTGTTCGCCTTCGCCAATTACGTCGTCCCGATCCAGATCGGCGCCCCCGACGTGGCCTTTCCCCGGCTCAACGCGTTCGCGTACTGGCTCTACCTGTTCGGCGGCCTGACCGCGTTGTCGTCGTTCCTCACTCCCGGCGGCTCGGCCGATTTCGGCTGGACGGCGTACGCGCCGCTGAGCGATTCCCTGCACTCACCCGGGCCCGGCCCCAACATGTGGGTGATCGGCCTGGCCCTGAGCGGCCTGGGCACGATCCTGGGCGGCGTCAACATGATCACCACGATCCTGACGCTGCGGGCTCCCGGCATGACCATGTTCCGGATGCCCATCTTCACCTGGAACATCCTGCTCACCAGCCTGCTGGTGGTGCTGGTGTTCCCGTTCCTGGCGGCGGCCCTGTTCGCGCTGGCCGCCGATCGCGTGCTCGGGGCGCACGTGTTCGACGCGTCGACCGGCGGGCCGATGCTGTGGCAGCACCTGTTCTGGTTCTTCGGCCACCCCGAGGTGTACGTGGTGGCGCTGCCCTTCTTCGGCATCATCACCGAAGTCATCCCGGTCTTCAGCCGCAAACCCGTGTTCGGCTACAAGGGTCTGGTCGCGGCCACGCTCCTCATCGCGGGCCTGTCCATGTCGGTGTGGGCGCATCACATGTTCGCCACCGGCCAGGTCCTGCTGCCGTTCTTCAGTCTGCTCAGCTATCTGATCGCTGTGCCCACGGGCATGAAGTTCTTCGTCTGGATCGGCACGATGTGGCGGGGGCAGATCAGCTTCGAGGCGCCGATGCTGTTCGCCCTCGGCTTCCTGGTCACCTTCCTGCTGGGCGGGCTGACCGGGGTGCTGCTGGCCTCCCCGCCCATCGACTTCCACGTGCACGACTCGTACTTCGTGGTTGCGCACTTCCACTACGTGCTGTTCGGCACCATCGTGTTCGCCGTGTTCTCGGGCATCTACTTCTGGTTCCCGAAGATGTTCGGCCGCATGCTCGACGACCGCCTCGGCAAGGTCCACTTCTGGCTGACGTTCGTCGGCTTCCACGCGACGTTCCTGGTGCAGCACTGGCTGGGCGCCGAAGGCATGCCCCGCCGCTACGCCGACTACCTGCCCGACGACGGCTTCACGACGCTCAACACGGTCTCCACCATCGGCTCGTTCGTCCTCGGCGCGTCCACTCTGCCGTTCCTCTACAACGTGTGGAAGTCGTACCGGATCGGTCAGGTCGTCACGGCCGACGACCCGTGGGGCCACGGCAACTCCCTGGAGTGGGCGACGTCGTCCCCGCCGCCGCTGCGCAACTTCGACCGCATGCCCCGCATCCGGTCGGAACGGCCGGCCTTCGACGCGAAGTTCCCCGAGCTGGCCGCGGGCGGCCAGTCACCCGAGGGGCCGCCGGAGGGCGGCGCACGCCCGGGAACGGCGGAGTCGCACGGCGGCAGCCGCCACCCGGACGAATCCGGCCGGCGGCAGACGGCCGGCACCGACGAGCGCGACTGAGGCGGGGTGATGCACATGGTGGACGACGGTTCGCCGCTCGACGTCCGGCTGCGCGAGCGGGACGGTGATGCGATGGTGGTGACGGTGACCGGTGAGGTCGATGCCGACAATAATGATCAACTAAGGCAGCAAATCCTGGACCTGATTCCCCGCGGCGCGGCCGATGTCGCGCTCGATCTGAGCGGGCTGAGCTTCCTCAGCTCGGCCGGTATCCAGACGCTGCTCGAGTGCCATGAGAAGGTCTCGCGGCAGGGCGGGCGGTTCGTCGTCAGCCGTGCCCACGATAACGTCCGGCAAGTGCTGGTCATCTGCGAGCTGACGGAGTTCTTCCAGCTCACAGCGGCTGATGCTCGGTAGCGGCGGCCTCCGGTTCGGTAGTGACCGCCAGGATGTGGTGGACCCCGCTGATCTTGATGACCTGCAACACGATTCCCGCGGCGTTGACGACCCGGAACGCGCACCCGCGCCCCGCGGCGGCCGCACGTCCGTGCAGCAGGGCGCGAATACCGGCGGCGGCCAGGAACGAGACCCGTCGCAGGTCGACGACGATCTCCACCACGTCGGCCTGCCCGGCGGCGTTGGCCATCACGACGACGAGGCCGTCACTGGTGTCCTCGTCGAGTTCACCTCCCACCATCAGCCGGTACACACCCGCTCCGTCGTTGCGCTTGGTCACGGCAAAGGGCGTCACTGAGGGTTCCTCCGGGCAGAATGTGCCGCTGTGGCGCGGCCGGGACGGAATGGCCGATCAACGGAGGATCAAACGTTGCCGTCCGCTGTCATCATCGGGCCCAGCCCGGCCACCGCGGCCATCTGACGCAGGAGCGGCGGCGCGGCCACGATGCTGACGGCGACGCGACGGACGCGGCCGGCGTCGTAGGCGTTCCGCAGCGCCCAGGCTCCGGCCGCGGTCAGCAGCGGCACTCCACCGAGGTGGATCTCCACCACGGTGCCCGCGGACGCCCGGCCGATCACCCGCAGCAGGTCGCGTTGCAGCGGGTCGGCGTTGTCGCGATCGACCTCGCCGAGCACGACGACCCGTACGGATCCGGTGGCCGTCCGGCGGATGTCCAGAACCGGGCCCGCACCGGGCGTGCCGGCTCCGTCGGGCTGCCAGGCCGGCACCTCGTCGGTCAGCATGGCCGTCCGCAGCCAGGCCAGAGTGCGGTTGATCAGCCGGGACACGTGCATCTGCGAGATGCCCAGCTCGCCGGCGATCTCCGACTGGGTGCGGTTGCCGTAGTAGTGCTGGACCAGGATGTGTTTGTCCCGCGGGGACAGCCGATCGATCAGGCGGCGCAGGGTCAGCTGGTCGGCGACCAGTTCGAGGTCCCGGTCGGAGCCGCCGAGCAGATCACCGAGGGCCGTGCCGGAGTCGCCGACGGGCAGGCTCAGCGACATGGGCCGATAGCCGGCGCGGGAAGCTGACGCCTCGGCCAGCTCGGCCACGGTGACGCCGCAGCGCGCCGCCAGTTCGGCCTCGGTCGGCGGCCGGTGCAGCTCCGCGGTCAGCGCCTCGGCGGCCCGCGCGGCCACCCGCGACAGGTCCTGCAACCGGCGCGGCACCTGCATGCTCCAGGTGTGATCACGGAAATGGCGTTTGAGCTCGCCGTCGATGGTGGTGACCGCGTACGCGGTGAACGATCCACGCTGCGGGTCGTAGCGGTCGATCGCCTTGACGAGGCCGAGCCGGGCCACCTGCTGCAGGTCGTCCGAGGACTCCTGCCGGTGCCGGTAACGGGCCGCCAACCGGGCCGCGAACGGCAGCAGCCGGCGGATGACGTCGTCGCGCAAGCGGCGCGCCAGCACCGGATCGAGTCCGGCGCGTTCGCGGACGTACTGCTCGGCGATGACGTCGAGATCGTCGGAAAGCTCGACCGGCGGAAGCATCCGGGTCGAACTGCCACTGTGGTCCGTGAGCATGCGTCACCCTCCGTGACACCAGGCTCCGCGGACACAGGGCGAAGAGGTCGTTGAAAACTCACACTAGCCGCATTGCGCCGGATCGACACCTCAGGGTCACCCGTTTCGTCTCCGGCAGGCCGGGCAACCCCGCCGGGTCCCGATCCTCGCCCGGAAGGAAAGACTGTGCCCGTAGACCACCGTGCGCTCTCGTCGTCCCTGGGCGGCCTGTTACGAGCCGTGGACCTCCCGGTTACCACCGGCAGCGCCGCGCTGGTCGGCCACCTCAACGGGGTGCTGGAGGCGGCCCAGGACGTGCTGCAGATCGACGCGACCGGCCTGATGCTCCTCGACGAGGACCAGCACCTGCGGCTCGTCGGCGTCTCCGGACCGGCGGCGGAGACCCTGGAACGCGGCCAGCTCGAGCAGGGCCAGGGGCCCGGCATCGACTGCGTCGCGCGGAACACAACCGTGGAGGTCGGTGACCTCGGTGGTGCCGGGGCGTATGCCGGGCTGTGGGAGTGGCTGACCGCGCACGCGGGTGACGGCCACCCGGCGCGGTCGGTGTTGTCGGCGCCGGTGCGGGTCGCGGGCGCGGTCGTCGGCACGCTCAACGCCCTGCGGACGGGGCCGCAACCGTGGACTGCCGACGACATCGCGGCCGCGGAGGCGTACTCCGGGATCATCGGGGTGTTGCTGCGCCTGCAGTCCGGGAGCGGCGGAGGGCCTCTGCGTCCCGGGCGCCCGCCCGAGCCGGCCGGGGGGCGTTGACATGCCGCCCGTCGATCCCGAATCCCTCGCGAGCAGTCTGCGCCGCCTGGCCACCGGCCCCGAACACGACGTCACCGCCGCGATCGACGAGGCCGTCCGGGCCTGTGCCGCGTTGTTCTCGGTGAGCGGCGGCGGGCTGATGATAGTCGACGAGAACAGCACGCTGCACTACGTCGCGGCCAGCGACGAGCGTGGACACGTCCTCGAGAAGGCGCAGTCCGCCACGGGCACCGGTCCCTGCGTCGAAGCGTTCGTCCGCGACGAGGTCGTGGTCGCGAACGACCTCCGTTCCGACCCGCGGTGGCCTGAGGTGACGCCCGTGCTGACCCGCGAGGGTGTGCTCGCCGTGCTGGGCTGCCCGCTGCGGCTGGGCGGCGTGCCGGTGGGCACTCTCGACGTCTACCGCAACGAACCGCACACCTGGGACGAGTCGGAGCGGACCGCGCTGATCCGCTACAGCGAGGTCATCGAGGCGATGCTCAGCACCGCCCTGAATGCCCAGCGAGCGGGGGAGCTGGCTGGTCAGCTCCAGTACGCGCTGGACTATCGGGTGGTGATCGAGCGTGCCGTCGGCTACCTGATGGCCCAGCACCGGGTGGACTCCGTCACCGCCTTCAACGTCTTGCGCAGCACCGCCCGCGACCAGCGGCGCAAAGTCGCCGACGTGGCGCAGGAGCTGCTGGACACGGGCACGATCACCCGGCGCTGAGCGATCACGGCGGGGTCAGCCCTTGACCGCGCCGGTCAGGCCGCCGACGATGCGCCGCTCGAACAGGCTGAAGAAGACCAGCGCCGGGATCATCGACAGTGACGTGAAGGCCAGCACCCGGGCCGTGTCGACCGAGTACTGCGAGGCGAAGGCCTGCACCCCCAGCGGCAGGGTGAACGTGTCCTGGTCGTTGAGGATGAACAGCGGCAGCAGATAGCTGTTCCAGCTGCCGATGAAGGCCAGAATGCCGGTGGTGATCAGGCCGGGCACCGACAGCGGCAGCACCATGCGCCAGAAGAAGCCGAGCCGGCTGCACCGGTCGATCATCGCGGCCTCCTCGATCTCCTTGGGGATGGCCCGCAGGAACGGGACCAGGATGATGATCGTGGTCGGCAGCCCGAAGGCGATCTGGGGCAGGATCACCCCGGGCAGCGTGTTCACCAGGCCCAGGTTCTTGATCAGGATGTAGAGCGGAGTGATGGCGACCGTGGCCGGGAACATCAGCCCGGCGGCGAACAACGCGTACATCGCCCCGCGGCCGCGGAACCGGTAGCGGGCCAGCACATAGCTGGCCATCACGCCCAGCGTGACGACGGCGACGGTCGTGACGACGGCCGCGATCGTCGAGTTGCCGACCTGGCGCCAGAAGGCGTCGCTGGCCAGGATCTCGGTGTAGTTCTCGGTCACCCACGGGTCGGGCAGGCCGGCCGGCGAGACGGTGATCTGCGAGTTGGTCCGGAACCCGCCGACGATGATGTAGATGACCGGCCCGAGCATGAGGCCGATCAGCAGCAGCGCGACGAGGTACACGATCGGGGTGCGCCGGGCCATTGCTAGCTTCCTCCGGTGAGGGCGCCCTCGGTGTCGCGGCGCAGCACGAAGCGCTGATAGATCAGCGCGATGACCATCGAGATGATGAAGAGCACGACCGCCACGGCGTTGCCGTACCCGTAGTTGGCCGCGTTCCGGCCCTCGACGACCATGTAGGTGGCCATGGTCGAGGTGCCTGCGGTCGAGGCGACGTACTGGCCCCAGATGATGTAGACGAGGTCGAACAGCTGCAGCGATCCGATGATCGACAGGAACGCCCAGATGCGGATGGTCGGGCCGAGCAGAGGCAGCGTGATGTGCCGCTGGATCTGCCAGAACGACGCGCCGTCGACCGCCGCCGCCTCGGACAGCTCGTCGGGGATGTTCTGCATGCCGGCCAGGAACAGGATCACCGCGAACCCGACGTACTTCCAGGTCAGGATGAACATCAGTGACCAGATGGCCAGCTTCGGGTCGGCCAGCCAGTCCGCCGTCAGTCCACCCAGTCCGATCGACTCGAGGATGTCGTTGCCCGCGCCGTTGGTCTGCAGGATCAGCGCCCACGCCGTGCCCGTGATGACCTCGGAGATCACGTACGGGACGAAGATGAGCACGCGGATGACCGACTGACCCCGCATCCGCCGGTTCAGCAGCAGGGCCAGCGCGATCGCCACCGGGCCCTGCAGAACCAGGGACAGCACCAGGATCTCGGCGTTGTGCCACAGCGCCTCGTGGAACGCCGTGTCCTGCAGGATGGTCTTGTAGTTGTCGAGCCCGACGAAGTTGGTCGGGACGCCGTAGCCCTTCCACTTGTAGAAGCCGTAGTAGGCGGCCATCAGCACGGGGAAGATCACGAAGCTGACGAAGACCAGGATCGCCGGGCCGGACAGCGCCGCGATCTCGAGGCGCTGTCCCCAGCCGATGCCGCGGCGGCGAGGGCGCAGCGGAGGCGGCGCCTGGACGCCACCTCCGCTCCGCAGACGGGTGACCGTCACGCTCAGCCCTTCTTGGCCGCGTCGTTGGTGGCCTTGATGATCCCGGCGACGTCGCCCTTGCCGGCGAGCAGGTTGACGACCCCGACGTTCAGCGCGTTGCCCACGTTCTGGCCGTAGATCGTGTCGAGCCACTGCGAGACGTACGGCGCCTTGTTGTAGGCGTCGAGGACGGCCTTGAGGTAGTCCTCGGTGACCGCGCCCTGCGCCTCCTTGCTGACCGGCAGCGAGTTGAAGGCCTTGTAGTACGCCTCCTGCAGGGGCTTGGTGAGGATGTAGTTGAGGAAGTCGGCGCACTCCTTCGGCGCCTTCTCGGAGCACGAGAAGCCGTCGGCGCCGCCCATGATGGCCGCCGGGTCACCCTGGCCGCCGGACACCGCGGGGAAGGGGAAGAAGCCCAGGTCGGGCAGCGGCTTCTTGTCCTTGGTGAGGCCGGCGATGACGCCCGGGTCCCACGAGCCCATCAGCTCCATGCCCGCCTTGCCGTTGGCGACCAGGCCGGCCGAGCTGCCCGCGCCCTGCTGGGCCGAGGTGGTCAGGAAGCCGTTGTTGAAGGGCTGGGTGTCGGCGAACGCCTTGAGGTCGTTGCCGGCCTTGGTCCAGCAGGGATCGGTGAAGTTCTTGTCCTTGGCCGCGGCGTCGAGTGAATCCTTGCTGCATGCGCGCAGGGCGTAGAAGTAGTACCAGTGGGCGGCCGGCCAGGCGTCCTTGGCGCCCAGGGCGATCGGCGTTCCGTTGGCCTTGAGCTTGGCTGCGGCCGCGGCCAGCTCCTCCATCGTGGTCGGCGTGGCCGTGATGCCCGCCTTCTTGAAGATGTCTTTGCTGTACCAGAAGCCGCCGGGAAGGATCGACACCGGCACCGCGTACGTCTTGCCGTCGAGCTGCCCGGTGCCGAGGGCGGCATCACCCACCGCGGCCTTGGTCTCCGGGGTGACGAGGTCGGTGATGTCCTTCAGCTGACCCGCCTCGACCATGGCCGCCATCTTGCCGCCGCCGCGCTGCAGGAAGATGTCGGGCGCCGATCCCGAGTTCAGCGACGTCTGCAGTTTGCCGTCCAGGTCCTCGTTCTGGATCGACTGGATCTTGATCGTGACGTTCGGGTTGACCGTCTTGAAGTCGGCCACCGCCTTGTCCCAGAACGCCTTGCCGGGACCGGTGGTGGAGTTGTGCCAGAGCGTCATCGTGACGTTGCCGCCCGAGCTGGAATCGCCGCTGTCGTCGTCGCCGCCGCTGCAGGCGGCCAGGCCCGCAGTGCTCAAGGTCAGGGCGGCAGTGATGGCCAAAAATCTTCTGGGTGCCACGAAGTCACCTCTCGGAACCGAAAGTTTCGGAGTGTTTCCGGAATGTGAAGCCAAGCTATGAAGTGATCAATGTGCATGTCAAGATGTTCAACACGATGAGGTGGAAGTGTTGTTAACGCGCACTTCCCGAACTCTCGGCTGCCCGTCGGACTGAAACGTTTCGCAAACCTTCGGAAGTTCCAATTTCCCAGTACACGGCAGGGGGTCCGCAGTGACGGCACCACAGATCGACCACCGGATCGGCGCAGCCGCAGTCACCGTGCTCGACACCGAGGGCCGGCCGCTGAGCCATCGCGACGTCGTCGTCGAGCAACGCGCCCACGCCTTCTCGTTCGGCAACATCGGCTTCGAGCTCATCCCCATGGCGAACGGGGAAGCCGGCCCGTCCACGGCGAACGCCGGCCTGTGGTTCGACGTCTTCAACACGGCGACCCTGCCCTTCTACTGGGGTCCCTTCGAGCCGGAACGGGGGCGGCCCGGCACCGAGCGGCTGCGCCGGACCGCGGAGTGGTTCGCCGCCCACGGGTGCCGGGTCAAGGGCCACCCTCTGGTGTGGCACACGCTGACGGCCGACTGGCTGCGCGACCGCCCGGCCGACGAGGTCGAGGCGGCCGTTCGCGCGCGCATCCGGCGGGAGACGGCCGACTTCGCCGGCGTGATCCAGGCCTGGGACGTGGTCAACGAGGCGGTGATCATGCCGGTGTTCCGCAACGAGCGGCATCGCAACGCGATCACGCGGCTGGCCTGGGAGCGGGGCCGGCTCGCCCTGATCCGCCTCGCCTTCACCGAGGCCCGTGCGGCCGGACCGGCGGTGACGCTGCTGCTCAACGACTTCGACATGTCCCCGGCGTACGAGTGCCTGATCGAGGGTGTCCTCGAGGCGGGCGTCCCGGTCGACGCCATCGGCCTGCAGAGCCACATGCACCAGGGCTATTGGGGCGAGGAGAGGACCCTGGCCACGATCGAGAGGTTCGCCCGGTTCGGGCTGCCCATCCACTTCACCGAGACCACGCTGCTCTCCGGCGAGCTGATGCCGTCCCACATCGAGGACCTCAACGACTACCAGGTCCCGTCGTGGCCGTCCACGCCGGACGGCGAACAGCGGCAGGCCGACGAGATCGTGCGGCACTACCGCACCCTGCTCTCGCATCCGGCGGTTCATGCGATCACCTACTGGGGTCTGTCGGACAACGACGCCTGGCTCGGTGCCCCGTGCGGGCTGATCCGGGCCGACGGCACCCCCAAACCCGCCTATGAGGCGTTGCGGGGCCTGATCAAGGGGGAGTGGTGGCTGCCGCCGACGACGATGCGCACCGACGCCGCCGGACACGTGGAGGTGCGGGGCTTCTACGGCGAATACCGGCTGAGCGCGGCCGGCCGCGCCGCGTCCTTCCCCGTCACCCTGCCCCGAACCGACGTGTCCCTGCGCCTGCAAGGCTCCTGAGCGGCGTCAGGACGCGCGATAGGCCGCCCGGTCGAAGTCGGCGTAGCCGCCCTCGGCGCCCAGGTCCTGCACCCAGAGTCCGGCGAAAGCCCCGGTGAACCCCCATGCCTCCGGTTCGCCGGGCACGATCGTCGCCGCGTACTCGTCGGACAGGGTGGTGGCGTCGAACGCGCGGCCCAGGTCGTACCAGACCGGTGTCTCGCCCGGGTTCGTCGTGTAGGCGAAGGTCAGCAGCGGCCCGTCCAGGCGCAGGCGCAGCCCGACGCGCGGGATGCCGTCGACGACTGTGCGCAGACCCGGCGCCGTGGTGACCCGCCCGCTGTCGCAGACGAGCAGATCGAGCACCGGGGTGCCGTCGTCGTCCGCCGTCAGGTGCAGGTAGTACCAGTTGCGGGTGTTGTAGTAGGCCGTGATCCCGGCCAGCTGGCGGGCGTTGCGGGGCGTGAACTCGCACGTCGCCTCGAACGTGCACCGCCGGGCTGTCACCCGGCGCGCGACCAGGCTCGGCCGGTGCCGGGCCATCGGTGACCGGCCACCGTGGATGCGCAGATGCGAGGGACGCGCGGACAGGTCGACCCAGTCCGGCGTGGCCGGGCGGCGCAGGGTCGACCAGTTGGGCCCGAGCACGGGCGCGTCGAAGTGGTCGTCCTCCAGCAGCTCGGAAGAGGGTGGGCGGGTGGTGAGCGCGGTGCCGGCCGGGGCCGGGACCAGCTCGGCGGGCACTCCGTCGGAGATCCGGGGCCAGGCGCCGTCCGCCCATTCCACCCTCTGCAGCGCGGCTTCCCGGCCGAGGACACAGCGCCCGTACGGGGTGTAGGGCCGCGCCACGAGGTGCGCCAGGTACCACTCGCCGGCCGGCGTCTGCACGAGGCTGCCGTGCCCGGCCTTCTGCAACGTCAGCTCGGGCCGCCCCGACGAGGTCAGCAGCGGTCCGCCCGGATCCACCTCGTACTCGCCGAACAGGTGCCGCGACCGGGCCACGGTGACCTGGTGGGCCCAGCTGGTGCCACCCTCGGCGGTGATCAGGTAGTACCACCCGTCCTTGCGATAGACGTTGGGTGCTTCCGTGAGGCCGGCGCCGGTGCCCGTGAAGATCAGGCGGGCCGGGCCGGTCAGGCGGCGCTCGTCCCGGTCGTACCGCTGGATCTCGATGCCCCCGAAGCGGTCGCGGCCGGGCCGCCAGTCCGCGCGCATCGACAGCATCCAGGTGGTGCCGTCCTCGTCGTGGAACAGCGACGCGTCGAAGCCGCGACCGTGCAGCACCACCGGGTCCGACCACGGGCCGGCCATGCTGGGCGCGGTGACCAGGTAGTTCTGCGGGTCCCAGTAGCCGCCCGCGAACGTGGCCACGTCGGTGTAGAGCAGATGGAACAACCCATGGGCGTACGTGAGGTTGGGCGCCCAGATGCCGCAGGAGTCGGCGGCCCCGGTCAGATCGAGCAGCCGCGTCTCCGTCAGCACGCCGCCGAGCGGCTGCCAGTGCACCAGGTCGGTCGAGTGATGCACCCGTACGCCCGGGAACCACTCGAACGTCGACGTGGCGATGTAGTAGTCGTCGCCGGCCCGCACGATCGACGGGTCCGGGTGGAAGCCGGGCAGCACCGGGTTCCGGATCATCCAACGGTCCGTCCCGTCGTCGCCGACGGGGGAGAGACCGGGCTGGGCAAGCGTCATGAAAAATCCTCCACCGGTGGTGGCGCGGCGGCGCCGGGGCCGCCGCGCCGTCGCGGTCAGCTCAGGCTGAAGCGCTGGTTGGCCTGGCCGTTGCAGTCGTAGATCTGGACCTGCTGGCCGTTGCCGGTGCCCCACACGTCCAGGCACCGTCCGGACTGGACGCCGGTGATGGTGCCGTTGCTGTTGACGTTCCACTGCTGGTTGGCCTGGCCGTTGCAGGCGTAGATCTGCACGGCCGAGCCGTTGCCGGAGCCGGCCGCGTCGAGGCATCGGGAGCCGTACACGGTCAGTTGCCGGCTCGACGTGAGCGTCCACGTCTGGTTGCTCGCGCCGTTGCAGTCATAAAGCTGAACCCGGGTGCCGTTGTTCTGCGTCGCGCCCGGCACGTCGATGCAGCGGCCCGATTGCGCGCCCAGAATCCTCGTGCCGTTGCCCGAGGGCGGCGGCGTGGTGGTCGGCGGGGGAGTCGTGGTGGTCGGCGGAGGAGTCGTGGGGTTGGTCGGTCCGGCCGCGTTGAGGGCGTTGAGCACCGACGTGTAGGCGGCCTTCTTGTTGCCGTTGCCGTCGAACAGCAGCGGGTTCTCGCTGGAGCGCCACGAGTCGCTGTCCCGTACGCCCCACACGGTGATGCCGATGCAGCGCGCCACGTTGAGGCAGGCCTGGGTCAGCCCGGCGTACTGGGACGTCGAGGAGTTGGTGACGTCGACCTCGGTCAGGGCCACGTCCACGCCGAGCGCGGCGAAGCTGGACAACGTGGTCTGGAAGTTGCCCGGCAGTGAGCTGCCCCCGGTGAAGTGGGTCTGCAGCCCGACGCAGTCGATCGGCACGCCCCGGGACTTGAAGTCACGGATCATGTTGTAGACGCCCTGCGTCTTGGCGTACGTCCAGTTCTCGATGTTGTAGTCGTTGTAGCAGAGCTTGACCGACGGGTCGGCGGCGCGAGCCGTGCGGAACGCCACCTCGATCCAATCGTTGCCGGTGCCCTGCAGGTTGGAGTTGCGCCGGCTGCCGTTCTCCTCGAACGCCTCGTTGACGACGTCCCAGGCGGCGAGCTTGCCCTTGTAGTGGGCCATCACGCCGTTGATATGGTCGATCATGGCCTGGCGCAGGGTGCCGCCGCTGAGGTTCTGCATCCAGCCCGGCTGCTGCGCGTGCCAGGCCAGGGTGTGGCCGCGCACCTTGAGGCCGCGCTGGGTGGCCCAGTTGTAGATCTGGTCGCCCGCGCTGAAGTTGAACTGGCCACGGTTGGGCTGGGTGGCGTCCGGCTTCATCTCGTTCTCGGCCGTGATCATGTTGAACTCACGGGCGGCGATGGTGCTGTACGTGGAGTTGCTGAGCCGGCTGGCCGCGATGGCCGTGCCGAAGTAGCGGCCCGATTGCGCGGCCGCGGCGCCCAGGGTGCTTTCGGCGGCGCTCGCGTCCGGCATCACCGCGATCACGCCCGCGGCCGTGACGGCGGCGACCGCGCCGCTGAGCAGCAGTCGGAGCCGCATCGAGCGGCGTCGGGGATTGGCTGCCACAACAGTCTCCCTTCTCGGTTCCGTGTTCCGGGCAGGGGGCAGCGCACAGTTCTCTGCGGTGCGGGAAGGTGCGCGAGCCCGGAGCAAGAACGACAGGCTTCGATTTCGCGTCATGGTGGCACGAGAAACACCGGCGAAACAATATGTTCCGGAAAACTATCGGAAGTTGCTGTCTCGGCAGCTCCCGGCCATCAGGCGTTGAGCTGGGCTTTCACGGTAATTCCGGATCCGCTGGACGGGCGACTCGGTGCTGCGGGCGAGGTCAGGTGGATCTCTCTCCGAAACTTCCAGCTCTGATGATGCTGCGAAAAACGAACGGTGAAAATCTGTTACGCCGGAGGGTCCCCGTACGGCCGCGGACGCGCCGGCCGTACGGGGAAACGGGGTCAGCGCTGACGGGTCAGCAGACCCGGCCGGTACGGCCACTGGCCGTAGTCGCCGCCCGAGCCCGGGGCCCGGCCCTGGTACAGCAGTTGCAGGTTGCAGGGGTCGACGGTCATGGTCTGGTCGGCGCTGGTGCGCAGCAGCTCGCCGTGGCTGATGTCGTTGGTCCAGGTGGCGCCGCTGTTGGCCTTGCCCGCGAACGGGTTGCTCTGGGTGGCCGCGTTCGGCGTCCACGAGCCGTTCAGGCTGGTGGCGGTGAACGAGCGGAAGTAGCGGCCGTTGGAGCCGTCGGCCTCGACGATCATCAGGTACTGGTTCTGACCCTGTACCTTGTACACCTGCACCGCCTCGAAGAGGTTCTGCGGGGTGTCGCTCATGATCGTGGTGTACGAGGAGCCGAAGTTGCCGGGGAAGTTCCCGATCGGCATGCTGGCCCGGTAGATCTTGCCGTTGTCGCCGGCGAAGAACAGGTACATGTTCTGGCTGTCACCGATGATCGTCTGGTCGATCGGGCCGGTGGGCGAGCCGGTGATGCTGCCGGTGAACAAGGGCTGCGCCGCGGACCAGCCGTTGGGGTTGGTCGGGTCGTTCGACGTGCGGTACATGAACGGGGCCGCGCCCCACTGGTAGGTCAGCACCCAGATGTTCTTGGGCGCGAAGAAGAACAGCGACGGCGCCACCGCGCGCTGGCTCATCGCGTTCTGCGACGCCGAGCCCATCTGCGACCAGCTCGAGAACAGGCCGAAGTTCATCGAGCCCCAGTCGCTGCCGGTGCCGACACCGTGCGTGGTGGCGTACACGAGCTGCTGGCCGTTGTAGGGCGCGACGGTGAAGTCCTTGAGCGACGCCCAGCCGGACCTGGGCTGAGCCAGCGCACCGGTCGACGACCAGCGGTACGACGACGGCAGCGTGCAGGAGCCCGACGGCGGCGGTGTCGTCGGCCCGGAGCCGCCGCCGACGCGGACCAGCTGCCACTGCTGGTTGGCGCCGTTCCAGTCGCTGTACTGGACGATGTTGGCCCCGTCGGCTGTGGAGCCGCCCTGCACCTCGACGGCCTTGCCGCTGTTGCGGTTGATCAGCTGGATGTAGCCGTCGACGTCCTGCACGCTGAACTGCTGGTTGGTGGTGTTGTTGTCGGTCCACTGGACGATCTGGCCGCCGTCCGCGGTCGACAGGTTGTAGACGTCGAGCACCTTGCCGGACAGGCGCGACTTGAGGCGGTACTGCCCGCCGCCGGAGTCGACGAACTGCCACTGCTGCTGGGTGCCGTCGTTGCGGGTCCATTGAGTGATGCGGGCGCCGTCGGTGGTGGCCAGGTTGTAGACGTCGAGGGCCTTGCCGCTGGTGCGGTTGACCAGCACGTACCAGGCGCTGGTGTCGATGGTGGCGGCGTACGCGGCCGGGGCGTTGACGGCCGCCAGCAGGCCGCCGGCCAGGGCGGTGACGAGGCCCGTGGCCGCGGCGAGCCATCGGCGGCGGGTTCGGGACAAAGGCACGGAGGTCCTCCCGGGGGAATGACAAGGGGGATATCGGCGGGCCGATACACAAGGGAAAATGAACGTTAACAAGCTCGACCCGGAAAGTGCTATCCATCGATAAAAGCGGCTCGTATCACCGTTTTTCAGTGCCATTTCCGGTCCATTTGCAGTGATCATTGAAAGATTGGCACTGAACTTTTGTTATGCCGATCCGCCGGTCAAAGTCCGGTCGACGCCGGCGGGCGTCCGCCTTGAACGGCGCGGTGAGCGCTCTTACGATCCGGTCGCAGCGGTAGTGTGAGCGTTCACCGGAATGAGGGCAGCTGATGAAGGTTCAGCCTCGGCGCGACCTCGGCGACGTCGTACGCGCGGCCCAGACCGGCGACCGCGAGGCCCTGGACGAACTGGCCCGTCGCTACCTGCCGATCGTCTACCACCTCGTGCAGCCGGTGGTGGACGACGAACAGGTGGACGACGTGGTGCAGGACGTCATGGTCCGCGCCCTGCGGCAACTGGGCGACCTGCGCTCGCCGGACAGCTTCCGGTCCTGGCTGACCGTGATCGCCGTGCACGAGATCGGCACCCACGTGGCCCGCGAACGCCGCACGGCCGGGCGCGCGACCCCGCTCGGCGCCGGGATCGACCGCCCCGACGCGGCGGCCGACGTGGAAGGCCCGGCCGTGCTGCGGGTCGAACTGGCCGGCCAGCGCCGCCAAGTGCGCCACGCCGCGCAGTGGATGGGCCCGGCCGAACGCACGGTGTTCGCGCTGTGGTGGCTCGAACTGATCGGCGAACTCACCCGGGCCGAGGTCGCCACCGGGCTCGGCCTCGGAGTGACCCACACCGGCGTACGGATCCAGCGGATGCGCGAACAACTGGAGACGGGCCGGAGCATCGTCGCGGCGCTGGAGGCCCTCCCCGGCTGCGACGCGCTGGGAGACGTCGCCGCGGAGTGGGACGGACGCCCCAACCCCTACTGGCGCAAACGGATCGGCCGCCACGTGCGGTCCTGCCCCGTCTGCACCCGCGCGGCCCAGCACCTGGTGCCCGCCGACCGGCTGCTGCCCACGCTGCTGCTGCTCCCCGTGCCGATCGCGCTGGCCGGAGCCGCACTGGCCAAGACGGCCGCCATCACCCCCGCGCCGGTGGTCGCCTCCGGCCTCGCGCAATGGGCGGGCGGCGTGCTGGCCGCGCACCCCCTGGCCGCGGCCATCGGCGCCGGAGTTCTCGCCGTGGGCGTCACCGTCCCCGCCACCGGGTGGGCCACCGCCCCCGCGCCCCCACCCCGCACCGGCACAGGTTCCGGTTCGAGCGCCGCCCCGCCGCTGCGAACCGGGCCGGTGTCCCTGGAATCGGTGGCCACGCCCGGCCGCTACGTCACCGTGGCCGGAACGGACGGGATGCTCGAGCCGGTCACCACCGCTGAGGAGCGCAAGGACGCCACCCTGCAGGTGGTGGCCGGCCTGGCCGACCCGTCCTGCATCTCCTTGCTCGGCCCGCAGGGCCGCTACCTGCGCCACTCATCGTTCCGCCTGCAACTCAGCCCACCCGAAGGCACCGTCCTCTTCCGCGGCGACGCCACGTTCTGCCCCCGGCCCGGCGCGACGGCCGGCACCGTCTCGTTCGAGTCGGCCAACTACCGCACGTTCTACCTCCGCCGCGTCGGCGACGAACTCTGGGTCGACAAGTCCGACGGCACCGACACGTTCCGCACCGACAGCTCGTTCCTCATCCGGCCCCCGCTCGGCTGACCGGGACAACGGGAACACGGCAGTGCAGGGATCACCGTGAGCCGCGCCGGTGGGTCCTGAACCATCGGGGTGGTGCTCGCGGCCCTCGTCGTCCTGCGGTGGCTGATAGGTGACCTGGCCCGCGGCCGTACGGAAAACTCGCGCGGGCCGGCCGACGTGCGCGAAGTGATCGCGGTGCTGCGGGACGAGGCCCCGGTCGCCGACGGGCCCTCGACCGCGCGGACATCGAACCGATCGCCGGCATGGTCCGGGCCGAGGCCGACGTCCTGAACCGCCTTTGCGGTTACCTGTGCGGGCCAACTGTGAGAAAACACCGCCGTACGGGAGCCTCATCGATTCCTGACAACTCGTCACCAGACTTTCCGTACTTCGCGAACGGACCGCCGCTCCCTCTGCGGCGGCCGCGCGGAGCCGGAGGTGATGTCGATGACGCAACAACCGTGGACCGGCAGCCGGCGGGTGCTTCTCGCCCTCGGCGGGCTCTCCCTGCTCAGCGCCTGCGCCAAGCCGCCCCGGCCGGAACCGCAGCCCGCGGCGTCAGCGGTCACCCCGGCCACCTACCGGCCCTCGCCGACGCCGTCGCCGTCGCCCACGCCGACGGGCCCGGCCCGCATCCCGGTGCAGAAGGAGCCGCGTTACGTCGTGCCGGCCGGCCGGGGCGCGAAGGTCGTGGCGCTCACCTTCGACGACGGCCCGCACCCGGCATACACCCCGCAGGTGCTCAAACTGCTGCGCAAGCACCACATCACGGCCACCTTCTTCGTGATCGGGCAGGAGGCGGCCGCGCATCCCGATCTCGTACGGGCCATCGCCGCCGACGGGCACACCATCGGCACACACACCTGGTCCCACGTGGACCTCAAACGGCAGACCGCCGGACGCGTGAAGACCGAGGTGGGCCGCGCGGTGGACACCGTCGCCGCGACGACCGGGCGGGCCCCCGCGCTCTTCCGGGCCCCGTACGGGAGCTGGTCCAAAACGGCCTTCCAGGTGTGCGCGGCGCTGGGACAGACATCGATCGCCTGGGACGTGGACCCCCGCGACTGGGATAATCCCGGTGCGAGCCGGATCCGCTCGAAGATCCTGAACCAGGTCGGCAACCGGTCGATCGTGCTGACCCACGACGGGGGCGGCGACCGGTCCGAGACCGTACGGGCGCTTCGGGGTGTCCTGCCCGTGCTCCTCGATTCCGGCTATCGATTCGTGGGGGTGTGAGCGATGCGCCGTCGCTGGTGGCTGATCCTGTCCATTGTGGTCGCCGTGCTCGCCACCGGGTCGGTGGCCGCCGTGGCCGGGATGCGGGCGCTCTCCCATCGCTACGAGGACGCGGTCGACCGGGCCGATCTGCTGCCGCCCGCGCCGTCACGGTCCGCAGGCGCCCCGGCCGAGCCGCCCAAGGTCAAAGGGCCGATGAACCTGCTGCTCATCGGGTCGGACAGCCGCACCAAAGGTGAACCGGGGGACGGGCGCAGCGACGTCGTGATCCTGGTGCACATCCCCAAGTCGACCGGCAAGGCGTACGTGATCTCGATCCCGCGCGACACGTACCTGCCGATCGCCACGGAGGACGGCGAGCGCGGGCCCCGCAACAAGGTCAACGCGGCCTACGCCTGGGGTGGCGCGCCGCGGCTCGTACAGACGATCAACCGATTCACCGGCCTCACCGTCGACTGGCCGATGATCATCGACTTCGCCGGCATCCGCAAGCTCACCGACCTGGTCGGCGGCGTCGACGTGACCATCGACAAGAAGAGCGTGGACCGTTACCGCTTCCTGCCCGACGACAGCCCGTACCCGTCGGCGCCGTGCACCGACCCCCGCGGCCGGTCCCGCCGCTGCGTCGCCTTCCCCGCCGGTCAGGTGCACCTCGACGGTCAGCTCGCCGAGTACTACGTGCGGCAGCGCCGGGGCCTGCCCAACGACGACCTCGACCGGTCCAAGCGGCACCAGCAGTACCTGCGGGCGCTGGCCGAGAAGATCGCCGGCCAGAATCTGCTGACCGATCCGCGCAAGCTCGACGGGCTGGTCCGTACGGCGGCCGGCATGCTCACCGTCGACCGGCGCATGCCCGTGCAACGCCTCGCGTTCACGCTGCGCCACCTGCGGGCCAAGGACATGACGTTCATGACGGTGCCGATCGCCGAGAACCGCAACGTGCCGGGCGTCGGCGCGGTGATGGTGCCCGACGCGGACCAATGCCGCGACCTGTTCGCCGCGCTGCGGGCGGGCCGGCTGGACGAGTATCTGCGCGAGCACCCGCCCAACGACGTACGGCATGGCCGCTGAGCTTGATCTTCACGGCGGCGCCGGTTAGTGTCGCGCGCCGTGAGCCGAACCCGAGTTGCCTCCGCCGTGCTGGCCGGAATGTCCTGGCTGTCGCTAGCCGCGTGCGGCAGCGACGACGCCCCGACCTGGAAGGAACCCGCGGCTGGGGCCGGCGCTGCGCCCGCCTCGGCCGCACCGGCTGGCGAGGCTCCGGCTGGGGCAACCGCGCCGGCTGGGGCAACCGCGCCGGCTGGGGCGGCCGCGCCGGCCGACAAGGCCGTCTGCACGGCCGCGGACAAGGTGGGCAAGGCCATGAGCGCCCAACTGGTCGACTTCGTCGCCTCCGGTGCCACGGACGCCGCCGAGGCCAAAAGGATCCTCACCGTTTTCGCAGCCGGTCTGACCAAGGCCGCCGGATCCAGCGAGACGGAGGTGGGCGCGGCCGTCAAGGAGGTCGTGGCCCGCTCGTCCGAGGCGGCCGCCGCGGCCGACCCGATGACCGCGATCGAGCAGGACCCGAACTGGGAACAGGCCGGTTCGGACCTCACCGCCGCCTGCAAGACAGCCGGCGTGAAGATCAACTACTGACCCGCCACCCGGCGCGCCGGGGTCGGGTCAGGCGCGCGGGTTCGCCGAACAGTTCACCCTCTGCGCCCGCACCCTGTACGCGCCGGGCAGCTTCCTCGCCGACCAGCACGTCGTCGAGCTCGCCCTTCCCGCCGACGCCCCCATGCGGGCGCCTGAGGACTCGATCGGCTCGTCCGCCCAGGAATGCGCGATCCAGACGGCCGAGTTCCGCGTACGACGCGAGCTGCACCGGGCGCGTCCTGAACCCGACGACCGCGGCCGGCCAGGACCGGCTCGACCACCCCGGCCCGCGCGCGCCGATGGGCGGCCACGGCGTCGGCGAGATCAGCGTCACCGGCGGGCCGCGGCCGTCGCCGACGCGATGCACCACGCGGCCGGGATCCGGCTCCGCGAGCTGCCGCTGCCCCGCGGCCGGATGCTGCCGGCCCGGCTGGGCCGGGGCTGAGGTCAGGCGGACGATCCCGGTGCCGGGAGCGCGCGCCCGAGTGGGTCGCCGGGCGGTTGTCGTCGTGTCTTGCGCGCGCCGGGGTGGGTCGCCGGGCGGTTGTCGTCGGGGCGACGGCACTGTTTCTCGATCGGAGCTCGGAACGCATGACTGAGTCGCTTGTCGCCCGGGCCCGGAGGCCGGCCGCCCTGCACGCCGGCGGCCGCCCGCTCGTGCTGCCCACCCTGTGGGACGCGCGGTTGGCCCGGACGGCGGTCGCGGCCGGGTTCGAGGCGCTGACCATCGGCAGCCATCCGCCGGCGGGCTCGCGGGGCGCGCAGGACGACGAGGGGGAGACCTTCGCCGAAGTCGTCGCCGCGGTGCGGCCGATCGTGGCGGCGGTCGACGTGCCGGTCTCGGTCGACTTGGAGGCGGGCTACGGGCAGAGCCCGCCCGACCTGATCGCGGGCCCGCTCGACGCGGGCGCGGTCGGGCTCAACATCGAGGACACCGTGCATTCCGAAGGCGGGGCGCGCGCAGCACGCGGGAACACGCCGGCTACGTCGCAGGGCTGCGGGCAGCGGCGGATTCGGCAGGCGTGCCTTTGTGGATCAGCGGCCGCACCGACCTGTTCCGGCACGACGGCCGTGGCCGGGGAAGCCGTCCACCGGCTGCGGGCGCTCGTGCAGGCGGGGGCGAAAAGCGTCTACCCCGTCAAGATCCAGGACAACGACGAGCTGATCACGGTCGCGGTCGAGGCCGTGCCGGGCCCGGTCAACTGCACCGCCCACCCGGTCCGGCACGACCTGGCGCGGTTTGCCCGGCTCGGCGTCGGCCGGATCACCTACGGCCCGTTGCTGCAAGGGGCCCTGACCGAAGCCATGACGGAGATGATCGGCCCCTGGAGCCGCTGAGCCGGTTGCCCGCTGAGCCGGTTGCCGCTGAGCCGGGCGCCCGCTGAGCCGGTTGCCCGCCGGCCGAACCGGCCGGCGGGCGTTACCGGGGTCAAGGTGGTGACTGTGGACGGTCAGGGTCGTGGCCGGACGTCTCGTCCGGGCGGGGTGCCGGTGGCGGCCGCCCCGGGCTGCGGGGCGGCGGTGCCGAACGTGCGGTGGGGTCGGACGGTGGTGCGGGGCCGGACGCGTCGGGCCACGAGGCGGCGATGAGGTCGTCGAACTCGGCCTGAACCAGGTCGGGGTCATTGCTGACGAGTTCCGCGAACGCCTCGTCGAACCCGCGGTCCCACTCCGGGGACAGCGCGGTCCGGGCCCGCACCACCACGTTGTCGATCATGGCGCACCACCCGCGGGGCTCAGCCGGTGATCACCTTTTGCTTACCGGACCGGTCCGCGGTCACCTCGCTGGACTGGCCCGCGGTCACGGATACCTTGCGCGGCTTGGCTCGTTCGGCGATCGGGATTCGCAGCACCAGGACGCCGTTGTCGTAGGCGGCGTCGATGTGGTCGGTGTCGAGGGCGTCGCCGAGGAACAGCTGGCGCGAGAAGACGCCGAGGGGACGCTCGGTCAGCTGTGTGACCGCGCCCTCACCCAGGTCGATGGGGCGGCGCTCGGCCCGGACTGTCAGGACGTTGCGCTCGACGTCGATGTCGATGCTGTCGGCGCTCACGCCGGGCAGGTCGAACGCGATCACGAACTCGTCGCCGTTGCGGATCGCGTCGACGGGCATCGTCGTCGGGCGGGACCAGGTGCCGGTGGCGCCGAAGAACTGCTGGGCGAGACGGTTGACCTCGGTGAAGGGTTCGCTGCGCATCAACATTGTTCCACCTCCTGCGGTTTGACTGGGCCGGTCAATGCGCTGAGACCTTTGTATCACGTCATCGTTCCGATGACAAGCCACTTGTCATCGAAAAGATGACGGATAGGATCTGGTCCATGACAGCCGACCTCGCCGCCGTCGTGGCAGACCTCGCCGCCACCGCCGAGGCGGTCCGGCGTGGCGCCGCCCAGGATCCCGCCGACCTGCTGGAGGCGCTGGTGCTGCTGCGCCGGGCACAGGCCGAGCTGGCCGCGCTCGAACCGGAGCTGATCACCGCCGCGCGCGCCGCCGGGGTCTCCTGGCAGAGCCTCGCCCCGGCGCTCGGGGTGGCCAGCCGGCAGGCCGCCGAACGCCGCTACCTGCGCAGCACCTCCGCCGACCCGGCGAACCCGGGCGCCACCCGTGACGCCCGCGTGCAGGCCGAACGCGACCGCCGGGCCGGCGACCGGGCCGTCACCCGGTGGGCCAACGACAACACCGCCGACCTGCGGCGGCTGGCCGGGCAGGTGGTCGCCCTGACCGACCTGAGCGACGCGGCCGCCGGCCCGATCGGGCGGTTGCACGAAGCCCTCGGCGCGCCGGACGCCGCGGCCCTGCCCGGCCGGCTGGCCGACGCCCAGTCCCACCTGCGCCGGCATCCGGACCTGGCCGCCGAGATCGACGCCGTCACCGAGCAGACCGCCCACCTGCGCCGCGGCCCGGCCGACCGGCGCCGCGACACTTCGGGCTGACGCTTTCCGGCGTCGCAGCCGGCGACAGAGGCCGACCGGCGCCGCGACACTTCGGGCTGACGCTTTCCGGCGTCGCAGCCGGCGACAGAGGCCGACCGGCGCCGCGACAGTCCGGGCTGGCGCTTTCCGGCGTCGCGGCCGGCGACAGAGGCCGACCGGCCCCGCGACACTTCGGGCTGGCGCTTTCCGGCGTCGCGGCCGGCGACAGAGGCCGACCGGCCCCGCGACACTTCGGGCTGTCCGGCGTCGCGGCCGGCGACAGAAGCAAGCTGGCCCTCGCCCACCGTGCCCGCCTGATGGCGGGTGGGCCCGGTGCGTCACGGCCGGCGGGCGTGCTGGTGGCGTGGCGCGGCAGGCGGGCGGTGTCGTTCGGGTCTGGTTGCGGCGCAACCACTCACGCAGGTCGCCCGGGTGGGTTTCGCGTTCTGGGCGCGCCAGCGGCCAGCGAAGCCCGCCCGGGTCCCCGCGGGAGCGACGGCCCGTAACCACCACCACGCGAGGCCATCCGGATCTTGATTTTCCAGGCCGGCGTCCTCACCGCGGGATGCGGCCGGCGGGGGCGGCCGAGGCGCTGGGGAAACTGAGCCGGCCTGCTTCGAGCTGGGCCGGACGACGGCGACCGGCGGCGGTGCGCGGGTTGCTGTAAGGCGCGTGCAGCGGATCCGAGGAGGAACGCGTTCTTAGTCCAGGGACACCGTACGGGTCACCTACGGGGGAGGACGAATGGGCTTCGAGGAGTTCGCGGCGGCGCGGCTGGCCTCGCTTTTGCGGTACGCGGTGCTGCTCAGCGGCGACCGTGAGGAGGCCCGCGACATCGTTCAGGAGGTGCTGGCCCGGGCGCTCGTGAAGTGGGGGCGGATCGGGTCGGTGCAGGACCCGTACGGCTATGTCCGCCGGATGGTGACCAACGAGTTCCTGTCGCTGCGCCGCCGCCGGCGTGTGTGGACGGTGCCGCTGGGGCCGGAGACGGTCGACGGGGCGTCGGCGCCGCACGCCCCGGACCCACCACCCGAACCCGACGACGAGCTGTGGCGCCTGCTGATGCAGCTGCCCCGCCAGCAACGGGCGGTGATCGTGCTGCGGTACTACGAGAGCCTGAGCGACCTGGAGATCGCGGAGGTGCTCGGCTGCCGCAGCGGGACCGTGCGCAGCAACGCCAGCCGGGCCCTGGCCACGCTCCGGGTCGAACTCGACGAGCCCGCGACCAGCGAAAGGATCCTCTCGTGACCAGCCTGGACGAGCTCCGGCGCACCCTGGAACAGGGCGCGGACCGCGCGCCGGACGCTACCGGGCTGGTGGAACAGGCCCGGGCCGGCGCCGCTCGCCTGCGCCGGCGCAACCGGATGCGGGCGATCGCCGCCGCCGTGGTCGCCGTGGTGCTCGCGGTGAGCGTGCCGTCTTTCGTGCGGTTGCGTACGGCCGAGCCGCCGCCCAACCCGGCCGGCCCGTTGACGTACTACCGACAGCCGTACGAGCTGACCCTGAAGCTGGCGCCCAGCAAGGCGCACTTCGCGATGGTCTACGGCACCCAGGGCACCACCCAGTTCGTCATCGCCCGGCCGATCGGCAACCCCAAGAACGACTCCGGTGGCAGCATCGCCGCGTACGACCCGGGCACGTTCGACCCCACCCGGTTGCGCCGCGGCGAGCCGGTCACCGTGCAGGGGCGCCCGGCCTTCTGGGTGGAGCACCTGGAGGAGCCCGCGCCGGCCTCGTCCGGGCCCGGCGGGGGTCAGGAGTACCGGGTCGGGGCGGCGGTGGGCTGGCAGGATCCGTCCGGGGTCTGGGTGACCGTGTCCGAAGGGTTCGATCGCGCCTCGACGCTGCGGCTGGCCGAGAGCGTCCGGCTGACGTCGCCGCGCACCGTACGGTCGCCGGTGCGGTTCGGCTGGGTGCCGCAGAACCTGCCGGTCTCCTACGCCGACGCCCGCGACGTGGCCGAGCACGGGGTCGAGGCGCACATCGGGTTCGGCCGGCCCGAGCGGTCCAACGGGCGCAGCGGCCCGTTCTTCATGATCCCGTACGACACTCCGCTCAGTGTCATGACGTCGTCGATGGACGGCATCATGACCGCGTGGGGCGAGGACTACGCCAAGCGGCCGATGCGCGTGATCAACGGGTACAAGACCTGGTACTTCGAGGGCACCGAGGATTCGTACATCCGCCGCAACAGCAGTCAGATGATGATCGAGGCCGGCTCGTGCGGGGTCACCGTCGTGGTCCACGACCGCGACAAGATCTCGTACGCGGAACTGGAGCGAATGGTCCAGAACATGACCTTCCACGGCTGCGAGAACGCCGACGGCTGGCAACCGGCGGTCGGCCCCTGACCGGACCGTGGCCGACCTGGGGATCCGACCCCGTACGCCGTACGGGGTCAGGAACCCACGTGGACACCCGGGCGGCGGGCCTGGTCGGGCTCGTGGCGGCGGATGATCTCGCGGGTGACCGGGGCGGTGTCGCCGCGGCCGAGCAGGAAGTAGCGGATCATGTGGACCAGCGGGCTGCCCTCGGCCCACGCGAAATAGCAGTGCGGGCGGACACCGGTGGCGTCGCGCAGCGCGAGCAGGATCGCGGCGATGGCGTTGGGGGCGGCCGGGGCCTCGGTGCGCAGAATGCGGTAGCCGTCGACGTCGATGCCCCGGACGACCAAGGTCTCGCTGAACTCCGAAGGGTCCACGACGTCGATCTCGAGGAACAGGATGTCGTTGGCCCCCGGTACGGGGTTGTCGCCGCGCTGCTCCCGCTCCTTGAACCGGTACTCGGCGGCGTCGCCGGTCTGGCGGCGGTGGGCGACCAGGTCGAGGGCGCCGTCGAGCTCGATCGACTCGGTGATGAAGCGGCGGGCGGTCTCGTCGAACTCGATGCTGTCCACGCGCAGCTCGGTGGTGCGGCTGACCCTCGAGATCAGCGAGACCACGATGATGCCGGCGATGAACAGCCCCGAGATGGCGATGCCGTCCGGCTTCTCGATGATGTTCTCCACCAGCGCGTAGCCGAGGATGAGCGTGAGGACGGCGAAACCGGCCGTGGCGCCGCGTTTGCGGTGGCGGAACGCCCACGCGGTGACGGCGAAGGCCCCGGAGACCATCATGGCCAGGATGCCGGTGGCGTACGCGCCGGCCTGGGCGTTGACGTCGGCGTCGAAGGCGATCGTGATGATCACGGTGATGGCGGTGTAGACCAGCACCACCGGGCGCACGGCCCGGCCCCACTCGGGCGCCATGCCGTACCCGGGCAGGTACCGCGGCACGATGTTGACCAGGCCCGCCATCGCCGACGCGCCCGCGAACCACAGGATCAGGATCGTGCTGATGTCGTACGCGGTGCCTACCGCCTCGCCCAGCTCCTCGTGGGCCAGCCAGGCCAGGGCCCGCCCGGTCGCCTCGCCACCCGGCCCGAACTCGTCGGCCGGGATGAGCACGGTGGTGACGAAGCTGGCCGCGAGCAGATAGACGCTCATGATGAGCGCAGCCGTGGTGAGCAGACGCCGGCTGTTGCGGACCCGCTGCTCCAGGTTCGCCGCGGACACCAGCGGCACCATGCTGACCCCGGTCTCGAAACCGGACAGACCCAGCACCAGCAGCGGGAACGCCACGACGGCGGGTTGCAGCAGGCCGCCCACGCCACCGCCGCCCACGTCGCCCAGCGCGGACGTCCAAGCCGACCAGGCGGCGCCGTCGGTGACCACGTGGACCAGGCCGGCCCCGATGACCAGCGCGTTGAGGCCCAGGAAGAGCGCCACCAGCGGGATGGCCACGCTGACGGCCTCGCTGAAACCGAGCAGGAAGACGAAACCGAGCAGCAGGAGCAGCGCCACGGTCAGCGCGACCTCGTGGCCGTGCAGGAACGACGGGAAGAACGGATTCTCCACCACGTGCACGCTGGCGTCCGCGGCCGACAACGTGATCGTGATCAGCCACGACGTGGCGACGAAGCCCAGCAGCACCAGCACGAACAGCTTGCCCTGCCAGAACGGCAGCAGCCGCTCCAGCATGGCCACCGAGCCGGCGCCGTGCGGGCTCTCCCGCGCCACCCGGCGATACATCGGCAGCACCCCGAACAGGGTGAGCGCGACGATCAGCAGGGTCGCCAGCGGGGAGACCGCCCCCGCCGCGGCCACGGCGATCGCGGGCACGTAGGCCAGGCTGGAGAAGTAGTCCACCCCGGTCAGGCACATCACCTTCCACCACGAGTGCTGCTCGGTGTGTCCCTCCCCGGCCGCCGGCCCGACCGGCTGCACCCGGTGCCGCAGCAGCCAGCCGGCCACCCCCTTCGACGGCGGGGTCTCGTGGGCCGGGGAGGCCATGACCGCCGGAACGGCGTACTCGGGTGGCGTCTCGACGGGCGGGGGTTGCTGGTTCACCGGACCAGAGTCCTCGACCGGGCCCGCCGCTGCCCGGGCCCGGGCGTTAATAACGCGTCAAAATTTCCGCCCCCGCCGCTGTATTGACGTCAAGACTCGCGGACGATGAACCGGTCTCGCTGTATACGAGGCGTCAATATCGGCCGGTACTGCGTGAACATCACGTCACCGTCTCTTTCTGCTGAGGCGATCGGGGCGCACCGTCGAGACATGGAACGAGACTTCACTCTGACCGGACGGGCGTCATGACGCTCACCGAATTGCTCCCTTCCTTGCGTACGTCACTGCGTTCGCCCCTCGACCCGGCGGTCTGGCCGGTTACCGCTCGGTGGGCGCCCCAGGGTGACCTGCTCGTCGGTGCAATGCGCATGACGGCCTTGGCCGCCACGTACGGCACTCCCGTGCACGTGCTCGACGAGGCCGATGTCCGGGCCCGGTGCGGGGAGTACCTGGCCGCGTTCGGTTCCGGGGCGGTCGCTTACAGCGCCAAGGCGGGGCTGACCATGGGTGTCGGACGGTGGATCGCCGACGCCGGACTCGGTTGCTACGTCTCTTCGGCGGCCGATCTGCAAACCGCGCTGCTGGCCGGGTTCGCCCCGGCCGGCCTGGTGCTGTTCGGCGAGAAGAAATCCGTCGCCGGCCTCGAAGCGGCTCACGCCTGCGGCGCGGCGATCGTGGCCGGCTCGATGGCCGAGGTCGAGGCGATCGCCGCGCGGGCGCCGACCGGCCAGCGTGTGCTCGTGCGGGTGGTGCCCTCGAGGGCGGGGCGTGGCGGACGCTACCGCTACGGATTGCCACTGGGGTCCGGCACCGCCCTGGCCGCGATCAAGCAGGTGTTGCAGTCACCGAACCTGGTCCTGGCCGGGCTGGATTGCTCGATCGGGCATCAGCTCAGCCGCTTCGGCACGTTCGAGTCCTGTCTGCGCGAGGCCATGGGCTTCTGCGCTGTCGTTCAGGCCCGCTACGGCGCCGGTGTGCCGGCGCTCAACCTGGGTGGCGGGCACGCGGTCGCCTACGCCGGCGGTGACGACGGTTTCGCCGTCGCTGCCTTCGCGAGCCGGGTCCGTGCCATGCTGCGGTTGTCGGCCGAGCGCTACCGGATTCCGGAACCCCGGCTGACCGTCTCACCCGGCCGCGCCGTCGTCGCCCGGGCCGGCGTGACCCTGCATCGGGTCAGCGAGGTCATCCCCGGCCGGAAACGCACCATCGTTCAGCTCGACGGCAGCGTGCCCGACTGCGCGGCGACCGAGCGATGCGCGGGCCGGCACACCGCCTACCTGATCGGCCGGGAATCCTCGGCCCGCTCGCACCCGGCGGCCGTCGTCGGCGGGCCGGAACAGGGCCCGGGGGCGGCGGTGGCGTCGGTGCCGCTACCCGCCGACGTCGCAGCGGGGGACTTGGTCGTTGTCGCCGGCACCGGTGCCTACCACCATCGCCGCGACACCTTCGTCGGCCGCCCACCTGTGCTGGGTGTGTCGGTCGGCATGGCGCGCACTCTGGTGCGCCGCGTCACCCCCGAGGACCTGCTGCGCCGCGAGCCACTGTTTTGACGCCTTTTCACGCGTCATCCTCACGCGCCGGAACGCGATGAGCGGGTGCACGTGCACTACCTGGAGCTCGACCAGTTCATCGGTCACCGCTGTCTGGTCACCATTCACGGGCCGCTCAATCCAGCCGTCGTCCGGCCTCGGCCGAGCGGGAGACGCAGTCGGGGCGCAAGCGCCTCGCCAACGGCCGGCTCAGCGTGACGTCACCGTTCGCGTCGACCCGCAACCAGGAGAAGTACATCGAGCAGGCGACCGCGAACGTCTGGCGCCTCGAACAGCAGGTGACCGGCGGGCATGTCCGGCACGGGCTGCTCGCGGTCCGGACCATGGCTGCTCTCAGTGATGCCATCTACGGCCGGCTCGCGGCGCCGGCCGGGCTGCCCGACGACCAGGCACCGCTTGTGGCCGACAACACGGACCAGTTCTCCCGCGTCCGGCGCTCTGCCGACGGTCTCGGTGCGCTGCCCAGTCAGAGGCCGGCGGTTCGATCACACGATCGGCTCGGGTGGCGGCGATCACCCGTGACGTCAAAAGGCCGTTAACGATGGGCCGGTGGGCGTAGTCATCGTGTGAACGCCGATGACAAGGGGTTTCGGCGCGCCGATGCTTCCTGACGAAGCAACACCACACCCTCGTCTAGGAGTTCTGTCGTGGCTGATCTCGTGTTCGTCGTGATCACGGCGGCGCTGTTCGCAGCGCTGGCCGTGCTGATCAAGGCGGTCGAACGCTGGTGAGCGCCGTCAACATCGTCGGCCTGATCGTGGCCGTCCTGCTGGCCGCCTTCCTGGTGGCCGCCCTGCTCTTCCCGGAGAAGTTCTGATGGCCGGCTGGCTTTTCGTCATCACGCTGGTGCTCGCCCTGGTGGCGGTGTACCGGCCGTTCGGTGACCACATGTACCGGGTCGTGAGCGGCCGCCGGGACAACGCGGTGGAGCGCGGCGTCTACCGGCTCGTCGGCGTCGACCGCAACGCCGAGCAGACGTGGGGCGTCTACGCCCGCAGCGTGCTCGCCTTCTCGGCCGTCTCGATCCTGTTCCTGTTCGCCTTCGTCCGGCTGCAGGACAAGTTGTGGCTGTCGCTGGGCGTCGACCCGGTCAACAGCCACGTCGCCTGGAACACCGCGGTCAGCTTCGTCACCAACACGAACTGGCAGGCCTACTCGGGTGAGTCGACCATGGGTCACCTGGTGCAGATGGCCGGCCTGGCGGTGCAGAACTTCGTCTCGGCCGCCGTCGGCATCGCGGTCGCGGTCGCCTTCGTCCGCGGGTTCGCGGCGCGCAAGTCGGCCGTGCTGGGCAACTTCTGGGTCGATCTGACCCGGATCACGCTGCGCATCCTGCTGCCGGTCTGCGTGCTGGCCACGCTGATCTTCATGATCGCCGGCATGGTGCAGAACCTGTCCGGCGGCACCGACGTGACCACCTTGACCGGGGCCACGCAGCACATCACCGGCGGGCCGGTCGCCTCCCAGGAGGCGATCAAGGAGCTCGGTACGAACGGCGGCGGTTTCTACAACGCCAACTCGTCCCACCCGTTCGAGAACCCGACCGCGTGGACGAACTGGCTGCAGATCTTCCTGATCTTCCTGATTCCGTTCAGCCTGCCGCGGGTGTTCGGCCGGATGGTCGGGCAGAACCGCCAGGGGTACGCGATCGTCGCGGTCATGGCCGTGCTGGCCGTGGCCTCGGTGGCGCTGACCGTGGGCTTCGAGCTGCACGGCTCCGGCACGGTGCCGCAGGCCGCCGGGGCGGCCATGGAGGGCAAGGAGACCCGCTTCGGCATCCCCGGCTCGGCCACCTTCGCCGCCGCCACCACACTCACCTCGACCGGCGCCGTCAACTCGTTCCACGACTCGTACACGGCCCTGGGCGGCATGATGCCGTTGGTCAACATGATGCTGGGTGAGGTCGCCCCGGGCGGCGTCGGCTCCGGGCTCTACGGTCTGCTCATCCTCGCGATCATCACGGTTTTCGTGGCCGGTCTCATGGTCGGGCGGACGCCGGAATATCTCGGCAAGAAGATCGGCGCCCGCGAGATGAAGCTGGCGTCGAGCTACTTCCTGATCACCCCGGCCCTGGTGCTGATCGGCACGGCCGCGGCCTTCGCCACCGGCAACAACTCGACCGCGCTCAACATCGGTCCGCACGGGCTCTCCGAGGTCCTGTACGCCTTCACCAGCGCGTCGAACAACAACGGCTCGGCCTTCGCGGGCATCACGGTCAACACGCCGTGGTGGGACACCGCGCTCGGCCTGGCCATGCTGCTCGGCCGGTTCCTGCCGCTCGTGCTCGTGCTGGCCCTGGCCGGTTCACTGGCCCGGCAGAAGGCCACCCCGGAATCCGAGGGCACCCTGCCCACCCACCAACCCCTGTTCGTCGGGCTGGTCGTCGGCGTCACCGTCGTGCTGGTCGCGCTGACCTTCCTGCCCGCTCTCGCTCTCGGACCCATCGCGGAGGGCCTGTCATGACCACCCCCACCATTGAAGAACCGCAGCTCGAAGAGGCGGCGCCGACAGGTGACCGCAAGGTCGGCGGCGGCCTGCTCGACCCGGAACAGCTGTGGCAGTCGCTGCCGGCCGCGGTCAGGAAGCTCGACCCGCGGGCCATGTGGCGCAACCCGGTCATGT
The DNA here is from genome assembly GCF_014204895.1 of Paractinoplanes abujensis. Classification (NCBI taxonomy): domain Bacteria; kingdom Bacillati; phylum Actinomycetota; class Actinomycetes; order Micromonosporales; family Micromonosporaceae; genus Paractinoplanes; species Paractinoplanes abujensis. The sequence goes on along the minus strand of NZ_JACHMF010000001.1, from coordinate 3,597,210 downwards.
TCATCGTGGAGATCGGCGCGGTCTTCACCACCGTTCTGTCGATCGTCGACCCGTCGGTTTTCGCGTGGATCATCACGGTCTGGCTGTGGCTCACCGTCATCTTCGCCAACCTGGCCGAGGCGGTCGCCGAAGGACGCGGCAAGGCCCAGGCGGCGGCCCTGCGTGCGGCCAAGCAGGACACCGTCGCGTATCTGCGCGACGGTCGCGAGATCCCGGCCACGCAGCTCAAGCTGGGCGATGTGGTAGTGGTCGAAGCCGGCCAGGTCATCCCCGGTGACGGCGACGTCATCGAGGGCATCGCCAGCGTCGACGAATCGGCCATCACCGGCGAATCGGCCCCGGTCATCCGCGAGTCCGGCGGGGACCGGTCGGCTGTCACCGGCGGCACGAAGGTGCTCAGCGACCGGATTGTCGTCCGGATCACCCAGAAGCCGGGGGAGAGCTTCGTCGACCGCATGATCGCCCTGGTCGAAGGAGCCAACCGGCAGAAGACGCCGAACGAGATCGCCCTCAACATCCTGCTCGCGGCCCTGACGATCATTTTCCTGCTGTCCGTGGTCACGTTGCAGCCACTCGCCATCTTCTCGAAGGCCTTCAACGCGGCCGCCCCCGACACCGTGGCCCTGGACGGCAACGGTGTCACCGGGATAGTGCTGGTGTCGCTGATCGTGTGCCTCATCCCGACCACCATCGGGGCCCTGCTGAGCGCCATCGGGATCGCCGGCATGGACCGGCTCGTGCAGCGCAACGTGCTGGCCATGTCGGGCCGGGCCGTGGAGGCCGCCGGTGACGTGAACACGCTGCTGCTGGACAAGACGGGCACGATCACCCTGGGCAACCGGCAGGCGGCCGAGTTCCTGCCGGTGGACGGGGTCACGGCGGCCACCCTGGCCGACGCGGCCCAGCTGTCGAGCCTGGCCGACGAGACGCCTGAGGGCCGTTCGGTGGTCGTGCTGGCCAAGAACCGGTTCGGGCTGCGCGAGTGGGAACCCGGCCTGATGCCGGACACGACGTTCGTGCCGTTCACCGCCCAGACCCGGATGAGCGGCGTCGACCTGCCGGATCGCCAGGTGCGCAAGGGCGCCGCCGCGGCGGTCCTCAAGTGGGTGCGGCAGAACGGCGGGCACCCCACCGACGAGGTCGGCGAGATCGTGGAGGCGATCAGCGGCAGCGGGGGCACGCCGCTGGTGGTGGCCGAGTCGGCCGCCGGGCAGCCGGCCCGGGCCCTGGGCGTGATCCACCTCAAGGACGTGGTCAAAGCGGGCATGCGGCAGCGCTTCGACGAGATGCGCCGGATGGGCATCCGCACCGTGATGATCACGGGTGACAATCCGCGGACCGCCCAGGCGATCGCCGACGAGGCCGGGGTCGACGACTTCCTGGCCGAGGCCACTCCCGAGGACAAGCTCGCCTACATCAAGAAGGAGCAGGACGGGGGCCGCCTGGTCGCGATGACCGGCGACGGCACCAACGACGCGCCGGCTCTGGCCCAGGCCGACGTGGGCGTGGCCATGAACACCGGCACGTCGGCCGCGAAAGAGGCCGGCAACATGGTCGACCTGGACTCCGACCCGACGAAGCTGATCGAGATCGTCGAGATCGGCAAACAGTTGCTGATCACCCGGGGCGCGCTGACCACGTTCTCGATCAGCAACGACATCGCCAAGTACTTCGCCATCATCCCGGCCATGTTCGCGGCGGTCTACCCGGGCCTGGACACGCTGAACGTCATGCGGCTGCACTCGCCGGGCTCGGCGATCCTGTCCGCGGTCATCTTCAACGCCCTGATCATCGTGGCGCTGATCCCGCTGGCGTTGCGCGGTGTCCGGTACCGGCCGTCGAGCGCCTCCGCCTTGTTGCGCCGGAATCTGTGGATCTACGGACTCGGCGGCGTGGTCCTGCCGTTCCTCGGCATCAAACTCATCGACCTTCTCGTCCAGTTCATCCCCGGGATCTGAGCATCATGCCCGGTCCGACCACCCCGCCCGCCACCCTGAATCGGAATTGACATGCGACTTCCGGCCTGGCTCGGCCAGCATCTCGCGGCGCTGCGTGCGCTGCTCGTCCTCACCGTCCTGCTCGGCCTGGCGTACCCGCTGGCCTTCGTCGCGATCGGCCGGGTGCCCGGCCTGTCCGACCGGGCGGACGGCTCGCTGATCGGTTCGAGCGGTAGCAGCCTGATCGGCCAGTCCTTCACCGACGCCGATGGCAACCCCGTCCCGAAGTACTTCCAGAGCCGGCCGTCCGCGGCCGGTGACGGTTACGACCCCACGTCGACCGGCGCGTCGAACCTGGGCCCGGAAAGCGTGGTCGACACCCTCTCCGACGATCCCGAGGTCGCCTCGCCGAGCCTGCTCACCCGGGTCTGCGAACGGAGCCTGGCCGTCGGCAAGCTCGAGAACGTCGACGGCAGCCGGCCCTACTGCACCCCCGACGGCGTGGGCGCCGTGCTCGCCGTCTTCCACCGCGACGGCTTGACCGGCCCGGTGACCCGGGTCGTGTCGGTCAACCAGACCGGCACCCCGTTCATCGCCACCTATCAGGGCGTCACCGTCGAGGCCGCGATCACCGGCGAGGACTACCAGGCGCTCGGCGGCGTCATCACCCCGATCCGCGGTGCTGCGCCGGCCACGCCGGTCGTCCCGGCCGATGCGGTGACCGCGAGTGGCAGCGGTGTGGACCCGGACATCAGTCCCGGCTATGCCGAGCTGCAGGCGCCCCGGATCGCCCGGGAGCGCGGCTTGACGCAGGACCAGGTGCGCGAGCTCATCGAGGAGCACACTGACGGGCGTGCGCTGGGCTTCCTCGGCGAGCCGGCCGTCAACGTCCTCGATCTCAACCTGGCTCTCGACGGCAGGTGACGCTCGTCGTCCGGGTGGGTTTCGCGTGGGACGCGCCAGCGGCCGGCGAAACCGCCCGGGCTCCGTCGGGAGCGACGGTCCGCACCCACCACCCAGCTACGCCGGAGGACCAACACATGGCACGTGGCGAACTTCGGATCTTTCTCGGCGCCGCGCCCGGTGTGGGCAAGACCTACACGATGCTGGAGGAGGCCCACCGTCGGGCCGAGCGGGGCACCGAAGTGGTGGTCGGGCTGGTCGAGACGCACGGGCGCAAACACACACAGGCCATGATCGCGGACCTCGAGGTGGTGCCGCGGCGCACCGTGGGGTATCGCGGGGCGGCGTTCACCGAGATGGACCTCGATGCGCTGCTCGCCCGCCGGCCCGAGCTGGCGGTCGTCGACGAGCTGGCCCACACGAACGTCCCCGGTTCCCGCAACGCCAAGCGCTGGCAGGACGTCGACGAGCTGCTGAACGCGGGCATCGACGTGTTGACGACGGTCAACATCCAGCATCTGGAGTCGCTGAACGACGTGGTCGCGCAGATCACGGGGGCGCAGCAGCGCGAGACCGTGCCGGACGCCGTGGTGCGGGCGGCCGAGCAGGTCGAGTTGGTGGACATGACGCCGGAGGCGCTGCGGCGGCGGATGGCGCACGGCAACATCTACCAGCCGGAGAAGATCGACGCGGCGCTGGGCAACTATTTCCGTACGGGAAATCTGACCGCGCTGCGGGAGCTGGCGTTGCTGTGGCTGGCCGACAAGGTGGAGGAGCAGCTCGACAAGTATCGGGCCGAGCATCGGATCAGCGCGACGTGGGAGACGCGGGAACGGATCGTCGTGGCGCTGACCGGCGGGTCCGAGGGCGACACGCTGATCCGGCGGGCGGCGCGGATCGCGGCCCGGGACAAGGGCGCCGACCTGATGGCGGTGCATGTGACGCGGAACGACGGGCTGGCGGGGGCGGACCCGGCGGTGCTGGCCCGGCAGCGGGTGCTGGTGGAAAGTCTGGGCGGCACCTACCACCAGGTGGTGGGGGCGGACGTGCCGCGGGCACTGATCGATTTCGCGGGGGCGGTGAACGCGACCCAGATCGTGCTGGGGGCGTCGAGCCGGGGGAAGCTGGCCCAGTTGTTCTCGGCGGGGGTCGGGGTGACCACGACGGCGATGTCGGGATCGATCGACGTGCACCTGGTGACCCATGAGCGGGCCGCGCAGGGACGCCGGAAGGCCCGGCTGCCGGCCGCGTTGTCGCGCCGCCGCCGGATCGCCGGGTTCGTGGTGACGGCGCTGGGGCTGCCCGCGTTGACCGCGGTGCTCGAGGTGGGTCCGTCGTTGTCGCTGACCAACGACATCCTGGTGTTCCTGGCCGCGGTGGTGGGGGTGGCGCTGATCGGCGGGCTGGGGCCGGCGCTGCTGGCCGCGGTGGCCGGGTCGTTGCTGCTCAACTGGTTCTTCACGCCGCCCTTCGGGCGGTTCACCATCGCCGAGGTCGACAACCTGCTGGCTCTGGCGATCTTCGTGGTGGTGGCGCTCGCGGTGAGCTGGGTGGTCGACACCGCGGCCCGCAAGACCCGGCAGGCCGCGGAGGCGTCGGCCGACGCGCAGACCCTGGCCACGGTGGCGGGCGGGGTGCTGCGCGGCGAGCGGCCCCTGATCGCGCTGCTGGAGCGGCTGCGGGAGACGTTCACGCTCGACTCGGTCACGCTGCTCGACCGCGGCGCGGTGGCGGCCCACGTGGGGGAGGCCTGCACGGTTCCGCGGGACGCCGACGTCGAGGTCAAGGTGGACGACAACCTGACCATGCTGTTGCGCGGGCATCCGCTGGAGGCGTCCGACCGGCGCATCGTGGAGGCCTTCGCGGCCCAGGCCACGGTGGCGTTGCGGCAGGAGCGGCTGGCGGCCGAGGCGGCCACGGCAAAACCCCTGGCCGAGGCGGACCGGATGCGCACCGCGCTGCTGGCCGCGGTCAGCCATGATCTGCGGACACCGCTCGCCTCGGCCAAGGCGGCGGTGGCCGGGCTGCGCAGCGAGGAGGTCCACTTCGGGGAGGAGGACCGGCGGGAACTGCTGGCCACCGCGGACGAGTCGCTGGACCGGCTGGTGCGGCTGGTGACCAACCTGCTCGACATGAGCCGGTTGCAAGCCGGAGCGCTGGGCGTGAACGCGGTCGACCTGGGAGCCGACGACGCGGTGGCGCGCGCCCTGGACGAGCTGGGGCCGGAGGGGCGTACGGTCGCGGTGCACATCGCGGACGACCTGCCACCCGTGCACGCCGACCCGGGCCTGCTCGAACAGATCCTGATCAACCTGGTGGCCAACGCGTTGCGCTACAGCCCCGCCGGCGCGTCTCCCGCGGTCACGGCCAGCACGCTCGGCGGGACGCTGGAGCTGCGGATCATCGACCACGGCCCGGGTATCCCGGAGGACCGCTGGGACGACGTGTTCCTGCCCTTCCAGCGGCTGGGCGACCGCGACAACCACACCGGCGTCGGCCTGGGCCTGGCCCTGTCGCGCGGGCTGACCGAGGCGATGGGCGGCACGCTGGTGCCCGAGCACACCCCGGGAGGGGGACTCACCATGATCCTGACCCTGCCCACCGGGAACGGCGCATGACCCGCGTCCTGGTGGTCGACGACGAGCCGCAGCTCGTCCGCGCGCTGCGGATCAACCTGCGGGCCCGCCGGTACGACGTCGACACCGCGCCCGACGGCACGACCGCGCTGCACGTCGCCGCGCGGCAGCATCCCGACCTGGTCGTGCTCGACCTGGGGCTGCCCGACATGGATGGCACCGACGTCATCCGGGGCCTGCGCGGCTGGACCCGCATCCCGATCATCGTGCTGTCGGGCCGGTCGGACAGCCGGGACAAGGTGGGCGCGCTGGACGCGGGAGCCGACGACTACATCACCAAGCCGTTCGGCGTCGACGAGCTGCTGGCCCGGATCCGGGCCGTCACCAGGCGCGGCGGTCCGGCGGGGGAGGCGGAGGCGACCTTCACGATCGGCGGGCACACCGTCGACCTGAGCGCCCGCACCATCACCGGCGACGTGCGGCTCACCCCGACCGAGTGGCGGCTGCTGGATCATCTGCTGCGCCACCCCGGCCAGCTGCTGCCCCAGCGGACCCTGCTCAACGACGTGTGGGGCCCGCAGTTCCGGCACGAGAGCAACTATCTGCGCCAGTACATGGCCCGGCTGCGCCGCAAACTCGAAACCGACCCGGCCCGCCCGCGGCACCTGCTCACCGAGCCGGGCATGGGCTACCGGTTCCGCCCCTGAGCAGCCGGCGCGACAGTGAGGCAGTCGAGGTTGGCGCCGCCGGAACCGGTGCTGGTGGCGCGGATCCGGACCGGGCCGGCGGGCAGGCTCGTGGTCAAGGGGGCCGAGCGCCACACGGCCCAGCCGCCGGTCGGTGGGAACGGGAGCGCGGCGGTGGCGGTCGTGCCGTTGACGGTGACGGCCAGGGGCCGGTCGGCGTTGCTGCCGTTGGCGTAGCGGAAGCCCAGGATGTACGAACCGGCGACGGGCACGGTGACCGTCCACTCGACGTGGTCGCCGGTGGCGTCGGTGTAGTCGGCGTAGCCGTGGCCGGTGTAGCCCGGATGCTGGGTGCCGAGGGCGACGCCGGACAGTGCCGCGTCCTCGGCGGCGTAGGCGACCGGGCCGGTGACCGCGGGGAACGGTTCGCCGATGGGGCGGATCGTGGCCGCGACGCCACCGCCGGGGTTGACCGGGACGGGCGGGGTGACCACGGTCAGGATCTTGCGGGCGGCGTCCCATACCTGTCCGCTGCCGGCCAGCACCGCCGCGGTCTCACCGGTGTACGCGGGCAGGGCCGGGCCGCCGTCGACGCGCAGGCCGACCGGCGCGGACAGGCCGTGGTAGCGGACCACGTAGCGGCGTACGGCCGGGGCGCCGTCGTAGGTCCCGGCGGGGTGGCGGACGGCCACGGTCAGGCCGGCGTGGGTGAAGGTGACACCGGTGACGGCGGCCCGGGTGCTCTCGCTGACGCCGTCGTCCTCGTGCAGGTCGAACGAGCCGTCCTGGCCGGTGTAGACGTCCAGCTCGAGGTGGGTCTTGTCGAGGAACTTCGTGCTCTGGGCGTAGCGGTAGCGCGGCAGGATCGCGCCCGCCCGGACGTACATGATGATCTCGCCCGTACGGGTCACGTATTGCTTGTCGGCGCTGTCGGAACCGGTCGACTTCGCCTCGCTCCAGAAGTTGTACCAGGTCGTGCCGGCGGGCAACCAGACCGGCTGGACCGCGCCGGCCGTGCCGGTGGTCACCGGCGCCACCAGGATCGACGGGCCCCACATGTACTGCTGGTCGTGGCTGTAGGCCTGCGGGTTGTCCTGGTGGTCGACGACCATCGCGCGGGCCATCGGCATGCCGGTCGCGTGCGCGGCGTGGGCGATCGTGTAGACGTAGGGCAGCAGCGTGTACCGCAACCGGCCGTACCGGAGGAAGTCGTTGCTCTCACCGGCGGGCTGATCGGTGGGCCAGCGCGACGCCCGCTGGCCCAGGGTGGCGGTGTCGCCGTAGCCGTGCGGCCGCCAGATCGGCGAGAGCGCGCCCCAGGCCGCGACCCAGTTGCGATACATGTCGGGCGGGATCGGGTTGCCGTTGTGCCCGCCGCCGTCGACGTTGGCGTAGGGGAAGCCGCCGAGCCCGGCGTTGAGCATGCCCCGGATCTGCTGCTGCATCTCCCCGTACGTGGATTGGGTGTCACCGGTCCACAAGTGGGCATGACGTTGCTGGCCCGCAGTGGCCCCACGGCTGAAGATGAACGGGCGCCGGCCGGGCCCGACGTGCCGGTCCCAGCCCTCCTGCCCGACGGCCTTGGCCAGGTACAGGAAGTACGCGTTGCGCAGCTCGGACCAGCGCTGCCCGTTCGCGGCGATCGCCTCGTACGGGATGGGGCCGAGCTCGTCGGGTTCGTCGAGCCACAACGCGTCACCGGGGAAACCCAGCGCCGGGTCGAGCGCCCTGGTCCAGAACACGTTCCACACCCACGCGCGGGTCGCCGGGTTGGACCAGTCCGGTACGGAGTAGTTCTCGGACACGCCGCTGATGTCGGCGGGCTGGAAGCTGTAGCCGGGCGGCGGACCGGGAACCCAGCCCGCCATCAGGTTGGAGTTGTTGCGGTTGTAGTCGAGCGACGTGATGATGCCGTTCTCGTCGGCCCACCGTTTGAAGGCGGCCGGGTCGGGCCAGCGTCCGGCGTCGAACTCGAACCACGAGCCGCTCCAGCCGCCGCTGCCCGCGCGCCACCGGTTGTCGTGCACCTGCAGGTCGAGCGGGAACCCCCGGGTGCGATGCTCGGTGATCTTGTTGACCCACCAGGTCTGGTCGCTGACGCCCGGGAAGTTCTTGTCCGACATCTGCAGGCCGAAGATGCCGAGCTGGGGCAGGCGGGGCCGCCCGGTGAGCTGCGTGTAACGGTCGAGCAGCTGCGCGAATCGCGGGCCCCGGATGACGAAGTAGTCCATCTGCGGCCGGACGCCCGGGGTGTTGTGCTCGTCGGCCGCGAACTCGTAGACCCCGTCCCGGCCGAAGGTGAACGTGGTGTCGAACGTCGTGTTGACGAAGACCGCGTAGCCGCGCGACGACAGGTAGAGCTGCACGATGGCCGGTGACTGCTCGCTGCGGTCGGCGGCCAGGCCGTAGTTGTGCGCGACGACCTCGCCGGTGCGGTCGACCCGTGGCGAGCGGCCCATGAAACCGTGCCCGGCCTTGACGAACCTCTCCCCGGCCGCGGGCGGGGCGAACCGCTGCCGCACGATGCTGTAGTTCTCGCCGTCCCAGGTCATGCTGCGCGTCGCGTCCTCACCGGCCAGCAGCACGTCGTCGTCCTTGCCGTGGAAGGCGATCCGCAGCGGGCTCTTGCGCAGCACGACCTTGACGCCGTCGGCCGGCGCCGTGGTGATGGTCAGCGCGTCGCCGCCGTCGGTCACGCTCAACGTGCCCCCGAGCCCGGCGTGGGCGGCCGGGTCGACCATCTCGTACCGGTCGTCGGCGAAGAAGGTCTCACCCGCTCGGGCGTGACGCACCCGGACCATGTGACCCCCGTACGCGGTGATCCGCACACGCTGCCCGGCGGTGCTGGTCACGGTCACCGTCCGGGCGTCCGCGGTGTGGCTCGCGTAGTCCGCGGGCGTCTCCACGGCCTGAACCGACGGGGGCGTGCCGACGGCAGCTCCGCCCACAGCGAGCCCGGCCGTACGGAGAAAATCGCGTCGTGAGGTCATGCCTCAACCATAGATGTACATCGATGTAAAATGGTGCGGTGACGGTGTCGCCGATCAAGCCTCGACGCCGGTGCGGCGGGACTTCGCGCGGTACATGGCCGCGTCGGCCTCGCGGACCAGGGTGTCGGCGTCGGTCGTCCGGTGGGCCCGGGCGACGCCGACGCTGGCCGAGACCGTGAGCGGCCGCCCGTCGAGGCGGTAGGGGCGGCCGAGGGCGGACACCAGCCGGCGGGCCGTGGCCTCCGGGGTGTGGCCGTCGGCCAGCGCGTCCAGCAGCACCAGGAACTCGTCGCCGCCGAAACGGCCCGCCGTGCCCAGGGCGCCGAGCTCGGCCCGGAGCCGGTCGGCCACCTCGACCAGGACCAGGTCGCCGACGGCGTGCCCGTACGTGTCGTTGATCTGTTTGAAGCCGTCGAGATCGACGAAAAGCACCGCCACCCGCGCGCCACGCTCGATCGAGGCGGCCAGCAGCTGCAAGAAGTGGCTGCGGTTGGGCAGGCCGGTCAGGTGGTCGTGCAGCGCGCTCGCCCGCAGCTGTTCCTCCTGTTCACGCAGGGTGTGCAGCGCGGCCTGGTAGTCGAGCGCGCCCGTCAGCAGCGCCGCCCACTGATTGATCGCCTCGCGGCCCGTGGCCGGTTGCAGGTCGACCCGGTCGACGGTGGCCAGCAGCCCCCAGTCCCGGTCGCCGACCCGCACCGGCACGACGAAAGCCAGCGAACCCGGCTCCGTGCGGGCCGCCTCCAGGATGTCCGCGGGCGGGAACCCGGCCGCGGGGACCGGCGGGAGCGGCGGCGCCGACGGCGCGAACCGGTCGAAATGCCCGGCGATCTCGAGGGCCGGTTCGCCCGGGGTCCACAGCCCCAGGCAACCCGCCCGCACCGAGGTGCGGCGCAACCAGTCCAGCCGCCGCGGGTCCTCCTCGTGGCTGCGCAACAGGTCGAGGCTGATGTCGTACTGGGTGCTCAGGGAACGCTGCAGCCGGGTGCGCTCCCGGTACTGCGACCGCGCCCCGGCCCGCAACGACGCCGCGTCGACCGGGCTCGGGCAGCCGCAGGACTCCCGGACCACCAGCTCGGTCGCGACCTCGTGGCGCGCCGCCGGCCCGCCCGTGCCGCCCGCCGCGGCCAGCAGCACCCGGGCCGCGGTGGCGCCGATCTCGGACAGCGGCTGCCGTACGGTGGTCAGGCGGGGCTCGGTGAACGACGCGTCCGACAGGTCGTCGAAGCCCACCACGGCCTGGTCGTCGGGCAGCCGGCAGCCCGCGGCGGTCAGCACCCGCAGGACACCCAGCGCGTTCAGGTCGGTGCCGGTCACGACCGCGGTGGACGGCAACCCCGCCGCCAGCATGGCCTCGGCCGCCCCCGCGCCGCCGGCCTCCTGGTTGTCGGCGGCCTCGAAAAGCAGTGCCGGGTCCGGTTCGATGCCGTGGTCGATCAACGTCCGCCGGTACGTGTCGTGCCGCTCCTGCTGGTCCGAAGCGCCCATGAACCCCGCGAAGGCGATTCGCCGATGCCCGTGCCCGATCAGATGCTCGACCGCGGCCCGCACCCCGACCCGGTTGTCGGGGAAGACGGTCGGGCAGTCCAGCTCCGGGTAGTCATGACTGACCACGACAACGGGTCGCCCGGTGGCCTGCAACTCGTGCAGATACTTGGCGCTGGCCGCGTTCACGATCACGACGAAACCGGCGGTGTGTTCCCAGGCCAGCGGATGCGCCGGATGCGGCGGCTCGGTCAACTCGACCTGATCGGCGCCCGCGTCCAACGTCTGCACCGCCACCACCGCGGCCCCGGCCTCCGCCGCGGCGCCCGCGATGCCCTCGAGCAGCCCCCCGAAATACCACCCGCCCAGAAACGGTGACAGAACACCCAGGACGGTCATCGTGCCCCCTCCGCGCGTCACTGCGTCGATAGGGGACGATACCGCCGACCTTGGTCACGTCACCACGTCCCGCGGCCCCGGCCCGAAGCCGCCCGGCGCCGGACCCGGGGCATCCTGCCACGACCGCCCGCCTCCTACCGCTCCGACCGCCGACACCAGCGCGTTGTGCCAGCGGGCGCTCGATCAGGGCGCGTTCGTATACGGCAACCCGCAGATCTCCATGGTCCTAACCAGCGGCGCGGGTCCGGCCTCACTGTCACGGCGATCGGCGCGGTCAACACACGCACCGTCCCACCGCGTTGGTGCCCAGCGACCCGCGGACCGTTCCCCTCGTCCCGTATTTCGACGAGGAGCGGCTGGACGTGCCCGCGGACGATACGGTGCCGCTCACTCTGATCATCGAGGGTCTGCCGCTTGAGAACGCTCGCACTTTCGAGCTTGCCGTGACCTATCGGTCCGAGGGCGCGGAGCACACCCCATTGATCAAACGGGGCAACGGTGAGCCGTTCCGGGCGACGCCGAGTGTGTGCCCATGGGTAGGTCACGACGCCGGGGTGGCAAGAAGGCGCGTCCAGCCCGCCCGGCCGTACGGGACGCGAGGCGTCCGCGACTCCGGGCACAGCTACGGTACGACCGTCCGCGCCGGATCGCGTCGGCCGGGCCCGGCCGGTCGACTGAGAAGCTGAACCAGGCCCCACCTACGTGCAGGCGTTGACGGCCGTCGCCGCGGTGATCGACATTCCGCCGTGCACGATCGAGGCGCATCGCATCGCGCCGCCGGGTGGTGACACCTTTGTGCGGTCCGAACGGCGGATCGCCGGGTACGACAAGCTGAGTTTGGAGTTCACCGTCGACACCAGGCAGTGGCGGCTGACCAACGACGAACTCCTCGATCTCGGCCGGACCACGGCACAGCCCGACGGCCGCCCCTCGGCCCGGCTCCGGAACGTCACGTTCGATCCGGGGCCGGCGGTCACCGAGGGGCAGGTGGAGGACTGCGGCGAAGGTGGCTGACCCTCAATCCCGTACGGCGTGGGTCAGATCCTGATATTCCGGGTGGTTGCGGATGAAGCGGGCGAAGAACGGGCAGGCCGGCACGACGCGCAGGTGGCGCCGGCGGGCGTCGTCGAGGGTGTCGCGGGCCAGGCGGCTGCCCAGGCCGCGGCCCTCGTACGCCATCTCGATCTCGGTGTGGACGAAGACGATCTTCTCCGGCTCGAGGAGGTAGACGACGAAGCCGGCCAGTTCGCCGGCGACCGTGATCTCGTAGCGGTGCCGGTCCGGGTTGTCGTGGACCTCGACGGTGTCGCTCACAGCGGTTCCTTCCGGTGGTCAGCCCGCGTGGGGGCGTCAAAGGTCACGCCGTCACGAACCCGGTGTACAGAGGTCTCCTGACAGCCATGATCCGCGATCGAACACTGTGTTCCAAGCACACGGTCAAGGCTCCGGTGAGCTATCTCCCAGGGCCCTTGCGCTGCGCATACTCGCCGGTTGAGAGTTCAGCGAATTGGCCGGCAGAAAGGCGCTTCCGTGAAACCCACCATCGTCCTCGTCCACGGCGCGTTCGCCGAGTCCGCCAGCTGGGGCGGCGTGATCCAGCGGCTGCGGGCCGACGGCTTCCCGGTCGTGGCCGCGCCCAACCCGCTGCGCAGCCTGTCCGGCGACGCCGCCGTCGTCTCCAGCCTGCTGGCCACGATCAGCGGCCCGGTCGTGCTGGTCGGGCACTCCTACGGTGGCGCGGTCATCTCCAACGCCGCCGCCGGCCACGACCACGTCCAGGCGCTCGTCTTCGTGGCCGCGTTCGCGCCCGAGGTGGGCGAGAGCATCGGGCAGCTGTCGGGCCGGTTCCCGGGCAGCACGCTGGGTGAGACCTTGCAGGAGGTGCCGCTGCCCGACGGCACTGTGGATCTCTACATCCGGCAGGAGAAGTTCCACCAGCAGTTCACCGCGGACGTGCCGGCCGAGCGGGCTGCCGTCGACGCCGCCGCCCAGCGCCCGCTCAACACCACCGCGCTCAACGAGGGCTCCGGCGAGCCGGCCTGGAAGAACCTGCCGTCCTGGTTCATCTACCCGGAGCTGGACCGCAACATCCCGCTGGCGGCGCACCGGTTCATGGCCGAGCGGGCCGGTGCCCGGATCAGTGTGGAGCTGGCCGGCGCGTCGCACGCGATCCCGGCCTCCCAGCCCGGTCCGGTGGCCGACGTGATCGTGAAGGCGGCGGGCTGACCCGATGACCGACACGATCACCACGCCGTGGCCGCGGCTGCGCGTGGCCGACTGGACCGAGACCCGCGACACCGTGCACATGTGGACGCAGATCGTCGGCAAGGTGCGGATGGCGTACGCACCGCCGGTGAACCACTGGTGGCACGTCACGCTGTATCCGACCGCGCGCGGTTTGACCACGTCGGCCGTCCCGTACGGGGACGGGATCTTCGACGCCGAGTTCGACTTCGTCGAGCACCGGCTGCGCATCCGGACGAGTGACGGCCGCGCCCGCGACGTCGCGCTCGAACCCAAGCCGGTGGCCACGTTCTACGCCGAGACCATGGACGCCCTGTCCGCGCTGGGTCTCGAACCGCAGATCCACGCGGCCCCCAACGAGGTCGAGTCCGCGATCCCGTTCGCCGAGGACCAGACCCATTGCTCGTACGACGGTGAAGCCGTGCAGCTGTTCTGGCGGCAACTGCTGCAGGCGCAGCGGGTGCTGGGCCGGTTCCGCGCCGAGTTCGTGGGCAAGGCCAGCCCCGTCCACTTCTTCTGGGGCGCGATGGACCTGGCGTACACCCGCTTCTCCGGCTGCCTCGCCCCGGCCCACCCGGGCGGCGCGCCCAACTGCCCGCCGTGGGTGATGCAGGAGGGCTACTCGCACGAGCTGGCCAGTTTCGGTTTCTGGCCGGGCGGCGGCGACGAGGGCGCTTTCTACGCGTACGCGTATCCGGAGCCCGCGGGTTACGCCGAGCGCACCGCCGCCTACTACGACCCGGACCTGCGCGAATGCGTGCTGCCGTACGAGATCGTCGCGGGTTCCGACGATCCCGACGCGACGCTGCTGACGTTCCTGCGCTCGACCTACACGGCCGCCGCCGACCTGGCCGGGTGGGACCGCCCCGCGGTGGATCTGCCCCGGTAGCGGCCCGGGGGCACGGCTGGGCGGGCCGGGGGGAGAGGCGTCCGGGTCAACGGCGACCCGGGCGCCTCACACCGGCACCTCAGATCAGGGGGACGTCGGCCCAGACCACCTTGCCGCCCGCACGCGGCCGGCTGCCCCAGTTGCGGGTCATCGCCGTCACGAGCAGCAGGCCCCGGCCCCCGATGCGGCGCGCGTCCGGCGGGTACTGCCGGGGCAGCTCGGCGCTGGTGTCGGCGACCTCGATGCGGACGGTGTCGCGATGCCGGCGGACGACGAGTTCTCCGCCGTCGCCGGTGTGCTGCATGACGTTCTCCACCAGCTCGGTGATCACCAGCAGGGCGTCGTCGAGGGCCGCCGGGCTCTGCAGCCGGACCAGCATCGACCGGGCGTCACTGCGCAACGAGGCCAGATCCGTACGGTGGGTGAAGGACACGCGGAGCTGTTCCACAGCGGCATGACTACCCGGTGAAGCTGCGCTTACGCACGGTCGGCGGCCAGGCTCCGGGGTTCCGCCGGGGTGCGCCGGCCCGGCCGCCACCAGTTCCAGCGGCCGAGCAGCGACATCGTGGCCGGCAGGAGCAGGCCGCGGACCACGGTGACGTCGAGCAGGACCGCCACCGCCATGCCGACGCCGATCTCCTTGACCGCGACCAGGCCGCCCAGGACGAAGCCGAGGAAGACCAGGCCGATCGCGAGGGCGGCCGTGGTGATCACGGGGCCCGCGGCGGTGATCCCGGCCAGCACGGCGCGGTCGTTGGCGGCGGCGTCGGTGGCCGTCCGCCGGTCCCACTCCTCCTTGATCCGGGCCAGCAGGAACACCTCGTAGTCCATGGACAGCCCGAAGGCGAACACGAACAGCAGCAGCGGCGTCGTCAGGTCGAGCGCACCCCAGGGCTCGAAGCCCAGCACGGCGGCGCCCCACCCCCACTGGAAGACCGCGACCAGCACCCCCAGGGTGGCCAGCAGCGTCAGCACGTTCATCGCAATGGCCTTGAGCGGCACGATCACCGAGCGGGTGAGCAGGAACAACAGCGCCCCGGTGGCCACGACGACGATCGCCAGAGCCAGGGGCAGCCGCTCGGACACCGATCGTCCGGCGTCGGTCAGCTCGGCCGCGGGCCCGGCCACCAGCACGGGGGCGGGCGCGGCGAGGGCCCGCAGGCCGGCCACCAGCTGCCGGGCCGGGCGGCCGTCCTCGGCGCCGTCGGGCACCACGTCGGCGATGCTCACCCCGGGCGGCAGGTCGGAGCGGACGAACACGTCGGAGACGCCCGGCATCCGCTCGATGGTGTCGAACAGCTGCGGCATGCCCGGCGCGTCGGGGGCCGCCTCGACCAGGACGGTCAGCGGCTGCCGGGGCGGGTCGTCGAATCTCGCCTGCGTGGCCTCGTACGTCCGGCGGGACTCGCTGGTCGTGGGCAGCGCGCGGACGTCGGAGTTGCCGAACTCCACGAAGAACAGCGGCGCGCTCAGCACCAGCAGACCGGCCGCCGCGGTCAGGGCCACCCCACGCGGCCGGCGCTGCGCGAACCCGGCCAGGCGGGCCAGCAGGCCGGGACCCCGGCTCCGGGTGCGAGGGGCGGGGAGGCGGCGGTGGGCGATCGCGATCAGCGCCGGGACGAGCGTCAGGCCGGCCACCGTGGCCAGGACGACGACCAGCGCCCCGCCCATCGCCATCGCGGCCAGCAGCGGGTCGGCGAAGGCCAGCAGGCCGGCCAGGGCCGCGGCGACGGCCGAGCCGGACACCAGCACCGCCCGCCCGGCGGTGGCCACCGTACGGGCCAGCAGCTCGGCCAGGGGCGCGCGGGGGTCGGCCGCCCGTTCCTGCTGGAACCGGGCGATCATCAGCAGGCTGTAGTCGACCGCCAGCCCGATGCCGAGGAGGGTGACCACGTTGACCGCGTACTCGCTGACCGGCAGCAGCCCGGCCAGTCCGGTCAGCGTGAGCAGGGTGGCGGTGACCGCGCCGAGGGCCGCCGCCAGCGGCAGCAGGCCCGCCACGAGCCCGCCCAGCAGCACGATCAGCAGCACGGCCACGCAGACCAGCGCGACGGACTCGCCGACGGCGGCATCCCGTACGGCCTGGTCGTTGAACTCCTGCTCGGCCAGTAACGCGCCGCCGATCAGGATCTCGGGCGCGTCGATCCGGCGCAGCGCGTCGCTCACCTGGCCGGCCACCCGCAACGCGTCGTCGTCGCTCAGCGCCGGCTGCAACTCCACGGTGATCAAGGAGGCGCGCTGGTCGGTGGAGATCCGGCGGTTGCCCGTGGTGTAGGAGTCGTCGACCTCCTTGACGCCGTTGACGGCGCGGATCTCGTACACGATCCGGGTGACGCTGGTGATCAGCTCGATCGAGCCGACCTCGCGCCCGGAGACGACCGCGACCAGCCGTTCACCCTCGGGGGCCAGCGTGTCCAGGCGGTCCTGCGCGACCGCGGCCGGAGCGTCGGCGGGCAGGGGGTCGATCGACTGGGTGCGGTCGTAGACGGAGCCGCCGAACACCGCGCCGGCCAGCGCGACCGCCGCCCAGACGACGACGACGACGACCCGCCGGACGTACATCGCCCGGCCCAGCCCAGCCAGCATGACGGCCTCCCGATGAGCGCCGCGGGGCGGGCGCGGCACATGCAATCATCGACGGCCGCCGAAGCGCAACTGTCCGGCCGGGCTCACTGGGCGACGGTGGCGGCCGCCCGGCGCAGGGCCACGGCCAGGTCGTGGCCGGTGGGGGCGGTCTCCGGGTCGATCAGCCACTGCATCAGCACCCCGGTGAGCAGCGCCTGGTAGAGCGAGCCGACCGCGGCCGTCGTCCTCTCGTCGGCCTCGTCGTTGCCCTCGTCGAAGAGCGCGGCCAGCCCGGCCCGGGCCCCGGTGAGCCCGGCGGCGAGCTGCTCGCGCACCTCGGGCTGATGCCGGCTCTGGATGACCACTTCGAGCTGCATGGCCCAGAGGGCCTGGTTGGCCCGGAACGAGTCGAGGATGCGCACCCAGACCGCCTCGAACCGCTCCAGCGGGGTCGCGCCGGCCAGGTCGTCGGTGGCCAGGGCCTTGGCCATCTCGTCGCCCCACTCCTGCATCGCCTGGAACAGGGCGGCGTTGAGCAGGGCGTCGGTCGAGCGGTAGTGGTAGCCGATCGCGGCCAGGCTGGTGCCGGCCGCGTTCGCGATGTCGCGCGCGGTGGTGCGGGCATAGCCCTTCTCGTACAGGCAGCGCTTGGCGCCCTCGAGCAGGGCCTCACGGTTTCCCATGGCTCGATCGTACTCCGTCTCAGACAACCGTCTTATGCGGAAATCCCTGGTCGAACGGATGATGCGGGGCCCGGCAGCGGCCGGGCCCCGCATCGTCAGAACCGCAGGATCACTTGCCGTCGACGGAGAAGGCGTAGAACGTGCCGCTGGTGAAGCTGCCGGTGGTGCCGGCCCCGTTGGCGAACTTGGCGTAGCCGTTGCCCCAGTAGACGACACCGTCCACCACCGAGGCGCCCGAGTTCGACGAGTACGGCGCGGTGAAGTCCCACAGGATCCGGCCGGTGGCCGAGTCCATGGCGTACATGTGACCGCTGGTCGAGCTGCCGTAGAGCACGTCCGCGGCGACCGTCAGCGGGCCCCACGCGAAGCCCGGCGTCGGGTCCGGGACCTGCCACTGCACGCGGCCGGTGGCCGGGTCGAGCGCCGCGTAGCTGCTGCCGGTGGACGGGGTGCCGTCGGCCAGCTGGTACGGCGTCTTGAAGAAGTTGGCCTCGGCGACGTAGATGCGCTTGGCGTCCCACGCCGTGCCCCACATGATGCCGCCCACGTGGCCGCCGGGGCCGGGCGCCGCGCTCCACAGCACATTGCCGGTGTCGGGGTCGAGCGCCCAGTACTCGCCGCTCTTCTCGCCGCCGCCGACCGCGTCGCGCAGCTTGCCGTTCTTGTCCTTGAAGCCGAAGATGTGCGCGCCGTCGCCGAAGTCGTAGTCGTAGCCGGGGTTGGCCGGGCAGTTGTTCGGCGGCAGGCCGGGGATGCAGGAGGCGTTCCACGCGTCGAAGCGCATCGCGCCGGTGGCCCACTTGATCGCGCCGGTCTTCAGGTTGAGGGCCAGGATCGAGTCGATGTGGTTGTCGGGCGAGTAGCACTGCGGCGGGGTGCCGCCGTTGTTCTGGCACTGGTTGACGCTGTCCGGCACGCGGTAGTTCTGGCCGCTGGTGACGTAGACGGTGCCGCGGACCGGGTCGATGGCCGGGGTGCCCCACATCGCACCGCCCGCGTAGCCGGTCGGCTGGTTGCCGTTGTCCGGCACCATGTAGCGCTTCCAGAGCACCTTGCCGGTGTTCGCGTCGACCGCGTTGAAGTTGCCGCGGAAGGTGCAGCACTTGTAGGTCGGGTCGAACGCCGACATCTCACCCTCGGTGGACGAGACACCCTCGTACACGACGCCGTTGTGCACCACCGGCGACATCGTCAGGATCGCCGCGACGTGCGGGTCGAGCTGGGTCTTCCACTTGAGCGCCCCGGTGGTGGCGTCGACCGCCAGCAGGTTCGCCCCGACCTGGGTGCCCAGGAACAGCGTGTTGCCGCTGATGGCGACCGCGGTGCGCGACAGCGAGCCGGTCACTCCGTCGTAGTCGGAGATCTTCTTCGACCAGATCTGCTGACCGGTCGCCGCGTCCAGCTTGTAGAGGTAACCGCCCCAGTCGGGGAAGTAGACGGCGCCCTTGGCCACGATCGGGGTGGCCGAGACGTCGCCGTGGGTGGCGAACGTCCACTTGGCCTTGAGCCGGCTCACGTTCTTCGTCGTGATCTTGGTTTCCAGCAGGTTCGAGCGGGTGTTGAGCAGGTTGTTGCCGTTCATCGTCCAGTCGGTGAGGGTGCCCGCCGTGGCGGGCGTCGTGCTCGCCGCCACGGCGACGGTCAGCGCCGTCAGCAGGCCCAGGACCCGTACGGACCTCCGGCGCAGGGAATGCAACATGGTGCTCCTCCAATTTTCGCAATGGAGAAAAGATTTCTGTTGACGGCCCGAAACCTGCCACTCTCCCGGCGCCCGCAACACCCCTATGCGACCCCTGGCTCACGCCTCAGCCCGTCTCCCAAAACGGGCTCCTACCTGGACTTTGCCCGACCGTAAGGGTCCCGGACGGCCCGCAGGGGTACTGCGATCGACCGGCCGATTCCTAGATTGACATTCGAATTGCTCACTGAATTTGGTTGATCCGAGGCGGCCGCAAATGACCGATGACGCAAAGCTCCTCGACTATCTGAAAAGGGCCACCGTCGACCTGCGCGAGGCACGTCGTCAGGTCGGCGAGCTCGAGGCGCGGCAGCACGAGCCGATCGCCATCGTCGGCATGGGATGCCGGTTCCCGGGCGGGGTCCGCTCCGCCGAGGACCTGTGGCAGCTGGTCGCCGGCGACGGCGACGCGGTGACACCGTTCCCGGTGGACCGGGGCTGGGACCTCGTCGGCCTCTACGACCCGGAGCCCGGCCGGCCCGGCCGCAGCTA
The DNA here is from genome assembly GCF_014204895.1 of Paractinoplanes abujensis. Lineage (NCBI taxonomy): Bacteria > Bacillati > Actinomycetota > Actinomycetes > Micromonosporales > Micromonosporaceae > Paractinoplanes > Paractinoplanes abujensis. Next base: position 3,577,626 of record NZ_JACHMF010000001.1, on the reverse strand, counting down.
CGCCCGCGACGGCGGCTTCCTGCACGACGCGGCCGGGTTCGACGCCGGCTTCTTCGGCATCAGCCCGCGCGAGGCGCTCGGCATGGACCCGCAGCAGCGGCTGCTGCTCGAAACCACGTGGGAGACCTGCGAGAACGCGGGCATCGACCCGAGCACGCTCGAGGGATCGATGACCGGGGTGTACGCGGGCGTGATGTACCACGACTACGCCGGCAGCAGCGCGGGCAGCCTGGTCACCGGGCGGGTCGCCTACACCCTGGGGCTCGAGGGCCCGGCGGTGAGCATCGACACGGCCTGCTCGTCCTCGCTGGTCGCGATCCACGAGGCCTGCCAGGCGCTGCGCGCGGGCGAGGTCACCCTGGCGCTGGCCGGCGGCGTAACCGTGATGTCCACCCCGGAGATGCTGATCTACTTCAGTGAGCAGCGCGGGCTCGCGCCGGACGGCCGGTGCAAGCCGTTCGCGGGCGCGGCCGACGGCACCGGCTGGGGCGAAGGTGTCGGACTGCTGCTGCTGGAGAAGCTGTCGGACGCCCAGCGCAACGGGCGGACCATCCTCGGGCTGATCCGTGGGTCGGCGGTCAACCAGGACGGCGCCAGCAACGGCATGACCGCCCCCAACGGGCCGTCGCAGCGCCGGGTGATCCGGGCCGCGCTGGCCGCCGCCCGGCTCACGGCCGACCAGGTGGACGTGGTGGAGGCGCACGGCACGGGCACCACGCTGGGCGACCCGATCGAGGCGCAGGCGCTGCTGGCCACCTACGGGCAGGACCGGTCGGCGCCGCTGCTGCTGGGGTCGATCAAATCGAACATCGGCCACACCCAGGCCGCGGCCGGCGTGGCCGGCGTGATCAAGATGGTGCAGGCGATGCGGCACGGGCTGGTGCCTCGCTCGCTGCACGTCGACGCGCCGACGCCGATGGTGGACTGGTCGGCGGGCGCGGTGGAGCTCGCCACGGCGGCGGTGGACTGGCCGGCGACGGATCGCCCGCGCCGCGCCGGGGTGTCGTCGTTCGGGCTGAGCGGCACGAACGCCCACGTGATCGTCGAGCAGGCCCCGGCCGCCGACGCGGTGCACTCCAGCAGCTCCCCTCGTGACACCGACCCCCCTCGCACGGTGCCGGTGACCTTGAGCGCCCGTACACCGGTTGCTCTCGACGCTGTCGCGGAGCGGCTCGCGGGCGTTGCGGGCGAGGCTTCACCGGTCGATCTGGCTTGGTCGGCAGTCACCGGGCGGACCGCACTCGAGCACCGGCGGGTTGTGCTCGCCTCGACCGCCGGGGAGCTGCGGGCCGAGCTGACCGGCGGTGGGGGAGTCACCGGTGTCATCGCGGGCGGGAAGCTGGCCGTGCTGTTCACCGGTCAGGGTTCGCAGCGGGCCGGGATGGGCGGCGAGTTGGCGGCCCGGTTCCCGGTGTTCGCCGAGGCCTTTGCCGCGGCGAAGGTTGATGTCATCGGTGACATCGATCAGACCGGGGTGGCGCAGCCGTCGATCTTCGCGTTCGAGGTGGCGCTGTACCGGTTGATCGAGTCGTGGGGGATCAAGCCCGACTATGTGGCCGGGCATTCGATCGGTGAGATCGCGGCCGCGCATGTCGCCGGTGTCCTGTCGCTGGAGGACGCCAAGACGCTCGTGGGCGCGCGGGCCCGGTTGATGCAGGCGTTGCCCGCGGGTGGGGTGATGGTCGCCGTGGCCGCGCCCGAAGGTGTGGTCCGGCCGTTGCTGACCGGCGGTGTGGACATCGCCGCGGTCAACGGGCCGACGTCGGTGGTGCTGTCGGGGGCCGAGGAGGCCGTGCAGGCGGTCGTGGACGCGTTGGGTGTGAAGGCGACGCGGCTCAAGACCTCGCACGCGTTCCACTCGTATCTGATGGAGCCGATGCTCGACGAGTTCGCGGCGGCGATCAGCGGGCTGACGTTCCACCAGCCGGCCATCCCGGTGGTGGCCACGGGTGACATGACGTCGTCTTCGTACTGGGTGCAGCACGTCAGGGACACCGTGCGGTTCGCCGACAACGTGGGCACGCTGCTCGATCAGGGTGTCACCACGTTCCTGGAGGTGGGCCCGGATGCGATCCTGACCGGGCTGGGCCGGCAGATCAGCGACGACGCCACGTTCATCGCCCTGCAGCACCGCAGCCAGGCTGAGGAGCACACGCTTGTCACCGGTGTCGCCACGGCGTGGACGCGGGGCGTCGAGGTCGACTGGAAGCCGCTGCTGGCCGGTGGCCGGCGCGTGGACCTGCCCACGTACCCGTTCCAGCACGAGCGTTACTGGCTCGACGGGGCCGACGACACCGACCACCCGCTGCTCGGCGCGGTCGTCACCGTCCCCGACGCGGACACGACGGTCCACACCGGACGTCTGCACCCGGCCCGCCAGCCCTGGCTGTCCGACCACGGCATCCACGGCGAAACCGTGCTGCCCGGCACCGCGTACGCCGAACTGGCGCTGCACGCCGCGGCCGGCACCGGCACCCCGCACGTGGCCGAGCTGGTGCAGGAGGCGCCTCTCCCGGTCGACGGCAACGGCGGCACGACCGTACGGGTCGTGGTGGGTGCGCTCGCCGGCGGCCGCCGCCCGATCAGCCTGTTCTCGCAGCAGACCGACGCGTCGGGCGAGGAACAGCCGTGGATCCGCAACGCCCGCGGCGTGCTGACCGCCGACGACCCCGGCCGCGCCGCCGAGTCGCTCGTCGTCTGGCCGCCGCCGGGCGCCCGGCCGGTCGACCTGGCCGGTCTGCACGACCGTCTCGCCGCGGCCGGGCACCACTACGGGCCGTCCTTCCGCGGGCTGCGCGCCGCCTGGCAGCGCGGCGACGACCTGTACGCCGAGGTCGCGCTGCCCGCCGAGCACCGCACCGACGCCGGTCGTTTCGGCATCCACCCGGCCCTGCTCGACGCGGCCATGCACGCCGACGGCCACGACGACGACCCGGACGCGCCGGCCATGATGCCGTTCGCCTGGAACGACGTGACGCTGCGGGCCCCGGCCGGCCCGGCCGTGCGGGTGCGCCTCACCCGTACGGGAACCGGGTCTCTGACGTTGGCCGTGGCCGACGCGGCGGGTGCGCCCGTGCTGACCGTCGGCGCCCTGGTGTCCCGCCCGGCCGGAGCCCCGGCGGCAGCCCGCGCGCCGCTCTACCGGGTGTCCTGGACGCCGGTCGACACCCCGGCACAGTCCCGCCCGGCGCTGCCCGCGGTCGTGACGACCAGCCTGCCCACCGGCGCCGGCGAGCAGCCGCACCGGGCCCACGACGCCGCCCGGCAGACGCTGACCCTGTTGCAGCAGTGGCTGGCCGACCCCATGGCCACCGACTCCACGCTGCTCGTCACGCACGGCGGAACGCCGGCCGAGGCGGCCGGGGCCGGCCTGGTGCGGGCCGCCCAGGCCGAGAACCCGGGCCGGATCGTGCTGCTCGGCACCGGCGGCACCGACGTGGACGGCACCGTGCTGGGCGCGGCCGCCGCGAGCGGCGAACCGGAGCTGGCCGTCACCGGCGGACGACTCACCGCGCCCCGCCTCGTCGCCGCCGAACCGGCCGCCACGCCGCTCGCCTTCCCGGCCGGCGGCACGGTGCTGATCACCGGCGGCGGCGGTCTCGGCCGGCTGGTCGCGCGGCACCTGGCCACCGCGCACGGGGTGAGCCGCATCGTGCTGGCCAGTCGCCGCGGCGCCGGCGCCCCGGGCGTGGCCGAGCTGATCGACGAGCTGGGCCCGGTCCTCACCGCGTACGCGTGCGATCTGACCGACCGTACGGCCGTGGCCGGCCTGATCGCCGCGCATCCGCCGGTGGCCGTGGTGCACACCGCCGCGGTGGTCGACGACGGCGTGCTCACCGCGCTGACCGCCGACCGGCTCGACGCGGTGCTGCGGCCCAAGGCGGACGCCGCGTGGCACCTGCACGAACTCACCCGGGATCTGCCGCTGGCCGCGTTCGTCCTCTTCTCCTCGGCGTCGGGCCTGCTCGACGGGGCCGGGCAGGGCGCTTACGCGGCCGCCAACGCCTACCTGGACGCGCTGGCCGCGCACCGCGCCGCAGCCGGACTGCCGGCCACGTCGATCGCCTGGGGCCTGTGGACCGGCACGGGCGGCCTCGACGAGCAGCTCACGACGGCCGACGTGGACCGGATGGCCCGCTCCGGCGTGCTGCCGCTGGACGCCGAGGCCGGGCTGGCGCTGCTGGACGCCGCGCTCGGTTCGCCCGAGACGGTGCCCGTGGCCCTGCGCCTCGACCTGGCCGCCCTGCGCCGCCAGGACGACGTGCCGGCCCTGCTGCGCACGCTGGCCCCGGCCCGCCCGACCGGCGCCGCGGCCGCCCCGGCGGGTGACGACCTGCGCGGCCACCTGGCCGGGCTGGCCGCCGGCGACCGCGAAGGGTTCCTGCTCGACCTCGTGCGGGCGCACGCCGCGGCCGTGCTCGGCCACGACGACCCGCGCACGATCGGGGCCGGCAAGGGCTTCACCGACCTTGGCTTCGACTCGCTCGGCGCCCTCGAACTGCGCAACCGCCTCGGCGCCGCGACGGGCCTGCGCCTGCCCGCGACGCTCATGTTCGACCACCCCGACCCGTTGCGGCTGGCCCGGTTCCTGCTGACCGAGCTGGCCCCGCCGGACCTGCCGGACGGGCCCGCCGACGCGACGCTGCGCGACGTGCTGGGCGCCATCCCGGTCGACGCGGTCCGCCGGGCCGGGCTGCTCGACGCGCTGCTCGCCCTCGTCCCGGCGCCGGCCGCACCGGCGCCGCGACCGGCGGCCGACGTCGCCATCCAGGACATGGCCATTGACGACCTGGTTGCCGCGGCACTCGCCGTCGGCGGCCCGAACTGACCGGAGACCTGCCGTGAACCCGTCCGTGGACCAGATCGTCGAGGCCCTGCGCCGTTCCATGCAGGACAACGAGCGGCTGCGCACCGAGAACGACCGGCTCGCCGCGGCGGCGGCCGAACCGATCGCCATCGTCGGCATGGCCTGCCGGTTCCCCGGCGGCATGACCTCGCCCGAGCAGCTGTGGGAGGCGGTGCTGGGCGGACACGACGGCGTGGGCGAGTGGCCCGCCGACCGGGGCTGGGACACCGACGCCATCTACGACCCCGAGCCCGGCGTGCCCGGCAAGTGCGTGACCCGGCACGGCAGTTTCCTTTACGACGCGGCCGAGTTCGATCCGGCGCTGTTCGGTATCTCGCCCCGCGAGGCGGTGGAGATGGACCCGCAGCAGCGGCTGCTGCTGGAGACGTCGTGGGAGGCGCTGGAGCGTACGGGCATCGACCCCACCTCGCTGCGCGGCAGCAGCACCGGCGTGTTCGCCGGTGTCATGTACCACGACTACCCGGCCGGCGCGGCGGGCAGCATCGTCTCCGGCCGGATCGCGTACGTGCTCGGCCTGGAGGGCCCCGCGCTGACCGTCGACACCGCGTGCTCCTCGTCGCTGGTCGCGCTGCACCTGGCGGCCGCGGCGCTGCGCTCCGGCGAGTGCTCGCTGGCCCTGGCCGGGGGCGTCACCGTGATGTCCACCCCGCAGACGTTCATCGAGTTCAGCGAGCAGGGCGGGCTGGCCCCGGACGGCCGCTGCAAGCCGTTCGCGGGCGCGGCCGACGGCACCGGCTGGGGCGAAGGCGTCGGCGTGCTGGTGGTCGAGCGGCTCTCCGACGCCCTGGCCAACGGCCACGACGTGCTGGCCGTGGTCCGGGGCACGGCGGTCAACTCCGACGGCGCGAGCAGCGGGCTGACCGCGCCCAACGGACCGGCCCAGCAGCGGGTGATCCGGCAGGCCCTGGACGCCGCCGGTCTGGCCCCGGCCGACGTGGACGTGGTGGAGGCGCACGGCACCGGCACGACGCTCGGCGACCCGATCGAGGCGCAGGCGCTGCTGGCCACGTACGGACGGGACCGCTCGGCGCCGCTGCTGCTGGGCTCGATCAAGTCGAACATCGGGCACACGCAGGCCGCGGCCGGTGTCGCCGGCGTCATCAAGATGGTGCAGGCCATGCGGCACGGGGTCGTGCCGGGCTCGCTGCACGTGGACGAGCCGTCGCCGATGGTGGACTGGACGGCCGGCGCGGTCGAACTGGCCACCGGCGCGGTGGCCTGGCCCGCGGTGGCTCGTCCGCGCCGGGCCGGGGTCTCGTCGTTCGGGCTCAGCGGCACCAACGCCCACGTCATCATCGAACAGGCCGCACCGGTCGCCGAGCCCGCCCCGGCTCCGGCACGGCCGGCCGGACCATTGCCGCTGCTCATCTCGGCGCGCACCGAGCAGGCCCGCGCCGGGCAGCTCGACCGCCTCGCCGAGCACCTGGCCACCGCCCGGCCGGAGCAGGCGGACGTGGCCTGGTCACTGGTGACCGGCCGCGCGCAGTTGCCGCTGCGCGCGGCCGTCGTCCCGCCGGAGACGACCCCGATCCTCGGCGAGGCCGCGGAAGCGCCGCTGGCCGTGTTGTTCACCGGTCAGGGGTCGCAGCGGGCCGGGATGGGTTCGGAGTTGGCGGCCCGGTTCCCGGTGTTCGCTTCCGCCTATGCCGCGGCTCGGGTGGATGTCGTGGGTGACATCGATCAGACGGGGGTGGCGCAGCCGTCGATCTTCGCGTTCGAGGTGGCGTTGTACCGGTTGATCGAGTCGTGGGGGATCAAGCCGGACTATGTGGCGGGGCATTCGATCGGTGAGATCGCGGCCGCGCATGTGTCCGGTGTTCTGTCGTTGGGGGACGCCAAGACTCTGGTTTCCGTACGGGCCCGGTTGATGCAGGCGTTGCCGGCCGGTGGGGTGATGGTGGCTGTCGCCGCCGCTGAAGCGTCGGTTCGCCCGTTGCTGACCGCGGGGGTGGACATCGCCGCGGTCAACGGCCCGGAGTCGGTCGTGTTGTCCGGTGGCGAAGGAGCCGTGCAGGCGGTCGTGGACGCGCTGGGTGTGAAGGCGACGCGGCTCAAGACGTCGCACGCGTTCCATTCGCACCTGATGGAGCCGATGCTCGACGAGTTCGCGGCGGCGATCAGCGGCCTGACGTTCAACCAGCCCAAGATCCCGGTCGTTGCCACCGGTGACCTGACTGAGCCGGGCTACTGGGTGCGGCACGTCCGCGACACGGTCCGGTTCGCCGACAACGTCCTGACGCTGCTCGGCCGGGGCGTGCGGACCTTCCTGGAGGTGGGACCGGACGCGACCCTGACCGGCCTCGGCCGCCGGATCAGCGACGACGCCACCTTCATCGCGCTGCAGCGGCGCAACAAGCCCGAGGAACACACCCTTGTCACCGGTGTCGCCACCGCCTGGACCCGCGGCGCCGACGTGGACTGGACCTCGCTGCTGACCGGCGGACGTCGGGTCGCCCTCCCGACGTACGCCTTCGATCGGCAGCGCTACTGGGCGGCCGGCCCGGCGGTTGCCGACGCCGGGACCGGTCACCCCCTCCTGGACGCCGTCGTCGCGGTGCCCGGCACGGACACCACCGTGCTGACCGGGCGGCTCAGCGCGGGCACCGCCGCCTGGCTGCCCGACCACGAGATCTTCGGCTCGGTGCTGCTGCCCGGCACGGCCTTCGTGGAGCTGGCCCTGCAGGCCGGGCACGAGACCGGCTGCCCCCACCTGGCCGACCTGGTGCAGGAGGCGCCGCTGACCCTGGCCGCGGGCCAGACCCGGCAGCTGCAGGTGGTCGTGGGCGAGCGCACCGCGGCCGGCACCCGGCCCGTACGGATCTGGTCGCGGCCCGGCGCCGACGCCGAGTGGACCCGGCACGCCGCCGGTGAGCTCACCGGCGACGCCCCCGCCGCGGCCGGCACCCTGTCCGTCTGGCCGCCGGCCGGTGCCGTCACGATCGGCGTCGACGACGCCTACCCACGGCTGCGCGCCCTGGGCTACGGCTACGGGCCGGCCTTCCAGGGCCTGCGCGCGGCCTGGGAACTCGACGGCGACCTGTACGCCGAGGTGACCCTGCCCGAGCCGGACCACGCCTTCGGGATGCACCCCGCCCTGCTCGACGCGGCCATGCACGCCGAGCTGCTGCGCGACACCGGTGACGACGACGGCCTCCAGTTGCCGTTCGCCTGGAACGACGTCGCCCTGCACGCCACCGGGGCCAGCACCGTACGGGTCCGGATCGCGCATCCCGCCGCCGACCGGATCAGCCTGCTCGTCACCGACGAGACCGGTCGTCCGGTGCTCACCGTCGGCTCGCTGGTGTCCCGCCCGCTCACCGCGGACCGCCTCACCGACGAGCCGCTGCTCGCCGTGACCTGGGCCCCGCTGGCCGCGACGGCCGCGACCGGGCCGGCTGAGCTGGTGCACATCTACGGCGTGGACGACCTCGACGTGATCGTCGGCAGCGGGCAGCACCTGGCCGCCGTGGCCACCGTCGTGCCCGAGGCGGACGGCGACGTGCCCGGCCGCACCCGCGACACCACCATGGACGTTCTCCGCCTGCTGCAGGCCTGGCTGGGCCGCGACGAGCTGACCGAGTCGCGGCTCGTGCTGCTGACCCGGCGGGCCGTCGCGGTGGGCGAGGACGACCACCTCGACGTGGTCGCGGCGCCGGTCTGGGGGCTCGTCCGGGCCGCTCAGGCCGAGAACCCGGATCGGTTCCTGCTGCTCGACACCGACGGCCCGCCCGCCGAGGAGCTGCTGGCCCAGGCGCTGGCGAGCGGCGAACCCGAGCTGGCGATCCGCGACGGCCAGTTGCTCGTGCCGCGGCTGGCCCCGGCCACCGTCCCCGCCGGCGACGCCCCCTGGGCCGGTGGCACCGTGCTGGTCACCGGGGGCACGGGCGGGCTGGGCGCGCTGATCGCCGAGCACCTGGTGCGGACCCACGGCGTACGGGATCTGGTGTTGAGCAGCCGCCGCGGCCCGGACGCCCCGGGCGCGGCCGAGCTGCGGGCCCGGCTCGTCGCGGCGGGCGCCACCGTGCGTCTCCTCGCCGCCGACGTGGCCGACCGGGACGACGTGGACCGGCTGGTCGCCATGGCCGGGCCGGCGCTGACCGGCGTCGTGCACGCGGCCGGGGTCGGCGACAACGCGCTGCTGACCCAGCTCGACGCCGAGCGGGTTTCCACCGTGCTGGCGCCCAAGGCCGACGCCGCCTGGCACCTGCACGAGGCCACCGCGCACCTGCCGATCGCCGCGTTCGTCCTGCTCAGCTCGGCCGGTGGGCTGGTGCTGGCGGCCGGGCAGGGCAACTACGCCGCGGCCAACGTGTTCCTCGACGGGCTGGCCCGCTACCGGCACGGCCAGGGCCTGCCCGCGACCGCGCTGGCGTACGGGCTGTGGGACGCGGGCGCCGGCCTGGCCGCCCAGCTGACCGACGCCGACCGGGACCGGATGCGCCGCCTGGGCCTGCCCGCCCTGGACACCCCCGAGGCGCTCACCCTGTTCGACCGCGCGGTGGCTTCCGGCGTACCGGAACTGGTTCTCCTGCCCGTGGACCGGGCCGCGCTGGCCGCCCGCACCGACGACCTGCCGGCGCTGCTGCGCGGCCTGGCCCCGGCCCGCCGGAACCGCGACCGCGCCACCGCCCGCAGTCTCGGCGCGGGGGAGGGACTGCGGCAGCGGCTCGCCGGGCTCAGCCCCGCCGACCGCGACCGGGCGCTGCTGCAGCTGGTCCGCGAGCAGGTCGCCACGGTGCTGGCGCACGGCTCGGCCGACGCCATCGCCCCCGAGCGCCCGTTCACCGACCTGGGCTTCGACTCGCTGACCGCGGTGGAGCTGCGCAACGCGCTGAGCGCCACCACCGGACTGCGGCTGCCGGCCACGCTCGTCTTCGACCACCCGTCGGCCGCCGCCACCGCCCGTTTGCTCGGCGCCGAACTGGGCAGCGAACCGGCCGCCGGCATCACCGCGCCGGTCGCCGTCCCGGCCGCCGACCCGGGCGAGCCGATCGCCATCGTGGCCATGGCCTGTCGCTACCCCGGTAGGGTGGCCTCGCCGGAGGACCTGTGGCGGCTGGTGGCCGACGGCGTCGACGCGGTCGGCACCTTCCCGGCGGACCGCGGCTGGGACCTCGAAGGCCTCTACGACCCCGAGCCGGGCCGGCCGGGCCGCAGCTGCACCCGCGAGGGCGCCTTTCTCTACGACGCGGCCGACTTCGACCCCGCGCTGTTCGAGATCTCGCCGCGGGAGGCGGTCGGCATGGACCCCCAGCAGCGTCTGCTGCTCGAGGTCGCCTGGGAGACCGCCGAGCGGGCCGGCATCGACCCGACCTCACTGCGGGGCAGCGACACCGGTGTCTTCGCGGGCGTGATGTACCACGACTACGCGGGCGGCGCGGCCGGCAGCATCGTGTCCGGCCGGGTCTCGTACGCGCTCGGTCTGGAGGGCCCGGCGGTCACCGTGGACACCGCCTGCTCGTCGTCGCTGGTCGCGCTGCACTGGGCGATCCAGGCGCTGCGGTCCGGTGACTGCTCGCTGGCGCTGGCCGGTGGGGTCACGGTGATGAGCACGCCCGAGATGCTCTGCTACTTCAGCGAGCAGCGCGGACTCGCGCCGGACGGGCGGTGCAAGTCGTTCGCGGGTTCCGCCGACGGCACCGGTTGGGGTGAGGGCGCCGGTCTGCTGCTGCTGGAACGGCTCTCCGACGCCGAGCGCAACGGCCACGAGATCCTTGCCGTCGTACGGGGTTCGGCCGTCAACCAGGACGGGGCCAGCAACGGGCTGACCGCGCCCAACGGCCCGGCTCAGCAGCGCGTGATCCGGCAGGCTCTGGCCGGCGCCGGGCTGACCGCGGCCGACGTGGACGTGGTGGAGGCGCACGGCACCGGCACGACGCTGGGTGACCCGATCGAGGCGCAGGCCTTGCTGGCCACCTACGGCCAGGACCGTGACATCCCGCTGCTGCTGGGTTCGATCAAGTCGAACATCGGCCACACGCAGGCCGCGGCGGGGGTGGCTGGGATCATCAAGGTGGTCGAGGCCATGCGGCACGGGGTGGTTCCTCGTACGTTGCACGTGGACGAGCCGTCGCCGATGGTCGATTGGGAGGCCGGGGCGGTCGACCTCGTGACCGACACGGTCGACTGGCCCGCGGTGGACCGGCCGCGCCGGGCCGCGGTGTCGTCGTTCGGGTTGAGCGGCACCAACGCCCACGTCATCGTCGAGCAGGCTCCGGTCCCGGCTCCGCGGCCACCCGCGGTCGTTCCGTCCGGCCCGGTGCCGGTCGCTGTCTCCGCCCGTACGGCGTCGGCGGTTCCCGGACAGGCCGCCCGGCTCGCCGCCGCCCCCGGCGACCTGCTCGACCTCGCCTACTCCTCGTTCACCACGCGGGCCGCTCTCGAGCACCGGATGGTCGTGCTGGCCGCCACCGAGGACGAACTGCGCGCCGGCCTGGCCGCCGGGCACGGCATCACCGGCGCGGCCGGCACCGGACCGCTCGCCCTGCTCTTCACCGGTCAGGGCGCCCAGCGGGCCGGCATGGGCCGGGAGCTGAGCGAACGGTTCCCGGTCTTCGCGGCCGCCTTCGCCGCCGCGCTGGCCGCCACCGGCGCGCCCGGCACCGGTGACGTGGGCCGGACCGGCGTGGCCCAGCCGCTCATCTTCGCGTTCGAGGTGGCCCTGCACCGGCTGCTCGAGTCGTGGGGCGTCCGGCCCGACTTCCTGGCCGGGCACTCGATCGGCGAGATCGCCGCCGCGCACGTCGCCGGTGTCCTGTCGCTGGAGGACGCCGGGGCGCTGGTCGCCGCGCGGGCCGAACTGATGCAGGCCCTGCCCGCGGGCGGCGTGATGGTGGCGGTGGCCGCGAGCGAGGAGACCGTACGGCCTCTGCTCGCCGGCGACGTCGACATCGCCGCGGTGAACGGCCCCGCCGCGGTCGTCCTGTCCGGGCTCGAGGCCGACGTCGAGGCCGTGGTGGCCGCGCTGGACGTGCGGGCGACCCGGCTCAAGACCTCGCACGCGTTCCACTCGCGGCTGATGGAACCGATGCTCGGCGAGTTCGCGGGCATCGTGGGCCAGCTGACCTTCCACCCGCCGGCCGTCCCGGTGATCGCGTCGGGCGACGTGAGCGACCCGTCGTACTGGGTGCGGCACGTGCGCGACACGGTCCGGTTCGCCGACACCGTGGCCGGGCTGCTCGACCGCGGCGTGACGACGTTCCTGGAGGTCGGGCCGGACGCGATCCTGACCAACCTGGGCCGCCAGATCACCGACGACGCGACCTTCGTGGCCCTGCAGAAGCGCGACCGCGCCGAGGACCGGGAACTGCTCACCGGCCTGGCCACCGCGTGGACCCGGGGCGTCGGCGTGGACTGGCAGGCGCTGCTGACCGGGGGCCGCAGAACCACCCTTCCCACGTACGCGTTCGACCGGCGGCGGTTCTGGATGGCGCACGACCCGGCGGCCACGACCGCACCGGTGACGATCACCGAGCCGGCGGCCCCCGACCCCGGGCAGGCCGACGACCTGCGCCGCACGCTGAGCACCCTGCCCGCCGCCGACGGGGACCGGCTGCTGCTGCGGCTCGTCCGCGGCCACGTCGCCACGGTGCTCGGCCACTCCTCGGCCGACGACATCGAGCCGGACCGGCCGTTCAAGGAGCTCGGCTTCGACTCCAACGCCGCGGTCGAGCTGCGCAACCAGCTCAACGCGGCCACCGGTGTCACGCTGCCGGCCACGCTCGTCTTCGACCACCCGACCAGCGAGGCGGTCGCCGCCGTGGTGCGGGACCTGCTGACACCGCGGGCCGCCGACCCCGCCACGGTCGTCCTGGCCGAGGTGGACCGGCTCGACGCGCTGCTCGACAGCGCCGACGTGAACGGCAGCCGCCCGCGGGTCACCGCGCGGCTCGAGGCGCTGCTGCGCAAGTGGCAGCGCGACCAGGACAGCCCGGGGGAGAGCGCCGGCGACGGCCTCGACCTCGACTCCGCCACCGACGACGAGTTGTTCGGCGTGCTCGACGACGCGCTCGGGCTCGGCGGCTCCGACACCGACCGCGTCGAGATTGGTTGATCTGCCATGGCTAACGACGACAAGCTCCGCGACTACCTCAAGCGCGCCACCGCCGAGCTGCAGCAGACCCGCAAGCGGCTGCAGGAGGCCGAGGAACGCCCGCACGAACCGATCGCCATCGTCGCCACGAGCTGCCGGTTCCCGGGCGGGGTGGACACACCGGAGGGGCTCTGGGACCTCGTCGTCTCGGGCCGCGACGGCATCACCGACTTCCCGGTCAACCGGGGCTGGCCGACCGACCTCTACGACCCCGAGCCGGCCACCCCGGGCAAGACCTACTCGACCAAGGGCGGCTTCCTGCACGACGCCGGTGACTTCGACGCCGACTTCTTCAAGATCAGCCCGCGGGAGGCGGCCGGCACCGACCCGCAGCAGCGGCTGCTGCTGGAGACCTCGTGGGAGGCCTTCGAGCGGGCCGGCATCGACCCGCAGTCGCTGCGCGGCAGCCGGGTCGGCGTCTTCGCCGGCGTGGTCTATCACGACTACGGCGTGGGCGGCAGCACCGGCGGGCTGGCCAGCGTGGTCTCCGGCCGGGTGGCGTACGCGCTGGGGCTGGAGGGCGCGGCCGTCACGGTCGACACCGCCTGCTCCTCGTCGCTGGTCGCGCTGCATTTCGCCCTGCAGGCGCTGCGTTCCGGCGAATGCTCGCTGGCCCTGGCCGGTGGGGTCACCGTGATGTCCACCCCGGCCTCGTTCATCGGCTTCAGCCAGCAGCGCGGCCTGGCCCCGGACGGGCACTGCAAGGCGTTCGCCGACGCCGCCGACGGCACCGGCTGGGGCGAAGGCGCCGGTCTGCTGCTGCTCGAACGGCTCTCCGAGGCCCGCCGCCACGGCCACCCGGTGCTGGCCGTGGTGCGCGGCTCGGCGATCAACTCCGACGGCGCCAGCAACGGGCTGACCGCCCCCAACGGCCCGTCCCAGCAGCGCGTCATCGAGGCGGCGCTGGCCTCCGCGGGGCTGCGCCCGGCCGACGTGGACGCGATCGAGGGACACGGCACCGGCACCGTGCTGGGCGACCCCATCGAGGCGCAGGCGCTGCTGGCCACCTACGGGCAGGGCCGGCCGGCGGGACGACCGCTGCGGCTCGGCTCGATCAAGTCGAACATCGGGCACGCCCAGGCCGCGGCCGGGGTCAGCGGCATCATCAAGATGGTCGAGGCGATCCGGCACGGCGTGCTGCCGCCGACGCTGCACGTCGACGCGCCGTCCTCGGTGGTGGACTGGACCGCCGGTGACATCAAGCTGCTGACCGAGGCCGAGCCGTGGCCCGACACCGGGCACGCCCGGCGCGCGGGCGTCTCGTCCTTCGGGCTCAGCGGCACCAACGCGCACATCATTCTCGAGCAGGCCCCGGCGGTGGCGGCGGTGCCGCCGACCCGGCGCGAGGGGATCGTGCCGGTGGGGGTTTCGGCCCGTACGCCGGAGGCCCTCACCGCGCAGCTCTCGCGGTGGCACGCGCACCTTGCGGACCGGCCCGAGCTCACCCTGCCCGACGTGGCCTGGACGTCGTTCACGGGGCGGGCCGCGCTGGCGCACCGGACCGTGCTGCTGCCTGCCTCGTCCGAGGAACTGCTGGCCGGTCTGGCCGCCGAGCGCCGGCCGGTCACGGGCACGGTGACGCCCGGTCCGCTGGCCGTGTTGTTCACCGGTCAGGGGTCGCAGCGGGCCGGGATGGGTTCGGAGCTGGCGGCCCGGTTCCCGGTGTTCGCTTCCGCCTATGCCGCGGCTCGGGTGGATGTCGTGGGTGACATCGATCAGACGGGGGTGGCGCAGCCGTCGATCTTCGCGTTCGAGGTGGCGTTGTACCGGCTGATCGAGTCGTGGGGGATCAAGCCGGACTATGTGGCGGGGCATTCGATCGGTGAGATCGCGGCCGCGCATGTGTCCGGTGTTCTGTCGTTGGGGGACGCCAAGACTCTGGTTTCCGTACGGGCCCGGTTGATGCAGGCGTTGCCGGCCGGTGGGGTGATGGTGGCTGTCGCCGCCGCTGAAGCGTCGGTTCGCCCGTTGCTGACCGCGGGGGTGGACATCGCCGCGGTCAACGGCCCGGAGTCGGTCGTGTTGTCCGGTGGCGAAGGAGCCGTGCAGGCGGTCGTGGACGCGCTGGGTGTGAAGGCGACGCGGCTCAAGACCTCGCACGCGTTCCACTCGTATCTGATGGAGCCGATGCTGGCGGACTTCGCGGCCGCTATCGGCGGGCTGACGTTCCACCAGCCGGCCATCCCCGTCGTGGCCACCGGTGACCTGACTGAGCCGGGCTACTGGGTGCGGCACGTGCGCGAGACCGTGCGGTTCGCCGACAACGTGACCGAGTTGCTGGACCGCGGTGTCTCGACCTTCCTGGAGGTCGGGCCGGACGCGATCCTGACCGGGCTCGGCAAGCAGATCAGCGACGACGCGGCGTTCATCGCGTTGCAGCACCGCAGCAAGCCCGAGGAGCACACGCTTGTCACCGGTGTCGCGACGGCGTGGACCCGTGGCACCGAGGTCACGTGGACGGCCGTGCTCGGCGAGGGCCACCAGGTCGACCTGCCCACGTACGCGTTCCAGCGCAGCACCTACTGGGCCGCCGAGGAACCGGTGGTCGCGGCCGACCCCGCCGAGGCCGGCTTCTGGGAGTCGATCGAACAGCAGGACGTCGCCGCGCTCTCGGCCCGGCTCGACCTCGACCCGGCCGCGCTCGGCGCCGTGCTCCCGGCGCTGTCCACGCTGCGGGCCGAGCACCGCGAGCGGGCCACCGTGGACAGCTGGCGCTACCGGCTCACCTGGACCGCGATCCCCGAGCCGGCCGACCTCACCCGTACGGGAACCTGGCTGGTCGTCGCACCCGCCCTCCCGGCCGCCGCCGAGCTCACCCTGGAGACCGTCAAGGAGCTGACCCGGCTCGGCAACACGGTGCTCCAGCTCAACCTGGCCGACCCCGGCCGCGCCGGCCTGGCCGACCAGCTGCGGGCGGCGGGCGACCTGATCGGCGTGGTGTCGCTGCTCGCGCTGGACACCGAACCGCACCCCGGCCACCCCACCCTGAGCCGCGGCGCCGCCCACACCGTCACGCTGGTGCAGGCGCTCGGCGACGCGGGGGTCACCGGCTCCCTGTGGTTCGTGACCCAGCAGGCCATGGCGCTGGACGGCGACCGGACCCCGGTCGACCCGGCCCAGGCGCGGCTGTGGGGCCTGGCCACCGGTCTCGCGCTGGACCTGCCCGCCACCTGGGGCGGCCTGGTCGACCTGCCGGCCGGCGCCGATGACACCGATGTCCGGCGGATGGCCACGGCGGTGCTCTCGGCCGGCGGCGAGGACCAGCTGCTCGTCCGGCCCGGCGGACTGCACGCCCGCCGGCTGGTCACCGCGTCCACCGGCGCCGCCCCCGGCCGCCGGCAGTGGCGGCCCCGCGGCACCGTGCTCGTCACCGGGGGCACCGGCGGCATCGGCGGCCACCTGGCCCGCTGGCTCGCCGCCGAGGGTGCCGAACACCTGGTGCTGGCCAGCCGCCGCGGCCGCGACGCCGCCGGGGCGCCCGAGCTCGAGGCCGAGCTGGCCGCGCTCGGCACCGAGGTCACCTTCGCGGCCTGCGACATCGCCGACCGGGACGCGGTGGCCGCGCTGCTGGCCGCGATCCCGGCCGACCGGCCGCTGCGCACGGTGGTGCACGCGGCCGGGCTGGCCCAGCGGGTGGCCGGCCTGGACGAGCTCGACCTGGCCGAGTTCGCCGCGGTCGGGCAGGCCAAGATCGCCGGCGCCGAGCACCTCGACGAACTGCTGGCCGATCACGACCTGGACGCGTTCGTGCTGTTCTCGTCGGGCTCGGCCGTGTGGGGCAGCGGCGGGCAGACCGCGTACGGCAGTGCCAACTCCTACCTCGACGCCCTCGCCGTGCGCCGCCGGCAGCTCGGCCGCCCGGCCACCGCCGTGGCGTGGGGCGCGTGGCGCACCGGCATGGTCGACGACGAGCTGGCCGGCCACATGCGCCGGCTCGGCGCGCCCGCCATGCCGCCCGAGCTGGCCCTGGCCGGTCTGCGGCAGGCCCTCGACCAGGACGACACCACGGTGGTGGTGGCCGACTTCGACTGGGACCGGTTCGCGCCCACCTACACCATGGCCCGCCGCCGGCCGCTGCTCGACGAGCTGCCCGCCGTGCGTGCGGCGCTGGCCGACACCCGGCCCGAGGGCGGCGCCGCGCAGGAGCTGGCGGCCCGGCTGGCCCCGCTGCCCGCCGCCGAGCAGCTGCGGGTCGTGCTCGACCTGGTGCGCGAACAGGTCGCGGAGATCCTCGGGCACGACGGCGCGGGCGCCGTCGAACCCGGCCGGGCCTTCGACGACCTCGGCTTCGACTCGGTGTCCGCGGTGGACCTGCGGTCCCGGCTCGGCACGGCCACCGGCGAGAAGCTGCCGACCACGCTGATCTTCGACTACGCCACGCCGGCCGCGCTGGCCGAGCACCTGCACGGACGGCTGACCGCGGGCGGCGGGGACGTCCTGGCCGACCTGGACCGGCTCGAACAGGCCGCCGGCACGCTCACCGCCGAACAGATCGACCGGGACCGGATCACCGCCCGGCTGCAGGCGGTGCTGACCCGGCTGACCGCGGTCGCGGGCGCCGGGGACACCGGTGTCGGGGACCGGATCGACGCGGCCTCGGCCGAGGACGTCTTCGCCTTCATCGACCAAGAACTCGGCCTGAACTAGCCGGCGAGCACGAAAGATCAGGTGAGCACCATGGGCAACGACGAGAAGCTGCTCGAATACCTCAAGAAAGTCACGTCGGAGCTGCACCAGACCCGCCAGCGGTTGCAGGAGGCCGAGCACGCCGACCAGGAGCCGATCGCCGTGATCGCGATGGGCTGCCGCTACCCCGGCGGGGTCACCTCGCCCGCCGGCCTGTGGGAGCTGGTGGCCGGCGGCGTCGACGCGATCAGCGAGTTCCCCGCCGACCGGGGCTGGGACACCGACCAGCTGCACGACGACGACCCCGACGCGGCGGGCACCAGCTACGTCCGCGAGGGCGGCTTCGTCGACGACGTGGCCGGCTTCGACCCGGCACTGTTCGGCATCTCGCCCCGCGAGGCGCTGACCATGGACCCGCAGCAGCGGATGCTGCTCGAACTGGCCTGGGAGACCGCCGAGCGGGCCGGCCTCGATCCGCTGAGCCTGCGCGGCAAGCCGGTCGGCGTGTTCGCCGGCTCCGGCCAGCAGGACTACGAGTACCTGCTGGCCGCCGCGCCCGAGGCGGCCGAGTCCTACCTGACCACGGCGACCGCCTCCGCGGTCATCTCCGGCCGGGTGTCGTACGCGCTGGGCCTCGAAGGACCGGCCGCGACCGTCGACACGGCCTGCTCGTCGTCGCTGGTCGCCCTGCACCTGGCGGCGACGGCGCTGCGCCGCCGCGAATGCACGATGGCGTTCGCGGGGGGCGTCATGGTGATGGCCACCCCGGCGCCGTTCGTGGCGTTCAGCCGCCAGCGCGGGCTCGCCCCCGACGGCCGGTGCAAGCCGTTCTCGGAGAGCGCCGACGGCACCGGCTGGTCCGAGGGCGGCGGCCTGCTGCTGCTGGAACGGCTGGCCGACGCCCGCCGCCACAACCACCCGGTGCTGGCCGTCATCCGTGGCTCGGCCGTCAACTCCGACGGCGCCAGCAACGGGCTGACCGCCCCCAACGGCCCCTCGCAGCAACGCGTCATCCGGGCCGCGCTGGCCGACGCCCGGCTCACCACCGCCCAGATCGACGTGGTCGAGGGCCACGGCACGGGCACCGTGCTGGGCGACCCGATCGAGGCGCAGGCGGTCATCGCCACCTACGGCCAGGGCCGCCCGGCCGATCGGCCGCTGTGGCTCGGCTCGATCAAGTCCAACATCGGCCACGCCCAGGCCGCGGCGGGTGTCGGCGGCGTGATCAAGATGATCGAGGCCATCCGCCACGGCCTGATGCCGCGCACCCTGCACCTGACCGAGCCGTCCTCCCACGTCGACTGGACCGCCGGCCACGTACGCCTGCTCGACCGCGAGGTCCCGTGGCCCGCCGGCCCGGAGCCGCGCCGCGCCGGCATCTCGTCCTTCGGCGTGAGCGGGACCAACGTCCACGTGATCGTCGAGGAGGCCCCGGCCCCCACCGCGCCGGCCGCCACCGATCCCGCGTCCGCTGTCACCAACGCGTCGGCCCTCACTGACGTGTCGGGCGCCGAGGCCGATTCCGCCGACGCGGCGCGGATCGTGCCCCTGGTGGCCTCGGCGCGTGACGCTCAGGCGCTTGACGCTCAGGCGCGGCAGCTGGCCGAGGCGCCGGGGGAGCCGCTCGACGTGGCCTACTCGGCCGCCACCACCCGAGCGGCCCTCGACTACCGCCGGGTGGTGCTCGCCGGCGCCGAGATCAGCGGGACCGTGTCACCGGGCGCGCTCTCAGTGCTGTTCACCGGCCAGGGCTCGCAGCGGGCCGGCATGGGCGACGACCTCGCCGCGCGATTCCCCGTGTTCGCGGCCGCCTATGCCGCCGCCAAGGTCGATGTCATCGGTGACATCGATCAGACCGGTGTCGCACAGCCGTCAATCTTCGCGTTCGAGGTGGCGTTGTACCGCCTGATCGAGTCCTGGGGCATCAAGCCGGATTACCTGGCCGGGCACTCGATCGGTGAGATCGCCGCCGCCCATGTCGCCGGTGTCCTTTCGCTGGAGGACGCCAAGACGCTCGTGAGCGCGCGGGCCCGGCTGATGCAGGCGTTGCCGGCCGGTGGGGTGATGGTCGCCGTGGCCGCGCCCGAGGACGTGGTTCGGCCCCTGCTGTCCGACGGCGTGGACATCGCCGCGATCAACGGCCCGGCCTCCGTGGTGCTGTCGGGCGCGGGCGACGCCGTCGGAGCGGTGGGGACGGCGCTGGACTGCAAGTCGACGGTGCTGAACACCTCGCACGCCTTCCACTCGCACCTGATGGAGCCGATGCTCGACGAGTTCGCGGCGGCGATCAGCGGCCTGACCTTCCACCAGCCGAGCATCCCCGTGGTGGCCACCGGTGACCTGACCGAGCCGGCCTACTGGGTCAGCCACGTGCGTGACACCGTGCGGTTCGCCGACAACGTGCAAGCGCTCCTCGACCGCGGTGTCACCACTTTCGTGGAGGTCGGCCCGGACGCGATCCTGACCGGCCTGGGCCGTCAGATCAGCGACGACGCCACCTTCATCGCGCTGCAGCACCGCGCCAAGCCCGAGGAACACACCCTTGTCACCGGTGTCGCCACCGCGTGGACCCGCGGCGTAGACGTCGACTGGACCCCGCTGCTCACCGGCGGCCGCCGGATCGAGCTGCCGACCTATCCGTTCCAGCACCGCCGCTACTGGATCGAGCCCGCCCCGGGCGCCACCGCCGACCTCGACGCCGCGGGCGCCGACCCGGCCGGTCACCCGCTGCTGGGTGCGGTCGTGCCCGCACCCGGGACCGGCGGCGTCACCCTCACCGGCCGTCTGTCCCTGCGCGACCAGCCCTGGCTGGCCGACCACCGGATCGGCGGCGCGACGCTCTTCCCCGGCACCGGCTTCGTCGAGCTCGCGCTGCGGGCGGGCCGCGAGACCGGCTGCGACCGCGTCGCCGAGCTGACCATCGAGGCGCCGCTGGTGCTGCCCGGCCGCGGCGGCGTCAAGGTGCAGGTGATCGCGGGCGCCGCCGACGACCAGGGCCGCCGCCCGGTCGCCGTGCACTCCCGGGCCGACGCCGCCGAGCCGTGGGTCTGCCACGCCACCGGCCTGCTCGCCCCGGCCGCCGACCTGGCCGCGGGGCCCTCGCCGGCCGCCGACCTGGCCGCGTGGCCCCCGCCGAATGCCGAGCCGATCGTCCTCGACGACTTCTACGCCGGGCTGACGGAGGCGGGCATTGGCTACGGGCCGGTCTTCCAGGGCCTGCGAGCGGTCTGGCGCTCCGGCGACGACGTCTACGCCGAGGTGCGGCTGCCCGAGGGCGCGGCTCCCGAGGCGTACGGCCTGCATCCGGCCCTGCTCGACGCGGCGCTGCACACTGTCACCTTCTCGAGCGCCGGGAGTGACCAGGCCACCCTCCCGTTCGCCTGGTCGGGCGTGACGCTCGGCGTCTCCGGGGCCACGGGTCTGCGCGTGCGGCTCACCCCGGTCCGGCCGGGCACCGTGGCCCTGCTCGTCGCCGACCCGGCCGGCCGGCCTGTGCTCGCGGTCGACTCCCTGGCCCTGCGCACCATCTCGGCCGAGCAGCTCGACGCCGCGGCCGCTCAGAAGTCGCTGTTCCGCATCGAGTGGACTCCGGTCCCGGTGACGCCGGCCGTCGATCTCACCCTGGCCGACCTGGAGCCGGCGGCGCCGGAAGAAGGCGCGTGGAAGAGTGGCGCGCCGGAAGGAGGCACGCCGGAACGGGGCGCGCCGGGCGGGATCGCACCGGACGGAACCGTCCCGGACGCCCTCGTCCTGCGCAGCGCGCCCGGCACCAGCCCGGCGGCCGTCCGCGCGGCGACCCACCGGGCGCTGGCCGCGGTGCAGCGCTGGCTGGCCGACGAGCGGCTGGCCGACACCCGGCTGCTGGTCCTCACCCAGGGCGCCGCCGGGCAGAACGGTGAGGACGTCACCGACCTGGCCGGCGCCGCCGTGCGTGGCCTGATCCGCTCGGCCCAGACCGAGCACCCGGAGCGGATCGTGCTGGCCGACACCGACGGCACCGTCGAACCGGCCGTGCTGCTGGCCCTGGACGAGCCGCAACTGCTGGTGCGCGACGGCGTGGCCCACGCGGCCCGCTTGACCAGGGCCGGCCGGGGCGACGACATCCCGGCCGGCACCTTCGGCCCCACCGGCACAGTACTTGTCACCGGTGGCACGGGCGCGCTCGGCGCCCTCGTGGCCGAGCACCTGACCCACGCGTACGGGGTCAGGAAGCTCTTGCTGACCAGCCGGCGCGGCCCCGACGCCCCGGGCGCGGCCGACCTGCAGGAGCGACTCGCCGCCACTGGCGCGGCCGTGCGGATCGTCGCGTGCGACCTGGCCGACCGGGACGCGGTGAAAGCCCTGCTGGACGGCGAGGATGTCACCGGTGTCGTGCACGCGGCCGGGGTCGTGGACGACGGCGCCATCGCCTCGCTCACGCCCGAACGGCTGGACGTCGTGCTGCGGGCCAAGGCGGACAGCGCCGCCCACCTGGACGAGCTGACCCGGGACCGGCCGCTCACCGCGTTCGTGCTGTTCTCCTCGGCCGCCGCCGTGCTCGGCTCGGCCGGGCAGGGCAACTACGCCGCGGCCAACGCCTACCTGGACGCGCTGGCCGCCCGCCGCCGGGCCGCCGGACTGCCGGCCCAGTCGCTGGCCTGGGGCCTGTGGAGCGTCGGCGGCGGCATGTCGGGCGAGCTGGCCGAGGCCGACCTGCGCCGGCTGGCCCGGGCCGGGGTCAGCCCGATCGGCGCCGAGCAGGGCCTGCGGTTGTTCGACGCGGCCGGCGCCGTGGACGCGGCCACTGTCGTACCGGTCAACCTGGACCTGCGCGCGCTCGGCCCGGCCGAGGGCGCGGCGGGCGCAATGTTCCGCTCGCTGGTCCGCCGCCCGGCCCGGCGTGCGGCCGACGCCGCCCCGGCCGTCGACCCGCTCGTGGCCCGGCTGGCCGCGCTGCCCGCCGCGGATCGGCTGGCCGCGCTCACCGACCTCGTCCGCGAGCGGGCCGCGGCCACGCTCGGGCACCCCGACACCACCGCCGTGGAGGCCGACCGGGCCTTCAACGACCTGGGCTTCGACTCGCTGACCGCGGTGGAGTTCCGCACCGGGCTCGGCGAGTCGACCGGCCTGCGGCTGCCCGCCACGCTCGTCTTCGACCACCCGACCCCGGTCGACGTGGCCCGCTACCTGCTCGACGAGCTGGGGCCGGGCGACGACACGGCGGGTCCGGCCGAGGACGACGTCCGCCGGGTCCTGGCCGGCATCCCGCTCGGCCGGCTCCGCGACGCGGGGCTGCTCGACGCGCTGCTCGAACTGGGCGGCGTGACACCCGCCGGCGCCGCGGCGCCGGCCGAACCGGACGGCGACGACGAGTCCATCGACGACATGGACACCGACGCCCTCATCAGCATGGCCCTCGGCGGCCTGGACCTGGACGACGCGCACTCGGGAATGGGGAACTAGCCATGGCTGAATCAGCGGACAAGGTGGTCCAGGCGCTGCGGGCCTCGCTCAAGGAGACCGAACGGCTGCGGGCGCAGAACCGCAAGCTCACCGCGGCCGCCCGCGAGCCCATCGCCATCGTCGGCATGGCCTGCCGCTATCCGGGCGGGGTGGCCTCGGCCGACGACCTGTGGCGGCTCGTCGACGACGGCGTCGACGCGATCTCGGCGTTCCCGGACAACCGGGGCTGGGACTCCGGCGTCTTCGACCCGGAGCCGGGCAAGGTCGGCCGCACCTACAGCAACCGGGGTGGCTTCCTGCACGACGCGGGCCGCTTCGACCCGGCGTTCTTCGGGATCAGCCCGAACGAGGCGCTGCTGATGGACCCGCAGCAGCGGCTGTTGCTGGAGACCTCGTACGAGGCCTTCGAGCACGCCGGCATCGACCCGGCCACGCTCAAGGGCGGCTCCACGGGCGTGTTCGCGGGCATGATGTACCACGACTACGCGGCCAACAACAGCACCGGCGCCAACGCCTCGGGCCGGGTCTCGTACGTGCTGGGTCTCGAGGGCCCGGCCGTCACCGTGGACACCGCGTGCTCGTCGTCGCTGGTCGCGCTGCACTGGGCGATCCAGGCGCTGCGGTCCGGCGAGTGCGAGCTGGCCCTGGTGGGCGGGGTCGCGGTGATGGCCACGCCGGAGGTCTTCGTCGAGTTCAGCCGGCAGCGCGGGCTGGCCCCGGACGGCCGGTGCAAGTCGTTCGCGGGCGCGGCCGACGGCACCTCGTGGGGTGAGGGCGTCGGCGTGCTGGTGGTCGAGCGGCTGGCCGACGCGCGCCGCCACGGCCACCGCGTGCTGGCCGTGGTGCGCGGCTCGGCGGTCAACCAGGACGGCGCCAGCAACGGCTTCAGCGCCCCCAACGGCCCCGCCCAGCGCCGGGTCATCCGGGCCGCGCTGGCCAACGCGCAGCTCTCGGCCGATCAGGTCGACCTGGTCGAGGCCCACGGCACGGGCACCACGCTGGGCGACCCGATCGAGGCGCAGGCGCTGCTGGCCACGTACGGGCAGGACCGGGCGGACGACGACCCGCTGTGGCTCGGCTCGATCAAGTCGAACATCGGGCACACCCAGTCGGCCGCGGGCGTGGCCGGCATCATCAAGCTGGTCCAGTCGATCCGGCACGGCGCCATGCCGCGCACGCTGCACGTCGACACGCCCACGCCGGTGGTCGACTGGACCAGCGGCAACGTACGGCTGCTGACCGAGCCCCGGGCGTGGCCCGAGCGGGACCGCCCGCGCCGGGCCGGCATCTCCTCGTTCGGCATCAGCGGCACCAACGCCCACGTCATCATCGAGCAGGCCCCGGACGAGGAGCCGGCCGAGCCCGCCCCGCCGGTCGCGCACACCCTCGTGCCCGTCGTGGTCACCGCGAAGTCCGCGGCCGCGCTGCCCGCCCAGCAGCAGCGGGTGCGGGAGCTGCTCGCGGCGGGCGCCCCCCTTCGGGACACCGCGCGGGCCCTGATCACCGACCGGGCGCTGTTCGAGCACCGCAGCGTCACCCTGGGCGCCGATCCGGACGAGACGCTCGCCGCCGCCCCGGTCACCGGCTCGGTCACCCCGGGCGGCACGGCCGTGCTGTTCACCGGGCAGGGCGCGCAGCAGCTCGGCATGGGCCGCGAACTGTCCGCACGGTTCCCCGTCTTCGCGGCCGCGTTCGACGCCGCGCTGGCGGCCCTCGACCGGCACGTGGACCACCCGCTGCGCGACGTGCTCTGGGGTGACGACGCCGCCGAGCTGGCCCGTACGGTCAACACCCAGACCGGCACCTTCGCGTACGAGACCGCCCTGTACCGGCTGCTCGAGTCCTTCGGCGTACGCCCGGACCTGCTGGCCGGTCACTCGGTCGGCGAGATCGTGGCCGCGCACGTGGCCGGCGTGCTGTCGCTGGACGACGCGGCCGCGCTGGTCGCCGCGCGCGGCCGGCTCATGCAGGCGCTGCCCGCCGGGGGCGTGATGATCGCGGTCGCGGCGAGCGAGGAGACCGTACGGCCGTTGCTGACCGGCGGGGTGGACATCGCCGCCGTCAACGGCCCGGCCTCCGTGGTGCTGTCCGGCACTGAGGACGCCGTACGGGCGGTCGTGGCCACGTTGGACGTGAAGGCGACCCGCCTCAACACCTCCCACGCGTTCCACTCGCACCTGATGGAGCCGATGCTCGGCGCGTTCGCCGACGCGTTGAGCGGCCTCACGTTCCACCCGCCGGCCGTCCCGATCGTCTCCGCCGTCACCGGCGCCGCGGCCGGCCCGGACACGCTGACCAGCCCCGCCTACTGGGTGCGGCACGTGCGCGAGGCGGTCCGGTTCGCCGACGCCGTCACCACGCTGCACGCGGCCGGGATCCGTACGTTCGTCGAGGCCGGCCCGGACGCCGTGCTGGCCGGGATGGTGCGGCAGACCCTGGACGACGACGTCACCGTGGTGGCGCTGCAGCGGCGTAACCGTTCGCCGGAACGCGAGCTCCTGACCGGCGTGGCCACCGCCTGGACCCGCGGCACGGCCGTCGACTGGACCGCGCTGCTGCCCGCGGGCCGGCACGTCGACCTGCCCTCGTACGCCTTCGACCGGCAGGAGTTCTGGATCGACGAGTGGGACTTCGCCGACGCCTGGACCGGTGGCACCGCCCGCAAGCTGACCGCGGCCGGCCTGACCCGGCACGAGCACCCGCTGCTGGGCGCCGTGCTCGGCGCGCCGCAGACCGGCGGGGTCGTGCTGACCGGCCGGCTCGGCCTCGACCGGCACGCCTGGGTGGCCGACCACGAGGTGCTCGGCAGCGTGCTGCTGCCCGGCACCGGCTTCGTCGAGCTCGCGCTGCGGGCGGGGGAGCAGGTCGACTGCGCGGTCCTGGAGGAGCTCACCCTGCAGGCCCCGCTGGTGCTGGCCACCGGTGGTGCCGCGCTGCAGGTGGTGGTGGGCGGCCCGGACGACGGCGGCCGCCGCACGGTCGACGTGTTCTCCCGCGCCGACGGCCCCAACCGGCCGTGGGTGCAGCACGCGGCCGGGGTCCTCGCCCCCGCCGGCACCGATGTCATCCCGCCTGACCTGGCGGCCTGGCCGCCGCCCGGCGCCGAACCGGTCACTGTGGACGGCGCCTACGACCGGCTGCTCGACCTGGGCTACGCCTACGGCCCGGTGTTCCAGGGCCTGCGGGCGGCCTGGCGGCGCGGTGACGAACTGTTCGCCGAGGTGGCCCTGCCTGCCGCCGAGCACGACGAGGCCGCCGCCTTCGGCATTCACCCGGCGCTGCTGGACGCCTCCATGCACGCGGCCATGCTGGGCGACCGGGGCGAGACCGCGCCGGACGAGCAGACCCTGCTGCCGTTCGCCTGGAACGGGGTCACGCTGCACGCCGCGGGCGCCGCCTCCGTACGAGTCCGGATCACCACGCCGACCACCGACAGCATGTCCTTCGCGGTCGCCGACGAGCAGGGCCGCCCCGTGCTGACCGTCGGCTCGCTGGTCTCCCGCGCGGTCTCCCCGGCCCAGCTGGCCTCGGCCGGACCGGACACCGCGGAGGCCCTGTTCGGCATCGACTGGCTGCCCGCCGCGGGCGGCGTGGCCGGCGGCGCGACGTGGGTCACGCTCGACGAGGCGGCCGTCGCTGAGGCGCCGTTCGTGCTCGCCCCGGTCACCGCCCCCGACGGCGGCGACGTGCCGGCGAAGGCGCTCGCGGTGGCCACCGACGTGCTCGCGCTGGTGCAGCGGTGGCTGGCCGAGCCCGCGTACGCCGCGTCGCGGCTGGTCCTGCTGACCCGGCACGCCGTCGACGTCACCGGCACCGACCCCATCGACCCGGTCACCGCGGGAGTGTGGGGCCTGATCCGGGCCGCCCAGGCCGAGAACCCCGACCGGTTCGTGCTGCTGGACACCGACGGCGACGTCACCGACGGCGTGCTGGCCCAGGCCCTGGCCGGCGGCGAACCGGAGATCGCGGTGCGCGCGGGCCGGATCAGGGTGCCGCGACTGGCCCCGCTCGGCCTGCCGGCAGTGGCGGAGCAGCCCTGGACGGCCGGCGGGACCGTGCTGATCACCGGCGGCACCGGCGGGCTGGGTGCGATCGTGGCCGAGCACCTGGTGCGGGCCCGGGGCGTACGGAAACTGGTGCTGACCAGCCGCCGGGGCGCCGACGCGCCGGGCGCCGCCGAGCTCGTCACCCGGCTCTCCGAGGCCGGCGCCGAGGCCGTGGTCGTCGAGGCGTGCGACGTGGCCGACCGGGACGCGCTGGCCGCGCTGCTGACGCGGATCGACGACCTGACCGGCGTGGTGCACGCGGCCGGCGTGGCCGCCAACGGTCTGACCGCCGACATGACCGCCGAGCAGCTCGCCGCCGTGTTCCCGGCCAAGGTGGACGCGGCCTGGCACCTGCACGATCTCACCCGCGACCGCGCGCTCACCGCCTTCGTGCTGTTCTCGTCGGCCGGTGGTCTGGTGCTCGCGGCCGGGCAGGGCAACTACGCGGCGGCCAACGTGTTCCTGGACGCGCTGGCCACCCAGCGCGCCGCGGCGGGGCTGCCGGCCACCTCCCTCGCGTACGGGCTGTGGCAGGCCGAGACCGGCATGAGCGGCCAGATGGACGACAGCCACCGGCAGCGGATGGACCGGCTGGGCCTGCCCGCGCTGGCCACCGCGGACGCGCTCGCACTGTTCGATCGGGCCGTCGCGGGCGACCGCCCCGGCGTGGTCGCGGTGCCGGTCGACCGGGCCGCGCTGCGCGAACGCGCCGACCAGCTGCCCGCCCTGCTGCGCGGCCTCGCCCCGGCCGGTCCCTCCCGCCGCCGGGCCACCGCCGCCACCGGCTCCTCACTGGCCGGGCAGCTGTCCGGCCGTACGCCCGGCGAACGGCACCGCATCGTGCTGGACCTGGTGCGCGGCCACGTGGCGGCGGTGCTCGGGCACGCCTCCGCCGACGCCGTCGAGGCCGACCGCGCGTTCAAGGACCTGGGCTTCGACTCGCTGTCCGCGGTCGAACTGCGCAACGTGCTCAACACCGCCACGGGTCTGCGGCTGTCGCCCACCCTGGTCTTCGACCACCCGAGCGCGGCCGCCGTCACCCGGCACATCCTGGACACCATCGGCGAGGCCGGCGAGCAGGCGCGCCCGGCGGCCCAGCCGAAACGCTCCGCCGCGAACGTGGACGACCCGATCGCGATCGTCGGCATGGCCTGCCGCTACCCCGGCGGGGTCGCCTCGCCCGAGGACCTGTGGCGGCTGGTGGCCGACGGCGTCGACGCGGTCGGCGACTTCCCGGCCGACCGGGGCTGGGACCCCGCCGTCCACGACCCGGAACCGGGACGGCCCGGGCGCACCTACGCCAACGAGGGCGGCTTCCTCTACGACGCCGCGCAGTTCGACCCGGTGTTCTTCGGCATCAGCCCCAACGAGGCGCTGATCATGGACCCGCAGCAGCGGCTGCTGCTGGAGACCGCCTGGGAGACCCTGGAACGCTCCGGCATCGACCCGGCCGCGCTGCGGGGCAGTGACACCGGTGTCTTCGCCGGCCTGATGTATCACGACTACGGCGTGGACAGCACCGGCGGCTCGCTGGTCTCCGGCCGGGTCGCGTACACGCTCGGCCTCGAAGGGCCCGCCATCAGCGTGGACACCGCCTGCTCGTCGTCGCTGGTCGCTTTGCACTTCGCGATGCAGTCGCTGCGGGCCGGGGAGTGCTCGCTGGCCCTGGCCGGTGGCGTCGCCGTGATGGCCACGCCTGCGATGTTCGTCGAGTTCAGCCGGCAGCGCGGCCTGGCCCCCGACGGGCGGTGCAAGTCGTTCGCGGGTGCGGCCGACGGCACCGGCTGGGGTGAGGGTGCCGGTCTGCTGCTGCTGGAACGGCTCTCCGACGCCGAGCGCAACGGTCACACCATCCTTGCCGTCGTACGGGGTTCGGCCGTCAACCAGGACGGCGCGAGCAACGGTTTCAGCGCGCCCAACGGTCCCTCGCAGCAGCGGGTGATCCGGCAGGCCCTCGACAGCGCGGGCCTCACCACGGCCGACGTGGACGTGGTGGAGGCGCACGGCACCGGCACGACGCTGGGCGACCCGATCGAGGCGCAGGCCTTGCTGGCCACCTACGGGCAGGACCGCTCGGTGCCGCTCCTGCTCGGTTCGATCAAGTCGAACATCGGCCACACGCAGGCCGCGGCGGGTGTCGCCGGGATCATCAAGATGGTCGAGGCCATGCGCCACGGCGTCGTGCCCCGCACCCTGCACGTCGACGAGCCGTCCCCGATGGTGGACTGGGAGGCCGGCGCAGTCGACCTGGTGACCGACACGGTGGACTGGCCCGCAGTCGATCGCCCGCGCCGGGCGGCGGTGTCGTCTTTCGGCATCAGCGGCACGAACGCCCACGTCATCATCGAGCAGGCGCCGCTCGCCGTCCCCGCCACCCCGGAGGCACCGGTGTCACGGCCGGTGGTGCCGTTGGTGCTGAACGCCCGCAAGGCGGACGGGCTGCGCCGGCAGGCCGAGCGGCTGCGCGAGCACCTGCTGGCCCGCCCCGACCTCGACCTGATCGACGTCGGCTGGTCGACGGTGACCACCCGAGCCGCTCTGGACCACCGCGCCGTGGTGGTCGGCCGCGAGCGCCAGGACCTGGTGGCGGCGCTCGACAAGGTGACCGGCCCGGTGGCACCCGGCTCGCTCGCCGTGCTGTTCACCGGTCAGGGCTCCCAGCGGGCCGGCATGGGCGACGAGCTGGCCGCACGGTTCCCGGTGTTCGCCGAGGCCTACGCCGCCGCCCGGGTGGATGTCACGGGTGACATCGATCAGACGGGTGTCGCGCAGCCGTCGATATTCGCGTTCGAGGTCGCTCTCTACCGCCTGATCGAGTCGTGGGGCATCAAGCCGGACTATCTGGCCGGGCACTCGATCGGTGAGATCGCGGCTGCGCATGTCACCGGTGTCCTGTCGCTGGAGGATGCCAAGACGTTGGTGGAGGCGCGGGCCCGGCTGATGCAGGCGCTGCCCGCCGGCGGTGTGATGGTCGCCGTCGCCGCCGGTGAAGAGACTGTGCGGGCACTGCTGGACGACGGCGTCGGCATCGCGGTCAATGGTGTGGGCGCTGATGCGACGAACGGCGTGGACATCGCCGCGGTCAACGGGCCCGCCTCGGTGGTGCTGTCCGGCACCGGGGAAGCCGTGCAGGCTGTCGTGGATGCGCTGGGAGTGAAGGCGACGCGGCTCAACACGTCGCATGCGTTCCACTCGCGGCTGATGGAGCCGATGCTGGCGGAGTTCGCGGCCGCGATCGGCGGGCTGACGTTCCACCAGCCGACGATCCCCGTCGTGGCCACCGGTGACATCGCCCAGCCCGCCTACTGGGTGAACCACGTCCGGGACACCGTCCGGTTCGCCGACAACGTCGGCACGCTGCTCGCTCACGGTGTGAGCACCTTCCTCGAGGTCGGGCCGGCCGCCACCCTCACCGGGCTGGGCAAGCTGATCAGCGACGACGCCACGTTCGTGGCCCTGCAGCACCGCGCCGTCGACGAGGAACTCGCACTGCTCACCGCGCTGGCCGGCTCCGGCCTCGCGGTCGACTGGGCGGGTGTCCTGGCGGGCACCGGCGCCCGGGTGGTGGATCTGCCCACGTACGCGTTCGATCGCCGCCATTTCTGGTTGCTGGACGACGAACCGGCCACCGATCCGGCCGCCATCGGCGTCGCCCCGGCCGCCCACCCCCTGCTCGGGGCCGTGGTCGCGACGCCCGGCACCGGCGGCGTGACGCTGACCGGCCGGGTCTCCGTGGGTTCGTCGCCCTGGGTGGCCGACCACGAGGTGCTCGGCTCGGTGCTGTTGCCCGGCACCGCGTTCGTCGAGCTCGCCCTGCGGGCCGGCGAGGAACTGAGCGGCACCGGGGCCGCCGGGGAAGCGAGCGGCTCCAGGGCCGCCGGGGAACTGAGCAGCACCGGGCTGCCGGGCGGCGCCGGCTTCGGTGTGGACGAGCTGACCCTGCTGGCCCCGCTGGTCCTCCCGGGCCGCGCGACGGTGGACGTGCAGGTGGTGGCCGACGGCCCCGACGCCACGGGCCGCCACCCCGTGACCGTCTGGTCCCGGGCCGACGGCACGGACGAGTGGCTGCGGCACGCGACCGGCTTCCTCGCCCCGGCCGGACCCACCACGCCCGGCCGCCTCACCGCCTGGCCCCCGCCGGGCGCCGAGCGGATCGAGGTGTCCGGCCTGTACGACACGCTGTTCGACCGCGGCTACGGCTACGGGTCCACGTTCCGCGGCCTGCGCGCCGCGTGGCGGCTCGACGGCACGGTCTACGCCGAGGTCGCCCTGCCCGAGCAGGCCCACGCCGACGCTCGCCGGTTCGGGCTGCACCCCGCGCTGCTCGACGCCACCATGCACGCCCTCGGCTTCGGCGCGCTCGGCGAGGGGGACGCCGACCCGGGCACGCTCATGCCGTTCTCGTGGGAGGGCGTCACCCTGCACGCGCCGGGCGCCGACACGGTCCGGGTGCGGCTGGCCCCGGCCGGGCCGGCCACGGTGTCGCTCGACCTCGCGGACGTAGCGGGGGAGCCGGTCGCCTCGGTGCGGTCGATGACCCTGCGCCCGGTCTCGGCCGGGCAGCTCGGCGCCGACCCGGCCGACCGGGCGTTGTTCGCCATTACGTGGAGCGAGGTCACCGGGGTCTCGGCCGCCGGTTCCCCGGCCGTCGCCGGGGACGCGGCGATCGCCTTGCCGGTCGTGCCGCCCGCCGCGGGCACGGTGCCCGAGCGGGCCGGCTCGGCCACGGTGGCCGCCCTGGAGGTGATCCAGGAGTGGTTGCCGCGCAAGGGCCGGGTGGTCGTGCTGACCCGGGACGCCGTCGCGGTCGGTCCGGACGACGACGTCGACCCGGCGGCGGCTCCGGTGTGGGGTCTGCTGCGGGCCGCTCAGGCCGAGAACCCGGACCGGTTCGTGCTGCTCGACACCGACGGCGACGTGGACGACGCCGTGGTGGCCCGGGCCGCCGCCACCGGGGAACCGGAGCTGGCGGTCCGCGGCGGCACGCTGTACCGGCCCCGCCTCACCCCGGCCGCACCGGTCGCGGGGGAGCCCCCGTGGGGCGGCACGGTGCTGATCACGGGCGGCACCGGCGGTCTCGGCGCGATCGTGGCCGAGCACCTCGTGCGCACTCACGGCGTACGGAACCTGGTCTTGACCTCGCGTCGGGGTCCGGATGCCCCGGGCGCCCAGGAGTTGTGCGAACGGCTGGCCGCGGCGGGTGCCACGGCCGAGGCGGTGGCGTGCGACGTGACCGACCGGACAGCCCTGGCCGCGCTGGTCGAACGGATCGGCGACGACCTGACCGGTGTGGTGCACGCGGCCGGCGTGGCTGCCAACGGGCTCACCGCCGACCTCACCGCCGGGCAGGTGCGCACGGTGCTCGCCCCCAAGGCGGACGCCGCGTGGCACCTGCACGAGCTCACGAGGGACCGGCCGCTGCGCGCGTTCGTGTTGTTCTCCTCGGCCGGCGGTCTGGTGCTGGCGGCGGGGCAGGGCAACTACGCGGCGGCCAACGTGTTCCTGGACGCGCTGGCCCAGCACCGGCACGCCGCCGGGCGGCCCGCCACCGCGCTGGCCTACGGCCTGTGGCAGGCCGAGACCGGGCTCAGCGGGATGCTCGACGAGGGCCACCGGCAGCGGATGGACCGGCTCGGCCTGCCCGCGCTGCCCACCGAGGAGGCGCTGGCCCTGTTCGACCGGGCCGTCGCCGGTGGCCTGCCGCAGGTGGTGCCGATGCCGGTCGACCGGGCGGCGCTGCGGCGGCGCACCGACCAGTTGCCCGCCCTGCTGCGCGGACTGGTCCCGGCCGTACGGCGCACCGTGGCCGGGACCGGCGGGCGGCGCTCGCCGCTGGAACGGCTGAGCGGGCTCGCCGGCGCCGCCCAGCTGGCCGAGATCACCCAGGTGATCCGGGAGTACGCGGCGGAGATCCTGGGTCACGCCGGCCCGGACGACGTCGAGCCGGAGCGGGACTTCCTGGAGGCCGGCTTCGACTCGCTGACCGCGGTGGAGCTGCGCAACCGGATCAACGCCGGGCTCGGCGTGACGCTGCCGGCCATGGCGGTGTTCGACAGCAAGACCCCGGCCGAGCTGGGCCGCCTCACGCAGGCCGAGCTGGGCACGCCGCAGGCCGCCGCCGCGGACAAACCGGACACGCTGTACCAGCTGTTCCTGGACGCGGTGCTGGCCGGCCGCCTGCAGCCCGGGCTGCGGCTGCTCAAGACCGTGGCCGACCTGCGGCCGGAGTTCGACGGGCCGGCCGGGACGAAGCTGCCCGCACCGGTCACCCTGACCGCGGGCACCGGCGCCGGGCCGCGGCTGATCTGCCTGAGCACGCCGACCATCGCGGGCGGGGTGCACCAGCACGCCCGGCTGGCGGCCCGGCTCACCGGCGGGCGGCACGTGACCGCGCTGCCCACACCCGGTTTCGGCCGGGGCGAGCCGGTGCCGGCGTCGTTCGCGGCGGCCGTGCGGGTGCTGGCCGCGGCGGTGCTGGAGGCGGCCGCGGGGCAGCCGTTCGTGCTGCTCGGCTTCTCCTCGGGCGGGCTGCTGGCCCACGCCACGACGGCGTACCTGGAGGACCGGGGCGCCCCCGTGGCCGGCGTGGTCCTGCTCGACAGCTACGAGGTCGAGCCGGGCAACGACGGCATCTTCGGGCACATGGCAATGGCGATCGAGGAGAAGGAGGCGACGTTCGGGCCGTTCGACAGCGCCCAGCTGTCCGCGTTCGGCCGGTACGTCGACCTGCTGGCCGAGTTCCGCCGTGACCCGCTCACCGCGCCGCTGCTGTTCGTGCAGGCCGCCGACTCGTTCGTGGAGGCCGAGCCCGAGGACTCCTCGTGGCAGGCCACCTGGGCCGGCGCGGACGTGCTGCGGACCGTGCCCGGCACCCATTTCTCGCTGGTCGAATCCGATGTGGACACGACCGCCGAAGTGGTCGATGAATGGCTCCACGCCATTTCCGGCTAGGGGCGTTAGGGGAATGTAAAACCCACCCCGAGCAGCCGAAAATTGAGTAAGAGACAGAAGGAAATGGGGAGCCATGCATACCGCGATCGTCTTTCCGGGAATGGGTCCGACGCGATTCGAGGACGTTTCCCGGTTCATGTTGACCAATTCCTTCGCCCGGCGCCGCATCGCCGAGGCGGACGAGGTGCTCGGCTATCCGCTGGTTCGGCGGTACCGCGAGACCGACGGCGAGTACACCGAGTACGCGCAGGTCGCCTTCCTGGTCAACTGCCTCGCCCTGGCCGACTGGAACGCGGCGCAGCAGGACGAGGCGCCGGTCGCGGTGACCGGGCCCAGCTTCGGCGGCAAGGCGGCCGCGGTCTGGGCCGGGTCGCTGGCCTTCGCCGACGCGGTCCGGATGACCGCCGGTTTCGCCCGCCTGATGACCGACTACTTCAGCACCCACCACACCGACGTGGTCACCCAGTCGTTCGCCCGCACCCCGCCGGAGCGGCTGCGCGAGGTTCTCGCGGAGCTCGACGAGGCCGGTGAGTGGTACGACATCTCCTGCTACGTGGACGACGACTTCACCATGCTGTCGCTGCGGGAGAGCCGGCTGGGCTGGCTGGAGCGCCGGTTGCGGGCGGTCGGCGGGCTGCCGCTCTACACGCTGCGGCCGCCGATGCACTCCAGCGCGTTCGGCGAGCTGCGCCGGCGGGCCGAGGCCGAGGTGGTCGGGGGCATGGCGTTCGCCGACCCGCGGATCCCGCTGGTGGCCGACCTGGACGGCGCGGTCATGACCACCGCCGCGCAGGTGCGGCAGCTGCTGCTGGACGGTTTCGTCCGGCCGGTGCGGTGGCCCGCCGTTGTGGCCACGCTGCGCGGCCTGTCCGTCGGCACCCTGCACGTGGCCGGCGCGGACAGCCTGTTCACCCGGGTGCCGATCACCACCAACACGTTCGCCGTGGCCGGGGTCAACCCGCGCACCGCGATGCAGCCGCGCCGCCGGGTCGCGGTCTGACACCCCTAGCCAGAAGGAGTCATGCCATGTGGGACGACCAGTTCGAGGACATCATGCGCCGCTACGTCCCGTTCCTCGACGCCGACGAGCCGCTCGACCCCGACGCCGGCCTGCGCGACCTGGGCCTGGACTCGATGGGGATCATCGAGATGATGGGCGCCCTCGAGGCCACCTATCACGTGCGATTCCTCGACGACATGCTGAACCTGCACACTTTCGCCACCGCCCGCACGCTGTGGCTGAGCGTTTCCAAGATGGTCGAGACGGTCTCATGACGACATTCGATCTGGCGGCCTCCCCCGGACCGGTGATCCCGGCCGGGGGAGGCCCCGAGGACTTGGGACTGCACAGCCGTTTCCTGCGCGGACTGGCCATCTCCCCGTGGGAGGTCGCGCTCAAGGTCGGTCCGCGCACGGTCACCTACGACGAGGCCCACGAGCGGGCGCTGGTCTGGGCCGGCTCGCTGCGCCGGGTCGTGCCCCGGCAGGGCGCGGTGGCCGTGCTGGCCGGGCGCAGCGTCGAGGCGTACCTGGGCATTCTCTCCTGTCTCTACGCCGGGCTGACCACGGTGCCGCTGCTGACCGACTTCCCGGTGGCTCGCCTGGTCGCGATGCTGCGCGCCGCCCACGTGCAGGCGCTCGTCGTCGACGCCGAGGGCGCGGCGCTGATCGGCCGGCTGCGCGAGCACGGCGTCGACCTGCCCGTGCTGGTGGCCGACGGCACCGCCGACCGGCCCCGGCCGATCGTGGTCGACGACAGCCACCGGCTGGTCTACCCGCGCCGGTCGCGGCCCGACGACATCGCCTACGTCCTGTTCACCTCGGGCTCCACCGGCACCCCCAAGGGCGTCCGGCTCAGCCACGGCAACCTGCGCCACTACTTCGACCTGATGGACTCCTGGTACGACTTCACCGCCACCGACGTGTTCTCGCAGGCGGCCAACCTCAACTGGGACTCCGCGGTCTCCGACCTGTGGTGCGCCTGGGGGGCCGGGGCGCCGCTGGTCTCGGTGCTGCCCAACCACTACCGGGACCTGCCGCTGTTCGTGTCCGAGCACCGCGTCTCGGTCTGGTTCTCCGCGCCGAGCGTGATCGCGCTGGTCCGGCGGATGGGCGGCCTGACCGCGGGGGCCATGCCGACGCTGCGCTGGACGTGGTTCGGCGGCGAGGCGCTGCGCTTCACCGACACCGCCGACTGGCAGGCCGCCGCGCCCAACTCGTCGGTGGTCAACGTGTACGGACCCACCGAGATCACCATCACCACGCACCGGCACACCTGGCAGCCCGCCGTGTCCCGCAAGGTCGGGGTGAACGGGGTGGTGCCGCTGGGCACGCTGCACGACGGCCTGGCGCAGATGCTCGTGGCGCCGGACGGCACGACGGTCGAGGGCGAGGGCGAGTTGTGCATCGCCGGCCCGCAGCTGTCCGCCGGCTACCTCGACCCGCGGCACAGCGCCGGCCGCTACCTGCGACGCGACGGCCGTACGTGGTACCGCACCGGCGACCTGGTGCGCGAGGCGGACGGCGGTGAGCTGGTCTACCTGGGCCGGGTCGACTCGCAGGTGCAGGTCAACGGTTTGCGGGTGGAGCTCGGCGAGCTCGACCACGCGGTCCGCTGCTGCCCCGGCGTGCAGGACGCGGTCACCGTGGGCGCCGCCGCCGGCAGCACCAGCGAGCTGGTCGTCTTCTACACCGGCGAACGGCTCGCCCCCGCGCGGCTGGCCCAGCACGTCGGCCGGACCGTGCCGCAGCAGATGGTGCCGCGGCACTACCGGCACCTGGCCGAGTTCCCGCTCAACACCAACAAGAAGATCGACCGCCTTCGCCTCACCGCCGAGGCGACCGCCCAGCTCAGCCCGTCAGGTGCCCGGAACGGAGAACGGCAATGACCGACCTCGTGCACTCCCTTCTCGACGCGGCAGCCGCCGACTCACCCGGCCGGTACGCCGTGCGCGACGCCACCGGCCGGTGGACGTACGCCGAACTGGCCGAGCGGGCCCGCGCCTTCACCACCTGGCTGATCGAGCGCGGCGTCCGTCCCGGCGACCGGGTCGTCGTGCAGTCGCCGACCCGCCGCGAACTGGCCGCCATGTTCTACGGCACGGTCCGCGCGGGTGCGGTCTTCGTGCCCATCAACAAGGCCATGAAGGCGTTCCACCTGGCCTCCGTCGTGCGCGACGCCGAGCCCGCGATCGCGCTGGTCACCGCCGACCTCGCGGTCAACATGCGGGAGGTGGCGACGGCCCCGGTGCACGACTTCGACGACGCCTGGGCCGAGGTGCTGCAGGTGGCCCGCCGGCCCGGGCAACTGCCCGCCCCCGAGGTGGAGCCGGAGGACCTGGCCGCACTCATCTACACCTCGGGCAGCACCGCGCTGCCCAAGGCCGTGATGGCGCCGCACGCGCAGATCACCTTCGCTTCCCGGGCGATCCAGGCCGAGATGGGCTACCGCGCCGATGACGTCGTGTTCTGCCGGTTCCCGCTCTCCTGGGACTACGGCCTCTACAAGGTGCTGTTGTGCGCGCTGGGCCGGTCCGAGATCGTGCTCGACGACGGCGAGAGCGACCTGGTGCTGCTGCGCCGCATGCGGGAGACCGGCACCACGGTGGTGCCGATCGTGCCCTCGCTGGCCACGATGATCACGTTGCTGGCCAAGCGGTCCGAGGGTCCGATGCCCCCGGTCCGGCTGATCACCAACACCGGCGCGGCCCTGCCCGCCGCGACCATCGAGGCACTGAAGGAGACCTTCCCCGGCGTCCGGGTCGTCCGGCAGTACGGCCAGACCGAGTGCAAGCGGATCACGGTGATGCCGCCCGAGCGCGAGCAGGACAAACCCGACTCGGTGGGCCGCCCCTTCGCGGGCACGACCGTACGGGTCCTCGGGCCGGACGGGGCCGAGCTGCCCCCGGGCCAGGTCGGGGAGATCGTGGCCGAGGGACCCCACGTGATGCCCGGATACTGGCGCCGGCCCGACCTCACCGCGACGACCTTCCGCCGTACGGGGGAAGGGGTTCTGCGATTGCACACCGGTGACTACGGCAGCCTCGACGCCGACGGCTACCTCTACTTCGAGGGCCGGCGCGACGACATGTTCAAGCGCCGCGGGATCCGGATGAGCACCACCGAGATCGAGGCCGCCGCCATGGACATCGCCGGGGTGCGCGCCGCCGCCGCGGTGCCGCCGGGCGAGGGCCGCGACCTGACCCTGTTCGTCGAGTCCGAGCTCGCGCCCAAGGTCGTCATCAAGGAGCTGTCGGTGCGCCTGGAGCCGGCCAAGGTGCCCGCCGTGTGCCGCGTGCTCGAGACCTTCCCCCTGACCCTGCACGGCAAGAACGCCCGGAAGGCCCTGATCGACATGCTGGAAGGGAACGACCGATGAGCCTGGACCAGGACTTCGCCGAGCAGCTCGCCAAGAGCTACGGCACCCCGCTGTTCGTCTACGACCTCGACGAGGTGGAGGCGGCTCGCGACGAACTGCTGGGCGCGCTGCCCGAGGAGTTCGAGCTGTTCTTCGCGGTCAAGGCCAACTCGCATCCCGAGCTGATCCGCACCCTGCGCGGCACCCCCGAGCACGGCTGCCGCACCGAGATCAGCTCGACCGGCGAGCTGGCCGTCTCGATCGCCGCGGGCCACGACCCCGGTGACATCCTCTACACCGGACCCGGCAAGACGCACGGCGAGCTGGACGTGGCCATCGGGGCCGGCGTCCGGATGTTCTCCGTCGAGTCGCTCTCCGACCTGCGGCACATCGGCGCGGCCGCCCAGCGGCAGGGTGTCGTCGCCCAAGCCCTGCTGCGGATCAACCACGTCGCCGCGTCCGCCACCACCAGCATCCGGATGACCGGCACGCCGTCGCAGTTCGGCATCGACAGCGAGACCCTGGCCGACGTGCTGCCCGAGCTGCGCGCGGTGGCCGGCACCGAACTGGCCGGCTTTCACTTCTTCCCGCTCAGCAACGCGCGCGACGAGGAAAGCCTGATCGGCGAGTTCCGCAACACCATCGAGGTGGCCGCGCAGCTCGCCGAGGAGCACGACCTGCCCGTACGGTTCCTCGACATCGGTGGCGGTTTCTCGGTCCCGTACGCGGTGCCGGGCCCCCGCGCGTCGTACCCGAAGCTGCGGGCCGAGCTGGCCGCGATCCTCGACCTGCACTTCCCCGGATGGCGCACCGGCGCGCCCACGGTGGCCTGCGAGTCCGGCCGCTACCTGATCGGCGCCTCGGGCACCCTGATCACCCAGGTCACCAACATCAAGCAGAGCCGTGGCCGCAACTTCGTCATCGCCGACGCCGGCATCAACACCTTCGGCGGCATGTCCGGGCTGGGCCGGCTGCTGCCGGTCGCGGTGCAGACGGACCTCGAGCCGGCCCAGAAGGCCAGCCTGGTCGGCCCGCTGTGCACCCCCGGCGACGTGCTGGGCCGCGAGATCGCCCTGCCCGACCTCTCCGAAGGCGACATCGTCACGATCCCCAACGCCGGCGCCTACGGTCCCACGGCCAGCCTGCTCATGTTCCTCGGGCGGCCCGCGCCGGCCGAGATCGTGGTGCGCGGCACCGAGGTGGTCTCCGTGTCGCGGATCGAGCACGAGCGCACCTGGACGGTCGGCACGGGCCCGAGCGTACGGATGTGACCGCACATCCGGCGGAACCCTTGAAGGAGCAGTACGTGACCGCAGGCAACCACACGCACGACCGCCCGACCGCGATCGTGTCCACCGTGGCTTCCGACTCGCACACCTGGAACCTGGTCTATCTTCAGCTTCTCCTCGAAGAGCACGGTTACGCCGTCACCAACCTCGGCGCGTGCACCCCGGACGACCTGCTCGTCCGGGAGTCACGGGACCGGCGGCCCGACGTCGTGGTGATCTCGACCGTGAACGGCCACGGACACCAGGACGGCCGGCGCGTCATCAGCGCGCTGCGGGGCTTCCCCGAGTTGTCCACCACCCCGGTGGTGATCGGCGGCAAGCTCGGCGTCACCGGCGGCGAGGGCCACAGGTACGGCGACGAACTGCTCGCCGCCGGGTTCACCCGCGTCTACGAGGAGGGTGTGGCCGGGCCGGCCGAGTTCTCCGGCTTCCTCTCCGAGGTGGCCACGATGCAGGGCGTCCCGGCATGATCGGCGCCAGACTGAGCCGCGACGGTGACACGGCCCCCCGGCCGGTGGACTTCGGGGAG
Source organism: Paractinoplanes abujensis (assembly GCF_014204895.1). Classification (NCBI taxonomy): domain Bacteria; kingdom Bacillati; phylum Actinomycetota; class Actinomycetes; order Micromonosporales; family Micromonosporaceae; genus Paractinoplanes; species Paractinoplanes abujensis. The sequence goes on along the minus strand of NZ_JACHMF010000001.1, from coordinate 3,537,427 downwards.
TTCGTGCGCCGTCGCGGCGGGCACGGCCGCCTGGTCGTGCAGCCGCGGATGGGCTTCAGCGACCCCCGGCGGATGCGGGCCGGCCTGCGGGCCACCCGGGCCGCGCACGCCACCACCGTCGGCACCGTCACCCTGGACAGTTACACCCGCGTCGGTGACCTGCGGGCCGCCGCGCGCGCCCTGGCCGACGGCGTGCACCTCAACGGCTACCCGATCGTCAACCACGACTACGACGTCACCCGGCGCATGCTCGACGGTGTGCGCGACGACGACTTCCCGGTGCAGGTGCGGCACGGATCAGCTGTGCCCGACGACATCTTCGCGGCCCTGGTCGCGCTGCGCCTCAACGCCACCGAAGGCGGTCCGGTGTCGTACTGCCTCCCGTACGGGCGCACCCCGCTGACCGACGCCGTGCGCAACTGGCGGCGCTGCACCGAACAGTTCGCCCGGCTGCGCGACGACGGCGTCGAACCGCACCTGGAGACGTTCGGCGGCTGCCTGATGGGCCAGCTCTGCCCGCCCAGCCAGCTGGTCGCGCTCAGCGTGCTGGAGGCGCTGTTCTTCGTGCACCACGGCGTGCGCAGCGTGTCGGTCAGCTACGCCCAGCAGACCAACATGGAACAGGACCGGGAAGCGGTGTTCGCGCTGCGCCGGCTCTGCGCCGAACTGCTGCCCACCGACAACTGGCACGTGGTCGTCTACGCGTACATGGGCGTCTACCCCTGCACCCCGCAAGGCGCGGACCGGCTGCTGGAACGGGCGGCCGAGCTGACCGTCACCACCGGGTCCGAACGGCTCATCGTGAAGACGACCGCGGAGGCACGGCGCATCCCCACGGTGGCCGAGAACGTGGCGGCGCTGGAACGGGCCGGCGCGGCGCGCGGCGAGCTCCGGCCCGGCGCCGACTCCTCGACGTACGCCGAGGCGGCCGCGCTCGTGCACGCCGTGCTCAACTTGGACGCCGACCCGGGCCGCGCGCTGCTCGCCGCGTTCCGCTACGGCGTGCTCGACGTACCCTTCTGCCTGCACCCCGACAACATGGGCCGCACCCGCGGCTACATCGACAGCGACGGCTGGCTGCGCTGGGCCGACATCGGTTCCATGCCGTTGCGCGGGCTGGCCGGCCACCGCTTCCACCGGACGCTCACCTCGTCCGGCCTGCTCGACGACCTGTCCTACATCCGGCGCACCTTCGACCACGCGCCGGCCGCTTGAACGGAGTGTCATGACCAGCGCGTGGATCAGGCAGTTCCACACCGGCCGGGCGGATTCCGCCCGGCTGGTGTGCTTCCCGCACGCCGGCGGATCGGCGTCCTACTACTTCGCAGTCTCGCGGGCGCTCGCCCCCGACGTCGACGTGCTGGCCGTGCAATATCCGGGCCGTCAGGACCGCCGGCACGAACCCTGCGTCACCGACCTGCACGTGCTCGCCGACCTCGTCACCGAAGAGCTCACCCCGTACGGGGACCGGCCGTTGACCTTCTTCGGGCACAGCATGGGCGCCTCGCTCGCGTTCGAGGTGGCCCGGCGCCTGCCCGTGCCGATCACCGGGCTCTTCGTCAGCGGCCGCAGCGCGCCGACCTGCCCCCGCGACGACCGCATGCACCTGGCCGACGACCACCGCCTGATCGACGGTCTGGGCCGGATGAGCGGCACCGACGCCGCGGTGCTGGGCGACGAGGAGATCCTGCGCCTGATCCTGCCCGCGCTGCGCGGCGACTACCAGGCCGCCGAAACCTACCGCTACCGGCCCGGCCCGCCGCTGAGCTGCCCGGTCACCGCGCTGATCGGCGACCGGGACGACCAGGTCACCGAGGCCGAGGCCAAGCCGTGGGCCGAGCGCACCACCGGCCCTTTCCACCTGCACATCTTCGACGGCGGCCACTTCTACCTGAACGACCACGCCCCAGCAGTCATCACCCTGCTGCGCGACCACCTCGCCGCCTAGCTCGAACGCGGACCACGACGGCACACCATGCCCGCCCTCACGGTGCACGCTGTGCTGACCCGTCACGACCGGCACCACCTGCCTGGCCCGACCGGCTCCGCCACGTCCCCGCCGTCGAGCGGGTCATGACCGGCAACGCCGGCCTACCCCCGCGGTCCCGCGTGGCACGACGCCCCTACCGCCCTCAAACCAGGGAGCCATCACCCTGGGCGCGATCGCTGTCTTCGACCGGCACCTCACCTGCCTCATGGGGCATTCCGCTCCGCAATTGATCGCGGTCGAGGCATCGGGCCGGGTCGGGGTGTCGGTGAGCCTGGCGACCGTCGCCGGCGAGTTCCGGCAAGCCCTCGCCGAGCGCGACATCCGATGCGCTCCGGGTTCGTGTTCCAGCGGGTCTGCCCGGCCGGCAACGCCTGGACCCCGACGTCCGTGCACCGGAATGACTGTTCACGCTGTGCTTCGACGTCTGGGACACCTGCTCGCCCGCCTCGTTGGCACCTGCCCGCCAGCCGAACCCACTTCCCGCAACGCTTCCGGCGCGCAGGAAGAGGGCCATGACCAAAACCGCCGGCGGCCAGACGAAAAAGGGGATCGCCGCGCGGTCCGGTCTCAGCCGTGACGTACCCGGCGGCACCGGGTTCCGGCCGAGGGGCTGCGGGATGGTGGTGGTGTGCTTGTCCGTCCACGCCTGACGGCTGGCCCCTGCTCGGACAGCGCCTGACCTCGGCCTGCCGGCGATCGTCGCGCCCCTGCTGCCGGGGTCGTGCCGGACCACGTCGGCCGGACGTTGCCACCGGGTGTACTTCGTCGACGCCGGCGGAACCGTGCGGGAAACGAACGGCCCCCCGACTCCCAGGAGTCGGGGGGCCGTCGTGCGGTCCTACTTGAGTGAGCCGAGCTCCGCGTCCAGGATGTCGAACAGTTCGGCCGCGCTGGCGTCCGTCAGCTCGTCGGCCGCGTCGTCGCCGGCGCCGCCGGACAGGCGAGCCGCCAGGGATCGCAGACGGGCCGCCAGTTGCGCCTGCTCGCCCTCCGAAGGTGGCGCCGACTCCAGCGCCGCTTCGAGGCGGGTCAGGTCGTCCAGCAGCGACGCCGCCGGGGCCGCCTCGGCCGGGGCCAGTTCGGCCAGCAGGTGCGCGGCGACCGCCCGCGGCGTCGGGTGGTCGAAGATCAACGTGGCCGGCAGGCGCAGCCCGGTCGCGTTGTTCAGCGCGTTGCGCAGCTCGATGGCGGTCAGCGAGTCGAAGCCCAGGTCCCGGAACGGGCGGTCGGCGTCGACCCCGTCCGCACCCGCGTGCCCCAGCACCGTGGCCACGTGCGTACGGGCCAGCTGCAGCACCAGCTCCTCGCGGTCCGGACCGGCCAGCTTGCCCAGCCGCTCGGCCAGCGAAGCCGTACCGCCCGCGGCGGCGGCGCGTTTGACCGCGGCCCGGGGCCGGCGGGCCAGCCCGCGCAGCAGGGCGGGCAGGTCGTCGGCGCGGGCGCCCAGCGCGACCCGGTCCACGTGCATCGGCACCAGGTTGGCCCGTCCCGTGGCCAGGCCCGCGTCGAACAGGGCGAGCCCGTCCGCGACCGGCACGGCCGGGGTGCCGAGGCGGCGCATCCGCTCCAGGTCGGCTTCGGTGATGTCGCCGCCGAGACCGGTGCTGACCGTCCACAGCCCGTACGCCAGTGACGTGGCGGCCAGGCCGTGGTGCCGCCGGTGGTGGGCCAGTGCGTCCAGGAAAACGTTGGCCGCGGCGTAGTTGCCCTGCCCGGCCGCCAGCACCAGGCCGCCCGCCGACGACAGCACGACGAACGCTTTGAGTGCCCGGTCGCGGGTCAGCTCGTGCAGGTGCCACCCCGCGTCGACCTTGGGCGCCATCACGGCGTGCAGCCGGTCGGCGGTCAGGTCGGCGGTGAGCGCGTTGTCGGCCACCCCGGCCGCGTGCACCACCGCGGTCACCCCGTCCAGCAAACCGGCCAGGGCGTCGCGGTCGGTGACGTCGCAGGCCGCGATCCGCACCCGGGCGCCGGCCGCTTCCAGCCGTACGGCCAGGTCGGCCGCACCGGGTGCGTCCGGTCCGCGGCGGCTGGTCAGCACCACCCCGCCCGCGCCCTGCCGCACCAGGTGTTCGGCGATCAGCGCACCCAGGCCGCCGGTGCCCCCGGTGACCAGCACGGTGTCGCCGGCCGTCCACTCCACCGGCTGTTCGGGCGTTGCCGCCACCAGCCGCGGCGTGAGCAGCTTCCCGTCCCGTACGGCCAGCTCCGGCTCACCGCTGCCGACCGCCCGGGCCAGCAGGTCGTCGCCCACCACGTCGTCGGTGTCGAGCAGCACGAACCGGCCCGGGTTCTCGGCCTGGGCGGCCCGCAGCAGACCCCACACGCCGGCCGCGGCCGGGTCGACGTCGAAGCCCGGCACACCGGCCGCGTCGCGGGTCAGCACCACCAGCCGGGCCCCGGCCAGGTCGGGCCGGGCCAGGAAGCGTTGCACCAGTTCGAGCGCGGCTGCCGCGGTCGCCTTGGCACCGGTCACGGTGCCGGTGCCGGTGGGGGAGTGCACCGCGGCGACCACGGTGGCCACCCCGGCCGCGCCGTCCAGGTCGTCCGGGTTCTCGATGCGGACGATCCGGCCCGCGTCGGCCGCCGCCGGTCCGGCGTCGAGCCAGTCCACGGTGAACAGCGACCCGGCCACCGCGGCGCCCGCACCCAGCTGGTCGGGTGTCACCGGGCGCAGCGTGAGCGAGCGGACGGTCGCCACCGGGCCGCCGAAGACATCGGTGACGTCGAGGGTGACCGCACCCGGTCCGGCCGGGGCCAGCCGTACGCGGACCTCGGCGGCCCCGTCGGCGTGCAGCGACACCCCGGCCCAGGAGAACGGCAGCATCGTCGTGCCCTGGTCGGCGCCGTCGCCGGTGCCGCCGTAGCTCAGCGCGTGCATGGTGGCGTCGAGCAGCGCCGGGTGGATGCCGTACCGGCCCGCGTCGGTGCGCCGGTCCTCGGGCAGCGCCACCTCGGCGTAGACCTCGTCGCCGCGGCGCCACGCGGCCCGTAGTCCGCGGAAGACCGGCCCGTAGCCGTACCCGGCCGTCTCGAGTTCGTCGTAGAGACCGGACACGTCGACCGGTTCCGCCCCGGCCGGTGGCCACGCGGTGAGGTCGGCCGGCTCGTCGGCGGCCCCGGGGGCCAGGAATCCGTGGGCGTGCCGCGTCCAGGGCTCGTCGGCGCCGGCGTCCTCGGGCCGGGTGTGCACGGCGACCGGGCGGTATCCGCCGTGATCGGCCGGGCCCACCACGACCTGCAGTGTGCGGCCGTCCCGGGCGGGGATCGGCAGCGGCGCCTCCTGCACCAGTTCGGCCAGCTGGGGGGTGCCCAGATGCAGGCCGGCGTGCAGGGCCAGTTCGACGAAGGCGGTGCCGGGCAGGATCGTGCTGCCGTGCACGGCGTGCTCGGGCAGCCAGTCCTGGGCCCCGGCGGTCAGGCGGCCGGTGAAGACCGTGGTGTCGGCGCCGGGAACGCTGACCACCGCGCCCAGCAGCGGGTGGCCGGGGCGGGTGAGACCCATCGCGGCGGCGTCGGCGGCCGGTTCCACGGCGTCCAGCCAGAAGCGTTCGTGCTGGAACGCGTACGGGGGAAGGTCGATCTTGCGGCCTCCGGCCAGCAGCGGCTTCCAGTCGACCTCGACGCCCCGCGTCCACGCCGTGGCGACACCGGTGACAAGCGTGTGCTCCTCAGCCTGGCTGCGGTGCTGCAACGCAATGAACGTGGCGTCGTCGCTGATCTGCCGGCCCAGCCCGGTCAGGATCGCATCCGGGCCCACTTCGAGGAACGTGACGACGCCCCGGCCGAGCAGCGTGGTGACGTTGTCGGCGAACCGCACCGTGTCGCGCACGTGCCGCACCCAGTAGGACGGCGACGTCATGTCACCGGTGGCCACCACCGGGATGGCCGGCTGGTGGAACGTCAGCCCGCTGATCGCCGCGGCGAACTCGTCGAGCATCGGCTCCATCAGGTGCGAGTGGAACGCGTGTGACGTCCTGAGCCGGGTGGACTTCACACCGAGCACGTCCACGACCGCCTGCACGGCGTCCTCGGCGCCGGACAGCACCACCGAGGCGGGCCCGTTGACCGCGGCGATGTCCACGCCGTCGAGCAATTGCGCCCGTACGGCCTCCTCGCTCGCGGCGACGGCAACCATCACGCCACCCGTGGGCAGCGCCTGCATCAGCCGGGCCCGCGCGCTCACGAGCGTCTTGGCGTCCTCCAGCGACAGGACACCGGCGACATGCGCGGCGGCGATCTCACCGATCGAATGCCCGGCCACATAGTCGGGCTTGATCCCCCACGACTCGATCAGCCGGTACAGCGCCACCTCGAACGCGAAGATCGACGGCTGCGCCACCCCGGTCTGATCGATGTCACCGATGACATCAACCTTCGCCGCGGCAAAGGCCTCGGCGAACACCGGGAACCGGGCCGCCAAATCGTCGCCCATCCCGGCCCGCTGCGAACCCTGACCGGTGAACAGAACCGCCAGGGCGCCCGGTGTCACCGTGCCGGTCACACCCTCGCCGGCGTGCAGGTCCTCGGCCGAGCCGGCCAGCACGATCCGGCGGTGCTCGAGCGCGGCCCGGGTCGTGAACGACGAGTACGCCACGTCGAGCAGCGCGCCCGGCGCCGCTGTGAAGCGGGCGGTCTGGGCCTCCAGGGCGGGCCGGCTGCGGGCCGACATCGCGACCGGCACGAGCCCGGCCGGTGTGACCTCGGGCGCGCTGACCACCGCGAGCGGAGCCTGCTCGACGATGACGTGGGCGTTGGTGCCGCTCAACCCGAACGACGACACCGCCGCCCGGCGCGGCCGGTCCACCACGGGCCAGTCGACCGTGTCGGTCACCAGGTCGACCGCCCCGGCCTCCCAATCGACCATCGGCGACGGCTCGTCCACGTGCAACGTACGAGGAACCACCCCGTGCCGCATGGCCTCGACCACCTTGATGATCCCAGCCACCCCCGCCGCGGCCTGCGTGTGGCCGATGTTCGACTTGATCGAACCCAGCAGCAGCGGGATGTCACGGTCCTGGCCGTAGGTGGCCAGCAAGGCCTGCGCCTCGATCGGGTCACCCAGCGTGGTGCCGGTGCCGTGCGCCTCCACCACGTCCACGTCGGCCGCGGTCAGCCCGGCGCCGGCCAGAGCCTGCCGGATCACGCGCTGCTGGGCCGGGCCGTTGGGCGCGGTCAGCCCGTTGCTCGCGCCGTCCTGGTTGATCGCCGAACCCCGCACCACCGCAAGAATGTCGTGGCCGTTGCGCTCGGCGTCGGAGAGCCGCTCGAGCAGAAGCAGGCCCACACCTTCACCCCAGCCGGTGCCGTCGGCGGAACCCGCGAACGACTTGCACCGCCCGTCGGGGGCCAGGCCGCGCTGCTGGCTGAACTCCACGAAGATCTCCGGGGTGCTCATCACTGTCACCCCGCCGGCCAGTGCCATGGTGACCTCGCCGGACCGCAGCGCCTGGACCGCCATGTGCAGGGCCACCAGCGACGACGAGCACGCGGTGTCCACGCTCACCGCGGGACCCTCCAGCCCCAGCGCGTACGAGACCCGGCCGGACAGGATGCTGCCCGCGTTGCCGTTGCCCACGTACCCGGCCATGTCGTCCGGCACCTCGCGCAGCCAGCTGCCGTAGTCGTGGTACATGACACCGACGTACACGCCGGTCTGTGAGCCGCGGACGCTCACCGGGTCGATCCCGGCCCGCTCGAACGTCTCCCAGGCCGACTCGAGCAGCAGCCGCTGCTGCGGGTCCATGGCCAGGGCCTCGCGCGGCGAGATGCCGAAGAACGCCGGGTCGAAACCGGCCGCGTCGTACAGGAAGGAACCGTCCTTCGAGTACGTCTTGCCGGGCCGCCCCGGCTCCGGGTCGTACACCCCGGCCACGTCCCAGCCGCGGTCCGCGGGGAACGCGCCGACCGCGTCGGCACCGTCGGCGACCAGCCGCCACAATTCCTCCGGGGACGTGATGCCACCGGGGTAGCGGCAGGTCATGCCCACGATCACGATGGGGTCGCCGGTGGTCGCCGCGACCGGGACCGGGGCCGGGCTCGCGGGCTCGGCCGTGTCGCCCAGCGTGTCCAGGACGTACCGCGCGACCGCGGCCGCGCTCGGGTGGTCGAACACCAGCGTGGCCGGCAACCGCAGCCCGGTCGCCGTGTTGAGCGCGTTGCGCAGCTCCACCGCGGCCAGCGAGTCGAAGCCGAGCTCCTTGAACGCCCGCTCCGGCGGCACGGCCTCGGCCGAGGCGTGCCCGAGAACCGTGGCGACGCTGCCCCGCACCAGCTCCAGCACCAGCCGGTCGCGTTCCGCCCCGGCCAGCCCGGCCAGCCGCTGCGCCAGCGCGTTGCCGCCGCCTGGGGCGGCGCCGGCGCCGGCCGCGTTCCGGCGAGCCCGTACGCGGACCAGGCCGCGCAGCAGAGCGGGCAGTTCGTCACCCCGCGCCGCGAGGGCGGCCCGGTCGACCGGCAGCGCCACCGCCAGCGGCGTGTCAGTGCCGAGCGCCCGGTCGAACAGTGCCAGCGCGTCGGCGGTCTCGATCGCGGGGGTGCCCAGGCGGCGCATCCGGTCCAGGTCGGCGTCGGTGACCGGCCCGCCGAGGCCGGTGTCGGCCGCCCACAGCCCGTACGCGATCGCCGTGGCCGGCAAGTGGCGGGCTCGCCGGTGCCGGGCCAGCGCGTCCAGGAACACGTTGGCCGCCGCGTAGTTGCCCTGCCCGGCCGCGAGCACCAGCCCGCCCGCCGAGGAGAACAGCACGAACGCCTTGAGCGGCAGCCGCGCGGTCAGCTCGTGCAGGTGCCAGCCCGCGTCCACCTTGGGCGTGAGCACGGCACCGACCCGCTCGGCGGTGAGGTCGCCGATCAGCGCGTTGTCCGACACCCCGGCCGCGTGGATCACCGCGGTCAACGTGTCGGCATACCGCTCCACGAGCGCGCCCACGGCGTCCCGATCGGTCACGTCACAGGCCTCGATGTGCACGACGGCGCCCGCGGCGGTGAGCCGCTCGGCCAGCTCGTCCGCGCCCGGCGCCTGCGGCCCGCGCCGGCTGGTCAGCACGAGCCGTCCCGCGCCCAGGCCGGCCAGGTGCTCGGCCAGCCGCGCGCCGATGCCCCCGGTGCCCCCGGTGACCAGGATCGTGTCGTCGGCCGACCACTGCACGGCCTCGCCGCCGGCCGCCGCCACCAGCCGGGGTGCGAGCAGCCGCCCGTCGCGCACGGCCAGCTCGGGTTCGCCGGTCGCGACCGCCCGGGCCAGCACGTCGTCGCTCACGTCGTCGTCGCTGTCCAGCAGCACGAAGCGGCCGGGGTTCTCGGCTTGGGCGGCCCGCACCAGACCCCAGACCGGCGCGCTGACCACATCCGGGTCCTCGTCCGGCATCCCGGCGGCCCCACGGGTGACCACCACCAGCGGCTCGGCGTGGTCACCGGCCAGCCGCTCCTGCAGCACACGCAACGCTTCGCCCACTGCGGCGTGCACCCGAGCCGGCACGGTGAGTGCGCCGGACGCCCTGACGGCGGCGACCGCGTAGGCGGACGTTCCGGCGGGGGCCGTGACCGGCTGCCACTCGACGGTGAACAGGCCGTCGGTGGTAGCGGCGGTGGCGTTGATGCGGTCGGCGGTCACCGCACGGGAGACCAGGCGCTCGACCGACAGCACGGGCCGGCCGGCGCCGTCGGCGACCAGCATCGACGAGACTTCCGCGCCGCGGATGCGGCGGACCCGGACGCGCAGGTGGGCGGCGCCGGCCGCGTGCAGGCGGACGCCGGTCCAGGCGAACGGGAGCAGCGTGTCATCGGTGTCGTCGGCGTCGGTCTGCAGCAGGTCGGCGTGCATGGCCGTGTCCAGCAGCGCCGGGTGGATGCCGTAGCGGGCCGCGTCGGCGTGCGCCTGCTCGGGCAGCTCGACCTCGGCGAACAGTTCGTCGCCCTGTCGCCAGGCGGCCCGTAGCCCCTGGAAGACCGGGCCGTAGTGGTAACCGCGCTCGGCCAGCCGCCGGTACGCGCCTTCGACGGGCAGCGCCGTGGCCCCCGGGGGCGGCCATTCGGTGAGGGCGTCCACCGGCTCGGCGCCCGCCGGGGCCAGGAACCCGACCGCGTGCCGCGTCCACGGCGCGTCACCGGTGTCGTCGGGCCGCGTGTGCACGGTGAACGCCCGCCGCCCGGCCGGGCCGGGTGCGCCGACACCGACCTGCACGGCCACACCGCCGCGGGCCGGGAGGGTCAGCGGCGCCTCCAAGGTGAGTTCCTCCAGCAGCTCGCAGCCGGTTTCCTCGCCTGCCCGCAGCGCGAGTTCGACGAACCCGGTGCCCGGCAGGATCGCGCGGCCCAGCACCACGTGATCGGCAGTCCAGCGCTGGGTGCCGGCCGCGATCCGCCCGGTGAGCGTGAGACCGCCACCGTCGGCGGCCGCCACGACCGCGCCCAGCAGCGGGTGGTCGGCCGCGGCGAGGCCGGCGGAGCGCACGCCACCCGCCCCCGACTCGACCGCGTCCAGCCAGTAGGTGCGGCGCTGGAAGGCGTACGTGGGGAGGTCGCTGCGGTCGCCGTCACCCACCAGCGGCTTCCAGTCGACCTCGACGCCCCGCGTCCACGCCGTGGCGACACCGGTGACAAGCGTGTGCTCCTCAGCCTGGCTGCGGTGCTGCAGGGCGATGAACGTGGCGTCGTCGCTGATCTGCCGGCCCAGCCCGGTCAGGATCGCATCCGGGCCCACCTCCAGGAACGTGGTGACACCCTGATCGAGCAGCGTGCCCACGTTGTCGGCGAACCGCACGGTGTCCCTGACGTGCTGCACCCAGTACGAAGACGACGTCATGTCACCGGTGGCCACCACGGGGATGGCCGGCTGGTGGAACGTCAGCCCGCCGATCGCCGCCGCGAAGTCCGCCAGCATCGGCTCCATCAGATACGAGTGGAACGCGTGCGAGGTCTTGAGCCGCGTCGCCTTCACATCCAACGCGTCCACGACCGCCTGCACGGCCTCCTCGGCCCCGGACAGCACCACCGACGCCGGCCCGTTGACCGCGGCGATGTCCACACCGCCGGTCAGCAACGGCCGGACCACACCTTCGGGCGCGGCCACGGCGACCATCACCCCACCCGCGGGCAACGCCTGCATCAGCCGGGCCCGCGCCGCCACCAGCGTCTTGGCGTCGTCCAGGGAGAGCACACCGGCGACGTGCGCGGCGGCGATCTCACCGATCGAATGCCCGGCCAGATAATCCGGCTTCACGCCCCACGACTCGATCAACCGGTACAGCGCCACCTCGAACGCGAAGATCGACGGCTGCGCCACCCCGGTCTGATCGATGTCACCGATGACATCAACCTTCGCTGCGGCAAAGGCCTCGGCGAACACCGGGAACCGGGCCGCCAGCTCGTCGCCCATCCCGGCCCGCTGCGAACCCTGACCGGTGAACAACACGGCCAGCTTCCCGTCCGCGACGACCCCGGTGACACCGGTCCCCGCGGCGACCCCGGCCAGCCCCGAGATCATCTCGTCGGCCCCGGAGGCGACCACGGCCGCCCGGTGCTCCAGCTGAGCACGCCCAAAAGCAAGGGTTCGCGCGGCCGCGGCCAGGTCCGGCTCGCCCTCGGCACCGGCGAGGTGCCCGAGCAGCCGATCGGCCTGCCCGCGCAACGCTTCCGGCGTGTGCCCCGACAGCACCCACGGCAGCATCCCGGCCGCCGGCCCCCCGGTCGAGGCCGCCACCGGTGCTGCCGCGGGGGCCTGTTCGATGATGACGTGGGCGTTCGTGCCGCTGATGCCGAACGACGACACCCCGGCCCGGCGTGGGCGGTCGACCGCCGGCCACGGCACCGGATCGCGCACGAGGGAGACCTGACCGGCCTCCCAGTCCACCTTCGTGGAGGGCTCGTCCACGTGCAGCGTGCGGGGCACGACGCCGTGCCGCATGGCCTCGACCATCTTGATGATCCCGGCGACTCCGGCGGCGGCCTGCGTGTGGCCGATGTTCGACTTGATCGAGCCGAGCAGCAGCGGCGTGGAACGGTCCTGCCCGTAGGTGGCCAGCAAGGCCTGCGCCTCGATCGGGTCGCCCAGCGTGGTGCCCGTACCGTGGGCTTCCACGACGTCCACCGCGCCGGTGCCGAGCCCGCCGGAGGCCAGCGCGGCCCGGATCACGCGTTGCTGGGCGGGGCCGTTGGGGGCGGTCAAACCGTTGCTGGCGCCGTCCTGGTTGATGGCCGATCCACGGATCACCGCCCGCACGGGGTGGCCGTTGGCGATGGCGTCGGACAGCCGCTCGACGAGCAGCATGCCGGCGCCCTCGCCCCAGCCGGTGCCGTCGGCGGCGTCGGCGAACGACTTGCACCGGCCGTCGGCGGCGAGACCGCGCTGACGGCTGAAGTCGGTGAACGTGTCCGGTGTGGACATCACGGTCACGCCGCCGGCCAGGGCCAGCGAGCATTCGCCCTGCCGTACGGCCTGGATGGCCCAGTGCAGCGCGACCAGCGACGACGAGCAGGCGGTGTCGACGGTGACGGCCGGGCCTTCGAGCCCCAGCACGTACGCCACCCGGCCCGACACCACGCTGGCCAGGCTGCCGTTGCCGAGGTAGCCGGCCACGTCCTCGGGCACGTCGCCCAGCCGCGTGGCCCAGTCGTGGTACATCACGCCGGCGAACACGCCGGTGCGGCTGCCGCGCAGCGCGTGCGGGTCGATGCCGGCCCGCTCGAACGCCTCCCACGACACTTCGAGCAGCAGCCGCTGCTGCGGGTCCATGGCCTGGGCCTCGCGCGGCGAGATGCCGAAGAAGGCCGGGTCGAACTCGGCCGCCTCGTGCAGGAAGCCGCCCTCCTTGGAGTACGTCTTGCCCGGCCGGCCCGGCTCGGGGTCGTAGAGGCCGTCGACGTCCCAGCCACGGTTGCCGGGGAACTCGGTGATGCCGTCCTCGCCCCCGGCCACCAGCCGCCACAGGTCTTCCGGCGAGGCCACGCCGCCCGGGTAGCGGCAGGCCAGGCCGACGATGGCGATCGGCTCGTCGGTGGCCGCCGCGGTGATCGGGGCGGCGGTGACGGGCGCGGCCGCGGGCAGGGCGAGCTCACCCAGGTGCTCGGCCAGGGCCCGTACGGTCGGGTAGTCGAACGTCAGCGTGGCCGGCAGGCGCAGGCCGGTCGCCGTGGTGAGCCGGTTGCGCAGCTCCACGGAGGCCAGCGAGTCGAAGCCGATCTGCTGGAAGGCGCGCTTGGGGTCGACCGCGGCCGGGTCGTCGAAGCCGAGGACCGCCGCGACGTGCGCCCGCACGAGGTCCAGCAGCACGTCGGGACGGTCGGCGGGCGGCATCTGGGCGAGCCGGTGGGCCAGCGTGCCCTGCGGATCGGCGGCCGTGGTGGTGGCCGCGGCCCGGCGGGCGGGCCGCACCAGTCCGCGCAGCATCGCGGGCAGGTCGTCGCCTCGGCCGCGCAGGGCCTGCCGGTCGAGGCGCAGCGGCAGCACGGCGATGTGGTCGCCGGCCAGCGCGGTGTCGAACAGCGCGAGGTTCTCGGCGGGGGAGAGCGGCGTCAGGCCGGACCGTTCCGCGCGCCGCACGTCGGTCTGGCTGAGCTTGCTGCCCATGCCGGCCTCGCCGGTCCACAGACCCCAGGCCAGCGCGGTGGCGGCGAGCCCGCCGGCCCGTCGCCGTGCGGCCAGGGCGTCCAGGAACGCGTTGGCCGCGGCGTAGTTGCCCTGGCCGGCGCCGTCCAGCGTGCCCGCGGCGGAGGAGTAGAGCACGAACGCGGTGAGCGGCCGGCCCGCGGTCAGCTCGTGCAGGTGCCAGGCGCCGTCCGCCTTGGCCGCCAGCACCGTGTTCAGAGCGGTGCGGTCGAGCGTGCCGATCAGCCCGTCCGCGACCGCGCCGGCCGTGTGCACCACGCCGGTGAGGTCGGGCATCGTCTCCAGCAGCGCGGCCACGGCTCGCCGGTCGGCCACGTCGCAGGCGGCCACTGTTGCTTCGGCTCCGGCCGCTCGCAGCTCGGCCACGAGTTCCGCGGCTCCGGGCGCGTCCGGGCCGCGCCGGCTGGTCAGCACCAACCGGCGTACGCCGTGCTGGGCGACCAGGTGGCGGGCGGCCAGCCCGCCGAGCCCACCGGTGCCGCCGGTGATCAGAACCGTGCCGGAGCCCGCCCACGGCGAGTGGTCCCCGGGCGCCGGCTCGGCGGGGGCGAGGCGAGCCACGAGCAGCTGGCCGTCGCGGACGGCCAGTTCGGGTTCGCCGGTCGCCACCGCGGCGGCCAGCAGCGCGGCGTCGCCGTCACCCAGGTCGACCAGCTGGAAGCGGCCCGGATGCTCGGCCTGCGCCGTCCGGACCAGGCCCCCCAGCGCCGCGGCGGTGACGTCGGGCGCCTCGCCCGGTCGCGCCGCGACGGCGTGCCGGGTCACCACGACGAGGCGGCCGGTGCCCGGATCGGCCAGCCACGCGGTCAGCAGATCGAGCAGCGCCCCCGTACGGTCCCGGGTCGCGGCGGGCACGTCACCGCCGGCCGGATCGGCGACGACGGCCACCCACGGCGCGGCGGGGGTGCCGGCGGTCAGCGCCTCCCGCAGCGTGTCGAAGCCGGCGTGGATCGGCCCGGTCGTGGTGGCCGCCGGGGTGGGGATCGGCGCCCAGGCGACCTCGTAGAGCGCCGCGCCGGGCCGGGTGGTGGCGGCGACGGTCCGCGAGACGAACGAGCCGACGGTGGCGACTGTCGCGCCGGTCGGGTCGGTGAGCGTGATGGCGACCGCGTCGCCCGCCCCGGCCACGATGTGGGCGCGCACGGTGGTGGCGCCGGTCGCGTGCAGGGCGACGTCGGTCCAGGCGAACGGCAGCCGGGTGTCACCGCTCAGCGGTTGCCCCGTGGCGAAGTCGGTGGCGTGCAGCACCGCGTCGAACAAGGCGGGGTGCAGGCCGAACGTGTCCGCGGCGACACCGTCGGGCAGCGCCACCTCGGCGAACGCCTCACGCCCGCGGCGCCAGACCGCGCGCAGGCCGCGGAAGGACGGCCCGTAGCCGTAGCCCGCCGCGTCCAGCGTCTCGTACAGGTCGCTGACGTCGACCACCTCGGCGTCCGCGGGCGGCCAGGCGGCCGGGGAGGCGGCCGGCGAGACGGAGTCGTCCAGCGAGCCGGAAGCGTGCAGCAGCCACGGCTCCTCCGGCGACTCGGCGGTCCGGGAGTGGATCTCCACCGTACGGGCCCCGGACGTGTCCGGCTCGCCCACGACCACCTGCACGTCGGCCGCGCCGCCGGCGGTCAGGACCAGCGGGCTGTGCAGGGTCAGCTCGGCCAGCCGCGGCGTACCGGCCTCGTCACCGGCCCGCACGGCCAGCTCGACCAGGGCCGTGCCCGGCACCAGGACCGCCCCGCCCACCACGTGGTCGGCCAGCCAGGGCGTGGTCCGCGCCGACACGCGCCCGGTGAGCACGACGCTGCCACCGGGCAGCCGCACCACGGCCCCGAGCAGCGGGTGTCCGGCCGCGGTCTGCCCCAGCCCGGCCGCGTCCGACGCCGCCGGCGCGTGCAGCCAGTAGGAACGACGCTGGAACGCGTACGTGGGCAGGCTGATCCGCCGGGCGCCGCGGCCCGCGAAGTAGGCCGCCCAGTCCACGCCGGCCCCGCGGGCGTGCACAGTGGCCAGCGCGGCCACCAGCTCGGCGGCCTCGGAACGATCGCGGCGCAACGCCGGCACGAAGACGATCTCCTCGTCGGTGACGCTCCGCGCCCCCATGCCGCTGAGCACCGCGTCCGGCCCCAGCTCGAGGAACGTGGTCACGCCCTCCGCGGCCAGCGCGGCGATCCCGTCGGAGAACCGTACGCAGGCCCGCACGTGCCGCACCCAGTAGGCCGGGTCGCGCAGCTCGGCGCCGGTCGCGGGCCGCCCGGTCACGTTGGAGATCACCGGCAGCTGCGGTTCGTGGTAGTCGAGCACCTCGGCGATCTCGGCGAACTCGGCCAGCATCGGCTCCATCAGCCGCGAGTGGAACGCGTGCGACGTGTTGAGCCGGGTCGCCTTCACCCCGAGCGCGGCCACGACGGCGTCGACCTCGGACGCGACGCCGGACAGGACGACCGCGCGCGGCCCGTTCACCGCGGCCACGTCCACGCCGCCGGTGAGCAGCGGCAGCACGTCGGCCTCGGCCGCGGCCACGGCGGTCATCACGCCGCCCGGCGGCAGCGCGCCCATCAGCCGGCCCCGGCTGGTCACCAGGAGGGCCGCGTCGTCCAGATCGAGCACACCGGCGACGTGCGCGGCGGTCAGCTCGCCGACCGAATGGCCGGCCACGTGGTCGGGGGTCACGCCCCACGAGGTGACCAGGCGGTAGAGCGCGGTCTCGACCGCGAACAGCGCGGCCTGGGTGTACTCGGTGTGGTCGAGCAGGGCGCTGCCGGTGCCGAAGAGCACATCCCACAGCGAGACCTCGAGGTGCACGTCGAGGGCGGCGATCGCGTCGGCCAGGGCCTCCCGGAAGACGGGGAACGTACGGCTCAGCTCGCGGCCCATGTCGAGGCGCTGGCTACCCTGCCCGGTGAACAGGAAAGCGAGGCGACCGGCGGGCAGTGAGCCCTCCCGTACGGCGGAGGTCCGCGCACCCTCGGCCAGCGCGCGCAGGGCCTGCCGGGCCTGGTCGAGGCCGGTGGCCAGCACCACGGCGCGGCGGTCCAGCTTCGTACGGGTCACGCCGAGCGACAACCCCAGGTCGTTCAGGGCGACCGGCGTGGTGTCCAGGTGGGTCAGCAGCCGCTCGGCCTGGGCCCGCAGCGCCACGTCGTCGCGCGCGGTTACCACCAGCGGCACGGGCAAGCCGTCAGCGGGGGGCGGAGCCGAAGCCGGCTCGGTGGAG
Organism: Paractinoplanes abujensis; assembly: GCF_014204895.1. Taxonomy (NCBI): domain Bacteria; kingdom Bacillati; phylum Actinomycetota; class Actinomycetes; order Micromonosporales; family Micromonosporaceae; genus Paractinoplanes; species Paractinoplanes abujensis. The sequence goes on along the minus strand of NZ_JACHMF010000001.1, from coordinate 3,520,627 downwards.
GCGGCCGGCGGCTCCTCGATGATCACGTGCGCGTTGGTGCCGCTGACGCCGAACGACGACACGGCGGCCCGGCGCGGCCGTTCCCCGGCCGGCCACGGGCGCGGCTCGGTGGCCAGCGCGACCGTGCCCGCCGACCAGTCCACGTGCGGGCTCGGCCGGTCCACGTGCAGCGTGGCCGGCAGCACCTCGCGGCGCATCGCCTCGATCATCTTGATGATCCCGGCCGCGCCCGCCGCCGCCTGGGTGTGGCCGATGTTCGACTTGATCGAGCCGAGCAGCAGTGGCTCGGCGGCGCTGTGCCCGGCGCCGTACGTGGCGATCACCGCCTGCGCCTCGATCGGGTCGCCCAGCGTGGTGCCGGTGCCGTGCGCCTCGACCACGTCGACGTCGCCCGCGGTGAGGCCCGCGTCGGCCAGGGCCTGCCGGATGACCTGGCGCTGGGCCGGGCCGTTGGGCGCGGTCAGGCCGTTACTGGCGCCGTCGGAGTTGACCGCGCTGCCCCGCACCACGGCGAGCACCGGGTGCCCGAGCCGCTGGGCGTCGGAGAGCCGCTCCAGCACGAGGACGCCGGCGCCCTCGGCGAACCCGGTGCCGTCGGCGGCCGCCGCGAACGGCTTGCACAGCCCGTCCGGGGCCAGGCCGCGCTGGCGGCTGAACGAGGTGAACGTGCCGGGCCCGGCCATCACGGCCACCCCGCCGGCGAAGGCCAGTTCGCTCTCGCCGCGGCGCAGCGACTGCACGGCCAGGTGCAGGGCGACCAGCGAGCTCGAGCAGGCGGTGTCGACGGTCAGCGCCGGGCCCTGCAGACCGAGCGCGTACGCGACCCGGCCGGACACGACGCTGGGCGCGTTGCCGGTCATCAGGTAGCCGTCGAGACCCTCCGCCGCCTCGTGCAGGCGCGGACCGTACTCCTGGGCCTCCGCACCCAGGAACACGCCGGTGCGGCTGCCGCGCAGCGTGGCCGCGTCGATGCCGGTCCGCTCGACGGCCTCCCACACGGTCTCCAGCACGAGCCGCTGCTGCGGGTCCATGGCCTGGGCCTCGCGCGGCGAGATGCCGAAGAACGCCGCGTCGAAGTCGGCGGCGTCGGTCAGGAAACCGCCGTGCCGCACGTACATCGAGCCGGGCCGGTCGGGATCGGGGTCGTAGAGCGCGTCGAGGTCCCAGCCCCGGTCGGCCGGGAAGTCGCCCAGCACGTGGCGCCCGTCGGCGACCAGGTCGCCGAGCTGCTCGGGGGAGTGCACGCCGCCGGGGTAGCGGCAGCCCACGCCGACGATCGCGATCGGCTCCTCGGAGAACGCCGGGCCGGCCGGGCCCGCGGGCGCGTCGTCCTCGCCGTCGACGGCCAGCGCGAGCAGGTGGGCCGCGAGCCGGGCCGGGGTGGGGAAGTCGAAGCCCACCGTGGGCGGCAGCGTCAGACCGCTGCTGCGGCCGAGCTCGGCCTGCAGCGCGACCAGGCCCAGCGAGTCGAGGCCGAGGTCGCGGAACGGTTGCTCGAGCTCGACCACCGGCGGCTGGTCCGGCGCGATCTGCCGCAGCACGGCCGCGGTGGCCGCGGCGACCAGCTCGGCCGCCACCCGGCGGCGCTCCGGCGGAGAAAGCGGCGTCACCCGGTCCACGAAGGAATTGGACTCGTCCATCTCCACACCCCACACATACGTCGAAAGAGAAAGAGAAAGGCGCACCGGCCCGCTGTCGAGGCTATGGTCGCCACGATCGCGGGCACACCCCTAGCGCGCCGCCTCGCCCACTGCCGACAACGGTCCGAGCAGGTGAACGTCGTGGTGGCAACCCCTTATCGGAATACGGAAACCCCTATCGGAAATGCGCTGACCCCGCAGGGGCGGCAATTCTTCTGGACTGTCGGTTGCGCATTTTCCTACCGTCATGGCATGACCCGAACCAATGCACCTTCAGTGGCGGGCCGAAAGGAATGGTTCGCCCTCTGCGTACTGCTGCTCCCCGTTCTGCTGGTCTCGATGGATCTGACGGTGCTCTACTACGCACTGCCGGCCATGAGCGCGGAACTGCAGCCGACCGGCGTCGAGCAGCTGTGGATGGTCGACATCTACGCCTTCGTGCTCGCCGGTCTGCTGCTCACCATGGGCACGCTCGGTGACCGGATCGGCCGGCGGCTCCTGCTGCTGGCCGGTGCGGTCGCGTTCGGTGCCGGCTCCCTGATCGCCGCGTACGCGTCCTCGGCCGAGTCGTTCATCGCCGCCCGCGCGGCCATGGGCATCGCGGGCGCCACGCTCATGCCCTCGACCCTGGCCCTGATCCGCAACCTGTTCCACGACCAGAAGCAGCGCCGCAGCGCGGTGGCGGCCTGGTCGGCCGGCATGGCGGCGGGCGCCGCGCTCGGCCCGATCATCGGCGGCCTGCTGCTGGACAACTTCTGGTGGGGTTCGGTCTTCCTCATCAACGTGCCCGTGATGGTGCTGCTCGTGGTGGCCGGCCCGATCCTGCTGCCCGAGTTCAAGGTGCCCGGCGCGGGCCGTTTCGACATCATCAGCGCGGTGCTCTCGCTGGGCGCGGTGCTGCCGGTCATCTACGGCCTCAAGCGCATCGCCGCGTACGGGTTCGGCACCCTCCCGGTGGTGGCGGTGGTGGCCGGCCTCGCACTCGCGGTGGCCTTCATCCGCCGGCAGCAGGTGGTCAGCAACCCGATGCTCGACCTGACCCTGTTCCGGCAGCGCGCCTTCGGCGCCTCGATCGCGATCAACCTGATGGCGCTGTTCGGTCTGGTCGGGTTCTCCCTGTTCACCACGCAGTACCTGCAGATGGTGGCCGGGCTGAGCCCGTTCCGGGCGGCGCTGTGGAGCATCCCGGGCACCGTCGCGGTCGGACTGGCCGTCCCGGTGGCCACGGCGATCGTCCGCAAGGTCCGCCCGGCGTTCGTCGTCAGCGGCGGTTTCGGGCTGGCCGCGGCGGGCTTCTTCACCATCACGTTCACCCCGGTCGAGCACGGCCTGGCCATCCTGCTGAGCGGTCTGACCGCGCTGTCGGCCGGCCTGGCCGTGGTGATGACCATGATCACCGAGATGGTGGTGGCCAGCGCCCCGCCGGAGAAGGCGGGTTCGGCGTCGGCGGTGCTGCAGACCGGCCAGGAGTTCGGGGGCGCGGTCGGGGTCGCGGTGCTGGGCAGCATCGGCACGGCCATCTACAGCAAGCTGATGGACGGCGTCGGGCCGGCCTCGGCCCAGGAGACGCTGGGCGGCGCCGTGGCGGCCGCTCAGCGGCTGTCCGGGCAGGCCGCGACCGAGCTGCTGGACAAGGCGCACCAGGCGTTCGTGGACGAGATGCACGTCGTCGCGATGGCGGCCACGCTGGTCAGCCTGATCGGCGCGGTGGTGGCCGCGGTCGCCCTGCGGCACGTCAAGGACGCCCCCAAGCCGCCCGGCGAGTCCTCTCCGGACGTGCCGTCTTCCACTGAGGAAGAGCTGGTGGCGGCCGTAAATTAATCGACGCACGTACAATTGGCGGGTCGCTCCCCTAGGGGGCGGCCCGCCGCGTTCCCTAGGTGGACAAACGTCTTGCACAGATGTCTCAAACGTGCGTACTATCGAACGCATGACGAAGACGGTCCTCATCTCCGGAGCCGGCATCGCCGGTGTCAGCCTCGCCTTCTGGTTGCGTCGCCACGGCTTCACGCCCACTGTCGTCGAGCGGGCCCCGGCCCTGCGCGACGGCGGCTACAAGGTGGACATCCGCGGCGCCGCGATCCCCGTCGTGCAGCGCATGGGTCTGCTCGACCGGGTTCGTGAGCTGCGCACCGACGTGCGCAGCGGCGCGGTGGTCGACCGCACCGGCCGCCGGGTCGCCAGCATGAACGGTGACAGCTTCGGCGCCCGTGAGGACGACGACGCCGAGATCCTCCGGGGCGACCTCAACCGCCTGATCTTCGAGTCCACCCGGGACGAGATCGACTACCGCTTCGGTGACTCGGTGACCGCGATCAACGGCACCGAGGTGACCTTCGCCGGCGGCCGCACCGAGTCGTTCGACCTGATCGTCGGGGCCGACGGGGTGCACTCGCGCACCCGCGCCCTGGCCTTCGGGCCGGAGCGCGAATACGTCCGCGACCTGGGCTACCGGGTCGCCATCTACACCGTCCCCAACCACCTCGGCATCGACCGCGAGGAACTGACGTACGTCAGCCCGGGCCGCACGACACTGGTCTACAGCACGGCCCGCGACACCGGCGCCAAGGCGATGTTCCTGTTCACCGCGCCCGAGGGCATCGACGAGAGCGACCCCCGCCGGGCGCTGCGCGAGGCCTACGCCGACCAGGGCTGGGAGGTGCCGCGCCTGCTCGAGGCGGTCGACGCCGCGCCCGACTTCTACTACGACACGCTGAGCCAGGTCCACATGGACAGCTGGTCGACCGGCAACGTCGCGCTGGTCGGCGACGCCGCCCACTGCGCGGCCCCCTCCTCCGGTCAGGGCACCAGCCTCGGCCTGGTCGGCGGGTACGTGCTGGCCGGCGAGCTGGCGGCGGCCGGCGGCGACCACGGGGCCGGCTTCGCGGCCTACGAGCGGCGGATGCGCCCCTTCGCCGAACGCAACCAGAAACTCGGCCCGGCCAACATCAAGCGCATGGTGCTCGGCAGCAAGGGTCAGGTCCGCACGTCGATGACGATGCTGTCGGTGATGTCCAAGCTGCCCGGACGGGACCGGTTGATGGCCGCGATGATGGCCCCCCTGCACAAGGCGGCCAACGCCATCGACGTTCCTGACTACGAGGAGACGCGGCGGGCGGCCTGACCTGCGCCGGCGCCCGGCGATAAGGCGCCGAAGGCGGCCCGATAGCGGGAGGGGCCAGGCTGATGCCAGTACCGGGGAGTCCGGTGCCTCCCGCCACCGGCGCCTCCCGCCGGCCGGGGACGAGCAAGGAGGTCCTGACATGGCACTGGTCGAGCGGAACGAGGCGCTCACCCGCCTCGACGGGCTCCTGGCGGACGCGGCCGCGGGCCGTGGCCGGGTCGCCCTGGTCACCGGCACGGTCGCGACGGGCAAGAGCGCGCTGCTGAGCGCCCTGGCCGACCGCGCCGCCGACGGCGGGGCCCTCGCCGTCACGGCGATCGGCTCGCGGGCCGAGCGGGACCTGCCGCTCGCCCTGCTCAGCCAGTTGTTCCACGACGCGCCGCTGCCGCCGCCGGAACGCGAGCGGGCGATGAACCTGCTGTTCGAGGGGACTCGGGCCGCCATGGTCGCGGAGGACATGGCGGACGGGCACATCGACGTCCAGATCGTTCACGGACTGTGCACCATCCTGCTCGACCTGGCCGAACGGCACCCGATCGCGCTGCTGGTCGACGACGTGCACCACGCCGACCGGGCGTCGCTGCTCTGCCTGTCCTACCTGGCCCGCCGGGTGCGCCCGGCCCACCTGCTGGTGGTCTTCAGCCGCAGCACGTTCGGCCGCACCGAGGAACCGGACTGGCAGAACGACCTGCTGCGGCCCGGTCACGGCGTGCACATCCCGCTGGAGGCGCTCTCCGGCGGCGGCGTGCGCCTGCTGGCCGAGGAGCTGGCCGGCGCGGAGGTCGCCGAGCGGCTGGCCGACCGCTGGTATCAGCTCTGCGGGGGCAACCCGCTCCTGCTCAAGGCCCTGGTGGCCGATCACCGGCAGGCGGTCGCCGAGACCGGGGCCGAGCCGGACGAGCCCGTGGTGGGCGAGGCCTACGCCGCGGCCGTCATGAACTGCCTGCGCCAGGCCGAGCCCCGGCTGCTCGAGGTGGCCCGCGGGGTGGCCGTGCTGGCCGACCCGGAAAGTCTCGACCAGCTCACCTCGATCGACCCCGAGCACGCCCAGCAGGCCGTCCGGTCGCTGACCGCGGCCGGGCTGCTCAGCATGGGCGCCTTCCGCCACCCGGCCGCCCGCGCCGCCGTGCTGGCCGACGTCGGCCCGGAGCAGCGCGCCGAGCTGCACCGGCGGGCCGCGGTGCTGGCGTACGACCGGGGCGCCTCCACCCGCGAGGTGGCCGAGCACCTGGTGCACGCGAGCGACGTCACCCAGACCTGGGGTGTCACCGTGCTCGAGGACGCCGCCCGCCAGGCGCTGCGCGACGGCCGGGTCGAGGCCGCGGTCAGCTATCTCAAGCTGGCCTGGAAGGCGTGCACCGACGACAAGCACCGGGTCCGCATCATGACCACGCTGGTCCGCGCCGAGTGGCGGATCAACCCGAGCACCTCGGCCGGTTATCTGCCCGAGCTCTCGGGCGCGCTGGAGAAGGGAGTGCTGCGCGGCAGCGACGCGCTGGTGCTGGCCAAGGCGCTGCTCTGGCACGGGCAGTTCGGCGAGGCCGAGCACGTGCTCGACCACCTCGGCGCCCGGGCCGGCGAGCTCGACGCCGACACGTCGGCCGAGCTGGCCGCGACCCGGCCCTGGCTGCGCTGCACGTACGCCCCGTTCGTGGCCCACCTGCCCAAGAGCACCACGCCGGTGTCGACCGTGTCGGCCAGCCGCCGGTTCGCCGCCGCCCGCACCCTGGCCTCGGTGATCAGCTCGACCCCGGGACCGGACGTCAGCGAGACCGTGGAGCGCATCCTGCGCGGCTCCCGGCTCGACGAGATGTCGCTCGACACCGTGGAGAGCGCGCTGCTGGCGCTCACTTACGCCGGGCACGCCGACCGGGCCGCCGGCTGGTGCGACATGTTCGTCGAGGAGGCCTACACCCGGCGGGCGCCCAGCCGGCAGGCCCGCCTGGCCGTGGTCCGGGCCGAGGTCGCCGTCCGTACCGGCAACCTGCCGGGGGCCGCCCGCTACGCCCGGACCGCGCTCGAGATCATGCCCCCGGCCAGCTGGGGTGTGGCCATCGGGCACCCGCTCTCCCTGCTGATCATCGCGTCGCTCGCGATGGGCGACTTCGACGACGTCCGCGAGCAGCTCGACCAGCCGGTGCCCGAGGCGATGTTCCAGACCCGCTACGGGCTGCACTACCTGCAGGCCCGCGGGCGCTACAGCCTGGCCACCGACCACCTCGGCCTGGCCCTGCGCGACTTCCAGCGGTGCGGCGACCTGATGGCGGCCTGGGGTGTGGACGCGCCCGGCCTGGTCGCCTGGCGGTCCGACGCGGCCGAGACCTATCTGCGGATGGGCCGGCCCGGGCAGGCCCGCCGGCTCGCCGAGGAACAGCTCAACCGCTGCACCAAGGAGATGCCGCGGGCGCAGGGGGTGGGGCTGCGGCTGCTGGCCGCGACCGGGCAGCTGCGGCACCGGCCGATGCTGCTGCGTCAGGCGGCCGACCTGCTGCAGAACAGCGGCGACCTGTACGAGCTGTCCCGCACGCTGGTCGACCTGGCCCAGGCCTACCACGCGCTCGGCGAGTCACGCCGGGCCGGCATGATCGGCCACCGGGCCCGCACCCTGGCCGAGCAGTGCGAGGCAACGCCGCTGCGGCGGGCCCTGTCGCAGGACGAGGAGCTGGACACGACCGGTGACCCGGCCGCGCCCGAGGTCGCCGGGGGAGCGGTGGCCATGCTCAGCGACGCCGAGCGCCGGGTGGCCGCGCTGGCCGCGGTCGGCTACACCAACCGCGAGATCGCCGACAAGCTCTACATCACCACGAGCACTGTCGAGCAGCACCTCACCCGCACCTATCGCAAGCTCAACGTGACCCGGCGCAGCGACCTGCCGGCGAACCTCGACACCAACCTCACCATCACTACCTGAGGACCCCCGCCTGCAGGTAGACGGACGGCCCGGAGCTCTTGTGGAGCTCCGGGCCGTTCCGGCAGGCCGCGCCGGTGGGCGGCGGCTGTGCCGTGTGCTGTCTCAGCGCCGGGGGGACGGCGTCAGGCCCGACCGGATCGTGTCCAGCACGGCGGCCTGGTGGCTGTGCAGATAGAAGTGGCCGCCGTCGAAGACCTGCATCGCGAACGGGCCGGTGGTGTGGGTCTGCCAGGTGGCCGCCTCGTCGAGGTCCACCTTGGGGTCGCGGTCGCCGACCAGCACGGTGACCGGGCAGCGCAGCGGCGGCCCGGGCTGCCAGCGGTAGGTCTCGGCGGCCCGGTAGTCGTCCCGGATCACGCCCAGGAACATGCGCAGCACGTCCGGGTCGTCGAGCAGGCCGCCCGCGGTGCCGTCGAGCCGGCGGATCTCGGCGATCAGGTCGGCGTCGCCGCGCAGGTGGATGCGCTCGTCGCGGTGGGCCGAGGGCGCCCGGCGGCCGGAGACGTACAGGTGCGCGGGGGCGACGCCGTCGGCCTCCATGAGCCGGGCCACCTCGAACGCCACCGAGGCGCCCATGCTGTGCCCGAACAGCGCGGTCGGCCGGGCGTCGGCGTGCCGCAACTGCTGGTAGACGTCGGCGGCCAGCTCCTGCAGGCTGCCGAGGCCGCGCTCGCCGCGCCGGTCCTGGCGGCCGGGATACTGCACCGCGAGCACCTCGATGCGGGGGGACAGTGCTCGCGAGACCGGGAAGTAGTAGCTGGCCGAACCGCCGGCGTGCGGCAGGCAGAGCAGCCGGGCCGGGGCGGCGTGGGCGCCGTGATAGCTGCGCAGCCACAGGCTGGTGTCGACGGTGGCGACCGTCATGGAGTGCCTCCTCGTGAGCGGCGGGCGGGTCAGGTCGTGCCACCGATTCTTCGGCTCGCGCCCGGTGCCCCGTAACCCCTGCGACAGTTGCCAGGGGGCCTCGGGGCCGTACCCCCGGACGGGCGACGGCCCTGGCCCTTACTGCCGCGGCCACCGGCCCGTGAAGGGGCTCGCGGCGATGTCGCCGGGTCCGCGGCCGCGCCTACGATGGCAAGCAGGAAAGACCCACCTAGCCACTGCGGGGACATCATGATCGAGGACATCCTGCCCGCCGGCGTGGTCGCGGTCGACACGTTCGACGACCCGCCGGACGCGACGCTGCTGCCCGAGGAGGAGCAGTTCGTCGCCAAGGCGGTCGAGAAACGGCGCCGGGAGTTCACGACCGCGCGGCACTGCGCCCGGGCGGCGCTGGGCCGGCTCGGCCGCCCACCGGCCCCGATCCTGTCCGGCCGGATGAACGAGCCGCTGTGGCCGGCCGGGATCGTCGGCACGATCACCCACTGCGCCGGTTACCGCGGCGTGGTGATCGCCGAGCAGTCCGTGATCACCACAGTCGGCATCGACGCCGAGCCCAACGAGCCGCTGACCGGTGGGGTGCTCGAGTCGGTGGCGCTGCCCGACGAGCGGGTGCACGTGTCCGAGCTGCTGGAGAGCCGGCCCGAGATCCGGTGGGACCGCATGCTGTTCTGCGCCAAGGAGGCGGTCTACAAGGCCTGGTTCCCGCTCGCCAAGCGCTGGCTCGACTTCGAGGACGCGGTGATCACGCTGCGTCCGGGCCCGGCCGGGCCGCAGACGGGCACTTTCGACGCCCGGCTGCTGGTGGTCGGCCCGCGGGTGGGCGGCCGGCGGCTCACCGGCTTCACCGGCCGCTGGATGGTCGACCACGGGCTGATCCTGACCGCCATCGTGGTGCCCGCCGTGGTCGCGTCGCGCCAGGACGACGACCGGATCGCCACCGGCCGGCATTGATGTGTCGCATTGGTTAATGGCGGCCCGGCACCGGTGAATCGTTCCCTGATTCATCGACGTACGCCACTGTCGGCATAACCTCCAAATCGGTCGTGATCGCCATTCCTGCGTCGATTGCTCTGTGACCTGCGCCTCTCCGTCGTGTGAGGACGGACGACTCCGGATAGCGCAAGGGGTAGATCGGTTATTGTTTCCGCGCGGATCGGTCGAGCGCGCGGGGCTACCACGGGTGGCGCGCCGGGCGCGCATTGCATAGCCTCGCATCCATACGGGGGATTTCTGACCGGCATCGGCGAGTCCGGCGGTGCATTACGGTCGTTGGCTGTGACGCAAGGATGCGTCGGGGGTTGCCGGGCGTCGGCCCGCGCATGTCCTAGCAGTGTGCGTGCGTGGCCCCCGAACGGGAGGGCACGTGGATTTCCTGATCCTGGGAACACTGGAAGTGCTGTTCGGGGAGAACCGGGCAGACATCGGCGGGCTGCGGCAGCAGATCATCCTGGCCACCCTCGCTCTCGAAGCCAACCGCGTGATCCGGGTCAACCGGCTGATGGAGGCGTTGTACGGCGACGATCTGCCGACCACCTCCCGGGTGCAGGTGCAGATCTGCATCTCGGCCCTGCGCCGGCTGTTCAACGCCAACGGCCACCCGGACACGATCGTCACCCGGTCGCAGGGCTACGTGCTGCAGATCCCCGAGGGCAGCCTCGACCTCAACCGCTACGAGAGCGGCCTGACCCAGGCCCGCCAGCTGCGCGAGTTCCGCCGGCTGGACGAGGCGGTCGGGCACTACCGCGGCGCGCTGTCGCTGTGGCGGGGACCGGCGCTGGACGGCATCGAGAGCCGGCTCGTGCAGTCGGCCGCCGAGCGGCTCGCCGAGCGCCGCCTCACCACCACCGAGGAATGCATCGAGCTGGAGCTGCGGCTGGGCCGGCACCGCGAGCTGATCGACGAGCTCACCGCGCTGGTGCACGAGAACCCGCTGCGGGCCCGGCTGCGCGAGCATCTGATGCTGGCGCTCTACCGCTCCGGCCGGCAGCCCGAAGCGCTCGACTCCTACCGTACGGCCCGCAAGCTGTTCATCGAGGAGCTCGGCCTCGAGCCGGGCGAGGAGCTGCGGCAGCTCGAGCACGCCATCCTCACCTCGGACCCGAAGCTCAACCTGCCCGAGCAGGTCCGCACCGGGGGCGACCAGCTGCCGGCGGCCCTCGCGGCCCCACCGGTCGCGCTGCCGCCGACGGTGCCCCCGCCGGCCGTCCCGCCGATCGTGCCGGTGCTCATCGACCCGGCTCCGGTCGCGATCCCGGCGCCCGGTGTGCCGATCTCCGCCGTCCCCGCGCCCGCCGCGGTGCTGCCGCCGCTGCCCGGCGTCGCCCCCGTGCCCTGCCTGCTGCCCACCGACATCGCCGACTTCACCGGCCGCGAGAAGCAGATAGAGGCCATCCAGCAGCAGTTCGCGCTGGCCACCGGCGACATGTCGCAGTTCGCGGTGCCGGTCGTGGTGATGGCGGGCAAGCCCGGCATCGGCAAGACCACCCTCGCGGTGCACGCCGCGCACCGGCTCGCCGCCAGCTACCCGGACGGTCAGCTCTTCGCCGACCTGCACGGCCGCCACCCCGAGCAGATCGGCCCGATGCGGGTGCTGGAGCGGTTCCTGCGGGCCCTCGGCGTGCCCGGCACGCAGATGCCCGAGCTGCTCGAGGAGCGCGCCGAGCTCTATCGCACCCTGCTGGCCGACCGGCGGGTGCTGGTGGTGCTCGACAACGCCGGCGGCGAGGCGCAGGTCCGCCCGCTGGTGCCCGGCACCTCACAGTCCGCGGTGCTGGTGACCAGCCGCAGCCGCCTGCCCGGCCTGCCCGGCGCCGTGCACATCGACGTCGACGTGTTCCGGGCCGAGCAGTCGATGCATCTGCTGTCGCGGGTGGCCGGCCCGGAGCGGGTGGAGTCCGAACCGGACTCGGCCGCCGAGCTGGCCGAGCTGTGCGGGCACCTGCCGCTGGCCCTGCGCATCGCCGGCGTACGGCTGGCCGCCCGGCCCCACTGGAGCGTCGACCACCTGGTGGAGCGGCTGGCCAACGAGGCCCGCCGGCTCGACGAGCTCAAGCACAGCGGGATGGGGATCCGGGCCAGCATCTCGCTGACCTACGACCACCTCGAGGCCGACGCCCAGCGGCTCTTCCGGCTGCTCACCGTGCTCGACTTCCCGCAGTTCTCCAGCTGGATGGCCGCGGCCCTGCTGGACACGTCGTTCTTCGACGCCCAGGACCTGCTGGACGACCTGGCCGACGCGCAACTGATCGAGACCACCGACGCCACCGGCCGCGGGATTCACGCGCAGTACCGCTTCCACGACCTCATCCGGGTCTTCGCGCGCGAGCGGCTGGTCGCCGAGGACGCCGCCGAGGACCGCGACGGGGCGCTGCGCCGCGTGGTGGGCGCGCTGCTGTTCCTGGCCGGCGAGGCCCACCGCGGCGTCTACGGCGGCGACTACCTGCGGGTCCGGGGCGAGGCGGCGCTGCACGCGCTGCCCGACCGGCAGGTCCGCCAGCTCGTCGACCCGCCGCTGCCCTGGTTCGAGCGGGAGCGTCTGACCATCGTGGCCACCGTGCGCCAGGCCGCTCAGGCCGGCCTGGTCGAGCACTGCTGGAGCCTGGCCATGACCGCGGTCACGCTGTTCGAGTCGCGGATCTACCTGAGTGACTGGCGTGAGACCCACCAGATCGCGCTGGAGGCGGCCCGGGAGGCCGGCGACGAGCGGGGCCAGGCCGCGATGCTCTACTCGCTGGGCTCGCTGCACATCGTGGAGCAGCGGTTCGCCGACGCGTTGCGCGAGCTGGCGGCGGCGGGCGAGCTGTTCGAGCGCGCCGGTGACCTGCAGGGCGCGGCGCTGGTCAGCCGGCACGTGGGTTTCGTGGACCGGATGAACGGACGCTTCGCGGAGGCCACCGAGAACTACGGCAAGGCGCTGGAGACCTTCCGCTGCAGCGGTGACCTGGTCGCGGCGGCGTACGTGCTGCACAGCATCGCGCAGATCAGGCTGGAGCAGGGCGACATGGAGGCGGCGCGGCAGCTGCTGCCGGAGGCGCTGGAGCACGCCCGCAGCGCGGGCAGCCGCCGGGTCGAGGCGCAGGTACTGCACCGGCTGGGCGAGGCGCATCTGCACGCCGGCGAACCGGCCCGCGCCATCGACGTGCTGAGGCAGGCACTGGTGCTGGTGCGGGAGCTGGGCGATCCGGTCGGCGAGGCGTACGCCCTGCACGGTCTGGGCGTCGCTCATCTGCGGACTCAGAAGCTGGAGGAGGCCGGCACCGCGCTGCGCGACGCCATGCGACTGGCTTGTGCGTCGGGGGAGCGGATGATCGAGGCCAAGGTCTCGATGGTGCTCGGCGAGGTGGCGCTGGCCGACGGCACTGCGCCGCAAGCGGTGGTCTATCTGCATCGGGCGCTGGGCCTGTTCCGGGCCATCGGGGCGCCGCAGTTCGAGACCAATGTGCTCAAGCTGCTCAGCGACGCGTACGCCGCGGCTGGTAATCCTGCCGACGTCGTGGTCGTTCCCATGACGCCCGCGGTCTGAGATCACGTTCCGTTCTTCGTTCCGCGTGACGAACCCGGCCGGCCGGTCCGGGGGTCACACGCCGCCCTGATGGGGGCGCCGGGGCGACTCAGCCCCAGGGCGTGTTGCCGTTGGTCGTGGCCGTCGGGCTCGGGGTCGGGTTGGGACCCGCGAGGACAGCGCCGGCCGGGTCCGTCTGCGCACCCGCCGTGCCGAAGGCGAAGGCAGCAGTGGCGGCGGCGAGGGCCAGGCCGAAGGTGGTCTTGACGGTCTTGGAAACGATCGTGGCGCGCATTGTTTTACCTGCTTCCTGAGTGGGTATCCGCTTGGGGCGGTGTGCCCCTCGCCGTTCTGAGATGAACGCTATGGACGCCTCTCATCGCCGCGTTATCTCCGCACAGCGGCCCTCCCCATCGATCCGGAATCGCCGGGGGGAAGGCCCGGCGATAAGGGTTCGGATAGGGCCACGAAGCCCGCGCGATAGCGGCCGCCCGCATGATCGTGGGCACGGCCGGGTCTTCCGGTCGCCCTCCGGGGCCATGGCGGCCACGGGGCTAGAGGACAGGCAGGTGATCGGGCATGAGTGTCTCGGCGCAGGCCCTCGACGGCGTGTACGGCAAGCCGGCCGCCGGCATGAAGGCACGTCTCGAGCAGGCTGTGGACGGGCGCTGGTCGCACATCGCGGACGCGGAGACGGACGCGAACGGCGCGATCGACAACTTCGTGCGGGGACGGCTCGCCCGCGGCCCGTACCGAATCGTGTTCGACACCGACCACTACTTCTCCGGCATGGGCATCGGTGCCGCCTACCCGGAGATCACTGTCGTCTTCCGCGTCCGTGGTGAGCCGCACACCTGCCAGGTGCAGGTCTTGATGACCCCGTACTCGTACTCGATGTACTTCGGTGACCGGGCGTGACCCGCGGAGAGAGGTAACGGTCAGTGAAAAGCTCATCGTCGACGCCGGGTCGCTACGCGCGCCCCGCCACCGTGGACCTGCCCGGCCGGATGTGGCCGGGCCGCACCATGACCGCCGCCCCGCGGTGGCTCAGCACCGACCTGCGCGACGGCAACCAGTCGCTGGTGAACCCGATGACCCCCGAGCGCAAGCTGGCCATGTTCCAGCTGCTGGTGGACATGGGCTTCACCGAGATCGAGGTCGGCTTCCCGGTCGCCAGCCAGGACGACCACGACTTCCTGCGCCTGCTCATCGAGCGCGACCTGATCCCGGACGACGTCCGCATCTCGGTGCTGGTGCAGGCCCGCGACGAGCTGATCCGGCGCACCGTGGAAAGCCTGGCCGGCGCCCGCCAGGCCACGATCCACCTCTACAACGCGACCTCGCCGCAGTTCCGCGGCACCGTCTTCGGGGTGACCCGGGCCGAGTGCAAGGACCTCGCCGTGCAGGGCACACGCCTGATGATGAAGTACGCGGACCGGTCGCTGACCGGCTGCGACCTCGGCTATCAGTACTCGCCGGAGATGTTCGCCGACACCGAGCTGGACTTCGCGCTCGAGGTCTGCGAGGCCGTGATGGACGTCTGGCAGCCCGAGGCGGGCCGGCCCATCACCCTGAACTTCCCGACCACTGTCGAGCGCACCACCCCCAACGTCTTCGCCGACCGGATCGAGTGGCTCGACCGCAACCTGTCCCGGCGCGAGCACGTCTGCCTGTCGGTGCACCCGCACAACGACCGCGGCACCGGCGTGGCCACCGCCGAGCTGGCCGTGCTGGCCGGCGCCCAGCGCATCGAGGGCTGCCTGTTCGGCAACGGTGAACGCGCCGGCAACGTCTGCCTGGTCACGCTGGGCCTGAACCTGTTCACCCAGGGCATCGACCCGGGGCTGGACTTCTCCGACCTGAACCGGATCCGGCGCACCGTCGAGGCGTGCAACGAGATCCCGGTGCACCCCCGGCACCCGTACGGCGGGGACATGGTCTACACCGCGTTCTCGGGCTCGCACCAGGACGCCATCAAGAAGGGCTTCGACGATCGGGCCCGGCAGGTCGCGGCGGGCGCCGACCCCGGCGAGCTGGTCTGGGACGTGCCCTATCTGCCGCTCGACCCGCAGGACGTCGGGCGCACGTACGAGTCGGTGGTGCGGATCAACAGCCAGTCCGGCAAGGGCGGCGTGGGGTACGTGCTGAGCTCCCGCTTCGGCCTCGAACTGCCCCGTGAGCTGCGGATCGAATTCGCCGCGACGGTGCAGGCGCAGGCCGACGCGCGCGGCCGCGAGATCAGCCCGGCCGAGATCGGCCGGCTCTTCCTCGACGAGTACGCCTCCTCGCGGCCGGTCGCCGTGCCGGTCGCGTTCCGCAAGCCGGTGCCGACCACTCTGCACGTGCAGGGCGACGCGTTCGCGGTCGGCGCGGCCCGGGCCGACGCGCTCGGCGACGTCGAGGCGCACCTCGCCTCGTGGGGCATGAAGGTGCACGAGGTGCACCGGATCGGGGTCACCGCGGCCGACTCGCAGCGCGACGACGTCGTGGTCTACGCCGAGTGCGCGATCGGCCGCCGCCGGGTCTGGGGCGCGGGCCTGGCCGGCGACCTCGGGCAGGCCACCGCGGCCGCCGTACGGGCTGCCATCAACCGGGCGCTGCAGGCTGCGGCACCGCGCCGCCCGGAGGTCGTGGCTCGCCCCTCGCTGGCCGGCTGACCAGCCCGCACACCCGCACCCCCTACGGCCGGACCCTGCCGTAGGGGGTGCCCTCGTGTCCGTGACCAGGGGTTCCCGCGCCCGGCGGACGGTCCTTACCGTCGAAGACAACCCCAGGCAAAGCCCACTCCCGACCGAGGACCAGGTGACTTCGATGACCACGATGACCGTCCCGGCGTACCAGGCGCCGGCCCTACGACACCGCACCACCGCCCTGATCACCCGGCGGCCCGCTCCGGCCCGGACCCGGCCCGAACCGGTGCTGCGCGCGGTGGCCCGCTCCGCGGCCACCACCGGAGGCCTGATCGCCGTGGACGACGCGGGCTATCACGCGACCTACGCCGAGGTCTGGCACGCCGCCGCCCGCACCCGGCGCGACCTGACCGAGGCCGGTGTGGAGCCGGGCGACGTGGTCGGTGTGGCCGCCGAACCCGGCACCGGGCTGGTGGCGGCGATCCTCGGGGTGTGGCTGACCGGCGCCGCGTATCTGCCGGTGGACCCGGCTCGCCCCGGCGCGGGCGGAATAGTGGCGCGCGCGGTCGTGGCCGGGCCGGGTCTGCGGCCCGGCTCGGATCTGCCGGTCGTGCCGATGGTCGAGGTGGTGGCCGCACCCACCGAGCCGCCCTACGCCCCGATGCCGCCGGGCGAGGCGGTCGCCGTGGTGCTGCCGGCCCGGGCCCGCAGCGGCCGGACGGTCACCACCCGGCTCACCCACGACGACTTGGCCACGTTGATCGCCGGCAGCGCCGACGACCCGCGCCCGCTGACCGGCTCGCCCGTGCTGCGGATGTTCCTTCCGCTCAGCGCGGGCGGCCGGGTGCGGTTCAGCCTTTCCGGCCGTGCTCGATCGCCTCGATGATGCGCGGTCGCAGGTCGGCCACGCCGACGATGGCGTCGACGGAGCCGACCTCGACGGCGCGGTGGATGCTGTGCACGCGGTCGAACTCGGCCGCCACCTCGCCCAGCTTCTGCGCCCGCACCTCGGCCCGCACCTCGGCCAGCCGGGCGTTGAGGGCGGCCCGCTCGGCGCCGGCGGTCGCGGCGACTCGGGCCTGCAGCCCGGTCACCCGCGGATCGGTGGCGGTGCGTTTGTTCACCTCGCCGGAGAACACGACGGCGGCGGCCGGGGCGCCCCCCAGCACGGAGGCGAACGAACCCTCCAGGGCGAGCACGGTCATGTTCGGGTTGAGCGCCTTGGAGAAGACCACGAACGCGCCGCCGTGGTAGCGGGAGATCACCGTGAAGACGATCGGGCCGCGGAAGTTGACGATTGCCCGGCCGATCTCCGCGCCGTACTCCAGCTGCAGCTTGCGCATCGATTCGGGTGAGCCGTCGAAGCCCGACAGGTTGGCCAGCACGACCAGCGGCCGGTTGCCCGACGCCGCGTTGATGGCGCGGGCCGCCTTCTTCGACGACCGCGGGAACAGCGTGCCCGCCGTGTACGTGTCGGGGCCGTCGGTGGGCGGGAACCCGCGCCGCGGCACCGACCTCGACTCGATACCGAGCAGGCACACCGGATAGCCGCCCAGGTGCACGTCCTGCACCACGGCGGTGTCGGCGTCGGCCATGCCGGCCCACCGCTCCAGCACGGGGTGGTCCTGGTCGGACAGCGCGCGCATCACCGTCCGGATGTCGAAGGGCTTCTTGCGGTCGGGATTGTGCTCGGCGGAGAAGATCTGCCCCACCGTGGTGAAGTCGCTGCCCGCCACGATGTGCGGGTAGCCGCTCAGGTCACGGCCGGTCGGGTCGGCCGTGGCGGCCCGGCGCGGGGTGGTCTCGCCCGGCAGCACGTACGTGTGGTCGTAGTGCGCCATCAGCACGTCGCGCGCGGCGGTCAGGGTGGGCGCCCAGTACTGCGCCTGCCCGTTCGGACCCATGATCCGGTCGTAGCCGCCGATACCGTAGTTGTCCTCGGCCGACACGCTGCCGGAGAAGTCGAGCGACTGCTTGCCGGTCAGCACCATCGCCGAGTCGGGCGTCATGACCAGGATGCCCTTGGTGTGCATGAGCATCGTGGCCTCGGCGTTCCAGTACGGCTGGGCGCCCACGTTGATGCCTGCCACCACGATGTTGATCTCACCGCCGGCCTGGGTGAACTCGACGATCCGCTTGAGCGCGGCCGCGATCCAGTCCATGTTCTCGGTGCCGGAGTCCATCGAGATCTTCGCGCCGGCCGACAACGAGTACCACTCCAGCGGCACGCCCAGCCGCCGGGCCAGGTCGAGCGCCGCGATGATCCGGGCGCACTCCGGTTCGGCCAGTGCGCCCAGCGCCTTGGTCGGGTCGCCCAGCAGCACGACGCGGGTCATGCCCTCCGGATAACGCTCGGTCGCCGTGGTCACGAGGCCGGCCACGATCGCCGCGGTGTTGCGGCCCCGCGGGCGGTCCACCGGCGCCAGCTCGCCGTCCGGCCCGAGGTCGTGCTCGGTGAACGTGCCGAGCAGACCGGCCAGCTCGTAGGGATACACAGTGTTGCGGCTCCGGGCCCGCAGGACCTTCAACCCGTACGCGTCCAAGGGCTCGACCGGCGCGGTGGACGGCTCACCGACCTCGAGCCGGGCGTCCGGCCCGCCCGCCAGGTGGATCCGCAGCGCGATCTCTTCCAGCCGGCCCGCCCCGGTGCGCCGGCGGGTCAGGAACTGCACCTCCTCCAGCCCGGCGCCCGCGGTCGTGGGCAGGATGCGCTGCACCAGACCGTCCAGCTCGGCCGGGGCCGGCTCCCCGGCCGGCGGCCAGACGTAGATCATGATCCGGTTGGTGCCGTACCGCTGGTTCTGCGGCCGCTGCGCCTGCACGTTGCGGATCGCGTCGAGCGCGGTGGCGGTGATGTTCTCCAGCGCCGGCAGTGCCACCAGGCGGCCGTCGGCGTCGCGCAGCGGCGTGAGGTCGCGCACCTGGCCCAGCGCGATCAGCCGCTCGTCGGCCGGGTTGCTGCGGGCGACCGCCCGGAACAGGTAGACCTCCTCGTCGGCGGTCGGCAGCCGGGTCAGGTCGAACTCGCGCAGGCGGTCGAGCTGCAGGCGCTGGGCGATCTGCGGGTGCAGGCCGCGCAGGACCCGGAACTCCCGGCCCGCGCGGAAGGTGAAGTGGTGGTGCATCGCGCCGCTGGTGCCGGCGACGGTGAACGTGACCCGGTCGAACCCGGCGGAGGCCAGCGCGCCCAGCCAGTCCGCCATCACGTCGGGATCCGGCTGCGCGGGCCAGGCGACATAGAAGTCGGCGACCTCGGCGCCCAGCTTGACGGCCGCGGCGACGACCTCGGGCAGCGTGTCGAGGCCGGCCGCGCCGGCCAGCACCCGGGTGCCGTCGTGCGTGGCGGTGACGAACCGGTGCCCGGCGACCTCCTCGACCCGGACGTCGGCCAGGCGGCGGTTGCTGTAGTACCGGCGGGTGAGCACCTCGAGCAGTGGCGCGTGGTCGCGGCCGGGCCGGCCGATCCGCTGCCCCATGAGCCGCACGAGGGGCTCGGAGACGGCGACCATGGCCTGGATCCGCTCGGCGCGGTCGGCGGCGTCCGGCGTCCGGTCGAGGTGGCGCAGGTGGGCCCGGGTCGCGGCGTACACCGCGGCCCGGCGGCGGCGCAGCAGCGGCTGGGCGAACCAGCGGAACACGACGCCGCGGGCCAGGTCGGCCACCGCCGGGAAGCGCACCTGGGTCGCCTCCACCAGGTGTTCGAGCACGAGGCCGGCCCGATCGGCCAGCGGTTCGCGCGGCGCCGGCCCGCTCAGCCACTGCCGCAGCACGTCGCTGACCACGGCGACGTGGGCCGCGGTGCGGCGCTGGGCCAAGAAGATCCGGAACACGGCGGTCTCCAGCTCCGGCGTCCGGTCCAGACCGTCCACGCCGTAGTGGCCGAGCGCCTTGCGCAGCCGGGCCTGGAACGCCTCGGGCAGCCCCGCCCGTTCGGCGTCGAGGCTGCGCAGGTAGCTGTGGAAGTACTCGCGGGGGCTGTGCACCGCGGTGCCCGGCTCGGCCGTCAGGTCGCCCGCGGGCTTGTTGCGGCCCAGCTCCTGCAGGTCGGCGAAGACGGTGAGCAGCTCGATCTCGCCCTCGGTGACGTCGGCGCGCGGGGCCGGCGCCGCGGGGCCGAACGGGTCCTCGTCGTAACCGAGCAGCAGGCTGCGCCGGTCGGGCTCGAGCGGCCGCCCGGCGGGCAGGTCGATCGTGACGGTCCCGGCCGCCGTGTCCTGCTCGGCGGCGCCGCCGGTGAGCGGTTCCAGCCGCAGCAGCGCCGCGCCGGTCTCGACCTGGCTGCCCACGGAGACTCCGCATTCGCGGATCCGGGCCCGGAACGGCGCTCGGATCACGTTCTCCATCTTCATGCTCTCCAGCACGAGCACGGGCGCGCCCGCCTCGACCTCGTCGCCCGCGGCCACCGGGGTCGCCACGACCAGCGCGGGGGCGGGGGAGCGGACCACGCCGCCCTCGTCGAGGCTGATCCGGTGGGTGACGCCGTCCACCTCGACCAGGTGGATGTGGCCGTGCGTCGCGGTGACCAGCCGGAACCGCTGCCCGTTGACGGTGATGTGGCCGCTGTGGGCGTCGAAGCGTTCGAGCTCGACGTCGGCGTGGTGCACGTCGCCGCCGGCCGAGACGCCGACCCGGAACCGGTTCGGGCCGACCCGGGCCACCTGGACGCGATAGCCGACGCCGCGCAGCTTGAGGTCGAGCGGGCGGCCGGTGTCGTGCTGCACCTGCGGGCGGCCGCCGTGCGCCGTGCTGAGCAGCCGCTGCACGCTCACCGCCTCGGCGTCGCGGGCGGCCTCGATGGCCGCGGCGGCCAGCGCGACCGCCGAGTGCCGGTGACCGACCAGGCGGCCCTCGGCCCGCACCCGGTCGATCCAGCCGGTGTCAGCGCTGCCGTCGATCACCTCGGGCTGGTCGAGCAGGTCGAGCACGAAGCTCTTGTTGGTGGCGCCCCCGTCGATGATCACGGTGGTCTCCCGCATGGCCCGGCGCAACCGGCCCAGCGCCTCCTCGCGGTCCCGGCCGTACGCGATGATCTTCGCGATCATCGAGTCGAACGCGGCCGGGATGCTGTCGCCCTCGCTGACCCCCGTGTCGACCCGGATGCCGGGCCCGGCCGGCAGCAGCAGCCGGCTGATCCGGCCCGGCGAGGGCGCGAAGTCACGGTCCGGGTCCTCCGCGTTGAGACGGGCCTCGACCGCGTGGCCGTTCTCGACCGGGGGCTCCCCGGTCAGCCGGCCCCCCGCGGCCACGTGCAACTGGAGCTTGACCAGGTCGGTGCCCGTGGTGATCTCGGTGATCGGGTGCTCGACCTGCAGCCGGGTGTTGACTTCGAGGAACGCGAACAGCTTGTCGCCCGGGTGGTAGAGGAACTCCACGGTCCCCGCGCCGCGATAACCGACGGCCAGGGCCAGCCGTACGGCGGACGCCTTCAGCTCGGCGGCCTGCGCCGGGGCCATGACCGGCGAGGCGGACTCCTCGATCACCTTCTGGTTGCGCCGCTGCACCGAGCAGTCGCGCACGCCCAGCGCCCACGCGGTGCCCTGCCCGTCCGCGATGACCTGCACCTCGACGTGCCGCGCGCCGGTGACCAGCCGCTCCAGGAAGACCACGCCGGAGCCGAACGCGCGCAGCGCCTCCTGGCTGGTCCGCTCGTACGCCTCGGTCAGGTCGGCCGCGTTGTCGACCCGGCGGATGCCCCGACCGCCGCCGCCCGCGGTGGCCTTGAGCATCAGCGGGTAACCGATCTCGTCGCCCGCCCGCAGCGCCTCGGCCAGCGTCGCCACCTCACCGCGGGACCACGGCGCGACCGGGACCCCGACCTCCTCGGCGATCAGCTTCGAGCCGATCTTGTCGCCCAGCCGGCGCATCGCCTCCGCGCCGGGGCCGACGAACGTGACCCCGACCTGCTCGCAGGCCTCGGCGAACTCCGGGTGCTCGGCCACGAACCCCCAGCCCACCCAGGCCGCGTCGGCCCCGGTGTCGACCAGCGCCCGCTGGAGCCGCTCGTAGTCGAGATACGGTCGGGCGGCCGCCGGGCCCAGGGGATAAGTGACGTCGGCTTCGCGCACGAACGTCGCCGTGCGGTCCTCGTCGGTGAACAGCGCGACCGTCTCGATCCGCGTTCCGGTTTCCGCCGACAGGTCGCGGACGGCGTGGATCAGCCGCATGGCGGCCTCCCCGCGGTTCACGATGGCTACACGCTTGAACACCGGACGACTCCTCGCTGTCGAGCGACTCTCGTCCTGTTTCTACCGTGAACGGGTGTCCCGGTTGGACCCCTGAATGGCACTACCCGGTAGGGGTGGGCGGCAGGATCGGCCGCAGCAGCGGCGGCTCGGCGCCGAAGCGGGCCTTCCACTCGCGCGGATAACCCAGCGACACCTCCTCGAACCGCACGCCGTCGCGCTGCGTCGTGCGGCGGATGTGCAGATGCCCGTAGACCGCCGCCGCGGCCCGGAACCGGACGTGCCAGTCGGCCGTGCGCTCGGTGCCGCACCACTGGGCGAACTCGGGGTAGCGCAGGATCTCGGTCGGGTGCCGGTGCAGCGGCCAGTGGCTCGCCAGCACCATGGGGCGCTCGGGACCGGCGTCGGTCAGCCGCTTCTCGGTGTACGCGATCCGGGCGTCGCACCAGGCCTCGCGCGACGGATACGGGTCGGGGTGCAGCAGCATCTCGTCGGTGCACACGATGCCGGTGCGCTCGGCGTACGCCAGCGACGCGGCCTTGGTGGCGGTGCCGGGCGCGCGCCACGTGTAGTCGTACAGCAGGAAGAGGGGCGCCACGGTCACCGCGCCCTGCCAGACCTCGTACGGGTCCTCGGGTGTCACCACCCCGATCGAGCGGCACGCCGCCACCAGGGCCTGGTAGCGCTGCTCGCCGCGCAGTTTCACCGGGTCCTGCGGATGGGTCCACAGTTCGTGGTTGCCGGGCGCCCAGATCACCTTGGCGAACCGCTTGCTGAGCGCCTCCAACGTGTCCGTGACCTCGTCGAAGATCTCCGCCACGTCCCCGGCGACGATGAGCCAGTCGTCGTCGGAGGCAGGCCGGAGCCGATCGGTCAGCGGCCTGTTCTCCGGATAGGCCACGTGCAGGTCGCTGACCGCGTACAGGGTGGCACTCACCCGCCCATGGTAGTGCGGCCGACGCGGAAGACCGGCCAGCCGATCTCCGTACGCCAGGCCGCCCGGTCATCGGTGTCACGCGGGCCGACCAGATAGTGCTCGCGCACCGGCCCGGCCACGGCGAGCGCGTTGGCGACCACCCAGGATCCGAGTTCCCCGTACGTGACCTCGATGTCGTCGTGGTCCCCGGCGTGCACGGTGGTGGCCAGTTCGGCGGCGGGCAGGGTCACCGGACGCACCCGTCCGCCGCGCGGCGGTTCCGCGGCCGGCCGGTAGACCAGCACGTGCCCGCGGCCCAGCTCGAACAGCGCGTTGTCGTACAGCCCGCCCGGGGCACCGGTCGGCTCGCGGACCAGCGCGTCCAGCTCGGCCATGGCGCCCGCGTACCAGGCGATCACGTGGTCGAGGTCGACGTCGTCCTCGATCGCGGCCACCGTGGTGGCGGGCACGGCGCGCAGGTCGACGCCGAGCGGGGCCGGCTCCGGCCGCAGCAGCCGGCGCAGCGACGCCACCGCGGCCCGGGTGCGGTCCAGCTCCGCCTCCAGCCGCTGCAGGTGGGTGGCCACGAGCGCGCCCCGCGTGCCCGGGTCGGGCGAGCGCAGGATGCGGTGCACGTCGGGCAGCGGCACGTCGAGCTCCCGCAGCCGGTGGATGATCTGTGCCACGGGGATCTGCTCGGCGCTGTAGTAGCGGTAGCCGGTCGCGTCGTCCACGGTCGCGGGTTCGAGCAGGCCGGCCTCGTGATAGCGGCGCAGCGTGCGCACGCTCAGATGGGTCAGCCGGGAGAATTCGCCGATCGCGAGCATGCCTGCAGTGTGCACCCTCCCCCCGGGGGAGAGTCCCGTGCTTGACCCGTACGCCGGGGGAAGCCGCACGCTCGGGTCATGACCACGACGAACCAGCTTCCCGCCACGATCCGCGACTACCTGACCGCGCACGCCGCCCGCGACACGGAGACCGCCCTGCGCGCCTTCGCCCCGGACGCCGTCGTGGTCGACGAGGGCAAGACCTTCAGGGGCCCGGACGAGATCGCCGGCTTCCTGGCCGACGCCGGCGCGCAATACACGTACACATCCGAACTGATCGGCGCCCAGCGCATCGACGACGCGCACTGGGTCGCCACCAACCACCTGGAGGGAAACTTCCCCGGCGGTGTCGTCGACCTCAACTACCGGTTCACCCTCGCCGGTGACCTGATCGCCGAGCTGGTGATCGCTCCTTGACCCTGTCCCGGGAACAGGGTTTGCAATGCGGAGATCATGCGCGCTCTCCTCGTTGATCACACCTCGTCCTCCGGTCTCACCCTCGGCGTGGCTCCGCAACCGGCGCCCGGCCCCGGCGAGGCGCTGGTCAAGGTCGAGGCGTTCGCCCTGAACGCGGGCGACCTGGCCACCGCGAGCGGCCTGACCAGCGGCAGCGTGCCCGGCTGGGAGGCCGCCGGGCACGTCGTCGCGGCCGCCGCCGACGGCTCCGGGCCCGCCGCCGGCACCCCCGTCACCACGTTCGGACACGGCGGCGGATGGGCCGAGTACCGGGCCGTCAGCACCGCCATGCTCGGCGCCGCCCCGCCCGGCGCCGACCTGGCGGCGATCAGCACCGTGCCGGTCGCGGCCGGCAGCGCCCTGCGCGCCCTGCGCCGAGCCGGCCCGACACTGGGCCGGCGGATCATGGTCACCGGGGCCACCGGCGGCGTCGGGCGGTACGCGATCCAGCTCGCCCGGATCGGCGGTGCCCGGCCCGTCGCGGTGACCAGGTCGGCCCGTCGCTTCGCGGACGAGCTGCGCGACCTGGGCGCCGAGGCCGTGGTGGCCGACCCGGCCGACTACGACGACACCGTGCACACCGTCATCGACACCGTGGGCGGAGAGCTGCTCGTGCGCGCGTTCGACCGGCTGGAGAACTGCGGTGTCCTCGTCTCGCTCGGGCACCTGGCCACCGGGGGCGAGACCTTCCCGTACGCCGCCCTGATGGCCGATCCGCAGCGCAACAACCGCAGCATCGTCAGCTTCCACCAGTTCGACGGGTCCCCGCTGCCACCCGACTTCGCGTGGCTGAACGACCAGCTGACCCGGGGCGCGCTGCGGCCCTCGATCAGCTGGCGCGGTTCCTGGACCCGAGCCGGCGAGGCCATCGAGGCGCTGCGCACCGGAACACTGCACGGCAAGGCGGTCGTCGAAGTCGGCTGACCGACGGCCTCCATTGAAGTAAGTCGATTAATGGGCCAGGATGACGGCATGACGAGTGTGCGGCGCCTGGTCTCGGCAACCTCCGTCGTGGTGCTGGCCCTGGTCGCCGCGCCGTCCGCGGCCACGGCCGGCCCCGGCGCCGATCCGGACACGCCGTGGCGCATGCGGCACTGGCCGCAGACGCAGCCGTGGCAGGCCGACGAGGCCGTCGCGCTCAACGGGCGGAACGGGCCACCACCCGTCGATCCGCAGCGGTACGAGCTGCCCGACACGATGACGTGGGCGGACTACCGGCCGATCCCCGGCACGAACTGGGCCGACCCGGCCGTACGGGGGTCGGAGCGCACCTTCGACGGCGCGCTGGTGCTCGTCGACTACCCGAACCAGCCGTTCGTCGTCACCCAGCCCGCGAACTCCACCATCTACGGCAACCCGTCCGGCGTCGAGAAACTCGCGCGGGCCGACGTGCCGGCGTTCTACCGCGACTTCCTCAACCAGCCCGGCCGGCTCAACCGCGGGCACACCATCCACGAGTACTGGATGGAGGACTCCGGCGGGCGGTTCGGCATCGAGCTCAGCGCGTACGGGGTCTATCAGATGCCCGCCAAGAGCCACGAGTACGGCATCGAGGCCCAGATGCAGCGCGGTCAGGGCTGCCCGGCCGGCGACACCTGCCACCGCAACCTGCGCACCGACGCCCGCGCGGCCTGGATCGCCGCGGTCGGCGAGGCGGAGGCGGCCACGTACGACTTCGTGTTCTTCCTCTCCGCCGGGCAGGACGAATCGGCCACCTGGCAGGAGTTCGGGCCGATGAAGTTCACCACCCGTGAAGAGGTGACCGACGACTTCGGGCCGCCCGACGACGCGCTGCCGAACTGGAACGCCACCCGCTACGTCGACTGGACCTCGTGGCAGGCCTCGGCCAACGTCTGGCCCAACGCCACCCAGGGCAGCTCACTGCAGGCCGAGAGCTCGGGCATGTCCACCTACGCGCACGAGTTCAGCCACATCCTGGGCGTGGGCGACAACTACAACAACCCGTACGGGACCCCGCCCCGGCGCGACTACAGCGGCCCGTGGGAGATGCTCAGCCGGGGCACGTTCAACGGTCCCGGCGGCCCGCACAGCCGCTGGCTGATCCCGGGCACGGCCGGCTCCTCGATGGGCGCCCAGCACATGCTGCGCAACAAGCTCAAACTCGGCATCGCCGACCCCGAGGCGGTGGTCCGTCTCTCCCGCGCCGCGCTGGCCGGGTCCGGCCTGGTCCTGACCCGGGTGACGGCCCGATCGGTCGAGTCGGGCGGCATCACCGTGACCCTCGACGGTGGCGACCGCGCACCCGCCTGCGACACGGCGACCGACCCGCTCTGCGACGGCGGTGGCTACGACAACTACACCCTCGAAGTCGTCGACCGGATGGGCTTCGACTCGTTCACCCCCGACTCCGGCGTGCTGCTGGCCAAGACCAAGAACGCCGACAACGCCCCGTTCATCTGGACGATCGACGCCAACCCGCAGGACATCGACAAGGTCGACTTCGTCCGCCCCGACGGCACCCCGCAGAAGATGACGATCGGTGACTACCGCCAGCTCTCCGACGCCCTGTTCCACGCCGGCGCCGGTTCGGGCAGCGAGTTCGAGTACGTCGACACGGCGAACCGGCTGCAGTTCTACGTCCTCGACCGGCGCCGCGACGGCCAAGGCGTGCTCTCGTACGAGGTGGCCGTCCGCTCACTCGACGGCGCCGGCCCGGCCCGCCGCGGCGTCCAGGCGTTCCCGGCCCTGGCCCGGCCCGACCGCTCCGGCTGGGCTCAGTGCACCATCGGTGTCCGCAACTCCGGCCGCGCGGCCGACGTCATCCGCGTCACCGCCCCCGGCGCCACCCTGCCCCGTACGGTGATCGGGTTGGCCGCCGGGAAGACGTCGACGATCCCGGTGTGGACGAAGAACATCGGCCGCACCACGGTGACTTTGACGTCGGAGAGCAACCCGTCCGCCCAGGCCACGACCGCCTGCGTCGTCCTGCGCTGACTCAGCGGAACAGGCCTGGATCGACGTCATTCCGCCATGCGTATCACCGCAGAAACCGTCGCCGACGGCATCCGCGAACAACTCTTCCGCATCGGGAACATCCCTGGAGTGCTCTGGACGCCCGCCGAGGCCTCCGGTCCCCGTCCGCTGGTCCTGATCGGGCACGGCGGCGGTCAGCACAAGAAGGGATGGGAGGTCGTCTCCCGAGCCTTCCCGTACGTCACCGCTTGCGGCTTTGCGGTCGCCGCGATCGACGCGCCGGGTACCGGTGACAGGCCGGAGCATCCGGAGATCCGGCGGCTCGTTGCGCTGATCGACGAACGAAAGGCTGCGGGCGAGCCCTTCGGACCCGCGCTGCCCGCCCTCTACGAAACCGTGGCGGCAGAACTCATCCCCGACTGGCGGACCACCCTCGACGGGCTGCAGGAACTGGACTCCGTTGGCGACAGCCAGCCCGTCGGGTACTACGGCCTGTCCGCGGCCGGGGAGTCGGGCATCCGCCTCGTCGCGGCCGAACCCCGGATCACTGCTGCGGTCCTCGGCCTCATGGCATGCGACTGGCTCCTGGACACCGCAGCGCGGATCACGATCCCCGTCGAGTACCTGCTGCAGTGGGACGACGAAGGCAATCCGCGGGACTCAGTCATGAAGCTGTTCGACGCACTCGGTTCCGCCGAGAAGACCCTGCACGCCAACCCCGGCGGCCACTTCCGGATCCCGGCGTTCGAAATCGACAGCTCGATTCGATTCTTCGCCAGGCACCTGGGAGCACAGGCGTCGACGGAATCTCCTGCGAACGGGGCCGCACGTTCCTGACTCGACCCGTTCCACGTGATCAAGTGGACCACCGAAGTCGTCGAATCGGTCCACCGCGCCGAAGCACCCACCATGCCGTCGGAGTTCACCCCCGATCTACCCGCGGAAGCCTGAGTCGTCGAACATGTGTACTATTCGCCGGGTGAGTCGAGGGCCGCTGCTGCACGCCGATGCCGACGCCTTCTTCGCGTCGGTGGTGCTGCGCAGCCGGCCGCATCTGGCCGCGCTTCCGGTGGCTGTCGTCGCTCATGTGGTCGTCGCGAGCGCGAACTATCCGGCCCGGGCCCGCGGTGTCCGGGCGGGCGTGCTCGCCCAGCAGGCGCTGTTGCAGTGTCCCGGGCTGATCCTGGTCGACGTGCCGCAGGACGAGGTCGAGGAGGCCGGGGAGGCTCTGCTCGACCTGTTCCGCGACTGCGCCCGGGCGGTCGAGCCCGGCTCGATGGAGGAGGCCTTCCTCGACGTCGGCGCCCGCAGCCCCGAGGAGGCGGTCGCGGCCGGTCACGAGGTCCGGCGGCGCGCCGCGGCCGAGCTCGCGATCCCGGTCAGCGTCGGTGTCGGCCGCACCAAACTGATGGCCAAGCTGGCCTCGCGGGCCGCCAAACCCGACGGGCTGCACGTCATCGGGCCCGGCCGGGAGGCCGAGCTGCGGGCCGCGTTGCCGTTGCGCGACGTCTGGGGTGTCGGCGCCCGTACGGTGGAACGCCTCGAGTCGCTGGGCATCACCACCCTGGCCGGGCTGGACGACATCCCGTACGAGACGTTGCGGCGCTTGTGCGGCACGGCGATGGCCCGGCGGCTCCGGGCTGTCCGGGAGGGCTCCGACGACGCCGTCGTGCGTCCCGTCGAGCGCCGTTCGACGCTGTCGTCGGAGGGGGCGACCAAGGGCTACGCGCGACCGGACCGGACGGCGGCGGAGCTGGCCGAGATGTGCGTCGAGCGGGTCTGCCGCCGCGCCGAGCGGGCCGGGCTCCTCGCGTCCGGCCTCACGCTCACGGCGCTACCGGAGGGCGAGGGCCCGGCCCGCGTGCTCAAAGGCAGCCGGCCGGCCCCGACGGCGAACCCGCGAGCCTGGTCCGGGGTGGTGCGGGCCCTGCTCGCCCGGAGCGAGGTGCCCCCGCTGGCCGGGCTTCGCGTCACCCTGACCGCCCTGGTGCCGGCCGATCGCGTGCAGGACACCCTTTTCTGACACGTACGGCCGGTGCGCGTCTCGTCAGGGACTCCCGCGGGCCGCGCTTTGCTAGGTGAGGTAGCGATGCGACGAGGAGTCATCATCGCCATGAGCCGGCACGCCGACCGGCAGAAGGCGGCCCGCGTCTTCGGGGCCACCGACATCGTCACCGAGCGCGGCGACGAAGGCATCGCCCGGATCAAGGGCCTGACGAACGGTCTCGGCGCGCACTCGGCGGTCGAGGCGGGGCTACCGGGCGATGGACGAGCGCCGTGCCGTCAAGGCCCTGCTCCGCCCCTGACCGCGGGCCCGCTCCGCGTTCATGTCCGCTCCGGAACGATGTCGACATAGGCGGCCGATACGGTGGGCACCCCGTCGGCCGCGGCGGCCACCCGGTGCGCGGCCGCGCGCAACCGGTGCGCAGCCGCCGGATCAAGCTCCCGCAGGTAGGCGATCTCCCAGACCAGGGCGTCCAGGGCGTGCGCAATCCGGCGCGCGTCGCCGGCCGTCCCGCCGTTCGTCGTGGAGGCCGCGGGCTGCGTCATGCTGCTTCTCCGTTCCGGTTCGGGCCGCGAGGATCAGATGCCGCGGAGTTCGGCGGCCGCCGCGACGAGCCGCCTCAGCGCGGCCTCGGCCTCAGCGTAACCGCGGCTCCTGAGACCACGGTCGGGGCTGACCCGCGGGCCCGGCCCAGCGCCCCCACCTCGTCGTGGGTGGACGCTTGCGTGTCGTCGGCGACGGCGCTGGTAGCCGGCGCGGAGCGCACCAACCACCCGATCCGGGACGCCCCGCCTGGCGGACGGGCCAGCACAGCACCGTCCGCCGTCGTACGAGGCCGGCCGTCAGAAGTCGTCGTCGAAGGTGACCGATCCGGTCACACCGACCTGGTAGGCCGAGACGCGGCGCTCGAAGAAGTTCGAGAGTTCCTGCACGTCCTGCAGCTCCATGAAGGCGAACGGGTTCTTGCTGCCGTAGACCGGGTCGATACCGAGCACTTCCAGCCGGCGGTCGGCCACATGTTGCAGGTACTCGCGCATGTCAGCGAGCGACATGCCGGAGACGCCCTGTTCGAGGATGTCCGCGGCGAACTGGACCTCGCACTCCACGGCCTCGGCCAGCATGTTCCTGACCTGCTGCTCCATCTCCGCGTCGAACAGGTCGGGTTCCTCCTGGCGGACGGTGTCGACCACGTCGAACGCGAACGCCATGTGCATGCTCTCGTCGCGGAACACCCAGTTGGTGCCGGATGCGAGCCCGTTCAGCAGACCGCGCGAGCGCAGGAAGTACACGTACGCAAAAGCGCCGTAGAAGAACAAGCCCTCGATGCACGCGGCGAAGCAGATCACGTTGAGCAGGAAGGCCCGCCGGTCCTCCTTCGTCTTGAGCTCGCGCATCGCATAAATCGAGTCGATCCACTTGAAACAGAACTCGGCCTTGCGCGCGATCGACGGGATGTTCTCGACCGCGGCGAACGCCTCGAACCGTTCCCGCTCGTCGGGCACATACGTGTCGAGCAAATTCAGATAGAACTGGACGTGCACGGCCTCCTCGAACAGTTGCCGCGACAGATACAGCCGGCCCTCGGGCGAGTTCACGTGCTGGTAGAGGTTGAGCACGAGGTTGTTGGCCACGATCGTGTCACCGGTGGCGAAGAACGCGACCAGCCGCGACACCAGATGCTGCTCGGCCGGGGACAGCCGTTGCAGGTCGGCCAGGTCGGAGTGCAGGTCGACCTCCTCGACGGTCCAGGTGTTCTTGATGGCGTCCTTGAACCGGTCGAAGAAGGCCGGATACCTCATCGGCCGCAGGGTCAGGTCCATTCCGGGGTCGAGCAGCATTATTGGCAGGCCTCACAGGACTCGGGGTTCTCCAGGGAGCAGGCGAGCGCTTCGTCGTCCGCGGCCGTGATCGGGGCGACGGAGACAGTGGCCTGCTGAATGCGCGTCGCGGGGCGCGAGCGCAGGTAATAGGACGTCTTCAGGCCGGCTTTCCAGCCGTACAGATACATCGAGGAGAGCTTGCCGATCGTCGGGGCGCTCAGGAACAGATTGAGCGACTGCGACTGGTCGATGTAGGGCGCCCGGGCCGCGGCCAGATCGATCAGCGCCCGCTGGGGGAGTTCCCACGCCGTACGGAACAATTCCCGTACGTCCTCCGGCAGTTCGGAAATGCCCTGCACCGAACCCTCGGCCCGCTTGATCCGCTCCCGGATCGAGGCCGTCCACAAACCGCGCGCCTTCAGTTCCCGTACGAGATAGGAATTGATCTGCAGGAACTCGCCCGACATGGTCTCACGCTTGAACAGATTGGACACCTGCGGCTCGATGCACTCGTAACAGCCGGCGATGGACGCGATGGTGGCCGTCGGGGCGATCGCCACGAGCAGCGAGTTGCGCAACCCTGTCGCACTGATGCGCGTTTTGAGCGCGGCCCACCGATCGGTCTGCGCGGGCGTGGCGCCCCACAGCTCGTGGTGCAGATCGCCGGCCGCCGCGCGGGTCTCCCCGTACGCGGGATGGGGTCCGAAACGCTCGGCGAGCCCCGCCGAGGACTCCAGCGCGGTCAGGAAAATCTCCTCCTGCACGCGGGTGGACAGTTCACGCGCGGCGGCCGAGTCGAACGGCAGCCGCAACTGGAAGAAGGCGTCCTGCAGGCCCATCAGGCCCAGCCCGATCGGCCGCCAGCGCGGGTTCGACCTCGCGGCCTGCTCCGACGGGTAGAAGTTGATGTCGATGACCCGGTCCAGGAAGACGACGGCCGTGCGAACAGTTTCGCGCAACTTCGGCCAGTCGACGCCGTCCCCGGTGATGTGCGCGCCCAGGTTGATCGAGCCCAGGTTGCACACCGCCGTCTCGTCGTCGCTGTTCACTTCGAGGATCTCGGTGCACAGGTTGGACAGGTGGATCGTGTTGCCGGGCGCGCCGGTCTGGTTGGAGAGCGCGTTCGAGCGGTCCTTGAACGTCATCCAGCCGTTGCCCGTTTGCGCGAGAGTGCGCATCATCCGCCCGTACAGGTCGCGCGCTTTGACGGTCTTGACGGCGTGCTTCTCGGCCCGCCGGTACGCGTCGTCGAAGGCCGCACCGAACAGGTCGGGCAGTTCCGGCGCGTCGGACGGATCGATCAGCGACCAGTCGCCGTCGGCCTCGACCCGGCGCATGAACTCGTCCGGAATCCAATTGGCCAGGTTCAGATTGTGCGTCCGCCGGGACTCCTCGCCGGTGTTGTCGCGCAGCTCCAGGAACTCCTCGACGTCCGGATGCCACGGCTCCAGATAGACGCACGCCGCGCCCTTGCGCCGGCCACCCTGATTGACGGCGGCCACACCCGCGTCGAGGGTTTTGAGGAACGGCACGATGCCGTTCGACTTGCCGTTGGTGCCACGGATCAGTGCGCCCCGGCCGCGGATCCGGCTCCACGAGATGCCGATGCCGCCCGAGAACTTCGACAGCTTGGCGACCTGGTGATAACGCTCGTAAATCGAGTCGAGTTCATCCCGCGGCGAATCGACCAGGAAGCAACTCGACATCTGGGTGTGCCGGGTGCCGGAATTGAACAACGTCGGCGAGCTGGGCAGATAAGCCAAACTGGACATGAGCCGGTAGAAGCCGATCGCCTCGGCCGGGGTGGTGCTCAAGCCGCAGGCGACGCGCAGCAGGAAATACTGCGGCGTCTCGACCACGGTGCGCTCCTGCGGGTGCCGCAGCAGGTAACGGTCGGCCACGGTGCGCAGCCCGAAATACTCGAACCGCAGGTCACCGCCGACATCGACGGCGTCGTCGAGCTTGCGCGCGTTGCGGGCCACGAACGCGGCCGTCTCGTCGCCGATCAGACCCTGCTGGTGGGCGTGGCGGATCGACTGGCTGAAGGTGGCCACCCCCTGAAGGCGCACTTCCTTGTCCACGTACGCCGCCAGCAGGCGCGCGGCCAGCTTCGAGTACTGCGGTTCCTCACCGATCAGCTCGGCCGCCGTCTGGATCGACAACTTGTCCAGCTCGGCGGTCGTCGCGCCGTCGTAAAGCCCGCTGATCGTCTTGGTCGCGACCCGCAACGGGTCCACCTCGCCGAGGTCGGCCACCCACCGCTCGACCGCCTTGACGATCTTGTTGACGTCGACCGTCTCCAGGTCGCCGTTGCGCTTGCGCACCTGCATCCCGTGCCGCCGTTGCTCCGGCACGGCCGTCATGTCCTGCGTGACAGTCACTCTCGCGTCCCCCTCACCGATGTGAAGGCACACGGGGACGCCGACGGCCACACCCCGGCCGTCATGATGGCGTCGGCCGTCCCGCGCGGCCTTCGACCACCGCACGCCACGGCGGCGCACGGTGCGCTGGCAGGTCTTCGGACTCGTGGGCGCCTGGCACGCTTCCTACTGGCCGTCGCTTCCCAGGCTCGGCGGAGCCCAGTGCTGTATGACGGCGGTCGTTCCCACTCACCGCTGCGGGGCAGTCCCGGACTTGCACCGGGTTCCCTCTTGCCTCGACCACCACACGACGCGGCGCTCGAACCAGCTGCGGGCAACACCATATATGGGCGAGGCTCAGGAGATGCAACACCAGATGGTGTGTCGGGCGTGTCGCACCTCACCGCCCGACCCCATCGACGCCCGTTGAGCGCTGTCCACGACGCGTCGACGTCTCCACCGCCCGGCCGTCAGCACCAGGCCAACCGCCGACGAAAGACTTGAGCCCTTGGTCGCGGACCAGCTGCCTCCCCGCGATCGGCTGGGTTTGTGCCGGCCTGTGGTGATCGGCTGGGGCTGCGCGTTGGCTGCTGTTCGCCGGGTGGAGGTGCGCGGCGGTTGGCGGGTTGCGCGGTGAGCGGCGTTTGTTGCGCGGTTGGGTGCGGTAGTGGCTGGGTTTGCGCGTTGGCCGCCGTTTGTTGCGTGCTGGCTCCTGGTGATCGGCTGGGGCTGCGCGTTGGCTGCTGTTCGCCGGGTGGAGGTGCGCGGCGGTTGGCGGGTTGCGCGGTGAGCGGCGTTTGTTGCACGGTTGGGTGCGGCGGTGGCTGGGTTTGCGCGTTGGCCCGCGTTCGTTGCGTGCTGGCTCCTGGTGATCGGCCGAAGCTGCGCGTTGGCTGCTGTTCGCCGGGTCGAGGAGCGCGGCGGGCGGTCGAGTTGCGCAGTGAGCGGCGTTTGTTGCGCGCATGAGTGCGGCGAGTGGCCGGGCTTGCGCATTGAGCGGCGCTTGCTGTGCGCATGCTCAAAGCGGGTACTTGATGTAGCACGTCGGTTGGCGTGCATGCGCGAGGTGACTGATCGGGCCTGCGCGTTCGGTGGCGTTTGTTGCGCGCGCGTGCCGTGACTGATCGGGTCTGCGCGTTGGGTGGCGTTTGTTGCGCGTGCGTGCGGTGACTGATCGGGCCTGCGCGTTGGGTGGCGTTTGTTGCGCGTGCGTGCGGCGACTGATCGGGCCTGCGCGTTGGGTGGCGTTTGTTGCGCGTGCGTGCGGCGACTGATCGGGCCTGCGCGTTGGGTGGCGTTTGTTGCGTGGTGTCGTGCGGCGGTCGGCTGGGCCTGTGCGTTGAGTGTTGTTTGCTGGGTGTGGATGCGCGGCGAGTGGCCAGACTGCGCATTGAGCGGCGTTTGTTGCGCGTGCTTCCGGCGACTGATCGGGTTTGCGCGTTGGTTGCGCGTTGGCTGCGCGTCGTGCGCGTGGTGACTGATCGGGGCTTGTTCGTCGGGTGGGCGGGGCTGTCTGGGCGCGGTGGGGTTGCATCCGGTACTGGGGTACGGCTTTACCGTCGGGCTATGACGAACACTGGGGAGTGGGTGCCTGTGGCGTGCACGCTGCCGGCCGTTGAGCGGCCGGTGCGGGTGGCCGAGTTCGACGAGCTGTTCGCGACCGTGCTGCTTGGGCAGATGCGGCAGTCGGAGACTGTGCTGGGCTGGGATTTTGATCCGGCGGCGGAGGCCGTGGTTCGGGAGCTGGCCGGGCGGGAGAACGAGTGCTGCTCGTTCTTTGAGTTCCGGTTCGAGCGGATCGGTGGAGTTTTGCGCGTGGCGGTCGAGGTGCCGGTCACGCGGGTGGCGGTGCTGGATGCGCTGGAACAGCGGGCCGCTGTCCATCTGAATTAGGGTGCAAGGAAGTCCAGGAGGATGGTGGCCACCTCGTCGGGGGCCTGTTCGGCCTGGTGGTGGCCGCTGTCGACGACGCTGTGCCGGAGCGTGGAGGCGACCCAGGGGGCCCAGATCGCCTGGGGGTCGCCGTGGATGTCGAGGTCGTCCCGGGCCGATTCGATCAGGAGGGTGGGGCAGGTGACCTGTCGGCCGGCGGACCGGTCGGCCGCGTCGTGGTCGCGGTCGATGCCCAGGCCGGCGCGGTAGTCCTCGCACATGCCGTGCACGACGGCGGGGTCGCGCAGGGCCCGCCACAGGTCGGCGTGGTTGCCGGGGCCCAGGTCTTCGGGGCCGGGCGTGCGGTACCAGGCGTCGGGGTCGGCGTTGATGACCCGCTCGGCCGGCTTGTCGGTCTGGCCCAGGAACCACCAGTGCCACCACGCCCGCGCGAAGGTGGCGTCGGTGCGTTCGAGGTGTTCGATGACCGGCAGGCCGTCCATGACCACCAGGTGGGTGACCGCCTCGGGATGGTCCATGGCGGTGCGGAAGGCGACCAGGGACCCGCGGTCGTGCCCGGCCACGGCGAAACGATCGTGCCCTAGGTGGCTCATCAGCGCGACCACGTCCTGGGCCATGGCGCGTTTGCTGGATTGGGCGTGACCGGGGGCGTCGGGGGGCAGTGTGGACTCGCCGTAGCCGCGCAGGTCCGGCGTCACCACGAAATGCCGGCGGGCCAGTTGGGGTGCGACCCGATGCCAGGTCGTGTGGGTGCGGGGGTGCCCGTGCAGCAGCACGACCGGGGGGCCGGTTCCGCCGTGCCGGACCCGCAGGGTGACGTCACCGACGTCGACGCGCTCGAGACGGAAATCTTCGAACATCGAGATCACCTACCCGGTTGATCTCCGCTGACACGTGTTTCCGGTTGCTTGTCCAAGGGCAACCACTGGCGTTGTCCCACCTGTATGGATGAAACAACCGCTAGGAGCTTCGATGAGGATCGTCAAGCTGGCCGCCGGGTTCGCTGTCGGCTACGTGCTCGGCAGCCGCGCCGGTCGTGACGCGTACGAGAAGATCGCCGCGAACGCCTCGCAGCTGCGTGAGCACCCGGCCGTGCAGCGGGTGCTGCCCAGCGGTGCGGACACCAGCACGGCGAATGGTCGCCAGGCAGACGCCGTCACCCCGAAGGTGAACAACAAAGACGCCGTCACCCCGAAGGTGAACAACCAGGACGTCGTCACCCCGAAGGTGAACAACAAAGACGCCGTGACCACGAAGGTGCACGACAAGGACGCCGTCACCCCGAAGGTGCACGACGAGGACGCCGTGACCACGAAGGTGCACGACGAGGACGCCGTGACCGCGATCGCGAAGGTGCACGAGGCGGCCACCGAAACGGCGGCTCCGCGTAAGCCGCGGCCCCCGAAGGCGGCGCCGGTGGCGCCGGTCGCCGGCACCATCCTGAATTGATCCCCCACCCGTGACGTCAGCTGATCGAGTGAGTTTCGGCCGTTCCGGGCCGGGCACTGGGAAGCGGCGTCGTGGGCGCGATTCTTGCCCCCGTAATGAACAAGGAGCCCTTGCATGACGGTGATCACCACTGCGGTCCGCACCGAGGAGACCAGCACGGATGCGGCGAGCGAGCTGATCACGGCGATGGCCGCCCTGCCGGCCGGGCACCCGTCCCGGCCGGCTCTGCGTGACCGGGCCATCGAGGCGTGGCTGCCGCTGGCCCGCCACCTGGCCCAGCGCTACGCCGGGCGCGGTGAGCCCGTCGACGACCTGTTCCAGGTGGCCGTCGTGGGCCTGATCAAGGCGGTGGACCGCTTCGAGTCCGACCGTGGTGTCGACTTCGCGGGCTATGCCATCCCGACGATTGTCGGCGAGGTCAAGCGCCACTTCCGCGACCGTACGTGGTCCGTCCGGGTGCCGCGTCGCCTGCAGGAGATGCGGCTCGCCATCACCGCGGCCAACATGGCACTCAGCCACGACCTGGGCCGGGCGCCGACCGTCACCGACATCGCCACCCACCTCGGCGTCACCGAGGAGGAGGTGCTGGAGGGGCTGGAGGGTGCCCGCGCCTACAACTCCACCAGCCTGTCCACGCCGGTCAGCGCGGACGGCAACACCGAGCTGGGCGAGACGCTGGGCGGCGAGGACCGCGAGTTCGAGCTGGCGGAGCTGCGGATCGCGCTCGGCCCGACGCTGGCTTCGCTCGACGAGCGGGAGCAGCGCATCATCCACCTGCGCTTCTACGGCAACCTGACCCAGTCGCAGATCGCCGAGCAGATCGGCATCTCGCAGATGCACGTCTCCCGGCTGCTGTCCAAGGCGCTGGTCAAGCTGCGCGGCCAGCTGGGGGAGTGCTGAGCCCAGCAACCCAAGGTGCCAGGACCGGCACGAGCAACCCAGGTTCCTAGGAAGCTCTAAGCAGGGCAAGGGGGCGGCCACTCGGCCGTCCCCTGCTTTGTGCCTTTGATACGCCAACGGCATGAGATAGAACGTTCGGTCTTGACGACAAAGGGTGCCGCTCGTAGGCTCGCCAAGGCAGAACGTTCGTTCTGCTCCGAGTGCGAGGAGAGCCCATGCCCACCAAGATCACATTGATCGTCGACAACCCCGGGAACGTGGACGAGTTCGAGAAGGTCTACGCCGAGGTGAGGGCGGCCGCGGCCACGTTCCCGAAGGTCCGGCGCGTCGAATCGGCCAAGGTGTGGCCCAAGGAGGACGGCTCGCCCACGCCCGCCTACCGGACGCTCGACCTTTATTTCGACAGCTACGACGACGCCTCGGCCGCGGTCGCCACACCGGTCGCCGGCGCGGTCTTCGGCGGTCTGATCGGGACGCAGGTCCCGTTCAAGGGCCTGTTCTCCGACATCGAGGAGTAGCCGGCGCGGTCAGCGCGTCGCCCCGAGCCTGACGGCCGCCGGCGGGCCCGCCGGCCGTGGTCAGGCCGGGACGCCGGCGCCGAGGAGGGTGAGCAGGCGGGTGACCTCGGCCCGGACGGCGTCGCGGCCCGGGGTCAGGTACTTGCGGGGGTCGGTCAGCGTGTCCTGGCCGGCCAGCACGTCGCGGACGGTCTCGGTGAGGACGCGGTTGAGCAGCGTCCCGACGTTGACCTTGGTGATGCCCCGGGCCGCGGCCTCGCGCAGCCCGTCGTCGGGCACCCCGGACGAGCCGTGCAGCACCAGCGGCACCGGCACCGCGTCGGCGAGCCGGGCGATCAGGTCGAGGTCGAGGCGGGCGTCGCGGCTGGCCATGGCGTGCGAGGAGCCGACGGCCACGGCCAGCGAGTCCACCCCGGTGGCGGCGACGAAGGCCGCGGCCTGGGCGGGGTCGGTGCGGACGCCGGGCGCGTGGGCGCCGTCCTTGCCGCCGATCTCGCCCAGTTCGGCCTCGACCGCGCAGCCCACCGCGTGGCAGCGGTGCACGACGGCACGGGTGCGGGCCACGTTCTCCTCGTACGGCAGGGCGGCCGCGTCGAACATCACCGACCGCAGACCGAGCGCGACCGCCTGGTCGATCAGGTCTTCGTCCTCGGCGTGGTCGAGGTGCACGGTGACCGGCACGGAGGCGGCCGCGGCCAGGCTCAGGCAGGCGGTGGCGAACGGGGCCAGCGATCCGTGGTAGCGCACGGCGTTCTGCGAGATCTGCAGGATGACCGGCAGCCCGGCCTGTTCGGCCCCGGTCACGATGGCCTCGGCGTGTTCGAGCAGGATCGCGTTGAAGGCGCCGACCGCGCGGCCGCTGCCTCGGAGGTCGGTCAGGGTCACGGGAGTTCCTCCACGGTGATGGCGCCGAGCCAGCGGCGGCGCGCGTCGAGATCGATTTCGCCGGCCACCGGGCGCAGCACGCAGGCGGCCGAGGTGGCCACGGCGTCGGTCAGGGCTGTGGGCCATGGCGAGGAGCAGGCCAGGCGCAGGGCCAGGGCGGCGGTTGCGGCGTCGCCCGCGCCGGTCGGGTTGCCGTCCACCACTTCGGGCGTACGGGCGTGCCAGGCGCCGCCGGGGGTGACGGCCACCGCGCCCTCCTCGCCCAGCGTCACCACGACGGCGGCCGCGCCCTGGTCGAGCAGCCCGCGCGCGACGGTGACCGGCGGGCCCGCGCCGATGTCCGCCAGCTCGGCCCGGTTGGGCACGAGCACCGCGCCTGCCCCGATCGCCGCCCGCAACGCCGGGCCGGACACGTCGACGATGACCGGAAGCGCACCGGCCAGCCGGGCCAGCCGGGCCGGCAGGTCGTCGGGCAGGCCCGGGGGGACGCTGCCCGAGATCACCAGGGCGCCGGCCCCGGCGAGCTCGCCGGCCACCGTGGCGGCGATGGCGTCGGCGGTCCCGGCCGGCGCCGGGCTGCCCGGCTCCAGCAGGATGGTCGTCGGGCCGTCCGCTCCGACCACGGCGACGGTCCGCCGTACGGAAGCGAACGCGGGGATCAGATGGTGGGGCAGGCCCAGGGTGTCGAGCCCGTCGCGGAACGGGTCGGGCTCGGCGCGGGCGCCGGGGGCGACGACGACCGCGTCCCCACCGAGCTGACGCACCACGGCGGCCACGTTGACCCCTTTGCCGCCGGCCCGCGACCGCACGGTCTCCACCCGTACGCTGGAACCGACAGCGAACGCCGGGACCGCGTAGGTGATGTCGAGGGCCGGGTTGAGCGTGACCGTGACGACGCGGGTCATCCGACTGCCAGTTCGGCCGACTTCTCGGTGGTGTAGACCATCAGCGTCGACCCGGCCAGCGCGAGCACGATGCCCGCCGTCTGCCAGCCCGACGGCAGCGTCTGGTACACCGCGAGCGACAGCGCGATGGTCAGCACCGGGGCCAGCGCGTTGGTGATCGGCGCGACCACCGACGCCTTGCCCCGGCTCATCGCCATCACCAGGAACAGCGCGCCGATGGCGTTGAGCACCTGGGTCACGGCGGTCAGGGCGGGGGCCTGCCAGCCGAAGCCGGTGGGGAAGCCGCCCATCATGATCAGGGCGACCGGGATGAGCACGAGGCCGCTGATCGTCATCCACCCGAACGTGGTGGCGTCGTTGACCCCGGCCAGGGCGGCCTTGCGCATGTAGTAGGCCTGTACGCCCCAGGCGACGCAGATGAGCACGGCCAGGATCAGGTACGGGCCGGTCTCGGCGCCCTCGTCGCTGGGCGCGATGGAGAACAGCACGATCGCCACCAGGGCCAGGATCACGCCGATCACGGCCAGCCGGGTCAGGCGTTCCTTGAGCGCGACCAGCGCCATGATCACGGTGATGGCGGGGGAGAGGGCGATGATCGGGAAGATGATGTACGCGGGCCCGATGGTCAGCGCCTTGAACAGCAGCAGCTGGCCGCCCGCGCCGGTCAGGCCCACGATCAGCCCGTACGCGGCGGCGACCGGGCGGCGGTCGAAGGTGGTGCCGCGCAGGGCGGCCCCAGCCGGGATGAGCATGGTGATCGACCAGATGATGTAGACCATGCCGTCGGGGTAGCCGTAGCGGCTGGTGGGCTGGCTGGAGAACGCGCCCCAGACACCCCAGAAGAGCACGAGCAGAGCGGCGTACGGGATCCAGCCGGTGCGGCGGCCGGCGGCGGTGCTGAGAGTGGTCATGGGCGTGGTCCGTTCGCGAGACGGGCGGCGTACAGGGCCGCGCCGTGGTCCGGGGGGAAGAGTGGTTCGCGCAGGTCGTAGCGCCCGTCGAGGGACTGGCGGAACGAGTCGAGCAGCAGCGGGCTGGTGAACATGCCGCCGGACCAGGAGACCGGGATCGGCGGCGGAGAATCGAATCCGAGGACGCGGGCCTCGGCGTGGACCATCGCGGCGAGCTCGCGGCCGGCCTCGCGCAGGATGTCCGCGCTCGCGGTGTCGCCGGCGTCGGCGGCTTCACTGACCGCGGTGCTCAGGGCGGCGATCTTGGCCCGGTCGCCCTGCCAGCGGTTGAGCACGACGTCGACGATCTCGAGGTCGTCGGTGAGGTCGAGCCGGGCCCGCAGAACGTCGGCCAGCGGGCCGCGCGGCAGCCGTCCGTCGCCCATCTTGCTGAAGGCGTTGAGCCCGCGGATCGCGACCCAATGGGCCGAGCCCTCGTCGCCGAAGATCTCGCCCCAGCCGCCCGCCCGCGACTTGCGGTCACCGTTCTCGCCGTACGCGATGGAACCCGTGCCGGCCACCACGTTGATGCCGTCGGCGGCGCCCAGTGAGCCGGCCCAGCCGCAGATCATGTCGTTGCCGCAGCGGTACCGGTCGGTCCCGAGCACCGCCTGCGGGAGGGCGTCGAGTTTCGGCACGTCGGCCAGGACCTCGCCGTAGCAGGGGATCCCGAAGAAGGAGTACGTGATGTCAGCGGGCTCGATGCGGGCGCTCGCGCACACCTCGGCCACGCCCCGGGCGAGCACGGGTTCGACGATGTCGATGCCGCTCATCAGGTAGTAGATGCTGGCCGTGCGGGCCGAGGCCACGATCGCGCCGTCGTCGTCGATGAGACAGAACGCGGTCTTGGTGCCGCCGCCGTCCACTCCGAGAAACATCAGGACCGCCTTTCGCCGTACGGGTGGATGACCACGCCCTGCACGACCCGGTTGACCTCGCCGCCGGGGAACGGGTTGTCCGGGGTCAGCCCGGCCGCCAGCGAGCAGGTCAGCGCGGTCAGCTGGGCGGTGATGACCGCGGGCAGGGCCCACAGCGCGTCGGGCAGCCCGGGTTCGCGCGGGACGGGCCAGGTGCCGCCCGCGTCGACCAGCACGACCCGGCCGGGGCCGAGCTCGGCGGTCAGTTCGCGGGCCAGGTCGAGGTCGTACGCGCGGCGGTAGTCGTCGCCGGAGACGAAGACGACCGCGAGCGTGCCGGGGGTCAGCGCGGCCTTGGGACCGTGCCGGAAGCCCAGCGAGGACTCGCCCAGCGCCACCGTCGTGCCCGCGGTGAGTTCGAGCGTCTTGAGCGCGGCCTCGCGGGCCAATCCTTTGAGGCTGCCCGAGCCTAGGTAGACGATGCGGTCCGGGCGCAGCGCCGTGACCGTCCGCTCGATCTCGCCCGCGTGGGCCAGCACCGTGCCGGCCGCCGCGGCCAGCGCGTCGACGTCGGCCTCACCGGCCAGGCACAGCCACGCGGCGAGCACCATCGACGTGAACGAGGACGTCATGGCGAAGCCGCGGTCGTTGGTCGCGGCGGGCAGGGTCACCACGGCGGCGTTGGCCGCGCCCTGGAAGGTGCGGGCCAGGCGCCCGCTGCCGTCGCAGGTGATCACCAGATGGTGGGCGGCCGGGGCGAGCTGGTCGATCAGCTCGGCCGCCGCGACCGACTCCGGGCTGTTGCCGCTGCGGGCGAACGACACCAGCAGCACCGGCCGGTCGCCCGCGGTGACCGCCTGCGGATCGGTGACGATGTCGGTGGTGGCGATCGCCTCGACCGGCCGTTTCAGCACGCGGGCCAGCTCCGGGGCGAGCACCTCGCCGGCGTAGGCCGAGGTGCCGGCGCCGGTCAGCACGATCCGGGTGCGTTCGTGCTCGGGCAGAGCCGCGCCCAGCAGGCGGTCCACGCCGGCCCGGGCGGCGTCCACGACGCGCCGGGTGGCGCGCCAGACGTCGGGCTGCTGCTCGATCTCGGCCCGGGTGTCGCTGCTGCTCATCGCGCTCCTCGCCTTGCCAACCTGGTCTGGTTCCGGAAAGCTACTGGTATGCAACTGGTATGTCAACGGTTTCGACTGGGCGGCCTGGTACCGTCGGGGCGGTGCAGACCAGCCCCTTGATCGGCCCGGACGCCCAGCCGCTTTACCTGCGGCTCGCCGAGCGCCTCTACGACGACCTGCGGGCCGCGGACGGCGCCGACGGCGCGCGGCTGCCCTCCGAGCGGCAGCTGGCCGAGCGGTACGCGGTCTCGCGCGTGACGATCCGGGCCGCGCTGGGCGAACTGCGCGAACGCGGCGTGCTGGTGTCGCTGCCGGCCCGGGGCTGGGCCGTGGCCGCCGCCCCCCAGCGGCGCGGCGCGGGCACCGCGGGCCGGGTGATGGGGTTCGCCGACCTGGCCGCCCAGCGCGGCCTGACCACCCGCAACCAGGTGCTGGTCAGCCACGTGCGAGCCGCCACCAGCCGCGAGGCCGAGCTGCTGCGCACGGTGGCCGGGGCCGACCTGTTCGAGATGCGCCGCCTGCGCTACCTCAACGACCTGGTCATCGCGGTCGAGCACAACCGCCTGCCGCTGGCCGTGGCCCCCGAACTGGCCACCACCGACTTCGGCCGGCGCTCCCTCTACGAGGTGCTGCGGGCGGCCTCCCCGCGCCAGCAGCCGCACTACGCCGACTACTCGGTCGAGGCCCGCAACGCCACCGACGAGGAACGCGAGCAGCTCGAGATCACCGGCCCGGTGCCGATCCTGTCGGCCACCCAGCTCACCTTCAATCAGGAGGGCGTCCCGATCGAGCTGACCGTCCAGGCCTACCGCGGCGACCGCTACACGTTCCGCGCCTCCATCACCGACTGACCCCCTTGACGGGCCCGGTCACGATCGGTGTCCGGAGTGCGGAGGGAGCGGTGTGAGCTGGACGACCCGGATCGCGGCGGCCACGCCCGAGCACCGCGACCGTACGATCGACGCCTTGCGCGCGGTGGCCATCGTGGGTGTGATCCTCGGGCACTGGCTGGTGTCGGCAGTGGTCAGCGACCCGCAGCGACCCGCGGCCTGGCACGGCGCGAGCCCGCTGTCCGGCCACCCCGCGCTGGTCCCGGCGACGTGGGTGCTGCAGACGCTCGGCCTGTTCTTCTTCGCCGGTGGCTACTCGGCCGCGCGCAGCCTCGGCGGCAAGGCGTACCGGCCCTGGCTGACCGCGCGGCTGACCCGGCTGGCCCGTCCGGTGGCGGTGCTCTTCGCGGTGTGGGTGCCCGTGATGCTGGTGCTGCGCCTGACCGCGGTGCCCGGCAGCACGCGCCGGCTGGTGCAGTCGCTGATCACGCATCCGATGTGGTTCCTGCTGGTCTTCGTCGTGCTGACCGCGCTCACTCCGCTGCTGCGCGAAGCCCTCTTCCGGTACGGGTTGTGGGCGGCGCTGCCGTTGGTGGCACTCGTGGCCGTCAGCGACGTCCAGCGGTGGAACGGCCTGGTCGCCCCCGCCGGCTGGGCGGTGCCCTACCTGCTGGGGATCGCGCTGGCCGAGGGGCGCCTGCCGCGAAGGGCCGGCGCGATCCTGGGGCCGGCCGGGGCCGTCGCCGGGGCGGTGCTGGTGCTCGGGCTCGGCTACCCG
The DNA here is from genome assembly GCF_014204895.1 of Paractinoplanes abujensis. Taxonomy (NCBI): domain Bacteria; kingdom Bacillati; phylum Actinomycetota; class Actinomycetes; order Micromonosporales; family Micromonosporaceae; genus Paractinoplanes; species Paractinoplanes abujensis. The sequence continues at coordinate 3,476,356 of NZ_JACHMF010000001.1, read as the reverse complement.
GCCGGCGCGGTCGGTGTGCCCGGGGACGGCCGGTCCAACCTGAACCCGCCCACGTTGTTCGCGCTCGCCCTGGCCGCAACCCAGATCGGGATGTTCCTGCTGCTGCGCCCGTGGCTGGCGGGCCGGCTGCGCAGGCCTGCCGTATGGGCGCCGGTGGTGCTGCTCAACCTGGCCGCGATGACGTTGTTCTGCTGGCACCAGAGCGCGCTGCTGCTGGTGACCGCGGGTGGGTTGCTCGCGGGCCCGCTGCCCGGCCTGCACGACGCGCCGGTCGGGGCGTGGCCGCTGCACCGGCTGGTGTGGCTGCCGTTGTTCGCACTCGTGCTGGCCGGGCTGTGGACGCTGGTGCGCCGCGGGGAGAGCGGGCCGGCTTCAGCGCGGGTTGGAGCGGTTGAGGATGTGGACGCCCGCGGCGAAGCGCAGCAGGTCGGCGTCGGAGACCGTCAGCGCTGAGCCGGCGGTGATGTCGAGGACGGCGTCCCAGTCGGCGACGGCGACCTCGAGCCGGGCCCCGTCGGCGTCGCGGGTGAGCCGTCGGCCGTCCGCGGGCAGCGGATACTCCTTGCGCAGCACCACACTGAACGCACCGTCGCCGAAGCTCATGGTGGATTCGGTGACGGTGTCGGGGGTCAGGCCCGCGGGCGACCAGTCGAGGCGGAACGGCGGCAGCACGGCGATCGCCCCGCTCGTCAGCGACTCGGCCAGGGCGATCACCTGGGCCGGCGTGTAGGTGTCGTCGGTGGCCAGCTGCAGCCACTGTCCCGCCCGCTCCGGCCAGTACAGGACGTACTGCCGGGCCGGCTCGGCGGCGATGGTGCGCAACCAGCCCGTACGGCCGCGGACCGTGACCGTGGTCCCGTCGGTGAACGACGGTTTCGCGCCGGTGACGGTGACGGTGGTGTCGGCATGGTCGCGCAGGTCGGTGGCCTCGAAAAAGGCGCTGAGCGTGCCGGAGCGCAGCGTGGCCACGGGCGCCCGCATGCCGTCGGTGGGCGGGAGCGCGTACGGGAAAACGGGGTTCTGGAAGCCGGGAACCAGCGTCAGCGACGGCGTGACACCGGTGGCGGCGGGAAGCGGCACGCTCGGGCCGGGGCGGTCGAGCAGCACCGCCACCGCGGGCACGCCGACGGCGAGAACGGCGGCCAGCGCGGACACCTGCACGGCGAGGCGGCGCCGGCGATAGCGGCCGGACCGCTGATGCACCTTGCTCAGCAGCTGCGCGTCGGGTGGGGCGCCGGCGGCCGCGCCGTGCATGCTGCGGGCCAGCCGCTGCTCCAGGTCATCCATCGCCGACCAGCCCCTTCTCGGTCATCACGGTGCGCATCTTGGCCAGGGCGCGGGAAGCCTGCGACCGTACGGTGGACTCGCCGCAGTCGAGCAGGGCGGCGATCTCGGCGTCGGGCAGATCGCAGTAGAAGCGCAGCACGAGCACGGCCCGCTGCGCCCGCGGCAGACCGGCCAGCAGCTGCCACATCTGGTCGCGGACCAGCACGTGATGCTGCGGATCGGCGGCGACGGCGGTCTCGGGCAGCTCGGCCAGCACTGCCTCGCGGGACGCGCGGCGCCGCCGCCAGGACAGGAACTCCCGCAGGATCGCCTTGCGCACGTACGCCTCCGCGCTGTGCAACGCGGCGACCTTGGCCCAGCGCCGGTGCATCCGCGCCAGGACCTCCTGCACGAGGTCCTCGGCGAGGTGCGAGTCGCCGGACAGCACGTACGCGAATCGCAGCAGCGCCCAGCCGCGGGTCTGCACGAACTCGTCGAAGCTGTCCGGCTCGCTCAACAGGTCTTGAACTTGTACGTGCCCGAGCCGGGAGCGGTGACGTCGACGTCGCGCAGCACGATCGAGAGGCGGCTGCCGAACTGTTTGCAGGCCTTGCCGAACCCGTTCGCGGTGTATTCGATCACCACCACATTGTTGCCGTACGTCGAGGTGTAGGCGTCACATTCGTCCCACTCGCCGCACTCCTCGGCCACAGCGAAGTCGAACCCGGCCGTACGGGACTCGGCCGCGCTCAGGTCGGCCGTGTTCTTCTGGCCGATCGCCAGCTTCTTCCCGTGCGCGTAGGCGGCCAGCGAGGCGGCGTAGGCGAGCGCGTCGGCCTTCTTGAGCCGGCCCCCGGAACGGCTGTACGAGTCCAGGTTGTCGGGCTCCACACCCTGGAAGCCCTTGCTCGCGCAGGTGCTGATCCAGCCGCCGACCACCTGGGTCAGTTCGGCCCGTTTGGCCGCCGTCGAGAAGTCCAGCAGGTATTCGTTCCAGTCGGGGTCCACGACGGGCTTGCCCTTGCTGTCGCGCAGCAGCACGCTCGGGTGGTTGGTCTCCCACCACCGCTTGGCCGCGGCGTCGGCCTGCGTCTGGAAGGCGTTGACGTAGCAGATGTTGTAGAGCCCGGCCGCGACGGCGGCGGTGTAGTCGCGGCTGACCACCTTGACCCCCGCGGGCGGCTGATACGGGCTCCCGATCTGATAGTCGAAGCCCGCGTTGGCCGGCGGCGGCGCCCAGGTGGCGGCCTGGGGCGTGACCGGCGCGGGCCGGGTCGCCGCGTGCGCGACCCCGAGCCCCGCGGCCACCACGGCCAGGGCGGCGGCCGCCACGACCACGGCCTTGATACGACTGCGTTTCTTCGACGTCATGCGTGCACTCCTCGAGGACGAGCGGGGGGACTCTCCTCCGACAACGCGGTGAACGGCCGCGGCCGCTGCACGCCGGCAAGACTTTTTTCGCCGAGTTCCCGTGAGAGGGTGGGCCATGGCTGACATCAACTTCTACTTCGACCCGATCTGCCCGTTCGCCTGGATGACCAGCAAGTGGATCCGGATCGTGCAGGCCCAGCGGGACTACACCGTCGACTGGCGGTTCATCTCGTTGCGGCAGATCAACGCGCACCTCGACTACGACAGCCACTTCCCGCCCGAGTACGAGGCCCAGCACACCGCGGGTCTGCGCCTGCTGCGGGTGGCCTCCGCCGTGCGGGAGAAGCACGGCCGGGAAGTGATCGGCCCGCTGTACGCCGCGTACGGCGCCCGGATCTTCCAGACCGGCCCGGACGAGACCCGCGAGCCCGGCTGGCAGGGCTCTCCCGGCCTGGCCGCCGGCGCGTTGACCGAGGCCGGGCTGCCCGCCGCGCTGGCCGAGCACCTCGACGACACCGCGCGCGACGCCGAGATCCAAGCCGAGTCGGACGAGGCGCTGGGGTTGACCGGCCGCGACGTGGGCACGCCGATCGTGCATTTCGAGCCGCCGGCCGGGGTGGCGTTCTTCGGGCCGGTGATCAGCCGGCTGCCCGACGAGGAGCAGGCCGCGGTGCTGTGGGACCACGTCGTGGGGCTGGCCCGGTTCCCCGGCTTCGCCGAGCTCAAGCGCAGCCTGCGCGAGCAGCCGCAACTGCCGTCGTTCGGCGTCACCGGTGACGAACCGGGTAAGACCGAGGACTGGCACGCGGGCAGCCGCCGCCTCCAGCACTGACCGAGGAGTTCTTCATGGCACGCATCGTCGTCACCGGGGCCGCCGACGGTCTGGGCCGGTTGACCGCGGCGACGCTGCTCGGCGCGGGGCACGACGTGATCGTGCACGCCCGCAACGCCGAGCGGCTGACCGCCGTACGGGATCTGCTCGACCGGGGTGCGGCCGGGGTGACCGGCGACCTGGCCGACCTCGGGCAGACCCGCGACCTGGCCGAGCAGGTCAACCGGCTGGGGCGGGCCGATGCGGTCATCCACAACGCCGGTGTCCTCGACGGCGCCCACGTCATGCCGGTCAACGTCCTGGCCCCGTACGTGTTGACGGCGCTGATCGCCCGCCCGCGGCGGCTGGTCTACCTGACCAGCGGGATGCACAGCGGTGGCCGCCCCGACCCGGCCCGGCTGACCCGCGGCGGCTCGTACTCGGACAGCAAGCTGTTCGTGACGGCCCTGGCCCTCGCGGTCGCCCGCCGCCGGCCGGACGTGATCAGCAACGCCGTCGACCCGGGCTGGGTGCCGACCCGGATGGGCGGGCGCGGCGCCCCCGACGATCTGCGGCTGGGCCACCTCACCCAGGAGTGGCTCACCACCAGCGGCGACCCCGAGGCCGACACCACCGGCGGCTACTGGTTCCACCAGCGGCGGCACGACCCCCACCCGGCGGCGGGCGACCCCGGGTTCCAGGAGAAACTGCTGGCGGCACTGTATGAACTCACCGGCGTCGCGCTGGAGGAGGAGTCCCATGAGTGAGGTCCTGATCTCGGCCGACGAGCTGAGTGCGGTTCTGCGTTCGGACACCGGGGTCACGTTGCTCGACGTCCGGTGGGCGCTCGGGGCCACCGACGGCCGGGAGCAGTACGAGCGGGCCCACATCCCCGGAGCCGTCTTCGTCGACCTCGACACCGAGCTGGCCGGGCCGCACGCTCCCGGCGCCGGGCGGCACCCGCTGCCGGCGACCGCGGATCTGCAGGCGGCGGCGCGGCGGTGGGGTGTCCGCCGGGGCGTGCCGGTCGTCGTCTACGACAACACGGGCGGCCTGGCCGCGGCCCGCGCCTGGTGGCTGTTGCGGGCGTGGGGCGTGACCGGCGTACGGCTGCTCGACGGCGGCCTGAAGGCGTGGCGCGCGGGGGAGCGGCCGGTGTCGGAGGGGAACGAGACGGCGGCCGTGCCGGGCGACGTCGAGCTCACCCCGGGCCACCTGCCGACCCTCACGGCCGACGAGGCGGCGGCCCTGCCCGGCACCGGGACGCTGCTGGACGCCCGCGCGGCCGAGCGTTACCGCGGCGAGGTCGAGCCGGTCGACCCGCGGGCCGGGCACATTCCCGGTGCCGTCTCCGCGCCGACCACCGGCAACCTCGACGCGGACGGGCGCTTCCGGCCCGCCGAGCAGCTGCGCGAACGGTTCGCCGGCGTCACCGGGCCGGTCGGGGTCTACTGCGGATCGGGGGTCACCGCGGCCCATGAGATCGTCGCGCTGGCCGTGGCCGGCATCGACGCCGCGCTCTACCCGGGATCCTGGTCGGCCTGGTCGTCCGACCCGGATCGCCCGGTCGCCACCGGCTAGGTTCTGTCTCCTGGCTCAAGACCGTCGGGTGCGGCGAAGTCTTCAGGCCAGCGCCTTGCCGGGGTTGAGAATCCCGTGCGGGTCGAACAGGGACTTGATCCGGTGGTGCAGATCGAGCGACGTGTCGCCCAGTTCGCGGCGGAGCCAGGCGCGTTTCAGGACGCCGATGCCGTGTTCGCCGGTGACCGTGCCGCCGAGGTCGAGGGCCAGGGCGAAGATGTCGTCGGCGGCGCGGTGGGCGGCGTCGGGGACGGGTTCGCCGTGCCGGCCGGCCACGATGATCGGGTGGATGTTGCCGTCGCCCGCGTGGGCCAGGGTGCAGATCGGCACGTCGTGGCGGGCCGCGATGGTCTCGATGGCGCGCACCGCCTCGGCCAGCCGGGAGCGCGGCACCGCGATGTCCTCGATCAGGGGCCGGCCCAGGCGTTCGATGGCGGGCAGCGCCTGGCGGCGGGCGGCCAGCAGGGGCGCCGGGTCGGTGGCGCTGCGGATCGTGGTGGCGCCCTTGGTCAGCACCTCCAGGGCCCGGGCGGCCTCGTCGGGCCCGCCGTCGGTCTGCACGATCAGCAGGGCCGCGCCCGCCGCGCGCAGGGCCGGGTCGACGGCGTCGAGGGTGGCCTCGTCGAGCAGCTCGGCCAGCACGGGCTGGATGCGGGCCTCGGCCAGGGCGACCGACGCGGCCGCGGCCGCTGCCACGTCGGGATAGGACGCGGCAATGGTGGCATTCGGCGGGGGCAGCGGGCGCAGCCGCAGCGTCGCGCCGACCACGATGCCCAGCGTCCCTTCCGAGCCGACGAACAGGGCGGTCAGGTCGTAGCCGGCCACACCCTTGAGGGTGGCCCGGCCGGTGCTGATCCGTTCGCCGCTGGACAGCACGACGTCGAGGCCGAGCACGGCGTCGCGGGTGACGCCGTACTTGGCGCAGCGCAGGCCGCCCGCGTTGGTGGCGATGTTGCCGCCGATGGTGGAGACGGTCAGGCTGGCCGGGTCGGGGGCGTAGCTCAGCCCGTGCTCGCCGGCCGCCCGGTCGAGGTCGGCCGTGATCACGCCGGGTTCGACCACGGCGACCCCGTCGGCCGGGCGGATCTCGACGATCCGGTTCATCCGGCTCAGGTCGAGCACGATCGCGCCCGCCCCGGCGGCGCTCGAGCCGGTCAGGGCGGTGCCGGCGCCGCGGGCCACCACCGGCGTACGGGAAAGGGTGGCCGCGCGGAGAACCTCCTGCACGTCCTCGGGCGTACGGGGGAAGGCGACCGCGTCGGGCAGCCCGTCGGGTTCCCATCCCGAGCGGTCGAGGCGCCGGGACGCGCGCAGGCCGGGGTCGCGCGACACGATCATGCGACGGGCCGCGACGGGTCGGACGACCAGGCCGACCACGATCCGGGGTAGAGGGCGGCGTCGATGCCGGCGACGGCCAGCGCGACGATCTCGTGGGCCGCGGTCACGCCCGATCCGCAGTAGACGCCGACCGGTCCCGTCACGTCCGCGAAGCGTTCCCGCAGCTCCGCGGCCGGGCGGAAGAGCTGGTCGGCGCCGAGGTTGCCGGTGGTGGGCGCGGAGACGGCGCCGGGGATGTGCCCGGCCCGCGGGTCGATCGGCTCCACCTCGCCGCGGTAGCGCTCGCCCGCCCGGGCGTCCAGCAGCGTCCCCCGCGACGGCAGGCCGGCGGCCTCGTCGGCGGTGATCGTGGGCAGGTGACCGGCCCGCAGCACGACGTCGCCGAGGGCCCGGGGCCGGGCGTCGCCGGTGGCCTCGGTGTGCCCGGCGGCCCGCCAGGCGGCCAGCCCGCCGTCGAGCAGGCGCACGTCGGGCACCCCGGCCCAGCGCAGCAGCCACCAGGCGCGGGCCGCGGCCAGCCCGCCGGTGTTGTCGTAGACGACGACCGAGCGGCCCCGGGTCAGGCCCCAGCCGCGGGCCGCGGCCTGCAGCCGGTCGATCGGTGGCAGCGGGTGGCGGCCGGCGCCGGGAGCGTGCGGACCGGCCAGTTCGGTGTCGAGGTCGACGAAGACCGCGCCGGGCAGGTGGCCCTCGCGGTAGTGGGCCCGGCCGTCGGGGTCGCCGAGCGCCCAGCGCACGTCGAGCAGCAGCGGCGGTTCTGGCTGCGCGACCCGGTGGTAGAGCTCCTCCACTCCGATCAGCACCGGGCGGTCGGTGGTCGTGCCTGGTCGCACCGGCTCGGGCACGGCCAGGCCGGGCAGGGTGGCCACCAGGTCGGTGTCGTCGAGCGAGACGGGTGGCGTGCCCTCGGCGACCGCCCGGTGGATGCGGGCCTGCAGCGCGGCGGTGGCCGGGACGGGCACCCCGTGCAGGCGGCCGAGCAGCACGATCTCACCGTCGAGGTAGTCGCTCTCGGGGGCGCCGGCCCGGGCCAGGCTCTGCCGGGTCGAGTTGCCGGCGCGGGACCGGCCGGGCACGTCGGCCACCCGGAAGTCGCCGGGGGCGGGGGTGGCGGGCGTGATGCCGGCGGCCGCGTAGACCGTCCGGGCCTCGTCCTTGAGCAGGGTCAGCGCGGCGTCGCGGAGCTCGCTCGGCGGGTAGAGCGCGTCGAGCGTGTTGACCAGGTTGCCGAGCAGCTTGGCGGCCTTGTGCGACACGATGTCGGTGGTCTCGTGCGCGACGAACCCGGCCCGGCGCAGGTCGGCGGCGATGTGCTCGACCGCAGGGTCGGCCGTGAACGGGTAGCGGCCCAGCCACAGCACGGCGGGCGTGGGCCAGCCGTGGTTGACCACCTCGCCCGGGGTCACGAAGGTGGCCGGGATCCACACCACGGCCCCGATCACGCGGGCGAACGAGCGCAGCGCGGTCCGCTCGTTGGCCAGCCCGTTCTGCAGGGTGACCACGGGCAGCTCGGCGGCCGCGACGCCGGTGCCGCCGTCGGCCCGCTTGACCGGGCGCCAGGCCCACTCCCGTACGGCGGCCTCGGTGTCGGTGCTCTTGGTGGCCAGCAGCAGCACGTCGTCCGCGGTGAGCTGCACCTCGGCCGGGCCGGCGGCGACCGGCACCGGCAGCTGGTGCTCGCCGTCGGGGCGCAGGTAGGTCAGGCCGCGTTCGCGCAGGGCGGCCAGCTGGGCGCCGCGGGCGATCAGCAGGGTCTCGGCACCGGCCCGATGCAGCTCGGCGGCGAGGGAGGCGCCCACCGCGCCCGCGCCGATCACCACGTAACGACTCATCGCATTGCCCTTCTAACCTATGGAAGCACTAGGAATTAGAAGCATGGTCGCGGCCGCGGGCCCGTGTCCAGCGCCAAATCCCGATCGGATCGATTAAAAGTTCTTATCAATCGGTTGTTAGCGTCCGGCGACATGGGACCTGTGCTGGACATTCTCGCGCTGCGCAGCCTGGTGGCGGTGGCCGACTGTGGTGGCTTTCACCGTGCCGCCGAGGCGCTGCGGGTCAGTCAGTCGGCGGTCAGTCAGCACGTGCGCCGCCTGGAGAAGGTGATCGGCCGTCCGGTGGTCGAGCGGCAGGGGCGGGCCACCGTGTTCACCCCGGACGGGCAGTCGCTGCTGGCGGAGGCCCGGCGCGTCCTCGCCGCGCACGACGCCGCGTTGCGCCGGCTGCTGGTCGGGCCGGAGCGCCCGGCCGTCACCGTCGGCACCACCGAGCACGCGGCCGACCTGCTGCTGCCCGCCATCACGGCCGCGCTGCCCGGCCATCAGGTGCGGTTCCGCATCGACCGCACCCGCCGGCTCGACGCCGCGGTCGACCGGGGTTCGCTCGACGTGGCCGTGCATCTGTCCGAGGCGTCGGCGGCCGACGGGGTGCCGGTCGGATCGCTCCCGCTGACCTGGTACGCGGCCACCGGCTGGGAGTCGCCGGCGGGCCCCTGGCCCGTGGTGGCCATCGAGGAGCCCTGCGTGTTGCGGCGCCGGGCGCTGACCGCGTTGACCACGCGCGGGCTCGACCCGTACGTGGTCTGCGACAGCGGCTACGTCGCGGGTGTGCTCGAGGCGGTGCGCAGTGGGCTGGGGGTCGCGCTGATGGCCACGGCCGCGACGACGCCCGACGGTCTGCGCGAGCGCGACGACCTGCCCGCGGTGCCGCCCGCGGCGATGAGCCTGCGCGCCCGGTCCGGGGCCGACCCGCAGGTCGTGGCGTCGGTCACCGAGGCCCTGCACGCGGTGCTGGCACAAGGTCGTCGATAAGTAAAGGTGATCGATCCGATCGCGAATCGGTGTTGGACGCCCTTCCCAAAGACCTACTAGCTTGGTAGGTGTTATAGGCAATCAGCCCAGCCGGAAGGTCCATCATGACGCTCGCCCACGAGACCGTGGTCCGCACCTGGAACGAGCCCGATCCCGTCCCCCTGCGCGGCACGTTCATCCTGTTCCCCGGGCGGGGCGAGTCACCGCAGGTCTACGAGCGCCTCGGCAAGCGGCTGGCCGCCGACGCCTACCGGGTGCACGTGGTCACCTCGCCCAGCGACTCCGCCGAGCAGGCCCGTGCGCAGCTCGACAACCTGCTCGAGACGGCCGACCCGGAGAAGCCGCGCATCGTCGCCGGCTCGGACGGGGGTGCCGCCTTCGCCGCCCACCTGGCCGCCGTGGGTGCCCTGCCCGGCGTGAACGCGCTGGTGCTGGCCGGGTTGCCGACCACCGCGGCGGCGGGCGCGAGCCGCGACTGGGGCGACGAGCTGGACGCCCGCAGCTTCTGCCCCACCCACCGCGGCAAGATCAACACCGTTTCCCTCGTACGGCCGGGGGAGCTCTTCACCGACCTGCCGGCCGACTGGTTCGCCACCGGTGCGGCCGCCCGCATCGCGCTCCCCGTGCTGGGCCTGCACGGCCGCGACGACAGGGTCAGCGCCCTGGCCGACGCGGCCGCCTTCTACGCCGCCGTGCCCCGGGCCGAGCTGGTGAGCATCGCCGGCGGCCCGCACGATGTGCTCAACGACCAGACCCACCGCACCGTGGCGGCGACGATCGTGCTGTTCCTGGAGCGGCTGCGCAACGGCGGCGACCTGGCCCCGATTGCCGTGCCGGTGACCCGATGACCATCCAGTTCATCAGCGCCGTCAACGTCAACCCCAGCAACGAGCTCAACCGGCTCGGCCGGGCCGGCATCGACCTGCCGTTCTTCACCCGCTACGTCAACGCGCTGGAGGACGCGGGCTTCGACTACACGCTCTGCGCGTACGCGTCGTCGTTCTCCGACCAGTTCGCGATCGCCAACCAGATCGTGGCCCGCAGCGAGCGGGTGGCGCCGATCGTGGCCCTGCGCCCCAACACGATCTACCCCACGGTCGCGGCCAAGGCCCTGGCCACGCTCGACCAGTTCGGCGCGGGGCGGGCGGTGGTGCACTTCATCAGCGGGGGCAGTGACGCCGAGCAGGCCCGCGAGGGCGACTACCTGACCAAGGACCAGCGGTACGCCCGTACGGCCGAATACATCGACATCGTCCGCAAGGTCTGGACCAGCACCGAGCCGTTCGACCACGAGGGCGAGTTCTACACGTTCGAGAACTTCCTCAGCCTGGTCCGCCCCACCCACGGCACCATCCCGGTCTCCGTCGGCGGGTCCTCGGCCGAGGCGTACCGGGTCGGTGGCTCCCGCGGCGACATCTTCGGGCTGTGGGGCGAGCCGCTGGCCGACACGCGGGCCCAGATCGACGCGGTGAACGCGCAAGCCGCGGCGGCCGGGCGCACCGACCGCCCGCGCATCTGGGTCACCTTCCGCCCGATCATCGCGGCCACGGAAGAGCTGGCCTGGGCCAAGGCCGAGCGCATCCTCGGTGTGCTGCAGCAGGGCGGCCCGAGCTCGTTCCGGTCCGTCCTGGGCGGCGCGGCCCCGCAGAACGTCGGCTCGCAGCGGCTGCTGGAGATCGCCGGCCGCGGGGACGTGCACGACCGGGCGCTGTGGACCCCCACCGCCACCGCCACCAACGCCGCCGGTGCCTCGACCGCCCTGGTCGGCACGCCCGAGACGGTGGCCGCGGCGATCCTCGACTACGTCGACCTGGGCGCCGACCTCATCTCGATCCGCGGCTACGACAACCTCAACGACCTCATCGACTACGGCCGGCACATCCTGCCGCTGGTGCGCCAGGAGCTGGCCCACCGGGAAGCCACGGGGCAGCGCGGCCCCCTGCAGGACGAACACCCCGGGGCATTCGCAGAGAGGACCCCCGCATGACCGACTTCGACACCACCATCCCGCCCACGGCCTCGCCCGAGGTGGAGTTCATCAGTTTGTCCCACCTCAATCCGTCGACCGAGCTCGAGCCGATCCCGACCCGCGGCATCGACCTCAAGTACTTCCGGCGGTACGTGCGGTCGCTGGAGGAGGGCGGCTACGACTACACCCTGCTGCCGTACGGGTCCGGCAGCGCCGACTCGTTCGTCACGGCCAGTGCCGTCGGGACGCTCACCGAGCGGATCAAGCCGATCGTCGCGCTGCGCCCCAACACCACGCCCCCGACCGTGGCCGCGCAGAAGCTGGCCACCCTCGACCAGCTCACCGAGGGCCGCGCGGTGGTCCACCTGATCTCCGGCGGCAGCGACGCCGAGCAGGCCCGCCAAGGTGACTACCTGCCCAAGCACCAGCGGTACGCGCGCACGTCGGAATACATCGACGTGATGCGCCGCTCGTGGACCGAGCCGGCCGCGTTCAGCCACGAGGGCGAGTTCTACAAGTTCGACGGCTTCGGACCGGGCTTCGCGCCGTACGGGAATCCGATCCCGATCTCGATCGGCGGGCAGTCCGACGAGGCGTTCGCCGTGGGCGGGACCAAGGCCGACATCTTCAGCTTCTGGGGCGAGCCGCTGGCCGACCTGCGCAGCGAGATCGACCGGGTGCACGGGCTGGCCCGCGACGCCGGTCGCAGCACGCTGCCGCGCATCTGGGTCACCTTCCGGCCGATCATCGCGCAGACCGACGAGCTGGCCTGGCGCAAGGCCAAGGTGTACGTGGAGAAGATCGCGGCCAACTTCGCCACCGTCCGGCCGCAGCTGCAGGGCACCCCGCAGAACATCGGCTCGCAGCGCGCCCTGGCCTTCGCCAACCGGTCCGAGCTCTACGACCGGGCGCTGTGGACCCGTACGGCCGCCGTGACCAACGCCGCCGGCGCCTCGACCGCGCTCGTCGGCTCGCCCGAGACGGTGGCCGCGGCGATCCTCGACTACGTCGACCAGGGCGCCTCGCTGGTCTCGATCCGCGGCTACGACACCCTGGCCGACGCCGTCGACTACGGCCGCTTCGTGCTTCCGCTGGTCCGGCAGGAGATCGCGCACCGCAAGGCGACCGGGCAGCGCGGCTCGCTGCAGGCCGAGCACCTGGGCAACTACCGCCCCGAGTACGCCCAGTTCGCGAGCACCCCGTGACGTACGCGTTCCCGGCGCCCGATCTCTGCGACGCCGCCCTGGCCGCGGTCACCGCAGAGATCGCCAAGACCGCGGGCGAGTACGACCGCACCGGCGAGCTGCCGTGGGCCGGCATCGAGGCCGCCCACCGCGCCGGGCTGCTCACCGCCACCGTCGGCCGGCAGTACGGCGGACCCGGGCTGGGACCGCGCGAGACCGCCCGCATCCTCATCGCCATCGGCGAGGGCGACGCCTCGGTCGGCCTGATCGCGGCCAACTCGCTCACCACCCACGCCGCCCAGGCCGCCACCGGCAGCTGGCCCGCCGCCCGCTACGACGACCTGCTGCGCCGCTCGCAGACCGGGCCCGCCCTGGTCAACGCGATCCGGGCCGAACCCGAACTGGGCGCCCCGGCCCGTGGCGGCCTGCCCAGAACCACCCTGACTCCGGCGGCCGACGGCTGGCGGCTCAACGGCCGCAAGGCGTACGCCACCGGCGGTGCGGGCCTGGCCTACCACGTCGTGTGGGCGGTCGAGGGCGAGCGGGTCGGCCACGTGCTCGTCCCCGGCGACGCACCCGGCATCACCTGGATCGACACCTGGGACCACCTGGGGCTGCGCGCCTCCAACACCCACGACGTGGTCTACACCGACGTCGCGGTGCCGGCCGACGCGTTCGTCGAGATCCCGCGCGGGGCCGGCGGCGTCTACCGCGACCCGGCGGCGGTGGCCGGACCGGGCAGCTTCGGCCATCCGGCGCTCTACATCGGCGTGGCCCGTGCCGCCCGGACGGCCTTCGCCGAGTTCGCCCGCGGCCGGGTGCCCGCCGCGCTCGGCCGACCGATCGCCGAGACCGAACGCATCCAGGTCGTGGCGGGCGAGATCGATCTGCAGATCACCCAGGCCGAGACCCTGCTGTACGGCGCCCTGCTGCGCGCCGAGGCGGGGGAGAAGCCCGACTTCTCGGCGATCAAAGTGGCCATCGCCCGCTCGGTGATCGCCGCGACCCAGACCGCGGTGGCCGCCCTCGGCAACCCCGGACTGTCCCGCCACAACCCCCTCGAACGACACCTGCGCGACGCCCTCTGCATCCGTGTGCACCCGCCCCAGGAGGACACTGTCCTGCTGGCCGCGGGCCGCCGAGTTCTTAAGGACACTCCCCGATGAAGCTCTTCAAACCCCTCGCCGCGACGGCCGCCGCCCTGCTGGCGCTGACCGGCTGCGGCAGTGGCGGCGGCGACCAGGCGGGCGCGGCCAACGGCACGCTCAAGGTCTCGTTCTGGCCCGACAACGCCGCCTTCCCCTGCATCGACCCGTTCCAGGTCTACTGGATCGAACACCGCTCGATCATCCGCAACTTCGCCGACTCGCTGACCGACCAGGACCCGGAAACCGGCAAGATCGTGCCGTGGCTGGCCCGGAGCTGGCAGATCAGCCCGGACGGCAAGACGTACACGTTCAAGCTGCGCGACGGCGTCACCTTCGCCAACGGCAAGAAGCTGGACGCGCAGGCCGTCGCCGACAACGCTGCGGGCTGGATCGCCACCGTCAAAGCCACCAACGGCGCCGCGTTCGGGGCCTCCTACGTCCAGGGCCTGACCGGGGCCAAGGTGGTCGACCCGCTGACCGTCGAGCTGCAGCTGTCCCAGCCCAACTCGTCGTTCCTGCAGGCCACCTCGACCACCAACCTGGCCATCACCGACCCGGCGGAGTTCCAGCTGCCCCCGGCCGAACGGTGCACCGGCAAGGGCGTGGTCGGCTCCGGCCTGTTCCAGCTCGACCACTACACGCCCAAGGTCGAGACCGTGCTGACCAAGCGGGCCGGCTACACCTGGGGCTCCGAGCTGGTGCAGAACAAGGGCGAGGCCAAGGTCGACCGGGTCGTCTTCAATTACGTGGCCGAGGACAGCGTCCGCACCGGCAACCTGATCAGCGGGGCCACCGACATCGCCTGGCCCCGCAACCCGTTCACCCCGCAGGACAGGCAACTGATCGAGAAGAGCGGCGACACCGTGGAGAAGCGGGCGCTGCCCGGCCCCGCGTACGCGCTCTACGCCAACACCTCGGCGGGCAAGCCGCTGGCCGATGCCGCCGTGCGCAAGGCTCTGTACAAGGCGATCGACCTCAAGACGTACGCGGGAACGGTTTTCGGGCCTGACTACCCCGTGGTGCAGGGGGCCTTCAACTCGACCACGCCCTACTTCAAGGCCGAGACCGACAAGCTCGCGTACGACCCCGAAGGCGCCCAAAAAATCCTCGAGGACGCCGGCTGGACCGCGGGCGCCGACGGCATCCGGGCCAAGAACGGCACCCCGCTGCGGCTGGAATACCCGATCACCCAGGGCACCGCGGGCGCCGAACTGCTGCAGGCCCAGCTCAAGCAGGTCGGCATCAACCTCGAACTGCGCACGCTGACCACCGCCCAGCAGGCCACCTACACCAAAGAGGGCGCCTACGACCTGGCCCAGACCTACTTCACCCGGGCCGACCCGGGCGCGCTGCAGTTCATCCTCAACCCCGACGTGGCCAACTCCAAGGCCCTGGCCCAGCGCTCCGCCTCCCCCGAGGTGATCAAGGGCATCCAGGGCCTGTTCGCCAAGGCGCTCGGCACGACCGACGCCCAGCAGACCGAGCAGGCGTACGCGGAGCTGCAGGACTACCTGCTCGACCAGGGCGTCGTGTTCCCGCTGTTCGAGCGGCTGCAGTACGCCGGGGTCAGCGACAAGGTGAAGGGTTTCGCGTTCACCTCCGAGAGCTTCCTGCGGCTCAACGACGTGACCAAGGGCTGACGACGATGACCAGGTATGTCCTCGGCCGGGTCGGGCAGGCGGTGGCGGTGCTGTGGGCCGCGTACACGCTGACCTTCGCGATCCTCTACCTGCTGCCCAGCGACCCGATGGAACTGCAACTGGCCGCGGCCGGGGTGCAGACCGACAGCCTGACCGCCTCGCAAGTGGACGCGATCAAGCAGCAGTTCGGGCTCGACGAGTCGATCGGGGCGCAGTACTGGCACCACCTCACCGGCCTGCTGCGCGGCGACTTCGGCACCTCGCTGACCCAGCAGGTGCCGGTGAGCGACCTGCTGGCCCAGCGGATCGGGCCCACGCTGCAGCTCAGCCTGAGCGCGGCAGTGGTGTCGCTGGTGGCCGGCTCGGCCCTGGCCTACCTGGCCACCTTCGTCACCCGCGGCTGGCTGCGCACCCTGCTCAGCCGGCTGCCCGCCCTGGGCGCCTCGTTCCCGCAGTTCTTCGTGGCGCTTTTTCTCATCCAGTTCTTCTCGTTCCGGCTCGGCTGGTTCCCGGCCACCGGCACCACCGGGTTCACCTCGCTGGTGATGCCGGTGCTGACCATCTCGGTGCTGGCGTCGGCGGTGCTGGCTCAGGTGCTGATCAAAAGCTTCGACGAGACGCTGGCCCAGCCCTACATCACCACGGCCCGGGCCAAAGGGCTGTCCCGGTCGGCCGTGCATCTGCGGCACGCCTTCCGCAACGCGGCGCTGCCGGCGATGACGATCCTGGGTGTCATCGTCGGGCTCACCGTCACCAGCTCCATCGTCACCGAGACGGTCTTCACCCGCGAAGGTGTGGGCAAGCTGGCCCAGGAGGCCGTGCTGGCCCAGGACGTGCCGGTGGTGCTGGCCGTCGTCACCGTGGCCGCGGCAGTGTTCGTCCTGGTCAATCTCGTCGTTGATCTGCTCTACCCGCTGCTGGACCCGCGGATCGTTGCTGTCCGGCGGGGTCCCGCTTCCGGCTCACCCACCTCCTCCACGTCCCCCACCTCGTCTTCGCCCGCCTCTTCCGCCTCTCCCGCTTCCGTCGCCGAAGGAGGCGCGCTGTGACCGCCACCCTGGCCGAGCCCGAAGTGGAAAGCCCCGAGATCACGCCCGAGCCGGCGGCCGGCCGGTTGACCGCAGCCCTGATCCGGCGCCCGCTGGTGCTGCTGGCCCTGCTCTACGTGGCCTTCATCGTGGTCTCGGCGTTCTGGCCGAGCCTGTTCACCTCGTACGGGCCGATCGACACCGACCCGGGCTCGGTCGCCCTGCCACCCGGCCTCGACCACCTCTTCGGCACCGACATCTACGGCCGCGATCTGTGGAGCCGGGTCCTGCACGGGTCGGCGCTGACCATCCAGGCCACGCTGATCGCGCTCGGCATCGCCGTCGTGGCCGGGCTCACGCTGGGCATCGTCTCCGGTTTCTTCGGCAGCTACACCGACTCCCTCCTGATGCGCTTCGTCGACGTGCTGCTGGCCATCCCGGGCCTGTTGCTCGCCCTGTCCATCGTGACCGCGCTCGGCTACGGCACCGTCCCCGTGGCGGTCGCCGTGGGCGTCGGCATCGTCCCCGGATTCGCCCGCACCACCCGGGCCGAGGTACTGCGGGTCAAAACCCTCCCGTACGTGGAAGCCGCGCGCGCCGGCGGCGCGTCGTGGACCCGGGTGCTGCTGCGGCACATCCTGCCCAACTCGTGGGGGCCGGTTGCCGTGCTGGCCGTGCTCGACGCCGGGGTGGCCATCATCGCCATCGCGTCGCTCAGCTTCCTCGGCTTCGGCGCCGCCCCACCCGCCGCCGAATGGGGAACCCTCATCGCCGACGGCCGCAACTACCTGATCACATCGTGGTGGTTGTCCCTGCTGCCCGGCCTCTTCGTGGCGTTGCTGGTGCTCAGCCTCAACCACATCTCCAAAACCCTGCAGGAGCTGACCCGATGACGCTGCCCTTCCTCGTGTTTTCTTCCGCGCCGGAGCTGACCCGATGACGCTTGTCCGCATCAGGGGGCTCGACGTCGGCTACGCCCGGCACCGCGCCGTCCTGCCCGCCGTCACCGGGCTCGACCTGACCGTCGCCCAGGGCGAAGTCGTGGCGATCGTGGGGGAGTCCGGCTCCGGCAAGACCACCACCGCCAACGCGCTCATCGGCCTGCTGCCCGCCAACGGCCGCATCACCGCCGGCTCGGCCGTCGTCAACGGCGTGGAAACCGCGGGCGCCAAGGAACGTGTGCTCCGGGGCCTGCGCGGCTCGGTGGTGGGGCTCATCCCGCAGGACCCGATGGTCGGCCTCAACCCCACCCAGCGCGTCGGGGCCCAGGTCGCCGAGGCCGTGCGCCTGCGCGGCGTGCCCGGCCCGCGCGCCCACACCGAGGCGCTGGCGTTCCTCGAAGAAGCCGGCGTGCCCGACCCGGCCCTGCGCGCCCGCCAGTACCCGCACGAACTCTCCGGCGGCCTGCGCCAACGTGTGCTGATCGCGATCGCCCTGGCCGGCCGGCCCAAACTGATCATCGCCGACGAGCCGACCAGCGCCCTCGACGTCACCGTGCAGAAACGCATTCTCGACCACTTGGAAGGCCTCGTCCGCGACCAGGGCATCTCCCTGCTCATCATCACCCACGACCTGGCGGTGGCGGCCGACCGCGCCGACCGCATCGTGGTGATGCGCGACGGCCGCAAGGTCGAGGAGGGCGAACCCGGCCAGATCCTGCACTTCCCGGCCCAGCCCTACACCCGCCGCCTGGTCGAGGCCGCGACGCCCGCTTTCCCGCGCCCGGCCCCGGTTCCGCCCGCTGCGGCGCGCCCCGAAGCGGCGCGTCTCGCCGAGCCGGTGTCGCCCGATGTCCCTGGCTCCGAAACGGTCTCGCGCCCCGCCGCGGCTCCGGCCGCCGCCTCCGAGGCGTTTCCGCAGGTCGTGGCACACCTGCCCGGCTTGTCCGAGGTGGCGAGTGGTGCAGCCACCGTCCTCCCCCGCCCACCCAAGGGAGATGCGGGCGACCATAACGCGAACGGGACCGTGATCCACGGGTGTCCACAGGGGAACGGCGAGACGATCCCCACCCCCGTTCTGGCCCTCCACGAGGTAAGCAAGATCTTCTCGGTCAGCGACCCCCGGCGCGGCCGGCGCGGCTTCAACGCACTGGAGCACGTCAGCTTCGAGGTGCCCCGGGGCCGCACGCACGCGCTGGTCGGTGAGTCGGGTTGCGGCAAGACGACGACCCTGCGCATCGCCCTCGGCCTCGAAACCGCGACGAGCGGCTCGGTGCGGCTGGACGGCACCGAGATCGCCGGGCTTTCCTGGAGCCGGATGCGGCCGCTGCGGCGCAAGGCCCAGCTGGTGCATCAGGATCCGTTCGCCACGCTCGACCCCAAATTCTCCGTACGGGAGTCGATCGTCGAGCCGCTGGTGTCGTTCCGGGTCGGCAACCGCCGCAGCCGTGAGGCCCGCGCCCGGGAACTGCTCGACCAGGTGGCGCTGCCCGTGTCCTATCTGGACCGTAAGCCGCGCGAGTTGTCCGGCGGTCAGCGCCAGCGGGTCGCCATCGCCCGCGCGCTGGCCCTGCAGCCCGAGCTGATCATGTTGGACGAGCCGGTGTCCGCGCTCGACGTGCTGGTGCAGGAGCAGATCCTGCGGTTGCTGGCCGAGCTGCAGCGCGAACTCGGGTTGTCGTACCTGTTCGTCTCGCACGACCTGGCCGTGGTGGCGCGGATCGCGCACACGGTGTCGGTCATGAGCGGCGGCCGCATCGTCGAGCAGGGCCGGGTCGCCGACGTCTTCACCGATCCGGGCAGCCCCCGTACGAGGGAACTGGTCGACGCCGTCCCGGGCCGGCGCGCCGATGCCGCCTGATCCGCCGCGGACGCCGTTACCCGCGCTCAAAGCCCAGTTCCGAGGGGCTCGCGACCATCCCGGCCCCGCCCTCGTGGCCACCCTCACCGGCCTGATCAACGGGGCCACGATGGTCGCCGGGGCGCTCGCGATCGGCTGGGCCACCGACCACGTCGTCCTGCCCGCACTGAACGCGGATTCCGTGCCTTCCGGCGCCTGGTGGACGGCCGCCGCGCTGATCCTGGGCGTCTCGGCCGTACGGTGGAGCACGATTTTCCTGCGCGGCCTGGCCACCGGGCGCGTGCAGTACCGGGCGCAGGCCGAGACCCGCCGCGCCGTCGTGCACCGCTATCTGGTGCTCGACCAGCAGTGGCACCGCGATCGCAGGCCCGGCCGGCTGCTGGCTCACGCCGTCTCCGACGTGGACGCGCTGTGGTCACCCATGCAGTTCGCCTACTTCGCGTTCGGCATGGTCTTCATGCTGCTGCTCGCGCTGACCGAGTTGTTCTTCCGCGACCTCGCGCTGGGCTTGATCGGCTTGGCCCTGGTGGTGCTGGTGCTCGGACTCAACGTCGTCCATCAGCGCCTGCTCGCGCCGCGGGCCCGCGACGCCCAGCAGGCCCGCGGTGTCGTCGGCGGCGTCGCGCACGAGTCGATCGAGGGTGACGCGGTGGTCCGCAGCCTGGGTCTGGCCGACGTCGAGGATCAGCGTTTCGCGCCCGGGGTCGAACGGCTGCGCCGGGCCGATCTGCGGATGGCCGGTATCAGCTCGGTGTTCGACCCGGTGCTGGAGCTGCTGCCCACCGCGGCCGTCCTCGTCGTGCTGGCCGTCGGCTCGCCGCGCGTGCAGTCCGGCACGCTCAGCGTCGGTGATCTGGTCGGTGTGGTCTACCTGCTGATCACGGTGGCCATCCCGCTCAACGTGATCAGCCGGTTCCTGTCGATGCTGCCGATGGCGGCCGCCGGTCACGAGCGGGTGCAGTCGGTGCTGCGGAGTCAAGACCTTTCCCCGTACGGCGGGGAGCGCCTCACCGGAGACCGTCCCCTGCGGGTCGAGCTGCGCGGGGCGGGCATCACCCGGTCCGGCCGCCGGTTGCTGCGCGACGCCGGCCTGACCCTCGAGCCGGGCACGACGACGGTCGTGGTCGGCGCCGTCGGTGCGGGCAAGTCCACGCTGCTCGACCTGGCCGGCGGGCAGGGCCACCCGTCGGCGGGCGCGGTGCTGTTCGACGGCGTGGACGTACGGGACCTGGCCGCCGGGGTGGTGCCGTCGACGGTGGCGGTGGTGTCGCAGAACGCGTTCCTGTTCGCCGAGCCGATCCGCGACAACCTGATGCTCGACCGCTCCTACGACGATTCCAAGCTCTGGGCGGCCCTGCGGGTGGCGGCGGCCGACGATTTCGTGCGCGACCTCCCGTACGGGTTGGACACGGTGGTCGGCGAGCGCGGTGCCACCCTCTCCGGCGGCCAGCGTCAACGGCTGTGCATCGCCCGCGCGGTGCTCCGCGAACCCCGCCTCCTCGTGCTCGACGACGCCACGTCCGCCCTCGACTCGCGGGTCGAACGTCAGGTGCTCGACGGCCTGGCCGCGGCCGGCGGCCCCACCGTGCTGCTGGCCACGAACCGCCCCCGTGCCGTCGGCCGGGCCGACCGCGTGGTGCTCGTGAGCGCGGGCCGGATCGCCGCCGCCGGGACCGCGGCCGAACTGCTCGCCGTGGACGAGTACCGCCGCATCATCACGGCCTACGAGAACGCGCCCGCGTCCGCCCCCACCGGTGGTGAAGGCGCGTGAGCACGCTCGTACGGGGGTGGAGCTCGGCCGCCCTGCGGGTGTCGCCGGAGCTGCGGCAGGGGCTCGTGCTCACGAGTGTGCTGGCGTTGCTGGCCGGGGGCGGGCGGATCGTGGCGCCGCTGACGGTGCAGCGCACTGTCGACGCCGGGCTGGGCGCGCACCCGGTGGGGGCGGCCGTCGCTGTCGGCGCCGGAGCGGTGCTGGTCGCGGGGGCCTCCTCGATGGTGCTCAACCGGCGTCTGCACCACAGGGTCGAAGGTCATCTGGCCGCCCTGCGCCGAACCGGGTTGCGACGTGTGCACTCGATGCCGGCCGCCACGGTCGACCGCACGCCCAGCGCCGACCTGGTGGCCCGGCTGACCAGCGACGTCGACCAGGTGACGACGTTCCTGCAGGGCGGCGGCATCCAGTTCGTCACCAACGCCGCCCAGCTGGTCATCGCGACCGTGATCCTGCTGGTCTACAGCTGGCAGCTCGCGCTGCCCGTGCTCGTGCTGGCCGCGCTGCTGATCGCCGTCATGATGGGCATGCAGCGGCTGATCGCCCGCCGCTACGACGTGGCGCGGCGTGACCTGTCGCGGCTGCAGAGCGTGATCGCGGAGTCGATCGCGGGCGGCGCGGTGATCCGGTCGACCGGCACCGAGGACAGGACCCGGGCCAAGCTCGACGACGCGGTCGACCGGGCCCGCGACAGCCTGCTGCGCACGCTGCCCCCGTTGCACGGCAACACGTCGCTGGGTGAGCTGACCATCTCCGCCATGACCGTGACCGTGCTGCTGGGCGGCGTCTGGTGGTCGCTCGGCGGCAACCCGCCCCGGCTCAGCGCGGGCGAGGTGGTCGCCATGGTCTTCCTGGTCACGTTCTTCGTCCGGCCGCTGCAGTTCCTGGTGCAGAGCCTGGGCGAGGCCCAGAACGCGCTCACCGGCTGGCGGCGGGCCCTCGAACTGGCCGCCGCACCGAGCGCGGAGGTGCCCGGTGGTGCCCCGCTGCCCGGCGGGCCGGTCGAGGTGCGGCTGCGCGACGTCTCGGCCCGCTACGGCGACGGGCCGTTGGTGCTGCACGACGTGACCGTCGGCATCGGGGCGGGGGAGCACGTGGCGGTGGTCGGGCGTACCGGCTCCGGCAAGTCCACCTTCGCCAAGCTGCTGACCCGGCGCCTCGACCCGGCCGGCGGCACGGTGCTGCTGGGCGGGGTGCCCCTGGACCGGCTCGCGCCGACGGCCCGGCGGGTCGTCATCGTGCCGCAGGACCCGTTCCTGTTCGACGGCACGCTGGCCGAGAACGTGCGGCTCGGCTCGCCCGGGGGCGACGTCGTACGGATCCTCTCCGAACTCGGCCTGCACGACTGGTTCGCCACGCTGCCCGACGGGCTCGACACCCGGGTCGGCCTGCGGGGCGAGCGTCTGTCGGTGGGCGAGCGGCAGCTGGTCGCGCTGGCCCGTACGGCGTTGGCCGATCCCGACCTGGTCGTCTACGACGAGGCCACCTCGGGCGTCGACCCCGCCACCGACGTCGCCGTGCAGCGGGCCCTGGCCGTGCTGACCCGCGGCCGCACCACTGTCTCGATCGCGCACCGCATGCTCACCGCCGAGACGGCCGACCGGGTGCTGGTCTTCGACGCCGGCCGCATCGTCCAGTCCGGCCCGCACGACGTGCTGGTGCGCGAACCCGGCCCGTACGCGGCCCTGATCGAAGCCTGGAGTCATCGATGACGCGCGGCTGTCCCACCGGCGTGGCCGAGCTGGTCGCGCCGTCCCCCGGGTAGAAGGAGTGCCGGATGACCATGCAGTCAGCCCTGGAACCGACCCGTCTCCGTCAGGTCTTCGGCGCCTTCCCCACGGGCGTCACGGTGGTCGCGGCCGAGGTCGGCGGCGTGCCCCTCGGCATGGCGGCGAGCTCGTTCGTGTCCGTGTCGCTCGACCCGCCGCTGGTCTCGGTCTGCGTGGCCCGCACCTCGGGCACCTGGCCGCGGCTGCGCCGGGCGGTGCGCGTGGGGGTGAGCGTGCTCGGCGTCCATCAGGAGCAGATCTGCCGCCGGCTGAGCGCCCGCGGCGCCGACCGGTTCGCCGGCCTGACCCGGCGCACCAGCCCGGACGGCGCGATCCTGATCGAGGAGGCGAGTGCCTGGCTCGACTGCGCGATCGAGCGGGAGATCCCGGCCGGCGACCACGACATCGTGCTGCTGCGGGTGCACGACCTCGACGCCGACCCGCTGACCGCGCCACTGGTCTTCCACGGCAGCCGCTACCGCCGTCTGCACGCCGGCGAGTGAGCGTGTCCTTTGCCGCGTGCCCGTAAAACATAGTAGAGTGCGCATGTGAACATGCTTCAGCGCGCCCGGGCCCGGAACTGATGGGTCACGGACACGACCACGGGCCCACCGCGACCGGCAGCCACCGCGGCCTCCTCGCGGCGGTGCTGGGCATCTCCGTCGCCATCTTCGCCGTCGAAGTCGTGGGCGCGGTGCTCACCGGCAGCCTCGCGCTGCTCGCCGACGCCGGGCACGTGCTGGCCGACGCCGGCGGGGTCGCCCTGGCCCTCGGGGCCACCCTGCTCGCGGCGCGCCCCGCCTCCGGGCGGCGGACGTTCGGCTGGGCCCGCGCCGAGATCCTGGCGGCCGCGGTCAACGGCCTGATCCTGTCCGGCATCGGCGTCTACGTGTTCGTCGAAGGCATCCGCCGCCTGATCGACCCGGCCGCCGTCGAGCCCGGCGGGATGGCCCTGTTCGGCGTCATCGGCCTGATCGGCAACCTGATCGGCGTCGCCCTGCTCTACCGCGCCCGTACGGCCAGCCTCAACCTGAAAGGCGCGTTCCTCGAGGTCGCGACCGACACGGTCACCTCAGTCGGCGTGCTCATCGCGGCCGGCGTGATCGCGTGGACCGGTTTCACCCGGGCCGACCCGATGGTGTCGGTGCTGATCGGCCTGATCATCGTGCCGCGCGCGCTCAAGCTGCTGCGCGAGGCGGTCAGCATCCTGCTCGAAACCGCGCCCGCCGACGTCGACCTCGACCAGATCCGGGCCCACATCGTCGGCCTCGACCACGTCAAGGACGTGCACGACCTGCACGTGCTCACCGTCACGTCCGGGCTGCCCGTGCTGAGCGCGCACGTCGTCGTCGACGACTCCTGCTTCCACGACGGCCACGCACCGCAACTGCTCGACTCGATGCAGACGTGCCTGGCCGGGCACTTCGACGTCGAACACTCCACGTTCCAGCTCGAACCGGTCGGCCACGCCGAACACGAACACCCGACCCACCGCTAGCTGCTGCTCACGCTTCCGCGGCCGGCCGCGCTCGTCCGTTACCGTCGGCCATGGGCCTTTCTCGCGAGATCTCCGTGACCACCGCCGAAGCTGCCTTCAACGCTGTCCCGGAAACGTTCTACACGCACAACGACCAGCGCGGCGAGACCCTGCACCGGTCCGCCCGGGAGTCGATCCGCCGTGAGGTGACGGCGCTGCGGGTGCCCGCGGGAGCGCGGGTGCTCGAAGTCGGCACCGGGTCGGGCTACTCCGGCGCGGTGCTCGCCGCCCTGGCCGGCCCGGACGGGCGGGTGACGAGCGTCGACATCAGCGAGCACCTGACCGGCTGGGCCAACCTGCTGCACCGCCGGCGCGGCGCCACCACTGTCACCTGCCACACCGGCGACGGCGCGGGCGGCTTCCCGTCGCAGGCCCCGTACGACCGTGTCGTCGCATGGTGCACCTTCGAGCGGCTCCCGCAGGCGTGGGTGGAACAGGTCGCCCCGCGCGGCCGGATCGTGGCCTGCCTGCCGATCGCCGCGCAGCCTTCCGCCACCCTGATCACGACCGTCACGGTTGAGGCGGGGCGGCCGTTGGTCGAGGAGGTCACCTTCGGCGGGTACGCCCAGAGCACCCCGGCCGCCGTCGAGGACGCGCTGACCGTGCCGGGCCGCTGGGTCGACTGGAGCACCCGCGGCCCGGCACCGTCCTGGATCTCGATCGGCTGGCGGGCCCGCGACGACCGTCTGCGCACCGGCGCGCGCACCCTCCTCGATCGGCTCCTGTCGCCGGGACACACCGAGACGTACGGCGGGGAGAGCTTGGACTGGCCCTCCTGGAACGTCTACTCCGCCGTCGCCGGTGGCCCGCAGCGGACTGTCGTGTCCTTGCACGCGCGGGCCCGGGGGATCGGCCGTTCGGGCACCGGCTCGGCCGCCGTGATCTTCGTGGACGGCACGATCATCGCCGACCGGCCCGGCTCGCCGTCGCTCGGCGTGCTCAAACGGTGGCTGGACGACTGGGAACGGGCGGGTCGTCCCGGCGCGTCGCGCTACGTGGGCGATCTGCGGCCGTACGAGGGAACGGGTCGGCCCGGCTGGGATCTGCGTGCGCGGCTGAGGCCGGCGGGCCGGTAGGGGCTCGGTGGGTGCAGCAGTACCACCCGCATCGGGGGATTGCGGGGCAGCATGGAGGGCGGGCGGCCGCCTTGACTGTGTTCCAGGAACACACGTTTGTCTGGAGCTCTTCCCGACACCGAGAGGTGATTTCGATGGCACCGCGGAATCCGAACCCCACCGTGGCCGAGGATCTTCTGCTTCTGTTGTTCCAGCCCGGCTCGGGGACGATCGCCGGGGAGAACACGTTGTTCTACGTGCTCGGTGGGGCGGTCCTGGCCGACCTGGCGCTCGGTGAGCACGTGCGTACGGAGACCGGGCGCATGGGGAGCGCGCTCGTGGTGGCGGTCGAGGAGCGGCCACCGGCGGACGACCTGCTGCGAGCCGGGTGGGACTACGTGCGCCCGAAGCCGCGGGGTGTGCAGACCGTGCTGGCCGCGATCGGTCCGACGTTGCGCGGGCCCGTGATCGACCGGCTGGTCGAGCGGGGCGACCTGAGCCGGTCCAGCCGCAAGACCCTCGGAATCTTCAACACCACCGCCCTCGAGGAGGGGCCGACGGAGCGCCGCGCCGGGCTCCTGGACGATGTGCGCGCGGTTCTCGCCGACGGGGCGGACCCCGATCCCCGTACGGCGGCACTGGCCGCGCTGATCTCCGGAAGTGGCACTCTGCCGCAGTTCGACCCGGTCATCCCGTGGACCAGCCCCACGATCACCCGGGCCAAGGAGCTCGAGCAGGGCAACTGGGGCGCCGGGGCCGCGGCCGAGGCCGTGACCCGCACGGTCACCGCGACCATCATCAACAGCGTCATCGTGGCCACCACGGTGCTGCCGCAGCAGTGAGGTGACCCGGTTCACCGGCGGCCGGCTGGACTGTGTGGCCGGAACGCGGTTTCCACTGGGGTGATGCCGACTCTCCCGCTGCCGCATCAACTGTTCCTGCTGAGCCATCAGCCCGCGAAGGGCCGGCTCGACGACGACAGCGCCGCCGTGCGGGGTTCGCTGCTGAGCGGGGCCGCGGTCGCCGAGCTGAGCCTGGCCGGGCTGGTGCGCGACCGTGGTGGCAAGGCCGAGCGGACCGGCGCGGCCGTGCCCGCGGCGCTCGACGGGTTCCTGGCCGCGGTGCTCGGTGACGTGCCGCCTGACCGGCCCCGGCGCTGGTTCGACGTGCTGGAGCAGCGCTGGGCGGCCGCGGAGCAGACCGTACGGGAGCAGCTGGTCGCGGCCGGGCTCGTCACGGCCGAGCAGCACCGGATCCTGGGGTTGATGCGCACCGAGCGGATCGACGTCACCGATCCCGCGGCGGCCGAGGCGTTGCGGAGCCGGGTGCGTGGCACGGTGGACGACCCCGCCGGGGCCGCCATCGGCGACGCGGTGCTGGCCGTGCTGGCGTACGACGGCAACGTGAGCAGCGTGTTCGGGTGGCGTGACCGGTGGGGCCGCAAGCCCGCGGTGCGCGCGCTCAACGACCGCGTCGACGCCGCCCTGCCGGGCCTGCGCAAGGCCCTGTTCCAGTCGATCGCTCTGCGCCGGGCCGCCTGAGCCCGGCGGCCGCCACGAGCAGACCGGTGGGGCGGACCGTGACGTGGCAGGCAAATAGCATGATCGACGGCATGACTCGCGGACATCGGCGGCCGGCCCTCGGCGCTTTTCTCCTGATCTGCGCGCTGCTGAGCGCGTGCGGCGAAGCAGAGCCCGCGGCCGCGCCGCCGGTGGTCCCGCCGCCGGTGGTCCCGTCGTCCCGGGCGGCCACCGACGTGCGGCCGTTGCAGCAGCTGGAGCGCCGGTTCGGGGCGCGGCTGGGCGTCCACGCCGTCGACACCGGCACCGGTGCCACGGTCGCCTATCGGGCCGACGAGCGGTTCGCGCACGCGTCGACGTTCAAGGCGCTGCTGGCCGGGGTGCTGCTCGACCGGCTCCCGGACGCCGAGCTGCGCCGGGTCGTCCGGTACACCGAGGACGACCTGCTGGAGTGGGCGCCGATCACCTCGCGGCACGTGCGTACCGGGATGGCGGTCGACGCCCTGATCGCGGCCGCGGTGCAGCACAGCGACAACACCGCCGCCAACCTGCTGCTCGACCTGGTCGGCGGCCCGCCGGGGCTGCAACGCGCCCTGCGGGACATCGGTGACACGACCACCGACGTGAGCCGGAACGAGCCGGCGCTCAACACGGCCGTGCCGGGGGACCGGCGGGACACCAGCACGCCGCGGGCGCTCGGCACCGACCTGCACCGGTACGTCCTCGGTGACCTGCTGCCCGGGACCCGGCGCCAGAAGCTGATCGGCCTGCTGGCCGGCAACACCACCGGCGACTCGTTCATCCGGGCCGGGGTGCCGCCGGGGTGGCGGGTCGGCGACAAGACGGGCAGCGGTGGCTACGGCACCCGCAACGACATCGCCGTCGTCTGGCCGCCCACCGGCGGCCCGCTCGTCGTCGCCGTCCAGTCGGATCGCGGCCGGCCCGGCGCCCCGTCCGACGACGCCCTGATCGCGGAGGCGACCAAGGTGGTCGTCGCGGCCCTCCGCGGCTGACGGGTGCTGTCGTGGTGAGTTCCGCGCGGCCGCGACGCACGAGGCCCCGGGCCCGCTGGTGCCGGCCTTCCTGTCCGCCCTGCGCCCGGGTGGCCGGGGCGGACGACCGTGTGACCGTGTGACCCGATGCTGGACCACGGCGGGCCGTTTGACCCGGTGGTGGGAACACGGTTTGCAATGGGACAGATGAAGACCGCCGGGCGCTGGGTGCCGCTGTTGCCGTTGACGGTGGTCGCATCGGCGCTGGCCTGGCTCAACCGCAGTCCGTGGTGGGGCTGGGCCGCCGTCGCCGCGCTGCTGGCCGCGCTGGTGCTGACCGCGCGCTGGTGGCTGCGGGGCCGGGCGCTCCTCCGTACGGGGGCCTGGCTGCTCGCGGCGGTCCTCGTGGGCGCCACGGCGGTGGCGATCGGGCCGCCCCTGCGCACGCGGGTGGCCGGCGGTGAGGATCGGCGGGCGACCGCGGCCGTGCCGACCCGCGAGGGGCCGGTCACCGGTGTGTACGACGACGATCGTACGGTCGAGGTTTTCGCCGGCATCCCGTACGCGCGGCCGCCCGTGGGTGACCTGCGCTGGCGGGCGCCGGAGCCACCCGTACGGCGGGCCGGGGTGTTCGCCGCGGACCGGTTCTCCGCCGTGCCCGAGCAGGCCACGCCGACGTTCCTGACCCGCGCGCTGGCGCAGGTGAAGCAGGCGCCGCTGGAGGGCACGCTGCTCAACCCGTACCCGGCCGACGAGGACAGCCTGACCCTCAACATCTGGCGCAGCGCGCGACCGGCCGTGCAGAAACGGCCCGTGCTCGTCTACATCGCCGGGGGCGGCTTCGCGACCGGCTCGGGCGCCCTGCCCCTCTACGACGGTGCGGCCCTGGCTGCCCGGGGCGACATCCTCACCGTCACCTTCAACTACCGGCTGGGCGTGCTCGGTTTCCTGGCCCACCCCGAGCTGGCCGCGGAGTCCGGGCACGACGCCTCGGGCAACTACGGGATCCTGGACCAGATCGCCGCGCTGACGTGGGTGCGCGACAACATCGCGGCGTTCGGCGGCGACCCGGAGCGGGTGACGGTCGCGGGGGAGTCGGCCGGTGGGGAGAGCGTCTGCATCCTGGGCGCCACCCCGCTCGCCGCGGGGCTGGTGGACGGGCTGATCGGGGCCAGTGGCGCCTGCATGGGCACCACCGGCGACCGGCGCGACGGCCACCAGGCCGACACCCGGGCCACGGCCGAGGCGGCGGGCCGGCGGTTGAGCGAGCGGCTGAACGGCGCCACGGTGCGGGAGATGCGGGACATGCCGGCCGGTGTGATCCGCGCAGCCGCCGAACCGCTCGACGTGCACTGGCGGCCGTCCGTCGACGGGTACGTGCTGAACCGGCCGCCCGCTGAGATCTACGCCGCCGGTGACCAGCTCGACGTGCCCCTGCTGGCCGGCAGCAACGCCGACGAGTCCTCGCTCGGCCTGCTCGACCCGCCCGGCACCGGCGTCGACGCGTACCGGCGAACGGCCGTGGAGACGTACGGGAAGGACGTTGAGGCTTTTCTCCGGCTCTATCCCGGCGACACTCCCGGGCAGGTGCTCGACTCGCTGCTGCGGTCGACCACCGACCGGGTCATGACGCGCGCCATGCACCGGTGGGCCCGGCTGCAGACCACGGCTTACCTCTACTACTTCACCCGTGTGCCGCCCGAGGAAGGACTCGAGAAGTACGGCGCCTACCACGGGGCCGAGGTGATGTACGCCTTCGACAACCTGGGCCACGACGGCGACGCGACCTACACGGGGACGGACCACCGGCTGCGCGACCACCTCAGCGCGTACTGGGTCAACTTCGTGCTGCGCGGCGACCCCAACGGGCCCGGCCTGACCCGCTGGCCCACCGTGAAACAGGCCCCCGAGCAGGTGCTGGAACTCGGCGACCGGATCGCGATGGTCCCCCGCCCGCACGCCGCCGCGGTCGACTTCTGGATGCGTTACCAGGGTCCCATCGCCTGATCGGGGCCGCGACGCCATAGCATCGCAACGGTGAAGAAGTACGTGCTCTTCGACCACGACGGCGTGCTGGTGGACACCGAGTACTGGTACTTCCGGGCCGGTGCGCGGGCCCTGGCCGACATCGGCTTCACGGTGGACAGAGACCAGTACACCCGGGACATGAACCAGAGCGGGGGCACCTGGGCCCGGGCCCGGGCGGCCGGCGTCGACGAGCAGACCCTCGGCCGGCAGCGCGCAGTCCGGGACGCCTACTACCAGGAGTATCTGCGAACGGAGGACATCGAGATCGACGGTGTCGCCGACGCGCTGGCCGAGCTGTCCGCGCACGTACGGATGGCCATCGTGACGACCTCGAAACGGGCCGACTTCGCCGTCATCCACGAGAAACGCCGGATCCGGCAGTTCATGGAGTTCGTGCTGGTGCGTGAGGACTACGGCCAGGCCAAGCCGCACCCGGAGCCGTATCTGACCGGCCTGCGGCGCTTCGGTGCGGCCGCGGCGGAGACGCTGGTGGTCGAGGACTCCGGCCGGGGACTGGCCGCGGCCGTGGCGGCGGGAATCGATTGCGCCGTCGTCCACAACGAATTCACCAAGACTCACGACTTCTCGCGGGCCACCCACCGCATCGGCCGCCTGGCCGAGCTGACCGCCGTCGTCCGCCAACCGGCGTCATAGGCCGTCCAGGCCGATCAGGGCGTTCCGCAGGGCCTGCTCCTGCTCGGTCCGCCGCTGACTAGCGTCCCCGCTTCTCGCGGCGGAGCACGGCGGAGGAGTAGCGGGCCGGGGTCAGGGCCCACTCCGCCGGCGCGAAGCCGGTCGGCAGGCCCGGCCGGCGCCACGTCTCCGGCGGGTGCCCGGCCGGCAGCCACTCCCGGCGCCAGATGCCCAGGGCGGTGTCCAGGTCGGCCAGGGCCGGGGTGAGCTCGTCGGGCAGCGGGGTGCGCAGGTGCTCGGCCCAGAGCCGGACCCGCAGGTCGCGCACGGCCGGACCGGTGGTGACGAACGTGGACGTGATCTCGCTGTCGGTGCCGACCATCGAGCGGCTGAAGAAGTTGGCCGAGCCGATGCTGGCGAACACGTCGTCGACCAGCATCAGCTTGGTGTGCACGGTCAGGTTGTCGACGCGGTACATGACCACGTTGCGGCGGGCGGTCACGGGCAGCCGGGCCAGCACCCGCCACCGCAGGTCGTGGGTGATCACCGGGTGGACGGTGCTGTCGCCGCCGTCGGCCGGGTCTTTGCGGCCGGAACCGATCAGGATGATTTTGACGCCGCGCCGGGCCGCGGCGCGCAACCGGCCGTACAGCTGGAAGCGCGGGTCGCCGCCGGGGGCCTCGTGGAAGTACTGGTCCTCCAGGTAGATGTAGCGGTCGGCGGCCTCGATGGCGGTGGTCATCGAGTGGTAGATCTCCTGGATGCCGGCCCGCACGACGTTGGCCCGGCGCAGACGGCGCAGTCCGCGGTGGCGGTAGAGCATCCACGGCCGGTACGAGCGCACCACCTGCACCGCCGTGCCCTCGGCGGGATGCTCCGGCTGGGGCGGCACCGGGGGCAGGTCGAGCGGCGGGTTGACCGGGTTGAGTTCGGTCAGTTCACCGCTGGGCAGGTGGAAGTATTCCGGCGGCAGGTTCTTGGCGATCCGGCGCGGCGGCAGGGCGGCGCTGTTCTGCCAGCGGAACTGGAAGGTCTCCCAGACCCGTACGGCGGCCGGGCCGTGCAGGCGGGCCGCCGCGTCGTGCCAGCCCCACCGGTGGGCGCCGAGCCGCAGGCGGTGGTGCGGCGAGTGGTCGAACCGGCTCGGTGACAGGTCCAGACCCCCCACGTACGCGGTGAGGACGCCCCCGTGGCGGAACACGACCAGCTTCTGGTGGTTGGAGCCGAGGATCGGGCCGGACCAGTCGAGCAGCACCCGGTCCTCCAGCGGGGTCCCCGCGTCGTCGCTCCCCGACGGCTTCCAGGCCCGGATCACCCGCGCGGCCAGGGTGTTGGCCCGGAACGGCCCGAACGGCAGCCACGGGATGCCCCCGGAGAACTCGGCCGCGCTGAGCACGATCCGTACGTCGGTGCCGTTGGCCGCCTTCTCCGCGAGCACGTCGGTGAACGGCCGGTAGCCCGCCTCGCCGGGCACCCGCCCGGTCAGGTCGAGCTGCGGGTCGGCCTGGTAGCTGGCGATGTAGACGGCGTCGCCGGGGCCCAGGGCGGCCATCTGCCCGGCCAGTTCGGTGAAGTACGTGACGCCGTCGATGATCGGCTCGAACAGCGAGTTCTCGGTGAACGTCGGGCACGCCTCGGTGGCCGCCGGCAGGTAGCGGCCGATCAGATCAGTCAGGGACGGCGCGTGGGGCATGCGCAGATTAAAGCGGGTAACCGGTTGCGCCGTCACCTCGGCCCGGCTAGCTTGTCTTTCAACCACTGAGTTGAAAGGACCGCGATGCTCGTCGACACGCTGTCCCGGACGTTCGCCGCCCTGGCCGATCCGACCCGGCGCGACATCGTGGCCCGGCTGTCGGCCGGCGACGCCACGGTCAACCAGCTCGCCGAGCCGTACGCGATGAGTCTGCAAGCGGTCTACAAGCATCTGCGGGTGCTGGAGGAGGCGGGCGTGGTGAGCCGGCCCGCGGGACCGCAGCCGCGCTCGGTGCGCCTCGAGCTGGGGTCGCTGGACCTGATGGACGGCTGGCTCGAGCAGGCCCGGCGCCGGGCCGAAGAACGCTACCAGCGCCTCGACCGGGTGCTGGCCGAGATGGAGGACGAGGAGCCCGGCCCATGACGCACATCGAGGCGGACCCGCATCTGCCGATCATCCGGATCACCCGCGAGTTCCGGGCCTCCCCGGCGCGGCTGCTGCGGGCGCACACGGAGCCCGAGCTGTTCGCCCGCTGGATCGGCCCCGACACCCTGCAGACCCGCGTCGAGCACTGGGATGCCCGTACGGGGGGAAGTTTCCGGTACGTGTCGGTGCGCGACGGCGAGGAGTGGGCCTTCCGCGGCTGCTTCCACGAGATCCGTCCCGACCGGCTGGTGCAGACCTTCACGTACGAGGGCGATCCCGACGGGGTGGCCCTGAACACGCTGTGGTTCGACGAACTGGGCGAGGGCCGCACCCGGCTGCGCACGCAGTCGCTGGTCGACAGCTTCGAGTCCCGCGACAGCTGGCTGAAGAGCGGCATGGAGGTCGGCCTGCAGGACGGATATCGCAAACTGGAGAGGATGCTGAGCAATGACGCTGGCTGACCTGACCGCCGCCGAGCGGCACCGCACGATCGCGGGCACGTTCACCGAGCGGGTCCGCGCCACCAAGGCGTGGGACGCCCCCGCGCCGGTGCCCGGCTGGACCGCCCGCGACGTGGTGCGCCACCTCGTGGAGTGGTTCCCCGGTTTCCTGGCCGGGGGCACCGGCATCCAGCTGCCGCGCGGGCCCGGCGCCGACGAGGACCCGGTCGCGGCCTGGCAGACCCACGCCGGCGGGGTGCAGGCGGTGCTGGACGATCCGGCCGCCCCGTCGCGCCGGTTCACCAACCCGCACACCGGTGAGCTGCCGCTGGACCAGGCGATCGACCGCTTCTACACCAGTGATGTCTTCATGCACACGTGGGATCTGGCCCGCGCCACCGGCCAGGACGACCGGCTCGACGCGGACTACGCGGAGCTGCTGGTGACCGGGATGGAGCCGATGGAGGAGCTGATCCGCAACTCCGGCCAGTACGGTCCCCGCGTCCCCGTGCCGGCCGGCGCCGGCGCGCAGACCCGGCTGCTCGGCTTCATCGGCCGCGACCCGTTCTGGACGCCGTGAAGGCCTCCTGAGGCTCAGACGGGCAGCGGGGTCGCGCGGAACGTGCCCGCCGGGTCGTACCGCCGCTTGACCGCCAGCAGCCGCTCGCGGTTCGGGCCGTACGCGTGGGCGATCTGGTCGGTCTCGTCGTCGGCCAGCAGGTTGACGTAGCCGCCCGGCAACGCGTCGGGCCGCAGCGTCTCGGACACGTGGCGGGCCCATCGGCGATGGCTGCCGGCGTCGGGGTCGCCCGCCTCCCACATCGCGATGTTCTCGATCATCACGTGGGGCCGGCGCACGGCGAAAGCGGTGTCCGCAACCGCCGTACGAGTGGGGGCGCCGTGCAGCGAATGCACCGAGACGGAGCACAGCGGCGAGGTCGCGGACTCGCCGGCCGCGACGATCGCGGCGACTGCGGCGGGCGTCAGACCCGGCAGGTTGCGTGGCCGGATCTCGACATGGCGGCCGAACGGGAACAGGGCGTCGATGCCCGCCTGCATCTGGGCCTGCGACGCCGGCCCGACCTGAACCATCAGCGGGTCACCGGCCGCGGCCACCGCGGCCAGCACCCTCTCGCCCGCTTGCGGGTCGCCGCACCAGACCGGGGCGGCGAACGCCGCGGGCCGGCCGTCCGGCCCGGTGAAGACGCCGCACTGGATCGTCAGCTCGTCGGGGGCGGCCAGCATCTGCTCGCCGAGCGCGGTGAGCACCGAGGACGCCTGCGCCCAGGGGAACAGAATCATGCCGCCGATCAGTGCGGGCACCCGGTGCAGCCGGACACGCAGCGTGGTGACCACACCGAAGTTGGGGCCACCGCCACGCAGCGCCCACAGCAGCTCCGGGTCGTCACCGGTGTCGATCACCGTGCCGTCGGCCAGCACGACCTCGGCCCCCAGCACGTTGTCGGCGGCCAGCCCGAACCGGCCCGAGAGCGGGCCGTAACCGCCGGCCAGGCTCAGGCCCACCATGCCGACGGCGCCCGCCGTGCCGGTCGCGGCGACGTAGCCGTACGGCGCGATCGCGGCCACCAGATCCGCGGCCGTCGCGCCGCCCCGCAGCTCGGCGAGGCCGGCCGGCGCGTCGACGGTCACCCCGCGCAGGCCGGACAGATCGAGGGTGAGCCCGCCGGCGGCCAGCGCCGAGCCGGTCCAGCCGTGGCCGCCGCCGCGCACCGAGAGGGCCAGGCCGGCCTCCGCCGCGGCGCGGACACCGGCCTGCACGTCGGCCGTCGAGGTGCACCGCACCACTGCGGACGGACGGTGCTCGACGGCGCCGTTCCAGAGTGAGCAACAGGATTCGTACGCGGGTCCGGATGTGACCGTCATGTCGTCGGAGATCGTCACGTGTGCCCCCACCTGATCGAGCCGCTGAGCGGGATCATAGGGCCTGGCCGGACGCCGTGGGGAGGACCGCCGCCCGCGCCGGGCCGGCACGGGCCGTCCGGGGCCCAGGCCAGGGCCCCCGGCTGCAGGCCGGTGCCGAGCTCGAACCGGGTCATCGCGGTGCCGGTCGCCGCGAAGACGAAGACGTCGGGCTCGTACGGGGCGTCGCTGCCCACGGCGAGGCGCGTGCCGCCGGGGTTCAGCTCGATCGCGTTCGGGCCCGTGCCGGTGTCGTACGTGCGGCCGGCCTTGGTCAGGTCGGCCGTCACGAACGACTGCGCGGCGTACGGTGTGCCGCTCGCGGTGTACACGGTCTCGTCGGTCGGGTCGAGGGCCGCGTCCCAGAGGTCGGAGCCCACCGAGGCGTGGTCGGTCCGGCTCACCTCGGTCAACGTGCCGTTGGCGCCGATCGCGAACGAGTAGCCCGTCCAGGGACTCAGACCCTGCTGGCCCACGAACAGCACCTTGCTGGTGCGCGGCGCGGTGGCCGGCAGCGGCGGGGTGAAGAAGGAGATGCCGGTCAGCCGGGTCGCCACGACGGAGAACGGACGAGCCAGGTGGCTCCAGGCAAACACAGCCGTGACCGCGGGGCTGCCCCCGGCCTTGTCAGATCGAGGGCAGCGGGATCCCGGGCAGGTCCCGGGACAGCGTCAGGCGCGGCGCCACTTCTGGTTGGCGCCACCGACACAGGTCCACAAGTGGAGGACGGCGCCGTTGTCCGGGTTCCACTCGGCGATGTCCACGCACTTGCCGGCCTGCGGGTTGACCAGGTCGCCGGCCGCGCTCAGCACGAACTGCTGGGCCGCGGTGCCGTTGCAGGTGTAGATCTGCACGGCCGCGCCGTCGTGGGTGGCGGCGTCCGCGACGTCCAGGCACTTGTTGTTCTCGGTGCGCACGGTGCCGTCGACGAACTGCCACTTCTGGTTGGTGCCGTCGGTGCAGTCCCACACGTGCACGCGCTGCCGGTCGGCGAAGTTCCAGTTCGGCACGTCGATGCACTTGTTGTTCCAGTTGCTGGCGATCCGGGTCGTGCCGCCGGCCGGGGGCGGGGTTTCAGCCGGCGTGCAGCTGTTGTCCGCGGTCACGTTGTCGGTGTGCCGGGTGCCGGCCGCGCGGAACGCGTTGACCCGGGCGGTGGCCTGGGCCGGGGTGAGCACCTGCTTCTTGGCGTGGAACACGTAGTCGACGTTCTCGTGCCAGACGCTGGTGCCGCCGCTGTGCCCGGTCAGGTCGATGAACCACTGGTTGAAGTCGATCGACATGTTCTGCCGGGGGTAGAACTTGCCGCCGTGGGTGCCGACGAGCTGGCCGTCGATGTAGTAGCGGACCTCGCCGCCGGACACCGTGGCCATGACGTCCCGCCAGCCCGCGATGCTGCGGCTCTGGCTGCTGTACTGCCGGTCCTGCACCCACGGATCGGGCTGGTAGGTGTACCAGGTGGTCTGGAAGTTGGTGGGCCCGGTCGCGCCCCAGCCGCCGTTGGGCAGGTATTCGCTGAAGTCGAGCTCGCTGTAGATCGGGTCCATCGCGTAGCGCAGCGGCGAGATCGTGTAGAAGGTCTGGTTGACCAGGTCGCCGTCGTTGCCGGAGACGGGGGTGTCGGCGAACTTGATCCGGGCGAAGTAGGTGCCCTCGAAGAACCGCCGGTCCGGCAGCGACATCTCGGCGTGCGTGGTGCCCGCGCCGGTGCCGTTGGTGGTGGCCTGCAGGCGGGCGACCGTCTGCCCGTCGACCGTGGGGAACGAGACGTTGCCGGCCGACCAGGTGGCGCCGGGCACGCCCGGGCCGCCCGCACTGGTGCGGATGTGCCAGCCGCGCTGGGCCAGCGCCGGGTCGGACGCGGAGGCGTACGAGAAATCGTCGAACAGCACGCCGCAGGTGACAGCGGCCCGGGCGGGCGTGGCCGTGGTGGCGCCGGCCGCGACGAGCCCGGTAGCGGCGACGACGGCGGCGGCTGCGGCGTGGAGCGTGCGGCGTATCAGGGCATGGGCCATCAG
Source organism: Paractinoplanes abujensis (assembly GCF_014204895.1). Lineage (NCBI taxonomy): Bacteria > Bacillati > Actinomycetota > Actinomycetes > Micromonosporales > Micromonosporaceae > Paractinoplanes > Paractinoplanes abujensis. The sequence continues at coordinate 3,439,612 of NZ_JACHMF010000001.1, read as the reverse complement.
GGACATCCTCGGGGGACAGGGGATGGGGATGGCCCACAGCATCACGGCGGCCGTCGACGCCAGTCAATGGATGTGAACAAACTTTTTTACCACTGGTCAACTTTGAGGTAATTATTACTGTCGATCTTCCCTCGTGCACCCCGCCGATCCGTGCGGCCGGGACGGGGTGGTCCGTTTGCTGCTGTGGCGGGGCCTCGGTAGTCTTCGCCGGGTCCGCTGACAGAACAGGCTCTGACCACATCATGAGCATGCCGTTGCGTCCCGGCGACCCCACCCGGCTCGGCGCCTATGAGCTGCTCGGCCGGCTCGGCCAGGGGGGCATGGGCAGCGTCTTCGTGGCGCGTGCGCCCGACGAGCGCCTGGTTGCGATCAAGGTGATCCGGCCCGAGTTCGCCGACGACCCCGAGTTCCGCGGCCGGTTCCGCAGCGAGGTCAGCCGGGCCCGGCAGGTGCCGCCGTTCTCGACCGCCGCGGTGCTCGACGCCGCGCCCGATCACGACCCGCCGTACCTGGTGGTCGAATACGTCGACGGTCCGTCCCTGACCGCGTACGTGGGGGAACGGGGTCCGCTCTCCGGGGCCGCCCTGCAGGGTGTGGCCGTGGGCGTCGCCACCGCGCTGACCGCGATCCACGGCGCCGGGGTCATCCACCGCGACCTCAAGCCGGGCAACGTGCTGTTCGCGCTGGGCGGCATCAAGGTGATCGACTTCGGCATCGCCCGGGCCTTCGAGGCGACCAGCCGGCACACCAGCACCGACCAGATGGTCGGCACGGTGGCCTACATGGCGCCGGAGCGCCTCGACCCCGCCTTCGGCGCCGAGGTGACCACGGCCGTCGACGTCTTCGCGTGGGGCGCGGTCGTCACCTACGCGGCCACCAGTCACACCCCGTTCGCGGGCGAGTCGCCCACCGTGACCGCGATGCGCATCCTGACCCAGCCGCCGGACACCTCGGGCGTGCCGGAGCCGCTGCGCAGTGTGGTCGAGGCCGCGCTGGCCAAGTATCCGCAGGACCGGCCGACCGCGCGTGAGCTGCTCGACCTGCTGCTGGACGGGCCGGCCCGGGCGGGGTTCCGGCCGGCGCCGGCGGCGACTCCGCCCATGCCTGCGCCGGACGACGTCGTCGAGGACCCGGCGCCGCACCGCAGGCCCGGCAGCCGGGTGCGCCGCTGGGCGGTGGCCGGGGTGGTCCTGGCCACGCTGCTGACAGCCGGCCTGATCGGTGGGCACCTGCTCAGCGCCAACCAGGCAACCGGCTCGACCGGCCCGGCCGTGTCGTCGGGCCCGGCCCCGGCCCCGGTCGACCCGCTGACCGCGATCCTGGCCGGCGACCGCCGCTTCTCGCTGCAGCTCGGGGAGACCGGCCGGTTCTTCATGCTGGAGGACGCCCCGGCCGAGGTGGAGCTCTCGGACGGCACGGGCTCCCGGTCGCAGTTCGTGCTGGAGCCGGTGGGCGTCGACTACATGATCCAGTCGCTGACCAACGAGGGGTACGCCGGCCCGCCGGTCTGCCTCGGCGTCAAGATCGATCCCAGCGTGACCATCTCGCCGCTGGTCGGCACGACCTGCACCCCGACCAAGGCCACGCTGTTCTCTCTCGTCGAGGCGGGCCGGGACGCCGCCGGGAGGCCCGCCTACAGCTTCGGCAACGCGTACGGGTTCGTGCTCTGGGACGACCGGGCCAAGCGCTCGACGGTCGAGGAGACCGGTGACGCCCGGTACGCCGACCGGTTCACCTTCGTCGACCGCGGGGAGCCGCCGGCCTCCGCGTCGCCGAAACCGTCCACAGCGTCCGAGCCGAAGCCGACGACGGCTGCGCCCACCGGCCCGAAGCTCGTCGACGCGGACGTGTCGGGGCTGAAGAACCTGGGCGTCGCCCTCGGCGTCCCGGTCGTCATCACCCTGACCGCCGACGCGGGCGGCTCCCACCACCTGCGCTCGCACCCGGACGGGTCGGTCGACCTGACCGGCACCGGGGTCACCGAGTCGACCCGGATGACCATGAAGCCGGCCCGGGTCCGCAAACGCTCCGACGCCAACGAGAACCAGGTCCAGATCGTGGCCACGCCCAAGGTGCCCGCGGCCGGGGCGCCGGCCTGCCTCACCGACGTGCGCGAGACCGTGCTGCGCATGCAGCCGTGCCGGCCGGGTGACGCCACCCAGGCCTGGAAGCTGACCCCGGCCGGTGACTCCGGCCTGTTCGAGGTGCAGGGCGCCCACACGGTCCTGCGCAGTGAGGACGGCTCGCTGCTCAAGGAGGGCGGCTGGTCCGCCTTCGACGCGATCGCCGTCGCCTGACCCCCTGATCCGCCAGTTGCCCCGTCGAGCGGGCGATCGGCCGTGGCGCCGTGCCCGAACGCGCCAGCCGGCCCAGGCGACAGTGCGGCTGAGAGAAAATTTCACATTTACATCTATGAATAGCGTGTGACTCTTCTTACACTCGCCCGACGGTGATCGATCGGAGGGAGTTCCCCGGTGGCGAGATGGCGCAAACTGGCGGCGGCCTTACTGGTGGCGGGGCTGGTCGGGGCGGCGCCCGCGCCCGCCTCCGCGGCCCCGGCCTGGAGCCCCGCGCAGGATCTGGAAGGTCTGTGCGCGACGCTTCAGGTCTTCGACGGCACGACGTCGAAGGGCTACGTCCGGCGTGACTCCGTCGGCTACGGCTTCACCGGCACCGCGTCGGCCGCCGAGCCGTTCCGGTTCGAGGCCACCCAGCTCGGGCGCTACCTGCTGCGCGACTCCACCGGCAAACCGCCCTATCAGACCGTCGTGGGCTGGGTGTGGGCCGGTGACGCGTACGGGGACAGGGCCGACTGGACGGTGAGTGCCGCCGACGGCAAGTACCGTTTCGTCTCCACCGCGACCGGTCAGCAGCTGGGCGTCCACCTCGGCGGGCTCGGCGCGGGCAACAGCAACTCGACAGTCGCGCTGGCCCCGGCCACCGGCTGCGCCGCCGTGCCCGACATCGCCACCGGCGTCAGCGGCACCCCGGCCCCCGGTGTCGACGCCGGCGGCAAGCTGGTCGGCTGGATCGACGCCCACGCGCACATCACCGCGGGCGAGGCGTTCGGCGGCTCGCTGCACTGCGGCGACGCGTACGCTCCGGGCGGCGCCCCCGTCGCGCTCAAGGGCTGCCCGTCGCACGCGACGCTCGGCTGGGGCGCGCTGCTCGAGGCGATCATCGCGGGCACCGACCCGATCAACTCGGCCGAGGACGGCTGGCCCACGTTCGGCGATTGGCCGCAGTACGACACGATGCTGCACGAGGCCTCGTACTTCCGCAGCCTGGAACGCTCCTGGCAGTCCGGGCAGCGGGTGCTCAACGTGCTGCTGGTGGCCAACCGGGTGATCTGCGGGCTCACCCTCGAGCACACCTCGTGCGACGAGATGGACCAGATCCGGGCCCAGGCCACCTATCTGCGCAAGATGCAGGACTATGTGGACGCCCGCAGCGGCGGCCCCGGCAAGGGCTGGTTCCGGCTGGCCACCACCCCGGCCCAGGTGCGTCAGATCGCCGCCCAGGGCAAGCTGGCGGTCACCATCGGCGTGGAGAACTCCGAGATCTTCGGCTGCCGCGAGGTCAACGACGTCCCGCAGTGCACCAAGGCTCAGATCGACGCGGGCCTCGACGAACTGGCCGCCATCGGCGTCAGCGGTCTCTATCCCGTGCACAAGTTCGACAACGCGTTCGGCGGCACCCGCTTCGACGAGGGTGTCACCGGCGCCGCGGTCAACGTCGGCAACCTGATCTCCACCGGGCACTGGTGGCAGGCGACCTCCTGCACCGGCCCCTCCGACAACGAGCAGCCGATCGTCAGCGACGACTTCGCCCGGCTGCTGCAGCTCGGGGTGAACCTGCCGGCCGGGGCGATCCTGCCGGTCTACCCGAGCGGCAAGATCTGCAACGTCCGCGGGCTGACCGACCTCGGCCGCTACCTGATCGAGCGGATGATGGACCGCGGCATGATCATCCACATCGACCACATGAGCGTGAAGGCCGCCTCGGCCGTGCTCGACCTGGCCCAGCAGGCCAACTACCCGGGCGTCGCGTCGGTGCACAGCTGGTCCGACCCCTCGATGATCAACCGGATGCTCGGGGTCGGCGGGTTCGTCGCCGGGTACGCGTTCGCAGCCACCCCCGACGGCCAGGACACCCACACCTTCCTCGAGGAGTGGCGCACCAACACCGGCCTGGCCAACGGCTCGAAGATCACCGGCTACGGGGTCGGCACCGACGTCAACGGGCTGGGCACGCAGGCCGCCCCGCGTCAGGACGCCGCATCCCGCCCGCTGGTCTACCCGTTCACCGCCACCAACGGCACCCGGGTGACCAAGCAGGTCTACGGCTCGCGCACCTTCGACCTCAACACCGACGGCGTGGCCCAGTACGGCCTGTACGCCGACTGGATCACCGACCTGATCAACCAGGCCGGCCCGGACGCCGCCCAGCTGCGCCGCCAGCTGCTCAGCGGGGCCGAGGCGTACACGGTCATGTGGGAGAAGGCTCGCGCCTGACCGGCCGACGCCGCCCGGCCAACTCTGGCCGCCAGGAGTTCCCTGGTGAGCCGACGGAGCCGGGCGGCGTCGCCGGGGTCGGACGAGGCGTTGCGTGGTCGAGCACATCACCGTGCCCTTCCTCATCGGGGTGACCGGCACCGTCGCCGTACGGGCCGAGACGTAGCCCGCCCCGCCGGCCGGATCTGCGACCGCAGTCGGATGCCGGGAGAGCCGCCGCTGGCTATCGTGAGGTCGCCATGCCCGGTTCAGTTCAGTCGATCCTGCTCCGCGACGGCGCGTCCGCGTTCGGCGTCGCCGTGCTGTGTGCTGCCTCCGCCTGGCCGTCGGTGGTGGCGCTGCTGGTCACCGCGGCGATGTGCGCGCCGCTGGCGGTGCGCCGCGTGCGCCCCCGGCTCGCGCTGGTGGCGTTGACGGGTGCGGCCGCGTTGCACGTGACCATGCTGGACGGCCCCAACGCGTCGATCATCGCCGTTCCGGTCGTGCTGTACAGCCTGGCGCGGTGGTCCGGTCCGGCCGACGCCCGTACGGCTCTGGCCGTCGGCCTGGCCGGCTCGGTGATCGGCCCCGTCCGGTGGTTCGCGCCCGGCCTGGTGAACCCGACCGCCGGGGCCTGGGCTACGACGATCGCGGCGTACGCGGGGGTGGTCGTGGCCTTCTACGTCGCCGGGCGCCGGGCCCGCGAGACGGCTGAGCGCGCGCTCGCCGAGCGGGAAAGCGTCCTGCTGGCGGCGGCCGCTGAGGAACGCACCGCGCTGGCCCGCGAGGTGCACGACATCGTGGCGCACTCCCTGGCGGTCATCGCGGTGCAGGCCGAGGGCGGCCGGGCGGTCACCGCGAAGAAGCCGGAGCGCGCGCCCGACATCCTCGCCGTCATCGCGGACGCGTCCCGCGGGGCCCTCGACGAATTGCGCGAGCTGGTCGCCGTGCTGCGCGCCGACGGCCGGACCGTCCCGGCCCCCCATCGACCCGCGCCCGGCCTCGGCGACCTCGGGGAGCTGGTGTCGCGCCTCGACGGGCGAGCCCGGCTGCGGCTGGCCGGCGACCGGGAACGGGTAGGTCCGCTGGCCGCGCTGACGATCTACCGGCTCGTCCAGGAGAGCCTGACCAACGTGCTCCGCCACGCGGGCCCCGCCGCACGAGTGGAGGTACGGGTGCACATCGATGCCCGCGAGGTGCTGGTGAGCGTCACCGACGACGGCCGCGGCGGCTTCCCGGACCCGGCGGGACGCGGCACCGGCCTGATCGCCATGCGCGAGCGGGTCCAGCTGCACGAGGGCCTGCTGACCGCCGCGCCCCGGCCCGGGGGCGGCTTCGAGGTGCGGGCCGTGCTGCCGCTGCCCGGCCCGGGGGCGGCGCCCGGATGAGCCTGCGCGTGTTCATCGCCGACGACCAGCGACTGGTCCGCGACGGGCTCAGGATGATGCTCGAGTCCTGCGACGACCTGGTCGTGGTGGGGGAGGCCGGGGACGGCCGGGCCGCCGTCGACGCCCTGCGCGGCCTGGGCGCGGACGTGGTGCTGATGGACGTCCGGATGCCGGTCATGGACGGCGTCGAGGCGACCCGGGCGCTCAGCGAGCTCGGCCATCCGGCGCGGGTGCTCATCCTCACCACCTTCGACCTCGACGAGTACGCGTTCACCGCGTTGCGCGCGGGGGCGGCGGGTTTCCTGCTCAAGGACGCCCGCCAGGCGGAGCTGCAGAACGCGGTGCGTGAGGTGGCCGCCGGAGGAGCGGTCGTCGCCCCGAGCACCACCCGGCGGCTGCTGCCGTATCTGATCGACCGGCTGCCGGGCGGCCGGGCCGGGCCGGACGCGCGGCTCGGCACCCTGACCCCCCGCGAGACCGAGGTGCTCACCGAGATCGCCGCCGGGGCGACGAACGCCGAGATCGCGACGCGTCTGCACATGGCGGAGGCGACGGTCAAGACGCACATCGGCAACCTGTTCGCCAAGCTGCACTGCCGCGACCGCGTCGCCCTGGTGCTGTTCGCCTTCGACGCCGGTCTGCGACCAGGGTCGCAGGCGCGCGGCCCGAGCTCGCCACCGTAGTCGGATCCGCGCAGGTCACCGGCTTTCTACGGTCGTCCTATGATCGATACGTCAGCCATTGCGGACCCGTCGCGGCCGGCCTCGGCGCGCGGGCTCAGCAAGACCTACGGAACGGGGCCGACCGCCGTGGCCGCCCTGCGCGGGGTCACCGTGGAATTCGCCCGGGGCACGTTCACCGCCGTCATGGGACCGTCCGGGTCCGGCAAGTCGACGCTCATGCACTGCCTGGCCGGGCTGGACCGGCCCACCGGCGGGCACGTGTACGTGAGCGGCCGCGACCTGACGACGCTGGACGACCGGCAGCTCACCCGGATCCGCCGCGACCACATCGGGTTCGTCTTCCAGTCGTTCAATCTCGTCCCGACGCTGACCGCGCGGCAGAACATCCTGTTGCCGCTCGACCTGGCCGGCCGGCGCGCCGACCCGGCACGGCTCGGCGCCACGGTCGCGGCGCTGGGCCTCGGCGATCGTCTCGACCACCGGCCCGGCGAGTTGTCGGGTGGGCAGCAGCAGCGCGTCGCGATCGCCCGGGCCCTGGTCACCGAGCCCGACGTCGTCTTCGCCGACGAGCCGACCGGTGCGCTCGACTCGAGCACCGCCGCCGGCCTGTTGGAGCTTTTGCGGCGCTCGTGCCACGAGCTCGGTCAGACCGTCGTCATGGTCACCCACGACCCGATCGCCGCCGCCCACGCCGACCGGGCGCTGCTGCTCAGCGACGGCCTGCTCGTACGGGAGCTCGAGCGACCCACCGCGGCCGCCGTGCTCGACCAGATGCGGAGCTCGGCGTCATGACTGTGCTGCGGATAGCCCTGGCCGAGCTGCGGCAGCATCCGCGGCGGGTCGTTGCGGTGGTCGTGTCGATCGTGTTGGCCGTGGGCTACCTGGTCGCCTCCGTGACGGTGCTGGCCGGCACCACCACCGCTCTCGAGCGCGGCGTCATCGAACGCACCGCCGGGACCGACGTGGTGGTGACGCTGCGGGCCATGGATCCACGCGCGCAGGCGGCCCTGGCCCATCGGGTCGCGGCGGTGCCCGGGGTCGCCTCAGCTGACCTCAGCTACCTGTCGCGCGGCTCGGTCAGCGGCTCGTCGGAGTGGGTGCAGCAGCAGTCCGTGCCGGCCAACGCGAAGCTGCGCTGGACGGACCTGACCGCTGGGCGCTGGCCGGCCGGGCCCGACGACATCGCGCTCGGCGCGACCACCGCCCGCCAGCTGAACCTGCGCCTCGGTGACCGTGTCACCGTGCACGACACCACCTCCTCGGTCACGCTGACGGTGACCGGTCTGGTGCGCGAGAGCGGCTCGTTGCTCTCCGGGCTGGCGCAGCGCTCGTTCGTCGCGCCTTCGTACTACACCGGTGCCCCCTCCATCCGCACCTCGCTGCAGACGGAGATCCTGGTCGTCGGGGACGGCTCGGTGGCCGCCGCCCGGCTCGCGGCCGAGGTGACCGCGGTGGCCGGTGACAACCGGGTGGAGACCTCGACCTCGTTCGGCCGGCGCAAGATGAGCGAGGCCACCGGCGGAGTCTTCGTCCTGCACCTGATGCTGCTGGTCTTCGGCGCGATCGCCCTGCTGGTCGGCGCGATCATGATCGTCAACACGTTCGTCGTGCTGGTGGCCCAGCGGCGAAGGCAGATCGGGTTGCTGCGCGCGCTGGGGGCCGGGCGGTGGCAGATCCTGCGGGCGCTGCTGGCCGAGGCGGCGGCGATCGGTGTCGCCGGCGCGGTGCTGGGCACGGGGGCCGGAATCGGGCTGGCCGCCGTCGTCGCGGCCGCGCTGGACGGCCCGCTGACCGTGCCGGTCGGGCAGGTGAGCGCACTGGCCGCGGTGGGGGTGGCGGTGACCCTGGCCGCGGTGCTGGTGCCGGCCCGGCAGGCGATGCGGGTGGCGCCGCTGGACGCCCTGCGACCGGTCGCCGACCGCCCGGCCGAGCGCCGCTTCGCGCGCTTGCGGGCGGCCGCCGCCGCTCTGCTCGGCTGCATCGGGCTGGCCGGCATCGCGTGGGGCTCCGGCGAGCGGCCGTACGCTCTGCTGTTCACCGTGGGCGGGGCCTTCGTGGCGGCGGTGGCGCTGCTGTCAGCGTCCGGGATCATCGTGCCGGCGCTGCTGCGCGGCGTGGGCCGGGCCCTGCGGCGTGGGCGCCCCACCGTCCGGCTGGCCCACCTGAACGTCGTCCGCAACCCGGGCCGGACGGCCGCCACCGCCGCGGCCCTCATGCTGGCCGTCGGTCTGGTGGTCACCCTGCAGGTCGGCGCGGCGAGCATGACGGCCACCGCGGAACGCAACCTGAGCGAGCAGTTCCCCATCGACGTGACGGTCTCCGTCTTCGGCGGCGCCCTGCCCGAGCGCACGATCCGCGACGTCGCCGGGGTGGCCGGGGTCGCCGAGGTGGCGGCGCTGCCGTCCGCGCGGGTCCGGGCCGGCCTGCGCGGGCGCACCACCGACGTCGTCGTGCTCAGCCCCGGCCCGGACGCGCTGGCCCTGGTCCCGGTGCCCGTGCCGCCGTTGCGAAACACCGTCCTGGCCGACCCGTACCTGCTGGCCGACACGGGCGTCCGGGACGGGACACGGGTCACCTTGACCGGTCCGTCCGGCTCGGTGACCGTACCGGTCAGGGCGCATGACCTGGCCCCCGCCGACGCGATGGTGGTGGGCCCGGACGTCATGCGCGCTCTCGACGCGCGGGCGCCCGCCGGCACCCTGTGGGCCCGCACGCGCCCGGACGCCGACATCACCGCCCTCCGCTCCCAGCTGCGGGCGGTGGTGGCCCCGATCACCGGCGCCGAGGTGGGCGGTGGCCTGTCGGCGAAGGCCGGCTACCGGGAGTTCCTCGAGAAGCTGCTGACCGTCACCCTCATGCTGCTGGGCGTGGCCGTTTTGATCGCGCTGATCGGGGTGGGCAACACCCTGGGCCTGTCGGTGCTGGAACGCGCCCGCGAGTCGGCGCTGCTGCGTGCGCTCGGGCTGCAGGGCCGCCAGCTGCGATGGATGCTCGCGATCGAGGCGACCCTGCTCAGCCTGGCCGGCACGGTTCTCGGTACGGCCGCCGGCGTCCTCTTCGGTTACCTCGGCACGCGGGCCCTCAGCGACGAGGTCAACTTTCGCACGGTGGTGTTCTCGGTGTCCCCGCCGCGGCTGCTGACGGTGGCGGCGGTGGCCTTGGCGGCCGGGGTGCTCGCCTCGGTGCTCCCCGGCCGTCGGGCGGCCCGGGCCGCCCCGATCGAGGCCCTGACCGACTAGGCCCGGCCGCAGGCGCCGTAGCGGGCGGCGCGGAAGTGGCGGACGACGTCGGCCGGGACGCCGGGGCAGATGTCGGCGGTGCCGCTGCTGAGCACCCGCCAGGTGCCGGCGGTGTGCTTCCAGACCACGTAGGACTCGTCGGAGTTGGAGCGCTCGGGCACCGTCGTGGCCGCGTAGTCCTGGAAGCAGACGATCTTGGTGAACGTGGAGCCGGGAAACACCCCGTCGTCCGGGTTGGTGCGCAGCGCCTTCTGCAGGCCGGCGTTGGTCACCGGGCACGCCTTGGCCGGGCGGGCCGGGGGCCGGCTGGTGGGCGGCGCGGAGGTGGCGCCGGCCGGGCTGGTCGCGGTGGTGGCCGGCGGCGTGGTAGGGGCGGCGCCGGCGCCGGCCGACGTGGTGGAGGTGGCGGGCGCGGGCACCGGCGCCGCCGCGCCGCCGACTCGTTCGACGCCGCCGGAGCATCCGCTCAGCAGGGTGGTGGCGCAGGCGGTGGCAGTGACAACGGCCAGGAGAGACTTACGCATGACCTGAAACCCCGTTCATGGTTCGCACGACTGTGTTGTCTGGTGCGATGCGGCTCCTGACGCCTCAGTTCTCGTGATCAGGTCACGGAAGTGTAACGGCGTGGTGGCTCCTCGCCCGTCTCGCCGTCGATGCGTTCGCGGAGAAAATCCGCGTGCCCGTTGTGCCGGGCGTACTCCTCGATCATGTGCAGGTAGATCCAGCGCAGCGTGTAGTCCTCGCCGGGGCTGGCCTCGTCGGGGCTGCGCCCGGCCACGGCCGCCCGCGATCGGGCGACGCTGGTCTGATAGCTGGCCAGATCGTCGGCGGCCCGGCCGGCGGCTCGGGGCGCTCGGGCCTGATCCAACGCGACATGCCGGCACCCTGCGGCACGGACGAGAGGGCGGCGTGGCCTCACGACCCCAGGCGCGCCGCCGACGCCGACCTGTCCCGCTGGGCCGGCAGGGCCACGGCGGGGGAGTCGTCCGCGACGGGGTGCACTTCCGGCAGCGGCTCGGGCGCCATGACCGGCACCGCGCGGCCCGCGGGCGCCGGCGGGACGGGTTCGTCGAGGAACACCCGGCGTACCACCCGCTCGGATGCGCGGCCGTCGTCGAGGTAGCAGAAGCGCTTGCGGAACAGCGCACGGGCGCTGGTCGCGGCCGGGCCGGAGACCGCGCCGGAGACGAACAGGCCGGCCAGCTCGTTCTCGTCGTCGGTGGCGACGCCCGGGCCCTCGGCGAAGACGTCGAGGTAGGCGCCGCGGGTGGCCCGGTACTTGTCCCAGTCGGCCGCGTAGATCGCGATGGGCCGGTCGAGCACCGCGTAGTCGAACATGACCGACGAGTAGTCGGTGATCAGCATGTCGGCCGCCAGGTAGATGTCCTCGACCCGCGGGTAGTCGCTCAGGTCGACGATCCCGGGGTGCCCGGCCGGCACGTGCGAGCGATCGAAGTGGTGCACCCGCACCAGCAGCACCGTCCCGTCGGGCAGCCGGTCGGCGAAACTCTCCACGTTGAGCAGGGCGTCGCTGCCGAACTCGTAGTCGCGATAGGTCGGCAAGTAGGCCACGGCGACCTGACCGGGCCGCAGGCCGAGCCGCTCGCGGGCCGCGGCCACGTCGTCCGGGGTGGCGGTGGCCAGCACGTCGTTACGCGGGTAGCCGGTTTCGAGCGTCTCGTAGTTGCACGGGTAGGCCCGCTCCCAGATCTCGCTCGTGTAGGCGTTGGGGCTGACGCTGTAGGTCCAGCGGTCGCTCCGCTCGAGCAGGGCGGCCATGTCCAGGTCGCCCAGACCGGACGGGTGTTTGAGCTGGTCCACGCCCATCGCCTTGGCCGGGGTGCCGTGGTTGGTCGACAGGTGGATCGCGCCGTCGCGCTTGACCACCCAGCCGCGGTAGTTGACGTTGGTGATCAGGTACTTGGCCTGGGCCAGCGCCCGGAGGTGCGCCTTCGTGCCGATCGTCACCGTCTCGACGCCGGCCGGCACCTCGGCCTCCGCACCCGGCTTGATCTCCCACACGCCCCGTACGCCGGGGGCCAGCTCGGTCATCTTCTCGTAGACCGCGCGCGGGTTGCACACGTAGCCCTTGCCCCAGTACGCGGAGTAGACGGCCAGGTTCTCGTCCATGGGCCGGCGCAGCCGGGACCGGTAGTAGAGCATGTTGAGCCGGGTCCGCAGCCGCACCGCGTTGCGCACCTCGACCAGGCGGGGCTTGGCTGCCGCGGCCGCGTCCAGCCCGGAGCGGAAGGTGCGCCACTGCGCGTACGAGTTGCGGGCGACGATCCGGTGCCCGGCCCCCTCCCGGCCGCCGGGGAACGTGTAGCCGGCGGGAACGTGCCGGCGGTAGGCCGCGGCGACCGCGCGGAAGAACTCCTTACGGTCGGCCCGGGCGATCCGTTCGGGGTTCTCCAGCACCAGCAGGCACTGGTAGAGCATGCGCTCGAAGACCAGGTGGCGGAACGGCGCGGCCCGCTCGCCGATCGCGTCGAGCCGCTGGAAGAGCGCGTCCCACTGGTCGAGCACCTCGAAGTGCCGGCGGCCGGGGGTCGACGTGATGGCCCCGCGGCGGCGCTGCCGGTAGTAGACACAGACCCGTTCGAGCACGCTGATCCGGTCGGCCAGCATCAGCACGGGGTAGCCGACCGGAACGTCCTCGTAGAGCCCGGTCGGGTAGGTGATGTCGTTCTTGAGCAGGAAGTCCCGGTTGTAGATCTTGTTCCAGGCGACGTGGAAGATCCGGATCGCGGCCGGGTGCTCGGCCAGCGTGAACGTGCGCGGGAACTTCGCCGATGCCACCAGGGCGGAGAGCCGGCTGTGCTTCGTCGTGGTGTCCCACCACACCTTCGCGTAGTCGACCACCAGCACGTCGGGCTCGGCCGTCCGCAGCCGGTCGGCCACCGCGGCCAGCGCGCCCGGGGCGATCCAGTCGTCGCTGTCGATGAACCAGACGTACTCGCCGGCGGTGTGCCCGAGGCCGGCGTTGCGCGCCTCGCCCAGGCCCACGTTCCGCTCCAGGTGCACCACGCGGACGCGGCTGTCGCGGGCGGCGTACTCGTCGAGGATCGCGCCGCTGTGGTCGGGCGAGCAGTCGTCGACCGCGATCACCTCGAAGTCGGTGAACGACTGCTCGAGGATGGAGTCGAGGCATTCCCGAAGGTAGGCCTGCACCCGATAGACGGGAAGGACAATACTCAGCAGCGGCATGCGTCTGAACCTCGCGACAGGGGGAACGGCGGCGTGACGCTACCAGGAAGATTGGCGCCGGTCGGACTCGCGTAATGCGTTGTTTACCTTCAGGCCGGCTGAGGTCGCGTACTCAGGCAGGTTGAGTAGCGGCGGGGAAGCGGCGCCCACCAGGGAATTCATAGCGTTTGACCCGTGATCTCGACCCTGCGGCAATGGACGCTCCGGCTCGGCAGCCACGCGCTCAGCGGCATCTACGCCCTCTATCGCACGCACCCCGCGGTGTGGCGCTTCATGGCCCGGCACTACCGGCCCCGCCTCGCCGGTTTCGCCCGCCTCAACGCCTGGATGACCTGCCAGTTCGCGGCGCTCGACGTGCCCGCGTACGGCGATTTCCTGCGCCGCCACGGGTGGGAGTTCCGCTGGTTCGACCTGGACAGCTACCCGCCCACCACGAAGGCGTCCTACGTGCGGGCCTATCCGGAGCCGCAGCGCTGCCGGCACGGGCGGCTCGAGATCGAGGGCAGCGTGGTCGACGAGTCGTCGGGCTCGTCGGGGCAGCCGTTCAACTGGGTCCGCAGCCGGTCCGAGCTGCAGGCCGTGCATCGCAACCTGGCCGCGTACGCCACGATGATCTTTCCGGCCGGGCGCCGGTTCGTGATCAACGCGTACTCGATGGGTGCGTGGGCCACCGGCACGAACACCGGTATCGCGATGTCGCGGATCGCCATGGTCAAGAACACCGGACCCGACATTCGCAAGATCATCGACACGCTGCGGCATTTCGGCCCCGGTTTCGAGTACGTGGTGACCGCCTACCCGCCGTTCCTCAAGCGTCTGCTGGACGAGCTGGACGCCGAACGGTTCCCGTGGGACGAATACCGCATCTCCGGCCTGGTCGGCGGCGAGGGCATGACCGAGGCACTGCGCGACTACCTGGAGAAACGCTTCCGCAAGGTCCGCTCCGGTTACGGCGCTAGCGACCTGACCATCGGCATGGCCGGCGAGACCGAACTCAGCGTGTGGGTCCGCCGCCGCCTGCGCACCGACGCCGCGCTGCGGTCCCGGCTGCTCGGGCCGGGCGAGGAACGGCTGCCCATGGTGTTCCAGTACAACCCGCTGGAGACGTACCTGGAGACCACGGCCGGCTCGGAGCTGCTCTGCACGATCAACTCGACCGCCGTGGCCAACCCCAAGGTGCGTTACAACATCGGCGACGAGGCCCGGCTGGCCACGCTGCCCGAGGTGCTCGCGGCCATCGGCGATCCGGCGGCGCGGGCCGAGGCCGAGGCGGCGATGCGGGTCGACGGGATGCGCCTGCCGCTGCTGTTCCTCTTCGGCCGCAAGGACAGCACGATCTCGTACATGGGGGCCAACATCTACCCCCAGGACATCGAGTACGGGCTCTACGACGGCCTGTACGCGCATGTGCTCGAAGGTTTCTGCCTTGAGCTGGTGGAGGACGACCGGTTGGAGAGCCGGCCCACGATCCACCTCCAACTGCGTTCCGCCGTACGGGTGGCGGCCGCGCAGCGTGAGCTGCTGATCGATGCGTGCCGGGCCGGCGTGCTGGCCCACCTGACCCGCTCGAGCCGGGACTTCGCCGAGTCGCTGGCCGAGGACCCGTCGGCCGCCGACGTACGGATCGTCGTGCACGACCACGGCACCGGGCCGTTCGCCGGCTCCGCCACCAAGCTCAAGAACGTCTACCTCGTGAAGGGGAGCGCCGCATGAGGACCACCGACTTCAGCGCGGCCCCGCCGCAAGGGCGGGCGGACGCCATGTTCATCGGAGCCACGAAATACACCGGGCCGCTGGCCATGTGGCACACGATCCGCACCTGGTTCCCGATGGTGCGGCAGATGAAGCGGATGTCCGGCTACCGCTGGCACACCGTGTACTACCGGTTCCCGTACACGATCGGCACCATCGCCTTCTTCGAGGACCAGGACGCGATGCTCAAGTTCGCCCGCAGCCGCCACCACCGCGACCTGATGTGCTGGCTCACCGACGAAGGCGCGACCAACGCCACCGCCGGTTTCATCCGTCTGTTCACCGCCCAGCCGCACGGTTACAGCAACGGCACGTGGCGGGCCGAGGACGGCACCATGTCGCACATGCCGACGTGGACCCCGCTGTCCACCGAGACGACCGGCCCGCGGGTGCACCGCTGATGAAGGCCACGCCCGTTCTGTCGACCGCGGATCTCCGTGACTTCCGGTCGCTTCCCGTGCGGCTGCACCCCCGGAGCCTGTACGTGCCCCTGCCGGCCCCGGTCATCGCCCGGCACAGCAAGACCGCTTCCATGTACGTCGTACGGGACGGCAGCGGGCACGTCGTCGGCCGCACCAGCACCTACCGTTTCGGCCCGTGCCAGCTCTTCGGGCACACGGAGTTCACCGACGACGACACCGTCTTCGGTGCGCTGATGCAGGTCGTGACCGGCGCCGCCGCGGGGCGCCCGTTGTTCGGCCCGGTGTCGTTGCTGCCCAACCAGAGCGGCGGCGTCATCACCAGCGGCTTCGAGTCGCGCGGCTTCGTCGACTCGGCCTGGAACCCAGCCTACTACCCGGCGATGTACGAGCGGCACGGCTTCACCCGCCGCTTCGAGGCCGACACCTGGGCGATCGACGTGGCCGGCTCGGCCGGCGCGTACACGTTCGACGACAACCGGATCGCCGCCGAACGCCTGGTGATCCGGCACGGCACCCGCCGCGGGCTGCGCCACCAGCTGCCCGTCCTGCGCGAGATGCTCAACGCGAGCTTCGCGCAGCTCGGCTACTACACCGAGATCTCGGCGGCGCAGCTGGCCGAACAGACCGACGGGCTGGCTTACCTGCTCGACGAGGGCCTGCTGGTCTGGTTGGAGAAGGCGGGCCGCCCGGTGGCGTTCCTCGTGGCGGTCCCCGACATCTCCGAGTTCCTGATGCGTACGGGCGGCCGGCTCGGCCCCCTCGACCAGCTGCGGCTGCTGGCCACCCGGGCGCGCTACCGCCGGGACGCCGTGCTGGTGATCAAGGGTGTGGTGCCGTCCGCGCAAGGCCAGGGGTACATGACGCTGCTCAGCCGGGAGGTGCACCGGCACCTGGAGGCGAGCGGCTACCGGACGCTGCGCAGCACCTTCGTGGAGCGTGACAACACCGCGTCGGCCGCCTCCTACCGCCGGGCCGGTGGGCGGCCCCTGCACGGATACACCTTCTACCAGCGAGGTGCGGCATGAGCTGGGTCTCCGTCCTGCGCGAGCACGAGCCGCTGTTCCGGCGGGCGCCCAGCGCGCACAACACCCAGCCGTGGACGATCGACTACCGCGCCGACGAGATCGTCATCGGCGTGGACCCGGCCCGGTCCCTGCCCGACTCCGACCCGACCGGCCGCGACCTGGCCCTCGGGATGGGCGCGTTCGCCGAGACCTGCCTGATCGTCGCGGCCGACGCCGGCCTCTGCGTGGACTGCGACCTCAGCGACCCGCGGCTGATCCGGCTCGTGGCGGCCGCGCGGCGCTACGACACCAGGTTCCACCGGGCCGACGTCGACGCGCGGCGCGTCGCCCGCGGACCGTACGCGGAGGGGCTCCTGGACCTGGTGATCCTGGCCGCGCTCGAACCGGGGATCGTGCACGTGCGCAGCCGGGCCCTGGCCGGTGAGCTGGCCGCAGCCGACCGGTGGATGTTCGGCACCCCGCCGGTGGCCCGCGAGCTGCGCCACTGGCTACGGCTGGACCCGCGCGACCCGCGCTATCACCGTGACGGGCTGACCGACCGGGCGCTCGAACTGAGCCGGCCCGAGGCGCGGGTGCTCGCCGGGGCGCTGCGCGCTTATCCGCTGACCCGGCGGCTCGGCCTGCCCGCCCTGCTCGCGGCGGGCGGGCGCAACCTGCTCCGGTACGACGGCAGTGTGCTCGTGCTGACCGGGGAGGACGACGACGTGCGCGAGGCCGGGCGCCGCCTGCTGCGCACGTGGTTGCTGCTGGGGCGGTTCGGGCTGGCCGTGCACCCGCTCAGCCAGCTGCTGGACTGCCCGGCCACCGCGGGCCGCCTGACGGCCCGGGTCGGCGGCCGCCCGCTCGCCGTCTTCCGCGTCGGCCACCCCCGTCACGAACCAGATCGCTCAGCCCGCCTCCCACCCACCCACTGACATGTCAGTCATCCACGGCGCTCCGCTCCGCTGCTGACATTTCCGTTGCCCGCGCTGCCCGCTCCACTCGCTGACATTCCAGTTGGCCGCGGCGCTCCACTGACATATCAGTTGGCCGCGGGGTTCGGTTCACTTGCTGACATTTCAGCTGGCGCGGCATTCTGGTTTGCTCGCTGGCATGTCGGTTGGCCGCGCCGCTCGGTGCACCCGCTGGCATGTCAGTTGGCCGCGATATTCCGCTTCGCTGACATGTCAGTCGGCCCCGGGGTTCGGTTCGCTTGCTGACATTTCAGTTAGCCGCGGTGCTCCGCCGGTTTGCTGACGTTTCAGTTGGCCGCGGCACTCCGGTTGGCTGCTGGCATGTCAGTTGGCCGCGATTCCGCTTCGCTGACATGTCAGTCAGCCACGGCGCTCGGTTCGCTTGCTGACATTTCAGTTAGCTGCAGCGCTCCGCCGCTTTGCTGACATTTCAGTTAGCCGCGGCGCTCCGCCGCTTTGCTGACATTTCAGGTGGCCGCGGTGCTGGCGTCCGCGTACCGCAGGACCGCGCCGATGCCGTGCTCGACCGGCCCCTCATCCGGTCCGATCAGGATCAGCTCGGCGTCCGTCCCGGCGATGGCGCGGACCAGGGCGGCGTCGGCTCGCACCTTGACCGGACCGGTCACACCCGCCTCGCGCAGCACGTGATCGTCGACCGACAGCAGAGCCGGATCTTCCGGCGCCGTCCACAGCATGTCGGTGGACGACTCGTCGTTGACCAGCAGCACCGTGTCGACCTGGCCCCGCTGCAGCCGCGCCACCACGTCGACCAGCCCGGTGCTCGCGGTGCCGTCGCCCAGCTGGGCACGGAAACGGTCCAGCACCTCCCGGACCTGGCGGTCGGCGGCCTCGGCCACGGCCTGGATCGTCACGTCGTCCAGCCCCGACTCGTCGGCGCCGGCGTGCCGGGAGCCCGCGTCGGTCGAAACCACCCGGCCCTGCCAGCGTTTGGGCAGCCGCCCGATCAGCGCCGGCACGGCGCGGACGTCCCCGCCGACCACGATGACCTCGGCCCCGACAGTGTCGGCGAGGTCCGCCGCCGCGGCCGCGACGTCGCCGGCGTTGCGCTTCCACGACTCCTCCACCGCGTGCAGGTAGTGCAGGTGCGACCAGCCGCCGGCGTGCACCTTGCGCATCGGGAAGGTGGCGCTGCCGGTCACTTCCCGGTGCCGGGGCACACCACCGGCCGACAGGGCGTCGAGGTCGGCCCCGGTCCGGTCGGCCAGCACCCGTACGTAGGGGACCTCCTCGCCCCGCTGGGCCAGCAGCGGCATCACGTGCGGCAGCGGTTCCAGGCAGGCCACGTCGGTGGCAGGCGGGGCGGGCAGCGTCTGCACCAGGGCAACCTCGCCGTCCGAGGCGAAGATCGCCAGGCCGTGCGGTCCGGGCTCGGCCGGCTGGTCCCGCACCGCGTCCGCCACCGCGTCCAGGGTGGCCTTGTCGGCGCCCTGCTCGGTGAGCCGCTCGCGCAGGCCGCGCCAGCGCAGGGCGATCTCGTGGCCGGCGTTCTCGCCGGACCGGGTGGCGTCCAGGTAGACGGACACCCAGGCGCCCGGGCGGTCGAACAGGGAGCGCAGGAAGTCGAGTTTCACGGTGGGGCACCTTCCGCTCGTCGGGGTCGCTGCCTACCCCGGAATCCGCGGATCTCACCGGCGGGCCTGCGCTCTTGACATCGATCGATGCCGGGCCTCTTATGGTTACCTGGAGGTAACATCATGATCCGGTGCCGCGCCGCCGTCGTCGCTCTAGCTCTGCTCGTGTCGATCCTCGCCGCTCCCGCTGCCTCGGCGGCCGCCGCACCGGCCTGTGCCACGCCCGCCCCCAGCACCACCCAGCCCGGCTATCTCGTCGCCGATCCGGCCTGCAACCTCGACGGGACGCCGTTCGTGGCCCTGCCCGGCGCGCAAGTGCACACCGGCATCACCGGCGGCGCCGCCTATCGCATCGAGGTGCCGGCACAGTGGAACGGCAGCCTGGTCGTCTACGCCCACGGTTACCGCGGCACCGGCACCACCGTCTACGTCGACAATCCGGCGCTGCGCGCGCACTACGTGGCCCGGGGTTACGCGTGGGCCGCCTCCAGCTACGCCACCAACGGTTACGACGTCGGCCAGGGTGTGCGCGACTCGGTCGCCCTGATCGACGTCTTCGGCCGCGTCACCGGCACCAAGGCACGCTCGGTGATCATGTCGGGCGCGTCGATGGGCGGGCACGTCACCGCGGTCGCGATCGAGGAACATCCGCGGCTGTTCGCCGGCGCGATGCCGTACTGCGGGGTCCTCGGCGACACGGCCCTCTACGACTACTTCCTCGACGCCAACGTCACCGCGGCCGCCCTGACCGACGTCAAAATCGAGTTCCCCCGTACGCCGGACGCCTCCTACCAGCAACGCTGGCGCGACCAGGTGGGTCGCATCGTCCCCGCCCTGGGCCTGCCGACCGGCTCCACAACCGCCGGCCGCACCTGGTCCGCGGTGCTGGAACGACGCAGCGGCGGCGAACGCCCCGGCTTCGACAGCGCGTTCACCTACTGGAACGCCGCCCCGTCGCTGCCCCCGCTGGCCGACCTGCCGTTCCTCTTCGGCCTCTACCCGGGCTTGCAGGGCGGCACGGCCGGGATCGCCCCCGGCAACGTCACCGACAACCGCCACACGCTCTACCGCAGCACCGACCGACTGTGGCCCGCAACGGCCGAGTGGCGCCTCAACCGCGACGTCCTCCGGGTGCGCCGCACCGCCACGGCCGACCCCGGCCTTTCCGGCATCCCCCGAGTCGACGGCAAACCCTCGATCCCGGTGCTGTCCCTGCACGACATCGGCGACCTGTTCGTACCGTTCTCGATGGAACAGAAATACGCCACCGAAGCCGCCCGCAACGGCCGTTCCCGCTTGTTCGTCTCCCGAGCCATCCGCGGCGTCGGCCACTGCGACTTCACGGCCCCCGAACTGACCGAAGCCTTCGACGACCTCACCACCTGGCTCCGCACGGGCCACCGCCCCACCGGCGACGCCATCCTCAACCCCCGCGCCGTGGCCGACCCCGCCTTCGGCTGCCGCTTCACCCGAGGTACCCGCAGCACCTTCGTCGCCCCGGCCTGCCCATCCACACCCTGACGCCACCCTCGTATTTGATCGTCAGCGGCGGTGAAGCCGCACCGAAGAGAGCGCGCCACCGGGACCGGCAGAAGTCAACCCGACTCCACTTCCCGGTAGCGAGCGTCCCGCCACCACGCGGTCAGCCGAGCGGCGATCGGCGCAGTTTCCACGAGTCCGGGTGACAGGCCGAAGTGATCGGTGATCTCGTCGTCCAGAAAACCGGCGACGTCGCTGGTGCCCGCCTCGGCGGCCAGCATCGTCAGCAGGGGCTCGATCATGCAGTCGTACTCGTCGGTATTGCTCACGGGATCGAAGACGCCGATGAAATCCCACTCGTTGAGTAAGGCTCTGAGTTCATTCGCTCGGTCAGCCACTACCTCAGGGTCACACGTCCGTGCAGGGCCCGAGACGCCGCCGCGCCTACTCGGTGCGCTCGTTCAGGCGCGCCGGACCGGATGGGAAGCCAGGCGCGCCGGACCGGATGGGAGCCAGGCGGGCCGGACCGGATGGGGAGCCGGGCGTACCAGTCAGGTTCAGTCACGCGGCTAGCATCCTCGGGTAGCCGACGACGCTTGGCCGAAGCGGGCGTCGAAGGTGCCCACTGACGTCACCGAGGACGTCGTTCGCGAGGTCGCACTGCCGGCCGGGCTGGTCGACAACAAGGTGTGCGCGATCGGCGGGGTCTGGTCGGGCCTGCGGCTGGTCATCCGCCGCGAGCACCGTGACCGGTCCCGTCGATGAGCGTGCAACCAAAACCGGTGGTTGCTCGTCTTGGTGCTCATGAAACGAAGAAAGGCCGCCCATGGCCCGCGGTGACGACGACTTCATCGCGTTCGCGCAGGCGAGTTCCGCGCGGCTGCAAAGGGCGGCGTATCTGCTCACCGGTGACCGGCATCAGGCCGAGGAGGCGGCGCAGGCCACCCTCGTCCGGGTTTACGCCGCCTGGGGGCGGGTTCGCCGCAAAGACCCTTACGCGTACGCCCGTACGGTGCTCACCAACCTGGTGACCGACCAGTGGCGCCGGCCGATGCGGGAGTACGCGACCGAGGTCATGCCGGAGCAGCCGGCCACGCAGGACGTTGCCGATGTCGTGTCGAAACGGCGCTGGCTGATCGGTGTGTTGCAGGGGTTGTCGCCGCGGGAACGGGCGGTGATCGTGCTGCGGCATTTCTTCGACGCCAGCGAGGCCGAGGTGGCCCGCGAACTGGGCCTGTCCGCGGGCACGGTGAAGAGCCTCAATTCGCGTGCCCTGGCGAAGCTGCGCATCACGGCCGGCCTGGTGCCGCCGCTACGTACCGAGACGGAAGCAGGGGTAGGACTGTGACGCAGCTGGAAGAACTGAAGGACGCCATGCATTCGCCGCCCGGCTTCGAGCCCGTGCCCGTGGATCTGCAGCAGGTGATGACCGCCGGGGGCCGCCTGCGGCGCCGGCGCCGGGTCGTCGTCGGTGGCGCGTCCGCGCTGACGGTGGCGGCCCTGCTGATCGGTGGCCACCAGATGGCCGGTCTGGGCGGCTCGATCCCGGTGGCCGGCCCGTCGATACCGGTGCCGTCCGCCCTCAACTCCTCGGCTCCGGGTGTGCTGGGCACCGTTGTCGAGACGGGCCGGCAGGCCGAGGGCCGGCGCTGGATCCTGTACGTCGAGACGGCCGACCCGAATAATCTGGACGAAACACTCACGTTGATTCTGGGGCGCACCAAGACGGGCACCATCGACGACTTCACCGCCGAGGTCGTGGGCCGCGACCAGGGCGCCGGTCGGATGGCGCCGGGCTTCCACGCCGTGCAGGCCGGACGCTTGGTCAACGGCCGTACGACCCCGACTTTCGGCTACTACGTCGGCGACGCCACCAGGATCACCGCCCGTGACGAGTCCACCGGCCGTACGGTCGAGGCGAAGCGGGTCCCGTGGAGCGGTTTCGAGCCCCCGGACAAGGCCCAGATCTTCTGGTTCGACTTCACCCAGGGGCAGCGCCCAGCCGTTCTGACCGACCTGCGAGCGTACGACGCCGACGGCACACCCAGGCACTATTGAGTACGGCGGCTCACGCGGGCGGGGGCGGTCCGCTCATAGGTTGACGGGCATGACTTCCGACATCGAGCTCGAACGTCCCGTCCGGCCCGCTGACATGCGTCGCCACCGTGGTCTGCACAACCGGCGCGGCCGCTTCGGCACCGTCGTCGAGGCGCTCGTCCAGGCGATCAACGCGTTCTTCGTCTGAGCCCGCGGGCGAGATCTGAGCCCGCGGGCGGGCCGCTCGCCGCCGGATGGCAAGCTCATGTCCCGTGACCGAGGATTTCGCACCGGACCGTCGCTCGTGAGGGCGGTCATCGTCGCGGCCGCGGTCGCGTTCATCGTCTCCCTGTTCACCACGCCGATAGCGATCCGCGTCTTCACCGCGCTCAAGGCGGGCCAGCCCATCCGGTCGATCGGGCCGGCCACCCACCTGACCAAGACGGGCACCCCCACGATGGGTGGCGTCGCGTTCATCCTGGCCACGGTGATCGCGTACGTGGCCGGGCACATCGCGCTGACCACCCTGCCCGAACGGCAGATCGCGCAGGAGGGGCCGACCATGACGGCCCTCGTGCTGCTCGGGCTGTTCGTCTTCTGCGGTGTGGTCGGCTTCCTGGACGACTTCCTCAAGGTGCGCCGGCGCAACTCCGACGGGCTGTCGGCCAAGGGCAAGCTGCTCGGCCAGGCGATCGTCGGCGGCGGGTTCGGGGTGGCCGCGCTCTACATGGCCAGCACGAACGGCCAGACCGTGGCCAGCGAGAACATCTCGCTGATCCGCGACATCAGCTGGCTCGACGTCGGCAAGGTGGGCTCGGTGATGATGTTCGTCTTCGTCATCACGGCGATGTCGAACGGGGTGAACCTCACCGACGGCCTCGACGGGCTGGCCACCGGCGCGTCGGTGCTGGTGCTGGGGGCGTACGCGCTGATCGGTTTCTGGCAGTACCGGCACTGGTGCGCCGACGACGGGTACGCCCGCGCGGACATCTACTGCTATCAGGTCCGCGACCCGCTGGAGATCGCCATGATCGCGGCCGCGGCGGCCGCCGCCTGCCTGGGCTTCCTGTGGTGGAACACGTCGCCGGCGCGGATCTTCATGGGTGACGTGGGTTCGCTGGCGCTGGGCGGCCTGATCGGCGGGCTCGCGGTGGCCACCCGCACCACGCTGCTGGCGATCCTGATCGGCGGGCTGTTCGTGCTGATCACGGTGACCTGGGTGATCCAGATCGTGTCGTTCCGCACCACCGGGCGGCGTGTGTTCCGGATGGTGCCGCTGCATCACCACTTCGAGCTGGCCGGGTGGAGCGAGGTCAACATCGTGGTCCGGTTCTGGATCGTGGCCGGCATCTGCGTGGCCGTCGGCCTGGGCCTGTTCTACTCCGACTTCCTGGCCGCCATGGGGTAGGCCGGGCGGGCCGGCGGGACGCAGGCAGCCATGGGGTCGGCCGGGGTGGGCCGGAGCCGGACGGCGAGCCGCAGGCCGCCACGGGTTTGGCCGGGCAGGCCGGCGTGGCGCAGGGCGTCAGCAGGGGTGGGGTCAGGCGGCGCGGGGCAGGTGGACGACGACGCGCAGGCCGCCGCCCTCGGCCGGGGTCGCGGTGATCGTGCCGCCGTGGGCCTGCACGATCGAGCGGGCGATGGCCAGGCCGAGCCCGCTGCCGCCGCTGTGGTCGATCCGGTCGGTGGCCAGCCGGGTGAACGGCTCGAACAGCCGGCCCACCTCCTCGGCCGGCACCACCGGGCCGGTGTTCGCCACGACCAGGGCGGCGCCGACGGTCACGGTCACCGTGCCGCCCGGCCGGTTGTATTTGATCGCGTTGTGGACCAGGTTGCGGAGCAGGCGTTCCAGCAGCACCCCGTCGCCTTCGATCCCGTACGGGGTCAGCTCGGTCTTGATCTTGACGTCGGCGTCAGCGGCCGCCCCCGCGTGCGCTTCCGTGACGGCGGCAGCGATGCGGTCCAGGGCTTGCGGGGTGCGCGTGGCCAGCCCTTGGTCGGCCTGGCTGAGCACCAGCAGGCCCTCGATGAGGCGCTCGTTGCGGGCGTTGGTCTCCAGCAACTGGCTGGCCAGCAGGGCCGACTGTTCCGGAGTGAGCGGCTCGGCCATGCCCACCTCGATCAGCGTGCGCTGCAGGGCGAGCGGGGTGCGCAGTTCGTGCGAGGCGTTGGCCGCGAACGTACGTTGCCCCTCGTAGCCCGCGGCGATGCCGTTCATCATCGTGTCGAGCGCCCGGCCCAGCCGTTTGAGCTCGTCGCGGCCGCGTCCGGGGCGGATCCGGTGGCCGAGGTTCTGCGGGCCGATCTGCTCGATGAGCGGCAGCATCCGGCGTACGGGCACCAGCACCCACCAGATCAGCAACGGCACGAGCAGGAGAGTCACCCCGAGCACGATGCCCCACTGCACGACGTTGTCGATCGGGATCTTGCGGCTGATCCGGCACTCCATGCCGTCGATGTCCTCGTAGCAGGGATACCAGGTCGGCAGCAGCGGCAGCTTGTACCAGAGGAACTGGGCGACGAAGACCCACGTGACCGTGACCGCCGTGGCCACGACCAGGCGGGCCCGCAGCCCCATCAGGGCAGCCCGAGGCGGTATCCGGCCCGCGGCACGGTCTGCACGACCTGCGGTTCGCCCAGTTTGCGGCGCAGCGTGGACACGGTCACCCGCACGACGTTGCTGAACGGGTCGGTGTGCTCGTCCCAGACCTGTTCCAGCAGGTCCTCGGTGGTCACCGCCTGCCCCTGGGCGCGCATCAGCGCGTGCAGGACGCCGAACTCCTTGTTGGTGAGGTCCAGTGACCGCCCGTCCCGGCTCGCCGTACGGGTCGCCACGTCGAGCACGACCCCTTCGCGCTCGAGCACCGGCGGCAGGGCCGGGGCCGTCCGGCGGGCCAGCGCCTGCACCCGGGCCACCAGCTCGGCGAAGGCGAACGGCTTGGTCAGGTAGTCGTCGGCGCCCAGCCCGAGACCCTCCACCCGGTCGTAGACGCCGCAGGCCGCGGTGAGCAGCAGCACCCGGGTCGCGAGGCGGTGCTCGGCGATCCAGCGGCACACGTCGTCGCCGGTGCCGTCGGGCATGTCCCGGTCCAGCACCGCCACGTCGTACCGATTGACCTGGATCTTCTCGAGTGCCTGGCCGCCGGTGTAGGCCACGTCGACCGCCATGGTCGCCCGCCGCAGACCGACGGCGACCGTGTCGGCCAGCAGCCGCTCGTCGTCCGCCACCAGAACTCGCACGCGGGCCATGCTGCCATGATCGGGATAAGGCGGCGATAAAGACGCGGTTTTCACGCGACGAGGAACGTGCCGGCCATGAAGACCACCAGCAGCGCCGCGTGCAGGGCGGTCCCGACGACCAGGACCGTACGGTCGAGGGTCCGGTTGGCGCCCATCCGGGCCAGCACCAGGAAGATCGCCACCGCCTCCATCGCGTAGCGCGCCGCCGACTGCATCGCCCGCCCGCCGACCTCGGTCGACATCAGCATGACAAGGGTGATCGCGCCCTGCACGACCAGGTAGCGCTGGTCCCGCCGGAAGGTGAACGGGCCCTTCACGCACAGGATCAGCAGCACCACCGCGATCAGGATCGTGCTCGCGTCCAGGAGCGCTCCAAGGGTGTCCTTGTGCAGCGGCCCGTGCCCGAAGATCTGCGTCAGCGAGGTCAGCCACGCCCCGCCGGGAACCGTGTACCGCCGGCCCCACTCGTCCTGGGCGATGCTGAACTGCAGCGGGTTGCCCAGCTCGATCAGGCAGTAAAGGCTGTATGCCAGCACTCCCAGCGGCACCAGGGCCAGCGCCGCCACGTCCCGGCGGGGTCGCCAGCCGGCCTGGCGCACGTATTCGACGGCCAGCGGCAGGATCAGCAGCAGGCCGAACAGCCGGGTGGCCGACGAGAACGCGCCCAGCGTGCCCGCCACCCACCAGTGCCCGCGCCGCGCGGCGTAGAGCGCGCCCACCATCAGCAGCAGGAAGAGCGACTCGTTGTAGCCGATGAACAGGAAGAACCCCATCGGGAAGACGGCCAGGTACCAGGCCGCGCGCTGGGCCACCCGCGGCCCGAACTCGTGGTCGGCCAGCCGGTAAAGCACGGCCAGGGCGCCGAACGCGGCCGCGTTGGCCACCACGAGGGCACTGACCATCCCGCCGCCCGGCAGCACCGGGTCGAACACGTGGATGAGCAGCGGGTACAGCGGGAAGAAGGCCGGGTAGCCGGCGGTGAGGCCGGCGTAGCCGCTCTCGGCGATCCGCACGTAGTGCTGGGCGTCCCAGTTGTTCCACCCGAGGAACGCCGACCACAGGCCGGGGGCGGGCCCGGTGCCCTGGTAGGTCAGCCACGCGAACGCACCGACCAGCAGATGGAAGACAGCGGTGGCCGACCACACCGCCGCGGCCGCGAGCCAGGCCGACCGCCACGGACGGTGAACCCCGGCCTCGACCCGGAGGTCCAGATCCGGCTCGGCGAAGGCTGTCGCGGTCACGACGACACTCCGGCCGGGCGCCGGGTGCCGGTCACCGCGGAGTCGTACGTGACCACGTACGCGGGACGGCCCTGGACCGAGGTGAAGATGCGGGCCACGTACTCGCCGAGCAGGCCCAGGCAGAGCAGCTGCAGCGCGCCCAGGAAGACCAGCGCCACGAACATCGACGTCCAGCCGGGCACCACGCTGCCCCACAGGTAGGCGCCGAGCACGGCCGCGGCCATCGCGAAGCACAGGACGATGCCCGCGCAGCCCAGCCAGGTCGCGACCCGCAGCGGGGCCGCCGAGAAACCGGTGATGCTGTCCAGGGCCAGCCGCACCATCTTGGCCAGCGGATACTTGGAGCGGCCGGCCGCGCGCGGGGCCCGGGCGTACGGCACCTCGCCGCCGGGCAGGCCCAGCCACGGCACCAGCAGGCGATAGACCGGCAACTGCTCCGGCAGCTCGGTCAGGGCGTCCACGGCGGTGCGGCTGAGCAGGCGGAAATCGCCGGCGTTGTGCGGCACCTCGGCCCCGACCACCCGCCGGATGAGCCGGTAGTACCACCCGGCCGTCCAGCGCTTGAACGGGCTGTCGGTGCTCCGGTCGGTGCGCACGCCGTGCACCACGTCGAGCTGCTCGCGCTCGGCCAGCGCCAGCATGTCCGCGATGACCTCGGGCGGGTCCTGCAGGTCGACGTCGATGCTGACCACGTAACGGCCGCGGGCCCGGTGCAGCCCGGCGGTGAGCGCGTTCTGGTGGCCGGCGTTGCGCCGCAGCCGGACGACCCGCAGCTGCGGCCAGGTCTGGCGCATCCGTGCGAGCACCGCCGGGGTGGCGTCGCGGCTGCCGTCGTCGACGGTGAGCACCTCGTACGACACGTCGAGGCCGTCGAGCACGGGCCGCATCCGCCCGGCGAACAGCGGCAGCACGTCTTCCTCGTTGAAGACCGGCACTACTACCGACAGTTGCGGTGTTCCCTCGTAAGACTTCACCCGAAAAACGATGCTCAGACGGCGATAAGGCCCAGATAAAGCCGGACCGGGTGGCACGAAACCGGGAGCTTACGTCGCCTTGCTGCAGGGCGCCTGATCACTGAGCGTGCCGACCAGGCGGGTGGCCGCCGGGACGTGCTTCTGATACGCCTCCGGGAAGGCCGAGATCTGCACGGCCTGGGCGGCCTCGGTGACCCGCATCTTCTGCCAGCCGTCGACCCGCAGCAGCTTGTCGTAGAACTTGTTCGTCTGATAGGCGGGGTCGGACAGTTGCTTCGGCGTGCCCCACCCCTGGCTGGGCCGCTGCTGGAAGAGGCCGATCGAGTCGCGGTCACCGCCGGGGAGGTTGCGCAGGCGCGACTCCTGAATGGCCGTGGCCACGGCGATCACCTGCGCCGCGCCGGGCACCCGGCGGTCCTGGCCGACCGTGACGATCAGGCGGGCGTTGGCCACCTGTTCCTTGTTCCACCCCTTCGGCGCCGCCGCCGCGACCGGGGTGGCCGGGGTGCAGTCGGCGTCCGCCTTGAGCATCGGACTGAGGACGAAGCCGGCCACTACGGCCACGGCAACCACGAACAACGCGCGCACGACGAGGGGGACCTTCCGGGGTGGGGGACCGGCGAAGGCTATCGGCAGTGGTGCTTGTCGATTGATCCGATCGCCCCTCGACGGAACGGCCGGGCACAACGGGATGGACGGCCGATGCGCGGGCGGAGAGGAGTGATCTTTATCGCTGTGCGGGCGCCTCGGGGAGTGTCACGGCGATGGCATCGACATACGTTTTTATCTTTGCGGGGAACGACTGCGGCGACAGGGGACGGTTTTGAGGTTCAGGATCCTCGGCGGTTTCGAGGTCGAGGACGGCGGACAGGTGCTCGTGCCGCCGGGCAAACCCCGGCTGCTGCTGGCCGTGCTGCTGAGCCGCCTCAACGAACCCGTCCCGGTGCCCGAACTGGTCGACGCCGTCTGGGGTGAGCATCCACCGGCGTCCGCAGTGGAGAATCTGCGCAACTACGTGCATCAGCTGCGCCGCATCCTCGGGCGCGACGCCGTGCTCCGCCAGGGAGTCACGTACCGCCTGGTGGCCGAGCCGTCGACGGTGGACGCGGGGGAGTTCGAGGCCGGGATCGCCGCCGCCGAGGAGGCCGCCGCGCGGGGTGACCTCGCCGTGGCCAGAGACCTTTTCCGTACGGCGTCGGCTCGCTGGAGGGGCCGGCCGTTCGGCGCGCTGGCCGACGAGCCCGCCCTGGCCACGTACGTGTTGCGTCTCTCCGAGCGGCGGCTGGCCGCGCTGGAGCGCCGTTTCGACATCGAGCTCGAGCTGGGTGACGGGGCCGCCACCGTGGTCGAGCTGACCGTCCTGACCAGCGAGAACCCGTACCGGGAACGCCTGCACGGCCAGCTCATGCGGGCGCTGAGCGGGTCCGGGCGCAAGGCCGACGCGCTCAAGGTCTTCCGCGATCTGCGCGAGAAGCTGGTGACCGGCCTCGGCATCGAACCCGGCGCCGAGCTCACCGACCTGCAGCACGCGATCCTGCGCGACCAGCCCGCCGACCCGGCCCGCCCGCCGGCCGAGCTGCCGCCCGCGGCGGCCTACTTCACCGGCCGGTCGGCCGAGCTCAAACGCCTGGACGAGCTGGTGTCCGCGGTCGAGCGGCCCGCGCTGCCCGTCGTCGCCGTGGTCGGCCCGCCCGGCGTCGGCAAGACCGCGCTGGTGGTGCAGTGGGCGCACGACGCCGCGGCGAGCTTCCCCGACGGGGCGCTCTTCATCGACCTGCACGGCTTTCACCGGCAGCGGCCGATGCCCGCGGCCGAGGCGGTCGGGCACCTGCTGATCTCGCTCGGCGTCGAGGCCCGCGCGGTGCCGGCCCGCCACGAGGACGCGGTCAAGCTCTACCGCTCGATGGTCGCGGGGCGGCGCATCCTGGTCGTGCTGGACAACGCGCGCTCCGCCGAACAGGTGCGCGATCTGCTGCCCGGCAGCCCGTCCGCGGTGGCCGTGGTGACCAGCCGCAACCGGCTGACCGGCCTGGTCGCCGGGCACGGGGCGCGCTCGATGACGGTGCCGCCGCTGCCTGCCGCGGACGCCGTGCATCTGCTGGGCCGGTTCCTCGACGACACCCGGGTCGCCGAGCAGCCCGCCGCCGCGGCCGGTCTGGTCGAGGCGTGCGACGGGCTGCCGCTCGCGGTGTGCATCGCCGCCGCCAACCTCGCCGAGGACGCGCACCGCGACATCGCGAGCCACCTGTCCGAGCTGCGGCTCGACCGGTTCGCGGCGCTGGCCGTGGACGGCGAGCGCGACCTGCGGGTGGCGGCCACCTTCGACCTGTCGTACGAGAGCCTGGCCGAGGCGGAGCAGCGCACGTTCCGGGTCCTGGGCGTGCTGCCCAGCCACGACTTCACCCCGGAGTCGGTCGCGGCCGCCACCGGCTGCCCGGTCGGGGAGGCCCGGGACCGGCTGCGGCGCCTGGCCCGCGCCCACCTGGTCGAGCCGCGCGGCGCCGACCGGTACGCGCCGCACGACCTGCTGCGCGAATACGCCCGGGGACGGGCCGGCGCCGCCGAGGCCGAGCGGGCCGGCGCCGGGCTGTACGCGTACTACCTGCGCCGGTGCGACAGCGCGGCCCGCGCGATGTGGCCGCAGATGATCCGCCTGCCCTACCCGGCGGACCAGCCCCGAGACGCCGAGCCGGCCCCGGTGGCCGAGGCCGTGGCGTGGCTCAACGCCGAGCTGGCCAACCTGGTCGCGGTGGCCCTGCAACCCGGCGCCGGACCCCTGGCCGACCTGCTGCGCGGCTGGTTCTGGGGCCGCGGCTTCGGCGAGCAGTGGCACGCGGTGGCCACCGCCGCGGCGGCCGCCGACGACCTGCCGGGCCGGACGATGGCGGCGCTCAGCCTCGGCAACTACTACCAGCGCCGGCACGACGCGCCCGCCGCCCAGATCCAGTACGAGCAGACGTTGCGCCTGAGCCGGGAGGCGGGCTGGCCCGAGGCCGAAGCCGTGGCCGAGAGCGCGATCGGGTCGCTGGCCTTCCTGCGGGGCGAGTTCGAGAAGGCCGTCGAGCACATCGAACGCAGCCTCGACGTCACCCGCCGCACCGGTGGCGCGCCCGCCGGGGACGCGTTCAACATGCTGGCCGGTGCCCACTTCACCCTGGGCCGGCTCGCCGCGGCCCACGACTACCTGCGGCGGGCCCTCGCCCTGGCCGAGCAGAGCGGCGCCCGTACGGCGGTGGCCCTGACCCGCGGCAACCTGGCGCTCGTGCTGAGCCAGCAGGGCGCCACCGACGAGGCCGTGGCCGAGGCCACCGAGGCGCTGCGCCTGGCCCGCGAGCTCGACGAACCGTTGCTGGAGACCGTGGCCCGGGTGTCCCTGGCCACCGCCACGAGCGACCCGCAGCAGTCCCGGCGGCACGCCGAACAGGCGGCCGAGGTGAGCTCGGCGGCGGGCGACGCCGGCGGCGAGGGCCAGGCCCGCAACGCGCTGGCCCCGGCCTACCTGGCGCTGGGCCGCACCCGGGACGCGATCACCCAGTACGAGGCGGCGGTGCGGCTGGCCGCGCAGGCCTCCGACGTCTACGTTGAGATCGACGCCACGACGGGCCTGGCCGCCGCCCACCTGTCCCGGGGCGATCTGGCCCCGGCCACCGCGGCCGCCGAACAGGCGGTGGAACGGGCCCGCGCGGGCGGTTACCGGGTGCTGCTGGCCCGCGCCCTGACCGTGCTGTCGGCGATTTACCGGCGCCGGGACCGCCCAGCCGAGGCGGCATCGGCCCGGCAGGAGGCCGAACGGCTGCGCGAGGAGACCGGCGGCCGCTGAACCGGCGCATAGGCGTCGATCATTGGGGTACCCGCCTGTCCATGGTGGGTAGAACAAGTCACGGCGACGCGGGGACGCGCCAGGCGGCCGGCAGCGATCGGCTCACCGGCTCGGTGGTCGCGGTCGCCCTCGTCTCGGCCGTCTCGGGCCTGCTGTACGGGTACGACACCGGCATCATCTCCGGCGCCCTGCTGCAGATCGGCGAGGACTTCGACATCGGTCACGGATGGGAACAGGTGATCGCCGCCTCGATCCTCGTGGGCGCGGTCATCGGCGCCCTCACCTGCAGCCGGCTGGCCGAACGACGCGGCCGGCACGGCACCCTGCTGCTCATCGGCATCGTCTTCGTCGTCGGGTCGCTGGCGGCCTCGCTCTCGCCCGATCCGATCACGCTGTCGCTCAGCCGCCTCGTGCTGGGCTTCGCGGTCGGCGGGGCGACGCAGACCGCCCCGGTGTACGTGGCCGAGCTCGCGCCGACCGCCTACCGCGGGCGCCTGGTGCTCTTCTTCCAGATCGCGATCGGGGTCGGCATCGTCATCGCGACAGTCGTGGGCGCCGCCGAGATCATCGACTGGCGGGTGGCGATCGGCATGGCCGCCGTGCCCGCCGCGATCATGTTCGCCCTGATGCTCAGACTGCCGGAGAGCCCGCGCTGGCTCGCCCGGGAGGGTCACCTCGACCGGGCCCGGCAGGCCCTGGAGCGGGTGCGTCCGCACGGCAGCGACCTGTCCGGCGAGATGCGCGAGATCGAGGACAACGCGCAGGCCGAGAAGCGTGCGGGCACCCGCGGCTGGGCCGGGCTCAAGGCGGCCTGGGTGCGGCCGGCGCTCGTGGTCGGCTGCGGGCTCGCGGTCTTCACGCAGTTGTCCGGCATCGAGATGATCGTCTACTACACGCCCACCATCCTGACCGACAACGGCTTCTCCGACTCCACCGCGCTGCGGGTCTCCGTCGCGCTCGGCCTGACCTACCTGATCGCGCAGCTCATCGGCCTGTCGATCATCGACCGGGTCGGGCGCCGCCGGCTCACCCTGCTGACGTTGCCGTGCGCCGCGGTCGCGCTCATCGTGCTCGGCTCGTTCTTCGTCACCGGCCACGACGGCAAGTCGATGATCCCGTGGATCGTCGCCACCCTGATCGCCTTCATGGCCTTCACCGCCGGCGGGATCCAGCTGATGGGCTGGCTGACCGGTTCCGAGATCTACCCGCTGGCCACCCGGGCGGCGGGCGCCGCGGCGCAGTCGGCGTCGTTGTGGGGAACCAACGTGCTCATCACCCTGACGCTGCTGAGCACCATGAAGGCCATCGGCACGGGCCAGACGTTCTGGATGTACGCGGCCTTCAACATCATCGCGTTCGTCTTCCTGTACCGGAAGATGCCCGAGCTGACCGGCCGCAGCCTGGAGGAGATCGAGCACCGGCTCGAAGAGGGCAAGTTCTCGCCCCGGGAGTTCGCGAGCTGGTAGGTGGCGGGCGTCACCGGCGCGGGCGTGGCGGGACGTAGCCTATTAGGCTGCCCTTACTTGATCTTTGGGTGAGGAGTCCCGCGGTGTCCCGCACGAGAAAGCCCGGTACCGCGATCCTGCGCCGGGCGGTCGCCCGCAACGGCCGGCGGCTCTGGGCCGGGACCGTGCTGGCCGGCGTCTACCAGCTCTGCGCGGCCCTCGTGCCGGTGCTCATCGGCGTGATCGTCGACCGGGCCGTCGACACCGGGGACGTGGCCGCGCTGCTGCTCTGGACCGGGGTGCTGGCCGCGACGTACCTGGTGCTGACGGTGACCTACCGCTTCGGCGCGCGGAACCTGCAGCGGGCGATCGCCCGGGAAGGGCACCTGCTGCGGGTCGAGGTGGCCGCGAAGATCCTGCACCCGCGCGGGCTGCGAACCGACCGGCGGCCCGGTGACCTGCTCACCGTCTCCACCACCGACGCCGAGTACACCTCGTACGTCCTCGACCACATCCCGCGCGTGACCAGCGCGCTCGTCGCGGTGGCGGTCAGCGCGGTCACACTGCTGGTCATCTCGTGGCCGCTCGGGCTGATCGTGCTGGTCGCCACGCCGGTCGTGCTGGGCGTCCTGCACCGGACCGCCCCGCTGGTCGCCCGGCGCGTCGCCGACCAGCAGGAACAGGCGGGCAAGGCCACCTCGCTGGCCACCGACCTGGTCACCGGGCTGCGTCCCTTGCGCGGCATCGGGGCCCAGGACGCGGCGGCCGAACGCTACCGGGTGGTCAGCCGGCGGTCGCTGGCGGCCACCCTGCGCTCGTCGCGCACCCAGAACGCGTACCAGGGCGCCTCGACGACGCTGAGCACGCTGCTGGCGGGCGGGATCGCCATCGTGGCCGGGTGGTTCGCGCTGACCGGCCGAATCACGATCGGGCAGTTCATCACCGTCATCGGCTCGGCCCAGTTCCTCATCGAGCCGTTCGGCACGCTGGCCATCGTGCCGAGCTGGTACGCCACGGCGCGGGCCTCGGCCGACCGGGTGGCGGGGGTCCTGCAGTCCCCGCTGGTGCTGCCGGCCGGCGACGCCACCCCTTCCTCCGGCGCCGACCTGCGGCTGGCGGGCGTCGAGCACGGTCCGCTGCGGGGCCTCGACCTCCACGTACGGCCGGGGGAGTTCGTCGGTGTCGTCGCGCACCGGCCCGCCGACGCCGAGGCGCTGGTGCGGCTCCTGGCCGTCCCCGACGCGTACGAGGGAACGCTTTTGCTCTCGGGTGAGCCGCTGGAAACCGTCGAACGCGGCCTGGCCCGGCGGCTGCTGCACGTCGAACCGCACCGGACGGACCTGTTCACCGGCACCCTGGCCGGCAACATCGACCTGCGCGCGGACGGCGGCGACCACCTCCCGCGGGCGCTCCGGGCCGCCGCCGCCGACCAGGTGGGCGACCCCGGCAGCCCGGTGACCGAACGCGGCACCAACCTCTCCGGCGGTCAGCGCCAGCGGATCGCGCTGGCCCGGGCCCTGCTGGCCCGCCCGCCGCTGCTGGTGCTGCACCACCCGACAAGCGCGGTCGACGCCGTCACCGAGCAGGCCATCGCGGGCGGCCTCCGGGCGCTGCGGCACGACGACCGGACCCCGTACGCCACCGTCGTCATCACCAGCAGCCCGGCCCTGCTGGCCGCGGCCGACCGGGTCGTCGTGATCGACGGCGGCGCGGTCACCGCCGAAGGCCGGCACGCCGACCTGAGCGCGAACGACGAGGCCTACCGCCGGGCGGTGCTGCGATGACCCCGGCCCTGCCGATCGCCGGCACCCGCGCGACCCGGGCCTGGCTCGGCGCCGAACTCGGGCGGCGCAGGACGGAAAGCGCGATCACCCTCGCCGCGGGCCTGCTCGCCGCGGCCGCCTCCGTCATCCCCGCCTACGCCCTGGGGCTGCTGGTCGACCGCATCCGCGCCGGCAGCGAACCGGGCGCGATCCTCGGCGTCGCCATCACCATCGTGGCCGCCGCCGTCGCGGGCGGGGCCGCGACCGGGGTGGCCGGGCATCTGATCAGCCGGCTCGGTTCCCGCATCCTGGCCGACCTGCGCGAACAGACCGTGGCCACCGCGCTCCACCTGCCCGCGCGGGTGCTCGACCGGGCCGGTCGCGGTGACCTGCTGTCCCGGGCCGGCGCCGACATCGCGGCGATCGGCCGGGCCGTGTCGGAGTTCCTGCCCGGCATGATCTCGGCGCTGCTGCTCACCGTGCTCAGCCTGATCGCGATGGCCGGGCTCGACTGGCGGCTCGGCCTGGCCGGCGCGCTGGCGGTGCCGCTCTACGTGATCGGCTTGCGCTGGTATCTGCCGCGCGCCGCCCCGTCCTACGCCGCCGAACGGGTGGCCATCGCCGAACGCTCCCAGCTGTTCGTCGAAGGCATGCAAGGGCTGCCCACCGTGCACGCCTACCGCCTCGAGGACCGCCACCAGGCCGACATCGAAGCCGCGTCGGCCCGGGCCCGCGACATCTCCATGAGCGTGTTCGCCTTCTACACCCGGTTCGTGGGGCGGATCAACCGGGCCGAACTGGCCGGGCTGGCCGCGGTGCTGGTCACCGGCTTCCTTCTCGTACGGGCGGGGCAGGTCACCGTGGGTGAGGTGTCAGCCGCCGCCCTGCTGTTCCACCGGCTCTTCAACCCGATCGCGCTGCTGATGGCCACCTTCGACCGCGCGCAGGACGCCGGGGCCAGCCTGGCCCGCCTGGTCGGGGTGCTGGGCATGCCGGTCGAACGCCGCGACCCCGGCGCGTCACCGCCGGACCGGGACCTGGCGCTGGACGACGTCACCTTCGGCTACGACGGCGGCCCGCCCGTGCTCCACGCAGTGACGCTGCGCGTCGCCGCGGGGGAGCGGGTCGCGCTGGTCGGCTCCACCGGCGCGGGCAAAACCACCGCCGCCTCGCTGGCCGCGGGCATCCTGCGGCCCGACCGCGGACGGGCCACCGTGGGCGGGGTCGCCGTGACCGACCTGCCCGCGAGCACCGTCGCCATCGTCAGCCAGGAGACCCACGTCTTCGCCGGCCCGCTCGCCGACGACCTGCGCCTGGCCCGTCCGCAGGCCACCGACGACGAAATCAGCGCGGCACTGGCCCGCGTCGGGGCGCTGAGCTGGGCGCGGGACCTGCCCGCGGGCCTCGGCACGGTCGTCGGCGACGGTGGTCACGCCCTGACCGCGGCCCAGGCCCAGCAACTGGCCCTGGCCCGCGTGGTGCTGCTCGACCCGCCGGTCGTGATCCTCGACGAGGCCACAGCCGAGGCGGGCAGCTCGGGCGCCCGCGACCTGGAACAGGCGGCCGCCGCGGCCCTGGAGGGACGCACCGCGCTGGTGGTCGCGCACCGCCTCACCCAGGCCGCCGCGGCCGACCGCGTCGTCGTCATGGACCACGGCACGATCGTCGAAACCGGAACCCACGCCGACCTCGTCGCGGCGGGCGGCAGCTACGCCCGCCTGTGGGCCGCCTGGTCGGCCCGGAACTGAACACGCCCTGCAGCAGAAGCACGGACCCAGCAGCACCGTCACCAGGAGACAGAACACCGCGAATCCGGCAAGCCCTCGCAGCGTGCCCACCACCGCACGCGGGTCCTGCTGGGCCAGCCCGAACGCGGCCACCACGCTGGTCGCGCCCCGGGAACGGGGCCAGGACGCCGGTCACCACCGGCCCCGCGGCCGCCGCGACACCGGTGACCGTCAGCACCAGCACGGCGGTAGCCACGGCCCGGGCCGGCAGATCCCACCACGGCGCCGCCCCCGGACGGCCGGACGCCTCGCCGACCGCGCTCTCCACGACAGGCGCCGCACCCGCCCGGACGGTCGCGCCCGCGTTCTTCGCGATCGGCTCCGTGCCCGCCGGGGCGATCACGCTCGCGTCTTCTGCCACGGGCTTCGTCCCGGCGGGGCGACCACACTCGCGTCCTCCGCGACGGGCTTCGTGCCCGCCGCGACGGTTGCGCTCTCGTCGAGGGCCGCCAGCGGCGACTGCCGCCCCAGGCGCACGAGCACCAGCGGCAGCGCCCAACCGGCGGGCAGCACCACCCGGGTCAGCAGCAGGTCGGCGAGCACCGTCGCCGTCCACGAGACGGCCAGCGCGAACGGCCACCGCCCGCCGCGCCTGTCCTGATCGCGGCGGTCTCGCGGCTGGGCCGGATCGCGGCGGTCTCGCGGCGTCCACGGGCCCGGCCGGAGTGCCTCAGCGGTTGGTCAGGGCCTCCGTCTGCGGGGCGTAGCGGCCGCCCCGGATGGCGACCCGGGCCGTGGCGGCGTCGATCTCGGCCAGGTCGTCGGCGGTCAGCGTGACGTCGGCGGCGCCGAGGTTTTCGCGCAGGCGTTCCGGGCGGCGGGTGCCGGGGATGGGCACGATCCACGGCTCGCGGGCCAGCAGCCAGGCCAGGGCGATCTGGGCGCGGGTGGCGTTCTTGCCGGCCGCGATGACCCCGAGCAGCTCGACCAGCTCCTGGTTGGCCTGGCGGGCCTCGGCCTCGAACCGGGGGATGGTGCCGCGGATGTCACCGGGGGTGAACGCGGTGTCGGCGGTGATGGCCCCGGTCAGGAAGCCCCGGCCGAGCGGGCTGAACGGCACCAGGCCGATGCCGAGTTCCGCGCAGAGCGGGATGATCTCGGCCTCTGGACGTTTCCACCACAGCGAGTACTCGTTCTGCAGCGCGGTGACCGGTTGCACGGCGTGGGCCCGGCGCACGGTGGCGGCGGCGGCCTCGGACATGCCGAAGTGTTTGACCTTGCCCGCCTCGATGAGCTCCTTGACGGCCCCGGCCACCTCCTCGATCGGCACGTCGGGGTCGACCCGGTGTTGGTAGAACAGGTCGATCCGGTCGGTGCGCAGCCGCCGCAGGGAGGCTTCGGCGACCTGTCCGATGTGCTCGGGGCGGCTCGAGAGCCCGGTCTGCTTGCCGTCGGCGTCGAACGCGAAGCCGAACTTCGTGGCGATGACGACCTCGTCCCGTACGGGTTGAAGGGCCTCTCCGACCAGCTCCTCGTTGACGAACGGCCCGTAGACCTCGGCCGTGTCGAAGAACGTGACGCCGAGCTCGACGGCGTCGCGGAGCAGGGCGATGTTGGCCTCGCGGCCGGGGCCGGGGCCGTAGCCATCGCTCATCCCCATCGCGCCGAAGCCGATCGCCGACACTTCCAGGCCGTTACCGAGGGTGCGCTTCTGCATGCGGCAACCGTAGTCCGGCTGCGACCGCCCTGGGGGTTCGGTCATGACCAGGTTGGCCTCCCGGTACGGCGCACCGTTGGTCTATCGGCTCACGTTTGGTGTCTGTACGCTGACTCGCCGGACAGCCGTGCGACCCGACGAGGTGATCCGTGGCAGCACACCGCGAGGATCCGCCTCTCTTGCCGGGTGGGCCCTTTCGCGAGCCGGACGGCACCCGCCGGGCCCGCCTGACGCTGGGGATCGCCGTCGCCGTCAGCATCGTGCTGCTCGGGGCGACCGCGTTGTTCGTCCTCTTCGCCGATCGCCCCGCCGAGGAAGCCCCGCCGCCGGTGGCCTTACCCACGCCGTGGGATCCGCCGCTGTCGCCGGAGGCCGAGCCGCCGTCGTCACCGCCACCGACACCGCCACCTTCGCCCTCGCTCACCACGACGTCACCGCCGCGCGGGGTGCCCAGCCCGCCGAAACCGGTCACGCCGGTCCTCCACCTGCACCAGGCGGCAGTTCCCTCCGTCGTCGATCTGTCCGCGCACGGCCGGCGCGACTGGGTCCACTGGGGACTGACGGGCCCGGAGGCGGTCAACCGGCGTGCGGGCGGCACCGGCGAGATCAGGGACCTCGGTGTCACCGGTGTCCGCAGCCGCTACGACAACAACCCGCAGAGCTTCAGCTGGACCGGCGGCGCACCGACCGCGGCGGCACGGCCGTCACCCACGGGCCTGTACGTCTGCCAGGCGAACGGAAGCTTCGACGTCTCCGTGACCGCCGGCCCGGCCACCCGTACGCTGCGCCTCTACGCCGGGTTGTGGATGGCCCGTGGCAAACTGACGGCGACGCTGGCCGGGCGCACCGCGTCGGCCGAGCTGGAGAACCGGCAGACCAACGGCACGGCGGTGTTCGTGATCCGGTTCCGTGCCCCGGCCGGTGAGGTGCTGCGCGTCACGTGGGCCAACGTTCAGCCGTTCCACCCGACCTGCGGCAACGTCGACATCCAGGCGGCCGCGCTGAGCTGAGTCAGCCCGCGACTCTCCGGAACCGTTCGGCCAGGCGGGCGAACGCGTCGGTCAGCTCGGGCGGGCCGACCACCTCGATGTCGGCGTCGAACCGGGCGACGGCGGCGGCGAGCGCGGGCCACGACCAGGAACCGGCGGTGAGCCGGCACCGGCCCGGCCCGGCCTCCTCCACGATGCCGTCCCGGCTGTACCGGGCCACGGTGGCGGCGGGCAGGTCGAGGAGCACCGTGCCCTGACAGGGCCAGCTGCCGTCGCCGGAGCCGCGGAACTTCCCGATCACGTACGTCGCCACGTCGCCTCCGGGCAGTTCGCGCGGGACGAAGCGGGGGCCGTTGGGGGTCCGTACGGTGATCCGGTCGGCCCGGAAGGTGCGCCAGCCGGCCCGGTCGAGGTCCCACGCGATCAGATACCAGCGGCTGTCCCACGTGACGACGTGGTGCGGTTCGGCCCGGCGCGGGTTGTCGCCGTCGTAGTAGAAACGCAGCACTTCGCGGGCGTGCACGGCCGCGCTGAGGGCGAGCAGCACGTCGCTGTCGACCGGGGCCGCGGGCCGGGTGGCGGGCCGTTCCACGGCGGTGACCCGTACGGCCTCGATGCGGCGGCGCAGCCGGGCCGGCATGACCTGCCGGACGGTGTGCAATGCCCGCGCCGCGGCCTCGTCGCCCGAACCGCTCGCGGCCACTTGCAGGGCCACGGTGAGCGCGACGGCCTGCTCGTCGTCGAACAGCAGCGGCGGCAGCTCGGTGCCGGCGCTGAGCCGGTAACCACCGTCGGGACCCTTGACCGCGGCGATCGGATAACCGAGTTCCCGCAGCCGATCGACGTCCCGGCGGACCGTGCGCAGGCTGATGTCGAGCCGCTCGGCCAGCAGCGTTCCCGGCCAGTCCCGGCGCGCCTGCAACAACGACAGCAGGGCCAGGAGCCGGGCAGAGGTCTTCGGCATGCCCCGATTCTGCCCGAGGTAGGTGCCACTTCCTGTCACCTACCTCCGGCAGGGTCGGTCCCATGTTCACCCGACCCCTCGGCCGCACCGGCATCCAGGTCAGTCCCTACAGCCTGGGGACGATGATGTTCGGCCCGTACGGCAACGCCGACCCCGACGACTGCGTGCGGATCATCCACCGGGCCCTCGACGCCGGCATCAACGTCATCGACACCGCCGACGTCTACGGCGGCGACGGCGCAACCGAACGCATCGTCGGCCAAGCCCTGCGCGGCCGCCGCGACGACGTCGTGCTCGCCACCAAGTTCAACGGCCCGATGGGCCCCGGCCCCAACCAGCGCGGCAGTTCCCGGCGTTACATCGTCACCGCGCTCGAGGCCTCGCTGCGGCGTCTCGGCGTCGACCACATCGACCTCTACCAGATGCACCACCCCGACCCGGGCACCGACATCGAGGAGACGCTGGACGCCCTGAACGACCTGATCCGGGCGGGCAAGGTGCGCGCGATCGGGCACTCCAGCCTGCCCGCGCCCGAGATCGTCGAGGCCCAAGGGGTGTCGGAACGCCGCGGCCTGGCCCGCTTCCGCACCGAACAGCCGCCCTACTCGATCCTGAACCGCGGCATCGAACGCGACGTGCTGCCGGTCTGCGCCCGCTACGGCCTGGGCACGCTGGTCTGGAGCCCGCTGGCCATGGGCCTGCTCACCGGCCGTACGGGAAAGGTCTCGGCGGCCCGCCTGCACTGGGTGCCCCGGCACATGACCGACCAGGCCAAACACGACGCCGTGGACCGGCTCCGCCCGATCGCCGCCCGGGCCGGCCTGTCGCTGACCCACATGGCCCTGGCCTTCGCCGTCACCCACCCCGCGGTCACGTCGGCCGTCATCGGCCCCCGCACCATGGCCCACCTCGACGACCTGCTGGCCGGCGCGGCCATCACCCTCACCGACGACATCCTCGACGAGATCGACGAGGTCGTCCCGCCCGGCGTCGACGTGGGCCCGCTCGACGTGGCCTACGTGCCTCCCGCGCTGACCCGTCCCGACCTGCGGCGCCGCCGGCCGGACGAGCGGGCGGCGGCCGAGGAGGGCGCGACCGGTGTCACGCCCCCGGCCGGCTAGGGGAGGACAGCTACGGCCCGGGATGCCGGGTCGTGCCGCAGCACCGGTTCGCGGTCCGCGTCGCCGGCCGCTGCCGGGGCCGGGCCTGACGGGGATCCGCTCAGCAAAGACCGGACGGGTCCGATGGGAAGGACGTGGCCGACTGGGTCAGCCGGCTGGTGCCGGACATCCGGCTGCCGGACGGTGTCTTCGCCGCCCGGCACCGGGCTCTGCGCGCCCTGCTGATCATGACGCTGCCGGTGATCGTGGCCATGGCCGCGTTCCAGGAGCGCATCGCCGATCTGCTGCAGCAGCCGCACGCCGGGCACGGGGGCGGTCTCGCCGTCGTGTGGGGGATGGTCGGCGCGACCGCGGCCTGCGCCGCCGCGGCCACCGGGGTCAAGTCGCCGCGCGCGGGCTCGCTCGTGGTGTCGCTGGGGCTGCTACTAGGTTCGGCCGCGCTGGTGCACGCCGGCGCCGGGCTCACCGACCTGCACTTCTCGTTCTTCGTGGTGCTCGGTCTGATCAGCCTCTATCAGGAGTGGCTGACGCTGGTGCTCTCCGTGGCGCTGGTCGCGGTGCACCATGTGGTGGTCGGCATCCTCGTGCCCGAGGTGGTGTTCTCCGACCCCCGGGCCTGGGCCCACCCGGTCTGGTTCGGCCTGCTGCACGCCGGGTTCGTGCTGGCGATGTGCGCCGTGCAGCTCGCCTACTGGCGGTTCATCCACCGGGCCCAGCTCGAGATGGACGAGGTGCAGAAGGCCGCGGCCGAGCAACTGCGCCGTCGCGAGGAACGCTACCGGGCGCTGGTGCAGGACTCGGCCGACGTGATCAATGTGGTGAACGCGGACGGCGTGATCGACTCGGTCAGCCCGGCCGCGCTGGCGGTGCTGGGCTACCGGCCCGAGGATCTGGTCGGCACCGACTACTACCGGCTCATCCACCCCGACGACGTGACCGCGTTGCGGACCCGGGAGGCCGGCGCGACCGAGCAGCGTACGGAGGTGCGCACCCGGCACGCCGACGGCACCTGGCACTGGCACGACGTGACCGTCCGCGACCTGACGGCCAACCCCGCCGTCGGCGGCCTGGTGATCAGCCACCGTGACGTGACCGAGCGCCGCGAGTTCCAGGAGCTGCTGCAGCACGAGGCCGCCCACGACGTGCTGACCGGGCTGCTCAACCGGGGCGCGTTCCTCAAGGCGCTGGACCGCGCGCTGGCCGACCTGCCCGCCGGTGGCCGCCTGGCGGTGCTCTACATCGACCTCAACGACTTCAAGCCGGTCAACGACACGTACGGCCACGAAGCGGGCGACCAGATGCTGATCGCGGCGGCCAACGCCTTGCAGCGCTCCGTGCTGGGCGCGGACACCGTCGGCCGGCTCGGCGGCGACGAGTTCGCGGTCGTCCTGGTCGACATCAGCCTGCCCGACAACGCGATCGCGGTGGCCACCCGCATCCTGCACGCGCTGGCCGAGCCGGTCACCGTCGGCGGCGCCACCCTGTGCTGCACCGCCAGCATCGGCATCGCGGTCAGCGGCGGCGGCCGGGCCGGCACCGACGAGCTGCTCCAGCAGGCCGACACCGCCATGTACGCGGCCAAACGGGCCAAGGCCACCGGCCCCGGCTGGTCCCTGCACGGCGACGACGTCTCACCCCTCACCGTGCCGTGAGCTGACCGTCATCGTGCCCTGACCTCGCACAGGTGATCGCCGGCCGCCGAGACCGGTCTCGCCGCCACCTACGCCGACCGGCCGGGCGTCGTGCGGGCCCCCGCCCTGCGCCTGTGGCTGGGTGTGCTGATCGGCGTGCAGCTGCTGACCGGACGCGACGCCGGCGGCGAGCAGATGTACGTCGACGCTTACGCCGCCGTGCCGTTCCTGTGCTGGCTGCCCAACCTCGTCGTGGCCGAGTTCCTCATCCGCCGGCGGAATCTTCCCAGCCCGCGGTTCGCGGCCCCGGCGGCCGGTCCGCGCCGGGCCTGATCGACGGCAGGTCCAGGCGGAACGTCGCGCCGGGGCCGCCGTCGACGTAGGTCAGGTCGCCGCTGTGGGTCTGGGCCAGGCCGCGGGCGATGGGCAGGCCCAGGCCGGCGCCGCCGGTGTGCCGGGAACGGGAGGCGTCGCCGCGGCCGAACCGCTCGAAGATCAGGGCTCGTTCGCCCGGCGCGACACCCGGGCCGGTGTCGGCGACCTCGAGGTGGACGCGTGACCCGCTGCGGCGCACCAGCACCGCGATCCGCCCGCCGGACGGGGTGGCGTAACGGGCGTTGTCCAGCAGGTTGGTGACGATCTGACCGAGCCGTACGGGGTCGCCCTGCACGGACAGGCCGGGCTCGCCGGTGACCTCGATGTGCAGGCCGGGCGAGAGCGAGCGGGCCCGCTCGGCCTCGGACCCGGCCAGCGCGAGCAGGTCGACCCGTTCGAGCATCAGCGGCAGGCCCTGCCCCAGCCGGGCCATGGTGAGCAGGTCGTCCACCAGGCGGGCGGCCCGGCGCGACTCGCGGACCATGGCCACGGCGACCCGTTCCCGCTCGTCGCGGTCCGGGTTCTCGCGCAGCAGCAGCTCGGCGTTGGCCTGCAGGCCGGCCAGCGGGGTGCGCAGCTCGTGCGAGGCGTCGCTGAGGAACGAGCGCATCCGCACCTCGCCCGTCTCCAGCTCGTCCAGCATGGCGTCGAAGGCGGCCGCCGTGCGGCCCAGCTCCGTGTCCGACCGGGGTGCGCCGAGCCGCTGCCCCCGGTCGCCCGCGGCGATCTGCCGGGCCACCGCGGTCATGTCCTCGAGCGGGCGCAACGCCGTACGGGAGATCCGGGCCGCGGCCAGACCGGCCAGCACCAGGGCCAAGGCGCCCCCGGCGACCTCGAACGCGATCAGCCGGTTGACCGCCTCGGTGATCTGGGTGGTGTCCAGGCTCAGCGTCAGCACCTGATCGCCGGGCAGCGTCGAACGCACGAAGATCACGCTGCCCGCCGTCTCCACGGGCACGGTGGCGGTGCGCGTCGTCTCCGGGCGTCCGGGGCGTGGACCCCGCGGTCGTCCCGCC
This sequence comes from Paractinoplanes abujensis, assembly GCF_014204895.1. NCBI lineage: Bacteria > Bacillati > Actinomycetota > Actinomycetes > Micromonosporales > Micromonosporaceae > Paractinoplanes > Paractinoplanes abujensis. The sequence goes on along the minus strand of NZ_JACHMF010000001.1, from coordinate 3,395,319 downwards.
CCGGGCGGCGGTGCGTCGGAGGCGGCGGTGGCGCAGGTCGCGCCGTCGGCGGTGCACAGCCGGACGACCACGCCGTCGCCCCGCAACCGGTCGGCCAGCCGCTGCATGCTCAGCGTGCCCTGCAGCTGCTGGGCCAGGGCCATCCGATCGGTGAGCCGGGTGCGGGCGTCGGCGTGCAGCCGGGCCGACAGGGCCACGTCGACCGCGGTGAACAACCCGGCCAGGACCACCGTCAGCAGCGCGAGCACGCCCAGGGTGACGCGGCCCCGCAGCGAGGCCGGCCGCCTCACGGCCGCACCACGTAGCCCAGGCCGCGTTCGGTGTGGATCAGGCGCGGCCCGTGCTGTTCGAGCTTGCGGCGCAGGGCGCTGACGTGCACCTCGACCAGGTTGGGGTCGTATTCGTCGTAGCCCCAGACCTGAGTCAGCAGCTGCGTCTTGGACAGGATCCGGCCGCGGTGCCCGATCAGGTAGGCCAGCAGTTTGAACTCGGTGCCGGTCAGCGTCAGCGGGGCCCCGGCCCGGACGGCGACCTGGGCCCCCTCGTCCACGACGAGATCGCCGACCTGCACGGTCGACGGCACCCGGCCCAGCCGGCGCAGGATCGCCGTGACCCGGGCCAGCACCTCGACGGTGGCGAACGGCTTGACGACGTAGTCGTCGGCGCCCGCGGCGAACCCGGTGAGCCGGTCGCCGACGGTGTCGCGGGCGGTCACCATCAGCACGGCGCAGTCGCTGCGGCCGCCCAGCGCGCGGGCCAGCTCGAAACCGTCCCGGCCGCCGGGCAGATGCACGTCGAGCAGGGCCAGGTCGGGCCGGAAGGAGTCGACCACCGCCTCGAAACCGGTGCCGTCGGCGCAGGCCCGGACCTCGTGCCCGGCCGCCCGCAACGCCGTCGTCAACGGCTCCCGGATGGCTTCCTCGTCCTCCACCACCAGCACCCGCGCGACCATCGGGCCAGTCTGGCCGGTCCGGCTATGGGTGGGCCGTCACGAAGCTGAAGAGCGGCTGAAGAAGCCGCCCGCTTCAGGTCGTCTTCAGGCCCGCCGGTCAGCGTGGTGACAGGCGCCCCGGCCGTGGCGGCGCCCCGAACAAGGAGACGCTGACGTTGAAGCTTTCCCTTCCGCAGTCCGCGCTGAGCCGGATCACGATCGCCGTGGTGGCCGGCGGCGGGCTGGCCCTCGGCGTCGCCGGGCTGGCCCACGCCGATCCCGCGCCGAACCCGTCCGCCTCGTCGCCGTCCGAGGCCCCGGCTCCCCGCGCGCACAAACCGCACCTGAGCGGCACGGTCACGTCGATCGAGAACGGCCGCGTCCTGATCGTCGACCGCGACGGCTTCACCCGCCAGATCAACATCGCCACCGTCCCGTCCGGCGTCGAAGTGGGCGTCCGGGTGCATGCCGAGGGCACGGTGAACGCCGACGGCGTCTCGCTCGACGCCACCTCGGTCGCGCCGGCCCCGGACCGCCCCGAAGGCCGGCGCGGCCCGTGGGGTCCCGGCGGCCGCGGGGAAGGCGGTCCCGGCGGCCACGGTCGTCCCGGACCCGGCGAGTCCGTCCCGGCCCCGTCCGGCAGCTCGGCGCCGGCCCCGGCCCCGACGTCCTGAGCGACCGGGGTCAGCGGGCCGGGACGGCAGTTCTACAGGGGTGAGGCGAAGTTCTGCGTCCAGTAGAGGGTGCCGTCGCCGGACTTGGCCACGCCGACCCCGATGTGCTTGTAGCCGCAGTTGAGGATGTTGGCCTTGTGCCCGGCGCTGTTCATCCAGCCCTCCATGACGGCGTCGGGCGTGCGGTAGCCGGCGGCCACGTTCTCGGCGACGCCGCCCCAGCGGTAGCCCTCGGCGGTCACCCGGTCGCCCATCGAGGCCTCGCCGGGCAGCTGGTGCGACATGTTGTTCTGGTCGGCCTGCCGATCGGAGTGCTTCTGGGCGGCCCGGTGCAGGCGGGACTCGCCGGCCAGGGAGCCGCAGCCGGCCTCCTTGCGTTCCGCGTTGACCAGGCGGATCACCTCGGACACGGTGCCGGAGTCGCCGCCGGACGAGCCGCCGCCCGTGTTGCCGGGCGCGGGCGGCTGCGTGGTCTTCGTCGGCTTCTTGGTGGGCCGCTTGGTCGTCGGCCGCGTGGTGGCGGGCTTGGTCGCCGGCGTGGTGGCGCTGCCGGTCGGGCGGGCCGAGGGGCTGGCCGCCGGGGTGGGGGAGGTGGTGAGGGTGGGGGACGGGCTCACGCTCGACGACGGCACCGGCAGCGATTCCTCGGTGGCCGCGGGCGCGACGTCGCGCGGCGCGGCCGCGGTCAGCTGGGCGTCCTTGTCGTCGGAGGAGGATCGCGCCGCGGCAATCCCGGCGTAGCCGAGACCGATCACTCCGGCGACGGCGGCGGCCGTCAGCACGTAGGGGATCCGGCGGCGGCGGGCGTGGGCAGGCACGGAGAGACTCTCCTCGGCGGATAGGCAGGGCGGGGCAGCCCTGAAGTGGGGACTGTCGATTATCGGCAGCGACGCCCCGGGTCCGGACGGGTTCTAAGGAAGCCTTAAAGATCCACTCAGGTGAACTTCATCGGTCACCGCCCGCGCCGCCCCGGTGCCGTGCGGCGGGGCGCAGCGTCCGGCCCGTGGGCCGCTCCTCCGGGGCGTCGTCGGACGCGCCGAGCGCGGCCCGGCCCTCGGGCGGGAACGTGGTGCCCTCCGGCAACAGGGTGAGCCCGGTGGCGGACCGGCCGGCCGGCGGGGCCCCGGCACGGTCCTCGAGTTGCCGGAGCGTACGCGAAAGCGCGGGCAGAGGGCCCGGAAGGCGGCTGCCGTTTCGCGGATCGCCGGCGAATAAGCATTTCGGGGGCAATCACATCGCCCGCGGGATTGCGGGCGACTCGTCGTTGATCGACGCTTGCACATCGTCGATCGATATAGAAGCATGTCGGTGTGCATCGTTCGAGCCCATTGCCGTGGCGGCGGCTCGCGATCACCCGAGGACTGAAAAGTAAATGCCTGGATGACTTTGTGGCCTGGTCGGAGGCCATGAACGTGCGGCCCGGAGTCACTGTTACCTGAGTTAAGTGTTTCTTTAGCACACCCGTGCGCCGCGGCATTCCGCATTGGCGCGCACTCCCTGGTGTGTCCATCATGCGTTTCCCGAAAAGAGTCATCGCCGTTCACCGGCGGCGATCGGCGCGGCCCGATTCGCCATGGCCGCAGAAGCGACGGGGTGCTTCACGGCCGCCACCGTGAAGCACCCCGTCCTGGCCCGGGAACGTGTCGAGCAAAAGCGGACCAGGGGCAATTCAGTGAGGACTTCTCCGTACCGCGCGATGACGTTCCGCCGCGACGCGCGCCGGCTCACGGTCAGCGCGCCCAACGGCGAACTGACCGTGTGGGACACCGCGGACCCGGCTCGGCCCCGGCGGGCGGGCCGGCTGCGGCTGGGCCGGGGCATCGTGGCCGCGGCGTGGAACCCGGCCGTCGCCGACTTGCTGGCCACGGCGTCGGTCGACGGCACGGGCGCGGTCTGGCGGCTGCGCGACGACCGGCCGCCGGAGGGGTTCGCGAGCTGGGCCGCGCTGCCCGACCGGCCGCAGCACGTGGGCTGGGTGGCCGGCGGCGCCTGGATCTACGTGATGACCGGGGACGGCCGCACGTCGGTGTGGGACGTCGGCAGCGGCGCCTGCGTGGGGCTGGCCGACCTGAGCGGCGGGCGTCCGGTGCTGGCCGCCCACTACCGCGGCGACGAGGTCGTCGTCGTCACCGACAGCGGCTGGGCGCGGGCGTGGCACCCCAAGCGGCGGCCGGGGGAGTGGGTCCGGCTGACCGGCAAGCCCGTGAGCGCCTGCACCTGGTCGAGCACGCTGCTGGTGGTGGCCGGCGTCGACGGTCAGGCCACGTGTTTCGACGCCGAGTTCCGGTCGGTGCAGGCCTTACGCGTCGCTCGCGAGCGGCCCCGCGCGCTGGCCTGCGCGGAGGACGGCCGCCTCGTCGCCTCCTGCGGCGACACCTGGGCGGTGGCGGTCGACCGCGGTGGCACCGTCCGCTGGGAGACCACGCTGCACTCCATGTCCGCGCGTTCGATCGCCGTCGCGGGCGACCTGATCGCCGTGTGCGGGCCCCGGCCCCGCCCGGTCCTGCTGGCCTTGACGACCGGCGTCGCCCTGACCGCGTAGGAGGTCGGCGGCGAAGGCCGCGGTGTCCGGTTCGGGATCCCTGCCCGCGACCGGCGCCTGCGGCAGAATCGCAGCGTGACTTCTGCGACGAAGCTGCCTCTCGACCGTGTGCTGGCGTGGCGGATGCGGCGGCAGTTCCTCGATCGGCCCGAGGGCGCCTCGGCCGAGCGGATCGTCGGGCGGCTGTGCGGCGTACAGGCGCAGGTTGCCGCCTCGGCCGAGCAGGCCGTGGCCGCGCGCCGGCCCGCGGCGGCGGAGGGGGAGGCCGCGCGGGCGCTGGAGCAGCGGAAGCTGATCAAGGTGTGGGCCATGCGGGGCACGCTGCATCTGCTCACTCCGGACGACGCGGCCGCCTGCCTGAGTCTGCTCGCCGCCGCCCGTACGTGGGAGAAGGGGGCCTGGCAGAAGACGTTCGCCACGGTCGCGCAGATGGACGCGATCGCCGAGGCCGTGCGCGAGGTGCTGCACGACGCGGTGCTGACCCGGGAACAGCTGGCCGCGCGGATCCTGGAGCGCACCCGGGACGACTCGCCGGCCGAGCTGCTCGGCTCCGGCTGGGGCGCCGTGCTCAAACCGCTGGCCTGGCAGGGGCTGCTGTGCAACGGCCCCAGCGACGGCACCAGGGTCACCTTCACCAGTCCCGCGACGTGGCTCGACGGCTGGACCGGGCTGCCCGACCCCGAGACCGCGGCGGCCCGGGTGATCCCCGCCTACCTGGGCGCTTACGGGCCGGCCACGATGGACACCTTCGACCAGTGGCTGATCCGCGGCGCGTCCAGGAAGGCGTCGCTGCGCCGCTGGTTCGCCGCGCTCACCGACGCCGGCGAGCTGAGCGAGGTCATCGTCGACGGCCGGCAGGCGTTTGCCCGTACGGCCGACGTGGCCGGCATCGCCGCCGCCGAGCACTTTCCCGGCGTCCGCCTGCTGCCCGCCTTCGACCAGTTCGTGCTCGGGCCCGGCACCCGGAACGAGGAGATCATCGCGGCGCACCGCCGGCCGCTGATCAGCAAGGCCGCCGGCTGGATCTCACCCGTGGTCGTCAGCGGCGGCCGGGTCGCCGGCACGTGGGAGTCCGGGGACGACGGCATCACGGTCACCCTGTTCCCCGAGGCGGGGCCGGTGTCGCACGAGGACCTGACCGCCGAGGCCGGACGCCTGACGAAGACCACCGGTGTGACGGTCCGGACCGCGCCCGGCTGAACCGCGCCTACTTCTCCTGGTAGTCGGAGACGACCGAGCTCAGCAGGCTGGGCGAGGCGTTCCATTTCTGCAGGTTGGAGCCGGTGCAGGCGCCGACGACGAGCTTGCTGATGTGCATGGCGGTGAACTGGTCCCAGTAGTCGGTCGGCGACGGCATCATGCAGTACGGTGCCGCCGCCGACGTGCCGAACGTCGACTCGATCCGGTACGAGGTCTGGCTGATCCCGGTGAACACGGTGCGGGTCCAGAGCTGGTTGGCCGGCACCGCGCTGCTGAGGTTGCAGAGCACGAGCTTGACGTACTGGCCCCACGCCGTGGAGCCGGGGCTGTAGAGGCAGTACGTGGTGACGCCGTCGCTGGCCTTGACGTAGACGCGCCCCTGGGCCGAGGTGCTGCCCACCGCGACCGCCGGCAGGAACCACACCTGGTTCCACTGGATGACCTTGTTCGGGGTCTGCTTGCAGGGGAAGACGACCATGAACGCGTAGGTGACGGTGTTGGCCGTGACGTCGAGGCAGCGGCCGAACTGGTCGTAGTTGACCAGCTGTTTGGTGGCGTCGCCGGCGGCCCCGGTGCCCGCGCTGGCGTCCGGGAAGAACGTCTTGTACTTGGTGTAGTCACCCGACGTGCCGCTGCACGGGGTGCCGTCGGTGCCGTCGCCCTGGGTGCCGGCCACCCGGTTGGGGTTGCCCGCGACGACGTTGTTGATCAGCACCCGCGGCGGCACGGTCGTCCAGTCGACGTTGAAGCACTTGCCGTTGGGGTTGACGCCGTCGGTGGTGCCCTCGAAGTTGTCGCGGTTGTTGAGGCTCCAGATCTGGGTGCGTTTCGTGGCGTCGCAGTCGACGAAGGTCACCGGGGTCAGGTTGACGCTGGCGGCCGACACGCAAGCGCCGTTGGGGAAGTTGGCCGAGCCCTCGCTGCCCTTGATCTGCACCTGCAGCGTGGGGTTGTAGGTGAAGTTCTGCTTGGGGTCGGAGGCGTCGCAGGTCGCCAGCACCAGCGGCGACCCGGCGGTCAGGGGCGTGGCCCCGGTCAGCTCGCGCGGCGCGGTCAGGCACTGGTCGCTGTTGTAGACCTTGATCGTGCCGCCCGGCACGTTGGGCTTGGTCCGGCTCTGGAACAGGTAGGTGGCCACCAGCGTGCGGCGCGCGTCGGCCGACGACCCGGTCGAGACGATCAGCGCGTACATGGGCACGAGCGCGGGCCCGCCCCCGGCCGCGCAGCCCAGCCGGTTCGACTTGGCCCAGGTCTCCGGGTCCGCCCCGGCCGGCGGGGTCAGCGTCAGGTAGTAGATGTTGACCGCGAACGCGGCGGGCACGCCGGGGCTGACGGCGCCGGTCAGCGTGAGGCTCGGGCCGGCGGGCGTGGCCGCGCAGGGCACGGTGGCCAGCGCGGCGTCACCGGTGGCGTTGATCGGCACCGACCGCAGCTGGGCCAGGGTGGTCTCGACCCCGCTCTGGGCGGCGCTGATCGCGGCCGCGCGGCTGGTGTCGTAGCGCGTGGTTCTGAGCTGACCGGCGATGACCGCGCCGAGCAGGGCGACCGCGCCCACCCCGACGATGCTCAGCAGCATGACCAGCGGCAGCGACCCGCGGGAGTCCCGGATCCGGCGGATCATGACCGCGTCGCCGTGTTGTAGCAGGGCTCGGACGCGGGCGCGAGCGGCTGGCCGTTGGAGTCCAGGGCCGTGCTGGCGTACGTGTTGAGCGCGGTGAAGGTGACGGTGCTGGTGCGGCTCGTGGGGCCCTGCCGGGCGGCCAGCCGGATGCCCAGCAGCTGGTGGTTGAGCGCGGTCGTGGGCTGGGTGCGGACGAAGGGCGCCGTACCCGCCACGGTGGTCAGGTTCGAGGCCAGCGGGATCCACGCGCCCGGGCTGACCGGAGTGGCCACCGTCCACGAGCGTGACTGCAGTTGCAGGCTCTGCGGGTCCGTGCCGGTCAGGCGCAGCTGCAGGCACCGTTTGACCAGGGTCGTGCTGCCCGGTTCGGGGGCCATGACGAGATATTCCACGTACGGGGTGGTGCCCTCGGTGTGCGGGGCGGAGATCGAATAGGCGTACCGGATGGTCTTGTCCAATTGCAGCAGGGACACGCTGAGCTGGGACTGGATCGACGCGTCGGCCTCGACGGCGTTCGCCGTGCGATAGACCTGGATGACGGCGGTCGTGAACAGGGTGCCAACCACGGAGACGATGCCGAGCACGACCATCAGCTCGATCAGGCTGTAACCCCCGTCCGGGCGGCGGTCGCTCATCCGACCAGGAAAGGGTCGACGATCGCGGTGCTGAACAGCGCCGCCTCCGCGGTCGAGCAGGTGCCGGCGGTGCATTGGGGGTCCCTCCACGTGACGGCCACGACCAGGCGGACCAGGGGTGCCGCGGTGGTGGCGGCCCCGCAGGTGAGGCCGGCGACGCCGTTGCCGACGGGCGGCTGCCAGCAGGCGCCCAGGTAGTAGTAGCGCCGGAACGGCACGCCGTCGAGCTGGACGACCTCGGGGTCGGCCGGCGTGGACACGACCGAGCCGTCCGGCTGGGGGCCGGCCTGGGGGATCGCCAGAGTGCCGGGCCCGGCCGCGTCCCACCGCGTGATGCTGGTCCCGAGCAGATCGCCGGCCTGGGCCGACACGACGTCGGCGCACGAGGTCAAGCACTGCTGCCGGCCGCCCAGCAGCGCGGAGCCGCGCATGCCGCGGGCCTTCTCCATCCCGTCGACCACGAGCCGGGCCGCGGTGTTGCGCTGGGCTCCGTACCGGGCCACCTTGCGCGCCCCGACCACGAACACGGTCAAGGAGGTCATCACGACCGTGATGATCCCCAGGGTGACGATCAGCTCAATGAGCGTGAAACCGTCTTCCTGGCCGCGTTCCGGCTCCGAATCCACACCTGCAGGATCGACCGGGGGCGGGCTTTCATTAGGGAAGCCGCACCCCGGTCGCCGTCGTCGGGGTCAGCCGCGCCAGGAGCGGATGGCCTTGGTGGCCTCGTCGGTGAAGATGGCGACGAAGTCGTTGTCGCTGCTGCTGCGCTCGTACTCGCCGTCGTAGAGGATCGTGACGACCGAGCCGAACCGCAGCAGCACGATGCGGTTGGTCTGGGTCCCGCCGGTGGGGTCGCCCGGCAGGTCGAGCTGCGGCTGCGTCAGGTCGACGGTGAGCGCCTCGTCGGCGGCGCCGGGGAGCGGCTTGGCCCGCACCTTGACGGTGTTCTCGGCGGTCCTGTACGACGTGCAGCCGGCCAGGCGGTCGCGCGCCCGGTCCATGAAGGCGGCCGCGCTGTCACCGGAGTACGACCGGATGGTCTGGTAGAGGATGCCGTGCGGGACCGAGCCCTCCGGAGCCTCGGGGGCCTGGTAGACGTTCATCATGGCTGCGCTGGCGACCACGCCGTCGCCGGGCGCCAGCTCCCGGTCGCAGAGCTTCGGCACCGCGGTGGCGCCGTCGGCCTGTTGCTGCTCGCGGCGCATGTCGCCGGGCATCTGGAAGAACGCCGACGCGGGAATCGTGCGCGCGGCCGCCGCCGAGGGCGCGCTCCCGGCCGCGGCCACCGCGGGCGGCGGGGTCGACGGCGACGGCGCCGGCGCCGGGCCGTCACCGCCCGAGCTGCAAGCGGCGGCGGTCGCGGCCACCAGCACCAGGGGCAGGGCGCGGCGGAACGATCGGTGTGTCATGGGCACGTCCTCCTGGTTCCCGTTTCAGCGCCAGACCATGTAACGAACGGACTGCGGGCTCGGATCGATGTAGTCGACCTCGTAGAGCACCCGGAACCGTGAGCCGGCGGGCACCCCGGTGGCGACCACGCCGCGCGAACACACCCGTACGGGCTCGGTGTAGGTGGGATCGCGCCCGTCGGCCGACAGCAGGGCCAGCAGGAACGTCTGGCACGTGTCGGACGGCCGGGCGGCGTCGCGCACACCCGAGACCGAGACGGTGGTGCACCGGGATGCGATCGGCGCCGAGGCGACCCGGCCGCCCGCGTAGAAGTCGGTGGTGGGCCGGACCGGGGCACAGCGCGGGGTGCTCGCGGTGGCGGCCGCGGCGGGCGAGAGCACAGCCACGCCCGCCGCGGCGACAGTGATGACGGAGGCAAATGTCTTCATGCCCTCACCGTTCACCCGCGGTCGCCCGGCGTACGCGGTTTCGGGGCTTACTGGCACTTTCCCGGGACTCCCACGGCCGGCACAGTCCAGGTTCGACGGTGTTGACAAGATCGGGCATGGTTGCCGGGTGCTCGAGACGATTCCGGAACTGTTGCGTCGTCACGCTGCTGAGCGGGCGGACCACGCTGCGTACGACGAGGTGACGTTCGGCCGGCTGGAGGAGCGGACCCGGTGGTTCGCGGCGGGCCTGGCCGCCCGCGGGCACCGGCGCGGCGAGCCCGTGCTGATCAGCCTGCCCGCGGGGGCCGACATGGCCGTGGCCGTGCTGGGGACGGTGCGGGCGGCGGGCGTCGGGGTGCCGGTCAACCCGCGGGCGTCGACCGCCGAGCTGGCCGCCCTCACCGCCGACTGCGACCCCTCCGTGGTGGTGGGACCCACCAATGTCTCGGTCGCCGAGCTGGTCGAGGCCGGGCGGGGCGGTGCGGCGCGCGACGACCTCGGCCTCGACGAGGACACGTGGATCCACTACACCTCGGGCAGCACCGGCCGGCCCAAGGGCGTGGTGTCGAGCCAGGGCACGTGGCTGGCCAACACCCGGCGGATGTTCGTCGACCACCTGGGCCTGACCGAGGACGATCACCTGCTGTGGCCGCTGCCGATGTTCCACGCGCTCGGTCACGCGCGCTGCGTGCTCGGGGTGGTGGTGCTCGGGGCGCGGGCGACGATCCTCGACCACCCCACCGAGGGCGAGCTGATCGAGGCCCTGCAGCGGGTACGGCCGACCGTGCTGACCGGCGTCCCGACGACGTATCACGGCCTGCTGGCGGCTCTGGCGGAGCGGACCCTCGACCTCCCGTCGCTGAAGATGTGCGTCACCGGGGGCGCGCCCTGCCCGCCCGCGATGCGCGTCGCGGTGCGCCGGGCCCTGGGGGCGCCGCTGGTCAACAGCTACGGCAGCACCGAGACGTGCGGCGCGATCGCGATGGAGAAGCCGGGGCAGCCGATCGTGGCCGACGGCTCGGTCGGGCACGCGCTGGCCCCGGTGCGGATCAGCGCCGAGGGGGAGGTGCTCGTCGGGGGCGCGGTCATGCGCGGCTATCACGGGCAGCCCGCCCTGGACGGCTGGTACCGCACCGGCGACCTCGGGCGGTTCTCCGGCGATCAGCTCGTGCTGACCGGCCGGGCCGGCGACCTGATCATCCGGGGCGGCGCCAACGTGCACCCGGCCGAGATCGAGAACGTGCTGCGGACCCTGCCCGGGGTGGCCGACGTGGCCGTGGCGGGGCGGCCGCACCACCGGCTGGGCCAGGTCGCCGTGGCCTACGTGGTGCCCGCCGACCGGCGCACCGACCCGGCCGCGCTGCTGCAGGACGTACGGAAAAGGATGTCCGCGGCCAAGGCGCCCGACGAGATCCGGCTGATCGACGAGATTCCCCGGACGGCCTCCGGCAAGGTCATCCGGCACGAGCTGGGGGCGGAGCCCGATGCCGAGCCGGCCGACCCGATCGCGATCGTGGCCATGGCCTGCCGCTACCCGGGTGGCGTGACGTCGCCGGAGGACCTGTGGGCGCTGGTCGACAAGGAGATCGACGCCGTCACGCCGTTCCCGCGCGACCGCGGCTGGGATCCGGACCTCTACGACCCCGACCCGGACGCGGCCGGCCACACGTACGCGAAAGCCGGCGGCTTCCTCGACGACGTGACCGATTTCGATCCCGCGCCGTTCGGCATCGGCCCGGTCGAGGCGCTGGCCATGGACCCGCAGCAGCGGCTGCTGCTCGAAACCGCCTGGGAGCTGTGGGAGCGCGCCGGGATCGACCCGGCCACCGTACGCGGCAGCGACACCGGCACCTACGTGGGCCTGATGTACCGCGACTACGCCGGGCGCGCCGAGGAGCCCGGCGCCGAACTGGAGGGCCACCTCGGGCTGGGCTCGGCCGGCAGCGTGGCCTCGGGGCGGATCGCCTACACGTTCGGGCTCACCGGCCCGGCCGTCACGATCGACACCGCTTGCTCCTCCTCACTGGTCGCGCTGCACCAGGCCGCCCGTTCCCTGCGCGCCGGCGAATGCTCCCTCGCGGTCGCGGGCGGCGTCACGGTGATGTCCACGCCGGGCCCGTTCGTCGCGTTCAGCCGGCTGCGCGGGCTCGCCCCCGACGGCCGGGTCAAGGCGTTCTCGGCCGACGCCGACGGCACGGTCTGGTCCGAGGGGGCCGGGCTGCTGCTGCTCGAACGGCTCTCCGACGCCCAGCGGCACGGCCACCCCGTGCTCGGCCTGCTGCGCGGCTCCGCGGTCGGCTCCGACGGCGCCTCCAACGGGCTGGCCGCCCCGCACGGACCGGCCCAGCAGCGGGTCATCCGGGCCGCGCTGGCCGACGCGGGCCTGCAGCCGTCCCAGGTGGACGCGGTCGAGGCGCACGGCACCGGCACCCTGCTGGGCGACCCCATCGAGGCGCAGGCGCTGCTGGCCACCTACGGCCGGGACCGGCCCGCGGGCCGCCCGCTGTGGCTGGGCACGGTCAAGTCGAACCTTGGCCACACCCAGGCCGCAGCCGGTGTCGCCGGTGTCATCAAGATGGTCGAGGCGATGCGGCACGACCGGCTGCCCCGCACGCTGCACGTCGACCGGCCCAACCCGCACGTCGACTGGACGGCCGGGGACGCGGCGCTGCTGACCCACGCCCGCGCCTGGCCCGCCTCCTCGGCGCCGCGGCGGGCGGGGGTGTCGGCGTTCGGCATCTCGGGGACGAACGCGCACGTCATCCTGGAGGAGGCGCCGGCTTCTCCGGCGCCCGGGGCAGGGGCCGCCGACGGGCCGCTCCTGCTGTCCGCGGCCGACGAGACCACGCTGCGGCGGCAAGCCGAGCGCCTGCTGGAGCACGGGCCGGTTGCCCCCGCCACGCTCGGGGCCAGGGCGGCGCAACGCTTCCGGGCGGCGGGGAGCCGCGACGCGCTGGCCGCCCTTGCCGCCGGCCACGCGCATCCGGAGCTGGTCACCGGTAACGGGCGGCCCGCGGGCAAGGTCGCGTTCGCGTTTCCCGGGCAGGGCGCGCAGCGGCCGGGCGAACTGCCCCACGACGTCTTCCGGGCCGCGTTCGCCGAGGCGATGGACGCGCTCGGCAACCCCGCGCCGGACTTCTCCCGTACGCAGTACGTCCAGCCGTTCTTGTTCGCGTACGGCGTGGCCGCGTACCGGCAGATGGTGTCCTGGGGGGTGCGGCCCGACATGCTGATCGGGCACTCGATCGGCGAACTGGCCGTGGCGCATGTGGCGGGCATCCTGACGCTGGCCGACGCGGCCACCCTCGTGTCGGCCCGGGCCCGGCTGATGGGCGCGCTGCCCGCGGGCGGGGCCATGGTCGCCGTCGACGCGGGCGAGGCCGAGATCCGCCCGCTGCTCACCGACGGGGTGGACCTGGCCGCGATCAACGGGCCCCGCTCCGTCGTCGTCTCCGGTGACACGGCGGCGGTCGAGGCGCTCGCCACCACTCTGCGGGCGGGCGGCCACCGGACCACGGCGTTGCGGGTCAGCCACGCCTTCCATTCCGTACGGATGGAGCCCGTGCTCGCCGAGTTCGAGCGCGTCGCGGCCACCATCGCGTACGGGGAACCGGTGGTGCCGATCCTCTCCACCGTGACCGGCCGCACGGCCACCGGGGACGACCTGCGCTCGGCCCGATACTGGACGCGGCAGATCCGGCAGCCCGTGCGCTTCGGCGACGCCGTGACCGCCCTGCCCGGACTGGTCGTCGAGATGAGCCCGGCGGCGTCGCTGGCCCCGCTGATCCCGCAGGGCGTGCACGTCGCGTCGCAAGCGGGCGCGGCCGCGCTCTGGGCGCACGGCGTGGACGTCGACCGGGCGGCGCTGCTCGGACCGGCGGATGCCCGCACGGCCGCGGCCCTGCCCACCTATCCGTTCCACCGCAGGCGGTTCTGGCTCTCGTCCACCGCCCGCCGCGGGCCGGGCGGCCTGGACAGTGTGGTCGAGGTGCCCGGCCGCGGCGACCACGTGGCCACCGCCCGCCTGTCGCCCGGGACCCACCCGTGGCTGCGCGACCACCGGGTGGGCGGCGAGACGATCGTGCCTGGCACGTACTTCGTCGAGCTGGCCATGACCTTCGGTGAGCGCGTGGGCCTGCCGGTGCTCGACGACCTGACCATCACCCGGCCGCTGCCCGTCACCGACGACGAGGTCACGCTGCGCCTGGTGCTGCGGCCGGGCGGTGAGCTGGAGATCTACGCGGGCGCCGATCAGCACGCCTCGGGGCACTGCTCCCCGCGCGCCGGTTCGGTGCCGCCCGGTTCGGCATCGCCCGGTTCGGCATCGCCCGGTTCGGTGCCGGCCTGGGGCTGGGCCGGGGCGTGGCCACCCGTCGCGGACGCGGTGGATCCGACCGGGCTGTACGACACCGGTGACTACGGGCCGGCCTTCCGGGGCGTGACCGCGGCCTGGCGCGACGGCACCACGGTGTACGCCGAGGTCCGCCTGCCCGCCGCGGCCGGGGGCCGGTCGGGGCTGCACCCGGCGCTGATCGACGCGGCCCTGCACCCGGCCCGCCTGGCCGCCGGGCGGGACACCGATGTCACGCCTCGGGTGCCGTTCGTCTGGTCGGGTGTGCGGCGCTTCGGCCCCGGCGCCACGGCCGCGCGGGTGCGGCTCACGGTGACCGGGCCGGACACGCTGAGCGTGCAGGTGGCCGAGCCCTCGGGACGCCCGCTGCTCGAAGTGGACCGGTTGACCCTGCGGCCGCTGCCCGCGCCGCTCTACCGCCCGGTCTGGCCTCCGGCAGGCGTTGACGAGCCGGCACTCGACGCTGACTTCCCGCCCGCGCGCACCCCGGCCGAGGTCCACGACCAGTTCTGGGCCGCGGCCACCCGGCTGCGGGAGGCCCTGGCCGGCGCGGCGCGGGTCGTGTTCCGGACGAACTCGCCCGTCGTCGCCGGGCTGGCCCGGGTCGCGGCGGCCGAATATCCGGGCCAGATCGCCGGCGACTGGACACCGCGGCTGGTGCGGGCCACCGCCGGCGACGGCCCGGCCACCGGCTTCGGCGACGGGTCGGTGCTGATCACCGGTGGGTCCGGCGCGCTGGCCGGGGTGCTGGCCCGGCACCTGGTCGCCGGCCACGGCGTACGGCATCTGCTCCTGGTCAGCCGGAGCGGCGCGCCGCTGTCGATCGAGGGCGCGACCGTCACCGTACGGGCCGCTGACGTGGCCGACCGGGATGCGCTGGCCCGGGTGCTGGCCGCGGCCGACCCGCCGGTCACCGCCGTCGTGCATACCGCGGGCGTGATCGACGACGGTCCGCTCGCCACGCTGACCCGGGACCGCGCCGACGCCGTGCTGCGGCCCAAGGTGGACGCGGCCTGGCACCTCGACGAGCTGACCGGTGACCTGGCCGCGTTCGTCCTCTGCTCGTCGGCCTCCGGCCTGCTGGGCAACGCGGGTCAGGCCGCCTACGCCGCCGGCAACGCCTTCCTCGACGACCTGGCCCGCCGCCGCCACGCCGCCGGGAAGACCGCGTTGTCGCTGGCCTGGGGTCCGCTCGCGCTCGACGGGGCCATGCCTGTCTCCCGTACGCGGATCCGCCCGATGACGCCGTCCGAGGTGACCGCGGCCTTCGACGCCGCGCTGCGTTCCGGCGAACCCGTGCTGGCGCCGCTGCACCTGCCGTCCCGGGCCCCCGCCCCGGCGCCCGTCGTGGCCCGGCCCGACCTGGGCGCGCTCACCGGCGACGAACTGACCGCCGCCCTCGAAACCCTGGTCCGCGACGAGGTGGCGGCCGAGCTGGGCCAGGCCGACGCGACGACCGTCGACGTGCGGGGCGCGTTCACCGACCAGGGCCTCGACTCGGTGAGCTCGATCCAGTTGCGGACGCGCCTGGTCGCCGCGACCGGGGTGGCCATGCCCGCCACCGTCGTCTTCGACCACCCGACCCCGGCCGCCCTGGCCGCCTGGATCGCGGGGGAACTCGGTAAAGCACCGCTGCCGGCCCCGCCGGCGCCCACGGCGGAACCACAGTACTCACTGCCCGACATGTTCCACGCGATCGCCGGCACCGACCCCCGGCTCGCCGTCAACCTGCTGATCAGCGCCTCCGGCCTGCCGGTGCCCGACCGGACGGCGCCACCCGTCCCGCCGGCCCGGCCCGGCGACACCAGCGGCCCGGCGATCGTCGGCGTCCCGTCGTTCGGCCCGGCCGGGGCGGCCGAGTTCCACGGCCTGACCCGCGCCCTGGGCGGCGCCTCGGTGCTGACCCTGCCCGGCTTCGCGACCCGCGCGCACCTGCCCGCGACCCGCGACGACCTGTTCGACCACCTCACCGCGGCGGCCCGAGCGGCCGCCGGCGACCGTCCGCTCGTGCTGGTCGGCCGGTCCAGCGGCGGGCTGCTGGCCCACGCGGTGGCGGCCCGGCTGGAAGCCGCGGGCACCCCGGCGACCGGGCTGGTGCTCCTGGACACGTACGAGGTGGATCTGGGTCTTGACGCCTCGCGCTGGGTCGCCGCCCTGGTCACCGAGGGCCTGGGCCGCCTGCGCGGCCACCTCGACCAGACCGCGCTGCTGGCGGTCGGCGCCTACCTGCGCCTGATGCACGGCTGGCGCCCCGGCCCGCTGACCACACCCAGCCTGCTGATCGCCGCCGGTACCCCCCGCCCCGGCATGCCCGAGGAACGGTGGCGGGCCACCCGCTCCGGCCCCCACCAGCGCGTCGAGGTCCCCGGCGACCACTTCACCATGCTCGACAGCCACCCCGCCGAGGTCGCCGCAGCCATCCGCACCTTCCTGGACGGCCGTCGGTAACGATCGGGTGGGTGCCGGACATGGGGTGAGGGTGAGCTACGAGGAGCGCTTCCGCCGCGCGTACGAGCGGGACTTCGACTCGCTGCTGGCGTTCGCGTCGCGACGGGTGGAGCAGCCCGCCGACGCCGCCGACGTGGTGGCCGAGACCTTCCTGGTGGCCTGGCGCCGGCGGGCCGAGCTGCCCGTCGACGACGAGACCCGGCTCTGGCTGTACGGGGTGGCGCGCCTGGTCCTGGCCAACCATCACCGGGCCGGGCTGCGCCGGGAACGGCTGGGGGCCCGGCTGCGGCGGCGGTTGTCGCTGACCACCAAGGACCCGGGCGCCGAGGTGGCCGAGCGGCTGGCCGTGCACGCGGCGCTGGCCCGGCTCAACGACCTCGACCGGGAGGTGCTGACGCTGACCGTGTGGGAGGAGCTGAAGCCGCGTGAGGCGGCGGTCGTGCTCGGGATCAGCGCGGCCGCGGTCCGCACCCGGCTGTCCCGGGCCCGCGCCCGGGTCCGCGAATTCCTCGGTGACGATCCGGGCCACGGTGGACATGTGCTCGACGTCCTGACCGCAATCACCCCGGAGGAGGGCCGATGACCGAGGACGAGATCGACGAGGTGATCCGCGCGGCCGACCCGTATCGCCGGTTCGACGTGGGCGCGGAGAAGCACGCTCTCCTGGAGGAGATCATGGGCGACAAGCCACGTCTTTCCCTGGTCCGCCGGCTCGCGCCGGCCCTGGCCGCCGCCGCGGCCGTCACCGGCCTGCTGGCCGTCACGATCGTGCTGCGCGGCGACCCGGCCGCCCCGCCCGCGCCCGAGGCGGCCCCGGCCGCCTCCCTGCCCGCCACCGCCGGCACCGGCGTCACGTTCTCGCCGGTGGCCCTGGCCGCGGCCGAGAAGAACCCGCGTCTGCTGATCGACGAGCCCGGCTGGACCGCGGAGCACGTCCACGGGTTCGCCGAGGAGTCCGGCGAGGTCGCCTTCGTCCAGGGCGACCGCGACCTGCAGATGACCTGGTATCCGGCCGACCAGTACGACAGCTACCACGTCGACCGCGAGCACGTCAGCCGGCCGGAGGCCACGACGGTCGCCGGGCGCGACGCCGACATCTTCACCTACAGCGCGAACGACTTCGCGGCGATGCTCGAGCCGGCCGACGGCACGTTCGTCGAGATGCGCACCGGCGGGGCGTGGACCAGGTCCACGTTCGACCGGATGCTGACCCGGGTGAAGCAGGCCGACGTGCAGACCTGGCTGGCCGCGCTGCCGGCGAGCATCGTCACCCCCGAGCGGGAGAACGAGGCGCTCGCCAAGGTGCTGGCCGACATCCCGCTGCCGCCCGGCTTCGACAAGTCGGTGCTGACCGGGCTCGGCGTCAACGACCCCTACCAGTTCGGGGCCCAGGTCACCGGCCCGGTCGCCTGCGGCTGGCTCGCCGAGCACGCCCGGGCGAAGCAGGCCGGTGACAGCGCCGCCCTGGCCCGGGCCACCCAGGCCCTGCGCGGCACCCGCAACTGGAAGGTCCTCAAGGAGATGCAGGCGCCGGGCGACTGGTCCGAGGTGCTCTGGGAGTACGCGGACCAGGCCGTCGCGGGCCAGGAGCCGCGCGGCTACAAGGAAGGTCTGGGCTGCAAGTAGCCCGCCAGGGCCCGGAAGGCGTCGGCGGGGAAGGCGGTGTTGTCGCCGCCGTTGAGCACCTGAACGGCCACCTCGTCGGCGCCGGCCCGGTAGTGCTCCTCCAGGCCGGCCGCGACCTGCTCGGCCGTGCCCCACGGGATGACGGCGTCGATCAGGCGGTCACTGCCCGCGCCGGCCAGGTCGGCGTCGGTCCAGCCGAGCCGCCGCAGGTTGTTGGTGTAGTTCGGCAGTGTGAGATATCCGGCGGTGTACTGCCGGGCGATCGCCCGCGCGCGGCCGGGGTCGGGCTCGACGACCACGGCCACCTCGGGGGCGAGCAGCCGGTCGGGCCCGATCGCCGCGCGGGCCTCGGCCGTGTGCTCGGCCGTGGTGAAATACGGGTGGGCGCCGGCCGAGCGGTTGCGGGACAGCTCGAGCATGCGCGGGCCGAGCGCGGCCAGGACGCGGCGCTCCGGGGCCAGGCCGGCCGCGTCGAGGGCGTCGAGGTATTCGACCATCTTCGAGTACGGCTTGCGGTAGCGGGCGCCGTCCCCGTCGACCAGCACGGCGTGGCTGGTGCCGAGCCCCAGCAGGAACCGGCCGGGGTGGGCCTTCTCCGCGTCCTCGGTCAGCGCCGCGACCTCGGCCGGCTCGGTGTGCCAGATGGAGGCGATCCCGGTGGCGACGCCGATGCTCCGGGTGCCGTCCAGCAGCTCGCGGAAGCGGGCCGGGATCCGCTCGTCGAAGCCCGCGGAGAACCAGATCCGTGAGTAACCGAGCTCCTCCAGTTCGACGGCGGCGTCCACCGCGGCCTGCCGGCTGCCGGCGCCGAGGAAGAACGGTTGCCACACGCTGACGAGTCTCTGTGTCATACCCGAACAGTACGACTTTTCCTCGGCCCCGCCGCGGAGCGAACGGCACCCGCAGGGTGCGGGCCCTGCTCGACGGCCTCGGCCAGCAGGCCGTCCTGTTTCCGCAACGGTTCCCACCCGCTGTGCCGCGCGCGATTTGGCGCACCCACCTGGACTCGCCGGCCGGCCCGCCGGCACAAAGAGGTACGGGACGTTCCTAGGCGCGAACCTGGATGATGTGGACCGGTTCGACGTCCGGGCCGAGACGCACGAAGGCGTGTTGTGACCAGGTCCAGTGCTCGCCGGTGATCAGATCGTGGGCGATGAAGCTGTCGTCCCAGCTGAGCCCCAGGTCGGGCATGGTCAGGTGGACCCAGCTGTCGCGGCTGAGCTCCGGTTCCAGGTTGGCCACGACCACGATGACGTCGTCGCGTCCGGAGAGCCGGCGGGCCTTGGAGAACACCAGGATGTGATCGTTGTCGGCGACATGGAACCGCAGGTTGCGCAGGCGGTGCAGGGCCGGGTGGGCGCGGCGGATCTCGTTCAGCCGGCTCAGGTACGGCGCCAGGGTCGAGCCGTCCGCATGCTCGGCCCAGCGCCGGTCCTTGTACTCGTACTTCTCGTTGTCGATCTGCTCCTCGGCTCCGGGCCGGGCGACTCGTTCCATCAGCTCGTAGCCGGCGTAGATGCCGTAGCTGGGGGACAGGGTCGCGGCCAGCGCCGCCCGCATTTTCCACGTCGCGGGCCCGCCACGCTGCATGAACGGCGTCAGGATGTCGTGCGTGGTGGGCCAGAAGTTGGGCCGCATGTACGCGGCGGCCGGGCCGGACAGTTCGCTCAGATACTGCTGGAGCTCGTCGCGGCCGTGGCGCCAGGCGTAGTAGGTGTACGACTGCTGGAAGCCGACCCGGGCCAGGGCATGCATCATCGGCGGCCGGGTGAACGCCTCGGCCAGCCAGACAGTCTCCGGCCGGTCCGCGGCCACGTCGGCGATCAGCCGCTCCCATACCCACAACGGCTTGGTGTGCGGGTTGTCGACGCGGAAGATCGTGACACCGTGCGCCAGCCAGAGCCGGACGACGCGCAGGATCTCGGCGTACAGGCCCTCGGGGTCGTTGTCGAAATTGAGCGGATAGATGTCCTGATACTTCTTGGGCGGGTTCTCGGCGTACGCGATCGAACCGTCGGCCCGCGTCGTGAACCACTCCGGATGCTCCGCGACCCACGGATGATCGGGTGCGCAGTTGAGCGCAAGGTCGAGCGCCACCTCCAGGCCCAGCTCGCGTGCGCGGGCGATAAAGGCGTCGAAGTCGTCGAAGGTGCCGAGGTCGGGATGAACGGTGTCGTGGCCGCCGTCGGAGGAGCCGATGGCGTACGGGGAACCGGGGTCGGACGGCTCGGCGAGCAGCGCGTTGTTGCGACCTTTGCGGTTGACCCGGCCGATGGGGTGGATCGGGGTCAGGTAGACCACGTCGAAACCCATGCCGGCCACGGCCTCCAGGCGCTCGGCGGCGGTCCGTAACGTGCCGCTCACCCAGCGGCCGCTCCCTGCGTCGACGTGGGCGCCCTCGGAGCGCGGGAACATCTCGTACCACGCGCCGTAGAGCGCCCGTTCCCGCTCGACCAGCCACGGATGCTCGCGGGACGCGGTGACGTGCTCGCGTAACGGGTGGGTTTCGAGGTCGGCCGACGTCCCGGCCGCGAGGCGGGCCTCCGGAACGAGCCGGCGGTCGCGCAGGGCCGCGATCGCGTCGGTGAGCTCCTTCGTCCCCGACTCGGCCGCCGCCCGTTCGAGCACGCGGGCGCCCTCCTCGAGCATCAGTTCGACGTCGACGCCCGCGCCTACTTTGATCACCGCGTCGTGGTGCCAGGTCCCGTACGGGTCCGACCAGCCTTCCACCCGATACGACCACAGCCCGGGCCGGTCGGCGCTCACCGTGGCCGACCACGTGTCGAGACCGGCGTTGACCCGGCGCATCCGTACGGCATGCTCCTGCCCGCGAGGGTCGGTGAGCACGACAGTGGCGCCGACCGCCTCGTGCCCTTCACGGAACACCGTCGCGGTGACCTCGAACTCCTCGCCGACGACCGACTTGGCAGGCCGGTCGCCGTGCTCGACCACCGGCTCGACGCCGGCCACCGCGATCCGCCCGATCGCCGCGGGCCGGCGGTGCTCAGCCGTTGTCATCGCTGCGGACGTGCACCGTCTCACCTTGCTCGCGCAGGTCCTCGGTGACCTGTTTCTCGGTCATGGCGACCAGGTGCGTGTCGACGGTGGCCGCCTCCTCCAGCTGGTCGTAGGTCTGGTGCACGCGGTCGGCGAGCTCGTCGGGGTCGACGTCGGGGAAGCGCTGGGTCAGCGCCTCGGTCTGGTGCCGGAGCGCGATCTCCGGGTCGGTCAGACCACCTTGGCCGGCGGGTTCGGTCATGACACACCTCCCATGTCGTGTCCTCCGAACGTGCCCCGCCCGCGCGTCGCGTACTCGGCCGTTCGCCCAAAGTTCACCCGCCCCCACGGGAGCGGCCGGGTAGGGCAAGATCCTCGGAGCGGGTGGGGAGTGGGAACTGCGACACGGGGCGCGGCTCCTCGCCGATCGGGGAGAATTCCACATGCGACGCATACTGTTGGCGGTCGTGCTCATGCTGTCGGGCCTGGCGCTCGCGGCACCGGCGAGTGCGGCGGCGCCGGCGCCCACCGTGCGGCTGGTCTCGTCCACGATCGTGGCCGGCGGGGCCGCGGTCGACTTCCGTTACACCGTCAACTGTGGTGTCGCGGCCGGACGGTTCAGCCTTTACGAGGAGGTCCTGCAGGAGGTCGGGGAGCGGACGACCGGCGCCCACGGCAACCAGTTCCTCGACTGCACGGGACGCGCGCAGGACGTCGCCGTCCGCACCTGGTACGCCTTCACGTATGCCGTGGTGCCCGGCCCGGCCACCCACAAGCTGAGCGCGGACTTCCTGCTGCCCGGGGGCAACCTGCAGACGTCCCTGGAAGGCGCGGTCACGCTGCGCGACGGGGCGCCGCGCAACACGATCAGCGCCGCCGGGGTGCCGACGCTCTTCTTCTACGGCGACTCGGTCGACACCGCGCACAACACGATCACCCTGACCGCCGTCTGGAAGTGCGACTCCAGCCTGGCCAAGGGGGCCGGCATCACGGTGGCCCAGGTGGTCGACGGCCGCGTCCCGCTCGGCAACGCCGGCTTCGAGTACGAGTGCACGGGGCAGTGGGAGACCACGCGGCTCGTCTTCGAAGGCCAGCCGGGCGCGCTGCCGCTGCGGGCCGGTGCCGTCAGCGTCACCAGCCAGTTCGCCTGGTGCGGCAACGACGAGAACGGCGAGTTCTCCTGCACCGACCGCTATCTGAGCGACACGGTCACGGTGGCGTGAGCTGACCGGCCCGCTGTCTAGAAGAGGGTGGTGACGAGGCCCCCGTCGATGCGGACGTCGGCGCCGGTGATGTTGGCGGCCTGGTCGCCGGCCAGGAACACGACGAGGGCGGCGACCTCCTCGGGCCGGGTGAAGCGACCGGTGACCGAGCCGCCGGCGGCGGCCGCGGCGACCGCTTCCGGGTCGGCGCCGGTGGCCCCGGCCACGGTTCGGGCGACCCCGCCGTCGCCCAGCCACAGCGCGGTCGCGACCGGGCCGGGGCTGACCGTGTTGACCCGGATGCCGGCCGGTCCGTATTCCTTGGACAGCGACTTGCACAGGCTGGACAGCGCGGCTTTGGCCGCGCTGTAGTCGAGCACCAGCGGGTCCGGCAGGACGGCGTTGACCGAACTGACCGTGACGATGCTGCCCGACCCGCGTTCCACCATTCCGGGCAGCACCGCGCGGGCCATCCGTACGGCGGTCAGGAGGTTGATCTGCAGGGTGGCCGCCCAGTCGTCGTCGGTCACCGACAGGAAGCCACCGGTGCGGGGCCGGACGGCTCCGACGTTGTTGACCAGCACATCCGCCTGAGCTGCCGCGGCCACGACGGCTTCCGGATCCGTGAGGTCGGCCAGGACCGAGACCACACGGCCCGTGTCCTCGAGGGCCTTGAGCTCGGCCGAGCCGCCCTTGGACACGGCCGTCACCGACGCGCCCTCGGCGGCCAGCGCTTGCGTGACGGCCAGACCGATGCCCCGGCTGGCCCCGGTGACGAGCACGTTCTTGCCCGCGAGCCCGAGGTCCATCAGAGACCCTGCTTCCGCAGCCAGGCCAGTGCGGTGCCGGCGACCTCGCGCCAGCCGCTGTCGATCGTCAGCGAGTGACCCCGGTCGGGGAACTCGGTGATGTCGGTGACCGCCTCGGAGTGCCGGTACTGCTTGAGCGTGGCCCGGGTGACCGCCTCGGGCACGGTGTGGTCCTTGCCCCCGGTCATCAGCAGCAGCGGCCCGCGGTTCTGGTTGGCTGTGTCGACCTTGGCCGGCGAGTGCGGGTCGAAGTTGGCCGCGGCCGCCTCGAACAGCGGCTTGCCGGGGGCCGGGATCGTCCACTGCTCGAACAGCGCGTCCGATTCCGCCGCGGGGATCGCGTTGCCGAACGCGAACCGGAACTGCTCGGCGGTCAGCGACACCGCGCGGTGCTTGTTGGCCGGGTTCTTGAACACTGGCAGGGTGGCCCGCAGCGCCGACAGCGGCAGCGGCAGCACGCCCTTGATCTGGGCGGCGTCGATCGCGACGGCGGCCCGGGCCAGGTCCTGCCCGAGCAGCTTCTGCGCGATCATGCCGCCGAAGGAGTGACCGATCAGGATCGGGGGCGCGTCCAGACCGCGGATGATCTGCGCGAAGTGCTCGACCACGTCGTCGATGCCGTGGTCGGCGATGCTCTCGGGGGTCTCGCGGGCCTCGGCCACGGTGTCGGGGTCGCCGGGCCAGCCGGGCGCGATCGGCGCGTAGCCCTCGGCGGCGAACATCTCGATCCACGGGTTCCACGAGGTCGCATGCAGCCAGAGACCGTGGATGAACACAAGCGGTGTCGTCATGACCGTCAGCCCACCACCGGCGTACGGGGTCGGGAATCAGGGAAAGCCCACAGTCTTCGCGGGCGGGTTGCGCGGGCGAACCCGGGGTTCATAAGGTCATCCGGTGACGCTCTTCGTCGGCCGGGCGGGGGAGTCCGAGCAGCTGAGGGCCTGCGCCGACGAGGTGCGGGCCGGTGGGTCGCGGCTGGCCGTGATCGAGGGCGAGGCCGGCATCGGCAAGAGCGCCCTGCTGAGCAGCTTCGCCGAGTCGCTGAGCGACTTCACCGTTCTGCGAGCCACCGCCGATTCCTCCGAGACCGATTTCCCGTACGGGGTGATCGGGCAACTGGCGAGCCGTGTCGCACCGGAGGGATCGCTGGCCGCGCCCGCCGCCGACGCGTCGCCGCACGTGATCGGCGGGCAGCTGCTCCTGCTGCTGGGTGAGCTGCAGAAGCCGGGCCGGCCGGTCGCGGTGATCGTGGACGACCTGCATTGGGCCGACCGGCAGTCGACGCGGGCGCTCGGCTTCGTGCTGCGGCGGCTGTGGTCCGACCGGGTGCTGACCCTGCTGGCGACCCGGCCGGCCGCTGAGCCGCTGGACCAGCTGCTGCGTTCCGCCGACCAGGCGACGAAGGTGCTGCTCGGCGGCCTGGACGGCGACGCGGTGGCGAGGCTGGCGGGCGTGATGCTCGAGGGCCCGCTGACGCCGGGGCTCATCGACCGGTTGCACGACTACACCGGCGGCCACCCGCTGCACCTGCGCACGGTGCTGGCCGAGGTGCCCGCCGACGTGCTGCGCGACGAAGGCCTGCGCCGCTGGCCGGTGCCGCGCTCGCTGCTGGTCGCCATCAAGGCCCAGCTCGACCGGCTGCCCGCGGAGTCCCGCGACCTGCTGGACGCGCTGGCCGTGCTGGACGCCAGGGTGCCGCTGGCCGCGGCCGGGCGGCTGGCCGGGCTGGCCGATCCGGCCCGGGCGCTCGGCCCGGCGCTGGCGGCCGGCCTGGCTGTGTGGTGGCCCAACGAGCCGCAGAGCCCCGTCGGCCTGGTGCACTCCCTGCAACGCGACGCGCTCTACGACGCGCTCGGCCCCGGACGCCGCCGCGTCCTGCACGCCGGCGCGGCCCACCTCGTCGGCACGGCCGCGAGCTGGGCCCATCGGGTGGCCGCGGCGTCGACCACCGACGAGGGCCTGGCCGCCGAGCTCGAACAGTCCGGGCTGGCCGAGGCCGCGGCCGGGCGCAACGCCGTGGCCGCCACCCGCCTGCGCTGGGCCTCGGCGCTGTCCGCGGGCCGCGACGACCGGGAACGGCGGCTGCTCACCGCGTGCGCCCAGTCGCTGCTCACCCTGCGGGCCGACACCGCCCTGCCGCTGCGGCCGCAGGTCGAGGACTGCGCGCCGGGCCCGCTGCGCAGCTGCGTCCTCGGGATCATGGACATGATGACGGGCCGCATCCCCACCGCCGAGGCCCACCTGAGACAGGCGCGGGAGGAGCCCGGAGCGGGCTGGGTGGCCGCCCTGGCCGCCCTGTTCCTGGCCCAGATCACGATCGCGGGCGGGCGCGGCGCGGAGACCGTCGAGATCGCCCGGCAGACCCTGACGATCGGCGACCTCGACCCGGCCACCACCGACCTGGCCCGCGCGCTGGTCGCCACCGGCCGCATGTGGCACGCCGGTCCCCGCGCCGCGCTGGACGACCTCACCCACCTGCCCGAGTCCAGCGTCGACGTGCGCGACGACAACCTCGACACCCTGGCCACCCGGGGCGTGATGCGGCTGTTCCTGGGGCACCTGCCCGGGGCCCGCACGGACCTGCGCACCGTCGCGCTGCGCGACCAGCAGGGCGCGAGCTCCCGGCTCGGCCCGGCCACGCTGGCCCTGCAGTCCGTCGTGCACTACCTGGCCGGCGAGTGGGACGAGAGCGCGTCGGCCGCCGACCGGGCCCGCGCCGTCGCCGTCTCCCAGGACCAGCTGGCCTTCGACGCGGCGGGCCGGTTCGCGTCGGTCTGCGTCGACGCCGGCCGCGGCGACTGGGACCGCGCCGAGCGCCGCCTGGGCGAACTGGCCACCATCGTGCAGTCGTTCGGGTCACCGCCCGACATCGTCTACTCGTCGCTGGCCGCGGCCACCGTGGCCCAGGCCCGGGCCGACGACGCCGGCCTCCTGCAGGCGCTGCAGCCGCTGCTCACCGGCACCAGCCTGCGCTATCAGCCCTTCCGGTTGTGGCAGCAGGCGTTGCTGGCCGAGGCGCTCACCGGCGCCGGGCGGCTCGACGACGCCGAGGCGGTGCTGCACGACCTGCGCGACGAGCACGACGGGGGTTACCTGCGCGACGTCGTGGCCCGGCTCGGCGGCCGGATCGCGGAGGCGCGCAACCGTCCCGGCGACGCCGAGGAGACGTACCGGCGGGCCCTGGTGGCCGAGGTCGACGACGACACCGCGCCGCTCTACCGTGCGCGCTTGGAGCACTCGTACGGGAAACTGCTCCTGGCGACGGGCAGCGCATCGCGCCGGGACGCGGCGACCTGGCTCACCCGGGCCCACCGCCGCTTCGGCACGCTGCGGGCCGAGCCGTTCCGGCAGCGCTGCGAGCAGGACCTGACCGCCGCCGGCCTGACCACCGCCGACAGCCACCCCGGCCGCCCCCTGACGCTGACCGAACGCGAGCTCTCGGTGGCCCACGTGATCGCTCAGGGCCGGACGAACCAGGAGGCCGCGGCCGAGCTCTACGTGAGCCAGAAGACCGTTGAGTACCACTTGTCCAGGATCTACGCCAAGCTGGGCATCTCGTCGCGCCGCCTGCTGGCCGACGCGCTCCGGGACCCTAGCCTCGGCGTTTAGGGTCCGGCCCCGGCCACCCGTACGGGCTCCGGATGGTCCCCTGGAGCGCGGGGGTGATGCCTGATGTTCGTCGGTCGTCACGAGGAACAACGGATGCTGGCCGGACTGGTGGCCGGGGTGCGCGACGGCCGCAGCGGCACGCTGGTGCTGGCCGGCGAACCCGGCACCGGCAAGACCAGCCTGCTGGGCCAGGCCGGCGGTGTCCGGGTCGTGCCGATCGCCGGGGCCGAGCCCGAGATGTGCCTCGGCTACGCGGCCCTGCACCGGCTGCTACGACCCTGGCTGCCCCGCCTCGACGCGCTGCCCGCACCCCAGGCCGGCGCCCTGCGCACGGCGTTCGGGCACACCGCCGGCGGCCCCGCCGACCGCTACCTCGTCGGCATGGCCACGCTGACCCTGCTGGCCGGCGTGTCCACACCGGAACCCCTGATCTGCGTGATCGACGACGCGCAGTGGCTCGACCGGGAAACGGCCGACGCGCTCACGTTCGTCGCCCGCCGCCTGCACGCCGAAGCCCTGGGCCTGCTCTTCGCCACCCGCCCCGACGGCCTGGCGCGGCTGGGCGGGCTGCCCGTCACGACGCTGACCGGCCTGCCCCGCGCCGACGCCCGCAGCCTGCTGACAGCCCGCGTCGCCGGGCACCTCGACGACACGGTGGCTGACCACCTCGCCGCCGGCACCGGGGGCAACCCGCTGGCCCTGATCGAGCTGGCCCGCACCCTGACCCCGGGCCAGCTGGCCGGCCTGGTCCCGCTGCCCGCCCCGCTCCCCGTCGGCGACCTGCTCGAGACGCACTTCCTGGGGCAGATCAGCCCGCTGCCCGCGCCCGCCCGCCTGTTGCTGCTGCTCGTGTCGGTCGCGTCGCCCGGCGACCCGGCACTGCTCTGGCGGGCCGCGGTGCAGCTGGGCATCGCCGCCCACGAAGCCGACGTCGCGCTGTCGGCCGGCCTTCTGACGCCGGCGCTCGACTTCCGGCACCCGCTGATCCGCTCGGCCGTGCATCGCGGCGCCGACCCGTCCGACCGGCGGCGGGTGCATGCCGCCCTGGCCGCCGTGCACGACCCCGTACGGGATCCGGACCGGCACGCGTGGCATCGCGCGCAGGCCACGATCGGGCTCGACGAGGACGTGGCCGCGCTGCTGGAGAAGGCGTCGGAACGCGGCGGCCATGCCGTACGGGCGGCCTTCCTGGCCCGCGCGGCCGACCTCTCACCCGGCCCCCGCGCGCAGGCGTCGCGGCTGGTCGCGGCGGCCCGGGCCCACCTGGTGCTGGGTGACCCGGTGGCGGCCGGGCAGATGCTCGACCGCGCCGAACCCGGCCTCGACCGTCCCGTGCCCCGCGCGCTGGCCCGCCAGGCCCGGGCCACCGCCGAGATGTACGCGGGGCGCTACGACGCGGCACCCCGGATCCTGCTGGAGGCGGCCGCCTCGATCACCGCCGAGGACGCCCCGCTGGCCCGCCGGATGATGTTCGAGGCGCTGCAGGCCATGCTGGTCACCAGCGATCAGGCCACCATGCTGGAGCTGGCTCGCACGGTGCTGGCCGCCCCAGCGCCGGCGGACCCGTTCCTGATCGGCTTCGCCACCCGCATCACCGGCGACTACCGCACCGCCGTGCCGCTGCTGCGCGACGCGCTGGCCGCCGTGGACACCGACGACGGCCTGCCGCTCGCCGTGATCAGCATCCTCGCCGCCGACGACCTGTGGGACGAGGAAGCGGGCCGGCGGGCGTGGAGCCGGCTCGAAGCGTACGACCGGGACAACGGCGCCCTGGGCTCGTTGCGCACCACCCTCGCCGTCGGTGTCGCCTGGGAACTGCGGGCGGGCCGTTTCGACGCCGCCGAGGCGCTGCAGGACGAACTGACCGGCCTGTCCCGCGTGGTCGGCCAGCCGATGCGCGGCGAGCCGCAACGCATCGAACTGCTGGCCTGGCAGGGCCGCGAGACCGAGGCGCGGGCGCTGGCCGCCGCCGCGACCGGCCTCGGCTTCCTGGTCCGCAACTCCCTGGCCGTCCTGGAGATCAGCCTCGGCGACTACCCGGCCGCGCTGGCCTGCGTCCAACCCTCGCTCGAGTGGGACAAGCCGGGCGCCGCCACCCGATCCCTCCCCGAGATCGTGGAAGCCGGCGTGCGCAGCGGCGACCACGAGACGGCCAAAACGGCCCTCGTACGGATGGAGCAGCGCGCCCCCGTCAGCGGCACCCCGTGGGCCCTGGGCCTGCTCGCGCGCTGCCGGGCCTTGATGGCCGACGACCCCGACGCTCTGTACCGGGAGGCGCTGGACCACCTCGGCCGCACCCGGATCGTCACCGAACTCGCGCGCACCCACCTGCTCTACGGCGAATGGTTGCGCCGCCGGCGCCGCCGAGCCGACGCACGGGTCCACCTGCACCACGCCCATGACCTGTTCACCCACATGGGTGCGGCCGCTTTCGTTTCCCGTACGCGGTCCGAACTGCTCGCGACAGGCGAAGTCTTCCCCGCCCCCGCCGCCCGCACCGGCGGCCACCTCACTCCGCAGGAACGTCAGGTCGCCACCCTGGCCGCCGCCGGGTCCACCAACACCGAGATCGCCGCCCGCCTGTTCCTCAGCACCTCCACCGTCGAATACCACCTGACCCGCATCTACCGGAAACTCGGCATCACGTCCCGCCGCAAACTGGCCGCCGCCCTCTGAACAGTTCGTGGACGCCGCCGCTCGTCGGTCGTCCCGGCGAACCCTGCGCGCCCAGGCCTTACGCTGACGAGATGAGCCGGTACGGGATAGACGCGCCCACACTGCTCCACCTGGTCGCCAACGGCCTGGTGGCGGACAGCGGCCACCAGCTGGTCGCCCCGAACACGATCCGCTCGGAGGCGATGCACCTGCTGCTGACCGACGTCCGCGCCGGCCGTCGCTCGGACCGGGAGGCCCTCGGCCTGCACGAACGAATGACCGAACTCAAGCTGCGCGTCCTCGGCGACCGCGTCTCCCGGACAACGGCCTGGCGAATCGCCCGCGACCAGAACTGGGACACCTTGCGCGACGCCGAGTACCTGGCGGTGACCCGCTTACAGGCCGACGCCCTCGTGACGATCGACCCGTCCCTGGCCACCAAGGCGGAAGGCATCGTGCCCCTGGCCCCCCTGGAAGCGCTGCTCAGACCCGTGGACGCTGCGCAATGAGCCACGAGTCGTCCAACCGCCGCTGCTAGGACGACCACGCGGCGGCGGGGCACGGACCCCCGGCCCGCGACCACCGGTCCCGGCCCACGCCGGGCTGGGGTCTGGGGGCCACCCCGGAGTCCCAAGTCCACGTGCTCCCCGACGACCTGGCCGGGCTCCGCACGATCGAACTGGGCTGCGGCACCGCTTCCGTCTCGGCGTGGCTGGCTCGACTCTGCGCCCCACCCGTCGGCGTCGACATCTCGTCCGAACAGCTCGCTACCGCGCGGGCGATGCAGAACGAGTTCGGCGTCGACTTCCCCCTGCAGGCCCCAGCGCGATCAGATCCTCGACCGCTGCCCGGTCCGACCCCCGAGTCTGCGGCTCACCACCATCCTGCGACAGTCGAAGGTCAGGATCGGGTGAATCGCGCGGGCGGGCGGCCTCTACTGTGTGGGCAGGTCCGGTTGGGTCGGGATCAGCTCGGCGGCTGTGTCCGGGCCTGAGCCGGGGCGGACCAGTTCGGGGCGGACCTCGTGCGGGCGCAGTTCGCCGCTGCGGATCTCGGAGGCGAAGTGGCAGGCGACCCGCTGGCCGGAGGAGTCGAACACGCGCAGCTCCGGCCGTTCCGAGGCGCAACGCTCCTGGGCCCAGGGGCAGCGGGTGCGGAAACGGCAACCGCTGGGTGGGTCGGCGGGGGAGGGCAGGTCGCCGGCCAGGAGGATGCGTTCGCGGCGGTCTTCCACCTGGGGGTCGGGGATGGGGACGGCCGAGAGCAACGCTCGGGTGTAGGGGTGCAGCGGTCGTGCGTACAGCTGATCGGCGTCGGCCTCCTCGACCAGCGCGCCCAGATACATGACGCCGATCGTGTCCGAGATGTGGCGGATGACGGCCAGGTCGTGGGCGATCACCAAGTAGGTCAGGCCCAGGGACTCCTGCAGGTCGTCGAGCAGGTTGACGACCTGGGCCTGGATCGACACGTCGAGCGCGGACACCGGCTCGTCGGCCACGATCAGGTCGGGGCCCAGCACCAGGGCGCGCGCGATGCCGATGCGTTGGCGCTGGCCGCCGGAGAACTCGTGCGGATACTTGCGCAGCGCCGACGCCGGCAGCCCCACCGAGTCGAGCGTGGACCGCAGTCGTTGCGCGGCGCCGGCCTGTAAGCCGTGCGCTTTGAGGCCTTCGACGAGCAGCGACTCGACCGATTGGCGCGGGTCCAGGCTGGACATCGGGTCCTGGAACACCATTTGCATACGGCGGCGGAACTGCCGGAGGCGTTCGCCCGTGAGGGCGCGCACATCCGTACCGTCGAAGGTGATTCCGCCCGCCGTGGGCTCGACCAACCGCAGCAGGCCGCGGCCCAGGGTCGACTTGCCGCAACCGGATTCGCCGACCAGGCCGTAGGTTTCGCCGCGGGCGATGGCCAGGGAGACGCCGTCGACGGCGTAGACGTGCCCGACCGTACGGTCGAAGAGCAGTCCGCTTTTGATCGGGAAGTGGACCTTGAGGTTGTCGAGCGAGACCAGCGTGTCGGTCACGCGGGCACCTCCAGCGGGACGGGGTTGGTGCAGCGCAGCGCGCCGCCGCGGACACCGGGTTCGAGCGGCACCACGGAACCGATGCAGTCGTCGATCACCCGGTCGCAGCGGGGGGCGAAGGCGCACCCCTCGGACCAGGGGATGTTGTCGCTGACGGAGCCGCGGATCTGGTGCAGCCGCCCGCCCCGGCCGGCGTCGAGGCGGGGGACCGACTGCAGCAGGCCGTCGGTGTACGGGTGGCGGGGCTCGGCGAACAGGTGGTGGCGGTAGGCGCGTTCGACCACCTTGCCCGCGTACAGGACGTTGACCGTGTCGCAGAGGCCGGCCACGACACCGAGATCGTGGGTGATCATGACCAGGGCCGTACCGGAGTCGTCGACCAGCTCCTTGAGCAGGGTGAGGATCTGGGCCTGGATGGTGACGTCGAGCGCGGTCGTGGGCTCGTCGGCGATCAGCAGGCGCGGCTTGCAGGCCAGGGCGATGGCGATCAGGGCGCGTTGCCGCATGCCGCCGGAGAGCTGGTGGGGGTATTCCTTGAGCCGGCGCTGCGGGTCGGGGATGCCCACCGCCTCCAGCAGGCCCCGGGCCTCGCGCAGCGCGGCCTGCCGGGTGCGGCCCTGATGGCGTTCCAGCACCTCGGCCACCTGGACGCCCAGCGGGATCACCGGGTTCAGCGAGGAGAGCGGATCTTGGAAGATCATGCCGATGTCGCGGCCCCGCCAGTCGCGCAGCTCGTGCGGGCGCAGCTGGAGCAGATCGGTGTCGTCGAAGAGGACCTGGCCGGTGACCGTGTTGCCGCGGCGGGGCAGCAGCCCCATGATCGCGAGGCTGGTCACGGATTTGCCGCAGCCGCTCTCGCCGACCAGCCCGACCGTCTGACCGGGCTCCACCGTGAAGCTGACCCCGTCCACCGCGGTGACGGTCCTGGGGCCACGACCGAAAACCACCGAAAGGTCCCGTACGTCGAGCAGAGGCATCACTGATCACCGCCTGTTCTTGGGGTCGAGCGCCTCACGGATGCTCTCGCCGAGCAGGGTGAAGCCGAGCGCGACGAAGATGATCGCCAGGGCCGGGAAGTAGGCCAGTTCCGGGCGCACCTCGAAGTAGCGCACCCCGTCGACGCCCAGCATCAGACCCCACTCGGCCCGGTTGATGTCGGGGTCGCCGAGGCCCAGGAACGACAGCGCGGCCGCGTCCAGGATCGCCACCGCGAAGGTCAGGGTGGCCTGCACGATCACGGCGGTCAGCGAGTTGGGCAGCATGTGCCGCAGCACGATCGTGCGCCGCTTGACGCCGAGCGCGCGGGCGGCCAGCACGTGATCGCTCTCCCGTTGGGCCAGCATCGACCCGCGGAGCAGCCGGGCGAAGATGGGCACGTTGACCACCGCGACCGCGATGATCACCGTCCATTGAGTGGATTCGCGGGCCAGGGCGACCAGGGTGATCGCCAGCAGCAGGCTGGGCAGGGCCAGCATCACGTCGGTCAGCCGCATCACCAGCACGTCGACCCAGCCGCCGACCGCGCCCGCCAGGGCGCCCAGCAGCACGCCGATGAGCAGGCCGATGAGGGTGGCCAGCACGCCGACGAACAGGGTCTGGCGGGCACCGAAGATCATCCGGGAGGCGAAGTCGCGGCCCAGCGGGTCGCTGCCCAGCGGGTGGCCCGCGGTGGCGCCGGGGATGCTGTCGACGGTCAAGTTCCGGGTCAGCTCTCCGAATCGCTGCACCGGGTCGTGCGGGGCGACCAGCGGGGCGAAGATCGCGATGACGAGGAACAGCAGGATGATCGTGGCGCCGACGACCGCGGTGGGGTTGCGCAGCAGCCGCCGGCCGGCGTCCCGCAGCAGGCTGACCCCGCCCGGCTCGGCCGTGCGGGCGATGAGCTCGTCGATCCGCCGGCGTTTGTGCTCGGCCAGGGCACCGGTCATCGCACACGCACCCTCGGGTCGATGATCGCGTAGGAGAGGTCGACGAGCAGGTTCACCACGACGAACACGGCCGCCGCGAGCAGGATCAGCGCCTGCAGCACGGGATAGTCGCGGCTGCCGCCGATCGAGTCGGTGATCAGCGTGCCCAGCCCGCCCCAGTTGTAGACCTTCTCGGTCAGCACCGCGCCCGCCAGCAACGCCCCGGTCTGCAGGCCGATGATGGTGACCACGGGCAGCAGGGCGTTGCGCAGCACGTGCCGCTTGCGGACCGTGGGACTTCGCAGGCCCTTGGCGTCCGCCGTACGGATGTAGTCCTCGTCCAGCACGTCGAGCACGCTGGCCCGGGTGATCCGGATGATGATCGCCAGCGGGATCGTGGCCAGGGTGAGGGCGGGCAGCACCAGATGCCACAGCGCGTCGGCCGACGCGTCCAGTTCCCGGGTCAGCAGCCCGTCCAGCACGAAGAAACCGGTCACGTCGGTGTTGTCCATGCCGGTGCTGATCCGGCCCGAGGGCGGGAAGAGGTGCAGGCCCTGGGTCAGCCAGTCCTTGAGCAGATAGCCCAGGAAGAAGATCGGGATGGAGATGCCGACGAGGGTGACGATGATGGTCGCGTTGTCGAGCAGCCGGCCGCGATGCCGGGCCGCCAGGTAGCCCAGCGGGATGCCCAGGCCGATCGCGATGACGATGGCGGCCAGGGCCAGCTCGATAGTGGCCGGGAAGGACCGGCTGATCACGTCGATGACCGGCTCACCGGTGCGGATGGAGTTGCCGAAATTGCCGGTCACCACGTTCTTGAGGAAGCGGCCGTACTGGACCCAGATCGGCTGGTCGTAGCCGAGGGCCCGGGTCAGCAGCTCGCGGGTCTGCGGGGTCGCGCGCTCGCCCAGCAGCGCGTCGACCGGCCCGCCGGGCAGGCTGCGCAGCCAGAAGAAGACCAGCGTGGTCAGCGCGATCAACGTGACGGCCAGCTGGACCAGGCGGCGCAGGACGACTCTCACCATGCCGGACTCCTTTGCACGCCGGACGACCCGGCCCGCGGGCCGGGTCGTCCCGGAGATCTACTTGGTGAGCGAGACGGAGTTGAACGTCTCGGCGGTCAGCGGGCTGGGCACCAGGCCCTCGACGTTCTTGGCGGTGGCCAGGGCGGGCGGGGCGTGCCAGATCGGCACGGCGGGCAGCCACTTCGTCGCCAGGTCGCGGTTGACCTGCTCGAACGCGGCCTTCTTGCCGGCCTCGTCGACAGTCGCGTCGGCCTTGCCGATCGCGCTGAACATCTCGGTCATCGCGTCGTCACCGAACTCGGGCTTGGCCCGGCCGAAGAACGTGCCGACGAAGTTGCCCGGGTCGTTGTAGTCGCCCGTCCAGCCCAGGATGTGCAGGTCCTGTTTGCCGAACTGCTGCACGTCGTCCTTGAAGCCGCCGTTCCAGGGCCGCGGGACACCGTTGATCTTGATGCCGGCCGCCTGCAGGTCGTTGGCCAGCACGGTGAAGATCTCCTGCGGGTTCGGCATGTACGGCCGGGTGACCTCGGTCGGGTAGTAGAAGTTGAGCGTCAGCCCGGTCGCGCCGGCCTCGCTCAGCAGCTGCTTGGCCTTGTCCACGTTGTACTCGTACTTCTGCACGTCCGGGGCGTAGCCGAGCACCGTGTCGGGCAGGAACTGGTCGGCCACCGCGGCGCCGCCCGGTCCCTTGGTCTGCACCAGCTGGGCGCGGTTGAGGGCGTAGGCGATCGCCTGCCGTACGCGCAAGTCCCTGAGTTTCGGGTTCTTCTGGTTGATGCCCAGGTAGAGGATGTTGAAGGCGGGCCGGTCGAGCACCTTGTAGCCCTCGCCCGCCAGCGCCTTGCGGTCGGCCGGGGCCGGGAAGTCGATCGCCTGCACCGTGCCCGCGCGCAGCTCCTGCTTGCGGGTGTTCTCATCCTTGATGATCTTGATGATCATCTTGTCGACCTTGGCCTTGTCGCCCCAGTAGTCAGGGTTCTTGGTGAGCGTGATCTCGCCGGTGGCCTTGTTCCAGCCCCCGTACGTGAAAGCGCCGGTGCCGGTCGGGTGCTCGTTGGCGAACGCGCTGTACGCGAACGAGTCGCCGTTCTGCGTCACGGTGTTGCCGTCATACTTCTTGACCGCCTCGGGGCTGACAATCGAGAACGCGGTCAGCGCGAACGCGCCCGGGAACGCGCCCTTGTACTTCTTCATCGTCACGACCGCGGTCGAGGCGTCCTGGGCCTTGCAGTTGTCGTAGACCGCGTCGGGGCTGCCCTCGAACCCGCCGAAGACGTCCTGGTAGTAGATCATCTGGGACTGGGCGGCCTCGCCCTTCATGGTGTACCAGCGGTCGAAGTTCGCGCAGACCGCCGCGGCGTCCAGCGGGGTGCCGTCGTGGAACTTGACGTTCTGCCGCAGCTTGAACGTCCAGACCTTGCCGGTGGCGTCGTTCTCCCAGCTCTCGGCCAGACCGCCGACCAGCTCGGCGGTGCCGGGCTTGTGGGTGACGAGAGTGTCGTACATCTGCCGGATCGGCCGGAACGACTCGCCGTCGTCGTTGAAGATCGGGTCGAAGTTCTTCGGGTCGCCGGCGCCCGCGAAGATGAAGGTGCCGCCGGAACTCGAACCTTCCCCGCCGCCGTTGTCGCGGTCGCTGTCCGCGCAGCCGGCCAGGCCGATCATCAGTGTCGCGACGGCGCCGGCGGCGATGACCGCCCGGAACCTGGTCGCCCGCATTCGTGATGCACGCATTCGTTCACCCCGTCCTTGGGTTACGGACATGGACCCGTGACGCTGGTCACCGTTGGCGAGACATTAACCACTCGCCGGCCATAGATGGGTGTCTTGGTATCGGATCGTGTCCTTTGTGGTCCGTCACGATCTTCACGGCGGCCCGGGGCGGGTCCTCCGGTGGTCGTCCGGCGCGCGCGATGCACAGATTGCTTCCCACGTACGTCTTAAGGAAGGTGAACCAGTTCGACGAGCACATCCGCGACGGGATGGCCGAGGGTGAAAGGCTGCCCACGGACCCGGCCGTGGTGTACGCCCGCGTGCAGGAGTTGTCGCAGTCGTACCGGCAGCGCCGGCGCCTCGCGCAGTCGGCCGGCAGCGCGGTGCTCGGAGTCGGGTTGATCGCCGGGCTGGTCCAGATGCACGGCTTCCTGCAGGGCGGTACGGCCGCACCGCAATCCACGAGCTCGTCGTTCCACCCCGCCGACCCGGTGCCCTCCTCCTCCCGCGCCGCGGCCGTCCCCTCCTCCCGCGCCGATCCTGCCCACGCCGGCCCGCCCGGTCCTTCCCGCGCCGGCCGTGCTCGCGCCGCGTCCTCCGGGCCCGCAGCCGGAGGCGCCGAGCGGCGTGCGGGAGCGCGGGAGCTGGACGCCTTCTTCAACGCCGGCTACCACTGGGCCCAGGCCGAACAACTGGCCCGGCTGTGGAACATCGAGGACCCGGCCGATGCCAAGATCGTGGCGGGTCGCCGCTTGCTCGCGGGCCAGCGCCTGCCGGTCGCCCCCGACGGGCCGGCCGCCTCCGACTGACCCGCACGCCGACGGACGTGCCGCCCCGGACCCGCCGCCCCAGCAGCCGCGGCTCCGATGGCCGGCAGCTCCGGCGGACGTGCCGCCCGGGACCCGCAGTCCCCGACGGGCCTGCTGCTCCGGCGGCCCGCTGCTCCGCCGGCCGGCAACTCCGAAGGGCCGCCGCTGCGGCGGGGCCGCCGTCTCGGGAGTCGCCGCGGAGCGGGCTTTGCCCCGTGTGAGATCGTTGCGGGTGAATGTCTCTTGTCGCCGGGAGTGCTGTGCTCGAGGTGCGCCTGCTGGGCCCCGTGGAACTCTGGGCCGGGTCACGACCACTGCCGGTCGGGGAACCGCGGCAGCGTGCGGTGCTCGCCGCGCTGGCCTGTGACGCGGGCCGGGTGGTCACGGCCGAGACCCTGATCGACCGGGTGTGGGGCGAGGCCGCGCCGGCCCGGGCCCGCCACACCCTGCAGTCCCACCTGGCCCGGGTGCGGGCCGCGCTGCGCCGGGGCGGGGACGACCCGCTGGTCCGGCGTTCCGGCGGCTACCTGCTGGACCTGCCGGCCGACCGGGTCGACCTGCTGCGGTTCCGCGCGCTCACCGAGCAGGCGCGGGGTGACCTCGGGCGGCTGCGCGAGGCGGTCGGGTTGTGGCGTGGCGAACCGCTGGCCGGGCTGGCCGGTGACTGGGCCGCCTCGATGCGCGCGGCCTGGGACTCCGAACGTCTCGTGGCCGTCGTGGCCTGGGCCGAGGCCGAGCTCGCGGCGGGCGACCCGGTCGCGGTGATCGGGCCGCTGAGCACGATCGTGCAGGAGCAGCCGTTCGTCGAGCCGGTCACGGTCGCGCTGATGCGGGCGCTGCACGCGATCGGCCGCACCGCCGACGCGCTGGGTCAGTACGAGGCGTTGCGCCGCCGGCTCGCCGACGAGCTGGGCGCCGATCCTGCCCCGGCCACTCAGGCCGCGCACGCCGCCGTTCTGACCAGCAACGGCAACGCGGCCACGGGGACGGTCGAGCCGGTGCCGGACGAGCCCGTGCCGGCTCAGCTGCCGGCCGATGTGACCGGGTTCGCCGGGCGGGCCGAGGCGCTGGCCGCCCTGGACAAGGTGCCGTCGCTGGCCGTCATCGGTGGTTCGGCCGGGGTGGGCAAGACCGCGCTGGCCGTGCATTGGGCGCATCGCGCGGCCGGCCGTTTCCCCGACGGCCAGCTCTACGTCGACCTGCGTGGCTTCGGCCCGAGCGGCGCGGCGAGAGACCGCGGCGGCGCGGCAGGGGACCGGGGCGGCGCGGCGGAGGACGGCGCGGCGAGGGATGGCGCGGCGATGGACCCGGGGGAGGCGGTCCGCGGCTTCCTGGGTGCGCTGGGTGTCCCCGCGCCCCGCATCCCGGCCGAGGCCGCCGCCCAGTCGGCGCTGCTGCGCAGCCGGCTCGCGGGCAAACGGATCGTGCTGGTGCTCGACAACGCCCGCGACAGCGACCAGGTGCGCCCCCTGCTGCCCGGCGCCGGCTCCTGCGTGACCGTGGTGACCAGCCGCAACCAGCTCACCGGGCTGGTCGCGGCGGACGGCGCCCACCCGCTGCGGCTGGACGTGCTCAGTCAGGGCGAGGCGCGGGAATTGCTGGACCGCCGGCTCGGCCCGGACCGTACGGCGGCCGAGCCCGGAGCCGGTGACGCCATCATCGACCTGTGCGCGGGGCTGCCACTGGCCCTCACGCTGGCCGTCGCGCACGCCGTCATGCAGCCCGCGCTCGGCCTGGCGACCCTGGCCGACGGGCTGGCCGGCACCCGGCAGCGGTGGTCCACGCTCACCGGCGACACCCCGGGCACCGACGTACGGGCGGTCTTCTCCTGGTCGTACGAGGCGTTGAGCCCGGCCGCGGCCCGGCTGTTCCGGCTGCTCGGCGCGCACCCGGGCCCGGATTTCGCCCCGGCCGCGGTGGAGCACGCCGACGAGTTGTCCGAACTGGTCCGGTCGAGTCTGATCACCGAGCACACGCCCGGCCGGTACCGGCTGCACGACCTGATGCAGGCGTACGCGGAGGAGCTGGAGACCGACCCGGCCGCGCGCGACGAGGCCACGGCCCGGCTGTTCGGCCACTATCTGGGCGTGGCCGCGGCCGGGGCATTGCTGCTGGCGCCGGCCCGGCTCGCCCCGGTCCTGCCGATCGAGCCGGCCGCGGGTCTCACCGACGCCGCGGCGGCCATGCGCTGGTTCGCCGCGGAACGGGCCGTGCTGCTGGCCTGGGCCGCCCGCACCGGCGGTGACCGGCCGTGGCAGGTGGCCTGGACGCTGGACACCTACCTGTACCGCCAGGGCCCGTGGCACGACCTGGTCACCGTGTGGGAGGCGGCGCTGGCCACGGTGCGCAACGAGCCGGCCCGGGCGTACGCGCACTACCGGCTGGCCCGGGCGTGGACCCTGCTGGAGCGCCCGGCCGAGGCCGACCGGCACTACGGGCTCTCGCTCGAGGTCTACGAACGGGCCGGGGACGCCCCCGGGCAGTCCCAGGTGCACCACGAGATGGCGATCCTGCGCGAGCGGCAGGGCCGGATGCGCGACGCCCTGACCCACGCCGAACGGGCCCTGGAGCTCTCCGACCACGCCGTCGTGAACACGCTCAACACGATCGGCTTCTACCGGGCGCAGCTGGGCGACTTCGCCGGGGCGCTCGAGGCCTGCGAGCAGGCGCTGGCGTTGTGCGACGACAGCGACGACGACATCCGGGCCGCCATCTGGGACAGCCTCGGCTTCATCCGGCACGGCCTGGGCGAGCACGACGCGGCGGTCGCGTGCTACGAGACGGCGCTGGCGCTGTACCGCCGGATCGGCGATCTCTACTGGGTGGCCGACACATTGGTCCACCTGGGCGACACGCACCGCGACACCGGCCGGTCGGCGCGGGCCCGGGCGGCCTGGCAGGAGGCGCTGAGCCTGTTCGAGGAGCTGGGTCACGCCCACGCGGCCGAGGTGCGGTCCCGCCTGTCCTGACGCCGCAGGAATTCCACAGGGCCGGTGGGCGATCGTCGATCCCGACCTGCCATCGGCGAAAGGAGCCAGCCATGACCGCGCGCAAGGGTGCGACCTGGGGCCGCGGAGCGACCTGGGGCTAGCAGACCGGCGCCGCCCGGGACGTCGGGCGGCGCCACCCCCGCCCGGGCGCGAGATTGCCTGACGATTACCTGCGGATACCACTCAGGCGGTTCCGATCCGGTGCCGAACGGGAGGGTGTGCGGTTAGCTCGCAGTGCGCGAGGGTGGTGGCGATCCGCGGCGTGGCCGCTGCTGATCTGGCTGCTGCTGGGCGCGGCCGGGACGACCGGCCTGCTGTGGCAGCAGCACAACAGCCGGCAGGCGTCGGACCAGCGCTTCGAGCTGCGCGTCGC
Source organism: Paractinoplanes abujensis (assembly GCF_014204895.1). Classification (NCBI taxonomy): domain Bacteria; kingdom Bacillati; phylum Actinomycetota; class Actinomycetes; order Micromonosporales; family Micromonosporaceae; genus Paractinoplanes; species Paractinoplanes abujensis. The sequence continues at coordinate 3,355,335 of NZ_JACHMF010000001.1, read as the reverse complement.
CCTGATGCGCGACTTCGTGACCAGCTACACCACCGACCTCATCCAGCGCGAGAGTGTGCAGGCCCGCGCCTCGCTGACCGGCACCTCGGTCGAGCGGGCCCAGTTCAGTCAGGCCGTCGCCGGCTTCGGCTACCCCGCGGCGGTGCTGATCGACGACCGGGGCCGGGTGTTGCAGGTCGTGCCGGCCGACCCCACGGCGATCGGTAAGGAAATCGCTTCGCGCTACCCGCACCTGCGGACCGCGCTGCGGCAGGGGCGTCCGGCGGTGTCACCGGTCGTCCGTTCGGCGGTCCGCGGCGTACCGGTGGTGGCCTTCGCCGTGCCGTTCGACTCCCTGTCGGGACGGCGCGTGTTCTCCGGCGCGGTCCCCGTCCGCGACGGCCCGCTGTCGGCCTATCTGAGCAGCGCGTTGTCGTTGTCCGGGGCCCAGGTCCAGCTGGTCGACTCGGCCGGCAGCATCGTCGCCGCCAACCGGCCGCTCGACGCCGAGTTGCCCACGCTGGCCACCGAGAACGGCGCCCTCGCGGCGGCCGTGCGGCAGGGCGAGCACGGCCGCTACCTGGCGGGCGGTGAGTGGTGGCGGTACAGCTCGACGCCCATCGCCGGCACCCCGTGGCGGCTGACCGCCACCGTCAGCGAACAGGTGCTGTACGGGGCTCAGGCCGGCAGCGAGATCGCCGGGCGGGCCGGTCTGATCGGCGCGGCCGCGGTCGGCCTGCTGGTCGTTGTGGCCATCGCCCGGGCCGGGCGCAGCCGCCAGGAATTGGCCACCAGCGAGCAACGGTTCCGCAGGGTGTTCGACGACGCCGCCATCGGCATGACCCTGACCGACGACCACGGCCGGTTCGTCCGCGTCAATCCGGCTGCCTGCGAACTGTTCGGCCGGACCGAGGCCGACCTGACCGGCCGCCGGTACGCCGACGTCATGCACCCGGACGACGTCGAGACGGTCCGGGCTCACGGCCGCGCCTGCCTCGCCGGGCACACCAGCGGCTTCCGGCTGGACGTCCGCTACGTGCACGCCGACGGGCTCACCCGCGAGACCTCGACCACCAGCGCCCTGCTGCGCGACGGCGAGGGCCGGCCGACCCACTTCGCCACCCAGATCGTCGACATGACCGAACGCAACGCGCTGGAACGGGCCCGGCTGGCCGACGAGGCCGAACTGGCCCAGCGGGCCCAGCAGCTGCAGGAGGCCAACGGGCACCTGGCCGACTTCATCGCGATGCTCAGCCACGACGTCCAGCAGCCCCTCACCAAGATCGTGGGGCTGGGTGAGCTGCTCCTGGAGGACTGGGACGTCTCGTCGGAGGACGACAAGCACAACGACGTCCAGCGGATCACGCGGGCCGGCAATCAGGCCAGCGACCTGGTCAACGACGTGCTCACGCTGGCCCGGCTGGACGCCGGCGCCATGCGGGCCCGGCCCGTCAGCCTCGACCTGTGCCACCTGGTGCGCACCGTGGTCGCCGCCCACCAGGCCGGCGGCACCCCGGTCACCGTCGTCGCCCCCGATCAGACCCGCGGCCGGGCCGACAGCAAGCTGCTCGAACTGATCCTCGGCAACCTGCTCAGCAACGCCGTCAAGTACGGCGAGCCGCCGTACGAGGTGACCGTGGCCAACCGGGCCGGCCACGTCGAGATCCGCGTGGCCGACCACGGCGAGGGCGTGCCGCCGGCGTTCGTGCCGCACCTGTTCGACCGGTTCACCCGGGCCGACAGCGGGGTCGCGGTCAGCGCCAGCGGCACCGGGCTCGGTCTCTACCTGGTGCGGCAACTGGCCGAGGCCAGCGGGCTGACGGTCGGCTACCGGCCCCACGAACCCCGTGGCGCGACCTTCGTGGTCACCGTGCCGCACGGCGACGACGAAGAGCCGCGGCCGGGGTTCAGCCGGGCCGCCCTCAAGGCCCACGGCATCCAGAGCCGCCCGAACCAGCGCCGTTAGATGCTGCGCCCGCGCTGGTCGATGCCGAGAGGCCCGTACGGGTAGTCGTTGGGCCGCGGATCGCTCGCCTCGTCCAGGGCCGCGGTCTCCTCGGCGCTCAGGTGCAGCCCGGCCGCCTTGAGGTTGGCGTCCAGCTGGTCGAGGGTGCGCGCGCCCAGGATCGTCGAGGTCACGGCGGGCCGGTCGGTGACCCAGGCCAGCGCCACCTCGGCCATCGACACGCCCCGCGCCTCGGCGACGCGCTGCACGGCCTCCACCACGTCCCACGTGCGGGCAACGTTGCGCCGGTCGTACGCCTCCATGCCCCGCTCCGGGTTGTCGCCGAGCCGGGAGGTGCCGGTGGGCCGCTGGTCGCGCTGATATTTGCCGGTCAGCCAGCCGCCGCCGAGCGGGCTCCACGGCAGCAGGCCCAGCCCGGCGTCGAGCGAGGCCGGGACGACCTCGTACTCGATCTCGCGGACCAGCAGGTTGTACTGCGGTTGCAGGCTGACCGGGCCGGTCAGGCCGAGTTCGCGGGCCAGCGCCACCGCCTTGGTGAGCTGCCAGCCGGTGAAGTTGGAGAAACCGTAGTAACGGATCTTGCCGGCCCGGACGAACCCGTCCAGGGTGCGCAGCGTCTCGTCCAGCGGGGTGATCGGATCCCACGCGTGGGCCTGGTAGAGGTCGACCGCGTCGACGCCGAGCCGGCTCAGCGAGGCGTCGAGCGCGCGGGTCAGGTGGCGGGTGGACAGCCCGGCGCCGTTGGGGTCGTCAGCCATCGGGAAGCGGCCCTTGGTGGCCAGCACGACGGCGTCGGTCACGTCGGCCGGGCGCGCGGCCAGCCAGCGGCCGATGATCCGTTCCGACTCGCCCTTGGAGTACACGTCGGCGGTGTCGACGAACGTGCCCCCGGCCTCGACGAACCGGTCGAGCTGAGCGTGCGAGACCTTCTCGTCGGACTCGTTGCCGAAGGTCATCGTGCCCAGGCAGAGGGTGGAGACGGCGCATCCGCTGCGTCCAAGCGTGCGGTATTCCATGTTCCCCAACCTAACGCGGTCACCGGCGGGCGGTAGCGTGGCCGGGCGTGGGGACTGAGGAAGATCTGCGCCTGCTGCGCGCCTACGAGCCGGTGGCCCGGTTCACCCAGGGGGAGTATTTCTTTCCGGTCTCGGCCGAACGCTACGTGAACAATGCCGGGTTGTGGCGGGCGGAGGCCGGGGAGAGCCCGGTCGAGCAGGTGCCGCCGGGCGGGCTGACCCTCGACGGGCTGGCCGGGGCCGCGGGCGTCGAGCAGGGCCTGCAGTCGTCGCTGTCGGTGGTGGCGGGCGCCCACGGGCGGCTCGGCTCGGCCCACATCCCGCTCCGGGAGCGGCCGCCGCACCTGCGCCGCTCGAGCCGGCTGGCCTCCGTCGGGCTCACCGCCCGGCTGATCGACACGGCCAACCGCATCTCGCTGCTCTTCCGGGGCAGCGTGCCCGGCGGCAGCGCGGCCCAGTCGTTCCTGCTGCAACGCGACCACCTCGAACCCGACAAACCCATCTACTACGGCCGGGTGCTGCGCGACGACCTGTGGATCGTCTGCCAGTACTGGTACTTCTACAGCTTCAACAACTGGCGGTCGGCGTTCGGCGGCGTCAACGAGCACGAGGCCGACTGGGAGCAGGTCACCGTCTACCTCGACGGCACGGGCGAGACCGGGCCGGACGGTCTGCCCGAGCCGCGCTGGGTGGTCTTCTCGGCGCACGACGAGATCGGCGACGACCTGCGGCGGCGCTGGGACGACCCCGACCTGACCCTGGTCGGCGGGCGGCATCCGGTGGTCTACGTCGGGGCCGGCTCGCATTCGGGCGCCTACCTGCCCGGGGACTATCTGATCACCGTCCGGCCGCCGTCGTGGCGCGGAGTCGTCGGCGCGCTGCGCTGGACGGGCCGGTTGTTCGCGCCGTGGGCGGCCGGGAGCCGGCAGGGCGTGGGCATCCCGTACGTCGACTACGCCCGCGGTGACGGCCGGTCGGTGGGCGCGGGGCAGCCCGAGGCGTGGCACCCGGTGCTGATCGGTGACGACACCGCCTGGGTGCGCGACTTCCGGGGCCTGTGGGGCCGCGACACCCGCGACCGGCTGGGCGGCGAACGGGGCCCGGCCGGCCCGCGGTACGAGCGCGACGGCACCGCCCGCCAGTCGTGGGCCGACCCGGTGGGCTGGGCCGGTCTGGCCAAGGTCGCCCCCAGCCCCGCGGCCGAACTGGCCCTGGTCGAGCTGCGCCGGCGCCAGAACGACGAGCGGCTGGCCGCGCTGGACGGCGAGATCGCCGCGCTGAAACGGGAACTGACCCTGGCCGCCGCCGGGCTGCCGGTCGCGTCACCCGAGGTGCGGGCCCTGCACCAGCAGGAACGGCGGCTGCTGGGCCTGCGGATGGAACGGACCCGGCTGGCCGACGAGCAGGCCCGTACGGTCGTGGCCGAGATCGAGGCCCAGCCGCCGCACGCGCACCTGCTGCACCGGCGGCTGCCGATGGAGTCACCGCCCGGCTTCCGCGGCCACCTGATGTCGTGGTGGGCGGTGCTCAGCACCCCGCTGATCCTGGTGGCGGCCGGGGTCGCGATCTCGCCGCTGGCCACGGGCGGGTTCGACCTCGCGATGATCTGGCTGCTGGGCCTGCTGTGCGTCGAGGGCCTCGTACGGGGGAAGCTCTTGGCTCTGCTGCTGCGCCTGCTGCTGGCCGCGGCGTCGGTGGCCCTGCTGGTGGTGCTGTGGTTCGAGGGGCGTTACGTGGTCGCCTTCGTGCTGCTGGCCGCGGCGGCCGGGGTGTTGCTGGTCAACATCCGCGAGGCCGTCCGGCGCTGACCCGCGGCCCGGCGGCGTGGCCCGGTGCTGAATCATCATCGGCATGGCAGTGATGGTGGAGATCCACTTCCCGGTGACCGCGGACGACGAGTGGATCGACGACGTCGGCGACTTCATGATCGATCTTGAGCGGGAGTTCCGCATCGAGGAGTACGAGGACGGTGAGGAGATCGGCGACGAGTACGTGTTCTTCATCGCCGGTGCCAACGAGCGGACGCTGCTGCGCGCGGCTTCCCGGGTGGCTACGCGCCCGGGCGTGCCGGCCGGGGCGTACGCCATGGTGACCGCGACGGACGCCGCCGCGGTGGGGATGGGCCGCCGGGTGGGACTGCCGGTCCGGTGACGTCGCCGCCACCGGACCGGCCGATCGTTGTCACGCGAGCAGGTTCGTCGTCACGCTCGTCGTCACGTCGATCCGCCTCGTTGTCACGTCGATCTGCCGCGTTGTCACGCTGAGCAGCTCGTTGTCACGCCGAGCCGGTTCGTCGTCACGCCGAGCCGGTTCGTCGTCACGCCGAGCCGGTTCGTCGTCACGCCGAGCCGGTTCGTCGTCACGCCGAGCAGGAGAGGCTTGACGTGCCGGCCGGGCCGTTGGCGATGAAGCCGAACTCGGCCGTGGCGCCCGGTTGCAGGGAGCCGTTCCAGGCCGCGTTGCGCACGGTGACCGTCGACCCGCTGACCGACAGCACGCCGCCCCACACCTGGTTGATGGACTGGCCGGAGGCGAGCGTCCAGGAGACCGCCCAGCCGTTGACCGCACCGGTGCCCGCCTTGACGGTGATCTGGCCCTGGAAGCCGCCCTGCCACGAGCTCGACGTCGCGTAGGTCGCGCCGCAGGCGCCGGTCGGCGGGTTGGTGGGCGGCGTCGTCGGGGGAGTGGTGGGCGGCGTGGTCGGTGGGGTCGTCGGCGGCGTGGCCGGCGGGGTCGTGGTCGGCGGGTTGGCGGCCCCGGTGGCCAGGCTGGCGGCCAGGGACGGCTGGAACGAGCCGGCCGGGTAGGCGCACCCGTCGGCCTCGCCCGGCGGCTTGATCCACAGGTAGGCGTCGATGTTCGCGTCGCCGGTGTCGAGCGTCGGGTAGCGGCCGATGCGACGGTCGGTGTTGTCGTCGCCGCACCAGTCGCCGGCCGCGCCGCCGTTGCGGCTGGTGTCGATGACCTGCCGCTTGCCGTTGATGCCGCGGCCGGACAGCGCGCTCAGCACCGAACGGCCGAACGCGGACTCGTTCGCCGTCGACTGGAAGTTGGAGGCGTTGGTGTAGAAGCCGTCGCCGTCGGCCACGCCCGCGTTGGCCAGGCGGCGGGCCTGTTCGGCGGCGGCGTTCCAGGCCGAGTGCCCACCGTCGAGGTAGACCTTGGCCCCGGCCGCCTTGAGCGTGCGGGTGGCGGTGGCCAGCGCCTGGTCGCGGGCGGTGATCTCGCCGGCGCTGAGGCAGGTCTGCAGGGCGATCGAGTCGGGTTCCAACATGATCAGCGTGGTGCGCCCGGCCAGTCCGCGGGCGATCCCGTTGACCCACGTCTGATAGGTGGCCAGGTCGGGGGCGCCGCCCGCGCTGGCGCCGCCGCAGTCGCGGTTGGGGATGCCGTAGACGGTCAGGGCGGGCACCTGCCCGGCCCGGGTGGCCGCGCCGACGTAGCCGGCGACCTCGGACTCGATGGTGCCGACGTTGAAGTTGGACAGCCAGCGCGTGGCGGGCTGACTGGCGATCCGGGAGCTGATCTGGGCCGCCCGGGAATCGCCGGGGTTGGCGGCCAGCCAGCGGGCCACCGGCGTGTCGGTGTCTCGGTAGAGGGTGCCGGTGAGGGTGCCGGCCGAGGCGGTGCCGGCGGCCAGCCAGACGCCGGCCGTGACGAGCACGGCGGACGCGGCCAGCAGGGAGCGCCGGAGAGCGGTGGAGGACAAAGTGCTTCCTTCCGAACGGGGATTTTCCGGTTTGGGAGCGCTCCCGAACGGTAACCCGGCAGCTCAGTGCGGGCAAGAGACAGTTGTCGATGAGGCCCCGTGGGCCACAGCGCCGGCCCCCCAGGTCGTGAGGAACGCGGGGAAGCCGTGCCCCTGATCCGCTCCCGCCTGGTGGCCGGCGGCAGAGGGTGGATTTACGCAGCACGTATCACCATTCCCTGCGGACGTACGGGGAAGTCGTGCGGTTGCACTGGCGGCACCGCCCCGCCCGCCGGCGCCGGGTGCTGGTGCTCGTCGACGTGTCCGGCTCGATCAAGCAGTACAGCGCCGACTACCTCCGCTCCGCGCACGCCGTGGTGACCACGTGCGAGCGGGCCGAGGTCTTCACGTTCGGCACGCGGCTGACCCGGATCACCGCGGCGTTGCGCACGTCCGGCACCGACGCCGCCCTGGCCGCGCTGCCCCGCTCGTGTTCGGCACCAACTGCCGGTCGAGACACTGTGGACGAACGCGGCCGAGCTGACGGAAGCGTGGCGGCGCACCCTGCGGGATCGCACCGACGACGAACAGGCCGACATCTTTTCCCGTACGGCCCGCCGGGTCTACGGCCTGGGGAAAAAGGGAAGGGGCATCGTCATGAGCCACTTCATTCTCACCTACGGCTACAACGACACCCCGGAACGCGCCGCCCGGCGCCCCGAACACCTGGACCACCTGGCCAAGCTGCAGGCCGAGGGTTCCTTGCTGCTGGCGGGGCCGCTGGCCGACCTGAGCGGCGGCATCATCGTGCTCACCGCCGACGACGTGGAGGCCGCGCAGGCCTTGGTCGATCAGGACCCGTACACGCGCTACGACGTCACCAAGAACCGTGAGCTCAAGGAATGGAAGATCACCGTCGGTCCGTGAGCCACGGGGGCGCGGCGGCCGGAGCCACCGCGCCCCTGCGGGTCAGCTCGTGCGGCAGGTGACCGTGGGCCAGGTCCAGTTGCCGTTGGCCATGATGGTCACGCCGAAGTTGTTGCCGTTGCCGTTGGGGCGGGCCGTGACCGTGCCGGTCGTGCCGCTGACCGCGGCGTTCCAGCTGTTCTGGATGCTCTGGCCGCCGTTGAGGGTCAGTCCGACCGTCCAGTTGCTGGTGTTCTGCACGGCGACGTTGAGGTTGAAGCGGTCGCCGTACTGCTGGCCGGCCGAGAGCACCGCGGTGCAGTTGCTGCCGCCGCCGGTGGGCGGAGGCGTGGTCGGGTTGGTGCCGCCACCGGTGCCCTCGCGGACGGTGATGTCGGAGCTGCCCTGGCTCTGGTAACCCTCGGTCGCCATGATCTGGTAGCTGTGGTTGGTGCCGAGGTTGAGCCCGGCGCGGGCCCAGGCGTCGAAGTGGTTGGCCGTCGTGATCGTGCCCGAGCTGCGCTTCTGCTGCCGGACGCTCCAGTACTGGTAGAAGGTCTGGTTACCGTCGATCGAGGGCGCGTTGATCCGCTGGCTGCGCAGGATGTCGTACGTGCCGCCGTCGGTGGTGACCGTGCCCAGCCGCGTGGCGCCGCTGCTCGGGTTGTAGCTGCCGAAGTTCTCGACGATGTAGTACTCGATCAGCGGGTTGCGGGTCCAGCCGTACAGGGCCAGGTAGGTGTTGTTGTTGCCCGGGTTGTACGTGCCCGAGTAGGTGACCGTGCGGCGGGTGCCGGTGGCCCAGCCCTTGCCGCCGACCCAGTTGTTGGTGCTGCGGTCCCAGCTGCTGCTGTACCGGCCGTCGGCCCGCAGCGTCATGCTGGCGTTGCCGCTGTCCTTCCAGAACGAGAAGTAGTAGCCGTTGTGGGTGCCGGTGGTGTTGGAGCTGACGGTCCGGTCGGCCTCCGCGTGCGCGGCGCCGGCCACGGACACCCCGGCCACGGTCATGGACAGGGCGCACGCGGCGCCGAGCAGCAGGCGCAGGCGGCCGCGCCTCGGGTGTTTCGTTGCGGTCATGGGGGAGGTCCTCCTCGGTGGAAAGGGGGAAGTGGCGGCTATCGAAGTCCGTCACTGCGAAAGGGTGACCGTTCGTCCCCGTGCTGTCAACAACTTCCGGACATCTTGCGGAAATATCGAAGTCGATCTCCATGTCGACTGAATCGATATAATGGCAGCTTGAGGCCGCTTCGGGCCTCCCGGAAAACCGGTCACTGAAATTCTGTACGGGGCGTCGTGACCAGATGGTCGCGGCACTTTCCGAAACTTACGAAGACGGTGGTGGTGCTTGTAGCTCGCACGAGCTACAAGCGTTGTCCGCTGCGCGGTGACGACGCGGGGTTCCGGAATTCGTAGCTTGTCCGGCATGCGTTTCGTCATTCAGCTCGTCGCGGCCGTGGCGGTCGCCTTCCTGGCCGGGCAGGCCGTCACCGCGACCCAGGACACCGTCTGGCCGCAACTGGCAGCCGGCGTGGCCGGCGCGGTGCTGGCGATGCTCGCCTACTACTGGGTCGTCCGGCTCACCGAGAAGCGCGAGGTGACCGAGGCGGCGGCCGGCCCGGCGGCCGGCGGGCTGGTCCGGGGCACGCTGCTCGGCCTGGCGCTGTTCGCGGGAGTCATCGGCAACATCGCGGTCAACGGCGGCTACCGGGTGCACGGCCTCAGCGACGAGCCGCTGGCCGCGGTGGGCCTGATCGGGTTCATGGCGGCGGCCGTGGTCACCGAGGAGGTGATGTTCCGCGGGGTGCTGTTCCGGCACGTCGAGAAGCTCACCGGCACCTGGCTCGCGCTCGCGCTGTCGGCCCTGGCGTTCGGCGCCGTGCACCTGCTCAACGAGAACGCGAGCCTGTGGGGCGCCCTGTGCGTCGCGATCGCCGGTGGCGGCATGCTGACCTCCGCCTACATCGCGACCCGGAGCCTGTGGCTGCCGATCGGCCTGCACTTCGGCTGGAACTACGCGCAGTCGGCGATCTTCAGCACCGAGGTGTCGGGCAACGGCCTCAAGCCGGGCCTGCTCGACTCCGAGCTGACCGGCGACCGGTGGATCAGCGGCGGCACGTTCGGTCCCGAGGCGAGCCTGTCCACGCTGATGGCGGGCGTCATCGTCACGGCCGTGTTCCTGTGGCTGGCGCACCGCCGCGGCAATGTGGTGCCGCCGCGCCACCGCGCGGCCTCTACTCTCGTGCGGTGATCGGCTTCTGGCGGCGCTCCGACGTCATCGTTCGCGACCTGCCCTTCGCGCTCCTGCTCACCGCGCTGGCCCTGGTGCCGGCCTGGCATCGGCACGGCACCCGGTTCAGCGACCTGGTGCCGGAGCAGCTGTTCGGCGTGCTGGGCGTGCTGGTGGTGGGTCTCGAGTGCCTGCCCTTGGCCGTACGGCGCAAGTGGCCCGCTCTCGCCCTGGCCCTGGTGTCCGCCGGGTTCGCCCTCGACCAACTGCTCGGCTTCCACACCGTCGGCGGCACCGCGCTGGCCGTCGCCCTGTTCACCGCGGGCGCACACCTGACCGCCCACCGGCGCGTCGTCATGATCGGGGCTTCCGCGGGCTATGTCGCCTTCGCCGTGGTTCTGGATCACGTCGGCCCGACCGGCGTCGCCGACTTCGTCTTCTTCTACGTCGTGCTGTCCGCCATGTGGGGCATCGGATCCTGGCTGCGGCAGAACCGGCACGCCGAGGTGCTGCGCCGGCAGCAGCTCGAAGAGGCCGCTCGCGCGGCCGAACGCATCCGGATCGCCCGCGAACTCCACGACGTCGTCATCCACCACGTGACCGCCATGGTCGTGCAGACCGAGGCCGCGCGTTACCTGACCGCGGCGCCGGACCGGCTCGACAGCACCCTGGCCGCGGTCAGCGACACCGGCCGGCGTGCCATCACCGACCTGCGGCACCTGCTCGACCTGCTCAACCCGGGGCACGGCGGCGAGCTGCGAGCCCTGGTCGAGCAGAGCCGCCGGGCCGGGCAGCCGGTCGACCTGGTCGAGGAGGGCCGCTCGCCGGCCGTGCCCGGAGGCGCCGGCGCCACCGTCTACCGGGTCGCGCAGGAGGCGCTGACGAACGCCCTGAAGTACGACCACGGCGCACGCACCACCGTCACCGTGCGCTACGGCGAGGAGGAGATCGACGTGCGGATCAGCACCGACGGCACGGGCACGAGCACGGCCGCACCCGGCGGCAGCGGGCGCGGCCTGACCGGGCTGGCCGACCGCGTGGACACGCTCGGCGGCGAGTTCAGCGCCGGGCCGCACGCCGGGGGCGGCTTCGTCGTCACGGCCCGCATCCCCGCCGGGTCCCCGGCATGATCAGGGTGCTGGTCTGCGACGACCAGGCACTGATCCGTACGGGCTTCGCCACCATCATCGACGCCCAGCCCGACCTCGAGGTGGCCGGCGAGTGCGCCGACGGGCTGGCCGCGGTGGCCGACGCCCGCCGGCTCGAACCCGACGTGGTCGTGATGGATGTGCGCATGCCCGGCATCGACGGCATCGAGGCCACCCGCCGTCTGGCCGGGGCCGAGGTCGACCGGCCGATCAAGGTGCTGGTCGTGACGACCTTCAATATCGACGAGTACGTGTACCGAGCCCTGCGCGCCGGCGCGAGCGGCTTCCTGCTCAAGGACGCCCCGCCGGCCCACCTGCTGCACGGCATCCGCACCGTGGCGGCCGGGGCCGCGCTGCTGGCCCCCGAGGTGACCCGTCAGCTCATCGGCCGTTACGCCACCCGCATCCGCGCCGCGGGCCCGGTTCCCGGCGCCGTGCCGCTGACCGCGCGCGAGCTGGAGGTGCTGCGGCTGATCGCCACCGGGCTGTCCAACGCCGAGATCGCCGCCACCTTGGCCATCAGCCACGAGACGGTCAAGACCTACGTCTCCCGCATCCTGACCAAACTCGGTCTGCGCGACCGCGTGCAGGCCGTCGTCTACGCCTACCGCCGCGGGCTGGTCGCCTGAGGCCCGGTGCGCAGACCGGTGCCCGGCTCGCAGCTCAGGGCGGCCCGGGCGCCGCGGCGGCGTCGACGACCGGGCCGTCCCCTGCCTCGCCGACACCCAGGTCGGCTTATCCGGCTCACCCGTGCTGGACCGCGACGGGCACCTGATCGCGCTGCACCACGCGGGCGGGCCGGCCCCAGGACGTCACCGGCCAGGACCCCGTGCTGAAGAACGAGGGCATCCGCATCCCCCGGATCGCGGCCGGACTGGCCGCGCACGGCATAACCCCGGGCCCGCGCTAGACCCTGGCCAGGCTGGCCCGGCACTTGCGGGTGGCCGGGTGCTGGGTGCCCAGGGTCTGCTCGAGCCGCCGCAGGGTGTCGGTCAGGATCGCGGCGGAGTCCGCGGGCCGGCCGGCCTCGCGGTAGCAGACGCCGAGGTTGTGGCCGGTCTGCAGGGTGTCGGGGTGATCGGGCCCGAGCGTCCGCCGGCGCAGCCGCAGGTTCGTCTCGTGAAGGTCGGCCGCCCGGGCCGGGCCGAACACCTCGCTGGTGGTCACGGCCACGTTGTTGCGGATGGTGAGAGTGGACGGATGGTCCGGGCCGAGGCCCGCTTCGGCCGTGGCCAGCGCGCGCAGGCTGATCGCCAAGGCGTCCCGGTGCCGTCCGGTCTGCGAATAGCTCGCGGCCAGGTTGACCAGGGTGGGCAGCAGGTCGGCGTGGCCGGGCCCGAGCGCCTGTTCCTTCGCCGCCAGCACCACCTCGTGCATCCGGGCCGCTTCCTCGGGCCGGGGCGTGAACATGGCCAGATTGTTGGAGGCGGCCAAGGTGTCGGGGTGGCCGATGCCCAGCACCCGTGCGGAAGCCTGGAACGCCTGGGCCTGCCGGTCGAACGCCTCCTCGCGCCGGCCCAGGGCCCACAGCGAGATCGCCACATAGCTCATCCGCGCGATGGTGTCGATGTGGTCGGGCCCCAGCAGCCGTTCCGACTCGGCCAGCACGCGTAGCTGGATCCGGAGCGCCTCCGGGTAGCGGCCCTGGTGGTAGAGGGCGATCGCCTGGTCGCTGTCGCGGTGGAGAGCCTGCTCGCTCATCCGTCGACCATAAGCCACGGTCCCAAGGGGGCGGTCAGCTCTGACCACGACCCGCGCGCCCCGGTGAACTCTTCCATTGCCTACATGCTCGATAGGTTATAAATGTTATGGGTGCGACAGGCCGCCGGGGCCACCGGCGGAACAGGTGCCGCGTCCGCGAGGCCCGGCTCACCCACCTCGACCGGAAGGGTCACTCATGAGCTCGCAACACCTCTGGTACATCCCCAACCAGGTGCAGCCCGGCCACCGCGGCGACGACGTGGTGGCGAACCACAACAGCCTGGACACGCTGACCGGGCAGGCGCGGGCGCTGGAGGACCACGGCTGGGGCGGCGCGCTGATCGGCACCGGGTGGGGCCGGCCCGACACGTTCACCGTGGCCACCGCCCTGGCCGCCCGCACCACGACGTTCCGGCCCCTGATCGCGGTGCGGCCGGGCTACTGGCAACCGGCCCACTTCGCCTCGGCGGCGGCCACCCTCGACCACCTCACCGGCGGCCGTACGCTGATCAACATCGTGTCGGGACAGGACAAGCCGGCCGCGTACGGCGACAGCGAAGGCGACCAGGCCCAGCGCTACGGGCGGACGAAAGAGTTCCTCCAGCTCGTCCGCCGGCTGTGGACCGAGGAGGACGTCACGTTCCGGGGCGAGCACTTCGGTGTCACCGGTTCGACCGTGGTGCCGCGGCTGACCCGGCCGCCCCGTCTCTATTTCGGCGGCGCCTCCGAGGCAGCCGAACGTGTCTCCGCAACGGAGGCCGACGTGCAGCTGTTCTGGGGCGAACCGCTGGAAGGGGTGGCCGAACGCATCGAACGCCTGCGCAACCTGAGCGAGAAGCTCGGCCGCGAGCACGCCCCGCTCGAATTCGGCCTGCGCATCACCACGTTCGTCCGCGACACCAGCGACGAGGCGTGGGCCGACGCCGAGGCCCGGGTGGCCGACATGGCGGCCGGCCGGGGGTTGCTGCCGCGCGATCCCAACCGGCACGCCGCCGTCGGCCAGCAGCGCCTGCTCGACCTGGCCGAGCGGGGCGACGTGCTCGACGACAACCTCTACACCGCGCCCGGCCGGTACGGCGGCGGCGGCGCGGGCACCACGTGGCTGGTCGGCTCGGCGGCCGAGGTGGCGAGCTCACTGCGCAAGTATCAGGCCCTCGGGATCACCCACTTCGTGCTCTCCGACACCCCGTACCTGCGCGAGATCGAACGCCAGGGCGACCAGCTGCTGCCCCTGCTCCGCGACGACAAGGAGAACTGACATGCCCCGGGGCGTACGGCTTCGAGCCCGGTGACGAGGTGTTCGGGCCGGCCGTGACCGCGATCTTCCCCTGGACCGAGGGGGCCGGGCGTGGCGCCGGGTCGAGGACGGGCACGCCCGCGGCAAAGTGGTGATCAGACCAGCGTCTTGACGAACCCGTCGAGGTTGTCCCACATCAGCACGTGCCCAGCGGCCGGGACGACCCGCACGTCGCAACCGGCGGCGCGCAGGGGCTCCAGTTCCTCGTACGAGAGTTCGCCGCTGATGTAGCGACGGGGCCCGGCGAAGGCGGCGAGCTGCTCGCGGAACGTGGCCGGGCGTTCGGCCAGCAGCGAGACGGCGGTGCGGTGCAGGCCGCGCGAGGACCACCGGGCCAGCGTCCGGGCGAACTCGGCGGTCTCCCCGCCGTCCCCCGTGCGCTGGCTCCGGATGAGACGCCCGTGCCCGGACGCGGCGAACGTGTCCTCGTCGAACGCCGCGATCTCGGCCGACAGCGTGCCCACGCCCGGGTCGAGGTTGGGCTCGGCCACGATCAGCTCGCCCACCAGCTCCGGGCGCCCCGCGGCCAGGCTGATCGCGATCGAGCCACCCAGCGAGTGCCCGATCAGCGTGACGCCGCGCAGGCCGAGCTCGTCGAGCACGGCCGCCACCGTGGCGGCGTGCCCGTCGACGCTGTGCCCGAAGCTGTCGTCGTGGTCGCTCCAGCCGCTGCCGACCAGGTCCACGAGCACATGCCGGCCCTGCCCGGCCAGCGCGGGATGGCCGGCCACACCGGCGAAACTCACCGTGGTGGCGGAGCCCAGCCCGCCCACGTAGACCCGCACCGGCTCACCCGACCCGAGCTCGAGCACGGCCACCGCCGCGGACGGGGTCACGTTGACGTATCGGATGACGATCTCCTATCGCTCGGGGCGACGGTATCGCGCCGCCTGGTGGTCGGGCCGCACGCGGGTGACACCGGGGCCATGGAAGGCGTCGCGCAGGGTGCTGCCCGCGCAGCCGGCCGGCTCGCCTCGATACTCAACGCAGCGAATTGATTACCTTCAGGTGATGACATCTCGGGGGTGCCGAGGGAGGATGTCGGGAAGTTGCGGGACGACGGGAGGCCGCCCATGTCCGAGATCGTCATCGTTTCCGGCCATCCACGTTCCGGCTCGCGGACAACGAAGCTCGCAGCCGAGGTGGGAAGCCGGTTCGCCGCCCGGGAGGGGCACGGGTCGCCGGCCGTTGTCGACGTGGCCGAGCTGGGGGCCCGGGTCTTCCGGGCGGATGATCGCCGGACCCGGCGGGCGTTGACCACGATTCAGGACGCGTCGGTGCTCATCGTGGCGTCGCCGACCCTCCAGGGCAGCTACAGCGGCATGTTGAAGGTCCTTTTCGAGCAGCTCCCGCCGAACGGGCTGGCCGGCGTGGTGGCGATCCCGGTCGTCACGGCCGGGTCGCAGGAGCAGGCTGACATCACCGAGGCGTTCCTGGCCCGCCTGCTGCGGGAACTGGGGGCCGACGTGGTCGACTTCGGCCTCACCGCGATCGGTCCGGAACTGTCCGACTTGCGCGCGGTCGCCGACCAGTACACGGCAGCCATCGCAGCCTGACCCGTCACTCCGCCCCATCCTCGGAGACGGGCGAGGGCGCGGCGGGCGAGGGCGCGGCGGGCGAGGGCGCGGCGGGCGAGGGCGCGGCGGGCGAGGGCGCGGCGGGCGAGGGCGCGGCGGGCGAGGGCGCGGCGGGCGAGGGCGCGGTGGGTGAGGGCGCGGTGGGTGAGGGCGCGGCGGGCAGAAGGAACGGTGTCAGCAACCCCGGCACGGCCGCGTCGGCCACATCGAGCCCGGCCCCGAACGCCACGTCGCGCAGGGCGTACGCCCCGGCCCCCGCGGCCGTCGTCGCCCGGACGGTGGCCAGCCCGGACCGGCGCTGGAAGATCGACTGTCGCACGGTCCAGCCGATGATGCCGGGCCGTTGCAGGGCCACGGTGCAGCGCCGCACCGAGCCGCTGCGGGCCACCAGATAGGTGCCGTGCAGAGCGTGGCCGAGGTTGCGGTAGGCGTCGCGGGCCAGCGCCACCGCCACCGGCACGGCGATCAGCGTCGTGATCCAGGCCAGGTGCAGCAGCACGTCGGTCAGCAGCAGGCCCAGCACGAGCAGCGGCAGCTCCCCGGCCAGCACGCCGCCCAGGGCCCAGCGCAGCCGCCGCCCGCGGGCCGCGACCGGGTGCGGGGTCAGGTGCGCCGGCTCGGCCGGGGTGTCCCGCTCGCGCAGCACGTCGGCGGCGACCCGCCGGGCCAGCGCCGCCGGTGCGGCCGGCAGCAGCGTGCGGTGCTGGGCTTTGTCCTTCTCGGTGCCGGTGGCCATGCCGGTCGCGACCACGTCGACCCGGGCCGCCCCGGCTAGCCGGGAGCCC
The DNA here is from genome assembly GCF_014204895.1 of Paractinoplanes abujensis. Lineage (NCBI taxonomy): Bacteria > Bacillati > Actinomycetota > Actinomycetes > Micromonosporales > Micromonosporaceae > Paractinoplanes > Paractinoplanes abujensis. Next base: position 3,339,045 of record NZ_JACHMF010000001.1, on the reverse strand, counting down.
AGCGCCTCGACCAGTTCGACCCCGCGCACCCGCTGCTCCTCGACCGAGATGGACCGTGTGGTCAGCAGCCCGCGCCGCACCCGCAGCGTGCCGCCGGGTTCGCGGTCGAGCCGGTAGCCCCACCACATCTCGACCCACAGCCCGAGCGCCCCGAGGAAGCCGATCATCAGCGCGATCCCCAGCAGCACCGCGAGGCCGCCGATCAGCCCCAGCCCGCCCAGCCGGTCGATGGTCCATTCGACCAGGCCGCCGGACAGGCCGAACCAGTCGGCCACGTTGAGCGCGCCGCCGGCCGCTGACACGCCGAGCAGGGGAGTGACGAAGGACAGCGGCGCGTAGCGGATCCAGCCGGGGTCGATCGAGGCCAGCGTGCCCTCGGCCGTGGGCCCGGCGGGCCGGTCGAGCAGCACGCGGCGCAGGTCGTCGCCGGTGGCCCGGGTGACCGGGCTCAGCCGTACGGTGCCCCGGTCGGCCTGCTCCCCGGTGCCGATCCGCACCGACACCAGCCCGAAGACGCGCAGCAGCGGGTTGGCGGTGACGTCGACCGTACGGATCCGGTCGCGTTGCAGGGAGCGCCGGTTGCGGATGAACACGCCCGTGTGCAGTTCTACGCGTTCCGGGCCGACGCGGTAGCGGCTGTGGCGCAGCCGCAGCCACTCGGCGAGGGTGCCGGCCACCACGACGACCACCGCGCCCGGCAGCGTCCAGCCGAGCGCGACCCCGATCGAGACGTCCGCCAGCCCGATCGCGGTCGGCACCGCGGCCAGCACCGCCACGCCGAGCATGAGGACCGCGGCCACGGGCACGGCCCGGGGGTCGAGCCGCTGCCAGTCGCCGGTCATGTGGCGTCACCGGGCACGGCCTGGGTGGCCTCGGTGAGCTGGGCGGCCACCTCCTCGGCCCGTTCGTGGGCCAGGCCGGGCAGGGTCACCGCGCCTTTGGCCGAGGCTGTCGTCACGACCACGGTGGCCAGCCCGAACCGTTGCTCGACGGGCCCGCGCCGGGTGTCCACGGTCTGGATGCGCGACAGCGGCGCGACCCGCCATTCCTGCCAGAACCAGCCCGTACGGGTGTAGACCGCGACGTCGGTGACCTCCCACCGGTGCACCCGGAACCACCACCGGGGCAGCGCCACCGCGGCGACGAGCCCCGCCAGGGCGATGACCACGGCCGGGGTGAGCAGCCAGAACCGGGCCGGAGTGATCAGCAGGCCCAGCCCGAGCAGCACCACGACCGGCGCGGCGAACAGCAGTATCAGGTTGGTCGCCCACCATCCGACGGCCCGGCGGTCGACCGGGTTGCGCGGCGGCCGCAGCCTTGTTCCACTCGTCGACGCCGTCATCGGACGCTCCCCCCGAAGAGTTGCCTCACTCTATCGGCCGGTCAGGACGACGTGCGGAAAAGATGGTCGAGGGCGATGCCGGCGAAGACGACCAGACCCACGTACGTGTTGCTGGTGAACGCCCGGAAGCACCGCGCCCGGTCGCGCCGGCGGATGAGCAGCTGCTGGTGGCCAGCCAGCAGCGCGGCGGCGGCCAGCCCGGCCGTGTACCACCCGCCCAGGTGCAGCCGTTGGCCGGTCAGGGCCAGCGCCACCAGCATCAGGGCCTGGGCGGTGCCGATGGCGACACGGTCGAAGCGTCCGAAGAGGATCGCGGTCGAGCGCAGTCCGAGCGTACGGTCGTCGTCGCGGTCGACCATGGCGTACATGGTGTCGTAGGCGGTGGTCCAGAGCAGACCGGCGGCGAACAGCGACCACGCGGCCGGGGGCATGCCGCGCTCGTGGGCCGCGTACGCCATCGGGACCGACCAGGTGAAGGCGACGCCCAGGTAGAACTGGGGCGCGGGGAAGAAGCGCTTGAGCAGGGGATAGGTCATGAGCAGGACACCGGCCGCCGCGGCCAGCAGCTGCGTGGGCCGGTTGAGCGTGGCCACGAGGGCGAGGCCGGCCGCGCCGAGCAGACCGCACAGCGCGAGCGCCTCGGCCGGGCGCACCTCGCCGGTGACCAGTGGACGGTCGCGGGTGCGCCGCACGTGCCCGTCGAACCGGCGGTCGGCGACGTCGTTGACGGCACAGCCGGCCGAGCGGGCCAGCACCGTACCGGCCACGAAAACGACGAGGACGTGCTGGTCGGGCCGGCCGCCGGAGGACAGCCACAACGCCCACAGCGCGGGCCACAACAGCAGCCAGATGCCGATCGGCCGGTCCAGGCGCAGCAGCCGCCCGTACGCGCCCGCCCGCGAGACAATTCGAATCATCACTGTGGACGAACATGATCGTCTACGCTGTCAAACGCCATGGACCACAACTCGGGGCTGTTCCGGCCCGACTCGGTGAGCTGGAAGGTCTTCGCCGACCCGATCGTCGCCCTGGGCGGTTTGCGCAGCCTCTACCTGCAGGCGCTGCATCCGCGGGCGGTCGCCGGCATCGCGCAGAACTCGGCGTACCGGCAGGATCCGTGGCGCCGTCTCATCAAGACCTGGCAGTTCCTGCGTACGGTCCTCTACGGCACCACGGCCGAGGCGGAGGCGGCCGCGAGCCGGGTCCGCCGCCTGCACGCCGGTATGCGCGCGTCCGACCCGCTCACCGGCGAGGTCTACCGCCTCGACGAGCCCGATCTGCTGCGATGGGTGCACGTGACCGAGGTCGAGTCGTTCCTGACCGCTGTGCGCCGGTCCGGGGTGCCGCTGACCGGGCCGGAGGCCGACCTGTTCTACACCGAGCAACGGCTGAGCGCCGAACTGATCGGTCTCGATCCGGCCTCGGTGCCCGGTTCGGCCCGGGAGGTGGCGGACTACTACGACAGCGTCCGGCCCCAGCTGCGCCGGACGCGGGAGGCGGCCGAGATCGCGGGCTTCCTGGCCGAGGCGCCGCCGCCCCCGCCGGGGCCTCGCGCGCTGCGGCCGGCCCTCACCCGCGGCCCGGCCTCATGGCTCTACAGCGGGCTCTCGGTGACCGCGATCGGCCTGCTCCCGCCCTGGGCCCGTGGGCTCTACGGTTTCCGGGACCGTCCCCTCAACGACGTCACCGCGAGCGCCTCGGCCCGGGCGACCCGCTTTCTCGTACGGGTGTCGCTGCCCCCGAAATACCGGGTTCAGCCCCTGCGCGAGGCGGCCTTGCAGCGGGCCGCCCGGTCCTGACGCCGTTCACCGCGGATCGCCGTCGACCGCCTCGGACAGCCGGGCCGCCGCGGTCTCGTCGGCGTGCGCCGCGTCCAGCCGGCCCGCTTGCCGGTACAACCGCGCCCGTACGGTCAGCGCCCGCCACTCCGACTCGGTGTTCCCGGTCGAGCGGGCCAGGGCGAGGGCGTCGGTCAGCCACGTGATCGCCTCGCCGGCCCGGCCGTCCTCGGCGTACACCTGGCCGATCGAGAGCGTGGTGACGGCCTCCCCGAGCCGGTCGCCCAGTTCGCGCCGCAGGGCCAGGCTCTCGAAGAGGTGGCCCAGCGCGTCCTCGTGCTCGCCGAGCTGGCGGTGCAGGTCGGCCAGGTTGTTCAGGGTGATCCCGAGCGACGACCGGCGCCCGTTCGCCCGGTGCAGCCCGACGCAGCGGCGGAAGCACTCCTGCGCCTCCCGCAGGTGACCGCCGTTGGTGAGCGCCACGGCCAGGTGATCCAGCACCAGCGCGACGAGCGAGTCGTCGGCCACCGTGAGCGCGGTCCGCAGCGCGGCGATCGCCTCGGGGTGCCGGCCCGCCCGCGACCGCGCCCCGGCCAGCTGGATCAGCACCGCGGTCTCGTCGGGCGGGCTGGCGAGCCGGCGGGCGCAGACCAGCGCCGCCTCGGCCAGGTCGAGCCAGTCGGTGTAGTGGCCGCGCATCGGCAGGAACGGATACAGCTCGACCACGAGCCGGGCCGCGAACAGGTCGCCGTCCCTCGTGTTCTCGCGGGCGCAGCGGCGGATCAGGTCGCGCAGGTTGACCCGTTCGCTCTCGAACCAGGCCAGCGCGGCCCGGTCGTCGGCCAGCTCCACCGTCGGCGTCTTCTCGGCGAAGTCGTCGGGCATCCGATGATGGTTGACCCGTAACAGGTCCCGCGCGCGCCGCGCGGTCCCCAGGTAGTAGCACCGGGCCCGGTGCAACGCGTCCGACGGGTGCTCGGCCGCCCGCTCCATCGCGAAGATCCGCACCAGGTCGTGGATGCGGTACCGGTCCTCGGTGGCCGGCTCGATCAGGCGCACCTCGGCCAGCCGGTCCAGGGCGGCGCGGGCCTCGCGGGCGTCGCTGCCGCAGATCGCCCGGGCCAGGGCGGGGCTCAGCACCGGCGCGCCGACCGCGCCCCAGGCGTCGAACAGGTGCAGGGCCGCGGCACCCCCGCTCAGCTGGCGCAGGGCGCCGCAGGTCAGCGACAGGCCGGCCCGCACGGCGAGGTCGCCCGCGGCGAGTTCGTCGAGCCGGTGCCGCTCGTCGGCCAGGCGGGTCACCATCGCCGCGAGCGGCCAGTCGGGCCGGGCGGCCAGCCGGGCGCCCACGATCCGCAGCGCGAGCGGCAGATGCCCGCACAGCTCGGCCAGCCGGCGCGCGTCGTCGTCGGCGGCCGCCACCCGTTCGGGCCCGCTCAGCCGGGCCAGCAGCGCCACCGCGGCCGCGGGACCGAGCTCACCCACGGCGACCTGGCGGGTGCCGTCCAGGGTGGACAGGACGGCCCGGCTCGTGATGAGCACCGTGGCGCCGGCCAGCGCGGTCAGCAGCCTGCGCACCTGCGCCGCGTCCGCGACGTTGTCGAGCACCACGACGACCCGTTTGCCGTGCAGTGCCGCGCCGAGCGCCGTGAGCTGCTCGGCCTGCGACCCGGCGGCGGTGACGCCGAGCGCCTGCAGCAACGTGGCCAGCGCGTCGCCGACAGTCGTCGGGGTCAGGCCGGGGCTGCTCCCGCACATGTCCAGGTGGAGCTGGCCGTCCGGGTGAGCCGCGGCCAGCGCCCAGGCGGCCCGCACGGCCAGCGCCGACTTGCCCGCGCCGGCCGGACCGTGCAGCGCCACCGTCGCCCCCGTCCCGGCGACGGCCCCGGTCACCTCGCTCAGCAGCTCGTCGCGCCCGACGATCTCGGGGTCCGGCGGCAGCGTCCGCACGGCAGCCGCGCCCCGCGGTTCGCGCCCGGGGCCGCGCAGCAGCCGGGCCTGCAGGTCGCGCAGCTGCGGCCCGGGTTCGACGCCCAGCTCCGCGATCAACGCCCGGCGCGCCCCCGACCAGGCCACGAGCGCCCCGGTCCGGTCGCCGTCGCGGGCCAGCGCCAGCACCAGATAGTGCCACGCGGTCTCCCGGGCCGGCTGATCGGCCACGAGCGCCCGCAGCCCGGCGACCGCCTCGGCGGGCCGGCCGGCGTCGATGCAGGCGTGCGCGTGCCGCTCCACCGCGGCCCGCCGGGCCTCGTCCAGCAGGTGCAGGCCACGACCGGTGGCGCCGCGCCGGGGCACCCCCTCGGCCGCGGCCCCGGTCCACAGCGCGAGCCCGGCCGCCAGCAGGTCCGCCGTCTCGGCCGGGCGGCCCCGATCGGACGCCTGCTGGGCGGCCGCGAGGGACTGCTCCCAGGACCGCAGGTCGAGCTCGTCCGGTTCGATCCGCAGCGTGTAGCCGTCGCCGGAGCGGGTCAGCCGGTCGCCGTGCGGGCCGAGCAGCCGGCGCAGCTGAGCGACGTACGTGCGCAGGTTGGACGGGGCGGACGCCGGCGGCTCGTCCCACAGGGCACCCATCAGCCGCTCGGCCGGCACCGGTCCGCGTCCGAGCAGCAGCGCGGCCAGCACGGTGGGCAGCCGGCCCGGTGGCACCGGCAGGGACTGTCCGTCCACCCGCACCCGCACCGGGCCGAGCAACGCGAAGTCCACGGCCATCGTGACGTCCTCCCGGTGCACGCATCGACGACGGCCACCGTACGAGCTCCGGGCAAGTCCGGCAGGCGGCGCTCGTCGATTACCCCGGCCGGCGCAGCCTGGCCCCAGGGCTCGGCGTGTCGGGGGCCGCGGCGCTCCGGTCCCACCTGCGAAGTGCTCGAAACCGCAGGGCGTCGGCGCATTCCGGGGCGCCCGGCTCCGGTGGCAGCACGGCCATGCTGATCAGGGCGTCGGCCAAGGCGTTCCACAGGCGCGGCACGGCGGCCTCAGTCCTTGATCGCCGCGATGACGATCCGGCGCATGGCAGACCTCACTTCGTTCCGGTGCTCGCGACGGAAGCGGTGGCCCGACATTACCTCCATACCCCATAGATGCGATAGGCTCAGGGTCCGCGAGGTCCGGGGCCGGCTCGGCACGACTGAGGACTACAGTCGGATCATGGTGTCCTCGGTGACGGTCGTCCGATCCGGTCCGCGGTGAGGTGGTTGCGCGCCCGGCACGGGCTGGCTCCGGCAGCAGTGGTGGTGGTCCTCACCGCAATCGCGGCGGGTGTGGCCGACCGGGTCGATGTTCCCCCGGAACTGCACGTGCATGGGGGCTTCGTGGACCTGTCCGTCTACCGGTACGGCGGCCGGTTGGTGCTCGACGGCCTGCCCCTCTACGGGACCCGCGACCCGGCGACGAATCTGCGTTTCACGTACCCCCCGTTCGCCGCGGTGGCGATGGTGCCGCTGGCGCTGCTGCCCGGCTGGCTCGTCACCGCGTTGTGGACCGGAGCGTCGGTAGCCGCCCTGACCGGCGTCATCGTGGTGGCCGCCCGCGCGCTGAACCGGCCCGTCACCGGCTGGCCGCTCGCGGTGCTGACCGCCGGCGCGCTCGCCCTGGAGCCGGTGTGGCAGAACCTCACCTTCGGCCAGATCAACCTGCTTCTGATGCTGGCCCTGCTGTACGACGTCGTACACCCGGAACGGCGCTGGTCAGGCTGGCTGGTGGGCATCGCCGCCGGCATCAAACTGACCCCGCTGGTGTTCATCCTCCTGCTGGTGCTGGCCGGTCAGCGGCGGGCCGCCGGACGGGCCCTTCTGGCCTTCGCGGGCACCATCGCCGTGGGCTTCGCCGTCGCGCCCGGCCCGGCCTGGACGTACTGGACCGACGGCCTGTTCAGCGCGGGCCGGGTGGGACCCCCGGACATGGCCCACAACCAGTCGGTCTTCGGTGAGCTCACCCGGCTGCTCGACGGCGTGCCGGCGAACCGGCTGTGGCTCGCCGTCGCCGGCCCGATCGCCCTGGCGGTCGTGGTGCTCGGCACGGTGTGGTGGCGCCGCGGTGACCGGGTGCTCGGCGCCGGCTTCGCAGCGCTGGCGATGCTGCTGGCCTCACCGGTCTCGTGGTCCCACCACTGGGTCTGGGCAGCACCCATCGGCCTGGCGCTGTGGACGTACAGTCGCTGGGCAGCCGCGCTGTGGACTCTGCTGTTCGCTTCCCGCATGTTCGTGTGGGTGCCGTGGCGTCACCGCGAGGTCTACGGCTGGGGCCCGGCCGAACACCTGCTCGGCAACGCCTACCTGCTCGCCACGCTGAGCCTCTGCCTCTGGGCGGTGGTCGTGCTGACCCGCCGAACGGCCCCGCCGCTCGAGTCCTCAGCCGGCGACGAGCCGTTGACGGACTCACCCCGAGTCGCCGGGAGCTGACCCGGGCGGCACGAACGCGTCCAGACCCGGGCCACCGGCCCCCGCTCGCCCCGAGCAGGCAGGCGGAGACGCCCAGGCGGAAGTGAGCTGCGTCAGCGCCAGGCGCCGCCGGTGCAGGACTGGACGTCGAGCCGGACCACGCGGTTCGGGGCGGGGGCCGTCAGGGTGAGGCCCGAGGGCCGGTGACGGTGCGAGCTGTCCACAACGGAACGCTTGGGACCGGCCCAGGACCGGATTCAGGTGACGCGGCCGCCCACGACGGGCAGGGAGACGCGGCTCGCGGTGGGGTCGACGGAGATCCGGGTGCCGGGCAACGGCCGCAGCGTGTAGTCGTAGTCGGTGGACAGCAGGGCCACGCCGATCTGGTGGCCGGCTTCGAAGACGTGATCCGCCGGCTGCATGTCCCAGCGGATCTTGTACTTCTTTCCCGGCTCGACCGGCAGGGAGCGGGACTTCGAGACGCGGTTCTGCGGGTCGATCCAGCCCCTGGTCACGACGACCGGCGCGACACCCGGCGGGCCGTAGTCGACGAGGACAGCGGTCAGGTTGGCGGCCGTCCGGTTGTCGATGCTGACTTTCAGATTCACGTACGGCGTGCCGTTGAGCCGCACGTCGCGGGTGAGAGCGGGCCGGCGGTAGACCAGACGGTGGGCCGAGCCGGCGGCGATCAGCTGCTCGACGGTCTGGGTGCGGCCGTTGTCGGTGAAGGTGTCGGCGCGCGGCGGGCCCCCGGCGAGGGGCAGGGACGCCGTACGGGTCCCCGGGACCGGCCAGGAACTGGTGCGTTCGACGACTGTCGCGGAGGCGTCCTCGAGGGTCACCGGCGGTTCGCGGTCGATGCCGTTGTCGGTGCCGTGGACGTAGTGGTCGATCCACCGGTCGACGGCGTCGCTGAACTCCTGGGAGCGCGGGCTGCCGTGGCCACCGTCGTAGAGCCACAGCTTGCGGTGGCCGCGGAGCGCGGACCACAGCTGGATGCCCTGTTCGGGCTTGACGTTCCAGTCAGCGAGGCCCTGCGCGAGGAAGACGCCGGCCCGGATCCGGCCGGCCCGGGCCGCGTAGTCACGGGCAGCCCACACGCGGGAGTAGTCGCCGGTCGCCCTGTCCTGGATGCGGGTGAGCCGGTCCATCGCGGCCGCGCACACCTCGGGGTTCTCCCGGGTGAGGATGTATTCGGACATGACGTCGAGGTCTTCGCCCTGCCAGCCGCCCGGCGCCACGACCAGGCCGTTGGCGCGGGAGTAGTCGTACCAGCTGGTGACGGCGGACATCGCGACGATCGCCTTGAGCGCGGGGTGGCCGGTGCCGGCGGCCATGATCGGGAGCGTGCCGTTGTAGGAGACGCCGGTCATGCCCTGCCGGTTCACTCCGCGCTGCCCCGTTGCCGCACCGCCACGAAAAGCGCGGCCGCCGAGCACACCAGCATCGTGGTGGCCATGGCGACCGCGGTCACCGGCCCCGGCAGGGTCATCGCGGCGGCGGCCAGCCCGCCCACCAGGAACTGCAGCAACCCCTGCAGCGAGGACGCCGCCCCCGCGGCCGACCCGTGCCCGTCCAGCGCGAGGGAGGTGGCGTTGGCCAGCACGAGCCCCAGCATCGACACCACGACGAACAGGAAGGTCAGCAGGAGCAGCAGCGGCAGGCCGAGGGCGGCGCAAACCAGCACCCCGGCCGAGCCCGCGGTGGCCACGGTCAGCCCGATCCGCAGCAGCGTGCCCTCGCCCGCCACCCGGCCCACGAGCATCCCGTTGAGCTGGCCGAGCAGCACGATGCCGAGCCCGTTGAGCCCGAACACGAGGCTGAACTGCTGCGCCGTCAACCCGTACGCCTCCTGCAGCACGAACGACGACCCGGAGATGTAGGCGAACACGGCCGCGAACATCAGCGCCGCGGCCAGCACGTACCGTACGTAGTGCCCGTCGGTCACCAGCGTCCGGAAGGCGCTCAGGGTCCCGCGGGGACGCGTACGGGCATGGTGGGACTCGGGCAACGTGAAGAAGACCGCGACCAGCAGAACCGTCCCGATCGCGGCCAGCACGAGGAACACCGCCCGCCACGTGGTCACCGTGAGGAGCTGGCCGCCGACGACGGGGGCCAGGATCGGCGCCACCCCGTTGACGACCATGAGGGTGGAGAAGAACCTGGTCATCGCCGTGCCCCGGAACAGGTCGCGCACGATGGCCCGGGCCAGCACGATGCCGGCCGCCGCGCCCAGTGACTGCACGACCCGGCCCGCGATCAGCCAGCCCACCGTCGGGGCGACCGCGCACCCCAGCGAGGCGACGAGATAGAGCGTGATGCCGATGAGCAGCGGCCGGCGGCGGCCCCAGGCGTCCGACAGGGGGCCGACGATTACTTGCCCGACGGCCAGCCCGACGACGAAGACGGTGAGCGTCAGCTGCACCATCGACGAGCTGGTGCGCAGGTCGCCGGCCATGCCCGGCATCGCCGGCAGGTACATGTCGATCGTGAGCGGGCCGAACCCGCTGAGCGACCCGAGAATCAGGGCCAGCCGCAGCCGCCGCGCCGTCGTCACCTCGCCCGTAGTTATGGACACATAATTATGCTGCCATAATCCACTACGATGGCGCCATGCCCGGTGACGAACCCGACGACCCCCTGGCCGACCTGGCCGACCTGATCCTCAACGTCGGCCGGCTGGTGCGCGCCCGCACCCCCGAGGGCCCGCAGGTGGTCACCCTCAACGAAACCGAGCGCCAGGTTATGCGCGTGGTCGACCTCTACCCCGGCGCCGCCCCGAGCGAGATCGCGCGCCGCACCCGCCTGCAACGCACCAACGTCAGCACGGCGCTGCGCAGCCTCGAGGACAAAGACATGATTTCCCGTACGGCGTCAGCCGGCCGCGGCATCGCGGTCAGCCCGACCGCCCGCGCCGCCGACAACCTGCGCCTGCTCCGCGCGGCCTGGGCCGGCGAACTGGCCGGCCTCGTGGGCGACGACCTCGACGCCGTCCGCCGCTGCACCGAGGTCCTGAGCCGCCTCGAACGCGCCCTCACCGCAGACGACAACGAGCCCTAGAAGGCCGGGACACGCGAATCGCCTTACGCCCCGGCCCGACGCCGGCAACAGCGGCGCGATCGAAGCCCACGCCGTCAGCTCACCACGTTCGACACTCAACGCATCAGTCCACGTCGATCAGCTGATCGGCAGGACATCAGGGTGGCCGGGGTTCGGCTTGGAGCAGGCCGAGTGCCGTCCGTGACGGTGGGGTGGGTGCGGGTGAAGCCGGCCGCCAGTTCCTGCATGGCTGCCTTCTGGTTCTGGTCCCGCACCGCGTAGCTGAGAGTGACGTTGCCTTGTTCTCGGGGTTCGGCGCGGGAGCAACCGGACAGTGCCGGCCCTGCTGCCGCCACCAGGGCCGCACCCACTCGCCTGAGGGTGCGCATCTCATCGCCTCGGAATATTGATGCCGGGAATTATCATGGGGTGCACGGAAATTAATGCACGTCATCCATGACTCACAAGGGATGCCCGGCAAACGCTCAATTTCGATTGCGCGTCAAGGCCGGCCGCCCCCGCCGCCGGACAGGCCTCAGGCGCGCAGGCGCTGCGGCGAGCTGAGGTCGAGCGCGAGCTTGGCCGCGCCCAGGGCCACGCCCTCGTCGGCCAGCGCCGACACCCGGAGCTCGGGCGTGCGCAGGCACCAGCGGTCGAGCTCGGCCCGCAGCGGCTCCAGGAACACGTCGGCCGAGCGGGAGAAGCCGCCGCCGATCACCACCAGCTCGGGGTCGAGCGTCAGCACCAGCGCCGCGATGCCCTGCGCCAGATCCTTGACGTAGCGCCGCAGGGCCGCCGTCGCCGCCTTGTCGCCGGCCCGGCTCGCCGCGAAGACGTCGCCGTCGCTCAGCCACGCCCGCAGGTGCCCGGGCGCGCGCTGCCAGCCCGCGCCGGGCAGGGCGCCGATCTCGCCGGCCGCGTTGCCGAACCCCCGGTGCAGCCGGCCCCCGATGATCAGGCCGGCCCCGGTGCGCCAGCCGGCCAGGATGAACACCATGTCGGTGGCGTGCCGGGCGACCCCGCGCCAGGTCTCGGCCAGCGCGGCCACCTTGCAGTCGTTCTCCACCCGGACCGCGCCGCCGACCCGTTCCCGCAGATGACCGGCCAGGTCGACACCGGTCCACTCGGGCAGCGCCTCCGACAACATGACCCGGCCCGTGCCGTCGACCAGGCCGGTGGTGGCCACCCCGGCGCCCCACAGCCGGTCACCGGTCAGGCCGGCCGCGCGCAGCACCCCGGCGACGGCCCGGTCGACCGCGGCCAGCCGCTCGCTGCGGCCCAGCTCGGGTGTCACCGCGACCTGGCGGCTGTGCCGCACCGTGCCGTCGAGGTCGGTGATCAGGGCGAGCACCTTGTGCCCGCCCACGTCGACGCCGAGCAGGTGACCGGCGTCGGCCCGGAACTTGTAACGCCGGGCCGGACGGCCCACCCCGCCCGCGGCCGGTTCCACCTCGGCCACCCAGCCCACCTCGAGCAGCTCCTGCACGACGTCCTCGGTCGAGGCCCGGGACAGGCCGACCCGGCGGGACAACTCGGTCAACGTCTGCGGCCGCTCGTCGCGCAGCACCCGGATCACCGAGTCCGCGTTGAGCTGCCGCAGCCGGGACAGGTCCCCGCCGTTCACGTGTGCCGTCACCGATGCCCCCTCGAGCTTGCGCCCTCGCGCCCGCTACCCGTCCCGGGCTTTCAGCCTCGCGCCCCGTGGCCCTTGAGCTTCCGCCCCTCACGCCTTTAGATGGAGTCCTGGATAACTTGCCGAAGGGACACCATGTCTGCGGTGACTCTAGCTCTCGTCGGGGCCGGCCTTCGCGGCCAGGCCTACGCCCGGCACGCCGTCAGCACCGGCGCGGCCCGCGTGGTGGCCGTGGCCGAGCCCGACCCCGGGCGCCGCGCGGCGGCCGCGGCCGAGTTCGGCGTCGAACCCGGCCTGGTCTTCGACTCCTGGACCGGCCTGGCCGGCCACCCCCGCGCAGCCGACGCGGCGATCGTGGCCACCCAGGACCGGATGCACCGCGACCCCGCCGTCCGGCTGGCCGACCTCGGCTACCACCTGCTGATCGAGAAGCCGCTGGCCCCGACCGACGAGGACGCCACCGCGATCGTGGCCGCGGCCACCCGCAACGACGTCATCGCCGCGGTCTGCCACGTGCTGCGCTACACCCCGTACACCCGGCTCCTGAAGTCGCTGCTGACCGAGGGGCGGATCGGGAAGCTGATCAGCGTGCAGCACCTGGAACCGGTCGGCTGGTGGCACTTCGCGCACTCGTTCGTCCGGGGTCACTGGCGCAACACCGAGGAGTCCGGGCCGCTGCTGCTGACCAAGTGCTGCCACGACATCGACTGGTTGATGTATCTGTTCGAGCAGCTGCCCGAACGGGTCAGCTCGTTCGGCAGCCTGTCGCACTTCCGGGCCTCCGAACGCCCCGCCGGCGCCGCCGACCGCTGCCTGGACTGCCCGGTCGAGCCCACCTGCCCCTACTCGGCGAAGCGCCGCTACGCCCAGGCGCTGGCCGACCCCGACGAGCATTTCTGGCCGCTGGGCGCGGTCACCCCCACCCCCACGGCGGAGGCCGTCGAGGCTGCCCTGCGTGACGGCCCGTACGGGCGCTGCGTCTATGCCTGCGACAACGACGTGGTGGATCACCAGGTCGTCAACATGGCCTTCCCCGACGGCGCGACCTGCTCCTTCACGGTCAGCGCGTTCACCCCGACGGAACACCGCCGCACCCGGCTGCAAGGCACCCACGGTTACCTCGACGGCGACGGCCGTACGGTGCGTCACCTCGACTTCGTGACCGGCCGGGAAGAGGTCCTCGACTCCGCGGCGGAGGGCGGCCCGTCCGCCGCCGACGGCCACGGCGGTGGCGACGAGGGACTGGTCGACGCCTTCCTGCAGGCGGTGGCCACCGGCGACGCCTCCGGGCTGCTCTCCGGCCCCGCCGAGAGTCTGGCCACCCACCGCGTGGTGTGGGCCGCCGAACAGGCCCGCCGCACCGATCAGGTGGTGATTCCGGTCATCGGCGTCCGGTGACATCGGACTCGGCCCCTCCTCGTGGAGAGCCCGGGCGTTCGGCACGATGGCCGAGTGGTCCCGCTCATTCTGGTCAACGGGCTGCCGGGCTCGGGGAAGACGACGTTGGCGACCGGCTTGGGGGCACTGCTCGACGTCCCGGTGATCTCCAAGGACGCCCTCAAGGAGGCCGTCGCAGATGTCGCGCTGCCGGTTCCGGGCCGTGCGATCGGGGCGGCGGCCGGCGAGATGATGTGGTCGCCGGCGGCGGCGATGCCCGGCCCCGTGGTGCTGGAGTCGTGGTGGTTCAAACCGCGCGATCTCCGCTTCGTCGAGGCCGGCCTGCGCCGATGCCGGCCCCGCGGCGCGGTCGAGGTCTGGTGCGACGTCCCGGCTGAGGTCGCCCTGGGTCGTTACGCGGCTCGGCAACGACACCGGATCCACGACGATCGGCGTCGCCTCGACGAGGATTGGCCCCGATGGGCGGCCGAGGCTCAACCTCTCGGCGTGGCACCGGTGGTGCGTGTCGACACGAAGGCTGCGGTGGATCTGCCCGGCCTCGCGGCTCGGATCGCTGCCACTGATCAGGGCGACCCGGTGCTCTGACACACTTGCCGTCGTGATGATGCCGCCCCTGCGCCGTGCGCTGCTCCGTTCGCCGAGGTGGCCGGCGGATGGATGACGGTGAGGTCGGGACGCTTCTGAAGAACCTCGCCATTCTGGAGATCCGGGCCATGGCTCGGCGGCGGAAACCCATGGGGTGGTGGCCCGGCGACGACTTCGTGGCGGCCGTCGCCTGGCTGGCGGATCTGTGCCACAACATGCCCGATGCGGGAACCGGTCGGAGCTTTGCGTATGCGTGGCGGGTGGCAGACGATCGCGGGCGTACATGGATCCTCGACAGTGTGGCCCGGGAGGGCATCGTCTGGGATCCGCCGCCGGGTTGATCGGGCTACCGCTCAGGTTTACCGGGTCGATCCACCCTCCACTGGACGCGTTGCAACGATCATCGTCGATACGTTTCGTCCTGTCCGAAGCCGAACAAGTGCACGTGACAGGTAGGAGAAAGCGATGCGTAAGACGACCAAGGCCCTGCGCGCCCTCGCCGTGACCGGGGCGGCCGGGGTGGCCGCGCTCAGTGTGTCCGCGCCGGCCGCGCACGCGGCGCCGGTGGGGGAGCCGGGGGTGGGCCTCGCCGCGCAGTGTGTGTCGCTGACCGGCACGTACGTGAGTGGGTCCAGCAAGTATGCGACGGCTCGGAACATCTGCGCGGGAACGTACTCGGTCCGGTTCATCATCAACAACTGGCCCGACACCGGTTGCTTCAGCATCGGCGGCTACGCCACCGTGAGCCGGCGCACCGGCGGCATCTCGAGCCCGGCCGCGGCGCGCACCGCGTACTGCTGACCGGGGCGACCACAGCAATCCCACAACCGGGCCGGGTCACACTACCGCGAGTTTCCCTGACTCGAGGAGCTTGTGTGCCCGGAGAGACGACGACGGTGCTGGTGGCCGACGGTCAGCCGCTCATCCGGGGCGGCCTGGCCGCCCTGATCGCGGCGGCGCCGGGGGTGGCGGTGGCCGGGCAGGCCGCGGACGGCGTGGAGGCCGTCCGGCTGGCCCGGGCACTGCGCCCCCACGTCGTGCTGATCGACGTCCACCTGCCCGAACTGGACGGTCTGGCCGCCACCGCCCGCATCCTGGAGGGCGCGCCGGACCCGTCGCCGCGGGTCATCATCCTGACCACTGCCGACCGGGACGAGCATGTGTCGGCGGCGCTGCGCTGCGGGGCCAGTGGCTTCCTGCTCAAGGAGATCTCGCCGGAGGACCTGCTCGACGCGATCCGGATCACCGCCGGGGGCGGCCGGTTGTTCGCGCCGAGCGTCGTGCGCCGGCTGGTCGAGGCGTACGTGGGAATGCCGGCCCGGCCTGCCGCCCACGCCGGCCTGACCGAGCTCACCGTGCGCGAGCTGGAGGTGTTGCGGCTGGTGGCCACCGGGGCCGGCAACGAGGTGATCGCCGGGGCGTTGTTCATCGGCGAGGCCACGGTGAAGACCCACCTCAACCGGCTGATGACCAAGCTCGGGCTGACCAGCCGGGCCCAGGTGGTGGTGCTCGCCTACAAGACCGGTCTGGTCACCCCGGCCCTCGCCGGGAGGCCCGGGGTCGATCAAGTCGTGGCGTGACCGGGGCCGGTGCCGCCCGGACGCCGGCACCTTCCGCCTTGCGAGGGAGTGTTGTGACGACCTACCGCGAGCTGTTCGCTTATCGGGAGTTCCGTTTCCTGTACGGCGGCCAGGTGCTGTCCTCTGTGGGCGATCAGGTGGCGGCGGTGGCCGTGGCCGTCCTCGTCTTCGACCGGACGAACAACGCGTTGCTCTCCGCGATCGCCTACGCCAGTGCCTGGTTACCGGGCGTCCTCGGCGGGCCGATCCTTTCCACGTACGCCGACAGGTTGCCCAGGCGGGCTGTGCTGATCGGCTGCGACCTGGCCCGTGCGGGGCTGATCGCGCTGGTCGCCGTGCCCGGCCTGCCCCTGTGGTGCGCCATCGTGCTGCTCTACGTTGCTCACCTGTTCTCGCCACCGTTCGTGGCGGCCCGCGCGGCCGTCATGCCCGAGGTGCTGCCGGGCGAGGCCTACATCGCGGGCAACGGCTTGGGCACCATCACCTCGCAGCTCAGCCAGCTGTTCGGGTTCGTGGCCGGTGGCGTCGTCGTCGCGGCCGCCGGCCCGGTCTGGTCGCTGGCCGGCAACGCGGTCACGTTCGCGCTGTCGGCCCTGCTCATCGCGGTGGGTGTCGCGCACCGGCCGGCCGCCGTCGGCGAGGACCAGACCACCGGACTGCTGGCCCAGACCCGCGACGGCATCCGCTTCATCCTGGCCGACCCCTGGCTGCGCAGCTGCCTGGCCCTGGTCTGGGTGGCCAGCGCGTTCTCGTTCGCGCCGGAGGCCATCGCCTACCCGTGGGCGGTGGGGCTGGGCGGTGGTCCCGCCGCGGCCGGTCTGCTGCTGGCCGCGCCCTGCGTCGGGTTCCTGGTGGGCGCGCTGCTGCTGACCCGGGTGTTCGCGGCCGGGACCCGCGACCGCATGATCGTGCCGGCCGCCGTGCTCTCCACGGCCGCGCTGATTCCCGCCCTGTTCGGGCCGGGCCTGGCGATCGTGCTGATCCTGCTGGCCCTGGCCGGGGCCGGGGCCTCGTTCGGGGCGCCGCTGAACGCCGTCTTCGTGCGCCGGGTGGCCCCCGGGTTCCGCGGCCGGGCGATGGGTGTCGCCGCCTCCGGCCTGCTGGTCGTGCAGGGCCTGGGCTTCCTGGTGGCCGGCGCGGTGGTCGAGGCGGGTGTGGCTCCGTCGGTCGTGGTCGGGGCCGGCGGCCTGCTGGGCACGGTCGCGGTCGTCCTGATCTCGGCGTCCTGGCGCCGGGCCACAGCCACCGCGAGTGTCCCGGATCAGGCGTGACCGCTAGCGCTTGAGGGCGCGAACACCCGTCCGCTGCCCGGCGTTGCATCGGCGCTCCCATCGGGTACGGGACAGTGGTGGAACGCATCATGCATGTGGTGATCGCCGTCGCCGGCGTACTGGCCGTCGTCTCCAACCGCCGTTTCGCGGCTGCGGGCATCGAGTCGAGCCGGTCGTTCTTCGGCCGCGAGCTGCGGCCGGGAAGCCGGGAGTACCGCTTCACCTACGGCTACTCCCGCGTGATGGCCGTCCTGGTCGGCTCCTTCCTGGCCGTGTCCGGCGTGCTGGGCGCCTTCGGCATCTAGCTCAGCATCCGATCCACCCACCATCAACGGAACTGGTCTTGTCCCCTCAGCGCATGCTCATGGCGGTCAGCCGAGGCGGGCGTGGGAGCAAGCGCGGAGTCTGCGGCCGTTGCGCGATACTCCGGAGGACTTCGGGGCTGCCTCCCGGGTGATGGCAGTGCGGCTTCGCTGCTCGCCGAGCGGGTGGTGGCGGCGGTGGCAGTGGCTCAACCGGTTCGCGACGCGACGCCAGATCCGGCGGGCCCGGGTCCCCGGCCCCGTAGGGAGGCCGGGGACTTGCTCGGACGTCTTCTACGCGACGCGGCCGATCAGGTAGCCGTCGTTGCCGAGGATGCGGTCGGCCAGAACGAAGGTATCGCGGGAGGTGCTGGCTGCGGCCGGCCGGAAGCGTGGTGCAGGTGATGGTGCCCGACACCGTGGCGCCGACCGCTACCGCCTGCGGGCTGAGCGGCACAGGCAGGCGCCTCGGGCACGGGTCGCGGGGCGGATTCCGCAGCCGGTGGCGGTGTGCTGGGCGCGGCGGACGGCGGAACGACCACGCCGGCGCCCGGGTCGATCAGGTCGCCAGCAGGGCCCGGATCTCGTCGGCCTCCGGGATGCCCAGGGCGGTGTAGAGGCTCAGCGCCTCCTGGTAGTGCTCGCGGGCCTGTTCCTCGTCGCCGCGGGCGCGGTGGGCGTGGCCCAGGCCGGCATGGGCGAAGGCCTGCTCGTCGGGCATGTCGACGTCGATAGCGGTGGCCAGCGCCTCGGCGTGGTAGGCGATCGCCTTTCTCAGGCGGCCGGCGGCGCGGGCGGCCGCGCCGAGACCGTTGAGCGCCCCGACCTCGCCGCCCTTGTTGCCGAGTTCGCGGAACAGGGTCAACGCCGGCTCGAACCAGCCGATGGCCTCCTCGGGCCGGCCGAGGTGGTTGGCCAGGATGCCCAGGCTGTCCAGCGCCCCGGCCTCGTTGTTGCGGTTGCCGAGCCGGCGGAACAGGGCCAGCGCCTGCCGCAGATGGCCGGCGGCTGCCTCGGGCCGGCCCGCCCGCACCTCGATGTCGCCGAGGATGTTGAGCGCCTGCGCTTCGCCGCCCGGGTTGCCGATCTCCCGGTCGAGCGCGAGCGCCCGTTCGCAGTAGTCGATCCCCTCGGCGAACCGGCCCTCGCGCTCCAGGACCAGGGCGATGCCGCTGAGCATGTTGGCCTCGCCGACCCGGTCGCCGGCCCGGCGGTAGAGCTCGAGGGCCTGCTGTTTGCAGTCGATCGCACCCGGATAGTCGCCCACCCACTGCATGACCGTGGCCAGGTCGTACAGGGCCAGCGCCTGCCCGGGCAGGTCGCCGGAGCGGCGGAACAGGTCGAGCGACTCCTCCAGGTCGTCGGTGGCCCGTTTGGGCGCGCCGAGCCGGCGGTGGGCGACGCCGAGGCCGTTGAGGGCGTACGCCTGCCCGGTCACGTCACCGGCGGCGCGGGCGGCCTGCAGCGCGTGCCCGTGCACGGTCAGGGCGTCGCCGTGGTGGCCGCCTTTGAGGTAGGGCAACAGGGTGCGGGCCAGCCGTACGGCATGGTCGGGCGCGCTGACCACGACGGCGACGAGGTTGGGCCGTTCGGTGTCGAGCCAGGTGCGGGCGTCCTCCGGGCCGGTCAGGTCGGGCGCGGCAGCTGCGGGGTGGAACTCGCCCGGGTGCAGCGTGCTCACCGCCGCCCCGGCCGTGGCCAGGTAGTAGTCGAACAGGCTGGTCAGCGCGGCGCGACGGGCGGCCGGGGCGATCTGGTCGTGCGCCCGTCCGGTCGCGTAGGCGCGCACCAGGTCGTGGAAGGTGTACCGCCCCGGCGTGGTCTCCTGCAGCAGATGATCGCGCAGCAGGTCCCGGAGCAGGGTGGCGGCGGTGTCCGCGTCGGTGCCGAGCAGGGCGGCCGCGGCGTACGGGTCGAAGTCCTGCCCCGGGTGCAGCGCGGCCAGGCCCAGCAGGCGCTGCTGATCGCCGGGGAGGTCCCGATAGGACAGGTCGAGGGCCAGTTCGACGCCGGTGTCGAGGCGCCGGTGACGGTGGCGCTCGTCCAGCCGGTCGGCGTGGTCGGCCGGCGACCAGTGCGGGAAGCTCCGGATGTGCCCGGCGACCAGGCTCAGCGCCAGCGGGAGGTGGCCGCAGCGGGCGGCGATGCGGGCCACCGCCTCCGGGTCCGGCCGCGCGTGCCGGGGCGCGATCGCCGCCGTGAGGAAGGCCTCGGCCTCGGCGGGCGTGAAGACGTCCACGGCCAGCGTCACGGGGGCGGGCCAGAGGCCGGTCAGGGTGCGGCGGCTGGTGATCAGGGCCAGGCTGCCGGGGGTGCCGGGCAGCAGCGGGCGGACCTGCTCGGCGGTGGCCGCGTTGTCCAGCACGACCAGCGTGCGGGAGCCGGCCAGCCGGGCGCGGTACGCCGCCGCGCGGTCGTCGAGCCCGTACGGGATCCGATGACCGGAGACGCCGAGCAGGCGCAGGAAGCCGTCGAGCACCGCCGCCGGGTCGGCCGGGGGCTGTGCGGGGTCGGGGTGGAAGCCTCGCAGGTTGACGAAGAGCACCCGGTCGGCCAGGTCCTCGGCGATCAGCAGGTGACCCGCGTGCACGGCGAGCTGGGTCTTGCCGACACCGGCCATGCCCGCGAGAGCCGAGACGACCACCGCGCCGCCGTCGCGCCGGGCGGTGCCGAGCGCGTCGCGCAGCCGGTCGAGCTCGGCGGTGCGGCCGGTGAACTCGGGCAGGTCCTGCGGCAGGCTGTCCTGCACCCGTACCTGCGACACCGCGTCGGTCTCGGCGCCGACCGTGCGCAGAGCCTGGCGCCACCTTTCCCCGTACGCCGGGTCGGGGTGCAACGCGGCCACGACGGCCACCACGAGCCCGGCGTTGAGCCGCCGCCGCCCGGCCCGGAAGCAGTCGGCCACAGTCGAGCGGTGGGTCAGTTCCCCCGCCGTACGCCCGGCCGCCGTCCAGGCCGCGTTGACCCGTTCGGTGATCACGTCGTACGACGGGTCGCCGGTCGCCGCCTTCAGCGACCGCAGCAGCCCGGCCACGTCGTCCAGGCCGGTGGCCCGGGCCGGATCGGGAAGGGGCTCGTGCGGCTGCGGCATCGTCACCCCATCGATTCGCCCAGATGTCCTGCATCCGACCATAGTCGTCGTTCCCGTCCGAACGGCCGGGCCGGGCGGGGCCGTTCGGCGCAGCGGGGTGGCGAGGCCGCGTCAAGGTGTCTACGGTCTGCTCAAGCTTGAGGCTTGGCGTCCCTACGGGCGGTGACGTCACACGGGGGAGGTGGGCATGCGGTATCAGATCCTCGGCCCGCTGCTGGTGGAGCACGAGCAGCAGACGCGGCCGGTGACCGGGGGCAAGGTGCGCACGATGCTCGCGGCCCTGTTGCTGCACGCCAACCAGCAGCTCTCCGTGGCCCAGCTGGCCCAGCGCATGTGGGCCGGGGACGCCCCGCACTCGGTGCGCCGCGTGGTGCAGACCAACATCGTCCGGCTCCGGCACGAATTGCCCTGGCCCGGTTCGGTCGTCACCGGCCCGGCCGGTTACTCACTGCTCGTCGAAACCGGCGAACTGGACATGCACGTGTTCGACCGGCTCGTCGGCGAGGCCGCGGCGGCGCCGGAACTGACCGATCAGGCCCGCCTGCTGGGCCGGGCGCTCGCCCTGTGGCGCGGCCCCGCGTGTGCCGACGTGGCGTCACCGTGGCTGCACGAGATGGACCTGCCCGCGCTCAACGAGCGGCGGCTGCTCGCGCTGGAGCGGCGCATCGAGGTCGACCTGCTGCTGCACCGCACCGACGGCATCGTGCCCGAGCTGCGGCGGCTGACCGTCGAGCACCCGTTCCGGGAGAGGTTCTGGGTGCACCTGATGGCCGCGCTGTACCGTCAGGGCCGGCAGGCCGAGGCGCTCAGCACCTATCAGAGGTTGTCGCACCGGTTCATCGACGAGCTGGGCGTCGAGCCCGGCGAGGAGCTGCGCGAGGTGCACCAGCAGATCCTGCGCGGCACCGGCCACCACCCGCTGCTGTCACCGGCCGCCGCCACCACCGCTGCGGTGCCCGTCGCGCCGCCCCCGGTCGTGGTCCCGCGGATGCTGCCGGCCGGAGCGCCGCACTTCGTGGGGCGGGCCGAGGAGTTCGCGACCCTCGACTGGCATCGCGACGAGGAGGCCGCGGTCGTCGTGCTGGACGGGCCGGCCGGCATCGGCAAGTCGGCCCTGGCGCTGCGCTGGCTGCACGACAACGACGCCGAGTTCGCCGACGGTCAGCTCTATGTGGACCTGCGGGGCTACGCCGACGAGCCGCCGCTGGAACCGGCCGAGGCGCTGGGCGTGCTGCTCGACGACCTGGGCGTGGCCGAGGCCGCGCAGCCGTGCGGGGTCGCGGCCCGGGCCCAGCTCTTCCGCACGCTCACGGCCGGCCGCCGCCTGTCCGTTCTGCTGGACAACGCGCTCGACGCCGACCAGGTGCGCCCGCTGTTGCCCGGCGCGGGCGGCGTCGCCGTGATCACCAGCCGCAACCAGCTGCGGGCCCTGGTCGTGCACGACGGCGCGGTGCGGGTGACCGTGCCCCGGCTCGACCCGGCGGAGGCGCCCGTCCTGCTCGGCCTCAACCCGCGCACCGAGGAGGCGGCCCGGCTGGCCGAGCTGTGCGACCGCACCCCGCTCGCGCTGCGCATCCTGGCCGAGCGGATGGCCCGGCTGCCGCACGTGTCGCCCGCGTCGTGGATCGCCGAGCTGTCCGACGAGGCGGGCCGGCTGGCCGCGCTGGACGCCGGGGACGGCGCGTCCGGTGACCTGCCGCGCTCGCTGTCCTGGTCGTACGGGCGGCTCGACCCCGACGCGGCCGACCTGATGCGCCGCCTGGCCGCCCACACCACCAAGGCGTTCACCACGGGTCAGGCGGCCGAGGTGGCCATGCTGGCCCTGCCAGCCGTCCGTCAGCAGCTGGACCGCCTGGTCGGCGTGCATCTGGTCGAGCAGCTCAACCACGACCTGTACCGGGTGAGCCTGCTGGCCGGCCTGTACGGCCGGCACTGCGCGCTGCTCGACCGCGCCTGCTGAGCTCTCCTCGGCCGTGCCGGCGGCGGTGCCCCGCCGTGCCACACCCCCAGGTCGAGCCGGTCGGACCTCCCTTCGGCGACCGCGTCTGCGGCGGCCTGCAGAACGTGGCCCCGGGCTTCCGGGTTGACCGTGCCCGCGCTGAGTGTCGGCGCCGCCGGCTGGGCGCTCACCGCGGACCAGGTGGCCCACCTCGACGCGGCAAGCGCCCGCACGGCCGCGGCTCCGTCCCGCCCCTGTGGGTCGCGCGTCCTGATCCGCGGCGGGTGGCTTCAATTCGGCTTCACGACGGTTTCACGGGCCCGGAATCGCGAGATTTATGCGAACCGGCCGTTGTGCGGCGGGTGGCGGCCGCCGAAGCTTCACAGCGTGCAACGGGGGAGCCGAATCCGGCTTCGTTGCCTTCGGTAATACGTCGAGCAAGCGGATGAGGGATCAATGGCCAACGAGTTGAACGTCGACGTGAACGCGTTCTGGGAGAACGGGTACCAGATTATCCGTAATGCCTACACGCGCGACGAGATCCAGCGTATCCGGGAGGCCGCTCTGGCCTCGCGCGGCCGTGGGCCCGGCGATCTTCTCTCCAACCCCAAGATGCGTAACGTGCTGACCGACGGCCGCTTCGTGAGCGTGGCCAAGCAGCTTCTGGGCAGCGACGACATCTGGTATTCGGGGGACAGCTCGTTCACGATCAATTCCAGCCAGCGCGGTTTCCACAAGGACAACGTGGATCGCAAGGACCCCAAGGGGCCGGACTGGAAGGGCCGTTACACGCTGCTGCGGTTCGGTATCTACCTGCAGGACCACTATTCGCACACCGGTGGCCTGAACCTGCGGGCCAAGTCGCACAACACGACCGACCACAACTACGGCAAGAACATCTATGTCCGTACGCGGCCGGGTGACCTCGCCGTGTGGAGCATGCGCACCACCCACAGCGGCAACGGCGCGCTCTACAAGTTCCCGAAGTGGGTCTTCCCCGAGCCCAAGGATGTGCCCAACCTGCCCAAGTGGCGGGTGGCCAAGGCCGACGGCGATCGGGTCGCGGTCTTCGCCGCGCTGGGCCTCGACGACGCGCACCACCACCGCTACGTCGAGTACATGAAGACCCGCACCTACCTGATCAACTCGTTCAAGGCCTCGGTCTACGACGAGGAGACCCGGCAGGAGGCGAAGAACGCGGGCCTGAACATCTGGGACGTGGCCGCCGAGATCGAGGGCGACGACACCGTCGGTAAGAACGTGGCCTGGGAGCCGATCCCGTACGAGATCGGTGCCGAGAAGCGCGTCCGCGCCTAAGCCGTCCTGGTGCCGTCTTCGGCCACCTGGCGCTCGCGTCGCCGGGTGACCAGGTAGCCGAAGGCGGCGGCGGTGAAGAACATGACGATGCCGTAGACGGCGGCCGGGATCGCCATCTCGGTGTCGTCGAGCAGGGCCGGGCTGACCGCGATGGCGATGGCCAGCGTGCTGTTGTGGATGCCGATCTCCATGCCGACCGCGATCGACTCCCGCCGCTCGACGCCGGCCAGCCGGGGCGCGCCGTAGCCGACGGCCAGGCTGAGCACGTTGAAGATCAGCACGGCGACGCCCACGGCCACGAGATAGCCGCCGATGTTGTCGCGTTCCTTGAGCACCGTGCCCGCGACCACGGCGACCAGCACGACTATCGACACGATCTTGACCGGACGGGCCAAGCGGTCGGCCAGGCCCGGGAACCGTGCGCGCAGCGCCATGCCGATCGCCACCGGCACCAGCACGATCGCGAAGACCTGCAGCACCTTGTCGAACTGCAGGCCGATCGAGCCGGTGCCGTCCAGGAAGTGCGCGGCCGACAGGTTGACGATGATCGGCAGCGTGACCACCGCGAGCACCGAGTTGACGGCGGTCAGGGTCACGTTGAGGGCGACGTGCCCGCCGAAGAGGTGGCTGTAGAGGTTGGCCGTCGTGCCGCCGGGTGACGCCGCCAGCAGCATCATGCCGACCGCGAGGGCCGGGGCCAGGTCGAGCGCGACCACCAGCGCGAAACAGAGCGCGGGCAGCAGCAGCACCTGGCAGCCGAGCGCGATCAGGGCGGCCCGGGGATAGGCCACGACCCGCCGGAAGTCGGCCACCGTGAGGCCGAGCCCGAGGCCGAGCATGATGATCCCGAGCGCGACGGGCAGACCGACGGTGGTCAATGGCGAGTCCATGGTGCGGCATTGTGCCCGAGTGCCGGCCCAGGCCCCATTGCCCGAACGGACATCGACATCCGTTCATGTTTGACACGGTCACTTAACGCGCTCGAAACTTCTCTGAGAGCGCTCCCTCAGTTGTGCGAAGCCCGACGAGAAGGGCAAGCCCATGACTATCCGCACCCGTCTCCTGGCCGTCGCGACCGCGACCGTCGCGCTGGCCGGCTCGGCCGTGATGGCCGTCGCTGCCAGCGCCGCCCTGCCCCCACCACCCAGCGGCTGGACCCAGGTCTGGGCCGACGACTTCACCGGCGCCGCGAACACCCTGCCCAACGGGGCCAACTGGATCATCGACACCGGCACCGGCTACCCCGGTGGACCGCCGCAATGGGGCACCGGCGAGATCCAGACCTACACCAACAGCACCAGCAACGTCGCCCACGACGGCGCGGGCAACCTGCGCATCACCCCCCTGCGCAACGGCTCCGGCCAGTGGACCTCGGCCCGGATCGAGACCCAGCGCACCGACTTCAAGGCCCCCGCGGGCGGCGTGCTGCGCCTGGAGGGCCGCATCCAGATGCCCGACGTCACCGGCAACGCGGCCCTCGGCTACTGGCCCGCGTTCTGGGCGCTCGGCGCGCCGTACCGCAACGACCGCTACAGCTGGCCCGCCATCGGCGAGTTCGACGTGATGGAGAACGTCAACGGCATCAACTCCGTCTGGGGCGTGCTGCACTGCGGCGTCAACCCCGGCGGGCCGTGCAACGAGACCAACGGCATCGGCGCCAGCCGGGCCTGCCCCGGCTCCACCTGCCAAGGCAACTTCCACACGTACGCCTTCGAATGGGATCGCAGCGTCTCGCCCAACCAACTGCGCTGGTACGTGGACGGTCAGCAGTTCCACGCGGTCAACCAGAACCAGGTCGGCGAGCCGCACTGGGGCAACATGACCAACCACGCCGGCTATCACATCCTGCTCAACGTGGCCATGGGCGGCGGCTTCCCCAACGGCGTGGCCGGCTTCGGCACCCCGACCGCGGCCACCGTGCCCGGTCACCCCATGCTGGTCGACTACGTGGCCGTCTACACCCGCGGCGGAGGCACCACGCCGCCGACCACACCCCCGACGACCCCGCCGCCCGGGGGCGTCCGGGACGCGTACGCGCAGATCCAGGCCGAATCGTTCAACGCGCAGTCCGGCGTGATCGTCGAGACGGCCAGCGAGGGCGGCCAGAACATCGGCGCCGTCCGCAGCGGCGACTGGGTGCAGTTCAACAACGTCGAGTTCGGCACGGGCGGCGTACGGGACTTCGTGGCCCGGGTCGCGTCGGGGGCCGCGGCCGGCATCAGCGGACTGGTCGAGGTGCGCATCGACAACCGCAGCAACGCGCCGATCGGCAGCTTCGCGCTCGGCAACACCGGCGGCTGGCAGAGCTGGCGGTCGGTGCCCGGCAACGTGTCCAACGTGTCCGGCCGGCACACGGTCTTCCTCACCTTCACCAGCGGACAGCCCAACGACTTCGTCAACGTCAACTGGATCCAGTTCCGCCGGTGACCGTTCGATCGTGAAGCGCGACGGAGCCGCGCCCGGGGGTCGGGCGCGGCTCCTGCCTGTGCGGGTCAGAGCTGACCGAGCAGGGCGAGCAGGACGGTGAGCAGCGCGGCCAGCGCGCCGGCGCCGGGCACCGGGTCGAGCAGGCCGGCGATCGCGCACAACAGGTTGCCGAGCAGGTTGCCCGGGCCCGGCACCGCGTTGATCACCAGGTGCAGCTGGTTGAGGTCGACAGTCAGGCCGAGCAGGTCGAGGTGCAGCGGGCCGAGCACGAGGTCCAGCACCCGGCAGGTCGCCTGCGCGATCGCGACCGGCGCGTTGACGGACTGGTCGACCGTGCCCAGCGCGGTGCCCGACGAGTCGGTCAGCGTGCCGGTCAGTTTCCCGGTGGCCAGCAGGTCGCCGTTCTGCGCCACGAACTTCGCAGGGGTGAAGGTGCCGGTGAAGGTGCCGGTGCCCCCGGCCGCGTCGGTGAACGTGCCGGTGACCGGGGCGCTGGGCACGGCCGCGGCGACCGGAGCGGGCGCCCGGGTGACCGGGGCGGCGGACGCGGCGCCGGCGCCGGCGGAGGCGAGCCCCAGCGCGGCGGCCACCGCCACGACGATCATCGAGATTCGTTGCCGGTGTGTCATCGTTCCTCCTGGTGATCAGGATTGGTGTGACTTCCACCGATAAGCCTGGATGTCTGCCGGTTCCCGTCCCAGTGAGCGGTGTCATCGACTGACCTGACATCAGTCACGATCACTGCAGCCAGCCCGCGTGCTCGGCCAGCCGTACGGCCTCGAGCCGGTTGCGGGCCCCCGTCTTGCGCAGAATCACCGAGATGTAGTTGCGGACCGTGCCCGCGGTCAGGTTGAGCGTCGCCGCGACCTCCGCCGCGGGCACCCCCGAGGCCGCCACGCTGAGCACGTGCAGCTCACGCTCCGACAGCGGGCTGCGCGGCGCGGCCACCATGGCCACGGCCAGGCCGGCGTCGATGACCCGTTCGCCCCGCATCAGCCGGCGGATGGCCCGCGCCAGGTCCGCGGGCCCGGCGTCCGTGCTCACCACCCCGCCCACGGGCATGTCGAGCGCGCGGTTGACCCGGGCCCGGGCCTCCGGACCGGCCACCACCAGCGTGGCGCAGCCCAGCCGGGCCAGCAGGCGCAGACCGTCCCCGGTCAGCAGGCCGACGTTGACGACGGCCACGTCCGGCGGCACCGCCCGGGCCAGGTCCACCGCCTCGGCCAGGCGGCTCCGCCCGCCGACGACGGAGAAGTCCTCCTCCTCCGACAGGGCCGCGGTCAGAGCGCCGCGCAGCAGATTCATGGGTTCGACGAGCAAAACGCGGATCACGGTGGCCTCCCAGCCAGGAAAGTCGCGGAGGGAAGGCCGGCGTCCTCGGGTTCGCGGAGGCCGGCCGATGGCCACCACCGGGTCTGGGCACCGGTGACGGCCCGATTCCGGACCGCGCAATCAGCTGGGAGGACCGCTGTAGCGAACAGTGCGCCCGTAAGCGACGACGTCCGCGGGTAGATCGGCTTCGGCCGCGGCGATCTGCGGCCGCCACGACGACGGGACGGTGCCCGTCGGCGGCGCGGCGCCACCACCGGCGTCGCGCAGGTGCCCGGCGCCGGCCTGGTCGTCCGGCCGGCCGGGGGAGTGCGGGGCGGGAGCGACCGGTCGTTGACCGGAGCGGGCGCCCCGCGCCGAGGGCGCCTCGGCGACGCTCGGCTGAGCGAACGTCCCGGCCGTCGCCGGCACTACTCTCTGCCGCAGCGCCGGGGTGTGTCGCGGCGACGCCGTCGGGACGGACAGGCCAGGACGCTGCGGCACTGCCGGGACACCGAACTCCGGCGTGGCGGCGACCGCAGGCGACCGCGGGAGCGCCGGTCGGGCACCCGCGACGGGCGGATCGAGCGTCACCGGACGCCTCAGGCCGAGCACCGTCCGGGCAGGAGGCGAACCGAGCCTTGGAGATCTGCCCACGTGGGCTGGGGAGAGGACGGCGTGCGGGTCGAGCGCTTTCCGCACCACCGCCCCGGTCGCCGAGGCTGCGCGTTCGACGATCGTCGCGGCGGCCCGGTTCGGTTCGCCCGCGACCGATCGCACCGTCTGCCGGACACGTGGCAGAGCTTTAGGCCGTACCGTCGAGGTGGCGCCGGCCGCGCGGTGAAGGACCTTCACCGGCTGCGTCGCTGATCCGCGCGTCGCGGTCTTCCCGGACGTGCGAGCGACGATTCTTCGCGGTTCGGCCTTACCCGCCGCCGAGCCAGGCGCAAAGGTCTTTCGCACCACCGGCCCGCGCGTCGCCGTCTTGTGCGCCTTTCGCACGACCGGCGCGCGCGCCACCGTCCCGTGCGCCTTTCGCACGTCCGGCCCGCGCTTTACCGGACTCGGCGTCTTTCCCACCTCGGCCACGCGCGCGACGGTTTTGCGTGCCTCCGGTGACCGCGCGGACTGCGTGACGCCGCCCACCGGCGTACGGGAAAGGGGGCCGGGAACGACGTCGTCGGCTCGGGCGGCATTGTCGAAAAGGCTCAGCGCGACGTAGGCCACCCCGGCCAGGCAGGCCAGCAGCAGCAAACGGGCAGCGCGATGAGCAGCCACAAGGTCCGCCTACCCGTTCGCTCGGGCCTGACACGCACGCGGATGTGCCAACCCGGTCGCGTAGCGTCGGCGGGCATGAGTGACGAGAAAAAGCGGTCGGTCGAGATCGAGCGGACCAGCGTCGGCGCGTACGAGATCCGCAACGTACGGGGTGGCAGCATGTCGCTCGGCACCGGTGACGACGAGCGTTTCACGCCGGTCGAGTTGCTGCTGGCCGCGCTCGGTGGCTGCTCCGGCATCGACGTCGACCTGGTGGTGAGCCGGCGCGCCGAGCCGTCGCGGTTCGTGATCCGGGTGCGCGGCGACAAGATCCGCGACGAGGCCGGCAGCAACCGGCTGGAGAACCTCGAAGTGGAGTTCGACGTCGAGTTCCCGCCCGGCCCCGAGGGTGACCGCGCGCGGGCGGTGGTTCCGCGCCTGATCCAGCAGTCGCACGACCGCTTGTGCACGGTGACCCGCACTGTGGAGACCGGTACTCCGGTGTCGACCGTCCACAAGGCTTGATGCTCCTGGCTTCGTGCCAAACCCTTTCCCCGTACGGCGGAAGGCCGCACAGCCTCAATAACGTCTCCCACACATCACACACCGCAAGGGAGACCTTACGTGCAGTCCAACGCAGTACGCCGTCGTTCGGTTCTGGCCGCCACCGTGGCCGGGATCGTCGCCGCGACCACCGTGGCCGGACCGGCCCTGGCCGCCGACCCGACCGGCAGCATCGCCGGCGTCGTCCGGGACACCCGCGGGGCCGTCGTCCCGGACGCCGTCATCGGTGTCTTCGTCAACCCGTCCAGCGACGCCGTTCAGGAACTGCAGGCCGACAGCCGGGGCCGGTTCACGGTCTCCGGCCTCGAGGCCGGCAACTACAAGATCCGGATCGGTCTGGGCGGCTGGTCGGAGTGGGCGCCCGGGCGCGTCAGCCACCCCGACCAGGCGCGGACCTATCAGGTGCGGGCGAACCGCACCACGACCGCCAACAGCGTCGTCACCGCGACGGGCTTCCTCGCCGGCCGGCTCCTCGCGACCGACGGCAAGCCGCTGGCCGGCGCGCCGGTCAACGTGACGAACGTGGACACCGCGTCCCAGCACGCCGGGCTCACCGAGGCCGACGGCACCTTCCGGCTGCGGGTTCAGCCCAACCAGACGTTCGTCGTCAGCTACCAGGCCGGCGCGCTCAGCCAGTACGTACCCCACACCTTCGAGTACGCCCAGGCCACACGGTTCTTCGTGCGCTCGGGCCAAACCGTCCGCCTGACCGACCGGGCCGCCGCCCCGGCCGGCATCTCGGGCCGCCTGACCGACGCCGCGGGGGCGCCGGCCGGGGGCGT
Organism: Paractinoplanes abujensis; assembly: GCF_014204895.1. Classification (NCBI taxonomy): domain Bacteria; kingdom Bacillati; phylum Actinomycetota; class Actinomycetes; order Micromonosporales; family Micromonosporaceae; genus Paractinoplanes; species Paractinoplanes abujensis. Next base: position 3,309,053 of record NZ_JACHMF010000001.1, on the reverse strand, counting down.
GAACGTCAGCTTCATCAACGTCGACACCATCAACCAGTCGGACACCACCACGGCGGCCGACGGCACCTACGACTTCAGCGGTCTGCTGGAGCCGGGCAACTACAAGGTGCGGTTCCGTACGGCCGACGGCAGCCAGTACGCGCACCAGAAGCCCGACTACGACTCGGCCGAGATCATCACCGTCGCCTCGGGGGAGACGGTTGTGGTCGACGACCAGCTGCTGTGGGTCGTGGCCCCGCAGTAATGCCGCAACCTGAACGCCGCCCCGGTCGCCACTCGGCCGGGGCGGCGTCGCGGCATGACCTGTCCCGCTTCCGTCCTGTACCGCTACCGTCCTGTCCCTGCTGTTCCGCTCTACTCCGCGAAGATCTGGACCTTGGAGCCGGGGTCGTCGACGTCGACGGTGACCTCGTCGAGCTGGTCGACCAGCTCCTCCAACTGCTCCGGCTTGAGCTGCGTGAGGTCGATCGGCAGGCCCGACTTGGCCATCTCGGCGTTGGCTTTGTGCAGCGCCTGCGGCGGAACGAGGCTGGCCAGCTTGACGCCGGCCCGCAGCAACTGGATCGGCACCCGGATGTTGATCCGGCTCGGCCCCTCACCGGCGCCGTTGTCCTCCGAATGAACCACCACGCGCAGATACTTCGGCCGCCGCTTCGGCCGGTCGTAGGCCGCCGGCGGCGGCTCGGGTTGCTGCTGCCGGGCCAGCGCGTCGATGAGGCGCTCGGCCTCGTCCGCGGTGACCTTGCCTTCGGCCAGCATCTGCAGGATCTGACGGCGTTGCTCGCTCATGCGACGGGCTCCTCATCTGACGGTCACCTGGACGGCCGTCCGGCCGTCGGCCAGGTCGAACACGGCACCCGGCAACGCGCACACCACACGCCCGAGGCCCAAGAGCGCGGCCACCGGATTGATCCGGAAGACCACGCAGGCGATCAGCCCACCCACCAGGGCGAGCACCAGAACCGGCGACAGCAGCAAGGTGACCGGCAGGACCGGCACGTACCAGGTGTGCCGGAGGTCGGCCTCCGGCCGGTAGCGAACGGTCACCAGCTGCGGGATCACCGGGGTTGCTCCAGCTCGGCCAGGGCTTCCTGAGCGGTGATCTCCCCCCGTTGCAGCCGGTCGATGACGCCCGCCCCGGCCGGTGCCGGCTCCGGCGCGGTCCCGTCGACGTGCTCCGCGAAGTCGAGCCGGCCGGCGATCCGGTTGAGCCGGGACTTGATCGTCGGGTAGCTCACCCCGAAGATCCGTTCCATCTCCTTGATGGAGCCGTGGGCCCGCACGAACGCGGCCACGAAGACCTGATCGTCCAGGCCGAGCTGGGCCAGCTGGGGCGGCTCGAACGCACCCTCGATCGCGATGCCGCTGCCGGTCAGCCGAACCCGCTCGACCGTGAACGGCTGCCCGTGGGTCAGGTCCGTCAGCTCCTGCCAGTCCAACGCCGGCTCCTCTCCGATGGTTTGCCGCCCCATAGGTATACCGCTATATCTGTAATCGGCCAACCTCGAAACTTAACTTTCTCAATATCAACATCAATTATCTTGAAGTGGTGGCACTTGGTGTCTCGTCGGCCGTCTGCTGCGGGTCGCCGGGTTGCCCCTCGCTCCTTGCCCCTTGCCTCGTATCGCGCCTCGCACCTCGCACCGCGCACCCCGCGCCTCGTGCCCCCCTGCCCCGCCCCGCGCACCCCGCGCCCTCTGCCCCGAACGCCGCACCGCGCACCCCGGGCCTCGTGCCCCGCGCTCCCTGCCGCGCACCGCGCACTTCGCGCCCCGCGCCCCGCGCCCTGTGCTTCGCGCCGCGCCTCGCACTGCGCACCCCGCGCCCTCTGCGCCGAGCGCCGCACCCCGCGCCCTCTGCGCCGAGCGCCGCACTGCGCACCCCAGGCCTCGTGCCCCGCGCTCCTTGCCGCGCCGCGCCTCGCACTGCGCATCCCGCGCCTCGTGCCCCCTGCCCCGCACCGCGCACCCCGCGTCCCGTACCCCGTGCCGCGCCCCGCACCCAGGTCTCGATCAAGCGGTTCCTCGGGGTCGGCTTGGGCCAGTGGACCTCCTCGACCAGCGAGGGCGAAAAGACGTACACGCTGTTCCGCACAGCCAAGGGTCGCTTCGCGGTGCATCACGCCCGCTCGGAGATGCACAGCCCGGTCGGGCCGGGCGCCATGCACAGCCGCAATTGGTCCGCCGGCCGGCGCGGCTGGATCGGCGACTGGTCACCGGGGCAGGCCTAAATGCGCACCCCGGCCCAGGCCATGTTCGCCGTCGCCGACACCGTCGAGGAGCTCGAGCCGCTGCTGCCGGCCGAGCTCTACGAGGTCGCCGCCAAACCATCCAGTCCGCCCCGACGTCGGAGGATCTCGGCATCTGAGCCGTAGCTCCGATGTGGACTGACCGTTTTGCGGATCGGTGCTCCTTCCGCCCGGTGCGGGCGGTCACAGCAACGTTTTTCTGTCGTACGGGCCGGGTATGCTGCGCGCACGATCATGGTCCCGGCGGCGGCTCGCCGCGGCGGCCATCGGGGAGGTCGCAGTGCAAAAGCTGGCGGGGCGTTACCGGGTGGGTGAGGCCCTCGGTCACGGCGGCAACTCCGTGGTGCGCTACGGCTTCGACACCGTGTTGAAGCGGCCCGTGGCCATCAAGATGTTCGACGGCTCCGCCACCGAGGTGCTGCGCGAGGCGCGCACGGCGGCCGGCCTCAGCCACCCCAACATCGCGCAGGTCTACGACTACGGCGAGCTTCTCGAGGGCGACGAGCGTACGCCTTATCTGGTCATGGAGTTCGTCGGCGGCGAGACCCTGGCCGACCGTATCGCCCGCACGGGCGCCCAGCGCTGGCGCCGGGCCGCCGAACTGGGCGCCGAGACCGCGGGCGCGCTGGCCGCCGCCCACGCGCAGGACCTGGTCCACCGCGACGTCAACCCGCGCAACATCATGCTCACCTCCGACGGCGTGAAGGTGCTCGATTTCGGCATCGCCGCCGTCGCCGGCTCGGGCGGCGGCGCCCTCTGGGGCAGCCCCGCCTACGTGGCCCCCGAACAACTCCTCGGCGAGCCCACTTACCCCGCCGGTGACGTCTACGCGCTGGGCCTGGTCCTGTTCGAGGCTCTGACCGGCGCCAAGGCCTGGCCCGGCGAAACCCTGGGGGCCGTGCTGGCTACCCGCCACGGCCGCCCCGCCCCACGCCTGCCCCGCCTGGCCGGGCTGCCCCGCGACCTGGTCCGCCTCTACGAGGCCTGCACCGCCGAAGACCCGGCCAACCGCCCCACAGCCAACGACATCGCCGAAACCCTGCGCCGCCTCGGCCACACGGCCCCTCTGGCCCGCCCCGCTTTCGCGCCGGTCCGCCTGGGCCTCCCGCCCGCCGCAACCCCCGCCGTTACACCAGTCCGTCCGGCCCTGTCACCGGTCCGCTATCACGCCGCGGTCTCGCCGGCCGCCCCGGCCGCGCGCCGCCGCTCCCGCCGTCGCGTGACGGTGATCGGCTCAGCCGCGGTAGTAACGGCAATCCTCAGCATCATCGGCGTGCAACTGCTCAACGGCACCGCCACCCCCGGCGGCAGGGAAGCAGAAGCCGCGATCGAAGCCGTGGACCCACCCGCAACGTCGGCCAAGCCCAGCGCCGCGCCCCAGACCCCACTGCCGACGACGCGCACCAGGCAGACCAACGACACAAAAACGGTGACCGTGCGCAAAAAGCTCACCCCCACCGACACCCCGTCGTCGGCCACGCCCAAGGGCACACCCTCCTCACCCAAGCCGACCACCCCACCGGCGAAGCCGACCAAGCCCCCGGCCACGCCCAAGCCACCGCAGCAGCCGCCGGCCCAGCCCCCGACCACCCCACCGGTCGACCCGACCACCCCACCGGTCGACCCCACCACCCAGCCCACGACGCCGCCGCCCGACCCGACCACCCCGCCGGCCACGACGGCCCCCGAAACGCCTGCCGAAGCCGGCCCAGAGGTCTGACCCCAGCCGCGACGCCACCGTCCACAAAAACGCAGCCGCCGGGCACTCGTCTGTTTCGCACCGCGCCGCCGACTCCGACCACGCAGCCGCAGCCGGCGGTGCCCGAGCTTCGCCGGCCGTCCGCCGACACCCGTTAGCTGGCTGCCAACAGCCTCGCGCTCACCCTTTGTCCGCCGGCGCGCATTCGCAGTCCGTCGTCGCGCACCCGCTCACTGTTCGTCGGCATCCGCCGTTCGTTGTTGCGCGTTTGCATCACCGATCATCGATCGCCGTTCGGTGCCGGTTCGTTGCTGGCCTCCGCGTATTTGCTCACGAAGCGCCGATTAGCGCTCGTCGTTGCACGTCGTTGCGTGTGGGTTGCCGGTCGTTGGTCGCCGTCGTTGGTCGTTGGTCGTTGGTCGTTGGTCGCAGGTCGCAGGTCGCAGGTGCGAGTTCATTCGCAGTTGTCGTCGCGTACTCGCTCGCCGTTCGTCGGCATCCGCCGTTCGTTGTTGCGCGTTTCGATCACCGATCACCGTTCGGCGCTGGTTCGTTGCTCGTATTTGCGCATTTGGTCACGAGCGCGAATTTGCGGGGCCACCGCCGCGCATCGCTGGCGCGCCGCAGCGCTTCGTGCAGGGCGGCGCAGGCACGACCGGTGTCGTTGCGTGTCATGCGCGTGGGTCGCCGGTTGCTGGTCGCAGGTGCGACTTCGTTTGCAAGCCGGCGCCGTGTAGCCGCTCGTTGTTGGTCGGCATCCGTTGTTCGTTGTTGCGCGTGTGCATCACCGATCACCGATCACCGATCGTCGATCGCCGTTCGGCGCTGGTTCGTTGCTCGTATTTGCGCATTTGGTCACGAGCGCGGATTTGCGGGCCACCGCCGCGCATCGCCGGCGCGCCGCAGCGCTTCGAGCAGGGCGGCGCAGGCACGACCGGTGTCGTTGCGTGTCGTGCGTGTGGGTCGCCGGTTGCTGGTCGTAGGTGCGGGTTCGTTCGCTGGTCGGCGTCGTGTACTTGCTTGTTGTTGGTCGGTATGCGCTGCTCGTTGTTGCGCGTTTGCAGGACCGATCACCCTTTGCCCGTTGTTGGTCGGCATCCGCCGCTTGTTGTTGCGCGTTTGCACACCGATCACCGTTCCGCGGGGGGCGTTGTTCGGCTCTGCGTGTTCGCTCACTGCGCGCCGGTTTGTGCACCTCGTTGTTCGTTGCTGCGTGTTGGGCACAAGGTCATCGGTCGCCGGTGTGTGGTCGTTGGCTGTTTGGTGCTCGTTCGGTCGTTGGTCGCCGGTCTGCGGGCTTCCGCTGGTCTTCGGCGAACGCCGCTTTCTGCTCGCCGGCCGGAGTCGTTGGCTGCTCGTACTGCGCGTTCGCTCACTGTGCGGCGGGCCGGGCCGGTTTGCTGCGCCGAACCGGGGGCGTGGCGGCCGGCGCGACGGTGCGGAGCCGGCGGCGCCAGTGGTGGGAGTTCAAGCGTTGCCGGTGAAGGCGCCCAAGTGGTCGATCGCCCAGGACAGGGTCAGGTCCCGTAGGGCGGCTGCGTCGTCGTCGGCGTACAGGGTGACGTTCTTGGTTCGGTGGAAGCGGCGCGTCAGGGTGTCGTCGAGGTCGACCCGGACGTCGGCGCGGCGTAGGGGCAGGTGTGGGAAGGCTGCCACGTACGTGGGGTCGCGCCGTAACGGCTGGCCGTCGGCGACTTCGAGCGGGGCGGGCAGCCCGAGGATCGTGGCGCGGTCCGCTGCGAGCCGGGCTTGGGCGGTGTCCGAGGGGAGGGGTTCCTCGATGACGACCCGTACGGGGCGCATGTCGAAGTTGCTGCAGTTGGTGAGGTCGTCGCCGCAGACGTTGGGGATGGCCAGGACGTCGGTCAGGGCTACGAACTCCAGGTAGTCGCCGGGGCGGGCGGTGTTGCGGCGGATGACCGGTTCGCCGCCGGGGCCGGGTGCGGTGTGCATGAACAGGTTGAGCGACTCGTGGATGTCCCACCGGTGCAGGCCGTATTCGCGCTGGGCCTCGTTCTGGATCTCCTGGCAGTTGGTGCGGTCGTGCAGGCCGAAGAAGGCGCTGTAGATGAGGCGGCTGCAGAACGGGAACTGGGTGTCGGTCGTGCCCCCGCCGCCGGTGATCGCCATGATGGGCCGCTCCCAGGGGGCGTTGGACCAGAGCACGTCGCCGGGGCCGGGGTGCAGGCCCTGCAGGCCGCGGGTGCGGCCCACGTGCAGCCGTTCGCGGCGGTCGGCCAGCGTGAACACGTTGAGGTCGACGCACTGGTGGCCTTCGAGCTGGACGATTCGGAGCACCCGGCCCGCGGCCACTTCGACTGCCTTGCCGGTGCCCGGCTGCACCAGGTGCTCTGCCACAGCCGTACGGGATGGGGGTGGGGAAACGGCGAGGAACGTGAGCGGCGCGGGATCGGGGGCGTCGCGCAGGGCGGCCCGGACAACTTCACCGATGTCACTGAGGCGACAAGACCGGTCGACGACCGCCTGCAGGAAGGCGCGCTGCTGGTGGTTGAGCCGCAGCGTGATCATGGGAGGGCCGGCCGGGGGTGCGGGCCGCTCGGAAAGGTACGCCGCCGGAGGGTGATCATAGGCGGGAAGGGCGGGCCAGGAGCGGGCGCAGGCCGTAGTTGACTGCGGCGTTGAGCACGATCAGCAGGACCGCGCCGAACATCATCGGGGTGGTGATCAGCGCCCGCACCCAGTCCGGCATCGTGGCGACCATCGCCTCGGGCAGCCACTGGCCGCCCAGGGCCAGGATGAAGGCGGTGCCCGCGACGGTGATGTTGAGGTCGTCCCAGTCGACCGCGCCCAGGATCTGCACGCCGCTCATGGCGATGATGCCGAACAGCACGGTCGACGCGGCGGCCAGCACGGCGCCCGGCAGCCCGGCCACGAAGGCGCTGAACACCGGCAGGAAAGCCAGCGCGATCGCGAGGAAACCGGCAGCCATCGTGACGAACCGGCTCCCGATCCGGGTCACGCGCACGATGCCGGCGTTCTCGGGGTACGACGCCGTGCCGATGCCGCCGAACACGGCGCCTGCGACGGACCCCGCGTATTCGGTGAACAGCCCGCGGTTGATGCGTTCGCGGGTCAGTTCGGTGCCACCCCAGCGCGACACCAGCGTGTACATGCCGACGGCCTCGGCGCTCGACTCGAGAAAGGCCAGCAGCATCAGCAGCACCGCGGGCCAGGCCACGGCGAAACCGAACGGCAGCAGCGCGGGCGGCCCGACGAACGCGACCCCCGACATGTCGGGCAGGCTCCACAGCCCGGACACCGCGGCCAGTACCGAGCCGGCCACCATGCCGATGATGACGGCGGCCCGGCGGATCAGCGTGGTGCCGCCCAGCAGCAGGCAGGCGACCACGGTGAGCAACGTGATCAGGCCGATCCAGAACAACTTCCACCCGTACGCGGGTTCGCCCTCGGCGCCGAACCAGCCGGGCAGGCCGAGGGTGGCCAGCTGCGCGCCGATGATCACGCACATGGTGCCGTAGACGAGCGGGTCGGTGGCGAACCGCAGCACGTGGATCAGCACCCCGAGCCGGCCGACCGGGATCGTGAGCGCCATGAAGATCAGCCCGGCCACGATCATGGAGCCGAAGGCCGCGTCGAGCCCGTACGCCGCCCCGGCCGCCAGCACCGCGGCGAAGAACGCGGCGGTCGGCCCCTGCACGATCGGCAGCCGTACGATCCGGCTCGACTGCAGCACCGTCACCACCCCGGCCAGCAGGAACGAGGCCTGGATCATGCGGGTGACGTCGCCGGTGGCCAGCCCGAGCGTGATGCCGATGAGGACGGGGAAGACCCAGATGGCCGACAGGGTCAGCAGATGCTGGACGGCGAAGAGCCCCAGCTTGGGCGGCGGAACGCGGTCATCGAACCCGGCGTCGAGGACGGGCCGGCGATCGGCTTCGGTCTCCACAGTGGTCCATGCTATGACACATCGACGGTTATCTGTGAGTGCCGTGGCCCTCGCTGAGGAAGCGCGGCCGGGGCCAAGCTCCGGCGTCACCAGGTGGTCAGCAGCAGATGGTTGACGGCGAGCGCGGTGACGGCCTGCGCGCCGAGCCAGAAGCGCCGCCGGTCGGCCGGGATCAGGGCCGCGCCCGCGGTCAGCCACCAGGCGAACGGCAGCCAGATCCGTTCCACCTCGGCTTTGCTGTAACCGGACAGGTCGGCCGCCACGATCGCGGCGGTGGCGCCGAGCGGAAGCAACCAGGTCGCCCGGCGCGGACCGGTGACCGCGCGTACGGCTCGGCGCAGGATCACGGCCGCCACCGGTCCGGCCGCTACGGCCAGCACCGCGAGGTTCGCCCACACCCAGTAGGCGTACGGGCGGACCGCGGCGATGCCCTGGTAGTAGCGCCGGACCACCAGGTGGTAGCCGTCGAGCCACCAGAACCCGTACGCGGTGAAGACGACGACCACCGCCGCCGCGCCGGCCGGCACCCACGGCAGTGGCCGCCAGGGCAGCCCGGCGGCGATCAGCACCGCGGCCACGACGAAGACCATCAGAACCAGCCCGTACGACAGGTAGCAGCCGAAGCCGAGCAGCAGCCCGGCCGTCACGGCGCTTGTGCGGGCGCCCCGGGTGAGGGCGTGCGCCAGCAGCGCGATACCGGTGGCCGTGACCCCGGCGAACACGCCGTCCGCGGACACCCCGGCCCACACCGCGCCCGGGAAGAGCACCGCGAACGGCACGGCGGCCCGGGCCGCGTCGTCGGCCCCGAGCAGACGTACGGTGTGCGGCACCGCGACCGCGGTCAGCGCGCCCGCCGCGACGCAGACCAGCCCGGCCCAGCCGCCGCCGGACAGGCCGACCCGGTCGAGCGCCACGAACGTCAGCAGCGCGCCGGGCGGATGACCCGACACATGGGTGGTCCACGAATCGGTGCTTCCGTCCAGGATCCGCGAGGTGAACTCGCGCAGCATCGCCGGGACGTCGGTGACCCCCGCGACCTCGTGCAGGTATTCGTGCCGGGTGGTCAGCCGGTCCGCCACCCCGCGCGACCACCCGTCGACCAGCGCGAGCGACAAGGACCAGGCCACCGCGACCCCGTACGCTCCTAAGGTGAGCCGCCGCCACGACAGGCGCGCGGCCAGGGCCGGCCCGCGCCCCACCACGAGCCCGGCGACCAGGACCGCCGCGGGGGTTCCGGGGCCGAGGTGCGGCCGCCAGTGCGCGAACAGCGGCGCCGCGCCGGCCTGCACCGGACGGCCGTGCAGGTAGAGCACCACGCCGGTCACCGCGGCCACGGCGAACAGGCCCAGGGCGGCCGTCGCGGCCGCGCCGTCGGCCCGGACCCTCATGCCCGCAGCGGGGCGTGCGCGAAGCCGGCCACCCCGTCGGAAAGCCCGATCACGGCCCGGAACCCCAGTTCCGCCTCGGCCCGGGCGGGGCAGGCCACGACGTGCCGCACATCGCCGAGCCGGAACTCGCCCGTCACCTCCGGGTCCGGCCCGCCCGTGGCCCGGCTCAGCTCGGCCGCCATCTCACCGATCGTCGCCGGGTGGCCCGAGGCGATGTTGTAGGCCCGCCAGCCGGGGCCGCGGCCGGTGGTTGTCACCGCGGCCAGGTTCGCCGCCGCCACGTCGTGCACGTGCACGAAGTCCCGGCGCTGCCCGCCGTCCTCGAAGACGCGCGGGGCCCGCCCGGCGGCCAGGGCCGACCGGAAGATCGCGGCCACCCCGCTGTACGGGGTGTCGCGCGGCATTCCGGGCCCGTACACGTTGTGGTAGCGCAGCGTGACGACCGAGCCGCCGGTCTGGCGGGCCCACGCGGCGCTCAGATGTTCCTGCGCCACCTTGGTCGCGGCGTAGACGCTGCGCGGGTCGAGCGGGGCGTCCTCGGTGATCAGTCCGGGCGTGAGCGGGTCCGCACAGTCCGGGCAGGGCGCCTCGAACCGCCCGGCGGTCAGGTCCGCGGCCGCGCGCGGGGCCGGGCGCACCTCGCCGTGCCGGTGGCAGGCGTACCGGCCCTCGCCGTAGACCACCATGGAACTGGCCAGCACCAGCCGGGAGGTGCCGGCGCGGGCCATCGCGGCCAGCACGGTGGCGGTGCCGAGGTCGTTGCAGCCGACGTATTCGGGCAGGTCGTCCAGGTCGGCGCCGAGCCCGACCATGGCCGCCTGGTGCACCACGACGTCCACTCCGGACAGCAGCGCGCCGACGGCGGAGCCGTCCCGTACGTCCACCTGACGCACCGGGGCCCCCGCCACGACCGGGGGCGGAGGGGCCCGGTGCGCGGCCGGGTGCCCGATGTCGGCCACCGTGACGTCCTGGCCGGCTTCGCGCAGGGCGCGGACGACGTGGGATCCGATGAAACCGGCGCCGCCGGTCACAAGCACATGAGTCACCGCGCCGACGCTAGGGCGGGCCGGCCGCGGATCGTAAGAGGAAGAGTCGCCCCGTAATCGCCCGGTAAGGCTTCGTCACCGTCGTGTAAGACCTGGCCGACCGGTTCGGCAATAGCGTCCGCAGCATGACCGACGTCGTTCTGCCCTGCCGCAACGAGGCACCGGCCCTGCCCGCCCTGCTGACCCGCATGCCACCCGGTTACCGCGCGATCGTCGTGGACAACGGTTCCACCGACGGCACGGCCGGGGTCGCCCGCCGGCTCGGCGCCGAGGTCGTCACCGTGCCCGAACCCGGGTACGGCGCGGCCGTGCAGGCCGGGGTGCACGCCGCCGGCCCGGCCGACGGCGTGGTCTGTGTGATGGACGCCGACGGCTCCTTCGACCCCTGCCAGCTGCCCCGCCTGGCCGACCTCGTACGCCGGGGGGCCGCCGATCTCGCGACGGCGCGGCGCCGCCCGGTCGGGCGCGGGGCTTGGCCGCTGCACGCGCGGGCCGGCAACGCCGTCCTGGCCCGGCGGGTGTCCCGGCGGACGGGGCTGGCCGTGCACGACATCGGGCCGATGCGGGCCGTGCGCCGTGACGCTCTGCTCGCCCTCGATCTGCGCGACCGCCGCTTCGGGTACCCGCTGGAGCTGCTGCTGGCGGCCGGACGGGCCGGGTGGCGGGTGACCGAGGTCGACGTGGACTACCACCCGCGGGCGGCGGGGACCCGGTCCAAGGTCTCCGGCTCGGCCCTGGGCACCCTGCGCGCGGTCCGCGACATGAGCGCGGTGCTGGCCCGATGAGCGGCCAGGTGATCGTGCTGGCCAAGGCGCCCGTCCCCGGCCTGGTCAAGACCCGGCTCTGCCCGCCTTGCAGCCCACGGCAGGCGGCCGCCGTCGCGGCCGCCGCGCTGGCCGACACCCTGGCCACCGTGTCCGCGACCGCGGTGACCCGGCGCGTGCTGGCGCTGGCGGGCGACTGTCCGGACCGGCCCGGCTGGGTAACGGTCGCGCAGCGCGAGGGGACCCTGGGCGACCGGCTGGCCGGGGCGTTCGCGGACACCGCCGGGCCGGGCGGTCCGGTTGTGCTGGTCGGCATGGACACCCCGCAGCTGACCGTGGCCGACCTGCGGGCCGCGCTGGACCCGTTGCTGGCCCCGGGCGGTCCCGGCGCCACCCTGGGCCCGGCCGCGGACGGTGGCTGGTGGGCGCTCGGCCTGCGCGACCCGCGGCACGCCGAGGTCCTGGCCGACATCCCCACCTCCACCGCGCGTACCGGCGCCGACACCCGGGCCGCCCTCGAGCGGCGAGGCCTCACGGTGCTCCGCCTGGCCTGCCTGCGCGACGTCGACACCGCGGCCGACGCGCACGCCGTGGCCGCGCTGTGCCGCCCGGACAGCCGTTTCGCCGTCGCCGTGAGCCGGCATGTGCCCACCCCGGACTCTGCCGGTCCCGGCCGAGTCGCCCCGCAGGCGGCCGGTGCCGTCGGGCCCGTCCCGCTGGTGCCCCGATGACCGGCGCTGCCCTCTTCGACGCGGCGCTGCGACGGGCGGCCACCGGCCGGGCCGCCGCTTTCGCCGTCCGCAACCCCCTCGGCGAGCTGCACCCGTTCGATCCGGCCGCGTGGTGCCGCGACGAGCTGCCGGGGGACGCCGCGCTGGTGGCTCGTTGTGCGGGCCCGGTGCTCGACGTGGGCTGCGGGCCGGGCCGGCTGGTGGGCGCGCTGGCCGCGGCGGGCCGCAGTGCGCTCGGCATCGACGTAAGCGAGCAGGCGGTACGCCTGACCCGCAGGCGGGGCGCCGCGGCGCTGCGGCGTGACGTCTTCGGTCCCGTGCCGGGCCTCGGGCGGTGGCACGACGTGCTGCTGGCCGACGGCAACGTGGGCATCGGCGGCGACCCGGTCCGGCTCCTGCGGCGGTGCCGCCGGTTGCTGGCCCCGGCCGGGCGCCTCCACGCCGAGCTCGGACCGCCCGGCAGCCCGAGCTGGTCCGGCACGACCCGGGTGCACACGGCCGACGGCAGCGGGGCCGAGCTGGCCTGGGCCGCGGTCCCCGCCGACGATCTGGCCCGACCGGCCGCGGAGGCCGGGCTACGGGTGCTCGACGTACGAACGGAGGCGGGACGATGGTTCGCCACCCTGACAAGCCGGTGAGTGAGGCCGCGCAACCAACGAGTGATCGTACGAGGGGACGGCTGGCCCACTGGTGGTTCGCGCCTCTGCCGGCCCCGCCCGAACGCCTGCGCCGGGGCCCGCTGCGCCCCGGGGCGTTCCCCTCGCCGTTGCGGTCGGCCCGGCTGACCAGCCTGCTCGGGATCGCGCTGGGTGTGGCGTTCGGCGTCTGCTTCGGCACCGGGCTGCTCAGCCATCTCGTGCAGCACCCGCCCGGCTGGTTCTGGTGGCCGTCGCGCCCGGCCGGGCTCTACCGGGTGACCCAGGGCGTGCACGTCGCCGCCGGGCTGGCCTGCGTGCCGCTGCTCGGGGTGAAGCTGTGGTCGGTCTATCCGCGGCTGTTCGCCTGGCCGCCGGTGCGTTCCCCGGCCCACGCCGCCGAACGGGCCGGTGTCGCCCTGCTCGTGGCGGCCGCCCTGTTCCAGGTGATCAGCGGCGTTCTCAACGTCGCGCACTGGTACGCACCCATGCCGTTCTTCTTCACCACCGGCCACTACCGGGTCGCGTGGCTTGTGGCCGGTGCCCTGCTCGTCCACATCGGCGTGCAGCTACCGGTGGTCCGGGAGGCTTTGCGGCGTCCGCGACCGCCGGCGGAGCGACGACGGCAACTTCTCGCCGGGGTCGGCGGGGCGATCGGGCTGATCACCTTGACCACCGCCGGGCAGACGTGGCGGCCGCTCCGCGGGATCGCGGTTCTCGCACCCCGCCGGCCGGACCGCGGGCCGCAGGGCCTGCCGGTCAACCGGACGGCCGCGGCCGCGGGCACGTCGGCGGTCGGCGCCGGGACCTACCGGCTGTCGGTGACCGGGCCGGGCGGGACGTTCGACCTGGACCTGACCGCCCTGTACGCCCTGCCGCAGCACACCGCCGGCCTGCCGATCACCTGCGTCGAGGGGTGGAGCGCGGACGCGACCTGGTCCGGCGTGCGGCTGGCCGACCTGGTCGAGCTGGCCGGCGCCGACCCGCGGCGCGCCACCGTGCTGGTCGAGTCGCTCGAGACGGCCGGCCGCTACCGGGCCTCCACGGTGGCCGGCCCGCACACCCGTGACCCTCTGACGCTGATCGCCCTGCGGCTCAACGGCGCGGTGCTGGACCGCGACCACGGCTTCCCGGCGCGGCTGATCGCCCCGAACCGGCCGGGTGTGCTCCAGACGAAATGGGTGGGTCGTCTGACCGTACGGGAGGAGCCGTGCGCGCGCTGATCGGTCTCGGGGTGCTCGTGACGGCGTACGGGATCGGGGGTGTTGTGACAGAGCCGGGAGTGCTGCTGTTCCTGGCCGTGCTGGTCGTGGCGCACGACCTGGTGTGGATGCCGATCGTGCTCGTGGCCGGCGCTCTGCTCAAACCGGCGATCGCCCGCGTCGCCGCTCTCGTGGCCGCGTCGCTGCTGGTCGTGGGGGTGCCTTTGGTGCTGGGGGGACGCCCGGCCGGCAACCCGTCGGTGCTGCCGCTCGACTACGGGCGCAACCTGCTCGCCGTGCTGGCCGGTGTCGCCGTCGCCGCCGCGCTGACCGGGTGGTACCGGCGAAGCCGTAAGAGGTTGGAAAGACCCGGGGGCGACGACGATCGGTAGCGTGGGCGAGGTGGAACATCAGGTGCTGGTCGTCGACGACGACCCGACGGTCAGCGACGTCGTGCGCCGCTATCTGGAACAGTCCGGCTGCCGGGTGCGCCTGGCCGCCGACGGGTCCGCCGCCCTGGCCGCGGTGGCCGCCGAACGGCCCGACCTCGTGGTCCTCGACGTGATGATGCCGGGCCTGGACGGCCTCGAGGTGTGCCGGCGCCTGCGCCACGACCAGCCGGACCTGCCGGTGGTCATGCTGACCGCGCTGGGGGAGGAGGCCGACCGGGTGCTCGGGCTCGAGATCGGCGCCGACGACTACGTCACCAAGCCGTTCTCGCCCCGCGAGCTGGTGCTGCGCATCCGCTCGGTGCTGCGCCGGGCCGGGACGCCGCCCGCGGAACCGGAACCCGCCGCGATCTTCCACGACGGCGACCTGACCGCCGACACCGCCCGCCGGGTCGCCTGGCTGGGAGGCGAGCGGTTGCAGCTCACCGTGCGTGAGTTCGATCTGCTGGAGTTCCTCCTGCGGCACCCGGGGCGGGCCTGGTCGCGCGCCGACCTGCTCGGCAAGGTGTGGGGCTGGCAGATCGGCGACCAGTCGACAGTCACCGTGCACGTGCGCCGGTTGCGCGAGAAGATCGAGGACGATCCGGCCGCCCCGCGCCGCATCCTCACCGTGTGGGGCATCGGTTACCGGTACGAGGCGGAGGCCGGCTCCCGGTGAGGGACATGGTGCTGATCGGCCTGTACGCCCTTGCGGCGGGGGGCCTGGTGAGCGTGGCCGGGGCCGGTGCGCTGCGCCTGCTGCGCGACCGCTCGATCCTGGTGCACGTGGTCGCGCTGCTGGTGATCACGGTCGTCGCGGTGGCCGCCGGCGTGGCCGCGGTCGCCCGGGCGATGTTCCTGTCCGCCCACGACCTGCAGGTGGTGCTGGTCACGGTGACCGCCGCGGCCGTGGTCAGCCTCGCGGTCGGGGTGACGTTCGGCCGGCGGCTGGCCGTCGCGGCGGTCTGGGCGCAGGAGGCCCGCGACCGGGAACGGCGCCTCGAGGCGGGCCGCCGCGAGCTGGTCGCGTGGGTCTCGCACGATCTGCGGACGCCGCTGGCCGGGCTGCGGGCGATGGCCGAGGCCCTCGAGGACGGGGTCGTGCGCGACCCGGCGACCGTGGGTGAGTACCACCGGCGGATCCGGACCGGCACCGACCGGCTGACCCAGCTCGTCGACGACCTGTTCGAGCTGTCCCGGATCAACGCGGGCACCCTGCGCCTGGCGCCGACGGTCGTCCCGCTGCGCGAGGTGGTCTCGGACGCCCTGGCCGGCGTCGCGCCCCTGGCCGCGGGCCGGCGGATCACCCTGCTGGCCGCGGAGACCGGCTGGCCGCGGGTGCGGGCGGGGGAGCGGGAGCTGGCCCGGGTCGTGAGCAATCTGCTGATCAACGCGGTGCACTACACCCCCGAGGACGGCACCGTGCAGGTCGACGCGGGCCGCGACGCCGACGACGTGTGGCTGGCGGTCTCGGACACCTGCGGCGGCATCCCCGACGACGATCTGCGCCGGGTCTTCGACGTGGCCTTCCGCGGTGAGCGGGCCCGCACCCCGGACCGCGGCGCCGGGGGTGGGCTGGGCCTGGCCATCGTGCGTGGGCTGGTCGAGGCGCACGGGGGCCGGGTCAAGGTGCGCAACCACGGCGCCGGCTGCCGGTTCGAGGTGCGCCTGCCCGCGGCCTGAGGCGGCCCCGGGTCACGCCACGGCGACCTGTGAGCGGAGCCGGGCGCTCAGGTCGGGCCCGCTCATCGGGCGGGCGAAGTGGAAGCCCTGGGCGCGGTCGTAGCCGAGGGCGGCCATCCGGGTTGCCTGCTCCGCGGTCTCGATGCCCTCGGCCACCGCCTGTACGGCGAAGGCCCGCGCCATCTGGGCCACGGCGTCGGCGATGGCGTCCGAGCCGCCGCTCCCGGGCACGAACGAGCGGTCCAGTTTGATCTGGTGCACCGGGCATGTGGCGAGCAGGCTGAGCGTCGATGCGCCGGTGCCGAAGTCGTCCAGCGACAGCCGTACGCCGAGGTCGCGCAGGCCCTGCAGGTTCTCCGCGGTGGCGCCGCCACCGACCGCGACCGACTCGGTGATCTCGACGGTGAGGCGGTGCGGGGGCAGTCCGCTGTCGCGCAGCGCGGCCGCCACCACGTCGGGGAAGCCGGCGTCGCGCAGCTGCCGGGCCGAGACGTTGACCGACACGGTGAGCTCGCCCGGCCAGGTCGCGGCCTCGCGGGTGGCGGCGCGCAGCACCCAGGTGCCGAGCGTCACGATCAGGCCGGACCGTTCGGCGGTCTCGATGAAGGCGCCCGGGCCGACCAGGCCCTCGTCGGGGTGCTGCCAGCGCACGAGGGCCTCGGCGCCGGTGATCCGGCCGTCCGGCAGCGTGACCACCGGCTGGAAGTACACCACCATCTGATCGGCGAGGATGGCCGTACGCAGGGCGGTGGCCCGCCGGTTGAGTTCGGCGCCGCGCGCCTCCATGCCCGCGCGGTAGCGCTCGTAGCCGCCGTCGCCGCGCTCCTTGGCCGCGTACATGGCGATGTCGGCCCGGCGCAGCAGGTCGCCCGCGTCGTCCCCGCCGTGCCCGTCGACCACGCCGAAGCTGGCCCGCACGGTCATCGGCTCGCCGTCGACCACCGCCGGTTCCAGCAGGCCGGCGGCGATCCGGGTCAGCACCTGGTCGACGTCGGCCCCGGCCAGCCCGTCGAAGAGGATGGCGAACTCGTCGCCGCCCAGCCGGGCCACCGTGTCGGCCGGTCGCACGCCGGCCTGCATCCGTCCGGCCACGTGCACGAGCAGGGCGTCGCCGGTGGCGTGGCCCAGGGTGTCGTTGACGATCTTGAAGTCGTCCAGGTCGACCAGCACGATGCTGACCGGCTGCTCCGGGCCGGCGCCGGCCACCGCGGCCGCGACCCGATCGCCGAACAGCGTGCGGTTGGCCAGGCCGGTCAGCATGTCGTGGCTGGCCTCGTAGCTGAGCCGCTCCTGCACCGACCGGGTCTCGGTGATGTCGCGCGCGTTGCTGACGACACCGGCTACGGCGGGCTCGTGGGTCAGGTTGGCCACGATCGTCTCGAGCCACCGGTACGTCCCGTCGGCGTGCCGCAGGCGGAACTGGAACGTCGCGGTCCGGCCGGGCTCGGCCACCAACGCCTCGAACTGCCGGCGGACGGTCACGTCCTCGGGGTGCATCAGGGGTGTCAGGTCGGTGCCGACCAGGTCGTCGGGGTGGACGCCGAGCACGTTCTGCGCGGCCGGGCTGGCGTAGGTGACCGTGCCGTCGGGCGCGGCGATCGTGACCAGGTCGGTGGAGTTCTGCACGAGCCGGCGGAACCGCTCCTCCTGCACCCCGATCCGGGCCAGCAAGGCATCGTTCTGCCGGAACGCGATCAGCTGACGCACCACCACGATCACGGTGAGCGTGACCGCGACACCGTCGATCAGCATGCCGTCGCCGGTGCCCCGGACGTCGTGATAGACCACCATCGCGTCGACCGCGGCGATGGCCACGTACGGCATCAGGTTGTAACCGCGCCGCGCCCGCCGCGGACGGCCACCGGCCGCGCTGTCCACCACCTGCACCCGGGCGCCGACCGCGGCCGTCCAGGCGGCCAGCGGCAGCACCAGCACGAGCAGGTTGACGACGGACTCCCGGGGGTCGAGGAAGGCGATCGCCGAGCCGAGCCCTCCGATCACCGCCGACGCGCCGATCCAGTTGAGCCCGCGCCGGGCGAACGAGTCGACGCCCGACAGCACGACCCGGGCCGCCAGGTAGACGCCGTTGAGGCCGGCGCCCATGATGACGACCGCGGCCAGCACGCGGGCCGGCGTGACGGTGCCGCCGGCGAACTGCTGCGACGCCGCGAAGTGCCAGATCAGCAGCCCGGCCGCGGCCGACAGCGTGCCCAGGTCGAGCCACACGCCGATCTTGCGGGCGCGGCTGCGGGCGCTGACCGGCAGGCCGATCAGCGGCGCGGTGAGCATGACGCCGCCTACGATGTGCAGCGCCACCGAGACCGGCACCACCCAGACGGCGGCGCCCAGCTCGGCCGTGATCCGCAGCACCGCGACGCCGGTGAACAGCCAGGTCCCGATTTCGATCTTGCGCCAGTACCGCTGGACCACGGGCGCGGCGGCCGGGTCGGTCTGCACCCGCCGGCACAGCAGCTGGGTCAGCCCGATGATGGCGATCATCGGCAGCCAGTTCACCGGCGCGGGCCACAACGGTCCCGCGACCTCCTGCGCGAAGAACGCGATCAGATTGACGACCGACAGTGCGGTGGCAGCCTGGAACGCCCGATCGGCGAAGATCGGCGGGGAGCCGGGCGCGGAGGACACGTCCTACTTTCGGCAGCCCTGTGACCGAGAGTAGTTATTTCGCTACGGCTTGCGGCCTGCTGCTGTGTCGCGCTGATCGCGGGACGGTCAGCAGGAGGCCTTGCCGTTGACCTTCTCGGTGCTGTGCCGCTGGTAGCCCACCTCGGCCCCGCCCTTGAGGTAGAGGCTGTTGCAACGGTGGCTGGCCGGCGTGCGGTGGGCGACGAAGCTGGCCGTGGTGACCGTGTTGCCCTCGAACGTCACGTGGCTCAGGTCGCCGTCGAGGATGGGCGGGTCCTGGGAGCCGGTGCTGGAGATGGTGTTCCCGGTGAAGGAGATCTTGGCGGAGGCGATGGCGAAGTTGTTGTCGGTGTGCAGCACCATGCCGCCGTGCGCGTTGCGGAACGTGTTGTTGCGGATCCGGATGTTGTTGGCCGACGAGTCGGGCTGGTCGGCGCCGATCTCCAGCACGCCCTGCGTGTTCGAGCCCTTGCTGTGGTGCACGTCCAGGTTGTCGGCGTAGTTCCACACCTCGACGAACCCGCCGTCGTGCCCGTAGTCCTGGCTCGGGGCCCGGCAGTCGGTGCAGCTGCTGTAGCCGATCTCGACGTTGTGCGCCTCGACCAGGAAGCCGACCGCACCGTAGTCGTCGTCGCCGCCCGGAGTGTCCTTGATCATGTGCAGGTCGCGCACGGTCACCTTGTCGGCGAAGGTGTCGGCCGCCCGGAACTGCACGCCCACACCCGCGTCGTCGACCACGGTGGAGCGCACGCCGCTGTTCGAGCCGTGCACCACGATGCCGTTCTTCAGCGCGTTGGTGACCCGGATGTTCTCGACGACCTGATAAGCCCCCGACAGCAGCACGACGCTCTCGTCGTCGGCCCGGCCGCCGTTGATGACCGGGAGCGCCCCCGACCCGTACGCGGTCAGTTTGATCGGTTTGGCCTTGGTGCCGTCGCCACGGAGCCGGACCAGCGTCTGCCAGCTGCACCCGCGGGCCAGCCCGACGACCGTGCCCGCGTCGAGCGACCGCGACGTCGCGGCGTCGACACTCCTCAGGGGCTTGGCCAAAGATCCGTTGTTACCGTCGTCACCTTTCTTGCAGTCGACGTGGATGTCGACCTTGACCGCGGCGGCCGTCGCTTTCGGCGCCGGCGGCGAGGTGAGGTACACGGCCGGCCCGAGGCTGGGGGCGACGCTGACGGTTGCTGAGGGTGATGGCGCTGCCGAGGTCACGGCGGCCGTCGTGGGGGCAGCGGTGCTGCTCACGGGCTTGGTTTCCGCGGGTGACCAGCGGGCGAAGGCGAAGACGCCACCCGCAGTGACCGCCGCGGCGGCGAACACCAGCGGGAGACGGAGTCGTCTGCTCAGCATGGCGGACACCCTAGCGGAACGGCGGCCATCGAGGTTTTGACCAGGATCGATGCCCGCTCGTGTTCGCTCGCAGTGAACGCCGGAAGATCCGCGAAGGCCCCGAGGTTGAGCCGCTCATACTCAACCTTTCGGAGGTGCCGGGTGGCCACCAAACGACTCCCCGTGTTGTTCCTAGACGACATCGTCCTGCTGCCGGGCATGGTCGTGCCGGTCGAGCTGGACGAGGCGGCCCAGGCCGCCGTTGACGCGGCCCGCACCTCGGCCGGCTCCGAGCTGCTCATCGCCCCGCGCCTGGAGGACCGCTACGCGTCCCACGGTGTGGTCGCGAGCGTCAAGCAGGTCGGCAAGTCCCGCGGCGGCACCCCCGCCGCCGTGCTGCGCACCGGCGAACGCGCCCGCATCGGCAGCGGCGTGACCGGTCCCGGCGCGGCGCTGTGGGTCGAGGCCGAGCCGGTCGCGGCCGTCGCGCCCACCGAGCACGCCCGCGAGCTCGCCGCCGAGTACAAGAAGCTGGTCGTCTCGGTGCTCCAGCGCCGCGAGGCGTGGCAGGTCATCGACTCCGTCAGCGCCATCGACGACCCCGGTGACCTGGCCGACACCGCCGGCTGGGCGCCCTACCTGACCAACGACCGCAAGCGCGACCTGCTGGAGACGCCCGACGTCGAGGCCCGCCTCGAGCGGCTGATCGAGTGGACCCGCGACTTCCTGGCCGAGTCCGAGGTCAGCGACAAGATCGAGCACGACGTCCGCGAGTCGGTCGAGAAGCGCAACCGCGAATACCTGCTGCGCGAGCAGCTCAAGGCCATCCGCAAGGAGCTCGGCGAGGACCAGGCCGAGGGCAACGACGACTACCGGGCCCGCGTCGAGGCGGCCGACCTGCCCGACGGAGTGCGGGAGGCCGCGCTGCGCGAGGTGGGCAAGCTCGAGCGGGCGGGCGACCAGAACCCCGAGGCGGGCTGGATCCGCACGTGGCTCGACACCGTGCTCGACCTGCCCTGGAACGAGCGCACCACCGACAACACCGACCTGGCGGCGGCCCGCGCCGTGCTCGACGCCGACCACCACGGCCTGGACGAGGTCAAGGACCGCATCGTCGAATACCTCGGCGTGCGGGCCCGGCGCGAGTCGCGGCACCTGGAGAAGATCGGCGGCCGGGGTTCGGGCGCGGTGATCCTGCTGGCCGGCCCGCCCGGCGTCGGCAAGACCTCCCTCGGCGAGTCCGTCGCCCGCACCCTGGGCCGCAAGTTCGTCCGGGTGGCCCTGGGCGGCGTGCGCGACGAGGCCGAGATCCGCGGCCACCGCCGTACGTACGTGGGCGCTCTGCCCGGCCGCATCGTGCGCGCCATCAAGGAGTCGGGCTCGATGAACCCGGTCGTGCTCCTGGACGAGGTCGACAAGGTCGGCAGCGACTACCGCGGCGACCCCGCGGCGGCCCTGCTCGAGGTGCTCGACCCGGCGCAGAATCACACGTTCCGCGACCACTACCTCGACCTGGACCTCGACCTGTCCGACGTGCTGTTCATCGCGACCGCGAATGTGCTGGACACGATCCCGCAGGCGCTGTTCGACCGGATGGAGCTCATCTCGATCGACGGCTACACCGAGAGCGACAAGGTGGCCATCGCCCGCGACTTCCTCGTGCCCCGGCAACTGGAGCGGGCCGCGCTGCAGACGGGCGAGGTGACCGTCACGGAGGAGGCCCTGCGCGAGATCGCCGCCAACTACACGCGGGAGGCCGGCGTGCGGTCGTTCGAGCGTCTGCTGGCCAAGGCGTTCCGCAAGGCGGCCCTCAAGGATCTGCCCGTCACCGTCGACGCCGGCGACCTCAAGGACCTGATCGGGCGCCCCCGCTTCACGCCGGAGTCGTCCGAGCGGACGGCGGTGCCCGGGGTGGCCACCGGCCTGGCTGTGACCGGGATGGGCGGTGACGTGCTGTTCATCGAGGCGTCACTGCTGCCCGGCGACAAGGGCGGGCTGTCGGTCACCGGTCAGCTGGGCGACGTGATGAAGGAGTCGGCGCAGATCGCCCTCTCCTACGTGCGGGCCCACGCCGAGGAGCTGGGCATCTCGCCCGAGCAGCTCGACCACCCGATCCACCTGCACGTGCCCGCGGGTGCGGTGCCCAAGGACGGGCCGTCGGCCGGGGTCACGATGACCACCGCGCTGGTGTCGCTGCTGGTCGGGCGGAACGTACGGGCCGAGGTCGGGATGACCGGTGAGGTGTCGCTGACCGGGCGGGTGCTGCCGATCGGCGGTGTCAAGCAGAAGCTGCTCGCCGCGCAGCGGGCCGGGCTGACCGAGGTCTTCCTGCCCCAGCGCAACGAGCCCGACCTGGACGAGGTGCCGCAGGACGTGCTGGAGGCGCTGACCGTGCACGTGGTCTCCGACGTACGGGAGATCCTGAGGACGGCCCTGGAGCCGAGCGCTCCTCGAACAGGATCACGTGCAGCTCACCCGGCACATTCGGACGTGAGTTGAGAGGACGCCGCGGAGGCTCGGGGCGGCGCCGCGGGACGTCAGCGCAGAAGGGCGTGGAAGTCGGCGATCAGGGGATTGGCGTCGGAGGCGCGGGTGACCAGGACGACCCGCGACGGGGCGGCGTCCTCGATCGGCACGGTGGTCAGACCCGGGCGTAACGCCGGGCGGCGGTCGCTGCGACCCAGCACGAGCACCGCCCGGCCCTCGGCCACCATGTCCAGTTTGTCCTCGAAGGACTCGTAGTCGGACGGCGCGTCGAGCACCGGCGCACCGTCCGGCCGCGGTTCGAGGCGGTCGAAGCTGTTCCACGGCGGGACCGCGGACGGGCACAGCGGGAAGGGCTCACCGGCGAGGTCGCCGACCCGGACGGACTCCTTGCCGGCCAGCCGGTGGCCCTGCTCGACGACCAGCACGCGGGGCTCGGCCCAGAGGTCGGCCAGGTGCAGCCGATCGGCCGGGTAAGGCAGCGGGGCCCGGGTGACCAGGGCGTCCACCCGCCGATCGGTGAGCGCACGGGCATCCAGCAGACCCACGTGCCGGGTGCGGATCCGGGCCGCCGGGTGCCGGCGCCGCAGACCGCGCACGGCCTCGGTGACGACCAGGTCGCCCACGTAGCCGACGGTGAGTTCGGCCGGGCCGGCCGCGTCGCGCGCCGCCGCGGCGGCGGACCGCGCGGCGGTGAGCAGAGCCTCGGCCCGGGGCAGGAACGCGCGGCCGGCCGGGGTGAGCCGGCTGCCCCGCGGGGTGCGGTCGAACAGGCGCACGCCGAGATGCTCCTCGAGGCGCTGGATCTGGCGGCTCAGCGACGGCTGCGCCACGTGCAGCACCGCGGCGGCCCGGCCGAAATTAGCCTCGCGGGCGACCACCGTGAAGTAGCCGACGAGGCGCAGGTCGAGGTCGGAGCCGGGCACGGACACCCTTGCAGCGTACTCATGCGCCCGGTGCATGACGGGTTGCCGAGCAGGTCTTGGACGGCCCGGGCCCGCACCGGCTTGCATGGACGGCATGGAGAAATACGACGGAGAACGCGTCCTGGTCATCGGTGGCAGCAGCGGGATCGGATGGGCGATCGCCCGCCGGTTGACGGACGGCGGCGCCCAGGTGATGGTGACCAGCCGCAGCGGCGGCGCGCCGGCCGCGGACGTCATCGCCGTGCGCAGCGACATCACCTCCCCGGCGGACATCGACGCCCTGGCCGGGCAGGTCGGGCAAACCCTCGGCGGGCTGGACGCGGTGTTCCTCAACGCGGGCATCCCGGGCAGCTCGTCGGCGCTGGAGGCGACGACCGAGGACGCGTACGACCAGGTCTTCGCGGCCAACGTGAAAGGCCCGTTCTTCACGCTGCAGCGGTTGCTCCCGCTGCTCGCGGAGGGCGCCGGTGTGGTGTTCACCACCTCGGTGGCCGACGAGCTGGGCATGCCGAACATGAGCGTCTACTCGGCGAGCAAGGCCGCGCTGCGGTCGCTGGCCCGCACGCTCGGCCGTGAGCTGCTGCCCCGCGGCGTACGGGTGAACGCGATCAGCCCGGGCGGCACCGACACCGGGATCCTGCACCGCAACCTGCCGGCCGCGGTGGCGGACGAGATGGTCGCCGGGTTCGCGGCCACCAACCCGATGGGACGCATGGGCACCCCGGACGAGATCGCCCGGGCCGCGGTGTTCCTGGCCTTCGAGGCCACCTACACCACCGGGTTCGAGCTCGTCGCGGACGGCGGCACGACGACCCTGTGACGCCGGGTAGGGTCGCGGGATGTTCGACGGCGTGTTGTTCGACTGCGACGGGGTCCTGGTGGACTCGGAGAGCATCACCAACGGGGTGCTCCGGGCGATGCTCCACGAGCTGGGCTGGGCGATCAGCGCCGAGGACTGCTTCCAGCTGTTCGTCGGACGCGCGCTGAGCGACGAGACCGCCGTCATCACCGCGCACACCGGGTTCGAGGTCACCGCCGAGTGGCTGGCCGAGTTCCGCCGCCGCCGCAACGAGGCGCTGGCGGCGTCGCTGCGGCCCATCGCAGGGGCGGTGGCCGCCGTGCACGCGATCGACACGGCGATGGGCGGGCGGATCGCCTGCGCCAGCGGCGCCGACCTGGGCAAGGTCCAGCTGCAGCTGCACAAGGTCGGGCTGGACGAGGTCTTCGCGGGCAAGATGTTCAGCGGCATGGACCAGCCGCACAGCAAGCCCGCGCCCGACGTCTACCTGGCCGCCGCGGCGCATCTGGGCATCGACCCCGTACGGGCGGCGGTCGTCGAGGACACAGTGCCGGGTGTCATGGCCGGCGTGGCCGCGGGCGCGACCGTCTTCGGCTACTGCCCGCCCGGCAGCCCGGCTCATCACCCGCCGAGAGTGCTGCTCGACGCCGGAGCCGATCACATCTTCACGAGCATGGCCGACCTGCCCGCGCTGCTCCCGGCGCCTTCCCGTCGCTGACCGAAAGTCATACCCTTCGATCTGAGGAGGGGTTATGAGACGTTTCTTGTTGGCCGCGATCCTGGTGGTGGCGGGGCTGAGCGTTCCCACCGGCCCGGCCGCGGCATCGGGACACCCACGATTCAGCGCCCTGGTCTTCTCGAAGACCGCGGCCTTCCGGCACGACTCGATCCCGGCCGGGGTGGCCGCGATCAAGCAACTGGGCGCGCGCAACCACTTCCGCGTCGACGCGACCGAGGACGCCACGGCGTTCACCGACCGGAACCTGGCCCGCTACGACGTCGTGATCTGGCTCAGCACCACCGGCGACGTGCTCGACGCCGCGCAGCAGGGCGCGTTCGAGCGGTACATCCGGGCCGGCGGCGGCTACGCGGGCATCCACGCCGCCTCCGACACCGAGTACGACTGGGCCTGGTACGGCGGCCTGGTCGGCGCCTACTTCCGCGACCACCCGGGCGGCGTCAACCCGCAGTTCCAGACGGCCACGGTCGAGGTCCTGGCCCACGACACGGCCGCGACCCGGCCGTTGCCGCGCCGGTGGGTGCGTGAGGAGGAGTGGTACAACTTCCGGACCAACCCCCGCGGCGCCGTACGGGTCCTGGCCGAGGTGGACGAGAGCACGTACGACCCCCGCGGCTACAGCGAACCCGAGGGGTCACCCGGCATGGGCCCGCACCACCCGATCTCGTGGTGCCACCGGTACGACGGCGGGCGGGCCTTCTACACGGCGATGGGCCACAAGGCCGAATACTTCACCGACCGGCTGCTGCTGGCCCACATCCTCGGCGGCATCCGGATGGCGGCCGGCGTGGCCCGCTTCCCCTGCGGACGCTAGTGCGGTTCACGGCTGGGACGGCCGCAGCCCCGTCCCAGCCGGCGAACGGGCCTCAGGCGATCCGCGGCTCGGCGTGGCGGAAAATGGCGACGGCGATCTCCTTGAGGTCGTCGGTGCGCAGTTGCGCGTCCTGATCGAGCATGATGCGCAGCGTGCCGCCCGCGGTGCGCACGTCGAGTTCGTGGATGCGCTCCGGCGCGTCCTCCGACCAGACCGCGCCCTGGCCCACTCCGGGCACCGGTTGCAGCTTCGGGTCGGCGATCCTCTTCTCGGTGCCTTCGATGGAGTAGGCCGTGTCGGAGTAGAGGATCACCACGGCCGGCGGCATGGGTTCGTAGTGATCGATCGCTTCGATGTCGGTGTAGAAGGGCGGCATCACCGCCGCCGGGTCGTACAGGTAGCCGCAACCCTCGGTCGTCTCGACCGGCTTGACCGCGGGCAGCCCGGTCGCCTGGAGCATCTCCTCGACGGTGACGTACGAGCATTTCCCGCTGACGGCGGGCAGGGACACCGGCGCCTCGGCGGGTGCCTTCCCGGACCCGGTGCCGCACGCGGACAGCAGAAGCGCGATCGCCGGGAGCGACCACCATGGACGTCGATTCACGGCGATCATCGTAGGGTCGGCGTGTCACCCGCGCCGGGCGGGGCGCAGTGCGGCCACCGCGGCCAGGATCAGGACGCCGCCGACGACGGCGGGCCAGGGCAGGCGCTCGTGGAGCAGGGTGGCGGCGAGCAGGGCGGCCGCCACCGGTTCGAGCAGGGTGGCGATCGTGGCCGCGGAGCCGCTGGTGGTGCGCAGGCCCGCGTAGAGCAGGCCGTAGGCCAGGGCCATGGTGGCCAGGCCGAGATAGGCGAGCAGGGCCAGCGACGGCAGGCTGGTGCCGGCCGCCGGTTGCCCGGCGACGGCCGCGATCACCAGGAAAGGAGCCAAGGCCACCGCGCCGACGGTGGTGGTGCAGGTGGTCAGCGTGACCGGGTCGGT
Organism: Paractinoplanes abujensis; assembly: GCF_014204895.1. Classification (NCBI taxonomy): domain Bacteria; kingdom Bacillati; phylum Actinomycetota; class Actinomycetes; order Micromonosporales; family Micromonosporaceae; genus Paractinoplanes; species Paractinoplanes abujensis. The sequence continues at coordinate 3,282,582 of NZ_JACHMF010000001.1, read as the reverse complement.
GCGCCGGGCCAGGGAGTGGCCCAGCACGGTGGTGGCCGCGTACGTGATGCCGGCCGCCACGGCGAGGGCCAGCCCCAGGTAGGGGGAGTCGCCGCCGCCGGTGCCGTGACCCGCGGTCACGCTGATCAGCACGAGTCCGATCAGCGCGGCCAGCAGCACCGCGACCTGGCGCAGGGCGGGCCGGGTGCCCGCCCGCACGTGCTCGTGGACCGCGGCCAGGATCGGCGCGAGCCCCAGCGAGACGACTGTCGCGACGCTCACCCCGGCCAGCAGCACCGACACGAAGTAGAGACCCTGATAGGCCGCGGTGCCGCAGCCCACGGCGATGGTCCGGCCGGGGCGCCGGCGCAGCAGTTCCCGTGCGGTTGCCGTACGCCGGGTCAGCGCGGCGAACCCGGCCAGCGCCACGGCGGCCAGCAGCATCCGCCACGCGCTCACGGTCATGGCGCCGAGCCCGTCGCGCTCGTGCAGCAGAGTGACCGCCAGGCCGCCCGTGCCCCACAACACCCCGGCCGCGCTGACCTGCAGCAGCCCGAGCCCGCCGGCCCGCGCCCGGTCCGGGCCGGAGGTGACCACCATGCCCGCAGCCTAAGCGCCCCCGCTCCGATGGGTCAGGCGTGCCCCGGCTGACCGTCTCCGTCCCGGGCCGAGCGGGCGAGGACGCCGGTGATGTCGGCGACGAGATCGACCGTGGCGGGCAGCACCCGCGCGACGCTTTCGTACACCCGCTCCCGTACGGGAAGCGGCAGCGCCAAGTAGGCCGACACCGTCGACAGGTGACCGACGTAGTCGGCGGCGCTCACCGACAGGCGGCGCTCGATGGTGAACGGCTGGACGTCGGTGAACCACGGCGACGCCCGGAGTTCGTCGTCGGGCCACGGACCGGCCGGGATCGGGGCGTCGTCACTGTCCAGAAAGGGCCGGCGGGCCCGGCTGACGGCCTCGTCGAGGGCCGGGTCGGCCAGGCGCAGCGGGCCGCCGAACGAGGCGAAGACGCCACCGGGCCCGAGCATCCGGGCCACGCGCTGCCAGCGGCCGTGCGGCTCGGTCCAGTGCAGGGCGGCCGCCGCGTAGACCAGGTCGTAGTGGCGGCGGGGCCGGAAGCTCTCGAACGTGGCGGAGGCCGTCTCGACGTTGGCGGGCACGTGTTTGCGCAACTCGGTCAGCATGGCCTCGTCGGGCTCGACCGCCGTCACGGTGCCCACCCGCCCGGCGAGCAGGCGGGTCGCCTTGCCGGTGCCGGCGCCGATCTCGAGGGCCGCGGTGATCGGCCGGCCGGCGTAGCCGGCGACGACGTCGAGCAGCTCCGGGGGATAGCCGGGGCGGAACCGCTCGTAGGCCTGGGCGATCGCGCCGAAGGTGAGGGCCCGGTTCGTCATGGCGACTCCTGGTTGATCATCGGCTGGAGCAGGGCCGACATGGTGGCCGCGGCCCGGTCGGGGTCGGCCGCGACGATGGCCGCGACCAGGTCGGCGTGCAGCTGGGCCAGGTCGTCGGTCGCGCCCGCCACGTCGTGCAGCTGCACCTCCTCGAAGACGCCGAGCAGTCCTTCGTAGACGTCCTGCAGCAGCGGGTTGTGGGTGGCCGCGACCACCGCGCGGTGCAGGGCCGAGTCGGCCCGTACGCGCTCGTGCAGGTCGTCGGAGGTCCAGGCGGCCGTGCGGTCGTCGAGCAGCCTGCGCAGGTGGTCGTTGTCGGCCGGGGTGCGGCGGGTGGCGGCGATCCGGGCCGAGGCGGCGTCCAGGGCCAGCCGCAGCTCCAGGCTGTCGCGGCGGGACGTGACCGCGGCCTGCCGGGTGACCGAGGAACGCAGCTCGGACGTGGACACCACGAAGGTGCCGCGGCCCTGCTCGCGCCGCAGGATGCCGGCTTGCACGAGCGAGCCGACGGCCTCGCGGACCGTGTTGCGGCCGGCGCCGCTCCACTCGACCAGCTCGGGCTCGGTCGGGATCTTGCTGCCGACGGGCCAGGCGCCCTCGGTGATCTGGGCCCGGAACAGCTCCGTGACCTGGGTGCCGAGGCCGGCGCGATCAATGGGCACGCTGCAGCCTAACCGGCCGGCACGCGGCCCAGCCGGCGCCGAGGGTGATCAGCAGCGTGGCCGCGAGCAGCCCGTACGTGGCGTTCCAGCCGCCGGTGGCCTGGTGGATCGCGCCCAGGGCGAGCGGGCCCGCGCAGCCGATGCCGTAGCCGACGCCCTGCACCAGGCCGGACAGCCGGGAGGCGCTCTGCGGGTCGGCCGCGCGGGCGCCGATCAGGGTCAGGCAGAGCGGGAACGTGCTCACCCCGAGGCCGAAGGCCGTGGCCCAGACGAACGCGCCGGCGGCCGGGGCGGTCAGCATGCCCGCATAGCCCATGGCCATCAGGGCCGCGCAGACCACGACGATCGGGTACGGGCTGCGCAGGCGCTTGGTCAGCGGGGGCACGACGAAGGCGGCGATCAGGCCCAGCCCGGCGAACCAGGACAGCAGCAGCGCGCTCGCCGTCGAGCTCAGCCCGGCGTCCTCCAGCATGGCCGGGAACCAGGTGACCAGCGTGTAGACGTGCAGGGTGGTCATCGCCATCAGCCCGATCAGGCCCAGCACGAGCGGGGTCCGCCAGGACAGCGGGGCCGCCGGAGCCGGAGCCGGCGCCGCGCTGCCGCGGGAGAACGGGACCGTGACGAACCAGAGGACCGCCGCGACCGCGGTCACGGCCGCCCAGCCGCCCGCGGCCACGCGCCAGCCGTAGGCGTGCGCCAGCGGCAGCGCCAGCAGTGGCGCCGCCAGCTGCCCGACCTGCAGCAACACCATGTACATGGTGCTGATCGTGTGCAGCCGCTCGCCGAAGTGCTGCTTCACGATCGGGATGAGGATGACGTTGGACGCGCCCACCCCGGCGAAGGCGATCACGGTGGCCACGATCAGGAAGCTGGGCGACCAGGCGACGGCCCGCAGCAGGATGCCGGCGGTGGTGGCGGTGACCGCGATCGCCGCCGCCCGTTCCAGCCCGAGGCGGCGGGCCAGGGGAGGGGCGGCGAACGCGGCCACGGCGAAACAGGCGGTCACGATCGTGCCGATGGCGCCCGTCACCACCGGCCCGAACCGCAGGTCGGCCCCGGCTTCGCCGGTCAGCACGCTGAACCCGGTGACGGCGGTGCGCAGGTTGAGGGCGGTCAGGGCGACGGCGAGCAGGATGCCGCGGTGCAGCCGGGGTGGGGCGGAGACGGTCGTGGTCACCCCGCCAGCAAATCATGGGATGATGGGATGAATCTAGAGGGTGGCGCCGTCGTCGATGTGCCGCGGGCCGGTCACCGCGGCCTCACCCGTCACGACCACGTTCGCACCGAACGTGACGTCGCCCTCGACGACCAGGCGGGTGGCCCCGCGCAGCGACGGCGGGCCGGCCGGGAACCGCTTCTCGAAGCCGGGCATGAGCTTGTAGTGCTCCGGGTCGAGCGTCACGACCGGGCCCGGGCCGTCGTACGTGGGGACCATCCGGCCGTCGTCGGTCAGCTCGTAGGCGTCCGAACGCACCACCAGCAGGTCGTCGGTGGTCTTGACGGGCGCGAACCGGGTGCGCGGCACGAGCACCGGCTGCGCACCGGGGATCGACCCGATCGCCGCGCCCATCGCCGTCTCGAGCTGGATCACCGGCGTACTGGAAGGGTCTTTGGGGTCGACGGTCTTGCGGTTGACGATCAGCGGGAGCGCGGGCGCCGCCGGGTCCGCGGCCTGCAGGTCGTGCAGCGCGCGCAGGTCGATCCACAGGTTGTTGGTGTTGTAGTAGCGCCAGCGCTCGACATCGCCGAACGAGTCGTCGCCCTCGGGCACCTGCGCGGTCTCCCGCACCACGACCCGGCCGTCGTGCCGGGCCAGGTGCCCGCCCTTACGGTCGGCGGCGGTGCCGCGGACGGCCTCCATCGCGAACGGGATCTCGTGGGCGGCGATCCAGGCCGCGATGCGGACGTCGACAGTGGCTCCGAGGTTGTCCGAGTTCGACACGAAACACCAGCGCAGCCCGGCGTCGAGCAGCCGATCGAGGGTGCCCGTGGCGGCCAGAGCGGTGTAGAGGTCACCGTGCCCGGGCGGGCACCACTCCAGCTCCGGCTCGGCCGGCCACTCCACCGGCTGCCGGTCGTCGGCGCGCAGCTTGGGCTCGCGGCCCTGCAGGAAGTCGCGCGGCGTGTCCTGCTCGCGCAGCTCGTCGTAGCGGTCGAGGACGGCCAGCGACGGCCCGCGGGTGATGACCGAGTTCATCAGCAACAGCGGCAGCCGGACGCCGTACTGCCGGCGGACGGCCAGCACCTGCTGGGCCACGACGTCGAGGAAGCTCGTGCCCGGCTTGACCTCGAGCAGCGACTTGGGCCCGGTCAGGCCCATGCTGGTGCCGAGCCCGCCGTTGAGCTTGACCACCACCAGCCGGTCGAGGATCTCGCGGGCCTGCTCGGCCGGCGGCTCGGGCAGCTGCTCCAGATCGGTCACGTCGCGCAGCGGCTCGAGCTCGGAGCCGGGGAGCAGGCCGGCGCGGGGCTCGTCGAGTTGCTCGAGGCGCCGGCGCAGCGCCGCCAGCTCGGCCGGGTGCGCCCCGCCCTTTTCCGCCTTGGTCAGCGTCGCCTGGATATATCCGTCCATCCCAGCAATTTAGCCGCCCGCGGCGTTCACGGCGTGTAGACGAGGGCCATCCGGGTGACCGCGCCGCCTTCGACGGTCACCGCGACCATGGTCTCGCCGCTGTCCTTGTTGTCGCTGAACCACCGGGCGAACTCGGGCGCAGTCATCGGGCAGACCCCGCCCTTCGCGGCCTCCTTGATGCAGACGTCGCCGTTGGGTGCCTCCCATGTGAAGTACTTCACGCCGGGCGCGATCGGGACGGCGACCTTGGTGTGGCTGTCCTCGGTGACGTATGCGTGGTAGGTGCACCGGCCGTCCGTACGGGGAATCTTGAACGTCCGGCAGTAGGCCTCGCCGGTCATGAAGAGCAGGGGCTCGACCACTGCCGACGCGCGCCCGGCGTCGTACGAGTGCAGGGTGACCACCGACGTGGCGTCGCCCCGGGTGAGGTCGGTGAACGTCGGCCGGGGCCCGCTCGCGCCCGGCGCCGGGGCCCCGACCGCCACCACCTCGGCCCCGGTGAACGCGGCCCGCGCGGCACCGCCGATCGCGTCGTCGAGCACGCCGAACGTGACCCGGCCGGCCGACGGCGTCGACTTGCCGAGTTGCTGGGTCAGCCGCACCACGCCGTCCACGGCCACGGTCGCCGTCGTGCCCCGCACGAGCACCTCGACCTGCCGTACGCGGGCCGGCTCCACCGCGGGCACGGCCGCCTTGACCTCGCGGGTGACGCCGTCGGCGGTGTCCACGCCCAGCCGCACCTCGGTCTCGCAGAGCGACAGCAGGGCGGCGTTCTTCCCGTTCGTACGGAACCAGACGCCCGCGCACGCCTTCGGGGTGAGGATCGCCGCACCGACCCGGATCGCCTGGTCCTTCGTGAACGTGTCGGGCGGCCCCTGGCACCGGTAGACGGCGGCCATGCCGGTGGCCGCTTCGAGCCGCCCGTTGGCGAAGACGCAGCGGCCCTCGGCGTCGTAGAGCGTTTCGCGCCACTGGCCGGGCCGGTCGAGGCGGTCGGTCAGGGCCAGGCCGTCCTCGGCCCGCTGCCAGGTGGGCGCGGCCACGGTGGCGGCCTCGGACTGCCCGCTCCGCGAGTGGGTGACGAACAGCCCCGCCGCTCCCAGCGCCAGCACGGCCGCGCCGGCCAGCACGGCCCGGCGTACCCGGCGCGGACGGCCGCCGCGGCGGCGCTGGGCGGCCGCGGCCGCCTGCAGCAACTCCGGCCGGATCAGCTCGGTCTTGTCGCCGGCGTCCAGGTCGAGCAGCAGTCGCAGCAGCTCCTGGGCGGTGGGCCGGTCGGCTGGTGGCTTGGCCAGCGTGCGGGCGACCACACCGCGCAACGGCTCGGGCACCCCGGTCAGGTCGGGCGGCTGGGTCAGGATCCGGGCCGCGGTGGCGGTGGGGGAGTCGGCCCGGAACGGGGTGCGCCCGGTGGCCGCGTACGCGATGACCACCCCCCAGGCGAACACGTCGGCCGCCGGGCCGACCGCGCCGAAGTGCTCGTCGTCGATGCTCTCGGGGGCCATGTAGGCCACCGTGCCGACCATCTGATCGGTCCGGGTGTGCCGGCTGGTCGCCTCGAACGCGCGGGCGATGCCGAAGTCGATGACCTTGGGCAGGCCCGGCGCCAGCAGCACGTTGCTCGGCTTGAGGTCGCGGTGGATGACCGACGCGCCGTGGATCGCGGCCAGCGCCGTGGCCACCCCGACGGCCACGCTGTGCAGACTGCCTCCGGTCAGCGCGCCGTTGCGGGCGATCACCTCGGCCAGGCTGGGCCCGTCCACGTATTCGACCACCAGGTAGGGCGTGGGGTGGTCGGGGTCGGCGTCGAGCACCTCGGCCGTGCAGAACGGCGGCACCTGACGGGCCCGGTTGACCTCGCTGCGGAACCGGGCCCGGAACTCGGTGTCGGGCGCCAGCTCGGGCCGGATCACCTTGACCGCGACCCGCCGGCCACCGGGGTCCTGGCCGAGGTAGACCGCGCCCATGCCGCCCTGGCCGAGCCGCCCGAGCAGCCGGTAGCCGCCCAGTTCGGCCGGATCGCCCGGAAGGAGTGGATCAGTCACGCGCGAGACGATACAACGTCCGTCGATCCGGTCCGTCGTTCCTGCATCCTCGGACTGTCAGTCCCTGGATAGGTATGGCCTTCATCCGGCCGCCGGTTCGGGTCAGGCTGAACGGGCCGGGCCGGCGCAGTGGTTGAGGCGTCGCTCACAAACGGTTGCTACGAATTCGTAGCGTCGTATGCTCGGGAAGTGCTTCGAGTTCAAAGCATCTGACGTCGAGGAAGAGGATCCGATGAAGGCAGTGCGTTTCCACGAGTACGGCGACCCGTCCGTCCTGCGCTACGAGGACGTCGGGCGGCCCGAGCCGGGCGCCGGGCAGGTGCGGATCCGGGTCGCCGGCACGTCGTTCAACGGGGTCGACGGCAACATCCGCGGCGGCTTCATGCAAGGTCCGATCCCGGTGGCGCTGCCGCACACCCCCGGCATCGACGTCTCCGGCACGGTCGACGCGCTGGGCGAGGGCGTCGAGGGCGTCGCGGCGGGCGACCGGGTGATCGGCTTCCTGCCCATGACCGGCACCGGCGCGTCCGCCGAGTACGTGCTGGCCCCGGCGGAGATCCTGGCCGCCGCGCCCACGAGCATCCCGCTGCCCGACGCGGCCGCGCTGCCGACGGTCGGCCTGACCGCGTGGCAGGCCCTGTTCGACCACGCCGGGCTGACGGCCGGGCAGCGCGTGCTGGTCAACGGCGCCGGCGGTGCGGTCGGCGACTACGCGGTACAGCTGGCCGGGCAGGCCGGGGCGTACGTGATCGGGGTGGCCGGTCCGCGCAGCGCCGAGCGGGTCAGGACGGCCGGGGCCGACGAGGTCGTCGGGCACGACGGCACCGGCGGGGTGGCGCCGGTCGACGTGGTGCTCAACCTGGCCCCGGTCGCCCCCGAGCAGCTGGCCGCGCTGGCCGGGCTGATCCGCGACGGCGGCGTCCTGGTCAACACCACGGTGTGGATGCCCGCCCCCAGTGATGAGGCCCGCGGCGTACGGGGAATCGATCTCTTCGTGCGCAGCGACGCCGACCAGCTGGCTCACCTGGCCGGGCTGGTCGACAAGGGTGAGCTGCGGGTCGAGGTGGCCCGGCGGGTGCCCCTGGCCGAGCTGCCCGCCGTGCACGCCGACGCCCTCGCGGGGACCCTGCCCGGCGGCAAGGTCGTCGTCACGGTCGGGGCCGCCGCATGATTCCCGACGATGATCTGTCCCGGTCGCTGACCGTGGCCGACCCCGGCGATCCGGGCACGACCTACGTCTCGCTGGTCGGCAACACGTACGCCATGCTGATCACCGGCGAGCAGACGAACGGCCGGTACTGCCTGATCGACATGCGGGTGCCCGACGGCGGCGGCCCGCCCCCGCACCGGCACGACTTCGAGGAGATGTTCACGATCCTCGAAGGCGAGATCGAGTTCATGTTCCGCGGCGAGAAGCACACCGTACGGGCGGGGTCGACGATCAACATCCCGGCCAACGCGCCGCACAACTTCCGCAACGTCTCCGGCGCGCCGGCCCGGATGCTCTGCATGTGCACCCCGGCCGGCCAGGACGAGTACTTCCTGCGCATCGGCGACGTCATCGCCGGCGCGGACGCCCCGCCGCCGCAGCTCACTCAGGACGAGCTGATGCAGCGCCGCCGCCGTGCGGCCGAGCTCGCCGCGGACTACCGCAGCGAGTTCATCTAGACCTGGTTCGTGAGGTAGCCGCCCATCGACGTGAAGTAGTCGTGGGCGGCCAGCTCGCTGCCGTCGTCGGTGCGGACGCGGGTCACGAGCAGGGCGTGGTTGCGGCCGTGGCGGGCGTCGGCACCGGCCACGATCGCGACGCCGTCGCCCTCGCGGTAGAAGATGCGCCCGGGCGTGCCGCCGTAGACGCCGGTCGACACCTCGGCCGCGAGGATCTCCAGCCGGCGGCCCCGATGGTAGGTGTACGCGCTCGGGTAGGGCTCGCACTGGGCCCGCACGAGGCGGTCGAGGTCCTCCGCGGGCCAGCCCCAGTCGATGCGGCAGTCCTCGTCGGCCCGCTTGTGGAAGAAGCTGGCCTTCGACCTGTCCTGCTTGACCCAGTCGGTGCGGCCCGAGGCGAGCAGGGCCAGGCCGTCCACGGTGATCGGCCCGAACAGCTCGAGCGTGCGGTGGAACAGGTCGGTCGTGGTGTCGCGGGGGCCGACCGGGACCGCGCGCTGCAGCACGATGTCGCCCGCGTCGAGGGTCTCGTCCATCATGTGCGCGGTCACTCCCACCTCCTTCTCGCCGTTGATCAGGGCCCAGATCAGGGGTGAGAAGCCCGCGTAGGCCGGCAGCAGCGAGTCGTGCACGTTGAGCGTGCCCAGCCGGGGCAGCGTGTAGATGCTCGGCGGGATCCACGTGCGCCAGTTGGTGGCCACGATGACGTCCGGGGCGGCCGCCTGGAGCGCCTCGAGCAGCTCGTCGTCGTCGGGCCGGTTACGCAGGATCACCGGCACGCCGTGCTGCTCGGCCAGGCCGGCCACGGAGTCGTCCCAGATCTTCTCGTACGCGTGGTCGCTCCTGGGGTGGGTGACGACCAGCGTCACCTCGTGTTCGGAGTCGAGCAGCGCCTGCAGGGTGCGGTGCCCCCAGGTCTGGTATCCGAACATGGTGACCCGCATGGGCGATGTCCTCCTCGTTGTCACCGTCCCTGGTGGACGGCGTCCGGCCGGGTGTTCACGATCGATGGCGATCGTACTATAGTTAGCCTTGCCTAACTTGGGCACACAGGGTATTCGTGTGAGTACCCGCAGCTCACAAGGCTGTCGAATCCGCGCCCCGGGCATGCCCGGCCCACGTGATGGGACACGTATGTCAGAGGAACCTTTCGACGGCGACCGGTCCGTTCTTGATCTGGTCGGCGTCGGGTTCGGTCCGTCCAATCTGGCCTTGGCGATCGCGGTCGCCGAACACAACGCGGAGCGCCGGCGCACGCCGGGGACGCCCCCGGTCACCGCCGCCTTCGTGGAGCGCCAACGGGCATTCGGCTGGCATCGGGGGATGCTGCTCGAGGACGCGACGATGCAGGTCTCGTTCCTCAAAGACCTCGTCACCCTGCGTAATCCGAAGAGTGACTTCAGCTTCCTGTGCTACCTGCAGAGCCGGGACCGGCTGATCGACTTCATCAACCAGAAGAACTTCTTCCCGTCCCGCATGGAGTTCCACGACTATCTGCAGTGGGCGGCCGAGCTGGTCGACGGCGACGTCACGTACGGCCGTGAGGTCGTGGCGATCCGGCCCGTGCTGCACGACGGCGACGTGGCGTGGTTCGACGTGGTCTCGGCCGACGTCACCGGCGCCGCCGAGCCGCTGGTGCACCGGGCCCGCAACCTGGTGCTGGGCACCGGCCTCACGCCGCGGCTGCCCGACGGGGTGACCGCCGACGACCGCATCTGGCACACCCGCGACCTGCTGCCCAGCGCCGAGCGGCTCAAGGTCGAGGCCCCCTCGTCCAAGCGGTTCGTGGTGGTCGGCGCCGGGCAGAGCGCGGCCGAGGCCGTCGACTACCTGCACCGCGAGTTCCCGCAGGCCGAGGTCAATGCGGTGATCACCCGGTACGGCTACAGCCCGGCCGACGACAGCGCCTTCGCCAACCGCATCTTCGACCCTGCCGCCGTGGACGACTTCTTCGCGGCGCCCGCGCAGGTCAAGCAGATGATGCTCGACTACCACGGCAACACCAACTACTCGGTGGTCGACCAGGACCTGATCGAGGACCTGTCCCGCCGGGTCTATCAGGAGAAGGTGCGCGGCGAGGAGCGGCTGCGGCTGCTCAACGTGTCCAAGGTGACCGAGGCCGTCCGCCTGGGCGACAAGGTGCACACCGTGGTCGAGTCGATGATCACCGGAGAGCGGCAGGTGCTGGAGGCCGACGCCGTGGTCTTCGCCACCGGCTACCGCCAGCCCGACCCGGCCGCGCTGCTGGGCGACCTGGCCGCCGAGTGCCGGCGCGACGAGGCCGGTCAGGTCGTCGTGGCCCGCGACTACCGGGTGGACCTGGGTCCCCGCGTACGGGCCGGGGTCTATCTGCAGGGCGGGACCGAGCACACGCACGGCATTTCGTCGTCGCTGCTGTCCAACACGTCGGTGCGTTCGGCCGAGATCCTGGCCTCGGTCGCGCGGCGCACGACGAGCACGCAGCAGCCCTCGCTGATCAGCTGACCCACCCCCCACCGACGTCACCTTCGAGAGGTGTTGCTCCGCTGTGCCCGAAATCGCCCGAACCGAGTCTGTCGTGACCCTGGCCACCTGGCCCGAACTGTTCTCGGCCCAGGTGCGCCAACGACCCGGGGCGGTGGCAGTCGTCCACGAGGACACCGCCCTCACCTACGCCGAACTCGACGAGCGGGCCAACCGTCTGGCCCACGCGCTGATCGCCCGCGGCGCCGGACCGGAACAGGTGGTCGGGCTGTGCCTGCCCCGCTCGGCCGACCTGATCGTGGCCGAGGTGGCCGTGCTCAAGGCGGGCGCGGCCTACCTGCCGATCGACCCCGAGTACCCGGCCGAGCGGATCGCCTACCTGCTCCGCGACGCCGCGCCGATCTGCGTGCTCAGCACCGCCGGCCTGGCCACCGTGCTGCCCGGCGACGCGGTGCGGCTGGAGGACCTGGCCGCCGAGCCGCACCCGGCCACCGCACCGGCCCCCGCGCTGACCCCGGACAACGCCGCGTACGTCATCTACACCTCCGGCTCGACCGGCCGGCCCAAGGGTGTCGTCGTGTCGCACTCGGGCGTGGCCAAGCTGCTGGCCACCGCGACCGAACGGCTCGGGCTGGGCCCGCACAGCCGGGTCCTGCAGTTCGCCTCGCCCAGCTTCGACGTGGCCTTCTTCGACCTGTGCAACGGCCTGCTCACCGGCGGCCGCCTGGTGGTCGTGCCGGCCGAGCGGCGGGTGCCCGGCCCCGAACTCGCCGGCTACGCCCACGAGCACGGCGTGACCATGATGATCCTGCCGCCCGCGTTGCTGGCCGCCATGCCCGCCGACTGCACCCTGCCGGCCGGCGCGACGCTGCTGGCCGGCACCGAACGGGTCTCGGCCGAACTGGTCAACCGGTGGGCGCGGGGCCGGCCCATGTTCAACGCGTACGGGCCGACCGAGGCCACCGTCAACTCGACGCTCGGCCGGTGCGACCCGGACACGCCGCCCGGCGCCACCGTGCCCATCGGCGTGGCCGACCCCGGCACCACCTGCCACGTGCTCGACGCCGCGCTGCGCCCGGTCGCGGCGGGCGCCGTCGGCGAGCTCTACCTGGGCGGGTCCGGGCTGGCCCGCGGCTACCTGGGGCGGCCCGCGCTGACCGCCGAGCGATTCGTCGCCGACCCGTACGGGAAACCGGGGGAACGCCTCTACCGCACCGGTGACCTGGTGCGGCTGCGCGAGGACGGGCGGCTCGAATTCGTCGGGCGCGCCGACAACCAGGTCAAGGTGCGCGGCTACCGGATCGAGCCGGGCGAGATCGAGACCGTGATCGGCCGGCACCCCGCGGTGGCCCAGGTCGCCGTCGTGGCCCGCGAGGACAAACCGGGCGACGTGCGGCTGGCCGCCTACGTGGTGCCCCGGCTGGACGGCCCGGCGGAACAGGTCGAGCAGTGGAAGGAGCTGCACGAACTGCTCTACACGGCCGGCCGCACCGAGTCCTGGGCCGAGAACTTCACCGGCTGGAACAGCAGCTACGACGGGCTGCCGATCCCGGTCGAGCAGATGCGCGAATGGCGCGACGCCACCGTCGACGCGATTTTCGCGCTGCAGCCGCGGCGGGTGCTCGAGATCGGCGTCGGCAGCGGCCTGCTCCTGTCGCGGATCGCCCCGCACGTCGAGGCGTACTGGGGAACCGATCTCTCCGAAGAAGCGATCCACACGCTGCGCGGGCATTTCCCCGGCGTCGAACTGTCGGCCCGGCCCGCCGACGACGTGGACGGGCTGCCGCCCGGGTACTTCGACACCATCGTGATCAACTCGGTGGCGCAGTACTTCCCCTCCGCCGACTACCTGATCGACGTGCTGACCAAAGCGTTCGGGCTGCTCGCGCCGGGTGGCTCGGTGTTCCTGGGCGACGTGCGGCACCTGCTGACGCTGCCGGCGCTGCGGGCGGGCATCGAGGCCGTACGGCATCAGAAGGCCGACCCGGACGCGGTGCGGCGCGCGGTGCTGTGGGAAGGCGAACTGCTCGTCGACCCTGACCTGTTCGCCACCCTGCCCGGCGTGACGTCCGCGGCCGTGTGGGTCAAGCGCGGACGTTTCCACAACGAGCTCACCCGTCACCGCTACGACGTGGTGCTGCGGACCGCCCCCACCTTCCGGGCCGCGCCGGCCGACGAGATCACGTGGGACGAGCTGTCCTTCACCGGCGAGACCCCGGTGCGGATCAGCGGCCTGCCCAACGCCCGGCTCGCCGCGGACGTCGCGGCCCTCACCGGCAGCGCTCCCGGCGGCCACGACCCGGAGGACCTGTACCGGCTGGCCGAGCGGCACGGCTGGCACGCCGAGGTCACCTTCACCGCGGGCGCTTCCGACGGCCGCCTCGACGTGGTCTTCACACCGCCCGGCCTGACGCCGCAGCCCGCCTACCGGCCCTCGGGCAACCCGCCCCCGTACGCGAACCGGCCGGCCCCCTTCCGCGACGCCCACGCGCTCATGAACCTCCTGCGCGCCCACGCCCGCAGCTGGCTGCCCGACTACATGGTGCCGTCGTCGTTCGTGCCGCTCGACCGCATCCCGATGACCACCGCGGGCAAGGTCGACCGGGCCGCGCTGCCCGCCCCCGACTTCGCCGCGCTGACCACCGGCGGGGCCGCCCGCGACGCCCGCGAGGAGGTGCTCTGCGCCCTCTACGCCGAAGTGCTGGGCCTGCCCGAAGTGGGTGTGGACGACGACTTCTTCGCGCTCGGCGGCGACAGCATCGTGTCGATCCAGCTGGTCATCCGGGCCCGCCAGGCCGGGCTGGTGGTCACCCCGCGGCAAGTCTTCCAGCACCGCACGGTGGCCGCGCTGGCCCCCGTGCTCACCACCACCGGCGACGACGTGGACGACGACCCGTCGGCGGGCGTGGGTGAGATGCCGCTGCTGCCGATCATGACCTGGCTCGACGAGTGCGGCGGCGACTTCCAAGCCTTCAACCAGTGGCTTCTCGTACGCGTCCCGGCCGGCGCCGACCTTCCCCGCACGCTGCAGGCGATCGCCGACCGGCACGACGTGCTGCGCTCCCGGCTCGTCCGCGGCACCCCCAGCCGGCTCGTGATCGCGCCGCCCGGCTCGGTCGACACCGCACAGTGGCTGCAGCGGATCGACGCCGCCGGGCTGACCGAGAGCCAGATCCGCACCCTGGCCGACGACGCGGCGCAGCAGGCCGGGCGGCGGCTCGACCCGTCGGCCGGGGTGATGGCGCAGGCCGTCCACCTCGACCCCGGCTATCTGGTGCTGGTCGTGCACCACATCGTCGTCGACGGCGTCTCGTGGCGGATCCTGCTGCCCGACCTGGCCGAGGCGGGGGCGGGCACCGCCCCGGCCCCGATCGGCACGCCCCTGAAGCGCTGGGCCGAGATCGTCACCGCGGACGCGCACCGGCCCGGCCGGATCGCCGAACTCACGCACTGGACCGCGCAGCTGAGCGGCCCCGACCCGGCCTTCGGAAGCCGTGCGCTCGACCCGGTCGCCGACCTGGAGACCGTACGGCGGCTGACTTTGCGTCTCTCCGCCGACCACACGAGCGCGCTGCTCACCACCGTGCCCGCGGCCTTCCACGCCGGGGTCAACGACGTGCTGCTGACCGCGCTCGCGCTGGCCGTCACCGACTGGCGGCGGGCCCGCGGCATCGACACGCCGCCCCCGCTGATCGCCCTGGAAGGCCACGGCCGCGAGGAGCAGATCGACCCGGCGGCACGCCTGTCGCGCACGCTCGGCTGGTTCACGAGCATTTTTCCCGTACGGCTGGATCCCGGCCCGGACGACGTCGGCACCGCGCTGAAGCGGGTCAAGGAACAGCTCAACGCCGTGCCCGACCACGGCCTCGGCTACGGGCTGCTGCGCTACCTCAACCCCGGCACCGCGGCCGTGCTGGCCGAGCTGCCGGTGCCGCAGATCAGCTTCAACTACCTGGGCCGGTTCGCCGTCGCCACCGGCCCGGACGCGCCGTGGACCCCCGTGCCCGGCGCCGGCGTGCTGGCCGGCGGCTACGACGCCGACATGCCCGTCGCCCCGTACACGCTGGAGGTCAACGCCTTCACCGAGGACTACCCGGACGGGCCGCGCCTCGGCGTGACCTGGGCCTACCCGGCGGCCCTGATCGACGAGGCGGCCGTGACCGAGCTGGCCCAGGGCTGGTTCACCGCCCTGACCGCCCTGGTCGCGCACGCCTCCGCGCCCGGCGCCGGGGGCCACACCCCGTCCGACTTCCCGCTGGTGCCACTCACCCAGGAGGACGTGGACTCCCTGGCCGCCGACGACGTGCTGCCGTTGACGCCGCTGCAAATGGGCTTCTACTTCCACGCCGGTGACAGCACCGACCGCTACGAGGTGCAGCAACTCGTCACCCTGGACGGTCCGCTGGACGCCGACGCGCTGCGCCGCTCCGTGCAGGGCGTGCTGGACCGGCACGCGCCGCTGCGGGCCGGGTTCCGCGACCTGGCCGACGGCCGGATCGTGCAGGTCGTCGTGGACGGTGTGGTCGCCCCGTGGCGGGTCGTGCCGGCTGACTCGGTCACGGACGCGCTGCTGGCCGAGGAACGCGACGCCGGCTTCGACCTGGCGACGCCGCCGCTGCTGCGCTGCCTGCTCGTGCGGCACGCCCCCGACCGGCACACGCTCGTGCTGACCCACCACCACATCGTCACCGACGGCTGGTCGGTCGCCGTGTTCCTGCGCGACCTGCTCGACGGCTACGCCCCGCACGGCCGGCCACCGCGACCGGCCGCGGTCACCCCGTACCGCCGCTACCTGGAGTGGCTGGCCGGCCGCGACCAGCAGGCCGCCGCCGACGCCTGGCGGGCCGCCCTGACCGGCTTCACCGAGCCCACACTGCTCGCCTCGCCCTCCGCGGCCCCCGGCCCCGTACGGCAGGTCGTCGTGGAGCTGCCGGACGACGTCGCCACCGGGCTGACGCGGCGGACCCGGGCCCACGGGCTCACCCTCGGCGCGGTGCTGCACGGCGCCTGGGGCCTGCTGCTGGGCCACCTGACCGGCCGCCACGACGTCGCCTTCGGCAGCACGGTCTCCGGCCGCCAAGCCGACGTGCCCGGCATCGAATCGATGATCGGCCTGTTCATCAACACCGTCCCCGTACGGGTGCGCTGGCACGCCGCCGAGCCCCTGATCGACGTGCTGGTCCGGCTCTCCGGCGAGCAGGCCGCCCTGCTCGACCACCAGCACCTCGGCCTGGCCGCGATCCAGCGCCTGGCCGGCGTGGGGGAACTGTTCGACTCGCTCGTCGTGCTGGAGAACTACCCCGACCACACCGGACTGGCCTCGGAAGGCCTGCGGGTCACCGGCGTCACCTTCCGCGAAGCCACCCACTACCCGGTCAGCCTGCTCGTGACCCCCGGCCCGCGGCTGGGCCTGACCGTCGAATACGACCCGGCCCGGATCAGCCCCGCCACCCTGAAGCAGCTCCGCGCCGGACTGGCCCAGCTGCTCACCGCGGTCGTCCACACACCCGCCGAACCGGTCGGCCGGATCGCCCCCCACCACACGGCCCTGCCCGCGCTGGAAGGCCCGGTCCTCGACGTCCCCGACACCACGCTGCCCGCCGCGATCGCCGCGCAGGCCGCCCGCACCCCGTCCGCGGTGGCCGTGCTGGCCGGCGAACGCAGCCTGACCTACCGCGAGCTGGACGACCGCTCCAACGACCTGGCCGCCCGCCTGATCGCGCAAGGGGCCGGCCCCGAACGGATCGTCGCCGTGGCCGCACCCCGCCGCGTCGAGCTGATCGTCGCGCTGCTCGGCGTGCTGAAATCCGGCGCCGCCTACCTGCCGCTCGACCCCGCCCACCCCGCCGACCGTCTCACCACCGTGCTCGACGACGCCGGCGCCACCCTGGTCGTCACCACCGGCGACCTGGTGGACCGGCTGCCCCGCCGCACGTACGTGCTGGTCGGCGACCACCCGGTGACCGCTGCGCCGGTCGTCACGCGTCTCCGTCCCGACCACCCCGCCTACTTGCTCTACACCTCCGGCTCGACCGGCCGGCCCAAGGGCGTGCTGGTCAGCCACCGAGCCGTCGTCAACCAGCTGGAATGGTCCCGCCGCCAGTTCCCGCTCGACGGCGCCGACCGGATGCTGCAGCTGGCCCCGATCGGCTTCGACACGTCGGTCTGGGAGATCTTCTGGCCCCTGTACGCCGGCGCCGCCGTCGTGCTGCCGCCCGCGGACGCCGCCCAGGACCCGGCCGACCTGGCCGCCCTGATCCGCCGCCACCGCGTCACCGCCCTCACGATGGTGCCGTCCCTGGCCGCGGCTTTCCTGCTCTCCGACGCGGCCCGCGACGACACCACCTGGACGTCCACGCTGCGCTGGGTCTCCAGCGGCGGCGAAGCCCTGACCGGCGACCTGGCCCGCCGGTGGCACGAGCTCACCGGCACCCGCCTGGACAACTTCTACGGCCCGACCGAGACGGCCGTCCAGGTCACGTGGTGGCCCAACGACGGCACCCACGGCCCCGCCGTCCCCATCGGGGCCCCCGTGGCCAACACCCGCCTGTACGTGCTCGACGACCACCTGCAGCCGGCCGTCGAGGGCGAGCTGTACGTGGCCGGCGCCCAGCTGGCCCGCGGCTACCAGGGCCGCCCCGCCGAGACGTCCCACCGCTTCGTGGCCGACCCGTCCGGCCCACCCGGCACCCGCATGTACCGCACCGGCGACGTGGTCCGCCGCACCCCCGGCGGCACCCTGACCTACGTAGGCCGAGCCGACGACGAACTCAAGATCCGCGGCACCCGGATCGACCCGTCCGAGATCGAGTCCTGGCTGCTCTCCCAGCCCGGCGTGGCCCAGGCCGCGGTGGTCGCCCGCCCCACCCCGACAGGCGGCATCAACTTGGTGGCCTGCGTAGTACCGGCCCGACGCCCCACCGCACCCAGCCCCGTTGTGGATGCTGCTGTCGCGCACAGCCAACTCGCGGAAGGCGCTGTGGCGCACAGCCGGGCGGTGGACAGCCGGCCGGTGGAGAGCCGTGTTGTGGACGGCGCTGTTGTGGGCGGCCGAGCTGTGGATGGCCGTGTTGTGGACAGCGCCGCTGTGAACCGCACCGGTTTGGACGGCCTTGCCCCGAACGGACCGGCCCTGCTCGCGGCGGCGGCCACGGCCCTGCCTGCGGCGCTCGTGCCTTCAGCTGTGCTGGTGATGGACACGATGCCCCTGAACGCGAACGGCAAGGTCGATCGAGAAGCGATCATCGCTCCCGCATCGGCTCCGGCTTCCGTCAACGCAGTCAACACGAGCAATCAAGTCAACACGAGCAATCAAGTCAACACGAGCAATCAAGGCAATACTGGCAATGCCGTCGACATTGATGGCGCCGTCAATGCAGGTAGTGCCGTCAACATTGATAGTGCGGTCAATATGGGCGGTGACGTCAGCACGGACGGTGGCGTGAGCACGAGCGATGCGGTCAACATTGATGGCGCCGTCAATGCGGGTAGTGCCGTCAACATTGACTGTGCGGTCAATGTGGGCGGTGGCGTCAGCACGAGCGATGCGGTCAACATTGATGGCGCCGTCAACGCGGGTAATGCCGTCAACATTGAGGGCGCGCTCAATACGGGCCGTGGCGTCAATACGAGTGGGGCGGTCAACATTGATGGGGCGGTCAATACTGGCGAGGCCGTCGACGTTGATGCAGTGGTCGGCGCTCGGGAAGTGGTCGGCACAGCCGAGGTGATCGATTCCGTCGCCGGGTTGGCGGGGGGTGTGAGCGGGGCAGGTAGTGTGCCTGCGGGATCCTCGGGGCGGCCGCGGGATGAGCGCGAGCGGGCGCTGGCCGACATCTTCGCTGCGGTGCTGAACGTGGCCGAGGTGGGTCCCGAGGGTGACTTCTTCGCTCTGGGCGGGGACAGCATTCTGTCCATCGCGGTGTCGAGCCGGGCTCGGCGGCTCGGCATGGGGATCGCGCCGCGGGATGTGCTTGCCCTTCGGACGCCTCGGGCGTTGGTGGCCGGCCTTCCGGCTGTTGCAGTGGAGGTGCCGGGCAAGTCCGAGCCGATGGTGGAGTCCGACGGGGTCGGGGACGTGCCGCTGCTGCCGATCGTGCACTGGCTGCGGGACACCGGGAACTCGATCGACCGGTTCACCCTGCCGGTCCTGCTCCACGTGCCGGCGCACGCCGACGTGACCCGGGTTCTGCAGGCGGTGCTGGACCGGCATGACGGCCTGCGGCTGCGGTTGCGCCGGATCGCCTCGGTGCTGTGGACGCAGGAGGTCACCCGGGCGGTCGACGCCGGGGAGTTGATCCGGCGCGTTGACGTGTCGGCGCTCCAGGAGGACGACCTGGCCGAGGTGATCACCACCGAGGCGTCCGCCGCCACCGATCGGCTCGATCCGGACGCGGGGCGGATGGTGCAGGCCGTCTGGTTCGACGCCGGTGACCGGCCCGGCCGGCTGTTGCTCATGGCCCACCACCTGGTCGTGGACGGCGTCTCCTGGCGGATCCTGCTCGACGACCTGGCCCTGGCCGCCGCCGGCACGGCGCTTCCGGCCGTGGGTACGTCGCTGCGCCGCTACGCCCAGGCCGTGCAGGCCCAGGCGCAGGCCCCGCAGCGGCTGGCCGAGCTGGAGCACTGGATGCAGGTGCTGGCCCCGGGCGCCGAGCTGCGGCCGGGCGCCGCCGTGGCCGGGACTGTGGCCCGCCGCCGCACCACCCGGCTGGGCCCGGCCGAGACGCGGGCCTTGCTGACGGCCGAGATCACCGAGACGTTGCTGGCCGCGCTGTACCAGGCAGTGCGGGGCGCGGACGGCGGCGAGCTGCTGGTCGAGGTGGAGCGGCACGGCCGGGAGCAGATCGAGCCGGGGCTGGACCTGGCCCGTACGGTCGGGTGGCTCACCGCCGTCCAACCGGTGCGGCTCGACGGTGCTGATGCCGGCCGGATCGGGGAGCAGTTGCGGGCCGCGCCCGACGGTGGGCTCGGCTACGGCATGGTGCGGCACCTCAACGCGCAGACCGCGCCCATCCTGGCCCGTTTCCCCGCGCCGCAGGTCCTTTTCAACTACTACGGGCGGTTCCCGGCGGGCACGGGCGAGCCGTGGACCCCGGTCGACTTGCCCACCGAGGTGAACGGCGGCCTCGACCTGGCGCACCTGCTGCAGGTCGACGTCGTCTGCGAGGAGACGGCGCACGGCCCCGAGCTGGTCACCACCTGGACGTGGGCCGACGGGCCGCTGAGCGAGCAGGACGTCACCGCTGTCGCCGACGCGTGGTCCGCGGCCCTGCAAGGGTTGGGGCCTGCGCTGCTCCGGCTGTCCGAGGACGACCGGGTTCGCGTACGGGAGATCACCGACGGGGACGTCTGGCCGCTCTCGCCGCTGCAGGAGGGCCTCTACTTCCACGCGAGTTACGAGGCCGGGGCGCTCGACGTCTACACGGGGCAGGACGCGTTCGACCTCGGTTTCCGGGTCGACCTCGGCCGTCTGCGGCGGGCCGGGCGGGCGCTGCTGGCCCGCAACGACGGCATGCGCGCCGGGTTCGCCAGCGAAGGGCTGAGCCGGCCGGTGCAGTTCGTCCCGCACGGGTTGGACCTGCCGATCGACGAGGTGGTGGCCGATTCGGACGCGGCCGTGGCCGAGGCGATGGCGCGGGACCGGGCCCGGCCGTTCGACCTCGACAGGCCGCCGCTGTGCCGGCTCACCGTCGTCCGGCGGCCGGACGGGCGGGACCGGCTGATCGTCAGCCACCACCTGATCCTGTGGGACGGCTGGTCCGAGGAGCTGTTCGTCGAGCAGCTGTTCACCCTGTACGAGCGGGACGGCGACGCCACCGGCCTGCCCCCGGCCGGCTCCTACCGTGACCACCTGGCCTGGCTGGCCGGGCAGGACAAGGCGGCCGCGATCGAGCACTGGCGGGCGGCCCTGGCCGGGCTGACCGAGCCGACGATGATCGGGCCGGCCGGCCGCAGCCTCGCTCCGGCGCTGCCCGAGCGGCACACGGTCGAGCTGGACGAGGCTTCCTCGCAGCGGCTGCGCGACGCCGCCCGTACGCACGGCCTGACCCTCAACACCGTGTTCAGCGCGGCCTGGGGGCTGGTGCTGGGCGGGTTCACCGGGCGCGGCGACGTGGTCTTCGGCATGACCGTGGCCGGGCGGCACGGTGACGTCCCGCTGGTCGACAGCATCGTCGGCCTGTTCCTCAACACCGTTGCCGTACGGGTGACGCCCGACCCGCGCGAGTCCGTGCTGGACCTGCTGCGGCGCCTGCAGGACCAACGCCTGGAGCTGATGAACTACGACCACGTGGGCCTGGCCGACATCCAGCGCGCGGCCGGGCACGCTCAGCTCTTCGACACCCTGTACGTGATGCAGAACTTCGTCGACGAGAACGAGTCGGCCGACCGGGAACGCCGGCACGACTTCACCGTCGTCGACAGCGTGGACGCCACCCACTATCCGCTGACCCTGGTCGTCACGCCGGGCCGCCGGTTCCGGATCGCGCTCGACCACCGGCCCGAGGTCGTCGACGGTCCGGCCGCGCGGGCGCTGCTGGACCGGCTGGCCGCCGTGCTCGATCGCATCACGACCACGCCGGAGCGGGCCGTCGGCGCCCTCGACCTGCTCACCGTGGACGACGTGGCGATCCTGCGGGACGACTGGGACCGCACCCGCAACCCGGTCGGCGACGACACCGTGGCCGACTTGCTGGCCGACCAGGCCGCCCGCACCCCGGACGCGATCGCTCTGGTGGCGGGTGAGCAGCGGCTCACGTACGCGGAACTCGACGCGCGGGTCAACCGGATCGCCCGGTTGCTGCTGGCCCGCGGGGCCGGCCCGGAGCAGGTGGTCGCGCTCGCGTTGCCACGCACGCTGGACATGGTGGCCGCCCTGTTCGCGGTGTTGCGTACGGGAAGCGCTTATCTGCCTCTGGAAATGGACCTGCCGGCCGAGCGGCTCGCGTTGATGCTGGCCGACACCGAACCCATGTGCGTGCTCACCTGCACCTCGGTGCGCGGGCTGCTGCCGCCGGCCGACGTGCCCGTGGTGGACCTGGACGCGCCGATCGACTTCCCCGGCGACCCGCTGCCCGGCCACCGCGGCGTCCCGGGGCGGCTCGAACACCCGGCGTACATCATCTACACCTCCGGCTCGACCGGGCGGCCCAAGGGTGTCGTCACGCCGTACCGGGGCCTGACGAACATGCAGCTCAATCACCGCGAGGCCATCTTCTCGCCGGTCGTGGCGGCGGCCGGGCGGCGGCTGCGGATCGCACACACCGTGTCGTTCGCCTTCGACATGTCGTGGGAGGAACTGCTCTGGCTGGTCGAGGGGCACGAGGTGCACGTCTGCGACGAGCAGCTGCGCCGCGACGCCGCGGGCCTGGTCGCCTACTGCGACGAGCACGGCATCGACGTCGTCAACGTGACCCCGACCTACGCCCACCACCTGATCGAGCAGGGGCTTCTGGACAACCGGCCGCCGCTCGTGCTGCTGGGCGGGGAGGCCGTGCCCGACTCGGTGTGGAGCCGGCTGCGCGACACCGACGGGGTGACCGGCTACAACCTGTACGGGCCGACCGAATACACGATCAACACGCTCGGCGGTGGCACCGGGGACAGCGCCACCCCGACCGTCGGGCGGGCCATCTGGAACACCCGTGCCTACATTCTCGACGAGTTCCTGCGCCCGGCCGCCCCGGGTGCGCCCGGCGAGCTCTACATCGCCGGGATCGGGCTGGCCCGCGGCTACCACCGGCAGACCGGGCTGACCGCCGAGCGCTTCGTGGCCGACCCGTACGGCGGGCCGGGGGAGCGGATGTACCGCACCGGCGACCTCGTGCGCCGCCGCCCCGACGGCAACCTCGACTTCCTGGGCCGCACCGACGACCAGGTCAAGATCCGCGGCTACCGGGTCGAGCTGGGCGAGGTCGAGTCGGCGCTGGCCGGGCATCCGCTGGTGCAGCAGGCGGCCGTGGTGGTCGATGCGGGCAAGCGGCTGGCCGGCTACCTCGTACGGGGTCCGGAGTGGCCCGGCGACGAGGCCGGGCTGGGGCAGGTCCGCTCGTACGTGAAGGAACGTCTGCCCGGCTACATGGTGCCGGCGGCGATGGTCGCGGTGGACCGTCTGCCGCTGACGGTCAACGGCAAGCTCGACGTCCGGGCCCTGCCGGCGGCCACCGTGCCGACCACGGCGGGCACCCGGCCCCCGTCGACGCCGGCCGAGACCGCGCTCTGCCAGATCTACGCCGACCTGCTCGAAGTGCCCGAAGTGGGCGCCGACGACAGCTTCTTCGAGCTGGGCGGTCACTCCCTGCTCGCGATCCGCCTGGTCAGCCGGGCCCGTACGGCGCTCGGGGCCGACCTGTCGATCCGTGACCTGTTCGAGGCGCCGACAGTGGCCGAGCTGGCCGCACGCGTCACCACGAGCGTGACAGCCCGGCCCGTTCTCAGGCCGGCCCCGCAACGGGAGCGGCCACCGCTCTCGTTCGCCCAGCGCCGCCTGTGGGTCCTCGACCAGATGCACGGCCCGTCCGCGGCCTACAACTTCCCGCTGACGCTGCGCCTGCGCGGCCCGCTCGACATCGAGCGGCTGCACGACGCGCTGCACGCCGTGGTGGCCAAGCACGAGGTCCTCCGTACGGTCATCGCCTCCCACGACGGCGAGCCGTACCAGCGGATCCTGCCCGTGGCGGAGGCTCGCCCGCCGCTCGAAGTGGTCGGGGACGGCGACGTGGCCGAGATCGCCGCCCGCCCGTTCGACCTGGCCGCCGATCTGCCGCTGCGGGCCACGGTCATCCGGCGCGGACCCGACGACCACGTGCTGATCCTGCTGCTGCACCACATCGCGACCGACGAATGGTCCGACGGCCCGTTCCTGGCCGACCTGGCCGCGGCGTACGAGGGCCGCGAACAGACGACGCTGCCGGTGCAGTACGCCGACTACGCCCAGTGGCAGCGGGAACTGCTGGCCCAGGTCGAGACCGAGCAGCTCGGCTTCTGGCGCACCACCCTGGACGGCGCGCCCGAGGAGATCCCGCTGCCGCTGGACCGCCCCCGCCCGGCCGAGCCCGGCGCGGCCGGGGACGAGGTGACCGTCGACCTGCCCGCCGGCGTGCTGCGCGGCCTGCGCGAGCTGGCGGCGGCCGCCGGGGCCAGCCCGTTCATGGTGGTCCACGCCCTGACCGCGGCCCTGCTGCACCGGCTCGGGGCGGGCGACGACATCCCGCTCGGTGCCCCGATCGCCGGCCGCACCGAGGAGGACCTGCACGACCTGGTCGGTTTCTTCGTCAACACGCTCGTGCTGCGCACCGACCTGAGCGGCGACCCCAGCTTCGCCGCGCTGCTGGCCCGGGTCCGCGACACCGACCTGGCCGCCTTCGCGCACCAGGACGTGCCGTTCGAGGCGGTCGTGGAGGCGGTCAACCCGCCGCGCGCGCTCTCCCGGCACCCGCTGTTCCAAGTCATGGTCGTGCATCGCAACCAGACGGCGGACGCGTTCACGGTGGCCGGGATCGCCGTGGCGGACGAGCCGCTTCACACCGGCACCGCCCGCTTCGACCTGGTGGTGGAGATGGACGCCACGACCGCCCGGCTCGTCTACCGCACGGAGCTGTTCGACCGTACGACGGTGGAACTGCTGGCGCGGCGCCTGGTCGCGGTGGCCGCCGCGGCGGTGGCCGCCCCGGACGCGCCCGTCAGCCGGCTCGGCATCCTGGTCGGCGACGAGCGCGAGCGCGTGCTGCGCCGGTTCAACAACTCCTCCCGTACGGTCGAGGAACTGAGCCTGCACGAGGCGTTCACCGCGCGGGCCGTCGAGCAGCCGGACGCGCTCGCCGTGGTCGACGGCGACCGCACGCTCACCTACGCCGAGCTCGCCGCCCGCGCCCACCGCCTGGCCGGGGTGCTCGCCGCGCGCGGGGTGCGACCCGAAAGCGTCGTCGCCGTGGCCACCCCGCGCTCGCTGGAGACGATCGTGGCGGTGCTCGGCGTGCTCGAACTGGGCGCCGCGTTCCTGCCGCTCGACCTGCAGCATCCGGCCGACCGGCTGGCCTTCATGCTGACCGACTCGGGTACCCGGCACGTGCTCACCACCGAGGCGGTCGCCTGCACCCTGCCTGCGGTGGACGGTGTTGATCGGGTGCTGGTCGGCGCCGACGAGCCCGGCGCCGGCGAGCTGCCCCAGCCGCCGCAGGGTATCGACCACGCCGCGTACGTCATCTACACCTCCGGCTCGACCGGCCGGCCCAAGGGCGTCACCGTCACCCACGAGGGCATCGGCAGCCTGGTCGCCACGGCCGTCGACCCGATGGGCGTGACCGCCGCGAGCGGCATCCTGCAGTTCGCCTCGATCGGCTTCGACGTGTTCGCCTTCGAGGTGTCGATGGCGCTGGCCACCGGCGCCCGGCTCGTGATCGCGCCGGACGAGGCGCGCACACCCGGCCCGGCCCTGACCCACCTGCTTTCCCGGTACGGGGTGAGCCACGCGATCCTGCCGCCCTCACTGGTGGCCGCGCTGCCGCCGGGCGCGGAACTGCCGGCCGGCCTGACCGTGCTGGTCGGCACCGAGCAGGTCCCGCCCGAGGTGATCACACGCTGGGCCGCCACGCTGCGCCTGTTCGTCGCGTACGGGCTGACCGAGGCCACCGTCAACTCGACGCTGTGGCGGGCCACGCCGGCCTGGGAAGGCGTGGTGCCGATCGGCCGGCCCGACCCCAACACGGTGGCCTATGTGCTGGACCGGCGGCTGCAGCCGGTGCCGCCGGGCGCGATCGGTGAGCTCTACATCGCCGGCCGCGGACTGGCCCGCGGCTACCTGGGCCGCCCGGAGCTGACCGCGCAGCGGTTCGTGGCCGACCCGTACGGGCCGCCCGGCGCCCGCATGTACCGCACCGGCGACCGGGCCCGCTGGCGGGCCGACGGGCTGATCGACTTCCTGGGCCGCGTCGACGACCAGGTCAAGATCCGGGGCCACCGGATCGAGCCGGCCGAGGTGGAGACGGCCCTGACCGCCCACCCGGACGTGGCGCAGGCGGTCGTCGTGGCCGACGGCACCGGCGACACGACCCGGCTGGTCGGTTACGTCGTGGCCGCGAACGCCGACGTCGACCCGGTCGCCGTGCGCGACGACCTCGCCGCCCGGCTGCCCAGCTACCTGGTGCCCGCGCTGGTCGTGGCGGTCGACGGCGACCTGCCGCGCACCCCGAACGGCAAGGTGGACCGGCGCCGGCTGCCCGCGCCCGACTGGGCGGCCCTGGCCGGTGACGCCGCGCCGATCACCGACGTGCAGGCCCGGCTGGCGGCGCGCTTCGCCGACATCCTCGGGCTGCCGCGGGTGGGTGTGGACGACAACTTCTTCGCGCTCGGCGGGCACTCGATGTCGTGCATGCGGCTGATCGGCGCGGTCCGGGCCGAGTTCGGGGCCGACCTGCGCGTGCGTGATGTGTTCGACACGCCGACCGTGGCCGGCCTGGCCCGGCTGGTCGACCGGCCCGCGTCGCCGGCCCGGCCCGCCCTGACCGCCCGGCCCGCCGGGGAGGAGGCCGACGGCCGGGCCGCGCCCGCGCAACGCCACCTGGCGGCGACCGCGCACGGGGGCTGGGACCTGGCCTTCGTCTTCCGGGGCGTCGACGGGAACGCCTTCGCGGCCGCGCTCGACGCCGTCGTCGACCGGCACGCGCCCCTGCGCACCGGCTACCGCTGGGCGGCCGGGGAGCTGTGGCGGGTCGACGTCGAACGGCCCGTGCTGGAACGCGTCGACCGCACCGGCGAGTCGCTGGAGGAGCAGCTGACCCGGCTGAGCCGCGAACCCGTCGACATGACGGGCCGGGCGCCGCTGCGGGCCCGCCTGCTCGGCTCCCGGACCGTCCTGCTCACCGTGCACCACTTGGGCGTCGACGAATGGTCGGCGGTGCCGCTGATCCGCGACCTGGCCTGCGCGTACGAGGGCACGGCGTGGGAACCGCTGCCGGTCGACTACGCGGACTACACGCGCTGGCAGTACGAATTGCTGGGCGACCCGGCCGACCCCGGCTCACGGTACGCCCGGCAGCGGGCCTGGTGGACGGCGCAACTCGACGGGCTGCCCCGGCTCGACCTGCCCGGCGCCCGGCCCGGGCCGGAGCAACCGACGGGGCGCGGCGGCCTGGTGCCGATCGTGCTCGACCCGGCCGTCCACCGGGCGGTCGACGAGCTGGCCCGGCGTACGGGCACCAGCATGTTCATGATCTTCCAGGCCGCCCTGGCCGCGCTGCTGACCGGCAGCGGGGCAGGCACCGACCTGCCGGTCGGGGCGCTGGTGGCCGGCCGTTCCGAGCCCGGACTGGCCGACCTCGTGGGCTGTTTCCTCAACACGGTGGTGCTGCGCACCCGGACGGATGGGGATCCGACGTTCGCCGAGCTGCTGTCCCGCGTACGGGAAACAGATCTTGGTGCCTTCGATCGTCAGGACCTGCCGTTCGACGCGCTCGGCCGCACCCCGCAGGTGCTGATCGTGCATCACGAGGAGGCCCGGCTGGCGCAGGTCGGCGGGCTGCCCATGGACACGCTGCCCACCGGGGCCGTGCGGGCCGAGCTGACGCTCAGCTTCTACGAGCCGGCCGGTGACCGCCCGATCCACTGCGACCTGGAATACGCGGCCGACCATTTCGACCCCGACCGGATGACGGAGCTGGCCGCCCGTTTCCGGCGCCTGCTGGCCGCCGCACTGGCCGACCCGAACCGGACCCTGACCGACCTGCTCACCGCCTCCGAATCCGTATCCACCCCCGCACCCTTATCCGCTCCCGCACCCGCCCCCGCCTCCGCAGCCGTATCCGCATCTGTATCCGCATCCGAGAGGACGAACTGATGACCAACCCCTTCGAGGACGCCGACGGCCGCTACCTGGTGCTCGTCAACGACGAGGACCAGCACTCCCTGTGGCCCTCGTTCGTCGACGTGCCCGCCGGCTGGTCTGTCGCGTTCGGCGAGGACACCCGCGCCGCGTGCCTGGAATACGTGGAACGGACCTGGACCGACCTGCGGCCGCGCTCGCTGCGCGAACGAATGGCCTCCTGACCGCCCGGCTCCGGCCTTTCGGCTCCGGCCGTTCGGCTGGGGGCGCTCGGCTTCGGCCGCTCGGCTCGGCCGTTCGGCTCGGCCGTTCGGCTTCGGGCGTTCGGCTCCGGCCACGATCGGGGGTGACCTCACGGGACGGCGACCTCGCGTGATTGGGGACGCTTGATCGGGGCACCGGTGGAGCGGGGTCGCATCGTCGTACGGGAGGAAGCATGCCGGAACTGCCGGAGGTCGAGTCGGCGCGGGCGGTGATCGAGCGGTCCGGGTTGGGGCGCGAGATCGTCGACGTGGACGACGCCGACACATGGGTGTGCCGGCCGCACCGGCCCGGGCAGATCCGGGACGCACTGCTCGGGCGGACGCTCGTGGCGGCGCACCGGCGCGGCAAGAGCATGTGGTGCGACACCGGTGACAACGGGCCCGAACTGGGCATCCACCTCGGCATGTCCGGCAAGATCGTGATCGCCGATGCGGACGGCGGCGAGGTCGACGGCGGCGACTACTGGGAGGGCCGGCGGCAGGCCGGTGACTACCGGTGGTCGCGGTTCGCGCTGAGCTTCGCCGACGGCGGGCGGCTGATCCTGGTCGATCCGCGGCGCCTCGGCCGGGTGCGGCTGGACCCGCCGGTGGAGGCGCTCGGGCCGGACGCGGCCACGATCACCCCGGCCCAGTTCCGGGCGGCGCTGGCCTTCGGCACGGCCCCGGTCAAGGCGCGGCTGCTCGACCAGGAGGCCCTGGCCGGGGTCGGCAACCTGCTGGCCGATCAGATCCTGTGGGCCGCCCGCCTCAACCCGGGCCGCCGCGTCGACAAACTCACCGACGACGACGTGCAGCGGCTGCTGCGGGCCACCCGCTCGGCCGTGCGGGCCGCGATCGCGGGCGGCGGCGTGCACACGCTGAAGGTGATCCCGTACCGCAAGACCGGCGGCCACTGCCCGCGCGACGGCGCGCCGATGGCGATGAGCACTGTCGGCGGGCGGACGAGCTGGTGGTGCAGCGTGGAGCAGGCACTTTAGGGCTTCAGGTACGCGGCCAGGCCGATGGCTGCTCGCGCAGGGCGGGGGCGACCAGCCCGGCGATCCGTTGCGCGCCGGCCGCCTCGAAATGGCCGGCCATCCAGACCTTGACCGGCGCGGTGGCCGGGGGAGTGCTCGGTCCGGAAAACTTGTCGATCGCCACCACGACCCGCGCCGGCACCGCAATCGTGTCCGTCAACGGCCCCGGCACGAGCATCGTGCACGGTGCCGGCGCCGTGCCGCCGGCGCAGGTGGTGCCGTTGAACGTGACGCCGCCGGGACCGGGGTTGCTGCCGGACCACGTACCGGTGGCCGCGCCAGGGCTTGGCTCGTCGCTCAGGTGCTCGGTCACTGTCCGGCCGTGTTGCCGCCGTGCTGCCGCTCGGCCGACGGCGGCGAGTCGCTCTGCGGCCGTTCGGTCGCCCGTCGAACCGCGCACAGCCGTCGTCCTGCCGCTCGGTGCGGGT
Organism: Paractinoplanes abujensis; assembly: GCF_014204895.1. NCBI lineage: Bacteria > Bacillati > Actinomycetota > Actinomycetes > Micromonosporales > Micromonosporaceae > Paractinoplanes > Paractinoplanes abujensis. The sequence goes on along the minus strand of NZ_JACHMF010000001.1, from coordinate 3,253,267 downwards.
CCAATCCGTCTGAGCTGACCCACGTGTCAGGCGGTTGCAGGAGCAGGCAAGCTGGCCGATCCCTACCAAACTAGGTTCCTAGGATGGCCAAGAGGTGGGGCGAAAGTCCGGCAAAGGCCTAAAGCTCCACTATCAACAATCTAGGTTCCTAGGACGCTCTAAAGCTTGTGAGTCAGCGGCCAGAGGGCTCGCCTGAACGCATCAGCGCAAGATCCCTCCGCTTCCCGCACGGGATCTTCATAACCGATCAATAGCGTGCCCCGCATGGCGCTCACTGTTCCGACTCATCCGCTGGTCGTAGGGCTCAAACTGTGGCGCCCGCGGTGGTTCGACGGGGTTGCGCTCGTCGTGGGGTCGATAGCACCCGATCTTGCGTACGCCTTGGACGGCTCGGGCTTGCCGGTCTGGAAGGTGTCGCACGGCCTGCGCGGCTTCGTGTTCTGGTGCGTGCCGGTGACGCTGGTCCTGTCCTGGCTGATCCGCTGGGCGGCGCCGGTGGTGGCGAGTCATCTGCCGCGGGCCGGTCCGCTGGCTTTGCGCGACTACGGCGTGCTCGGGCGCAGCCGTCACCCGTGGTGGGTTGCCTGCTGGTCGGCGGTGGCCGGGGCGGTGAGTCATCTGCTGCTGGACTTCGCCGAGTTGCAAATGCCGGTCGTTGAGCCGGTGATGCACGTGCTGGGCGCGGCCGGGTTGCTGGCTCTCCTGGTGCATGTCGGTCGTCGCCGGCTGCTGGTGCGGTGGCACGGCATCGGTGCAGTCACGCCGTCGCGGCCGGTGCAGTTCTGGGCTGTGGCTACGGTTGTCGCGCTGCTGCTGGCAGTTCCGGTGCCGTTTCTTCCGGGCGCGGCGTTGCTGCACACGACCGGCGTACGGCTTCTGCTCGCGGTGGGTGCCGGTCTGCTGGTGGCGGCGGCGTGGCATCGGCACATAATTGCGGCAGTGCCAACTAGGAGAGGACGGCTTGCATGGCGGAGGTTCCGGGGCCGCCGGCGTCGAGTCAGTTGCTGATCGGGCTGGCCCGGCTCGGGCAGGCTGTGCGGATGGAGGCTTGGCGCAACGCCGGCCCGCACAATCTGTCGCCGTTGCAGGCTGACATCGTCACTTTGTTGCAGGGCAAGGCGCAGCCGATCCGGCAGGGGGAGATCGTGGCGGCTTTGGCGTCGACGCCGCCGACTGTGTCCGACGCGGTGAAGGTGTTGCGCAAGAAGGAGTTGCTGGAGGCGAGCCGTGATCCGGGGGACGCGCGGGCGTTGCTGCTGGGCCTGACGGAGGCCGGTCGTGCGGAGGCCGAGCGGTTGCGGGGCGAGTCCGAGGTTCTCAGCGGCGCCGTGGCGGCTTTGTCGCGGGAGGATTTCGCGGCGATGCTGCGGGGCACGGCGACGTTGATGCTGCAACTGCAGGACCGTAAGGCCATCCCGATCTCGCAGATGTGTCTGACGTGCCGGTTCTTCGCTCCGCGGGCGCATCCGGAGGATCCTGCCCGGCCGCATCACTGCAACTTCGTGGACGCGCCGTTCGGTGACGCGGAGCTGCGCGTGACCTGTCCCGATCACGAGGCCAAGGACCTGTAACCCACGCCATATGGACCTGAGCGACGCACGGCGAATATAGTTGGCAGTGCCAAACAAGAAGCACGGAAAGAGGAAGTGCCATGCCTCGTATCGCCACCGTCGACCCTGCCGCCGCCGAGGGTCAGGCTCGCACGCTGCTCGGCCGGGTCGAGCGCGCCCTGGGCGTCACCCCGAACATGATGCGGGCGATGGCCAACTCGCCGGCCGTGCTCGATGCCTACCTGCAGTTCTCCGGCGCGCTGAGCAAGGGTTCGCTGCCGGGCCGGGTGCAGGAACAGATCGCCCTGGTCGCGGCGGTCGAGAACGAGTGCGGCTACTGCCTGGCCGCGCACACCGTGCTCGGGGCCAAGGCCGGACTCTCCGAGGACGACCTGGTCGCCGGGCGCAAGGGGCAGGCGTCCGACCCCAAGGTGGAGGCCGCGCTGACCTTCGCCAAGCAGGTGATCGCGACCAAGGGTTTCGTCAGCGACGCCGACCTCGACGCGGTGCGTGCCGCGGGTTACGGCGACGGTGAGATCGGCGAGATCGTGGCCGCCGTCGCGCTCAACACGTTCACCAACTACTTCAACTCGGTCGGCGAGACGGTGCTCGACTTCCCGGCCGTACGGGTCTGACTCTTAGCGTCGCTTTAAGGTTCAATTATCTCATCCCTATCAAGGCGTCGGGCAGGGTTCGGGGCTTCCACCAAGCTTCCACAAGGGAGACGAGATGCCCCGAATCCTTGCCGCCGCCGGTGTTCTGCTGGCGGCCGTGCTCGTGCCGGCCGGTGCCGCGCAGGCCGCGGTGACCTGCGCGCCGGACGCCTACGAGATCGACGACAGCGGGCAGAACGCCGCACCCATCGCCGCCGGCGAGACGGTGCACCGGGCGATCTGCCAGGAGCGAACGCCGCTGCCGGGCAAGCCGTACGCACACGACATCGATCTGTTCGAGTTCACCGCGGTCGAGGGGCAGGCGTACACGGCCGAGGTCGTCGGCGCCGGTGCCCAGCTCGCGAACAACGGGGCCGGCGCGGGTGGCCTCACGGTCGGCATCTCCGGGCCCGACGGCACCGGGGCGTCGGTCGAGCAGACCTTCAGCATCGACGGCGATCTGGTCGTCACCGGCCCGCTGCACGCCGGCCGTTACCGCGTCGTGGCGGCGACCATGGACCAGGAGATCTATCCGGAGGACAACGTCATCACCACGAGGACGGTGCAGGGCGACGCGGGCCGCTACGGGGTGCGCCTCACCGCGACAGCCCCGGCGCCCGTCGTGACCGGGCTGACCGTCTCGCCCAACCCGGTCAACGGGGGCAAGAACGCGACCGCCACGCTGACCTTCAGCTCGCCCGCACCCCGCAACGGACTGATCGTCAACCTCTCCAGCAGCAACGCCTTCGTGGCCGGCAACGTCAGCTCGTCGCAGGTGCCGCCGGGCGCCACCCGCTACCACATGACCATCCGTACGGGCCGGGTCTCCGCCGACACCCCCGTCACCTTCACCGCCAAGGTCGCCCACGTCGGGCAGCCGAAAACCGCGGTGCTCACCGTCCGCAGGTAGGCAGATCCCGGTGGGCAGAGGTACGACACGGGTGGCCGTGGTGCCGGCTGTGCTCGTGCTTCTGCCCCCTGGGCCACTGACCGGCCAGCAGGTCGCCGTCCGACGTTTCAGCACGGATGTCGTCGGCTGAGCCGCTCAGATCCGGGCGGAACCCGTCGAAGCGGGGAGAAGAGGCATGCTTTCCGGACGGGAGCGCCGCACGTGCCGCCACAACCTGCAACGACTCCGCGCCGCGGTCGTCGTCGCCGCCCGGCCGCCGCCTGGTGGTACGGGCAGCGGATGACGGTGGTGGCCGTCGTGGCCGGACTGGTCACCGCGGTCGGGATCGTGACGGGCTCGAGCTACTCCGTGTTCAGCGGTGTCACCGACAACAGCGGCAACAACTGGGCGGCCGGCAACGTCGTGCTGACTGACGACGACGCGGGCAGCGCCATGTTCGTCACCTCGGGCGCGGGCGCCAACCAGGTCAACGCGGGCGTCCTCAAGCCCGGGCAGACGGTGGTCAACTGCATCCGGGTCACGTATGCGGGTTCCCTGCCGTCGACCGTACGGCTGTACGCCTCGGCCACCGGCGACACTCCCGGCCCAGGCGGCACCGGCCTGCGCGACTACCTGCACGTCAAGATCGAGGAAGGGACGGCGGGCGCGTTCGGCTGCTCGGGTTTCGGCGGCACCGTCACGACGCTGTGGGACTCCACGACCCACCCGAACGCCGCGTCCGACCTGCTCACCGTGTTCCCTTCGGGCTACGCCACCGGAATCGTGTCGGCGCTGGCCTCCTGGTCGGGGACGGCCGCGCGGACGTACCGGTTCACCGTCACCGTCGACAGCTCGATCCCGGACACGTCGCAGAGCTCGGCCGCCTCGGCCACCTTCACGTGGGAAGCCCGAAATATCTGAGGTGTGACGCTCGGCTGGGCCTGTTCAGCGTGGTGGGCACCCGGAAGGCGATCGGCTGCGGTATGGGCCCGCTGCCGGCCGCGGCCCTCGGCGTGCTCACCGGGGTGGGTGGTGGCGTCCCGCGCGACGTCCTGGCCCGCGAGGTCCCGGCCCGGGTGAGCCCGGAGGCCGAGCTGTACGCCGGGCCCGCCGCGGCGGGCGCTGATCGTGGCGGCTTGCTGGTCGCTCGGTTACCGGGCGCCGGGGGTCACCGCCACGACCGTCGTCCTCATCTTCGCGTTCCGCCTGGTCGCGACGGCCCGTAAGTGGCGCGCGCCGACGGCGTGGCCGCGCCGGCCCTGACCGGGGTCAGCCCACCCGCCAGGCCGCGGGGCGGGTCACGCCGGCGGTGTTGCGGACGTTGGCCACCAGCAGACCGGCGTCGGTCAGCTCGACCACGTGGCCGATCGTCCAGCCTGCCGGGGCGGTCAGCGCGGTGCGCACGCCGTTGTGCCACAACGAGTAGCTCAGGGAGCCGTCCTCGCGTTCGGCCCGCACGATAACCCGTCCGCCGGACGCCGCGGCGACGCCGGTCGAGGCGCGCTCACCCTCGGCGTACGGGATGCTCTTGCCCTCGCCGGCCGGGGTCCAGTAGGCCGCCTGCCCGGCGGCCTGGCCGGTGAAGCCGCCGTCGGAGGCCAGTGCGTTCCGCGACGACTGCGTCGAGTCGCAGGTCAGGGCGGCGAACTGGCCGCCCGACGGGGTGGCCCGGTTGATCACGACGTCGGTGCCGGGGACCCCGCCGACGTGCTTGGCCAGCACGAAGGAGATGGCCCCGTTGTCGTTGGAGTAGCCGCTGTAGACGACGGTGCCGTCCGGCAGCACCCGGGTGACGCAGGCGGTGGAGAGCAGGAACGAGCTGAACACGGGCAGCCGTAGCGTGGCGCCGTCCCGCAAGAGCACCGGGCGGGCCGTGGTGCCTTTGCCGATGCCGTCGGTCACCCACACCACCGCGGTCTGCGGACCCCCGATCGAGGCCACCGTACGGCGGTAGCCCGCGTCGAGCTCGGGGGTACCCCGCAGCGGGGTGCGGCTGCCGTCCCGCGCCACCAGATCGGATTCGCCGAAGGGCTCGCTGCCCGCGGTGAACACGCCGAGCGGGCCGCGCGGGCCGACCGCGTCGACCCGGGTGCCGGGGACCAGGCCGGCCGACAGGCCGGTCACCGACCAGCGCACCGCCCGCGGGACGCCGTCGACGGTGGCCGAGCCGCCCGCCTCGCCCAGGTCGCTCACCCCGGCCACCGTGCCGGTCGTGGCCCCCGCGGGCAGGGCGAGCGGCTGCCGCAACCAGCCGGCGCCCGGCAGCCGGCCCCACCGCTGCGGGCGGTCGTCGGCGGTGCCGGCCACCACCCCGAGCGGCGACACGTCGACGGCGGTGACCGAGACGGCCCCGGCCGGCACCGGCAGCAGCGCACCGGTGATCGCGGGGACGGCGGGCGCGGACAGCCCGCCGGCGAACAGGAGCGGCACGGTGGCGGCCGCCAAGGCATTAATCATCAACGATATTTACCAGAGGATTCCGTTCCGTGGTGTCCTGCCCGAGGGAGGCCAGCAGGGCCAGCTTGTCGGCATCGCTCGACCGGACGTCGGGGTGGAAGACGATGAGCTGCAGGCCCTCGGTGCCGCCCACGGCCAGCCGTTCGCGGTTGAGGGTCATCTCGCCCACCTGCGGGTGGTTGATCTTGATCGGGGTGCCGATCTGCCCGCGCACGTCGTGCCGGCCCCACAGCTGCCGGAACCGGGGGCTGGCCAGCGAGAGCTCGCCGGTGAGCTCGATGAAGCGGGGGTCGTCGGTGTCGGTGCCGACCGCCTGGCGCAGGTTGGCCACGAAGCACTCCGTCACGTTCCTCCACTCCGGGTGCAGCGCCTGCACGGACGGGTCGAGGAACAGGTCACGCAGCTGGTTGCCGCCCGGCGCGAAACGCGGGGACAGCGCCCGGGCCGGCGGGTTGGAGGCCACGATGTCGAAATAGCGGTCCTCGATGAACGCCGGTTGGTCGAGCGAGTCGAGCAGTTTCAGGATGCCGGCCGGCGGCACCTCCTTGCGCGGCCGCCGGCGGCGCCGCCGGGGACCCTCGGCCACCAGTGACAGCAGGTGGGCCCAGTGGTCGTCGTCGAGGCGCAGCACCCGGGCGATCGACTCCAGCACCTGCACCGACGGGCGGCGGTCGCGGCCGCGCTCCAGCCGCAGGTAGTAGTCGGCGCTGATGCCGGCCAGCATGGCGACCTCCTCGCGCCGCAACCCCGGCACCCGTCGCACACCGACGTCGGGAATGCCCGCCTGCTCGGGTGTCACCAGCTCGCGCCGGGCCCGCAGGTAGGCGCCGAGGGCGTTGGTCGAGTCGCTCACGGAACCAGCCTAGGCCGGGCCGCCCCGCACAGAGGGGGTCCTGTCACACCCCAGGCTGCGCAGGGCTCTGCCGGGGACGTCCGGGCGTGCCTAGCGTTTGCCGCATGACCGTCACTTTGATCACCGGGGCCAACAAGGGCATCGGTTACGAGACCGCCAAGCAGCTGCTCGAACTGGGCCACACCGTGTACGTCGGCGCCCGTGACCCCGAACGCGGCGAGAAGGCCGCGGCCGAACTGGGCGCCCGTTTCGTGCAGCTCGACGTGACCGACGACGCCTCCGTGACCGGCGCGCTGGCCACGATCGGCGCGGCCGAGGGCCGGCTCGACGTGCTCGTGCACAACGCGGGCATCCTGGCCGCGGGCGAGACCGGTGGACCGGCGGCGCTGCGCGCGTTCGACACCAACGCGGTGGGCGTCGTGCGGGTCACCGAGGCCGCGCTGCCCCTGCTGCGCCGGTCGGACAACCCCACAGTCGTCACGGTGTCGAGCAGCATGGGCTCGTTCTGGGCGGTGACCAACCCCGAGCGGCCCGAGTACAGCCTGCCGCTGCCGCTCTACTCCGCGTCCAAGGCGGCCGCCACCATGCTCACCGTCCACTACGCCAAATCCGAGCCGGGCATCAAGTTCAACGCCCTCGAACCCGGCCCCACCGCCACCGACATGACCGTCGCCTTCGGCATCGGCCGGCCCCCGCAGGAGAGCGCCCGTACGGTCGTCCGCCTGGCCACCCTCGGTCCCGACGGCCCGACCGGCACCTTCAGCGACGAGAACGGCGAGATCCCCTTCTAGGCGGTGTCGTCTGCGCCCTGCGCACGCCCGGGCTGCCTCAACCCTTGCCGCGCAGGGCCTGGATCAGGAACCAGAGGCCGCCCAGGGCGCCCGGCAGCGCGATCAGGTAGGCGGCCCACCACACCCCGTCGGCCTGCCAGTCGCCGAAGGCCCGCACCGCGAGGCCGATCCCAGCCAGGATGCCGATGACCCGGGCCGGACGGGTCCGCCAGAACGGGTCCCGGCGCACCGGCTCGCCCTGCTGCACCGTGCGGGCGTACTCCTCGACCGGGCCCAGGTCGCCGCCCCGGGCCCGGGCCTCACGGGTCAGTTCGGCGGCCCGTTCCGGGGTCAGGTCGTAACGGCCGATCAGCAGCCCGTTGAGGCGGCCGAACCAGTCACCCTCCGGCTGCGGTTCGCGGGGCCGCGTGGGGGAGGGGCCGCGCAGCTGCAGGGCCACGACCACCGCGGCGACCCCGGCCACGGCCAGGACCGGCAGGTCGAACAGGTGCCCGCGGGGCAAGGTGGTGAAAGCGGTTGCCGTGATGAGAACGAGCAGCGCCGCGGCGACCCAGGCGTACGGGACCAGGTGCGGCCGGCCCGACGCCCGGACGGCCCGGGGCACCGCGCCCGCCCAGAAGAACGTGACCATCAGCAGCACACTGCCGGTCAGGCCGGCCGCGGTGGCCGGGAACGTCCACGTGCGGTCGATCGCGGCGATCAGCAGCACCGCCGGGATCACCAGGCCTGTCACCACGAGCAGCTGACCCTCGAGGTAGTCGCGCGGGGTCATGCCCTCCCGGTCGACCGGGTCGCGCAGCTCGGCCGGCACCTGGGCGGCCGCCCGGGCGGCGAACTCGCGGGGCTCACCGAACGCCTCGTACGGGCTTTGCCCCGTACGCAGGCAGTGGTCCTTGACGTGGTCGATGATCGGGGTCGCCTCGTGGTAGCGGACCCCCTGGTCGCCGAGCGCCATGCGGGCCGGCAGTTCCCACGACTCGAAAGTGACGGTCATGCCTTCAAGTGTGGCCGTGACCAGGGGGTCCAGGCGTCTGCCGACCGGCCGGAACGGCCTCTTACTTTCGTTGATCGCGCGCCGTTGTCGTGGACGGTCAGCCGTCGAGCAGCCCGGTGCGCTGGGCCAGCATGGCCGCCTGCACCCGGTTGTCGACCTCGAGCTTGGCGAACACGTGGTAGACGTGCGTCTTGACCGTGCCCTCGGAGACGAACAGCTGCTTGCCGATCTCGGCGTTGCTCAAGCCCTGGGCCAGCCGGATCAGCACCTCCCGCTCCCGTTCGCTGAGCGTGCCCACCCTGGTCAGCTCCTCGGTCGGGCGCACGGCCGGGGCCGGGAGCCGCTCCAGCACCTGACGGGTGATCTTCGGCGACAGGTAGGCGTTGCCCGCGGCGGCGGCCCGGATCGCGTACTCCAGTTCCTCGGCCGCGGACTCCTTGAGCAGGAAACCCGCCGCCCCGCCGGCCAGTGCCTGGGCCACGTAGTCGTCCTGGCCGAACGTGGTCAGCACCACCACCCGTACGGCCGGGGCCAGCTTGCGGATCTCGCGCAGCGCGGCCAGGCCGTCCAGCACCGGCATCTGGATGTCGAGCAGCGCCACGTCGGGCCGGTGCCGCACGGTCAGGTCGATCGCGGCCCGCCCGTCGGCCGCCTGCGCGATCAGCTCGATGCCGGTGGCCGGCCGCAAGATCGCGTCGATCGCCGTGCGGATCAGCGAGTCGTCGTCGGCCAGCAACACCCGCAACGGTTCGGTCATGACGGCTCCCCACGGATGATTTGTTTGTCGGCCAGCTTGCCGTCGCGGAAGCAGAACCGGTAACTCAACTCGCCGGACTCCTCGCGCAGCTGCTCGGTCAGCGACGCCGGATAGTCGAGGCAGCCGCCCGTCGTCTCCGTCGCGGCCTCCGGATCCGGCAGCATGTCCCGCACCTCGGCCTCGGGCGCGCCGACCCGCACGGCGTCGTACTTCTCGCGGTCGACCACCGCGAAGGCCGCGAACAGCCACACCCCGGCCCCGCACAGCACCAGGAACGCGACGACCGACAACGCGGTCGCGACCAGCACGAACCTCGACCGGCGGCGGTGCCGGTCGAGCACCTCGGCGAAGTCCGGCCGGTCGTCCGGCACCGGCGGGGGTGTGGCGGCGTCGTCGCTCAGATGCGGCAGCGTGGCCGCCACCCGGTAGCCGCCGTCCGGTGTGGGCCCGTAGTAGAGCAGGCCGCCGGCGATCCGGACCCGCTCGGCCAGCCCGAGCAACCCCTGCCGGCTGGTGGCCCGCACCACCCGCAGTCCGGGCGTGTTGGTCACCGCGGCGATCAGGGCGTCCGGCTCGTAGCGCAGCAACAGGGTGATCGCGCCGCCCTGGGCGTGGCGCAGCGCGTTGGTCAGGCCCTCCTGAACGACCCGGTACGCCGCGTGTTCGGTCATCGACGCCAGCGGCACGGGTTCGCCCTCCCGGACCAGCTCCACCTGCGCGCCCGACGACCGGGCCTGCCCGGCCAGCTCGTCCAGGCCGGTCAGGGGACGCACGGACGATTGCGGGTCGTCCTGCCCGAGCAGCCCCAGGATCTGCCGCAGCTCGGTCATCGCCGCCGACGAGGTCTGCCGTACGAGGTCCGCGGTCTCGGCCTTCTGCTCGCCCTCGGCGGTGCGCAGCATGCCCGAGTAGAGCGAGATCAGGGTGAGCTTGTGCCCCAGCGAGTCGTGCATGTCGCGGGCGATGCGGGCCCGTTCCCGGATCTGGGCCTGCCGGGCGATCTCGTTCTGCTGGCTGTGCAGCTGCACGTTGCGGCCGTGCATGGCGGCCAGCAGGGAGCGCCGCCGCCGCACGAGCCGCGCCACCCCGGCCGGCAGCACCGCCAGCACCGCGAACAGCAGCGTGCCGAGGACAGCCCACTCGAGGTCGGGCGGCTCCTCCCAGAAGATCGAGGCCAGGAAACAGACCCAGGCCGCGCCCAGCCCGGCCGCGACCTGCCACCACCGGGCGGCCCGGTAGGCCAGCGCGGCGCTCAGGAACACCAGCAGCAGGCTGCTCGGCCCGCCCGTGCCCAGTCCCACGACGGCCGCGCCCACATAGGCGGTGAGGGGATGGGTCAGGCGCAGCACGAGCAGCACCGGCGCGGTCACCCCGACCAGCCAGGGCGCGAGCCGGTACCAGTCCGCGGCCACCGAAGGCACCACCGCGGCCGTGGTCACGAGCGCGACGACACCGGCCTCGTAGACCAGACGCCACCCGCCGGTCAGGCCGGCCCGCTCGCGCCACCGGCCGATCATCGTGCTCATCACCTGACAGTGTGACCGAACGTCGTGGTGCTCTCGCATCGCACCAGCCTGCCGGGAGCCGCTGGGCGAATCGTCGGCGCTTCGGGAGAGTCCCGACGTCAAGCCCTATGACGAAAGTCGGAGAGCTGCCGTCCCGGTGGCCTCGCCGGCACGGCACAGCGAGTCTCTGGCACCCGAGGCCACCGAGCGCAAGTCACGCCCCGTTGATCAGCGTGAGCAATTCGGCAGCAACCTCGTCCGGGCGCTCCACATGCGGCGAATGCCCGCACCCTTCGTAAACGACCTCACGGAAGTTCCCGTACCGCTCGAAGACCGCCCGGGTCTGCCCCACCATGGGCTGCGGCGGGCATTCTTCCGCCCCCGGCCACCCCGGCACCGCCCCCAGCGACCCCAGATAGGCCAGATCGAACAGCGAGGTGTCGGAGACGATGGCGTCCCGATCGCCCCGCACCCAGACGATCGGCGGCTTGGGCTCGGCCCCGGCCAGGGCATCGGCCACATTGAAGTGGTTGGGCGCCATCGTGTTGAGAACCCCGCGGTCCCCGGGTCCCATCCCCGGCCAGCTCTCGACCGCGACCGCGTCCCCCGGGTAGTTGTCGTCCCCGATGGCCGTGCTCAGCACGGTGCCGAGCAGCAAAGCCTCATCCTCCCCGAGCGACGCCGGGTCGGCGACGTAGGCCGACCGCAGCACCGACAACGGACTGGTGGGCGACTCCGCACTGCGATCCCCGGCCTGGATCCGCGCCACGAAGTCCGGGTTGGCGGTGCCACCCCCGGTGCCGGCGAAGTCGGCCGTCGTGGGCGTACCGGTCAGATCGCGGGTGCCGCCGAACCCGTACGGGCTCAGGGGCGCCTCCAGCAGCACGGCCGAGAACCGGTCGGGCCGGGAGATCAGCATCTGCATCACCACTCCGCACCCCATCGAGTGCGCGGCCACCACCACCGGCCCGCCCCGCGGGAACAGCGCCCGGTCGTCGAGCAGGGCCGTCACGTCGTCGGCGAAGTCGCCCAGCCCTCGGGTGGCGTCGACCGGTGCGGTCTCGCTGCGCCCGTATCCGCGCAGGTCGGGCGCCACGACCCGGACACCGCCGGGCAGCCGCCGAATCAACGGCGCCCAGAAGCCGGCGGACGAGCAGTTGCCGTGCACGAGCAGCACCGGTGTGCCGTCACCGGGCCCGCCGACCAGCACATTCTGGGTGATTCCACGGGCCTGGATGCGAAGATCACGGGTCTCCATCGGCTGATCGTGGCACACACTGGCCGGGGACGGGCCCGGCGTCATAGGTTCGGATCATGACGACGACACGAGTGGTCGCGCTGGACCTGGCCGGACGGACGGCCATGGTGACCGGCGGGGCCAGTGGGATCGGCCGGGCCGTGGCCGCACGGCTGGCCGCGGCGGGGGCCGAGGTGCTGGTCGTGGACGTCGACGAGGCCGCGGCGTACCGGGCCGACCTGGCCGACCCGGAGGCCGTCGACGCCTTGCCCGCGCACGTCGATGTGCTGGTCAACAACGCCGGGCTGCAGTTCGTGGCGCCGCTGCCGGAGTTCCCGCCCGACCGTTTCGCGCACATCCAGAAGGTCATGGTGGAGGCGCCGTTCCGGCTGGCCCGGCGGGTGCTGCCGCACATGTATGAGCGCGGCTGGGGCCGGGTCGTGAACATCTCGTCGGTGCACGGGCTGATCGCGTCGCCCTACAAGTCGGCCTACGTGACGGCCAAGCACGGCCTGGAGGGGTTGTCCAAGACGATCGCGTTGGAGGGCGCGGGCCGCGGGGTCACGTCCAACTGCGTCAACCCGGCCTTCGTGCGCACCCCGCTGGTCGACAAGCAGATCGCCGACCAGGCCGCGGCACACGGCATCGACGAGTCCGAGGTCATCGAGAAGATCATGCTGGACCGGACGGCCATCAAACGCCTGATCACCCCGGAGGAGGTGGCCGAGCTGGTGGCCTACCTGTGCACGCCCGCGGCCGACCTGATCACCGGCGCCTCGATCGCGCTCGACGGCGGCTGGACGGCGCACTGATGCAGGAGCTGGAGGTTCCCGTACGGGGTGGGACGCTGCGCGCCGTGCGCTGGCCCGGCGACGGTCCGGTCGTGCTGGCCGCGCACGGCATCACCGCCAACGCGCTGTCGTTCGCGGCCGTGGCCGACGCGCTGGCCGGGCGGGTCCAACTGGTCGCCCTCGACCTGCGGGGCCGGGCCCGCAGCGGTGATCTGCCCGGCCCGTACGGGATGGCCGCGCACGTCGCCGACGTGATCGCGACGGCCGACCACCTGGGGCTGGGCAGTGTGACGCTGGCCGGCCACTCGATGGGCGGTTTCGTGGTGGCCGCGACGGCCGCGGCCCACCCCGGCCGGGTCCGCGGCGTCCTGCTGATCGACGGCGGCGTCACGATCCCGGCCCCGCCCGGCGCCGACGTCGACGAGGTGCTGACGGCCGTCGTCGGCCCCGCGATCCGCCGGCTGAGCATGACGTTCCCCGACGAACGGGCGTACCTGAACTTCTTCCGCGCCCACCCCGCGCTGCGCGACAACTGGTCCCCGGCGCTCGCCGCGTACGTCGCCCGCGACCTGACCGGCACCCCGCCGTCGCTGCGCTCGTCGTGCTCGCTGGAGGCCGTACGCGCCGACGCCACCGACACGCTGATCGACCGCACGACCGTCGACGCCGTCCACCACCTGAGGTGCCCGGCCCACCTGCTCTGGGCCGAGCGCGGCCTGCAGGACCAGACCCCCGGCCTGTACGTCGCATCGAGCCTCGCCGGCCTGCCCTTCCCCACCGAGTTCGTGCCCGACGTCAACCACTACACGATCCTCTTCGACCCCCGAGCCGTCGCGCTGGTCGCCGAGCGCGTCGTGGAGCTGGCCGGTCACCGCCCCCGGTGACGCGAACGCAGCGCAGTAGCTTCCGGGCGAAGCCCGCGGTGCCCACCGCCCAGCCCGGCGCGGGTTCGAGGCCGCTCGACGTCACCGCTTCTCCGCTTCCATGCGTCCATGACACCGGGCCGTGCCGGGACCGGGTTTTTGCAACCGCCGCGCAACCCGGGACGCAACCTGGCCGCTGCAAGCTTCGAGTGTCCGCCCAAGCTAGGAGTTGCCCGTGCGTATCCGACGTTTCGCTGTCGCCGCCGCCCTTCTGATCGCGGTCACCGGTTCGGCCGCGACCACCGCCACTGTCGCCTCGGCGGCCAAGCCGTCGGCCGCCCCCGGCAGCGCCAAGCCGAGCTCGAAGCCGGTGAAGCCGCCCAAGCCCGCCAAGGTGGCGTTCGCCGCCAACGGTGTGGTCGCCGGCGTCGACACGGCGGCCGGCACCGTCACCGTGACCACCAAGGCCGGCACCAAGGGGGTCAAGGCCACCACCGTCACGATCACCGTGCCCGCGGGCGCGCGGATCGTGCTCAATGGGGCCGGTAAGAAGCTCGCCGACCTGGTGGCCGGTTACCGCATCACCGTGACCGGCACGCGGGTGGGCACGGCCTACACCGCCAAGCACATCTCGGCCACCCGCACCAGGACCGCCCCGGCCCCCACGACGTCAGCCCCGGCCCCCACGACGTCAGCCCCGGCTCCGGCGACTCCCGCCCCGGCCCCCGACGACACGACCTCCCCGGTGCCCGATGACACGGCGACCCCCGAGCCCAGCGCCACCGCCTGAGCGGATCACACCCGGACCGGCGTAGCGCCGACCCGTTACGCCGGTCCCGGCATCACCGTCCCGTAACGGCGGACCGCCCGCTTAGCCGGCGCCACCCGGTGCACTTCGGACGGTCCGTCGTAGACGCGGAACGGCCGGATCTCGCGCGCGATCCGCGCCACCGGCAGATCGGCCGACACCCCTGCCCCGCCGCACAGTTGCATCGCCCCGGTCGGCCACCCGCTGCAGGGCTTCGGCGCCGAAGACCTTGGCCAGCGACGTCTCCTCGCGGGCCGGGCCGCCCGCGTCCAGGGCCCGGCACGCGGTCAGCAGCAGGGCCCGGGTGGCGGCCAGGTCGATCTCGTTGTCGGCGATCATCTGCTCGGCCATGCCCAGGCCGGCCAGCGCCCCGGGCGCGCGCCGAAGAAACAGTCCCGGCCCTGCTGGCGGCCGGCCTGCAAGCGCTGGGTCAAGCTGGCGGCAACGCGGCGAGGGTGGGCGCTTGCCGGCCGTCCGCGCAGCGGCGGCGCAATCAGGTTCGGCGTTGTCTACGTGGCAGCTGCACAGTCACGTTGACGTTAGTCGGTCGTTTGCGCGCCGACTGCGCGGTCGGGGTTGGCGTTCGCGCAGCGGCCGCGCAGTCAGGGTTGGCGCTTGTTGCTCGTTCGTGCGGCGGCGGCGCAGTCACGGTTGGCGTTTGTTGGCCTGTTGCGCGGCGGCGGCGCAGTCAAGGTTGGCGTTTGTTGGCTGTTGGCGTAGCAGTCGCGCAGTCAGGGGTTGGCGCTTGTTGCTCGTTTGTGCGGCGGCGGCGCAGTCAGGGTTGGCGTTTGCTGGCTGTTGGCGTAGCAGTCGCGCAGTCGGGGGTTGGCGCTTGTTGCTCGTTTGTGCGGCGGTCGCACAGTCAGAGTTGCCCTTTGCTGGTCGTTTGCGCAGCGCGGCGGTGGAACTCGGGCTGACGTTTGTTGGTCGTTTGTGCGCCGCCTGCGTGGTCAGGGTTGGTGTTCGGTGGGCGTTCGCGTGACGGCTGCGCGGTCATGCTGGCGTGTGTTGGTCGTTTGTGTAGTGACCGCGCAATCAGGGTTAGTGTTTGTTGGTCGTTTGTGCGGCGGTGGCGAAGTAGGGCTCGGCGGCCTCCAGCCGGGGCACGGTCACGCCCAGGCGGCGGGCGTCGGCCAGGGTGTCGCGGCAGACCGCGCGCAGCTCCTCGGGGTTGGCGTGGGCCTGCACGACCCGGCGCATCGGGGGGAAGTGCTTGAACAGCCGAGCCAGCGCGGGCGCGGCCAGCCACACCGGCGCGCGGAACGGCAGCAGGTCGCCGCGGTGCCGGCGCAGGTCGACGCCGCGCGCTTCGAGCAGGGGGAACAGTTCGCGGGTGGCCAGGATCGACTCGCGTACGTCGGCGGTGGTCAGACCGGCCAGTGAGCCCCGGCGCAGGCTTTGCGTGTGCAGGCCCGCGTTCTGCACGAAGTGGATCAGCAGCCAGCCCCGGAAGTCGGCGCTTTCGCGCAGCTTGAAGCCGGCGTCGCGGAACACCCCGCGAACGACTCGCTCACGCTCGGTCGCCGGGCGGTCGAGGGTGCCGAAGAAGACGACCGGCAGCAGCGACGCGCGGAGCGTGCCGTCGTCGGTGAAGCCGCCGCCGGCGCCGGGGAAGCCCCAGGCCACCTGGTCGGCGGGGAGGGCCTCGGTCGCGGCGGGAGGTTCGACCCACAGATTGTTGAAAACGAGCACGGTCGCGCGGCCGACGCGCGGGCCCAGGAACGCTGCGGCCTGCGCGAAGCTGTAATGCTGCACGCTGAGCACGATCAGGTCGAAGTCGTGGTCGGCGTCGAGCGACTCGCGATAACGCACCGGCCACGTCTCGACGACCCGTTCGCCCCAGGGCTTCCGCCGGGCGTCGAGCAGATCAAGGTCAATGGCTTCTCCGTACGCCGCCGAACGCCCCGGCCGTACGTAGAACTCCACGTGATGCCCCGCTCGCTCGAGGGCCCACCCGTATGCCGCACTGATCACGCCGCGGCCGAACATCAGGATCTTCATGGTGCACCCTCTGCCCTATAATCGGAGATCGTCTCCACTTCGAAAATATGGAGATCGTCTCCACTTGTCAACAAGCACCGTTCAGGGGGACCGGCGTGACCGATGCCAAACCGCCGCGGGCCGGGGCCAAACCGCCGCGGGCCGGAGCCGTGCCGCCGGGGGCGGGAGCTGTGCCGCCGGGGGCTGAAGCCAAGCCGTCGCGGACCGGGGCCGAGGCGCGGCGATCTGAAGCCAAACCGCTGCGAGCCGATGCGCGTCGCAACCGTGATGCCCTCGTCGCCAAGGCGCGGGAGATCTTTGCGGGGGGTGACTTCGACCTGCGCTTCGACGATTTCGCCAAGCTGGCCGGGGTCGGCACCGGCACGCTCTACCGCCATTTCCCGACGCGGGAGGCCCTGGCCGAGGCCGTCTACCGCGAGGAACTGGCCGCGATCGTCGACCTGGCCCGCGACCTGCAGAGGACGCACCCCGCCGACGAGGCGCTGGAGTCCTTCCTGCGGGCCTTCGTCGACCACCTGCGCTCGCACGAGGGCCTCGCCCGCACCCTGTCGACGCTGATGGCCGGGCAAACGGGCACCCTGGCCGAGGGTGCGCAGGCCCTGGGCCAGGTCATCACGGATCTGCTGGCCGGCGCCGTCCGTTCCGGGACCGTCCGCGACGACGTGGGCGCCGGCGCGGTCATGATGGCCGTGCAGGGCATCTGCTCGGCCTACAACCATCCGGCGTTCGAGGCCGACGCGGACGGCGTCATCACCTTGGTGCTGGCCGGCCTCCGCCTCCGGTGAACTCCCGGCCTAGGGGCGCGTCAGCGGGTAGCCGACACCGGCGTCGTACAGGCGGGTCAGGTCGGCCTCGGTGAGGGCGTGGCCGGTGAAGCGCTCGACCGCCACCAGACCCATCTCCGTACGCCCGCCCGGCCCGCCGAGGTCGAGTCCGTCGAGCGCCGGGGCGACCTCGGGCGGAACTTCGCCGATGAGAGGCGTGTACGGCTCGAACGAGCTCAGCATCTCGCCCGCCGCGGCGAAGGAGAGCCGGGTGTTGGCGTTGACGTTCCAGAACATGCTGGCTGCCCGGCCGCCGGTCGAGAGGGCCTGCAGCACGTCGGCCCGTGAACCCTCGAAGCCGTTCTCCTCCACGATCAGCACCGCGCCGCCCAGGTCGAGAACCATCGCCCAGGGTCCGGTGGGACGGAGCTGGTCGATGGGCGCCGGGTCGCCGCCCGCCCGGAACGCGCGCAGCGCTTCGGCCGCGGTCGTGCCCGTGCCGACGGTGACTGTGGCCGCCACGGTCAGCGGGGTCCGGCCGATCCACCGGTACGCGTGTTCGGGCTTCGGGGCCCGTACGGGTTCGGGCTCGCCGCGCAGCCGGTGACCGAGCCGGTCGGTCCGCTGCAGGACGGTCTGCGGCGCGGCCGGGGCCGCCCACACCACGAGCCGGTACGCCTCGAACTCGGCGTCCTGCTCGTCGCGGCCGCGCGCGTGGACGCGCAGCCGGTAGTCGCCCGGCCACGGCGGGGTGGAAGCGACCCGGCGGCTGCCGTCGGGCGGCGACAGCACGGCGCGGCCCTCGGCGGCGTGCCAGCTGACCTCGACGATCTCCTCCCAGCCGGCGTCCACCTCGGCCGGCGGCTCGGCCAGCACCAGCAGGTCGACCGGGATGCTGCCGTGGTCGGCGCCGGTCCGGATCACCACGCCGCCGTCCACCACGGCGACCAGGCCGTTGGCGCCGAAGCCGGCCGTCTTGGGCAGCTCGTGCTCGGTCAGCCCGAACCGGTGCCCGGTGACGGTCACCCGGCGGGAGCTGTGGCTGGGCAGCAGGTATTCGGCGCGGATCCGGGCCCGCAGGGCCGGGGCGTACGCGGCCGGCATCGGCGTCCCGCGCAGCAGCGAGGCGGCCGCGGCGATGCCGAGCCCGATGGCGGCGGCGACCCGGTCGACCACCACCGGCGGGTCGGCCTGGTGCAGCGCCGCGGCGGCCACCGCCACGGCCAGGCCCAGGTGGGCGGCGCCGTGCGCGGCGGCGATCCCGGGCTCGTCGGTCACCTCCGGTGAGGCGGTCAGCATCCCGGCGATCTGCGGTTGCGTGGCCAGTTCGCGGACCCGGGCCAGCACCACACCGGCCAGGCCGGGACGCAGCCGTTCGAGCAGGGCGACGGCGGAGGTCGTGTCGCTCTCGGTGCCGAACGAGAGGAAACCGTACCGGGTGAAGGCGGGTGCTGCGGGCAGGCCGGCCAGCAGGTCGGGCCAGCCGTCCCAGTTGTGTGCGCCGACGGTGAGCTCGAGCGCGCCCAGCAGACGCTCGACCGGCAGCGGACCCAGCGCGCGCAGGACGGTCGCCGGCTCGGAGCCGTCCCAGTCTCGTGCCGGACCGTGCGGATCCGCCTCCTCGGGCGCGCCGAGGCGGCCCAGGCGGCGGGCGGGAGCGGCCGGGATCCGCGCGGTGAGCAACGGCAGCGCCGCGAGCAGCTCGGTCGTCGTCATCGCCCCAAGCTAGCGGACCACTGTGGAGTCGTAGGCGGCACGGGCGGCCCGGATCGCGCCGACGTGGGTCTCGCCCCAGCCCAGGATGGCGCGTTGCAGCGGCAGCAGCGCCTGCCCCAGGGGCGTGAGCCGATAGTCGACCTGCACCGGCACCGCCGCCGTCACCGTGCGGGTCAGCAGGCCGTCGCGTTCCAACCGGCGCAGCGTCTGCGTGAGCATCTTCTGGCTGGCCCCGGCCACTTCGCGGGCCAGGGCGGCGTGCCGCAGCGGGCCCTCGGCCAGTGCCGCCAGCACCAGGGTCACCCACTTCTCGCCCAGGATGGCCAGCACCTCGTGGCCGGGGCAACCTGCCAGCTCGGCGTTGTATTCGTGGCGCCGGTGCTCGCGCCGGTCGGCGGCCGGGATCGTGGTCATGGCGTGTCCTCCGGGTTCCCTGGGCACCTGCGAGTGCCTTCTTCCGGCCGTACGGGTTCCGTTCCTAGCGTTCCAGGTATGAGAGCTGTAGTGATCCGTAAGTTCGGTGGCCCCGAGGTGCTCGACGTGGCCGAGGTCGCGTCGCCCGAGCCGGGGCCCGGACAGGTCCGCATCCGGGTGGCGGCGGCCTGCGTCAACCGTATCGACATCTCGACCCGCGACGGGGCCCTGGCGCGGGCCGGGTTGCTGGCCGCCGCGCCGCCGATCGGGCTGGGCTGGGACGTCAGCGGTGAGATCGACCGGGTGGGGGAGGGGGTGCGGCGGTTCGCGCCGGGCGACGCGGTGATCGGCCTGCGCGACGTGCTGTCGGGCCGGGGCACGCAGGCCGAACTGGTCGTCCTGGACGAGTCAGCGGTCGCCCCGGCCCCGGCGGGCGCCTCGCCGGTCGAGGCCGCGACGCTGCCGCTGCTCGGCTTGACCGCCGACCGCAGCCTGGGGCTGACGGGACTCCGGGCGGGGCAGACGCTGCTGGTCACCGGGGCCGCCGGGGGAGTGGGCACGCTGGTGCTGGAGCTGGCCGCGCTGCGCGGCATCCGTACGGTGGGGCTGGCCGGCCCGGCCGACGAGGCGCTGGTGCGCTCGCGGGGCGCGGAGTTCGTCGCCCGCACTTCCGCGACGCCCGATGAGGGTGCGCGGTCCTCGGAGGCCGACGCCCGCGACGTGGCCGGCGCGGAGGAGCGATCGCGGAACGGTGCCTTGGCGGAGGCCGTACGGCGGCTGGTTCCGGGCGGGGTCGACGCGGTGATCGACACCGCGGTCATCGGGGTGGCCGCGCACGAGGCCGTGCGCGGCGGGGGCACTTTTGTCGCGCTGGTGGCACCCTTCGCCCCGCCGGCCCTGCGCGCCACCTCCGTGGTGGTGCAGGAGGTCTGCGCGGACGGCGCGCGGCTGACGGAACTGTCCGCATTGGCCGCCGCTGGTCACCTCACCCTGCGTACGGGGAAGGTCTTTGCTCTCGGCGACGTGGCCGACGCGCATCGGCTTCTGGTCGAAGGTGGTCAGAGGGGCCGGCTGGTGCTCGTGCCGTAGCGCCGGAACGAAGCGGACCTAGCTAAGTGAACGGCGTCACACATAACATGACAGGTGAAACGCTCATGGGAGCGCTCCCAAAGAAGACCGAGGGGGACCTGTTGCGCTACGGACACTTCGACGACGAGCGGCGTGAATACGTCATCGAACGGCCGGACACCCCGCTGCCCTGGATCAACTACCTGGGCACCGAGGCGTACTTCGGCATCGTCTCCAACACCGCGGGTGGCTACTCGTTCTACCGCGACGCCAAGCTGCGCCGGCTCACCCGCTACCGCTACAACAACGCGCCGTTCGACCTCGGCGGCCGCTACCTGTACGTGCGCGACGACGTCACCGGCGACTTCTGGTCCCCGTCCTGGCAGCCCACCCGCAGCGAACTCGACGACTACGAGTGCCGCCACGGCCTCTCGTACACGCAGATCGCCTCCTCCTACCGGAAGATCCGGGCGGAGACCCTCTACTTCGTACCGCTCGGCGAAACGCTCGAGGTGTGGCGCGTCCGGGTCACCAACGAGCGTGACACCGCGGCCGAGCTCTCGCTGTTCTCGTCGGTCGAGTTCTGCCTGTGGGACGCGCAGGACGACGCCACCAATTTCCAGCGCAACTTCTCCACGGGGCAGGTCGAGGTCGCCGACGGGGTGATCTACCACAAGACCGAGTACCGCGAGCGGCGCGACCACTTCGCGTACTTCGCCTGCTCGGAACCGCTGGCCGGGTTCGACACGCAGCGCGAGAGCTTCCTCGGCGCCTACCGCGGCTGGGACAACCCGGAAGCCGTCGAGCGCGGCGCGGCCACCGACTCGCTCGCGCACGGGTGGCAGCCGATCGGGAGCCACCACGTACGGCTGGGTCTGGCTCCGGGGGAGACGCGGGAGATCAGTTTCGTGCTCGGCTACGCCGAGAACCCGCGCGACGACAAGTTCGACCCGCCCGGCTCGCAAACGCTCAACAAGCGGCACGTACGGCCGGTGATCGAACGCTGGCTACGCCCGGAGACGGTCGAGGAGGGCTTCGCCACGCTGCGTGCCGGCTGGGACAAGCTGCTCGGCGGGCTGCACGTGTCGACCCCCGACGCGGACACGAACCGGATGGTCAACGTCTGGAACGCGTACCAGAACATGATGACCTTCAACCTGAGCCGCTCGACGTCGTTCTTCGAGTCGGGCATCGGCCGCGGCATGGGCTTCCGCGACTCCAATCAGGACCTGGTCGGCTTCGTCCACATGGTGCCGGAACGGGCCCGCGAGCGGATCCTCGACATCGCGGCCACCCAGATGGCCACCGGCGGCGCGTACCACCAGTATCAGCCGCTGACCAAGCGCGGCAACAACGACATCGGCGACGGCTTCAACGACGACCCGCTCTGGCTGATCCTCGGCGTCGCCGCGTACGTCAAGGAGACCGGCGACGCGTCGATCCTGGACGAGCCGGTCCCGTACGACAACGAGCCCGGCAGCGAGGCGCCGCTCTACGAGCATCTGCAACGGTCGCTGCGCTACACGCAGGAGCGGCTCGGCCCGCACGGCCTGCCGCTGATCGGGCGGGCCGACTGGAACGACTGCCTCAACCTCAACTGTTTCTCCGACACCCCGGGCGAGCCGTTCCAGACCACCGAGAACGTCACCGGGGGCACGGCCGAGTCGGTCTTCATCGCCGGGCAGTTCGTGCTGGCCGCCAAGGAGCTGGCCGGGCTGGCCGGGCAGCGCGGGCTCGACGCGGAGGCGGCCGAATGCCTGGCCGCGGCCGAGAAGATGACCGGTGTGATCGTCGAGCACGGCTGGGACGGCGCGTGGTTCCGCCGGGCGTACGACTTCTACGGCAACCCGATCGGCTCCGGCGAGAACGACGAGGGCCAGATCTTCATCGAGCCCCAGGGCATGTGCGTGCTGGGCGGGGTCGGCCTCGACGACGGGCTGGCCGCGCAGGCCCTCGACAGCGTGGCCGAGCGGCTGGCCACCCCGCACGGCATCGTGCTGCAGCAGCCGGCGTACACGAGTTACCGCATCGAGCTGGGCGAGATCTCGTCCTACCCGCCGGGCTACAAGGAGAACGCCGGCATCTTCTGCCACACCAACCCGTGGATCATGATCGCCGAGGCGATGACCGGTAACGGCGACCGCGCGTTCGACTACTACCGGCGGATCAACCCGTCGGCCCGCGAGGCGGTCAGCGAGGTGCACCGCTGCGAGCCGTACGTCTACGCGCAGATGATCGCGGGCAAGGACGCGCCCACGCACGGCGAGGCCAAGAACTCCTGGCTCACCGGCACGGCGGCGTGGAACTACGTGGCGATCACCCAGTGGATTCTCGGTATCCGCCCCGAGCTCGACGGGCTGCGGATCGATCCGGTGCTGCCGTCGGACTGGCCGGGCTTCACGGCGACCCGCGTGTTCCGGGGTGCGACCTACGAGATCTCCGTACGCCGGGAGGCCGGGCACCCCGCGCAGGTGATCGTGGACGGCGCGCCGATCGACGGCGTGGTCGTGCCACCCGCGCCGGCCGGGGCGACGGTCCGGGTGGAGGTCGTCGTGAGCTAGCCGGCCACCCAAGGTCGTGCAACCGGTTGCCCTCGCGTGAGGGCAACCGGGACCTCACGACCGCAACCTCGGAGCGTCCGCATCCCTTCACTGCTCCTACTTCCGGCCGATACAGGGGAGCGGTGAAACCAGTCGGGTGGCCGAGGCGTGACCTCCCATGATCAACCAGGCTGTGCAGCCAGGACATTCATGGGGGAACGATGCTTACTCGACGCGCGATGCTGCGGGGCACACTGCTCGCGGCGGGTGGTGCGGCCACGGCGTTCGCCGGGTCGGACCACGTGAAGCACTGGCTCGGCTGGGACCGGCCGCCGCTGGGTGGCGGGTACGCCGCGGCCGCCGACGACCTGGGCGCGGTGACCAAGGGCGGCGTGCACATCCACTACTTCCGGCCCACCACCGCGAAGGTGGTCGCGCTGACCTTCGACGACGGGCCGCGGCCGGACTACACCCCGCAGTTCCTCGACGTGCTCGACCGGCACCAGGTGCCGGCCACCTTCTTTCTGGTCGGCCGGCACCTGGAGGAGCACGCCGGGCTGGTCCGGGGCCGGCTCGACCGGCACGAGGTGGGCAACCATTCCTGGTCCCACGACGACCTGGCCACGCTCGACCTGGCCGGGGCGCGCCGCGAGCTGGAACGGACGCACGAGGCGATCAAACGGCACACCGGCCGGGAAGCCACGCTCATGCGGCCCCCGTACGGGCACCTGGGTGGCTCGACAGTGCTCGCCGCGGACGCGCTCGGCTACGACATCGCGTTGTGGTCGCATCAGATGCGCGAACGCACATTCGCCACCGACCCCGCCGCCCAGGCCCGCGACCTGATCGGCACCGTGCGCCCGGGTTCGATCGTGCTGGCCCACGACGCCGGGGACAAACGGCGACTGGTCGCGCTGAAGGCCCTCCCCGCGACGATAGAGGGCCTGCGCGACCAGGGCTACCGCTTCGTGACGGTTTCCGAGCTGCTGACGAGCTAGGGTCTGACTCGTAACTGAGGTGGCCGCAGTCCCGCCTCAGTTGCGAGACAGAACCTAGCCGCAGAGCGCGGTGTCGAGCGACTTGTCCAGGTGCTCGGCCGCCGCCTGCTCGGCGACCATCGAGTTGACCGCGATCGACGCCGCCCGGCCGGACGGGGCGAGCCCGACGTACGTGACGTAGCCGGGCGCGATGCCGCCGTGCGTCCAGGCGAAACCGCCGCAGCTCAGCTTGAAGGTGGCGATGCCCAGGCCGTACCGGGAGCCACCGACCGTGTCGAAGCCGGGGGCGTCCACGGTCTTCTTCATCTCGGCCAGCTCGGCCGGCTTCAGCAGCTTGCCGCCGAGCAGGCCGGCCAGGAACGTGTTGATGTCGCTGGGCGTGCCGACCAGGGCGCCCGCGGCCCAGCCGCCCGACGGCTCCGACTCGGTGATGTCGACCGGGGCCTGCCCGTTGACCGCGGGGAAGTAGCCCCGCGGGTGCGCGCCGCGGATCGTCGTCTCACCGTCGGCCGGCCAGTACGTGCGGCGCAGCCCGAGCGGCTCGATGACCCGCTTCGTGATCTGCTCACCGACCGGGCGCCCGGTCACCTTCTGCACGATCAGCCCGGCCAAGACGTAGTTCGTGTTGGCGTAGGCGAACTTCTCGCCCGGCCGCGACTCCGGCGCCCGATCGAAGGCCGCCTTGAGCAGGTCGTGCGGCTCGTAGTAGGTGTGCAGCGCGTTGAGAAAATCGGCGAACAGCACGTCGTCGTAGTCCTGCAGCCCGCTGGTCTGCTGCAGCAGCTGCCGTACGGTGATCTGCCGCCCGTCGATGCCCCCGGCCCCGCGCACGAGCCCCGGCAGGTACGTCTCCACCGGCTCGTCCAGCCGCACCTTGCCCTCACCGACGAGTTGCAGCACCACGACAGCGGTGAACATCTTGGTGTTGCTGGCGATCCGCACCCGCGCGTCGGCCGGCATCTTTTCCCCCGTACGCAGGTTCGCGACCCCGGCGGCGTAATGGCGCACCCGCCCGTCGGCCAGCCGCACCGAAGCCGACGCCCCCGGGAACTTGTCCACGGTGACGAGGCTGCTCAGGCTCCGCTGCACGGGATCCCCGGCCGCGGCCGCGGGGGAGGCCACGGCGCCCCCGGCCACGATTCCGCTCAGGGCGACGATTCCGCTCAGGGCGACGAGGGAGGTGGGAGTCTTGCGCATCGGTTTCTCCTTGTGCGGCGATGTCTTTCCGACACCCTGAAGCCTGCCGCCCGCAGCGCCGCCGATCGATCCTGCTGCCGGGAGGAACCGAAGTACAGCCTGCTGTACCCCTACTGCCACATCTCGGTGTTGCCGCACTCCGCGGTGATCCCGGCCGTCTTCCTCGCCGGCGACGACGCGCGGGCCACGGCCGGCGTGGCGGCGTTCATCGAAAGCCTGGGCCTGCGTCCCCGCGACGTCGGCGCCCTGACGATGGCGCACTGGCTGGAAGGCATGGGTCTGATCACCATGGGCCTGGCCGGCCACGGGGTGGGGCACTGGAACGTCGCCCTCGGCGTCGACGAATTCACCGGCCGAGCGGTATCCGGGCGGCCGGCCGAGCTGGCTGAGCGGTATCCCTGCGGCCGGCCGAGCCGGCTCAGCGGTATCCGTGCGGCCGGCCGAGCCGGAGGAGTGGGGGACCTGCAGCCGCCAGCATGTGCTCAACTGGGTGGCATGCAGATACGTCCCGCGGAACTGGCGGCGATCCGGGCCGGTGACATCGACCTGGCGTTCCGGCGGTGGGACCGTCCGATGGTCAAGGTCGGCACCCGGATGCGGACCGCGGTCGGGCTGGTCGAGATCACGTCGGTCGACCGGGTGCCGGTCAGCCGCCTGACGGCTGGGGACGCCCGCCGGGCCGGGGCGGTCTCGCTGGCGGCGCTGCGACTGGGGCTGGAGAGGGTGCACCCCGAGCGGCCGGTGTATCGGATCGGGCTGCGGTACGCCGGCGCCGATCCGCGGCAGGCGTTGCGGGAGGCGGTGCCCGACGCTGCGGAGATCGAGGCGATCGGCGCGTGGCTCGACCGGCTCGACCGGGCCTCGCCGAGCGGGCCGTGGACCCGGGCCACGCTGGTGCTGATCGACGAGCTGCCGGCGACCCGGGCGCCCGAGCTGGCCGGACGGATGGGCCGCGAGACGCTCTCGTTCAAGCAGAACGTGCGCAAGCTGAAGGAGCGTGGCCTGACCCAGTCACTGGACATCGGCTACCGGCTCTCGCCGCGCGGCGCCGCCGTGCTGGACCACGAAGGTCATCCCCGGGCGGCCGGCGGCACGACCGAGCCGGAACCGGGTGTCCCGCTGCCGCACCTGGGCGCGGCCGCGACACGGGCGCTCACCGCGCGCGGCGTGACCCGGCTCGAGCAGGTGGCCGCCCTGACCGCCGCCGAGGTGCAGGCGCTGCACGGAGTCGGCCCGTACGCCCTGAGCCGTCTGCGCGCGGCGCTGGACGTGGCCGGGCTCACGTTCCGCGACGAAACGCCGACGAGTGGCGCAGGTTGACAGTGTCTCGCGAGGAGCGACGCGATGCGGTCGGAGCAGACGGCTACGCGTTTTCGTGCGCGAGATGCGTACGGGTTGATCGGGGCAGCAGCAGTGGGGTGGTCAGGATCAGCAGGCCGGCGGCGGCGATCGCGAAGCGCAAGCTGGTCGCGGCGGCCAGCAGGCCCCAGAGGGCGGTCAGGGCGGCGACAGTGGCGTTGCTGGTGATCGACCATGCGGACAGCGTGCGGGCGACCCGGTCCGGGGCCGTCTGGTCGAGCCGGTAGGTCGCGAACACCGGGTTGAACACACCCACGGCGGTGACCAGGCCGAACTGGACGACGAGAACCACGACGAGCCCGGTGGCGCCGGGCACGACGAGGACGAGCCCGATCGGCCAGCACGCCCGCAGCGCGCCCGCGGTGACCAGGACCCGATGGTGTCCGAAGCGGGCGACGAGGGGCCGGGCCAGGCGCGAACCGAGCAGTCCGCCCAGGCACGGCACGCCGAACGCGAGGCCGTACTGCCAGGGGGTGAAGCCGAGCCGGTCGAGCAGGAGCACGGCCAGGAGTGGCGCGTTGGCCAGAATCAAGCCGTTGACCAGCACCGTGTTGAAGAACAGCCGGCGCAGCACGGGGTGGTTCAGAATGTGGCGCCACCCGGCCCGCAGGTCGCCGGTGTGCAGCCGGGGACCGTCGAACCGCTCGCGGCGGGGCTCGTCGCCGCCGATCGCGCGCAGGCTCAGAGCCGAGAGCAGATAACTGGTCGCGTCGATGAGCACGGTGGTCACCGGTCCGAGCAGGCCGAGAAGGGCGTTGCCCAGCGGTGGGCCGAGCACGGTGGCGGTCCAGGTGGTGGCCTCGAACCGGCTGTTCGCGGCGAGCAGGCCGGAGCGCGGGACCAGATCCTTGAGGTAGGAGCCGCCCGCCGCCTTGAAGGTGATGTCGGCCGCGGCGGAGACGACCGACACCACGACGAGCTGCGTGAAGGTGAGCCGTCCGAGCCCGTACGCGGCGGGGACGCTGAGCAGCGCGGCGAAGCGGATCAGGTCCATCGTGATCATCACCGGCCGTTTGCGGCGCACCTCCACCCACGGGCCGAGCGGCATCGCGACCACCGCGCCGACGGCCAGACCCGCTGCGGACAGGAGCGACACCTCGACCGGCCCGGCCCGCAGCACCAGGATCGCGATCAGCGGGAAGGCGCCGAACCCGAGCCAGGTGCCGAACGTGCTGATCGTGTACGCCGTCCACAGCCACCCGAATTGCCGACCCACCATGCCCCCCGCGATCCACCCGACGTTGACCGCTCAGATCAGACCAGGGCGGGCAGCAGGGGATCAAACAACCGAGACACCACTTCCGCACAACCCATGGTTGTGGGCGTAGGGTCCGGCGTCATGGACCTCGATGCGGTACGCACCTTCGTCACGGCCGTCGGCGTGGGGCGGTTCCAGGAGACGGCGGCCGAACTGTCGATCAGCCAGCAGGCCGTCTCCAAACGCATCGCCGCGCTGGAACGCGCCCTCGGGGTGCGGCTGTTCACCCGCACGCCGCGCGGCGCCCGGCTCACCATCGACGGTCAGGCGTTCCTGCCGCACGCCCGTGACCTGCTCCGCGTGGCCGAGCGGGCCGCGGATTCCGTACGCCCCGGGAACCGCCCGCTGCGCGTCGACGTGATCGCCTCGCGTCTGGCCCCGGCCGGCCTGTTGCGCGGCTTCCACCGGGCGCATCCGGAGATCGAGCTCGACGTGCTGAAACTGTTCGAGGTGGACGCCGCCGTGGCGGCCCTGCGCTCGGGGGCGATCGATGCGTCGTTCCGCGCCGTCACCATGCCCGGGAATCCCCTGCCCGAGGACATCGACGTGGTCCCGGTGCTCGACGAGCCGCTCGAACTGCTCACCGGCCCCGCCCACCCGTTGGCGCCGGCCCGGTCGGTGACGATCGCGCAGCTGACCGGTCATCGCATCTGGATGCCGGGCCTCACCCCCGGCACGGAGTGGACCGCCTACTACGACGACCTCGTGGCCGAGTTCGGCCTCACCATCGAGGCCACCGGCCCCAACCTGGGCGCCGACGCGCTGCTCGACACCGTCGCCGACACCCCGGCCCTGGCCACCTTCATCGGGGCGCAGACCCGGCTGGTCTGGCCGGCCGGCCACGACCTGCGCCGCATCCCCGTGACCGATCCGGCCCCCGTCTATCCGCACTCACTGCTGTGGCAGCGCGACAACGCCCATCCGGCGCTGACGGCCTTCCGGCGGCACCTCGCCGACGCGACGACGAGTCACGACAGGCCCGCGACGTGGAAGCCGAGCTGGGCGATCAGCGCTCCCAGACCGCGGCGGCCTCGCGGTCGAGCTGGGGGACCCAGCCCAGCGCCATCGGGCGGGCGTGGGTCTTGGGGAACGTGAGCTTGAGGGTGCCGGTGCCGGCGCCGAACCGCACGGGCTTGGTCTGGGCCGGGTCGTTCTCCCAGCCCTCGAGGTCGTAGACGGTGAACAGCGCCGGGTCGATCGTGAACGGGCGGTCCGCCTTGACCGTGAGAACGGCCGAGGCGGACTTCGCCGCGTACTTGGCCGAGGTCAGCGTGACGGTGGCGACCCGGGTCCGGCCCTTCTTGACCGTGACGACCTGGCCCGACTGCGCATACGTGAGGCCCTTGTCAGCGGCTTCGGCTGCCGGGGCGGCGGCGACCGGGGCGGGCGCGGCCCGGACAACGGCCGGGGCGGGGCGCTCCTGAGCGGCGGCGGTGCCGGCGACGGCGGCCGTCGTGCCGGACACGGCCACGACGATCAGCGCGACAAGGGACTTCTTCATACAGGCAACTCCCGAAATCAGCGGTGCAGTCTCGCAGGGTAACGGATGGAGTCACCCCGCGGTTCCGTCTCCGTCCTAATTCGTGGTGCCGAGCTTATCGCGTACGGCCGGACCGAGCGCGAGGGAATCCTGCGCGTCGGCGGTGGCCCCGAAAGCATGCCGATCGATGCGGCCGCTTCGGGTGCGCTCGAGGCCGGGGTCTACTATCCGCGCGTGCGAAAAGCTTGGTTTGCGGGGGCCGGAGTGGCAGTGCTGGCCGCGGTGGGGGTCGGGGTGGTCGTGCTGCCGGCCGACGCCGCGACGGTGCCGGGGATCGCGTCGATCGCGGGCACGCTGGTGCAGTACAAGGCGGCCGAGATGCAGGCCGCCAAGACCAGCAACAATGTGGTCGTCACGCGTTCGGGGCGGACGGTCACCGTCGACGACGTGGTCGCGATCAAGGCCGGCACCGGGTGCGTGCTGGTCAGCGGGGACAAGACCAAGGCCCGGTGCACCACGAAGGCCGCGCCGACCCGGGTCGCGATCTACACGTACGAGGGCAACGACACCATCGTCAACAAGAGCGACCTGTCGATGACCGCGTACGGGGGATACGGCAGCGACCGGATCACCGGCGGGCCCAAGGCGGACATCCTCGAGGGCGACCCGATCACCGGCGGGCCGGCCGGCAACGACGCCGTCTGGGGGCTCGGCGGCAACGACCGGCTGCAGGGCGGCGGCGGCAACGACGCGCTCTCGGGCGGCGACGGCAACGACGCGATCTTCGGCGAGCACGGTGTGGGCGGCGAGCCGGGCACGGGCGCCGACCGGCTCTACGGCGGCAACGGCAACGATTCGCTGCGCGGCGGCCCCGCGGGCGACCACCTGTACGGCGGGCCGGGCAACGACAGCCTGTACGGCGAGCGCGGCCGCGACCTGCTCGACGCGGGCAGCGGCGACGACTGGCTGAGCGGCGAGTTCGTCGCGGCCGAGATCGACCGGGACGTCATGCGGGGCGGCCCGGGCCGTGATCACGTCGACTACTCGAGCCACGTCAAGGCGGTGACCGTCGACCTGGACGGGGTGGCCGACGACGGGCAGGCCGGCGAGCGCGACCTGGTGGGGGCCGACGTCGAGACCCTCGAGGGCGGACGCGGCAACGACGTGCTGACCGGCAACGCCGCGGCCAACGTGATCTCGGGCGGCGAGGGCAACGACGTGATCCGCGGCGGCGCGGGCCGCGACGACCTGAGCGGTGACCAGGGTCGCGACAAGCTCTACGGCGAGGCCGGCGACGACCTGCTGCGCGGCTGGGACATCTTCGACAAAGCCACCACCGACGTGGTCGACGGCGGCGCGAACACCACGGCCGACGGCGACGAGTGCGGCCACGACCCCGGCGACACGCTGGTCGGCTGCGAGCGCTTGCTCTCCTGACCGGAGCCCGCCGCCCCGCGTGTCACGGGGCGGCGGTCCCGGATCACTCGGCCCGCAGTGGCTTGGCCACCACCTGAACCGTGGCGGAGCCGGGCCCGAGCTCGGCTCGCAGCGGTTTGGCGTCGACCGCCGCCGCCGCGGCGCCGACGGCCCCGGTGGTCACCACGAGCGCTCCGGTCACGGCCAGCGTGCTGATGGTGCGATGCAGTGTGGACTTCATAGCAGGTAGCCCCCGTTTCGTCGGTGCGCCGGATGCTATAGCCGCGGCCGCTTGATCGGGTCCGGCCGGCGGCTCCCTGTCCACCAGGGAGCAAATTTCACCGCGAGGGCTGCGGCGGTCAGCGCCACGGCGACCCAGACGGGAGCGGTCACCCCGGCGCCGGTCGCGAGCACGGCCGCCGCGAGCGCCGGCCCGGCGGCGGCGCCGGCGTTGAGCGCGGCCGTCGCGTACGCCCCGCCCATCGTCGGCGCGCCCGTGGCGGCGTACAGGACTCGGGTGATCAGTGTGCTGCCGACCGCGAAGCTCAGCCCACCCTGCGTGAGGGCCAGGGTGAGGAAAACCGCCGGATGCGCCGCCGTCAGGGCCAGCGCGCTCCAACCGGCCGCCAGCAGCGGGCCGCCCACCCCGATCACGAGACCGGGCCGCCGGTCCGACAGCCGACCGGCGATCACCACACCGAGGAACGATCCGGCGCCGAACAGCACCAGCACGACGGCGATCCAGGCTTCGCCCAGCCCGGCGACCCCGGTCGCGACCGGCGCCAGGAACGTGAAGGCGG
This sequence comes from Paractinoplanes abujensis, assembly GCF_014204895.1. Lineage (NCBI taxonomy): Bacteria > Bacillati > Actinomycetota > Actinomycetes > Micromonosporales > Micromonosporaceae > Paractinoplanes > Paractinoplanes abujensis. The sequence continues at coordinate 3,222,108 of NZ_JACHMF010000001.1, read as the reverse complement.
CGAAAGTGCCGCCGTTGACCAGCGCGGCGAGCAGCAGCGCCAGGACGAGCCGGGGCGAGCCCAACTGGCGGACCTCGTCGGCCAGGTCCGGCGCGGACCCGTCGTCCGCGCCGGCCGGCCGCCGGGAGATGCCGAAGGCGGCGGGCACACACAGCAGGGCGACCGCCCAGAACGTGGCGCGCCAGCCCAGGCCGGTGCCGAGCAGCGCACCGGCCGGCACCCCGGCGACGGTGGCGATCGTGGTGCCCGAGAGCACCACGGCCAGGGCGCGTCCCTTCCGGCCGGGTGGCACGAGGGCGGTGGCCGTGCTCAGCGCGACCGCGAGGAAGCCCGCGTTGGCCAGCGCGGCCACGACTCGTGTGGCCAGCAGAATCGGGAACGCCGGGGTGAGCGCGCCGGCGACGTGACACCCCGCGAACACGAAGAGGCACGCCACCAGGGTGAGCCGGGGCGGCCAGCGGCGCGCGAAGGCGGCGGTGGCGGGTGCGCCGACCACCATGCCGGCGGCGAAGGCCGAGGTGAGCAGGCCTGCGGTGCCGACGGTGACTTCGAGGTCGGCGGCGATGGCGGGCAGCAGGCCCGCGAGCATGAATTCCGAGGTGCCCATGACGAAGACGGCCAGGGCGAGCAGATAGAGGGCGAAGGGCATCGAGTGCTCCGAGGTGAGAGATCAACGAGGGTCTTCTCGTCACCACGGCCAGCGGCCCGCAGAACGGCTGGGCTCAGCGAATCAGCGGTTCACGGGGCTGACGGAGTGACCGGCAGCCCCCGCTGTGTCCGACTCGGGACTCGACATGCGGTGCACTTTACCTAGGCAGCCGTTGCCGATGCGCCCGCCGGTCCGGCGCCGCGAGGATGCCGGGCATGATCTATCACCACTTCCGGAGCGTGCTGAAGGCCGGCGTCACCGAGGCGCAGCAGGCCGAACTGCTCGAAAGCCTGCGCCACCAGGGCCGCGAGATCGCCGCCGTCAAGCACTACCTGGTCGGCCGGGAGATCGGGGGCGACTTCGACTGGGGTGCCACGTTCGTCTTCGACGACCTCGACGGCTACTGGTCGTACCTGATGCACCCGGCGCACCTGCGCTCCGACGAGATCGGGCTGCCGCTGGTCGAGAAGTTCCTGACGTACGACACCACCGACGACCCGGATCCCGAGTTCGGCATCAAGGTCGCGGCCCTGCATCAGCGGCGTTACGCCGAGCTGCCGGCGCTGGCCCGGCTCGTCCGGGACCTGCCCGAGTTCACCGGCTCCGGGCTGGAGGGCTGACCCGTGCGGGCGGTACGTTTTCACCGGTACGGCGAACCGGGCGTGCTCACGCTCGAGGACGTGGCGGAACCCCACGCCGGTCCCGGCGAGGTGCGCATCAGAGTGGTCGCGACGAGCGTCAACCCGATCGACTGGAAGGTTCGGGCCGGGCATCTGGCGGCGGCGATCCCGACCACGTTCCCGGCGATCCCGGGCGCCGACGCGGCGGGAGTGGTCGACGAGGTCGGCGACCAGGTGACCGGGGTGGGGGCCGGTGACCGCGTGTTCGGGCTGACCCGCGCCGGGGCGGCCGAGTTCGCTGTGCTGCCGTTCTCGGCCCGGCTGCCCGGCCCGTGGTCGTTCGAGCAGGGCGCCGCGGCGGGGCTGGTGTCGGTCACGGCGATGGCCGGGCTCGAGGCCCTGGGTGACCTCGACGGCCGTACGCTCCTGGTCGAAGGCGCGGCCGGTGGCGTCGGATCGGCCGCCGTGCAGATCGCGCTGGCCCGGGGCGCCCGGGTCGTCGGCCGGGCCCGCGCCGAGCACCACGACTACCTGCGCACGCTGGGCGCCGTGCCGGTCGCGTACGGGGAGACGCCCGGCGGGATCGAGCTGGCCCTGGACACCGCGGGCGCGGGCACACTGGCCGAGCTCGTCGCCCTGACCGGGAACGCGGCCCGAGTCGCGACGGTGGCCGACTACAACGCGGCCACCCTGGGGGTCACGCTGGTCGAGCCGCTGGCGCGGGCCTCCGCCCATCTGGCCGAGGTGTCGTGGCTGGGCCAGGCCGGCGACTACACGCCCCGCGTCGAGGCGAGCTACCCGCTGGAGAAGATCGCCGACGCCCACGCCCACGCCGAGCGGGGCCACAGCCAGGGCAAGATCGTGGTGGTCGTATAGGCCCCGTCCTGCCACGTGATCGGCAGGACAGGCCCAGCGGCGGCGATCAACTACCGTTTGGCTCATGCCACCAGCCGTCCAAGGACCCGAGGCGCCCCGCAGCCGCCGAGACGCACACCAGGACGTGCGCCCGGCCCCGGAGCGCGCACATCCGGGCGGCGACGGCTCGCTCGTCGGGCGGGCCGCGGAGACGAGCCGGGTCGCCGAGCTGATCGCGGCCGCCTCCGCGGGCGTGGGCGGCGCGCTGGTGCTCGCCGGCGAGGCCGGCATCGGCAAGACCGCGCTGCTGGACCAGGCGGAACAGGCCGCCACCGGTTTCCAGGTCGTGCGGGCGTCCGGGGCCGAGTTCGAGCGGGAGTTCCCGTACGCCGTCCTGCACCAGCTCTGCCTGCCGGTGCTGGGCCACGCCGACGAGTTGCCGGAGCGTCACCGGGAGTCGCTCCGGGTGGCGTTCGGGCTCACGGCGGGGGCCCCGGATCCGTTCCGGGTAGGGCTGGCGGCGCTCGAACTGGTGGCCGCGGCCGCCCGCGAACGTCCCCTGCTGTGCGTGGTCGACGATGCGCACTGGCTCGATCCGGCCTCGTCGCGGGCGCTGGCCTTCCTGGCCCGCCGGATCGGCGCCGACCCGATCGCCATCCTGATCGCGGTCCGGCAACCGCTGGATGCCGCAGGCGCGGGGGAGCTGGATGCGCTGCCGGCGCTGGCCGTCGGTGGGCTCAGCGACGAGAGCGCCCGCCGGCTGTTGACGGCGCGGAGTCCTTTTGTCCTGGATGAACGCGTACGGGATCGGCTGGTGGCGGAGGCCGGCGGCAACCCGTTGGCCCTGCTCGAGCTGCCCCGGGCCGGCGGTTTCGCGCTCCCGGCGACGGGCTCGGTGCCCAACCGGATCGAGCAGGCGTTCCAGGAGCGCTTCCGGGGGCTGCCCGGCGACGCCCGGCTGTTGCTGACCGTGGCCGGCGCCGACCCGACCGGCGACCCGGCCCTGCTGTGGGCGGCCGCGCGCCGGCTCGGTGTCGAGGGGGCCGGGGCCGACGCCGAAGCCGCGGGACTGGCCGAGTTCGGCACGCGGGTCCGGTTCTGTCATCCGCTGGCCCGTTCGGCCGTCTACCGGGCCGCGAGCGCCCACGACCGCCGGGCCGCGCATCGGGAACTGGCCGCGATCACCGACCCGGTGACCGCGCCCGACCGGCGGGCCTGGCATCGGGCCCAGGCCACCGTCAGCCCGGACGCCGACGTCGCCGACGATCTGCAGCGGTGCGCGGCGCGGGCGCAGGCCCGGGGCGGGGTGGCCGCCGCAGCCGCGTTCCTGCACCGGGCGGCCGAGTTGTCGCCGGACGCGGACCGGCGGATCGACCGTACGCTCGACGCGGCGCAGGTCTACCTGGAGGCGGGACTCGGCACCACGGCCCGTGAGCTGCTGATGACGATCGAGACCGCCGGGCTGGACGACTTCCGGCACGCCCGCGCGGAGCTGCTGCGGGGCCGGGTCGCCTTCACCCGGCCCGGTGACGGCGCCGGGCCCGCGTTGATGGCCGCGGGCGCCCGGCGGCTGGCGGCCCTGGACGCGGGCCGGTCCCGCGAGTCCTATCTGGACGCGCTGGAGGCGAGCCTGGTCGTCGGCCGGGGCGGCGGTTTCATCCCCGAGATCCTGGTCGCGGCCCGGTCGGCGCCGCCGGTGCCGGAACCGGACCTGCTGAGCGCGTTGCTCTCGTTCGGGGCGGGGCAGCACCGGGTGGCGATGCCGATGCTGGCCGGGCTGCTGCACGCCGACCGCCGGCCCGCGTGGATCCGGCGGCCGGCCCTGGCCACCATGATCTCGACCGAGCTGTGGGATCCCCTGACGATCGCCGCCATCGCCGAATGGCTGGTCAAGCAGGGCCGCGAGTCGGGCTCGCCGACGCTGTTACGGCTCGGCCTGGCCCAGACCGCGACCGACGCCACCTTCACCGGCGACGTGGCCAAGGCGCTGGCCGCGCTGGCCGAGGAGGCGGCGATCGCGGACGCGGCCGGAGATCAGCCGCTGCTCTATCCGCGGCTGCAGCTGGCCGCCCTGCGCGGGCGCCGCGACGAGACGTCGGAGCTGCTGGGCGCGGCGGAACGGGCCCGGACCGCCGACGGCAGCGGGCAGGTCACGAACGTCCACTGGATCACCGCGCTGCTCGGCAACGGCCTGGGGGACTACCCGGCGGCGCTGGCCGCGGGCCGGGCCGCCACCGCTCCGGATCAGCTGTTCCTGGCCGGGATCGCGTCGGCCGAGCTGGTCGAGGCGGCCGTGCGCAGCCGGGAGCCCGAGGTCGCCGCGCACGCCCTGGAGTCGCTGACCACCCGTACTGACGCTAGCGGCACGGAGGCGGGCCGGGGCATCGCCGCGTACGCGCGAGGTCTCGTGACCGGCGTCGAGGACCACTTCCGGGCGGCGATCGAATGCCTGGCCGAGACTCCGCTGATCCCGTACCGGGGCCGCGCCCACCTGCTCTACGGCGAGTGGCTGCGCCGCAAGGGCCGGCGCAACGACGGCATCGGGCAGCTGCGCCAGGCCCACGAGCTGCTCACCGCGTCGGGGGCCGAGGGCTTCGCCCGCCGGGCCGCCGACGAGTTGCGAGCGGCCGGCGTCGGTGTGCAGCAGCGCGCGGAACGCTCGTTCGACACCCTCACCCCGCAGGAGTCGGCGGTGGCCCGGCTGGTCGCGGCGGGCGCCACCTCCCAGGAGGCCGCCGTGCAGCTGTTCGTCAGCAAGCGCACCGTCGACGCGCATCTGCGCAACATCTTCCGTAAGCTCGGCGTCACCTCGCGTCGCCAGCTCAAGGACCACCCGGTGCTGACTGCCTAGCCCGTACGGGCAGCAATAGGCAACAGTTGCCGACGCGGCCGGGAGGGGCCGGGCCGCACCGTGGTGCGGTGCAAGCAATTCTGATCTATGCCGACCTCACGCTGGCGGTCCTGACCCTGGTGGCCGCGCCCGTGGCCGGCGTCAAGGCCACCCGCCGCCGGCTGTTCCTCCTGGCCGGGCTGGCCGCGGGGCGTCTGCTCGCCGCTGTCCTGCTGCTGGTGACCGGCGGTCTGCTGCTGGCCGACACCCGGCTCGGCGTGCAGGTGCCGCTGGCGGTGCTGCCCGCGGCCTGGGCGGTGTGGCGGCCGAGCCGGACGACCGCGCACGTCGCCGCGGCGGGCTCCGTGCTGGCGGTGTGGTGGCTGCTGGCGCCGTTCGCCCCGCAGGACACACCGCTGGTGCTGGCCGGTTCGGTGGCGGCGCTGGCGGCCATCGCCGGGCTGTCGATCGCGGTCGTCCGCTGGCGTGAGTCGCGTTCCCGGCTGTCCCGTCTGCCCTGGTTGACCACGGCTTTCCTGCTGGTGCCGGCCACCACGCTCGTGCTGGCGGGGCAGGCCGACGCCGCGGCGTCCGGTCACGACCACGGCGGTTCCGGGCAGCTCAGCGTCGAGCAGCTCACCGGGCCGCGAGAGCAGACCCCGGCCGTACGGATGACGCTGACCGCGGCCCGCACCCAGGTGCGCCTGGCGTCGGGCGCGACAGTGGACGGGCTGAGCTTCAACGGCACGTCGCCGGGTCCCGAGATCCGCGTGCGCAAGGGCCAGCTCCTCGAAGTGACGCTGGTCAACACGGATGTCGCGGAGGGCGTGACCGTGCACTGGCACGGCGTGGACGTGCCCAACGCCGAGGACGGTGTGCCCGGCGTGACCCAGAACGCCGTCCCGCCCGGCGGCCGCCACGTCTACCGGTTCATCCCCGGCCGGGCCGGCACGTTCTGGTATCACACCCACCGCGACGGGCTCCTCAACGTCAAGAAAGGCCTGTTCGGCGCCCTGATCGTGGAGGACGGCCCGGCCGCCGGCGAGCTCGGGCGCACGGTCTTCACCCACGCCTGGCCCGGGCCCGGCGGCGACGTCACCGCCCTCGACCGTGACGACCGGCCCGCCGTCCAGGCCGCCACGGCCGGGCAGAACGTGCGTCTGCGCGCGATCAACAGCTCGGAGGAGCCCCAGCAGATCCAGGTGTCCGGTACGCCGTTCCGGGTGGCCGCCATCGACGGCAACACGGTCTCCGGCGCCACCCCGCTCGAACCCGGGACCACGCTCACGCTGGCCGCGGGCGGCCGGTACGACGTGACGTTCACGATGCCGGCCGGACCGGTCACGGCCGCCCTGGCCGGCACGTCCCTCACGTTCGGCTCCGGCGGACCGGCGCCGGGCGGCGCCGGCGGGCAGTTCGACCCCCTCTCGTACGGGTCCGGCTCACCCCCGCCCGCCGAGTCGTACCAGCGGACGTACGACCTGCGCCTGGACGACGGGTTCGGGTTCAGTCAGGGCCGGCTGAGCTACGTGAGCAGCCTGATCAACGGCCGCCTGTACCCGGCCGTACCGTCGCTGCAGGTCACGCGGGGCGATCGGGTCACGATGCGGATCGCCAGCCGCAGCATCATCAACCACCCGTTCCATCTGCACGGCCACCGCGTACGGGTGCTCTCGCGCAACGGCGAACCCGCGACCGGCAGCCCGTGGTGGACCGACACGCTCAACGTGGGCCCCGGCCAGGTGTACGAGATCGCGTTCGTGGCCGACAACTCCGGCATCTGGATGGACCACTGCCACAACTTCCAGCACGGCGCCAACGGGATGGTCATGCATCTCGCCTACACGGGCGTCACCACCCCGTACTCGGACGAGGACCAGCTTCCCGAGTGACGACCTCCCCCCTGGTCCAGAAAGAAGACGAAGCAGTGACCCTCGCGACCGAAATCGTTCTGCCCGGCCTCGTGGCCCCCGACGGGCTGCAGGTCCGTACGCGGGACCTGCCCGCACCCGGTCCCGGCCAGGTCGTGCTGCACACCGAGGCCACCGGGGTCTCGTTCGCCGAGCAGCAGATGCGCCGCGGCAAGTACTACGGCCAGCCCCCGTTCCCGTTCGTCCCCGGCTACGACGTCGTCGGCACCGTGGCCGCCGTCGGCCCCGGCGTGGCCACCGGCCTGACCGGGCGCCGGTACGCCGCGGTCACCAAGGTCGGCGCGTGGGCCAGCCACGTGCCGGTCGACGCGGCCGACCTGGTCGCCGTGCCCGACGGCATCGACCCGGCCGCGGCCGAGACCGTGGTCGTCAACGGCGTCACCGCGTGGCAGATGCTGTTCCGGGTGGCCGAGGTGCGTACGGGGGGAACGATTGTCGTCCTCGGCGCCAACGGCGGCGTCGGCTCCACCCTCGTGCAGCTGGCCCGGCACGCCGGCATCCGCGTCATCGGCACGGCGTCGTCACGGCACCACACCGCGGTCGAGAAGCTCGGGGCGGCCCCGGTCGACTACCGCGACCCCGACATGGCCCGCCGCATCGCCGACCTCGTTCCCAACGGTGCCGACGCCGTCTTCGACCACGTGGGCGGCGAAGGCCTCAAAGAGTCGTGGCACCTGCTGCACAAACGCGGAACTCTGGTCTCGTACGGCATCGCGTCCATCAAGGACGAGCCCGGCTCGGCGCAACTGGCCTACATGAAGCTGTTCTCCCAGCTGTTCATGTGGAACAACTCGCCCAACGGCAAAAGCGCCAAGTTCTACAATTTCTGGGCCGGTCACCGGAGAATCGCCACGTTCCGCGAGCGGCTGTCCGAGGACTTGACCTCGGTATTCGGCCTGCTGGCGGACGGCGTGATCACCCCGCAGATCGCCGCCACGCTGCCCCTGAGCCGCGCCGCCGAGGCGATGGCCCTGGCCGAATCGGGCACCGTCACCGGCAAGGTCGTCCTGACCCGCGACTGACCGGCGCAGCGGCGGCGGTCAGGGGGCCGCCGCCGCTCCGTCCAGATCGAGCAGATAACCGACCGTCCACCAGCCACCACGGCGCCGGCCCGGGCCGAAACGCATGACGTCGACCTCGACGTGGCGTGTCCGATGCCGTGCCCCCGGCCCGCCCGACTGCCTGTCGACGCGAACGATCCGGCGGACCAGCCACGACCGCTCGGCCTTGCGCACCAGCTCCTCCCCGGGCTCGAACGCGTCCGTCTCGTAGGCCTCGGCGATGCTGAGCTCGCCGGTCGCCCGCACCCAGCCGCCCGGCTCCGGCACAGCTGTCCCGTCGACGTAGAGGGCGAGACCGTCGACGTCGAGCACCCAGCCGTCCGCCCAGATGCCGCTGCGCCCCTCGGCAACCTGGCCCACGAGGTCCTGAACCCACCGCTGCCCCGGCTCGCCGTAGCCCTCCGGCACCCGCGGCCCCGGCGGCTCGTCCTTACCCAGCAGCGTCAGCTCCCGGCAGTGCAGGTGCAGCGACATCTCCACGACGCCGCCGACCTCGGCGGTGAGCCCATCACTACCCACAACATGATCAGAAACCAGCACGTCGCGCCACAGCACACCCATATTCTTATTCGCCGTCGTCGAACAAGTCCGGGGATTCGGACAGCCGCGCGAGGATCGCTTCTTCAAGCGCCGCACCGTCCGGGAAGAGCTCGAAGTATTCGTAGAGGTTCTGAAGACCCGCGAGCATCCTTGTGCCTTCCGGGGCAGACGCGAAGGCGTCGTCGAGCCATACGTCGATGGAATGGTTCCGGACCGCCTGCAGCGTCGGGTCCACTGTCTCAGCTCCGATGTCAGTCCTTGACGGGCGCCGATCCACCGCGCGGCGCCCCTGACGAGTTCGCTGCGAGCGTCTTCGGCTGATTGCTTTCAGGTGGTGGCGGCGAACTTCTGGACGAGTTCGGTGCTGCCCGCCACCACCAGTTCGGCGTTCTCGGGCACGACCGTCTCGGGGGCGGCGTACAGGAAGTCGGTGCCGTGGGTTTTGATGCCGACGACCGTGATGCCGTATTGGGTGCGCACGGCCAGGTCGGCCAGGGTGCGGCCGGCCGCGTGACGCGGGGCGCGGGTCTTGGCGATGGCGAAGCCGTCGTCGAACGCGATGAAGTCGAGCATGCGGCTGGCGATCAGATTGGCCACCCGTTCGCCCATCGTGGCCTCGGGGTAGATGACGTGGTGGGCGCCGACGGAGCGCAGGATGCGGCCGTGCTTGGCCGAGACGGCCTTGGCCCAGATCTCGCGGATGCCCAGTTCGTGCAGGGTAAGCACGGTCAGCACGCTGGCTTCGATGTCGTTGCCGATGCCGACCACGGCGCGCGTGAATTCCTTGATGCCGACCTGCAGCAACGCGTCCTCGTCGGTGGAGTCGGCCTGCACGACGTGGGTCAGTTTGTCCGACCACTGCTGCACCAGTTCGGGGTTCTCGTCGACGCCGAGCACCTCGTGGCCGAGTTGCAGCAGCGAGTCGGCCACCTGCCCGCCGAACCGGCCCAGCCCGATCACGACGATGTTGTCGTCCTGTGCGATGTCCTCAGCCAACGATGGGTCGCTCCTCGGGATAGCGGTACAAGCGGTGCCGGGTGTTGAGGGCCAGCGCGGACGCCACGGCGACCGTTCCGACCCGGCCGATGAACATCATCGCACTCAGCACGAGCTGCCCGGCGGTGGTCAGTTCGGCGGTGAGCCCGGTGGTCAGGCCGCTGGTGCTGAAGGCCGACATGACCTCGAACAGGGCCCGGTCGAACGGCACCCCGTCGGTCATGGCCAGCAGCACCAGCGTGCCGGTGGCGACGGTGGCCACGCCGAGCAGGGCGACCGCCGTGGCTTGGCGCTGGGTGGCTTCGGCGATGCGGCGGCGCCCGATGACGACGTCGTGTTCGCCCCGCACCTCGGTCCAGATCACGTACGCGAGCAGGAAGAACGTCGTCACTTTGATGCCGCCGGCGGTGCTCGCGCTGCCGCCGCCGATGAACATCAGACCGACGATGATGGCCGACGTGTCCTCGTTCACCGCGCCGAAGTCGACCGTGTTGAAGCCGCCGGAACGGGGGATCGTGCCCTGCACGAAGGCCGCGAGGATCTTCCCCGGTACGCCGAGCGGCCCCAGCGTCTCGTCGTTGCCCCACTCGAAGCCCAGCACCGCGACGAAGCCGGCCACGAGCAGCACCAGCGTGCCGCCCACGGTGAGCCTGGTGTGGGTCGTCCAGGCGGCCGGGCGGCGCGTCTGCCGGCCGATCTCGTAGAGCACGGGCACGCCGATGCCGCCGACGATCACGCCCAGGGTCAGCGGGACGCAGACCCACCAGTCGCTGACGAAGCTGGTCAGCCCGTCGCTGCGCAGCGAGAAGCCGCAGTTGTTGAACGCTTGGACGGCGTTGAACACGCCTTCCCCGATCGCCTGACCCAGCGGTACGTCGTAGGCCAGGTGAAGCCGGGTGGCGAAGATCGTGGCGATCACGGTCTCGCTCGCGAACATGACGATCGCGGCCAGCACGAGCACCTGCCGCACGTCGCCGTGGGCCAGCCCGGTGTTGGTCTCGACCCCGGTCATCATCCGGCCCCGCAGCCCCAGCCGCTGCGACACGAGCAGGCCGGCCAGCGTCGCGATCGTGGTGATCCCGAATCCGCCGGCTTGGGTCAGCACGGCCAGCAGCACGTGCCCGAAATCGGACCAGTACGTGGCCGTGTCGACCACCGTCATGCCGGAGGTGGTGATGGCCGAGGTGGCGGTGAAGAACGCGGTCAGCAGTGACGGCGACTCCGGCCCGGCCCGGGACACCGGCAGCAGCAGGATCGCCGTGCCGACCATGACCGCGCCCAGGAACGCCACCGTCACGGTCCGCGCCGGGTGCGGACGGGCGGAGCGCATCAGGCAGTTATACCGCACCTGCGATCTTGGGCGGCGCCCCGCAGTAGTCACCGATCGCGTGGGCGTTGCGGAGCAGTTCGCGCAGCACGGGTGAATCGCGGCCGGTCTCGGCGACGAGGCACATCGGCGGCGACGAGCGGATCCTGCACCCCGCGACCGACGACCCGGACGAGATCGAGCGCCTGGCCGAGCTGGTCCTGCCCGGCTGAGGCGTCACCCGGGCGCAGTAGGCTCCGGGCGGGGGTGAGGGGGATCGTGGACGGCCGACGCACCTGGCAGCCGCCGCGGCCGGTGGGCCGCGGGCGGGCCGATCACACGGCGATCGTCGGCTGCGGGCTGTTCGTCGACGGGATCGCCGTCGAGGACCCGGGGCCCGCGGCCGACCTGGCCGGGCTCTACGCGCGGGCCCGGGAGCAGGAGGGCGCGTTCGTCTGGCTGGGCCTGCACGAGCCCACCGAGGCCGCGCTGAGCCGGGTGGCCGAGGTGTTCGGGCTGCACCCGCTGGCCGTCGAGGACATCCTGCACCGCGAGCAGCGGGTCAAGATCGAGCGGTACGAGGACGTGATGTTCTTCGTCGTCCGGGCCGCGCAGTACGTCGAGCACGAGCGGCTCACGGCGACCAGCGAGATCGTCAGCACCGGGTTCGTCCGGCTCTTCGCCGGCCCGCACTTCGTGATCACCGTCCGGCAGGGCACCGTGATGGAGCTCAGCTCGCTGCGCGCCGACCTCAGCGCCGACCCCCGCGCGCTGGCCCAGGGGCCGTGGGCGGTGGTCCACGCGATCCTGGACCGGCTGGTCGACGCGTACGTCGACATCGCGGCCGCCCTGCAGACCGACATCGAGCTGACCGAGGCCGAGGTGTTCGCCCCCGGCACCCCGGTCACCGTCGAGCAGATCTACCAGCTCAAACGCCAGCTGATGAAGTTCAAAGCGGCGGTGCTGCCGTTGCAGCGCCCGCTGGCCGCGCTGGCCGGCAAGGAGCTGCCCAAGGAGATCCGCCGCTATTTCAGCGACGTGGCCGACCACCACACCGCCGCCGTCGAGCAGGTGGTGGCCTTCGACGACGTGCTCAATGCCCTGCTCCAGGCCCGCCTGGCCCAGCTGACCGTGGAGCAGAACAACGACATGCGCAAGATCGCCTCATGGGCCGCGATCGCCGCGCTGCCGACCGCCATCGCCGGCATCTACGGCATGAACTTCACGCACATGCCCGAGCTGAACTCGCACTACGGCTACCCGATCGTGATGGCGCTGCTGTTCGTCAGCGCGTTCACCCTGCACCGTCTGTTGCGTCGCGCGGGATGGCTCTGAGGGCCTGCCGGGCCCGGTGGCGATCCCGCCGGTTCTCCGTACGCCGCCAGAACGCCCACTCGCGGGCCCCTGCGCTCTCGCAGCGGCGATACCAGTACGACTCGGTGCCTTGCCAGGAGCAGCCCGGGCGGTGGTCGCCCAGCCCGGCGCTGTCGCGGGTGATCTTGTCGGGCAGCGTGCACGGCCCGAACCGGTGATCGTGGTGCGGCTTGCACGCCACCATCGGGGCGTCAGCCATCTGGACCCACCACGGGCGGGTCTTGTCGGTCCTGCTCATACGGGCGCCTTCCGGCTCCGTGCCGCCCCGGGCCGGGGCGGTCGCTAGACCGGATGCACCGTGATCACCCTCCCGAGGCGCCGAGCACAACGTGGCATCGAGGATAGCCGCTCAGACAAGAGGGAACCGAGCCGCGACCCGGTAACCGCCGCCGCCGGGCCGGGGCCCGGTCTCCACGGTTCCGCCGGCCAGCCGGGCCCGTTCGCGCATGCCGACCAGCCCGTGACTGGCCCGCGCGCCGGCCTCGATCGGCTGCGGCTCCTCGGCCGGCGCGTCGTTGACGACCTCGACGAGCAGGTCGTCCTCGGTGAGCGTGACGGTCACGCGGGTCGCCGCACCCGGGGCGTGGCGCACGACGTTGCTCAGCGACTCCTGCACGATCCGGTACGCGGCCAGCCCCACCGTGTCGGGCAGGTCCGCGGCGGCCAGGTCGCCGGTGACGGTCAGCTCGACCGGGATGCCGCCGCGGCGGGCCGAGGCGGTCAGCTCGCCCAGGTGCTCGAGGTCGGGCACGGGCGCGAGTTCGCGGTCGGCGTCCTCGTCGCGCAGCAGGGCCAGCAACTGCCGCATCTCGTGCAGGGCGGTGCGGGTGCCCGCGGCGATCCGGCCGAACTCCTGCTTCGCCTCGGGATCGATGTCCTTGATCCGGTAGGCCGCCGACGTGGCCTGCATGTGGATGACCGACATGCTGTGCGCGACCACGTCGTGCAGCTCGCGGGCGATCCGGTTGCGCTCCTCGACGAGGGCCCGCTGGGCCTGTTCAAGCTCGACGTCGTGTCGTACCTCGGCCAGCTGGCGGCGGGCGGCTCCCCGCTGGTTCCAGGCGATCGCGCCGAAGACGGCCAGCAGCGACGTCAGCGCGTACAGGATCAGGGGGAGATCGGCCTCGTCGAGCGGCCGGTGCTGCGGGTCGGTCAGCACCAGCACGATGCCGGTCAGCGCGCTGGCCCACCAGGTGATCACGGCGTCGCGCCAGGGCCGGGTCGCCCCGATCAGCCCGACGTGTGCGATCAGCAGCACCATCACCGGCAGCGGGAGCGGCCACAACCCCTCCACCCCCGGCTTGCCCAGGCTGAACGCGGCCACCCCGGCCAGTTGCAGGAGCAGCGCGGGCCACGGGCGGCGCAGGGCCAGGGGCAGGGCCACGCACTGGGCGGTGGCGGCGGCGTACGAGATCAGCAACGGCACGTCGTAGACCGAGGTCATCAGCAGCGACGTCACGACCAGCAGGAAGCCCGCGACCGCCCCGACGATCAGCAGCCGGGTGCGCGATGCCGTTCTCACCTCCGCGACGGTACGCGTCATACGTCCGGACCAGCCGACCCCCTACGACGGAGCTACGGCGAAGAGCCCCGCGGAGGGACGCCCGGGGCGCCACCGGACCGCGAACCTTCTGGGCATGGATCTGACACAGGCCGTGCTCGAGCACCCCTACCTGGTGCTCGGACCCCTCGTGCTGCTGGAGGGGCCGGCCGCGACGATCACCGCGGGCACGCTCGTGGCGGCCGGGGCGGCCACGTTCTGGCCCATCTGGCTGATCGTCGTGCTGGCCGAGGTCCTCGGCGACACCCTGCTCTACCTGATCGGCCGCAGCGCGCGCCGGCCCTGGGTGGCCCGGTGGCTGCGCAGGATCAAACTGGGCCGGCCGGCCGAGGTCCCGCTGCCGCGCCTGGTCATCACGGCCAAGATCGTCGACGTCGTGGCGTTGCCCGCGTTCATCTGGGCCGGGCTGCAGCGCATCTCCTACCGCCGGTTCGCGGCCTGGGCCGGGGCCACCGCCGCCGTACGGGGTCTGCTCCTGATCGGTCTCGGCGCGCTGCTCGGCACGCAGCTCTCCGGCCTGCTCGCCCGGCCCGGCGGGATCTTCCTGCTGACCGGGGCCGTCGCCGTGCCGGTCTTCCTGTTCCACCTGGCCATGAAGCGCTACCACCAGCGAAAGGGCACCATCTGATGCGCACCCTCGACGAGGTCGCCGCGTGACCACCGCGACGGTCCGGGCCGCGACGAGCCGCTGGTATCGCCACACCCAGCTCAGCCTGGCCCTGGCCACGGTGGCCGGGGCGGGGCTGCTGGTGGTGGGTCACGTCGACCCGATGAACCAGATGCTCAGCGACTCGGTCTCGACAGTGCCCGGCGCCGTGCTGCTCGCCCTGGCCGCGTGCGGGCTGGCCGCGGCGGGGGCCTGTCTGCTGGCCGGCGCCCGGCGCGCGCTGCCCCGGCCGGGGCTGCTCACCGTGCTGCTGGGGGTGTGGTCGGTGTCGCTGCTGGCGCTGGCCGTCTTCCCCACCAACCTGCCCGGCTCCGAGCCCGGCGTCGCGGCCGTGATCCACCGGGTCGGTGCGGGCGCGACGGCTGCCCTCCCGCCGCTCATCGCCCTGCTCGTGGCCCGTCCGGCCGCGCGCCGCGAGGTGACCGGGCGGGTCCGGGCGCTGCGGGTGGCGGGGTGGTCGGCCTCGGCCGCGTGCCTCGCGTTCGCCGTCGTCAACGGGCCCGCGGTGCTGCTCGGGCAAAGCCTTCCCCCGTACGCGGGTCTGGCCGAACGGATCCTGCTCGCGCTCGTGCTCATGGTCGTCGGGCTGTGCGCGTGGGTGCTCGAGGCGGAGGAGCGATCCCGGTGGTGATGCACTGGATCGAAGGCGTGCTGACCTCGCCCGTCATCTACCTGGCCGTCCTCGTGCTGGCCCTGCTCGACGCGTTCCTGCCGATCGTCCCGTCGGAGACGGTCGTGATCGCGGCCGCCGTCTTCGCCGTGTCAGGCATCCCGTCCCTGCCGCTGATCATCGTGCTGGCCGCCGTGGGCGCCTTCATCGGCGACCACATCGGCTACGCCCTCGGCCGGCAGATGCGCCGGCGCCGCCGGCTGGCCCGGCTCGCCGACAAGGCCGGCCCGCACCTGCACCGCCGTGGGGGAGCGCTGATCATCGCGGGCCGTTTCGTGCCCGGCGGCCGCACCGCGATCGTCACCGCCGGCGGCGTGACGGGCTACCCGTTGGCCCGGTTCTCGCTGTTCACTGCGATCGCGGCGACCGTCTGGGCCACGTACTCCGGGCTGATCGGCTACCTGGGCGGCGCCGTTTTCGAGTCCGACCCGGCGCTCGGGCTGGCCCTCGGGGCCGGGCTCGCCCTGACCATCACCGGGCTGGGCGAACTGGCCCGCCGGCTGTGGGACCGCCACCGGGCCCGGGCGGCCGCCGAGGCCGGCGCGCCCGCCCTGGCCGGCGCGGGCGCGCGGGGCGAGTGATGGCGGCCGCGCTGGTGGCCGCGATCGCGCAGTGCGCCGCGTTCCCGCTCGCCGTCCGGCGGCCCTGGCTGGGCACCCTGTTGCAGTTCGCCGGGGTCGTCCTGTCCGCGTGGGCCCGCCCCGGCGGCGCCCGGCCGCTGCCCGAGGCGGCGCTGGTGGTGCTGGCGGTGTACCTCGGCTGGGTCGCCCTGCGGCACCCGTGGCGCACGGCCGTCGTGAGCTGGTGGTCGAGCGTGCTGCTGACCCTCGTGCTGGTGCTGCTCGACCCGGCCGCCCACCCGTTCACCGACGACGAGGCGACGCTGATCGTCTTCCCGGTCAACTCGATGCTCGTGCTCTTCGCCGCGATGGCCTGGCGGCAGCGCGGCGCCGTGCACCGTCAGCTGGCCGCCGCCCGCCGCGACGTCGAGCTCGAACAGGCGCAGCGGGCCCTGGTCTCCGAGCGCAACCGGATCGCCCGCGAGCTGCACGACATCGTGGCCCACACCATGGCGGTCATCCACATGCAGGCGACCTCGGCCGCGTACCGGATCACGGACATCGACCAGCCCGCCCGGGCCGAGTTCGGGCGGATCGCCGCCGGCACCCGCGCCGCCATGCGCGAGATGCGGCAGCTGCTGGCCCTGCTGCGCGACGAGACGGACGAGGCCGCCCGGCAGCCCGCGCCGGACCTGCGGCATCTGGGCGACCTGGCCGCGTCGGCCCGCCTCGGCGGTGTCCCGGTCGACCTCGACGTGCCCGGCGACCTGGAGGTTCCCGGCCCGGTGGGCCTGGCCGCGTACCGGATCGTGCAGGAGTCGCTGAGCAACGTGATCCGGCACGCGCCGGGCGCCGC
Source organism: Paractinoplanes abujensis (assembly GCF_014204895.1). Classification (NCBI taxonomy): domain Bacteria; kingdom Bacillati; phylum Actinomycetota; class Actinomycetes; order Micromonosporales; family Micromonosporaceae; genus Paractinoplanes; species Paractinoplanes abujensis. The sequence goes on along the minus strand of NZ_JACHMF010000001.1, from coordinate 3,205,632 downwards.
CACGCGCGTCCGGGTGGTGCTCGACGGCGAGTGGCTGCTGGTCGAGATCGTCAACGACGTGCCGGCCCGCCCGCCGCCGCGGATCGAGAGCGCCGACCGGGCCCGGCACGGCCTGGTCGGCATGCGGGAGCGGGCCCGCCTGGCCGGTGGCACCCTGCAGTGCGGTCCCCGCCCCGGCGGCGGGTACCGGGTCGCCTTCACCGTCCCGGTCTGAGCGGGTTTGCTCCCGGCTCGCAACCGCGTTCGGGCACAGCCGGGGGCGTTCAGCACCGATCTTGGGGTTATGGCAGAACTGCGTGCGCACCCGTCCCGGCTGCTGGCCGCGTCCGTGTGGGGTTCGGGGGCCGTGCTGGCGGCGATCCTGGTCCAGTACGTGACCGGCTGGGGCGACGACGCGCAGGCGCAGGTGCTCAACGACCTGGCCTACCTGCCCGTCACCCTGCTGACGGCGGGGCTGGCGTGGCGGGTGATCCGTTCGAGCCGCCTGGAGCGGCGGGAGCGCCGCGCCTGGATCCTGCTCGAGGTGTCCTTCGTCGCGCAGGCCGTGGCCCACGCGGCCTCGCTGGCCAGGAACTATCTGCCGGAGATGCCCGCCTATCCCGGCGTGTCCGATTACCTGTACTCGGCGGCCATCCCGTTCGTGGTGGCCGGTCTGCTCGTGATGCCGGCCGGGCACCGCAGCCGGACCGAGCGCCTCAAGCTGCTCATCGACTCGCTGATCATCGTGGCCGGCGCCTGCATGGCCCTGTGGTACCTGGAGATCGGCCCGCTCGTGCAGATGCCCGGGGCCGACCTCGAGGTGCTCGTCTTCTCGACCGCCGTCCCGGTGCTCGACCTGCTGCTGGTCTTCGCATTCATCACCCTGCTGCTGCGCCGCCCCGAGATCGGCTCCGTGGTGGGGCTGCTGAGCGGGTCGATGGCGCTCAAGGTGATCGCCGACAGCACCTACACCATCGCGTACGTGCAGTTCAACGTGTTCTTCCGGCCCGGCAGCTGGCCGTTCGTGCTGTGGGCCGCGGGCGCCTTCCTCTCGCTGCTGGCTGTGTACCGCCGCCTGCAGCACGACGCCCTGAGCCAGGGCGTGCGTCAGGGCCGCCGGGGCCGGCTCGGCTGGCTCCCGTACGGTGCGGTCGCCCTCGCGTACGGGCTGATGACCTTCCTCGCCCGCGAGCAGGACTTCTACCCCCTGGGCGGGATGATGTTCGGCGCGGTCGTGCTGACCAGCCTCGTCATCGCCCGGCAGATGTTCGCCCAGCGCGAGAACCGGCGCCTGGCCGTCACCGACCCGCTGACCGGGCTCTACAACCGCGCGCTGATCACCGAGCGGCTGGCCGACGTGACCGCGCAGCCGCCGCGCAAGGGCCGGCTCAGCGCCGTCCTGCTGATCGACCTCGACCGCTTCAAGCCGATCAACGACGCGCACGGGCACGAAGCCGGCGACGCCGTGCTGCAGGCCGTCGCGACGGCGATGCGCGCCGTGATCCGTTCCGGCGACACCGCGGGCCGGCTCGGCGGCGACGAGTTCGCCGTCGTGCTGCCCGCCCTGCCCGGCCGGGCCGCTGCCGAGAGCATCGCCCAGCGGCTGGTCGACGCCCTGCGCACGCCCGTGATCTTCGGCGATCTCGTGCTCAGCGTCGAGGCCAGCATCGGCGTGGCGTTCCACGACGAGACCACCTCCGACGCCACCCAGCTGATGGCGCACGCCGACGTCGCCATGTATGCGGCCAAGCGCGCCGGCCGCGGCCACTTCCGCGTCTTCACACCGGAGCTGGACACCCAGGCCCGCGACGCCGAACTGCGCCGCGCGGTCGACAACGACGAGCTCGTCGTGCACTTCCAGCCCGTGGTCGACCTGCACGGCGGCGAGCGGCTGGCCGTCGAGGCCCTCGTCCGGTGGAACCACCCCACCCGCGGGCTGCTGATGCCGGGCGCCTTCATCGACCTGGCCGAGGAGACCGGCGCGGTGATCCCCATCGGCGAGTGGGTGCTGCGCGACGCGTGCCGGCAGGCGGCCGGGTGGCGGGCCACGAACCCCGCCGCCGAAGGCGTGTGGCTCAGCGTCAACCTGTCCGCGCGGCAGGTCGTGCAGGCCGACCTGGTCCCCACGATCCGGGCGATCCTCGACGAGACCGGGTTCCCGGCCGACCACCTGGTGCTCGAGCTGACCGAGAGCGTGGTGCTGCAACCCGACGAGCAGACCGTGGACCGGCTCAACGCGCTGCGCGCGATGGGCATCGGCATCTCGGTCGACGACTTCGGCACCGGCTACGCGGCGCTGAGCTACCTGCGGACGCTGCCGGTCTCCGTGCTCAAGATGGACCGCTCGTTCGTCACCGGCATCGACACCGACCCCGGCACGTACGCGGTCGCCGAGGCCGTGGTGCGCCTGGCCCACGCGTACGAGCTGTACGTGGTGGCCGAGGGCATCGAGACCGACGCGCAGGCCCGGTGCCTGGTCGAGATGGGCTGCACGTACGGGCAGGGCTACCACTTCGCCCGCCCGATGCCCGGCCCGGCGATGGCCGAATACCTCCTCGAGCGGGGCAGCGCGCCCGTCGCCTCCTGACGGACGGCCGCAACTGATTCTTCACCGATCCCTCATGTGGATGGCGCATCGGTGTTGGTCCATGACGGTTGGCTGTGCGGCATGCCTGCATCTCGCCGCACCTTTCTCGCCGGTGGCGCCGCCGCCGGTGTCGGTCTTGCCGTGGCCGGTTCCGTCCCGTCGCTGGCCCAGGCCCACCCGGGCCGCCCGGCCGGTCCCGGCCGGGGTCACGTTCCGTTCCCGCCGCTCGTCGACGACCCCGACGGCATCCTGGCCCTGCCCGAGGGTTTCCAGTACGCGATCGTCACCCGTACGGGTGTCACCAAGCTCGACCGCGGTCAGGGCGTCACCCCGTCCGACCACGACGGCATGGCGGTCTTCGACGCGGGCCGCGGCCGCTACACGCTGATCCAGAACCACGAGAACGACCCCGGCGCCGAGTTCGGCGTGCCGCACGTCAAGGGCACCGTCTACGACCCGGGCGCCCTCGACGCCGGCGGCTGCACGGTGATCACGACCGACCGCGCCGGGCGCAACCTGGGCGAGTTCGTGGCCATCTCCGGCACCGTCTCCAACTGCGCCGGCGGCCCGACCCCGTGGGGCACGTGGCTGACCTGCGAGGAGACCGAGGACCGGGCCGGCTCCCGCTGGGCCGAGGGCGGCCGTACGGGCGTCTTCCAGAAGGACCACGGCTACGTCTTCGAGGTGTGGGCGGACGGCACCACCGACCCACGGCCGATCAAGTGCCTGGGCCGTTACGCCCACGAGGCCCTGGCCATCGACAAGGATCGCACCCACATCTACCTGTCCGAGGACGCCGACCAGCCCAACGGCCTGTTCTACCGCTGGACCGCCCCGCGCGGCGTCAAGGTCGGCCCCAAGGTGCTGACCCGCCTGCCCGCCGACGCCGGGGTGCTGGCCGCCATGCAGATCATCCTGGACGACGGGTCGGTGCTGCCCGACGTCGCCTACCTGACCTCGGCCCAGCTGGGCCGGCCCTTCCCCGTACGGTGGATCGAGGTGCCCGAGCGGGATGCGCGCACCGCGCCCGTCCGTGAGCAGTTCACCGACGGCCAGGTCACGCGGGGCCGCAAGTTCGAGGGTGTGTGGGGTACCGACGAGGGCGTCTACGTCGTCAACTCGTACGCCTGGGAGGAGGGCGAGCTGCCCGCCGACGCCGCACCCCACGACGGCATGGTCTGGTTCTACCACTACCAGAACCAGACGATTCAGCTCGTCACGTACTTCCCGCACCAGCCCCCGGCCGAGGACGGGGCGCCCGCCAAATACACCGACCTGCAGTTCGACGGCCCCGACAACGTCACCGTCACCCCCTGGGGCAGCCTGGTGCTGGCCGAGGACGGCGCCGGCGCCTCCCACGTGCTCAGCTCGTTCCCGGGCGGACCCACCTACGCGATCGCCCGTAACCAGCTCAACGACTCCGAGTTCTGCGGCCCCACCTTCACCGACGACGGCCGTGTCCTCTTCGTCAACATGCAGGACCCGGGCCTGACCCTGGCCATCACCGGCCCGTGGGAGAAATACCTGGGCTGAGCTCGCGTCGCGCCGACCGGCCCGGGTCCGCCGCGTACGGCGTACCCGGGCTCGGATCCTCGGTCAGGGCCGGCGCAGGGCCAGCGGGACGACGTTGAGCAGCAGGCCCGCGACGGCCACGCCGGTGACCAGGCCCACCCCGGGGTGGAAAGCGCTGAAGCTGCCGGACGTGGTGGCCGCGACGACCAGCCCGGCCACGACGGCGAGGACCAGGGCGGCCCCCACCTGACCGCTCGACTGCACGAGGCCGGAGGCCAGGCCCTGCTCGGAGTCGTCGACACCGTCGGTCGCCTGGGCCATGATGGCGCTGAAACCGAAACCGAAGCCGCCACCGAGCAGCAGCATGGTGGGCAGGATGGTGGCCGGGTAGCGCGGGTCGCTGCCCGCCGTCACCAGGATCCACACGTAACCCAGGCTCAGCGAGATCATCGCGACGGTGATCAGGCGGGTCGTTCCGTAGCGGTCGATGAGCCGGCCCACGAACGGAGAACCGAAGGCGACCAGCAGGCCGGCCGGCAGCAGGGCGAGGGCCATCCGCAGCGGCGACCAGTGCAGGACGTCCTGCAGGTACAGCGTCATGATGAACTGGAAGCTGACGTACGACCCGAGCAGGGCCACCATGCTCAGGTTGGCCCGGACGATCGAGCCGCTGCGCAGGATGCCGAGGCGCACCAGCGGATGCCGTACGCGGTTCTTGATGAGCACGAAGGCGGTCAGCAGCGCGACGGCCAGCACGAACAGGATGATACTCGTCGGTGCGAGCCAGCCCCGGGCTGGTGCGGTCACGACGGCATAGACGGTGAGCAGGGTGCCGGCGGTGAGCGTCACCGCTCCGCCCAGGTCGTGGCCGCCTTCGGTGGCGGGCCGGTCGCGGGCGATCAGGAAGAGACCGCCGATCAGGGCGGCGATGGCCAGCGGCACCGGGACGAGGAAGTTCCATCGCCAGCCCAGGCTGGTCAGCACCCCACCGAGGATCAGCCCGGACGAGTAGCCGCTGGCGCCGAAGACGGTGAACATCGACAGCGCCTTGTTGCGGGCCGGCCCCTCTCCGAACGTGGTGGTGAGGATGGACAGGGCCGTGGGGGCGGTGAACGCCGCGGCCACACCCTTGATGAAGCGGGTGGCGATGAGCAGGCCGCCGTCGTCCACGAGCCCGCCGATCAGCGAGGCGACGGTGAAGACGCCGAGCGCGATCAGAAAGACCCGGCGCCGGCCGAGCAGGTCGGCGGTGCGGCCGCCGAGCAGCAGCAGGCCGCCGTAGCCGAGCACGTAGCCGTTGACCACCCACTGCAGCGACGTCGTGGACAGGCCCAGCTCGGAGCCGATGGACGGCAGCGCCACACCGACCATGGAGACGTCGAGGCCGTCGAGGAAGAGCACGGCGCACAGGACCGCGAGCACGCCCCAGAGCCGGGCGTTCCACGCCTGAACGGAGGGCCTCGCCGGCGCCGCGGGAAGAATCTCTGATGTGAGCACGTCGGCGACACTAGATGCACGCGCATTCAATGCACAAGCATAAAAGCTGCGCACATATATTGCGCGTGCATCTAGCTCTCGCGGCGAGTAGCATGCCGGGCATGGTGACCGACTCCGCGCTGATCGATCGGTGGCGTTCGCTGCTGACCAGCTACAACCTGGTCGCCGCCCACCTCGAACGCGCCCTGCAGGACGCGCACGAGCTGACGCTCAGCGACTTCGAGACGCTCGACCGCCTCACCACCCGCGAGTGTGACAAGCGGCGCATGCAGGACCTCGCCTCCGAGATGTACCTGAGCCAGAGCGCCCTCTCCCGGACGGTGGCCCGCCTGGAGAAGGACGGCTTGGTGCTCCGCACCATGTGCCAGGACGACCGGCGCGGCGTGTTCGTCGAGCTCACCTCGGCGGGGCGGCAGCGGCACGAGCAGGCCCGAACCACTCATCTGAGCGTCCTGTCCGAGCACTTGGGCGCTGCTTCGGACGTCGCCGATCCGGCCTGACGGGCCGGCGGGGTTCCACCCGTCCTATTCAGCCGTCCGGCGACGGTCGCGCCAGGCCTCCTGCTTGGCCCGGTTGCCGCACAGTCGCATGGAACACCATTTCCCGGTGCCGCCGCGGGAGGTGTCGTAGAACGCCCAGCGGCACGTGTCCCGGGCGCACACTTTGAGCCTCGGCCAGGTGCCCGCGGTCATCGATTCGATCACCCGGAGAACGATTTCGCCGAGCGCTCCGTCGGCACCCTGCGCCTGCGCTGTCGCGTGCCAGTCGCGCTCGGGGGTGAAGGAGAACGCGATGGCCGCCCGGCGCGCGACGTCGTCCAGGACGGTCGTCACCGCGATGGGCAGAGCGACCCTGTCGTGATTGCAGAAGGCCGCCGTCCGCAAGGCTTCGCGAAGCTCGTGCGCCCGGCGGAACTCGTCGTCGCCGACCGGCCCGGCCGGCCCCAAGCCGGCCGAGCTCAGCCAGCGGCGCAGGCCCTCGGTGTCCCCGATGGCATCGACGCCGTCCTCGATGTCCAGGGTGTTGACGAATCGACGGACCAGCTCCAGCCGATCCGGGGCCGCCATCGAAACACCGGTTGACACTCCGCCATCATAACTCTCTTGCCTCTTTCAACGGTTAGCCATAACCTCCTTAGCTATGAAGCCGGTTACTCCGACCGCGGCGGACCACGAGCCGGTGACCTCCACGTGGTCCAACCAGAACTTCCGCCGGCTCTGGCGCGGGTCGGCCGCATCGACCCTCGGCAGCGAGGTCGCCGAGATCGCGCTGCCCCTGTTCGCCCTGGTGACGTTGTCCGCCTCCGCGGCCGAGGCCAGCACCCTGCGGGTGGCCCAGTTCCTGCCGTTCCTGCTGGCCACCCTGCCGGTCGGGCTGCTGGTCGACCGGTTCGAGCACAGCCGTCTACGCCTGATGATCGGCGCCGACCTCGGGCGCGCGCTGCTCATCGCGCTTCTGCCCGTGGCCGCGTGGACGGGGACGGCCGGCATGCCGATGCTCTACGTTGTCGTCTTCGCCGCCGCCACCCTCACGGTCGTCTTCCAGGTCGCCGACTTCGCGCTCCTGCCGAAGATCGTCACGGAGGGTCAGCTGGTCGAGGCCAACGGCAAACTGGCCGCCACACAGTCGGCGGCCGAGATCGGCGGACGCGGTGTCGGGGCCCTGCTCATCCAAGCCCTGTCCGCTCCCGTCGCCCTCCTGCTCAACGCCGTCGGCTACCTGATCTCAGCGAACTCCCTGAGCCGGATCCGCCTGCCGCGCCCGCACGAGGACCAGCCGGCCGACCGCGCACCGGCCCGGCCCGGCCTGGTGCGCGGCATCACGTTCACGCTGTGCCACCGTTTCGTGCGGCCACTGCTCGGCGAGGCCGCCACCTTCAACCTCTTCAACGAGATCCTGATGCTCGGCCTGCTGCTGTACGCCGTCCGGACCGCCCACCTGAGCCCGCTGGCCATCGGCGCGATCTTCACGGCCGGTGGCCTGGGATCGTTCGCCGGCGCCTGGTTCGGGGCCCGCTTCACCGCCCGTTTCGGCTACGGCCGGGTCCTGCTCGTCACGTTGGCCGCCGGCAACAGCGCACCCCTCGGTGTGCTCCTCGCCGACCGGAGCGGCAGCGGGCTTCTGGCCCTGCTGTGCGCGATCTTCGTCGTCATGGGAGCCGGCATCGGCATCGCCAACGTCCACGCCGTCAGCCTGCGCCAGGCCGCCACCCCGACAGAACTGCGCGGTCAGGTCAACGCCGCCTACCGCCTGGTGTCCTGGGGCGCCATCCCGCTCGGGGCCGCGGCCGGCGGCATCATCGCCACCCAGGCCGGCCCCTTCACCGCGATGGCAACCGGCGCGGCCGGCGTCGCCGCGGCCACCCTGTGGGTGGCCTTCTCGGCCGTTCCCACCCTGCGTGACATCCACGACGCGTCCCGCCCGTAACCGGCGTCCACAAGGCCCGCAACGGTATACCTCGAAGCAGGTGCCATGGTTGCGCTGAGGGCGCGCCGCCTCAGACCGGGGCCGGCTCCCGCGACGGCAGAGCCAGCGGCAGGCAGGCCACCAGGATCGTCGCCGCCGCGAACGGCAGCAGATCCAGCCGTACGCTGATCGACACATAGCCGGCCAGGAACAGCAGCGGGCTCCACAGTGGCACCCGCCCGGCCGCCGCGAGCAGGCCCAGCAGAGTCAGCAGGCCCAGCCCGAACAGCGCCGGCCCGGTGACCTCGAGCCATCCGGCCAGCGGCGGGAAGTCGCCGTACAGGTCACCTGCGATCACCCAGAGGAAAGACGCCACACCGGCCACCGCTGCGACGGCCGCCGCCGTGGCGACCCCGCGGCGCCGGACCGGGACCGAACCGCGCAGCTGCACCGCGAGAAGGCCGAACAGCGCCATGCCGATGAAGAAGGCGACGTGGCCGATGTCCCACGCCGGCCCGTTGTGCCGGTCGCCGTCCCAGCCGTCGATCCACCGCGCGATGCCGTACGCCAGCAGGAAAAGGGGCGCGAGGAGAGCCGTCGGTCTCATAGCCGAAGCCTAGGAACGACGCCGCGCCGGAGGACATCGGTGGATACCCGTAAGTCTCCTCAACGTAAGCGGGCCAGCGCGGCCGCAGACGACGTGCCCGGGTCGCCCTGGTAGGTGATGAGCACCCGGTCCGGGCTACCCGCGATCGACAGCGCCTCGCGCCGTAGTGTCAGCGACCCGACGATCGGGTGGTCGAATCGCTTGACCGCGTCGCGTACCGGCCGGACGTCGTGAGCCGACCACATCGCCCGGAAGTCGCTGTCGCCCAGCATCGACGAGATGAGTTCAGCCGTACGGGGATCGTCCCGGACACCCTCCGCACGCAGGGCGGCAGCGGTCTGCGCGGCAATCTCGGTCCAGTCGGGGAACAGTGTGCGCACGGCCGGATCGAGAAACATGCCCCGCACCAGGTTTTCGCCGGGCAGGTAGAGCGTGGAGAGTGCCATGGCGCTCTTGTTGGCCGCCAGCACGTCGAAGCGCCGGTTGCGGACGTACGCCGGGACGTCGGTCCACGCGTCGAGCAGTCGCTGCACGACATCGGACACCTCGTCGTGCCCCGTGACCAGCGGTGGCGGCCCGGCCAGCGCGTACAGGTGCGCCGTTTCGTCGGCGTTCAGCCGCAGAGCGGTGGCCAGCGCCCGCAACACCTGTGGCGAGGGGTTCCGGTCCTGTCCCTGCTCGAGCCGGGTCAGGTAGCGCGGGCTCACTCCGGCGATGCGGGCAAGTTCCTCACGACGCAGCCCCGGCACACGCCGGCGCCCGGACGGCTTCAGTCCCACTTGCTGCGGCGGGATCCGCCCGCGCCGGGCCCGGAGGAAATGGCCGAACTCGTTGTCGCCGTGCACCTGCTCGAGGCTACCCCTGGCAGGGGTCTGGTTACCGGTGGTCCGGAGGCGGACGGTCGAGTCATGAAAACATGGTTCATCACCGGTGCGTCCCGCGGCTTCGGACGGGTCTGGGCGCGAGCGGCGCTCGACCGCGGCGATCGGGTCGCCGGGACCGCACGAGACCCGCGCACACTCGAAGACCTGGCCCGGGCGCACGGCGACCGGTTCCTCGCGCTGCCCTTGGACGTCACCGACCGCCCGGCCGTGTTCGCGGCGGTGTCACGGGCCGTCGACACGTTCGGCCGCCTGGACGTCGTGGTCAACAACGCCGGATACGGATTGTTCGGCACGGTCGAGGAGACCACCGAGGACCAGGCCCGCGCGCAGATGGAGACGAACTTCTTCGGCGCGCTGTGGGTGACCCAGGCCGTCCTGCCTGTGCTGCGGGCCCAGGCCCAGGGTCACCTCCTGCAGGTCTCCAGCATCGGCGGCATCGGCGCCTTCCCGACCCTCGGTCTCTACAACGCGTCGAAGTGGGCGCTCGAAGGGCTCAGCGAGGCCCTCGCCGCCGAGCTGGCCCCGTTCGGGCCCCGAGTGACGATCATCGAGCCCGGCCCGTACGGCACGGACTGGTCCGGCGAGTCTGCCGTGCACACCGACCCGATCGAGGCTTACGAGCCGGTACGCGAGGCGCGCCGGGCCGGAGCGACGGGGCGCAGGCCGGCCGACCCCGCGGTGACCGCCCCGGTCATCCTGCACCTGGTCGACGCGGAACGTCCGCCCCTGCGCCTGTTCCTCGGCCCGTACCCGTACGTCGTGGCCGAGAAGCTCTACCGCGAACGGCTCGCCACCTGGGACGAGTGGCGCCCGCTGGCGGAGCAGGCGATCTGAGGGGCAGCTGGTCAGACTCCGGCGAACACGGCCGCGTAGCGGATGCCGGCGCCGAGCCCACCGCCCTGCACCGAGATCGGGTAGCGGCCCAGCGCGGCCTGCGCGTCGAACTCGGCCTGGTACTGCGCCGGCGTCAGATCGTGCCGGGCCACCCAGGGGCCGATGTGGTCGTTGGTGAAGATTGCCGCGTACTGCAGATCGTCGGACGCGTCCACCATCGTGGGCCGCATTCCCTGCGGGGTGTATTGGTCGAACCAGTTCTGATACTCGCCGGACGTACCCATCGCCTGCGCCCGCCACGCGATGCGATCGGGGTTGGGCACGCAGGTGACGGCGTAGGCACGGTCGGCCGGCCCGCCGTAGATGGCCAGGGAGCTGGGGACACACCGGTTCCGGCGAGCCCAGGTCATCACGTTGGCCAAGGTCCCGGGGGTGGTGGACGCGCCGTCGACCAGGCCGTGCCGAGCCAGATACGTGCCCGGCGGCCGCTTCTCGAACACGGCGGCGAACACCGGGTTGGCCCGGCTGCCGGTGGCACTGACCCGCACCGCGACGTATCCGGCTGCGCCGAGTTCGTTGAACCTCGCCTGGTAGCCGGCGGCACTGAGACCATGGACCGCCGCCCAGGCCGGTCCACCGCGCCGGACCCAGACCGCGGCGTAGAGCGGGTCGGACCGGTTGCCGTACACGCTGATCGAGATCATCCGATAGCCCTGCTGGCTCAGGCTGTCGAAACGCTGCTGGTGCGTCGCGCCGGAAACGCCGTGATAGGCGGTGACCGCAGCCGCTTTCGCCTGCGCCGGGGCGGAGCTCAGCAGGCCGGCTCCGGCGCCGGCGGTGAGCCCGGCGGCGGTCAGCAGAGCGCGGCGGGACAGAACGACGTCGAGTGTCATGGCGGTGCCTCCACGGACCGATCTCGCGTCCTCAGGTGGACGCGGCCGGGACCGACTGTCTCACAAATCATCTCTTAATGGTTTGAATCCGTTGTAAGTGGTCATGTCTTCTCTCTTTGGGGTTCGCCGCAATGACGACGCCTCGGGCGTGGGGCAGAGCACAGTTTCCCGGAAGCAGGGGTTCACCGGGGTCGTTTAAGATCGCTCGGCACAGCATGGGGGAGCATGAGCGACATCAATGACACGCGGCGGCTTCGGCCGGCGCGGAAGCCGGTGTTCACCGACTGGCGGGGCAGGCGGCGCCGGGTGGTCATCGGGGTGGGAATCGTTGCCGGCGCGGCGCTGGCGGGCTGGCTGGTGCTCATCGTGGCCGGTGTCCTGCTGGCGGCGGGGAGCGGCTGACCGAGGTGCCGCGACACCGTAACGCCGGGCGCCCGCGGGCGCACTGGGCGATCTTCGGGCTGGCCCTGGCCGCGCTGGTGGCCACGCTTTTTCTGGACGACTTCGCGCGGGAGACGGGTGGCGGGACCGTGCCGCCGGGGGAGACCGAGATCGTCGAGCGCGGCTCGGCTGTGGACGGGCCGCTGATCCGCGTGGTGAACAACCGGGTGGTGGCGGAGCGGCTGCCCCCGCGGACGGTCGCGCTGACGTTCGACGACGGGCCTGACCCCGTGTGGACTCCGCAGATCCTGGACGCGCTGCAGCGGCATCACGTGAAGGCGACCTTCTTCGTGGTCGGGGCGCACGTCAATCAGCACCCGGAGCTGGTCCGCCGGATCGTGGCCGAGGGGCATCAGCTGGGGCTGCACTCGTTCACCCACCGCGACCTGGCGACCATGTCGGAGCCGCGGCGGCGGGTCGAGTTCGAGCTGACCCGCAACGCCGTCGCGCACGCCACCGGGCTGGATGTGCGGCTGTTCCGGCCGCCGTACCTGGCGTCGCCGGCCAAGGTGGACAAGCGGGCCCTCGACATGATCACCGATGCGGGCGCGAGCGGCTACACGACCGTGCTGGCCGATCGGGACACCACCGACTGGCGGCGGCCCACCCCGAAGACGATTGCCAACCTGGCCATGCCGCCCGACGCGAAGGGCGCGATCGTCCTCATGCACGACGGCGGCGGGGACCGGTCCAGCACCGTGGCGGCCCTCGACCTGCTGCTGCCCCGGCTGGCCGCTGACGGTCGCACCACGACGGTCGTCCCGGGCGTGCCGCAGGAAGCCCGCACGAGGGAGAAACTGCAGGGTGGCGCGTTCGCCCTGGTGCAGCGGGGAGCGGGCTGGACCCGTACGGGCCTGTTCTGGTTGATGATTTTCGCGACCGCACTGGCCGGCACGCGCATGGCCATTCAGGGCGTCTGCGCGTGGCGGCATGCCCGGCGGCGGCGCAAAGAACCGCTTCCCCCGTACGACGTGCCGGTCTCGGTCATCGTGCCGGCGTTCAACGAGGCGGCCAACATCGCCGCCACCGTGCGCTCCCTGCTCGCGAGTGAGCACCGTGAGCTGGAGATCGTCGTGGTCGACGACGGCTCGACCGACGGCACGGCCGACCTGGTGGAGGAGCAGTTCCCCGTACGGGTTCTGCGCCGGCGCAACGGTGGCAAGGCGGCCGCGCTGCGGGCGGGAGTGGCCGCGGCCACGCACGACATCCTGGTGCTGATCGACGGGGACACGATCGTCGAGCCGGACACGATCGGCATGCTCGTGCGCTCGTTCGCCGACCCCGCGGTCGGGGCTGTCGCGGGCAACGCCAAGGTGGCCAACCGGCGCGGCGTCATCGGGCGTTGGCAGCACCTCGAATACGTGGTCGCGTTCAACCTGGACCGGCGCGTGTTCGAGATGGGCGACTGCATGACGACCGTGCCGGGCGCGCTGGGCGGGTTCCGGCGGGCCGCGCTGGAGGCGGCGGGCGGCGTGCACAGTGACACCCTGGCCGAGGACACCGACCTGACGATGGCGGTCGTGCGGGCCGGCTGGCGGGTGGTCTACGACGACATGGCCTGCGCCTGGACCGAGGCCCCGGGCACGTGGAAGGGCCTGTGGCGGCAGCGTTACCGCTGGTGCTACGGCACGATGCAGGCGATGTGGAAGCACCGGCACGCCCTGGTCGAGAAGGGGCCGGCCGGACGCTTCGGGCGGCGCGGGCTGGGTTATGTGGCGGCGTTCCAGCTGTTGCAGCCGCTGCTGGCCCCGATCATCGACGTCTACCTGGTCTATTCGCTGCTGTTCCGGCCGCCCGGGCTGGAAGCGGTGTTCTGGCTCGGCATCCACGTGGCCCAGGTCGCCGTGGCGGCGTACGCGTTCCGGCTCGACAAGGAACCGGCCGGTCCGCTGTGGTCGTTGCCGCTGCTGCAGATCGGCTACCGGCAGCTGATCTACCTGGTGACGATCCAGTCCGCGGTGACCGCGCTGGCCGGCAGCGGGCTGCGCTGGCACGTGTCAAAACGGACCGGGCGGGCGGCGGCGCTGGTCACCACCGACGACGCGAAGGCGGCACGCACCCAGCGCCTCGTGCGGCTGATCCGACTGGGCATCTATCGCGACCCCCGCTGGGCGCGCTACACCGTACGGGCGGGAATGGTCTTGATCTTGATCAGCGCGGGTGTGTGGGCGGGCGGCACGATGCTCACCGGCCGGTACGCCGACGCCGTGTCGCGCGAGGACCTGCTCGGCGAGGCCGCCGCCTACCACGCCGACCCGGACGGCTGGAGCCTCGACAAGGCGCTGAACATCCTGCTCATCGGTGTGGACTGGCGCAAGGGCCAGACCGGCATGATCCGCTCGGACACGGTGATGGTGCTGCACGTGCCGAAGGCCAAGGACCGCGCCTACCTGTTCTCGCTGCCGCGCGACACCATCGTCGACATCCCGCCGCTCGCGGCCACCGGCTTCCGCGGCGGCCGGGACAGGCTCAACAGCTCCTTCGCGTACGGGGCGGGAATCGAACAGGACCGGGCCCGAGGCGGGCGCCTGCTGGCCGCGACAGTGCGCGAACTGACCGGCCTGCCCGGGCTCGACGCGGCGGTGCTGGTCGACTTCTACGGCTTCTCCGACGTGGTCAAGGCGCTCGGCGGCATGAACGTGTGCGTCGACGCCGACGTGCGCTCGATCCACACGCACAAGATGTTCCGGGCCGGGTGCCGCAAGATGAGCGGCGAGGACGCCATCGACTACCTGCGGCAGCGCAAGAAGGTCAAGGGCAGCGACTACGGCCGGCAGGCCCACCAGCAGCAGTTCATCGGCTCGATCGCGGCCGAGGCGAAACGGCAGAACCTGGCGGCCAACCCGGTCAAGCTGGACTCCCTGCTGCGCGCGGCCGGGCACGCGATGACCGTGACGACCGGCCCGGCCGAACCGCTCGACCTGGCCTTCGCCCTGCGCGGCATCAACCCCGGCCGGATCACCATGCTGCGCACCCCGGGTCACGGCCGCCACGACGCCGCCGGCAACTACCTCGGCGAAGTGCTCGACCCGCCCGCCCACCAACTGTTCCGGGCCGTACGGGAAGAGAAGTTGCCGCAGTTCGTGGCGACCCACCCCGATCTGGTCGGAGGTCCCGCCCTCTAGCGCCCGCGACCTGGGGGAAACCGCCGTCACAGCTTGCTGATGTCGACGTCCCCGCGCGCGGTGCTCGGATCCACCGGGCGCCCGTTCTGCAGCCAGCGAACCCGCCCGGCCGCCGCCAGCCGGCGCGCCGCGCGCCGCACATCCTCGCGCTCACCGTCGATGTCGGTGAGCGGGAAACGCCGCTTGCGCTCGCTCGCGGCCAGGATCCGGACCTCCAGCTCGCGATCACCGTCGCGAAGACCCCGCCGGCGGCAGGCGCTGCTGCACCAGCGGACGTTGTCCCAGTCCGCGGCCCAGGCCTTGCGCCAGGTGATCGTGCGTCCGCACGAGGCGCAGGTCTTGGATTCCGGAGGAGCCACGACACCGATGGTAGTCAGACCCGGCCGGTCCCGGTCGTCCGTGGCCGATCGCGGCGCACGGCGGTTTCTCCGGCACCGGCGCCGGCGTTCAGGACGGCGACTTTCGGTGTCGATGGCCGGCAGCGACCGGCCCGGCGGCTGCTGGACCCACCTCCGCCGGGGCGGCCGAACGCGCTGTTCCGGAGCCCCGGGCGCGGCTGACGTACCGTTGACAGCGTGTTCTTCATCTTCGGACTGCGCAGCAAAGACAAGATCGTCGGGTCGCGGGTCGGGCAGTGCGAGGTGTGCGGGGCCGTGGCGGCGCAGACGCTCGTCCGGCGTACGACGAAATTCAGCCTGTTCTTCGTGCCGCTGTTCCCGGTCCGCCCGGCTCGCCACTTCGTGGTGTGCACGAACTGCGGCCGCTCGCGTTACGCCGCCCGGGAGGAACTGATCTCGGCCTGATCGCGGGCCCCGGGCCGGAGGTACTGGTCTCGGCCTGATCGCGGGCCCCGCGCCGCAGGTACTGGTCTCGGCCTGATCGCGGGCCCCGCGCCGCAGGTGCCGGCTTCAGCCTGATTCCGGGCCGAACCGTAGGTGCTGGGTGATGCGGTAGCGGTCGCCGCGATAGACCGAACGGGCGTGCTCGATGACCCGGCCCGCGGCGTCGCGGGTGGTGCGCTCGAACAGCAGGGCGGGGGAGTGCGGCGGCACCTCGAGCAGGCGGGACTGCGCGGGCGTGGTCAGCGTGGGCTCGGTGGTCTGCACGGCCTCGGCCGGGAACACCCCGTGAACCTCGCGCAGCCGCTGGTAGAGCGACTCGCTCGTGAAGTCGGCCTCGGACAGGCCGGGGGCGACGGCCAGCGGCACGCGGATCTCCTCCAGTGCCATCGGGGCCCCGTCGACGATCCGCAGGCGTAGCGCGCGGATCGTGTCGTCCGGGGTCGTCACCGCGTACTCGAGCAGTTCGCTTCGCCAATCGCCCTCGGCCGGGGGCAGGTCGGCCGACGACGGCACCTCCTGGGAGATTTTACGGAGGTTGCGGAACGTGCCGCGACCGTGGCGGCGCACCAGCAGGCCCTCGCGGGTCAGCTCCTCGATCGCGATGCGCAGGGTCGGGCGCGACGTGCCGAGCTGCACGCTGAGGTCACGCTCGGAGGGAAGCGGCTCACCGGGCGTGACCGTGCCGACGATCTCGCGCAGCCGTTCGCGCACCTCGGTCCGCCTCATCGGGCCAACTCTGCCGGTTCATCCGGGCCGAGTCACCTGTGCCACGCCTTAAATCCCGTCAAGGGCATTGACGTACGCCGTTGGCCTGGGGTTTTTTACCAGTGGTCAACTTTTCCCCCCTCAGAAGGGCCCCACCCCCATGGGCCGCACCCGAAATATCGTCCTGGGCGCCACCGTCGCCTCCGTCACCGTCGCGCTCGGCGTCGCCGCGACCTCGTCCAGCAGCGCGGCCGCGGCGTGCGGCGCGCTCTTCGACGACTTCAACTACAGCTCCCGTACGGACCCCACGCTCGCTCAGCGCGGCTGGAGCATCCGCACCGCCGCCGGCGGACCGGGCGTGGCCGGCGCGGGCTGGCGCGCCGACAACATCGCCTTCCCCACGGTCGACGGCCAGAAAGTGGCCCAACTGACCGCCACGACCAACGGCACCGCGGCCGGCACGTCGCACGCCGAGTTCTCGCAGAGCCAGCGGCGCTTCCTGGCCGGCACCTACCTGGCCCGGGTCAAGTTCGCCGACGCCCCGGTCAGCGGCCCCGACGGCGACCACGTCAACCAGACCTTCTACGCGATCTCCCCGCTCGCCGCGCCGCGCGACCCCACCTATTCCGAACTGGACTTCTCCGAATACCTGCCCAACGGCGGCTGGGGCGAGGCCGGGCCGATCAACTACCAGACCAGCTGGTACACGTACGTGGCCGAGCCCTGGTACGCCGACAACCAGCACAGCCAGCAGGCCCGTAGCATCGCCGGCTGGCACGACGTGCAGGCCACGGTGGGCGACGGTCACGTGAAGTACTACATCGACGGGGTGCTGGTGGGCGACCACTCGGGCAAGTTCTACCCCCGCCAAGCCATGTCGATCGACTTCAACCAGTGGTTCATCGACCTGGCCGGGCGGGCCGCCGGGGCCACCTCGACCTGGCAGCAGTCCGTCGACTACGTGTTCCACGCCAAGAATCAGACCCTCACCCCGGCCCAGGCCGCCGCGGCGGTGGCGTCCTACCGGTCGGCCGGCACCACCCACACCGACACGATCGCCTCCGCCGGCGACTGCACGGTGACCACCCCGCCCGCGACCACGCCGCCTGCGACCACGCCGCCTGCGACCACGCCGCCTGCGACCACGCCGCCTGCGACCACGCCGCCTGCGACCACGCCGCCCGCGACCACCCCGCCCGCGACCACCCCGCCTGCGACCACGCCGCCTGCGACCACGCCGCCCGCGACCACGCCGCCCGCGACCACGCCGCCCACCACCCGGCCCACCACCGCGGCTCCGGGCGGCACGGCGTGGGCGCCCGGGGTGGCGTACGCGCGAGGTCAGGTCGTCACCTACCAGGGCCGGCGCTACGAATGCCGGATCGCGCACACGTCGCTGGTCAGCTGGGAGCCGCCGAACGTGGCCGCACTCTGGCTGCCGCTCTAGCGCTGACCGCCGGTCGCCGCCCGGCGGCAGCGATCGGCCAGGCGGGCGACGGCCTCGACCAGTTCGGGGCCGTCGACCACCGTGAAGCCGGCGCCGAGCCGGCCGAGATACGCGGCCGGCCGGTTCGGATCATCCGCGCCCGGACTGGACTCGCACCGGTAGTCGGGCCGGTTCTGCACCAGCTCCCCGCCCACCCTTCTCCCGAGCGGCCGCACGTCGACCGGCACCGGCATCCGGGCCCGGACGTACTCGGCCGGGGTTTCGACCCGCACCCGCGCCCGGTAGCGCCAGGTGGCCGTGCCGACGCCGCGCGCCACCCGGTCCCCGTGATCTCGCGGCGGCTCTGGCTCCCGCCGTGCGACCGACGACCCGGCAGCCGATGAACGCCTTCAGTCACGACGGCTCGGGCTACCCGGCGATCCAGAACACCAGGCCACAGACCATCGCGTACGGGTTGACCGACTCCCCGCTGTTCCAGCTGGCCTGGATCGCTGAGCAGGTCGGACCCGGCCGTCCGTGGACCGCGACGCGCTGCTGCTGACGTGAGCCTCTGCTGGTTCACCCGCTCGGGCGCGAGCGCGGCCCACACGCTGAGCGACCAGGCCCACTCCACCGGCTGGGGCAGGCCGGTCGCCGTACCGCAGGCCTGCGCGGTCTTCGGCTCCGACGAGACGGCCCGCCGCCTGATCCCGGCCCCGCCGGAGGCCCGCTGGGCGGAGTTCGCCCACGGCGGGCGCTTCCCGGCCCTCGAGGCCCCGGCCGACCTGGCCGCCGATCTGCCCGCCTTCTTCGCTCCGCTCCAGGGCGTTCAAGTATGGGCGGCCGGCGTGGCAGCATGTGGGAGCACCGGACACTGTGGACCTAGGGGGAGCGCATGACGGACCCGCGACTCAACTCGAGCGTGCCGCACTCGGCGCGGCTGTGGAACTACTGGCTCGGCGGCACCGACAACTTCCCGGTGGACCGCGAGGCGGGGGACGTCATCGCGGGGATCCTGCCGTCGATCGTCACCCTCGCCCAGGAGGACCGGAAGTTCCTGCGCCGCTCCGTGCGTCACCTGGTCGGCGAGGGCGGAATCCGGCAGATCCTCGACATCGGGGCCGGGCTCCCGACCGCCGACAACACCCACCAGGTGGCGCAGGCCGTCGCGCCGGACACGCGGGTCGTCTACGTCGACAACGATCCGCTCGTGCTCGTGCACGCCTTGACGCTGCTGGCCGGCACGTCCGAGGGCAGAACCGAATACGTCGAGGCCGACCTCAACGACCCCGCGGCGATCCTGCGCGCGGCCGGCGGCACGCTCGACCTCACCCGGCCGGTCGCCATCACGCTGCTCGGCATCCTGCACTTCCTGCGCGACGACGAGGCATCCTTGGCCGCCGTACGCACCCTGGTCGACGCCGTGCCGTCCGGCAGCTACCTGGTCATCGCCCACGGCTGCGACGACATCAACACCGACGAGGCCAACCGCATCGTCGACTTCTGGAACGAACGCGGCACCCCGAAGATCAAATACCGCAGCGCGGAGCAGATCGGCCGCTTCTTCGACGGGTTGCGCCTGCTCGACCCCGGCATCGTCCCGTGCAACCGCTGGCACCCCGACGCCGAAACAGGCGACGTCGACGTCAACCAGTTCTGCGGCGTGGCCATCAAGGAGTAGCCGCACCGCCCCGAGGACCCACCACCAGCCTCGCCGCCCGATCGCCCCACCACATCGGCCACCGCCGGCCAAACGCGCACCTGCGTTCAGTGGTCGGCTGTCGTGTGCTGGAACGCGCAGCTTCGTTCAGTCGTCGACGGTCAGCTTTCCGCATCGACCGAACGCGGACCGACGATGCTGGAGCGCACATGACTGACCAGATGCGCAGCTTCGTGCAACTTCGATCAGGCCTTCATCGTCCGGGTGCGCACTGACGCGCAATATACGACTTGTTCCCTGGGCGTCGTTCGAGTGCTCAGCATCGCTCATCGAGTGCTCGCCCTCCCGGTGAACGAGAAGGTCAAACGGGCGGACGCGCGGCGTAACGAGGAGACTGCTCACGGCGTGCAGCTTCGCTCAGGCCGGCAGCTCCTGACGCTCATTGATGACCGAACGCGCAGTCCGGCCATAACGAAGGGCGCCGGAGTGCGCATGACTGACCCAACGTGCAGCTTCGCTCAAACTGGCGGCCCTCGAACGCTCATCATCGAGCAGACGCGCATGTTCGCTAAGAACGTTCGGTTTGCTCGGGCCGGGATTGTCCGAGTGTTCGCCATCGCTCGGAACGTGCGCGCTCGGGCGGGCATTGTCCGAGTGCTTGCCATCGTTCGGAACGTGCGCGCTTGGGCGGGCATTGTCCGAGTGTTCGTCACCGCTCGGAACGTGCGGTTTCGCTCGGGCGGGGGCCGGCCGAGCGTTCAATGTGCGGCTTCGCTCGCGTGGGCGTCAGCCGAAGCTGCACGATCGCCGGCAACGTCGGGCTCTTGCGGATTGTGCCGCTCCGGGGCCGGCCGAGCGTTCAATGTGCGGCTTCGCTCGCGTGGGCGTCAGCCGAAGCTGCACGATCGCCGGCAACGTCGGGCTCTTGCGGATTGTGCCGCTCCGGGGCCGGCCGAGCGTTCAATGTGCGGCTTCGCTCGCGTGGGCGTCAGCCGAAGGTGCACGATCGCCGACAACGTCCGGCTCTTGCGGAGGGGGCCGCTCCGGGCGGTAGGAAGGCCCGGAGCGGCCAGGGTGTGTGTCAGGCGGCGACGCAGGTCACGCCGGTGGGGGCCGTGTTGGTGCCGGTGCTCGAGGCGGTGAAGCCCCAGGTCGCGTTGGCGCCCGCGGCCAGGGTGCCGTTGTAGGGCATGTTGCGGGCGGTGACGGCGCTGCCCGAGGTGGTGACCGACGCGTTCCAGGTGTTGGTGAACTGCTGACCGCTGGGCCACGTCCAGGTGACGGTCCAGCCGCGGATCGGCGCCGAGCCGGCGGTGACGGTAACCGCGCCCTGGAAGCCGCTGCCCCACGAGCCGGTCACGGCGTAGGTGGCCGTGCAGGCGCCCGTGGCCGGGGGTGTGGTCGGCGGTGTGGTGGGAGGCGTCGTCGGGGGTGTGGTGGGAGGCGTGGTCGGGGGTGTGGTCGGCGGCGTCGTGGGTGGGGTGGTGCCGCCGTAGATGGTGGCCTCGCGGGCGGTGGCCTTGATGCCGTTGGCGCCGTTGAAGAGGCGCTGGCCCCACGTCGTCAGCTGGGCCGGGTTGAAGCCGGTGACCATGTCGAGGTATTCCACGCCGCCGCCGTTGCCGCTCCACGACCAGCCCAGGTAGCCGATGCCGCGGGCCTGGGCGGTGGCCAGGATGGTGTCCTCGTCGGGGTTGCCGTCGGAGTGGTTGAAGCCGAACTCGCCGATCACCAGCGGCAGGCCGGCGGTCTGGAACCGGCCGACGTAATCGGTGATCTCGGCCGCGGTGTCGAAGACCCCGTACATGTGGATGCTGAAGATCGTGTTGCGCTGCGGGTCGGCGGCGAAGACCGAGGCGGCGTTGTCGCGCATGATGAACTGCCAGTCCTGGCCCCAGTTGGGCGCGTCCACCATGAGCGCGTGCGCGAAGCCGGCCGCGCGCAGACGACTGATCGCGGTCTTGGTGTCGTTGATCCAGCCGGTGGCGTTCTGGTTCCCGTACGGCTCGTTGCCGATGTTCAGGACGACGTAGTTCTCCTGCCCGTCCAGGGCGCTCTTGATGCTGATCCAGTAGTCGGTGGCCTTGGCCAGGGTGGTGGCCGCCGCGTCCTCGCCGTAGCCGGTGGTGTCGTGCGCCTCGAGCACGCAGATCAGCCGCAGGCGCTTGCACTCGGCGATCACCCGGGCCACGTCGGTGGCGTCGTTGCGGGTCCACCGGTCACCGGTGCTCAGCACGACCCGTACGGTGTTGGCGCCGAGCGCCTTGATGTCGGCCAGCGACGAGAACCGGTCGGCGTACCAGGTGTGCGCGTGGTTGACGCCGCGCATCACGAACGGGTTGCCGTTGGCTTCGAGGATCTGGGTGCCGCTGACCTTGATGCCGGTCGCCGCGGCCGCGGGTTGTGTGGCGACGGTGAGCGCCAGCCCGGCCGCGGCCACCAGGGCAGCGAGTCCGGCCAGCCATCTTCTTCGCACGTTCACGGGGATCACCTCAAGGGGTTTGGGAGCGCTCCCATGAGCGTGAGCGAGCGTGACAGCGTTGTCAACCATTCGGAAACGTCGATGCAACAAAGCCGGTTTCCCGTACGCTTCGACGATGCAGCTGCGGTTCCAGGCGCGCGGGTCCGATTCGCCGTGGGTGAGCGAGGTCTGGACCTGCACGAGCGAGCGGGTCACGGAGATGACCTCCGTCGCCGGGGTGCACTGGGGCCTGGTGTTCTGGCAGCGGCAGGGGCGCTCGTACGCGGCCGTCACCGGCCCCGAGACCGGCCCGAGCGCGGCCCCCGTGCCCGAGGGCGCCACGTTCGTCGGCATCGACTTCGCCGTGGGCACGTCGCTGCGCATCGTGCCCACGGCGGCCCTAGTCGACGGCGGGCTCGAGCTGCCCGACGCCACCGGCAGGTTCTTCCGCCTGGCCGGCGACCGCTGGGAGACGCCGGGCCCCGACGACGCCGAGGCCCTGGTCGACCGCCTGGTCCGCGCGGGTGCGATCGTCCGCGACCCGCTGGTGACCGAGGTCCGCCGCGGCGGCCGTCCCGACGTCACCCCGCGCACCCTCGAACGCCGTTTCCGCGCCGCGACCGGGCTGACCCGCGGCACGGTCCACCAGATCGAACGCGTGACCGAGGCCGCCACCCGGCTGGCTGCCGCCGCCCCGGTGGCCGACGTGGTCACCGGTCTCGGCTACTTCGACGAGCCGCACCTGGCCCGGGCCCTGCGCCGCTACGTCGGCCGCACCTCGAAACAGCTGCGCGAGGGCGCCGGCGGCGCGATCTCGCTCAACCTGGAGCAGGCGGCGGATCAGTTCACGTCGTAGATCAGCTTGAGGATGCCGTTCTTGTAGGCCTCGGACGAGCGCAGGGTCAGCGTGCGCTTGTCGTTGTCCTCCCGGCTGAACAGGCTCTTGCCCGCGCCCAGCAGCACCGGGAAGACCAGCAGGTGGTAGCGGTCGATCAGCCCCGCCTCGGACAGCCGCCGGGCCAGTTCGGCGCTGCCGTGCACGAAGATGGCGCCGCCCTCGCCCTCCTTCAGCGCGGCGACCTCCTCGGTGGAGCGCAGAACCGTCTGCGGGCCCCACCCGTCGACCAGCGCGTCCTCGGACAGCGAGCTCGACACGACGTACTTGGGAAGGTCTTTGTAAGCGACGTGGTCGGCCGAGCCGGGCCAGACGGCCGCGAAGGCCTCGTAGCTGCGCCCGCCGAACATCAGGGCCGTGGTCTCCTCGAGCTCCTCGCCCTTGATCGTCCACGCCTCGGGCACGAACTCGATGTCCTGGAAGACCCAGCCGCCGCTGCGGTGACCCTCCACCGCCCCGCCGGGGGAGTCGACGACCCCGTCGAGCGACATGAACCCCGTGTACACAATTTCTCGCATGCCCCCAAGCGTAGAAGCCGATCACCGCACGGTCTTGGACGAAAACGACACCCCTACGCGGGGAAGTCGGCCGAGCGGCTCACCTCGGCCCACCGGTCCGCCTCCGAGGCTCGTTCCGCTGAGGCCTTCGCGGCGATCTCGACGGCCTGCGCGCCCAGCAGCAGCCGCAGCGGCGGCTCGGGCCGGCCGACGATGTCGACCAGGATGCGGGCGGCCCGCGCGGGATCGCCGGCCCAGGTGCCCTCGCTCTGCCGGCGGAAGTCGTTGACCGTGCCCACCGTCTGCTCGTAGCCGGGGCTCACCGGGTGGAACCGCATCGACGAGCCGTAACCGGTGCGGAACGGGCCTGGCTCGACGATGGTGACCTTGATGCCGAGCGGGGCCACCTCGGTGTTGAGCACGTTCGAGAAGCCCTCGAGGGCGTGCTTGGCCGCCTGGTAGGCCGCGTTGCCCGCGGTGCCGCCGACCCGGCCCCCGATCGACGAGAACTGCAGGAAGTGGCCGGAGCGCTGCCGCCGCAGGATCGGCAGGGCGGCCTTGGTGACCAGCACCGCGCCGAAGAAGTTGGCCTCCACCTGCGCGCGGAAGTCGTCCATCGGGGTGTCCTCGATCGACCCCGAGTTGGCGTAGCCGGCGTTGTTGACGACCACGTCGAGCCGGCCGAAGCGGTCGACGGCGGCGGCCACGGCGGCGGCGACGGCGGCCGGGTCGGTCACGTCGAGCGCGAGCGGCAGCAGGCGATCGGTGGCCAGATCCTTGAGCTGTTCCGGCCGGCGGGCCGTGGCCACGACGTTGTCGCCGGCGTCGAGCGCGGCGATCGTCAGTTCCCGGCCGAGGCCGCGCGAGCTGCCGGTGATGAACCAGGTGCGAGACATCGAGACTCCTACCTACTAGCTAGTTGGTTCCACGTTAGCCAACCAACCAGTAGGTTGGTAGAGTCCGGAAGCATGGCCGTACGTGATCCGGAAGACTCCCGCCGCCGCATCCTCGCCGCCGCCACCGCCGAGTTCGCGAACTACGGGATCGCCGGCGCGCGGATGGACCGGGTGGCCGAGCGCGCGGCGAGCAGCAAGGAACGGATCTACGCCTACTTCGGCAACAAGGACAGGCTGTTCGACATCGTGTTCACGGCCAGCGCGCAGCAAACCCTCGAGTCCGTACGCTTCGACGCCGCCGACCTGCCGGGATACGCGGGCCGCATGTTCGACTACTTCGCCGAGCACCCGCACGCCCAGCGCCTGACCATGTGGTATCGCCTGGAGCGCCCGCACGGCCCCGGTCTGGCGGTGGTGCACGCGGCCAACCACGACCGCCTGGCCGCGCTGGCCGCCGCGCAGGCCGAGGGCCGGCTCAGCCCCGACTTCACCCCCGCCGAGTTGCTCACCCTCATCCAGTCCATGGCCGCCTCGTGGAACTCGCTCAACCCGGAGTTCGCGGCGTCGGCCGAAATGGGCGGGCAACCCGACCGCCGTACGGCCGTGGTAAGGGCAGTGGCCCGCCTGGTCTGAACCGACAACTGGACCGGTGTCATGTTGTCGGCGGCACCAAAGACAAGGCACCCGTGTGCTCGGCAGGCTGCTGTGACACGCAGCACGTGGAGGCACGATGAAGGCTTGGCGATACGCGGCCGCGCTGGGCACTGTGGTGCTCGCGGCCGCCTGCGGTAACGACGGCGGGGGCGGCGCGAGCGGCCGCCAGCCCGTCAACGGCAAGACGTTCACGATGGCTGTCGCGGGCGACCCCGGCAACCTCGATCCTCACTTCACGTCCCTGACAGTCACCGGCCAGGTCGACCGATTCCTGTACGACTCCCTGCTCGGGTTCGCGCCGGACGGCAAGACGCTGCCCGGTCTGGCCGAGAAGTGGGAGTCGACCAGCACGGCGGCCACCTTCACCCTGCGCAAGGGCATCACCTGCGCGGACGGCACGCCCCTGACCGCGGCCACGGTGGCCAAGAACATCACCTTCGTCGGCGACCCCAAGAACTCCTCGACCCGGATCGGCCTCTACGTGCCGGCCGGCGCGAAGGCCACCGCCGACGACACCGCGGGCACGGTCAGCGTCACCTCGCCCACGCCCGACGCGTTCCTCGAGCGCAACCTGGGTGGCCTGCCGATCGTCTGCGAGAAGGGCCTGGCCGACCGGACCACGCTCAAGCAGGCGTCCGAAGGCACCGGGGCGTACACGGTGACCGAGGCCGTGCCGGACGATCACTACACGCTGACCCGGCGCAAGGAGTACGCGTGGGGGCCGGGCGACTACAAGGCCGACACGGTGGGCCTGCCCGACAAGGTGGTCATCCGGGTCATCACCAACGAGACCACCACCGCCAACCTGGTGCTCTCGGGCGAGGTCAACGTGGCCCGGTTCACCGGCCCCGACACCGCCCGGCTGCAGGGCGACCAGTTCCTCAAGCGCGACGTGCTGGCCCCGACCGGCGAGCTCTGGTTCAACCAGAAGGCCGGGCTGCC
The DNA here is from genome assembly GCF_014204895.1 of Paractinoplanes abujensis. Classification (NCBI taxonomy): domain Bacteria; kingdom Bacillati; phylum Actinomycetota; class Actinomycetes; order Micromonosporales; family Micromonosporaceae; genus Paractinoplanes; species Paractinoplanes abujensis. Next base: position 3,179,889 of record NZ_JACHMF010000001.1, on the reverse strand, counting down.
GACCGCCGACCTGGCCGTGCGCAAGGCGCTGATCCAGTCGGTCGACCTGAACCAGATGCAGCAGGTCTTCACCAGCGGCCGCGGCACCGCGGCGACCGGCCTGGTCGCCCCGGCGATGACCCCCTGCAAGGGCGACACGGTGACCGGCAACCTGCCGGCCTTCGACGCCGCGGGAGGCAAGACGGCCCTGGCCGCCACCGGGGCCGTCGGCAAGAAGCTCGTGGTGGCCTGGGGCAACACCGGCAACCCGGGTGCGCAGGCCGCCGCCGAGCTCCTGCAGCAGCAGTGGCAGGCGGCCGGCGTACAGGTGGAACTCAAGTCGGTGACGACCACGCAGGTCGGACAGATCGCCGCCGGTCAGCTGGCCTGGGACGTGGCGCTGTTCCCGATCGGCGTGACGCTGCCCAGCCAGCTGATCTCGTTCCTGTCCGGACCGACTCCGCCCAACGGGGCCAACTTCGCCGCCTTCGACAACAAGGAATACGTCGCCGCGGTCACCGAGGCCCAGAAACTGACCGGCGAGAGCGGTTGTGCGCAGTGGGCCGCGGCCGAGAAGGCGGTGGTGTCGAATCTGGACCTGGTGCCGTTCGCCAACTCCAACGCGCCGTCGATCGGCAACGGGGTCGAGTTCAACCTCTCCGAAGGTGACGTCGACCCGTCGTCGATCCGCATGCTGGGCTGACCGGAGGCTGACATGACGATCGTGGCGTCCCGGCCGGTGACCCTGGCCGACAACCCGTGGGTACGGTTCGGCCTGCGCCGGGCGGCGCGGCTCGTGGTGTCGGTCTGGGTGCTGGTGACCGCCGCGTTCCTCATGATCCACGTGCTTCCTGGCGATCCCGTACGGGCGGCGCTGGGCCCGACCGCCCCGCTCGCGCTGATCGAGCAGCGGCGCGAGGCGCTCGGCTTCAACGACCCGCTGTGGCTGCAGTACCTGCACTACCTGGGCCACCTCGTGACCGGCGACCTGGGCGTCTCGATGACGTCCGGGCTGCCGGTGAGCGAGGTGATCTCGGCCCGGCTCGGTTCCACCGTCGAGATGGCGCTGCTGGCGTTCGCCGTGGCCGTCGTCGTCTCGGTGCCGCTGGGCACGCTGATGACCGTGCTGGCCCGGCACGGGCGGCGCCGCGGCGGGGACTGGTTCCTCACCTCGACCGGTGTCGTCGTCGCCACCATCCCCGAGTTCCTGATGGCGGTGGGGCTGGTGTTCGTTTTCGGCGTCCAGCTGGGCTGGCTCCCCGTGGCCGGCCGTTCCGGCCCCGACTCGTACGTGCTCCCGGTGCTGTCACTGGCCATCGGCCCGGCCTTCATGCTGGCCCGGATCGTACGGGTGGAACTGCTCGCGGTGATGCAGACCGACTACATCCGTACGGCCCGAGCCAAACGTCTGCGCTCCACGGCCGTCTACCTGCGGCACGCCCTGCCCAACGCGCTGACCGCCACGCTGACGATCGGCGGCCTGCTGCTGGGCGCGCTCGTGGCGGGCACCGTGCTGGTCGAGAACATCTTCGCCTGGCCCGGGCTGGGCGGCACGATCGTCCAGTCCATCCTGGCCAAGGACTACCCGACGGTGCAGGGCGTGGTGCTCGTCTACGGCATCGGCGTGCTGCTGATCAACCTGGTGGTCGACGTGGCGCTGGCCCTGCTCGATCCGCGCTCGGCGATCCGGGAGAGCTGATGGCCGCCCCACTCAACGGTGCCCCCGAAGACCTGATGGCCATCGAGCTCACCCGGCCGGCGCCCACGGCCCGGCGGTGGCCGGCCGCGCTGCGCAGCCCGCTTGGGATCACCGCCGCCGTGCTGCTGCTCGCGGTGCTGGTGCTGGCGGTGGTGGCCCCGCTGATCTGGCAGGACCGCGCGGAGGCGGTGCAGTCGGCCGAGATCCTGCAGGGCCCGTCGTCGGCCCACCCGGTCGGCACCGACCTGCTCGGCCGCGACATTCTGGCCCGGGTGCTGGTCGCCACCCGCCTGTCGGTGGGGCTGGCCCTGCTGGCCACCGTGATCGGGGTGACCGCCGGGCTCGTGCTCGGCACCGCGCCCACCCTGCTCGGCCGCGGCGGCGAACGCCGGCTCGGTCGCTGGGTCGGCCGCTGGATCAGCGCGTTCATCAACATCGCCGTCGCCTTCCCGTCGCTGCTGCTCGCGCTGTTCTTCGCCGTGATCTTCGGCGTCGGCGCGCGCGGTGCGGTGCTGGCGATCGGTTTCGCGACCGCACCCGGCTTCGCCCGCCTCACCCAGACGATGGCCGCCGGTATCTCCAGCCGGGACTTCATCGCCGCCGCCCGCGTGGCCGGGATCGGGCGGATGCGCATCCTGATCCGCCACGTGCTGCCCAACATCGCCGAGCCGCTGGTGGTCTCGGCCACGATGGCGCTGGGCAGCGCGCTGTTGTCCTTCGCGAGCCTGTCGTTCCTCGGGCTGGGCGTGCAGGCGCCCAGCTACGACTGGGGGCGGTTGCTGGGGGAGGGGCTGGCCCAGATCTACGTGCACCCGGCGGGCGCCCTGGCCGCGGGGGTGGCCGTGGTGCTGGCCGCGATGGCGTTCAACCTGTCCGGTGAGGCCGTCGCCCGCGCGATCGGTGTGCGCGCGTCACACACGAGCAAGCACACCGGGACGGCCCCCGGCCACGAACCGCCGGCGGCGCAACCCGAACCGCCTCCTGCCGATCAGCCGCTCCTGGCGGTGCGCAACCTGCGCGTCGGCTTCCCCACGGCGACCGGTGAGGTGACCCCCGTACGCGGGGTCAGCCTCACGATGCGCCCCGGCGAAGCAATCGGCATCGTCGGCGAAAGCGGTTCGGGCAAGAGCCTGACCGCGCTCGCCATCGCCCAACTGATCGAACACCCCGGCCGGGTAACCGCCGACCGCCTGGAGTTCCTCGGCGTCGACCTGCGCGACGATGAGCGCTCGCGCAGCGTCGAGCAGTTGCGTGATGGTGAGCGGCTGCGCGGCGTTGAGCAGTTGCGCGGTGGTGAGCATGCGGGCAGCGTCGAGCAGTCGCGCGCAGTTGCGCGTTCGGGCGATGGTGAGCTTTCGAGCAGCGTCGAGCAGTCGCGCGATTCCGAGCGTCCGAGCAGCACCGAGCAGTTGCGTGATGGTGAGCGCCTGCGCGGCGTTGAGCAGTCGGGTGATGGTGAGCGGCTGCGCGGCGTTGAGCAGGTGCGCGATGGTGAGCGTGCGCGCGGCGTCGAGCAGGTGGGTGATGGTGAGCGTTCGGGCGATGGTGAGCGTTCGCGTGAGGGTGAGCGTTTGGGTGCGGGGCCGGGGCTGAGCGCGAGCGAGCGGCGGCGGATGTTGGGGACCTCGTTGGCCATGGTCTTTCAGGATCCGATGACTTCGCTCAATCCTGTTCATCGGGTGGGGCGGCAACTGGCCGAAGTTGTTCGCGAGCATCAGCGGGTGGATCGGCGGACGGCTTGGCGCCGGGCTGTCGATCGGCTGTCCGCGGTGCGCATCTCGGATGCTGAGCGTCGCGCCAAGCAGCTGCCGCACGAGTTCTCCGGCGGTATGCGCCAGCGCGCGATGATCGGCATGGGCGTGATGGCCAACCCGAAGCTGATCATCGCCGACGAGCCGACCACGGCGCTCGACGTGACTGTGCAGCGGCAGGTTCTGCAGTTGCTCGCGAACATTCGTGCCGCCGAAGACGTCGGGCTGCTGTTCATCAGTCACGACGTGACGGTGGTCGGGCAGGTCTGCGACCGGGTGCTGGTCATGTACGCCGGCCGCGTGGTCGAGGACGTGCCCACCGATGCCCTGCTGCACGATGCCCGCCACCCGTACACGCGGGCGTTGGTGGCCGCCGTTCCCGACATGACGACCGACCGCGACGCCCCGCTGGCGGTCATTCCGGGCCGGCCGCCGGACCCGCACGACCTGCCCGTGGGGTGTCCGTACGCCCCGCGTTGCCCGCTCGCCACCGAGCAGTGCCGGCGCGCAGACCCGCCGCTGGCCTCGTACGCCGCCGGACGCCGGGTCGCCTGCTGGCACGCCGACCGGGCCCCCGCAGCCGTGCCCGGCAACCGGACAGCCCCGGCCGGCCCGCCGGCGGCCGTGCCGGACAACCGGACGGTTCCGGACGACGACGTCGTGCCGGATGACGACGTCGTGCCGGACAACCGGACGGTTCCGGACCACGACGTCGTGCCGGATGACGAGAAGGACGATCGGCCCGCCGCTTCCCTGGGAGGAGAACGAGGATGACCATTGATGTCGAACACTGGACCCGGCGCCTGGCTGAGATCGCCGAGCGGCATGACGTGCCGGGGGCGACCCTGGGCATTCTGCACGAGGGTGAGATCGGCGAGGCCGCGTACGGGGTCCTGAACCTGCGGACCGGCGTCGACGTGACCACCGACTCGCTGTTCCAGATCGGCTCGATCAGCAAGGTGTGGACGACCACCCTGGTCATGCAGTTGGTCGACGAGGGCAAGCTGCAGCTCGACGCGCCGCTGGTCGATGTGCTGCCCGAGCTGCGGCTGAGCGACCCGGGGGTGACGGCCAAGGTGACCATGCGGCACCTGCTGACCCACACCAGCGGCATCGACGGCGACATCTTCACCGACACCGGGCGCGGCGACGACTGTCTGGAGAAGTACGTGACGGGGCTGGCCGACGCCGCCCAGAACCACCCGCTCGAGGCCACCTGGTCGTACTGCAACTCCGGGTTCTCGCTGGCCGGCCGCGTGGTCGAGAAGCTCACGGGCGGCACGTGGGACGCCGCCGTACGGGAAAAGATCGTCACGCCGCTCGGGCTGGAACGGACGATGACCCTGCCCGAGGAGGCACTGCTGCACCGGGCCGCGGCCGGGCATGTCACGCACGACGGCAAGCAGACCGTGGCGCCCGTCTGGGCCATCCCGCGGTCGGCGGGGCCGGCCGGTTCGATCATCTCGACCGTGGCCGACCTGCTGGAGTTCGCGCGCATGCACCTGGCCGGCGGGGTCGCGCCCGACGGCACCCGGGTGCTGAGCGAGGCGAGCGCCGCCGCGATGGCCGAGCACCAGGTCGAGCTGCCCGACAAGCACACGCTGGGCGACTCGTGGGGCCTGGGCTGGGAACGCGCGCTGTGGGACGGCCACCGGCTGATCGGCCACGACGGCAACACCATCGGCCAGGCCGCGTTTCTGCGCATCCTGCCCGAGCAGAACGTCGCGGTCGCGCTGCTGACCAACGGCGGTAACGGCGCCAAGCTGTACGAGGAGTTGTACCGCGAGGTCTTCGCGGAGCTGGCCGGGGTGCCCGTCCCGCACCCGCTCGGCCCGCCGTCCACGCCCGTCGACGTCGACGTCGACCCGTACGTGGGCACGTACGAGCGGGCCAGCATCCGTCAGGAGATCAACGTCGGCGCCAACGGCCCGGTCATGCGGCTGAGCATCACCGGCGCGATGGCCGAGCTGCTGCAGGAGGAGCCGGTCGACTACCCGATGGTCGCGGTGGCGCCGGACCTGTTCGTCTGCCAGGACCCGGAGACCGGCAACTGGGTGCCCGCCACCTTCTACGAGCTGCCCACCGGCGAGAAGTACGTGCACTTCGGCGCGAGGGCGACCCCGCGATGCGCGAGCTGACCTTCGAGGGCGTGTCGGTGCGGTTCGGTTCGCGCCGGCACGGCACGCTCGCGGTCGACGGCGTCGACCTGGTCGTGCCGGCCGGGCAGGTGGTGGGGCTGGTCGGCGAGTCCGGCTCGGGCAAGTCGACCCTGGCCCGTGCCGCGGTCGGGCTCGCGCCCCTGACGGCGGGCCGGATCCTGCTCGACGGCCGGCCCGTGCCAACGCTCAAGACCCGGCCGCTGCAGATGATCTTCCAGGATCCGTACTCCGCGCTCGACCCGCGGATGACCATCGGCGCCTCCATCGCCGAGGCGATGCCGCGCGGCGCGGACCGGCGGGCCGAGGTGGCCCGGCTGCTGGAACTGGTCGGCCTGGCCGCGGACCGGGCCGGCGCCCGCCCCGACGAGCTTTCCGGCGGGCAGCGGCAGCGGGTCGCGCTGGCCCGCGCCCTCGCCGGCCGGCCCGAGGTGATCGTGGCCGACGAGATCACCTCGGCCCTGGACGTCTCGATCCAGGGCACGGTGCTCAACGTGGTCCGTGAGCTGCAGCGCCGGATGCGGCTGACGATGCTGTTCATCTCGCACAACCTGGCCGTGGTGCGCTACGTCAGCGACATCGTGGCGGTGATGCGCCACGGCCGGATCGTCGAGTACGGCCCGGTCGAGCAGGTACTGCTCAACCCGCGCCACGAATACACACGCGAACTGCTCGAAGCTGTCCCGCGTCCCGGCGCACCGCTCGGGAATTGATCGCATGGCACTAGGCTCGACGGGCATGAGCCAGCTGCCGCGTGCCAGTCTCGGGCGGGTCCTCGACGACCTCGGGGCCACGCTGCTCGATCTGGTGCACGGCCAGGCCCTGTCCACCGAGCCGATCGCCGGGATCGCCATCCACGACCCGTACGACGAACCGCATCTGCCCTCGCCCGCGCTCGTGCTCGGCGTGGGCCTGCGCGAACCCGCCGAGATCGCGGCTCTGCTGCGTGCGCTGGGTCCGCAGGGTGCGGCGGGTCTCATCGTACGGGCCCCGGTGCCCGGCGGTGACGAGCTGCGGGTCGCGGCCGAGGAGTCCGGGGTGGCGCTGCTCGCGTTGACCCGCGGCGCCTCCTGGGCTCAGCTGGCCGCGCTGCTGCGCTCGATGCTCAGCCAGGGCGACGTCGGTGACGCCGGCCCCGAGATGCTCGGCGGGCTGCCCTCGGGCGACCTGTTCGCGCTGGCCAACGCCGTCGCCGCGCTGGTCGACGCGCCGGTCACGATCGAGGACCCCGACTCGCGGGTGCTGGCCTTCTCGGGCCGTCAGGAGGAGGCCGACCCGTCACGCGTCGAGACCATTCTGGGCCGTCAGGTGCCGGAACGGTTCGCCCGCATCCTCTCCCGGGCCGGGGTGCTGCGCGACCTGCACCGCAGCGCCGAACCGGTGTTCGTGGCCCCGCCGGAGACCGCGCCCGACGAGTTCTCGGTGCCTCGCGTCGCGGTGGCCGTGCGCGCGGGCGACGAATTCCTCGGCTCGATCTGGGCCGCCGTGCACGAACCGCTCACCCCCGACCGGTCCCGCGCCTTCAGCGACGCCGCCAAGCTGGTCGCGCTGCACATGTTGCGGCTGCGCGCCGGGGCCGACGTCGAACGCCGCCTCCGTACGGACCTGGTCGGCACAGCCCTCGAAGGTGGCACCGGCGCCCGCGAGTCGCTGGCCCGCCTCGGCCTGGCCGACCAGCCCCTGATCGTGCTGGCCCTGGCCCCGGCCGCGCCCGAGAGCACGGCCGACCGTTCCGGGCTGGCCGCCGACCGGCAACGGCTGACCGACGCGCTGGCCATGCACCTCAGCGCCGTGCACGCGGGCAGCGCGGTGGCGCTGCTGGGCGACGTCGCGTACGGGCTCCTGCCGGTGGCCACCTCCGAACGCGCCACCCGGGTCGCGAGCGAATTCCTCGACCGGGTCGGCGACCGCGTGCCCGCCCTGATCGGGGTCAGCCCGCCCGCCGCCACCGTGGCCGAACTGGCCGCGGCCCGGGCCGGCGCCGACCGCGCGCTGCGGGTGCTGCGCTCCGGCTGCGGGCTACGGGTGGCCCGGCTCAGTGACGTCTACACCAAGGCGATGGTGCTGGAACTGCGGGATCTGATCGCGGCCCGCGGCGATGCGCCGACCGGGCCGCTGGCCAAGCTGATCGCCTACGACGCCGAACACCACGCCAGCCTGGTCGAGACCCTGGCCGCCTGGCTCGACGCGTTCGGCGACGCCGTAGCCGCCGCCGCGGCACTGCACGTGCATCCCAACACGTTCCGCTACCGCCTGCGCCGCCTGGCCGAAGTGGGCGACCTCGACCTGACCGACCCGGAAGCCCGCTTCGGCGCGATGCTGCAACTACGCGTCTTCTCCGTCTGACCCCCGACCGCCCCCATCGCGCACCGAGACGCGCAGCTTCCTGCCCACGCGCAGCGCGGAATGCTCGCGCAGCGTCGTACGGCGCCGAGTGATTGCGCGGTGTTGTGCAATCGGACGGCGGCTGATTGATCTGCCTGATGGAGGGCATCGGGACGGCGGCGCCAAGTAATTGCGCATTGTTGTGCGCCGGGCGTCAGCGGGCGAGTAGTGCGCGGAGTTGAGTGTTGGTCGGCGGCGCCGGATGGTGCTCGGATATCGGCGATGGACGGCGCTCGGTGGTTGCGCATTGTTGTGCGTTGGGCGCGGCGGATGAGTGGTGGCGCGGCGTTGCACGTTGGTCGACGGCGGAGAAGCGCGCGGCGTTGGTTGATTGCGCGTTGGTCGACGGCGGAGTAGCGCGCGGCGTTGGTTGATTGCGCGTTGGTCGACGGCGGAGTAGCGCGCGGCGTTGGTTGATTGCGCGTTGGTCGACGGCGGAGTAGCGCGCGGCATTGAGCGGTTGCGCGATGGTGTGCGTCCAAGCAGCGGCGCTGGGTGTGCGCGTCCAAGCAGCGGAGCTGGGTGGTTGCGCGATGGTGTGCGTCGGAGCTGGGTGGTTGCGCGATGGTGTGCGTCCAAGCAGCGGCGCTGGGTGGTTGCGCGATGGTGCGCATGGGGTGGCGGCGGTGGGGTGCGCGGCTTGCTCGGGGTGGGCACGTTCTGGAGTTACGTGCGGGCGGACGAGTTGAACGCCTTGGACTCGTTGGCTTGCACAATGACACGGGGCCCTGGGGGCGGGCAGGCTTCGCGCTAAGAAGTCGTCAGGCGAGGGGGAACCGTGGCACGTCGTGCGCAGATCGATGACCTGATGTCGGTGACTACGCCGGAGCAGCCCGCCCTGAGCCCGGACGGTGGACGGATCGCGTACGTGGTCCGGGCCAACGACGAGAAGGCCGATCGGGTCACCCGCAGTATCTGGCTGGCCGACGACGACGGCGCGCGGCGGCTCACGCGGGGGGCGGCCGACACGTCACCCGCCTGGTCGCCCGACGGGGCGCACCTCGCCTTCCTGCGTGGTGAGGACGGGCCGGCCCAGATCTGGCTGCTGCCCACCGCGGGGGGTGAGGCCGAGGCCGCCACCGACCTGCCCGCGGGTGCGGGCGCGCCGGTGTGGAGCCCGGACGGCACGAAAATCGCCTTCGCCGCGGCCGTCGCGACGACCGGGGCCGGGCGGGGCGACCCGATCGTCACCGAGCGTCTCGACTATCAGGCCGACGGCGCCGGCTGGCTGCGTGACTTGCGCAAGCACCTGTTCGTGCTCGACGTCGGCCGCCGTGAGCTGCGGCAGGTGACCGAGGGCGACTGGCACGCGGGTGACCCGGCCTGGTCGCCCGACTCGACCCGGCTCGCGTTCGCGGCGGCCACCGCGCCGGACGCCGACCTGGTGTTCCGTGCGCCCCTGCACGTCCTCGACGTCACCGACCTCAAGGCCCGCCCGGTCGTGGTGGGTCTGGCCGGCGGCGTGGCCGGTCCGTCGGTGTGGACGCCGCAGGGTGACGCGCTGGTGGTGGTCGGCTATCCGGGCGCTCCGCGGGGCCACGCGCGTCTGCTCCTGGTGCCGCTCGACGGCGGCCCGGTGCGTGACCTGGCCGCGGGCCTCGACCGCAACGTGATGCCGGGCGGGCCGGCGTACCCGGGCGCGGTGCCGCGGTTCGCCGGCGGCGAGGTGCTTTTCTGCGTACGGGACAAGGGTTGTTCGCATTTGTACGCGGTCGGCACCGACGGCGGTGAGCCCCGCCCGGTCGTGGCCGGCGCCGGACGAGTGGTGGCCGGCCTGTCCACGGCCGGTGACACCGCGGCGATCGTCCTGGCCACCCCCACCTCGTACGGGGAAATCGTCACGGTGAACACCGGGACGAACGCCGAAACGGTGCACACCGAACTCACGAACGACGAGATCGAGCTGTTCGTGCGCGAGGAGCGCGAGTTCACGATCTCGGACGGCACTGTCGTGCAGGGCTGGCTGCTGCGCGACCCCGAGGTCACCGGCGCCGGGCCGCTGCTGCTCGACATCCACGGCGGCCCGCACAACGCGTGGAACGGCGCCGCCGACGACATCCACCTGTATCACCAGCACCTGGTCGCCCGGGGCTGGACGGTGCTGCTGGTCAATCCGCGGGCCAGCGACGGCTACGGCGAGCAGTTCTTCAACGCCGCCCTGGGCGCGTGGGGCGAGGCCGACGCCCGCGACTTCCTCGAACCGCTCGATCAGCTGGTCGCCGAGGGCCTCGCCGACCCGGCGCGGCTGGCGGTGGCCGGGTACAGCTACGGCGGCTTCATGACCTGCTTTCTCACCGCCACCGACGGCCGGTTCGCCGCCGCCGTGGCCGGGGGAGTGGTCAGCGACCTGACCAGCATGGCCGGCTCGTCGGACGACGGGCATCTGCTGGCCGACATCGAGCTCGGCGGACGCCCGTGGGACGCGCCCGAACGGTACGCCGCGATGTCCCCGCTGACCCGGGTGGCCGACGTGACCACCCCGACGCTGATCATCCAGGGGGCGGCCGACCTGCGCTGCCCGGTCGGTCAGGCCCAGCAGTGGCACACCGCGCTGCGCGAGCGTGGCGTCCCGGCCGAGCTGGTGCTCTACCCGGAGGGCTCGCACCTGCTGATCGTGGAGGGCCCGCCGTCGCAGCGCGCCGACTTCAACCGGCGGATCGCCGAGTGGGTGCAGCGGCACACCGGCGCCGGGCGCAAGCCGCTGGACGCCGCGCACTGGCAGCGGCGCCTGAACGTGCTGGCCGAGCGGCACGGCGTGCCGGGGGCGGTGCTGGGCATCTCCAGAACGGACGAGCTGGTCGAGGCCGCGTACGGGGTGCTCAATGTCGAGACCGGCGTGGCCGTCACCACCGATTCGGTGTTCCAGATCGGTTCGATCAGCAAGGTCTGGACCGCCACCCTCGTGCAGCAACTGGTCGACGAGGGCAAGCTCAACCTGGACGCGCCGATCGCCGATGTGCTGCCCGAGCTGACCCTGGCCGACTCCGGTGTGGCGGCCAAGGTCACCATGCGGCATCTGCTCACCCACACCAGCGGCATCGACGGTGACGTCTTCACCGACACCGGACGCGGCGACGACTGCCTGGAGAAGTACGTCGACGGGCTCGCCGACGTCGCGCAGAACCACCCGCTCGGCGCCACCTGGTCGTACTGCAACTCCGGGTTCTCCCTGGCCGGCCGGGTGATCGAGAAGCTCACCGGCGGCACCTGGGACGCGGCCGTACGGGATCGGATCAGCACCCCGCTCGGCCTGCGCCGCACCGGCACCCTGCCCGAGGAGGCCCTGCTGCACCGGGCGGCCACCGGTCACGTGCCCGGCCCGCAGGTGGCGCCGGTCTGGATGCTGCCGCGCGCCCTCGGCCCGGCCGGTCTGATCAACTCGACGGCGGCCGATCTGCTGACGTTCGCGCGGATGCACCTGAACGGCGGCGGGGACGTGCTGAGCGCGGCCGGCACCGCCGCCATGGCCGAGGAGCAGGTCGAGCTGCCCGAGAAGTACACGCTGGGCGACTCCTGGGGGCTGGGCTGGATCCGGTTCGGCTGGGACGGGCACCGGCTGATCGGCCACGACGGCAACACCATCGGCCAGTCCGCGTTCCTGCGCCTGCTGCCCGATCAGGACCTGGCTGTGACCCTGCTGACCAACGGCGAGGGTGCCCGCGACCTCTACCAGGACCTGTTCGGTGAGATCTTCGCCGAGGTGGCCGGGGTGACCATGCCCCGGCCGTTGACGCCGCCGTCGCCGCCGGTCGCGGTTGACATCACGCCCCACCTGGGCACCTACGAGCGGGCCAGCACGCGCCTCGAGGTCCTGGAGGGTCCCACTCTGCGCATGACCCAGACCGGGCCGCTGGCCGAGCTCACCCCCGAGCCCGTGCACGAGCTGCCCCTGGTCGCCGTCAAGGACGACCTTTTCCTCGTACGGATGCCGCAGAGCGACACGTGGTTCCCGGTGTACTTCTACCGGCTGCCCACCGGCGAGCGTTACCTGCACCTGGGCGTGCGGGCGACCCCGAAGGTGAGCTGAGATGGACCTGCGCGAAATGCTGGCCGACCTGCGGGAGCTGGTGACCTGCGAGTCGCCCTCGGACGACCGGGCCGCCGTGGCCCGCAGCGCCGAGGTGCTGGCCGCGATCGGTCACCGCCGGCTCGGCGCGCACCCGGAGCGGATCGTGATCGACGGGCGTACCCACCTGCGGTGGCGTTTCGGCTACGGCCCGCCGCGGGTGCTGCTGCTGGGTCACCATGACACGGTGTGGCCGATCGGTTCCCTCGCGCACCACCCGTACGAGGTGACGGGTGAGACCCTGCGCGGGCCGGGCTGCTTCGACATGAAGGCGGGCGTGGTGCAGGCCCTGCACGCGGTGGCGGCACTCACGAACCGCGCGGGGGTGACCGTGCTGATCACCGGGGACGAGGAGCTGGGCTCGCCCACGTCGCGGGAGCTGATCGAGAAGGAGGCCGCCGGATGCGCGGCGGCCCTGGTGCTGGAGGGGGCGGCCGACGGGGGCGCCCTCAAGACCGAGCGCAAAGGCGTTTCCCTGTACGCCGTACGGGTGACCGGCCGGGCCGCGCACGCGGGCCTGGAACCCGAGGCCGGCGTCAACTCCACCGTGGAACTGGCCCACCAGGTGCTCGCCGTGCAGGCCCTGGCCGACCCAGCCCTGGGCACGACAGTGGTGCCGGCCCGGATGACCGCGGGCACCACCACCAACACCGTTCCCGCCCGGGGCGAGTTCGCCGTCGACGTGCGTGCCCGCACCACCGCCGAGCAGCGGCGCGTCGACGTGGCCCTGACCTCGCTGGCCCCGGTGCTGCCGGGTGCCCGGATCACGATCGAGGGCGGCCCCAACCGCCCGCCCCTGGAGGCCGCCGCGTCCGAAGCCCTCTACGCCCGGGCCGAGGCGGTCGCCGTGCGGCTCGGCCTGCCCCCGCTGGGCCGGGCCGCGGTCGGCGGCGCCTCGGACGGCAATTTCACCGCCGGCGCCGGCACGCCTACCCTGGACGGGCTCGGCGCGGTCGGCGGCGGCGCGCACGCCCCCGGCGAACACGTGGTCGTCGCCGAGATCCCGCGCCGGGCGGCGCTGGTCGCGGCGCTGGTGGGAGAGGTGACCGGCAGTGAGTGACCTGCTCAGCCCGACCCCGGCGGCCGACGCGGCGGCCCGGGCGGCCGGGGTCGAGATCCGTGTCCTGACCGAGCTGGCCGAGCTGCACGACGTGTGCCGGCTGTTCGACAGCATCTGGCGGTCCGACCCGGCCGACCCGCCGGTCACCCGTGACCTGCTGCGCGCCATGACCAAGGCCGGCAACTACGTGGCGGGGGCGTTCGACGCCGGCGGCATGGTCGGGGCCTGCATCGCCTTTTTCGGACCGCCCGGGCGCCGCGAGATGCACAGCCACATCGCCGGGGTCGGCCGGGCCGCGCACGGCCGGGGCATCGGCTACGCCCTCAAACTGCATCAGCGGGCCTGGGCGCTCGACCTGGGCGTGCACACCATCAGCTGGACCTTCGATCCGCTGGTCAGCCGTAACGCGTACTTCAACATGGTCAAACTGGGCGGTCGCCCGGTGCAGTATCTGCCGCACTTCTACGGCGCCATGACCGACGGCATCAACGGCGCCGACGACACCGACCGGCTGCTGATGCGCTGGGACCTGACCGCGCCGCACGGCCCGCTGCCGGCGCCGGACCTGACCGGGGCGGCCGTCGCCCTGGACCGCGGGCCCGACGGCGACCCGGTCCCGCGCCCCGTCACCGGCCGGACGGTGCTGGTCGCGGTGCCGTCCGACATCGAGTCGTTGCGCCGCACCGATGTGGCGTGTGCCCGGCGCTGGCGGGTCGCCGTACGGGAGGTGCTCGGTTCCCTGATCGACGGCGGGGCCCGGGTGACCGGCTTCGACCGGGCCGGCTGGTATGTGGTGGAGAGGGCAGACGCGTGAAACTGACCGGGATCGAGCTGCGCCGCATCAAGATGCCGCTGGTGGCGCCGTTCCGCACGTCGTTCGGCACCGAGACCGAGCGCGACGTCCTGCTGCTGCGGGCCGTCACCGACGAGGCCGAGGGGTGGGGCGAGTGCGTCGCGATGAGCGACCCCCTTTACTCCAGCGAATACGTCGAGGCCGCGGCCGACGTGCTGCGCCGCTACCTGGTGCCCGCGCTGGCCGCCCGCCGACCCGCCGCGGCCACCGCCGTCGCGCCGGCCCTGCACAGGTTCAAGGGTCACCGGATGGCCAAGGCCGCACTGGAGACCGCGGTGCTCGACGCCGAACTGCGCGCCGAGGGCCGCTCGTTCGCCCGCGAGCTGGGCGCCACCCGCGACCGGGTGCCGTGCGGGGTGTCGGTCGGCATCATGGACTCGATCCCCCAGCTGCTCGACGCGGTCGACGGCTACCTCGCGCAGGGCTACGTCCGGATCAAGCTGAAGATCGAGCCGGGCTGGGACGTCGAGCCCGTACGGGCGGTCCGCGAGCGCTTCGGTGACGATGTGCTGCTGCAGGTGGACGCGAACACGGCGTACACGGTGGGGCAGGCGCCGCTGCTGGCCGCGCTCGACCCGTTCGGCCTGCTGCTGATCGAGCAGCCGCTGGACGAGGAGGACGTGCTCGGTCACGTCGAGCTGTCCCGCCGCGTGCGGACCCCGATCTGCCTGGACGAGTCGATCGTGTCGGCCCGTGCCGCCGCCGACGCCATCCGGCTGGGCGCGTGCAGCATCGTCAACGTCAAACCGGGCCGGGTCGGCGGCTACCTCGAGGCCCGCCGCATCCACGACGTGTGTGTCGCCAACGGCATCCCCGTCTGGTGCGGCGGCATGCTCGAAACAGGCCTGGGCAGGGCGGCCAACGTGGCTTTGGCCGCCCTGCCCGGTTTCACCCTGCCCGGCGACACGTCGGGGTCGGACCGCTATTTCCGTACGGACGTCACCGCACCGTTCGTGCTCGAGGACGGCCACCTGCCCGTGCCGGCGGGGCCCGGCCTGGGCGTCGAGCCGATCCCCGAGATCCTCGCCGAGATCACCACGAGCATGGAGTGGCTGCCGCTCTAAGCTCCTGGCGAACCGGGGTATCGGGGCCGTCCGCGGGCTGGGTACGGTGAGCCGCATGGCGGACAACACACGGCCCTTGTTGCGTACGGTGGTCGGCCGGGTGCTGCGCCGTCATCGGCTGGAACAGCGCCGCACCCTGGCCGAGGTCGCCCGCGAGGCGAATGTGTCGGTGCAATATCTGTCGGAGGTCGAGCGCGGCCGCAAGGAGCCCAGCTCCGAGATTCTGGCCGCGGTCTGCGACGCCTTGCGGATCGAGTTGTCCGACCTGCTGGCCGAGGTCCGCTTCGACCTGGTCGGCCACGTCGCGCCCGTGCTGCGGCTGGCCCCCGTGGCTCCGCCGGCGCCGGGACGGTCCGGTGGCGTCATGATGCTCGCCGCCTGATCAGCTCGCGGCGCTCAACCGGTACGCCCGCTCCGGCCGTGCCGTGATCACCCGGTCGGCCAGGCCGTAGGCGACCGCCTCGGGCGCGGTCAACGCCATGCTCCGATCGGTGTCGGCGCGGATCTTCTCCACCGGGTGACCCGTGTGCCGGCCCAGGATCCGATCCATCTCGGCCCGCACCTTGGCCACCTCCTTGGCCTCCACCGCCAGGTCGGGCAGCGTGCCCCGGGCCTGGCTGGACGGCTGGTGCAGCGTCACCTTGGCGTGCGGCAGCACCGAGCGTTTGCCGGGTGTGCCCGCCGCCAGCAGGGCGGCGGCGGCCGACGCGGCCTGACCGACGCAGATCGTGGCGATGTCGCACCGGACGAAATGCATGGTGTCGTAGATGGCGGTCAGCGCGCTGAACGACCCTCCGGGCGAGTTGATGTAGAGCCCGATCTCCTGCTCACCGGCCGATTCGAGGTGGATCAGCTGGGCGATCACCACGTTGGCCACGCCGTCGTCGATCTCGGTGCCGAGGAAGATGATCCGGTCGGACAGCAGCCGCGAATAGATGTCGTACGCCCGTTCGCCGTTGGGAGTTTTCTCGACGACGGTGGGAATTGTGTACTGGCTCATGCGCTCAGCCCCATCGGCTGCCGGGTCATCTCGGGGCGCACGTCGTCCACGCTGTCCAGGACGTGATCGATCAGCCCGTACGCCCGGGCCTGTCCGGCGGTGAACCAGCGATCGCGGCGGCTGTCCCGTTCCACCACCTCGATCGGCTGCCCGGTGTGCTCGGCGGTCAGCCGCAGCAGTGTCGTACCCACCCGTTCCAGCTGGTCGGCGTAGATCTCCACGTCGGCCGCCGTGCCGCCGAACCCGGCCGAGCCCTGGTGCATCAGGATCTGCGCGTGCGGCAGGCTGAACCGCTTGCCCGGCGCGCCCGCCGTCAGCAGGAACTGGCCCATGCTGCCGGCCAGACCCAAGGCCAGCGTGCTGACCTCGTTGGGAATCAGCCGCATGGTGTCGTAGATGGCCAGCCCGGCGCTGACCGACCCGCCCGGCGAGTTGATGTAGAGGCTGATGACGGCCCGCGGGTCCTCGGCCGACAGCAGCAGCAACTGGCCGCACAGCCGGTTGGCGATCTGGTCGTCCACCTCCTGGCCCAGCACGACGATGCGCTGATGCAGCAGCCGCGCGGCCACCTGGTCGTCGATCGATCCGGCAATCGGTTGAGTCATGTGATCCCCTCGCTCTCTCGGGACCACCATGGGAGCCGTACGGGCCGGACACCAAGCCGATCTGCCGTCAGCAGACAGGCCGTCTGCTGTCAGCAGAAGCGCATGTCGGAGAGCTCCCGCATCGCCTCGTAGAGCCGGGCCTTGACCGCTTTCGGGGGCAGGCCGAGCACGTGGGCCGCCTCGGTGGTCGTGCGGCCGCGGAAGTAGGTGGCCACGAGGACTTCGCGATGCCGGGCCGGGAGGCGACGCAGCATCTGCTCCATCGGCGGGTCGGCGTATCGGGTCGGCATGCATCGCACTCTGGTCGGCCGCGCGGCTCAACTCCAGTGCGCATGTGCGGCGTAGTCGGCTGGTTACCGCTTCCTATCCTTGCGGGCATGCAGCTGACCGAGATGAGCGAGCTCGGGTTCCGGACGTCCGTGTCGGTCTTCCAGCGACCCGCCGGCGGGCTGCGCTGGGTGATCATCCCGACGATCCACATGGGGCACGCCGACTACTACTGGGCGATCTGGCAGCGGCTGCGGTCGTGCTCGGCGGTGATCGCCGAGATCTGGGACGGGCCGAGCTCGACCGGCATGACGTACGCCAATGCCATGCGCCTGGCCCGGCAGCGCGCCGCTCGTGACCTGGTGCCGCAGGACATCGACTACCGCGCCCTCGGCGTCCCGATCATCTTCCCGGATGCGTTCCTGGCCCCGGACGCGGACCCGGAACGCCGGATGTCCGTCGAGGAGCAGGTGCTGGCCCACCTGAGCACACCGTTCCTGGCCTGGCACATGGCCCGCGCCGGCGACTGGCTGGCCACCCAGGTGGACTGGAAGAACCTGCATGACCACACCGTGGTGCCGCGCGACGAGCTCGACGTTCAGCGCGAGGACGAACTGCTCCACGTGATGCACGAGATCGACACCGAGTTCGCGGCCGAGGACGCGGAGGTCGCGGTGGTCTTCGGGGCGCTGCACATCCCCATCGTTGTACGGGATCTGGCCCGGCTCGGTCATCGGGAGCGGCCGGGCACGCAGTGGCTGACCGCGATCGACTACGACGAGCCCGCGATCCTGCGCAAACCCAGCCTGGACGGGTGGATGGACTGGTGAGGTTCAGAGCCCGGCCGCGCTGTCGTACCGGCGGCGCAGCTCGGCCGTCTCGTCCTCGGTCAGTGCCTCCTTCTGCGCCAGATCCGCGTACTTCGCCGGGAACATCTCGCGCAGCCGGTCGACGTACTTGACCTCAGCGGTGGCCTCGACGACGCGGATGGCGGGCGGCTGCGCCGACAGGTCGAGAATCACCGGCCCGGCCAGCTTGACCGCCACGTCCCACGGCCGCTTGTCCTCGGCCACGCCGCACAGGTGAAAACCATAGATCTCCCGTACGTCGGTGAGCGCGCCCGCGTCCGGCGGCTCGTAGCCGTAGACGCGCACCCCGCAGACCACCTCGCCCGGCTGCCCGGTGTGACCCGCGTGGCTGTGCTGCTCCGGGCTCGACTGCTCCAGGATGTCGCGCATCCGGGCGGTGACCTGCGCCGGCACGTCCGGCGGATCCGCACACAGGACGGCGATCCCGCCCGCAACCGCGAGCAGGATCGCCGCCACTCCTACGTAACGCTTCATGCGGTGAAATTCACGTCGCTGCACCACATGTAGGCCTGGTCCAGGTGCGACGCCTGCCAGATCACGAAGAGCACGTGGTGCCCGGTGTAGCCGGAGGTGGAGATGTTGAACGAGATGTTCTGCGCCGGGGCGTACCGGCCGGTCTGCGTGATGAAGTCGAGGTTGCCCCAGCCCAGGCTCTGGGTGGCCGGGTTGAACCCCTGCTTGCTGACGTAGACGCGGAAGTAGTCGGCGCCGTGGCTGGCCTGGTCGTACAGCTGGACGGTGAAGTTGCGGGAGACGTTGGTCGTCTTCCAGGCCCCGGTCCGGTTGAGGCTGTCGTTGCGGGTCAGGCCGTTGCTGCAGAGCTGGCCGTCGGGCGTGCGGGCCTGGAACTGGCCGCCCAGGCCGTCGCGCAGGGCGCTCATCCAGTTCCACATGGTGTCGGGGTTGGCCTGGAACGCCTGCCAGCACATCGGATCCTGCTGCTGCATGGCCGGGTTGGTGTGCTGGCTGCCCCAGGACTTCCAGCACTGATAGGCCCGGCTGGCCGGGTTGATGATGGTGCCGTGGGCCTGGGCCGCGCCGCTGAAGGGAAGCAGGCCGGCCACGAGGGCGAGAAGCACGACCAGCACCCAGCGGGGACGAGGCGTCATGATCTGTCCTCCGTTCGTCGGGGATGGGGGGATAGGTGGGAGCGCTCCCAAGTGGAAGCATCGCAGCCCTCTGTCCGGATATCAACCCACGTCTATCTATTTGGCATCATCGAGCTGCTAGGGTTCGCCCATATACATCGCTGACGACTCGCGAACCTCGCCCCGCGTACGCCGCTTCCTCCGGCAACGCTCGCGACGCCTCCCGCACACGTCGGAAGAGGCCATCCGCTCCGCGGCCTCCGACCCGCGACTGATCGACGTCATGGTCGCCTTCGAGGACCGATACGGCGGCCTGTCCTACTCCGTCACCGGCGGCAACCCGATGGAGTACGGCCTGGAGGGCGACAATTCAGTCCTCGACACCCCGTACGGACCAGCCTTCCCCGGCATCGTTGACGGCTCCTGGACATGGGGCCTGGACGTGCTGGCCGACGGCCGCACCATCATGGGCCCCGGCCGGCTGCCGTACCGCGTCATCGACCGCTCCCTCGAGCAGCGGCTCGAGCGGCCCGCGATGCTCTTCGAGGTGCACACCTGGTTCCACCAGGTCTTCGAGTGCTTCACCCCGTCGGACGTGGGGCCGATCGCCGACGAAGCCGGTCTGCCGCCGCCCGTCCCGCAAGCGAGCGGGCCGGCCGAGGTGTGGTGGCGCGGACCGGACGTCGCCGTCCAAGCCGTGCTGGCCGGTTGGCCACCCGGGCGCGACCGCTGGGTCGTGCGCTACTTCGCCCGGCGCCCGTGGCAGGTCTTCGACGCCGCGCCGACGATCTACGCGGCGATGTGCCACGAGACGGTCCCGGCGTCGTGGTGCGGCTTGTGCGGCGAGCCGATCGCCGCGGGTTCGCCCTGCGTGCGCCGGTGACGGACATGGGGGCGGGGCCGGGGTGCGCCGATGACGGGCCGGGGTGGTGGCGGCAGTCGTGGGTGGCCGCGGTCACGTGCGCGGGCGGAACGGGGCCAGCGTGGCGCGGATCAGGTCGGCGGCGCCCCAGTCGTCGTCGAACTGAGCCAGGACGGCCAGGTGCTGGCGGAGCTGGATGATCGGCATGCGGGCCGGCCAGTCGTCGTCCAGGCCGGTCAGGTCGGCGTAGACGTCGAAGAAGCGCCGCGACTCGGGTGGCGGCGCCGTGGTCCAGAGGTGCGCCAGGTCGACCTCGGCCCACGTGTAGGACACCGCGGGGTCGATCAGCGCCGCTCGTCCGTCGGCGGTGGCCAGCACGTTCTGGGCCCACAGGTCGCCGTGGGTCAGGGTGGCCGGCCGCTGGGGCAGCAGCTCGGGGAGCCGGTCGCAGAGCCGTTCCAGCGCGGTCCGGTCGGCGGATCCGAGCGCGGCCCGCACGCGGGGCTCGGGGAGCCAGCGCAGCAGCCGGTGCTCGGCGAAGAAGGCGAAGCCGTCGCCGGCCCACGTGTTGACCTGCCGGCGGCGGCCCAGCCAGTTGTCGCGGTGCCATCCGAAGCGCGGGTGGCCGGTGCTCAGATGCAGGTGAGCGAGCGCGTGGGCGAACCGTTCCCAGAAGGCTTCGTCGCGCGGTCGCGGCTGCAGGAGCGACAACACGAGCAACTCGGGGCCGGCCACGAGCACGTCGGGGGTGGGCAGGCCGCCGAGCTCGCGCAGGACCGTCAGCCCCTCGGCCTCGGCGGCGAAGGCGTCCCCGTCCGGCGCTTCCGCGAAGGTTTTGACGAAGACCGGTGGCGCGTCGTCGCGGTGCGCTATGCCGGCCAGTGCGGCCAGCCCGCCGCTGACCGGCTCGACGGTGACGACGTCGCTGATTCCCGCGCGCGCCAGACGTTGCGCCAGCAGGGCGGCCGGAGTCATCGTTCAGCTCGGCTCGTGGCGGGCGCCGTGTCGTTCGACGAGGCCGTTGACTCCGCGCAGGAAGGTCTCGCTGATGGCCTCGGGGTCGAAGAGGCAGCCCGCGGCCATGGCGCCGTCGCGCAGCATGATGAAGTGCTGGGCGGCCGCTTCGGCCTCGTCCGGCTCGATCCGGGCCATCAGCTCGACGACCGTGTCGAGGAACCACTGCCGGTGCGCGAGCACCACCTGGTGCACCGGGCTCTGCGGGTCGGGGTATTCGGCCACGGCGTTGAGGAAGGCGCACCCGCGGAAGCCGGGCGAGCGAATGCCGTCGGCGATGCCGGCGGCGATGGCCCGGACGGCGTCGCCGGGTGACGAGGCGGCGGCCACGCCCGCGCTGACCTGGGCCCGGATGGCCTCGTCGGCGCCCTGCAGGTAGGCCACGACGAGGTCTTCCTTGCCGGGGAAGTGGCGGTAGAAGGTCGCCCGGGTCACGGCGGCCTCGTTGATGATGCGGTCGACGCCGATCGCGTGGATGCCCTCGGCGTAGAAGATCTTGCTCGCCGTGCCCAGGAGGCGGAGCCGGGCCTCGGAGGGCCGGGGTTCGGTCGTGGTGCGCGCCATACCCCCATGGTAACGACAGAACGTTCGTTCTTGACAAGGCGGGGCCGGACCGTCATCGTTAGTCGCGACAGAACGTTCGTTCTACCAAGGGACAGGGTATGACCACCATCGCCGCCCCCAGCGTCTCGACCACGGCCGCCGTGCTGCGCCGGCTGTACTTCGGCCGGTTCTTGTTCGCCATCGTCTGGGCCCTCGTGATGTTCACGACCGCCGACCACATCGGCCCGCTCGCCGCCACCCTGCTGGTGCTCTATCCGCTGGTCGACGTGGCCGCCGCCGTGATCGACGCGCGGGCCTCCCGCCGTACGGGGTCGCCGGTCCTGCTCTACGCCAACATCGCGGTCAGCTCGCTCACCGCGGTCGGCCTGGCCTTCGCCGCCGCTTCCGGCATCCCGGCCGTGCTGCGCGTGTGGGGCGCCTGGGCCGTCGTGGCCGGCCTGATCCAGCTCGTCGTGGGCGTCACCCGCCGCACGATGGGCGGCCAGTGGCCGATGATCCTCAGCGGCGGCATCTCGGTGCTGGCCGGCGGTTCCTTCATCGCCGCGGCCGGCGCGGCCGACCCGATGCTGACCAACGCGATCGGCTACGCCATCCCCGGCGCCGTCTTCTTCCTCATCTCGGCCATCCGCCTCGGCCGCGCCGCGAAGACCAGCTGACCTGACCACCGCTCCGCCCGGAGAACTGACATGCGAAAGGACATCGACATGGAGAACGCTGAGTACGACGTCGTGGTGATCGGGGCCGGCCCGGTGGGGGAGAACCTCGCCGACCGGGTCGTGCAGGGCGGGCTGACCGCCGCCGTCGTCGAGCGGGAGCTGGTCGGCGGGGAGTGCTCGTACTGGGCCTGCATGCCGACCAAGGCGCTCCTGCGCAGCTCGTCGGCGCTGCGAGCGGCTCGCAACCTGCCCGGCGCCCGGGAGGCGATCACCGGCGGGATCGACGTGGCCGCGGTGCTCAAGCGACGCGACGACTTCGCGGCCAACTGGTTGGACGACGGTCAGGCGGCCTGGCTCGACAAGGCCGGCATCGCCCTTTATCGCGGTCACGGCCGCCTCCACGGCGAGCGCGAGGTCGAAGTCGACGGCACCCTGCTGACCGCCCGCCACGCCGTCGTGATCGCGACCGGCAGCAGCGCCCTGCTGCCCGACATCGAGGGCCTGCGCGCGGCCCGGCCGTGGACGAGCCGCGAGGCGGCCGCCGCTACGACCATCCCGGCCCGGCTGGCCATCATCGGCGGCGGTGTCGTGGCCTCCGAGATGGCCACCGCGTTCGAGCGCCTGGGCTCCACGGTGACGGTGCTGGCCCGTGACGGCGTGCTGCCCCAGGCCGAGCCGTTCGCCGGCCACCGGGTCGCCCGGAGCCTGCGCGACGTGCGGGCCGGTGCCGAGGTCGTGTCGGTCGGCCGGGACGACACTGTCCACCTGACCCTGGCCGACGGGACGCGGCTCGAGGCCGACGAGCTGCTGGTGGCCATCGGCCGTACGCCCAACACCATGGACGTCGGTCTGGAGAGCGTGGGTCTCGAGCCCGGCCGATGGCTCAGCGTCGACGGCACCATGCGGGTCAACGACTGGCTCTATGCGGCGGGCGACGTCAACCACCGCGCCCTGCTGACCCACCAGGGCAAGTATCAGGCGCGCGCAGCCGGCGACGCCATCGTGGCGCGGGCCCGGGGCGAGGTTGTCGCCGACGGCCCCTGGGGACGTCACGCCGCCACGGCCGACGAGCGCGCCGTGCCGCAGGTCGTGTTCACCGATCCCGAGGTCGCGTCGGTCGGGCTCACTGCGGCCGCCGCCGAGGCCGCCGGGATGCGCATCCGCGTCGTCGACCACGACCTGGCCGCCGTGGCCGGGTCAGCGCTGCACGCCGACGGCTACGAGGGCCAGGCCCGGATGGTCGTCGACGAGGACCGCCGCGTGATCGTCGGCTTCACCCTGGTCGGCCCGGACGTCTCGGAACTGCTGCACGCGGCGACGATCGCGGTGGTCGGCGAGGTTCCGCTGGATCGGCTGTGGCACGCCGTCCCGGCATTTCCCACAGTGAGCGAGGTGTGGCTGCGACTGCTGGAGGGGTACGGGCGAAGGCCGTGAGCGAGGCGTTGGAGGTATTGAAGTCGGCCGATACCATCCGGGAAGGTTCGCTCTCATCGGGGGGTAGGAACGGTCAAGCCGGTCGGCCGAATTCTCGCCGTAGCAGTGCTCACGGGCAGCGCGACAACAGTCGCCGCCAACCCGGCAGCAGCTACTGTTCCTCCGCCCAACGGGTGCCGCTACGCCGGCACCAGTCCGACGATCGACGTGCGTAACAACATCAACTCGGCATCCCCCTACACGGCGGCGCTGTCGCGGGGCATGACTCGCTGGAACGACAGCCCCGCACCCGGACAGTTCCGTTCTGTCACCTCCGGGGCCAACGTCAACGCCTGGCAGGTGTACAGCTCCTCGACGGACTGGGCTTGGGTGACACCCAACGGCACAGGCACCGGTTGCCCGACCGGCTACTACTTCGCCACCAACGACCTCACCTTCAACACCCGGACGATGGATTCGCTCAGCGAGCGGCAGCAGTGGGTGGTCGCCGTGCACGAGCTCGGGCACGTCTACGGCCTTGCTCACACGTCGTCGAGCTGCAATCGGCCCTCCGTGATGAAGACAGGTACCGACAAGTTCAACTGCACCGGAACGCCGCCGTGGAACGACGACATCACCGGTGTCACCAACATCTACCGCCCGTCGCTGACTGAGGTCACGGCGCGGCCTGGCTCAAGACCGATGACCTATTTCGACGGGCCGGTCTACACCTCGGTGGGCGAGCTGGACGTCCTGTCCGACATCGTGGTCCGCGGCACGGTGGAGAAAATCAGGAGTGGCTTCGACGAGGAACAGTTCCAGGGAATCGACATCGCCGCGCCGAGTCTGCCGATGACACTCAACACGATCCGGGTCAGCCGGTACGTGCGCGGATCCGGCCCGGCAACGGTCACCGTCCAGCAGATCGACACCGTCCGGATGCCGACGCCTGACGCAACGCCTTTCGAGGCCGGTGACGAGGTGCTGTTGTTCCTGAAGGACACCGGTTTCGACTTCGGCGGGGAGCGCATCCATGCGATCACCGGCATGGACCAGGGCTACCTGCGACTGCGAGGCGGCCGGCTGCTGGGCACGCCGGCAGAGCGTCGCTCACCGGCCGCCGGGTTGACGATGGAGCACGTCACCGCCCAGCTCAGGTGACCCAGGCCGAACGGGAAGCCGCCGGTACCACCGCCGATGAGGGCTGTGGTGCCGGCGTCGCCGGCTTCGGTGTGAGCGCGGGCGCAGAGCGACGTTCGTGACGACGCTGGGCGGTCGTGGCCCGGCCTGAGCCGGCACGAACGCTAGGCCGAGATGCCCGCGGCGGAGGAGATCCCGACCCGGCTGGGGACCAGCTCGTGGTGGACGAACTGCTGGTCGCGATCGGCCGCACTCCCCAACACCCGGGACCTCGGACTGGAGACGATCGGCCTCGAGCCCGGTTCCTGGCTCGGCGTGGACGACACCATGCGGGTCAACGACTGGCTGTACGCCGCGCGTTCCCCACCGTCAGCGAGGTGTGGCTCCGGCTGCTGGAGGGGTACCGACGAGGGCTATGGGAGACAACACCGTCCGCGCGATGACCTGGAACCTGTGGTGGCGGTTCGGCCCGCACTGGCCGGACCGGCAGCCCGGGATCCTGTCCACCCTGGAGCGCTTGCGGCCTGACGTCGTGGCCCTGCAGGAGGTGTGGGCGGGCGACGGCGTGACCCAGGCCGACGAGCTGGCCGCGGCGCTGGGGATGCACGCCGTGTTCGCCGCGCCGTCCTACCCGCCCGCGCCGGACGGTGAGTTCGGCCTGGGGATCGCGGTGCTGAGCAGGTGGCCCATCGTCGACCAGGAGGCGCCGGTGATGCCGGCCCGGCACCGCGCCTGGGACCCGGTGGCGCTGACCGTGCGGGCCGCCCACCCGGCCGGTCCGCTGCCGATCGTGGCGGCCTGCCTCGATTACGGCGTGGCCTACACCGACGACCGGATCGCCCAGGGTGCGTTCGTGGCCGACCTGGCCACCGACCCGCGCCTCGACGGGCCCTGCCCGGTGCTGCTGATGGGTGATCTGAACGCGGCGGCCGGTTCGCCCGTGCTGCGGCGGGCAGGCGACGTGCTGGTCGACGCCTGGACCGCGGGCGGCGGCCCGGCGGACGCGGTGACCCTGCCCTCCACGCACCCGTCGGCGCCGCTGGAGGCGGGTCCGCAGCTGATCGACCAGCGCATCGACCACATCTTCTTCCGGCCCGGTCACGAGGACCAGCTCGTCCGGGTGGACGAGGTGCAGCTGGCGGGTGAGCCGGTCGGCGGCATCCACCCGTCCGACCACCGGGCCGTGGTGGCCGACCTGAGCTGGCACGACCGTCAGGGCAGGCCCTAAGCCGAGATCCCCGCGTACGTGAGCCACCGTTCCCGCGGCGACAGGCGCAGCCGCAGCTTGCTCGGGTCGACTCGGCCCAGCGCGGGCAGCTGTTCCCGGATGCGCAGCTGGGCCGTCTCGGTGGCGTCGGTCAGCAGCCGCTGCACGGCCGCGTGGTCGCGTTTCTCCTGCGACAGCATCACGATGAGCTTGGCCCTTCCCCTGACGACGTCACCCCGGCACAGCCGCGACTGGGCGTACGCGATCTCGCAGCGCCGGGTGTGCGGCTGCAGCGCGGCCTGCACCACGCCGAGCAGCGCGGGCGTGTCCACCGTACGGTGGGGGATCTGCCACCACAGCCAGATCGGGTAGGGCACCCGCCCGGTCGTGGTGGCGCCGGTCTGCTGGCTGGAGTTCGGGTAGGTGCAGCGCATGGGCGGGCTGACCGCCACCTTCCAGTCGGCGATCAGGCTTTCGTCGGCCCGGTCGGTGACCGCGCGGCGTGCTCCGGCGAAGGTGCTCAGCCGGGGCAGCGCGTCGAGCCAGCCGCCCGACCACGGCTCGGCCTCCCGCGGCGCCTCGGGGCCGACCGGCAGCACCAGGTTGATGAAGGTCGTCTTGCGCATGCTCGAGATCGACGCGGCGAGCACCCCGACCCCCCGTTCGCGCAGTGCCGCTACGGCGGTCGCCGTGGTTCCCGTACGGGAAGGGCCGACCACACTCACGACGGCCGCCTGGCGCGGCGTGTTCGACGAGGCGCGCGGGAACAGCCGGTTGCGGGCCTGGCGGAAGCGTTCCCGGTCGAAACCGCGGATCGTGAACCATTCCCCCCGCACGCGGTTGAACCGCTGGTCGCTCAGTTTGAGCCCGAAGCCGTACTCCTCGGCCAGCGCGGCCAGTTCGGTCTCGAAGTCGAGCCGGGCCCCGGACAGCTGCGGGTCGACCCCGATCGAGAATCGCAGGCAGGGCGCCATCGCGTCCCGCAGCCGCTCGTTGGAGCCGTCGCCACGCTCGCTCTTGATGCTCAGCGGCACCGGGGCCACCGGCGTGTGCAGGTGCAGCACGGGGGCGTCGCGTTCCGCGGCCAGCGCGGTCAGCTTCTCGATCACCAGCGCCTGCATCAGCGCCTCGCGGTACGTCGGCGACCAGTGGGCGGTGCCCAGCGTGATCAGCACCTCGACCTTGCGGGTGGACTGGTTGAGGAAGCCCGGGTTGGGCACGGCGTGACCGAAGTACGAGTACGTGTCGCGGGGGCCGGTGTCCTCGCCGGCGCCGATCTGCACCCGGCCGCTGAACGCCGACATCGCCGACGGCCACGTCACCACGGACACCGACAGCCCGGCCGCCGAGAAGTGGCAGAAGTCGGTGGGCCAGCCGTTCGGATCGTCCTTGTCGGGGTCGATGATCGGCATCGGTGGCGGTCCGTGACCCAGCCCGTGGGTCAGCGTGAACTGCACCGACGAGAAGTACGAGCCGGCCGCCTCGGCCGCGATGCGGGCCAGCTCGGACGATTTGGTGGAGTTGGCGGGCGATGTCACTTCACACCTCACCACGGGCGTCGAAGAAGTCGTCCGGTTCGATCGGGGGCCGGGTGGCCCGGCGGGTGTCGCGCAGCCAGCGCGGGATCTTCGTGGAGCGCGGCACCGGGCTGCTGCGGTGGATCCGCCGGGCCGAGAACTCGCACAGGCAGCAGATCAGGATGCCGATCAGGACGGCCAGCGCGAGCTGGAACAGCCGGGTCATCTCGCGGTCGGAGTCAACCGTGCCGACCACGACGGCCAGCGCGGTGGTCACCACGACGGAGGCGGCGGCCAGGGTGCGCTGGAACTTGTGCAGCTGGCCGAGCACCGATTTCGTGCTGGGCAGGTCGAGCCGGGCCAGCAGCAGACCGGGCACCAGCAGCAGCACCGCGACCACGGCGTCGGCCTGCTCGGGCACGAAGTCCTGCGGGATCGCCGGTGAGTACAGCCAGGTCACCCCGCCCGAGAGCAGCGTGCCGATGCCCAGCACGACCAGGGCCAGCCCGGCCACCATCCGGGTGATGCTCTCGATCAGCGCCGGGGCCTCGTCGGCCAGGGTCATGAAGGCGAACACCCGTACGGGCTCGGTCGACTGCGGGCTGAGCTCCACCGACGGCCGCCGCCAGTTGGCGTGCGCGCCGTACTCGCGGGGGTCGTTGTCGCAGGTGATGTCGCGGCCCACCTGCGCCGACCGTAGCCCGGCGGCGATGGCGCGCAGGGCCGGCCCGGCCAGCTCGCTGCGGGCCAGGTGCTGCAGGCCGTCGGAGGCGTAGTGCGCGCAGAACGCGGCCAGCACCTCCAGCGAGCAGTTGCCCGCAGTCAACGCGTCGACGACCTGCTGCGCTGTGAGCGGGCGGGGCGGCGGCGCCGAGCCGGGCCCGACCGGGATCGGCAGCCGGGCCAGGTAGGCCTCGTAGCCGGCCAGGTCGACCAGCCGGCGGCGGCCCAGCTCGGCCAGCCGCGAGGCGATGCTCTGCATCTCCAGCTCGAGCAGCTTGTGGTGGCGGCCGAGAGCCTCCGTACGCCGGGCCACCGACTCCAGGTCCTGGGCCAGCACCTCGACGAACTCCTCGTCGACGTCGCTCGACATCAGGAACCGGCGCACGCTGATCTCCTGCCGGGTCTCCAGGGTCAGGTGGTACGCCTTGACCGAGCGCGGGATCTCCGTCTCGTACTCGACGACGAACTCGCGGTTGACCGGCAGCACGTTCTTGGCCAGCGACTGCAGCGGGGCCGGGCGGTGCTGGGCCGGCAGCAGCGGCGCGTCCCAGGTCAGGAACCGCCGTGGGCGGCCCAGGCCGAGCTGCGCGACCAGCACGTGCTGCCGGATCGCGAGCTGCAGCAGCCGGGCGAAGGGCACTTCGCCGCCGCCTGCGGCGAACAGGTCGTCCAGGCCGAGCAGGGCCAGGTCCCGTACGGCGCGGGAACCGCCACCAGCCGCGTCGAGCAGGTCGGCATGGTCGAGCGGGGTGTGCAGCCGCGACCCGGCCGGCGCGCCCACCATGATCAGCTCGGTGATCGCGGCCTCGATCAGCCAGCGTGACCGCTGGTGGGTGTGGCGCAGCCGGTGAATCGGGCTGGCCTGCGCGGACACGTCGTCGTGCGCGTTGATCAGCATGCTGAGCAGCTTGACGAAGGCGGCCGCGGTGACCCGGTTGGCGTCGCGGTGCGACAGCCGCGGCACCACCTCGCCGTTGGAGTCGCGGATGGTGACGGGGGCCAGGTCGCGGCGGCTGTAGCGGGACACCGGCACCCACAGCGACGGCGGCCCGTCCCGCTCGGGGTCGCCCGGTACCAGCAGCGTGTCGCGCAGCCGCCCGGAGATCAGGTCGAGGTCCACGTCGACGCTGATGGTGCGGCTCATGTGCCCGCGGTCCATCAGCGTCAGGTGTTCCGAGAGCCGGGGCACGTGGTCGAGCCGGAACGACAGATCCATCAGGGCCAGCCCGAGCGCCGCCTCCCGGCTGGGGAAGGTCAGCGGCGCCGTGGGCACCGGCAGGGCCTGGATCATCGTGCGCAGATGGTCCAGGGCGCCGTCGGCGGGCCGGTCGGCGATCGCGGTTCGCCCCCGGAGGTGGACAGTCACATGCCGCTCCTAGCGTCTGCCTGTCATCTTCGTCGCCGCCGCGGAAACGACGGTCGATGTGTCGCCATGACGACTGGATCATTCCGCGGCCGATCCGGCCCCCGGTGAAATCCGCACGACCCCGGATGCGCGGCCGGTCACCGCGCGGCGGGAAGCCGACCGTCCGCGAGCGGCACTCTTCGGTTTCTGGGCGCCGGTCATTGTCGCGGACCGTGCCGCGGCCGCCGCAGGACGGGAAAAGTCAGCCAGTTGCAACTCCTTCGAACGCCCCTCATGCCGCGACGGCCGATGTCAGGATCGCCAAGAGGTGAGAAGAGTGCCTGGTCCGGCCAGGCACGGCGTCCTCGGCGCGGATCGCGCCCGGCAGCTTCAGGAGAGGGGAGTCCACCCCCATGCCCTTGACCACGAGTAGCACCAACGGGCGGGCGTCCGACCACGCCCGCGCGAGCCGGCCGGTCTCCGCACCGGTGTCCACCCGCCCGGCCCGCGGCGGGGGGCCCGGCGCGGGCGACACCGAGGCGAGCCGGCGGCAGGCCCGGTCGGTCGCCAAACAGCAGCAGGCGGCCGAGCGGATCGCCGCCGCCACGGCCGAGATCTCGGCCCAGAACGCCGAGGCGGCCGAGGCCTCGCGGCAGCTGACGGAAGCCATGCAGCAGATCTCGGCCGGCGCCGAACAGGCCTCGGGGGCGACCCAGCAGAGCCTGGCCGCCATGAACCAGGTCGAGGAGCAGGTCGGCCGGCAGGAGACCACCACCCGGCAGGTCGCCGAGCTCAGCCAGGCGTTGCAGGGTCTGCTCCAGGAGACCCGTAACGGCATCAACATGCTGCTGGCCAACGTCGACAACGCCTCGACCCGGCAGTCCGCCTCGGTCGGCACGATCAGTGAACTCGAGAAGCAGGCCGACGAGATCGGGGAGATTGTCAAAACGGTCGCACACATCGCCGACCAGACGAACTTGCTCGCGCTCAACGCGGCGATCGAGGCGGCCCGGGCCCGCCAGCACGGCAAGGGCTTCGCGGTGGTGGCCGACGAGGTGCGCACGCTGGCCGAGACGAGCGAGCGCAGCGCCCGGCAGATCCGCGACCTGATCGACGAGGTCCGCGAGAGCGTCACCGTGATCGCCTCGGGCGTGCAGTCCTCGGCCGAGACGGCCCGCGGTGAGGTCGAGAAGGGCAAGACCATCACCGACCAGCTCGAGACCATCCGGGCCGACATGGGCTCGATCATGGCGGGCGCGACCGAGATGGCCGGCGCGGCCGTGCAGGCGCAGGCCGCGACGGGCTCGGCCAAGGCCCGCTCGGAGGAGATCGCCGCCGCGGCCGAGCAGCAGTCGGCGGCGTGCGAGCAGTCGCTGCAGACCGTGAACCAGCAGACCGGCGCGCTGCGGCAGAGCGAGCAGGCGGCCGAGGCGCTGGCCGAGGTGTCGGAGACGCTGCGCTCGAGCACCGACATCACCAAGAGCGCCGAGGACGTCGCCTCGACGGCCGAGGAGCTGTCGGCCGCGGTGGAGGAGATCAACCGGGCCGCCGCGCAGATCAACACGGCGATCTCCGAGATCAACTCGGGGGCCCGCACGGCGGCCGAGAAGGCGCAGCAGACCAGTGAGGCGGTGACCACGATCGAGCAGGGCGCCCAGCTGTCGGCGACCCGCGGCGCCGCCGCCGTCGAGCGGGCCGACGCCATCCTGGAGCTGCTGGGCGCGAACAAGGTGTCGGTCGACTCGATGATCCAGGCGATCGGCCAGGCGGCCCGGGACGGCATCGAGAACGTCCGCAAGGTCTCCGAGCTGGAGCAGATCTCCCGGCGGATCGACAAGATCGTCGACGCCATCGCCAACGTGTCGATCCAGACCAACATGCTGGCCGTCAACGGCTCGGTCGAGTCGGCCCGGGCGGGCGAGTTCGGCAAGGGCTTCGCGGTGGTCTCGACCGACATCCGCAACCTGGCCCGCGACTCGGCCGACAACGCCGACCGGATCAAGGACCTGGTCAAGTCGGTGCAGGACCGCATCGTGGAGGTGCGCGGCGACCTCGAGGAGACCAGCCGGCAGGCGCTGGCCGAGGTGGAGGCGGCCAAGGTCACCACCGAGCGGCTGAGCGAGATCGAGCGCGACATGCAGCAGGTGCGCGCGGGCAACGACGAGGTCCGCGAGTCGGCGCAGTCCATCGCAGGGACGCTGGGCGAGGTCAAGTCGGGCCTGGAGCAGATCGCCACCGCGGCCAACCAGGCCGAGCAGCTGGCCGGGCAGGCCTCGACCGCGGCCCGCGAGCAGGCCCAGGGCGCGGAGGAACTGGCGGCCGCCGTCGAGGAGATCGCGGCGCTCGCCGACGAGCTGCAGAACGCCGGGTGAGCGGGCCCATGACCAGCGAGGACGACCGGGGCGAGGAGAACGACGGCGGCAACGCCGACTACGTCACGTTCGACATGGTGGGCGAGCGCTACGCCTTCCCGATGAGCCAGGTCCAGGAGATCATCCGGATGCCGGCCGTGGTCAAGGTGCCGCTGGGTCCGCCCGCCCTGGAAGGGCTGGCCAACCTGCGAGGCCGGGTGCTGCCGGTGGTGAGCCTGCGCGAGTGCTGCTCCATGGAGACCGCCGAGCACGACGAGACGACCCGGGTGATCATCGTGGACGGCGGGGTGCCGCTCGGCTTCGTGGTCGACCGGGTGGCCAGCGTGATCAGCATCGACCCGGCGGACATGGAGCCGGCCGACTCGGTGCAGTCGACGGTCCGCTCCGACGTCCTGGTCGGCGTGATCAAGGCGAAGGACGGCCTGATGACCAGCGTCCTCGACGTGGACCGGCTGGTCGGCAGCCAGTTCGACGGGCTGGCCGAGGCCGCGGCGGCGCGGGAGCCGGCGAGCACGGCCGCCCGGATGCCGGAGTCCGAGGGGGAGACCGAGAGCGACGACACGCTCGAGCTGGTCAGCTTCGCGGTGCAGGGTCAGGAGTACGCGCTGCCGATCGACCAGGTGCAGGAAATCGTGCAGGCGCCGGAGTCGGTCAGCCACGTGCCGAACTCGGGCGGCCGGGTGCTGGGCGTGATCGATCTGCGGGGCCGGCTGCTGCCGGTGGTCAGCATGCGCCGCGTGTTCGGGCTGCCGGTCACCCCGCTCGAACCGCAGAACCGGATCGTCGTGGTCTCGCTCGACGGCGGGGTGGTCGGCGTGGTGATGGACACCGTGCGCGAGGTCCTGCGCGTGCCGCACCAGTTGGTCGCGCCGCTGCCCGCCTTCATGGCCACCGACGGGCGCAAGAGCGAGGTCGAGTCGGTGTGCCGGCTCGAAGACGGCAAACGGCTGGTGTCGGTCCTGAACGTCAACCGGATGTTCGACTCGCCCGAGGTACGCAACGAGATCGCCGAGCACCAGGACCGGGAGGACGGGCCACCGATGACCGAGGAACAGCGGGACGACGACGGCCGCGGCGACGAGGAACTGTTCGTGGTGTTCCGGCTGGACGCCGAGGAGTACGCCGTCGACGTCGACGCCGTCCAGGAGATCATCCGCGTACCCGAGGCGCTCATCCGCGTGCCCCGGTCCTTCGAGTTCGTCGAGGGGCTGGTCAACCTGCGCGGCACGGTGCTGCCCGTGGTCGACCTGCGGACCCGGCTCGGGCTGCCGCGCGGTGAGCGCGACGAGCGTCAGCGGATCGTCGTCCTGATCATCGGGGGTGTCCGGACCGGCTTCATCGTCGACTCGGTGGCCGAGGTGGCCCGGGTCGGGCGGCACGTGCTCGAGCCCGCCCCGCAGCTCTCCGCCGAGCAGGCCCGGATCGTCTCGCGGGTGGCCAACCTGCCCGAGCAGAAACGGATGTTGCTGCTGGTGCAGGTGGGCGAGTTGCTCGCGGCCGAGCAGGCCCGCGACCTCGAGGCCGTGCTCGACGAGGTCGTCGCCGACGTCCTCGAGCCGGTCTGACGGGACACCCATGGCGAACACATCGGTCCTGGTCGTCGACGACTCCGCGCTGATGCGGCGGGCCATCCGTGGCATCCTCGAGCAGGCCGGCGGGTTCGAGGTGAGCACCGCCCGTAACGGCGCCGACGCCCTCGACCAGCTCGATCGGGCCCGTCCGGACGTGGTGACGCTCGACGTCAACATGCCCGAGATGGACGGGCTGACCTGCCTGGCCAAGATCATGGCGGAGCGGCCCACCCCGGTGGTCATGGTGTCGTCCCTGACGGAGGCGAACGCCCTGGTCACCCTGGAGGCGCTGGAGCTGGGCGCGGTCGACTACGTGGCCAAGCCGGGCGGCACGGTGTCGCTGAACATGGACGACATCGCCACCGAGATCACCGGCAAGGTGCGCGCCGCGGCCAAGGCGCGGATCGGCCGGGCCCACGGGCTCTCGGCCCGGATCCGGCAGACGCCGCCGCCCCGTGAGCCCGCCGCGGGCCGCCGGACCGACCTGGTGGTGATCGGCTCGTCCACCGGCGGCCCGGCGCTGCTGGCCGACCTGCTGCCCCAGCTGCCCGGCACGCTGAGCGCCCCGGTCGTGATCGCCCAGCACATTCCGGCGTCGTTCACCGCCACGCTGGCCCGGCGCCTCGACGAGAGCTGTGCGCTGCGGGTGCACGAGGTCGACCGGATCATGACGGTCCGGCCGGGCTCGATCTATCTGGGCCGGGGCAGCAACGACGTGGTGGTGGCCCGGCGCACCGACGGCCTGATCGTCAAAAGTGTCCCGGCCGGCGCCGAGTACCGCTGGCATCCCAGCGTCGACCGGCTGGTCGCCTCGGCCCGCCGGCACGTCGCGGCCGAACGGCTGGTCTGCGCCCTGCTGACCGGGATGGGCGACGACGGCGCGGCCGAGATGGCCGCGGTGCGAGCCGAGGGGGGCCGGACCATCGCCGAGTCCGAGGAGACGGCGGTGGTCTGGGGCATGCCGGGTGAGCTGGCCCGCCGGGGCGGCGCCACCGAGGTGCTGCCGTCGTACGCGATCGCGGACCGTCTGGCCCAGTGGGTCCGCTGAGGAAGAGGAGGAGGAACCGTGGGACTTGTCCGTCGTGACCACCAACCTGCCGAGGCGAAGGCCGCGCCGCCCGTCGAGACGTTGCTGCGCCAGCTCGACGACCCGGACCCGGACTGCCGGCGGGAGGCGGCGCTGGGCCTGGACGGTGTGGCCGAGGCGGTGCCGGAACTGCTCGCCCGCGTGGGGCCGGAGACGGCCTCGACCGTACGGGATGCTCTGCTCACCACGCTCGCCGCGCACGACACGGCCGAGGTCGCGGAGGCGCTCGCGGTTCACCTGGCCAGCGACGAGGCCGACCTGCGGACGGCGGTGGCCGAGGCGCTGGCGACCATGCCGGGCTCGATGCCGGCGATCGTCCCGCGCCTGCTCGAGGACCCCGATCACGACGTCCGGGTGATGACCGCCATGGTGCTGGCCGACCTGGCCCACCCCGGATCGCTGACCTGGCTGGCCGACATGATCCGCCAGGACCCGCACCCCAACGTCGTGACCGCGGCCGTCGACGCGCTGCTGCCCTCGCTCGGCCCGGAGCACACCGAACTGCTGCGTGACGCGGTCCGCCGCTTCCCCGACGACCCGTTCCTGCGGTTCACGGTCGAGGCGGCGGTCGGATGACCAGCTCGACGACGGCCGGGCTCAGCGCCGCCGACTTCGAGAAGTTCCGCGAGTTCTTCTACAAGCGCACCGGCATCCAGTTCACCGAGTCCAAGCGGTACTTCGTCGACAAGCGGATCGAGACCTGCATCAAGCAGGCCGGGTTCCCCGGCTTCAACGCCTGGTTCTCCGCCCTGCGCCTGAGCGACCGGTCCGGCCTGCTGCAGGACCTGATCAACCAGCTCACGGTCAACGAGACGTACTTCCTGCGCGAGGACTATCAGTTCGACTCGCTGCTCAAGACGGTGCTCCCGGACGTGCTGGCCGCCCGGGGCGGCGCGGGCCGGATGACCGGGCCGGTCAAGATCCTGTCGCTGCCCTGCTCGACCGGGGAGGAGCCCTACTCGATCGCGTTGCGGCTGCTGGAGGAGTGGGATCAGATCGACCACGTGGACGTGGAGATCCACGGCGCCGACATCGACAGCACCGTGCTCGACAAGGCGGCCCACGCCAGTTACGGGGAACGCTCGCTGCAACGGGTGCCGATGGCCTGGCGGGCCAAGTACTTCGCCCCGGTCGGAGCCGGCCGCTACCAGCTCGACGCGGGCATCCGCGGCGCGGTCACCCTGCACCAGGTCAACGTCTGCGACACCACGTCGATGCGCTCGTTCCGCGACTTCGACGTGATCTTCTGCCGCAACGTGCTCATCTACTTCGACGAGTTGTCGAGCCGGCGGGCCGCCGAGAACCTCTACGGCGCGATGCGCCCCGGCGGCTACCTCTTCCTCGGCCACTCCGAGTCGATGAGCCGCATCTCGCCGATCTTCACGCCTTCGCGCCTGCCCGAGGGCATCGTCTACCAACGGCCGAGCGGAGGCCCCCGATGAGCGACAACCGTCCCAAGGTGCTGGTGGTCGACGACGCCGCGACGGTGCGGATGTACCACACGAAGCTGCTGGACGACGCCGGCTTCGAGGTGGCCGAGGCGGCCAACGGTCTGGAGGCCGTGGAGGCCGCCATGTCCACCGCGTTCGACCTGTTCGTGGTCGACGTCAACATGCCCAAGATGAACGGCTACACCTGCGTCGAGACGCTGCGCTCGGACACCGTGGGCACCCCCGCGCCGATCCTGATGATCAGCACGGAGGACCGGCCGGGCGACGCCGACCGGGCCTACGCCGCGGGGGCCAACCTCTACCTGGTCAAACCGGTCAACGCCGAGCGGCTGGCCCGGGTCGCCCGGATGCTCACCTCGGGTGTCGCGGCATGAACCCGTTGCTGGCCCAGTTCCTGGCCGAGGCGGCGGACCTGCTGACCTCGGTCGACGAGGGCCTGCTGCAGCTGGAACGGGACCCCGGCGATCCCGAACTGGTCAACGAGGTGTTCCGGGCGGCCCACACGTTCAAGGGCTCGTCCGGGTTGTTCGACTTCCCCGAACTGACCCGGCTCACCCACGCCGCCGAGGACCTGCTGGACGCCGTACGTTCGGGCCGGCTCGCCCTCGACTCCGGCATGACCGACGACCTGCTGGCCGCGTTCGACCTGATCCGCGGCTGGCTGGCCCACGTCACGACGCACGAGCAACTGCCCGCGACCGCCGGCCCGGCCGCGCAGAGCCTGATCACCAAGCTGCGTGGCCCGCTCGGCGGCGAGCAGCCCACGCCCGGTGACACGGCGGGCGCGGCCGTCCCCGCGGCCGTGTCCGACCAGGCGCCCGAGTGGCTGGACGTCTTCGACACCGACTGGCTCGAGAACACCGCCTCCTGGCTGGTCACCACGTCGGCGACGATGCGGTTCGCCCGCTACACGCCCGACGAGGGCTGCTTCTTCCGCGCCGAGGACCCGCTGCACCTGGTCAGTCAGGTGCCCGCGCTGGCCGGCCTGGGCCTGATCCAGCCCTTCGAGTGGCCCCCGGCCGAGACGTACGACGAATACCAGTGCCTGATCGGTTTCGTGCTGGCCACCCGGGCCGCGGTCGGGGAGCTCAACCACCTGTTCCGCTACGTGCCCGACCAGGTCGAGGTGGTCGAGCTGGACGGGGCGGCGATCCGCCGCCACCTCAGCGGCGAGGAACCCCCCGCGCCACCCGTGGAGGCCGCGGCCCAGGCCGTGGTGCAGTCGCAGACGGAGAACCTCGAACTGGCCCGCGACGCCTACGCCATCCTGGCCGCGGCCCAGCGGTCGCTGACCGCCGAGTCGCCGTCCGGCGCCCGGCTGTCCTCCGTCGCCCACTCGGTGGCCGCCGCCGCGGCCGCGCTGGGCGTCCCGGCCGAGACCGTCGAGGCGGACGTCGAGGCCCTGACCGCTCGCGTGACCACCCTGCTGGCCGAGACACCGGTGACGCCCGAGGAACCGCCCCCGGTCGCCCCGCCGCCGCCCGTGGAGCGGGCCCCGGCCGACCGCGCGCGCACCGACGACCCCGGTGGTCAGGTCGGCACCCGCATCCTCAAGGTCGACCAGGAGAAGGTCGACCACCTGATGGAGCTGGTGGGCGAGCTCAACGTGGCCAAGAACGGCCTGACCTTCCTGGCCGACGCGGCCGAGGAGGAGTTCGGCAGCCGGGTGCTGGGCCGCCGGATCAAGGATCAGTACTCCGGACTGCACCGGATCGCCGAGGAGCTGCAGGCGGCGGTGATGGACGTGCGGATGCTGCCGCTGTCGGTGGCGTTCTCCCGGTTCCCGCGCCTGATCCGGGACCTGTCGCGCCGGCTCGACAAGACCGTCGAGCTGGTGACCGAGGGCGACGACACGATGGCCGACAAGGACGTCATCGAGGCCCTCGGCGACCCGCTGGTGCATCTGGTCCGCAACAGCCTCGACCACGGGATCGAGACCCCGGCGGAGCGGGTGGCCGCGGGCAAGGCGCCGGCGGCCCGGATCACGCTCACGGCGGTGGCCGACGGTGATGCCGTGATCGTCGAGATCGCCGACGACGGGCGCGGCATCGACCCCGACAAGGTCAAACGCAAGGCGTACGAGAAGGGGTTGATCTCGGAGGACGAGCTGGAGGCGCTCACCGAGACGGACGCGGTCGACCTGATCTTCCGGCCCGGCTTCTCGACCGCCGACCAGGTGTCCGACCTGTCCGGGCGCGGGGTCGGCATGGACGCCGTCCGGGCCAGCGTGGAGAAGCTCGGCGGCACGGTCACCATGCGCTCCCAGCCCGGCCGGGGCACCTCGACCCGCCTGCGGCTGCCGCTGTCGATGGCCGTGACCCAGGTGATGGTGGTCAGCGTGGCCGGGCAGCGCTTCGGCATCCCGGTCGACCTGGTCGTCGAGACCGTACGGGTGCCGGCCGCCGAGATCGGCCGGGTGCTGCACCAGGACGTCGTCGTGCTGCGGGGCGAGGTGGTCCCGGTGATCGACCTGGCCCGGGTGCTGGACATGCCGTGGACGCCCGAACCGGCCGCCGACCAGCGCGTACTCATCGTCAGCCTGCACGGGCAGCGGGTGGGGCTGCTGGTCGAGCAGTTCCACCGCGAGGTCGACGTGATCCTCAAACCGATGGAGGGCCTGCTGGCCTACGCCGGCGAGTTCTCCGGCACCGCGCTGCTGGGCGACGGCCTGGTGCTGCTGGTGCTGAACATGAAGGAGGTGCTCAGCCTTGCCGCTCGAACTCAATGAGCACACCGCGTCCCTGATCGACGTCGTCACCGTCGACGAGGTGGAGTCGCTGGTCGCCTGGCTGCGGACCACGCCCAAACCCAAGGTCAATCTGCGCCGTTGCAACCATATGCACACCGGCGCGCTCCAGGCTCTGCTGCTTTTCCAGCCGAGGATTAGTTCAACACCGACCGACGCCTTCCTGGCCACGCAGGTGTTGCCGCTGCTCAGGGGGAGCAGCGGGGTTTCCTCTGCAGAAAGCGAACCTCCATGACCACTGTGATGCTTGTCGACGACTCCGCCACCATGCTCATGAGCCTCAAGTCGATCCTGACCAAGGCCGGTTACACCGTCGAGACCGCGGGGCACGGCAAGGAGGCCATGGACAAGCTGGCCAAGGGCGTCAAGCCCAACCTGATCATCAGTGACGTCAACATGCCGCAGATGGACGGGATCACCTTCGTCCGCGAGGCCCGCAAGGCTCCCGGCATGCGGTTCACCCCGATGCTGATGCTGACCACCGAGTCCGAGCAGAGCAAGCGCAACGAGGCGAAGTCGGCCGGCGCGACCGGCTGGCTGGTCAAGCCGGTCGGCCCCGACCAGCTCCTCGGCGTGATCAAGCAGGTCGTTCCCGGCGCCTGAGCGCGCCCTTGCAGGAGGTTCCGATGTCCCGCCTACTCCGCCGGCCCGGTGCGCCCGACCTCTCCGAGGAGCCGCGCGTACGGCCGGAGGCCGTCGGCGCCGCGCTCAAGGACGTGCCCGCGGTGTGCGAGGTGGCCGCCGCGCACATCGGGGACGTCATCGAGCAGACCGGTGAGGCCGCGGAGTCGATCGTCGGCCAGATGATCAAGGTCGACGAGCTGGCCGACGGGCTGGCCGGCGACGTCGCGCGGCTGTCCGGCACGCTCGGGCGCACGGAATCGGAACTGAGTCAGGCCACCTCGTCCAACGACCAGCTCGTGGAACGGCTCGTGCGGTACTTCCTGTACCGCGACCAGCAGATCCACGAGCTGGTCGACGAGATGCGCGGTCTCAAGCGGCACGTCAGCCAGATCGAGGAGGTCAGCAAGGCGACGAACATCCTGGCCCTGAACGCGATGATCGAGGCGATGCGCGCGGGCGACGCCGGCGAGGGCTTCGCGGTCGTCGCCGACGAGGTCCGCAAGCTGGCCGACCGCTCGGCCAAGGCCGCGCAGGGCATCGGCAGCAGCATCTCCGACCTGACGACCCGGCTCGACAAGGTGCTCTCGGACGACTCCTCGTTCGAGCGGGACCCCGGCGGCGCGACGACGCCCGGCGCCGAGACCGCCATGACCCGGCGGCTCAACGACATCGCCAACGCCCAGCGCGAGCTGTCGCAGATGGTGGGCGGGGTCCTGCACGACACCATGGACGCCCTGCGCCGGGTCGAGCACAGCTCGGCCGCGCTCACCGCCGAGACCACGGGGGCGGTCGGGCACGTCCAGTTCCAGGACATCACCCGCCAGATGCTGGAGCACGTGGCGGAGACGATCGGGGAGGTGCGGCAGGGGGCCGAGGACGTGATCGCCTACACCGACGGCACCGTGCCCGAGGCGACCCTGCGGGAACGCGCGGTCTCCGTCGACAACCTGCGCGACAAGCACGTGATGTCACGCCAGCGCGTGACCCACAGCGAACATGCCGGCGCCACGGCCGCGGCGGCCGACGACGGTCCCGTGATCGAACTCTTCTGACCCCGGCCCCATCAACCGCACCGAGCTCTGCAGCTGCGCGCCGGCCGCGCTCGGGTGGATCGCCGGTCGACCGGCCTGATCAGCGCGGTCTAACGCTCGGCCCGGGAGCCCGGCGTCGCCGCCGCTCCGGGCGCACCCTCGCCGGGGCGGCGGGTCAGCACCCGGGGGCCGTCGGGGGTGACGGCGATCGTGTGCTCGGAATGGGCCGTGCGGGAGCCGTCGGACGAGCGGATCGTCCAGCCGTCCTCGTCGTAGCGGATCTTGTCGGTGGTCCGGCACAGCCAGGGCTCGATGGCCAGCGTGAGGCCGGGGTCGAGGCGCATGCCGCGGCGGGCCCGGCCGTCGTTGGAGACGTGCGGGGCCTCGTGCATGGTGCGGCCGATGCCGTGGCCGCCGAACTCGTGGTTGACACCGTAGCCGTAGGAGTGGGCGACCTGGCCGATGGCGGCCGAGATGTCGCCGATGCGCCCGCCGGGCTGGGCCGCGGCGATGCCCGCCTCCAGCGCGACCCGGGTGGCCTCGATCAGCTTGAGGTCGGCCGGGTCCGGAGTGCCGACGACGAACGAGTAGGCCGAGTCGGCGTTCCAGCCGTTGATGCCGAGCGCCATGTCGATGCTGAGCAGGTCGCCGTCGCGCAGCACGTAGTCGTGGGGCAGGCCGTGCAGCACCGCGTCGTTGACCGACAGGCAGAGCACGTTGCGGAACGGGCCGCGGCCGAACGAGGGGGCGTAGTCCCAGTAGCAGGACTCGGCCCCGCGCTCGGAGATCCGCCGGCGCGCGTGGTGCTCGATGTCCATCAGGTTGACGCCGACGGCGGCCACCCCGCTCAGCTCCTGGATCAGCTCGCCGACGAACTGGCCGGCCACCGCCATCCGGTCGATCTCCTCGGCCGACTTCAGCTCGATCACGACTGCCTCCTCGAATTTCTGTACCGGTATTTTTATACCACGTGGGGCCGCGGGCGGTATGGTGCAGGCATGGTTCGCCAGCCGCTCACCGCCGAGCAGATCGCCGCCGGCCGCCGCCTCGGGGTCGCCCTGCGGGCCGCCCGCGCCGGTCGCAGCATCGTCGACGTGGCCCTGGCGGCCGGCATCTCGCCCGAGACGCTGCGCAAGATCGAGGCCGGTCGGATGCCCGCGCCCGCGTTCGGCACCGTGGTCTGCCTGAGCCAGGCCCTCGACGTGCCCCTGGCCGACCTGGCCGACGCCTGGCTGGCCGACATGCCGGCCCGTCAAGCCTCCTGAACACCGTTCAGCCCGCCCGTCGAAGCTTTACCGTGAACATGGGTTTGTATCGGCTGTGTGAACGCGTGTGAACTCTTCCGGCGCTGGTCATCGGCTGTTCGGGTGAGCCTCCGAGCGAATGGTTGCGGTCTGGCTGTGAACAACAGTCGGCCCCTTGTTCACTCTCACGTTATCCGGTAGAACTCCGTTCACGGCCCTTTTGGGGGTCGCCAGCCGTTCGGCTCTAGGAGGACCACCCATGGCTCCGCCAAACATTTCTCGTCGCGGCCTGCTCCAGCTCGGTGGCAGCGTGGCGCTTCTGATGACGACCGGCGCCTGCGCCGCCGGCAGCAAGGACAACCCGGACGCCACCGCCTCGGGCGGTCCCGCCGCGAGCACCCTGCGGATCGCCGTCTCCAGCTACCTCTCGAGCTGGGACCAGGACTTCGTCGGCTTCGACCTGACCGCGCTCATGCTGTTCAAGAACGTGTACCCGTACATGATCGATTACGGGGTCACGAGCGCCGGGGACAGCCAGATCCTCGACACCGCGAACATCACCCCCACGTTCGCCGAGTCCTTCGAGCCGGACAGCACCCAGAAGATCTGGACGCTCAAGCTGCGCCAGGGCGTCAAGTTCGCCAGCGGCAACGAGATGAAGGCGGCCGACGTCAAGTGGTCCAAGGACCGCGCGTTCGCGGCCCAGGCCAACGTGGCCGGCATCTACCGCACCATCGGCCTGACCAAGCCCGAGCAGGTCGTGGTCAAGGACGACTACACGGTCGAGTTCCGTCAGGAGTTCCCGAGCGCCCTGACCAAGCAGATCCAAGCCATTTCCCTGTACGTGTTCGACTCGGTCGAGGCCAAGAAACACGCGACCGACGCCGACCCGTGGGCCAAGGAGTGGTTCGCCAAGAACGCGCCGACCGGGGGCTACTTCAACGTCACCAAGGCCACCCAGGGCCAGGAGATCGAGCTCAGCGCCAACAAGGACTACCCCGGCACCGACGGCGCCAAGACCCCCACGATCCGGCTCTCGGTCGTGCCGGCCGCGGCCAACCAGCGGCTGCAGCTGCAGGCGGGTGACATCGACATCGCGCTCGGCATCACCGGCCAGGATCTGCAGGACCTGAAGAAGGCCGAGGGTGTCAAGGTGCTCTCGGCGGCCAGCAACAACCAGGTCGCGATCCAGATGTCGGTCACCACCGCGCCGTTCGACGACGTCAACGTGCGCAAGGCCCTCGCGTACGCGGTGCCGTACGAGCAGATCATCAAGAACGTGTACGGCGGCGACGCCCGGCCCACCAAGAGCCTGGTCCCGCTGGACATGCCCGGCTACGCCGAGACCGGCTACCCCTTCACGTACGACCTCGAGAAGGCCAAGCAGGCCCTCGCGGCGTCGGGCAAGACCGCGATCAACTCGGAGCTGGTCTTCGCGGCCGACAACGACGAGCAGCAGAAGATCGCCGTGCAGGTGCAGGCCGAGGCGGCCAAGGCGGGCATCACGCTCAAGCTGACCCCGCTCGACCCGGCCACCCTGGGCGAGCGGCGCACCCAGAAGAGCATCCCGCTGCAGATCACCACGGGTCAGCTCTGGGTCAACGACGTCGAATACATGCTGGCCACCAGCTTCGTGAAGGGCGCCGCGCTCAACTACTCGAACTACACCAACCCGGAGCTCGAGCAGATCTACACCAAGTCGCACACCACTGTCGACGACGCGGCCCGCCAGCAGCTCTGGGCCCAGGTGCAGACGATCCTCGCGGCCGACGTGCCGTGGGTCATCATCTGCCAGCCCAACTTCAACCTCCCCGTACGGGAGAAGGTGGCCGGGTGGGTGCAGCCGATGGACGGCCTGGCGCGTCTCCGCTACCTGAGCGCATCGGCTTGATCCGGTGCGCATTCTGCGTTTCGTCGGTCGCCGGCTGCTCCAGCTGATCCCGGTTCTGCTCGGGGTGGTCGTGCTGACCTTCTTGCTGGTACGCGTCCTGCCCGGTGACCCGATCCGCAGCATCCTCGGGCCCAACGCGACCGAGGCCGATGCGGAGGCCGCACGCGTCCGCTTCGGCCTCGACCAGCCACTGTGGAAACAGTTCCTGGACTATCTGGGCGGGCTGGTCACCGGCGACTTCGGCACGTCCATCCAGAGCGGGGCGCCGGTGACCGGCGAGATGTCGCTGCGTCTGGGCCCCACGCTGGAGCTGGTCGTCATCGCGGTCACGATCGCCGTGCTGCTGGCCATCTGGCTCGGCATCTGGTCGGCGCGCCGGGCCGACCGGTTCGGCGACCACTCCGTACGGATCTTCGCGCTGTTCGGCAACTCCATCCCGGAGTTCT
The DNA here is from genome assembly GCF_014204895.1 of Paractinoplanes abujensis. Classification (NCBI taxonomy): domain Bacteria; kingdom Bacillati; phylum Actinomycetota; class Actinomycetes; order Micromonosporales; family Micromonosporaceae; genus Paractinoplanes; species Paractinoplanes abujensis. The sequence goes on along the minus strand of NZ_JACHMF010000001.1, from coordinate 3,136,143 downwards.
GGCTGGGCCTGGTGCTGATCCTGGTCGGCTACGCCGCGCTGGGCTGGTTCCCGGCGCCCAGCGGCCGCGTCGACCCCGACGCCGGCCTGACCCCGCTGACCGGGGCCGACCTGATCGACGCCCTGCTCACCGCGAACGGACCGGCCATCAGTTCGGCCGCCGCGCATCTGGTGCTGCCGGTGCTGACCCTGGTCATCGGCGTCCTGGCGCCACTGCTCAGGAGCGTACGGGCCTCGGCGCTGGAAGTGCTGCGGAGCGAGGCGTACGCCGCCGCGGCCGCGCACGGCCTGCCCGAGAAGACACTGCTGCGCGGCTACCTGCGGCGGGCCACCCTGGTGCGGCTGCCGTCGCTGGCCGCGCTGGTCTTCGGCACCGCCCTCGGCTCCACCGTGCTGGTCGAATACGTCTTCTCGTGGCAGGGCTTCGGCCAGTGGGCGCTGCGCGGGCTGCTGTACCGCGACTACCCGGTCGTGCAGGCGTCCGTGCTGATCATCGCCTTCGCGTACGTGCTGGTCTTCCTCATCGCCGACGTCGTGCACGCCTGGCTCGACCCGAGAGTGAAAATCTGATGGCCGCGATCGAGATGACGCCCGTGGTCTCCGTCAACCGCGACGGGCGCTTCGCCCAAGTCCTGATCTACGTCGGCGGCGGGATCCTGGTGGTGGCCGCGCTGGCCGCTCTGCTGGCGCCCGTCCTGACGACGTGGGGCCCGACCGAGATCGACCCGTCCGGCACCCTGGCCGCGCCGGGCGGTGAACACCTGCTCGGCACCGACGGCAACGGCATGGACGTGTGGAGCCGGGTGCTGCACGCGGCCCGCCTCGACCTGGGCATCGCCGTGCTCGCGGTCGCCCTGGCCGTGGTCGTGGGCACGCTGCTCGGCATGCTCGCCGGCTACCTGGGCGGCTGGGTCGACGACGTGCTCATGCGCATCGTCGACATCTTCCAGGCGTTCCCCACTTTCATCCTGGCCCTGGCGGTCAGCGCGCTGCTCGGCGGCGGGTTCGTCAACCTGGTGATCACGATCGCCGCGGTCAACGCCCCCGCGTACGCCCGGCTGGTCCGGGCCGAGGTCCGCACGCTGCGGGAGATGCAGTACATCGACGCGGCCAAGACCTCGGGCGCGTCCACGATCGGCATCATGTGGCGGCACCTGCTGCCCAACAGCCTGACCCCGGTACGGGTCATCGCCCCGCTGAACTGCGGCTGGGCCATGCTCACGCTGGCCGGCCTGTCCTTCCTCGGCCTGGGCGTCACGGTGCCCACCGCCGAGTGGGGCTCCATGATCAGCCTCGGCACATCGGACGTCGTGGCCGGCCGCTGGTGGACCTCCGTCCCGCCCGGCCTGGCCCTGCTCGTCTGCGTCCTCGGCTTCAGCCTGCTCGGCGAGGGCCTGCAGGAACGCGCGGACGCGAAAAGGCGGTGACCATGCCCTCCGGAACGAGCACTCGCTTCACTCGCGAACAGGCGGTGACCATGCTCGACATCCAGGACCTCTCGGTGGTCATCCACCGGCCCGGCCGCCAGGTGGCGGCGCTCAGCAACGTCAGCTTCACGGTCGCCCCCGGCGAGGTCGTCGGCCTGGTCGGGGAGAGCGGCGGCGGCAAGAGCATGGTCGCCCGCGCGATCGTCGGCATGCTGCCCCCGGGCTCACGCGCCACCGGCCGCGTCGGCTTCGACGGCGCCGACGTGCTCCGCATGGACGCCGCGGACCTGGCCGCCCACCGGGGACGCGGAGCCGCGATCTGCTTCCAGAACCCCCGAGGTGCGCTCAGCCCCACCCGTACGGTGGGAAGGCAGTTGATCGACCGGCTCGTCACGCACCAGGACATGACCGGCGACCGCGCTCGCGAGTCGGCGAAGGAACTGTTCGAGTCGGTCGGCATCCGCAACCCCGCCCGGCGGCTGGAGGCCTACCCGCACGAACTGTCGGGCGGCATGGCCCAACGCGTGATGATCAGCCTGGCCACCGGCTGCGCGCCCGGCCTGCTGATCGCCGACGAGCCCACCACCGGCCTCGACGTCACCCTGACCCGCGAGATCCTCCGCCAGTTCCGCCACGCCGCCGACACCGACGGCCGCGGCGTTCTGCTGATCAGCCACGACCTGGCCTCGATCGCCGAGGTCTGCGACCGGGTCGTCGTCCTGTACGCCGGCACTGTCGTCGAGACCGGCCCGGCCGCGAAGGTGCTGCACGAGCCGGCTCACCCCTACACGCGGGCCCTGCTGCGCTCGGTCCCCGACGTGCGGGGCGGCCGCGTGGTGGCCACGGCCGGCGGCATGCCGCTGATGACGTCGGCGCCGCACGACTGCCCGTTCGCCCCGCGCTGCACCCACGCGACCGGCGACTGCCGCACTTCCCGCCCGGAAACGACCCCACTCGCGGACGGCTGGTCGCTGGCGTGCTTCCACCCGCAGCAGGCGCCGCTCTTCGCGGCTCCCACCGCCTCCTCATCCGATGCGGCTCCTGCCGCCATCTCGCCTTCAGGCGACCACCTTTATGCCGAAAAATCGGGCATCGAGGTTGCGGAGGAGGGTCGCGCGGCGCGGGAGAGGGGTGCGGCGTCGAAGGCAAGCGCTGCCCGTGAGCCAAGCGCTGCGCGTGAGCCAAGTGCGGCGAGGGAAGAGGGCGCTGCGCGTGAGCCAAGTGCGGCGCGTGAGCCAAGTGCGGCGAGGGACGGGGGTGCGGCGCGTGAGTCAAATGCCGCGCGGGAGTCAGGTGCGGCGCGGGAAGTGGGTGCGGCGCGGGAGTCGAGTGCTGCGCTCGAGTCAGGTGCGGCGCGGGAGTCAGGCGCGGCGCCGGAAGCTGGTGCGGCGCGGAGTGAGACAGGAGCGGCTGATCGCGTACCGGCTGACACAGGGCGGGTTGTGCTTCGGGTGGAGGACGCGCACGTCGTGTATCGCAGCCGGTTCGGGTCGGGCGGGCATCACGCGTTGCGGGGGGTCAGCCTCGAGCTCAAGGCCGGGGAGACGCTCGGCGTGGTCGGGGAGAGCGGCTGCGGGAAGAGCACCCTCGCGAAGCTCATCATGGGGCTTGTCGAGCCGTCGGCAGGCAGCGTCGAGGTCGCCGGCAAGAGCGTCAAGAAGCGGAGCCGCGTGGAGCGCACGAGGGCTCAGATGGTGTTCCAGGATCCGATCGGGAGTTTGAGTCCGCGGCGGACCGTGGGGGACTCGATCGCGGAGCCGTTGCGCGCGGCCAAGGTGTCCACGGCCGAGCGTGCCCAGAAGACCGAAGCCGCACTCACGAGGATGGAACTCGACAGCTCGATCCTCTCCCGGTTGCCGCACGAGCTCTCCGGTGGGCAGGCGCAGCGGATCGGGATCGCGCGGGCCCTCGTCGGTCAGCCCGATCTCATCGTGTTCGACGAGCCGACCAGTGCGCTCGATGTGACCGTGCAGGCGCAGATTCTGGACGTCATCGCCGATGTGGCCGCCGACGCGGGGCACGGCTCGGTGTTCATCTCGCACGACCTCGCCACCGTGCGCGGCTTCGCCGACCGGGTCGTCGTGCTCTATCTGGGCCGGGTGGTCGAGGAGGGGCCCGTGGACGAGGTGTTCGACCGGCCCAGACATCCCTACACCCGGGCATTGCTGGGCAGTGCGCCCCGCCTCGGCGAGACCCGCACCCCGGCCGTCCAGCTCGTCAAGGACCTGGACGAGGCCGGCGCCGCCACCGGGTGCGCCCTCGCCGCCCGCTGCCCGTTCGTCACCGACACCTGCCGGTCGCAGGAGCAGACCCTCCAGTCGTACGGCGAAAGCCGGGCCGCCTGCTGGCGTGTGCCCGAGCTGCCCGCCCTGATCGAAAAGAGCTGAGCATGAGCATCCGGCTGGCCGTCGACATCGGCGGCACCTTCGTCGACGCGATGGAGCTCGACACCCGTACGGGCAAGGTCCGCTTCCGCAAGGCCTCGACCACCCCGGCCCACCCGGCGCAGGGGGTGCTCAACGCGATCGCCGCGCTCGGCACCGACCTGAGCCGGGTGGAGTTGTTCATCCACGGCACCACGCTCGGCCTCAACGCCGTGCTGGAGCGGCGTGGCGGCAACACCGGCATCATCACCAACGAGGGTTTCCGCGACATCTTCCTGATCGGCCGGGGCAACGTGCCGGCCGACCACATGTACGACTTCCGCTACCAGCGCCCGGAAAGCCTGGTGCAGCGCCGGTTCACCGCGGGCGTCAAGGGCCGGCTGGACTACAAGGGCAACGTGGTCGACGAGCTCGACCCCGAGTCCGTCCGGGCGGCCGCGCGCGAGCTGGTCGAGAACCAGGGCGTCACGTCGATCGCGATCACGTTCCTGCACTCGTTCCTCGATCCCACGCACGAGCGGGAGGCGGCCCGGATCATCCGCGCGGCCTACCCGGATGTGAGCCTGTCGCTGTCGACCGACATCGTGCGGGAGTACCGCGAGTACGAGCGGACCAGCACCACCGTGCTCGAGGCGTACATCCGGCCGATCTTCGAGCGGTACGTGGACGAGCTGGAGAAGGGACTGGCCGATCAGGGCTTCGCGGGCCGGTTCCTGATCATGCGGTCGGGTGGCGGTTCGATGACGGGTGCGGTGGCCAAGGCGTCGCCCACCCACACCGTGCTGTCCGGCCCGGCCGGCGGCATCGTGGGCGCGGCCTACCTGGCCGACGAGCTGGGCCGGGACAACCTGCTGACCTTCGACATCGGCGGCACCTCGCTCGACGCCTGCGTGATCGAGAAGGGCAGCGCGGTCGCCGCCTACGAGGCGCAGCTCGAGCACTTCCCGCTTCTGATCCCCACGTACGACATCCGCACGATCGGCGCCGGTGGCGGCTCGATCGCGTGGCTCGACCGTGGCCTGCTCAAGGTGGGCCCGCAGAGCGCCGGCGCCGCCCCCGGCCCGGTCTGTTACGGCCGCGGCGGCACCCAGCCCACCGTGACCGACGCCGCCGTGGTGCTCGGCTTCATGGACCCCGAGCGGTTCCTGGCCGGCACGATGGGTCTGGCCGACGAGGCCGCTCGCGACGCCGTCCGCGACCAGCTGGCCGAGCCGCTGGGGCTGTCCGTGCCCGAGGCCGCGGCCGGCGTCTTCGACGTCCTGCTGGCCAAGACGGTCGGCGCGGTCCGGCAGATCACCGTCGAGCGCGGTCACGACCCGCGGGTGTTCTCGCTGCTGGCCTTCGGCGGCGCCGGTCCGCTGCTGGCCCCGCTGCTGGCTCGCGAGATGGGCATCGGCGAGGTGCTGGTGCCGTTCGCGCCGTCCGGTTTCTCGGCCTGGGGCATGCTCAGCGCCGACATCGTCAACGACTTCTCCCGTACGGTCATGACCACGCTCGACGGCGCCGACCTGGCCCAGCTGGAGCCGCTGTTCAAAGAGACCGAGGCCGAGGCGCTCGCTTCGCTTTCCGCGCAGGGCGTGCCGTCCGGTGAGGGTGTGCTGGAAAGGCAGTTCGAGCTGCGCTACCTGGGTCAGGAGCACAGCCTGATGGTCACCGTGGGCTCCACGTCGGACGCGGAGGCGGTGCGCACGGCGTTCGACGAGGTGCACCACGCGCGCTACGGCCACACCATGACCAACCCGCTGCAGATCCTCAATCTGCGCGTGCGCGGGATCGGCCGCACCGCGCGCCCGGAGCTGCCGTCGATCGAAGCCGGCGGTGCGGCCACACCCCGTACGCATCGGGAGGCCTTCGACTTCGGCACCCGCAAGATCGTGCCGTTCGCCGTCTACGACCGGGCCGAACTCAAGGCGGGCAACACGTTCGCCGGCCCGGCGCTGGTCGACGAGGGCACGTCCACCACGGTCGTGCCGAGCGGTCAGGACGTGACCGTGGACGAGCACGGCTACCTGCACGTCACCCTGGCGGGAGTTGCGAAGTGACCACACTGGACGGTGCCCGGGTCGAGGTCGTGCGCAGCTATCTGCTGTCCGCGGCCGAGGAGATGCGGGCCACCCTCATCCGTACGTCGTTCAACCCGGTCATCTACGAGGTGCACGACTTCGGCCTGTCCCTGTACGACGCGCAGATGCGGCCGGTCGCCGAGGCCACCGGGCTCACCGCGTTCCTCGGGGCCAACGACTACTCGCTGCGCAAGGGCGTCGAGTACGTCGGCGTCGAAAACCTGCACCCGGGCGACGTGGTGCTGCTCAACTACCCGTACTGGAACGCCGCGCACGCCTCGGACGCCACGCTGTTCGCGCCGGTGTTCGACGGCGGGACGCTGATCGGGTTCCTGTGCATCCGCGCGCACTGGATGGACCTGGGCGCCAAGGATCCGGGCTACGTGCTCGACTCCACCGACATGCATCAGGAGGGCCTGATCTTCCCCGGTACGAAGGTCGTCTCCCGTGGCGAGCCGGTGCACGACGTCCACGAGCTGCTGCGGTTCAACTCGCGCATGCCCGACGCCATCCTGGGTGACCTGCACGCGCAGATCTCGGCCATCCGTACGGGTGAGCGCCGGCTGCTGGAGATCTACGCCAAGTTCGGGCACGAGACCGTCCGGGCCGCGATCGACCAGATCATCGCCGACGGCGAGGCCCGTACGCGGGCCGCCCTGGCCGCCCTGCCCCAGGGCACGTGGAGCGCCGAGGACTACCTGGACGACGACGGCATCAGCGACGAGCTGGTCAAGATGCGGGTCACCGTCACGATCGCCGACGGCACGTTCCTGGTCGACTTCGCGGGTTCCTCGCCTGCCGTACGGGGTCCGATCAACATGCCGTTCGGCGCCACCGAGGCCATCTGCAAGGTGATCCTCAAGTCGCTGACCTCGCCCCACGAGCCCTCCAACGCGGGCACGGTGGCGCCGCTGGAGGTGCGGGCCGAGCCGGGCACGCTGTTCCACGCCGTCTACCCGCAGCCCACGTTCACGCTGTGGACCGGCATCGTGGCGTTCGAGCTGATCCTCAAGGCCCTCGCGCAGGGCATGCCCGAGCTGTTGCCGGCCAGCAGCGGCGGCGACGTGCCCGGCTTCATGATGGTCGGCGTGCACCCCGACACCGGGGCCATGTTCGCGGTCAGCAACAACGACCTGGTCGGCTGGGGCGGCACCGCCGACCACGACGGCACCGACGCGGCCACGCACGTCTCGGGCAGCACCGGCCGCGGCACCCCGATCGAGGTGCTGGAGGCCCGCACCGGCATGTTCATGGAGCGGGTGGAGATCCGTACGGACTCGGGCGGCGCCGGCAAGTTCCGCGGGGGCAGCGGCCTGCGGCGCGACATCCGGTTCGTCGCGCCGGGCGAGTTCCTCATGGTCATCAAGAAGACGAAGACCCAGCCGTGGGCGCTCGCCGGCGGGCACCGGCCCGACCCCAACCAGATCGTCGCCTTCCCCGGCACCGACCGTGAGGAACGCATCAGCACCAAGCGCCTGACCGTGGCTCCGGGCGACCGGGTCACGCTGCTGACCGCGGGCGGCGGCGGTCACGGCCGGCCGGCCGACCGGGACCCCGCTGCCGTACGCCGGGACGTCGCCGAGGGATACGTCTCGGCGGCCGCCGCCCGGGAGATCTACGGGGTGGGGCTCGATGACTGACGGGGCCACCGTCGAGGTCATCCGCAACCACCTCGTGTCGGCGGCCGAGGAGATGCGGGCGGCGCTCGTGCGGACGGCGTTCAACCCGGTCATCTACGAGGTGCACGACTTCGGCATCTCGATCTACGACCGGTCGCTGCGGCTGGTGGCCGAGTCGACGGGGTTGTCGCGGTTCCTCGGGGCCAACGACTATTCGATCCGCAAGGGCGTCGAGTACGTGCGGTCCTTGGCGGAGGGCGACGTCTTCCTGCTCAACTACCCGTACTGGAACGCGGCGCACTCGTACGACGCGACGATGTTCGCGCCGGTGTTCTCGGACGGCGAGCTCGTGGCGTACCTCTGCATCCGGGCGCACTGGATGGACCTGGGGGCCAAGGATCCGGGGTACGTGCTCGACTCCACCGACATGCACCAGGAAGGCCTGATATTTCCGGGCACGAAGGTCTGTTCGCGTGGTGAACCCGTCCGCGACATCCTCGAGTTGATCCGCTTCAACTCCCGGATGCCGGAGCTCGTCCTGGGCGACTTCAACGCCCAGATCGCCGCGCTGCGTACCGGGGAGCGGCGAGTGGCTGAGCTCTTTGATCGCTACGGCCCGGCAACGGTAGCGGCGGTCATCGACCGTTTCGTGGCAGCGGCCGAGGAAAGCACGCGGGAGGCCGTGGCGAGGCTGCCGCAGGGCAGCTGGACGGCCGAGGACTGGCTCGACGACGACGGCGTGACCGAGGACCCGATCCTCATGCGCTGCACCGTCACCATCCGGGACGGCACGTTCACCGTCGACTTCGCGGGCTCCTCGCCGGCCGTGCCGGGCCCGGTCAACCTGCCCATCGGCTCCACCATCGCCACCTGCCGGGTCGCGTTCAAGGCCGTCACCACGCCCGGCGAGCAGACCAACGCCGGCCACTTCGCCCCGCTGCGGGTGTCGGCGGAGCCGGGCACGCTGTTCCACGCGGTCTACCCGGCCGCCACGTTCACCCAGTGGACCGGCACGGTCGCGCTCGAACTCATCTACAAGGCCCTGGCCCAGGGCATGCCGGACCGGCTGCCCGCCAGCAGCGGTGGCGACGTGCCCGGCTTCATGATGGTCGGCGTCCACCCCGACACCGGCTCGATGTTCGCGGTCAGCAACAACGACCCGGTCGGCTGGGGCGGCTCGCCCGATCACGACGGCATCGGCCCGGCCAACCACCTGTGCCAGACCCAGGCCCGCAACACGCCCGTCGAGGTGCTCGAGGCCAGGACCGGCATGTTCTTCGAGCGGGTGGAGATCCGTACGGACTCGGGCGGGGCCGGCCGGTTCCGGGGCGGCTGCGGGCTGCGCCGCGACATCAGGTTCGTCACCGACGGCGAGTTCCTGTCGGTCATCAAGAAGACCAAGAGCGCGCCGTGGGCGCTCGACGGCGGCCGGCAACCCGAGCCCAACCAGGTCGTCGTCTTCCCCGGCACCGACCGCGAGAAGCGGGTCAGCACCAAACGCACCCCCGTCCGGGCCGGCGACCGGATCACCCTGCTCACTGCCGGTGGCGGCGGGCACGGCGATCCGGGCTTGCGCGACCCGGAAGCGGTGCGGCAGGACGTTCAGGAGGGGTACGTCTCGGACGAGGCGGCCCGGAAGGTGTACGGGGTGAACGCGTGAATCAGCTTCTCGGCAACTGCACCGTGGTGGACGCGCGGGCGCTTCCCGTCAAGGACGCCGGCGTCTGGATCACCGGCGACCGGATCACGGCCGTGGGCCCGTACGGGGAAATCGCCTCGCAGGCCCGGCAGGCGGGACCGGTCGTCGAGCGGGACCTGGACGGCGCGTTTCTGACGCCCGGACTGACCAACATGCACACCCACTTCTCGCTCTCGTTGCCCGGCCGCGGCGGCAACAGCGTCAAGGACATGGGCCCGCACGACCTGGCCCTCTACATGGCCGACGGCGCCCGCCGCACGCTGGACTGCGGTGTGACCACCGTGCGCAACGTGGCCGAGAAGGACCACGCCGACTTCGCGCTGCGCCGGGCCATCAACGCCGGCCGGGCGGTGGGCCCGCGCATGTACACGGCGGGCCGCGCACTGGTCTGCACCGGCGGGCACGGCCACGAGAGCGGCGACACGATGGAGTGCGACGGGCCGGTCGGCTTCCGGCACGGCGTGCGCAGCCAGATCAAGGCCGGGGCCGACCTGATCAAAGTGATGATCTCGGGCGGGCTGGCCGGCGAGCACGAGGCCATCTCGACCCCGCAGCTGTTCGCCGACGAGATGGCCGCGGTGATCGAGACCGCGCACGCCTGGGGCCGCAAGGTCACCGCGCACGCGGGCCCGGCCGAGGTGATCGCGGCCGCGGTCGAGCTGGGCCTGGACTGCGTCGAGCACGGCTACCAGCTGACCCCCGAGGTGGCCGCGCTCATGGCGGCCAAGGGCACCGCGCTGGTGCCGACGCTGCTGGTCACCCGGTGCAAGGAGTTCTTCGACGAGCTCGGCGTGCCGGAATGGATGCAGTGCCGCTCGCTCGGCGCCGGCCCCCGGCACATCGAAAGTTTCCGGATGGCCCTGGAGGCCGGGGTGGAGATCCTGCTCGGCAGCGACATGCCCCCGTTCTGGTCGTTCGAGGGCACCAACGCCACCGTACGGGAGCTGGAGAACCTGGCCGAGCACCTGGGCCCGCAGCGGGCCCTGCACGCGGGCACCCTCGGGCCGATCCGCTGGCTCGGGCTCTCCGACGACCTCGGCACGGTCGAGCAGGGCAAGTACGCAGATGTGATCGCCATGGACGCCGACCCTCTCGACGACACGTCAGCCTTCCGGGGTGTGCGGTTCGTGATGAAGGGCGGCGTCGTCAGCCGGGAGGACCAGCGATGAGCTTCGCCGAGATCGGGGCCGCGGCCATCGCGGCCGGCATCGACGACATGTACGCGTCGTTCCTCAAGGGCGACCGCCAGGGCTTCGACGCGCACCTGCACGACGACGTCACGACGTGGGAGACCCACCTGCCGGGGCCGCTGCGCACCCGGCGCGAGCTCGACGCGTACCGGGACAGCCGGGACGCGGCGGGGGAGCGGCCGGTGCTGGCGGTGATGGCCGCGACCGAGAAGCGGATCGACGTGTGGGGCGACACCGGCGTGGCCCGGTACGTGCTGGTGACCCGCGACGCGGCGAGCGGGCAGGAGCAGCACACCCGGGTCACCGACGTGCTGCGCTGCCTGGACGGCGACTGGCGGATCGTGCACCACCACGCGGAGCTGGTCCGCCCGTGATCCGCCGGCTGATCGCGACGTCCGCCGGGGAGCCGCAGGACGTGCTGCGGGTGGCCACGGTGGACGACGACCCGCGGCCGGGGCCCGGCGCGGTGCAGGTCGCGGTGCACGCGGCCGGCCTCAACTTCCTCGACGTGTCGCTGTGCCGCGGGGAGTACCCGGTGCGACCGGCGCCGCCGATGACTCCCGGGGTGGAGGCTTCGGGGCGGGTGCTGGACGCCGGGCCGGGGGCCGAGCACCTGATCGGGGAGAACGTGGTGGTCTGCCCGGCGTTGCCGCACGGGGCGCTGGGGGAGACCGTCACCATTGACGCCTCGCTCGCGGTCGTGCGGCCCCCGGCGGTGGATGCGCTGGTCGCCGCCGCGCTGCCGGTGACGTACCAGACCGCCTGGTTCGCCCTGGAGCGGGCGCGGTTACGGGCCGGCGAGACGGTGCTGGTGAACGCCGGGGCGGGCGGGGTCGGCATCGCCACGATCCAGCTCGCGGTGGCTCGGGGCGCGCGGGTGATCGCCACGGCGGGCTCCGCCGGCAAACTGGACAAATGCCGCGCGGAGGGTGCCGCCGTGGCGGTCGGCTACGACGACCTCGCGTCGGTGGGCGAGGTCGATGTCGTCGTCGACCCGGTCGGCGGTGACGTGCTCTCACGGTCGCTGGACTGCCTGGCCTTCGAGGGGCGGCTGGTCAGCGTGGGCATGGCCGCCGGGCCGCCCCCGCCCGTCGACCCGGCCCGGCTGATCGCCCGCAACGCCGACCTGATCGGAGTGTCGTGGGGGTCGCGCTATCCCTGGGCCCGGCCGGCCGAGGTGCGGGCCGCCTACGACGAGCTGTTCCGCCGGGTCGCGGCGGGGGAGCTGCGGCCGCCGATCACTCGGGTCGTGTCCCTGGAGGAGGCGCCCGCGGCGCTGGCCGACCTGGCGGCCCGGCGCACCACCGGCAAAGTCATCGTGCGTGTCAACGAGGAGGCGTCATGAGCGAGATGGACATCTACGACCTGCGGGTCAGCGTCGACCGGATCGAGGGCCGCTCGGTCTGCGGCATGAACGTGGGCGACCACTTCGACCTGACAAACAGCGCGCACCTGACCATTCCCGAGGGCAAACACTTCTGCGTGTACGCCCTGGCCTCCGTGCTGCCGTTCCTCGCGGCCAAGCAGCGCGACCTGGCCGCCGGCGACTGGCTGGCCCAGGACTCGCACTTCATCTGCCCCGACCCCGAGGAGCGGCTGGTCATGAAGGTCGAGCGGACCGGCCGGCGCACGATGAACTCCGAGGACCTGACCTGATGCGTACGGAGATCGGCCTGGGCCTGCAGAGCGACAAACCCGCGGGCACGTACGCCCGGCTCGCGCGCTCGGCCGAGGCCGCCGGCTTCGACGTGCTCACCGTGTTCGGCGACCTGATGTACCAGCCGCCGATCTTCCCGCTGCTGGAGATGGCCGGGGCCACTTCCCGCGTACGGCTGGGGCCCGCCTGCCTGAACCCGTACTCGATGGCCCCGTACGAGATCGCCGGGCAGATCGCCGCACTCGACCTGGCCTCGCACGGGCGGGCCTACCTGGGGCTGGCCCGCGGCACCTGGCTGGGCGCGGTCGGCTTGGAGCAGCCGCGCCCGCTGACCGCCCTGGCGGAGGCGGCCGAGGTGGTGGCCCGTCTGCTGCGCGGCGACGGCACGGAATTCGCCGGCCGGGTCCACCGCCTGGCCGCCGGCACCGTGCTCCGGTACGAGCGGCAGCGCCCTGCGGTCCCGCTGCTGATCGGCGCCTGGGGTGCGCAGGGCGCCGCGCTGGCCGGGCGGATCGCCGACGAGATCAAGGTGGGCGGCAGCGCCAACCCCGACATGGTCCCCGTGATCCGCGAGCGGCTGCGGTCCGGCCGCGACGTCGGGATCGTGCTGGGTGCGGTGACGGTGGTCGACACCGACGGCGAGGCCGCGCGGGCCAAAGCCCGTACGGAGGTGGCGATGTATCTGGCCGTGGTGGCCGGTCTCGACCCCACCGTGACGCTGCCCGAAGGCCTCGTGGAGGAGGTCGCCCGGCTCGTCGACGGCGGCCACGACGAGGCCGCGGGCCGGCTCATCCCGGACGACGTGCTCGACCGGTTCGCCTTCTCCGGCACCCCCGCGCAGGTCGCCGCCCAGGCCCAGCGACTGATCGACGCCGGCGTGCGGAGGGTCGAGTTCGGCACCCCGCACGGCCTCACCGACGATCGTGGCGTCGAACTGCTCGGCTCGGAGGTCCTGCCCCGGCTGTCCCGCTAGCACATCGGGCGGCGGCGCGGGAGTTGTCCACAGTCGGCGCGTGTCCACAGGCCGTCCGGCAAGATCGGCCGAACTTCGTCAGAATTACCGGTGTGGCGGTGGCCCCCTGGGAGGGCGGGTTTTTTAGCCGTGAGCACCAGTAACCCCCATGATCGATGGTGAGGAGCCCGCCCGATGGACGTCCTGCTGGTGCTCGGCCCCGACCTGGTGGCCGACCGTGATCTGCTGACCAAGCTGGCCGGCGACACGGCCTGGGACCTGGACGCCGGTCTCCGCGTGGTCGGCGCCGCGACCGCCGCCGACCTGGCCGCGCACGACGGCCCGGCCGTGGTGGTGCCGGCCGACCCGGCACTGATGGCGGCCGCACCCGCGAACACGGTCTTCTACGACCTGACGGTGGCCCACCCGGCCTCGCCGCAGCACCTGCACGGCCGGGGCGTGTGGGGCCTGGCCTGGGCGATCAGGCATGCGGTGTTCCGGTTGCGGCATCCGGCCGAGCGGGTGGCCTACGGCGAGCACGCCGAGCAGTGGGCCGACGAGCGGCTCCCCGCGCGGAGCGGCCCCGGGCCGGCAGCCGGTGTCGCCGCGGCCGTCGCGGCCACTGTCGCGGCCCAGAGCCTGACGGCCACGGCGGCCGCCCCCGATCTCCCGGCCGGCGCCATGGACGCCCCCTCCGTGGCGCCGGTCGGGATCCTCATCCACGGCGGGTTCTGGCGGTCGAACTGGGCCGCCGACCTGATGGACGCGCTCGCCGTCGACCTGTCCGCCCGCGGCTGGGTGAGCTGGAACCTCGAATACCGCCGTCCCGACCGCAACGGCTGGGCCGCCACCACGGCCGATCTCGCCGCGGGGGTCGCCGGGGCGCGCCAACGCCACCCCGGCGCCCCGATCGTGCTGTTCGGCCACTCGGCGGGCGGTCAGCTCGCGTTGCGTCTGGCCGCCGACGATCCGGACATCGCGCTGGCCGTCTCGCTGGCGGGGGTGCTCGACCTGCACGAGGGCCAGCGCCGGTTCCTGGGGGAGGGCGCGATCACCACCGCGCTCGGCGGCGGCCCGGCCGACGTGCCCGACGTCTACGCGGCGAGCGACCCGATGACGCGGCTGCCGCTGGCCTCGCCCGCGCTGCTCGTGCAGGGCAGCGGCGACAGCCTCGACCTGATCGACATCAACCGCCGGTTCGCCGCGGCCTCCGGGGTCACCTTGCTGGAGCAGCCGGGCGACCACTTCGACGTGATCGCTCCGGCGTCACCGATCTGGGCCGCCACCATGGAGGCCGTTGTTTCACGTACGTGAACACGATCTTGGTCAGAAGAGGCGCGGGGTGACCACCGAGACCACGGTGGTCACCTCTGACGTGTCGTTGTACATGCTGTGCGGCACCGACGAGCGCAGGTGCACGCTGTCGCCCGGGTGCAGCCGGTGCTCCACGCCGTCGACCTCGTAGAGCAGTTCGCCCGAGATCACGTACGCGAATTCCTCGCCGGCGTGCCCGTACGCGACCTCCCGCCGCCCGCCCGGCGCGATGTGCACCACCATCGGCTCGAGCACCAGCCCGGCCCCGCGATCGGACAGCATGCGGTAAGTCTGCTGGCCCGACACGTATTGCACGGCCGCGTTCTCGCCCCGGGTCAGCGTGAAGTGCCGCGGCATCGGCACCACGACCGGGTCGGGCGCGCCGGGGGCGGCCGGAGCGTCGAAGAAGTCGGCCACCGAGTGCCCGAGCGCGGTCGCCACGCTGCCCAGCGCGGTCAGCCCGATCGACGAGATGCCCCGCTCGACCTGCGACAGGAACCCGATCGAAAGGCCGGAGCGGGCGGCCAGGCTGCGCAGGGTCAGGCCGCGCTGCTTGCGGAACTCGCGGATGCGCGGACCGACCTGCACGGCCGAGGCGTCTTCGAGCGGTTCGGTCACGCGTTCGATGCTACTAAAAACGGGGTGGCGGCGCGATGGGCTGCCAGTCCAGCGGCGTCGCCAGGATCATCGTGCTGGACGGCGTGCCGTAGGTGCCGAGCCGGTCGGTGACGTCGGCGAACGCTTCCATCGAGACAGCCGCCACTTTGAGCACGCAACAGGTGTCGCCGGTGACCCGGTTGATCTCCAGCACCTCGGGCCACGTGGCCACCTTGTCGTCGCGCAGCACACACGTCGGGCCGTAGCAGGACATGCGGATCAGCCCGAGGACCGTACGGCCGGCCTTGGCCAGGTCGACGTGGGCGTGATACCCCCGGATCACCCCGGTCTCCTCGAGCCGCCGCACCCGCTCGGCCACCGCGGGGGGCGACAAGTGCACCCGGCGGGAGAGCTCGCTGTAGGACAGGCGCGCGTCCTCCTGCAGTTCGCGCAGCAGGGCCCAGTCCATCGCGTCCAACCCGGCCACCTTCCGTTCGTTAACCGTCCCGGCAAATCTAGCCGTTGATCAACTGTTCCCGGAGGTCAGCGCCGTTGATTCGGCATTCCGGGGAGAGCGGGGCCGACGAAATCATGGAGCCAGAAAAACCGGGCCGGAGGAGAGATCGTGGATACTGTGCGGCCGACCACCGCCGAGGAGCGCGACGCTCGTACGGCGCGCAACGGCGGGGCGCCCACGCTGGAGTTCGGGCGGCGGGTGCCGTACGACTCGTACGTGCACGCCAGCACCCTGCACACGCTGCAGCGCACCCTGAGCGGTGACCCCGGCGAGATGTCGTTCCTCATGGTCAGCCAGATCATGGAGCTGTACTTCGGCCTGCTCCGGCACGAGCTGGAGCAGGCCCGCGAGCACGTGCGCAACGACGAGGTGTGGCCCGCGCTGGCCCCGTTGCGCCGGGCCGCGCTGCATCTGGAGGGCCTCAACGCGGCCTGGCAGACGCTGCGCTGGATGACCCCGGCCGACTTCAACACGTTCCGCGACCTGCTCGGCGAGGGCTCGGGCTTCCAGTCGGCGATGTACCGTCAGGTCGAGTTCCTGCTCGGGCTGCGCACCAAGTCGCTGATGCGTCCGTTCAAGGGCACTACGGCGTACGGCGAACTGGAAGTGGCCCTGCACCGCGCGAGCCTGTGGGACGAGGTGATCGCGCTGCTCGCCCGCCGGGGTCACGACCTCACGCCCGGGCTGCTGGAGCGGGACGTCGCCGACGAGCACGAGGCCGACCAGTCGGTCGCCCGCGCCTGGGTGCGCGTTTATCGTGATACCGGCCCGGAGAACCACCTCAGGCTGCTGGGTGAGGCGCTGACCGAGGTCGCCGACCGTTTCGGTGACTGGCGTTACCTGCATCTCAAGGCGGTGCAAAGAACAATGGGGGCCAAGAGCGGCACGGGCGGCTCCAACGGGCTGGCCTTCCTGCAGCGCAGTATGAGCCGGCCGGTCTTCCCGGAGCTGTGGACCTCGCGGACGGAGATGTAATGAGCTTTGCAGGGCTGCGCCATCTGTTCCACATCCCCCCGGCCGAAGGGGGCGACCATCCGGAGGTCGCCTACTTCGCCGGGAACTCGCTGGGACTGCAACCCAAGGCGACCCGGGTCGAGCTGAACGAGGACCTCGACGAGTGGGCCCGGCTCGGCGTCGAGGGCCACCTGGACGCGGCCCGGCCCTGGCTGCCGTATCACGAGCTGCTCACCCAGCCCGCGGCCCGGCTCGTCGGCGCGCTGCCGTCCGAGGTCGTGGTGATGAACTCGCTCACGGTCGACCTGCACCTGCTGATGGTGTCGTTCTACCGCCCGGCCGGCGAGCGCACCCGCATCGTGATCGAGGACGCGGCGTTCCCGTCCGACAGTTACGCCGTGCGCAGTCAGGCCCGGTTCCACGGCCTCGACCCCGACACCACCGTCGTACGGCTGCGCCCGCGCGCCGGCGAGGACACGTTGCGCACCGAGGACGTCGTCGCGTTCCTGGAAACCGAGGGCCATACGGTGGCCCTGCTGATGCTGGGCGGCGTCAACTACCTCACCGGCGAGCTGATGGACATGCCGGCGATCACCGCGGCCGGGAAGAAGGCCGGCGCCGTGGTCGGCTGGGACCTCGCGCACGCCGCGGGCAACGTGCCGCTGAGCCTGCACGAGTGGGGCGCCGACTTCGCCGCCTGGTGCTCGTACAAATACCTGAACTCGGGGCCGGGCGCGCTGGCCGGCGTCTTCGTCCACGAGCGGCACCACGGCGCCGACCTGCACCGCTTCGAGGGCTGGTGGAGCACCGAGGCGAGCACCCGCTTCGAGATGACCCCCGAGTCCCGGCCCCCGCGCAGCGCCGACGCCTGGCAGGTCTCCAACCCGCCGATCCTCGCCATGGGCCCCGTACGCACCTCGCTGCGCATCTTCGACGAGGTCGGCATGCCCGCCCTGCGCGAACGCAGCCTGCACCTGACCACCTACCTGCGTGACCTGCTGGACGAGGTCGTGGCCACCCGCCCGCTCTCGGTCATCACGCCCCGCGAGCCGGCCCGTCATGGCTGCCAGTTGTCCGTACGCCTGCACGAGGGCAACGCGGGCGCGCTGACCAAGCGGCTGCGCTTCGAGCACGGGGTCATCGCCGACGCCCGCCAGCCCGACATCGTGCGGTTCGCGCCCGTCCCGCTGTACTCGACCGAAGAGGACTGCCGCCGGGCCGCGGCCGCGCTCGCCGCCTGCGTGGAGGAGACCCCGTGAAGCACGTTGCCATCGTCGGCGCCGGGCTGTGCGGCAGCCTGCTTGCCTGTTACCTGGGCCGCCGCGGCTACACGGTCGACCTGTACGAGCGCCGCCCCGACCCGCGCGTCACCGGGGCCGAACGCGGCCGCTCGATCAACCTGGCCCTCTCCGAGCGGGGCCTCGACGCGCTGCGCCGGATCGGCCTCGACGAGCAGGTGCTCAAGGACGCGCTGCCGATGCGCGGCCGGATGGTGCACCCGCTGGGCGGCGAGACCAACTTCCAGCCGTACAGCCTGGACGGCGACCGGGCGATCAACTCGATCGGCCGCGGCGCCCTCAACGACGCGCTGCTCGACGCGGCCGCCGCCACTGAGGGCGTGACCATCCACTTCGAACGCCCGCTGACCGCGCTCGACCCCGCCCTGGGCACGCTCGGCTTCGCCGACGGCTCACAGGCCAAGGCCGACATCGTGCTCGGGGCCGACGGCGCCGGTTCAGCCACCCGTGGTCTCCTCATGGCGTACGCGGGGGAAAGCTTCACCGAGACCGTGAGCTTCCTCGACTACGGCTACAAGGAGCTGACGATCCCGGCCCGCGACGGCGACTACGCCCTCGACCCGGGCGCGCTGCACATCTGGCCGCGGGGCACCTCGATGATGATCGCGCTGCCCAACCCGGACCGGTCGTTCACCGGCACGCTGTTCTGGCCCAACGCCGGCACCGGCAGCTTCGCCTCGCTGGGCAGCCCGGCCGCGATCGAACGCCACTTCCGCGACCAGTACCCGGACCTGCTGGAACTGATCCCGAACCTGGTCGACGACTACCGGCACAACCCGGTCGGCCTGCTCGGCACGGTGAGATGCGCGCCCTGGCAGCTGCTGGGCCGGGTCGCGCTGATCGGCGACGCCGCGCACGCCATCGTCCCGTTCTACGGCCAGGGCGCCAACGCCTCCTTCGAGGACGTGGTCGAGCTGGACCGCTGCCTCGACGCCACCGGCGACAACTGGGCCGAGGCGCTTCCCCTCTACGAGCGGGGCCGCCGCGAGAACTCCGAGGCGATCGCCGAGATGGCCCTGGCCAACTTCGTCGAGATGCGCGACAAGGTGGCCGCCCCGTTCTTCAAGCTGGGCAAGACCGTCGAGCACACCCTGGAACGGCTGCTGCCCGGCAAGTACGTGTCGCGCTACGAGCTGGTTTCCTTCTCCACCACCCCGTACGCGGATGTCCGCCGCCGGGTGAAACGACAACACCAGGTACTCGGCTGGACGGCCGGCGCACTGGCCGCTCTGGGTGTGGCTGCGGTGGCCCGTCGGGTGGTGCGGCGATGAACTGGGATCGCACCCTCGTCACCGGTCGCCCGGCCGGTGAGCCGCCACTTCTGCGCAATTTCGTCGCCGGCGAGTTCCGCCCGGCCACGGTCACGTTCGCCAAGGCGTCCCCGGTCACGGGTGAGACGGTCTTTTCGGTCACCGAGTCCGACCGTTCCACGGTGGACGATGCGGTCGCCGCCGCGAGGGCAGCCGTGCGCGGACCCTGGGGGCGCACTTCGGAGCAGGAACGCGCCGTCGTCCTGCGCCGGATCGCAGACGAGCTCGAGCGCCGATTCGAGGATCTGGTCACGGCAGAGGTCGCGGACACGGGTAAAACCCTGACCCAGGCCCGTACGCTCGACATCCCGCGCGGCGCGGCCAACTTCCGCGCCTTCGCCGACGTCGTGGCGGCCACCGGCACCGAATCGTTCACGACGGCCACCGCCGCCGGTGGGCGCGCGCTCAACTACGCGGTCCGCAAGCCGATGGGCGTCGTCGCCATCATCGTGCCCTGGAACCTGCCCCTGCTGCTGCTCACGTGGAAGGTCGCGCCCGCGCTGGCCTGCGGCAACGCCGTGGTCGTCAAGCCCAGCGAGGAGACCCCGGCCTCGGCCACCGTGCTGGCCGAGGTGATGGCCGCGGCCGGTGTGCCCGAGGGCGTGTTCAACCTCGTGCACGGCCACGGACCCGACGCCGCGGGGGAGTGGCTGACCACGCACCCCGGCGTCGACGCGATCACCTTCACCGGCGAGTCGGCCACCGGCTCGGCCATCATGCGCGCGGCCGCCCCCGGGGTGAAACCGGTGTCGTTCGAGCTCGGCGGCAAGAACGCGGGGCTGGTCTTCGCCGACGCCGACCTCGACGCGGCCGTGGCCGGCAGCGTGCGGTCCAGCTTCACCAACGGCGGCCAGGTCTGCCTGTGCACCGAGCGGCTGTACGTGCAGCGGCCGATCTTCGACGAGTTCGCCGCCCGGCTGGCCGCGCGCGCGAAGGAACTCACGTACGGCTGGCCGTCCGACGAGGCCACCGGCACCATGCCGCTGATCTCCAAGGCCCACCGCGACAAGGTGCTCGGCTACTACGACCTGGCCCGCCAGGAGGGCGCGACAGTGCTGGCGGGCGGGGGCGTGCCGCACTTCGGCGACGAGCGCGACGGCGGGTCCTACATCGAACCCACCGTGATCACCGGGCTCGGTCAGGACGCGCGGACCGTACGGGAAGAGGTTTTCGGCCCGATCTGCCACATCGCCCCGTTCGACGACGAGGACGAGGCGTTCGCGCTGGCCAACGACAGCGCGTACGGGCTGGCCGGCACGGTCTGGACCCGCGACGTGGGCCGGGCACTGCGGGCCGGCGCGCAGCTCGACGTGGGCCTGGTCTGGATCAACACGTGGTTCCTGCGCGACCTGCGCACCCCGTTCGGCGGGATGCGCGCCTCCGGCGTCGGACGCGAGGGCGGCCGGCACTCGCTCGACTTCTACTCCGAATACACCAACGTCTGCTTGGACATGTCATGACCTCGCTCGCTGTTCTGCTGGACGACGCGCTGACCACCGCCACCGAGCTGCCCGGCGGCCATCAGATCCCCGACCCCTACGCGGTGCAGCGCGAGGTCGTCGACCTGCGCCTGGCCCGCGGCGAGACGATCGCCGGCGTCAAGCTGGGGCTGACCAGCAAGGCCAAGATGCAGCAGATGGGCGTGGACTCGGTCATCTGGGGATGGCTGACCGACGCGATGCGCATCGAGGACGGCGGGGTGCTCGACCTCGCGGCGCGCATCCACCCCAAGGTCGAGCCGGAAGTTGCTTTCCTCGTACGGGACGGGGCCGTCGCCGCTGTGGCGCCGGCCCTCGAAGTGATCGACTCCCGCTGGCTCGACTTCAAGTTCACTTTGGACGAGGTGATCGCGGACAACACCTCCGCGGCCGGGTTCGTGGTCGGTTCGTGGCAGCCGTTGCCGTCCGGCCTCGGTGATCTCGAGGTGCGGTTGCTCCTCGACGACGAGGTGGCCGAGACCGGTTCGACCGCGGCCATCCTGGGCGATCCGCTCACGGCCTTCGCTGAGGCGCTGCGGCTGGCGGGCACGCTCGAGGACGACTGGATCGTGCTCGCGGGCGCGGCGACCGCCGCCGTGCGGGTCGGGCCGGGTCAATCCGTACGGGTAGAAGTGGCCGGTCTGGGTGCCGCCTCGCTGAAGGCCTCGTCGTGACCGGGCGGCTCGTCGAGGGCAAGGCCACTCCGCGCGGCAGGTTCCCGCACGTCAAGGTGGCCAACGGGTTCGCCTTCGTCAGCGGCACGAGCAGCCGCCTTCCGGACAACACGATCGCGGGCGCGTCGGTGGACGAGATGGGCACCACCACGCTCGACGTCGCCGTGCAGACCCGGGCCGTCATCACCAACATCTCGGACATTCTCGCGTCGGTCGGGGCCACGCTGGACGACGTCGTGCAGATCACGACCTATCTCGTGAACATGAACGACTTCGGTGGCTACAACAAGGTCTACGCCGAGTTCTTCGACTACGACGGCCCTTCCCGTACGACGGTGGCCGTGCACCAACTGCCGCACCCCCATCTCCTGATCGAAATCCAAGCTGTGGCCGCTCTGCCGTTGGAGGCGTGATGACCGACCCGATCAACTTCCCGGGCTGGATCGAGGACAACAAGCACCTGCTCAAGCCGCCGGTCGGCAACAAGCAGATGTTCCCGACCGGCGACGACTTCATCGTCATGGTCGTCGGCGGCCCCAACTCGCGGACGGACTTCCACGTGGATCCGTACGAGGAGTTCTTCTACCAGGTCAAAGGCAACATGCACGTCAAGAC
Source organism: Paractinoplanes abujensis (assembly GCF_014204895.1). Taxonomy (NCBI): domain Bacteria; kingdom Bacillati; phylum Actinomycetota; class Actinomycetes; order Micromonosporales; family Micromonosporaceae; genus Paractinoplanes; species Paractinoplanes abujensis. The sequence goes on along the minus strand of NZ_JACHMF010000001.1, from coordinate 3,114,396 downwards.
GATGACCCCGGACGGGCCGAAGGACGTGCACATCCGCGAGGGTGAGATGTGGGTGCTGCCCGGCAACACGCCGCACTCGCCGCAGCGGCCCGAGCCCGGCTCGATCGGCCTGGTCGTCGAGCGGGTCCGCGAGGAGGGCACGCTCGAGAAGTTCCAGTGGTACTGCTTCGAGTGCGACCACCTGGTGCACGAGGTCGAACTGCAGGTGCGCGACATCGTCGAGGACCTGCCGCCGGTGTTCACCGCGTTCTACTCCGACGAGAAGGCCCGCACGTGTGACAACTGCGGCGCGCTGCACCCCGGGAAGGGCTGACGCTTGACCATCGACGTCCACACGCACGTCGTGCCGAAGGGCTGGCCGGACCTCGCCGGCGCGTGCGGCGGGACCGGCTGGCCCTGGCTCAAGGTCACGTCCGAGCGCGAAGCGATCATCATGATCCGCGAGACGGAGTTCCGCCGGATCGACTCGTCGGCGTGGGACCCCGCTGTCCGCCTCGCCGACATGTCCGCCGACGGGGTTTCGCACCAGGTCGTCTCACCGACGCCGGTCTTCTTCGGCTACGACCGCACACCGGCCCAGGCGGTGGCGTTGTCACGGATCTTCAACGACCTGACCCTGTCCTTGATCGACGGCGACTCGCGCTTCATCCCGTTCTGTCAGGTGCCGCTGCAGGACCCGGACGCCGCTTGTGCTGAGCTGGACCGTTCGATGGCGGCCGGGCACGTCGGCGTCGAGATCGGCAACCACGTCGGCGACCAGGACCTCGATGCGGCCGGGATCGTCGAGTTCCTGCAGCACTGCGCGGCGGTGGGTGCGCCCGTCTTCGTGCACCCGTGGGACATGCCGGAGGGGCCGCGCCTCGACCGCTGGATGGCGCGCTGGCTGACCGGCATGCCCGCCGAGACCCACCTGTCGGCGCTGGCCCTGATCCTGGGCGGCGTGCTCGACCAGGTCCCGCCCACGCTGCGGTTGTGCTTCGCGCACGGCGGCGGCAGTTTCCCGTACTGGCTGGGCCGCGCCGACAACGCCTGGGAACGCAAGGGCGACCTCGTGCGGGGCCGTTCCACCCGCCCGCCCAGCGCCTACGTGGACCGCATCTTCGTCGACTCGGTGGTCTTCAGCGAACCCGCCCTGCGCCTGCTGGTCGACACGATGGGCGCGGACCAGGTCGTCGTGGGCAGCGACTACCCGTACCCGCTGGGCGAGCGCCCGGCCGGGCAGGTCGTCCGGTCGGCGTCGTTCCTGTCCGACGCGCAGCGCGAGAAGCTGCTCACGACCAACGCGACCCGTTTCCTGTACGGCTGAGGTGTGTCTTACGTCATAACTGTCGTCCGGGGCGGGGGTGTTGAGCGTCTGGCTCGGCGTGAGCTTCAGTCGGGTGCGTTCGTTGGTTGTCGTCGGCTTCCTCCTCGTGGTGGCGATCGTGGTCGTGGTGATCGCCGTCGTGCGCGACACCCAGGCCAACGCCGCCGCCGGCCAGGACTGCCCGCCCGGCGCGCCCCGGGTCAGCCTGGACCTGCCCGCCGACGCGTCCCAGGTCAAACTGCGCGTGCTCAACGGCACCACCACGCCCGGCCTGGCCGAGCGGGTCACCGAGGACTTCAAGAACCGCGGCTTCGTGATGTCGAAGCCGGCCGCCAGCAAGGGCAAGCTCAAAGACGTCGCGGTCGTCCGCTACGGGCCCAAGACGGTCGGCGCCGCCCAGTGGATCCGGGCCTACTTCCTCGACGAGGCCGAGCCGCAGTACAGCGCCACCCGCAGCAGCGACGTGATCGACATCATCATCGGCCCGAAGTATCGCCAATTGGCCACCTACACCGAGGTCAACCAGGCCCTGGCCCAGCTGAGCGTGCCCAAGCTCCCGCCGGGCGCCTGCGAGGCGTGACACCGATCACCGCGCGTCGCCTTCGCCCACCGCTCCCGCGGCCACGTCACCCGCTGTGCCGGCGACTGCCCCGTCCTCGGCCGGGCGTCCGCCGGAGCCGCAGTTCAGCGCCACCCGCACCGCTGACGTCATCGACATCGTGATCGGCCCTCGCTACCGCCGGCCGGCCACCGGCACCTGAGCCAACCAGTCGCCGGCCCAGCTCAGCGTGCCCACCCTTCCCGCCGGGCCCGTGCGAGGCGCCCTGACCTCCGCTACTTCGTCAGCACGTCCTTCTCGTCGAGCACCGCGCCGTCCTCGTCGACGAAACGCACCGCCACGGCCCGGCCGGCCGCACTGCTGAACGTGATGCCGGGGACGTCGCTGGGCAGGTGCTGCTCACCCCACTGCTGCAGAGCGGCCAGCACGAGGGCGAGCTGCTGCCCCGAGCCGGTCAGGTGGTAGTCGGTGCGGGCGCGCTGACCCGCCTCGCGATACTCCCGGCGCTCCATCACGCCCGCCTCGACGAGGGCGGTGAGGCGGGTGGTGAGAACGTCGGAGGCGATCCGCAGCGCCTTGCGGAAGTCGGTGAACCGCGTGGTGCCTTGGAACGCCTCGCGCATGATCTGCAGCATCCAGCGCTCACTGAAGAAGTCGAGCGCCTGCGACAGCGAGCACGACTGCTCGATCGGGGAGGTCACTGATCCATTGTCGCTCACGGCGCCGCCCTCCTGGGTTGTCGTTTCCAACTCAGCTGGCTAGGTTGGGATTTCCAACTCAGGAAGGTGCTCCTCGTGCTTCGCTTCTTCTCGCTGCTCGTACGCCGTCCCGACGTGACGGCGGAGGAGTTCCACGACCACTGGCGGCACCCCCACGGCACCATGGGCCGCCTGATCCCCGGTCTGCGCAGCTACGTGCAGGCGCACCAGGTCGACACCGACCTGCTCGGCGCCGGCCAGGACGAGGTCGCCGGCGTCGCCATCTCGTCGTTCGACTCCGCCGCCGACGCGTCCGGCCTGCTCTCCGAACCCCAGTACGTCGACCACGTGCAGCCCGACGAACCCGCCTTCCAGATCCCCGAACGGTCACGCTTCCTCAGCACCGACGAGGAAGTGCTGGTCGCCCGGCTACGAGCCCAGGACGGCCACGCGTACGGCGACGCCCTGTGGGACGTCCTCGACCGTAGCGTCACCATCCAGCTGCTCCAGTTCGTCCACCTCGACGGCCACGCCTCGTGGGCCGGCGACGACGACCTCGAGCTGGGCCGGCGCCTCGGCGCTTTCCGCCACACCCGCAACTACCCCAGCCCCGCAGTACACGGCAACACACCCCCGTTCCTCGGCGCCCGCCAGCTGTGGTGGCCGACCATGTCCGCCTTCCGCGCCGGAGCGCAGTCGGACCCCGAAGCCTGGCAAACCCTGATCGGCCGCGCCGGCCACGCCATCACGATGCTCACCCGGTCCGAGCGCTTCCTCCGCTGACCCGCACCCCCGACGCCACCTCCGGCACCCTCGCCAGGCGACCTACCGCGCCCTCGACGCCGCCTCGCGCGGGCCGTTCTCCGCTTCCTTGTGCTCCCGTTCTCCGCCTCGGTCCGCGCCTGCTTGCTGCCTCCCCGCTTTCGATGATCGTTTCTCCACTGTCGAGTCGTGGTGGTGCTGGCGCTTGGTCATACTGCGGATCATGAATGTCTTTCTCGGCAGTCAGGGGCTCGGCGCCCTGGGCGGCTGGCTCGACGAGCTGACCCCGAGACCGCGGCGGGCTGTGCTTGTGCCCACCGCGGGTAATCCGATGGCGTCGGCGCCGTGGGTCGGCGTGGCCGAGGCGGCGATCGAAGGCGCGGGGCTGTCCGTGCGCCGGCTCGATCTTGAGGCGGCGGCACCGGGCGAGGTAGCAGAAGTGCTGGCCGAGGCGGACCTGGTGTTCGTCACCGGCGGATATCCGATCTTTCTGCTTCAGCACGCTCAGCGGACGGGGTTCGTCGGCGCGGTGCAGCAGAGGGTGGCGTCAGGGCGGCTGGCGTACGCGGGAATGTCGGCGGGGGCCGCGCTGGCGGCGGCCGATCTCGCGGGCTACCGGGACGACGACGATCCGGGCGTCGTCGAGGACACGAGTGGGCTCGGGCTGGTGTCGTTCTATCCGCTGTCGCACGCCAACCGGGGGCGCGAGGAGCTCTACGCGCGGATCATCGCCGAGGAGGGGGACCGGTACGACTTCGTGCCGATCCGTGACGATCAGGCGGTGGTCGTACGGAACGGGGTTCGGGCGGTTCGGCCCAGCTGAGGTTCGGCTACGGTGCGTCGATGGCGAATTTCGTACTGGTGGCCGGCGCTCGGCTCGGAGCGTGGGCGTGGGCCGACGTCGTGCCTCATCTCGAAGCGGTGGGGCACGGCGTTCACCCGCTGACATTGTCCGGGCTGGCCGACAAGCACGGAGTGCCGGCGGGGCAGCAGACCCACGTGCAGGACATCGTGGACGCGGTGGACAGCGCGGATCTGCGTGACGTCGTCCTGGTCGGGCACAGCTACGCGGGTGTCCCGGTCGGGCAGGCCGCGGAGCGGATCGGGAACCGGCCGGCCCGAGTGATCTTCGTCGACGCCAGTCTGTCGGCCGACGGGGAGGCGTTCGCGTCGGGCGGACCCGACGGCGGTGCGGCGATGCGAGCCGCGATCGCCGCCAACGACGGGTTCTGGCCGGTTGCCGCTCCGGCCCACTACGGCGGGCACGGGCTCACCGACGAGCAGGTCGCCCGGATCGTGGCCGGGTCGACGCCGCATCCGGGCGCCACGCTGACCGAGCCCGCCGTGCTGACCCGGCCCCTGAGTGCGCTGCCCGCGACGTACATCCACTGCCTGCTGCCCGACGGGAAACTCGAGACCGCATGGGCCGGCCTGCTGGCCTCCTACGGATGGCGCCTGGTGGAGATGACCACGGGTCACTGGCCGATGTTCTCCCAGCCGCGCGAGCTGTCGCAGCTCCTGCTCGAAACCGCCGGGGAGTAGAGCGCGCGGCTCCGAGGAGCCGCCCGGGCCGTCAGGCGGGAAAGAGACCGGCCCGCGCGAGTTGGCCGGGGACCTGGTGGCCGAGCAGGTCGCCCAGCCGGGCGCCCAGCGGGAGCAGCGGCCCGACGTCGACGCCGGTCGGGAAACCGTTGCGGTGCAACAGGTACAGCAGGTCCTCGGTGGCGATGTTGCCGGTGGCGTTGGGAGCGAACGGGCAGCCGCCGATGCCGCCGGCACTGCTGTCCAGCGCGGTCGGCCGGTCGCCGGCCAGGTCGGCGGCGGCCAAGGCGTTGGCGTAGCCGGTGTTACGCGTGTTGTGGAAATGCCAGCGCAGCGGAACGTCGCCGGGCACCTCGGCGTGCAGGGCCCGCACCTGGGCCGGGACGCCGACGCCGATCGTGTCGGCCAGGGCCAGCTCGTCGGGGGCCGCTTCCAGGCACCGGTCGATCACCGACCGGACACGGGCGACGGGGACCTCGCCCTCGAACGGGCAGCCGAAGGCGGCGGCGATCGTCACCGTGGTGCGCAGGCCGGCTCCCCGGGCCCGGGCGGCGATGCGGGACCAGGCGGCGATCGCTTCGGAGGTCGGCACGCCCTGATTGCGTTGACTGAACGTGTCGGTGGCGACCACCACGACGTTCACCTCGTCGAGACCGGCGGCGATCGCGCGATCGAGGCCGCGTTCGTTGAGCACCAGGCCGATCCAGGAGACGTCGCCGCGCGGGAGGCCGGCCGCGACCGCCTCGGCGTCGGCCATCTGCGGGACCCGTTTCGGGTGCGCGAAGCTGACCGCCTCGATGCGCCGGACCCCGCTCGACACCAGCGTCGCTATCAGGGCCAGCTTGTCGGCGGTGGGCACGAGGGTGGACTCGTTCTGCAGCCCGTCGCGGGGCGACACCTCGACGATCGAGATCGTCATTGCATACAACCTGACGTTTCCATGCGGCCACTCTTGCGGAAACAGCCGGATCATGGCAAGGATTGCATGCAACGTTTCGTGACGGCCACCACAGGCGGCCGATAGACGGCAATGCAGGCGATCACCGCGCGGCGGTCCGCGTGATGGGCGGCAGCGAGCCGGACGAGGACCGAGCGCAGGTTCGGGCGGCCGGCGCGCGCCGGCCGGATGGCCGGCGGTGCGAACAGAAGGGGAGCGCGTGCGAGCAGCGGCGGAACAGGCGGCGCAGTCCTTGCGGGACGAGATCCTGTCGGGAGCGATCCCGTCCGGCGCCCGGCTCGGTGAGGCGGAACTGGCCGGCCGGCTGTCGGTGAGCCGCACCCCGATCCGTGAGGCGCTGTCCCGGCTGGCCGCCGAGGGTCTGGTCGAGATCCAGCCCAACCGCGGGGCCCGGGTCGCGACGTGGTCCTCCGAGCAGCTGCGGGAGATCTTCGAGCTGCGGTTGCGGCTGGAGCCGTACGCGGTGCGGCAGGCCGTGCCCAACCTGGGTGACGAGCAGATCGCCGAACTGGACGAGCTCGCGGCCGAGATGTTGCGGGTCGGCACGCCGGGCCGCCACCAGGATCTGGCCGCGATCGTCGAGCTCAACCGCCGGTTCCACGGGCTGTTCATCGACGCCGCCGGGTCGCCGCCGCTGGCGCAGGCGTTGCGCGGGGTCACGCACGCGGCCGTCGTCACCCAGAACTTCCACGACTACGCGCCCGACGCCCTGCTGCGCAGCCTGCACCACCACGTCGAGATGGTGGCCGCCGTGCGGGCGGGCGCCGGGGAGTGGGCCGAAGCAATCATGCGAGCACACCTGTACAACGCCCGCGCCACGATGATCGGGCGCGGCGTGGAGGAGCCCGACGCGAGCGCGGCGCCGACCGGGCGTGGTCCCGAAAGGGGGACCGCGAGCGCGGCGCCGACCGGGCGTGGCGCGGAGAGTGGCAGCGCGAGCGCGGCGACGACAGGGCGCGGCTCGGGCGGAGACGACGCGAGCGCGACGACGATGGGGGAGCAGGGATGAGCGGGCCGCTGGGGGATCTGCGGGTTGTCGAGTTCGGGCAGCTGCTGGCCGGGCCGTTCTGCGGGCAGCTGCTCGGGGACTTCGGGGCCGAGGTCATCAAGATCGAGGATCCGGGGCGGGGTGATCCGATGCGTCAGTGGGGGCGGGAGAAGCCGCACGGGAAGTCGCTGTGGTGGCCCGTCGTCGCCCGCAACAAGAAGTCCGTGACGTGCGACCTGCGTACGGGGGAAGGTCAGGCGCTGGTCCGCAAGCTGATCGACCAGGCCGACATCGTGGTCGAGAACTTCCGGCCCGGCACCCTGGAACGCTGGGGGATGGCGCCCGAGACGCTGTGGCAGACCAACCCGGGGCTGATCATCACGCGGGTCACCGGGTACGGCCAGGACGGCCCTTACTCCAGCCGGGCCGGGTTCGGGTCGATCGGTGAGGCGATGGGCGGCATCCGTTACGTGATGGGTGATCCCGGCGGGCCGCCCGTACGGGCGGGGATCTCGCTCGGTGATTCGCTGGCCGCCACCTACGCGTGCATCGGCACCCTGGTGGCTGTGCACGCGCGCAGCAACACCGGCCGCGGTCAGATCGTCGACTCGGCGATCTACGAGGCGGTGCTGGCCATGATGGAGTCGCTGCTGCCCGAGTGGGCGGTCGCCGGCTATCAGCGTGAGCGCACCGGCGCCACGCTGCCCAACGTGTCGCCCAGCAACGTCTATCCGACCGGCGACGGCGACCTGATCCTGATCGCGGCCAACCAGGACACCGTCTTCGGCCGGCTGGCCGCCGCGATGAAACAACCCGGGCTGGCCCAGGACCCGCGTTACGCCACGCATTCGGCTCGCGGCGCCGCCATGGCCGAGCTCGACAACCTGATCGCCGAGTGGACCTCGACCGTCGGCGCCGAGGACCTGCTGGCCACGCTGCACGAGAACGGCGTGCCGGCCGGGCGGATCTTCCGGGCCAAGGACATGTTCGCCGACCCGCATTTCGCGGCCCGGGAGGCGATCGTGAACGTGCCCCACCCCGACTTCGGTGAGCTGCCCATGCAGAACGCCACCCCGAAGCTCTCGGTCACCCCCGGTTCGGTCCGTACGGCCGGTCCGGCGCTGGGCGAGCACAACGACGAGGTGTACGGCGGCCTGCTGGGCCTGGACGAAACGGAGCGCGCGCGTTTGCGCACTGCCAAGATCATTTAAGGAGAGCGATGTCGTATCGGCTCGGTGTGGATGTGGGCGGCACGTTTACCGACGTGCTGCTGGTCGACGAGGATTCCGGAGCAACCTGGCGGGCCAAGACCGCCTCGACGCCGAGCGACCAGTCCGTCGGCGTACTCAACGGTATCGACAAGGTGTGCGCCGAGGCCGGCATCGACCGGGCCGCGGTCGCGCACGTGCTGCACGGCACCACCGTGGCCACGAACGCGATCCTCGAAGGCAAGGGCGCAACCGTCGGCCTGGTGACCACGCAAGGTTTCCGTCAGGTGTTGCAGATCGCCCGTTCGTTCGTGCCCGGTGGCCTGGCCGGCTGGATCATCTGGCCCAAGCCGGAACCTCTGGCCGCGCTGGAGAACACGGTCGAGGTGCCCGAACGGATGGGTAGCGACGGCACGGTCGTGCGCGAGCTCGACGAGGAGGCCACCCGCGCGGCTTTGCGCAAGTTGCGCGACAACGGCGTCGAGGCGCTCGCGGTGTCGCTCATCAACGCGTTCGCCAACGACGCGCACGAGCGCCGGATCGCGCAACTGGCGGCCGAGGAACTGCCGGGCATCGAGGTGTCGCTGTCCAGCGTCGTGCTCCCGGAGATGCGCGAATATGAGCGCGCGTTGACGACCGTCGCGAACGGTTACGTGCAACCCCAAGTTGCGCGTTACGTAGCGAACCTGTCCGCGAAGTTGAGCGCGGAGGGCGTGCCCGCCGAGCTGTCCATCCTGCGCAGCGACGGCGGCCTGTCCGGCGCCGGCGCGGCCATCGCGGCCCCGGTGACGATGCTGCTCTCCGGCCCGGCCGGGGGAGTGGCCGGCGCGGTCTGGGTGGCCGAGCAGAGTGAGCACACGGAGTTGCTCACTTTCGACATGGGCGGCACATCGACGGACGTCGCCCTCGTGCAGAACGCGCAAGCGCGCATCGGGCGGGAGACGAAGGTCGGCGATCTGAGCGTGCGGGCGTCGGCCGTCGATGTCCGTACGGTCGGCGCGGGCGGCGGCTCGATCGCGCACGTGCCGCAACTGACGCGCGCCCTGCGCGTGGGGCCCCAGTCGGCCGGCGCCGAGCCCGGCCCCGCCGCGTACGGGAAAGGGGGCACGGAGCCGACCGTGACCGACGCCAACGTCGTGCTCGGGTATCTGCCCAGCTCGCTCGCGGGCGGCGAGATCACCCTGGACCGGGAGGCGGCTCGCGCGGCCGTGCAGACGATCGCCGACGCCATGGGCCTGGAGAGCGCCGAGGCGGCCGCGGCCGGGATCATCGACATCGTCAACGAGAACATGCTGGGCGGGCTGCGGCTGGTCAGCGTGCAGCAGGGGTTCGACCCGCGCGACTTCGCGCTGGTCGCCTTCGGCGGGGCGGGGCCGTTGCACGCCAACGCGCTGGGCAAGCTGACCGGGGCCTGGCCGGTGATCGTGCCGCCGTCGCCCGGCGTGCTGTGCGCGCTCGGGGACGCGACCACGTCCGCTCGTGACGAATCCGCGCGCACAGTTCTGCGCAAGCTCGGCGACGTGTCCGCGCAGGAGTTCACCGAGATCTTCACCGAGCTGGCCGAATCCACCGCGGCCCGCCTCGTCGATCAAGGAGTGCCGGCGGACCGGCAGACGATCACCTACTCGGCCGACGTCCGGTTCGTCGGGCAGGGCAACGAGTTGCCGGTCAGCTTCGACCTCGCCGACGGGCCCAAAGGGCTGGCGGCCCGCTTCGACGCCGAGCACGAGCGGTTGTTCTCCTTCACGCTGCCGGTCGGCCATGAGCTGGTCAACGCCCGGGCGGCGGTGACCGGGGAGCGTCCGAACGTGGCGCCGATCAGCCTGGACGAAAGCATCGCCCCGCCGGAGAAATCGGGACATACCCGAATCTACGTGAGCGGTGAGTTCGTCGAAGCCGCACTCTACGACAGGTTGAAGCTGCGAGCGGGCGACATCGTCGAAGGCCCGGCGATCATCACGGAGATGGACTCCACCACCCTCGTCCTGCCCGGCCACCAAGCCACCACCCATCCCAGCGGCAGCCTGCTGATCACGCCGGCGAAGGAGGCCTGACCCATGGCGACCATCGTGGAGACCACCACCGCGCCGATCACCAGGACCGACGTCGACCCGGTCACGCTCGACCTGGTCGAGAACGGCCTGCGCAACGCCCGCTACGAGATGGACGAGGTGCTGTTCCGGACGGCCCTCTCGCCCGGCATCCGCGAGCAGCACGACGAGTTCCCGCTGATCGCCGACCCGGCCGGCAAGATGGTGGTGGGCCAGTTCGGGCTCTCCATCCCGGACTTCCTGGCCGGTTTCGCGGGCGACATCCGCGAGGGCGACATCCTGCTCACCTCCGACCCGTATGCGTGCGGCGCCGCGATCAGCCACGCCAACGACTGGCTCGTCGTGCTGCCGATCTTCTTCGAGGGCCGGGTGGTCGGCTGGTCGTCGATGTTCGGCCACATGTCCGACGTCGGCGGCAAGACCCCGTCCTCCATGCCCACCGACGCCAAGACGATCTACGAGGAGGGTGTGGTCATCCCGCCCTTCAAGCTGTACGACGGTGGCCGGCTCAACGAGGACGCGCTGCGCATCATCCTCAACCAGGTGCGCGTGCCCGACTGGAACCGGGCCGACCTCAACGGGCTGGTCGCGGCGTGCCGCACGGCCGCGCGCCGGGTGCAGGAGATGTGCGCGCGTTTCGGCGTGGAGACGTACCTGTCCGCGCTGGACGCCCTGCTGCAACGCAACTACGACGCGATGAAGACGCTGCTGCAGGTCGTGTTCGCGGAGGGTAGAACGCTTTCGTTCACCGACTACATCTGCGACGACGGCGTCGGTTACGGCCCGTACGAGCTCAAGCTTTCCCTGACCCGTACGGGGGAGCGGGTGCACCTGGACTTCAGCGGCTCGTCGCCGCAGGCCATCGGGCCGGTCAACTACTACCTGAACGAGAACCTGGCCCGGATGTTCTTCGGCATCTACATGATCACCGTGGCCGACCCGCAGATCCTGTGGAACGACGGTTTCTATCCGCTGGTCGACGTGACCATCCCCGACGGCTCGTACTGGAAACCGAAGCATCCGGCCGCGCTCAACGCCCGCAACCACGGCATCGGCCGGGTCTTCGACCTCTTCGGCGGGCTGCTCGGGCAGACCAACCCGGCCCTGCTCAACGCGGCCGGCTTCTCGTCGTCGCCGCACTTCATGTATTCCGGCAACTACTCCAGCGGCGACCGCAAGGGCGAGTGGTTCCAGCTGTACTCGATCGGGTTCGGCGGCATTCCCGGGCGGCCGCTCGGGGACGGCCCCGACGGTCACTCGCTGTGGCCGAGCTTCGTCAACATTCCGTGCGAGTTCCTGGAGTCGTACTACCCGCTGCGCATCGAGAAGTGGGAGACGGTGGCCGACACCGGCGGGGCCGGGCTGCACCGCGGCGGCAACGGCGTCGACGTGGCCTACCGGTTCGGGGAGCCGGGCACGATCGCCATCCACGACGACCGCTGGCTGATGTACCCGTGGGGGGTCAACGGCGGCGCGCCCGGAGCCCGCGGCACCAAGTGGATCGACCGGGCCGACGGCTCGCGCGAGGTGCTGCCCAGCAAGTGCCACGACATCCCCGTACGGCCGGGGGATGTTCTGCATTTCGTCACGTGGGGCGGCGGCGGGTGGGGCGACCCCCTCGAACGTGACCCGGCACTGGTGGCCAAGGAGGTCCGGCGCGGGCTCGTCACGGCCGCGGGCGCGAAGGCGTACGGGGTGGTCGTGACCGAAAGCGGCGCGGTCGACGAGCCGGCCACGGAGGAGCTGCGCCGCTCACTCCGGGAATCCAGGCCGGACGAGCTGCCCGTGTTCGACATGGGCGGCTCGATGGAGGACATCCTGGCCCGCTGCGAGGAGGAGACCGGGCTGCCCGCTCCCCGCAAGCCGGTCTGGACATGACCTCGTCCCCGACCCCGTTCGGCGGCGCCCTCGGCTGGGGGCGCCGCCCGGCGCTGCTGCTGATCGACATGATGCGCGCGTACTTCACCCCGGGCAGCCCGTTCGACCTGGGCTCCCGGCGTTCGCTCGACGGCTGCGCGACCCTGCTCGGAGCCGCACGCGCGGCGGGCATCCCGGTGTTGCACACTCGGGTCCGGTTCTCGCCCGGCCTGAGCGACGGTGGCTTGTTCGTGCGCAAAGTTCCGGCCCTGGCCGCCCTGGTGGAGGGTTCGGACGCGGCCGAGTTCGTGCCCGAGCTGGCCCCGGCGCCGGGCGAGGTGGTGGTGACCAAGCAGTACGCGTCGGCGTTCTTCGGCACGTCGCTGGCGGCCACGCTGACCGCCCGCGGCGTCGACACCACGATCATCGCCGGGGTCTCCACGTCGGGCTGCGTGCGAGCCAGCGCCACCGATGCCCTGCAGCACGGCTTCCGCCCGGTCGTGGCGGCCGACGCCTGCGGCGACCGTACGCCCGAGGTGCACGAGGCCAACCTGTTCGACCTGGGCGCCAAATATGCGGACGTCGTCACCGTCGAGGAGGTCGTGACCAGGCTCGCGACCTGACGCCGCCTAAGATCTGCGGATGCCGCACACCCACGGCGAGGGCCGCGACGCCCTGCGCTCGATGACGCCCCGCGCCCGCCGGCTCCTGCTGCTGGTGCTGGTGCCCGCGGTGGTGCTGACCGCGATCGGCATGGCGCTGCTGTGGCCCACCGGCGCCGACCGGGCCGCCGACTCCGGCGGGGCGACCGAGGTCGACGGGCGGGTCGTGGCCGTCCAGCCCGCCGCCTGCCCCGAGGCCGAGCTGCCCGAGGGCACGCCGGCCCCCACCGAGTGCGGCACGGTGCAGGTCCGGCTGGACGACGGGAAGACCATCGAGACGGACATCCCGAGCGGGCCCGGCGCCGTCACGGTCGAGCCGGGTGACGACGTCGTCCTGCTCTACCTGGAGGAGAGCTTCACCGGCAACGACTACTCGATCGCCGACCACCAGCGCGGCAAACAGTTGTGGCTGCTCGGCGCGGCGGTGGCGCTGGCCGTGATCGCCTTCGGCCGCTGGCGGGGGCTGCGCGCGCTGGCCGGGCTGGCCGTCACGTTCGCCGTGCTGCTGATCTTCGTGGTGCCGGCCATCCTCGACGGCAGGCAGCCGCTGCTGGTGGCCGTGGTCGGCGCGGCCGCGATCATGCTGATCGTGCTGTATCTCACCCACGGCCTCACGCTCACCACGACCGTCGCGGTGGCCGGCACGCTGATCGCCCTGACCGTCACGGCTCTGCTGTCCGCACTGTTCACCAGCCTCGTGCACCTGACCGGCGTGGCCGACGACACCACGACCTTCCTGAGCGTCAGCCGGAGCGGCGTCGACATGCGGGGCCTGCTGCTGGCCGGCATCGTGATCGGCGCGCTGGGGGTGCTCGACGACGTCACCGTCACCCAGGCCGAGACCGTACGGGAGCTGTCCGTGGCCAATCCCGGCTACGGCTTCCGTGAGCTCTACGCGGGCGCGACCCGGGTCGGGCGGGCGCACATCGCCTCCGTGGTCAACACCATCGTGCTCGCCTACGCCGGGGCCTCGCTGCCGCTGATGCTGCTGTTCGCGGTCGGCGGCACCCCCGTGACCCGCCTGCTCACCGGTCAGCCGATCGCCGAGGAGCTGGTCCGCAGCGGCGTCGGCACGCTGGGCCTGATCGCCGCCGTGCCGATCACCACCGCCCTGGCCGCGTGGCTGGCCGTCCGCACCGCCGCCGCCCCGGCCCGCCCCGCCCGGCACCGGCCCGCGCAGCAGCCGTGGACGGCGTTCATCGACGACAGTCCTTGACCCCGCCTTGTGCCGCCCGATCGCGGGCCGCTACCGTACCCATCGATATCAATCCCTGGCTGGTGTGGCCCTGCCGTGACCAGGCCAGGGCGACTCATCAACGGGGACAATTTCATGACATCGATGCTCCGCGCCCGCTGGGCGCGGCCGGTCCTGGCTGCCTGTTTGGCGGCGGCCACGCTGACCGCCGTTCCGTCCGCGGTGGCCTACGCCGCTCCCGCGCCCGTCCAGGCCCTCGCGGCGGCCGGCCAGGCCTCGTACGACCAGAAACTCGCGGTGGCCGTCAAGTTCGGTCGCGGTGACGACTTCGCGCTGATCGAGCGGGCCGACCGCGACTTCGTGATCGAGATCTGGAAGCACGTCAAGGACAACGGCGACTACCTCGAGGTCCGGGCCGCCGCCGAGCAGGCCTTCGGCACCGTCTCCGACGAGACCAACCCGGACGCCACCGACCTGGCCTGCTACGAGTTCATCACCACCGGCGTGTTCGCCGCGTTCGACCGCGACATCGAGCGCGAGCGCCGCGAGGCCGAGGCCAAGCGCCTGTCCGACTCCGCCCGCGCGGCCGCCGCGGCCAGCATCGACATCGTGGCCGGGGCCGACCTGCTCAACGTCAGCGACGCCGACTTCATCCGGCTGATCTGGGAGCGCGTGGCCGACGACGCCGACTGGCGCGAGGTCAAGGAGGCCGCGGCCGCGGCCCGCACGGGCTCGGCCGAGCAGCAGACCCAGTTCATCGCCTCGGGCCTGGCCGCCGCGGCCAAGCAGGCGGTGGACCGGCGGATCGCCGAGGACGAGACCCGTACGGAAGCGGAAAAGGCAGCCGCACTGGCGCGCGCGGCCAAGCAACTGGCCGCGAACCGGATCGGCCTGCCCGTCACCGAGCAGCTGCTGAGCCTGCCCGACCGCGACTTCGTGACCGAGGTGTGGAACTTCGCCGCGACCGGCAGCGAGGTCGAGGCGGCCGCCGTCGCGACCGCCCGCAGCAACGACCCCGCGGTCTGGAAGGCGTTCATCGACACCGGCATCCACCAGGCCAAGGACCGCGACATCGAGAAGGCCCTGGCCGCGGCCGAGGCCGCCGACCGGGTGGCCGCCACCGACGTCGTGACCCGCGCCGACAAGGCCGCCCACCGCAACCTGGCCCTGGCCGGCCGGAACGCGCTGGCCGGCAACGCCCAGGCGGTCGCCGACTTCCTGCGCGTCGGCCAGTACGCGGTGCGGCCCGACCTGCCGCAGCGCCTGCAGGCCGGCCACACCGGGCTCTGCCTCGGTGTCCCCTCCGGTTCGCTCGAGACGAACACCCAGCTCATCCAGTGGCCGTGCAGCGCGGCCAAGGACCAAGCCTGGACGTTCTTCCCCAAGACCGGCGGCGCCTACGAGCTGAAGAACGTCAACAGCAACCAGTGCCTGGCCGTCGCGGGCGGGTCGAAGACCTCCGGCGCTCGCGTCATCCAGTGGACCTGCAACAACGGCGCCGAGCAGCTGTGGACGCCGCAGCAGGACAGCACCGGCCTGACCCGGCTCAAGAACAACAACAGCGCGCTGTGCCTCGCGATCGAGGGCGCTTCGACGGCCAACGGCGGCAAGGCCGTGCAGCTGGCCTGCTCCACCACGGTGCCGTCGACGGGCTGGAACGTGCGCGCCCGTGGCCTGGTCAACATCGAGTCGGTGTCGTTCAACGGCGACGCCTACCAGGACCTGATCGCGGCCGAGGTCTCCACCGGCCGGCTCTGGCTCTACCCCGGCACCCGCACCCGTGACGCGTTCGGCGCCCGCGTGATGATCGGCTCCGGTGGCTGGAACGGCATGGACAAGCTGGCCACCGGCCGTATCAACGGCGACGAGTTCGACGACGTGGCCGCGGTCGAGAAGTCCACCGGCAAGCTCTGGCTCTACCCCGGCACGGCCGCGGGCACGCTGGGCGAGCGGGTGCAGATCGGCACCAGCGGGTGGAACTTCATGGAGAAGCTCGCCTACGGCAAGTTCAACGCCGACGCGTACGAGGACCTGACCACCGTCGACTCCCGCGACGGCAAGCTGTACCTCTACCCCGGCACCGCCACCGGCGTGCCCGGCCCGCGGGTCGTGCTGCACTCCGGCGGCTGGAGCGGCAACACCAAGCACACCGTCGGCCGCTTCAACCGGGACGACTTCGACGACATCGTCTCGGTCGAGCAGTCCACCGGCAAACTGTGGTTCTACCCGGGCGCGGCCAACGGCACGCTCGGCGCCCGCGTCCAGATCGGCAACAGCGGCTGGAACGGCATGAACGAGCTGACCGCGGGCCGCTACAACGCCGACGACTACGACGACATCGTGGCCACCGAGAACGGCAGCGGCAAGCTCTGGCTCTACCCGGGCACCGCCGCGGGCAGCGCCGTCGGCGGCCGTGTCGAACTCGGCATCGGCGGCTGATCCCGAGCCGGCTGCACGTCCCGCATCACCGACCCACCCGCGCCGCGACACCGTCGAGAAACGTCCACAGGGCGTGCTCGCGGTTCCGCTCGTACGACTCCGCCGACGAGCGGGCGGCGCGGGTGCGGTCCACATAATCCCCGGACGACGCGGCAGTGCTCCCGTCGATGGCGTCGGCCAGCTTGCGCCCCGCGGCGGCCACCGAGTCGGCCAGCGGCGTGAGCAGCAACGGACGGCTCAGCACCCCCATCAGCGCGCGGGCGAACGGGCCGGCCTCACGGGCCAGCCCGGTGCCCGGCACCACGCCCGGGTTGTAGGCGACGATGTCGATGCCCGCGGGCAGGCGACGGGCCCACTCGTGCACCAGATGGATCGCCGCGAGCTTGCTCGTCGTGTAGGCCGTCCGTCCCGCGACCGGCGTCTCCGGGCGGGGGAACGCGCCCGGCCGGGCCAGCACCGCGGGATCGGCCCAGCGCGGCCCGGGCAGCGCGCCCAGCGTGTGCCGGAAGTCGCCGAAGTGGCTGTCACTCACCGTGACCACGATCCGGGCCGGGGCCCGCAGCAGCGGCGCCAGCTCGGAGATCAGCAGGTGGTTGGCGATCACGTTGACGGCGAACGTGCTCTCGTAACCGTCCGCCGTGGTGTGCAGCGCATCGGCCAGCGACACCCCGGCGTTCCCGGCCAGGCCGCTCAGTGGCGGCAACTCTCCCGACGCGAGCCGTCGCCCGATGTCCCTCGAGGCTTCCCGTACGCTCCCCAGGCTCGCCAGATCCGCCTTGATCACGGTGACGCGGTCCTTGGTCAGGGCGGTGCCGCGATTGTTCGTCAGCGCGGTGCCACGAGCCAGCAGCACCAGGTGCATCGTGGGGTCGCGGCGCAGCAGCTCGGCCGCGGCGGCCCGCCCGAGGCCGCTCGTCCCACCCGTCATGACCAGAGTGTGTTCGTTCATGGCACCCACCCTGAGCCGCGGCGGCGGGCGGCGGGAGCTACCGGTCAAGGTAGTAAGACCGGTACCACCCCGGTCCGGGCCGGGTGCGGCACGATGAGGGCATGAACCAGCTCGGCGAGGCGATCCGGGCCTGGCGCAGCCGCCTCGACCCGGCCGCCGCCGGGCTCGCCCACCACGCGCCGCGCCGGGTCCCCGGCCTGCGCCGCGCTGAACTGGCCGGCCTGGCCGGCATCTCCGTCGAATACGTCGTCCAGCTCGAACAGGGCCGCGCGGCCTCCCCGTCGGCCCAGGTCTGCTCGTCCCTGGCCCGGGCGTTACGCCTCTCCGCCGACGAGCACGCGCACCTCATGCGTCTGGCCGGGCAGCCCGCCGGGCCGCACCACATCCCCCGGCTCGTCCCCGACAGCCTGCACCGCATCATCGGCCAGCTCGACCACAACCCGACCGCGGTGTTCGACGCGGTCTGGCAGCTGCTCCACTGGAACCCGCTGTTCGCCGCCACGATGGGCGACCCCACCCGGCACACCGGTGGCAGCCGCAACGCGATGATCTGGCAGTTCGAGGACGAGCCGACCCGGGTGCGGCACACCGAGGCCGAACGCGACGCCTTCGAGGCGTCACTGGTGGCCGACCTGCGGGCGACGAGCAGCCGCTTCCCCCACGACCCCGAGATCCCCGCGCTGATCACTCGGCTGCGCCGCAGCTCCCGCTTCCGCGCCCTGTGGGACCAGCCGTCGGTGGCCCCGATCCCCAGCTCGGCCAAGGTCGTCGACCACCCGGCCGTGGGGGCGATCGCCCTCGACTCCAACGTCCTGACCACCGAGGAAGCCGGCTTGCGGGTGCTGGTCTACACCCCGCGACCCGGCACCGACGCCCGCAGCAAACTCACCCTGCTGGCCGCCGTCGGCACCCAGGACCTGAGCGCCGAGCAGTTCCGTTGATCCGTCGTGCGGGGCGGGTCCGTACCCGTTGGTGACGGTTACGGGGGGAACGAGGAGGCTGCGGTGGACGATCCCGTACGCGGCGACGAGGAAGACACCTACCCGTTCCTGTCGGGGGCGGCGGGCTTCGCGTATCGGGGCGAGAACCGTCCGCACAGTCCTCCCGCTCCGCGCGCGGCCGATCATGATGAGCCGCCCACGGCGGAGCTTCCGGTGGTGCCGCCCGTTCGTGGGCGGCCGGCCACGTACGGGGGAAGGAAGCGACGGCCTCGCGCGGCCGCGATGGGGGTGGCGGGCGCGGTTCTCGCCGGGGTGAGCTCGGTGGTCGTGGCCGGGCTGGCCGGAGGTGGGGAGCGGTCGCCCGCGCCGCCGCGGGCGGACGGCGGGCCGGTCTTCGTGTCGCCCGGCCCACCGGCGTTCGGCGCGGGAACGTTCGAGCTGGTCAGCGACGTGCCCGAACTGCATCTCACGCTGGGGCGGCCGGATGCGGGGCCGATCCGGGTCAGCGCGCCGCCCGGCGGTGGACCGGCGCCCGCCGCGAGCGTGGCGGGGGACCAGGTCCGGCTGGCCGCCGGGCCCGGGGCGGGGCGGCTCGACGTGGTGCTCGACGAGCGGATCGCCTGGACCATCCGGATGAACGGCGGGGTCCGCGCGGCGACGTTTGTGCTGACCGGGGGCGTGGTGCGCGAGGTCGACCTGGCCGGCGGGGCCGATTCGGTCGTACTGGCGCTGCCCCGCTCCGACCGGGTGTTGCCGATCCGCATGTCGGGCGGGGTGCGGCAGTGGAGCATCCGCACCGAGGGTGAGGTCCCGGTGCAGGTCGTGGCCCGGTTCGGTGCGGGCGAGGTGAGGCTGTACGGCCGGCGGGAGCGCGGCATCGGACAGAACACGACGCTGACCGCGGGCGCCGGATCGGGCCTGGAGGTGACGGCGGCCGCCGGTTTCGGGTCGCTGGTGGTCAGCTCGGAGTGATCAGCCTCCGTACGCGGGCGGTCCGGGCCCGTTCGCGCTGTTCGACGGCCGCGGTGTGCGCGTCGGCGGCGCGTTCGCACAGCTCGGCCGCTTCCACCTGCAGTCTTCGGGCCGTCGCGACGATCGCCGGCTTGTCCATTCGGCCATCGGCCTTCCCTGAGTGCCGAGAGGACAACGTCCTCGTCCGGTATTAAAATAGCCGCGAAACGACGCATCAAACGACGCGACTCATGCTTACGTGTTCCGACACCTGATGGGGGAGGTCATGACAGAGCTGGAAGTGCAGCCCGACGAAGTGCTGGAGCAGCTCTCCCGGGCCGCGCGGGCCATCCGGGCCGAGGAGCCCGCCGGATTGACGGCGATCGTCACCCAGGCCACCGCGACGATCCCGCCCGCGATCTGGGCCGGCCTGATCGAGCTGGAGAACACCCGGCTCGTTCCGCGGGCCACGCTCGGCGAGCCACCCCGCGTCCTCGACCGCCTGCAGCAGGAGCGGGGCGCCGGTCCCTGCGTCGACGCCGCCCGGCAGCAACGGGTGATCGTCGTCGACGACATGACCACCGACGACCGCTGGCCCGAGTTCTCGGCCGTGGCCGTGCGTGAGGGCGTGTGCAGCATGTTGTGCGTGCCGCTGTGGGTGGACAACCTCAGACTGGGCACGCTCAGCCTCTACGGCGAGCGGACCGCCGCGTTCGGCGAGTCCGAGCGCCGCCTGGCCGCCGTCTACGGCACGCTGGCCGCGCTCGCCCTGGCCGACGGCCAGCGGGTCGCCCAGCTCACCGCCGCGCTGGAGACGCGCGACCTGATCGGGCAGGCCAAAGGCATCCTGATCGAGCGGCTCCGGATCACCCCCGACGCCGCCTTCGACCTGCTGTCCACCATCTCGCAGAACTCGAACCAGAAGCTCGTGTCAGTGGCCGAACGCCTCGTCAACACCGGCGAAGTCCCCGGCTGACCGATCCCGCGCGGCCACGGGTGGGGTTGGACCCGGCGTCAGGGCGGACGGGCTCGCCGTGAGTGACGACGGGGTGGGCAGCGGACGGCGGGCCCAAGCTCGGGTCGAGGGTGGCGGTCGCCTCCGGGCCGTAACCCTGGGCCAGGGCCGGCGGGGTGCCGCGGCGTGGCCGTCGTCGGCGCTGACCAGGTAGTCGTAGACCTGCGTGCCCAAGCCCTCGCCGGCCCGCCACAGGTTGAGGGTGGCCTTGTTGGTGAAGTGCCGGAGGGCGGCCCGCGTGCCCAGCCGGAGCGGGTGATCGAACGTCGCCTAGGAGGTGGCGGCGGGCCTCGTGACGCCGGTGTTGCCTTCGCCGCGATCATCCTGCGGGTCACGTTCGGCTACGCGGTGACGGCCCGGCCGCGGGTCTTCCCCTGGGCCCACGGCATCGCCGGGTGACGGTTTGGTCAAGACTCTTGTCGCAGTGCAACGGAACCGGCCCGCTGGGCATCTTCAGATTTATGAGCTTCACGCGCGTGCGAGCGCTTGTCGTCCTTGTCGCCCTGGCCGTAGCCGCGATCATCGTGGTGGTGGTGGCGGTGGCCCGCGACACCCAGGCCGACGCGGCCGCGGGTCAGGACTGCCCGCCGGGTGCACCCCGCGTGTCGCTCACCCTGCCCGACGAGGCCGCCCAGGTGAAACTGCGCGTGCTCAACGGCACCAAGACGGCGGGCACCGCCGACCAGGTCACCGAAGACTTCAAGAACCGCGGCTTCGTGATGCAGAAACCCGCCCGGAGCAAGAACAAACTGGCCACGATCGCCGTGGTCCGCTACGGGCCGAAAACGGTCGGCGCGGCCCACTGGATCCGGGCGTTCTTCCTGGGCGAGGCCGAACCGCAGTACAGCGCCACCCGCACCACCGACGTGATCGACATCGTGATCGGCGAACAGTACCGGCAGTTGGCCACCCGCACCGAGGTCAACCAGTCCCTGGCCCAGCTCAGCGAGCCCGAACTGCCCCCGGGCTCCTGCGCCGCCTGAGCCAGCCGCACGCTGTCAGCACGCCCCGACCCGCGCCGTTCAACCCCATCTCGGGTGGCTTCGCCTTGTCCCGGCCCGTCCGGGCCTGTCTCGGCTTGCCCCCGCCTTCTCCCGGCTGGCTCACCCCGCCTTGCCAGGGCCAGCCTTGCGCCTGGCCGGCTCTCCCGTGTCGTCCCGGCTTGCCTCGCTGTGACCGCCCCGGCTGGCTGGCCCAGCTCCGCCGTCAACCCCGGCTCTCCGGCCCGCTCGACCCGTCCTGACTCGCCCGGCTCGGCCGCCCGGCTCGCCCGCCCGGCTCGGCCGCCCGGCTCGCCCGCCCGGCTCGCCCGCCCGGCTCGCGCGCCCGGCTCGCCCGGGCCAGTCGCCTCGCTCCGGCCGGCTCGCTCCGCCCTGGCTCGGGCTTGCCTTGCCCCGGTGCCCGTACCCGCCCGCCTGTCCTCGGTGCCAAGGCAGGCCGCCAGGCCGGTGAGCCGGTCGAGAAGGCGCAGGCTGTCGGGAAGCACCCCGAGGCGGGCCTTGGCCGCAGCCCGGGGATGACGTCCTATCCTCCTAGGATGCCTCAACGGCTCCTCAGTGGACGCCTGCCCGGATCGCCCCGGGCTTTGGGGTGTGAGGGCAAGACTTTAGTCGTTTTAATCGAAAGTTCTCTATGAAACGTTAGAAGTTGTTTACTTTGTTTCGGAAGGCGCTTAGCGTCCACGGATATCGGCAGGAATCGATACCTGCATCCGTCCCTGGAGCGCCTCATGAAGAGTTTGGTGCTGCTGTCCACCGCCGCCCTGGTCGGCGTCCTCCTCCCCGCCACACCGAGCGCCGCATCCCCGAGCGCCGCTCACCCCACGATCGCCCAGCCGGTGACCGCCGCCGCCCCGACGGCCGGCCGAGCGCCGGGCGGGCTGGGCAAGGCCGCCCTCCCCAAGGCCGCCGCTGTTCCGACGCAGGAGCCGGGCGTCACCCTGCGTACGTACGATCTCCAGACCTCGCAGAGTGCGATCTGCACCCTGAAACCCGGCCAGACCCCCAACGTCGACAAGCTCCTGCCGGTGATCAACTGGACGTCCGCGGCCGAGTTCGGGCTGGAGGATCGCTTTCAGTCCGAGGTGATCGCCAACCTCAACATCACCGCGGCGGGCACGTACGCGTTCCGGCTGACCAGTGACGACGGTTCGCGGCTGTATCTCGACGACGCGCTGGTGATCAACAATGACGGGCTGCACGGGGCCGTCGCGGTTGAGGGCAGTAAGTCCTTGACCACCGGTTACCACGCGCTGAAGATCGATTTCTTCGAGCGCGACAACGGCCAGCAGCTCACGCTCGAGTGGCGGCCGCCGGGCCAGACCGCGTACGCGGTGGTGCCGAACACGGTCCTGAGCACCGACGCGGGTGTGGTGCGGGTGACCGCCCCCGGCCGCAAGGAGTGTGAGCAGGCCGGTGACAGCCCGGGCGACGGTTTGCCGCTGACCGGTGTGCACCCGGGCTACACGCTGACCAACCTGCGCCCGTCGGGGTTCCAGCCGCAGGTCAGCGCGATGGACTGGATGCCCGACGGTCGCCTCGCGATCGCCACCTGGGGTGGCAGCGACACCGTGGCCGGCGAGGTCTACCTGCTCAGCGGGGTCACCGGAGCGACGTCGCCGAGCCAGGTCACGTACAAGAAGATCGCCACGGGGCTGCGGGAGCCGATGGGGCTCAAGGTGGTCGACGGCAAGATCTACGTGTCGCAGAAGCACGAGCTGACCGAGCTCAACGACACCAACGGCGACGGCACGATCGATCAGTACCGGCGCGTCGCGACGTGGCCTTTCGACGGTAATTTCCACGAGTTCGCCTTCGGGTTGCTCTACAAGGACGGGTTCTTCTATCTGAACCTGTCGGTGTCGATCAACCTGGGCGGCGCCACCACCGAGCCGCAGGGGTCGCCGAACCGCGGCACCACGCTGAAGATCAACCGGACCACCGGCGCGGTGCAGTACATCGCGGGCGGCCTGCGTACCCCGGACGGGATCGGCTGGGGGCCCGAGGGTGACATCTTCGTCACCGACAACCAGGGCGGCTGGCTGCCCTCGTCGAAGCTGGTGCAGATCAAACAGGACCGGTTCTTCGGGCATTACACGAACCCGGACGGCCCGTTCGACTCGCAGCCGGTGACCCAGCCCGTGCTGTGGCTGCCGCAGAACGAGATCGCCAACTCGCCGAGCACCCCGCTGCTGCTCAACTCGGGCCCGTACGCGGGTCAGATGCTTTTCGGTGACGTCACGTACGGCGGCATCCAGCGCGGCTTCCTGGAGAAGGTCGGCGGCCAGTACCAGGGCGCGGTGTTCCGGCTGACCCAGGGTCTGGAGATGGGTGTGCTGCGGCTGAGCCAGGGCCCGGACGGCGCGCTCTACGCCGGCGGTCTGGGCGCGGACGGCAACTGGGGTCAGGAGGGCAAGCTCCGGTACGGGCTGCAGAAGCTGACCCCCAACAACGCGAGCGTGTTCGACATCAAGGCGATGCGGGCCGT
The DNA here is from genome assembly GCF_014204895.1 of Paractinoplanes abujensis. Lineage (NCBI taxonomy): Bacteria > Bacillati > Actinomycetota > Actinomycetes > Micromonosporales > Micromonosporaceae > Paractinoplanes > Paractinoplanes abujensis. Next base: position 3,090,829 of record NZ_JACHMF010000001.1, on the reverse strand, counting down.
CGCGGGCGGGTTCGAGCTCGAATACACCCAGCCCGTCTCGACCACCACCGCCGCCTCGCTGGCCGCGCGCTACCAGGCCAAGCAGTGGCGGTACGTCCCGACGGCCGCGTACGGCGGTCCGAAGGTCGACGAGGAGCAGCTCACGGTGAGTTCGGCGACGCTGTCGGCCGACCGGCTCAAGGTGACGCTGCAGCTGGCCGGGCTCAAGCCGGGCCGGGTCGTGCACGTCCGCTCGCCGCGGCCGTTCACCAGCACCACCGGCGTGTCACTGTGGAGCACCGAGGCCTGGTACACGCTGAACAGCCTGGCCGACGGCACCACGCTGCGCAGCGACCGGGTCGAGGCCGAGCACTCCGGGCTCAGCGGCAGCGCGGGCATCGCCACCGACCACACCGGATACACGGGGTCAGGTTTCGTCGCCGGTTACGGCTCGGCCGGAGCGGCCACCACGTTCACTGTCAACGTGCCCGCCGCGGGTTCGTACCCGGTCGGGTTGCGCTTCAGCAACGGCCCCAACCCGTCGGCCGGGGCCAAGACCGTCAGCCTGTACGTCAACGGCGTCAAGCTGCGGCAGGTCAGCCTGGCCGACACCGGCAACTGGGACACGTGGGCCACCAAGACCGACACGGTGACCCTGAAAGCCGGGGGCAACACGATCGCCTACAAGGTGGACACCGGCGATGTCGGGCACGTCAACCTGGACAGCCTCACTGTGGGCGCCGGGGCGAGCGCGGCCACGGACAAGACCGGCACCCTCACCGGGATCGGCGGCAAGTGCCTCGACGTCGACAACGGCGGCACCGCCGACAAGACGAAGATCCAGCTCTACACCTGCAACAACTCGTCGTCGCAGAGCTGGAAAAGGAACGGTGACACGCTGCGGGCGCACGGCAAGTGCCTGGACATCGACAACGGCGGCACCGCCAACGGCACGAAGGTGCAGCTCTACACCTGCAACGGCAGCGCGGCTCAGGTGTGGCAGGCGCAGGCCAACGGTTCGCTGCTCAACCCGGCCTCGGGCAAGGTCCTCGACGTGGCGGGCGGGGCGACCGCGGACGGCACCCAGGTCCAGATCTGGGAGTGGGCCGACGTGGCCCAGCAGCGCTGGACGCACAACAACACGAGCCGGGTCACGCTGTTCAACGGCGGCAACCTGAACTCGTTCGTGAACTCCAGCGGTGGCGCGCCGGCCTGGCCCGTCGCTGACGGCTCGGCCGAGGTGCTCGGCGGCGATCTGCGCACCAAGCAGACGTACGGGGACTTCAAGCTGCACGTCGAGTTCTGGCTGCCCAATCTGCCGGCGGACGTCACCGGGCAGCAGCGCGCGAACAGCGGGATCTACCTGCAGGACCGGTACGAGCTCCAGGTGCTCGACTCGTACGGGAAAGCGGTGCTGGCCAACGACGACAGCGCGGCGATCTATCAGAAGCGCACGCCGACGGCCAACGCGGCGACGGCACCCGAGACGTGGCAGACGTACGACGTCACGTTCCGGGCCGCCCGCTGGAACGGCTCCACCAAGACCGAGGACGCCCGGGTGACGGTGGTCTGGAACGGCCGGACGGTGCACGACAACGTGACGATCGACGGCCCGACCGGTGCGGGCGCGGCCGAGTCCGCGGCCTACGGGCCGATCCGCCTGCAGGACCACGGCGACCCCGGCGCGAACGTGCGCTACCGCAACATCTGGATCGAGCCGGCCTGACCGGTCACGCCGCTGGGGGGTGGAGGAGCGCCGCGAGGCCACAGAGGGTCAGCACCACGCGTACGTTCTCGTGCGCCTGACTGATCTCGAAGGCGCCGCCGTGCTGCTCCACCTCCTGGCGGCAGAGCACCAGCTCGCGGACGCCGGCCGAGCCGATGAACGTGAGCGCGCTCAGGTCGAGGGCGACGTCACAGCCGCCCGCCTCGGCCACCAGCGAGGACAGCTCGCAGCGCAGCTCGGCACAGTTGTCGCTGTCGATCTCGCCGGCCACGGCGATGACGATCCGGCCCGGCCCGCGCTCACGGACGCCGGCGGTCAGCGATACACGTTCATATAGTCTGCGCATTACGGTCAGTCCTTCCCGGCATCGGCGTGCTTCGCTCCGACCAGTCAGCAGGCGCTGACCGGTGCCGAGAAGACAGCCTTGAAGGCCGGGAACCCGACGTGGTTCAACACCCCCACCCTACTCCCTTATCCGTATCGGACGGAGTGTCGTGCGGCCGAACGACATGCCGACAATCGGGGCGCGCGGCGCCGTACGGCGAAATCCGGCGAGAAACGCGGACGGGGCTGTCGGATCCGCGGTGGTCCGATCGTGATAGGGCTGAGAGGCCGCCCGCGAGGGGCCGCCCGAGGCACGGGAGATGATCCGGCATGCAGTTCTTCGTTTCGGTGATCCACGACAAGTCCAACTCCGGCACGCCGGAGGAGATGGTGGCCATCGACGCGTTCAACGAAACGCTCGTGGCCGGCGGGCACTGGGTGTTCGCGGGCGGTCTGGCCGACCCGGCCACCGCCACCGTCGTGGACGGCCGCGGCGCCCAGCCGCTGCTCACCGACGGGCCGTTCGTCGAGACCAAGGAATTCGTGGCCGGGTTCTGGGTCTGGGAGGCCCCTGACCTGGACGTCGCCCTCAAGCTGGCCGCCGCCGGGTCGAAGGCGTGCCACCGGCGGGTCGAGGTCCGGCCCTTCCTGTGACCGTCGCCGCCGCGATCACCCGGGCCCACCGCGAGCTGTGGGCCCGCCTCGTCGCCACCCTGACCAGGCGCTACGCCGACCTCGACATCGCCGAGGAGGCGGTCGCCGAGGCCTTCGCCACCGCCGTCGAGAAGTGGCCGGGCGACGGCGTGCCGCCCAACCCGGCGGCCTGGCTCACCACCACGGCCAACCGCAAGGCCATCGACCGGATCCGGCGCGAGGGCAGACGCGACGACAAGCAGAGGGAGGCCCGGATGCTGCACGACGACTCCCCGCCCGAACCGACCGGCGCGATCGACGACGAGCGGCTGCGGCTTTTCTTCACCTGTTGCCACCCCGCGCTGGCCCCCGAGTCCCGGGTCGCGCTGACCTTGCGCATGGTCGGCGGTCTGACCGTTCCCGAGATCGCCCGCGCCTTCCTGGTTCGCGAGACCGCCATGGAACAGCGGATCACCCGGGCCAAAGCCAAGATCAAGGCGAACCGGATCCCGTACCGGGTGCCGTCGGCCGACGACCTTCCCGTGCGCCTCTCCGGTGTCCTCGCCGTGCTGTTCCTGGTCTTCAACGAGGGCTACCTGGCCACCGGCGCGGGCACCGATCCCGTGCGCCAGGACCTGACCGCCGAGGCGATCCGGCTGACCCGGCTGATCCGGGCCCTGCTGCCCGCCGACGGCGAGGTGGCCGGGCTGCTGGCGCTGATGCTGCTCACCGAGGCCCGGCACGCCGCCCGCGTCTCGGCCGGCGGTGAGCTGGTCACCCTGCACGAGCAGGACCGGGGGGCCTGGGACACCGGGCTGATCGCCGAGGGGCACCGGCTCGTGCGCGAACGGCTGGCCAGCGGGGTGGCCCCCGGCCGCTATCAGCTGCTGGCCGCGATCAACGCCGTGCACACCTCGGCCCGCGACGTCCGCGACACCGACTGGTCGCAGATCGTGGCCCTGTACGACCAGCTCGTCCGGCTCGACCCGTCCCCGATCGTGGCGCTCAACCGGGCCATCGCGGTCGCCGAGCTGGACGGCCCCGACGTCGCGCTGGCCGTCGTCGACCGGCTGGGCGACAAGCTCGCGGCCTACCACGCTTTTCACGCCACGCGGGCCGACCTGCTGCGCCGCCTCGGCCGCGGTGAGCAGGCCCGGTCGGCGTACGACCGAGCCATCGAGCTGGCCGGGAACACAGCCGAGACCGCCTACCTGACCCGGCGCCGCGACCAGCTGGGCCCGGCCCTGTCGTAGATCCGCCGTGTCGGATCGGCGGAAAACGGTGGCCCAGCGCCTGGTGATCACTCACAGTGAGCAGAGTGAGCACGTCTCGCCACCCTGTTCTCGCCGCCCTGATCGGGGTCGTCGCCGTCGTCGCGCTGTTCCTGGCCGGCGTGGCCCTGCAAGCGGTCGGCCACCCGCAACCACAGGCGGCCGCCGTCACCCCGTCGTCGTCGCCGTCCCCTTCCTCGCCGCCGCGGATCGGGACCAAGGTGCGCGACGGCAAGTTCGAGTTCGTGGTGTCCGGGGTCGATTGCTCCCGTACGAGCGTGGGGCCCGAATTGCTGCGCCGCACCGCGAAGGGCCGCTACTGCGTGGTCAGCCTGTCGGTGCGTAACTTCTCGGCCGGCACCAAGTACTTCGTGGGCCGCGCGCAGAAGGCCTTCGACGGGCGCGGCGGCTCGTACGGGAACGACGAGCTGGCCGGGATCTACGCCAACCGCGACACCAAGACGTTCCTGGAGAAGCTCGGACCGGGGGAGCGGGTGACCGGCAAACTCGTCTTCGACGTGCCCGCGAAGGTCCGGCTGACCCGCCTCGAGCTGCACGACTCGCTGCTGTCGGGCGGGGTCTCGGTGCTGCTCTCGAAGAAGGAGATCGGTGGCGGTACGGTCAGGCGAGGGTCAGCCGGACGCCGGTGAGGCTGACGTACCAGGCGGAGTCGGTGAAGCCGGGGCCGGTCTCCGGGCCGATGTAGGCGTCGATGTGTTTGCTGCCGCCCAGGCCCGGCGTGAATTCGTCGGTGACCAGCCACGAGCCGTTGCGCAGGGCGGTGCAGGTGGAGGCGGGCGGGGCCGAGCCGTCGTCCTGGTGACCGCAGGTGGCGATGGTGAAGCGGGTGCCGTGCGGGAGCACGTCCGGGTCGGCGGCGGCCGAGACGAACGGGGTGAGCCGGCGCCCGTCGGCGCTGCGGGGGGCGGTGTCGAGCCAGTAGCCGATGTCGTACGACCAGTTCAGGTATTTGCCCGCCGAGGTGTGGCCGGTTCCCTCGTCCTGTACGGCCTGCACGAAGCTCGCCGGGTAGCTGCCCAGGTCGTCGTCGCCGTGGGCGCAGTCCAGTTGCAGGCAGCCGGTGACGTCGGTCGGCTCGTCGTCGTGGAAGCGCTCGACCGCCGTGTAGTAGACGGTGATCTCCCAGCCGTCACTGGTCGTGCTGCGCGTGGCCGTTGCGGAAGGCGTGGTCGTCGCGGCAGGCGTGGTCGGCGCGGCCGAGAGCGGCCCCCGGGTGAAGAAACTGAGGGTGCCCAGCGAGGGTGAGGGCAGCGCGGACGGCGCGGGCGGAGGAGTCTCGCGCGGCGGCTCCGTGCCGCACCCGCTCACCAGCACGGCGACCAGCACGCCGGAGAGCAGCAGGCGCATCTGCTGAGCATGGCAGCCCGGGCGGCTGGGGTGACCGGCATTGGCCGAACCCGGCCGCCCGGGCCGTGGTGCTCAGCCCAGCGTGATGGTCACGTCGTCCACGTCGAAGGCGGTCACCCCGCCGCCGGCCGACTCGGCGGCGGCGAAGCTGACGATCGCGGTGCGCTCCGTGGCGGCCGCCGACCAGGTGGTGGTGTGCCGCGTCCACTGCGCGGGGTGGTCGAAGGCGAACGAGAAGATCGTCTTCGGCGGCACCCCGGTGACCGACAACCCGGCATTGAGGTAGTCGCCGCGGGACGTCTCGGTGGTGGTGGCCCGGACCCAGAAGCCGAGCGTGAGCGTGCAGTTGGCCGGCACGGTCACGGTGGCCCGGATCACGTCGCTGTGGCTCAGGTCGAGCCCGGCCAGCGCGGCGTAGGCCCGGCCGGTGTGCGCGGGCCGGACCTGGTCGCCCAGCACGACGATGCGCGGGCCGGAGGTCCAGCCGGTGGTGCCGCGCTCGAAGCCGGGGTTGGTCAGGATCTGACCCGAGCAGGGGGCCGCGGCGGCGGCCGGGCCGGACGCGGCGCCGGCCGTGGCCAGCAGCAGGCCGGCGACGGCGGACACGACAGTGACGAGTTTTCTCATGGTTCCTCCCCGTGAAGTCCAAGAGATTCGAGACTATCGATGTCTCTCGTCGCCGCACAATGGACGCTTCGGCCGGCCGCCGCCAGAAGCAGGCCAGGGCCTGTGACGGTAGTGATCGGCGCGCGGCAAATCTCGGAATTCGCTCTCATCCGCCCCGCAGCGAGGGTTTTCCCTGATTCGCGCATCGACAGTCGTATATAGCGTCTCCTGTGTCTCGCCCAGAACACCCCCTACGGGCGGGAAAGGAGCACACCGACATGGTGCGTAAACCCCTGGTCATCGCCCTGGCGGCCGGCACCGCGGCCGCGTCGGCGCTGGTCGCCGTGTCCGGCCCGGCCGCCGCGCAGCAGCCGACCGGCCCGAGTGTGGACGCCGTCGCGCAGGCCGACGCCGTGGTCGCCTCGCGGCCGGCCGCGCTGCGGGCGACCAAGCACGACACGTTCCAGCGGCGCCAGGTCTACAAGTCGCACGGCCTCACGTACGCGTCCTACGACCGCACGTACAAGGGCGTCCCGGTCAAGGGCGGCGACTTCGTCGTGGTGACCGACGACGCGGGCGCGACCCGGTACACGTCGGTCGCGCAGAGCGCCCCCATCGGCGAGCTGCCGACCGTGGCCGAGGTCGCCCCGAGCGCGGCCGTCGCCACCTCGAAAGCTCAGCTCAAGACCGTGCAAAGCGTCGAAGGCACCCGCCTCGTGGTCGTGGCCACCGAGGGCCGGGCGGCCCGCCTGGCCTACGAGACCACGGTCAACGGCACCGGCGCGGCGGGCATCAGCCGGCTGACCGTCGACGTGGACGCCGTCACCGGCGCGGTCCTGTCGACCGAGGAGCACGTCACCGAGGCCACCGGAACCGGAACCGGCTGGATCAACGGGACGGTCTCGCTCAACACCACCCAGTCGGGCTCGACGTACTCGCTCAAGGACCCGGCGGTCACCAACCTGAGCTGCCAGGACGCCTCGACCCGGGCGACGTTCAGCGGCTCCGACAACGTGTGGGGCAACGGCAACGGCACGAGCAAGGAGACGGGCTGCGTCGACGCCCTGTACGTGGCGCAGAAGCAGCACGCGATGCTCTCGTCGTGGCTGGGCCGCAACGGCGCCAACGGCAGCGGCGGGGCCTGGCCGATCCGGGTCGGTCTGAACCAGCAGAACGCCTACTACGACGGCACCCAGGTGCAGATCGGCAAGAACACCGCCGGTCGCTGGATCTCGTCGCTCGACGTGGTCGGTCACGAGCTGGGCCACGGCATCGACGACCGCACCCCGGGCGGCATCTCGAAGGGCGGCACCCAGGAGTTCGTCGCCGACACCATCGGGGCGGCCACCGAGGCGTACGCGGCCAACGCCAACGACCCGTTCGACTACCAGGTCGGCGAGGAGGTCAACCTGGTCGGCAGCGGGCCGATCCGCTACATGTACAACCCGTCGCTGGCCGGGGACGCCAACTGCTACTCCAGCAGCACCCCCGGCTCCGAGGTGCACTCGGCCGCCGGGCCCGGCAACCACTGGTTCTACCTGCTGGCCCAGGGCAGCGGCGGCAACGGGCAGCCGGCCAGCTCGACGTGCAACGGCACCACCGTCACGGGCGTCGGCATCCAGGCCGCCATCAAGATCATGTACAACGCGATGCTGCTGAAGACGTCCAGCTCCTCGTACGCCAAGTACCGGGTCTGGACCCTGCAGGCCGCGAAGAACCTGAACCCGGGCAGCTGCACCCAGTTCAACGCGGTCAAGGCCGCCTGGAACGCGGTCAGCCTGCCGGCCCAGTCCGGCGAGCCCACCTGCTAGCGGTTCGATCGGGAGAACCCGGGCCGGCACCTGCCGGCCCGGGTTCTTAACTGTTTCGAAACATTGACGACATTCATTACGCGGCCCTACAGTTCCAGGCACGTGAGAGCGCTCTCACGGTCTGATCCGATCGGGAGGCGTCTTGCGAAAACAACTAGCCCTGTCGGTAGCGGCGGCCGTCGTGGCCGGTCTGGGAGCGGTGGCTCTGAGCGGAACGGCCGACGCGGCCACCGTGGGCGCCGGCAGCTACACCGAGACTCTGCCCGCCGGTGCGAGCCTGCCCGTCGGCTGCGGCGACCTGGCCACCAACCCCCGCCAGTTCCTGACGGCCAACGCCCCGGCCGGCCCGGTGCCCACCAACGACTGGTGGTCGTCGCTGGTGTTCAAGAAGTTCGACTGCGCCTACAGCGAGAACCTGCACGCCCACCCCACCAGCTACGACACCACCGCGAGCGGGCTCGGCTTCTCGTACACCACCACGCCCCAGATCAGCGGCTCCGCCACCGGCGTCGGCGAATACCACTACCTCTACTCCGAGGACTTCACCGCCGGGGTGGCGGGGCTCAACGCGCCGCGCACCCTGGTCGACGGGTGGACCGACTGGACCGTCACGCCGTACTGGAGCGACGGCACGCGCACCATGAAGGCGACCATCGGCCACGGGCTGCCGTTCGCGTACTTCCAGATCACCGGCGGCAACGCGCAGATCACCGCCAAGAGCACCCCGGCCGTGTGGTCCAACACCGGCGGGCGGATCGGCTACACGGTGGCGGGCAAGGACTACGTCGCGTACGGGCCGACCGGCTCCACCTGGACGGTCAGCGGCAACGTGCTCAGCTCCTCGCTGGCCGGCAAGGGCTACTTCTCGATCGCCGTGCTGCCCAGCGGCACGGACAAGGTCACGCTGGCCGACAGCTACGGCCGTTACGCGCACAACCACGTCACCGGCACGCGGCTCTCCTACGCGTACAACCAGGCCACGAGCCGGGTCTCGACCACGTACGCCTACACGACCACCGCGCGCGAGGGCACCGGCACCGGCACGGTCATCGGGCTCTACCCGCACCAGTGGCGGGCGCTGACCGGTGCCACGCCGATCGCGCAGACCTACGTCACCGCCCGTGGCGCCATGAAAACCCTGGTCGGCGCGTCGTCGTTCACCACGTCGGCCGTCTACAACGGGGTGCTGCCCGAGGTTCCCGCGGTCGCCACCGGCAGCGGCGCCGATCTGACCACGCTCAACGGGTTCCTCGATCAGGTCAAGGGCAACCCCGTTCCCGTACGGGGCAACGACACGTACTGGACGGGCAAGGCGCTCGGTGTCGGCGCGCGCATCGCCGAGATCGCCGACCAGCTCGGCCGCACCGACGTGCGGGACACCGCCCTGGCCGCCATCCGCACCCAGCTGACCGACTGGTTCACCGCGTCGACGGGCAAGACCCAGAAGCTGTTCTACTACGACAAGAACTGGGGCACGCTGATCGGCTACCCGGCGTCGTACGGCTCCGACGCCGAGCTCAACGACCACCACTTCCACTACGGCTACTACATCGCCGCCGCGGCCACCCTGGCCAAGTTCGACCCCACCTGGGCCACGAGCTCCCGCTACGGCGGTATGGTCGACCTGCTCATCCGGGACGCCAACAACTACGACCGCGCCGACAACCGGTTCCCGTACCTGCGGGACTTCGACATCTTCGCCGGGCACGACTGGGCGGCCGGGCACGGCGCCTTCTTCGCCGGCAACAACCAGGAGTCGTCGTCGGAGGGCATGAACTTCGCCAACGGCCTGATCCAGTGGGGTCAGGCAACCGGCAACACCGCGATCCGCGACGCCGGCCTCTTCCTCTGGACGACCCAGTCGGCCGCGATCAACGAATACTGGTTCGACACCCGCAACGAGAACTTCCCGGCCGCGTTCGGTCACGGCACGGTCGGCATGGTGTGGGGTGACGGCGGGGCGTACGCGACCTGGTTCGCCTCGGCCCCCGAGCAGATCCACGGCATCAATCAGCTGCCGGTCACCGGCGGGCACTTCTACCTGGGCAACGACCCCGCGTACGTGCGCAGCAACTACGCCGAGATGGTGCGCAACGCCGGACACGAACCGGCCCTGTGGCAGGACATCGCCTGGCAGTACCTGGCTCTGGGCGACGGCGACGCGGCGCTGAGCAAGTTCCGGGCCAACAGCGGGTACACCCCCGAGGAGGGCGAGACCAAGGCGCACACGTTCCACTGGATCCGCAATCTCGCCGCGCTCGGCACGCCGGATCTGTCGGTCACGGCCAACCATCCGCTCTACCGGGTGTTCAGCAAGAACGGCGCCAAGACGTACGTGGCCTCGAACATCAGCAGTGCCGCCCTGACCGTCACGTTCTCGGACGGGAAGGTGCTCGCGGTGCCGGCCGGCAAGACGGTCGCGAGCGGGGCGTCGAACTGGAGCGGTGGTGGAGTTCCCTCCACTCCGCCGACGACGCCTCCCACTACTCCGCCTACCACCACTCCGCCCACGACGCCTCCCACCACTGCGCCCACGACGCCGCCTCCCAGTGGTGGTGGCGCGGTGCGTTACCTCCAGTCGGGTGGCGCACTGGCCGCGTCCGCGGGCACGGCCGGCACCGCGACGGTGGCCAAGTCGACCGGCGTCAACGACAACCAGCCCCACTCGCCGACCACGTTCACCGCGACCGGCCTCAACCTGACCTACCGCTCGGGCGCCGCGACCGCGTTCGGCCTCGCGGTCGACGCCGGCACCGCGGTCGGCAACGCCACCCAGGTCCGCGTCTCGTACGACCTGACCGGCGACGGCAGCTTCGACCGGGTCGAGACGTACCGCTACTTCGCCACCGACCCGGTCACCGGCTGGGAGCGCTACACCGACGCGGCCGGCCCGGTCACCACGACCGGCACGCTGGGCAACCTGGCCAACGGCACGGTCAAACTCGAGATCTGGAGCGCGATCGGCTCCGCCCCGAGCACGGTCTCGCTGGGGTCGCTGTCCACGGTGACCCTGCCCTACCAGTGAGGTGACAACCGCGGCCGGCGCAGGGCAAGTGCGCCGGCCGCGGCGTCTCAGTGCCGCCCGCCCGCGGCCGATGTGCCGTGCAGGAAGGCTTCCAGCGCCTCGGTGAACCGCGCGGGCTGTTCCTCGGCCGGGTAGTGCCCGCAGTCGTCGAGGATCACCCCGGTCACGTCGCCGGCGGCCGGCCGCATCGTCCGAACGGTGCTTTCGCCGCTCCACAGCGCCCCGCCGACCGCCAGCACCGGCACCGTCAGCCGGGTCTGGGCGCGGCGCTCGTTCTGCGCGATCGTCTCGTCCAGCGCCCGGTAGTACTCGAAGCTCGCTCGCAGCGCCCGCGGGTCCGCGGTGATCGCCCCCACGTAGACGTCGACCGCGTACGCGGGAATCGACGCTTCGGTGGCGGCCTTGGTGGCGAACTGCCAGCCGAAGAACACCCGCTCCCGGCCCCGGACCAGGTCCTCGTTGAGGCCGGTGAGCCGGTTGAAGCCGAACTGCCACAGCTTATGGTTGACCGCGGCCGGGCCGAAAGCCGGCGGGGACGGCACGAGGCCGGGGATCACGGCTTCGACGACGGCGAGCCGGCCCACCCGCCCGGGGTGATCGGCCGCGAGGGCGTACGAGGTCCAGGTCCCGATGTCGTGGCCCACCACGTCGAACCGGTCGTGCCCGAGCGCGGCCATCAGCCCCACCAGGTCGGCGGCCAGCGTGCCGGCGTCGTAGCCGCTGTCGGGCTTGTCGGAGAGCCCGGCCCCGCGCGAGTCGACGGCGACGACGGTGTGCCGGCGGGCGAGCGCGGGCATCACCTCACGCCACGCGTACCAGGTCTGCGGCCACCCGCCGACCAGCAGCAGCGGCGGTCCCTCGCCGCCGGTGACCACGTGCAGCCGCAAGCCCTTCACGTCGACGAACCGGCTGGTGAAGACATCGGTGAAGCCGTCGGGCAACAAGCCCATGGTGGAACGATCGGTCCAAGTTGTCATGGGGGCACCCTACGCATGTTGAAACGATCGGTGCAAGATGCGGTAGAGTGACGACCATGGCCGGCCGCAAACAGTTCGACGTCGACGAGGCACTACGACGCGCGATGCACGTCTTCTGGCGCTGGGGCTACTCCGAGGCCTCGCTCGAACGCCTGACCGAGGGCACAGGCCTGGGCCGGAGCTCCCTCTACGCCACCTTCGGCGACAAGAGCACACTGTTCCGGAAAAGCCTCGAACGGTACGCGCAGACCTACCACCCCCGGTACGAGCAGGCGCTGACCGGCCCCCACCCGGACCCGAACGCCGTGGTGGCCGCCTACCTGCGAGTCACCCTGGGGCGCATCGCCGACCCCGCGGTCCCGGACGGTTGCCTGCTCACCATGTCGGCCGCGCAGCTCCCCGCGCTCGACGCGCAGGGCCAGGCCATGGTGCGCGGCATGATCGGCAGTCTGCGGACGATGCTGGAGCAAGCCCTGCAGGCGGCCGGGGCCGACCCGCACGAGGCGGCCGACCTGGCCTTGTGCGCGCTGGCCACGAACAAGTCCCTGGCGGTGCTGAGCCGCGCCGGCTTCTCCGCCGAGGACCTGACCACCGTCGCCGCGGGGGCCGCCCGCCTGTCGCCGCCGCCCGCTCGCGCGTAGCCGCCTGCTCGTGGCCGCCGCCCACGCGTGGCCGCGTCCGCCTGCCGTCGCCGGTCCGTGGCTGACGCCTTGCACCGCCCGCTCGCGCGTAGCCGCCCTTCGCCGTCCGTCGAAATCGGTTGACCGGGCGCCGGAAGGCCGGTTGACTCCGCGGATGCTGGAGATCCGCGAAGTCGACGTGCACGATGATGCGGCGCTGAAGGCGTGGCATGCCGCCGTCCGCGAGGGCGAGAGCGCCGACCGGGTGGCGCCCCTGGTTTTCACGTACGAGTCGATGGCGGCCTCGTTCCGCAAACCCGGCGCGACCATGCGGCGGCTGCCCGTGGCCGCCGTACGGGGAGACGAGACCGTGGGGGCGCTGCTGATCGACCTGCCCCTGCGCGAAGACACCCACACCGCCGTGGTCGAGATCAACGTGCCGCCCGCGCGCCGGGGGCAGGGTGTCGGTGAGGCCCTGTGGCAGTGGTCGCAGGCCCGGACGGCCGTGGAGGGCCGCTCGGTGCTCAGCGTCGAGGTCAACGTGCCGGCCGGGCGGACGCCCGCGGACTGGGCGGGAGCCCGATTCGCCGAGCGGCGCGGATTCAGCAGCGTGCACGTCGAGAACCACTTCGTCCGCTCGTTGCCCGCGCCCGTCCCGCCGGCCGCCGTGCCCGAGGGGTACGAGCTGGTCAGCTGGGCCGGCCGGGTCCCCGGCGACCAGCTGGCGAGCCTGGCCGCCATGCGGACGACGATGTCGCAGGACGTGCCGAGCGGCGACGCCGAGCACGAGACGACCGTCTGGGACGCCGACCGCGTACGGGTCAACGACGAGCGGATGGCGACCGGTTACCTGTCGCTGGTCAGCCTCGTCCGCACGACGGAGGGCGAGCCGGCCGGTTACACCCAGATCCTCGTGCCGCGCGACGACCCGGACAACGCTTTGCAGGAGGACACCTTCGTCGCCCGCAAGCACCGCGGGCGACGGCTGTCCGCGGGACTCAAGTCGGCCAACCTCGAGCTGCTGGCCGTCCATGCCGGCTCCCGCCGGTTCCTGCACACGTGGACGGGCGAGGACAACACGGCCATGCTGCGCGTCAACCGGGCGTACGGCTTCCAACCCGTCGAGCGGACCCACACCTATCAGCGCGGCCACCGTCCCTGAGCCGCAGGCAGGCTAAACCGCCATCCGCCGCCCCTCCACGGCAACAGTGAACCGCCGGCCCGGGTTGGGGCCGGGCGTAGCAGTGATCCGCATCGGCCGCCCCGCCCGGGACGGGCTGATGGTCAACCGGCGCAGCAGCAATCCCATCGTGGCCACCGACAACACCTCGGTCATGCCCGCGCCCAGACACGTATGGCTCCCGACCGAGAACGGCGCATAAACCGACGCCTTGCGCGCAGAACCGAAATCCCGGTCGATGTCGAAGCGCTGCGGATCGGGAAAATGCTCGGGCAACTGGTGCGGCACACAGGTGGCGACCAGCACCCGCCGCCCCGCGTCGATGCGGTAGCCCGCGAACTCGAAACCCTTGATCACCGTGCGGGCGGAGCCCGGCGCCGGCGGGTAGACGCGCAACGTCTCGAGGGCCAGACCCTGCAGGGCCGGCATCGAACGCAGCCGCGAGAACGTGAGCTGCTCGGCGTCGGCTTCCGCGGTCACGCGCGCGAGCACCTCGGGATGCTGCAGCAACGCGTGCAGCATGAAACTGTAGAGGTAAGCCAGCGTGTTGATGCCCGCGAAGTAGCCCTGCAACGCTATGCCCGCGCGCACGTCCATCGGGTAGGGCCGGCCGTTCTCGTCGGCGGCGTCGAGCGCACGGTCGAGCAGATCGCGGACCCCGTCCGGACGAGGGGAGGCTTGTCGCTCCTGCAAGGCGGCCCGCGCGAAGGCGAGAATCTCGGCCCGGGCGCGGCGATAGGGCGGCCACCTCAGCGTCGCGGCGGGCCATTTGCCGGCGATCGTGACGTCGAGAACCAGCTCGAACGCCGAGCGCAGCGTCTCGAACCGGGCCGCGGAACTCGAACCGGTCAGCGCGATCGACAACTGCGCCGCGGCCAGCCGCTGGAACCGGTCGACCACCGGCAGCGCGGACTGCCCCCGCCAGTCGTCGAGCAGGCGCTCGCTCTCGGCGACGACCTCGTCCCACCGGGCGGCCAGCAGATCGCGGGACAAGCCGGTCGCCAGCACCTTGCGCAGATGCCGATGCGGGCGGCCGCGCAGCACATGCACCCGCATGCCGAACTCACGGTTGAGCCCGCCGAAGCTCTCCTCACTGGAGAAGACCTCGTCGCCGCGCTCGAGCAGGAACCGGTTGGCCCGCTCGCCGGCCAGGATCACGAACGCCTGATTGAGCGCGCGCACGCGGAAGGCCGGGCCCATCTCGCGATAGGTGTCCACGAAGAACTGCTGGACGTCACCCATCATGCGAAGAGCGTTTCCCAGCACGGGGATTCCGGGCGCGGCCGGCGGCAAGGTCATGCGTACATCCTGGACCGGCCTCAGTCTTCGAGCCAGGTCAGGTCAGGACCAGGCTCCTGGCCCAGCCGCGCCCTGGCATCGGCGCCGTGCACATCACCTCGTCCGATCACATCCACTCCGGCCGGCGTGACCAGCGACGGGGCGAAGGCGAGCACGACCAGGTCGCGGTCGTCGCTGACGTGGGTCACCCGCCACCGGCTGGTCAGCACGCCCAGCACGCCCCGGCCCCGCCAGGTGAAGAGCCCGGTGCCCGTGTCGTAGCGGTCGACGCCGACGATCCGCCGGGTCGCGCCCGACCTGGTGCGATAGCTGACGACGTCGCGCAGCACGAGCGAGGACCCTTCCCTCTCCTCGTACGAGAAACGGGGCTGCAGCCGCCGTCCCGAGAGCCACATCGGGAAGGTGGTCGCCAGCACCCGCCACTCGCCGGGCAGGGTCGCGCGCAGCAGTGCCTCGTCAGCCATCGCTCGCTTTTATGCGAGATCCCCACCCGAGGTCAAGTGCTGAGGGCGCCGGCCGGGTGGTCGGGGGGGTGAGTGTTCGGACATGGCCGGTCGCTGCCGGGTGCGGGTGAGCGGGTGGTCAGGAGTTGAGGGCCTCGGTCGGGGTCAGGCGGGAGGCGTGCACGGCCGGATAGACGCCGGCCACGATGCCTACCAGTGCGGAACCGCCCAGCCCGGCCAGCGTGGCGGGCAGCGGCACGACGACCGGCCAGGTCTGGTGGGTGGCGTAGGCGGCGGTCAGCAGCACCCCGAGCGCGGTTCCGGCCGCCCCGCCGAGGACGGAGAGCACGGCTGCCTCGGTCAGGAACTGCGCCCGGACCTGACCGCGGGTGCTGCCCAGGGCGCGGCGCAGGCCGATTTCGGCGCGGCGTTCGAGGACCGAGACGACCATCGTGTTGGCCACGCCGACCCCGCCGACGAGCAGCGCCACCGCGCCCAGGCCGAGCAGCAGCACCGAGAACGTCGCCTCGGTGGCCCGTTTGGCGGCCAGCGCGTCGGACGGGCGAGTGACCCGCACGTTGTCGGGCGCGGCGGGGTCGACCGTGGCCGGCAGGACCGCGCGCACCGGTTCGACGGCGGACTCCTCGACCCGCACGTAGATCGTGGTCGGACGGTTGTCGAAGCCGAGGGTCCGGTGCGCCGTGGGCCAGCCGACCAGCACCGAACGGTCGACGTCGGGGGCCAGCGGGATCGGGGCGAGCACGCCGGTCACGGTGAACCAGCGCTTGCCGATGATCACTTGTGGGGCGGGCCCGGTGGCCGGGATCGCGTCGAAGCCGAGGCGGGTGGCGGCCACCGCGCCCAGCACCACGGCCGGGAAGCGCTGTTCGGCCGGGGTGAGCCAGTGCCCGCTGCGGACGTGGGCGTCGAGCACGGTGAGCAGGTCCGGCTGGGCGGCCCGTACGGTCAGCCCGGAGCCGTCGCGGGGGTCGGTGCGGTCGGAACGGCGCACGATCGCTCCGGTGCTCGCGGTCGCGCCGGCCGCGGTGACCGGCCCGATCCGTTCCACCATGGCGACCGACTCGGCGGGCAGGCCGGCCGCCGCGCCCCCGCGCTGGGCGGGTACGACCTCGAGCAGGTCGACGCCGAGCGCGGCCAACTGCGTGTCCAGTGCGGCCTGGCTGGAGGCGGGGATGCCGGTGACCACAACCATGGTGGCGATGCCGATCGCGATCCCGAGCGCGGACAGGGCGGCGCGCATGCGGCGGGTGCGGATGCCCAGCAGTCCGAGCCCGAGCAGATCGAGCGGGCTCACCGGGCGGCCGCCGGGCGGCTGCGGGCGGAGGGCGCGGTGAGAGGGCTCACCAGGCGGCCGTCGAGAATGTCCGCTCGGCGGGGGAGGGCGGCGGCGATGTCGCGGTCGTGGGTGATGACAGCGATGGTTGTGCCCTCGGCGTGCAGGCGGTGCAGCAGTTCCAGGACGGCCTGGCCGTTGCGGGTGTCCAGGGCTCCGGTGGGCTCGTCGGCCAGCACCAGGGCCGGGTTGTTGACCAGGGCGCGGGCGATGGCCACGCGTTGGCGTTCGCCGCCGGAGAGCTGGTGCGGGCGGTGGTCGACGCGGTGGGCCAGGCCGACCCGGGCGAGGGCTTCGACCGCGAGCGGGCGGCGCCGGCGGCGGGGCACGCCCGCGTAGAGCAGGCCGGTGGTGACGTTCTCGGCCGCGGTCAGGCCGGGGGTGAGGTGGAACTGCTGGAAGACGAAACCGAGCCGCCGGGCGCGCAGGTGGGACAGCTTGCGGTCGGAGAGGTCGGCGATGTCCTGACCGTCCAGCAGCACCGAACCCGAGGTCGGGCGGTCCAGGGTGCCCATGATGTGCAGGAGCGTGGATTTGCCGGATCCGGACGGGCCGGCGATGGCCAGCAGGTCGCCGGGGTCGATGGTGAGGGTGACCCGGTCGAGGGCGGTGACGCCGCCGGGGTAGACCATGCTGACGGATCGGACGGCAAGCACGGGGGTCATGAGGTCGTCACCACGCGGGTGCCGGGGGTGAGGCCGGCGCCGCTGATCTCGACCAGGCCGCCGGCGAACATGCCGGTTTCGACCGCGACCAGGCCGCCGCCTTCGAGCTGGACGGCGTATCCGCCCTCGGCCAGGGCGAGCAGGGCGCCGACCGGGGCCACCAGGACGCCGGGGCGGGTCTCGGCGGGGAACTCGACCTGGACGGCGGCCGCGTCGAGCCGGGCCACCGCGGCCGGCTTGTCGAGGCGGATCGACACGGTCACCGTGGGCGGGGAGCCGTCTTCCCCGGCCCGCACGGTGGTGGCCACGCCGCCGACCCGGCCGGGCACGGTGCGGTCGTCGGGCAGCCGCACGGTGACCTGGTCGCCGCGGCGGATGGTGCCGGCCTCGGACGGTTCGGCTTGGACGGTGACGACTTTCGCGACCGCGGTGACCGCCATCAGCGGGGCCTCGGCGGCGTCGCCGGTCAGCGCGGCCAGCGACTCGACCCGGACGGCGCCGGTCAGCACGGCGACGTCACCGGGGCCGATCGTGCCGGTGACCGGGAGCCCCACGTCGTCCTGCCAGCGCTTGACCGCGGCCACCAGGGCCGGGGTGAACACGTCCTCGCCGGCCCGGACCTCGACCTGCACCGGGGGCGCCGAGGGTTGTGCCGCGGGCTGCCGGACCCGGTCGCCCTGGGAGAAGCGGCGGCCGACGGCGTAGCCGAGCGCCTTCAGGTTCTCGCGGACCACGCGGACGTCGCGGCCGACCAAGTTGGGCTGCGCCAGCGGCCGGAACAGGGGCATCGCGCCGTAGAAGAGCGGCACCGGCTGGTCGTTGATCCGGTACAGCGGTTTGCCGCGCGACACCACCGTGCCCGGCGTGGGCAGCCACGTGACGACGCCCGCCTTGCCCCCTTTGACGGGCCGGGCCGTGCCGTGGCCGAGCTGCCCGGTCAGCGAGACGCTCGACGTCAGGTCCTGCCGGGCCAGGGTCGCGGTCGCTGCCTTCGCGGGGGCGGCGGAGGGCGCGGGCGTCGACGCCGGCGGGATGACGTCGCGCGCGAACCACGCCCCGGCTGCCAGGGCGGCCACGACCAGGGGAACGGCCCAGAGTTTCCGCATGCGGCGGATTGTGGCCGAACATGTTTAGGAACCTGTTAGCGCGCCCGCCGGAATGGTCGGCGGCCCCTATAGTCGTCGCCGTGTGCGCGTATTTGCTGATCGCCGAGGACGATCCCGCCCAGGCCGAGGGGATGCGGCGCTATCTGGTCGCGGACGGCCACGAAACGGTTGTCGTGCATGACGGCCGGGCCGCGCTTCAGCAGGTCAGACTGCGTCCACCGGACCTGCTGGTGCTGGATGTGATGCTGCCCGGGCTGGACGGGATCAGCGTGAGCCGGATTCTGCGTACGGAATCCGCCATTCCGATCCTGATGCTGACCGCCCGGTCCGGTGAAGACGATTTGCTGACCGGTTTCGACGGCGGCGCCGATGATTATCTGACCAAGCCGTATTCGCCGCGGGAATTGGTGGCGCGGATCCGGGCGCTGCTGCGCCGCAGCCATGGGCGGGGTGACGCCGCCGCCCCGCTGACCGTCGGTGGTCTGGTCGTGGACGCCACCCGGCACGAGGTGCGGCTCGACGGCGTGCCGGTCGAGTGCACGCCCGGCGAGTTCGCGCTGCTGGCCGCGATGGCCGCCGAGCCGGACCGGGTCTTCACCCGCGCCCAGCTGCTCAAATACACCAACGGGGTGGAGCGCGACTCCGTGGAGCGCAGCATCGACGTGCATGTCCTCAACCTCCGCCGCAAGATCGAGCCGAATCCGCGCCGCCCGTCCCGGCTGGTCACCGTGTACGGCGTCGGTTACAAGCTCACCACCGGGCCGGTGTGATGGACGCCCCGCGCGTACCGCCGTACCGGAGCCTGATTTTCCGGCTGCTCGCCGCGTCGCTCGCCATCGCCGTGGTGGCCGTGCTGGCCACGGCCTGGCTGGCCTCGCAGTCCACCTCGCAGACGATCAGGCAGCAGCTGGGCCGGTCGCTCAGCGAGGACAAGAGCGTCTACGACGAGCTGCTGGCTTTCGCCGCCACCCACCGCGACTGGTCGGCCGTGCAGCCCGTCGTGGCCGCGCGCGCCGCGAAGCTGAACCGGCGGATCACCCTGCTGACCGAGGACCGGCGGACCATCGCCGACTCGGCGACCGGACCGGCGCCGGCGACCGCCCGCCCCTCCGCGACCGTCGACCCGCTCGCGGTCGACCTGGGCCTGACCGGGCGCGCCGGACGTATCGACTCGCGGATCGTCGGGCCGTACCGGCTGACCGCGGCCGAGCAGCGGACGATGCGGGACCAGCTGGCCGCCGCGCGTTCGTGCCTGGACGGCTTCGGCAGCACGGGAGAGGTCGTCATCGGCGCCCACGGCCGCCCCAAGGTCGTCGTGACCGAGCTGGGCAAGCAGACCGCCACGTGTCCGCTGACGCCACCGGTGGCCAAGTCGGAGGAGCGTCCGCTGGCCGCGCTGCGCCGGCTCGTCGCGGCCTGCGCCGGGGAGAGGGACGCCGAGCAGGTGGGGATCGCGCCGGACCTGACGATCGTCGTCGTCGACCCGGACCTCGGGCGGGTCGACCGGGACCGGACCGCGCGCGCCACCGGCTGCCTCGACAAGGCCCGGCGCAGCCAGCTCGAGCCGTACGTGGCCCCGCCCGCGCTGCTGTTCGTGACCGACCCCGCCGACCCGGCCGCCGCGCCGGTGTTCCCGCTGTCGCGCGAGAACCTCGTGCGGACGGGCACGGTCACCGCCGTCGTGCTGCTCCTGGCCGTGCTGGTCACCGTGCTCGTCGGGCGGCGGCTGGTGCGGCCCCTGCGGGCCCTGACCGAGGCGGCCCGGCGGCCCGGTGACTACCAGCGTGTCCCGGTCACCGGCCGCGACGAGATCGGTTCGCTGGCGGCCGCGCTCAACGAGCTGGCCGAGCGGCGCGAGCAGTCCGAACAGCAGCGCCAAGCCATGGTCAGCGACGTCGCCCACGAGCTGCGCAACCCGCTGACCACCATCCGGACCTGGCTGGAGGCGGTGCGCGACGGTCTGGCCACCGTGGACGGGCCGGTGCTCACGCTGCTGCAGGACCAGACCACCCAGCTGCAGCACATCGTGGACGACCTGCGCGATCTCGCCGCCGCCGACGCGGGCACACTGCGCATGCACCCCGAAACCACCTACGTCAACGACACCGTGGATCAGGTGGCCGACGCGCACCTGCCCGACGCCGTCACCGCCGGGGTGCGGCTGGTCACCGGGCACGACGGCGATCCCGAGGTGGCGGTGGACCCGGTGCGGCTGCGGCAGCTGGTCGGCAATCTGCTGTCCAACGCGATCCGGCACACCCCGGCCGGTGGCACGGTCACCGTCCGTACCCAGGTCGCGGCGGGACGGCTGACGATCACGGTCGCCGACACCGGCGAGGGGATCGCCCCCGCCGACCTGCCCCGCGTCTTCGACCGGTTCTGGCGGGCCGACGAGTCGCGCTCGCGCAGCACCGGCGGCAGCGGCCTGGGCCTGCCGATCGCCCGCCAGATCGCCACGGCCCACGGCGGCGACCTCACCGTCACGAGCGACGTGGGCGCGGGCACGACGTTCACGGTCACTTTGCCCCTCTAGCGCGACTACCCTGCCGGGCATGACGATGCCCACGCAGGACGACGTGCTCGGCTACTTCGACACGCTGTCGAACTGGGGCCGGTGGGGCGACGACGACGAGTTGGGCACACTCAACCTCATCACCGACGAGGCCCGGCTGGCGGCGTCGCGCGCGGTGCGTCACGGCCGCAGCGTGTCGTGCGCCTGGGAGATCACCGCACCCGGGTGAGCTGGAGAGATCAACGACCACGGTCCCGTACGCGGTGAGCATGCCGGGCGCCGAGCACATGCCCGCCCGGTTCCACGCCGACAAGCGCTGGGGTTTCACGAACGAGCACCTCGGCCTCGCGTACCACGGCAACACCGTCACCCACCTGGACGCGCCCTGCCACCTCTCCTGGGACGGCCGCTTGTACAACGGGCGGCCGCACACGATGGTGGGCGCCGAGTCGGGTTCGGCTTGGGCGACCGTGACCGCGGCGGCCCGGGGAATCACCACGCGGGGGGTGTTGCTGGACGTCGCCGCAGTTCGCGGGGTGGAGTGGCTCGAGCCGGGCCAGGGCGTGTTCCCGGCCGACCTCGAGGAGGCCGAGCGCCGCCAGGGCGTCCGTGTGGGCTCGGGTGACGCGGTGCTGATGCGGACGGGGCGGGGCCGGGGGCGCGACGGTTTCGACCAGGCCGGCTGGCACGCGTCCTGCCTGCCGTGGCTGCACGACCGGGGCGTCGCGCTGATCGGCGCCGACACCCCGCAGGACGTGCAGCCGTCGGGCTATGAGGCCGTGCTGATGCCGGTGCACGCGGTGAGCCTCGTCGCGATGGGTCTGTGGATGCTCGACAACTGCGACCTGGAGGCCTGCGCGGCCACGGCGGCCGAGCTGGACCAGTGGGACTTCCAGCTCGCGGTCGCGCCGCTGCGGCTGGCGGCCACGTCGGGCAGCCCGGTGAACCCGATCGCCACCTTCTGACGCGGACGCCCGCTGCCGTGTCGGTATGACGATTCGGGGCGCCGCGGTCCATTTCGACCGGTCGGTTGATTCCCGGCAAAACGGGTACCAGCTGGGGTTTTGCGTGGTTGATTCTTCGTGGCCGCACCGTCGCGGCCTCAGTTGAGGAAGAGAGCCACATGCGCATCACTCACGCCGCCGTCACCGCAGTGCTGCTCAGCACCGGCTGCCTCGCCGCGGTGAGCCCCGCCGCCCAGGCCGGGCCGTCCGCGCCCGCCTTCGCGGCCGGACTGTCGCCGGAGCTGCAACGGCTGCTCGATCAGGTCGGGCGGCACGTCTCCCTGCGCGCACTGGAAGCCGACGGCGCCCTGGCCGGCTTGGCGCGGGCCACCCGGGCCGCCGATCCGGGCAGCTCCGGCCTCACCGCCGAGGAGGCCGACCGGCCGCGGTCGGGCAAGGCCGGCAAGCCGGGCACGACGTTCGACATGGCCTGGTTCGAGCGCAACCTGCGGGCCGCGCTGGCCGGCAAGACCGTCGGTTACGCCTACTCGATCGGCCAGAACGGCCAGCTGGACCGGCAGGCCGGGGTCGGCTCCGCGCGGGTCGCACCGGACAACCCGGTCACCGCCCAGTCGGCCACGAAAGCGATGACCATCGCCAGCGTCAGCAAGCCGGTCACCACCGCGGCCGTGCTGCGCCTGCTGGAGCAGAAGAAGATCTCGGTGGACAGCGGGATCGGCCCGTGGCTGCCGTCGGCCTGGAAGCGCGGCGCCGGCGTCGACAAGATCACCTTCCGCCAGCTGATGACGCACACCAGCGGCCTGCTGCAGAACTACCAGACCGCCACCGGCACCACCGGCGGCAAGTCGACCGGCTCGTGGGACAACATCCGCATCGCGATCGGCCAGGACTCCGGGGCCAAGGGCTTCAAGTACGCGAACATGAACTTCAGCATCTTCCGGATCATGGTGCCGAAGATCGCGTACGGGGTGGACCTGAGCCCGCAGTACGACGCGCCGCCGGCCGACGTGACCGCGGCGCAGATCGACTACCTGACCGGGATCGTCTTCCTCGGTTACCTCAAGCCGGTCCTGGCCCTGGCCAAAGCTCAGGTGGGCTGCGCCAACGCCGACGCCGACCCGACCAAGCTGTACGCGTTCCCGACCGGTGGCAAGGCCGGTTGGGGCCCGGTCGACTACACCACCGGCTGCGGCGGCTACGGCTACAACATGTCGGCCAACGGGATCACCTCGTTCCTGTCGCACATCCGCTACACCGACAAGGTGATCTCGGCCGCCGCGCGCAAGCTGATGGTCGACGAGAACGTCGGCCTGTACTCCTACAACGGCGCCTACGGCACCTACCACGGCCACAACGGCGTCTGGGCGCAGTCCGGCGACCGGGGGATGCGCAGCTGCGCCATGTCGTTCCACATCCACGTCGACGCGTCGCTGCTGGTCAACAACCGCGGTGACTACCCCAGCCCGTGCACCGTCCTGCTCGAGGCGTTCGACAACGCCTGGCACTGATGAACCCGGCACGCTAAAGGGTTCCTGACATCGGTGTGTGAAGGTGCGCGCCATGTCGCACAGAACCCTGCTCAGCTGTCTTGCCGCCGTCACCCTGCTCGCCGCCGGATGTTCCGGCGAGGGCACCGGACAAGCGCCCGGCGTCGCCACCCTGCAGTCGGCGGCGCCGGTCGCACCGTCCGCAGTCGCCGCGCAGCGCCCCGTGTTCCCGTTCGACGCGAGCGACGACGACCGCCGGGCCATGGCCAAACCGTGGGAGGACTGCCTCGTGCGTAAGGGTGGCGCGAAGTTCAAGGGCCACGCCGAGGTGCTCATCGTCAAGGGCGATGTCTACACCGAGGACGCGCGCGAGAAGGCGGTCTACCGGGCCTGCGAGCCTCAGCAACCGGAGACGTACGAGGATCACCAGCGGCGCACCGACCTCACGACGTTCAAGGACAACCAGCGTGAGTGGTACAAGTGCGCGCAGGACGCGGGTTACAAGCTGACCGCACCCGACCCCGAAACCGGCGAGTTCGGTCTCACCGAGGTCGGCCCGAACGGCGACGCCGCCTCGCCCAAGATCCAGGAGTGCCGCCGCAAGGCGTTCGCGGGCTGACTACCATCCTCGGATGCTGCTCGTCCCGCACGACGTTCTGCGCCCCCGCCGGCCCGACGAACACTTCGCCGCGGAGGCGGCCGCCGCTGAGCTCGTGGGGCTGGTCGATCACGACGCGCTCGCGGCGGGTGAGCCGGAGCGGGCCGTCGCGCGCGTCCCGGCGTACAGGGGAACGGTCGTCTATCGCGGGTGGATGCTCGGGTCCTCCGCGTATGCCGGGTTCGCCGCGGCCCTGGCCACCAGGGGGCTCACGCTGCGGACCGGCGCCGCGGAGTACCGGCGGGCCCACGAGCTGCCGGGCTGGTACGACGCGCTGGCCGCCTTCACACCGGAGAGCCGCTGGACGACCGGCGACGACCGGGACGCGTTCGAGGCGGCCCGCACGGCGCTGGGGGAGGGGCCGGCGGTGCTGCGCGACTACACGAAGTCGATGAAGCACCACTGGGACGAGGCCGCTTACATCCCCGACCTGGCCGACGCGGCGCGCGCCTGGGAGGTCGCGCGGCGGATGCGCGAACTGCGCGACGACGAGTTCACGGGCGGGTTCGTGCTGCGGCGCTTCGAGCGTTTCGAGCAGGCCGAGGCCCGTACGTGGTGGGCCGGCGGGACGTGCCGGCTGGTGAGCGCCCACCCGGACACGCCGGACGACGTTCCGCCGCTGGAACTGCCCGCCGGGCTGGCGGAGGCCGTGGCCGGGCTCGCGTTGCCGTTCGTCACCGTCGACCTGGCCCGCCGGGCCGACGGCGTGTGGCGGGTCGTCGAGCTCGGCGACGGGCAGGTCAGCGATCGCCCCACGACCACCGCGGCCGCCGATCTCGTCGCGCTGGCCCTGGAGAAAAAATAGGACCTGCGGGTCGTGGCGGGCACGGATCTCCGAACTACAAGCCTGTTCTTCGCCCCGCGATCTTGCCGCTGAGCTGCGCGAACATCATGGTGGAAGGAGCGGCCCGGCCGGTGGCAGCAATGCGGCAGAACTGGATAGCCATCCGCACCCACCGCCGGGTCAGGCCCTCGCCTGCACCGGCCTGTCCGAGGATCAGGCTTCGTCAGGCGGCCAGGACGAGCTCGGCGCGTCCGGAGTCACGCCGTAGACCAGGCGCAGGATGGCGTCGGTCAGGGTGTCGAGCAACTCGTCCTCGTCGTAGGCGCCCGGATTGGCGTACGCGTCCGCGAACGTGATGCTGCGCAGGTGCACGGCCATCTTGGCGATCAGCGCGGGCGGTCCGGACACCGTACGGCCTGCTTGCACGTCGCGTTCGATGCGCTTGCTGAACAGGGTGCACCCCTGGTCGACCAGCCGGTCGCGCACGTGTTTGACCTCGGGCCCGGGGTCGGGCGTGATGAAGGCCTCGCGCAGCCAGCGGCCGTCGGCCTTCCAGCGGGCCAGCCCGGCGGCCAGGCCCCGGCGCAGTGCGGCGCGGTCGAGCCCGTCGGCGGCGAGCCACTCCGCCATCTCGAGGTCGGCCTCGGCCAGGTTCTGATCGACCAGCGCGGCCAGCAGCGCCTGCTTCGACTCGAAGTAGAAGTAGAACCCGGAACGCGCGATGCCGGCCGCCCCGGCCAGCTCGTCGATCGTGACCTGGCCGATCGACTTGTCCCGGAAGACCACCCGGGCCGCGTCGACCAGGGCCTGCTCACGCTGGTCGCCCTTCGTGGGGGCGCGACGGCTCTTGATGGCGGGGCCGCTCTTGGTGACTGGCACGCGACAACTGTAGACCAATCGACGTCACATCGTGAATTCTCGACACGGTGTTGAGAAAGCTGGACGACGGGTCTAGCGTTCGGCGTCATGAGCCTCAAAGCACGTCTCGTGCTACCCGTCGCCTGCTACGCGGTGCTGCTCGTCTCGGCACTGCAGACCCTCGTGGTGCCGGTCGTCGCCACCATCCAGGCCGACCTGGGCGTCACCACCAGCGCCGCCAGCTGGGTGGTGACCGCCAACCTGCTCGCCGCCGCGGTGCTCACGCCGAGCCTGGGCCGGCTGGGCGACCTCTACGGCCGCCGCCCGGTGATGCTGGGCGTGCTGATCGTCGTGCTGCTCGGGTCGGTGCTCGCCGCCACCACATCGAGCCTGCCGCTGCTGCTGGTGGCCCGGGTGGCCCAGGCGGCCAGCTTCGGCCTGTTCCCGCTGGCCATCTCCGTGCTCCGCGAGGAACTTCCGCCGCAGCGTCTGACCGGGGCGATGGCGCTGGTCAGCGGCATGCTGTCGGTCGGGGCCGGGTTCGGCCTGGTGGTCACCGGCCTGCTGATGCGCGACGGCGGCAACTACCACGACCTGTTCTGGCTGGCCACCGTGCTGACCGTGATCGGCCTGGCCGGTGTGTGGCAGCTCCCGCGCCGCCCCGGCGCCGCCACCGGCCGCCTCGACTGGGGTGGCGCGGCCCTGCTCGGGCTGGGCCTGGTGCTGCTCATCCTGCCGCTCGAGGAGGGCAACGGCTGGGGCTGGGGCTCGCCCCGCGTGCTGGGTTCGCTGGCCGCCGCGGTGGTCGTGCTGACCGCCTTCTTCCGGTACGAACGGCGCGTCGCCCACCCGCTGGTCAGCCCGCGCATGCTCCGCCACCGCCCGATCGTGGTGGCCAACGCGGCGGGCCTGTTCCTCGGCTTCTCGATGTTCGCCGTCTTCCTGGCGGTCTCCGCGTTCGTGCAGACCCCGCCCGCGATCGCCGGCTACGGCTTCGGCGCCTCCGTGCTCGCCGCCAGCCTCGTCTACCTGCTGCCCGGCACGGCCGGTGGCGTCATCACCGCGCCCCTCGGCGGCCGCCTGGTCGCCCGTTTCGGCGCCAAGTCCACGCTGGTGATCGCGGCGGTGCTGGCCGGCCTCGGCTTCACCCTGCTGGCCATGCTGCACGCGGCGACCTGGCAGGTCATCGTGGGCGCCCTGATCGTCAACACGGCCGTCACGTTCGGCTACGCGGCCCTGCCCGCCCTGCTCGTGGCGCACGTGGAACCGGCCGAGACCGGCATCGCCAACAGCGTCAACTCGATCGCCCGCTCGATCGGCATGTCCCTGGGCACCGCGTTCGTGATCACGATGATGACCCGCACGGGCCCGGCCCCGCTGCCGCAGGAGTCCCAGTTCGTGGCGGTCTTCGTGACCGGCGCCGCCCTGGCTGCCGTGGCCGCCGCCGTCGTCGCCTGGGCCCTTCCCCGCGTACGGGAACCGAAGCTCACCCCCGGCGAGGTCGAGACGGACGAGGTGCTGGGCGCGGCCGGCCTGAGCGTGCCCGGGCGTCAGTCGAGAAAGCCCGCAGTGGTCACGAAGAAGTAGGCACCGACCGAGAAAGCGAGGAAGACCAGACCGACCACGACCGCGCCCACCAGAGGATCCCGCTCACCGACGGGGACGGCGCGCTCGGGGTCGGCCGGGTCGTACGCGATCTCGATCGGCTCCTCGGTCAGGTGCGAGGTGTCGCTCGACCGCCCGTCGAGCGCCGTCCGCACCTCGCGACCGTCACGGGTCCGGAACCGCACCACGGGCCGGAACGTGTCGGCGCTGCGACGATGAGACTCCCGCTGATTCCCGTCGACGACCGCGGTGATCCGCTCCCCGTCCTCCAGAAGCCGCCGAACCCGCTGCCGCCGCCGCACCCCGGCGACTATCGCCAGCAGCCCGAAAACCGCGGGCGCCCCCACGACGAACGCCGTCACGAAGTACTCGAAGCCCATCGATTCATCCCCCACGCCGAGAACGGTAAGGGAACCTGTCCACAAACGGGCCCCCACCGCTCACCGTTTCGGACCTCAGCGTCGCGGATCAGGCTCGAGCTGATCGATCGTGAGGCCGGCATCGCTGAGAATGCCGTCAAGGGTCCCACGCGGGTTCGGCCGGGAGCGGTGGCCGACCGCAGAGTGGTCGTCCTCGCTCACGTCGGTTACGACCGTCACCCCGTACGGCGAAGGGTTCGTCAGCCGGAAGGATTAACGCGGATCAGTCAATAGAGTGAGGCGATGGGAATCGACTTCGCCCCATCGGAGAGATCGCGTCTAGGGATCGAGTGGGAGATCGCATGTGTCGACCGGCGCAGTGGTGAGCTGACCCCGGGGGCCCCGGAGCTGCTGTCACGGATGGGAGCGCCCGACGGCTTCCCGCATGTGACGGGCGAGTTGCTGACCAACACGATCGAGATCGTCAGCGCGCCGCACCACCGGGTGGGTCACGCCGTCGACGACTTGACGCGGCTCGTCGAGCAGGTCGGCGCACACGCGGAACCGCGCGGCATCGACCTGGTCTCGTCGGGGACGCACCCGTTCAGCCAGTGGTTCCGCCAGCAGGTGACGCCGGGCAAGCCGCGCTACGACACATTGATCGACCGCACCCGGTGGTGGGGCCGGCAGATGATGATCTGGGGAGTGCACGTGCACGTCGCGGTGGAGGACCGCCGCAAGGTGCTGCCGATCATCGACGGGCTGCTCACGTACCTGCCGCACTTCCAGGCGCTGAGCGCGTCCAGCCCGTTCTGGGCGGGGGAGAACACCGGGTACGCCTCCAACCGGGCCCTGATGTTCCAGCAGCTGCCCACGGCCGGGCTGCCGCCACAGTTCACCGAGTGGTCGCAGTACGAGGCGCTGGCGGCCGACCTGCTGCACACCGGCGTCATCGAGGAACTCAACGAGCTGCGCTGGGACATCCGGCCGTCGCCCAAGTGGGGCACGATCGAGGTCCGTACGTTCGACGGCATCCCGACGGCGTGGGAGATCGGCGCCATCGCCGCCCTGACCCAGTGCCTGGTCGAGCACTTCTCGCGCGAACTCGACGCGGGCCGGGGCGTGCCGCCGATGCAGCCGTGGTTCGTGCGCGAGAACAAGTGGCGGGCGGCCCGCTACGGCATGGAGGCGATCATCATCCAGAACGCCGCGGGCGACGAGCTGCTGGTGACCAAGGACCTCGAGCAACTGCTGCCGTCGCTGGCGCCGATCGCCGAGTCGCTGGGCTGCGCGGCCGAGCTGGAACGGATCCGGGAGATCATCGCGGGCGGGGCCAGCTATCAGCGTCAGCTGCGGGTGGCCGCGGCCAGCGACGGGAGCCTCAAGGCGGTGGTGTCGTCACTGGTCCGTGAGCTGCGCGAGGGTCATCCGGGCTGAGACCGGTTTCCCGTACGGCGGGAGAAGTGGTCCCCGTCAGGCATGTGCCGCTCGGCCCACTCGCGCAGCGCCGCCAGGGGCTCGTCGAGCGAGCGGCCCAGCGCCGTCAGCCGGGAATGGACGCGCGGTGGCACCGAAGCCTCGACCCGGCGGTCGACCAGGCCGTCGGCCGCCAGCGAACGCAACGTCTGCGACAGCATCTTGCGCGAAATGCCCGGCGCGCGGCGCAGCAGCTCGGCGAAGCCCAGCTCGTCCCGGCCGCTGGGCGCGGCCGCGACCGCCCTGTTGACCTACCTGTAAGCGGCCGGCCTGCGCCCGTACGGGTCGGGGTCGTTCCACAACGTCGTCGGTGCGGCTTTGCGGACGATCGGGAGCACCTCGGCCGCCAGTCGTTCGAGCATGTTCAGTTGCTGCTCGTGCGGGATCATCGTGGGCAGGCTGAACGACTGCAGATCGTGCCCGAAGCCCTCGTGGAACCAGAGGATCTTCTCGGCGATCTGCTGCGGCGAGCCGACCAGCACGGGCCCGCGCGCGATGGCGTCGTCGATCGTGGCGAACGTCATCGCGTTGCCGGGTGTGTGATTCCCCGGCTGGTTGAAGTAGGCCACGATCTTCTCGTACGTGGGTCCGAACGCCTCGCGGGCCTCCTGCGTGGTGTCGGCCAGGTAGAGGAAACCGGCTCCGGCCCCCACGTAGGCGAAGCGCGGGTCGTGGCCGTGGTCGGCGTACTGCTGCCGATAGTGGTCGATCAGCACGGTGTAGTTGTCGCGGGGCTGGATCGCGTTGGCCGAGAACAGCGGGTCACCCCACTTGGCGGCCAGCTCGGCCGACGTCCGGGTCGTGGCCGAGCCGTGCCAGATGCGCGGCGGACCGGCGTACGGGCGGGGCAGGCTGGTCACCCCGTCGAGCGGGCCGCGGAACCGGCCCTTCCACGTCACGTCCTCCTCGCGCCACAGGCGGCGCAGCAGCTCGTACTTCTCGGCCAGGGCCTCCCACTGCTCGCCGTCGGAGATGGTGAACATGGGCAGCTGGCGCAGCTCGTTGCCCTTGCCGATGATCAGTTCGAGCCGGCCTCGGGAGAGCTGGTCGACGGTGGCGTAGTCCTCGGCCACCCGCAGCGGGTCGAGGATCGACAGCACCGAGACGCCCGTCTGCAGGCGGATCCGGCTGGTGGTGGCGGCGATCGCGCCCAGCAGCACGCCGACGCCGCTGGAGAGGAACGACCCGGCGTGCCGTTCGCCCAGCGCGACCGCGTCGTAGCCGAACTGTTCGGCGTACCGGGCCGAGGTCAGCGCCTGCGAGAAGCGTTCGTCGGGCCGGATCTCGCGCCCGGTGACCGGGTTCTTGAGGTTGGGCAGGATGTCGAGGACCTGGAATCTCATCGGCGCTGCCATTCCCCGGCGAGCAGCTGATAGGAGCGCACCCGGTCGGCGTGGTCGTGCGTGATCGTGGTGATGGCCAGTTCCTGCGCGCCGGTGGCGTCGCGGAGCTGTTCGAGTTTGTCGGCGACCGTGGTGGGGGAACCGACGAGCTGGGTGTCGAGCCGGTCCTGCACGAGTTCGCGGTCCTCGGCGGACCATGCGTGGCGGGCCGCTTCCTGCGGGGTGGGGAAGGCGATCGCGCCCAGGCCGTTGCGGATGCTGCGCACCCACAGGCCGTAACCCGAGGCCAGCTCGGCCGCGTGTTCGTCGGTCTCGCCCACCACGACGTCGGCCGAGACCGAGACGTACGGCTGGTCGAGCTCGGCCGAGGGCTTGAAGGCGGCCCGGTACGCCTCGACGGCGTCGAGCACCGTGCTCGGCGTGTGGTGATAGCCGGCCACGAACCGCAGGCCTTTGGCCCCGGCCACTGTCGCGCTGGACCCGCCGGAGGCGCCGAGGATCCACACCTGGATCTGTGCGCCCTCGCCGGGGAAGGCGTGCACCGCCACCCCTTGCGGGCTCACGTACGTGCCGGCCAGGAACGCAAGGATGTCGTCGACCTGGGACTCGTAGTCCGGGGTGTAGGCGCCGGGCTGCTGCAGCAGGTCGAGCAGTGCCGCCACCTTGGCGCCCGAGCTTTTGAGCAGCTTGTTGAAGTCGTACCGCTTGGGCAGCAGCAGCCCGTTGTCGGTGCGCTGCTCGGTGCTGTGGTCGCCGCCGCCGCGCTGGGCACTGTAAGCCTGCACGGCGGTGGCGACCGTGGCCCCGTCGCCGGCGGGCGCGGGCTTGGGGCGGCCGATCGAGCGGCCCAGCCCCAGGTCGAGCCGGCCCGGGTGGGCCGCGTCGAGCAGCCCGAACTCTTCGACGGTGGCCAGCGGCTGCCGGTGGCCGAGCTGCACGCCGGCCGAGCCGAGCCGGATGGTGCTGGTGGCCCCGGCGACCAGCGCGATGGAGACGGCGGGGGAGGCGCCCAGCACGCCCGGGTTGAGGTGGTGCTCGGCGAACCAGTAGCGGTGGTAGCCGAAGCGTTCGGTCTGCTGCGCGAGATCGACGAGGTTGCGCAGCGCGCCGGGGACGCTGTCACCGCTGCTGCGCGGTATGAGATCGAGAACGGCCAGCGGGGTGCTCATGGCCCGACCTTAGGTTCTCCGGTCGGTAAAGTCTATAAAACCCATGGGAGATGCGCGTCTACTGGAGTCGCGCCGCCGGTGCCGCCCGCGCGACCACGCCGGTGATGCAGCCGACGGCCAGTCAGGCCGCGCCGGCGGGGGTGCACCCCGCCCCGGCGACGGTCGCAAGGGTTCGTTCAGCGCTCATAACGTGATATTCCTATAGGCAAGGTAGGTTATTGATGACGTGAGGCGGGCGGATGGGCATCGACGAGGTCGACGTCGTGGTGGTCGGCGGGGGCGCGATGGGCTCGGCCGCGGCCTGGCAGCTGACCCGGCGCGGGGTGACGGTGCTGCTGCTGGAGCAGTACGAGGAGGGGCACACCCGCGGCGCCTCGCACGGGGCGTCACGGATCTTCCGGCTGACCTACCCCGACGCGGTGCATATCGGACTGGCCCGCGAGGCGCAGCGGCTCTGGCGTGAGCTCGAGGACGAGAGCGGCGCCGGCCTGCTGACCGTCACCGGCGGGGTCGACCACGGCGATCACCCATACCTCGACCAGCTGGCCGACGGGCTCACGGCGGCCGGGGTGGCGTACGAGTGGCTCGAACCGGCCGCGGCCGCCGAGCGCTGGCCCGGCATCCGGTTCGACACCAGGGCGCTGTTCCACCCGGACAGCGGGCGCCTGCACGCCGACCGCTCGGTCGCCGCGCTGCAGGCGGCCGCGCGCGACCGGGGCGCCGTCGTGCGGCACGACACGCCGGTCACCGCGATCGAGGTCGTGGGGGAGGATGCGGTGCTGGTGCACACCGGCAGCGGCAGCTACCGGGCCCGGCGGGTCGTGGCCGCGGTCAACGCGTGGGCGGCCGAGCTGGTCGGCGCGCTCGTGCCGCTGCCGCCGCTGCGGGTCACCCAGGAACAGCCGGCCCACTTCGCGGCGCTCGAGCCGGAGGCGGGCTGGCCCAGCTTCGGTCACCTGTCGGCCGGCGTGACCGTCTACGGCCTGGCCACTCCGGGGGAGGGCATCAAGGCCGGCTTCCACGGCACGGGGCCCGAGGTCGACCCCGACCACCGCGACTTCCGGCCCGAGCCCACGCAGTTGGCCGCCTTGCGGGACTATGCGCGCAAGTGGCTGCCCGGTGTCGACAGTGACGTCTGCGTGCCGATCAGCTGCACCTACACCACCACGCCGACCTCGACGTTCGTGCTCGACCGGCGCGGCCCGGTCGTGGTGGCCACCGGTTTCTCGGGGCACGGCTTCAAGTTCGTGCCGGCGATCGGGCGGGTTCTGGCCGACCTGGCCATCGACGGCAGCCGGCCCGATTCTCGATTTTCGTCACACTCGTGACTGTTCCCTTTACCTATTAAGACTATAGGATTTGTGGGCAGGACGAGCTTGGGGAGGGCTCTATGTCGGGACGCCAGGATCTACTGTTCGCGCTGGAGGTGGACGGCTGCGGCCCGCCGGGCGCGGGGACGGACGTCGCGGCCGTGGTCGGCCACCTCCGAGCGGCCGAGGCGGCCGGATTCGTCCTGGCCACGTTCGACGATACGCCGCTGCCGGTCAGCGGCGGGCGGATCGAGGCCGGGGTCCGGGCCGCATACGGGGCCCGCCGCACCAGCCGGATCGGGCTCGCGCCGACGCTGCACGCCACCGTGACCGAGCCGTTCCACCTGGCCACGCAGCTGGCCTCGCTCGACCACGCGTCGCTGGGCCGGGCCGGCTGGGTCGTCGGCGCCGCCAACAGCGCGGCCGCGCACGCCACCATCGGCAGCACCCCCCTCGACGAGCCGGAAGGCCTGCGGCGCGAGCTGGCCGACGTGATCGAGGTGGCCCGGCAGCTGTGGGACTCGTGGGAGGACGACGCCGTCATTCGCGACGTCACCACCAGCCGGTTCCTCGACAGCGACCGCGTGCACCACATCAACTTCACCGGCGAGCGGTTCTCCGTCGTCGGGCCGCTGATCACCCCGCGCCCGCCGCAGGGCCAGGTGGTCGTGCTCGGCGCCGACACGCTCGGGGTCACCGAAAGCCTCGATGTCGCGCTGATCGCCGCAACCGACCCGGGTGAGCTGGCCGATCGGGCCCATGCCGCCCACGCGGCCGGGGCACCCCTGGTCTTCGCCGAGGTCGAGGTGCGGCCGGACGAGGGGGAGCCGTCGGGCCGGTTGCGGGTGACCGACGAGAACGAGCTGCGCGAAGTGCTCGACCGGCTGACCGGCATCGTCGACGGGGTCCGGCTGCACTTGGCCGACCTCGCCGCCGACCTGCCCCGGGTCGTCGCCGCCGTGCCCATCCCACCGCCGGCCGGCCCGACCCTGCGCGCGGCGCTCGGCCTGGCCCGCCCGGCCAACCGGTACGCGGCGGTGGCCCGATGAGCCGCCGGCTGCACCTGGGCCTGTTCTTCACCGGCGTGGGCCCCCAGCTGATCTGGAGCGCCGACAACTTCGCCGCGCACACCCACATCGACACGTTCGTGCAAACGGCCCGCACGCTGGAACGCGGGTTGTTCGACGCGTTCTTCCTGGGCGAAGGCCTGCGCGTACGGGAGAATCGCGGACGCGTGCACGACCTGGACGTCGCCGGACGGCCCGACGCCATCACCCAGCTCGCGGCCCTGGCCGCCGAGACCGAGCGGATCGGGCTGGTCGCCACCCAGAACACGACGTACAACTTCCCGGCCGACCTGGCCCGGCGGCTCGCGAGCCTCGACCTGGTCTCCGGCGGGCGGGCCGGCTGGAACATCGTGACCACGGACAACGCCTGGACCGGCGAGAACTTCCGGTACGGCGGGTGGCTGCCGCACGAACGTCGCTACGAGCGGGCCGCCCAGTTCGTCGCGGCGGCCAAGGAGCTGTGGGCCGGTCGGCCCGCCCGCAGCCACACCGACCTGGTCGAACTGGACGCGAACCCGACGCTGCCGCCCGGCCCGCAAGGACGGCCCGTGCTGTTCCAGGCCGGTGACTCGCCCGGCGGCCGGGACCTGGCCGCCCGGCACGCCGACGTCGTGTTCTCGGCCAACACCGACTTCGGCCAGGCCCTGGCGTACGCCGCAGACCTGCGGGCACGCCTGGTCGCGTACGGGCGCTCACCGGACGCCGTACGCATCCTGCCCGGGGCGTTCGTCGTGCTCGGGGACACGCCCGAGGATGCGGCCGAGCGCAACCGGTGGATCGAGCGCGAACAGACCAACGGGCCGCGGGCTGTCGCGTTCCTCGAGCAGTACTGGGGCAAGGACCTCACCGGCTACGACCCGGACGGGCCGCTGCCCGACATCGAGCCCGCCGACGGGGAGCTCGACCCCTCGCGCGGCACCATCTCGATCGAGCACCGTACGGGCAAGGCCGAACGGATCGCGGCCTGGCGGCGGCTCGCCGAGGAGCGCAACCTGTCCATCCGCGACCTGGTCGTCGAGGTCACGCCGCGGCACAACGGCTTCGTCGGCACACCCGGGCAGATCGCCGACGAATGGGCCCGCTATCTGGAGGCCGGGGCGGTGGACGGCTTCAACCTGCTGCCGCAGCTGCTGCCCGGCACGATCGAGGACGTGGTCGACCGGCTGGTGCCCGAACTGCAGGAACGGGGCATCTATCGGACCGCGTACGAGGGGGAGACCTTGCGCGAGAATCTGGGGCTGTCATGACCGAGCACGCCGTACCGCTGGCCACCAACCAGGACCTCGACCCGATCCGCCTGCGCAAGGCGTTCGGCATCTTCCCCAGCGGCGTGGTCGCGGTGGCGGCCCAGGTCGACGGCGCGTTCGTCGGCCTGGCGGCCAGCTCGTTCACGTCGGTCAGCCTCGACCCGCCGCTGGTCTCGTTCAGCATCGCGAACACGTCGAAGACCTGGCCCGACCTGCGCCGCGCGGCCCACCTGGGCGTCACGATCCTGGCCGACCGGCACGGCGGCCTGGCCCGCCAGCTGGCCGGCCCCGTGGCCACCCGCTTCGACGACGTCGAATGCCTGCTCAGTCCCGACGGCGCGGTCACCCTGCCCGACGGCCTGGCCCAGTTCGACACGACGATCTACCGCGAGGTCGAGGCGGGCGACCACACGATCATCCTGCTCCGCCTGCACGCCGTGCAGCACGCCGACCACTCGCTGCCCCTGGTCTTCCACCGCAGCGCCTTCGGCCTGCACCCCCACCCGGTCGACGGATGACCCGCGCCCCCGGCGTCGCGGCCGGTCTCGCCGACGCCGTGAACTATGCCGACGAAACGGTCGGCCTGACCGACGAGGCGGCCACGGCCGGCCTGGACGGCCCGGAGAACCGCCGCCGCACATGGAAGCTGCTCGGTGACCTCGCGGGTCAGGCCGGGAACGACGCCTGAGTGATGGTGGCGATGCCGGCCGGCGGGGCTTGCTCGTGCATGGTGATCCGGTCACCCGGCTTCAGGTGACGCCAGCCCTGCGGGCCGAGCGGCGCCAGGCGGATCGGCCCGGAGCCGCCCGCGGGCAGCTCCGGTGTCCGTTCGACCCAGATGCGGGCGATGCGCAGGTCGGGATGGCCCTCCGGCATCACCAGGCCGATGTTCCAGAGGGGACGCAGGACGCCGGCGCCCGGGACGGCGACTCGCCGGGCCCCGGGGCGGTCCGGGCTGAGCAGCTGCAGCTCGGCGCGGATGATGCCGTGGCGGGTCTCGGCGGCCCGCCACCGGCACCAGGTCTCGGCGCGGGGCAGGTTCATCTCGGCTGCGGAGGCGGCGAGCAATGTCCAGAACGTCGTCCCGGCGTCGAAGGTCTCGCCCAGCTCGATGACCAGGCCGAGCGCGATCTCCAGCTCGCGATGGTCGAGGTAGTCGAGCGCGTCGGCCACGGTGACCCCGGCCTCGCTGCCGGCGTGGGCGGGGACCATGGCGGCCGCCCGGCGCAGCGGGTCGAGAAGGTCCATGCTCAGGCGCGTTTGACGGCCACCGTGACGCGGCGTTCGGTGGCGTAGATGGCCCCCGCCCAGCCGTCGCTGCCGGCGAACGTCAGGCTGGTCGCGCCGGCGGTGGTGGGGCGATCGGCGACGATCGTGAAGGCGCCCAGCGGCAGGTGCCGGCGGTAGAAGGACAGCACGGCCTCGGGGTCGGGGGCGGTCAGCGTGAACGAGGCGCCGCTTTCCCGGTCGGTCACGTCGGTCACCTGGCTGCCGGGCGGCAGGGGAAAGGCCGACGGCAGGTTGTGGACGGCCGGACGCCGCACGACGGTGCGAACCTCGCGAGCCGTGCGCACCGTGGCCGCGGCGGGGGCTCCGCGCCGGGCCTCGTTGGCGGAAGGGGCCGGTGCCGTGGGCGCGGCCGGGGCGCAGGCGCCGAGGACGGGCGCGGCCAGCAGGGTGGCCAGGACAGTGACGAACCGCCGCGCAGTCATGTCGTTCATCATCCGCCATTCGGTCAACCCGTGCCGCCGTACGTGTGTGTCAGTGGCCACGTCTCCGTCATGCCCACGTCATTTTCCGTGTCCTGCCCGTAATGTTGGATGCTGCCCCGGGCGGCTCCGTGCCGTGCGAACGGCCGACTTGGACCCCAGCGCTAGGGATGGTGCACGCCCGGTGACCGTAACGACGACTGATCTGCGCCTGATTGATCTTCCCGCGATCGACGTCGAGCCGGAGTCCCCGGCCCTATTCCACTCCTCCTGCGCCCCGGTCCGCCGCACCCTCGCCGACGTGTTCGACGCGACCGTGCAGGCCCACCCCAACGCCCGTGCGCTCGACGCCGGTGGGGTCGCGCTGACCTACCGCGAGCTGGCCGACCGCGTCGAACTGGTGCGGGCCGAACTGCACGGGCACGGCGTCGGCGCCGGTGACCGGGTCGGCATCCGTGTCTCCTCCGGCACGTCCGAGCTCTACCTGGCCATCCTGGGCGCGCTGGCCGCGGGCGCCGCCTACGTGCCCGTCGACGCCGACGACCCCGACGAGCGCGCCGAGCTGGTCTTCGGCGAGGCCGACGTGAGCGCGATCATCGGCGACGACCTCCGGATCACCGTGCGCCGCACGCCGCAAGGCCGCCCCGGCCGTCCGGCCCCGTCCGACGACGCCTGGATCATCTTCACCTCCGGCTCCACCGGCACCCCCAAGGGCGTGGCCGTCTCGCACGGCTCCGCAGCCGCCTTCGTCGACGCCGAAGCGCAGCTGTTCCTGGCGGAGGACGAGCCCATCGGCCCCGGCGACCGCGTGCTGGCCGGCCTGTCGGTCGCGTTCGACGCCTCCTGCGAGGAGATGTGGCTGGCCTGGCGGCACGGCGCCTGCCTGGTGCCCGCGGCCCGTTCGCTGGTCCGCAGCGGCGTCGACCTCGGCCCCTGGCTGGCCGAGCAGCGCATCACGGTCGTCTCCACCGTGCCCACCCTGGCCGCGCTGTGGCCGGTCGAGGCGCTCGACGACGTGCGCCTGCTGATCTTCGGTGGCGAGGCGTGCCCGCCCGAGCTGGCCGAGCGACTGGCCGTCGAAGGCCGCGAGGTCTGGAACACGTACGGGCCGACCGAGGCCACCGTCGTCGCCTGCGCGGCCCGGATGACGGGCGAGGGACCCGTACGGATCGGTCTGCCTCTGGCCGGCTGGGAGCTGACCGTCGTCGACGCGTCGGGGATGCCGGTGGCCATGGGAGAGACCGGCGAGCTGGTCATCGGCGGGGTCGGCCTGGCCCGCTACCTCGACGCGGCCAAGGACGCCGAGAAGTTCGCGCCGCTGCCCGCCCTGGGCTGGGAGCGCGCCTATCGCAGCGGCGACATCGTGCGCGCCGAACCCGAGGGCCTGCTGTTCCTGGGCCGCGGCGACGAGCAGGTCAAGCTGGGCGGCCGCCGGATCGAGCTGGGTGAGGTCGACGCCGCCCTGCAGGCCCTGCCCGGGGTGGCCGGCGCGGCCGCCGCCGTCAAGCGCACCGCCGCCGGCAACCAGCTGCTGGTCGGCTATCTGGTGCCGCGGGAGCCGGGCTTCGACACCGCCGCCGCCGCCGAGCGCATCCGCGAGCAGCTGCCCGCCGCGCTGGTCCCGCTGCTGGCCGTCGTGGACGACCTGCCCACCCGTACGTCGGGCAAGGTCGACCGGGCTGCGCTGCCCTGGCCGCCGGCCACCGCGGCCGCCGGCTCGGCCGAGCTCAGCGCGACCGAGTCGTGGCTGGCCGAGGGCTGGGAGGAGATCCTCGGCGTGCCCCCGGCCGAACCCGGTGCCGACTTCTTCTCCAGCGGCGGCAGCAGCCTCAACGCGGCCCAGCTGGTGGCCTGGATCCGGCGGACGCATCCGCAGATCTCGGTGGCCGACGTCTACCAGCACCCCAAGCTCTCGCAGATGGCCGCGGTGCTCGACGCGCTCGACACCACCGCGCGGGTCCGCCGCGAGGTCGAACCCACCCCCCGCCGTGCGGGTGTGCTGCAGGCGCTGCTCGTCGCGCCCATGTTCGCCCTGGTCGGGCTGCGCTGGCTGACGATCCTGGCCGCCGTGGGCAACCTGATCCCGGCCGCGTGGGCGCCCGGCGTCTCGTGGTGGTGGGTCGGTGCGGCCTGGCTGCTGCTGTTCAGCCCGCCGGGCCGGATCGCTGTGGCCGCGGCCGGCGCCCGCCTGCTGCTGCGCGGCGTGCGCCCCGGCAAGTATCCGCGTGGCGGTGGCGTGCACGTGCGGCTGTGGGCGGCCGAGCGGCTGGCCGAGCTGACCGGCGCCACCGGGGTGGCCGGCGCGGGCTGGATGATCACGTACGCCAAGGCGCTGGGCGCGCAGATCGGCCCCGACGTCGACCTGCACTCCGCCCCGCCCGTCACCGGCCTGCTCAAGCTGGGCCGCGGCGCCGCCGTCGAGCCCGAGGTCGACCTGTCCGGCTACTGGATCGACGGCGACATCGTGCGCGTCGGCAAGGTTCGCGTGGGTGCGGGCGGCCGGGTCGGTTCGCGCAGCACGCTGATGCCCGGCGCCCGGGTCGGCAAGGGCGCGCACATCGACGCCGGCTCCACGGTCACCGGCGCCGTCCCGGCCGGCAAGCGCTGGGCCGGCTCACCCGCCGCCCCGACCGTGGGCAAGGACAAGGCGGCCTGGCCCGCGCAGCGTCCCGAGCGCCGCGCCCGCCTGTGGGTCGCCGGTTACAGCGTGACCGCGCAGCTGCTCGGCCTGTTGCCCGTGGCGGCCGTCCTGCCCGCGCTGGCCCTGGTGCTGAGCCGGTCCACGCTGACCGGTGCGCTGCTGATGGTCCCGGCGGCCGCCGTCGCCTACTTCGTCACGTACGCGCTGCTGGTCCTGGCGGGCGTGCGGCTGCTCGGCCTCGGTCTGCGCGAGGGCTTCCACCCCGTACGGGGGAGGGTGGCCTGGCAGGTCTGGACGACCGAGCGCCTGATGGGGATGGCCCGCACCGCGCTGTTCCCGATGTACGCCAGCCTGTTCACGCCGGTCTGGCTGCGGCTGCTCGGCGCGAGGATCGGCCGCAACGCCGAGGTGTCGACCGTGCTCGCGCTGCCCAAGATGACGACTGTCGAGGACGGCGCGTTCCTGGCCGACGACACCATGGTCGCCACGTACGAGCTGAGCCACGGCTGGATGCGCATCGCCCCGGCCCGCATCGGCAAGCAGGCGTTCCTCGGCAACTCGGGCATGGCCGCCCCCGGCCGCTCGGTGCCCAAGCGCGGCCTGGTCGGCGTGCTGTCGTCGGCGCCGCACAAGGCCAAGAAGGGGTCGTCCTGGCTGGGCGCCCCGCCGATGCCGCTGCGCCGCACGGTCGAGTCGGCCGACACCAGCCGCACCTATGACCCGCCCGTACGGCTGAAGCTGGCCCGTGCCGCGATCGAGCTGTGCCGGATCGTCCCGGTCATGCTGGCCGGCGCCCTGGCCGTGCTCGTGCTGGTCGCGCTGGCGCAGCTGTGGCAGCAGTTCGGCGCCGGGGCGGCCGCGCTCGCCGCCGGTCCCGTCGTGTTCGCCGCCATGATCGTGGCCGCGCTCACCGCCAGCCTGGCCAAGTGGCTGCTCGTGGGCCGGTTCAAGGTCACCGACCACGCCCTGTGGACGTCGTTCGTCTGGCGCAACGAGCTCGCCGACACGTTCGTCGAGGTGCTGGCCGCGCCCTGGCTGTTCCGCTTCGCCACCGGCACCCCGCTGC
The DNA here is from genome assembly GCF_014204895.1 of Paractinoplanes abujensis. NCBI lineage: Bacteria > Bacillati > Actinomycetota > Actinomycetes > Micromonosporales > Micromonosporaceae > Paractinoplanes > Paractinoplanes abujensis. The sequence continues at coordinate 3,050,186 of NZ_JACHMF010000001.1, read as the reverse complement.
TCAACCTGTGGCTGCGGACGCTCGGGGCGAAGATCGGCCGCGGCGCCTGGCTGGAGACCTTCTGGCTGCCCGAGTACGACCTGGTGCGGCTGGGCCCCGGCGCCACCGTCAACCGGGGGTGCGTGGTGCAGACCCACCTGTTCCATGATCGGATCATGAGCATGGATGAGGTCACCTTGGGCGCGGGCGCCACGCTCGGCCCGCACGGCATCGTGCTGCCCGGTGCGAGCATCGGGGCGCGCACCACCGTCGGACCGGGATCGCTGGTCACCCGTGGCGACGCCGTGCCCGCCGACAGCCGGTGGCTCGGCAACCCGATCGCGAACTGGGCATGACCCCTCCGGGGGCCGATCACTCGACCGATTCGTACCTCCCCGGGCACGGCAACGGCGGGTATCGCGTGCTCCACTACGACCTCGACCTGGACTGCCGGATCGTGTCCAACCGGCTGGCCGGCAAGGCCACGATCACGGCCCAGGCCGTCCAGTCGCTGAGCCGGTTCAGCCTCGACCTGGGCCAGATGCGGGTCGAGGACGTGCGCGTCGACGGGCGGCGGGTCAGCTTCACCCACCGCGCGGGCAAGCTGCGCATCAAGCCGGAACGCGCGATCGGCTACGGCGCCGTCTTCAAGATCGAGGTCCGGTACGCCGGCAAGCCCGTCCCGATGTCCGGCCGGTGGGGCGACCTGGGCTGGGACGAGCTGACCGACGGGGTGCTCGTGGCCAGCCAGCCCAACGGGTCGCCGTCGTGGTTCCCGTGCAACGACCGGCTCGAGAAAGCCACGTTCCTGGTCCAGCTGACCACCGCCACGCCGTACACGGTGGTCGTCACCGGGGACCTCGTGTCGCGGCGGCGCGGGGCGGGCACCACGACGTGGGTCTACGAGCGCACCGAGCCGACCGCGCCCTACCTGATGAGCGTGCAGATCGGCCGGTACGAGCTGATCGAGCTGGCGCCGGGCGGGGTGGCCCAGAAGGCAGCGATCCCGCCGCGGTTGCGCACCCTTTTCCGGCACGACTTCGGCCGGCACGGCGAGATCATGTCGACGTTCGAGCGGCTGTTCGGGCCGTACCCGTTCCGCGAGTACACCGTGGTGGTGGCCGACGACGACCTGGACGACCCGATCGAGGCCCAGGGCATGGCCGTCTTCGGCCGCAACCACGTCGACGGGCGGCGCACCCATGAACGCCTGGTCGCGCACGAACTGGCCCACCAGTGGTTCGGCAACAGCCTGACCGTGGCCGACTGGCGGCACATCTGGCTCAACGAAGGCTTCGCCACGTACGCGGAATGGCTCTGGTCGGCCGCCTCCGGGGGCGCGTCGGCCGACAGCCACGCCACCCGCTGGCACATCTGGCTGTCGGCCCAGCCCCGCGACATCGCCGTCGCCAACCCGGGGGTGGCTCGCATGTTCGACCCTTTGGTCTACAAGCGCGGCGCGGTCGCCCTGCACGCGCTGCGGGCCCGGCTGGGTGACAGCGCGTTCTTCTCCATGCTGCGGTCGTGGGCCGGGGAGAACCGGCACGCACTGGTCACCACCGAGAAGTTCCGGCAGCACGCCGAGCGGTTCGCCGCCGAGCCGCTGAGCGAGCTGTTCACCGACTGGCTCGACCGCCCGGCGCTTCCCCCGCTGCCGCCGGCTCCTCGGTGACCGCCCCCCGCTTCGTCAACGAGGCGTTGCTTTTTAATGCGTTGCCCGCCCCGGGGCGGGCTCCCTATCGTTGAGGACACCACTACTTCAGGAGCTCGAGATGGTGCGCCAGACCACGATCAGTCGCCTACGGCGGCGTAGCTAGCTGTCCTCGCAGCTCACGCCGCCGCCCCCACGGGACGGCGGCTTTTTTGTCCCCTTTTTGTCCTCGTAGCTCAGCGGATAGAGCATCGGATTACGGATCCGAGGGCCGGGAGTTCGAGTCTCTCCGAGGACGCGTCGCGGTAGCCCAACGGCAGAGGCAGCTGTCTCAAACGCAGCTCAGTGCGGGTTCGAGTCCCGCTCGCGACACGGCAGTACCCGATGCGGGCTGGTGCAATCCGGCAGCACGTCCGGCTCTGAACCGGAAGGTTGGAGGTTCGAATCCTCCGCCCGCAGCGAAACGTGGAGAGCTGGCCGAGTCCGGTTGAAGGCGGCGGCTTGCTAAGCCGTAGCGGGGGAGACCTCGCCGGGGGTTCGAATCCCTCGCTCTCCGCCACGTCGTCGTAGCTCAGCAGGTCGGAGTGCCGCCCTGATAAGGCGGAGGACGGTGGTTCGAGTCCACCCGGCGACACCGTCAGCCGGCCCGCCGGCAGCGGACGTGCGAGACCCGGAAGAGTGACCGCTTACCGTCGGACCACGACCGACGCGAGGAGATCCGTACCGTCCGGGCATGATCAATCCGGGGACCGAGCCGGTGGAGGGTGCGCGGGAGGAGCTGGCGCGGGCCAACGTGGACGCTTTCCTGGGAGCGGTCCGGCGACGTGCGGGGGAGCTGGACGACGTGTCCGTCAAGCGGCGCGTGGCCGAGCTGACCGGTGAGCCGGTCCGCGACCCCGGCGCCGATCGCGACGGGCGGTTCGGGTGGGACCTGCCGCTCTCCGACGGGCGGGCCGTGCGGCTGCTCATGCCCGGCGTCGACCTCGCGCTGATCCGCGACGACATCACCGCGCAGGCCCCGTGCCTCTACGTCAACGGCAACGCCTGGTGGTGGAACGGCGCCGTCGACTCCGTGGCCGGCGAAGGCCTGGAACTGGCGTAGTCCCTCAGCCGATCACCACCTCGCTGACCGGCAACCGGTGTGTGGTCTGCGTGTTGGCCAGCCACAACTGGACGCCGGCACCCTTGAGCTCCACGGCCAGTTCCCGCTCCGCGACCTCGTGCCCGGCCGCCACCAGACGTTCCCGTACGGCGTCGAACTCGCCCGGCAGCACGGTGACGCCCGCGTAGCCGACGTGGTCGGCCCGGACGATGTGGATCCGCTCGACCCGGTCGCCTGCCGTGTACCGCACGACCAGCCCGTCGTCGAAAAAGGTGTCCTCGGCCGCGTCCGGCCCGGTCGTCCAGGTCAGGGCGTCGTGCAGACGAGCCCGTACGGCCGCCCGGGTCTCGCCCAGAGCCACCACCCCGATGCCGCGGCCGGGCTCGACGACGTGCGACATCACCGGCTCACCCGTCGCCCCGCCCGCGACCGGCAGAAGCTCGCCGCCGATGCGCTCAGGGGCCGTGACCGCGACGCCGTACACCTCGCCCTCCTCCACGGCCACCGCGATCGTCCCGTCGCCCAGAGTCCAGCCGCCCTCGTCGTCCTCCACGAGCTCGACGCCGACGCCCCGCAAGTTCGCGGCCACGTCCGCCGCGTCGCCGCCGAGCCGTACGCCGTGGAAGCTCACCGTCCACGGGGTCGGCCACCTCGACCAGGTACAGACCTTGATCGTCGGAGCACGTGAGCATCAACAGGCCGGCCTCGTACTGGTCGGTCAGGTCCGACGCGTAACCCCGGCGGAAGGCTTGGAACGCCCCGAACCGCTCCCGCAGCGCTGCCCGCGCCGTCCCGAACCGCGCCGGCCCCACCCCGGCCCCGGGCTCGATCTCCGAGACGTCATCGATCACGACCCAAAGGATGCACCCCACGACGATGGGTGTCGCGGGCGGGCCCCGGATCGGCTCAAGGCAGGCGGGACGCGAACTGGTCGCGGATGAGGGCCGTCGCGTCGGCTGGGGGGAGGGGGCGGTGGAAGAAGAAGCCCTGGCCGATGCCGCAGCCCATGTCGATCAGGGCGGTAGCCTGCTCGGCCGTTTCGATGCCCTCGGCCACCACGGTCATCTTGAAGGCCTCGCCCAGGTGCACCACGGCCTCGCACACCGAGCGGGCCTCCGGGTCGTCGGCGATGCCGGTGACGAACGAGCGGTCGATCTTGAGCACGGTGACCGGGAGGCGGCGCAGGTAGCTCAGGGCCGAGTAGCCGGTGCCGAAATCGTCCACCGCCAGCTGGATGCCCAGGTCGCGCAGGGCCTCCAGGCGGCCGATGGTGAGCGGGTCGGGCTGCAGGATCACGCTCTCGGTGATCTCCAGGGTGAGCCGGTCGGGCGGGAAACCGGTCTCGGCCAGGATGGTCTCGACGGTCGTGACCAGGTCGGCCTGCGCGACCTGCTTGGGCGACAGGTTCACGGCCAGCCGCAGGGCGTCCGAACCCGGGATTCCCGTACGCCACCCGGCCGCTTCCCGGCACGCCGCGCGCAGCACCCACGCCCCCAGCGGCACGACCGCCCCCGTCTCCTCGGCCAGCTCGATGAACTCACCGGGTCCGAGCAGGCCCCGTACGGGATGGTTCCAGCGCACCAGGGCCTCGACGCCGCGCACCGCGCCGGTGGCCAGCGTGACCGCGGGCTGGAAGAACACGACCAGTTCGTCCCCGGCGACGGCGCGCCGCAGCTCGGCCTCGCGGGCCTTGGTGTCCATCACGTCGGAGTAGAACTCGAACCGGCCGCGCCCGGCGCGCTTCGCCGCGTACAGGGCGGTGTCGGCCTGCTGCAACAAGGTCTCGCCGGAGGCGTCGGGGTCGTCGCGGACCGCCACGCCGATGCTGGCCTCCACCATGAGCACGTGCTCACCGAAGACGACCGGCATGCGCAGTTCCTCGAGGAGCCGGGCGGCGATCGAACCCGCGGCCTGCCGGGTCGGCAGGTTCAGCAGCAGCACGGCGAACTCGTCGCCGCCGAGCCGTCCGGCCAGGTCGCCGTCGCGGATCACCCGGCGCATGGCGTCGGCCGTGGCGACCAGCACGGCGTCGCCCGCCTCGTGACCGAAGGTGTCGTTGATGGGCTTGAACCGGTCCAGGTCGATGAGCAGCACCGCACTCTGCCGGCCGGACCGGATCGGCTGACCGGCCAGCAGGTCGAGGCGTTCGGTGACCAGGATGCGGTTGGCCAGGCCGGTGAGCCCGTCGGTGACCGCCATCTCGCGGTTGTCCCGCAGCGCGTGCGACTGCCGGGCCATCACCAGCAGTGTCAGGACGGCCGCGCCGAAGATCATCCCGCCGTACGGGTTGATCGGCAGGTGCGACGACTGGACGGCGAGCAGGACGTAGGCCGCGATGCTGGCCGCGTACGGAAGAAGGAAGACCGCGTTACGGTCGCGCCGCCTCGAGGTGGCGTGCCGCGGGCGCCGATATTGCTGGTCGGCCGCCAGCACCAGCAGGAAGCAGCCGTCCAGCCACAGCAGGTCCGGCCAGGAGCCGCCGGTGAACCCGCCGTTGAGCTGGAGCCAGCTGTACGACACGTCGGCGCTCACGGTCAGCGCGATCGAGGCGGCCAGCAGACGGATCGGGGCCGGCACCTCCGGCTGGTGCCGCCGCAGCATGGCGGTCGACATGGCCAGCACGAGCAGCAGGTCACCGATCGGCAGGGCCGCCGTGAAGGTCCGCTGCCACGCGGTCAGGCCGGACGCGTTGAGGATCGGGCCGAGCAGCAGATACCAGATGGCGATGAACCCGCCCGCGCCCACGATCAGCGCGTCCAGGGCCAGTTTCTGCCGGTCCCGGCGGCGCCGGTGCTGGCCCGGCAGCATCAGCAGCCCGGCGAACATGAACGGGGAGAACAGCAGGAAACAGTAGTCGGCGGCCGACGGGTAGGCCGTCGTCTCCAGGAAATGGGACTGCACGAACCAGGAGCCGTGCGCGGCCAGCTGACAGACGAACGCGACGGCGATCACCCGCCAGGCCCGCCGGGTGCGCGGCTCCTGCCGTTTCGAGACCGCCACCCGGACGGCCAGCACCGTGAACGCGAGCGCGAGCGGCACATATGTGGCGTCGGTGACCAGCGTACGGGTCTCCGGACTGCCCCATCCGCCGAAATACCACACCTGCTGCACTGCCAGCAGGACAGCGCAGACGAGCACGCACACCGCGCTCGCCCGCCCGGTCCGGACCCAGGTCAGCATCACTGATCTCTTCGACCGCACCGGTAACCATCTGAGCCGCCGAGCGGTTTCCGCCGTCTCAGGCCGGTTCGGTGGACGGGGGCTGCGTCTTGTAGGCCATGACCAGGCCGATGACGAACAGCGCGACGCTGAGCTGCCACAGCTGGGCCGGGTTCTCGCGGCCGTCGGCGGCCAGCACCGCGCCCAGGGTGAACGCCGCCGCGAGCAGGCCCACCGCCCAGCTCGCATAGAACCGCCGGCTGCGCGGGCGGGGAGCCGGCGCCGCGGAGGTGTGCACGCCGGGGTTGGCCGCCACCCACTCCGCCGCGACCGTCACGGGCACGCGCGGGATGCGCAGATCGCCCGTGTGCGAGCGGTCCGGCGTCTGATCGGGCAGCCCGCGGCCCCGCATCAGCGACAGGACCGCGACGGCGGCCACGCTGACCAGCAGCGGGTGGTACGGACCCCCGGGCAGGTCGGCGAAGCCGCTCACCGCCCAGTCGGCCAGGACGGCGAGGATCGGCAGCGGCGTCCACGGCGCGTATCGCAGCCACCGCCGTACGTCCCGGGCGGCTGCCGGGTCCATCGGCAGCCGGAGCGCGGGCCGGCGGCGGAACCCCCAACGGCCCACCGGAGCATCGACCCAATCCGGCTCGGCGGCGCCGGTGGTGACGGCCAGCGGCGGGATCACCAGGCCGGGCACCCGTCCGGCCGGGACGACGAGATCGGTGCGCTCCATGACCACATGACCTTAGTAGCAGCCCACGGCGAGCACACCGGCCGTTCAGCTTGTCGAAATCTGGGGTAGGTTTCTGACAAATCACTGCATGCGGGGGGCCGGGGCACATGACCGATGGCGCGGAGAATCCGATCGCCGTGAAGCTGGGGCACCTGTTCGGGGCGAGCGACACCGACGGCGACGGATTCGTCGACTGGAGCGACTACGAACGCCTGATCAGTCGCTACCTGGACGGATACGGCATCGAGGCGGAGGATCGCCGGGCGCATGCGCTGCGCGCCGCCTACCAGAAATACTGGTCGGAGCTGCGGCAGCACGCGAACGGCGCCGAACGGCTGTCGGCGGAACAGTTCGTCGCAGCCAACCAGGCCGACAGCAGCCGGTCCACCATCGCCGAGACGGTCCCGCAGGCCATCTTCGACGTGATGGACACCGACGCGGACGACGCCATCAGCAAGCCGGAGTACAAGGTCTTCCTGGAGGCGTGGGGCGTGTCGGACCTCGAAGCCCTCAACGTCTTCCTGGAACTGGACACCGACGACGACGGCCGCATCAGCCGGACCGAATTCATCGGCGCCATCGGCGACTTCTTCACCTCACCCGAGCTCGACTCACCGGCCAGCCTCTTCTTCGGCCACATCGAACGCTAGACCGCCGGCTTGACGGGGAGGGTTCGGATCGCGGTCGCGCAGACTGCTGTCACTACGGACCGTGTTGAGAACGGGCGGGTGGTCCACGCCGCCATGCGTCAGGCTGCGGGCCAGGAGGCGCGGCTCGTGTTGTCCGCCAGGTGTCCCCCCATCACCGTATGTCCCCAGCCGGGTCGCTCCTTCTCGGCCGGTCCTCACGCTTTCTTGAGCCTGCTGCGGTATGACTGGCCGGCTTTCCGGCCAGTGCGCTGTTGATCGAACAGCAGTGTGGCGGCGCCCGTCCCCGTGCGGGCGTATGAGCCGAGCCTTATGCACGCTTCGACCCCTTGGCTCATGACTTCTTCTCATCCTCCGCGCTTACCAGCGCTATGCCAGATTTGGACTGTGCCGGGCGCAAGTCGCGAGGGAACGCTGACTTGATGACGCGATCCGCAAAGTGCCGCCATCGTGGACAGCCGTGAGGTGGACGTCACTGATCGTGGCTATCATGTGAGTCTCTTGCTGAGGGGGCCTTGATGTCGCACGTGGTGCAGTACACGGTAGATGACGGCACGGTCGTGTTCTTCGAGGTGGAGCCGCCGGATGGATTCGAGCAGGCATCGACCGAGCGGGTGGTGGGTAAGGTCCGTGAGGCGATCGGCCCGGCAATCGAGGCCGCCCGCGAAGTGCTCGACCGGGTGAAGGCGCATGGACCGCGCGAGGTAGAGGTGAAGTTCGGGATCAAGGTGAGCGGCACGATGAACTGGATGGTGGCCAAGGCGGCCACCGAAGGGAATTTTGAAGTCACCTTGAAATGGCAACCGGGCTCTGACCGTGGTGCGGCTACCTCATCGTGAGCGGGTCGGCCGCTCCGGAGTCTGATTCGTGGACCTTGGCGGTTCATGACTTGGAGCGTGACGGCGCGGCCGGGTTTGCACCGCTGGGCACTGCGGTAGCGATGGATGAGCGCCGAGCGTTGACCTGCGCGCATGTAGTGCTGGCCGAGGGCGGGGTGTTGCGGACCGCGATTTGGGTGTCGTTTCCGAAGACCTCTTTGTGGAAAGTCCGCCGTCCGGTGACGCGAGTCGAGTACGACCGGGACGACCCCCAGATCGCCGACGTTGCGGTGTTGCACTTCGACGAGGATCTGCCCACCGAAGTGGAACCGGCTCGGTTGCGGGCGCCCGCGCCCAAGGACTTGAAAGGCCTACGGTGGTGGGCGTTCGGGTTCCCGGCCAGCAGCCGCCTAAACGGCAACGAGGCGGAAGGTGAGATCGGCGCAGCTCTTGCGCATGGCTGGGTGCGTTTGGACACGGATTCGCCCTATCCGGTTGAGCAAGGGTTCTCCGGTGGAGGTCTATGGGTGCCGCAGTACGGCGGCGCTGTGGTCGGGATTGTCGGGCAGGCGCGTAGCAGTTCGAGCAAGGTACGGCCGGGTGATGCCCAGGCTTTGACGCTGGCCCAGGCGGACGTCTTCCTGCCCATGGAAAAGTTACGGGTGCTGGTGGACTGGCAGGCAGTCGACGCCGGTGCAGTGGCGTTGGCCTCCTGGGGCTGGCAACTTGCCGAAGATCTGGAGGCGGCCCGGCACTTCGGGTCTCGGGCCCGGGGCGTGACAAGTGCTGCCGAACGCGGCTACCGGTTCCGCGGGCGGGTGGCCGCCTTGCGAGTCATCAAAGGCTGGCTGGACCGGGAACAGCCCGACCGACGAGTTCTCGTGGTGACCGGTTCACCCGGAGTGGGCAAATCCGCGGTGCTCGGCCGCGTCGTGACGACCGCTGACCGGGCTTTGACAGCGGGGTTGCCGGCCGATGACATGGAGGTGCGGGCCTCGCTCGGGTCGGTGGCGTGTGCTGTGCATGCCAAAGGGAAAACTGCATTAGAAGTCGCCGTCGAGATTGCCACGGCGGCCTCGGCAGCACTGCCGGACCGGCCGGAGGACTTAGTTGAAGCGATCGCCGACCGGCTGGAGTTGTCGTCCAGCCGGTTCAACGTCATCATTGACGCTCTCGACGAGGCAGATACGGCTGACGAGGCGCGGCTCATCCTCGGCAAAGTAGTGCTACCGCTGGTGCAGACGTGCGCCTCGCTCGGCGTACAAGTGGTGGTCGGCACCCGTCGGCACGACAGTTACGGGAATCTCCTCGACCGGCTCGAGGGCGTCGCAAAATTCGTCGATCTGGACGACGCCGAATTCTTCGAGCTGGCGGATCTGAGGGCGTACGCGTCAGCCACATTGCGGATGGTCGGCGACGAGCGGCCAGGCAACCCGTACGACGCGCCCGGTAATGCCGATGCGGCGGAAGCGGTGGCCGACCGCATCGCTCACCTGGCTGGAAGAAACTTCTTGGTAGCCGGGCTGGAGGCACGCCGACGTGGTATGTACGACAAGCAACTTGCCGATCCCGCCACGGTGCAATTGACTCCGAGCGTGGATGACGCGTTACACGCCTTCCTCGCTCAGCTTCCGGCGGTCGAAGAAGTGCCCGCGGCCCAACTGCTCACCGCGTTGGCCTACGCCGAAGCCCCAGGCTGGACGGTCCCGCTTTGGCAAACGGCGATCACCGCCCTCGGCGCCCAGGTCACTGAACCCGGTCTTGACCGATTCGCCCGGTCGGCAGCGGCCAACTTCCTTGTGGAAAGTTCGGTCGCAGGTAACGAGCCGGTCTTCCGGCTCTTCCATCAGGCTCTCAACGACGGGCTGCTGAGAGAACGGGGCGCTCGCGGTGCCCGGTCCGATGAGATTGCGTTCACTCAGGCTATGACCGAGCTCGGACGGTCCCAGGGGTGGGACCGCGCGCCTTCCTACTTGCTTCGTTCACTTCCGGGACATGCGGCTCGGGTCGGCCTGATCGATCAGCTCCTTGCCGATGACGAGTACCTGCTGAATGCGGATTTGCTCCGGTTGATTCCCAGCACGGCTAAGGCATCCAGCGCAGAAGCACGCACTCGAGCACAATTGCTACGGCTGACTCCTCAGGCGGCGACGGCGACGCGGGCCGAACGGGCTGCCCTGCTCAACGTCACCCAGGCTTTGCAGGGGTCCACGGCAACAATCACCCAACCTCATATGCCTTATCGTGCGAGCTGGGCGCACACCACCCCGCGGATCGAGCACGCCACGTTGGAAGGGCACACCGGTTTGGTGTACGCAGCGTGCGCGGTGCGCGTGGGTGAACAGACCCTGTTGGCCTCCGGTGACAGCGACGGGACAGTGCGGTTGTGGGACCCGGCCACCGGCGCGGTCCAGGCTGTACTCGGCGGACATAACGGCGTCGTACTGTCGCTCTGTGACATGAAGGTCCACGACCGGGTACTGCTGGTGTCGGGTGGCATCGATGGCACGGTGCGGTTGTGGGATCCGATGTCAGGTCAGCTCGACGGCGTGCTGACGGGCCACTTCGCCGGTGTGCGGGCGGTGTGTGAGGTCGAAGTCGACGGGGTGACGTTGCTCGCTTCAGGTGGCGATGACGGCAAGGTCCGGTTGTGGAACCTGAGCACGCGCCGGGCTGACTTTGTGCTAGCGGGCCGCTCCGACGGTGTGCGAGCGTTGTGCGGCATTGAGGTCGACGGCCTGACCTTGGTTGCGTTCGGCGGCGGTGATGGAAAGATCCGGTTGTGGAACCCACGTCATGACGGTGCCCCAGTAGTGGTGGAGGGCCATACCGGCTGGGTCAACGCGCTGTGCAGAGTTGAGGCCGGTGGTCGGGCTCTGCTGGCCTCCGGCAGCGACGATGCAACAGTGCGGTTGTGGGACCTGAGGGCAGACAGGTCCTCGGTCGTCATGGACGGGCACGTCGGTGGTGTGAGAGCGGTATGCACGGTGCAGGTTGACGGCCGGACTTTGCTGGCCTCCGGTGGTGACGACGCAACGGTGCGATTGTGGGACCCGGATACTGGCAACGCCGACATCGTGCTCGAGGGCCACACGGACAACGTGCGTGCGGTCTGTGGGGTCGAGGTCGGTGGTCGGGCTCTGCTCGCCTCCGGCAGCGACGACGCAACAGTACGATTGTGGGACCCGGATGCGGGCCGGCTTGCCGTCGTGCTCGAGAAGCGCGTCGGGCGTGTAAGAGCGGTCTGCGCGGTCCAAGTCGACGGCCGAACTTTACTGGCCTCCGGTGGTGATGACGCGATGGTTCGGTTGTGGGATCCGACTACTGGCAGCGCTGGAACCTTGCTCCAAGGCCACACTGGCTGGGTTCGTTCGGTATGCGCAGTCGAGGTCGGTGGCCGAACTTTACTGGCCTCTGGTGGTGATGACGCGACCGTTCGGTTGTGGGATCCGAGTACTGGTACTGCTGTCCTCGTGCTGGAAAGCCACACCCGCTGGGTGCGCGCGGTGTGCGCGTATCAGATCGACGACCAGACTCTGCTGGCCTACGGCAGCATCGACGCGACCGTACGGATGCGGAATCTTGCCGCCGGCCAAGTCGAAGCCATGCTCGAAGGTCACACCCGCATGGTGCGTGCGGTGTGCGGAGTGCAGGTCGACGGCCGGACCCTGCTGGTCTCTGGCAGTGACGACGAGACCGTGCGGTTGTGGGATGCGGCTACCAGCAGCCTCCACATGGTGCTGAACGGGCACACCGGTGGTGTCAACGCGGTGTGCTCAGTTGAGATAGCCGGCCGGATTCTGGTGGCCTCGGGCAGTAAGGACCGGACAGTGCGTTTGTGGGATCCGGTTACCGGGACCGTTCAAGTGGTTCTGGAAGGCCACACCAAAGGTGTCAACGCAGTGTGCACCATTGAGATCGACGGCCAGACCTTGCTGGTGTCCGGTAGCGACGATCGGACGGTGAGGGTGTGGGATCTCGGCACCGGGCACGCGACGATCATCGCGATTCACTATCCGGTGTATTCCTGCGCTCCGGTGGGGCGTGGCATCGCAGTCGGCGTCAGCTCCGGCCTCCTGCTCGTGAGGCCGTCGAGCAGCGCAGAGCGGACTGGTGCCTGAGATCGGGCGACAATGCGGGCCCGAGCGCCCGGTGGGGCTCTGGCAGAAGGGCTCCGCCCGCACTGCTCCAGTGAGCGCCGCGGCCTTCGGCGGTCCGCAGTCACCTCGGATGCCATGCTTCCGTGCACTCTTGGTTCTCCGTACGGTGCTCGGATACGCAGCGGATGATGGTGGCGGATCCTGAGACCCCGGATCGCAACTTACTGCCCTGCCTGCTCACGTTGATCGCGGTGGGTGACGACGCGGCTTGGCTGCCCGGCTCCGTCGCCACCATTCCCCACATGCGAGGTGCCGCACGGGCGGGCTGGCCGCCTATGCTTGCCGGCCATGATGTTCTGGCTGAACTATGTGGTGCCGCCCGGCTCGAGCCGGCAACCCCCGAGTGAGGTGACGACGTTCTGGTGTTCGGTCAGGTGCTCGCCACGGCCGTCGGTGATCGCTACGGCGAGTTTTCGCTGTTCCAGGAGCGATCGGCACTGACGTCGATGCCGCCGCGGTTCTGCGCGGCGACGCGGAGGCCATCGCGATCGCCCGGTTCGCTGACGCGTGGGTGCTCGAGCGCACCCCGCAGGCCGTACGGCTCCACGAGTTGCTGCTTCTCCGAGGGTTCGACACCTGTTCGCCACGCCACCGTAGGGATCTCGTGGCGCTGGTTCGCTGGCTCAGCGGGCAAGATCCAGCTCGCGACGACCGGCCGTCGCTCGGTGCCGTAATCCCATGATCAGCACCAGGGTGAGCAGGGCCAGCAGACCGGCGGCGCCGGCGACGACGTAACGCGTCGGCAGTCCTGTGGATCCCGTCACGGTGGCGGTGATCCAGTCGCTGATGTTGTCGGTGCGGGCGCTCAGGTCGGGCCCGGTGTGCGGGCAGCCGGGCCCGTTGCTGACCACCGCCACCAGCACCGGGCCGGCGTCGCGGGACTCGGTGAAGTACGGTCCGCCCGAGTCGTGCGGGCACGGGCTGGTGTCGCGGTGCGGGGCCCGGCCCGAGGTCTCCAGCAGGCTGTCCCCGACGGCGTCGATCACGAAACGGCCGGTCTGCAGCCGGGTGGCGGGCACGTAGCTGCCGTCGCGGGCGGTCAGGCCGAACCCGGTCAGGCGCAGCGTCGTGCCGACGTCGGGCGGGACCGTGCCGACCCGCAACGGTTCGATGTCGGTGACCTCGGTGGCCAGCCGGGCCAGGGCCACGTCGGTGGTCTGTGACTGCTTGACGCCGGTGACCTCGATCTCGTGGCCGCCGCGACCTTCGACCTGCGTACGGCCCATGATCGCCGTGGTGCGCCCGGCCACCGTACGGCTGACGCGCTGGCCCGAGGCGTCACGGAAGCAGTGCCCGGCCGTGATGATCCAGCGCGGGGCGATCAGCGCGCCCGAGCACGAACTGTCCCGGGTGCCCCCACCGTCGGCGGGCAGCCCGGTCATGGTCAGCAGAACCGCGAACGGGTACGCCCCCTCGCGCGCGTTCTCGCCGTTGGCGATCGCGTGGGCGGGCCGCGGCGTGCCGATGACGACCACCACGATCGCGAGACAGACCCGGAGCAGCTTCGACATGCCGCCATGATTCGCAGCCACCCGTCATCGGGCCGTCGGCGCCGCCTTGACGGTTTCTTTACGGCGGCCCGGATCCGTGCGTGCCGGGGATCAGACGTAACAAAGTCAGTTGCTTTTGCCGTACGGGTCCTCAAGACTGTCGGCATGGCAGCGAACAGCCGGTTGACGATCGCGGCCCACGCCCTGGCCTGGATGGAACTGGCCCGGCGGCGCGGTCGTGCGGTGCTCACCTCCGACGAGGTGGCGGCCAGCGTCAACACCAACGCGGTCATCGTCCGGCGCAGCCTCACCGACCTGCAACGCAGCGGACTGGTGACAGCCCGCCGGGGCCACGGCGCCGGGTTCAGCCTGGGCCGGCCCGCCACGGAGATCACCCTGCTCGACGTCTGGCTGGCGGTCTCGCCGGAGCCGCTGCTCGCCCTGCACCGCACCGAGCCGAACCGGCAATGCCCGGTCGGGCGGGGCATCCGCCCCGTGCTCACCGATGTCTACGACGAAGCCACCGAGGCGTTCCGGGCGGTGCTGGCCCGCTCGACCGTCGCCGACGTACTGGAGAGGATGCCCACGTGATCGTCGAACTGCGCCGCTACACCCTGCGCGAGGGTCGCCGCGACGAGCTGATCGAGCTGTTCGACCGCGAGTTCGTCGAGACCCAGGAGGCTGTGGGCATCGCCGTGCTGGGCCAGTTCCGCGACCTCGACCGGCCCGACCAGTTCGTGTGGCTGCGCGGCTTCCCCGACATGCAGTCGCGCCGTGCCGCCCTGACGTCCTTCTACTCCGGGCCCGTCTGGGCCGAACACGGACCGGCGGCCAACGCGACAATGCTGGACTCGGACGACGTCCTGCTGCTCCGCGAGGTCGACCCGATCCCCGTGGCCGACCGTGGCGCCGCCGATCCTGACTCAGTTCTGCACGCCACGATCTGGTACTGGCCCGGCCCTCTTCCCACACCTGTCCCGCCCGTCGACGAGGCCTTGGCCACGCTTACGACCGAATACGCGGCCAACGACTTCCCCCGGCTGCCGGTCCGCGAGGGAGAACACGCCCTGCTGCGGCTCACCCGGTCCCCGCTGCGGGCCGAGGCACCCGCCGGCGTGACGAAAGTGGAGAGTTTCCGCCTCGCTCCGACCAGCCGTTCCCGCCTTCATTGACGGACATTCCCCTGCCGGGCTGCGTCATCAGTCGCACTCAGACGCAGGTGCGGTCGGTGCTGCGCGGATCGTCGACCCGATGCGGGGCGTAGACGGCGCCGGCCCGCGCGGTCTCCCGCCACGGCCGGGCCTTGTTCAGGGCGACGTCAAGTGCCGGGTCCGTACGGTCGAGGTCGACACAGACCACGCCGATCCGTCCGGGCGGGCCCGCTGCAAGCCGTACCCGTGCGGATCGATCACCGCCGACGGCCCCGCCGCAGCGCACGGCGTGGGAACCGCGACGCTGACCCAGAAACCGTTCGCAGCGGCATGCCCGCGGGCGAGCACCTCGAAGATCAGGTCTCCGAGTAGGTGGAGAAGTGCACATTGATCACCCACGGCGAGTTGTGCGGCCGATGCCCGCCGGTCAAACGATGATTGCCGCCCACGACCACCCAGACCCCGAACTCCGCGGCCAGCCCCGTCGTGGCCCGCAACTCCGCCGCGACCGGCGCCCAGTCGATGTCCCAGCCCGCGTAATACGCTTTCGCCGGCCCGACATAGCCGGACAGCGCACCCTCACGGAAATGCACGAGCCGCGCCCCCGGCCCGGCAGCCTGCCGCATCGCGGCGCGGACCACCCGCCCGTTCTCCCCGGGGTCCGTAGTGACAACAGTCTGCGCCACCGCGATCCGGATCCTCCCCGCGCCGCCCATCGCCGAACCGCATCGAGGAAATCCGAGCAGGGTCAAAGCCACGAGGCGACCGTCGCGCCCAGGTCATGACCACGCACCCCAGCGGCACGAGTCATGACAAACTCTCCTGCCGAGATGAGTATGTGGTGCCGATCGTTGTCAGGACGGCTCGGAATCGTTCTGGAGTCCCTGCGAAAGGCGCGGCGGTCGGTCCGCTCCGCTGAGCCATGCTCGGATCAGAGGGAGAACTTCGCGCACTACGCCGTCCGCTAGCGGCTCTGCGAACTCTTCCGACACGTCGTTGTACTCGGCGGCGATCCGCATATAAGCGCGTGCGGCTTCCAAAATCGCCAGCGGAACGCCATGGAGATCATGAGCCGGATAGTCGGCATAACTCGGATCGGATCTCCAGTCGTCAGCAGGCACGGGGAGGACCATACTTATCCGCCGCCGTTCGTGCGCGCCGGCCGGCAGCGGGCGTTGGTGGCGCCGGTGCTGAGGTTGTTGGTGGCGGTACGGTGCGGGCGTGAAGGCCGGTTCTGGCAGCTCCCTGCTGATCTATCTCGATGTGGACGGGACGTTGATTCCGTTCCGGGGCAGGCGCGTTCAAGGGGCGCCGGCCGATGCCGGCAATCCTTTGCTCGACAGGCTGGACCCGCGGGATGGCGCGCGACTGCTTGCGCTGGGTGGGCAGTTGGTCTGGGCC
Source organism: Paractinoplanes abujensis (assembly GCF_014204895.1). Lineage (NCBI taxonomy): Bacteria > Bacillati > Actinomycetota > Actinomycetes > Micromonosporales > Micromonosporaceae > Paractinoplanes > Paractinoplanes abujensis. Next base: position 3,033,889 of record NZ_JACHMF010000001.1, on the reverse strand, counting down.
ACCACCTGGATGGCGGAAGCCAACGAGGTCGTCGCGCCCCTTCTCGGGTTGCCGCCGCTGCCTGTCGTGGAGTGGCCGGAGGGGGACGAGGGTGGCCGGCTGCACTGGAAGACCGTTCCGCTGACCAGGCACGCGGCGGGGCGGCCGTTTGTGTGGCTGGACGACGAGATCACGGACGCGGACCGGCGGTGGGTGGCTGAGCGCTACCCCCACCCCGCGCTTCTGCGCCGCATAGATCCGATGGTTGGTCTTGCTGCAGACGACTTCGCGGCGGTGGCTCGGTTCAGTGCCAGATGGACAACGCGGCCAGGCCGATGACTACGACGACGTTCGCGACGTCCCGCGCCCCGGGGGCGCCGTGCGCGATCTCCGCGGCCGCTCGCCGCACCTCGGGCCGGGTGGTCCAGCCGGCGAGCATCACCACGCCGTTCTGGACCTCGACCTCGAGAACCGTTTTCCTCGTACGCCTGTCGGCCCGCAGCCGGTGCTCCACCTCGGCTTGCAGGCGCGCGTCGGTGTCGTCGCGCCCGCCGAGGCTGCCGAAGCCGGGCATCGGCCACGTGGTCATGAAGTACTGCCCCTCGCCGCACGCCGGTTCGTCGTCAGCGTGGAATCCTGGTGCCGCGACGTGGCGGCGAGGCCCCGGTCCTATGACGGTTTCACCTCAAAAGGCGGGAGAGCCACCCCGTACGGGTGACCCGGGCCGCCACCGACAGGGTGGCGTCGGGGAAGAGGGCGTCGAAACCGTGGAAGCCGCCCGACCAGACGTGCAGTTCGGCTTCGCCGCCGCTGGACCAGATCCGGTTCGCGTACGCCACATCCTCGTCCCGGAAGAGTTCGGCCGAGCCGGCGTCGATGTAGGCGGGTGGCAGCCCGGACAGGTCGTCGGCGAGCGCGGGGGAGACGTACGGGGAGATCTCGCCCGGGGATTCGCCCAGCAGGCTGCGCCAGGCGAACTCGTTGGTCTCGCGCGTCCAGGTGCCGGGCCCGGTGGCGGTGGCGCGGTTGCGGTGGTCGAGCATGGGGCCGATCAGCACCTGGCCGGCGAGCACAGGGCCGCCACGGTCGCGGGCCAGCAGCGCCACCCCGGCCGCCAAGCCCCCGCCCGCGCTGGCCCCGGCCACGACGATGCGGCCGGCGTCGACGCCCAGTTCGGCGGCGGCCCAGACAAGACCGGCGTAGCAGTCCTCGACCGCGGTGCTGCCTTGGGCTTCAGGGGCGAGGCGGTAGTCGACGGACACGACGACGGCGCCGAACGCGGCCAGCCAGGCGAGGGGGATGTCGATCTGCGAGTACCGGTTGCCCATCACCATGCCGCCGCCGTGCATCCAGTAGACGCAGGGTGCGCCGGCCGGGAGGGTGCCCGCGGGGCTCAGGACCGTCAGGGGGATCCCGGTGCCGGGCACCGTCACTTCGCGCTGGGTGATCGCCTCGCCGGGGGTGAACGGCGGGGCCGCGTACGGGCGGATCCGGTCAAGGGTCTCGGCGGTGAGCGGAGGCATCGGGGGCAGGCCGGCGAGCAGGGTGCCCAGTTCGGGGTCGAGGGGCATCAGAACGCCGCCTTCCCGCCCACGGGCACCTCGTCGGTGTAGGCGGACTCGCCGTCGAGCAGCGGCTGCAGCTTCGCCACCAGGGCCTGCGCGGCGGCGGTGGCGAAGAAGGCGGCGTGCGTCTCGGCGCTGGTCCAGCCCTCGGTGACGTGAACGACGTCGGGACGACCGGCCGAACGCCCGACCAGGAACACGACGCAGTCGGGGTGGGTGAGCGACGGCGCGTCGAGCAGCAGCGCCACCACGTCGTCGCCGAGCCCGGTTCGAGCAGTCATCGTGGCGTGAAAGCCGTACATCTGATTCTCCCATCCAATGTCTTGCCGGTAGAACCAAGAATCTCGGCTGAGCTGCTCATAGGCTTTAGCGATCATCGCTGAGGCTTGCACAATCCTGCCAACGCGAAAACCCGATGGTGGGTTGCCGACGGTGCCGGACCACGAACTCATAATGTTTCGTCCATGACCGGTGTCCACGAAGGGCAGACCATGACCGAGCTCGACGACCTGACCCGGGCGGTGACCGACAACACCGTGGCCGGCGGGAGCCTGTTCGGCCGCACCGTCGCCCGCATCATCGAGCTCACCCTCGAGCCCCTGCGCGACGCCGAGCCGCAGGTCGTACGGGCCGAGCTGGCCGCCGTGAGCGCCTGGGCCAACCGCACCAAACCGACGATGGCCACCGTCCGCAACGCCGTGACCCTCGCGCTGGCCACCGCCGACGCCACCGACGGGTCGGCCCGCGCGGTGGCCGCGGCCATGCGCGACTTCGTGGCCCGCTCCGAGAAGGCGGTCGAGGCCCTGGCCGACGGCATCACCGACGTGGTCAAGCCGGGCGCGCGGGTGCTGTGCCACTCCAACTCGGGTTCGCTGCGCAGCGTGCTGCGCCGGGTCGTCGGTGTCATCCCCGACGTGTCGATCAACGTGACCGAGTCCCGCCCGTACCGCGAGTCGCGCCGCCTGGTCGAGGGCATCGCCGAGTCGGGCGTGCCGGTGACGCTGTTCTCCGACGCCGCGATGGCGGTCGCCGCGAGCCGGTCGGACGTCGTGCTCGTGGGGGCCGACGCCGTGTTCGCCGACGGCACCCTGGTCAACAAGACCGGGACGATGCCGCTCGCGCTGGCTTGCCGCTACCACGGCGTTCCCCTGTACGGCGTCACCGAGCTGGCCAAGGTCGTCGACGGCGACCCGGCCGAGGTGCAGATGGAGCTGCGGCCGGGCTCCGAGCTCAGCGCCGGCTGGGAGCTGGCCGACAGCGGGCGGGTGGCCGTGTTCAACCAGTTCTTCGAGCCCACCCCGCCCGACCTGATCACGTCCTACCTGACCGAGGACGGCCTGATCGCCCCGGCGGGGATGCTGGCCGCCTACCGCCGCAGCCTGACGACCTGATCAGCGGGCGATGGTCAGCGGCGGGCCTGCCTCTGACTCGTGCGCCGCCGACGGAAACCGGTTGTTCAGCGGAGGGCCGGCTGCGAGATTGCACGGTGTGAACACCGACTGGCGATGCCTGCCCGTCCCGGCGGCCGACGCGGAAACCCTGATCCCGCTGCTGCACGACGCCGAGGAGGACGACGATCGCATCCGGGCGGCGCTGCGGGACCCCACCTGCCGGGGTTATGTCGCGCGGGCCGGGTCCGAACCGGTCGGCGCGGCCGTGATGCGCTGGTCGGACCAGCCCGAACTGCTGTATCTCGCGGTCGCCGCGACCGCCCGCCGCCGCGGCCACGGGCGCCGGATCGTGGCCGCCCTGCAAGCGGAACTGCCGCCGGGCCGCACCATGCTGGTCGGCACGGCCAACTGCGCCCTCGACAACATCGCCTTCTACCAACGCTGCGGCTTCCGCATGCACTCGGTGAAACGCGACTACTTCGCCTACATCGACCCACCTCTGACCGAGAACGGCATCCCCATGCAGGACATGATCGTCTTCTCTTACGAGCCATGAGCTTGTCCTACTACGTGGATCCGGCCGGCTTGCCGCGTCGGTTGAAGCGCCAGTTCTGACATCAATTCGGGAAGAACTTGCTGAGGTCGGGGAAATCGAGTGGCTTCTCACTGACGATCATCCGAAAAAGGGGCGTCCTCCCCATCTCCTGCGCGACGCTGGTCCAATCCCCGTGCCGGTCGTCGGGGAAACGGTCACCCACCCGGAGGGCGTGGTCGACGGCCCCGGCCATCTGGTCGGCCACGATCAGGGCTCGGTTGAGGTCGTCGCCGGTGAGGTCGACCTTCTTGCGCTCGAAGATGTACGGGCGGAGGTCGGGCCGCTCGAACATCATGGCGAGGCCGGCGTCGTAGCGTTCGTTCGCGTGGTGCAATGCCTCGTACCGGCTGTACAGGTTGGAAAGGTGAATCTGCTTCTGCAGCCTTCTCGTCTGCAGGGATGAGAAATAGAGCGCGAAGACAACTCCGATGAGGCTCAGTGCCTGGAGGATGTTGGCCAGCATGCCCCGAGGATATTGCTCACGATCAATCTTGATCATCCGTGCGGGGTGGCTTTCAGGTGGGGTTCAGGGGCGGTGGGGGAGGATGGCGGACCGGAGGTGCAGGCATGCGGGTGCTGGTCGTGGATGATGAGCAGCGGCTGGCTCGGTCGTTGCGGCTGGGGCTCGAGGCCGAGGGGTTCGCCGTCGATGTGGCGCACGACGGGGTGGACGGGTTGTGGCTGGCGCGGGAGAACAAGTACGACGCGATCGTGCTCGACCTCATGTTGCCGAAGCTCAACGGCTATCAGGTCTGTGCGACGCTGCGGCAGGAGCAGGACTGGACGCCGATCCTCATGCTCACGGCCAAGGACGGCGAGTGGGATCAGGTGGAGGGTCTCGACACCGGGGCCGACGACTACCTGACCAAGCCGTGTTCGTTCCCGGTGCTCGTGGCGCGGTTGCGGGCGGTGAGCCGGCGCGGGGCCCGGGAACGGCCGACCGAACTGGTGGTGGGGGAGTTGCGGCTCGACCCGGCGGCGCGGCGGGTGTGGCGGGGCGGGGCCGAGGTGGAGTTGACCACCCGCGAGTTCTCGATGCTGTTCTTCCTGGCCCGGCATCCCGGCGATGTGGTGTCGAAGCGGCAGATCCTGGACGGGGTGTGGGACGGCGACTTCGAGGGCGACCCCAACATCGTCGAGGTCTACATCGGGCATCTGCGCAACAAGATCGGGCGGACGGCCATCGAAACCGTGCGCGGCGCGGGTTACCGGCTGGCGCGTGACGGTGGCTGACGTCCGGCTGCGCACGACCGCGGCCGCCGTGCTGGTCGTGGCGGCGGCGCTGGTCGCCGGGGCGGTCGCCTTGGTCGTGCTGATGCGGGGCTCGCTGCGCGACGGGCTGGAGGCCACCGCCGAGCAGCGGGCCGGTGCGCTCCTGCAGCAGGCGGGGTCCGTACGGGCTCCGGAGGGCGACGTCGACGACGACGTGCTCTGGCAGGTGACCGCCCCGGACGGCACGGTCGTCAGGTCGGCGCAGCCCCTGCCGGGTGTCGAGGGCGAGGTGGAGCTGCCCGGCGGCGAGCACAGGTACTTGGTGGTCACCGACGACGGCGACGGCTATCGGGTCGTGGTCGCCGTCTCGCTGGAGGACGTCGACGAGTCCACCGAGGCGCTGCTGACGCCGCTGCTGGTCGGCGTGCCGCTGCTGGTGCTGCTGGTGGGCGGCACGACGTGGGTGGTGGCGTCGCGCGCGCTGGCCCCGGTCGAACGGATCCGGCGTGAGGTTGAGGCGATCACCGGGGACCGGCTGGACCGCCGGGTGCCCGAGCCGCCGTCGCGCGACGAGATCGGCCGGCTGGCCCGCACCATGAACCGGATGCTGGGCCGCCTGCAGGACTCGCGGGACCGGCAGCGCGCGTTCGTGGCCGACGCCTCGCACGAGCTGCGTTCCCCGGTCGCCGGCATCCGCCAGGTGGCCGAGGTCGCGCAGGCCCACCCGGCTGCCCTGCCCGACGGTGAGCTGGCCGCGACGGTGCTCGAGGAGTCGGCCCGCCTGCAGCGCCTGGTCGACCAGTTGCTCCTGCTCACCCGGGCCGACGACGGCGGTTCCGGTCGTTCGGCACACGATGTCGACCTCGACGACCTGGCCCTGGCCGAGGCCAAACGCGTCTCCCGTACGGGGGTGAAGGTCGACACGGCCGGCGTGGGCGCCGGGCGGGTCCGCGGTGATGCGGCCGCGCTGGCTCAGGTCGTGCGCAACCTGACCGACAACGCGGCCCGCCACGCCACCGCCCGCATGGCCGTCGCCGTGCGCGAGAGCCCGGACGCCGTCGAGCTCACCGTCGACGACGACGGCCCGGGCATCCCACCGGATCAGCGCGAACGGGTCTTCGACCGGTTCGTGCGCCTGGACGCGGCCCGCGCCCGCGACGACGGTGGCAGCGGTCTGGGCCTGGCCATCGTCCGGACGATCGTGACCGCGCACGGCGGGACGGTGTCGGCGTCGTCCTCGGCCCTGGGCGGCGCGTGCTTCACGGTGCGTTTTCCCCGCTGAGTTCCGCGTTCAGGTTGGCTTCAGCCACCGTCGCGCATGGTGTGCAGGTAACCAACGCGATCAGGAAGGCCGGCAACCTCATGAACACCGCCAAGCTTCGCAGCAAGCGCGTCATCGTCACCACCGCGGCCGTCGCCGCCCTCGCCGTCGGCGGCGGGGTGTGGGCCACCGCGGCCAGCGCCGACGCCGACGTGAGCGGCGCCGACCGTGACCGGGTGGGCAACGCCGCGGTGCAGGCCGTCGGCGGCGGCACCGTCGTCGACGTGGAGAGCAGCGACGACCGGGGTGAGGCGTACGAGGTCGAGGTGCGCAAGCCCGACGGCGCCGAGGTCGACGTCGTGCTCGACAAGGACCTGAAGGTGCTGAGCCAGCAGGCCGACACCCCGGACACCGGGACCGCCGAGCCGGCGGTGACCGACGCTCAGCGCGCCTCGGCCGAGAAGGCCGTGCTGGACGCCTTCCCGGGCGGGACGGTCCTCGACGTCGAGGCGAGCGACGACCAGGGTGTCGCCTACGAGGCCGAGGTCCGTGACACCGGCGACAAGGAGTGGGACGTCGAGCTCGACTCCGCGTTCAAGGTGCTGACCAAGACCGAGGACAACTAACTGAACACCCGCTCGGCGAAGCGGCGCCCGATCAGCTCGTGGGTGGCCGCGTCCGGGTGCAACCGGTCGGGCAGGGGCAGCTCCGCGTGGTCGGCCTCGCCGTACAGGGAGAGCCCGTCCAGGTAGGACAAGTGCGGGTCGGTCGGGGCGCGCTCGGCCACGATGCGGGACAGCTCCTCGCGGATGACCGTGAGGGTGAGTTTGCCCGCGGCCCGCTCGGCCGGGTCACCGGTGGCCACGAAACTCATCCGGCCTTCGCGCAGGGCCTCGACGTCGAAGGCGCCGGGGCCCGGTGTGTCCTCGTGGATGGGGCAGTAGATCGGCGAGACCACCACCAGCGGCGTCGACGGGTGGCCGTCGCGGATCGTGTCGAGGAAGCCGTGCACGGCCGGGCCGAAGGCGCGCCGGCGCATCAGGTCGGCGTTGACGACGTTGATGCCGAGCTTGACGCTGATGATGTCGGCCGGCAGGTCCCGCATCGTGCGGGCGGTGAACGGGTCGATCAGGGCGCTGCCGCCGAAGCCCAGGTTGGTCAGCTCGACCCCGGCGTGCGCGGCCGCCACCACGGGCCAGATGCCGGTCGGGGCGGCGGCGTTCGAGCCCTGACTGATCGAGCTGCCGTGATGCAGCCACCGCGGCCGGCCGGAGGGCGGTGCCGCCGCGACCGGGGCGTCCGTGTGCAGCTCGACGAGCTCGGTGCGCTCATAGTGCGGCAGCCAGATCTCGACGGTCTTGAGCTCGTCGGACAGGCCGGTGAAGTCGACGCGGCCGGGCTCGCCGGGCACGGTGTCGACGGCCCCGGTGGCCGGGTCGACCGTCACGGTCGTGCCCCCGGGGTTCGTCCGCCGGCCGGCCAGGACGCCGTCCACGAGCAGGTCGTAGACGCCCGGCGGGCGGGCCGGCACCCCGCGCAGCTCCAGCCGGGTGGGTGCGGCCACGAGCGTGACACCGGTGGCCCGGGTGCGGAACACCACCCGTACGCCGGAAGGTTGGGCCTCGACCGTCGCGATCTGCGGGTCGGCGGCCTGGGCGCGCGCCCAGGCCGGAAGCCGGTGGGGCAGCAGCCCGTGGTGCGTCTCCTCCAGCTCGACGGCGCCGCGGATCAGCTCGGCGGTCACGGGTGTGGTGTGGTCTGTCACCGTAATCATCCTTCGTGGGGCCAATGGCGCAGCAGCGTGTCGAGCGCGTCGAGGATGCGCTCCCAGCTCTGCTGCGGGCCGGGCCGGCTGTGGTCGAACCCGCCGCCCGACTCCTGAGTGATGTAGCCGTGGACAGTGCTGCCGATCAGCCGTACGGCGTGGGTCTGCTCGGTCTCGGGAAGGGCGTACCCCCGCAGGATGGCGCGCATCATCTCGGCGTGGCGGGGGCCGGCACTGGCCAGCGCGGTCGCGTGGTCGAGCCGGGCCTGGGCCGCCTCGTAGCGCCCGGGATGCTCGCGGGCGTAGTCGCGATACGTGTTGCCCAGCGCGACCAGGGCGTCCCGGCCCGCGCGGCCCGCCAGCGCGGCCGCGGCCCGGTCGGCCATCTCGGTCAGCGCCAGCAGCGTGATGCGCGTGCGCAGGTCGTCGGCGTTGCGGACATGCGCGTACAGGCTGGCCACCTGCACGCCGACCCGCCGCGCCACCGCCGACGGTGTGACCTGCGCGAAACCCGCCTCGTCGGCCAGCTCCGCCCCGGCCACCGTCACCAGCTCGGCCGTCAGCCCCTTGCGCGCCATCATTGCCTCCCTAATGACTTAAGGCTACAACCTAAAGCCTTTAGGAAGCAAACACGGACGGGTTAGTTGCGCTGCGGCAAACGACATGCTTCATACTTCCCGTCTCACCCCCGACAGGACGGCTCTCACCGTGGACAGCTTGCGCATCACCTCCTGGACGATGCGCCGCCGCGTGCTCGTGCTGTTCACCGTGGCCGGGCTGCTGCTGGCCGGCATCGGCGCGTTCGCCGCCGTGACCGCGATCGACAGCAACAAGAACCTCGACGTGCTGCTCGACAAGACCGGCCCCATGCGTGTCGCCGGTCAGGAGCTGTACTCGGCGTACCTCGACCAGGAGACCGGCGTACGGGGATACGCGCTCAGCCGCGACGCCAAGAACCTGCAGCCGTACGAGCAAGGGGTGGCCGCCGAGAAGCAACTGCTCGCCCGCATCGGCGAACTCAACGGGCCCGGCGGCCGGGCCGACATCCGCGCCGACCTGGAACAGGTGCGGCAACTGGCCGGCCAGTGGCGCGCCGACGTGGCCGAGCCGGTGATCGCCGGCGGGACCGCCGCCGCTGGGGCCGGTGACGCCCGCTTCAACGCCCTGCGCGCGGCCATCGACACCCTGCAGGCCGACATCCTGACCCTGCGCGACGAGGCGGCGGGCGCGGCCCGGCGGACGGCGTCCGTGCTGGTCGCGCTGGAGATCGCGGCCGCCGTCATCCTGGTCCTGGTGGGCGGGCTGATGCTGTTGCTGCTCGACCGGCTGGTCAGCCGGCCCATCGCCGAGCTGGCGGCGCAGGTGCGGCGGGTGGCCGGCGGTGACTACGAGCGCCGGATCGTCTCGGCCGGGTCACCCGAACTGAGCAGCCTGGCGGGCGACGTCGACGGCATGCGCCGGCGGATCGCCTCCGAACTGACCGAGGTGCGCGAGGCCCGCACGCTGGTCGAAGCGGCCAACCAGCAGCTCGAGCTCAAAGCCGAGGAGCTCGGCCGGTCCAACCGTGACCTCGAGCAGTTCGCCTACGTGGCGTCGCACGACCTGCAGGAGCCGCTGCGCAAAGTGGCCAGCTTCTGCCAGTTGCTGCAGCGCCGGTACGCGGGTCAGCTCGACGAGCGGGCCGACCAGTACATCGGCTTCGCGGTGGACGGCGCCCAGCGGATGCAGCGGCTGATCAACGACCTGCTCGCGTTCTCCCGCGTCGGGCGGCTCACGTCGGAATTCACCCCGGTGCCGCTGGAACGGGTCCTGACCGAGGTGAAGTCGCAGCTCGAGGCGCGGGCGGGCGACGACGCCGAGATCACGTGGTCCGACCTGCCCGTGGTGGAGGGCGAGGAGCCGCTGCTGACGACCCTGTTCGTCAACCTGATCGGCAACTCGCTCAAGTTCCGCCGCCCCGGCGTGCCGCCGGTGGTGCGGGTCAGCGCCGAACGTGAAGGCGACGAGTGGCGGATCAACGTACGCGACAACGGCATCGGCATCGAACGCGAGTTCGCCGACAAGGTCTTCGTCATCTTCCAGCGCCTGCACCCGCGGGAGGCCTACGACGGCACCGGCATCGGCCTGGCCATCGGCAAGAAAATCGTCGAATACCACGGCGGGCGCATCTGGCTCGACCTCGACGTCGAGGAGGGCACCTCCCTCTGGTTCACGATGCCCGCCACCGACGCCTGACCCGGCTCTCCAGGCGGGGGATCGCGCGCACGTAGAGCACCATGCCGATCACCTCGATCAGCGTCTGGGTGACGACGACGGCGGGTGCCACCGACATGGTCTCCGGAAGGGCCAGGGCCAGGGGGAGCACGACCAGGGAGTTGCGGGTCGCGCCGGTGAAGACGATCGCGCGGCTCGCCGGGCCGTCCAGCCGGAACAGGCGGGCTACGCCGAGGCCTGCGAAGGCCATGACCAGCAGGAACAGGGCGTAGAAGGGGATGCTGCCGAGCACTGCGGCCGTCAGTCGCGGGGTCTGCGAGGCGACCACCACCAGCAGGGTCGCGGCCATGAGCGGCACCATCGTCGTGGTCAGCGCCGGGACGGCTCGGCGGCCCCGGGCCCGGGTGGCCCCGGCCAGCGCGAGCGGGATGACGATCAGCAGCAGGAACGCGCGGAGGAACGGGCCGGCCTCGACCACGTCGGCCAGGCCGGGGCCCAGGAAGGCCACCAGGAACAGGGGCAGCAGGGCCATCTGGGCGATCAGCAGCAGCGGGGTGGTGGCCAGCAGACGGTCGCTGCTGCCCCCGGCCAGGCCGCTGAACACGATGACGTAGTCGATGCAGGGCGCCAGCAGAACCAGCAGGACCCCCACCCGTACGGCCTGGTCCGAGGGCAGGAAAGCGAACATCGCGGCCACCACGAGCGGCACCACGACGAAGTTGACCACCAGCGCGGCCGCGAGGAACCGGCCGTCGCGCCACGAGTGGACCAGGTCCTTCATCGGCACCTGCAGGAACGTGACGTAGAGCAGGGCGCCGAGCACGGGGCTGATCACGTGTTCGAGCCCCGGGCCGGCGCCGGGCGCGAGCAGGCCCAGGGCGGCCCCGGCCGCGATCGCCGACAGGTAGATCGTGACCTGGTGCCGTTCCACCGTCCCATCATGAACGTTTCCTGAGGGATCGGACGGCGGCCCCCGCCGCGACCGGGCGATCTCACAGAACTCCCCCAGAACCTCTGCGAAACCGGCCAGTCGCGGCGGCCAGCATCGAGCCATGAGCATGATCGAGGTACGGGGCCTGACCAAACGCTACGGGCCCGCGACGGTGGTCGACGATCTCACCTTCACTGTCGAGCCGGGCCAGGTGACCGGCTTCCTGGGGCCCAACGGTGCCGGCAAGTCGACCACCATGCGCATGATCGTCGGGCTGGTCGCGCCCGACCGGGGCACGGTCACCGTGGGCGGGCGCCGCTACCGTGACCTGCCGGTGCCGCTGCTCGAAGTGGGCGCGCTGCTCGACGCGGGGGCGGTGCACGGCGGCCGCACGGCCTACCACCACCTGCTGGCCCTCGCGGTGAGCAACGGCCTGCCCCGCACGAGGGTGGGCGAGGTCCTTTCCCGTACGGGGATGGAAAGCGTCGCGGCCAAGCGGGCCGGCAGTTTCTCGCTCGGCATGCGGCAGCGGCTCGGCATCGCGGCCGCCCTGCTCGGCGACCCGCAGGTGCTGATCTTCGACGAGCCGGTCAACGGGCTCGACCCCGAAGGCATCCGCTGGGTGCGCGACCTGATGCGGTCGCTGGCCGCCGAGGGCCGGGCCGTACTCGTCTCCAGCCACCTGATGAGCGAGATGGCGCAGACCGCCGACCACCTGATCGTCGTCGGCCGCGGGCGCCTGATCGCCGACACGACCATCAGCGAACTGACCCGTACGGGTGGGGCCGGCACGGTCCTGGTGCGCGCGGACGACCCCGTCGCGCTGACCCGCAGACTGACCGAGGCGGGCGCGACGGTCCACGAGGGGCTCGAGTCGTCGCTGGTCGTCGCGGACATGGCCGCCGGTGACATCGGGCGGCTGGCCGCCTTCCACGGGATCGTGCTCAGCGAACTGACCCCGCAGCGGGCCTCGCTGGAGGACGCCTTCATGGCCCTCACCCGCGACAGCGTCGAGTTCCAGGGGGTGGCGGCATGAGGACCCTGCACGCGGAATGGGTCAAGCTCCGCAGCCTGCGGTCGACCTGGCTCACGCTGGCCTGCCTGTTCGTCGTCGGGCTGGGCATCTCGGCGCTGGCCGCCAATGCCACCGGCGACACGTGGGCCGAGGCGACAGCGGCGGACCGCCAGGCGTGGGACCCGACCGGGCACAGCCTGACGGCGTACATCGTCGCCCAGCTCATCATCGGCGTGCTCGGCATCCTCGTGGTCACGTCGGAATACGCCACCGGGCTGATGAGCACCACGCTGACCGCCACGCCCCGCCGCACCCGGGTGCTGGCGGCCAAGGTGACGCTGGCCGCGGTGATCGCCGTCGTCGCCGGGGAACTGCTGATGTTCGGCGCCTTCCTGATCGGTCAGGCCCTGATCGCCCGGCAAGGCGTGCCCAGCGCCGCGCTCGGTGACCCCGGTGTGCTCCCCGCCGTCCTCGCGGGCGGCCTCTACCTCGCGGTGATCGGCCTGCTCGCCGTAGGACTGGGCGCCCTGGTGCGCGCCACGGCGGGGGCGCTGGCCACGCTGGTCGGGATCGTCTTCCTGGTGCCCGCACTGGCCGGACTGTTCCCGTCGTGGATGCGCGGCATCTTCGACTACTGGCCCACCCTCGGCGGCGCGGCCGCCCTCACCACGGTGCCGGACCCCGACTTCCCCCACCCGTGGCTCAACCTGGGCGGCATGGGTCTCGCCGTCGCCGGCGTGCTGGCCGCCGCGTTCGTGGCCTTCCACCGCCGCGACGTCGTCTGATGACACCGGTTCTCCGGCACGTGTACGCCGGCGCCGGCGCGGCGGGCGCGGCGCTGCTCGCGATGGGTGGCGTCGCGCTGGCCGGTCTGGTGGTGCTCGACGCCGGGCGGGTGGGCCGGCTCGACCGGCTGTCGGCCGCCGTGGCCGGACTGGCGCTGGGCGCTCCGGTGCAGGTCGGGGCGGCGCCGTCCGGTGGCTTGCCGATCGCCGTGGGTGGACGGATCGAGATGGTCCCGCTCGGTGTCACCGCGGCCGGGGCGCTCGTGCTCGGCCTGCTTCTCGTGCGCGGCGGCCGTGCGGGTTTGCTGGTGCGCGCCGGGGCGGCGTCGGCAGTCTTCGCCGGTGGGGCCGGGGTGATCGGCCGGTTCGCCCGGGGCGCGCTGACGCTGCCGGTCGGGGCCGCCACGGGGGCGGCCGGACTGAACGCCTGCCCGGCGGGGGTGGCCCGCTTCGGATCGCTGGGCTCGCGCGGCGGGGGATCCGCTTCGCCCGGCCTGCCCGGCGGCCGGGCTCTCGACGCCGGATTCAGCGTGAGCGTCGGCTCGGCCGTGGGCGGCGCCGTGGTGCTGGCGCTGGCCGTAGCCGTCCTGTGCTGGCTCGGACTGCGGTTCCCGCCGGCCCGTGCGGGGTTGCGGGTTCTGCGGTGGCCGGCCCTGGGCATCGTCATTGTCAGCGTGGTGGCCGCGGCGGCCCTCGGCGGGCGGACGGCCGCCGGCGGGCTCCTGCTCACGCTGCCGCTCGGCTTGCTCCTGCCGACCACACTGCACGCCGACGGTGTGCTCGCCTGCGCGTTCGACGGCCGCGCGGAGGCGGCCGTCGGCGCGTTCCCGGTCCACGCCACCGGTGTCGCCGGGCTTCTCGCCTGCTGTGTGCTCGTCGCGGGCGCGGCCCGGCGGGTCAGCCCCGGCCGCCCGGTCCGGCGGGTCACCGGGGTCGCGCTGGGGGCCGGACTGGGGCTGGCCGCCCTGGCCCTGCTGTCATCGGTGTCGGCCGGCCTCGGCGTACGGGCGCTGATTTTCGCCGTGCCCCTGCTGGACGTGCGGCTGACCGTGCACCCGGGCCCCGCGCTGCTGACCGGCCTGGTCGTGGGCTCGGCGGGCAGTCTGCTGGCCGACGCTTTCGTAGGCTGGCGGCCATGGAGAGGTCATGACACCGAGCGCTGACGCCGAACGCCTGCTGGTGGTGGACGACGAGGCCACCGTACGGGAACTGCTGTCGGCGACGCTGCGGTTCGCCGGTTTCCGGGTGAGCTCGGCCGGCACCGCCGCCGAGGCGATCAGCGCGGCCACCGCCGAGCCGCCCGACCTGGTGCTGCTCGACGTCATGCTGCCCGACATGGACGGCTTCGAGGTGGTGCGGCGGCTGCGCGAACATCGTACGGGGAAACGCGGCGGCCCGGTCCCGGTGCTCTTCCTGACCGCGCGCGACCGGCAGGCCGACAAGGTGACCGGGCTGTCGCTGGGCGCCGACGACTACGTGACGAAGCCGTTCGACCTGGAGGAGCTGATCGCCCGGATCCGCGCGATCCTCCGCCGTACGGGTGGCTCGCAAGCCGGGCTGCTCAGCGTGGGCGCGCTGACCCTCGACACCGAAGGGCATCAGGTGACGCGCGACGGCCGCCCGGTGAAGATCTCGCCGACCGAGTTCCGGCTGCTGCGCTACCTGATGGAGAACGCGGGCCGGGTCGTGACCAAGGCGCAGATCCTCGACCGGGTCTGGCACTACGACTTCGGCGGGGACGCCAGCATCGTCGACACGTACATCTCCTACCTGCGCCGCAAGGCCGACACCGGTGACGTCCGACTGATCCAGACGGTGCACGGCGTGGGTTACGTGATGCGGGAGCCACGACGATGAGCTTGCGCGTACGTCTCCTGCTCATCACCGCCGCCCTGCTGCTGGCCGGTTTGGGGCTGTTCGGCACGGTCGTCGCCGGCCGGCTGTCGCACTACCAGGTCGACCGGCTCGACACCCAGCTCCGATCGCTCACCCAGCTGCTCTCGCGGGTGCCCGCGGCTCAGCCCGGCCCGGCCGCCGACCCGTCGCTGCTGGACCCCGCGCTCGACCTGATCGGCGCGCCCTACCTCGTCTATCTGGACGCCGACGGCACGGTGCTGCGCAGTGCCTTCTCGTCGCGGCTGGAACCGTCGGTCCTGCCGCCCGCCGCCGACCTGCTGGCCCTGCCCACCGACGGCACCGGTGCCTTCCTGCCGGCCGCCGGCGGCCCGGAACGCTGGCGGGCCGTCGCCGCCCGGACCGCCGGCGGGAACGGCACGGTGGTCGCCGCGTCACCGATGACACAAGCCGACGCCACCGTCGCCCAGCTGCGCCTGACCAGTCTGGCCGGCGGGGCGGTGCTGCTGGTCGTGCTGACCGGGCTGGGCTGGTTCGCCCTGGGCCGGGGGCTGCGGCCGCTGCGCCGGATCGAGCACACGGCGGCGGCCATCGCGGCGGGCGACCTGACCCGGCGCGTGCCGGGCCTGGCACCCCCGGGCACCGAGATCGGCCGCCTGGCCGGCTCGCTCAACACCATGCTCGGCCAGCTCGAACGCGCGTTCGCCGACCGGGCCGCCGCCGAGGCGCGGATGCGGACGTTCGTCTCGGACGTCAGCCACGAACTGCGGACGCCGCTTTTCGTCATCAAGGGCTCGACCGACCTGCACCGCATGGGCGCCCTGGCCGAGCAGTCCGATGTGGATGACGCCATGCGCCGGATCGAGCGCGAGGCGACCCGGCTGACCGCGCTCACCGAGGACCTGCTGCTGCTGGCCCAGCTCGACGACGCGCCCGGCGGCCAGCTCGACCGGGCCCCGATGGACCTGCGCACACTGGCCACCGACGCCCGGCACGACCTGCACGCCCTCGACCCCGCGCGCCCGCTCACACTGACCGGCCCGGGCGGTCTCGGACCACCGGGACCGGCGCCGGTGGACGCGGACGAGGCCCGGCTGCGCCAAGTGGTGACGAACCTGGTCGGCAACGCGATCGCGCACACCCCGCCCGGCACACCCGTGCGCATCGGGGTGGGCACAGTGGACGGGCGCGCGGTGCTGGAGGTGGCCGACAGCGGGCCGGGCATGCCCGCCGACCAGGCCGCGCGAGTGTTCGACCGGTTCTATCGCACGGACCGGTCCCGCACCCGCACGGGTGGGGCCAGCGCGGGGCTGGGGCTGGCCATCGCGCGCTCGCTGGCCCGGGCCCACGGCGGCGACATCGAGCTGTCGACCCGGGCCGGGGCGGGCGCGGTGTTCCGGCTCGTGCTGCCGCCCACATAGCTCGGTTGACGGTATACCTTCGCAGCCGTACTATCGGCGCCGTGCAAGAGCCGACGTTTCTCATCCTGACCGCGCTGGCGGCCCAGCCGTTGCACGGTTACGGCATCGTCCAGTCCGTCGCCGCGTTGTCCGACGGGGAGGTGAAGCTGCGCCCCGGCACGCTCTACGGCGCGCTCGACCGGCTCGACCAGCAGGGCCTGATCGCCGTCGACCACGAGGAGCAGGTCGACGGCCGCCTCCGGCGGTACTACCGGCTCAGCGATCACGGCGCGGCCGTGCTGGCCGTGCAGGCCGAACGGCTGCGCAGCCGGGCCGCCCTGGCCGAACGCCAGCTCGGCCTGCGCCCCGGCGCCGCCGGGGGTGTCGCATGAACCGCTTGCTGGCGGCCTACCCGGCCCGGCTGCGCCGCAAGCACGGCGACGAGCTGATCGCGACGCTGCACGAGATGGCCGGCCCGCACGGCCGTCCCCGTCGTCCGGACCAGGTGCGGCTCGTGCTCGACGGTCTGCGCGAGCGGTTCCGGCCACCGGTGCGGCACCGGCCGCTCGCCCTGCTCACCGCGGTGGTCGCCCTGCTGGTGGGTGGGGCTTTGGGCGCCGCGGCCGGCTCCTGGCTGGGCACCCTGAGCTACGCCGAGCTGCCCACCACCATGCCGGTGGGCGCACAGACGACCCACGTCAACGTGGCCGACCGCTACCTCTGGGCCGAGGCCGCCTTCCCGTCCGGGGCCGACGCGGCCTACGCCGTGCAACAGACCCGCCGGGAACTGGCGTCCGCGGGCTGGCGTCCCGGCCCGATCGGTTCCCGCGAAGGTGTCCTGGCCAACGTGCACTTCGCCGCCGAACAAGGCGGTGTGCGCCTCGACGTCTACGCGTACCCCAGCCTGGGCAGCGTCACGATCGCCGGCTGGCCCACCCGCCCCGCCCCGTACCTGCCGCTGACGATCGCCGGCACCGTGCTCGGACTGCTCGCCGGCTGGCCGGCCGGGGTGGCGCTGGCCCACCGCATCCAGGCCGCCCGCCGCCCGCTGCGCAGCGGGACCCTGACGGCGATGGGGTTCGCGCTGATCCTGCCGTCGGCCGTGGGCTTCGTGGCCTCCCTGTGGACCTACCTGACCGTGTCCGACCCGCTCGGCACGGGCGGGCTGGTGCACGTCCACGGTTTCGCCTTCGGCCCCACGCTCGACTTCATGCGCGCCCTCAACATGGGGGAGGGCTGGTATCTCACGCCGAGTGACTTCCAGCAGCTGCCACTGTTCGGCTTCGCTGTCCTCGCCCTGGCCGCGACCCTGGCCCGGCCCCGCTACGCGTACGAGGCGGTGGCCTAGATCCAGCCGGCCGCACCGCGCGCCCCGGACGGTCGAACGCGGGGCGCGGGCCGGTCCGGATCACCCGTCCCGTCACGCCGGCCTGACCCAGCGGCCACCTCCAGTTCCGCGCCGGCTTGGCCGCGAACGGGGCGGCTTCGCGCAGCCCACCAGGGCGCGTCCTCGCCGGGGTTGACGGCGCAGGCCTCCTCGAAGCCGGCGCCGCACGAACAGGCGGGCGGTGCCGGTGGTGGCCGACGTGGCCGGGCGGTCCGGCCGTAGTGGTTGTCTTCGCTGGTCGATGCGCCGGGCTGCCCGCGCGGATGCACGGGCAGCCATCGACTCTTCCCAGCGGCGGCCCGTCGGGCCCCGGTATCGCCGCGTTGCCCTTACCTGCGGGGTGCGGGCGAACGCCGTCGAGTCTGCCGCAGCGAGGCCTGATCGCCGAGAGGGCCGGGGCGCGTCACGACGACGGGCAGGCGGTGCCGTTGAGGGTGAATGTGGACGGGCGGGGGTTGCTGCCGGTGTGGGTGGCGTTGAAGCCGAACGTGACTGTCGCTCCGGGGGCGAGGTTGCCGTTCCAGGACGTGTTGGTGGCGGTGACCTGCGGGCCGGTTTGGGTCACGGTCGCGGACCAGGCCTGAGTGATCTGCTGGCCCGCGGCGTACGGGAAGGCCAGGGTCCATGCGGTGAGTGCCGTCGGGCCGTTGGTGATGGTGATCGAGCCGGTGAAGCCGCTGCCCCAGTCGTTGGTGGAGTACGCGACCCGGCACCCGGCGGGCTGCGTCGGCGTCGGCGTGGGGGTCGGCGGGGTCGGGGTGGGGGTCGGCGGTGTGGGGGTCGGGGTGGGCGGGGTCGGGCTGGGTGTCGGAGTGGGGCCGGTGCCGTCCGGCTCGGCGCCCCAGACGAGCGTGGTGCCGTCGTACAGCGTCACGCCCTGGTTGGGGCCGGCGGCCGCCTGGTAGGACGGGTCGTTGGCCGGGTTCCACGTGCCGCCCTCGGCCACGCCGATCTTGAGCTGGACCTCCATGCGGTGGGCGGACTGACCGGCCGGGGCGATCGGGTAGCCGGTGCAGTCGACCTCGACGTACCAGATGGCGCCGGAGAACTGCTTCGCGCTCGTCGGGCCGGGGCAGCCCTGCGTGTACGGCGAGCTGACGGTCAGGGCGGCGTCGCCGTCGCGGGTGAAGTAGTAGCGGAACTTGCCGGCGGTCAGCGCGCGGGCCGGGAAGGCCGACTTGTTGTAGACGACCACTTTGACTCCGGTGGCACGGGTCTCGTTCTGCGTGATCGTGGTTTCGACCGACAGTTCGGGGATGTCGGGCTTCTCGGCCTGCGGGAAGCCGGCCAGGGCGGGACCGCCGTACTCGCCGTAGAGCCGGGCCAGCGCCGAGGTGAAACCGGCGTTGTAGTCGGTGGCGACCTCGTTCATCACGTAGTCGCCGCGGCTGTCGGTGTACTTGTCGTCGGGCGCGGACGGGCCGCCGACCAGGGCGCCGTAGAGCACGTGCCGGGTCTGCTCGGGCACCTGCTGGCTGTCCCACCACGAGCCGTGCGCCGTGCGGTGGTGCGGGTTCTTGGGGGAGTTGGCGCCGAACCCGATGACGTAACTCGCGTTGCGCGGGTTGGCGCCGAGGGCGTAGTCGATCTGCCGTACGGCGAAGTCGTGGTATCGCTGTTTGCGCGTGGCGTCGGTGAGCGCATCGCTGTAGACCAGCGCGACGAACGCCGTGTTGGCGGCGTACCGCAGCGCGCCCCACGTGTCGACGACGACCATGCCACCGGGGGAGGTGCGCACCTTGTCACCGTTGACGCCGACCGTGAACCAGTCGAGCCAGCGGTTCGCGTCGTCCACGTACTTCTGCTTGCCGGTCAGGTTGGACAGCAGCACGTAGTTGCCGTACTGCTTGTTGTCCCACGAGATCGTCCACTTGTACATCTTGGTGCTGGTCTGGTTCTCGTTGCCCTGCGCGTCGTAGCCCGCCTCGGCCTTGGCCAGGTAGGCGGCGTCACCGGTGGCACGGTGCAGCCAGATGGCGCCCCACACGAGTTCGTCGGCGTAGCCGCTCCACGACCGGTAGAACGACGTCGCGTCGGTGATGCACGCGTGGTAGCTCTTCCGCACGGTGTCGGCGAAGGTGTACAGCTGCTTCGCGTGCGTCAGGAGCGTTTCCGCGTACGAGGGATCGGTCGTCCGGAAGACCATCGAGCTCGCCGCCATGGCCGCCGCAGTCTCCGCCGCCAGCTCCGTGCCCCCGCAACTGGCATCGATCTTGTACGCGGGCCGGGCCATGGGCATCACCTCGGCCGGGCCCCACCACTTGTGGTCGTCGTCGCCCTTGCCCACCTGCCCGTAGAGCACGTTGGCCGAGGGGTGCGCCTTGATGAAGTAGTCGTTGGGCACCCGCAGGTTGTTGAGCAGGTGGGTCAGCTGACCGGAGTTCGCGTACGCGGCCCGGTTCTCGATCGCACCCCAGGCCAGCATCGTGGTCGTGAACGCCATGGGCAGCCCGAACTTGACGTGGTCGCCCGCGTCGAACCATCCGCCGGTCAGGTCCAGCCCGACGTCCTGACCGTCGCGCAGCGCGGAGTCGCCCCGCCAGGAGACGCGGTTCCAGCTCGGCTTCTTGCCGGCGACCTGGGCCTCGTAGAAGAACAGCGATTTCTGCAGCGCTTCCCCGTAGCTGTAGGTGGGCGCGGCCGCTGCCGTACCGGTCGGCAGGACGAGGGTGACGAGGCCGAGGACGAGGGCAGCCAGGAGGGCGCGGGCTTTCATGGGCAGCTCCTTGGAGATTGACCGTCATCGTTACATGGGAGCGCTCCCAATTCAATGGTGTGAACAGGCTGTTTCCGGCAGGCTCGCACCATGACCGAGCTGCGCCCCGGAGCCGACTTCCACGCCGCTGCCGCGGAGATCCTGGACCGGGAGCGCCGGCGTCTGGCGGACCTGCTGCCCGGCCCGCACGAGCTCCTGCTGGTCGGCGGCAGTTGCCTGCCCGGCACGCTCACCAAGGGCGACGTCGACCTGCACCTGCGCGTGCCCGATAAGGACTTCCCGGCGGTGGTGGCCGCGCTGAGCGAGGTTTATGCCGTCGTTCATCCCGCGATCTGGCAGTCCACCTTGGCGACGTTCTCCGTTGCGGACGCGACGGCTTCGGCGGCAGACCCGTCCGGCGGGCCGGGTGGAGCCGCGGAGCTGCCGACCGGGGTGGCCGTGACGCCGATCGGCTCGCCGCATGATCTTCGCTTCACTCGCAGCTGGCGGCTTCTGTCCGCTGACCCCGCGCTGGTCGACGCCTACAACGCCGTCAAACTCCGCCATCGTGACGACCCCGGGGAGTACGAACGGCAGGAGTCCGCCTTCTTCGACTCGCTGACCGCCTGACCGGTCCGGCCGCTCGACCGCCTGGCGTGATCCGTCTCGGCAGGTCGGGGCGCGGTTTTCACACGCCGGTCACACCGTTGCAATGGGAGCGCTCCCATGTCACGATGCTCATCAATATGTCGGTGCCGGAGAGACCTCGAAGCGCCCGCACTTCCCCCGTGAGACCGAACCGCCTCCCCACGTCATAGCGGCCGGTCTCGCCGAGTGAGATTGAGGAGTCCGTACGTGACAAAAAGGACGATCGCCGCCCTCGTGGCGGCCCTGATCGCCATGTTCATCGCCACCCCGGCCCAAGCCGCCCCGCCCGCAGCCACCACGATCGCCACCGGCTACGGCCACACCTGCACGATCAACGCCGGCAACCTGTACTGCTGGGGCGGCAACTACAGCGGTCAGCTCGGCGACGGCACCATCGTCAGCAAAACCGCCCCCGTACGGGTCGGCACGAACACCTGGACCAGCGTGGACGGCGGCACGAGTTTCACGTGCGGCATCCGTACGGGCGGAACGCTCTGGTGCTGGGGCAGCAACACGCGCGGACAGCTCGGCAACGGCACGACGAGCCGGCAGACCTCGCCGGTGCAGGTCGGCACGTCGGCCGGCTGGGCCAGCGTCAGCGCGGGCGACAGCCACACGTGCGCCGTGCGGACCGAGGGAACGCTCTGGTGCTGGGGCTTCAACCGCTTCGGCCAGCTCGGTGACGGCGCCGCCGTCTACACCGCGTCCTCGCCCCTGCAGGTCGGCACCGCCAGTAACTGGGCCAGCGTCACGGCCGGTTACGCCCACACCTGTGCTTCCCGTACGGACGGCACCCTGTGGTGCTGGGGCGACAGCTCAACCGGGCAGCTCGGCGTCGGCGCCCTCGGCTACCGCACCACGCCGGCCCAGGTCGGCACCGCCACCGACTGGGCCGGTGTGACAGCCGGATACCTGTTCACCTGCGGCGTCCGCACCAGCGGCTCGCTGTGGTGCTGGGGCGAGAACGGCTACGGGCAGCTCGGCGTCAGCGGCACCTACCAGGCCGCGCCGGTGCAGGTCGGCAGCCTGACCACGTGGACCGGGGTCACCGCCGGCTTCGACACGGCGTGCGCCTCGCGCACCGACGGCAGCCTGTGGTGCTGGGGCAACAACGCCTCCGGCCAGCTCGGCGACGGCACCACCACGCACCGCTACGCCCCCGTACGGATCGGCACCGCGACGACCTGGACCGGCAACGCGTCCGCCGGGCATCACATCTGCGGGATCCGTACCGACGCGTCGCTGTGGTGCTGGGGCAACAACGACAACGCACAGGTCGGCGACGGCACCACGACCGCCCGCCCGGCCCCCGTGCGGGTGACCCTGCCCGCGTAGGCCGATATCGCCGGGGCAGCGGCGTTCCACCCGCCCGCTGCTCTGGCTCACGCGCACGGCCTGCCCACGCAGGTCGTGCGCGCGGCCGTCCCCGACGCTCGGCTCAGAGCCCGGTCCGGGTCCATGTCTCGAAAGACGTGAGCGGGATGCCGAGTTCGCGCGCGAACTCGGGCCGGGCCGGCTGCCCCGCCAGATTCATCAATTCCATCGAGAGCCCCGCGTACGCCGGCATTCCCGCCGCCAGTGCCTCCGCCTCCGTCATGTCGGGCGCGGTGAGCGGGGCCCCGAGCGCCCGGCCCAGCGTTTCGGCGATCGCCGTCATCGGCAGGTGATCACTGGCCAGTTCCAGTTCGACTCGATGGAACCTTGCGGGCTCAGCCACCGCCGCCGCCACCGTGACGCCGATGTCGTGCACCGCCACCAGTGACAACCGGGTCGACGGTTTCAGCACGCTCACGATGCCGCCCTCGACCCCGCGCGGCAGCAGATACGAGGCGTCGAGCCGGAAGTTCTCCATGAAGAAGCCCGGCTTGATGATTGTCCACAACGGAAAACCGGCTTCCCGTACGCGGTCCTCGATCCCCTTCTTGTCTTGGTCGCGTAATACGGTTCCAGGGGCTTCCAGCGCCCGGTCTCGTGGCCCGGCGCCGTGGCCAGCCGGTCGGATCCCGACACCGACGTCTGCACGAATTGCGGCACCTGCGCCGCCCTTGCCGCCTCGATGAGGTTGACGGCCTGTCGCAGTTCGCCGTCGAAGTCGTACGCCCCGTCGACGACCTCGGCCATCTGCACCGAGAACACCGCCCGGGCCCCGCCCGCCGCCGCCACCAGCGCACCGCGATCCTTCAGGTCGCCGGTGACAAGTTCCGCGCCCTGGGCCTCGACGGCCTTCGCTCGCGTCGTCGCGGGATCGCGAACCAGCGCCCGTACGGGAATGCCCGCCCGCAACAGGGCCCGAGCGGCCGCCCCGCCCTGCTGCCCCGTCGCGCCCACCACCAGAACCGGCTCAGCCATCTCACCCTCCCTAAGCGGCGGCCCCCGCCGCTTCCGCGATGCTACGATATGGCGGCCCCCGCCACTTCGCAACGGTGGATGGCCACGACGAGTCGGCTCACGGTGACGGGCCGACACCATCGTTGGGAGGTGCGACGTCCGGTGAGCGTGCTGCCGCGGTCCCGAAACGGCGTGGCGGTTGCGGCGCCGATGCCTCGCCCGGTGCTCCAAGCGGCTCCCTCGCCCGGGTCCGGCGCCGCCGGCTCTTCGCCTGGCTTCGACGCCGCGGTCGCTTCGTCCGGCGGCGGTGGAGGCGTTTGTCGGCTGCTGCTCCCGCCGCGGCCTGAGGCGGCGCGGTCACCCGGTCCGGCGCCGCCCGGCGGAGCGGTTGGCGTCATCTCGCCGTGGTGAGGGTGTCCGCTGCTGATGCTCGCCAACCCGGTTACCGGACGGCGCTGCCGACCGCTTCGACGTCGCCGGAGTCCGGCATGGTGGTTGAAGCGACGTCGCACGGGGCGGTGGAGGAGACGTGGCCGGTGTCCGGCGAGGTGGTCGAGGCGGCGTGGCCGGTGTCCGGAATGGTTGAGGAGACGTCGCTGGCGGTCGGCGAGATGGTTGAAGCAGTGTGGCCGATAGTCGGTGGGGTGGTTGAAGCAGTGTGGCCGATCGTCGGCGGGGCGGTGGAGGAGACGTGTCCGGTGTCCGGCGGGGTGGTCGAGGCGGCGTCGCTGGTGTCCGGCGGGGTGGTGGGCGTTGGGTCGGCGGGGTGAGTGCGGGATTCTTCGCGGTGGGGTCGGGATGGGCCGGCCTTTGTCGTCGCGGGGGATGTGGCGTGCTGGGTGATGTGCGCCGTTGTGGTGGGATGACGATGTCTGTGAGGCGCCGGACCGGGGACGTCGGCGCGAGGATGTCGATGGCCGGCCGGCGCGGTGGCGGCGACCGGTGTGAGGGGGTGCGATGACGGGCCAGCGCGCCGACGCGCGTCGCAACTACGCGTTGCTGCTCGCCGTGGCCGAGGAGGCGATCGCGGCCGAAGGGGCCGATGCGTCGCTCGAGCAGATCGCCCGTACAGCCGGGGTGGGGTCGGGCACCGCGCGCCGGCATTTCCCGACCCGTCACGCTTTGCTGGAGGCGGTTTTTCGCCGGCAGATCGACACGCTCGCCGGCCGTGCGCGCGAACTGGCCGCGGAGCCCGATGCCCGCGCGGCCCTGCTCGAGTGGCTGGGCGCGGTGCTGCGTTTCGGCGCCACCACGCGCGGCCTGGCCGAGGCCCTCAACCGTGACCGCACCGCGGCCCCCGGTGAGGTGCACGAGCATTGCGCCGCGGCCCGGCTGACCGAGGCGGGCACCCCGTTGGTCAGCCGGGCGGCGCCTTACCTGGCCGCCGGTGTGACGATCACCGACCTGCTCAACCTGGTCACCGGTATCGCCCTGGCCACCGAGAACCATCCGGACGCGGCCACCGAGGCCGACCGCCTGCTCCGCCTGACGATCGAGGGGGTCAGCCCGCCCGCATGAGCCACACCCCATGAGCCCGCCCGCATGAGCCCGCTCGGGAGCCGTACGGGAACTGTCATTTCACGTGGCGCAGCCGATGAACGGGTCGTCGAAGATGCGCCGCACCGACTGCCGGACGTCCTCGTCGAGGTCGGGGAACGCCTCCGCGGGTCACGCCGGCTCGACCCCGGTGTCCCGCTGGATCGACGCCGTGAAATCGTCGTCGGTGAAGACCGGGCCGCCGCTCGGCCGACCGCCCAAGCCACTGCGCCGGGGGCGACGTCACAGCCGACGGCCCACGTGCCCGCGGTGGTCAAGTGCTGAGAGCTCACCGCATTGATCCAGCACGGCATCGGCTGCGCGGCGCCCGGCCGTACGGGGAAACTGAATCGCACGTGGTGCTCGAGCTCGGCCGGAACCGCGAGCCCGAGCCTCCCGTGTCAGGATCATCCGAGCGGGCGGCGGCTGCCGGCCCGTCCCCGGACCCGACGGAGGAACGACCACCGTGCTCACCGACCTCTCCCCGGACCAGCTCGCCACCTATCGCAGCAGCCAGACCGCGCCCGGGGGCTTCGACGAGTTCTGGGCCGAGACCCTGGCCGAGGCGGGCAAGCACGACATCGACGTGCGCCTGCATGAGGTCACGACCAACCTGACGACCCTTTCCACGTACGACGTGACGTTCCGGGGTTATGCGGGCCAGGACGTGCGGGCCTGGCTGCGGGTGCCCGCCCATGCCACCGGCCCGTTGCCCACGGTGGTGCAGTACGTCGGGTACGGCGGCGGCCGCGGGCACGCGCTGGAGAACCTGCTGTGGGCCTCGGCCGGCTTCGCGCATCTGCAGATGGACACGCGCGGGCAGGGTTCGGGCTGGAGTCTCGGCGACACCCCCGACGAGGCGCCGTCGCAGCCGCAGGTCCCGGGGGTCGTGACCCGCGGCATCCTCGACCCGGCCACGTACTACTACCGGCGCATGTTCACCGATGCCGTCCGCGCCGTCGACGCCGCGCGCAGCCTCGACGTGGTCGACAACGCCCGCATCGCGGTGCTCGGCGGCAGTCAGGGCGGCGGCAACGCGCTCGCGGTGGCCGGGCTGCGCGACGACCTGGCCGCGGCGGTCGCGTTCGTGCCGTTCCTGTGCGACTTCCCGCGCGCCCTGCAGGTCACGGAGTCGTACCCGTACAAGGAAATCATCGACTACCTCGTCGTGCACCGCACCGACGTCGATGCCGTGCGGCGGACGCTGGCCTTCTTCGACGGGGTCAACTTCGCCGCCCGAGCGTCCGCCCCCGCGCTGTTCTCCGCCGCGCTGCGGGACACCGTGTGCCCGCCGTCCACCGTCTTCGGGGCTTTTCACGAATACACCGGTGACAAGCAGATCGAGGTGTGGGAGTTCAACGGGCACGAGGGCGGCGGCATCCTGGACGAGGCCCGCGCCCTGGAGTTCCTGCGGGGACGCCTCGGCGCCGGCGGCATCTGATGGGCCGGCCGATCCTGCCGGGCTTCCACCCCGATCCGAGCGTGTGCCGGGTGGGGGAGGACTACTACCTGGTCTGCTCGAGTTTCGAGTACTTCCCGGGCGTGCCCGTGTTCCACAGCCGCGACTTGGTGAGCTGGCGGCAGATCGGCAACGTCCTCGACCGGCCGTCGCAGCTGCCGCTGCCGCGGGACACGGAGGCGTCCGGCGGCATCTACGCGCCGACGATCCGCCACCACGACGGCCGGTTCTGGGTCATCACGACCAACACGTCCGGGGGCGGCACCTTCATCGTGACCGCCGAGCGGCCCGAGGGCCCGTGGAGCGAACCGGCCTGGATCGACCTGCCCGGCATCGATCCCGACCTGGCCTGGGGCGACGACGGCTCCTGCTGGGCGGCGGTGGCGGGCACCCGGATCGCGCGGATCGACCCGGTGGCGGGCAAGGTGCTCGACGGCCCGTTCCCGGCCTGGGCGGGCACCGGCCTGCAATATCCGGAGGCGCCGCACCTCTACCGGATCGACGGCTGGTGGTATCTGCTGATCGCCGAGGGTGGCACCGAGCGCGGCCACACCGTGGCGATGGCGCGGGCGCGCACCCCGCTCGGCCCGTGGGAGCCCGCGCCCGGCAACCCGCTGGTGACCCACCGCAGCACCGACAAGCCCGTGCAGAGCACCGGGCATGCCGACCTCGTACGGGCTCCCGGCGGCACCTGGTGGATGGTGTTGCTGGCCACCCGGCCGCGCGGCAGGACACCGGCCTTCCACGTGCTCGGCCGCGAGTCGTTCCTGGCCCGGGTGCAGTGGGTCGACGGCTGGCCGCAGGTCGGCGAGGTCGGCTCACCGAGCGGGCCGCCCCCGGCCGCCGAACGCGACGACTTCGACACCGGTGACCTGGCTCCGCAGTGGATCTCCCCGCGGTGGCGGCCCGACGACTCGTGGTCGCTCACCGAGCGCCCCGGCCGGCTGACCCTGCATGCCACCGGGTCCACGCTCGACCGCCCCGGGTGCACGTTCGTCGGCCGCCGGCAGCAGCACCACGACACGCGTGTCTCGACCCGGCTCGACCCCGGGACGGCCACCGCGGGTCTGTCCGTACGCCTGGACGAGGCCCACCACTACGACCTGGAGGTCTCGGCCGGCGTGGCCCGGGTGGTGGCCCGGATCGGCCCGCTGCGCCAGGTCGTGGCCGAGCAGCCGGTGCCGCCGGGCCCGATCGACCTGACCGTGGAGACCCGCACCGACCACGCCGGTCAGGGCCCGGACATGATCGCGTTCCGGGTGGCCGGCGGCCCGCCGCTGACCGAGCTCGACGGCCGCTACCTGTCGACCGAGGTGGCCACCGGCTTCACCGGCCGCGTGATCGGCCTCTACGTCACCGAGGGCACGGCATCCTTCGACTGGTACGCCGTCGAGCCCCGACCGTCGGAACCGGCGGGCTGAGCACGCGCCGGGCCGACCGGGCGTCGGGCCCGGCTGGTGGCGCCTGCGGAAAGCCAGGCCGGACAGCTGACCCTTCCGCGGTGGCCGCGGACACCGCCAGGACCTGATATCGTGCCCGGGTCCGCGCAGTCGAGCGCGGCGCTCTGTGCGAAGGACTGACGCCTGTGATCTCGGTGAGCTCAGCGGCCGCCTGAAACCTGCGGCGGCCCGACGTCTGTCTCGTCAGCGACCGCACAGAGGGTTTTCACAGTGATCTTGGATGTTCGTATCCAGCAGTCCGTTGCCGCCAATCTGTCCGCCCGTCCGGCGGCGGCCGAGGTAGGGCCGTTCGTCCTCGGGCTCGACCCGGGCACCGACAGTCCGCACATCAACTACGCCACCCCGCAACCCGGCGCGACCATCACGGCGGCCGACGTCGCCGCGCTGGTGGCGGCGTTCCGCGCGGCCGGCCGCCGGCCGCGCCTGGAATATGTCGTCACCTGCGCTCCCGGCCTCGAATCGCTCCTGGTCGCGGCCGGGTTCCGGGTCGAGGAGCGGCACGACTATCTGGTCTGCGACAGCGCGACGCTGCTCGTGCCGCCCAGGCCGGACGGTTTCGACCTGCGCGAACCGGACACCGACGCGCAGCGCGCGGCGATGGTGGGCGCGCAGAACGAGGCGTTCGGCGGGGAGCCGACGGCCACCGCGTCCGACACCGCCCGGGTGCTGCGGCTGCAGTCCGCCGGTGGCGTGGCGATGGCGGCCGTCGCCGCCGACGGCACCTGCGCCGGCGGCGGCACCGCGGTCGCGCCGAACGGCGGGGTCAGCGAGGTCGGCGGCATCGCGGTGCGCCAGGCGTTCCGCCGCCGCGGGCTGGCCGCGGCGATCACCGCGGCCGTCACCGGGCGGTTGTTCGCCCGGGGCGCCGATCTGGCCTGGCTGGAGGCGTCCGGCGAGGACTCGTGGCGGGTCTACGAGCGGGTCGGTTACCGCGCGGCCGGCCGGCGGCTCTACATGGTGCTGAACTGACGCGCCGGCGGGGAGGGGAGTTCATCCGGGCTCTGCTCCCCGCCGCGTGTGTCGACAAGGGATGGGATACTCGGGTTCGCCGCCGAGGGGGATGGATGTCGTTCCGGTATTTCGTCTACATCAGCGATGCCAAGGTGGAGATGCTGCTCCAGCAGATCGAGCCCGGCGCCCTGCGCAAACGCGCGTCCGAGGTCGGGCTGGGCCTGCAGTTCTTCACCGCCAAGCGGACGGGTGAGTCGCTGGCCGGGGCCGAACGCACCGCGCGGCTCGAGCGGGTCGTCCGCCACCTGACCGACTTCGGTGATCTGGGCACGGTCGACGAGCCGGGCCAGTTCTTCTGGGGGCTGTTGCCGCTGCGATGGGGTTCGACCGTGGGGGCCGACGGCTTCCCGATGATCTATTTCGGCGGCCGTACGGGTAAGACCGTGCTCGGCCTCGGCGGCTCGCGCGCCCACGTGTTCGGTGCTCCGCCCGGAGCCGACCAGCAGGTGCTGCCGGTGGGCCGGTCGCAGCTGCCGTCGCTGCTCGAGGGCATCACCCGGGTCGACGGAACCGACGCGCCCGAGGCGGTCCGCGCGGCCACCGACGGCCTGCGCGGGCCGGAGCAGAACATGGAGTTCATCGCCAAGCGGCTGATGGACGAGCCGGGCCCCGAGGGCGAACGGGTGCTGCTGGGCTCCCCGCTCTACGTCGCCTTGGTGGACTGACTAGTCAGGCGGTGAGCCGGGGTCCTCGGTCTCCGGCTCGTCCCAGCGGTGCCGGTTGCGGTTGTCGTGGCCGGGTGGCACGCGGCGGCGGTTGACGCCGTACCAGGCGGTGCCGGATTGCAGCTCACGAACGCGGGAACGGTTGCGCGCAGGCGCCGCGCCGGACATCGTGCATCACTTCCTTGCGGGTCGTTTCCTCGTCGAACGGGATGCCCGTACGGGCCTCGGCCAAACACCGGCACCAGCGTGGTGCCAGGTGGTGCCATTTGTGTGCCACATCGATTGCGAGTGGTGCCATGCGTGTGCCATAGTGGTGCCATGGACTTGACCTCGTATGTGAGCAACCTCGGCCGCGAGTTCGCGACGCTGGCCGAAGCCGGTGGTGAACAGTCGCGTGCGCTGGTCGAGCGCCTGACCGGCTCGCTGGAGTCGGCGATCCGGATGACCCTGCTGGACGCGCTGTCCCACGCCGCCGACGAGATCACCCGTGACCTGGCGCCCGGCTCGGTCGAGCTGCGGCTGCGCGGCCGTGACCCCGAGTTCGTGGTGACCGCGCCGCCGTCCGAGACCCCCGCGCCGGCCGCCGGCGACGCCACCCCCGCCGACGACCTGCCCTTCGCCGAGGACGGCCCGGCCGCCCGCATCAACGTCCGCATGCCCGAGCAGCTCAAAACCGCCATCGAGGAGGCTGCGGCCAAGGAGGGTCGTTCGGTCAACGCCTGGCTCGTCCGGGCCGCCACCACCGGTCTGCAACGCTCCGATCCGCGACCCGACACGCGCGCCACCGTGAAGCGCTCCGCGCAGGGCTTCACCGGCTGGGTGCGCTGACCCCCGCACCTTCTCCGCTCTTCCTTCCGCGTCCCTGACCTGCGGGGACGACTCACCGACCCATGAAGTGGGGACCACCGTGCCTGTTTTCGACACCCCGGAACCGATCGCCGTCACTGTTGAGTTCGGCGTCGGCAGCCTGAAGATCACCGCCACCGACCGCGCCGACACCGTCGTCGAGGTCCGCCCGAGCGACGAGGCCGACCAGTCCGACGTCGAAGCCGCCCAGCAGCTGCGGGTCGACCTCAGCCACGGCGAACTGCGGATCACCGGCCCCAAGCGGATGTTCGACTTCAGCAAGAAGACCCGCTCGGTCGACGTGACCGTCGAACTGCCCACCGGCTCGTCGCTGTCCGCCCACCTCCAGATGGGCAGCATCCGCGCGACCGGGCGGCTCGGCGAGTGCCGGCTCAAGACCACCGGCGACGTCTCGCTCGACCACACCGGGCCGCTGCGCCTGCACACCGGCGTCGGCGCCGTCACCGCGGGCACGGTCGCCGGGGACGCCGACGTCTCCACCGGTTCCGGAACGATCCAGCTGGGCCGGGTCGAGGGCGCCGTCGTGGCCAAGAACTCCAACGGCGAGACGGCCATCGACACGGCCACCGGTGACGTGCGGGTGCGCAACGCCAACGGCCGCATCGACATCGGGCGGGCCGCGGCGGGCGTAGACGCCAAGACCTCGTCGGGCGACATCCGGCTGGGTGAGGCCGTACGGGGATCGGTTGTCCTCGGCACGGCCCTGGGTGGCCTCGACATCGGCATCGCCCCCGGCACCGCGGCCTGGCTCGAGGTCAGCACCTCCTACGGGCACGTGCGCAACCAGATGGAGCACGTCGTCGGACCCGACGAGGCGGCCCAGACCGTCGAGGTCCGCGGCCGGACCTCGTACGGCGACATCGTCATCCACCACTCCTGAGGACGGAGACCCCCCATGAACAGCCACACTTCCGCCATCCACGTCGACGGGCTCCGCAAGTCGTACGGGCAGATCGAAGTGCTCAAAGGCGTGGACTTCGACGTCGCCAAGGGCAGCATCTTCGCGTTGCTCGGCTCGAACGGCGCGGGCAAGACCACGGTCGTACGGATCCTGTCCACGCTGTTGAGACCCGACGGCGGCACGGCCACGGTCAACGGCCACGACGTCGTGCAACAGCCGGCCCGGGTGCGCGGGTCGATCAGCCTGACCGGCCAGTTCGCGGCGGTCGACGAGATCCTCACCGGGCGCGAGAACCTGATCATGCTGGCCCGGTTGCGGCGCGTGCAGAACCCGCAGCGCGTGGCCGACGACCTGCTCGCCCGATTCAGCCTGACCGAGGCGGGCGGGCGCCGCGTGGGCACCTACTCCGGCGGCATGCGGCGCCGGCTCGACATCGCGATGAGCCTGATCGGCGACCCGCCGGTGATCTTCCTCGACGAGCCCACCACCGGGCTCGACCCCGAAGCCCGCATCGAGGTCTGGAACGAGATCCAGAAGCTGGCCGGCGGCGGCACGACCGTGCTGCTGACCACGCAATACCTGGAGGAGGCGGAGAAACTGGCCGACCGCATCGCGATCCTCCACCAGGGCACCATCATCGTCACCGGCACCCTGACCGACCTGCGCAAACTTCTGCCGCCCGCGAAGGTCGAATACGTCGAGCGGCAGCCCACCCTCGAAGAAGTCTTCCTCTCCGTCGTCGGAAAGCAGGCCTGACCATGACCACCCACGTCCTCGGCGACACCAACGTGATGCTCGGCCGCTCGATCAAGCACGTGTCGCGCAGCCTCGACACCATCATCACCGTCACGATCATGCCCCTGGCGTTCCTGCTGCTGTTCAGATACGTCTTCGGCGGCGCCATCCAGGCCGACACCGACAACTACGTCAACTACCTGATACCCGGCGTGCTGCTCATCGCCATCGCCAGCGGCATCTCGTACACGGGCTTCCGGCTCTTCAACGACATGAAGAGCGGCATCTTCGAACGCTTCCACTCGATGCCGATCGCCCGCTCGTCGGTGCTGTGGGGACACGTCCTGACCTCGCTGGTCTCCAACGCCATCTCGGTCGTGGTGATCCTGCTGGTCGGGCTGGGCATCGGCTTCCGCACCTCGGCCGGCATCCTCAGCTGGCTGGCCGTGGCGGGCATCCTGACGGTCTTCACGCTCGCCCTGACCTGGGTGGCGATCATCGCCGGCCTGACCGCGTCCACCCCCGACGGTGCCTCCGCCTTCTCCTACCCGATCATCTTCCTGCCCTTCATCAGCTCCGCGTTCGTGCCCACCGAGACGATGCCGGGCCCGGTGCGGGCGTTCGCCGAGAACCAGCCGGTGACCGCGATCGTCAACTCGATCCGGGCCCTGTTCGACCAGCAGCCGGTGGGCAACGACATCTGGATCGCCCTTGCCTGGTGCGCGGGCATCCTGCTCGTCGCCTACGCCTTCGCCATGGCGGCCTACAAGAAGAAAATCTCCTGACCCCGTACGGGTCACCGAGGGGCCGGCTCACCACGGGCCGGTCCCTCGGCCCGTCCGGTCCCGGCACCGGCTCAGGTGAGGCGCCGCGTCGGCCACCGCGCCAGATCCGCCTCCAGGAGCGCAGGGTCGCGCGGTGGCGGGACCTCGCCGAGAATCTCCAGCCGGGTGATCCGCTCGATGCGAAAGCCGCGGATCGCCCCGCGAAGCCGGCACCAGCCCGTGAGCAGCCAGGCGTCCCCTGCGCGGAGAAGCCCCATCGTCTCCACGTCGCGGACGGTGCGGGCGCTGTCCGCGCTCTCGCCCAGATAGGTGAGCCGCACCAGGCGCCGGGCGGCCACCACGTCGGCCAGCATCCCGAGCGGCACCACGTCGTCAGTCGCGGCCACGGCGTCGATGACCCGCAACGTCCCGAGCATCTCCTGCACGGGCCCGCGGTTCTCCTCGGCCATGACGGCAGTGATCTTGGCGCGGGCGCGGCGGGCTGCCCCCTGGTACGGCGAGGAGTCGAGCAGGGCCAGCCCGGCCAGCACCGTCAGGGACTCGGCGGCGGACAGGTTGAGCGGGGGCAGCGAGTACTCCCGGAGGATCGAGTAGCCGCCGGTCGCCCCGTGGTCGGCGTAGATCGGGACACCGGCGACCTGAAGCGAGCCGATGTCGCGCTCGATGGTGCGCGCGGACACCCCGAACTCGGCGGCGAGCCGGGCCGCGGACCACGGCCGGCGCGCCGCGCGGAGCAGGTCGACCAGGGCGTACTGGCGCTCGGCACGCTTCATCCCCCGAGTCTGGCAGAGCCGGATCATGCTTGCGGCCGTACGTCAGCTCCGCATGCTCCGCTGCCCGCCGACGGACCACACCCGCCGGACCCGGCCGTCAGCGTCGAAGTCGAACACGTCGACGCCGCCCGCGAGGGTGCCGCCGGACTCCACATCCCACAGCAGCCGGCCGTGCTCGCCGTCGATCGCATCGGCGATCCGGGTGAAGACGACGCCCGGGTTCTGCTCGTGCCACCAGTCGAGATACTTCGCGAAGTCCCCGGCGGTGCGAATGTCGTCCGCCGGGGCCGACCCGTCGCGTTCGGTCACGGCGAAATGAATGCGGAAGTCGTCGGCACAGATCTGCCGCGCGAGGGCGCCGTCGGTGTTCCACATCGTCAGCCACAGGTCGAGCGAATGCCGGGCGGTGGAACCGGTCGTGGGGTTGTTGCTCTCGGTCATGCCCCGATCCTGAGCCGCCGGCGCGACAACAGTATGTCGGTGTTCCCGACATTGCCGTGCACCTACATCGGGTCCAACCCGTCGGCCGACTCACGCGTGAGCCGCCATCGCGGCAGCGCCCGCCCTGAGCCTGCTCGGGTCGCTGGAACAGATACCCGGCAGCGTCGAGACGAGCCCGTACGGCCTCCACGTTGCGCCGGACGCGCCGCATGGTCTCGGCGGCCACCGCGCGGGCGTCGCCGGCGCGGGCGTCCGGGCCGAGCTTGCGAAGGTCGGCCCAGACCCGCTCGTGCTCGCCGCTCAGGTATCGATCGAGGAAAATCACGGCGGCGATCTACTGCCGGCCTCCGTCGCCGGGCGTTGCGGGATCTTGCGACCATGGCGGCATGAACGGGCCGGGCGTGGATCTGGTGCTGCCGGGGGCGGCGCTCGGGTCGCTCGTGGTGATCGCGGCGGCCCGGTGGTGGATCCGTCGCGGCGCACGTTGCGAGGCTGCGGCTCGGCCCGTCGACGTGGCCTACCTGAACGGCGGGCACCGGCTGGTCGTCTGCACCGGCACGGTGAGCCCGAACTCTGGCTCCTCGACGCGAACCTCGCCGAGCGGGCGGGCGCGTTCTCCGGCCGGCTCCCAGCCTTCCCCAGCTTCCGCGCAACCTTCCTGCGATCGGACTGGTGGCCCCGGAACGGCTGACGGGCGGCTCGTGGGTCCCGTCTGTCAGGGCCGGCGGCGCCGGTGGCTCATTGCGGGCGTGGTGCGGGCGCTGAGCATCGACGTGCGGGGCGATTTTCCGACGGATCGCTCCCTCATCAGCGGTGCGGCGGCTGCTCCTCGGCGAGATTCGATCCTGCTTCCTTGGACGTTTGCCCTGTGGCGGATGCGGGGGAAGGCGCAATGGGCGCGCTCCGAACGATCATGTCTTGGGCCCACCTCTCACTGAAACCCGCGAGGAAGGACAGGCCGCCGAAGAAGTGACTCTGTTGCTCGCCCGCAGTGAGGGGCAGCAGGCCTCCCTCGAGGAGAGCGTAGAGCGCTACGCCGAAGACGGCGCCGATCACCGGTCGGAACGCGCCCGCCAGGAACGTGACAACACCGCCTTGATTGACGTCGACGGAGAGATTCTGCCCTCGAGTGATCCGAACCATGACGCTGGCGATGGCTCCGATTCCGCCGCCGATGATGCACAGCGTGATGAGGTGCTGGAAAGATTGTGCGATGCGCAGGTGCTGCTCCATCACATAGACCGGCAGGGCCAGAAGCATTATTCCCGCCGGTAAGCCCAGCAGATATCGGGCAAACGTGCGATGTATCGCGCCACGCTCGGCGAACTTTTCGACTCGATCCAGGTCGGCTGTGGCGACGAGCGACGTCCGCTCCAGTCGGACGGTGGTTTCATCCTTTGTGGACGCGATCGAGTCAACCGTGCCCAGGAGGAGCACCGCTACATCGAAGAGCATGTCGAGACAAAGGTTCCGTGTGCGTTGCGTGAGCACGTTCTTCGATTCATGTTCCGCCCGTCGCGCCAGCCAGATGGTGCGCCAGTAGGCGGCGATGAACGGAGGATGGCGCATGGCGATGTCCCGGCGATCCATCCAAACCATCAGTCTTCGGTACGGCTTCTCGGCCTCGCGTCCTCCGTCCGGATTGCCGTTTCTCTCCACCAGGAGCAGGCAGGCATTGGTGTGGGCCGGAAAGTAGGACTCGACGATCCGGCCGTTGTGATTCTCGAACCTGTCCTTGATCGCGCTCAGTGTCGCTTCGTCGGAGTCCTTTACGGCGGCCGCCAGACGCGGAAGTGCTGACAGGCCGGGCATGAGTTGGGTGAAAGCGGGTCGCGAGGCGGATCGCCATCTGGGGCGTCGTTGTCCATCGGTTCCGGAAGCTCTGGCCATACAATGGGCAGTACGCCGAGGTCCCGGCCGTTTCAAGCCTGACGTCCACGATCCGACGTTCCTCGGCGGCGGTCAGCCTGCCGCGCCAAGCTGAGCGGACACCTCGGCGCCTTCGCCTGATGAAATGTCGCTTGATCGGGGTGCCGGATCTATTCTTCGGCCGATGCCGATAGGGCGGGTGAGTGCCTCGACCTGTGGCTTCATGCGCATATGTGGACGTGCGTACAGGTGCTTGATCGGTGATATGCACGGATGGCCATCTTGTCATTAGACCATTTGTGTTGGAAGTGATTATCGTTTTGCTCCTGAGTGAGGGAGCGGAATGATGAAGAACCGGAAAAGCTTGCTGAGCATCGCCGTGGTGGCGGCGGGGGCCGTGGTGCTGGCGGGCTGCGGGTCCGGCGACGAGGCCGAAGCCGGGGCGGCGCAGGCGAGCGCCGCACCCAAGCTGGCCGTGGTGGCGACCACTCCCGAGGTGGCCGACTTCGTGCGCGCCATCGGGGGCGACGCGGTGTCGGTCACGCAGATCATCAAGCCGAACGTGGACCCGCACGACTTCGAGCCGACTCCGGCTGACATCAAGGCCATCGCCGAGGCCAAGGTTGTCGTCAAGAACGGGGTAGGGCTGGAGGAATGGCTCGACCGGACCGTGGAGGCGTCGGGCTTCCAGGGGGAAGTGGTCGATTCGAGCGTGGGCGTGAAGCTGCGTGAGGGTGGCCACGAGCACGAGGAAGAGCACGCCGGCGAAGAAGAGGCCGAAGAGCACGAGCACGACCCGCACATCTGGCACGACCCGCGCAACGCCAAAATCATGGTGGGCAACATCGAGAAGGGGTTGGCCAAGGCGGATCCGGCCGGCGCGGCGACGTTTGCCGGCAACCTGACCGCGTACGGGAAAGAACTCGATCAGCTGGACGCCGACAACGAGGCCGCGTTCGCCGGGCTGCCGGCGGCCGATCGCAAGCTGGTGACCAATCACGACGCGCTCGGGTACTACATCGATCGGTACAAGCTGGAGTTCGTCGGGTCGGCCATTCCGAGCCTGGACACCTCGGCCGAGTTGTCGGCCCGGCAGCTCAGCGATCTGGTGGCCAGGATCAAGGCGACGAAGACCAAGGCGATCTTCACTGAGAGCTCGCTGCCGCCGAAGACGGTGGAGGCCATCGCGCAGCAGGCCGGCGTGAAGGTCATCGGTGGGGAGGACGCGCTGTACGGCGACAGCCTGGGCGAGCCGGGCACGCCGGAGGGCACGTATCTGGGCGCCGAGCGGCACAACACCGAAGTGATCATCGCCGGCCTGAGCGGCTGAGATGAGCGGGACGGCGGCTGAGATGAGCGGGACAGCGGCTGAGACGAGCGGGACGGCGGCTGAGACGAGCGCGGCGGGAAAGGCGACGGTCACCGCAGCGAAGGCGGTCGAGTATCGCGGCGTCAGCCTGGGCTATCAGGGCAAGCCGGCCCTGACCGACGTCGACGTCACCCTGCGCGAAGGGCAGAAGCTGGCGCTGGTCGGACCCAACGGTGCCGGGAAGTCGACGCTGATCAAGTCGATGCTGGGGCTGGTCGACGTGCTTCAGGGCAGCGCCGCGGTGTTCGGGCGCGACCCCGGGGCGGCCCGCGGCCGGGCCGGCTACGTGCCCCAGTCGGGCAGCCTCGACGCCGACTTCCCGATCAGTGTCCGCCGCGTCGTGATGATGGGCCGTTACCGCCGGATCGGCTGGTGGCGGCCCGCCCGCGCCGTGGACCGCAAGGCCGTCGCCGACGCGCTCGACCGGGTCGGGCTGGCCGACCGGGCCACCCACCGGTTCGGCACGCTCTCCGGCGGCCAGCAGCAGCGCGTCCTGCTGGCCCGGGCCATCGCCGCCGAGCCGGGCCTGCTGCTGCTGGACGAGCCGTTCAACGGCGTCGACGTGGTGAGCCAGGAAGCGATCGTACGGGTGCTGCGGGAACTGAGCGCCGAAGGCACCGCGCTGGTCGTCAGCACCCACGACCTCACCCTGGCGCGCGAGCTGGCCGACCTGGTCTGCCTGCTCAACGGGCGGCAGTGGGCGGCCGGCCCGCCCGACGAGACGTTGGCGGGCGGGCCGCTGCGCCTGACCTACGGGATAAGCGGATGATCGAACCGTTCCAGCTGCCCTTCATGGGGCGGGCGCTGGCCGAGATCGCGCTGCTGGCCCTGATCTGCGGTCCCGTCAGCGTTTTCGTGTACGCCCGTCGTCTGTCGTTCGTGTCCGACGCGCTCACCCACACGGTGTTCCCGGGCGTCGTCATCGGGTTCGTGGCCGGCGGTCTGGCCGGTGTGTTCGCCGGGGCCCTGGTGGCCGCGCTGCTCACCGCCGTCGTGCTGACCGTGCTGACCCGCGGCGCCCGCGTCTCCGACGACACCGCGACGGCCGTCGTGCTGACCGCCATGTTCTCGATCGGTGTCGTGCTGGTCTCGCGCCGGTCCTCCTACACCGCCGATCTGACCTCGTTCCTGTTCGGCCGGCTGCTCACCGTCACGCCGCGGCAGCTGGCCGAGACCGCCGTGCTGGCCGTCGTCGTCCTGGTGGGTCTGCTGATCGGGGCCCGGGTCATGATCTTCCGTACGTTCGACCCGGCGGGCGCGGCCGCGGCCGGTTACCGGATCGCCGGGATCGACCTGTGGCTCAACGTCCTGGTCGCGCTCGTCGTCGTGGCCGCCGTCCGCGCGGTCGGCACGATCCTGGTGGTCGCGCTGCTGATCGTGCCGGCCGCGGCCGCCCGCATGGTGACCGACCGGCTGGCCGTGATGGCCGTCGTGGGCACGGTGCTGATCGTGGGCGCCGGGTATGCGGGCCTGTTGCTGAGCTGGACCGCCTCGCTGGAGTACGGGGTGGCGCTGACTTCGGCCTCCGCGGTGGTGCTGCTGCTCGTGGCCGCCTATCTGCTCCTGATCCCCGTACGGCTGCTGCGGCGCGGACTGAGCGCATGAGCTGGTGGGATGACGCGTTGCACCGGGCCACCGCCGAAGTCGTGCTGGCCGGGGCGCTCGGTGGGCTGATCGGGGTGCAGGTCGTGCTGCGCCGGCTGGCGTTCTTCACGATGGCGCTGACCCACGCGACGTTCCCGGGTGTGGTCGCCGCCGCCATCATCGGCGTCAACATCGTGCTGGGCGGAGCGGTGGCCGGGGTGGTCGTGGCGTTCGGCGTGGCCGCCCTGACCCGGCGCCGTGGCCAGGACGCGGCCGCGGCCACGGGGGTGCTGGTGTCGGCCGGGTTCGCGCTCGGCGCGGCGCTGGTCGCGACGCAGAGCGGATTCAGCCGGGACCTGTCGTCGTTCCTGGTCGGCTCGATCCTGACCGTGTCGCCGGGGGACCTCGTGACCACCGCGGTCGTGCTGGCCGCGGTGGCGGTGGTGCTGCTGGCCGGGGCCCGCCCGCTGCAGCAGATCGCGTTCGACCGGGCCGGCGCCCGGGCGTCCGGGTTGCCGCTCGGTGCGTGGGACGTCGTGCTGCTGCTGACCATCGAGGTCGTGGTGGTCACGCTGGTGCCCGCGGTCGGCACGATCCTGGCCCTGTCGCTGATCGTCGCGCCCGCCGCCGCGGCCCGCCTGTGGTCGGACCGGCTGCCGGTCATCACGGCGCTGGCGGTGCTGCTCGGCATCGGCAGCGGGGTGGCCGGGCTGTGGGTGTCGGCGCGCTGGAACGTGGCCGCGGGGGCGAGCATCTCGTTGACGGCGACCGGAATCCTGCTCCTGTCGTGGCTCGCGACGCGGCTGCGGGTCCTGGTGCCGGCATGACCGAACTGGACCGGGCGGTCGATGCGTTGCGCGGGCTGGCGTACGGGAGCCGGTTGCACATCGTGGCCCTGCTGCGTGAGGGTGAGAAGACTCCGTCCGTGCTGGCCGCCTCGATCGGCGCCCACCAGTCGGCCGTCGCCCACCACCTGCGCAATCTCGTCGACGCGGGGCTGCTGCGCCGGCGCCGGCAGGGCCGTCACCTGTTCTACTCGTTGCGCGACGAGCAGACGGCCCGCCTGGTCGACGAGGTCATGCGCTACGCCCGCGAACACTGAAAATGCGTTGTGGCCGGGCGCCCGGGCTGTCACTCTGATCTTGGCCCCGGCGGCTTCAGAAGTACGTCCTTCCGCACCGGATGCATTGGCGATCAAACCACGCTGATCCGCTGCCCTCCTGGCGACCGATCCTTCACATCGGAACCGCTCCGGGGCCACTCCGACGTTTTTTCAGAGGTGAATCATGTCCGACACTCCCGAGGTGATCGTCCACAGCGGATTCCGCGGCCTGCGTTACAGCGACGGCCGGTTCGACGAGGTGCTCGAGCCCGGCCGCTACGAGATGCCCAAGCGGAGCCGCTTCAGGAGCAAGCGGGGGCCGGCCGTCCGGATCGTGCCGATCGACGTGCGCGAGCGCGAGCTCACCATCAAGGGCCAGGAGATCCTGACCGCCGACAAGGTGGCCGTCCGGGTCAGCATCGTCACCCACTTCCGGGTGGTCGACCCGCGGGCCGCCGTCGAGCAGGTGGCCGACTACGCCGACCGCATCTACAGCGACGTGCAGCTGGCCGCGCGGCGCTCGCTGGCGTCGATGACGCTCGAGGCCATCCTGACCAACCGCAACCAGCTCAGCGAGGACATCCTGCGCGACGTCGAGGGCGTCTCGGCCGGCTACGGCGTGCAGATCGTCCGGGCCGACGTCAAGGACCTGGTCTTCCCGGGCAACCTGCAGGAGGTGATGAACCGGGTGCTCACGGCGCAGCGCGTGGCCGAGGCGCAGATGGTCGAGGCCCGCACGCGGGCCGAGCGCGAGACCCTGGAGGCGAACACCAAGGCGGGCGCCGAGCGGGTGGCGGCCGAGGCCGAGGCGCAGGCCAAGCGGATCCGGGCCGACGCCGAGGTCGACGCGTTGCGCCGGCTGGCCGCGGCGGCCGAGGCGTACGCTCAGCACCCGGCCCTGCTGCGGCTGCGCGAGCTCGAGACGCTCGGCTCGCTCGGCACCAACGCGGCCGCGCGCCTGTACATCGGCTTCGACAAGCACAGCGACCTCGGAGCGGAATAACCACGACGAGGGAGCCCCATGCCCCACCCCGTGATCATCGACTGCGACCCGGGGCACGACGACGCCCTCGCCCTGCTGCTCGCCGCGGGCGATTCCCGGCTCCGGCTGCTCGGTGTGACCACCGTGGCCGGGAATCAGACCCTCGACAAGACCACCCGCAACGCGCAGCGCATCCTGGCCCTGGCCGGCGCGGGCGACGTCCCCGTGGCCGCCGGCTGCGACCGGCCGCTGGTGGGGGAGCTGGCCGTGGCCGACTACATCCACGGCCCGTCCGGGCTCGACGGCCCCGACCTGGACGTGCCGGTCACGCCGGTGGCCGAGGAGCACGCGGTCGAGCTGACCCGCCGGCTGGTCACGGAGTCGGCCGAGCCGGTCACCCTGATCGCGCTGGGGCCGCTCACCAATGTGGCTCTGCTGCTGCGCACGCATCCGGAGATTCGTTCCCGCGTCCGGCGGATCGTCTTCATGGGCGGCTCGACCGAACGCGGCAACACGACCCCGTACGGGGAATTCAACATCGTCACCGACCCCGAGGCGGCCGACATCGTCGTGCGCTCCGGCCTGCCCCTGACCATGGTCGGTCTCAACGTCACGCATCAGGTCCGGGCCACGGCCGGCATCATCGCCGAGTTCCAGAGCCTGGGTTCCCGCACGGGCCGGGTCTGCGCCGAGCTGATGACGTTCTTCGCGGGCGCCTACCTGCGCAACTTCGCGCTCGGCGACCCGCCCGTGCACGACCCGGTCGCCGTCGCCTGCGTGCTCGACCCCGCCCTGGTGCAGACCGTGACCGCGCCGCTCGCGATCGAACTCGCCGGCACCTGCACGCGCGGCGCCACCGTCGTCGACCTGCACCACCGTACGGGCCGGGCCGACAACGCCCAGATCGCGGTCGGGATCGACGTCGAAGCCTTCTGGCGTACGTTGATGAAGGCCGTCTCTAGGTATACCTAGACGGACCCCGAGCAGGGGAAATAGGAAGACGCTCCCGATGTGGTGACGCGCTCGCAAGCCGAGGATCGGTGCATAACCCATTACGAGGAGCGCGTCATGATGATCCACCCCGACCTGATGCTGACCCTGGCCAACGAGCACCACCGCGAGCTGATCGCCGAGCGTGACCGCGCGCGTCTGCTCACCAGCGCCCGCGCCGCCCGCAAGGCCCGCCGGGCGGCGAAGAACTCGGCGGCCCGCGGACGCCCCACCGGTAGCCTGTCGTCGTGCGAACCGTACGTGGCGGCGCCGGCCCGGTGATGATCGGCAGAGAGAGCGAGCTGCGCCGCCTGGCGCAGCTCGCTTCGGCCCGTGAGCCCGCGGTGGCGATCATCGCGGGCGAGCCCGGCATCGGTAAGACCCGCCTGGTCCACGAGTTGCTGGCCACCCTGCCGGCCACGACGGTGGTGCTCGTCGGGCAGGCCGAGCCCAGCTCGCTGTCCCGCCCGTACGAGGTGCTGCTGGACGCCATCGACGACCGGCCCGAGGTCAGCCGGACCCGGCTGGCCGCCCTGGCCGACGCCACCCGCAGCCCCGTCGAGCGGCTGCACACCGGCCTGGCCATCCTGGACGATCTGATCGGCGACGCGCCCGCGGTCGTCGTCTTCGAGGACCTGCACTGGGCCGACTCCGAGAGCGCGGCGCTGTTCGAGCGGATCGCCGACCAGCGGGGCCCGCGCCTGCTCATCGGCACCTACCGGCCCGACGAAGTGACCCGCCGCCAGCCCGTCGCGGGCCTGCTCGCCCGCACGGAACGCCGGCACGCCGTCACCCACGTGCGGCTGGACCGCCTCACCCCGGCGCAGACGGCGGCGCTGCTCGCGGCGGCCACCGGCGCCCCCGCCCCGCTGCGCGCCGCCACCGCGCTGCACGCCCGTACGGGTGGGAATCCGTTCTTCCTCGAGGAACTGCTGCGCGCGCTGCCCGGCTACGACGTGGAGGCGCTGGTCGAGCAGCCGCTGCCGTGGAGCCTGGCCGACGTGCTGCGCCGCCAGGTCGACGACCTCGACCCGGTCACCCACCGCATCGTCGAGGCGGCCACGGTGCTCGGCCACCGCATCCCGTTCGACCTGCTGGCCGCGGTCACCGGCACCGGTGAGGACGAGCTCATCGCCGTGCTGCGTGACCTGGTGACCTCGGGGGTGCTGGTCGAGTCCGGTGAGGACGAGTTCACCTTCCGGCACGCGTTGCTGCGCGAGGCGATCGGCGACCAGATGCTCGGCCGGCAGCGCCGCCGGCTGCACGAGGCCGCGCTGGACGTGCTGTTGGGCGCGGGCGGCTCCGACCCGGCCATGGTCGCCCACCACGCCCGCGGCGCCGGTCGCTACGACGACCTGGTGGCCGCCGCCCGGCGCGGCACCGCCCTCTACCTGTCGATCGGCTCGGCCTACCAGGCCCTGCAACTGGCCGAGATGGGCCTGGACGAGGTGCCCGACGACACCGAACTGCTGGCCGGGGCGGCCCGCGCGGCCTGGCTGGCCGGTCTGCTGGACGACGCGCTGCGCTACGGCCGCCGCTGGCGTGACCTGGCCGCCGCCACGAGCGACCGGGCCGAGGCGCTCTACCTGCTGATCCGCCTGGCCTGGGAGTCCCGCGAGTTCGCCGAGATGCGCGCGCTGACCGACGACATCGAGACGCTGATCGCGCAGCTGCCCCGCGGCGCCGACCAGGCCCGTGCGATGACCGCCATCGCCCAGTCGCAATACCTGCGCGACGAGCTCGACTCCGCGATCCTCTGGTCCGACCGCGCCCTCACGCTGGCCGACGAGTTCGAGCTGCCCGCCGTACGGATGGCCGCCCTGCTGGAGAAGGGGGCGGCGCTCAGCGAGCGCCCGCACACCACCGCCGACGGCCGCGAGATGCTGTCCGCCCTGGTCGACGAGGCCGAGAAGGCGGGCGAGTGGGTGCTGGCCGCGCGCGCCCTCAACTACCTGTTCTACGGCGAACAGCCCACCTCGCCGGAGGAACACGCCGCGACCCTGGAACGGATGCGGGTCGACGCCGAGCGGGCCGGGTTCGAGTCGCTCTCGGTGGCGACCTACTACCAGGGCCTGGCCCGGCTCTCGCTGCGCCAGGGCGACCTGCGGGCCGCCATCGCCGCCCTGGAGGACGGCCGGGAGCAGGACCGCAACTACCGCCGCCGGGGCCGCTGGGCCGACTACCACGGCGTCTTCCTGGCCGGGCTCTACCTGGAGGCCGGTGAGCTGGACCGGGTCGAGCAGGTCATCGCCGACCTCGCCGCGCTGCCCAACAACCCGCCCGCCGTCATCTCCGGCCTCGAATTCCACGTCGCCTGCCGGCGCTCCGACCTGCCGCGCGCGCAGGGCCTGCTCGACCAGTTCGTCGCCGAGCTGGCCGAACAGGCCTGGCGCAGCGGCGAACAGGCGCACGACCTGGTGTCGGCCGCTCTCGAGCTGGGCCTGCCGATGAACCGTGTCGACGCCCTGGCCGCCGAGATGCTCGACTCCGTGGTGTGGGACGCCTACCGGACCCTGGTCGGCGCCCAGCTCGCCGAGGCCCACGGCCGGCTCGCCGAGGCGCGCGACGGCTACCTGTCCGTCGTCGACGCCCACATCCTCGGGCCGGCCACCCGCGGCACCGCACGGGTCGGGGCCGCCCGCTGCCTGCTCGCCACCGGCCGCCCGGACGAAGCCGCCGCGCAGGCCGCGCAGGCCGCGCCGTTGCTGAAAGGCTGGCGGGGCTGGCGGGTGGTCCAGCTCGACCAGCTGCGGGCC
Source organism: Paractinoplanes abujensis (assembly GCF_014204895.1). NCBI lineage: Bacteria > Bacillati > Actinomycetota > Actinomycetes > Micromonosporales > Micromonosporaceae > Paractinoplanes > Paractinoplanes abujensis. Next base: position 2,989,579 of record NZ_JACHMF010000001.1, on the reverse strand, counting down.
CGGCTCGGGCTGGCCGAGGAACCGGCCACCGGCCCGGACGCCCTGACCCCGCGCGAACGCGAAGTGGCCGTGCTGATCGGCGAAGGCCTGACCAACGCCGAACTGGCCCGCCGGCTCTACATCTCGCCCAAGACCGCGGCCGTGCACGTCTCCAACATCCTGCGCAAACTCGGGGCCTCGTCGCGCACCGAGGTCAGCGGCCTGCTGTCCGTCAGAACCGGACATGAGCGATGACTGGCTGGACGGGCTCGACGACCTGGGCATCGGCACGCCCCCACAGGTGATCGACGCGGCCGTCGCCAGGATGACTCCCGGGGCGGCGCAGGCCGATGCGGGGATGCTCTACCTCTGGGCCACGCTGCACCTGCTCCGGGCCGCGCAGGCGTCGATGATCCCGGGCCGGTTCACGGCGCCGGGGGACCTGGACGAGGCGGTCCGGGCCGGGGAGACCGCGCTGCGGATGCTCCGGGAGCACCCGGGCGCCTCGATCACCGCCGGCTCCGCCCACCGCGACGAGGGGGAAGCGGAGCTCGAGGCGGCGCTGCTGCAGATCGTGGCCGAGGCGCTGACCCTGCGGGACGCGCCCGGAGACCTCGACCGGGCCATCGCCGTCACGACGGAGACCGCGCGGCGGTACCGGCCCGCCTCGGAAGAATGGGCGCACGCCACGAACGAACTGGCCCACCGGCACCTCGCGCGGTACCTGAAGGACCACCGGGCCGCCGACTTCACCGCGGCGGAGCACGCCCTGCTGGCCCTCTTCGACACCGGGTGGCCCGACCGGCCCTCGCTGTGGCAGCGGCACGGGTCGCTCTACGAGGAACGCTTCCGTCGCCACGGCGACTACCGCGATCACTGGCGCGCGCTGGAGATCCTGCGCGCGGGCTGGGCCGAAGGGTCACGCTTCCCGCTGCTGGCGTTGTCGTTCGCCGACACGGTCGTCAACTCGGGCACCGCCGAGCCGGCCGCGGCCGACCTCGACGCCGCGGCCCGCATCCTGTCCGAGGCGGACCTCGGCGAGTTGCCGCCACCGATGCTCCAGCAGTACCACCACCTCGTGATGACGGTGCAGTTCCGGCGGCACGAGACCGAGGCCACCGTACGGGCGGCGGACCGGCTCGTCGCGTGGCCCGGCACCGAACCCGTGCTGCGGGCCGAGGCGCGCTGGGTGCGGGCATCCGCGCGGCTGCAACAGGCGGCGCGGGCCCGGGAGCGGATGGCGCCCATCGACGAGATCATCGCCGACCTGGCGGCCGCGGCGCCGTTGCTGAACCCGGGCGCCCGCCGGATCGCCGACGCCCAGCTCACCCGGATGCTGGCCGAGCGAGCCCGCCGTACGGGAAACCGCAAAGACGCCGAGGAGAGCGAGGCGTACGCCAGAGAGGCGCTCGACCGGATGCCCCGCGGCACCGCCGAGCGCACCGAAGTGCAGTACCACCTGGCCTTCCAGCTGGTCCGGCGGGGCCGGGCCGACGAAGCGATCGACCTGCTGGAACAGGTGGTCGCCGCGGGGACGGCCACGCCCTCGGTGCGGGCGGCGGCGGCCGCCCAGCTGGCCACCTCGATCGCCTGGCTGCTGCACCATCGCGGTGGCGACCCGGCCCGGCTCGACCGGGCGATCACGCTGGCCCACGACGCGCTGGAAGGCGCCGGGCTCGACGACATGAACCGGGTCGCGCTGGCCGCCGGGCTGGCCGGCGTGCTGCTGATGCGCTTCGAGATGCGCGGCGACCTGGCCGACCTGCGCTGGAGCCTCGACCTGCTGCACGACGCGCGGCACGAGGCGCCCGACGACCCCAACCGGTACGAGCTGCTGCTCAGCCTGGGCCAGGCCCAGCTGATGTGGGCCGAGATCACCGGCTCGGCGCTGCCGGCGGACACCCCCGCGCTGCTCACCGGCGCGCTGGCCCTGATACCGGCGGACGACCCGGCCCGGGTCCTGACGTTGCGCAGCCTCGGTGCCGCGTACGCGCTGCTCGCCGAACGCAGCGGCGACCGCGCGCACTGGGAGGAGGCGGTCGGCTACGCGCGTCAGGTGCTGGCGGTCGTGCCGAGCCCGGCCTCGATGCGGATCAGTGCCGGCGGCACGCTCGTGCTCGCGGGCCGGGCCATCGAGCGGTTCGACCTGGTGCGCGAAGGCGTCGACCTGATCGGGGGCGCACTGGAGGAACCGGTGGGGGAGATGCTGCGGGGCCGGCACCTGGCCCTCTACGGCACCGGCCTGGTCGCGCTGCTGGCGCACGAGCGGCGGCCCAGCGACCTCGTGCGGGCCGTCGCCGCCCTGCGAGCCGCCCGCGACCTGGCCGCCGCCCAGCCCGGGCAGCGGGGTGCCGCCGAGATCGGGATGGCCCTGTCGGTGGCCCTTCAGCTCGGCGACGACCCTTTGGCGGCGGCCGAGGCCGGTCGGCTGGCCCTGCGCGAACGGGCCTGGCAGGTCCTGGTGCAATCCGGTACCCACGACGCCATGACCACCGCCCGGCGCAGCTCCCCGGAGGCGTTGCAGATCGCCCGCATCCTCCGAGACGCCGGTGACCTGACCGCCGCCTGGCAAACCCTGGAAACCGGCCGCGGCCTGGTCCTGCACGCCGCCACGGTCGCCGCCACAGTGCCCGACCTGCTGCGGGCCGCGGGTGAGTCCACCCTCGCCGAGCAGTGGAGCGCCGACCCGTCGGCCGCCCTTTCCTTCTCCGCTCCTCCCACCGCGCCGTCCCCGCCCGCGCCTCCTTCTGCCGCGCCGCTCTCTTCTTCGGCGCCTCCCTCTCCCGCGCCGTCTTCCGGGGCGCCTTCGTCTTCCGCGCCCTCGTCTTCCGCGACTCCGTCTCCCGCGTCGTCCGTGCCGGGCGGCGGGGCTGCTTGGCGCTCGGGTATGCCGGCCATGCCGAGTGATGCGCGGTTCCGGGCTCTCCAGGTGCTCGCAGGCGAGGCCGGTCTGTTCGATCCGCCGCCGGTCGAGCAGGTCGGCGCTGCGTTGCGTGCCCTCGGCGCCGACGCCCTGGTCTACCTCTTTCCCGGTACGCCCGGGTTCGCACTGCTGGTTCTGCCGGACGGCGGGATCGAAACCCTCGATCTGCCCGCGCTGACCGGCGACTGGTCGGCACCGGCGGCAGTGCAGTCGGCCCTCGCAACCCGCGAACGGACGGTCGCCGGCTCGGCACTTCCGGATTCGACCGTTTCCGGTTCGGCACTTCCTGGTTCGGCACTTCCTGGTTCGGCACTTCCTGGTTCGGCACTTCCTGGTTCGGCCGTTTCTGGTTCGGCCGCTCCGGGTTCGGCAGGCCCCGGTTCTGCTGCTCCTGGTTCGGCTGCTTCTGGCTCGGCCGGCCCCGGTTCTGCAGCCCTTGGTTCTGCACCTCTTGGTTCTGCAGCTGCCGGCTCCGCTGCTGCTGATCTTGTGGCTGGCGACGGGGCGACTGACGAGCCGGCTGTGGCGAGGACAACGCGCGACCTGGGGCCGGCCGGGGCCGATGCCGTGGTCGGGCGCACGCTGGGCGAGGTGTGCCGGGCGGCCTGGGACGTGGCGATGCGGCCGCTGCTCGATCACTGGCGTACGGGCCGGTCCGGCGAGCCGCACTTCGTGTTCGTGACCGACGGTGCGCTGGCCACGGTGCCCTGGCACGCCGCGCACGGGGACGGCCGGTGGGCCATCGACGAGGCGGCGTTCTCGTACATCGCGTCGGGACGGCTGCTGGTGGAGGTGGCCCGGCGGCCCGCGCCCGCGCGTGGTGACACCGCACTGGTGATCGGGAACCCTGACACCGGTGACACGGCCCAGGCGCTGCCGAACGCGGGGGCCGAGGCGAGCACGATCTTCCGGAAGCATTATCCCGCGGGCCGGTTCTGCGGCCGTCCCGCCGGCCCGGACGTGGTGGCCGACGGTCCCGGCCTGCCCGCCGACGTGCTGGGCTGGCTGGACTCGCCCGCACCCGTCCTGCATCTGGCCTGCCACGGCGTCATCCGCGCGGACGGCCCGGCCTCGTCGTACCTGCTGCTGGCCGACGGCACCCGGGTCTCGGCGGAGGAACTGCTGCGCCCCCGACCGGCCCGCACCCCGGGCCTGGTCTCGCTGGCGGCGTGCACCACGCACCGGGCCGGCCGCGCCTACGACGAGGCGGTCACCCTCTCCACCGGCTTCCTGGTGGCCGGCGCGACCACCGCGATCGGCTCGCTGTGGCCGGTGCCCGACGTCGAGACGGCTCACCTGATGGTCGCCTTCCACGACAACCTGGCCGGCGCCGGAATGCCCCCGCACGCGGCCCTGCGCGAGGCTCAGCGCTCGATCCGGGACCCGGACGACGACACGACCCTCACCCACTGGGCCGGGTTCGTGCATCTAGGCCGGTGAATGTGTTCTAGAGTGCGCCGATGACGGTCATCCGCACGCGGTGGAAACTCGTGTCACACGGTGCCATCGTGCTGGTGGTGACCGTTGTCTACATCGTGCTGTGGTTCGTCTATGTGCAAGGGTCGGCCGACCCGCTCTCCGGGCTCGGCCTGATCCCGGCGTTCGTGCCGCTGGCCGTGCTGGGCCTGCCGTGGTCACTGCTGCTGTTCCTGGGTAACGGCGGGGGTGACCTGGTCGCGCATGTGCTGATCGCCGGACCGGCCTGGGTCAACCTGGGGATCCACGCTTATCTGGTCCGGCCCGCGAAAGGGGAGAGCAATGCGCATCGAGCTGGTCACCGGTGACATCACGGCCGAGCGCGTCGACGTGATCGTCAACGCCGCGAACTCCTCCCTGCTCGGCGGGGGCGGCGTGGACGGGGCGATCCACCGCAAGGGCGGGCCGGCCATCCTTCAGGAGTGCCGGGCGTTGCGGGCCGGGCACTACGGCCGGGGCCTCGCGGTGGGGCAGGCGGTGCCGACGACGGCCGGGCGGCTGCCGGCGACCTGGGTCGTGCACACCGTGGGGCCGGTGTTCAGCGCGGAGGAGGACCGTTCGCCGCTACTGCGCGCCTGTTACACGAACTCACTCGCGGTCGCGGCCGGGCTGGGGGCTCGTACGGTGGCCTTTCCGCTCATCTCGTCGGGCGTCTACCGGTGGCCCAAGGACGACGCCGTCACCCAGGCCCTGGCGGGCCTGCGCGCCGAACCGACCACCGTGGAGTCGGTCCGGCTGGTGCTCTTCGACGAGCCCACTCGTCTGGCCGCGGAGCGCGTCCTGCGGACGGCGGGCCGGTGACGGACGCTTCCCCGAGGCGGGCTCCGCCAGGGCGGTGACCACAGCCGATCTCCCGTAGTGTCCGGTCGGTGAGGGAAACCGTTTCGTACCTGGAGATGACGGATCGCCAGCAGCTCGTCGCGGCCGAACCGGTGCCCGGGCTGACGCTGGACCGGCTGCGGCGCGACTCCTCACTGGTGGTGGAGCTGCAGGTCAGGATCGGCGCGCCGTTCGGCTGGAAGTGTGCGACCCGCACCGAGCAGGAGTGGGACGCCTGGCAGGCCGAGCATCCGGACCGGATGTTCTGGCTGCTGGCGTTCGACGGCGAACCGGCCGGGCTGGCCGCCTACGATCTGCACCCCGGGCCGGTGACCGAGATCGAGACGTTCGGACTGGTGCCCGAGTTCACCGGTCGCCGGCTGGGCGGGTTCGCGCTGACGCTCACGGTGCGGCAGGCCTGGGAGCTCGCTCCGGGCGTACGGCGGATCTGGCTGCACACGTCGTCGGTCGACCATCCCAACGCGCTGCCCAACTACCACCGCCGCGGTTTCCGCACCTTCAGGACCGTCGAGGGTGAGCGCGACTGACGGCGGACACAGCAAAGCCGCCCGTACGGCAGGCACGGGCGGCGTTCGCTGCGGAAGCTGACTACTTGCCGGCGATCATCGAGGTGGCGGTGACGAACGTGTAGCCCTGCGCCTTGACCCCGGTGACGACCTGCTTGAGGTAGTCGGTGCCCAGGTACGGGTGGTAGAAGAAGCTGGCCACGCCGTCGCGGACCACCAGGTTGCGCCGGGCCGAGGCGATCAGGTCGCTGGGCAGCCGGGCCGGGTGGTTGTTGAACGAGTCGGGCTCGATGTTGCCGATGTTCTCGGGCACGACGACCGAGCCGTAGACGTCGCGCACCGCGTACGGGAAGAACTGTCCGAACTGGCGCTTGTAGTCGGGCTTGGCCCCGGTGAGGACGCCCGGGAAGTACAGGCCCCGGTCGTAGCGCTTTCCGAAGAGCGTGTTGACGGCCTGGTAGTCGACGGCGCTGCCGGCGTAGTGCGGTAACTCGAAGATGCTGGGGGTGCCCAGGCCGGCCGCGGTGAAGATCAGACCGGCGGCGACCATGCGGCTGGTGGCCCACGCGGCCGAGTCACCGGGGACGGGGCCGTCGTAGATGACGCTGTCGTTCTCGTCGACGTGCGCGGCGTAGAACTCGAAGTCGTTCGCGCTGACCCCGTCGTACGGGTTGGCCAGGTTGCCGTACTGGTGGGTGTAGCCGTGCATCAGCAGCGTGCCGCCCTTGCTCTGCATGTACTTGAGCGCGGACACCACCTTGGGCTTGCTCAGCAGCGTGTAGTCCTGGGCCTTGCCGCCGTTGTTGACGCCCTTGGGGTCGCGGTAGCGGGTGTAGACGGCCACCGTGAACGGCACCTTCTCGGCGGACAGGTAGTCGGCGACGGCCCTGAGCTCGTCGGGGTCGGAGTCGGGGCCGACGTCCTCGATACGGACCAGGCCGCGGTGCTGCTCCTTGACGTCCGCGCCGAGCGAGTCGAACAGCAGGTCGGCGAACGCGAGGTACCGGTCGTCGTGGGTCACGTACGCGAAGGGGATCTCGGCGACGTACGTGAAATTGCCCGACGTGATGGCCCACGGGAAGGTCGACCCGTCCGGGCGTACGGCGGAAGCAAGGGTTTTGACCTTGGTGGCGTCGGTGATGGACAGGTTCATGATGCCGGACTTGTTCCGGGTGTCACGGGTCAGCTTCTGCGACTTGTAGGTCACCTCGGCGACGTCCGCGTAGTCGAAACCGCCGCTGGTGAACCCGTGCCCGGCGGCGAACGCGGGGTTCGCGGTGAGCTGCCAGATGTTGTCGTAGAGCCAGGTCACCGGCTTGGTCGTGGCGGCCACGTCGGCCAGGAAGGCGTCCGGGACCGGCTCGTCGTAGGTGGAGCCGACGTAGACGACAGCGGTGTAGGCGTTGAGGTCGCCGGCCTTGTAGGAACCGACGGGGGCGGCCGTCCACGAGCCGAAGTGCGAGCTGAGGTTGGCGGTCTGGGTCGCGTAGACCTCACCCATCCAGCCGTAGTCGCCCGTGGTGTCGTACAGGACCAGGGTCTTGGCACTGCCCCCGCCGGGCGCGGCCTTGCCCGACTTCGCGGCGGGCAGCGCGGTGACGACGGCGGCCGGGGTGACGGCAGCCTCGGCGGTCATCGCGTTGAGGGCGAAAGCGCCCAGCATGACACCGGCGACACCGGCCGAGAGCAGGGTCTTGGGGAAACGCATCAGCGGGACACTCCGATCATCTCAACGGGGGAGCTGGTGAGGCCGAGCAGGCCGGCGGTGGCCTGCGCCGTGCGGTGGGCGGCCAGGCCGTCCCCGTACGGGTTGGCGCCGGCGGTCATCGCGTCGCGGCGCGAAGGGTCGTCGAGCAGGGCGGACGCCTCGGCGACGATGAGGGCGGGGTCGGACCCGACGAGCTTGGCGCAGCCCGCGTTGATCGACTCGACGCGCTCGGTGACGTCGCGCAGCACGAGGGCGGGCACCTTGAAGGAGGGCGCCTCCTCCTGGATGCCACCCGAGTCGGTGAGCACCAGGTACGCCTCGGACAGCAGGCGGGACAGGTCGGGGTAGGCCACGGGGTCGGTGACGGTGACCCGTTCGAGCCCGGCCAGACCCGCCTCGACCTGCGCCCGTACGGCGGGATTGGGGTGGCTGGGCAGGATGACGTCGATGTCGGGGTACTTCGCGACCAGCTCGCGGACGGCGCCCAGGATGCGGTCGAGCGGCTCACCCCACGACTCGCGGCGGTGCGCGGTGACCAGCACGAGCCGGTTGGTGCTGCTCATGCGGGCGGCGGCCACGGCCTGGTTCTCGTACGGCAGCCGGCGTCCGGCCACGGCGAGCGTCGCGTCGACCACCGTGTTGCCGGTGACGAACACGTCCTCACCGGACACGTTCTCGTCGAGCAGGTTCATCGCCGCGAGCGGGGTCGGTGCCAGGTGCAGGGACGCGATCTGAGCGACCAGCTTGCGGTTGGCCTCCTCGGGGAACGGCGAGTCCAGATCGCCCGAGCGAAGACCCGCTTCCAGGTGTACGACGGGGATCCGGCGCCAGAAAGCGGCGAGCGCGCCGGCCAGGCTCGTCGTGGTGTCGCCCTGCACGATGACGGCGGCCGGGGTGCGGACCTCCCACAGCGCGTCCAGCCGGCGGACCATCTCGGTGAACAGCTCGGCCTGGCTGCCGGTGACCCGCTCGACGGTAAGCGTGACGTCGGCGGTGAGGTCGAACGCGGCCAGCGCCTGCGTGACCATCGCCGGGTGCTGACCGCTGGCCAGCAGCACCGGCTCGACCAGGCCCTGCTCGCGCATGGCGATCGCGACGGGGGCGAGCTTGACGGCCTCGGGGCGGGTGCCGCCGATGAGGTGGACTTCGGGGAGCGTCATGGGGGGTCCTTCGGTTCAGGCAGCGAGAGCGAGAGCGGGGGTGGGGATTTCTTCCTCGGCCAGGCGTTCGGTCTTGGCCCAGGCCTGGCGGCCGGTGGCCTGGCGGGCGATGGCGCGGTAGGTGGCGACCAGGCCCAGGAGCAGGAACGCGGGGTAGGCGAGGGCGGCCACGAGCAGACGCGGGAGGGTCTCGTCGCGGAGCCGGAAGCGGTGCAGCAGAGCCCAGACGAAACCGGGGAACCAGGTGACGATCAGCCAGACGGCCGCGCTCTGACCCAGTACGAGCCACGATCCGATCAGCGAGAGCGGGTGGCCGACGGCCAGGGCGACCGAGCCGGCCGCGACCGTGCCGGCCAGCGCGACCGTGACCAGGGCGTTGGCCCACGGCGAGAGCAGGTAGTGCAGCACCTCGGCCAGCGAGGTCCAGCCGATCCGCTTCGAGGTGACCAGCTGCCGCAGGTAGCGGGCGCACTGCAGGTTGCCCTGGGCCCAGCGGGTGCGCTGGCGGGTGAGCCGGCGGACGTCGACCACGGCCTGCTGGGTGACGGCGGCCCGTGAGGTGTAGCGGATGCCGACGCCGGACAGGTGCATGCGCAGTCCCAGCTCGAGGTCCTCGACCAGGCAGGCCGACCAGGGCGCGTCGCCCAGGGCCAGCAGCGCCGACAGCCGGGTGAACTGGCCGTTGCCACCGAGACCGACGGTGTCGAGCATGTCGCGCAGGCTCTGGCAGGCGTTGACGATCGAACCGAACTCCAGGTCCTGCACGGCGCCGAGCAGCTTGTTGCGGTTGCGGATGCGCACCTGCACCTGGACGGCCCCGATCGCGGTGTCGCGCAGCATGCGGGAGACCTCGAGCAGGATGTTGCGGCTGCCCTGACCGTCGCCGTCGATGATGCCCAGGACGACCTTGTCGGGGCTGACGCCGGCCAGCGCGGTCTGCTCGGCGATGTAGCGGTACGCGGCGTTGAGGGCCTCGCCCTTGCCCTTGCGGGCGTTGGGCAGGTCGCGGCGCATGACGTGCAGGCGGGGGTGGTCGATGGCGGCCAGCACCTCGGGGGTGCGGTCGTCCGAGCCGTCGTCGACGACCAGGACCCGGGCCAGCGTGTGGCCCGGCCCGCTGAGGCCCAGCGCGGCCTTGACCGTGTTGCCGACGACGACCTCTTCGTTCAGCGCCGGCACGATGATCCAGAAGTGCTCGGGGGTGCCGTCGCCGTGCTGCAGCGACCTGGCCACGAGATCCTGCCGGCGCGAGGCCACGTAGCGCACGCCGATGGTCACCAGCGCCACGGTGGAGATCGGCCAGGACAACATGATCGCGTAGCCGGCGACGAGGATCAGCCACCCGCTCATTGCCCACCTCCATACTGTCTGTGATGTCGACCGGCGCGACCTAGGCCGCGTTTCGGGCACATCAGGACAATATGAAGTTACGGAGCGTGAAACAAGGGTGCTGACCGGACCGCCGTGGCATTTCGGCCAAAGGGAGGAACTCAGACATCTCAGGCGAACGCGTCCGGGTCGAAACCGGGCATATCTTGTATTTCGTGCGGACCTTCCGGTGGCCGTCGGCTCGGCGCCCAATCTCACGCTTCGTGTTGTTCACGTACGCGGGACGCATCGGCCGGAGCGGCAGCGCAAGGTCACACCGTGTAGTGATAGCGTCGCCCCGGTGTCTTACCAGCTGTACGCCGCCGTCGGCCCGTACGACCTGCTGCGCGAGATCGCGGGTGCCCCGGTCGCCCCGCTCCGGCACCGCATGGGCCTCGTTCCCCTGCGGCCGGGCCACGAGCCCGAGCTGAAGAACTGGTCGCGGACCGCGGCGATCGGCGAGGTGGAGGCCGACTTCTTCGGCGGCGACGGATACCAGACCGCATCCTTGTGGCGCGCCGGGCAGCGGGTCTGGGGGCCGTCGCACACCGAGGAGTTCCCCACCGCCCGGCGGCCCGACTGGCCGATCAACGCCGTGCTGGCCCGCCTCGGTGTCGTTCCCGAGCCGCGTAACGCCCGGCCCGAGCACCACGACCTGTTCCATGAGGTCGGGCTCGGCGCCGAACGCGACCACGAGGGGTGGGACCGGCGCGCCGCCGAGGCGCAGACCTACCGCACGTACGACGAGTGGCACGCGGACCAGCAGAAGGAACGAGAGGCCGCAGCACGCAGGGCGGCCGACATGCGGCTGGCCCGCATCGAGGCGCCCCTCGACGGCGCCGAAGTGATGCGGGTTCTCGAGATCCCCGCCGGGCCGCAGGTCGGAGCGGCGATCCACTTCCTCCGGAGCCTCGTCGCCGAGCGGGGCGAGCTTTCCCGTACGGACGCGGAGGCCGCCCTGCAAGCCTGGAATTCTCAGGCCCGCACGCGGTTCCCCAGCCGATGAGGCTAGTTCTCTGCTCTCATCAAAGGCCAGCCCCAGCGTCCCGCCCGCGGGCTGCCCGTTCCGCTCGGCGCAAGGTCAGTTTCAGGCTCCGGTGTGGGCGGCGCTTTCCGCTCGGCGCGCGCTCGGTTTCAGGCTGCGGTTTTCGCTCAGCACAGAATCAGCCCCAAGCTCCCGCGCGAGCGGCCCTTTCCGCATACGTGGTAAAGGGTGTGCCCTCGCGGCCGAGGAGGGTGCGAACGTCGTCGGTGGGCTGGGCGGAATGGCCGGCGCGCATGGCCGCGAAGAGGGCGTCGAGCGCATCGATGACCTCGGGCGGGTAGCCGGTGGTGGCCAGTTCGGCGCGGTAGGCCTCCGGGGTCAGCTCGACGTAGCTGATCGGGCGCCCGGCCGCACGCGCGATGATCTCGGTGGCCTCGGCGAAAGTGAGCGTTTGCGGGCCGGAGAGCTCGTACTGGCGGCCGCCGTGGCCGGCCTCGGTCAGCACCAGGGCGGCCACATCGGCGATGTCGTCGGCGTCGATGAACGGCTCGGGGACGTCACCCGCGGGCAGGGCGAGCCGTCCCGCGGCCAGCGGCGGCTGCCACAGGTCCTCGTCGAAGTTCTGATTGAAGTTGTTCGCGCGCAAGACCGTCCAGTCGGCGCCGGAGTCGCGCACCAAACGCTCAGCCGTCGCCATTCCCGCGAAGTCGCCGTCCACCGCGTCCAGCCCGCGACCGGAAAGCTGCACGATGTGGCGCACACTCTTGCTCGCCAGCGACAGAAACTCGGGCAGCGGACCCGGATCGTCGGGTGCGACCAGGTAGACCGCCCCGGCTCCCTGAACGGCCGCGGGCCAGGTCGCCGGCTTGGTCCAATCGAACGTGACCTCACCCGAGCGGCTCGCCGCCCGTACCGTGGCGCCTTTCGCCCGTAGCCGGGGGACCAGCCGTCGCCCGGTCTTGCCGGTCGCGCCCAGAACCAGGATGTCGTTCACACGAGTCGTCATGCCTCCGAGTCAACCGGCGACGCACCCGAACAGACATGGGTGAGCGTCCGCAACGCATGTCCGTTCGACCCAGCGCCCTAGGTCTCGTCAAGAGTTGTAGGAGTGAGGTCCGCCGAGAGGGTCGCTGAGGTATTCGGATTGAATCTCGCCTGTCAGTAAGCCGGCCATTGCGGTGCAGAATCCGGTCCGGTACCGCTCCCAGAACGGTCCCCGCTCTTTGAACACCACCGGCCAGACCTCAGGCGCCGCGCCAGGCTGGACGTGCCAGAAGAGGAAGTCCCCGTTCCCGGTGTGTCCCCACGAGATCAGGTCGTCGCCGGGTTCGAACCAGGCGGGGACGTCTTCCCTACCTGGTGCCCAGCGCGAAGCGTCACCGAGTTGCCAGTCCCCTACGTAGCCTTCGGGTCCTGCGAAGTCCAGCCGAACGCATTCGTGAGCATAGGTGTTGTGTCGTATCAGCTCCGCCCAGTCTTCGGCGGCGCCGGGAGCGCACACGGAGATGTGGTCGTCGACCATGCCGGCACCGTATGTATTGATGAAGGCTTTGTAGTCGCTGTCCAATCCGGTTCAACTTTGGGGATAACTGCCGATAGACCTAGTATCCGAGCAAGCCCTCGGGCCGCCTGCTCCGGCCGCAGCGGCCGCTCGGCGGCTTGGCCGGCGTCATCGATCAGGCGCTCGCCGGAGACGATATCGTCCGGCCTGAGCTGGTCACCGCCGGAGCCATTGACGACGACGTACGACTCGGTGAGTTCGAGCACGACCAGGTCCACGTCTCGCTCGTTCCGGCCGTCATCACGGCAGGCACGGTCGAAGCGGTCACCCGGGCGTGCCCAATGCGCTGGGTGACATCCCGGCTCACCCTCCAGCCGCCATCCGTCCGGAACCGTCTGAACCGACTCGATGAAGAAGCTGAGACGCTCATTACGCACAGTCTGATCATGCATGCTCGGTACGGCATCGGTCACCAGACCCGACCGCCTCGTGTTCAGACATCGCTCATCAGATCCGGATGCTCTTGTCGGCACCGGGCTACCGGCCTCGTGCACCTGATCGCGCCGGCGGGTGTTTCACCCGCAACCGCCCGTCGGCACCTCGGCACGGTGCTGACATGGAGCCCAGCCACGAGGGTGCGCATTGTCGGCGGCAGATCCGGATGTTTCTCAATTAGCGCCCAACCGGCGGAAACAGCGCCAGGATTGACGGAGCGAAAGTTCGGGCAGCAGTTCCCGGGCCGCGTCGCGGTCGGTGACGTCTGCCGCGGTCACTTTCACCGTCATGAGCAGGCCCTTGGCGTCTACGATCAGGTGCCACTTGCGGCCGCTGATCAGCTTCGCGCCGTCGAATCCGCGCGTTTCCCGGCTGACCGTCTCCGCGACCTTGACGCTCTACGAGTCGATGATTGCGGTGACCGGGCGGGCGCAGCGGCCGGCGTCGACGCGGATCTGACGGCGCAGTTGGTCGCGGACGTACTCGAGCACGCCGTTCTTGGCCCAGCGGGCGAAGAACCCGTAGACGGTCCTCCAGGGCGGGAAGTCCGACGACAGGGCTCGCCATTTGCAGCCGTTGTCGACGACGTAGCGGATCGCGTCCACGATCTCCCGGCGCGGGTGCGCTTCGGGATGGCCCCCGGTCGGAGTGGTGGAAGCCGGGGCCGGCAGCGGTGGGGCGAGGATCTCCCACTCGGTGTCGGTGGTGTCCGACGGGTAGCGGCGCCGCCGAAGCAGGGCCGTGATCGTGGCGTTTACTCGTCACGAGCCAGCAGCGTGAGGGCGTCTTGACGCCACGAGCCGGCCAAGCATCAGCTACGCCCACTCGCCGTCGGGGTGGTCCTGGGTGTGCGGGATGATCACGTTGTCCAGCAGCAGGGCGATGCGGGTGATCTCGTCACGCACGAGGCTGCGGTCATAGGTGACCAGTTCCTCGCCCATGGTCGTGGTAATGCGCTGCGCACGAGCAGGACCAGGGCGGACTTGACCCCAGTGAGCTGTCCCAGCACGAGCTGCGCCCACTCGTCGATGGCGCGGAGCTACCCCCACAGCCTCGTGAACCGCTGGCGCCAAAAGCTTGAATCATCGCTCATCGCGGTCAGGTCATGGTTCTTGAGGCGATTCACCACACGCTCGTATCGCCGCATCATTACCTCTTCGGGCAGCTGGCTGTATCTCGACGAAGCAGCCCCCTGCTTGTGCAGGAAATAGACGAAATAACGCAACGAAGTATTTACTGTCAGAACTTCACCGTCGCCGGCCCTCGGCGGCCCATAAAGCACCTCGCCGGCCCCTTCCTTAATGGCGAAGTAACTACACTCCGAGCAGTCGTCAGAATGCTGGTGGCCCTCTTCGACTTCCTCACGACCAAGAACGTACCCGTAACTCAGAACCGGAACTTCACCGCCTTGCGGCGAAGGCACAAACCTGGTGTCGAGACGCGGAAGGCCAACCTCAGCGAGGGTTTTTATAGCCTCGGACGGTACGTGCCAATTTACAAATGAGCAAGTCACACGACCTGCACCTGCCCACGACTCCAATGCGGCATGACTTACCATCGGACCGCTTAAGCGGGTACCCCCGTTCACCACAGCGTGTTCCACGAGACTCCTGACCTCACAAAGCTCGACACCCGCGCCCGGATCGCTTTCTGCGCAGCACGTTCTGTGGCGTTATCGTACACCTGGAAGCTCCGCGACACCTTGAAGCTCTTTCCTGACAGGAAGTCATCAGACCCACGATGACTTCGTTCAGTGAACATTTCAACGATTTCGTCGCCGTACTTCCGATACGCGAGTCGCTCGGCGCGCCCTGCAAGGGCCCCAGTACCGGAGCTGACGAAAGTCCTAATGGTTAAGCCCATAGGGACACCCCCCCGGCGAACACGCACGCCGGCCTACGCGCAGACGCCGATGGCACAACTACAGACTTTCCGTGACGCGACCCGACACACGCGAGCAAACCCCCACCTCGAGCTACGAGCGCTCCTTATCCGCGGCATGATAGTTAATCGAACCAGGAAAAGACTTCGCTGATGCGATTACGCCGTTGCGGGGGCCCTCGTCCAATTTTTGGCTACGGCCAGGGCGTGAGCAGCGTCAGTCTTCCCGCGCACACCGTCGATTGTTGGGTAAGTTCGGCCCTCACAGAACGCTATCCGTATTCACGAATATGGGCCCCCACCCAAAGGGGCGCAGATAACTGGGATATGGCTTTCGACGCTGGCCCCGGCAAGGTTTTCATCATAGAGAATAAGGCCACCTGTCCAGACCCTAAGAGTCCAACAGACCATGCTTGCTGGATTGACGCAGATCAGCTGAATAGGTATTTGACGACCTACCCCCGTCCCAGTATTTTATGTCATTCCCAATCCGCCGTGGGCAGCAGATTCATCGACCGCAACGTTGTTTCCTGCTAGCCCGATCCCCGCGGCGGCCGCCTGCCGTTCGGCAACATGTGGGTGCCCGTTTGGACATGATCCCTTTCCGGAGTGGGCGTGGGTCATCGAAGCTAGGAACCTTGCCAACCATCTCAAGGTCGGGAAGCCGCGACCGCGCGGAAGAACCGGTCCAGAAATGAAGAGGTGGCTCGAGTATGTGGCGCCCCCGGATCTCAGCGCCCTGACGAAGGTGAATTCTCTGGCAATGTTCATTACGGGTTTGGATGAGTGCACCCACGGTGGGCCCCGTCACGAAAATTCGGCCGAAGCACGATTGTCATGGAAGCTGGATTCACCGGCGCCCGTTCAAGATTCAGACTCTTTGCCGGGCGCCTCCTCCCAGCACAGCAAGAGAGGACGATCCGGAGCGTTGGCCGTCTACCTTCCGATTCCGGGTCCCGAGCTCTGATAGCAAACCTGCCCAGTCAACCGCAGCAATGGTGAAAGCGAGTGCACTGACATCGACAAATGCAGGCACGCTTGCAGCGACGCCGTAATCGATTGCGCGCAGCGTGGGAGGGCTCCGGGGCGGACCGTCGGCGTCTCCGGGGTTATTCAGGTCCGGGTGTTGTGCCGTGCCGGCCAGGTGGCGCTGACAGTCGCGACCATCTGGTGCTCGAACTCGTGAGCGAAGCCAGGGCCGGGTGCGCGAGTGCGCGTCGGTGGATGTGCGTTGAGCCGTAGCAGGTGCGCGGGTCGTGAGCATCTGGTGCGTGGATCTGTTCGGCCGACGGGTTCGGTGCGGGAGATGCGCGGTGAATGGCGGTGGACGTGTGCGGAGGGTACGTCTGCTCGGCCGGTGAACATCTGTGAATGGCGATCGGTGCGCGTTTGTGGTGGGTGGCCATGCGTATGTTTGGGTGATGGAGCCGCTGGACGAGCTGTTGCGCGGGGTGCGGGCCGACGGGGCGATCTTCGACCGGGCTTGGTTGCCGGCGCCGTGGGAAGTACGGCTGGGTGGTGAGTTGTCGTTGACCCTGTGCGCGCTGCTGCAGGGTGAGGGGCAGGTCGTTCGGGAGGACGGCGAACCGCAGCCGATTCGGTTCGGTGAGGCGGTCGTGTTGCAGGGGCCCGAGAAGTTCGTCGTCTCGGGGGCCGAGGATGCGCGGGTGCTCGCCGTCACGTATCGGATCAGCGGTCACGTACCCCGGCGGTTGCTGCACATTTTGCCGCCCGTCCTGGTGCTTCCGTACGACACCGAATGCTCGAAGACGTACGACTATCTGCAATCGCTCACCTTGGGCCGGCAGGTCGTGCTCGATCGGCTCGTCGACTGGCTGCTCGTGTGCACGTTGAGCGACTGGTTCGATCGCCCCGAGGCGGAGTCGCCCGCCTGGTTCCGCGCGATGAACGACGACGTCGTCGGCGCGGCCCTGCGGGCGATGCACGCCGACCCGGCCGGGCCGTGGACGCTGGCCCGCCTGGCCCAGCACACCGGCGCCTCCCGCACTAGGCTGGCCAAACGCTTCGCCGACCTGGTCGGGGAGTCGCCGATGGCTTACCTGACCGACTGGCGCATGGCCCTGGCCGCCGACCTGCTCACCGACGACAGCGGCACCACAGTCGCCGCCGTGGCGCGTCAGGTGGGATATGCCGATGCGTTCGGTTTCAGCGCCGCCTTCAAACGCGTCCGCGGCGTGAGCCCCACCGAACACCGCAGTGACCCGCTCGTCACCGGCCGGGCGTGAGGCGGGCCCGACCAAGAGAGCCGGGCGACGGTTGGCTGGGTGTGAGGCGGGCCTGGAGGCGGCCGGTTCGAGGCGCGCTGGTTGAGGAGTGCCGGGTGCGGGCCGGCTGGGTGTGGGCGGGTCGGGAGGTGGCCGGGTTGAGGAGTGCCGGGTGCGGGCCGGCTGGGTGTGGGCGGGTCGGGAGGTGGCCGGGTTGAGGAGTGCCGGGTGCGGGCCGGCTGGGTGTGGGCGGGTCGGGAGGTGGCCGGGTTGAGGAGTGCCGGGCGCGGGCCGGCTGGGTGTGGGCGGGTCGGGAGGTGGCCGGGTTGAGGAGTGCCGGGCGCGGGCCGGCTGGGTGTGAGCGGACCGAGAGGTGGCCGGGTTGAGGCGGGCGGTGCGAGGGCCAGCCGGGTGTGAGGCGGGCCGGAAATTGGCCGGTTGAGGCGGACCGGGCGGGGGTGGCCGGGTTCGGGTAGGCAGTGCAGTATGTCGATGTGGAGGATGCCGTCGCAGGTAGGGAGCTGGCGCTTCGGGGTGTCGTCGGCGTTCTGGTGGCGGTGGTCTGTGCCGCGTTGCTTGTTCAGAATCTGTATTTGTTGCTCTGGTGGTCGTCCGTTCTGACCGGTCCTGACGGGCCGTGCGACTTCGCTCCTGCTGCCTGCTGGCAACCGCACCAGCCGGTCTGGTGGGGCGTTACGGCGGCGTTGACGGTCGTGGGCGCGGTCTCCGGAGCGATGGCCGTCCGCGGATTCCGGCGGGCCGGGCTGTGGTGGCCTTGGCTTTTCGGCGCGATGGGCCCGCTCGTGGCCGGCGCGTTCGCGGCTGGACAGATTTCGTAGGCTGCCGCCGAGTGGCCGCAGCCAAGTGATCACAGCCGGGCAGCGATAGCTGGGTGACCGCGGTTGGGCGGCCATCGCTGGGTGGGCGCGGCTGGGCAGTTGCAGGCGGGTGGCCGTCGCTCGGAAGTGACGGCCACCCGGGGACTACCGGCGGACGATGGAAAAACCGCCGGGCAGGACCAGCGCCCGTACGGCCGAACCGGATGCGGTGGAACGGGAACGTTGGACGCCGCCGGCGTCGTACGTCTCGATCGTGGCTGGACCCGAACCGGCGACTGTCACGTTCACGGTTTGCGGGGTTTGGGCGGCGCTGCGCAGCAGAGCCGTCGCCCGGCCGGAACTGCCGATCACGTAGCGCGAGATCAGCGGCTCCAGCAGCACGGCGTCCACGACGGCGGGGCCGCCGGTCGATGTGGCGACCAGGTCGGTGCGGCCGGTCGGTAGTTCGGCGTTCAGGGTGATGGGGAGCAGGGCGCCGGGGGCGGGGGATTTGCCCTGCGCGCCGCCGCGGTGCTTGATGGTGCCCAGTTCGCGGCCGCCCGACGTCCATCGGGTGGTGGCGTTGCTGCCGGGTTGCCGGTCGACGATCGGCATGACCAGCTGGGGCTGCGACGATGCGGGCAGGGTGAAGCGAGCGGTGGAACCCGCCGGGAGCTGCGCGTATTTGCCCTCGCTGTACTGGGATTCGCCGGTCCAGGCCGATGGTGGGGTGACCACTGTGGCCCCGCCGGTCAGCGCCGCTGACTCGGCCTCGACCGTGGTGGAGCCGACGCGTTCAATGATCGCGGTGCCTTGGCGGGCCTGGGCGGCGACGTCGGGGTGGGCGTCCAGGGCCAGCATGCTGAGCAGCCCGTGGATGGTGGATTCGGCGCCGGCGTTGCGGTTGATCGTGCCGTCGGCGGCGATGCCGTCCACCGTCCGGCCGGTGGCGGGGTCGTAGGCGGGCGCCCCCGCGGCGTTGGCGCCGAAATACCAGGACGCGACGATGCCGGCCAGTCGCCGGAAGCCCGCGCGGCCGGTGGTGGCGGCCACGGCGAGCAGCGACTGCAGGCGTGAGTCGACCCCGTACGCGATCTGGTTGCGGTCGATGCGCGCGGGCAGCCGGCCGTTGTCGGGGCCGCCCGAGGTGAGCAGCCACGGCGTGAAGACGGCGGCGTCGGTGACCGCGGGGTGCACCAAACGAGCGTCGTCGAGCACTGTGCCCGCGCGGGCCAGCGCGGCCGGCATCTGCGAGGCCCACGCGTGCCAGTCCGAGAGCGACAACGCCCACGGCAGCACGGCGCCGAACGGCCACGTGCGCGGACCGCCACCGGCCAGGGCCGCGATGCCCTCGGAGAACTGCCGAAGCGCGCGACGAGCCGCGGCCGAGGCCCCGCCCGCGGACACGTACGCGGAAAGCCCGAGCACGGCCTCGGCGGTCGCGTCGGCTCCGTCCACGATCAGCCACGCGGGCAACCGCTGTCCGTCGATGACCTGGTATGTCCGGTAACGAGCGAGCACGGGTTCGAGCGCCCCGAGCGCCAGTTCGAGCCGTTGCCGCAGGAAAGCCGCGAACCCGGGATCGGAGGACCGGAAAGCGGCGTACCCCTCACCCAGCGCCCAGACCGCCCGAGCCAGCCAGTACGACGGCCCGCTGTCGGAGGGGTCCGGCAACTCCACCGGCTCCGGGCTCGGGTTGAACGTCCCGTCCGGCTGCATCCACAGGATGAAGTTGCCCGCATGCGGCCCGGTCAACGTCTGGAAGTACGCAAGACCGCGCAACAACGCATGAGCAGCCGCGCGACTGGACGCCGACCCTGTCTGCTTGAAGTGCCGCACATAGACGACCGCCGCCCGCGCGATGTCGTCCGAATTGAACGCGCCCTGCCCGTACGTGTCCGTGGTCGCGTCATAGGGCCCGCCCCCGATCCGCCGGAACGTGCCGTCCGGGTCGGGTTCGGCGTAGGTCCACAACACGCCGACCGGCCCGGCCGCAGTCGAATGCCCCGCCTGCGCCGGCGGAGTGACGGTGTCGCGCAGGAAGTCGAGGTGAGCGGTATTGGTCAGGGGAGCCGCAGCGCTAGACGGCGTGGACGTCAGAAGTGGCGCCGTCAGGGCTAATCCGCTGCCCAACAGTACGGACCTGCGTTTCATCACGCGCTCCTTCAGGGACTCGATCGAGGCGGGCAACGCCGATCTTGCTGTCGGCCATGCCGTAGAAGACGTAGTGGACGCCGTCGATCTCCTCGATGGCGGTGGGGAAGACGACCTTGGGCACCACGCCCGACAACTCGTCCTCGGTCTCGGGGATGAAGATCGGTTCCGGAGTACGGTCGATGACGCGTCCGGGGTCGGACGGGTCGAGCAGCATCGCCCCGGCCGCGTACGTGACGTCCTGCCCGGTCGGGTCCCAGCCCGACGGCACGTAGCCGGTGACGCCGTGGTGGATCAGCAGCCAGCCCTCGGGCACCCGCAGCGGGGGAGGCCCGCCGCCGATCTTGAGTTCCTCGTACGCGTACCGCGACATGGCCACGCAGCGGTGGTGACGCGGCCGGGTCAGCGCCCGGATGTCGGCGAGCACCTCGTCCACCGGCACGTACGAGATCCAGATGCCCGCCCGCTCGTCGGTGATGCCCGCCGGCAGGTGCACACCCTCGCCCGGCCGCAGCCAGCCCAGGTCCCACATCGGACGGTGCAGCATCGCGAACGACGGACGGCCGTCGGGCCCGGGCACCGGTGCGGGAAAGAACACCGCGTCCTTGTTGGGGAACAGGTTCAGGTCGGTGTCGAGGTCGGCCTGGTACTGGAACTGCACCGGCCCGAGCCGTTCCCACGAGTGCAGGTCGGCCGAGACGGCCAGCGCCAGCTTGGGCCCGAGCGGACCGAAGGCGACGTACGTCATGAGGTGCAGCCCGAGGTCGGGCACCCACGTCGTACGGGGATCCTCGACGCCGGAATTGGACAGCCCGCGCTCCCAGCCCATGTCGGGGGCGAGGACCACGCCGCGGCGTTCCACGGCCACGGGGACGCCGTCGCGCAGGACGACCTCGGCCAGGCCGACTCGCGAGACGTTGCCCTCGGCGACGAGCCGGGGCAGCAGGAACAACCGTCCGTCGGGGGTGCGCCCGCTCGCCGGGTTGAGGACGCCTTCCGCCTCGAGGGGGTTGCCGGGCTCGGGCGCCATGACGACGCCGAGCCGGGTCAGGGTGTACGGAACCATGTCAGCCTTTCACGCCGGAACCGATGTCGGTGGAGGTGAACTGCCTCTGGAAGGCGATGAACAGCGCCACCGCGGGGGCGGCCAGCACGCACGCGCCGGCCAGGATCGCGCCGAACGGGTTGGCCGCCCGGGACGAGACGTTGCTGATGTAGTTGGCCAGGGAGACCGCGAGCGGCTGCATGTCGGCCTGCTTGGTGATCAGGAACGGCCACAGGAACTCGTTCCACGGGCCGATGAAGGTGAGCAGCACCGCGGTCAGCAGCGCCGGCCGCACCAGCGGGAGCGCGACCGAGCGCAGGATCCGCAGTTCGCCCGCGCCGTCGAGCCGGGCCGCGGCGAACAGGTCGTCCGGCAGCTGCAGGAAGAACTGCCGGAAGACGAACACGGCGGTCGTGTTGATGGCGAAGGGCAAAATCATTCCCAGGTACGAGTCGGCCAGCCCGTACCCGCGGACGATGAGCACGTAGAGCGGCACCAGCAGCAGCTGGAACGGGATCACCTGGACCAGCAGGACCAGGGCGAACAGCGTGCCCCGGCCCCGGAACTGCAGCCGCGCCAGCGCGTATCCGGCCAGCACCCCGAACACAACGGTGCACAGCAGCACGCCACCGGTGAACACCCCGGAGTTGATCAGCGAGCCGACCAGGTCGACGCGCGAGTTGATGTCGGCGTAGTTGCCGAACGTCAGCCCCGAGGTGGGGAAGGCGCCGCCGATCGAGGTGTCCGGTTCGGACTGCAGCGAGCCGATCAGCATGTAGTAGAAGGGGAACAGGAAGATCAGCGCGCCCAGGAAGAGGACGACGTAACGCACAGCGGCAGGCCGGCGGGCCATGTCAGTCCTTCCCTTCGATGAACCGGCGGTTGATCAGCGCCACGATCAGCACGCCGATCACCAGGATCACGCCGAGCGCGGCCGCGAAGTCGGGTTCGCCCTGCTGCAGGCCGCGCTGGTACATCAGCAGCACCGGCGAGGTGGACGCGCCGTTCGGGCCGCCGCCCCCGGTGAGCAGGTAGGGCTCGGTGAACAGGTTGGCTCCGGTGATCAGGGCCAGGATCACCACGAGCGCGGTAGCCGGGCGGACGGCCGGGACGGTGATCGACCAGAACTTGTTCCACCCGTTGGCGCCGTCGACCGAGGCCGACTCGTACAGCTCGTTGGGCACGTTCTGCAGCGCCGCCAGGTAGAGCAGGATGAAGAAGCCGAGCTGCTTCCACACCACGAACAGGGCGATGACCGGCATGGCCAGGCCTTCGTTGACCAGCCAGGACGGGTCGGGCGCGAACGGGCCGAGCACCGAGTTGACCAGGCCGCCCGAGTTGAACAGGAACAGCCACACACCCACGACGGCGACGCTGGCGGTCACGTACGGGACGTAGAAGGCCACCCGCAGGAAGGTGCGGGCGTGCACGACGCGGTTGAGCGCGACCGCCAGGATCAGCGCCAGCGCCGCGGTCAGGGGAACGTTGATGATCAGGAAGATGCCGATGTTGCCGAACGACTGCCGTACGGCCGGGTCGGTCAGCACGGCCTTGTAGTTGTCGAACCCGACGAACGGGTGGTCGACGACGGCGCCGGGTGCGGCGAAGAAGTAGTCGTGGAAGCTGATCCACAACGAGAACCCGAGCGGGTACGCGAAGACTACGGCGATGTAGACGGCGTAGGGGGCAGACAGGATCATGCCCACCGGGTGGCGGCCGAAGAAGGCCGCCACTCGGTTGCGTCGGACACCGCCCTCGATCGGGGCGGCCGTCATCAGGACCCGCTGGCCAGCTCGTCGACCTTCGTGGCGGCACCGGAGAAGGCATCCGCCACCGGCTGCTTACCGAAGATCACCGATTCCGAGTACGCGTCGCGGAACGCCTGCCAGATGGCCACGGAGTTCGGCACGTTGGGCACCTCGACCGTACGGGCGGCCTGGTCGGCGAACTGCTTGTACGCGGGGTTCTGGGTGAAGTAGTCCGGGTAGGCCGTCTGCAGGTCCTTGCGCAGCGGCATCTGACCGGTCGCGTCGAGCAGCTTGCCGTCCTGCTCCTGACTGGTCGCGAACTTGATGACCTCCCACGCGGTGGCCCGGTTCTGGCAGGCCGAGTACATGGCCACGTTCTTGGCGTCGCTGAACGTCTTGACCTGCTCGGCGGGCTTGCCGGTGGAGGTCGGCACGGGCACCGCGCCCCACTTCACCTTGTCGCCGTAGACCGCGACGGCCCACGGGCCGACGATGGCCATGGCCGCCTTCTTGTCGGCGAACGAGTCGCCGTTGTACAGCTCCTTGGGGGCCAGGCCCTCGGCGTAGATCGTCTTCCAGAAGTCGGCCACCTTCTGGCCTTCGGGGCTGTTGAACTGCGCCTTCTTGTCCGCCACGAGTTGCTTGCCGTCGGTCTCGGCAGCGAACAGCGGGTAGAAGTCGAACCAGGACTGGAAGAACTCGCTGGAGGGCGCCGGGTAGATGGCCGCCGGGGCCGCGCCCGAAGACTTGATCTTGCGGGCGGCGGTGAGGAACTCGTCGTACGTGGAAAGGGCCGGCTTCTCCGGGTCGAGGCCCGCCTTGGCGAAGATGTCCTTGTTGTAGAAGATCATCACCGGGTTGGACTTCCACGGCATCTGGTAGAACTTGCCGTCCGGTGACTTGTACTGCTCGGCCGTGTCGCCCGTACGGTCGGTGATGTACTGCGCGGCGCCGTCGAACTCGTCCAGCGCGACCAGGCCGCCCTGCTTCTGGAACTGCGGGATCGCGGCGGGCGCGGTGTTGAAGATCAGGCACGGCGCGTTGCCGGCCGTGATGGCGGCGCCGATGACCTCCTCCGAGCTCTTGCCGGCGGGGATCTCCTGCGCGGTGATCTTCTGGTCGGCGTGCGCGGCGTTCCACGACTCAACCATGGCCTTGCCCCAGGCCAGCTCCTCGGAGTTGTTGGAGAGCCAGATCGTGATGGGCCCGGAGGCCGCGTTGGCCTGGGAAGCGTCGCCACCGCCGCTGCCGTCACAGCCGGCGGCGAGGGCGAGGGTTGCGGTGAGAAGGACTGCCGGGAGGGTGCGTTTCATCGTTTCTCCGATCAAACAGCGGGGAGCATGGGCGAGGTGGACGCCCGGACGACGAGTTGAGCGGCAGGGACCGGAACGTCGTCGACCGTTCCGCCCTCGATGGACGCGAGAAGCGCGTCGGCGGCCGCCCGGCCCCACAGGTACGGGTCGGTGCGGACGGTGGTCAGAGGTGGGCTGACATATGCCGCGAGATCGGTGTTGTCAAACCCGGTGATCGACAGCTGAGCAGGGACGACGACGCCCAGTTCGGACGCCACGGACAAACCCGCGATCGCCATCAGATCGTTGGCGTAGACGATCGCGGTGGGTTTGTGCACGAGGACCTCGCGGGTGGCCCGGGCGCCCCCGGCCGCCGAGAAGTCGGCCTCCACGACCGGGCCCGGCCGAAGACCGGCGTCCTTCACCGCCTGCTCGAACGCCTGGCGGCGGACGCGGCCGTGCAGGAAGTGCGACGGGCCGGCGACGTGCGCGATGGTCGTGTGGCCGAGCTCGACCAGGTGTCCTACGGCGGCGGCGATGCCGGGACGGTCGTCGACGAGTACGGCCGGGAAGGGGCTGGGCACCTCGGGCCGGGCGATGGAGACGGCGGGCAGGCCCAGCTCCGCCAGCAGGGCGATGCGCGGGTCGGCGACGCGCAGGTCGAGCAGGAACACCCCGTCGACCCGGCCGTCGGCGGCGAGCCGGCGATAGCCCGCCTCCTCCTGCGCCTCGGGCACGACCTGCAGCACCAGGGCCTGGCCGCGGTCGGACAGGGTGCGCTCCACGCCGGCGATGAAGGCCGGGAAGAACGGGTCGGCGCCGAGCAGTTCGGGCTCGCGGGCCAGCACCAGGCCGACGGCGAAGGCGCGTGAGACCGACAGCGCGCGGGCCTGGTGGCTGGGGGTCCAGCCGAGGTCGCGGGCGGCGTCGAGGATGCGCTGCCGGGTCTCCTCGGCGACGCCGGGGCGGCCGTTGAGCGCGAACGAGACGGTGCCCTTGGAGACGCCGGCGGCGCGGGCGACGTCGACGATCGTCGGTCGCTCGGACCTGGTCATGCCGCCTCCTCGATGCGGAACCGCCCGGAAACCTGCGCGTAACTAAACCGGTTTGATCGTGAACCTAAACCGGTTTGAAAGATCGCACAACCGGGGGAGCGCGAATCGGCTTCCGGGTGAGCGGACATATCCGAAATGCAGCGAAGGCCGCCCGATTTGTCGGGCGGCCTTCGACGGCTGAGAGGGGCGGCGGGGGAGCCGGGTCAGCGGTTCTCGGCGTGCGGCCCCACCGCGACGGGATCGGTCTCGGCCGCCACCCGCTCGGCCGCCGCCTCCCGCTTGTTGGCGATCATGCTGGTGATCGTGACGGTGATCAGGGTGACCGCGATGACACCCAGCGAGGCCAGGGTCGGCACCTCGGGCAGCCACGTCCAGATGCCGTGCGCCCAGTGCAGCACCAGCTTGACGCCGATGAAGGCCAGGATGATGGCCAGGCCGTAGTCGAGGTGGCGCAGCTTGTCGAGCACGTTGCGCAGCACGAAGTAGAGCGCGCGCAGACCCATCAGGGCGAACGCGTTCGTGGCGAACACCAGATACGGGTCCTCGGTCACGCCGTACACGGCCGGCACCGAGTCGACCGCGAACACGATGTCGGTCATGAACACCGCGACCACCACCACAGCCAGCGGGGTCAGGGCCCGCTTGCCCGCCTCGCGGACGATCATCTTGCCGTCGTGGTACTCCTTCGTGACCGGGAAGAACCGGCGGATCACCCGGACGCTGCGCATCTGATCGATGTCGATGGTGTGGCTCTCGTCCCGCCGGGCGTCGCGCAGCACCTTGACCGCGGTCAGCAGCAGGGCCGCCCCGAACAGCAGGAACGCCCACGTGCCGGCCTGCAGCACGGCCGCGCCCAGGGCGATGAAGACGCCACGCAGCACCAGGGCGCCGGCGATGCCGTACAGGAGGACCCGCTGGGCCAGGGCCGAGGGCACCGCGAACGCCGTGAGCAGCAGCATGAAGACGAACAGGTTGTCGACCGACAGCGATTTCTCCACCACGAAGCCGGTGTAGAACTCGATCGCCGGGCGGCTGCCGTACGCCCACCAGAGCACCAGGCCGAAGACGGCGGGCAGGGCCAGATAGAAGACCGACCAGCCGACGGCCTCGCGCATCGGCACCTCGTGCGGCCGGCGGGTGACCACGAAGTCGGCCACCAGGAGGCCGATCAGCACCGCGATGCTGATCGCCCAGAGCAGGGGCGACGCGATGGTCTCGAGCGGTGCGGCCAGGGTGACACTATGCGCCATGGGAAAGCCTCCTCGGAGATGTGCGCCATCGTCCGAGGTCTCCCTCACCTGCCCCGTCGAAGCGGCAGGCGAACGCACGGGGGCATCCGAGATGCCCGTGATGACCGCAACGTTCCTTTTGAGGTACTCCCCTCGCCGCGAACTGTAACCCACGTACCTGGGAGATTGCCTGGGGGGTCAGCCGCGGCCGGGATGTCGCCCTTCGGGTGGGTGACAGTGACAGACGTCGTTGATGTTGGTGTCGTGGAGTGATGAGCACCTGTCGTCTTGACGGATGTCGACATGGTCTGGCCGAACGGACGATGCCGGACCGCCGGGAACGTCATCCGTTGATGGCCGCACCGCGCTGGTGCATCCAAGATCACCAACGCTAGCCTTAGCCGCCCATTTCGATACGTCGTTCCTTGAGCGCTTTTCATCAGGTTCGTCAGCACCCCAGGAGCCCGCCCCTCCATGGCTTTCCGTGCCACCGCCGTCGGCGCCCTCGCGCTGGCCGCGATCATTGCCGCACCCGTCGCCTACGCGCACACCACCGCGGAAGCGGCCCCCAGACCCGGTGTGAAGGACACGACGAAGCAGGCCCCGGTGCCGCTGGCCGTCGGCGCCCCCGGTCAGCTGATGGACCAGCTCTCCAACGGCTGGGGCAACGCCACGATCACGCTGCTCGGCGACTCGACCGGCAACGACAAGACGGAGTGGTTCTACCGGCTGTCGGCGTGGATCGCGGAGCGCTACCCGCATTACCGCACCACCTATCGGCAGTGGGATCACAAGAAGCAGGCGTACGGGGCCCCGGTCGTCCTCAGCGAGGGCAACGGCTGGCTCACCCTGTCGTTCTACAACGGCAGCGTCGGCGGGGCCAAGGCCGGCTATCCGTTGCAGGGCAACCGGTTCGACAAGATGACCGCGCAGGGCGGTGACCTGTTCCTGCTCAGCTACAGCCACAACGAGGGCCGGGCCACGGCCTACCCCACGTACGAGCGGCTGGCCGACCGGCTGACGTGGCTGTGGCCCACCCCGGACGTGGTGCCGGTGCTGCAGAACCCCGAGGGCGCGCCGCTGAAGAACTCGCTGGAGCGTTACGCGCACAACGTGCGACTGCGCACGATCAAGGGGATGGCCGGCGAGCACGGCTGGACGACGATCGACGCGCACCAGCAGTTCTCGGCGGACAAGCGGCCGTTGCGGTCGCTCGTCCCGGACGGCATCCACCCGAACGCGGCGGGCCAGGCCCTGTGGCTCAACGCGGCCAAGAACGCCTTCATGCGCTGACGTCGCGACAGTTCGGACAGCCGGAGAGCTGCGGGCGGGGCGTCAGGACAGGACCGGGGCGGCGACGCGGACGATGTCGCGGCCCGCGGCCTTGGCGTCGTACAGGGCCGCGTCCGCCCGCCCCAGCACCGTGTCGTCGTCGGGACCGTGGGCGACGGCCACTCCGATGCTGACCGTCACGTAGCCGCCCGGCCCGTCCGGGTGCGGGATCCGCAGCCCGCGGATGCCGGCCCGTACCCGCTCGGCCAGCGTCGACGCGATGTCCGGATCGGCGTCGCCCAGCAGGATCACGAACTCCTCGCCGCCGTACCGGCAGGCCAGGTCGGTGCCGCCCCGGATCGTGCCGGTCAGCGCCGTCCCCACCTTGCGCAGGCACTCGTCGCCGGCCTGGTGCCCGAAGCGGTCGTTGTACTTCTTGAAGAAGTCCACATCGACCATCAGCACCGAGTACGGCAGCCCGGAGTGCCGCAGCCGGTCGTGGTGCGCGCTCAGCGCCTGCTCGAAGCGGCGCCGGTTGGCCAGCCCGGTCAGCGCGTCGGTCTGGCTCAGCTCCTCCAGCTTGGCGTTGGCCTCGGCCAGTTCGTGCGTGCGCTCGGCCACCCGCGCCTCCATCGACGCGTAGAACATGGCGTTGTTGAGCGACACCACCAGCTGCCCCGTGATCAGCTTGACCGCGTCGAGCCGGTCGGTCGTGAACAGCCCGCTGATCTGCTTGTTGGCCAGCACCAGCACGGCCTGCACGGTGTCGCCGTGCCGTACCGGGACGACCAGCAGCGAGCAGCGCCCGGCGCCGCTGAGGAACGGGTCGCGGGCGAACCGGTCGTCCCGGGTGGCGTCCTCGACGAGCAGCATCTCGCGGGTGCGGACGGCGTACTGGACGGCACTGACCGGCAGCAGCCCGTAGACCTCGGCCCCCTCCACGTCGAGCTCGATCGCGCCCTCGAGGCCGCCCGGCAGGAACCACTCGCCGTCCTCGCGGCGCACCACGAGGACCACTTCGGACGCCCCGGTCAGCGCGGTCAGCTGCTCCACGATGGCCGCGCGCAGCTCACCCAGGTTCGTGGCCCGGCTCAGCGCCTGCGACGACCGCAGGATCGCCATGGTGTCGAGCGCGTCGGAGCGCAACCCGCCCGTGGCCCGTGACCGGCCCCGCGGGGCCCGCCCGGCCGGGCGCAACGCGGGGTGCGTCCCCAGCAGCTGGGCCACCTTGCCGGTCGCGCCCCACTCCTCGTAGACGCGCAGGGCCTCGGCCAGGTGCAGCCGCCCGCCCGCCTCCAGCCCGACCGAGAAGTGCAGCCGGGCCGCCCGTTCCAGGATCAGCGCGGCGTGCCAGGGTCGCTGCCGGGTCTGCGCGGCCTGCACGGCGTGGTCGAACGACACGTACGCGGCGGACAGGTCGCCCCGCAGCCAGGCCTCCTCGGCCGTCAGCCACAGCGCCAGGTGGCCGAAATTGGCCGGGCAGTCCTCGGCGCGCTCCCGCATCCAGGTCAGGCTGTCCACCACCTCGGCCGTCCCCGCGTCGCCCACGCGCTCGGCCGGGGGCAGGGCGTGCAGCCGGGTGGCGTTCGCGAGCGACGAGAGCACGTGGGCCTGGGTGACCAGGTAACCGGGCAGGACGCCGATCGCGCGCCGGGCCGGGGCGGCGTGCCGGCGCAGCGCCTCCTCGTCGCCGAACACCGCGGCGGCCAGCGCGCGGCACAGGTGGTAGACGCTGGTGGTCAGGGCCTGCGGCGGCTTCCCGGCCAGGTGCGTGGTCTCGGTGAAGCCGGCGTCGTCGAGGCTGCCCGAGACGGTGCGGCCCTGCAGCGCGCGGGCCAGCTGCCGGTGCGCGATCACCACGGCGCCGAAGAACTCGTTCCCCGTACGCACGTCGAAGGCCAGCGCCGCCTCGACGTCGGCCTGGTACTCGTCCAGGGTGGCCGCCGTCTCGAGCTGGGCCAGCAGGATCGCGTTCCACGCCCCGCTCGCCATCTCCAGATCGCCCCCGCGCACCAGGCCGTCGTAACTGCGGCGCAGCTCGGCCAGCGTGTCCTCGATGGGCTCGGTCCACACCTGCAGCTGCATCGCGAACCGGTAGCGGGACAGCGAGGTGAACGGCTCGTAGTCGCGGCTCTCGCCGACCCGCAGGATGTGCCGGCCGATCCGGGTGCCGGCCCGGTAGTCGCCGGTGTTCTGCAGCAGCATCATGCCGATCGAGGTCATCGTCGCGCCGAGCTGGGCCGACGGGCCGTAGCGGACCCACATCCGCCAGCTCTGGATCAGCACCCACGCGCCCATCAGCCGGTCGCCGAGCAGGAAGCACATCGGCATGAGCTTGCCGTAGACGCGGGTGCGGGCCAGCACCAGCGGGTCCCCGTCCTCGGGCCGGGACAGGTCGGCGGACAGGTCGAGGCGTTCGCTCCAGGCCAGCAGCTCACGGCTGAGCCCGGGGACCAGCCGGCCGAACTCGGGGCCCGGCAGCTCGTCACCGAGCCTGGTCAGCAGCTCCTTGCCCAGGTCGAGCGCCTCCTGCTGCCGGGACCGCTGGGCCAGGCTGCTGAGCTGGACTACGGTGACGGCGGTCAGGCGTACGGGATCCGTCTGGGCCCGGGCGATGCGGGCGTAGACGGCGTCACCCTCGTCGAGCCGCCCCAGCAGGTGCAGCGCCCGGTGCCGGCGGGCGTACGCGTCGAGCAGCGCCGGGTCGTCGTCGGCCACGCCCAGCCCCGCGTACGTCTCGATCGCGGTCGCCGCGAACCGCTCGGCGGCCTCGTGGTTGGCGGCCGCGGCGCCGCTCTCCGCCGCCACCCGGAACAGCGCCGCCATGACCCGGCCCTCGACGGGATCGGTGACCAGACCGGCCGCTTCCAGGTACTGCTCGGCCGCCAGCACCTCGGTGCCGGGCTCGGCGGCCAGGCGGCGGGCCATGTCGAGCCGCATCCGCCGCCGCTCGTCGTCGGACATCCCGGCCAGCACCGCCTGGCGGACCCGCTGGTGCCGGAAGACCGAGTGGGCCGGCGCCGCCGCGTTGCCCGGCGACGTCGCGATGACGACCAGGTCGTCCTCCAGCGCCGGGTACATGAGCGCCATCAGCGCTGCCGGTGGCAGGCCCGCGGCCAGGGCGAACACAGTATTGAGGAGCTCGTTGTCGGGCAGCAGGGCCAGCACCCGCAACACCCGCCGGGTCTCCGGTGGCAGGTTGTCGACGCGGTCCCGCAGCAGCCCGGTCACGTCGCTGCGGGACGCCTGCCGCCGGATCAGCTCGTCGTCCCAGCGCCAGCCGTCCTCGCCCAGCACCAGGGAGCCCCCGCGGCGCAGCGCGTTGACCAGCTCCAGGGTGTCCGACGGGTTGCCACCGGTCCACGGGTGCAGCAGTCCGGCCAGGCGGTCGGCGTCGTCGGCGGGCAGCCGCAGCATCTCGTGCAGCATCTCACCGGCCGCCGCGAGCGGCAGGTTGTCCAGACGCAGCAGCGGCACGTCGTCGCCCCAGCGGGTCACCGCCGCGGCGTCGGCCTCGTCCGGGCGGTAGGTGGCCACGACCAGCACGCCCTCCAGGCCGGGCTCGGTCAGCATGCCATCGAGCAGGTCGAACGACGTCGGGTCGGCCCACTGCAGGTCCTCGACGGCCATCAGCAGCGGCCGGCGGCGGCTCACGACGGTGGACAGCAGAGCCACCACGGCCTGCCGGAGCCGTACGCCGACCTCGGTGTCCTCGGCCCCGGCGGGCTCGGGGGCCGCGCTCCCGCCGAGCAACGTGCCGAACTCGGGCAGCGCGACCGCGATCAGCGCCGTGTTCGGGCCGAGCGCCGCCAGCAGCGACGTGCGCAGCGAGTCGAGGGCGTCCCGCGGCTCGGCCAGCAGCAACCGGCCCAGCCGGCGCAGCGCCCGCAGCACCGGTCCGGCCGCGGCGCCCTGGCGGACCGGGTCGGCGCGACCGGTCACGAACCAGCCGCCGCGCGTCGCCACCGGCCGGCGCAACGCGTTGATCAGGGCGGACTTGCCGGAGCCGGGCGGGCCGGCGACGAACAGGCCGCGCTTGCCGCCGAGCACCGCCTCCTCCCAGGCCGCCCGCAGCGCGACCACCTCGGTGTCCCGGCCGACCAGCAGCGAGGGTGCGGTCAGCCGCAGCGGGAAGTCGCGCTCGCCGAGCGGGAACGTGGTCTCCGGCCATTCGCGCATCCGGGCCAGGTCGTGGGCCAGGCCCTCGGCGCTCTGGTAGCGGCGGTCGGGCTCCTTCTCCAGCAGCCGGGCCACGATGGCCGACAGCATCGGCGGGGTCTCCGGGCGCACCTGGGTCAGCGGGACCGGCACGCGCAGCAGCAGATCGCGCACGAGCTGCAGGTCGTCGTCGTGGGGGAAGGGCGGGTGCCCGGCCACCAGCTCGTAGAGGGTCGCGCCGAGCGAGTACAGGTCGGCGCGGTGGTCGACCGGCAGCCCCGTACGCCCGGTCTGCTCCGGGGGCAGGTAGGCCAGCGTGCCGTCGATCTCCCGCAGGTCGCCGAACCCGGTCTGGTCCTCGCTGAACAGGCTGGCCACGTCGAAGTCGACGAGCACGGGCCGGCCGGTGTCGTCGAGCAGGATGTTGGCCGGGTTGATGTCCTTGTGCACCACTCCGCGCGAGTGCATGCCCGCGATGATCCGGGCCAGCCGGTGGGCCAGCCGCGGCACCTCGGTCAGGGCGATCTCGTGGGCCGCCGCGGCGTAGGCCAGGGTGCGGCCGCCCACGTCGACCAGCAGTTCGGCGTCGGGATGGGTCCAGGGCGCGAGCCCGCCGATACCCGGCAGCCCGGCCAGGCGCATCAGCAGCGCGTGCTCCCGCCGCCGGCGCATCGGGCCGGCGGCACCGCGGAACTCCTTCGAGATGACCGTCGTCTCGTCGTCGGCCAGGTAGATCCGCTTGACGCGGGTGCGGTCGGTCGAGGAGAGCACGGCGAAGTGCGCGTCGGCCGTGGGCAGCTCGGGCAGCTGTGGCCCCGTGCTCTCCACGCCCATCGTCACCGTCCGCCTCATCTGTCCCGCTCCGGCCGCGGGCTTCGCTATCCCCCTGTTCGGCCCGGAGCGGCGGTTCGTGAGGCAAACACCCTAGGGCTGCGGGCCCTCGCCCGGCTGCGCGGCCGGCTCCTCGGCCGGGGTGTGCTCGTCCTTCTTCCGACGGTGCAGGGTGTATGTCAGCACGACCACGATCAGGGCGCCCACGATCAGGCCCAGGACGGCGCTGAAGATCGTGTTGACCAGCCAGCCGACCACCCCGCCGAGCGGGCCGGTGGCGTCGTGGGCCGCCTCCTCCACGTGGTGCACGGTCTCGTAGAGGAAGTGCAGGCCCAGCTCGTCGGTGCCGACCAGCAGGATGTGCCCGCCGACCCAGAGCATGGCGGCCGTGCCGACCACGGTCAGGAAGGTGAGCACCTTGGGCATGGCCTTGACCAGCCCGCGGCCGAAGGCGGCGACCGCCCCCGGGCCGTCCGAGAGGCGCAGGCCGGCGTCGTCCATCTTCACGATCAGCGCGACCGCGCCGTAGACGACCACGGTCATCAGCAGCGCGACCACGGCCAGGATGGCCAGCCGCGACCAGAACGGCTCGTCGATGACCTCGTTGAGCGTGATGACCATGATCTCGGCCGACAGGATCAGGTCGGTGCGCACCGCGCCCGAGATCAGCGTCTTCTCGTCCTTGGCCGCCTCGTCACCGTGCCCGCCGTGGCCGGAGACCTTGGCCCAGACCTTCTCGGCGCCCTCGAAGCACAGGTAGGCGCCACCGAGCATCAGGATCGGCGTCAGCAGCCACGGCACGAACTGGCTGAGCAGCAGGATCACCGGCAGGATGATCAGGAACTTGTTGCGCAGCGAGCCGAGCGCGATGCGCTTGATGATCGGCAGCTCGCGCTCGGCGGCCAGGCCCCGCACGTACTGCGGCGTGACCGCGGCGTCGTCGATGACCACACCCGCGGCCTTGGCGCCGGCCTTCGCGGCGGCCACCCCGACGTCGTCGATGGAGGCCGCGGCCGCGCGGGCCAGCACCGCCACATCATCCAGCAGGGCTACGAGTCCACCGGCCAAGGCGGGCGTCCTTTCAAAGGTCGGTCAATGTCCGTGCCGGCTCATTGTCGCGTACCTTCCCGGGGAACGGCATGTCAGGTCGCGAAGCGTGCCTCCAGGGCAGGCTCCGAGAACGACGATCCCGCCGGTACGGACCGCGGGGGAGCCGGAAAGGAATCGGTAGGGTGAGCGGCATGCAGCCTCGCGTGGACCACGGTGTCGTGTCCGGCACATTCAGCCTCGACGGTCAGACCTTCGACGTGGACAACAACGTCTGGGTCGTCGGCGACGACACCGAGTGCGTGGTGATCGACGCGCCGCACGACGTCGACGCGATCCTGGCCGTGACCGGTGCCCGCACGGTTCGCGCCATCATCTGCACCCATGCCCACGACGACCACGTACGGGTGGCGCCCGCACTGCGCGACCGCACCGGCGCGCCGATCCTGCTGCACCCGGCCGAGCGCCCCCTGTGGGAACTGACCCACGGCGCCGGGGTGACGTGGGACCGTGACCTGACCGACGGCGAGCAGCTCCCGTTCGGCCTCACCGTGCTGCACACCCCCGGCCACGCCCCGGGTGCGGTCAGCCTGTACGCCCCCGCGCTGGGCTGCGTCTTCACCGGCGACACCCTGTTCCAGGGCGGCCCCGGCGCCACCGGCCGCTCCTACTCCGACGCCGAGGTGATCGTGGCGTCGATCCGGGCCAAGCTGTTCACCCTCCCCGACGACACGGTCGTGCACACCGGTCACGGCGACGACACCACGATCAAGGCCGAACGCGACGCTCTCGGCAGCTAGCGCCGGTCTCGTAACCGGGGCGGGGTCCGCATCGAGGCCGGGTCAAAAACTTGATCTGTTCCAGAAAAGGGGTCTAAGGTCTTCCCGTGACGTCCGACCTCGCAGCGCGTTTGCGGGCGGTATCGTTGCGCGTGACCCGGCCCCGGCTGGCGGTGCTCGCGGCGCTTCGTGACCACCCGCACGTCGACACCGAAACGGTGATCGCGCTGGTCCGGGCCGACCTTCCCACGGTCTCCCATCAGGCGGTCTACGACGTGCTCCGCGCGCTCACCGACGCCCGGCTGGTGCGGCGCATCGAGCCCGCCGGCGCGACCGCCCGTTACGAGACCCGGGTGGCGGACAACCACCATCACGTCGTGTGCCGCTCCTGCGGCGCGATCGCCGACGTCGACTGTGCGGCCGGCCACTCGCCCTGTCTTACCGCCTCGGACGCTCACGGCTTCGTGATCGACGAGGCGGAGGTCGTCTATTGGGGCACCTGTCCCGACTGTTCGGAAGGAAAATCATGAGCGACGCCCAACTCGGAGACGCGGCCGGCTGTCCGGTCGCCCACGACTCCGTGACCGCCCACGGCAGTGAGAGCGAGAACCCGGCGATCGATTCGCCGACCCCCAAGACCGGCGGCCGCCCCCGTACGAACCGGGACTGGTGGCCCAACCAGCTCGACCTGTCGGTGCTGCACGCCCACTCGTCGAAGGCCAACCCGCTCGGCCCGAGCTTCCAGTACGCGCAGGAGTTCGCCAAGCTCGACGTCGAAGCCCTCAAGGCCGACATCATCTCGGTGCTGACCACGTCGCAGGACTGGTGGCCGGCCGACTTCGGGCACTACGGCGGCCTGATGATCCGCATGTCCTGGCACGCCGCGGGCACCTACCGCATCCAGGACGGCCGCGGCGGCGCGGGTGACGGCGGGCAGCGTTTCGCCCCGCTCAACAGCTGGCCCGACAACGCCAACCTGGACAAGGCCCGCCGCCTGCTGTGGCCGGTCAAGGCCAAGTACGGTCAGAAGATCTCGTGGGCCGACCTGCTGGTGCTGGCGGGCAACGTGGCCATGGAGTCGATGGGCTTCAAGACCTTCGGCTTCGGCTTCGGCCGCGTCGACACGTGGGAGCCCGAGGAGATCTTCTGGGGTCCCGAGGACACGTGGCTGGGCGACGAGCGGTACGCCTCCGAGAAGACGATGTCCGAGGGCGTCGGCGCGACGGAGATGGGCCTCATCTACGTCAACCCCGAGGGCCCCAAGGGCAGCGCCGACCCGGTTGCGGCGGCTCACTTCATCCGTGAGACGTTCGCCCGCATGGCGATGAACGACGAGGAGACCGTCGCGCTGATCGCCGGCGGCCACACCTTCGGCAAGACCCACGGCGCGGGCGTCGCCGACGGCCACGTCGGCCCCGAGCCCGAGGGCGCGCCGATCGAGGCGCAGGGCCTGGGCTGGCTGAGCACGTACGAGAGCGGCAAGGGCAAGGACACCATCACGTCCGGCCTCGAGGTCACCTGGACCGACAAGCCCACCCAGTGGAGCAACCGCTTCTTCGAGATCCTCTTCGGGTACGAGTGGGAGCTCACCACGAGCCCCGGCGGCGCCAAGCAGTACGTCGCCAAGACCACCGACGAGATCATCCCGGACGCCTTCGACCCGGCCAAGAAGCACAAGCCGACCATGCTCACCACCGACCTGGCGCTGCGCATGGACCCGGCGTACGAGAAGATCTCGCGGCGCTTCCTGGAGAACCCGGACGAGTTCGCGCTGGCCTACGCCAAGGCCTGGTACAAGCTGCTGCACCGTGACATGGGCCCGGTCAGCCGCTTCCTCGGCCCGTGGGTGGCCGAGCCCCAGCTGTGGCAGGACCCGGTTCCCGCCGCGTCGGGCGCCCAGGTCAGCGAGGCCGACGTCACCGCGCTCAAGGCCAAGGTGCTCGACTCGGGCCTCACGGTGGCCCAGCTGGTGCAGACCGCGTGGGCCTCGGCCGCCTCGTTCCGCTCGACCGACAAGCGCGGCGGCGCCAACGGTGCCCGCATCGCCCTCGAGCCGCAGCGCAGCTGGGAGATCAACGCCTCCGCCGCGCCGGTGGTCGAGAAGCTCAAGGGCATCCAGCAGGAGTTCAACGCGGCCGGCGGCGCCCAGGTCTCGCTGGCCGACCTGATCGTGCTGGCCGGTTCGGCCGCGGTCGAGAAGGCCGCGCTGGACGCGGGCGTCAAGGTCACTGTGCCGTTCCACCCCGGCCGCGGTGACGCCACCCAGGAGCAGACCGACGTCGAGTCGTTCAAGGTGCTCGAGCCGCGGGCCGACGGCTTCCGCAACTACCTGCGCCCCGGCGAGAAGACCCAGCCCGAGATCCTGCTGGTCGACCGCGCCTACATGCTCAACCTGACCGCCCCCGAGATGACGGTCCTGGTCGGCGGTCTGCGCGCCCTCGGCAACAACTTCGGCGACGCGTCGCACGGCGTGCTCACCGACAAGCCGGGCGTGCTGTCCACGGACTTCTTCGTCAACCTGCTCTCCCCGGGCACCCGCTGGAAGGCCGCGGAGTCCGGCGAGCACGTCTACGAGATCCGTGACCTGGCCACCGACGAGGTGAAGTGGACCGCCACCGCGGTCGACCTCATCTTCGGCTCCAACTCGCAGCTGCGGGCCCTGGCCGAGGTCTACGCCAGCGCCGACGCCACCGAGAAGTTCGTCACCGACTTCGTCGCAGCGTGGACGAAGGTCATGGACGCGGACCGTTTCGACCTGGTCTGATCCACCAGAAAAAGACGGAGCAGTTCCCGTACGGGGGCTGCTCCGTTTTTCTTCCTGCTCGGCGTTCTTACTGCTCCCCCCAGGTGGCCGTCTCACCGCCGGCCAGGCACACGATGAGGAAGCCGTCGGGTGAGGTGACGGCCCACGACTCGACGTCGGCGTGCGGGCAGATCAGCAGTTCGGCGCCGCTCGTGAAGGTCAGCAGCAGCTCACCCACGTCGCCCGTGCGGGCCGCGACGACCTCGTCGCCCAGCAGGGTGGCCAGGGCGTCGGACGGGTGATCGCCCGGTTCGGCCACGATGCGCCCGGCGCCCGGCGTGGCCAGCTGGATCGCGGTCTCGGCCAGCACCTGCCCGCCCCCGGCGAAGCTCAGCACGAAGGCGTGCCCCAGGCGCACGTACTCCAGTCGCCGGCCCGCCAGCATCTCGAGCGACCGCCCCCGGCGCGGGTGCCGCCCCGCGCCCATGTCGGTGACCATGACCGGCAACATGCTGTACCTCCCCGGCTCGTCCGTCTGTCGAGCAGGAAACTAACCGGGGTTGTCATAACAGGGCCTTAAAGGTGTCGAAAAGATTCCTACCCGGCCGAGGCGCTGAGCAGGCCCTCCAGGCGGCGCAGCAACTCCTGCGGGTGGAACGGCTTGGTCAGGTAGTCGTCGGCCCCCGCGCCGAAGCCGGACTCGATGTCACTCTCGTTGACGCGGGCGCTGAGCATCAGCACCGGAATGGTGGCTGTGCCCCGCTCACTCCGCAGGTTCTGACACACTTCGAGCCCGTCCATGACCGGCATGGTGATGTCGAGGACGGCCGCGTCCGGCTGGTGCTCGGCCGCCAGCTCGACCGCGGTCCTGCCGTTGCCGGCGTGCAGCGTCCGGAATCCGGCCACTTCGAGCTTCCAGGCGATCAGGTCCCGGATGTCCTCGTCATCCTCGGCGATCAACACGACGGGGGCGTTGGCGGTGGCGTTCACTGGAACTCCTTGGTCGGGGGCGTCTCGCTACGCCCGGTAGATCGACGCCTCCCCGCCCCGGATCAGCCATCTCCCGGTTGCGGAAAAGGTGCTGCACTACACGTTCAGTAACGACTACGCAAGGTCACCAGAACTCGAAGCGTTCGTAAAGTTACGGACAGTCACTGCTTCGACACGGCAGGACCTGCAGACCCGACCGGCGCGACCACGGGCGTCGCGTTCGTACGTCACACCGGCGGGGACGGGTCCGGCTGGCAGAACGGGCACCACCACGTTTCCCGGTCGTACGGTCCGGGGCCGGCCGGGACGAACGCGACCGGGGTGGCGCAGCGGCGGCACGGGCGCCGGTACCGGCCGTACACCCAGTGCGTCCGGCCGCGGCGCAGGTCGCCGGTGGTGCTCTGCGAGCCGTTGCGCAGGCCCAGTCGCATCATCCGGCCGATCAGTTCGAGCACCCGGTCGGCGTCGACGGCGCCGGCCGGCGTGTGCGGCCACACCCCCGCCACGAACAGGCCCTCGACGGCCCACAGGTTGCCGATCCCGCACACGTTGCGCTGATCGAGCAACGCCTCGCGGATCCGCCGGCCGGGATCGGCGGCGACGGCGGTGGCCGCGGCCGGGCGCTGCCGGGGCCACTGCTCGGCGAGGATGTCCGGCCCGAGGTGGCCCACCGCCAGGTCCTCGCGGGCGGTGGGCAGCAGCTGCAGCACCGGCATGGCGTGCGCCGCGAGCACCCCGGCCGGGCCGAAGTCGAACCAGGCGCGGATCCGGTCGGTGGCCGGTCCGGGCCGCCAGCCCGGCCGGTGGATCCGCCACGATCCCTGCATGCGCAGGTGACTGTGTACGGTCTGGCCGCCGCTGAACCGCATCAGCAGGTGTTTGCCGGCGGCGGCGACGGTGAGCAGGCGGCCGCCCTCGAAGCCGCCCCGCCAGAACTGGGCGGCCACCACGTCACGCCCGCCGAGCGAGGCGTTCAGCCGCGCGGCGAGCCGCCGGATCGAGTCGCCCTCGGCCACATCTCATGATCGCAGCCATCGGGGACAACGCGGTGGTGGGGAGGCTGTGCGGGAGCCATGAAGGCTCCCGCACGACGTACGGGGGGTCAGGCCTTGGCGTCGGCCTCGGCGCCGGTGATCTCCTCGGCGCGGTGCCGGGCGGAGTTGCGGCGGCCGGTGGTGACCATGACGAGGCCGATGATGAGCAGCAGGGCGCCGAGGACCGCGAGGCCGATCGGCAGGTAGCGGCTGATCAGCAGGACGCTGCTCTTGGTCTCGCCGGCGGACTTCACGTTGTTCGCGACCGTCTCGTCGGTGTAGATGAAGTTGCCGTCGAGCAGGGCCGTGGGCGCGCCCGTCTCGGGGATCAGCGTCTTCTTCTGCTGCTCCTGCACCTTGATGAAGGTGCCGGAGACCGGCTCGACCCAGATGGTCCGGGTGTTGCTGTAGTTGACCTGGCCGCCGGCCGCGTCGGGGGCGAACGTGGCCAGCAGGCCCTTGAGCCGCTCCTCGGTGAAGTTCAGCGGGGTGTCGGGGATCGTCTGCTGGAACTTGTAGGTCTCCAGGC
Organism: Paractinoplanes abujensis; assembly: GCF_014204895.1. Taxonomy (NCBI): domain Bacteria; kingdom Bacillati; phylum Actinomycetota; class Actinomycetes; order Micromonosporales; family Micromonosporaceae; genus Paractinoplanes; species Paractinoplanes abujensis. Next base: position 2,949,808 of record NZ_JACHMF010000001.1, on the reverse strand, counting down.
CGTCGATCTCCTCGGTGCCCTGGTACTGGATCGGCGCCGCCTTGCGCAAGTCACGGTCGAAGTACTCGTAGTCCTTCTTCTCCGTGCCGAACGGGAACTTGTAGAGCTGCCCGGCGAAGTTGACCTCGGACGGCGCGTCCTCACCGGCGTCCTGCAGGAACTGATCGGACCAGTCGACGGCGGCCGCGGTGTCCCGGTCGATGGCGAGGCCGGCCTTGTACTGGCTGACCATCTCGTCGGTCTCGACCCACTTGACCGTGCCGTAGCCGTTCCAGATGACCGTGTCGTCGTTCTTGATCTCCTCGGCGGTCAGGTCGACCTGGGGAGAGATCTCGGTGGTGGACCGCAGCGTGCCGGTCTGCACCGCGACGACCGGCGTGGGCACGTCCGGCCCGCCCTTGGTCTGCAGGAACTTGGCGTCCTTGGCCTCGGCGACGCTCGGACGCAGACAGTCCGACGACTGGTCCGGCTTGCACAGCGCCAAATCGTAAGGCAGACGCGCCACCGAAGGCGCGACGTAGAACGCACAACCAGCCGCAATGACCACGGCGAAGACGCCGATGCCGAACAGCACGGCACCCCAGCGAGCCCTCACTGAGCCCTCCCATCGTTATCAATCGGCCGGTATCCCCGCACGGCCCGATCACCCATAATGGGCGCAGGTTACTCGCCAGTTACATTGTTGCGCGACCCCCTGGGACGGTTTATGTCTGCGCCCGTTACGAACAGGTCCCTCCATCGACTCCCGCCACTGGATGCGGTACGGGTCGTGGGAGCGCTCGCGGTGGTCGCGCACCATGTGGGGTTCGCTACGGGGATCAATGTAGGCGATGGTCCCTGGGCCGGTTGGCTGGCCCGGCTGGACGTCGGGGTGGCCGTGTTCTTCGTGCTCTCCGGCTTCCTGCTCTACCGTCCGTGGGCGCACGCGCGGGCCACCGGGCAGCCGCTGCCGGGCGCCGGGATCTACCTGTGGCGGCGGGCTCTGCGCATCCTCCCGGCGTACTGGCTCACGGTGGTGGTCTGCCTGCTCGTCGTGCCGCGCAACGCCGACGCCACGGCGGGGGACTGGGCGCGTCACTTCACGCTGACGCAGATCTACGACGCGTACGGGCTGCGGCACGCCTTGGGGCACACGTGGAGCCTGGCCACCGAGGCCGTCTTCTACGTGCTGCTGCCGATCCTGGCCGTGCTCGCGCTGAGCGGCCGGCGGCGCGCGGGGCGGCCGGTGCTCATCCTCGCCGTGGCCGCCCTGATCACGGCCACGTGGGTCGCCTTGCTGAGTACGGGGGTGCTCTCGCTGAGCCGGCACACCACCTGGCTCCCCTCGTACGCGATCTGGTTCGGCGCCGGCATGGCGCTCGCCTCGGTGCACGTGTCGCTGAGCAACGGGCACCTGCCGCGCTGGCGGTTCCTGGACGACATGGGGCGTGCGCCGCTGGCCTGCTGGGGGACGGCGCTGGCGCTGCTGGGCGTGGCCACGACGTCGATCGCGGGGCCGCGCACGCTGGCCGAGCCGACCGCGGCCCAGTTCGGACTCAAGATCACCCTGTACGCGATGATCGCCGTGCTGGTGCTCGTTCCGCTCGCGTTCGGTCCGCAGACCCGGACGAAGGCGGCCTTCGGCTCCGGTTTCGCGCGCTGGCTCGGCCTCGTCTCGTACGGGCTGTTCCTCTGGCACCCCTTCGTGCTGGAGATGCTGTACGAGGTCACCGGCCGGCAGGAGTTCACCGGCGACCTGCTCGAGACGTACGCGATCACCGTGGCCGGCGGGCTGCTGCTCGCCTCGCTGAGCTATTACCTGGTCGAGAAGCCCTTACTGCGGCTCGGTCACTTGCGCCGGCGACGCCCGCCGGGGAACAGCACCGAGAGCCAGAGCGCGACCCCGGCGGCCACGGCGGCCAGCTGAGGCAGCGCCGCCGTGTGGCCGTTCCCCGCGGTCACCGAGGCCCAGCCGGCCAGCGCGAACAGGGCCGCCGGGAGCAGGAACCGGGCCCACCCCAGGGCCCCGCGCAGCCACTTGCGGTCGCGGCTGTCCAGATGCGGCCGCAGTGCGCGCAGGGCCACCACGACGGCCAGTCCCAGCGCGATCAGCCCGGCCGCGGTCACCCCGCCCACGATCAGCAACGCGGCCCCGCCCACCAGCGGCGGCAGCAGCCAGCGGCGCCGCCGCCGGACGGGCACCGCCGCGAGCACGGGCCGCCGGGAGGGGATCACGGCGGCCACGGCCACGCCGGTCAGCAGCACCGCGCCCGCGCCCAGGGCGATGCCGAAGGTCTGATCGGGCGCGAACCGCAGCGTCACGTCGCCGGCCGGGCCCGCGGGCACGATCCAGCCCTGCTGCCACCCATCGACGATCAGCGGTTGCAGCGCCTCCCCGCCCAGCGTCGCCGTCCACCCCGGATTGGTGTTCTCGCGCATGGCCAGCACCCGCTGCGACGGTGAGGCGTCCAGGTGCACGCGGCGCGTCGTCGAGGTCCACTCGTCGACCCGTACGGGGCTCTCGCGGCTCGCGGTCGTCTCGGTCTCGCCGCCGCCCTGGCCCGCCTCGGGCCCGCGCAACGGGGTCAGGTTGAGCCGCAACGGGTCGGCCGTCGACGAGGCGACCGCCACCACCCGGGCCGGGCCCGTCGCCACCCGCACCGGGCCGGTGCCGCCGGGGCCGCACAGCCGGGTCGCGACCTCGCGCCCCTCGACCAGTTCGCGCCGGCTGGCCACCAGGGCGGTCGAGCGCTGCACGCCGGCCACCGACACGGACGGGCCGGTGCCGCAGCGCAGATAGAGCTTGCGGTCGGGGTCGTTGCGGGCCGGCGGCGGATCGTCCAGCACGCTCAGTTCACTGACGCCGATGGGCAGCTCGCGCGTGGTGTCCCGGTAGGGGTCGAGCGAGCGGGACGGGAAGGCGTTGGCGAACAGCACCGTGAGCGTGCCGGTGCGCAGCGGCGGGTCGAACCGCAGCGAGCCGCCGTCGTCCAGGTAGCCGGTGCGCACGCCGGTGTCGCCGAGCACGGTGACCTGCCAGATGCGCGAGGCCGCGACCCCGTCCGCGAGCCGGACCCGGATGCCGTTGACCTGCCGCGGTTTGAGGAAACCGAGCCGCAGCCACGGATGGGAGTCCTCGTCGGAGGCGTACCAGGTGGTGGCCGGGTCGCCGTCGGCGACCGCACCGGGCCGCGCCGCGGGGTCGGGCACCGCGCTGCTGGAGGCGGTCACGCTGGGCACGATGCCGCTCGTGACCGAGGCGGTGCCGCCGGGGTCGAGCATCGCGTTGAGCGCCGCGCCGGGCTTGGGCCGGGCCCGCACCGAGACCGTGTAGAGCGCCGCCTGCGGCACCTCGGCGGTGCGGTCGATGTAGCCGCCGTCCTCGGAATCGCGCGCCTTGCCACCCGAACAGTACGGCCGGCCGTCGGCGAAGTAACAGGCCGGAGTGGACGGGGCGGCGCTGAAGACCATGCCCACGGGCCGCCCGGCGACCGGCGACGCGGGCACGGCCAGGGTGCGCTGGGCGACCACGCCGGGGATGCTGAGGTCGGTGAAGCCCACGCCGCCGTAGCCGAGCCGCACGTCGCGGACCGCGTCCACGGTGACCCGTACGGTGTCGGCCGGGATGTCGCCGGGCAGCGGGATCGTGAAGGTCGTGCCGAAGACGTCGCGGGTGATCGGCTCGTTCGGGCCCACCCGTACGGTGATGCGGGTCGGCACGGAGTCGGTGCCCTGGTCCAGGGTGAGCCCGATGCTGCTGATGACGCGCTTGCCGGGCAGTTCGACCTCGAGCCACTGCCCGGCCGAGGGCACGCCGGGGGCGGAGCGCCACGAGGTGGCCGGGTTGCCGTCGAGCGCCGCGAACGGCTGGTGCGCCGGGCGCGAACCGATCAGCGCGTTCGCCTCCGAGTACGCCGATGACGCGCGCACGGTCTTGATGCCCAGGTAACGCACGACGGTGTCCTGCTCGTCGCCCCAGGCCGGCAGGTAGTCGCGGGCGGGGGCGCCCAGCCGCCCGTCCTGGCCCGCCTCCAGCGTGGCCGAGGCCCGGTCGGCGGCCATGCCGAACGCGACCTCGCGGCGGCGCATGCCGTCGGTCAGCACCACCGGGCCGGGGCCCAGGTCGTCCGGCCGGTCGCCGGCCAGCACCGTGGGCCCGTCGGGCAGCTTGCCCGCCGCGGCCGCGTCGAGCAGCGACTCGGGCCCGCCGACGACGGTGGTCAGGCTGCTCGAGTCGTAGGCGGCGATCGCCTTGCCGGGCTCGTCGACCCGCCACACCTCGAGCGCGGGCACCTGCACGTCGAGGCCGTCGTCGATGAAGAAGCCGGGCAGCACGCCGCCCCCGACCGCGGGCCCGAACGTGGCCACCGGGGTCAGGCCGGGCGAGCGCAGCAGCGCCTGGCGGGCCACGATCGGTTCGGTGGCCTGGGCCCGGCCGTAGTTGAGGTCGGAGCGCAGCAGCAGGTAGCGCACGCCGGAGCGGGACAGCAGGGGCGCCAGGCCGGGCGAGCCGGAGCCGGTGGACAGCGCCTCCTCCACCGAGTCGAGCAGGCGGATGGTGCCCGGCGGGGTCAGCGGGATCGAGTTGCGCACGCCCCAGTTGCCCTTCATCAGGGCCTGGGTGATCTCGTCGCTGGGCCGGCCCCACAGGTACTGCGGGAACCGGGCGCCCGGCACCACCAGCACCTGCTCGTGGCCGAGGTTGCGGTCGAGCCAGGTGGCGGCCTGCCGCCAGTAGCCGGGCACCTCGGCGAAGCTGCCGGGCGGCACCACCCCGCCGGCCAGGGCGGGACTGGCCACCCCGGCCATCGCCACGAGGGCGGCGCCGGTGACCGTGGCCGCGCGCAGCCGGGCCGGCCGGCGGTCGCGCTCGTGGGCCGTGCGGGCGGAGCGCAGGGCCAGGCCGAGCAGGTGGGCCAGGCCGAGCACGAGCGGCAGGCGCAGCACGACGTCGAACTTGTGCACGTTGCGCAGCGGCGCGCCGGGGCCGTCGAGGAAGGCGCGCTGGGCGTCGGCGAACAGCCCGTCGATGGCGCCGACATGCCCCAGCCCGACCAGCGCGAGCCCGGCCAGCATGCCGCTGACCAGGAACCAGCGGTGCGGCACGCCGCGGCGGGACAACCCGGCCAGGCCGAGCCCGGCCACGACCAGGGTGGCCACGACGATCACGGTCTCGGTGGCCAGGCGCCACCCGGCCGGCCACAGCGGGCCGAACGCGCCGGTCAGGTAGGCGTGCCAGTGCGAGGCGCCGCGCAGCACGGTCGTGGTGTCGGTCGGCGCGGTGGTGACGGCGGCGGTCTCGATGTAGTCGAGGAAGGGCGGGCTGTACCGGCCGAGCAGCAGCAACGGCACCAGCCACCAGGCCGTGGCCGCGGCGACGGCGGCACCCCAGGCGACCAGCGCCCGCCAGCGCAGCCGGGCCGGGCGCAGACCGGCCAGCCACAGCACGGCCAGCGGCACGACGGCCAGCACGGCGGTCGCGTTGACGCCGCCCGCGCACGCCACGACCAGCGCCGACCGGGTCACCGCGCGGCGGATCGGCACCGGATGCCGCAGGCCGATCAGCGGGATCAGCACCCACGGGGCCAGGGCGGTGGGCCAGGCCTCGACCGAGATCGGGCCCAGCTCGGTGAGGATGCGCGGGGACAGCGCGAACGCGACGCCGGCGATGATCCGGGCCCACGGCGTGCCGATCCGCAGCCGCTCGGCCAGCAGCACCAGGCCGGTGAAGGCCAGGCTGAGCAGCAGCGCCCACCAGAGCCGCTGGACCACCCAGGCCGGGATGGCGAGCAGCTTGCCGAGGAGGAAGAACGGGCCCATCGGCCAGAGGTAGCCGTACGCCTGATTTTGCAATTGCCCGAAAGTGCCGGCCGGGTCCCACACGTGCAGCGCCCGGCTCAGCCAGCCCGCCGGGTCGATCACCAGGTCCACCTTGGTATCGATGGCGGTCGACCCGGGGCTCTGCAGGAAAGCGATGGCGGTCAACCCGGCGCAAACCGCCAGCAGGCGCAAACGCCAGACCGTACGCGGAACGCCATCGTCGACTGACGATTTCAGTGCCGGCGGCATGTCGCTCCCGATTGACCGTTGCGGAGTCGCCGGGCGACCCCATATCGTGACCCGACCGCGAATGCTACTCGCGAGTAGGGGTGATTGTGGACACTTTCGTCGCCGGGAACCGGCATGTGCTGTTCCTCAACTGGCGCGACACCCGGAACCCCCAGGGGGGCGGCTCCGAGGTGTACGTCGAACGCATCGCGGGCGAGCTCGTGCGGCGCGGTCACCGTGCGACGCTGCTCTGCGCGAAGCACGCGTTCGGGGCCGCCGAGGAGCGTACGGCCGATGGGGTGCGGGTGCTGCGCCGCGGTGGCCGGCACACGCTCTATCTGCGCGCGGCCCTGCTCTACCTGCTGGGATTCGTCGGCCTGGGCCCGCTCAGCCGCCGCCACGGCCGGCCCGATGTGATCGTCGACGTCGGCAACGGGCTGCCCTTCCTGGCCCCGCTGTGGGCCCGCTGCCCGGTCATCGCGCTCGTGCACCACGTGCACCGCGAGCAGTGGCCGGTCGTGCTGACCCCGCGGCTGGCCCGGTTCGGCTGGTGGATCGAGTCGTCGCTGGCGCCCCGCGTCTACCGCAACTGCCGCTACGTGACCGTCTCGGCCGCGACCCGCGACGAGCTCGCGGTGCTCGGCGTGGGCCCGGAACGGGTGTCGATCATTCACAACGGCACTCCGGACATGACGGTCACGGCTCCGGTGGCCCGTACGGCGCATCCGTCGCTCGTGGTGCTGGGTCGGCTCGTCCCGCACAAGCAGGTCGAGGTGGCGATCGACGCGGTGGCCGCGCTCGCCGGGGAACTGCCCGGGATCACGCTGACGGTGGCCGGGCAGGGCTGGTGGGAGCCCGCGCTCAAGGACTACGCGGCCGGTCTGGGCGTGGCCGGCCGGGTGCGCTTCGCCGGATTCGTGGACGAGCCGGAGAAGCGGCGGCTGCTCAGCGAGGCCTGGGTGGCGCTGACCCCGTCGCTCAAGGAGGGCTGGGGCCTGACCATCGTCGAGGCGGCCGCGGTGGGCACCCCCAACGTGGCCTTCGCCGGCGCCGGGGGAGTCGAGGAGTCCCTGGTCGACGGCCGGACCGGCCTGCTCGCGAACGACTGGTCCGACTACACCGAGAAGGTGCGCCGGCTGCTCACCGACGATGCTCTGCGCCTGGCCATGGGCGTCGCGGCCCGGGCCCACGCGGCACGGTTCACCTGGCCGGCGGCGGGCGAGCGCTTCGCCGCCCTCGTCGAGGGGGCCGCGCACGTCCCGGCGCCGGCCGAGGTGGACCGGACCTACCTGGTGCCGTAGACCCCGGGCACGACCGTCGTGTCGTCGGCGGTCTTGGCCGCCTCCGACGACGAGCCGGTCAGGGTCGAGGCGATCGCCACCGACCCGAGGGCGCCGAGGGCCAGGGCAATCACCCCGGCCAGGACCAGAGGAAGGGCCTTACGCATGTGGGGACTCCTTCTGAGCAGCGACATCGACTGGCTTGCGATGTGCGCGGGACGTTACCACCTAGTAACTTCTTTGCGAAGACCCGTTCTCGTACAACTGGAGGTCGGTTCCCGCATGCACCATTCTCAATCCGGCCAGCGCGCCGGGCGGGACCGGGGGCTCCCCGTCGACACGTTGGACCACGACCCACCGCATGCCCAGCGGGGCCAGCGGTTTCCCCAGCGCCAGAGCCGTACGGATCTCGTCGGCCCGCCGGTTCTCGCCCGCGATCACCTGATCGCCCACCAGCAGCCGGTCGTCCCGCACCACCTCGGCGTCCACGTAGCGGGGCAGCGGGTCGATCACAGTTCGGGAACGGTTCCAGGAGTACGTGTGGTAGCCGCGGAACGGCAGCGAGACGACCTCACCCGGCGACCGCTCGATCGTGCGCGCCACGACCTCGAAGTCGGCCGGATACTGCACCGGCACCAGCCGCCCCAGGGCCCCGTAGGCGAGATCGGGCATCACCACCAGCGGCAGCAGCAAGGCCCCGGCCAGCACCTCGCGCCGCCCGGTCCGCTCGGCGCCCAGGGCCACGCCCAGGCACAGCACCAGGGCGTACGGGATCAGGAACTTCTGCCCGTCGCGCAGCACCCCGGCCCCCGGCACCTCGGTCACCGCCCACTCCAGCAACGCCCGCCCGCCGGGCAGCACGGCCAGCGCGGCCAGCAGGAACCCACCCCCGGCCAGGATCAGCAGCCGGACCGCCGCACCGCCGGGCAGCCGGTCGCGCAGCAGCCGCCAGCCGAGGACGGCCAGCGCCAGCAGCAGCAGCGTGCCCACCGGGGCCAGCGGCGAGGTGCGGCTGGGCAGTGTCGTCTGCGCGTTCCAGACGCCGCCCGTGCCCAGCAGCGCGCCGATCGGCCCGGTCCAGTCGGCCCCGCGCGCGGCGAAGGCGGCCACCCCGCCCGGGTCGCTGCGCCCGTCCGCGCTGCTCAATGCGGTGGCCAGCAGCCAGGGGGCGTTGAGCAGGGCGGGCAGCCAGGCCTTGCGGGGCGCCAGCACGAGCACGCCGGCGAAGGCGATCAGCCCACCGGTCGGCGTCACGGCGGCCGGTGCGCAGGCAGCGAGCAGGCGCCACAGCGAGCCCCGGTCGCGCAGGCACGCCGTGACGATCCACGGCAGACTCCCGTACGCCAGCAGCAGCCCCCACTGCCCGAGCAGCAGACGCTCGGCCAGCAACGGCGTCCACGCGTAGGCGACCGCGGCGATCAACCGGGGCGCGAGCCGCTCGGTGGGCACCAGCCGGCCCGCGCCCAGGGCCGCCAGCAGCAGGATCGCGACCAGGGCGACGCGCTGGACCAGCCAGCCGGGCGCGATCACCGAGGCCAGCGAGACCAGTGCGTCCTGCGGGACGGCGCGGGGCAGGGTGGCGCTCGGGACGATCAGGTCGGCACGCAACGGCTGGTGCGGCACGAACACCATGTCGTACGAGAGGACATAGCCCGGCGCGGCGAGCGGCGCCAGCACGGCCGTGGCCACCAGGATGGCGGTCGCGGGCAGCGCCCAGCGCTTGACTCGGCGCACGGCCGACACTGTATGCGACGAACGGCGGGAAGCAACCCATGAGCAAGGGAACAGCCGGGATCGGGGTGGCGGGGCTCGCGGTGACCGCGGCCGGGGTGCTGACCAACCTGCTCGGCTACGTGGTGCCGCTGATCGGCGCCCGCAAGCTGAGCGCGGCCGACCTCGGCGCACTGGCCACCATCCTCGCCATCACCGCGATCGCCGGCGTGGCCAGCACGGGCCTGCAGATCGCGGTGGCCGTGCACCGGGCCCGCCACGGCGCCTCCTCGGTGACCCGCTCGGCGCTGCTGACGGTGCTGGTGATCGCGGGCGCGCTGGCCGTGGCCCTGCCGGTCGCCGTGCTGGTGCTGCACCTGCCCTTCCTGGCCACCGTGCTGGCCGGCGTCTCCACCGTGGGCGTGGTGGCGGCCGGGCGCTGGCTCGGCGAGATGCAGGGCGACCAGCGGTTCATGTCGCTCGCCGTGGGCCTGGCCGTGCTGGCCGGCGGCCGCTACGGCGGCGTGGTCATCGGCCTGGCCGCCGGGCTCGGGCTGACCACGGCCCTGCTGCTGGGCGCGGTCACCGCCGTGCTCGTGCTGCCCGTTCTGCACCTGCTGGCCCGCCGCCCCGGCGTGGTCGCGGCGGGGGAGCCGCTGGCCGCGCGGGCGGTGCTGACCGCGGGTGGCGCCACCCTGGCCATGCTCGTCGTCTCGTACGCCGACCTGCTCCTGGCCCGCCGGTTCCTGCCGGTCGACGCCTCCGGGGCCTACTCGGTCGGCACCGTGCTCACCAAGGGCGCGCTGTGGGCGCCGCAGGTCGTCACCATCCTGGCCCTGCCCCGGCTGGCCCAGTCCGACCGCCGCACCCTGCGGATCGCGCTGGCGCTGGTCACCGCGTGCGGGGTCGTGCTGGTGGCGGGGGCCGCGGTCGCCGGTGGGCTCGCGTTCCGGCTGGCCGGCGGCCCCGACTACGTCGAGCTGGGCCGGTACGCGCCGATCTTCGCGGCCACCGGGGCCGTCTACGGCGTGCTCTTCGTGCTGGTCAACGCGCAGGTCGCGGCGGGCGCCAAATGGCCCTCGGCGCCGCTGTGGGTCTGCGCCGCCGGGTTCGTCCTGGCCGCCTGGCTGGTGCTGCCGCACACGCTGCCCGGCATCGCGTGGGGCGCGCTGGGCACCGCGGTGATCTGCCTGGCCTCGACGTCCGTCCTGGTCGGACTGCGGCTGCGGACCGCCGTTACCGCGCCGCGACCCGAGCATGCAACGCTGTCGATCGATTGAACGGGTGGACGGGGGTCCCTGGGTGCGGTTCGCGATGCGGTGGCTGCTCGCCGCCTGGACGGTCGTGGTGCTGCTGGCGGTGGCGGCCGCGGCCGGCCCGCGGGTCGCGCCGGAGGATCCCGGCGGCACGTCCGCGGCCGGTCTGACGGCGCTGTTCCAGCGGTACGGCGACACCTCGGGCGACTGGCTCGGCGCCGACCGCACGGCCTCGGTGCCCCTGCCCGACGGTCGCCGGCTGTGGCTGTTCTCCGACACCTTCCTGGGCCGCCCCGATCCCGGCGGCGCCCGGCCGCGCTCGGCGTCGCTCGTGCACAACTCGGCTGTGGTGCAGGACGGCGGCAAGCTCACGACGCTCACCGGCGGCAGCCCGGGCCGCCCGGCATCGCTGTTCTCCACCGGCGACGACGGCGAATACCACTGGGTCGGCGACGCGTCGGTGCTCAGCGACCAGGTGCAGGTGCTGGTCAACCGGATCAAGCGAACCGGGCCGGGCCCGCTCGACCACGTGCTGGCCGCCACCGACCTGGCCACCCTGGCCCTGCCCACCTTCGCCGCCGGACGGGTGCGCCCGCTGCCGGTGGGCGACAAGGTCTCGTGGGGCTCCGAGGTGATGACCGACGGCGCCTACACCTACATCTACGGGTCCGAGGCGGCCGGTCAGATGAAGTTCGCCCATGTGGCCCGCGTGCGCGGCACCGACCTCGGGCAGCCGTGGGAGTTCTGGACCGGCCGGGCCTGGTCCGCGGCGGCCGGCGAGTCGGGGCGGCTGCTCAGCGGCGTCGGCACCAGCTTCGGCGTGCGTAAGGTGGGCGACCGGTACGTGCTGGTGACCCACGAGAACAACCTGATGTTCAGTGCGGACTTCGTGGCCTACACGGCCACCGCGCCGACCGGGCCGTTCGAGGGGCCGCACTACCTGTTCCGCGCGCCCGAGCCCGACGCCGGGCACATCGTCTACGACGCGGACCTGCACCTCGACCTGAGCCGGCCGGGCTCGCTGCTGGTGTCGTACAACGTCAACGACCTGGACGAGGCCGTCGCGTACGCCGACGCGTCGATCTACCGCCCCCGGTTCTTCGAGGTGCCGTGGCCGCCCCGCGTCGCCGGACAGCTGCCCCCGGCCCCGGCCGAGGTGGCCGCGGCCCCGGACGGTTCCGGGACGGCCCGGGTGACGTGGAAGACCGAGGGCGGGCGGGACTACCGGGTCTACCGGCGCGACGTGACGGCCGGGCAGACCCATTTCGTCCGGCTGCCGGGCAACGCCCCCGGCAAGTTCGAGTTCCTGACCAACGGTCACCGGTACGAGTTCGCGGTGTCCGCGGTGGACAAGCGTGGCGAGGGCGCGCTGTCCCCGGTGGCCGGCATGACCGCGACCGTGCCGCCACCCCCGGCGCCGGCGATGGTGCGGGCCGAACCGGACAACGCCGGCAAGGTGACGCTGCACTGGACCGAGGTGCCGTTCGTCCAGCTCTTCAAGCTCTACTACCGCGACCTGACCACCGGGCAGCGCGGTCGCACGGCGGCCGGCGCCTACCCGGGGCAGAGCGCCACGATCGGGCCGCTGCGGCACGGCCACGAGTACGAGTTCACCGCCGTGGCTGTGGGCGGCGGCGGGGACAGCGTGCACTCCAAGGGCGTACGGGCCACGGTCGTGGTGGCCACCCCGCCCGCGCCCGGGACGCCCAGCGCGCAGACCCGCCCGGACGGCACCGTGCTGCTGTCCTGGCCGCAGGTCGCGCCCGGGCTGGCGTACAAGATCTATCAGCGGGACGCGACCGCCGGCACCACCGACTGGGGTGTGCCCGGCATCTCCCGGACGACGCAGTTCCGGTCCCGGCCGCTCGAGCACGGGCGCGAGTACGAGTTCGTGGTGGCGGCGGTCAACGACGGCGGGGAGGGCACGCGGTCACCCGTCGTGCGGGTGCGGGCCCAGCTGGCGCCGCCCGGCGACGCGCCCACCCGGCTGCGGGCCGAGCCGCGCGGCACGGCCGTCGAGCTGAGCTGGCGGTCCCGGCAGACATGGCACTGGATCTACCGGCGCGACGTCACGGCGGGGGAGAAGGACTTCACCCGCGAGGAGGTCGGGGCGCAGGGGCGCGAGGCCACCCTGCGCAACCTCGTCGCCGGCCACGAGTACGAGCTCAAGGTGGCGGCCTTCAACCCCGGTGGGGCCGGTCCGCAGTCCTCGCCCGTACGGGTGCGGGTGGGTTCGGCCCTGCCGACCGGCCTCGCGGTGGTGGCCACCGGCCCCGGAACGGCCCGGCTGACGTGGCAGGAGATCCGCTCGGACGTGCTCTACCGGATTCAGGTGCGCGACGCGTCGGCGGGCGAGCAGTGGCGCACCGATCCCTATCCGGTCGACGGCAGCACCTACGAGGCCATCATGCTGATCGCCGGGCATCAGTACGAGTTCCGGGTGCAGCTCGACGACCTGACCACCGAACCGGTGTCGGTGACGGCCCGTTAGTTCTTGCGCAGGACGAGCGCGAGGTTCCAGGAGAGGACCTCGCGCGCGGCCGGGACCCGGAGGATCCACTGCGCCCACGAGGGGTGATAGCGGGCCAGGGCGTCGAGCTGGGTGGCCTGCCGGGTGGTGCGGGCCCACTTCAGGGCGGCGCCGACCGAGTACGGGTGCAGGCTGTGGCGGTACTTGTTCTTCGGCGGCTTGCCGTGGCGGCGCTCGTAACGGCGGGCCGCGTAGTGGCCGCCGAAATAGTGCCAGGGAGCCGTCTCGTGGCCGCCCCACGGCGAGAGCCACGGCGTGAACGAGGCGTAGATCAGCCCGCCGGGGCGCGTCACCCGGACCATCTCGTCGAGCATGCGCGGCGGGTCGGGCACGTGTTCGAGCACGTTCGAGGAGTAACAGACGTCGACCGATCCCGTACGGATGGGGAGCTCCATGCCGCTGGCCCGGAGCGCGCCGACCGCCGTGTCCTCGCCCCCGACGCCGGACGCCATGTCACCGGCGTCGGGCTCCAGCCGGACGTAGCGGGCGCCGGCCTTGCTGAACGCGTCGGCGAAGTAGCCGGGGCCGCCGCCCACGTCGAGCACGAGTTGATCCCGCAGCGGGCCGTACCGGCCGAGCTGGCCGACCGAGTCCCGGGCGAGCGCGGTGTAGAACCGGTCGGGGTCGGTCTGCTCGACGAGGAAGGCCTGGAAGAGCGTGATCGAGCGCTGGAGGGTGGCCTTGTGCGGCTCGGTCACCTGCGGTCTCCTCTGGTTGGCGGCTCACGCAATCTACCGGCGGGTAACTACGGTGACAACCGTCCGCGCCGACGAAAAGTCCACTGTTGACGGAAACGTCTGGCGGGACACACGGGCTCGGCCGGCGTGGGTAGGCTCCGGCGCCTCAAGTCGATCCCTGTCGTTCTGAAGGAGCCTCCCCACCGTGTCAACCGTTCGCCGTCTGCTCGGCCTGGCCTCGGCGGCCGCTCTTGCCGCCGCGCTCGTCCCGGCGCCCGCCCACGCCGCGCCGCCCACGGACCCCAACGCCATCCTGGCCGCCGGTCCTGCGCCCAAGACCTTCCAGGCCGAGGCGAACAAGTGGGTCAACGAGACGATGGAGGTGCGCAACGACGGTGACAAGCCGCTGAAGGTCGTGCTCCACGTCGAGACGCGGGGCCTCTGGTTCGCCTCGAGCTACATCACCTGCAAGTACACCGAGAGCATCCCCGGCGGCAAGATCCCGGACCTGACCGACACCGGGGAAGCGCTCTGCGAGGTGCCGAACCCGATCGAACCGGGCGGCTCGTACAAGCTCAGCGGGGGCTTCATCCGGGTCCACCCCAAGGCCCCGGCCGGCGCCGAGTACTCCTACCGCTTCACCTGGTACACCAGGGACTACGCGGACGCGCAGGGCCCGACGTGGCTCGGCCGCGACTAACTGACCCGGGCCGGCTTCCACACCCTGCCCATGATGGTGAAAGCGACCCCGGAGACGCCGTACACCGGCGACAACAGCAGCTCGGGCAAGGTCGTCGTCATCCCCACCGTCGAGACCCCGCCCACCACGCCGCCGGCCACCCCGACGCCGACGGCCACCCCGACGCCGACGGCCACTCCCACCACGACGGTCGCGCCGACCCTGCCGCCCGGCGACGGCGAGGAGGAGCCCGCGAACCCCACGCCGACGAGCAGCTCCCCGGCGGCTCCGACGGCTGTCCCGGCCACTCCGGCCCCGGGCGGCGCGGGCGGCGGTGACACCGGTGGCGGCCTGCCGCTGACCGGCACCAACGTGGCCTTCATGGGTGGCGCGGGTGCGCTGCTGCTGATCGGTGGCGCGGTGGCCTTCCTGCTGGCCCGTCGCCGCCGGACCTCGTTCTCGGCCTGACGTCGCTAAGATCGCCGGCCATGCGTCCTGAACGAATCCTGGCCGGCGTGGCGGCTCTGGCGGCTGTCCTCGGGTTGGCGGCGGTCACCCTCCCCGCGGGGGCGGAGACCGCCGCTGCCCCGTCCGCGGGGGTGGCGGCCGCCGCCGATCCCTACGTCTTCTCCCGAGCCGACGTCGGGTTCTCCGAGGGCGCGGCCACCACCGGGCTGGTCGGCCGGCTCGACGCCATGGACGCGTACGCCGGTGACCGCAAACCGGTGCTGCGGCTCGACCTCGACTGGTGGGGCGTGCAGGATTGTGCGACCTGCGCGCCCGACTTCGGCCGGCTCGATCCGATCGTCGACGCGGCGAACGCGCGGGACATGCGGGTGCTGCTCATCCTCGGCTACGCGCCGCCGTGGGCCAACGGCGGGCACGCCGGCGACAAATGGTTCCCGGTGGCCGACACGACGTGGCGGTCGATCGTCGACGCCACCGTGACCCACTTCGCGGGCCGGGTGCAGGCGTACGAGGTCTGGAACGAACCCAACCTCACGGACAAGGCCAACTACGGCGACGGCAGCGCCGCGGCCCGGCGCCTGCGGTACTGGCAGCTGACGAAAATCGCGTACGAGCAGGTGCAGGTGCGGTGCGCCTCCTGCACGGTGCTGGCCGGCGCGTCCGGTGGGGCCGGCGGGGCGGACGAGCCGGCGGCCTGGCTCGACTGGGCCTACGCCAACGGCTACGGCAAGACGTTCCACGCGGTCACCCACCACCCGTACCCGGCCTGGAGCAACGGCCGCAGCCCGTCCCGGCCCGAATGCGCGAACCGGTGGTGGGCCATGTTCGGGCCGCCCGACGAGAAATGCGGTGAGCTGGCCGCCGTCCGGGCCGTGATGGTCAAGCGCGGCGACGGCTCGAAGAAGATCTGGGGCACCGAGTACGGCTACCCCTCGAACGTCGTTCCGGCCGCTGACCGCCGGGATCACCTCGAGGAGGGCGTCCGGATGTGGCGTGCGCTCGACTACACCGGACCGCTGTTCGTCTACTCGTACGCCGACAGTCCCTCCTGCGCCGCGGGCTCGGCCGACCCCGAGTGCCACTTCGGCCTGACCGACACGGCCGGCCGGCCCCAGCAGCCCGCTTACGACGCCGTGAAGCTCGCCCTGACCGACAGTTTCCAGCGCACCCTGGCCCCCGGCCGGTCGCTGCACCGCCAGTCGGCCCTGCGCTCCAGCGACGGCCGCTTCCAGCTGTGGCTGCAGGGCGACGGCAACCTCGTGCTCTACCTGGGCAGCACGGTGCTCTGGTCGAAGACGGGCCTGAAGGCCATCCGCCTGACCAACCAGAACGACGGCAGCCTCGCCCTGTTCGACGGCGCCGGCACCAAGGTCTGGTCGACGCCCACGGCGGGCCGGGGCCCGTCCGACCTGAACCTGCAGAACGACGGCAACCTGGTCCTCTACCCCCGGTCGACCCCGCTGACGGCATCCTGGTCAACCGGCACGTGGGGGCACAAAGCCTGATCCATTGGCGCCGTGGCCGGCCGGTCGTTGACAGACGGCAGGCGCTGCCCGGGGCAGCCCGGTCGGTGAACGCGGTCAGGTGAGGGCCGGCGCCGGCTCGGATCTGCCGATCAGCTCCGCGGCCGTGCGGTCGGCAGTGGAGCG
The DNA here is from genome assembly GCF_014204895.1 of Paractinoplanes abujensis. NCBI lineage: Bacteria > Bacillati > Actinomycetota > Actinomycetes > Micromonosporales > Micromonosporaceae > Paractinoplanes > Paractinoplanes abujensis. Next base: position 2,933,532 of record NZ_JACHMF010000001.1, on the reverse strand, counting down.
GGCCCAGCGTCCGGTCGTGAGCAGGCCCAGCGCGAGGACGGAAAGGCCGCAGCCGACGACGATCCACCAGCCTGCGTGGCTGGCCCGGGCGAACTCGTCGGCCACGGGCCCGGTGATGCCGGAGATCACGGCGGCGCCGATCACGGCAACGCCCAATGATCCGCCGACCTGGCGCGACGTCGACGCGATGGCGGCGGCCACCCCGGCCTGGGAACGCGGCATGCCGGACACCGCGGTGTTCGTGATGGGCGCGTTGACCAGGCCGAAACCGATGCCGAAGAACAGGTAGCAGCCGATCAGCAGGCCGGCGGGGGTGGTCTCGGTCAGCTGGGTCAGGGGCAGCATGGCCAGGGTCATCGCGGTGCCGGCCAGAATCAGCGGCAGCCGGGTGCCGCGGGTGCCGACCAGGCGGCCCGACAGGGGAGCGCAGACGGCGGTCATCGCGGCCATCGGCAAGGTGTAGAGGCCGGCGTGCAGGGCCGACAGACCCCGTACGTCCTGCAGGTAAAGGGTGTTCAGGAACAGGAAACCGGCCAGGGCCCCGAACGCGGAGACGGCGATCAGGGTGGCCCCGCTGAACGGGACGCTGCGGAAGAAGCGCAGATCGAGCAGCGGTTCGGCGCGGCGGGGCTCGTAGGCCAGCAGGCCGGCCAGGGCGGCCGCACCCACGGCGAAGCACGCGATGATCTCGGGCGAGCTCCAGCCCGCGCCGGGGCCCTCGATGATCCCGTACGTGACCGAGGCCAGCAGGATCAGCACGAGCGCCTGACCCAGCGGGTCGATGCGGCGCGGCTCGGGGGCGCGCGACTCGGGGACGAACAGGGCGGTCAGCGCGATCGCGGCGATGCCGACGGGGACGTTGAGCCAGAAGATCGAGCGCCAGCCCAGCGACTCGACCAGCACGCCGCCGACGAGCGGGCCGAGGGCCATGCTGAGGCCGACGACGCCGCCCCAGACCCCGATCGCGCGGGCCCGCTCGCGGGGCTCGGTGAACGTGTTCGTGATGATCGACATGGCGACCGGGTTGAGCATCGAGCCGCCGACCGCCTGCACCATGCGGAAGGCGATCAGCCAGCCCAGGCCGGGTGCGACGCTGCACAGCAGGGAACCGAGCGTGAACAGGGCCAGCCCGGTCTGGAACGTGCGCCGCCGGCCCACCCGGTCGGCCGTGCTGCCCGCGAGGATCAGCAGGCTGGCCAGCACGAGCGTGTACGCGTCGATCACCCACTGCAGGCCCGACACCGACGTGTCGAGATCGGTCCGCAACGCCGGCAGCGCGATGTTCACGATGGTGTTGTCCAGCCCGACGATGAACAGGCTCAGACAGCAAATGGCCAGAACAAGCGCACGGCGGCGAGGGCTGAGGTCGGGCACTCTGCATTACTACCGCTCAGCGGCCGCTTCCACCCCGAGCCTGGCAGGTACTTAACGTCACAATCTATTTCGCCGTACGGCCCGGACGGCCATGTAGACGAAGAAACCGCCCACCAGGAGGCCACCCACGCCGCCCTGACGGGCGTCGTCGTCGAGCGGGCCGCTCAGCACAAGGACGCCGCCCGCGAAACAGGCCAGGGCCAGCAGTGCCCACAGCGCGGCGACCAGGAGCTGGCGGCGGCGCTGCGGGGCCACGGTGGCCCGGCGGGGCTGCGGGATCGACCGGGGGTCGCGGGCGGGCATCGGGACGCGCAGGTGAGGCGGGACGTGATCGTCCAGGGCCCGGACGGCGTCGGCGCCGTTGCGGTAGAGAGTGGGCTCGAGCGTCACCGACGTGGCGTCCAGCCCCACGAACAGGCGGCGGCCGTCCGGCCAGGACAGCACGGCGGCGCAGGCGTCCAGCCGTACGGTCGCGGAACCGGAACGGCCCACCGCGCTGATACCCTCCGGCCCGGCCAGGATGGTCTCGGCGTGCCCGGCCCGGGCCCGGTACGACACCCCGGCCACGGGGGCGGGACTGGTCTCCACGGCGGGATAGACGCCGGTGGCGGCCCCGCCGTGCGCGTGCGGCGGCGTCATCAGCAGGCCGGTGCGCTCGGCGGCCTGGCCGCAGGCGACGACATCGGCGACAGTGACGGCGGCCAGACCGGCGGCCAGCTCGTCGGTGGTGCGCAGCGGGCGGCCGGTCAGCACCTCGCGGGCGAACCAGGGCAGCCGGGCCGCGTCGACGCCGGGGTGGCGCAGCGCCTCGAGGCGGCGGGCGACGGCACCGGTGACGTCGCCGGGCTCGATCCGCCCGGCTCGCACGGCCCGCAGCACCTGGGCGAAACCGCCCAGCACGGCGTCCTGCTTCTCGGGCAGCGCGTCGGCCAGCGCCGTGATCACCGCCCCGCCGTCGCCGCGCGGGCTGTACTCGGTGCGTACGGTGTAGGAAAGCCCGCTGTCGTGGCGCAGCTCGCGATACATCACCCGCTCGAGCGCGTCGCTGAAGACGGCCGCGGCGTCGCTCTCGGCGACCACGCTGTCCCACGCCACCGCGTCGGCCGCGCCGCCGTACGACGCCGGTGTCACGGGCAGGGCGGACGACGGCGTGGGCATCGGTTCCCGTACGCCGGAAGGAAGCCGCAACCGCAGGCCGCCCGGCACGTCACCCCCGGTCACCCAGAGCACAGCGTTGTCCCGCGTGAAGAAGCGGGCCGTCCACCGGCGCACGTCGTCCGCGGTGATCGCGTGCAGGCCCCACTCGGGCATGCCGGGCAGGCCGTAGTCGTGAGCGCCGTGCCGCCACACCGCCAGCGAGCCCAGGACACCGGTGCCGTGCGTCGCCGCCTCCGTACGGAGAACGCCCTTCTCCGCCTCCAGCCGGGCCAGCGGCGGCGCGGCCAGCGAGTCGCACACCGCGGTCAGGAAACGGGCCACCTCCTGCTCGCTGCCCTGCACGTGGAACGACGTGAAAGCCGCGGCCGTGCTGCCGTTGTGGTGGTAGTCGCCGTGGCCCAGCGGGTGCAGCACCAGATGCTCGATCAGGTGGGTGATGCCGCTGCGGGGCAGAGTCTCGTCGGCCTGCCCGACCCGGAAGACCAGCCCGGCCCGCACCGGCCCACCCGTCGCCGGGGCGACCACCGCCGGGATGCCGTCGACCTCGGTCCGCCGGATCATCGCCACGCCCCCGCACGCTTGCGGTACTTGCGGATCTGCCACGTGGGGACACCCAGGTACTCCCACGGCTGCGTGGTGGCGACGTTGCCGAGCAGGCCGAACAGATGCCCCGCGCCGCGGTCGTCGCCGAGCAGAGCGAACACCATCGCGAACGAGCTGGCCGCCCACTCCCAGCCGTACCACCGGCGGAACTCGGGACTCCACACCGAGCGCTGCGCGGCGTCGTACAACTCAGCCCGTACGGCCTCTTGCTGCAGATATTTGCGGAAGGCGCCCGCCGTCATCGCCTCGTGCTTGACGCCGGCGTAGCCGTGCTCGATGTGCGCGTCGGCCACCAGCCCCGCCTGCGGGAACCCGGGCGGCGCAGCCAGCATCTGCTCGCGGGCGAAGGAGTGCACCAGCTCCCACGAGCCGCCCCACTTCGGGCACAGCTGCTGCACCATCGACTGCTGGGCGGGCAGATGATGCGGGTCGGCCAGCCGGCACCGGTCGTAGCGCCGCAACACCTCGCTCCGACCCACCTGCAGGCCGCGGCCCGAGATCAGCAGCTCGTGCCACACCGCCGGGTCGCGCGGGTTGACCACCGACGCCTCCAGCAGCACGGCCTCGGCCTGGCGCAGCCACTCGTGGAACTTCGCGAACTGCCGCCGGCTGACCTGATCGGCCGAAGCCGCCGTACGGATCCGCCAGCCCACGACGATCAGATGCGCCCCCAGCATCGCGGCGGCCGTCGTGTCGGCCGGGTCCGCTCGGACCACGGCGGTCAGGAACTCGGCGTCCTGCTGCTCCTCGCCGCACGTGTGAATGATGCCGCTGCGCAGACCGGGCGGCGTCGCGTCGAGCAGCCGGCGCACGCCCGGCCAGTCGCGCGCCTGCATCGCGGCCCGCGCCGGGGCGAACTCCGGATAAGCCGCGCCCGGGTCGAGAAGAACTTCGGGCCCACCAGACACGGCGGCAGCATAATCGACGTCCGCCGATCATTGGGGGCACGTGTCTAGACTGCGGGCTCCTATGAAGATCCTCCCGCCCGAGTGGACCGGGCACCGCCGCCCCCGCCGCATGCTGTTCGGCGTCCTGTACCTCGGCGCGCTGGCCGCGCTGGCCCTGACCGCCGCCGGATGGCAACTGCTCTACGACGACGCCGGGCAGGCCGTCTTCTTCGGTGCCCTGGCCGTGTTCCTGGGGCATCTGGCCGCGCTGTGCCTCTTCGGCTACCGCGGCACCCGGCGCCGCCCCGGCACTTCCGGCATCCGGCGCACGGCCGCGGGCCTGATCTTCCCGTACGCCGGGGGAGCGACCTACCTCGTGGCCGCCACCCTGTTCCTGACCACGGCGGCCGCGGCCGGGTACGCGACCGTGGCCGCCCAGCGCGGCACCTGGCTGATCGCGGCCCTGTTCGGCGTGATCGCCCTACCACTGCTGGTGCTGCTGATCGTCATCCTGCGGATGGTCCCGGGCGAAGTCGTGATCGGACCGCGGGGCGTGCACCACCGCGGACTGACATTCACCCACTTCATCCCATGGATCGCCCTGACCTCGGCCACCCCGGTGTGGCGGCGCGGCCCGATGATCGCGGTCAGCTTCGTGGGTTCCCCGGACACCCGCTCCCGCGACTTCCTGGGCCGCCCCATGACAACCCCCGAAACCATCAGCGGGCGCTGGCTGGCGGCGGACCCCGGGATGGTGCTGGGGGCGTTGAAGCATTACATCGCACACCCGGAACATCGGTGGGAGCTGACGACCGACGCCGCCATGGAACGCATCACCGGCGAAGGCGAACAGCGGCCCTGACACGGCGCGCAGGGCCTGTACGGCGGTTCGCTCTTGCTCGTACGGTCCGGACTTGGCTCGCCCGGCCGGCGCTCCGATCGCACCGCCTCGCTCCGGTTGTGCAGTCAGCACGGGGCGCCCGGCCCGCGCTCTGCTCCGACGGTCCGCTCCGCTCCAACGGCGCCCTGGTCCGCTCGTCCGGTTCGCTCCGAGGGCGGTCCGCTCCGACAACGGTCCGCTCCGCTCCGACGGCGCTCCGCTCGTCCGGTTCGCTGCGATGGCGGTCCGGTCCGCTCGTCCGGTTCGCTGCGATGGCGGTCCGCTCCGACGACGGTCCGCTCTGTTCCGACGACGGTCCGCTCTGTCCCGACGACGGTCCGCTCCGGTTGCGTGGTCAGCGCTCTGTGGCGTAGTCCGCTCCGGTCGCATAGCCCGCCCTCCCAGGGGGCCACCGCCAGTCTCCATTGTTCCGGATGTTCGCGATCTTCGGGAGGACGTCTGATGCTCCTGTAAGTCAAGTTGTGGATAACTGGTGCGGGAGTGTTGTTTTTTGCAGGGCGTGGTGGCGCAGGGCTTGTTGGACGTGGGAGAACATGTCGCGGGCTATGTAGCGTTTGAGGCAGCGTTTGATGTCGCGTGGGCTCAGGCCTTGGGTGGTTCTGCGTTCGATGTAGGCGCGGGTGGCTGGGTGGTGCTGATACCGGCTCAGGGCGATGGTGTGTAAGGCCCGGTTGGCGTGGCGGTCTCCGCCGCGATTAAGGCGGTGCCGGTCGGTGCGTCCGCTGCTGGCGGGTAGGGGTGCGGCGCCGCAGAGCATCGCGAAAGCGGCTTCGGAGTGCAACCGTTGTGGGTTGTCTGCGGCGGTGATCAGTAGTTGCGCGGCGCTGACCGGACCGACTCCGGGCTGCTCGAGCATGCGTGGGGCGAGGTCACGCAGGATCAGTTGGAGGTCGAGGTCGGCCTCGCGGATCTCGGTCGCCAGGTGCTGGCAGCGGCGGGCCAGCCGGCGTAGCGCCAGGATGGCTCCGCTGGTGGGGTTGGTCATGTCGAAGCCGGGCTTCAGCGCAGCCGCCACGGTGATCAACCGGCCGATGGGTAGCCCGGTGAATTGGCTGCGTAACGGCTCGGGTGCGGTCCGGGACATGGCGATCAGCGCGTTCTTGGCCGCGGTGTGGGCGCGAACCGCGCCGGCACGGGTGACGGTGATCGCGCGCAGTGTCTCGACGATGCCGTTGCGAGTTTTCGCGATGGTGGTCGCGGTGCCGGCCAGCACTGATCGGGCGGCGGCCTCGGCGTCAACAGGGTCACTCTTGCCGCGCCGGCGGCGGGTCCTGCGGTCGCTGCGGTCGACGTCGAGCACGGTGACAGCTTCCTGGTGCAGGTGACGCGCCAAGCCTGCGCCGTAGCTGCCGGTGCCTTCGACGCCGACTGCCCGGATCGGTCCGTGGCTGCGCATCCAGGCCAGCAGTGTTTGATAGCCGGCCACATCGGCAGGGAACTGCTCACGGCCGAGCAGCCGCCCGGTCTGGTCGATCAGCGCGGCGGTGTGGGTGTCAGCATGGGTGTCGACACCACCGATGACCTCGATGGTTTGTTCTGGCATCGTGGATCCTGCTGCCCTTCATTGGTGTGAACCGGGTGGCACACCGCCGGGCAGGGGTGGACAGCACGTTGACGGGGCTTCTAGCCAAGCTCCTGTTAAGTCACATTCCCTGCCTGGTGGTGGCCTCGGCGACGGCCGACAGCTCAGCCGAAAGGCAGCCGTACGGACGCCTGGGGAACACGGGTCAGACCATCACCGAAGACCCACCCAGTTCTACCGCGGACGCCATGTGGACAACGAGTCAAGACCCGCCGCCGAGGCCCATCCAGCATCTCAACGTGGACAACCCGCCATTGTGGATAACCGCATGATCGGCCGGGCTCGGTCCACGCTGCCGATTCTGAAGCCAGGGGAGCGGTCGAGTACACGTGGGCGGGAGAGGGCAGGCGCAGCCCGGGGTCGCGCGCCCGCGATCGAGAACGGTCAGCGAGCCGCAGTCAGGCGCTGAGTCGACCGCAGGACGATTCGCCGAGCTGGCCGCGGCCGGGCAACCAGCGGCCAATCTGTCAGCCTAGCCTCCTAGGATGCCCAACACGCTGTGCGGAGTGCCGCTGCGAGCCGGGCCGCGGCAAGCAAACAGCTGATCTGATCGTCTGCGACAACCACTGCCGAGCGGCAAACCGGCCTCAGCAGCCCCCGAACTGAGGCTGCCGCCGGCGGGCCGCAGGTGAATCCGCGCAGCAGATCGGTGGGTGTGCGCGCCGGCCGAGGTCAGCGGTCGAGCAGCTGGGCCAGGTGGACCGCGGGGCGGTGGCGGAGGTCGGCGACCTGGGTGCGGCACGAGAAGCCGTCGGCCAGGACCAGGGCGTCGGGGGCGGCGTCCAGGGCGGGTAGCAGCTGTTGTCCGGCGACCGCTACGGAGACCTCGTAGTGACCGATCTCGACGCCGAAGTTGCCGGCCAGGCCGCAGCAGCCGGAGAGGCGTTTGATCCGGGCGCCGGAGGAGGCCAGCAGGTCGGCGTCGGCTTTCCAGCCCAGCACGGCGTGGTGGTGGCAGTGGGGCTGGGCGATCAGGGACACGTCGGAGAGGTCGGGCGGGGTCCAGCCGGGGGTTTCGGCGAGGAGTTCAGCCAGGGTGCGCACCGAGCCGGCCACGGCGGCGGCCGCGGGGTGGCCGGGCAGCAGCTCGTGGATGTCGGAGCGCAGGACGGCCGTGCACGAGGGTTCGATGCCGACGATGGGGATGCCGGCCCGGGCGTCGGGGGCCAGTGCATCGACCGTACGGGAAAGAATCTTTTTGGCCGAGTCCAGCTGGCCCGTGGTGATCCAGGTCAGGCCGCAGCAGACCTGGCCGGAGGGGAGGCGGGGTTCGTAGCCGGCGGCGCGCAGGACGCGGACCGTGGCCTCGGCGACCTCGGGGGAGAAGGCGTCGGAGAACGAGTCGGCGAACAGCACGACCGGGGTGCCGGTGCCGGCCGGCTTGAAGGTGCGGCGGAAGGGGCGCCGGGCGAAGGCGGGGACCGAGCGCCGTTTGTCGACGCCGGCCAGCCAGAGGGCGAGGCGGCGGACACCGGGCAGGCGGGTGCCCAGGTTGGCCAGGCGCGGGGTCCAGCCGGCCAGGCGGGACCAGAACGGCAGCCGGCCCAGCGTGTAGTGCGATCGGGGGCGCAGGCGGCCGCGGTATTTCTGGTGCAGGGCCTCGGATTTGTAGGTGGCCATGTCGATGCCGGTGGGGCAGTCGGAGGCGCAGCCCTTGCAGGACAGGCACAGGTCGAGCGAGTCGTGCACGGACGGGTGCGACCAGGGCAGCTCGCCGCGGACGACTTCTTGCAGCACGCGGGCGCGGCCGCGGGTGGAGTCCTTCTCCTCGCGGGTGGCCAGGTAGGACGGGCACATCACACCGCCCGCGGCCGAGTTGTCGGCGCGGCATTTGCCCACGCCGGTGCAGCGGTGCACGGCCTGCGCCAGGTCGCCGCCGTCGTGCGGGTAGGCCAGTGCCAAGCCCCGGAGCGGGTACGAGGCGGGGCGCACGGAGGCGTCGACCGGGTCGGGGTCGACCAGGACGCCGGGGTTGAGCAGGTTGCCGGGGTCGAACGCGTGCTTGATGCCGGCGAACAGGGCGATCGCGTCCGGCGAGTACATGTGCGGCAGCAGTTCGGAGCGGGCCCGGCCGTCGCCGTGCTCACCGGAGAGGGAGCCGCCGAACTCGCCGACCAGTTTGGCCGCGCCGACCAGGAACTCGCGCAGCACCTTGGTGCCGCCGGGCTGGTCGAGGGGGAAGTCGAGCCGCACATGCATGCAGCCGTCGCCGAAGTGGCCGAAAGGCGCCGAGCTCATCCCGTACGTGGCCACAAGCTCGTCGAAGCGGGACAGGTACGCGCCCAGCTTCTCGGGCGGGACGGCCGCGTCCTCCCAGCCGGGCCAGGCGGGACGGTCGGCGGGGGAGCGCCCGGCCAGGCCCGCGCCGTCCTCGCGGATGCGCCACAGCCGGGCCTGTGTGGCCGGGTCGGTGACGACCAGCGCGTCGTCGGCGATCCCGTCGGCCGCGAGCTTGCGCGCCCGCGCCTCGACCTCACCCAGGTCGTCGCCGGCCAGTTCGACGAAGAGCCAGGCGCCGCCGCGGGGCAGCGGGGGCACGGCGGCCGGGCCGCGCCGGGCGCGCAGCACGTCGAGAAGCCGCGAGTCGAGACCTTCGCACGAGGTGGGGCCGTGGGCCACGACGGCGGGGGAGGCCTCGCCGGCGGCCACGATGTCCGGGAAACCCAGGACCACCACGACCCGTACGGGGGAGTCGACGACCAGACGCACGGTGGCCCGGGTGATGACACCGAGCGTGCCTTCGGAGCCGACCAGGGCCTGGGTCAGGTCGAAGCGTTCGGGCAGCAGATGCTGGACGGCGTAACCCGAGACCTGGCGGCCGAACGTGTCGAACTCCGTGCGCGCGGTGGCCAGGTGTTTCTGCATCACGTCGCGGACGTTCTGCACGACGACGCCGTCCGGCTTCGTCGTGTCCAGCCGGTCACCCGCCGCGGTGAGCATCTCCAGCGCGACGACGTTGTCGGAGGTGCGCCCGTACGCCAGTGACCGCGACCCGCAGGCGTTGTTGCCGATCATGCCGCCGATCGTGCAGCGCGGGTGGGTCGACGGGTCGGGCCCGAACCGTACGCCGTGCGGGGTGGCCGCTTTCTGCAGCACAGCGTGCACGGTGCCCGGCTCGACCACCGCCGTGCGAGCAGCGGGGTCGATCTCGAGCACCCGGTTGAGGTGGCGGGAGAAGTCCAGCACGATGCCCGGCCCGATGGCGTTGCCCGCCACCGACGTACCCGCGCCGCGCGAGGTGAACGGGGTGCCGGTCTCGCGGGCGATCGCCAGCGCGGCGGCCACCTCGTCGACGTGCCGGGGGCGCACCACGGCCAGCGGCGGGATGCGGTAGAGCGAGGCGTCGGAGGCGTACATGCCCCGCGTGCCGGCGTCGGACCGCACTTCGAGCCCGGCCTTCTCCAGTGCACCCACCACGTCGCTCATAGGTAACATGTTACTCGTGCCGCAACTGAGCCTGCCGCCCGAGGTGCCGAGCCGGGCCGTGCCGCCCGAGGGACCGGGAAGCGGTGGGCCGGTGCAGGGCGTGCCGTCGGAGGGACCGGGAAGCGGTGGGCCGAGGCTGAGCCTGCCCGCCGGCGCCCCCTCCCTCGCCGACGCCGTCGCTAAGGCCGTGCGCGACGGGGTCGCCGCGGGTCAGCTCGTGCCCGACCGGACGTATTCGGTGTATCAGCTGGCCGACCTGCTCGGCGTCTCGCGCAGCCCGGTCCGCGAGGGCATGTTGCGGCTGGCCGAGGCGGGCCTGGTCGAGATCCGGCGCAACCGCGGCTTCCGGGTGCTGCGTCCGCGGGCCCACGACGTCGAGGAGATCGTCGAGATCAGGTTGGCCCTGGAGCCCGCCGCAGCCGCCAAGGCCGCCCTTTCCGGTACGGACGAGGAGCACGCGACGGTGCGGGAGGCGCTGGCCGCGATGGCGTCGGCGGTGGCCCGCGGGGATGAGGCCGCGTTCTGGCCGGCCGACCGGGCCCTGCACGACCTGCTGCTTCGTACGGCCGGGAACAACCGCTCGGCCGCGATCGTGGCTCAGCTGCGTTCGGCCACGGCGCTGCTCGGCCCGCCCACCACGGCCAGCGGCCGCACCCTGGCCGAGATCCACGCCGAGCACGAGCCGGTGGTGATGGCCGTGCTGCGCCGCGACGGGCCCGCGGCCGAGGCCGCCATGCGCGCCCACCTGGAGTCGACCGGCCGCCTGCTCGTCGCGCGCATCGGCAACGAGCCTCAGGGCGTGAGGTAGCCCCGGGAGAACGCGGCGGCCACCGCGGTCACCGCCTCCGCGCCGTCGCCGGCCTCGCCAGGTGCCGCCGCCGGGTCGCAGTACGGCAGGAGTTCGAGGACCGGCGTGGCCTTGCTCTCCCAGCGGTCGAACTCCTTGCGCAGTTCGGCCTCGATGCTCGCGGGTCCCCACTTCCCGGCGTCAGGAGCGGGGTCCCGTCATGGTGGCATGTGCGCCAGAATGAGGAATGCCTCGCCTGAACAAGAACATCCTGTCGTACAAGTCGAGCAATTCCGTTCTCAGCGCGTATTCCAAGGATTCCATTCTGTCGCTCGGCTCGTACGGGTCGATCCTCTCGGTGCTCTCGTACGCGTCGGTGCTGTCGGTCGCGTCGCTCGCATCGTTCGGGTCCGTGCTGGCCATCGGCTCGTTCGGCTCGGTGGTGGCGATCGGCACGGTCGGGGCGTTCCGGGCCACCGGCTCGTACACAGCGGCCGGGGTCGTCTTCGTGGTCGCGTCGGCCGTGGTGGTGCTGGTGGGCGCGATCATCCGGAGGCGCTGATCCGCGCGGTCAGGAACGCCGCGACGTCGGCGTCATCGGTGAGAGCGGCCGCTTCGCGGTAGGCGGCCGTGGCGTCGCGGCCCGCCCGGGCGAGCAGGTCGGCGCGGGCCGCCCAGTAGGGCTGGAACTGTCCGGCGCCGCCCGGCAGTGCGGCCAGGCCCGCCTCGGGGCCGTCGAGCCGGCCCACCACTGTGGCCGCCGCGACCCGCGCACCAAGGCTGGGTGCGACCGTGAGCAGGGCCGCGTACAGGGTGCGCAGGGCCGGCCAGTCGGTGCCGCCGGTCCGGCCGCGGTCACAGTGGACGGCCTGGATCGCCGCCTCCAGCTGGAAACGCCCGGGCGGGCCGCCGGGCCGAGCGCGCCGCAGGTAGGTCTCGGCCTCGCCGATCAGGGCCGCGTCCCAGTCGGCCGGGTTCTGCTGGTCGAGCGGCACGAACGAGGACCGGCGCCGGGCCAGTGTGAACGTGGTCAGCGCGGCCAGGCCCCACGCCTCGGCCTCGGCGCCCAGCAGCGCGGCCAGGGTGACCGCCAGGTACTGCGCCTCACCGATGTCACCGCGCCACGCGATGGCGGCGCAGCCGTAGACCGCCTCCAGCACCGGGGGCAGCCGCTCGGGCATGGCCCGCCGGTCGGGCACGGCGAACGGGATGCGGGCCTGTTTGATCCGCTTCTTGGCCCGGACCAGCCGTTGCGCCATCGTCGCGGGCGGCACGGCGTACGCGCGGGCGATCTCGGCGGCCTCGAAGCCGAGCACGGTCTGCAGCATCAGGGGGGTACGGGCGGGTTCCTCGATGGCCGGGTGCGCGCACACGAACAGCAGCTCGAGCCGCTTGTCGCCGATCGCGTACGGGTCGTGCTCCTCGAGCGGGCCGGTGAGCGAGCTGTCCTCGGTGAGCGGGGCAGTGGCGGGCTTGCGCCACGCGTCGCGCCGGCGGTTGCGGGCCACGGTGAGCAGCCATCCCTCCGGGTTGGCGGGCACGCCGGTCGCGGGCCACCGGCGCAGGGCCTGCTCGAACGCCGCGGCCAGCGCGTCCTCGGCCTGGGCGAGGTCGCCGTCGGGCGCGGCCAGCAGGGCGACGAGTTTGCCGTACGAGGCCCGTGCGGCCCGTTCCGCGGCGGCGCGCGCCTCGTCCGAGCTCACCTCCACACACCGTCCACGAGGTGGGTGGCACCGGGGCGGATCTCGACCGTGCCCCACTGCGCCTGCGGGGCCTGCCCGGCCCACGCGATCGCCGCGTCCAGGTCGGGCACGTCGATCACGATCGTGCCGCCGAGCTGCTCCTTGGTGTCGGCGAACGGCCCGTCCTGCACCTGCGTGACACCGTCCCGCACCCGTACGGTGGTGGAAAGCTCGGACGTGTGCAGCACCTCGCCGCCGAGCAGGACGCCCGCCGCGTGCAGGGTCGCCGCGTAGGCCGACATCGCCCGCTGCCCCTCGGCCAGGACCTCGGGGCCGAGCTCGTCGGCGGTCGCCTCCTGGTAGTGAAAAAGCAGCGTGTAGCGCATGTCGGCCCCTTTTCAGCGAACAGCGTACCGGGCGATGATCACGCCGGTGGTGGTCGGAATCGAGCGTTCCAGCGTCAGGTTCGCGGGCTCGCCGTCCGCGAACAGTTTCGTGCCCGAGCCCAGGACGATCGGGTGGATCTGCAGCACGTACGTGTCGATCATCCGCGCGGCGTGCAGAGCGCGGATCAGCTCCCCGCTGCCCATGATCGTCAGTCCGGTCTCCCGGTGCGCGGCCACGGTCTCGACGGCCTCGCCGACCAGCAGTTCGGTGCTGGGGTAGGCCGCGGTCGTGCCCGCCGAGCGGGTGACGACCAGCTTGCGCGCGCCGACCAGCACGTCGGTGAACGGGTTGGGCCGCTCGGTGCCGGTCCAGAAACCGAGCAGGTCCTCGTACGTGCGGCGGCCGAACAGCAGCGCCCCGTCCCGGCGGCTCATGCCCTCGGCCGCGAAGGACATCGACACCTCGTCGGCGTACCCGTCGGCCCACCCGCCGTGCGCGAAGCCGCCCCGGTCGTCCTCGCCTTTGCGGCCCGGCGCCTGCATCACGCCGTCGAGGGTGACGTTCTGAAAAACGGTGATCATGGGGTGTCCTCTCGTCGGTGCCGGGAGATGACGCATCCGCCCGCCGCCGATCGACAGGATCTACACACGAAGGTGTTCGAGCACTGCCTCGAGGTGTTCGGCGGGCATCGGGCGGGCCAGCAGGTCACCCTGCCCCAGCCGGCAGCCCGCGGTGCGCGCCGTGTCGAGATCCATCGCGTCCTCCAGGCCGTGCGCGATGACCTCCATGCCGAGCCGCCGCCCGAGCGTCACGGCCACGTCCATCACCGCGCCGGCCTGCCGGAACGTCTCGACCGGGTCGGCGAACACCGCACGGTCGATCTTCAGCAGGTCGATCGGCAGGATCCGCAGCCGGCTCAGCGACGTGGGCCCGGTGCCGAAGTTGTCGACCGCGGTTCGTACGCCGGCCGCGCGCAACCGGCCGAGCTGGGCGGCGATGTCCTCGACCGGTGGCTGGTGGGCGTCCTCCCGTACGTCGGACAGGTGTTGCTCGGCGATCTCGATGACCAGCGCGGAATGGGGCAGGTCGTGGTCCTCCAGGGTGGTGTCGAGGGTGGCCTGGAAGGCCGGGTCGACGAGCTGGCGCGGGCGCACGTTGACGGCCAGCCACAACGTGTCGTTGAACTGCCGCCACCGGGCCAGCAGCCGGCACGAGCGCTGCAGCACCGCCTGCTCGACCTGGCTGTGCAGTCCCAGATCCTCGGCCACGGCCTGCAACTCGTCGGCCGGCACCGCGCCGAGCTGGGGGTGCCGCCACGTGGGCAGGGCCTCCACCCCGACCGGGCGGCGCCCGTCCAGCTCGAGCACGGGCTGGTAGTGCACGTCGATCTCGCCCCGGTCGACCGCACCCGGCAGGTCCTGCTCCAGCGTCGAGCGGCGCAGCAGGCGCGTCTCCATCTCGGCCTCGTACCACTCCACGGCGCCGGGCGGCCCCGACCGTACGGACCGCAGCGCGAGCGCCGCCCGGCGGATCACCTCGTCGGAGTCGTGCTCGTCGCTCACGTCGGCCAGCCCGCCCCACGCGGACAGGTGCGACACCGTGCCGGCCGTCATGTAGGGCGCCGACAGCGCGTTGACCAGCTGACCGGCGAGCAGGTGGGCCCGTACGGCGCCGCTGTGGGTGAGCACCGCGAACCGGGTCTCGCCGATCCGGGCCGGGATGTCGGCCCCCGCCACCTGCAGGCGCAGTCGCCGGGCCGCCTCCACCAGCACCAGCTCGGCCAGGTCGCGGCCGCGCACGTCACCGATCGCGGTCAGCCCGCCCAGCTCGACGACGATCATCGCGCCGGCGTCGGGGATCAGCTCGGCCGCGCGGACCAGGCCGTCCCGGTTGGCCAGCCCCGTCTGGTGGTCGAGGTGCGCCGACTCGCGCAGTGCCTGTTCCAGGTCGCGCATGTTGGTGACGTCGCGGACGTGCACGACCAGCGTGTGCCCGGCCTCCGCGGGGTCGGCGCCGCTGGTCGTCCACTCGGTCTCGCGCCACCGGCCGAAACCGTCACGCAGCCGGACCGGGAGGCCGTCGTCGCCGTCGGACTCGGGGCCGGTCATCCGGGTCAGCAGGTACGCGTGCACGTCCTCGACCTGGTCCGGGTGCACCAGCGCGGACACCGCCCGGCCCAGCACCTCCTGATCGGACAGTCCGAACTGGCGCGCCGTGGCAGCCGACTGCCAGCGCACGGCCAGGTTGGAGTCGAGCACCAGGGCCACGTCGGCCGAGCCGAACATCAGGCTGCGCAGCCGGTTGCCCTGATCGGCGAGATGCCCGGCCTGGCGGCGCAGCGCCACCGACGACACCCACTCCCGTGCGGCCACGGCCGTGATCGCCACCGAGCCCAGCGCGATCGATGTCGCGTCCAGCCCGCCGCCCTGCAGCAGGTGATAGACGGTGACCAGGGCCGAGCCGAGCACCGGGAGCGCGAGCAGCGGGAAACCGGCCGACGGTTCGCTGCCCGGCGGCGGCAGCGGGCTCTCGTCGGGCGACAGTCGCACCGAGCCGTGCCAGAGCAGCACGGCGGCCACGTTGATGGCGGCCGCGGCGACCACGGCGGCGATTCCGGCGTTCGCCTCGTCCGGGTAGTCCATGCCGATGACCAGCGCGGTCAGACCGATCAGGGCCAGGGCCGCGGCCGGGCCGCACCACTGCAGGGCGGCCCGCTGCCGCAGCGCGTGCACGCCGTTGACCGCGGCCGTGGCGGCGGCGCTGCCCCCGCAGATCAACGCGGTGATCGAGGCCCCGCGGCGTTCGCCGTCGGAGTTGAACAGCAGCATCCACGACGCGAAGAGCAGGCAGCCCGCCACCGCCAGCACGTCCAGCCCGATCCGCAGCTGGGCCAGCGAGTCGCGGCGCTGGTGCGGCCGCAGGATCGCGGGCAGCAACGTGATCGCCACCAGGAACAACGCCACCAGCGGGATCTCGGCCGGCAGGGGCACCCCGCCCACCAGCACCCCGGGCGCCACGAGCGTGGCGACCCCACTGGCCGCACCGGCCACCGCGGTCAGGCCCAGCCCGCCGGCCAGGGCCAGCACACGCAGCCGGGGGCCGGCCGCCCGGCCCGTCCGGGCCGCGCGCACCATCACCGCGGCCGTCACGGCCACGCCGGCCGTGAGGAAACCGGCCACGGCGCGCGGTTCCAGCAGGATCAGCGCGGCGATCACCGACGCCGTGACCACGAGGGCGCCCGTGGCGAGCACCACCGGCCGGGATGCCATCAATGTCGTCCAGATAGTTCTCGGGGGTGAACTGGTCCGTACCCGCTCAACGAGCCGGCACCGAAGAGGTTACGGCCATCCTGTCACTCCCGTCCCGCGCGTCCTATCCCCCGTCCCGCCGACACGGGCGCACCCCATTGGCAACCCGTACGGCACTCAAACGCGGGGGCGGCAAGCCGATGGGTCCGGGCGTAGGACGCTTGACTCTTGGGGGGACACGAGCATGCATCACATCGCCGCATATATTCAGGCCCGGCTGCGCACCCGCGACGACGAGGGCGCCACCGCCGTCGAGTACGGCCTGCTGGTCACGCTCATCGCCATCGCGCTGATCGCCGGGGCCACGATCTTCGGCGGGAAGATCAGCGACCTGTTCACGACCGTCGGCAACAAACTGGTCGTGCCCTGACCCGTGCACCCTCAGCCGGTCGTCCTTCGGGGCGGCCGGTTTTCTCATCACCGATTGTGCAGATCGCCGAGAACGTCAACGCGGCCGCCATCGGCCTGGACGACGCCCCGCAGGGCTACCAGGACTTCGACCGGGGCGCGGCCAAGAAATACGTGCTGGACCCGCACGGCATGGTGCGCTCGCTGATCAGTTGCTGTAGACCCGGGTGGGGCCGAGCAGCACCGCCGTGCGCCGCTGCTCGGCCATCACCCGGTCGTACTCGTCCCAGTCCTCATGCGTGCCCCCGGCCGCCGTGAACACCTCCCGCAGCAGCAGCCGCACATCGACGCCGTCGACCGGGTCGTCCGGCCCGATCAGCTCGGCCTCACCCTCCACGGTGGCCCACTTCCACCCCGACCGCACCGACACGGCCAGCTGGGGGCGCGCCCGCAGGTTGCGCAGCTTCACCCGGCCATAGGTCACGAAGGCCAGACCCCGTACGCCGGTCAGCGGGTGCGCCAGCACGCCCGCGTTCACCAGCGACGCCTGAATGGTCCCGTCCGCCCGCAGCGTCGAGACGGTCACCAGCCCCTGCTCGGCCCGCGCCAGCTCCGCGAAGTCGTCCAACGTCGTCATACCGGAAACCTAGCCCGTCCGCGGACGAGCCGGTCGGTAGCTGGAACAGAGGCCCGCCCCACCGGGGGACCCCCGCCCTCGCCCATTTTATCGAGGCAGGGCGATCTTGGGACGCGGCGACGGCTCGGGCTGATGCTCCTGTAAGTCAAGTTGTGGATAACTGGTGCGGGAGTGTTGTTTTTTGCAGGGCGTGGTGGCGCAGGGCTTGTTGGACGTGGGAGAACATGTCGCGGGCTATGTAGCGTTTGAGGCAGCGTTTGATGTCGCGTGGGCTCAGGCCTTGGGTGGTTCTGCGTTCGATGTAGGCGCGGGTGGCTGGGTGGTGCTGATACCGGCTCAGGGCGATGGTGTGTAAGGCCCGGTTGGCGTGGCGGTCTCCGCCGCGATTAAGGCGGTGCCGGTCGGTGCGTCCGCTGCTGGCGGGTAGGGGTGCGGCGCCGCAGAGCATCGCGAAAGCGGCTTCGGAGTGCAACCGTTGTGGGTTGTCTGCGGCGGTGATCAGTAGTTGCGCGGCGCTGACCGGACCGACTCCGGGCTGCTCGAGCATGCGTGGGGCGAGGTCACGCAGGATCAGTTGGAGGTCGAGGTCGGCCTCGCGGATCTCGGTCGCCAGGTGCTGGCAGCGGCGGGCCAGCCGGCGTAGCGCCAGGATGGCTCCGCTGGTGGGGTTGGTCATGTCGAAGCCGGGCTTCAGCGCAGCCGCCACGGTGATCAACCGGCCGATGGGTAGCCCGGTGAATTGGCTGCGTAACGGCTCGGGTGCGGTCCGGGACATGGCGATCAGCGCGTTCTTGGCCGCGGTGTGGGCGCGAACCGCGCCGGCACGGGTGACGGTGATCGCGCGCAGTGTCTCGACGATGCCGTTGCGAGTTTTCGCGATGGTGGTCGCGGTGCCGGCCAGCACTGATCGGGCGGCGGCCTCGGCGTCAACAGGGTCACTCTTGCCGCGCCGGCGGCGGGTCCTGCGGTCGCTGCGGTCGACGTCGAGCACGGTGACAGCTTCCTGGTGCAGGTGACGCGCCAAGCCTGCGCCGTAGCTGCCGGTGCCTTCGACGCCGACTGCCCGGATCGGTCCGTGGCTGCGCATCCAGGCCAGCAGTGTTTGATAGCCGGCCACATCGGCAGGGAACTGCTCACGGCCGAGCAGCCGCCCGGTCTGGTCGATCAGCGCGGCGGTGTGGGTGTCAGCATGGGTGTCGACACCACCGATGACCTCGATGGTTTGTTCTGGCATCGTGGATCCTGCTGCCCTTCATTGGTGTGAACCGGGTGGCACACCGCCGGGCAGGGGTGGACAGCACGTTGACGGGGCTTCTAGCCAAGCTCCTGTTAAGTCACATTCCCTGCCTGGTGGTGGCCTCGGCGACGGCCGACAGCTCAGCCGAAAGGCAGCCGTACGGACGCCTGGGGAACACGGGTCAGACCATCACCGAAGACCCACCCAGTTCTACCGCGGACGCCATGTGGACAACGAGTCAAGACCCGCCGCTGAGGCCCATCCAGCATCTCAACGTGGACAAGCCTGGATTGTGGATAACCGCGGGGCGCCGCACGGGTTCGCCTATGCTGCCCGGACGACCGCGATCCGAGGGGGAGCAGATGCAGTTCACAGCGATCGGCATGGTGGCGGCCGCCGAGAAGCCGAGCGACAGTCCGGCCTGGTTCGTGGAGCACTTCGGGTTCCAGGTGGGCATCGACATCGGGTGGTATGTGAACACCCAGCACGCGGGGCATCAGAACGTGAGCCTCGACTTCGTGCAGCGCGACCACGAGTCGTGGCCCGAGGCGACGCGCGGCAAGGCCGTGGTGGGCACCCTGCTGGCCTTCGTCGTCGAGGATGTGGACGCCGAGTTCGCGCGCTTGAGTGACGCCGGTCTCGAGGTGGTCATGCCGCTGGTGACCGAGCCGTGGGGCCAGCGCCGGTTTCAGGTCGCCGGCCCCGGCGGGCTGCTGGTCGAGGTCCTGCAGCAGGTCGCGCCCGATCCGCAGTGGCTGGCCGACAACGGCTTCGGCGGCCAGTAGGGGGCGCCCGGGAGCGGGGAGCCGCCGGTGGAGGTGGCGCGATCGGCGAGTGAGGTGGCGTCTTCAGCTAGTGAACCGGCCCGCGCGGCTCCCTAGCGTGAGAGTCATGAAAACAGTGCTGGTGACCGGGGCCTCCTCCGGAATGGGCAAGGCCGCGGCCGTGAAACTGCTGGCCGAGGGGCACACCGTGTACGCGGTGGCCCGGCGGGTCGAACGCATGCGCGACCTCGAGCAGAAGGGCGCGGTGGTGGTGGCGGTCGACGTCACCCGGGACGAGGACGTGGTCCGCCTGGTCGAGCGGATCGAGGCCGAACACGGCGCGGTCGACGTGCTCGTCAACAACGCGGGTTTCGGCCTGTACGGCGCGGTCGAGGACATCACGCTCGACGAGGCCCGCCACCAGTTCGAGGTGAACCTGTTCGCCCTGGCCCGGCTGACCCAGCTCGTGCTGCCGGGCATGCGCAAACAGCGGTCGGGCACGATCGTCAACATGTCCTCGATGGGTGGCAAGGTCTACACCCCGCTCGGCGCCTGGTATCACGCCACCAAGCACGCCGTGGAGGGCTGGTCCGACTCGCTGCGCCTGGAGCTGGCGCCGCTGGGCGTGTCAGTGGTCGTCATCGAGCCCGGCATCATCGACACGGAGTTCGGCGACGTGGTCGCGGGCCCGATGCTGGAGCGTTCGGGCACCGGTGCGTACGCGGAGCTGGCCCGCAAAGTGGCCGACGGCACGAGCCGGAGCTACTCGCGGGGCGCCACGCCGCCGTCGGTGATCGCGGACGTGATCGCGCGGGCGATCGTGGCCCGGCGGCCGCGCACCCGCTACGTCGCCGGCCGGTACGCGAGGATGCTGATCACCATGCGTAAGTGGCTCGGCGACCGGGTCTACGACCGGGTGATGATGGGCCGGCTATGACCGCGGACCGCTTCACCGTCGGCCCGCCCGGGCGCGCGCTGCTGGCCGACCTCGGCGTCGACCTGGCCGCGGTGCTCGACCGTGCCCGCTTGCCGATGGTGGTCTACACCCACGAGACCGCCGAGCTGACCACGGCCGAGTTCTACGCGTTCTGGCGGGCGCTGGACGAACAGGCGGCCGACCCCCTGCTGCCGATCCGCATCGGCCGGCTGATCCGGGCCGAGATCTTCGACCCGCCGCTGTTCTCGGCGTTCTGCAGTCCCGACCTGAGCGCGGCCGCGGCCCGGCTGGGGACCTACAAGAAGCTGATCGGGCCGCTGCGGCTGGAGGTCGACGCGGGCGGCGGCGACACGACGATCGCGATGCACTGGCCGGACCCCGAGCACGCCCCGGCCGCCCTGATCCTGATGGAGCTGATCTTCTGGGTCGCGCTGGCCCGGATCGCCACCCGCGACGACGTACGCCCTCTGCGGTTCGCGGCGCCCGTGCGCCCCACACCGGAGCAGGCCGCGGCCTACCGTGATTATCTGGGCACACCCCTCGAACACGGCCCGGTTCCGGCAGTCACCTTTTCCCGTACGGACGCCGAACGCCCGTTCCTGACCGCGAACGACCGCATGTGGGAGTACTTCGAGCCCGGCCTGCGCCGGCGGCTCGACGACTTCGAGGCCGAGCCGTCGACCACCGAACTGGTGCACCAGGCCTTGCTGCGTTTGCTGCCCGCGGGTTCGGCCGCCGTCGACGCCGTGGCCCGCGAACTCGCCATGAGCGGCCGCACCCTGCAACGCCACCTGGGCGCGGAGGGCACCACCTTCCAGGCCGTGCTGCGCAACACCCGGGAGAACCTGGCCCGGCACTACTTGTCCACATCCCGGATGAGCGCAGGCGAGATCTCCTACCTCTTGGGCTACGACGACACGAACTCCTTCTACCGGGCGTTCCACTCCTGGACCGGCAACACCCCCGACCAGCTCCGCTCGACCACCTCCGCCTGACCAGGCCACCGGTCAATGACCGGCCCTTGGTCCCGAACCGGCCGCCTCCACGCACACGTAGAACGCATCCGGATCTCGACAGCGACCACATCACAGCCACATCCGCGATCGCGGCAGATCCGGATGTCTGCTGCTGCTATCTGCAGTCCTGTGAGCGTGCATGAGGATCGTCGCTGTCCGTGTCGTCGATGGACGGCGACTCCGGCTGTACGCAGACGTCGGCCGATCCGGAATTCTGTCATGTGCTGACGTACGTCCCGGCTCAAGATTTCTGGTCTCCGATGAACCCCGGCGGGCGCCGATCGGGCCGTTCACCTGAACTACTGCGCCGGCCATTCGCCAGGCCCTAGGTCGAGGACGGCGGACGGCCCGCCATTCGCGCTGACCCACGGCTGACGACGTATGCCGCCTAGAGGTACGGCCGATCGACGCTCTCGGCCTTACCGGTTCCTCAACACGCGTCAATGACCGGCCGCGACGATCAGCCCCGGGCTATAGATACCGCTATTGCTCTATACCCAACGCTGCCGCGAATCGTGGTCCGATCGCGGCCGCTGCTCCATGCCCAGGCAACCAGCTGCAAGCGATACCTACGGCAGCGACCCGCCCGGTGTTCACCAGAGACCTCAGCGCATTGGCGACCTCGGCGGCGGACGGGCCGCCAGGTGTCGGGAATCGCAGGCCCGGCAGGTCGGCCGGCCGGACGACGTCCATGTCGAGGTGAACGTACAGTGGCCCGTCCGGAAGTCGGCCGTCGATAAGGTCTGCGATTTCGCACTGGCGAATCTGCGCTCCGCTCAGGTAGGCCGCCTCGGGCGGATCCAGATCCCGCACGCCGGTCAGCACTATCTGCCGTTCCGCGACGGCTTTCAGGCCAAGCCGCTCAGCGATCAGCTCGGGCCGGTAGCCCGTCAGTATGCGCAGCGACATACCGGCCAGATAGCCGGACGTTGTCGTCTCCGGCGTCTGCACATCGCCGTGCGCGTCGAACCACACGATGCCCGGATCGATTCCCGCCCGTTGAAGACCCGCGACAGTTCCTAGCGCTGTGAGGCAGTCGCCCGCGGCGACCACAGGAGGAACCGCTCCGCCGCCCGTCTCAGCAGCGGTAGCTGACGCAGCCACCGCGGCGGCGACCGCCGAGTAAAGCGGGACCAGGCGCGCCCACAGGTCACCAACGGCGAGCTGCGCGTGCACAATCTCGCCAGGCGGCACCACAAAGTCCATGCCGGGCAGGTATTCGTCGAGGTGGTAAGGAACGCCGATCACCGACATGTCGATACCGTAACAACGGCCGTCCACCCCACGAATCGCAGCAGATCGCGGTTTCCGGGCCGGCGTCGCCGGCGGACGGTGCGCCTCTCAGGTGTCCGCGGACATGGTCGCCCAGCCTGGCTGCGCCGGGATCTTCAGGCCACCGCCGTCCACAAGGGAAGGTGCCTGTCGGCGTGCCACATGCAAACCACCCGGGCCCTTGGCTGAGGGGCGGCCAGGTTCTCGGCGCGCAACTTCTAGGGGTTCAGGATGGCGCCCGCTGCCCCGGGATGGTCGGGTAAACACTCCCTGCGGCGGCAGGATGGTCGCGAGACGCCCGCTGAGGCGCGGTAGCGGGATGGTCGGTCAGCGCGCGGAGCGGGTGGCGTGCAGGGCGGCCAGCAGTTGCAGGCGGTCGGCGTCGGGGGTGCCGGGCTCGGCGGTGAAGGCCAGCATCACCGGGCCGGGGCTGCCCGGCAGGGGATAGGTGTCCCAGGTCAGCATGATGTCGCCGACCTCGGGCACGTGGAACGTCTTGACGCCGCTGACCGATTCGCGGACGTCGTGGCGGGCCCACAACCGGCGGAACTCGGGGCTGCGGATGCTCAGTTCGCCCACCACGGCGGTGGCGCGGGGGTGGGTGGGGTCGGCGGCGACGGCGGCTCGCATCATGCCGATGTATTCCAGCGCCTGCCGCTCCCAGTCGGCGCACTGCCGTTCCTTCGTACGGTCGTCGTCGAACATCAGCATGAGCATGTTGAGGCGGTCGGGCGGGTAGTCGGCGGGGTCGCCCAGCAGCGCCTCGGCCATCGTGTTCCACGCCAGCACGTCGAGGTGCCGGCCCAGCACGACCGCCGGGGTGGCCATCACGGCCAGCAGCCGCCGGGTGCTCCCGGGCACCACCTCGGGCGCGCGCGGGACCCGGCCCGGGCCGGGGCGGCGGGCCGCGCGGGCCAGCGCGAACAGGTGCCGCCGTTCCTCCGCGCCCAGCTCGAGCGCGGCGGCCAGGGCGTCCAGCACGTCGTCGGACGGGCGCAGGTCGCGGCCCTGCTCCATCCGCTGGTAGTAGTCGGTGCTCAGGCCGGCCAGCAGGGCCAGCTCCTCGCGGCGCAACCCGCTCACGCGGCGCCGCCCGCCGGGCTCGAGGCCGACGTCGCGCGGGGTCAGCCGGCCGCGCCGGGCCCGCAGGAAATCGCCCAGCTCACGAGCGTACGGGGAACTCATGGCGTCCAGTCTGCCGCGCCCGCCGGGAATCAGGGTAGGTCTGCTGGACCTAGGTAACAGCGTGCGACGGAACCCCCGCAAAACGGTCCTAGCGTCGGTCGCATGACTACGAACCTGAACGGCCGCGTCGCCGTCGTCACCGGCGCCAACTCGGGCCTCGGCCGGGTCACCGCGACGGAACTGGCCCGGGCCGGCGCCCGCGTGATCCTGGCCGTGCGCAACACCACGGCGGGAGCCGAGGCCGCCCGTACGATCGGCGGCGACACGGAGGTGCGCGAGCTCGACCTGGCCTCGCTCGCCTCGGTGCGTGCCTTCGCGGGAAAGCTCAACGCCGACCACCCCGTCGTCGACCTGCTCGTCAACAACGCCGGCCTGGTGCTGCTGGGTGAGCGCCGCACCACCGCGGACGGCTTCGAGATGCATCTGGGCACCAACATGCTGGGCCACTTCGCGCTGACCGGGCTGCTGCTCGACGCCTTGGCCGCCGCGCCCGCGGCTCGCGTGGTCAGCCTCAGCTCGATCACCCACAAACCGGCCCACCTCGACTTCGGCGACCTGATGGCCGAGCGCAACTACAGCGCCAACCGCGCGTACGGGGCCTCGAAGCTGGCCACCACCGTCTTCGGGCTCGAACTGGACCGCCGTCTGAAGGCGGCCGGCTCGCCGATCGTCAGCACGCTCGCGCATCCCGGCATCACCCGCACCAACCTGACCCCGCGGGCGTGGGAGGACCGGGGCCGGTTGGGGCGGTTCGCGGCCCGGGCGGGCCTGCTGTTCACCCAGTCGGTCGAGCGCGGCACCGAGCCTCAGCTACGGGCGGCGACCGATCCGGCTCTGCGCGGCGGCGAGTTCTTCGGCCCGTCGGGCTTCCTGGAGATGCGCGGCCGGGTCGTGCCGGTCAAGCCGAGCCGTGAGGCCGCCGACCCGGCGGTGGGTCAGCGTCTGTGGTCGGCCGCCGAGAAGCTGACCGGTGTTCGCTACCTGTGAGGGTCGTGGGGCAGCGCCACCACCGGCTCGACGACCCGGCGGCCTCAGAACGGCGTTTCGAGCAGCGCGATCCGGTCGTAACGGACCACCAGCACGCGGCCGTCCTCGGAGACCGCGAGCAGCTGCGAGCGTTCGCCGTTGTCGTAGGCGTCCATGGGCACGCTGTCGCAGTGCCGGTCGCGGCAGCGCCACACGGTCTGCCGCCAGTGCGGGACGGACTCGCCGACGCTGAACCGGAAGCCGGCCGGGCCGTCGCCCGGCTGGGCCGCGGCCACGTACACCGACGAGCCGGCCACGGCGATCGCGGCGTGCCCGGCCGAGGAGCTGCCGGCCACCGAGGCGGTGGTCTCACCGTCGCGCAGCTCACCGCCGAACAGGACGACCGTCCGGTCACCGGCCACCGCCCACGCCGCGCCGGGCGGACCGGCATCAGGGGCCGACTGCTTCGGATTCGCGCACGTGACGGGCTCACAGCCGTACCGGAGGATCGAATACCCCAGCCAGAACGACGCCTCGGGCCTGCCGTCGGCCCCGATCGTCAACCGGGCCCGGCTTCCGTCGGGGTAGCCGTCCTGCGGTGTGCGCGCGACCGTCCCGACCTGATGCCGCTGCGGCGCGGCGCACGCGGGGTCGGCGCACCGGATCAGGGAGAACCGGTACTGCCCGTGCTCCCCGCCCGCGACCGGCACGGCCACGAAGAACCAGAGCGCGCCGTCGGGGGCGGCCGCGCCCGCCGCCTCCACCCGCGCGACCTCCAGGTCCAGCTTCTCGGCGGCCGATGCGCGCACCGGCAGCCAGGCCTGGCTGCAGCCGGCCCGGACGCACCGGCCCAAGTGCACGAACGGCCCACCGGTCGCCGGCCCGCCCCGCACCGCGGTCTTGACCACCGTCCCGTCGGCGCCGACCGTGGCCGCGCCGTAGCCCTCGACCGTCGCCGGTCCGCCGTTGACGTCGGTGAAGTCCCGGCACAGATCGTCGTCGCAGAACCGCACCCCGCCGTTGGTCACGATCACCGGATGCTGCCCGGCGGGCCAGGCCACCGCCATCGGACCCGCCGGGCCGGCGCCGTGGGTGCGCACGACCGGGGCGCCGTACGGGTTCGTCAGCACCACGCCCGCCGCCACCACAACGGCCGCGGCCAGGGCGGCGGCTCCGGGCCAGACCCGCGTCCTCCCGCTGCCGGCCGCTCGCGCATGCTTCCGCGTGGCCAGCCGCACCTGCAGCACCAGCGCCACGGCGAGCAGCACGACCTCGCTGCCCGGCAGGCCGGCCCGCGCCCAGCCGTACGCCGCCAGCACCGGCACGCCGGCCCCGCCCACCAGGAACAGGGCCGCCTCGCCCCATGCGGGCATCGGCCCCGCCCCGGTCCACTCCGAGATCCGGCTCACCTCCGCCGGCCGGTGCGCTCCGACGCTGCGGTTGATGCCGTTCAGCAGCAGACGGGCCGCAGCCAGCGCGACCGTGAGCAGGACACCGAGGACGAGCACGACTCCCGCGTCACCGCGCCCGATCCCGGCCGCCGCCCAGACCGCGAGGAACGCGCCCCCACCCACGGCGATCAGACCCACCCCGTACGAGGGAAGGCTTTTGACCCCCTCCCACAGCGCTTCGCGCGGCCCCGCCGCCCGCGTGACCGCCCACGCCCCGCCGACCAGCCCCACCACCCAGAACGCCACCGAGGCGACCGCTTTGAGCCCGGCCGGCAGGTCACCGCTCAGCGCCTGCGGCACCCCGTCGACGACCACGAGCCGTCCCGCGCCGAGGCCCACATCGAGCAGGGTCGAGACCAGCAGCAGGCCCGCCACGACCGGCAGCACGACCGCCAGCAGCCGCCGCCACTCTCCGCCGGAAACGTGGCCACCCAGCTCGTCACGCGAGCTCACCGCCAGGGTCGAGGACATCGCGCCAGGATAGGGCCCCGCAAGATCCCCGGCGACCCCGCCGCCGGTCACCTTGACAGGCCGCCACCCGGCACTATTCTGATTGCGAATTGCAACCGGTGTCACCAGGGGAGTCCGATGGGCCGATTCGCGTACTGGATGAACGTCTCCCTCGACCTGCGGATCGAGCACGAGCCGGGGGAGCAGGGCGGCGGCGACTGGATGCGCATCGACGACGAGGTGCACCGGGAGTTCAACGCCCGGGCCCGCGCGCTGTCGGCCCTCGTCCAGGGCCGGGTCATGTACGAGATCATGGAGTCCTACTGGCCGCAGGCCCGCCACGACGACTCGCTGCCGGACGTCGCACGTGAGTACGGCGAGATCTGGACCGGCCTGCCCAAGGTGCTGGTCTCCCACGTCCGCGACGAAGCCGCCCACAACACCCGGATCATCGGCGGGAAAGACGCCATCGAACAGCTCGCCGCGCTTCGGGCCTCGACGGAAGGCACCATCGGCGTGGGCGGGGCCACGCTGGCCACGCAGCTGCTCCGCGCCCGCCTGCTCGACGACCTGCTGCTCTTCGTCCACCCGGTGATCGCCGGCGCCGGCCGGCCGCTGTTCGACGAGCTCGATCACCCGCTCGAACTGGACCTGGCCGACCATCGGACGTTCACGAACGGCGTCGCCCTGCACCGCTACACCGTCCGGGGAGCGATCCCGTGCTGACCCAGGTCGCGGACGCCGTGTGGGTCCACGAGAGCGCCTTCCTCCGGAGCAACACCACCGTCGTGCAGGGCCCGTCCGGGGTGCTGCTCATCGACCCCGGCCTGCAGGAGCACGAGATGACCTGCCTGGCCGACGACCTCGCGGGCCGCCCCGTCGTCGCCGGCTTCTCCACCCACCCGCACTGGGACCACCTGCTCTGGCATCCCCGTTTCGGCGACGCCCCACGCCACGGCACCGCCCGCTGCGCCGCCGCGGCCCGGGAGCAGCTGACCCCCGAGGCCAAAGCCGAGATCATCGAACACCTGGAGCCCACCGGCATCGCCGAGCACGTCCCGCTCGACCTGTTCGGCCTGATCACCGCCCTCCCCGGCGACGCGACGCACATCCCGTGGGACGGCCCCCGCGCCCGGATCATCCCGCACGAGGCCCACGCCCCCGGCCACGCGGCGCTCCTCCTCGAAGACAGCGGCGTGCTCGTCGCCGGTGACATGCTCTCCGACGTACTCATCCCGATGGTCGGCCTCGCCGAGACGCCGGACCCCGTCGGCGGCTACCTGGCGGCGCTGCAGCTGCTGGAATCCACGGCCGGCGACGCCACCGCCGTCATCCCCGGCCACGGTTCGGCCGGCGGCCCCGGCGAGACCCGCGCCCGCATCAACCGTGACCGCGCGTATGTGCTCGCCCTGCGCGACGCCCGCACCCCCGACGACCCACGCATCGGCCCCGCCGCCGCGCCGGGCTGGGAGTGGGTCGCCGACGTGCACGCCGGCCAGGCTCACCGCCTCACCGAAGCATCCGGACGCGGCCCGAACTGACCTGCGCCGGGCCGCGACTTGCACCGCCCGGCCCGGCTGAGCTCGCCGTCGCCGGCCTCGCCGCGGGCACGGTCCCGCCGCGGACGAGATAGCGTGCCGGGTGTGGATCGAGATCTGAACGCCGCCCGGGACCTGGCCGCCGAGCTTGCCGTCCGCGCCGGTCAGCTGCAACTGGACAGGCGCAGCACGCTGAAGATGGGCGCGCCCAAGGCGCACGCCAACGACGTGGTCTCCGACGTCGACATCGCCAGCGAGGAGCTCATCGTTGACGCGATCCACGCCGCCTGGCCGGCCGACGCCGTGCAGGCCGAGGAGGGCCACGGCCGGGAAGGTTCCAGCGGGTGGAACTGGGTCGTGGACCCGCTCGACGGCACGCGCAACTACGTCAGCCGTACGGGGCCCTGGTCGGTCTGCATCGCCCTGTACGAGGGTGACCAGGCCCGCGTGGCCGTCGTGCACGAGCCCGTGGCGGGCGAGACGTTCAGCGCGGTCGCCGGCGGGGGAGCGTTTCTCAACGGCGAGCGGCTCCCGGTGCCGGCCGGCGCCACGCTGGACACGGCGCTGGTCGGCGTGAGCTTCCAGCCCAACCCGGCCACCAAGGAACGGGCAGCCCGGGTCGTCCGCGACCTGCTGCCGGTCACCGGTGACATCCGGCGCCTGCCCGCCGCCCTCAACCTGGTCCACCAGGCCGCCGGCCGGCTCGACGGCGGCTTCTGCCTCGACACGAACCTGTGGGACATCGCGGCCGGGGCCTTGATCGCCCGCGAGGCCGGCGTGGTCCTCGGCGGGCACGGGCCGGAGTTCACCACCGAGCTCACGATCGGGGCCGCGCCGGCCCTGTGGCCCGACCTGGCCGAACGGATCCGCACGGTCGGGATCGCGCACACTTAGGACGGACGGGTGGTCCGGTGTCAACGATCGAGCGCTTAGAGGTCCTGGTGACGTCGCCCGGCCGCACCTTCGTGACGGTGCGGATCACCACGTCCGACGGCGTGACCGCGACCCGGCCCGCATCAGGACACCTGGCCGTACTTCTACAAGGGCGCCGACTGGCGGCGCGGCCCGGTCACCATGACGGCGATCGCCGCCGTGGACGTGCGCTCGGTGGCGCGGCGCCTCGACGGCTCCGTGCACGACTGGTGACCACGTCCCGTCAACGGCCCGGGGGAGGTCCGGCCCCGAGGTGCTGATCGAAGAAACCGGCGACGTAGTCCCACGACAGCTGGACCGGGCGGTCCCGGCCCGCATGCCATTCGTGGGCGCCGGCGCTGATCGCCGGGTCCGTCAGGAAACCGTTCCACTGGGCGTGGTGGCCGTTCGGGAGCAGGACGAGGGTGGCGTCGTGGGCGGCCTCGTAGAGCAGACGGCCCTGCTGCCAGGGGACCAGCGTGTCCTGCCGGCCGTGCAGGATCAGGATCGGCGGGTCGGCCGGGGACACGTACGACAGGGGGCTGGCCTTGGCCACGAGGTCGGGGCGCTCGCCGATCGGGTGACCGAGCAGGCGTGACTCGGGGGAGCGGGCGTCGGCGTGGCAGCCGGTCAGGCCGAACGGCTCGTTGAACGGGCGGCAGTCGCCGAGCATCGCCTCGTCCATGCGCAGGAAATCGGTGGGCGGGTAGAAGGCGACCGCCGCGCCGACGCGGCTGGCCGGGTCGCCGGTGCCGGTGACCGCGGCCATCGCGGCCGTCCAGCCGCCCGACGACTCACCCATGATGCCGATCCGGGCCGGGTCGAGGTGGAAGCGGGCCGCGTTGGCGCGCAGGAACCGGATCGCGGCCTTGATGTCGTTGAGCTGGCCGGGGAACTGGGCGTGCGTACTGGACCGGATGGCCACCCCGGCCACCGCGTACCCACGCGGGTTGAGTTCGGCCGCCACCACGTCGGCGCCGTCGCGGCCGTTCTCGCTCAGCCAGCCCGACCCGTGCGACCAGATGATCAGCGGGGCCGGTTTCCCGGTCCTGCGGGGCAGATAGAGGTCGAGCAGGTGCCCCTTGCTCGCGGCGGGTTCGGCCGGCGCGTACGCGATCCGCTTGATCACCCGGCCCCCGCCGGCGGCCGGTCCGGGGGCCGCGACCAGCACCGACACGGCCAGGCCAAGCCCACCGACCACACCCAGGATTCGCCGCACGCCCTCATGGTGCGGTTCCCGCGCAAATCCGGAACATCCCCCGGAGCGGTGGACGCGCCTGCCTGAACGTCGCGTGACGGTCTCGTAACGGAGCGATCTCGGGCGTAGCTTGAGGACGGCAGGTCGTTCCCCAGCGGTGAGGAGCCACCATGAAGAAGCTCATCAACGATCCCGCGGACGTCATCTCCGACGCGCTGCACGGCTTCGCGGCCGCCCACCCGGAGCTGCGCGTCGACTTCGAGAACCGGGTCGTCGTGCGCGGCGATGCCCCCGTACGGGGAAAGGTCGGTCTGGTGTCGGGCGGCGGCTCGGGTCATGAGCCGTTGCACGGCGGCTTCGTCGGGCCGGGCATGCTCGATGCCGCCTGCGCCGGGGAGGTGTTCACCTCGCCCGTACCGGATCAGATGGTCGCGGCCACCCGGGCGGTCGACGGCGGCGCCGGGGTGCTGCACATCGTCAAGAACTACACCGGCGACATCATGAACTTCGAGCTGGCGGCGGAACTGGTCGCGGCCGAGCAGGGCACCGAGGTCGTCTCCGTGGTCGTCGACGACGACGTGGCCGTGCAGGACAGCCTCTACACGGCCGGGCGCCGCGGCGTCGGGGCCACCGTGCTGGTCGAGAAGATCGCCGGGGCCGCCGCCGAGCAGGGCCGGCCCCTGGCCGGGGTGGCGGACGTCGCGCGCAAGGTCAACTCGTCCGCCCGGAGCATGGGTCTGGCCCTGACCTCGTGCACCGTGCCCGCGGCCGGACGCCCGACCTTCGACCTGCCCGGCGACGAGATGGAGGTCGGCATCGGCATCCACGGCGAACCCGGCCGCCGTCGCGTGCCCGTCGCGCCCGCCCACGAGATCGCCGAGATGCTGGTCAGCCCCATCCTGACCGACCTCGACTTCACCGGCGGCGACGGGGTGATCGCCTTCGTCAACGGCATGGGCGCCACCCCGCTGATCGAGCTGTACGTGATGTTCCACGAGGTC
This sequence comes from Paractinoplanes abujensis, assembly GCF_014204895.1. Lineage (NCBI taxonomy): Bacteria > Bacillati > Actinomycetota > Actinomycetes > Micromonosporales > Micromonosporaceae > Paractinoplanes > Paractinoplanes abujensis. The sequence continues at coordinate 2,902,525 of NZ_JACHMF010000001.1, read as the reverse complement.
GCCCAGCTGCTGGCCAAGAACGGCATCACCGTCGCGCGCTCGCTGGTCGGGCCGTACATCACGTCGCTCGACATGGCCGGCTGCTCGGTCACGCTGCTCAAGGCCGACGAGGAGCTGCTGCGATTGTGGGACGCCCCGGTCAGCACGCCGGCCCTGCGGCGCGGGGTCTGACGCCCATGGACGCGAAGGCTCTCAGCGCGTGGCTGCGGGAGTTCGCCCGGCTGGTCGCGGAGAACAAGGACGACCTCACCGCGCTCGACTCGGCCATCGGGGACGGCGACCACGGCACCAACATGGACCGCGGCCTGACGGCGGTGGTGGCGGCGCTCGACGCGGAACCGCCGGAGACGCCGTCGGCGCTGTTCAAGAAGGTCGGCATGACCCTGATCAGCAAGGTCGGCGGGGCCGGCGGGCCGCTCTACGGCACGGCGTTCCTGCGCATGGCCGCGGCGGCCGACTCGGTGCTCGACGGGCCCGGCTTCGCCAAGGTGCTGCGGGCCGGTCTGGACGGCGTCGTGGCCCGGGGCAAGGCGGCGCCCGGCGACAAGACGATGCTCGACGCGCTGGTCCCGGCCGTCGAGGCACTGGACTCGGCGCTGGCCGCCGGCGCGTCGTTCCCGGCCGCCCTGCGAGACGCCGCGGCCGCCGCCGACCGGGGCCGCGAGGCGACGATCCCGCTGGTCGCGCGCAAGGGCCGGGCCAGCTATCTGGGGGAGCGCAGCGCCGGGCACGCGGATCCGGGCGCGACCTCGGTGACCCTGCTGCTGCGGGCCGCGGAGTCGACGCTGGGCGCCGCCGGATGACCGTGGGGCTGGTGGTGGTCAGTCACAGCCGCCCGCTGGCCCGGGCCGCGGCCGCCCTCGCGTCCGAGATGACGCAGGGGCGGCCGGTGCCCATCGAGATCGCGGCCGGGCTGGACGAGACGACGTCCGGCACCGACGCGGTCGCGATCAGCGAGGCCATCGCGGCGGCCGACGGTGGTGACGGCGTGGTCGTGCTGATGGACCTGGGTAGCGCCGTGCTGTCGGCCGAGACAGCCCTGGAACTGCTGGACGACGACGTGCGCGAACGGGTCGTGCTGTGTCCGGGACCGCTGGTGGAGGGACTGGTCGCGGCCGCGGTCACGGCGGGCACGGGCGGTTCGCGTGAGGACGTGGCGGCCGAGGCGTTGTCGGGGCTGGCGGGCAAGACCGGCCATGTCGAACCGTCGGTTTCCCGTACGACGTCAGGGCCGTCCGCCGTCGTGCGGGTGCTCGATCCGCACGGGTTGCACGCGCGGCCGGCGGCTCGGCTGGTGAGTGAGATGCGGGGCTTCGATGCGCTGGTCGAGCTGCGCAACGAGAGCACGGGGTCGGGGTGGGTGCCCGCGTCGAGCCTGACCCGGGTGGCCACGCTGGGGGTGGTGGAGGGCCAGGAACTGGGCGTACGGGCTTCGGGGGCGCAGGCGCGGGAAGCCGTGGACCGGGTGGTGGCGCTCGCGGCCGACGCGTTCGGGGAGGCCTCACGCGGTCCGGGCCGGTCGGCGAACGCCGCCGCCTCCTCGCCCGGCATCGCCGTCGGCCCCGCGTTCCGCTTGCGCCGGGCGACGCTGGACGTCCCCGCCGAGCAGTTCCGGGGGAGCGCGGCGGAGCGGCGCCGCCTGGACGACGCCCTGGTCGCAGCCCGCCAGGCGATCGGCGGGCTGCGGGGCGACATCTTCGAGGCCCACCTCGTGCTGCTCGACGACGCCGACCTGCTCGGCGACGCCCGGACCCGGATCGACGCGGGCGCGACGGCCCCCGCGGCCTGGCGCGACGCCACCGACCGGGTGGCCGCCGAGTTCGACGCCCTCCCCGACGAGTATCTGCGGGCCCGAGCCGAGGACGTACGGGCGGTCGCGGCCCAGGTCCTGCGGGCGCTGCTGGGTGTGGCGGCCGCGACGATCGAGGGCGACGGCGTCCTGATCGCCGACGACCTGACCCCGGCCGAGGCGATCCTGCTCGATCCCGCGCGCGTGGCCGGTGTCGTGCTGGCGAACGGCAGCCCCACCTCGCACGCCGCGATCCTGCTGCGCACCCGGGGCATCCCCGCGGTGGTCGGCGCCGGTCACCTCGAAGCCACGGTGATCGCCCTGGACGGCGGCACCGGCGAGGTGGTGGCCGATCCGGCCCCGGAGGTCCTGGACGACTTCCGCGAGCGGGCCGAGCGGCAGAAGGCCGTCCGCGACGACGCTCGTGCCGTTGCGGCCGAACCGGCGGTGACGACGAAAGGCGTCACGATCCACGTGGGGGCCAACATCGGCTCCGTGGCCGAGGCCCGCGCCGCGGCGGCGAACGGCGCCGACCTCGCCGGTCTGGTCCGCACCGAGTTCCTCTTCCTCGATCGCGACGAGGCTCCCGGCGAGGACGAGCAGGTGGCCGTCTACCGCGCCATCGCCGACGCCCTCGGCGGCCGCCGCATCGTCCTGCGCACCCTCGACGCGGGCAGCGACAAACCACTGCCCTACCTGCCCGCGCCGCCCGAGGCCAACCCTTTCCTGGGTGTACGGGGGATCCGCCACTCGCTGGCCCACCGCGCGATGTTCGCCGAGCAGCTGCGGGCGATCGTCCGGGTCGCCCGCGAGACCCCGGTCAGCGTGATGTTCCCGATGATCACCAAGGTCGAGGAGTTGATCGAGGCGCGCCGGATGCTGGGCGACGCCGCGGGCCTGAGCGTCGGCATGATGGTCGAGGTCCCTGCGGCCGCGCTCCGGGCGTCCGACTTCATCCCGTACGTGGACTTCCTGAGCATCGGGACCAACGACCTCACCCAGTACACGCTGGCCGCCGAGCGCGGTAACGCCGGCCTGCTCACCCTCTCGGCCGGGCTCGACCCGGCGGTCGAGCAGCTCATCCAGCAGGTGTGCCGGGCCGCGGGAGATCGGGTGACAGTCGCGGTCTGCGGTGAGCTGGCCGCGGACGCGGCTGTTGTGCCGCGTCTGCTGGCCGCGGGCGTACGGGAGCTCAGCGTCGCCCCGGCCCTCGTGCCGCTGATCAAGCAGGCCGTCCGCGGCACGTGACCGAAGGCTCACCTCGGCGCCGCCGCTGGGAACTGTCGTACCCGTGAGAGAGGATGGGTGCAGGCTGTTGATCTGGAGGGTTTCATGACGTCACGCACCGAGGTCGTCGAAGATCTGATGGGGCGGTTCCCGCACGTGCCGCGGGAGGCTGTCATCAAGGAGGACCTGCTGCGCGGCGGGCTGTCCTTCGACGATTCGGCTCTGACCGACAACGAGCACGGCGACGTCAAACCCAAGTCGTATTTCATCTTCTCGTTCGACCACCGCACCCTGCCCGAGCTGGGCACGGCCGCGCTGCGCCGCCCGCCGGAGGAGATCGTGCTCACCGGCGGCCCGTACGAGCTGCGCCGGACGGTCGTGTCGGTCCGCACCAACCCGAGCTCGCCCTATCGGGTGAAGACCGGCGACGACGGCCGCATGCGGCTCTACCTCGACGACAAGCCGATCGCCGACGTCGGCCTGCCCCCGATGCCGGATTACTACCGGCACACGCTGGCCAACGGCAAGTCGGTCATGGAGGTCGCCCCGACGATCCAGTGGGGTTATCTGATCTACCTGACCGCATTCCGGGTCTGCCAGTACTTCGGCGCCAAGGAGGAGTGCCAGTACTGCGACATCAACCACAACTGGCGCCAGCACAAGGCGGCCGGGCGGCCCTACACGGGCGTCAAGCCGGTTGACGAGATCCTCGAGGCGCTGGAGATCATCGACAAGCACGACACCGCGCGCACGTCGCAGGCCTACACGCTGACCGGCGGCAGCATCACGTCGCACGTGCAGGGCAAGGCCGAGGCCGACTTCTACGGGCAGTACGCGCAGGCCATCGAGGAGCGCTTCCCCGGCCGCTGGATCGGCAAGGTCGTCGCGCAGGCGCTGCCCAAGGCCGACGTGCAGCGCTTCAAGGACTACGGCATCCAGATCTACCACCCCAACTACGAGGTGTGGGACAAGAAGCTGTTCGAGCTGTACTGCCCGGGCAAGGAGCGCTACGTGGGCCGCGAGGAGTGGCACCGCCGCATCCTCGACTCGGCCGAGATCTTCGGCCCGCGCAACGTCATCCCGAACTTCGTGGCCGGCGTCGAGATGGCCGCCCCGCACGGGTTCACCACCGTCGACGAGGCGATCGCGTCGACCGCCGAGGGCCTCGAATATTTCATGTCGCGCGGCATCACGCCCCGGTTCACCACGTGGTGCCCCGAGCCGACCACGCCGCTGGGCCGCAGCAACCCCGAGGGCGCCCCGCTGGAATACCACGTGCGCCTGCTCGAGACCTATCGCGCCGTCATGGAGGCCAACGGCCTGACCAGCCCGCCCGGGTACGGTCCGGCCGGCGCCGGGCGTGCGGTGTTCTCGGTCAGCTCGTTCATGGATTCGCTGGCCCCCAACGATGAGACCGTCAACGTCTAGAGACGGGTTCCCGCTCGCCGTCCGGACGAGCGGGCTCACCGACGGCCCGGTGCTGCTCCTGCTGTCCGGCCAGGCCAACTCGCACGACTGGTGGACGGGGCTGCGCGAGACGTTCGAGAACCAGTTCCGCGTGGTGACGTTCGACTACCGCGGCACGGGCGGCAGCCGGGGCCCGGTCGCCGAGTGGACGACGGAGACCTTCGCCGAGGACGCCGCCTTCGTTCTGCGCGAGGGCGGCGTCAGAGGAGCTGCCGTCTACGGCACGTCGATGGGCGGGCGGGTGGCGCAGCATCTGGCGGCGCGTCACCCCGAGCTGGTCGACCGGCTCGTGCTGGCCTGCACCTCACCCGGTGGCCCGCACGCGGTGGAGCGCTCACCGGCCGTGCGGCGCCGGCTCGCGGACGACGCGGAGCGTGGCCGGGCGCTGCGCGAACTCTTCTACACCGACGCGTGGAGCGGCGAGAGCCACCTCTTCGGCGACCCCACCATGACGGTCGAGGAGAGCCGCGCCCACCTGCGGGCCAGCAACCGGCACGACGCCTGGGACGTGCTGCCCCTGATCAAGGCGCCGACCCTTGTGCTGCACGGCACCGACGACCTGATGGTGCCCTCGGCCAACGCGCCGCTGCTGGCCCGGCGCATCCCCGGGGCCACCATGCACCTGCACGAGGGTGGCCGGCACGGCTTCTTCGACGAGTTCTCGGAGGACATCGCGCCCGTCCTCGACGCTTTCCTGGAGGCTTGAGGCTTTTGCGCTTTTGCGCTGCGTGTTGTAGACACGGAGTACTAGCCCCGGCGCGGTAGCCCTCAGTAATCGGCACAAGATCGTGACGAAGAGTCACCTCGGGGCGACAGCTCGCCTCTCGATTGCCCGGGCATCGCCGGTGTGACCTGCCGTTTCCGTAGGCAACGAGATCGTTTGTCGCCGAGCGCGGCCGAATACGTCCTGAGCTGCGGAAACAGGCGTCCCGGAACAAGTCAAGTGTGCATCCGTGCGCACGTACGGAGCGTGTTGACGGCCGCTGCAAGATGTGGGTCGTGGCAGCCGAATCACCTGACCTCACCCGACCGCGACGACGGCATCGGCACCTCCAGGCCTCCCCGCAGGGTCACCCGCCGTCATCACCGCGCCATTCGTACATGATCCCCGCCGAGGCCCCGCCCGCGGGCGCCGTACGCGGCGACGGCATCCAGGCCCTGAGCCACGACGTGCTGGTGCGGCGCTCGCTCGAGATCTCCCCGGGCGGCTTCATCACGATCGTCAGCATCATCCAGGGTGTCGCGCTGGCGCTGCTGGCCGAGAACACGTTCGAGAAGCCCAGCCTGCTCGCCGGTGTGCAGAGCATCGCCACCCTGCTGCTGTTCGTGGTCGTCTTCTACTGGTACCTGACGATGAGCGTGCTGCTGCGCTGGGCGCCGTCGTTCCTGGACTCGTTCCTGCCGTTCGCGATCGCCGGCCTGGAGATCCCGCCCGCGTTCTTCCTGGGTGACGCCCGCGCCTGGAACCTGTGGCTGGCCCTGTTCTGGTTCGGCACGATGACCGGCATGATGATCACCAAGAAGTGGTCTCCGCAGTCCCACTTCGGCGAGCACGTCGAAGCCCACCGGGTCCTGCACCGGCTGCTGCGCGAACTGCAGACGATGACCGGCATCACGGCGCTGGGCGTCGGCCTGTGCGGTCTGTTCGCCTTCCTCGACTGGACGAACCAGCTGTTCTGGGGCCTGAGCGGCGCCATCATCGTGCTGTTCACGGTCGGCATCATCGTGGCCCGTACGGAGGTCTGCTCGTCGCAGATCCACGCCCACTTCGGCGTGAACCGCCCACCGTTCAACTGATCTCCGTCGAAACGCGGGGTCCGCAGACAGGGTCTCGGGTTTTCATCAGCGGTTGTCGCCGCTGCCGCCCAGGACGCCGCGGCCCTGGCGGTCGGCCAGCTTGGCCAGGTTGGCCGAGGCGATGTCGTCGAGCGACAGGTCGAGGTAGTCGGCCAGCACGGCCACATACCAGAGCACGTCGCCCAGTTCCTTGGCGATGCCGTCCCGGTCGATGCGGGACTCGTCGCTGCCGAGGTCGCGCACCCACTTCTTGAACTTCTCGGCGACCTCGCCGGACTCGCCGACCAGCCCGAGCACCAGGTGCAGCAGCTCGTTCTTCGTGTCACGGGGCGCGGCGGTGCGCAGGGCGCCGCGCTGGTAGTCGTCGAACTCCATGGCAGGGATTATGCGGCCGAGGGGACAGCCTCCAGCGAGCGGCTGATGTGGGCGGCCGTGGTCCAGAGGGCGCGGACCACCTGCTGGTCGTCGTGGCGGCTCACGGCCAGGGTGGCCGAGACGGCCGCCACGACGTGCTGCGGGCCGTCCAGGGTGACCGGCACGGCGTACGACTTGTAGCCCTCGACGCACTCCTCGTACTCGGCCGACCAGCGCCGTTCGCGTACGGCTGCGAGCTGACCGCGCAGCTGGGCCGCGCTGCGCACGCTGTGCCGGGTGCGGGGCGCGGCCTCACGGTCGAGGGCGGCCACCAGGTCGTCGAGGTCGGGGCTGTGCGCCAGGAAGAGCTTGCCCGAGGCGGCGTACCAGAGCGGGATCCGGTTGCCGACCGCCGTGTGCAGGCGGGCGTCGCGCCGGCCGGCCAGACGCTCCAGATACAGGGTGTCCGGCCCGTGGGGGACGGCCAGGTGCACCGCGGCGCGGGTCGCCGAGTGCAGGTCCATCAGCGCGGGCCGGGCGACGTGGCGCAGGTTGGCCGGGCCGGGCACCAGTTGCCCCAGTTCGTACATGCGCCAGCCGAGCCGGTAACCGGACTCGGCCCGCTCCAGCAGGTTGAGGTCGACGAGCTCCTGGGCCAGCCGGTACGCGGTGGCCTTCGGGATGCCCGAGCGGCGGCTCAGGTCGGTCAGCCCGAGCGTGGTGCGGGCGCCGTCGAACGCGGAGAACAGCAGGAACGCCTTGCCCAGCACCGATGACGGATGGTCCTGCACGACCGGCCTCCCCTCGAATTGTCCACGTGGACAATTCACATTCTGTGGCCGCCGGACGTGACAAGTCCAGACCGCGCTGTAAATTCTGTGCAATGAGCGCTCCCGTACGCGATCGCCTGCTCGACGCGGCCATCCACATCGCCGGCGCCGAGGGCCACGACAAGGTCACCTACCGGTCGGTGGCGGCGCTCGCCGGCACCTCGCACAGCCTCGTGCGCTTCTACTTCGGCACCCGCGAGGCGCTGCTCACCGAGGCTTTCGAGCGCGCCGCCCGCCGGGACGCGGCCGAGGCCAAGCTGCGGGCGGGCACGGTGGAGGAGTTCGGGTCGAACCTCGTCCACCTGATCACCGAGGCCCGTGACCGGCAGCTGCTGCAGTACGACTTCCTGCTGCGCGCGGCCCGCGGCGACGGGGAGATGGCACCGGTGGCGCAGCTTTACGAGCACTACGTCGCCCAGGTCGCGGCCACCCTGTCCGCCCTCGGCATCGACGACCCCGGCGACTCCCGGGCCGCGCTCGTCTTCGCCGCGCTCGACGGGCTCGTGCTGCAGCATCTCGTTCACTCCTCGGCCGCCCGTACGGAGGAAACGCTTTTACGGCTGCGCGAGGTGCTGACCCTTTGGAAACCGGCCCACTGAGCGGACCGAAACCCGGAATCTCTTACGAAAAGCATGTTTCGCTGAGGTCTGCGAAAAGAAAGGACCTCACCCCATGCGCAACCCTTTGTTCGACTCCCTGACCGCGGACGAGATCCGCCGGGTCGCCGCGGTGATCCGGAGTGAGAGGATCGGCGGCGACCGTCCGGGCTTCAGTGCCGTGTTCACCCACGAGCCGGACAAGTACGCGCTGCGCGCCGGCGAGACGGTCACCCGCCGGGCCCGGGCCATGATCCTCGACCGCGACACCGCCCGGACGTACGACGTCGTTGTTGATCTCGAGGCGAACAAGCTGGTCACCTCGATCGAGATCACCGACGGCTCGGCCCCCGTGCTGCTCGAAGAGTTCGAGCTGGCGCCGACTCTGATCAAGCAGGACCCGCGCTATGTCGAGGCGCTGGCCAAGCGGGGCATCACCGACCTGCGCAAGGTGCAGATCGACCCGTGGGGCGTGGGCAACATGGCCGACGTGCCGGTCGACGGCCGGCGCATGTGCGGCTCGGTGTCCTACTACCGGGAGTTCCCCGACGACAACGGCTACGCCCACCCGATCGAGGGCGTCATCGCGATCGTCGACCTGACCAGCGGCGAGGTCGTCGACGTGCACGACTTCGGGGTGCGGCCGATGAACCCCGACCTGTGCAACTACACCGCCGACGCCAATCAGCCCATGCGTACCGACGTCGCGCCGCTGGAGATCACACAGCCCGAGGGGGTCGGCTTCACGCTCGACGGACCCGAACTGACGTGGCAGAAATGGCGCTTCCGGATCGGCATGCACCCGCTCGAGGGCCTGGTGCTGCACGCCGTGGAGTACCAGGACGGCGAGGACTACCGCTCGGTCATGCACCGCGGCTCACTGTCCGAGATGGTGGTCCCGTACGGGGATCCGTCCCCGGAGCATTTCTGGCGCAGCGCCTTCGACGTCGGCGAGTTCGGGCTGGGCAAGCTGGCCAACTCGCTGCGGCTGGGCTGCGACTGCCTCGGCGAGATCGTCTACATGGACGCTGTGCTGGCGGGCGAGGACGGCGAGCCGGCCACCATCGAGAACGCGATCTGCATCCACGAGGAGGACGACGGGATCCTCTGGAAGCACACCGACTGGGTCACCGGCCGGGTCGACGTGCGCCGCTCGCGCCGGCTGGTGGTCAGCTTCATCGCCACCGTCGGCAACTACCACTACGGCTTCTTCTGGTACTTCTACCAGGACGCGTCGATCCAGATGGAGATCAAGCTGCTCGGCATCGTGCAGACCCGCGCGGTCGAGGCCGGCCGGCCGGCTCCGCACGGTACCCCGATCAGCACCGACCTGGTCGGAACCTACCACCAGCACCTGTTCTCGTTCCGCCTCGACATGGAGGTCGACGGCTGGCAGAACACGGTGGTGCAGAACGACGCGTACGCCGTGCCGGTGGGCCCGGAGAACCCGCAGGGCAACGCCATCGGCGTGCGGAAGACCGTGATCGACCGGGAGAACGCGGGCGACTGGGTCACCAACACGCAGAGCTCGCGCAACTGGACCGTGGTCAACCGCGGCAAGACCAACGCGTGGGGGGTGCCGGTCGGCTACAAGTTTCTGCCCGGCTGGACCTCGGCCACCATGCTGGCCCAGCCGCCGTCGCTGATCGCGCAGCGGGCCGGCTTCGCCACCCGCAACATGTGGGTCACGCCGTACCGGCAGGACGAGATGCGCTCGGCGGGGGAGTACCCCAACCAGAGCCGCTCCGGCGACGGCCTGCCCCGCTGGACCGCCGCGGATCGGCCGACCGAGGACACGGACGTGGTGCTGTGGCACACGCTGGGCGTCACCCACATCCCGCGGGCGGAGGACTGGCCGGTCATGCCAGTCGAGAAGGCGGGCTTCCACCTGCTGCCGGTCAACTTCTTCGACAAGAACCCGGCCCTCGACGTGCCCGCCTCCGCGCCCTCGGCGGCGACGCATTGTCACTGATCGCGCGGGCCGCCGCCGCACTGGCGGCGGCCTGCCTCATCGTGCACGTCGCCCTGGTCGCGACGGCGGGCGCAGCGGCGGCCCCGATGCTGGCGGTCTCGATCGTCTGCGCGGTCTGCTCCCGGGACGGCTGGCGTGGCCGCACCGCACCCGGGGAGCGCGCGACGATGATCGCCCTGAGCTGCCTCATGCTCCTGCTGCACAACGGGAGCCATGCGAGTCACAGTGCCCTGATGCCGGCGCTCGCCGTCGGGCAGATCGTCCTGGCCCTGATTTCCGGACCACTCACCGGACCGGCCCATCGGCCCAGCTCAACCCGTCTGCCACGGTGACCGCATGGCGACCACCACGCATACTCCCGGCGCGCAGAACGAGGGTCTGGCCGGCGGCACCCTCGGCGCCGGCCACCTCGTCTTCATGGTGATGGCAGCGGTGGCCCCGGCCGCCGGCGCCGTCGCGCTCATCCCCCTGTCGATCGCGCTCGGCGTCGGCGTCGGCACCCCCGGCGTCTTCGTCATCGTCGCGCTGATTCTGCTGCTGTTCGCGGTCGGGTTCACGCGCATGGTCCCGTACGTGCGCAACGCCGGCGCCTTCTACGCCTTCATCACCAAGGGCCTCGGCCGCCTGGCCGGCCTGCCCGCCGCGTACGTGGCCCTGACCGCCTACCTCTGCGTCGGCACCGCCACCCTGGGCGCGCTCGGGTTCTTCGCCAACCTCACCCTCGATCAATTCTTCGGCATCGACGTGCCGTGGTGGCTGTGCTGCCTGATCGCCATGGTGGTCATCGGGCTGCTCGGCTACTTCCGGATCACCGTGGCGGCCGGGGTGCTCGGGGCCGCCCTCGTCGCCGAGGGTGCCGCCGTCCTCGTGCTCGACGTGGCCATCCTGATCCGTCAGGGTGCCGGCGCCTTCACCCTCGACGCGTTCGCGCCGTCGAGCGTGCTCACCACCGGCTCGCTCGGCGTCGCGCTCATCTACGGCTTCTCGTGCTTCCAGGGGTTCGAGGGCACCGCGATCTACGCCGAGGAGGCCCGCGACCCCGACCGTACGGTGCCCCGGGCCACCTACGGTGCGGTGCTCTGCGTCGGCTTGTTCTTCGTGCTCACGTCGTGGGCCTTGATCGCCGGCGGCACCGTCGAGCAGGTGGCCGCCGACCCCGGCACCTACGCGTTCACCCTGAGCACCGACTTCGTCGGGCCGCTGTGGACCGATCTGCTCCAGGTCCTGATCGTGACCAGCGCCTTCGCCGGTGTGCTGGCGTTCCACAACGCGGCTTCGCGCTACCTGTACGCCTTGGCCCGCGACGGCTTCATGCCCGGCCCGCTGACCCGCACCCACCCGCGCTTCAGGTCGCCGACCGTGGCCGGCCTGACCAGCTTCGGCGTGATGACGCTGGTGATGCTCGGGTTCGCCGTGGCCGGGCTGGACCCGCTGACCAACCTGTCGACGTCGCTGACCGGTGTCGGGGCCGTCGGCATCCTCACCCTGATCACCGTCACGTCGCTCGCCGTGTTCGTCTTCTTCCTGCGCCGCCGGCAGTACGGCTGGCGGTACACGGTCGCCCCCGCGCTGGCCACCCTCGGCGTCGGCAGCGCCACCGGGCTGGCCCTCTCGAACTACGAGGCCATCACCGGCACGACCTCGACGGTGATCAATTCGCTGCCGTGGATCCACCTCGTGGTCATCGCCGTCGCGGTGGGGCTCGGCCTGTGGACGCGCGCCCGCCGGCCCGACGTCTACGCGACCATGGGAACCACCCGCGTCGATTGACGCATACTCAGATCATCTTTATATTGCCTCGCATGGCGAAAGCGAAGGCGATGCGGGAGCCGACCTTCTGGATCCTGACCGCGCTGGTCAAGCAGGCCCGGCACGGTTACGGCATCATCCAGGAGGTCGCCGCTCTCTCCGAGGGTCAGGTCACCCTGCAGGCGGGCACGCTCTACGCCGCGCTCGACCGGCTGCACGCCGAGGGCCTCGTCGCGGTCGACCACGACGAGAAGGTCGGCGGCCGCGATCGCCGTTACTACTGCCTGACCGAGGGCGGGGTGGCCGCGCTGGAGGCCGAGACGGCCCGCCTGCAGCGCAACGTGCGGACGGCCTCGACCCAGCTCGCCACCCGGCCGGCGACGGCATGAGCCGGGGCTACCGCCTGCTCGTGCGGGCCTATCCGCCCGGCCGGCGCCGCGGCGAGCTGCTCGACACCTTCGCCGAGGCGGGCCGCGCCCGGCCGACGGCCCGCGAGGCGCTCAACCTGCTGCGGCACGGCCTGCGGGCCCGCCTGGGCCGCCCGGCCGGTCGCGGCGTGGTCGTCGTGGCCACCCTGGTCGCGCTGATCACCGGTTTCGTGGGCGCGGCCGTGGCGTCCCGCATCGCGTGGGAGTTCGCGTCCGCCTACCCGGGCGGCGCCCGCCTCGAGGCGATCGAGGAGTCGCTGTTCCCGGGGCTCCACCCGAGCTCCGAACGCACCGGCGAGGGGCTGTTCCACGACCCCCTGGGCCGGTCGTACGCGGAGGTTCTCCTGTTCGGCCACGACGAGGACTTCGGCTTCTCCACCATCTTGATCGCCCCCGAGGGCTCCTTCGTCAAGGGCGACTACCCGGCCTGGACCGCCGAGACCCAGCGGCGCCTGGTCGCCCAGGGCTGGCAGGTCGGCGAGGCCGAGGTCACCGGGGCCACGTGGATCGCCACCGGCGAGATCGACGACAGCGGCCGCGCGTTCTCGGCCACCCGTGGCGGGCTGGCCCTGAGCGTCCAGGCCCAGACCGACGTCGTCGACACCCCCGCCGGCTCCTTCTACGCCACCGCCGAACTCGACCGGCTCACCCCCGGCTGGGTCACCGCCGCCGCCCTGCCCGGCCTGCTGGTCTTCGGCCTGGCCGGCTGGCTGATCACCGGCTGGGCCTCGCGCCGCACCCAGGATGCCCGCGGCACCGTCCGCTCGCTGACCCGCGAACCCGCCGTGCTGGCGCTCGTCCTGCTGCTGCCGCAGGCCCTGCTCGGCCTGACCGGCATGGCTCTCGAACCGTTCGCCGGCGGGCCACCGGTCGCGCCGTTCTGGTCGCTCTCCCTCACGTACGGGTTCGGCTGCGGCCTCCTCGGCTTCCTGCTCTTCGCCGTCTCGCTCATCACCGCCGCCGTGGCCGGCCGTCCTGCCCGCGTGGAGGTGTCCGCATGAAGCTGATTGCCGTCGCTGCGGCCGGCCGCCCCGCCGGTGTGGAGGTGTCCGCGTGAAATACTTCCTGGCCCTGCTGGGTGCCGTCCTGTTCGGACTGCCGGGCGCCCTGCTCGCCCATACCGGCGCCGAGACCCGGCAAGCCGACCCCGATCCCCGCGCGGCGGCCGCGGTCGTCTATCCGGGGCAGGCGCTCGCCGTCGAGGAGGACCCGTTCCGCGTCGACCAGGCAGCCTGGTTGCGTTTCATGATGGCTCGCGAGACCCGCGCCCCCATGGTCGGCCCGGCCCCGCCCGCGACCGCCGACGTGGCCGCCGCCCGGGCCCGGGCCGACGCCGCGGGCTGGCACACCGCCGACGGGCCGCCCGACATGTACGACTTCGAGGCCACCAAGGGCGATGTCCGGCTGCTCGTTTACCGCGACTTCACCAATGTGGTCAAGCAGGACGCCTGGTGGGTCACCGCGCTCACCGTCCTGGGCGGCCTGGCCGGGGCCGCGCTCGGCGCCTGGCTCACCCTGGCGGCGTGGCGCTCGTCCCGGCGGAGAACCCCGCGTTCCCGTACGGTCATCCGCGAGACCGCCGTGGTCGGCGCCGCACTGCTGCTGCCGTTGCTGGCGCAGACGGGCCTGAAGCTGTTCAGCGTGACCGAGCCGGACCTGCCCTACTCGGCCCAGCTGCTGATCGAGCTGGCCCGCTGGCCTGCCGTCCTCGGTCTTCTGCTGCTGGCCGCGGCCGTGCTGACCCTGCGTTACGCCCCGGTGCGAAACGCGGCCCGATAGGTCTCCGGCCCCACCCCGCGGACCCGCCGGAACTGCCGCCGCAGGGTGTCGGCGCTGCCGAAACCGCAGCGCCGGGCCACCGTCGCGATCGTCGCGCCGTCGCGTTCGAGCAGCCGTTCGGCCTGGCGCACCCGTTCCGCCCGCACCCACGCGGCCGGGGTGGTGCCGGTGGCCGCGGCGAAGTGCCTGACGAACGAGCGGGCCGACATCGCAGCCCGGGTCGCCAGAGCCGGTACCGACAGGTCGTGGTCGAGGTGGTCGGCGGCCCAGTCGAGCAGCTCGGCCAGCCCGCCGTCGCGCCGCGGCGTCACCGGCTGCCGCGAGAACTGGGCCTGGCCGCCGCTGCGGTGGGCCGGCATCACCATCTCGCGGGCGACCCGGTTGGCCACGTCGGCGCCGTGCTCGCGGCGCACCAGGTGCAGGCAGAGGTCGATCGCCGCGGTGGCGCCGGCGCTGGTGGCGATCGAGTCGTCGGCCGTGTAGATGCGGTCCGCGTCCACGGTGAGCTGCGGATAGCGGGTGGCCAGCTCGTCCGCGTACGCCCAGTGGGTGGTCACCGTGCGGCCGTCGAGCAGACCGGCCGCGGCCAGGGTGAACACGCCGGTGCAGAGCGAGGCCAGGAACGCCCCGCGTGCGGCGGCCCGGCGCAGCCCTTCGACCAGCTCGGCCGGGGGCGGCGGCACCGGTGGCGCCGACCCGGTGACGATGATGAGGCCGGCCCGGTCGAGCCGGTCGAGGCCGTCGCTCGGTGTCATGTGGAAGCCGGTCGAGGTGCGCAACGGCCGGCCCGGCTCGGCGGCGCAGACCGCGTAGCCGAAACGGGGCAGCTCCGGGTCGGCCCGGCGCACGCCGAACACCTCGCTGGCGATGCCCAGCTCGAACGCGGGCACCGGCTCGGCCACGACGACGGCCACCTCGACGGTCACGACCCCAGCATGGCACGAAATGCCGGTGGAGTGGCAGAACTGCCAACGCGGAGCGGGTATGGCCAGATCGTGACGTTTCTCGGGCCGCTGCTGATCGTCTATGTCGTGTGGGGCTCCACCTATCTGGCGCAGAAAGTGGGCCTCGAAGGACTGCCCCCGCTGACCATGAACGCGATCCGCTTCCTGATCGCCGGCGCGCTGCTCTACGCGTACTGCCGATGGCGTCGGATGCCCCCGGTGACCCGGCCGCAGTGGCGCGCCGGGGCGATCCAGGGCCTGCTGCTGCCCGCGGCGGGCACGGGCGGCGCCGCCTGGGCCGAGCAGTGGCTGTCCTCCGGCATCACGGCGTTGTTCCTGGCCACCATTCCCCTGTGGATCGTCCTGGGCCGGCGGGTGGCCGATCACGAGCCGATCAGGTGGCCGGTCGCGCTGGGGCTGGCCGCGGGTTTCGCCGGTGTGGTGGTGCTGGCCCGGCCGTCGGGCGGCGGCGACGCGGTGGCGATCGCGGTCGCCCTGGGCGGGGCGATGTGCTGGGGCCTGGGCACGGTCTACGCCGGGCACGCGCCCCGACCGGCCTCGGCCCTGGCGGCCAGCGCCGTCGAGATGCTGTGCGCGGGGGCGATCCTGGTCGTGCTGTCCGGCGTCACGGGGGAGTGGACCCGCATCGACGTCACCGGCCGGTCGGTGATCGCGGTGGGCTATCTGGTCGTCTTCGGCAGCCTGATCGCCTACACCGCCTACACCTGGCTGCTCGACCACGCGCCGCCCCGCATCACCGGGACGTACGCCTTCGTCAACCCGGTGGTGGCTGTCCTGCTGGGCTGGTGGATCCTCGCCGAACCGCTCACCGTCCGCACTCTGCTCGCTACCGCCGTCATCGCCGTCGGCGTCGCCCTGATCGTCCTGGCCCCGGACGGCAGGCCCGGTGGCCCGGACACAAGCATGGCTTGCCAAGATCCGGGTATAGGGCCACCCGCCCGGAGGACGTCGGACCGCCGCGTGTTCAGTATCCTGCGGTGGGACAGGGAGCCGGGCCTGGTCAGCGGTCGGACGGAACGGGAGAGCTCGCACCATGGGTGGGGAGGAGACGGCCGCCGGCGCCGAGGTGTTCGCCGGAGGCGGTGACGTCGGGCGCGACCTGACGGCGGTGGATTGGGAGCGCACGCCCCTCGGCCCGCCCGCTCAGTGGCCGCAGAGTCTGCGCACCGCGGTCAGCATCCTGCTGTCCTCCCGGTTCCCGATGTGGATGGCCTGGGGCCCCGAGCTCACGTTCTTCTGCAACGCGGCCTACCGCGACGACACGCTGGGCAGCAAATATCCGTGGGCGCTGGGCCGCCCGGCCGGCGAGGTCTGGGCCGAGATCTGGGACGACATCGGCCCGCGCATCCTCAGCGTGCTCGACACCGGCCGCGCCACGTGGGACCAGGGCCTGCTGCTGTTCCTGGAACGCTCCGGTTACCGCGAGGAGACGTACCACACCTTCTCCTACAGCCCGCTGCGCGACGACGAGGGCGCCCTCGTGGGCATGCTCTGCGTCGTCAGCGAGGACACCGTACGGGTCATCGGTGAGCGTCGCATGGCCACGCTGCGCGACCTCGGCTCCGACCCCACCGTCATCCGCACCGAGGAGCAGGTGCTCGCCTTTGCCGGCACCCAGCTCGCCCGCAACCGCCACGACCTGCCGTTCACGCTCACCTACATGCTCGACGACGGCGTGGCCCGGCTGGCCGCCAGCACCGGCATCGACGCCGGGCACCCCGCCACCGACCCGGCGCGGTGGCCCACCGAGGCGGTCGCGGCGGGCGAGCCGGTAGTGGTCGAGCTGGACGGCGAGTTCCCGGCCGGCGACTGGCACGAACCCCCCACCCAGGCCCTGCTCGTGCCGCTGCTGCAACAGGGCGGCATCCCGTACGGGTTCATGGTGGCCGGCCTCAACCGGTTCCGCGCCCTCGACGACGGCTACCGCGGCTTCGTCGAGCTGGTCGCCGGGCACGTCGCCGCGGGCATCGGCAGTGCCCGCAGCTATCAGGCCCAGCAGCGCCGGGCCGAGGAACTGGCCGAACTGGACAGCGCCAAGACAGTGTTCTTCTCCAACATCAGCCACGAGTTCCGCACCCCGCTGACCCTGATCATGGGCCCGCTCGACGACCTGCGCAGCCGGCCCGACCTCGCCGGCGACGGCGTGCGGGCCGACCTCGACGTCATCCACCGCAACGGGCTGCGGCTGGGCAAACTGGTCAACACGCTGCTCGACTTCTCGCGCATCGAGGCCGGTCGCATGCAGGCCAGCTTCGCCCCGCTCGATCTCGCGGCCACCACGGCCGAGCTGGCCAGCGTCTTCCGCTCGGCGATCGAACGGGCCGGGCTGACGTTCGAGGTGGACTGCCCGCCGCTGCCCGAGCCGGTGTTCCTCGACCTCGGCATGTGGGAGAAGGTCGTCCTCAACCTGCTCAGCAACGCCCTCAAGTTCACCTTCACCGGCAGGGTGCGGGTGGCCGTACGGGCCGAGGCCGGCGCGGCCGTGGTCACCGTGACCGACACCGGGGTCGGCGTCTCCGCGCAGGAGCTGCCGCAGCTGTTCGAGCGTTTCCACCGCATCGAGAACACCCGGTCGCGCTCCAACGAGGGCAGCGGCATCGGTCTCGCGCTCGTCAAGGAGCTGGTCGAGCTGCACGGCGGCACGATCACGGCGGCCAGCACCCCGGGCCGGGGCACCACGTTCACGATCCGGCTGCGGTTCGGCGCCGAGCATCTGCCGCCGGAGTCGGTCACCGCCGCGGGCCGCCAGGCCGCGGTGTCATCGGCCGTCGACCCGTACGTCGAGGAGGCCCTGCGCTGGTTGCCCGGTGCCCCCGAGACGCCCGGCACCCCGGAGAACCCGGCGCCGGGACGGCCGGCCACGGTGCTGGTGGCCGACGACAACGCCGACATGCGCGACTACCTGACCCGGCTGCTGCGCTCGGCCGGTCACCGGGTGCAGGCGGTCGGCGACGGGCAGGCCGCGCTCGAGGCGGCCCGTGTGCGCAACCCCGACCTGATCGTCAGCGACGTGATGATGCCCCGGCTCGACGGGCTCCAACTGGTCGCCGCCCTGCGCGCCGATTCCCGTACGGCGGGAACTCCGGTTCTGCTGTTGTCGGCGCGCGCCGGGCAGGAAGCGTCGATCGAAGGCCTGGAGGCGGGCGCCGACGACTATCTGGTCAAGCCGTTCTCGTCGGCCGAGCTGCTGGCCCGCGTCCGCGCCAACGTGGAGCTGTCCCGGCTGCGCAACCACCACGCCCGCTGGCGCACGGCGCTGATCGACTCGTTGCAGGAGGCGTTCTTCGTCTGCGACGAGGACGGCGCAGTCATCGAGATCAACTCGACGTTCACCGACGTCATCGGCTACGGCCCGGAAGGGCTCCCGTACGCGCCGGTCCATCCGTGGTGGCCCGACCAGGAGTCCGACCCCGAGGGCTTCCAGCAGGTCACCGACGCCTTCGGGCAGCTCATCGAGCAGACCCACGGCACGTACACGATCCCGGTCAAGCACCGCGACGGGCACCGGCTGTGGGTGGCGGCGTCGTTCAACCAGGTCGCCGACCCGGACACCGGCCGCCGGGTCATCGTGGGCACGTTCCGCGACGTCACCGCCGAGCACTACGCCGTGCAGCGGGAAAGCGCCGTGGCCGCCCTGAGCGTGCGGTTGTCCCAGGCCGAGAGCGTGTCGGCCGCGCTCACCGGTGTGCTGCCCGCGCTGCAGGAGCTGTGGCAGGCCAAGCGGGTGTTCGCGACGGTCTTCAACGGCGGCGCCGACCCCACGGTCCTCACCACCAACGGCCCGGCCCGCTGGGAGGGGCTGAGCGAGAACCGCCGCCGGTCGCTGACCTCGCTGCGTGACGAGCCGCTGCTCACCCCGGTCGCCGAGCCGGCCGGTGGGGTCGGGATCGCGCTCGAGCACCCCGACGGCGCGATGGTGCTCTGGCTCGAACTGGCCGAGAAGCGGCCGTTCACCGAGCAGGACCAGACACTGCTGTCGTTGCTGGCCGGTCACCTGGGTCAGGGTCTGCACCGCATCCACCAGATCGACCAGCAGCGCGAGACCGCCCTGGCCCTGCAGCGGGCCATCCTCGGCCCGGCGCAGCTGCCGGCCGGCTTCGCCGTCCGCTACTCGCCCGCCACCCGGCCCCTCAAGGTCGGCGGCGACTGGTACGACACCGTCACCCTGCCCGACGGGCGCATCGGCATCGTCGTCGGCGACTGCGTCGGGCACGGGTTGCGGGCGGCCACGGTCATGGGCCAGCTGCGCAGCGCCTGCCGGGCCCTGCTGCTGCAGAACACCGACCCCGCGCAGACGCTGACCGCGCTCGACCGGTTCGCGGTCCAGCTGCCCGGCGCCATGTGCGCGACGGTCTTCTGCGGGGTGCTCGACCCGGCGTCGGGCGAACTCACCTACGCCAGCGCGGGCCACCCACCGGCAGTCGTCACCCGCTCCGGCGGTGAGACGGACCTGCTCGATCAGGGCCGGTCACGACCGCTGGGGGTACGCTCGGCGGCCGCCCGCCCCGAGGCCCGCTACGTGGTGCCGGCCCGGGCCACGCTGCTGCTCTACACCGACGGTCTGGTCGAACGCCGCCGGCAGCCGCTGACCGCCGGCATCCAGAAGGCCGTCGCCACCGTGCAGCACGCCCGGTCGGCCTCGCTGGAGGACCTGGCCTCCGTCGTGATGGACAGCATGGCCCCCGAGACCGGCTACGACGACGACGTGGCGCTGCTGCTCTACCGCCACCCCGGCCCGCTCGAGGTCGAGTTCCCGGCCGAGGCGACCCGGCTGGCCCCCGTACGGTCGATGCTGCGGGGCTGGCTGGCGCGCTGCGGCGTCGACCCCACCACCGCGCAGAACGTGCTGGTCGCGGTGGGCGAGGCGTGCGCCAACGCGATCGAGCACGGGCACCGCCAGCTGCCCGGCGGCCTGATCCGCCTGCGCGCCGCGGCCACGGCCCAGGACCTGCACCTGACCGTCACCGACAGCGGCCTGTGGAAGACTCCGCAACCCGACGCCAACCCGCACCGAGGCCGGGGATTCACGCTGATGCGGGCGATGATGACCGAAGTGACCGTGACGACCGGCGCCGCCGGCACCATCGTCGGCCTGCAAACGAGGATTCCCCGATGAGCACACCGCTGACCCTGACCCCCGGCCGCGATCCGGACGGCGCCGTCGTGCTCACGGCCGTCGGTGAGATCGACATGAGCAACTCGGCCACGTTCGCGGCCGCCCTGAGCGACACCCGGCGCGACGCCGACGGTCCGTTCACTGTGGACCTGACCGCGGTCGAGTACATCGACAGCGCGGGTCTGGCCGCCCTCTTCCCCCACGTCGATCACCTGCGCCTGCTCTCCAATCAGCTGCTGGCGCCGGTGCTGACGATCGCGGGCCTGGACGACATCACCACGTTCCCCGCGCAGTCATAGCGTCAGGTGCCCTGACAACGCTTCGAGGAAGCCGGGAGCGTCGAACGCCGCGCCGGCCGAGAGCACACCGGTGCCGCGGACCCGGCCGGTGAGAACGCGGTCGACGGCCTCCACCGCGAGCGGTGCGCTGACGGCGTAGATGTCCTGCCCGGTGGCGGTGATGCGGCGTTCCGAGCCGTCCCGGCGGACGATCACGTCGACGACGAACGTCTCGGGGGCGCCGCCCCGCTCGCCGCCCGCGGCGAGGTCGCTCGCCGCGCGGGAGGTCATGTAGGTGCGGACCTCCGGCACGGCCAGGTGGCTGGGGACAGTGACGACATCGGCCATGGTGAACTCGGCCAGCACGGTCCGGGGGCCCAGCGGGGCCGGGAACGGCCACTGCAGGGTGGGTTGCACGTCGTCGTGATACCGCAGCCGGCCACCGGTGAAGCGAACCCGCCGGCCCGCGCGCCGCTGCGCCGAGACCGCGCCCGCGGCGAGCGTGCCGGCGGTCGGGTGCCAACTGCTCAACCCGTACGCGATGTGGACCTCGTCGGCGGCTGTCCATTCGTCCATCACGGCGGTGACCAGCAGATCGCCCAGACCGCCGAAGAAAGCCATGGCCGGCACCACCACGGTGCTCGCGCCGGCGTAGCGCGTGAACGTGTCGGTGCAGGCCTCGATCTCGGCCGCCACGTCCACGTACGGGATCCGGGCCCGCAGGGCCGCCTCGATCACCGGGCCGGCGGTGACCGCGAACGGCCCGGCCGTGTTGATCACCGCGTCCGCCCCGTCGAGCGCCCGGTCGAGGTCGTCGAGCGTCGCCGCCCGTGCCTCGGGACCCAGGGCTCGCAGCTTCCGTTCGTCCCGGCCGAGCGGGATCGGGACGTGTCCGCGCTCCCGGAGCTCGGTGACCACGAACTGCCCGGTGTGCCCGTAGGCGCCGTAAACCGCGATGTCAGCCATGTCCATGATCGTGGTCGCTCCGGCGGACCACTGACAGCGTCCGGAACGACAACACCCGTACAATTTCCGACATGGCCGCTGCCCCGCATTCCGTCGCTTTCGCCGCCACCGACGGGATGCTGCACTTCGAGCTCGGTCTGGCGTACGAGGTCTTCGGCTCGGCCCCGGACGGCGTGCCCGGCCCCTGGTACGACGTCACCGTGTGCGGTTCCCGCCCCGTACGGGTGGGAAGGTTTCTGGTCGAGCCGGACGGTGATCTGGACCGGCTGACCCGGGCCGGCACGGTGATCGTGCCCGCCCTGGCCGACGTCGACGGACCCCCACCGGTCGATGTGGTCGGCGCGGTGCGGGCGGCTCACGCTGCGGGCGCGCGGATCGTCTCGCTGTGCACCGGGGTGTTCGTGCTCGCCGCCGCCGGCCTGCTGGACGGCCTGCGCGCGACCACCCACTGGGCCCACACCGGCCTGCTGGCGGCCCGCTACCCCCGGATCACGGTCGACCCCGACGTGCTCTATGTCGACAACGGCCAGGTGCTCACGTCGGCCGGTAAGTCGGCCGCGATGGACCTCTGTCTGCACCTGATCCGCCGCGACCACGGCTCGGCTGTCGCCAACCTCGCCGCCCGCCGCCTGGTCGTGCCACCCCATCGGGCCGGCGGTCAGGCCCAGTTCGTCACCACCCCGGTGCCCCCGGCCGACGACCACCCCCTGGCCGCCCTGCTGCCGTGGGTGATGCGGCGCCTCGACCAGCCGCTCACCGTGAACGACCTCGCCCGCCGGGCCCATCTGAGCAGCCGCCAGCTGACCCGGCTCTTTCACGCCGCGACCGGTACCACCCCGCTGCAGTGGCTCCTGGCCCAGCGCATCCGCCGTGCGCAGGAACTGCTCGAAACGACCGACGACGGCGTCGACACGATCGCCGCAGCCGCCGGCCTCGGCACCGCGACCACCCTCCGCCGCCACTTCCATCGCGCGCTCGGGGTGCCCCCGGACGCCTACCGGCGGACGTTCCGCGGAGAGAACAACGATCGCTAGCGCCGCTAGATATCGGCGCGAGGAGGCGCTAGCATTGAACACATTCCTAGCAGCGCTAGATTGGATGTGTCATGCTCACGGTCGCCGCCTACGGGCTCGCAGTTCTGCTCAACCTTTTCATCCTCTTCATCGGCTTCCGGTTCCTGCTCAGCCCGCAGCAGGCCGCGGCGGGCTACGGCGTCCCGTCCCCGGCCGGGGCCTATCTGACGGTCAAGGGCGACCGTGACGTCACGTTCGGCCTGGTCGGCCTGGCCGTGCTCGTCGGGGCGGGCCTGCCGGGTGGGGCCTGGTTCATGCTCGCGGCGGCAGTGGCTCCTTTGGGTGACATGCTGATCGTGCTGCGCCACGGCGGCTCCAGGGCCACCGCTTTCGGCGTCCACTTCGCCACCGCGCTGATCGTGCTGCTCAGCTCACTTCTGCTGTTCCTCGCCGCGGCCCGGTCGTGAGCGGGCGAAAGGGCGGGGTGTCGGCTGACCCGGCCGGTGCGGTTCAATGTGACGGCTGAGCGGCCGCGAGCGGGCGCCCGGCCTGGTGAAAGCACCTGGGCTTGACAGCGTGGGGTGAAATAGACGGGGCTCGTTTCCGGTGAAGCAGGCGAGGCACGGGTGGGTGGTTCGGTGAGTTCCTGGATCCGCAGGCGTGATCACAACATCTTCTTCAACGTGTTCGCGTTGCTCACGTGCGGGCTGGTGGCGGGGGTCGTGGTGGCCGCGGCGGCGTTCCCGGTGGCGGCCATGTCGGGGCTGACGGCCAAGGCGGGCGGCGACGCGTTCGCCGGCCTGCCCGGCGAGCTCAAGGATTTCGCGTCCCCGCAGATCACCCGGGTCTACGCGTCGGACAACAAGACGCAGATCGCGCAGTTCTACGACGAGTTCCGCAGCGACGTGAAGCTCAAGGACATCTCGAAGCACATGGTCGGCGCGATGATCGCCGCCGAGGACCGGGATTTCTACAACCACAACGGTGTCGACCTCAAGGGCGTCGCCCGTGCGGTGGTCAACAACAGCGGCAAGTCGGACTCCAAGCAGGGCGCCTCGACGATCACCATGCAGTGGGTGCGCATGTCGCTGGCCTATTCGGCGACCAGCCCGACCGAGGTGGTCAAGGCGACCGAGGACACGAACAAGCGCAAGGTCACCGAGATCAAGTACGCCATGCAGGTCGAGAAGAAGTACAGCAAGGACGAGATTCTCGAGCGTTACCTGAACATGGCGCCGTTCGGCAAGGCGACGTACGGGATCTTCGCCGCCAGCAAGGTCTACTTCAACAAGAAACCCAAGGAGCTCACGATCGGGCAGGCCGCCCTGCTGGCCGCGATCGTCCGGGCACCGTCCTTCTACGACCCGACGACCAAGAACGGGTACGAGGAGATCCGGCAACGCCGCAACAACTACGTCATCCCGGGCATGGTGGAGGCGGGCGCGATCACCGCGGCCCAGGGCGAGGCGGCCAAGAAGGAAGCCATCCCGCGCAAGGTGCAGACCGTCGGCAACGGGTGCGTCTCGGTGGCCAACAACAACTGGGGCTTCTTCTGCGACTTCTTCTACCGCTGGTGGATGGGCCGCCCCGAGTTCGGCGCCACCGAGTTCGACCGGGAGCGGCGGCTCAAGAGCGGTGGTTACCGGATCACCACCACGATCGACCTCAAGGCGACCAGCCAGGCCCGCGGCCGGATCGCCGACCTGATCAAGGAGAAGGACAAGAACGCCCTGCTCCTGGCGGCGGTCGAACCCCGTACGGGCAAGGTCAAGCTCTTGTCCACGAACCGTAAGTACACCCTCGACAACTCGAAGAACCCGCTGTCCTCCGACCCGGCCAAGAAACGCCAGAAGGTCAAGGCGACCTACCCCAACACGGTGAACCCGCTGCTCAGCGGCGGCGGCGACATCACCGGTTACCAGGCCGGCTCGGTCATGAAGATCTTCACGCTGATCGCGGCGCTGGAGAAGGGCTATCCGCTGCACTACACGATCAAGGCGGAGAAGTTCTTCCGGTCGAAGTACGTCGTCGAGCGCAGCAGCGACTCGGCCTGCCCGGGCACCCACTTCTGGTGCCCGCAGAACTCGGGCGGGGGCGGCGAGGGCGTCTACAACATGTGGACCGGGTTCGGCCGCTCGATCAACACGTATTTCGTGCCGCTCGAGGAGCGGGTCGGCGCGGACAAGGTGGTCGACGTGGCCAAGCGGTTCGGCGTCAAGTTCCGCGACCCGACCGACGCCCGGTACGCCTCGCCCGGCTACTCCCAGCAGTGGGGAGCGTTCACCCTGGGCGTCTCGGCCACCACCCCGCTCGACATGGCCAACGCGTACGCCACGCTGGCCGCCGACGGCATGTATTGCGAGCCCACCCCCATCGAGCAGATCACCACGCGCGACAACGAGAAACTCGACATCGGCAAGCCGAACTGCAACCAGGCCACCAGCGTCGACGTGGCCCGGGCGGCCGTCGACGCCGCGCGCTGCCCGGTGGGCGACCGGGCCCGTACGGGCAGCTGCGGCGGCGCCACGGCCCGGCAGGTGCGAGGCGTGGTCGACCGCCCGGTGTTCGGCAAGACCGGTACGACCGACCGCGACCGCACGGCCTCGCTGATCGCCGGCACGACGTCGCTGGTGGTGGCGGGCTACCTGGTCAACCCCGACTATCAGGCCCACAAGGACAGGCTGCGCCACGACCAGGTCAACCCGGCGGTCTACCGCACCCTGGCCGACTACATGGAGAGCCGGCCCTACGTGCAGTTCAAGCGGCCCGAGAACCGCAAGCTGGTCTACGGCGACCAGCGGCGCATCCCCGACGTCGAGTGCGACTCGCTGCGCAGCGCCCGTAACCGGCTCGAGAACGCGGGCTTCTACCCGGTGACCAGTTCGACCGAGGTCGAGTCGGAGTGTCCGAAGGGCACCGCGGCGGGCACCGAACCCAGCGGCCGCACCGTCAAGGGTGGTGTCGTGGTCATCAACGTCAGCAGCGGCAAGGGCGCCGAACCCCCGCCGGGCACCCCGGGCGCGCCGCCGCCGTCGGGGGCGCCGCAGCCGCCCCGGCGGTGAGCACGAGCCGGCGCACCGCCGCGGTCGTGGCGCTGGCCGCGCCGCTGCTCGCGGTGGCCGCCGGGCTCGACCAGGCCGTCCGCCACTTCGGCACGTTCGTGACGTTCGTGCTGGCCGTCGCGCTCGTCACCGGCGCCGTCTGGTACGCGCTGACCCGGCGCGGGCTGCTGCGCGGGCTGGCCCTGCTGGTCGCCGCGACCGGCATGCTGCTCGTCGTGCTGCTGGGCCTGTCGCTGTTCGTCACCCAGGCCGCGATGCTCGTGGTGTTCGCCGTGGCCGGCAGGTACGCGCTGGGCGAGCAGCGGGCCCTGGTCGCCGCCGGGCACGCGCCGCGGCGGGCCGAGCACGGCGTCCTGCTGATCAACCCCAGGTCCGGTGACGGCGTGGCCGAGCGGACGGGCCTGGCCGCGGCGGCCGCCGAGCGTGGCCTCGAAGTGGTGACGCTGCGGCCCGGCGACGACTTGACCGCGCTGGCCGAGCAGGCCGTGCGCGACGGCGCCGACGTGCTCGGCATGGCCGGTGGGGACGGCTCGCAGGCGCTGGTCGCGGCGACGGCGATGCGGCACGGGGTGGCGTTCGTCTGCGTGCCCGCGGGCACCCGCAACCATTTCGCGCTCGACCTGGGCCTGAACCGCGCGGACGTGGTGGGTGCGCTGGACGCCTTCACCGACGGTGTCGAGCGCGCGGTCGACCTGGGTCTGGTCAACGACCACGTGTTCGTCAACAACGCCTCGCTCGGGGTGTACGCCGAGGTCGTGCGGTCCAAGGGCTACCGCCGGGCCAAGCTGCAGACCTGGGGGCGGCTGCTGCCCGAGCTGCTGGGCCCGGCCGCCACGCCGCCCGACCTGTCGTTCGACAGCCCCGACGGGCGCGCCTTCAGCGGGTTGTCGCTGGTACTGGTGTCCAACAACCCGTACGACCTGTCGCGTGTGGGCCGGGCCGGCGGGCGGCCCCGGCTCGACACGGGCCGGCTCGGAATCATCACCGCGCAGGGGCCCCGGCCGGTGGGGGAGTGGACGGCGGCCGCGTTCGAGGTGCGTTCCGGCGGCGCCGTGCCGGTCGGGCTGGACGGGGAGGCGCTGCTGCTGACGCCGCCGTTGCGCTTCACCTCGTTGCCGGGGGCGTTACGCGTACGGGTGCCTCGGAATCTGCTGCCGCCCGAGCGGGGCGCTGCCCTCACCCGCAGCGACCTCGACGCCCTGGTCCGGGTGGCGTCAGGCCTGCCAGCCGTGGGCTGAGCGCCGCCACTCGACGGCGGAGCGCTCGCGGAACGCGCCGTCGTGCCACTCCCGGACGGTGAGCGTCAGCCGGTCGCCGGCCAAATCGACCACCGTGTACGACTGGCTCTCACCGGCCCGCACGCGCCACGAGCAGGCCGTCCCGCTGAGCACGCCGATCATGCCGCCGGGCAGGGCCGCCTGCGCCGCCACATGGTCGTGCCCGCACAGGATCAGATCGGTGCGTACCGTGGCCGCCGCGCGCAGGGCCGCCCCGGCCCCGTGCACCAGCGCCTCGTGCGGCCGCTGCGGCGACCGGAACACCGGGTGGTGCAGCATCAGCACCTTGAGCCGGGCCTCGGGAGCCAGGTCGGTCCCGATCCGGCGCACCTGGCCCGCGTCGAGCCGTCCCCCTTTCCACAGGTACGGCCGGGGCGAGCTCAGCCCGAGCAGCAGCAACCCGCCGTCGCGCACCACGGGCTCGGCCCGCTCGTCGATCAGGCGGCGATAAGAGTCCAGGCCCCCGTACGCGCGGGAGGGCCGATCGAGCGGCAGGTCGTGATTGCCCGGCACGCTCGTCCATGGCGTGCCGATCGTGTCGAGCAGGTCGCGGGCGGCGCTGAACTGCTCGTCGCGGGCCCGCATGGTCAGATCGCCCCCGACCAGCACCCGGTCCACCTCGCGGGCGGCCAGGTCCTGGCGCAGCCCCGCCACCACCTCAGGCGCCTCGGCCCCGAAATGCAGGTCGGTGACGTGGGCCAGGCGCATCACCCGAGCTTAGGTCAACGAACTGGCCCGAGAATTCGATCGTGCCCGCGGCCGGAGCGGGGATCGTCTCCCTCCGGTCGGTGGGCGAATACCTGATCGTGCGGATCGACGACCGTGGCGCCTTCGCCGATCCGCCGGCCGGTCGGGTGCCACCGGCCGTGCACATCCGCGGTGGGCGCGGGCTGGGGCTCGTCAACCACCTGTGCGACCTCGTACGCATGCACAGCCGGCGCGACGGCACCAGCATCCGCGTCCACCTGCACGGGGTTCAGCTGTAGCTGAGCGCGAAGCTGTTCGTCGTGAAGTTCGACCGGCCCGCGGTGCCCGTGATCTCGAAGCCGAACTGCAGCTCACCCACTGTCACGTCGCCCCACCAGTTGTTGCTGCGCAGCCAGTTCATGACGGCCAGCAGGTCGATCGTGCCCGAGCCGGTGTTGGTGCGGATGAACGAGAACACCGCGTTGGCGCCGTTCGAGCCGCGGTAGACGTTCCACGTGTGGCCGCCCACGGTCAGGTTCCGCACGTTCGGCACGGCCCCGTTCGCGTCGTACTGCTCGGCGATCGGACCCACCGCGCCGTGCTGATTGGTCCAGATCATGACCTCGTACGCGTGATTGTCGGCCCAGATGTCGTACGTGGTCGCATAGTCCCCGTCCGCGGGCACGGAGACGTTGAACGAGCTGGTCACGCGGGACAGCGAGCTCAGCCTGCGGTTGAGCGTCCGGCCGGTGTTCGGGTACGACTTCACGCCGCTGGTGCGCGGGTGGTCGGCCACCACACCCCAGTTCGTGCCGCTGCGGGCCCAGATCGTCTGCGAGCCCGCGCCCCCGCCCCAGATGTTGTTGTAGAGCGTGTAGCCGCTGTTCTGCCACGTCGCCCACTGCCCCGAGTTGACCCAGACGGCATCCGACGGCACGCCGCCACCGGAGGGCGGGGGAGTGGTCACCGGCGGCGTGGTGGGTGTCGCCGACCCGGTGCAGGCCGTCCCGTTCAGGGTGAAGGCCGTGGGCACGGAGTTGGTGCCGCTCGCCGAGGCGTTGAACCCGAACGACACGGTCCCGTTCGTGGCCAGCGAGCCGTTGTAGCCGGTGTTGCGAGCCGTGACGGTCGAGCCGCTCTGCGTGAGGCTCGTGTTCCAGGCCTGGGTGACCGACTGCCCGTTCCCGTACGACCAGACGAGCGTCCACGAGCTGAGCGGATCGCCCAGATTGGTGATCGTCACGTTGGCGCCGAACCCGCCCGGCCACGAGCTGCTGACCGCGTAGGCCACCCGGCACCCGGCCGCGGCCGACGCGGGCAGGGCGGTGAGGACGGCCGCCCCTCCGGTCACGGCTACGGTCGCGGCCAGCCCGGCCGCAAAACTACGTCTGCGCATGTCTTACCTCCGTCCGAACGGCCATCGAAGCGCTTCGACGGTGGCGCGAAGGCAGCGAAGGCCGTCAATGTCTGATGGCCGCGATGCTAGAACCCCCGACCGCCCGGGGCAACCTCACCACGGCCCGCGCATACGCGCTCGGCGAAGCCGCCTGGATCCCGCCGCCCAGCTCCTGTCGCTCGTCTACGCCGCTCGGATCCCGTCGCTCGCCTACGCCGCCCGGATCTCGCCGCCCGTCTACGCCACCCGGATCCATCGTCCGCCTACGCCCCTATCCCGTCGCTCGGGCGCGCCGCCCGTATTCGTCACCCGATTCGGACCTTTGTCGGCGAACGCGAAGAATCGCGCCGCGGCATGCGGCGGCCCCTCCGTCCTGGCCGGCGGGTCCACTCCAGCAGCACTGGGCGCAGGCCGTTCGCTCGCGGCCGCGCAACTCGTACGAGGTGCACGACGGGATCGACCACCCCGCCCGCGGTCCAGCGCCGCGCCGCCTCCGGCGACTCCTGCGCCACATAGGACAGACGTCGCTCCCCGGCGAGTCCGGCGCGTCGATCGCCAGCCACTTGCGCTCGGCGGAGCCCAGCGCGCGGGCCTTCCCGCGACACCGTCTCAGGGCGCGCACGTTCGGCGCGTACCGGATCGCCGGGTACGAACCGGTGTGCCGCTACTGGTCAGCCCGCCCTCCCCCCGCGGCGTGCAGCGGCACCGGATTGAGCAGGCCCAACGGAACCAGCGTGACCACCCGGGCCCGCGCGTATGTCAGGAGGGAGGGAGGCCGCCACACTGCCGGCCCGCAGCGTGCACAGCGCATCTCCGAAGTCGTCCCCGCCGCCCGGATCCCGCACAAGCCGCCCGTCAGCCTGCGCCGAGCCCGACCCCGAATCGTTGGCCGACCACCCGCTGGCCACGGCCGACCCGGCATCTCGGCGGTGGAGTGCGAGGGAGGGGGTAGGCCGTCCTGGCCGGGCCTGGCATTTCGGCGGTGGAGTGCGGGGGAGGGCGGTGGGCCGTCCTGGCCGGGCCTGGCGTCTGGGCGGTGGAGTGGGGGCGGTGGGCCGTCCTGGCCGGGCCTGGCGTCTGGGCGGTGGAGTGGGGGCGGTGGGCCGTCCTGGCCGGGCCTGCCATCCGGGCGGTGGAGTGGGGGTAGGCCGTCCTGGCCGGGCCTGGCATCTGGGCGGTGGAGTGCAGGGGAGGCCGTGGCCGCTCTGGCCGGGCCTGTCGTCTCGACGGCGGCAGGCGCCACTCAGCCGCCTTCGGCGCGTGCGGTGTGCGTAGTGCTCTTCTCGCCGGCTGTGAGATGGCGGCGCCTGACCGCGTACGGCGGGAGTTGACGGCAGCGTTGTTATCGTTAACACTACGGCGAAACATGTTGGCAAACTTCGATACAACGGGAGTGCGCCGACATGGTCACGGTCATACCCCCGGATGGAGTGACCCGCCGATGAGCTCCGTGTTTCGAAGACTTCTCGCCCTCTTGCTCGCGGTCGCCGTCGTGTTCGTGCCGGCCTTGCCCGCGAGCGCCGCCCCCGGCCGTACGTATGCGAACCCCGTCAAGCCGGTCAAGGGCGCCGACCCGTGGATCCAGTTCCACGACGGCAACTACTACATGATCTCGACGTCGTGGACCTCCGAACTGACCATGCGCAAATCGCCGACCCTGGCCGGGCTGGCCACCGCGCCCAGCATCCAGGTCTATCGCGAGACCGTGGCCGACCGCTGCTGCAACATCTGGGCGCCGGAGATGCACTTCCTCAACGGCCGCTGGTATCTCTACTACACGGCCGGCGCGGGCGGCTCCAACTACGACAGTCAGCGCCTGCACGTGCTGGAAAGCGCCGGCAGCGACCCCTTGGGGCCGTACACGTACAAGAACCGCATCCAGGGCGGCGGCGCGACCGGCTGGCTGATCGACGGCAGCATCCTCAAGGTCGGCAGCGCGCTCTACGTGATCGCCAGCGCGTTCACCACCGCGACGCAGAACCTGGTCATCGCCCCGTTGAGCAACCCGTACACGGTCAGCGGCTCCTTCACGACGATCTCGACGCCGACCCTGGGCTGGGAACGTCAGGGCGGCGACGTCAACGAGGGACCGGCCGCGCTCTACCGCAACGGCCGCACGATGATCGTGTATTCGGCCAGCGCCTGCTGGGGCCCCGACTACAAGCTGGGCCTGCTCACGCTGACCGGCTCGAACCCGCTGAGCGCGTCGTCGTGGACCAAGGGCGGTAACCCGGTCTTCCAGCGCAGCGACGCCAACAGCGTGTACGGCCCCGGCCACCACGGCATCTTCAGTTCGCCCGACGGCACCGAGAGCTGGATCGTCTATCACGCGAACGACGGTGTGGGTGAGGGCTGCGACAACAACCGCACGACGCGCGCGCAGAAGTTCACGTGGAACAGCGACAACACCCCGAATTTCGGTACGCCGATGCGTCTGGGCACCACCGCACCGGGTCCGGCGGGGGAGACGGCGAGCACGCCGGCCTCGTACCGGGTCGTCAACCGGAACAGCGGGAAGTGCCTGGACGTGGCCGACGGCAACGCCGCGGACGGCACGAACGTGCGGCAATGGGCCTGTAACGGCGCGGCCGCCCAGCACTGGCGGATAGAGGATCAGGGCGACGACACGAATCGCCTGGTCAACGTGGCCACCGGCAAGGCGCTGGACGTGGCCGACTGCTCGTCCGCCGACGGCGCCGACATCCGGCAGTGGACCTGGCTCAACAACACTTGTCAGCGGTTCCGGCTGGTCTACACGGCCACCGGGGGCTGGGTGCGGCTGGTCAACGCGGCCACCGGCAAGGTCGCCGACGTGGCCGCCTGCGGCACCGGCGACGGCGCCGACGTACGGCAGTGGTCGTGGCTTTCCAACACCTGCCAGCAGTGGCAGGTGGTGCCGGCATGAGGAAGCTGATCATCGCGGTCCTGGCGGTAGTCCTGCTGGTCCCGGCCGCACCGGCGGTCGCCGCGCCGCCGGTGGGCTACACCAACCCGATCGCCAGCCAGCGGGCCGACGCCCACATCTGGAAGCACACCGACGGCTACTACTACTTGACAGCCACGGTTCCGGAGTACGACCGCATCGTGCTGCGGCGCGCTACCACGATCCAGGGCCTGAGCAGCGCCGCCGAGACCGTGATCTGGCGCAAGCACACCAGCGGCGAGATGAGCGCGAACATCTGGGCCCCGGAGATCCACTTCATCGACGGCAAGTGGTACGTCTACTTCACGGCCGGGCGCGCCGACGACCGGTTCCGCATCCGCATGTACGTCCTGGAGAGCTCGGCGGCCAATCCGCTCACCGGCGC
The DNA here is from genome assembly GCF_014204895.1 of Paractinoplanes abujensis. Taxonomy (NCBI): domain Bacteria; kingdom Bacillati; phylum Actinomycetota; class Actinomycetes; order Micromonosporales; family Micromonosporaceae; genus Paractinoplanes; species Paractinoplanes abujensis. Next base: position 2,870,469 of record NZ_JACHMF010000001.1, on the reverse strand, counting down.
GTGGACCGAGCGCGGCCGGATCGTCACGCCGTGGGACACGTTCTCGCTCGACGAGACCACGTTCGTGCACAACGGCGTCCGCTATCTGGCCTGGGCGCAGCAGGAGCCGGGCATCGCGACCAACTCGAACCTCTACCTGGCCCGCCTGAGCAACCCCTGGACCATCACCGGCACCCCCGTACGCCTGTCCGTGCCCACCCTTGCCTGGGAGACCCGGGGCTACGCGGTCAACGAGGGCCCGGCCGTGATCGTGCGCAACGGACGCGTCTTCATGACGTACTCGGCCAGCGCCACCGACGCCAATTACTGCCTCGGCATGCTCACCGCCTCGGCCTCGGCCAACCTGCTCAGCGCGTCGTCGTGGACCAAGGCGGCCGGCCCGGTCTTCGCGACCAGCGCGGCCACCGGCCAGTACGGGCCGGGGCACAACTCGTTCACCGTGGCCGAGGACGGGCAGAGCGACCTGATCGTCTACCACGACCGCAGCTATCGGGACATCGCGGGCGACCCGCTCAACGACCCGAACCGGCGTACGCGGGTGCAGAAGTTCTACTGGATCGACGGAGCGCCCACCTTCGGCATCCCGATTCCTGACGGCCTTCATCCCGTACGGCTGAGGTCGCACAACGCCCCCGATCGGTACATCCGGCACTGGGAGTTCCGCGCCCGCCTCGACCCGGACGTGACGGTACTGGCCGACTCACAGTTCCGGATCGTGCCCGGCCTGGCCGGCAACGGCTCGGTGTCGCTCGAATCGACCAACTACCCCGGCTACTACTTGCGCCACCGCAACAACGAGGCCTGGGTCGACCGGTCCGACGGCTCCGCGCTGTTCAGGTCCGACGCCAGCTTCGTACGCCGGGCCGGGCTGGCCGACGCGGCCGGCGTGTCGTTCGAGTCGGTGAACTTCCCCGGCCGCTACCTGCGGCACGTCAACTACCTGCTACGACTCGAGACGGCCGCCGACGCCACGAGCCGCGCCGACGCCACCTTCCACCTGGAGTGAGACCCGGCTCCGGCTGCGGTTAGGCTTTCCTAACCTTGGGGGAACGGGGTGGGGGATGACGCAGCCGGAGTCACTCGCGCAGCTGCTCAACGGGCGGCGAGCCGCGATCGACGCGACCCTGCCCACGATCGGATTCGTCACGGGCTGGCTGGTCTTCGGCCAGTCCATCGGGGCCGGCGCGGTCGTGGCCGTGGTCCTGGCGCTCGGCCTGTCCCTGTGGCGGCTGCGCCAGGGCGACAAGCCCCGCGCGGTCGTGATCGGCCTGCTCGGCGTGTGCGTGGCCGCGCTGATCGCGCTCTACACCGGCCGCGCCGAGGACTTCTTCCTGATCCAGCTGTTCAGCAACGCGGCCAGCGCCCTGGCCTGGGCGGTCAGCATCGTCGTGCGGTGGCCGCTGCTCGGCCTCGTGGTCGGCGGCGTGCTCGGGCAGAAGACCCGGTGGCGGCGTGACCCGGCCTTGCTGCGCTCGTACGGGCTGGCCAGCTGGGTGTGGGTGCTGCAGTACGTCGTACGGGTGGCGGTCTTCCTGCCCCTCTACGCCGCCGGGCAGGTCTTCGCGCTGGGCGTGATGCGCGTGGCTCTGACCTGGCCGCTGGTCGCCGCGTGCCTGGCCGTGAGCTGGTGGGTCATCCGCCGCACCCTGCCGCCCGGCCACCCCGGCCTGCGCCACCCGGTGGCCCCCGCAGCGCCGGAAGCCGCCGGGGAGAAGTCGCACCCGGCGGTATGACTTGTCACACGGCGATCAATGATTGCCGTTCGGCAAGTACGGGTATCACATCATCGTTCGCACGACGATGTGGAGGCTGTCATGGCATTCGACGACAAGGTCGACAACAAGGCCGAAGAGGTCGGCGGCAAGGTCAAGGAGGGCGTCGGCCGGGCCACGGACGACGAGCAGCTCGAGGCCGAGGGCCGGGCCGACCAGGGCAAGTCGAAGCTCAAGCAGGCCGGCGAGAACATCAAGGACGCGTTCAAGTCCTGATCTCGCGAGAACGACGACCAGGCCCCGGCCCGCGATCACGCGGCCGGGGCCTCGTTCACGACGGTGTAGAGCTTGACGATCCGGTCGTTCTCGACGATCGAGATGTCGATCCCCGTGACGACCGGGGGTGCGCCTGCCGGGCCGAGCTGCCACGACAGCATCGCCAGGTTGCCCACCGTCCGCACCGGCCCGACGGGCTGGAAGACGAAGCCCGGGGCCTGGTCGAGCAGTTTCTGCGCCTTGGCGGCGAGCGCGTCGCGGCCGGTCAGTTCCTCCTCGGCGTCGGTGAAGACGACGTCCTCGGCGTAGGTCTCGGCGACGGCCGCGGCCCGCGCCCGCGGGTCACGCTCCCCGAACACGCGCAGCAGGTTGTCGGTGGCCAGTTCCTCGAGGCGACTAGTCATGCGGTGATCGTCGCAGCCTTCGCCTGATCGCGCCGTCGTCTGGATCACGGTCGAAGTGGTAGGTTACTTGCGAGTTACTTATGGCCTGTTTTGACCAGCGTAAATACAAGATCACCCGTTCGTACCACTCCGCGTGGGACAAACGGACCTCATTGATGCTCGTCGTGATCTGCCGGGGCCGGGGATCCGTGTTGGCGGGCGAAGGGGCGACGCTCAGCGCCCCCAAATGAGGAGATCTCATGCTTGACACGAAGCGTTCCCGGGTCCGCGCCGCCGCTGGGGCCGGCATGGTGGCTGTCGTGGCCACCATCGGCGCGGTGACCTTCAACGCCTCCGCCGCGGAGCAGGCGCCCGTCGCGCCGGCCGCCGTGGGTGCCGACGCCCGCGCGGTCTCCATCCCGGGCATCCCCGCGGCCATCAAGCCGCCCAAGGGCGCCAAGCCGATCGGCGCTTACATCGTCGCGAGCGGCACCCAGACGTACACCTGCAGCGCCAACCTCAAGTACGAGGGCGGCTCCACTCCCGAGGCGCAGCTGATCGGCACCGGCGGCCGCGTCCACCACTTCGGCGGCCCGAGCTGGCAGTCCACCCGCGACGGTTCCAAGGTCACGGCCAAGAAGGAGGCCGAGAGCCCGCGCGCCGGCACGATCCCGGAGCTGCTGCTCAAGGTCGACACCAGCACCGGCGGCGGCGTGCTCGGCAAGGCCACCTACATCAGCCGGCTGCTCACCTCGGGCGGCACCGCGCCCACCGAGGCCTGCACCGCGGGCCAGACCAAGGCCGTGAAGTACGGCGCGGTCTACGTGTTCTGGACCAACTGACCCAACGCGATTCTTCCCGGGGCGTCGGCCGAGAAGGCCGGCGCCCCGCGTTGTGAACCGAACGAGCGGGTGCGTGCTCATCGTCCTCACCGTTCCCGTGACGGCCGGCTTCCCGGCCGTCGAGGCCGCTGTGAGGGCGTGGACGACCGCCCGTGACTGCGGCTGGGAACACGGCAACGTCCACGACGAGGACGGCAAGCCGCTCGACTGGTGGGCCGGGGAAGCGGGCTGAGTGTCAAAGGCAGGGCGGCGTGTAACGGTCGACCTTCAGCCCGCGGAACTCCAGCTTGTTCGGTGTCTTGCCGACGAAGACGAAGCCGCGCGCCTCGCTCAGCGCCGTGGCGAACGTGTGGGCCGGGGTGCCCAGTTCGGTCACCGGGCCCCACGCGGACGGGCGGAAGCTGAAGAACCGCGTCACCGTGCGGCCGTGGGTGGACGGGACGCGGGTGGCCCACTGCGCGCCGCCGCTCCAGTGCGAGGCCGGGCGCAGCTGCAGGTAGACGTCGTCGGTGGCGCTGTACGTGAGGCGGAACCCGTGCGATCGGGACAGGTCCACCTGGGCCTCGAACTCGTTGGCCAGCCACAGCACCGCGACGTGCCACTCGTCGTTCAGGAAGTTGATCTTCGCTGCATAACCGGGACCGTGGCGGGCCGGGACGAGCATGCTGCCGGTGGCGGGCACGGTGGTGCCTTCGCCGCTCGCGATCCACTGCTGGTAACGGTCGATCGACGGGGTCGCGCACTCGCGAGGGGAGTGGCCGGCGGGCAACGGACTGGCCAGCATCACCACGGACAACAGCGCCGCAAGCATCGGAAACCCCCACGAGACGAATTAGTAAGTCTTGTTCAGAGTTACCGGAGGATCCGGCGGGCAGTCAAGTTCATCGATGGAATTGGCCCAGTCGATCACGCCCGGATTGGCGTGCCGGAAACTTCGCTCAGCAAGTACTTTGGGACCGTGACGAAAGTTGACTTCTACTTCGACCCGGCCTGCCCGTTCGCCTGGATCAGCTCCCGCTGGATCCTCGAGGTCGAGCAGCAGCGCGAACTCGACCTGCGCTTCCGCGTGATGAGCCTGTACGTGCTGAACGAGAAGCGCGACCTCGACGACTGGTACCGCGACCTGATCAACCGTGCCCTGGGCCCGGTCCGCGTGCTGACGGCCGCCGCCCAGCAGCACGGCGAGGGCGTCCTGCGCGACCTCTACACCGCCATGGGCACCCGCATCCACAACCAGCAGCAGAAGGACTTCGAGATCGTCGTACGGGAGGCGCTCGCCGAGGTCGGTCTGCCCGCCGAGCTGGCCGAGGCCGCGAACAGCGCCGACTACGACGAGGCGCTGCGCAAGAGCCACCACGAGGGCATGGACCCGGTGGGTGAGGACGTCGGCACCCCCACGATCCACATCGACGGCGTGGCGTTCTTCGGCCCGGTGCTCAACAGCATCCCGCGCGGCGACCAGGCCACCAAGATCTTCGACGGCGCGGTGGCCCTGGCCGGCTACCCCGACTTCTTCGAGCTCAAGCGCACCCGTACGGGCGACCTCAACTTCGACTGAGCCCGCGCAACCGGCGGGTGGCGGATGCGCTCCGGCCGGGGCGCATCCGCCCGCTGTCAGGCCGCGAAGCGGTTCACCTTCTCCGGGTGCAGCACGAGGCGGGTCATGCCGCCGGCCTTCCACTCCTCGACCAGCTGCTGATGGGCCGGGACGCTCATGTCGTAGTAGCGGTCGGCCAGCCGGGCCGCCAGCTCCGCGCCGCCGTCGTCGTGCAGCGTGACCGTGCCCTCGACCGACACCCAGTGTTCCGGTTCGCCGACCGGGGCGGTGACGACGACGGAGGCCCGGGGCTGGTCGCGCAGCTGCGCCAGTTTGGGTGCCCCGGGGTCGGAGAACATCTGCAGGGTGCCGTCCGGGGCGGCCTCGAACCACACCGGGCGGGGTGCGGGCCAGCGCTCGCCGCGCGGTGCGACGGTCAGCAGGGCGTAGAGCGGACGGGCCAGCAGTTTCAGATCCTCGTCGCGAAACATGTGATCAACAATGACACGGCGGCGGCCCGCCCACGCGTCGCGCGGAACGGGCCGCCGCCTCGTACGGGAACCGGGGTCAGGGTTTCTCGGCCGTGTGCAGGGCCGCGACCTCCTCGTCGCTCAGCGCCCGGTTGTAGGCGTGCACCTGGTCGACCGCGCCCGACCAGTAATCGGTGCGGTTGCCGGCGTATTTGGCCCGGCCCACCGCCAGCGGACCGGTGCTGACCACGTCGGGACCGGCCGGCACGGCGGCCGCCCGTTGCCCGTCGACGTAGAGCCGCACCTCACCGGTGGCGTGTTCGCGCACGCCGACCAGGTGGTACCAGCGGTTCAGCTCGGGCGTGACGGCCAGCCGGGCCCGGTTGCCGCCGGGGGTGCTGAAGGCGAACGCGCCCTGCCCGTACTGCAGGTAGAACGGGTTCTCGGTGACCCGGCCGTCCTGGCTCACCGCCGACGCGTAGTTGCCCGGCAGCTTGTCCAGCGTCACCCAGGCCGCCACCGTGTAGTCCTTCGTGGTGTCGAGCACGGGCCCGGCGGTGTCGGCCGAGTCGCCGTCACCGTCGAACGTCAGAGCCTTCCCCCGTACGCCGCCGGTCCAGGCGGTGTTCCCGGAGAGCGTCAGATCGGCCTTGCTCCCGCTGGTGTCGCGGGCCGTGCCGCCGCTGCCCTCGTCCAGGCTCCAGTCGCCGCGACCGGGGTACGACGCCTCGGTCACCGGGTTCGCGCCGGCCGCGACGACTTCGAGGTTGATCGCCCGTACCGGAGCGGGGTTGACCTTGATCTCCCGGCGGTCGTAGGTCCAGAGCCCGTTGAGCTCCGTCTCCAGGTCGGTGATCTGGGTGTAGACCGAACCGGAGAGCTCGGCGGCGGCCGCCTCCAGGTAGAAACGCCGGGTGTTGTCGACGTACTTGGCGGTCAGCGCGGCCTTGTCGGCGACGCCGCTGTAGATGACGGCCGGGGGGCCGGGCCACATGTGCCCCGGCGTGCGCAGCGTGAAGCCGCCGTGCTCGCCGTCCATCGCGATGCGGGTCGCGTCCGGGAAGGCCGGGTCGGTGTTGTTGTAGTCGTGGTGGTCGATGACTTCGCCCTTGCCCGAGTCACCCTTGGAGGCGCAGCAGTTGACGCCGCTGTGCGCGTTGAGGATGCGGGACGGGTCGGCCGCCTTCATCTGCTCGGCGATGCGGCCGGTCTCCTCCCGGTTCCACTCGCCCCAGCCCTCGTTGAACACGATCCAGCCGATGATCGACGGGTAGCTGTGCAGCTGCTTCATCATCTCCCGGCCCTGGCTCAGGAACGCCTCCTGCCCGGCCGTGGAGGTGATGTCGGACGAGACGAAGTCCTGCCAGACCAGCAGGCCCAGCTCGTCGGCGTGGCGGTAGAAGCGGGCCGACTCGACCTTGATGTGCTTGCGGACGGCGTTGAAGCCCAGCTTCTTCGTCTCCACCAGGTCGAACTTGAGCGCCGCGTCGCTGGGCTGGGTGTAGAGGCCGTCCGGCCAGAAGCCCTGGTCGAGCGTGGCCAGCGAGAAGATCGGCTTGCCGTTGAGCACCAGCTTCGGATACGCGCCGACCTTCTTGACCTCGACCGTGCGCAGACCGAAGTAGCTGCGGACCTTGTCGGTCTGGCCCAGCTCGACGTCGAGGTCGTACAGGTAGGGGTTGTCCGGGCTCCACAGCTGCGGGTTGCTGATCTTGACGGTGAGGTCGGTGCCGGCCACACCCTTAGCCTCGCCGGCCTTCTTGCCCTTCTTGTCGCGGGCGGTGACGGTCACCGGGCCGGCGGCGCTCGCGTTGACGCGCACGGTCACCGAGTTCAGCGTCGGGGTGGTGACCACCTCGGTGATCGCGGCCGGGGCCACCGGCTCCAGCCACACCGTCTGCCAGATGCCCGAGGAGGGCTCGTAGACGATGCCGCCCGGGTTGAGCGACTGCTTGCCCTTGGGCTGGTCGGGCCCGGTCACGTCGGTGACGGCGACGATGATCTCCTGTTGCCCGCTGCGTTTGAGGGCGTCGGTGATGTCGGCCGTGAAGGCGTTGTAGCCACCGGTGTGCTCGGTGACCAGCTTGCCGTTGACCCAGACCTTGGCCTGGTAGTCCACGGCGCCGAAGTTGAGCTTGACCCGCTTGTTCCGCCAGCCACCGGGCACGGTGACCAGCTTGCGGTAGAACATGTGGTCCTCGCGCCGCTCGAGGCCGGACAGCTGCGACTCCACCGGGAACGGCACGGTGATTTTCTCGGCCAGCTTCTTGCCGAAGACCGGCTGCTCACCCGCCTCGGCCCCGGCGAACTCCCACGGCCCGTTCAGGTTGAGCCAGTCCTTGCGGACCAGCTGGGGGCGTGGGTATTCGGGCAGCGGGTGCTTCTTGTCCAGCTTGTCGCCCCACGGGGTGGTCAGGCGGTGCGTGGAGTTGTTGGTGGCCGAGCGCTGGAACTCCGGGACGGTCTCGCCGCCGGCGATCAGGCCGCCGGTGCCGTCGTAGCTGACCCGTACGCGCTGATTCCTCTGGATGGTGGCGCCGAGCATCAGGACGAGCTTCTTGCCCTCGCGCCGCACCGATGTGATCGGGAACGGGGTGGTGTCGACCTCGACCCTGGCCTTGGCGGCGAACTGCCCGATCGTGTCGACGCGCCCGTCGAACTCCGCGGTCAGCTTCGTGCCGCTCTTGTCGACAGTGAAGGCGACCGGGAAGACCTGGAAGCCGTCCGGCGGGGTGAACGCGGACTCGGGCACGATCTGCTTGGCGATGCCGGCTCCCGCCCACCGCAGGAAGAGGTTCGCGCCGCCGACGTCCTGGAACATCTCGATCCGTACGGCGTGGGCCTCGCCGGCCACCAGCCGCACGGGGGCGCTGGTCTGCTCGACGTCCCAGTCGCCGACCCAGTGGTCGATCACCGGCTGGTCGTCGAGGTAGAAGCGGAACCCGTTGTCGCCGATCATCGAGAACGTGTAGTCGCCGGTGGCCGGGGCGGTCAGCTTGCCCGTCCAGCGGGCGGTCGTGTGCTCGGTGCGGCCGGTCAGCGACTCGAACGATCCGGCCAGGCCGGGCAGGTCGATGTTGGGGTCGAGCACGGTGCCGCCGAGCTCCGCGAAGTCGCGGGCGCCGGGCGCCGACATCCGGAAGTACTCGCCCTTGAGGCCGTTGACGGTCACGGCGGCCTGGGCGGAGGCGGGAACCGCGAGGACGGAAGCTATCAGGGCGAGGGCCAGGAGAAGTGGTCGCACGAGCGATCGCGGCATCGAGTGTGTTTCCTTTCGATCAACAGCGCGTTGCGACCACATTGAGGCATCGAAATATGTGATGTCAACAGAAGGCAACACGACCGGACACGTTCGTACGTGTGACCGGCGTCACATGATCTCGTGATCCGTGGCGGTGGTCCCCGTCGTCTGACCGGATGTGAGAGTGACCGAGCTGGACGAGGAGCATCTGCTGCGGCGCGTCGCGCGGGCCGATCGGGCCGCGTTCGACGAGCTGTACCGGCGCACGTCGCCCTGGCTCGCCGTACGGCTGCGGCGGCGCTGCGCCGACGACGGCATGGTGGCCGAGGTCATGCAGGACACGTACCTGGCGGTGTGGCGGGCCGCCGGCTCGTTCGCCGGGGTGCAGGGCGGGGGCAGCGCGGCCGGCTGGCTCTGGACCATCGCGGCCCGCCGCCTCGTCGACGCCATGCGCAAACGGGCCCGTCACCCGGAGACCCCGGCCGAGGAGCTTCCCGTACGCAGCACGCCCGCCGCGGAGGACGAGGCGCTCGCCGGCTCGATCGGCGACGAGGTCGGCGCCGCCCTGGCCCGCCTCGCCCCCGAACTGCGCGAGGTGCTGCACGCGATGGTGCTGGACGGCCTGACCGTACGGGAGACCTCGATCCTCCTCGGCCTGCCCGAGGGAACCGTGAAGAGCAGGGCCCGGCGCGCCCGGACCACCTTGAAGGAGGCCCTGTCGTGAGCAAGCACATCCCGGCCGCCTCGCTGGCCGCCTACACCGCCGGGGACCCGGCCCTGGACGACACCGCGGTCTGGACGATCGAGGTGCACCTGGAGAACTGCGGCGACTGCCGCGCCCGGCTGGCCGCGGCGGCCCCGCCCGCGCTGACCACCCTGCTCGACGACGTGCAAGTGATGATCGACAGGGGGGTGCGTACCGGACCCGAGCCGGTCCGGCGACGCGCCTGGCGTCACTTCGCGCACCGCTGGGCCATGTGGGAGCTCGTTCCGTGGCTGGCGACCATCGCGGTCGCGGTGGCTGCCGCCTTCTTCCTCGACCGCACGTTCCCGCAGCGGCCGTCGCTGGTGCTGCTGCTGGCGCCGATCGCCCCGCTCGCGGGCATGGCCGTCGCCTGGTCCCGGCGCCGCGACCCGGGCTGGGAGATCGTGGCCGGCACCGCCCGGGCGGGCCTGGAACTGATGCTGCGGCGCACCACGGTGATCCTCGCGGTCGTGCTCCCGCCGCTGGCCCTGGCCGGGTGGCGGCTGGGCATGTCACCGGCGCTGTGGTTGCTGCCCGCCCTGACCTTCACCGCGGCCACGTTGCTGCTGGGCGGCCGGATCGGGGTGGTGCGGGCGGCCGCGATCCTGGGCGGCGCCTGGTTCCTGGCCGTCGTGACCCCCGCCGTCATCACCGCCGACATCCCGGTCCTGATCGAGCCGGCCAGCGCCCCCGGATGGGCCGTGGCCGCCCTCGCCGGCACCGTTCTCGCAGTCTGGCGCGCCGGCGACTACCGGCACGCCAACCCCCGATAACTGGAGGAAACAGTGGTACGCATGGTGAGTGCGACGGAGTTGCGTCCGTCGACCAACGCCTGGCCCATCGAGGCCGACCGGTTGAGCGTCAAGGCCGGCAAGCACCTGGCCGTCGACGGGCTCGACCTCAAGCTCGGCGTCGGCGTGCACGGCCTGCTCGGCCCGAACGGCGCCGGCAAGACCACGCTGATGCGCGCGCTCTCGACCGTCGAGCGCCCGTCCGGCGGCCGGCTGCGGCTGCTCGGCGAGGACGCCACCGACGGCCGGGCGCTGCGCTCGCTGCGGGCCCGGCTCGGCTACCTGCCCCAGCATTTCGGCTTCTACCCGCGGTTCACCGTGCGCGAATACGTTGAATACGTGGCCTGGCTGCGCGAGATGCCCAAGGCCGGCATCCCCGAGGCCGTGCAGCGGGTGATCGAGCGGGTCGGGCTGGCCGACCGGGCCGACTCGCGGCTCAAGACGCTGTCCGGCGGCATGCTGCGCCGCGTCGGCGTGGCCCAGGCCATCGTCAACAGCCCCGACGTGCTGCTGCTGGACGAACCTACTGTCGGGCTCGACCCCGAGCAGCGCGTCGAGTTCCGCACGCTGCTGCGCGACCTCGGCACCGACAGCTGCGTGCTCGTCTCGACCCACCTCGTCGAGGACGTGGTCGCGGCCTGCTCCGACGTGGTCATGGTCAACCTGGGCAAGCTCGTCTGGCAGGGCGTGCCGGCCGAGCTGATCAGCCTCGGCGAGCACGGCGGCGTCGGCGACAGCCCGGCCGAGCGCGGTTACAGCACCATCCTGGCCGGCCACCGGAGCGCGGCATGAAGCGGATGATCGCCATCGAGCTGCGCCGCTCCAACGCGCTGACCCTGGTGCTGCTGCTGATCGCGGCCAGCCTGGCCGGTCTGCTGCTGTCCGGCAACGACTGGACCGCCACCTGGATCCGGTTCTCCTACCTGCACGGGACATCGTTGTTCCTGCTGCTCCCGCTGGCCCTGGCCGGGGGCGCGGTGCTCGGACGGCGCGAGAAGCGCACCCACGCCGACGAGCTGATCGCCAGCACCGGGCGGCCCAAGGCCCAGCGGCTGCTGCCCGGACTGCTCGCCGTCGGTCTCGCGGCCGGTCTCACCCACCTGGTGGTCTTCGCCGTGGCCGGGCTCATGCCCGCGATGACGGGCAGCTACGTCGGCCTGACGGCGCTGCTGTGGCCGCTGACCGGCACCCTCGCGCTGATCGGCGGCGTCTGGCTGGGCCTGGCGGCCGGCCGGGCGTGGGCCTCCCCGCTGGTGCCGCCCCTGGTCGCGGTGCTCGCGCTGGTCGCGCAGATCGGCCTGTCCGAGGTGGGCGGGCCCGGCGGGACGTCGGCGCTGCGCAACCTGTCACTGTTCAGCCAGCCGCCGAGCTACGACTGGGAGACCATCACGCCCCGGACCCTGATCGGCTGGACGCTGCTCGGGCTGGGCCTGGCCGGCGGCGGCTATCTGCTCGCCACGGGCCGCAGCTGGCTGCCCCGGGTGGCCGCCGTGGCGGTCATGGCAGTCGCCTTCGCCGGCGCCGCCGTGGTGCCGGGCACGAAGCAGACCGACCACTACCGTATCGACGCCGGCGCGCAGAAGCTGGTGTGCGCCGACGGCGCCCCGCAGGTGTGTGTGACCGCGGTCCACGCGTACGTCCTGGACGACGCCGCACCCCAGGTCCGCAAGGCGATGAAGCTGCTCGCGAAGCTGCCCGGCGCCCCGACCAAGGCCGCCGAGTGGCGCGCCGACGAGGTCTACGGCTTCGAGGACGCCAACTGGATGAACGGCGGCACGACCCGGCCCGAGCCCGGCACGCTCAACTTCGACCTGGTGCTGGACGACAACAAGATCAGCGAGCAGCTGGTCGAGAACATCGTCGTCGGCGCGGGCACCTACTGGAACGGGTGCCAGCAGGGCTGGGACGTCGTCGCCGGGCACGCGGCCGGGGCCTGGCTGATGGGCACCGACGAGCTCACCGGCGTCGACGACGGCAGCGACCGCTACCCCGACATGCAGCAGCAGATGAAGGAGGTCCTGGCCGCCCTGCGCGCCGCGCCCGAGAAGGAGCAGATCCGCCGGGTTGCGGCGATGCGCGACGCCGCGCTGAGCTGCGGCGACACCGATCAGGTGGCCATCCTCACCGGCAAGGCGTCCGCGTGATGCGCTGGCTCACCCTGTACGTGCGGTCCCGGCGCCTGCCGCTGGCACTGCTGGTGTCGGTGGGCGCGGTCGTGCTGGTGTGGGGCGGCTGGGGTTTGTTCACCGACCGGCGCGACATCAACGAGAGCCTGGCGTTGATGACCGTCCTGCTGGCCCTGGCCCCGCTGATCCCGACGATGGCCGGCGACGACGACTCGCTGGAGTCGGGCGCCGCCCTGAACTGGCCGCCGCGGCGGGCCCTGCACGTGATCGCCTTCGCCGCCCTGACGTCGGTGCCGCTGCTGGCCAGCGCGGCCACCGGCGCCTGGTTCGGCCCGCCGGGCACGGTGCTGCGCAACGTGGCCGCGCTGACCGGGCTGATCGCCCTGGGTGTCGCCCTCTTCGGCATCCGGGTGTCCTGGCAGCTGCCGTTGTGCTGGGCCGTCCTGCAGATCCTGCTCGGCGGCCTGTCCGAGCCGGGCTGGAAGGAAGCGCCGTTCCTGCTGATCCAGCCGGCCGGCAGCGAGACCGCCGCGGTCACCGCGATCGTGCTGTTCGTCGCCGGGGTGGTGGCCTACGCCTGGCGGGTCGGCCCCCGCGTCGCCCCGGCCGAGGTCGCCTTCGGTCAGTAGTCGCTTCCGGCCTCACTGTTTGCGGCGGATCGTGTAGTGCAGCGTGAGGAACGGCATCCCGTACAGGGAAAAGGAATGCTCGGCCCGGAGCTCCTGACTCTCCACGAAGACGTCGAGCTGTTCGGCGAACCCGTGCACGGCGAGAGTGGTGAGCTCGCGGCTCCCCGGGTCGATGAAGGTCAGGTAGTGGCCCGGGTGGGCGAGCTCGCTGCGGCTGGTCAGCACGAGCCCGCCACCCGGGCGGGGCAACGGCAGCAGGGTGGCCGTGAAACTGCCCTGCGGCACCGGGAACCCGACACTGACGAAGCCCCGGTCCTCGTGCCGGTAGGTCGTGTAGATGCCCACATAGATCGGCTCGTCGGTGTCGGCGAAGGACCGGATCCACCCCCGTACGCCGATCAGGTCCGCGCCGTCCGGGGTGATCGTGTCGATGCGGCTGCGCACCCCGCGCAGCGTCTCCCGCTGATTCATCGGCACGTTGGCCTGCCCCAGCGGCCGCGCCACGAGCGTGCGGTACAGCAGATAACCCGGCCGCACCCAGAGCTTCCACTCGGGCACGATGTCGAGCTGGAACCGGGTGGTGTGCTCGTAGAACTCACGCACCAGCGGATCGACCCGGCCGGGCGCGAACTGCGGGCCCGCCAGGTCGTCGAGCGAGGCCACGATCCCCACGTCCGCCGCGTCGGCCTGATACTTCCCGCCCAGCACCTCGGCCAGCCCGCGCACGTAGCCGGTGCCGACATAGCCCGTACGGGCCTCGAGCGGCACGACGAACGGCAACTCCGCGGCCGCGACCCGCTCGGCCAGCAGATCGATCTGCGCGTCACGGAACAACAGCGCCGACAACACCCGGAAACCGACCACGGCCGTCGCCGCCACCGCGGCCGGGTTGGCGTCCCGCCGCGCCCGCCAGGCCGCGCCGGCAACCGCCCCGACCACCGGGCCGAGCGCCACCTTCTGCGGCCGCAGACCGATCGCGCCGGCCGCCGCGCCCGCCACCAGACCCACCGGCAGCGGCCCGGCCTTGGTCACCCACCCGGTCTGCGCCGCCACCGCGCCGCTCATGACCACCCGCGACCACCAGGGCGGCACCTCGCCGGGGCGCGGGCGCGCCCGGGCCACCCCCTCGACCGCCGCCAGCACGGCCGCCCCGCCCAACGCCCCGGCCACCCGGCGCCGCCTCGCCAGCGCGGCCCCGGCCAACGCCCCCAAGCCGGCTGCGAACGCGATCCCCGCGGGTCTGCTCATGCGCGCATGGTAGTGCCGCCCCCTATCCCCGGAACGCCGCCTCCACCACCCAGCCCCCGCCCGCCACCGGCCCCGCCGAAAAGCTGCCCCCCACCTCCAGCACCCGTTCCCGCAGCCCGGACAGTCCCCGCCCACCACCCCCGAGCTCCAACGGTTCGCGCCCCGGCGCCCCGTTCTCCACCCGTACGGCCAACCCCCGCTCCACCCCCGTGACAACGACACGGACCGCGGTCCCGGGCGCGTGCCGCAACGCGTTGGTCAGCCCTTCCTGCACCACCCGGAAGGCGATGTGCGCAACCGGCGCCGCCACCCCGTCCCGGGCGCCCTCGAAGCGGCACGTCACGTCGAGCCCGTGGCGGGCCGCCCGGGTCACCACTTCCTCGATCAGCGACAGGTCGGGTGCACCCACCTCGGTGCCGCCGAGCAGGTCGATCAGGCGTTGCAGGTCGGCTCGTCCTTGCCGGGCCGATGCGGCGATCGCGTCGAACGCCGCGGCCGCCCGTTCGGGGTCGCGCCCGACGAGCCGTTGCCCGGCCGCGGCCTGAATGATCATGACGCTGATCGCGTGGCCGACGATGTCGTGCAGTTCGGCCGCGATCCGCGTGCGTTCGTGCCGCAGGGCCAGTTCGGCGAACAGTTCCCGTTCCTGTTCCAGCTCGCGCCCGCGCTCGGCGAGCTGCCGCGCGGCTTCCCGGCGCAGACGCAACACGGTGCCCGCCACGAAGGCCGGCACGCTGAACATGGCCAGCGCCACCCACGACGAGTCCACGATCGACCAGAGCAGCCCGAGGTACGCCACCAGGCCCGCGCCCGCCGCCCAGGCCGCCCGCCCACCGAACGCCAGCGCCGCCACCCCGGCCAGCATCGCCATGATGACCAGCGCCGGATCGGGGAACCAGCGGTCACCGGCCACCAGCGCCCCGGCCAGCCACAGCGTGCCCCCGGCCGCCGTGACCAGCCGCGGCCGTTCACGCCATCCGAGCAGGGTGAGGCCTGCCGCGACCAGCAGCACGGTCAGCGGGCTCCAGCGCCCCGCGATCGCCGTCGGCACCACGACCACCCCGGTCACCAGGACCGCGATCGCCGCCTTCTCCGGCATTCAGCTCAGCACCGGCAGTTGGGCCACGACCAGCACCCGGCCGCGGGCCACCTTCACGTCGACCGAGCCGCCGAGCAGCCGGGCCCGTTCCCGCGCCCGTGTCACCGCCGCGCGGACCTTCCCGCCCCGGCCGGCGGCGCCGTTCACCCGGATCTGCAGCGCCTCGTCGGAGAACCGGATCGCCACGTCGAGACCGTGCAACGCCCCGGCCAGGGATTCGACGATCCGGAAGGCCGACAACTCCACCGTGGCCGGCAGCGCCCGCGGATCCCCGGTGACCGTCAGGCGGGCATCCGCGGCCAGCAGCGCCTCCAGGTGGGCGAACGTCGGCGAGGGGGTGAGGTCGGCTTCGCCGCCCCGCAGCAGGCCCACCGCTTCGCGCATGTCGTCCATGGTTTGCCGGCTGTCCGCCTCGATCTGCTCGAGCAGTTCCCGGCTGCGGGCCGGTTCCAGACCGCCGGCCGACTCGGCGGCCCGGCCGATGCGGTCGAGCCGTTCCTGCAGCAGCCCGTCGAACTGCCGCGACAACCGGGCCCGGTCGTCGGCCACCACCAGCGCGGCCCGCTCGTCGCGCAACTGCCGCAGCTCCTCGTCGCGGCGCTGCAACTCCCGGTTGAGCGCGCTGCGGTGCCGGGCCGCCCGGCCCACACCGAACACGAGCAGCGCCACCGGCACGGCCAGGACCATGGTGCCGGGCCCGGCCGACGCGTCGACCACCAGGACGGCGTAACACAGCAGCACGGTGACGGCCAAGACGAACCAGGCCTTCGTACGGGGGTGGGAAAGCGCACCGAGGAACGTGAGCACGAACGCCAGGGGCAGCCCCGCGCCGCACCGGGTCACCCAGCCGAACAGCAGGTCGTGCAGCACCATCACGGCCAGCGCGATCACGCTGACGACCAGCACGCTGCGCCGCCACCACAGCATCGGGACCGTGGCGGCGGCGAACAACGGGACCATCCACACCGAGTGCGAGTCGAGCGTGTGGACCGCCGCACCGGCCGCCACCTCGCGGGCGAACGCCGCGTCGTCGGTCGTGACTCCGTAGCCCATGAGCACGACACCGAGCGCGGTCAGCACGCCCGCGACCAACCAGTCGACGGCCTTCATGGTTTCAGGCCACCGCAGGCACCGGCGCGTTGGCAACCCGTCGATCGGCCCGTTTCTGCACGTAGAACCCGATGCCGTAGAACAGTGCGGCGCCCGGCAGGGCTATCTCCAGGCCGCCCGGCAGCCCACCGATCGACGTGTCCTGCGCCAGCACGAGCAGGATCAGCGCGGCCACCCCGGCCGACCCGATCGCCTGGTTCCGCCGATTCCCGGCGAAGCGCGCCACCGCGTACGACAGGGCGAACGCCAACGGCAGCCCGACGCCGCACCGGGTGACCCAGCCGAACGCCACCAGGTGGACCGCCATCGCGGCCACCGACGCTCCGACGACGGCCAGGACGTTCCGCCGCCGCCCCAGGATCGGCGCGGTGGCCAGCAGGAACACCGGCAGCATGAACTACGATCGGCTCTCCGTCGGATGGGCCAGGGACTCCTCGTCGAGCCCGTTGACGTTGCCGGCCATGAGCAGCGCGCCGGCCGCGGTGAGCAGTGTCGCCAGTATCCAGTCGGTCTTCTTCATCGCTTGCTCCCTCGTCGTTTTCCCGAACGCTAGGGATCGGCGGGGGTAGCCTTCGTCGGCCTCGAGGACGAAGTCGGCGGACGGCATCCTCCGCAGGGATGACCCGTCGGCGCCCGCCGGTTCGGCACAATCGCAGGTGTGATCCGGGTGCTGATAGCCGACGACCAGACCCTGGTCCGTACGGGGTTCCGCGTCATCCTGGAAGCCGAAGGTGACATCACAGTGGTGGCCGAGGCCGGTACCGGCACCGAGGCGGTCCGGCAGGCCCAGCTCGCGGAGCCCGACGTGGTGCTGATGGACATCCGCATGCCCGAGCTCGACGGCCTGGGCGCCACGGAGGAGATCCTGCGCCGGCCCGACCCGCCCACGGTCGTCGTGCTGACCACCTTCGACCAGAACGAGTACGTCTACCGGGCGGTGCGCGCGGGGGCGGCCGGCTTCCTGCTCAAGGACGCACCGTCCAGCCGGCTGATCGCCGCGGTGCGCGCGGCGACCACGGGCGATTCGCTGATCGAGCCGTCCATCACGCGCCGGCTGGTCGAGCGGTTCGCCGCCCCGGCCGCGCCTGCGGGGCCACCGCCCGAACTGGCGGCGCTGACCGACCGCGAGCGCGATGTGCTGCGGGCCATGTCGCGGGGGTTGTCCAACGCGGAGATCGCGGCCGAACTGGTGGTGGCCGAGACGACGGTCAAGACGCACGTCGCCCGCATCCTGACCAAGCTTTCCCTGCGCGACCGGGTGCAGGCGGTGGTGCTCGCGTACGAGTCGGGCTTCGTGGCGCGCCGCGGCCGCTGACCGGCGTACGGGGAAGTAGTTGTTCATCACGTGTTCTGGTCTGTGGGCACGCTCCCGGCATAGCTTGAGGTGGCAAAGCACCAACCGCGAGGGGGAGTCCCATATGCCTTACGTGACGACGAACGACGGCGTCGAGATCTTCTACAAGGACTGGGGGAGCGGGCAGCCCATCGTCTTCAGTCACGGGTGGCCGCTGTCGGCCGACGACTGGGACGCGCAGCTGCTGTTCTTCGTGCAGAACGGCTACCGGGTCATCGCGCACGACCGCCGGGGGCACGGGCGGTCCACCCAGGTCAGCGACGGTCACGACATGGACCACTACGCCGACGACCTGGCCGCGCTGACCGCGCATCTCGACCTGCACGACGCGATTCACGTCGGGCATTCGACCGGTGGCGGCGAGGTCGCGCACTACATCGCCCGGCACGGTGAGAGCCGGGTGGCGCGGGGCGTGCTGATCAGCGCGGTGCCACCGCTGATGGTGCAGACCGAGAGCAACCCGGGCGGCCTGCCCAAGAGCGTCTTCGACGACCTGCAGGCGCAGCTGGCGGCGAACCGGTCGGAGTTCTACCGGGCGCTGCCGTCCGGCCCGTTCTACGGCTTCAACCGCGACGGTGTCGAGTCGTCCGAGGCCATCATCGAGAACTGGTGGCGGCAGGGCATGATGGGCGGCGCGAAGGCTCACTACGACGGCATCGTCGCGTTCAGCCAGACCGACTTCACCGAGGACCTCAAGAAGATCACGGTCCCGGTTCTGGTCATGCACGGCGACGACGACCAGATCGTCCCGTATGCCGACTCGGCTCCGCTTTCGGCGGCCCTGCTGAAGAACGGCACGCTCAAGACGTACGCCGGTTTCCCGCACGGCATGCCCACCACCCAGGCCGACACCATCAACGCCGACCTGCTGGAGTGGATCCGCTCCTGACCCCGCGCGACAGGATCAGCGCGGTCCGTAATTTGCGGTTTGTGACTACCCTCGTCAACGATGAAGTCGCCGATGAGATCGCTGTCGAGGGTCGTCGTCGCGCTGGTGGCCGCGGTGGGCGCCGGGGCGTGGGGCACGCCGGCCCACGCGATCGCCAACGGTGAGGACGTCGCCGACGGACAGTACGAGTTCGCGGTGAAGCTGACCGACATCGGCATCCCCACCAAGGACGGCGGCAAGCGGAACAGTTCCTGCTCGGGCGGGCTCATCTCGCCCCGCTGGGTGCTCACCGCGGGCCACTGCTTCAAGGACGAGAACGATCGCCGGGTGTCGCGCCCGGTCGCGGACCGCACGGTCGCCACGATCGGAAGAGCGGACCTATCCGGTACGGCGGGTTTCAGCGCGAATGTCGTCGAGGTGCGTCAGCACGGGGACGCCGACATCGCGCTGGCCCGCCTCGACCGGCCCGTCACAGGCATCCCGCTGATGCGGCTCAACCGGAAGAAACCCGTCAAGGGCCAAGTGGTGCGGCTCGTCGGTTTCGGCCTGACCGACGGCAAGGCCAAGCAGACGACCCTGCGCCTGCAGACCGGCCAGTTCAAGATCACGTCGACGTCGAAGCTCGAGATGGGCGTCATCGGCGAGGCCCCGCGCGACGACACCAGCGCCTGCGAGCACGACTCCGGCGGGCCCTACTTCACCGGCGGCCCGACCGGCGCCCCCACCGTCATCGGGGTGGTCAGCCGCGGCCCCGACTGCCCGCACACCGGCGCCGACACCTCGGCCCGGGTCGACGCGGTCGCCCCCTGGATCCTGTCGGTGATCGGCGCCGACCTGCGCGCCGCCGCGGCCAAACCGTCCACCAAGCCCGCCGAGGCGGCGCCGGCACCGGCCCGCCGGGCCGGGTCACGGGCGAACGAGCCCGCCGACGAGCCGGTCTCGCCGCTGCTGTGGGTGGCCGCGCTGCCCATCGTGCTGCTGATCGGCGCGCTCGTGATGTGGACGGCGAAACCCCGCAAGGGCTCACACCGCCGCCGTTAGCTGCGAGAACAGCGCCGTGTCAGGCCGTGTCAGCGCCATGTGCGTGCGCTGTCAGCGCCAGGCGCGAGTCTTTGCGCCGAGGGCAGCCGTCACACTGCGCTGCCCGCGACGGAGGGGACGGAACCATCATGAGCGATCTCGTGGTGCGCGCGGAGGGGCTGCGCAAGCGATTCGGCCGGACGCAGGCGCTCGACGGGGTGGACCTGGCGATGCGGCGCGGAACGGTGCTGGGTGTGCTCGGCCCGAACGGCGCCGGCAAAACCACAGCCGTACGCGTCCTGGCCACCTTGCTGCGGCCCGATGAGGGCTACGCCGAGGTGGCCGGCATCGACGTGCTCAAACAGCCGGCGCGGGTGCGCCGGCGGATCGGCCTGACCGGGCAGTACGCCAGCGTCGACGAGGACCTCACCGGCACCCAGAACCTGGTGCTGATCGGCCGGCTGCTCGACCTGCCGGCCAGGGACGCGCGCAAGCGTGCGGCCGAACTGCTCGAATGGTTCGACCTGGCCGAGGCGGCGGGACGGCCCGCCAAGACGTACTCCGGTGGCATGCGCCGCCGGCTCGACCTGGCAGCGAGCCTGGTCGGCCACCCCGAGGTGATCTTCCTCGACGAGCCGACCACCGGTCTCGACCCGGCCAAGCGCGAAGACATGTGGGGCGTCGTACGCGACCAGGTCGCGCAGGGCGCGAGCGTGCTGCTCACGACCCAGTACCTGGAGGAGGCGGACGCGCTGGCCGACGAGATCGTGGTCGTCAACCACGGCCGGGTCATCGCGCACGACAACTCCGACGGCCTCAAACGGCGCGTGGGTGGGCTGACCCTGCGCGTACGCCCGGCCGACCCGGCCCGCGTGCCCGACGCGCTGCGGATCCTCGACGCCGTGGCCGCACCCGGCACCACCGCGTCCGCCGACACGGCCGCCGGCGCCCGCCCCGGCGCGGTCAGCGTGCCGGTCAAGGACGACCTGGCCCTCGACGTGGTCGTGCCCGCGCTGCGTCAAGCCGGGGTCGAAGTCGTCGACCTCGGCCTGCACCTGCCCAGCCTCGACGAGGTCTTCCACTCGCTGACCGAGGGCACCCCGGCCGGCTCCACCGCCAAGGAAGGTGAGCTCGTATGACCACCCTCGACGTGCCCGTTCGCACCATCACCGGCGACATCGACAAGCCCCGCGGCGGCGCGCTGGCCGCCCTCGTGCGCCACAGCGTGGCCCTGGCCCGGCGCAGCCTGATCAAGACCATCCGTACGCCCGAAGCCCTGATCGACGTCACCCTGCAGCCGGTCATCTTCCTGCTGCTCTTCACGTACCTGTTCGGTGGCGCCCTGGCCGGCGGCAACCGCGGGGCCTACCTGCAGTTCCTGCTGCCCGGCCTGCTCGCGCAGTCACTGGCGATGGGCGGCATCGCGCTCGGCCAGAACCTCAACGCCGACATCGAGAAAGGCGTGTTCGACCGGTTCCGCTCCCTGCCGGTGTCCCGCTCGGCCCCGCTGGTGGGCGCGGTCGCGGCCGACATCGTGCGCTACCTGACCGTGTGCGCGGTCATGCTGGGCTTCGGCTACGTGATGGGCTTCCGCGTCGAAACCGGCTTCGTGCCCGCCGTGGCCGCGGTCGCCCTGGCCGTCGGTTTCGGCCTGTGCTTCTGCTGGATCTCGGTCTGGGTGGGCATGATCGTCCGTACGTCGGGAGCCGTCCAAGGCGTGATGTTCCTGCTGGTCTTCCCGCTCGGCTTCGGCAGCAACGTCTTCGTCGGCACCGACACGCTGCCCGGCTGGCTGCAGGCCTTCGTCCACGTCAACCCGATCACGCCGCTGGTCGCCTCGATCCGCGGCCTGCTGATCGGCGGCCCGGTGGCCCACCACCTGCTGCTCACCCTGGCCTGGATGGCCGGCCTGCTGATCGTCTTCGTGCCCCTGGCCCTGCGCGCCTACGCCCGCCGCGCCTGACCCCCGCAGTGGCACACCGGCCCGGTTCCGCCGGCCCGGTGTGCCGCACGTGCCGGACGCGGGCAGCTTTCGATGCGCGCCGAGCGTCCCCGGCACCGCCCGGGCGGAGCCGCCCGACACCCGCCGCCCCAGCCCACCGGCCTGACCCCAGCCGGTCAGCCTGCGCGACGAGAGCTCGGCCGATATGAACACGGCGGCCCCCGGCGCGGATTATGTTCAGCCCATGAGCGGCGCGTCGTTCTGCACCACTTGTGGCACGGGTCTGCCGGTTCAGGCCGCGTACTGCTCCCGCTGCGGCGCCCCCGCGCAGGCGGTCACCTACCCGGCGCACCCGAACCCCGGCCCGCCACCGCCGTACGGGAGCCCCGGCCCACCGTCGTCGCCGTATGCGCCCGCCGGCTCGGCCCCGCCGTACGGGACCTCCGTCCCGCCGCCGCTGTACGGGAGCTCCGTCCCGCCCCCGCCGTACGCGAGCACCGACCCCTCGTCGGCCTTGGCGAGCGCCGGTCCGCCATCGCCGTACGGGAACCCCGGTCCGGCGCCGTATGCGACCGCCGGGCCACCCCCGCCGTACCTGAGCCCCGGCCCGCCACCGCCGTATCCGGGCTTACCGCCCCCGAGTCCGAGCCGTTCGTCACCGGCGGCCCGTCCCGGGGTCGGTGCCACGCCGAACGATCCTGTGCACTGGCTACTGCCGACGGGCCGGAGCTGGCAGTCGATCGCGGCCGGCTATCTCGGCCTGGTCGGGCTGGTCGTGTGGGTGCTCGGCCCGTTCGCGCTCGGCCTCGGCATCTGGGCGGTCGTCCGGTCGGCCCGTGAGCCCGGGGTGCACGGCCGGGGCCGCGCCGTCTTCGGCATCGTCGCCGGGGCCATCGGCACGCTGATGACGCTGGTGGTCCTGCAGAGCGTCGCCGGCTGAAGCAAGGCCGCCGTCACGGGCCGGAGACAACGTGTCGATCCGGAGGCACGCCAATGAGCCGCCGGCTTGCCTGAGACGCGGGCTTGCCCGAGCCGCCGGCTTGCCTGAGACGCGGGCTTGCCCGAGACGCGGGCTTGCCTGAGACGCGGGCTTGCCCGAGACGCGGCGCGGCGCCTACCGAGACGTGGGGACTGCCGAGACGCCTGAAGTGCTCATTCAGCCCGAGGCCCCCGTTCAGCTCGAGGCCCCAGGTCGGCCTTTGCTTTGACCCGCTCGAGGCGTCCGGCCCGCCCGGACGCCCGGCCTGAGGCGCACGAGCCGCCTGTGACACAGGCCCTCCTGAAGCGTCCGAGCACTCGAGGCGTCCGGCCCGCTCATGACGCCGCCTCCGCCCGAGACGTTTCGCTTAAGACCGCCTACCCGCCCCAGACCGCCGACCCGCCCCAAACCGCCGACCGCCCAAGACCGCCGCCCCGCCCAAGACCGCCTGCCTGCCCAAGACCGCCTGCCTGCCCAAGACCGCCTGCCTGCCCAAGACGCGGGCTCGTCCCGGAAGCCTCGGCTGGCTGGGGACACCCGGCCCGGTCTGAAGGTGGGCGGGCGGGCGGAATATCGTTTCCGCGTGCGGAATGGGGATGACTCCCGGGTGCCGGATGGCGGCTTGGCGGACGATGTGCCGGAAAATGTCATGTTTCTCAGCCCGGAGCAATATGAGGCGCTGCAGAAGGCTCGTGAGGAACAGGGAAGCGACCTGACTCGGGAGCAATGGCAAGCCGTATTGAAGGCATTCGAGGTGGAGTCGGCGACTGAGATTCAGGGCCCGCGAAACGAAGAGAAATCGATGGAACAGTAAACTCAGGTATTGCGATGCGGGCCTCCTCAATGGACGTTGTGAGTGGCGTCTCAGGGAATTGGCCGAACGGACTACTCGCGAGCATCTTCGAGGCGGATTAGATGGGCCTCAAGACAGATGATCTTGGTCTTGGGCCAAGGATCATGCGCCATGTGATCAGTTCGTGAAAGAGTGCAATGTCGTATTCCAGTCCGCCGCCGAACGGTGATCCGGTCGGTCCTCAATACCCCTCGACGCCGTCGGACCACGGGTGGTCCCAGCCGCCGGGATATCAGCCGCCCGCGGCGTACGGTCAGCCCGTTCCGCCGCCGCCGGCCAAGAAGAAGAACGGGAAGGTCGTCCTGACCGTCGTCGGTGGCGTGCTCGGCCTCTGTTGTTTCGGCGGGGTCATCGCCGCCGCTTTCGGCGATGACGATGAGAAAGCCACAACCGGGGTCGCCGCGCCTGCGGCCACTCTCGCCGCCGAGCCCGAGTCAGTGCCCTCGTCCCCGGTCATTACCACGCCACCCGAGCCGGCCACCGTGACGACGCCGCCCAAGCCGGCCACCGTCACGACGCCGCCCGAGCCGGCCACCGTCACGACGCCGCCCAAGCCGGCCACCGCCACGGTGCCGAACCTGCGGGGCGAGAACGCCGCGGTGGCCGCCGACCGGCTCAAGCAGCTGGGTTTCACCCGCGTCGAGTTCGGCTCGGCCGACAAGGGCGACACCTGGGTGGTGCTGCCGCAGAACTGGACGGTCACGAAGCAGTCGGCGAAGGCCGGCACGAAGCTGGCCCTGGACACTTTGATCGTCCTCACCTGCACCAAGCAGGGCTGACCGTACGCATTCAGCGCAGTGGGGCGGGCTCCTCGTCGGCGGTGAGCCGCACGAGCCGGCGGGAGTCGTCCCACAGTTTCGCCGCGCGCTGTTCGTCGACGTCGGACGTGATCACGCCGATTCGTCCGGACACCGTTTTCGTTGCGGCGCTGGTCGGCAACCGCTGCACGGGCCGGGGCATTTCGCGAAGAAAACCGGTTTCCGGTACGGCCCCCGAGTCGTAAGCGACCGAGGAAATGGCGCTGCCGGCCTTGCGCAGCCGCCGATCCAGCCCGTACGCGTACATCGCCGTGCACAGTTTCGATGTCGAGTAGCGCTTACCGGCGGACAGCGTTCTCGCGTACGCCAAGGCGACGGCGCCCGGTTCGACAGTCTTGCCGGCGAGCCGCCCGTTCAGGGTGTCCGGGTCGTGGGTGCCGCTCGCGGTGAACACCACGCGGCCCCGGTCGGTGACCTGGGGCAGCAGCTGCACGAGCAGCAAGTGCCCGAGGTGAGCACGCACACCGGCACGTCGTGGAGGCGGGGCCGCCACGATCTCCTCGGACGGGTTGGCGCCGCGGCACTGCTCGAGGCACGCGTAGCAGTCGGTGGAGATGCTGGCCGGCTGGGCCACTTCGTCGCGGTGCAGGCCCGGTGTGCGCAGGCGGCTGCCGCCCGTGAGCCCGGCGTCGGCTGGGCGGAGCAGTTCGGTTGCTCGGGGTAGCGAGGCGATAGCCCTGAAGGAGGCCGGGATTGTCGGTTCCTGCCGCTGCCGGGGGCGTCCGGCCGAAGTGTCTTGGTGACCCGCAGTAACGGTGGTGGCAGGCGTACAGGTTGAGCAGGGCGCCGACCTCGGGCCGGCCGGAACCCCGGCGTGATCGCCCAGATTCGGCGTCTGTCGATGTTTTGTCCGGGCGCGTGCAGACGGTACCGTCTGCGGTCATGACCGAAAGCAACCAGCAGTCCGGCCGGCACGCCGCGAAGCCGGACGATCTCGGCGATCGTTCCACCGTCAACATCAAGAAGTATCTGTTGAAGGACGAGGAGCTGGAGCGGCGCGCGGCCGCCGAGACCAAGGGCCGGCACGCCGCGCCGGAGTCGCAGAGCTGACGCCGCACCTCCCCGGGTTGGGCGGACTCGGCCCGGCGCGGGAGGATCGACCATGTGGGTGAGCACGGGGACTCGGGCACGCGGCTGCGTGTGACGCTGCTCGGCGCCTTCGAGGTGCGGGTGGGCGACACCGTCGTGCCGGTGCCCGGGGCCCGGCTCCGAGGCCTTCTCGTACGGCTGGCGCTCGCCGGCGGCCGATCCGTCGAGCCCGCCGTCCTGGTCGGCGCGCTGTGGCCCGGCGCGGGGCCGTCCGACCCCGCCAACTCGCTGCAGTCGCTGGTCTCGCGGCTGCGCCGGGTGCTCGGGGCGGCCTCGCTGGTGGTGCAGAACGAGGCCGGCTACCGGCTCGACGTGATCCCGGACGACGTCGACGCGCTGCGGTTCGAGCGCCTCGCCGCCGACGGGCGGGTGTGCTTGCGGGCCGGCGACGTGCACCAGGCCGTACGGGTGCTCGGCCAAGCCGTCGAACTGTGGGCCGGTCCGCCGGTTCTGCCCGGGAAGGCGTGGCTGGAGACCATCCGGGCCGAGGCGACAGCCGACCTGGCCGAGGCCGAGCTCGCGCTGGGGCAACCGGCCGCGGCCGCCGCCCGCCTGACGGCCCTGCTGGCCGCGGATCCGGTGCACGAGCGGGCGGCCGCCCTGCTGATGGACGCGCTGGCCGCGCAGGGGCGGCAGGCCGAGGCCTTGGTCCTGTACGAGTCGGTGCGCGCGGCGCTGGCCGACCGGCTCGGCGCCGATCCGGGGGCCGCCCTGCGCGAACGGCACACGCGGCTGCTGCGGGCCGAACCGGCCGTGGGCGCGCGGGAACCCGTACGGGAGAAACGAAGCAACCTGCCCGAGCCGCTGACCAGCTTTGTCGGGCGCGACGACGACCTGGCCCGGATCGACGGGCTGCTCGCGGTCGGGCGCCTCGTCACGGTGCTGGGGCCGGGCGGTGCGGGCAAGACCCGGCTGGCGGTCGAGGCGGCCCGGCGCCGGCGGCACGAGTTCCGCGACGGCGTGTGGCTGGTCGACCTGGCCGCGGTCACCGAGCCCGCGAAGGTCGGTGCGGCCCTGCTGACCTCGGCCGGGCTGCGCGGGAGCGCTATGTTCGAGCCGGCGGCGCGGCTCCGGGTCGAGGCGGGCGACGTCGACCTGCTGGTCGAGCAGCTCGACGGGCGCGAGACACTGCTCGTGGTCGACAACTGCGAGCATCTGGTCGACGCGGTCGCCCACCTGATCGCCTCGCTGCTGCCGCGCTGCGCGGGCATGCGGGTGCTGGCCACCAGCCGCGAGCCGCTGGCCGTGGACGGCGAGGCGCTGGTGCCGCTGGGGCCGCTCGCGCTGCCGGGTCCGGACGACACCGTCGAACAGGCGCGGCGTACGGCGTCGGTGCGGCTCTTCACGGAACGGGCGGCCGCCGTGCGCCCCGGCTTCGACGTCGACGCGACCACCCTGGACGACGTCCGCCGGATCACCGTGGCGCTGGACGGCATGCCGCTGGCCCTCGAACTGGCCGCGGCCCGGCTGCGCACGATGTCGCTGCCCGAGCTGACCGCGGGCCTGTCCGACCGGTTCCGGCTGCTCACAACAGGTAACCGCACCGCCGCACCGCGCCACCGGACGTTACGTGGTGTGATCGCCTGGAGCTGGGATCTGCTCGGTGACCACGAGCGTACGGTGGCCGAAAGGGTCTCGGTGCTGCCCGGTGGTGTCACCCCGGCCACGGCGGTCGCGGTCTGCGAGGGCACCGACGTGCCCGCTGGTGACGTGCCCGACCTGCTGGCCGCGCTCGTCGACCGCTCCTTGCTGCAACTGGCTCCGGATGCCGGCCGGTACCGCATGCTGGAAACCCTTCGCGAGTACGGCACCGAACGCCTGTCCGAGCAGGGTGTCCTCGGCGAGGTGCGAGGGCTGGCCGCCCGGCACCTGGCCGCGCTGACCGCCCGGCTCGACCCCGAGCTGCGCGGCCCCGGCCAGGTCGGCGCGCTACGCGTGCTCGGCCCCGAGTACGACAACGTGCTGGCCGCCCTGCGCCACCTGTGCGACGTCGGGGACACCGGGGCCGCGCTCACCCTGGCCCTGGACCTGACCTGGTACTGGCAGATGTTCGGCCGGCACAACGAGGCCGCCTACTGGATCGGTGAGGCGCTGGCTCAGGCTCCCGCCCAGCCGTCCCCGCAACGCGACTGCGCCGAGGCGTTGCTGCTGCTCAACCGGATCAGCACCCGCTCGCTGATGACGGCCGACGAGATCCAGCAGCGCGAGGCCGAGATGCGCGCGCTGGCCGGACGGCTGTTGTCCTACACCGAGCTGCCCGGCCTGATGGGCGCGATGACCGGGATGACGCTGTTCTTCGTACGGGAGAACGACGCCGCGCTGACCGTGCTCAACCGCCTGGCTGAAGGCTCGGACGCGTGGGAGAGCGCTCTGGCCCACCTGATCCGGGCCCAGTTCGCCGAGAACGAGGGCAACCTGGAGCAGGTCCGCGTCGACCTGGCGGCCGCGATCGACCGGTTCGGCCGGGTCGGTGACCGCTGGGGCGTGGCCACCGCGCTGCCGATGCGGGCGTTGCTGCGCCAGTACGACGGCGACCTCGACGGCGCCCTGGACGACCTGAGCCAAGCCCGCGCGCTGGCCCGCGAATTCGGGTCGCTCAGCCTGACCGACGAGGTCTTCATCGATCTGCGCTGGATCGACCTGCACATGCGCCGCGGCGACGACGACCTGGCCGTCGCCATGCTCGACGCGACCCGCGAACGCATGGCCCGGTCGGCCTCGCCGGAACTGACCGTGCTGCTCAACGCGCTGGAGTCGGGCCTGTGGATCCGCTTCGGCCAGCTGGATCGGGCCGACCGGCTGCTCGACCGGGCCGAAGCCGAGATGGCCGCCCAGCCCGACCTCGGCGGCGACCACGGCCGGGCCATCGCCGGCGCCATGCGGGCCGCCCTCTTCGTCGAGCGGGGCGACGCCGAGGGCGCCGAGAAGGCCCTGGCCGCCGCGTACGCGGCCGGCCTGGAGACCCGCGACATGCCCATCCTGTCGCTGGTCGCGGTGACGGCGGCCGGGCTGGCCGAGATCCGCCACCGCCCCGCGGAGACCGCCCGCCTGCTCGGCGCCGCGGCCCGGCTCCGGGGCGCCCACGACCGCACGGACCCGCGCATCCGCGAGATGAGCGCCCGGGCCCGCGAGGTGCTGGGAGCGGACGGCTTCGACAAGGCGTACGGGCAAGGGTGGTCCCTGGACGGCAAGACCGCGTCCATCGAGGTCGGTCGCTTCGGCCCGCGCATCGGCCAGTGACCCGTCGCGACGGAGGTCATAGGACCGTCATGACGCTGCGCGGCCCGGTCGTCGTGGTGCGGGCCGGCGAGTCGTGAGGTCTGGTCCGGCGGCGCGGGCGGGCCTAGGCTCGGCGGATGACCGAGGCCTTTGACACGGGACGGCCGCATCCGGCGCGGGTTTACGACTATCTGCTGGGCGGCAAGGACAACTTCGCCGCGGACCGGGCCGCCGCTCAGCAGGGGGTCGCGGCCAATCCGAACGCCATCACCGCGCCCCGCCAGAACCGGGCGTTCCTGCAGCGTACGGTGCGCTGGCTGGCCTCCCGGCGCGGCGTGCGGCAGTTCCTCGACATCGGCACCGGGCTGCCCACCCGGCCCAATGTGCACGAGGTGGCGCAGAGCGTCGACCCGGCGGCCCGGGTGGTCTACGCCGACAACGACCCGATCGTGCTGGCCCACGCGCGGGCCCTGCTGACCGGCCGGCCCGAAGGGCGCACCGACTACGTACAGGCCGACCTGCGCGACCCCAAGAGCATCCTGGCCGCGCCGGAGGTGCGGGCCACCCTCGATCTCGACGAGCCGGTCGCGTTGCTGCTGTACGCGGTGCTGCACTTCGTGGAGGACGACCAGGACCCGTACGGGATCGTCCGGGAACTGCTGAGCGCGCTGCCCGGCGGCAGTTATCTCGTGATCTCGCACATCACGGCCGATCACGACCCGGAGTCGTGGGGCCGTTTCGCCGGCATCATGCGCGGCCAGGGCATCCCCACCCGGCTGCGCTCGCGCGAGGAGGTCGGACGGTTCTTCGACGGCCTCGAACTGGTGCAGCCGGGGGTCGTGCCGATCCTGCAGTGGCGGCCCGACCAGGAGGTCCCGTTCACCGACGCGCAGGTCGCGCTTTACGGCGGCGTCGCCCGCGTCTGATCGAGGCCGTCCAGAAGGCGTTGCAGACCGAAGTCGAGCAGGGTGTCCAGGTCGAAGGCGCGGTCCTCGGCGGAGATGAACCGGGCCATCAACGGCAGTTTCCCGGTGGCCAGCACGGCGGCCATCCGTTGCTGCTGGGCCCGCATCCACTGCTGATCGTCGAGTCCCGACTCCTGTTCGGCCCGGGCCTCCTCCTCGAGATTGACTGCGGTTCCCCGTACGTAGTTGGCCACCGTCACCGCCGCGCAGAACTGCGCGTTGTGGTCGAGTCCGAGACCCTCCAGCGCGCGCATCGTCCACTCGGTGTGCGCCATCGCGTGCGGCGCCAGCAGCGGGCGGGTGAACGAGACGGCCTGGGCCAGCCACGTGTGCCGGCGATACATCGACCACTGCAGGCGGGCCAGGGCCTCGACGCAGGCGCGCCAGCCGTCCCGTTCGGCCGACATGCCGGGCGGGGGAGGGTTGGCCGCCATCACCTTGTCCATCATGAGCAGCACGAGCTCTTCCTTGTCGGCCACATGCTTGTAGATCGACATGGTCGGCATGCTCAGTTCCCCGGCCAGGCGCCGCATCGACAGCCCGGTCAGGCCCTCGGCGTCGGCGATCGTGATGGCCGTGCGGACGAGCACGTCACGGCCGGGGGCGGAGCCGGCGGGCACGGCGCCGACCGCCACCACCGTGCCGACACCCGGCTTGGCCCGGACCAAACCCTCGTCGCGCAGGTGGGTGATCACCTTGGTCGCCGTGGCCATCGCCACCCCGTACTCCGCCATGATCTGACGGGTCGACATGATGCGCTGACCCGGGCCCGGTTCCCCGGCGGCGATGCGCGCGGCGAGCTCGTCGGCGATCCGGCGATAGACACTCATGCGACCCCCTCCTGGTGCACTAGAGCATGCCTGACCGGTGCACTAGCTGGATACGGGTGCTAGCACTACCGATTTCAGAATAGTGCGCTCGTACGGTGTATCCATGACCGACATCGTCAGGGTAGAAGAGCTTGACAAGACGTACGAGGGTGGCGTGGCCGCGCTGGACGGCGTCACCGCCGGGTTCGCCGCGGGCAGCTTCACGGCGGTGATGGGCCCGTCCGGCTCCGGCAAGAGCACCCTGCTGCAATGCGCGGCGGGGCTCGACCGGCCGACCGGCGGGCGGGTGTTCATCAACGGCACCGAGCTGACGGCCACGAAGGACACTGCGATGACCAAGTTCCGCCGGACCCGGGTCGGGTTCGTGTTCCAGGACTACAACCTGCTCCCGTCGCTCACCGTCGAGCAGAACACCGTGCTGTCGTTGCGGCTGGCCGGGCGGCGGCCCGACCGCGCGCGGGTGCACGCCGTGCTCGACCGGCTCGGTCTGGGCGACCGGCGGCACGACCTGCCCGAGCGCCTGTCGGGCGGCCAGCGGCAGCGCGTGGCCGTGGCCCGGGCCCTGGTCACCGAGCCCGCCGTGATCTTCGCCGACGAGCCGACCGGCGCGCTCGACCTGCGCAGTGCGCGCGAAGTGCTCACTTTGCTGCGCTCGATAGTGCACGAACACGGCCGTACGGTGGTCATGGTCACCCACGACCCGGTCGCCGCCGCGTACGCGGACTCGGTCGTCTTCCTGGCCGACGGCCGGCTCGCCGGGTCGCTGCGCGCGCCGACCGCCGACGCCGTGGCCGAGCGCCTGGCCCACCTCGGTGACCGGGTCGGCGGGGTGCTCGCATGATCGCCGTGGCCCTGCGCAACCTGCGCCACCGTCCCGGCGGCTTCGTCGCCACGTTCCTCACCGCCTTCCTGGGCGCGGCGCTGATCATGGCGTTCGCGTCGCTGCTCGACACCGCCTCCGGTGTGCCCACCGCCGACGGCAACGAGTCGCTGGTCACCACGGCCATGGTCGGCGGTGGCTGGTGCCTGGTCATCGTGGCGTTCGCGGTGACCTCGACGCTGAGCCTGGCCGTGCGGCAGCGCTCCGAGCAGATCGCCTTGCTGCGGCGGGCCGGCGCCACCGGACCGCAGATCCGGCGGATGGTGGTGGGGGAGGCCCTGGCGGTCGCCCTGCTCGCGTCGGCGGTCGCGGTGCCGGCCGGCTGGCTGCTCGGCCGCTTGCTGGTCTCCCTCCTCAAGGACACCGGGCAGGTCGTGCCCGCGGTGTCGCCCGCCTTCGGAGGGATCGCGCTGGCCCTGGGTTTCGGGGTCACCCTGCTCGGCTCGTCCGCGGCCGGGCTGGCCACCGCCCGGCGGATCCTGGCCTCCTCGGCGCGCCGCGAACGCCCCGTGCTGCGCCGGATCGCCGCCGTGTTCTTCCTGCTGGCCGGCGGTAACTGCGCGACGTTGACCGCGACGCTGATGGACGGCAAGGGCATCGACGCCATGCAGACCGCGGGGCAGGCCGGCATCTGGGCCTCGATCGGCCTGGCCCTGCTCGCCCCCGAACTGCTGCGCCTGGTCACGGTCGTGCTGGGCCCCCTCGTACGGGTCTTCGGCATCGCCGGTTCGCTGGCCGTGACGGGCGTCCATTCCCGTACGCGGCAGCTCGCGTCAGCGGTCATGCCCGTGCTGCTGTTCACCGGCATCGCCACCGGCACGGTCTACATGCAGGGCATCGAGGATCGGGCGGCGCAGGGCCGGATCCAGCCCGACTACGCGCGGGACATCCAGACCCTGAACTACGTGGTCGTCGGCATGATCACCCTGTTCGTGGCCGTCATGCTCGTCAACACGCTGGTCGCCGCCACCACCCACCGCCGCCGCGAGTTCGCCCAGCAACGCCTGGCCGGGGCGACGACGGGGCAGGTGCTGGCGATGGTCGCGCTGGAAGGCGTGCTGATCACGGTCACCGGCGTGCTCGGCGGGCTGGCCGCCTCGATGTTCACCATCCTGCCGTTCGGTTCGGCCCGCGCCGATCAGGTCTGGCCGTCCGCGTCACCGTGGGCGTTCGCGATCATCGCCTGCTCGGCCGTGGCCCTGACCGCGTTCGCCACGATCCAGACCACCAGCCGTACGGTCCGCGGCCCGGCCACCCCCGCCGTGCGCGCGTGACCCGGATCGAACGACGGGCCGCGAACGGGTACTGTTCGCGGCCCGTCGCCCGTCGCCCGTCGCCCGTCGCCCGTCGCCCGTCGCCCGTCGCCCGTCGCCCGTCGCCCGTCGCCCGTCGCCCGTCGCCCGTCGCCCGTCGCCCGTCGCCCGTCGCCCGTCGCCCGTCGCCCGTCGCCCGTCGCCCGTCGCCCGTCGCCCGTCGCCCGTGAGGAATACCTGTGACATCACCGAAGATCGTGTCCGTCGAGTGGGGCCACATCGAAGTGGAGGGCCTGGAGCCCGGCAAGGACTTCAAGCTCTACCCCGGCGGCGGCCGCGAATGGAACTGGTCGGAGACCGGCATGCGCCACAACCCCGGCATCCGGCCCGAAGACGTCGAGGAACTGCTCACCCACGGCGCAACGGTGGTGGTGCTCTCCCGCGGCATGGACCGGCAGCTCCAGGTCGACCCGGCCACGCTCGACCACCTCGAAGCCCGGGGCGTCGAGACCCACGTCGCCGAGACCACGCTGGCCGTCGAGCTCTACAACAAGCTGGCGGCGACTCAGCCGGTAGGCGGCCTGTTCCACTCCACCTGCTGACGCGTCGACGCCATCACGCGAGTGGGGCGATCGCGCCGGTTGGTCCACAGCTTGAACCGCCGGACCACGACGTCGTCGGAGCGCAGCCAGCAGTCGTACGGGCCGGACGCCTCGGACACCACGGACAAGTCACCGGCCTGCGCGTCGAGACGGCCACCGGCCCACGTCTCCAGCGCGCTGCCGCCGACGGGATGCCAGTCCGCGACTTCGTCCATCAGGGCGTGCCCCTCGATCAGGTGACAGATCGACGGACATGCCTCCAGGAACGCGCCACCGTCGGTCACCCCGAACCGTCCGTCGGTGTGCAGCACGTGCCGGACCGGGGACGACACCCCTTCACCGATCCACCCGAAGGTCCAGCCGTCCCGCTCCCGGCGGGTCCAGCCGTCCAGGTCGAACCGCCACTCCCGGGCGATGTCCCAGCGGTCGTGCCCTACCCGGGCACTTCGCCGCACGGTGTAGCGCAAGCCGCCGAACCGGGTGACGAAGTTCCGCCGGCGTACGGACAGTTCAAGCGGATCTCGTGCGCCGGTGCCGAGCCCCGTGTCGGCTGGTTCGCGCCGTGCCGTACGTGTCAGGAAGGCTCTTGCGCTGGGGGACAAGCCGTCGAGGTCGTCCAGGACGTGCACATGTGCTTCCCGCTGCCGGTGAGGCTCGCAGCCTAGCAGCCAGGGCCCGAGCCGGGTCGGTCACGCGGAGCCGGGCAGGAGTTCGATGTAGCCGTCGGTGCCGTGGACGCGGATGCGGCTGCCGTCGGGGATCAGGCGGGTGGCGTTGTCGACGCCGACCACCGCGGGCAGGCCGTACTCGCGGGCGATCACCGCCCCGTGGGTCATCTGGCCGCCGACCTCGGTGACCAGGCCCGCGACCGAGACGAACAGCGGGGACCAGCTGGGGTCGGTGTACGCGGTGACCAGGATGTCGCCCGCTTCGACGTCGGCCCGGGCCATGTCGAGGACGACCCGGGCCCGGCCCTCGATCGTGCCGGCCGAGACGGGCACCCCGACCAGCGCGCCCGGTGGCACGTCGTCGCGCCGGTACGCACCGTTGATGCCTTCGCCCTCCGACGTGAGGATGCGCGGGGCGGCCAGCGCGGCGTACGAGCGGAACTCCTCCTGCCGGTTGCGCACAAGTTGCTCGTCGACCGCCTGATGCCGTACGGCGTCGGAAAGCTCCTGGAACGTGAGGTAGAAGATGTCGTCGCGCGCCGGCAACGCGCCCGCCCGCACCAAACGATCAGCTTCGGCCAACAACGCGCACTTGTAGACGAAGTAGCGGCTGACGATGCCGTACTTGGGGAACTCGCGATAGCCGATGAAGGTGCGCACCCGATCGATCATGTGCTTGGTCTCGGTGGCCTTGGCCTCGCCGTCCGGCAGTGCGCGCAGGCGGGCGAGCACCTCCTGCTCCTTACGGGCGGCTGTCAGCCGGCCGTGCTCGAAACGCCGCGCCGCCTCACCGTGCTCGAAAGTGCGCACATTGTCGAGGATGAGCGGAACAAGCGTCGACGGTTGCTCACTCCAGCGCGGCCGGGTGATGTCGATCTCGCCCGCGCACCGCATGCCGTACCGCTCCAGATAGGACTCGATCGCCTCCCGGGCCTCGGCCCCACCCGCGAACCGCGGCAGCTCGTCGAGGAAGTCGTCGCCCACGCCGCGCTGCAGAAAGGCCACCACTTCGGTGTACGGGCGGATCACATCGGCGACGTCGAGAAGCGCGAGCCCCATCTCCGACGTGATGTTGCCGGGCGCGGACAGGGTGAGCGTGTCGGCCACGTTGCGTTCGCCCAGCCAATCGAGCAGGTGGTCGTTGAGCCACCAGGTGGCGCCCATGCCCGCCATCAGGGCTTGCATGCTGAGCGGGTCGGTGAGCAGACGTTTGTGCTCCTCGACAGCTTCGAGCAGAAACTCGAACAGGGCCGGCCCGCTCTTCGTGGCGATGTCACGCTTGAGGGCGGCCAGCGAGTCCTCCGTACGTCCGACCAGCTCGGCCACGATCTCCGGGTCGTTGGCGATCTCGTCGCCCTGCTGCCCACCCAGCGGCGGCGCGGCCGGGGCGGCCCGCGGATCGAGCGGCACGAAGTCGCGATCGAACACGGTCTGCAGCGCGTCGCCCACCAGCGGATCCGACTTGCCCGCCATGCCCTGCAGCCCGGCCCGGCCCGCGGGCGTGGCCAGCCGCGCGGTGACGTCGACGAACAGCCGCCCGCCGGCCGCGTGCATCGGGGCCAGCGCGGTCAGCTGCCACATGGAGATCCCGAGCGGTTTCATCGGGTCGGTCATCATCTGCTGATGCCCGACCGAGACGTAGACCCGGTTGCCCGGCCCGGCCGCCTCCGGGATCGGGAACAGCGTCGTGATCGGCCGGCTCTGCACGATCGCGAAGTCGTCGCCGGTCAGACACCATTCGATGTCCTGGGGGCGGCCCAGATGCGCCTCGATCGTGCGGCCCAGGGCGGCCAGCCGCACGACCTGGGCATCCGTCAGCGCGGGCAGCTCAGCCTGCTCGATCTCGACTTCTTCGGTACCGCCGGCGGGCAGTGCGCGAATGGCGCGCTTCTTGACCGAGATCGCGCGTTCGACGACAACCCCGTTGCGCACTTTGAACACATCCGGGTTGACCAGGCCCGACACCAGCGCCTCGCCGAGGCCGAAGCCGGCGTCGACCGTCGTGACATGCCGGTTACCGCTCACCGGGTCGGCCGTGAACAGGATGCCTGACGCCTCCGGAAACACCATGCGTTGGATCACGACAGCCATCAGCACCCGCCGGTGATCGAAGCCGTTGCGCAACCTGTACGTGACCGCCCGCTCGGTGAACAACGACGCCCAGCACCGGCGCACATGGTCGAGCACCGCGGCCGCCCCGAGCACGTTCAGATACGTGTCCTGCTGCCCCGCGAACGAGGCCGTCGGCAGATCCTCGGCCGTCGCACTCGATCGCACCGCGTAGGCGCCGTCGTGCAAAGCCCCCGTGATCGCCGTGGCCACGTCGGCGGGCACCGCGATCGCCTCGATCACCCGGCGGACCTCGGCGCTGACCGAGCCGACAGCCGCCCGGTCGGCCGGGTCCAACCCCGACAACCGGTCGAGCAACGCGGCCGGCACCTGCTCCAGCACCCGCCGGTAGGCGTCGGTGGTGACACAGAAACCCGCGGGCACCCGTACGCCGTCGATCCGCGACAACTCACCCAGGTGCGCGCCCTTGCCCCCGACAGCCGCCACCATCGTCCGGTCGATCTCGTCGAAGCCCGCAATCATGCGCAGAACCCTCCCGGTCAGTGGCCCGAGCCGACGATTTTGCGCCCCGGCCCCGGTCTTGCCGCAAGCCCCCGGGCGCGATATACGTTAGAAGCGGCAGGGAGACTTTTCTCCTTGCCTTTTGCATGTCACCCCTGCGGTGCGTCCCTCAGCCGGCCCAGATCACCGTTCCCGTTCCGAGATCGGGAAACTCCTGCTCAGGACCGACGGCAGAGCTCCCGGACGGCGCCGGCGAAGCCCTCATCCATTGGGGTGAGCTTGTAGTCGCCCCATGTGGTGTCGAGAGTCAGGCACGTGACTGACTGCCGGGCTTTCGCCGGCGGGCCTGGAAGCCCGGAGAATGATGGCGTTACCGCAGGTCTTCATGTCCTGCCGGCTCCGGGTGCTGTTGCGGGACAGGTCGTGGAACGCCGAGCCGCACGCCGGGTTCATGCACGACTTCGCTCGGCCCAAGGCGCCGGTGTGAGCGGCCGGCAGTGCCTCCAGCAGGGCCAGGGAGGCGGCAGCGGCAGGGCCTTCCCCGCGGGGCTCGTAGGTCAGCCGGCCGTCACGGAACAAGCCCGGCCCGGTCGCCACCGGACTGTTCACCCACATCCGCGCGGACGTTCTCGAGGCCGGCCGGGAGTCGTTCGCCGACGCCACTCTGCTGCAGGCCGAGAACAACGCCGGCAGATGCTGGTCCGGCCCGACGCCGGCCAGTGGTAGAGGAACTCGGCTGACACCGGCCGGCACCGCGCGCCGCT
Organism: Paractinoplanes abujensis; assembly: GCF_014204895.1. NCBI lineage: Bacteria > Bacillati > Actinomycetota > Actinomycetes > Micromonosporales > Micromonosporaceae > Paractinoplanes > Paractinoplanes abujensis. The sequence goes on along the minus strand of NZ_JACHMF010000001.1, from coordinate 2,833,564 downwards.
GGTCGGTGGATCAGTTCCGGGTGAAGATCGTGGGACGTCTGGTGCGGGGTGTCGGCCATACTGGGGCGATGACGCGGCGGTGGCTGTGGGCATCGATGACGATCGTCGGCTGTGGGGTGCTGCCGGCCGGGTGGATCGTGGTCCTGGCGCGCAACGAGCTCGACCGGGCCGACAAACTGTCCAGCATGGCCGGCGTCGTCGTGGCGGTAGTCCTCGGCCTGATCGGCGTGTGGACCTCGCTGCGCGCGGGCGGCGGCGGTTCCGGGCCGGTGCAGATCAACACCGCGTCCGGCCAGGCCACGGCGGACAACGTCCGGGGCGGCGACCTGAGGATCGGCGGGCCGGATGAGGCGTGAGGTCGCGCCTCAGCAGATCAACACCGCGGGCGAGGCCGCCACGCTGCTGGCCGTGCAGAACGGCGACCTGCACATCCACCAGCGGATCGGCACGCACTTCATCGACGAGCTGTCGTTCGGGGCCGTGGCCGTGCCGGACGGTGAAATGCCCAGCCGGCTGCTCAACGCGGGCAACCGGGTCGTCGACTTCACCGGCCGCACCCGCGAGCTGGCCGACCTGGCGGCGTGGCTCGAAGGCGGGGCGGCGATGGCGGTCCGGCTGCTGCACGGCGGCGCCGGGCAGGGCAAGACCCGGCTGGCGCACCGGTTCGCCGAGCTGGCCCACGGCGCCGGGTGGATCACCGTGCGGGCCCGGCACAGCCGCGACGCCGTGGTGCAACCGGTCGAGGTGGCCGCCGGCACCGCCCTCGTGGCGCAGAAACCACTGCTCGTCCTGGTCGACTACGCCGAACGCTGGCCGCTCTCCGACCTGCTGGCGTTGCTGCTCGACCGCCGGCTGCACACCGGCCGCGCGTTGCGCGTGCTGCTGCTGGCCCGGCCGCTGGGCAACTGGTGGGACTTGCTGACCTACCGGCTCTCGGACACGCTGGGCGTGCACGCCGACAGCCTCGAACTGGCCCCGGCCCAGGTCGGTGCGGCGGAAGTGTTCGAGGTTGCGCGAAGGTGTTTCGCGCGCGCCCTCGACGTGGCGGTGCCCGGTCATCCGGTGCCGGCGGTCGAGGGTTCGTTCCTGACCGTGCACATGGCGGCGCTGGCCCATGTGCTGGCCGTCCGGCACGGCGAGGAGCCACCGACCGACCCCGCCCAGTTGTCGGCCTACCTGTTGTCGCGCGAACGCCATCACTGGCAGTCGATGTACGACAACGACCGCCGCGTCGAGTCGCCCCCGCCGGTGATGGGCCGCGCGGTGTACGTGGCTGCGCTGATCCGGTCCCTCGACTACGCGTCCGCCCTGCCCGTGCTGCGGGCGTTGGCGGTCGTCGACGGGGTCGGCGACGCCGGCCGGCTGCTCGAGGACCATGCGATGTGCTACCCGCCGCTCGACCCCGACACCGTGCTGGAACCGCTCTACCCCGACCGGCTGGCCGAGGATTTCGTGGCCCTGCAGACCCCCGGTCACGACATCGGCGGGTTCCGGCCGGACCCCTGGGCCAAGGGCGCACTCGGCGAACTGCTCGCCCACGACGCGCGCAGTGCCGCCACGGCCCTGCCGATGCTGGTCGAGGCGGCCCGGCGCTGGCCCCACTTGGCGACCAGCCAGCTGGTGCCGGTGCTGCGGGAACGACCCGAGCTGGCCGTACGGGCCGGGTCGGCCGCGCTGTCGGCGATCGCCGGCGCCCCGGCCATGCCGCTGGACGTGCTGGCCGCGATCGAGTCCGCGTTCCCGCCCGAACCACCGGCCGACCTGCACGCGGGCATCGCCGCGATCACCGAGCGCCTGGCCCGCGAGCTGGCCGGCCACACCGACGATCCCGTACGGGCGGGGGCGCTCGCCGTCAAGCTGGGCTGGCGGCTCTGCGAATCGGGCCGGGTCCGCGACGGCATCAACCTGCTGCACGAGGCGGTCGGCCTGGCTCGGCGACCACCCGCCCGGGTTGCGCAACGGGAACTGGCGCTGCGCAGCCTCGGCCGGGCCTGTACCCGCGTCAAGGACTGGGCCGGGGCCGCGGACGCTCTCGGTGAGGCGGTCGAGCTGTGGGACGACGGTTGCACGCCGGCGGCCGAGGACATCGCCGGCTGCCTGGCCGACCTGAGCCTCGCGCTGTGGAACCAGGGCCGGGGCACGTCGTCGCTGTCGATCCGGCACCGGGCCATCGCCCAGCTGCGACGGCTGGTCGCGGTGGACGGGCGGCATCGGCTGACACTGATCCGGGTGCTGGTGCAGCAGGCCGAGCAACTGCGCCGCGGCGACCGCCGTCCGGACGCGCTCGAGGCCTTGACCGAGGCCTTGGACCTCCTGCAGGCGGTGGCCGGGAACGCGGGTGCGGGCCTCGAACGGGACTTCGCCGCGACGCTGCTCGGGCGGGCCATGACCGAGCATTCGCTGCGTCACGACCAGGAGGCCGCCTTCGCGGTGGCGAGCGCGGTGGCGGTGTACCGGCGACTGGCCGCGGTGAACGTCTGTTACGACAAGGAACTGGCTCAGGCACTCCAGACGGAGGCCCAGATCCTGGCCGATCAGATGCGGTGGCGAGAGGCGTTCGCGGCGCAGGCCGAGACCATCGCGATTCACCGGCGCCTGATCAGGATCAGCGCCGAACGCCACGAGCGCGACCTCGTGCAGGCACTGATCAAGTTCGCTCGGTTCTCGCTCCGGTCCGGGATGCACACCCAGGACGCGCTGGCGGCGCTGGACGAAGTGATCGAGAGAGCCCGCGCGTCTCGTTTCGACAGCGTTCGTGACCGGCTGATCCTGACCGCGCGCACACTCGGCGCCGAGATCCTCGACGTGGCCGGTAGTCAGACGGAGGCCAACGCGATGCGTGGTCAACGACGCCGGCCGGACCCGGCGCCACCCCGGCCTCCCTCGCCGCAGGCTTCGATCGATGTTGCGCAGACGGCCCGTTCGCTCATCAGCAAGCCGCCCTACACCGCTCGTTTCCGGCTGGAGAAGTTGTCTCCGGACGAGGCCGCCGCTGTCATCGTCGCGATGAGGCCTCAGCTCGACTGGTTCGAGCTGATGTTCAGCGGGTTCTATCCGGACCAGCGGCTCGCGATCGTCAGATGTCTCGTCGAGGACAACAAGCTGCTGGACAACACTGTGGTGGTGGGCTACATGGCACGCCTGATCCGGGACGCAGAGGTGGGTAACCTCGTGCGGATTCTGCGCTGGGCCACGCCGGAGGTCGCCGCGGTCGTTGTCGACTTCATCTCCCGGCCGAAGACCTACGAACCTGTCTACAGGGCGGAGATACGAACCCGGGAAGTTCTGCGGCGGCTCGGTTACGACCCACGCCGGGTCTGAGCCGTGGGAACAACGGCCCGGGCCACCCGCCGCGACTCGATGGCCAGCTGGCGCAGCATGCCGCCCAGGGTCACGTCGTAGCCCATGAAGTACAGCCCCGGCCGGGCCGCTGCACCTCCGTGCACGAGCGGCACTCCGGTCTCGTCGAACAGTGATGGGTCGTCGAACATCTCGCGCAATCCGGTGCCGTAGCCCGTGGCCGCCACCACGACGTCCGGCTCCGTGGTGGAACCGTCGGCCAGCAGCACGGAGGATTCCGTGAAGCCTTGCACTGCGGCGACCGGCTTCACCCGGCCGGACACGATGTCGCGGACGATTCCCACGTCTTGCAGCGGCACGTAGCGCTGCGTGCGCAGGCGCGTCTTGAGGCCCTCGGTGGGGCGTTCGAGCCCGTACGGGGAAAGGTTTGGCACCTCGGCTCTGGCCATGGTGGCGGCGATCGCGTTGAAGACCGGCTCGGGGAGGACGCCGCCCAGGAGCAGGCCGTTCAGCTGCGCCGGCCAGCCCGCGGTGGAGCGGCGGACGATGTGCGGTGGCGTGCGGATGGCCAGGCTGACCGAAGCGGCGCCGCCCTCGGCCAGGTCCGTGGCGATTTCGGCACCGCTGTTCCCGGGGCCGACCACGAGCACGTCGCGGCCCTGGAAGGGTTGCGCATTGCGGTATTCCGCGGAATGGATCAGCCGGCCCGTCCACGACGACAGGCCGGGCCATTGCGGCACCTCCGGCGTGTGCAGATAGCCGGTGGCGACGATCAATGTGCCCGTGACGTGTTCGCTGCCGTCGGCGAGTTGCAGCGACCAGCGGCCGTCGCCGGGTTTGATGTGTTCGACTGCCGTGCCGGTGCGCACGTCGAGACCGAAACGTTCCGCGTACGCCTCCAAGTAGCGCACCAAATCGTCGCGGCGCACCCAGCGGCCGTAGGCCCGGGGGATCGGCATGCCGGGCAGCCCGGACAGCCCGCGCACGGTGTGCAGGCGCAGCCGGTCGTAGCGGCCGCGCCAGCTGGTGGCCACCCCGGGGCCGCGCTCGAGCACGACGCAGCTGACGCCACGCCCCTTGAGCTGAGCCGCCACCGCGAGCCCCGCGGCCCCCGCACCGAGCACTGTCACGTCCGCCATGGGTGCAGTCTGCTGGATCGCGATCTCAGGCGGAACCCAGGATCCCCGCGGTGGCCAGGGAAACCCGGTGGCGCGCGCCCGCCTCGTCGTCGCGGAACCGGTCGACCGCCCACGACAGGGCCAGCACCAGCTCGTACACCTCGTCGGCGGTGACCGGCCCGGACGGCTGGGCCGCCGCGAGCAACTCGCCGGTCTTGACCAGCAGCGGGTCGGCGGCGGGCTTCATGGGGGAGTCGTCGTCGCAGTGCGCGGAGGCCAGGCAGTACGGCAGGTCGTGCCAGATGCGCAGCTGCCACGTGAGCCGGATCAGCCATTCGGCCAGCGCGTCGCGCGGGGTGCGGGTGCGGGCCAGCTCGTCGGCCTCGGCCAGCGCGTCGGCGATGCTCGACTGCATGACCGCGGCCAGCAAGTCGTCGCGGGTCGGAAAGTTGCGGTAGAGCGTGGCGTTGCCGACGCCGGCCCGCAGGGCGATGCCGTCGAGCGAGGCCAGCACGCCCTCGGCGTCGAACGTCGCGCGGGCCGCGGCCAGGATCGCGTCCCGGTTGCGCTGGGCGTCGGCGCGCAGCGGGCGGGCTGTAGCCATGAACACTCCTTCTTGACTATCTGGGGAGTGTCCCCACATAGTTCTTCCGGGGAAGCTCCCCACTTATTGAAGGAGTCTAGATGAACCAGGCACTCGACGGCCGTACGGTGCTCGTGACCGGGGCCAACGGCGGTCTCGGCGAGCACTTCGTGCGCCAGGCCGTCCAGCGCGGCGCGGCCAAGGTCTACGCCGCCGCCCGTACGGGGAAGGAATGGAATGACACGCGCATCGTGCCGCTCACCCTGGACCTGACCAGCCCCGACGACGCCGAGCGGGTGGCCGCGGAGGCGCGCGACGTCAACCTGCTGATCAACAACGCGGCCGTCGCGCCGGTGGGTGACTCCATCACCGGCCCGGAGGAGGCGCTGCGGCAGATCTTCGAGACCAACTTCTTCGGTACGGTCCGGCTCGCGCGCGCCTTCACGCCGGTGCTCGCGGCCCACGGCGGCGGCACGCTGCTCAACGTCCTGTCCTCGGCCGCCTGGGTGCCCGTCCCGACCGGTTACGGCGCCTCCAAGGCGGCCCTGTGGTCGGCCACCAACGCCCTGCGCTTCCAGTTGCGGGCCCAGGGGACCCAGGTCGTCGCCCTGCTCGTCGGCATGATCGACACTCCGATGTCGGCCCGCTGGGACGTGCCCAAGGTGAGCCCCGAAAGCGTGGTCGCGCAGGCCTACGACGCCGTGGCCGACGGCTCGATCGAGGTGCTGGCCGACGACCAGACCCGCTACCTCAAGTCGCGCCTCAACACCAAGGCCGAGGAGCTCTACCCGTGGCTCGGCGAGCAGCTGGCCGGCTTCGAGGCATAGCCACACAAAGGTGGGTACTAGGCGGCGGGCCGGCCAGAAGGTCACCGTCTGGAACCGCTCACCGGGCAAGGATCCGCACGGCATCGGCTACCTGGACGGCGCGTACGACATCGCGCTGCTCGACATCTTCTGGACCGCGATGGCCGGCTACGCCCACGCCCTGGCGGTGGCGCGGGCCGAGGGCATCACGGCCCGGGAGCTGGCGCCGTTCGCGGCCGGGATCGGCGCGATCCTGCCGCCGATCTTCCGGGACACCGCGGGGGAGGTCGACGACGGCACGTTCTCCGGCGCCGGCAACCCGATCACCTCGGCCGCCTCCCCGATGGCGCACCACCACCCTGCTCACTCCGGCTCCGGCGCGATGAGCGCGCCGACCACACGCCGGGTTGCTTACTCCGGCTCCCACGCGATGAGCCGGTCGACCACCCGCCGGTCGCCGTCGATCTTCACCGCGTCCGGGCCGATCCGGCCGTAACACAGCAACACCAGGTCGCTGGCCGAGCCGGTGACGGTGACGTCGGCCGGTTCGTCGCCGGGCGGCACCGCGCGGGCGCCATCGGCCGAGAAGGTGAGACGCCACGCGCCGCCCTCGGTGGCCCGGTAGTCGAGGACGGCGGGCTCGTGCGGCCACGGGCTCGTCGTCGCGACGCACGTGGTCACGAACTCGTCGACCCCGTCGAGCGCGACCGCCTCGGGCAGCGGTTGCGGGGCGCCCGCGGTGAGCTGGGCGTCGTACGTGTGCACGGCGATCTCCTGCAGCTGGTGCCGGGCGGCGGCCCCGGTGGTCTGCGGCGACTGCGAGTCACCCCACCACGTCCAGCAGGCCTTGTCCGGCCCGGCCGTCCGCAGCGCGTCCAGCAGTTCCCGGGTGGCCGGGGCCAGCGGACCGTCGCCCGCCCAGAGCTCGGCGGGCGGGGGAGCGTCGGCGGGGCCGGCCGCGACGATGACCGCCCACTTGCGCCGGCCCTCGGTCAGATGCCGCGACAGGTCGCTCAGCGTCCACCCGGGACAGCTCGGCACGGGCGCGTCGAGGCTCGGGGCGGAGGCGACGGCGGCGGTGAAGGCCGCCGACCGCTCGTCGATCAGGCGCAGCAGTTCAGGAAATTCCACCCGGGCTTTCTATCATCGTGGCCGGATCCCCGCCGCCCCCTTCAACCGTCAGCCGAAGGTGAAGACATACGCCCGGGCGCCCGGGGCGTGGAAGACGACCTCCAGGTGGCGTCCGGTGATCGCGCCGGGCTGCCGGATCAGCTGATACAGGCGGCCCTCGGTCACCGTGCCCAGGCCGTCGGGGCCGATGTCGGCGCCGTGGGCGTCGCCGGGCGGGCGGCCGTCCAGGAACACCCGGAACGGCACGGGGACATCGGCCGCCAGCACCAGGTTGGCGTCGCGGGCCTCGAAGCGGAACGCGACACTGCCGTCCTGGCGGTGCACGGCCGCGTATTCGCCGCTGCGCGTCCAGTCGCCGTCGAGCGCCCACTGGCCGGACTGCAGAAAAGCCGGATACCCGTACGCGTGGGAACCTCCGCCGGAGGCGAAGCGTTCACCCCGCGCGTAGCCCAGGTAGGTCTCCGGTGTCCTCAGGCGATCCCCGTCGGCCGGGGCCTCCACTCCCAGCGCCTCGGGCCGGGTCAGCGGTCGCGTCACGCCGAGCAGGCGCTGGATCGTGCGTTCGGACTCGGCGTACCGGCCCTCGCCGAAGTGGTGGTCGCGGATCACCCCGTCCCGGCCGGCCAGATAGAGCGCGGGCCAGTAGTGATTGTCGAACGACTTCCACACCGTGTAGTCGCTGTCGGCCACGACCGGATACGTGATGCCGCGCGCCGTCACGGCCCGGCGGATCAGCTCCGGGTCGTGCTCGAAGGCGAACTCGGGGGTGTGCACGCCCACCACGATCAGGCCGTCGTCGCGGTAGGCCTGCCACCAGGCCCGGCGCCAGGGTGCCGTGCGCAGCCAGTTGACGCAGGTCGACGTCCAGAAGTCGTACGCCACTACGTGCCCGTCGAGTGCGGGCGGCGCGGCGTCGAGCCACTCGGCGTCGTCCAGCGTGGGCGCCCTCACGAGCGACCCGGGGTCAGGAAGCCGGACAGGGCCGCCACCAGCGCCTCCGGGGCTCCTGTGTCTTCCGTGTCTTCCGTGGCGACGAACCGGCTGGTGAAGGTGCCGGCGAACCCCGCGGGGAGGTTCGGCGCACCGCGGACCGACAGCGGATCGGCGATGGTCATGGTGCTCCCTCCACGAAATGGTCGGAACCCGCCGAGCCAATAGCGCGGCGTCCCTTCGTGGCAAGCGTGCGAGGGATGAAAAACTACGCTCTGATTACTCTCGCTTACGTACTGGACCGGACCGGGAGGGCGGCGTAGCGTTTTCGGGCTGGCGCTCGGCGGGCAGCGCAGTGGGCTCCGGCCCGTGCCCGGTGGACGGCGGGGCGGGCGAGGCGCGCTCCGGCTCGTGCCCGGTGGACGGCGGGGCGGGCGGTGCCGGCTCCGGTGGGGCCGAGGGCAGCCGTCCGGGCCGGGGCGGTGACACCGGCCGCCGGCGGCGCAGCCGGGGCCAGCGCTTGCCGAGCAGCAGATAGGCCGCGTAGAGCACGGCGGCCACGGCCACCAGCAGCCCCCGCCAGCCCTCGTGGATGACCAGCGGCGGGGCGGTCGAGATCAGCGCCATCGCCAGCACCAGGCGGTGCGTGGGCAGGCGACCGGGACCACCGCCCGGACGCCTCGCCGATGATCTCGCGCCGTTACCCACCGACGCCAGGTTAGCCCCCGTCCCACCGGCCCCGGCACGTCGCCCCGGGCTCGGTACGGAACCCGGGGCGACACCGTTTCAGGCGGCGCGGCGGTACCCGGCCGGCCTCGTCGAGAAGGTCGCCCGGCCCCGTGTCCGGCTGCGCAGGTCGCTCGCGTAGCCGAACAGCTCGGCCAGCGGCACCACCGCCGTCACCGACTGTGACGTCGAGCCGGTGACCTGGCCCCGGCGGGCCGCGAGGTCGCCCAGCACCGCGCCCAGCGTGTCGGCGGGCGCGCTGACCGTCACGTCGGCCACGGGCTCCAGCCGCGCCATCGTGCACGCGGTCAGCGCCGCCCGCAGCCCGGCTCGGCCCGCCGTACGGAAGGCTGTCTCGGACGAGTCCTTCACGTGCGTGGCCCCGTCGACCAGCGTGACCCGCAGCCCCACCACGGGGTGGCCGTCGAGCGGGCCGTCGGTCAGCGCGTCGCGGCAGCCGGCTTCGACCGCCCGCACGTACTCGGCCGGCACCCGGCCGCCGGTCACCGCCGAGGCGAACACGAACCCGGTGCCCTCCAGCGGCTCCACGTCCAGCACCACGTGCGCGAACTGCCCGGCCCCGCCGTCCTGCTTGACGTGCCGGTGCACGAACCCGGTCACGCCCTGCAACACGGTCTCCCGGTACGCGACCCGGGGCCGGCCCACGTTCACGGCCACCCCGGCCTCGCGCAGCCTCGTCACGGCCACCTCCAGCTGCAACTCGCCCTGACCGGAGAGCAGAGTCTGCCCGTCGTCGTTCTCGACCCGCACGTTCAACTCCTCGGCCAGCGCGGCCAGCGCCCCGGGCAGCCGTTGCGCGTCGGCCCGCGTACGGGCCTCGACCGCCACCGACACCAGCGGAGCGGCCGCCCGCGGGGCTTCCAGCAGCACCGGATGCTCGCGGGTGGACAGCGTCGTCCCCGCCCGCGCGCTCCTGAGCCCGGCCAGCGCGACGATGTCACCGGCCACCGCCCGGTCCACGTCGGTGACCCGATCGGCCTGCACGCGCAGGATCCGGCCCGCGCGTCCGGTCCGCGCCGTGGCCGCGTCCCACACCGTGTCACCCTTGGTCAGCACGCCGTCGTAGACCCGTACGAAGGTCAGTCGCCCCTGCCGTGCCGTCTGCACCTTGAAGACCAGCGCCGACAGCGGGGCCGCAGGATCACCGGACGGCGCGGGCAGGTAGCCGACCACCGCGTCGAGCAGAGCCTGCACCCCCACGTCGCGGTAGGCCGCGCCGCCCAGCACGACCACCGCGGCGCCGCTGAGCGTGAGGTCACGCAACGCCGTACGGAGGGTGCCGTCCGACATGTGACCCAGCTCCTCCAGGGCGGCCGGGTGCAACTCGGCCACGGCTTCCTCGAGCCGCCGCCGGGCCGCGCGTACGTCGTCGCGATCGGGGCGCGGGCCGACCAGGTCGATCACGCCGCCGTCGACGGGGAGCTGCACGACCAGCGGGGTCACGCCCAGCCGTTCGCGCAACGACCGTACGGAGGCCTCGAAGTCCGCCCCGGCCCGGTCGAGCTTGTTGATGAAGGCGAGGCGCGGCACGCCGTACCGGTCGGCCTGCCGCCACACGGCCTCGCTCTGCGGCTCGACCCCGGCCACGCCGTCGAACACCACGACCGCGCCGTCGAGCACCCGCAGCGACCGTTCGACCTCGTCGGTGAAGTCGACGTGCCCCGGGGTGTCGATGAGGTTGAGCCGCTCGCCGCGCCAGTCGCAACTGACTGCGGCCGAGAAAATGGTGATGCCGCGCTCGCGTTCCTGCGGATCGAAATCGGTGACCGTGGTGCCGTGATGCACTTCGCCCTGTTTGTACGTGGCGCCGGTGGCGAAAAGGATGCGTTCGGTCAGGGTGGTCTTGCCCGCGTCGACGTGCGCGAGAATGCCGATGTTACGCATTTGCGATTGTCTTTCTCGACAGTTCTGAACGGTGGACTGCGCCGTTAGAAGGCACGTCCAGCCCCGGTGGCGCAGCCGAGGCTGGGCACACCGGACACGAGGAGCAGAGCGGTGCGGTGACGCATCACTGTCCTCCTCGTCAGGTCGTCGAGAAATCAAACTTTGTCGACCGTACGAGGGTCCGGTCGCTCTGTCGAAGCAATTTTTCCGGTCACGCCGATCAGGGCGACGGTGACCAGGCTGATGCACAGGTCGGAGAGCAGCGCCACGGCGGGCGTCGCAGGCGCGTAGGTCGGCACCAGATAGGCGATCGCCGCCGACACGACAAGTCCGGCGCCCCACCCGGCGAGCACGTGGGATTGCCGCCAGCCGTCTCGCCGGGACCACCGCACGACCGCGATCGTCACGAGCCCGGTCACCGCGATCTGCACGGCCAGCCCGGCCCAGCCCGCGACCAGGTCACCGCCGAGGTGGGGGAGGGCCGCCACCACGGCCACGACCGCCGCGTGCGGCACGCGGCCGGCGGATTCGCGCGGGCGCCGCGGAACGAGCGCCGCCGTGACCAGGACGAGCGCGACGACCACCGTGAACAGCACTTGCCGGGGCGCGGCGAAGAAGTGCTCGTCGGCGTACACGTCCCGGAAGATGAGCAGGCTGCCCAGCACGTAGACGACGGCCACCACGACCAGCCCCCGCGTGCGCAGCCAGGGGCCCGGACGGCGGGCGAGGGTCTCCACGACGGCGATCGGCGCGCAGATGCTCAGCGCGATGTGCCCACCGACGTACGAGAAAGCCTGTTGCGCACTGACATCCAGCCCCGGCACCCACGTCGCGCGGGCTGTCACGGCATCACCGGCGAACCCGGTGCCGTCGAGGAAGGCCGGGTTGAACAGCGACTGGTCGACCAGCCCGGCCTGCACGAACCCGAACGCGGCGGCCAGCAGCGCGATCGACGGCCACCCGCCACCGGTGCGGCGGGCCACCTCCCGGATCAGCACGGCCGCCCCGCCGTACTGCGGAGCCAGGAAGAGGAGCACGAACGGCCAGTCGACGACCGTGAAGCCACCCCAGACGCACTCGGCGGTCCAGGGCGCCAGCGCCATCAGCGCGAGAACAGCAGCCATGCCGTCGACGGTCGCGAAGCCACCCGGACGCGCGTAACGGCCGGTGGTCGGGGCCGCGACGACCAAAGTCTACGCTTGACGGCGTGCCGCCCCGCCGCCTCAACCGCGTCGCCGTGCTGGTGCTCGAGGGCGCCAAGCCGCTCGACGTGGGCATCCCGGCCCAGGTCTTCACCACCCGGGCCAGCATGCCGTACGAGGTGAGGGTCTGCGGTCCGGCGCCCGGCCTGGTGACCGGTGGGGACGGTCTGTCCTACCACGTGGCCGACGGGCTGGACGCGCTCGCCTGGGCCGACATCGTCTTCATCCCCGGCTATCGCCACCCCGACCGTGAGGACCCGCCGCCCGTCGTCGTGTCCGCGCTGATCGCCGCGCACGACCGCGGCGCCCGCCTCGCGGCCATCTCGACCGGCGCGTTCGCCCTCGCCGCGACGGGGCTGCTGGACGGCAAGCGGGCCACCACCCACTGGCACTACACGCGGCAGCTGGCCCGCAAACACCCGTCCGTGCTCGTCGACGAGAACGTGCTGTTCGTCGACGAGGGCCGCGTGCTCACCTCGGCCGGGGCCGCCTCCGGCATCGACCTGTGCCTGCACATTCTCCGCGGCGACCTGGGCATCGCGGCCTCCAACCACGCGGCCCGGCGGCTGGTGGCGGCCCCCTACCGCAGCGGCGGCCAGGCCCAGTACGTGCCGCGCAGCGTGCCCGAACCGCTGGGCGAACGGTTCGCGGCCACCCGGGAATGGGCCTTGCACCGGCTGGGCAAGCCGCTCACCCTGGAGATCCTGGCCCGGCACGCGGCCGTCTCCCCGCGCACGTTCTCCCGCCGGTTCGCCGAGGACACCGGCTACACCCCGATGCAGTGGGTCATGCGGGCCCGCATCGACATGGCCCGGGAACTGCTCGAACTGTCGCAGCTGCCGATCGAGCAGATCGCCGCCCGGGCCGGGCTGGGCACGGGCGCGAATCTGCGCCTGCACTTCCAGCGGATCCTCGGCACCACCCCGAGCCAGTACCGCCGTACGTTCGTGGCGTGATCCTTGCGAACGGTGGCGTGGCGGCCACTGTTTCCGGTGCCCGGCGTTGTTCAGGCTGGAGGCATGACACGCATCGCCATCAACGGATTCGGCCGGATCGGACGCAACGTGCTGCGCGCCCTGCTCGAACGCGACAGCAAGCTCGAAGTGGTGGCCGTCAACGACCTCGCCGAGCCGGCCGCGCTGGCCCGGCTCCTCGCCTTCGACACGACCTCGGGGCGGCTCGGCCGACCGGTCACCGCCTCCGCCGACGGGCTCGTCGTGGACGGGCAGCCGATCGCCGTGCTCGCCGAGAAGGACCCGGCCCGGCTGCCGTGGGCCGCGCTGGGGGTCGACATCGTGCTCGAGGCGACCGGGCGTTTCACTGCCGCCTCGGCGGCCCGCGCCCACATCGACGCCGGTGCGCGCAAGGTGCTGGTCGGCGCGCCCTCGGCCGGGGCCGACGTGACGCTGGCGCCGGGGGTCAACACCTCCGCGTACGACCCCCAGGCGCACACCGTCGTGTCGAACGCGTCGTGCACCACCAACGCGCTGGCCCCGCTGGCCAAGGTGCTGGACGAGCTGGCCGGCATCGAACACGGCTTCATGACCACGGTCCACGCCTACACGCAGGAGCAGAACCTGCAGGACGGCCCGCACCGCGACCCGCGCCGGGCCCGGGCGGCCGCGGTGAACATCGTGCCCACCACCACGGGAGCGGCCAAGGCGATCGGCCTGGTGCTGCCGCAGCTCGAAGGCAAACTGTCGGGCGACTCGATCCGGGTGCCGGTGCCGGTGGGCTCGATCGTGGAGCTCAACACGGTGGTGTCGCGGGACGTGACCCGCGAGGAGGTGCTGCAGGCCTACCGGACGGCGGCTTCCGGGCCGTTGGCGGGGATCCTGGAGTACTCGGAGGACGCGCTGGTGTCGTCGGACATCGTGGGGAACCCGGCGTCGTCCATCTTCGACTCCGCGCTGACCCGGGTCGACGGCCGGCATGTGAAGGTGGTCGCCTGGTACGACAACGAGTGGGGCTTCTCCAACCGCGTGATCGACACGCTGGAGCTGCTGGCCGCCTGAGCAAACGGTCGCCGGGGTGCGATCGACCGCACCCCGGCGAGGGCAGAACTCGATCGGGTTGTTCTCGACGCGGTCGCCCCGGGGGCCGCCGTGGAGGTCGGCCGAGGAGACGACGGCGTGGACGGTCGTCGTGACGTGGAGATACCAGCAGACGCTGCCTCAGGCGGTCAGAGCCTGGCCGGCGACGGCCGCGATCAGGCCTGCGACGACGCTGACGATCGCGTTGGTCAGGGCGAGAACCTTGGCTCCCGTACGGGCCAGGTGCACGGTCTCGTACGAGAAGGTCGAGTAGGTGCTGAGGGCGCCGCACAGGCCGGGCCCGATGAGGTGCGCGAGGGTGCCGGGGACGGCGGTGGACGCGCCTGTGAGCAGGCCCAGTACGGCGCACGCGGCGATGTTGACGGTGAAGGTGCCCCAGGGGAAGCCGATGTCGTGCCGCGATTGCACGGCCCGGTCGACCAGGTAGCGCAGGGGTGCGCCGACCCCTGCGCCCAGGGCGACCATGAGCCAGCTCATCGGCGCACCGCGACGCGGCGGGTCAGGGCGGCCGCGGCCTGTGTGGCGAGCAGCGCGGTGACGAGGGTGGCGACCAGGTAGAGCAGTGCGGTGACGAGCCGGCCCGCGTCCAGCAACTGCTGGGCGTCGACGATGTAGGTCGAGAAGGTCGTGTAGCCGCCGAGGACGCCGGTGCCCAGGAACGGGCGGACCAGCGGGTGCGGGGTCAGGATCTCGGTGGCGACGACCATGAGGACGCCCATGGCGGCGCAGCCGGTCACGTTGACCCAGAACGTCGTCCAGGGGAAGCCGCCGGCCGGGGTGGGCCACAGCAGGCTCGCGCCGTACCGCGCGCAGGCGCCGATGATGCCACCGAGGGCGATGGCGGCGATGATCCGGGTGCGCAAGGCCAAACAATACCGCGACCGCTCCGCCGGCACGGCATTGGCGACACATATCGACCTTGGTCGAAGTAGCGTAAAGTCTGGGGCCGGCTACTGATAGTGGAGGTCGACGGGGATGTTGCTGCCGGTGCCCGAGGAAGAAGTGCGGCCGTTCGATCCGCCGCCCGTGTACGCCGAGTTGCGCAAGGGGCCGCAAGTCGTGCGGGTGGCCTGCCCGACCGGCATCGACGCGTGGCTGGTCTCCGACTACGCGGGCGTGCGCGAGGTGCTCGGCGACGGCCGCCGCTTCTCGACCCGGCCGGGTCAGGCCGCCCACGTGCTGAGCGGGTTCGGGGCGGGTGACGGCGAACCGGTCGAGGGCAGCTTCGCCCAGACCGACGGCCCCGAGCACATCCGGATCCGGCGGAACTTCGCACCGCAGGTGTCGCACGCGCGCCGGCTGGCCGAGCTGCGGCCGATGGTCGAGCGGATCACCGACGAGGCGATCACCCGGATGCTCGCGTCGCCGCAGCCGTACCTGCTGCACAGCCAGTTCTCCACCGCGATCACCACCGCCGTGATCGCCGAGCTGATCGGCGTGCCGCCCGACCGCCATCACCTGCTGCACGACGCGGCCACGGCGTTGTTCACAACCTCCACCAAGCCGGGCGAGTTGCGGACCGCGCTGGAGCCGCTGTGGCGCTACCTGTACGAACTGATCGCCACGCGCCGTGCCCGGCCCGGTGACGACGTGCTCAGCCGCATGATCGAGCTGAGCGCGGACAGCGACCGCCCGCTGACCGACGCCGAACTGACCGCCATGAACGGTGCTCTGCTGATCGCCGGGTTCGACACCACAGCGTCCATGATCACGTACGGGCTGGTCTGTCTCTGGAACACCCCGGGGCAGTGGGAACGGTTGTGCGCCGAGCCCGGCCTGGCCGTGACCGCGACCGAGGAGCTGGTGCGCTATCTGGCCGCGGGCACCGGGCTGCTGCGTCAGGCGGTCGAGGACACGCAGGTGCACGGGCAGCCGATCCGGGCCGGTGACTACGTGGTGGTGGCCCTGCAGTCGGGCAACCGGGATCCGGGGCTGCACGCCGACGGCGACACCTTCGACGTGGCCCGCAAGCCCGGCCCGCACCTGGGTTTCGGGCACGGCGCGCACGCGTGCGTGGGCCAGCAGATCGCCCGCCTGGAGCTGACCGCGGTGCTGCGGGCGCTGGCCCGGCGGGTTCCCGCGCTGCACCCGGCCGTGCCGTTGGAGCAGCTGGAGTGGAAGAAGGACTCCGTCGTACGGGGGCCGGTCGAGCTGCCGGTGAGGTGGTCGTGAAGGTCGCCCTGGAGCGGGACTGGTGCATCGGCGCCGGGAACTGCGCGCTGACCGCACCCGCCGTCTTCGACCAGGACCCCGACGACGCGGTCGTGGTGCTGCTCGACGAGTCGCCGCCGGAGACCGAACGCGCGGCCGTCGAGCAGGCGATCGGCCGCTGCCCGGCCGCCGTGATCAGGTTGCTGAGTTGAACGCGGGCAGCCCGTCGATGCTGGTCTCGTTCTTCTTACGGCGATAGTCGGCCAGGTCGGCGTCGGAGCGGCGCTCGGTCCAGCGCAGCAGCACGTCGCGGTCACCCTCGTACGACATGAGCGGCACCGAATAGCCGCAGGAGTCGCTCACCCGCTCGACCGCGATGTCGATGACCGACCGTACGCCGTGGGTGTCGGGCGGCTCCGGGAACAGGCCGAGCAGGTCGGGGAACTCGGGGTCGGTGAGCGGCACCGACCGTCCCCGGCCGTGCAGCCGGACGATGTTGGGCGCGCCCTGGAACGAGCAGAACATGATCGTGATGCGCCCGTTCTCCCGCAGGTGGGCCATCGTCTCGGCGCCGCTGCCGTGATAGTCGAGGTAGGCGACCCGCAGCTCGTCGAGCACCAGGAACGTGCCGGACATGCCCTTGGGTGAGACGTTGACGTGCCCGCCCGGCCCGGTGGGCGCGGTGGCCACGAAGAACATCGGCTGCGCCTCGATGAAGCTACGCAGACGTCCATCGATGCGTTCATGTACCTTCATGCTCTGATGGTCGCACGCCCCGTCGCCGAGTCCGGTCCCCTCGCTCCGCTGCGCTACGGGCCGTTCCGCCTGCTCGCCGCGGGCCGCATGATCTCGATGCTGGGCAACGCCGTCGCCCCGATCGCGCTGGCCTTCGCCGTGCTCGACCTGACCGGCTCGGCCGGTGACCTCGGCCTGGTGGTCGGCGCCCGCTCACTCACCAACGTCGTGTTCCTGCTGCTGGGCGGGGTGATCGCCGACCGGTTGCCACGCCACCTGGTGATGGTCGGCTCGAGCGTCGTCGCCGCGCTCACCCAGGCCGCGGTGGCCGCCACCGTGCTGACCGGCACGGCCACCGTGCCCGTGCTGATGGTGTTGTCGGCGGTCAACGGCCTGGCCTGGGCGCTGGCCTGGCCCGCCGTCTCCGCGCTGCTGCCGCAGACCGTGCCCGAGGCCATCCGCAAGCAGGCCAACGCGATCAACCGGATCGGCGGCAACACCGCGATGATCCTCGGCGCCCCGGCCGGCGGCATCCTGGTCGCCACGGTCGGCCCCGGCTGGGGACTGGCCGCCGACGCGGTCTCGTTCGCGCTCAGCGGCCTGTGTTTCGCCCTCATCAGAGTGCCGGTTCTCTCCGTACGGAAACCGAGTGTGCTGGCCGGGCTGCGCGACGGCTGGAGCGAGTTCACCTCCCGCACGTGGCTGTGGGTGGTGGTGCTCGGCTTCATGTTCCTCAACGCGGCCTGGGCGGCCGCCATCGGCGTGCTGGGCCCGGTGGTCGCCGACGACACCATCGGCCGCCGCGCGTGGGGCTTCGTGCTGGCCGCCCAGACCGCGGGCATGATCGCCGGTGCGCTGCTGGCCATCCGGCTGAACGTGCGCCGGCTGCTGGCCTTCGGCGTCGTCGCGGTGGGCGGCCAGGCGCTGCTGCCGGCCGGGCTGGGCCTGGCCCCGGCGCTGTGGGTGCTGATGGTGTGCGCGTTCGCCGGCGGGGTGGCGTTCGACCAGTTCGGCATCGCGTGGGAGACGACGATGCAGGAGTACGTGCCGGCCGGCAAACTGGCCCGGGTCTACTCGTACGACATGCTCGGCTCGCTCGTCGCCATCCCGATCGGCCAGGTCGTCGCGGGCCCCGCCGCGCACGCCCTGGGCGCCCGGACGGCGCTGCTGATCGCCGCGGGCGTGATCGTGCTGGCCGTGGCGGGCATGCTGACGAGCCGCGACGTCCGCACCTTGGAACACCGTCCGGGCCGGGGTTGACACGTGCGTCCATAGTGGTCGGCGCAGGCGCTGCCGGCAGCTCGACCACGTCGCGATCGCGGCCGACTGCCGCAGCCCCGCCTCGGTCGCGAGACAGACCTGGGCCGGGGTCGGCTGCTCGACCGGCGCACGGAAACTCGTGGCGCGGGGGCCCCGACGGGACGCCCGGCGCCGCGCTCAGGAAAACAGCGATCTGCCGGGTGCTCGGTAGAATCTTGATCATGGACGTTGTCGTGGTCGGTGCAGGGATCGCCGGGCTGTCGTGTGCGCGCGCGTTGGCGGACGGCGGAGCCCGCGTGCGCGTCGTCGAGCGGGGCCGGGTCGTGGGCGGCCGGCTGGCCAGCAAGCGCTACGACGGCCGGTACGCCGATATCGGGGCCGCGTACCTGGTCGCCGACGACCCGGATTTCGCCGCGCAGGTCGCCGGGTGGGAGACCACCGGCCTGGCCCGGCCGTGGACCGACACCTTCCGGGTCTACCCGGGCGGCCGCGACGCCACCGGCCCGGTCCGCTGGGCGGCTCCCGGCGGTCTGCGCTCGCTGGCGGCCGACCTCGCCGCCGGGCTCGACGTGCGCCTGTCGGCCCCGCTCGACGCGGTGCCGGCGGACGCCGACGCGGTGGTGCTCGCCATGCCCGGCCCTCAGGCTCTGCGACTGGCCCCGCCGCCGGGGATCGCCGCGGCCGCGAAGGCGCAGGCCTGGCGTGCGGTGATCGCAGCCGTCCTCCGCTACCCGGTGCGCGAATGGAACGATCTGCGGGGCGCCTTCGTCAACGACCATCCCGTGCTCGCCACGATCTGCGACGACGGTGACCGGCGGGGCGACGGCGCCCCGGTTCTGGTCGCCCACTCGACCCCGGAGCTGGCCGGCCGCTACCTCGACGCTCCGGAGGCCGCCGGGCCGATCCTGGCCGGGGCCGTGGGCGAGGTGCTCGGCCTCTCCGCCCAGCCCGAGGTGCACGTGCACCGCTGGGCTTTCGCCCAGCCCGAGGGCGGCGACGACCCGTACGCCGTGGACGGCCGGGTCTGGCTCTGCGGTGACGCGTTCGGTCGTCCGCGGGTCCAGACCGCCTGGCTTTCCGGCCGCGCCGTGGCCCACGCCCTCCTCGGCTAGAACGGGCCTGACTGGTCGACCAGCGCCCGGAAGCGGTCGGCGCCGGGCGTCAGCCGCCGGTCCGAGCGCCAGGTCAGGCCGACGACACGCTCGGCGCCGGGGGCCGTGACGGGCAGGCCGTGCGTGCCGGTGGCGCCGACGAACTGGTCGGGGACCACCGCCACCCCCAGGCCCGCCCCGACCAGCCCCTCGACCGTGGCCAGGTCGCCGATCTCGAGCACGATGCGCACGGTCACGCCGGCCGCCGCGAACAGGTCGTCGACCAGCCGGCGGAACCCGAAACCGGCCGGAACGGTGATCAGATCCTGGCCGGCGACGTCGGCCAGCCGGGCGCGACGGCGAGCAGCCAGGCGGTGGCCTGGGGGCACGATCAGTGACAGGCCTTGCCGCTGCAGGGGCAGCCACCCGTACGGACCTTCGGGTTGCGGGGACACCAGAGCCAGCTCGGCCGTGCCGGAGTCGACGTCGCGCATGATCTCGTGGGCCGGCTCCTGCCGTAGCTCGACGCGCAGGTGCGGGGCCTGCCGCCGTACGGCGCGCAGGATTTTCGGCACCAGGGACGTCGCCATCGAGTCGAGGAACGCGAGCCGGACGGTGCCCGATTCGGGGTCGAGCAGCCCCGCGAGGTCACGCCGCAGCCGATCGTGACGACCGACGATGTCACGGGCCGCGGTCAAAACCATTTCCCCGTACGGGTTGGGATGCGCGCCGCGGGCGTCGCGCTCGAACAGCCGCGCCCCCAGTTCGCCCTCCACCCGGGCCAGCAGCCGGGACAACGTGGGCTGAGTCGTGCCGAGCGCGGCCGCCGCCTCGGTGACGTGTTCGTGCTCACCCAGCGCCAGCAGGGCCCGGAGATCCTCGATCTGCACGACCCGCATCATACGTTGGCCGTATCCGTTCGATGATTTCTATTCATTGGACGCATGGCTCAGCGCGGCGAACAGTGGGCCGCATGGAAACCGGATATCGGGCCGGGGAGGCGGGCTACCGCCGGGTCTGCCTGGCCCTGTTCGCGGCGGGCGTGGCCACCTTCGCCGCCCTCTACAGCACGCAGGCGCTGCTGCCCGAGCTGGCGACCGCCTTCGACGTCACCCCGGCGCAAAGCTCGTGGTCGCTGTCCGCGGCCACGATCGGCCTCGGCGCCACGCTGCTGATCACCGGGTCGTTGTCCGAGCGGATCGGCCGTACGCGTCTGATTCACCTGTCCTTGACCTTGTCGGCGCTGGTCGGCCTGGCCTGCGCGGCCGCGCCCGGCTGGCCTGCCCTGCTCGTCCTGCGCTTGCTGCAGGGTGTCGCGCTGGCCGGGCTGCCCGCCGTGGCCACCGCCTACCTGCGTGAGGAACTCGATCCCGGCGTCCAGGCCCGCGTGGCCGGTCTCTACATCGGCGGCACCGCGCTCGGCGGCATGTCCGGGCGCCTCGTCACCGGCGCGCTGTCGGACGCGTACGGGTGGCGGGTTGCCCTGGCGGCTGTCGCCGTGCTCGGGCTGCTCTGCGCCGCGCTCGCCGCCGTGCTGCTGCCCCGCTCGCGCAACTTCGTGCCGAGCCCGCCCACATTCGTCAGCCGCCGGGCGCTCACCGACCCCGCGCTGCTGAGCCTGTACGCGATCGGGGCCTGTTCGATGGGCGCCTTCATGGCCGTCTGCAACGCCATGGGTTTCCGCCTGACCGCCGACTTCGGCCTGGGCGTGGGGGCGGCCGGGGCCGTCTTCCTGGTGTACCCGGTCGGCTCGCTCAGCTCGACGTTCTCCGGGCGGCTGGCCGACCGGTACGGGCGCCGCGCCGTCATGCCGTTCGGCTGCCTGCTGACCGCGGCCGGTCTGCTGCTCACCCTGGCCGGTGCGCTGCCCGTCGTGGTGACTGGGCTGGCCGTGATGACCGCCGGGTTCTTCTGCGTCCACGGCGTAGCCAGCGGCTGGGTCCCGGTGCGGGCCCACGCCGCCGGCGTCGCCCCGGCCCAGGCGGCGTCGTTCTACCTGTTCGCCTACTACGCCGGGTCGTCGGTGCTGGGCAGCCTGGCCGGCGTCGCGTGGTCGGCGGGCGCGTGGCCCGCCGTGGTGCTGCTGTCCGCCCTGTTCGTGTCGGCCGGTGGCTACCTCGCCCTTCACCTGCGCCGGGTCCCCGTCCTGACCCGGACGAATGAGGTCCGCCCGGCTGGGTAAACGGTGATCTCGTGACAGAGCGCCGAATTGCCGTGGTGACCGGGGGAACCGCCGGAGTGGGCCGGGCCGTGGTCCGTGAGCTGGCCGGGAACGGCTGGGATGTGGCGGTGCTGGCCCGCGGCCACGCCGGGCTGGACGCGGCCACCGACGACGTGGCGGCCGCGGGCGGGCGGGCCCTGGGCATCGAGACCGACGTGGCCCGCCTCGACCAGGTGCGCCGGGCCGCCACCCGCGTCGAGCAGGAACTGGGACCGATCGACCTGTGGGTCAACGACGCGTTCTCGGGCGACCTGCGCTACTTCTGGGAGATCCCCGAGGACGAATACCGCCGGATCACCGACGTGACCTATCTGGGCCAGGTGCACGGCACCCGGGCCGCCCTGGAGCACATGCGCCCCCGCGACCGCGGCGTGATCGTGCAGATCGGCAGCGCGTTGTCGTTCCGCGGCATCCCGCTGCAGTCGGCCTACTGCGGGGCCAAGCACGCGGTCAAGGGCTTCACCGAGAGCGTGATCGCCGAGCTCAAGCACACCGGCAGCAACGTGCGGATCAGCATGCTGCAGCTGCCCGGCCTCAACACGGTGCAGTTCGACTGGAACGCCAGCGACTACGACCAGCACCCCCAGCCGGTGCCGCCGATCTTCCAGCCCGAGGTGGCCGCCCGCGCCGTACGTTTCCTGGCCGACCACCCGCGCCGCACGATGTGGGTCGGCTTCTCCACGGCCAAGACCATCCTGGGCAACCGGATCGCGCCCGGCTTCCTCGACTGGTACCTGGCCCGCAAGGTCGTGCAGGGCCAGCTCACCGACCAGCCCGGACCCCGCCACGGCAGCAACGTCTTCGAGCCCAAGGACGACACCGCCGACCGCGGCGCCCACGGCATGTTCGACGCCGAGGCCAAGTCGCGCGACGGCTGGTCCTGGGCCTCGATGCACCGCGTGGCGCTGACCGGAGCCGCCCTGGGCGCCGCCGCGGGCGCGGCCGTGCTGGGCTACCGGAGCCGCCGCTAGGGTCTCTCTCGTGACTGAGGTCGCCGCAGCCCCGCCTCAGTCACGAGACAGACCCTCGCCACGCCGGACCCAACACTTCGCACCCTCATCCGTAGTACAGGGTGAGAGGAGTGAGACAGATGATGGATGTGTATCTGCTCGCGACGGTGCGGATGAAGGAGTTGCAGCGCGAAGCCGCGCTCCGGCCGCGCTCGCCCCGCGACGAGAAGCCTCCGGTGGGCCGGCCCCGTATCGTGCTGGCACAGTGGCTGATGGCCGGGGCGCGGCGCTTGTGGCCGGAGGCCGGGCGCGACGTGGCGGGGGTGACGCGGTGACGGAGGAGCGGGGTGTCGTCGAGGAGCGGGCGGTCCTCGACCTGAGCCACCTGACCAGCCCCGACCAGCTGGCCGCGATCAGCCGGATCAGCGCGGTCGGCGCGGTCGTCCTACCCGAGGCGCTGGCCGGGGCGTACGCGGGAATCCCGGTCTCGGAGGTGGGGGCCACCATCTTCGTGCCGGACGGCCTGAAGGTCAGAGTGCACGTGGGGCCGCTGGTGGTCGGCGGGGACGGCATCGGGGCGGCCGGCGAGATGCTCGTCGTGGTCGGCGTCCTGGTCGTCACCGGCCTGGTCACCGGCGAGCTGCCGGGCCGGATCAGCGTCGTCGGCTCGGTGTTCGCGCCGCGGGGCAGCGAGGCGGCGCTGGGCCGGGTGCTCGGCGGCGGCGCCGGGACGGTCACCTACTACCGCTACCAGGAGGGCCAGTCCGGGCCGTACGTCAAGATGCTCAGCGGCCAGGTCCGGCTGACCGGGGCCGCGCTGGCCAACCCGGCCGGCGAGGCGACCGACATCCTGATCGTGGCGGGGCAGATCATCATCACCGGCGAGGTGGGGTCCGTCGGCTACGGCCAGATCTTCGCGGCCGGCCAGATCATCGCCCCCGAGGCGGCTCAGGCCGAGCTCGAGACCCGGATGGAGGCCCAGGGTCAGCTGATCTGGTACCGCTCCGGCGACCCCCGGGTGTTCTACGACGACACCGAGCTCGGCCCGGACTACTTCCGCCTGCTCGACCACCCGGTCAGCCTGATCGTGCTGGGCGACCTGACACTCGGCGCCGGGGTCACGCCCGGCCTGCTGCGGGAGAGCGTGACCGACATGGTCGTGCTGGGCGACGTGCACGCGCCGTCCGCGGCCGTGCCGGCCGTCCAGGTGCTGGCCACCGACCTGTACGGCGAGATCCGGGTCGCTGATGGACCGCGAGGGTGAGTTCCGCCGGATCTACGACGCGCACCGCGACGCCGTCCACGCCTATTTCACCGCGCGCACCGGCGACCGCTGGCAGGCCGCCGACCTCATGCAGGAGACCTTCCTGCGGGCGTGGCGCCGTTTCCCGCAGCTGACCGGGCTCTCCGCCGACGGGCAGCGGGCCTGGCTGTTCACTGTCGCGCGCAACCTCTCGATCGACGAGCACCGGCAGACCCGGACGCGGGCCGCCGCTGTTCGCCCCGAGCCGCCGGACGTGGCCGAGCCGGCGAGCACCTCCGTGATCGCCGCGGAACGGGTCGCCGTCGTGGCCGAAGCCATCAAACGCCTGCCCGAACAGCAACGGGTCACCCTCACCCTGGCCGCGGCCGGCGGGCTGACCAGCGCGGAGATAGCCACCGCGCTGGGCGTCCCGGCCGGCACGGTCCGCTACCGCCTGTCCCTGGCCCGCCGCACCCTGGCTGCGGCCCTGACCATCTACGACGACCTGGAGCAGCCATGAATCTGGACGACGCCTTGCAGGCGTGGGCGGCCCGGGAGGTCACCCTGCCCGCCCCGGCCGCCGACGGCATTTTCCGTCAGATAGTCGCCCCAACCGCCTCCGGCCTGGACCCGCGCTGGTGGACCCGCTTCTCCGGCCGCCTGGCGGCCACAGTGACAGCCAGCACCCGGGTGCCGCACAGACGGTTCGTCTAAGGCCTCCTCCGGGGTGCGCTGGGTTACTAGCATCGGCCGCAGTCTTCCGCCGGGGGGAATGATGGCGAGCGATGCGGCTGTGCCCGATCCGAGCGGCGCACGCGACCTTGACGACCTGGCCGCGGCGTTGCGGGCGTTGAAGGTGAGCGCGGGTAATCCGTCGTTCGACGAGATCACCAAGCGGGTCAACGCGGCCTGGACGGCCGCCGGGCGGCCGCCCGGGGAGCTGGCCCGGCGCGGAACCGTGGTGGACTGCTTCCACGACGGGCGCCGCCGCGTCAACAACGACCTCGTGCTGGCCGTGGTGCGGGCCCTGCACGACGACGCGGGATACGTGGCGCAGTGGCACCAGGTGCTCGGGGTGGTGCTGGCCGAGGTGGCCGCCGCGGGTCAGGTGCGCTGCCGGGACCATCTGCCGGACGACCTGACCGGGTTCACCGGGCGGGCCGGCGAGCTGGCCCGGCTGCGGGAGACGCTTGAGCCTCGCCGCGGGGCGGCGGTGGTCGTGACGATCGAGGGGATGGCCGGGGTCGGCAAGACGCGGCTGGCCGTGCACGCCGGGCATCTTCTGCACACCGAGCGGCCGTTCGATCAGGTGTTCTTCGCCGATCTGCGCGGCTTCCACCCCGATCCGGCGCAGCCACCGGTCGACCCGTCGGCGGTCCTCGACGGGTTCCTCCGGTTGCTGGCCGTTCCTGCGCAGCGCATCCCGTACGAGCGTGAGGCGAGGACGGCCCTGTTCCGCGCGCGGCTG
Source organism: Paractinoplanes abujensis (assembly GCF_014204895.1). Classification (NCBI taxonomy): domain Bacteria; kingdom Bacillati; phylum Actinomycetota; class Actinomycetes; order Micromonosporales; family Micromonosporaceae; genus Paractinoplanes; species Paractinoplanes abujensis. The sequence continues at coordinate 2,808,690 of NZ_JACHMF010000001.1, read as the reverse complement.
GCCGGGCGGCGGGCCCTGGTCGTGCTGGACAACGCCGTCGATCTCGATCAAGTGGGGTCGCTGCTCCCGGCCGGTTCGGACACGACGACGCTGATCACCAGCCGGCGCCGGATCGCCGTGCCGGCCGCCGTCCACCTGACTCTGGGGTCGTACAGCACGGAAGAAGCCGTCGCGTATCTGACCCGGGCCGCCCCCGACGTGCCGGCCGGCCCCGACCCGCAGGCAGCCGCCCGGATCGCCGAGCGGTGCGGTCTGCTGCCGCTAGCCCTCGCGTTGGTCGCCGGGCATGTCCGCACGGCCACCGGCGCCTGGACCTTGACCGATCACGCCGACCGGCTCGATCGCCAGCACGCGGGGCAGCGCATGAACGCCGGTCTGGAAGTGGCGTTCGACCTGTCCTACCAGGATCTTCCCGAGCAGCAGCGCAGCCTGCTCCGGCGGTGCGCGCTGCATCCGGGTGCGGAGTTCGACGCCCATGCCGCGGCGGCGCTGCTCGACACCACTCCCGGCGCAGCGTCCGGCCTGCTCGAGGCGCTGCACGCCGAACACCTGGTCGTGCCGGCCGGTGGCGGCCGATACACACTGCACGACCTGGTCCGCACCTTCGCGGCGAACCAGGCTGAGGACGAGGAACCGCCGTCGGTCCTGCGGGCCGCGTCCGACCGGTTGGGTGACTACTACCTGGCTGCGGCGTCAACCGCCATGGACGCGCTGCACCCGGCGTACGCGGAGCTGCGTCCGCGGGTTGACGTGCCGGGTGTCCACGTGCCCGACGTGTCCGGTGCGGACACCGCGCTGGCCTGGCTCGACGCCGAGCGTCCGGCCCTGGTGGCGCTGGCCGCGCACGCCGTGGCGGCCGGCCGCCTGACGTACGTGACAGAACTGGCCGGCACGCTGGCGCGCTACCTCAACACGCACCCGGATGACGGCCTCACCGTGCACCGGCACGCCCTGCGTGCCGCCCAGCGCATGAACGACCTCGCCGGGCAGGCCGAGGCATTGGCCAACCTGGGCAACTTCCTCGGTCAGCTCGGCCGGTACCGGTCCGCGGGCGAACATCTGCAGCGGGCCCTGACAGTCTTCCGGCGGGCCGGCGACCCCCGAGGCGAAGGCCGCGCGCTGGCGAATCTCGGCGTCGTCGAGTCCCGGCTCGGCAACTACGAGAGGGCGATGGAGCGTTTCGTCGAGGCCTTGGCCCTCTACCGCCGCATCGGCTACCAGCTGGGCGAGGCCGCCATGCTGAACAACATCGGCGACACGGAGATCCAACTCGGCCGGTACGACGATGCGGAAGCCCACCTGACGGCGGCTCTTGAGCACCATCATCGGCTGGCCGATTCCGAGGGCATCGCCTGGGTGCGAGAGACCATGGCGATGCTGCACACGCGCCGCGGCTGCCCTCAGCGCGCCCTGGGGGAGCACGAGCAGGCCCTCATCCTCTTCCGGCGCGCCGGTGACCGGCAAGGTGAGGCGTGGGCGCTCAACGGCATGGGCGAGATCGCCACCGACCGGCAACCCCACGAGGCGGTGGACCGGCACGTGTCCGCGCTCGCCGCGGCGACCGAGATCGGTGACGTGGACCAGCAGGCCCGAGCTCAGGCGGGGCTCGGCCACGCCTACCGAACCCTCGGCGACGCCCCGGCGGCCCGGCGGCACCTGCAGCTCGCGGTCACGCTGTACACCGAGCTCGGTGCCCCGGAAGCCGGCGCGGTCCAGGAGCAACTCGCCGCCCTGGCGCCCGCGCGGAATTAGTAGATCCGCTTGTAGTCGCCGCAGGTCCACAGGCGAATGCCGCCACCCTTGCATTCCTTGACTTCCAGATGGGCCGCCTTGGTGGAGCTCAGGTCGACCGGGACGCTCTTTCCCACGCCCTTCTTGTTCGTGATGGCGTGGGCGCAGCACTCACCGCTGAAACGCACGATGATCTTGACCGCTTTGTCGTCGCCGGCGGTGTCCTTCACATTGCCGTAGAAATGCACACTGTTGCCGGTCCGGCTGTACTGCCCCTTGGCTTCGACGCCGCTGAGGCCCGAACTCACCCACGAAGGCCGGGCCGCCTGCGCGACACCCGGCAGCATCCCCACGGCGATCGTGGTCATCGCCACCGTGACTGCCAGCACTCTCTTCATTGTTCCCCCCGGTTCCCGGTTGTCGGCTGTCGACATCACTCTCTGCCGCCCGCCCACCCCGCGAGACGTTCCCAAACGATCCCGTACGACAGTTGCGGGTGGCAGTAATGATGTGCGGCATGAGACGCATATTGATCGCAATGATTTCGACGGTGGTGGCCCTGCTGGCCGCCACCGGACCGGCCGTGGCGGGCCCCCGGGGGATCCCCGACCGGTTCATGCTGCAACCGGCCGAGCTGGGCGGCGCGGTGCCGGGCCCCGTCGAGGCGGGCTTGGCGTGGTCGCTGCTGCCCCAGCCCTGCGCGGACCGGCCGATCCCGCGGCCGGTGGCGAGCCGGGCCCAGGCCGCCGACTACGACACCCGGTACCGCGTCTACCAGAACGTGACCCGCTTCCGGGGTGACGGCGCCCAGCGGTACCTCGCCGACCTGAAGGCCCAGCTGACCGACTGCGGTGCCGGCGGCGGCGACAACGGTTACGACCCGGTCGCCGAGGACCACCTCGGACCGGACACGGTGCTGTTCACCGGCAACTACGACCAGGGCGACCGCTGGGTCGCCTACGTGGCGGCGGCGGTGGGCCGCCACGTCGTGGTCATCATGGTCGCCGACTCCCGCCTCGGGGCCGGCGATCCGACCCTGGCCAACGGGCTCGCCCAGAGCGCCATGAACCGTCTCCGCTAGTCACCGTCCCTTAAGCTCGGCGTCATGCTGGACGCGGGGATCATCGGGAACGTCGTCGCCCAGCCCGGACTGCTGGCCGTCCTGGGCCTCACCGTCCTGCTCGCCTGGCCACTCGGCCGCCTGCTCGGCCGGGGCCCGTTCGGCACCGCGCTCATCGTCCTGGTGGGCGCGGTGCTGGCCGCAACCACGACGACGCGGACGCCGTACTACTCGCTCGACGGCATCGAGGTGTATCTGCGGGCCTTCGCCCACCCGGCCGACCTGCTGCACGGCTTCGCGAGCAGCCCCGAGAAACTGGCCAACATCGGCCTGTTCGCCCCACCCGCCACCCTCGCGGCGCTGCTGTGGCGACGTCCGGCCCTGATCGTGACCGCGGCCGCTTCGCTCAGCTTCCTGATCGAGGCCTGGCAGGCCTTCATCGGCCGCGGTGGCGATCCCGTCGACGTCGTCCACAACACAGCCGGCGCCCTGCTCGGCGCCTGCGCCGGCGTCGCCCTGCTCACCTTCCGCAACAGGCGGACCTTGGCGCCGATCGAGTGAAGACCTCCCAGGCGTCCGCGTCGATGTCGCTACCTTGTGGGGGTGGCCCGAACCAGAGTGTCGTATGTGGAAGCCGTCCGCCTCCTGCTCGGCGGGGCCGACGCCGTGACGATCGCCGGACGTGCCGGGGGAGGGCTGCTCCTGGCCGCCGCCCCGTTCGCCCCCGACGCGGTGCTCGGCCTCTTCGACGCCAAAGGTGAGGCCAACAACCTCCTGCGTGACCTGGTGGGCCGGGCGCCGGCCCGGATCCGCGCCGAACGCGGCAAGAGTCACCTCCAGCTGCTGGAATCTGCGCACGGGCTGCTCGTCCTCTCATCCTTCTTCGACGCGCTCGCCGAGAAGCACGGTGATCGCTTCGCCGCCTTGGAGCTGACCGACGACGAGAAACGCCGCATCGGCGACACGGTCGGGCTGCGCGCCCAGCTCCGCGAGGGCCAGGTCGCACCCATGCCCGGCGCGACCCGCGGCTTCGCCGAGAACGTGCCCGAAGTCGAGGCCTCCATGCGGGGGCTGGCCAAGGCTTTCGGCGGCTTCGTCTCGCAGCTCGCCGCCGGACGGGGCATGGAGGGCCTCGAGGCCAGCGCCGTGGACCGAGCTCTCGAGATCTACCGCGAGCGGTACACGCGCCTGGCGGCAGACGTTCCGGAGTTCGCCATCTGGAGCCAGCTCGACGAACACGCGGCGACCCGGGCGGAGATCCGGGACCAGAACCAGACGCTCGCCGACCTGTCCGAGACGCTGCGGCGCGTCGTGGACGCGCCGACACCGGCCACCGAGGCGGAACAGCGGCTCGCCAACCACGCGGCCGAAGTGCTCCGGCGGCCCATTTGGCAGGCGGAGAGCAGGGACATCACCTTCCCGACCGTCGAGCAGGGCTTCGTCAGCCCCCGATTCCGGCTGGCCGTTGTCGACGACAAATCCCAGCCGGCCGACGAGCAGTGGTGGGAGTCGCAGGAAGAACACGAGGACCTGGCCGGGTTCCTGACCGGCTATCTCACCGACCCGGCGAGCACCGAGCGGCCGCTGGTCATCCTGGGCAACCCGGGCGCCGGGAAATCGTTGCTCACCAAGGTGCTGGCTGCCCGTCTGCCGGCGGAAGTGTTCACCACGTTCCGCGTGCCGCTGCGGGCGGTCGACCCGGACGCCGACATCCATCAGCAGGTCGAAGCGGCAGCCGAGGAACTCATCCACGAACGGTTGCCGTGGGCCGACCTCTGCCGGGCCTCGGACACGACGAAGGTGGTAATGCTCGACGGTTTCGACGAACTGATCCAGGCCACCGGCGTCACCCAGTCCAACTACCTGCACCACACGGCCCGGTTCCAGCAACAGGAGTGGATCAACGGCCGCTCCGTCGCCGTGGTCGTCACCTCCCGCACCCTCGTCATGGACCGCACGGCGGTTCCTGACGGCACCCTGGTCATCAAGCTGGACCCGTTCGACGACAGGCAGATCGAGCACTGGGTCGAGGTCTGGAACGCCGCCAACGAGAGCCGGCCGACCGTGCGGCCGCTGACCGTCGAGGAACTGGAAGGTCACTCCGAGCTGGCCGAGCAGCCCCTGTTGTTGCTGATGCTGGCCATCTATGCCGCCTCCGGCGAGGCGCGGCTCGACGCCCAGCAACTGTCGACCGAGGACCTGTACGGACGGCTCCTGGACTCCTTCGTCCGCCGTCAGATCCGGGAAAAAGCCGAGGGCGAAGTGGATGAGGAGATCCTCGTCGCGCGCGAGACACAGAGCCGCCGCGACCTGGCGACCGTGGCCTTCGCGATGTTCAACCGGGGTCACCAATGGATCGGTGAGGCCGACCTGCAGGCGGATCTGCAAGCGCTGGAGCAGGGCGGTGGACCCGCCGGCACCGCCTCGAGCCGGTCGGTGACGTGGGCCCAGCGGACGATCACCAGTTTCTTCTTCGTCCACACCGCGCACACCGGCGACGAGACCCACGGGCCGGGACGCCGCACTTACGAATTCATGCACGCCACCTTCGGCGAATACCTCATCGCCGAGCAGACCGCCGCGCTGCTGGCCGACCTGGCGGAGGACTGGCGCCGGTCGCGCGGCCGGGCCTACGGATACACCCTGGACGACCGCGTCCTGCGGGCGCTCCTCTCGCACCAGCCACTGACGATTCGCGAGCAGATCATCCCCTTCGTGGGGGAGTTGATCGCCGACCTCGAACCCGGGGTGCGGCAGGACCTGCGCCACGCCTTGACCGCTCTGTATCGCGAGGCTCGCAGGACCGTTCAGGACGACCCGTATCGTCCGACGCCGTTCGACGCGGTCAGCCGTCTGGCGGCCTACACGGCAAATCTCGTATTGCTGGCCGTGCTTGTCGCGCGGCCGGACGGTCTGACTGTGACTGAATTGTCGGAGCCGGCAGATTCGCCCAACCTGGAGTCGACGGTCAAGCTGTGGCGGGCCGGCTTGGATGCGGAGGCGCAGCGCAGCCTTTTCGGGTGCCTTGTGCGCGACGACGATCGCTTCCGGGTGATGATCGGTAGCGAGCACGACTCGATCACCTTGTCGGAGGCACGACTGATCAGGGACCGTGGACAGGAAGTGGTGCAGATCACCGGAGAAATGCTCTCCCCTGCTTCCTATCCGAGCCAGGCCGCATCTGAATTCCAGATTGCATTTCACCGGGGCGTTCTCGGTATCATGGCGGCGAGATGGTCGACGCCATTGCTCGAACGTCTTATGCCTTATGACGAAAATTTGTATGTCAAGCTGGCCGAACTCATTGAGGGCGCAGGCGAGAACGCCCTGGTGGACAGCGCTTTTCTGCTGGTGCGCCTGCTGGTCGACGATGATTTACGGATCCCGGACAGCCTGCTTCACCGCCTCGTGGAGGCGGTCTTCGTCCCTGAATTGATCCCTCTCATGCAACCTCATATATCGGCTTTGGCCCTCCGCCGACCGGAGTTGCTCCGCCGGCAACCCGCGCTGCTGGAAGGCGCGAAAAACTGGGACCGGCCTGAATTCCTGTACGAGCTCGCTCGGTCCGCGCGCTCGGCGAATTCGCCCGACGTCGACAGCTTGCTCACCGTCCTGGCTGAACGGGTGACTGATGAGGAAGCCCCCAGCATCCTCGCGGTGGCGTCCATGGTGCGGAACCAAACCTTCGCGCCGCGCCTGCTTGCCGCCGCTGTCAGGGACCTGCGGCGCTATGGATCGCTGGCCTGGGAGCAGCTGCGCCCTTCGGAGATGCTCACCGCGTTGGAGACCATGGGAGACGACGAAGCAACCCGTGTTGTGGTGGCGCTCCGGGAGTATGTGGATTGCCGGTCGGGTGATGCCTTCGGCGAGGCCGACGCCCAGGCATTCGAGGAGCTTCAGAGACGATTTTCAGTTCAGGACGGGTCGGACGCGCGCCAGTCCGAAGCCGTCTAGGACCACGTCAGGCCCGAGCGGGTCTTCCAGTACTGGTCGGGCGGCTCGGCCAGGGCGGTGAGGCGGTCCAGCTGGGCCGGCGACAGTAACAGCTGGGCGGCCCGCAGGTTGGAGGCCAGTTGGGCCGAGGTGGCGGCGCCGGACAGGACGACGGGGGAGAAGGGCTGGTGCAGGGCCGCGGCCAGGGCGACCGCGTCCGGGGGGTGCGGAAGCTCGGTGTTCACCGTGGCCAGGCGGCCGTTGGCCAGGGCCTCCTTGACGATGACGGTGAGGCCCGCGGCGTGGGCCTCGGTCAGGGCCGGGCCGGCGCTGGTCTCCAGCAGGTTCCAGGTCGACTGGACGCTGCGGAACAGCCGTACGCCGTCGACCTCGATCGCCAGGGCGGCGCGGATCGTGTCGGCCTGGTGGGGGCCGCTGGTGGAGAAGCCGACGGGCACGTCCAGCGCGGCCAGGCGGTGGTGCAGCGCGCGGTCGGTGAGGGCGGGGCTGTCGGGGGTGACCGAGTGGACCTGGTAGAGGCCCAGGTGGTTGCCCAGCAGAGAGCGGGTTTCGGAGATCTGGTGGTCGAAGGTGGCGACGCTGTGATCTTTGACCTCGTGCACGTCGGCGGTGACGGACCAGCCGGCGGTGTAGGTGTAGCCCCATTTGCTGCCCACGAGCGCGCCGGAACGGCCGGGCAGCCACGAGGCCAGGAACTCCTCGGCGCGGCCGTAGGAGCGGGCCACGTCGAAGTAGCGGACGCCGGCCGTCCACGCGTCGGTGAGCAGGGCGTGGGCGCGGGAACGCATGGCTTCGACGGAACGGTCGGCGGGCAGGTCGGCCGCGCGGCCCAGGTTGATGTAGCCGGGGCGGCCCACGGCGGCCAGGCCGAGACCGATGCGGGCCACGCCGGACAGGTCGGCGAAGGGTTCCATGAGTCCTATCCAAGCAGGCCACGCCGGGCGTGCGGGGCCGGAGAGGCCCTCGATGGCGGCCGACGGTCTCTCCGGCGTGGGGAGCCCGCGCCCCGCCCACCGAACCGGCGGGCCGGGCGCGGACCCTGTGGGGAGGGTTCGTTCCCGGCCACCATGCTGGTGCGGGCCGATGGCGAACGCCCTCCGGGGATGTGACGGTTGGATGACGAAAGCCGGGTTTGGCAGCACATCCGTGTCGTCCGGGGTCCGGCGCGGCATCATGCGGATATGAGTGCCGTGCTGCTGATCGAGGATGATGACCGGATCCGGCTTTCGCTGGCCATGGCCCTGGAGGACGAGGGCTATGTGACCCATGCCGTGGCCACCGCCGAGGAGGGGCTCGAGCTGCAGCGCCGGCAGCCCGCGGACGCCGTGCTGGTCGACCTGATGCTGCCCGGCATGGACGGCTTCGAGTGCATCCGGCAGTTGCGCCGCACCGACGACGTTCCGGTGATCGTGGTCAGCGCCCGCGACGACACGCACGACATCGTGGCCGGGCTCGAGGCGGGCGCCGACGACTACGTGGTCAAGCCGGTCGCCGTGAAGGAGCTCGCGGCGCGGCTGCGGGCGCTGCGCCGGCGGGGGCGGTCCGCGCAGGCCGCCACCCCGGCCATGACCGTGCTGACCTTCGGCGACCTGGAGATCCGGCCCGAGGCGGGCGAGGTGCGGCTGCACGGCGAGCCGGTCGCGGTCACCCGGACGGAGTTCCGGCTGCTGTGCGAGCTGGCCGAGCACCCCGGCCAGGTGCTCTCGCGCCAGCAGCTGCTGAGCCGGGTCTGGGAGTACGAGATCGGCGACGAGCGCCTGGTCGACGTGCACGTGGGCCGGCTCCGGCACAAGATCGAGGACAACACCGGACGGCCGCGGCACCTGGTGACCGTGCGCGGTCTGGGCTACAAGCTGCAGCCGTGAGACGGGCCGGCCTGCGGACCAGGGTCAGCGCGGCGTTCGCGATCGGCGCACTGGCCCTGTCGGCCGGTGTGACGTTCGTGTCGTACGAGCTGATCAGCAACACGCTGTTCCGGGAGCGCGAGCGGGCGGCGGTCCGGGTCACCTACTTCGACGCCACGGTGATCAACGCGGGTCTGGGCGGCAGCGAGCCCGAGGTGGGCAATCTGCTGGAGTCGCTGGACATCGGGGCCGACCGGTACGTGCTGCTGTTCCGGCAGGGCCAGTGGTATTCGCGCACGGCGGGCGCCTCGGCCGACTCCGCGGTGCCGGAGAAGCTGCAGGAGCTGGCCGCGACCGGTCAGGCCGGCGCCCAGCGCATCCGCCGCGACGGCGAGGCCGCCCTGGTGGTCGCCGTGCCGGTGCAGGGCGGGTCGGTGTTCTACGAGATCGTGTCACTGGGCGAGCTGGAACGCACCTTGAACCTGCTCGCGCTGGTGCTGACGGCCGTGGCCATCATGGTGTCGGCCGGGGGCGCGGCGGTCGGCTGGTACGTCACCCGGCACGCCCTGCGCCCGCTGGCGGCCGTGGCCGAGGCGGCCAGCGGCATCGCCGACGGCGACCTGGACACCCGGCTCGACCCCGACGCCGAACCCGAGCTGGCCCGGCTCGCCGCCTCCTTCAACCACATGGCCGACGAGTTGTCGCGGCGCCTGCGGCGCGACCGCCGGTTCGCCGCCGACGTCAGCCACGAGCTGCGCTCACCCCTGCAGACCCTGGCCGCCGCGGTCAGTGTGCTCAACCGGCGCCGTGACGGCCTGGACGAGCGCTCGGCGGCGGCCGTGGGGCTGATCGCCGACGAGGTCGCCCGGTTCCAGGCCCTGGTCGACGACCTGCTCGAACTGGCCCGCAGTGACCAGCCGGTGCACCGCGAGCCGGCCGACATCGGGCTGCTGGCGGGGCGGGTGCTGCGCGACCGGGGGTTGCCGGCCGACCTGATCGAGCTGGTGCCGGGCACACCGGTGGACTGGCACGTCGACCGCCGCCGGGTCGAGCAGGCGCTGGGCAACCTGGTCGACAACGCCGTGCGCTACGGGGGCGGGCCGGTGGCCGTCCGTGTCGGCCCCGGGTTCCTCGAGGTCGACGACGCCGGGCCGGGGGTGCCGGCCGAGTCCCGCTCGACGATCTTCGACCGGTTCGTGCGGGGGCCGGCCGCGAACTCGCGGGGCGGCGGCGACGGCACCGGGCTCGGGCTGGCCATCGTGGCCGAGCACGCGGCGGCCCATGACGGCCGGATCGTGTTGCTAGACCGGCCCGGCGGGGGCGCCCGTTTCCGCCTCGAGCTGCCGGACGAGTAGCGCCGCGTCGACGTCGGGGTAGAGGGGGAAGACCGGGTGCAGCTTCATCGTGTGCAGCACCGTCACCACGTACCGGGAGGGCGCCGCCAGGCTCAGGGTGCCCCCGCGGGCCTTGGCGTCGTTGTGCGCGCGCACCAGCACGCTCAGCCCGGACGAGTCGATCGTCGGGGCCGCGCTCATGTCGACGATCACGTGCCGATGATCGTGGACGGCCACGGCCAGGGCCTCCCGCAGCAGGTCGCCGGACTCGGCGACGAGATCGTGGGACGGGGTGACGACCGCGACGTCGTGACGGACGGCAATCATCGCAGACCTCCCTTGTGCGCGGGGGAGTGACGATCGGGGTGGGAACGGCGGTCGGCGGTGGCCACCACGGCGGCGACCGCGGCCGCGGCGAGGAACACCTGCAGGCCGAACTCGGTGAGGCTGAACCCGGCGGGCAGGTCGGCCGCGATCCGGGCGACGGTCGTGGCGAACACGGCCGCGCCGACCCCGGCCGCCGGGGGCAGCCAGAACGGCACCCCGCGCCGGACGACCCAGCCCGCGGCGCCCAGGGCGACGCCGACGGCGACGGCGGTGACCAGGCTGGTGACCGTCATACGGATTGTCCTCACACGGGGTTGCTCGACCGGAACACCCCCAACGGTGCGCCCGCGAGTTGTCGGAAAATCCCCGGCTATGTGACAGTTCTGTGACGGACGCCGGAGGACGCCGGGGCGCGGGGCATCATTCGATGATGCGCTGGGCACGGGTGATCACGGCGACGGCCGCTTTCCTGCTGGGCGGCTGCGGGGTCGACGCCCAGGACGAGCCGCACGCCGTCAGCCTGCCCCGGCACGCGCTGACCAGCCCCGGCCCCGGCACGGCGGAACCGGTCGGCGAGGTGGCCCAGGTGATCTGCCTGGTCCGCGACGACAAGCTGGTGCAGCAGGTGCGCCGCACCCAGGCCTACCCCACGCCCCAGGCCCAGCTGAACAGCCTGGTCACCGGGCCCACCGCGCGGGAACGCAACGCGGGGCTGAGCACCCGGTGGTCCGGGCTGGTGCTCAGCGCGCGGGGGATCACCGGTTCGGCGGCCACGGTGGAGGTGCCCGACGCCGACGAGGACAGCGCCCGCAGCGGCGAGTCGCTCGCGTTCGGACAGATCGTCTGCACCCTGACCGCCCGCCCGGACGTCGCCGAGGTGCGGTTCGTCCGCGACGGGCAACCGCTCGACGTGCCCCTGCCGGACGGCACCCTCACCGGCGCCGCCCTGCGCAGCAGCGACTACGACGACATCATGCAGCCCGGCTAGCGGGCGCTGGCGGTCCGGGCCACGATCATCTGCTTGGCGGTGAGGGCGTCGCCGGGTGTGCGGCGCGGCTGCCGGCGCAGACCGCCGGCCTTCGTCCGGGCCGCGGCCAGCTCGGTGGTGTCGATCTTCGGGGCCTGCTCGCCGAGCGCCGGCCGGGCCAGCGCCGGGTGCCGCTTCTCCCACTCCTGCCGCACCTTGGCCGGCAGGTGCAGATGACGCCAGATCCGGCGCAGCACACCCGGGTTGAGCAGGTCGTTGATCTCGCAGCAGTCGGCCGCCCGGCACAGCACGGTCTGATAGGCCTGGCGCTGCTGGGCGGGATCCTCCAGGTCGAGCAGGCGGCGGCTGCGATGCCCGGTGGCCATGTGCCGGGGCAGTTCGAGCACGCCGACGCTGTGGCCGTGCAGGTCGTCGAGGCTGTCGGGGACGCTGGGGGCCCGGTCGGAGGGGCCGCGCTGCTGGCGGCCGTCCCGGGCGGCGACGTACGGCATGAGCCCAGGCTAGGCTCGCCGGGGCGCCCCGGTCGCCGGGTCGGCCGGAGAGGTGACCTGGGTGCCAAAAGGCCTTCTGAGGTGCCACGAGTGCTGCGAGGGAAACATGGACACACCGATGCTGCGGCGGCTGCGCGAGGGCTCGATCGGCACGGGCGCGACGCTCGACGGGCCGTACGGTCCGCGCCGGGTCACCTACGCCGACCAGACCGCGTCGGGGCAGGCGCTCGACTTCATCGAGGACTACATCCGCCGTACGGTCCTGACCGGCTACGCGAACACGCACACCGAGGCCTCCTCGACCGGGGCCCAGACCGGCGCGCTGCGTGAACAGGCCCGCGCGATCATCCACCGGGCGGTCGGCGGCGGCCCCGACGACGTGGTGCTCTTCTGCGGCTCCGGGTCGACCATGGCCGTCAACAAGCTGGTCGCGCTGCTCGGCCTGCGTATCCCGGAGAAGCTCGACGAGCGGTACGCGCTGACCGACCGGATCCCGCCGGCCGCGCGCCCTGTCGTGTTCGTCGGGCCCTACGAGCACCACTCCAACGTGCTGCCCTGGCGCGAATCGGTCGCCGACGTGGTCGAGATCGGCAGCGACGAGCGCGGCCACCCCGATCTCGGCGACCTGCGCCGCGCCCTGGAGGCGTACGGGAAAAGGCCTTTGCTGATCGGCAGCTTCAGTGCGGCCTCCAATGTGACCGGACTGATCACCGACGTCGCCGCGATCTCGGCGCTGCTGCGGGAGCACGGCGCTCTGTCCGTCTGGGACTACGCGGCGGGCGGGCCCTACCTGCCGATCAGCATGGCCGGCAAGGACGCGATCTTCCTGTCGCCGCACAAGTTCCCCGGCGGGCCGCAGACCCCCGGCGTGCTGGTCGTCGGCAAGCACCTGCTGGCCACCCGGGTGCCCACGGTCCCGGGCGGCGGCACGGTGGCCTTCGTCGACCCTGACAGCCACCGCTACCTCGACGACCCGGTGGCGCGCGAGGAGGGCGGCACCCCGGCCATCGTGGAGTCGATCCGGGCCGGTCTGGTGTTCGGGGTCAAGCAGACGGTCGGGGCCGAGACGATCGCGGCCCAGGAGCACCGGCTGTGGCAGCGGGCGCGCGAGCGCTGGGCGGGGGAGCCGCGCATCGAGATCCTGGGCGACCTCGAAAGCGACCGGCTGCCGATCGTGTCGTTCCAGATCCGGGCAGGCGAGCACTACCTGCATCACAACTTCGTGGTCGCGCTGCTCAACGACCTGTTCGGCATCCAGGCGCGCGGTGGCTGCTCCTGCGCCGGTCCGTACGGGCATCGCCTGCTCGGCATCGGGCCCGAGCTCTCGCGCCGGTTCTCCAGCGAGATCGAGGCCGGCTGGGAGGGCATCAAACCGGGCTGGTCCCGGCTCAACTTCGCGTATTTCCTCTCCGACGCGGTTGCCGACTACTTGACGTCGGCGGTGTCCCTCATCGCCGCCGGTGGCGCGCGCCTGCTCACCGACTACCGCTTCAACCCGATGACGGGCCAGTGGCGGCACCTGGCGGCCAAGGAGGCCCAGCCGTCCCTGGCCGACCTGCAGCTGGGCCACGACGGCACGGTCACCCAGCCCGGCGGCCCGGCCACGGTGGGGGAGGAGGCCCTGCCCGGCTACCTGGACCGTGCCCGCGAGCTGATGGCCTCGCGCCCCGAACCGGCCGACGGAGGCGCGCTGCTCCCCGAGAACTTCGAGAAGCTGCGCTGGTTCCTGCTCCCGTCCGAGTGCCTGAGCTAGTGCCGCCCCGACGATTTAGTTGACGAAACAAGTTTCCGGCGTACTCTAGGGAGAGCTTTAGGCTTCAACCTTTCTAGGAGCTCCCATGATCAGCACGACCTCGGCGGCCGACGCCCGGATCCCGGCCGCGCACCCGTTCGCGGCGCACGTTCGACGGGCGGTCGCGGCCGAGGCGGCCGACCCGCACCGCGAGTGGACCCCCGAGGACGGGGCGATGCCCAGCCTCTACGTCAGCCACGGCGGTGGCCCCATGCCGTTCGAGAGCCCCGAGTGGCTCAACCCGCTGCGCCGCTGGGCCCGGTCGCTGCCCAAGCCCAAGGCCATCCTCGTGGTCAGCGCGCACTGGGAGTCGGCCCCGCTGTCGGTCAGCGCCGCCCGCCCCGCCGAGCTGGTCTACGACTTCGGCGGCTTCAACCCGATCTACTACGACTTCCGCTACGACACCCCCGACGCGGGAGCGCTGGCCGCGCAGGTCATCGCGATGATGCCCGACCGCGAGCAGGTGCACGACCACAACAGCCGCGGCCTCGACCACGGCGCCTGGGTCCCCCTGAAGATCATGTACCCGCTCGCCGACGTCCCCGTGCTGCAGCTCAGCCTGCCCACCGAGAACCCCGACGAGCTGCTCGCCCTGGGCACCCGGCTGCGGCCCCTGCGCGACCAGGGCGTGCTGGTCATCGGCTCCGGCCACATGACGCACGGCCTGCCGTTCCTGACCCGCGAGATGTTCACCGAGAACAAGGTGCCCGGCTGGTCGGCCGACTTCGACGCGTGGGCCGCCGACGCCCTCGACCGCGGCGACGTGGCCGAACTGGCCCGCTTCCGCAGCGCCGCCCCGGGCATGCCGTTCTCGCACCCGACGGTGGAACACTTCACGCCCCTGTTCGTCACGCTGGGCGCGGCCACCGACCCGACCGCCCCGGTCATCACGAAGCTCGAGGCTACTCGGTCGGGCTGTCCCGCCGATCCTTTCAGGCGGCCTGAGCCGGAGTGACCGCTACTTCGTGGCGCGGCCGGTCAGCTTGTCGCGGAGCCGGTCGACCAGGCCGACGCCGGGGCCGACCAGCTTGTGGAAGAGCTCGCTGTTGGGCGCGCCCGGGTGGGGACGGGTCGGGGCCAGCCGCTTGGCCGTCTCGACCTTGCCCGCCAGCTCGACCATTTCCTCGCGCGGGATGTGCTTGCGCAGCTCGGGGAACTGGTCGGACTCCTCGTCCTGCACGTGGTCGGCCAGGACAGCCTCGAGCTCGCGCAGGGCCTCCTCGAAGGACGGACTCGACACCTCGGCGTTCTCGAGGCGCTTCATCAGCTCCTCCAGCTCCTTGTGCTCCTTGATGTCGTGCTCGACCGACTTCTCGCCGTCGGGCAGATGCTTGCGCATGGCGGGATAGACGTACATCTCCTCGGCCACCGCGTGCCGCACCAGCTCGCTGATGGCGGTGTCCATGAGATCGCGCCGGATCATCGGATCGGTGATCGTCCAGATCTCGCCGATCAGGGCGGTGACGTCGCGGTGGTCGGCGGTCAGGATGTCGACGACATCGGGTTCGGTGGCGCTGGTCATGACGGGCTCCTCGGGTGCATCGACACTGGCGGCGGGCCGGATACCCGGGGCCGGGCGATCTATGCGCCGTCAGTTCGCGACGTGCTCCAGAAACGCGTCGACCAGGGCCCGGGCTCGTTCGGCGGCCACGCCGCTCTGACCGCGGGTCTGCGCCAGCAACGCCTCGGGGTCGTGGCCGCGGGCCCGGGCGTCGGTGCCGGCGCCCTGAGCCAGCCAGCCCTGCAGCATGGCCGGGGTCAGTTCCGGGTGGAACTGCAGGGCCAGGTTGCGGCGCAGCACGAAGGCCTGTGACGCGGACGGGCTGCGGGCCACCTCGACCGCGCCCGGCGGCAGGGTCCAGCGGTCGTAGTGCCACTCGAACCAGGGGCCGGCCGGGATGAACGCGTCGGTCTCCAGCGTCGTCCAGCCGATCTCGGGCAGCGGGGAACGGGCCACCGCGCCGCCGTGGGCCGTGGCCAGGAGCTGGCCGCCGAAGCAGATGCCGAGCACGGGCACCCCGGCCGCGTCGGCCCGGCGCAGCTCCTCCAGCTCGGGTGTCACCCAGCTGCCGACCACGGAGTCGTACGTGGACCAGGGCGCACCCATCGCCACGACCGCGTCGAAGTCGGCGAACGGCGGGAACCGGCCGATCACGCCGGGGGAGTCGAACCGGGACGCGGGGACGACCGAGTGGTGGACGATCTCGTAGCCGTGCTCGGCGAAGCGGGCCGCCACCGGGCCGAGCGGGGAGACGTGGTCGTGCTGGACGACGAGCAATTTCACGGCGATGACTGTAGCTCGATCGTTCGGATCCAAACAGTCACTGATGCTGTGCGTACTCGCGGAACTCCCAATCGGTCACCCACCGGGAGAAACGCTCGAGCTCGTCGCGTTTGTAAGCCAGGAAAGCGGCCACGAAACGGGGCCCGAGCAGCTCCGTCAGCTCGGTGTCGGCCTCCAGCGCGGACAGCGCCGAACCCAGGTCACCCGGCAGGCGGGCCGCCTTCGTGACGTCGTAGCCGTAACCCTCGAGCTTGGCCGGCGGCTCCAGTTTGTCGCGCAGGCCCAGCGCGGCCGCGGCCAGCACTGCGGCGATTCCCACGTACGGGTTGGCCGACGCGTCGCCGAGGCGCAGCTCCAGCCGGGCGCCCCGCCCCCGCTCGGGCGGAATGCGCACGAGGGCACTGCGGTTGTCCAGCCCCCAGTCGATCAGCCAGGGCGCCAGCGTGCCCGGGCCGAACCGCTTGTACGAGGTGATCGTCGGGCTGAGCAGCGCGGCCAGCGCGGGCGCGTGAGCCAGCAGGCCCGCCACCGCCGACCGCGCGACCCCGGACAGCCCGTCCTCACCGGCCGGGTCGTCGAACAGCGCCTCCCCGCCGGGCGACCAGCACGAGAAGTGCACGTGGAAACCGGAGCCGCCCTCGTCATTGAACGGCTTCGCCATGAACGTGGCCCGCTTGCCGTCGCGCCGGGCCAGTTCCTGCACGGCCGTACGGAACCGGAACGTGCGGTCGGCCGCGTCCAGGGCGTCGGAGTGCCAGAGGTTGATCTCGAACTGGCCCGACGCGAACTCGTGGTTGGCCGACACCACTTCCAACCCGTACGCGTCGAGCTGGCGCAGCCAGTCGATCAGCAGGTTGTCCGGGTCGCCCCGGTAGCCGGCCGTGTAGACGTGGCCCGGGCCCTCGCCGTACCGCCGCCAGCCGCCCGGCGACTGCTCCAGCACGAAGAACTCGAGTTCGGGCCCCACCATCGGGCGCATCCCCAGCGTCGCGAACTCGTCGGCGACCCGCCGCAGCACGTGCCGCGGACTCTCCTCGCCAGGGCCGCCGCCGGGATCGGCGAGGTCGGCGATCATGTGCGCGGCGCCCGGTTCCCACGGGATCTCCCGTACGGTGGCCAGGTCGGGGATCGCCAGCATGTCCGGCAGCCCGGCGGACAGGCCGCCCTCGATGTCGACGACGTCGCCCAGCGGGGACGTGCCGTGGACCGACCGGCAGAACGCCACACCGTCGCCCGCCGTGCGCGCGAAATGCCGTACGAGAAGGTCTTTGCCTCTCTCGGCGCCGACGAGGTCGCTGTAACCGAGGCGCACCACGTCGATCTGCCGGGCCTGGAGCCGGGCCTGGGCCTCCTGCAAAGCCTGCGCGTCGACGGCCGGCATGGTTCGCTCCTCGATGGACGGCTGGGTCACGCCGATGGTAAGCAACCGGCAACAGGGGGCTCGTACCATCGTCGCCATGAAGGACCACCCGAACCTCGCCGAGACCGAGCAGGCCATGCGCCAGTACGTCGAGTCGCTCGGTCTCGACTTCGAGGCGGCCATGGCGGTGTCCAGCATCTACCGCGCCGCCAACGCCGTCCGGTCGTACGCGTCCAACGAGGTGCTCAGGCCGTACGACCTGACGTGGACCGGCTTCGTGGTGCTGTGGGTGGTGTGGATCTTCAATGGCATGGAGACCCGCCACGCGGCCGAGGCGGCGGCGATCTCCAAGGCCACGCTGACCGGGGTGGTGAAGACGCTGGAGGGCAAAGGCTGGATCCGCAAGCAGGGCCGCGAGGACGACCGGCGCCTCGTCGAGATCCACCTGACCGCTGCGGGCAGGCGACTGATGGAGGAGATCTACCCCCGCTTCAACGCGATGGAGGCCACACTGGTGGCCGGGCTGCCGCGCCCGAGCCAGGGCGAGATGACCGAGAGCCTGCGCGAGATCGTCAAGACCATCGAGCGCATCGAGCGCCCCTGACCATCCTTCTATGCCCTCGGGTATAGACCGTTCTCCGACCGCCGCCAGATCCGCCCGGGGCCCGTGAACGGCCAGACTTCAGGGCATGCAGAACGGATGGATCCGCCGCGTCGTCATCGGCCTCGCCTGCCTCCCTGTGGCCGCCGTCAGCATCCTGCACACGATGGGCCGCACCGGCGACTTCGGCGTCCTCGGCAAGTGGTACGTGATGCTCCCGCTGACCCTGCTCGGCGTGCTGGGCTGGCTGCTGCTGGAGAGGACGGTCACCGCTTCCGCGCCGTCGCAGGACGAGGACGTCCCGGACCGCACGAACGTCTGAGGCGGTGATGTCCTCGGTCATCGACCCGTAGCGGGCCACCGCTTCCCAGTCGTCGCCGGCCAGTTCCGCCACCTGGCCGGCCGTCCACGGGTGCGAGGCCACCACCTCGTCGACATGCCAAACCCCGTCAACCGCCATCCGTACGCGGGTCTGCTCGATTCCCGTACGCGGGTCGAAGGCGTCGCCCGGCACGCCCTATTGGGTGCGGACGGTCCGCCCGCCGGCCTCGACCGTCCAGTCGCGTCGGCCCGGGCGCACATGGCCGCCGACAGGTCGAGCGCCGTCGCGCCCGCCCCGCGCCGGGCGAACTCGCGGCTGTGGTCGCCGGGCCCGGCCGCGAGTTCCAGCACGGTCCCCGGACGGCCCCCGTGATGCCTCTCGAACCAGGTCAGCAGCGGGCCGACCTCGCGCGCGATGTCGCGATACCCGAACGCGGCCTCGTAAAGATCCGCGTACTCGAACAGCCCACTCATGGCCGATATTGTCGTGTCCGCCTGGGATGCTTTCGGGATGCAAGATGCGTTCGACGTTCTCCGCAGCGAGTTCGGCTCCGAGCCGGGCTCCTTCATGCTGGCTCTGTACGCGGATCGGGTCTGGGATCCGGGTGCGTTCAGCCGCCTGGAACAGGCCATGCGCGTCGCGTGCGAGGAGTGCGCGCAGCGGGAGTCGCTGGAGCGCTGGCTGGTCGAAGGCTTCCACTACGTCTCGACCTGGGTGCCCGACCACACCGGCCACCCCGCTTTCCCCCGGCCCGAGCCCGCGAGCTACTACGAGGCCTGCCTGATCCGGCTCACCGACCTGGCCGACTGGTTCTTCCACGGCTGGCACACCTACCAGGAGCCGCATTACTGGCAGCCGCTGTGAGCCCGTCGCGCCGGGCGGCGGTTTCGGCGGCACCGGGCCGGGTAGTCGTGCGCCCGTGGCTGAGCTGGATGAGGACACCCTCGCGTACGCGCATCGCATGTTCGACCTGGCCCGCTCCGGGGGCACCGAGGAGCTGGTCGGGAACGTGGTGGCGGGGCTGCCGGCCAACCTGACCAACGACAAGGGCGACACGCTGCTGATCCTCGCGGCCTACCACAATCACGTGGACACGGTGGCGGGGCTGCTGGAGCACGGGGCCGACCCGAACCGGGTCAACGATCGCGGGCAGTCGGCGTTGTCGGCCGCGGTGTTCCGGCAGAACGCGGCGACCGTGGAGACGCTGCTCGCGGCGGGGGCCGACCCGGACGGTGGCACGCCGTCGGCGCGGGCCACGGCCGAGTATTTCCAGCTTCCGGAGATGGCGGCCCTGCTCGGCGCGGCCTGAGCCGTCGCGCCCTGTTCGTCGCGGCCCCCGTCCGGCCGCCCCGGCGTACGGGCTTTGCCCTGGTCAAGGGATCTTTCATCGCGGGCAAGAAACACCGCCGAAACATTGACGCGATGCAGAATGCATTCTATGTTGTGGGCTAAGTCACGCACTGGTCACCGTTGGTGACGGAACACCATTGCCGTCCGGCGCCCCCGCCGGCACACCCCTCGGTCGTCCCCAGCCTCATCGCCGCCCCTCCCAATGTGAAGCGGGAGCGATGACCCGCGCCCGGAGGCGGCCATCAGCCAGGGAGCCAGCCCATGTCCCACAGCGTTCAGGAGACCGCCGAAGACCCTCGTAACGTGCCCCCCAGCGTCGACGCCGTCATCGTCGGCGCCGGCTTCTCCGGCCTGTACCTGCTGCACAAACTGCGTCAGCAAGGCCGCACCGCCGTCGTGTTCGAGGCCGGCGCCGGCGTCGGCGGCACCTGGTACTGGAACCGGTACCCGGGCGCCCGCGTCGACGTCGAGAGCCTCGCCTACTCGTACTCCTTCTCCGAGGACCTCGAGCAGGAGTACCCGTGGCAGGAGCGTTACCCCACGCAACCCGAGATCCTCAAGTACGCCAACCACGTCGCCGACCGCTTCGACCTGCGCAAAGACATCGTTTTCCGGACGCGGGTGACCGGCGCGACGTGGGACGACGACCAGAAGGTGTGGCTCGTGCGGACCGAGCACGAGGACGCCGTCACCGCCCGGTTCCTGGTCATGGCGACCGGCTGCCTGTCCTCGCCGAAGCTGCCCGAGATCCCCGGCATCGAGACGTTCAAGGGCACCTCCTACCAGACGTCGCGCTGGCCCCACGAGCAGATCACGTTCACCGGTCAGCGGGTCGGCATCATCGGTACGGGCTCCTCCGGCGTGCAGTCCATCCCGGTGATCGCCGAGACCGCCGCCGACCTGACCGTCTTCCAGCGCACCCCGTCGTACTCGCTGCCGGCCCGCAACCGGCGCCTGCGCGACGACGAGATCGCCGAGATGCGGGCGAACTACCGCGCGTACCGGAAAGCCCAGCGGGAATCGGGAGCCGGAGTACCGGTCGTGGTGCCCACGAAGTCGGCGCTCGAGGTCACGGCGGAGGAGCGGAACGCGGCCTTCGAGCAGGCCTGGGAGAGCGGCAGCCTGGTCAACCTGCTGTCCACGTTCACCGACTTCGCGACGAACCAGGACGCCAACGACACGGCCAAGGCCTGGATCCACGACAAGATCCGCGCGATCGTGCAGGACCCGCAGGTCGCCGAGGACCTGTGCCCGGACTACCCGGTCGGCACCAAACGGCCCTGCCTCGACACCGACTACTTCGAGACGTTCAACCGGCCCAATGTGCACCTGGTCAACCTGCGCCGGACCCCGCTGGTGGAGGTGACCGAGAAGGGCATCCGGACGTCCGAGCGGGAGTACGAGTTCGACGTCATCGTCTACGCCACCGGCTTCGACGCCATGACGGGCGCGCTGACCAACGTCGACATTCGCGGCCGCGACGGCATCTCGCTCAAGGAGACGTGGAGCGCCGGCCCCCGTACGTATCTGGGCATCGGCTCGGCCGGCTTCCCCAACCTGTTCATGATCACCGGACCGGGCAGCCCGTCCGTGCTGTCCAACATGCTCGTCTCGATCGAGCAGCACGTGGACTGGGTCGCCGACGCCGTCGAGCACCTCAGCCGCGAGGGCCTGCGCACGATCGAGCCGACCCCGGACGCGCAGGACGCCTGGGTCGACCACGTCAACGAGCTGGCCAGCTACACGCTCTACCCGCGGGCCGACAGCTGGTACATGGGGGCCAACGTGCCCGGCAAGACCCGCGTCTTCATGCCGTACTGCGGCGGCGTGGGCGAATACCGCAAGAAGTGCGACGACGTGGCCGCCCAGGGCTACGAGGGCTTTTCACTGGCTGCTTAGTTAGGAGATTTCCGTGTCCCGTCGTGAACTGATCGACCCCGAAGTCGCCGTCCCGCTCGACCAGCTGCTGGCGGCCCTGCCCGGCGGCTTCAACGCGGTGCCCGACATCGTGCAGCGCCGCGCCACCGTGCAGGCGATGCTGGCCGGCATCGAGATCCCCGAGAACCCGAACGTCGTCAAGGAGGACCGCACGGTTCCCGGCCCCGAGGGTGAGCCGGACATCACCGTACGGATCTACAAGCCCGCCCACGCCACCGGCACGCTGCCCGGCATCTACTACATCCACGGCGGCGGCATGATCCTGGGCAGCGTCGACGGTGAGGACCCGAACGCCACGTACATCTGCGACGAGGTGCAGGCCGTGGTCGTCTCGGTCGAGTACCGGCTGTCGCCCGAGCACCCGCACCCGGCCCCGGTCGAGGACTGCTACGCCGGGCTGGTGTGGATGGCCAAGAACGCGGCCGAGCTGGGCTACGACCCCCAGCGGCTCGCCGTCTACGGCGCGTCGGCGGGCGGCGGCCTGACCATCGCGACCGCGCTGCTGGCCCGCGACCGGGGCGGCCCGCAACTGACGTTCATGATGCCGATCTACCCGATGATCGACGACACCAACACGACCGCGTCCAGCCACGAGATCACCGACATCGGCATCTGGGACCGGTCCGGCAACATCGAGGCCTGGGCCTGGTACCTCGGCGGCAAACCGGCGGACCAGTACGCCGCCCCGGCCCGCGCCGAGGACCTGGCCGGGCTGCCGCCCGCGTTCATCGACGTCGGCACGGTCGACCTGTTCCGCGACGAGGACATCGCGTTCGCCAAGCGCCTGATGGCCGCCGGCGTGCCGACCGAACTGCACATCCACCCGGGCAGCTACCACGCGGCGGAGACGTTCGCGGGCGAGGCCGCCCTGTCCCGGCGGATCTGGGCGCTGCGCCTGGACGCGTTGCGGCGCGCCCTCACGTAGTTGGGCTGCCGCGGCGTCGACGGCTGTGAGCCCGCCGTACGTCAGTCGTAGTCGTACACGGTCGTGCCGATGCCGCGGGCGCACAGCTCGGCGACGATGAGGGGCTCGATCCGGCTCCACCGGCCCCCGGCGAGGCCGCAACCGATCCGCGGCATGTGGACGGTTGCGGCCAGCCGGTCGGCGTGCGCGGCCACCGTCCGCAGGCAGCGTTCGACGGCGTCGTAGCGGATCGGCGGACCGTTGCTGCCCGTGCGGGTGCCGCGCTGGCCGACCATGTTGGCCACCCAGACGTCCGGCCGCACCGGCACGACCTGGACGGCGCCCAGCCCGAAGTCGTTCGACGCGCGCTCGCGATGCCACTGCCGGTACGCTTTCTCCGGCTCGGGCCAGCGCCGCGACACGGCCAGCACGAAGCCCTTGCCCCAGCCGCCGAGGTCGTTGCACACGTGCGCGATCAGCTTCGGACCCTTGGTCTGCGGGCTCGTCGCATCCCCTTTGACGATCCGCAACGGCACCATGCCCACCATCGTGTCACCGCCGTCGAACGGTTTTAGACTGCCGCCGTGAATGTGGACGACTTCTGGACGTTTCTCGAGGCTTCCGGACGCGACGGGCGCGGGTGACGGGAGCGGGAGGCGTTCCTGGAGCACCGGCTCGCACGGATCGCGCGGGAGCATGTATTCGACTTCGCGCAACACCTGGCGGCCACCCGCGAGCCGGCCAACACCTACCGGCTGTGGACGGCGGCCGACATCATCATGGGCGGGTACTGCAGCGGCGACGCGTTCCACTACTTCCAGATGTGGCTCGTCGGGCTGGGCCGGGAGGCGTAAGAGAATGCGGTGGCCGACCCGGACAGCCTGGCCGGCCAGCCCGCCGTGCGCCGGCTGGCCGGTCTGCCCCGGCCCTGGGCCGACGACGACTATCCGATGTGGGAGTCGCTGGAATACGTGGCCGTGGCCGTGGGTGAGCAGCGGACCGACATCGGCGCGGACGTCCGCGAGGTGGGTGGCTTCTTCGCCCGTCAGGACCCGAATCCGGACGACGTCGACTGGGCCCGGCTGAGCCCCGCCGAGCAAGCGCGCCACTACCCCAGACTGACCGCGCTCTTCTAACCGACGTCGGCGCCGCTGCGGGCGGCGCGGGCGACGCCCCAGTCGTACAGGGCCTGCAGGACCGGGATCAGGGTGCGGCCCTCGTCGGTGAGCTCGTATTCGACGTGGGGTGGCGTCGTGCCCAGGTCGCGGCGGGTGATCAGGCCGTCGGACTCCAGTTCGCGCAGGCGCTGCGTCAGCATCTTCTCGCTGATGCCGGGCGTGCCGCGGCGCAACTCGCCGTAGCGGTGGACGCCGTCCTTGAGCCGGGCCAGCAGCACCGTGCGCCATCGTCCACCGACGACGTCGACGGTCAGTTCCACCGGGCAGCTGTATCGCTTGGGCACGCACAATTATGTGCGTACTTGCCGGTTCCGCGCGGCCCTGCTGAGCTGATCGACATGACACCGACGCTGTACGAGTGGGCCGGCGGCGCCGCGGCTTTCACACGGCTGACCGAGGCGTTCTACGCCCGCGTGGAGAAAGACGACCTGCTCGAGCCGCTGTTCGCCCACATGCCGCCTTCTCATGCCCGCCATGTGGCGACCTGGCTGGCCGAGGTGTTCGGCGGCCCGGCCGACTACACCGCCCACCACGGGGGCTATGCGCACATGCTCGGCAAACACCTGGGGATGGGCATCACCGAGCCGCAGCGCCGCCGCTGGGTCAACCTGATCCAGGACGCCGCCGACGAGGCCGGTCTGCCCGGCGACCCGGAGTTCCGCGCGGCGTTCCTCGCGTACGTCGAGTGGGGCACCCGCCTGGCCCGGCGCAACTCCCAGCCCGGCGCCGACGTGGTGCGCGAGGCCCCGGTGCCCCGCTGGGGGTGGGGCGAGGCGCCGCCGTACCAGCCCTAAGCTGGGGATCATGAGCTTCGACGTCGCCCGCATCCGGTCCGACTATCCCGCGCTGGCCGAGGGGTTCGTGCACTTCGACGGGGCCGGGGGCACCCAGCCCGCCGCGCCCGTGATCGAGGCGATCGCCGCGGCCATGCGGACGGCCGTGTCCAACCGCGGCACCGCGCACGAGCCGGCCCGCCGCTCCGGTGAGATCGCGGCGGCCGCCCGGTCCGCCGTGGCCGACCTGGTCGGCGGGGATCCGGCCGGGGTTGCGTTCGGGCCCAGCGCCACCGCCCTGACCTACCTGGTGGCCCGCACGCTGGCGCAGGGGTGGGGCCCCGGTGACGAGGTGGTGCTGTCCCGGCTCGACCACGACGCCAACGTGCGTCCGTGGGTGCAGACCGGAGCCACCGTACGGTGGGCCGACGTCGATCCGGCGACCGGTGAGCTGCCGGTCGCGCAGTACGCGGAGCTGATCGGGCCGCGCACCAGGCTCGTGGCGGTGACGGCGGCCAGCAACGCCGTGGGCACGGTGCCCGCCGTCCGCGAGATCGCCGACCTGGCCCATGCGGCGGGCGCCCAGGTCTACGTGGACGGGGTGCACGCCACCGCGCACCGGCCGACCGACGTGGCCGCGCTCGGCGCCGACTTCTACGTGACCAGCGCGTACAAGTGGTCGGGCCCGCACTACGCCGCGGTGATCGCCGACCCGGCCGTCTGGGAGCCGCTGCAACCGGTGAAGCTGATCCCGTCACCGTCCGTGGCGCCCGACCGGTTCGAGTACGGAACGTTGAGCTTCGAGCTGCTGGCCGGGGTGACCGCGGCGGTCGACCACCTGGCCTCGCTCGCGCCGTCCGGAGGCCCGCGGCGCGAGCGGGTGCTCGCGAGCATAGCGGCGGCCGAGGAACACGAGAACGGCCTGGCGGCGCGCCTGCTGACCGGGCTGCGGGCGAACGACAAGGTGACGCTCTGCCCGGCCGGCCGGGACCGGTGCCCGACGATCTCCTTCCGGGTCGCCGGCCAGACGCCCGCCGAGACCGCCCGCCTCCTGGGTGAGCAGGGCATCTGCGTCTCGCACGGCGACTACTACGCGGTCGAGTACTTCGAGGCGGCCGGGTTGCGCGCGACCGGGGGAGCGGTGCGGGCCAGCCTCTACCACTACAACACGGCGGAGGAGGTCGACCGGCTGCTGGCGGCGCTCGGCCGGTTGTGATGTCCAGCCGGCTGGTTGTGATGTCCAGCCGGCTGGTTGTGATGTCCAGCCGGCTGGTTGTGATGTCCAGCCGGCTCACCACTGCGGCCCGCGGGCCAGCCGGACCGGCCCGGTCGTCTCGGTCACGTCGACGTCAACACCCTTCTGCCGTACGGTGATGGTCCCCTCGCGGGCGAGCTCGGCCGCCACCTCGCGGGCGGTGCCCATCAGGTCGCGCCACTGCTCGCCCCCGGCGACCCGGGCCGCGTCGCTCGGGCAGATCGTCGACTCGGGTTTGCGGTGCCGCAGCAACGCCCGCATGGCCGAGGCCAGCCTGTGCTTCTGGCCGTCGGTCGTCGGCTCCCACCACGGGTCGCCGCGCTCGCCCAGGGCCACCTTGGCGTCCTGCACCCGGGGGCGGGCCGACTCGGGATCGGTGCGGACGAGCCGGCGGGCCGCCATGAGCTCGTCGACCAGTTCCTGACGCAGCTTCTCGGGAATGGCCGGATCGGTAGCCCGCCATTTGCGGCCGTTGACGACCAGGTAGCGGCCGTCCTCCGTCATCGTGCCCTTGTCGCCGGTGCCCATGCGGTGATGGTGCCCAGCCAGGCGGCTGCTATCCCTCAGACGCCCAGGTCACCGACGACAAGCATCAGCTGGAGGGCAGCTCCGGGTCGTCCTGGCCGGCCTCGACGACGATCCCGCGGTCACCGGCCCGCCAGAGGTCGATGTCGAAGAAGAAGTCCGTCATGTACCGGAACAGTGGCCCGCCCGGGTCGTCCAGCGAGCCGTCGCCGTCGAAGAAGTAGCGCCGGATGTCCCCTCTCCGCGGCGGCCCGTAACGGGCGGAGATCGCGCGGGCCAACGCGTCACGGTCGGCCCGGAACTCCGCCCATGCCCGCTGAAGATCCTGCTCAGCGGTCACGGTCTCGTCGTGGAACTGCCCCGGAAAGGGCTCACTCTCGCGCAGGTCGACGTGGTGGGGTTGCGGCCGGCCCGGCCCGTCCCGCTCGAACGGCTCGGCCAGCAACTCGTGGAGGGCTGTCATCCAGTGGTCCGTCAGGTGCGACGCCGCTTCCGGGGCACTTCGTCGCCGTCGGACCTGGCGCTCTTCTTGCCGATCGCGCCGTTGATCGGCAGCTGGTGGGTGCCGTCGCCGGGCGCCTCGAACGGGACCCCCGTCGACGGTGCCGGCCACCTCGACGAGGTCCCGCGTGCCGGAGATCTCGGCCGACCCGGGCCAGGTGTCACCCTCATCGAGTCTGCCCAGGGGGGCGGTAAAGGTGATGTCGAGCGATCGGGCTGTCATGGCTGCTCCTCTCCGCGCTCCCTCCCGACGGCCGTGGTATCACGGATCCGCCCGCGTCACCGCGTTATCCACAAACGCCACTTGTCCACAGGGCGGACGCGAGACGGCACCGAAGATCGACGAATTGCGCCACACTGCTGCGGGGTGGTGGCCCCCCGGGAGGGTGGGTCATACGGGGCGGATGATCAAGGCACACGCGCCTGGCCGGAATGTGGTGCGGTGCGAATCTGCGCCTTGCGGTGCGGGGTGGACCTGTGCGTTGCGGTGGGGTGCGGGGCCGTGCGGTGAGTTCGGGTGCGGTGCGGTGCGAGGCCGTGCCGTGCGGTTCGGTTCGAGGTAGTGCGGAGCGGGGTGTCGGTCTAGCGCTCTGGCACCCGCGGGCGCCCGCGGGTGCCAGACGTTCGGTGTGCGTCGGCGGGGTTGGGCGCGGGCGGCGGGCGTTCGGTGTGGGTCGGCGGGGTTGGGCGCGGGCGGCGGGCGTTCGGTGTGGGTCGGCGGGGTTGGGCGCGGGCGGCGGGCGTTCGGTGTGGGTCGGCGGGGCTGGGCGCGGGCGGCGGGCGTTCGGTGTGGGTCGGCGGGGCTGGGCGCGGGCGGCGGGCGTTCGGTGTGGGTCGGCGGGGCTGGGCGCGGGCGGCAGGTGTTCGGTGTGGGTCGGCGGGGCTGGGCGCGGCGGGAGTCGCCGGGGAGCGCGTGGTCAGGCCGATGTCAGGGCCGGCTCGGAGTGGGCCGCGGTCGTGCGGGGCAGGCGGTAAGCCAGCACGGCGGCGGCCGCGGCGAAGGCGAAGCCGACGTAAGCCTGCGCGGCCGGGTAGGCGAAGCCCGAGACGGTGAAGAGTGACAGCAGGATCCCGTACGCGATGCCGGGCGCCCGCAAGTCGTGGCGGGTGCGGGCTGTTGCGGTGCCGAGGGCGAGCGCGGCCACGATGAGGAGGACCGAGGCGGACAGGGCGGTTGCAATGAAAGCCGGGCCGTACGCGGTGTCGTTGTTGAGCGCGGGCATGCCGGGAACGCCGGCCAGGTGCGCTCGGCCCAGGCCGGGCTGCACGAAGGCGGCGCTGCCGAAGGTGGCGGCCAGGAAGACGTTGGCGATGACCGTCAGGACGTACGGGATCTTGCTCTTCAGGTGGGTGGTGGCGGCGGCTGTGCCCAGGATGGCCAGCGCGGCGCCGAAGATGCTGGCGGCCAGGTGGCTGAGCAGGAACGTGCCGGTCGTGACGTAGCGCGCGTACGCGTCGAAGTCGTCGATCGAGGGCTGGTGGGTGAGCGTGCTCAGCGCCAGCAGGATGCCGTAGGCGGGCAGGGCCCAGAGGCCGGACGTCATGACAGGAACTCCTTGGCGAGGTCGCGGGCCTGGGCGTGCGCGACGCGGCGGCCGGTGTCGGCGTCGGCGGTGGCCAGGTCGGGGCGGAAGTGGACGGTGCGGATGTCGTCGACGCCGGCCCAGCGCAGCCATCCCTCCACGTACGGGGCCTGGAAGTCGGCGCCGAAAGCCGGGCCGCGGCCGGGGCCGTAGACGGCGCTGGTGTAGATCACGGCGGCGCGTTTGCCGCGCAGCAGGCCGCGGTAGCCCTGCGCGGGGTCGAAGCCGAAGACCAGGCCGGGCTGGCTGATGACGTCGATGAACTGCTTGAGGATGTACGGGATCCCGGCGTTCCACATGGGCACGCTGAACACGTACCGGTCGGCGGCGTCGAAGCGGCGGAACGTGGCGATGGCGGCGTTCCAGGCGTCGGCGGCCGCGCCCTGGGGCTGTTCGCCGGCGAAGACGGCCATCTTGGCTGCGGCGGCGTCGGGGCCGAACGGGGGCAGGGTGCCGTCCCACAGGTCGTACGTCTCGATCGGGGTCGACGGCGAGACGTCGCGGATCGTGTCGAGGAATGTCGTCGCGATGGCGAGGGACTCGGAACGCGGGCCGCGGGGGGAGGCGGAGAGGTGCAGAACCTTGGTCATTGTCGTGCCCTTCGACGAAAGAATGCGTGCGCACGCACATTCTTACTCTGATGCGTGCGCACGCACAAGAGTTGGGTAGGATCGGGTGATGGGCGACACCGACACGGCCGCGTGGGCGGCGCTGCTCCGGGTGCACGCGGCGTTGGTGCCGCGCCTGGACCGTGAGCTCCAGCAGCAGTGCGGACTGCCGCTGACCTGGTACGACGTGCTGCTCGAGCTCAACTCGGCGCCGGATCGGCGGCTCAGCATGGGGGAGCTGGGCGAGGTCGCGGTCGTCTCCCGCACGCGGGTCAGCCGGGTCGTCGACCAGCTCGTGGCGGCGGGCCTGGTCGGCCGTGAGGTCAACCCCGAGGACAAGCGTTCCGCGTACGCGGTGATCACCGCGGAGGGGCGCAAGACGTTGCGCGCCGCGGCGCCCGTCTATCTGGGGGCGATCGAGCGCCACTTCACGTCGCACATGACCGCGACGGAGTCGCGCAGCGTGGCGACCGCCCTGGAGAAAGTGCTCAGTGCTGGGCGATGAAATCGCGGTCGTGATAGACGAGGCGGCCGCCCGGCGGGCCCAGCAGCACGTCGTGGATCTCGGCGATCACGACGGTGGAGGTGCCCACCGGGACCAGCTGCAACGGGGTGCCGCGCAGGGCGGCCAGCGCCGTCGTCAGGGCCGGCTCGCCGGTGGGCAGCACCTCCCAGCCCTGGCCGGGCGCGAAGCGGGGGCCGTGCGGGCCCGCGAACGTGCGGGCCAGCGCGGCCGAGGCCGGGCCGAGCAGGTTGACCACGAAGCTGGGCGCTCGCAGCAGGGCCTGGGCCGACGGCGAATCCATGACCGAGAACGACAGGGCCGGCGGCTCCAGCGACACCGAGGCGACGCTGGAGGCGGTCAGCCCGACCGGGCCGGCCGCGGTGATGATCGCTACGCCGGTGGGGTAGCGGCGGAAGGCGGCCTTGAACCCGGTGGTGACGCTCGTCTGCACGCCGGAACCGTAAAACCTCAACCTTGGTTCACGTCAACGTGTGCAAGATCGCAATGGTCACCAAGGCGGGCATGCAGGCCAGCGTGGAGAGGAAGACGGTGTCGCGGGCGAGCACCACGCCACGGCCGAAGGCCTGCGCGTACAGGAAGACGTTCTGCGCGGCCGGGAGCGCGGCGAGCACGGTGACCGCGTACGTCCCGGCGGGGTTCAGACGCAGGACCGACGCGAGCAGGAAGGCGATCGCGGGCATGACCGCGGCCTTGAGGACGACCGCGGCCAGCACGGGCACCCGGTCGGGGCCGGATTCGAGCAGGCGGCGGCCCGAGAGCGACATGCCGAACGCGACCAGCACCACCGGCGCGGCCGCGTCGCCCATCGCCGCGACCGGCTCGGTGAGCACTGACGGCAGCCGTACGCCGGTGACGGACACGACGATGCCCAGGAGCACGGCCACCGTGAGGGGGCTGCGCAGGGGCACGGTCAGTGACGTACGCCAGGAGGTGTGCCCGGTCGTGGCGATCTCCAGCAGCGTCACCGTGACCGGCATGAAGACGAGCAGTTGCAGCATGAAGATCGGCACGACGAGGGCGGTGTCGTCGAGCACGTACATCGCGATCGGGATCCCGATGAAGGCCGCGTTCACATAGCCCGCGCCGAGCGCGCCGACGATCCGGGTGCCGAGGTCACGGCCGCGCGTGGTCACCGTGTGCAGGGCGAAACAGAGGATCGCCGCGACGGCCGAGACGAGCAGCGGCTCCGTGAGGAGCGCGCCCGGGTCGGCCGCCGCGGCGCTGGTGAACAGCAGGCACGGGGAGAGGACCGTGTACGCGAGCTTGCCGGCCACGGACTCGGTCCCGGCGGGCAGCCGGCCCCAGCGGGCGGCCACCCATCCGGCGACCACGATCACGCCGATGACGGCGAAACCGGAAAGAGCCGACATCACCGCCCGTTACGAGCGCGGAGTGGCGAGCTCACGATCGATCGCGGCGGTCAGCTCGGCGTCGTCGGGCGTGACGCGCGGGGAGAAACGTCCCGCCACCTCGCCCGTACGGGAGATCAGGAACTTCTCGAAATTCCACTGGACGTCCTGGTCGCCGGCCAGCTCGTCGTAGAGCGGGTGCCGGTCGGGACCCAGCACCGAGATCTTCGAGAACATCGGGAACTGGATCGAATACGTGCTGCGGCAGAACTCGGCGATCTCCTCGTCGGTGCCGGGCTCCTGCCCCGCGAAGTCGTTGGCCGGGAACCCCAGCACGGCGAAGCCCTGACCGCTGAGCTGCTCGTGCAGCTTCTCCAGGCCCTCGTACTGCGGGGTGAGGCCGCACTTGGAGGCCACGTTGACCACCAGCAGCACCTGGCCCGCGTAGTCGCCGAGCGTCGCGTCCTCGCCGGTGATGGTCTTCAGCGGGATCTCTTGAATCGCCGTCATGTTCTGCCGCTCCTGTGGGAACCAAGTTCCGGACCTGGCAAACGGTACATCCGGCCTGGCCGGGGTACGTGCCGAGGGTGACCGACCTGAACGTCCCGCTGGCCCTCGACGAGATCGGGGCGCCGCACAGCGCCAGCGGCGAGGAGGTGTGGACGCACGACCTCAGCGGCGTCGCGCCACCGGCCCGGCCGGCCCGGCGCTGGACGCCCAAGCGCGTGGTGGCGACCCCGCCCGCCTACGACCACCCGCACGGCCTGCGGATCATGGCGCGGCTCGAAGCCCTGGGCCTCGAGGTCGAGCGGCTCAAGACGGCCCGGCTCACCGGCGTGCGCGGCGAGAACGACCGGCAGACGTACGCCCGGGCCAAGTCGACCCTGGCCGTCGTGGTCAGCCCGCCGTCGCGGCGCAAGCTGCAGCCGATCGCGCCGAGCGCGGACTGGCGCGTCGACCTGGCCGAGGGCTGCCCCGCCCACTGCCAGTACTGCTACCTGGCCGGCTCGCTGTCGGGCCCGCCGGTCACCCGCGTGTACGCCGACCTGGACGACATCCTCGACGGGCTCGCCGACTACGTCGGGCAGGGACGGGTCACCAGCCGCCGGGCGGCGCGCCGCGACGAGGGCACGACCTTCGAGGCGTCCTGCTACACCGACCCGCTGGCGCTGGACCACCTGACCGGCAGCTGGCAGCGGGCCGTCGAGCACTTCGGGGCCTGGGACGCGCCGGTGCAGCTGCGCTGGACGACGAAGTTCGGGGACGTGGACGCCTTCGCCGGGCTCGCGCACCACGGGCGTACGCGGGTGCGGTTGAGTGTGAACTGCCTGCCGGTGACCACGCGGATGGAGGGTGGCACCTCGCCCTTGGCGGAGCGGATCGCGGCGCTGCGCACGCTGGCGCTCGACGGTTACGCCGTAGGCCTGACCATCGCGCCGATCATGCCGGTGGACGGCTGGCGCGAGCACTACGGCGAACTGCTGGACGCGGTGGCGGCCGCCGTCGACGGGGTGCCGGGTCTGGACCTGACCGCCGAGCTGATCACGCACCGGTTCACCCCGGGCAGCAAGGAGGTGCTGCTCGGCTGGTATCCGCGGACCCGGCTGGAGATGGACGAGGAGACTCGCAGCCGCAAACGCGGCAAGTTCGGCGCGGTCAAGTACGTCTACCCGCCGGACGTGATGGCTTCCCTGCGCGGCTGGTTCTCCTCGGAGATCGCCGCGCGGCTCCCCGCCTGCCGGATCCTCTACTGGACCTAGCTGAACGCTCCGGAGTTGATACGGCCGCGGTGGCGAACCGCTGACCGGCACCCCGTCCGGGGGCGGAGGGCCTCGCCGAGCCGGTCAGCTCGGGGAGACCCTCCGTCGCGTCAGCTCGCGTACGTCTCGAACTCGGCCACCCGCGGCGCCGAGCTCGCGCTCGTGATCTCGAATGTGACCTTCTTGAGCGAGGTGGGCGTGAAGCTGATGACGCCCGCGCCCGAGCCGGTCTTGAGCACCGCGCCCGTGTCGCCGTTGAGCACCCGGTAGGCGGTGACCGCCGGTGACACCTCGCGGATGGAGATGCGGCCGACCGTGGTGGCCGCGCTCCACTTGATCGAGATGCTGCCGGTGGTCCCGCTGGGCGACCAGTACGTGCTCAGGCTGCCGTCCTTGACGTTGCCGTAGCTGGTGCCGCCGGCCTTGCTCGACCCGTCGGCGCCGCCGCTCAGGCTCAGGTTGGCGCCGCTGGGCTGGGTCGGTGTGGGCGCCGGGGTGGTCGGGGCCGGCGTGGTCGGGCCGGGTGTGGTCGGGACCGGCGTGGTGGGCTGCGGGCCCGTGGCGGAGCAGCTGCCGGTCGACGTGCGGATGCCGGTGCCGGCGCCCGCGGTCGAGCGAACGACGTCCGGGGTGCAGGAAGCGCCGTCCAGCCGGTACGAGTACGGGACGCTCACCGTGGTCGTCGAGGCCATGCCCGGGCCGGCCGGTTTGTGGTCGCTGCTCGTGGCCGACCACGTCACGTTGTCGAGGATGTTGCCCGCGGTCTGCCAGTAACCGGCGGCGTCGGTGTAGAACGTGCCCAGGACATCCTTGGAGTTCTGGAAGTAGTTGTTCTCGACCTTGGCCCGGGCGCCGGCGCGCGAGTTGATGCCCGATTCGTTCAGGCTGTAGTAGTAGTTGTTGTAGATGTGCGCGACGCCGCCGCGCAGCAACGGCGTACGGGAATCGATGTTCTGGTAGTAGTTGTGGTGGAACGTGACGAAGCCGTTGGACGTGTCGCTCTCGCTCGAACCGATCAGTCCGCCCCGGCCCGAGTTGCGCAGGATGCTGTAGGACAGGGTCACGTACTGCGTATTGTCCTTCATGTCGAACAGGCCGTCGTAGCCCTCCGACTCGCCGCCCGACGCTTCCAGCGTGACGTGGTCGACCCAGACGTTGCGGACCGTGCTCTCCATGCCGATCGCGTCGCCGCCGTTCGACGTGGGCGAGCCCGACTTCTTGACGTTCCGCACCGTCACGTTCTGGATGATGATGTTGCTGGAGTCCCGGATGTGGATGCCGAGCTGGTCAAAGACCGCGCCGCCACCCACCCCGATGATCGTGACGTTGCTGATCTCCTTGAGCTCGATCTTGTCGGCCGCGGTGTTGCAGCTGCTGCCGGAGACCTTGGTCGTGTTGCCGTGGTTGATCGTGCCCGAGACCTCGATCGTGATCGGGGTGCTGCTGCTGGCCCGGCCGCACAGGGCCTGGTGGATCTGGGTGCCGGTGGTGGCGCGCACGGTGGTGCCGCCGTTGCCGCCGGTCGTGCCGCCGTTGCCCGACGCGTAGCCGGTCGCGGAGCCCACCGCGGCCGCGCTCGCCTGGGGCAGGGGCAGGGCGACGACGATCGCCGCCCCCACGGCGCCGGTCGTCAGCGCCACCAGGGCGCTTTTGGCTGAACGTTTCATGGCTGTCTCGCTCCTCTTCGCATACCGGGCGCTGCCACTACGAACCGTTGTCTCAGGCCCGCTCGAGGCAGGCCGGCCACCCACGCCGACTTGGCGATCCGTATGCAGGAAAGCGCTTACCTCAGCGAGAATAGAAACAAGTCAATAGCCACGACAAGGGTTTGCAGTGGTTTGCATTACACCGATGCGCGGCGCCGCCGGTCGGCGCGGGAGCGCTCCCGTACGCGGAAGCGGCGGTCCGCGTCCATCATGGTGAGAGGGGCGCCCGGTTCGGCCTGCGACCGGCCACCGTGGACGACATTCGCACGCCGGCCGGCATCGACACGGCGCCCACGAAGGACCAGGGCCGCCGGCCCGCGATGACGCCGGCCGACGAGCAGGGGTGGCGGGAAGGTGGAAGCGCACCGCGGACCGCTCGAACGTCGCACCATCCGGCCGCAGCCGGAGCCGTCCGGTGTGCCGGGTAGAGGCGATACCGGCTCGGGCCCTTCCGCGTCGCTGATCAGGCGTCGCGAAGTTTGTCCCGGCCGAGCTCGTCCGCGCCCACGGCCTCACGCGGTCAGAGCAGGCTGCGGGCCACCTGCAGGTCGGTGATCAGGACGTTGACCCAGCCGCCGCGGACGGCGGCTCGGATGGCGTTGCTCTTGCGGAGGCCGCCGGCCACGGCGACGCGCCGGGGGACGCGCATGAGGGTGGCCGGGGCGATGCCCAGCACCCGCTCGTCGAAGGCCGATTCGATGTGGGCGCCGGCCGAGTCGAAGAAGCGCATGCACACGTCGCCGACCGCGCCCGCCGAGCGCAGGCCGGGCAGCTCGCTCTCGGCGAACGCGTTGCCGCTTTCGCGCAGCAGTGGCGACGGCTCGATGCTGCCCACGCCGACCAGTGCCATCGTCAGGTCGTCGCAGGCGCGCAGCACCGGTTCGATGCTGGGGTCGGTGATGAACATCTGCCGCATGTCACCCGACGCCAGCAGGCCGGGCGCGGGCAGGTAGACCGCCTGGGCGCCGGTCAGCGCGGCCAGGCGGCCCGTGATCCGGGTCGCCTGGGTCTGCGCGGTCACGTTGCCCACGCCGCCCAGCATCTGCACGACCTGGTCGGCCACCGGGGTGGGCCGGGGGTGCATGGCCTCCACCGTGGCCAGGATCGTCGAGCTCCACGACGACACGCCGATGCGTTCGCCGCCCATCAGGGTCGTCTCCAGGTAGACGGCCGCGGCCGAGCCGAGCGCCCGCATCACGTGGCTCTCGTCGGCGTGGTCGTCGGTGTCCGCCACGATCACCTCGGTCAGCCCGTACGCCTGCTCGATCTGCTCCTCGAGTTCCGCGTAGACGCCGCGCGGGGCGAGCACGGTCGTGCGGACGATCCCCAGTTCGACCGCGCGTTTGAGCAGCCGCGAGACGCGGGGCTGGGAGATGTGCAGCTGCTGCGCGATCTGCGGCTGTCGCATGCCCCGCTCGTGGTACATGCGCGCCACCTTGGTCAGCAGGCGGATCTGGTCGGTGGCGACCTCGTCCACCGCGTAACGCTCGGCCACTCCCAACCCCTCCCGACGACGTCAGCTTAGGAGAATATCCATTCACCGGCGCACG
The DNA here is from genome assembly GCF_014204895.1 of Paractinoplanes abujensis. NCBI lineage: Bacteria > Bacillati > Actinomycetota > Actinomycetes > Micromonosporales > Micromonosporaceae > Paractinoplanes > Paractinoplanes abujensis. The sequence continues at coordinate 2,773,096 of NZ_JACHMF010000001.1, read as the reverse complement.
GTGAGTATCACCCGTTGGCAGCGCCTCACGACCACGTGAGAAACGCTCGCGAATAAAAATTCAAGCCTGGATCGGATGAAGTCGCACCGTAAACGGCCGGGTGGCGGGCCGTCAAGAACGACGATGCCCCGCGAAAACGCGCCCTGAAGCAACACCGGAACGACCCGTTGACAACACCGACATCCAGCATTCACAGTGTTGGCATGCCCAATCGCCTATGAATGGATATTCAACATGACGGTGATCACACGCCGATTGCTCGCGGCGGCGACGACGCTGGCGCTCGCCTCGGCGGTGACGGCCTGCTCCCGGGTGCCGGGCGTCTACGTCTACGAGAAGGACGGGCTGGCCGCCGCCGAGTCCAAGGCCACCGACCCGGCGACCTACGTGAACGACAACTGGGCGCAGAAGATCGTCCCGACCGTGCACGACAACGCCAAGGACGTCACCGAGGTCGCCGCCGCGATCCGGGCGGACCCGGCGAAGGCCGGCCAGGAGCTGGGCAAACAGGCCGGCACGGGCAGCCCGTACGCGTTCATGGTCAAGGGCGCGGGCACGGTCACCGAGGTCGACACGTCGGTCCCCACGGGCCCGGTCACCGTCGAGGTCCCGCAGGCGGGCGGCTCGCCGCTCAAGGTCACGATCGCGACCGGCCCGGTCATCGCCGGCACCGCGATCCGTGACGCTGTCGGCATCGCGTTCGGCGACTTCGTCAACCAGATCGACTACGCCGAGGTCGCCAACCAGATCAACGACAAGGTCAAGACCGAGGTCGTCGCCCAGGTCGACCGGGACGCGCTCAAGGGCAAGAAGCTCGAGTTCCACGGCGCGTTCTCGTCGCTCGCGCCCGGCACGATCTTCCTGGTGCCGACGGAACTGGCGGTGCAGTGATGCCGGAGATTCTCCAAGCGCGCAACATCAGCAAGAACTACGGCGGCGTACGGGCCCTCAAGGACGTCACCTTCACCGCGTACCGGGGCAAGGTCAACGTCCTCGTCGGCGAGAACGGCGCCGGCAAGTCGACGCTCATGAAGATCCTGTCCGGCTCCGAGCAGCCCACCAGCGGCGAGATCCTCCTCGAGGGCGAGCCCGTGCAGCTGGGCAGCCCCCGCGACGCGCAGGCCCGCGGGATCGGGATCATCCACCAGGAGCTCAGTCTCTTCCCGAACATGACCATCGCGGAGAACCTGTTCGCCGGGCGCGAGTTGCGCAAGGCCGGCCGGTTCGTCGACGCCGCCGGCCAGCGCAGCCGGGCTCGCGAGGTGCTCCAGCGGCTCGGGCAGGACCGGCTCGACCCCGGCACCCTCGTCGGCGACCTGCCCATCGGCCAGCAGCAGCTCGTCGAGATCGGGCGCGTGCTGCTGACCGACGTACGGGTCCTGATCATGGATGAGCCGACGTCGGCGCTCTCCAACCACGAGGTCGACGTGCTCTTCGACGTCATGGGTGACCTGCGCAAGGACGACGTCACGGTCATCTACATCTCGCACAAGCTGGACGAGTTCCGCCGCATCGGCGACTGGGTGACCGTGTTCCGCGACGGCAGCCTCGTCGCGCACGAGTCGATGAGCCGCACCGACACCGGCTGGATCGTGCGCCAGATGGTCGGCCGGGACCCCGATTCCCTGTACGTGCGGAACAGCTCCCCGGTCGGTGACGTGCTTCTGGACGTACGGGGTCTGACCGTTCCCGGCACCGTGAAGGTCGACGACGTCTCGCTGACCGTGCGCGCGGGCGAGGTGGTCGGCATCTACGGCCTGATGGGCGCGGGCCGCACCGAGCTGGTCGAGACGCTGATGGGCATGCGCAAGGCGAGCGCGGGCGAGATCTCGGTGCGCGGAACCCCGGAGCCCAAAGGCACGGTGCAGGCGCGGATGGCGGCCGGCCTGGCCCTGGTGCCGGAGGACCGGCAGCGCGACGGCCTCGTGCAGACCATGTCCGTACGGGAGAACATCCTGCTCGCGACCCTGGCCCGGATGACGCGTGGTGGGTTGCTCAACGGCGGCGCCGAGCAGCGCACGGCCAAGGACAAGGTCGGCGAGCTGGCCATCAAGATCCCCGGGCTGGGCGCGCTGGTCACCGCGCTCAGCGGCGGCAACCAGCAGAAGGTCGTGCTGGCCCGGGCCCTGCTGACCGACCCCGTCGTGCTGCTGCTGGACGAACCCACCCGCGGCATCGACGTCGGCGCCAAGTCGCAGATCGCGTCGCTGATGGCCGACCTGGCCGCGCAGGGCTTCGGGGTGCTGTTCATCTCGTCCGAGCTGGCCGAGGTGATGGCCATGGCCGACCGGGTCCTCGTGATGGCCCGCGGCCGTGTCACCGCCGAGTTCACCGCCGAGAACGTCACCGAGGAGGCCCTCGTGAGCGCCTCCGCATCCGACAGCGTCCTGGAGGCCGCGACATGACAGACACCCACGTGGCCCCGCCCCGGAAAGCCGCCGCCGCCCCTCAGCCCGACGAGCCGAAGAGCACCGCGCTCGCGAGGGCCGCGCTGCTGCTCCTGCGCGGCCGCACGCTGGTCGTCCTGGTCGTCCTCATCATCATCTTCAGCTCGATCTCGTCGGAGTACCTGACGCAGAGCAACCTGATCCTGATGACCAAGCACGTGGCCATCAACGCGATCCTGGCCATCGGGGTCACCTTCGTGATCCTGACCGGCGGCATCGACCTGTCGGTGGGCTCGATCGCGGGCCTGGCCAGCATGGTCGCGGGCGGCCTGCTGTTCAAGGGCTTCGACATGCCCGGCGGCACGGTCTTCTTCTCGGTGGCCGTGGTCATCCTGATCGGCATCGTGGTCGGCGCCCTGGTCGGCGCGGTCAACGGCGTGCTGATCACCCGGTTCAAGGTGGCGCCGTTCATCGCCACCCTCGGCATGCTCTACGTGGCCCGGGGCGTGGCCCAGCTGCACAGCGACGGCGGCACGTACCCCGACCTGGCCGGCACCGAGGCCCGCGGCAACACCGGCTTCGGCTTCATCGGCGTCGACAGCATCCTCGGCATCCCGGTCGCCGTCTGGATCATGGTGGTGGTCGCGGCGGCGGCGATCATCGTGACCACCAAGACCCCCTTCGGCAAGCGCATCTTCGCCGTGGGCGGCAACGAGCGGGCGGCGGTGCTCTCCGGCATCCGGGTCAACCGCATCAAGATCGCCGTGTACGTCATCTCGGGCGCCTGTGCCGCCCTGGCCGGTCTGCTGCTGACCTCCGAGCTGGGCGCCGCCTACCCCGACACCGCCACCACGTACGAGCTCAACGCGATCGCCGCCGCCGTGCTGGGCGGCACCGCGCTGGCCGGCGGCCGCGGCACGATCATCGGCACCGTGATGGGCGCCTTCGTCATCGGCTTCCTCAGCGACGGTCTGGTGCTCGTCGGCGTCTCCACCTTCTGGCAGTCGGTGGTCAAGGGCGCTGTCATCGTCTTCGCCGTCATCACCGAGCAGGCGCAGCAGCGTCTGCAGTCCAACCTGACCAAACGCACCGCCTAGTCAAAGCCCGTACGCACCCTCTCTCACCCGCACTGTCGCACGTGAAGGGACAAATCCTCATGAAATACCTCCCCTCCCGGAGAGCTCTTGTCGCCGTCGGCGCCGCTTCGGTCCTCGCCCTGGCCGCCTGCGGAGGCGGTGACGACGAAGGCTCGGCCGGCAGCGGCGAGAGCGCGGCCCCCGCCGCCTCCAAGCTGGTCGTGATCATCACGCCGTCGCCCGACAACGTGTTCTTCAAGGCCGAGCAGGACGCGGCCGCCGCCCAGGCCAAGAAGCTGGGCTACGAGACGCTGGTGCTCAGCCACGACGACGACCCGACCAAGCAGAGCCAGCAGTTCGACACGGCGATCAGCCGCAAGGCCGCCGCCATCATCCTGGACAACGCGGGCGCCGACGCCTCGGTGACCGCGATCCAGCGGGCCAAGGACGCCAACATCCCGACGTTCCTGATCGACCGGGAGATCAACAAGACCGGTGTCGCGGTGGCCCAGATCGTCTCCAACAACGCTCAGGGCGCCGGCCTCGGCGGCCAGGAGTTCGCCAAGCTGATGGGCAACAAGGGCGAATACGCCGAGCTCACCGGCAAGCCCACCGACACCAACGCCGGGGTCCGCTCGAAGGGCTACCACGGCATTCTCGACCAGTACCCGGACCTCAAGATGGTCGCCCAGCAGAGCGCCAACTGGGACCAGGCCGAGGCCCTGCAGAAGACCCAGACGATCCTGCAGGCGCACCCGAACATCAAAGGCATCATCGCCGGCAACGACACGATGGCCCTGGGCGCCTGGGCCGCGGTGCAGGCGGCCAAGAAGGACATCGTGGTCGTCGGCTTCGACGGCAGCCCCGACGTCGTCTCCTCGATCCAGAAGAAGGCGATCAAGGCGACCGTGCTCCAGCCCGCCAGCAAGATCGCGGAGATGGCCGTCGACCAGGCCGACGCCTACATCAAGGCGGGCGGCAAGACCGACCAGCCCGAGAAGCAGTCGATCGACTGCGTGCTCGTCAACCCCGACAACGCCGACTCGGTCAAGAACTTCGCCGTCGAGGGCTCCTGACCTGTTCCCCGGGCGGGCCCACAAGGCCCGCCCGGTCTGTCACCACCCGTAGAAAGGCACACCCATGCTGGTCGCCGACCCCCGTACCGCCGCCGCCTGGCGCCGATTCCGGCAGGAGTTCGCCGACGCCGGTCCCGAGCGCCGACGCGAGATGCTGCGGGAGCGGGCCAACCAGTCCCGCACCACCGACCTGCACATGATCGGCCGGGCCGGCCTGGGCCACGTAGGCGGCGACATGTCCGTCCTCGACATCCTGACCACCCTGTTCTTCGGCGTCCTGCGCGTGGACCCGGAGAAGCCCGACTGGGCCGACCGCGATCGGTTGGTGCTCAGCAAGGGCCACACCGCGGGCGCCCTCTACGCCACCCTGGCCGCGTCCGGCTTCTTCGCCGAGGCCGAGCTGGAAACGTTCGCCGGTCCGCTCTCCGCCCTCAACGGCCACCCCAACCGGGTCAAGGTGCCGGGCGTCGAGACCAACACCGGCCCCCTCGGCCACGGCCTGCCCGTCTCGGTCGGCATGGCCGTCGCGGCCAAACTCTCCAGCTCGTCGCGGCACGTCTACGTCGTGCTGGGCGACGGCGAGCTGCAGGAGGGCAGCAACTGGGAGGCCGCGATGACCGCCGGGCACCGCCGCCTGGACAACCTCACCGCGATCGTCGACCGCAACCGGCTGCAGCAGGGCGCGCGCACCGAGGAAACCAACACCCTCGACCCGCTGGACGACAAGTTCCGCGCCTTCGGCTGGGACGTCCTGGAGATCGACGGTCACGACCACCTTTCCCTGTACGACGCGTTCACCGCAGCCCGCGGCGAACGGCCCACCTGCGTCATCGCCAACACGACCAAGGGAAGAGGCGTCTCCTTCATGGAAGACCGCGTGGAGTGGCACCACAAGGTGCCCTCGGCCGAGCAGATCGTCACCGCGGCCGCGGAGCTGGCCCGATGAGCGCGCCCGTCGCCACCGAGACGTTCGACAACCGCGTCGCGTTCGCCGAGGAACTGATCGCCCTGGCCCGCGAGGACGAGCGCATCGTGGCCGTGTGCAACGACTCGGTCGGGTCGAGCAACCTCGTGCAGTTCCAGAAGGAGTTCCCGGACCGTCTGATCAACGTGGGCATCGCCGAGCAGGACATGGTCGGCGTGGGCGCCGGACTGGCGCTCAGCGGCTACGTCCCGTTCGTCTGCGGAGCCTCGCCGTTCCTGACCGGACGCGCGCTCGAGCAGATCAAAGCGGACGTCGCCTACAGCCAGTCGCCGGTCGTGCTGTGCGGCATGAGCCCCGGCATGGCGTACGGGGAACTCGGTCCCACCCACCACTCGATCGAGGACCTGTCGTGGCTGCGCGCGATCGCCGGACTCGATGTGGTCGTGCCGGCCGACCCCGCCGAGACCCGGTCCGCCGTGCGCTGGGCGGCCCACGCGGCCCGGCCCGTCTTCCTGCGCGTCGGCCGGTTCAAGGTGCCCGCCGTCACCGGTGACCGGCCGTTCACCTTCGGCGCGGCGACCACCCTGCGCGACGGCTCGGATGTCACGGTGGTGGCGGCCGGAACCATGGTCTCCCGCGCGCTGCAAGCCGCCGAGGAGGCCGCTGAGCAGGGAGTCTCCGTGCGAGTGCTGAACATGTCGACGATCGCGCCGCTCGACGAGGACGCGATCCGCCGCGCCATGGCCGAGACCCGCGGCATCGTGACCGCCGAGGAGGCCACCACCACCGGCGGCCTGGGTGCGGCCGTGGCGGCGGTCGTCGTCACCGAACGGGCCCCGGTGCCGATGCGGCTGCTCGGGATCCACCGCGAATTCGCGCCCACCGGCACCACCGCGTTCCTGCTCGAGCACTTCGGGCTGACCGCCGGCGACATCCGGCAGGCGGCGATCGGGCTGGCCCGCACCGATGCCTGACGACCTCGTTCTCGCGATCGACCAGGGCACCAGCTCCACCAAGTGCCTGCTGGTCGATCCGGCGGGGGCCGTGGTGGCCAGCGGGTCGGCGGCCGTGCCGATCCGGTACCCGCGGCCGGGCTGGGTCGAGCAGGACGCGGACGAGATCCTGGGCAGCGTGCTCACGGCGGCGGCCTCCTGTCTGGACGGCGTCGGCCGGGGGCGGGTCAAGGCGGTCGGACTCAGCACGCAACGCGAATCGGCGGTCGTCTGGGACAAGCGGACGGGCCGGCCGGCGGGGCCGGTGCTGGGGTGGCAGGACCAGCGGGCCCAGCCCGTCTGCGACGCCCTGCGGGCAAAAGGCCGGGCTTCCCGCGTACGGGACCTGAGTGGTCTGCCGCTCGACCCCATGTTCAGCGCGGCCAAGTTGCGGTGGCTGCTCGACCGTACGCCGGACGCGGCGGTGGGGACCGTGGACTCGTGGCTGGTGTTCGCGCTGACCGGCAGCCACCGGATCGAGTCGGGCAATGCCTCCCGCACGCAGCTGCTCGACGTACGAGCCGGGTCGTGGAGCCCGGAGCTGCTCGATCTGTTCGGGATCCCGTCGACCGCACTGCCGGAGGTCACGCCGTCTTCCGGGGACCTCGGGGTCATCTCCGAGCGTGGGGGAGTGCTGGCCGGGCTGCCGATCACGGCCGTGCTGGGGGACTCGCACGCGGCGCTCTACGCGCACGGCTCGCAGGCGGCTGGGGGCGTCAAGGTCACGTACGGGACCGGGTCCTCGGTCATGCGGCTGGGCGCGGTCGACGATCCCCGCGTCTGCCTGACCGTCGCCTGGAACGACTCGCTGGCCGCCGAGGGCAACATCCGGTCGTCCGGTGCGACCGTTGCTTGGCTCGCCGCCTTCTTGGGTTTGTCGGCCGGGCAGATCGGGCAGCTCGCGGCCGAGGCCTCCAGCGACGGCGTGTTCCTGGTGCCGGGTTTCGGCGGGCTGGCCGCGCCCTGGTGGGACGACACCGCGGTCGGCCTGATCAGCGGCCTCACCTTGGGCTCCACACCGGCCCAGGTCGCCCGGGCCGCCATCGAGTCGATCGCCCACCAGGTCACCGATGTCATCGACGTCATGGGCCCGGCCGACTGTCTGCTCGCCGACGGCGGCGCCGGCGGCAACGACGTGCTCATGCAGATCCAGGCCGACCTCACCGGCGTGCCCGTCCGGCGCGCCCGCACCACCAACCTGTCCGCCCTCGGCGTCGCGTTCCTGGCCGGGGGCCGCACACCGCCGATCTCGTACGACGAGTTCCGTCCCCAGCCGGGCGTGTTTTCTCACCAGCGGGACGCCTGGCGCTCCGCTGTCGCCCGGGCCCGCACCCCGCACGATGGGAGCATCGCATGACCGAGTACCCCCGCTTCGGCGCCGGACTGTGGCACTTCGCCACCTACGTCGACCGGTACGCCTCCGACGGCTACGGGCCGGCCCGCACCACCCTCGACGCGATCGAACTCGCCGGGCAGGTCGAGGACCTGTCAGTGGTCGACCTGAACTACCCGTTCACACCCGGCGTCGGCCTCGGCGAGGTCAAGGACGCCCTGGCCGCGCAGGGGCTGTCGGCCATCGGCATCACGCCCGAGATCTACCTGCGCAAGTTCAGCCGGGGCTCCTTCACCAACCCCGACCCCGGCGTACGGAAAGCCGCCCTCGACCTGATGCACGAGGCCGCGGGCATCGTGCGCGAACTGGGCGCCGACTACGTGAAGATCTGGCCCGGTCAGGACGGCTGGGACTACCCGTTCCAGGTCGACCACCGCACGCTGTGGAAGCTGGCCGTGGACGGGATGCGCGAACTGGCCGGGGCGCACCCCGACCTCAAGTTCGCCATCGAGTACAAGCCGCGCGAGCCCCGCGTGAAGATGACGTGGGACTCGGCCGCGCGGTCGCTGCTCGGAATCCAGGAGATCGGGCTCGACAACGTCGGCATCCTGCTCGACTTCGGCCACAGCCTCTACGGCGGCGAGTCCCCGGCCGACGCGGCCCAGCTGATCATCGACCACGGCCGTCTCTACGGCATGGACGTCAACGACAACCTGCGCGGCTGGGACGACGACCTGGTCGTGGGCACGGTTCACCTGACCGAGATCTTCGAGTTCTTCCACACCCTGCGCAAGAACAACTGGGACGGCGTGTGGCAGCTCGACCAGTTCCCGTTCCGCGAGGACAGCGTCGACGCGGCCAACACGGCGATCGGCACCCTCAAGCGGATCCACCGGGCCCTCGACCGGCTCGACACGGCGGCACTGGCCGAGGCTCAGGAACGCCAGGACGCGATGGCCGCCCAGCGCCTCGTCCAGAACGCCCTCTTCGGCGAGGTCCAGTGACATGCGTTTCCACCGTGCACTGACGAGCGCGGTCGCCGGCGTCGTGGCTGCCGTCACCGCTGCCGCGCCGGCTTCCGCCTCCTCCGGGCGCCACACCGACAAACCTCGTACGGTCGTCACCACCGACATGGAATCCGACGACATCGCCTCGCTCGTGCGCTACCTGCTCTACACGAACGAGCTCGACACCCAAGGCATCATCTACAGCAGCAGCAAATTCCACTGGGCCGGTGACGGTAAAGGCACCGAGTTCTTCCTGCCCGGCCGCGAATACAAGACCCCGCAGACGTCGTGGCGGTGGACCGGCTCGACGACAATCGAAACCCAGATCATCCCCGCGTACGCGAAGGTCTATCCCAACCTGCGCAAACACGACGCGGCCTACCCGTCGCCCGCGAAAATCAGATCGCTCGTGCGGCTCGGGAACATCGCCTTCGAAGGCGAGATGGCCTCGGACACGCCCGGATCGAACCTCATCCGGGATCTGCTGCTCGACCGGGACCGGCGACCGCTCTACCTGCAGGCGTGGGGCGGGACGAGCACCATCGCGCGGGCGCTCAAATCGATCGAGGAGCGCTATTCCGGTACTCCGCAATGGTCGTCGGTGCGTGCTGCGGTGTCGAAGAAGGCCGTTATTCTGGCCAGCGGGTTCCAGGACGAGACGTACGCGAACTACATCTCGAAGGCCTGGCCCGCGCTGCGCGTCGAGGAATTGTCGGCGGGCTATGCGACGTGGGGCTTCAACTGCAACAACGACGGCCAGGGCAACGTACGGGGGCTGCCCGCGGACCGGGCCTACTTCACCGGCGACTGGATCCGGCGGAACATCCAGATCGGGCCGTGGGGTTCGCTCTACCGCTCGTGGCTCGACGGGCAGACCACCCCCGGCGACCCGCTCGACGTGTTCGGCGACCCGGTCAAGGCGCCCGGCGGCTGGTGCAAACCGATGAGCCCGTACGACTTCCTGTCCGAAGGCGACAACGTCGTGTTCAACCAGCTTCTCCGTACGGGCCTGCAGAACCCGGCCGCCCCGGCGATCGGGGGCTGGGGCGGCCGGGCCTACCAGGTGTCGGCGTCGCCCGACCTGTGGCGGCTCGTCCCCACCGAGAAGGACGCGACCGGCGCCGACGTGGCCGACCTGACCACGCTGCGCTGGGCGGGCGCGGCCCAGAACGACTTCGCGGCCCGCATCCAGTGGACGCTGACGCCACGCTGGTCACGGGCCAACCACCCGCCGTCGGTGCGGATCGCCGCCGGTGACACGGTGCCAGCCCGGCCCGGAGCGACCGTGTCGCTGGGCGCGAAACTGTCCGACCCGGACGGCCGCAAGGTGACCGCCTCGTGGTGGCAGTACCGCGAGGAGGGCACCTATCCCGGGGCTGTCGCCGTGACGGGTCGGGGCTCGTCGGCGTCGGTCAAGATCCCGGCGGACGCGCGGCCCGGCCAGACGATCTCGGTGATCCTGCAGGGCACCGATAGCGGGACGTTCCCGCTGACCCGCTACGACCGGGTGGTCATCCGGGTGGTGTGAGCAGTGAATGTGGGTGCTGCCCCGGCTTTCCGGCCGGGGCAGCGCTGTGCCTACCAGCCGCCCTGGAAGAAGGCCAGCAGGGCGGGGGCGGGGTCGGCGGCCGTGGTCGCGTTGGCCGTGACCACCACCCCCATGACGAGGGCCAGGGTCAGCGTCACGCCCGCGATCACCTTGTGCCCGGCTCGGGAGGATCCGCGCGCTGGGTTGTGCCCGGCTGGCGACGACCCGCGCGCTGGTTTGTGCCCGGCTCGGGAGGGTCCGCGCCACAGCAGGACGCTCGTGGCCAGCAGGATCAGCACGGCGACGCCCGCGATGGGCACCATGACCGCGTGATACCAGCCGAAGTCGCTGACCATCGGCTCCAACGACGCCGGCATCGGAGCACCCGAACTGAGCACCGCGCTCAGCTCGCGCCCGGCCGCGGCCAACGTCGGCTCCCCGGCCATCGGCAGCAGCGACGACAGCGGCGCCAGCATGCCCTGCACGTTGGCCATCACGGCCGCCGCGGCCACCACGGCCAGCCCCGACACCCCCGCCGCGACCAGCTTGCGGCTGCGCCAGAGCGGAACGGCCAGGGCCACCAGCGTCCCCAGCAGCAGCGCCGAGATCACGCCCTTCACCACGTGGAAGGCGAACCAGTAGTCGACAAGCCGCTGCAGGCCCGCGTCGAGCTGCCCGCCACCGGCCCGCCAGTAGTCGGCGAACCCCTGTTGGGTGGCCTGCACAAGCTGCCCGTGACTGGTCGGGCCGGCACCCGTCCAGGCCGCCGCCACCACGGGCGGCAGCATCACAAAGGCCACCACCAGCGCGGCCGCGAGCACTCCGAGAAATCTTCTGTCCCACATCGCCGGCACGGTAGCCAGCGCGTTCACTAGGTCTTTCGGCTGCGCCTACGCCTTTCGGCCGGGCCGGCGCGTGTCGGTGAACCAAACCGCGAACGCCGCCCCCAGCAAGACGGCAGGCCACCCCACCACCCCGATCAGCACGATCAGCAGGGCGACAGCCAGGAACGCGGCCCTGACCACAACCACCGACGGAAGCCTCATCCACCCATCGTCCGCTGTCGACCGTTCGCCCGGCACCGAATCGTGACACCCCGCACGATGTGGTGCTTGTCGCTTTCCGCCCGGCTCCGATCAGGGCCGCTCGTAGCCGCACTCCTCGTGGAGCCAGCGGTCCAGGTAGGCGGCAACCGCACCCGGGACGGGGGAGCCGAGCACCTCGAGCCATTCGGTGGCGGCCCGGCGCATGTGCCGGACCGCGGCCGCGCCCTGGTCCGGTGCTCCGCGGCCGGGGGCGTCCATCTCGTCGGTGAGCGAACCCCAGATCCAGCTCAGGGCGGCCGGGAAGTCGGCGATGGGCTCGCCCGCCGGGGCCGCGCCCAAGGCCCGTCCGGCCAGCCCGGCGAAGTCCAAGCCGGCCTCGTACGTCGCGTCGGGGTCGCCGGCCGCCAGGACCAAGCGGGCCTGCGCGGCAGCGGCGGCCAGAAAGCCCGGCGGACCGGACTCCGGGTAGTAGCCGGCTTTCACGGCCGGGAGCCTGCCGTCGAGACGGGGGTGCGGCGCAGCTCCCAGACGCTGACCGGGGCCTCCGGTCCGGTCAGCGGGTGCCAGGCCCGGTGCATCGGCAGGGTGGCGGTGAGCACCCGGCGACGCGACACGGCCGGCACCGAGCGGATCGGCAGAGTGTCGGCGGCGGTGGTGCGTACGGTGGCCGCTCTGGTGTGCCTCAGCACGAGGCGCAGCGTGTCGAGGCCGTCGGCGCCACCACCCACGTGCAGGTGGCGCTGGTCGGGCTCGACCGCCTCCAGGGTGGACGCGGGGCGCTGCGGCGGATTGACGGCGAGCAGGTCGGCGTCGAGCTCGTCCAGCTCGCGGAAGTCGAGGCGAAGGACCTCCACGGGCTGCACACCCAGGGTCTCGGCCACGTTGCGCCGGGTCAGCTCGACCGCGGCGGGATCGGAGTCGATCGCGATCACGTGCCGGGCGCCGGCCCGCAACGCCGCGATGGTGATCAGGCCGGCGCCGCAGCCCGCATCGATCACCGTACGGTCGCCGCAGTCCTGCAACGCGGCCGCGAGCAGCGCCGAGAACCGGGAAGGCGCGTGGACGCCGGGCGCCAGGGGCAGCGTGCGGCCGAACTCGAACCAGGACCGCCAGTCCCTCATCGCGCTGAGTCCTTGCGCTGCCCCGTCCTGGCGGCCAGCCGTTGCCGCAGGTGGGCGCGGCAGGCGGGCCATTCCGGGGCGATGACCGAAAAGATCGCCGAGTCGCGCAACCGGCCCTCCTCACCCGGCACCCACGACCGTGACCAGCGGCGCAGGACGCCCTCGAAGGTCGCGCCGGTCGCCGCGATCGCCGCCCGGGAACGAACGTTGCGCGCGTCGGTCTTGAGATCGACCCGCTCGACGCGCCAGTTGTCGAAGGCGTTCGCGAACAGCAGCAGCTTCGCCTCGGTGTTGATGCCGGTGCCCTGCGCCGCGGCGGCCAGCCAGGTGAAGCCGACCTCGATCGCATACAGGTCACCGGTTTCGGGGCGGCGGCGCGGATCCCAGTACGCGGTGGCTCCGACGGCCCGGCCCGTGTCCAGCGCGATCTGCGCATACGGAGTCATGGTCCCCTGGGCCGCCCGCCCGAGCTGCTGGTCGATGTAGTCGTCCACCTCGCCGGGCTGCGGCACCCAGGTCCAGCCGAACGACCCACGATCACCGGCGGCCGCCGCGGCCAGGTCGGCCGCGTGCGCGGGGGTCAGCGGCTCGAGCCGTACGAGGGAACCTTCAAGGACAGGCCGGGGCAGAGTCACAGCGCACTCCCGAGTCGTGGTTTGCCCGGCACGCTGCGCGCCGGACCTGGTCATCACCCGGAGCACCCACCCACCACAGGGGGTTGCCGGCCAGCGAGCCGGGGCTTGACGCTGGCACTCGTGACCCGTCGGACCATAGCAGTCCCACGCCGACGCGAATATTCGGCCACCCGCCGACGAACCCACAATGCCCATAGGTTGGGTAGAGTGTGCGACCGTGACGTCTGAAACCCGGATCATCCCCGACGAGCTCCTCGACCTGCTGGAGCGGCCCCTGATCGGTCACCTCGCCACCGTGCGCGACAACGGTACGCCGCAGGTCAACCCGATGTGGTTCAGCTGGGACGGTCAGTTCCTGCGCTTCACGCACACCAACTTCCGCCGCAAGTTCCGCAACGTCACGGCCAACCCCGCCGTCTCCCTCTCGATCGTCGACCCGGCCGACCCGTATCGCTATATCGAAGTACGAGGCGTCGTGGAACGCATCGACCCCGACCCGAACGGCGACTTCTTCGTCGAGCTGGCCGAGCGTTACGACGCTCCGTTCGGCACCAAGCCCCCGACCGACGCCCCGGACCGCGTCATCTTCGTGGTCCGCCCAACAGCCATCGGAAAGCGCTGACGCCGGCTCGGTATCCGCCTGTGCCCCGCGCACCTGCCTGGCGCCGCTCGCACCCGCCCGCGCCAGGCGCACCCGCCCGGCACCCGGCGCACCCGCCCGCGCCAGGCGCGCCCGCCCGGCACCCGGCGCGCCCGCCCGGCACCCGGCGCGCCCGCCCGGCACCCGGCGCGCCCGCCCGCGCCAGGCGCGCCCGCCCGGTGCCGCTCGCACCCGCTGAGCCCGCGGCCCCACTCGGCCATCCGAGGTATCCGCTCAGTCGGCCTCCCCCGCCCAAGCCCGTCCTGCCAACGAGTCGTCGTCGCGGGCCTACCGGTCGGCGTTAATCAGGTCGCCCTGTCGGTGGCGGGGTGGATAGCGTCGCGGGGTGAGGCGCTATCGCTATGTGGGGCCGGCGGACATCCAGGAGTCGGCCGGCCGCGTGGAGCCGGTCCGTCTCGACGCCGCGGGACGGCTCCCGGACGAGCCGCTGACGTTCGTCGTCGGGGTCGACGGGTGGCTCAAACTGGCGCCGCGCCGGAGTGAACACGTCGTTCTGGCCGATGGGCAGGACGTGCTGGCGGCCGGTGAGATGACATTCGACGGCGAGCGGCGGGTGGTCGAGGTGTCGAACCAGTCGACCGGCTACTGCCCGGACCCGGACTGCTGGCCGGCCGTGGCCGCGGCACTCGACCGTCTCGGCACAGCCCACCCCGGCGGCTTCACTCATGAGCTGACCTTCCGGCGCTGCCCGGATTGCGGCGAGCGCAACATCGTGCGCGACGGTGACTTCACATGCGCGTTGTGCGGCGGCGATCTGCCGACGGCGTGGAATTTCAGTTCGGTGCCAGATCAACCGTGACATGCAGACCCCCGCCGATGCGGCGCTGTGGTGGGGCGCCGCGGCGCGACGCGGGGTGGCGCGAGGAGGGAGGCGGTCAGCGTTTGCGGCGGCGGAGCAGGACGTCGGCGGCCCAGGCCAGGAGGCCGACGCCGAAGAGGGCGGCCAGCCAGCCGGCTACCTCGATCAGGACGATGGTGGCCGTCACGGTCAGCATGACCATGCGAGCGACCACCGCGGCCGGGGAGCCGCGGCGGGTGCTGCGGGCCGGGGACGTGGCCAGGTGGGCTGCCAGCTCGCCGAACTGGCGGGCCTCGCGCAGACGGGTCTCACCGTCGGTGATGCGGAGGACGTCGCACAGGTCGCGCGGGCCGGCAACCTCGCGGACCGCCGAGATCAGGGCGTCGTGGACCTCGCGGCTCTCGACCCGGCCGGTCAGGATGGCCACGCCGTTCTGGACCTGGACGGCCACCGGCTGGCGGCGGAAGCGGTCGTCCGCCGCCAAGGACTCGGCTATGCGGCGGGCCAGGGCGGCGTCGGGTCCATCGGGTGGTGGCATGCCGAACAGCTCCATGCTGAACCCCCTCACCGTTTGTCGTCGGCGGTGCGGAGTTCGTCGACGACCAGCAGGTCCTCGCGGGCCAGTCCGGCGCGGTAGCCGGCGCGCCCGATCATGTGGGCCGCGACCGGGGCTGTGGCCATGCTGAACACGGCGACCAGCAGCAGCGTCGTGATGTCGACGGCGTCGCGCAGCCGCAGCGCGCAGCCGGTCAGCACCAGCAACAGGCCGAGCACTTGGGGCTTGGTGGCCGCATGCATGCGGGACAGCAGGTCGGGGAAGCGCATCAGGGCGACCCCGGCGGACAGGCCGAGCAGGGCGCCGACGATCAGGCAGACGCCGGCGGCGACGTCGAGGACGCCGTTCATCGGGAACCTCCTTCGCTGGTGCGCTCGACGGCCGTCAGATCGTCGCGACCGGCCGCGAGACCGTTGGGATCGACCCCGAGACCGTCGCGCCCGGAGGCGAGGCCGCTGAGAGCGTTGCGATCGGCCCGGCCGGAGCGGTCCGAGGGGTCGGAGCCGTCGGAGCCGTCGGTGCGGCCGGCGGCGTGCGACGCCCCGGCCTCAGCCGCCGGGTTACGCCGGATGGCGAAACGGGCCACACTGACCGCCCCCGTGAAGCCCAGAACGGACAGCACCGCGAGCACCGGCAGCACGGTGGCGTCGCGGGAGAAGGCCGCCTCCGTGGCCAGCGCCGACACGATGACGGCGAGCAGCACGTCGGTGGCGACGATCCGGTCGAGCACCGACGGCCCCCGCACGATGCGGATCAGCGTGAGCCCCGCACCGATGGCGAGCAGCGTGGTGACGATCACGGCGACGACTGTCATGCGGGGACCTCCGAGATGACGCGACGCTCAGCGGCCGAGCCGAACGCGCGGATGATCCGGCCCTCCAGTTCGAGCACGTCCTGCCGGAAGTGTTCGACGGAGGGCGGGTCGGAGACGCCCAGCACGTGCACGTAGAGGATGCCGCGTTTGCGGTCCACGTCGACGATCAGGCTTCCGGGCACGAGCGACAACGCCTCCGCGGTCAGGGTCAGGTTGAGGTCGGACGGGCAGCGCAGCGGCACGGCGATCACCGCGCTGCGTGGTGTGTGCCCGAAACGGAACGCCAGCGACGCCACTTGCGCGCTGGCCAGCACCATGTCGCGCAGGAAGCGCACGGTGAAGCGGAGGACGCCGTACGGGTGGATCCGCCCGGCGTAGGTGACGGGCGGCAACGGGAACACGATCAGCACCACGACCGCCACCACCAGACCGCCCACAAGGGTCAGCGGCGTGAACGAGCCCCACAGCAGCACCCAGATCACGGTCAGCCCGAGCGCCGCCACGCAGCGGTCGCGCCATCGGCCGTTGGTCACGGGTTCTCCCCTCCGAAGACGGACTGCACGTAGGCCGTGCGTTCCTGCAGTGACGCGGCGGCCTGGTCGCCCACCTCGAACAGCGGTCCGGCCACGAACGTCAGGGCGGCACCGAAGACGACCAGTGCCAGCGTGGGCGCCACCATCAGGGCCGGGAGCCGCCCGGACGGCATCGACGTGGGCGGTGTACGCCAGAACGCCAGGTTCCACACGCGCGCCACCGCGTACAGGGTCAGCAGGCTCGTCAGGATGCCGCCGGCGACGAGCATCCAGGCCAGCACGCCGCCGTCGGCCACGCCCGCCTGCACGAGGCCGAGTTTGCCGATGAACCCGGAGAACGGCGGGATGCCGGCCAGGTTGAGCGCGGGCACCAGGAACAGCACGGCGAGCACGGGGGAGAGCTTGGCCAGCCCGCCCAGCTTGTCCAGGGCGGTGCTGCCGCCGCGATGTTCGATCAGCCCGGCCGCCAGGAACAGCGTGGTCTGGATGGTGATGTGGTGGACCACGTAGAAGATCGCGCTGGACAACCCCAGCTGCGTGGTCAGTCCCACCCCGAACAGCAGGTACCCGATGTGGCTGATCAGCGTGAACGACAGCAACCGTTTGATGTCGGACTGTGCCACCGCGCCCAGGATGCCGATCACCATCGTCAGCAGTCCGGTGATCAGCAGCACGACCGCGGCCCTTCCACCCGGGAAAAGCAGCGTTTCGGTACGGATGATGGCGTACACGCCGACCTTAGTCAGCAGCCCCGCGAAGACCGCCGTGACCGGGGCGGGCGCGGTGGGGTAGCTGTCGGGCAGCCACGACGACAACGGGAACACGGCCGCCTTGATGCCGAACGCCAGCAGCAGCATGCCCTGCAGGATCAGCCGCAGGCCGTCGGGCAGCGCGTCCAGCCGCTCCACGAGTTGCGCGAGGTTCAGCGTTCCGGTGGCGGCGTAGATGAGCCCGATCGCGGTCAGGAAGATCACCGAGGACAGCAGGGAGACCACCACGTACGTCGATCCGGCCCGGATGCGGTTCTCGGTGCCCCCGATCGTCAGCAGCACGTAGCTCGCCACGAGCAGGATCTCGAACCCGACGTACAGGTTGAACAGGTCGCCGGCCAGGAACGCGTTGGTCACGCCGGCGGTGAGCACGAGGTACGTCGGGTGGTAGACCGACAGCGGCGTCTCCTCGTGCCCGTCGGCCATGCCCTGCCCGATCGAGTAGACGAGCACGCACAGGGTCACGGCGGACGAGACGACCAGCATCAGCGCGGCCAGTTGGTCGGCGATGAGCACGATGCCCAGCGGCGCCTCCCACCCGCCCACGGCCACGACCAGCGACCCGTCGGTGGTCGAGAAGTAGAGCAGCGCGCACGAGACGAGCAGCGTGGCGGTGAGCACGGTGAGGCTGACCGTCCGCTGCGCCCGCGGCTTGCCCGCCATCATCAGCGTCAGCGCCGCACCGAGCAGCGGCATCACGACGGGCAGCGGAACGAGGAAGGTCATCGAGCGGCCTCACGGTCGGGAAGGGGCGCAACCTCGGCCGGAGCCGGGACGTCGGTGTGGTCGGTGTCGTCGGTGCCGGAGCCTTCGTCGCGCTCGGCGAGTTGCATGATCCGGCGGTCCTCGACGTCGTCCTGCACCTCGTCGTGCCCGGACACGGCCCAGCTGCGGTAGGCCAGGGCGAGCAGGAAGGCGGTCATCCCCAGCGTGATCACGATCGCGGTCAGGATCATGATCTGGGGCAGCGGGTCGGCCATCTCCTCGTCCGGGCCGAGGCCCACGATCGGCGGCGTGCCCGCCTTGCCGCCCAGCAGGATGAGCAGGTTCACGCCGTTGCCGAGCAGGATCATGCCCATCAGCACACGGGTCAGGCTGCGTTCGAGCACCATCGAGACACCGGCTGCGAACAGCACGCCGATCACGACGATGTAGACCAGGTTCGGAGTCATTTACACCGGCTCCTTCTGTCGTTCGAGGGCCCGTCGTTCCTCCCGCGCCGCGGCGTCGTGCTGGCGGTCCAGCTCGGCGCCGAGGCTGCGCAGGATCTCGAGCACCAGCGCGACCACGATCAGGTAGACGCCGACGTCGAAGAACGCCGACGTGGCGAAGTGGAGGTGGCCGAGCACGGGAATGGTCAGATCGACGAGGGCGCTCTGCAGCACCTGCCCGCCCGCCAGCATCGCCGCCGCCCCGGTGCCGACCGCGATCAGCAGGCCCGCGCCCAGCAGCAGGCCGGCGTCGACCGGGGCCGCCGCGTTGAGCTCGCGCCGCCCCCCGGCCAGGTAACGCGTGACCAGCGCCAGCCCCGCGACCAGGCCGCCGGCGAAGCCACCGCCGGGCGCGTTGTGACCCGAGAACAGCAGATACACCGAGAACAGCACGATCGTGTGGAACAGCAGCCGGGCCACCACCTGCAGGATGATCGACTGCCGGCGCGCCTCCGGGTTGTCGGCCGCGCGCATCCACGAGCCGTGTTGCGACGTCGGCGCGCCCTGCTCCTTGCGCCGCCGTTGCAGCGCCTGCGAGCGGCGGAAGATCAGGCTGGCCACGCCGGTCGCGGCCACCACCAGCACCGAGATCTCGCCCATCGTGTCCCAGGCGCGGATGTCGACCAGCGCCACGTTGACGATGTTGTGCCCGCCGCCGTACGACACGGCCGGCTCGGCGAACTCGGTCGAGATCGGTGTCGCGACCCGGCCCCCGGCCGCCACGTAGGCCATGCCCGCGGCGACGACCCCGGTCGAGACGGCGATGACCGAGCGGATGATCCGGGTGGCCCGGATCGGGCGGGCCGAGAACCGTACCGGCAGCCGCCGCAGCACCAGCACGAACATGACGATCGTGACGGTCTCGACGAGGAACTGGGTGAGCGCCAGATCGGGCGCGCCGTGCAGCACGAACATGACGGCGATGCCGTAGCCGCAGATGCCGACCAGGATCATCGCGGTCAGCCGGCGCCGCGAGCGGGCCGCGACCAGGGCCGCCCCGACCACCACGGCCCCCACGACCAGCTGCAGCGGGGTGTCCCACAGCCGCAGCCCGGCCGGCCAGGGCGCGCCCGCCAGCAGCAGCGTGCTGGCCCCCACGATGACCAGCACGATCAGGATCACGCCGAGCGAGAACGGCAGCGAACCACGCTGGGTGGCCCCGGTGACCTCGACGGCGGCCCGGTCGACGGCGCTCATCAGCCGCGTGTAGACGTCAGCGGCCTGGGGCACCCGCTGCCGCGGCCACGCCCGGCCCCTCCGCTGACCCGCGAACACCAGCCCGCCGACCGCCGGCACCACTGCCGACAGCAGCAACGGCAGCCCGAAGCCGTGCCACAGCGCGAGGTGCTCGGCCGGGCCCTCGAAGAGCTCCGCGTACGGGGTGAGGACGCCGTCCAGCCACGACGCGCCGAGCCCGGCCGCGAGCCCCGTCACCGCCAGCAACGCGGCCGGCGCCACGAAACCCCAGCGCGGCGGCGCGAGCTCCACCGGGGCGACACCGGGCTTGGTGGCGAAGGCGCCCCACAGGAACCGCAGCCCGTACGCCACGGTCAGCGCGGAACCGGCGACCAGCGCGAGCAGCACCAGCCGGTCGGTCGCCCCGCCGTGCTCGAACGCCGCGAACAGCGACTCCTTGCCGACGAACCCGGCCAGCGGCGGCACGCCCATCATCGACGCCACGGCCAGCCCGGCGATCGCGGCCAGCCCCGGCGACCGCCGGGCCAGCCCGCTCAGGTCGCGCAGGTCCCGCGTACCGGTCTGGCGGTCGATGACGCCGACAATGAGGAATAGGGCCGCCTTGAACAGCGCGTGCGCGAGCAGCAGGGCCGCTCCGGCCAGCGCGGCCGTGCGCCCGGCGGCGCCGAACGCCACCGTCAGCAGGCCGAGCTGACTGACGGTGCCGTACGCCAGAAGCAGTTTGAGGTCGTGCTGACGCATCGCGGCCCAGCCGCCCAGCAGCAGGGTCAGCACGCCGGCGGTCACCGCGACCGGCCGCCACGGCTCGGCCTGGGCCAGCAGCGGACCCATCAGCCCGAGCAGGAACACGCCCGCCTTGACCATGGACGCCGCGTGCAGATAGGCCGAGGCCGGGGTGGGCGCGGCCATCGCGGCCGGCAGCCAGAAGCTGAACGGGAAGATGGCCGACTTGGACAGTGCACCGGCCAGGATGAGGATCGCGGCCACCGTGCTGCCCTCGGGCAACGGGCCCGCGGCGATCTCCGACCACCGGTACGTGCCCGCGCCGTGGCCCAGCATCACGAAGCCGACCAGCATGGCCAGCCCGCCCGCGGTCGTCACCACCAGGGCCTGCATCGCCGCGCGGCGCCCGGCCGCCTGCTCACCCTTGTGCCCGATGAGCAGGTACGAGAACACCGTCGTGAGCTCCCAGAACACGTACAGGAGCAAAAGGTCGTCGGCCACCACGAGGCCGGTCATGGCGGTGGCGAAGCCGAGAAAGGTGCCCGCGAAACGGCCCAGGGCCGGGTCACCCTGCTCGAAGTAGTGCGCGCAGTAGACGAGCACGATCGCGCCGATACCGCTCACGACGAGCAGCATCAGCCACGCCAGCGTGCCCAGGTGCAGCGCCAGGTCCAGGCCCAGGTGCGGCACCCACGGATACGTCTCCGCGCTGACCTCGCCCGTACGGGAAAGGGTCCACCCGAACGTCGACGCCGGCACCAGGGCCAGCAGGTAAAGGGCGCGGTTGCCGAGGGCCCGCACCAGGAACGGGGCCAGCAGCGCGGCCGCGGCGTGCAGGATCAGGACGGCGAGCATCACGGCTCGATCAGCCCCGCCCGGATGGCGTACCGGGTCAGTTCCTGCCGGTCCTTGAGGCCCAGTTTGGTCAGGATGTTGGAACGGTGACGTTCGACCGTCTTGACGCTGATGAACAGCATCTCGGCGATCTCGCGCGTCGAGTGGCCCTCGGCGACGAGCTTGAGCACCTCCTCCTCGCGCTCGGTGACGGCCCGTGCGGGGATCTCGGCGCCGTTGCTCGCCCGCTCCAAGTAGTCCCTGACCAGGGCGGTCTCGGCGCCGGGGTAGAGGAACGGCTCGTCGCGCATGGCGGCGTGGCAGGCCTCGACCAGGTCCCGGTCGGCCACCGACTTGAGCACGTAACCGGCCGCGCCGACCCGCAGGGCCTCGAAGAAGAACTGCTCGTTGTCGTACATGGTGAGGATCAGGATGCGAACTCCGGGGTGGGTGCGGCTGAGCTCGCGGGCGGCCTGCAGGCCGGTCATCCGCGGCATGGCGATGTCGAGCACGGCCAGGTCGGGTGGGTCGGCGGCCGCCAGGGCCAGCGCCTCCGCGCCGTCGGCGGCCTCACCGATGACTTCCAGGTCGGGCTCGCCGTCGAGGATCAGACGGACCCCCCGCCGTACGAGGGCATGGTCGTCGGCCAGCAGGATCCGGATCATGTGGGCACCCGCAGGTGTACCGAGGTGCCGCCGGTGGTCCCGGATTCGACCGTCAGACCGGCCCCGATCAGTAGTGCCCGTTCTCGCATGCCGCGGATCCCCGCTCCCTCCGCCGCGCCTCGCAGGCCGCGGCCGTCATCGCGTACGCACAAATGCAGTTCGTCGTTCTTCTGTGACAGCACCAGATCCACGTGCTGCGCCGCCGAGTGCCGGGCGGCGTTGGTCAGGCTCTCCTGGGCGACCCGGTAGACGACGAGCTCGACGTCCTTGGGCAGCACCGGCAGGTCGTTGCTGACCTGACGCCGTACGGACATGCCGGCCGTGGTGAACTCGCCCGCCAGCGCGCGCAAGGCGCTGCCCAGCCCCAGCTCGTCGAGCACGCCCGGCCGCAACCGGCGCGCGATCCGGCGGATCTCGTCGAGCGCGTTGCGGGTGCTCTCCTGCACCGCCAGCAGCTGGTCGCGCACCGCCTCGGGGGCCGTCTTGGCCACCCGCTTGAGGTCGAGCAGCACGGCCGTCAACGTCTGGCCGATCTCGTCGTGCAGCTCCTGCGCGATCCGGTGCCGCTCGGCCTCCTGCGCCGACAGGGCCCGCCCGGCGCTGGACGCCCGCTCGGTCTCCAGCCGCTCCAGCATCGAGTTGAACGCGGTGATCAGCGCGGCGATCTCGCCCTGACCGCTCGGGGCCAGCCGGGTGCCCGGTTTGAGCAGGTCGATCGTGGTCATCACGCGGGTCAGCCGGGCCAGCGGGGCCAGGCCGACGCGCAGCATGGCCGCGTTCGCGACCAGGGTGACCGCGGTGCCGGCCAGGATGATGAGCGCCTCGGCCAGCCGTGCGGTCGACGAGACGGTCACCGGGGCGAAGAGCAGCACGAGGGCCGCGACGGTCAGCACCGCCGCGTTCAACGAGAAGATCCGCCAGAACAGCGACACGCGGGATCACCCGACTCTCAGGAGAAAAACGCTTCCCCTTGACCCTGCCCGGCCCGGGGCGGGTCCGCATCGGGTCTGACCCCCACATCGGGCCGCGGACCTACGTGAGCCGCACCACCCGGGGCAGGGGAGACGCGTGCGGCGCGAGGGGCGGGCGGCGGCGATACTCCTGCGGGCTCACCCCGCGTTCCCGCTTGAACGCCGTGCTCAGGGCGAACGCGCTGCCGTAGCCGACGCGCCGGGCCACCGACTCCAGGGTGGCGTCGCCCTGCCGCAGCAGATCGGCGGCCAGGGTGAGCCGCCAGCTGGTCAGATACGCCATCGGGGACTCGCCCACGACCTCGGTGAACCGGCGCGCCAGCGAGGCCCGCGACACCCCGGTGCGGGCCGCCAGCGAAGCCACGGTCCACCCGTACGCCGGATCGTCGTGGATCACGCGCAGGGCCGGGCCGACCACGGGATCCGTCTGGGCCCGTTGCCAGCCCGGGGCGTCGTCGGCCGGCGTGGCCAGCCAGGACCGCAGCACACTGACCAGCACCAGGTCGAGCAGGCGGTCGAGCACCAGGTCCTGGGCCGGTTCGGTGCCGTTCATCTCGCGCACGAGCAGGTCGATCAGCGAACGGTCGCCCGCCTCGGCCGGCCGGATCAGCAGGCCCGGCAGCGCGTCGAGCATGCGCCGGCTGACCTCGCTGTGCATCTGATACGTCCCGCTGACCATCACCGTCGGCGCGTCGGGCCGGGTGCCCCACGTCCGTACGCCCTGGCCGGTCAGCGTCACCTCGGAACCGTCGGCCATCTGGCAGCGCTGCCCCGGATGGATGATCACCTGGGGGGCGGTGCCGGGCTCGTCGGCCACCACGTACGGCTCCACACCGTTGACGACGGCCACGTCCCCCGCGCCGATCCGGGCGGGCTCATGATCCGGCTTGAGGATCCAGGCGTCGCCGCGCACCATCGTGATCAGCGA
Source organism: Paractinoplanes abujensis (assembly GCF_014204895.1). Classification (NCBI taxonomy): domain Bacteria; kingdom Bacillati; phylum Actinomycetota; class Actinomycetes; order Micromonosporales; family Micromonosporaceae; genus Paractinoplanes; species Paractinoplanes abujensis. Next base: position 2,749,308 of record NZ_JACHMF010000001.1, on the reverse strand, counting down.
GAGCGGCGAGCCGTCCTGGATCCGCAGCGACCACGGCGGATCCAGGACCGAGCGCAACAGGAACGCGCCGCGGGCCCGGGGCCCGTCCAGCAAGCCGGTCAGCGCGTCCATGCGGACAACCTACAGCGCTTTTCTCGCGTACGAGGAGAACGAAGTCGCCGGTCGTCCGAGCGCCCGCTGCACACCGTCAGCAGGCTTGCTGTTGCGGCCGTCGAGGATGCCGCGGAACATGTCGCCCAGCTCGACGGGCAGGCCGGCCTCGCGCAGCACGGACTCGTACTGCACGAAGCTGATCGGCGTGTAGGTGATCGTCCGTCCGGTGGCCTGGCTGAGCTCGTCCGCGACCTGCCCGAAGGTGAGCGCCGCGGGACCGGTCAGCTCGTAGTGCCGGCCCCGGTGGCGCGGGTCGGTCAGGGCCGCCGCCACCACGTCGGCGATGTCGTCGGCGTCGACGAACGGCTCGGCCACGTCGCCCGCGGGCAGCCGGATGTCGCCGGCGGCGACCGCGCCGGCCAAAAAGTCCTCGCTGAAGTTCTGGGCGAACCACGCGCAGGTCACGATCGTCCAGTCCGTGCCGGAGTCCTTCACGCGCTGCTCGGCCCGCTGCGCGAGAGGCTCGCCGCGACCCGACAGCAGGACCAGGTGCTCGACCCCGTTCGCGGCGGCCAGATCCGCGAACGCGCCGACCGTCTCGGCCGCGCCGGGCAGGCCGAGGTCGGGATAGAAGGTGATGTACACGGCCTTCTGGTCCTTGAGCGCCGGCAACCACGTCGTTTCGTCGTTCCAGTCGAACCGGGTCGCCGACGTGCGGGAAGCGATCGTCGCTGCGGCGCCGAGCCGCTCGGCCACGCGTCGTCCGGTCTTGCCCGTTCCACCGATGATGAGCGTCATGCCCTCCATTGGAGTCGCATCGAATGAGACTTTGAATGGCTCAGAGCCTCGATCGCATACGCGAAACGCTCAGCGCGGGACGGCCCGTCCGTGGTCATGGGACGCGTCCCGGCTCACGGTTTCCGGACCGCGCGGGGCAGGCCGTTGACCACGGCCAGCAGGATCACCAGCGCGCCCACCACCTTGTCGTTCCAGGCCACGCCGAGCTGATCGGCGAAACCCAGCGCATAGGGTGCGGCGATCAGCCAGGCGCCTGCCCCGGCCGCGGCGGCGCTCAACGCCAGCGAACGGCTCGGCAGCACGACCTGCGCGGCGGCCACGGCCATCAGCATGATCCCGGCCAGCACATCGGCGACCCACGGATAAACGCCATGGTCGATCACCACGGGTGTCACCACCAGCCAGACGCCGGCGACCCCGAGGAAAGCGCTCGGTGTGAGCACGAGGTCCCGGCCCAGCCGGCGGGCCACCCGCGTCCGTACGGCTTCGTCGGTAGTCATGAACCCACAGTCACCCCGGCGATTGGCGAGTCCTGCGCGGCTCCATGACGGTTGCGTGACGATCCCGGCGGCGTACAGTCGGAACACGTGACGATCTTGCCCGACGGCCTTCTCAAGCTGCTCAACCAGCCCAGCCCCTGCTTCATCGCGACCACCGACCCCGACGGCTCCCCGCAACTGACCGAGACCTGGGTCGGCACCGACGGCGAGCACATCGTGATCAACACGGTCGAGGGCTTCCGCAAAGTGCGCAACGTCGAACGCGACCCGCGCGTCTCGGTGATCGTGACCGACCCCGGCAACGCGTCCGACTACTACTCGGTCAAGGGCCACGTCGTGAGCGTGACCCCCGAGGGCGGCGCCGAACACATCGAGCAACTGGCCCGGAAATACCTCGGCGGCCCCTACCCGTGGTTCGGCGGCCGCGACCAGGTCCGCGTGATCATGACCATCGCCGTCGACAAGGTCATCCACGCCCCCTGGAGCTGACGTCAGCCGCGCGGGGCCCCGGGCGCTGCCGCCGATCGTGCGGCCCGGGGGCTCGCGCGGGATGCGTCGCGGCGACGGGGCCGGGTATACAGCGTCAGTGGACGATCTCCTGGCCGCCATCGGGCGCGCCTTCGGCACCAGCACCCTCGCGGGTCTGGCCCCGGGTCTGGTCGTGCCCGACCCCGACGGCTGGATTCCCGCCACCGACCTCACCGGCGCGGACATCACCCTGCTGGTGACCGCGGCCCGGCGCCGCTGGGACGCCCGCCCCCACGTGGCCGCCGCTCTGATGTGGAAGGCCTACTCCTACTGGCTGTCGCTGCCCGCCGCCTTCGGCTGGGTGGTGGCCCGCCGCGTCCCCCACCTGACGGCCGCCCAGGTGCTGGTGCGACTGGACGCGCCCGACGCGCCCGTCCGCATCGGCCTGCGTCCCGGCATCCCGTTCACCCACGACGACCCGTCGGCGCTGCGTCGCGTGCTGCTCGACGAACACGTCACCCCACTGCTCGACGCCTTCCAGCGCGAGGTGCGCATCGCCCGCCGCCCCCTGCTCGGCTCCCTCTCGGCCGGCCTGGCCCACGCCACCCGGCACGCCGTCCGCGCCGTGCCCGGCGCCTCCACCGACGACATCGACACCCTCCTGAAGGCGCTCGACCTGCAGGACCTGATCGAGTGGGAACACGGCCGGCTCCGCCGCAGGACGTGCTGCCTCGCCTTCACTCTCCCCGAGCCCCGAATCTGCTCGGACTGCTGCTACCGCCCCCACCCGAATTAGCCCCATGAGCTCCGGCCACCTCCACCAGCATTGCCGCTCACATGGTGCGCGTTTCGTTCGTATCTGGAGAGCGGCATTCGCGCGTTGTGTTCGCGCGCGACGGGCAGCGCTGTGCGTTGGGTTCGCACATTGCCTGGCGGGCGCGGTGTTCGCACGGTGCGGGAGCTGGCCGTAATCTGCGTGCCGCGTTGCGCAGTGTGGGTCGTGTTCGTGTCTTGAGAGCGGAGCCGCTCGAGGGCACGCCCGGAGTCAGCGCCGGCCACGATTCGAGCGGCCACGCCGGTGTACCCGAGGCGCCGTCGAGCCGCGACTGTGGACGGGTAGTGGACTTCACCGGGTTCGGGGTGGGCCGGCACGTCGGCAACCTCGATCGCGCGTCTGGCCGGGCGGAGAGGGACTGTGGGGCCGTGGGGAGGTCAGAGGGCGGGGACCGCCACAGGCCGGTGGGTGGAGATGCCGGCGGTGGTGGGGGAGGGCAGGTCGGCCGGGGCCGTGGCGAGCTCGGCCTCGTGCTGGAGGCTGCTGCTGGCCCGGCGGGCCAGATCGGCGTCGTGCCAGGCGGTGCGTTCGGCGGTGGCGGCCTGGTCGTAGCAGTGGCGGCGGTATGCGGCGGCGGCCTTGGCGATGACCAGTTCCTGGTCGACGGGGTGCAGGCGGGCGTCCCAGCCGTTGCGGCCGGCCTGGGCGTCGGTCAGGGCCTCGGCGGGCAGGTCGCCCCGGGCGCAGGCGGCGGCCACGGCCTGGTGCAGGAAGCGTTCGCGGGAGGCGTACTCGGCGCAGGTGGGGGCCGACCACGGGGTGCCCCAGCGGGCCGCGACGGTGACGGTGCGCAGGCGGGCGTCGGCTTCGAGCCAGGCGTCGTAGGCGGCGGCCATCGTGGTTTCGGCCTGCTCCCACAGGTCTCGCCAGCGCTGGGCGGCCACGGCGGCGCGGTCGGCGGCCACCCGCACTTCGGACGCCCACGCCGGCGAACAGGTCGAAGGGGAGGGGGCGGGGTGGCGGCGCAGAGCGGTGAGGACGTCGCGCAGCATGCGGCCGGGGTGGCGCATGGCTTCGGGGCTGCCCAGCACGAGCAGGGCCGGGAAGGTCAGCACGATCAGTGTGGCCCAGATGGCGGCCGGGGCCGGGTCGTTGAGCAGCATTTCCGCAACCACGTTCATGAGGGTGTCCGTCCGCGAGAAGGTCGTCGATGGCCACATGTGACCGTCGGAGGACGGTCAGGCGGACGCGACGGGAGGCGCGCGGGAGCCGCGGACAGCGGCGGCGAACTGCGAGAGCAGAACCGGCGCGGGGACCGGCACCGGGAGGGCGGCGACAGCGGTCCGGAACTCCACAGTGGGAGCGGTGCGCCTGATGAAGGACAGGATGAGCAGCAGCATCGCGCTGAGCAGCACACCCGTCACCATGTGTCCAACATAGCGACTGATCGGCGTACCGCCCAGCGCGCCACGCGATCAGACCCGGGAGACGGGGGTGTGGCAGGCACATCCGGCGGCCACCGGCAGCACTCCGGTTGCGGGTTTGGCCCGGACCGTGGCTTCGACGTCGGCCAGCATCCGCTTGCGGGCGGCCGGGCCGAGCAACCGGCCCCGTACGAGAACGCTGTCGATCCGGGAAGTGGCGGCGATGTCGCGCAGCGGGTCGGCGTCGAGCAGCACCAGGTCGGCGACGTGCCCGCGGGTCACCAGGCCCTGGTCGTGACGCCCCAGGCTGAGCGCCGGCTCCAGGGTGGCCGCCCGCAGCACCTGCGCCGCCGGGATGCCCGCCCGCACCAGCAAGCGCAGCTCGTCGTGCAGGCTGAAGCCGGGCATCAGGTAGGACGTGCCGAGGTCGGTGCCCGTCAGCAGCGGCACCCCGGCCCGGGCCATCTCGGCGGCCAGGCGCAGCCGCCGGGCGAACGTCTCCCGCCGCTCGGTGGTCTCCCGGGCCGAGCGTCCCTTGAGGTAGATCGTGTCGGTGCACCACTGCCAGTACGCCAGCATGTCGGCGCTGACGTAACGAAACCGCGGGTCGTCGTGCGGCACGTCCTGCGGGGTGTCGCAGGTCCGGTGCACGGTCAGCGTCGGCGTGACCCGGGTGCCGTTGCGGGCCAGCCGCTCGAACAGCCGGGCCGCCTTGTCCCGGTCGTGGCTGCGCGCGGCCGCGAATTCGACCGGATGCAGCTTCGTGAACCAGCCGGCGTACTCGCCCCCGGCCACCCGGATGCGCGCGATCTCGCGCCGCAGCCGTTCCTCGTCGCGCGACGTGTCGTAGAAGAACTCGAAGAGGTGTTCGACGGTGTGCAGCCCGGCGTCGCTGGCCTCGGTGACCGGCACGACGTCGGGGACGTGACCCAGGAACGGCAGGCCCACCCGGCGCGACTCGGCGGCGATCGCGTGGAACGACTCGCGGCTGAGCCGGCTGTACGTCTTGATGAACGCCGCCCCGGCCGCCGCCTGGGCCCGGACGGCCGCCCGGGCCTGGGCCGCGCCGGCCACCGCGACGTACGGCACGCCGAGGCCTTCCCACAGCGACGGTGAGCCGTCCACGATCGCGCTGCCGACGACCCAGCGCGGCCCCACCCGTACGCCGGACTCGATCTCCCGCTGCCAGCCGATGGCGGGCTCGTTGGCCGACATCTCGCGGGTGGTGGTGACGCCGTTGACCACATACAGCTCGGGGTCGGTGGGGTCGATGCCGGTGGCGTGGGAATGCATGTCGGCCAGGCCGGGGATCAGGTATTTCCGGCGGCCGTCGACCACGTGGGCGTCGTGCGGCACGCCGAGGCGGCCGGCGTCGAGGATGCGGCCGTCGCGCACCAGCACGGTCTGCCCCCGCCGGCGACCGGTCGCGTCGATCACGGTGACCCCGGTGATCGCCAGGGTGCCGGACGGGGCGGCCCCGGCGGCTACGGCCGGCGCGGCGACGGTGGCGGCGGCGGCGGAGGCCATCAGTGTGCGTCGTGTGATTCCCATGCCGACGATGCTCGTCGCTTGCCCCGGCCGGCACACGGGTACTGGGCCCCGGCTTGCGGTATACCTGGCACCACCGGGAAAAGCGCCTACGCTGGCGATCATGACTTCGAGGCCCGTCCGCGTCGGACTGCAGATCCAGCCCCAGCACGCCGACTACCAGACCATCCGTCGTGCCGTCCGCGAGGCCGAGGAGCTCGGCGTCGACATCCTGTTCAACTGGGATCACTTCTATCCGCTGCGCGGCGAGCCCGAGGGTCTGCACTTCGAGTGCTGGACGATGCTGGCCGCCTGGGCCGAGCAGACCTCCCGGGCCGAGATCGGCGCCCTGGTCACCTGTAACAGTTACCGCAACCCGGAGCTGCTGGCCGACATGGCCCGCACCGTCGACCACGTCAGCGAGGGCCGGCTCATCCTGGGCATCGGCTCGGGGTGGTTCGAGAAGGACTACCAGGAGTACGGCTACGAGTTCGGCACGGCCGGCGGCCGTCTGGACGCGCTGGCCGAGGCGCTGCCGCGGATCGAGTCGCGGTTCGCCAAGCTCAACCCCGCGCCCACCCGCAAGATCCCCGTGCTGATCGGCGGGGGCGGCGAGAAGAAGACCCTGCGCCTGGTGGCCCGGCACGCCGACATCTGGCACGGCTTCGGCGACGCCGAGACCGTCGAGCGCAAGGTCGGCATCCTCCGGCAGCACTGCGCCGACGTGGGCCGCGACCCGGCCGAGATCGAGATCTCCACCGCCGCCCAGGGCAAGCCCGCCGACGTCGGACCCACGCTGCTCAACCTGGGCGTCTCGCTGTTCACCGTGAGCGCCAGCGGCCCCGACTACGACCTCTCCGACCTGCGCGAATGGCTCGTCTGGCGAGACGCCGTGAACGGGTGACCGGGTTTGACGAAAGATCACGGGGGTAGGTGGGACGGGCATGAGTATTCCGTCTGACCCGGACAAATACCCGCCGCTCGACCCGGGGGCGCCGATCCCGGACGACCCGGGCGAGCTGGAGCCGGGCAGCCCGGACCCGCTGCCCCCGCCGCCGGCCGAGCCGTCGCCCGTTCCCGTGCCGGTGGAGCCGGTGCCCGCCGAGCCCGGCCCCGATCCGGGTGGGGTGCCCGAGCCGGCGTAGCCGGGCTGTCGGGAATCAGCCCGCGGATTCCCCCGTCACAAGCAGGTGACCTGCCCCGAGTGGCCTGAACGGCCGAGGGGCGGTCGCCTGTGAGTCCGCTGTGCGGCCCCTGTACCTTGGGCGCGCCACTGATCGGCACCAGTCGAGCGGGGCAACCGAACGGGGACGCAACCATGAAAAGCAGACTTGTCGGCGCGCTGGCCGGCCTGACCACGGCCGCGCTGCTGGCCACCGGCTGTGCCGGGCAGAAGGACGAGGGCGCGACGTTCGAGGAGCCCGCCGCGGCGCCCAAGGGCAACGGCGTCGAGGCCCTCGAGGGCGCGCAGATCCTCGAGAAGGCCAAGGCCGCCCTCGCGCAGTCCAAGTCGTTCCACCTCAAGGGCTCGATGAAGGCCGAGGAAGGCAAGATCGGCCTCGACTTCAAGGTCGCGGGGGAAGAGGTCCTGGGCACGATGTCGCTGGACGGGCCGCGGGTCAAGCTGCTGGCCGTCGACGGCAAGAAGTACATCAAGCCCGACGCGGCGTTCTGGAAGATGACCGGTGGCGAGCAGGGCCCCGCCGTCGCTCAGCTCATCGGCGACCGCTGGGTGCTGGTCAAGGCGAGCGACAAGAGCTTCGAGAGCATGTTCACCATCACCGACATCGGCGAGCTGCTCGACGCCGACGGCCCGGTCACCAAGGGCGCGACCAAGGACATCGACGGCAAGCCGGCCATCGGGCTGACCGACGGCGGTGCCGACAGCGACGGCACGCTCTACGTCGCCACCACCGGCGAGCCGCTCCCGCTGAAGCTGGAGGGCCCGACCCCGGCCGACGGCGCGCTGACCTTCTCCGAGTACGGCGAGACGTTCGCCGACATCAAGGCCCCCGCCGCGGCCGACGTGGTCGACCTGGACAAGCTCAAGAAGTGACGAGGATCGGGTAGGCGACAGCGCCGGCCGGGGGCCAGGTCCATAGTGTCCCGATGACAACGGGCACCAGGGTCCAGTGGCGCGAGGTCTACCTGGGCGGTTCGCCCGAGGCCGAGCGGCGGCTGTTCGAACGGATGGCTGTGCAGATCATGCGCACCCAGCTCAAGAACAGCCGCGGCGGCAAGCCGATCGTCGCCGGTTTTCAGGCCAAGGGCACGTACGCCGTGGACGACGCGGAGCTGCGGTTCCGTGACGACCTCCCGCCCGAGCTGCGCGTCGGGTTCGCGCAGCCGGGCGCGGTGTACCGTGCGGCGGTCCGGTTCAGCAACGCCGAGGGCCGCATCCTCGACGACCGCGAACCCGACCTGCGGGGCGCCGCGCTGCGGATCGCGGCGAGCGCGGACGAGCAGCACGATCTGCTGATGACCAACGCGCCGGTGTCGCACGCCCGCGACGCCCGCCAGTTCGCCGAGTTCGCGGTGGCCACCGCGGGCGGCGGACCGGGCCGCTACCTCGGCCTGGCCCGGCTCATGGTCGTGCTCGGGCCGGGCGAGACCATCCGGATGGCCCGTAACGTCCTGGCGGCCCGCCGCCGCATCGGCAGCGTGGCCACGGAGACCTACTGGAGCCGCATCCCGATCACCTGGGGCGGCGAACTGGCGGTGCAGTACCTTCTGCGGCCGCTGCCCGCCGAGGCGCCACCGCCACCGGACGGCCCCGACTTCCTGACCGCCGAGATGGGCGCGCGGCTGCAACGCGGCGATGTGCGATTCGAGCTGTGCGTGCAACGCTTCCGCAGCCCGCAGGAGACACCCATCGAGGACGCCGCCGTCGACTGGCGGTCGCCCCAGGCGCCGCCGGAACCCGTGGCCACGCTGACCATCCGTGCGGGTTCCTGTGACAACCCGGTCGTGCACGCGATGCGCTTCAACCCGTGGAACACCACCGGCGACTTCCGCCCGCTGGGCAACCTGAACCGGGTCCGCAAGGCCGCGTACGACGCCAGCGCCGCCCACCGCGATCGGCAGCGCTGGCTGACCGACGTGCCGATCCGCAACACGATCGCCAGTGCCGCGATGGTCAAGATCTTCGGGGTGGTCAACCGGTTCCGGCCCTGGCACCGGCTGCCCGACGCGCTCGCCCTGCTCAACCTGGCCGCCCTGCGCGACGTGCTGCGCCGCGACAACCTGATCGACACCGAGAACCGGGAGGCCCCGCCCCGCGTACGGGACGTGCCCGTGCCGCCGGCCGAGGAGGAACGCGTCTTCCGGACGCACGACGGCCGCTGGAACGACTTGTCGGCGCCCGGCATGGGCGCCGCCGGTGCCGCGTTCGGCCGCAACGTGCCCGCCCTGCCCCGCCCCGGCCTGGTCAACGAGCCCAACCCGATCCTGGTCAGCCGCGAGTTGCTGCGCCGCGACACGTTCCGGCCGGCCACGTCGCTCAACATCCTGGCCGCCGCGTGGATCCAATTCCAGGTGCACGACTGGGTCGTGCACGCCCGCCACCCGCTGGGCGGCCCGCACGACGTACGGGTGCCGCTCCCGCCCGGCATGGCGGGCTGGGCCAACACACCCGGCGGCCCGCTCGAACTCCAGATGCGCATCGGCGGCAACGTCGGCGGTGCGACGGGCGGCAACGTCGCCTCGCACTGGTGGGACGGCTCCGAGGTCTACGGCACCGGCACGGCCAAGGCCCGCGAACTGCGCGACGGCGCGAAGATCAGGCTCACGCCGGAGGGCTATCTGCCGGTCGACGTGGCCGGGTCGGAGCTCACCGGTTTCAACGAGGCCTGGTGGCTGGGCCTGAGCAGCATGCACACGCTGTTCGCACGCGAGCACAACCTCCTGTGCGATGCGCTGCGCGAGCGGAATCCGGAGTGGGACGACGAGCGGATCTACCAGACCGCCCGGCTCATCGTGGCGGCCCTGATCGCGAAGATCCACACGGTCGAGTGGACGCCCGCGATCCTCGCCACCGACGTGCTGCGACGCGGCATGAACGTCAACTGGAACGGTGTGCCGGCCAACGACCTGCTCAGCCGGATCGGGTTGTGGCTGACCGACGTGAACGCGCTGCACGGCATCCTGAAGACCACTCCCGACCATCACAGCGCGCCGTATTCGCTGACCGAGGACTTCGTCACGGTCTACCGCATGCACCCGTTGATCCCGGACGACTACGTCTTCTCCACCCCGGACGGTGAGTCGCTCGGGGCGCGGACGTTCCGGGACCTGCTGGGCGGACGTGCCGACGACGAACTGCGCGCGCTGGGCCTGGCCAACGTGCTGTACTCGTTCGGCACGGCCCACCCCGGCGCGATCACCCTGCACAACTACCCGTTGTCGCTGCTCGACCTGGAACGCGAGGGCGAACTGGTCGACCTGTCCGTGGTCGACCTGGTGCGCACGCGGATGCGCGGCGTGCCCCGGTACAACGACTTCCGGGCCGCCCTGCACATGCCCCGCATCACGCGCTGGGAGGACCTGACCGCCGACCCGGCCACCGTGGCCCGGCTGCGCTCGGTCTACCGCAGCATCGACGAGGTCGACACCATGGTCGGGCTGTTCGCCGAGACACCGCCCGAGGGGTTCGGCTTCTCCGACACGGCGTTCCGCGTGTTCATCCTGATGGCCTCGCGCCGCCTGCAGAGCGACCGCTTCCTGACCGCCGACTACCGCCCCGAGATCTACACCCAGTTCGGCCTCGACCGGATCGCGAACACGACGATGACCGACCTGATCCACCGCCACTGCCCGGACCTGGCGGCCGTCCTGCCCGCCGGGCACAACGCCTTCGCCCCCTGGCGCCGGCGACCTGCGGCGACGCAGCCGGCGGGAAAAGCGGATGTCGGTCCGGGGGCGGGCGGTTAGGGTGCCGGAATGCCTGCCCTGTTGCCCCGGTCGGCGCCGGCCGCGGCCGGTGTCTCGTCCCGCGCGCTCGGTGCGGTGCTCGATCGGCTCGAGGCGGAGTCGGCCGAGTGTCATTCGCTCATGGTCGTGCGGGGCGGGCACGTCGTGGCCGAGGGCTGGTGGGCCCCCTACACGGCCGAGCGGCCGCATCTGCTCTACTCGCTGACCAAGTCGTTCACCTCGGCGGCGGTCGGCCTGGCGATCGCGGACGGGCTGCTCGCACTGGGGGATCGGGTGGTCGACGTGCTGCCCGAGCACGTGCCGGCCGGCATCGCGGAGCAGGGCCGGCGGCTCACCGTGCACCACCTGTTGTCGATGACGGCCGGGCACGGCGACGACAGCCTGGCCGAGGCGTGGCAGCTGGAGCCGGGCGACCTGACCAGGGGTTTCCTGCGGGTTCCGTTCCCGTACGGCGAGGGCACCCGGCACACGTACGACAATGCGACCACCTACGTGCTGGCCCGGATGGTGGAGCGGGTGACCGGGCGGGGGCTCCCGGAGTTCCTGCAGGAGCGCCTCTTCACGCCCATGGGCATCGAGCCGCCCGACTGGGACCGCGTGGCCGGTGGGGCTGTCTTCGGGTTCCACGGGCTGCATCTGACCACCGAGGCCGTGGCCGCGTTCGGCGAGCTGCTGCGGCGCGACGGCGGCGGGCTGATCCCGTCGGAGTGGGTGCGGCTCGCCACCCGTCGCCACATCGACACGCTGCCGCTGGACGAGAGCGCGCACAACTCCGACTGGCTGCACGGCTACGGCTACCAGTTCTGGATGTCGCGGCACGGGTTCCGCGGGGACGGCGCGTACGGCCAGCTCTGCCTGGTCGTCCCGGAGCACGAGCTGGTGGTGGCGGCGACCGCGGCCATGACCGAGGCCCAGGTCATGTTCGACGCGCTCTGGGACTGCCTGTTGCCGGGCCTGGACCGGCCGGACGGCGCCGCCGACGACGACCGGCTCGCGGAACGGCTGCGCGGGCTGGCGTTGCCGATGGTGGCCGGGACGGCCGGGCCCGGGGCGACCGTCACGGCCACCGTCGACGGGAACGACGTGCTGCCCGGCCGGACGCCGGTCACGGTCGAGCCGGTGCGGGGCGGCTGGCGGCTGCGCTTCGGCTCGCTGTTCGTCATCGCGGCCGGGCACGGGCAGTGGCGGGAGAGCGCGCCGCTGGGCCGCCCGGTAATGGCGGCCGGCGCCTGGCAGGGTGACACCTTCGTGGCCGACCTGTGCGTCATCACCACCCCGCACCGGGTCCGGCTGACGGTGACCGCCGGGACGGCCACCGTCGCGTGGAACGTCGAACCGCTGACCGGCCCCCGCCTCGAGCTGCATCTGCGGGAGCCGTTGCTGACCCGGCCCGACGTCGCTTAGGGCCTGTCCTGCCGATCACGCCGCAGCCCCGCGTGATCGGCAGGACAGGGCCTAAACCTGGCTGGCCCCGCCGTCCGCGTAGATCTGCGCGCCGGTCATGTACGAGCTGGCCGGGGAGGCCAGGAAGAGCACGACGCCGGCGATCTCGTCGGGGGTGCCCAGGCGGTTCATCGGCACGCCGGCGGCCAGGCCCTTGAGCAGTTGCTCGGCCGCCTCCGGGTCGGGGGCCAGGCCGCTCAGCCCGGGGGTGGCGATCGGGCCGGGCGCGACGGTGTTGACCCGGATGCCCCGGTCGACCAGCTCGGCCGCCCAGCTGCGGGCGAAGGAGCGCAGCGCGGCCTTGCTGGCGGCGTAGACGCTGAACGCGGCCGCGCCCTTGACGTCGATGTTGGAGCCGGTCAGGATCACCGACGAGCCCCGGTTGAGCAGCGGCAGTGCCTTCTGCACGGTGAACAGGGTGCCGGCCACGTTGGTGCTGAACGTGTCGGCGTACTGCTGCCAGGTGATGTCGGGCAGCGCGGCGAACCCGCCCCCGCCGGCGTTCGCGAAGAGCACGTCGAGGCCCCGGCCGCGCGCGCCGACGGCCGCGGCGACGCGGTCCAGGTCGTCCAGGTCCGACACGTCGGCCCGTACGCCCGTCGCGTTCGCGCCGATTCCGGCCACCGCCTCGTCCAGCGCGTCCTGGCGCCGACCGGTGAGGAACACGTGCGCGCCCTCCGCGGCCAGCCGGCGGGCAGCGGCCAGGCCGATCCCGGAGGTGGCGCCGGTGACGAGGGCGGTCTTGTCGTCGAGCTGTCCCATGACTGCATCCCTTTTTTGTATCGCTCGGTATGTAAATGGGACGCTACCACCCCGGCCGCATTTTTGTACTCCTTGGTAAAGTAGGCTTCGTCACGGTGGGAGGCGGGAATGGGTGAGCGCGGGCGGCCCCGCAAGTTCGACGCGGAAGTGGCACTCGACCGGGCCATCGAGGTGTTCTGGCGGCACGGCTACGAGGCGGCGTCGCTGTCGGATCTGACCGGCGCCATGGGCATCAACCGGCCGAGCATGTACGCCACGTTCGGCAACAAGGAAGAACTGTTCCGGATGGCGGTCAAGCGCTACGCCGAGCAGGACATGGCGTACGCGCGCGAGGCCCTCGGGCAACCCACCGCGTACGGGGTGATCGAAACGTTCCTGCGGGCCAACGCGGACGCGCTGACCCGTCCCGACCGGCCCGCGGGATGCCTGTCGATCCAGGGCGGGCTCGCGTTCGGCAGCGACGACGGCACCGTCGCGGGCTTCCTGGCCGGCAGCCGCCGCGCAGGGGAGGAGGCGCTGGCCGACCGGCTGCGGCGCGCCCACGACGAGGGCGACCTGCCCGCGGGAACGGACCCGATCGCCCTGGCGCGCTACGTCATGACCGTCAGCGAGGGCAACGCCGTGCACGCCGCGGCCGGCGCCGATCGGGCCGCGCTGCATGCCACGGTCGATTTCGCCCTGCGGGCGGTGCCGTCGCCCGGATGACTACTTCACCAGCGGCCGGAGCGCCGCGCCGACCGCGCTGACCACGCCGGGGCGGTGGCCGTTGCGGATCAGGTTGATGCAGATGCCGTCGACGCCGGCGTCCAGGATTCTCTCCTGGATCTGCTCGGCCACCTGGTCGGGCGTGCCCAGGAAGGCCCGGTTGCGGCGGTCCTCGGGGATCGTCCGGCCCAGTTCCTCGGCCTCCCGCTCGGTCTCGCCGACCATGCCCATGATCAGGAAGCTGGTGGCCAGGGTGGCCGGGTCGCGGCCGATCTCCTCGCAGCGCTGCCGCAGGACCGAGATCTTGCGGGGCAGGTCGGCCAGGTCGCAGATGATGTTCATGTGGTCGGCGAACCGCGCGGCCAGCCGGAACGTCTTCTGCTCACCCGAGCCGCCCAGCATGATCGGGATGGTCGGGCGCACGCGCGGGTTGTTCATGGCGCCCCGGGCCACGTACCACTTCCCCTCGAACGTGGCCGCCTCGCCCTTGAGCATCGGGGCGATGATGGCCAGGGCCTCGCCGAGCCGCTCGAACCGCTCGGTGAACGTGCCGAACTCGTAGCCCAGGTCGTGGTGCTCGCGCTCGAACCAGCCGGCGCCGATGCCGAGCACGGCCCGGCCCTTGGAGACCACGTCGAGCGTCGTCACGGTCTTGGCCAGCATCGCCGGGTTGCGATACGTGTTGCCGGTGACCAGTGTTGACAGCTGAACCGTGGAGGTCGCCCCGGACAGGGCGCCCAGCGTGGTGTACGACTCCAGCATCGGCTGGTCGGGCGAGCCGATGCCGGGCAGTTGGTAGAAGTGGTCCATCACCAGCACCGTGTCGAAACCGGCGGCCTCGGCCTCGCGCGCCTGTGCAACGACCGTGCCGAACAGGTCCTCGTCGGGGACGCCGGGATAGCTGAAGTTCGGAATCTGATATCCGAGCCGGATGGTCACAGGTCCTCCACGGGCGGCGCTTGATGGAAGAGGGCTATCGCTTGTTAATGTAAGAGCCCTCTAACACGGGCGCAAGCGGGGAGGGCGGCGTGTCGTACCACCACGGCGATCTCCGGTCGGCGCTGCTCGCGGCCAGCTTCGAGCTGCTGGCCGAGGGTGGCCTGGCCAAGTTCTCGGTGGCCGCGGTCGCGCGCCGGCTCGGGGTGAGCTCCGCCGCCCCGTACCGGCACTTTCCCGACCGGGCCCACCTGCTGAGCGCGGTGTCGGCCGTGGCCGCGCGGGATCTGCGGGCCGCCATCCTGGCCGACCCGGCGGGCGGGCTGCTCGCGGTGGCCGGGGCCTATGTGCGTTCCGTCGTCCGTACCGGCGCCGGTTTCCCGGTCATCTTCGCCGCCGAGCTGTACGCCGTCCCGGACGACGAGCGCCGCGAACACACCCGGGCCCTGATCTCCACGCTGCTCGAGCTGGCCCCCGGCCCCACCCACACCGAGGCGTTCCGGCAGGTGGAGGCCACGATCGCCGTCGCCCAGGGCTACGTGACGCTCTATTGCGAGGGCTTCTTCGACAGCCGCTCGGTGCCGGTCGACGACCTCGTCGCCCGCGCGGTCGAGGCGGCCCGCGCGCTGACGCAACCGGGCCGCACCCCGCAGGGCACGGCGTAGCTACCGCCGCCCCGGAGTCTCTTCGGGGTGACGACACGACAGGAACTCCGACCGGATCCGACGATCCGCCGAGCCCGCCGGGCCATCACCCTCCCGATCGCGGCGCTGGCCCTCGGCCTGACCGCCCTCGCGGCGCCCGCGCCGGCCGAGGCCGCCCCGCCCGCGGTGGCCCAGACCTGGAACACGCTGATGTACCGCAGCCTGACCCGCCAGCAGACGGCCGCGACGATGCAGGCCGCCATCGCCACCCAGAAAGCCACCGTCGTGACCCGGGCCGGCGAGGTCACCAACGCCACCAACGCCGGCATCGTGGCCGAGTCCGCCCTGACCACGGCCACCACCGCCGACACCACCGCCAGGACCCGGGTCACCGCCGCGCAGACGGCCCTGACCACCGCCAAGCAGAACCTGACCAAGGCGAACAAGAAGCCGCGCAACAAAGCCGCCGTCACCAAGGCCAAGAACGCGGTGGTCGCCGCGACCAAGACGCTGACCACGCGTCAGGCCGAGGCCAAGCAGGCCGCCGCCGCGCTGACCACTGCCAGGACCAATGCCCGTACGGCCACCGCGACGCTCGGCACCGCCATCGCGAACCGGGACGCCGCCGCGGCCGCGGTCACGCTCAGCCAGCAGAAGCTGGCCCAGCTGCCGACCGCCTACTCGCTGGCCACCCAGGCCTCGGCGCTCAGCCGGGACGTGGTCACACAGTCCCGGGCCGGCTTCGTGGTCGCCGACACCGTGCAGGTCAACGGCATCACCGTGCACCGCAGCGTCGCGTACGCCTTCCGGCGGATGCTCGACGACGCCCGGGCCAACGGCATCGTGCTCTCCGGCGGCGGCTTCCGCACCAAGGAGCGCCAGATCGAGCTGCGCAAGTCCAACGGCTGCCCCGACGTGTGGACCGCGCCGTCCTCCTCGTGCCGGGTGCCGACGGCCATCCCGGGCCGGTCGCTGCACGAGCTGGGCATGGCCGTCGACATCAGCCAGAACGGCAGGACCCTGACCCGCAGCAGCACCGGCTACAAGTGGCTGGTGACCCACGCCAGGGCGTACGGGTTCATCAACCTGCCCTCGGAGCCGTGGCACTGGTCGATCACCGGCGGCTGACCGGCTCGGCGTAGACCAGCACATTGTGCGAGTACGACCCGTCGCGGAAGTCCCCGCCGCACGTGATCAGCACCAGCCGCGGTGACGTGGCGGTGCTGAACACGTCGGCGGGCAGCTGCCGCTTGACGAAGCTGCG
Organism: Paractinoplanes abujensis; assembly: GCF_014204895.1. Lineage (NCBI taxonomy): Bacteria > Bacillati > Actinomycetota > Actinomycetes > Micromonosporales > Micromonosporaceae > Paractinoplanes > Paractinoplanes abujensis. The sequence continues at coordinate 2,733,040 of NZ_JACHMF010000001.1, read as the reverse complement.
CCGGGCCACGGCCCGGTACTCGTACGTGGTGCGGCCCGCCCGCACCTCGATGCGGGCGCCCATGGGCAGGGTCTCCAACGAGTAGAGCGCGCCCCGCCCGTCCTCGGCCGTGTCGACGTGACCGGCGATCAGGACCGTGCCGCGCGACACGCCGGGCCGGGCCGACCCGATCCACCAGCCCAGCCGGGCCGGGTCGGCGGGGATCCGCAGTTCGCCGCCGCGCTCCACGCCGGCCGGATCGACCGGGGCGTCGACCTTCAGGCCGGGGATCACGACGCGGCCGGGCATCTCGGGGACGGGCCCGGCGGGCTTCGGCGGTGCCGCCCGCGTCGCCGCCGATGAGAAGGAGACGCCCGGAACTGCCGATGAGGGCGAGACGCCCGGAACCGCCGAGGACGGCACCGCGCCCGGAACCGCCGAGGACGGCGAGACGCCCGGAAGGGCCCCCGCGGACGTGGGGACCCTCCCGGGCTCGTGCAGCGTCGCGACGCCGATCGCCAGCGCGGTCAGGCCCACCACCAGCGCGGCCAGGCCCGCCACCCGCCGACCGGCATCGCGCATCGTCATGCCCGTACGGTCCGGCGCCGCACCAGCAGCAGTCCGGCCGCGACGACGAGCAGGGCGCCGATCCCGATCAGACCGATCGCGGCCGTGCTCAGCCCGCCGTTGTCGGCGGTGCCGCCGGTGCCGCTGTCGACCCCGCTCGGCACGCCCACGGCCCGGGCCGCCGCGTTCAGCGCGTCGTGGTGCGACGCGATCACCGGCGCGGCGTCCTGCGCCACCTTCTTCGCCCGGGCGTCGCTGCCGTCGGCGATCTCGGTGCGGCCCAGGCTCATCGCCTTCATGTGGGCGTCCATCTGGGTGGAGACGTACAGGGCGTCGAAGTCGTCACCCGACGCGGCCTGGTAACGCTCGGCCAGCGCCTGCTGCTCCGAGTTGGGCGCCGACGGCAGGTCGACACCGAGACCCTCGGCGGTCTGGCGCAGGGCCGCGTCGAGCTTGGTGTGGTCGGCGATGAATCGCGCGCCCAGATTCTTGACCTGCTCCGTGGTGCCCTTCTGCTGGGCGATCTTGCCACCCGCGATCTCGGCCAGGTTGGACTGGTGGGCCGCCTTGAGATAGGTGGCGTCCTGGTCGGAGGGTGCGGCCAGGGCGGCCGTCCCGGACAGGGCGAACAGCCCGGTGGCGGCGATCAGGACCGCCAGACGTCGCATCAACATTGTGGTATCCCTTCGTCGGGTGCGGCGGGTACCCGGACCCGAAGTCCCCATGCGAGGCAAATCGACGCAACTCAAAGAATCTTGGATGTTTTTCCTGAGCAGGGACAAAAGATATCGACGCAACATGTCAGGTGAGGGCCTGGACGATGTAGAGCACGGCCAGGGCGGCGGCCAGGCCGCCGAGCAGGAACCGCAGCGCCCGCTCGGGCAGGTGCGGTTGCAGGTGGGCGCCGAGATAACCGCCGACGAGCCCACCCGCGCCGCAGAGCAGCCCGAGCCGCCAGTCCGGCGCGATGTCGCCGGTCGTGATCAGGGCCAGAACGCCGTAGCCGGCCGCCCCCACGACGGACGTCAGGAACGTGGAGGTCAGAACGGCCGGAGCGAGCTGGGCCATCGGGATACCGCGACCGGCCAGGATCGGGCCCAGCAGGGAACCGCCGCCGATGCCGTAGATGCCCCCGATGGCACCCGCGCCGACGCCGAGGACGACCACGAGCCGGTCGGGCAGCGGTCTCGCCGGTCCCGGGGCGGCCGCGGGGCGCGCGGCGCGGAGACAGAGCCAGACACCCAGCGGCAGCAGGACGGCCGCGACGACGAGGCGGAACACGCGCGGGCCGGGCACGGCGAACACGCGGATGATCGCGCCGAGGAGGACACCGGGCACGGTGCCGATCAGCAGCAGCCGGGTCAGGGGCCCGGCCCGGCCTCCGGTGCGCCGGAACCGCAGCAGCGCACCCGGACCGGCGACGACGTTGAACAACAGATTGGTCGGGGTGACGGCGGGGCTGGGGACGTGCAGGACGCTCAGTTGCACCGGAAGCAGAAAGACCGCGCCGGAGACGCCCACGGGGGTGGTGACGGTGGCGATCAGCAGGCCGGCGGCGAAGGCGAGCAGACCACTGATCACGGCCGGGACTCTATCGCCCGGCCGTCGCGGGCCGACGCGCCGCGGGTGGTCGCCCCGCAGCGAGGGCGCCCACCCGCGGTCAGTTCCGGTCGTCGACGATGCGCCGGGCCTTGCCGACGGAACGTTCCAGACCGTCCGGGGGCAGCACCTCGACGGCCGCCGTGACCCCGATGTTCTGCTTGATCAGGGCGGCCAGCTCACGGCCGTCAGAGCTGGCGCCGGGCCGGGACTCGACCCGTACGGTCAACTCGTCCATGCGGCCCGGACGCGTGAGCACGCACTGGTAGTGCGGAGCCAGCCCCGGCACGCGCAGGATCAGCTCCTCGATCTGGGTCGGGAAGACGTTGACGCCCCGCACGATCATCATGTCGTCGGTGCGGCCGGTGATCCGCTGCATGCGCCGCATCGTGCGGGCCGTGCCGGGCAGCAGCCGGCTCAGGTCGCGCGTGCGGTAGCGGATGATCGGCATGGCCTCCTTGGTGAGCGAGGTGAACAGCAGCTCGCCCTGCTCGCCGTCCGGCCGCACGGCACCGGTGCCCGGGTCGATGACCTCGGGATAGAAGTGGTCCTCCCACACGTGCAGGCCGTCCTTGGTCTCCACGCACTCGGCGGCCACCCCGGGCCCGATCACCTCGGACAGGCCGTAGATGTCGACCGCGTCGATGCCGAGCCGGCTCTCCATCTCGGCCCGCATGTCCTCGGTCCACGGCTCGGCCCCGAACACGCCCACCCGCAGCGTCGTCGCGTGCGGGTCGAGGCCCTGCCGCTCCATCTCGTCGACGATGGTCAGCATGTAGCTCGGGGTGACCATGATGATGTCCGGCTCGAAGTCGGCGATCAGGCGGACCTGCCGCTCGGTCATGCCGCCCGACACCGGGATCACCGTGCAGCCGAGCCGTTCGGCGCCGTAGTGCGCGCCCAGCCCGCCGGTGAAGAGACCGTAGCCGTACGCGACGTGCACCCGGTCGCCCGGACGGCCGCCTGCGGCCCGGATCGAGCGGGCCACCACATCCGCCCACATGTCGAGGTCGGCTCGGGTGTAACCGACCACGGTGGGGCGGCCGGTGGTGCCGCTCGACGCGTGGATGCGCGCGATCCGGTCGCGGGGCACGGCGAACATCCCGTACGGGTACGTCTCGCGCAGGTCCTGCTTGGTGGTGAAGGGGAACCGCGCGAGGTCCTCCAGCGAGCGGCAGTCCGACGGGCTGACCCCGGCGTCGTCGAACTTGCGCCGGTAGAGGGGCACGTTCTCGTACGCGTGCCGCAGGGTCCGCTGCAGCCGATCGAGTTGCAGGGACCGCAGCTCGTCGCGCGAGGCCGTCTCGATCGGCTCCAGCGCGGTCATGCCGGGCGCCGCTGCTGCGGTACGGCCGGGCGCAGCGCCCCGTCGCGGGCCAGTTCCGTCAGCACGGCATTGAGGTCGTCGACGTGCTGCTCGGTGTGCGCGGCGGTCAGCTGCACCCGGAAACCGATCTCGTCGCGCGGCACACCGGGGTAGGGCGCGAGCGTCACGTACTGCCCGGCCCGCCACAGCCGCTCGGACACGGCGATCAGGTCGTGCTCGGGCGAGATGGGGATCTCGACGACCGGTGTGTCGTGCACATTGAGAGTGTGCACGCCCATTCCCCGTACGTGGGAAAGCAGTTTTGCCGTCAGACGATAAAGGTGCCCTCGCAGCTCGTCGCCGCGCTTGTCGTTGACGTCGAGCCCGGCCATGACCGTGGCCAGCGAGGCCACCGGGGACGGACCCGAGTACAGGTAGGTCGGGGCGTCGACCTTGAGCTTGTTCTTCGCCGCGGTCGGCAGGGCCAGGAAGGCCAGCAGCGACGAGTACGCCTTGGAGAAGCCGCCGACGAGGATGACGTTGTCGTACGATTCGCCCGCGTGCTTGACGATGGCGTTGCCGCGCATGCCGTACGGGGAACTCTCGATCGGGCTGCGCTCACCGATGACACCCATGCCGTGCGCGTCGTCGACGTAGAGCACGGCGTCGTGCTCGCGGCAGAGCGCGGCGTACTTCGTCAGATCGGGGATGTCGCCGGTCATGCTGTTGACGCCGTCCATGCACACCATGACCGGGCGGGCCGTGGCCTCCTTGAGCAGGCGCTCCAGCTCCTCCAGGTCACCCGAGCGGAAGCGTTTCATGGTGGCGCCCTGGCCGCGCGCGAAGACGCAGCCGTCGTAGATCGTGCGGTGGGCGCGGCTCTCCATGATGAGCGTGCCCCGGCCGATCAGGGCCGGGATGACGCCCAGGTGGATCTGCGAGATCGTCGGCAGCAGCAGCACGTCCTCGGCGCCGAGCAGCTCGGTCAGCCGCTCCTCCAGCTGCGGATAGATCTGCGGGCTGCCCAGCATGCGCGACCAGCTGGGATGGGTGCCCCAGCGGCGCAGCTGCGGCTCGACGGCCTCGATGATCTCGGTGTCCAGGTCGAAGCCGAGGTAGTTGCAGGACGCCCAGTCCACGAGCCAGTCCTGGCCGATGCGGATGCGGCGGCCGTCGATCTCTTCGATGACGGCGTCGTACATCCGGCTGTTGACGCGGAGGTCTTCGATGTCATGGGTTTGGGCCGGCACGGGGCACCTCTTTCCTTACGTGATCAACGTGGCCGTACCCGGGAGATCGTCGATCAATCTGAATAGTCAGATCGATCGCATTCCCGCCAGCCGTTCGATCTTCTGCAGGGTGGGGACCGGCTTTGCGGGCGTACGGATCTTCGCTCGTTAACCGGGTGCCGCCGGTCCGCGCATCGACTACGGTCGGCGGTCATGACCTTCGTCACGGCCGGCCCGCTGCGCCTGTGGACCGAGCGGACCGGCGACCCCGACCGGCCCGCCGTCCTGCTGCTCATGGGGGCGTCCGCGCAGAGCCTGACCTGCCCCGACGCGCTGATCGAGCGGCTCGTCGGCCGGGGCGTGCAGGTGATCCGCTACGACTCCCGCGACACCGGGCGCTCCAGCCTCGTCGACTACGACCGATCCCCGTACGGGCTGGCCGGCCTGGCCGCGGACGCGCTGGCCGTGCTGGACGCGTACGGGCTGGACACAGCCCACATCGCCGGGTTCTCGATGGGCGGCATGGTCGCGCAGTGGCTGGGCGTGCACGCGCCGGCCCGCGTCCGGTCGCTGACACTGATCACGAGCACGCCGATGGACTACGACCCCGGGCCGCTCTGGCGCGGCGAGCCGTCCCCGACCCCGTTGCCGCCGCCCGCCCCCGCGTTCCTGCGCTACCTGGACGAGACGGCGGACAGCCCGCCCGGGGTGGAGACCGACGTCGCCCTGTTCCGGGTGATGAACGGCGACAAGCGCCCGCTGGACGAGGCGGCCACCCGGGCCATGCTCGAACGCTGCTGGGCCCGGGTCGTCGACCCCGAAGCGGCCGGTCACCACCAGCGGGCCGGCACGTGGCTGACCCCCGACCGGCTCGTGCCCCTGTCCACGATCACGGCCCCGGCGAGGATCGTCTCCGGCGACGCGGACCCGATCTACGCCCCGGCCCACGGCGAGGCCCTGGCCGCCGCCATCCCGCAGGCCGACCTGCACGTCGTGCCCGGAATGGGCCACGTCTGCTTCTCGCCGGGCCTGCCCGAGGAACTGGCCGACCTGATCCTGGTCAAGCCGTGACGATGCCGTCCGGTGTCTCGACGCGGCAGCAGGTGCCGTTCAGAATCTCCAGCAGCGTGTCCCGCACGCGGCTCACGTCCTGCGGGCCGAGCGCCAGGCGCAGTTCGTGCACGCGGGGAAAACCCAGTGCCTCGGCCGCCCGCCGGTTGTACTCGAAGGTCAGCACGTCACCGAGCAGGGTCCACGAGCTGACGGCACCGTGCGCCAGGGTGCCGTCGCCGTTGAACACTTCCTCGGCGTCCTCCCGGTCGTGCAGCCGCACCACTGTCCGGCCGCCCGCCAGCAGGGCCACCGACGTCCCGTCGTGCACGTGCACCTGATCGACGCGAATCATCTGCCTATAGTGCCGGGCATGCGGGTGGAGATGGACGGCGACCGGATCGCGAGCGAGGCCGACGTGCACCGGCAGCTGGCCGCGCTGCTCGACTTCGGGCCCTACTACGGCAAGAACCTGGACGCGTTGTGGGATCGGCTGACCACCGACGTGCCGAGGCCGGTGCATCTGGTCTGGACGGCGGCCGCGGCCAGCCGGGCGGCCATGGGGGCGTTCGCCTTCGAGCGCGTCGATCGGGTGCTGCGCCAGGTGGCCGAGCGGGACGCGCATCGTGAACCGGCGGATCGCTTCACCTACGAGCTGGGTGGACCCCAGCCGGCCTGAATCGCGCCGGGCGGGATACGGCCACCGTGATGGGAGCTGACCGGCCGGGTGTGCCAGGTCATCGCCGCCCGCGCCCAGGTCTCGGCATGGGCGGCGATGGCGTCCGGCAACGTCTCGAGCGCAAACTTCACGGCGCGACTATGACACCTGCACCGAGTGGGCCCGACCGGGTTCTGGACGCCTGGTGCGGCGCCGAAGTCGTGGCGGCACTGCAGCCGCCGGCGAGGCAAGCTGGGGGCATGGGCGAGCGGTGGAGCACGGACGACCTGAAAGCGATCGGGAGTGCCCAGGAGCTTGAGATCGCTGTGCGGCGCAGTGACGGCGGCTTGGGGCGCTGGACCCCGATCTGGGTCGTGTGCGCGGGCGGGGAGGTGTTCGTGCGGACCTGGCACCGGCGGGAGACCGGCTGGTACGGGGGTGTGCTGCGGACCGGGCGGGCCCGGGTGCGGGCCGGTGGGCTGGTGACCGACGTGCTGGTGGAGGACGTCGGGGAGACGGCGCGCAGCGAGGTCGACGCGGCCTACCGCGGCAAGTACACCGGTGGCGTCGCCGACATGGTCAGCGACAGCGCCGCGCTCTCCACGTTGCGGCTGCGGCCCGCGTCTTGAGGGTCAGAGGCTGCGCGCCTCCCAGACGAAGCCGAAGCCGGCCCGGCCGCCCTGTGCGCTGTCGTCGTCGGCCAGCACCGGCGTGAACCGGTAGGGGCGGGTCGCGGCGCTCCGGCCCGTCGGCTGCCACCGGCCCGGTCCGAGGCCGTTGACCCAGCCCGCGTTGCCGGCCAGGGTCCGCAGGGTGGCGTCGCCGACGGTGGTCCACGTGCCGGGGGCGGCGCACGACGAGCCCGAGCCGAGGTCGATCCGCATCCGCAGCAGGGAGCCCAGGTTCTGCCCGTGCTCGTCCAGGCCGGTCAGGGAGAGCCGCACCTCGGCCGCCACGTCACCGGTGTAGGTGACCTCGATGCAGCGCGGCGTGCCGGCACCGGGGGCCAGGTCGGCCGAGTCGAACAGGGCCCGGCCCGCGTCGTTGTCCGTCAGCGTCACGGCGCCGCTGGTCCACGTGTTGCCCGGGATCACGACGTCGTTGCTGAGGGCCGCGTCCGTGGCCTGCCAGACGACGGCCGACGCGGTGATCGCGCCGAGGACCGCCACGCCGAGCTTTCGCCGCCGCCGGGTGGTCACCGCGCCACCTCGGCCGGCCGGTCGACCGGCCCGGACGCGGCGAAGGCGACCCGGTTGCGGCCGGCCCGCTTCGACTCGTAGAGGGCGGCGTCGGCCGACGCGATCAGGGTCGCCGCGTCGGTGCCGTGTGCCGGGCACGACGCCACGCCCACGCTGGCCGTCACGGCGGTCACCGTGTCCACCGCGCCGATGGCCAGCCGGATCCGCTCGGCCGCGCTCAGGGCGGAGACGGCGTCGCGGCCCGGCATGACCACGGCGAACTCCTCGCCGCCGTACCGGGCCACCAGGTCGTTCTCGCCGATCGCGCCCGTGACCGCGGCGGCCACCAGGCGCAGCACCTCGTCGCCGGTCAAGTGCCCGTACGTGTCGTTGAGCCGTTTGAAGTGGTCGATGTCGACCAGCGCCAGGGCCAGGTCGGTCCCGCCCGCGGCGGCGTGCCGCAGCTCGGCCGCGAACGCCTCGTCGAAGCGTTTACGGTTGGCCACCCGGGTCAGGCCGTCGGTGTCCGCGGTGGCCCGGATGTGTTCGGTCAGCACGATCCGGTCCAGCGCCACCGAGGCGTGCAAAGTGGCCTGCAGGGCTGTCTCCAGCACCCGGCGCTCGAGGCGGTCCTTGCGCACCTCGACGACCAGCGCGCCGGCCACCTTGTCGATGGTGAACGGCAGCACCGCGACGTTGCGCGCATCCGGCAGCATCGCGGCCAGCCACGCATCCGCGTCGGGGTCGAGCCGGCGCAGCAGCAGCGGCCCCGACGCCATGGCCTGCCGGATCACCGAGCGCGGCCCCGGTTCGCTGTCCGCACCGAGCGCGCCGAGCCGGGTCGTCCGGGTCATCTCCACGTACGCGCCGATGGTGTGGCCACCCTCGCCTGCGGTGGGCGGCTGCACGTGGGCCAGCACCACGGCTTTACGGGCGGGCATTTCCTCGTACGCGAACTCGGCCAGAGCGGCGGCGACCGTGACGGCGTCGGGGGCGGTGGAGGTGCGCAAGCCGAACTGCCGCAGCTGCTCACTGTCGTGGCGCCGCCGCCGCAACTCGCGCTCGTTCATCGCGGCGAACCCGGCCGTGCTGGCCACGGCGGCCCACAGCACGCCGAAGAACGCCCACGGGGTCGGCGACGGGGTGCCGGGCAGCATCTCGAGCATCACGGCGTCGATGACGAGCACAGCGACGAAACAGTGCCAGACCGCCAGCCGTACGCCGGTGCGGAACGACGCCAGCAGCGTGACCGCCACGGCGTGCAGCACGATCAGGAACTCGACGACGTGCTGCTGGTCGCCCAGCGCCCACTTCGCCAGGGCCAGCAGCACACCGTCGCCCAGCAGGGACAGGGTCAGCGCGGCGCGGGCGATCCGCCGGCCCGCCCGCGGCGCGAGCATCGACAGCGCCGTCCCGGCCGGCCAGGCCAGCGCCAGACCGGCCCACGTGCTCCCCGTGCCCGCCGGGGCGTCGCTCCACCACCAGGTGGCCAGCACCGCGACGGCCAGGACGGCCCGCCAGCCCAGCATCCACTGGATCCGGTCGGCCACCGGCACCAGCTCACCCGGCTTGACCGGTCTAGTCTTTCGGTTCGCCACGGTCGACCTCGTTGTTGTCGGTGAATTCCAGGTACGGCTCGCGCAGCACGGGGGCCAGGGCCAGCTTGGGGTCGCGCCGGTCCGAGCGGTCCACGGCGAACAGCAGCAGCCACATCGCGGCCAGCGAGAACAGCAGGTGCCAGGGATGGCGCGCGGTGGCGTCGAGCAGCTGCCAGGCGCCCCGGACGACGGCGCCCAGCGACTCGCTCCACGGGCTGCGACCGGCCTCGCCGCCCGGCTCCGCGGCGACCCCGGGCGCGGGGGTCCCGGACCGGGCCGGGCCGACCGGGGTCACGGGCGGGACGCCGATCGAGGGGGTCACGGCCGGCTGCCCGGCCACGGGGGCACCCCGCGGGGGCGTGACGCTGCTCGTGGGTCCGGGGCTGGTGGGCGCAGGGCCGGTCGGGGTCCTCGGCGTGGCACCCGCGCCCGGGTTCAGCAGCCACCGCAACGTCGCCCCGCCGGACGTGTGCTGGAGGGTGTCGTCGCCGGCGACGTCCACGGTCAGCCGGTAGGTGCGGGACTCCGTGGTGGCCGGCGTCCACCCCGTGGCCACGCCACCGGCGACGGCCAGGCCGGTCAGCGGCCCCTCGTAGACGGTCGCGCCGGTGAAGCCCGAGCAGTCACCCAGCGTGCCGCCCGTGCCCAGCTCGACCCGCATCCGCAGGCCGGCCACGAGCGGCCCGCTCAGGTCGGCCGCCTGCAGGCGCACCTCCCGGCCGGCGTGGGTGATCCGCACACAGTTGCTGACCTCGTGCCCGGGCACCAGCTGCCGGGCCGAGAACAGCGCGCCGTCGCCCGCGGCCAGCGAGATCCGGGCGAGCTCGGGCGCGCCGCCGTCCCGCCCGCCCAGCGACCCGAGCACGAGGACCCCGGCCGCGGCGGCGGTGACGAGCGCAGCGGACGAGAAGCGCGCGGCGACTACCACGAGAGGGGCTATCGGCCGGGCGAACTCGCGCTTGAGGAGTCGTACGGGCTCAGCAGTCCGGGGAACACGCCGATCGGGACAGGTGATGCTCGGCGGAGAAATCACCGGTCGGCGCGTGCTCGAGCTGCTGCTCGACGTGCGCGACGCCCTGGTCGCCTGCCTGGTGGGCATGCTGCTGGTGGCGGTGGCGCCGATCGTGATCGGCTGGCGCAGCACCGTCGTCGTGAGCGGGTCGATGGAGCCGGTGATCAAGCCCGGTGACGTCGTGGCCGCCCGCCCCGTCGCGGCCGCCGACCGTACGGGCATCAGGCCCGGAACGGTCGTGCTGGTCGAGGATCCGGCCGAGCCCGGGCGCCTGCTGATGCACCGCCTGGTCCGCTACGACGAGCAGGGCCGGCTGATCCTCAAGGGCGACGCCAACCAGGCCGCCGACAGCACGCCCGTGCCGCCCGAGCGGCTGCGCGGGGTGGCCCGGATGCGGGTCCCGAAGGTCGGCCTGCCCTACCTGTGGGTGCAGCAGGACCGTTACCTGCCCGTCGTGGCGTTCGCCGTGCTGCTGGTGGCGCTGATCGCCTGGCAGCCCCGCGACCCCGACGACGGCACCGCACCCGGCTGGCCCCGGCGGAACAGTCCCCAGCCGCAACGCTCCTGGCGGCCCTTGGACAAGGCGGTTTACCGGGCAACCGTTTAGCAACCGGCCCATTACTGGTGCCTCCCCGTTCTGCGACCGAAAGAGACCCTCGACGGCCGCAGGACGCAGCCGTTCTTGACAGGACGTCTCTGAGGAGCACTCGTGGGCTGGACCGGACGAAAGTCGGCGGAACAAACGGACAACCGGCGCCGTCGGGGACGGGTGGCCGTCTTCGCCGGCCTGATCGCCGCCTCGGCGGTGGTGTGGCAGGCGTCGTACGCGGGCTTCACCGGCGTCACCAGCAACCCGGGCAACACCCTGGCCGCCGGTACGGTGTCGATCGCCGACAACGACGCCAACTCGGCCATGTTCACCGCGTCGAACGTCGCCCCCGGCGTCGCGGGTGTCGCCTGCATCGGCGTGCAGTACACCGGCTCCCTCACCCCGTCGGCGATCAAGCTGTACTTCACCGGGGCCGAGGAGTCGAACGCGGGCGGCGCCTACGCCCCGTGGGTGAGCCTGAACGACACCACGTCGGTGATGGACAACAACACCACGCTGCGCATCGAGGTCAGCAACACCGACCTGGTCAGCGACCCGCTCAACTCCTGCACGCCCACCGGCTACGGCGCCTACAGCGACGTCACCGCGGCCACCGGCATGAACACCCTGATCGACACCAACAAGACGTTCGCCACGGGCCTGCCGTCGAACTGGGGCACGGTCACGCCGAACCGCTGGCGGGTCTTCCGGTTCACGTACCTGCTGGACCCGGCCGTGACCGACGCGGCCCAGGGCGACGGCGTCAAGTTCAACGTCGTCTGGGAAGCCCGCAGCTGATGCTGGAGCCGGCTCCGGCGGTGTCCCCCCCACCGCCGGAGCCGGCTCTTTCGGCGTCCGGTGCGGGCTGTGCGGGTCAGGCCTCGTCCGCCCCTTGCGGGTGCCGGCGTCGGCCGAGCCGGGGACGCTGAGCCGGCGCCCGTCGGGCGGTCCAGGTCATCCGGAAGCGGGCAGACGCACCTCTCAACCTGTGATGACCGCGGCGATCAGGGGCGCGGCTGATCCCGGCCGTAGCGGGCGGTCAGCGCGAGAGCGCGGTCGTGCAGGGCCGTGCGGAGCCACTGCGGCTCGAGGACCTCGGCGCCGGGGGAGAGCTGCCACAGGGCCCACTCGGCGTGGCGCCCGTCCTGAAAGGTGACCTCCAGCGTGGGCCCGTCCTCGCTCAGGACGGCCAGCACGGTCCGGAGCAACTGCTCACGGGAGTCCGGGTCGAGCCGCACCCGTACGGTGACCTGGTGGTCGCCCGCCCGGAACCGGGTGCTGCGGTCCCGCCAGGCCCGGTCGAGGTCGACCCGGTCGGGACGCTCGGCCGGCTCGTCGAGCGCCTCGGCCGCCAGCACCCGTGACAACCGGTAGGTGCGGTCCTCGCCCGACCTGGCGGCCAGCAGATAGCCCTGATCGCGCACGGTCACCAGGCCGATCGGGTCGACGGTGCGCCACGCCGGCGCCTTGCCGTCCGGCGCGTAGCGGATGCGCACCTTGTGACCGGCCAAGACAGCGATGCGCAGCTCAGCCACGACCGCGTCGGGCAGTTCCTCGGTGACCAGCGGCCGCGACAGCAGGTCGGTCCGCGGGTCGACGAGCAGCCGCTGGGTCGCGCCCGCCGCGGCGACCCGGTGGCTGTCGGGCAACGCGTCGACCACCTTCAGCATGGCCGAGGCGAGAGCCGACCCCAGCCCGAACGTCTGCGCGCCGCGCCGCGACCCGGCGATCAGCAGGGCCAGGGCCTCGTCGTGGCTGAGCCCGGTGAGCTCGGTGCGGAATCCCGGCAGCAGCGCGAACCCGCCGTTGCGGCCGCGTTCGGCGTAGACCGGGACACCCGCCGCGGACAGCGCCTCGATGTCGCGCAGCACCGTGCGTGTCGAGACCTCGAGCTCGCGGGCCAGGGCGGCCGCCGAGAGCCGGCCCCGCTGACGGAGCAGCAACACCAGCGAGACCAGGCGGTCGGCGCGCACCCGCAGAAGCTAACAGCAATACATGACACAGGGTGTCGTGTATCGGCGGCCAGGCTGATTCCCGTTGGTTCTCGACGAAGGAGTGAATGTGGCGATGCAGCGCACGGCGGTCAACCCGGTGCAGTGGTCGGTGGCGATGGGATTCAACCAGGGGGAGCTGGTCACCGGCCAGACCCGCACCCTGTATCTGTCGGGTCAGACCGCGATGAGCGCGGAGGGCCGCCCCGCACACGACGGCGACCTCCCGGCCCAGCTGGCACTGAGCCTGGACAACGTGGAATCGGTGCTGGCCGGGGCGGGCATGGTCCTGACCCATCTGGTTCGCCTCACCGTCTACACCACCGACGTCGACCTGCTCCGGCAGCACTACGGGGTCCTGGCCGCCCGCCTGGCCGCGGCCGGGGCCGCCCCGGCCACCACGATGCTGGGCGTGACCCGCCTGGCCGTCCCGGGCCAGCTGGTCGAACTGGAAGGCACCGCCGTGGCCTGACGCCGATCAGCTGACGGCCGGCACCCTCGACGTGCCGGATGACGCGGCCAGCCGCCGGTGCACGGAGCCGACGTCCGCCACCGCCTCCCAGACCTGCGCGGCGGCCGCTTCGATGACAGCTTCGACCCGGACCGTTGCCATTGACAATCCTTCCCCCGTACGACCTAGCCGGCCCACGCGGGGCCCAGCGTGGTCAGTCTCGCGTCCAGGTCGTCCACCCACGACGCCGGGGTGCCCCCGCCGGGGAGGGGTGCGCCCGCCTCGGCCCGCCACAGGGCATCACCCAGCACCGCGCGCAGGTGCCAGGCCATGACCCGTTCGAGGTCGAGGGGGGCGCCGGCCAGCCGCTCGTACTCGGTCACGGTCTGCAGGAACAGCCCCGGGCCGCAGTCGGACGGCAGGCACCGCAGGTCGAACTCGGGCTCGCCGACCGCCGCCGACTCCCAGTCGATGACCAGGTGCAGGCGGCCGTCGAGCCAGAGGTGGTTGTCGCCGTGGAAGTCCCCGTGCACGAGCACCCGGCGGCCGGGGGTGGCCAGGATGCTGTCGGCTCGGTCGCACCAGGCGAGCACACGGTCGCGCTGCCCGGCCCGGATCAACGCCGGCAACCGGGCCCGCAGCGCGTTCATCGACGTGTGATCGGTTGCCGCCGGCAGCGTCGGAGCCGGGAGTGTTTCGACTGCCGCGCGGAGCGCCCGTGTGTCGTGGAGCGTGGCCAGTGCGGCTGCCAGGTCGCGGGCCGCGGTTGGCGTGTCGAGGTGGTGGCGCGCGTCGAAGAACGGCACCGCGGGGGAGCGCCGGGTCACCAGCAGGGCCGGGCTGTGCGAGACCGCGACAACGTGCGGGAGGGGCAGGTCCGGCGCCGCCGCGCGCAGCAACTCCAGGATCCGGGCCTGGTGCACGATGCGGCGGGCCGGTGGCTCGGCCCAGGCGAACTTCACCACGTAGCGGCCGTCGACCACCGCGGTCGATGCCCTCCACTCGGGCGGCGTGGACGGTGACAGGCCCTGCGGCGGGTCCGGTGTGGTCCGGCGCGGCACGATGGCGCCCTCGGCCAGGGCGGGCGCCACCGTGCGGAGCGCGGCTCTCAGGGCTTCGACGGAGGGGCCGGGCAGCCAGGTGATCACGGACCGATGATTACAGGCGGGCGATCGCCGAGGCCGGGTCCTCGATGGCGTCGGCCACGCTGCGCATGAAGCCGGCCGCCGTGCCACCGTCGCAGACGCGGTGGTCGAAGACGAAGCTCATCTGCGTGATCTTGCGGACGCGGATGGCTCCGTCGACCACCCACGGGCGATCCAGGATGCGGCCGAAGCCGAGGATCGCCACCTGTGGATGGTTGATGATGGCGGCGCTGCCGTCGACCCGGAAGCCGCCGTAGTTGTTGAGCGTGAACGTGCCGCTGCCGAGCACCGTGCCCTGCCGCGCGCTCTCCGTCACCCGCCGGATCTCCTTGTCGAGGCCCGCCGTGGTCAGGGCGCCCGCATCCGTGACCGCGGGCACGACCAGACCCCGATTTCCCTGTACGGCGAGGCCGAGGTCGATGCGCTCCAGCTCGACGATCTCCTGGCGCTCGGTGTCCACGCGCGAGTTGAGCACGGGGTATTCGCGCAGCGCGGCCACCGTGAAGCGCGCCAGGTAGGCCAGGATGCCCGGCCCGGGCCGCGTGGCCTCCCGCAACTCCCAGAGCCGGGTCGCGTCGACGTCGACCCAGACCGTGGCCTCCGGAATCTCCGCGCGACTGCGGGTGAGCGCGGCCGACACCGCCTTCCGGAACCCGCTCAGCGGAACCCGCCGTTCCCCCGGCACCCCCGTGACACCGGTGTCAGCACGCACGCGCCCAGCGACGCCGGCCGTGACACCGGTGCCAGCCGCTGTGCCCATGACGGCCGCCCCGGCAACACCGGTGTCACGGGCCTGTGCCGATAGTGCCCGCAGCACGTCGGCCCGGACGATCAGCCCGCCGGCCCCGCTGCCGGAGATCGATCCCAGGTCGACACCGGTGTCACGGGCCAGACGGCGCACCAACGGCGAGACCACTCGGCGCACGCGGCGACCGATCGCAGGCGACGGCTCGGTGGGCGGCGTGCTCTCACGTGTCACCGGTGTCGCGGGCGAAGGCTCCGTTGAGTGAGGCGAGGGCGGTGATGCCGGAACTTCGGGCGAGGGCGTGGGGGGAACCGTCGTAGGGGACGGGGAAGGAGCGGTGACAGCGGAGGGGGGAAGAGCCGCGGAAGCCGGCGGAGGCGCCGTGGTGGGCGACGGGGACGGGGTGGCTGCGGCGCGGGGGCGGCGACGGCGAGTCGGGGCTGCGGTGGTGCCGGGGGTGCCGTAGCCGATCAGGACGTTGCCGGAGCCGGCTCGTTCCTCCTCGCGGTACGTTTCGCCTGCCGGCTCCACGGCGGACACCGCGCCTACCGACTCCGCGCGGGACACGGTGAGCAGGGGCTTGCCCACCTCGAGGACCGAGCCCTCGGGGGCGTGGCGGGCGGCGACCTTGCCCGCGTACGGGGACGGAACCTCGACCAGGGACTTGGCGGTCTCGACCTCGACGACGGGCTGGTCCACCGTGACGGTTTCGCCCTCGGTGACGAGCCACCGCACGACCTCGGCCTCGGTCAGGCCCTCGCCCAGGTCGGGCAGGGTGAACACCTGGTCGCTCACGAGTCCTCCCACTGCAGGTCGTCGACGGCGTCCAGCACCCGGTCGACGCCGGGCAGGTGCAGGTGCTCGTATTTCGGGGGCGGGTAGGGGATGTCGAAGCCGGACACCCGGCGGATCGGGGCGGCCAGCGAGTGGAAGCAGCGCTCGGTGACCCGCGCGACGATCTCCGACGACACGCCGGCGAACCCGGATGCTTCGGTCACCACCACGGCGCGGCCGGTGGAGCGCACGGCCGCGCACACGGTCTCGTCGTCGAACGGCACGATCGAGCGCAGGTCGACCACCTGCAGGCTGCGGCCCTCGCGGTCGGCGACCTCGGCCGCCTCCAGGGCCACGGGCACGCTGGGCCCGTACGCGATGAGTGTGGCGTCGGTGCCCTCCCGCCGGATCACCGCGCGTCCCACCAGCGCGGCCGGGGTCAGCGCGACCTCCTCCTTGGCCCAGTACAGCTTCTTGGGCTCGAGGAACACGACCGGGTCGGGCGAGGCGATCGACTCCCGCAGCAGCCCGTACGCGTCCGCGGGGGTCGACGGCGTGACCACGTGCAGGCCGGGCGTGTGCGCGTAGTAGGCCTCGGACGAGTCGCAGTGGTGCTCGACGCCGCCGATCCCCCCGGCGTACGGGATCCGGATGACCATCGGCAGCGTCACCTTCCCCAGGGTGCGGTTGCGCATCTTGGCGACGTGGCTGACGATCTGCTCGAAGGCGGGGTAGGCGAACGCGTCGAACTGCATCTCGACGACGGGGCGCATCCCGTTCATGGCCATCCCGACCGCCACGCCGACGATCCCGGACTCGGCCAGCGGCGTGTCGAAACAGCGGTCCTGGCCGAACTGGGCGGTGAGCCCGTCGGTGACCCGGAAGACGCCGCCCAGCGGGCCCACGTCCTCGCCGAACACGACAACGGAGTCGTCCTCGGTCATCGCGTCGCGCAGGGCCCGGTTGAGCGCCTGCGCCATGGTCAGCTTCTCGTGCGTCATCCCACCGCTCCTTCCCGGGCGAGCTCGTCGGCGAGCAGGGCTTGCTGTTCCCGCAGCTGAGGCGTCGGCGTCGCGTAGACGTGCTCGAAGAGCCGAGCCGGTTCGGGCGTCATATCCGCGTTGAGGCCGTCTCGCAGGTGGGCGGCGATCCGGTCGGCCTCCGCCCGCATCTCCGACAAGTCAGCTTCGGGCAGGGCCAGGTGGAGCTCGAGGCGAGTGAGAGGGTCCCGCGCGGCCCAGGCGGAGACTTCCGCGGATGATCGATACCGCGTGGCGTCGTCGGCGTTGGTGTGCGCCTGCATCCGATACGTGTGCGCCTCGACGAGCTGCGGCCCCTCACCGCCGCGGGCCCGCGCGACTGCCTCGCCGAGCACGGTCAGCAGCGCGGCCACGTCGTTGCCGTCGACGCGCTCACCGGGGATGCCGTAACCGATTCCCTTGTACGCCAGGGACGGCGCCGCGGTCTGCCGCGCGAGCGGCACGCTGATCGCGTACTCGTTGTTCTGGATCAGGAACACCACCGGGGCCCGCAGCACCGCGGCGAAGTTGAGCGCCTCGTGGAAGTCGCCCTCGCTGGTGCCGCCGTCGCCGCACAGCGCCATCACCACTGTGGGCTCGCCGCGCAGCCGGGCCGCGTGGGCCACTCCGACGGCGTGCGGCAGCTGGGTGGCCAGGGGAGTGGCGTGCGGGGCGACCCGATGTTCGTACGGGTCCCAGCCGCAGTGCCAGTCGCCCTTGAGCAGGGTCAGCGCCTCGACCGGGTCGACGCCGCGGCCGACCACGGCCACGGTGTCGCGATAGGTCGGGAACAGCCAGTCGCCGTCGTCGAGCACCTGGGCCGCGGCGACCTGGCAGGCCTCCTGGCCGTGCGACGACGGGTAGACGGCCAGCCGGCCCTGCCGGACCAGCGCGTACGCCTGGTCGTTGAGCCGCCGGCCGGTGATCAGCGCGGCCAGGGCCCGGCGCAGCTCGGCGTCGGAGGGGAAGACGCGGCCCGAGTCGGCAACGGGGTGGCCGTCGGCGCCGATCAGGGTCACGGGGGTGCCCGAGGGCAGAAGGTGGTGTGCGTCACCTGTCATGGGGTCATGCTTGTAGCGTTGCCAATTGAACGCCAGAGCTGCGGGCGAACCGAGAAAATGTATGCCGGAGCGCGGCGGTGCGGGGCCGAACGTCCAGCGATCGCGGCGCCCGGGGCGGGGAGGTAAGACAAGTGGCCAACGCCCTCGACGACATCGATCGGCTGATCCTGGCCGAGCTCACCCGGGACGGGCGCCTGTCGATGCGTACCCTGGCCGAGCGGCTGCACATCTCGCGGGCCAACGCGTACGCCCGGGTCGAGCGACTTCGTACGGCCGAGGTGATCCGCGGCTTTCGCGCGGACGTAGACCCTGTTGCGGCGGGTCTCGGCACCACCGCGTACGTGACGGTGAACTTGAACCAGGCCGAGTGGCGGGACGTGGCCGAGCGGCTGCGCTCGCTGCCCGGCGTCGTGCACATCGCGCTGGTCGGCGGGGAGTTCGACGTGATCATGCTGGTCCGCGCCCAGGACAACGCGGCGCTGGGCCGGCTGGTGCTCGACGAGATCCAGGGTATGCCGGGGGTCGTCAACACGCGGACGCTGCTGGTCTTTGAAGAGGCGGAACCGGGGTAAGGAGCGTTGATGAGATCGTTCGTGCGGGTCGCGGTGGCGGCCGGTCTGCTGGCCGGGGTGGCCGCGTGTTCCGACGACGCGTCGAGCGGGGCGCCGAAGCAGACCGTGCCGGCGTCGGCCGCGGTCGACGTGCCGGCCCTGGTCGCGACGCGGGTGCAGGGTGGCGGCGACGATCCGATCCAGGCGCCTCCGGGCTGGACGGTCAGCGTGTGGGCCAAGGTGCCGGGCGCGCGCCTGCTGGCCTGGACGCCCGACAAGCGGCTGCTCGTGTCGCGGCCCGAGTCGGGTGACGTGCTCGTGCTCGATCAGCGGGGGCAGGCGAAGCCGCTGGTCGAGGGGCTGAACCAGCCGCACGGGCTGGCCTTCGACGGCGACACGCTGTACGTGGCCGAGAGCGATCAGGTCGACTCGTTCACCTACTCCGCCGGCGCGGTCAGCGGCAAGCAGGTCGTGATCGACAACCTGCCCGACGAGAAGAGCATGGAGCTGGGCGGCAAGTACGCGCACGCGCTCAAGAGCGTGGCCGTGGGCGGGGACGGGTCGATCTACGTCTCGATCGGCTCCACCGGCAACGTCTCCGAGGAGGACCGCGACGCCGAGCCGGAGCGGGCCGCGATTCTGCGCGCGAAGCCGGGTCAGCCGGCCGAGACCTTCGCCCGCGGTGTCCGCAACGGCACCGGGCTGGCGATCGACCCCGACGGCGGCTTGTGGACGGCCGTCAACAACCGCGACAACATCGCCAACCCGAAGAACGGCGACGTCGAGGAGTCGTACGTCAACGACCACCCCCTGGAGCCGCTGGCCCGGCTCACCGAGGGCCGCGACCTGGGCTGGCCGTACTGCAACCCCGACCCCGACCTGGCCGACGGGCAGATCAGCTACACCGACCGGCCCTTCGTCCGGGACGTGCAGACCAACCCGGACGGCGACAAGCTCGACTGCTCGCAGCTCAAGCCCTCGGAGCAGGGGATGGGCGCCCACTCGGCGCCGCTGGGCCTGGCCTTCGTCACCGGCGTCGCGGGCGGCTACGGCGACGGCGCACTGGCCGGCATCCACGGCTCGTGGAACCGGCAGCCGCCCCGCCCGCCCGAGGTCTCGTTCTTCGCCTGGCGCGACGGCACCCTCGGCCCGCAGCAGACCCTGCTCACCGGGTTCCAGCGCGAGGACGGCTCGCGGTGGGGCCGGCCGGTGATGGCGGTGAAGGGTCCGGACGGCGCGATCTACGTCAGCGACGATCAGGCCGGGGCGATCTACCGGGTCACCTCGTCCTGAACTGCGAGAACAAGGCCGGGCGCGGCATTTGCCCGGCCCTTCCGTTTGCTTCCCGACATTACTTAATGTAACCGTGAAGTTGATCACACGCTTGCTCGCACCCTCCTACTCATCGTTACTGTGCCACGTCTAGTTACCTTTGCGTTCGCTGTGAACGCTGGTCAGACGCCAGTAGAACGTTGCGGCGATGACACACGGTTATTACGGCCAGGTTGCCTGAAGGTGCCAGCCGCCATCACCGAGAGTCATTGTCGTTGAGAGGACGAGGAAGCACCGTGATCCCCGCGCCCCGGTACGACTACGACGCCTACAGCGGCCTCGCCGGCCCCGCTGTGCCTTCGCCGGACGAGCCGGGGCGGATCGGCATGCGCCGCCTGAGCGGCCGCCGGCCGGTCGGCAACCTGGCGATCACCCTGTTCGCCTTCGCGTTCGAGGCCACCTTCGTCGCCTGGCTGCTCAGCTCGGTCGCCGTGCCCGACCGTGCGCTGCACCCGACGCTGCACGCCGCGACCTGGTTCATGATCGTCGCCACCTTGCTGATCGAGGTGTTCCGCCTCGTCAACGTGATCACGCTGTGCCTGGCCACGATCTGGGCCCGCGATCCCCGGCCGCTCACGCCCGACCCCGGGCTGCGCGTCGCGTTCCTGACCACGATCGTGCCCGGCAAGGAGCCGATCGCCATGGTCGAGCGCACCCTGACCGCGGCCGTGCGGGTGCGCCATCCCGGCCCGTACGACGTCTGGTTGCTCGACGAGGGCGACGACGACGAGGTCAAGGCCATGTGTGAACGCCTCGGGGTGCATCACTTCACCCGCAAGGGCAACCCGCTCGACAACACCCCGGCCGGCGCGTTCAAGGAGAAGACCAAGCACGGCAACTACAACTCGTGGATCCGCAAGCACGGCCGCCAGTACGACGTCTTCGTCTCGGTCGACCCCGACCACGTGCCGCTGCCCAACTTCTGCGAGCGCCTGCTGGGCTACTTCCACGACCCCGAGGTCGCCTTCGTGGTCGGCCCGCAGATCTACGGCAACTACGACAACCTGGTCACCCGCTGGGCCGAGTCGCAGCAGTACCTGTTCCACTCGCTGCTGCAGCGGGCGGGCAACCGGTTCGGCGCGGCCATGCTCGTGGGCACCAACAACGCCGTACGGATCGAGGCCGTCCGGCAGATCGGCGGCCTGCAGGACTCGATCACCGAGGACATGGCGACCAGCCTGGCCCTGCACGCCGCCGGCTGGCGCTCGGTCTACACCCCCGACGTGCTGGCCGTGGGCGAGGGCCCGTCCTCCTGGACCGACTACTTCAGCCAGCAGTACCGCTGGTCGCGCGGCACCGACGAGGTCGCCGTGGCCACGTTCGCGCGGATGGTCCCGCGGCTCGGCGCGCGCCGCAGCCTGTTCTACGGCCTGCTCATGTCGTACTACCCGCTGACCGCGCTGGCCTGGATCCTGGGCGCGATCAACGCCACCTGCTACCTGGTCCTCGGGGCCAAGGGTGTGCAGGTCCCGCAGCAGGTCTGGCTGATGCTGTACGTCGACGCCGCGCTGTTCCAGTTCCTGCTCTACCTGTGGAACCGCCGCCACAACGTCAGCCCGCACGAGGAAGCCGGCTCGTCGGGCCTGGCCGGGATGCTCGTCTCGACGCTGTCGACCCCGGTCTACGTGTCCGCCTTCCTCTCGGCTCTGCTGCGCCGGCCGGCCCGCTTCGTGGTCACGCCCAAGGGTGAATCGGCCAGCCCCGACGGCGTCCGCACGTTCCGGCACGCGCTGCGGTGGGCCGCCTTCTACGCCGTGCTGCTGATCGCGGCGCCGTTCGCCGGGCACGTCGACGGGTTCATGTGGCTGTGGCCCGCCCTCAACGTCGTCATCTGCCTGACCCCGCTCACCGTGTGGCTCGTGGGCCGGAAACGCCGGCCCGCACCCGTCGCCCCCCTGGCCAGGATCGAAGAACCCGTGGAGACGTACGCATGACACCCCGCCCCCGCCCGACGCTCGCTCGACGCCTGGGCACCGGTCTGGTCGCGCTCGCCGTCCTGTCGGTGGTCGCGGTGGTGAACCGGCCCATGGTCGCGTTCGGCGCCGACGCCCTGCACACGTTCTCGATCAACCGGCAGTCCTACAAGGAGCGGTACGGCCACTGGGCCCGCGTGCCCGTGCCGGCCGGGTTCCAGGTCAACGCCATCCACGCCGCGCTGCTCAACACGGGCAAGGTGCTGATCATCGCGGGCAGCGGCAACAACCGCGAGAACTTCGAGGCCGGCACGTTCCGGACCATCCTGTACGACCCCCGGGGCGACACCTTCACCGAGGTGCCCACGCCGACCGACGTCTTCTGCGCCGGGCACACGTTTCTGCCCGACGGCAACCTGCTGATCGCGGGCGGCACCAAGAGCTACGAGGTGCTCGAGGGCGACATCACCAACGCGGCCGGCGTCATGAAGATCAAGAACGAGTCGGCCACGGCCGGTCCCCGTACGTTCCCCAAGGGCACCCGGCTCGAGTCGGCCACCGGGTTCGTCTACGAGACCCGCGCGGACGTGACCGTGCCCGCGGCGCACCAGATGGACCACGGCGGAATCCCGATGCAGCACGCCGGCGAGGCCGAGGTCTGGGTCGACGCGGTGCTGCCGGGCAACGCCGCGATCGCCGGCCGGCCCGCCCAGTACACGATCCAGGGGCTGACCGGCGTGGACCGGAACAACCTGTACGGCGTCTCCGACAAGATCACGCGGGAGAAGCAGGAGTACGGCGGCGACAACACCTCGTACGAGTTCGACCCGGTCGCCGAGAAGTACATCCGCACCGGCGACATGGTCAAGAGCCGCTGGTACCCGACCCTGGCCGAGCTGCCCGGCGGCGACGTCCTCGCGGTCTCCGGGCTCGACGAGTTCGGCCGCATCCTGCCCGGCGACAACGAGAAATACCTGCGGGCCGAACGGAAGTGGGTGGCCGCGCCCGAGCTGAAGCGCTACTTCCCGACCTATCCCGCGCTGCACCTGATGGCGGACGACCGGCTGTTCTTCTCCGGCTCCAACTCCGGCTACGGCAGCGACACCGAAGGCCGTACGCCCGGGCTCTGGAACCTCGAGGACAACAGCTTCGAGGTGGTTCCCGGCCTCGCGCAGCCCCGGCTGACCGAGACCAGCTCGTCGGTGCTGCTGGCCCCCGCCCAGGACCAGAAGGTCATGATCTTCGGCGGCGGTGAGGTGGGGGAGTCGCCGGTCTCGACCACCCGTACGGCCATCGCCGACCTCGACACCTCCAACCCGATCTACGAACCCGGGCCCGACCTGCCGGAACCGGTCCGCTACCTGAGCACGGTGCTGCTGCCCGACGACACGGTGTTCACCACGGGCGGCTCCTCCGGTTACCGCGGAGGCCCGTACGGGGGAAAGCCGCGCAGCGACCTGTTCACCTCGCAGATCTATCAGCCGGCGTCGAACTCGTTCGCGACCGCGGCCGAGTCCACGGTGGGGCGCAACTACCACTCCGAGGCCATCCTGCTGGCCGACGGGCGCGTCATCACGCTCGGCAGCGACCCGCTCTACGACGAGACCGGCAAGAACCCGGGCAGCTTCGAGAAGCGCATCGAGGTGTACAGCCCGCCGTACCTCTTCCAGGGTGAGCGGCCGGTCATCACCGGTGGGCCTGCCACGGTCAGGCGTGGTGCGACGGTAACGTTCGGTACCGACAGCAAGAACGTGCGGCGGGCCCGTCTGGTGCGGCCCAGCGCCGTGACCCACGTGGTCGACGTCGACCAGCGTTCGGTCGCCGTCGACATCACGCCGACGGAGGGCGGATTGGCCATCAGCATCCCGCAGCGCAAGGGCCTCGTGCCGTCCGGCTGGTACATGCTGTTCCTCGTCGACGACAAGGGCGTGCCCTCGGTCGCCCGGTGGGTGCAGGTCGCGTAGTGGCTGCCGTTCGCCGTCGGCGCGTCGTGTTCGTGCTGCTCGTGTCCGCGCTGGTCGTGGTGTTTTTCGTGCTGCTGGCCCTGCGGTACGTATCCGATCGTGACGGTCCGGCCGCCGCCCCGGCCGCCTCGGCGCCCCCCGTCCCGCCCACCCTGTACGTCGACCCCGCCGGCCCGGCCGTGGAGCAGGTCAAGACGTACGAGGCCGTGGGCCGGACGGCCGACGCCGCGCTGATCCGCAAGATCGCTGATCGGCCCGTGGCGGCCTGGTTCGCCGACGAGACAACCGATCCCGCCGTACGGGCCCGGACGCTCGTGACGGCGGCCGCCGCCGCGGGCCAGGTGCCGGTGCTGACGCTCTACCGCATCCCGCAGCGCGACTGCGGCAGCCACTCCGGCGGCGGCGCGGTCACCGCCGCCGAGTACCAGGCCTGGGTCGGCTCGATCGCGGCCGCCATCACCGGGCACCGGGCGATCGTCGTCGTCGAACCCGACGCGGTGGCCCAGGCCGTACAGGGCTGCCTCAGCAGTGCCGAACGCGCCGAACGTTACCGCCTGCTCGGCCACGCCATCGACACCCTGACGGCCAACCAGCAGCTCAAGGTCTACCTGGACGGCGGCAACCCGAGCTGGATCACCGACACGGCTCGGATGGGCGACGCCCTGAAGAAGGCCGGCGTCGAGCGTGCCGACGGTTTCGCGCTCAACGTGGCCAACTTCGAGACCACGACGGCCAACGTCACGTACGGCACCAAACTGTCGAAACACCTGGGCGGCGCCCACTTCGTCATCGACACCAGCCGCAACGGCAACGGCCCGGCCAAGAAGACCAGCGACTACGACGGCCACTGGTGCAACCCGCCGGGCCGCGCGCTGGGCGACACGCCCACCCTGCGAACCGGCCACAGACTGGTCGACGCCTACCTCTGGATCAAACGCCCCGGCGAGTCCGACGGCGCCTGCGGCAAGGGCGCCCCACCGGCCGGCCAGTGGTGGGCCGACTACGCCCTGGCGCTGGCCCGCGGCTGAACCGCCCGAGTGGGTCAGCCGATTCCCCCAACTCCGCCGATACCGGTTCCCGGATTGTGCCGGGGCGTGATGCCGGGGACCTGGCCGAAGTTGCCATGCCGGGCCGTATCGGGGCTCGCGGGTTCGACAACAATCTCCGGGACGTCCGGCATCGGGTGGGCCGGGGCGTCGCCGACCGGCCTGTCGAGGCCGCGGACGGTGGCGGTGCCGGCCCTCGTCCGTTGCTCGAAGGAGTTTTTCATCCGGTTGTTCTCGCCCACCGTGACTCCGTCGGAGCGGGCTATCAGAAGACTCTTACCAGGAGACTTGAACGAGGTCCCGAGCGCGCGGCCCACGTCGCTGGGCAAGGCGTTCAGGGCCTCCACGATCGTCTGCCGGACGTCGCCCAGGCCGGCGCGGCCTTTCCGGGGGCAGAGGTAGTCAGTGATCACCATGGCCAGCCTCGGGTTGTGGTGAAGCAAGGCGGCTGCGCTCGGCTCGCCTGTTACGACGTACCGGAAGGTGTTGTGCTGCTTGTTGTAGTCACCCACCTGCAAGCCTTGAGCGTCGAACGCCAGCAGCCGCTCCCAGAAGCCTGGCCCTTCGTAGCCGGCTTGCAGCACGAGCGGATCCGAGCGCACGTCCGCTTCGGAGACATGGCCAAGAGCGGCGATCAGTCGCCCGCGGAGGACGTCGTTCCGAGGCTCCGCGAGCAGGGCGGCCATCGCCTCCCGCACTTTTGGGTCGTCGAGAACCTGGCCGAAGTTCAGGGGGCGATCACGCCGTTCCACGATGAAACGGTTGACCTGCACGTTGTGGTGGCCGACCTGGGCGCCCCGGACGTCCTGAAACCTGATCTGCGCCAGCAGGGCCTGGCCGGGGCGCTGCAAGATCATGCCAGGCGTGGCGTCGGCGGCCGGGGAGAGCCGGGGAACGGTGCGGCGCCCGATCGTGTACTCACGGGGGCTTGCCGGTTCGGGACGGCTCTGCAGTGCACGAACCAAACCGAGCTGCTCGACGGCCGCCCGCAGGACCGGAAGAAAGTTGCCGGTCAACGCGTCCCGCCGCGACAGGTCCAGATCGCTGAACGCGGGCCGGACCACGCCGTTGTCGTCGCCATGCTCGGCGGACACGACCAGGAGGGCCGTGGTGGATTCCTCGACGTCGCCCAGAATCGCCGCTACGTCGCCGTTCTTACGGCACCGCTTGAGAATGAGCCGACGCGGCTCGGATCCCACTTCCACCACGTCGACCCTGAGTCCGAGCAGGAGTTCCGTCCACGCGGGGCTGTTCTGCAGGCAGGGCTCGACATCGACGAGGTTCAGCTCGGAAACAAGAGCAGATATCCAGAACTCGTCGAGCCGAGCCCCCCAGCCGTTGAGGGAGCGGTGCAGCACGATGCGGGTGCGCCCGTCGGTCCGAATAGCGTAGATGGTCAGTCTGACGTCCGGTCTCATGGGACGTCTCCCGATGGCCGCTCGTAGGACTCGCGTGAACTGTCTGAACTCGCCGACGAGGACATGGCGTCGCGGAAAAGGCGGAGGGTGGTGCGTCGTGCCTGCTCGATCCGAGCGTCGACCCGCTGCCCTTCCTTGGCGGTGTTGCCGGCCTGTTCCTGAACCTGACGCAGCGCCGTGGTCAGCTGAGCATTCACGCGTTCCATATCCTTGAGCCCCCACCACCAGACCGCCCCGGCAGTCAGCAGGGCTACTGTCGCGACGGCGATGGTGGCCCAGAACGGCCAGGCCGGGGCCGACGTGGACCGGACCTCGTGCACGACCACCGTCGGCACAGGCGCGGGCGTGACCGGCGCGCCCAGCAACAGCAGACCCTGAAGCGCGGCTTGATCACCCTTGTCCGTTCGCAGGGCGCTCTCGAAGAATGCCCTCGCCGCGGCCCGATCACCGCCACTCAGGGCGGCCTGGGCCCGGGCCACCTCCTTGGTGGCGGTCCGGCGCCGGTCGGCCACCTCGTCGGCGCCGTCGTCGGCGCAGTCGCCCTCCTCGGCGCGGGTCGCCGCCGCGTAGGCGTTGGCCGCCTCGGTCAGCCGGGCATCTTTGACCAGGCCGTCCGCGTATGCGCAAAGAGTGTGGTCGCGGGAACAGCCCGCCAGGGAAATCAGAACACCAAGAACAAGGACCAGAACACCGGCGCCGCGTCGTGCTCGCACTCAGACCTCCGGGAGATCTTTGTCGTCACGCTAACTCCCGGTGCTCTTCCCAGCAACGCCGCGTTGTGGCTGGTCTCCGAAGTAGTTG
This sequence comes from Paractinoplanes abujensis, assembly GCF_014204895.1. Lineage (NCBI taxonomy): Bacteria > Bacillati > Actinomycetota > Actinomycetes > Micromonosporales > Micromonosporaceae > Paractinoplanes > Paractinoplanes abujensis. The sequence continues at coordinate 2,706,064 of NZ_JACHMF010000001.1, read as the reverse complement.
GTCTGAACGTTGTGATTGCCGTTCTGCACACCCCAGGCATTGGTGAAGTTGTTGTTGACCTTCGTTGCTTCGGAGATCCTGTCTCGCAGGTGCTCGACCGCGGCCATTACCTCGGGATCCATGTCGGCGCCGGAGGCGGTCAGCTCCTCGCCGATCCGGGCCGTCCAGACGTCCGGCTCGGTCTCGTCCGACTCCAACGCGGCTCGCGCATCGCCGCGCAGCCGCGGCTTCAAGAGACGCTTGAGCTGGTCGTAGGCGTCCTTCACGGCCGCGCCGGCCGCGTCCGAAACGCCGGCCGTGGCCCCTGCGGCCAGCGCCGCCGCGATGAGTTCGACGTTCATCAAGGTGCCCTTCTCTGCTCGGGCCTCCAGTGTGCTCCGGACGCGCCAGCTCGCCGTGCTCCGCGGCCCGCACGGCCATCCGCAACAGCGTCACCCCGACCGTCGTCATGAGATGGGAGCAGGCGGCCAGACCAGTCAAGCCAGTCGGGCCGGGCGGGCGGACCCGGAATAGGTGGCCTGAGTGTTCCGAATCGGACTACGAAGAGGCCTAACCGTGCGTGGGATCTGGAGGACCGAGCGTGCTTGCAGCAAGCTTCAACCACCGATCGCCACGGACGAAGGGAGCCCTCGGTGGGCACTGCGAATGCGCGTACGGTGCACCTCAACGTCAGCACCCAGCGCCGCCGTCCGCGTAACGGGGAAGCGCCGGGGCTGTACGTGTCGCGTTCGGCCTGGGCCGAGCCGGAACCGGTGGATCCCGAGCGGCGGCTGCGCGAGCTCGCGGCCACCGGGACGTTGACCGCGGCGGCCCGCGGGCCGGAACGGGCCGGGCTCACCAGCGCGGCCTACAACCTGGTGTGGCCGATCGTGTTCATGCGGATCACCCGCCGGTTCGAGCGGCAGCGCGGCCACGCCCACTGCGCGGCCGGCGTGGAGAACCTGGCCGACGAGTGCCTCGACCGGTTCCACGACGACGTCGAGGCGGTCGTGGACGACCTGCTGGCCCACGCCGACCGGCCGATCCGCCAGCTCGAGGCGTGGGTCGCGACCCGGGTCGGCGCGGCCACGGTCAACGCCCACCGGCGGCGGCGCGGCGAACGGGGCGCGCTGCAGCGGCCGCGGCTGCCCGGCTGGCTGGCCGACGGGCTGTGCCGCGACCGCTGGCTGACCACCCTGGCCGTCGACATCCTGGTCTGGGTCGGGGTCAGCGGCACCGCGGGCAGCGAGCTGTGGCCGCTGGAGTCGTGGGCCCAGGAACGCGCCGCCTGCACCGGCGACTGGCCGGGCAGCGACCCGGCCACCGTGCGCCGCGAGATCGACCAGGTGCTGACGGTCATGCGCAGCCGCCCCGAGTGGTTCGCGTCCTTCGTGGAACGCCCGCTCGGGGCCAAGCAGCCGCCCGTCATGGCGATGACCCTCGACCCGTACGGGGAACCGGTCGCCCCGCTCGGCCTGGGCGACCCCGACGACCGTGTCGAGTCGGAGCTGCGCCGCCTGGCCGCCGACGCCGTACGGGACATCGGCGACCGGATCGGCCGCGGGGAACCAGCCGAGGCGGCGGTGGCCGAGGTGGTCCGCACGGTCTTCGGTGGCGTCTTCACCGGCACCCTCGACCGGGCCCCGCACGGCGGCGGCGACCCGCTGGGCGGGGTGACCGGCGCGCTCTCCGACCGGCAGCGGCTCAACGCCATCGTCTCGGCCGCGCTGACCATCCTCGACGAACCCGAGTAGCGCGGGTCAGCGGTGCGACTCCATGGCGGGCTCCTTCGTCCGGCTGATCGGTAGCGGTCACTTCGGGACCTCGATCCGGACAACGACCTCGGCCGTGGTCCAGTCGTGGCCGGTGGGCCGGGCCGCGTCGCCCAGATCGCGGTACACGCCGCGCGGGCCGGACGTCTCGGCCAGCGCCGGCATCAGGAACGGCTCGACGCCGAACTGCCCCTCGGCGACGAACAGCTTCAGCCGGTCCCGGACGACCGCGCCCGGCACGACGGGCACGGCCGGCGGCAGGAACGCCTTGATCCGCCGGCCGTGCAGGCAGTCGCCGACGCCGCCCCCCGCGACGTAGTCGCCCGGGAACAGCGCCGGGTCCACCTTGAAGCGCGGCGTCAGGTCGAGCAGCGCGCAGAACAGGGTCCGGTCGCTGTGGTTGCGCAGCCGGAGGTGGAGCTCGGGCGGGTCGGCGCCCCGGTACCGCAGGACGTACTCGCCGGCCGAGTCCGGCTGCAGCAGCGTGCCGTCGGCCCCCAGCACCTCCACCCGTACGGGGGAACCCAGTGCGCTCGCCGGGTTGCGGCGCTGCCACACCTGCAGCCACCGGGCGATGTGCTCGACTGCCGCGGCCGCCTCGTCCGCAAGGTACCGCTGCCGCAGCAGCCGCTCGCCGTGCTGGTCGACGACGGTCAACTCGCCGTCCTCGTACCAGGCCCGCAGGTCGGGGACGCCGGTGCCGGCCACCCGTACGTCCAGGGAACGTGCCAGAGCCGCCCGCAGCTTCTCGTCGTCGACCGCCACTGTCGTGCGCGGCGCCGGCACCGACGTGACCACCATCGGATACAGCCGGCCGGGGTCGGCCCAGCCGCCGAGCGGCGCGACCCGGCTGTCCGCGGTCCGCACCTCGACCACCTCGGCCTGCTCGCCGGGGCGTCCGCCGCGCACCCCGACCCGCAGTCCGGCGCCGGCCGGCAGCCCGTGCACGGCCCCGGCGTCGATCACCCAGCCCGTCCGGCCGTGACGCATCCGGATGTCCCGGTCCGGCGGCGTCACCGCCCCGCCCAGGAACTGCTGGTTGAGCAGCGGGGACGTGCGCGGCCGGGCCTGGGGGGTCTGCCGGCAGGAGTGCATCTCGACCTCGGACCGGGTGGCCGCCAGCAGGTCGTTGTAGGTGGCGCCCGGCCCCAGCCGGGTCATGGCGCGCAGCAGCGACCAGGTGAAGACTCCCCGGCGCTCGCGCTCCAGGGTGCGTTCCTCGGCGGCCTCGAAGGAGCGGCAGGCGGCCAGCACGATGTGCTCGGCCGGGTGGTCCGCGCCCGACCGGGCCTCCAGCCGGGGGCGCAGATAGTCCAGATCAGGCGCCTCGCCCGGCGGCACCGAGCGGGTCCGGACGGCCGGTTCGCGGGCGGTCAGCTCACGGGTGGCGCCGTCGGAGTGGCAGCTGTCCAGCACCACGGTGACGTGCCCGGCCCGGTCGCTGACGTCGTCCAGCAGCAGCGACAACTCCTTGTCCCACAGATCTCCGACGGCGCCCGTCCGGCTGTCCGCGCAGACCAGGGTCTGGATCCGTCCCGTGGGTTCCCACCGCCGGGTCCAGCCGGGTGCGGGCCGGTCCGAGCCGTGACCGGCGAACCAGAACAACGCCACGTCGTCCGGCCCGGCCTGGCCCAGGTGTGTCGTGACGGCGTCGACCACGGCGGCCCGGGTGGCCTGCCCGTCCAGCAGCGTCAGCGGGACGAAGCGGGTGCCGGGGGTGAGCGTGGCCTCGAGGTGCTCCCGGGCATCCGTCACGTCGCGCACGCAACCGGTCAGGCCGGGCACCGCGGCGTACCGGTCGATGCCGACCAGCAGGGCGTACAGGTTTCGCATGCCTCTTTCTGACGGACCGCTCAGAGCGGAGGCGTCCAGGCGATCCCGTACGCGTGTCCCTCGTGCAGGCCCCGGAACGCGCGGAACACCTCGCCGTGCAGGTCCGGCTCCACTGTCGTGCGACGCGGGCGCCGGGCGTCCAGGTCGGGGTAGGCCACCTCGTCGAGCAGCCACACCTCCTCCGGCCGGCGGTCGGCGGCGAACCGCACCCGTACGCTTCCCGTCTCGCACGGGGCGAGCGGCACGATCGCGTAGTGCGGCCGGACCGGCTGGCCCGGCGGCAGGGCGACGTGCAGCCAGACCTCGTGGCTCTCGCCGGTGGCCAGGGGCCGCGCCAGGTCGAGGGTGATCAGGCGGCTGGGGCTGCCGTCGTCGTGCTCGACCTTGCGCAGGTGCGCGCCGAAGAGGGCGGTCACGACCGGCTCGCCGACGCCGGGCGGGGTGGGCGGCAGGGTGATCCGCACGACGAGCTCGGCGATCTCGCGGGTGGCCACGATCGTCCGCATCTCGTACAGCTCCGGGGTTGCGGTGTCCAGCCGGAACAGCGAGGACAACGAGGAGACCCGCCAGCCGCCGCCGTTGTCGTCGCCGGTGCCGGCCCGGTCGTGCTCGCCGCCGGGAAGTTCGTCGACCGCGGCCACGAGGGCCTCGAGTGCGGCGTCGGCCAGCCGCCGGGCCGTACGGGAGGAGACCTTCTGCAGGCCGGCCAGCTGTCCGATGCGCGCGTCCAGAGTGGCCAGCCGATGGCCGGCGTCCACGGCGAACGACACCAGCACCGCCTGCCGCTGGTCGGGGAGCAGGGTGTCGGCCAGCGCGGTCAGCCATTTCTCCACCGCGGCCCGGGTCCGGGCGTCGCTCTGCCTGCCGGTGAGCCCGCACAGCCGGCGGATCCGCAGCCCGAGGTGGTCGTAGAGCCCGGCCCGGCACACACCCTTGCGGCTGCGCAGGGCCTGCAGCTCCCGGGACAGAGCGGAATCGAAGGACATGAGACTCCCAGGTACCGTCCGTCGTCATGGCACTACCGAAAGAAACTAGCTCCGCGACCCGCGCCACCGCGACTGCCCGGTGGGAAACCGGTCAGCCGGACCGGTGAGTTATGTTCCCAAACGACTACATGGAGTAATGGTGATCTGGCCAGATCCGGGCCAGAAGAACGGCCACTGAGCGGCCTCGATCCGGCTAACGAGGCCGACATGATTACGCGATGTTCTGGGGGCAGACATATACGCTGGGTGACGCCTCGACTTCACCCGTCCATGACTCTTCACTCCGGCGGGGACAGTGGTGACGCGCGACGACCACGAGGTCCGGCTGCGCGAGCTGGCTCGGGCGGGCGAGCTGGGCCGGCTGTCCGAGGGCGAGCGTGACCTCCTGCGTCCGGCCGCCTACGACCTCGCTCACCCCGTCGTCTTCGATGCGGTCTACCGCCGCGTCGCGCACCACCGGGGTCATCACGCCTGCGCCCGCGGGTTCCGGCACTTGGGGGAGTGCTGTCTCGACGGGTTCCACGACGATCTGGAGGCGGTCGTCGGATCCCTGCTCACCACGGCCGAGCCCATCAAGGACGTGGAGGCCTGGATCGCCGCGCGAGCGCCCGGCATCGCCGTCGACGCCTACCGCCGGCGCCGGGGTGCGATCGGCGCCCTGCAGCGGCCCCGGATGACCAAGTGGCTGCGTGCGGCGCTGGGCGGTGACCCCTGGCTGTGCCGGCTCGCCCTGCGGATCCAGGAGTGGGCCGGGGTGCCCGGCGGGGCCGGCGCCACACTGTGGCCGGTCGACAGCTGGGCCGGCGAGCGCGGGATCAGCACGTCCGAGGCCCGGGCCGACGTGGAGAAGGTGCTGGTCGCCATGCAGGAACGGCCGAAGTGGTACCACGAGCACATCGAGATCCCGCTCGGTCACAAGGTCGCCCCGGTCGGCGGGTGTCCCGGCGAGGGGACGGGCGACCCGCGTCCACTGCCGGCGGCTGACCCCGGCGAACAGGACGAGGCGCGGGTGAGCGACCTGGCCGCGGTGGCCGTCGAGGCCATCCGGGCCGGGCTGGGGCGGGGCGAGGACGCCGCAGCCACGGTGGTGAGGGTGCTCGGGGAACTGTTCCTGCACGGGTCCGGCGCCGACGAGATGAGCCGGGCGCCCGGGGCCGCGACGTTCGGCGAGGAGCGGGTGTCAGCGTTGCTCGACGACCCCGTCGCCCTCGAGGTCCTCGTCGAGCGGGTCCTGGACATCGTGCGCGGACCGGCCGGCTAACCGTTCGAGGGCCCGGCGGCGTTCGGCGACCAGATCGGCCACCGCCGCCGGGTCGTGCCGCTGCGACGAGACGCGCAGCGCATCCCGCAATTCCTGCTCCAGCAGCCGCTGCAGCTGCTCCTGCTGGTCCGGCGTGAGCTCCACGGTGCGGCCTACCCCGCCGCTCGGCATCGCGCATCCCTCATGATCATGTTTCGATTATCAACCCGGCGCCGCGGTTCTGGTCGCATCACCGCCCCTTTCTCCTGCTGTCGAGGACTCACTGGAGAACTGGCGGACGGCGCGACCGGGGCGATCGCAGGACAATCGCGTGGTCAGCGCGGGGGGCAGCAGGGTGGCTCCGGGCCCGTCGCCGTCGCCGGGCCGGGCGAGCAGCCGCTCCACCGCCAGCCGGCCCAGCGCGGCCGCCGGCACCTCGACGTTCGTGACGTGCGGGGTGACCGCCAGCGCGACGTCGTCGGGGCAGATGGCCAGGACGGACACGTCCCCGGGCACGCTGCGGCCCAGCGTGCGCAGCGCCGTCAGCACGTGGTCGAGGGCGCTCTCGTTGTGCACGATCAGGGCGGTCGCGCCGCTGAGTTCCGCCAGCGCGGCCAGGACGGCGGGGAAGACCGGTTCCAGCGGTACGGCGTACGCCTCGACCCCGCACCGCGCCGCGGCCGCCCGTACGCCCTCGCGCGTACGGTGGGCGAACCCGGCCCCACGGTCGTAGACGGCCTGCGGCGCCCCCAGCAACGCCACCCGCCGGTGCCCGAGCGCGGCCAGATGCTCCACACACATCTCGCCCGCGCGGGTGAAGTCGAGGTCGACGCAGATCAGCCCGGCCGGGTCGGCGGGCAGCCCGATGAGCACGCTGGGCCGGTTCAGGTCGCGCAGCGCGGGCACCCGCTCGTCGTCGGTCTCGACGTCCATCAGGATCAGGCCGTCGGCCAGCGCGCTGCCCGCCACCCGGCGCAGGCCCGCCGCCCCCTCGTCCGCGGTCACCAGCAGCACGTCGTAGTCGCAGGACCGGGCCGCGTCGACCACCGCCGCCGCGAACCGCATGACGACGGGAACGTTCTGACCCGCGCGCAGCGGCAGGGCCAGCGCGATGATGTTCGACCGGTTGCCGGCCAGCGCCCGCGCCCCCGCGTGCGGGTGGAAGCCGAGCACCCGCACGCTGGCCAGCACCTTCTCGCGGGTCACGGCCGAGATGGCCCGCTTGCCGCTGAGCACGTAGGAGACCGTGCTGGCCGAGACCCCCGCGTGCCGGGCGACGTCGGCGATGGTGACCGGCGGGGGCGTCACGACCGGAACGTGATCGCGCTGACCCGGCTCCCGGCGTCCATGGCGAGGTAGAGGTCGTGCACGCCCTCGGTCTCGGGCACGGCGGCCGCCGACCCCGGTGTCACCAGGGCGAATTCCCCACCCGCGTACGGGTCGTCGAGGCGCAGCGTCACGGCCGGGCCGTCCCCCTCCACCGCCACCTCCCGTACGCCGGAAAGGTCCGTCCCGCTCAGACAGCACCACGCGCCGTCCTCGGTGGCGCGCACGGCCTCACCCCGCACGGGATCGCCTGTCGCCACCAACGTGATCCCGCTGTACTCGTCGTGGTCGCCGGCCCGGATCGTGCGGTCGGCGGCCTTCTGCGCCCCGACCCGGCTGCCCCGCACGGGCAGGGTGCCGGTGAGCCGGATATCGCTGGCCGAACGCCCGAGCAGGATCTTGTGGCGGGCGGTCTCGACCACGAACCGGTTCGACGTCACGTCCCAGAACGCCAGGTCGGCCACGTCGAGGTCGAAGCTGACCAGCCGCGACTCGCCCGGTCCGAGCCGGACCTTCGCGAACGCCCGCAATCGTCGCAGCGGCTGCTTCACCCGCGACACCTGCTGATGCGTGTAGAGCTGCACGACCTCGCGGCCGGCCCGCTTGCCGACGTTGGTGACCCAGGCCGTGACGGTGACCCGGTCGCCCACCGCCGCCGACGTGTGCGAGATGTCGAGGTTGGAGTAGTCGAACGACGCGTACGAGAGGCCGTGCCCGAAGGGGTAGAGCGGCGTGCCGCGGTAGTACTGGTAGGTCGCGTCGTTGGTGATGATGTCGTAGTCGAGGATGTCGGGCAGCTCGCAGGCGCTGCGATACCACGTCTGGGTCAGCCGGCCGCCCGGGTCGGCGCGCCCGGTGAGCACGTCGGCCAGCGCGTTGCCGAGCTCCTGCCCGCCGTGCGACATCCACAGCACCGCCGGCAGGTGCGTGTCGGCCCAGCCGATCGCGTACGGGTAACTCGAGATCAGCACGAGGCCGGTGTTGCGGTTGGCCGCGTACACCTCCCGCAGCAGCCGGTCCTGCGCCGGTGGCAGTTCCAGATCCGCACGGTCCTCGGTCTCGCGCCCGTTGACGAGCGGGTGGTTACCGATCACCACGATCACCGCGTCGGCCGTCGCTGCCAGGTCGGCCGCGTCGGCCGCGCCGTCGACGATCGTCCGCAGGGTGAAGCGGGCGGCGCGGGGGCCGAGGGTCAGCTGTGCGGTCACGGCGCCCCGGTCCGGGTTGCCAGGGGAGCTGTGGCTGCGCAGCGCGACCGTCCCGTCCGGGCGGCGCTCGAGCTTCCACATCTCGGTCACCACCCAGTCGCCCGGACCGTCCGAGTCGGCGGCCAGCCCGTCGTTCGTGACCCGCAGGAACTTGCCGTTCACAGTGGAGCGCAGGGTGACGACGCCGTTGCCCCAGTCGAACAGGTCGAACGCGGCCGGCTCCGGCGTCAGCCGCACCCCGTGCTCGTCGGCGGCCAGATGGAGCGCTCCCAACGTGAGCACGACACGATCCACGCCCTCGCTGTGCAGCACCTCCGGCATGACCCGGGCCAGGCCGTCGCGTGCCGTCACCACGTACGGGAAGGAACCGCTGTACCAATCGGTGAACGCACGATCGGCATGGGAGCCGACCACCGCGACCGTCCGGTGGCGCGCGGGATCGAGCGGGAGCAGGCAGCACTCCGACTTCAGCAGGGTGATCGACTCGCGGGCGGCCTCGCGGGCCAGATTCCGGTGGTCTTCCTCGTCGACAGTGGTGGCCGCATAGGGGTTGTGCTCGGCCGGATCGAACTCGCCGAGACGGACGCGGATCGTCAGGGCCCGGCGCACGGCCCGGTCGACGTCCTCCTCCTTGATCAGCTCGCGGCGCAGGGCCTCGGTGATCCGCTCGACAGTGACGTCGCTGCGCTGGTCGGCGTCGGTGAAGCTGTCGATGCCCGCCCGCAGGGCCGCGGCGTGGCTCTCCGCGTGATCGGGGAACCAGGCCTGCTGCGCCGGGTCGGCCAGGTTGCTCGGGGCGTAGGCGTCGGAGACCACGAAGATCTCGTCCCCGGTCCAGGTGCGCAGCTCGTCCTCGAGATAGGGGGAGACGTGCGCGGGACGGCCGTTGACCAGGTTGTACGACGCCATGACGGCCACCGCCGAGCCGCGCTCGATCGCCGGGCGGTAGGCCGGGAGCTCGTACTCGCGCAGCACCCGCGGGCTCAGGTTGCTCGATGTGAGGCAGCGGTCGGTCTCGTTGTTGTAGCCGAGGAAGTGCTTGAGCGTGGGCGCGGTGCGCAGGACCCGGGGGTGGTCGCCCGCCAGCCCGCGGGCGTAGGCGTCGCCCATCAGGCCGGTGAGGAACGGGTCCTCGGCGTAGCCCTCCTCGTTGCGGCCCCATCGGGGATCGCGCAGCGGGTTGACCACCGGGGCCCAGACGTTGAGGCCGGCCCCCCGGTCCGCCCTCTGGTGGGATGCCCGGACCTCGGTGCCGGTGGCTTCGCCGACCCTGCGCACGAGGTCGAGGTCCCAGCTCGTGGCGAGGCCGATCGCCTGCGGGAAGACCGTGGCCTCGCCCAGCCAGGCCAGGCCGTGCAGGGCTTCCGTGCCGGTGGTGAAGGCGCCGATGCCGAGGCGGTCGATCGCGGGCTGGTGCTGGTGCAGCATGGCCACCTTTTCGGGCAGCGTGAGCCGGGCGAGGAGGTCCTCGACGCGCTCGGCGAGCGGCGCGTCGTACCGGCGGAACAGCGGTGTCTCGCTCATGGGGTCACATCCGGTGATTCGCCGAAGCGCTTCAACGGGCGTCCCACGAGATCGGCTCCTGGTTGCGGCCGACCGGCCCTTCGAAGCGCTTCGACACGGGGCGGCGAAGATGTCGTCCGTGTTTCGGTGAATTGACGAACTGTCTACCCGAGCCGCGCCCGGCCCGTCAAGAGATCATCCTCGATCCCTGGTTTGCCGGTCCTGACTATGCTGCCGCCGTGATCACGACACGGGTGGCCGGTGCCCTGCTGCTGCTGGGGGCCGGGAGCCTCACCGGCTGCGGCGTGCTCGACTACGGGTGCAGCCAACGGGACAGGAACTTCTCGGTGACACTGGACGACGCCGCGATCCTCACCGTCCACCCCGCCCAGGCCGAGGAGATCGGGGCCGGCTCCGGCTGCGACGACGACGACGGCTTCGCCCACGCCAGCCGCGACTACCGCAGCCCCCTGAGCCGCGACGAGATCATCACGTTCCACCGGGAAGCCGCGGCCGCCGACGGCTGGCAGTGGCAGGGCGACGGCTCCCCGCGCGCCGGCGACGGCCTGATCGTCAGCGCCGCCGCCACGTGCCTGACCAAGGAGATCGACGGGACCACGGTCTACCTGTCGGTCTGGTTCCCCAGCGACTTCAACGGCCTGCCCGGCCAGCAACCCGAACCCGAAGACGTCTACGGCCTGACCCTGACCGGCTCCCACGACGGCGGCGCCTGGTGCTGACCGTCTCCGGTCTCCTGCGGCGCCCGGCCGGCCGCTTCGCGTGACCGCGGCGTCCGGTGCCGACCGGCGGGTCGGCCGGACTCGGCCGGTCGCTGGCGTTCGGCCGCCGACGTCTCCGCTGATGCCGGACCCCGTCGCCGTCGATCGGCTCCGCCGCGCGCTGCTGCTCCGGCGATGCGCCTCACTGCCGGGCCGGCGACAGGCCCCTGCTGCACCGATGTCAGCCGTCAGACTAGGTTCCTAGGATGCTGTAGGCAACTTGTGGGGTTCACCGCCGACTACGACCGGTCTGCAGCCGCCAAGCCGGCTCGCCCGCCCCGAGGTGGTGGGCGCCGGGTGAGGCGGACGGAAGATCGGGCAACGACCGAGAGGCGCGGGCTGCAGCGAACAGCGACGACAAGCCCAGGCGCCGCAGCCGTTGGTCAGAGCGGAGAAGGCGCCGTCTGAGGAGGCGGAAGAACGCCGGCGTCGATGGCGTCCAGCACCCGGGTGGCGCCACCGGCCGCGGCAGCGCTGGAGTCCAGGGCGGAGGCGACCAGCCGCGTCCCGCCGCAGTTGGCGGCGACCGAGCGGCTGGCCAGTTCGGCCGTGGCCGGGGGGATCAGCCACGGTGACAGCACCGTGAAGTAGCCGCCCAGGGCGACGCAAGCCGGGTTGATCAGGTTGGTCAGCAGCGACACCGCATGCCCCAGGTGGCGCCCCACGTCGGTCAGCGCGGCCAGCACCTGACCATCACCCGCCTTGGCCAGCCGGTGGATCTCGTCGACGTGCGGGCCGAACTCGGAGGGCGACAGCGCGGTCTCGATGCCCACGTCGGGCAGGGCGGCCCGGATGAGGGCGCCCAGTCCCGCGTACGCCTCCAGGCAGCCCCGCCGCCCGCAGGTGCACAGGGGGCCGGCCGGGTCGAGCGGCAGGTGGCCGAATTCGCCGGCGAAGCCGCGGGCGCCGCGCAGGGGGCGGCCGTCGCAGATGATGCCGGCGCCCAGGCTGGCCCCGCCGGTCAGGTAGACCAGGTCGGCGGTGAAGGACAGGCGTTGTTCGGCCAGCACGGCCAGGTTGGCGTCGTTCTCGACCATCAGCGGGTACGTGGGTTCGCCGAGGGCGGCCGTCAGTGACTTGCGCAGGTCGACCTGGTGCCAGCCCAGGCCCGCGGCCAGTTCGACGACCCCGTCCGCGTCGACCAGGCCGGGCACGGCGACGGTCAGGCCGAGCACTTGGCGGCCTTCGCGTTCCATTTTCGACACGGCGCGGCGGGCCAGGGCGGCCAGTGACGCTATGGCCTGGCCGGGCTGGCCGGGGGCGCCGGTGAAGGCGCGCCGCCAGGAGAGCAGGCGGACGCCGGCCAGGTCGAGGGCGACCGCGGTCAGGTAGTCGGTATTGATTTCCAGGCCGACGGCTGCGTAGGGGGAGCCGTCGAGGACCAGCATCATGGCGGGGCGGCCGATCCGGTTCTCGGTCATCCCGACCTCGCGCACGAGGCGCCGGTCGATCAGGTCGGTCACCAGCGACGACACGGTGGCTTTGTTGAGGCCGGTGGTGGCTGCGATGTCGGCCCGTGAGCAGGGCGCATGCGTGCGGACGTGGCGCAGCACCACGGCGAGATTCGTCGCTCGGACGTCGGCGAAGTCGGCCGGCTGCGGACCGCTGTCCCTAGTGATCACCAACGCCCCCAACCCACCCCCGCAGACTACGGCACCAGCCGGACCGGGGGCTTGTGGCCCCGGCATTAGTTCGTTTACCGTCCCAACTAAAGATTGCCACAGATGGAGCAGGACAGTGAACAACTTCGATAGACGGCGTTTCCTCGGGCTGGCCGGTCTCGGTGCCCTCTCGGTGGCGAGCGGTGGTCTGCTGTCCGCCTGCGGCGACGCCAAGACGTCCAGCGGCCCGGGCACGACGACGCAGGATCAACTGCAGAAACTGCTTCCCGCGTACGTGCCCAGCGAGCTCGTCAAGGCCGACATCCCCAGCGTGACCGGCGCCAACGGGTTCTTCAGCAGCCCGGCGTTCCTGCGGTATCCCGACAACCCCGTGGCCACGACCTCCGGCGTGCCGGGCAAGGGTGGCTCGTACACGACGATGACCCCGCTCTGGGGCGCCATCCCCTCGGCCAGCGGCAACGCGTACTACGAAGCCGTCAACAAGGCGATCGGCGCGAACCTGAAGCTGCAGCCGGCCGACGGCAGCAACTACGACAAGGTGCTGCCGACCCTGTTCGCCGGGGACAAGCTGCCCGACTGGGTGCAGATCCCGAGCTGGAACATGGGCAACCTGGGCTTCGCGGACGCGGTCAACAAGTTCGCCGACCTCGGGCCGTACCTGTCCGGTGACGCGATCAAGGCGTACCCGAACCTGGCCGCCATCCCGACCAGCGCCTGGCAGTGCTGCATCTGGAACGGCAAGCTGTTCGGCCTGCCCGTCTACTACAGCGGCGCCACCATCGCGGGCACGCTGTTCCACCGCAAGGACATCCTGGCCGCCGAGGGCATCAACCCCGACGACATCAAGACCCCGGACGACCTGGCCGCGCTGGGCCGGCAGCTCACCAGCGCCGCGGCCGGCCGGTGGGCGTTCGACGACGTCTTCGACTCGCTGGGCCAGATCTACAAGTTCCCGGTCGATCCCAACCGCTGGGTCATCGACGACGGCGGCAAGATCATTCACCGGTACGAGACCCCGGGCATCCTCGAGGCTCTGAACTGGTACCAGGCGCAGGCCAAGGCCGGCCACGTGCACCCGGACGCGCTGGCCGACAAGCGGGAGGACGCCAAGCAGCGCTTCTGGAGCGGCAAGGTGGCCATCACGGGCGACGGCCCCGGCGCGTGGAAGGGCGACGACGCCAAGAGCGGCAAGGCGGCCAACCCCTCGTACGACCGGCAGGCCTTCAAGCTCCTGTCGACCGACGGCAAGCCGGAGATCTGGATGAACCCCAGCGCCGGCATGTACAGCTTCCTCAACGCCAAGCTCAGCGGCGACCAGATCAAGGAGTGCCTGGCCATCGCGAACTACCTGGCCGCGCCGTACGGGTCGAAGGAGTACCTGACCGTCAACTTCGGGGTCGAGGGCACCGACTACACGATGGTCGACGGCAACCCGGTGCTGACCGAGCGGGGCAGCAAGGAGGTCGCCACCACGTACCAGTTCCTGATCACGCCGATCAGCCCGACCACCGTCATCGCCGGGCAGACGCAGGTGGTCAAGGACTACGCCGCGTGGGAGGCCGACATGGTCAAGTACGCGGCCAAGCCGGCCTTCTACGGCATGAACGTCACCGAGCCGGCCCAGTACGCGAGCATCAACCAGCCGATGGTCGACCTGGTCAAGGACATCCGGTACGGCCGCAAGCCCGTCTCGGCGTACCAGGAAGGGCTGAAGACCTGGAAGGCGCAGGGCGGCGATCAGTTGCGCGCATTCTACGAGGACATCCGCAGCAAGTACGGCACCGGCCAGTGACCGCTCTCCACGACGCGCCGCCGGCTCTTCGCGCACCGGAGGACCAGCCGGTCAAGAAGAGCCGGTTCCGCCGCGACCGTTCCCTGCTGCTCATGGTCGTCCCGGCGATCGTGCTGCTGATCGTGTTCAACTACGTGCCCATGTTCGGCACGGCGACGGCGTTCCAGCGGTACAGCATCTACGCCGGTTTCTGGCACAGCCCGTGGACGGGGCTGGAGACGTTCCGGCAGCTGTTCTCGGATCCGCTGTTCTGGAGCGCGCTGGGCAACACGCTCATACTCAGCCTGGTCCAGCTGATCTTCTACTTCCCGGTGCCGATCGCGCTGGCCCTGCTGCTGCACTCGATCATGAGCAACAAGGTCCGTACGATCGTGCAGTCCGTCGTCTACCTTCCGCACTTCTTCTCGTGGGTGCTGGCCGTGACGATCTTCCAGCAGATGCTGGGCGGGGCCGGCGCGCTCAACCAGTTCCTGCGCCAGAACGGCATCGGGACCTGGGACGTGATGACCGACCCGGACACGTTCGCGCTGCTCGTGACCTCCCAGGTGATCTGGAAGGAGGCCGGCTGGGGCATCATCGTGTTCCTGGCCGCGCTGGCCGCCATCGACACCCAGCTGTACGAGGCGGCCGCCGCCGACGGGGCCGGTCGCTGGCGGCGCCTGTGGCACATCACGCTGCCCGGCATCCGCGGGGTCATCGTGCTCATGCTCGTGCTGCGCCTGGGCAACGTGCTCACCGTCGGCTTCGAGCAGATGCTCATCCAGCGCGGCGCGGTCGGGCGGGACGCCGCCGAAGTGCTCGACACGTACGCCTACTACTACGGCGTCGTCAACGCGAACTTCAGCCTGGGCGCCGCCGCGTCGCTGTTCAAGGGCGTCCTGTCACTGCTCTTCCTGCTGGCCGCCAACAAGATCGCGCACCTGTTGGGCGAGGACGGACTGTATCGCCGATGACTGTCGTGACCCCCCTGGCGGACCCCAGCCGCCGCCGCAGCAACCGCCCCAACTGGGAGGAGCCGCCGACCGCGGCCGGGCAGACGGGCAAGGGCGTCGTGCTCGTGCTGGTCGTCGCGGTCGTGCTCATCCCGCTGTGGATGGTCGTGCTGACCAGCCTGTCCACCCAGACCGCGGTCAACAAGGCGGGCGGCATGGTGCTCGTGCCCGACGGCCTCACGCTCGCCGCGTACCAGCAGATCTTCACCAACCAGCTGGTCATGCACTCGCTGGCGGTCAGCCTCGGCATCACGATCGTGGGCACGCTCATCTCGATGGTGGTGACGATCCTGTGCGCTTACGGGCTGTCGCGGCACGGCTCGTTCGCGCACCGCCCGATCCTGCTCGTTCTGGTCGTCACCATGTTCTTCAGCGGCGGCCTGATCCCGACGTTCCTGGTCGTCTCGGCGCTCGGCGGGTACGACAGCTACTGGTCGATGATCCTGCCCACCGCCGTGAGCGTCTTCAACATCCTGGTCGTGCGGGCGTTCTTCTCGGCCACGTCGCAGGAGCTGATCGACGCGGCGGCCATCGACGGGGCGGGCGACTGGCGCACGTTGTGGTCGGTCGTGCTGCCCACCTCGCGCGCGGTCACCGCCGTGGTGGCCCTCTTCTACGCCGTCGGCTACTGGAACACGTTCTTCAACGCGCTGCTGTTCCTGCCGGACAACCAGAAGTGGCCGCTGCAGATGGTCATCTACACGTACACGTTGCAGGGCAACGCGATGCCGGGCAGCGGGCAGAACACGACGGGCCAGTATTTCGGCACGCAGGAGATCACGCCGCTGGCGATCCAGATGGCCGTGGTGACGCTGACGCTGATCCCGATCCTGCTCATCTACCCGTTCGTGCAGCGCCACTTCACCAAGGGCGTGCTGCTCGGGGCGATCAAGGGATGACGGTGTTCTTCGGCGGCGACTACAACCCCGAGCAGTGGCCGCCGGCGGTGTGGCGGGAGGACGTCGCCCTGATGCGGTCGGCCGGCGTCAACCTCGTGACCGTCGGCGTGTTCTCCTGGTCGCGGCTGCAGCCGGCCGCCGGCACCTACGAGTTCGGTTGGCTCGATGACGTGCTGGACCTGTTGCACGACAACGGCATCGGCGTGTGCCTGGCCACCCCGACCGCCTCGCCACCGCCGTGGTTCACTCGTGCGCACCCCGACGCCATGCCCGTGACCGCGGACGGGGTGCGGCTGACCCACGGCTCGCGCGACACGTACTGCGTCAACGCCCCCGCCTACCGGGCGGCTTCGCAGCGGATCGCGGGCGCGCTGGGGGAGCGCTACGGCCGGCACCCGGCGCTGCGCCTGTGGCACGTGCACAACGAATACGGCACGACCTGCTACTGCGACCACTGCGCGGCGGCGTTCCGGCGGTGGCTGGCCCGGACGTACGGGGGAACCGGTGTCCTGAACGACGCCTGGAGCACGGATTTCTGGTCGCAGCGTTACGGCCGCTTCGACGAGGTGCTGCCGCCGCGCGCCACCCAGTACCTGAGCAACCCCGCCCACGTGCTGGACTACCGCCGTTTCGTCTCGGACGCGATGCTCGCCCACTACACCGCCCAGCGTGACGTGCTGCGCGCCTCGGGGGTGCCGGTGACGACGAACTTCGTGCTCGGCGGGTGGGTGCCGGTCGACCATGCGCGGTGGGCGCGCGAGGTCGACGTGGTGGCGGTCGACGACTACCCGTCCTCACTGGACGCCCACCTGCAGGAGCGGGCGTTCGTGGCCGACCTGGCCCGCGGCTGGGCCGGTGGCGAACCGTGGATCCTCATGGAGCACGCCCCGGGCGCCGTCCGCGGGACCGACGGTGTCACTCGTGTCATGCCGCCGGGACAGGCGCGTGCCGCGGCTTCGGTCTACCTCGACGGTGGTGCCGGCGGTGTCCTGTACTTCCAGTGGCGGGCCGGCCGCGGCGGCGCCGAGCAGTGGCACCCGGCGATGGTGCCGCAGCTGGCCGAGCTCGCCCCGATCGGGCGGTCGGTCTCCACCCGTACGCCGGTCCGGGTCGACGCCACCCGCGCGCTCGTCTACGACGAGCCGTCGATGTGGGCGTGGCAGTCACCCCACCTGCCGACGCCGTTCATCGACTACACCGCCACCGCGCAGCGCTGGCACCGCGCCCTGGGACCACCCGTCGACGTCGTGCCGCTCGCAGCCGCACTGGACGGCTACCACCTCGTCGTGGCGCCCCTGCTGCATCTGGTCTCCGCGGCCGGCCACAAGGCGCTGCGCTCCTACGCCGAAAGCGGCGGAACCCTCGTCCTGACATTCGGCAGCGGCCTCGCCGACGAACACTGCCGCCTGACCCCCGGCGCGTTCGACGACCTCGCGGGCATCCGGCTCGTACGGCACCGCCCGGGGGAACTCGGTGTCTGGCTGGACGAGATCGACCCCCTGGACGCGACGGTCGTGCTGACCGCCGACGATCGTCCGGTGGTCACCGAGCACCGCTACGGCCGGGGGCTCGTCCGGTATGTCGCCGCCGACCTGCCCGACCTCGCACGCTGGGTACGGTCATGACCGCCTTGGGGGATGACGCCAGCACGACGCTGCGCTACCGCACCCCGGCGACCGAGTGGACGCAGGCGCTGCCGCTGGGCAACGGGCGGCTCGGCGCGATGTGCTTCGGCGGGGTGGTGGAGGACCGTTTCCAGCTCAACGAGAACACCTGCTGGAGCGGGACGCCGCAGAGCGCGTACGGGAGCCGCACTGTCACCGGCGGCCCGGAGCTGGTCGAGGCGGCCCGGGCGGCGCTGGCCCGGGGGGACGTGCGCGCCGCCGAGGAGGCCCTGCGGGGGCTGCAGGGCGGCAACAGCCAGGCGTTCCAGCCGCTGGCCGACCTGTGGATCACCCAGGCGGTCGCGGCGGAGCCGACCGTCTATCAGCGGCATCTCGACCTGCGTTCGGCGGTGGCGTCGCACACGTGGAGCGGGCCGGGCGGGCGGGTCAGCCAGGAGGCGTGGATCGGCCCGCAGGCGCTGGTGATCAGGCGCCGCCTGCCGGGTCCGTCCCGGCTGCGGGTCCGGCTGACCTCCCCGCACCCGACGGCCACGGCCGGACGGGCCGGTGACACGCTCGTCCTGACCGTGCGGATGCCCTCCGACGTGCCCGCGGAGCCGGAGCCGGTCGCGTACGGGCCCGGCTCGGTCACCGCCGTGGTCGGGCTGCGGGTGCTGGGCGCGGCCGGGGCCGGGCCGGAGGAGTTCGACATCGGTGACGAGCTGATCCTCGTGCTGGCCGCGGTGACCGACTACATCGACGCGTTCACGCCGCCGCACGGCCCGATCGCGCAACGGCTGCAGGCGCGCCTGGACGACGTGACCGCGGTGCTGCGGCAGACGGACGGCTACGCCACGCTGCGGGCCGCGCATGAGCGGGAGCACCGGCGGTTGTTCTCCCGGGCCGGCGTACGGCTGGGACCGCCGGAGGCCGTCGCCCGCCTCGACACCACCGCTCGCCTGCGCGCGCACGCGGCCGGGGCGGCCGATCCGGCGCTGGCCGCGCTGCAGTTCCAGTACGGCCGCTACCTGCTCATCGCCGCGTCCCGTCCGGGCGGGCTGCCCGCCGGTCTGCAGGGACTGTGGAACGACATGGTCCGGCCGCCCTGGAACGCCTGCTACACCACGAACATCAACCTCGAGATGAACTACTGGCCGGCCCTCATCACCAACCTGGCCGAGTGTCACCGGCCGCTGCTCGACTGGCTGACCCAGGCCTCCGTACGGGGTGCGGAGGTCGCGCGCACCCTCTACGGGCTGCCGGGCTGGACCCTGCACCACAACTCCGACGCCTGGTGCTTCGCGCGGCCGGCCGGGGTCGGCCAGGACGAGGTCCGCTGGTCGTTCTGGCCGCTCGCCGCGGCCTGGCTGGTCCGGCACGCGTGGGAGCACCACGAGTACACCGGTGATCCGGCCTACCTGCCGCTGCTGGACGGCGCGGCCGCGTTCTGCCGGGCCTGGCTGCGGGAGATGCCCGACGGCTCGCTCGGCACCTCGCCGTCCACGTCACCCGAGAACGCATACGTCGCGCCCGACGGCAGGCCTGCCGGCGCCGGGGTGTCCGCGACCGCCGACCTCGTCCTGATCCGGGCGCTGCTGGCCGCCGACCCGGCCGCCTCCCGCATCCCGCCCGAGCGGGTCGGCGCCGACGGCCGCCTCGCCGAGTGGTCCACCGATGTCACCGACGCCGAACCCGGGCACCGGCACACGTCGCATCTGGCCGGGCTCTTCCCGGGCTGCTCGGTCGACCCCGACGACACCCCGGACCTGGCCGCCGCGGCCCGCCGCACGCTCGACGCGCGGGGCCTCGACTCGACCGGCTGGGCCCTGGCCTGGCGGATCGCCCTGCGGGCGCGGCTGCGTGACGCCGCCGCCGCGCACGCGGCCGTGCGACGTTTCCTGCGCCCCGCCGCCGACAGCGCCGGAGTTTACGAGAACCTGTTCTGCGCCCACCCGCCGTTCCAGATCGACGGCAATTCCGGCTTCACCGCGGGCGTCGCCGAGATGCTGCTGCAGTCGCACCGCGACGAGATCCATCTGTTGCCGTGCCTGCCCGCCGCTTGGGCCGACGGCGCCTTCACCGGCTTGCGGGCCCGCGGCGGTGTCACCGTCGACACGGTCTGGTCCGCCGGGGTGCCCACCGAGGTGTGCCTGGTCAGCGATCGGGACCGGGCGGTCACCGTGCGGTTCGGCGAGCGCCGCACCGAGGTGGAACTGCGCGCCGGCGTCCCGCACCGGTTCCAGCCGGACTAATTAGCCCGATCGGCCAGAAACCCTCCGGAGATCGTTCCCGGGTCGCATTCCCCGATAGCGTCCGCGTCGTTCGATCCGTTCTATTCAAGGCGAATGCGTGACATCTTCAGAGCTGCCCGCCATCGAGATCAGCTTCTCCTCGTCCGAATCCGCGCAGACCGTCGAGCGCAACACCCGGGTGGTGAAGCGCGATCTGCGGGACCGGATCTCCGCGTACGGCGGCCGGGTCGTCGCCGCCACCGAGCCGGGCCCGCCGGGCAGCCGGTCGGCCGGCGTCGCCACCGTCGGGACGGTGCTGGCCCACGTGCCGGTCGCCCTGCAGGCCGTCGTGGACATGGTGAAGATCCTCAACGCCTGGGTCACCGAACGCGCCGGACGGCAGGTCGCGCTGGCCCTGCCCGACGGCACCACCCTGGAGATCGTCTACGGCGCCGCGACGACCGAGGCCACTCTGGTCTCCGCCGTTCTCGAGCGCCTCCCGGACTGAGCGGCGGGGATCGACAAGCGGGACCGGCAGCCGGCCGCTGGTACGGGCCCCTCTGGCTCCGGTGGGTCACCCCCGCCCGGCTTGGTCAGACGTTTAAGACACTAACGGGGTACTCCTGCCGAACTCCGCCCGGCTGTCCGATATGCGTGGTTCTCTGAGCAAGACACGTTATGTCGAGAGGGGAAAGAACTATGAATCGCGTAACCCGTCTTCTCGCCATCGCCGGCCTCGGGCTGGGCACGGTGGCGGTCGCGGCCGTCCCGGCCCAGGCCGCCACGGGCTCCGCGCAGGGCGCCTCCACCAGCTCGGCGTCGCAGACCCAGGCGCGCTGGGACGACGACGAGGTCGTCGGCTACTTCCGGTCGCTGCGGGCCTGCGAGCGGGTCGGCCGCATCGGTGAGCTCCGGGACCGCTGGGACGACTACGACTGCGACCGCGTTCGTGGCGGCTGGGGTCGTGGTGCCTGGGTCCTGACGGTCGACGACTGGAACGACGGCTGGGACAACGACAACTGGTACGGCGGCTGGTACAACGGCTACCGTGGCGGCGACTTCCACGGCGCCTGGTACCGCTGGCGTCACTGACCCACGCGCGACGGGGCCGCATCCGTACGGGTGCGGCCCTATTTTCTGGCCTCCAGCAGGTCGAGCGTCTGCCGCAGAGCGGCCATGGCCCGGCTGGCCCGGGACTTCACGGTCCCGGTCGAGCAGCCCAGTTCGGCCGCGATCTCCTGTTCGGAGAGACCGGCCCAGTAGCGCAGCACCAGCACGACCCGCTGCGCGGCCGGCAACGACCGCAATGCCGCCAGCACCACCGACGCGGTGGCGTGTTCCTCGTACGGGTCCCCGGGCGACACCTGCTCGGGCGGGGCCGCGGCCGGGATCTCCCGGCGCCACAACCGGCGCCCGGCCCGCCACGCCGCCCGCACCATCACCCGCCGCGTGTACGCCTCCGGGTCGCCCTGCTCGTGCAGCCGCCGCCAGGCCCGGAACGTCTTCACCAGGGCCTCCTGCGCCAGGTCCTCGCCGTGCCCGCGATCACCGGTGAGCAACGTGCCGTACCGGGTCAGCGCCGGATAGCGCGACGAGACGAACTCGGCGAACCCCGGTGGCGTGTCACTGCCGCTCATCGGGCCTCGATCCCGAACAGCCGGCTCAGCTCGCGCACGGTGCCGTCGCTGAGCCGCACCCGTCCACCCTGGTCGGAGAGCGCCTGCTGACAGTCGTCGTCGAGGGTCAGGTAGACGAACGCGTCGACGATCAGCAGCGCGCTGCGCTCGGCGGGCGCGGAGCAGGCATCCTCGTCGTCGACCACCTGGCGCTGCTCACGCAGGAGCGTCATCACCTTCTGTATCGTCGCCGCGTCGTCGATCCGGCCGTGGCCGGCGGCGGTGAACTTCCCCGAGGAGTCGCTCCGGGAGAACTCCGCGGAACGGACCGGGCCGGGCAGGTTGAGCCGCCCGGCGCCGAAGGGCTCGGTCGTGATGGATTCGGCGGCGGCCCGCGCGGCCGGTTCGTCGAGGAAGAAATCGACTGTCACCTTCGACCACAGCAGCACCAACGATCCGTTGCCGGTGTCGAAGCCCGAACCCACCAGCGCCGGCTCGCCGCCGCGCAGGATGCGCATCGGCGCCGGGGCTACGACGCTGCCGCCGCCGGGCGCCTCCACCAGCGAGGCGACAGGGTATTTCTTGCCTCGCCGAGCCGCCACCCTGATCGTGGACCGGGAACAGTCGGCCGCGTCGGCCCGATAGATCAGAACCGCGTCGTCCTCGAGGCCTCGGCAAGCGCCGCCGGAGTCAGGGGTGGCGACCCGCCAGCCGTCGGGGACGGGCAGGCGGAGCGCGCCGGCCACGATCACCCCGTCGATGACCTGCGGTGTCGGTGGGTCCGCGGGGACCGCACCGACCGGCGGCAACGGCCGGTTGGCGTCCTGCCGGTTCACCGCCAGCCCACCGGCGAGCGCGGCCACGGCCAGGACGCCCGCGACCGCCCCGGCCACGGCCTTACGGCGCCGCGCGGCCCGGCGACGGCCCAGGACGGCCGCCACCGGGTCGCGCGTGCCCGGTTCGATCCCGGCCACCGCGTGGTCCAGCAGCTCTCTGATGCGCTGTGTCATCGCGTTCCCCCGTAGCCGAGTGAACCTTCCTCACCCGTCCCAAAGGCACCGGGAGCGCCGATGGTTCCGTCATGGAGCAAACTGTTTCGGGCTGTCTCGTGCTCGACCATGCCCC
This sequence comes from Paractinoplanes abujensis, assembly GCF_014204895.1. NCBI lineage: Bacteria > Bacillati > Actinomycetota > Actinomycetes > Micromonosporales > Micromonosporaceae > Paractinoplanes > Paractinoplanes abujensis. The sequence goes on along the minus strand of NZ_JACHMF010000001.1, from coordinate 2,683,557 downwards.
CGGCCGCCGGCATCTGCAGGGCCTCGGGCACGGGCAGGCGGCTCGCCGGCTGCCGGGCGACCTCCTCCTGCCGCACCCGCTCGCCGGGCGTGAGGTGACCGATGCTCGGCGACGCGCTGAGTCGTGACAGTCATCGCGGGCCGGCCCGGCGTCCGCAGCTCAGGCATCAGCCCGTCAAGCTGAAACGAGGGGGTCGGTGAGTGGTCAGGCCCGCAACGCGGCGAAGGTGCGCGGTCCTGATGTCAGATCAAGGCTCACAAGGGGGCGGGCCCGGTCGATAAGTAGGGGACGCCCGCCGCTGAGACGTTGAGGAATCAAGCATGATGGCACCCGGCCGCCGCCGCTGGATCGGCTATGCGCTGGTGCTGGCCGTCGTGATCGGTGGGTCGGTGGCCTCGTGGTCGGCGATGATCGGCGTGACGGACGTGCAGCAACGGCACGCGGGGCTGCTGATGGATCACAACGCCGACGCCATCCAGCGCGCGGTGGCCAACGAGGCCGCCCGCTACACCGAGACCCTGTCCGACCTCAGCGCCGCGGCGGCCGCGCAGAACACCTTCACCTCCGCGGACTTCGAGGTGATGACCTCCCGGCTCAACCGCGAGCGCCTGCCCGGCGCGAGCGCGGTCAGTTTCGTCGTGGCGGCGCAGGCGAGCCAGGCGGCGACCGTCGAGTCGTACTGGCGCGAACGCGGCGCCCGGAACCTGCATCTGCGTACGGCCGGCCACGCCGACCAGCACTACTACCTGGTCTTCAGCCGGGCCCTGGACACCGTCACCCCGGACGTCGGGCGCGACCTCAGCGCCGCCGACGAGCCGTCCGGGGCGCTGCGGTCCGCGCGGGCCACCGGCGAGATCACCGCGAGCCACCCGTACGTGCTGCTCAAGGACCGCAAACTTCCCGCGGCCGAGCAGCAGCGGTCGTTCCTGCTGGCGGCCCCGGTCACCCGGGCCGCCGGCGCGTCCGGACCGGCTGCGTTCGCGGGCTGGGTGGTCCTGTCGATGCGGGGCAGAGACTTCGTCGACGAGACCCTGCACGCCTACGCCGGTGAACTGGTCAAGGTGACGCTGAGCGACGTGGCGGGCCGCTCCGCCACCGCGGTCGCCTCGACCACCGCGCCCGCCGCCTCCCTGCGCGATCCCGCCCTGCGCCGCATCCGCACGACGACCGTCGGCGAACGGCAGTGGCAGATCGACGTGCAGCCGACCGACCGTCTGCTCAGCGACACCGACCGCCGCCTGCCCGGCGCGACGCTGGCCATCGGGCTGTTCGTCACGTTCCTGGCCGGCGGTCTGGCCGACTCGCGGCGGCGCGCCCTGAAGAAGGTCGAGCACGCCACCGCGGTCATGCGCCGTGACATCGAGCGCCGCAAGGACGTCGAGGCCCGGCTGCGCGAGAGCGAGGACCAGCTGCGCCACCTGGCCCTGCACGACACACTGACCGAGCTGGCCAACCGTGCCCTGTTCAACGAGCGCCTCGCGCACGGCTTGCGGGCCCAAGCCCGTACGGGGGAAGCCTTGGCGGTTTTCTTCATCGACCTCGACGGCTTCAAGGCGGTCAACGACGGTCTCGGCCACGGCGCCGGCGACCTGCTGCTGGTCGAGGCGGCCCGGCGGCTGGAACAGTGCGCCCGGTCCAGCGACATCGTGGCGCGGCTCGGCGGCGACGAGTTCGCGATCCTGGCCGAAGGCCTGACCGGCGCGGACGACGCCGAGGTGATCGCCGGCCGGATCGTGCACAGCCTGCGGACGCCGTTCGACATCGACGGCCAGCCGGTCACGATCAGCTGCAGCGTCGGGGTGGCGATCCAGGAGAACGACGGCGACCGGGCCGGCCCGGACCAGCTCGTGCACACCGCCGACGAGGCCATGTACGAGGCCAAGACGTCCGGCAAGAACCAGTTCGTGACCAGCCGGTACAGGCATGTACCACCAGTGGAACAGGCCGGGCTACCGTCGGTGCCATGACACCACGCGCCACCGGTGATGCCGGGATCGGCGACCGGATCCGGTCGCGCCGCCTGACCCGCGGCTGGAGCGTGCGGTTCGCGGCCAGCCGGGCCGGCGTCTCCCACGCCACCTGGAGCCGGATCGAACGGGGGCTGCAGGCGGCCGGCAACCGGTTCACGCTGGCCGCGATGGCCAAGGCCCTGGAATGCTCGCCGGCCGAGCTCGCCGAGGCGCCCGTGCCCGCGGCCGACCTGCAGGTCCTGGCCGCGCTGGCGGGTGCGGGCGCGGTCCGGCAGGCCCTGATCGACATCGATCTGAGCGAGTCCGCCTACCGGGTCGCGCCGGCGCTGGACGAACTGGCCCGCACCGGTGACCTGGCCGAGTCGCTGCTGCACGCCTGCGACTACGCGGCGGTGGTCCGGCTGCTGCCCGCCCTGCTGCGCGATCTGCACGCCGAGACGGCCGGCCCGGAGCCGCTGCGGGCATTGCGGTTGTTGTGCGCCGCGGCGTGCACGGCGTCCTCGGTGCTGCGCAGTCTGGGCCTGCCCGCCGATGCCTGGCTGGCCGCCGAGCGTGCCCGCGAGGCCGCCGAAGGTGCCGGCGATCCCGTGCTGCTGGGTTACGCGGCCTTCGGGCGGGCCAGCTCGGCGGTGTCGGCCGGCTCCTATCAGCGGGCCTTGACCCTGGCCGAGCGGGCCGCCGACGACTTGCGCCGGCACGTCGCCCGGCCCGGTGGCGCCGAAGTGCTCGGGTCGTTGCAGCTGATGTGCGCGCTGGCCAGCCAGTGCACGTCCCGGCTGGACGACAGCCGGGCCTGGTCGGCGGAGGCGGCAGGGCTGGCCCGACGCACCGGGGAGACCGACGTGCTGGGCCTGTTCTTCGGGCCCACGAACGTCGACATCTGGCGGATCAGCATCGAGGTCGAGGGCGGCGATCCCGGCCTGGCCACGGAGATCGCGCGCCAGGTCAGTCCCGGGGCGATCCCCGTCGGTCTCCGGCAGGTCTTCCTGTACGCCGACACCGCGCGAGCCCTCACGAAACTGCGCGATCGTGACCGTGACGCCGTGCGGCTGCTCCTGACCGCCGAGCGGATCGCCCCCCAGCACGTGCACCGATCGGCCGACGTGCTCACGGCCGTGCACACCTTGCTCGAACGCTCACGAACGAACAACGGCGGGGCCGAACTGCGCGCACTCAGTGAACGTATGCAGCCGGCCTGACCCCGAGCAGCAGCCCCGTCCCGACCAGCCAGCAGACAGCGACGAACAACACCGCGCGCTCGACCAGTGCGCCGAGATCGCTGCGCCCCACGAACACCATGAGCAACCCGAGCACAGCGCCCAGCGGAACCATGACAGCCACGCACACCCCGGCCAGGCGGGTCACCGCCGTACGCAGGTCCGACCACCACACCAGCGCCATCGCCCCGGCCAGCACCACCAAGCCGAGCACGCTGGCCGCCGCGTGCACGACATCGGCCACCGTGGTCGGCTCGTACGGCGGCAACGGGCAGCGATCGGTGCACGCCACCAGCCCCGACACCGCCGCCAGCCCGGCCGCCACGAACAGCGCAGCCGAGGCCAGCTTGAGCGCGCGCAACGCCTGCCCGATCAGCGCGACCCCACATCCGAGCAGCACCAGGCCCAGCCGGTACGGGACCGCGTACGGCTGACCCGCCGTCCCCGCCTCGCTGACGTACCCGTCCCACCAGCTCCCCGCGGGCGCGACCAGGGCCACCAGCATGACCACGGCCCCCGCCGTCACCACTGCCGCACCACTGACCGCCGCAAACCTGCTCACCCCTCCCATCATGATCGATAAGGTCGAACCATGCCCCGCACGGTGGTTGTGACCGGCGCGAGCTCAGGCATCGGCCGGGCCGCGGCCGTGGCGCTGGCCCGCCACGGCGACCACGTCGTCCTGCTCGGCCGTGACCCCGGGCGGCTGGCCGATGCCGTCGACGCCGTCCGGGAGGCGGGCGGCCGCACCCCCGCCGCCTACCGCGCCGACTTCGCCGTGCTCGACGACGTGCGCGCGGCCGGCACGCGGATCGCCGCCGAACACGAGCACATTCATGTGCTCGCGAACAACGCCGGCCTACTGCCCGCCGTCCGCCCGCTGACGGCCGACGGCAACGACCCGGCCCTGCAGATCAACCACCTCGCCGGCTTCCTGCTGACCCATCTGCTGCTCGACCGCCTGCGAGCCGCCGCGACGCCGTCCGAGCCGGCCCGGATCATCACGACGTCGTCCGCCGCCGAGGCGTGGGGGACCCTCGACGTCGACGTGCCCGGCCGCCCCCAGCACCTGCGCTGGCTGGCCTACGGCGCGAGCAAGCAGGCCAACATCCTCTTCACCGTCGAGGCGGCCCGCCGCTGGACGGCCGAGCACATCGTGCCCACGTGCTACTTCCCGGGCCTGGTACGCAGCGGCTTCGGCAAGTCGAGCCCGTCCTTCCGCCTCGCCCGTGGCCTGTTCCTCACCCCCGAACAGGGCGCGGACACCCTCGTCTGGCTCGCCACCGACCCCGAAGCGCTGGTGCCGGGCGGCTACTTCGCATCACGCTCGCGCTTCCGCGCCACGCCGCGCTCAACTTCCTGGTCACGCGCAGTCCGCCTCTGGGCCGCAAGCCTCGCCGCCGTGCTCTGAAGCCACCGAGCACCACCCGGGCGTCTGCCGTCCTCTGGCGCCCCGGCCGCCGGACGGTGCCGCGCCGCACGAAGGTGCGCGCGGGCGCGGGTCGGTGCTGCGGTGAACGAGTGTGTGGCGAAATCATCTGTGGACGAGCCCATGCGTCGATGGAGGGACGGAAGGGTCAGCCCGGTGACGAGCGGCCCAGGCGCCAGTAGCCGAAGAACGAGATGTCGCGCTTGGGTACGGTGCGGTCTTTGACCAAGTGGCGGCGTACGGATGCGGCCAGCCGGGACTCGCCGGCGGTCCATGTGTAGAAACGGCCGGCTGGGAGCTCGGCGTTCCGCAGCGCGTTCAGCAGCAGGTTGTCGGGGCGTTGGCCGGTGCGGGCGAACCAGCGGATGCGCGGGTCGGGGCGGATGTCGGCCGTGGTGGCCACTTCCACGTACGCCGAAGTCGTCACGCCGGGCGGCGTGCCGTCGAGGATGGCCAGGATCGCGGGCAGGGCGGTCTCGTCGCCGACGAGCAGCTGGCTGTGGACGTCGTCGGGGCGCCGGTACATGGTGCCGATGTCGAAGATTCCGGCGTGACTGCCGGGCTCGGCCCGGCGCACCCAGGACGACATCGGTGAGTCCCCGTGCACGGCGAACTCGATGTCGATCTCGTCGTGGGCCGGGCGGACCCGCCGGACGGTCAGGTTGCGCACCCACGGGCGCACCGACTTGGGCAGCAGCAGGACCTGGGCCATCCAGGCCTCGTTCGAGATCGTCGGCATGCGCAGCCCGGCCTGGCCCTCGCGCGGGAAGAACAGCCGGACCGCCTGGTCGTTGCCGGCGACGTGCAGATCGCGGACGGCGGGGCCGCCGAGGGTGACGCTCGCGAAGCCCGGCGTCAGGAACTCACGACGGCGCACCTCGAGCGTGATCATGGTGCGGGAGGCCGGCCGTTGCCCCTTGGGGATCATGATCGGCTCTTGTCTTTGCAGCTCACAGCACTATTCTGAGTAATTGCTCAACTCTTTGGCTACTCGCTTTTCGTGCTCGGGAAGGACTCTCGGATGCCGTCGGCCGACCGCCGTCTTCAGCCACGTCGCAAGCCTCGCCAGGTGCGGGCCGAGCTCACCCGCGAGCGCATCCTGAACGCGGCTGCTCACATTTTCACCGAGCACGGGTACGCGGCCGGCACCACGAATCACATCGCCGAGCACGCTCGCGTCTCCATCGGCTCGCTCTATCAGTACTTCCCGAACAAGGACGCCATCCTGGCCGCGCTGCTGGTGCGGCACATCGACCGCGGCACCTGGACCGAGGCGGCTGATCTGGACCTGAGCGAGGGCAGCCTGCAGGACACCGTACGGGCGCTGGTGCGCGACGCGATCGACAACCACAGCGACGACCCCCGGCTGCTGCGCATCATGATCGAGGAGGCGTCGTTCTCGCAGGAACTGCTGGACGCGATCGACCGGCACGGCCGGCTGCGCATCGGTCAGGTCCGCGAGGTGCTGGCCCGGCATCCGGACGTACGGGTGACCGAGCTCGACACCGCGGCCGAGCTGATCCTGTTCACGGTCGAGATGAACACGCACAAGGTCATGGCCGATCCGCGGTCGGTCGCCGTGGCCACGTTCGAGACCGAGCTCGTCAACATGGTCACTCGCTACCTGCGCGGCGATCCGGGCCGGCCGTGAAGCGGTAGCCAGACCGGCCGTGAAGCGGCGATCGGAGCCGGCTGTGATGCGGCGATCGGAGCCGGCTGTAAAGCGATGATCCGAGCCGGCCGTGAAGCGGCGATCCGAGCCCGCCGTGCGACCAGGGTGTGACCGAATCCGGGCTCCACCCGGTCCAAGTGAGCAGAGGAACGAGCAGACAGCGAGGAAACCACCAGTGAATGCGCACTTGCGGGAGCAGTTCGATCAAGCGGTCAGTGCCGACCCCGGCGCCGACGCGGGCGTGATGGCCAGTGCCGCCATCGCCGAGGGGGGCCGGGTGCGACGGCGCCGCCACCGGCTGACCGCGGCCGGGGTGGCCGCCGGCGTGGTGCTGGCGGTGGGTGTCGGGGTGGGAGTGAACCTGAGATCGGAGGCGCCGCCACCGCCCCTGACGATTCCCGCGGCGATGATGCCGCTGGCCGCCCCGGGCTGCTCGGTCGGCGCGGTGCAGAGCGGCGCGACAGACGTGGCCATGTTCCTCACCCACGAGGCCACCGAGCAGCAACGGGCGGCGATCCGGTCGGCCCTCGACGGCGACGCGCGCGTCGAGTCGTTCTACTTCGAGAGCAGGCAGACCGCGTACGAGCGCTTCAAACAGCTCTGGAAGGACAGCCCCGACTTCGTCGCCTCCGTCGGCCCGGAGTCGCTGCCCGAGTCGTTCCGGGTGCGGCTGGCCGACCCCGCGCCTTCCACCGCTTTCGAGCAGCAGTACGCGGCCATGGCCGGCGTGCAGGACATCGTCGGGCGGACCTGCCCGGAGAGTGCCCCGGTCGGTGGGGTCAAGTGACGGACACGGTGGTGCCGCCCCGGTCGGCCGGCTGGATCCTGACCCGCCGCCGCGGCAAGGCCGCCCGCGACCAGGAGTTCACGGCTTTCGTCGAGTCCGCCGCCACCCGGCTGCGCCGCAGCGCGTACCTGATGTGCCGGGACTGGCATCTCGCGCAGGACCTGACCCAGCAGACCTTCACCAAGATGTACGCCTCCTGGGAGCGGCTCAGCAGCGGCACCAACCTCGACGCGTACAGCCGCCGGGTGCTCATGAACCTCGTCTTCGACCAGCACAAACGCCTCAAGGGCTCCGAGCTCGTGCTGGCCGAGATGCCCGACCGGCCGGACGCCCCGGGCACTCCCGAGCTGCGCCTGACGCTGGTGGAGGCGCTGGCCCGGCTGAGCGTGGAGGACCGGGCCGTGCTGGTGCTGCGGCACGCCGAGGACCACAGCGTCGACACGGTGGCGACGATCCTGGGTGTTTCCGCGTCGGTGGTCAAGATGCGCAACACCCGCGCGTTGACCAGGTTGCGTGCTTTGCTCGGCGAGGATTTCCTCGATCACGAGAGTTGACGGCGCCCGTTTAGATCGGGGGCATGAGCAAGCGGGTCATCGTCGCGGCCACCGATGGGATGCCGTGCGGCAGCGCGGCCGTCGAGTGGGCGGCCCGGCAGGCACAGCGGAGCGGTTGCGCGCTGCGGATCGTGCACGCATACGAGTGGGACTGGTACGGGACCCGGTATGCCGAGGTGGCCCGCGTTCTGGCCGCCGCCGTGGCCGATGACGCCTACGCGCGGGCGCGGCTGCTGGCGCCGGAGACCGACATCTGGACCGACACGCTGATCGGGCCCCTGCTGCCCCGGTTGCTCGAAGGTGCGCGGTTCGCCGAGATGCTCGTCGTCGGGCACGGGCGGCAGGGTCCGTCGTCGGTCGGGCGTGAGGTCGTCAGCAATGCGCCGTGCCCGGTCGTCGTCGTGCGCAACGAACGGCGGCCGCAGCCGGTCGCTTGACCGGGCCCGCGGCCGCGACGTCGGTGCTCCGTGGCAGGCTGGGGTGGTGAGTTCACCCGTCGAGGCCGACATCGTGCTCGTGGGCGGGGGTGGCGCGGCCTCGCTCGTGCTGGCCGAGCTGGGGCGCGAGCACCTGCCCGGCGTACGGGTGGCGGTGGTCGACCCGGTGCTCAAGCGCGGTCAGGACCGCACGTGGGCGTTCTGGGGTTCGCCCGGCTCCGCGCTCGACCCGCTGCTCAGCGCGAGCTGGGACGACGTCGACGTGGTGACCCCGGCCGGGCGGCGCGTGCTGTCGCTGCGCCCGCTGCGGTACGCGATGCTGCGCTCGGCGCCGCTGTACGAGCTGGCCGCCAAGACCGACGCCGTACGGATCACCGCGGCGGCGGGCACCGTGCTCGACGACGGGGAGCGGGTCGTCGTGTCGGATCCGGACGGGACCCCCCTCGTACGGGCGGCTTGGGCCCTTGACTCGCGGCCCCGGCCCCCGCGCCGGGCCGGGCGCACGAACTGGCTGCAGCACTTCCGCGGCTGGTGGCTGGAGGCCGACCGGCCGGTGTTCGACCCTGACCGCGCAGTGCTCATGGACTTCCGTACGCCGCAACCCGCGCGCGGTGTGTCGTTCGGTTACGTGCTGCCCGTGAGCGATCGGTTCGCGCTCGTCGAATACACCGAGTTCTCGCCGGCGCGCCTCACGTCGCCCGAATATGACCGTGCCTTGCGCGCTTATGCCGACCTGCTCAGGCTTAACGTGTCCGAGTTGCGCGTCCGTGAGGTCGAGGACGGCGTCATCCCGATGACCGACGGCCCGTTCGAGTCGCGGCCGTCCCCGCGCGTCGTCCGGCTCGGCACGGCGGGCGGCGCCACCCGCCCGTCGACCGGCTTCACGTTCTCGGCGATGTCCCGGCAGGCGGTCCAGGTCGCCCGCGCGGTCGCCGCCGGTCGCCCGCCGGTGCCCGATCCGCCCTATCCGGGCCGGCACCTGTGGATGGACGCTGTGCAGCTGCGCGCGCTCGATCGCGGGCTGGTGGACGGGGTGGCGTTCTTCGATCGGCTCTTCGAGCGCAACCCGGCCTCGCTCGTGCTGCGGTTCCTCGACGGCACGACCAGCGTGGGGGAGGACCTGCGACTGATGTCCTCCACCCCGCTGCTGCCGATGACGCGGGCCGCGGCCGGCGACGCTATCGCGCGTCTTCGCTCACGCTGACGAGCACCTTGCCGACCGCGCCGTTCTCGACCGCCACGTGCGCGCCGGCGGTGTCGCCGAGCGGGAAGCGGATCAGCGGCAGGCCGTGTTCTTCGCCCACTGGCAGCGCGCCGTCCGCCACCGCTGCCGACACGTCCTCGGCGCCCGCGGTCAGAGCCTGCTCGCCGACCGTGTACAGCACGAGGAACTGGTAGCGGGTGTTGATCGTCATGTTCTGCCGGACGTCGAGCTCGACGGTCTTGCCGCCGTCGTTGGCGTACGTGGCGATGGTGCCCCGGTTGCGCAGGACGGCCAGGTCGAGCGCCAGGTTCGCGCCCAGCGCGACCTCGGCGACGATGTCGACACCGTCCGGCGCGATCGCCCGGATCGCGGCCACCGGGTCGCCCTCGCGATAGTTGACCACGTGGTGGGCGCCCGCGGCGGTGGCCAGGCGAGCCTTCTCCGGTCCGCTGATCGTGCTGATCACGGTGGCGCCGGCCCAGCGGGCGAGCTGGATCGCCGCATGCCCGACCGCCCCGGCGCCGCCCGCGGCCAGGACGACCTTGCCGTCGAGGGCGCCCGGGGCCAGCCGCGAGGGGCCGTCCTCGGCCACGGTCAGCGCGCGGTGGGCCGTGAGCGCGGGCACGCCCAGCGTGGCGCCGAGGTCGAAGTCCGCATTGTCCGGCAACGGAATGGCCCGGTTCGCGGGCACGACGGTGTACTCGGCGGCGGTGCCGGTCGGGCGGCCCGCGGCGGCCATGAACACCCACACGCGCTGACCGGCCCGGCCCGGGTCGACGCCCGGACCGGTCGCGTCGATCACGCCGGCGCCGTCGAGATGCGGCGTGACCACGGGGAACTGTTTGGGGTTGGTGGCGCCCGCGCGGGTCTTCCAGTCGGTCGGGTTGACGCCCGAGACGGCGACCCGGACGCGGACCTCGCCCGGGCCCGGCTCGGGCGTGTCACGGTCGGCCAGCCGGAGCACTTCGGGGCCGCCGTTGTCGGTGTAGATGATGGCCTTCATGCGTCAATAATCGCTGGCTCCGGCCGGCGGCGCGCTGTTAGCTTGCGGTCGTTCCGATCACCTATCGAGGACGGACCGTTGTACACCAGCTGAGACATTCACCGCGCCGAGACCGCCGCTCCGATGCAGCGTGCCCGTTTCGTGCGCACTGACGTCCCGCACTGATCGAGCGAGTGCGGCGTGCCGTGGTGACATCCGGCCGCCCCTCGCTTCTCCGTCGTGCGCGGACATCTCCCGCGGAGCGTGGTCTCCGCCCGGAATGTCGCAGCAGATCGGTATGTCCACCGGTGATCGACCGCACCATGCAATGGCTCGTGTGCCCGACCAACCTTCCGCTCATCCGTCGTCGTTGCCTGCGCTGCCCGTCGGCGCGCTACCAGCCACACGGCAAGTTCCGCATCAACGCCAACCACAAGCTCCTCGACGTCTGGCTGCTCGCTCTGTGCGCCGGCTGCGGGGAGACCATCAAGCTGACCGTCCTGGAGAGAGCCAACGTCCGTACGATCGACCCGCCCACCCTCGGCCGTTTCCACGACAACGACGTCGACCTGGCGGCCGAACTGCTGATCGACCCGGGTCTGCAGCGCCGCAACAACGTGACGCTGGACTGGACCGGGGCATGGACCGTTCACAAGAGCGGGGACCACGCCGGCCCGCCGGCGGTCGTGCACACACGGGTGCGTTTCGCCCAGCCGATCCCGCTCAGGGTGACGACGCTGCTCGCGGCCGGTCTGGAGGTTTCGCGCTCCGAGATCCAGCGCCGGATCGCCGACGGCACCCTCTCGTCCCCGCACCGTCTGACCGGCCGGACCTCCACCGACTTCAGCTTCACCTCGCGCGGGCCGGGGAGGATTCCCGCCGCCGCAATGACCGAAAACCCGCTACCCGAGCGAAATCCGTCGATGTTAGGCTCCGTCGCCCCGCGCGTATGGCGCCGTGAGGGCAACGGGGAGAACATATGAATCGCACCCTGCGAGCGCTGCTGTCCGCGACGGCCGCCGCGCTCGTCACCGCCACCGTCCTGGTCGGGCTTCCGGCCGGCCCCGCACAGGCTCAGACGTACGGGAGCCTGCCGCTCAAGGCCTGGTCCTACATCGACAGGGCGCAGCCGGCCACGCCCAACCCGGACCCGTCCGGCGACTTCCTGATCGGCAGCCGCGACGAGCACACCGGCCGGGGCTACTTCACCTTCGACCTGACCCTGCTCCAGGACCAGGTGCTGCACCGGGTCAGCCTCTACACCAACGAGCGCACGGTGAACGACTGCTCCAAGCCGGCACCCATCGAGGTGTGGCGCACCAATCCGGTCACCGCCACCACGACCTGGCAGAACCCGCCCAAGGAGCTGGAACTGCTGGCCGAGCGCACGTACGGCAGCGGCGTGTTCTGCCCGGGGGCCCACCTCGAGGTCGACATGATCCCGGCCGTGCAGGCGGCGTTCGCCCGCGGCGACAAGACCCTGACGATCGGGGTGCGCATCAAGGCCGGCAGCGAGGCCGACACCACCGTCGGCCGGACGATGGTCCCGGCCCGGATGAGCTACGCGGCCAATCACGCACCCAAGGTGAGCGGGCTCAAGCTGAAGTATCCGGACGCGGGCTGCGGCACGCTCGCCAAGCATCCGACGGCCGGCTCGCTGATTCAGGCGCAGGCCACCGTCACCGACGCCGACCCCGGCGACCACCCCCGCGTCCGGTACGCCTCCTGGCCCGTCGATCACCCCGACCAGCGCCGCGAGTCCTCGTCGGCGGCCCTGAACCTCAGCGGTCTGGCCGACGGCACGGTCGTGGCCTGGACAGCGCGCGGTGAGGACAACGACGACGCCGGTGCGTGGGGCAAGACCTGCTACTTCACCGTCGACCAGACCGCTCCGGCGGCGACGCCGATCGTCTCGTCGAAGCAGTACCCCAGCCCGGACTTCCCGGGCACCGGAGGTCCCGGGGTGGCCGGCACCTTCGTGTTCGACGCAGCCGGCGACGCCGACGTGGTCGCTTTCGACTGGTCCGGGCTGAACGGCGGCCTCCTGCAGCGGGTCAAGGCGGGCCGGCCCGGTGGCCGGGGCAAGCTCACCATCACGCCCAGCCGATCCGGTCCCGGCGGCCTGCAGGTCGCCGCGGTCGACCGGGCCGGCAACCGTGGGCCGTGGGCCACCTACCGTTACCAGGTGCGCGATTCCGCGCCGATCGCCTCCTTCGAGGTGGCCGGCGTGGGACTGACCAGCCACATCACGCTCACGTCACGGCTGGCCGAGACCACCGCTTTCGGGTACGCCGTGGACGGTGGCACCGAGAAGCGGCTGCCCGCCGTCGACGGCAAGGCCACCGACGACCTGGTCTTCGCGAGCACCGGCACGAAGACCGTGGTGACCCGGGCGTACGCGGGAACGAAGTTGCTCGGCGCCGAGAGCACCCAGGTGTCGGTCAGCGACGCGCCGCTGATCGCCTCGGACGACTTCGACTGGAACAAGGACCCGATCGAGGGCAAGGCCGGAACGTTCACCTTCACCCCGCGCACGACCGGCGTGAAATCGTATTCGTACAGCTTCGGCGGCGGCGTGTGGACGAGCATCGACGCCGACGCTCAGGGCACGGCCGTGCTGACCTGGACCCCCACGAGCGGCGGTTATTTCGACCTGTACGTCTTCTCGGTGGACGCGGCGGGGAACCGTTCGCTCTCCAGTAACCGCCAGTTCTCGGTGCACGCATTGCTGCCGTCGGTGAGCGTTCGTGCGTACGGCGCTCATGTCGGCGACCCGATCCCGGTGACGGCCTGGTCCAACCGGCCGGACGTGACCGCGATCGTCTACAGCTTCGACGGCGGTCCGCAGCGCACGATCGACGGCTCGTACGTGGAGTTCGACGTGGTGGCGACGCGCGCCGGGGACAGCGTGCTGAAGGTGTGGGCGAAGCTGGCCGGCGGCTCGCTCACGCCGCCGGTGGAGGAAGTCGTCCATCTTGACTCGGCACCGCGGATCGTCTCGCGCGGTCCGTTCGGTCCCGAAGCGGTGATGCAACGGCCGGTGTCGTTCACCTTCACCGCCGCGCAGGAGGGCGCGACCACGGTCCGCTACGCGGTCGACGGCGGCCCGCAGCAGACGGTGCCGGTCGGTGAGCCCGTGACGTACGACGTCCCGGCCGGTGCGAGCTACGTCTCGGTCGAGGCCGTCACGCTCACCGCGGACGGCACGGCGTCGGACTCCAGCACGTTCTCGGTGGCCGTACGCAACCCGGGGGTCGACGTCAGCAACCCGTGGGCCGGCGGCGGGGGAGAGGTCGGCGTCCCCGGCCAGTTCGGCTTCTCGGCGTGGGACCTCAACGAGGTGACGACGAAGTACTTGTGGCACGTCGACGACGAGGCCGTGCAGGAGGTCGAGCTCGACCCGTGGTCGTGGGAGACGCCGGCCTCCTACACACCGGAACGGGCGGGCGAGCACACCCTGTCGGTGCAGCGTGAGTTCACCGACGGTTCGCGCTCGCCGGTGACGACGGTGCCCTTCACCATCGGCTGAACCAGCCCGACGGCGACGGCCCGGTCCTGGCGACCGGGCCGTCGTTCGTTCGGGGTGGCCGCTCGCATGAAAATGCGGGATGGTGCATAATCTCTTCCGTGACCAAGGTGCTCTCTTCTCTCCCGGTCGGCGAACGTGTCGGCATCGCGTTCTCCGGTGGCCTCGACACGTCGGTAGCGGTGGCGTGGATGCGCGAAAAGGGCGCCGTGCCCTGCGCCTACACCGCCGAGATCGGCCAGTACGACGAGCCCGACGTGACCTCCGTGCCCGAGCGGGCCATCGCCTACGGCGCCGAGCTCGGCCGCCTCGTCGACTGCCGGTCCGCGCTCGTCGAGGAGGGCCTGGCCGCCCTGGCCTGCGGCGCCTTCCACATCCGCTCCGGCGGCCGGACATATTTCAACACCACCCCCCTGGGCCGGGCCGTCACCGGCACGCTGCTCGTGCGGGCCATGCTGGAGGACCAGGTCCAGATCTGGGGCGACGGCTCGACGTTCAAGGGCAACGACATCGAGCGTTTCTACCGGTACGGGCTGCTGGCCAACCCGTCGCTGCGGATCTACAAGCCGTGGCTCGACAAGGACTTCGTGACCGAGCTCGGCGGGCGCAAGGAGATGAGCGAGTGGCTGGCCGCCCGCGACCTGCCCTACCGTGACTCCACCGAGAAGGCGTATTCGACCGACGCCAACATCTGGGGCGCCACCCACGAAGCCAAGTCGCTGGAGCACCTCGACAACGGCATCGAGCTCGTCGACCCCATCATGGGCGTGCGCTTCTGGGACCCCGAGGTGGCCATCGCGGCCGAGGACGTGACTGTCGGTTTCGCCGAGGGCCGCCCGGTGACGATCAACGGCAAGGAGTTCGGGTCGCCGGTCGACCTGGTGCTCGAGGCCAACGCGATCGGCGGGCGCCACGGCCTGGGCATGTCCGACCAGATCGAGAACCGGATCATCGAGGCCAAGAGCCGCGGCATCTACGAGGCGCCCGGCATGGCGCTGCTCTACATCGCATACGAGCGGCTGGTCAACGCCATCCACAACGAGGACACGGTGACCAGCTATCACAACGACGGCCGCAAGCTGGGCCGGCTGATGTACGAGGGCCGCTGGCTCGACCCGCAGGCGCTCATGCTGCGCGAGGCGCTGCAGCGCTGGGTCGGCAACGCCGTCACCGGTGAGGTCACCCTGCGCCTGCGCCGCGGCGACGACTACTCGGTGCTCAACACGACCGGCCCGGCGTTCAGCTACCACCCCGACAAGCTCTCGATGGAGCGCACCGAGACGCCGGCGTTCGCCCCGGCCGACCGGATCGGCCAGCTGACGATGCGCAACCTCGACATCGCGGACAGCCGGGCCAAGCTCGAGCAGTACGCGCAGCTCGGCATGGTCGGCAGCCCGCAGGGCCTGGTCGGCGCCCTGCCCGCGGGCGGCGCGGAGGAGATCGCCTCGCGCGGCGCGGCCGCTCCCGGCCACGATGACCTGCTCGACCAGGCCGCCATGGAGTCCGGCACCGACTGACCCCACTGCCCCGGCCCGCTGCGGCCACCGGCTTCCTGCGGCCACCGGCAGCGACCCCGCTGCGGCTCCCGGCTTGCTGCGGCCACCGGCAGCGACCCCGCTGCGGCCCCCGGCTTGCTGCGGCCACCGGCAGCGACCCCGCTGCGGCCCCCGGCTTGCTGCGGCCCCCGGCTTGCTGCGGCCACCGGCCCGCTTCCGCCCCCGGCCCGCTTCCGCCCCCGGCCCGCTTCCGCCCCCGGCCCGCTTCCGCCCCCGGGTCGCTGCGGTTCGGCGCCGCGGTCGGGGGCCGGCGGGAGCTGACTGCAGCTCAGGCGGTGGCGACGCCCGCGATCTGGGTGTTGAACGTGACGAAGGGGGAGTGGAGCCGGTAGGGCTCCACCTCCACTTGCGCGAATCCGGCCGCCCGAACGAGGGCGGCCAGATCGCGTTCGCACGAGCAGCCCTCGAAGGTCCACGCCCACGGCCGGCGCAACGCCCGCTGCAGGGCGCGGGTCGGCGTGCCCGCCGGGGCGGCGACGTGCTCGACGAACCGGAACGTGCCACCGGGGCGCAGGATCCGCCGCACCTCGGCCAGCACCCCGGCCGGGTCGCCCACCGTGCACAGCACGAGCGACGAGATCACGGTGTCGGCGCTGCTCTCCGGGAGCCCGGTGTCCTCGGCCCGGCGGGCGCGCAGGTCCAGCCGCACGCCACGGCGCTCGGCGGCGGCCCGCAAACGCCGGTGCATGGGCACGTTGGGTTCGATGGCGACGAGCGTCGAGCCGGCCTGCAGGTAACGCAGGTTGGCGCCCACCCCGGAGCCGAGCTCGACGACCGTACGGGGAAGGTCGTGGAACAGGCGGCGCTTGCGGTCGCGCACGTTGAACTCGATGTAGGGGCCCAGCACGCTGAAGAAGGCCGCATTGAGCGGCCCGCGCAGCCGGTGCACCTCGAAGTCGGACATGCCCTCATCGTGGCCGTTCGACGGGAGGCGAAGCAGGCGGGGAAACACCCCACTGTGCGGTGTGCCAGGCGGCGATCTGGGCGCGTGAGCGGAAGCCGAGACGCTGCAGGATCCGTTCGACGTGGCCTTCGGCCGAACGTTCATCGATGCCCAGACGCTGCGCGATCTCGCGGTTCGTGCAGCCTCGGCTGATTAGTTCGGCCACTTCGCGCTGCCGGGCGGTCAGCCCCTCGGCGCGGCGGCGGGGGACGGGCAGGCCCAGGAAGCGGCGGACGGTGCGCACCAGTTCGACGTGGTCACCGGCGTACGGGAGATGGGATCGTCCGGGCAGCAGCGTGAGCTGGGAATGCTCGATGCTGTCGGAAAGTGCTCGAGCCTGCGCGACCGGCGCCGCTCGATCGCCGGTGCGGTGCACGATGAGCGTCGGTGCGCGAACCTGCGTGAGGTGAGCACTGACGTCCAGCTCGTAACTGAGCGCCAACAGTGCGCGAGCGGTCGCGGCGCTCGAACATGCGCGCTGATAACGAGCATGCTCGGCCCGGAAAGCGCGATCGGCGTCCGGCGCGAAGATGTCGGTGAGAACGTCCGACCCGAGCCCCCAGTGCGCCTCGACCAACCCCAGGACGCTCTCCCGTACGGCCGGAGACGCCAGCTCGGCCCCGCGGACCCACCCGCCGTAGAGCACGAGCCGCCGTACGGTGCCCGGATGCGCGGCCGCCCACGCGACCGCCACCGGCGCGCCCATCGACGTCCCCACCAGATCGAACGGCTCGTCCAGCGTCGCCGCCACCGCGGCCAGGTGTTCCAGCTCGAACTCGAGCGAAGGTGTCCGCGCGGTGGCCGCCGACAACCCGCAGCCCGCGCGGTCGTAACGCACCAGCCGCGCACCTTCGGCCAGTGCCTCGTAGAAGCTCCGCTCGGCCGCGAACTCCCAGCTCAGCTGCAGATGCGTGAGCCAGCCCATCACGTACACGATCGGCCGTCCGGAACCCGCCGACGCGTACGCCACCGTGGTGCCGTCGGCCAGCGTCACCTGCCCGAGCCGCTGCCGCACCCGGGGATTGTCGCAAAGAGAACGCCGCCCCGGGCAGGCCCGGGGCGGCGTCGGAGGAGCAGGGTCAGACGAGACCGTTCTCGGTCAGCCAGCCCTTGGCCACCGCGGGGGTGTCCTGCTTGTCGACCTGAACCTTGGCCAGCGTGGTGGTCAGGTTCTCGGTGGTCAGCTTGGCCGAGACCGCGTTCAGGGTCTCGGTCACGGTCGGGTTGTTCGCCGTCGAACGGATCAGCGGGATGATGTTCTCGGCCAGGTACAGGTTCTTCGTGTCCTCGAGCACGACGAACTTGTTGACCGCGATCGACGAGTCGGTGGAGAAGATGTTGCCGACCTGGATCTGACCCTTGACCAGGGCATTAACGGTCAGCGGGCCACCGGCGTCGAGCGGCTTGAACTCCTTGAACTCGATGCCGTAGAGCTCCTTGAGGCCCTTGAGGCCCTGGTAGCGCTCCTGCCACTCGGGGCCGGCGCCGATCGTGAGGTCCTTGGCCACCGGCTTGAGGTCGTCGATCGTCTTGAGGTTGTACTTGGCCGCGGTCTCCGAGGTGACCGTGAGCGTGTCCTTGTCCTCGGCGGGGGACTGCTCGAGCACCTCGGTGCCCGACGGCAGCACCTTCTTGAGCGCGCCCAGCACGTCCTCGGGCTTGCTCACACCCTCGGGCGCGCCACCGCTGGACAGCGCGGCCAGCAGGGCGCCGTTGTACTCGGGGAGCAGGTCGATCGAGCCGTCCTGCAGCGCCTTGAGGTAGAGCTCGCGGGCGCCGATGTTGAACTGCCGCTTGACCGTCACACCCTTGGCCTCGAGGGACTGGGCGTAGATCTCGGCCAGCAGCTCGCTCTCGGCGAAGTTGGCCGAACCGATCGTGATGGTGCCCGGCGCCGAGCTGGCCCCGGTGTTGTCGTCGGCCAGCGGGTCGTCGCCCGAGCCGCACGCGGTCAGCGCCACGGCCATGGCGACGGCGGTGCCAACCGCGCTGAGTCGCTTAATGAGTTTCATGGAACGGACCTTTCACTTGGATGCCCGAAGACCGGGCGAGACGATCCAGCGCTGGGCGAACGCCAGCACCAGGTCGAGCAGAACGGCCAGCACCGCGACGACAATGGCGCCGGCCAGCACTCGGGAGTAGTCGTTGACGGCCAGGCCGTCGATCAGCAGGCGGCCCAGACCGCCGAGGCCGACCGCGGCGGCCACGGTCGCGGTGGCCACGACCTGCAGGGCGGCGCTGCGGAAGCCGCTCATCAGCACGGGCAGCGCCATCGGCAGTTCCACCCGGAACAGCACCTGCAAGGGCCGCATGCCGACACCCCGCGCGGCGTCCACCACCCCGGGGTCGAGGCTGCGGATGCCCGCGTACGCCGACGTCAGGATGGGCGGGATCACCAGCACCGTGAGCGCGATCAGCACCGGGAGCAGCCCCAGCCCGAGCAGGGTCACCATCAGCATGAGCAGGCCGAGCGTGGGCAGCGAGCGACCGGCGTTGCCCGCGTTGATGGCGATGAACGAACCGCGGCCGGTGTGCCCGATGTAGAGGCCCACCGGCAGCGCGATGACCGTGCCCAGCGCGAGCGCCAGCAACACGTACCAGAGGTGGGAAACGATCAGCTGCGGGATGCTGCCCGACGAGAAGTCCCAGTGGGCGGCGTCGAAGAGGTAGGTGAGATTCATGCCCGGCCCCTTTGCACGCGGGTCCACGGCGTGACCGCGCGCTGCACGAGCACGATGATCAGGTCGGCGATGCCGGCCAGCAGCACCGACAAGATGATGCCGACCAGGATCGGCTCGATGTAGAACAGCTGGAAGCCGCGGGTGAACAATTGCCCGAGGCCGCCGATGCCGATCAGGGCGCCCACGCTGACCAGGCTGATGTTGGAGACGGTGGCGACGCGCAGACCGGCCAGGATGACCGGCAGCGCCACCGGCAGCTCGACGTCGAAGAGCCGCCGCAGCCGCCGGTAGCCCATCGCGGTGGCCGACTCGACGACCAGGCGGTCGACGGAGCGAAGACCGTCAGCGACCGTACGGGCCATCAGCGCGACGGTGTAGATGGTGAGCGCGACCACGATGTTCAGCGGCGACAGGATCTTCGTGCCCAGCACCACCGGCAGGAACACGAACAGCGCGAGCGACGGGATCGAGTAGAGCACGCCGGCCACGTTGATCAGCGGGTGGTAGAGCCACGGGAACCGGACACCGAGGTAGCCGATCGGCAGCGCGATGAGGAAGCCGAGCAGCACCGGGATGAGCGCGAGCGTGATGTGCTGGCGCAGCGCGGCCAGCACCGTCTCGGAGTTGTTGGACAGATAAGTGATCATGAGGCGCGCCGGGCCGCCAGGTAGTCGGCAAGGTCGTGGTGGCGTACGACACCGTCGGCCTTGCCCTCGGCGTTGACCCGGACGGCGATGCCCACCGGCGAGCTGATGGCGAGGTCGGTCACCAGCCGCAGCGAGTCGCTCGCGGTGAAGGTGCCACCGGTCGGCAGCACCTGGCCGGACTCCATGTGCCAGCCCGCAGGCCGGCCGGCGTCGTCGAGCGCGAGGGTGCTCGGAGGGCCGGACACGGGCAGGTCGGCGGCGGAGTCGAAGGACAGGCTGCGGATGCCGCGGTCACGGCCGACGAACTCGGCCACGAAGTCGTCGGCGGGCGCGGTCAGCAGCTCCTGCGGGGTGCCGACCTGGGCCAGGATGCCACCCTGGCGGAACACCGCCACCACGTCGCCGAGCTTGATCGCCTCGTCGATGTCGTGCGTCACCATGGCGATCGTCTTGCCCAGGTCCTGCTGCAGGCGCAGGAACTCGCGGTGCAGGCCCTCGCGGACGACCGGGTCGACCGCGCTGAACGGCTCGTCCATCAGCATGATGGGCGGGTCGGCGGCGAGCGCGCGGGCCACGCCGACGCGCTGCTGCTGGCCGCCGGAGAGCTGCGCCGGGTAACGCTTGGCGAACTCCGGCGCCAGCCCGACCCGCTCGAGCAGGCTGAGGGCGGCGGCGCGGGCCTCGCGGCGGGTCTTGCCCAGCAGCACCGGCACGGTGGCCACGTTGTCGAGCACTGTGCGGTGCGGGAACAGCCCTGCGCTCTGGATCACGTAGCCGATGCCGCGGCGCAACAGGGCCTCGTCCTGCCCCGCGATGTCCTTGCCGTCGATCAACACGCGGCCGGATGTGGGGCTGATCATACGATTGATCATGCGGAGCGAGGTGGTCTTGCCGCAGCCGGACGGCCCGACCAGGACCGTCATCTTCCCGGTGGGCAGTTCGAGCGACACGTGGTCGACCGCGGTGCTGCCGCCGGGATAGACCTTCACGACGTCGTCGAATGTGATCATGGCACTCCTGCGGCAGCGGATGTATGAATACGGCTATTCATACTTCATGGGTAGTGAATAGAATGTCAACGGCCCCGGGGTGGCCTTTACGGTCTGGTAACACTGGTGATGGTGGCGCTATGCAGGCAGAACGGCTCGACGGGGCGAACCTGACGATCAGTGGTCTCGTGGCCATCGCTTCCGGTCGAAGTGGGGTCGAGGTCGAATCGGCGGCCCTGCATCGGGTCGGGGAAACCAACGCATTGATGCAGCGAGCCCGGGCGCATGGCGCAGTCTACGGGGCCAACACCGGGGTCGGCGCCAACAGGCACGAGCGCGCCGACGACGAGGAGCGCGGACTGCGCCTGTTGCGGAGTCACTGCGCCGCCGTCGGGCCGGTCGAGGACGACCTCACGGCGCGCGCGGCCATGGCCGTACGGCTCAATCAGATCCTCGCCGGGGGCTCGGGCATCTCCCCGCGGGTGGCCGAGGCGCTGGCCCAGGCGCTGGACGAGGGCGCGGTCCCGACCATCCACTCGTGGGGCGCCATCGGCACTGCCGACCTGGCCGCCCTGGCCGAGCTCGGGCTCACCCTGGCCGGCGAGCGACCCTGGCAGAACGGCAAGGGGCCGACCACGACGATCGACGCCACCGACGCGCTGCCGCTGATCAGCTCGAGCGCTCTCACCGTGGCCACGGCCGCGCTCGCGTTGCAACGGATGCAGAGCCAGCTGCGCGCGTCGATAGTCGTGGCGGCGCTGAGCTTCCTGGCGCTCCGGGGCAACCCGGAGGCGTACGACGTCGCCGTGCACCGCAACCGTGCGCATCCCGGCCAGATCGAAGTTGCGCGTTTGATGAGCCGGCTGGTGGCCGGGGCCGCGGCTCCCGTACGCATCCAGGACCCGTTCGGACTGCGCGTGCTGCCCCAGGTGTCGGCGCCGGCCATCCACGCCGCCCGCACCCTCGACGACGTGCTCAGCGAGGAGATCAACGCGGCCGTCGAGAACCCGCTGGTCACGTCCGAAGGTGTGTTGCATCACGGCCAGTTCCACACGGCGACGCTGGCCTCCAGCCTCGACGCCGCCCGCGGTGCGTTCCTGCCCGTGCTGTCGCTCTCGACCGCGCGGCTCGGACTGCTGATGCGGCCCGACCTGACCGGCCTGCGCGCGTTCCTGGCGGCCGGACCGGTGGGCAGTTCGGGCCTGATGATCAGCGAGTACGTCGTGCAGGACGTGCTGACCCAGATCCGTGTCGGCATGACCCCGACCGCGGCCGGCACGCTGAGCATCTCGCTGGGGCTGGAGGAACACGCCAGCTTCGCCACGCAGGGTGCGCGGGCCTTGCGCACCATGACGCGGCTCGCCCCCACGTTGCTGGCCGCCGAACTGGTGGCGGCGGTGCGTGCGCTGCGCATGGCGCCCGGCCGGCTCATCGTCGGCCCGCTGCGCGACGCCTTCCACCTGGCCGACGAGGCGCTCGACCCGTCCGAGGACGACCGGCCGCTCGGCATCGACCTGGAGCAGGGCGCCGAACTACTGCCGCGCCTCGGCGCCGTCCTCGACTACTCCTCGATGGGCCTCAGCGCGTAAGCACGTTGCTCAGACCTGCGCGTTCGCTCACTGTTCGATGGCGCGCGTTCGCTCGCTGTCCGCCGGTGCGCGTCCGCTTGCTGTCCGCCGGTGCGCGTCCGCTTGCTGTTCGATGGTGCGCGTCCGCTTGCTGTTCGATGGTGCGCGTCCGCTTGCTGTTCGATGGTGCGCGTCCGCTCGTTGTTCGACGGTGCCCGTCCGCTCGCTGTCCGCCGGTGTGCGGGCGCCGCTATTCGTCGATCGGGCGCAGCTCGTCGGCGTAGCTGACCGCCTTGCGACGCAGCACGCCGGCCGGGCTGATCGAGTACTGCCCCATGCGCCACAGCGGCGGCGAATACGCATGGATCGACACCGAGCCGTCGACCGCCCCGCCCATCCGGTGGATGTGGTCGGGCCCGAACGCGAACGCCCGCCCGGCATCGACCACCCTGGTCACCGGCTCGCCGCCCATCCGCGGGGTGGCCTCGGTGACCGCGCCCCGGGTCACGGCGACCGCCCCCGACGACGTGTCGTGGTCGTGCCAGCCGGTGTCGTCGACGACGTTCCAGCACAACACCCAGACGTCCACGTCGCTGTCGCGGTAGAGCGATGCGTAATGCCGGCTGCCCGTGTCGTGCTTGACCAAGTGCTCCCACAACTCGGGCCGCGCAGCCAGGTCGGCCACCCAGCTCTTGAGCTCGTGCAGATCGAGAACCCGACCGGGCAGGGCCGGCAGAACCGTCATCGCGCATCTCCTGTCAGAAAGTGGTGGGGGTTGGCGGTGAACAAGGCGTGCGTGAAAGCCGGGCCCAGTTGCGGGTCGGTGGCCTCCGCGTACGGGCGGTCGGATCCGGACACGATCGGGTCGACGCCGACCACGCGGACCAGGGCGTCGATGGCCCTGGTGCCGTACGACGAGGTCTCGTAGAAGACGTTGGCATTGAGCGCACCCAGCCGGCCGCCGCGCGCGGCCAGCCGTTCATGGTGCAGCGGGGCCAGCCCGGCCAGCGCGACAAAACCGATGCGCACCTCCGCGCGGCCCGCCACGTGCCAGGCGAGCCAGGCCTGGTGCATCTGGGACACGTACGGCACCAGGGCCGGCCACCAGGACGGCAGGTCCGGATCGCAGGCCGGCGCCGGGCCGGGATGCACGAGCACGGGCTTGTTCGCCTTGACCGCCTCGTCGAGCAGTGGCGCAACATGCTCGATGCCACGCGGGTCGGCCAGCGCGGTGGCCGGCAGCTGCAGCCCGGCCACGCGCTCCTCGCGCAGCACCTTGGCCAGGCCGTCGGGATCGGGCTCGGCCACCCCGGCGGCGGCCCAGACGTGGAAGGGATCGCCCAGTTCGAGCGCGCTCTCGTGCCAGATGTCGATCAGTTCGGCGCCGTCGTGCGCGGGCAGATGCTCGATGCCGAGCGGGCTGGAGAGCGAAACGAGCACCCGGTCGGCACGCTCAGTGCCGCGGCGGTGCTCGACGTTGTGCGCTTGCGGATCGACCTCGTACGGGCTCTCACCCGCCAGATGCAACGTCCAGCCCCGCATGAACGGGTAGGAGTGGCGGCGACGCAACGCCTCGACCAAGCGCTGGGGCCACAGATGCTGATGACAGTCGATCACCATCGTGACTCCTTGTGCGATAGGGAAGCGCTTCACTCGTAGGGAAAGTGAAGCGCTTCCCCCCGCAAAAGGCAATGTGTTCTCAGGCACCGGACTTTCGGATTGAGTAGCCGGCGTCCAAGCTCCGCCGCCGACGGACAAAGACGATCGCGAGAAGGTAATGCATCGCCGAACGCGGACTTCACGCACGGAACACCCGCACGGACCGCCCACGCCGCCGCAATGCGCCGGCGCGCAGAAGTGATCGAAGTCGGCGGTCTGCATGCGGGGTGTGCTGGATTGCGTCGGGTAGTGCGCACGTTTGGGGACGTGATGCCGGGCGGTTCAGGTCGTCGGCGTGTGCCGGCGGATTGTGCCTCGGGGTCTCGGTAAGTGCGCACGTGCTGAGGCACGATGCCAGCGGCTCAGTTCGCCGGCGCATGTCGGTGGTCAGTACCTCGGTTCTCCTGGATGCGTCAGTCAGTGCGCGCGGCAAGGAGCGCGATGCGAACGCTGCCGGGCGTCATTCCTCAGGTCGCCGGTGTGAAGAAGCGGACGATGTCGGTGGCGGCGGTGGGAGCGAGCATCATCGCCTGGACCCGTGCCGACATCTCGGCGACCGGGTGGATCCGGGCGAACATCGCTTCCTCGTACGCGCGGATTCCGTGCACTCCGTCGGCGGCCAGCGCGGTGGCCAGTTCGGCCGCGTCCAGCATCGCCTGGTTGGCGCCCTCACCGACCGGTGGCATGAGGTGCGCGGCGTCGCCGATCAGGGTCAGGCCCGGCCGGTGGGGCCAGCGTGTGCCGGTGGGCAGCGCCTCGATCCGCCGGACGACCGGTGGGCCGTCGGCCTCCTCGATGAGCGCGGTGAGGCCGGGACTCCACCCGTCGAACTGCTCGAGCAATGCGCGTTTGCTGCCGTAGCTGCGCGGTTGGCGCGAGCCGGGCGGCAGCGTGACGCCGACCCGGAGGCTGCCGTCACGCTGACGTTGTGCGGCCAGGATCCGGCTCGCGCCGACGCACCAGAGGTTGCCCGGCCCGACCAGCGCGGCCAGCTCCGGATGGCGGTGGTCGGCGTCGCCGATGGTGAGCTCGGCCAGGACGGCCACGGTGGCCAGCGGAGCGTCGGTCAGCAGCGGCCGGACGGCCGAGCGGGCGCCGTCCGCGCCGACGAGGACGTCGCAGTCCGCGCCGGTGCCGTCGCTGAACGCGAGCCAGAAGCCGCCGCCGGGCCGGGGTGCCGCCGCGGCGATCCGGTGCCCCCAGGTCACCGCATCGTCGGGGAGCGCGTCGAGCAGCAGATCGCGCAGCACGCCGCGGTCGATCTCGGGCCGTCCGTCGAACGAGCCGGGATCGGGACGGTGATGCACGAGGATGCTGCCCGACGGGTCGACGATGCGATGCTCCTCGCCCTCCGGCCGTGCCTCGGCCCGGAACTCGCCGGTCAGCCCGGCCTCCGCGAGGGCCCGCTGCCCCGACTCCGGGTGCAGGTCGAGCAGGCCGCCCTGCGATCGCGCGACGCGGCTCGCGTCGCGCTCGTACAGCGCCGCTTCGATGTCGTGACGGCGCAGGATCCGGGCCAGGGTGAGGCCGCCCAGCCCGCCACCCGCGATCGCAATGTGCATGACCGGTCCCCTTACCGTACGATGTACCTCGTGGATACGCCGTACGGTAGCGCGCCGCCGCCCGTCTGGGAACGCCCCGAGCCGCAACCCCGGGCGGCGCCGGTCGCGCTGAGCCGCGCGAAGATCGCCGCCACCGCCATCGGCCTGGCCGACTCCCACGGCCTCGACGGCGTGTCCGTACGCAAGATCGCCAACGAACTCGGCGTCGGGCCCATGCGCCTCTACGACTACGTGACTAACCGCTCGGAGTTGCTCGACCTGATGGTCGACGCCGTCTACGCCGAGATCGCCGTCACCGGTCCCGAGTCCGGCTGGCGGGCCACGCTCGTGGCGATCGCGCACCGCACCCGCACGGCCGCCCTCGACCACGAATGGTTCGCCGACCTGCTCGGGTCCCGGCCCCATCTCGGGCCGAACGCGCTGGCCGTGGGGGAGGCAACCGCCGCGGCGCTGAGCTCCGCGCCCGGCTTGGACGGTGTGGAGTCACTGCAGCAGGCCCTGGGCGTCCTCAACGCCTTCCTGATCGGGGCCCTCCGCGCGGAGATCACCGAACGGCAGGTCGCACGGGCCACCGGCACCGACGAGGCCGCCTGGCAGAGCGCCCTCGGCCCCTACCTGACCCGCATGCTCGAAACCGGCCGCTATCCGACAGTGGCCCGCCTCGTCCACGACGGCGCCCACCTCGAACCCGAGCAGACGTTCCACCGGAACCTGACGACCGTCCTGGACGGCATCACCACCTCCCGCCCGTGATGTCAGGCCTCTCCGGTCGACAGCCCGGACCTCGGCCGCCTGCTCTTCGGTGGCCCTCCGCGGCCTGGTGCCCGCGGAGGCTGGCTGCGTTTTCGTCCTCTTCGCGGCGGGACCGTGGGGGCGCAGCGGCAGTGTTACATTCGGCCGATGTCACGGCAGCAGGGGCGGCGGACCCTGCAGGATCTCGCCACCGCCGCGGGGCTGTCGCTGGCCGCGACCTCGTACGCGTTGCGCGGCATCCGAGGCTCGCCGGCCACCATTCTTCGCGTCCGTCAACTGGCCGACGAGATGGGCTATACGGTCGACCCGATCGCCCGTGCGCTGGCCAGCGGCCGTACGGGATGGGTCGGGGTTTCCGGTTCCCTGCGCGACCTCTGGCAGCAGGACTTTTCGGTGCTGCTCACCCGGGCCTTACGCGGTAAGGGCCGGTTCGCCACCATCGCGGACGCGGACGCCGACCCGGCGCTCGAACGGCGCATCATCGAGCAGTTCGCCGCCCAACGCGTCGACGGCGCGCTCGTCTCACCCGTCGACCCCACGGCCGACTACTGGCGGCTGCTCGGGCCCGAGGTCACGGTCGTCTCGATCGGGGACGCGCTCACCGCCCGGCCCGGCTCCGGCAGCGTGCTTTTCGACAACGCGTACGGGGTCCGGACGGCCTTCGCCCACCTGGTCGAGCTCGGCCATCGCCGGATCGGGCTGCTCGCGCCCGCCCTGCCGTCCACCCCCGGCCGCCCGGCCCAGCTGCTCGCGCCCGAGATCGCCGAGGCGCTCGGTGTCGACCTGGTCGCCATCTCGGCCCCCGCCGCCACCGACGAGGCCGTCGAGATCGTGGCCGGCCTGCTGTCCGGCTCGCACCGTCCGACCGGCGTGTTCTGCCTGAGCGACTCGCTGGCCTTCGCCGTCTACCGAGCCGCCCGCGAACAAGGTCTGCGCATCCCCGAGGACCTGTCGGTGATCGGCTACGACGACCACCAGCTCGCGGTTCTGGTCGAGCCCGGCCTGACCACGATGGCGTGGGACGAGGACGCCATCGTGCAGGCGGCGGTCAGCCAGCTGGAGGCGCCCGGGGGAGTGCCGCTGTTCCGCCCGGAGCTGATCGTGCGCGGCTCGACCTGCG
Organism: Paractinoplanes abujensis; assembly: GCF_014204895.1. Classification (NCBI taxonomy): domain Bacteria; kingdom Bacillati; phylum Actinomycetota; class Actinomycetes; order Micromonosporales; family Micromonosporaceae; genus Paractinoplanes; species Paractinoplanes abujensis. Next base: position 2,656,301 of record NZ_JACHMF010000001.1, on the reverse strand, counting down.
CGATCTAGAGCGGGCCGCTCAGAGTTCCCGCAGCTTGCCGACGATCGTGTCGATGTCTCGTCCCCAGGGCCGGTCGGCGGTTCCCGGCGGCAGCAACCCGTCGAACTCCGGCAGAAGCGCCGTCCCGCTCAGCCGCCCGGCCTGCACGACCGCGAGCAGTTCGCACGCCAGCACCTCGCGCAGTCCCGTGATCACCTCGTCGAGGCATTCCGCGGCCTCCAGGGCGAAGCTCTGCACGTCCTCCTGACCGAGCGACGTCTCGATCGCGCCGGACAAGGCAGGAACGGCGAACCTGCGCAGCCGATGCGCAACGCCGACTGCACGTTTATGCACGGTTGCCATGCCCGCGTGCAGCCCAGGGGATTCGGAGAGCTGGCGATTGAGTCCGGTCAGGTTCGTGTCGAGCAGCCGATGCAGCCGTGCTGTGCCCAGTTCGGCCAGATGCATCAGCGCAGTGCTCAGGGCGGACATGGCCGCGGTGAGGTCGGTGCCGGCGAACCCGAACGTCCCCACGAACTCCCCGTCAAGATGCGCAGGAGAGTCCGTGACCGAAACGAGCGCGCGGTCGGCGGCCGCGTCGAGCGCGTCGATCGCTCGGCGGGCGACGGCCAGGGCGGGAGCGGTGACGCGGAACGACACCGGGGCCTGCAACGCTCCGGCCGGCCCCTCGCCGCGCAATGCGCGCACCTCGCGCAGGATCACGCGCAATTCGTCACTGTCGGCCAGCCCCGCGTGCAACGGGTCGCGGCTGGCCCGAACGACATCGTGCGAGGCAGCCAGGACACGGACGATCTGCGCAACAAGCGCGCGTGCGGCGTCGCCCGCCAGGATGGCCAGACCGGTCGATCCGGGCACGCCCTCCAGAAATGCGATGCCCTCCTTGAGGCCGAACGGCCGCGGAGAAAGCCCAGCCTCGAACAACGCATCGGCCGCGTCGAGCACCGACTCGCCGATCGGCGATGAGGCCGCAACGCACAACTTTCCGGTCGCCGCGCCGGAGGATGTCGCGTCGCGGGGTGGAGGTATGACAGTCGTAGGGGTGTTCAGGACGTGGCCCGTGCCGTTCAGGACTGCGCCGGCGTGGGCCAGGGGGATTATTTCGCCTGCTGCGCCGTTTCCGCGGGACGGAATCGCCGGGGTGATGCCGGCGTCGAGCAGCGCGGCCAGGGCCTGGCACAGGCCGGGGGAGACACCGGCGGACGGGTGCAGGAGTGTGCGCAGGCGAGCGGCGAGCAGTGCGCGAGCCTGATCGGTGCGCAACCAGGGGGCCGAGCCGACCGCGCGTCCGGTCATGAGCGTGTCCTGGTGCCGGGCCTGCGCGACAGGGTCCAGAAGCACGCCCGCCAGCGCGCCCATGCCCGTGTTGACGCCGTAGACAGTTCGGCCCTCGAGATCGTGCAGTGTGGCGCGGCGGCTGGTGGCCAGGGTGTCCAGCAGCTCCGGAGCGAGCACGATGCGACAACCACCGCGGGCGAGTTCGGCGATTACCGCGCGGTCGAGGTCCTGCGGCCGCGCGATGGGCACGAGCCTCATCGGTAGCGCAGCATCGTGCCCGCGTCGGCCGCCTCGGCGCGGGTCAGGATCAGATGGGCCAGGGCCACGTCGAGGATCGACAGGCCGCGGTGCCAGAACAGGATGCGCTCGCTGTCGGTCTCGCGGCCCGGCTTCTGACCGCTCACGATCGCGCCGATCTGCGCGTACAACGTCTGTTCGCTCAGCCGTCCCGTGTCGACATGAGCGCGCAACGCCCCGAACCGGCCGGACTGCGACTCGCGCCAGTCGTCGACGACCACCTTGTCCATCACGTCGAGCAGGTCGAGCTCCACCGCGCTGACGGTGCCGTAGGGGACGACGAACGCGCCGGGCCGGACCGCCGCCGTACGCAGAAGGGGGGTCGGCTTCTCCAGGCGGGAGGCTTCGACCAGGATGTCGGCGCCGTCGAACGCCTCGTCGGCGGTGGCCACCGCGCGCACGGGAGTGTCCGTGACTGCGCGCAATTGCTCAGCGAACGCCTCGCGCGACTCGGGCCGCCTGCTCGTCACCCGGATCTCGGTCAGCGGGAACAGGCTGTCGAGCATGGTGACGTTCGCGAACGCCGTGCCGCGCGCACCGACATGGCCGAGGATGCGCGAATCCGCGCGGGCCAGATACTTGGCGCCGACCGCGGTCATGGCCCCCGTGCGCACCTCGGTGATCCACGTGGCATCCATGATCGAGAGCGGGACGCCGGTGGTCGGGTCGTACACGTTCATCAGCGCCAGCTCGCTCGGCAGCCCCTTCCGGTAGTTCGGCACGAAGTCGCCGACCACCTTGACGCCGCTCAGCCCTTGCTCGCCGAGCGTGTCGACATGCCCCCGAAGCACGTTGAAGTGCCCGATGCCGCCGTTGTTGGGCACCAGGTGGGTGCGCGGCTCGAACACCGTCTCCCCGCGCCCGTGAGCGGCGACGACGTTCTCCACCGCCGCGATCACGTCGGCCGCCGTGATGGCCAGCGTGTCGATGTCGGCGGCGTTGAGAAACCGGATCCAAAGCGCCGCGGGAGAGTGAATCATGTAATGCACCCTATAACCTTGGTGTTTGGAAGTATTCAGCTCGCACGTATGGGCGGCCCTATGACGCTGGAGAAACGCCTGGATACCGGCCGTGCCGAGGACTGGTTGCTCGACCTCGCGCAGCGGCACCGGCTCTCGCCCACCCAGCGCCAGATCGTGCAGCGGATGCTCGGCATGTTCCCCGACGTGGCGTTCCTGTCGACGATTGAGATCGCCGAGCAGACCGGGGTGTCGCAGCCGACGGTCACCCGGCTGGCCACCGCGCTGGGCTTCGCCGGCTACCCCGAGTTCCGCGCGGCCATGCGCGAAGTTGTCCTTTCGCGCAATGCCGACATCCCCGACCGGCACAGCGCCGTCGACCTCGAAGTGGCGAACCTGGGCGCGCTGAAACGAGTGCTCGATGCTGATCGCATGGCCGCTGCCGTGCGGCTGCTGGCCGCCACCGCACCGCTCGGAGTTGTCGGTTTGCGCGCGTCGGCGGCCCTGGCCGACTACTTCGGCTATTTCGCGCGCCGTGTCCTGCCCGGCGTGCAGGTGGCGACCGACGCCGGCTGCCTGGACGACACCCTGCTCGAGTTACGTGACCAGGGCGCCTCGGCGGTGCTGTTCTTCGCGATGCCGCGCTACCCGGCGGCCACCGTCGAGGCGCTGCGGCTGGCCCGCCGGCTCGGCCTGGCCACCGTGGTCGTCACCGACAGCGCGCTGGTGCCGTTCGCCCCGGACGCGGACGTGCTGCTCGTGGCGCCCGTGGGCACCGGGCTGGTGTTCGATTCGCACGCGGCCGTGGTGGTGCTGGCGATCAGCCTGCTCGACGCGATCGCCGGCACCGACCCGGTACGTACACAGGAAAGGCTGGAAGCGCACGAGGCACTCGTGCAGCGATGGGCCTACTGAAGCTTGCACTCGTCCTTGAAGCCCTGGTCGCGCCAGGTCCGCTTGAACTTCCCGCCGATGTACTCGTAGCGGTAGAACAGGATCAGATCGGGGCACGCCTTGGCGCCCTTGGCGCTGGTTCCGTACGCCTTGATCTCGATGACGCCCTTGTTGTAGAGCACCTGCTCGACCACCGGCTGATCCATTTCAGCCACGTCCTCAAGCAGCGTCCCGATCCGCTCGGCGCCCCGGGGATCGGTCGTGTTCTTGAAGACCTCGATCGTGTTCGCCCAGTACGAGGTGGACGCCTCGCAACTGCGCGTCACCATCGTGTCCATGATCCCGTCCTTGGTGACGTCCTCATGGCCGCCGTCCAGGATCTCCACCTTCTGACCCCGGTACGGGCACGGCTTGACGGCCGCGGCCCAGTCCTTGAGCTGCGGCTCCCGGGTCTTCGTGGCCGTCGGCGCGGGCCTGGTCGCGGGCGGCGCCTCGGACTTGACCGGCTTGGGGGCCTCGGTGGTGACGGTCGTCGTCGGGCGCGGGCTGCCGCCGAAGCCGGTGTTCGCCGTCGCGGTAGTGGCGGATGCACCGGGCGCTGCCGTGGTCGGAGTGTCGCGCGGTGAGCAGGCGGCCGTGGCGGTGATCGCCAGGGCCAGAGCCGCCAGCAGGGTTCCCCGTGTGAATCGCATGCCGGTGACCCTACGTAGGGGATCGGCGACGGCGAATCCCCGGTTGATGCCATCAGTTCCAGCTCTAGCGCCAATAGGTTTGTCATGGAAACCTATTGGTATGAGAAGACGTTCGCTTCTTGCTGCCGTGCTCACGTCCGCTGTCGCGATGCCCCTCGGGGCGGCCAAGGCAACTGCCGCTCCCGTACGCCTTACCCTGCCCCGCCCGACCGGCCCGCACCCGATCGGCGTCGTCGACCTGCATCTGGCCGACCGGCGCCGATCGCGGGAGCTGATGGCCAGTGTCTGGTACCCGTCCACGCGCGACGCCAGGCGCCACCCGGTCGCCCCGTGGATGCCCGCCGCATCGTGGCACGCCCTGCTTGAATCGGTGGGCCTCGACGCCGCGGAGGCCCCCCGCACCGCCGGTCACGTGGGCGCCCCGGTGCTCGGCGGACGGCGGCCGATCGTGCTGTATTCGCACGGCAACGACACGTGCCGCGCGGAGACGACCATCGTCGTGCAGGAACTGGTCAGCCACGGATACGTCGTGGCCACCGTGGACCACACCGGCGACAGCTACAGCCAACTGCCGGACGGCCGGGTCCTCGTCCCGGGCGAAGACAGCTTCACGCCGTGGGACTCGGCCTACGACGTACGGCTGCTGCTCGATCACCTCGAGCGGAGGGCGACCGCCCGCCGTGGCTGGGGAGCGGCTCTCGACATGCGCCGCGTGGGCATGTTCGGCTGGTCGAAGGGAGCCACCTCGACCGCGCTGGTGATGAACACGGACCCACGCGTACGGGCGGGAATCGGTTTCGACGGTGAGATGCAGTCGCAACCCCCGGTGGACGGGCTCGACCGGCCGTTCCTGCTCCTGAGTGCGGACTTCGCCCGCAACACCGAGCCCAGCGTCGAAGAATTCTGGCAGAAGTTGCGCGGCTGGCGACTGAACGTGCACGCAGTTGGCGCCGCTCACGGGTCGTACAACGATCAGCAATGGCTCGTTCCGCAGATCGCACCGCTGATCGGCATGAGCGAGGCGGACTATCTCGACTGGTGCGGCACGCTCGACCCGGCCCGGGCCGTCAGGATCCAGCAGGCATACCCGCTCGCCTTCTTCGACCAGCATCTGCGCGACCGGCGGCAACCCTTGCTCGACGGGCCTTCGCCGGCGTTCCCGGAGGTCGAGTTTGTGAGATAGGCCCACCAGGGCGGCGTTCTCGGCGGTCGAGTTCCGACGTAGGGCCGGCTGTTGCCCGCGCCGCCGGAGCCCGGGGTCCGACGTAGGGCCGCTGTTGCCCGCGCCGCCGGAGCCCAGGGTCCGACGTACGGCGGCTGTGGCCCGCGCCGCCGGAGCCCGAGTTTCGGGGCGTAGGGTCGCTGTCGCCCACGTGGCCGGGGGTCGAGTTCCCGACGGAGGGCCGTTGCCGCCGGTGGACGGGCCTACCCTCGGCGCCATGGATGTGGCAGTCGCCGGCGCCGGCCCGACCGGCCTGTTCATGGCGGTCGCCCTGGCCCGCCGAGGCCATCGGGTGACGGTCGTCGACCGCGACGCGGGCCCGGCGCCCGACGGCAGCTGGGAACGTCGCGGCGTCATGCAGTTCCACCACCCGCACGGGTTCCGGCCGCAGGTCTGTCAGGCTCTGCAGGCCGAGATGCCCGAGGTGCTGACCGCCCTCGACGGGGCCGGCGCCGAACGGGTCGTGTTCCGCGGCGGCGACGGCCTCCCGGCGCCGTACGCAGCATTGCGCTGCCGGCGCGCACTTTTCGAGCAGGTGTTGCGCGACTTCGCACGCGCCGAGCCGGGCGTCACCATCGCTCAGGGCCACGTCGACGACGTGTTGCGCGAAGGTGACCGCGCGGCCGGGCTGCGCGTCGACGGCCGTGACGTCCGGGCCGCCCTGGTGATCAACGCATCGGGCCGGGCCGGGCGCATCGCCGCCGGCCTGCGCGCGCCGGCCGAGGGTGGCGACTGCGGCCTGGCCTACGTGTCCCGGCAGTACGAACTGCTTCCCGGGGCGGAGCGGGGGCCGATGAACGCGCCCGTGGGCATCATTCAGACCCTGACCGGCTATCTGATCGCGATCTTCCTGCACGACCGGGGCACCTTCTCGGCGCTGTTCATCAGGCCTGCCGACGACCGCCGCTTCGGCGCACTCCGCTTTCCCGAGGTGTTCCAGGCGGCCGCCCTCGCCGTCCCGGCCCTGGCCGCTTGGGTGTCGCCCGATCGCAGCAGGCCCATCACGCCGGTGCTGCCGGGTGGGCGGCTCTACAACACCTACCGGGGGCAGCTCGACGCCGACGGCCGGGTCGCGCTGCCCGGTCTGCTGCACGTGGGCGACGCGGTGTGCACCACCAACCCGTCGGCCGGGCGGGGGATCGCGGTCTCGCTGCGCCAGGCAGTGAGTCTGCTCGGGCTGCTCGACGAGCATCCGGGCGATCCGTCGGCGGTTGCGCTCGCCTTCGACGAGTGGTGCCTGACCACCGTACGGCCCTGGTACGAGGATCACGTCTACTGGGACACCGACATTCTGCGGCGCTGGGCCGGTGGCGACGTCGACGTGACCCGGCGCCTGCCCAGCGACCTGATCATGGAGGCCGCCGAGAAGGATCCGTCGCTGCTGCGCGTGGTCGGGCCGTACATGGCCATGGAGGCGCTGCCCTCCACGCTGGACGAGGTCGAGCCGCAGGCCCGCGCGCTGTTCGCCTCCGGCTGGCGGCCGGCACCGCACCCCGGCCCGACGCGCGACGAACTCGCCGCAACTTTCCCGGCAATCCCGTAAGCACTTCCGTCGGTTCGAGGCGTCTTTGTATATGAAGGCTCGCGAACACACGGGAGGGCGAGTGCACAGCGGATTCGAGGAGTACGTGAAGGTGCGGGGCGATTCGCTGCGCCGCTTCGCGTATCTGCTCTGCGGCGACCGCCACCTCGGCGAGGATCTCGTGCAGGAGGTGCTGGTCAAGGCATACAGACGATGGCCCAAGATCGAGCATGACCAGCCCGACCGGTATTTACGCACGGCCCTGGTCCGCTCGCACGTCTCCTGGCTGCGGCGGCGCTCCCACGCCGAGCAGCCGGAGCAGATCCAAGACGATTCCCCCGTACGGGGTGACTTCGCCGACGAGCAGGCCGTGCGCGACGACCTGTGGTCCCGGCTGGCCGGCCTGACCCGGGCCCAGCGCGCCGTCCTGGTGCTGCGCTACTACGAGGATCTGGGTGATCAGCAGATCGCCGACGTGCTGCGCTGCTCCGCCAGCACCGTCCGGGTGCACGCGTCCCGGGGCCTGGCCCGTCTGCGCGCCGACCTCTCGCCCGCTTCGTTGAAGGGAGTGCCGCTGTGACCCTCGAGGACGACCTCCGCACCACCCTGCAGGACAGGGCCGCCCGACCCGCCTCCCGCCCCGACCCCGACCTGTGGGAAAACGTCGCCGCCGGGGTGTGGCGCCGCCGACGCCGCCAGCGGGCGGGCGCGATAGGGGCCGCCGCGCTCGCGTTGACCGCCGTCGTCGTGGTGCCCCCGCTGCTGACCAAGAGCTCGGCCGCCCCCATCCCCGCCACCTCCGTCCCGCCCACCACCGACTGGGTGGCGCCGGCCTGGCCCCCCGTCGTGTTCCCGATGCGCCCGTCGTGGGTTCCGCCCGACCCGGGCACCCGCTCGGTGATGCTGATCGGCCCCAACCACCACCTGTCGTACGAGCGGGAGGGCTCGATCCTGTCGGCCGAGGTGGGTCCGGTGACCGGGTCGTGGGAGGTCGAGGCGGAAAGCACCCACCGGTCCACGGTCAACGGCCGCGCGGCGGAGGTCCACGTCTCCAGCACCTATGACGGGGCCGGCCCCGGTGACGAGTTCGTCGGCGTCCGCTGGCGCCTGTCCGACGGCCAGTGGGCCCAGGTGCTCAGCATGGGCCCGCGCAAGGAACCCGAGGTGCTGCGGTTCGCCCGTGGGCTGACGGCCGGCAGCGTGGCCGCGGCCCCGCCGTCGTTCAAGTTCGCCGCCGTGCCGCCCGGGTTCACGCTCCAGCACGAGAGCGACAACTACATGTGCGTGGCGCCCGCCGCTACCGTCTCGCGCGACGGAAGCCCTGGCGACGGTGTCTGCGTCCAGGTGCTCTCCGAACGGGAAACCCCCGCCGAACCGCCCATCGTCACCACGGTCAACGGCCGTCGCGCCGAGTTCAGCACGAGCACCCTGACGATCGAGCTCGGGAAGCACCGGTGGCTCGAACTGGCCTGGGAGCACGGCACGACACGACTGTCCAGCGACGACATCGTCCGCTTGGCGTCCGGCATCACAGTCCGGTCCTGAGACGACGCCGCGACGGAGGACGACGTTGGCACTGGGAAGCGCGCAACGACGTACGGAACGCCGGCCCCGCATCGAGGCGGCGTTCCCGGGCGCCCAGGTCGAGCCCGCACTCGACCTGCTCGACCTGGCCGACCGGGCGTGGCACGACGCTTACGGTCCCCGGGACCTGGCCGTGCCCGACGGCGTGCTCGACGACGTCCTGCTGCTGGCCGGGTCCGACCTGGCGGCGCTGGTCGTGATCGCTCGCCAGGCCGTCATCGACTTCCGGGACGTCCGCGTCGCCGCCGACGCCCGCCGCTCCGGCTGAGCCGACTTGGCGCGCCTCCGGTCGGGCTGAGCCGCCCTGGCGTGCGCGGCTCCGGTCGGGCTGGGCGGGCCTGGCGTGCGCGGCTCAGGTCGGGCTGAGCCGGTCTTGCTGGTGGCCACGGTGAGGCTGGCGGCGAGGAAGTACTGGCCGAGTTCGCGTCGGAACAGGTCGAATAAGGCGCGGCTGCAGCTAGGCGGGGGGCTGGGCCGGTCGGCGGAGCCGTTCCGGACCGGAGCAGAATGAGCGGCCGGAGCAGAACGGGCGGCCGGAGCAGCATGAGCGGCCGGAGCAGAACGAGCGGGCGAAGAACAACGAGCGGGCCGGGGGTGACGAGGCGGGGGTGGCCACGAACCTGAGCATCGTCGCGCAGGCCGTAGGTCTGTTCGCCGTCACCAACGTCGACGACATCCTGATCCTGGCGCTGTTCTTCGCCCAGGGCGCCGGGCATCGCCGCACCACCCGTAACGTGGCCGCCGGGCAGTATCTCGGGTTCGCGGGCATCCTCGTCGTCGCGGTCGCGGCCGCCTTCGGCGCGACTTTCCTGCCCGGCCGGGTCGTGCCCTATCTGGGGCTGCTGCCGCTCGCGCTGGGGATCAAGGCCGCCGTCCAGGCGTGGCGGCATCGCGGCGACGACGATGACGACGAGTCCGGAGCGCGATCCGGCGCTCCGGGCGTCCTGGCCGTGGCCGCGGTGACGTTCGCCAACGGCGGCGACAACATCGGCGTGTACGTTCCCGTCCTCACCACTGCCGGTCCGAGCGGCATGACCGTCTACGTGGTCGTCTTCCTGCTGCTGGTCGCCGTCTGGGTGGCGGCCGGCCGCTTCTTCGCCACTCGCCCGATCGTCGCCCGGGCGCTGAGCCGCTGGGGTCATGTCCTGCTCCCGGTCGTCCTGATCGGCATCGGAGTGCTCATCCTCGTCGAGGGCCTGTGACGCCGGGGCCGAGCACTCACAACCGGCGCCCGGTCGAAGTGAGCCGCCGGATGCTTGTTCGTCGTCCGGTGGGTACACCGTCGACATGCCGTCCCCTTCTACTGGTCCGGTGCCCGTGACTCAGCAGCGTCCGCCGGTGGCCGGCCTGGCCTGGGCCGACGCGTACGCCGCGGCCCGGGACCGGCCCACACCGCTTCCGGCCGAGACCTGCGCACCCGAGGACAGCCAGGGGCGGACACTGGCCGAGCCTGTGCTCGCCGTCGCGCCGGTGCCCGCCTTCGACGCGGCCGCGATGGACGGCTACGCGGTGGCGGGCGCCGGTCCGTGGCGCGTGGCGGGCCTGATCCTGGCCGGAGCCCCGGAGGCGGGCCTGATCGCGGCGGGCCGCGCCGCCGAGATCGCGACCGGTGCGCCCGTTCCCGCGAACACCGAGGCGGTGCTGCCTTACGAGGACTGCCACGTCGACGGTTCCCTGCTGCACGGCGCCCGCGGCCCGCGGACGCACATCCGCCGCGCCGGGGACGACGTCCGGCCCGGCACCCTGATCGTTCCCGCCGGCCGGGTCATGACGGCCACCCGGATCGCCGCGGTGGTGCAGGCGGGCGTCGAGCGGATCCGCGTACACCGCCGTCCCGAGGTCACGCTGCTGGTCACCGGGGACGAGGTCGTGCTGACCGGCCGCCCCGGCCCCGGCCAGGTGCGCGACAGTTTCACCGGCATCGTCGACGCCGTCACCATGCGCGCCGGCGGCACTCTGCACACCGCCCGGCTCGTCGGTGACCACCCGGCCGACCTGGGCGAGGCCCTCGACCGCGCGGCCACCGAGGTCGTCGTGGTGAGCGGCTCCTCGTCGGCGGGCGCGGCCGATCATCTGCACGCGCTGCTCGGTGAGCGCGGCGCCGAGTGGCACGTCCGGGGCGTGGCCTCCCGCCCGGGGCATCCGCAGGCCTTGGCGTCGCTGCCCGGCGGGCGGTGGGTCGTCAGTCTGCCCGGGAACCCGTACGCGGGAATGGTCTCGATCCTGACTTTGCTCGAACCCTTGCTGCGCACGCTGGCCGGACGCCCGCCCGCGACCCTGCCGAGGATGCCTGTGACGGGAACCGCCAGGCTGATGGCCGGTGGTGTGCGCATCGCCCCGCAGCGGGACGGTGTGCTGCTGCCACCCGGCGGCTCGGCGGGCCTGACCTCCGTGGCCGACGCCGACTCCCTGGCCGTGCTGCCCGACGACTGGGCGAGCGGCGACCCGGCGTGGCAGTTGACGGTGCCGTAGACGGGCGAGATCAGTGGCCGCGGAACGCCTCCTCCAGCCACCATGACGGCCGCCCCGCGGCGACCTTGGCGTCCACCACCATCGGCACGTCGCGCGGTCCGGCCAGCCACGACGCGACCGGCGCGAGGTCGGACGGGTGCCGCACGGTGACGGCGGCACAGCCGTACCCGCGGGCGATGGCGGCCAGATCGGTCTCGGGGAACGTCACCGTGGACAGCGGATGCCCGTGCGGCCCGAAGTGGTGCACCTCGGCCCCGTACGCCTCGTCGTTGTAGACCACGATCAGCATGCCCAGCCCGAGCCGCCGTACGGTCTCCAGCTCGGCGATGCTCATCAGGAATCCGCCGTCACCGCAGGCGGCCACCGGCACCCTCCCGGGTGAGGCCAGCGCCGCCCCGAGCGCGGAGGCCAGACCCAGCCCGACCGACTGGAACGCCTGCGTGAAGCAGAAGCCGCGCTGATCAGGAACGGACATGAACATCGACGGGTAGCCCATGAAATTGCCGGAGTCGACGGCCACCACCCGTTCGCGCGGGACCAGGTCGTCGAGCGCGATGCTGAACGTGCGCGGGTCGATGTGCTTCTCGTCCCCGTCGTCGTCGTACGCGACGTCGCGCCACCGCCCCCCGGCGACGATCCTTTCCTGGACGTCGGCGCTCCGGTAGCCGTAGTTGCGCCCGGGCAGGGCGGTGCGCACGGATCGCGCGGTGGTGCCGGCGTCGCCGACGATGCCCAGGTCGACGCGGTGGTGGGCGCCCAGCGCGGCCGGGTCCAGGTCGACCTGCACGACGGTCGCGGACGGGCCGACCAGCGCGCCGTGCCGGGTCGTCCACATGTTGAGCGACGCGCCCCAGCCGACCACCACGTCGGCCGCGCGGATCAGTTCGGCGGCCAGGGGAGTGGCGAACCCGCCGGACACGTCGAGGTTCCACGGGATGCCGTTGAACAGCCCTTTCGCGGCGGCCGAGGTGGCCAGCAGCGCCCCGCACGCCCCGGCCAGCGACGACAGCGGGTCGCGGGCGTGGATCGCGCCCCGCCCGGCGACGAACACGGGTCGTTCGGCCGCGGCCAGCAGGGCGGCCAACGCGGCGACCGCGTCGTCGTTGGCCTGCGGACGTTCGATCGCCACGGCGGCCAGCGGCTCGGTCATCGCGGCGTCGGCCGCCTGCACGTCCAGCGGCAGGTTGAGGACCACCGTACGCCGTTGGCTCGTGGCCAGCCGCCACGCCCGCACGGTGTCGGCGACCGCGGTGGCCGCGCCGTGGACCCGCTCGCTCGACGCCCCGACCGCCCGGGCCAGCGCGTCCTGGTCGACCCGGAAGTTCGACCGCAGCGCGGTGGCCGCGGGTTCGGCCGCGAGCACGAGCATCGGCGTACGGCTCTTGGCTGCCTCGGCGATCCCGGTCATCGCGTTGGTCAGCCCGCACCCCTGATGCACGGTGACCACCCCGACCCGGCCCGCAACCCGCCCGTAGGCGTCGGCCGCCGTGGCCGCCCCGGCCTCGTGCCGCGTCGGGACGAACCGGGCGCCGTGCTGGACCAGGGCGTTCGTGACGTGGAAGTTGCCGCTGCCGACCACGCCGAACACGTGCCGGGCGCCCAGCTTGGCCAGCGTCGCGCCGACCACCTCGGCGACAGTGGTCATCGTTCGACCAGCGCCAGCACGCGGGTGGGGCTGCCCGACCCGCCCACGATCGGCAGCGGCGCCGCGATCACCACCGCCCCGGTCGGCGGCAGCGTGGCCAGGTTCTGCAGCTGGGTCAGGCCGTACTTGCCCGCTCCGAGCACGTACGAGTGGCAGGGGAACGCCGGGTCGAAGCCGAACGCCTGCCCCGCGTCGGTGCCGACGGTCTCCACGCCGACGCCGATCACGGGCGCCTCCTCCGCAAGCCACTTCGCGCACTCGACGGAGATCCCGGGCGTGTGCGGGCCGGTGTCGTTCGCGTTGAGGTACGCCTCCTGATCGTTCGAGCGCGCATCCCAGCCCGTACGGACCAGCAGCCATCCGCCGTCGGGGAGCGGCCCGTGCTGCCCCTCCCACTGCCGTACGTCGTCCACTTCGAGCAGGAAGTCGTGGTCGTCGGCGACCCGCCCGGACACGTCGATGACGGCGGCCGGCGCGATCAGTTTGCCCGGCGCGATCTGCGCGACGTCCTCGCCGTCCTTGGCTGTCACCCAGTGCACCGGCGCGTCAAGATGCGTGCCGGTGTGCTCTCCGGTGTGAATGTTGTTCCAGTACCAGGCGGGCCCGCGGTCGTCGTACCGGCTGATCTCCTCGAGGCCGAACGTGATGGTGTCGGAGAACGGCGGCGGCAGCTTGAGGATGGGCGTCTCGCTGGACAGCGGCGCCGTCAGGTCGACCACCTCGACCGACCCGGAACGGATCCCCGCCACGAGGTCCTGCAGAACACTCATCGTCACTCCGCCCTGTGATCACCGCCACGTTGCACAGAGCCTACGGTGACGGGCAACACTCACGGGAGTGTCTATTCGGCCGGGTACGGGTTGCCGGCCAGCACCCGCGCCAGGTGGGCGGCCGTGCCGGCCAGCGACTTGACCGCGGCGCCGGTGGTGTCGGGCTTGGGGCCGGCGTCCTTGTAGTCGACCTTGCCCAGCGCCTCGCCGACCCAGTACGCCCCGCCGTTGGCCGGAATGGTGAACCCGACGTCGTTGAGCGCCTGGAGCACCTCGGCGATCACGTGGTGGGCGCCGTCCTCGTTGCCGACCACACCGACCACGGCCACCTTGTCCCACATGGACGGGCGGCCCCGCGAGTCGGTCTCCGACAGCTCGGCGTCGAGTCGTTCGAGCACCATCTTGGCCACGCTCGCGGGCTGGCCCATCCAGATCGGCGTCGCGATCACCAGGATGTCGGCGGCGAGGACCTTTTCCCGTACGGCGGGCCAGCCGTCACCGTCGCCCTCGTCGGTGCTCACCCCGAACTTGATGTTCTGGTCGACGACGCGCAGCGCCTCGCCTTCGACGTCGTGGTCGGCCAGCGCGTCCAGGATCTGCCGGCCCAGCAGCTCACTGCTGGACTCCTGCGAACCCGACTTCAGCGAACAGCCCAGCACCAGTGCTCGCAACGTACGGGAATCAGGCATTTCTACCACCTCTAGTTGATCTCTGAGTACCTGGTGGGGTGCCCGGAGCCTGCCGCCTGAAACGCCGGTACGGTTCGACCATGACCGACGCCGGCCGCCTCGACGACCCGGGCCGCCTGGATGCCATCGTCCGCACCGGGCTGGGCCCCAAGGCCGACCCGATGTTCGACCGTTTCACGGCGATGGTCCGCCATGTCCTGCACGTCCCGGTCGCCCTGGTCTCGCTGGTCGACGACCGCCGGCAGGTGTTCCCCGGCGCCGACGGCCTCGGCGAACCGTGGATGACGCAACGGCAGACCCCGCTCACGCACTCGTTCTGCCAGCACGTCGTCGTGAGCGCGCAGCCGCTCGTGATCACCGACGCACGTACCGACCCGCGGGTGGCCGGCAACCTGGCCATCACCGACCTGTCCGTCGTCGGCTACGCCGGCATGCCGCTGACCGACGCCGACGGCCGCGTGCTGGGCTCGCTCTGCGCGATCGACACCGAGCCCCGGCAGTGGACGACCACCGAGCTCGACCTGCTGGCCGACCTGGCCCTGGCCTGCTCGGACAGCCTGCGCCTGCGGATCGCCTCGCGGGCCGCCGACCGCCGCGAACACGTCGCCGGGGTCAACCTCGACCGCACCCGGCTGCTGTTGCGGGCCAGCGTCGCCCTGGCCGGCACGAGCACGGTCGACGACGTCACCGAAGCGGTGCGCAAACTCGTCGTCGGCACCCTCGATCCGGACTACGTCGGCATCTCCCTGTTCGACGCGGCCGGCCGGATCAGCCTGCGGTCGGGCGACTCGCTGCCGGCCGGGGTCGCGCGCCGCTGGCACCGGTACGGGCGGACAGCGCTCACCCCGTCCGCGCTGGCCGCCGTCACGGGCATCCCCGTCCTGCTGCCCGACCTGGCCGCGGTGCACGCGCTGGTCCCCGACGCCGCGGCGACGTTCCGCGAGATGGGCTGGCAGTCCGGCGCCAGCGTGCCCCTGCCCGGCCCGAACGGCCCGATCGGCGCGCTCACCTTCGTCTGGAAGCAGCCGTACGCCCTGGACGCCCTCGACCAGGCGGTGCTGGCCGCGCTGGGGGGCTACGTCGGGCAGGCCGTGCAGCGGGCCGACTACCTGTACTCGCGGGAGCGTGTCGCCGAACTGCTGCAGCAGGCGCTGCTCAGCGACCTGCCCCCGGTGGGCCCGCTGGAGCTGGCCGCCCGCTACGAGCCGGCGGCCCGGGGCGAGCACGTCGGCGGGGACTGGTACGACGCCGTACGCGTCGCCCCCGATCACCTGGCCCTGGCCGTCGGCGATGTGACCGGCCACGACATGCGGGCCGCGGCCCAGATGGGCCAGCTCCGCAGTATGCTGCGCGCCTTCGTCGTCGACCGCCGGGAGCCGCCGTCGGCGGTGCTGGGCCGGCTCGCCGACGCCATGCAGCTGCTGGGCGACACCACCCCGGCCACCGCGATCCTGGCCTACGTGCACTCGGACGACGCGGGTCACCGCTTGGAGTGGTCCAACGCAGGCCACCCCGCGCCCCTGCTGCTCGAGCCCGACGGCACGGTCAGCACCCTCACCGGTCACAACATCCTGCTGGGCGTGCAGGGCACGTGGCCGCGCACCGACCACACCCGGGCCCTGCCACCCGGCTCGACCGTGCTGTTCTACACCGACGGCCTCGTCGAGACCCGGACCACCGCCATCGACGAGCGCAAACGCCAGCTCCGCGAGGCCCTGAGCCCGCTCTCCGCAGCGCCCCTGCCCGACCTGTTGACCGCGGTCTTCACCCACCTGGCCGGCCACGACCACGAGGACGATGTGGCGCTGCTCGCACTTCGCGTCCCGCCCGCGTAGGGGAAATATCGCTGCCCCCGGCGAGGTTGTAGCGGTCGATCTCCTCGGGAGGACAGAGACATGAAGAACGGCATTCACCCCGACTACCACTCCGTCGTCTACCGTGACCGCAACGCCGACTACGCGTTCCTCACCCGGTCGACGGAGCGCAGCGACAAGACAGTCGAGTGGTCGGACGGCAAGACGTACCCGGTGATCGACGTGCAGATCTCGGCGGCCAGCCACCCGTTCTGGACCGGCCGGACGCGCGTGCTCGACACCGCCGGCCGCATCGAGAAGTTCCGCGCCAAGTACGCGAAGTACGCCAAGTAAGGACCCGAGACGCCCGGCCCTGTGGTTCACAGGGCCGGGCGTCTCTGTGTTCAGGGCAGGATCGCGTCCACGTAGCCGCCGTCGACCCGGACCGCGCCGCCGGTCGTGGCCGAGGCCAGCGGGGAGGACAGGTAGACGACCATGTTGGCGATCTCCGCCGGCTCGATCAGCCGTTGCAGCAGCGACTGCGGGCGGTGCCGGCGCATGAACTCGCGCTGCGCCTCGTCCCAGGGCAGGTCCTTGTCGACGAGGGAGTAGACGAAGTCCTCGACGCCGCCGGTGTGGGTCGGGCCCGCGATGACGCTGTTCACGGTGACCCCGGAGCCCGCTGCCTCCTTGGCGAAGCCACGGGCGACACCGAGCAGCGCGGTCTTGGAGACGCCGTAGTGGATCATCTCGGCCGGGATGACCACTGCCGAGTCGCTGGCGATGTAGAGCACCCGGCCCCAGCCCCGCGCCCGCATCCCCGGGAGCACCGAGCGGGTCAGGCGTACCGCGGCCAGCACGTTGACCTCGAAGTAGCGCCGCCAGTCGTCGTCGGTGATCTCCAGGGCGGGCCGGGCGCCGAAGATGCCCAGGTTGTTGACGAGGATGTCCACGTCACCGACCGCGTCCAGCGCGGCCGCGGCGCCCTCGGCGGTCGTCACGTCGGCGGGCGCGGGCACGAAGTCACCGTCGCCCAGCTCGGCGAGCGCGCGGCCGACCGATTCGGGGGAGCGGCCGTTGACGCCCACCCGTGCCCCGGCCGCCGCCAGCCCGGCCGCGATGGCTCGTCCGATGCCCTGGGTGGATCCGGTGACCAGGGCCGTCTTCCCATCAAGATCAAGGCGCATGGGTACGATTCTTCCCCGCGCCCGGCGCCATCGCACGAGGGAGCTCATGGAACGCACCACCACGCACCGCCGCCTGGCGCTGTTCGCCCTGTTCTTCCTGCCCGGCCTGGCCATCTCGTCGTGGGTGGCCCGCACGCCGGACATCCGCGACCAGCTCGGCGCGTCCACCGCCGAGATGGGCCTGGCGCTGTTCGGCCTGTCCGCCGGGTCGATGCTGGGCATCCTGAGCTCGGGCCGGTTCGTGTCGCGCTTCGGCACCCGCCCGGTCGTGGCCACCGGCATCCTCACCACCGTGGCCAGCATGCCGGTGGTCGGCCTGGGCGCCGGGCTGTCGCAGTTCTGGCTGGTCACCGCGGGCCTGCTCCTGTTCGGCCTGGGCATGGGCGGTGGCGAGGTGGCCATGAACATCGAGGGCGCCGACGTCGAGCGCCTGATGGGCCGGGCCGTGCTGCCGACCATGCACGGCTTCTTCAGCCTGGGCACGGTGGTCGGTGCGGGGATCGGCATCGGCCTGACCGCGGCCCGGTTCTCCGTCACCTGGCATCTGATCGCGATCGGCGTGGTCAGTGTGCCGGCCGCCCTGCTGGCCATCCAGCGCATTCCGGCCGGCGTCGGCATGGAGAACCCTCAATCGGACAAGTCGCCCGGAGAAGCGGTTTGGCGCGACAAGGTCCTCTGGCTCATCGGCATCGTCGTCCTGGCCATGGCCCTGGCCGAGGGCGCGGCCAACGACTGGCTCCCGCTCATCATGGTCGACGGCCACGGCCTCGACGCGGCCCTGGGCTCGGCCGTCTACACGGCGTTCGCGGCGGCCATGACGATCGGCCGGTTCGGCGGCGGCTGGTTCCTGACCCGGTTCGGCCGGCCCGCCGTGCTGGGCGCCAGCGCGCTCATCGGCGGCGCCGGCTTGCTGCTGGTCATCGTGGTCGACAACCAGTTCGTGGCGGGCGCGGCAGTGCTGCTCTGGGGCGTCGGGGCTGCGCTCGGCTTCCCGGTCGCCCTGTCGGCCGCGGCCGACTCCGGGGCCGACCCGGCCGCCCGGGTGTCACTGGTCGCCACCGCGGGCTACGTCGCGTTCCTGGTCGGCCCGCCCGCGCTGGGCTTCCTGGGCGAGCACTACGGCCTGCGCAACGCCATGATCGTCGTGCTGGTCCTGCTCGCCGCGGCCGCCGTGGTCACGCCCGCACTGCGCAAGGATGCCGTGCTCAGTCCACAGTGAGGACGACCTTGCCCTGGACGTGGCCCTGCTCGATCAGGCGGTGCGCCTCGGCCGCCTGTTCCAGCGGGAACTCCTTGGCCACCTGCACCCGCAGCCGCCCGCCGGCGGCCAGCGAGCCCAGCGTCTCCAGCTCGACGCCGTCGGGGCGGACGAAGACGTACCGGCCGCCCTGCTCCTTGACGGCCGGGTCGACCACCGACGCGTGCCGGATCGGGTGCCGGACCAGCCCCGCGATGGCCCTGAGGCCGTCGCCGCCGTGGAAGTCGACCGCCACGTCGACCCGGCCGTCCCCGCCGACCAGGTCGGCCAGTTGTTTGGGCAGTTCGTCGCCGTACTCGACCGGCTCCACGCCGAGCGAGCGCAGGAAGTCGTGGTTGGCGGGCGAGGCCGTGCCGATCACCCGGGTCACGCCGAGCGCCCGCGCGATCTGCACGGCGATGTGCCCGACGCCGCCCGCGGCCGCGTTCACCAGCAGCACGTCGCTGGGGCCGACACTGGCCGCGGTCAGCGCCTGCAGCCCGGTCAGCCCGGCCAGCGGCAGCCCGCCGGCCTCGGCGAACGAGATCGCGGCGGGCTTGTGCGCGCACGCGCGCTCGGTGACCGACACCAGTTCCGCGTACGTGCCGTGCTGAACGCTGTCCTTGCGGGCGTACGCCATGACCTCGTCGCCGACCCGGAACCGGGTCACCGCCGCGCCGATCTGGTCAACCACGCCCGCCACGTCCCAGCCCGGGATGAGCGGCAGGTGGTGCGGGTAGGCGCCCTGCAGATGCCCGGCCCGAATGAGGTGGTCGACCGGGTTCACCCCGGCCGCGCGCACCCGGATGCGCACCGTGTCCGGTCCTACCAGCGGATCGGGGAGCTCCCGCAGCGTCATGACGTCCGGGTCGCCGTACTCGTCCAGCGCAATTGCCCTCATGACACGCATATTTCCCTATCCGGCGCGTTCATTCGGCGGTTGCGCCGAAATCTCGATTGCCCCCCGATCGGCTGGGCTGTAAATTCCGCTGGCCGTCCGGCGGTACGGCGGCGTCACGGGGAGGAAAACCGCTGATGAATGCTGCCCTGCGCGCGGCACTGTCGGTCGCCATGCTGATCGGCTTCTACGTTCTCGGAGTGGTGCAGCTGGCCGTGGCCGGTTTCCTCCTGTACGAGATCTGGACGCACCTGAGCGGCACCGGCGCGGCCAAGCTGAGCTGGCTCGTGATCGCCGGGTTCGGTGCCGTCGCGGTCGGCCTGTGGCGGGCCCTGCGCACCAAGCCCGGCGAGCCCGAGGGATTGCTGCTGACGCGTGAGCACGCGCCCGACCTGTGGCGCCTGGTCGGCGACATGGCGGTGGCCGCGGGCACCCGGGCCCCCGACGAGATCCGGCTCGTGCCCGAGGTCAACGCGGCAGTCACCGAGGACACCAAGTGGCTCGGCCTGATCGAGGGCACCCGCCGGCTCTACCTGGGCGTACCCCTGCTGCAGACGTTCACTGTCGATCAGCTCAAGTCGGTGATCGGGCACGAGCTGGGGCACTATTCGGGGTCGCACACCCGGCTGGCCGCCATCACGTACCGGGGCCGCCTCGCGCTGCGGGAGACGTTGAGCCGCGTGGGCCGCTTCAACGTGGCGGGCTGGGTCTTCAAGGCGTACGGGTGGCTGTTCCTGATGGTCAGCAACGCGGTGACCCGCCGCCAGGAACTGGAGGCGGACGAGGTGTCGGTCCGCGTGGCCGGCGTCGAGGCGGCCACGTCGGCGATGCGTGAGATCCCCGTGGTGGCCGCGGCCTGGAACTTCTACTTCGGGCGCTACATCGCGTACGGCTGGGAGCAGGGTTTCGCCCCCGACGACGTGTTCGGCGGCTTCCGGCACCTCTACTACGCCCGCGCGGCCGAGCTGTCCCGGATGCGGGCCGAGGAGCCCGGCGGCGAGACCTCGCGCTGGGACACGCACCCGTCGACCGGCGAGCGCATCGCGGCCATGCGCGCGCTGCCGGCCATGCGCCACCCCGCCGACGACCGCTCGGCCACCGTCCTCTTCCCCGACCTGCACCGGGCCGGCCTGGCCCTGCAGGGGGAGGTGGTCGACTTCGGCGACCGTCAGGTGCTGCCGTGGCCACAGTTCACCGCGGCCGCCATGGGCAGGCAGATGCAGAACCGGGCCGACCGCGTCTTCCGCTCGGCCGCCCGGCTCACCGGCGTCCCCGAGACCGGGCTGTCCGAGATCTTCGGTTTGGTCGCGGCGGGCCGCCTGGGCGAGCTGGCCGTGGAGTTCTTCCCGCAGAACTCGCGGGCCGAGGCCCCGGCCCTGTTCGCCGACATCATGGAGGACCTGATCGCGCTGGCCGCCCTGCACAGCAACGTCGTGCACTGGCAGCACTCGTGGTCGGAGCCCGCGCGGCTGGTGGACAACTGGGGACACCCGGTCGACCTGGCCGAGGTGGCCAAGCTGGCCGTGGCGCCCGAGACGCTCGACCTGGCGCTGGCCCGCATCCACCACGCCGGCGTCGACATCCGGGCGGCCCGGGTGGTGGAGGCGAAGGCCACCGCGAGCGGCGCCGACGTGATCGGCCTGATGGCCAACGTGAAGGTCGACGGTCAGGAGACCGACCTGATCCTGCTCAGCCGCGGCTTCCTGTTCGTGCCCGCGCCCAAGGACAAGGACAAGGGGGAGGAGCGGATCAGCCGGATGCTCGCCTCGAACGACGTGGCCGAGCTGGCCCGGACGTACCGGTTCGTGCCGTTCGAGGAGGTCGTGGGCACGCAGGTGCACAAGGCGGTGCCCATCAACGCCGAGATCCGCCTGCACGGCGGGGCCATGGTGACGATGAAGGAGAGCTACACGGGCGACACCGTGGGCGACAGCCGCGACACGCTGACCGAGGTGCTGCGCAAGCTGGGGGAGCGCGCCAACCGCGCTTAGACGCGGCGGGGGCCGTGGATCTCGCGGTGCAGGCGTTCCATGCGGCGGTCGAGGCGGGCGGCGTCCTCGGCCGCGGCGGCCAACTCCTCACGCAGGGCGCCCGGCACGGCAGGGTCGTACTTGTAGTGGATCTTGTGTTCGAGGCTGGCCCAGAAGTCCATCGCCGCCGTGCGCAGCTGCACCTCGACCGGCACGTGGACGACGCGTTCGGACAGGAACACCGGCACCTCGACGATCAGGTGCAGGCTGCGATACCCGTTCGGCTTGGGCTTGGCCACGTAGTCCTTCGTCTGCAGCAGCGTGACGTCGGGCTGGCGGGTCAGCATGTCGGCCACGGTGTAGACGTCGGAGACGAAGCTGCACACGATCCGGATGCCCGCGATGTCGCGGATCCGTTTGCGCAGGTCGTCCAGGGTCAGCGGGCAGCCGATCCGTTGCGCCTTGGTCGTGATGCTGCTGGTGGTCTTGAGGCGGGGGCTGACGTGCTCGATCGGGTTGTGCCGGCCCCGATGGGTCAGCTCCTCGGCCAGGATGCTGATCTTGGTGCCGATCTCGGCCAGCCCGAACTTGTACACCAGCAAGAAATGGGACAGTTCCTCGCTGATGTCGCGAAACGGCTCGGGGAGGGGGTGCCCGCTCGCCCAACGCGTGATCTCGCGATCGGCGTCCTCGGTCGTCACTTTTCCCGTCTCCTGAGCCCGGTGTCCGCACCTAACCGTAGGCGCAGCGTGCCACCATCATCCCTAAGACGGGTGAAGTGGGCGGACCGGGGCCCGCCCACTTCGATCAGACTCTATTTCCCGTACGCCTGGAACTCCGCGACGCGCACGTTGAGCGCCTGCGGGCTGCCCGTGGCGCAGTCGGTGACCGCCCGCGGGTCGGCGTCCTGCTCACCGGCGTACTCGGGACCGCCGGTGCACTGGTTGGTCACGACCTCGAGGCGCAGGTGCGTGGCCGTCGTCGGCTTGATGGCGAACGACTTCACGACCAGGTCCTTGACCCGGGGCCGCGGCGCGCCGGCCGGGAAGGCGTCCGGCTTGCTCGTGTACACGGTCGTGAACTCGGCCGCGTTCGCGCAGGCCACCGTGGCGGTCGCGGTGCACGCCAGCACCTTGAACTGCCGCAGCGCCGTGTAGCGGTTCTGCGTGCCGGCGTCCACGTCCCCGGTGATCGCGGGCCGCAGCTGGGCGCTGACCTGCACCCGCCGTACGGTCTGGGCCCCGCCGGCCAGGTCGACCGTGACCTGCTTGCCGGCCACCGCGCTGCCCAGCGAGGCCCAGTTGGTGGCCTCGTCGTCGTCGGTGATGCGGGCCAGGTTGATGCCGTCGCCGCCGGCCACCGCGCCGGCCGAGCCCGAGGCCAGGTTGCGCGGCAGCTTCACGGTCAGCGTACGGGTCTGGCCCGCCTTGAACGACGTGTCGGCGACCCGGGCGTGGCCGTGGCCGGCCGCCTGGGCGATGAACCCGTACGAGCCTGCGACCAGGGGCACCTGGTCGGTGAGGGGTGTGGCGGGGTCGGTGTCGGCCACCGCGACCGCGCGGGCCTGGTAGTCACCCACGTACAGTTTCGCGTTGGGCACCGGCTGACCGTTCTCGTCCACCGGCTTGAACGTGACCGTCGCCTCGGTGGCTTCGGGCGAGGCGAAGCTGGGCGTCGGGTTGGCATCGCCCGCGCCGTTGCTGACCGCGCCCTCGCCGAGCCCGCGCTTGGCGAATGCGTTCCAGATGATGTCCTGGTTGGCCCCGCCGAAACGCACCTGGTCGGCCGCGAGCAGCGCGTTACGCGCGTCGACCTGGCTGTTCGCGCTGTTGGCGAGCAGCAGGAACGAGTCGACCACGAGCTGGATCCAGCGCCGGTTGCCCGGGCAGGCGGTGACGGCGCGCTTGCCGTTCGCGCACGCCTTGTTGACCGCGGCCGAACCCGAGCCGTAGCGCTTGAGGAACGCCTCGCGCACGTCGAAGTTCGTGGCGCTCCAGAGCTCACCGGAGGCGTGCACCTGCAGGCCGACGAAGTCGTAGTCGACGCTCGAGTAGTTGAGCGGGCTGTCGCTCATGTTGTAGTTGCGGATGCCCGCGACCGGGTCGGTCGTCACGTACTGACCGATCGTGTAGCCCTTCTTGCCCTTGGGCGCGTAGCCGTACTCCTGCAGGTACTCCATCGCGAGCAGGTCCGACCAGCTCTCGCTCATGCCCTGGGGCGAGCTCAGCCCGGCGTCCGGACCGGCGATCATGCGGTTGGTGATGGCGTGGGTGTACTCGTGCCCGATCACCGACATGTCGTAGTCGCCGTCGACGCACGCGCCGTAGAACGCGGCCGCGATCGGCTGCCACAGGTACATGTTGGTGATCGGCGCCTCGCCGTCGGGCGGGGTGATCTGGTTGGCGTTGTTGCGCGCCTCGAAGTTCGGCGGGCCGCCGCTGATGCCGCCGGCCTGCGCGTTGCCCTGCTCGTAGTCGTTGCCGAGGCCGCCCGCGGTGCCGTTGTCGTTCTGCATGTTCCAGGTCGCCTCGGTGAAGCCCAGGTGGTACGACCAGTCGTGCATGCGGTTGTGCATGCCGAACAGGTTCGCGCGGGCCGCGTCGATGTCGTTGC
Source organism: Paractinoplanes abujensis (assembly GCF_014204895.1). Lineage (NCBI taxonomy): Bacteria > Bacillati > Actinomycetota > Actinomycetes > Micromonosporales > Micromonosporaceae > Paractinoplanes > Paractinoplanes abujensis. The sequence continues at coordinate 2,632,582 of NZ_JACHMF010000001.1, read as the reverse complement.
GCTGCGGCGTGGTGAACACGTCTGGTGAGCAGCGCTCGCGGTACCACTGATTCGTCCACTTGTAGTCGTACGCGCGATCCGGCTTGGGCGTCGCGGTCTCGGTGCCCACGGTGAACGCGTCGTTGGAGTTCCAGTTGTGCACGGCGATCGCGTTGTTGCCGCGCGTCGTGAACGTCGGCTCGTTGGTGGCCGGGTCGACGTCCCACGGCAGCTTGGAAGCGCTGGTCGCCACGACCTCGTCACAGCCCCGCAGCGGACCCCAGCACCAGGTGCGGCGGTCGTCGGAGCTGGAATAGTCGAGCGGCGGCGAGCTGGGGAAAACGTCCCACGAGGGGTCGTCCTCGCTGTGGTCGACGATGCTCTCGCGCACCAGCACGGCGCCGTCGCGGGCATCGACGTACGTGGTGAACGCCTCGGGGTCGGTGCCCTGCAGGTCGGCGCCGAAAGTGACCTGGTAGGCCGCGCGGGCGCCCTCGGTCGCGGTGGGCACGGCGACCAGCTTGTTGGCGATGACCGTCGGCGTGGCGATCCCGACGTCACGCGCGGCCAGCGCCACCGCCTGCTCGGCGGTCAGCGTGGCGGGCTGGGGCGCGGCCGCGTCGCGCGACAGCGACGAGCTGACATACCAGACCTTGCCGTCGCGCACGCCGACGCTGAGCAGTCCGTCGCGCCCGGCGATCAGGTCGCCGAACTTCTGCCGGAAGATCACTGCGGCGCCCTCACCCAGCTTGGCGGTGGTCAGCACCTCGAGCGCCTCCGCGCCGCGGGCGGTCAGCCCCAGCACATCCAGATTCCGGCCCACGTAGGCCTTGGCCGCCGCGACCGGGTCGGCCGGCAGCCCGGACTCGAGCGGCTGGGTGACCGCCGACAACGAGGCCGGCGTGCCCAGCGCGTTCCAGCGGGCCTCCGCACCCGCCGCGGCCGCTCGCTGGCCGCTCGTCGGGGCCAGCCGCCCCTTCCGGTTGTCGATCACATGGTCGTGATGGTCCTCGCCCTGAACTTTCGCCTGCTCGGCCTGAGCCGGGGCCGCCGGGGCCGCGTTGCCGCCGGATGCGGCGGACAACACGATCGCGGCGGCCAAGAACCCGGCAGCGGTTCCCGCCAACGCACGGGGTGGGGTGCGCACGGTACCTCCCTTGTGGAACGGCTGTTACCAGACAACATCCGATCGCACCCGGGACCTGCGCGACATAGTACAAACATCTAAATACATCTATAAGTCTGTGATGCTGTTTTACTGTGCTGGTGGAGACCCGTTTCGCCCGCACCGCCGACGGCGTCACGATCGGCTATCAGGTGCTGGGCCGCGGCCCCGCCCTGATCTGGATGCCGTCGCTGAGCAACGTCACCGCGCAATGGCGCATCCCCGCGCTACGGGCGGCCTATCTCGCTCTGGCCCGCGAATGCACGCTGGTGCTCTACGACGGCCGCGGCACGGGCACCTCCAGCCGCGACATCGACCTCGGCGACCTGGGCGTCGAAGCGCACCTGCGCGACCTGATCGCCGTGCTCGACGCCACCGGCCTGCGCCGTGCGACCCTGCTCGGCTACTACCACTCGGTCGCGACGGCCATCGCCTGCGCCGCCACCCAGCCCCGCCGCGTCGACCGGCTCGTCCTGTACGGCGGCGCCGCGCGCATGAGCGAGGCCATGCAGCCGGCCCAGACGCGCGCGCTGCTCTCGCTGGTCGACCAGGACTGGTCACTGTTCGCCGACGCCGCCGCCACGGCCTGGCTGGGCTGGGACGGCACCGAGTCGGGGCGCTGGACGGCCGAGGCCTTCCGGACGGCCACCACCCCGGCGATCGCCAAGGCCTGGTTTTCGGCCGCCCGCGACATCGACGTCACCCCGCTGCTGCCGGAGATCGAGGCGCCCACGCTGGTCGTGCACCGCCAGGGCGACCAGCAGATCCCCGTCGAGGTGTTCCGCCGTCTGACCACCGCGATCCCCGGCGCCCGCCTGGTCGAGCTGCCCGGCTCCACGCCCACCCTGTTCGTCGAGGACCCCGCGGCCGACCTGTCCCTGATCACCGGCTTCGCCACCGACGGCCGGATCAGCCGTACGGCGGTCACGGGCGCGCTCACCCGCCGCGAGCGCGAGGTGCTGCACCGCCTGGCAGCCGGTGACACCAACGCCGAGATCGGCGACCAGCTGGGCATCGCCGTGCACACGGTGGAGCGGCATCTGGCCAACATCTACCGCAAGCTGGGCGTCCGGGGCCGGACCGCCGCGGTGGCCTACGCGCTGCGGGGCGTGTAACGGATTTCCGGGAAGCGGGCCCGCCGCCGGCGTCCGACACTTCTCCCATGACCACCGACACGTCGTGGCGCTTCGCCCGTGCCACCACCCCGTTCGTCCGTTCCCTGGCCGGCCGCCGCTTTTCTCCGTGGGCCGTGGTGCGTCACCGGGGCCGGGTCTCGGGCCGCGACCTGGCCGTCCCGGTCGTCGTGATGGCGACCCCGGAGGAGTTCGTCATCAACCTGCCCTGGGGCGCCCGCACCAACTGGGTGCGCAACGTCCAGTCCGCGGGGAGCTGCACGATCCGCTGGAAGGGCGCCGACCACCGGGCCGGCCACCCGGCGATCCTCGACGAGGCGGCCGCCCGTCCGTATTACACGCGTACGACCTGGTGGATAGCCCGCCACCTGTTCCCGGCCGACGCCTGGCTCCTTCTGCGGCGCACCCCCTGATTCCTATTCGTCCTCGTCGTCCTCGTCCTCGTCGTCGTGCTTCTTGGGCTTGTCCTTCGCCTTGGGGCCGGCGGGCTCGGGAGCCTTCCCCGCGGCGGGCGGGGCGGGCCGGGCGGCCGGCATCGCCTGCACCGACATCTGCGCCTGGCAGGTCGTACCGTTCAGGCGGAAGCTCACGGGCAACGTGGCCACGTCGCCGTAGGACGTGGAGAAGCCGGTCGCCGCACTCGCCCCGGCGGGGAGCCGGCCGCCCGAGGCCACCACGGCCCGGCCGTCCTGCTTCCACGACGCCGACCAGCCCTTGATCAGCTTCTGGCCCGAGGGCAGCGCGAACGACAGCTTCCACGCCGGCACCGCGACCTCACCGGAATTATGGATCGTGACCTTGGCCGAGGCGCGGCCACCCGCGGCGCCCCGCAACGCGTAGCGCACGGTGCAGGCTCGAGGCTCGGCCGCCTTGTCGGCCACCGGCCGGGCCCCGGCCACCGGGGGAGCGGCGGCCGCCGCGGCGCCCCGCGTGGCTCCGTCACCCGGGCCCGCACCGGCCCAGACGGCCAGTCCACCGCCCACCAGAGCGGCCGCCGACAACGCACCCACAGCAACCCGGCCACGCCTGGCCTCAAGCAGGCGCGCCGATCCTGCCCGGCCCGTGCCGCGTGTCGGCAAGCCGATGCGGCGCAGGGACCGGCCCGCTCGTCCCTCGACGGCGGCGACATCCAGCGGCGGCGCCGCGGTCAGCCCCGCGACCTCGCCCAGCAGCGCCGCGACCTCGGCCGCGCTGGGGCGATCACCGGGCTTCTTGGCCAGGCAGCACCGCACCAGATCGACGACCGCCGCCGGCAACCCCATGACCGGCGGCAGCGCGGCCGGTTCCGCGTACACATGAGCCTTGAGCATCTGGGTCACGGTGGACGCACGCCACGGAGGAGAGCCGGCGAGAGCCAGATGAAGCAGCAACCCGAGCGCGTAGACATCGGTGGCCGGCCGCACCGGGCTGCCCGCGATCCGCTCCGGCGCCAGGTAGGCCGGAGTGCCCAGCATCTCGCCCGCCGGGTCGTCGGCCGCGCCCACCGTGGCCGAGATGCCGAAATCGACCAGCTTCGCCCCGCCCGGGGTGACCATAACGTTGGCCGGTTTGACGTCGCGGTGCACGAGCCCGCGCGCATGGGCCTCGGCCAGCGCCGCCGCCACCTGCGCGCCGATCGTCACCGCAGTCCGCCAGGGCAGGGCCCCGTCCTTCAGCAACGCGGCCAAGGAGCGCCCCTCGACCAGTTCCATCACCACGTACGCCGGGTCACTGCCCCCGTAGTCGTGCACCGCGACGATCCCCGGGTGCCGCAGGGCGGCCGCCGCGCGTGCCTCGTCGCGCAGCCGCCGCAGCACCGCCGGCTCGGCCGCCAGCTCCGGGGCCAGCAGCTTCACCGCCACGTCGCGGCCCAGCACCTCGTCGCAGGCGCGCCAGACCACCGACATCCCGCCGTGGCCGAGCCGCTCGCCCAGCCGGTAGCGCCCGCCGATCAGGGTCCCGGTGTCCATGACGAAGCCCGATGCCCGCGATCATGGGCGGCGAAACCGGTCAGGGGATGTAGTCCTCCAACCGGGCCGGGGTGAGCCCGGCCTTGTGGATGGCGTTGAGCACGGCCAGGAAGTCGTCGACGAACCGCGGCCGGAAGTGCATGAGGATGATGTCGCCGGGCCGCACGGTCGTGCCTTCCTGGAAGCGGACCTTGCCCTTGTGAGTGGTCTCCTTCCAGAAGAACGCCGCCTTCATCCCGCAGTCGTGGGCCGCCCGCAGCGTGGTGGCGTCGTGCGCACCGCCGGGCGGGCGGAACAGGGTGGGCCGTTTGCCGTAGAGCCGGCCCAGCTGGTCGGCGCCCCCGCAGATCTCGTGCTTCTGGAACGCGTACGACCGGCCCTTGAGCACCGGGTGGCTGATCGTGTGGTTCTGGATGGTCGCGCCCGTCGCCTGCAGTTCCCGGAAGTGTCCGGGGTTGTCGCTGATCGCGTTGACCTCGAGGAACAGTGCGATCGGCACATTCGCGGCCCGGAACAGCCGGGCCGCGAGCGGGTTCTTCTCCCAGCCGTCGTCGATCGTGATGAAGGCGACCTTCTGGTCGGTCGGGATCCGGCTGAACCACCCGGCGGTGCCGTTGGCCGGCAACGTCACCTTGGTCGCGGGCGGTGGCGGCGCGAAGCGTGGCATGCGGGCCCGCAGGTTCGCGGGCAGCGCGGCGCGGGGGTCGGCGGCGAGCGGCGCCGATTCGACCGTGGGGGAGGCGGAAGCGGACGGCGGCGGGGCCGAGGATGCTTGGGGCACCGGCGAGATGCGATTGCCGCAAGCAGCCGTCACCGACAGCAACACTGCCATCGTCGCTGTGCGATATGCCCTGCTCAGTCCCATGCGCCCACCTTTGCTGTCCGTGCACATCCCTATCAGGGACGCGCAAGCCGGACAGGTAGGTGGCAAATTCGGAGGGAACTGTGGCCCCCGTCACCGAGCGCGGTCTATTTCTGCAGGGCGTCCGTGACAATCGCGCACGCTTCGGCGGTGTGCATCGGGCCGATTCCGGCCGCCTTGTCAAGCAAGCGGCGGAAGAGTGCGCGTTCCTGTTCGTCGAGGGTGCCGAGCGCTGTCTGCTCGGCCTCGGCGACCTGTCCGCACAGCGCGGCCACGGCGTCCCGGCCCCGGTCGGTGGCGACGATCTGCCGCTGGCGGCGGTCGGCGGGATTCGGCTGACGCTCGACCAGGCCCGCTTCGACCAGATCGTCGATCAGATACGTCATCATGGTGCGGTCGATGCCGAGCTTGGCCGCGAGCACGGCCTGGCTGGGCGGCGTGCCTTGCACGACCTCGCACAGGGTCTGATAGCCGCGCTCACCCTGCGGGAAGTCCTTCAGTTTCGGGCCGACCACTTCCGCGTACGACCGCAGCAGGAGGCCGAGGGCCGCTCCGAAGTCCGCTGTCGTGTTGCTCACCGCGCCATCCTATCTGTTGGACAGATCGTCGTGCCAGAATACTATCTAGTCAGACGACGATCGTATCTGCGGAGGATTCGTTGATCACGGAACAGAAGATCGCGCTGGACCCCGCGACGTTCGCGGAGTCGGCCACCCATCCGGACAGCGCGGTGGTCCTGGAGGATCACGAGGGCGGGCTCGACCCCTGGACGGCGGCCGTCTGGCTGGCCGCCCGTAACGAAAAGGTACGGATCACCCTGCCCGCGGCCCCGGCGGCCGTGTCCGAGGAGATGGCCGACAAGGCCCTCGACACGCTGGCCGCCCTGGCCGGCCCGCGCGTGGCCCCACCCGGGCCGGCGAGCCGGTTCGACGACCTGCCCGCGTCGGTGGCCAAGCTCGAACCGGGCGATCCCGGCTACCGCGGCCGCAGCTCGACCTACATGCGCGGCGGCCGGCCGGCCCTGATCCTGCGCCCGCGCACGCCGGGCGAGGTGGCCGACGCCCTGGCCTTCGCCCGACGGCACCCCGAGCTGACCCTCGGTCTGCGCAGCGGCGGTCACGGCATCAGCGGGCGCTCCACCAACAACGGCGGGCTGATCATCGACGTCGGCGCCATGAACAGCATCGAGATGCTCGGCCACGGCCACGGCCACGTGCGGGTCGGGCCGGGCGCCACCTGGAAGCAGGTCGGCGCGTTCCTCGACCAGTACGACCTGGCGCTCGGCTCGGGCGACTACGGCGGGGTCGGCGTGGGCGGGCTGGCCACCGCGGGCGGCATCGGCTTCCTCTCCCGCGAGCAGGGCCTGACCATCGACCGCCTGCGCGCCGTCGAGCTCGTGCTGGCCGACGGCAGCCTGGTGCGGGCGAGCGCCGAGGAAAATCAAGACCTTTTCTGGGCCGTACGCGGGGCCGGCGCCAATTTCGGGGTCGCGACCGCGTTCGAGTTCGAGGCGGAGGAGGTCACCGAGGTCGGCTGGGCCCAGCTGGCCCTGGTCACCCAGGACCTCGCCGAGTCGCTGCGGCAGTACGGCGAAGCGGCTCGCGAGGCGCCCCGTGACACCACTGTCTTCTGGCTCACCGGTCAGCCCCGCCAGGGTCAGTCCGTGATCCAGATGTACGGGATGGTCGACTCCGGCGACCCCGACACGATCATCGAGCGGCTCACCCCGTTCGCCACCACCGCCCTGCTCGCTCAGCAGCAGGTGGTCGTGGCCCGCTACGCCGACGTGATGGCCCAGGCGGCCGACGTCGGGGCCGAAGGTCACCACGGCCGCGGCGAGCCCATTGCACGCTCCGGGTTCCTGCCCGAGCTCACCGAGGAGTTCGCGCGCGACGCCGTGCAGCTGCTGCGGTCCGGTCAGACGTTCTTCTTCCAGCTGCGGCACATGGGCGGAGCGATCACCGACACCCCGTCCGAAGCGACCGCCTTCGCGCACCGCACGCCGGAGTTCTCGGTGACGGCGATCGGCATGGACCGGCAAGGTCTCGACGCCGCCTGGGACTTGTTCATGGCCAAGCACTTCGACGGGCTCTACCTGAGTTTCGAGACCGACCGGCGACCCGAGCGCCTGCTCGACGCGTTCCCGCCCGAGACCCTCAGCCGGCTGCGCGAGCTCAAGCGCCGCTACGACCCGGCCGAGCTGTTCCGCGACAACTTCGCCATCTCCTTGGAGGCGTCATGACCCACTACGGGCACGATCTGCTCTTCGGCACCTTCGTCACGCCCAACGCGGGGGCCGTCGACCTGGCCGTCGCGGCCGACCGGGCGGGCCTCGACCTGGTGACGTTCCAGGATCATCCCTACCAGCCGGCTTTCCTCGACACGTGGACGCTGATGTCTTACGTGGCCGCCCGCACGTCCCGGATCCGGATCAGCGGCAACGTGCTCAATCTGCCCCTGCGCCCGCCGGCCGTGCTGGCCCGGGCCGCCGCGTCGCTCGACGTCCTCAGCGGCGGCCGGATCGAGCTGGGCCTCGGCGCGGGCGCCTTCCCCGACGGCGTCGCCGCGATGGGTGGCCGGCGGCTGACCCCCGGGCAGGGTATCGAGGCGCTGGGCGAGGCTATTGCGATCATCCGCGACCTGTGGAACACCGGCACCCGCGAACGGGTCGACCACAAGGGCAGGTACTACCAGGTCAGCGGGGCCAAGCGGGGGCCCGCGCCGGCGCACGACATCGGGATCTGGATCGGCGCCTACAAGCCGAAGATGCTCGCATTGACCGGCCGCCTGGGTGACGGCTGGCTGCCCTCGCTGTCGTACCTGCCGGACGGGGCCGCCTCCCTGACCGGCATGAACGCCCGCATCGACGAGGCCGCGGCCGAAGCCGGCCGGGCCCCTTCGAGCGTGCGGCGGCTGCTCAACCTGGGCCCGCAGGACGCGGGGGTCGAGCAGTTGGCCGACCTGGCCCTGACCTACGGAATCAGCGGCTTCATCGTGGCCTCGGACGACGCCGCCACCGCCGAACGCCTTGCGGCCGAGGTCGCGCCGGCGGTACGCGACTTGGTCAAGAGCGAGCGCGGCTGACGCTCCCGGTCATCGCCGGCGCCCCGGTTCGGCGCCGGCTGCGCGGCGGTCAGGCGCGGGTGCGGGCGGGGCCGCTGAGCGGGTGCCGGTGTTGCCCGCAACGGTGGCGGCCAGTGCCGGGGAGGCGGTGGCGAGACCGGCGAAACGGTTGGCCGGGCGACAGGACAGGTCCCGCCGCCCCAAACGGCCTGCCGCCCCCGGCCCGCAACGGCCTAGCGCCCTTGGCCCGCAACGGCCTGGCGGCCCCGGCCCGCAACGGCCTGGCGCCTCCGGCCCGCAACGGCCTGCCGCCCCCGGCCCCAGACGGCCGGCTGGCCTAAACGGCCTGCGGCCCCAATGGCCGGTCGTCAGTCCGACACGGGTACTACGTCGGGCGCGCCGAGCCGGGTGGCGTCGGCGGTCTCGTCGTCGGGCTGCTCCTGCGATCCACGTTCGGCCTCCACCCGTACGCGGTAGTTCTCCACCTCCCGCGCGGTCTGCTCGGCTGTCCATCCGAGCACCCCGGCCATCAGATCGGCCGTTTCCTGCGCACATTCCGTGCCCCGGTCGAACGTCTCGATCGAGATCCGCGTACGCCGGGTCAGGACGTCCTCCAGGTGGCGCGCACCTTCGTGCCCGGCGGCGTAGACGACCTCCGCCCGCAGGTAGTCGTCGGCTCCGGTGAGTGCCTGCCCCAGCGACTTGTCCGCCTCGATCAGTCCGAGCACCTCGTGCACAAGCGATCCGTACCGTCCGAGCAAGTGCTCGACGCGCGCAACGTGCAGCCCCGAACGGGAAGCGAGCACTCTCCGCTGATTCCACAGCGCGGGATAGCCGTCGGCCCCCAGCAGCGGCACCCTGTCCGTGCACGACGGCGGCACCGAACGGCCGAGACCGTGCACGCACGCGTCCACCGCGTCCTTGGCCATCACCCGGTACGTCGTGTACTTGCCGCCGGCCACCACGACCAGCCCCGGCACCGGGCTGCCCACCATGTGCTCACGCGACAACTGGGACGTCGCCTCCGACTCGCCGGACAACAACGGACGCAACCCGGCGTACACACCTTGCACGTCGGTGCGCGAAAGCGGCGTCGAGAGCACGGAGTTGACATGTTCGAGCAGATAGTCGATGTCCGTGCTGGACGCCGCCGGATGCGCCTTGTCGAGCGACCAATCGGTGTCGGTCGTCCCGACGATCCAGTGCCGCCCCCACGGGATCACGAACAGCACGCTCTTCTCGGTGCGCAGGATGAGCCCGGTCGACGACTGGATGCGGTCGCGCGGCACGACCAGGTGGATGCCCTTCGACGCGCGTACGTGGAACTGACCGCGCTCGCCGACCAGCGCCTGCGTGTCGTCCGTCCACACGCCGGTCGCATTGATCACCTGCTGCGCGCGCACCTCGAACGTACGGTCGAATTCCAGGTCTTTCACCCGTACGCCGGTGACGCGCTCACCTTCGCGCAGGAAACCGACAACTTCGGTGCGCGAGGCGACGTGCGCCCCGTAAGCCGCCGCCGTGCGGGCCAGGAACATGGTGTGCCGGGCGTCGTCCACTTGCGCGTCGTAGTACTGCAACGCACCGACCAGAGCATCCTTGCGCAACGCCGGACACACTCGTAGAGCGCCGGTGCGAGTCAGATGCCGGTGCCGCGGCATGCCGCCGCCCAGCGCCAACGTGTCGTAGAGCGTGATGCCGGTGGCCGTGTATGCGCGTTCCCAGGCGCGGTGCTTGAGCGGATAGAGGAACTTCACGGGCCGCGCCAGGTGCGGGGCCAGACGCGACAGGCTCAGGTCGCGTTCGTGCAGCGCCTCCCGCACCAGGCCGAAGTCGAGCATCTCGAGGTAGCGCAGGCCGCCGTGCAGCAGTTTGCTCGAACGGCTCGACGTGCCCGACGCGAGGTCGCGCGCCTCGACCAGGCCGGTGGACAGGCCCCGGGTGACGGCGTCCAGCGCCGCCCCGGAGCCGACCACTCCACCGCCCACCACCAGGACGTCGAGCTCGGCGCCGGCCAGCGCGGCCAGGGCCGAGGCCCGATACTGCGGGGAGAGAGCGACAGTCATGTCTCAGTCCACGTCCACCCAGTCCAGCGTCCGTTCGACGGCTTTCTTCCACTTACCGTAGCCCTCGGCGCGCTGCTCCTCGGACCACTGCGGCTGCCAGCGCTGCGACTCGTTCCAGTTCTCGCGCAGTTCGTCGGTGTTCTTCCAGAACCCGACGGCCAGCCCGGCCGCGTACGCGGCGCCGAGCGCGGTGGTCTCGGCCACGACCGGCCGGCTGACCGGCACCCCGAGCACGTCGGCCTGGATCTGCATGGCCAGGTTGTTGGCCGTGATGCCGCCGTCCACCTTGAGCACGTCGAGCGTCACGCCGGAGTCCTGGGCCATGGCGTCGACGACGTCGCGGCTCTGATAGCAGATGGACTCGAGCGTGGCCCGTGCGATGTGTGCGCTCGTGTTGAAGCGGGACAGCCCGACGATCGCCCCGCGCGCATCCGAACGCCAGTAAGGCGCGAACAGGCCGGAGAAGGCGGGCACGAAGAAGACGCCGCCGTTGTCCTGCACCTCGGACGCCAAACGCTCACTTTCGGCCGCGTCCTTGATGATGTGCAACTGGTCGCGCAACCACTGCACGGCCGACCCGGTGACCGCGATCGAACCCTCCAGTGCGTAGACCGGCGCGGCGTCGCCGAACTTGTAGCAAACCGTCGTGAGCAGGCCGTTCTCGCTGCGTACGAGCTCGTTGCCCGTGTTGAGGAGCATGAAGTTTCCAGTGCCGTACGTGTTCTTGGCCTCGCCGGGCGAGAAGCACACCTGCCCGACCGTGGCCGCCTGCTGGTCTCCGAGGTCACCGGTGAGCGGCACCTCGCCGCCGAGCGAACCGGGCCACCGCGCCACCCCGTACGTGTTGGGGTCGGACGACGGACGGATCTCGGGCAGCATCGAGCGCGGGATGTTGAAGAAACCGAGCAGCTCGTCGTCCCAGTCGAGCGTCTCCAGGTTCATCAGCATCGTGCGGCTGGCGTTGGTCACGTCGGTCAGGTGTTTGCCGCCGTCGACGCCGCCGGTCATGTTCCACAGCACCCAGCTGTCGGTGTTGCCGAAGATCGCGTCGCCGCGCTCGGCCGCCTCCCGGACCCCATCGACGTTCTCCAGAATCCACTGGATCTTGCCGCCGCTGAAGTACGTGGCGGGCGGCAGGCCGGCCTTGCGGCGGATCACGTCGCCGCGGCCGTCCCGATCGAGCGCCGAGGCGATCCGGTCGGTGCGCGTGTCCTGCCAGACGATCGCGTTGTAGTACGGCCGGCCGCTCGTGCGGTCCCATACCACCGCGGTCTCGCGCTGATTGGTCACGCCCAGCGCGGCCAGGTCGGTCGCGCCCAGGTTGGCCTTCTGCATCGCCGTGCGGATGACCGTGACCGTCCGCTCCCAGATCTCGGCCGGATTGTGCTCGACCCAGCCCGCCTGCGGCAGGATCTGCTCGTGTTCGAGCTGGTGGCGGGCCACCTCGTTGCCGCCGTGATCGAAGATCATGAAACGGGTGCTGGTCGTGCCCTGGTCGACGGCGCCGACGAAGTCAGCCATTACGTGCCTCCACGCTCTCTCGGGTCTCCTGCTCGGGCAGCCGTCCCGGTTCCGGTGCGCCGAGCCCGGGGAGGAATCGGCCGATCAGCCCCTGGTAGAGGCCGGCGCCGAGCACACCGCCGATGATGGGCGCCACGATCGGGATCCAGAAATAGAGATACCCCGTCTGGTCGCGCATTGCTCCGCCATAGCCTGTCAGGAAGCTGGCGAGTCGCGGGCCGAAGTCGCGCGCGGGGTTGATCGCGTAGCCGGCGTTGGTGCCCCAGGCCATGCCGATGGCCACCACGATCAGGCCGATGATGAACGGTGCCAGGTTGGCCTGCGGGGGAGTGCCGAGCGCGTCGGTGACCGCCAGGATCAGGAACAACAGGATGGCGGTGCCGATGATCTGGTCGCGGAACGCGCCCCACTCGCCGACCGGCAGCGCCCCGTTCCCGGGCAGCGTCGAGAAGACACCCTGCGTCTTGATGGTCAGGCCGGGGTCGGCCGCGTGCAGCACCTCGGTGTAGTTCCACCGGACGAGCAGCGCGGCGACGAACGCGCCCAGGAACTGAGCAATGCTGTACGGGAGCACCTTGCGCCACTCGAAGCCTTTGAAGACCGCCAGCGCGACGGTGACGGCGGGGTTGAGGTGCGCCCCGCTGATGCGCCCGGCGACGTACACACCGAGCACCACCCCCAGGCCCCACGCCCAGGCGATGCTGTCGTGATCTCCGATGCCGGCCCCGGCCACCTGGGCCACCACGCCGACACCGAACAGGATGAGGATCATGGTCCCGGCGAACTCCGCGGCCAGTTCGGCGAAGAGTCCTCCCGGGATCTTCAATCGTGCTGCCATGTGCCCTCCCGCTGGGGTAGCTACAGCTGTGACCCTTCAGGACGCTAGGTAGCCACATCAGCACGAACAATGAACGCCATTCGACAATGTCGAACGCTGGTCTCCGGGCATCGCTACTGATCGTCATAAGGTCGTTACGTGCCGGGAACAGTGCAGTCCATCGAGCGCGCCGCGGCCGTCCTGCGGTTGCTCGCGGGCGGCACCGGGCGGCTGTCCCTGGCCGAGATCTCCCGCTCGCTCGACCTGGCCAAGGGCACCGTGCACGGCATCCTGCAGACATTGCGCAAAGTGGGCTTCGTCGAGCAGGATCGCGCATCGGGCCACTATCAGCTCGGGGCGGCCATGCTGCGCCTGGGCACGGGCTATCTCGACGTCAACGAACTGCGCTCCCGCTCGATCAACTGGGCCGACCCGCTCGCCGCGCGCAGCGGGGAGGCCGTACGGATCGGCACCGTCCTGGAGGGGCAGGTGCTGGTCGTCCATCACGTCTTCCGGCCCGACGACACCTTTCAAACGCTCGACGTGGGCAGCCTGCTGCCGATCCACGCGACGGCGCTGGGCAAGGCGCTGATCGCGTACGGGGCCCCGGTGCCGAACCGCCTCGACCGCTTCACCAGCCGCACCCTCGTCAGCCACCGCGAGCTGGCCGGGGCACTGCGCGAGGTGCGCGAGGCCGGCTGGAGCTCCGACATCGAGGAACACACGCCCGGCGAGGCATCCATCGCCGCGCCGATCAGGGCGTACGGGGGACTGGTGGTCGGCGCCATCGGCATCTCCGGGCACGTCGAACGGCTCTGCGACAGCCGTTACCGTCCACGGCCCCCGCTGGTGGCCAACGTGCGCGACGCCGCCCGCGCGGTGTCACGTGATCTCGGAGCCACCCGACGCTGACCGATCTTCACTGTCGCGGCCGTCCGACGCTCAAACGACCTGGGGGAACCATGACCGAGCGCTACGTCGTCGCCATCGACCAGGGCACCACATCGACCCGGTGCATCGTGTTCGACCGGCGTGGCCAGCTCGTCTCCCTGGCCCAGCAGGAGCACAAGCAGTACTACCCGCGGCCCGGCTGGGTCGAGCACGACGCGGCCGAGATCTGGCGCAACGTGGAACGGCTCGGGCCCGAGGCGCTGCGCCGGGCCGGGGCCACGATCGACCAGGTGGCCGCGGTCGGCATCGCCAACCAGCGCGAGACCACCGTGATCTGGGACCGGGTCACCGGCAACCCGGTCGGGCACGCAGTGGTCTGGCAGGACACCCGCACCGACACGATGGTCGGCCGTCTCGAGGACGCGCCCGGCGCCGAGGGCGTACGACACCGGTCCGCCCTGCCGCTGGCCACGTACTTCTCGGGCCCACGGGTGCGGTGGATGCTCGACAACCACCCCGGACTGCGCGAACGCGCAGAACGGGGCGAAGTGCTGTTCGGCACGATGGAGACCTGGCTGATCTGGAAACTGACCGGTGGGCTGCATGTCACCGACGTGACGAACGCCAGTCGCACACTTCTGCTCGATGTGCACACTCTTGACTGGTCGCCCGAGTCGCTCGACTTCTTCGGCATCCCGCGCGCGATGCTGCCTGAGGTCCGCCCGTCGATCGGCGTCTTCGGCACGGCCACGGCGGCCTTCCCCGGCGTCCGGATCGGCGCGGCGCTCGGCGACCAGCAGGCGGCCCTATTCGGTCAGACCTGCTTCGCGCCCGGCGAGGCCAAATGCACCTACGGAACGGGCAGCTTCCTGCTGCTCAACACCGGCGCGGAACTGGTGCGCTCGACCCACGGCCTGCTCAGCACCGTCGCCTACCAGATCAAAGGAGAACCGGCCGCGTACGCCCTGGAAGGCTCGATCGCGATCACCGGCTCGCTGGTCCAATGGTTCCGCGACCAGCTCGAACTGATCGCCAGCGCGCCCGAGATCGAAACGCTGGCGCGGACAGTGTCGGACAACGGCGGTTGCTACATCGTGCCCGCCTTCTCCGGCCTCTACGCCCCCTACTGGCGCAGCGAGGCGCGCGGCGTGATCGTCGGTCTGACCTCGTACATCACCAAAGGCCACCTGGCCCGGGCCGTGCTCGAGGCGAGCGCCTGGCAGACGCGCGAGGTCGTCGACGCGATGAACGCCGACTCCGGCCTGGCCCTGTCCACCTTGCGCGTAGACGGCGGAATGACTGCCGACAACCTGCTCATGCAGTTCGTCGCGGACGTGCTCGACGTCCCCGTGGTGCGCCCCCTGGCCGCCGAGACCGTGTCGTTGGGTGCCGCTTACGGTGCCGGCTTGGCGGTCGGCTACTGGCCCGACCTCGAGGGCCTGCGCCGCAACTGGCACCGAGCCGCCCAGTGGCTCCCCACGATGGAGCCCACCAAGCGCGAAACCGAATACGGCAACTGGCAGCGCGCAGTCTCACGCACCTTCGACTGGATCCAGGCCTGACTGGCCCGGCTGCCGTCCTGGTCCGGCTGCCGTCCTCGCCTGTTCGCCGTCCTGGCATGGCTGCCGTTCTCACCCGGTCGCCGTCCTCGGTTCGTCCCGTGCCGCGCTCGTTCGCGTGATGGTCGCCGCCTGGACGCGCGTTGTCAGATGTGGTCCGCTCGGTCGCAGGCTGGGCCAGGACGGCCAGGTACTTGTCGGCGGCGCGGGCTCGCGGCAGGAAGGCCGCCGGCGCCGCGCGGTCGCCGGCCGCCTCCAGCGCCTGCACCAGGGCCAGTGCCTCGTGCGGGATCTCCTCCGGGCCGGGGCGGCGGTTCATGCTCATCAGCCGCTGGGTCAGGGAGCGAGCGAACGGCCGAGACGCCGGTCAACTTGGTCTTCTACGGGCAGCCGTAGGCCGATCGAGATGGCGACTTGACGCAACTGCTTGGTTGCCATACATTTATGGCAACCAAGCAGTTGCTATGAGGGAGATGGACATGGCATTCCCCGATCGCATCGAGCGGACGCTCGAGATCGCGCATCCGGTGAACAAGGTCTGGGCGGCTCTGACCACGGCCGAAGGGCTGGGCACCTGGTTCGGCAACACGGCCGAGGTCGACCTCCGCGTCGGCGGGCAGGCCAAGCTCACGTGGAGCAGCGGTGACACCGCGACACTGACGATCGAGCGGGTCGAGCCGACGACCGTGTTCGCCTACACCTGGCCCATCCACGGCCTGCCCGAGGGTGACCCGCGGCGAACCTATGTGGAGTTCACGCTGGCGTCGTCGGCCGGCGGCACTACGCTGACCATGGTCGAAACCGGCTTCGCGCAGATGCCTGAAGCCGAGCACAAGACCGCGTTCTCGGGCAACACCGAGGGCTGGACGAACGAACTGGGTGAGCTGGTCGCGTATCTCGATGGAAAACTCTGACCTGGAGTCGGTGGCGCAGGAGGTCTTCGCGGCCCTGGCCGACCCGAGCCGGCGGGCGATTCTCGCCGAGCTGGCGGCCGGGGGCCCCGCCACTGCAACCGACCTGGCGGCGAAGGTGCCGATCACACGGCAGGCCGTGGCCAAGCACTTGACGTTGCTGGCCGAGGCCGGCCTGGTGGTGGCCGAGCCGGGCGAGCGCCGTCGCGTCCGCTACCGCCTCGACTCGGCCCCCATGAAGGTGGCTCAGCAGTTTCTGGCCGCCCTGGCCCGCGACTGGGACGGCCCGTTGGCCGCGCTCCGTGATCACCTGGGTTGATCCCGCCGTGGGGTGCGGCGCGGGCCGATCGCCCACGAGCCCATCCCACGCGCAGTGTCCGCGGCCTTCGGCAATGCGGGCGGCTCGGGGGTGGAGCCGGGCCGGTAGGGCGGGGCGGGCACTTCGCGGTGCGCGTCGTGTGCCGAGGGAGCGGGGCATGGGCCGGGTGTCGCAGGTGGGGCGGTGACGCCACCGGGGTGGGTCAGAGGGCTGTGCTCTGGCGGATCTGCAGCTGGGCCGGGAAGACGCAGCGCCAGTGCTGGACGATCTGGCGGTTGATCAAGGCGCGGGTGGCCGCTGCGGCCATCTGTTCGACCGGCTGGTGCACCGACGACATGGGCGGATTGGCGCAGGCGGCGATCACGCTGTCGTCGAAGCCGACGACGGCGACGTCCTGCGGGATGCGGCGGCCGGCGTCGCTCAGTGCCTGCATCGCGCCGGTGGCCAGCAGGTCGCAGCCGGCGAAGATCGCGTCGAGGTCCGGGTTTTCGGCGAGGAGTCGTTGGGTCAGCTCGTAACCGGCCTCGCGCCGGAACTTGCCCGTCGCCGAGATGTCGGGGAGGTCGAGGTCTTTGACCGCGCGCCGGTAGCCCTCACGGCGGCCCTCGGCGCAGGAGTTGCCTTCCGGGCCGTGCAGCGCGGCGATCCGGCGGCGCCCGGTTTCATGCAGGTGCTGCACAGCAGCGTACGCACCCTCGGGGTTCTCCAGACCGACGAACGGGAGCCCGGGCACGGTCGGGCCCATCGTGACCACCCGGTCGCACCGGCGGTAGAACTCCTCGGCCAGCGCGCGGGGCACGTTGATCAGCAGGACGCCGAGGCTCACCGACGCCGCGATGCGATTGAGCAGCGCGGCAGTGCTCTGTTCGTCGACGACGTGCACCCGTAGTTGCGCATTGCTGCCCGCCAGCTCCTGCAGGATGCCGGCGGTGACACGGCCGTAGTAAGGGCTCGTGCCGAACACTGACGTCTCGTCGACGATGACGAGCTCTACCACGTCGCCGTGGCCGGACGCGAGCGCGCGAGCGACCGGATCAGGCCGATACTGAAGGTCGGAGATCACCTGGCGCACGTGCTCACGGGTCCGCGCGGACACTCCGGGCGCGTCGTTGATCACCCGGGAGACGGCCGCCTTGGACACGCCGGCTTCCGCTGCGACGTCCGCCAGCGTCGCTCTCCTCTGCGCCATCCGGCAAGTGTAGGGAGGGTGCGCGCGACAGCCATCAGGATTTCAGGTAGCCGATCACGTCCACCATGACATTTGCCGAGGTGGGAGCGTTGTTGACGACGGTCATCCGGCCGCCTGTGCCAAGCGTCACCCGGGTGGTCGCGTTGCCCGGCTGGTTGGGGCCGTGGGATGCGAGCACCGCGGTGCCCGCCGGGGTCAGCTTGAGACTTCCCGCGCTGGTCGCACCGTTGACGGACAGGTTGACCAGTACGGTCCTGGCCGATGCGGGCACTCCCGCCCGCCCCGCCACCGCGAAACTGATCGCACTGCGCGCTTTCATGCCGCGAGCGTTCAGTACGCGGGTGGGCGGCACCGGGAAGTAGGCGTTCGTGCGATACCAGCCGACCAGGTTGGCGGCGAGATGGGCGGAACCGTTCGACGCATTGCGCAAGGTGATCTGTCCGGTGCTGGTCAAGGGCACGACGATCCGCTGGGTCGCGGACTGTCCGGCGTTGTGCACGTTGGTGACCACGGCGGGCGGCCTCGTCCCCGCCGGGTAGGCCAGGACACCGCCGGGCGCTTGCCCACGTGCCACGGCGACGTCCAGCGCCACGGCGGAGGCGTTCGTGCCCCGGATGCTGAGGGTGACCTCCCGGTGGGGACCCACCCGGGTGGGCATGAGAAGGCGCGTCGAGGCGACCGGACTGTACGCGGGGACGGCAGTGGTGTGGAACAGCCGAACGGCGCTGGTCGCGTCGGCGGCGGACGCGAACGTGACGATCGTGCGGCCGCCGGACTGCGGCCCGCCGCTGCTGTGCCCTCGGGCCTGCTGCGTGCCCACCTGGTCCACGACGAGCTCACCGGCGTCTTTGCCGCTCACGGTCCAGCGCTGGACGTAGACCCGGCTCGCGCCGCAGTCGGCGTTGTGCCCGATCGCCGTGGCGCCGTTGCTCGTGGCGAACGCCCGGCGTGCGGTCGGCGTGCACTCGTGCGCGGCCCCGAGGGCCAGGCCGTCGACACCGAAGGCAGCATCGCGCGCGCCGGTCGGCAAGATCTTGACGATCGCCATTCTGTTCGCCGAGCGGCCGGTGATGAACGAGGCGCTCATCGAGGACGGCTCGAAGCCGGCGGGCAGCGTGTGCAATGCGAGTTCGGGCGTGCCCGCGGCCGTGTAACGAACGACGTTGGTGCTCGTCGCGGTGAGCAGGTTGTTGCCGGTGGCCGCGATCGTACGAATGTCGTCCGTCGTCTCGAGCAGCCCGTCGGTGTCCCACGAAGGATCGAGCGAGCCGTCCGGCTTGAGCGCGGCCAGCAAGTGGGTCGAAGGGTTCGTGTCCTGGTCGACGGCGTGCACGATGAGCGTGCCGTTCTGGCGGACGGTGACCGCTTGAACGACTTCGATCGTCCGGTTCGCGAGCGCAGTAGTCGTCGCGCCTCCCACGCGATGCACGCGAACGCCCGGTTGAGCGGCCGCGACAACCATGGTCGTGCTGTCCGCGCCGGTGGCCAGCAGCCCGGCGAACGGCAGGACGGACTCACGCTCCTTGGCGCCGTCCGGTGTGAGCGTGGTCAACCGTGTGATCCCATTGGCGTCCGTTGTCAGCAGATGAGTTCGGCCTGAGGAGTCCACTGCGGCGTCGACGGGCTTGCCCGCGACGGTGGCGACGCCGTCGGCCCCGAATCCGGCGTCGACGTTGGGTGTCGGCGCTGCCTGTGCCGGTCCGGCCGGTGCGATCGGGGTGAGCGCAACGACACTGATGGCCGCCAGGGCGGTCAGGAACCCCCGGCGCCGCTCCTGTCGAAGACCGCGGGGGGCCGGCTCGATGCCGGCCGCCACTCGCTGACGTGCGTCTCTGGCAAAAAGGGCATTCGGCATGCGCGCCAGGATGGGACATTTTCGCCCGCGACTCAACTTCCGGCTCGCCCTTGTCCCTCGCTTCAGCCATCCGTGCACGCTTCGGCCGTCCGAGGAGCGTCGGCCGCCGTTGAGCACTTGCGTGTGCGTCGCACACCGGGGATGAAGCAGCTACCAGGGGAAGGCGTCCAGGAGGGCGGTGACTCGGGGATCGTCGGTGGCCTCGGGCCGGTGGACAACGTGGTAGGTGACCGACGGCAGGTCCGTGACGGGCTTGGCGGTCAGGCCGCGGGGGACCGGGACGCAGCCGTTCACGATGGCCAGGCCGACGCCGAGAGTGACGAAGTGCGTGATCAGGGGCCAGCCCTCGGCCTCGACCGCCACCGTCCAGTCGGCGCCCGCCGATCGGAGGCCTTGTTCGAGCAGGATCCGCTGAGGACGGGGGGACGGCGGCACCACCAAGCTCTCGCCGGCCAGGTCCCGCATGGTGACCGAGCGGCGCCGGGCCAGGCGGTGGCCGGTGGGGACCAGCAGCACCTGCGGGAATGTAGCCAGCGGGGCCGCGGTGAGGTCGTCGGGCAGGACGTCCAGGACGCTCACGCCCACATGCGCGTGGCCGCTCCGGACGGCGGCGAGCATCTGGCGGTGATCGCAGTTGATCAGGCGCAGCCGGGTGCGCTCGCCGGCCGACATGGTGCGGATGGTGTCGCCGAGCAGGTAGAGGTAGGCGCCCTGGCCTGCGGCGAGAACGACCGGCCGGGTTCGTGCCGCCCCGCTGAACTCGCTCAGGAAGTGCGCGAGCCGCTCATCGTGTGCGCGTGCGAACCGGGCCACCGTTTCGCCGTCGGCGGTGAGCACCAACCGGCGGCCGTCCCGTCGATAGAGCGGACGGCCCAGCGATTCCGCGAGCTTGCGGACCTTCACGTGCAGAGCGGGCTGAGAGATGTGCAGTTGTTCGGCGGCGCGGGTGAAGTTGAGGTGCTCGGCGAAGACCGCGAACGAGGTGAGCGCATCGACCGACACATCCATAATCCGAAACTATAGTGTTCGCGCATTGACTAGTTCCGCATGAGTGATGCGCGGATCACGCTGATCGTATGAACGAGCGAATGACATCCCGGGAACGACACAACGCGCAGGAATCGGCGAGTGAGCGACATCGGCGGCTGGGTGTCGACATCGGCCGCGTCATCATCGAGGGTGCGAGCCCGGGCGGCGGAGACACCCAGTTCTTCAGCGGGAACACCGAGCGCATGCTGGCCACTCCTGCGGTGCCGGGAGCGTTCGAGGTCTTGGCCCGGCTCGTGCCCCAGTTCGACGAGGTGTGGCTGGTGTCGAAGTGCGGCGATCGTGTGCAACGCAGTACCCGGTCGTGGCTGGACCATCACGACTTCGCCGCGCGGACCGGCATCCACCGTGACAACGTGCGGTTCTGTTCACGGCGACCGGACAAGGCCGTGCACTGCGCAGAGCTCGGCATCACGCACTTCGTCGACGACAAGCTCGACGTGCATCAGGCGCTGCGCGGAGTCGTCCGCCACCGCTACCTCTTCGGCCCGCAGCGGACGCCGGCCCCGGCCTGGGTCGAACACACCCGGACGTGGCCGGAGGTCGAGGCGGCCATCGACCGGTCTCTTCGAGCCGCGGTCAGTCGTGGGGGTGGATGAGCACCTTCAGCCCGGTCCGGTCCGCCGCGGTGGTGAGGGCGGCGTTGACATCCTTGAGGGGGAAGACGTCGGTGGCCAGCGGCTTCAGATCGACCAGCCCCTGCGCGGTGAGGGCGATCGCGCGGGGGTAGACCTCGCCCATCCGGCGGGCCAGAACCAGGCTGAGGCCCTTGCGGCGGGCCACCGCAGCACTGAACGACGTGCGATCGCCGTCGGGGATGCCGACCAGGATCACCCGGGCGCCCGGCTTGGCCAGCCGCAACGCCGTGTCGACGGCCTCCTCGGAGCCGGACACCTCGAAAACCACATCGGCCGTCGCTTCGGACGGGTCGGCGCGCTCTGCTCCGAACCGCTCGGCGGCGGCCATTCGATGCGGCAACGGCTCGGCCGCCACGACGCGGGTGGCGCCGTGCCGCCGGGCCAGCTGGATGAGCAGCAGGCCGATCGGGCCGCACCCGACGACGGCGACCGTTGACGCCATGCGCAGATGAGAAAGGTCGAGCGCGTGCAGAGCAACGCCCAGCGGTTCGAGCAAAGCCCCCTCGTCGTCCGAGACCGTGTCGGGCAGCCGGTGCAGGCGGTGGGCCGGCCACGCCATGAACTGCCGCAGGCCGCCGTCGCAGGCGCCGTGCCCGGCGAAGACGATGTTCAGGCACAGGTTGACGTCGCCCTCGCGGCACGGCTCGCAACGCTCGCACGGAATGGCGGGATCGATCGCCACGCGTACGCCGTCGTCCGGTCCGCCGCGAATGATGCCCGCCATCTCGTGCCCGAGCACGAGCGGCCGCGCCACCGCCGCGTCGCCGATCGCACCCTCGGTGAACCAGTGCAGGTCGGAACCGCACACCCCGACCGCCGTGACCTCGACGAGCCGTTCGTCAGCTCCGTCCGGCACCGGGCGGTCCTCGTCGTGAAGGCGGACGTCTCCGGCGGCGTGCAGACGTGAAACGAGCATGATGCGACGCTAACACCGGTCGGGTCCGAGCACCGGCCGGCGCTGTCGCAGCGCGCGCGGGGTTCGATCACCGGCCGATGCGGGCCAGCGCCGCTTCGGCCTGTGCGGCGAGGTCGCCGACCAGGTCGGCGGCGGACGGCACGTCGGTGATGAGGTCTACACCCTCGCCCGCCCAGACCGGCATCGCCGGAATGACGCCTCGTGCAACGTCGTCCCGGTAGGCCCGTGCGGCTCGCGGATCGCCTTCGAGTTCGGACTCGCGGTCGCGCCAGCGATCCAGATACGGATGGCCGAGAGTGCGGGCACTCCACTGCGGCGGCCAGGCCGACTCGCGGGCGATATCGAGCACTCGGTTGCGTTCGGTCTGTTCGGTGCGGCCCTCCAGCAGGGCCCGGGTGGTGGACGGTTCGACCAGGGCCTCGACGGTGGCCTGGAAGCGGGTGCCGATCAGGGCGCCGTCGGCACCCAGCGCGAGGGCCGCCGCCACTCCGCGGCCGTCGGCGATGCCGCCCGCGGCCAGCACCGGGATCGGTGCCACCAGGTCGGCCACCACGGGCACGAACGGAAGGGTGGAGCGGCCTCGGCGCGCACCGTGACCACCGGCCTCGGTGCCCTGAGCGACGATGACGTCGGCACCCAGATCGGCGGCCCGCCGTGCCTCGTCGAGGTCGGTCACCTGCACGATGATGCGCGCTTGCACCGAGCGAACAAGGTCCACGTACGGGCTGGGGTCGCCGAACGAGAACATGAACGTCGTGGCGCCCAGTTCCAGCGCGTGGTGAACCGCCCCGGCATCGATCGCCCACGTCAAGAAGCCGACCGCGAACGGCCGCCCACTGCTGGCCGCGATCGGCAACTCACGGGCCAGCCACTCGCGATCGCGGTACGCGGCGCCCAGGATGCCGAGCCCGCCGCCACGCGAGACGGCCGCGGTCAGCGCCCCACCCGCCGAGCCGCCCATCGGGGCCAGCGCGATCGGGTGGCGTACCCGGAAAAGCTCGGTGAAACGCGTGGACAGCGTCATATGTGCATCATCGCGCACCCCGGCACGCGGCAGGACTCGCGCCCGTGGGTGGGCAACGCCGCACGAGGGCCGGCGACCGGGTTGGGACAAGGCCCGATATCGGAAAGGCCACGGTCAGCCTTTGAGGCCGGAGAACGTCATGGTGGCGATGAACCGTTTCTGGGCGAACAGGAAGGCGACGATCAGGGGCGCCGTGGCGAGGACGTTGCCGGCCATCAGCTGCGACCATTCCGTGCGTCGCATGCCCTGGAAGTTGGCCAGGCCGACCTGCAGGGTGAAGCGGTTGTCGTCGGAGATGGCGACCAGGGGCCAGAGCAGGTCGTTCCAGCTGGACAGCAGAGTGAACACGGCCAGCGTGGCCAATGCGGGCCGGGCCAGGGGCAGCACGATGCTCCGGAACGTGCGCCACGTGCCACAGCCGTCGATCCGCGCGGCCTCCTCCAGTTCGACCGGCAGGGCCAGGAAGAACTGGCGCATCAGGAAGATGCCGAACGCCGAGGCCAGCCACGGGACGAACGCGGCGGCCAGCGTGTCGACGATGCCGATCCGGGCGAACATCAGGTACGTCGGGATCATCAGCAGCTGGATCGGGATCATCACGGTGGCGATGATGACCAGGAAGGCGACGCCCCGGCCGGCGAACTTGAGCCGGGCGAAGCCGTAGCCGGCCATCGAGCAGAGCACCAGATGCGCGAGCACGGAGACGGCCGAGACGAGCACCGTGTTGGCGAACCAGCGCAGCGCCGGTGTCTCGGTGAGCAGAGCGCGGTAGCCCTCGATGTGCAGCGAGGTGGGCAGCAACTTGGGCGGGAACTGGTTGATCTCGGCGCTGCTCATGAAGGAGGTGAGCACCATCTGTACGAGCGGGAGCACGAACAACAAAGCCAGCGGCATGAGCAGCAGATGCCACGCACTGAACGGCAACCGGCGTTTGAAGGACTGCATCAGAACACCTCCGAACCGCGGCGACGGCTGTACCAGATGATGCCGAGGGTCAGCAGCAGGGTGACCGCGAACAGCAGATATGCGGCGGCGGCGCCGTAGCCCAGCCGCTGCGTCTGGAAGGCCAGCTCATAGATGTAGTAGACGACGGTCTGCGTGCTGTTGAGCGGCCCGCCGCGCGTGGTGGTGTAGATGAGGTCGAACAACTGCACGGCGGTGATCGTTTGCCAGACCGCGGCGAAGACGGTCACCGGCCGCAGCTCGGGCATCGTGACGTGGCGGAACACGCGCCAGCGGCTGGCCCCGTCCATGCGTGCGGCTTCGACCAGTTCCTTCGGGATGTCCTGCAGGGCAGCCAGATAGATCACGGTGGTGAAGCCGACCTCGCCCCACAACGCGATCACACAGATCACGTACAGGGCCTGGGTCGGGCTCTCGAGGAACTGTTGTTGCGGAATGCCCAAGTGGCGCAGCACGTCGTTGGCCGCACCGAACTGCGGGTTGAACACGAAGCCGGCCAGGATGCCGGTGGCCGCGGCGGACGCCACATAGGGAACGAAGATGCACGTCCGATAGAAACCGATCAGCCGGATGCGCTGGTTGAGGGCGATCGCGATGACGATGCCGAGCATGATGGACGACGGAACGAACAGGACGGTGAGCAGCAACGTGTGGCGCGCGGCGGCGAGCATGTCCGGGTCGCTCGCCAGCCGCTCGTAGTTGCTCCACCCGACCGGCACGCCGGGGGAGATGCCGTTCCAGCGGGCCCGCGAGATGAAGAACGCCCAGATCGCCGGGAACAGCGACAGGCCGACGACCAGGGCGGTGGCCGGGCCGGCGAAGGCCCAGCCGGTGAGGTTGCGGCGGACGGCCCGGCCGCGCGGCCGGGCCTGCCGGACGGTCGCGTGCGAGGACGCCGCGAACGTGATCGCCATCAGTTCACCACGGCGTCGGCCGACTTCTTGGCCGCCGCGTCCAGCGCGTCCTTCGCCGTCGCGCGACCCTGCAGGACCGACGCGATCGCGTCGCCCACATTGCGCGAGAGCACCTCGTAGCCGGGCACGGTCGGCCGGGCCTGCTTGGCGTTCGTGAGGTTGTCGAAGAACTTCTGCCCGCCCGGGTACTCCTTGACGTACGCGGCGAACTCGGGGGTGCTCTGCTCGGTGGAGCGCAGCGGCAGGTTGCCGACCTTCAGGTTCCACTTGGCGTCGGTCTGTGCGCTGGTCAGCCACTTCACGAAGTCGCGGGCAGCGCCGGCCCGGTTCGCGTCGTCATGGTCGAACAACACCCACAGGTCGGGCCCGGAGACGGTCTGGTGATCGCCGTTCACGCCCGGCAGGTTGCTGACCCCGTACGAGAGCTTGGCCTCTTTGATCTCGAGGAGCGCCCACGGCCCGGTCAGGATCATGGCGACCCGTCCGCTGTTGAACAACGGGTGGTACTTCTCGTCCGTCTGATCGAGGTACATGGACTTGTCGTCGACCGCCATCTGCCGCAGCGTCTCGAGCGCGGTCACCCCGGCGTCGGAGTTGAACGCGGGTTTCGTGCCGTCGAGGATCTTGCCGCCGTTCTGCCAGAGCAGCGGCCACAGGTGCCAGGTCGTGTCCTCGCTGCCTGAGACCGAATACGCGGTGCCGTACGTCTTGGTCGCCGGATCGGTCAGTTTCCTGGCCGCCTCGCGGAACTGCTCCCACGTCCAGTCGTCGGTGGGATAGTCGACGCCGGCCCGGTCGAAGATCGACTTGTTGTAGATGAGCGCGAGGTTGTCCACGAGTGCCGGAATGCCGATCACTTTGCCGTCGGCGGTGGCCACCGTACGCGCAGCTTCGGGCATCTCCGTCCATCCGAACGACGGATCCTGCACGTATGAGGTCAGATCCTGGGTCTTTCCGCTCGCGCCCAGGTCGCCGGCCCAGTTGCCGTACGCGTACGAGATGTCGGGATAGCTGCCCCCGGCGAAGCCCGCGGAGAGCTTGGTGAGCAGGTCGTCGGTGGTCGGCGCGCCGGGCGACGTCTTGATGGTGACGTTGGGATGGGCGGCGTGGTACTCGGCCGCGAGACCCTCGGCGACCTTCTCGGCCTCCTCGGTCTGCCCGGTCCACCAGGTCAGCTCGACGGTGGCGTTGGGGTCGTAGCCGGCGGCGGAGTCCTCGCCGTCATCGGTCGTGCCGCCCATGCAGGCGGAGAGGAGCAGGATTGCGCCGACGCCGCCGGCGAGCAGTCGAAATCGGGTGGTCATCTCGTGGCACCTCCGCTTGCGGGATTGTCGCGGTTCAGCTGAGGACGACGGATCTGGTGAGCAGTCGCGGGTTGTCCGGGTCGAGGCCGCGGTGGGCGGCCAGGGCCAGCGCGAAACGCTGGACGAGCAGGAGCTGAGCCAGAGGATCAAGAGCGTTCCGGTACGCGGTGGCGCCCGCGCCGCGTGCGACGTCGTCCAGTTCCGGCGGCACGTCGCCCAGCGACCAGACGAGGCTGCGCGGACCGGCCACCGCGACCGGGCCGTGCCGGAAATCCATGGCGGGGTAGGACTCGGAGTGGGCCTGAGCAGCCTCGCGCACCTTGAGCGCCGCCTCGTGAGCGAGCCCGACCGTCCAGCCGGTGCCCAGGAACACGAGGTGATCGATGTCGGCCGGGTGGGCCGGAAGGGGAAGGGTGAGCGCCCCGAGCCCGTCCGCGACGAGCGCATCCGGACGAAACTGCGCGGCTTTCTGCTGGGTGCCGCGGAAAGCGGCTCGGGCGAGGGTGAGCACTGTGGTCGGGAAGCGGGTCTGCACGACACTGCGCTCGTCGGCGAAGTCGAGCAGGATCCGCGTGTCGGTCAGGTCGTCGACGGGTTCGTTCTCGACCGCGGTGATCGCGACGCGGCGCGCGCCCGCCGGGACCTGCCGCAGCGCCGCGAGCACCTCGGTGGATGTTCCGGAGCGGGTCACCGCGACCACGCGGTCGTAGCGGCGGCGCGGCTGGTACTCGGAGGCGCAGACCGCGTCCGTCTCGCCGAGCCCCGCGCTCTCGCGCAACTCGGCCATGCTCTGCGCGACGAACCAGGAGGTGCCGCACCCGAGGATCAGCATGCGTTCGCCGGGTGCGGCGAGTTCTCCGGTCGCCGCGTCGGTCAGCTCCTCGGCGGCGCGGGCCCAGACATCGGGCTGGCTGGCAATCTCGGCCGACGTGGCATTCATGTCTGCGGATTATGCTCGTTTCTGATCGCTTAACAAGATCCGAGCATGAAACGAACATTCTGGAGTGCGCGTTTACGACGATCTATGCCGACGGCGACGCCAGAGTCCGGCGCAGCGGCGGGGGCAGCAGGTCGCCGTGGGCGGTGGTCAGGTCGTCGCACACCTGCCAGATCTGGTCCACGGTCAGGGTGGCCGCCGTGTTGGGGTCGACCATGGCGGCCTGGCGGACCATGCGCGGGTCGCCGGTCAGTGCGGCCTGAACGGTCAGCTGACCCACGCTGACGAAGGAGCGATTGAGCGCCGCGCACTGCACGGGGAGATCGCCCACGTGTTCGGGACGCACGCCCAGACGATCCACGACGCACGGGACCTCGACCGCGTAGTCGCTGGGCAGATTGGTGATCAGGCCCCGGTTCGGGACGTTGGCATGTACACGCCGCTGGGTGCCCGTGACGATGCTGTGGATAACTTGCGGCGCGTACTCCGTGGCCTCGCGCGTCAGGTCCAGCGGCTCACCGGCCAGCAGCGACCGCCGCGTCGAGTGGTACTCAGCCACGTTGTCCGCGCTGATCTGCAGATAGTCGCCGACGGGGATCCGCAGCCGCTCGATCTCCTCGTCGTGATGCAGATACCAGGGGACGTACTCGGAGGAGTGCTCGCTCGTCTCTGTCGGGAAGTAGCCAAGCCTCGCGTACATGTCCATCCGGACGCGTCGGCGGAGCTGTGGATAAGTCTCCAGCAGTTCGTCGAGACGCGGATACAGTGACGCCCCCCGGTGCTCGAAGCGCAGCAACCACGCCTGGTGGTTGACGCCCGCGCCGGTGTAGTCCACTTCGTCCAGCGGCACCCCGAGGAGCTCTGCCAGATCATGAACGGTCCAAAAAACCGAGTGACAAAGTCCGGCCACCCGAAGTCCCGGCGCGATCGCCGCCAGGTACGCGACGTTCATGGCCATCGGGTTGGTGTAGTTCAGCAACCACGCCTGTGGGCACTGCTCAAGCATGTCGGCCGCAATGCCGTCAAGTACTGGAAACGTGCGCAGCGCGCGAAAGATACCGCCTACGCCAAGCGTGTCCGCGATCGTCTGTCGAAGCCCGTACTTCGCCGGGATCTCGAAGTCCTTGACCGTCGCCGGGTACATCCCGACCTGGATCGCGTTGATCACGAAGTCGGCGCCGCCGAGGGCGGCCCGGCGGTCGAGGTGAGTGGTGATCTCGGGGGAGACGCCGAGTTGCTCGGCCGTACGGCGGGCGATCAGTTCGGCGGTGCCGAGTCGCTCGGGGTCGATGTCGTGCAGGGCCAGGGTGACGTCGTGGAGCTCGGGGAAGGACAGGATGTCGGCCAGCAGCTCGCGGGTGAAGACGACGCTGCCGGCCCCCAGAAACGTGATCACGGTCATGAGCGGATTGTTCGGCGGCGATCACATACGCACAAGACCGGCTGGCCAATCGACAATAAACGAACTATTTTGATTGCGCGTTTGATCAATCCGCCCTACCGGGGGAAGCGAATGTCTCTCCGCCGCGCCGACCGCATGTCGGCCATCGTCGATCACCTCGCCGCCGGTGACTCGGTCGACGTCGGGGAGCTTGCCGGCAAGTTCCAGGTGTCGCCCGCGACCATCCGGCGCGATCTGCAGGTGCTGGAGGACCAGCGGCTGCTGGCGCGCACCCACGGCGGGGCGGTCGCCATCGACGTCGCGTACGAGCTGCCGGTGCGCTATCGGGGCGGTCAGCACCGGGAGGAGAAGGCGATCATCGCCCGGGCGGTCGCGGCGATGCTCCCGCACGGCCCGCTGTCGCTCGGCCTGACCGGCGGGACGACCACGCACCTGCTGGCCCGCCTGCTCGCCGACCGGGTCGATCTCACCGTGGTGACCAACGCGCTCAACATCGCCCACGAGCTCGCCCTGCGCCCGCGGTTGAAGCTGATCATGACGGGCGGGGTCTCCCGTACCCAGTCCTACGAACTGGTCGGCCCGATCGCCGACCAGGCGCTGCACGGGCTCAATTTCGACATCGCGGTGGTCGGCGTCGACGGCCTCAACGCCCGGGGCGGCCTCACGACCCACGACGAGATCGAGGCGAACACCAACGCCACGATGATCAAGCGGGCCCGTACGGTGATCGTGGTGGCGGACGGCTCCAAGATCGGCAAGACCTGCCTGGCCGGCATCTGCCCGATCAACGGCATCGCGCGCCTGGTGACCGACGCGAGCGCCGACCCGGTGGAGCTCGAGGCCATCCGGCGCACAGGCGTCGAGGTGGTCGTCGTCAACGAGAAGACCGACGAGACGTGATCATCGTCAACTGAGCGTCCCCGGGCGTTGTGCCCGGGGACGGCGCGGTGGCAGCCTCGGGGCGTGCGGATTCCCTTTCCGGTCCAGATCGGGCTGTCGGCGGTCGCCGGGGTCGTCTCGTTCGTGATCGCGCGGGCGGTGGGGGAATTCGCAGTCGGCCACATCCACGCGATCCCGTTCGCGCTCGTGGTGCTGGCCGTCGTGCTGCTCGTCGCGCGCGCGGCGGGCATCCTGTTCGCGCTGCCCGTGGGCACTGCCGCCATCCTCGCGTACGACTGGTTCTTCCTGCCGCCCTTCCGTGACCTCAACGAGGCGGCGTTCACGCTCCTGGGCACGTTCCTCGGCATGGCCGTGATCGTCGGCGCGGTGACCACGGAGACCAGCCGGCGGGCGGTCGAGGCGGAACGGGCGCGCGGTGACATGGCCGAGGTGCAGGCCTCGCTGCGCCGTCTGGCCCTGCTCATCGCACAGGGGGAAGCGCCGCAGCGGGTGTTCGAGGCGGCCACGAGGGAGGTCCGGCGTCATCTGGGCAGCGACACGGCGGCGCTCATCCGGTACGAGCTGGACGGCTCGGCCACCGAGCTGGCCTGTGACGGCTCGAACACGGCCGCCGTCCCGCCGGGCCTGATCGCCCGCGTCCGCGAGACCGCGCACGCATCCCGGCTCGACGCCACCGCGGTCGGGGTTCCGATCGTCGTCAACGGGCGGTTGTGGGGAATGTTCGCGGTCGGGTCGGCCGTCGGCGGGCTGCCCGGCGACACCGAGACGCGCACGAGCGACTACACCGAGCTGGTGGCGACTGCTGTCGCCGACGCGCAAAGTCGTGCGGAACTGATCAGTTCCCGCGCACGGATCGTGGCGGCCGCGGACGAGGCCCGCCGCCGCATCGAGCGTGACCTGCACGACGGCGCGCAGCAACGCCTGGTCGCGCTCGCCCTGCGGCTGCGCACGGCCGCGCACGACGGCGAGAAGAGCGAGGAAGTGGCCGAGATCGGCGGTGACCTCATGACGGTCATCGAAGAGCTGCGCGAATTGTCCCGGGGCATCCACCCGGCTGTGCTGTCCGACAACGGGCTGCGGCCGGCTCTGCGGGCGCTGGCCCGCCGGTCGCCGCTGCCCGTCGAGGTGGACGTGGAGCTGGAGCACAGGCTGCCCCAACCCGTCGAGGTCGGCGCCTATTACGTCGTCTCCGAGGTGCTGACCAATGCGGTCAAGCACGCCGGGGCCGAAGTGGTCGACGTCTGGGCGCGCGTGCAGAACGGCAGTCTGCGGATCCGGGTGCACGACGACGGCGCGGGCGGGGCGAACTTCTCGGGCGGCACCGGGCTGCTCGGGCTCAAGGACCGGATCGAGGCCCTCGGCGGGTCCTTCGACGTGAGCAGCCCGGCCGGCGCCGGGACGACCGTGACGTGCCGGATTCCCCTGTAACGAGGGGAACGAGCTACAGCCAGACGGTGGCCAGCCAGGCGGTGACGGCGGCGAGCACGAGGAGCGCGATGTTGAGGCCGATCACCCGGGTCTCGCCGCGCGAGACGTGCACGACGATGCCGCCGACCTGCACGAGGACCAGGCCGATCGCGGCGGCCAGGGCCAGCGCGGGGGCGACGCCGGTCAGCGGGGGCAGGATCAGACCGAGCGCGCCCAGCACCTCGAGCACCCCGATGACGCGTACGAGGGGCATGGGGGTCTTGTCGATCCACCCCATCATCGGCAGCAACTGCTCGCGGCTGCGCAGCGCCTTGATGCCGCCCGAGTAGACGTAGAAGAGCGCCAGCAGCCCGCCGACGACCCAGTACGCGATTTCCATGGTGAGCCCCTATGGTTACTGATGGTAAGTAGCCACATCATGAGGTACTTTCGCGAGGCTTACAAAAGGCACAAGGGTGTGCCTGAGGCACAGGGAGGTGCCGTGTCGGAGTACGGGCACACGTGCATGATCCGCGGCGACGGCGGCAAGACGTTGCGCGCGATTCTCGACCAGATCTGCAACAAATGGACGCTTCTGGTCGTGGCTACGCTCGACCGCAGCCGGGTTCGCTTCACCGACCTGCAGCATCAGATCCCGGGCATCTCGCAACGAATGCTCACTCTGACCCTGCGCAACCTCGAGCGGGACGGGCTCATCTCGCGGACGGTCCACGCCGAGGTGCCGCCGCGGGTGGAATATGAGCTCACGCCGATGGGCCGGAGCCTGATCCCGCCCGCGCTCGCGCTGGCCGGCTGGGCGATCGAGAACGTGCCCGCGATCGAGGCCAGCCGGATCGCGTACGCGGAACGCTCCTGACCGACCGTGCGAGCGAAACGCGCACCCGGCAAACGCGAACGTGCACATGGGTTGCAGGGCGGGTACGGGCAGGTTCGCGCATGGCGTGGTGGGGATGGGCAGCTTGGCGCAAGGGGCGGTGAGCGAGACGAGCGTAGTGCGCGGTAGAGGTGGGCAGCTTCGCGCAATGGGATGACCATGGTGTGCGGTCAGGCGGCGAGGGGCTGCTGGGTGTGCGGCTTGCGGCGGCGCGTGTCGGTGGCGCGGCGGGCGTGAGCGCGGGTGCGCGTACGGGTGTGGTTGGTGCGCACGGGCATCTCGGTGACCGTCACCGTGGGCACCGGCTCCGGCTTCACGACCGCACCGAGCACGATCGCGCCGTTGCACAACATGCTCCAGCCCAGGTCCTCGTGGTGGACAAGCAACGCTGCGGTGTCCCAGCCCGGCTGGTCGATCGGCGGGCATTCGGGAGTGTGCGTACACATGCTCACAGCCTCGTGAAACTGCTCGCTTCGCACATCGAGGCCACCACCACCCTTCGCTACCGGCTAGCCGGTAGCCGCATAATTCCGCCATGACGGGGCTCAGGGTGGTTGTGGCCGAGGACGACGTTCTGCTGCGCGAGGGCATCGCCAGCCTGCTCGCGCGGGAGGGGCTGGAGGTGCTCGGGCAGGCCGGTGACGCCGCCGAACTGCTGAAGCTGGCCCGGGCGACGAAGCCGGACCTCGTCGTGGCCGACGTGCGCATGCCGCCGACCCACACCACCGAGGGCCTGCAGGCCGCCCGCGAGATCCGGGCCGAACTGCCCGGCACCGGCGTGCTCGTCCTCTCGGCGTACGCGGACGTCGATCAGGCCATGGAGCTGCTGGCCGGCGGGCGCAGCATCGGTTACCTGCTCAAGAGCCGGATCACCGACGTGCAGGAGTTCCTGAGCGCGGTGGAGCGGATCGCCGCCGGTGGCTCGGTGATCGACCCCGGTCTGGTCTCCGAGCTGGTCACGGCCCGGCGTCGCGACGACCCGCTGGCCGTGCTGAGCACCCGCGAGCGCGAGGTGCTGGCGCAGATGGCCGAGGGGCAGTCCAACTCCGGCATCGCCCGCCGACTGTGGATCACCGAGGGCACGGTGGAGAAGCACGTGCGCGCCGTACTGGCCAAGCTCAAGCTGCCCGAGACCGACGATCACCACCGCCGGGTGCTGGCCGTGCTCACTTTTCTGGAGGCCCGCTGAGGAGCAGCCGCACCGCGGCGCCCGAAAGATCCAGCTTCGAGAGGAATCCGAGGGCTGGGCTCTCCTCGACCAAATCGGCGTAGTCCTCGCCGGCGTGGGTGGAGATCAT
Organism: Paractinoplanes abujensis; assembly: GCF_014204895.1. Classification (NCBI taxonomy): domain Bacteria; kingdom Bacillati; phylum Actinomycetota; class Actinomycetes; order Micromonosporales; family Micromonosporaceae; genus Paractinoplanes; species Paractinoplanes abujensis. The sequence goes on along the minus strand of NZ_JACHMF010000001.1, from coordinate 2,599,658 downwards.
GATCACAGGGGTGGGGGAGAGGCGCCGGGCCAGCTCGAAACCACTCTCCGAGCCCAGGTTGACGTCGACCAGCGCCACGTCCGGGGTCAGGTCGCCGGCCCGGCCGAGCGCCCCCGCGATGTCGGAAGCCGTGCCCGCGACCTCCACCCCTTCGCGCTCCAGCAAGTCGCGCGCGGCGGCGAGGAAGTGGTCGTTGTCGTCGACGAGCAGGCAGCGGAGGGTCACACCGTCCAGGTTTCCAGGTATTCGCGCCGCACACATTCCTGCTAGCAGGAACCCCCGGCCGAAGGTCGTGTCCCTCACTTCGCGTCACCTGTAGTCTCCTGACGAAGCTTTTCCGAGGTGAGGTAGGGGCTCTTTCCGGTGTTCAGTCGCATTGCCATCGTCAACCGTGGTGAGGCCGCCATGCGGCTCATCCACGCCGTCCGTGAGCTGGCCGCGGAGACCGCGACCCCGATCGAGACGGTGGCGCTGTTCACCGACGTGGATCGAGGCTCGACATTCGTGCGGGAAGCCGACATCGCGTACGACCTGGGTCCCGCCGCGGCCCGGCCCTACCTCGACCTCAAGACCCTCGAGCGGGCGCTGATCGACTCCGGCGCCGACGCCGCGTGGGTCGGCTGGGGCTTCGTCGCCGAGGACCCGGCGTTCGCCGAGCTGTGCGAGCGCATCGGCATCACGTTCATCGGCCCCAGCCCCGACGCCATGCGCAAGCTCGGCGACAAGATCGGCGCGAAGCTGATCGCCGAGGAGGTCGGCGTCCCGGTGGCGCCGTGGAGCCGCGGCCCGGTCGAGACGCTCGAGGCCGCGCTGGCCGCCGCCGGCAACATCGGCTACCCGCTCATGCTCAAGGCGACCGCGGGCGGTGGCGGCCGGGGCATCCGCGTCGTGCGCGACCCCGACCAGCTGGTCGACGCCTATGAGCGCACCAGCCAGGAGGCCGCCCGCGCGTTCGGCAGCGGCATCGTCTTCCTGGAGCGCCTGGTCACCGGAGCCCGCCACGTCGAGGTCCAGGTGATCGCCGACGGCCAGGGCACGGCGTGGGCGCTGGGCGTGCGTGACTGCTCGGTGCAGCGTCGCAACCAGAAGGTCATCGAGGAGTCGGCGTCGCCGGTGCTGCCGCCCGAGCGGGCCCTCGAGCTCAAGCAGTCGGCCGAGCGCCTGGCCGTCGCGGTGGGCTACCGCGGCGCGGCGACTGTCGAGTTCCTCTACCACCCGGGCGACGACCTGCTGGCCTTCCTCGAGGTCAACACCCGCCTGCAGGTTGAGCACCCGATCACCGAGTCGACCACCGGGTTCGACCTGGTCAAGGCCCAGCTGCACGTCGCTTCGGGCAACCGGCTGACCGGCGAGCCGCCCCGCGAGCGCGGCCACGCCGTCGAGGCCCGGCTCAACGCGGAAGATCCTGACCGCGACTTCGCCCCGTCGCCCGGCCGCATCGCCCGGCTCGACCTGCCTGCCGGCCCCGGCATCCGCGTCGACACCGGCGTGAGCGAGGGCGACACGATCCCCGGCGACTTCGACTCGATGATCGCCAAGGTCATCGCGTACGGCAAGGATCGCGACGAGGCCCTGGGCCGCCTGCGCCGGGCGATGGCTGACACGACCGTCGTCATCGAGGGCGGGGCGACCAACAAGAGCTTCGTGCTCGACCTGCTCGACCAGCCCGAGGTGATCGACGGCTCGGCCGACACGGGCTGGATCGACCGCGTCCGCGAGCAGGGCCGGCTCGTCTCGCACAAGCACTCCGCCGTCGCGCTGGCCGCGGCCGCGATCGAAGCGTACGAGGAGGAGGAGCGCACCGAGCAGCAGCGGCTGTTGTCGACCGCGTTCGGCGGCCGTCCCCAGGTGCGCCACGAGAGCGGCACGCCCCTCGACCTGAAGCTGCGCGGCGCCACCTACCGCGTCCGGGTCGCCCGGATCGGCGCCCGCCGGTTCCGTGTCGGCATCGAGGCCGGTCACGAGGTGCGCACGGCCGACGTCGAACTCGAGCGTTTCGACAAGCACACCGGCCGGATCACGGTCAACGGCGAGCGCCATCGGCTGCTCACCGGCGCCCACGGCGCGATCCACCTGGTCGAGGTGGACGGCATCACCCACCGGATCAGCCGCGACGAGGGCGGCGTGCTCCGCTCCCCGATGCCGGCCCTGGTCATCGCCACCCCGCTCGAGGTCGGTGCCGAGGTCGAGTCGGGCGCGCCGGTGCTCGTGCTCGAGGCCATGAAGATGGAGGCCGTGCTGCGGGCGCCGTTCAAGGCGCGCGTGAAGGAGGTGCTGGTCACCGTCGGGGCCAAGGTTGACTCGGGGGCCGCGCTGCTGCGCCTGGAGCCGATCGGTGACGCCGAGGCCGAGCAGGACGCCGCCGCCGGTGACGTCGAGATCGACCTGCCCGCGGGCACGGCCGAAGTACCGGCCGGCCGGCGCGTCGTCCGGGGCCAGGAAGACCTGCGCAGCCTGCTGCTCGGGTTCGACGTCGACCCGCTCGACGAGCGCCGGGTGCTGGCCGACTACCTGACCGCCGCCGCGGCCGAGCCCCGCCGCCCGCTGGCCGGCGAGGTCGAGCTGATCGAGGTCTTCGCCGACCTGGCCGAGCTCAGCCGCAACCGCTCCGCGGGCGACGACGGCCCCGGCGACACCCACGTGCACAGCGCGCGCGAGTTCTTCCACACCTACCTGCAGAGCCTCGACGTCGAGCGGGCCGGGCTGCCCGAGTCGTTCCAGGCCCGGCTGTCCAAAGCGCTCGGCCACTACGGCGTCAACGACCTGGAGCGCACACCGGAGCTGGAGGCCGCGGTCTTCCGCATCTTCCTGGCCCAGCAGCGCGCGTCGGGCGACGCCGCGGTCATCGCCACCCTGCTGCGTGCCTGGCTGACGGCCTCCCCGCCGGACGACACACTGCGTGAGCCGGCCGGTCTGGCCCTCGAGCGGCTGATCGCGGCCACCCAGGTGCGGTATCCGGCCCTGGCCGACCTGGCCCGCGGCGTCGTGTTCGGCTGGTTCGGCCAGCCGCTGCTGCTGCGCAACCGGGCCCGCGTCTACACCGGCATCCGCAAGCACCTGCGCCACCTCGACGCCCAGCCGCAGTCGCCCGACCGCGGCGAGCGCATCGCCGAGATGGTCCGCAGCACCGAACCGCTGGTGCGCCTGCTCGGCCAGCGCCTCGTGCGCGACAACCTCGACAACTCGGTCATGCTGGAGGTGCTGACCCGCCGCTACTACGGCAACAAGGGCCTGACCGGCCTGCGGACGTCGGACAAGTTCGTCGTGGCCGAGCGGGCCGGCTCGTGGATCGTCTCGGCCGCCGTGCCGTTCGACGGCCTGGGCGCCGCCCTCGACGATCTGGCCGCGCTGGCCGGGGACGCGGCGATCGACGCCGACATCTACCTGTCGTGGGAGGGCCAGCCGGCCGACTCCGACGCGATGGCCGCCGCCCTGCACGAGGTCGTCAGCGCGCACCCGGTGCCCGCGCCGGTGCGCCGGCTCACCACCACGGTCGCCGGCCGCGGCGGCGCGGTGATGCACCACCACTTCACATGGCGTCCGTCGAGCACCGGCATGACCGAGGAACGGCTGATCCGCGGCCTGCACCCGTACATCGCGCAGCGCATGCAGCTGGAACGGCTGCGCAAGTTCGACCTGACCCGCCTGCCGTCCTCCGACGAGGAGGTCTACCTGTTCCGCGGGGTCGCGCGCGACAACCCGGGCGACGACCGGCTCATCGCGTTCGCCCAGGTGCGTGACCTGACCGAGCTGCGCGAGCACGACGGCCGGCTGGTGTCGCTGCCCACGGCGGAGGACACGATCGCGACCTGCCTCGACTCGATCCGCCGGGCCCAGGCGCAGCGGCCGTCCGACAAGAGGTTCAGCACCAACCGCATCGTCATCTACGTGTGGCCGGAGATCTCCATCACCCGCGAGGAGATGGGGATGATCGCCCGGCGCATTCTGCCGACGAGCGCGGGCGCGGGCCTCGAGGAAATCCTCTTCATCGGCCGTTACCGCGACCCGGCCTCGGGCACGCTGGCCAAGGTCGCCGTGCGCATCTCCAACGACGCGACCGGCGCTCCGGTGCTGACGGTCGGCGAACCCTCGGACGAGCCGGTCGAGCCGCTCGACAACTACCGCCTCAAGGTGCTGCGCGCCGCGGCCCGCAACACCGTCTACCCGTACGAGCTGACGTCGCTGCTCGGCGAGTTCCAGGAGTACGACCTCGACGAGTCGCACGCGCTGGTGCAGGTCGACCGGCCCAAGGGGCGCAACACGGCCGCCCTGGTGGCCGGGGTCGTGACCAGCCGCAGCGAGCGGCACCCGGAGGGCATCACCCGGGTCGTGCTGCTGGGCGACCCGACCAAGGCGCTGGGCGCGCTGTCCGAGCCCGAGTGCCGCCGCGTGATCGCCGCCCTCGACCTGGCCGACCGGCTACGGGTGCCGCTGGAGTGGTACGCCCTCTCGGCCGGCGCGAAGATCTCGATGGAGTCCGGCACCGAGAACATGGACTGGGTGGCGGCCGCGCTCAAGCGGATCGTCGAGTTCACCCAGGCCGGTGGTGAGATCAACATCGTGGTGGCGGGCATCAACGTGGGCGCCCAGCCGTACTGGAACGCCGAGGCCACGATGCTCATGCACACCAAGGGCATCCTGGTCATGACGCCCGACTCGGCGATGGTGCTCACGGGCAAGCAGTCGCTCGACTTCTCCGGTGGCGTGTCGGCCGAGGACAACTTCGGCATCGGCGGCTACGACCGGGTGATGGGCCCGAACGGGCAGGCGCAGTACTGGGCGCCCACCCTGGCCGCGGCGCGCGACGTGCTGATGGCGCATTACGACCACACGTACATCGTGCCCGGTGAGGCGTTCCCGCGGCGGGCCACGACGACCGACCCGGTCACCCGAGACATCTCGCCGTTCCCGCACACCGTGGCGGGCAGCGACTTCGCCACAGTGGGGGAGATCTTCTCGGCGGCGCACAATCCCGACCGCAAGAAGGCCTTCGACATCCGGACGGTGATGCGCGCGCTGTCCGACCAGGACCACCCCGTGCTGGAGCGGTGGGCCGGCATGGCCGACGCCGACACCGCCGTGGTGCAGGACGTGCACCTGGGTGGCATCCCGGTGTGTCTGCTCGGTATCGAGTCGAGGTCGGTGCCGCGGCGCGGGTTCCCGCCCACCGACGGCCCCGACACGTACACGGCGGGCACGCTGTTCCCGCGGTCGTCGAAGAAGGCGGCCCGCGCGATCAATGTGGCGTCGGGCAACCGGCCGCTGGTCGTGCTGGCCAACCTGTCGGGCTTCGACGGCTCACCCGAGTCGATGCGCAAGCTGCAGCTGGAGTACGGCGCGGAGATCGGCCGGGCGATCGTCAACTTCCGCGGCCCGATCGTCTTCACGGTGATCTCCCGCTACCACGGCGGCGCGTTCGTGGTCTTCTCCAAGATGCTCAACCCGAACATGACCGTGCTCGCCCTGGAGGGTTCGTTCGCCTCCGTGCTGGGTGGCGCCCCCGCGGCCGCGGTCGTCTTCACCGGCGACGTCAACCGGCGCACGGCCGCCGATCCGCGCGTCAAGGCGGCCGAGGAGCGTCTGGCCGCCGCTTCGGGCGCCGACCGGGGTGCGCTCGCGGCCGAGCTGGAGGAGCTGCGCAACTCCGTACGGACGGAGAAGCTGGGCGAGGTGGCCGCGGAGTTCGACCGGGTGCACAGCATCGAGCGCGCGGTCGAGGTCGGCTCGGTCGACGCCGTCATCAAGGCCGCCGAGATGCGGCCGCGCATCATCGAGGCCATCGACGCCGCGCTGCGCCGCCAGCAGCGCTGACACCCCGTAAGGCATGAACCAGCCCCGCCCCCGCGAACAGCGGGAGCGGGGCTGTTTCGCGCCGGCGTTCAGTCGCGTCGCATGCCGAAAAGCTCGCAGTTGACCATCGTGTCGCCCTCGGGGGCGATGCACCGGTCGCCGATCGAGCCGTGCGGGCCGCCGTCCAGCAGGTCGACGGCCGCGTTGGGCGCGCCTTCCCACTCCTCGCCGGCGGTCAGCACGTCGTCGCCCGCCTCGCCGTACACCTTGTCGGCGCCGTCGCCGCCGCCCACCTCGTCGTTCCCGGCACCCCCGCGGATCGTGTCGTTGCCGTTCAGACCCATGATCCGGTTGACGAGGGCGTTGCCGATCAGCACGTCGTCGCCCTTGCCGCCGTTGATGTTCTCCACGTCGGCTCCCAGCGTGTCCCGCTCGCCGGCCTCACCGTCGTCGCCGCTCACCCCGTCCAAGCTGACGTGCAACGGCTTGGTGCGGCCGAGGTAGGCCACGGTGTCCTCGTCGGGACCGCCCAGCATCACGTCGGGCGCCAGATCGGCCCCGCCGTCGAGGTGGTCCCGGCCGGGACCGCCCTCGATCCGGTCGCTGCCCGAGCCGGACTGCAGGGTGTCGTTGCCCGGCCCGCCGGACAGCTGGTCGTTGTTCGCCCCGCCGAGCAGGAAGTCGTCCCCGTTGCCGCCGTAGACCCGGTCGTGGCCGAGGCCCGGGTCGAAGCTGGTGGGCCAGTTGACCGAGTCGTTGCCGTCGCCGCCGGAGATCGCATCGTCGCCGCTGCCGCCGAAGAGTTTGTCGTCGCCGCCCAGGCCCCAGATGGCGTCGTTGCCGGAGCCGGCCGCGCCCAGCACGTCACCCATGATGTAGTCGGCGGCCGAGCCACCGGTGATGCGGTCGCTGCCGGGCCCGCCGTTCGCCGTCAGCGGCACGTTCGTGTCGTTGACGACCGTGTCGTTCCCGTCGTACGTGAACACGCGCACCTGGCCCGGCGTGCCCGTCGTGGTGCAGCGCACCTTCGTCGAGTCGCCCTTCACCGCCGCGCACCCCTTGCCCGCACGCACCGCGACCCGGTCGTCGATCGTGATCGTGCGGCCCGACCGGGTGATCACGACGTTGTTGACCACCTTGGACGCGGCCGCGTACTGCACCACGGTGCTCGACGTGACCGAGGCCAGCCCGGCCGTCGCCGCCTCGGCCGGCAGCGCGAACCACCCGGCCGCGCCGACCGCCACCACCGTCAGTCCCACACCCGGGATCCAGGCCCGTTTCATCGCTTCCGCCTCCCCCATGAGAACCGGAGCGCGATCGGCCCCGGCACGACGCGTCTGATGATAGAGGGACCGGGGTGTCAGGCCTCCTTGCTCGGCGCTGCTTGCCAGGAGGACCCGTCGAGGCCGCCCGGGATCGGAGCGGCCGGGTCGTAGGGGTGCCGGGTGAAGACGAAGGTGCCCACGTCGAGATGGGTGACCACGCCCTGCGGGTCGCGCTGCACCGTCAGGCGCTCGCCGGCGAAGTAGCCGTTCAGGCCGACCCACGCGCCGTCCCCCGCTGGGCGGAAACGAGCGCCGCGACCGCCGCCGCTCGTCAGCGGGCCCAGATCGAGGCCGCCGTCGGCGGTGGGCCGCAGGACGTGCGGGGCCGGACCCCAGTACCAGGGGCCGGCCAGATCCAGCACTGCCGGATCGACCTCGGCCAGGGGTGTCCAGGGGGCGGGGATGCGGGGCTCGCGCTCGGCCACGACGTCGAGCAGGTCGGCCGTCACCGTGCCGGCGGGCAGGCCCGCGGTCGTGTTGGCCAGCAGCACGGCGCCGAGTCCGTCGTCGGGGCTGACCCAGACCGTGGCGACGAAGCCGGGCACCGAACCGGTGTGACCCGACAGCAGCCGATCGCCCCGGCGCAGCAGCTGGGTGCCCAGACCGTACGAGGAATGCCAGACCGTGGCCTCGGGGGCCGAGGACGGGAAGCGCAACAGCGCACGCGACTCCGCGCCCAGCACGCGCTCGTCGCCGTCGAGCAGGAACACGGCGAACCGGCACAGGTCGTCGGCTGTGGACCACAGCTCGCCGGCCGGGCCCATCGGGCCGTAGTCCTGAACCGGCTCGGGCAGCAGCACGTCGGCCCACGGGTGCACGGCATAGCCCGACGCGTGCGGCGCCGACGGCCGCACACCCGTGCGGGTCATGCCCAGTGGCTCCAGGATTTCGCGCGCCAGCACCGCGGTCCACTCCTCGCCCCGTAGCCGCTCGACGAGAGCGCCGAGAACAGCGAAGCCCGGATTGGAGTAGTGGAAGCGGTCGCCGGGCGTGAAAACTCGAGGATCGTCCGGCAACACGTCGGCCGGCGAAGGGCGCAGCGAGCCGGGCGACCGTTCCCACCACGGGCCGGGCGGTTCGGCGGCGAGACCGGCGGTGTGGGCCAGCAGGGCGCCGATCGTGGCGTCACCGATGGCCGTGCCGGGCAGGTGCTCGTCGAGCCGGTCGGTGAGGGCGAGCCGGCCCTCGTCGCGCAGGCGCAGCACCAGCACGGTCACGAACGTCTTGGTGATCGAGCCGATCCGGTATTGCACGTCGCCGCCGGGGGTGACGCCGTCGACATCGCCCCAGCCCTCGACCCAGACGGGTCCGCCGTCGCGCACCACGGCGGCCACGACCGACGGCGCCCGCGCCGACACTTGGGCGGTGGCCAAGCGGTGGCGCAGGGCGCGGGCGGTCTCGGGCAGCAGATCCGGGCGGTTCGATGGCATGCGGCGAACTTACAAGGCCGCCCCGACACTTTCCGGCCCCTGTGGACAACTCGCCAGCGCGACGGCGATCCGGTCGAGCAACGGCGTGACTGACGGTGACAGCTGGTTGTTGACGATCGCGGAGAAGACCAGCGGACGGTGATCGGGGCCGGTCACATATCCGGACAGCGCCGAGGCGCCGGTGAGCGTGCCGGTCTTGGCGTGCACGTTGCCGGCGGCGGGCGTGCCGCGCATGCGCTCGCGGAGGGTGCCCCCGGCGAGCGGGCCGGGGCGGCCGGCCACGGGCAGGGCGTCGTACCAGAGCGGGAACCAGGGCTCGGACCGGACCGCCAGCAGGAATCGGGCGATCACGGCGGGCGGCACGAGGTTGCGCCGGGACAGGCCGGAACCGTCGACCAGTCGCATCGTGTCCGTGGCGACTCCCCGCCGGGCCAGGTAGGCGGCGACCGCGTTGGTGCCCGCAGGCCACGTGCCGGATCCGGCGGCCTGTGCTCCGATCGCCTTGACCAGCTGCTCCGCCATGGCGTTGTTGGACCGTTTGAGCAGCGGTTTCATCAGCTCCCGGAGCGGGCGTCCGGTGTGCCGTGCGAGCACCGGCGCCTGGGCCGGGGTGGCCTTCCCCGTCACGGTCCGGCCCTTGACCCGTACGCCGTGACGGGCCAGCGCCGTACGGAAGACGTCAGCCACCAGGGCGGCCGGGTCCCACACGGTGACCGCTGCGGTTACCGGCGGGGCGCCCCTCACGACCCGGCCGGTGACGGTGAGCACGTTCGTGCCGTGGCCACGCGTCACTTCGATGCCTGGCGCGTTGCCGGCCGTAGTCGTCCGGTTGACGACCCTCAGTAGCCGGCTCGGCGGGCTGACCGTGAGACGAGCCGGCTGGTTGTCCACAGACGCCGGAACGGCCTTGACGGCCACCGTTCCGGCCAGATAGTTGTCGTCCGGCGCGAGCGTGAGCGCCGAGATCGGGGCCGCACCGGGGTCCTTCTCGTCGTCCCACGCCCATTCCAGCCCGAGCCGTTGCGCGTCGAAGGAGGTGTCGTCGGCCACCAGGTCGCCGGTGATCTCGCGGAGCCCGGTCGCGGCCACGTCCCGGGCCAGCGTGTCGAGGTCGCCGGGGGAGAGCACCGGGTCGCCGCTGCCGCGCAGGTAGACGTCACCGGTGACGGAGCTGCCGCGCCGTACGCCGGAAGCCCTGGCCTCCGTCACGAACCGATGCCCGGGGCCGAGGACGTCCAGGGCCGCGGCCGAGGTGAACAGCTTCGCGTTGGACGCGGGCAGCAGGCGGCGCGTGCCTCGGCGGTCGACCAGCGTCGTGCCGGTCCGCGCGTCGGCCACCACGACACCGGCTTGCGAACCGGCGAGCACCGGGTCGGCCAGGACGTCATCAATTGTCTTCGCGATGCAGGTCGGCTCCCGGGGCAGATCGGGTGCGGCGAGAACGGGCGCGGGTGGCGTGAGGGCGGGCTGCGCCACCAGGGAGAGCGCCGCCGTGAGCGTGGCGGTGGCTCGTACGCGGATCATGCCTTGATCAACGAGCGGGAACCCGATCCGTGGCTCGGGACGTCTGCGTACGCGAACCGCCTTTCGCGCGACTTTCGGGCCCGGCGGCGAGTATCGACGGTAACGACGACGGAGGTTTCTCTTGCGAGCACTCCCCGCCCTGGTCGCGGTGCTGGCCCTGGCCGCCTGCGGCACCACCGCCGACCCGGCCGAACCCGGCCCGGCCCCCGCACCCCCGAGCGCCGCGGCGGAAGGCGGCCCGGACACGATCGCCACCGGCATCGACGTGCCGTGGGGTCTGGCCTTCCTCCCCGGCGGCGACGCCCTGATCGCCGAGCGTGACAGCGGGCGCATCCTGCGTGTCGCCGCGGGCGGCGGGCCACCCGAGCCCGTGTACGAGGTCCCGGGTGTCGCCGCCGGCGGTGAGGGCGGCCTGCTCGGCCTCGCGACCAGCGACGACTGGGTCTACGCGTACTTCACGGCGGCCGGTGACAACCGGATCGTCCGCTTCCGGCTGGAGGGCAGCGCCCAGCCCGAGGTGATCTTCGACGGAATCGCCAAGGCGGGCAACCACAACGGCGGCCGCATCGCGTTCGGCCCGGACGACATGCTCTACGTCGGCACCGGCGACGCGGGCGACACCAGCAGTTCGCAGAACGCCGACAGCCCCAACGGCAAGATCCTGCGGCTGACCCCGGAGGGCGAACCGGCGCCGGGCAACCCGACGGCCGGCTCCCCGGTCTACAGCCTCGGCCATCGCAACGTACAGGGTCTGGCCTGGGACAGTCGGGATCGGCTGTTCGCGACCGAGTTCGGGCAGAACGACGTCGACGAGGTCAACCTCATCGAGCCGGGCAAGAACTACGGCTGGCCCGACGTCGAGGGCGAGGGCGACACCGCGGGCGGCCGCTACACGAACCCGCTGGTCACCTGGCCGACCAGCGAGGCCTCCCCGTCGGGCCTGGCCATCGCGGGGAGCACGCTCTACGCGGCCGGGCTGCGCGGCGAGCGGCTGTGGACGATCCCGATCGAGGGCGCCGGCCTGGGCGAGCCGCGCGCGATCCTCGACGGCGAGCACGGCCGGCTCCGTACGGTCGAGGTCGCCCCGGACGGCTCGCTCTGGGTGACCACGTCGAACACGGACGGCCGGGGTGACGAGCGCGACGGCGACGACCGCATCCTGCGTCTCACGCCCGGGCAAAACGGAGCGTGACCGCCCATAAAGGGTGGGGGGCCGGGTTCGCGCCCGGCCCCCGCACCTCAGAGCCGCGCCGCCGCCTTGCGACCCAGTGACCGGCTCACCGACTCGTCAGGGTTGGGCTCGCTGAAGATCTCGGTCAGCACCTCGCCTTCACGCACGAGCACGATCTGCGTCACGAAGTCGTCGCCGTAGCGGAAGACCACCAGCAGCGACTCGTCACCGGCGAAGTTCCGGCCCGCGATGCGCACGGACTGCCCGGCCGGTGTCTCGCAGTTCGACACCCTTTCCCGTACGCCGTCCAAGTACGCACCGGCCCCGCCATCGGTGAACCGGGTCGTCTCCTGCAGGACGTACACGTCCGGTCCCTTGCGCAGCGCTCGTTCCCGCCCGGCGATCGCGTCCGGCTTCGATCCGGCCGGGCAGCCCAGCGCCGCCGCGTTGAACTCGAAACCCCAGTCGCCGTCCCCGCTGCCGTCGGCGGGCAGATAACCGGGGCCGACATCCGCAGGCTGCAGCATCATCGCCGGCGTGAGGTCGGCCGCCGGTGTCTCCTCAGGAGACGGCCGGGACGTCGAGGGAGGCGGCGCCGGGGACGTGGCCGACGCGGCCGGTGAGGGCTGCGGCGGACTGTCGTCCCAGCCGAGGGCGACCCCACCCGAGACCAGCCCGATCGCGACGACGGCGCCCACCACCCCGGCCCGCACAGTGCTGCGGCGGCGAGCCCGGCGGCGCACGTCCTCGACCGCTTCCCACGGGGTGTGCTCGGTCTCGGCGTACAGGGAATTGAAGGTGCGATCAGGCATGGTCGTACTCCTCGTCCAGCAGCCCGGCCAGCGCCCGCCGGCCACGCGCGAGCCGGGTCTTGACCGTGTTGACGGGAACGCCGGTCTGCGCCGCGACCTCGGCGACGGGCAAGTCCAGCAGGTGGTGCAGGATGATCGCTTGCCGTTCGCCCACGGTGAGCTGCTTGAGCGCCGTGATCAGGGCGACCGAGTCGGCGTGCGGCGGCGGCGCGTCGGCCGTGGGCCCGTGCCGTACGTACGCCCGGAGCCGGTTCTTCGCCTTGCGCCAATGATTCGCGCACAACCGGAACGCCACTGTGCGCAGCCACGCCTCGGGGTCGTCGTATCCGGACACCGTCGTCCATCGCTGCCACGCCCGGACGTACGCCTCCTGCGCCGCGTCCTGGGCCTCGGCGCGGTCGCCGGTCATCGCGTACAGGTAGGTCACGAGCCGATGGCGGGTGCCCGTGTAGAAATCCTCGAAGCCGCCGTGATCGGCCACCCCGCCCCCTTCCGGTGTCGTCATCGAGCAACACCCGCGGGCGGGCCGCCAGGTTTCACGAAATCTTGTCGATCAGTGCCGCCAGGGCGATGTCGGCCGCGCTCGTGAGCACCAGATCGGCCCGCCCGAACCGGTCGGCCGCGACGAACGCGTTCGGGACGGCCACGCAGCGCAGTCCGGCGGCCCGGGCTGCGGCGACGCCGTGCGGGGTGTCCTCGAACGCGAGCGCCCGGTCCGCTCCGAGGCCCAGGCGTTGCAGCGCCAGCAGGTAGACAGCCGGATCGGGCTTGTGCCCGGCCACCTCGTTGCCGCATGCCGTGACCTCGATCCGGCTCAGCAGCCCGGCCCGGGCGAGGTGGCCGTGCACCCATTGCTCGTCCGAACTGCTGGCTACCGCGAGCCGCAGCTCCAACTCCGCCGCCTGGTCGAACCAGTCGCGGATCCCCGGCGCCGGCGGCAGTGTCTCGTGCAGGCGCTGCCGGTACGCATTGCGTCGCTCATGGCTGGCCTGGCGGTCGTAGCCGGCGCCGACCGCCGCGGCCAGGGCCTCGTAGCGCTCCGGGACCGGCCCGCCGTGCGCCGCGAAGAAGCCCTCCGCGGGCAGCTCGAGCCCGTGCTGCCGCCACTCCCAGCGCCAGCTTTCGAGCAGTGTCGATTCGGTGTCCATGATCAGGCCGTCGAAGTCGAAGATCAGCGCATCGAGAGTCACCGGTCGATTATCGGCCTTGCCCGGACGGGGTCGGATGATCGGAGGAGGCGTACGGGCAGGCCGATCCGGTAGCGTTCCGCCGTCAACGGCTTGAACGGGGGAACTCATGGCGTTCGGGAAAGTCCGCGTCCGCGGCGCGATCATCGCAACGACGGCGGCCGCTCTGCTCGGCTCCGGAATGATCTACTTCGCCGCGCAGTCCTCGGCGGAGACCACCACGGGCGCGGCGCCGGTCCGGGCGCTGTTCACCCCGGCGCCCACGGTCGGGAAGGCGGTCACCTTCACCGTCACCGGCCAGGTGGGCGGGACGGCCCTCGTCGAGTGGTCCGAGGTCGAGGCCACTCCGGGCGCCACGTTCACCGGCTACACGGTGTGGTTCCAGGGCCACTACCTGCCGGCCAAGCCGATTCCGGGCCAGACCCCCGTGCCGTCGCCCACCCCGACGCCGGGACCGCCGAAGCCCGACGCGTTGCAGAGCCTGCCGATCACCGCCCGGTCGGCCACGTTCACCGGCCTCGACCCCGACCGTGAGTATTCGGTGTTCGTCGTGGCGCAGGGCCCGCAGGGGCAGACCCCGGCCGCGCCGGCCGCTCTGCACGTGCCGAACACGGGGTGGAACTCGGCGCCGGTGACGGTGGTGTACGGCTCCGCGGTGACCCTCAGCGGCACCACGCCGCGCGCCGGCGAGACCGTCGCGATCGAGCGCCGCGCCTCCGGCACCGCGGCCTGGACCAAGGTCGGGTCGGTCCGCAGCGACGCGAACCTTCGCTGGGGCCTGGCCACCAAGCCGGCCGAGACGACCGCCTACCGGGTGACGTACGCGGGTTCGCAGAACTATTGGGGCGCGACGATGACCAAGACGGTCACCGTGCGCTACCTGGTTTCGGTCAAGGTGAGCACCACCAAGCCGAAGCCGAACCAGAAGGTCACGATCAGCGGCGCCGTCCGCCCGATCAAGGCCGGCGTCAAGGTCAGCCTGCAGCGCAAGTCCGGCGCCACCTGGGTCACGATCGCCGGCAGCACCGTCAAGCCCGACGGCTCGTACGCGATCGGGAAGACCTTCGCCAAGGGCACCTGGCCCTTGCGCGTCATCGCCACCGGCGGCACGACTCTGGCCTACGGCACGAGCGGCCAGGTCACCCTCAGCGTCCGGTAAACCGGAGGCGCCCCGGATCTGGGCTCGCTACTTTAGGCGGGCCAAGATCTCGGGAGGAGTGACTGCTGTGGAGAAGATCAACGAGCGACTGGTGAACTGGGCCAGCCTGCTGGAAGCGGAGACGAAGGGACAGGCCGAGAAAGCCTCCCGTCTGCCCTTCATCTTCCCGCACATCGCCCTCATGCCGGACGCGCATCTGGGCAAGGGCGCAACGGTCGGTTCGGTCATTCCGACGCTCGGCGCGATCATCCCGGCCGCGGTCGGGGTCGACATCGGCTGCGGGATGGCCGCGGTGCGCACGCAGTACCACCGGGACGAGCTCAACCCGAACCTGGCCGACCTGCGCACGGCGATCGAGAACGCCGTGCCGCTCAGCGCAGGTTCGTACAACACGAGCGTGAGCGACACTGCACGTACGCGCATCGAAATGCTCAAGACCAAGGCGGAGAAGGCCGGTTTCGAGCCGGGCCGTTACGCCGGCAACTGGGAGCTGCAGCTGGGGACGCTCGGCTCGGGCAACCACTTCATCGAGGTCACCGCGGACGAGAACGGCCAGGTCTGGCTCTTCCTGCACTCGGGGTCGCGCGGCGTCGGCAACAAGATCGCCACGCATCACATCAAGGTGGCGCAGGAGTCGGCGAAGCGCTGGTGGATCGACCTGCCGGACCCGGACCTGGCCTACCTGGCCGAGGGCACCGACGAGTTCTGGGAGTACATCCGCCAGCTGCGCTGGGCTCAGGACTTCGCGCTGGCCAACCGGGACGAGATGATGGATCGCGTCGTGGACTGTTTCGCGCAGTTCGTGGACAGTGAAGTGCGCGAACTCGAGCGGGTGCAGTGCCACCACAACTACACGGAGCAGGAGACGCACTTCGGCAAGAAGGTGTGGCTTTCGCGCAAGGGTGCGATCAACGCCGAGAAGGGCCGGCCGGGCCTGATCCCGGGGTCGATGGGCGACGCCTCGTACGTGGTGGTCGGCAAGGGCAACCCGGTCGCGCTGAACTCGTCGCCGCACGGCGCGGGCCGGCAGCTGTCGCGGTCCAAGGCACGCAAGACGTTCACCCGTGAGCAGCTGCGGGAGGCGATGAAGGGCATCGAGTTCCGGGACACGGACGCGTTCCTGGACGAGATCCCGGGCGCCTACAAGCCGATCGACGTGGTCATGCAGGACGCGGACGACCTGGTCGAGGTGCGCCACACGCTGCGTCAGATCGTCAATGTGAAGGGCGACTGACCCGGCGGTCTCCCGGTTCTGCGACAGGTCATCGTCGTGTCCCGGCTCCGCGACAGGTCACCGTTGTCTCCCGGTTCTGCGGCGGCTCAGCGCAGGGCCGGGAAGACGGTGCCCGCGATCAGGGCGCCGACGAGCGTTCCGGCCACAACTTGCGCGAAGGTGTGCGCCGCCAGCACCAGCCGGGACCAGCCGACGAGCGGCACCAGCGGCACGGCGAGCAACGCGATCGGCCCGTAGACGGCGACCAGCACCGCCGCGGTCCCGGCGGCCACCCCGGAGTGGATCGACATCTTCCAGTACGCCGTCACGGCGCCGAACACGACCAGGCCGGTGATGCCCGCCGCGAGCAGGGCCAGCAGCTCGCGCGGCGCGCCCAGGGCGACCAGGGCGGCGGTGCCGATCGCGACCGACACCGCGCCGAAGACGAGCGGTCCGCGGCGGTGCTCGCGCTCGGGGATGTGATGGTTGGTCAGGCGGCCCCGGCGCACACCGCGGAACACGTACGCCATGGGGATGCCGGCGGCGAACACCGCGGCCGGCGCACCCCACCACCGGGAGACGCCCGGCTCGCCGCCCGCGTGAAAGCCGACGATCAGCAACAGCACGGCGACGAGCACTCCCGGCGCGAGCACCTCGGTGATCACGCGGGCGACCCGGATGCTCAATTTTGGTCCTGTGCCTTCCGGTAGGACGCCGGCGGCAGGCCGACCATGCTGGTGAAGTCGCGGGTCAGGTGGGCCTGGTCGCTGTAGCCGAGTTCGGCCGCGAGCGCGCCCAGGTCGACGGACGTGCCGGCCTGGATGCGGTCGGACGCCTCGTGCAGACGTGCGCGCCGGATAACCCACTTGGGGCTGACCCCGACGTACTCGGCGAACAGCCGCTGCAGGTGGCGCACGCTTACCGCGAATTCGCGGGCCAGGTCGTCCACGCGCGTGATGCCGGTGTCCTCGGCTGCCCGCGCGACCACGGCGGCGGTCAGCTCGGCGGCGGGCGATGGCTGCCCGGGCGCGCGCGCCGACAGGAAGGCGTCCATTTCCCGTACGGCATCCCGATCGTCGGCGCCCAGGATGCGCGCGGCCAGGTCGTCGCCGAACACCGTCGCGACCGGCACGTAGCGGCCGGTGATCGTGGCGACGGGAGCGCTCAGGAACGGCCGGAACCCGCCGGGCCGGAACCGCACGCCGAAGACCCGGCCCGCGCCCTCGAGCACCTCGTGGAACGGTCCGGTGATGACGCCGGCGACGCGGCAGCGGCCGGGCTTGAAGGTGACGTTGACCGCCGGGTAGGGCAGGACCCGCTGCTCGTACGGCTCCTGGCCGCGCAGGTCCCACGAGACGATCCAATAGTGCTCGACGTACGGGCTCAGCCCGGGGGCGGCGGCCGGCGCGCGGAAATCGAACTTCCGCCGGCCCCGGCCCGGGTTGAGGATCGCCGGCACGCCGGGAAGCCTAACAAGTCGCGTTTCTTCAAGAGCGCAGGTGACGGACGTTCCTAGGCTCCTGCGCATGAAACTACACGACATCATGGTCCGGGCCCTCACGACGTCGGCGGCGGTCGTCCGCGACGTCACACCCGAGCAGGCGGGCCTGTCCACGCCGTGCCACGAGTGGGACGTCCGGGCGCTCACGCATCATCTGCTGCTCGTGGTGGAGGCCCTCGAGATGGCCGGTCATGGTGAGCCGATCGCGGATGAGCATTGGGTGTCCCCGTCGGCGCGTTCGTTCGACGTGGGCGCCGCCGACGCGTGGCAGGGGCCCGAGCCCTGGCAGCGGCCGGTGCGCATGGGCGGTACGCCGATGCCGGCCGACATGGCCGTCGCGATGCTGGTCAGCGACGTGGCGATCCACGGGTGGGATCTTGCGCGGGCCACCGGCCAGGAGTATCGCGTGGACGACGGCGTGGCCGCGACGACGCTGCGGTTCGTCACGACGATGGGTGAGCAGGGCCGCGCGATGGGCATCTTCGCGCAACCGGTGACCGTTCCGGGCGACGTCTCGACGTTCGATCGTGCGCTCGCGTTGAGCGGTCGTAACCCCTTTCACTGATCGCGCGCTTCGCATGGCAGCATTGCGTGCTTATGAACGTCGTGGAGCTCGAGGACGTCACCTTCCGCCGTGAGGGCAAACAGATTCTGCACGGCATCAGCCTTGAAGTGCGCGAAGGTGAGCACTGGGCGTTGCTCGGCGCGAACGGGGCCGGCAAGAGCACGATCCTCGGGTTCTGCGGCGCGCTGACCCACCCGAGCTCGGGCGCGGTCAGCGTGCTGGGCCGCCGGCTCGGGCGCGTCGACCTGCAGGAACTACGCCGGGCGATCGGCCACGTCAACCCGCGGCACCCGTTGCGTTCGCCGTTGACCGTACGGGAGGTCGTGCTGACCGGTCTGCACGGTTCGATTGAGACGCCGCCGCGCCGCAAGGCCGAGCCCGAGGAGGTCGATCGGGCCGACGAGCTGATCGAGACGTTCGGGCTGACCCGCCGGGCCGAGGAGCGGTGGCCGACGTTGTCGCAAGGTGAACGCGGCCGGGTGCTCATCGCGCGCGCCCTGATCAGCCGCCCCCGCCTGCTGCTGCTCGACGAGCCGTCCACGGGGCTCGACATCGCCGCCCGCGAGCAACTGCTGGAGACGATCGACCTGCTCGACCGCACACATCCCCGGCTCGCTTCGATCGTGGTGACGCATCACCTGGAGGAACTGCCGGCCAGCACCACGCACGCGTTGCTGCTCAAGGAGGGTCGCGTGGTCGTGGCCGGACCCGCCACCGAAGTGCTCACCACCGCGCACGTCTCGGACGCCTTCGACCATCCGATCCGGGTGACGTTCGCCGACGGCCGCTGGGGTGCCAGGGCGGTCGCCCGCTCCGCGCGGTAGGTTGGCCCTCCGTGGCTGATCCTCTGCGCACTACCGACCCGCCGTTCGTCGGCCCTTACCGGCTGCTGTCGCGGCTCGGCGAGGGCGGCATGGGCTCGGTCTTCCTGGCTGAGGCGCCCGGCGGCCGGCTCGTCGCCGTCAAGGTGATCCGCGCCGAGTACGCGCACGAGGAACACTTTCGCGCACGTTTCCGCAGCGAGGTCAGCCGGGCCCGGCAGGTGCCGCCGTTCTGCACGGCCGAGGTGCTCGACGCCGACCCCGACCACGCGACGCCCTACCTGGTCGTCGAATACGTGGACGGGCCGACCTTGAGCGAGGTCGTCGCCGAGAACGGCCCGCTGACCGGCGGCAGCCTGCACGGCGTGGCCGTCGGGGTGGCCACGGCGCTGGCCGCGATCCACGGCGCCGGTGTGATCCACCGCGATCTCAAACCGCGCAACGTGCTGTTCGCCCTGGGCCAGCCCAAAGTGATCGACTTCGGCATCGCGCGGCCGCTCGAACCGACCAGCTTCCACACGCGTGCCGAGGAGGTCGTCGGCACGCTGGCCTACATGGCCCCCGAGCGCCTCGACCCCGACACGGACTGGCAGCTCACGCCGGCCGTCGACGTGTTCGCCTGGGGCGCGGTCGTGGCGTACGCGGGCAACGGCCGCACCCCGTTCGGCGGCGACACCCCCGCGGTCACCGCCGCCCGCATCCTGACCCAGCCACCCCGCGTCGAGAACCTGCCGCCGTACCTGGCCGAAATGGTCGACGCGGCGCTCGACAAGCAACCCGGGAACCGGCCCACCGCGGCCGAATTGCTCGACCGGCTGCTGGTCACGGGCGCGCCGAGCGGGCCGCCGCTGCCCGCCCCGCTGCAACGTTCGGCCGAGGCGGCCGCCCAGCAATCGGGTCGTTTCGCCACCACGTCGTCGCGGCGCCGCCGCCCCCGCCGGTCCGTCCTCCTGGCCGCGGCGGGTGCGACCGTGCTGGCCGCCCTGGCCGGCGTCGGGTTCCGGACCCTGTCACCGGCCGCAGCCCCGGCGCCCGCTCCCGCCTTGTCCTCGGCGGCACCGCCGGTCGTCCCGGGGCCGAGCATCTTCGACCCGCTGCGCAAGGAATCGATCTTTCAGAAGACCGGCTCCTGCACGTACCGCAACGGCCTGCGCGTGGAGGCGGCCAAGGCCTCGATGTGCGCGCCTTACACCGACACCGTGTTCCCGTCCAGCCAGAGCATCGCCGTCAAGGCCACGCTCGGTAACGCGCAATCCTGCGCGGCCATCTCGTTTCGCGCCGAGAACAAGGAGAACGACGAGGACGCCGACGGCTACCGGGCCGCGGTGTGCCCCGGCGTGGTGCGGCTGGCCAGCGTGATCGACGGTCTCGAGACGGTCATCGCCACCGCCCGGGTCGCGACCACGACCGGCACGGCGCACGACCTGCGGCTGGTCGCCGACGATCAGCAGGCCACGCTGACCGTCGACGGCAAGCAGGCCGTACGGGGTCCGCTCACCGAGTCGTCCCTGACCGGCGGCCGCGTGCTGCTCGGGGCCGTGTCGGCCGGCGCCGGACGAGCGGTCGTCACGTTCACCGATGCGCAGTTGCGCTCGGGCGACGCCACCGGCGTGCCGGCCTTCATGACCGGTGACGCGCAGCTCACGGCCGGGATGCACATGCTCTACGACCGGGGCCGGGTAGCGATCCTGGAGCCCGCCGAGTACGTGACCGGCACCGAGTACTGCGAGCGGTTCGCCCTGCCGCCGACGTCGCCGCAATGCGCCAAGAAGCTCGTGCCGGTGAACAGCGGAACCCGGGTCAGCCTGCCGATCGCCGCCGAGCCCCGCTACCTCGACTACCGCCACGACCCGGCCCAGTGCCTGGATCCGAAGACACATGCGGGCACGTGCGCGGTGTCTTTCGACACCTACGTGACGGTGTCGTCGGAGATCTCCCCGCGCCCGTCGCTGGTGACCATCCGGAACGGCCAGGTGGCCACGGTGGCCCGAGTCGACCTCGAGTGACCAGGCCGATCTCCGTCCCCGCTGTCGCGGCGCGCGCTATGTCGTTTGCGCCCGGAGTGCCGTACGGGAAGGCTCTCGGGCATGGAACCACCCGAGATGATCAATGCTGGTGAGCTCGTGCTCAAACGCTGGGAGCCGGCCTGGGCCCCCGAGGCCCTGGTCGCGATCAAGGAATCGCTGCCCGAGTTGCGCGAGTTCCTGCCCTGGGCCACCGAGGCCTACAACCTCGACGACGCGGTCGACTACATTACGCGGTCGCAGGAGGGCTGGGCTGAGGGCGATCAGTTCAACTACGCGATCTTCACCAGCGTGGGGGAGCTGGTCGGCTCGATCGGGCTGATGACCCGGATGGGGCCGGGTGTGCTCGAGATCGGCTATTGGATGCGTACGCCGTACGCGGGACGGGGTTTCATGACGGCGGCCGTGGACGCGCTGACCCGGGTGGCGCTGACCCTGCCCGGGATCGACCGGGTGGCCATCAAGCACGACGAGGCCAACCGGGCGTCCGCGGCCGTCGCCGTCAAGGCCGGGTTCACCGAGGTGAGCCGCGCGCCGCGGGAGGTCGAGGCGCCGGGGGAGAGCGGAACCACGATCGTCCGGGAAAGGCAACATTGACGTACACCACTCGATCGAAATAACTTACGGGGAACCTCCGGAAGTTACGGGAGCGAATTCACCGACGTTCCTCGAAGGAGTTCCACGTGAAGAGAGCAACTCGTGCCGTGGTGGCCGTCCTCGCCGCCACGGCAACTCTCGGTTTTGTCGTACAACCGGTCCAGGCCGGCGCCAAGGACCGGACGCTGCGATCGGTAACCCCGCGAGACTTGCGGATCGGCACCGCGGTCGCCGGCGGCGGTCACCACGTCGACCAGCCCTACCCGGACCCGTTCCCCAACGACCGGCCCTATCGGCGGGTGCTGGCCAAGGAGTTCAACTCCGTCTCGCCCGAGAACCAGATGAAGTGGGAGTTCATCCACCCGGAACGCACCAAGTACAACTTCGGGCCGGCCGACGCGATCGTGCGCTTCGCGCGCGCGAACGGGCAGGTCGTGCGGGGCCACACGCTGTTGTGGCACAGCCAGAACCCCACCTGGCTCTCCGAGGGCACGTTCACCAAGGCCGAGCTGCGGCAGATCCTCAAGAGCCACATCTTCACCGTGGTCGGCCGCTACCGGGGCCAGATCCAGCAGTGGGACGTGGCGAACGAGATCTTCAACGAGAACGGCGAGTACCGCCAGGAGAACATCTGGATCCGTGAGCTCGGCCCGGGCATCGTCGCGGACGCCTTCCGCTGGGCTCACCAGGCCGACCCCCGGGCGCAGCTGTTCCTCAACGACTACGGCGTCGAATGGCCGGGCGTGAAGGTCGACGCCTACGAGACGCTGGCCAAGCAGCTTCTCGCCGCGCGGGTGCCCCTGCACGGCTTCGCCTCGCAGGCCCACCTCAGCATGCGCTACGGCGCCCCCGACCAGCTCGCGGGCGTGCTCCAGCGCTTCGACGACCTCGGCCTCAAGACCGCGATCACCGAGCTCGACGTGCGCATGGACCTGCCCGAGGGCGGCGTGCCCACCGCCGAGCAGCTGGCCACCCAGGCCTCGTACTACAAGACCGTGCTGGATGCCTGCCTGGCGGTCGACGACTGCAACTCGTTCACGATCTGGGGCTTCACCGACAAGTACTCCTGGGTGCCGGTCTTCTTCCCGGCCGAGGGCGCCGCGACGGTGATGTGGGACGACTTCACGAAGAAGCCGGCCTACTACACGCTCCGCGACACGCTGGCCCGCGCCCGCCGCTGACCCGCTCGCTCGCCCGGGCCCCCGTCTGCCGGCCCCGGGCGAGCACCGGGCGTCACTTCGCCTCGAGCACCTCGCGCAGCTTGGCCGCGAAGTTGTCCGGGTCGCCCATCTGACCGAACTCCCCGCCCAGGAAGCCGCCGTGGTGGCTGGGGAACGTCACCGGCTCGACCCCGAGGCCGGCGGCCACACCTTCGCCGGCGCGGTGGGCGAGTTCGTCCTTCGACTCCTCGCCCACACCGACCACGATGCGCGTCGCCGCGGCGCGCAGCTTCGCGAAGTCGGGCTCGTAGTGCGTACAGGAGATGAGGTTCTGACTCAGGAGGATGTCGTCGCGGGAGCCGTCGTCCTGCGACGACATGCCGAAATCCTCGGGGCTGGGACCGGGCTGGTCGATCCACCCGGCCGGGATCTCGCCCTTGACGCTCGTGCTGAGGATGAACTTGACCATGGCCGGGCCCGCGCCCGACTTCTGGTAGAGGTCGTAGATGCCCTGAACGGCGGCCAGCGCATTCTCCCGATCGGGCAGCACCGGCAGGGCCGGCGGTTCGTGCGCGACCAGCGTGCGTACCTGCTCGGGATGCGCCGTGACCAGGGCGAGCCCGTTGACGGCGCCGCCGCTGCTGGCGAACACGTCGACCGGGCCATCGCCGACGGTGTCGATGAGGCGGCTCAGGTCGTCGGCGTGCTGCTCGGGTGTCGACGTGGTCTGACCGCCGGTGAGCTTGCTGCGGGAGATGCCGCGCGGGTCGTAGGTGACCACCTTGCGGTCGGGGAAATGGCTCGCCAGCGTGGCGAAGCCGCCGGCGTCCATCGGCGAGCCGATCAGCAGCAGGGTGGGGCCGTCGCCGGGCCGCACATCGTAAGTGATCTCGGCGCCGTCGGTGCTCAGGGTGTGCGTCTCAGCAGTCACTTCAAAGCCTCTCGTATCGTGTGGTGCCGGTAGGACCTGCCGTGCCGCCCGAACTCATCGGTGCCGCCGGAAGAAATTCTGACCCGCTCGGGCGAGGCGCGGAACGTCCTTCGGTACGGGTCGGTGGCAGTACCTGAGCATCAGCCGAAAGTTGGAGTCGGCCGGGTACGTTTCCGGCCCAGAGCCGATGCGAGAATCCCCCCGGCTCCGGGATTCTCTTACCGGAACCGACCACGGGAGGGTCACGATGACAATCGAGGACGACAACCGGCCGGCGCGGCAGCGGGTCGCCCTGACCGGCATCAGCTCGCGGGCCTGGGAGCATCCGGCCGACCGGGGCGCGTTGACGGCGCTGCGCGAACTGCGCGGCTTCGACGACGTCGTGCGCGGCCTCTTCGGCATGTGGAACGAGCGGGGGTTCCGCCTGTCGTACCTGGCCGGCGCGATCCGTGTCGACCACCGGCAATACCCGCGCGTGCACGGCCTGTTCGCCGAGGCCGCCGACGTGCTCGACGTCGCCGAGCGCCCGGAGCTGTACGTGAGCCAGCAGCCGATCATCAGCGGCAAGGCGATCGGCATGGACCGGCCGTTCATCGTGATCAGCACGGGTGCGGTCGAGAAACTGGACGACGAGGAGCTGCGGACGCTGCTCGGCCGCGAGATCGGCCACGTCCGCAGCGGCCACGCCGTCTACCAGACGATCATGACGATCCTGACCCGCTGGGTCACGAACATCAGCTGGGTGCCGGTGGGCGTGATCGCGATGCGGGCCATCATCGCGGCGATGTACGAGTGGTGGCGCAAGGCCGAGCTGTCGGCCGACCGGGCGGGCCTGCTTGCCGCGCAGGACCCGGCGGCCTCGCTGCGCCTGTTCATGAAGATGGCCGGTGGTGGCGACCTGTCGCAGATCGACACCGCGGCGTTCCTGGAGCAGGCCGCGGAGTACGAGGGCGGCGGCGACATCCGCGACAGCATCCACAAGATCGGCATGACTGCGTTCAGCGACCAGCCGGTGCCGGTGGCGCGCGCCGCCGAGCTGCAGAAATGGGTCGACTCGGGGGACTACGCCCGCATCCTGGGCGGTGACTACCCGCGCCGCGACGACGACCGTGACGCCTCGGTGACCGCCGACATCAAGGAGGCGGCGGCCAGCTACCGCGACACGCTGCGCGACACGCCTGACCCCCTGGTCACCTTCGCCCGCCGCGCTGCGGGCGGGGCGGCCGACCTGGTGGGATCGGCCGCGCGAGGGGCCCGCGACTGGGCTCGGGGCCGGGGCGACAGCAACGGCTCCTGATCGTGCGGGGGCGGCGCGGGTATCGAGGCCGCGCTGCCCCCGTCAACGCGCGTCGTGTTCGGCCATCACGTCCTGCCGGCTGGGCTCCTCGCGCAGGATCGCCGCGTTGAGCCACTCCTCGGGCACGGCGAAGGCGTCGACCAGCGTCGCCATGTGCGGGCGCAGCTGGCGGAGCAGGTCGTTGACCATGCCGGTGACCGCTTTGGAACGGGCCGGGGTGAGCCGCTGGTGCTCCAGATACCAGCCCTTGTGCGTCTCGATCGTGCTCAACGCGTACAAGTCGCACACCTTGGACAGCAGCGCCTTGACCTCGTCGTCGGCCGTACGGTCGATGCCGGCCACGAACGCCTCGAGCACGATCCGGTCGATGTGGGCGCGCGCCACTTCGAGCACGTGATCCTGCACGTCGTTGAAGATGTCGAACTGCCGATCCTTCTTCTGGGCCGCGCCGTTGCGCAGCCGCCGCACGGCGCCCTCAAGCAGATGCTTCTCGCGATCCTCGAAGAGGGCCAGGTGCCAGCCGCGGTGGGTCAGGGCGACCTCCTCGTCCCGGCCCGGCACCGCGTCGATCAGTCTCTGGATCAGACCGCGGGCCGCCGTCCGTTCGAGCACCATCGACCGCACCTGGTCGGCGACGAACGTGGCCCGGCCCCACCCGTCGAGCGAGCCGAACGCGTCGCGATAACCGGTGAGCAGGCCCTTGGCCACGAGCTGCAGCAGCACGGTGTTGTCACCCTCGAACGTGGTGAACACGTCGGTGTCCGCCTTGAGGCCGGGCAGCCTGTTCTCGGCCAGATAGCCGGCGCCGCCGCAGGCCTCGCGGGCGGCCTGGATCGCGCGGGTGGCGTGCCAGGTCTGGGCCGCCTTGAGGCCCGCCGCGCGTGACTCCAGCTCGCGCTGCCGGTGCTCGTCGACCGGGCCGTCGGCCGTCTGCACCTCGTGCAGCGCGTTGACCAGCTCGTCCTGGGCGAAATGCAAGGCGTACGCGGTGGCCAGGTTCGTCGTGAGGATGCGCTGGTGAGCCAAATAGTCGTTGAGGGTGATCTCGCGCTGCTCACCCGGCGCGCCGAACTGGCGACGGGATTCCCCATACCGTACGGCGATGGTGAGCGCGCTCTTGGCGGCGTTCGCGGCCGAACCGCCGACCACCACCCGCCCGCGCACCAGTGTGCCGAGCATGGTGAAGAAGCGGCGGACGTCGTTGTCGATCGAGCTCGTGTACGAGCCGTCGGGGGCGACCTGGCCGTAACGGTCGAGCAGCATCTCGCGCGGGACGGAGACGTGGTCGAACGAGAGGCGCCCGTTGTCGACGCCGAGCAGGCCGGCCTTGTGCCCGTCGTCGCCGATGGTCACGCCCGGCATCGGGTTGCCGTCCTCGTCACGGACGGGAACCAGCCAGGCGTGCACGCCGTAGCGCTTGCCGCCGGTGACGAGCTGCGCGAACACGACCGCCAGGCGGCCGTCGCGGGCGGCGTTGCCGATGTAGTCCTTGCGGGCTGCCTCGTGCGGGGTGTGCAGGTCGAACGTCTGCGTCGCGGGGTCGTACGTGGCGGTGGTGCGCAGTTGCTGCACGTCGGAGCCGTGGCCGGTCTCCGTCATCGCGAAACAGCCCAGCAGGTCGGCCGAGATGATGTCCCGCAGGTAGAGGTCGTGGTGATACTTCGTGCCCAGCGCGGTGACGGCGCCGCCGAACAGACCCCACTGCACGCCGGCCTTGACCATCAGCGACAGGTCGATCTGCGCGAGCATCTCGGCCGCGACCACCGAGCCGCCGGGGTCGGCCCGGCCCCCGTACTCGATCGGGAAGCCCGCCGCCACGCCCGGGTCGGACGGCAACTGACGCAACAGCCGGGTGACGCGCTCGCGCGCCTCGTCGATCGTCTCGCCGTACACGGTGACGAACTTGTCACCGGCCAGTTCGGTGCGCGCGGCCTTACGGACGTGCGCCCACCTGCCGTCGAGGACGTCCCGGAGTCGTTCGCTGAGCATGTCGCCTCCACCACTTGTTACTGGTGAGTAGCAACATTACCCCGGCTCCGGTGCGAACCAGCGGTGAAGCACGCCACGTCCCTTCAAGCCGCCAGGACCCAGCGCGACCCGTACAGATCCTCGACGACCTCGCGCGCCCAGCGCATGCGAGGAGCGGCCGACTCGGGATGGTCGCCGTACTCACCGGCGACGTCGGCCGCGCACCCGCGGACACCGCCACGCGTGCGCACAGCGTGACGGATCGCCTGCTCGACGGCGACGTAGGACGGCCTGCTGCCGGTAGGCAAATGGCTTGTGAACAGCGCTTCGGCGCGAGCAACGGTCAACATCGGGGCGGTGGTGGTCATGGGGATCTTCTCCTTCGGCTGACACTCTCCGTCGACAAGACCGGCGGCCCGTTGAGAACTCATCGCCAAGTTAGCCCGGCGGTACGACAATTTCTGCTGCGCGGCCGCGTCGTTAGCGCGCAGTCATGAGGTCGTCACACGAGTCAGCCGTAGGTCGGGTGCTGGGGCCAGCCCGCGGGGGAGTCCTCCCAGTCCTCCTGCCGCCCGTACGCGCTCAGGTCCTTCACGTTGTTCGAGAACAGCAGCCGGTCGACGCCGCGCCGAGTGGTGCTGTACGCCCGGAAGACGTCATCGCCGTCACGCAGGAACATGCTGAACAGAAACCCGCCCTCGGCCGGCGGGGTCATTCGTAGGCGAGGTGCAGCATCATGCCTGCGTCGGCATGGGGCAGGTTGTGGCAGTGATTGGCCCACATGCCCGGGTTGTCCGCCTCGAACGCCACCTCCCACACCTCGCCCGGGCGGACGTCGAACGAATCCAGCCAGAGCGGGCTTCCGGTTGCGGCCTGTCCGTTGCGCGCAAGGACGAGCACATGGTGGCCGTGCAAATGCCACGGATGGACGACCAGTGAGCGGTTGACGATCGTGAACTTCACGATGTCGCCGCGCCGGACGAACTGCACGGGGATGTCCGGGTCGGCCGCTCCGTTGACCGTGTGCGCATAACGTGGCAGCAAACCGCGCAAGTCCACGCCACGGTCGAGCACGAGCGTGAACGACCGATCGAACTGCGACCAAGAAGTGCGCGAGGGTGTGCCGTACGTGAGCGGATCGAACACCGGCCAGCGGTCGGTTGCGGCTGGTTGCGTCGCGGCCGACCGCGTTGCGTCCGGTTGTGCTTCCGCCGACCGCGTTGCGCCCGGGTGTGCATCCGCCGATCGTGCATCAGCCGGGAGTGTTGCGGACGGCGGCATCCCGGACACGGTCGTTTCAGCCGACCAGAGCCGGCGGCCATCGACAGAAAGCGCGGCCGCCGCTGTCGTGACCACGTCGTAGCGGCCACCGGCCGGGATGGACAGCGCCTCCCCGGCGAGCGGTGGCGGATCGCGCAAGTCCATCCCGTCGATCGCCGCGACGCGGAACGGGGCGCCCGTTACGGCGTACCGGTGGGTGATGCTGTCGGTGTTGATCAGGCGCAGCCGCACCGGGGCTCCGGGCCCGGCGGCGGTGACGAATGCAGCGGGCAGGTCATGCCCCGACAACCTGTGCACAGGGACGACCACGTCGACACCGGTCGCGGCGCGGGGACGGACGACGAGCACCCCGTACAGTCCCATCCGGACGCCCACGTCGGACGCCGAATGCGTGTGATACCAATACGTTCCCGCCTGGTCGGCGCGGAACCGGTACACGAACTGCTGCCCCGGCAGCACCGCGGCCTGTGTCACGTCCGGCACGCCGTCCTGGTCGTTCGGCACGTCATAGCCGTGCCAGTGCAACGTCACGCCTCGATCGATGTCGCGATTCCGCAATGTCACCTCGATGATGTCACCCACTGTGGCTGCGATCTCCGGGCCGGGCACCTGACCGTTGAACGCCCACGCCCGCACCTTCCGGCCGCCGGCGTCGACGGTCGTCCGCCCGGCCTCGAACGTGAACCGTTTCGTCGGCTCGCCCACCGCCGGCCCGGCCACCGGCACATGCCGATGCGGCGAGACCGGGGTGGCGCCGGCCGAGGCGGCCAGCCCGGTCCCGGCCACGAGCGCCGCGACCGCGACCGCGCCGGCCGTCCGCGACGCCCTCGGTGAAGACCGCGCTCCGAGAACACGCCACGTCACGGCTGTCGCCGCAGCGATGCCCGACACCGCGAACAACGCCACCCCGGCTGACACCGGATACCCGTGCAGGACAGTGACGAGCACCGCGGCTGTGGCTGCGTAACCCGCGAACATTAGCGCGACGGATTCTGCCCGCCTACGAAGCAGGGCGGCGACAGCGACGGCCATCCCGGCCGCGAGCAGCGGCCCGGCTATCAGCACTTTCTCGGCTCCGAACCACCACCCGGCGCGAACGAGCGCGACGATCGTCAGCGCGCGACCGGTAGTGGCCGTAAGGGCGAGAGCCGCCGATCCGAGCGCGATCGGACGGCGCCCGGCCGCCGCCGCCGCTCCGGCACCGAGCCATCCCGCGGCGATCAGCACCGCGACGACCAGATCGGCGGCCAGCAGCGAACCCGTCGTCATGCGACGTCCACCGGCGAGGCGACACCCGGACCCGGTGCAACGGCCGTCGGAGGTTGCGCGTGTCTGCTCGCTCCGCGCACGACGGCCACAACGATGTGCACCGCGATGATGCCGTTCACTGCGTGCAGACCGCCGATGATCAGGCCGGTGACCGTGCTGCCGCCCGACTCGTCGGTGAACGCGTTCGCCAGCGTGGCCAGCAACGCCTGCAGAACGGTCAGTCCGAGCGGCAGGATGCTCATTGCGATCAGCCGGCCGGTTGCCTTGGCCAGGAAAGCGAACAACGTCGTCAATAACGTGAGCACCGGGATGACCGCCATGCCGGTGAGGCTGTGCAGGGCGTACGAGGAATCGTCCCGGGGATCGGTGAAGGCGCCGACGGCAGCGAAGACGAACTGCAGGGCGAAGACGATCAGCAGGACGGTACTGGCGACGACGAAGGCCTTGCGCATGATGCGGTCCTAACGGTGAGCCGGGTCGAGGGCCCGGGCGACGTGGGCGGTGGCGGTGACCGCGCCGAAGGCGACCAGCCGGACGAGATCGGCGTCATCCGGGTGGGTGAGCTGCCACAAGCCGACGTCGCCCCGGCTGATCGCGTGCGGGGCGAAGGCGGCCAGCAGGGCGATGCGGGTGCCGACACGGTCTTTGGCGGGCAGTTCGCGTACCAGATCGGCGGCCCAGTCGGCGGGCCGTTGCGGATGCCGGCCGTCCTCCCAGCGCGCGGTGGCCACGACCGTCTCGCGGGCCGCCGTGCCCAGCAGGGCACCGCCGTCCACGGCGAAGTCGACGAGGGCCGCGTACGCCTTTCCGACCGGACTGCCGGCGGCCCACGCGGGTGGGGCCGAGGTCGCGGTGGGCAGGAGGGCCAGGCTGCGGCCGGGTTCCTTGGGGTCGCGGGCGTTGCGGGCGATGAGTCGTCCACCGGCCGCCCGCACCGCGGGGAGGCGCTGGAGCCCGCCGGGCAGCAGATCCGGGGTGAGCAGCGCCGACACGACCCGGTTGAGGAAATGGAACGCCAGCAGAGTGCCGGTCAGCTGAGGACCGTACGGGCTGCTCCAGGTTCTTGCCCGCGGCGTCCGGCTGGCCGTGGCCCAGGCGGCGAGCTCGGCGTGCCGCAGGCCGGGTGGTGGGTCGCCCCGGGCGATGATCTCGGCCAGGTCGCGCGCGCCGAGACTGTGCAACAACGTCACATGAGCGTCCACACAGAACCGGCAGCGGTTGGCGCGCGACACGACGGCCGCGACCAGCTCGCGGTCGACCCGATCGACGGGCGGATCGGCGTCGGCCAGCAGCGATTCGCGCATGAACGACCATGTCGCGGCCATCAGCCCGGGCACCGCGGCGAGGGCCTGGAATGCGGGCAGCGGACCGATGAAGTCCTCGCGGAGCTGGCGGTTGACCTCGGCGGCGAGGCCGGTGGGCCGGGGCGGGGCGGCGAAGAAGCGATAAGTCATGGTCCGATGCTGGGGCGGCGACGGCGCGGAGACGTCCCGCCGGCGCAGGCACCTGGCCCTCCCCGAATACTGCGTTCGCAGTACGCCAGAACTACCGCGCCGAGGGGATGCCCGTCGATGGGCCGCCGTCCTACAGTGCCAACGTGCGACTCGACCTGCCCTACCTCGCCGGTGGCGTCCTCCTGGGAGGGCTGCTGCTGGCCAACGCTGCCCTCGCGCCCGACGCCGCGCCGACCGGGGCGCCCGGTGTCCTGCTGATCGTCGTGATGGCCGCCGCGGTGGCTGTGAGCAGGCGCTTTCCGGTCGTCGCGCTCGCGGTCGTGACCGTCTCGATGCTGGCCCTGCATCTGCGGGTGCATGCCGGGGTGGCCGCCGCGTTCCCCGTGCTCGGCCTGGTCTATCTCACGGCCTGGCGCGGCCGGCGCTTGCCTGCGGCGTTGGCCAGTCTGCTGTTCCTCGGCGGCTTCCTCGCACGGGACATCTCGGCCGCTCCCGAGGGCGAGGCCGCGCAGCAACTGGTCGAACGCACGTCGTTGCTGCTGGGCTGGTTCGTGGCGGCCAACGTGGCCGGGGTGATCGGCCGTCAGCGCCGGGCCTATCTCGAACAGGTGGAGCAGCGAGCGGCCGAGGCCGAACGCACCCGGGAGGAGATGGCGTTGCGGCGTGCGGGGGAGGAGCGCTTGCGGATCGCGCGCGACCTGCACGACTCGCTCACGCACAGCATCTCGGTGATCAAAGTGCAGGCCGGGATAGCCGTCCATCTGGCCCGTAAACGCGGGGAGGAGCCGCCGGCCGCGCTGCTGGCGATCCAGGAAGCGGGCGGTGCGGCGATGCGCGAGCTGCGCGAGACGCTCGAGGTGCTGCGCACACCGTCCGACGTGGAGGGCGTCGGGCTGGCCTTGGTGGGAGAGCTGGCTGAGCGCACCAGAGCGTCCGGCTTCCCCGTACGGGTTGACGTCTCGGGCGATCCCGCCGAGCTGCCCTCCGAGGTCGACCAGGCCGGTTACCGCGTCGTGCAGGAGGCGCTGACGAACATCGCCCGGCACGCCGGTCCCGCCGCCGCCGACGTCCACATCGCCTACGGGCTCGGGTCTCTGACGATCTCCGTCACCGACGACGGCCTGGCGTCCCCTGACTGTCCCGTGACGCCCGGCGTGGGCCTGCGCGGCATGCGGGAACGGGTGACCGGCCTCGGCGGCACCCTCCAGGCGGCGCCCCGCGAGGCCGGCGGCTTCGCGGTGGTGGCGACCTTTCCTCTGGACGGCGCGGCTCGTAGCGGCGCTGCCGACGGTGACAGGGCGACGCGCGGCCGCGTGGCGACCGGCGGCGGTCCAGGTGACGGCGCCGTACGCGGCGGCATCGCACGCGCTGGCGTGAGTGTGAGGGCCCACTCAGAGAATGGCGGCGGAACGGGGGAGAGCGTTGTGCGTGGCGGGACAGGGGACGGCGCAGTACGGGGCACAGCGGGCCGAACCGGTGCGGCGGGGGATGCGGCAGGGTGATCCGGGTTCTGCTGGTCGACGACCAGGCGCTCATGCGGGCCGGCTTCCGGGCGCTGCTCGAGGCCGAGGACGGTCTCGAAGTGGTGGGGGAGGCCGCCGACGGGGCGGGCGCGGTGCAGCAGTGCCGGGTGCTGCGACCCGACGTTGTGCTGATGGACGTTCAGATGCCGGGGCTCGACGGGATCGACGCCACCCGGCGCATCGCCGCCGAGCCGGGTCTGGCCGGGGTCCGGGTGCTGATCCTCACCAACTTCGGGCTCGACTCCTACGTGTTCGCCGCGTTGCGGGCCGGGGCCAGCGGGTTCCTGCTCAAGGACGCCGACCCGGGCGACCTGCTGCGGGCCATCGGGGTCGTGGCCCGGGGTGACGCCCTGCTGGCGCCCGCTGTCACCCGCACGCTGATCAGCGAGTTCGTCACCGGTCCGCCGCCGCCCGACCCGGCAGCCGGGCGTGATGTGCTCACCGGCCGCGAACAGGAGATCGTCGAGCTGGTGGCGCGGGGACTGACCAACGACGAGATCGCCGCGCGCATGGTGATCAGTCCGCTGACTGCCAAGACGCACGTCAACCGGGCCATGACCAAGTTGCACTGCCGCGACCGCGCCCAGCTGGTCGTCTGGGCCTACGAGTCGGGGCTGATCGCTCCCCGGCGACGGTGAAGCTCGACGCGCGGGACTATCGTTGTCTGGCGGCGACCGGTCGCGACAGCGTCGTGATGACCCGGTCGATCTCCTCGAGGACGTAGGCGGCCAGGCGACGCTGAGCGGCGATCGCGTCCGGGTCTTTCTCCTCCAGATCACCGAGCACGACGATGTTCTCGTCGTTCAGGGTCGCGGCGGGCGCGGTGTAGTTGAAGCTGCCCACGATCACGAGCTGCTCGTCGATCACCATCAGCTTGTGGTGCACCTTGCGCACACCGTTGCCCGGCGTGTTCTCGAACAACTGGGCGCCCTTGTCCATGAGCGGGATGGTGGCCGCCCACGCTTGGCTGCCCTGGCCACGATCGAGCACTCCACGCACCGGAATGCCCGCCTTGAGCAACCAGAACATCGTGTCGTCGATGCCCGACGACTGAGCGAAGGTGAACATCGCGAAGTCGACCTTGTGTTCCGCCTTCAACATCTGCTTCATGATCTCCATCTCGGGCCCCTGGTGCGGCGCGAAGATGGGCTTGACGCGGATGCCGCCGAGCCGGAACTCGCGCGGCCGGGGCTCGCGGCGCTCCCGCAGCTCGCCGAACGTGCCACTGCGCAAACGCTCGAACTCGCGCACATACAGCCCCGTCGCGGTCTGGCCGCGGAGGACCAGAACGTGATTGAGGTTGTTCCCGTTGGCGTTCTTGCCGGTGTCGGTCAGCGTGAAGTTGGTCGAACCGGTCAGCACCGCCGCAGTGGGCGCGCCCGGGTCCCGCACGATGAACTTCTGGTGGAAAATCTTGGGGTTGAGGTCGGTGACCAGGTCGACGCCGGCCCGCAGCAGCGCCGAGTGAATGACCCGATTGTGCTCGTTGTCGCCGGAGAGGCTCCACGGGTCGGCGAGCGGCGGATCCTCGACCAGGTAGTCGCCTTCGAGAATGATCTGCACGCTGACCTTGCGTGCTTTGGCCGCGAGGATCGCCTCGGCGACCGCGCGTGAATCCAGCTCCTGCACGGCGATCAGCAACGTGTCGGTGGCGCCGGCGATGAACTCGCGGATCACCGCGTCGAGATCGTCGGGCCCACCGAGAGCGGACGGCCCCGCGTAGAACTCCACACTGCCCAGGTCCACACCCATGCGGTCAGTGTGGTCGCCGCGCGTGGGCGATGGTGTCGCCTGCCCGACCCGTTCATCCTTCCCAGTCGAGTTGTTGCTGGGGGACGCCCACGCCGAGGCCGTAGGCGACCGCGGCCTCGTGTGTCGCACGGTCGTCGGACGCGTAGCGGAACACCTTGTGCGCGAACACGACCACGTGGTCGTCGCCGTCCCGGAAGTCGGCGTACCGACCACTCTCGGCGTCGAGCGTCTCTCGGCCGGCGCGGCAGCGACCGCCTCGCCGTCGCCGGCCTTCCCGTCGATGATCGTCCAGAACCGGGGTCGGCCCGGCCCGGCCCGGCCCGGCCCGGCCGAGTTACCCACGTCGATCCGGAACACTTTGACTATCCGCGTCGGCGGCGGCGATTCGGCGCCGGCTCGCAGGCCGTCAGCGATCATGCGACCGGTGACTGTCAGGATGTTCGCGTCCTTCGGCGGGCGCTTCCCGGCCGGTGAGCTGATGCGCCCCTCCGGACTTCTCGCTCAAGCTGATCCCGGTGGTACGACGAAGCCCGCCCGGAGGCGCCAATCGGTCGGCGGTCTTCGCCGATCGCGGCTTCGGCGCCGACGCCGTCCGCCTGCGGACCGGGGCCGTGGACCTGATCGATGAACTGAATGACGTGCAGGGGAACGGGGGAGGTCGAATGACCTTGGTGACGTCCAGCGGAATTTCGGCGGTCGACGAGTCGTATCTGGAAAGGGCCGTGGCTCTGGCCTGGGACGCGCGCAAACGCGGGGATCATCCGTTCGGGGCGCTGCTCGTCGGGCCGGCGGGAAATGTGGCCGAGGCGATGAATTCGACGGTCACCCAGTCCGACCCGACGGGGCATGCGGAGACCAATCTCGTCCGGGTGGCCGGCAGCTGGGAATTGGCCGTGCTGAGCGAAAGCACGCTGTACACGAGCACCGAACCGTGCGCGATGTGCGCGGGTGCGATCTATTGGTCCGGGATCGGCCGTACGGTTTTCGCCTTCTCCTCCGACGAACTCGGCGCGATGGTCGACGAGGAGGACGGGGTGCCCCCGCTGCGGTTGTCGTCGCGGGAGGTCTTCGCCCGCGGCGGACGTCCGATCGTGGTCGACGGGCCGGCCGCGCTCGCCAGCGCCGCCGACGTGCATAGAGGCTTCTGGAAATAGGCCCCCGGACGGCCAAAGAGACCTGACCGGACGGACAGGTGTCCAGGCGCGTGAGGCGGTTTACGGCCACCTACACTCCATGATCCTGTACGAAGGCTGTCAATAGCGCGACCGTGGCGGAGGCCCGATCCATGTCTGCAAGTCCCGTCACTGCGGCGCCCGCTGCGCAGGAGAAGCCTCCCGCGCCGTCGTCGCGCAACCGCTACATCGACTCGCTGCGCGCGTTGGCGATCGTTCGCGTCGTCGTCTACCACGCGTTCGGCTGGGCCTGGCTCACCTACGTGCTGCCCGCGATGGGCGTGATGTTCGCCATTGCCGGTTCGCTCATGGCCGCGTCGCTCGCCAAGGGCGGTGCGCGCAAGGCGGTCTGGTCGCGCATCCGGCGGCTGCTGCCCGCGCTGTGGACGTTCGCCGCGGTCGCGTTGCCGCTGATGTTCTGGCACGGCTGGTCGACCAGCGACCCGGACCACCCGCTGCACAAGCTCAACCTGGTGTTCTGGCTGTTCCCGCTGGAGGACCCGCCGGGCAGCTCGTGGGGTGAGCCGTTCTGGGAGGTCCTGTGGTACCTCCGGGCGTACCTGATCTTCGTCCTGGTCTCGCCGATCCTGTACTTCGCCTACAAGAAGCTCGGCTGGGTCGTGGTGGCGTTGCCGCTCGTCGCCCTGGCCGTGTTGCACGTGACCGGTTTCCGCCTGCCTGACCCGATCGACGGCATCATGTGGGACTTCGTCACCTATGCCGCGTGCTGGATGGCCGGTTTCGCGCATCGTGACGGCCGGCTGCACAGGTTGCCCGTCGCGGTGTGGGCGGCCGTGACCGCGGTGATCGGCGGTGTCGGCCTGTACTGGCTGTTCACGCACCCGACGGCGTGGGGCTTCGACCTCAATGAGGAGCCCATCGCCCGTACGTTGTGGTCTCTTGCCTTTGTCCTGATCGTGCTGCGCTTCCGTCCCACGATGGCCGTTCTCGACAAGGTGAAATGGCTGTCCGAGTCCGTTCGTGTCATCAATGCGCGCGCCATCACGATCTACCTGTGGCACTTCCCGCTCATCACGGTCGGCGCGGCGGTGCTCGAGCACTACCAGGTGCCGTGGGCGACGTTCCAGTACGTCGTGTGGATGCTCGTGCTCGAGACGGTAATGGTGCTCGGCGCGGTGCTCGTCTTCGGCTGGGTCGAGGACGTCTCGGCCAAGCGCAAGGCGTCGCTGTGGCCGCGGATCGCCACTCCCGCGCTGGCGGGTGCGGGCGCTCCGGCCGCGCTGGCGGGTGCGGGCGCTCCGGCCGTCCCGCTCAACACCGAGATCAACCCCAGCCTCCGTACGGTGGCTCCGCAGCAAGCTGTTCCGCAGGCCGGCCCGGCTCGCCCGGCGGGGGGCACGGTGTACGGCTCGTCGGCGGCTCGCGGGGCTGCGCGTGTCGAGGGGTTCAACCCGGAGCAGCCGCCGCGGGCGGGCTGAGAACGCTCAACCGCCGCACACGAACAATCAGCCGGCTGACAGTCGTGTCAGCCGGCTGACGCCGTTCGGAGCTGGGTCGAGATCAGCCCTTGATGCCGTTGACCGGGGGCACGGTGAGCGTCCGCTTCTTCGCCGTGCCGCCGAGCACGATCTTGCGCACCGAGGTGTTGTTCGTGGTGCTCAGTTCGCTCAGCTTGCCGGCCGGGTTCGCCTTGACCTGGATGAAGTACGTGCCGTTGGGCAGCGACGTGACGTCGAACGACTGCCCCGGCCGGTCCTGCGTGTAGGTGTCGCCGTTACCGATGTCGAGCACCTCACGCACGCCCACCGAGTTCTTCTCGCCGCACGACGTCTCGAGGTCGGTGTTGAA
Source organism: Paractinoplanes abujensis (assembly GCF_014204895.1). Taxonomy (NCBI): domain Bacteria; kingdom Bacillati; phylum Actinomycetota; class Actinomycetes; order Micromonosporales; family Micromonosporaceae; genus Paractinoplanes; species Paractinoplanes abujensis. The sequence goes on along the minus strand of NZ_JACHMF010000001.1, from coordinate 2,562,923 downwards.
CGGGCGCCACTTCGCGAGCGGGATCGTGTAGTCGACCTGGTCGGTGTTGGCCAGGCAGAACGCCTCCTTGCCGCTGCGCGCGACCTGCTTCTGGTCGGACTTGAGCAGGTTGTACTGCGCGAAGTCGGTGAAGTGCCAGTGGTTGTGCCCCGCGCGTGGGTCCCACTGCATCGTCCCGGCCGGCACGGCGCCGACCTGGTTGCCCTGGGCGTCGAAGAAGTACTGGTAGGCGTCCATCAGGTCCTGCCCGTTGCGGCGGAACCCGTCGACCAGCAGCGGCGAGTCACCGGCGTTCCAGACCGTCGCGCCGAAGTTGACGTACCACTTGTTCTTGGCTTCCTTGCTGATCGAGATGCCCCAGGCGGGCAGCGAGCGCAGGTCCGGCCGCGGACCGGCCGCGGGCGCGGCCGCACGAGTGGTGGGGCGCTTGGCCGGCACCCGGTACTCGGAGTGGGTCACGGAGACCTGCTGGCCGTGCCGATGCGCGTTGGTGTGCGCTTCCTTCTCGACGGACTCCTTGGCCACGGTCAGGTTGAGCGCGACTGTCGCGTCCTTGGCGCTGAGGTTCAAGAGCTTCTGGTACGGGGGGTTGATGGTGACGCCGACCGAGTACTTGCCGGGCGGCAGGTCGAACGCCTTGCCGTGGGTGGGCACATCGCTGGTCTTGGCGTTCCATCCCGCCTGCACACCCCACACAGTGCCGAGCGTGAACGGGTTCCCGGAGGGACAGCCCATCGGGTACGGCGACTGGGCCGGCGCGTCGGGGCGGGTGCGCACCGAGTCGTACGAGTTGGGGCAGAAGTTCGTCCAGTAGCGCTTGACCACGGCGCCCTTGGCGTTCTTGATCGTCACCGTGGTGAACTGCTTGAGCGTGTACAGGTCGGTGGCGAGGGCCTTGGGCAGCGTCACGTTCCCCTTCTTCGTGACCAGCTGGGCCACGATCGGATCCGCGTACGACTTGCGGGTCGCCCGGATCTCGAGCGGCTCCTCACCCGCGATGACGTTGAGGCCGAGATCGAGGTCGACCGCGAAGCCGTTCCCCGTGTCGTACCGCTCGGCCTTGATGTTCTTGCCGCCCGAGACCAGTTTGACGCCATTGTTGGTGGCGGCGTCGGCCACCTGCATCCCGGTGAATGCCAGCGCCGCCGGCATGACTCCCGCCACGGCGGCGAGCCCCCATCTACGTGCCCGTCCCACAACAAACCCCCCAGTGCGCTCCGAAAGACGTTCGCTTATCGAAGCCGTTCGCCTGTGAGCCCGCTGTGAGCCGACGCGCGAACTTGGTCGAATCAGCCGTCAGTGTCTCCGACACGACAGACGTCGGCGGCTGTAGCGTGCCTCTGCCATGATCTGTCCGTGAGCGGCAGATGACCGGGCAAAGGTGGTCACCTCGGCGGTTCGTGCTCGCTTCGGCGGCCGTGGCGGTGTTGGCCGGCGTGCTGGGCTGGCTCGTGGCCGGTGCGTTCTACTCCGCCCTGTCCGGCCGATGGACCACGTCCTGGACCTTCGCGCTCGGCTACGTGGGCACCTTCACGCTTGTCTACTCACTCTTGTCGTTCCTGGCGACCCGCGAACGGCCGCCTTCGCTCACCTTCGCGCCGGATCGGGTCGAGCTGGTCGCGGCGCGCTGCGACGGCGTCGTGGTGCCGGCTGACGCAATAACGCGCATCCAGGTGCGCGCTTGGTGGCCGTTCGCACTGCTCGACCTGTTCGTCCGAGAGGCCGACGGTGCGCGCATCGTGTCCATCGACCGGACGGGGCGCCGCGCGCCCGCCAAGCGGCGGGGTGGCGAGCTGCGCTTCCGCATGCCGCTTGCGGGGTTGGACGTGGCGGCCGTCCGAGCCGAACTTTCGAAACGAGCGAACGGAGATGGCGTATGGCGTTCGGAGGACGCGACTGCCCGGACTGCCGGCGGCGGGTGAGGGAGCCTTTCCAGAAGACGGTGACAGGCCGTGAGGTCTGCCCGGACTGCGCGAACGCGCTCCTCCTGGGAACCGCGGCGGGTGTCACGACGGGGAACATCGGCTCGGGCTACGGCGTCCTGGCGATGCTCATGCGCAAGATTCGCCGCACCGAGCCGGACTGAGGCGTCGCTCCCGCGCAAGATTCGCCGCACCGAGCCGGACTGAGGCGTCGCTCCCGCGCAGGCTTCGCCGCACTGAGATCGACCGAAGCGTCGTTCTACGGTCCGCGGTGGCGGGCACGGCGATACAGAGCCAGGACCACTCCGGCCAGGAGCAGCGCCACCACAGCGATCAGGCCGACCACCACGGTGATGTAGTCGAACGGTGGTGGGTTCTCGGCCGCGACCGGGTCGGGGGTGGCGCCGGGCGGTGAGCCGGAGGCGGGGGTGGCGGCTGTGGTTGTGGGTGCCTCGGTGGTCGGGTCCGACGCGACGGCGGGGCGGTCGGGGAGGGCGTACCGGAGGATCTCGGGTTCGGCGGCGGCCCCGCCCGACGATTCGGAGACGGTGAGCAGGGAGCGGCCGTCGGCGCTATAGGTGATGGCCTCGCCCTGGGGCTCGTCGGGGAGGGCGATCTGGCGCGGTTGTCCAGTGGTCAGGGCGCGGATGACGTCGCCGCCGGGGACGTCGAACTCGAACGCGTCGGCATAGGTCCGCAGGACCACGTGGCGGCCGTCGGGCGACGTGGCGGCGCCGGTGACGACCGCGCGGCCCAGAAACGAGAACGGGTTGCTCGTCGTGCTCGTGGGCAGAGTCACTTCCCCGGCTTTGCGCAGCGGCGCCGTGGAATTGCGGCTCAGCGGGCCGGTCGGCACGTAGAGGCCGGCCGTTCCGCCCTCCTTGGAGACGACTACGGGCACATCGGCGGGCGTGACCAGAAGGGCCTCGGCGTCGCGGGCGCCATCGGGATACGACATGCGGAACAGGACCGGGCGCTTGGCGCCGGGGGCGAGTTTCCAGACCGCGATCGTGCTGCGGCTGCCGCTGTTGTCCCCGATGTCGGCGACCCAGAGGGTGCCGTCGGCGCCGCGAGCCAGGTCCTCGGTGTCTCGCGGCCGCGACGGATAGGCCACCGTTCTGGTCACCTTGCAGGTCGAGTCGAGGAAGAAGATCCTCCGGCGGTCGGCGAAATCGGAGCCGTCGTTGACCACGACGTAGCCCGACCCGGCGGCCACCATTCCGGAGAGCTCGTCCAAGCGGTCGTCCCGCACGGTGCAGACCGTCGCCGCCTGCATTTCCAGGGCGACGGGAACCGCCGGGACGGCCAGAAGAGCGGTGGAGGCGACAACATTGAGCACGCGCACGATGACTGATTCAACCTCCTGGACCCGAACCGCCCACCCGACTATGTCAGGGATCAACCACCCGGGTCGGGCGCGGGTCACGGCGGGGCTGTTTCGCCGGGGCCGGCGGATTTAACATCCTGGACATGAACCGCCCGACGATCTACGACGTGGCGCGCGAGGCGGGGGTGGCCGCCTCCACCGTTTCGCGCGCCTACGCGCGGCCCGGCCGGGTCAACGCCGACACCGCGCAGCGGATTTTCGAGGCGGCCGAAAAGCTCGGCTATCGCACGGGGGCGCAGGCCCGGCGGCCCGGCCCCGGAATTGTGCGGAATGCGATCGCTCTGGTCGTCGCCGACGTGACCAATCCGTTCTACGGCGACATCATCAAGGGCGCCTACGAGGCGGCCCGGGAGGCCGGTTATCAGCTGATCCTGTCGCACACGAACGAGTCGCCGAAGGTGGAGCGGCAGACCATCGAGCAGGAGTTGGCGCAGGTCGACGGGGTGGTCATCGCCAGTTCGCGGATGACCGATTCGGCGTTGCGGATGGTCGCCAAGCAGAAGGCCGTGGTGCTGCTCAATCGGATCATCCCGGAGGCGAACTGCGTGCTCAACGACGCCGAGCGGGGTATCCGGCGCGCGGTCGAGCATCTGGCGTCGCTCGGGCACGAGCGCATCACGTACGTGGCGGGGCCCGAGACGAGCTGGTCGGACGGTGTGCGGTGGCGGTCGCTGCGGCAGGCCGCGGCCGACTTCGGGCTGGAGGCACGCCGGCTCGGGCCCAACGAGCCGACGGTGCTGGCCGGGATCAGCGCGGCGCTGCGCGTGGCCGAGACGGACTCGACGGCCGTGCAGGCCTACAACGATCAGCTCGCGATCGGCATCGTCAAGGGGCTGAGCCGGCTCGGTGTGGCCGTGCCCGAGCAGGTCAGCGTGGTCGGCTTCGACAACATCATCTTCGACGAGCTGGTGGAGCCGCAGCTCACCACGATCGCGTCCCCGCTGTATCGGATGGGCTTCACCGGCATGCAGAACTGCATCGCGGTGGCTCAGGGCGCGAGGACGAGCGGTCGTCCGCTTGTGCTTCCCGTACGGCTGGTGGTGCGCAAGTCGACGGCCCCGCCGCGCGGCACCACGGCCGTGCCCCGCCCACGAGCAGCCCTGGGCAGCCGCCCGCGTTAGGGCGTCGTCCGGGGATCAGCGCAGCCGGAACAGGACCTCGCCGGCTCGGGGGACGACCAGGGTGTTCGGGTCGGTGGCGAACTCGGCGACGTCGATCGTTGCGGGATCGCGGTAGCCGAGGTTGACCGCGCGGCATACCTCCTCCGGGATGCCGGTGGCCAAAGTGACATCAACGCGCAGTTTCTCGATGCCTGTCCGCGCGTCGTAGGTGCCTGCGCCGCGCAGGTGCGTGGAGTGCGCCAGCACGCCCCAGTGCACATGCTTGAACGCGTCCCACTGCTGCACGAAGTAGTCGCGGCAGTGGTAGCCGATCTCGTGGATCTGCGGATGGCTGGTGGCGATCTCGCGGATGTGCGGCGCGTACAGGATGACTTCGCCGCCGTCGGCCACGATCGGTTCGACCTTGTAGAAGCCCTTGGCGCCGGTCCAGATCTCGTCGTACATCTGCGGGACGATCGACAGCACCCGCCGCCGGGGCCGATCGAGGTACGTGACATGGGTGGCCGCGCTGATCTCGGCTGCGCTGGACCAGGACGAGACGCAGTCGCCGAACGAGATCGAGTGCAGGGCGCTGCTCTTGTCGCTGTCCGTCCCGTCCGGCGGAAGCTCGGCTGTGACCACGCAGAACGCGTACTTCTCGGCGGGGATCAGCGCGGCGCCGTCGTTGATCAGAGCCCGTACGGGGGTCAGCCCGGTCGTTCCGATGATCTCGGCGGAGGTGATCAGCGCGCCCAGCCAGTGCGACACGTCGATGATCTGCTGGCCGGCCACGCCCGGGAAGAAGTACTTGTTGCCGCCGGACATGCCGACGACCTCGTGCGGCAGGACCGGACCGACGACGATCGCGATGTCGTGCTCGACGACTGCGCGATTGAGCAGGACCGGCACGTCCCCGCTCATCCGGCCGTCGGACAGTTCGGCGATGCGCTCACTCGGGATCGTGCCCAGGTGCGCGAAAGTCTCCGGCTTCCACCACTCGTGGTTGATCACTTCGGTGTCCGGATAGACGCCGACGTGTGCGGCAAGGGCCTCGTCCGTCATCGCACCGTGCGTGCCCAGGGCGATCAGAACTGTCAGCCGCGACACCCGTCCGTGCAGCGCGCGGTGCACGGCGCTGACGAGCAACGGCAGCGGGCACGTCCGGGTCGCGTCGGGCACGAGCACGCAGACGCTGCGCCCGTCCACGTCGAGCCCGCCCAGCTGATCGAGCACGAAGGCCGTGACCTCGTCCTCGGAGAGCACCCGATCGGCGCCGCCGAGCCGCGCCGCCTGTCCCGCCACCGTCGAAGTCATGACCTGGTCCTTCCGTAGCTCAGCATCGTTGCACGCCGGGTCCGGCCGCCGCTGTCACTCGGTGACCCTGCCCGCCAGGGCGCGCCGGGCCCAGGCGAACGACATCTCGTGCGACTCGAGCTTCGACTCGACCGACGGCTCGTCGACTTCGATCATGTAGTCGCCGTCGTAGTCGTCCGGGATCGCGGCGAGGACGGCGTCGAAGTCGACCACGCCCAGGCCGGGTTCGGCCCACAGCCGCTTGGACGCCGTGGCCTCGCGGTACGACAGCGTCGAACCTTCGAGGTGGTCGGGGAAGACGTCCTTGATGTGGATGCCGCCCAGCCGGTCGGCGTAGCGGCGGATGAAGGCGGCCGGTTCGATGCCGGCCCAGCGCAGATGCCCGGTGTCGGGTCCGAAGCCGATCACGTCCGGGCCGAGGTCGTCGAGCAGCCGGGTGATCTCGTGCTCGGTCTCGAACACCCCGCCGATGTGCGAATGGTGCAGCGGCCGCAGTCCCTCGGCCGTCAGCGCGCGGCACACCTCGCCGCACATGTCGATCGCCCGGCTCAGGCGTCCCTCGTCGAGCTCGGCGCCGACGGCTGGTTGCGCCAGACGCGCAGGAACGGCCATCGACGAGATCATCGTACGGTCGAGGCCGAGCGCGACCTGATCGGCGGCGAACCGTTTGGCCTTCTCCACCTCGCCGTCCACGGTGACCGTGTCGTCGAACGGCGAGTTGAACAGGCTGAGCGACGGCGACAGTCCGTACCCGCCGATCCATGCGAGATAGTCGTTCGCGGTCATGCCCTCGGGGACGTCCGCTTTGACCGCGGTGAACCCGATCGCGAGGAAGTCGGCGAACGCCTCGTCGAACACCTCCTTGGTCTTGCCCGCGGCTGCCCAGTAGGGGATCGGGTTGGCGGCGATCCTGCTCATCCGAGTGTCACCGGCTTCCCGGTTCGCGCGGACTCGTACGCCCCGGTGATGACCGCGATCGACTGCCGGTTCGTCTCCAGGTCGACGCGAAGGTGCGCGTTTCCGGCCAGGGCGTCGAGGAAGTTGAGGTACTGGAGGCGGTGCGCGTCCGACAGCATGCCCGGGTTGCTGCTCGCCGTGTCCGTCCCGCCGCCCGACATCGTCTGCGTTCTGCCCATCAACTTCTCCTCGATCGGCGCGCCGACCGGCGTGGAGTGGAAGAAGGCCAGCTGGTCGTTGTCGATGACTGCCGACCCGCGATCGCCGTGCACCTGCAACCGTGCGCTCAGCCCCGGGTACGCGGACGTCGAAGCGTGCAGGACGCCCAGCGCGCCCGACTCGAAACGAACAACTCCGGTCGCCACGTCCTCGACCTCGATGCGTTCGTGCGCGAGGGTGCCCGTATAGGCGAACACTTCGACCGGCTTGCCCAGCGCGGCCACGAGCAGGTCGACGGTGTGCACGCCCTGATTCATCAGCGCGCCGCCGCCGTCGAGCTCCCACGTGCCGCGCCAGTCCCCGGAGTCGTAGTAGCTCTGCCCGCGCCACCAGTCGATGGCCGCGATGCCCGAGCTGATCCGCCCGAACTCGCCGGCCCGGATGGCGTCCAGGGTCTGCTCGGTCGACGGGTCGAACCGGTGCTGCGAGATGACGGTCACGAGCGTGCCCGCCTTGTCCCGGGCCGCGATGATCTCGTCGGTGCGGGCCACGGTGGTCTCGGCCGGCTTCTCGATGATGACGTGCTTGCCCGCGCCGAGCGCCTCGATGGCCACCGGGCCGTGCAGTCCGGTCGGTGTGCACACGACAACGACGTCGATCTGCTCGGCGGCCAGCGCGTCGCCGAGTGACCCGTACGGCCGGCCGCCGCGCTCATCGGTGAGCGACCGCGCACGATCGAGCACCACGTCGACCACCGCGACCAGTTCCAGCCGGTCGGCCAGCTCGCTCATGACCCGGCCGTGGTGTTTGCCGATCACGCCCGCACCGACCAGGGCGAATCTTGGGCTCATGAGTACTCGATCTCCTCGATGTCGAGCAGGCCGGTGAAGGCCCGCCAGGCGGTCGTGAACAGCTCGGGCCCGGAGAATCCGCCGGTGGCGTGACCCGCGGCCAGGTGCGGTTCGAGCGAGAAGAACCCGTCGAACCCGTCGTGGCGCAGCGCGCGCATCGTGGCGGCCACCTCGCCGTCGCCCTGCCCGGCCGGTACCACAGTCCCGTCGGCCAGCAGCGCGTCCTTGATCTGCACGTACTCGACGTGCGGACGCAACTTCGCATACCCGTCCGTGTAGGGGCGCACGCCGACCTGCACGAAGTTGGCCGGATCCCAGGCCAGGCGCAGGTACGGCGAGCCGACCGAGCGGATCAGGTCCAGGCAGCGGCCGGGCACGTCACCGTAGATCTCCTTCTCGTTCTCGTGCAGCAGGATCAGGTCGGCGTCCTCGGCCACGCGCACCAATGCGCGCATCCGATCGATCACTTCCGCGCGATGGGTGGCCGGGTCGTCCCCGGCGGGCATGAAGAACGAGAAGATCCGGATGTACGGGGCCTCGAGCAGCTTGGCCACCTCGGCCGCGTGCTTCATCCGTTCCAGGTGCGGCGCGAAGTCCTCGGTGATCAGGATCTTGCCGATCGGTGAGCCGATCGAGGACACCTTCAACCCGTACGTGGAGAGGGTCTTCTTGATCGTGTCGAGCTGGTCGGGGGAGAGGTCGAGAATGTTGACGTCCCAGGCGCTGCGCACCTCGACGTACTTCATGCCGAGCCCCGAGACGACCTCGCACTGCTCGGTGAAGTCAGGGGAGATCTCGTCGGAGAATCCGGAGAGAGTCCACATGGGGGGTGCCTTCCTTGCAGCTCAGATGTGCTGGCGGTAGATCGCGTCGATCAGGTGCTGGCTCTTGAGTGCCTCCTCGAGTCCGATCCAGAACGGCTCGGGATCGTCCAGCGAGCGGTAGAAGTCGGCGATGAGCAGTTCGTGCGAGGCGCCCCAGTACGCGCGGCCGCCGCCCTCGGGGGCAGGCTCGGCGATCGTCTCGGCCCGGCCGTCGGAATGAGCCACCGTCAGATCGCCGCGAACGGTCAGGGTGCCGTGCTCGGCGGTGATCTCGATGGTGACCGGGGAGTCGACCGCGTTGGTGGTCGTGGCGAAGAAGACGCTGCGCGCGCCGCCCACATGGTCGAGCACCATGTGCGCAGTGTCCTCCACGTCCCCGGACACCCCGCCGTACTGCCCGGCGTGCCCGCGCACGGTGATGACGTCGCCGAGCAGCCACTGCACGAGATCGAGCGTGTGGATCGCCTGGTTGATGAGCACGCCCCCACCCGAACGTTCGCGCACACCCCGCCAAGGTCGCGCGGCGTAATACGCAGCATCGCGATGCCACAGGACGGACGCCGAGGCACCCCGCACCCTGCCCAACTCACCCGAGGCGAGCATCTCGTGCACGGCCCGGGAGGTCAGGTTGTAGCGGTTCTGCAGGCACACGCCCACCTTGAGCGTGGGGTGGTCCTTGGCCGCCGCGACGAGCAGATCGGCCTGCTCGATGGTGTTCGCGACCGGCTTCTCGAGCAGGACGTGCACACCACGGTCGAGCGCGGCCAGCGCGACTTGCACGTGCCGGTCATGCGGTGTGCAGATATGGACAACATCCGGCCGCACGTCGTCCAGGAGTGCGCGATAGTCGCCGCGCGAGTCGCACACTCCGGCGAGCGTGGCGCCGAGCTTCTCGATCGCCGCGAGGTGCACGACGGACACGTCGCCCAGGCCGACGACGGCGACCCGGGGACGGCCGGCCGGCCGGGCCGAAGCGCCCGGAGCGCCGGTGACCGTTGTCATTTCACGCCGCCCGCGGTCAGCCCGCCGACCAGGTAGCGCTGGAAGGCCAGGTAGAGGACGACGACCGGCGCCGCACAGATGAGCGAGGCGGCCATGACCTGCGAGTAGACCGGCAGTGCGCCGCCTTCTTGCGACGACCCGACGATCTGCAAGGCGACGGCGGCAGTGTGCGTTTCCGGGCGAGTGAGCACCGAAGCGAACAGGACGTCGTTCCAGCCGAGCAGGAACGCGAAGATCCCGGACACCACGATCGCCGGCAGGCTGAGCGGGAAGATGATCCGCCACAGGATGACCAGCGTGGACGCGCCGTCGGTGCGCGCCGCCTCCTCCAGTTCTCGCGGCAGACCGCGCAGGTAGGTGACCATCACCCAGGTCGAGAACGGAAGGGCGAACGTCAGGTACGCGATGAACAGGCCCCACCGGGTGCCGATGATCGTCACGCCGAGGTAGTTTCCGGCCGACGAGAACAGCACGAACACCGGCAGCAGCATGAGGGTGCCCGGGATGCTCTGCACACCGACCAGACCGCGCAGGATCGTCAGCCGGCCCAGGAACGTGTACCGGACGAGCACGTACGCGGTGCTGGTGCCCAGGACGGCCGACGCGACCGCGGTGAACGCGCACACGATCAGGCTGTTCACGATGCCCGTGGACAGGTCGGCGGTCGTCCAGATGCGGCGGTAGCTGTCCAGGCTCCACGAGCTCGGCCAGAATTCGCCGGACGCCACCCCCACGTCGCTGTTGAGCGAGGCGAGCACGATGTAGAGGACCGGAACGAGCACCAAAGCGACCAGTACCGCGGTCAGAACGAACAACATCCAGCGCGGCAGCAGCCGGGTGGCCTCGGCCGAAGCGGAAGCAGTGCTCACTTGCGGCCTCCTTCCTCATGCACGTCCAGCCGGACCGCGCGCAGGTAGACGAACAGCGGGATCGCGATCAGGACCAGCGACAGCACCGCCATCGCCGCGCTGAGCCCGAACCGCAGGCTCTGGAAGCTGGTGACGTAGACGATCATCGGCATCACGTTGACGTCCTCCGGGGCGGGCGCCCCGAACAGGACGAACGGCAACGTGAAGTTGTTGATGTGGTTGAGCGTCGCGAGCAGACAGGCCAGCAGCACGGGCCCGCGCAGGTAGGGCAGGATCACCCGGCGCAGCTTGGGCCACCACGTCACCCCGTCGACCGCCGACGCCTCGTGCACCTCGTGGTCGACCGACTGCAGGGCCGCCAGCGACATGAGATAGATGAACGGCCACGCCGCCCAGATCTCGACCAGGATCAGGGTCCAGTACGAGGTGGGGCCGCTGAGCCACAGTCCGCCGTCGATGCCCACTTTGGCCAGCCAGGCGTTGACGATGCCGTCCGGCTGCAACATCGTGCGCCACACCGACGCGACGACGAACGACGGAAGGACGTACGGGATCAGGAACACCGCCCGCACCAGCGCACGGCCGCGATACTTGTTCTGCGTGACCAGCGCCGCCGCGATGCCGATGGGAACCGTGGCGATCGTCGAGATGACGGCGAACGAGACACTGATCCAGATCGAGTTGAGCAGGCCCGAGCTGAACGACTCGACGAAGTTGTCCAGCCCGATGAACGGCGCCTCGACCCAGCGGCGCAACGTGTACTGGTCGAGGTCGATCAGCGAGATCCACAGGGCCAGAACCAGCGGCAGAACGATGACCACGGTCATCAGCACCCCGCCGGGGGTGAGCAGCCACAGCGGGCGCTGCTGCTCCGTCACCCCTTTGCGGCGGCGTACGCGCTCGGGTGGCGCTTTCTGTTCGGGCGGCGCGAGGGTGGCCATTTACTTGGCCCTGTCCAGCGAACTCTGCGCGGCTTTCTGCGCGTCGGCGATGCGCGAGTCGAGCTGCCCGGTGTTGATCGGGCCCTTGGTCAGATCGGGCAGGGTCTGCACGGCCACGTTCGTCAGCGCGAGCTGAATGTCGGCCCAGGCACCGGTGAACGGGGTCGCGACCGACTTCTTGGCCGCCTCGGTCACTGGTTCCAGCTTCTCGTCCGACGCGAGAGTCTGCAGCGCCGATGCGTTGGCCGGCAGGTTACCGAACTTCTTGTAGTAATCGAGCTGCGCGTCCGGCTCGGTGACCAGTTTGACGTACTCGAAGGCCAGGTCCTTGTTCTTGGAATAGTCCGCGACGAGCAGGTTGTCGCCGGAGAGGATGCTGGCGGCCTCCACTCCGTTGACGGGCCGGCTGGTGGCGCCGGGCGGCACGGTCGGCAGCAGCGCGAACTTCCACTTGCCCTTGACCGCTCCGGAGTCGAGCGAGTTCGTCGCGGTCGTCGTGGTGAGCAGGAAGTAGCCGGTCTTGCCCTTGGCGAATGCGGCCACGGCCTGCGGGTTCGTCCAGCCCACGGAGGCGGGGTCGACGACCTTGTCGTTGGCCAGCCAGCCGAAGTACGTCTGGTACGCCTTCTGCACGGCCGGGTCCTGCAGCTTCGCGGTCTTCCCGTCGACCAGCGGATTGCCGGCCTGGGTGGACATGCCCCAGACGAACTTCCACGGGTCGAAGTTGTCCTTGTAGGCGATCGCCAGACCGTACTGGTCGCCCTTGGTCAGCTGCTTGGCGTGCGCGGTCAGCTCGTCCCACGTCGTCGCGGGCTTGTCGATGCCGGCCGCCTTGAGCAGCTCGGTGTTGTAGGCCATCACGAACGGCCGGCTGACCCACGGAATGCCGACCTGGTTCTGCTCGTCCGGGCCGGAAATGCCCAGCGTGGCCGGGTTGAACTTGTCCTTGCCGCCGATCTTCTGCCATTCCTCGTCGCCCATCTTGACGAAAGCGCCGGTCGAATAGGCTGTCGGCGTGAAGGTCGTGCCGACCGCGTAGACATCGGGCCCGGAACCCGACACCACGGAGGTCTGGATCTTCGTCAGCTCGTCGTTGGCGCTGGCAAATGTCTCGAACTTCACCTCGGCGCCGGTCGCCGCCTTAAACTTTGCGCTGATGTCCTTCTGCCAGGCCTGGAATTCCTCGGGGTATTGAGTGTTCGCGCCGATCAGCACGTTGAGCGTTTTGCCGGCTCCCCCCTCGCCGCCCTCGTCGCCGCCGCCGCACGCGGCCACACCCAGCGCCAAAGCCGTCACCGCGGCCAGCGCAGTCAACCGTTTCGCATTCATGAAAGTTGTCTCCTCTGAGCCGCTCGCGGTAGGGAGTGATCGGGGTCACTGTGTGTCTCCCGTTAACCGGAGCGCAATCAGTTGCCAGTTGTTGCCGTGGTGCTCAGGCAACAAACGGCAACTGATTGCCTGCGGTCAATGTGGGCGAACAGGCTCGGGCGCATGGCTGCCCTGACGTTGCACCCCGATCGGCTGCTGCCGGCCGACCCGGGGGTCCGCTCGATCGCCCGTGCTCTCTACGAGCAGGTGAGGGCACTACCGATCATCAGTCCGCACGGGCACGTCGATCCACGGCTGATCCTCGACGACGAGCCCTTCGCCGACCCGGCCTCGCTGTTCATCCAGCCCGACCACTACGTGACCCGGCTGCTGCACTCCGGCGGGGTGCCGCTGACCGCGCTCGGGGTGGGGGAGGGGCCGCTCTCGCCGGAGCGGGCGCGCGAGGCCTGGCGGTTGTTCTGCGCGCATTGGCACCTGCTGCGCGGCACGCCGGTGCGCTACTGGTTCGAGTCGTCGCTGAGCGAGGTCTTCGGGGTGACCGAGCGCCCCAGCGCCGAGAACGCCGATTCCCTGTACGACGCGATCGCCGCCCAGCTCGGTCAGGCCAGCCACCGGCCGCGGGCGCTGCTGTCCCGGTTCACCATCGACTTCCTGGCGACGACCGACGACCCGGCCGACGATCTGGCCGCGCACCGCGCCCTGCGCGACGACCCCGCGGTCGGGACACGGATCGCGCCGACGTTCCGGCCCGACCGCTACCTCGAGCTGGGCCGCCCCGGCTGGCCCGAGCTCATCAAGGAGCTGCCGGGCGACGTCGGCAGCTATGCCGGATACATCGCGGCCCTGGAGGAACGGCGGCGCTACTTCATCTCGCTCGGCGCGGTGTCGGCCGACCACGGTCACTTCGACGCGGGAACCGAGCCCCTCGACGTGAGTGAAGCCGAGCGCATCTATCGATCCGCGCTGCAGGGAACGATCACCCCGGCCGAGGCGACCGCCTTCCGCCGGCACATGACGTTCGAGATGGCCCGCATGTCGTGCGACGACGGCCTCGTCATGACCCTGCACCCCGGCGTGTGGCGCAACCACCACCCGGCCACGCTGGCCGGCTTCGGCCCCGACACCGGGCACGACATTCCCGTGCAGGTGGAGCTGACCGCCGCGCTGCAGCCGCTGCTCGACCGGTTCGGCACCCACCCGAACCTGCACCTCGTGTTGTTCACGGTCGACCCGGACGTCTACAGCCGCGAGATCGCACCCCTGGCCGGCTTCTACCCGGCCGTCTACGCGGGCGCGCCCTGGTGGTTCCTCGACAACCCGAGCGAGATCCGCCACTACCAGCGGGCCGTCACCGAGGTCGCCGGGTTCAGCCGGATGTCCGGGTTCATCGACGACACCCGCGCGTTCTGCTCGATCCCCGCCCGGCACGACATGTCGCGCCGGCTCGACGCGGGTTTCCTGGCCGAACTCGTCGCCGCTCATCGCCTGGACGAGGACGAGGCGCTCGAGACGCTCACCGCGCTCGTCGTCGACCAGCCCCGGAAGGTGTTCAAGCTGTGAGGTCGATCCGCATCGTCCACCTGGGGCTCGGCGGGTTCTTCCGCGCCCACCAGGCCTGGTACACCGGCGCCGGCTCCGACCCCGGCGAGTGGGGGATCGCGGCGTTCACCGGCCGTTCGGCCACGCTCGCGGACGCGTTGAGTGCGCAGGACTGTCGCTACACGCTCGTGGTGCGCGGGCCGTCGTCGGACGACCTGCAGGTGCAGAAAACGCTCGTCTCCGCGCATCCGGGCAGTGACTCCGCCACGTGGCGGACGCTCATCTCCGCGCAGTCGACGGCACTCGTCACGATCACGATGACCGAGGCTGCCTATGCGCCGTCCGGGGTGGTGGCCGACCGGCTGGTGTCCGGCCTGGCCGCGCGCAGGCTGGCCGGCTCGGGTCCGCTGGCCGTCGTCTCCTGCGACAACCTGCCCGGCAACGGCGAGGTCACCGCGCGCGTGGTGCACGAGCTGGCGGCCCGCCTCGACCCCGCGCTCGACGAGTGGATCACCGCCAATGTCTCCTTCGTGACCACGATGGTCGACCGCATCACCCCCAAGACCACCCCTTCCGACGTACGCGACGTGGAGTCGGCCGGCGGGTGGGCCGACGCCGCGCCGGTCGTGACCGAGCCGTTCACCGAATGGGTGCTCAGCGGCGACTTCCCAGCCGGGCGGCCGGCGTGGGAGCGGGCCGGCGCCCGGTTCGTCGACGACGTCGTGCCCCACGAGACGCGCAAACTGTTGCTGCTCAACGGCGGTCATTCCCTGCTCGCGTACGCCGGCAGCGCGCTCGGCCACGAGACGGTGGCCGACGCCGTGGCCGACCCGGTCTGCCGCGGCTGGCTCGACGACTGGTGGGACGAGGCCTGCCGGCACGTGCCGCTGCCCACCGGCGAGCTGAGTGCTTATCGGTCGGCGCTTCTCGAGCGTTTCGCCAACCCGCGCATCCGGCACACGCTCGCGCAGATCGCTGCCGACGGTTCGCAGAAGATTCCGATCCGTGTGCTCCCGGTGTTGCGCGGCGAGCGCGCAGCCGGCCGGTTGCCGACCGGCGCCGTGCGCATCCTGGCCGCCTGGATCGACCACCTGCGCGGCCTCGGCGCACCGGTCTCGGACGCAGGCGCGCAGCCGTTCACCGACCGCGCACGCTCCGCGCGCGACGTCTTGTCGCTGCTGGCCCCCGACCTGGCCGCCGACGACGACCTGCTCAAGTCCGTCGAGTCCACCCTGCGCGGTTAGGCCACGCGGCGCGCACTCGTGGTCAGAGGGCGGCCAGCCACTCGTCGATAGGGGTGGTCACCTCGGCGGGCATGCGTCGGGCCCACGTGAAGTGGTTGACGCGGACGCCGTCGGCCGAGCGGATCCGCATGCGTTCGGCCTGAGCCGCGCGTTTGGCGAGCAGGGCCACCGCGCGCGGGTTGATCAGGTCGTCGCCCTCGATGTCGAGCATGAGACGCGGGGTCTTGAGTTCCGACAGGGCCGTCTCGTAGTCGAACGGGTCGCCGTGCAGGCGGAAGCGGCCATGGCTGGCCTCGTAAGCCCAGTCGCGCATGACCGTGCTGGGCTGGCGACCGCCGAAGCCGAGGCGGTGGCCGGGCCAGTAGCCGAGAGTGCGCGTCACCGTCCGGACCACGCGGATGCCCGCGTACCGCTGCACGCGGCGGCGGGCCCCGAACTCGGCGCTGCACCAGCTCGTGCCGGTCGCGATGGTGACCACGGCGTCCGGCGCCACCGTGCCCGCGGCCGTGGAGAGCAGGGCGAGGGCGCCGCCCATGCTGTGCCCGATCAGGATCGTCCGCTCGGCCCCGCGCACCTCGGGCAGCGCGAAGACGGCCGGCACATCGGCGCGGATGATGTCGCTGTAGCCGAACCGCCCGCGGCGGATCCCGGCGATCGGGCTCAGCGGCTGGCCGCGATGCTCGACCCCGACGACGGTGCGCCCGGCGCCGGCCCACACCTCGAACAGCCTGGAGTAGTACGACAGCGGCACCCCGAGGGCGGGCAGGAACACCACCGTCGTGCCCCGCTCGTCACCCGCGGCGGGCCGGTGGACCTCGTAGCCGATGGTGTGGCCGTCCGCGGCTCGCACGGTGCTGTTCATGGACGGAGCCTACTGCGCCGGGCGCAGGTTCTCCGGCAGGGCCGCCCCCACGAACAGGCCGGCGTCCCCGGCGGCGGCCAGCGCCTCCTGCAGCACGAGCCGTTCCGGCCGCTCCTGCCGGCGGGCCAGCGCGGCCACGTCGTCGAACTCGGGCATGACCTGGAGCACCACGCCGTCCCGATGCGCGACCTTGACCGGGATGCGGGTGTCGTCCACCGTCACGTCGACGAATGCGCGTTCGAGGGCCACCTTGCCGCGCGGGCTGTGCCGCACCCCGAGCGTGCTGGTGTCGCGGAAGATCTGATCACGCAACGTGCCGGCCATCGCGGGCGTGCACAAAACGCTCAACGTGTGCGCGGGACGGCCCTTCTTCATCACGATCGGCACCAGCCACGCATCGCTCGCACCGTTCGTGAGCAGGCTGGTCAGGATGCCCGGCCACAACCGGGGATCGAGGTCGTCGACGTTCGCCTCGAGCAGCACCGCACGCTCGCCGGACTCGCTCGGGGCGGGCGCCTCCGCTCGCTTGCCGGCGGGCTCGGACGCCTGCGCCCCGGTGCTGCCGATCATCACGCGCACGACGTTGGCGCGACCGGCCGGGTCGCGGGTGCCCGCGCCGACACCGACCACCTCCAAGGTCATCGGCGGCAACGGCTCACAGGCGCGGGCCAGGCTGCGCAGCAGGGCCAGCCCGGTCGGCGTGGCCAGCTCACCCTCGCCGCCCGCGGACACCTGCCAGCCCCTGGCCAGCTCGGCCACGGCGGGCGCGGGCACCGGCAACCGGCCGTGCCGGGTGCGGACCGAGCCCGACCCGAGCGCCACGGGGCCGGCCGACACGGTGGCGACTCCCAAGTCGGCCAGGGCCGCGCAGCAACCGACGACATCGGCGATCGCATCGAGCGCCCCGACCTCGTGGAAGTGCACATCGTCGGGCTTCGTGCCGTGCACCCGGCCCTCGACCTCGGCCAGGCAGCGGAACACCGCGGTGGCGGTCACGGTGTCCGTTCCCGCGCGTTCGAGCATCTCGCGCACATCGACCCAGGTGCGGTGGGGCGGGTCGTCGACGAGCGGTTCCACCTCGGCCTTGAGGGCGCGCAACCCGCCTCGGGTCACCTCTCGCCGGCGGACCCGCACGGTTCCGCCCGAGACGGCGTCAACCGCGTTCTGCACGACAGTGAGCGAGGCGCCGGCATCGAGCAACGCCCCGAGCAGCATGTCCCCGGCGATCCCGGCCGACGCGTCGACCCACGCGTGCCGTTTCACGCGCGCGGCTGTTCGCCGCTCGGCGCCCGGGAGGCGCTGCCGCGTTGGTCGGTCGTGGTCGTCCGGGAGCCTGCGCTGTGCTGTTCCCCGGTGGCCGTCTCGGTATCAGCGCCGGGCCGTTCGGGGGCCGCCGCTGCGGAGACCGCACTGGTGGGCGCGGTGATCTGGGCGGCCAGGTGGCCGGCGCCGTAACCGTTGTCGATGTTCACCACGGCCACCCCGGGGGCGCAGGCGTTCAGCATCGTCAGGAGGGCGGCCAGGCCCTCGAAGGCGGCGCCGTACCCGACCGACGTCGGCACGGCGATCACCGGCGCCGCGATGAGGCCCGCCACGACGCCGGGCAGGGCGCCGTCCATGCCGGCGACGACCACGACCGCGCGGGCGCGGCGCAGCGTGTCGACGTGGCCGAGAATCCGGTGCAGCCCGGCCACGCCGACGTCGACGATCAGGTCGGTCGTGCGGCCCAGATACTGCGCTGTCAGCGCCGCCTCGCGGGCGACGGGCAGGTCGGACGTGCCCGCGGCCACCACGACGACCCGTTCGCCCGTCGGCCGGGGCGGGCGCGGCGGCCAGGCGAGCAGACCGGCCGCCGGGTCGTGGAAGGCGCCCGGAAGCGTCGCGAGGATGGCGCGAGCATGTTCGTCTCCCGCGCGAGTGAACAACGTGACGCCGTCCGCGCTGTCCCGCAGGGCGGCGGCGATGCCCGCGACCTGCTCGGCTGTCTTGTGCGCGCAGTAGACGGCCTCGGGGTAGCCCCGCCGCCGGGTCCGGTCGCGATCCAGATGGGCGTAGGTGGCCAAGTCGTCGGTCATCGGCCGGTCCTGCCTGCCTTCGTGCTGTCCCGTTGTCGCATCATGGTTGCTCGGGTTGTCCATCAGTGCTCGGGGCGGCGTTCGCGGAGGCGGCCGAGTAGGCACCCGTGAACGCCCCTGATTGAATGCCGGCCAGGTCGAGCGCGACAAAACGGAAACCGGCCCCGGTCACCGCGCGCAGCACATGGTCGCGCAGCGGATCCTGCACGGCCCGGACGAGATCGCCGGCGGGCAACTCGACCCGGGCGACGTCGCCGTGGTGCCGTACGCGAAGGTCACCGAAACCCAGCCGGCGCAGCGCCGCCTCCGCCTGTTCGACCTCGCTCAACTTGCGCGGGCTGACGATCTGGAAGTGGGGGATGCGGGACGCCAGGCACGGCGCGGCGGGCTTGTCGGCGCACGGCAGCGCGAACGCGCGCGCGATCCGGCGTACGGCGGCCTTGTCCAGACCCGCGTCGGCCAGCGGAGTCAGCACCCGGTGGGCCGCGGCCGCTTTCGCCCCGGGCCGGTCGTGGCGGCGCACGTCGTCAGCGTTCTCCCCGTAGGCCACCGCGTCGAGCCCGTGCTGCGCGCTGACGGCCGCGTCGATGCGCGTGAACAGCTCGTCCTTGCAGTGGTAACAGCGATCGGGGCCGTTCGCGCGGTACGCCTCGCGCTCACCTTCGCGCGTCTCGACCTCGATCATCGGCACCCCGATGTGCGCGGCCACCTCGTGCGCGGCGGTCCGCTCGTCGGCGGCCAGGCTCGGCGACACCCCGAGGACGGCCAGCACCCTTTCCGGCCCGAGCGTGCGCGCGGCCAGCGAGAGCAGCACCGACGAGTCCACCCCGCCCGAGAACGCCACGCCGAGCCGCCCGATCCCGCGCAGCTGCTGCGCCATGTGGGTCAGCGCCCGCGCGACGTCGGGTGGTTCCGGATCTGTCACGCTGTCATTCACGCTGCCCACCTCGGTCACTAGCAAGCTGTTGCCATTAGTTGCGGTTGTGACATCACCGACGACGGTACCTGCGCCGTCGTCAGTGGTGGTGCGGCGTTCGCGCGGACGGCGACCGAAATCAGTGATGGCGCCGGCTCCGGACGTGAGGCCAGGCCTGTGGCATCCGGCGCGATCGATGCAGCAGGGCCCGCCCGGCCGAGTCGCCGAGCAGCACACGGGCGGCGCGGTGTTGGACAACGGTCACTCTCTCGGGCCGCCTGGCCGGCTCGAACGACGAAGGGCTGCCATTCTTGCGCGAGTCCGGGCGGTGCCGGGCGGAGCGCCTCCCCGGCACAGCTCCGGGAGCACGCCTGCCCGACGTCGCCGCCGGGCATTGACGGCCTGGTCGGCGACGAGACGGGGGCGCGGCGCGAAGGACCTCTTCGCCGAGTTCTCCATGCATCTTCCGCCGGGCGGCAACATGAGCACCGCGCTCGACGGGCCCGCCGCGCCGGCCTCGGCCGGCTTCGCCTGCATCGACCTGCCCGTACCCGACGGCCAAACGGGTCGCGCAAGTACTTCGACGATCTGCCGGCCAGGCGCCCGGTCGAGTCCCGCGCCCGGCTGCCCGACGACCTGAGCGGCCGTGATCGGATCGTTCTGCACCGGCCGCGCGTGGCTGTTCAACCATTGCCGGGGCCTCGGCCAAACGGAGTCCTGCCTATTCGGCAGGCTGCGAAAACGGTTCCGGCCGGCCCGGAAGGTCAGCGCGCCAGTTCGTCGAGCTCGAACTCGTTGCCCCGTACGCCGCTCAGGAAGGCCGTCCACTCCGCCCTGGTGAAAGCCAGCACCGGACCGCCCGGGTTCTTGGAGTCACGCACCCCGACGACCCCGTCGACCAGGGCCACCTCGACACAGTTCGTCTCGGAGCTGCTCCTGGACTTGCGCCACCGGGCCGACCGGAAATCAAGCCGCCGCATGACCGTCCACCTCCTCCAGATCGATTCGGTTTCCCCGACCCATCGTATGGAGTAAACGGAGTGGCGCTATGTCCAGCGACTGTCCGGTAGCCGACTGTCAATTAATCGCAGTCAATCACTTGTATTTGGCCAGAAGGGCGCGCGCGGCCGCCCGGCGCAGCTTGCCGGACGGCGTCTTCGGCAGCGATCCGGGCGGCAGGACGCACACCTCCGCGGGCCGCGCGTCGATCTCCGCGACCACCCGGGCCCGGACCTCCTTGGCGATCCGCTCCGCGGCCTGTTGGTCGCCGGCGTCGCGCGACTCGGCCAGCACCGCGAACGATTCACGAGCGAGTCCGTCCCCGGCGAGCAGGCGCACGGCGGCGACGTTGCCCTCCCGTACGCCGGGAACTGTCGCGGCCGCCCGCTCGATGTCGGTCGGGTAGATGTTGCGGCCGCCCATGATGATCACGTCTTTGCGCCGCCCGCACACCACGATCTGGCCGTCGGCCACGTAGCCCTCGTCGCCGATGTCGAGCCAGCCGTCGGCGTCGCGGGCCGGCTCGAACCCGCCGGGCGTGATGTAGCCGTCGGTCACCGACTCCCCGCGCAGCTGCAGGCGGCCGACCTGGCGCTCACCGAGGCTCGCGCCCTCGTCGTCGACGACGCGCACCTCGACGCTGGGGAACGGCCGGCCCAGCATGGGTATCTCGCGCGGACCCGGCTTGGCCAGGCGGTCGCGTTCGAGTGCGACGGGGTCGACCCGGTCGAGCGTCATCGGATCGGACACCTCGGACAGCGAGATCACCAGGGTGCTCTCCGCGGCGCCGTAACAGCAGTTCACCGCGCCGGGATCGAAGCCGAAGCGGGACGCGGCGGTGACGAACGCGCGCATCGTCGCCGGGTCGATCGGCTCCGCGCCGTTGCACGCGACGCGCAGCGCGGACAGATCGAGAGTGCCTGGTTCGACCCGCGCGAGCTGCCGGGTGAGCACCGCCCACGCGAAATTGGGCGCGGTGGTGATCGTCCCGCCGTACCGGCTCATCAGCTCGGCCCACAGCAGCGGCCGGCTCAGGAAGTCGGCCGGTGTGACGCTGACCAGCTCCAGGCCGCTGAGCATGGGCAGCGCCAGGCAGCCGATCATGCCCATGTCATGGAACATCGGCAGCCACGACACCATGACGCCGTCCTCGCCGCAGCGGAGGTGGTGGCTCGAGTCGGTCAGGTTGGCGAACAGGTTGCGGTGGGTGATCCGGACGGCCTTCGGCTCGGCCGTGGAGCCGCTGGTCAGCTGGAGCAGGGCGGGACTGTCCTCGCCGGCCTCGACCGGCGCGGCTTCGTCGCCGGCGGCCAGCTCGCCCGGGCTGACATTCGGGATCCCGTACCCGTCCAGGATCGGCGCCATCTGCTCGAACGGCGCGCCGACGACGACCAGCTGCGCGTCGATCATGCGCAGCACGCGCAAGGTGTCGTCGCGCCAGACGCTCAGATCGGTGCGCGGGGTGGGCTGGTGCACCATCGTCATGCTCCCGCCGGCCAGCCAGACACCCTGAGCCACCGGCGCGATCTCGACCGGCATCCCCGCCAGCACCGCCACCGCCTGCCCGGGCCGCAGCCCGTTGGCGATCAGCCCACCCGCGACGCGGCGGGCCTGACTGTGCAGCTCGGACCACGTGCGCCGGACGGCCTGCCCCGGTTCCCCGGTGACCATGCCGGTGCGGGCCCGCTCCGCGTTCGCGACCACACCCTCGACGAAACGACTCACGCGACCTCCCACGCTGGACGGCTCGGAACCGGGCCGTCACGACGGCTGTGGATCCGGCCCTCACGCTACGCGGCCGCCCTCAAGATCGCGTTCCGTTGTCCACGGGGCACGATGCGGCTTCTCAAATCTCCAGCTGCTGCTCGATGAGGCGCAGCCGATGGCGGGCCATGGCCAGGTTGGCGCGATCGCGATGCAGCGCCAGATAGACGAACAGGCCGCGCCCGTCCGGTGACGTGACCGGGCGGATCACGTGATATTGCGAGCCCAGCGTGACGAGAATGTCCTCGACCGATTCCTGCATTCCGAGCATTTCCAGCGTGCGCAGTTTCGCGCGCAGCACCTCCGTATTGGCGGCCGCCGCGACGGAGACGTCGAAGCCGAACCCGCCGCCCGCCGTCCCCAGTGCCATGCCGCTGGTCCAGTCCACGATCGCGACCGCGATCGCGCCGTCGACCTGCAACGCGTCCTTGAGTGCCACGTCCATCTCGGCCATGCCCCGTAAGTCCCTTCCGTTTGCCTGGGTTCCAGCATGGACCCCAGCGGCGCACGTCGATCGGACACCGCGTCCGTCGTGGCGGCGTGCGGGCGTTCCACAGTCATCATGTGCGGCGCTCGAATTGAAGACTTCTGCAATTCGGCAGATCACCAATTGCTGATCGTCGTGGCCTGGCCTTCCCGTCCGGGCCGTCCGGCGAATTCCGTACGATTGCCGCACGGATTCAGGTGGGAGACGTCGATGTCAGTGCCGCTCTACCAGGCGAAGGCGGAAATGTTCCGCACGCTGGGCCATCCCGTGCGGATCAGGGTGCTCGAACTGCTGCAGGCCGGGCCCCGCCCCGTACGGGAACTGCTGTCCGAGATCGACGTCGAGCCGTCCAATCTCTCGCAGCAGCTCGCGGTGCTGCGGCGTACGGGAGTGGTTGTCTCTTTCCGCGACGGCGCCTTGGTGATGTATGCGCTGAGCACGCCCGATGTGGCCGACCTGCTGGCCGCGGGCCGGCGCATCCTGGGCGCGGTGCTGGCCGACCGTGACGGGCTGCTGGCCGAGCTGAAGGCGCACACGCCCGCAGACTGATCGGCGGTCGCGCAGGGCACCACGTCGGTCGACGGTCAACGGGGCCGCCGCCACCCGATAGGGTGCTGCGATGGATCGCACCGCGCTGGTCACCGGCGCCTCGTCCGGCATCGGCCTGGCCACGGCGGCCGCACTCGTGGCCAGGGGCTACCGGGTTCTGGGCACGAGCCGGCACCCGGAAACGGTCGGCAAGCCGGCCGAGGGGGTCGAATACCTGCCGCTCGACCTCACCGATCCGGCCTCGATCGAGGCGCTCGCGGGGCGGCTGAAAACGGTCGACGTCCTCGTCAACAATGCCGGCGAGAGCCAGTCCGGTCCGTTCGAGGAGTTGCCCGGCGAGGCCTTGCGCCGCGTTTTCCAAGTCAATGTCCTGGGTCCCGTACGGCTGGCGCAGTTGACTCTGCCCGGAATGCGCGAGCGAGGTCACGGCCGGGTGGTGATGGTCGGCTCTATGCTCGCGTCGTTCCCGCTGGCGTACCGTTCGTCCTACGTCGCCACCAAAGCGGCCATCAAAGGGTTCGCCAACGGGGCCCGCCACGAGTACTCGCCGTACGGGGTCTGGCTGACCACGGTGGAACCGGGCGCGATCGCGACCGGCATCAGTCAGCGGCGCACAAGCTACATCGAGCCGGATTCGCCGCACCGCGCGCAGTACGAGCGCATGCTGGCCGCCCTCAATCGCAACGAGGCGGCCGGTGTCTCCGCGGAACGGGTCGCGGCCACCATTGTCCGCGCGATCGAGGCGAGCCGGCCCCGGCAGCGGTACGCCGTGGGCAGCAACGCCGCAGTGGTGTTCCCGCTACGACGGCTGGCCCCCATCGCTCTGGTCGAAAAACTCACCCACAAACGGCACGATCTCGCCCGCTGAGAATGTCAGGAACGAAGCGCGTCCCGCACGTTCTTCTGCACGGCGATGACCGCGAACAACGTCATGGCGAAGGCGAGCCCGTAGAAGCCCTTCTCGCTCAGCGCCATCGTGCTGTTGAAGAGCCCGACAGCCGGCAGCACCACGGAGAAGCCGACCACACCCCACGCAAGGCACAGATAAAGGCCGGAGACGGGAACGCCTTCGGCCCGGTCGCGCACCGATTTCTGCAACGAGACCGCACCGAACGCGCCGAGCACGAGCAGCACGGCGAAGAAGCCTTTTGCGGGCGGGGCGGCTACTCCGGGTGGCCGGCGAGTTCGTCACGCCGCTGACCGGAGCTCGGCGATGATGCGTCCGGCCTCGGCCTCGTCGGTGGTCTCCCGGCCGGCGTCGGCTGTGCCCAGTGAGACGCCGCCGGTGCCGGGCAGGGTGCGCTTGGCCGAGGCGTGCACGGCCGGGACACCGGTGCGCACGATGGCGGCGACGACCTCGGGTCGCACACCGCCGCCGGCCATGATCTCGATGCGGCCCGCCGCCTCGGTGACCAGGCGGGCCAGGGCGGGCAGGGCGTCGGCCACGCTGGTGGCCCCGGCCGAGGTCAGGATGCGCCGCACCCCCAGCTTGACCAGGTCGCCGATGGCCTCGGCGGGGTCGGCCAGGGTGTCGAAGGCGCGGTGGAAGGTAACGTCGGCGCCCGTGTCGACGATCCGGCTGACCAGGTCGGCGTCGACCCGTCCGTCCCGGACGCCGCCGATGACCACCCCGGAGGCGCCGGCGGCGAGCGCATGCCGCACGTCGGAGAGGGTCGTCGCCACCTCGGCGGAGGAGTAGTCGAAGCCGCCCGGGCGCGGCCGCACCAGCACGTGCACCGGCGGGATGCCCGGGGTCGCCACGGCCGCCTCGATGAACCCGAGCGACGGCGTGACCCCGCCCAGCGGCAGAGCGGAGCACAGTTCGATGCGGTCGACGCCGGGGCGTGCGGCGACGGCCAGCCCGTGCGCGTCCTGAACAGCCAACTCGAAGGCAACCATCAGGGCGCGATCTCCACTTGTCGAGGCGGGGCGGGACCGGCCCAGTATTTCATCGATCTCCCCGTACGGGTGTCAGGCCGTCGCGCGTCGCAGAAGTTCGCTGGTGGCGGCCCACAAGCGGCGCTCGCGGGCGCGGTCGTGGGCGACGGGCTCGACCGGGGCCAGGCGGTCGCGCACCACGAACGCACCATCGCGCAGGTTCGCCCACTTGGCGTCGAGCGCCATCGAGGCCAGCTGCGGCCCGGAGCTCTCGGGGGTGGCCACGCCGGGGATGCGGGCGATGCCGCGCGCAACTGCCCGAACGGCGGCGGGCGCGTCCCGGCCCAGGGCGGTGCCGGGCATCCAGCCGGGCTCGAACACCGACACGTTGATGCCGGCTGCGACGTGTCGTTGCAGTTCGTGCGCGTAGTAGAGAAGGGCCAGCTTGGCGTTGGAGTAGGCGACGCCGGACGAACCTTCCGCCGGTTGCGCGATGTCCATCGGATCGGTCCACTCCGCCGCGGGAACGTGCAACAAACGGCGCCAGAAGTTGGCGTGATAGGTGTTCGAGCCGAGCAGGATGATGCGCGCCGGCTGCTCGAGGACGTCCACGAGGTCGCCGATCAGCTGGGCGTGCGCGAGATAGTTCACGGCGAACGTCAGCTCGTACCCGTCGGCCGATGCCTTGCGCGTGTCGGCCGACATGGCGCCCGCGTTGGCGATGAGTGCGCGAAGCTGTCGCACCCTGCCCGTTTCCAGCATTTCCCGTACGGTCGTGGCCGCGGCGCGCACGTCGGCCAGGCGGGACAGGTCGGCCCCGATCTCGTGCACTGTCGCGCCCAGCGCGCGCGCCTCGGCCGCGACGTCGGTGAGCGCCCGCCCCGGACGACCCACCAGCAGCAGATCGGGACGCTCGGCCCGGGGCCGGCCCGCCAGGGCGAGGGTGGTGGAGCGGCCCAGACCGCGGGTCGGGCCGGTGATCAGAACGGTTGTCATGCACGGAGCGTGCGGCCGCCCGCACCCCCTCAGGCAGTCGTGCGGTTTTCGTAGGACCGGCAGGGCCAGGACACCCGCGCGCCCGGCGAGCACACTGGGACGCATGGAGACGTGGGAGTTCGGCCGCACGCTGCGCCGCTGGCGGGACCGGGTGACGCCCGAGGCCGTAGGTGTGCCCGCGGGCCGCCGGCGCCGGGCCAGCGGCCTGCGCCGGGAGGAGCTGGCCGGGCTGGCCGGTATCTCGGCCGACTACCTGACCCGGCTCGAGCAGGGCCGCGCGACCGCCCCTTCGGCCCAGGTCGTGGAGGCGCTGGCCCGGGCCTTGCGGCTCGCGGACGCCGAGCGTGACCTGCTCTACCAGCTGGCCGGGCACGCCACCCCCGGGCTCGACGTGGTGCCGTCGCGGGTCACGCCGAGCGTGCAGCGGCTGCTCCAACGGCTCGCGCACACCCCGGTGGTCGTCTATGACGCCACTTGGACGTTGGTGCTCGCGAACGCGCCGTACGACGCGCTGATGGGCGACACCACCGGCTGGCACGGCATCGAACGCAACGCGATCTGGCGCAACCTGCTCGGCCCGTCCTCACGCGTCGTGCACACACCGCGCGAGCACGCCGAGCACGTGGCGAGGTTGATCGCCGACCTGCGCCTGACCGCCTCGCGATATCCGGCCGACCGGGCGCTGCGCAAGCTGATCGGGGAGCTGGCCGAGGCCAGTCCGCGCTTCGCCGAGCTGTGGGAGAGCGACGCCGCGCCGCCCGCGCCCGGGGAGACGTCGAAACACAAGGTCATCGAGCACCCGGCGGTGGGCCGGATCGCGCTCGACTGCGACACGCTGGTCGTCTCGCTCGACGACCTGCGCATCATGATCTACACCGCCGAGCCCGGCACCGAGGACGCTGACCGGCTGGCCCTGGCCACCGTCCTCGGCACGCAGTCCTTGACCGCGGGGTGAGGCCCGTGATGCGCTCGGAGCCATGTCGGAACTCGTCGTTGACGTCAACCTGCTCATCCGCCGCCCGGCCGCCGAGGCGTACGAAGCCTTTGCCGACCCCGCCTCGATCCGCAAGTTCTGGCTGGCCGGCTCGTCCGGGCGGCTGGAGACCGGGGCCCGGGTCCACTGGGTCTTCAAGATCGCCGGTGCCGAGACCGACGTCGAGGTGGTCGCGGCCGAGCCGGGCAAGCTGCTCGACCTGCGCTGGGACGGCGGGCAGCCGGTGCGCTTCACGTTCGAGGCGCGCGACTCCGGCACGCTGGTCGGGGTGCTGGTGACCGGTTTCGACGGCGACGACGGGGCCGCGGTCGCCGTCGAGACCATGTCCGGGTTCACGCTGGTGCTGGCTTCGCTGAAGCAGTGGCTGGAGCACGGCGTCGAGGGCGACCTGATGTACGACAAGTTTCCCGACGCCGAGTACTCCGACCGCTGACCGTCAGTCGTTGCGGGCCACCTCGGGGCCGGTGATCTGGCGCAGCAGGGGCAGGGTGAGGCTGACCACGCCCAGCGACGCGGCGATGCCGGCCAGCACGACGGCGTAGAAGGCCACGCCGGGCGGCTGCAGCGACGTCTCCATCTGGGCCCGCAGGAACAGGTGCGCCGCGAGCAGGCCCGCGCACAAGGCGACAGCCGCGGCGGCCAGCAGCGGCGTCACGCTCTCCAGGGCCACGACCCGGCGCAGAGTGGCCAGCGGGACACCGGTCAGGCGCAGCATGCTGAACGGCCGTTGGCGTTCGCTCAGCCCGCCCGCGACGCTGACGGCCAGGCTGCACCCGGCGATGGCCAGGCTGGCCAGCACAACCACGTCGGCCAGGCGCTTCCAGCCGTTGAAGACCTTGGCGTCCTCGGTCCGGCCCTCGGCGTCGGTGTAGGGCGGCAGCGCGGCGGGGACGGCGTTCTCGATGATCGTGCGGGCCCGGGCCACCGTGGCCGGCGCACCGTCGGTGAGCGTGACGAACGAGTCCGCACGCAACGCCGGCAGGGCCGCGGCGGGGATGTCGGCGGTCGGCCACGTACCGTTCCAGCCCTCCGGTCCGCGCAGGTCGTGCCACGTCCAGGCTACCTCGGCACCCGGCGCACAGCGGCCGTTGGACGGCATCCGGGCGATGTCGGCGCAGGCGGCCAGAGTGGACGGGAAACCCCAGTCACCGATGTCGCCGCCGGGAACGGGCAGAGTGCCCGGCGGTTGCCGGGTCACGGCGATCTCCCGTACGCCGGGGGTGCCGGGCAGCGCGTCCGGAACCGGGTCGGTCAGCGTGCCGCGAATCATCGTGATCAGCATCGACCGGTCGGCGTCCCCGGCCGCGGGACCCCGGTCGGCGGCGATCGTGCCCATGATCCCGACGGCGACCGTGGTGACGAACAGGGCGATCACCAGGCCGCTGACCGAGCGGAAACCGGCCTTCGGGTTCGCGGCCAGGCGACGGGCGGCGATCAGGGCCGCGGCGCCGCGGGCCCGCCGCGCGACCAGGCGGGCGCCGGTCATCGTGAGCCACGGACCGGCCACGAGCAGCCCGATCATCGTGAGGAAGATGCCCGAGAGGTACGCGGCGATCTGCTCGTTCGTGGTGGGCGGGCGCCGGCCGATGAAGTAGGCCAGCTCGGCCAGCCCCAGAACGAGCGGAACGATCCGCCACGCCCGTGGTGGGCGCGGGCGCACCTGACGGGTCACGCCGAGCGGGGAGATCCGCACGCGCCGCAGGGCCAGCAGCGCCGCCACGACGGCCAGCGCGGGCACCCCGAGCGCGACCGCGAGCACGATCGGCGCCGTCAGCGCCAAGTCGCCGGGGAACATCGGCGCGCCGGTGAGCGGGATCGCCGCGACGGTGCCGCGCAGTGCGAAGAAGACCACGAAACCGCCGAGCGTGCCCGCGATCGCCGACACGGTGGCCTCGACCGCGGCGACCAGGGCGATCTGCCGGGGCGTGCCGCCGACCAGGCGCATGGCCGCGAACCGCTGCTCGCGCCGGGTGGCGGACAGCCGGGTGGTCGTCGCGATCAGGATGAACAGCGGGAAGATGAGCGCGGCGGCCACCACGGCCAGGATCAGCTTGACCCCGGCCGGGTCGACCCCGCTGAAGCACCACTCCCGGCAGTTGTCGGGCGGCGTCGAGAGAATCGTGCCGACCCGCGACACGTCGGGCCGCTGGGCCAGCTCGGCCGGGGAGTACCCGGCCACGGCGATCAGCGAGTCGGGGGCGGGCAGGGCGGCGTCGCCGACGAGACCCGCGAGCCGGCCCGGGAAACGGTCGCCCAGCTGGTCGGCCGGGGTCGCGGCGATGCGTTCGGCCAGGGCCGGGGACGCGAAGAACTCGCCGGGGGCGGGCAGGCGGTCGAGGCCGGGCGGGACCGGCGACCGCGGGCCCGTGGCGGCCAGGTCGATGCGGCCGGACACCTCGGTGCCGACTACGTCGGTGCGCAGCTGCCACCACAGCGGGTCCGGTCCTTGCGCCGCCGCGGGATCGTTGGCCGAGTTCAGCCACGCGTAACGATCGGCCTGCGCGGTGACGCCGCCGAGACCGGCCAGCGCGGTCAGCAGCATGCCGGCACCGAGCGCCATGGCCACCGAGATGACCACCAGCCGTACGAGCGCCTCACGTCCCCCCGCCAGCGTGAGACGCAACCCGAACCTGATCATCCGACCGGCTCCGCCGTGAGGGCCAGCACCTTGCCGTCGCGCACGACCACTTCCCGATCCGCGTACGCGGCCACGCGCGGCTCGTGCGTGACGAGCACGATGGTCGTACCCTCGTCGCGGGCCACCGTCACCATCAGGTCCATGACCTGTTCGCCGGTGAGCGAATCGAGCGCGCCGGTGGGCTCGTCGGCGAACAGCACGCGCGGCCGGGCGACCAGCCCGCGGACGAGGGCAACGCGCTGGGCCTGACCGCCCGAGAGTTCGCCGGAGGTGCGCCGGCCCAGGTCACCGAGCCCGAGCCGGTCGAGCCAGGCCCGCGCCTCGGTGAGCGCCTTCGTCCGGCGTACGCCCGCAAGCAGCAGCGGAAGCGCGACGTTCTCCTCGGCGCTGAGCTCGGGAACCAGCTGCCCGAACTGGAACACGAAACCGAACGTGTCGCGGCGCAAGCTGCTGCGCGCGGTCTCGCCCAGCCGGTCGACGCGGCGGCCGTCGAACAGGATCTCGCCCCGATCGGGCACGAGGATGCCGGCCAGGCAGTGCAGCAGCGTGGACTTGCCGGAGCCGCTCGGGCCCATGACGGCCAGGATCTCGCCCTCGTGCACGGCGATCCCGGCCCCGCGCAGGGCGGGCGTGGTGCCGAACGAGAGGTGGACGTCGTGGGCCTGCAACAGGGCGTTCGTCATCGGGCTCGGACCTCCTGGGCCAGCGCGTCGAGGCGGGCGGCGGTGAGGTCGATCCAGCGCAGGTCGGCCTCGATGTGGAACAGGGCATGGTCGGCCAGCAGCGAGTCGACCAGGCTGCCGGTGCGCTTGACCTGGGTCAGCTCGCGCATGCGTTGCATGTGGGCCGCGCGCTGGGTGTCCAGATACTGCTCGGCCGGGCGGTCGAGCAGCAGGGCCAGCGTGACCTTGGCGAACAGGACCGTCTGCAGATGCGGCTCGGGCGCGACCGGCTCGGTCAGCCACGCCCCGACCTCGGTGGCGCCGCGGTCGGTGATGACGTAGCGCTTGCGGTCGGGGCCGGCGCCCGCCTCCAGGTCGCTGATGACGACCTTGCCGTCGCGGGCAAGTCTGCTCAGCGTCGAGTAGACCTGCCCGAACGACAGGGGTTTGTCGCGGCCGAAGAACGCGTCGTAGTCGCGCTTGAGGTCGTAGCCGTGGCGCGGTTCACGCTCGAGCAGGCCGAGCAGGGTGAGGGGCACTGTCATGCCGAGCACTATACGCCCAGAGTATACGCTCGGAGTAGACCAATTATCGGCGCTCCATGCCGCGCAGGACTGAGTGCGCGCCGCGCCGAGCCGGGTCGTCGAGGAAGTGCCGGGAGTTGATAGCACCGCTGCGGTGACGACGTGCCAACGGCGTGTCGGCAGTGCGACTGAGCAATCAGGCCGGCTCTACGCGGTGATGGAAGAGGGGGGTCGTGATGGCCCTGCAGTCATGGCCGCAGGTCAAGAACGGTGACCCTGGATCAGCCGGTGATCAGGCTCGTGACGTCCTGGATGCGATGCCGGTCGCGGTCGGTCAGGGGCCGGCCCTTGAGGTCGGCCATGATCTCCAGGAGGCGGGATGCGGGCGACTCGTCGGCCTCGACGACCAGGAGCCGCAGACCGAGCGTCTCGGCCAGACGGTTCACGGCTGCGAGGGTCGGGTTGCCACGGCCGTTCTCCAGATTGGCGATGTAGGGCACCGAGAGGCCTGCCTGCGCCGCCACGGAGGCGATCGTGCGACCGTCGGCCACCCGCTTCCGCTTGAACATCACCCCGAGTTCCTCTATCTCCACGAGACACATATTGCCATGAAGTGTCTTGTGGGAATAGCTTCGGGTCATGGGGTTCCGGCGGTTGTGGGCGGCCACGACGATCGATTCGTTCGGGTCATGGTTGCTTGTGATGGCCGTGCCGCTGCAGGTGCACCGGCTGACCGGCTCGGCCCTGTCGACGGGGCTGGCCCTGGCCGTGCAGGCGGCGCCGGCCGTGCTGATCGGTCCGTGGGCCGGGGTGCTGATCGACCGCTGGCCGCGCCGGTCGGTGCTGGTGGGAGCCAACCTGGCGGGTGCGGCGGCGGTGGTCCTGATGCTGCCGCCGCACGTCGGCTTCCTGCTCGCCGGGCTGCTGGGCGAGAGCGTGGTCGTGTGTTTCCTGCGGCCGGCCCTGCGCGCCGTGCTGCCCGCGGTCGCCGACGACCTCGCCTCGGCCAACTCGCTCACGGCCCTCAGCGACAGCGCCCTGCGCATGATCGGCCCGGTGATCGGCACCTTCCTGACCGCGCGGGGGTGGTTCGAGCTCGTCGTCATCGTCGACGCCGTGAGCTACCTGGCCGCCGCGGCCATCATCGCGGGGCTCGCCTTGCGGCCGTCGGCTGTGGACGCTTCGCCGGCCGGGATGCGTGACGTCCTGGCGTCGCCGTTGCTGCGCGGGATGCTCGTGGCCAGCTGGGTCTACTGGACGGGGAACGCCGCCCTGACCGCCCTGCTCGTCCCGTTCACCGTGACCCGGCTGCACGGCTCCGGGGTGGAGCTCGGTTATCTGATCGCCGGCCTCGGCCTGGGTTACGTCGCCGGGTCCGCGGTCAGCGGCCGCGTCGTCCGCCGGTACGGGACCCGCGGCATCCTGACTGTCGCGTACACCTTGGTCGGTCTCTGCTTCCTGGTGATGGTCAACGCCACCACGATCGTCGTCGCTGTCGTGGCCGTGACGCTCGCCGGTGCGCCGGGTGTGATCGCGGGTGTCGCCATCACGTACGGGATGCAGGCGTCGACCCCGGATGCCCTGCTGGGCCGGGTCGCCGCCACCTTCTTCGTGAGTGATGCCGTGGCCGCGGTGGCCGGTGCGTTGCTGGCCGCGCTGGTGGTCACGGCAGCGACGTTGGAGGTGGCGCTCAACGCCTTCGGTGCGCTGGTGGTGTGCTGCGGCCTCCTCTGCGCCGTGCTGCTCGCCGGTCATCGCCCGTCGATCGCGGCCCGGGTCACGTCGTGAAGGCGTTGCTGGAAGCTGGGATCGAGGGCGAGCGGGTTCGGTGCGGCGGGGGAGCGCTCGTCGTAGTAGGTGCCGTTGTCGCCCTCGCGCGTGATGACGTGGACGAGAGTGGCCGCGGCGCGCTCGGCGGAGGCGCCCCGAACGGCGGGCCAAGTTGACGTCGTCGAGATGCGGGGTCGCCGACAGGTGTGTGGCCGAGGAGACGTTCACGACCCGGCCCGGCGCCCCGAGCCGCTCGGTGAGTAGGACTGCCGCCACGTAGTTGATCTGGAACGTGATCTCGTGGCCGTCGCCGGACAGGGTGCGCAGCTCGGGGCCCGGGCGCGCGGCGTTGTTGACGAGCACGTCGACGCGGCCCGCAGTGGCCCGGAGCCGCTCGGCCAGCTCGGTCACGGCGCGCAGCGAGCTGAAGCCGGCCCGGAAGTAGCTGACGTTGCCGCCCTCGGCCAGCGGTGACGACTCCTCGACGCCGTGCAGGATCAGCCGGCCCGCCCGCCCGGCCAGCGCATGCGCCGTGGCCAGGCCGATCCCGCTGGTGGCTCCGGTCAGCACGACGGTCTTGTCGTCGAGTTTCATCGCCGCAGCTTAGGGCTCGGCCGGCCGGGTCCCGCAGTTGTCCACAATGCAGGGTTGTCCACAGGCCGACCCCCGAAGATCGGTTCGCTGCGCCAGAATCGGCCCGCTCCGCGAGCCACGACGGAGCCGAAGCAGGGGGCCGGGGGACCCCCGGTGGGCGGGCCCCTGCCCTGAGGGAGGTACTAGATGATCACGCTATCCGGCCGCGGCGTAGGCGTTCGCCGGGCGGGTGGCCGCCTCGGGCGCGGAAAGCCGGCCCGCCTCCAGCAGCACGACCTGATCGGCGGGGGCGGCCGAGGGCAGCCGGCCGGCCGTGGCCAGCACCGTGACGTCGAGGGCGGCCAAGCCTTCCAGCACGCGCAGTTCGGTGGCCGCGTCCAGCCCGGTCGTGGCGTCGTCGAGGATCAGCAAGCGGGGCCGGCGCAGCACGGCGCGGGCCAGGGCGAGGCGGCAGCGCAGCGAGTCGTCGGCGAGCGACGTGTCCAGGCCGTCGGGCAGGGCGCGCACCTCCTCGTCGGCCGCGGCCACGCGCAGGGCGTCCCACAGGTCCGTTTCCGGATAGGTGGCGCCGAGCCCGAGGTTGTCGCGGATCGGCGCGGCGACCAGGAACGGCGTCGCGGTCACGACCGTCACGCCCGTGGGGTGCTGACCGCGTACGTCGATGCCGTCGAACTTGACCACGCCGCCGGTGGGCGCGAGCCCGGCCGCGAGGTCGAGAAGTGTGGTCTTGCCCGAGCCCGTGCTGCCGACCACGACGGTCAGCGTGCCCGGTTTCAGCGTGAGGGTGGCGCCGGCGAGGATGCGGTGGCCCGCCCTCGTGACCGAGGCCCGCTCGAAATCCACCCGCATCGGGGTAAACCCGTCGAGCTGCCGGTTCTTCCCGCCCATGCCGGACCCCTGTCCCGTCCCGTCCCCCCGCAACGCCCATCAAACTAGTAGGTATTGGGGCTGCGTGTCCACCGCCTCGTTGTGGTTCGATCATCCCCGTGCGCGGATCACGGGCGGCGACCCTCAACCGGACCGAGCGGTGGTTCGTGCGGGCCGCCCTGCCCCAGCTGATCGTGGGCTTCACCGCGCGCGATCAGGTCGTGCCCCGCATGTTGCCGTTCCTGACCGGCGCCTCGATCTACTGGCTGTTGCAGGCCGCGTCGGTCGGCACGTTCGTCGCGCTGGCCGTCCCGCTCCTCGCGACGGCCCTGGTCTGGCCGTTCACGGCGGGGCTGAACGGGCGCCGGCCGCCCCGGCTGGGGCGGGCCGGCACGATCGGGGCCGGCGTGTTCTTCGCGGCGGTGTTCATCGCCGGGGGCTCGCTGCTCTACCGGGTGCGCCCGGGCGCGTTCGGCCGCGAGGTCGCGGCGCAGGACCGCACCTGGCTGATCGTCGGGGTGGCCGGGCTGCTCGTCTTTGCGGCCACGTTCGCCGGCGGGTTTCTGGCCACCTCGTACGGGGTGGTGGCAGCTCTGCGCCACGCCGTCGGTGACCTGGCCAAAGGGCTGGCCGGCATTCCCCGCTCGTTCGGACGGTCGCTGCCGGTGGTCCTGTTCGGCACGGTGTTCCTGTTCTTCACCGGTGAGCTGTGGCAGCTGCTGGACCGCCTGCCCTGGCCGCGGGTGTGGCTCGTGCTGGCTCTGCTGACCGTCATCGTGGCCCTGGCCACCTGGCGGGTCGTGCGCGGCTACGACGAGGACCCGGTCGGCCCGCCGCCCACGCGGGAGGACCTGGCCGAAGCCTGCGCCGGCACCCCGCTGGCCGGTGTCGACGTCGAGGCGGTCGACGTGCGGCCGCTGGAGCAACGCCAGGCCCTCAACGTGCTCGTGCTGCTCACCGTCCGCCAGCTGGTGCAGGCCGCCGTCATCGGCTTCGGCCTGTTCCTGTTCTTCGCCACGCTGGGGCTGATCACCGTGCAGCAGGAGACGGCGGCCACCTGGATCGGGCACGACCCGGAACCGTCGGGCCTGCTCGGGCTCCCGATGGCCCTGTTCAAGCTGGCCGCCCTGCTGGCCTCGTTCGGCGGGGTCTCGTTCGCGACGACGTCGATGACGAATCTGGAATACCGCAAGGAGTTCTTCGAGCCGGTGCTGGAGAGCATCCGCCGCCCGATCCTCGTGCACGCCGTCTATCGGAAGCTGGCCGGCGAGACCCGTTAGTCCTCGCCGGAGAACCGTTCCCAGGCCGACTGCTTGGTGATGCCGAGCGCCTCGCCGATCGTCGTCCACGTCGTGCCCCGGCTGCGCAGCAAGCGGGCGATCCGCCCGACCGCCCGGTCGACCTGATGTTTCAGGGACGCGACCCGGACCATGGTCGCGATCAGCTCCTCGTCGGTCTGGTCCTCCCACAGGCGGACGCCTTCGAGCCGCTTGCCCGCGAGCACGTCGTTGCAGAGCCGCACGCACTCGTCGCAGATGGCGGGGCCGGGACCCGCGATCAGCTGGGCCACCTCCTCCTGTTTCTTGCCGCAGAAGGAGCACCGCATCTCGAGATCCATGATTACCTCCGCCTGTCGTCAGGTAGATCCTGACGTCAGGCTAAACCTGACGGTTCCGCGATCGCAAGCCCTTGCCCCTCACGTGACGTCATGGCGGATAGTCGAGCGCGTGGAAGAGCACCTCAGCGTGGGCCAGGTGGCCGAACTGGCCGGAGTCACCGTGCGCACCCTGCATCACTACGACGAGATCGGCCTGCTGCGACCGTCCGCGCGCACGAGCGCCGGTCATCGGGCGTACGCCGCGGGCGATGTGGAAAGGCTGCGCGAAGTGCTCGCGTACCGCCGCCTGGGTTTCGGTCTGCAGGAGATCGCCGGCCTGGTCGGCAACCCGGCCATCGATGCCGTCGCGCACCTGCGGCGGCTGCGCGGGCTGCTGGCGGATCAGCGCGACCGCGCGGCGGCGATGGTGAAGGCCCTCGACCACGAGCTGGCCGCGCGCACCCGAGGGATCGCGACGACACCGGAGGAGCAGTTGAGAATGCTGTACGACACGATCGGATCGGCCTACCCGGCGACCAGGCGCACCGAGCCGCGGATCGCTGCGCGGATCTGGTCCGCGCTGGGCGACGCGCGCACGGTCCTCAACGTCGGCGCCGGCACCGGCTCGTACGAGCCTGCCGACCGCGACGTCACGGCGGTCGAGCCGTCGGCCGTGATGCGCGCGCAGCGTCCGCCGGGCGCGGCGCCGTGCGTGTCCGCCGCGGCGGAGAGGCTGCCGTTCGCGGATCAGTCGTTCGACGCCGCGATGGCGGTCAGCACCGTCCACCATTGGCGCGATCCGATCGCGGGGTTGCGCGAGATGCGCCGGGTGGCCCGGCGCGTCGTCGTGCTCACCTACGAGGCGAGCACGAGCAGGTTCTGGCTCACCCGTGACTACCTTCCCGAGTTCGAGCAGCTCGCCGCCGCCCTGCCGCCCCTGGCCGACCTGACCGGCGCGATCGGCGGGCAGGCGGAACCCGTGTTGATCCCATGGGACTGTGCGGACGGCTTCTTCGAGGCGTACTGGCGCCGTCCGCAGGCCTATCTGGACAGTTCCGTCCGCCGCGCGGTGTCGGTGTGGACGCGGGTCGGTCCGGAGGCCGAGCGGCGGGCCGTCGAAGCCCTGCGCGACGACTTGGCGAGCGGACGATGGGCGGGCCGCAACCGCGACGTCGCCGCTCTGGACACGGCGGAACTGGGCCTTCGGCTGCTCGTAGCATGATGGGGACATGTCCGACGTGCAGAAGCCGTGGCTGGTCCGGAAAGGTCGTCACGAGCAGCGGCCGCGCGAGGTGGTGCACGACCTGATCGACGTCGCGGCCGGCTCCGCGTACGTCATCCTCTGGGAGACCCCGCACGGGCCGGTGCTCTACGTCGTGCCCCTCGGCCCCGTCGGCCACGCCGAGCACGAGGAGCTGACACGGCAGCTGATGACCCGGCTGGTGGCGCCCGGGCGCCACCCCGCCACCCTGATCCTCCAGCCGTCCACGGTCTCGCTCGACACGCTGGTGCTGGACCGCCAGACCGGCCCGTTCGTCTACCTGCGGCCGATCGGTGGCCGTCAGGGAGCTGCCAAGATCGGCCGGAATCTGGGCGCCGACCTCCCGATCTGGGTGAGCGGAACCACCACTGTGGAGACGGCTCGCGCGATGCTGGCCGAGCGCGGGCGGACGGTGCCGGTGCCGGACAGCACGAGCTGGGGGCGCAGCGAGGCCATGCTGCTGGTGGGGATGCGGGCCGGTCTGCCCGAGACCCATCCGCGCGCCTGGGGTGCCCTGGCCCGCGAGCACCGGGTCGTCCTGGAGCAGGTCCGGGCCGGTCACGCACGCCTGCCGGATCGTTCCGCGGGCTGGTACCTGGCCGCCCGGCCCCGTCCGCCCCAGCCGCCCGAGCCGTTGCGCACCCTGCTCGACGAGGCGGCCTTTCCCGCCGATCGGGGTGAGCGGGCCGCCGCCGAGATCATCACCCTGGAAGCGGCCGCGCGTGACATGGATCGCGACGACCCACGCATCGAGCCCTTCACCGCCGCCGCGAGCAAGCTGGCCTTCCTGATGGCGCAGGACAGGTCGTCGAGGATCATCGGTCACGAGCCGCCCACCCCGCATCTCGACCACGCCCGGGCCGCCGGTCTCATCGCGGCCGTCGCGCCCTGGTCCGGCGAGGTGGCCCGGACCTGGCGCCAGACCCTTTCCCCCGTACGGGATCAGCCTGCGGCGCTGCGTCGGCATCGGCTCACGGCCGCCGGGAAGCACGGCCGTCCCGAGGAGGTCTACCGTGATCGGGCGGGCCGATACGTGCTCGTGTTCGGCGACACGGTGTGGGCCGAGTGGCCGCGCGATCCCGCCGTCGCCGCCACGTGGACCGACGAGACGATCCTCGCGGCCGACGGTCCGAGCGGTCCGCTGCTCGCGTTCACCCCGGATCCGGGCGGGGTGGTCCGGGCCGATCCGCTGCCGGCCGCCCTGGTCGACGGGGGCCCGATGCGGTTCGACGACGACAAGCACGTCATGCGGCTGCTGCTGGGCCTGGCCCTCGTCCCCGCGGACGCCGAGTTCGCGGCGCGGGCGTTCGTCTTCGGGGTGCTGACCGAGGAGCCCGGCATGACGTTGTGGCCGGCCCTGACCGCGCGTGGCGACCGGTTGCGGCTGCCCTGGCCGACCGTACGGGCCGCGGCCGCGGCCGACGTCGCCCTCGCGCGCCGGCTGCTGGCTCCCGGGGCGCCGGCGCTCTATCAGTACTACGTCGTCACGGACGACATGACGCACCAGACCGTCCAGGTGGTGCGCCGTTCGGCCACGGCCAAGGGCGGGGAGCGCGACGAGTCGTTCACCGGTCGCGGCTGGAAGCGCACCCTCACCATCTTCGACATCAACCACGGCCACGGCGACAACTACGAATATCGCCGGCTGCGTGCGGAGGAGGTCGGGCCGGCGATCGAAGCCGAACGGAGGCGTCGGACGTAGCGGGACAACGAACTCGGCGAGGGCAACGCCTTCAGCCGCTACACCGAGCGGGCCCGCAAGGTCGTCGTGACCGCGCAGGAGCAAGCCCGTGCGCACAGCAGCGACCAGATCGGCCTCGGTCACCTGCTGCTCGGCCTGATCGCCGACCCGTCCGCGCTGGGGGCCCGGGTGATCGTCAGCCAGGGCGTACCGCTCGACGCCGTCCGTTCCGCGGTCACCCTGCCGCCGGCGGCCGCGTCGGTGCCCGCGCTCATCCCGTTCGACGCGCCGGCCAAGAAGGCCCTGGAGCTGACGTTCCGCGAGGCCCTGCGGATGAACCACACGTACGTGGGCACCGAGCACATCCTGCTGGCGTTGCTCGAACTCGAGGACGGCACCGGCGTGCTCTCCGGCCTCGGCCTCGGCAAAGCCGCCGCCGAGGCGGCCGTCAGCGCCGCTCTGGCCGCCAGTCCGGCTCCGGGCCGACCGGCAGACGCTGGGCGGGGACAGTCGGGCGACCGGTGAGCACGCCCTGGGCGATGCGGTGCAGGTCGTCGAGGAACCGACCGTCGGCGGCCTGGATGACGGAAGGGGACAGATCGGCCTCCTGAAGGCGGCGGGTGTGGTCGATGACCGCGCGGACTGTGGCCGGGCGGCCCCGATGGTCAGCTCTCCTGTCGCGTCGAGCTGGTGCGTTGTGCGGAATCCGGTCGGGCCAGGACGTCGCGGTAGTGCTGGTTGGCCATGACGCCGAGGACGTTGCCGAAGGGGTCCAGGACCGAGGCGGTGACGAAGCCGGGGCCGCGCTCGGTGGGCTTGTCGTGAGCGGTGGCGCCGAGCGTGAGCAGGCGCTGGTAGGCGGCCTCGACGTCGTCGACCGCCCAGTAGAGGATCGCGCCGCCGGGCTCGGGGGTGTGCGGGTGCGGGGCGTAGGCGGCGTTGAGGATGCCGAACTCGTGCTCGTAGTCGCCGACGCGCCACTCGAGGTAAGCGCCGTCCCGGACGTAGTAGGGCTCGAGCTCGAAGACGTGGGTGTACCAGTCGCGGGCGGCGTCGAGGTCGGCGGCGAAGAACGTCACGGTGGTGAAGCCACGAAGAGCAGTCATGACCACATTCTGCGCACTTAAGTGCTCACCTTCTGAGCACTTTATCGAGCAGAATTCGTCGTATGCGAGCCGAACGACTGGTGGCGGCCCTCCTGTTCATGCAGACGCGGGGCCGGGTGACCGCGGCCGAGCTGGCCCGCGAGCTGGAGATCTCGGTGGCCACCGCGCGCCGCGACCTGGAGGCGTTGTCGGCGGCCGGGATCCCGGTCTATCCGCAGCCCGGGCGGCACGGCGGCTGGCAGCTGGTGGGCGGAGCCCGCACGGACCTGAGCGGGCTCACGGCGCGCGAGGCGCAGGCGCTGTTCCTGCTGGCCGGGCCGTCGGCGGAGTCGTCGGAGGAGATCAAGGCGGCACTGCGCAAACTCGTGCGGGCGCTGCCGGAGACGTACCGGAGCTCGGTGCAGGCGGCCGCGGACGCCACACTGATCGATCCTGCGCGCTGGGGTGCGTTGTCGCGGGAGCGGCCGGACGAGGTGCGGCAGTTGCAGGCGGCGATCGTCGGGCGGCAGCGGGTGCGGTTCGACTACCGCGGTGCGTCGCGGTCGGCCGACCCGTGGGGGCTGATCGACAAGGACGGCGTCTGGTATCTGATCGCCGGCACCGCGCAGGGCCGGCGCACGTTCCGGCTCGACCGGCTGGGCGGGCTCGAGGTGACGGCGGAGACGTTCGAGCGGCCGGACGACTTCGACTTGGACACGGCGTGGGGCGAGGTGGTCGGCGCGATGGAGGAACGCCGATCGCGTACGTGGGCGACAGTGCTCATTCCCGCGCGCTTCGTGTGGGTGCTGCGCGACCACTTCGGCCGGCACTGCCATCCCGGTGCCGAGGCGGAGGACGGCCGGGTGCGTGTCCGGGTCGGCGCGGCCACGCCGCTCGACATCGCGCGAACGCTGTCCGGTTGGGGCGCGACGGTGGAAGTGCTCGAACCTTCCTCCGTACGGGCGGAACTGGCCGACATCGGGACGGAACTGCGCGCCTTGTACGCATCTGAGTGACGACCGTCACAGCGCGACTGCTCAACAACGAGTCCCGGCAGCCGATCTGCAACGTCCCCAGACCCGAACCGAACCCCCGCGGGACAGGACGAATGACTCGTAGCTTCGCCGGTGTAAAAGCCGCTCTTCCCCTCGGCATGGCAGCCGCCCTGCTCTGCGCCGGCCTGACCGGCTGCGCGAGCCTGAAGGAGGTCACCAGCAGCAGCAAGCCGCTTCTCCCCGGCGGCTCGGCCAGCAGCACCTCACCGTCCCCGTCGGCCTCGGCGTCGCCGCAGGCCCAGGCGGTCAAACTGCCTGCGCGGGCCAGCGGGCCGCTCGACACGGGCACCGTCACCCACACGATCAAGCAGGGCACGTTCTCGGTCGCGCTGACCTACTGGACGTCCGACAACGCGAAGCTCTACACCGCCGAGTCGCAGAAGACCATCAACGTCGCCGCGCACATCGAGGACACCGACAGCACCCACCGGGTCCGGCTCACCACGTTCCAGGTGACGCAGGACGACGGCACCAACCGGGCCGACGTCGCCACCGACAGCGGCAAGTTCGACGTCACCCCGCCGTACCCCTACAACACGGTCGTGACGTTGCCGGCGGCCACCGCGGGAGCGAAGACGCTCACGCTGACCATCCGGCTGGATCTCCTCGTGGAGACCGCACCCAAGTCGAACAGTTACTACCGCTCGACGGCCCTCGACACCCTGACCCTGCCGCTGCTCACGAATGGTGACACCCAGTGACCGACACCGTGCCCGGATTCCGCCGGGCCTCCGACCGCCAGATCCTGCTGCCCCGCAGCGCGAAGGCGGGACAGCTGGCCCTGCCGCCGGCCACCCCGCAGCTGACCGACCTGGAAACCGTCGAGACGGTGTCGGGGGAGCTGGCCGCCCGGGCCGCCAACGCGCCCCGGCACGCGACGATCAGCTGCATCATCCCCTGCTACAACGAGCAGGACACGATCGCCGACGTGCTCAAGAGCCTGCTGGCCCAGACCCGGCTGCCCGACGTCATCCACGTCATCATCAACAACACCGATGACGACACCCCGGAGATCGCGCGTACGTTCGAGGGCGAACACACCCGCACGGTCAAGGGTGAGGAGTTCACCACCCACATCCACGTGCACGACATGGGCGTCAACCCGGACAAGAAGGTCGGCGCGCTCAACTACGGCTACTTCCTGTCCCGCGGCTACGACTTCATCCTGGGCGTCGACGGCGACACCACGCTGGCACGCGACGCCGTCGAGCGGCTCGAACTGGAGATGACCGACGACCCGCGCATCGGCGGTCTGAGCGCCATCTACAGCATCGACAAGAACCGCTACAAGGGTCTGATGGCGCGGTTCCTGATCGCCGGGCAGCGCGCGCAGTTCGCCGCGTTCAACATGGACAACCTGCTGCGCGGCCGCAACATGGCCGTGCTCGGGGGCCAGTGCAGCCTGTTCAACGTGCGCGCGCTGGAAATGGTCATGGTGCGCCACCACCAGCAGGCGCCGTGGGTGCGCGACTCCGAGGTCGAGGACAGCAAGCTGTCCCTGCAGATCAAGGACGCCGGCTACAGCACGAAGATCAGCGCGACGGCCCGCGCGTTCGTAGGCCCGATGACCAACTTGCGCGCCCTGCACGGCCAGCAGGTCAAGTGGAACTTCGGCGCGATCGACCTGTTCTGGCCCGGTCAGCGCGGCGACAGCAAAGGCCAGCCGCTGCACCCCAACCTGCGGCTGCGCTGGTTCGAGAACATCTCGATGGCCTTCAACATCGCTTCCCGGCTGGGCTTCCTGCTGCTGCTCGTGGCGGCGCTGTCGATCGACGCCTTCGTCTTCAACCCGATCTGGCTGATCCCGCCGGCCATCGCCATCCTGCTCAACCTGCGCCTGGCCCTGGCCATGAAGGACAAGAGCGCCTCCGACCTGCTGTACGCCGCCCTGGCCATCCCGGCCGAGCTGTACATGTGGGTCAGGATGGGCCACTTCGTCTCGGCCTGGGCGCAGTTCCTGGCCAAGACCGACCAGGACAACTGGGCCGCGCAGGCCAACGCCGAGAAGGGCAAGGGCTCCGCCTACGTCATGCCGCTGGTGGTCCTGCTGGCCATCATGGGCGGCGCGGTCTTCGCCTGGACTCAGCAGAGTGTGGGCGTCCAGTCGGCGATCTTGTCGCTGGGCTGGCCGATCCTGTACATCGCGACGATCGCCCAGACGGTCTTCATGCTCCGCAAGCTGGTCCGCCGCCACCGCGGCTTCGCCGTCTGACCCCTGCATGCCCCACCCGCCCGGCCGATCGGTTGCGATCGGCCGGGCTACTTTTCTGCCCAAGTTCTGGCCTCGCTCACGCCCGGTCCCGACCCGCCTGGGCCTGACCCTCGACGCCCCGAAAGCCTTCCGGCCGCGCGGGCTCCGCTCAGTGACGAAGCTCGGCGAGGGTCGCGCCGGCCACGATGCGGGCGACGTTCCCGTCGGAATCATGATCAGCCAGTTGCCGGGCGAGGTCGTCCAGGTCGTCGAACTCGCCGTACTTCGCCTTCAGGAGCGCCCGGATCACCTCGACGCGGCCCCGTTCCAGACCCTGCTCCAGGCCTTGCTCCCGGTTCCGGCGAGCGATTTCACGGCCTGACTCCGTTTGTTCG
This sequence comes from Paractinoplanes abujensis, assembly GCF_014204895.1. Classification (NCBI taxonomy): domain Bacteria; kingdom Bacillati; phylum Actinomycetota; class Actinomycetes; order Micromonosporales; family Micromonosporaceae; genus Paractinoplanes; species Paractinoplanes abujensis. The sequence goes on along the minus strand of NZ_JACHMF010000001.1, from coordinate 2,519,645 downwards.
AGAACGTCGTTCATGCGTCGAAGTCACGAACCGGCGCGGGTGCGCTTTCTGTCATGGCTTTCCCTTCGCGCGTGCCGTCGACGCGAGGACATCATGCGCTGCGGGAGACAACTAGTCAAGCGACGGGTGGTCGCGCGCCTAGGAGGCGACTTCGAGGTGGCCGGAGTGCAGGGGGAGCAGGTCGTCGGCGAGGTCGATGATGCGTTGGTCGTGGGTGGCGACCACGACCAGGGTGCCTTCAGCCACCGCGGTGGTCAGGGCGGTCAGGACCAGGGCCACGTGGTCGTCGTCCTGGTGGGCTGTGGGTTCGTCGAGCAGGGCCACCGCGGGGGTCAGGACCAGCGTGCGGGCGATGGCGGTGCGTTGTTGTTCGCCCAGGGACGTGTCGTGGGCGGGGCGGCCGGCCAGGGGGTCCAGGCCGAGGCGGGTGAGCAGGTCGGGGGGTGGGGTGCGGCCGCGCAGGCGGGCCGGGAGGTGGGCGTTCTCGGCGACCGTGAGCTCGGGGGCCAGGGCCGGACGCTGGGGGAGCAGAGCCACCCGGTCCCATTCGTGGTGGGCGACGGCGGGTTTCCCGTCGATCAGGACCGTGCCCGAGGTGGGGGGCATGACGCCGGCCATCAGGTGCAGCAGGGTGGACTTGCCCGAGCCGGAGCGGCCGGCCAGGACGGCCAGGCGGGCGGGCGGCAGGCTGAGCGAGATGTCGCTGAGCACGGTGGTCGCGCCGCGGACGTGGGTGACGGTGTCGAGGCGTACGAGATCAGCCGTTGTCACGGTAGGAGGCCTCCTCGGCGGAGCGGCTGGTGGTGAAGAACGCGGCCGGCAGAACGGCGGCCACGGTCACGGCGGCGGTGATGGCGAGGGCGGGTACGGTCAGGCCGAAGTGCAGGGGCGGAAGCCGGAGGGGCTCGTCGTCGAGCAGGCGGGTACCCAGGGGCAGCAACGCGGCCACGCCGGCGACGGCCCCGGCCAGGGCTGCGGCGGCCAGCAGGGCCAGTTCCAGCAGGCGGGCGCGCAGGGCCCGGCCTCGGCCGAGGCCGACCCGGATCAGCATGAGGTCGCTCGCGCGGCGGGCGGCGGCGGTGCGCTGGGCGTGCACGCACAGGGCGAGCACGGCCAGCAAGGCCAGGTAGGCGGCGACGGCGACCTGGTAGCCGCGGGCCCGGTTGGCCGCCACGTAGATGTCGCGCTGGCGGACGGCGGCGGCTGTGGTGACGCGTTCGGGGTCGACGTCGATCGCCTCGATGTCCCGGGAACTCCAGATCATCGTACGGACGAAGGCGCCGGCGCCGGTGGCGGAGTTGGGGTCGCGGGGGGCCAGGCGCGGGTCGGCCGCGCCGAGCTGGGCGAAGAAAGCCTTCTCCGACACCACGTACGTGGGTTTGGCGTCGAGCCCGGGGAAGGCTGCGACGTGCGCCCCGACGTCGAGCGTGCCCTTCCAGGAGCCGGTGTCGGCCGACACGCGGCTCTGGCCGGCCGCGGCCGGGTCGGCGACGGCGATCGCGGGGATCCGGCCGGCGTCCGGTGGGGCTTCGAGCAGACTGAGCGCGGAGCGGGCCCGGGCCAGGTCGGGGCCGCGGCCCCACAGGGCGAGTGCGCGGAAGGCGACCGGGTCGACCACGAGCAGGTGGCGCTGGGTGCCGTCGAGGTCGGAGGACACGTCGTAGCGCCAGACCAGCGTCGCGTACGGGGGCAGGGGCGGGGTCCGTACGCCGGGAACCGGATAGGGAGTCGGCTCTTGCGGCACCTCGGCGGCGCCGGGGTCGAGCTGGGCCGAGCCGCCGTCGAGGGCCGCCACGAACTCGGCGCCGGCCTGCACCGCGACCCGATCGTCGACAGTGGTGGACGCGGCCGTCATCGCGCACAAAGCGAACAGCAGCATGCCCAGCCCGGTGGTCATCACGGCCACCGCGAGCCGGCGTTCGCCGGAGTTGTCGGCCAGGCGCCGCCGGGTCAGCCAGCCGGCACCGCGCAGCCGGCCCGCGCGGAACGACCGGCGCAACCCCGTGAGCCGCGTCAGCAGCAGACCGACGAGCACCCCGGACGCCGCGAGCACCAGCAACGGCACCAGCAGATCGACATTGCGGACGCCCGCCGACTGCGAACCGGCCAGGCCGGCCCCCGCGAACAGCGCGACGACCAGCACCGGCAGCGCCCACGGCACCGGCCGGCGCGGAGTCGCCGGGGGCAGCGGGCGCACGAGACGGGCCGCGGCCAGCGCCGGCACCACGGCCGCGATCGTCAGCCCGGCCAGCGCTCCCAGACCGGCCGAACCCAGCGCGGGCAGCACGGAAAGCGACGTGACGGCACCGGGCGGACCGGCCCGGGTGACGAGCAACCAGGCCACACCCCAGCCGGCCGCCGACCCGAGCAGGGCGGGCAGCAGATGCTCGGCCAGCCACAACCCGCCCACGGCGGCAGGCCCGACGCCGGAGCCCACCGCGTGCCTGACCTCGACGGCGCGACGGCGCACCGACAGCAGCACCATCGCGAGCACGGTCACGAGCGCGACGGTGACGGCGGCCCACTCGATCGGCCGGGTACGTTGCCGTACGGTCTCCGAGGCCGCCCGCGCCTGCTCGGCGATGGCGCCGATGCCGCTCGCGAGCTGCCCTTCGACCGTGTCCTGGACGCCGTCGAAACCCTGCGCGGCCACCCGGCGGCGCAACTGGGCCACGCCGCGGCCGGCCTCGCGCGCCTCGGCCAGGGTCGCGCCCTCGTCGAGCGTGGCCTCGGCGGCCCACAGGATCTGGTCGTGGACCTCTTCGGCCAGGCGCTCGACCGTGGGCACGTCGCCGATGATCAGGTTGGCCTTGACCGAGCTCGATTTCGAGTCGAACGGCAGGTCACGGTCGCGCAGCGCCCACGACTGGCTGCCGGGCCGGTCGGCGGGGCGGCGTCCGCCCGGCACGACCGCGTAGAGGCCGGTCACCATGGCGGTGGCCCGCTTGTCGGCGACCGCGACGGTCACCGTCTCGCCCGGCCGGAAGCCCAGCGGCTCCGGCAGCCACACCCCGCCCGCGGGGCCGCTGCCGTCGGTCACCACCAGCTCGGTGGCCGGGTCGGTCACCGCGTAGAGCCGGGCCTGCTCGCGGCGGGAACCGGCCGAGACGGTGGACGACCACGGGCTCGACCAGGACAGCTCCTTGCCGGCCGAGCCGCCGTCGAACCGCGGCTCGGACAGGTGCGGGATCGTGCGCAGTTCGGTGAGCAGCCGTTGCTGACCGGCGCTGCGCGGCGAACGGGAGCCGGTCAGCCGGACCAGGGCGGCGTCCTCCTGCCGGGCCGTGCCGGGCACCGCGTCGCGGCCCGCCTGGAACGCCGCGTTACGCCCGGCCTCGGCGAACATGGCCGGGGCGGCGCAAGCCGTGCCGGCCACCACGAAGGCCAGGACGACCAGCACCGACCAGGAACCGGCACGAAACAGCGCACCGAAGGCGGCCCTCACCAGCATGCGAGCCATCCTGCCCTAATCAGCGCAGCGGCACGTGCCCCCAATCGATGTCCGAGGCGAGAGAGAAGCTCGGATACGAGGGCTGGTTGGAGGTTGTCTGCTGGCGCGCGACTTCCGCGCGATATTGCGCATCCTGTACGAGCGTGTACAGCTTGTGCGCCGTGACCTCGGTGCTCATGTAGGTGCGCAGAGCTGAGCTGTCCGTCGTGCGCAGGAGAAGTTCGTCGCGCCAATCACCGAACACGTCGGCCGCGCTGAGCGAATGAAAGCCCTGCGTCGTCAACGTCCCGGACTCGGGGTCGGTGCCGTCCCGCCAGTGCGGTGTGTCGTTGAACGGGTTCGTCATGGGGACCCAGCCGCTGTCCACGTAGGAGTTCTCGGTCAGCCGTCGTCCGCTCCACCCGTACGCCATGAGGGTCGAACGCGTGTATAGCCGCGCGCGAACACGGCGCTCGGGTGCCGGCCGTCCAAGTACGCAACTTCGGACAGGAAACGGTCGACGCGGTTGGCGGGCTCGATCCTCGGCATCGGGTAGTCGCCTCACAGCAGGCCGTCGTCGGTTCGGTCCGGCTTGTAGCGGACGGCTTGCAGCTCACGGCCGGTCGCGCCCTCGAAGACGGTCAGGTATTCGGGGCCATCGACGATGAAGCCCAGGAAAGTGCGCAATTGGTTGCGCGTGCTGCGCGAGGGTGCGTACACGTCGATGAAGTAGTCGGTGACGGCTTCCGCGGTGGGCGATGCCGAGGGCTTCTCCGGGGTGCCGGCCGTCTCTTCGCCACGACCTCGGGATGCCGGGGCCAGTTCCCGAACATCTCGACCACGTGCTGGTAGCAACCGGCCGGGCTGAGGCGATAAATGTCCATCGGTGGACATCGCTGGTCAAGGATGCGTTGCCGGGGTCGTCAGCCGCGTGTCGAAATGCAGGACCGAGCCCGACTCGAGGACCGCGTCGACCGTGAGCCGAGCATCCTGCTGACGTCTCAGCGCGGCGGCGGTCAGGGCCAGGCGGTTGCCGACCCGCAGGACCGGGAGCTCCGCGTCGACGCCCTCGCCCGCGGCTACCCGCCATTCGCGGACGCGACTCATGGACGGGCCTGCGCAAAGGTGGATGAGGGTGACGGGGCCCGGGTCGGCCCGCAGTCGCAACGCGTGCCCGGCGCTGGTGACGACTTGGGAGGTCCGGGACGGGCAGGGGTCGTCGGCTGTCGTGGTCCATGTTCCCGGGTGGGCGCCGAGCAGGGCGGTCACGCCAATCGCCAGCAGTACGACAGCTCCGGCGACGACCGCTGTGGCTGTGCTGGCCGGTTTGCTGCGCCTTGCTTGGAGTCGCCGACGAGTCCGCGAGCGTAGGACGGTCAGATCGCCACCGACGTGCCGGACCACCGGGCCGCCGCTGCCGTGCCTGCCGGTCACGGGCACCCGTCGCGTTCCCGCTCGCCGGCGGGGCGCGTGACACCGCTGCCGGGTGGATCGTTCGTCGCCGTCTTCCACACGTGGGTAGTCGTTCGCGGCGGCGGGGAAGTTCCAGGTCACCTGTCGTGTTGCTGGCGGCGCTCCCGGTAGGCGCGGGTCTTGTGCCGGTTGCCGCAGACACCCATCTCGCACCAGCGTCCACGGCCGTTGCGGGACGTGTCGTGGAACGCCCACCGGCAGTCGGGGGCCGCGCAGAGCTTGACCCTCTTCCAGTCGCCGCGGGCCACGCCGGCCGCCACCGTCTCGACGATGTCGTCCAACCAGGGCCGCCCGGTCGCGGCCGTCAGGCGCAGCTCACCGTCTTCGTGGCCGCGGGCGAGCCGCACGGGATAGCCGACCAGCGCGCTCGTGTCACCATCGAGCACTTTGCGCAGCGCCGTCCGCAGTTCAACGGTGGCCGCCAAGTCGTCGACGTCCAGTTCGACCGGCTGGTCCGCGTGACCGTCGCGCGCAACGACGGCCCCTGGTGCAGCTTCGCGCATTGCCGGACCGGCCTGGTCTGCTGCATGCGCACTTGCTGCGCGAGTTGGTTCGGTTCGCTGTGTGTTGGGGTTTGCTGCGTGGCTTGGTTCGGCTGGCTGTGTGTTGGCGTTTGCTGCGCGGCTTGGTTCGGCTGGCTGTGTGTTGGCGTTTGCTGCGCGAGTTGGTTCGGCTGCCTGCTCGTCGGTCGGCTCGGAGAAGTGCGCGTCACCGGCGGTTGTTGCCAGCCAGGCGGCGAGTGCCTGCGGGCTCGTCAGCATGTCGGTCACGACGTGGTTTTCGCCGTGTCTCCGGAACGTTCGTTCGTCGAGCGTGTTCAGGAAGGCCACTATCCGGTCCAAGCCAGTCACGACACCATCGTAGCGCTTCACTGGTGTTGACATCTCGCGACACCATTATTAGCGTTTGGTGGTGTCGACAAGTGATGAGGGAGGAACGATGTCTGTGCTGAGCGTTTCCGACGCCGACCTTGACGACCTGCGGGCCCGCCTGCGGGCGACCCGGTGGGCGCGGCAGTGGCCGACCGAGGGCTGGGCAGCCGGGTTCGAGGGTGCTGAGCTGCGCCGTCTGGTCGAGTACTGGGCGTCGGCCTATGACTGGCGCAAGCATGAGACTGCGATCAACGCCCTGCCGCACCAGTTCGCCGAGGTGGACGGGCTGCGGGTGCACTACCTGCGCTTCGACGCTGAGCGGGAAGGTGCGCTCCCGCTGCTGGTGGCGAACGGGTGGCCCAGTTCGTTCCTGGAGCTCATCGGGCTGGCCGAGCGGCTGTCGGCGCCGTCGCGGTTCGGTGGTGACCCGGCCGACGCGTTCACCGTGATCGTGCCGTCGCTGCCGGGCTTCGGTGTGGCCCCGCAACGGCCCGCGCACGACGGACCGCAAACGCACGACCTGTGGCACCGGTTGATGCGCGAAGTGCTCAGCTTCGAGCAGTACGGCGTGCACGGGTCGGACATCGGCGCGGGCGACGTGATCCGGCTCGCGCAGGCCTATCCGGACGCGCTGACCGGCATGCACGTACTGGACATCGCCGACCCGGCCGGGTGGGACGAGGCGTCGCTGACCGACGAGGAACGCGCGTATCTGGACAGGAAGCGACAGTGGCTGTCGGCCGAGGGCGGCTACTCGCACGAACAGGCGACCCGTCCGCTCACCCTCGCGCAAGGGCTGACCGATTCGCCGTCGGGGCTGCTCGCCTGGATCGGGGAGAAGTATCGGGCGTGGAGCGACGACCCGGCCACGTTCGGCGACGACTTCCTGCTCACCCAGGCTTCGCTCTACTGGTTCACCGGCGCGATCTCGACATCCTTCCGGCCCTATTACGAGCGTCGCCACGAGCTGGTGCCGCCGATCGAGCGGGTCGAGGTGCCGACAGCCCTGGCCCTGTTCCCCGCGGACATCCCGGGTGGACAACCGCGCAGCTGGGCCGAGCGGACGTACAACATCGCGCGTTATACGCCGATGCCGCGCGGGGGTCACTTCGCGGCGTACGAGGAACCCGAGCTTCTCGCCGAGGACATCACGGTGTTCTTCCGCACGCTGCGGTGACGGCGGGAACTCCGCGCCGGTGAGCGCCGACCACCACATGTGAAGACTCCGGTTGTGGTGGGTTCGGCCGCGGGGGCGGCCGGTGCGGTGCTGGTGGCGGCGCTTGCGCTCGGTGGCGCGGTGGATGTGGAGGCGCTGCCGGGCATCCCCTCGCCGGGGCCGGTGACCGAGTGGGCGCTGCCGGCGTTCACGCTGCTCGGTGAGGTGCTGGGTGTGCTCACCATCGGGCTGGCCGTCACGGCCGCGTTCCTGCTCCCGGGTGACGGACGCAGCGTCGCCGCGCACGGCTGGGTGCTGCTGCGCCGGGTCACCTGGCTGGCCCTGGCCTGGGCGTTCACCTCGGCCGCGACAGTGCTGCTGACCGTCTCGGACATCCTTGGCATCCCCGTCGCGGGTCTGAGCCGGCAGGTAGTCGTCAGCTTCGCGTTCTCCGTCTCGCAGGGCCAGGCGTTGCTGCTGCAGATCGGGCTCGCGCTGGCCGTCGCTTTCTGCTCGCGGGCCGGTCTCTCGCGGGGCGCGGCCGCGCTCACAGCCGGGCTGTCGATGGTGGCCCCGTTGCCGCCCGCGTTCACGGGGCACTCGGCCGGGGCCGGCAACCACCAGATCGCGGTGTCCAGTCTGGCCCTGCACGTGCTGGCCGCCGCGCTGTGGGTGGGTGGTCTCGCCGGTCTGCTCCTGGTGCGCCGGCATCGCCGTTTCGCCGAGACGGCCGCGCGCTACAGCCGGCTGGCCCTGGCGTGCTTCGCGGTCACGGCGATCAGCGGCTCCGTCAACGCCGGGATCCGGTTGGGCTCATGGCAGACGTTGTGGAGTTCCCCGTACGGGCTGATGGTCCTTTTGAAGGTCTTGGCTCTGCTCGCCGTGGGTGTGATCGGAGCCGTGCATCGAACGCGCACTTTGCGCGCATCGGCGACGCGCGGGTTCGTGCGGCTGGCCGCGGGGGAGCTGGTCGTGCTGGCCGCCGCGATCGGTCTGGCCGTGGCGCTGTCGCGCAGCCCCACGCCCGTACCGGAAAACGTGACCGAACCCGACCCGCTGGTCGAGCTGCTCGGCTTTGCGATGCCCGGGCCGCCGACTGCCCGCGCCGTGCTCACCGGGCCGCTGCCCGACATGTTCCTCCTGACGATCGTGGTCGTCGGTATCGCCGCTTACTTGAGCGGAGTTGCGCGTTTGCGCAGGGGTGGACACTCCTGGCCGATCGCGCGTACTGCGTCGTGGGTGGGCGGGCTGCTGCTGTTCGGCGCGATCACCGGTCTGGGGGTCGCGCGCTATGCGTACGTGTTGTTCAGCGTCCACATGGTGCAGCACATGGTGCTTTCGATGGCCGTGCCGATCCTGCTCGTCGGTGGCGCGCCCATAACGCTCGCTCTGCGCGCACTACGCCGCCCGGCCGACCCGCAAGTGCGCGGTGCGCGGGAGTGGCTGTTGTTGTTCGTGCACAGCCGTGCGGCCCGTTTCCTGAGCCATCCGATCGTCGCGCTGGCCATCTACGTCGCCAGCCTCTACGGGCTCTACCTGGGTGGGTTGCTGGGGACACTGATGCGCTACCACCTGGGTCACCTGGCCATGCTCGTGCACTTCGTGCTGGCCGGTTACCTGCTCTTCTGGGTGCTGATCGGCACCGACCCGGGCCGTCGCCGCGTACACCCCGCACTGCTCACTGTTGTTCATTTCCTGGCCATGGTCGCGCACGCGTTCTTCGGTTTCGTGCTGCTGCAGTCGACAACGGTGATCGCCGCCGGCTGGTACACCGCCGTGCATCCGCCGTGGGCCGAGTCCCTGCTGGCCGATCAGCGCCTCGGCGCCTCGCTGGCCTGGGCCTTCGGCGAGCTCCCGGCGGTGGTGGTGATGCTGGTCCTCGTACGGCAATGGATCCGCTCGGACGAACGCGAGCAGGGCCGTCTGGACCGCGCCGCCGACCGCGCCGACGCGTCGGGCGAAGAGGACGATCTGTCCCGCTACAACGCCTTCCTGGCCGCCGCGGCGCAGGACCCTGCCCACCGCGACTGAAGAGTTTGTCGAGACGCGAGCCTGAGCCAACGTCCCGGCATGACTGGAGCATGGCGAGCGCTCGGGTCAGGAAGACCCGTGCTGCCGCTGAGGACTGCGCGGGCGGGGGCGAGCGTCTGGTCAGGATGCGGCGTGTTGCCGAATTGGGGAACTTCGCGGACGAGGCGAGCGCCTGGTGAGTAAGCCGCGTATTTGCCCCTGGGTAACTGCGCGGACGAGGGCGAGCGTCTGGTCAGGAAGCGGCGTGTTGCCACTGAGGTACTGCGCGGACGGGGCAAGTGTCTGGCCAGGAAGCGACGTGTTGCCACTGGGGACTGCGCGGGCGGGGGGCGAGCGTCTGGTCAGGATGCGGCGTGTTGTGAGTGACGGTTTTGTGGGGGGACACGATCGGCTGGTTTGTGACGGGTGGGTGCTGGGTGGTGAGCGGGGGTCGAGGCGGGCCGACACTGAGGGGGACCGGTCTTTGGGGATCCTTTGGCGGCGCCGTCCAGCATTGTCGGCATGAAGATTCGAGTCGTTCTGGTGTCTTTGGTGGCCTCGCTTTCGCTTACCGGTTGTGCGAGTTTGTTCGATGACATTCCTGACGCCAACGATGCCATGCCTACTGCGACACCCGCTCCGAAGTGCGGTGACGACACCGTGAAGGCCGTCGCGCAGAAGATGACGGCGGAGGCCGTCGAGGTGGTCGAAGTGATCGGCGACTGCACCATCGTGTCGGTCGGGACGTCGTACGCGGGAACGGACCAGGCGAAAGCGCGCGAGGTGTGCGAGGCTGCGGCCGAGGTGGCGTACGTGGGAAAGATCTCGGCGATCAGCGTGAACGGGTCGGACGGCAGTGAGCTGGCCACGGGCCTCAAGGGGAAGCCCTGCGTCTGAGGACCGGCGGAAAAAGTCGAGCACGGGTGGGAACTTCCCGGGCCTCGATCGGGACCAAAGCATCGCAGTCCCCAACGAGGAACGGACATCATGCGAAACACTCTCATCGCGGTTGCGGCGCTGGCCGTGCTCGGGCTCACCGGCTGTGCGAACAGCGACGACACGGCCACCGCGGCCGGCGGGACACCGGCGCCGGCGCCCTCGGCGACCGCGGCCGCGGCCACGTTGACGATCAAGGATCCGTGGGTGAAGGCGGCCGCGGCGGGCACGATGACCGCCGCGTTCGGGACGCTGGTCAACGACACCGGCGCGGACATCACGATCACGGGGGCCGAGTCGCCGGCCTCGCCGCTGGAGCTGCACGAGATGGCGATGAAGGACGGCAAGATGGTCATGCAGCCCAAGGAGGGCGGCTTCGTGATCAAGGCCAAGGGCACGCACGAGCTGTCCCCGGGCGGCGACCACCTGATGCTGATGAAGCCGAAGGAGGCCATCGAGCCGGGCGACGAGGTGACCTTCACGCTCAAGCTGGCCGACGGTTCGACGGTGCCGTTCAGCGCGATCGCCAAGCCGTTCGCGGGGGCCGAGGAAAGCTACGAGCCGGGCGCGCACGGGGGATCGGGCATGCCGATGGGGAGCATGGCTCCGTGACGACGCGGCGCCATTTGCTCGCCGGGGGAGCGGCGGTGGCCGGTCTCGGCGTGGCGGCGGGCGCCGCGGTGGTCGCCACGACCGGCCGGGACGCCGCGCCCGCGCCCGTCGCCCGGACGGACGCCGCGCCGCTGACCACGGGCACGGCCACCGTGCCGTTCCACGGCCCGCGGCAGGCCGGTATCGCCGAGGATCCGCCCGCGCACGCCGCTTTCGTCGCGTTCACCCTGCCCGGTGGCACCGACCGGCGGGCTCTGGCCCGGATGATGCGGCTGCTCACCGACGACGTCGCCCGGCTCACCCAGGGCGTGCCGGCGCTCGGCGACACCGACGCGACCCTGGCCGTCCTGCCCGCCCGGCTGACCGTGACGTTCGGTTTCGGGCCGGGCCTGTATCGGGCCGCCGGTCTCGCCGCACCGATCGCCGACCTGCCCGCGTTCCGGATCGACCGGCTCGAGAGCCGCTGGTCGGGCGGTGATCTCCTGCTGCAGATCTGCGCCGACGATCCGCTGACCGTCGCGCACACGCAGCGGATGCTCATCAAGGACACCCGGCCGTTCGCGGCGGTGCGCTGGGTGCAGCAGGGTTTCCGGCGCAGCCCCGGCGTGCAGGCCCCCGAACACACGCAGCGCAACGTGCTCGGCCAGTTGGACGGCACCGCCAACCCGCGCGGCGCCGAGATCGATCCCGCGGTGTGGAACCCCGACGGCTCCAGCACGCTTGTCGTGCGCCGCATCCGGGCCGAGATGGAGACCTGGGACATCCTGGCCGCGAGCGACAAGGAGAACGCGGTCGGCCGGCGCCTGGAATCGGGGGCGCCGTTGAGCGGCACGCAGGAGCGCGACGAACCCGACTTCGCCCGGCTGGACGATTCCGGCCTGCCCGCGATGCCCGACTTCGCGCACGTCACGCGGGCCCGCGTGACCGATCCCAAGCTGAAGATCCTGCGCCGGCCGTACAACTACGACGGCGTCCCGAACGCGGCCGGGCATCCCGACTCGGGTCTCATCTTCGCGTCCTACCAGCGGTCGATCACCGAGCAGTACGTTCCCATCCAGCGGCGCCTGGCCGAGAAGGACCTGCTCAACGAGTGGATCACACCGATCGGGTCGGCCGTGTTCGCCGTGCCGCCCGGCTGCGACGAGGGCGGCTGGGTCGGCGAGCGGGTGCTCGGGTGAGACGGGTCCTGGCCGCCCTGGTCGTGGTCGTGGCGGTGCTTTCGCCGTCGTCGCCGGCGTGGGCGCACGCGCAGCTGCTGTCCTCGGTGCCCGCCGCCGGGGCCGTGCTCCCCGCCTCGCCGGGCCTGGTCACGCTGCGCTTCAGCGAGGAGCTCAATCCCTCGTTCACGACCGTCGTGGTCAGCGACGCGGCCCAGCGGCGGGTACCCGCGGGCCAGCCGGTGATCGCCGCCGCGACGGCCACCGTGGCGGTGGAGTCGCCGGTCGCGGACGGTGCCTACACGGTCGCCTACCGGGTGGTCTCGAAGGACGGGCACACTGTGCAGGGCTCGTACCCGTTCACGGTCGGCGCAGCGCCGCCGGCCGTGCCCCCGGCTCAGGCCGTCGCCGGAACCGGCTCGGGCGGTGTGCCGGCTGCGGTGCTCGCCGGTGTCGTCGTGGTGGGTGTGCTCCTTGTCGGGCTGGCCGCATACTTCCTGCTCACTGCGAGGCGGAGGGTGGGGCGGGTTCAAGGTCCGGGCGGTGTGTAGCCGGCGATCCGGCGCGCCTCGTCGAACAGGGCCGCGCGGACCACGGCGGCCGGGGCGGGCAGGGCGCCGATGCGGGCCAGCGCCATCGTGCGGCCCGTCCCGTGCGGATCGTCGACCTCCAGGCAGGTGACCTCGGCCGGCAGGGACTGGGCGGCCAGGCGGGGCACCGTGGTGATCCCGAGGCCGGCGGCCACGAACCCCAGCCGGGTCGACCAGTCGGCCAGGGTGGCCACCACCCGCGGCTCCGCCAGGCCGGGCCAGGGGCCGAACTGCGGCTCGCCGCGGGCACCACGGCCGGCGATCCAGTTCTCGGCGGCCAGCGCGGACACGGGTACGCGGTGCCGGCCGGCCAGGGCCAGCGGGTGCCGCACGCTCACGGCCACCAGCAGCGGGCCGCCCGGCAGTGTCTCCAGTTCGACGCCGGTCAGGTCCCAATCCGGCAGATCCGCGCCCACCCCGAGGATGGCCAGGTCGAGCCGGCCGGCCCGCAGGCGGCGGATCTGCACAGGGGTCGACGACTCCAGGAAGTCGACCTCGATGGCGGGATTCGTGAGCCGCACCCGGGCGATGGCTCGCGGCGCCAGGCGCATGGCGGTGGCGGGGAAGCCGCCCAGCGCCACCCGGCCGTCCAGGGGCGCGGACACCTCGGCCAGGTCGCGGGCGGCCGCGTCGAGCTGGTCGAGGATCGTGACCGCACGGGCCGCGAGCCGGGTCGCGGCCGGGGTCGGTTCCACCCCGCGCGGCCCCCGGCGGAACAGCCGGGTGCCCGCGGCGGCCTCCAGCGCGGCGATCTGCTTGGACAGAGCTGACTGCGTGAAGCCCAGGCGCTCGGACGCCGCGGTCAGCGAACCGGTCTCCAGCACCGCCCGCAAAGCTCGCAGCAGCTGCGGATGCACATCCAGACTCATGCCAACCAGGAATACCTGATCTGACGATCATTCGCTGGTGGCATGCCGGACGGTGAGCCAGGCTCGAAGCATGTCCAAGATCTGGTTCATCACCGGTACGTCCAGCGGGTTCGGCAAGTTGTGGGCCGAGGCGGCCCTCGAGCGCGGCGACCGGGTGGCCGCCACCGCCCGCACCGTCGAGGCGCTCGACGACCTCGTGGAACGTTTCCCGCAGACCGTGCTGCCGCTCGAACTCGACGTCACCGACCGCGACGGGGCGTTCGCCGCCGTCGCCGCCGCGGTGCAGCGCTTCGGGCGGCTCGACGTGGTGGTCAACAACGCCGGGTACGGCCACTTCGGCATGGTCGAGGAGCTCACCGAACGCGAACTGCGTCAGCAGATGGAGACGAACTTCTTCGGGGCCGTCTGGGTGACCCAGGCCGCCCTGCCCGTGCTGCGCCGGCAGCGGAGCGGGCATCTGCTGCAGGTGACGAGCGAGGGCGGCGTGCGGGCCTACCCGGGTATCGGCGCCTACCACGCCTCGAAGTGGGCTTTGGAGGGGCTGACCGAGGCCCTCGCCCAGGAGGTCGAGCCGTTCGGCATCCATGTCACGTGCGTCGAACCCGGCCCGTACGCCACGGATTGGCTGGACCGGGGCTCGCGGCGCAGCGCGGAACTCCCGGACTATGCCCCGGCCCGCCCCGAGTACGAGTTCGAGGTCGGCGACGCGGCGGCCACCAAACCGGCGATCCTCCAGCTGGTCGACGCGGAGCAGCCGCCCCGGCGGCTCATCCTGGGGCGGCTGTTCCCGGCCGTCGAAGCTCTCTACAACGAGCGGCTGCAGACCTGGCGCGACTGGCAGCCGGTCTCGGAGGCGGCGTTCGGTTAGGAGCCGGCGGGCGTGGAGAGGCTAACGGCCCGCGGGCGCCGGGGAGACCGGGATCTCCGGGGGGACCCGGCGCCCGCGCCACGCGCCGACCAGGACGTCGACGAGCAGGAACGCCGCGAGCGGGATGCCGAACAGTGGCACCACCCAGGCCAGCCCGAACACCAGTGGCACGCCGGCGACGATGCCCCACGCCGGCATCCGCAGCCAGGCGCCCCGGCGTGGCGGGGCCCCGGCGAGGGACCGGGTGGGCCGGCGTTGCCACCACATCCGGTAACCCCAGACGATCACCGTGAGCAGCCCGAGCGCGAGCAGGGCCAGCAGGATCTGGTTGGCCGGGCCGAACAGCTGACCCATGTGCGCGGAGACGCCGAGGCTGGTCGCCTGGGCCAGCAGGGGATAGTCGGCGAAGTCGCTGCGGTCGACCACGGTCCCGGAGGCGCTGTCGACGGCGATCCTGTCCTTGCGTACGGGAAGGGTGTCGTCGTTCTGCGCCACGGACCACGCCGTCGCGGCGTCGGCCGGCACGGTCAGCTCCAGCGGCCCGTCGAGCCCGTTGGCCCGCGCGACGCCGATCACGGAGTCCACTGTGGCCGGGTCGAAGGCGGCCGTTCCGGAGGCGCCGCCGTGGTGACCGCCGGCCGGAGCCGTGACACCGGTCGACAGCGTCGGTGTGCGCGAGTCGAGCGCGTCGAGGGCCGCGCTGAAGTTCTCGCCCGCGTAGCGCGACCACGTCAGCCCGGTCGCCGAAAGGAACAGCAGCCCCACGGTCAGCCACACGCCCGTCGCGGCGTGGAAACTGCGCGTTCGCCGTACGCCCTTGCGCGCTTTCAGCTCCGGACCGAGCATCCTGCGCGCGCTGCGTTGCCGCCGCCACCAGAGCGCGAGCCCGCCCAGCGCGATGATCGCCAGCCAGCTCGCCGCGAGCTCGGAGTAGTGCCGGCCGAGGTCGCCCAGCTGCAGGTTGCGGTGGAAGTCGTCGAACCAGGTCTGCAGGGGCGTGTACGAGAACCACGTGGTGAGCCGGCCCTTGACCTCGGCCGTGTACGGGTCGACGTAGACCGTGTGCTGCCGATCGTTTGCCAGGCCGGGCACGTCGAAGTCGAGCTGCGTGGTCGCGTCGCCCGTGCCGGGGCGGATCGTCGCGATCGTGCCGTCGGGGTGGGCGGCCCGGGCGGCGGTGATCTGCTCGGCGAGCGGCCTGGGGGTGCCGTCCGCGGCCGCCACGGTCAGCTCGTTGCCGTACACGAGCTGGTTGAGCTGCGGGGTGAGCGTGTACGCCAGGCCGGTCAGCGCGGCCACGAACAGGAACGGCGCGACGAAGATGCCCGCGTAGAAGTGCAGTCGTAACAGCAGCGGGCCGAAACTGCGCGTCTCGCGCGATCTCTGCGCGGGCCGGACGGTGGGCGGAGCGGCAGTCGACATGGGCCACCTCGGGGCGGGGACGGGAGCCGGGGGAACTCGGTCGCTGCGTTGGTCGCCCGCCGTCCGCGAAAAGTTCCCGCCCCGTCCCTAGGCCGGCCGGTCGTCGTGCGGTCCGGCGGTCTTGCGCTGATAGTGCCGGCGGGCTTTGAGCTTGTTGCCGCAGGAGGCCATCGAGCACCAGCGGGCGCTGTTCGATTTGCTGCGGTCGAGCAGGAACAGGGCGCATTCGGTGTTGGCGCACGGCCGCAACCGGCCGGGCCGGGTGCGTTCGAGCTCGTCC
Organism: Paractinoplanes abujensis; assembly: GCF_014204895.1. NCBI lineage: Bacteria > Bacillati > Actinomycetota > Actinomycetes > Micromonosporales > Micromonosporaceae > Paractinoplanes > Paractinoplanes abujensis. The sequence continues at coordinate 2,503,970 of NZ_JACHMF010000001.1, read as the reverse complement.
CAGGCGGCGATGGCCCGTACGAGCAGAGTTCGAGCGCTGGTTGCCTCGACAGTCCAGGTCAGCCGGCCGTTGTCGATCGACGGGTGGGACACCACGCCTCGCAGATACGGGGTGAGGGCGGCGGCGGGCCGGGCGCCGCGCACGACGTCCTGCAGCGTGTCCCGGCCGTCCCGCAGCAGAGCCTGGTCGTCGGCCTCCAGGTCGAGAGTGTCGGTGCGTACCCCGTCGACCATCGGAGTGCTGTTGAGCAGCGTGAGCAGCAGCACGTCGTCCATCTAACCCCCAATCACCGCTTGACAGGTTACACGATCACGAGGCAGGCTCTAACTATCAAAAGCTTTGATGGAGGTTAGAGCGATGGTGTTCCACCGGTACGCGACGGTCGACGGCAAACGGCTCTTCTACCGGGAGGCCGGCGACCCCGCCAAGCCCGCGATCGTGCTGCTGCACGGCTACCCGACCAGCTCGTTCATGTTCCGCGAGCTGATCCCGCGGCTGGCCGCCGACTTCCACGTGATCGCGCCCGACCATCTCGGGTTCGGGCTGTCCGACGCCCCGGCCGCCGACGAGTTCCGCTACACGTTCGACGCGCTGGCCGAGCTGACCGCTGGGCTGCTCGACCAGCTCGGGGTGCGGCGCTACGCGATCTACGTGCAGGACTACGGCGCACCGGTCGGCTGGCGGCTGGCCCTGCGCGACCCGTCGGCGATCACCGCCATCGTGACGCAGAACGGGAACGCGTACGAGGAAGGCTTCGTCCCGGAATTCTGGTCGGACGTGTTCGCCTTCCACCGCGATCGCAACGCGACCACCGAAGCGGCCGTGCGCGGGGCGCTGACCCTGGACGCGATCCGCTGGCAGTACGTGACCGGCGTGCCCGACGAGACGCTGGTCGACCCGACGACGTGGTGGCACGACTATCACCTGGTGTCGCGCCCCGGCAACGACGCCGTGCAGCTCGACCTGTTCTACGACTACGCCACCAACCGGCCGCTCTACCCGCGCCTGCACGAGTACTTCCGCACTCACCGCCCGCCGCTGCTGGCCGTCTGGGGCGAGGGTGACGAGATCTTCGGGCCGGCCGGCGCCCGCGCGTTCGCCACCGACCTGCCCGACGCGCAGATCCACCTGCTGCCCGGCGGCCACTTCCTGCTCGAGACCGCCGTCGACGAGGTGGGCGAGCTGATCAGGAAGTTCCTGCCCCGGCAGTGACGGCCGCGCCGGACCCGGGCCGGTGAGCCTCGGGTCCGGCGACGGGACGTCGGTCACGGGCGCCGGTCAGGCGGGGACGCAGGGCCAGGACGACGACCGCCCAGGCCGCACGGCTGACGCCGGCCACGGTCAGGCGGCCCGACGGGCCGGTGCCGCCGGTGCGGGCGGGGGCCGGGTCGACGGTGACGGGCATGTCGTTTGCCCTGTGGTCGAGCTGCGTCGTCGCCGGGGGGCACTGCGTCCGTGGCGCGTCCCGGGCGGGCAGGGCCGCGCGCCACGAGCCGGGTCCCGGCGTATGTCCCGGGTCACCCGGGACGGGGCGGCTCGACGCCGATCCGCGGGGTATGACTGGGGGCGAGTGTTCGAGAAAGGATCCTCCTGTGGCCAGAACCTGGTTCATCACCGGCACCTCGCGCGGCTTCGGACGCGAATGGGCCGAGGCCGCGCTGGAGCGGGGCGATCGTGTCGCGGCTACGGCGCGCGACGTGTCCTCGCTGGATGCGCTCGTCCAGACGTACGGGGAAAGGGTCCTGCCCCTGCCCCTGGACGTCACCGACCGCGGGGCCGTCGTCGCCGCGCTGGCCCGCGCGTACGAGAACTTCGGACGGCTCGACGTGATCGTCAACAACGCCGGGTACGGGCAGTTCGGCATGATCGAGGAGATCAGCGAGGACGAGGCCCGGCTGCAGTTCGAGACGAACGTCTTCGGGGCGCTGTGGGTCACCCAGGCCGCCCTGCCCTACCTGCGGGAGAGCGGCGGCGGCAACATCATCCAGGTGTCGTCGATCGGCGGGATCTCGGCGTTCCCCAACATCGGCATCTACAACGCCTCCAAGTGGGCCCTCGAAGGGTTCAGCCAGGCCCTGGCGCAGGAGGTCGCGCTGTTCGGCGTGAAGGTGACGCTGGTCGAGCCGGGCGGGTTCGACACCGACTGGGGCGGCTCGTCGGCCCGGCACGCGACGCGGCTGGGGGAGTACGACAAGGTGCGCGAGATCGCCGCCGAGGGGCGTCGCCGGCGGGTCTCGAACCCGGGCGACCCGAAGGCGACGCGGACGGCCATCCTCAAGATCGTGGACGCCGAGAACCCGCCGCTGCGCGTGTTCTTCGGCGAGGCGCCGCTGGGCATCGCGACCGCCGACTACGAGTCACGGCTGGCCGGCTGGCGCGAGTGGCAACCCCTGGCGGTCGAGGCCCAGGGCTAGGTTCCGTCCGGCGCTGGAGGCCGTCGGGGCCGACCTGAACGGTCCGCTCGACGGCCTCCGCGCCCGGACCTAGCCGACCTGGAACGTTCCGTGCAGGTCGGCTTCGGAACTGCCGCCGACCCACACGTCGAAGGTGGACGCGTCGAGCACCCAGTCGCGGGCGGCGGCGTTCCAGTAGCGGCGCTGCTCGGGACCGACCGTGAACTCGACCCGGCGGCTCGACCCGGCGGGCACGATCACCCGCTCGAAACCCTTGAGCTCCCGTACGGGCCGTGACGCGCTGCCGTGCCGCTGGTGCAGGTAGAGCTGGACGACCTCGGCCGCCTCACGATCGGACTCGTTGGACACCTCGACCGAGACGGTGACGGACCCGTCCCGTACGGGGGAGTGCTCCACGATCGTGAGGTCGTCGTAGGTGAACGTGGCGTAGCTCAGGCCGTGCCCGAACGCGAAGAGCGGCGTGCTGGCCTCGTCCCAGTAGCGGCGGGCCTGGTTGTCCGGCTCGTGCGACGTGGTGTGCGCGTAGGTCAGCGGGATCTGCCCGGCCGTACGGGGCCAGGTGAAGGGCAGCTTGCCGCCGGGGGAGACCGTGCCGAAGAGCAGATCGGCCACCGCGTGGCCGCCCTGCGTTCCCGGATACCAGATGTCCAGGATCGCCGGCACGTGCTCGGCGGCCCAGCGCAGGTCGAGCGGGCGGCCGTTCATGACCAGCGCCACGGTCGGGGTGCCGGTGGCCACCACGGCCTGCAGCAGCTCCAGCTGACGGCCGGGCAGCTCCAGCGACGAGCGCGACGCGGCCTCACCGATCATGTTCTGCCACTCGCCGACGACCACGACGGCGACGTCGGCCGCGGTGGCCACGTTGATCGCGCGCTGGAACTCGGCGCCGGGGTCGAAGCCCTCGGGGTCGGCGGGCCGGTTACGGCCGAACATGTCGAACATGGACGGGAACGTGCGCTGCGTGACCGGGATGCCCTGCGCGAAATCGACCCGTACGCCGTCACCGGCCGCGCGGCGGATGCCGTCGAGCACGGTGACCGTCTCGCCCAGGTCGAAATCGAACACCCACGGGCCGAGGATGTCGCGGCGGGAATCGGCCAGCGGGCCCACCACCGCGATCGAGCTCAGGGCGGCGGCGTCGAGGGGAAGCAGGCCGCCCTCGTTGCGCAGCAGCACGGCCGAACGCTGGGCGGCCACCCGGGCCGCGTCGCGGTGGGCCGGGTCGGCCAGGACCTCGCGGGCGGCGGCCTCATCCACGTACGGGTTGTCGAACAGGCCCAGCTTCTGCTTGGCCTCGAGCACCTTGCGGGCGCGCTCGTCGAGCACTTTGTCGTCGGCCACGCCGGCGATCGTGCCGTACGCGGGTTCGCTGATCGCCATCTCCATGTCGACGCCGGCCTCGACCGCCCGCTTGCCCGCCTCGGCCAGATCGCGCGCGTAGCCGTGGGTGACCAGGTTCTTCACGGCGTTGGCGTCGCTCACGACGAAACCGTCGAAACCCCAAGCGTCGCGCAGCACCTCGGTGAACAGCCAGCGGCTGCCCGAGGCGGGGATGCCGTTGAGGTCCATGTACGCGGTCATCACGTTGCCCGCGCCGGCGTCGATCGCGGCCTGGAACGGTGGGAAGTAGACGTTCCACAGCTCGTACTCGCTGATGTTGGCCTCGTCGTAGTCACGCCCGCCGGCCGCCGCCCCGTAACCCGCGAAATGCTTGGGGCCGGCGATGATGTGCTCCTGGAAACCGCGCACCTGGGCCGCGGCCACGGCGGCGCCCAGGAACGGGTCCTCCCCGGCGCCCTCGACGATGCGGCCCCAGCGCGGGTCCCGGGCGATGTCGACCATCGGGGCGAACGTCCAATGGATGCCGACGGCCCGCGCCTCCCGGCCCGCGACGGCCTGCCCGCGGGTGATGGTGTCGAGATCCCACGAGGCGGCCATGGCGATCGGCACCGGGAAGATCGTGCGCAGGCCGTGGATGACGTCGAAACCGAACAGCAGCGGGACGCCCTGCGGGTTGCCCTCGATCGCCTGACGCTGCAGCCTATTGATCTCGGCCGGGTCGGTGACGAACAGCAGCGACCCGGCACCGCCGCGGGCCAGGGCCTCCTCGACGCTGCGGGGCTGGGCATCGACCTCGACCCCGAGGGCCGGGTCGGGCTGGGCGTCGGCGGGCAGCTTGAAATAGAAGTACTGCGTCAGCTGCGCGGCCTTCTCCTCGGCCGACATGCGCGCCAGCAGTTCCTCGACGTTCGCCATGGGCGCTCTTCTCCTCGGTCTCCACCGGCCCGCGGGTCGGCCCGGCGAGGCGCGCATCGCGGCCGCAGCCGTTCTGCCCAGCATCGCCCGGCGGTCGGGATCGCGTCTGCCGTTCGGGGTGGCTTACACGTGTAAGCCGGAGCCTACTCGCTGCGGGCCCGGCTGCCCAGGGCGCCGCCACGCCGACCGGAGCGCGACGCCCACGGTGCGGGGCCGGCCGGCCGCGGCATGATCGAGGCATGCGACTTCGGATGGAGCTCTTCGTGCAAGACCTCGACACCAGCGCGGCGTTCTACACCGGCGTGCTGGGCTTCGAGCTGATCCGGCGCGAGGAGTTCTATGCGAGCCTGAGCCGCGGGGAGGTCACGCTGGGGCTGGGCCGGGTCGGCGGGTTGTCCGCGCGGGACGAGGCGGGGCCCGGACCGGCTTGGTGCGCACCGGACGCCGGCGGGAGTGCGGCACTCGACCACCACCGCGGCGCGGGTGTCGAGATCGTGCTCGAACTGGGCGGCCCGGACGAGGTGGCCGCTCTGCACGACCGCTGCCGGGCGCGGCAGCTGCGCATCGAGCCGCTGCGTGAGCAGCCGTGGGGGCTGCGCGACTTCAGGCTCTTCGACCCCGACGGCTACTACCTGCGCATCACGCACACGGCGGTCTGACCGTCAGCACGGCGATCGGGTCCGGCACGAGCCCGGCGGCGGCATGCCTGCCGACCAGGCACGCCGCTCGTGCTCGACCGGGCTGATCAGGCCGATCCGGGTGAGGAGGTGTCCGCTCGCAAGATCGGCGGGCGCCGAGACGGTTCGGGGTCGGTTCGGAGCCATGGCGGCTCGCGTATGCGGCAGCCCAGCCCTCAGCGGATCGGCCCCCGGGGTCAGCGGGTGGGCCTGCGGGGACAGCGGGTGGGCCGGCGGGGACAGCGGGACGGGGCGCGTGGCCGACGCGACGCTGGCCCGGGCCTGGCCGGGCTGGGCTCGGGCTGCCTGGCTGGGCTGGGCTGGGCTGGGCTGGGCTCAGGCTTGCTGGGCTGGGCTGGCTGGGCCGGACCGGGCTGGGCTGGGCCTGGGCTGGGCTGGCCTGGGCCTGGGCTGGGCTGGCCTGGGCCTGGGCTGGGCTGGGCTGGGCTGGCTGGGCCGGACCGGGCTGGGCTGGGCCTGGGCTGGGCTGGCCTGGGCCTGGGCTGGGCTGGCCTGGGCTGGGCTGGGCTGGGCTGGGCTGGGCTTGCTGGGCCGGGCCGGGCCAGACCGGGCTGGGCTGGGCTGGGCTCAGGCTTGCCGGGCTGGGCTGGCTTCGGACTGCCGGGCCGGGGTGGGCTCGGGCTACTGGGCTCGGGCTCGGGCTGCTGGGCTGGGCTCGGGCTCCCGGACCGGGCCGGGCCGACGGTCCAGTGGCGGCTGGCGGAGACCCGGCAGCGGCTCGACATCGCGCATCTGCCGGACGGGCCGCGTTGATGGCGGTCAGTGGTGGGGAGCTGGCGCGGGCGATGCTGGACGAGCCGGACGCGTTGTTGCCGCGCAGCAGTTGCCGGCCGGCACCCGGTGCCGGAACGGCAGATGGGGACCTGGCCCGGGGCCGGCTCCTCACTGCAGCAGCGGGCGCAGCGTGGTGCAGGCCCAGGACTCCAGCGTGGACGGGGTCGTGCTGACGAAGTCGCGCTTCTGGTCGGGCTCGAAGTCGTCGCGGGTGCCCGCTGTCATGCCGACGACGCCGGACGCGGCGGGCTCGCTCAGGCCCGCGCCGAGCAGGGCCGAGCGCAGGTCGTCGTCGGTGATCTGCTGGGCCTGCAGGGTGCGGCCGGTCGCCGTGGACAGGATCGAGGCGGCCTCGGCCCACGACAGGTCGGCCGGGCCGTGCACCGCCCCGACCGCGCTGCCGGACCAGCCGGCCAGCAGGCGGGCCGCGGCCACCTCGCCGACGTCGCGCGGGTCGACCCAGGACAGCGGCTGGTCGAGCGGCATCGTGGTGGTCAGCACCCCGGCCTTCATCGCGTCCAGCATGCCGAGCAGGTTGGTGAAGAAGTAGCCGCAGCGCAGGGTGAGCACGTCGGCGCCGGTGGCGCGCAGCTGTTCCTCGTTGCGGGCCAGGCCGTCGATCAGGCCCGCGCCGTGCCGGCGTTCGGCGCCGACGCTGCTGATCTGCAGCACCCGGCCGACTCCGGCGGCCCGGACGGCGGCTGCGGCGTGTGCGCCCATGGTGACCATGTCGGCCAGCGGGTCGGGCGCGGTGAACACCTCGGGGCTGGCCCAGAACAGTGCCTCGGCGCCCGTCAGGGCCTCGGTCACGAACGCGGCGTCGAGCAGGTCGCCCCGGGCCACGTCGACCAGCGGGCGCAGGCCGGGCGGGAGTTTGTCAGGGTCGCGCACCAGCACGCGCGGCCGCACGCCGGCCTGGACGAGCAGGCGGACGACGTGGGAGCCGACATGTCCGGTGGGTGTGGTCACGGCAATGGTCATGCCACCCATGCAACACCGGGGGTGTGACACTTTCCGGGCTCATCGCAGATGCGTGGCCACCGAGTCGCGGACCTTTCCCGCGTTGTCGCTCAGCCACGAGTTGAGGGCGACGGCCGCCCCGCCGCACAGAACCAGCAGCACGACGACCGTGATGATCAGCCATCGCCAGTCGCCGCGCCGGGTTCCGGGTTCGGCATCCGAGTCCTGATAAGGAACCAGCGGATCCTCATCAGGATCGGTCACCCCAGGAGTTTAGTCGTCAGCGGGAGCGGGGCAGGCAGCACTTCTTGTATTTGGTGCCCGAACCGCACCAGCAGGCCCCGTTGCGCTCCGGCGGCCAGGTGATCTGCCCCTCGCGGCCGGCCAGCTGCTGGGCGTAGCCGGAGCGGACCCGGGCGTCGGCCACGTCACCGTCGGCACCGGCAAAACCGGTCAGGCCGACGACCGTGCCGGGCAGCACGGTCAGGCCCGTGCGGCCGGTGCCGGTCAGGCGCACCAGCTCGCGCTCGAGGATCGCGCGGTGCTCGTCCCAGTCGGCGCCGAACACGGACGACAATGCCGGGAACTGCTCGAGCAGCTTGCCGAACTCGGCCTGCCGGAAGAACAGCAGGTCGACCGCCGGGCCGGCGGTGGCGCCCGCGTTGGCCAGCCGGGTCTCGAGCCGCTCGGCCAGGTTGTCGTGCGTGTCGTGCTGCAGGCCCAGCGCGTGGCGCAGCCGGTGCCGCTGCTGCAGCAGGAAGAACAGCACCCCGGCGTCCTCGGCCGACGACGGCTCGGTCGTGCTGCCGGAGGCGCCCAGGCCCTCCTGCACGGCCTCGGTCAGCCACTTCTCGGCCAGCCGGTGTTCCTGGCCCGCGCCCAGGGCGGCGGTGACGAAGGCGGCCGCGTCGGGATAGCGGGTGAGCAGTGGGCGCAGCGGCTCCAGCCGGGCCAGCGCCTCGTCGGAGCGGCCCAGCCGGAACAGGATGCGCGCGTGCAGGGCGCGGGCGGCGCCGGCCTGGCTGTCGTCCCTTTCCCCGTACGCCTCGACGGCGCGCTCGACGTAGCGCAGCGCGGCGTCGAGTTTCGCGCGGCTCTCCGCGATCTCGGCGGCGAGCGCGAGGGCGTAACCCGCGTCGTCCTTGTCCGCCAGACGGCCCGCCTCGGCGGCGTCGGCCAGGTCGGCGGCGATGCCGAGCGGGTCGGCCGCACCCAGGGCGGACTGCCGGATCTCACTCAGGTCGGAGCTGGTCAGCTCGGTTTTGAAAGCCACGCCGTCACCGTACTGCGCGGCGGGGCGCCTCGGCCATTGATCGACGGTCCGGCATGGCGGAGATCTCGCCCGCCCGCAACCGGCGCGCCGCGAACCAGATCAGCCCGGCCGCGCCCGCGGCGAAGACGGCGTTGCCGATCAGGTCGATCCACGCCTCGGCGGCGCCGGTCGGGGTCTCCACGAACGAGTGCCAGGCGTACGTGAGCAGCGCGCCTGCGCCGACGGCGAGCCGGTGCCGGTCGGCCCAGCCGGTGCGCGCCGACCAGCGGGCGATCAGGGTCAGGTAGACGGTCACGTCGGCGACCCACACGGTGATCGTCAGCCATGTCGGCAGCTCGGCCAGGGTGAGGCCCTGGAAGAACGCGCCCGCGAGAAGCGTGGTGGCCAGGACCGTACGGGCCCGGGGTGGTCTGCCGTCGCGGCCCCGGAACCGCAGCGGCAGCAGGCCGCCCGCGACGAGCAGGGCCAGGACGACACCGGTGCCGGCGAACTGGCCGGGCGTGGCGGTGTAGGGCCACATCGCCATGGTGATCGCGGTCGTGGTCGCGATGCCCGCTGCGAACAGCACCCCGGTCACGATCAGCCCGGTGCGGCCCAGCCAGGGAGTCGTGCGCCGGTCGCGGGCGATCGCCTCCGTCATCAGGATCGGCGCGCCGACGCTCCAGAAGACGTGCAGCCCGATCACGTACAGGGTCCACGGGACCGAGATGCCCAGCGCGGGTACGAACCCCTCGGTCAGCAGATGCTGGTCGGCATAGCCGGGGTTGAACAGCGACTGCGTGGTCAACCCCTCTTCCAGGACCCCGTACGCCACCCCGAGCACGAGGATGCTGGGCCAGCCCAGGCCGCGGCGGCGCACGAGTTCGCGGATGAGCAGCGCGCCCCCGCCGTACATCGGGGCCAGCGCGATCACCGCGGGCAGAAGGGTGATGGGCAGATTGCCGAGCAGGAACTCGGCCACGAGGGGGGCCAGGAAGAACAGCCCGAGGGCGGGAGCGATCCGGCGAGTCATGCCTACAGTGGACCGCTCCCGCGTCACCTGCCGGGGGGCCGAACGACCGGTTTCGGCCGTGACGGATGTCAGCCGATGCGCCGGCCGTAGACGTGCCCGACGACGAGCACCAGCAGCACGCGGCGGTCGGACACCATCACCCGGCGGTACTCGTCCCAGTCGGGGTGTTCGCCGGCGGCGCGGCGGTAGTAGTCGACCAGGGCCTCGACCTCGGGGCCGTGCGGGTCGGTGCCCGGCCCGATCAGCTCGACGGTGCCCTCGGCGGTGGCCCAGGAACGGCCGTCGGCGCTGGTCACCTCGAGGGCGGCGCGTGGGTCACGGCGTACGTTGGCCGTCTTGGCCCGGCCGTCGGTGACCGACACATAGATGCGTTCCGCGTCGCGGTCGTAGAACGGAGTGACGGGGGACAGCTGGGGCAGGCCGCTCGACTTGAGCGTGGCCAGCACCCCGAGGCGGCTTTCGGCGAGCAGCGCCCGCGGATCGAAGTCAGTCACCAGTCGATTCTGCCCCGGACCGGCGGTTCAGGACCGCCCGCCACTGCCGCCGCCGCTGGTCGTCGGGCGTCAGCACGCAGTCGCCGCAGGTGCCGCCGCCGGGGATCCGGTAGTACAAGCAGCAGTTGTGGCGCTCCAGGAACCAGCGCGCGTGCCGCTGATCGGGCCGGTGCAGCGTGGCCGTGCCGAGCAGGGGCGGCACGGCGAGCAACTCGGCCACGAGGGCGGCGCTGCGTTCCGCGGCCACCGGGTCACCCGCGTCGGCGATCATCCCGGCCGCCCCGCCCAGCGCCGACGCCACGTTGCCCCACAGCACCTGCGGCGACAGCACGAAATGCCGCTGGAAGACCTCGAGCAACGGCGCGACCAGTCTCCCGATCGCGACCCGGTGCAAAGACTCGTCCGTGACCCCCATTTCCCGGTACGAGAGGGGGAGGGGCCCACCCTCGACGGGCCGCCACCACAGCCGGGCCGGGTCGGCCGCCGGCACGACCCCGGTCAGCGCGGCCGTGGCCAGCAGCGGCGACACCAGCCGCGAGGCCAGCCCCAGGAAGATCGTGGACGCGACCACACGCTCGCCGAGCTGGTCGGGCCCCAGCCCCGACATGCGCCTGAGCACCCGCTGCCCGGCCGCGACGCGTTCGGCCGCGACGGCCGGATCGAGCAGGTCGGTCAGCGGTCGCCAGCCGGGCTCGTCGTCGCGGGGCTGCCACACGAAATAGGGACCGAACCGCGCGGCGGCCTCGAGCACTGGCACGCCGCCCACTCTACGACCGGCCGCCGACTACATTGAGGGGCATGTCGGCGCGCCGGGACCTTGCTGCTCACATGAACGAGGCGGCGCGGGCCTGGCTCGGCCTGCTCAGCGCGGAGCAGCGGGGGATCGCGGCCGGGGCGATGCCGGCGGACGATGCGAGCGACGACGAGCGACGGCGCTGGTTCTACACGCCGACCGACCACGGCGGCCTGACGTTTCATCAGCAGCGGCCGGCCCAGCAGCAGGCGGCCATGCGCCTGGTGGCGACCGGGCTGTCGCGGGCGGGTTACGTCACCGTGGCCACGACCATCGGGCTGGAGAACGTGCTCGATCACACCGAGGGCTTCGGGACCAGGTTCGACCGGGAGCGGGGCCGCGACCCGGGGCTGTACTACCTGCGCGTCTTCGGCGAACCCGGGCGGGGCACGTGGGGATGGCGTTTCGGCGGGCATCACGTGTCACTCAACTATCTGGTCGTGGACGGTGCGGTGGTCGCGACCACGCCGTGCTTCATGGGTGCCGACCCGGCCTCGTCCGAACTGCTGGGCGGGGCGGTCAACCGGCCCCTGGCCCGTGTCGAGGACCTGGCCCGCGAGCTGGTCCTGGCGCTGACGGACGAGCAGCGGCGCCGCGCGATCCTGTCCGCCCGGGCGCCCAGCGACCTGGTGACCGGCAACCGCAGCGTGATCGGTGCCGGCGATCGGGTGATCCCGCTGGCCGGGGTGTGGCGGGGCGACCGGTTCGCCGACCCGCACGAGCAGGACAAGTTGCAGGCGGCCAGCGACCGGATCGACGCCGCGGCCGGCCTGGGCGACGACGATCACCGTGCGCTCGAATACACCGTACGGGCGAAAGGGGTGGCGGGTTCCGACCTGTCGCCGGGCCGGCGGGACGTGCTGCGGGCGCTGCTGGCGACGTATTTCGACAGGGTTCCCGAGGCGGTCTCACCCCTGCCCGCGTACGAGGGGCCGGCGCTGGACGCCGTGCATTTCGCGTGGGCGGGCTCGGTCGAACCGGGCGCGCCCCACTACTACCGGGTGCAGGGCCCGCGCCTGCTGATCGAGTGGGACAACACCCAGCGCGGCGCCAACCACGCCCACTCCGTCTGGCGCGACCCGTCCAACGACTTCGGCCTGGACGTGCTGCGCGCCCACCGCCACGAGCATCCCCACTGAGATCCGGCCCCGCCGCCACCTGATCCTTCAGTGGGCGGCCGCGGTGCCGACTGTAGGCGGCATGCGTGCTCCGAGGACCCGGCACTGGCCGTGGATCGCCGTCGTGGTGGTGGCTGTGGCCGGGGCCGGGGGGTCGCTGGCGTACGGGCGGGGCGGGGACGGGCCGGCGAAGGCGGACACGGGTGTGGCCGGCCGGCCGGTGACCCGGGAGGGCATCTTCCAGTACACGGTGAACGCGGTCGACTGCACGACGACCTGCACCGTGCGGATCACGATCAAGAACCTGTCGGACGAGCCCCGCAAGCCGGGGATCGCCTTCGCCCGCGCGTTCGACCCGGACGGGGCCGTGCATCTGGCCGACGCCGTGGCCTCGGTGCGCCGGGGCACCCACCTGTTCGAGGACCTGGGACCGCGCTCCGAGGTGACCGACAACCTGTTCTACGCGATGCCCGAGATCAGGTATCTGGAGCTGCGCGAGACCAGCGAGTCGGCGGGCATCACGGTCACGCTCTGAAACCGAGGGTGTTGATCATTGATCCTCCTGGCTCAGCGGTCCGTATGCGCTAGGAGGGCGTGGGAGACCGGAGCCGCGTCCTGGCTATAGTGCGCCGGACGTTTGGGAGGTCCCCCTGGTGCGGAAGTCCGCTCTGCTGGCGGTCTGCTTGCTGGCCCTGGCCGGCTGGTGGCCGGCGCAACCGGCGTTTGCGCACGCCGTGCTCAGCGCGGCCAGTCCGCAGCAGGGTTCCGTGGTCCCGGCGGCGCCCGAGCGGGTGGTCCTCCGGTTCAGCGAGAACGTGCAGGTCGTGCCGGGCCGTTCGCAGGTGATCGGGCCCGACGGCAAACGGATCAGCGAGGGCGACCCCGAGATCACGGCCGAGGGCCTGGTGATCAAGGTCCGCCCGGCCGAGCGTCCCCTGGGCACGTATCTGGTCAGCTACCGCATCATCTCGGCCGACAGCCATCCCGTCTCGGGGGCGTACACGTTCTCGGTCGGCGCCCCCTCCGAGAACGCGCCGACCGCGCCCGTCGAGGAGGTGGCCCAGTCGGTGCAGACGGCGACGGCCGTCACCAAGTGGCTCGGTTACGCGGGCCTGTCCCTGGCCCTGGGCCCGGTCCTGGTGCTCGCGCTGTGGTGGCCGCGCCGGCTGTCCCGCGCCGGGCCGGTGCGCCTGGCCCGCGGCGGCCTGGCCCTGATCGCCGCGGCCACCCTGGCCGGGCTGTGGCTGCAGGCGCCGGCCAGCTCCGGGGCGGGCCTGTTCGACGTCGCCCCGGCCGAGTTGCGGCAGGTGCTGAGCAGCGACTTCGGCCTCACGCTGAGCGCCCGGCTGGCCCTGCTGGCGATCGCCGCCGCGCTGGTGGGCCGGTTGCGGCGCGCCGCCGGGGGGCGGCCGGCGCTGCTGCTGGCCGCGCTCACCGCAGGCATCCTCGTGACGTGGCCGCTGACCGGGCACCCGGCGGCCGGCCCGCAGGCGTGGCTGCTGATCGTGGCCGACACGGCGCACCTGGCCGCCATGAGCGTGTGGCTGGGCGGGCTCGTCGCGCTGGCCGTCTTCCTGCTGCGCCGGGCCGAGACCCGGGAGCTGCGGCTGATCCTGCCGGCCTGGTCGCGGTGGGCTGCCTTCGCCGTGTACTGGCTGGTCGCGGCGGGCGCGATCCAGGCCCTGATCCAGCTGGGCACGCTGGACGCGCTGTTCTCCTCCACGTACGGCCGGCTCATCCTGCTCAAGACCGGGCTGCTGGCGGTCGTGCTGGCCGTCGCGTTCGTGTCCCGGCGGCTCGTGCAGCGGGGGATCGCCGCGGCCACCCCGGCCCGGCTGCGGCGTGCCGTCGGCCTCGAACTGGCGATTACCGTGCTCGTGCTGGCGGCCAGCGCGGTGCTCGTGCAGACGACCACCGGCCGTACGGTGGACGTGGAGGCCGTGGCCGCCCAGAGGTCGCGCGGCTTCGTGGAGACCCTCAACAGCCGGCTGTACGCGGTGCAGTTCGAGATCTTCCCGGCCACGGTGGGTGAATACAACACGCTGCACGCGTTCGCGTACACCCCGGAGGGCAAGCCGCTCAAGGTGCTCGAGTGGAAGGTGTCGGTGTCGTTGCCGGCGCAGGGCGTCGAAGCGATCGACGCGCCGGTGGCCACCGTGGTCGACAACCAGGGCCTGGGCGCGGTCACGTTCCCGATCGCCGGGGACTGGCAGCTGTCCATGACGCTGCGGGTGTCCGAGATCGACCAGGCCACCGTGACGACGACGGTCCCCGTGCGGTGACTAGGCTCGCGGGGTGAAGATCTCGCACGTGACGACCGCCGCCGGGCAGCCGGTGACGCTGCTGTTCGAGGCCGACCGGGTGCAGGTGGTTCAGGTGTCGCAGCCCCGGCAGCGCGCCGTGCGGGCCGGCGCGGGCGGGCTGATCCTCGCGGCCGGGCTGGCCCTGGTCGCGGTCAACGCCGGCGACCGCGGGATTCCCGGCCTCGAGCTCGGGCTGTGGATCGCCGCCGGGGTGGCGGTCGTGGCCGCCCTGGCCGGTGTGGTCAGCTGGTTCGTGCTGACCCGGTGCGACCGCGGGGCCGACGCCGAGACCATCGCGGCCTCGTCGGTGGTCGGCGCGCGCAGCCGCACCGAGCCCCCGAAGGTGATCGTCTCGCTGACGCTGGCCGAGGGCGGCGAGCGTCAGTTCGAGGCGGTCGGTCATGCGGGGGCGTTGCTGTCGGCCGGCTTCGGGCGGCTGCTCTCCGTCTAGGGCGACGGTGTCCACCGGGGCACGGCGGGCCGGTTGAAGAAGTCGCGGGCGGCCCGTGGCACGAGCAGCGTGACGAACGCGGCGACGCCGGCCACCACGAGGCTCGCCCCGAACCACGGGAGGCCGCCGCCGGTCGCGGTGATGACCAGCATCAGCGCGCCGAACAGGAACGCGAACGGCAGCATGATCAGGCCGGCGATCCAGGCCCACATCCGCCCGCGGCGCACCTGATCGGCCAGCACCAGGAAGAAGGCCGCGAACACCAGCGAGATCCCGTTGAGCACCAGGAAGACACCCCGCGCGCCCGCCTCCCAGTCGTCCTGGGCCAGGTTGTCCACCACCCCGTAGGCGACCCGCGCGATCGTGATCACTCCGATCAGCGCGACCAGCGCGGCGCCGGCCTCCACCACCCGCGGCCGGACCTTCTCCTCGTACGACATTCCCGTCTCCCCGTCTCATCGAGCCCTGTCGCTCGGCCCGCATCCTAAAGTCATCGGACCGTCATACGGCGGCGGGCCCTCCGCGACATCCACCGGCCACGCTCGAGACCGACGGATGGGGGCACGACATGACCGCTGGCATGCACGCGGCCGGAGTCCGGCTGACCTGCGACGACTGCGCGACCACGGAGGTGGTCGGCCACGGCGGCGAACTCGGCGGCGCTGTCCGCAGCGCGGTGACCGGGTCGGGCTGGACCGGTTCCCCGTACGCCCGGGGCCGGCATCGCTGCCCGCGGTGCGGTCCGGGCGACAACCCGCCCCGGGAGCCGCCCACCGAGATGTCGATCGCGATCACCTCGCCCGCGGCCGTGGTGCGCGTGACCGGCGACATCGACCTGCCCGCCGTCCCCGACCTGCGCCGCACCCTGGACAACGCCGTGGCGCTGCACCCGTACGTCATCGTCGACCTCACCGCGGCCCGCGCGGTCGGCCCGGCCGGTCTGGGCGTGCTCCGCCGGGCCCGCGCCGCCGCCCGCCGCCGGCGCGGTGACCTGCTGCTGGCCACGGCCCCGGACGCCCGGCGCTGGACCAGGGAGTTCCGCACGTTCGCCACCGTGCCCGAGGCGATCACCGCGGCGGTCGGACGCCCCTGATGCGCCCCGCCCGCACGCCGCGGAACCCGGTGTGGCGGGGCCGGCGCCTGTTCACCAGCCTCCCTGAGCAGACCCGTCGCATCCCCGGCACGGTACAGCCCGGCCCGCGGGCCGCGTTCACTCAGCCGTGAGCCCGGCCTGCTGGGCCAGCAACCCGGCCTGGGTACGGTTGTCGCATCCCAGCTTGACCAGCAGGCGCGACACGTACCCCTTGACGGTCGCCTCGGACAGGTTGAGCCGCCGGGCGATGCGCAGGTTGGAGTCGCCGTTGGCCAGCCCGGCCAGCACCTCGGTCTCCCGTTCGGTCAGGCCGCGCACGAGGTCGCGCCCGCGCTGCCGGGGACCGGCCGCCCCGATCAGGCGCTGCGTGGCCACCGGGGACAGCACGGTGGCCCCGCCGGCCGCCGCCCGTACGAGCGAAACCAGGTCGTCGGGGGCCGTGGACTTGACCAGGAACCCGGCCGCCCCGGCCCGCAACGCCCGCAGCACGTAGTCGTCGTGGTCGAAAGTGGTCAGCACGACGACGCGGGGCGCCGCCGGCAGGGTCGCGATCCGGTCCAGCGCCGTCAGCCCGTCCACGCCGGGCATCCGCAGGTCCATCAGCACCAGGTCGGGCCGTAACCGCACCACGGCCTCGACCGCCTCGGCCCCGTCGTACGCCTCCCCGGCCACCTCGATCCCGGGGCCGGCCGACAGGATCGTGCGCAGGTGCGCGCAGACCATCCGCTCGTCGTCCACGAGCAACACCCGGATCATGACGGCACGTAGTCGGGCAGCCGTGCGCTGACCCGGAACCCGCCGTCGGCCGTCGGCCCGGCGTCGAACGACCCGCCGACCATCTCGACCCGGTACCGCAGCCCGGTCAGCCCGCTTCCGCCCGCGGGCAGCTCGCGGGGCCGGCCGGTCGGGCGCTGGTTCACCACTTCCACGTCGATGCCCTCCGCCTGATAACCCACCGTGACCGCCGTCGCGGCTCCCGGCGCGTGCTTGTGGACATTCGTCAACGCCTCCTGCACGACCCGGACGATGGTCCGCCGCACCGCGGGCGACGGCCGTCCCTCGTCCCCGCCCGCGGTCAGCCGCACCGGCAACCCGACCGCCCGCGACTGTTCGACCAGGGCGGCCACGTCCCCGCCGAGTTCGCCCGGGTCGTCGGCCCGCCGGATCGGGTCGTGACCGTCGCGCAGCACCCCGACCAGGTCGCGCAGCTCGGCCAGGGCCTGCACCCCGGCCTCGCGCAGCTCGTCGGCGGCCCGCCGGGTGGTCTCGTCGGCGGTGGTGGTGCGCAGCGCCCCGGCCTGCAGCACCATCAGGTTGATGCGGTGGGTCACCACGTCGTGCATCTCGCCGGCCAGCCGCACCCGTTCGTCGGCGCGGGCCTGTTCGGTCGCGCGCAGGGTCTCCTGGCCGGCCAGCCGGGCGCGGGCCCGGGCGTAGAGGCCGAGCAGCGCCGAGCACAGGATCACCACGGGCGCGGTGAAGGGGTCCTCGATCCGCCACGCGCGCGCTCCGATCAGGAACGTCACGGCCAGCAAGGCCACCACGGCCCACGTGCGCCGGCGGCCGAAGGCCGTCACCGCGTACGGGGCCAGCACGGTCGCCCACACCGGCACGAAGACGTTGAGCGCGGCGAGCACGAAGGCCACCCCGTACGGGTGGCGCCGCCGGAGCAGCAAGGTGGCCGCGCCGAGGATCTGCACGGCCACGGAAGGCAGGTGCGGCAGCTCCAGGACGGTGCCCATGACCGCGGCCACGAGCATCAGCACGACGTCGACCGTGGTGTCGAGAACCCGGCGGCGGCCCATGGTCCGAGCATACGAAAGTAGGTGCCGGTCGCGACTCGTGGCGCTACCGGCGGTCGATGAGGGTGGGAAAGCCTGGAACGCATGGCACGCCGCATCCATGAGCTGGACGCCCTGCGCGGACTCGCGCTGGCGGGCATCGTCGAGTTCAACATCGTCCAGATGACCGGCTTCCCGCGTCCCGAGGGCCCCGCGTCCGACCACCCCGGGGCGTACGTGTGGGAGGCGCTTTTCCTCCAGCGGCCGTTCCCGATCTTCTCGCTGCTCTTCGGGGTCAGCTTCGCCCTTTTCCTGCGTACGGCGGGCAACCGCACGGACAAGCCCCGGCTCGTGCTGCTGCGGCGCCTGCTGTGGCTGGGCGTCTTCTCCGCTCTGCACACGCTGCTGCAGCCGGGGGAGGTGCTCAAGTTCTACGCCGCGTTCGGCATCGTGGTGCTGCTGCCCGCGTCCTACCTGTCCCGCCGCTGGGTGCTGGGCCTGGGCGTTGTGCTCACCCTGGCCGCGAGCCTGACGTTCAACGGGCTGTTCATCATCCCGGGCCTGTTCCTGCTGGGCATGGCCGTCGCGCAGTACGGCATCCCGGACACCCTGGACCGGCGGGGCCGGCAACTCGGGATCGCGTTCGCCGTGACCGTGCCGCCGGCCGCGGCGATGCTGTGGCTGCAGTGGCGGGCCGGGGTCGGGCCCGCCGCCAACTACCGGATCCTTCCCGCCGGCACCGTCTGCGCGTTCCTGTTCACGGTCTCCTTCTTGCTGCTCATGCGTACGCCGTTGCGCCGCCCGCTGGACGCGGTGCTGGCGCCGATGGGCCGCATGGCGCTGACCAACTACGTCCTGGCGTCCGTGCTCATCCTGGCGGCCGACGCGTTGCTCGACCTCGGGCATGCCTCCGGTTTCGCCCCGATCGTCGCCACCGGCGCGGTCATCGGCGTCGTCCAGGCCCTGCTCAGCGTGCTGTGGCTGCGCTGGTTCCGCTACGGTCCCCTGGAGTGGCTGTGGCGCTGCCTGACCTGGTGGACGCCGGTGCCGATCCGCGCCGAGCCCGCCCGCGCGGACGAAGTCCGGGGTGCCGTAACGTCGAAGTAGGGGTTGGCAGCGGCCCACCCTTACCCGCTAAATGTGATTCGGGACGACGGAGGGCGGGGCATGGCCGAGAACCTGTCGCTGGGGGCGGACTTTCCCGCCGCGAGCGCCGAGCAGTGGCGCCGCCTGGCCCTGGCCGCGCTGCGCAGATCCGGGGCCGCCACCGAGGAGAC
This sequence comes from Paractinoplanes abujensis, assembly GCF_014204895.1. Taxonomy (NCBI): domain Bacteria; kingdom Bacillati; phylum Actinomycetota; class Actinomycetes; order Micromonosporales; family Micromonosporaceae; genus Paractinoplanes; species Paractinoplanes abujensis. The sequence goes on along the minus strand of NZ_JACHMF010000001.1, from coordinate 2,485,273 downwards.
GTCACCCGGCGAGGTCGAGGCGTTGCTGGCCACGACGACGTACGGCGGTCCGACGATCGCGGCGCTGCACACGGCGGGCCCCGAGTCCGGGCTGCCGGGCCGGCCGCCCTTCGTGCGGGGCACGGACCCCGCCGGCAGCGCGACCGGCGGGTGGGACGTGCGGCAGCGCTACGCCGACCCGGTGCCCAAGGAGACCCGCGAGGCCGTGCTGACCGACCTCGAGAACGGCGCGACCTCGCTGTGGCTGGTGCTCGGCGACGGCGCGCTGCCGCTGGACGCGTTGCCCGAGGCCCTGGACGGCGTCCATCTCGACCTGGCCGCCGTGGTGCTCGACGCGGGCGACGCCATCGGCCGGGCCGCCGGGGCCTGGTTCGACCTGCTGGCCGCCCGCGGCGTCGACCCGGGCCGGGTCACCGGCAACCTGGGCGCCGACCCGCTCGGCGGGCAGGCCCGCACGGGCGTGCCGGGCGACCCGGGCGAGGCGGCCGCGCTGGCCGTGCGCTGCGCCGCCGAGGCGCCGGGGTTGCGGGCCGTCACCGTGGACGCCACCGTCTACCACGATGCGGGCGGCTCCGAGGTGGAGGAACTGGGCGCGGCCGCGGCGACCGGGGTGGCCTATCTGCGCGCGCTGACCGGCGCCGGGCTGAGCGTGCCGGCCGCCCTGGGCCAGATCGAGTTCCGGTACGCGGCCACGGCCGACCAGTTCGCCACGATCGCCAAGCTGCGCGCGGCCCGCCGGATCTGGGCGAGGATCGCCGAGCTGTCCGGCGCGCCCGAGGCCGGGGGCCAGCGGCAGCACGCGGTCACGTCGGCCGCGATGCTGACCGCCCGCGACCCGTGGGTCAACCTGCTGCGCACGACGATCGCCGCGTTCGCGGCCGGGGTGGGCGGGGCCCGGGCGGTGACCGTGCTGCCGTTCGACCACCAGCTCGGCCGGCCCGACGCCCTGGCCCGGCGGCTGGCCCGCAACACGCAGACGATCCTGCTGGAGGAGGCGCACGTGGCCCGGGTGCTCGACCCGGCCGGTGGCTCCTACTACGTCGAGCAGTACACCGAACAGCTGGCCGGGGCGGGGTGGGAGTGGTTCACCCGCATCGAGCGCGAGGGCGGGCCGGCCGCCGCGCTGGGCAGCGGGCTGATCGCCGACCGGCTGGCCGAGGTCTGGGCGGCCCGCGAGACCAACCTGGCCCACCGCCGCGACCCGATCACCGGGGTGTCCGAGTTCCCGGACCTGGCCGAGCAGCTGCCCGAGCGGCGGCCCGCGGCCGGCCCACCGGGCGGGGGACTGCCGCGGCGGCGCTACGCCGAGGCGTACGAGCGGCTCCGCGACCGCAGCGACGCCCACCTGGCCGCCACCGGGGCCCGGCCCGCCGTACGTCTGGTCCTGCTCGGCTCGGCCGCCGCGCACGGGCCCCGGCTCACGTTCACGACCAACCTGTTCGCCGCCGGGGGCATCGCGGTCACCACCGAGGACACCTCGCCGGTGGTGGTGCTGTGCGGGCCCGACAAGGAGTACGCCGCGCACGCCGAGGCCGAGGCGGCGCGGGCCCGGGCCGGCGGGGCGACCCGGGTGCTGCTCGCGGGCCGGGGCGGCTACCCGGGCGTCGACGCGTACGTGCACGTGGGCGTGGACGCCGTGGCCGCGCTGACGAAGACGCTGGACGACCTGGGGGTGGCGCAGTGATTCCCGATTTCTCGACGGCCCGGCTGACGGCGCCGGCGGCGCGGGGCCCGGAGCCCGTACGGGAAGACGGCGGCCCGGTCTGGCACACACCCGAGGGCATCGCCGTGCCGTCGCTCTACACCGCGGCCGACCTCGACGGGCTCGACTTCCTCGGCACCTACCCCGGCATCGCGCCTTACCTGCGCGGGCCCTACCCGACCATGTACGTCAACCAGCCGTGGACCATCCGGCAGTACGCGGGGTTCTCCACGGCCGAGGAGTCCAACGCCTTCTACCGCCGCAACCTGGCCGCCGGGCAGAAGGGGCTGTCGGTCGCGTTCGACCTGCCCACCCATCGCGGCTACGACTCCGACCACCCGCGGGTGACCGGTGACGTCGGCATGGCCGGGGTGGCCATCGACTCCATCTACGACATGCGGCAGCTCTTCTCCGGCATCCCGCTCGACCGGATGAGCGTGTCGATGACCATGAACGGCGCCGTGCTGCCGGTGCTGGCGCTCTACATCATCGCGGCCGAGGAGCAGGGGGTCACGCCGGAGCAGCTGTCCGGCACGATTCAGAACGACATCCTCAAGGAGTTCATGGTCCGCAACACCTACATCTATCCGCCCGCGCCGTCGATGCGGATCATCTCCGACATCTTCTCGTTCACCTCGCAGCGGATGCCCCGCTTCAACTCGATCAGCATCTCCGGCTACCACATCCAGGAGGCCGGGGCCACGGCCGACCTGGAGCTGGCGTACACGCTGGCCGACGGCGTCGAGTACCTGCGGGCCGGACGGGCGGCCGGGCTCGGCATCGACGCGTTCGCGCCGCGGCTGTCGTTCTTCTGGGCCGTCGGGATGAACTTCTTCATGGAGGTGGCCAAGCTGCGGGCCGGGCGGCTGCTCTGGGCCAAGCTGGTGCGCGAGTTCGAGCCGAAGGACCCGCGCTCGCTCAGCCTGCGCGCGCACTGCCAGACATCGGGCTGGTCGCTGACCGCGCAGGACGTCTTCAACAACGTCATGCGGACTTGTGTGGAGGCGATGGCCGCCACGCAGGGGCACACGCAGTCGCTGCACACCAACGCGCTGGACGAGGCGCTGGCGCTGCCCACCGACTTCTCGGCCCGGATCGCCCGCAACACCCAGTTGCTGATCCAGCAGGAGTCCGGCACCACCCGCGCCATCGACCCGTGGGGCGGCAGCGCCTACGTCGAACGGCTCACCCACGATCTGGCCGCCCGCGCGTGGGAGCACATCACCGAGGTCGAAGCGGCCGGGGGCATGGCCAAGGCGATCGACGAGGGCATCCCCAAGATGCGCATCGAGGAGGCGGCCGCCCGCACGCAGGCCCGCATCGACTCGGGCCGCCAGCCGGTGATCGGCGTGAACAAGTACCGCCCGCAGGCCGACGAGCCGATCGACGTCCTCAAGGTGGACAACGCCGCCGTACGGGCCAATCAGGTCGACAAGCTGCGCCGGCTGCGCGCCGAGCGGGACGAAGGCGCGTGCGTCTCGGCGCTGGACGCGCTGACCCGGGCCGCGGCCGAGCCCGGCGGGGGCAACCTGCTGGCCCTGGCCGTCGACGCGGCCCGGGCCAAGGCGACCGTGGGCGAGATCTCCACGGCCCTGGAGAAGGTGTTCGGGCGGCACACGGCCCGGATCCGTACGATCTCGGGTGTGTATCGGCAGGAGGCGGGTCGCAGCGGGGACGTGGAGCGGGCCCGCGCCGCGGCCGCCGAGTTCGCCGAGCAGGAGGGCCGCCAGCCGCGCATCCTGGTCGCGAAGATGGGTCAGGACGGGCACGACCGCGGGCAGAAGGTGATCGCCACCGCGTTCGCCGACCTCGGCTTCGACGTCGACGTGGGCCCGCTGTTCGCGACGCCGGCCGAGGTGGCCCGGCAGGCGGTCGAGGCCGACGTGCACATAGTCGGCGTCAACTCGCTCGCCGCCGGTCATCTGACGCTGGTGCCCGCGCTGCGCGACGAGCTGGCCGCGCAGGGCCGCCCCGACATCATGATCATCGCGGGTGGGGTGATCCCGCCGCAGGACTACGACGCGCTGCGGGCGGCGGGGGCGGCCGCGATCTTCGCGCCCGGCACGGTGCTCACGGAGGCCGCGATCGAGCTGCTGGCCGAGCTGACCCGGCGGCGCGGTGACTGACCTCTCCGCGATGGCGGCCGGTGTCCGCGACCGGGCGCCCGCGTGGGTGGCGCGGGCCATCACCCTCGTCGAGTCGACCCGGCGCGACCATCAGGAACGGGCGCAGGAGCTGCTGACGGCCCTCTCCCCGTACGCGGGGAACTCGCACCGGATCGGCATCAGCGGGGTGCCCGGCGCGGGCAAGTCGACGTTCATCGACGCGCTGGGCAGCACGCTGACCGGGGCCGGGCACCGGGTGGCCGTGCTCGCCGTCGACCCCTCGTCGACACGCAGCCGCGGCAGCATCCTGGGCGACAAGACGCGCATGGCCCGCCTGGCCGCCGACCCGGACGCGTACGTGCGGCCGTCGCCCACCGCGGGCACGCTGGGCGGCGTGGCCAAGGCGACCCGCGAGGCGATCGTCGTGGTCGAGGCGGCCGGCTACGACGTGGTCATCGTCGAGACCGTCGGCGTGGGGCAGTCGGAGACCGCGGTGGCCCACATGGTCGACACGTTCCTGCTGCTCGCCCTGGCCCGTACGGGGGACCAGCTGCAGGGCATCAAGAAAGGCATCCTCGAACTGGCCGACGTGATCGCCGTCAACAAGGCGGACGGGCCGCATCGCGACGACGCCCAGCGGGCCGCGCGCGAGCTCTCCGGTGCGCTGCGGCTCCTGCGGACCCCTGACGACTGGACGACCCCGGTGCTGACCTGCAGCGCGCTCGAAGGCACGGGAGTGGACGAGGTGTGGGCGCAGGTGACCGCGCACCGGGCCCGGACCGACGTGGGCGCGCGCCGCCGCCACCAGCAGCTGGAGTGGATGTGGGCGATGGCCCGGGAGGCCGTGCTGAGCCGCTTCACCACCGACCCGTCCGTACGGGCCGCCGCCGAGCAGGCCCGGGAACGGATCCTCGACGGTTCGCTCATGCCGGCGCAGGCCGCCCAGCGGCTCCTGGCCGCCTACGACGCCCGGCCACGGTAATTCGCTGGACGCAACCGGGTCCCGCTTGTAGCGTCGCCCTGACTGTGACCCGTCCGAGGAGGTGAGACCCATGACCGTTGGTACGCCGTGGGTGCTCCCCGTCCCGTCACGGCCGGGCGACTGACGCAGGTGTCGCCGGGAGCGCCCCAGACTCCCGAAAGGCACCACCAGTGTTTGACGTGATCATTGCCGGCTGCGGCCCGACCGGCGCGATGCTGGCCGCCGAGCTGCGCCTGCACGACGTACGGGTGCTCGTCCTCGAGAAACAAGCCGAGCCCGCGCCGGAAGTCCGCATCGTCGGGCTGCACATCCGCAGCCTAGAACTGATGGCCATGCGGGGCCTGCTGGACCGCCTGCTCGCCCACGGCCGGCAGCGCCCGTCCGGCGGGCTCTTCGCCGCCATCCCCGCCCCCGCGCCCGCGGGCCTCGACACCTCACTCCCGTACATCCTGGGCATCCCGCAGCCGGTGATCGTCCGGCTCCTCACCGAACACGCCCTTGCTCTCGGCGCCGAGGTCAGGCGCGGCTGCGCGGTGACCGGCCTCGACCAGGACGACGACGGGGTGACCGCCTCCCTGAGCGACGGTGAGGTGCTGCGCACGCGCTACCTCGTCGGCTGCGACGGCGGACGCAGCTCGGTGCGCAAGCTGCTCGGCGTCGGCTTCCCCGGCGAGCCCGCGCGCCAGCAATGGATCATGGGCGAGGTCGAGCTGGACGGGCCGCCGGCCCCCACGGCCGACCCACGCTTCCACTACCGGCCCGCCGGCGCCGGGGCCTACCAGGTCGTGGTGCCCGCGGCGGGGCTCAGCGACCGGCCGCCCACCCTCGACGACCTGCGGCAGGAGCTGCGCACGGTCGCCGGGAGCGACCTCGGCGTGCGCTCGCCGCGCTGGCTGTCCCGTTTCGGCGACGCCACCAGACTGGCCGTCCGCTACCGGGTGGGGCGCGTCCTGCTGGCCGGCGACTCCGCGCACATCCACCCGCCGCTGGGCGGGCAAGGTCTCAACCTGGGCGTGCAGGACGCGGTCAACCTGGGCTGGAAACTGGCCGGAGAGGTCCGCGGCTGGGCGCCCGCCGGGCTGCTCGACACGTACGAGACCGAACGGCGCCCGGCCGCCGCGGACGTGCTCGACAACACCCGTGCCCAGATGGAGCTGCAGGCCCCCACGCCGGGCGCGCGGGCCGTCCGCCGGCTGCTCACCGAGCTGATGGACATCGACGAGGTCAACCGTCGTCTGATCGGCAAGCTCGCCGCGATCGACCTGCGCTACGACTTCGGCCCGGCGCCCGACCCGGTCGGCCGCCGCCAGCGCGACGTGGACCTCGCTCAGGGCACCCTCTACGACCGCCTGCACGCCGGTCGTGGCCTGTTGCTTGACCCCACGGGCGGCCTGACCGCGGGCGCCTGGTCGGACCGGGTCGGCCACCTGATCGACCCGGCCGTGCCCTCGGTGCTGCTGCGCCCGGACGGTCACGTGGCCTGGGCCGGTGACGACCAGGCGGAACTGGACCGGCAGCTGACGCGCTGGTTCGGCTGATCTTTCCGACGTCTCGGTGGCAGTAGGTGCCACTCCCTGGCACCTACTGCTGCGAGTCTCGTTCCAGCGCACCGGGGAACCCCGGACGCCCGAACGACGAGGAGCCCCACCATGGCGATCACCACCAACACCCACCTGAACTTCCGCGGCGACGCCCGGGCGGCCCTGGAGTTCTACCAGTCCGTGTTCGGCGGTCACCTGACGGTCGTCGCCTACCGCGACTTCGGGATGCCCGAGGACCTGCCCGACGCCGGGAACGTCGTCTTCGGCCAGGTCACCGCCGACAACGGCTTCACCATCCTGGCCTACGACATCCCCGGCCACGCCGTGGCCACCGCCCCGCTGACCCCCACCACCCGCGAGAACGGCCTCACCCTGACCGGCGAGCGGTTCTTCGTAGCCGTCGGCGGCGACACGGCCGACGAGGTAGGCGCCCTGTGGGACAAACTTGCCGCGGGCGCCGAGATCGTCGAGAAGTTCGGCCCGTCCCCGTTCAGCCCCGGCTTCGGCATGCTCACCGACCGCTTCGGCGTCACCTGGATCCTCCAGGTCAACACCACCCCCGCGGCCTGACTCAGCGGGTCATGCGGTCGACGGCGTCGCAGAGTTTGGCGGCTACGTCGGGGCCGGTCAGGGCCGGGTCGAGGGTGAAGCGCTCGGGCAGGGCATCGAGGGCGGAGCGGATGACGAGGGCCACCGTGCGCGGGTCGAAATCGCCGAAGTCGCCGGTGGCCTGGCCGTCGCGGAGCAGGTTCTCGACGAAGGTGATCAGTTGTTCGTTGTCGGCCGCGGTGTAACGCAAGGTGCCGTCGGGGCGGCGCAGGTTGCGGAAGATCTCGGCCACGGCGGTCAGGGCGTGCGCGTTGCCGGCGGCGAACAGCACCGCGATGCGCACGTAGGCGAGCAGGCGCGCGCGGGGGCCGGAGGCCGCGTCGAGGGCGGCCACGACGTCGGGGACCTGGCTCGCGTAGACCGACTCGACGACCGCCTCGAGCAGCGCCTGCTTGGAGCCGAAGTGGTAGACCACCACGCTCTTGGAGATCTGGGCCCGCTCGGCCACCGCGGCCAGCGACGTGCCGGCGAAGCCTGTTTCGTGCAGTGAGTCGAGCGCGCACTGCACGAACTGGCGCCGCCGGGCCTGCTCGATGAAGGAGGACCGCACGGTCGAAATTTAGCACGAGCGGTCGAAATCATGACCGTGAGCAGGGAAACTAACCCTCAAGTGGAGCTTCAGGGTGCGACGCAGACCCGGTCGCGGCCGGTCTGCTTGGCTTCGTAGAGCGCCCGGTCGGCCCGGCTCAGCAGGTGCCGCAGATCCGGGTCGGCGCCCTCGCCGCAGGCCAGCCCGACGCTGATCGTCACCGGCAGCGGGCCCGCGGCGGTCGGCACCGGCTCACCCGTCACCGCCCGGTGCAGCCGCGCCGCCACCTCGGTCGCGGCCGCCCGGTCCTGCGGCGTCACCACGGCGAACTCCTCGCCGCCGTAACGGCCCAGCACGCCGCCGGGGCCGAGGGCCTGCCGCAGCCGGGCCGCCACCACGCGGATCACCTCGTCGCCGACCGGATGCCCGTACGTGTCGTTGATCTTCTTGAAGTGATCGATGTCGACCATCACCGCGGCGACCGGGGTGCGCTGCGTCCGGGCCCGGCGCAGCTCCTCCTCGGCCTCGCCGAAGAAGTGGTTGCGGTTGTAGAGACCGGTCAGGCCGTCGACCGTGGCCAGCCGCCGCACCTGGCTGAACAGCCGGGCGTTCTCGTACGCGGTCATGCCCTGCCCGGCGATGGCCGCCGCGATCTGGGCCTGCGCCTCGCTGATGGGCTCGTGGCGGGCCGACCCGACCAGCAGGATGCCGAACGACTCCCCCCGCACAGCCACCGGGATCGCCCACCAGCTGCGCGGCGCCCCCAGCAGCGCGTCGACCGACTCCGCGCCGCTGCCCGCCGTACGGGTGCGCGGCCCGGTCAGGCCGAGCAGGTCGGCCGGCACCGTGAACCGCCGGCCCACCGCCGCCCCGTCGCCGTGCGAGGCCGCCACCACCAGCCCGTCGCCTTCGGTGCGGGTCAGCAGCACAGCCGAGCTGCCCCCGACCGTACGGACCAGGCTGCTCAGCAGGCGGCGCATCACCTCGTCGGGGTCGAGCGAGGAGCTCTGGTCGGCCATGGCCGCGCGCAGCGTCTCGGCCACGTCGCGCTGCCGGCTGGCCGTCTGCACCGCCACCTCGAGCTGGGCCGCGCGGGCGGTCTCGAGCGACACCGCGATGTGGTTGGCGATGGCTTTCAGGATCGCCACGTCGTCGCCGGTGAACACGCCCTTGGCGACCCGGCTGTCCAGGTAGACCACGCCGCGCAGCTGCCCGTCGAACGTGAGCGGCGCGATCAGGATGCTCCGGAGCCCGTGCGCCTGCATGCTGTGCGAGCCGAGCGCCACCCCCTCCTCGGACCCGGTCACGACCAGCGGCTCCCCGGTCTCCCGGACGCGGTCGACCAGCGTGGCGCTGTAACCGGTGAGCTGCCGGATGTCGTGGCTGGCGCCGTCCCGGCCGACGTGCGGCACGAGCTGGTTGAGGTCACGGTCGAGCAGGAACAGGAAGGCCCGTTCGGCCCCGAGGAACCGCAGGGTCTCGTCGAGCGCCACCCGGGCCAGTTCGCGCGGGTCGAGCAGGCTGGCCGAAGCCTGGCTGACCTGCTGCAGCGCCTCCAGCCGACGGCGGTAGAGGGCGGCCGCCCCGCCCTGGGCGGCGTGCCGGCCGCCGGTGGTGACCAGCGGCGCGGGGCTGGGCGGCTCGGGCCGCACCTCGCCGAATTCCTGCTCGGCCCAGCGCACCCGCTGCGGCCACCGCTGGTCCACGGCGATCGTGCGGGCCGCGGCGGCCTGCAGTGCCGCCGGGCCGGGCTGGCCGAGTGCCTGCAGCGCGCGGGCGTGCACGCGGGCCGCCTCGTACGCGATCAGCGGCGCGTCCATCGGCAGCAGGTCGAGCTCGACCCCGGCCAGGGTGCGCACCGCCTCCGCGGGCCGCCCGTCCAGCACCTCGAAGTCGGCCCGGGCGACCCGGTGGAACGCGCGCAGCGGCTTGCTGGTGGCCTTCTCGCCGAGCCGGTCGATGGCCTCCTGCGCCGCGGAGCGCATCTCGGGGCCACCCCCGGCGCGGCGGCAGCGGGTCAGCCGGCCCAGCGCCTCGAAGATGTAGATCACCCGCTGCTGGGGGACGATCGCGCCGGGTTTGATGCCGAGCCCGGCGAACTCGGCGGCCAGCCGGTCGAACTGCTCGCCCAGCTGGTCGCTCTCGACCAGCGCGATCATCCGGGCTCCGTACAGGTTGATCAGCTGCATCGGGTTGTCCGGGTTGGCCCGCAGGAACCGGCGCAGCGCCTCGATGTGCGCGGCGGCCTCGTCGAGCCGTCCCCGCTGGGCGGCGATGGCGGCCTCGACGGCCCGGATCGCGGCCCCCTCGGCCTCGGCGCCGGGACCGATGCGGGCCTTGGCCCGCCGCAGCCAGGCCTCGGCGTCGGCGGTGCGCCCGCGCTGGAAGTACTGCATGCACACGCCGCCGACCGCGGTCAGGTAGTCGCCGAGGTCGAGCCAGCGTTCGTGCTCGATCAGGGCCCGGCCCCAGACCTGCGAGTCGTCGTCGCGCCCGCCCAGGTGGCTGCCCGCCCCGCGTTTCCATTCGACGTAGCCGACCAGTTCGGGGTCGCCGATCTCGGCGGCCACGGCGGCCGAGCGGTCGTAGAGCCGGTTGGCCAGCGCGGGCCGGCCCGCCACGTCGGCGATGACGCCGAGGCCGGCCATGTGCTGGGCGTACTCGCGGCCCGGGCCGAGCCGGTTGATCGGGTAGAGCGCGCGCAGGCTCATCATGGCCCGCATCAGCCGGCGCATCCGCATCGACAGGGCGAACGTGCCCAGGTCGTACAGGATGGCCTGAAGCCGGTAGCGCTCGCGGGCGCGGTCGCGGGCGCTGCCGAACCCGAGGCGGGTGCGGCCGACGAACAGACCGAGCAGCACCGACACCAGCGTGGTGGCGATCAGCGCGAACTTCCCGCGGGGCAGCGGCCGGCCCAGTTCGGACAGACCGCGGCGGACGGCGTCGAAGGCCCGGTCCGGATTCCACGAGGCGTTGTGCACCTGGGCCACCAGCGCCCGGATCTCGGCCCGGCGCAGCTTGTCCGGCTCGTCGCGCAGCGCGTGGTCGAGGTGGCGCAGCGCCTCGGCGAACCGGCCGGACCGGGCGCAGCTGGTGCCGAGCGCGACGTAGAAGCCCGGCAGCGGGGTCAGGCCCGCGTTCTCGGCGGCCTGCTGCGCGGTCTCCAGGAACGTGCGGGCCTCGGCCGGGGCGTGCTCGGCCAGGGCCAGCCGGCCCGCGTTGAACCCGCTCAGATGCACCCGGTCGGGGCGGCGGTGCGGCTCGCCCAGCGCGTAGTGCCGGGCGGTCAGGTAGACGTAGCGCGGGTCGTCGAAGGTGGACGCATCGAGCATCTCGGCGATCCGCTGGTGCAGCCGGCGGGTGGCCGTGTCGTCCAGGCCGATCAGCAGCGCCTCGCGGATGCGGTCGTGCAGGAACCGGTATCCGCCCGTGCCGGCCGCGGTGACCAGCCGCCGCGACTCGGCCTCGGCCAGCAGCGTGCCCGCGTGCCGCGGGTCGATGCCGCAGACCGCCGCCACCAGCTCGGTCGGGAACCAGCGCCCGGCCGTCGCCCCGGCCATCAGCAGCGCCCGGCTCTCCTCGCCGAGGCCGTCGATGCGCTGCAGCACCAGGTCGACGGCGTCGCCGGACAGTTCGAGCCGGTCGAGCCCGGCCAGGTCGAGCGTCCACCCGCCCCACGAGGGGGTGACCAGCCCGGCGTCGAAGACCGCGCGCACGTACTCACCGACGATGAACGGGTTGCCGCCGGCCCGTTCGGCCAGCTCGGCGGCCTGGTCCCGGGGCAGCCGTACGCCGCCCAGATGCTCGTCGACCAGCTGCGCCACGGCGTCGGCGTCGAGCGGGCGCAGCGGCAGCCGCAGGTCGAGCGTGGCGTCCATGTCGGCGCCGAACCGGTCGAGCGCGGCCGCGCTGTCCGGGTCGTCCCGGCTGGTCGCGATGACCAGCAGCGGAGTGCCGGTGAGCCGGTTGGTGACCTGCTGCAGCACCCGCCGGGTGGGGCCGTCGAGCCACTGCACGTCGTCGATGTGCAGCACCGCGCCCTGGAACTCGTCGGCCAGCCCGACCAGGAACGCCGCGACCGCGTTGACGAACTGCTCCTGCCGGTTGAGTTCACCGATCTCGGGGGCCTGCATGAGGTCGGCCAGCAGCGGCGACAGGGTGCGCAGCAGGGGACCGCCGCGCCCCGCGGCCCGGTGCAACCGGCTCACGGCCTGGTCCCGTTCGCGGCCGGGCAGGCGTTCCACCGTACGGAGGTAACGCTCCACCGCGCCGCGCAGAGGAGCCAGCGGCACCGGGTCGTCGGGCACACACTTGCCGTACAGCACGAGGTCGCCGTCCGAGGCCACGGCGTTGGTCAGCTCGCGCACCAGCCGGGTCTTGCCCGCGCCGGCCGGGCCCTCCACCACCGCCGCTCCGCCCGCGCCGTCGCGCGCCCGCAGCCAGCGGTTGGCCAGCGCGATCACCTCCTGATCGCGGCCCACGAGCAGGGTGGGGCCGAGCGGCCGTACGCCCTGGCGGTCGGTGCCCGGCTCGAACCGCTCACCCGGCCGCTCGGTCAGCCGCCGCAAGTCGGTCAGCAGGCCCTCGCCGCTCTGATAGCGGTCGTCGGGGTCCTTGGCCATGAGCGTGGCCAGGATCGCGGCCAGGCCGGCGGAGACACCGGGGCGCAGCTCGCGCGCGTCGGGCACGGGCGCCGTGGCGTGCAGCCGGATCAGCTCGCCGACGTCGTCGGAGTAGTACGGCACCTGGCCGGTGACGCACTCGTGGAGCAGCACCCCCAGCGCGTACAGGTCGCTGCGGCCGTCGACCGGGCGCTTGAGCATGCCGGTCTGCTCGGGCGCGCTGTACGCCAGCGTGCCCGCCACCCCGTCCTCGTACGTGCCGTAGCGCCCGGCCAGGCCGAAGTCGATCAGGCGGGCCCGGCCGGTGCGCTCCACGATCACGTTGTCCGGCTTGACGTCGCGGTGCACCAGGCCCGCCCGGTGCGCGGCGGCCAGCGGGCCGACCAGGTCGACGGCCAGCCGCACCACGTCGTCCTCGTCGAGCGGGCCGCGCCGCAGCACCTGGGTCAGCGGGGCGCCGTCGATGTATTCGAGCACCAGGTAGGCGCCCGCGTCGGACCGGCCCACCTCGAAGATCCGCGGCAGCAGCGGATGCCCGACACAGCCGAGCAGCGCGGCCTCACGCCGGATGGCGTTGAGCGCGCGCCCCGAGTCGGCCGCCGCCAGCACCTTGAGCGCATAGTCCTCGCCGCGCCGCCGGACACGGTAGACCACCGTCTCGGCACCCCGGCCGAGCTGCGCGACCACTTCGAGATCGGCGATTGATCCCGGTGTGGCCCCAAAGATGGCGGTCAACGTTTCCTTCCCTGTCGGAGGGCTCACCGGACGGTACGCCCCGGTCCTGGTGGGATACCACCTCCGAGCGGAAATCGATCGCTTGTACGGGCACTCCGCTTATCGGCCGGTGGTCGCTGTTCGCGCCCCACCGCAAGGTGCCGCGCCTGCCGATTTCCGACTCACCGTGCAGCTCATGAGCGTGCGACGTGGCCGGCCATGCGTCCTCGTCGATGGTTCGTAGCCGCCACGCTCGTGCCGGCCGGGGCCGCGGTGCCCGCCACTCCGGCTGCCGCCGCGGTCACCCCGCTCGCCCAGGTCACCTTTCAGCCCGCCGCCTCCGCGGTGCCGACCGGCTGGACCGCCGACACCGGGGCTGCCTTCGACACCGGGCGCGGATCCGGCGCGGCCCGAACGAGCCGCTCGACCCGACCCGCAACACCCGCGACCGGGCCCGGTCCGGCGTGGACGCCCGGCTCAACACGGTGATCCACCTGCAGTACGGCGACGTCGGCGGGACGAGCGGCGTGGCCACCGAGGGCGCGTGGGAGTACGCGGTGGCCGACGGGACGTGCCGGGTGACGGAGTCGGCAGGCGACCAGCCCGCGTACGACAGCCGGCACACCGTACGGGTGGAAGGGGTGACCGCCGTCAACGGGTTCGTCTTCACCGCGGCGGCCGAGTTCCGGTCGGCCACCATGACCGTGCCGGCCGCCTGACCGTCGACGCGCTGGGCGGCACCAACACGAAACTGAACTCCGTCGAGATCAGCCGCGTCACCGCAGACTTCCCGCCGCTGAAGGTCGACTTCTCCGACGCCGCGAGCACGCCCGCGACCGGAGACGTCCGCGCCTCGGGCGGCGCCTTCACCACGGCCCGCGGCTACGGCTGGGTCGACCTGGGCGAGGGCCCGCCGGTCGGCCTCACCGGCAACGGCCGCGCCCGCAACCCCGCCGCCGGGCAGGCCGGCACGCGGCCGGCCCCCTTCATGCACGCGCAACTGCCCGCGGGCTCGGCCGGGGTGGCCACACCGGGCGCGCGGGAGGCCGCCGTGCCGTCCGGCCTCTACGCGGTGACGGTGGCTGTGGGGGACATCGTCGAGGACCTGCCGAGCAGTTCTGTGGTCTCAGGTCCTTGGTCCTGTTTCCTGACGACCGGCCCGGTGAGTTGATTCGTCAAGGTTGGTGGGGCGAATTCGTCGTTCCCAGGCCGGTCCAAGTCCAGCGGGGCAGGGCCAGGTTGGCGGGGACGTCGTCGGCTGTGGTGTGGTAGCGGTTCATTGAGGTGTTTGTGGACCAGGTGAAATAGTCGAGCAGGACCTGGCGTACGGGGCCGGTCAGGCCGGCGTCGGTCAGGGCCTGGGTGAAGCAGGTTATGGCTCGCCGGTTCATCTCTTCGTGGGGGCCGTTGCCGCTGTGCATGCGGACTACCTCGGACTCGTTCAGACCCGAGGGCGGGCCGCCGAGGGCTTCCGCCCAGTAGGCGGCCAGCCGGGCCGTGTGCTGGGGATGGTGGCCGTGGCTGAAGGCGTGGCTCACTACCGGGTCGGCCAGGACGCGGGTGTGCCAGGCCGCAGCCAGCCGGGTCAGGCCTTCGAGCCGGCCCGCTGCCTCGTAGACGCTCGTCATGGACGGTGAGAATGCCATCGGGCCGTGGTGCTGGCTTGGACGAAAGCGAAGTCGGGGTCGCGGCCCAGGCCGTAGATGGTGGGCACCTCGACCTGGCCGTTGGTGCTGGTGATGGGGGTGGTGGTGACGTCGCGGGCGTAGTACTTGTCGGAGCCGGAGACGTCCGAGGGCAGGGTGAAGCCGGGGAGGGCGCTCAGGGCCACGTTGGCGGCGCGGCCGATGCCGAATTCGTGCATGCCGCCGCACCAGACCGGCAGGCCGTGGTCCAGGGCGATGTTGTGGGCCCGCACGGCGGGGGTCAGCCCGGCCATCCGCGACACCTTGATGTTGAGGATGCGGCCGGCGCCCAGGCGCAGGGCCGTGATCAGGTCGTCGACCTCCTCGATCGACTCGTCCAGGCAGACGGGCGTGTCGAGCTGCGCCTGCAGGTCGGCCAGGTCGGTGAGGGCTCGGGGGGCGTACGGCTGCTCGATCATCAGCAGGCCGAGGGTGTCCAGTTCCTTCAGGGTGGCCACGTCCGAGGTCCCGTACGCACCGTTGGCGTCCACATGCAGCGGGACGTCGGGGAAAGCGGACCGCACCGCCCGTACGGGCTCGATGTCCCACCCCGGTGCGATCTTGAGTTTGACCCGGCGGTAGCCCTCGGCGACGCGCGGGGCGACCTGGGCCAGCAGGTCGTCGATGGTGGGTTCGAGGCCGAGGGAGACGCCCGCCTCGACGGTGCTGCGGGTGCCGCCGAGCGCGGAGGCGAGCGGGACGCCGTGCGCGGCGGACCACACCGACCAGGCGGCCATGTCGAAACCGGCCCGGGCGAAATGGTTGCCGCGCACCTTGGCCAGGGCGGCGGCCAGCGTGGCGGGATGGTCCCAGGTGGTGCGCAGCACGATGGGGGCCAGGTGGTCGCGGGCCACCGCCCAGCAGCTGTCGACGGTTTCGGCCGAATAGAACGGGCCGCTCGGCGAGGCGATCTCACCCCAGCCCACGGTGCCGTCGGTGGCGGTCAGTGCGACCAGGATGTGTTCCAGGAAACGCTTGGCGTGCGAGCTCGTGGTGAATTCGTGCAGCAGCGGGAGCCGTACGCGGAACATTTCGATGCCTTGGATGCGGGTCATGCCGGCTCCACGTAGAGGTCGAGTTCGGCGGCCAGGGCGTCCCGTTCGTGCAGGCGGCGGCCGGCCCCTTTGGAACTGGCGATGGTCAGCGTGGCCAGCAGGTGCAGAGCCAGCACGACCGAGGTCGGTGAGCTCGCGTACGAGGCCGTGTCCGCCCCGATGACGACGCGGGTGGACGCCTCGGCCGTGAGCGGCGCGTCCTCGGCGTCGGTGATCAGCACGAGTTCGCCGCCGTGGGCCACGTACGACTCCGCCACCGCCACCGTGTCCCGGCGGTAACGCGCCATCAGGATCGCCACCAGCAGGTCGCCTTGCCGGATGTCGCCGAGCACGTCCAGCGGCCGCAGGTTCGCCCCGTCGACCAGATGCACCCCGGACAGGCCCGCGCTGAGGTCGGCGTTGAGCATCGACGCGTAGCCGAGTGATTTGCCGTTGCCGAGCAGGTAGCGCCGCCGGGCCGACACGATGCGGGCCGCGGCCTGCTCGATGGCGTCGTGTTCGGCGGCCCAGGCCAGGGCCTTGCCGAACGCTTCCCGCTGCTGGTCGAGCACCCGTTGTTTGAGCACCCGGGCCGAACGCCGCTGCACGTTGCGGTCGAACCGCTCGGCGGGGCTGGTGGTCACTTCGCTGCCCTCTCGAACCGGTAGACGGCCTGATCACCGCTGGTCTCGACGGCGACCAGAACGCCGCCGTCCTGAAAGCGTGCCATGAGTGCGCCCCGGAGCCGGGCCCGTTCGGCGAGCGTGGGCGCGGCACGACGATGGTCGGCCCGGGCCGTCACGACGTCCGGGGAGCCGGAGATCCCGGCGCGTGGGGGCTGCGGTGGCGGCACGGGAGGGGCGCCGGTCGAGGGGCGGGACGGAAGCGAGCGAGGATCGGTCAGGTCCCACGAGACGAGCAGGCGATCCGAGGCGCCGTCGTCGTAGTAGTCGGGCAGGAACCGAACGGCGGTGGCGCCGAGCACCGACAGGTTGAAGTGCGCGTTGCGTAACGCGTACGGGTCGAAGGTCCACCGCATCGTGCGGGCCCCCGTGGCGCGGGCCGCCGCGGCCTGGGCGACCTTGAGCTTGCGCCCGACGCCCTGCCCCTGCGAGCGGGGCGCCACCGCCGCGGCCTGCGAGTAGTGGTAGATCTCGCCGCCGTCGACCGCCGTGAAGCCGTAGCAGAAGCCGACCAGCGCGGACCCGTCGAAGGCGCCGATCACCGAGCCCGAGTTCTCCTGCAGGGCGGCCAGCAGGCGCGGGCTGATCCCGAACTCGGGTTGGGTGTATCCGAAGACGGCACGGTAGAGCGCCGACGCCAGCGACCACTCGCCGAGCCCGGCCAGGTCGCGCACCTCGAGCCCCATGGCCACCTCCAGGATACGTTTCGTATGTTCGCCATCCTGCCCGCGTCTACTGCCGTTGACAACGTGCACACACGAACTTAGCGTCCGTATATGACACTCGACAGGCTGCGCCACTACACCGGGCTGGAGTCGCCGACCGGGGACGGCAAAGCGCTCGCCGCCCTGGCCGAGGTGCTCGAGGCCGACGCCGCCGCGGCCGGGTTCGCGACCACGCGCGAGGGTGACCACCTGCTCTGGACCCTGCCCGCCCGCGGCGTCACGGGCGGCGAGCTGCTGCTGCTCAGCCACTACGACACGGTCTGGCCGGTCGGCACGCTGGCCGGCATGCCGTTCACGGTCGAGGGTGACACCGTGCGCGGCCCGGGGGTCTACGACACCAAGGCCGGCCTCGTCGCGCTGCTCGCCGCCGCGACCCGCCTGCACGACCGAGGTCAAGACCGTCCCGAGGTACGGGTCATCGTGGTGGCGGACGAGGAGATCGGCTCACCCACCGCGGGTGACCTGGTGCGCGCCGAGGCGGCCCGGGCCACCGCCGTGCTCGGGCTGGAGCCCCCGCACCCGGGCGGCGACCTGAAGACGGGCCGCCGCGGCAGCACCCGGGCCCGCATCACGGTCACCGGCATCGAGGCCCACGCCGCCCTGGACCCCGGCGCGGGGGTGAACGCGATCGACGAGCTGGTCGACCAGCTGGTACGGGTGCGCGGGCTGGTCGAGGGGCGGCCGGTGCTGCTCAACGCGGGCACGATCACCGGGGGCGGCCGCACCAACGTGGTGGCCGGGCACGCGCACGCCGACCTGGGGCTGAGGTTCGTGTCGCTCGACGACGAGCGGGCCGTTCTGGGCGGCTTGGACGGGCTTTCCCCCGTACGGGAAAGGGCCGCTCTGGAAACGACGCTGCTCGCGCACCGGCCGACGTGGCGGGAGGACGAACCCACGACGGACCTGCTGGCCCGTATCGTCCGCGTGGCCGCCGGGATCGGCCAGCAGCTCGGCGGGCGCCCGGCCGACGGCGCCGCCGACACCAACACGACCGGCGCGATGGGCCGCCCCACCGTCGACGGCCTGGCCCCACCCGGCGGGGGAGCGCACGCCCGGCACGAATGGGTGTCCGCGCAAGGCATCGCCGACCGCACCGACCTCCTCGCGGCCCTGATGACAGGCTTGGCGGCGTGACGATCGCCCGGCTCGACCCCTCGGACCTTCTGGCCATGAGCCAGTGGTACGACCTGATGGCCACCGCGCCCGACTTTCTCGCGCCGAGCCGGCGGGACCACCTGGCCCGGTTCGAGCATCCGTGGCCCGGCACGACCGAGCAGGTGCTGCTGGCCCGCGACGGGGACCAGGTCGTCGGCGCCGCGTGCTGCTCGCTGCCCGGCAACGGCGCGGCGAGCACAGTCGGCCTGGAACTGGTCGTGCATCCGCAGTTCCGGCGGCGCGGCATCGGCTCCGGGCTGCTGGCGGAGGTCCGCGCACAGCACGCGAGCCTGATCGAGATCCAGACCGCGCACGGCGGGGCGGGCTACCAGCACCTCGTCCGCCGTGGTCACCGGCCCGGCATGACCAGCATCAGGTCCCGGTGCCGGGTGGCCGAGCGCCCGGAGCTGGACCTGACCGAGGCGTGGTCCCACGCGCGGGGATATTCGCTGGTGCAGTGGCGCGACGCTGCGCCCGGCGGGGTCGTCGAGGACGTGGCCGCGCTGCAGGGGCGGCTCATGCTCGACGCGCCCACCGGCGACCTGGCGGTGCAGCCGACGGCGTACGACGTGGCGCGGATCCGGGCCCAGGAGGCGACCGAGGCCGGCCGGGGCCACCGTTCGTTCTCGACCGCGGCCCGGCACGACGCCACCGGCCGGATCGTCGCCCGTACCAAACTGGCGTTCGAGTCGGACGACGACGCGTACGCGCGGCAGCGGATCACGATCGTCGAGCCCGCTCACCGCGGACGACGGCTCGGGCTGATCGTCAAGGCGGCCAACCACGCGTACGCACGTGACGGCGAGCCCGCCCTGCGGGTCGTCGAGGCCTGGAACGCCGAGGACAACACCCCCATGCGCGCGGTCAACGCGATGCTCGGGTTCGAGCCGGTCGACCGCTGGTCGGTGTTCCAGTTCTGACCGGCGACAGGCGGTGCGGCGCGGCCGCCGGCCGAGTGTCCGATGTGAGCGAACTCGCGCGACAGTTTGCCGACACGGAGGTGGTGCGAAGCGGTTCGGGAGCGAATTGTGTTCGGCATGACTGCCACGGCGTTCGATCGTGAGCTGGCGCGGGGCAGCGCCGAGCTGCTGCGCACCAAACGGCTGGAGTTGTCGGCGCTGGAGATCCCGGCCGGTCGCGGCTGGCATCCGCTGCGCGAGAAGGTGACCGAGCTGCTCGACGGGCATCCGCAGAGCATCGGGTCGGTCGTCACCCGGCTCGTGGCGTTGCAGGCCGTGCTGGACGAGCTGCCGCCCAGCCCGGCCAAGAACAGGGTGTCCGCGTTCAACGCGCTCTACCTCAAGATCACCCGGCGGGTGGAGCTCGCGATCCTGACCGGGGTCAACGAGCCCGATTTCCTCGAGCTGCTCGACATCGAGTTCGCCAAGCGCTATTTCGCCGCGCTCGAGGGGTGGAACAACGACGACGAGGAAACCCCCGACGTGTGGGAGGTCCTGTTCAAGCGGGCCGGCGACACGCGGATGAGCCGGCTGACCGCGGCCGTGCTCGGCGTCAACGCGCACATCAACCACGACCTGGCGCTGGCCCTGATCGGCACGTGGAACGAGACCGGTGCCCCCCTGGACGACACCGTCCACCCCGACTATCTGCTGGTCAACGAGATCTTCTACGAGGAGATCCCGCCCCTGCGCCGCGGCTTCTCCAGCAAGTGGCAGCTCGAGCTGGACGAGCTCGTCGGCCCGCTCGACGACTGGAGCCAGCGCGTGCTGGTCACCGTGACCCGGGCCCGGGCGTGGGACCAGGCCCGCGAGCTGTGGCTGCTGCGCCACGACGGCGAGGACTTCGAGCAGGCCCGCCGCACCATGGACAGGGCGGCCTCGCTGCTGGCCGAGTGGCTGATCGTCGGCGACCGGATCGTCACCGGGGCGGGCGGCGGGTGGCGCCGTTTCCGCCGGCGGTTCGCGGCCTGACAGCCGGTCAGTCCTCGATCAGCGTGGTCGTGCCGGGCGTCCAGCCGGAGACGTCGGCCAGCCGTCCCCGCCACAGCGATCCGCCGTCGCCGGAGTGCAGGCCCGGGCTGTGGACCCGCGCGTTGCGCAGGTGGATGTAGCGCGTCGGGGTCATCAGCGCCGTGTACTGCCGGTGCGTCACCTCGCCGCCCGTGTCCCGGATCTTGACCGCGTCGTGGGCCAGGTCGGACTGCTCCTTGACGTGCTCGGCCGTGCCCACGTAGAAGGCGTCCTCGTGGTCGTTGAGCTCGCTGACCTCGGCGAACCACTGCCACTGGGGGATCAGCTCGCCGCTGACGAGCAGCCCGTGCACGTTCAGGCTGAGCGGCACGCCGGGGTCGACGGGCTCGGTGAGCCGGTCCATCTGGGCCACGTACGTGCCCAGCACGGCGTCCGGCTCGGCCCAGTTGACCTGCGCCGAGCCGCCGTTGAGCATCGGATCCAGCATGTGCACGACTTTAGGTGTCAGCCTCGCGGCAACGGGGCGTTATCGCCCGTTTGTACCCTCGCGTTGATCGCGGACGCCAGGTAGCCGGCCTCGGTGACCGGGTTGATCGTCGCCCGGCCGGGGCGCAGCCCGCGCCGCACGACCAACTCCGGCCGTGCGTAACGCAGAAGGACCTCGTTGCGCCGCCCGGCGCTCGCGGAGCCCAGCGCCTCCCACGGCACGAACAAGCTCCCGAACGGCTGGCGGTCGTGCAGCCCGTCGGAACGCAGCCGTACGCCGTGCGGGCCGAGCGCGATGTACCACCAGAACGCGACCAGCACGATCCACATCACGGTGGACGGAAGGTCTCCCCACCACACGTCCCGGCCGGCGACGAGATCGCTCACCCCGTCGGAGACCAGGTTGGCCCCCAGGATCGTGAAGCCGGCCGCGCTCATCACCAGCCCCGGGTTGGCGCCGGGCTCGAGCGTCGCCGGGTGGTAGGTGAGGTGACCCGCCAGCGACCCGAACAGCAGGACGAAGAACAGCCCGAAACCCGCCAGTTGCAGCGCGGGGCTGAACTGCAGCACGATCGCCACGACGAGGGACGCCACCAGAAATCCGGCACGCCACCGGGAGATCGCCGCGAGGATCAGCACGCGCCCATAGTAGTCAGTGCCCGCGAGCCCGCCGCCCGGCTGCGGCGGTGCGTCTCGAAGGCGGGCCGGCCACACGTCCGCGACCCGAGCCGGGCCGTGGCCGGCGAGAGACACGACCAAAAGTCTCTTCCCCGTACGGGCTCCGGACGGCACGCTGATCGCCATGGGGAAGTCGGAGGTCCTCGCGCGCGTCGCGACGGATCTGGAACGGGGCCACACTCATCTCGCCCAGCAGCGCCTGGCCAGCCTGGCCGTCAACCATCCCGACGATCTGGACCTGCGGTTGCGCCGGGCCGCTGTGTATCGCCGGGTGGGGGACTGGACCCAGGCCGGTCGCTGGGGCTTCCTGGCCGAGGACGCGCCCGAGGCCGAGCTGGCGGCGTTCGAGCGGGCCTACCCCTCGCCGGTGGCCCGGCTGGGGGCGCTGCGTCTGACCAGGGAACCGCCCCGCGGGCTGGGACCGCGGGCGCTCGACCGCTATCTCGGCCTGGCGGAGCGGGCGCGGGCCGAACGCCGAGTTCCGCAGGACGACGACTCGGGCCTGCTGACCTGCTTCGTGGTCACCGGCGGGCTGCTGCTCGTGGCCCTCCTGCTCGGGGTGGGGCTGTGGACCTCGGTGGCTTTCGTGCTGGGCAAGGTGTTCTGAGCGGCTGTTGACGCTTACAGCGGGCCGGACGGCAGGAGCCGGAAGGCATCCGCGCAACCGGGGCGGTCCGTCCATGGTGCTTCGCCCGAGGCGGTCACTGGTGCGATCTCGTGAGCGGCTCCTGCGCCGGCTTGCGCGGACGGCTGCGCGACACGGCCACGCCGGCCAGGCACAACGCGCCGCCGGCGCAGGCCAGCGCGGTCGGCACCTCGTCCAGGATCAGCCACGACAGCAGGATCACCACGACCGGGACGGCGTAGGTCGTGGAGCCCATCTTGCCCGCGGTCGTGCGGGCCAGGGCGTAGGCCCACGTCGTGAAGGCCACCGCGGTGGGGAAGACACCCAGGTAGATCACGTTGAGGGTGGCCGGCAGCGGCGCGTCGGCCAGGTCGCCGAGCAGCTGCCCGGCGAAGGGCAGGCAGGCCAGCGCGCCGATCAGGCAGCCGAACGTGGTGGCCTGCAGCGCGGTCGCGTGCCGCAGGGCCGGCTTCTGAGCCACCACGCCGGAGGCGTACGTGACCGCGGCGACCAGGCACAGCAGCACGCCCAGGACGGACGCGCGGCCGCCGCCGGACATCGACAGGCCGACCACGACCGCGCCCGCGAACGAGACCGCGATGCCGGCCAGCAGGCGCGGCGGGAAGCCCTCGTGCAGCAGCCATCCGGCCAGCAGGGCCATCAGCGCCGGGCCGACGTTGACGACCATGGCCGCGGTGCCCGCGTCGACCAGTTCCTCGCCCCAGTTCAGGGCCACCATGTAGAGCCCGAACCACAGCACGCCGGACACGACGATGCCGGGCCAGGCGGCTCGCGGCGGCAGGCCCTGACGACGTACGGCCAGGAACAGCACCAGGACCACCGAGCCGGACAGCAGGCGGCCCAGGGCGAGCGAGCCCGGCGAGAAGTAGGGAGCCGCGGCCCGGATCCCGACGAAGGCCGAGGCCCAGAACACGACCGTGACGGACGCGGCGGCAACCGCGGCGCCCGGCACCCGGGGAGACGTCATAGCGACATCCCACCCCGCCGATCGTTCGGTCGCCAGCGAAAAACGGACGCGACCCTATGACTCCCCGCACCCCCGCTGACCCGGCTCGTCGTACCTCTCGTACACCGCGGCCCGCGCGCGTTCCGGGTCGAGGCGGTGCAGGACCGCGTCGGCGATGGCGGCCAGTTGCCCGACCTGCTCGGGGCTCAGGGCGTCGATGACGTTCTCCCGTACGGTCGTCACGTGGCCCGGCGCGGCCTCCTGCACCTTCTTCCAGCCCTGCTCGGTCAGCCGGGCGTTGGTGGCCCGCTTGTCCTCGGGGCAGGGGAAGCGTTCGAGCAGCCCGCGCGCCTCCAGCCGCTGCACGACGTGCGACAGGCGGGCCAGCGTCGCTGTCGTGTGGTCGGCCAGGGCCGTCATCCGCAGCGTGCGCCCGGGCGCCTCGCTCAGGATGGCCAGCACGAAGTAGTCGAAGTGGGTGAGCTGGGAGTCTCGCCGCAGCTGCGAGTCCAGGGCGGCCGGCAGAAGTTCGAGCACGGCGGCCAGGCGCACCCAGGCCGCCTTCTGCTGGTTGTCGAGCCATCGCGTGTCCACGGTCACAAGTGTCTCACGACTTTAGTTGTTGCTACAACCTCCGATCCGTGCAAAGGTTGTCGCAACAACCAATTGGCTTCGGAGGACATCATGGCAAACATCAGCATCCTCGGCACCGGCAACATGGGTCAGGCCATCGGCGGTCTCGTCGCCAAGGGCGGGAACACCGTCCAGCAGCTCAACACCTCCGGCGCCGACCAGCCCGTCACCGGCGACATCGTCATCCTCGCGGTGCCGCACGCCGCCCTGGCCGACATCGTCGCCACCCGCGGCGCCCAGCTCGCGGGCAAGGTCGTCGTCGACATCACCAACCCGGTCGACTTCGCCACCTTCGACGACCTGACCGTCCCGGCCGACGGATCCGCCGCCGCCGAACTGGCCCGGGCGCTGCCGCAGTCCCAGGTCGTCAAGGCCTTCAACACCAACTTCGCCGGCACCCTGGCCACCGGCTCGGTCGGCGCGGAGACCACCGCCGTGCTGATCGCGGGCGACGACGCCGGCGCCAAGGCGGCCCTGTCCGAGGTCGTCACCGCGGCCGGTCTGCGCGCCGTCGACGCCGGGTCGCTCAAGCGGGCCCGCGAGCTCGAATCGCTGGCCTTCCTGCAGATGACGCTGGCCGCCGGCGAGAAGCTGTCCTGGAACGGTGGCTTCGCGGCCGTCGCCTGACGCCATCGGGCGCCGGCCCAGCGGCCGGCGCCCGGCGCTGGTCAGCCCGTGTGATGCGACTCCTGCAGGCGGTAGACGGGAGTGGGCAGGCCCTCGTAGCGGGCCTTGAGCTGCAGGGCCAGGTAGAGCGAGTAGTGCCGCGACTGATGCAGGTTGCCGCCGTGGAACCACAGGTTCTCCTGCTGGGTGGGCTTCCACATGTTGCGCTGCTCGCCCTCCCACGGGCCGGGGTCCTTGGGGGTGTCCGAGCCCAGGCCCCACACCTTGCCCACCTTGGCCGCGGTCGGGGCGTCGACGAGGTCGGCCACCCAGCCGTTCATCGAGCCGTACCCGGTCGCGTAGACCACCAGGTCGGCGGGCAACTCGGTGCCGTCCTCGAGCACCACGGCGTCCTCGGTGAGCCGGTCGACCTGCCCGTGCGCGAGCTTGACCCGGCCGTCGGCGACCAGGTCGGCCGCGCCCACGTCGATGTAGTAGCCGGAGCCGCGTCGCAGATACTTCATGAACAGCCCCGACCCGTCGGCGCCCCAGTCGTGCCGGAAGCCGGCCTTCTCCAGACGCGCGTAGAAATCGGCGTCGCGTTCGGCCATCCGCTCGTACAGGGGAATCTGGAACTCGTGCATGATCCGATACGGGATCGACGCGAAGATCATGTCGGCCTTGTCGGTGGTGACCCCGCTCGCGACGGCCCGCTCGGAGTAGAGGTCGCCCAGCCCGATGTCCATCAGCGAGGCCGACTTCACGATGTGCGTCGACGAGCGCTGCACCATGGTCACATCCGCGCCGTGCTCCCACAGGGCGCCGCAGATGTCGAAAGCCGAGTTGTTCGACCCGACGACGACAACCTTCTTGCCCCCGTACGCCTCCGGGCCCGGATGTCCGCTCGAGTGCTGCTGCTCGCCGCGGAACACGTCCTGCCCCGCAAAGGTGGGCCAGTTCGGCTTGCCCGACATACCGGTCGCGAACACGACATGCGCCGGGGTCAGCTCGACCGTGCCGGCCGCGCGCTCCACGACGACGCTCCACCGGCCGTCCTCGAACCGCGCCGACCGTACGGTGGAAGAAGTCCAGTAGGGCACCTCCATCACGCGCGTGTACATCTCCAGCCAGTCGCCGATCTTGTCCTTGGGTGAGAACACCGGCCAGTTCGCGGGGAACGGCAGGTAGGGCAGGTGGTCGTACCAGACGGGGTCGTGCAGGCACAGACTCTTGTACCGGCCCCGCCACTGGTCGCCGGGCCGCGCGTTCTTGTCGATCACCAGCGCCGGCACGCCGAGCTGCCGCAGCCGGGCCCCGAGCGCGATGCCGCCCTGACCGCCGCCGATCACCACCACGTACGGCTGTTCGGTGAGCCCCAGAGTGGCGGCCTCCTCGTCACGCTTCTCCTTCCACGACTTGCGCCCCCGGGCCAGTGAGTGCTCGACGCCCTGAGGCCGCCGCTCGCCCTGGTTCTCCTCGAAGCCCTTGAGTTCGCGCAGCGTCGTGAGCAGCGTCCACGCGCCCTCCGACGTGAGCCGCAGATGCCCGGCGCCGCGCCCGGTGGCCGTCTCGAACCGGAACCACGCGTCGATCACGTCGCCCGCTTCGGTCGGCTCCTCGGTCAGCTCGAAACCGGACGGGCCGGTCGTCTCCAACGTGCTGGTCAGCAGGTCGGCGACGCCGTCGCGGCCCTCGACCGTGGTGATGTTCCAGGTGAAGGCGACCAGGTCGCGCCAGAAACAGGCGGGGGCGAACAGCGCGGCCGCGGCCGGCACGTCCCGGGCCCGCAGCGCCGCCTCGAAGGACGCGAGCCAGTCGTCCACGCGCTGCCGGAGGGAGAGCTCGGTTGTCTGCGTCATGCCTCCCACGAGACCGCGGCGACTCCGGTCCGCAACAGGGTTGCAACACATTGCACAGGCGGGCCATGCTCAGTCGTGGGCGATTTCCGCGCGGTGCGGCCCGGCACCGACCTGACGCGGCACGCCCGTGAGCTGCGCCGGGTGCACGACGCGGTGCTCGCCGGCGACCGGCCCCCGCACCGCCCGCGCGCGCTGGTCGAGCGTTCGTGGTCACGTGTCCTGGGGCTCGGCCTCGACCCGGCCCGGGCCAACGCGCGCGACCCCGTGCCGTTCGACGAGGTCGAGCGGCTGCGCCGGGAATCCCCGCTGGCCCTGGTGGCCGACGACCTGCTGCGGCTGGCCGACGGGTTCCTGCTGGTCATCACGGGCGCCGACGGCGTGATCCTGTGGCGGGCCGGGCCGTCCGGGCTGCTGCGCCGGGCCGACGGACTCGGGTTCGCCGAGGGCGCCGACTGGACGGAGGCGGCCGTCGGCACCAACGCCATCGGCACGGCCCTGGTCGAGGCGGCGCCCGTGCAGCTGTTCTCGGCCGAACACTTCGAGCAGGCTCAGCACGCCTGGTACTGCACGGCCCACCCGGTGCACGACCCGCGTACGGGTGACCTGCTGGGCATCGTCGACGTCAGCGGCCCCGCGCTCACCCTGCACCCGGCGATCGAGGCGCTGGTCGAGACCGGCGTACGGCTGGCCGAGGCGCAGCTGTGGCGCCACCACGCGGACCGGCTGGACCGGCTGCGGCGCTCGGCCGCGCACGTGGTGGCCACCGTGCACGGCCCGCTGCTGATCGTGGACGAACAGGGCTGGGTGGCCGCGGCCAGCGGGGTGGCGGCCCGCGACCGGATCGGCGCGCCCCGCGAGGGTGCGGCCCTCGGCGTGCCGGGAATGGGTCTCTGCCTGCCCGAACGGCTGCCCGAAGGCTGGCTGGTGCGCCCGGCCGGCCCGCAGGCGACGATCCGGGCCGTGCTCGACCTGCGCGCGGCCCCCGTGCTGGAGGTGCGCGCGGAGGCCGAGCCGTGGCGCACCCCGCTGACCCGCCGCCACGCCGAGATCCTGAGCCTGCTCGACGCGTGCGGACCGGCCGGGCTGACGGCCGCGCAACTGAGCCGCTTCCTGTACGGCGACGCCGAGCACGTGGTCACCGTCCGGGCCGAGGTGTCCCGCCTGCGGCGGGCGATCGGCGCCCTGGTCGCCACGAACCCCTATCGCCTCGCGACCGGCGTGGTGCTCTCGACCGTACGGGATTAGGGCTGCGCCCGCCGTTTCCCGATGGCTGATCGGCCCGTCAGCCCGTCAGTGCCTTGATCTCGACGGGGATGCCGTTGAGGACGCTGTTGCCGGACAGGGGATCGACTGTGGTCTCGTCGGTCAGGATGTTCGAGTTCACGCCGGGGTGGTCGGCCGCCACCGCCATCCGGGTGCCGGGCACGCCGTGGCCCCAGCCGTGGGGGAGGCTGACCACGCCCGGCATCACCGTGTCGGTCACCTCGACCCGCGCCGCCAGCCCGCCGGCCCGCGAGGTGACCTGGGCGTCGTCGCCGTCGCGCAGATCGAGCCGGTCGGCGTCGGCCGGGTGGATCTGCAGCGTGCACCGGTCGCGTCCCTTCACGAGGGCGGGCACGTTGTGCATCCAGCTGTTGTTGGAGCGCAGGTGGCGCCGGCCGATCAGCACCAGGCCGTCGCGCGGGCGGTCGAGCGCGGCCCGCAGCCGGTCGGTCTCGGCGGTCAGCCCGTCGAAGGCCAGCTCGATCCGGCCGCTCGGGGTGCGCAGCACTTCAGGGATCCGCGGCTGCAG
Source organism: Paractinoplanes abujensis (assembly GCF_014204895.1). Taxonomy (NCBI): domain Bacteria; kingdom Bacillati; phylum Actinomycetota; class Actinomycetes; order Micromonosporales; family Micromonosporaceae; genus Paractinoplanes; species Paractinoplanes abujensis. The sequence continues at coordinate 2,457,610 of NZ_JACHMF010000001.1, read as the reverse complement.
CGGGCCCAGGTCCACGCCGTGCGGGTTCGCCAGCAGACGATCCAGGGACATTCCCTCGTACGCTCCGGCGCGCAGCGCGACGTCCAGCAGGCGTTCGGCGGGTGAGGATCCGGACGCCTCGCTCAGCCCGGCCCGGTCGAGGGCCTGGGCCAGCATCAGCTCGTGCACCTCGGTGACCGTGCCGGGCCGGCCGGACGCGATCAGCGCGAGGTGGGCCAGGATGTCGCATTCGTCGGGCGAGCCCGGCTCCGCGGCGACGACCGGCGGCGAGTACGCGGCGAAGTTGCGCACCGCCAGCGCCAGGAAGGAGAAGTCGTAATGCCCTTTCCGCAGCGCGTCCGGCGGTGGCAGCACGACGTCGGCGTGCCGGGTGGTCTCGTTGAGATACGGGTCCACGCTCACCATGAACGACAGCCCGGCCAGGGCCCGGTCCAGCCGCCCGCTGTTCGGCGTGGACAGCACGGGGTTGCCGGCCACGGTGATGAACGCGCGTACCTGCTCGGCGCCCGGCGTCTCGATCTCGTCGGCCAGCGTCGCCACCGGCAGTTCGCCCTTGACCTCGGGCAGGCCGCGCACCCGGCTGCGCCACCGCCCGACGCGGAACCCCTTGCCGGTGCCGCGGCCCTTCGACAGGTGCGCCGCGAGCGGGAACATCACGCCCCCGGCCCGGTCCAGGTGGCCGGTCAGCACGTTGATCACGTCGACCAGCCACGACGTCAGCGTGCCGAACTCGACCGTGCACGTGCCGATCCGGCCGTAGACGGCGGCGCGCTCGGCGGCCGCCAGCTCGTGGGCCAGCGACCGGATGCGTTCCGCGGGCACACCGCAGGCCGTGCTGACCCGGTCGGGGGCGAAACCGGCGGCCAGTTCGGCGACGGCGTCCACCCCGGTCACGTACGGCTCCAGGTGGCCCAGCGCGACCAGGCCGTCGGCGAACAGCGTGTGGACGATGCCGAACAGCAGGTACGCGTCGGTGCCGGGCCGGATGAACAGGTGCTCGTCGGCGTGCGCGGCCGTGCGGGTGCGGCGCGGGTCGACCACGACGAACCGGCCGCCGCGCTGCTGGATCGCCTTGAGCCGGCCCGGGAAGTCGGCCGCCGTGGCCAGGCTGCCGTTGGACTCCCACGGGTTGGCGCCCAGCATGAGCAGCAGGTCCGTACGGTCCAGATCGGGCACGGGAATCGTCAGCGGGCTGCCGAACAGGTAGCCGCTCGACACGTGCTTGGGCATCTGGTCGACGGTGCTGGCCGAGAACACGTTGCGGGTGCCCAGCGCCTTGACCAGCGGGGTGACGTAGAGGCCGCCCGCCATCGTGTGCACGTTGGGGTTGCCCAGGTAGAGCGCGACCGCGTGCGGCCCGTACGTGTCGAGGATCGGCCGCAGCCCGCGCGCGACCTCGGCGAACGCCTCGTCCCACTCCACCTCGACGTGCTGGCCGCCGCGCTTGACCAGGGGCCGCCGCAGCCGGTCGGGGTCGTCGTTGGCCTGCCCGAAGGTGGCGCCCTTGGGGCAGACGAAGCCGTGGCTGAACACGTGCTCGCGGTCGCCGCGGGCGGCAGTGACCCGGTCGCGGTCGAGCGTCAGCTCGAGACCGCACGCGGCTTCGCAGAACGGGCAGGTCCGGTACGCGGTGCGCGAGTCGGCCACGATGCCACCCACTTCCGTCCGAGGCAGTGGTTACCGGTCAGTATCCTGCCATGGGCGGCCCTATTTGGGCAGTCGCAGTCCCTGCATGCCGCCGTCCACGGCCAGCGCCACCCCGGTCGTGGCCGACGCGTCCGGCCCGGCCAGGTAGGCGATCGCGTGCGCGATCTCCCCGGCCGTGACCAGGCGCCCCGACGGCTGCCGGCCCTCCAGCGCGGCTCGTTCGGCGTCCGGGTCGGCGGCCGCGTCCAGCAGCCGCTGCACCCACGGGGTGTCCGCCGTACCCGGATTGACGCAATTGACGCGGATGCCCTCGCGCAGGTGGTCGGCCGCCATGGCCAAGGTCAGCGACAGCACGGCGCCCTTGGTCGCGCTGTACAGGGCCCGGCGCGGCAGGCCTGCGGTGGCGGCGACCGAGCACGTGTTGACGATCGAGGCGTGCGACGACCCGCGCAGATGGGGGAGCGCGGCCCGGCTGACCCGGACGATGCCCTGCACGTTGACGTCGAAGACCCGCGCCCACTCGGCGTCGTCGTTCTCCTCGACCGTGCCCTGGGCGCCGATCCCGGCGTTGTTGACCACGACGTCGAGCCCGCCGAACGCGGCCGCGGCCGCGGTCACCGCAGCCCGTACGGAGGAGTCGTCGCTGACGTCGCAGCGCAGCCCCAGCAGCGGATCCGGCACGCCGGCGGTGAGATCGAGGGTGGCCACCCGGTAGCCGCGCGCGGCCAGCAGGGTCGCGGTGGCCAGCCCGATCCCGGAGGCGCCGCCGGTGACGACCGCCCGCAGGCCGGTCATCGGGGGCCCACCACCTGCTGGCGGGCGCTGCCCAGGTGCTCGATGCCGAGCGTCATCACGTCCCCCGCCCGCAGATACACCGGCGGCTTGAGGCCCAGCCCGACCCCGGGCGGCGTCCCGGTGTTGATCAGATCGCCCGGCTCCAGCACCAGGAACTGGCTGAGGTAGTGCACGACGAAGAACGGATCGAAGATCATCGTCCGGGTGTTGCCGGTCTGGCGGCGCTCGCCGTTGACGTCGAGCCACATGGCCAGGTCGTTCACGTCCGGGATCTCGTCGGGGGTGGCCAGCCACGGGCCCGCCGGGTTGAACGTCTCGGCCGACTTGCCCTTCACCCACTGCCCGCCCCGCTCCATCTGGAAGGCGCGCTCGCTGACGTCGTTGACCAGCACGTATCCCGCGATCGCGGCGGCCGCGGCGTCGACCGACTCCAGATACGAGGTGCGGCGCCCGATCACGATGCCGAGCTCGACCTCCCAGTCGGTCTTGACCGAGCCGCGGGGCAGGCGCACGTCGTCGTCCGGGCCGACCAGCGTGTTGGGCGACTTGGTGAACAGGATCGGCTCGTCCGGCGCGGCCTGCCCCGTCTCGGCGGCGTGGTCGCTGTAGTTGAGCCCGATGCACAAAATCTGGTGCGGCCGCGCGATCGGGGCGCCGATGCGCTGCCCGCCGATCAGGCGCACGTCCCCGGCCGCGATCCGCTCGGCCACCGGCCCGGCGATCCGCTCGATCCCGCCGCTGCCGAAGAACTCCTCGTCGAAGTCCTTCACCAGGTCCGACACGTCGACGTAGTCGTTCTCGCCGGCGCGGACGGCGGGCTTCTCGGCGCCGGGGGCTCCGATACGCATGAGGAACACGGGTGGGACTCTCCGATCTCAGGGGATCCAGTACGGCGTACGCAGTCCTTTGGTGCCCACGTCGGCGGTGAACAGCCGGCCCGAGGCGGGTTGGCGGGTCAGCGCGGCCGGGCCGAGGTCCTGCGTGGCCGTGGTGATCACGAGGATGTCCAGGCCGGGCCCGGTGAACGCGCAGCTGGTGGGTTGCGGCGCGCCGACCTCGACCACGGCCAGCAGGTCACCGCCGGGGGAGCGGCACTCGATGCGGCCCCGGCCCCAGATGGCGATCCACAGGTTGCCGAGCGCGTCCACGGTCAGGCCGTCGGGCAGTCCGTCGGAAATGCCGAAGAGCTTGCGCCGTACGCCGTCGGGATAGTCCCGTCCGTAGACGACCCCGGGCACCGAGTCGATGCTGTAGAGCGTGCGGCCGTCGGGGCTCCAGGCCAGCCCGTTGGACAGGGTGAGATCGTCGTCGAGCACGGTCACGGTCTCCCCGTCGAGCCGGACCAGCCTCTGCGTGCCCCGTGACTCGTCCAGGGCCATGCTGCCCACGACGAACCGGCCCTGAGGGTCGACCGCGCCGTCGTTGAGCCGGCTGCCGGCCCGGCCGAGGCGCGCCAGCGGTGTCTCCCGCCCGACCCGGACGACGTCGTCGCGGGTGGCCACGAGCAGGTCACCGGCTTCGGAGACGGCCACCGCGCACGCGAGATCGTCGAACTGGAAGGTCTCCGTGACGGCGATGTGCTCGGAGCTGACCGTGCCGGCGTGCACTGTGCCACCGAGGATGTCGACCCAGAGCAGGCGTTGCCGCTCCGCGTCCCAGACCGGGCCCTCGCCCAAGGCGTAGGCCTGGTCGCCGGCGGGACGGGCGACGAAGCGGGCAGTCATGTTCCGGATGGTAGGCGCAAGGCACGCGCAGAAGAAGGATCTTCCCGACTTGCGGCACCGGGGTTACGGTCAGGACATGTCTGATCGGCGCAGCGCACAGTGGTACGGCGGCGACGACCGGAACAGCTACATCCACCGCGCGTGGATGCGGCGGGGCCTGCCCGCCGACGCGTTCGACGGTCGCCCGCACATCGCCATCGCCAACACCGCCAGCGACTTGACCCCCTGCAACGCGCACCTCGACGAGGTCGGGCGGAGCGTGGCCGACGGCATCCACCGGGCCGGCGGCATCGCGCTCAACCTGCCCGTCGTGTCGATCGGTGAGACGCAGGTGCGGCCGACCGCGATGCTGTGGCGCAACATGGCCGCGATGGCGATCGAGGAGATGCTGCGGGCCAACCCGATCGACGGCGTGGTGCTGCTCGGCGGCTGCGACAAGACGATCCCGGCGCTGCTCATGGCCGCCTCCTCGGTCGATCTGCCGGCCGTGGTGGTGCCGGGCGGCCCGATGCTCACCGGCACGTTCCGCGGGGTGCCGCTGGGCTGCGGGACCGACGTGTGGAAGCTGAGCGAGGAGGTGCGCGCGGGCACGCTGAGCGCGGACGAGTTCCAGCGCTCGGAATCGTCGATGATCCGCAGCCGCGGTCACTGCAACACCATGGGCACCGCCTCCACCATGGGGCTGCTGGCCGAGGTGCTGGGGATGACGCTGCCCGGCATCGCGGGCACGCCGGCCCCCGACAGCCGGCTGCTGGAAGCCGCGCACGCCACCGGGGTGCTCGCGGTCGACCTGGTCGAGCAGGACAGACGGCCCAGCGCGGTGATGACCCGGGCGTCCTTCCACAACGCGATCGTCGCGCTGGCCGCACTCGGCGGGTCGACCAACGCCGTGGTGCATCTGCTGGCCATCGCCGGGCGGCTCGGTGTCCCGCTCACCCAGGACGACTTCGACCGGATCGGGGCCGGGGTGCCCCTGCTGGCCGACCTCCAGCCCGCGGGCCGCTTCCTGATGGAGGACCTGTATCGGGCCGGCGGTCTGCACGCCGTGCTGGCCGAGGTGCAGGACCTGCTCGACCCGGCAGCGGTCAGCGTCGTCGGCGAGCCGTTCGTCTCCGTGCTCGATGCCGCGCGGGTCTACGACCGTGAGGTGATCCGGCCGCGCGCCGACCCGCTGCAGATGGAGGCGGGCATCGCCGTGCTCCACGGCAACCTCGCGCCCGACGGCGCCCTGGTCAAACCGGCCGCGGCCACCCCCGCCCTGCTGCAGCACCGGGGCCCGGCCGTCGTCTTCGACTCGGTGGAGGACCTGAAGGAACGGCTCGACGACCCCGCGCTCGAGGTCACCGCCGACTCGGTGCTGGTCCTGCGCGGCTGCGGCCCCAAGGGCTACCCCGGCATGCCCGAAGTGTCCAACATGCCGCTGCCCGCGAAGCTGCTGGCCGAGGGCGTCCGCGACATGGTGCGCATCTGCGACGGGCGGATGAGCGGCACCGCGTACGGGACGGTGGTTCTGCACGTCGCCCCCGAGGCCGCCGCCGGCGGGCCGCTGGCCAAGGTCCGTACGGGCGACATGATCGTGCTCGACCTGGAGAACCGGCGCCTCGACGTCGACCTGCCCGCCGACGAGTGGGCCGCCCGCGAGCCGTCGGCCGAGGCCGCCCGCGCGTACGCGGCCCCCGCCCGCGGCTGGGAGAAGCTCTACGTCGACACCGTGGGGCAGGCCGACACCGGCGCCGACCAGTCCTTCCTGCTCGGCGCGAGCGGGGACAAGGTGTCCCGCGAGTCGCACTGACTCAGGTGGTGGTCGAGGCGGGCTGACCGGCGGAGCAGGTGACCGTCATCGTGGTGAGCGTGCTGCCGTGCTTGAAGGTGACGGCCGGGGCGGAGGCCGGGCCCCGGTCGGCCGACTGGACCTTGAACGGTTTGCGGGCCTCGTAGGAGACGATCTCCGCGGTGCTGGGCGAGGCGCAGGTCGCGGTCAGGGTGCCCGCGTCGGACGACCAGGTGCGGGTGACCGGTTCGGCCCCCGGACCCGGGCCCGGGCCGGGCGGTGGCGTGACGGTCGTGCTGGTCGGGACGGGTTCGGTGGTCAGGGCCGGACCGGCCGTCGGGGCGGTGGTCGCGCCCGGTGCGGTGGTGCGGGCCAGGCCGGGGGCCGGCACGGCAGCCGCGGACGTCGGTCTTCTCGTCGCCGGCCCGGACACGGGGGCGGATACCGGTGCGGCCGATCGTCCGGCCCGGGGCGCGGCCGGTGGCGAGGCGGACGGGGCGGCGATCGGGGCCACCTCCGGGTCGCCGGGAATCAGAAGCCATCCGGCGGCGCCGGCCGCCAGCAGAAGCGCGGCCGCGATCGCCCAGCGGCCACGATGCCCGGTGCCGGCGGCCTTCGCTGGGCCGTCCGCTGCGGCGGCCTTCGCTGGGCCGTCCGCTCCGGCGGCCTTCGCTGTCCCGGCTGCTCCGGCTGGTGGCGTGTCGCGGGCCGGGTCTGTCGCGCCGAGGGCCATGGCCACCGCGGCGGCCGAGGCCGTGTCGACCGCGGCCGCTGCCGGGTTGCCGGCCCCTCGGCTGAGCAGGGCGGACACCTCGCGGGCGCTGGGCCGCCGGGACGGATCCTTGATCAGGCAGCGTTCGCACAGCTCGGCGATGAACGCGGGCACCCCGGTCACCGGGGGCAGCGGCGCGGGCTCCAGATAGATGTGCGCGGTCAGCATCTGGGTGGTGTCCTCGCTGGTCCACGGCGAATGCCCGCAGAGCAGGCGGTAAAGGACCACACCCAGCGCATAGACGTCGGAGGCCGGCTCCACGGCGTCGTCGATCAGCCGCTCCGGCGCCAGGTAGGCGGGGGTGCCCAGCACCTCGATGTCGAGCTCGCCGGTCCCGCTGGGCGCGGTGGCGGCGGCGATGCCGAAGTCGACGACCTTGGCCCCGGTGGGGCCGAGCATGACGTTGGCCGGCTTGATGTCGCGGTGCACCAGGCCCAAGGCGTGCGCGGCGGACAACGCGGCCGCGATCTCGGCGCAGATCCGCATGGCCACGCGCGGCGCCACCGGCCCCTGCGTCATGCGATCCCCGAGCGTGCCGCCCTCGACGAGCTCCATCACCACGTACGGGAAGACTCGCCCCTCGGCCGCCATCTCGCCGTAGTCGTGCACCTGGGCGATGTTCGGATGCGACAGGGCCGCCGCGGCCTGCGCCTCCCGCCTGATCCGATCCTGGTCACCCTGCTCCGCCGCCACGATCTTGACCGCGACGGTGCGGGCCAGCACGTGGTCCCGGGCCCGCCAGACCACTGCCATCCCACCGGCGCCGATCGGCTCGTGCAGCTCGTACCGGCCACCGAGGACGACACCGGCGAGGTCACTGCGTCCGTCCATTCGAGGCAGTCTGCCTTGATCGACGATCGTTCGCATCCTCCGCCCGGCCTGTCAGGCTGTGCACCTGGTCATGCTGCACCGCGCGGTCGCCCCGACGCCGAGGTCAAATGCCAGGCCCTCCCCGGTCACGCCGTCCCGGTCATCCTCACGCCGCCGAGGTGGGAGCGGTGACCGTCAGCGGCGTCCAGGCCCCGGCCCCTTGGGTGCCGGCTCGGACGCCCAGCTCGACCGGTGGCGGCAGAAATACCCCAAGGTCGCGCCCATCACGAACACGTGCCCGGCCGCACCGACAAGGTCCTCGCGCAACGCTCCCGGTCGGCCTCCCATGGTCGTCGGCCCCCGCACCCACGGCTACCAGGGCCTGATGCTCGGCTCCATCGGCAGTCGCCTGCTGCAACGCTCCGGCCGCCCGGAGCTGATCGCCCGCTGACCCACCCCGCGCACGACGTGCGGCTGGGGCGGTGTCGCGAGGCTATGATCAACGACCGTGACCTCCACGCCGCGTTACGTGCTCTTCCCCGGCCGGCATCATCTGCTCACTCAGTTCCAGGCCGATTACCTGCAACGTCTCGCGGACGAGGGAGCCGAAACGATCGTGTGGGCGGTGACGTCGGCGAACCACGAGAACACGAAGCGTAACCCGATCCCGTACCACCGGCGGGAAGCGGCCATCGAGCGGTTCAGCGTGGAGACGGGGCTGCGGTCGGTGGTCGTGCCGATCTTCGACACCGCGCCGACGGACAGGTTCGCGCAAGTGACGCTCAAAACCGTCACCGTGGCCACCGGGCTCGATCTCACTCCGGCCGACACCCTGGTCGCCTGTTCGACGCCGCAGGTCGCCGCGCTCTACGAGGACCTCGGCTTCCGGATCGCCCTGGTCGAGGCCGAACCGGACCTGCCCGCAGTACCCGAGCGGCCGTGGGACGTGCTGCTGCGCCTGGCCGCCGGTGACGACTCGTGGCGCAAACTCGCGCACCCGGCGACAGTCGACGTGTACGACCGCTACGGCCTGAGCACTGTCGTGCAGACGGTGGTGAACGATCCGGTCGTCGGCGACGAGGGCGGGTTGACCGCGACGCGCGACTACCGCACGTACGTGGAAGCCTTCGCCGACGCCGCCGCGCGCAAATGGACAGCTGTGCGCCAGTACGTGCAACCGGGCCGGATCGTGGACATCGGCTGCGGCGCCGGCGCGGTGCTCGAACTGGCCGACCGGGACGACGCGCTGCACGAGAGCGACTTGATCGGCGTCGAAGTCGCGCGCCACCTCTATCAGGAATGCGTGCACAAGAAGGCGCAGGGCGTCTTCGCCAACGCGAACGTCTACTTCTACCAGCGCAACGTCCTCGGCGGCGCGGTGCTGCCGGACCGCTCGGTCGACACGACGCTCACGTTCGCGCTCACCCACGAGATCTGGTCGTACGGCCGGCAACGCGCATCGTTGCTCCAGTTCGCGCGCCGCATCCACGACCACACCGTGCCCGGCGGCGTCTGGATCAACAGCGACGTCTGCGGCCCCGGCGACCGCACCCGCCCGGTGATCCTGCGCCTGACCGGCGACGACGGCGACAACCCGAGTTCCCCCCGTACGGACCTGGCCGGGCTGCCGTCGGCCGAAGTCGCCGCTTATGTGGGGTCGTTGTCGACGCGCGCCAAACTCGATCAGTTCGCGGTCGACTTCGCTTTCCCGTTCGAGTACGCGGCCCGGCCCGACGGCACCGTCCGGATCGCGCTGGGCCAGGCCATGGACTTCCTGACCCGCAAGGACTACACGGACAACTGGCTGTCGGAGACCCATGAGCAGTTCTGCGGCCTCGACTTCGCCGACTGGGTGTCGCTGCTGGCCGAGGCGGGTTTCGACCTCGACCCGGCGTCGCACCCGCTGCGCAACGACTGGGTGATCGACAACCGGATCGCCCCCGTGGCGTCGCTGGCCGACGAGGCCGGAAACCCGCTCGACTGGCCGGACACCCACGCCGTCATCGTGGCCCGCCGCCCTCACAACACCTGATCCCGGCCCGGTGGCGCTGCGACACCTGACTGTGGCCCGTCGGCGTCGCTGTGCTCGATCATGGCTCGTCGGCTTCGCTGTGCTCGATCATGGCTCGCCGGCGTCGCTGTCCTCGACCGTGGCCCGGTGGAGCCGCCATACCTGATGGTGGGCTGCTGGCGTCGCGACACCCGCGGTCCGGGCCGCCGGCGCCGACAGGCCTGATCACGAGAACGGCAGGTCGACCTCGTTCGACGCGACGCAGTCGTCGCACGGCGGCCTGACCCGCTCGGGGATCGGCGGCGACAGACCGTTCGACTTGAAGAACTGCAATCTCGCCGCGGTGGCCTCGTCCACCTCGTAGACAAGAACGCTCCGTGGCTGCCGAGGATCGGCGTCGTCGGGCACCCGGAAACGGTAGCTGTAGTTCTCTGGCTGCGCCGAAAGATCCTTGCTGGGCCAGTACTCGCTGTGCCCGTTCACGTTGTGAATGCGGACGACAGCCCAGAATCGCCGGCCCTCGCCGGCCGTCCGGCTCCGCGCGACGATGATCGTGACCTCCCGATCGGATTCCCCTTTCACCGTCACCCGCACCGGGTGCGGGCCGTCCACCCGATTCGGTTTCTGCCGGTGGCCGAAGAGAAATCCGATCACGCCACCGACGGTGACGACCAGAACAAGGGCCGCCGCTCGGACGGCGACCGCCCGCATGTGCTTGTAGAACATGACTCCGACGACCGCCGCGGTGACCACAGCCGTACCGACGCCGATGAACAAGAATCCGTTGCCGCCCGACGAGCCCAGAAATTGCGCAACGCCCGACAGGCCGCCCAGGACTACGGTCGCTCCGCTGAATATCGCCTTTTCGCTCGGGCTCGATGCGGGTGGTGCGCTACCGTCTGGTTCCGGCTCTTCGCGGGAATCGCGCGTCCGGGGCTCGGGTGTTCTCTCGCGGCGAGCCCGGTCGCCTCCGATGCGCGCGATCACGAGTACTTTTTCACCCTCTCGCGTGCGTCGTCGGACGGTTCATTCTAAAAAGAAACGGGGAAATTGACCGTCGCTCTTTGGGGCTACTGATGGCATCTGCCAGACGATCGACGCCGCTCGTTTGAGGGCTGACAATCGACGGGTCCTCGAAGAGCTGACAGCCCGCTTCACGCTCGCGCATCGCGGCCGCCTGCGCACCCCGGCGTGGGCAGTGGTCGGCTTCTGCGTGATGATGCTCGAACTGCTCGACATCCGTCCCCGCCTCGACCGTCCCGGCCGGCCGGTGTCGAAACGCCGCTCCACCTGGGCCTGCGGGTGCGCGGCGCGCACCACCTGACGCAGTCCGCTCAAGGTGACGTGAAGGTTGTTGCGCGCGGTCGTCCGTCGGCCGGAATCGTGGCTGTCCGCTCATCAGACGAGAAACCCGCCATTCAGCGACTCATGGTGCCGGGCCTGCTTGCACTGTCTTCTGCAGTCGTCATCGCAGTGTTCGTCGGCCGCCCTCCGGCGTCGTTCTCCGCCGGGTGGCGCTCGGCGGTCACGGGGTCAGCAGTCGGCCGATCTGGTCGCGTTGGGCCGGGTCGGCCAGGGCTGCGCCCGGAGCGACCAGCGCGTCGGCCGCCTTCCGGCGTCGTTCTCCGCCGGGTGGCGCTCGGCGGTCACGGGGTCAGCAGTCGGCCGATCTGGTCGCGTTGGGCCGGGTCGGCCAGGGCTGCGCCCAGAGCGACCACCCGGGCGCCGGCGTCGAGGAAGCGGGGAGCCGAGGCGATGGACAGGCCTCCGGTGGCTACGAAGCGCACCTCCGGGAACGGGCTGTGCAGGGCGGAGATCCAGCCCGGGCCGAGCGCGGCGGCCGGGAACGCCTTCAGCCAGCGGGCACCCGCCAGCCACGCCCGCTGCACCTCGGTGGCCGTTCCCACACCAGGCAGATGAGGCATCCCGGCCGCTTGGCTCGCCGCAAGGATGTCCAGGTCGAGCCCGGGCGCGACCGTATATTGCGCGTTCGCGTCCGAAGCTGCCCGCACCTGCTCGACCGTGATGACCGTTCCGGCACCGACGCGCAGTCCGCGCTCACCGGCAGCATCGGCCACCGCGCGCAAGGAGGCGACGGCATCGGTCGTCGCAATCGGCACTTCGAGCACGGTGACACCGGCGTCCCACAATGCAGTGGCGACCTCCACCGTTTTGCCCGGCTCCAGCCCGCGCAGGACAGCCATGACCCTGTGGCCGGCAAAGATGTCGTCGAACGTCATAGGATCTCCTCGACGGTGGCGGTCCTCAGCGCTGCCCGGCCGGCTGAGGTACGGCCCCAGTCCTTATCTTGTCGCAAACGGGTCGCCGGACTGATCGAGGGCACCGTGCCGGACGGTTGCCGGTCAAAGGCTCGCACCGGGCCTCCGAGTCCGGAGGGACCTCGGGCCCTTGCGCGGTTCACGGGCGCCAGAGCCAGCGGAGGGCGTCGGGGAGCAGCACACCGCCGTGGTTCGGGTTGTGGCCGCCGTCGCCGAGGACCAGGCGGAAGTCGTAGCCGGCCTCGGCCAGGGCGGCGGCCACGCGCAGGTTGGCGGCCAGCCAGTTGTCGTCCGGCTCGTTCCAGCCGAGGTCGCGGTGGCCGGCCTGGAGGAACAGCCGCAACGGCTTACGCGGTACAGCCGGGATCAGTCCGGGGTACGGGTTCCCGCCGGGCATCTGCGCGAAGCTGGACAGGAGGCAGATCGCCCGGTCGAACCGGTCGGGCCGCAACCAGGCGGTCGTGAACGCGCAGTTTCCGCCACTGCTGCCGCCGCAGATGGCCCAGCCGTCGCCGGTGATGCGGAACCGGTCGCTCACCAGGGGGACGACCTCGTCGATCAGAAATGAGCAGTATCGCTCGTCGAAGGCGTCGTACTCGACGTTCCGGTTCTTCCGGTCGCCGATGTGGCCGGGGTCGACGAACAGGCCGATCGTCATCGGGATGTCACCGCGATGCGTGAGGTTGTCCAGAACGATCGCCGCGCGCATCTCGCCGTCCGGGTCGAGATACCACCAGCCGTCCTGGAACACGATCAGCCGGGCCGGTGTGGCCGGGTCGTACCCGGCCGGCACGTGAATCCAGACCTTGCGCGTGGTCCCCGGGTAGATCGCACTGTCGTCCCAGCCGAGCTCGATCGTCCGGCCCTCGGCCACGCCGGCGCGCCGCGCCGAGTCGGGCCCGTGCTCGTACCGGACGTCCGCAGCCTCCGGGGCCAGGCCGCGAAAGGGCATCACGAAACTCATCGGCGCACGTTAGTCCCGCCCGCCGTCGCGCAGCCAGCCCTTTCGGCCTGACGGTCGGCGCTCGTCAGCGCTCGATCAGGTCGTTGGGTCCTTTGCTCATTTGTTGCCTCGCCATGGCGCTCGGTGTTCGTTCGCGCATGTTTGCCGATTGGGACAGTGCTTGCGGGCGCGGCGCGGATCACCGGCATGGCTGCTCAGGTGGCGGGGTCCTGGTCGTTGGTGCGCAGATGGTCGCGCAGGATGCGCTGGTTGCGCGTTCCCCACGTGCCGGCGGCGACGATGTGCAGGTGGTAGCCGGGTCGGCGGTAGAACAGCCGCCGCAGCGTGTTCGCTTCGACGTCTTCGTAGCCGATTCCGCTCAGCTCTCCCTCGGGATCGCGGACGGCGTCCGGCACGGTCGCCTCGCCCGCGCGTCGTCATCACGCGCCAGCGCCGGGGCGGTGGCCATCAGGTCGATGATGGGCTTGGCGGGCAGGCCGGGAACCGAGGTGCTGCCCACGTGCTCAGCGACGGTGACGGTTTCGCCCAAGGCAGTGGACTCCTCCGTCGAAGCGCGCGGCCAGCACGGGCCGGGTCGTGTAGGCGGGGATGTGCCGGCGTTCCGGGGTGCGGCCGGCCACGCGCATGGGCGAGTTGCTCAGTCACGACTCTCGATGGTCACCTTGCGTCGCTGACGAAGGGAACATGACGACCATGGCCACGCCGGGGTCCCGGGCCTCGGCGAACGCGTCGCCGCCGTGGGCTGCGGCCAGCTGCCGGACGATCCACAGGCCGAGGCCGGTGCCTTCGGCGCTGCCCACCGCGAACTGGCCGAACAAGCGGTCGCGCAGCTCCGCGGGAATGCCGGGACCGTGGTCGCGAACCTCCAGCCGATCGAGGCCGTTGCTGGACGTGACGGTCACGACCACAGGTGGCGAGCCGTAGCGCGCCGCGTTGGTGAGCAGGTTGACCAGGATCTGCTCGAAACGCTGCTTGTCCACGTGCAGGGCCTGCGCGTCGTCGATCTCCAGCGTCACGTCGGTGTCGGTACTGCGTACGTGGGTGAGCGTTTCCTTCACCAGGGCGCGCGCGGAGTGCTCCCGGCGGTCGAGTTGCAGGTGACCCTCGCTGTCGATGCGCTGCACGTCGAGCAGGCCCTCGGCGAGCCGGGTGATGCGGGCGGTCTGGCGCAGTGCGGCATCGAGCATTTCGGTGACCGGCGCGGGCGCCTCGACTTTCAGCTCCTCGAGCACCATGCGTACGGTGCTCAACGGACTGCGCACATCATGCGCGAGGGTGCTCATCATGGCCGAGCGCCATTGCTCGATGCGCTCGAGGCGTTCACGATCCTCGCGCAGATGGCGGGCCTGGGCCTCGATCAGCAGCGCGACGGCGATGGCGATCGGCATGAGGATGAACGCGCTGCTCAGAATGAGCGCCGGTTGGTGTGTGAGGACGAGCGGCACCAGATAAGCGAGCGTGGCCGGCACGGCATAGGCGAGCAGGATCCAGCGCGGGAAGTGCAGTGCCGCCCAGGCGTACAGCAGCACCAGGAAGGGGCCGGTGCCGCTGGCCGATCCGCCGAACGACCATGTCGACAGCCCGAGCACCCCGAAAGACGGCAGCCCCAGCCAGGCCGGCGTGTTCGGTCGGAGCCGGCCCCACCGCGGCAGCAGCGCCACGGAAGCGAGTCCGAAGTCGCACGCCGCGACCAGCAGCAACCGGTCGGCGTGGGCCGGGTCGTTGCCGATCCCCAGCAGCGCCAGCAGCCCCGCCAGAATCAGCAGCAGCCCGGCCTGCCGGGCCGCAGCGCGCGGCCCGGTCCCGAGGAGTCGAAAAAGTCCGGTATGAGCAATATTGTTAGTATACGGAAGAGTTCGGCCGTCAGTGCTCGGCCAGGATGCGCTCGACGTCCGCCGCTGCGTGCCCGACCACGGCGCCCGGACGAAACTCCTCGGGCAGATGCGGCAGTTGATCCTCGTTCGTGAGCATGACCGGGCCGCCGGGCAGCAACACGACGGCGTCGGCCGCGGCAGCGAACGCCATCAGCAGGTCGAGAACCGGGCCCGCGGAGAACCTGCTGATCATGACGCCGTCCGGACCCGGTTCGGCGATGTCGGCCTAGATCTCGGCCCCGCTGCCGTCGGTTACAGCCACGAAGGGCGCATTGTCCGCTGCGGGGGCCCGGCCGGCCGCGGTGCTCAGCCAGTCCTTGACCGCGCGCGCTACCCGCGCGGGATCGCGCCACCCGGCCACCCCGATGCTCAGGCGCGGCGCCAGTTCCGGCACGCCGTCGCGATCAGCGGGCTCGTGGGCCCGTACGGTGAACCGGTCCTCGTTCATGACGGCATCGTCGCAGCACAGACGGCCGCCGATAAAGGGTCAGAACGGCTTCTCCCACACCGGTACCGGGGGCAGGCCGACCGCGGCACGGGCCCGGTCGGTCAGCTCCTGGATCAGGTCGGTCTTGGCGGCGGTGTACGTGTGGGGGTGCGGCCTCGTCGCGGCGAGCGAGCGTTTGAGCGCGGCGTAGCGTTCGGCTTCTGCGGGGTGAGCGCGCAGGTAGTCACGCAGGAGGCGCTGATTGCGGGTGGGCCACGAGTCGAGCGTGACCACGTGCAGGATGTGCGTTCGCGCATCGTCGGCCCAGCGTGCGAACAGTAAACGATCAGTCATGCCGTTCAGGTGACGTTCGTAGTTGAGCGAACTGAACGAACGCGCATCAACGGACGACAGTGAAGGCACCGCGGCCATCAGGTCGATCGTCGGCTTGGCGGCCAGGCCCGGCACGGCGGTCGACCCGATGTGCTCGACGATCGGCAGCAGGGGGGACAGCTCGGCGATCGCCGCGGCGGCCATCGACGGCCAGCGGGCGTTGTACTCGGTGACGACGACCATGCCGTCAAGGTAGCCATCACCTCGGCAGGAGGTAGTCATTGGCATGACCGGATCGATTAGTGTCTATGCAAACCTGAGTGGCATCATTCCCCACCTGGAGGTCGCTCATGAGACGACGACGTACGGCGGTGGCCGCCCTGGCCCTCGCGATGCTGGGCGCCCTGATCTCCACGCCGGCCGCCGACGCGGCCCCGGCCGCCAGTGCCGAACCCGCGCAGTACGAGATCTACGACGTTCGCAACGCCGGGCAGCGCAACCAGATCGCGCGGACCGGTGCGGCCATCGACAGCGTCGAGCACGCCACGGTCACGATCACCGCTACCCCGGCCGAGGTGCGTGCCCTGCAACGTCAGGGCTTCGACGTGCAGCCACTGCTGGCCACCTTCGACTTCCCGCCGTCGGACGCGCCGTACCACAACTACAGTGAGATGGTCGCCGAGGTGAACCGGGTGGTGGCCGCCTATCCCGCGATCGCGAGCAAGCGCACGATCGGCCGGACGTACGAGGGCCGTGACATCGTCGCCGTGAAGATCTCCGACAACGTGGGCACTGACGAGAACGAACCCGAGGTGCTCTACGACGCCAACCACCATGCGCGCGAGCACCTGACCGTCGAGATGGCGCTCTACCTGCTCAACCTGTACACGAGCAACTATGCGACAGATTCGCGCATCCGCAACGTCGTGAACAGCCGCGAGCTGTGGATCATCCCGTCGGTCAACCCGGACGGCTCGGAGTACGACATCGCCACTGGCAGCTACCGTTCGTGGCGCAAGAACCGTCAACCCAACAGCGGCTCCTCGAACGTGGGCACCGACCTCAACCGCAACTACGGCTACCGCTGGGGCTGCTGCGGCGGCTCGTCGGGCAGCACGTCGTCGGCGACCTACCGGGGCCCGTCGGCGTTCTCGGCCCCCGAGACGCGCGCGGTGCGCGACTTCGTCACCAGCCGGGTGGTGGGCGGAAAACAGCAGATTCGCGCAGCCATGGACTTCCACACCTATTCGGAACTGGTTCTGTGGCCGTTCGGGCACACCACCGCCAACACGACCACCGGCATGACGACCGATGACTACAACACGTTCTCCACGTTCGGCCGCCAGATGGCCGCGACGAACAACTACACGCCGGAACAGTCGTCCGATCTGTACGTCACCGACGGGGACCTGCTCGACTGGCTCTGGGGCACGCACAAGATCTTCGCGTACACGTTCGAGATGTACCCGCGTACGGCGTCGGGTGGTGGCTTCTATCCGCCCGCGAGCGTGATCACGCGAGAGACCACGCGCAACCGGGAGGCCGCCGTGCTGCTGGCCGAGGTGGCAGACTGCCCGTACAAGGTGATCGGCAAGCAAACCACGTACTGTTCCTGACCGTTTCGCCGACGCCGCCCGGTGCGCATCGACCGGGCGGCGTTGCGTGTCCGACAGAGGTATTCGTGCAGTTCTTTGTGTACGGCCGTGACCGTCCCGGCGCGCTGCCGCTCAAAACGGAGCTCACCGAGCAGCATTGGACATTCCTCGACCCGTACGAGGATCGCCTGATCGCCCGGGGTCCGACGCTCGACGAACACGGCCACCCGACCGGCAGTCTGCACATCGTCGACCTGCCCGACGTCGAGGCCGCGCGCGCGTTCACGTACGAGGAGCCGTACTACCGGGGTGGCGTGTTCGAGTCGGTGATGCTGTGCCGCTACGTCAACCTGCTCGGCCGCGCGGTGGTGAGCGACACCGGCTACCTGGTCATCGCGGGCGGCGTCGCCCCGATCACCAGCAAACACCTTTTCGCGTACGGGGACCTGTTCGCTGTCGACGGCGCCGCGCACGCCGGCCGGGCCGCGCTGCTGCAAGCCCCGTCGCTCGAGGCCGCCCTGCGCACGGCGCCCGACGACGCCTCGGTCCACCCGTGGCGGCTCGGCGGCCGCCGCTGACCTCAGTCGCGCTGTCCAACGCGCAGAACGGTCAAGTAGCGGCGCACGGCGTGGTTGCTCATATGTGTGCGGATGCGCTCGGCGACGGCGTCGAGCAGCGGCTCGCGCACCCCAGCGGGCAGCCGTCGGTAGGGCGAGTTCGAGCGCAGGTGGTCGGCGAAGCCCTGACCGTCGAAGTGCTGCTCGGTCGGATACCAGCGCACGACCGTCGGCGCGAACAACTCGTGCAAAGACTGATCGGAGTTGCGCACTTGCTGCTCGACCGGCGGGTGGCCCCAGTCGGGATTGCCCGGGGAGTAGCGCTCGTGCAGGTCGGCTGTCTCGGCGTACACCTCGGGCTCGCCGGGCCGGCTGATCACCACGTGACCCAGCAGGGCCAGCCGGCCGCCAGGACGCAGCACGTCGTGCGCCTTGCGCCAGCCGACGGCCGGATCGACCCAGTGCCACGAGCTCGCGGCCACAACGGCGTCGAACCGCTGCGAGCCGGCTTCCCACTGCTCGAACGTGGACTCGGCCACCTCGGCGCCGGTGTTCGCGCGAGCCAGCGCGGCCATGTCCGGGCCGGGCTCCAGGGCCGTCACCGCATAACCCCGATCGAGCAGGGGACGGGTGGCCTGACCGGTGCCGGCGCCCACCTCGAGCACCGGCGAACCGGCGTGCAGGCCGGCCAATGCGGCCAGATCGTCGAACAGGGCGCCGGGATAACCGGGGCGGACCCGGTCGTACAGCTCCGGCACGTCGTTGAACACTCGACCCAGGTTCGCCATGCCGGGATTATCCCGTGCCGGCCCTGCGGCTCGGCCCGGCGCGTCGTCAATCCAGGCAGAACTCGTTGCCCTCGGGGTCGTTCATGACGATGAAACCGGCGCTCAGGGGGAGATCCGGCTCGGAGCGGCTGATCCGCTTCGCGCCCAGAGCCACAAGACGATCACACTCCTTCTCCAGGGCGGCCATCCGCTCGTCGCCGTCCAGGCCGGGCGCGGCCCGCAGGTCCAGGTGCAGGCGGTTCTTGGCCACCTTGTCCTCGGGGACCTGCTGGAAGAACAGGCGCGGGCCGGTGCCGTCGGGGTCCTCGAGGGCCGACGCGGCGTTGCGGCGCTCCGGGGACACGTTGTTGCGTTCGAGGAAATCGTCCCAGGCGTCCAACGGATCGGTGCCCGGCTCGACCGTGACGCCGGGCGGGCCGGGGTGCACGTAACCGAGCGCATCACGCCAGAAGATGGACAGCGTCCGGGGGTCGTGGGCGTCGAACGTGACCTGAATCGTGCGGCTCATCGGGTGGCCTTTCGGAGATGGAGGTCGCGCAGCAGGCAGACCTCGGACAGGTGATGGATCAGTTCACGGTGGATGTGCAGGACGAGCGTGGCCATCGGCGCGTCGGGGTAGGGTTCGGCCGGACCGCACGGTTCGCGCAGCCCATCTTGTTCGAGGTTGCGCACTCCGGCCAGCCACACGCCGATCTGCTCATCCAATTGCGCAAGGGCCTCGTCCGCAGTGGCGGCATAATCCCATTTCTCGTACGAGGCCTCGGGCGCCCCGAAGTGAGCGAAGTTGCGCACGGCGAGCACTCCGACGATGACGTGCCCGAGACGCCACGCGATGGTCGTGACCGGGGCCGGCTCGGGCTGCGGGAACGCGAAGTCGATCGTGTGGGCGCCGCTGCCCGCCTGCACCTGCGCGGTCGAGGTGCCGCGCAGCCGCACGTTCCACGCGGCGGGGACGGGCTCCCAGAAGTATTCGTCGTCGGTCAGTCCGTCCAGACGTGCGCGAAGCTGATTGTTCCAGTGCCACTCGAACTGCTCGCGCAGCGTCTGGTTCCAGTCGAATGCGTGCATGGGCCCACCCTGACATGGAACGAGGACAGGATCGGTCCGCAAACTCTGCAAGAGTGTGCGCGTGGACGACATGGGGACGACCGAGCGGGTGCTGGCCCTGCTCGGACTGCTGCAGCAGCGGCGGGTGTGGACCGGGCCCGAACTGGCCGAGCGGCTCGGTGTCACCACGCGCACGGTCCGGCGCGACGTCGAACGGTTGCGCGTCCTGGGTTATCCGGTGAACGCCGGGCAGGGGCCCGGGGGTGGTTATCAGCTCGGGGCCGGGCAGGAACTGCCGCCGTTGCTGCTCGACGACGAGGAGGCCATCGCGACCGCCGTCGCGCTGCTGGCCGGGGCGGAAAGTGGGGACGCGGCGCTGCGGGCGCTGACCAAACTGGACCGGGTGCTGCCGACCCGGCTGCGCCACGAGGTGCGGGCACTGGCCGGTTCGGTGTCGTCGTTCGGGGGAGGGCGGCCGGAGATCGACTCGGAAGCGCTCATGACCCTCGCGCGGGCCTGCCGCGACGCGGTCGCTGTGCGTTTCGCCTACCGGGACGCCGAGCGGCGGGTGGAGCCGTATCAGCTGGTCGCGTCGGACCGGCGGTGGTACCTGCTGGCCTTCGACCTCGGCCGGGAGGATTGGCGCACGTTCCGCCTCGACCGCATGTCCGGCATTGCGGAGCTGTCGTGGCGGTTCGTGCGGCGTGAGACGCCGGACGCTGCGGAGTTCGTGCAGGAGAGTGTGTCGAGCCGGGTCTACCGCTATCAAGGGCATTTTCTCGTACGGGCGGCTGCGGCCACCATCCGCGCCCTGATCCCGGCGTCGGCGGCGGTGGTGCGCGCGAAGACGGCCACCACGTGCGAAGTGACCAGCGGGGCGGCCGACCTCGACTTCATCCTCATGCACATGGTGCTGCTCGGCCACGACTTCGAGGTCCTCGACCCACCGGAACTGCGCGACCGCTGCTCGGTGCTGGCCGCCCGACTGCGCGCGGCCGGCAAGACCACATGACGCGCACACTCGATGCGCCTGCGATGAACGTGGTTGCGCAGTCGTGCGCAGTATGGCCGTGGCGTCAGGTGCACGTATGCGGCGATCGGACCCCGTGCGTTCAGTGGCGCTTGGTGCACGTATGCGGCGATCGGACCCGTGCGTTCAGTGGCGCTTGGTGCACGAAGGCGGCGGCGAGGACGGTCGGGTGTCCGTCGCCGGCAGTTGCGTGCAGGTGGCACCGCGACGTGAAGCGGTGCCGCCGTTTAGTGCGCGTAGATGGCGGCCGGCGGCGGCGCGGAGTTGGCGGTGGTTGCGCAATTGGCGCCGTGACTCAAAGCGATGTCGGCGTTCATAACGTGCAGGCGACGGCCTGCGCCCGCGCAAGTCGGCGGTTGTTGCCCGGTTGACGGCGGGCGGTCGTTTTGTCGACGGCATCTATTGCGCGCTAGCCGCCGGCGGCTGCGTGAAGTTGGCGGTTGTGCGCAACCGGCGGTCGGGGCGGTTGCTGTTGGCGTATTTGTGTGCGCAAGTAGGGCTGGCCGTTGCGTGAAGTTGGCGGTTGTGCGCAACCGGCGGTCGGGGCGGTTGCTGTGTTGGCGGTATTTGTGCGCGCAGGTAAGGGCTGGCGGTTGCGTGACGTTGGCGGTTATCGCGTCCGGCAGGGCAGCCCGTGCGCTTCAGGAAAGGGCAACCGGCGGTCGGGGCGGTTGCTGTGTTGGCGGTGTTGTTGCGCGTAGGTGGTGGCTGGTGGCTGGTGGCTGCCCGAGGTTGGTGGTTTTCCGCGGCCGGCGCCTGGCTTTGTGCGTCTGCTCGGGTACCAGTTGTCTGTGATCATGGGGCCCAGGGGCTATTGGCCATTTCTTGTGTCCGTCAGTTTCGGACCCACTCGGCCTGCGCGGTCCCGGGCGGAGGTTCGGCGCTGCCGGTGAAATCCGGCTTCACGTGCGAGGCTGGGCGGTGTGGCCGCGGCGTGCCGATGGTGCTCGTGGGGGTCGTGCTGGCTGATAGAGGAGGAACCGCGGTGGAGTTCACGCGGCTGGGCCGGACCGGGCTGAGGGTGAGCCGTATCGGGCTGGGGTGCATGAGTTACGGCCAGGCTGCGGCCGGCATGCATCAGTGGACCTTGGATGAGGAGGCCGCGGCGCCGTTCTTCCGACAGGCCGTCGAGTTGGGTGTGACATTCTGGGACACCGCGAACGTCTACCAGGGCGGCACCTCGGAGGAGTTCGTCGGGCGGGCGATCACCCGGTTCTCCCGGCGTGAGGAGATCGTGCTGGCCACCAAGGTCAGCGGGAAGATGCACGACGGCCCCGGCGGCAGCGGTCTGTCCCGCAAGGCGATCCTGGAGCAGGCCGAAGCGTCGCTGCGCCGTCTGGGCACCGACTACATCGATGTCTACTACATCCACCGGTTCGACCCGGAGACCCCGGTCGAGGAGACGATGCAGGCCCTCGACGACCTGGTCCGGGCCGGCAAGGTGCGCTATCTGGGTGCGTCATCGATGTGGGCGTGGCAGTTCGCGAAGGCGCAGTACGCCGCTGTGGTCAACGGGTGGACGACGTTCGCGGCGATGCAGGATCAGTACAACGTGCTCAAACGCGAGGAAGAGCGGGAAATGATCCCGATGTGTCTGGATCAGGGTGTCGGCCTGACGCCGTACTCGCCGCTGGCCAAGGGCCGGGCGACCCGGCCGTGGGGTCAGCAGACGGCCCGGTCGTCGTCGGACAACGTGGCCAAGGCGTTCGACCGTGACGTCGACGAGCCGGTGGTGCACGCGATCCAGAAAGTCGCGGAGGCGCGCGGCGTCGCAATGGCCCAGGTGGCGCTGGCCTGGCTGCTGTCCAAGCCGGTCGTGTCCTGCCCGATCGTGGGCGCCACCAAGCCGCATCATCTGCAGGACGCCGTCGCTGCTCTTGAGGTGCATCTGACGGAGAGCGAGATCGCCGATTTGGAGACCCCTTACCTGCCGCAGGACAACTACTGGTGGTGATCACCGTCGTCGAGCCGGATGCGGGGCGGGAAGGCCCATGAGCAGGGATTTGTCTCCCAGTTAGGGCCCACCTCGATCGGGTGGATTCGATGTTCGCCAGTTTCGGGCCCACCGTGACAGGCGGGAGCATCGGCTGGTCTGGACGGGAGCCCGCCGATGCCCGATGTCGAAGGTCGACCTGTTGCGGCGATTCGACGAGACTCCCGCGCTGGCATGACAGTGCGGGCACTCGCGCGCAAGTATGAGGTGAGCACCGGCCGGGGATCGTGATCACGAACAGCGGGCGGTGCTCGACGCCGTACGGGATGCCGCCAACCGCTGGGTGTTCCGCGACCTCGGCCTGGACAAGTGGGACGGCGTCAAGCAGGTGTGGGCGGGCGGATCGCCCCGGGCGCGGCACGGCGCCGACATCACCGGCACGTTCGAGCTGGGCGTGCGGTCGCTGCTGACGCACGACGCCTACCTGCGCGGACTCGGCTCTGGCGACTTCGACGCGGAGGAGTTCCTCGAAGGGTTCGCCCGTCAGACCGGCGCACGTATGGGCGTCAAGTACGCAACCGGCTTCGAGGTGTTCACCGTCTAGTAGGTGAGCTCCACGACGAACCATTCGCCCGGGCCGGTCAGCGTGAGCGGGCCGCCCGGGTGGTAGGCGGCCGCGCCGTCGCGGGCCAGTTCGGCGAGCACGTGCGGGCGGTCGCTCAGGTCGAGCTTGCGGGCCTCGTCCGCGCCGACCTCGACCGTCCACACGCTCACATGCGGGTGCGCGATCACCGGCAGCCGCCCGTCCGCGGTGGCCGGGCCCGGCCGCTGCCCCTCGACGCTGCGGTCACCGGCCCCGATGTCGTGCGGCTCGGGCCGGTTCTCGCCCAGGTCCTTGAGCTCGACCAGCCGATTCTGGTAGAACCGCTGCCCGATATTGGTCAGCCGGTGCACCGGCGAGAGCGGCCGGTAGACCGAGCCGCCGCGATACTCGTTCAGGAAACGCGGCTCGCTGCCGTCCAGCCAGTCCATGCGCGCCTCGGAACCCGAGATCGAGAGCACCACGTACGGGTTGTGGTGCAGGTGCCACGGATGGGTCTCACCGGGCGGCAGGGCGACGTCCCACACGCGGACCACGTCGTTGTCGAACAGCACCGCCTGCCCGACGTCGTCCAGAACGACACGCTCGCCGGTGGGAGAGTGCACCACTTGACCCTTCACGATCACCACCCCACCATCCGATGTAGTCGATGTCAAAGAAACGGAACGTCTGTGCTCCGGATGCAGCCCGTCATCGAGGTCCCGTACGCCGACCCCGCTACGCCGCCACCGTGGCCGGTCGCGTCGCTGCCGTCGTGGTCGTGGATGCCGCTCACGGGCGGCTGCACCGACGGTGAGGTGGCACTGTTCGCGTCCGTGCTCGACTTCTCGGCCGACAAGCTGATCGCCTGCGGCGGCGTCCGGCTGGAGGACACGGCCACGGGATCCGTGGTGGTCCCGGGCTGTTGTGCGGGCCTGGAGAGCTGGCGGGACGACTGGACGTCGGTGCTCGCGGGCGAGGGGCCGTGGATCGGGCACGACCCGGAGACCGCGTTCGCGTTCCAGGGAGCGGACGTGCTGGTCGAGCAGGGGGAGACGAGCATCGTGGTGCCGTTGGCGCGGCTGCCGGGCTTGCTGGAGGGCGTACGGGGGGGAGTTGATCGGCTTTCTCGGTGTGCTCGACGTCTGGGCGGCGCGGATGGGGAAGACCGGGCTGGTGGCGGCCGTCGACCGGGACTTCGCGATCACCGCTCCGCTGTCATGAGTCCTGGACGATGCGGGCCAGGGTGCGCAGGCCGGTGCGGGCCATGGCCGGGTTGGTCTCGGCGTAGTACCACGGAAGGCCCATCGCCTGGGCGAACGCCCACGCCTTGCCGCGTTGCCACTCCAGGTCGCTGGGGCCGAGGGCTTCGCGCAGCGTGCGGCGGGGGCCGGGCTCCAGGAGGTGCCAGGCGCCGACCAGTTCGAGGGCGGGGTCGGTGGCGGACAGGCCGCCGACGTCGAGGATGCCCGACAGCCGGGCCTGGGCGGTGCCCGGCCGGCGGCCCTCGGCGGTGAGCAGCACGTTGCCGGGGATCAGGTCGCCGTGGGTCATCGCGTCGGGGGTGTCGCCGCGGGGGAGTTCGCGCAGCTCGTGCCAGAGGGGGCGCAGCGACGGGTCGTGCCTTTCGAGGCAGATCTCCATCCACTCGTCCTGCGAGGTGAGCTCGCCGCCGCGGCCGCCGCCGGTGAAGGTGCGGCCGTGGGTGGGCAGCGACCGTACGGCGGACATGAACGCGGCCAGGTCGAGAGCGAAGTCGTCACCGAGAGACTGGTCGGTGACGACCACGCCGGGTAGCCACGTCTGGACCGACCACGGCAGCGGGTAACCGGGGCCGGGCTCACCCAGCGCGATCGGTTCCGGGGTGGCGAAAGGTGTGCGACCGAGCAGCTCCCGCGCCGCGGCGGCCTCGCGTACGAGCCACTCGCGGGCGCCGGGGCGAGGTTGCAGCGGGAAGCGGAGCGTGTAGGAGTCGCCCAGCCGGAAGATCGCGTTGACCGTGCCCTGCGTGTCGAGCTCGCGCAGCGGCAGGTCACGCCACTGCGGGAACTGGGCGTCGACGAGCGCGCGCACAGTCGCGGCCGGGATGTCGAGCTGATCGGCGTGCAAAGCGGGACCCTAGAGCTCGTCGCAGGTGTTGCGGACATCGGTGACCAGCTGAGCGATGCGATCCAGGTTGAAGGTCACGACGGCTTGCTGCACCTGCTGGGCCTGCGCGGCCAGCACCCGGTAGTCGTCGTCGGCCTGACCCGCCGACTGGGCCAGCGAGATGGCGCCGCCGAGCTGATACGTGGCCTGCTCGGTCAGCGTCTCGGGCTGCCAGGTGTCGGGCACCCGCTCGAAGACCCCGCACGCCGCGGCGGCGTCGGCCCGGGCGTCGTCGCCCCCGCCGCCGACGAAGGAACTGGCCGCCCAGAGGATGCCGACCACGAGCGCGCCGGCCAGCACACCGACGGCGCCGGCCAGAAGCAGCCGCCGGGAACCGTTGCCGGCCACCGGCGGGGCTTCGGCCGTGACCCCGACGCCCTGGCCGGGCCGGCTCGGGGCTGGAGCACCCGCGGCGGCCGGCGGATACGTCCCGTCCGCCGGCGGCGCGGCGTACGCGGCTTGCCCGTCGGGCTGAGGCTGAGTCGTGCCGGCCGACGGCGTCGCCGGCGTGAGGTGCGGCTCGGAAACGCCGGTTGGGGGTGGCGTCGGGCCTTGCCGTGGCTCCGTCGTGCCGGCGACCGGGTGGGCCGGGCCGGTCGGCGCCGGGGCGGGTTGTGGCTGGGGCAGGCCGGTCCGGGGTGGCGCTGGGTCCGGGTTGACCGGGCCAGTCGGGGGCTCGGCCGGCGCGGGTGGGGTCTGCGCGGCTTCGCCGGTGGGCCTGCGCCAAGGGGTGTCCGCCGCGGGTCCGGCCGGGTCGGGCGCCGGCGGGGGAACCGGTGCGGGCCGGGACTGCTCGGGCGGCTGCGGCGTGGTCATAGCCCGAAAGAATGGCATAACCCGCCGAACTCGGTCACTCCCGCACCGAAATGCCACCCCGGCGCTGTCGCTATGGTGAGCGTCCATGCCCGTTTGCCGGGGCGAACTACGGGACGTGATGGGGACGCTGCACAGTGGACGGCAGCGCGGCGGAGCTGACGGCGCGGCGCCGGGTCGTGGGTGGCGTCGGTGGGGCTGCTGTTGTGCTGGGTCTGATCGCGTTCGCGGCCGACTTCGTGGACGGCGCCGCCGGGCCGGTGCTGACGGCGCTCACCAGCAGCGGGTTCGCCTGGGGGATGGCCGGGTTCCTGGCCGGGTGGGCGCGTGGCGGGGGTGGCCGGCGGGGCGCGATCGGACGGGCCGTTGCGCTGCTGGTCTTGGCGACTCTCGTCTACTACCTGCTGATCCTCGTGGGCACCCGGCGCTGGCTGGCCAGTGGTGTGGTGGCGCAGGGGCTGATCGACGTCGGGGCCATGACGGCTTTCTGGCTGGCCGGTTCGGTCGTCGGCGGCACCGTGCTCGGCTACCTGGGCTGGCTGGTGCGACGCGGCTCGGCGGTCACGAGGGGCCCGGTGGTGGGGAGCGGCTCGGCGGTCACGAGGGGTCGGGTGGTGGGGAGCGGCTCGGCGGTCACGAGGGGTCGGGTGGTGGGGAGCGGCTCGGCGGTGGCGGCGGGCCAGGCGGTGGGGAGCGGCTCGGCGGCAGTGAGCGGCCCGGCGGTGGCGAGTGGCCCGGCGGTGGCGATCGGCACGGCGATGGCGAGCGGCCCGGCGGAAGGGGCCGGCTTGGCGAGGCCAAGCGGCCGGGCGATGACGGGCGGCTCGGAGGTGACAGAGGGCTTGGCCGCAGCGGGCGGCGCTGCGGCTGCGGGCGGCGCTGTGGGGGCGGGCGGCACTGCGGCTGCGGGCGGCGCTGTGGGGGCGGGCGGCGCTGTGGAGGCGGGCGGCGCTGTGGGGGCGAGGGGCGCTGCGGTGGGGGACGGGCCGGCGGTGCGCCGGGTTGGTGCGGCGGCTCTGGGGGTGGCGTGCGGCCTGCTCTCCGGGGACGGCTGGGCCAGGGCCTTCCCCGGTTTGCCGTGGGCGGTATGGCCGGGTGGGGGGCCTTTCAGCGGCTATGCCCTGGGGCGGTTGCTGATGGTGTGGCTGCCCGTCGTCGTGCTGGTGGGACTAGCTGTCGTGGGGCGGCTCTGGCGGCAGTGGCCGGTCATGGTCGGCGCGGCGGTGGTGTCGGGGGTGGTCAGTGCTGGTGGCTGGCTACTGTTTCAGCAGGTTGTCCAGTATGCGATCCAGGGCCTGACGGTCGGCCTCGGATAGGGCCAGCGTCTCGTCCACGGTGGTCGCCGCCGCGGTGGCCGCGTCCAGCAGGTGGCGGCCCGACGGGGTGAGGCGCAGGCTTTGGCGGCGGCGGTCGGCCGGGTCCCGTACGCGTTGGACGGCTCCTCGCTCCTCCAGGTGGTCGGCGAGCTGAACCACCAGGCTGGGCGCCACGCCGAGGGCCCCGGCCAGGGCCACCTGCGACTCCGCCCCGGCCGAGCGCAGCCGGCTGAGCAGGGTCACGTGTTTGGGCTTCAGGTCCAGTGTCGACAGTCGCGCGGCCAGGGCCGCCTCGTGGGCCGCGCCGAGCAGGGCCAGCCGGAACGACAACGTCTCCAGGGGAGTGCTTGCCATGCGGCTACCATAACCGCCGTCAATGATTCAGGCGGCCAACGATGGCGTCGACGAGGCGGTCACCGTCGGCGGGGGCGGCACGTGGACCTCGACGCCGTCGCCGCCGCGGCGCTTCGCGCGGTACATGGCCGCGTCGGCCAGTTCGACCACGGCGGGCAGGGTCGACGCCGGGCCGCCGGCCACGCCGATGCTCAGGGTGGCCGGGCCGTCGAGTCCGCGCACAGCTTCGGCCATCCGTTGCGCCACCTCGCGGCCCAGGGCGTTGCCGAGGCCGGGCAGCAGCACCGCGAACTCGTCGCCACCGAGCCGGGCCACCAGGTCGTCCGCGCGGACGAGCGCGGACAGCGAGTCGGCGATGGCCCGCAGCGCGGCGTCGCCGGCCGCGTGGCCGTCGGTGTCGTTGATCTGTTTGAACTTGTCGGTGTCGATGACCAGCACGGTCGCCCACATGTCGGCGCCGCCCTCGTAGTTGCTCACGGCCGCGTCGAACGCGCGCCGGTTGGCCAGTCCGGTCAGCGGGTCGATCCAGGCCTCGACGCGCAGCTGCTCCATCGAGCGGATCGTCTCGACCGAGTTGAGGGTGCGCAGCCGCTGCTGCCACAGGGCGACGGCCAGGGTCCGCCCGTACGCGGTGCCGGCCGCGGCCACCGACGAGCCCAGCGCGGCCAGCAGCAGCGCATGCGTGTGGTGGTGGGCGGCTGTCAGGACCACGCCCGTGTCGGGCGGCAACGCCGCGATGGCCTGTTCGATCACCTCGAGCGCCTCCTCGGGCTGGGCCGAGCGGCGCAGCGCCACCGCGTGGAACGGCCCGGCGAAGGCGAGCAGCAGCGCGCTGATCCCGCGGGCCCGGAGCCGGCCCAGGTAGTAGCCGATCTCGGTGGCGGCGGCGATCGGCAGCTGGCGGTCGGCTTTGGCGCAGGCCGCGGCGAGCAGCGCGTAGTCCGCCCACACCTCGGCGTCGGGGCCTTGCGCCTCCGCGGCGGCGCGTTCCCCGTACTCCTCGGCCCGGGTGGTGTGGCTCTCGGCGGTCGCGGCGTCGCCCACCTGGTAGAGCTCGAGCGCCCAGACGAGGTGCAGCTCGGCCAGGTTGATCAGCCACATGGCCCGGTTGCCGTTGCCCGGTTCGAGCTTGGCGCTCAGCGTGTAGGCGGCCTCGTAGTGCGGTCCGACCAGCTCGTACAGGCGCAGCTCGTAGAAGGCGATGGCGATCGCGACGCGGGCGTTCACGGCGGCCGCCGGCTCGGTCTCGTCCAGCACCAGCGACTCGGCCTTGACCAGGTCGTGCAGGACCCCGTCGAGGTCGTAGGGCGCAGCCTGGGCCTCACCGATGCGCGAGCGCAGGCCGGCCCGGGAGGCCAGCGCGGCGGCCCGCCAGCCCGGCGACGCCTCGGTCTGCAGCATCCGCTCGACGGCGTCCTCGAAGGCGGGGATGTCGCCCAGCACGTTGAAGGCGATGACGCGGACGAAGTGCAGGCAGGCGTGGTCGCCGTCGACGTTGCCGTCGTCGTCGACCTCGGCGTCGCCGAGCAGCGCGTCGGCACGGGCGATCGCCTCGACGGCCTGCCCGGCCTGCGCCTGCTCGAGCAGACGTACGACTTCCTGAACTGGCTGCATCCCGCCTCCTGGCTTCGACTATCGGCCGCGGGGCGCGCGTCTGCAGGAAAAGTCAGCGCTGGGCGAAGCGGTACTCGACCTCGGGCCGGCCCGGCCCGCCGTAGCGGGGACTGCGCCGGACCTGTCCGGTTTCGGCGAGATGTTCGAGGTAGCGACGTGCGGTGACGCGGGAGGCGCCCATCCGCGCGGCCACCTCGGCCGCCGACAGCCCGGCCGGCGTGTCCGTCCCGCCGGCCCGCAGCACACCCAGGATCAGGTCGAGGGTGCCCTGGTCGAGGCCTTTGGGCAGCGAGTCGGGGGAGGAGCCGCGCAGCGCCGCGAACGCGCGGTCGATCTCGTGCTGCGCGGCCACCTGCTCGGCCCCGAGCATCTGTGCGCGATAACGGGCGTATCCGAGCAATTTCTCCCGGAACGTGGCGAAGGTGAACGGTTTGAGCAGGTAGTGGGTCACGCCCAGCGACACCGCCGACCGCACCACCGCGAGGTCGCGGGCCGACGTCACGACCAGCACGTCCGTGCCGATCCCGGATGCGCGCAGGGCCCGGGTCAGCTCGAGGCCGTTCATGTCGGGCAGGTTGAGGTCGAGCAGCACCAGGTCGACCGGCGTCGCGCGCAGCGTGGCCATCGCCCGTTGCGCGGTGTGCGCCACACCGGCCACTTCAAAACCTTCGACCCGTCCGGCGTACGCCGCGTGAGCGTCGGCCAGGAGCGGCTCGTCCTCGACGACCAGGACGCGGATGGTGCTCACGGGACGACCGCCGGCAGGGGAAGCCGTACGGTGATCAGGGCGCCGCCGCCCGGTCCGGCGGTGACGCCGATGCTGCCCCCGTGCCGGTCGGACACCTGCTTGACCAGCGCCAGTCCCAGCCCGCGGCCCCGCGCCTTGGTCGACCAGCCCCGGGTGAACGCCCCCTCGGGCAGCCCCGGCCCGGTGTCGCCCACCCGCACCAGCACCTCACCGTCGGCCTCGCGCACCAGCACGGTCACCACCCGCGGCGGCCCGGTGCCGGCCACCGCCTCCAGCGCGTTGTCGACCAGGTTGCCCACCACCGTGATCAAGTCGCGGCTGGGCAGCGGCGTCGTGTCGCCGAGGCGGGAATCCTCGTCGATCACCAGTTGCGCGCCGCGCTCGGCGGCCTGGGCCGACTTGCCCAGCAGCAGCGCGGCCAGGGCGGGCTCGCTGACCGCCCCCACCACCTGGTCGGTCAGCTGCTGGGCCACGGCCAGTTCGGCGGTCGCCAGTTGCAGTGCCTCCTCGGTGCGGCCGAGCTCGACCATGGTCAGCACGGTGTGCAGCCGGTTCGCCGCCTCGTGGGCCTGCGACCGCAGCGCCTCGGTCAGACCGCGTACGGAATCCAGTTCGCCGGTGAGCGTACGCAGCTCGGTGTGGTCGCGAAGCGTCAGGACCGTGCCCACGGTCTGCCCCTCGGAGCGGATCACCCGCTGATTGGCCACGAGCACCCGGTCGCCGGCCAGCACGGGCTCGTCGGCGACCGTGGTCTTGGCCGCGAGCAGCTCGCTCACCTCGGGCGGCATGTCGAGCGAGTCGTCGGTCAGGCCCAGCAGGCGGCGGCCCTCGTCGTTGACCAGGGTCACCCGGCCCGCGCGGTCGGCCACGACCAGGCCCTCGCGCACGGAGTGCAGCACCGCGTCGTGGTATTCGTACATCCTGGTCATCTCGGCCGGGCCGAGGCCGTGGGTCTGCCGGCGCAACCGGCGGCTGAGCAGCCACGACCCGGCCGCCGCGATGAGCAGCGCCAGCGCGGTGGGCACGGCGACCGCCGGCGTACGGGAAAGCAGTTTCTGGTTGAGAGCGTGGGTCGTGATGCCGACCGAGACGAGCGCGACCACGGCGCCGCGCTCGGTCACCGGGACGACTGTGCGCACTGATTCGCCCAGCGTGCCGACGCTCTTCTCGACCACGGTGCCGCCGTGCAGGGCGTCGTCGATCGAGCCGATGAACGGACGGCCGATCAGCTCGGGGCTGGTGTGGGTGAAACGCGTGCGGTCGCGGGCCATGACGACGATGAAGGTGGTGTTCGTGGCCAGGCGCACGCTTTCCGTGTACGGCTGCAGGATCGCCGACGGATCCGGCTCGTGCAGCGCGTCGACGACCGTGGGCGAGTTGGCCACCGCGTACGCGATGCCGATCACCTGGTCGATGGCCGCCTGCTCGGTGTCCTCCTGGGCCAGCCGCACCGCGCCCGCCGTGCCGATCGCCACCAGTGTGGTCACGACCAGCACCTGGAGCACGAAGAGCTGCCGCGCGATGCTCCACCGTCTTGTGATCGGCATATTTCCGGTCCGGTTCCCTGCGGTAAACAGAATGAACGCAATGTCGCGCCCGGGGTGAGACGCAGGACACAGTCTGCGGCATGGAGACCCAAACCCCCACTCCGCGGGTCCGGCGGGACCGAACGCACTACCTTTACCTGGCGGTGATCGTCGCGGTCCTGGCCGGCATCGCGGTCGGTCTCGCGGCGCCCGACGTGGCCAAGGAACTGAAGCCGATCGGCACCGGCTTCGTGAACCTGATCAAGATGATGATCGCCCCGGTCATCTTCTGCACGATCGTGCTCGGCGTCGGCTCGATCCGGCAGGCGGCCAAGGTGGGCCGGGTCGGCGGCCTGGCCCTCGGTTACTTCCTGATCATGTCGACCGCGGCGCTGGCGATCGGCCTCGTCGTCGGCAACATCATCCACCCCGGCTCCGGCCTGCACCTGGACGCCGCGGCCGCCGCGGCCGGGCAGAAGCAGGTGGGCGAATCGGCCGACGAGGGCCTGGCCGACTTCGTGCTCGGCATCATCCCCAACAGCCTGCTCTCCTCGCTGACCGACGGCGAGGTGCTGGAGACCCTGCTCGTGGCGCTGCTGGTCGGTTTCGCCGTGCAGGGCATGGGCCGCCGCGGCGAGCCCGTGCTGCGCGCGATCACCGTGATCCAGCGGCTCGTCTTCAAGATCCTGGCCATGATCATGTGGCTGGCCCCGATCGGCGCGTTCGGCGCCATCGCGGCGGTGGTCGGCGAGACCGGCGTCGACGCGCTCAAGAGCCTGGCCCAGATCATGATCGCCTTCTACATCACCTGCGCGATCTTCGTGTTCCTCATCCTCGGCGCCCTGCTCTGGCTGTTCACCCGGATCAACCTGTTCTCGCTGCTCAAATACCTCGGCCGCGAGTTCCTGCTGATCCTGTCGACGTCGTCGTCGGAGTCGGCGCTGCCCCGGCTGATCGCCAAGATGGAACACCTGGGCGTCAGCAAGCCGGTCGTCGGCATCACCGTCCCGACCGGGTACTCCTTCAACCTCGACGGCACGGCGATCTACCTCACCATGGCCTCGCTGTTCATCGCCGAGGCGCTCGACCAGCCGCTCTCCATCGGCGAGCAGATCTCCCTGCTGGTCTTCATGGTCATCGCCTCCAAGGGCGCGGCCGGCATCACCGGCGCCGGCCTGGCCACCCTGGCCGGCGGCCTGCAGAGCCACCGCCCCGAACTGGTCGACGGCGTCGGCCTGATCGTCGGCATCGACCGGTTCATGTCCGAGGCGCGGGCCCTGACCAACTTCGCCGGCAACGCCGTCGCCACCGTGCTGGTCGGCACCTGGACCAACGAGATCGACCGCGACAAGACCCGGGCCGTGCTGGCCGGCGAGGACCCGTTCGACGAGGCCACCATGCTCGACGACGCCGAGGACGACACCCCGTCGCAGGATTCCGGCGCCGCCGCGGAACCGGCGCCGGCCGCCAAGGCCTGACCCAGCGGGCCTCCATCCGGTGCCACCTCGGCGGCCCGGCCTTCCGTCCCCCGTGCGGAAGGCCGGGCCGCTCTGTGCGTCGGGCCCCTCGCCGGCCGTGAGTAACATGATCGGGTGCTTGCCCCCGGAGCCATGCTCAGCGACCGCTACCGCCTGACCCGACGCCTCGCCGCAGGCGGCATGGGTGAGGTCTGGCGTGGCGAGGACGTCATGCTGCACCGCCAGGTCGCGATCAAGGTGATGCTTCCGGCGCTGCGCAACGACCGCGAGTTCGTCACCCGCTTCCGCACCGAGGCGCGCATGATGGCCGCGCTGCGCCACCCCGGCATCGTGCAGGTCTACGACTACGGCGAGACCGCCGACGGCGACTACCTGGTGATGGAGTTCGTCGAGGGCATCCCGCTGGCCAAACGGATCGAGCAGGCGGGCCGGCTCGGCCCCGCCGAGACCATGACGATCGTGGCCCAGGTGGCCGACGCGCTGCAGGTCGCGCACGAGGCGGGCATCGTGCACCGCGACGTCAAACCGGCCAACCTGCTCGTCCGCCCGGGCGGCGCGATCGTGCTGGTCGACTTCGGCGTCGCCCGCTCGGCCACCGCCAACGGCCTGACCGGCACCAACGTGGTGCTCGGCTCGGCCAACTACATGGCGCCCGAGCAGGCCGAGGGCAAGCCGATCGGCCCGCCCACCGACGTGTACGCGCTGGGCGCCGTCGCCTACTGCTGCCTCACCGGGCGCCCGCCCTACATCGGCGACAACCCGCTGCAGGTGATGACCCAACTGGTGTACGGGGACCTTCCCACCCTGCCGCCCGACGTGCCCCAGCCGGTGGCCGCGCTGGTGCTGCGCACCCTGGCCAAGGAGCCCTCGCACCGGTTCGCCAGCGCCGCCGAGCTGGCCGCGGCCGCCCGCGCGCCGGGCCGCATGCAGGGTGGCGGGGTCCCGCCGCAGACCCGGCCCTACCGTCCGAACGGCGGGCCGGGGCACACGGCGGCCGGTTTCCCCAGCTCGGGGCGGGCCCAGGTGGGGCCGCGGCAACCCGCGCAGACGGGCGGCTATCCGGCCGGGCCCGCGCCGACCCGGGTCGGCGGCTATGCCGGCGGACCGCAGAGCGGCTTCCCGTCCGGCGCTCCGGGCGGCTTCGGCAACGCCCCGCAGGGCGGCTTCCAGCAGGGCCGGGCCCAGGCCGGCCGCGCCCCGCAGGCCGGCTTCAACACGTCGGGCTCGGCGTCGGTGTCCGGCGCGGCCTCGGTCCCGCGGCCGGGCGCGGCGAGCGGCGGCATCGGTGGCAACGGTCGTTCGGCGTCCTACGACGCCGACCCGTCCGGCTCCGGGCCGGCCAAGCGGCGGATGACGATCGTCGCCGCGACCGTGGCGGCCCTGGTCGCCGTGGGCGGGGTCGGTCTCGCCGTGGCCTGGCCGTCGCTGTTCGGCGGGTCGGACGACTCCGGCGGCGACATCGTGGCGGCCGACGGGGCGACCACGGCGCCGGCCGCCAAGCCCGGCCGGACGGGCGGCACCAAGACGAAGGACCCCGAACCCGACAAGACCACGGACAAGGCGGAGCCCACCACCGAACCCACCACGACCAAACCGCAGGCTCAGCCGCAGGACCCGGTTGCGGCCTGCGGCGACGGGTTCGACGTGGCCGACCGCAAGAACCTCAAGGGCGGCGGCACCAGCGGCCGGGTCTACCTGCTCTACAACGAGGACAGCGACGAGAGCTGCGTGGTCACGGTCAAGCTGACCGGCATCGGGGAGAGCTCCGCCATGTCGGCCTACCTCGAGGTGCAGGGGCAGGGCCCGACGCAGGACAACACGTCGTCGATCGACTACGTCGGCCCCGTCAAGGCCGTGGCCGGCGAGGCCTGCTTCAAATGGGGCGGCTCGATCGGCGACCAGTCCTACTTCAGCGACTTCGACAACTGCGACTGAGACAGGATCGAGTCCACCGCCGCGCGAACGGCGTCCAGGCAGGGGCGCAGGGCGGCCAGCGCGTCGACCGCCGCGTCGAGGTCGCGGACGCGGGCCCGCTCCTCGAGCAGCCCGCACGCGTCGGCCGCCTCCCCGGCGCCGATGTTGGCCATGATGCCTTTGAGCTGGTGGGCCTCGTTGCGCAGCGTCTCCGCGTCGTCCAGGGCCAGGGCCTGGCTGATCGACTCGACGTGGCCCGGGATCCGCTCGACCATCGTGCGCAGCAGACGCTCGATGATCGGCGCGCTCCCGGCCGGGTCGGGGCCGCGCAACTGGTCGAGGCGCTGCTCGATCTGGGTGACGACCGACGGAGTGGCCCACTGGGCCAGCGCGGTGGCGACCTCGGCCGGCACGAGCGGCTTGGCGATGTGTTCGTCCATGCCCGCCTCCAGGCAGCGGGCCCGGTCCTCGGCCAGGGCGCTGGCGGTCAGCGCGACGATCGGGACGTGCCGGTCGGGCCCCTCCTGGCGGCGGATCTCGGCCGTGGCCGCATAACCGTCCATCTCGGGCATCAGGCAGTCCATGAAGATCAGCTGGTAGCGGTGCCGGCCGGCCATCGCCACCGCCTCGCGGCCGTTCGTGGCGACGTCGGCCGAGTAGCCCAGGTTGGCCAGGATGCCCAGGGCCACCGTCCGGTTGATGTCGTTGTCCTCGACCAGCAGCACGTGACCGGGGCCGGTGGCCGGGGCGGGCGGCGGTGACGCGGGCGGGTCGTCGCCCGCGAGCACGCCGACCAGCGCGTCGTAGAGCTGCGACTGACGCAGCGGCTTGGTGAACGCGGCCGACAGCACGGCCGGGTCGGGTTCCGAGGGCAGCTTCTCGTCGTCGTTGATCAGCAGGATGGTCTTGGGTGCGGGCGTGCCGGCCGGGGCCCGCTCGAAGGCGCCGTCGTGGATCACCAGGTCGATCGGGCGGCCGGTGGCGGCGGCGTCGCGCAGGATCTCCTCCGCCTCCTCGCCCCGCTGCACCCCCGTGGCCTGCATCGACCAGGCCGCCAACTGGTCGGAGAGCACGGCCCGGTCGTTCTCGTCCTGGTCGACGATCAGCACGCGCAGGCCGTCGAGGGCGTGGTTCTCGGACACGTCGACCCCGGCTCGGGCCGCCCGCAGGGTGACGGTGAACCAGAACGTGCTGCCCTGCCCGGGTTCGCTGTGCACGCCGATGCGCCCGCCCATCAGTTCGACCAGGTCGCGCGAGATGGCCAGGCCCAGGCCGGTGCCGCCGAACCGCCGGGTGGTGCCCGCGTCGGCCTGTGTGAACGGCTCGAACAGCTGCTCCTGCTGATGCCGGTCGATCCCGATGCCGGTGTCGCGCACCTCGAACCGTACGGGAACCGCATCAGGACCCGCCGACAGCGCGGTGTCGGGGGTGACGGTGATCGAGACCCGCCCGTACGGGGTGAACTTGATCGCGTTTCCGGCCAGGTTGAGCAGCACCTGGCGCAGCTTGGCGGCGTCACCGCTGACCGTGGCGGGCAGCCGCGGGTCGCACTCGCCGGCGATCGCCACGGAACTGGTCGTGCCGGGCGGGGCGGCCAGCGACACCACGTCGTCGACGAGCCGCCGCAGCTGGAAGTTGGTGTCCTCCAGCAGCACCTTGCCCGCCTCGAGCTTCGAGAAGTCGAGCACGTCGTTGATCACCGACAGCAGCGCCGAGCCGGCCGTGCTGATCCCCTCGGCGTACCGGCGCTGCTGATCGTCGAGTGTGGAGCCGAGCAGCAGGCGGGTCAGGCCGATGACGCCGTTCATGGGCGTGCGGATCTCGTGGCTCATCGACGCCAGGAACTGCGACTTGAGCCGGGCCGTCTCGATCGCCTGGTCGCGCGCCTGGGCCAGGGCCTGCTCGGTCTCCAGGCGGGCGCTGATGTCGCGGGCGAACGCGTGCAGATGCAGCAGGCCGTCGTGCTGGATCCGCCACATGGTCAGCTCCACGGGCACCTCGCGGCCGTCGTGGTGCAGGGCCACCAGCTCGGTGGGCCGGTCGAGCAGCCAGTCCCACCGCCCGTCGAGGAATCGGCGCAGGGCCGCTCGATACCGGCCGGGCAGCACCGTCTGGGCCACGTCACGGCCGATGATCTCGTGACGGGGCCAGCCGAACACCTGCTCGGCCTGGCGGTTCCACTCCAGCACCACGCCGTGCGAGTCCATGGTGAAGAACGGGTCCGCCGCCGCCTCCATGATCATTTCGAGCTGTTCCCGTTCGACCCGCAGCCGCTTCTCGGCCTGCACCCGCGCCGTGATGTCGTGCGCGACGGTCGACGCCCCGATGATGCGACCGTCGTCGTCGCGCATCGGGGCCATGCTCAACGAGACCTCGATGATGCGGCCGTCCTTACGCATCCGGCGCGTCTCGTGCTGCGGCACCGTCTCACCCTCGTTGACCCGGGCCAGCAGGTGCTTCTCCTCGTCGAGCCGGTCCGGCGGCAGCAGCCGCGTGACGTCGTGCCCGATCATCTCGGCCGCGGTGTAGCCGTAGAGCCGTTCGGCGCCCGAGTTCCACGTCTGGATCGTGCCGTCGAGCGCCTTGCTGACGATCGCGTCGTTGGACGACTCGACGATCGCGGCCAGCCGGGCGTTCGTGTGGGCCTGGAGCCGGCGCGCGGTGACGTCCTGGATCGCGGCCAGCACCATCGTCTTGCCCTCGGCCTGCACCGGCGACAGGCTTACGTCGACCGGGAACTCCGAACCGTCCTTGCGCTGCGCGGTCAGCAGCATGCCCTCGCCCATCGGACGGGCCGAGGGTGTGGCGAAATACCGGTTGCGATGCTGGACGTGCACTTTGCGGCTGGCGCCCGGCACGAGCGTCTCGATCGCCGCCCCGATCATCTCCTCGCGGGGGTAGCGGAACAGCTCGAGGGCCCGGGCGTTGGCGTGCACGATGTGCCCGTCGCTGTTGACGCAGACCATCGCCTCGGGGGACGCGTCGAGCAGGCTGCGGAACTTGCCCTCGGCCAGGCGCAGCTGGGTCACGTCGACGCCGGCCCCGAAGATCGCGTACGGGCGGCCGCGGCCGTCCCGCAGCGCGTGCAGGGTCGTCACGTACCAGCGGTCACCGCACTCCTCCTCGTACGCGACGGGGCCGGTGCCGGCCAGCACGTCGCGGTCGTGACGGGAGATCTCGGCCATCCGCTCCGGAGAGTGCACCTCGTGGTCGTAGCGGCCCGTCGCTTCGTGCAGGCCGTGCAGCTTCTCGTACGCCGGGCTGACGATCTGGTAGCGCCCGTCGAGCGATTTCACGAACGCGGGGGCGGCGGTCTCCTCGAGTATCGCGCCGAGGTGGATGTAGCGCTGCGTACGGCGGCGGTCGTAACGAAGGGCCAGCCGGCGCCAGGCCCAGGCCAGCCCGGCCACGGTGACCGCGGCGGAGGCGACGTGTCGGCTGCTCACGGTCATTAACCGTACAAGGGAAATAATGTGCTTTAGTCTTATAACGGACAGGATGAGATGAGGAGCCGCCGGTGGCGACGGTGATGGTCGTCGACGATGTCGCCGCGAACCGCGATATCGTCCGTTTGCTGCTCGGCTATCGCGGCCACGACGTGATCGAGGCCCACGACGGCGCCGACGCGCTGCGCCTGGCCCACGAGCACCACCCCGACGTCGTCGTCTCCGACGTGCTCATGCCCGGCATCGACGGTCTCGAACTCGTGCACCGGCTGCGGCACGACCCCGACGAGGTGGCCGCGCAAGCGCCCGTGATCTTCTACACGGCCAACTACCTCGAACCCGAGACCCGGCCCATCGCCGAGGCGTGCGGGGTCAGCCAGGTCGTGCTGCGCTCGCAGAGCCCCGACGAACTGCTCGACGCCGTCGACGCCGCCCTCGCCGAAGGCCCCGTCTCGATCGACGTGGTGCCCTCCGGGGACTTCGCCCAGGCCCACGTGCAGGCGGTCAACGCCAAGCTGATCGAGAAGGTGCGCGCGCTGCACCACACCGAGAAACGCTTCGAGGCGATGGCCGTGGCCTCACCGGTCGGCATCGCCCTGCTCGACGCGGACGGCGAGGCCGACTACATCAACCCGCGGCTGGCCGAGATCATGCACACGCCGATCGCGGCCCTGCTCGGCCGGGGCTGGCTGAACAGCCTCGACGCCGCCGACCGCCGATCCGCCCTCGACCTGCTGCGCGGCGGGGCGTCCGAGCGCCGGTTCACCCACTGCCTCGAACTGCCCGACGGCACGTCGCGCTACCTGCGCCTGCAACTGCGGCACATCCAGGACGACGAGGAGGCCGAACTGGCCGGCGGCGTCCTCATGGTGGACGACGTCTCCGACCTGGTGGCCGCCGAGGAACGTCTGCGCGACGAGAGCAAACGGCGGCAGGACGAGGCCCGGCGGCGCGACGCCGAACGGCTGGACAGCCTGCGCCGCATGGCCGGTGGGGCCGCGCACGACTTCAACAACATCCTCGGGGCGATCCTCGGCTACACCACCCTGGCCCTGGAATCCCTCGACGAAGCGGCGGACACCCTCCCGCCCGACCTGTCGGCTTCGCTGGCCGCCGACCTCGGGCAAGTGATCAAGGGCGGCGAACGGGCCAAGGCGCTGACCCAGCAGCTGCTGGCCTTCGGGCGGCGCGAAATCACCCAGCCGACCACGTTCGACCTCAACCGGCTGCTGCGCGACCTGGTCGGCCCGCTGCGCGACTCGGCCGGGACGGCTGCGGTGACCCTGCAGCCGGGACCGGGCCCGGCCGACGTGCGGGCCGACCCCCGGCAGATCAGCCAGGTGCTGGTCAACCTGGTCAGCAACAGCGCCGACGCGGGCGGCACGATCACCATCTCGACGGCGACCTCGCCTTCGGGGGACACAGTGGTCACGGTGCGCGACACCGGGCGCGGGATGCCGGCCGAGGTCCTGGAGCGCGCGTTCGAGCCGTTCTTCACGACCAAACGCTCGACCGGCACCGCGGGGCTGGGGTTGTCGACCGCGCACGGGATCGTCAGCCAGGCCGGCGGGCAGCTGACGCTGACCTCCGAGGAGGGCGCCGGCACGACGGCGACGATCACCCTTCCCGGCGTACGGGCGACGTCCGGCGTGGAGCCCGGCCCGGCCGCGGCCTCGGCTGCGCCGGCTGTTCCTCATGAGTCCGGCGTTCTCGCTGCGTCGGACGGTTCGCCGGCGCGCGCCGAGCCCGTGCCCGTCGCGCCGGTCCCACCGGTGGAGGGCGGGGGCGGCGGCGAGACGCTGCTGCTGGTCGACGACGAGGCCGACCTGCGCGAGGTCACCGCGCGGTTCCTCGGCGGAGCGGGCTACCGCGTGCTGTCGGCCGCCGACGCCGCCGAGGCGCTGAACCTGCTCGACCGGCACCACGACCCGATCGCCGCGATGATCACCGACGTGGTGATGCCCGGGATGAACGGCCGGCAGCTGGCCCGCGTGGCCAAACAGCGCCGGCCCGAGCTGCGGGTGGTCTTCGTGTCGGGCTTCGCCGAGGCCCTGATCGACGAGGCGGGCAACAACCTGGAACCGGACTCGATGATCGTGGCCAAGCCCTACACCCGCGACCAGTTGCTGGCCGGTGTCCAGTCGGTGCTGCGGCGGACCTGACTTGCAGGCTGCCGGTCATGCCGCCGGCCAAGATCGTTGATCAGCAGGGCCCGCCCTCCACCGGGGGCCCCCTCCTCGGACCATTTTATCGAGCCGGGCGGATCTTCGGGAGCGCCCTGTGGACAACCCGGAACTGTGGATGACGTCGCCGGTCGATTGACGGGCGCGGCCCTGGTCACGGCCGCGGTGCTGCTGGCCGCCGTCCCGGCGCCTCCGTGGCAGGTGCGGGCGCAGCCCGGCGCCGGCGACCCCTGCGGCGGCACGTGGGAGTGGGCGACCGGCCGGCTCGCGGGCGAACTCGGCAGCGCCGGCCCGACCCGGCTCGGCCAGCCGGGCCCCGGCAGCGGCGTAGGCGAGGGACGACCAGCCGGCGGACTGTATCCCGACAGCGGCGCGAGGAACGAGCCCGACGGGGCCGAGCGCGACGGCAGTGAGCTCTACGGGGCCGAGCGCGACGGCAGTGAGCTCTACGGGGCCGAGCGCGACGGCAGCGAGCTCTACGGGGCGAGCCGGACGGTAGCGAGCCGGACGGCAGCGAGCCCGACGGCAGCGAGCCCGACGGCAACGAGCCCGACGGGAACGAGCTGGGCAGCGGTACCGAGGCGTCGGAGCCCGGCGGTGACCGGGTCGTGGGCGAAGCCGGCAGCCATGCCGCGGCACCGTCCGAGCTGGACATCCTCGACGAGATCCGGTCCGGGGGCCCGCCGTCCACCTGCAGTGTCGCGGTCGTCTGCGGGGACGGGACGCCGGCGCCCGAACCGGTTGAGCCGAACTCGCCGTCCTTCCCCGGCCTGAAGGCCCCGGTTCCGTCGCGCCTGATCGTCGAGTTCGGCAACGACGACGTCGAACCCGAGTTCCGTACGGGCACGGACCGGTACCGGGCGGCTGTGGACCGCATCTCGGCGCAGCTGGGCGGGCCGGCCCACCCGCGGCTGAGCCTGCGCTGACAGGATCGGGGCATGGATCCGATCGCCGACGCGCGTGAGCTGGTGGCCGCGCGGTTTCCCGATGCCACGTGGGCCGTGCTGACCGGCAGTGTGCTCGGCCCGGCCCGTACGGCTGGGTCCGACCTCGACATCGTCGTGGTGCGGGACACCGATCCGGGCTTCCGGGAGAGTCTGCGGTTCCGGGGCTGGCCGATCGAGCTGTTCGTGCACACGCCCGCGCGGCTCGAACGCTTCCTGGCGAGCGAACTGGCCGCCCGCAAACCGACTTTGCACCGCATGGTCGCGACCGGTGTCCCGTTGACCGGGGACCCGGCGGAGGCCCGGCGAAGGTGCGCGAAGGTGCTCGCCGACGGCCCGGCGCCGCTCACG
This sequence comes from Paractinoplanes abujensis, assembly GCF_014204895.1. Classification (NCBI taxonomy): domain Bacteria; kingdom Bacillati; phylum Actinomycetota; class Actinomycetes; order Micromonosporales; family Micromonosporaceae; genus Paractinoplanes; species Paractinoplanes abujensis. The sequence continues at coordinate 2,415,838 of NZ_JACHMF010000001.1, read as the reverse complement.
GAGGCCGAGCGGGACCGGCTCCGCTACGTCCTGACCGACTTGCTCGACGACTTCCGGCACGTCACCGACCCGGGCGAGCGGGCGGTGCTGGCGGCCGCCGTGTGGACGGAGACGGCACGGGCCCGGCTGCTGCTCGGCGGGGGCTGGGTCAGCCACGGCAAGTGGTTGCTGCGCGAACTGCGCGCCCACGATCCCGCGTTCGCCGAGCGGTGGCTCGCCGTCCGGGAGGACGCCGCTGACCTGGCCCGGGAGGTGCTGGGCGGTGCGGGTGGCCCGCTGTTCGAGGGTTACCGGGCGTGAGCTGTGGAGAGCAGGGGTCCGGTGCCGTTCATCGGGTTCGGGGGTTGGGACGACGTCGCCCATTCCAGGGAGTGCCGTGGCCCCACGGATCCTGCGCGGTGACCAGGGGACCGGCCCGGTACGAGTACCAGACGTTGTAGAGGAACGGCAGCGTGGCGGCGAGGACGAACGAGCCGATGGTGGAGACCGTGTTGAGCGTCGTGAAGCCGTCGCCGGGCAGGTAGTCGGCGTAGCGGCGGGGCCGCCGCCAGGAACGGGAAGGGTGACCTCCCTGCCCGGAGACGACCGTGACGCTACGCCGTTCGTCGCAAGACCACACCCGTCAGCGGGCGGGCGGCGTCCACGGGTCGGCGGGCAGGCAGGCCGGGCCGCGTTCGCCGTAGACGATCCGCCCGGACGGGTCGGTGTAGCAGTGCGGATAGTCGCCCGAGTAGCCGAACAGCGAGCGCCGGTCGATCTCGCGACCCGTACGGTCGTAGCTGACCAGCTCGGCGTTCGCGGCCACGTCGTCCGCGATCAAGCCGAACGCGCCCGCCTCGATCCGGGCCGTCGTCGTGTGCCCGTCGCCGTGCTCCAGCACGAGGCGGTCGACCCGGGCGCTCACCCGGCCCAGCGCCGACACCGAGCCACCGTCCTGCTCCGTCGAGGACAGGCTCAGCCGCTGCACCGGGCCGGGCAGCCAGTCGCGCTGCGGCCAGGCCTCACCGCCGACGGAGCTCGACCGGACCAGGCCGAACCGCACCGACATGTCACAGGCCATGTACCCGGTGCGGGTCAGGAACAGGACGACGATCCACTGGCCCCGCCGGGACGCGATGGTGACATCGGCCGCCGACACGGGAACGAAGGCAAGCGGCGGCAGTCCGTCGTCGCGCGGCTCCATCGCCTTGAGGCAACCCTGAACCGCGCGGCGCAGCGACGAGTCGAGCTCGCCGGCCCCCATGGCGAGGATCTGCGTGTCGTTGTCACGCGACAGCCCGAAGGCCACGGAGCCGGCCATCACGACGAGCACCGCCGCCGCCGCGACCAGCAGCCGGCGGCGTTGCCGGGGGCGCGGACCACGGGCTTCGGTCAGCAGCCGGGCGCGCATGCGGGCCGCCCGGTCCGGGGGCAGGTCACGTTCGGCGGGTGGCTGGATCAGGTCGTTCATCGCAGTTCCTCCGTACGGGTGGGGTCGAGCAGCTTGCTGAGACGGGCGCGGGCCCGGCTGACCCGGGAACGGACCGCGACCTCGGTGACGCCCAGGGCGGCGGCCGCCTCCGGATAGCCGATGCCGGACCACAGGCAGAGCGCCACGGCCTCCCGTTCGGCGCGGGGCAGCCGGCGCACGGCGTCCAGAACCCGGCCCATCGCGCGTTCGTCGTCGAGCCGGCCGGCCACGTCGTCGGCCGGGTCGGGGTGGTGCTCGGGCTGCACCCGCCCGAGCAGCGCGCGCACACGCCGGGCCGAACGCCCCTCGGTCCGCGCGCAGTTGCCCGCCACCACGAGCAGCCAGGGCAATGCCGTCCCGTACGTGAGGTCCACCGTGCCCCGTTTGCGCCAGGCGATCAGGAACGTGGTCTGGGTGATGTCCTCGGCGACACTCCACGAGCCGCAGAGCCGGAACGCATGGTTGTAGACCGCCCGCGAATGCCTGTCGAACAGCACGCCGAAGGCACCCTCCTCCCCGGCGGCCACCGCGGCCCAGAGGTCCCGATCGGTCGGCTCGGTCTGCATCGTCACACCCTGCTATGGCCACCCGGCCCGCACATGTTGCGGCGAATTCTGCCGGATCCGGGTGTCGTGATTCGCCGGTCGGTGGAGAGGCTGCACCTGACGTGCGCCGCCACGGGGCTCGAGCCGGGCCCGGCGGCCTTTGTCGATCAGGCGGCAGGCGGCGGGGGAGGGGTGGAACTCGTGCTCCGGTCAGATCAGGGGCGGCCCCGGCTGTAGTTGCGCCGAAGGTTAGGTTAGCCTCACCTGCATGAGTGGGGATGTGGCGCTCGCCGGGAGCGAGCTGACGCTGGCCTACGACGGGCGCACCGTCGTGCACGGCGCGGGCATCGAGCTGCGCGGCGGGCACGTCGTGGCGCTGGTCGGGCCGAACGGCTCGGGCAAGTCGACGCTGCTGCGCTCGCTCGCGCGCCTGCACGCGCCGCATTCGGGCCAGGTCACGCTGGACGGCGGGGGCGACGCCTTCGCGCTCAAGCCCAAGGACTTCGCCCGCCTGGTCACCCTGCTCACCCAGTCCCGTCCCACCCCGGGGGGCGTACGGGTGAAGGATGTCGTCGCCTACGGCCGCCACCCGTATCGGGGCCGCTTCGGCGCGGGCGACGCCGAGGGGCACGTCCACGTCGACAAGGCGATGCGGCTGACCGGGGTGGAGACGATGGCCGAACGCGCCGTCGACGAGCTGTCCGGCGGCGAGCTGCAGCGCGTCTGGCTGGCCACGTGCCTGGCCCAGGACACCGGCGTGGTGCTGCTCGACGAGCCCACCACCTTCCTCGACCTGCGCTACCAGGTCGAGATCCTCGACATCGTGCGCGAGCTCGCCGACGACCACCAGGTCGCGGTGGGCGTCGTGCTGCACGACCTCGACCAGGCCGCCGCGGTGGCCGACCGGGTCGTGCTCATGCACTCGGGCGTCGTGCGGGCCACCGGAACGCCCGCCGACGTGCTCACCGCGGACCTCCTCAGCGAGGTCTACGGCCTGCGGATCGAGGTGAGCGTCGGCGACGACGGTCACCTGCACACCCGCCTGATCGGCCGGCACACCAGCCGGCAACTCACCCCCTGAAAGGTCCTGCACAGATATGGTCATCACCCGCCGAGCCTTCGCCACCGGCACCGCGGCCGCCCTGACCGCGGTGCTGCTCGCGGCCTGCGGCACCACCGAGGAGCCGGCCGACGAGGCCGCCGCCGCCCCCGCCCCGTCGTCCGGCCCGGTCGAGCTCACCGACGAGCGCGGCACCGTCAAGCTCGACGCCCCCGCCAAGAACGTGGTCTCCCTCGAGTGGGGCCTGACCGAGAATCTGGTCGCGCTGGGCGTCAAGCCGGTCGGCCAGGCCGACGTCAAGGGTTACAACGCCTGGGACAAGAGCGCCCCGATCGACGCCTCCACCCCGGACGTCGGCACCCGCGGCGAGCCCAGCCTGGACGCGATCGCCGCGCTCAAGCCCGACCTCGTCGTCACCGTGACCGACCTGCCGGAGAACGTCATCGCGCAGATCGCCAAGACCGCCCCCGTGCTGGCCCTGCGCGGCTCGGACGGCAGCGACCCGATCGGCTACATGCGCAAGACCGTCACCACCCTGGCCCGGGCGACCGGCACCACGCCGCAGGGCGAGAAGCTGCTGGCCGACTTCGACGCCAAGGTCACCGCGGGCAAGGACGCCCTGGCCAAGGCGGGCAAGACCGGCGCGCCGTTCGTGATGACCGACGGCTGGGTCGAGTCGGGCAACGTCTCGCTGCGCATGTACACGCCGACCTCGTTCTTCGGCGGCATCGCCAAGGAGCTCGGCCTGACCAACCAGTGGCCCGACGGCGGCGACAAGGACTACGGCCTGGCCCAGAACGACGTGGAGGGCCTGACCAAGATCAAGGACGCTGGGACGACCTACATCTACGTGGCCAACGACGCCGACGGTGGCAACTTCACCGACAGCCTCAAGGACAACGCGGTCTGGAAGCAGCTGCCGTTCGTCAAGGCCGGCAACGTCAAGCGCATCCCCGACGGCATCTGGATGTTCGGCGGCCCGGCCTCGGCCAACGCCTACATCGACGCGCTCACGGCGGCGCTGACCGCATGAGTGCCGGCACGACCGCCCCGGCTCCCGTGACGCCGGCGCCCGTTCGCAGCGGTCCCAGGACGTACGGGATCGTCGCGGTCTTCGCCGTGGCGGTCGTGCTGCTGATCGTCCTGTCGGCGGTGCACCTCACGCAGGGCACCGCCGGCATCGGACTCGGCGAGCTGCTGCGCGCGCTGTGGCCCGGCGGCGAGCACGACGACGCCCGTACGCAGGCCGTCGCCGTGCTCGTGGACAGCCGCATGCCCCGCCTGTCCGCCGCCCTGCTGGTCGGCCTGGGCGTGGGCATCGCGGGCGCCGTGCTGCAGTCGGTGGCCCGCAACCCGCTCGCCTCGCCCGACACCCTGGCCGTCAACGCCGGCGCCTACGTCTCCGTGGTCGCCGTGGCCGCGTTCGGCATCTCGCTGCCCTTCCTGGCCGGCGGCACCGTCGCCTTCGCCGGTGGCCTGCTCGCCTCCGGCCTGGTGCTGCTCGTCTCCCGCGGCGGCGCGGCCGGCCCGACCCGGCTCGTGCTGGCCGGCTCGGCCGTGGCGCTCGCCCTCAACAGCCTGACCACCGTGCTGCTGATGCTGTTCCAGCAGAACACGATCGGCCTGTTCGCGTGGGGCAGCGGCACCACCGTCCAGAGCGGGAGCCAGAACGTCACGATGGCCGCGCCCGTGCTGGCCGTCGGCGTCGTCATCGCCGGGCTGCTGGCGAACCGCCTCGACGTGCTCGGCCTGGGCGACGACTCGGCCCGCGTCCTCGGCGTCGACGTCCGCCGCACCCGCGTGCTCGCGGTCGGCGTCGCCGTGCTCCTCTCCGCGACCGCCGTGACCGTGGCCGGCCCCATCGGCTTCGTCGGCCTCTGCGCGCCCGTCCTCGCCCGCCTGGTCGCCCGCAGAGTGCCCGGCCTCGGCGCGCACCTGCTGATGCTCCCGTTCGCGGGCCTCGCGGGCGCGCTCACCGTCGTGTCCGCCGACGTGCTGCTGCGGCTGGCCGTCCCGGCCGGCACGGCCATCTCGGTGCCCACCGGCGTCGTCACCACCCTGGCCGGGGCGGCCCTGCTCGTCTTGCTGGCCCGCCGGCTGCGCGACGGCGGCCCCGCGGCGGCGCCCGCGCGCGGCGGGCACGGCTCGGTCCGATCCCGTACGTGGGTGGTCGCGGTCAGCGTGATCATCGCGGTCGCGCTCGTCGCCGCCTTCGTGTCGGCGCTGCTGCTGGGCGACCGCCTGATCCTGCTGGGCGACGTGACGAACTGGCTCAGCGGCCACGCCGGCCGGCAGGTCTCGTTCGTCCTCGACCAGCGCTGGCCCCGCGTGCTGGCCGCCCTGCTCGGCGGGGCCGCGCTGGCCCTGGCCGGCATCATCGTGCAGGCCGTGTGCCGCAACCCCCTCGCCGAGCCCAGCCTGCTCGGCGTGACCCCCGGCGCCTCCGTCGGCGCCGTCGCGGTGGTGCTGCTCTTCCCCGGCGTGGGCGGCTGGCCCGTCATGGGCGTGGCCACCGTGTTCGCCCTCGGCACGTTCTTCCTGGTCTACCGCTTGGCCGCGGGGCGGGGCCTGTCGTCCGACCGCATCGTGCTCGTGGGCGTGGGTGTCAGCGCGGCCGCCACCGCCCTGACCACCCTGATCGTGGTCGTCGTCTCCCCGTGGAACGTGGGCACCGCACTGACCTGGCTGGCCGGATCCACGTACGGCCGGAGCCTGAGCCAGGTCGTCCCCGTGCTGCTGGTGCTGATCGTGGCGCTGCCGCTGACCCTGGCCGGCACCCGCACCCTGGACCTGGTCGCCCTGGACGAGGACGTGCCGCGGCTGCTGGGGGTGCCGCTCAACCGGGCGCGCCTGCTGCTGCTGGGGCTCGCGGCCGTGCTGACCGCGGCGGCGGCCACCGCGGTGGGAGCGCTGGCGTTCGTGGGGCTGGTCGCCCCGCATGCGGCGCGGGCCCTGGTGGGATCGGCCCACGCGCGGGCGGTGCCGGTGGCCGTGGGGCTGGGGGCGGTGCTGGTCTGCGTGGCCGACACCCTGGGGCGGACCGTGATCGCGCCCAGCCAGCTGGCCGCGGGGCTGGTCACCGCCCTGATCGGTGCACCGTATTTCGTCTGGCTGCTGTGGCGCAGCCGCGCCGCGTGAGCCGTCGGCGGCCGGCCGGACGCGGGGTTCTTCGCTGTCGTTCCTGCGCCCGGCGATGGGACTGCGTCGGCCCTGACGTCAACCGGCGACGGGTGCGGGCGCCGCACGCAACGTCCACGTGGAGCACTCGGCGTGCCATCGGGCGGGGACACCGGTGGTCTCGTCGACCCGGAAGCACAGGCGGGCCGTCGTCGCGGTGAACGGGTCGGTGCTGACCGGCCACGTGCCGGCGGGGTCGTAGACCGTGCGCATGGCCTCGTACAGGTTATGGGCCATCCTGGCGTAGCCGAAGTCGTTGGGGTGCAGGTCGTCGAAGAGGGCGAGCCCGCCGATCATCGACTGGTCGACCAGGTGCACGCGGGAGTCCTTGGCGGCCACCACGCCGGGGATCAGCGCGTCGTAGGCGGCGATCCGGGACCTGTCCGGCTCGTGGTGGGCCTGCACGATCTGCTGCACGAAGACGGCGGCGTCCGGGCGGGCGGCGCGGATCCGGTCGATCAGTGCGGACAGGCGGGCGGCCGTGGCGGCGGGGTCCCGGTGCTGGGCGATGTCGTTGGTGCCGGCGTGCAGCAGCACCACGTCGGGGCGATAGGTGGCCAGCCAGTCGTCGACGTGCGCGGCGAGCTGGTCGATGCGCCGCCCGGGGTGGCCCTCGTTGTCGCGGTCCGCGCCCGCGGGGCCGCCCCGCCGGGACCCGACGAAGTCCACGTCCAGGCCCGCGGTGGCCAGCCGGGTTCCCAGGTCGATGCGGTAGCCGCTGGTCGTAGGGGCGCCCGTGCGGTTGCCGATCCGGGAGTCGGCCGAGCCGCTGCCCCAGGTGATCGAGTCGCCGAGCGGCATGACCCTGAGCGGGGCGGTCGTCGGCGTGGCGGAGCCCGGAACGAGAACGGCGGGGACGACAGGGGCGGGCGCCGGGACGACAGGGGCGGGCGCCGGGACGGAGGAGGCGGACGCGGACCCGGTGGGGCCGCCGGCCAGCACCGCGGCGGCGAGAACGATGCCGCCGAGACGGGCAGCGATGCGAGGCGTCACGGACAACGGTTCGGCCGCCGCGGGTGCGCACCCGGTTGAGGTGCGGGTGCAACCCGGGTGCGGTCGGACCCCGGCCCGTACGCCTACAGTCGGTGCCGATGAACGACGTGTGGACCACCTCGCCCGCCGGCCGCGACGGACGCATCACGCTGACCCTGGTCGCCGGGCCGCCGCGGCCCCTGACCGCCTCGCTGACCGAGGCCGAACTGGCCGCCGCGGCCGGCATCCTGCGGACCACGGCCGATGCCGTGGGCCGGGGCGAGTTCAGCCGCGTGCAGCTCGGCCGGGGCTTCCGCGAGGCGATCGGCCGTGACCCGTTCCGCCAGGTGCGCCCCCGTACGGAGGACCGGTGGTGGCTCAACGTGGTGCACGTCTTCATCGGGCTGGCGTTCGCGTCGAGCGTCGACGCCGTCTGGCTGAAACTGGCCGGTTACGCCTTCGCGCTCGTCGCCCTCGGGTTGCTGCTGCACACCTGGCACCGGCGCCGCCGGGGCTGAGCACACGCCAGGTGGGACCGCTCTTGCTGTACTCCTATCGAAATGGTAGGCATGATGGGCGCGGTCAACCCCCACCGCCTGGACTGGAGCGACCATGAGGAAACTGATCCTCCTAGCCCTCGTCGGCCTCGGAGCGCAGCTCGTCGACGGCAGCCTCGGCATGGCGTACGGCGTCACGTCGACGACACTGCTGCTCGCCATCGGCACCAACCCGGCCGCCGCCTCGGCCACGGTGCACCTGGCCGAGATCGGGACCACGCTGGTCTCCGGCGTCTCGCACTGGAAGTTCGGCAACGTCGACTGGAAGGTCGTCCTCAAGATCGGTGTCCCGGGCGCCCTCGGCGCGTTCGCGGGGGCCACGTTCCTCTCCGGGCTCGACACCGAGGTCGCCGCGCCGCTGATGTCGGTCATCCTGCTGGCGCTCGGGCTGTACGTGTTCATCCGGTTCACCACGATGGGCCTGCCCAAGGGCCGCCTCGGCCTGCCGCTGCGCAAGCGGTTCCTGGCCCCGCTGGGCGTGGTCGCCGGCTTCGTCGACGCCACCGGGGGCGGCGGCTGGGGTCCCGTCGGCACGCCGGCGATCCTGGCCAGCGGCCGCCTCGAGCCGCGCAAGACGATCGGTTCCATCGACACCAGTGAGTTCCTGGTCGCGGTGGCGGCCAGCCTGGGCTTCCTGTTCGGGCTGGGCTCGGAGAACATCGACTTCGGGTGGGTGGCCGCGCTGCTCATCGGTGGCGTGATCGCCGCGCCGATCGCCGCCTGGCTGGTCCGGCACATCCCGCCGCGGGTGCTGGGCTCCGCGGTCGGCGGTGTCATCATCCTCACCAACACCCGCACGCTGCTGAAGTCGGACTGGATCGACGCCGGCGACACAACGCGGTACACGGTCTACGCGGTGATCTACGTCGTCTGGGCGGCCGCCCTGGCCTACTCGATCCGGGAGTACCGCCGCCACGCCGAGGAGGACCGCCGCATCATCGCCGAGGCCGAGGCCCGCGCGGAGAACCCCGGCCGCGACGAGCGGGAGCTCGACCCCGCCTGACCTTTCCGCCGCCCGGTGGCCGCGCCGATATCCGTCGGCGCGGCCACTGCTTTAGATTGGGCCGTCATGATGACCGAACTCGCCCGGCGCATCGCCGACGCGCTCAACGAAGCCATGGACCAGAAGGTCGCCACCGACTTCAACGTCGGTCACGTCGAGCGCGGCCTGGCCGACGGCGGCCCCGACGAGCCGATCATCGCGATGACCGTCGACGAGGTGGCCCGGATCGCCGCCCGCACCGCCCGGGACGTCGCGGAGGGCCGCTGAGCCTCGGGCCGGTTCGCGCTCGAGGCCCGGCCCACCCGAACGGTCCGGCGGGCCGGGATCAGCTGAACCGCCGGGCCGGCTCCCGGAACTCCGCGGCGGCCTGACGCGCCCCGTCCTGCAGGTCGAGCGCTGCCCGACGTGGGCGTGCAGGTCGGCGTCGAGCTGCGGGTACGGATCGAAACTGTCCGCCGTGCGAAGGTGTCACACCTTCCCGGCGCAGCGGGGGCAGCGCACCGGGCACGGGGTCGACGGCGCCGCCGCGGCCAGCCCGCTGTCGTGCAGGACGGTGGTGACGACCTGCTCGAAGCCCATCGAATCGGGCAGCACCCGCTCACCCCGTACGCGCAGCAGATCGTGCGGGTCGTACCACTCGCGCATCTGCTCGGCGGTGACCGGGATCGGCTCGGCCCGCCGACGGTGCCGCCGCACGGTCTCGTCGAACGACACCTCGAGGTGGAAGACCCGGCCGTCGTAGTCGTCGACCAGCCGCCGCAGCTCCTCGCCGTAGCGCCGGGAATGCAGGATCCCCTCCAGCACGACGTGATAGCCGGACCCGAGCGCGGCCCGCGCGATGCCGACGAGGAATCCGGGCGCCACGGCGTCGACCGCCCCGCTGTCGTGCTCGCGCAGCATCGTGCGCCGCACGTAGTCCTGCTCGATCAGCGCGCACCCGCGGCCGTAGCGGCGCCGGACCTCGCGCGCCGTCGTCGTCTTGCCGCTGCCGCTGTTGCCGCGGATCACCACGAGCGTCGGGGTCATGCCGGAAAGGTAGCGGCCCCGGCTAGGCTGTGCTGCGCGCGAGTGGTGTTGGGAGCGGGGACCTGCATGAACGACGAGTTGTTCAGCCCGACGATCCGGGATCAGGCGCCGCCGGCCAAGCGCCCGTGGCGGCCCGAGTCGATCGTCTACCCGGCGTTCTTCGGCGGGCCGCTCGCCGCCGCCACGCTGGGGGTGCTCAACGGGCGGCGGCTCGCCCTGCCGGTTCAGCAGTTGCTGCTCATCGCGGGCGCCGGGCTCGTCGGCTTCGCGGGGCGGGTGGTGGTGGCCCTGTCGGTCGACGGCACGTCAGCGATCCGGCTCGCCGGCACGATCGGCGGCATCGGAGTGTGGCTGGTCGTCCTGGCCTTCCAGCGCCGCGCCTTCCGGGTGGCCGTGCTGCGCGGCGTCGAGGCGAAAAGCCTGATCGTGCCCGGCCTGCTCGCCGCCGTCGGTCTCGGGTTGTCCGAGGCCATGATCCTGGCGGTGGTGCGATGACGCCGCCGGCCGGGGCGGTCGCGATGCCGCCGCCGGTGGGGACGCTGCGATGACGTCGCCGCAGCCGGTGCTGCACCGGGCGCAGGCCTTGCTGGCCACCGGCCGGGCCGAGCAGGCGCTGACCGAGCTGTCGGCGCTGCCCGCCAACGAGGTCACCGGCTCGATCGCGATGCAGCTGCGCTGCGCCGCCCTCAGCCAGCTCGACCGGTGGGCCGAAGTGGGCGAGGCGGCCCGGGCCGGGCTCGCGGCCAACGGGCCCGACCCCGACCTGCTGCTCTGGCTGGGCCGGGCCGAGCACGAGGCGGGGCGCGACGAGGCGGCCGAACGGGCCCTGCTCGACGGGCTGGCCCTGGCCCCGGACGACGCCGACCTGCTCTGCTCGTACGCGGACCTGTGCGTCGCCAACGGCCAGCTCGACAAGGCCGGCAAGCTGGTCGGCCTGGCCGCCGCGCAGGCGCCGCACGCCCCCGTGGTCTACGCGACGCGCATCCAGATCGCGCACGCCCGCGGCGACGACCGGGAGGCCCAGCGGATCAGCCGCGAGTTCGTCGGCGTGCACCCCGACAACCCGGTCGCGCACGCCCTGCTCGGCGGCACCAGCGCGGCCCGCGGGCACATCGACACCGCGTACGAGGGTTTCCGTCAGGCCGCCGCGGCCCGCCCCACCGAGCCGGTGTTCGCCGAGTCCGCACTGGAACTGCGCGTCGCCCGCCACCCGCTGATGCTGCCGCTGCGCCCGGTGCTGCGTTTCGGCGCCCTCAAGACGTGGCTCGTCGCGGTCGCGCTGATCCTGCTGCTGCGCGCGATCGGCCTGCCCGTGCTGGCCGGCGTGCTCGGCTTCACGTGGCTGCTGTTCTGCGTCTACTCGTGGGTCGTGCCGCCGCTGGTCCGCAAGTGGGTGCGGCGGGGCTGGAACTGAGCCGTGCCCTCGCTCGACGACTTCGCGACGTGGGCCGGCCTGGCCCGCCTGCTGACGGTGGGCAACCAGCAGACGCTGCTGGCCGACGGCGGCTTCGTGGCCGGCTCCGTCGCCGGGCGCACCTCCTCCTTCACCGGCCGGGTCGGTAACGGCTCCGCGGCCCACCATCAGGCCCAGGCCGAGGCGGTCGGATTGATCTCGGCCGCGCTGGCCGAGGCCGGGCGCGGCCACGTGGCGTTCGCATTGCGCGTCACCCCGGCCGGCCAGGCCACGCTCGACCTCTTCGACCACGGTCCGGCCGTGGAGCGGCTGCCGTCGGCCTACCCGGAGTCGATGATTCTGGTGGAAGGGGCTGTTCCGGAGCCGTGGCGCCGCGAGCCGGAGCCGACGCCGCACGCGACACCGGCCCCCACCGCGGACCCGGCCCGGCTGGAGCGCCTGCTGCGGGAACGGCTGCCCGGTGACACCGGAGCGACCGGCGAAGAACTCGCGGCCACCGAGGCCCGCCTCGGGGTCCCGCTCCCGGCCGAGCTGGCCACGCTGTACCGCGCGACCCGGGGCGGCGCGGACGACGACGAGCACGCCGGCGCGATCGGCTGCTACCTGCTGCCGCTCGACGAGCTGACCGTCGCCGACGCCCGGTGGCGCCGGCCGTCCTGGCGTTACGGCGCGGCCGAGGCGGTGCGGACACCTCCGCACGCCGTGGTGCAGGGCCTGCCCGGATCGCCCGGCTGGATCGTCTTCGCCTCCGACGGCGGCTCCGCCCGCTTCGCCGTCGACCTGACCCCCGGCCCGGCGGGCCACCTCGGCCAGATCATCGTGCTGGACGGCCCGGCGATCGGCGCCGACCTGGTCGCCGACTCCCTCACCGACATGGTCGAGCACGGCAGCCACCACTGGCGTCCCGGCCGCGCGGCCGAGTTCCCGGCCGTCGCCCGGATCAACGACGCCGGGTTCGCCACGGTCGAGGCGGCCGCCCACCCGGAGCTGGAGGTGCTGACCGTCGGGCGCCGGGACGGCGACCCGGTGCGCCTGGCCGCCGTGGCCGGCCTGCCCCGGCTGCGGACCGTGCAGGTCCAGCCGGGCCTGCTCGCCGACCCGCTCGAGGTCACCGGCCTCCCCGCCCTGGAGTACGTCGAGCTCGGCACCCGCGAGTGGCGGACCCTGCTGACGCGCGGCGCCGTACCGGACAGCCTCCTGGCGGCGGGGATCGCCGTCGAGCCCGGTGAACCGCCGGAGGACGTCGCGGCGCTCGCCAACGAGGTGCTCGCCCTCCGGGACCGCCCCCGGATCACCCGGACCACGATCCGGGGCGACCTGCTGTCGACCTGATCGGCCGGCCTCAGGTCAGCGGTGACCCGACCCGGTGCAGGGTGCCGTCGGGGTCGACGTAGGCGAACTCGCGCAGGCCCCACGGGGTGTCCTGCGGGTCGCCGAGGCGGCCCTCCACCTCGGAGCGCCACGAGGCGTGCACCGCGTCGGCGTCGGTGACGTACAGGTAGACCGAGGCCGCCGTGGTCAGCGGGTCGTGCCCGGCCCACTCGGTAAGGTGCAGCGAAACGGAGTCACGGTCGACGAAGCCGTAGCGCTGCGGCCCGTCGTAGGCGCGGGTGGCGAACCCGAGCCGGCGGTAACGGGCCAGGGCGGCGTCGAGGTCGCGGACGGGCACGATCGGGGCCACGGACTCGAACATGACCGGAGTGTAGTCAGGCGGAACGGGTCGGCCGGTCAGATGGTGCGGTCCGTTTGCCGGTGGCGCAAGGTTGGCTCGGGGAAGGAGCCTTACTGTGCGGGACGCGTACGCGGTGGACATCGTCTTCTGCCTGGATGTCACCGGGAGCATGTATCCGATCGTGGATCGGCTCAAGGAGGGTGTGCTCACCCTGCCCAAGCGGCTGGCCGAGGCGGCCGCGGTCGGTGACAAGGCCATCGGGGAGCTGCGGGTGCGGTTCGTGGCCTACCGCGACTTCCGCGACAACCCGGCCGACGCCCTGCAGGAGTCGCGCTTCTTCCGGATGCCCGCGCAGGCCGGTGAGCTGGAGACCGCCGTCCGGGACCTGGAGGCGGGCGGGGGCGGCGACGAACCGGAGTCGGGGCTGGAGGCGCTGGCCGTGGCGTTCGGTTCGGACTGGTGTGCAGGCGCCAACCGGCGGCATCTCGTGGTGGTGCTGACCGACGCCTCGGCCCATCCGCTCGGGGTCGGCCGGGCGGCCCCCGACTATCCGCCGGCCGCACCCGCCACCCTCGACGACCTGGCCGCGGTCTGGGTGGGCAGCAACCCGGAGGCGTCGCGGCTGCTGCTGTTCGCGCCGGCGACGACCCCGTGGGCGGGCATGACGGCCTGGCGCGACACCGTGCACGTGCCGTCGCGGCCGGGCAACGGTCTCAACGAGTACGCGCTGACCGAGATCGTCGACGCCATCGCGGCCCGGATCTGAGTGACAGCCGGAACGGTTCGTTGGTTCGGGGGAATCCCGTCGCGGGTGGGCGTGGCTACAGTCCCAGCCATGGACCCGTGGGACGACGAGACCGTGCAGGACGCCGTCGCGGTCCTGCAGCACCTGGTGATGTGGACGCACGGACCGCAGCGGTGGGAGGAAGTCGACCTGGCCATGGTCGAGCTGCGCGCGGCGTTCGAGGCCGGTGACGCCGACGCGGTGCGCGCGGCCATCGCCGAGCTCGACCGGCTCGGGCCCGACCGGATCCTGCGGATCGGCAGCCGGACGGCCACCGGGATCCCCACCCCGGTCCTCGACCGGCGCAACACCCTGGTGCACTGGCTGACCCGGCACCGGGAGGAGGACGACCGTGGCCGACGCCAGCCTCGTTGAGCCGGAGTTCGTCGCGCACGTGTTCGCCCCGCTCGACGGGCCCGACAGCGACGCCGCGCTGGCCCGGGTGGAATCGTTGTGGGCGAACTGCCGCGACCAGCTCGGCCTGCAACGGCCCATCCTGGAGATCGACCTGCCCGCGGCCCTGCCGCCGCGGCCGCGGGCCGGCTCGGACGGGCCGATCGCCGCCGCGGAGGACGTCGCGGCCCAGTTCCAGCTGATCGCGCGGGTGGAGCACGACCTGCTCAACGTGTCGTTCGCCGCCGCGTCGCTGGACGCCATGTCCCGTTCCCGGCCGTCGCTGGCCGCGTCCGCGCCGCTGGGCTGGCACGAGTTCAGCCGCTGGTGGGCCACGCTGGGCGGGGAGGCGCCGCTGCTGGGCACGACGGTCGTGCTGCTGGCCAAGACCGGCGACGTGGCCGGGGTGCGGGTGCGGGCCGAGGTGCCGGGCCGGGCCGGCGACGGTGACCGGTGGTGGGAGTCCCGGTTCGCGCTCGGCGGCTTCGCGGCCTGGGAGACCACCGCCCCGGGCCCGGCCGCGGCCCGCCGGCTGGTGCTGCTGGGCGCGCCCGACCAGGACGCCGAGCTGAGCCGGTTCGCGTGGAGCGACGGCGGCACGGGGTTGCCGCCGCTGGGCCGCTATCTGATGCACGCGGCGAAGCTGCGCTACCTGGCGCGCGTGCACGACAACGGCCGCCAGCTGGCCGACCTGCGTTCCCGGGTGACGGCGCGGCTCGACGAGGCCACCGCGCAGCTGCGGGCGGGCGGCGCCGGGCGGGGCGGTCAGCACGCCGCCGAGCTGGCGGCCGACGAGGCGGAGCTGGCCGGCTCCCTGGCCCAGGTCCGCACGATGAGCCGCAGCGTCGAGATCGCCCGGGCCAACATGGTCTCCGCCCTGGGGTCGCCGCTGCCGGCCGACACCGAACTGGGGCCCTGGCTGACCGCGCAACTGGCCGACGACACCGAGTTTCTGACGGCCGTCTACAACCAGGTGCGCGCGGTGCGAGACGTGTTGCCGGCGGTTCCCGCGCGGGTGCCCGTTCCGCCGCCGGAGAAGCACGACCCGGCCGAGGTGAGCGCGCCGGCCGGCGACGACGACTCCCGCCCGGTGAACCGGATCGCGTTCGGTGTCGACGTGGTCAATTACAGCTCCCGTACGACCCCGCAGCAGCGCGAGCTGCAGCGCCGGGTCGCGGGCATGGCCGAACGGGTGCTGGCCGGTCTCGGCTTGACCCTGCGCGACACCGACCGCCAGCCCGGCGGTGACGGCCTGATGGTGGTGCTGCCCCCGGGCGTCGAGGACGAGATCGCGTTGCCGAAGCTGCTGCACGGCTGGCGGGCGCAGGTGGTGGCCGACAACGCCGACCATCCCGGCGACCGGATCCGGATGCGGCTGTCGGTCGGCTCGGGCCGGTTCACGCAGGCGGCGCTGGGCTTCAGCGGAAGCACGATCATCGGCATCGGGCGCCTGCTCGACAGTTCCGCGATCCGCGCCGCCGTCCTCGACCATCCGGACGCCGACCTGGTGGCGATCGTCTCCGATCGGATCTTTCAGGACGTCGTCGGCGAGGGCTACGACGGCCTGTCCGCCGACGAGTTCGAGTGGACCGAGGCTGGGGCCAAGACGTACAAGGCGCCGGCCTGGCTGTGGACGGGGGCCGTGACCGGCCGGGAGGCGGCCCGCGGGCCGGACCGGCGGGCGCACCGGGACGTCTTCGTGATCCACGGCCGGGACAAGCAGACCAAGGACGCCGTGTTCGGGTTGCTGCGCGCGCTCGACCTGGCCCCGCTCGACTGGGAGGAGATGGTCGGCCGCACCGGCAAGGGGTCGCCGCAGCGTGACGAGGTGGTGCAGCAGGGCTTCGCGGCCGGGCCGGGCGCGCTGGTCGTGCTGACCCGCGACGACGTGCTGGGCGGGGCGACCGACGTGCTGTTCCGGGCCGGGCGGGCGATGGCCTTGCAACCGGACCGGACGATCCTGGTCGAGATCGGCGACGTGCCCCGGATCCCCGATCTGGACGGTCGCGAGAGTGTCCGCCTCGACGAGGACACCCCGGCGGCCCGCATCGTCTTCCAGCATCGGGTGGCCCACCGGCTCGGCCTGGTCGGCTATCCCGTCGACACCACCGGCGCGGACTGGCTCGACGGCGACCGCTTCGACGGCCTCCTGTGAGGCCGGGCCGGGGTGGGGAACGGCCAAGGCGGGGAGCGGGCCGGGATGAGGAGCGGGACCGGGCCGGTCACAGGGAGTCGAGGAAGGCCTGCAGCTCGGCCCGGTTGAGCCGGGCGAATTCGCCGGGCCGGACGACGATGCGCAGCCGCGTGGTGAGCAGGCGCTCACGGGAGGCGGCGACGAACGACAGCAGGATCAGCCGCAGCAGGGCCTCCCGGTCGAGCGCGTCGACGCGGGCCAGGGTGGCGCCGACGACCGGCATGGCCAGGGGCCGCTGCTGGCCGCGGTCGTGCAGTTCGGACCAGAGCCGGCTCAGGCTCAGCCACAGCTTGTCGGCCGACGACTGGGCGACCAGGCTCGGGCCCATTTCGCTGTACGCCACGCAGAAGAACAACCGGTCGGGTTCGCCCAGGGTGGCGATCGTCCCGACCGGGTAGCGGCGGCGCTTGCCGAGGGTCTTGCCCTCAGTGGTGAACGGCGTGCCGGCCAGCGCCTCGTCGAGGTCGGCGTCGAGCCCGGCCACGTCGCCGAGGTAGATCCGCCGCAGGAACTGGCCCTGCACGCTCGACTCCTGCACGATCCGGCCGTCGCCGACATCGGTGTCGAACACGTCGGTGAAGCCGATCACCAGGTGGGCGTCGGCCTGCTCGAACAGGTCGCCCGGCACGACCTCGACGCGGCAGCGCGGCCGGTCGAGGTCGCGGGTCACCGCGCGCGCGGGCCGGGCTCGCCACACCCCGTAGGCCAGGGACACGGCCGCCACGGCCAAGGCGACGGCCACGGCGTGACCCGCGAACAGCGCCCTGTCCCACACGGCCTGATAGGACTGGAGCAGCAGCGCGGCCACGCCGAACGCGGCGAAGCTGTGGGTCGCCGCCCGCCGGAGGCTGCGCCCGGTCAGAGCAGGCCCACGTGCGCGTCGATCACGGCGGTGAGCCGGGCGGCGGCCTGCGTGCCGGAGAGCCGGCCCCGGTGGATCACCGTCAGGTCCTCGACGGCGCAGGCCGGGGGAGTGAAGCCGATGGCCGCGGCCAGCGACCGGTGCCGGGTCGCCCACGTGATCAGGGCCGCGGTCAGCTCGGTCTCCATCAGCTCGGCCGACATGCCGGTGGTGATCGTGCGCAGCAGCTTCTGCCGGTAGGGCCAGAACGACCAGACCTTGGTCTCGTCGATGAGCTGCTCGACCGGGTCGCTGCGCAGGTAGCGCAGGGCGATCTGGATCGCGTCGGAGCCGCCGTCGTTGATCAGCTCGTCGACCATGCGGTGCCGGGCGTGCGCCCCGGCGACCTCGTAGAAGGTGCTGCGGCAGCCCTTGTCCGCCGCGGCGACGATGTTCTTCCAGTTCAGGGTGGGCCGGGGCACCGAATCGAGGACGCGGGTGGCGGCCTCGAAGTAGATCTCCTTGGTCTTCCAGTGGTTGCGGCGGGGTGAGGTGTTGCCGGAGAGGCGCTCCACCCATCGGGACACGGCGGTCTCGTCGAAGCCTTCGAAGGCCGGCGGCGCGGTCGGGGCCGTAGTCATCTCGCGGTGTCCTTTTCGATCGTCCGGCGCGGACGGGGAGGACCGCGCCTCAAGAGCGTCCCGGAAGGGCGTGGCGTCCACATCACGTAGACACGTGATCCTGAGCGCGATGCCCCGTGACGACGTCGAGGACGGCGTCCCAGTCGGCCGGCGAGCGGGGCGAGCGCCAGCTGACGTAGTGGTCGGGCCGCACCAGCACGAGCCGGCTGCGCCAGTCGGCCCGCAGCGCGTCGTCGTCGACCGGCAGGTGCGCGACCGGGATGCCGCGGGCCACCGCCGCCGCCACCAGCGACCGTCCGTCGTGGCCGCTGGTCAGGTCGATCAGCGTGAACTGCGGCCCGAGCAGGTCGAACAGGTGGTGCCCGCCGGTCGTGCGGACGGCCGGGAGCCGGGTGCCGGCCGGTTCCGGACCGTCGTGCCAGATCACCGGCGACGTGTCGTGCCGGCTGGCTGTGGCGCCGGCCGGGTCGACGGCGGGCGGCTGCCGGAGCACCAGGGTGGCCAGCCGGTCGTGGGAGGCGCCGGCCGCGGCCAGCCGCCCGAAGCGCAGCCGGGCCTCGATCGAGCGGGACAGTGTCTCGCGTTCCAGCATCGCCTGCCGCCGCCGTTCGCCCTCGTAGCTGCCCAGCAGGTGCGGCCCGCCCCAGCGCCGGACCGCGGCGGCCAGTTTCCAGCCCAGGTCGACGGCGTCGGCCAGGCAGGTGTCCACGGTGGCGCTGGGCGGGTGGAACCGGTGCGCGGACTCGCCGACCAGGTACGCCGTGCCGCGCCGGTAGGTGCCGGCCACCCCGAGCGCCTCCTGCCACGGCGTGACCCCGACGATCTCGTACGCCCGGGTCCCGAGCCGCCGGCTGAGCAGCGCGGCCGGGTTGGTCAGGTCGGCGTCGTCGGAGTCCAGGGGCAGGTGGCCGATCCACAGGTCGTGGCCGTCGCGGCGGATCAGTGCCATGCCGTCGGCGGTGATCGTCGACAGCGCCGGGTGCGGCGGCCGCAGGGTGTCGCTGCGGAACGAGACCGTGCAGTGCCGGGCCGGGGTGATCGCGTCGCGCAGCGGCACGCCCAGGCAGCGGCGCACGGTGCTCTGCGCCCCGTCGCAGCCGGCCAGGTAGCCGGCGTGGATCTCGTGGCGCACCCGGGCCGCGCCGTCGAGCACGGTGGCCACCGTACGGTCGGCGTCGAGCCGCAGGTCGGTGAAGGTCCAGCCTTCGCGCAGCTCGATCAGGGGGTTGCCGCGCACGGCGGCCCGCAGCCGGGTGGTCAGCCCGGCCCCGGTGAGCAGCACGTACGGTTCGGCGGGGGCGTCACCGGCGCCGCTGCCGGCGTACTGCCGGCGCAGCTCGTTGGCCGACGGCAGCGAGTTGACCAGCACCGGCTCCTCGCCGATGGCGCGGCTCCAGACCACGCGGGCCGGGGTGTCGGGGTCGGCGCCGACCGCGCGGACCGACTCGGCCAGCCCGAGCCGGCGCAGCAGTTCCATGCCGCGGCCGGTGACCAGGTTGGGTTCCGGGTGCCGTGGGGGCCGTGACGAGCGTTCGACGACGATGCTGGCCACGCCGTGGTGGGCGAGCTCGAGCGCGAGTACGCAACCGGCCAGGCCGGCCCCGACGACGAGCACGGGCGTGTGCGATGCGGACATGATGGCGGCTCCCGGATCCCCGTGTGGTGGTGTGGTGGCAACACCTACCGCCATGCTCGGGTGACGTGACCGGGGCCGGAATCACGTGTTTACGTGGCGCCCTCCCGGGTGACCACCCCGGCCAGTTCGACCCGGCTGTGGATCTGGAGTTTGTGGAACACCTTGCGCAGGTGACTGTCCACCGTGTGCGGCGAGAGGTGCAGCTGCCGGGCGGCCGCGATGTTGGTCATGCCGGTGGCGATCAGCAGGGCGACCTGCCGTTCGGCGGGGGAGAGCCGGTCCAGCGGGGACGGCCGGCGTTCGGCGACCGGTTCGGGCGGGGCGGCCGGGGTGCCCCGCCAGCCGCCCAGCTCGGCGATCAGCCGTTGTTGTGAGCCGGCTGCCCCGGCCCGGGCCAGCAGCTCGTTGGCCTCGTCGTAGTACTCCCGGGCGCCGGCCCGGTCGGCTTGGCGGGTCTGCGCCGCGGCGTCCTGCAGAGCGGTGGCCAGGGCGAGGGGCCGGTCGGTCTTTCGGAACTGGGCAATGGCGAGGTGCAGCCGGGCGGGTTCGCGGCGCAGCAGCCCGGCGGCGTGGGCGGCCGCGCCGGCCAGGGTGTGTGAGGAGGGGTTGCGGGCGGCCAGCCGGGCCGCGGCGCCGGTTACCCGGGTCGCGCGTTCGCGGTCGCCGACGGTCAGGGCCAGCCGGACGAGGGCCGGGGTGGCCGCCGGGTTCTGCGCGATCAGGGTGGGCCGGTCGTCGAGCCGGTCGTAGAGGCCGGCGATGAGTCCGACGGCCCGGCCGGGGTCGCCTTCGGCGGCCAGCAGCACGGCCAGGGGCCATTCCACGTCTTCCAGGGGCGCGGTGATGCCGGTGGCGATGAGCCCGGTCATCCGGTCGCGGTGTTCCGCCGCCTGGGCCGGGTCGCCGCGCAGCACGGCCAGCCGGATCAGGGTGCCCAGCAGGGGGACGGTCAGCTGGTACGCGGTGAGCTGCTCGGCCAGGGCCACCCCGGCGTCGGCCTCGGCGGCGGCGTCGTCGAGGCGGCCGCGGGCGATGAGCAGCTGGGCCGCGTAGTAGTGCAGCAGCGGCTGGGCCCACGCGGTGCCCAGGGCCTGGGCCTCCTGACGGCCGCGGCGCAGCGCCTTCTCGGCCTCGTCGAAGCGGTCGAGTGAGGTCAGCGCGTTGGCCAGCCAGATCCGCGGGTGCCGGTGCAGGGCCATGTCGGCGTGGCCGTCGGCCAGCTCGGTGGCGGTCGCGGCGTGCCCGTACGCGTCGCTCAGCCGCCCCTCGGCCTGCGCGACCAGGCTGCGGGCGGTCAGGCCGAACACGGCGGCGCCGGGCTCGTGCTCGCGGCCGATCCGCATCGCCTCGGCCCCGGCCCGGTCGGCGGTGGCGAAGTCGTCGAGGTAGAAGGTGGCGTGGGCGTGGATGGCGTGCAGCCGGGCCCGCACGGGCGCGGGGATGGCCGGCTGGCTCAGGCCGTCCTCGGCGTACTCGGCGGCCCGCCGGTTCTGCCCGGCGTGTTTGGACGCCTCGGCCAGTCCGAGCTGCAGCGACGCCTTGGTGCGGGGTTCGAGCCCGGCCTCCAGGGCCTGCTCGCCCAGCTTCTGGGCCTGGGTGACGCGGGCGGCCGAGGCCAGCAGCCCGACCGTGTCGGCGATCATCTCGGTGCGGCCCGGCTCGGCCTCGTCGACCGCGTGCAACGCCTGCAGCATCAGGTCGGCCGCCGCGCCGGGGGCACTCGTGGCGACCGTGGCCGCGTTGCCGCGCAGCATCTCGACCGCGGCCGCGGCGCCCCGGCGCCCGCTGTGCAGCAGGTGCGCGGCGATCTCCCCGGCCGGGCGGCCGTGCTCGCGGGCCAGCGCCGCGGCCTCGGCGTGCAGGTGCTGGGCCCGGGCCGCGCCCAGGGTGTTGCGCACGGCCTGGTGCACCAGGTCGTGGCGGAACGTCATGCCGTCCTTGTCCTCGACCAGGATGCCGGAGGCGATGGTCTCGTCGACCAGGTCGAACAGGTCGGCCGGCTCGCTGCCCATGAGGCGGGCCGCGGTCTCGATGTCGAACGGCCGGTCCAGCACCGAGGTGGCCTTGAGCAGCCATTGGGCCTGGTCGGAGAGGGCGCCCATGATGTCGCGGACGGTCGTCACGAAGCTCGACGGCAGGTCGTCGCCGACCACGGTGGCGGTGCCGTCGGCGATCACGATCTGCTCGGTGGCGCGCAGCGCGGTCAGCAGCTGCTCGATGCGCAGCGGGTTGCCGCCGCAGCCGGAGACCATGGCCAGCACCGTCGCGTCCACCTCGGCCCCGAGCACTTCGGCGCAGAGCCGTTCGGTGGCGTCGTCGTCGAGCACGTCGAGCAGGATCGGCGCCGACCGTTCGGCCAGCCAGTGCAGGGTCTGCCAGCCGGCGGCGTCGGTCTGCTTGGAGCGGCCGGCCAGCAGCCACCGCACCGGGGCCGAGGCCAGGGCGGGCACCAGTTCCCGGATCGCCAGCGCGCTGAGCTCGTCCATCCAGTGCGCGTCGTCGATCACGATCAGCAGCGGGCGCTGGGCGGCGTACCGTTCCAGCGACTCGCGCAGCCGGTAGATCCGGGCGTAGTTGCCCGCGTCGCCCACGTCGGCCTCGGCCATCCAGGCGAAGTCGGCGGCCGGCGGGCTGCACGCCTGCAACGCCCCGGCCAGCGTGACCAGCGGGGCGGCCATGTCGTGGCGGAAGGCCTCGCGGGCGGCCACCGCGATGTCGTGCTCAAACGCGTAGTCGCCCGCCGCGCGCAGCAGCTTGGACTTGCCGATGCCGGGTGGCCCCAGCATCACGTGACAGCCGCCCGTGCCGCGGGCGGTGTCGTCCAGCGCGCGGCGCAGCAGCTCGAGCTCGGAGTCACGGCCGACGATGCGCTCGGTCATGCGCGGCCTCCGCCACCGTCGTCGGCGGGTTCGTGCAGCAAGCCTGTCTCCCTCGCCAGAAGTCGCTCGTCTCGAGGGGTGCCGTCGATTGTGGTCCTCGGCGGCGACGACGTTAATACCCTTTGCGGGTTATCCCACCGTCTGTCCGGACGGGCTTTCCGACCGGCCGACCACCGAAGAACGGACGAGTCGTGACGCACTTTGCCGTAGGCGACCGCCCGAATCCAGTCGATCATTGGATGGCCCGGTCACGGTGCGGTCGTTCGTTTTCAAGATCTCGGGCCGTCCTCGCTGAGCAGTGATACCCCGTCGAACTGTATTGATCGGACCGTCGTAACCGTCAATGTCTGTATCAATTCCCTGGTCGCGTCGCGTGTCACCCGCACCGGGCCGGCGGCGGGCGGTGATGTCACCCGGTCGCGCTGCTCACCGCGGCGAAGCACCACCGTCCGAGGAGGTCTGTCAAGGACGATCCGTCGGCGGACGCCCCGCCAAGATTCACTCAATCGGGTGACGTGCAGGCCGGAGTGCGCGGCGACCGGGAGACCCCAGGGCCGATCCCCATGCCATAACGGCGCGACGGCAACTACCCGTCTGCGGGGCTGAATTCGCCGTCCGGCGCTGACCTGCGAATTCGATGAAATCCGGCGATCACCTACTCGTTCGAGCAGTGGGCCCGTCATCGGGGGGTGGCTAGCGTCGCCAAGCGAACAGGGCAGACGAATTGCGAGGTGACAACCGTGCACGCCAATGGATCCTTCGCCCGGCGGCTGCGACTGCGCCGGCTTCATCGGCACCGGTCCGGCCTGCTGGTGGTGCCGCTCGACCACGCCATCGGCGCCGGGCCGCTGGCCTACCGGGGCACCCTCGACGGCCTGCTGGCCCGCCTGACCGACGGCGGCGCCGACGCCGTGGTGCTGCACAAGGGGGCCGTGCGCCGGGTGCGGCCCGACCGGTTCCGCGAGATGTCGCTGATCCTGCACCTCAACGCCAGCACCGGCCTGGCCGCCGACCCCGACGCGAAATACCCGGTGGCCACCGTGGCCGAGGCGCTGCGGCTGGGCGCCGAGGCGGTCAGCGTGCACGTCAACGTCGGCTCGCGCACCGAGGACCGGCAGATCGCCCACCTGGCCGCCACCGCCGAGCAGTGCGACCGCTGGGGTGTGCCGCTGCTGGCCATGATGTATCTGCGCGGGCCCGGCATCACCGACGGCCGCGACCCCGACCTCGTCGCGCACGCCCTGATCGTCGCGGCCGAGCTCGGCGCCGACCTGGTCAAGACCGCGCTGCCGGACGACCCGGCGGCCATCGCCCGGATCACCGCGGCCTGCCCGGTGCCGGTGCTGGCGGCGGGCGGCGAGGCCGGCGACGGCGACGCCGCGCTGGCCCGGCTCGAGGCGGCCCTGCGGGCCGGGGCGGGCGGGGTGGCCGCCGGGCGCACCGTCTTCACGGCCGACGACCCGGGCGCGGTCACCGGCCGCCTGTCCGATCTGGTGCACGGCGGGCCCCGCGTACCGGTGGGAGCGCGATGACCGCCAAACTGTGCTGGCTCGACCTGCGCGCAGCGGGCGACACCAAGCGGATCGTGGCCGAGGAGGCCGTGCACCAGCGGTTCGACGCCGTGGTGGCCGCCGACCCGGCCGACCTGGCCGGGCTGCCCCCGACCGTCACCCGGGTGCTCGTGGCCGGCGGCAACCGGCTGCCCGACGACCTCGGTCCGGCCGACCTCGTGCTGGCCGGGCCGGGGACGCCGGTCGACGCCGGGCGGCACCCCGGTGTGCGCTTCGGCGAGTGGCACGACGTCACCGACCGGACGAGCCTCGACCGGGCCTGCGCCGCCGTCCGCGGCGACGGGGTGACGTTGCTGAGCTTCGCCGACCCGACCAACATCCCGATGGAGATCGTCCTCGCGGCGGCCGCCCGTACGGCGGGAACGATCATCACGGCGGCGGGTGGGGTCGACGACGCGCTGGTGCACCTGAGCGTGCTCGAGCACGGCCCGGACGGCGTGCTGCTGACCGCGCCGCGGCCCGGCGACGCGACCCGGCTGGCCGGGCTGGTGCGCGCCTCGTCGCCCAAGCTGGACCTGGTCACGGTGACGGTCACCGGCATCCGGCACGTCGGGGCGGGCGAGCGGGCCTGCGTCGACACGTGCAGCTACCTGCGGCCGGACGAGGGGATCCTGGTCGGGTCGTGGGCCAAGGCGCTCCTGCTGTGCGTCAGCGAGACCCACCCGCTGCCCTACATGCCGACCCGCCCGTTCCGGGTCAACGCGGGCGCGATCATGTCGTACACGCTGGCCGACGCCGAGCACACGCGCTACCTGAGCGAGCTGTCGGCGGGCGACACCGTGCTGGCGGTGGGGGCGGACGGACGTACGCGGAAGGTGACGGTGGGCCGCGTGAAGATCGAGACCCGGCCGCTGCTGGCGATCGACGCCACCGCCCCGGACGGCGAGCCGGTCAGCCTGATCGTGCAGGACGACTGGCACGTACGGGTGCTCGGGCCGGGCGCCGCGGTGCTGAACACGACCGCACTGCGGCCGGGCGACGAGATCCTCGGGCACCTGCCGGGCCGGGAACGCCACGTCGGCTACCCGATCGACGAACTGTGCCACGAGCGATGACGGTCGTCGACTTCCACGCGCGGCTCGTGCCGGGCGACGGTGAACCGGGACGGCTGCTGGCGGTGATGGACGCGGCCGGCATCGACCGGGCCGCGGTCTGCGCGGGCGGGCTGCTGCCCCTGGACCGGCTGGCCGCGCAGCTCAACGACGGCGGGCGCACCGAGACGACGGCCGACAACGAGGGCGTGCTGCGCGCGTGCGAGCGGTCTCGGGGTCGGCTGCTCCCGTTCTTCTTCGCCGACCCCGTCCAGGACGTGGCGGCGTACGGGAAACGCGCCTTCGACTTCCGCGGCCTGGAGATCTCGCCCGCCGTGCACGGGGCACGCCTGGACGACGAACGGGTGGCCGACCTGGTCGCGATCGCCGGCAGCGCGGGCCATCCGGTCTACGTGGTGACCGTGGCCCAGGCCGGCGCCCGGCCCGCCGACCTGGTGACGCTGGCGGCGAGGTTCCCGGCCGTCACCTTCGTGTGGGGCCACTGCGGGCACACCGGGCTCGACATCGCGGGCCTCAACGCCCTCAAGAACAGCCACAACGTGCTGGCCGAGCTCTCCGGCAGCCTGACCGTGACCGCGCGGCTGGCCGTGTCCCGGCTCGGCGCCGGCCGCGTGCTGTTCGGCACCGAGTATCCGCTGCAGCAGCCGGAGGTGGAGCTGTGCAAGATCGACGCGCTCGGACTCGGCCCGGCGGCCCGCGCGGCCGTGCTCGGCGCCAACGCGTGCCGGGTCCTGGCCGAGGAGACATCGTGGAAACAGTCCTGAAGGAACGCCTCGGCCCGACCCTGGAGGCGGCCGCGCGCTCACCCTTCTACGCCGCGCGCGGGGTGCCGGCCGGCCGGGACGAGCTGGCCGCCTACCCGCTCACGACCAAACAGGACCTGCGCGACGCTTACCCGTTCGGGCTGCTCGCCGTCGACCGGGCCGAGCTCGCCACCTATCACGAGTCGAGCGGCAGCAGCGGCGTGCCGACCGCGTCCTACTACACCCCCGCCGACTGGGAGGACCTGGTCGAGCGGTACGCCCGCAAGCACGTCGGGATCCGGCCGGACGACCTCTTCCTCGTACGGACCCCGTACGCGCTCATGATCACCGGCCATCTCGCGCACGCGGCCGCCCGGTCCCGCGGCGCGACCGTGGTGCCCGCCGACAATCGCTCCCTGGCCATGCCGTACGCGAAAGTGGTCAGGGTTCTGCACGACCTCGGTGTGACGCTGACGTGGTCGCTGGCCACCGACACGCTCATCTGGGCCGCCGCCGCGCGCCTGAAGGGACTGCGGCCCGAGAAGGACTTCCCGGCCCTGCGCGCGCTGTTCGTGGGCGGGGACCCGCTGGGGCCGGCCAAGAAGAAGCGGATCGCCGAGATCTGGGCCGCGCCGGTGGTCGAGGAGTACGGCGCGACCGAGACCGGCAGCCTGGCCGGCGAATGCCCGTACGGGAAACTGCACCTGTGGGCCGACCGCGCGCTGTTCGAGGTGCACGACCCGGTCACGGGACAGACCACACCCACCGGCCGCGGGCAGCTGGTCGTGACGCCGCTCTATCGCGAGGCCATGCCGCTGCTGCGCTACAACCTGGAGGACGCGGTCGAGGTGTCCACGCCCGGCTGCCCCTGCGGTTGGGAGCTGCCGGTGGTGCGGGTGCTCGGGCGCTCGGCCTGGACCGTGCGTGCCGGCGCGGCCGCCCTCAGCCAGGGCGACGTCGAGGACCTCGTGTTCGGGTTGCCCGCGGAGTACGGCGTGATGTTCTGGCGGGCGCGGGCCTCGGCCGGCTCGCTGCTCGTGCAGATCGAAGTGCCTTCCCCGTACGCCGGGAGGGCCGCGCGCGAGCTGCGGCAGGCGCTCGGGGACGCGTACGGGATCGAAACGGTCGTCGAACCGCTGCCACCCGGCACGCTCGTGCCGTCGCGGCTGCTCACGACCGAGCCCGAGGTGATGAAGCCGCGCGGGCTGTTCGGAGAGGGTGAGGACTGGAACAAGGCCCTGGAGTACTACTGATGGACGAGCCGGTCGTGATCGTCGGCGCGGGCATCGGCGGGCTCGCGGCCGCCGCCGTGCTGGCCCGCCGCGGCGTGCGGTGCATGGTGCTCGAACGCGCCCGCGGGGTCGCCGGCACGGGCGGGGGCATCCAGATCGCCCCGAACGGGTCGGCGGTGCTGCACCGGCTCGGGCTGGCGGAGAAGCTGGCTCGCGCGGGCCGGCCGGTCGAGCGGCAGATCCGGCGGTGGAGCAACGACGCGACGATCGGCACTGTCGAACTGGGGGCGGTGGCGGCCGATCGCTACGGCAGCCCGTACTACACACTGCGGCGCCCGTATCTGCACCGGATGCTGCTCGACCTGGTCGACGTGCGGTTCGGGGCCGCCTGCACCGGCGTCAACGACCGGGGGGACCACGTGGTGGTGTCGCTGGAGGACGGGAGCCGGCTGACCGCCTCGGTGGTGATCGGGGCGGACGGGCTGCGATCGGTGGTGCGCCGGGCCGTCGTCGCGGACCGGTTGCGGGCCAGCGGGTGGGTCGCCTATCGGGCCGTGGTGCCGGACTTTCCCGCCCATGGGAACCGGGTGATCGTGCGGCTCGGGCCGGGGCGGCATCTGGTGAGCTACCCGATGGGGGACGGCTACCTCACCATCGTCGCCGTCATGCCCGTCGCGTCCACCGCGCCGATGGTGGACGGCTGGAGCTCAGCGGCTCGCTCCCTCGTGGACCGTTGTCAGTTTGCCCGCTACGAGCTGTTCGATCGGCCGCGGGCGGCGTGGCGGCGCGGGCGGGTCGTGCTGATGGGCGACGCGGCGCACCCGCTGCTGCCGTTCGTGGCGCAGGGGGCGTGCCAGGCTTTGGAGGACGCGGAGGCGATCGCCGCGGGCGTGGAGAACTACCAGGCCGTACGGGCCTCCCGGGTGGCCCGCGTCGCGGCGGCCGGGCTGGCCGGGGCGCGCGAATACCACTTCGACGACGGGCCGGCCCAGCGGGCCCGCGACGACCGGCTGGCCGCGGCGGGACTGCCGGGTCAGGACTGGCTCTTCGGATACGGCTCATGAGCGTGGCGGCCCCACTGGGCGGCCAGCTCCACCCGGGACCCGATCCCGGCCTTCTGGAAGATCTGCCGCAAGTGGAAGTTGACGGTGTGCGGGCTGATGTTCGTGCGGTGCGCGATCTGCTGATTGGTCAGGCCCTGCCCGGCCAGTTCGGCCACCTCCCGCTCGCGGGGGCTCAGCCTCGACCAGTCCGCGGACGCGTTCCGTCTCGGCGCCCGGCGCGGCGCGGACCGGCGCGGCGCCTCCGGGCGCAGGGCGGCGGCCACCGGCCGGGGCAACGTCGACTCCACCGCGGCCCGCACCAGATCGTGCCCGAACGCCAGCAGCTCACCGTCCCCGCCCAGCAGCCCCGACTCCAGGGCCTCCTCCAGCGCGGGCAGCATCGTCACCGGCCCCACCCCCATCAGCCGGGCCAGCCGCACCAGCGGGAACGACACCCCCACGGTGGCCGCGGCCTGCAGCAGATGCCGGGCCGGGGCCGACACCGACGCGACCTGCCCGCGCAGATAGGCCTCGGTGCGGCGGGGCAGCCGGCTGACCCGCAACACGGCCCAGCCCCCGTCCAGCCGCACCAGGCCCTCCTCGTCCAGCCCGGCCAGCAGTTCGCGCAGCGCGCCGGGACGCCCGGCGGCCACCCGGCACAGATCCATCAGCAGCGGATCGGGCCGCCCGCCGGCCAGCCGCGCCACGAACTCGGCCTGCGCGGCCGGCGACAGCGGGGACACCTGCACCCGGTGCACATCGGCCGCGCGCAACCGGGCCCCCTCGGCCGGACCGGTCAGCGCGACCAGGGTCGGCGTGGTCTCGGCCAGCAGGTCGAGCACGGCCCAGGCCCGCGGGTCGACCCGGCGCGGGTGGTCGCCCAGGAACAGCAGCGGCCCCGGCTGGTCGCCCACCGTGCGCAGCACCTGCCGCGAACCGACCGCGCCGGCCCACTCCGGCTCGGCCAGCACGGTGAAGCCACGGCCGCCGGCGCGGGCCAGCCGTGCGGTCTCGTCGAGCAGCCGGGTGCGGCCGCTGCCCGCCGGACCCTCCAGGGCCAGCACGGTCAACCGCCCCGGACGCACCCCGTCGAGCACGGCGGCGATCCGCGTCAGCTCCTCGTCCCGTCCGATCAGCGCGTGCCCGGCGATGCGTGGGAACACGATCACCCCTCCTCGGTCGCTTCCGGAACGTGATCGCTTCCGGTACGCACGATCGTGGAGCCGATCTGGTGTGAAGACCGCCTACTGGTAGGGGATTGCGCCTTTCCGACCTCAGGGTTCCGCGGTCAGGCGGAGCCCGGCCATGTCGGTGATGACGATCCGCCGGTAACCCGTGGTGATCAGCCCCCGGTCGCGCAGCTCGTGCAGCGCTTTCTGCACGGTGGCCTGGGCGATCGCCACCATGGCGGCCAGGTCGGTCTGGCTCAGCGGCACCGGCAGCTCGACCGTGCCGTCCGGCCGTTCCCGCCCGCACACCTCGGCCATCTCGGACAACACCCGGGCCAGCCTGATGTGCGCCGGGTAGGCCGCGAAATCCGTGCGCCGCCGGTTGGCCCACCGCAACTGCCGGGCCACCGCCGCCGCCACCAGCGCCGAGGCGTCCGGCCGCTGCCGCAGGAAGGCCTCGAAGTCGCCGCGCTGCACCTGCCCCGCGACCAACGGCCCCGACGCGCTGACCGTCGCCGTGCGCGGCTCCCCGGTCAGCGCCCCGATCTCCCCGACCACCTCACCCGGCAGCCGGATCCCGAGCAGCGTCTCCACCCCGTCGACCGCGGTGGTCACCTTGACGAAACCGCTGAGCAGCAAGAACACGTGGGAGTCGCGGTCACCCTCGCGCAGCAGGATCCGCCCGCCCGCGAAGCTCCGCCGCACACTGCGGTCGACGAGCGCCCGTGCGACCTCACCGGGGAGACTGCCGAGAAACGTGCCCGCGGCCCACACGTAGTCGCGCACGAGCAACCCCTCGGCTCAGCCCCGTCCGATCCCAGGCCACCACTCAACCACGCGCCCGGTTCGCCCGCCAATGCGCAGCCGCGAGCGCTGCGACCGGCCCGCCACCGACCGGCCGGATCGAAAGGCGACGATATCCACAGTCTGGCTCCGTCCACAGCGCGGCAGGTTATGTGGGTGAGCTCGAGCGCCGGTTGCTAACGACGTTGAGCGCCAGCCGCTTCGGGCCGGAGGTCGTATCGGTGAGGTTCAGCGCCCCCCGGCGTCGATTGCCGCTGGTCTCTTCGTGAGGATGGCCGTGGGGCCTTTCGCGGCCCTGGCTACCTTGCTGCCGAAGCGGCTCGGACTTCTCTGCGGGGATCGGCTCGATAGACGGCTGCTCCGAGAAGCTCGGCGAGTGACGCGGCGGCGAGGAAGGCACCGCTTGCGGCGCCGCAGTCCGGGCTTGCGTGTTCCTGCAGCCAGATCGTCAGCGGTTCGGCGTCTCGGCCTATGAGCAGGTCCGCGACCTTGCGGGTCTCGCAGTCGATCAGCACGGTGCCGTCGTTGTGACCGCGCTTGATCGCGAAGCCGGCGACGCCAAGCCCAGAGGTGGCAGCGGCGGGCGGGTCGGGCAATCCACGCACCGGACGAAGGAGCCGATCACGGCCGGTTGGCATACCGGCCGTCGTGGCCGGCCGGGCACCTCGCTGGTCTCAGCACCGGCCAGATGAGGAAGGAACTGCTCGATGGCATCACACAGCCAGACAACGACACATCGCCCGACACCCATCACGCAGTTCGCGCCGGAGCCCGGTTCTCGCCGACATAATCACGCGGCCGTCGCGTGACCGCTGAGAACGTGATATCCCGGTCAGGTCGAGCCCGCTCGCGTGGGGCAAGAGGCGGCCTGCGCTGATCCGCGATCTCGGCGCGGCCCGGGAGGATCCGACGACGTCGGTGCGGCGGTGGATCTCCTTGGTCAGCCGTTCTTGCGGGTTGCCGGCCCGGATCTGCTTCCGCAGTTCTGTGGGAGGCGGTGAAGGCGAGCAGATCGTCGCGGCTGTCCGCGCTGTGCAGGATCTGCGCCCAGTCCGTCAGGCGTTCCCGTCCGCGGCCCCGGCGATCGCGTGACCGGGGACGGACTCGGCGGGCCCGATGTGGAGTGCTTCCGGTTGCCGGGCCGGCGGGGACGGTGGCCGGCCCGGCAACCGGGTCAGCGCGTCAGGCGGAAGCTCTGGGCTGCGGTGCCGTTGCAGGTGTACTGCACGAGTTGCACCCCGTCCGCGGTCGAGGCCGCGGGGACGTCCAGGCACTTGCCGCTGTTGCGGTTGACGAAGTGGTAGTGGCCGTCGCCCTCGCTCACCGGTCGCCACTGCTGGTTCGCTCCACCTCCGTACGCCCAGGTCTGAATCGGTGCGTTGTCGGCTGTGGACACGTTCGTCACGTCGAGCGCCTGGGTGGGGTTACCGCGGCCGTTGATGCGCACGTAGCCGTCGCTCGTCGGGGCCAGCTGGTACTGCTGGGCCGCGGAGCTGTTGCACGTGTACTGCTGGATCGCCGTGCCGTTGACCGTGCCGGCGGCCCGCGCGTCGACGCATTTGCCGCTGTTCTTGCTGACCAGCGGCTGCCAGTCGGCGGGCTGGGCTCCGGTCGAACCGGCCAGCCACAGGATGCTGTTGATCAGCCACTGGTTCTGCTGCGGGCCGGCGAACGTGGCCGACGTACGCGTGTTGGTCTCGTAGTTCATCGCGTTGTGCCCGAAGTTCGTGTAGATCATCTTGTAGTTCTTGTTGCTCCAGATCAGCGGGTAGAAGCCGCTGCGCCACTGCTGATTCGGGTCGGTGCCCACGGGGAAGCTGGCCGCGTCGACGGAGGCCAGGATGTCGATGGCCGGGTTCTGCCGCAGGTCCCGGCTCCACGAGTACCACTCGCTGACCGCCGACGGGATCGTCGCGGGCAGCCCGGCCGTGGTCGGGTGGGCCGCCAGGCGCAGCGTCTCCGCGGTCGGCCCCCACGTGTTCGTGGCGAAGTTCCCCGAGCCCAGGAACGTGTTGTAGTACCAGCTCCACTGGTTGGCGTCGGTCGTGAAGGCGCTCACGTGGAAGCCCAGCCACGCACCGCCGTTCTCCATGTACTGCTGGAACGCGGCCCGCCGCTCGGCCGGGGGCGCGTCGTCCAGAAACATGATCACTTTGTAGCCCGCCAGCCCGGAGGCGCTGAGCCGGCTCCAGTCGGTCGTCGCCTCCCAGGTGAAGCCGTTCTGGGCCCCGGCCTGCGGGAACCACTCGCGGGCCTCTTTGTCGAAGTCGATGTGGGCGGCGTCCCAGGTGCCGTTGTAGAACGCGAGCACTTTGAACGGTTCGGCCGCTTGGGCCGGAGCCGCGACGAAGCCGACCATGATCAGCGCCGCCACGAGGGCGCGTTCGAGCAGACGCATGGCGATACCTCAGGGGATGAGTGCGGGGATGGGGGAGCGGCGCCGCGAACCCATCCTGAAGCATCGACAGGTCTTAATACAAGCAATAGTTAATTCAATTTCCAGAAGACCTGTTCCCGTACGGGTCGTCCCCGTGCGGCAACCGCACCGGGACCGCCAGGGCGTACCCCGCGGCCTGAGCGAACCGGACGGCCGTAGCGCGCGACCGGGATGTTCCCGGTGGTTGCGCCCGGTCAGCGCAGACGCCGCGCCAGCTCCGCGCCGCGCTCCGCGAAGGCCGACCACTCCGCCGGCGTCAGCTCCAGATATCGCCGGGCCGAGGCCAGTGAGCTGTCCCGTTGCTCCCACCCGTCGACCCGCCCGCGCCGCATCCGGAACCGCACCAGCACCCCGCCGGCCCACCCGTAGACGTCGTGGTCGGCCCCCGCCACCAGCTGGGTCACCTTCTGCTCGGCCACGATCCAGTCGAGCGCCCCGAGTTCCTGCTGGATCCGCCCGGCCAGCTCGAACGCCAGGTTCGCGGACGCCCGGTCCCGCAGCAGGGCCAGTCCGTCCCGTACGGCTCGGGTCTGCTCGGCCCGGCGGCGCAGCACCGCCGCGACGGCCGTCAGGAAGGCGGGCCGGTCGAGCACGCTGACGCCCCGGACGCGGGCCAGGTCGCGCAGCCCGCCGTCGAGCCGCTCGCCCGTGTAGCGCACCGGGAAGATCCGGTCCAGCCCGGACACGGCGAGCCGCGCCTGCGCCCCGCCCAGGTAGGGCCCGAATTCCGCCGCGCCCGGGCTGTGCAGGTGCACCACGCGGGGCCCGGCCGCGTCGAGCTGGATGCCGACGGGCACCTCCAGCCCGCCCCGGATCCGGTTCCACCGCGGCTTGGACCGTTCGAGCAGGTTGCGTTCCAGCCACGCCGCCTCGTGCACGGAGTCGCACTCGACCGCCTCGACCCGCGCCACCTGCGGGACCATCCGCCGCAGATGCCGCCGGTCGCGCAGGTCGCCCCAGTAGGACCCGACGCGGCTGCGCAGGCTGGTGGCCCGCCCGATGTAGAGCACCCGCCCGCCCGCGTCCCGGAACCGGTACACCCCCGGCGCGGCGGGCAGTCGAGCGCTCAGTTCCCGGGACATGCGCGGAATCTACCCGCCCGCCGGCCCGGATCAGATGTACGCGCCGATCGGTGGCGCCTCCTCCTGACGTTGCAGGATCGCGTCCAGCAGGGCCTGCCGGGCCTCGGCTCCGTCGCTGCCGGGCGGCCAGTGGATGAACAGGTACGGCCGCAGGAAGACGGGCAGCGCCGTGCGGGCATGAGTTGAACGCTGCCCATGCCGACCGGTGTCACCCCTTGGGCAAGCCCGGGACGGCGGCGTGGTCAGTGGCGCGGCGGGGGTGCCGTGCTCGCCCGCTGGACGAGCGTGGTGGGGACCAGCACCGTGCCGGGGGTGCGGGTGTGGTGCCGGATCTGGTCGAGCAGACCCTGCACGCACTGCCGGCCGACCTCGGCGAAGTCCTGGTGGACCGTGGTCAGCGGGGGCAGGTAGGAGGCGGCGTCGGGGATGTCGTCGAAACCCGCCACGCTGACGTCCTGCGGCACGCGGCGGCCGCGTTCGTGCAGGGCGCGCAGCACGCCCAGGGCCATCTGGTCGTTGGCGCAGAAGATGGCCGTGCAGGTCGGCTCGGCGGCCAGGCGCAGGCCGGCCTCGTATCCGGACAGGGCCGACCAGTCGCCGCGCTGCACCGGTGGGACGACCCGGCCCGCGTCCTGAAGGACCGTGCGCCAGGCCAGTGCCCGGCGTTCGCTGGAGAAGGACTCGGCCGGGCCGGTGACGTGCCAGACCGTGTCGTGGCCGAGGTCGAGCAGGTGGCGCACGGCCTGGCGGGCGCCGTCGGTCTGGTCGGTGTCGACCACGGGGTACCGGTCGCCGGCGTCGGAGTCGACCACCACGACCTGCACGCCCGGTGGCAGCGTGAGGTTGGCCGCGTCCAGCAGGTGCACTTCCATGATCACGATGACGCCGTCGACGGCCAGCTCACCGAGGCGGGTGAAGGCGCCCAGCACGCCGTCCTGGGTCGGCATGGCCACCGGGATCAGAGTGATCGCGTATCCCTCGTGGGCGGCCTGGGCGGCGATCGCCTCGACCGTACGGCTGTTGCCCGTCGTCGCCAAGGTGAACAAAATGACGCCGATAGTACGAAACTCCCCCCGTTTCAAGGCGCGGGCGGCACTGTTGGGCCGATAACCCAGCTGTTGCATCGCGTTCAGAACCTGACGCCGCGTCGACTCGACCACACTCGTGTGGCCGTTGGCCACGCGGCTGACTGTCTGGGAGGAGACCCCAGCTAGGCGGGCCACGTCGGCCATCGAAACGCCCCGGGGGCGGTTGCTTGACGTTCCTTGCACGTGGTGAAACTATCACCCTCATGTTTACGCAAACATCACACCGGTGAACCTGACGAAACATTGTCGAACACACAGCTTGCTGTGTCATGTTTGCGTAAACACCCGGTTTGAGCCGCAAGACAGGATGACGGCAGATGGCAGTTCCACAGGTCGCGGCACCGCCGCCGGCGACACGGCCCGCGCGCCGCTCATACAAGGGCTGGCAGTTCGTCGGCCCCTTCATGATCGTGTTCGCGCTGGTCTTCCTGGCCCCGATCGCGTACTCGATCTATCTGAGCCTCTACCGCAACCGGCTCATCGGCGGTAACGCGTTCGTCGGCCTGGACAACTACACCCAGGCGCTGCAGGACTCGCAGTTCTGGTCAGGTGTCGGCCGGGTCGGGCTGTTCCTGGTCGTCCAGGTGCCGATCATGCTGTTCCTGGCCCTGCTGGTGGCGCTGGCGCTGGACAGCGGGCGGCTCTACGGCAAGAGCTTCTTCCGGGTGTCGATCTTCCTGCCGTACGCGGTGCCGGCCGTGGTGGCCGCGCTGATGTGGGGCTTCATCTACGGCTCGCAGTTCGGTCTGATCGGCAACCTCAACGACTCCCTCGGGCTCTCGCTGCCCGACCCGCTCAAGCCCAGCCTCATCCTGGCCTCGATCGGCAACATCACGACCTGGACGTTCATCGGCTACAACATGCTGATCTTCTACTCGGCCCTGCAGGTCGTGCCGAAGTCGCTGTACGAGTCGGCGGCGATCGACGGTGCCGGCCAGATCCGGATCATCCGGTCGATCAAGCTCCCGGCCATCCGGGGCGCGCTGGTCATCGCCACGATCTTCTCGATCATCGGCAGCTTCCAGCTCTTCAACGAGCCGGCCATCCTGCGCAACCTGGCGCCCAACGCGATCACCACGTACTTCACGCCGAACTTCTACGCGTACTCGCTGACCTTCTCGGGCCAGCAGATCAACTACTCAGCGGCGGTCGCGGTCATCATGGCCGTGATCACCATGATCGTCGCCTACGTGGTGCAGCTGCGCGGGACGAAGGACCTCTGATGACGACGACTTCGGTGCCGAAGACCCCCACCCGTACGGCGAAGCCGGTCACGCTGTCGTCGAAGAAGCCGCGCCGCCAGGGCAGCGTCGTGCTGACCGTGCTCACCGCGCTGGTCGCCCTGTACTCGCTGTTCCCGCTGATCTGGCTGCTGATCAACTCCACCAAGACGCAGGACGGGCTGTTCAGCTCGTTCGGGCTGTGGTTCGACGACGGCAAGTTCGCGCTGTTCAGCAACATCGCCGACACGTTCACGTACAACGACGGCATCTTCCTGCGCTGGCTCGGCAACACGCTGATCTACGTGGTGGCCGGCGCGGGCGGGGCGACGTTCCTGGCCCTGCTCGCGGGCTACGGCCTGGCCAAGTTCGACTTCGTGGGCAAGAAGGCGGTCTTCGCGATCGTCATCGGCGCGGTGGCCGTCCCGCCGACCGCGCTCGCCGTGCCGACGTTCCTGATGTTCAGCAAGATGGGCCTGACCAACACCCCCTGGGCCGTGATCATCCCGTCCCTGATCTCGCCGTTCGGCCTGTACCTGATGTGGACCTTCGCCGCCCAGGCCGTGCCGACCGAGATGCTCGAGGCGGCCCGCGTCGACGGGGCCGGCGAGTTCCGCACGCTGTTCCGCCTCAGCGTGCCGCTGCTCATGCCCGGCATCGTCACCACGCTGCTGTTCACCATGGTCGCGACCATGAACAACTACTTCCTGCCGCTGATCATGCTGAAGAACCCCGACTGGTATCCGCTGACCGTCGGCCTGAACTCGTGGAACGCGCAGGCCGCGACCGCGGGCGGCGAGGCCGTCTTCAACCTGGTCATCACGGGTTCGCTCATCACCGTCGTCCTGCTGCTGGCGGCGTTCCTATCGCTGCAGCGCTACTGGCAGTCCGGCCTGGCCGCCGGCTCCGTCAAGGAATAAATCACCCTCCCGCTCTGAAAGGGCAGCACATGTCCCGATTTCTGAAGGTGGCGGCCGTTGCCTCGGCCGCCGTCCTCGCCCTCGCCGCCTGTGGTGGTGGCGGCGACGACTCGTCCACCGGCTCGTCCGGCGGCTCAGGCGTCTCCGAGGCCGACGTCACCGCGGCCCTGGAGAAGGGCGGCACCCTGACGGTGTGGGCGTGGGAGCCCACGCTGAAGGACGTCGTCACGAAGTTCCAGGAGAAGTACCCGAACGTCAAGGTCGACCTGGTCAACGCGGGCACCGGCGACAAGCAATACACCGCCCTGCAGAACGCGATCGCCGCGGGCAAGGGTGTGCCGGACGTCGGGCAGATCGAGTACTACGCGCTGCCGCAGTTCGCCATCGGCAAGGCGCTGACCGACCTCAAGTCGTACGGCGCGGAGAGCCTCAAGGCCGACTTCAACCCCGGCCCGTGGAACTCGGTCAACTCCGGCGGCGGCGTCTACGGCCTGCCCATGGACTCCGGCCCGATGGCGCTGTACTACAACAAGGAAGTCTTCGACAAGTACAAGATCGAGGTCCCCAAGACGTGGACCGAGTACCTCGAGGCCGCCCGTAAGCTGCACGCCGCCGACCCCAAGGTCTACATCACCAACGACACCGGCGACGCGGGCCTGACCACCAGCCTCATCTGGCAGGCCGGCGGCAAGCCGTACCAGGTCGACGGCACCAACGTCACGATCAACTTCAACGACGCGGGCTCGCAGGAGTTCGTCAAGGTGTGGCAGGCCCTGATCAGCGAGAAGCTGCTGGCCCCGGTCAGCTCGTGGAGCGACCAGTGGTTCCAGGGCATGGGCAACGGCTCGATCGCCACCGTGGCCACCGGCGCCTGGATGCCCGCCAACTTCGTCACCAGCGCCCCGGCCGGTAAGGGCAAGTGGCGCGCGGCCGAGCTGCCGCAGTGGACCGCGGGCCAGACCGCGAGCGCCGAGAACGGCGGCAGCGCCCTGTCGATCATGGACAAGGGTGCCAACAAGGAGCTCGCGTACGGCTTCCTGAAGTTCGCCAACGACGGCGACGGCGTGCAGATCCGCGTCGACGGCGGCGCCTTCCCGGCCACCAGCAAGACCCTGGCCGACCCGGCCTGGCTGGGCGACGAGTTCGAGTACTTCGGCGGCCAGAAGGCCAACGAGATCTTCGCCAAGTCCGCGCAGAACGTCGTCACCGGCTGGTCGTACCTGCCCTTCCAGGTCTACTCGAACAGCGTCTTCAACGACACCGCGGGCAAGGCCTACGTCTCCGGCACCACCCTGGCCGACGGTCTCAAGGCCTGGCAGGACCAGTCCGCCAAGTACGGCAACGAGCAGGGCTTCACCGTCAAGTAACTGGAGTCAAAGTGTCAAACCCCCGTTGGCTGCGCCGCGCCGGTGAACCCCGGTTGGAGTACGGCGCGGATTACAACCCCGAGCAGTGGCCCCGCGAGGTCTGGGACGACGACGTGCGCGCCATGCGCGAGGCCGGCGTCACCATCGTCTCGCTCGGCATCTTCTCGTGGGCCAAGCTCGAGACCGCCGAGGGCCGGTACGACTTCGGCTGGCTCGACGAGGCGATCGACCTGTTGCACGCCAACGGGATCTCAGTCGATCTGGCCACGGCGACGGCCTCGCCGCCGCCGTGGCTGACGACCAAGCACCCCTCGATCCTCCCCGTGGACCGGCAGGGCAACGTCATCTGGCCGGGCGGCCGTCAGCAGTGGCGGCCGACCTCGCCGATCTTCCGGACGTACGCGTTGCGGCTGGTCCGGGCCATGGCCGAGCGCTACAAAGACCACCCGGCCGTCGTGGCCTGGCACGTCAGCAACGAGCTGGGGTGCCACAACGTCTACGACTACTCGGACGACGCCGCGGCCGCGTTCCGTACCTGGCTGCGCGACCGCTACACGACCGTCGACGCGCTCAACGAGGCGTGGGGCACCGCGTTCTGGTCGCAGTGGTACACCGACTTCGAGCAGATCCTGCCCCCTCGCCAGGCGGCGACGCACCCCAACCCGGGTCAGCAGCTCGACTTCAAGCGATTCTCGTCCGACGCGCTCAAGGACTACCTGCGCCTGGAGAAAGCGGCGCTGCGCGAGATCACGCCCGGCATCCCGGTCACGACCAACTTCATGGTCATGGGCGAGACCAAGGGCATGGACTACGCGGACTGGGCGGCCGAGGTCGACTTCGTGTCCAACGATCACTACCGCCTGCCCGGCCGGCAGACCCTGGACGAGCTGTCGTTCTCGGCCAACCTGACCGGCAACCTCGCCGGCGGGCAGCCGTGGTTCCTGATGGAGCACTCGACCAGCGCGGTCAACTGGCAGCCGATCAACCTGGCCAAGAAGCCCGGCGAGCTGGCCCGCGACGCGCTCACCCACGTGGCTCACGGCGCCGACGCGGTCTGCTTCTTCCAGTGGCGGCAGTCCCGGGCCGGGGCCGAGAAGTACCACTCGGCGATGGTTCCCCACGCGGGCACGTCCTCGCAGCTGTTCCGCGACGTGACCGAACTGGGCGCGACCCTGCGCTCGCTGGCCGACGTCGCGGGCGTCGCCCGTACGCCGGCGAAAGCGGCCATCCTGTTCGACTGGACCTCGTGGTGGGCGGTCGAGCAGGACTCGCACCCGTCGGCTTCGCTTCGGTACCGGCAGGAGGCGCTGGACTGGTACACGGCGTTCCTCGACCTGGGCGTACGGGCCGATGTCGTGCCCGTCGCGGCCGACCTGTCGCGCTACGACGTCGTGGTCGCGCCGGTGCTGCACGTGGTGCCGTCCGCGCTGGCCGCCCGTCTCGAGTCGTTCGTCGCCGCCGGCGGGCACCTGATCACCACGTACTTCTCGGGGATCGTGGACGAGCGCGACCACGCCTGGCTCGGCGGCTACCCCGGCGCGCTGCGCGACCTGCTCGGCATCCGCATCGAGGAGTTCGGCCCGCTGCTCGACGGCGACACGGCCGAACTCGACAACGGCCTGACCGGCACGCTGTGGACCGACCGGATCGACGTGGTCGCCGCCGACACGACCGTGCTGGCCACCTACAAGACCGGCGACCAGGCGGGCCGGGCCGCCATCACGCGGCGCTCCGCGGGCACCGGCTCGGCGGCGTACGTCTCCACCCGACTCGGCCCCGACGGGCTGGCCCCCGTGCTGGGCGACCTGCTGGCCCGGGCCGGCGTGACCAGCGAACTGCCCGAAAACCTGCGGGGCAGGGTTGAGCTCGCGGTCCGTGGGGACACCCGCTTCGTCGTCAACCGCACCGAGGATCCGGTCGACATCACCGCCCTGGGCGGGCCCGAC
Organism: Paractinoplanes abujensis; assembly: GCF_014204895.1. Classification (NCBI taxonomy): domain Bacteria; kingdom Bacillati; phylum Actinomycetota; class Actinomycetes; order Micromonosporales; family Micromonosporaceae; genus Paractinoplanes; species Paractinoplanes abujensis. The sequence goes on along the minus strand of NZ_JACHMF010000001.1, from coordinate 2,375,920 downwards.
CGCACTCTCACCGCCAGGGGAGTGGCGGTGCTCCGCGCCTGAGTCCCAGCTCAGGCGGGCTGGACGCCCCGGGAGCCTGCGCTGCTCCCGGGGCGTCCGGGTAACTCGGTGGCGTGCTGCCGATCGGCCCGGAACACTGGGCCGATGCCTGGCCTCCTCCGACCCCGGGCGCTGGCGCCGGGAGACCTGGTCGTCATCGCGGCGCTGTCCGGGCCGCTGTCGGCGGAGCACCGGTCCAACGTGGAGGAGACCGTCACGGTCTTCGAGCGGATGGGCTTCCGGGTGCGCCTGTCGCCGCTGGTCGAGCAGGGACGGCGGCGCTGGTGGAGTGCGGGCCGGCCCGGCGAGGTCGCCCACGAGCTGAACACACTCCTGCGCGACCCCTCGGTGCGCGCCGTGGTCGCGCTGGACGGCGGGCAGACGGTGCTGGGCTACCTCGACCTGATCGACTACGACGCGGTCGTCGCCGACCCCAAGCCGATCCTCGGGTACAGCGACATCTCGCTGCTGCATCTGGCGCTCTACGCCCGTACGGGGCTGGCCGGTTTTCATGGCGACATGGCCGTCCCCGGCTTCGGTGGCTACTGGCCGTCGCTGCCCGGCCGGGATGCGCTGTCGGCCGTCTACTCGACGCTGCTGACCAGTCCGGTCCCGTTCGGCCCGCTGCCACCGGGCTCGGCGTGGGAGTGCTGGCGTCCCGGCCGGGCCGAAGGCCCCCTCATCGGCGGCGTGATCAACCGCATCGCGCTGGTGCAGGCCACCCCGTACGGCCTGCCGCCCGACCGGTTCGACGGCGCGCTGCTGTTCTGGGAGGAGCTGGGCGGGCAGGCCTCGTACGTGTGGAGTTACCTGCACGTCCTGCGGCACAGCGGCATCCTGGACCGGATCGCCGGCATGGTCGTCGGCGTCCCGCAGGACATCAGCGGGCTCGACGAGACACCGCTGCGCACGATCGTTCTCGACGTGCTGGGTGACCGCGACATCGGTGTCCTGGGCAACGTCGACATCGGCCACGCCGGCGCCAACCTGCCGATGCCGGTCGGCGTCCGGGCCGCCCTGGACGCGGGGGAGCGCTCGCTGTCCCTGCTGGAAGCGGCGGTGCGTTAGACCCCGGCCCGGAAGACGACGAGATCGAGCCGTTCGACGATCGGCTCGTCGACGGCGTCCTGCCGCAGCTGCGCCAGCCCGGCCTGGAAGATCTGGTCGGGCAGGGCGGCCAGCGGGCTCAGCGACCGGGTGCTCGCCTTGCCGACGAGCTCGTCCGCGGTCTCCGCGAAGGTCTGCTCGACCTGGCGGTGCTCCACCATGACGAGACCGGCCTCGCCCAGCACGCCGGTGATCCGGTCCAGGCCCAGCCGCGCGGCGGTCCCGTCGGCCCAGGCCTGCGGGAACCAGCGGTACAACGGGATGTCCTGCACCGGCCCGAAACCGCCCCGGATCAGCAGGTGACCCTCCGGCCGCAGGATGCGGCGCAGCTCCGCCGCCAGGGCCGCCGGATCACCGACGTGATGGATCATCTGTGAGGCCCACACCGCGTCGAAGACATCGGCCGCGAACGGGGCCGCCTCGGCCACGCCGCCGACAGCCGGGGCGTGCGGAAGGTTCTCCCGCAGGACCGCGCGCATGGCCGCCGCCGGCTCACAGGCGACGACTCGCGCCCCGCTGATCCGCGTCAGGGCGGCGGTGAACCGGCCGGTGCCGGCCCCGAGGTCCAGGATCCACCCGTCGCCGGTCGGCAGGTAGGGCCGGGCCGCGACCATCCACCGCTCGACGTCCGCCGGGCGAAGGCCGCGCCCGCGGTCGTAGGCGGCCGCCATCGACGGGCCGTACGTCATCCGCTCGCTCCTCCACGCCTGCCTCGGGCGTCCCAGTCTTCCCTGGCGGGTGGCGCCGGCCAAGCCCTCGGCCGGGCCGGCCGTGGGTCAGCGGGGGCCGAGGGCGACGCCGTCGGCGGTGCCGTAGGCGGCGAAGAACTTGTCGCGGAACTCGTCCATGCGCCAGACCGGGGCGTCGCCCGGGCGCAGGCCGTCGGTCCAGCCCCAGGACGCGATGCGGTCGAGCACCGCGGGGTCCTTGGCGACGACCGAGACGGGGACGTCGTGGGCGGCGCCGCTGCCGGTGATGCGGGACATCGGCTGGTGGTCGCCGAACATGATCAGGACCAGGTCGTCGTCGCCGTAGGTGGCGGCCCACGAGGTGAGGCTGTCCACGGAGTAGGCGAGGGTCTTGGCGTACGCGGTCTGTGTGCCCACCTTGTCGGCCCACAGGGTCGAGCGGTCGGGGGCGTCGGCGACCTGCGGGCCGTAGATGCGGCCGTCGCCGACCGACTCCCACGGGACCATCGACGGGACGTGGGTCCACGGCTCGTGGCTGGAGGTCAGCGTGATCTCGGCCATCAGCGGCTTGGTGGCGGTCGCGTACACCTTCTTCTGGAACGTGGACAGCACGAACTGGTCAGGCATGCGTGACCAGCCCATCTTGGGGCCCTTGTAGCCCATGGTGCGGGCGTCGAAGACCTGGTCGTAGCCGTAGAACCCCGCCTCCGGCCAGTCCTTGGTGTTGCCGGGTTCCATGCCGGCCGTCTGCCAGCCCGCGTCCTTGAAGGCCCGCGTCAGCGTCAGGCGGTCGCCCTTGACCATGCCGTCGTAGCGCTGCTGGGTGGTGATCCACAGCCCGGACTGGAACGAGCCGTGCGCGAGCCAGCTGCCCCCGCCGTACGTGGAGGACGTCAACCAGCCCGTACGGGCGTGGAAGCCCTTCGCGGCCAGCCGGGCGGCCGACGCGTCCAGGGCCGGGTTGACGATCGCGGACATGCCGGGGTCGGTCAGCGCGCTGTGCCCGAGGCTCTCGACGACGCCGATGATCACGTCCTTGCCGCGCAGGCCCGAGACCAGGTCGGCCCGCGGGACCGAGCCGTACGGGTCGTGGCTGACCGCCGAGGCGAACTGGCGCTCGTCGCGGATCGTCTGCGGCACCTGCCGCGCGGTCGACTTGAGCAGCGCGATCGCCGAGTCGGAGGCGACCGGCGCGTTGGGGAACAGCGCGACCCCGGACAGGGCGAGCGCGAGCCAGACGGCGCTCAGCCCGGCCAGGACCCGCCGGCTGGGGAACGCGGAGACCAGGCGCGAGAGCCGCAGCGAGGCCAGGACCAGGGCCGCCAGGAGCAGCACAGTGCCGAGGACGGCGCCCACCACGTACAGGTTGGCCGTGGTCCTGCCGTCGGTCTCGGTCAGCGCGTTGTAACCGTCGCGCAGCAGCGGGGTGTCGACGACCGGGTCGAACCTGCGGCCCAGCACCGTGCGGAACCCCGCGTTGGCCACCTTGAGGATCACCAGCATGCCCACGCCGAGCCCGAACAGCACCGCGAACGGGCGGCGCCAGCGCGCGGGCAGGGCGAACACGATCGCGCCGAACAGGATGATCTCGATCGGGAACCGCAGGAACGCGCCGGGCAGGAACGCGCCCGGCCGGGGCCGCGCGATCGCCTCCGGCACGACCAGCGCGGCGACGATCAGCGCGGCGGCGAGGACGGTGAGGAGGACGGCGAGGGCACGGCGAAGACGAACGGGCACGCCCCGAGGTACGGATCGCGGCCGCCGCGGGTTCAGCGAGAATGGGGCCAATGACGTCCCAGTCGCTCGAGCGCGGGCTGCGCATCCTCACCGAGTTCGCCGAGAACGGGCCGGTGCTGGGCATCGCCGACCTGGCCCGCGCGGTCGGCCTGAACCGCAGCACCACCCACCGCTACGTGGCCACGCTGGCCGGGCTGGGTTTCCTGCAGCAGGACCCGGACACCCGCAAGTACTCGCTGGGCCCGCGCGTGGTCGACCTGGGCTTCGCCGCGATCAGCTCGATGGAGATCACCGGGGTGGCCGCGGCCCACCTGCAGACCCTGTCGGACGAGACGGGCTGTGCGGCCAGCATGGCGGTGCTCGACGGGACCGACATCGTCTACGTCGAGCGGCGCCGCAGCCGGCGCCAGACCGGTGTCGCGGTCGACCTCAACCTGCACGTGGGGTCGCGGCTGCCCGCCTACTGCACGTCGATGGGCAAGGTGCTGCTGGCCCATCGCGACCCGGTGGCGCTGCGGCCGCTGCTGGACCGCATGGACCTGACCCGCCGCGGTCCACGGACCATCACCGTACGGGATCAGCTCGTGACCGCCCTGGCCCAGGTGCGGCAGGCCGGCCTGGCCGTGAACGACGAGGAGCTCGCGCCGGGACTGCGCTCGCTGGCCGCGCCGATCCGCGACCGCTCGGGTCACGTGGTGGCGGCGATCAACCTGGCCGTGCACCTGACGACCTGGGCCACGTCGGTCGAGTCGATCGTCAGCCGGTTCTCCCCGCCGCTGCTGCGGACCGCGGCCGAGATCTCGCACCAGCTCGGATTTCGTTCGAGTATGTGAAACACCGTGTTGATCCGCGGGACACACCTGCCTATCGTCGGGCCACCTGCTTGAAGGGAGCCCCACGATGGCGCTGCTCGAACCGTCCCGCTGGCACGACCTGCTCTTCTCCGAGGGCGAATGGCGCGCCGGCAGCGGCGAGACCGTCGACGTGGTCGAGCCCGCCACCGGGGGCACCCTGGGCCGGGTCGCGCTGGCCACGCCGGCCGACGTGGAGGCCGCCGCGCGCGCCGCCGCCGAGGCGCAGCAGGAATGGGCCGCGCGGCCGCACTTCGCCCGGGCCGCCGTCCTGCGCAAGGCGGCCGCCCTGTGGGCCGAGCACGCCGAGGAGATCTCGTGGTGGAACATCCGCGAGGTCGGGGCCGTCCCCGGCATGGCCGGGTTCGCCGTGCACACCGCCGAGCAGGAGTGCTGGGAGGCCGCGTCGCTGCCCGGCCGCCCGTACGGGGAGCTGATCCCCTCGGGCGAGCCGCGCCTGTCCATGACCCGCCGCACGCCGGTCGGGGTGGTCGGCGTGATCGCGCCGTTCAACGTGCCGATCATTCTGGCCATCCGCTCCGTGGCGCCCGCGCTGGCCCTGGGCAACGCCGTGCTGCTGAAACCCGATCCCCGTACGGCGGTCACGGGCGGCCTCGTGCTGGCGCGCATCTTCCAGGAGGCCGGCCTGCCCGACGGGCTGCTGCAGGTGCTGCCGGGCGGCCGTGACGTCGGCGAGGCACTGGTCACCGACCCGCGGGTGCCGGTGCTCTCGTTCACCGGCTCCACCGAGGCCGGCCGCCGCGTCGGCGAGCTCGCGGGCCGACACCTCAAGCGGGCCCACCTCGAGCTGGGCGGCAACTCGGCGCTGGTGGTGCTGTCCGACGCCGACGTCGACAGCGCGGTCAACCTGGCCGCCTGGGGCAGCTGGTTCCACCAGGGCCAGATCTGCATGACCACCGGCCGCCACCTGGTGCACGAAAGCCTGTACGACGATTTCGTCGAACGCCTGGCCGACAAGGCCACCAAACTGCCGGTCGGCGACCCCGCCCGCGACGAGGTGGCACTGGGCCCGATCATCGACGCCGGGCAGCGCGACAAGATTCACAGCCTGGTCACCGGGAGCGTGGGCGGCGACGTCCGGCTGGCCGCGGGCGGCGAGTACGACCGGCTGTTCTACCGGCCGACGGTGCTGGCCGGCGTGACCGCGTCGACCCCGGCCTTCGCGCAGGAGATCTTCGGGCCGGTCGCGCCGGTGGCCAAGTTCAGCCGCCTCGACGAGGCCGTGGCCCTGGCCGGCGCGTCCGAGTACGGGCTGTCTCTGGGCATCGTCACGCGGGACGCGATGCGCGGCGTCGAGCTGGCCGACCGGATCCCGACCGGCATCGTCCACATCAACGACCAGACGGTCAACGACGAGGCCAACGCGCCCTTCGGCGGGGTCGCGGCGTCCGGCACGGGCTCGCGTTTCGGCGGCGCGGCGGCCAACATCGAGGCGTTCACGGAGACCCGCTGGATCACCGTACGGTCGCAGGCCGCCGCCTACCCGTTCTGAGTCCTGCCGCGGGCTCGCCCAGCCGGGAAACGGGGCTCAGGTCCAGAGCTTGAGCCCGCGGCGCACCTTGCGGGTGGCCCGGCGGCGCAGGCTCTCGCGGGGCCGGGGCAGCTGCAGATCGAGCTGCTCGGCGTGGCCGATCATACCGATGATGGTCTCGATGGCCGCGTCCAGCACCTGGTCGCGGTGGAGCTGGTCGGGGGTGGGCACCGGGGCGACGTCGACCGGGCGCAGCTCGGCCAGGTCGCCGACCACGTCGCACGGGTACTCGGCGAGCTCCTTGATCTGCTGCTCGGCCAAGTCGAGAACCCATGCGGCGCGGTCGGGGCCGACGCCGAAGCGGACCTCGTTCGTGCGCTGCTTGAGCACCGCGTCGACCAGGTGCCGCTGGACCACCCGCTGGTAGGGCGCCCGGTGCGGATAACGGTCGCCCAGGGCCCGGTTGACCCGGCGCAGCACCTCGACCTCGGCCGCGCCCAGCGACGTGTTGGCGCCGGCGGCCACGGTCAGGTCGCAGACGCCGTCGGGGATGCCGATGACGCCCGCGAACCGCCGCCACAGGGTGTCGCGCGGCATGCCCGGCCCGGGCACCGTGATCAGGTGGCGCTGCCCGGCCGGCACCAGGTCACCCCAGCGGCGCAGCATCCGGTTGGCCGTGTGGTGCTCCCAGAAGTCGTCGAAGGTGCCGCGCTCGACGGCGCGGATGAAGTCGGAGAAGCTCCACACGCCCCGGGCCCGGATGCTCTGCTGCCACATCGACGGGAAGGTGCGCCACAGGTCGCGCGCCGCCACCAGGATGTGCACCTCGGCCGGGCGCAGGCTGCGGACCGCGCGGGCGGCCTGCGCGTCGGTGGCGGCGCCCAGGCCCTCGTTGGTGATGACCACGTCGCCCGGCCACTCGCCCGCCGCGGCCGCCAGCCTATCCCACGACCACGCCGGGTTGGCGTGCCACGTCAGCTCGCGCAGGTCGGCCATCGCCTCGTCGTGCGCGGAGAATTTGCCCGGCAGCAGAATACCGGCCTCGCGCAACGCGTCCACATTGGTCCAGAACACGTTCTGCACGTACGTACTGCCCGTCTTCGGCGCGCCGACATGAATAAAGACGCGTCTCGCCATTGCCGCCTCCCGGTGCACCCCGCGCGCCTACGGGCCTGGCGCGGTCGGTTCGAGGGCTCAACGTGCCAAAACACCTTAGGTGTCGCCTGTGAATGCATTGTGCAACACCCGTGACGGTCCCGGCGGAGATTCCGTCCATATTGAGGTCACGCCTGCTCAGAGCGCTGCTACCGGCTTTCTTCGGTTCCGCTCCGAAATGGTTTCCGTTCACTCGAAAGGGGTGGTCGTCACTGCCATTCGCGAAGTATTTTCCGGGATTCGATGTCGGCCTGACGGGTTGGTTCCGGAATGCGATAGCGGCCGCTCAGCCGTAGCGTCAAGGAAATGCAGTCAGCAAGACCGATGCGATGCCCGGCCGAGACGAAGACGGGTTTCACCGCGGTCTGCGTGCGCACCACACTGCCGATCACCTCGCCGTCGTCGGTGAGGTCGGCGTGCGAGCCGCGAGCCTCGGCCGGGGGTGTGAACGCGCCGACGAAAGCGGTCTTGGCCACCCCGTACGAGGGGAGGTCGAGGACCACACCGAGGTGGCTGGCCAGGCCGAAGCGCTTCGGGTGGGCCAGGCCGTAACCGTCGCAGACGAGCAGGGCCGGCGGTGTCGCAAGCTTCTCGACGGCCGCCACGAGCAGGGGCACCTCCCGGAACGCGAGCAGACCGGGGACGTACGGGAAATCGGCCAGCCCCCGATGGATCGCGACCTCGGCCACGGCCAGCGACGCGACGTCGACCACGACGGCGGCGGCCACGGCCCGGTCCGAGCCCGTCTCGTAGGTGACATCGAGCCCGGTCACCGTCCGGGGCAGCGCGATCGGGGCCGACGTCCGGACCACGCGTTGTCTCAGCTCGTCCTGCAGCCGCTCGGCGTCCTGCACCGCAGTGGATCCCTCCGACCTTTTCCGGGCCACTTGTGTCCGCTGTGGAGATTCCGCGAGGCTGGCTCCGGAAGACGTCCACGGGGGGATGATCATGGCTCGACGATGGTATGCCCTTGTCCTCGCAGTCGCGCTGATCGGGATCGGAGTGCCGGCCCGGGCCGCCACCGCACGCCCCAATCCGGTTGTGCTGTGGAACAGCCACGCGCAACAGGCCATCTACGAGGTCGCCAAGCAGGCGCCGTACGTGGCCCCGCGCAGCTTCGCCATGGTGCACGGGGCGATCTACGACGCCGTCAACGCCATCGCCGGCACGCCCTACGAGCCGTACCTGACCGCGCCGCGCGGCCACCGGGGTGACTCGCTCGACGCCGCCGTGGCCTCGGCCGCCTACCGGGTGCTGCTGTCGCTGTTCCCCGCCCAAAGTGCCTCCCTCGACCAGATGTACGCCGACGCCCTGGCCACGATCCCGCCCGGCCGGGCCCGCAACGGCGGCATCCGGGCCGGCGCCGACGCGGCCGCGGCCATGATCGCCGCCCGGGCCGGGGACGGGGCGTTCGCCGGCAAGACCTGGAACGCGTCGGCCGCGCCCGGCCAATGGCGGCCCACCCCACCCACCCTGGCCGCCGACGGCGCCTGGGTCGGCGACATGCGCCCCTTCGTGATCCCGCGCGGCGACCTGTTCCGCACCGCCGGGCCGCCCGCCCTGACCAGTGCCGCCTGGGCCCGCGACCTGGCCGAGGTCAAAGCCCTGGGCGCAGTGGCGAGCACCGTACGGACGGCCGACCAGACGTCGGCCGCGATCTGGTGGCACGACCGGCGGCTGACCGAATGGGAGATCAAACGGCAGGTCGCCGACCGGCAGCACCTGAGCACCCTGGCCGCGGCGCGGTTCTTCGCCATGGCCGAGATCGCCAACGCGGACTCGCTGATCGCCTGCTTCAACGAGAAGAAACACTGGAACTTCTGGCGCCCGGTGACCGCGGTACAGGCGACATCCGACCCGTCGTGGCTGCCGCTGCTGGTGACGCCGCCGTTCCCCGACTACACGTCCGGCCACACGTGCTCCACCTCCACGATCATGTACACGATGCGCTCGTTCTTCGGCCGCGACGACATCCCGTTCAGTGCCTACAGCGCCGACGCCGGGACCACGCGGCACTTCCGCAGCTTCTCGTCCGCGCTGGACGAGGTCGTGGAGGCCCGCATCTGGGGCGGGGTGCACTACCGCAGCGCCGACGTGCAGGGCGCACGGATCGGGAACGGGGTGGCCAAGTACGTGCTGACCCACCAGTTCCGGCGCCGCTGAACGCGCGCTGGGCCCGACGTCCGGCTCGCTCAGGTCGAGCCGCGATCGCCGTGCCCGGCCTCGCCGCAGTGCGTCAGCTCGTCCGCGACGAAGTGATCATTGCCCGCCCTGAGCCGGCCGCGAGAACCGTCACGGCCCGCGGCAACCGGTGCCGCGTTGGTCACTCTCGGGCAGGTGGCCGACGGACGCCTGCACCGGCAACCAGCCACCGCGGACCCTGACGCGCCATGAGACTGGACCCGACCTTCCCGCGGGCGCGGACCGATGGTGTCGCGGCCCGGCGCAGGCCCTCTGCGGCCCGCCCTGGCGCATGGCCCGCCCTGGCGCATGGCCCGCCCTCCACCGGGGGTCCCCCGCCACCAGCCATTCTACCGAGATGCAGCGATCTTCACGGCGGGCCTGTGGACTGCCGGCCATTGTGGATAACTCGGGGCTGTCCCCCGAAGGCCTGTAGGGTCTGGGCTGCCTGCTTCGATCCCCGGTTTCGACCGCGCCGACGGGAGCTGAGCTCGAGGCGGGGGAGCCCGTTGTGGGCCGCGGTTGCGGTGGTCCGGGGCGGGCTCGCGGTGGGCCGAGCTTGGGGCAGGGCGGCCTGGGCAGGGCGGCCCGCGCGGGGCGGGTCTGCTCCGAGCGGGTCTGGGTTGGTGTGCGCTGGGCGGTGTCTGCGCCGGGCGGGGCCTGCGCCGCGTGGTCCCGCGCTCGACGGGTCCAGGGCTGGGAGGGCCTCGGGCCGGCGGTCTCGCGCTGGGGCGGTCTTGGGCCGGGGAGGCGCGGGCCGGCGGTCTCGCGCTGGGGCGGTCTTGAGCCGGGGAGGCGCGGGCCGGCGGTCTCGCGCTGGGGTGATCTTGCGCCCGGAGGGTCTTGCGCTGAGGGAGTCTCGCGCTTTGCAGGTGTGCGGTCGGGTGGGCTTGTGCCGGGAGTGGGCCTGCGCTCGGGTGGGCCTGTGCTGGGAGCGGCCGGTTGGGCCCGGACATGGTCGGTATCGCGCGAGCGGCCGCTCGCTACGGCGGCGCGGTGCGTCACGGCAAGGGGTGGGGGTCCTCCTGGCGTACGGGGCCGGGACTTGTCTTTTCCAGGACTGTGGTGAGCAGGCGGGTCAGGTCGGCTCCGGCCAGGGTGGGGTCCTGGGTGTGAGCCCACGTGAGAGCTTCCTGCTTGGAGCAGTACCGGCCGGTGGCGGCGAAATGCCAGATGCGGCACGCGGTCTGGCGCATGAAGCCGGCGTGGGCGGCGTCGTCGGTGCGGGTCAGCCAGGTGCGGAGCCAGTGGCGGCCGCGGGTGACTATCCAGGTGCCGGGGATGGGGGAGAGGACTTCGGGTGGGGTGGGGCCGAGCAGGGAGCGGCCCTGGGCGCGGGCCATGGAGAGTTCGGCGGGCAGGTCGGGGGCTTCGGGGACCCGGGTCTCGATCTCGATCGTGGCCTGGCGGCCGATGAAGAGGTCGAGCGGGGGAGCGGGGGTGGGGTTGCGGGCCACCGCGGTGGTGACGACGTGCAGGTCCAGGCCGGCCGCGTCGCCCAGGTCGGCGGTGCGGGCGTAGGACTCCAGGGCGGTGATCTGCTTGTCGGTCAACGGATCGTCGGTCACTACCAGCAGGTCGATGTCGCTGTGGCCGGGGCGGAAACCGCCGGCGGCCAGGGAGCCGTGCAGGATGACGGCGCGGGGGTGGGTCAGGCCGGCGATCGGGGCGATGTCGATCACGGGCGGTCCCGGGCGTCGCCGATGCCCGCCGCGCGGGCGATCTTCGCGCTGGTCACGGCCGCTCGTTTCGCCATGCACCCACGCTACGGAGTGAGGGCTCGCTCCTTCAACGCCGAAATGACGGCAGCCGCCCCGGGTAGGGCGACTGCCGTCATCGAGTCACTTCAGCTTGATCGTCACGTTGAACTTGGGGCTGGCGGCGAGCTTGCGGAACGCGGCGAGGCTCGACGGCGCGCTGTCGATGCTGATGTCGCGGTCGCCGAACGCGTCCTTCTTGGTGTCGAAGTACACGATCGCCTTGACCTTGGGGCGCTTGGCCAGCTCGGGCAGGACGCTGGTGAACTGCTTGCTCTTGTCGACGACCTTGCCGATGCGGTGGTAGGCGCCCCACTCGGCGACCATCTGCGGTTTCGACGGGTGCTTGGTGGCGGCCCAGTCGTAGAAGCCCTGGCCACCCTTGGCCTTGCGGTCGAGCAGGTCGGCGAACACCCCGGCGTGGTAGTAGTTCTGCTCGGCGCTCACGTACGAGTCCAGGCCGATCCAGTCGACGACGTCGTCACCGGGGTACAGGTCGTTCCACCAGGTCTGCGCCATCCACTTCTCGTTGCCCATGTAGGCCACCACGTTGATCATGTTGCTCAGGCCCTTGGCCTTGAGGCGCTTGATCACGTGGCGGTACGAGGAGGCGAAGTCCTTGGCCGTCATGCCCGAACCGGCGGCCGGGCGCACGTCGTCCTCGGGCTCGTGGTTGAGCACCAGGAAGAACTTCTCGGGCATGGTCGCCTTGACCCGGGCGGCGAACGCGTCGATCCGCGCGTCCAGCTTGCCGGAGGCGACGGCGGCCCAGGTCGACCCGTACTCGACGCGCCAGTTGAGCAGCAGCACCCGCGGCTTGGCGGGGTCACGCACCAGGGCGATCTCGGCAGCGGTGGGGAACTTCTCGTCGCCCTTGTGGTACGAGTGGAAGATGGTGGCGGTGCGGCCGCTGAGCTTCTCCCACGCCTTGTGCTCCTCGTCGCGCGGCTTGCCGGTGAAACCACCCGCCGCCGCGCCCCACAGCACGCCGCAGCTCGGAACCAGCTTCGCGTCCGTCACGCACTTCTGCACGGCCGGCTTGGCGGCCGGGGTCGTCGGCGTGGTGGCGGCGTGGGCCGTGGCCGGGCCGGTCACGAGCGCGCCGAACCCGGCGACGAGCGTGGCCAGCGAGTACACGGACTTACGAAGCATCTGATCTCCCCCTGTTGTCCGGCCGTTGTCAGCCGGGCATGGGAAAGAGATTCCAGGTCGTCAGGTGCGCGCCGAGTGCCCGTCCCGGTGCGCGACGGTTGCGCCGGAAAAGACCCCGGCACGTCGGCCCTGCGATCGGTCGCGGCAGGCGGGGGTTGAGCTTTCCAGGCACCCGTACGGGTCCTGGCGCGCACAGGCGAGGATCGTCCCGTGAGCGAGAACGTGTTCCCCGATGTGGTTCTGCGGACGGCCCGCCTGACGTTGCGGCCCCCGCGCGAGGACGACGCCGACGCGATCGCCGCCGCCGTGGCCGACCCGGAGACACAACGATGGCTGCCACTTCCGTCCCCGTACGGGCGGGAACAGGCCGTGACGTACGTGACCGGGCACGTGCCGGCGGTGCGAGCGAACGGCAGCGGCCTGATCCGCGCGATCGAGAGCGACGGGACGCTGGCCGGCCTGATCGACCTCAAGAAGACCGACTGGCGGCACCGGGCGACCGAGATCGGCTACTGGGCGGCGCCCGCGGCCCGCGCTCGCGGCCTGATCACCGAGGCGGTCGTGGCGCTGTCGCGCTGGGCGCTGACCGAAGCGGCCCTCGAACGGGTGGTCCTGCGCATCGCGCCCGGCAACCGAGCCTCGACCCGGGTCGCCGAAAAAGCGGGCTTCACGTACGAGGGAGTCGCCCGCAACGCGGGCATCGTCCATGCCGGGCGGGTCGACCTGGCGATCTACTCCCTCATCCCGGCCGACCTGCTCACAGACCGAACACGTGCCCCAGGCCGGTGACCTCGATGGCCTTGCGCACCGGCGGCGACGGCTCGGCCAGCGTCAGCGTCACACCCGAGGCGGCCGCGCTGTTACGGGCACTGACCAGGGCACCCAGCCCGTACGAATCGATGAAGTCGAGCCCGGCCACGTCGACCCGCAGATAACGGCAGGCGGGGTCGGAGGCGATCGCGGCCAGCCGATCCCGCACCACATCGGCCCGGTCGAGGTCGAGCTCCCCGCTGAGCGAGGCGACGACCAGGCCGTCGGCATCGGCCGGTTCGTGGTGAATCGTGGCGTCCGGTTGCATTGCTCGAATGCTACCCGCCACCGGCCACCCCAGCAGCGGACCGCCCGGCGGGCCCCGAGCGCGAGCACACCGGCCGATCCGGTAGAGTTCTGCCCGACGCGGACGTAGCGCAGCTGGTAGCGCATCACCTTGCCAAGGTGAGGGTCGCGGGTTCGAATCCCGTCGTCCGCTCGGAGCCGGGAGGCCCCTGTCCACAAGAAACGTGGACCGGGGCCTCCTCGTATTTTTGCCCTGGGGCCGAGCCCCAGACCCCACGGTGCGAGCGGTGGCGGCTGGGTGGGTGGGTGCTCTTGGGGCGGGGCGGCCTTCGGCCAGCCGCCCGGTGGGGCGGCCTTGCGGTGGTGGGCGGCCTTCGGCCAGCCGCCCGGTGGTGGGCGGCCTTTGGGTGGCCGTGGGTGTGGGCTTAGACGCGGAAGGCTGAGACTACGCTGCGTAGCTCTGAGGACATGCGGGCCAGTTCGGCCGTGGCTTCCTGGGTCTCGGCGACGCCCTGGCTGGTCAGGCGGGCCGCCTCGGCCACGCCGGTGATGTTGGCGGCGATCTCGCCCGAGCCGTGGGCGGCCTCGGTGACGCTGCGGTTCATCTCGGCGGTGGTGGCCGTCTGTTCCTCCACGGCCGAGGCGATCGTGGTCTGGAAGTCGCTGATCCGTTCGATCACGAGCGAGATCTCCTCGATCGCCATGACCGCGCCGCTCGTGTCGGCCTGAATGGCCTCGACCCGCTTCGAGATGTCCTCGGTGGCCCGTGCCGTCTCCTGGGCCAGGTCCTTGACCTCGGAGGCGACCACGGCGAAGCCCTTGCCCATCTCGCCGGCCCGGGCCGCCTCGATGGTGGCGTTGAGGGCGAGCAGGTTGGTCTGCTCGGCGATCGCGGTGATCGTCTTGATCACGTTGCCGATCTCGGCCGACGACTCGCCCAGCTTGCCCATGGTGGCCGACGTGGTGGCGGTGACGCTGACGGCTTCGGCCGCGACCCGGGCCGCCTCGGCCGCGTTCTGTGAGATCTCCCGGATCGACGCGCCCATCTGCTCGCCGCCCGCCGACACGCTGTCGACGCTGCGGGACACCTGCTCGGCGGCGGCCGACACGGCCTGGGCCTGCACCGAGGTCTCCTCGGCGGACGACGCGATCTGGGTGGCGGTGCCGGTCATCCGGTCGGACGCGCCGGCCAGCGAAGCCGCGGACGCCTCGATCGTCTGGACTGTCGTGCGCAGCCGGGCCATCGCGCTGTCGAGCGAGCGGCCCATCCGTCCCGGCTCGTCCGCGCTGGTCAGCCCGGAGGTGCGGGTCAGGTCGCCGTCGGCCAGCCCGTCGCAGACCACCGTGACCTTGCCCAGCGAGCCGACGATGCGCTGCGCCACCCAGAACCCCAGCGCGAGCGCCAGCAGCAGACCGACGACGAGCACACCGATCGACCAGGCCCGGTTGGACTCGAAGCCGGCCCGGGCCGCGGCGGCGTTCTTCGCGGCGTCCGCGTTCTCCGCCTTGTCCAGGACGTCCATGCTGGCGTAGGCCTGGTCGATCACCGGCATGACCTGGCTGTCGCGCGTCTGCGCCCACCTGGTGAGCTGGTTGGCCCGGCCGGCCGGGAGGAGCTCGGTCTCCACCAGGTTGACGTAGGTTTCCCACTGGCCCTGCAGCTTGTCGATGACGGCCGGATCCCCCGCCGGCATGCTGTTGCGGTAGGCCGTCAGCGCGGCCCCGAAGGCCTGCCGGTCCTCCTCGAACGCCTTCTCGAACTTCTCCGTGCCGGCCTGATCGACGGAGAGGGCCTGGTTGGCCGTGTCGAGCCGGGCCTCGGTGATCATCGCGCGGATCTGCCCCGCGGCCTTGATGCTGGCCACGTTGCTGGTGTAGATCAGCTGCGCGGAGTTGCTCGCGCTGCTCAGCGCGGTCAGCCCCATGATGCCGACGACCAACGCCACGAGGGCCGCGGTGGCCACCGCGGTCAGCACCTTCACCTTGACACTGAGATCGTCGAAGGAACGCCGGCTGGTCCCCGGCTGCGCCACCGGCTCGCTGAGCGCGAACACGCTCATATTGCTCTCCGTCCCGTGCGAAACCCGCTGTCCTCCTTACTATCGCGAACCGTTCTCGTGTAATGGGTGGATATCAGCAAGTTCGCGAACGATCAGAAGTATTGAGTGGCGAGGCGGGCCACCATCGCGACCACGACGACCACCAGCACCCCGCGGACGAAACCGGCGCCGCGCTTGAGGGCCGTGCCCGCTCCGAACCGGGCGCCGACGATGTTGCAGACGGCCATGGCCAGGCCCAGCTTCCACAGCACGTGACCGCCGGCCGCGAACACCAGCAACGCGCCCAGGTTCGTGCCGGCGTTCAGGATCTTGGCGGTGGCCGAGCTGGCCACGAAGTCCAGCCCGAGCAGCGCGGTGAACGTGATGATCAGGAACGTGCCCGTGCCGGGGCCGAGGATGCCGTCGTAGCAGGCGATCACCGTGCCGGCCAGCAGCACGGCGGCCGCCCGGCGGCGCCACGTGCGCGACGGCTCGGTCATCACCACGCCGAACGACGGCCGGGCCACCACGAAGGCCAGCACGAGCAGCAGCAACACCATGATGACGGGACGGAAGTACGACGCCGGGATGTGCGAGGCGGCCAGCGCCCCGAGGCCCGAGAAGACCACGGCCAGTCCCGCGGCCGGGCCGGCCGTCCGCCAATCGATCTTCGTACGGCGGGCGTACGTGATCGCCGCCGACGTCGTGCCGCAGATGCTGGCCACCTTGTTGGTGCCCAGCGCGGTCACCGGCGACATGCCCGGCAGCCCGAGCATCAGCGCGGGCACGAGCACGAGCCCGCCCCCGCCGACGACCGCGTCGACCCACCCGGCCGCAGCCGCGATCACCAGCAGCAGCGCGACGTGCTGCCATTCCAACCCGTACAGCCATTCCACGGCGACAACCCCTTCAAGATCGCCGCCTATCCTGCTGTAATGCCTTTATGCATCTCAACCCTTACGGCGAGGATGCCGTGCGGCTGGCCCTGTCGCTGATCACCGACCCGCCCTCCGACGACGCCGCGATGGTGGCCCGCTGCCGGGCTTACGACCTGGTCATCGAGCTGCCGGTCACGAAGGTGGACCGCCGGGCGACGGCCGAGTTCCTGGCCGAATGGCTCACCGTGATTGACGCCACCGACCACGCCGAACGGGCCACGCGGCTCAACGATCTGCTCAAGTTCGCGTCGGCCTACCCCCGGCTGACCAACCACGCCGGCGACGGGTGGCATCTTCACTACCGCGATCCGCAGCAGCCGCTGGCCTCGGTGCTGCGCACGCTGATCAGTGTCGGCACGGCCCTGCACCTGGCCGGCCGGGGCATGCATCGGCTGGGGCGCTGCGCCGCCGAGCACTGCGACAAGCCGTACGCGGACTTCAGCCGTACGGGAAAGCAGTCGTACTGCTCCCCGGCCTGCGCCAACCGCGACGCCGTCCGCCGGCACCGGGCCCGCGCCGCGTCCACCCGCTGACAGGGCTTCGTCATGGTCCTCGCCCGCGTCGGGGCAATCGGGTTGGGCGGGTGGGGTGGGTGCCGATGAGGCGGGCGAGCAGGTGCTGCCGGCCACGCGGAGCCGCGCCGATGCCGACGGCGTCCACGCCGTGGCCGAGGGGCCGGGCCCGTCGGTGGGCCGGGAATCGCGGGGGCCGGCGCGCGATGGGGTGGCGGCAGACGGGAGCCCTTGACATCGGGTCCGTGATGACGGCTAGTAGGGGGCACATGCCCCGCGGCGCTGCGTGGTCGCGGATCTCTGGACGGGAGAGGCGACGACATGCGGATCAGCGACATTCTCCGGGTCAAGGGCGAGCGAGTGGTGACGGTGTCACCCCAGACCGATGTGACGCAGCTGCTGGCCGTCCTGGCCGAGCACGGGATCGGCGCGGTGATCGTGGCGGGTGCCGGCGGCCGGGTCGAGGGCATCGTCAGTGAGCGCGACATCGTGCGGGCGCTGGCCGCGCGGGGTGCGGCGGTGCTGACCGAGCCGGTGTCGGCGATCGCGACCACGCAGGTGCGCTCGGTGGTGCGCGACGCGGCGCTGGAGGACGTGGAGCGGCTGATGACCGAGCGGCGGTTCCGTCACGTGCCGGTGATCGAGGACGACCGGCTGCAGGGCGTGGTCAGCATCGGCGACGTGGTCAAGTTCCGCATCGACGAGCTCGAGCACGAACGGTCGAGCCTGGAGGGATACATCACCGGCGAGCGGGCTTGACGGCGTCCAGCACGTCGTCGGCGGGGCAGCGTCCGCGCATGACGTAGCGCTCGGTGAACTCCGCGACCTGGTCCCGCAGGTCGCGGGACGCGCCGTGCCGGGCCAGGGTGCCGTACGCCTCGACGAAGCAGGCCCGTGCGGCGGCGGCCAGCACCGGGTCGCTCAGCGCGTCGTGGGCGGCCCGTTGCCAGAGGGCGGGTTCGGCGGCCAGCGGCGCGGTGATCTGCTCGGCCGCGGCCGCCGCCCGCGGGTCGTCCATCAGCACGGCCGTCACCGCGACCACCACGCGCCAGCCGTCGCGGGGCTGCCGGTCGGCCACGTCGATCTCGAGATGCCCGCGCGCGGCCACCGGCGGGCGCAGCGCGTCGACGTGCCGGGCCAGGCCGGCCAGCCCCGCCCCGGTGCGGCCGGGTTGTTCCAGCACGTACGCCGCCCAGGCCCGCCGGGGGTCGCTGATCGCGCGCAGCACCGGCAGCCCGCGGTGCCGGGCCTGGCGGGTGCTGCGCCGGCCGTCGGGCGCGGGGGAGTTCGCGAACGCCGCCGCCAGCACGGGGGCGAGCGTGCCGGCCAGGGCCCAGCGGCGGGTCAGCCCGAGCGGGCCGCCGCCTTCCAGGCCCGCCTCGAGCGCCACCCGGACGCCGCCCGGCCGGACCTCGCCGATCAGGGGTGTGGCGGCGTCGAGGTCGTCGGCCATGCGCGCGATGCTGGCCTCCAGGCCGGGGGAGGGTGGCCCGCTCAGCACGGCCGTGCGCGGGGAGCGCGGGCTGAGGAAGCCGTGCCGCAGGGTGTGCCGTTCGCCCAGCGCGGCCCGCAGCTCGACCGCGGCGCCGACGAAGCCGGGCGTGGCCGGCGCGAACGCGTGGTCAGCCAGAAGCAGGGCGGCGATCCGCTCGTCCAGGGGTGTCACAAGGCGCCTCGCTCCAGTGCGGTCCGGCCGGGAACCGCAGGAGCATAGCATTCCTATCTGCGCAGTAGGCATTGGCCGTTCGGCCGGAACGGCCGGTCCGTCAAGGTGTAGGGGGCGGTGCCGGGGGTATGCGGGCGCCTCCTGCACCGGAAGAGACGAGGAAACGGGTTGCCCAAGATTGTTGACCACGAGCGACGGCGGGCCGAGATCGTCGGCGCCTTCCTGACCGTGGTGGCCCGTGAGGGCCTCGCGGGGGCGGGCAGCCGGGCCATCGCGGCCGAACTCGGCGTGGGCGCGGGAGCTCTCTGGCACTACTTCGACAGCCTCGACGCGGTCGTCTCGGCGGCCTGCCAGCGTGTGCTCGAGGAGGTCGACACGCGCATCGCGGCCGCCGCGCAGGACCGGCGCGGGCTGGCCGCCCTGGACGCCACGCTGCGCGAGATCCTGCCGGTCAGCGGTCAGGCCCGCGACGAGGCCGAGGTGATGATCGGCTTCTGGGGCCGGCTCGCGGTCAGCCGCCGGCCCGGCCCGGCCGCCACCGAGGCCCTGGCCCGCTGGGGCGACGTGGTGCGCCGCCAGCTCACCGAGGCCGTCGAGGACGGCGAGTTGCGCCCCGGGGTGCCCGTGGCCGCCCTGGCCGACGTGCTGCTCTCGGTGGCGATCGGCCAGCAGGTGCACGCCGTGCTGGCCGCGCCCGCGACCGATCCGGAGGGCGCCTTGACCCTGGTCGAGCACTGCCTCAGCCCGTGGCGCCAGCTGCAGGAGGCCACCGCCCAGGGGCTGTCTCGTCACTGACCCGGCCGCAGCCCCGCCTCAGTTACGAGACAGACCCTGAGCCAGCACGACGCGGTTGCGGCCGGTCTCCTTGGCCTGGTAGAGCGCGTGGTCGGCCCGGGCCAGCACCTGGTCCAGCGTGTCCTGCGCGGCCAGGAGGGCCACGCCGACGCTGATCGTCACCGGGATCGGCCCAGCCCGTGTGGGCACGGGAGTCCCGGCCACGCCGGCCCGCATGCGCTCGGCCAGCTCCGCCGGGGAGTCGTCGCCGTGGTCGGGCAGCACCACCGCGAACTCCTCGCCGCCGTACCGGCCGAGCACGTCGGAGTGCCTGATGCCGGCCCGCACCCGGTTGGCCACCTCGCGGATCACCTCGTCGCCGACCCCGTGCCCGTACGTGTCGTTGATGCCCTTGAACTTGTCGATGTCGAGCATCACCGCCGCCAGCGACCGGCCGCCGCGCGCGGCCGCCTCGACCAGCGCGCCGGCGATGGCGTAGAAGTGGCGGCGGTTGTGCTGCCCGGTCAGCTCGTCGGTGGTGGCCAGCTCCTGCACCCGGCTGAACAGCCGCGCGTTGTCGTAGGCGGCCATGCCCTGGAAGGCCAGCGCCGCCGCCACCTTGCGCGCGGTGTCGTCGAAGCCGTCCCCGCCCAGCAGCGCCACCCCGGCCCGGCCCTCCCGGTGCTGCAGCGGAACCGCGAGCACCACCGCCGTACGGAGGTTCGCGTCGTCGACGAGCACCGGGGCCGGGCCCGGCACCGCCACGTCGGGCCTGGTGCCGAGCAGCTCAGCCGGTGCCGTCCCGGAGACGGCCATGATCCCCGTGTCGCCCGCGCCGAGCAGGCATCCGGCGGTCGCGCCGAGTTGCGTGCTGAGCGTCGCGAAGAGCTGCCGCAGCAGCTGGGCCGGGTCGTGGATGCTGCTCAGCTCGGCCAGGCTGGCCCGCAGCGTCTCGGCGAACGCCTGCTGCTGGCGGGCGGTCTGCACGGCCAGCTGCAGCTGGGCCGCGCGGGCGGTCTCCAGCGAGGTGGCCAGGTGGCTGCTCATCGCGATCAGCACCTCGACGTCGTCGGCGGTGAAGATGCCCCGCGCCATCCGGCTGTCCAGGTAGAGCACGCCCAGGGTCCGGCCCTTGAACCGCACCGGCACGACCAGGATGCTGCGCAGGCCGTGCACGACCGCGCTCTGCGAGCCCAAGGCGGCGCCCTGCTCGGTGCCGGTCAGCACCAGCGCCTCGCCCTCGTCGGCGACCCGGCGCACCAGCGTGGTGCCGTACGCGGTGGTCTCGGTCAGGTCGGCCCCGCTCGCGCCCCGCCCGGCGTACGGCACCGGCTCACCGGCCTCGTCGAGCAGGAAGAACAAGGCCCGCTCGGCGCCCAGGATCCGCAGCATCTCGTCCAGCGTGACCCGGGCCATCTGCCGCGGGTCGAGCACCGTGGCCGCGGCCGCGCCGACCTCCTGCAGCGCCTCGAGCCGGCGGCTGCGGCCCCCGTCGGAGCGCCGGCCGACCACCGTGCGCCGCCCGGTCGCGCCGCCGTCGTCGGCCCCGAACTCGGCCCGCACCTGCCGCCGGCGCAGCTCCCAGCCGTACTGCCCGGCCAGCGCGAGCGCCCAGCGGGCGTGGCGGTCGCTCTCGGCGGCCGGCCCGAGCTGCCGGAACGCGCGGGCGCGGAACCGGGCCACCTCGAAGTGCACGATCGGCGAGTCGAACCGGCGGGCGATCCGCTCGGCCTTGTCGGTCCACTCGATGCACGCGGCGGCGTCGCCCCGCATCAGGGCCAGGGCGGCCTCGCCGATCAGGTAGGAGCAGTTCAGCAGCGGCGAGCTGCGCCGCACCCGGCGCAGCTGGGCCACGGCGGCCCGGGCCCGGGCCAGCGCGGCCGGGCGCTGCTCGTCGGTGGCCAGGCGCAGCTGGGCCATCCGGCCGTGCGACTGGAACGCGTAGAACCACTTGTGGTGCTGCATCAGGTCGCGGTTGCGCAGCCCGAGAGCGTGGAACTCCGCGACGACGGCGTCGAACCGGTCGCCGAACTCGCCCTCCTCGACGGCGGCGCAGGCGGCCGCGACCACGACGTTGACCCGCTGCGCGACCGTGGCCGTCCCCGGCGGGCAGGCCGCGCGCATGTCGGCCAGCACCGTGGCGGCGTCGCCGGGCCGGCCCTGGATGGCCGGGATCAGCACCCCGAGCATGCTGAACGAGGTGCCCAGCGCGTCGGCCGGGTCGGCCAGCACGGACAGCCCCCGCTCGTACTCGGACCGGGCGTCCTGCACGTAGCCGCGCAGCACCCGCCGCAGGCCGATGGCGGAGTGGCCGACCAGCATCTGGGCCGGGCGGTACCAGCGCAGGTTGCGGCTGACCGTCTCGGCCCAGGCGGTGCCGTCGTCCTGGCCGCCGAACAGCATCGCGCAACCGCGCATCCACTCGACGTAGGCGCCCAGCCCGGGGTCACCCAGGCCGGCGGCCGTGCGCGCCGCCCGGTCCAGGCAGCGGCCGCCCACCCCGCGCAGCTTGACGACAGTGGTGACGTAGCCGGCCAGTGCGTACACCCGCACGTACTCGGGGCACGGGCCGAGCCGGTTCACCGCGTACAGGGCCCGCATCGTGAGCAGCAGCGCCTCGCGCAACCGGAGCCCGATCGCGGCGGCGTAGCCCCCGGCGTCGAGAACGGCGGCCAGCGCGGCGAGGTCCTCCCGGCGCCGGCCCGTGGCGGTTCCCGACCCCCGTCCCGTACGCCTGACGAACGCGCCCGCCAGCGCGATGCCCAGCGTGGTGAGCACCAGCGCCGGGCCGCGCGCGGGCAGCGGCCGGCGCAGCTCGCCGAGGGCCCGCGAGGCCGCGTTCAGGGCCTCCGTGTCGTGCCAGACGGTGTGGTGGGCCTCGATCTCGGTGGTGAGCAGCCGGGCCCGGGCCCGCCGGTCGGGTTCGCCCGCGATCGCCCGGCGGATGGTCGCAAGCGACTCGTCGATGCGTCCCGCGCGCAGGTAGGCCACGGCCAGCGGGTGCAGGACCGCGGTGGGCGGCGCCGGATCACCGTCGACGGCCTCGCGCAGATAGCTCAGCGCCTCCTGCGGGGCCTGGTCGTCGAGGGCGGCCAGCCCGGCCGCGAGCGCGCTGCGCCGGCGCCGCCCGGCCGGCACCCGGTCGCCGGCGCGCTGGTGGTGCCGGGCGACGGCGTAGACGTGCTCGGCGTCGCGCAGCGCCGCGGGCTGGGCCTCCAGCGCGTCGGCCACGGCGGCGTGCAGCCGCTGCTGCCGCTCGGCGGGCACCGTGGCCAGCAGCTGCTCGCGCAGCAGCGGGTGGATGAAGGCGTACGCGCCGCCGGTCCGGGTCTCCAGCACCCGCCGGTCGAGGGCGGCCGCCACCGCGGCGACCACCTGATCCTCGGCGAGCCCGGCCGCGATCAGCGTCTCGTTACGGAACCGGGCGCCGGCCACCGCGGCCGGCACGAGCACCTCGCGGACGTCGCCCGGCAGGTCGGCCAGCCGGCTCGCCAGCAGGTCGCGCACGTCCTCGGCGGCGGGCAGGGCGCGGGCGCCGGCCTCGTCGAACCACCATTCGCCCCACAGCGGGCTGAGCAGGCCGGCGTCGATCAGCCGCCACAGATACGCCACGACGGCGAACGGATTCCCGCCCGTACGGTCGGCGACGTGCCCGGTCAGCTCGGCCGTGACCCGGGCGCCGGGCAGCCGCGAGGCGATCAGCTCGTCCACCGCCGCCCGGCCCAGCGGCTCGCAGTCCAGCACGGTGTCGGCCGCCACGTCCGGGCCCGGTTCCCCGGCCGGCTCGGTCAGCACCACCAGCAGCGGCAGCCCCGGCAGGTCGGGCCCGAGCCGGTCGAGCACCTCGCGGGTGGCCGGGCTCAGCCAGTGCGCGTCGTCAAGGACGAGCACCAGGCCGCCCGCGCGCCGGGCCAGGTCGCCCAGGAAGGCGGCCGCGGCGGCCAGCACCAGCTCGTCGCGGCCCTCCTCGGGGACGGCCCCGATGATCTCGGCCAGCCTCGGGGAGAGCCGCGCGGCCAGCGCGGGCCCGGCCGCCGCGGCCGCCTCCCGCAGGTGCTGTTCGGCAGTCGCGCGGCCGGGTGCGGGCAGCCACCGTACGGACTGCAGGTAGCCGTCGATCGCCGACCGCAGCGCGGCCATCGGCAGCGGGGCGTCGGGGTCGGCCGCGGCGAACAGCACCGGGCAGCCGGCGGCCTGGTCGGCGACCTCCTCGGCCAGGCGGCTGCGGCCCGACCCGGCCGGACCCCGGATGCGCAGCACGCCACCGTGCCCGTCGCGGGCGCTGCGCCAGCGCCGGGCCAGCTGCTCGCGCTCGGTCTCCCGCCCGGCCAGCGGCCAGCGGGCGGCGGCGGGCCCGGCGGCGGCCGCACCACCGGGAGCGTTTCGCAGGTCGGCCAGCAGCGCCCCGGCGTCCGGGTAGCGGTCGTCGGGGTCCTTGGCCAGCAGCCGGTCGATCACGGCGATCAGGGCCGGGTCCGCGGCCGGGCACAGGACGGCGATGTCGGGCGGGGCCGCGACCGCGTGCCGGCGCAGCAGCTCACCCACGTCGGACGCCTCGAACGGCAGCCGCCCGGTGAGGCACTCGAACAGCACCACGCCCAGCGAGTACAGGTCGGAACGCCCGTCCACAGGCCGTTTGAGCATGCCCGATTGCTCGGGCGAGCTGTAGAGGAACGTGCCCACGGCCTGGTCGTGGGCGGCCCCGGCCCCGTCACCGAGCTGAGCCAGCCCGAAGTCGATCAGCTTGGCCGGGTGGCCCGGCGCGACCATGATGTTGCCCGGCTTGACGTCGCGGTGCACCAGCCCCACCCGGTGCGCGGCGGCCAGGCCCCGCGCCAGCTGGGCGCCCAGCTCGACCACCCGCTCCGGCCCGAGCGGGCCGCCGCCCAGCAGGTCGGCCAGCGAGCCGCCGGGCAGATGCTCGAGCACCAGCGCGGGATCGCCCCGGTAGCGCCCGGCCGCGAAGATGCGGGCCACGCCGGGGTCGTCGACGCAGGCCAGCAGGGCCGCCTCCCGCTGGAAGGAGACGAGCACGTCGTCGCCGGCGGGGCCGGTGGGGCGTTTGAGGGCGTACCGGCGGCCTTCGTGCTCGATCCGGTGCACGGTCGTGAAGGCGCCCCGGCCCAGCTCGGCCTGCACGTCGAACCCGGTCAGCGTGGCTGCCCGGCTTGCGGCCGTCCTCGTCACCCATCCCTGTTCGGCAGCCGTACCCGATTTCTGACCCACTCAGAAGTGCTCGTAGGCCGCCGATGGGGATCAGGGAGACAATCGGCGTCAGCGGGGGCGGACCATGACATTCGTACGGCGGCTGCGCATCCGGGCCCGGCTCGCGGCGTCCTTCGCGGTGGTGCTGGGGCTGCTCGGCGTGGTGGTCGGGATCGGCGTGGTCGCGTTGCACCGGCAGTCCGACTCGGCCCAGCGCCTGCGCGACTTGCAGGTCCTGATGCACCAGGTGGACGAGCAGAAGTTCCGCGACGCCGACATCTCGGGCTGGCAGGTCGCGTCCGCCTGGGACGCGTACCGGATCGGCGCGAAGAAGGCCGCCGACCCGGCCAGCGACAACCGGGCCGGCTTCCTGGCCTCGGCGGGCGAACTGCGCACCCTGCTCGGCGCCACCCGCACCGACCTGATGACCGACACCGAGCGGGCCCTGTTCGCGCAGATGACCGAGCAGTGGACGAAGTACTTCGAGGCCGACAACCAGGCGGTGGCCGCGTTCGCCGCGAACCGGATCGACGCCGGCAACGCGGTCGTCCTCGGCCCCGGCTACGAGATCTACTTCACGATCGTGCAGCTGACCGACGAACTCGTGAAGTCGGTGACCGCGCGCACCGACCGG
The DNA here is from genome assembly GCF_014204895.1 of Paractinoplanes abujensis. NCBI lineage: Bacteria > Bacillati > Actinomycetota > Actinomycetes > Micromonosporales > Micromonosporaceae > Paractinoplanes > Paractinoplanes abujensis. The sequence goes on along the minus strand of NZ_JACHMF010000001.1, from coordinate 2,350,936 downwards.
ACCGCCGTCGACGCCCAGAACTCCGCCTCCGCCGCCCGTACGGCCATGGTCGTCGGTCTGCTGCTGGCCGTGCTGGCCGCGGTGCTGCTGGTCGCGCTGGTCACCCGGAGCGTGACGGGGCCGATCGGGCGGGTCACGCACGCGCTGCGCGGCCTGGCCGAGGGTGATCTGGCGGTGCGGATCGGTGACACGGCGCCCGACGAGGTCGGCGACATGGCCCGTACGGCCGAGGCCGCCGCCGACGGTGTCCGGGCCACGGTCGTCACCATCAGCGACGACGCCCGCGCGCTGGCCGCCGCGGCCGACACCCTGTACCGGGTCAGCGGGCAGATCGACGGGGCCGTGCTGACCGCGTACGAGCAGGCCGACCGGGTGGCCGGCACCGCGGGTGGCGTCTCCGGCAACGTGCAGACCGTGGCGGCCGGCACCGAACAGATGGGCGCCTCGATCTCCGAGATCTCCCGCAACGCCGCCGACGCGGCCGGGGTGGCCGCCGGGGCGGTCAGCGCGGCCCGCGACACCAGCGCCACGATCAATCGGCTGGGCGACTCGTCGGCCGAGATCGGCAGCGTGATCGGCACGATCCAGGCCATCGCCGCCCAGACCAACCTGCTCGCCCTCAACGCCACCATCGAGGCGGCCCGGGCGGGCGAACTCGGCAAGGGCTTCGCGGTGGTGGCCAGCGAGGTCAAGGACCTGGCCCAGGAGACGGCCCGGGCCACCGAGGAGATCTCGCAGCGGATCGTGGCCATCCAGAACGACACCGGGGAGGCGGTCGCGGCCATCGACGGGATCAGCCAGATCATCCAGCAGATCAGCGACTACCAGACCACTATCGCCTCGGCCGTGGAGGAGCAGAGCGCCACCACGACCGAGATGAACCGGGGCGTCACCGAGGCCGCCGACGGCGCCAACGACATCGCCCGGGGCATCTCGGCCGTCGCGCAGAGCACCGCGGCCAGCCGGGAGTCGGTGGCCGAGGCGACGCGCGCGGCCGGCGAGGTGAACGCCCTCGCCGACCGCCTGCGGGCCGCGGTGAACCGGTTCTCCGTCTGATCAGAAGATTGACGCGGCCCACTCCGGGTGGTCGATGAACGGGTTGCGGTTGTGCTGGTAGCTCGCGTAGATCGTCTGGTTGCGGGCCCGCTCGGCGGCGTCCGGCGGGTCGGCGGCGTGCCAGGCCAGCAGGGCCGACAGCCGGCCCATGCGCGGGGCCGAGCCGCTGCTGGTGGCGTCGTCGGCCTCGAGGTCGGGGTAGGAGTCGCCGCCCTCGTAGCGCACGGCCATGTAGAAGATCATGCGGGCCACGTCGCCCTTGACCGCGGCCCGCGGCTCCCACGAGTTGCTGTCGGTGTAGTTGCCGGGCGCGCCCGATACTGCCGTGCCGCCGTTGTCGAAGTCCTTGTTGCCGCGGGCGCTGTTGACCGCGACGTCCTCGGGGCGCAGGTGGTGCAGGTCGGTGCCCGGCCCGGCGGCGGTGCCGAAGTCGCCGTGCGACTGCGCCCACACGTGCTCGCGGTTCCAGTCGCCCTGGTCGCCGCCGTTGAGCGACTTCGACCGGCTCAGGCCCGAGTAGAACAGTTTGACGTTGGCCGAGTTGGCCGGGTCCTGGTCGGTCACCTTGAGCGCGTTCCAGACCCCGTCGTAAGACAGTTTGGTCACGCCGCTGGAGATGATCTGGTGCAGCGCGGTCTTCAGGCTCTCGCCGGTCTTGCCGGCCGCGCCCGCGTAGTAGGAGTCGGTGCCGCCCGTGGGCGGGGGAGTGGCCGGCGGGGTCGTCGTGCCCCCCGCGGTCATCGCGGTCGGCGACTTCAGGCCCGGGTGCGAGAAGTACGCAGTGAGCGAGCCGGTCACGGTGATCGTGGTGCCGAGGCGGCCGGGGTTGCCGAGCAGGCCGAACGACGCCCGGTAGGAACTGGTGATCTGCACGTACACCATCCGCGCGGTCGAGGTCTCGGTGCGGCTGTCGGCCAGGGCGAGCGCGGTGTCGCCGGTGAACCCGCTGGTCCGTACGGTGCTGGTGGCGGTGGGCTCGCCGACCACGTAACCGGTCACCGTGCCGGTGCCGCTCTGGCTGCTGATCGCCTGCGCGACCGTCAGCGTGGCGGCGGCGCCCGCAGGCACCGTCAGGAATACGGCGGCGATGATCGGTGCCGCGAGAAGAGCAATACGCCGGTGGCGCTTCGGCTCTGACATAGGCGTCAGACTATGTGTTCCCCGGTGTCCGGACGGCCATATCGGAATTGTCATACGCCGAACGGGTCATGGCGCGGCGTTCAGCAGATCCAGCGCGCTGTGCTGACAGCTGTGGTTGGTGCTGCGCCACGGGCCGGCCCAGTGCGAGCCGTACGCGTCGAAGCTGTTGCGGTCGCCGGCGTAGGCACTGTCGGCGTTGCGCTGCAGGTAGGCGTTGTAGGCGCCCCCGGTCGCGGCGTTGAGCGCACCGAGACCCCGTACGGCGGCGCCCTTGAAGGACACCCCGTCACCCGAGCACGTGTCGGGCTCGTTGGGCTCGCGCAGGATCCCGCCCGGCGACAGATAGCCGCTGGTGGTCAGCGCGGTGCCGATCCGCCGGGCGGTGGCCAGGGCGTCCGCGTCCCCGGTCAGCTTGTGCAGCTGGACCAGCGCGTTGATCAGCACGCCCTGGTTGTAGGTCCACGTGACGTCGCCGTTGTTGCGGCACGTGGACATGTTGATACCGTCGTTGACCAGGTTCTCGGCGTTGAGCATGCCGGTCGACTTGAACCAGGTCCAGCCGGCCTGAGCGCGCTGCCGGTAGACGGTGTCGCCCGCGATCCGCTGGCTCAAGGCGGCGTTGAGCTGAATGTAAAGGCTGTTCTGGATCGCGTTCTTGCCGGCCCGGTCGGTCTTCCAGTAGATGCCGCCGCCGCAGCGCGTGTCCCAGTAACTGTGCATCCAGTCGGCGTCGGCGCGGGCGGTGTTCAGGTAGCGGCTGTCGCCGGTCACGTCGTACGCGTTGACCCAGGCCAGGCCCCACCAGCCGGTGTCGTCGAGGAACTCGTTGCGGAACTGGCCCTGCCGCGCGTTCACATTCTTGTCGTACGTGGCGGCGATCGCGTATTGGTAGCTGCGCATGCCGCTGCGCTTGATGGTGTCGACGAGCGCGGTCAGCGCGTTGGCGCCCGTCCACCAGCCGGTGGTGTCGAAGAGCCCGGTGCCGCGGTCGAACCGCATCATGAGCGCGGTGGCGGCGGCCGTGCGGCGGTCCCAAGCGTTCCAGTTACTGCGCGCCCAGGCCGTGCACGCGATCTCGGGCCGGTCGCCGGCCTTGCCGCAGGCGCGCAGCACGCCGACGCCGGTGGAGCCCCAGTCGTCGACGTTGAACTGCCCCGTACGCCACCCCGTCGAGCCGGCCGGAGTTGTCGTGGCGCCGAGCCGGCTGCCGTCACCCCAGCCGCGCCCGCCGTCGAACGAGCGGTCCAGCCACACCTCGTCGCCGGCCTGCCCGTTCTCGGCGGAAGCCCAGGCCATCGCATCTGTGTCGTTGACGTGCAGCCGGAACGACCGCCCGTACAGGGTCGTGCTGACCGGCACCCGATCGGCGGGGGCCAGCCCCGCGTCACGGCCGTCGCAGTAGCGATTGCAGATCGTGGCGGCCTGGGCCGCGGTGGTCGTCTGTACCTGCACGAGTGCCGTCGAGGCCAGGACCACCACGACTGCCAGCCGCCGGATCGTCATAGTGTTAACAAACCTGAAGTATTCACGTCAGTCAATGGCCGGCGGAAAGGCTGCCCCTTCGGGCAGCTTTGTAGGGTGTCGCCATGGAGCTGGAGTTCACGGGGGAGATCTACTACTGGCGCGGGCCCGCGCCGCACCACTTCGTGGCCGTGCCGGAACCGGAATGCGCCGCCCTCGAATCGGCCGCGGCCCTGGTCACGTACGGGTGGGGCATGATCCCGGCGACCGTGCACGTCGGCCGGACGGAGTTCACCACGTCGCTGTGGCCCAAGGACGGCGGCTACATCGTGCCGCTCAAGGCGGCCGTCCGGCGCAGCGAAGGCCTCGAACTCGGCGACACCGTGACGATCCGCCTCACCGTCGCCGCCCAGGGTCGCGTCCGGAAATGACAGCTCCCGGAAACCTCCGGCGTGCGCGTGGGCAGTAGGGTCGCCCGCGTGACCGAACGCCGCGAGATCGCCGGGCTGACCTGTGCCGACTGGAACCCGGAGGCGACCGGGCCGACAGTGCTCGCGTTGCACGGGCTGACCAACACCTCCGAGGTGTGGCGGGCGCTCGCCTCGTCGCGGCCGGACACCCGGGTCATCGCCCCCGACCTGCCCGGCCGCGGCGGCTCGCTGACCACGAAGGCCGGCCCCGGTCTGGCCGGGCACGCCGCCGAAGTGGTGCGCGTGGCCGACGAGTGCGGGCTCGACGACGTGATCCTCGTCGGGCACTCGATGGGCGGTTACCTCGCCCCCCTGGTCGCGGCGAAACTGGCCGGCCGCGTACGGGCCCTGGTGCTGCTGGACGGCGGGGTGCTGCCCGAGCCGCGCTGGACCACCCGCCGCCCGATCGTGCGCGCGCTGTGGACCCTGTGGACCCGGCCGCTGAGCCGCACGTTCCCCGACGCGTCCACGTTCGTCGACCAGGTCGAGGGCCGGGCCCTGGCGCTGCGGCCCGACCTGCGCCCCCGCCTCGAACAGTGGGCGGCCTACCTGCTCGACGAGACCGGCCGCCCCCGCGTCGACCTGCCCCGCCTGATCGACGACGCCGTCGACACCCTGGCCGGCCGCCCGACGTTGCCACTGCTGGCCGAGCTCGGCGTGCCCGTGCACGTGATCCTGGCCGAGCACGACGGCGACGACTCGGCCCGGCCCTTCATCAGCGACCGCGGCCTCGCGATCGGGCGGGACCAGCTGCCCCGGCTGACCGCCGAGCGGATCGCGGCCAACCACGTGACGATGCTCTTCCACCCGGCCGCCGGTAAAGCGATAGCGGGCCGCGAACCGCGCCCCTAGAGTGGCCGTTGCTCCTGGCCACGCTCCGAGAGGGTGCACCATCCCCGTGTCGAAACGGCAAGACCGGCGCCTCGTACGCACCGACGACTCCTGGCTGACGCTGCCCAACCCGTACGACGTGCCCGCCGAGATCTGCGCCGGGCCCGGCGTGCCGATCGAACCGGCCGCGGTCGACGAGCTGCTCACCGTGCTCGAGACGGCCCGCACGCTGGACACCCTGGCCGCGGCGACCCCCGGGCTCACGGTCACCCCGCGCGTCGACCGGGTGGTGGGCACCCCCGACTTCCACAAGGGAGCGGGCATCCCGATCGGCACGGTGCTGCGCACCGCCGGCGCCCTGGTCCCGCAGGCCGTGGGCAACGACATCAACTGCGGGATGCGGGTCGAGGTCACCTCGCTGACCGCCGACAGCGTGCGGCCCCGGCTGGACGAGCTGGAGACGCGCCTGCGGCACCTGTTCTTCGAAGGCGGCCGGCGCATCGGCCTGACCCCCGCCCACCGGGAGGGACTGCTCCGCCACGGGCTGCCCGGCCTGCTCGCCGAAGGCGTCCCGGCCGGCGCCGAAGGGGTGTGGCGCCAGGCCGGGCCCGGCGACACCGGCGGGCGGCTGCACTCCGCCGGACAACCGGCCACCTCCGCCGACGAGTTCCGCGACTGGATCGACAGCGGCGGCGGGACGAGCTACGACAGCATCATCGGCAGCGTGGGCGGCGGCAACCACTTCGCCGAACTGCAGTACGTCACCGCGATCCACGACAGCCGGACCGCGTACGAGTGGGGGTTGAGCCCCGGCCGGGTCGTGCTGATGGTGCACACCGGCTCGCTGTCGCTGGGCCACCAGGCCAACGCCACCGGGCTGACGCAGGCGCGGGCGGCGTGGCCGCGGGCGGTGCCGATGCCCGCCAACCGGATCCTGCCGATGCTGCTCGACGACCGGAACGCGGCCGGCCGCGAGCGGTATCTGACCGCCTTCACCAACGCGGCCAACTTCGCCGTCGGCAACCGCTTCTTCCTGGCCCTGATGCTGCGGGCCGGGCTGGCCGAAGCGGTCGGTGCGCTGAGCTCGCAGCTGATCTACGACGCGCCGCACAACCTGCTGTGGCCCGGCGAGGACGGGTCGGTGGTGCACCGCAAAGGCGCGACCCCGGCCGGCGCCGGGGAGCCGGTCATCGTGCCCGGCTCGATGGGCGCCGCCAGCTGTCTGCTGCGCGGGCTGGGCAACGGCCGCTCGCTGGAAAGCGCCTGCCACGGAGCGGGCCGCAGCATCCCCCGCGGCGCCACCGCCCGGGGTGGCGACGCCGAGCTGGACGCCTTCCTCCGTGACTTCCGGGTGGTCACGCCCCTCAACCACCGCGACCCCGCCCTCGCCGGGCGGCGCGACGTCCTCGACGCCTGGCGGCGTGACCTCAAACAGGAGGCGCCCTGGGCCTACAAGGAGGTCGGGCCGGTCGTCGGCAGCCTGCAGACGGCGGGCGTGGCCGATCCGGTGGCGGAACTCAAGCCGCTGCTGACAGTGAAAGGCTGACATCTCATGACGACATCGGAGCCGCTGCTGACCGTGGTGCAGCCGGGCGGCGGGCGCGAAGGCTCCCTCGGCGACATCGGCGTGCACTTCAAGCTGTGGGGTGAGGACACCGGCGGGGCGCTGGCGGTCGTCGAGCACCCGTTCCCGGTCGGCGCGCTGGTGGCGCCGCACCTGCACACCCGTGAGGACGAACATTCGATCGTCACCGAGGGCGAGATCGGCTTCCGCTCGGGCGACCGGGAAGTGGTTCTCGGGCCGGGCGGATACATCAGCAAACCGCGCGGTGAGCTGCACGCGATGTGGAACGCCGGCGCGGTGCCCGCCCGCATGATCGAGATCATCACCCCGGCGGGCTTCGAGCACTTCTTCCGCGAGGTGGCGGAGCTGATCGCGGCCGGCCCGGAGGCGATCCAGGAGGGCAACGACCTGGCCGAGCGCTACGGCCTGCGGTTCGGCGAACCGGAGTGGCTGCCCGGCATCATCGAACGCTACGGCTTGAAGGCCTGAGACCCGGTGGAGATCGTCGACTTCGGACCGGAGACCAGCCGGGGCGTCGAGGCCGACGGAAGCCGGGGCCTGACCGCCGAGGCCGTGGTGCGGGGACCGGGGAGGCCGCCGGCGCGCCGCTGGCGGGTCCGGTGTTCGGGGACGGCGCGGGCGGGATGTGGCTCAGGGCGACGCGGGACCGCCCGGTCGCGGGGTGCCGGTGGGGGATGCCGGCGGCGGGGAAGGGGCGCCGGCGGGAGTCGTCGCGGCTGGTTGTGATGGTGGGGCGGGGCGGGAGCGTTTCGCGGTCAGGTTGGTCAGAGCCGTCAGGAGGCGGTTGTGGGCGACGGGGGCCAGGCGGGCCAGCAGGTCGGGGATTTTGGCGCTGGAGGCGATGAGCAGGCGGGCCTTGCGGCGGGTCACCGCGTCGAGGATCTCGGCGGCGGCCTTCTCCGGTGGGTAGGTCAGCAGCGCCGCGAAGGTTTGCTGGTGGGGTTCGATCTCGGCCTCAGGGACTCCGCTGCCGATGCGGGCACTGGACGCGATGCCGGTGCGGATGCCGCCGGGGTGCACGGTGGTCACGCCGACGCCGTTCTCGGACAGTTCGGCCTGCAGGACCTGGCTGAGGCCGCGCAGGGCGAACTTCGAGGCCGCGTACGCGCTCTGGCCGTACGGGGCGATCAGGCCGAACAGGCTGGACACGTTGACCAGGTGGGAGCCGCGGGTCAGCGCGGGGAGCAGGGCGTGGGTGAGCAGCATGGGGGCGCGGAAGTTGACGTTCATGACGGTCTCGAACTCGTCCGTCGTGACCTGGTCGAAGCGGCCGCCCAGAGCGATGCCGGCGTTGTTGATCAGCAGGCCGATGGTGGGGTGGGTGCCGAGCACCCGGGTCGCCACCGACAGCACCTGGGACCGGTCGGCCAGGTCGGCCACCAGCGGCGTCACCGTCAGCGCGGGGTGGGCGGCCCGGATGCGGGAGACGACGGCGTCCAGCGGGGAGACGTCGACCAGCACCAGGTGGCTGCCCCGTGCGGCCAGGCCGTAGGTGAGTTGTTCGCCGATGCCGCCGGCGGCGCCGGTCAGGACGGCGGTGCGACCGGCGAACCGGTAGGGCGGGATCATCGGGCCTCCTCGAAGGTCATGTCGCGGGTGACGTCGGCCCGGGGCGTGGTGATCAGGTCGCGCAGGTAGTTCTGGCGCACGATCCACGGTGCCTTGTCGCCCTGACGCGGGAACAGGTCGAGCGCGCGCTGCACGTAGCCGGAGGACAGGTCGAGCAGGGGCCGGCCGGTGCCGCCGGGGCTGGTGGGTGTGGCCACGGCAAGGTGGTGCCGGTCCATGTGGCGCAGCAGCCGCATCACGTACCGGTGGGAGAGGTCGGCCCGCAACGTCCAGGACGCGTTCACATAGCCGATGCAGTAGGCCAGGTTCGGTACGCCGCTGAGCATGATCCCGCGGTAGGCCGCCCGGCGGCCGATCGTGACCGGTTCGCCGTCGATCGACACCTGCACGCCACCGATGGGCACGAGCGAGAGGCCGGTCGCCGAGACCACGATGTCGGCTTCGAGCAGGCGGCCACTTCGCAGAACGATGCCGCCGGGCACGAACCTCCGGATGTGGTCGGTCACCACCGACGCCCGCCCGGAGCGGATCTCGGCCCACAGGTCACCGCCCGGGATGACGCACAGCCGCTGGTCCCACGGGTCGTACGTGGGCTTGAAGTGCTCGTCGACGTAGTCCGCGTCGCCGATGCCCCGCACCGCCATCGTGCGCAGCACCTTGCGCACCCGCTCCGGCCGGCGCCGGGCGAGCTGGTAGAAACCCTGCGTGAGCAGCACGTTCTTGGCGCGGGTGGCGACGCTGGCGGCCCGCGGGGGCAGGGCCCGGCGCAGCGCGGCCGCCACGACGTCGCGTGGGGGCAGGGCGGTCAGGTAACTGGGGGAGCGCTGCACCATGGTCACGTGGGCGGCGGTCGGGGCCATGGCCGGCACCAGGGTCACCGCTGTCGCGCCGCTGCCGATGACGACCACGCGCTTGCCCGCGTAGTCCAGATCGGCGGGCCACGACTGCGGGTGGACGAGGCGTCCGGTGAAGTCGGGCAGGCCCGGGAAGTCGGGTTGGTAGCCACCCTCGTACGAGTAATAGCCCGCACAGGCGTACAGGAAACCGCAGGTCAGGGTCTTGCCGTCGCTCAGCCGCACGGTCCACCGGCCGGCCGACCAGTCGGCCGCGACCACGCGGGAACCGAAGCGGATGTGCGCGGTGATCCCGCCCTCGTCCGCGGTGTCCTGGATGTACTGCCGGATCTTGTCGCCCGAGGCCAGGGACTGCGTGCCGGTCCACGGCCGGAACGGGTAGCTGAGCGTGAACATGTCGGAGTCGGAACGCACGCCGGGGTAGCGGAACAGGTCCCAGGTGCCGCCGATCGTGTCGCGCGCCTCCAGGATCGCGTACGTCTTGGCCGGGAACGCCTCCTGCAGCCGCCACGCCGCGCCGATGCCGCTCAGCCCGGCCCCGATGATCAGAACGTCGTAGTGGCTCATCGGAACCACGGCGGTGTGCCCGTCCCCGACAGCCGGACGCCGCCCCAGGGATCCGGTTCGCTGAGCCGGACGCCGGAGGTCCGTTCGATGTGCAAACGGGCCTCGCGGCCGACGCACTGGGCCAGCGCCGGGTCGGCGGACGTGCGGCCCGCCCAGCGGAACCGGCCCTCGAGCGGCTCGAAGCGGGCCGACATGCGGATCCGCACGGGGTGCCGCTCGTCGCCGATCGTCAGGACCGCCGGCCCCCGATACTCCTCGTCGTTCACGTGGTCTCCCGTCTGAAAGCCGCCAGCCCGCCGGGGACGTCGGCCGCGTGCTGAATGCCCGCCACCCCGCCCCACAGGAAGGTCGTCAGGTAGTCGCCGAGCGCCTCCCGGCTGATCGGCTGCTGCTGCCGCAACCACCAGTCACCCACCGCCTGCACGTACCCGACTACCCCGTACGCCCACGGCAACGCGGCCCCCGAGTCGAGCCCGCGCGCCCGCAGCCGGTCGCCGAAGATCCGCGCGAGCCCGCTGGCCACGGTGTCGACCACGTCGGCCACCACGTCGCGGTGCCGGGCGATGTCGGGCTGGTGCACGACGAACTGGTAGAGGTTCGTGTCGGCGGCGATGTGGGTCAGGTAGGCGTCGATGGCCGCCCCGATCGCGGCGCGTTCCTCCCGTACGGCGGCCACGGCCGGGACGATGGCGTCGAGCACCAGGGCCCCGGAGCGCTGCCCGACCGCGAGCCACAGTTCCGACTTGTCGGCGAAGTAGCGGTAGAGCACCGGCTTGCTGATGCCCGCGTGGGCCGCGATCGCGTCCATGCCGAGCTCGGGCCCGTGCCGCCGGATGGCGTCGATGGCGGCCTCGGTCAGTTCGGCTCGCCGCTGCTCCCGATGGCCGGCCCAGCGGTCGCGCCGGGCATCGGTATTGACCGGCTTCTGGTCCGACTTCATAGTACTAGGAGTAACTGTTACCGCCGGTAACGTCAAGGAGGGTCCCGTGACCGATCGCGAGCGCACAGCCACCCGCCTGCTGCAATCCTCCGCGGCCCACTCGTACGACCCGCTGGTCGAGATCGACTGGGCGGCGCCCCTCGCGCCGGACAAGTTCTTCGTGCCGCCGCACCGGTCCTCGCTCTACGGCACCGCGATCTGGGAACGGCTCGACACCGAGCAGCGGATCACGCTGACCCGGCACGAGGCGGCCAGCCTGGCCGGGCTGGGCATCTGGTTCGAGACGATCCTCATGCAGCTGCTGATCCGGTCCTACTACGACCAGGATCCGACCTCGGCCCACGCGCAGTACGGGCTGACCGAGGTGGCCGACGAGTGCCGCCACTCGGTCATGTTCGGCAAGATGATCGAGAAGCTGGGCACGCCGGTCTACCGGCCCGAAGGCGTCAGCGCGTTCCTCGGCAAGTGGATCGGGGCCACGGGCAGCGGCCCGCGCATGTTCGCGGCCATCCTGATCTGCGAGGAGATCCTGGACACGCTGCAGCGTGAGGCCATGGCCGCCGAGGACGTGCAGCCCCTGGTCCGGATGGTGTCCCGCGTCCACGTCGTCGAGGAGGCCCGGCACGTCCGCTACGCCCGCGAGGAACTGGCCCGGCAGGTGCGGGCCGCGTCCCCGCGCCGTCTCGCGTTCGACAAACTGGTCATCGGCCGGTCCGCGTACCTGTGCGGCACCCGCCTCATCCATCCCGCGGTCTACAAGTCGATCGGCGTGCGGCCCGCCGACGGCCGGCGTGCGGCCCGCGCCAACCCGCACTTCCAGCGGACAATACGCTGGGCCGGAGAGCGCGTGGTGGCCTACCTGAACGACCTCGACCTGATCGACGGCCCCGGCCGGACGCTGTGGAAGAGGTCGGGCCTGCTGCCTACTGGCTGAGGGCGATCAGGGCCTCCGGAAGGTTGTGCCGCCAGTTGACGTAGTCGTGGCCGCCGTCGTATTCGGCGTAGGTGACGTGGCAGTGCCGGGCGCGCAGCGTGTCGCGCATCCGGCGGACCACTTCGAGCTGCGACGGGGCTTCGCCGGCGGTGGGGGCCGACTCCAGCCGGCCGACGTCGAGGAAGTAGCGGACGTCGGGGTGGGCCAGCCGTTCGGCGTCGCGGATCAGGCGGCCCGGTTCGCCGTCGGCCGGGGCGGGCCACCAGAAGCTGGCCGACTGCGCGATCACGCCGCGGAACAGGTCGGGGCGGCGCAGGCCGAGATGGGTGGCGACCAGGCCGCCGCGGGACTGGCCGGCCACGAGGTTGTCGCCGTACGGGGAACCGATGCCCCACGTCGTCTCGGCCCACGGCATCAGCTCGTCGATCAGCTCGTCCAGGGCCGGGCCGGGGGTCAGGTCGCGCAGGCGGTGCTCGTCGCGGCCCCGGACCAGCAGCGCGGCCATCGGCGGCACGCGGCCCTCGGCGATCAGGTTGTCGAGGATCGTCGGGACCCGGAGCACGGTCTGCGCGTTGTAGCCGTCGAACATCACGAGCACCGGCAGGCCGTCCGCTTCCACCCCGTACGGCAGGTAGGTCGTGACGGGCCGGCCGGCCCGGAACTCGTCGCTGCTCAGCCGGCCCGCCGGCACCTGCGGGCGCGGGGTCGTCCACGGTGAGCGCGGGGACGCGGGCAGGCGCAGCTCGGAGGCCCAGCAGCTGGAGTCGGTGGGGTCGGCCGGGTCGGCCTCGAAGTGGACCGCGAGCGGGTTGTCCCGGTCGAGCTGGGCCGGGCCGGTGTCGCCGGGGGTGCGCGGCAGCTCCTGGGTGTCGCCCTGCACGAGGGCGTAGAGGGTGCGCAGCGTGTCGGGGAACACCTCGGAGCCGTGCCAGATGTCGGTGCCGGGGATCCGGGTCAGCGCGACGTCGATGTTCCACCACGTCCGGACGCGTTCCGCCGCACCGCGCCACAGGAACGTGACCAGCGAGTGGCCGTCGTCCCAGGGTTCGACCAGCGGGGTGCCGGCGGCGGTGAGCTCGGCCCACAACCGGTCGGCGTCGGGTCTGCCGGTGGCCTCGAGCAGCCCGGCGAGGCGGGGGCTCCGCATGTCGATCCTGACCAACCCCTTAGCAACGTGGCGTCATCACCCCGCCACGCAGGGTTTCAGCCGCTCACCGGGCTGTCAAGCGATCGAGGTGAATGCCCAGTTCGATCTGCCATCGGGTCTTCATCCGTTCCGACCGCGGATCCGTCAGGTACATCTCGTAGCGGCCGCCGAACCGGTCACCCGCGGGATCCTCGTCGACGTCCATCGGCAGTCCCTTGGCCCGGATCCAGTCGATCAACGTGCCGTTGGCCCGGCGGCCGTGCCCGGCGAACCGCAGGACCGCGTAGTCGCCGGCGGGCAGCGTGCCCGGCTCGACCCGGCCGTCGCCGTCGACCGGCCCGTCGGTGAGCACGCCGACCTCGAGGTCCATGTCGCTCTCCATGGCCACCACGTGCAGCCGCAGGAACGTGCGGCCGTAGCCCAGGCCGCGCCCGTCGAGCCACGCGTACAGCTCGGTCATCAGTTTGTCGCGGACGGCGAACATGCCGCGGAACGGGGTGACGACGCGGATGCCGGCTGTGTGCCGCTCGGGGGCCGTTTCCACGACCGGTCCGGCAAGAATCTCCACGCCACTCACTCTCCGTCTACGACCGGCCACCGTACGTGCCCCGGGCGATGCATTTTTGTCCGAACGCGCTCTTGACCTCGAACTTTAGTGTTTCGGGCCGGGCGAATCGACCAGTGGGATTCCGAGCCCGCGCATGTGAGATTGGTTCGCGGTGTCTGCGCTCGAACGCGCGACAGGAGCGTTCGAGGAGGACTGATGGACAGCGCCGATTCTGCCCTGCGGGCGTACGACGAAGGCCGGGCCGACGGGGTGGCCGGGCGCAACGACCACGGACGCGGCGACGACCCCGACTACCGGGTCGGGCTGGCCGACGGTCAGCTCGCCGTCTTCGAGGCCGACCTGATCGCGGCCATCCGCAAGGCCATGGACGGCAAGAACTGACGATGGACGACGTTCTTCTCGCGTACGACACCGGGCGCCAGGACGGCATCGCGGGCCGCCGTGACCCTGTACGGGCCCAGCACCCGGCCACCGGCGCCGATTACCGGATGGGCTTCCTGGACGGCCGCATCGAGGTGTTCCACCTGCTGGCCGCCGTGCGCCGCATCCAGGACGAGAGCGCCTAACAAGATCGCCGGGCGAACTTGTGACATGCGCTTATCGGCCCCGAAACACGACAACGACGTTACCGAAACCGGCCCTGGTGACGCTGACATCGTGTCGATGACTGAGGGCGTGCTGACCGGTTTCACCGTCGCGGTGACCGCCGAGCGGCGGCGCGACGAGATGGCCGCGCTGCTCACCCGGCGCGGCGCCCGGGTCGTCACGGCGTCCGCGATCGCGATCGTCCCGCTGGCCGACGACGAGGCCCTGCACGCCGCGACCGCCGCCTGCATCGGGCTCGCCCCCGACCTGGTCGTGGCCACCACCGGGTTCGGCTTCCGGGGCTGGCTGGAGGCCGCCGAGGGCTGGGGCCTGGGCGACCAGCTGCGCGAGGTGCTGGGCCGGGCCCGCATCGTGGCGCGGGGGCCCAAACCGTGCGGGGCCATCCGCGCGGCCGGGCTGAGCGAGGAGTGGGCGGCCCGCACCGAGTCGACCGACGAGATCCTCCAACGCCTGCTGGCCGAGGGGGTGGCCGGCCTGCGCATCGTGGTGCAGGAGCACGGCGAGCCGCAGACGGCCTTCGTGAGCGCCCTGCGCGGGGCCGGGGCGGCCGTCGTGGAGGTGCCCGTCTACCGCTGGGTGCTGCCGCCGGACCTTTCCCCCGTACGGCGTCTGGCCGAGCAGATCACCGCCGGGCAGATCGACGCCGTGACGTTCACCAGCGCGCCCGCGGCCAAGGCGTTCCTGCAGGTGGCGGGGGAGTCGGCCCCGGCCGCCGTGGACCGTCTGGGCTCCGGGGCGGTGCTGGCCGCCTGCGTCGGTCCGGTGACCGCGGCCCCGCTGGCCGACCGGGGCATCCCGGTGGTCATGCCCGCCCGCTACCGGCTGGGGGCGCTCATCAAGACCGTCACCGACGAACTGCCGCGCCGCTCGGTCAAGCTGCGCGTGGCCGGGTCCACGCTGGAGATGCGCGGCCACGCCGTGCTGATCGACGGCGAGCCGCACACCCTGGCCCCGGCGGCCATGGCGATCCTGACGTCGCTGGCCGCCCGGCCCGGCGTGGTCGTCTCGAAGGACCAGCTGATCGCGGCGCTGCCCCGGGGCAACGACGGGCACGCGGTCGACGTGGCCGTGGCCCGGCTGCGGACGGCTCTGGGCTCGGGCCGCCACATCGAAACCGTGATCAAACGCGGCTACCGGCTGCGCCTCGACGAGCCGGCCGCCTGACCCGGCGGCGCCGCCCTGTCGCAACGTGGCGACGAACCGGACATGTCCATTTCAGGGAGCCGCATCATGCCCACGTTGATCGCCGTCGCGCACGGCACCCGCAGCCCCGCCGGTCAGGCCCAGATCCGCGACCTGGCCGCCCGCGTGGCCGCCCGCCGCCCCGGCCTGGACGTGCGTCTCTGCTACGCCGACGTGCAGGAACCCCGGGTCGCCGAGGTGGCCCCGCTCCTCCCGGACGCGGTCGTGGTCCCGCTGCTGCTGTCGGCCGGATACCACGTGCGCGTGGACATCGCCGACGCCGTGGCCGGCCTGCCCACGCCGGTGACCCGCCCGCTCGGACCGGACGACGTGCTCCGCGACAGCCTGCTGCGCCACCTCCCACCGGCCGACGCCGTCGTGCTGGCCGCGGCCGGTTCCTCGGACCTCGCCTGGCGCGCCGACGTCGAGGCCCTGGCCGCCGGCCTGGGCGGGCACGCCGGGTACGTTTCCGGTCCCGGCCCGCGCGTGCCCGACGTCGTCGCCGGCCTGCGCGCCCGCGGTGCGCGGCGGATCGCGATCGCGGCCTACCTGCTCGCCGACGGGCTGTTCTACCGCACCCTCACCCAGGCCGGCGCCGACCACGTGACCCCGCCGCTCTGCGCGGACCCCACGGTGACCGATCTCGTGCTGGAGCGCTACGACTCGGTCCTCACAACGGCGGCCGCCCGCTTGTAGGGTTTTCCGTACGTCGGCGCAACGGCAAAGGTCCCGTCGGTAAACAATCGCTGCCGAGTATTCGGGGTGTGACGGCGACCGATACGCACTGCCCCTACTGCGCCCTGCAGTGCGGCATGACGCTGACCCCCGAGATCCCCCGGGTCCGGCTGGAACCGCGCGACTTCGTGGTCAACAAGGGCGGCCTGTGCGCCAAGGGGTTCTCGGCCGCCGACCTGCTCGACCACTCCGACCGGCTGCTCACCCCACTGGTCCGCAAGGGTCAGGGCCTGCGCGAGGCGTCCTGGGACGAGGCGTTCGACCGGATCGTCGACGCGATCGAGTCGGCCCAGAAAGCGTACGGGCGCGACAGTGTGGGTGCGTTCGGCGGCGGCGGCCTGACCAACGAGAAGGCGTACGCGCTCGGGAAGTTCGTCCGGGTGTCGCTGAAGAGCTCGTCGATCGACTACAACGGCCGGTTCTGCATGTCGAGCGCGGCCACCGCGGCCAACCGGTCGCTGGGCGTCGACCGCGGCCTGCCGTTCCCGCTGGAGGACGTGGCGAGCGCGCGGACCGTGCTGATCGTGGGGGCCAACCCGGCCGAGGCGATGCCGCCGAGCATGCAGTACCTGGAGGGCACCCGCTTCATCGTCGCCGACCCGCGGCGCACCAAGACCGCCGCCGGCGCGTATCTGCATCTGCAGCCCCTGCCGGGCACGGATCTGGCCCTGGCCAACGGGTTGCTGCACATCGCGATCCGCGAGGGCTACGTCGACGAGGACTACGTCGCGCGGCGCACGACGGGGTTCGAGGCCGTCCGCAGCGCCACCAACGCGTACTGGCCGGAGCGGGTCGAGCGGATGACCGGCGTACCGGAGACGCAGTTGCGGCAGACCGTGCGCCTGCTGGCCACCGAGGGCCCGGCGATGATCCTGACCGCCCGCGGGGCCGAGCAGCACAGCAACGGCACCGACACGGCCCAGGCCTTCCTCAACCTGGCGCTGGCGCTCGGGCTGGTCGGCCGGCCCTTCTCCGGGTACGGCACGATCACCGGCCAGGGCAACGGGCAGGGCGGCCGCGAACACGGGCAGAAGGCCGACCAGCTGCCCGGCTACCGCAAACTCGACGACCCCGCGGCCCGGGCGCACGTCGCCGCGGTGTGGGGCATCGACCCGGACGAGTTGCCGGGGCCCGGCCGCAGCGCCTACGAGATGCTCACCGACGACCGCCTCAAAGTCCTGATGGTCCTGGCCAGCAACATCGCGGTCAGTGCGCCGAACAGCAACCGGGTGCTGCAGCAGCTGCGGAAGCTCGACTTCCTGGTCGTCTCCGACATCTTCCTCTCCGAGACCGCCGCCCTGGCCGACGTCGTGCTCCCGGCCGCCCAGTGGGCCGAGGAGGAGGGCACGATGACCAACCTCGAGGGCCGGGTGATCCGTCGCCGGCGCGCGCTGCCGCCGCCGCCCGACGTGCGGACCGACCTCGAGGTCCTGGCCGAGTTGTCGCGCCGGCTGGGCCGCGCGGAGTCCAGCGACCCCCGCACGGTCTTCGAGGAACTGCGCCGGGCCAGCGCGGGCGGGATCGCCGACTACGCCGGGATCACGTACGAGCGGATCGAGCAGGAGGACGGCGTCTTCTGGCCCTGCCCCGCCGAGGACCACCCGGGCACGCCACGCCTGTTCGCCGACACCTTCCCCACGCCGTCCGGCAAGGCGCGGCTCATCCCCGTCGTGCACCAGGACCCCGCGGAGATGCCCGACCGGAGCTTCCCGTACGTGCTGACGACCGGCCGCAACATGCAGCACTACCAGAGCGGCAACCAGACCCGGCGGGTGCGGGCGCTCACCGTGGCGCTGCCCGAACCCCGCGCCGAGATCCACCCCGACCTGGCCCGCCGGCACGGCATCGCCGACGGCGACCTGGTCGAGCTGCGCAGCCGCCGCGGCGCCGCGGTGCTGCGGGCCCGGCTCTCCGACGGCATCCGCCCGGACACCGTCTTCGCCCCGTTCCACTGGCCCGGCGCCAACGCGCTGACCAACCCCGCCCTCGACCCGCACTCGCGCATGCCCGCGTTCAAAGCCTGCGCGGTTGCCATTTCCCTGCACACGGAAGGAACCGAATAGGTGCACTCCACCCCGCGATTCCTGCAAGGCGTTTTCCCGTACGAGGGAAAGGGCCTGGACAATCCCGCTCCGATCGATCCGGTCCTGTCCTACGTGGTGCCCAGCGGGACGACCACGCAGGCGGTCTATTTCCGGGGCGGCAACGCGGCCGCCGAGCTGATCAGCGTCGTGCTCATGCGTGACGGCAGCCCGATGCGCTACTTCCCGATCGGGGCCAAGGGCGACGTGCACGTGCCGCTGCGGGTCGTCGAGGACCTGGCCGCGGGCACGGCCGTCGAGCTGTGGCTGGCCGCGCCGGCCGGCGTCGCCGGCACCGTGATCGTCGACCTCGGCCTGGTGGAGATCTGACATGCGGCAACGTCTGGTGGTCATCGGCAACGGCATGGCCGGCGCCCGTACGGTCGAGGAGATCCTGGCCCGCGGCGGCGACTTCGCCATCACCATGTTCGGCGACGAGCCGTACGGCAACTACAACCGGATCATGCTGTCCAACGTCCTGGCGGGCGTCGAGGACGAGTCCGGGATCTTCCTCAACGACCTTTCCTGGTACGCCGACAACGGCATCACGCTGCACACCGGCACGCGGATCGAGCGCATCGACCGGTTCGCGCGGATGGTCTACGCCACCGACGGCACGGCCACCCCGTACGACAAGCTGATCATCGCCACCGGCAGCCGCGCCTTCGTGCCGCCGATCCCCGGCCTCCACCGGCCCGGCCGCGGCTACCACCAGGGCGTGTTCGCGTTCCGCACGCTCGACGACACCCGGGCCATGATCCGCTACGCCAAGGAGCACGAGCGCGCGGTGGTCATCGGCGGCGGCCTGCTGGGCCTGGAGGCGGCCCGCGGCCTGCAGAACCACCTGCCGCACGTGACGCTGATCCACGCGGCCGGGCACCTGATGAACGCCCAGCTCAACGAGGTGGCGGGGGAGACCCTGCGGGCGACGATCGAGCGCAAGCTGGGCATCGAGGTCGTGGTCAGCGCGCAGACCACCGAGATCCTGGGCAAGCACGCGGTCACCGGCGTCAGACTGGCCGACGGCCGGGTCATCGGCTGCGACGTCGTCGTGGTGGCCGCGGGGATCCGGGCCAACGCCGAGATGGCCGCGGCCAGCGGGCTCGTCGTCGAGCGCGGCATCGTCGTCGACGACCAGATGCGCGCGCAGGACGAGGACGACATCTACGCGGTGGGGGAGTGCGCCCAGCACCGCGGGGAGACGTACGGGCTGGTCGCCCCGCTCTGGGACCAGGCCAAGGTCCTCGCCGACCATCTGACCGGGGTCAACCCGTTCGCCGAGTACCACGGCTCCCAGGTGGCCACCAAGCTCAAGGTGGCCGGGGTGGACGTGGCCTCGATGGGGCTCAAGGAGCCGGAACGCGACGACGACGAGTCGCTGACCTTCACCGAGCCCGGCAAGGGCGTCTACAAGAACGTCATCATCCGCGACGGCCGGCTCGTCGGCGCCACGATGGTGGGCGACGTCAAGAAGGTCGCCTTCCTGATGCAGGCCTTCGACCGCGGGCTCGCGCTGCCCGAGGAACGGGCCGAGCTGATGTTCGACCTGGGCGGCCCGGCGGGCGAGGTCAAGGTTGAGGACATGCCCGACGACGAGCAGGTCTGCAACTGCAACGGCGTCAGCAAGGGCGCGATCTGCTCGACCGTGCAGTCGGGCTGCAAGACGGTCAGCGGGGTCATGGACAAGACCCGCGCGGGCAAGGGCTGCGGCACCTGCAAACCGATCGTGCAGCGCATCGTCGAATGGGCGGCCGGGGGTGAGGTCGAGGAGGATCCGGCCGCCTCGTACTACGTGCCGGGCATCCCCATGCCCAAGCCGGAACTGATGAACGCGATCCGGCTCCACGACCTCAGGTCCGTCTCGTCGGTGTTCGCCACGCTGGGCGGCGAGGAGGACGCCAAGAGCAAGATGGGCCTGGCCTCCCTGCTCAAGATGATGTGGGGCGGCGACTACGTCGACGAGCGTGACGCCCGTTTCATCAACGACCGGGTGCACGCCAACATCCAGCGCGACGGCACCTTCTCGGTCGTGCCGCAGATGAAGGGCGGCGTCACCACCCCGGCCCAGCTGCGCCGGATCGCCGAGGTGGCCGAGAAGCACGAGGTGCCGATGGTCAAGCTGACCGGCGGCCAGCGCATCGACCTGCTGGGCATCCCCAAGGAGAAGCTGCCCGAGGTGTGGGCCGACCTCGACATGCCGTCGGGTTACGCGTACGGGAAGAGTTTCCGGACCGTGAAGACCTGCGTCGGTTCCGACTTCTGCCGGTTCGGCGTCGGCGACTCGACGGCCCTGGGGATCGCGCTGGAGGAGCGCTATCAGGGCATCGAGGGCCCCGGGAAGATGAAGCTCGCGGTCACCGGCTGCCCGCGCAACTGCGCCGAGGCGTACGTGAAGGACCTCGGGGTCGTCGCGATCGACGGTGGCAAGTGGGAGATCTACGTCGGTGGCGCCGCCGGGGCCCACATCCGCAAGGGCGACCTGCTCACGACCGTGGACAGCGCCGACGAGGTGATGGTGCTGACCGGGCGGTTCCTGCAGTACTACCGGGAGAACGCGAACTGGCTGGAGCGCACGTACGCCTTCGTGCCGCGCATCGGGATCGACCGCGTACGGGAGATCGTGGTCGACGACAAGGACGGCATCGCGGCCGGCCTCGACGCCGCCATGGAGGCCTCGGTCGCCGCCTACCGCGACCCGTGGAAGGACCGCGACCAACCGGCCACCCCGGGCCAGTTCCGGACGTCCCTGCCGCTGACGGTGCTGCCGCAGGTCCCGGTGCGCGCATGAGGGCCATCGGCACCGTCGACGAGATCCCGCCCGGCGAGGGCCGCACCTTCGCCGTGGACGGGCAGATGATCGCGGTCTTCCGGCTGCGCGACGGCTCGCTGCGCGCCACCCAGGCCGTCTGCCCGCACAAGGGCGGGCCCCTGGCCGACGGGCAGATCGACCGCAAGCAGGTGCTGTGCCCGCTGCACCTCAACGCCTGGGACCTGACCACCGGCTGCTCCCTGAGCGGCCAGCCCGACCTCGCTGTCTATCCCGTGCACGCCGACGACAACAAGATCATCTTGGGGGACGCATGACCGCCACCCTGCCCGCGGTTCGCTCCGCGGCCACCATCAAGGGCCACTGGATCGACGACTGGCGCCCCGAGGACCGCGAATTCTGGGACACCACCGGCGCGCCCATCGCGCGCCGTAACCTCATCTTCTCGATCACGTCCGAACACATCGGCTTCTCGGTGTGGTCGCTGTGGTCGGTGCTGGTGCTGTTCCTCGGCCCCGAATACGGCATCGACCCGGCCGGGAAATTCCTGCTCACCGCCGTGCCCACCCTGGTCGGGGCCGCGCTGCGGATCCCGTACAGCTTCGCCGTGGCCCGTTTCGGCGGCCGCAACTGGACCGTCTTCAGCGCCAGCCTGCTGCTCGTCCCGTCGCTGCTGGCCGCGTTCCTGATCCGCCCCGGCGTCGACTACTCCACCCTGCTGATCATCGCGGCCGTGGCCGGCGTCGGCGGCGGCAACTTCGCGTCCTCCATGACCAACATCAACGCCTACTACCCGGACCGTCTCAAAGGCTGGGCGCTCGGCATCAACGCGGGCGGCGGCAACCTCGGCGTGGCCGCCGTGCAACTCGTCGGCCTGTTCGTGCTGGCCGTCTTCGGCGCCGGCCACCCCGGCCTGGTCGCCGGCATCTACATCCCGCTGATCGTGCTGGCCGCCCTGGGCTCCGCGCTCTACATGGACAACCTGTCGCAGGCCCGCAACGAGAAACGCGGCATGCGCGACGCCGTCCGCGAACCCCACACCTGGGTGATGTCGCTGCTCTACATCGGCACGTTCGGCTCGTTCATCGGTTTCGGGTTCGCCTTCGGCCAGGTGCTGCAGGTGCAGTTCGCCGACGTGTTCAGCACCCCCGTCAAGGCGGCCTACCTGACCTTCCTGGGCCCGCTGCTGGGTTCGCTGATCCGCCCCGTCGGCGGTGCCCTGGCCGACCGCCTCGGCGGCGCACGCGTCACCTTCGTCACCTTCATCGCCATGGCCGTCGGCGCCACCACCGTGCTGATCGCCGCCCAGCTCCGGTCCCTGCCGCTCTACATCGTGGGGTTCATCGCCCTGTTCGTCCTCAGCGGCATCGGCAACGGCTCCACGTACAAAATGATCCCCGCCATCTTCCGCCGCAAGCACCCCACCGACCACCACGAGGCCCGCCGCCTCTCCGGCGCGGTGATCGGCATAGCCGGCGCCATCGGCGCCCTCGGCGGCGTCCTGGTCAACCTGGCCTTCCGCCAGTCCTTCCTGACCACCAAGGAAGCCGACGCGGCCTACCTGGCGTTCATCGCCTTCTACGCCCTGTGCGTCCTCGTCACGTGGGCGGTGTATCTGCGGCCGGCCCACCAACGCGTCTGAGAGATCCGAAGCCGTACGGGTCGTGCCCGTCCACAACCGCCTACCCGGCGAACGGGCGCGCACCGCGACCTGAGCGATGCTCCAGGCCGCAGCGCGCGACCGGGATGTCCCCGATGGCCGGGCACGACGCGTACGACCACCGCACCTCACCGGAGCCACCCGCCCGCCGCGCCTCTTGTCCGCGGCACCGGGCGGCCTTCCCCCGCCGCTCGGTGAAGCCCGAACGAGGCGACGATCAGCAGCACGGCCGGCCGCCAAGGGCAGCCACGGCGGACGACCGCCCGGCCTCGACAGGCAGCCCGACCGGCCGCGAAACGTCGGGGACGCTGCATCAACCGGCTCAAGCAAAGCGAGCACGACAGGTCCCGGAGAACCGCTCGTCGATCAGCCGATCCAGGCCCAGCTGACGGTGGCATCGATCAGCACGGCCGGGCGGCGGGGGTTCAGCTGCTTCGCCGGGCGCGCCGGGGTGAGCGCCTCGTATCGCGGAGCGAGCCGGACGCATAGGCTCGCGCTCATGACCGGCGCTGACTGGCGGGACGACGGGTTCCGGCGGCGCCGGCCCTCGGCGGAAACCCTCTCGTGGGTGGCGGCGTCGATGGGCCGGGGCAGTCGCGTCGTCGGCTGGCGCCGGTTGACCGGTGGGGTGTGCTCCGCCGTGCATCGGCTGACTGCCGAGCGACGTGGGACGCGGACGTTCGTCGTGTTGCGGCAGTACCCGTACGGGCTCGGTCTGCACGAGGCGCTGGTGAAGGAGATCGCCGACCTGGGTGTGGTGGCGGGCAGCGGGCTCCCGGTTCCGCGGGTTCTGGCCGCTGATGTGGCCGGCGCCGGGACTTCGGGCGCGCCGTCGGTGCTGATGACGCGGTTGCCGGGGCACGTCGATCTCGATCCGGTGGAGCCGGCGTCGTGGCTGACGAGCATCGCGGAGCTTGCGGTGTCCCTGCACTCCCTCGATCGTCCCGCGCCGGCGTTCCGGCCCTGGACGGATTCCTGGATCGCCCGCCCGGACCGGTTGGAGGTGCCGGCCGGCGCGCACGATGCGGCGTTGTGGAGGGCCGCGTTCGCTGTGATGGCAACGCCGCCGCCCGAGGACGATCCCGTCTTTCTGCACGGCGACTTCCTGCCGGTCAACCTGTTGTGGTCGCGCGGGCGGGTCACCGGGGTGACCGACTGGAACTCGCTGCACCGGGGGTCGCGGGCGATCGACGTCGGGCACTGCCGGCGGTTCCTGGCGGCGCCGGGCGCCGCCCCGTCGACGTGCCGGGCATGACTTCGCGGGTCGAGTCCGTCGTCGCGGCAACGCTGCGACGTCTGGGATGACGCGCCGGACGTTCCGCGCAGCCGTGGCCGTGTATGGCATGCTGCGTGACGGGCGGCGACTGCTGCTGATGCGCCGGGCGGGCACCGGCTACCGCGACGGGCTGCTCAGCCTGCCGGCCGGTCACCTCGACGGCGGGGAGGACGCCGTTTCCGGTCTGGTCCGGGAGCTGCGGGAGGAACTGGGCATCGAGGCCGACCCGCACGCCTGCGACCTGGCCCTGCTGATGCATTCCGCGGCCGAGGACGCCGACGATGCCGAATACCTCAATCTGTTCTTCGTCGTCGGCCGCTGGACCGGTGAGCCGCGGATCGCCGAGCCGGACAAATGCAGTGAGCTGCGATGGGTCGACGACCGGGAGCTCCCGGCCGACGTGGTGGACGAGGTGCGCGAGGCGTTGGCGGCCATCGGCCGGGGCGAGCGGCTGGCCCTCCACGGATGGCCGGTCAGGTGAGGCCGGGGAGCAGTTCGCGGATCACGTCGACGAAGAAGTCGACGTCGGACTCGGTGGTGCGCCAGTTGACGATGGCCGGCCGCAGCGCGACCTGGCCGTTGTAGACCGTCGTGCCGGCGTAGACGCGACCGTCGGCCAGCAGGGCGGCGCCCAGGCGGCGGTTCAGGTCGTCGAGGTCGGTGACGCCGGGCGGGGCCGCGCGGAAGCAGACGATGCACAGCGGCACCTCGGCCAGGCGTTGCAGGTCGGGCGCGGCGTCGACCCGGCGGGCCAGGTGCTGGGCCAGGTCGAGGTGTTTCTCGACCATGGCCCGATGACCTTCCTTCCCGTACGCGGCCAGGGTCGCCCAGATCGGCAGGGAACGCGCGCGCCGCGACGACTCGGGGCCGGACAGCGCGTAGCCGGCGGCCGGGTCGCCCGCGCCGGGCAGGTAGGCCGCGCCGGGCATGCCGAACGCCGCGGTCAGCCGGGCCGGGTCCTTGATCAGGGCGAAGCCGCTCTCGTAGGGGACGTTGAGCCATTTGTGGCCGTCGGCGGCGATCGAGTCGGCCCGTTCGATCCCGGCCACCAGCCCCGCCGTACGGGGGGAAAGGGCGGCGAACAGGCCGAACGCGCCGTCCACGTGCAACCAGCAGCCGAACTCCTCGGCCAGCGCGGCCAGCTCGGCGACGGGGTCGAAGTCGCCCGTGTTGACCTCGCCCGCGTTGGCGATGACGACCGCGGGCGCGCCGCGCAGCGACTCGAGGTGGCGGCGCATCAGGGGAAGGTCGACGCGGCCCACGTCGTCGCGGGCGCAGACCGTCACCGCGTTGCGGCCATGCCCGAGCATCTGCAACGCTTTGCGGGCGCTCGCGTGCACGTAGCCAGAGGACAGCACGGGGATGCGGGGCAGTTCGGCCAGCCCGTCGGCGGCCGTGTCGACCCCGTGCTGGAAGCCCCACCAGTGGGTCGCGCAGCCCAGCGCCGTGAAGTTGGCGAACGTGGCCGAGGCCACGAGCGCGCCGCCCCACGTCGCGGGCAGCCCGAACAGCTCACGCAGCCAGCCCAGCGCGACCGTCTCGACCTCGTGGGCGAACGGCGACGAGATCCGCGAGAACGCGTTCTGGTCGAGCAGGGCGGCCGTCCAGTCGGCGGCCAGCGCGGCCGGGGTCACGCCACCGGTGACGAAGTGGAAGAACCGCGGGCCGGACGACGTGGTGGCCGCGGCGGTGCCCACCGCGAGCAGCCGGTCGATCACCCGGGCCGGGTCCTCGCCCGCCGCGGGCAGCGGGCCGCCCAGCGAGGCCAGCAGGTCGAGCGCGTCGCCGTCCTGCACCGGCCGGGTCGCCAGCGACTCGAGATAGGGCCCCGCGGCCGCGTGCACCCGGCCCAGCAGATCCGTCATGGGTGCAGGCTACTGCGGCGCACTGCAGGACCGGCGAGCCACCGACGGCGGAAGGTGAGGCAGGCGCCGGCGCGGTCGGCACCACTGCCGAACCGGTAGCCGGCCGAGTTCGCCGTGGAGGACTTCCGTGTCCCACATTCCCGGGACAGGCGCCTCGTGTGCGTCAGGACCTGGGATTTCTAGCGTGAAGGCCTCGACAACCCCGACGTGGAGGCCTTCTCATGGGACACATGACCCGATCGACCGCGCTCAGGCTCGCGGCCGTGCTGTCGGTGCTGGTGGCGATCATCGGCATCGTGGCGTTCGACCTGCCCAACCTGACGCTGGGGGCGGACCGTGCCCGCGACCCGTTCGCGATCGTGCTGGGCAGTTTCACCTCCGACGTGGTGGCGCTCGTGGCCGCGTACGGGGCCTGGCGCCGGCAGAAGTGGGGCGCGGTGCTGCTGATCGCCGTCAACGCCTTCTGGATCGTCCAGGCGGTCGGGTCGCTGCTGTTCGACGCGGGTGCCGGGGCGATGGCGTTCGCGTCGGTCATGCTCGTGCACCACGTCGCGGTGATCTCGCTCTGCCTGTGGCGCGAACGGGTGGTCAGTGCGGTCTGAAGCGGCCGCCCGGCGGCTCTACCAGCTGCTCCTGCCGTTCCTGCTGATCTGGTACGCCTTCGTCGTGGCCGGGCTGACCGCGGTCGTGACCACGTGGCCGCAACGCCCGATCGGCTCGCTCGACGAGATCCCCTGGTGGTCCCACGCGATCGCGTTCGCCGTGGTCGCGGCCACCTGGGCGCCGGTGTCGGCCCACCTCGACCGGGGTGTGCACCAGCTCGCGTTCGGTCAGCGCGACAACGCGTACGAGGTGGCCGGTCACGTCTCCCGCCAGCTGCTGCCCACGGTGGCGGCCGCCCTGGCCGGCACGATGAGCCTGCCGTACGTCGAGATCGAGGCCGAGGGGCGCGTGGTGACCTCGCACGGCTCGGCTCCCGACGGGGCCGCGATCACCGCGATCCCCCTGCTGTTCCAGGGCCGTACGGTTGGCGTTCTGCGGGTCAGCGCGCGCCGCCGCCGGGACCGGTTGTCGGCCACCGACGTGCGGCTGCTGGAGGACCTGGCCCGGCAGGTCGCGATCACTGTGCACGCCGACGGCCTGTCGGCCGCCGTGCAGCGGTCGCGCGAACAGCTCGTGACGGCCCGCGAGGAGGAACGCCGCCGCATCCGCCGCGACCTGCACGACGGCCTCGGGCCCACGCTGGCGTCGCTGGCCCTGCGCCTCGGTGTCCTGCAACGCGGCATCGCCTCGGACCCGGCTGCCGCCACCGCGCTGGCGGCCGAGCTGCGCACCGACGTCCGGCGGGCCACCGCCGACATCCGCCGCCTGGTGTACGACCTGCGGCCGCCCATGCTCGACGAGTTCGGCCTGGCCGACGCGCTGCGCAACCTGAGCGGCCCACCCCGTACGGTGGTCGCCCCCGACCCGATGCCCGCGCTGCCGGCCGCCGTCGAGGTGGCCCTCTACCGGATCGCGGCCGAGGCGTTGCACAACGCGGCCCGGCACGCTCCCGGCGCCGGCTGCGCGGTCGAGGTGTCCGTCCACTCCGGCGAGGTCGCCCTGACCGTCACCGACGACGGCCCCGGGCTGCCCGGCGGGTATCTTGCCGGGGTGGGCCACCGCTCGATGCGCGAACGCAGCACCGAACTCGGTGGCACGCTGCACATCGGGCCCGGCCCGGCCGGCGGCACCCGGGTGGCCGCCACCTTCCCGCGGGACGTCCGATGATCACCGCGCTGATCGCCGACGACCACCCCCTGTTCCGCCGCGGCCTGCGGGCCCTGCTGGGCACGATGGGAGAAGTCGAGGTGGTGGGGGAGGCCACGAACGGCGCCGAGGCGGTGACCCTGGCCGCGTCGCTGCGCCCGCAGCTGATCCTGCTCGACCTGCACATGCCCGGCGGTGACGGCCTGACCGCGATCCGCCGCCTGACGGCCCTGCCGCAGCCGCCGCACATCCTGGTCGTCACCATGGTGTCCGACGACGACTCGGTTTTCGCGGCTCTGCGCGCCGGGGCCCGCGGCTACGTGCTCAAGGACGCCGACGAGCCGGACCTGATCCGGGCCGTCCTGGCCGTGGCGCACGGCGAGGCCCTGTTCAGCCCCGGTGTGGCCGCGCGGATCATGACGTTCTTCAGCGCCCGGCCCGCCACCGACCCGTTCCCGGGCCTGACCGCGAGCGAACGCAACGTGCTGCAGCTGATGTCGCGGGGGCTGTCCAACGAGGCGATCGCGGGTTCGCTGGGGTTGAGCGCGAAAACAGTCCGCAACTACGTCAGCAACGTCTTCGCCAAACTCCACGTGGCCAGCCGGGCCGAGGCGATCGCCCGGGCCCGCGACGCCGGCCTCTGAGCTCAGCGGATCACGAGGGGCCGTGGTTAGCTGGCCGTATGGGGCGTGAATGGCTGGCCGACGCGGTGCTGTACGAGATCTATCCCCAGTCGTTCGCCGACTCCGACGCGGACGGGGTGGGGGATCTGCGGGGCGTGATCGACCGCCTCGACCACATCGCGTCGCTCGGGGTGAACGTCATCTGGTTCAACCCGTGTTTCGCCTCGCCGTTCGTCGACGCGGGCTACGACGTGTCGGACTATCTGCGGATCGCGCCCCGCTACGGCACCAACGACGACCTGGCCGAGCTCGTCGTCAAGGCCCGCGAGCGGGGCATCCGGGTGCTGCTCGACCTGGTCGCGGGGCACACGTCGATCGAGCACCCGTGGTTCCGGCAGGAGCTCGCGGCCGGCGGACCGGCCCCCGAGGGTGATCGTTACATCTGGGCCGAGGAGCTTCCCGTACGGTCGTGGACGCGCGACGTGCCCGGCATCCCGGCCTGGGTGCGGTCGCCGGGGCCGCGCCCGGGCTACTACCTGAAGAACTTCTACGACGAGCAGCCCGCCCTCAACTTCGGCTGGGCCGGCGCCGGGCCGGACGAGCCGTGGCGCGACCCGATCGACGCGCCGGGGCCGATGCGCAACCGGCAGGCACTGCGCGACATCATCGCGTTCTGGCTGGATCTGGGCGTGGCCGGTTTCCGCGTCGACATGGCATTTTCGCTGGTCAAGGACGAGGAACTGACCCAGGGGTACGCCGAGACCGTGCAGCTGTGGCGCGAGCTGCGCACCTGGCTGGAGGCGGACTATCCCGACGCGGTGCTGATCCCCGAGGGTGGCGAACCCCGTACGGGCGGGCCGCTCGCCTTCGACGCCGACTTCTTCCTCGTGATCAAGGATGCGCACGCCAGCCTCTTCAACAACCAGTACGCGGGGCGGCTGCCGTTCCAGGAACCGCGCGAGCCCTTCTTCGACGCCGAGGGCAAGGGCAGCACCCGGCCCTTCCTCGACGCGTGGAACGCCGCCCGCGACGGCCACCCCGACCGGCCGATCATCCTGGCCACCGCCGACCACGACTTCGACCGGCTCTGCTGCGGCCCGCGCACGGCCGAGCAGCTCGGCACGGCGCTGATCTTCCTGTTCACCTGGGGCAGCGTGCCGTGCCTGTACTACGGCGACGAGATCGGCATGCGTTATCTGCCGGGGCTGCCCGACGTGGAGGGCTCGATCTGCAACCCCGGCTACAACCGGGCCGGCTGCCGCACCCCGATGCAGTGGGACGCCGGCCCCAACGCCGGCTTCTCGACCGCCGACCCGGCGCGGCTCTACCTGCCGATCGACCCCGCGCCCGACCGGCCGACGGTCGCCGCGCAGGAGAACGACCCGGATTCCACACTCGCCTTCGTGCGCAAACTGATCGCCTTGCGGCAGGCCACCCCGGCGCTCGGCACCCGGGCCTCCACCCGGGTGATCGCGGAGGGCTACCCCTTCGCCTACGTGCGCGGGGAGAGCCACCTGGTTGTGCTGAACCCGCGCCGCGAGCCGGCCACGCTGGCGGTCGGGGCGGGCGAGCCGATCTGGACCTCCGGGGTGACCGTGCGGGACGGCGCCCTGGAGATCGACGGTTTCGGCTACGGCATCTTCGCCGCTCAGCCCGGCGCCGCCTGACCCCGGGCCAGCGACGCGTAGCCGGCGAGATCACCCGCGTAGAAGGGCACGCCGGAGGCCTCGCTCCCACTCGGCCAGCGCTGCAACTCGTCGATCACGGGGGCCGGCACGTCGGGCCCCAGCAGCCGGGCCAGGGCAATGGCCGACGCACCGCGCAGCAGCGGCCGGGGACCGGCGAACGACGCCCCGAGCGCCTCCGCGGCCAGGCGGTGCACGTCGCCGACCAGGCCGAGCGACAACGCGGCGGTCGCGGCCACCGGCTCGTCGGCGTCGAGCAGCGCCCAGGCCAGCCCGGACACGCTGACGGCGCTGCGCGACGGGAACCAGCCCAGCGCGTAGGCCGCCAGCCGGCGGACGGCAGCGTCGTCGTTGTCGAGCAGCCGGGTGAACAGCGGCACCCCCGCGCCGACGGCGTCGTGCACCCGCTGGTCGAGCTCGCTGCCCGTCGGCGCGTAACCCTGCGGCAGCCAGGCCTTGTCGTCACCGACCGCCAGGGCGGCCAGCAGCTCGATCAGCTCCGCCCGCTCCGGCGTGGACGGCCAGGCCAGCATCTCGAGCAGGAACGGCACCGCGTGCAGGCTCGCCTCGTAACGCGTGCCCCGGTGGAAGAGGATGGCGTGGATGTCGTGCCGGGCCTTGCGGCGGACCTCGGCGTCGTCGGACAGCAACGCGCGCAGCTGGGCGGGCACGTCGCCGGCGGAACCATGAGCATGGTGGAGGGTGGACCAGGGCACGTCGTCGAGAGTTTCGAGCACGCGCAGAACCTATCGCCCGGGTACGACATTTTCCGGGACCGGGTCCGGCCTGCCCGGACGCGCGGCGAGGGGCATCCGGCATCACTCGATCGGATATCGAGCGTGTGCGGGCGATCCCGAATGTGCTTACGGTACGTCGATGGACGCTCGCACAGCGCAGTCGCGGCGGCTCCGGGGGAACCTGCCCGCCGAGCTGTCCAGTTTCGTCGGCCGTCATCGCGAGCGCGCCGAGCTCAAGCGTCTGTTGTCGACCTCGCGGATGGTCACGATCACCGGGATCGGCGGGGTGGGCAAGACCCGTACGGCGATCCGGGTCGCCGCCGAGGTGCAGCGCGCCTTCCCCGACGGGGTGTGGCTCGTCGACCTGTCCGCGATCGCCGACCCGTGCCTGATCGCCGAGGCCGTCGGGCAGGCCCTCGGCGTCCAGGATCAATCGGCCCGCCCGCAGGAGGACGGGCTGGCCGGTTACCTCGCTTCGCGCCGGCTGCTGCTGGTGCTCGACACGTGCGAGCACGTCGTCGGGGCGTGCTCCGCCCTGGTGGAGACGCTGCTGCGGGCCGCGCCGGGGATGCAGGTGCTGGCCACCAGCCGCCAGCCGATCGGGGTGGACGGTGAACACGTCTTCCTGCTGCCGCCGCTGCCCGTGCCCGACCCCGCCGCCTCACCCGCCGACCGTGAGGTCGACGCCGCGGTCATGCTGTTCGCCGAGCGGGCCGCCGCGGCCGCCCCCGGCTTCGCGCTCACCGAAGCCAACCAGGACGCCGTGGCCCGGCTGTGCCGCCGGCTGGACGGCATCCCGCTCGGCATCGAACTGGCCGCCGTGCGCACCCGCGCCCTGCCCGTCGAGCGGATCGCCGAGCTGGTCGAAGGCTGGTACGCCGACGAGTCGGGCCTGCTCAGCCGGGCCGGCGGCGGACGCCACGAATCCCTGCGCAAAGCCGTCGACGGCAGCTACGAGCTGTGCACCGCGGGCGAGCGGATGGTCTGGGCGCGGGCCTCGGTCTTCGCCGACGGGTTCGACCTCGAAGCCGTCCACGAGGTCTGCGGCGACAAACTCGACCTGGTGGCCGGGCTCGTCGACAAGTCGGTCCTGGTGCTCGACGGCTCCGGACCGGCCGGTCGCTACCGGATGCTCGACACCCTTCGCGAGTACGGTGCGGAGATCCTGCGGGCGTCCGGTGAGGAACACGCCGTACGGCAACGGCATCGCGACCACTACCTGCGGCTGGCCCGGCGGTTCGACGCCGAGTGGTGCGGCCCCCGGCAGGCGGCCTGGTTCCGCCGGCTCACCCTCGAGCATCCCAACCTGCGTGCGGCGCTGGACTTCTGCCTCTCCGACCCCGGCGAGCACCACGCCGGCCTGGAACTGGCCGCTTCGCTCACCTACTTCTGGTTCGCGTGCGGGCACCCCCGCGAAGGCCGCCACTACCTCGAACGCGCGATGGCCCTGGCCCCCGAGCCGGGACCGGCGCGCACCCACGCGCTCTGGGCGTGCGCGTGGATCTGCGCCATGCAGGGCGACCAGGTCAAAGTGGCCGAGTACGTGGAGGAGTGCCGCCCGTACGCCGACGTGGTGGCCCAGGGCTGGAGCACGTTCCTCGTCGGCGTCTCGGCCGCGCTGCGGGGCGAACCCTCCATGGGGGTCGCCTGCCTGCAGGAGTCGGTGCGGCTGCACGGCGACGGCGGCGACCCCGGCCTGGGCCGGCTGATGGCGATGTCGGCCCAGGCCATCGCGCTGGCCTTCCTCGGCGAGTACGACCAGGCGGCGGCGGTCACCGAGCAACACTTCGCGATCTGCGACCGTACGGGGGAGCAATGGGCCCGCTCGTACGCGGAATACGTGCGCTCGGTGGTCGAGCTCAACCGCGACCGGCCCGAGGCCGCGGTCGTGCACGCCCGGGCCGCCCTGCGGATCAAACGGCAGGTCAGCGACCTGGGTGGCAACGCGATGGCGATGGACTCGCTGGCCTGCGCGGCGGCCGTGCTGGGGGACCCGGAACGCGCGGCCCGGCTGTTCGGCATCGCGCACCGGCACTGGGAGTCGGTCGGGCTGCCCCAGATGGGCTCGCCCGACCTGAGCGCGAGCCGGGTCTGGGCCGAGAAACAGGCCCGCGACGTGCTCGGCGACCAGCGCTTCGAGGTACTGCTGACCGAGGGGCTGGGGTTCGACTTCGAGGCCGGGGTCGCGTACGCGCTGGAGGAACAGCCCGCCCCCGCCGCGGCGTCCCCCACCGACTGGGCGCCCCTCACCCGGCGCGAACGCGAGGTGGCCGAACTGGTCGCGGCGGGCAAGACCAACCAGCAGATCGCCGACCGCCTGGTGATCAGCCGGCGCACCGCCAACACCCACCTCGAACACATCCTGACCAAGCTGGACTTCAACGCCCGGGCCCAGATCGCGGCCTGGGTGGCGGCCCGCCGCGGCTGACTCAAATCGGTAACCTGACCGATTCCCCGCGCTGGTGCCGCCGCGACAATCGGAGACATGACCGTCGAGAACATGCCTGCCCTGCTGCACGTGCGCACCACGTCCGCCGGCGCCGCCGCGGTGAGCGTCAGCGTCACCGGAGAACTGGACGTGAGCAACAGCGCCTGGCTGCGCGGCTGGATCGTCGACACGGTGGACCGCTGGCAGCCGGCCGGGCTCACCCTCGACCTCGGTGGCACCCACTTCATCGACGTGGCCGGCGTACGCACCCTGTACGAAGTGCACGCCGCGGCCCGGGCCCGCGGCTTCCTGCTCGACGTGACCGTGGCCCACCCGGCCGTCCGCCTCACCCTGGACCGGCTCGGCCTCAACCCGGAGTTCCTCACCCGGCCCGGCGAAAGCGCCATCCGCCGCTGCGCCTGAGTCAGGACCCGCCTCTGCCGGCTTGCGCCACGGCACCCTCAGCGCTCGGCACCACCGCGGCGTCCATGGTGGCGAGCACGGCCGCTGGACGCGATGACCCGGTGGCGGTGCCGGATCCACGGGTCGGCGCTCCCCTCCGCCCCGGTTCGGCAGGGCCTAGAGTCGGAGCGCGCCGGCAGCCGTGGCCGGGACCGTGGGGTGGTGGGGCGCGATCGGGGAGAGACGTTCGTAGGCGGCGCCCAGGGGTGGGCGCGGGTCGGGGGTGTCGATGTTGGGCCAGAGGGAGAGGGCGCGTTCGGCCATCGCGGTGATCGTGAGCGACGGGTTGACGCCGAGGTTGGCGGCCACCGCCGAGCCGTCGACGACGTGCAGGCCGGGGTGGCCGAAAAGGCGGTGGTAGGGGTCTATGACGCCCGTGTCCGGGGTGGTGCCGATGGCGTAGCCGCCGAGGAAGTGGCCGGTGACCGGGCGGCCGATCAGTTCGGTGACCGCGCCCAGGGGCACGCCGTCGACCTCGTCGGCCAGCGAGCGGGCCACGCGGTGGGCGGCCGGCACCCAGTCGGGGTTGGGTGCGCCCACGCCCTGGCTGGTGCGCAGGCGGCCGCGGCGGCGGCTGACGGTGATCGAGTTGTCGAGCGACTGCATGGCCAGCAGCACGATGGTCTGTTCCGACCAGTGGCGCGGCCAGGCCAGCAGGCGCAGGTGGCGGCGGTCGCGCACGATCTCACGCAGCCCGGCCTTCCAGCGGGCGCCGGGTGTGTCGTCGACGAGCACGGTGGCCAGCAGGGCCAGCAGGTTGCTGCCGCGGCCGTATCGGACGGGCTCGATGTGGGTGTCGGCGTCGACGTGCACGGAGGAGGTGATGGCCACGCCCCGGCTGTAGTCGGCGTCGCGGCGGCGGGTGCGGGCGCCCAGGATCGACTCGGAGTTGGTGCGGCTCAGTTCGCCGAGCCGAGGGGAGATGTGCGGCAGGCTGCCCTGGTCGCGCAGCCGGTGCAGCAGTCGCTGGGTGCCGAGCGCGCCCGCGGCGAAGACGACCTGCCCGGCGGTGTACGTGCGGCGGCGGACCCCACCCGTACGGTGGGTGCGCACCTCGTAGCCGCCGGCGGCGCGGGGGCGTACGTCGTCGACGGTGGTCAGCGGGTGGATCGTCGCGCCGGCCTGCTCGGCGAGGTGCAGGTAGTTCTTGACGAGCGTGTTCTTGGCGCCGACCCGGCACCCGGTCATGCACGACCCGCAGAAGGTGCAGGCCGCGCGGTGCGGGCCGGCCCCGCCGAAGTAGGGGTCGCCGGGCGGGCCGAAGTGGACCCCGACGGGCGTACGGCGGAAGGTGCTTTCGACGCCGAGGCGCCGGGCGACTGCGTGCAGGGCGAGGTCGGAGGGCGTCCCGACCGGGTTGGCGGCCACCCCCAGCATGCGCTTGGCCTGGTCGTACGCGGTGGTCAGCTCGGCTTGCCAATCGGTGATGCCGGCCCAGCGCGGGTCGTCGAAGAAGCGGGCGGGCGGCTCGTAGAGCGTGTTCGCGTAGCCGAGGGAGCCGCCGCCCACGCCCGCGCCCGACATGATCAGCACGTTGTCGAGCAGGGTCAGCCGGAGGATGCCGAAGCAGCGCAGCGCAGGAGCGTACAGGTAGCGGCGCAGGCGCCACGAGGTGCGCGGGAACTGGTCGTCGGCGAACCGGCGGCCCGCCTCGAGGACTGCCACCCGGTAACCCTTCTCGGTCAGGCGCAGCGCGGTGACGCTGCCGCCGAAACCGGACCCGACGACGAGGACGTCGTAGTCGTACGCCATGGCGTACGGTGACATCGTTGTTGACACGATGTCAATAAGGATGGGCCATGCGATTCCACCGGGAAGGTTCGGGCAGTCCGCTCGTGCTGGTGCACGGACTCGGCAGCAGGTGGCAGGTGTGGAAGCCGGTGCTGCCCGCGCTGGCCGGGCACTTCGACGTGATAGCGGTCGACCTGCCGGGGTTCGGGGAGTCGCCGCCCGACGGGGGCCGGGGCGACGTCCCGCACTTCGCCGATCGGGTCGCCGGACTGCTCGACGAGCTGGGTGTGCCGGCGCCGGCCGTGGGTGGCAGCTCGCTGGGCGGGGGAGTGGCGCTCGAACTGGGCCGGCGGGGGATCGCGCGCTCGGTCACCGCGTTCTCGCCGGTCGGGTTCTACGGAGCGGCGGGCGCGAAGTGGTGCCAGGCGGTGGTCGGCCTGGCCCGGCGGGGTGGGGCCGCCCTCGGGCCGGCTCTGCCCGGTTTGCTGCGGACCCGGGCCGGGCGTGCCGCGCTGTGTGGCATCTTCTACGCGAAGCCGCTGCGCCTGGCACCCGCGGACGGGCTGGCCGACGCGCGGGCCCTGGTGGCCGCACCCGGCTTCGCGGAGGCCTGCCGTGAACTCGGCCGCTGGCGATACCCGGGCGGCGGGCCGGACGGCGACGCGGGCGGCGGCGTCCCGGTGACGATCGCCTGGGGCACCCGCGACATCGTGCTGTCCTGCCGTCAGGCCGCCAGGGCCCGGCGCTTGCTGCCCCGCGCCCGGCACGTGAGCCTGCCCGGTTGCGGCCATCTGCCGTTCAGCGACGACCCGGACGCCTGCGCCCGGCTGCTGATCGAGGCGGCCTGAGCCGTATTGGCACACCGCCAACAGGCTGCTACCTTCGGGCGAACGTCCCCGGGCTAAGGCGGTCAGCCATGAGCCAGGAAACACCGTCCACGATGGTCGCCGCGTTCCGGCGCACCGTCGCCGAACGCCCCCACGAGATCGCGCTCCGCACCGCGGGCGGCGGCCCCTCCTACACCTGGTCCCAGTACGCCGAGCGGGTTGCCCGCATCGCCGGCGGGCTCGCCGCGGCGGGCGTGCGGCACGGCGACCCGGTCGCGCTGCTGCTCACCAACCGCCCCGAGTTCCACTTCTTCGACACCGCGGCCCAGCATCTCGGCGCCGTCCCGTTCTCCTGCTACAACACCTCGTCGCCGGAGCAGGTCGAATATCTGCTGGCGGCGTCGGGCGCCACGGTCGCCGTCACCGAGCACCGGCTGGCCCCCGCCTTCGCCACGAGCAAGCCGCAGCATCTGATCCTGGCCGACGAGGACTTCGGCGGTCCCGGCCTCGACCTGAGCCGCGTCGAAGTGGCCCCGGGCGACCTGCTCACCCTGGTCTACACGTCGGGTACGACCGGCCGGCCCAAGGGCGTCGAGATCACCCACGCCAACATGGTCGCGATGGTCGGCACGACGGTCCCGCTGCTCGACATCTGCCCCGGCGACCGCATGATCTCGTTCCTGCCCGCCGCGCACATCGCCGATCGCTGGGCCTCGCACTACACGCACCTGTGGGCGGGCACCGAACTGACCACCCTGGACGATCACCGGCAGATCGTGGCCGCGCTCACCGAGGTGCGGCCGACCCTGTTCGGCGGGGTGCCGCAGGTGTGGCTGCGCCTGGTGGCCGGCATCCGCGGAATCCCCGAGCTGGCCCCGGCGCTCGACCTCGCGGTGCGCAGCGTGCGGGCCCACGGCGCGGTGCCGCCGGAACTGGAGCAGGGCGTCCTCGCCCCGTTGCGCGTGCGGCTCGGCCTCGACCAGGTCCGCGTCGCGGTCACCGCCGCCGCCCCGGCCCCGCCCGAGATCATCGAGCTGGTCAACGCCATCGGTGTCCCGCTGATCGAGGGCTGGGGCATGTCCGAGGTCGCGGGCCTGGGCACCCTGGTGCCGCCGGGCGAGGTCCGCACCGGCACGATCGGCCTGCCCCTGCCCGGCCTCGAGACCCGCCTGCTCGACGACGGCGAACTGCTCGTCCGCGGCCCGACCGTCACCCGCGGCTACCGCGACCTGCCCGACGAGACGGCGGCCGCCCTCGACGCCGACGGCTGGCTGCACACCGGCGACGTGGCCCGCCAGGACCCCGACGGCTACCTGCGCATCATCGACCGCAAGAAGGAACTTCTCATCACGACCGGCGGCAAGAACATCGCCCCCTCCGCGATCGAGCTCACCCTGCGCACCGCCTGCCCCCTGATCGCGCAGGCGGTGGTCGTCGGCGACGGCCGCGAGTACCTGACCGCGCTCGTCGTGATCGATCCGGAGACCGGGGCCGACCCGGCCGACCCGGCTGTCGTGCAGGCGGTGGCCGACGCGGTCGCGGCGACCAACGCCACGGTGTCGCGGCCCGAGCAGATCAAGGCGTACGAGATCCTGCCCGACGTGTGGATCCCCGGCGGCGATATGGTGACGCCGACCATGAAAGTGCGCCGCCACGCCGTCCTGCAGCGCTACGCGGCCGAGGTGGAAGCGCTGTACGCCCGGTGAAGCCGCGCATCGTCGTCATCGGGGCCGGCTTCGGCGGGATCGCGGCCGCGGCCGCCCTGCTCGAGGCCGGCTTCGACGACGTGACCCTGCTCGAACGGGCGGCGTCGATCGGCGGTGTGTGGCGCGACAACACCTACCCCGGGTGCGCCTGCGACGTGCCCGCGCCGCTGTACTCGTACTCGTTCGCGCCCAACCCGCGCTGGTCCCGGCGCTTCCCCGCGCACGACGAGATCCTGGCCTACCTGCGCCGCACCGCCGGCTCGCGGGGGATCACCCGGCGGGTCGTGCTCAACGCGGCCGTCACGTCGGCCACCTGGACCGAGGGCCGCTGGCTGATCGAGACCGCCGACGGCACCCCGTACGAGGCGGACGTGCTCGTGCCCGCCTGCGGGCAACTCGGCAACCCGGTGCCGCCGCCCCTGCCGGGCACGTTCGCCGGCCCCGTCGTGCACACCGCGCAATGGCGTGACGACCTGCCGGTGGACGGCGCGCGGATCGGTGTCATCGGCACCGGCGCCAGCGCGATCCAGCTCGTCCCGGCCATCGCCGGGCGGGCCGCGCACATCACCGTCTTCCAGCGCACCGCCCCCTGGACGTTGCCGCGCCCCGATCGCCGCTACGGCGCCGGACGGCGTTACGCGTACGGGAAACTGCCGGGGCTGATGGTGCTGCCGCGGGCCGGGGTGTGGGCGATGACCGTGGTGACCGGGCGCGCCATCACCGGCGGCCGGGTGGCGGGCGCGCTCATCCGCGGCGTGTCACGGCTCCAGCGCCGCCTGCAGGTGCGCGATCCGGAGCTGCGCCGGCGGGTCACGCCGGACGACCCGCTGGGCTGCAAGCGGGTCCTGTTCACCAACGCCTGGCTGCCCGCGCTGGGCCGCCCCGACGTCTCGCTGGTCACCGAGAAGATCGTCGAGACCACCCCGGCCGGCGTGCGGACGGCGGACGGCACCGTGCACGAATGTGACCTGCTCGTACACGCCACCGGGTTCGCCGCGACCGACTTCCTGGCCGGCATCCGGATCACCGGCCGCGACGGGCGGGCCCTGAGTGACGAATGGGCGGCCGGGGCATACGCACACCTGGGGATGACGGTTCCCGATTTCCCCAACCTGTTCCTCATCTACGGCCCCAACACCAACACGGGCAACACGTCGGTGCTGTACTTCATCGAGCACCAGGCGGCCTACCTGGTGCAGGCGGTGCGCCGGCTGGCCGCGGGGTCAAAACCTCTCGTCGTGCGCCGGGAGGTCGCCGCGGCGTACGACGAGGAGATCCAGCGGCGGCTCCGGCGCAGCGTGTGGACGTCCTGCCGGAGCTGGTACCGCAACGCGGCCGGCCGGGTCGTCACCAACTGGCCCGGCATGGCCGCGGAGTACCGCAAGCGGATCGCCCGCCTGCGGCCCTCGGACTTCGACTAGCGCTTGCCCTTCTTGCCCTCGGGCGGCGGGGTGGGCAGCTTCGGCGCGCTCTTGGCGTAGTCGACCACGATCGGCTTGGCCACCTGCACCAGCTCACGCGCCCGGCGGCGCACGTCGTCGGCGCTGGTGTGCCGGCCCGACGGGACGTGGATCGCCACGTTGCCGACGAAGCGGAGCAGGTCGTCGACCGTACCCGGGAAGATGTTGCACAGCTCGGCCGCGGCCAGCAGCTGCGACTCGGCCACCCCGGCGACGTGGTCCGACATGCCCGCGTCCCACGCCTTGGCGTGCACCAGGTAGCCGGCCGGGAGTGAACCGGGTCCACCGAGCTCGCGCAGGGCCTGTGCCCGGTCGGCCTGGACCGGTCGGGCGGCGTTCACCATCCACAGGAAGCCGCCCGCACCCAGTAATCCACAGGTGAGGAGGGCGGCCTGCGCCGACTCGGTGCCCTTGAACACGACGATGAACAGGATGACCAGTATCAGCGCGCCCGCCATCATCTCGGCGGTGCCGTCGCGGGCTTCGGAGTCCTCGGAGTGGTCGACGGCCCGGGCGATCAGGCCGTCGTAGATCCGGTCCTCCGGCTGCCACCGGTCTTCACGGACCGGCAGAGTCCGTTGCGGCATGGGCGGGTCCCTTCCGTGGGTGTGGTGACCCTGCAATCGGTCGCCGCCCCGCCCGCTTTACACCTCCACGCAGAATTCGTTGCCCTCCGGGTCCCGCAGCACGGTCAGGCCGTTGGCCTCCCAGGCGTAGGTCGCGCCCAGCCCCTTGAGCCGCTCGACCTCGGCGGGGATGTCGCCGCCGGGCGCCCGCAGGTCGAAGTGCATGCGGATCTTGCCCTGCTTGGGCTCGGGCACGCGCTGGAACCACAGGTTCGGCCCGCCCCAGCCGGGCGCCTCGACGAACGCCTTCTCCGGCGTCGAGTCCTCGTCGAACTCCCCGCCCAGCGCGGCCGCCCAGAACCGCGCCACCACGACGGCGTCCCGGCAGTCGATGGTGATGCTCTTGATGTACGTCATGACGCCGTGTACCGATCGAAGAAGACGACCTCCTCCAGCGGCCGCCGCTTCGGCTGCGCCCACCGGCCGCGCTCCGGATAGCCCAGCGGGACCAGGGCCATGGTCAGCGCGTCCTCGGGCAGACCCAGAAGCTCCCGTACGTCGTCCTCGTGCTCCGAGTAAAGCGTGGTCAGCGTGGAACCGATGCCGTACGCGCGGGCGGCCAGCATGAGCTGCTGCACGGCGCCGTAGATGGAGGAACCCAGCCGGGGGTTGCTGGACCGCTTCGCCCCCAGCAGCACCGGGAAGATCCAGACGGGCGCGTGCTCGAGGCCGGCGGCCAGGTGGTCGGCGGCCCGGAAGGTGGCCGCGCTCATGCCGCCGTCGGCAGCCCCGCCGAGGATCTGCTCGCGCCGCGACCCGTAGTTCTTCTCCCAGCCCTCCCGGTACCACTCGGCGATCTGGTGCTTGATCTGCGGATCCCGTACGACGATCCAGGCCCAGCGCTGGCTGTTGCCGCCGCTCGGCCCGCGCACGGCGGCGTCGAGGAGCGCGGTGATGATCTCGTCGGCGATCGGCTCGGTGGAGAGGTAACGCCGGGCGGGGGTGGAGTGCAGGCCCTCGAGCAGGGACAGACTGTGCGGATCTTCGGTCGGCATGCCCGGACCCTACCCCCTGCTGCGCGGGGCCTCGCCCGCGTACTCGCCGGACGGCCGGAACCGCGACGGCCGGTCGGCGTACTCCTCCAACGCGTGCGCGATCCACCCCGCCGTCCGCGCGACGGCGAAAATCGTCTCCCCCGCGTCGGGCGGCATCTGATATTCCAGGGTCAGCGCGGCCAGGGCCAGATCGACGTTCGGCCGTACGCCGGACCGGGCGCCCACGACCTCCGCCAGGCGCCCGGCAGCATCCCCCGCCCGCGTGTCACCCAGCATGTCCAGCAGGGCGCGGGCCCGGGGATCGCCGTCCGGGTAGAGCCGGTGCCCGAACCCCGGGACGGGCTCACCGGCCCGCAGCCGATCGGCGACGGCGTCCACCGGGTCGGACTTGTCGAGCACGTCGGCCAGCAGGTGATGGGCGAGGCTGCTGGCGGCCCCGTGCAGCGGCCCGTCGAGCGCGGCCAGACCCGCGCCCACCACCGCGTACGGGTGCGCCCGGGTCGACGCGGCCACGCGCGCGGCCAGTGTGGACGCTGCTATGTCGTGGTCGGCCAGCAGAATCAGGGCGGCTTCGAGCAGATTGTGCTCCCGCGGCGTGGCCTCGCGGGCGGTCAGCCGCTCCCACAGCACCTCGGCCAGGCGCGGCCCACCCACGTCGCCGTCCGCACCGTGCCGTCCACCGTCCGCGCCGCCCACCTTGCCCCACCCGCAGTCTGCGCCGTCCGCGCCGTCCCGCGCGCCGTCCGCACGATGCCATCCACCGTCCGCGCCGTCCCGCGCGCCGTCCGCCTCGCCTTGCCCGCCATCCGCGCCGTCCGCGCCGTCCCGCGCGCCGTCCGCCTCGCCCCGCCCGCTTTCCGCGCCGCCCCACCTGCTGTCCGCGCCACCCCACCTGCTGTCCGCGCCGCCCCACCTGCTGTCCGCGCCGTCCCCCCTCGCGTTCAGGTCGTCCTGTCCACCGTCCGCGCGGTCGCTCCAGCTGTTTCGCTCGCTGTCCCGCCTCCTGGCTGTGCCCGGGACGTCGAGCACGGTCGAATCGGGGTCTCCGAGGGGGTGCGAGTCCATGTGGGTCCGCCGGAGCGCATCCTTCTGCCTTCTCCGGGCCGCGGGGCCGGTTGCGGCGGGTAAGGCGGCGACCATCGTGGCCAGCAGGGAACGGGCGGTGGCGGTCACCGCGGCCGGGCTCGTGTCGAAGCGCAGCGGGTCGCCGGCGGCGGCTGCGGCGACGATGACGCGCAGCCGGTCGGTGTGCCGCGCGGTGCGGGGGAGCGGGGCGGTCACGGCCTCGGCCAGGCGGCGCAGCCGGGGGTCGGGCGCGAACGTCTCGTAGCGCCGGGTGCCTGTCCACAGCAGGGCCACGACCTCCTCGAAGCTCGCTACCCTGGCCAGCGCGACGGCGTCGTGGCCACGGTAGCGGAGGGAGCCGTCGCTGATCAGCGTGATGCCGGTCCTGATGCCGGGTGTGGTGGGGCGCCGGCGCGAGGCCAGGAACGCGTCGACCTCCCGCCGGTCGAAGAGGCTGTTCTTGCCGTCGGCGTTGCGTCGGCTGCCGAGCAGTCCGCGGCTCACGTAGGCGTAGACGGTCGCCGGTTTGACCCCGAGCAGGCGGGCGACGTCGGCGGTGGTGAGCGGCGAAGGTGAAGCGGCGGCGGGCATGTGCAGATGCTCTCATATTGACTGGATCAATGTTGACGTCAATATGTACGCGCTCGCATGGTGAGGACATGGTGACTGTCAATTCAGGGCTGGCCGGTGTCGTAGCGTTCGACACCGAGATCGCCGAGCCCGACCGCGACGGCGGTGCCCTGCGCTATCGAGGTGTCGACATCCGCTCCCTGGCCGGAGCGGTCTCGTTCGCCGACGTCTACGGCCTCCTGGCCGACGGCACGTTCGACGCGCCGCTGCCCGCAGCCGTTCTGCCGCCCGTGGCTGTGCGCAGCGGGGATGTGCGTGTGGACGTCCAGGCGGCCGCGGCGGCGCTGGCGCCCTTGCTCGGGTGGCGACCGTTGATCGATATCGACGACGCGACGGCACGAGGTGACGTGGCCGGGGCCTCCGCGGCCATGCTGGCCGTCGTCGCGGCCTCGGCGCGGGGCGAGGCGCTGCCGCCGGTGCCGGAGCGGACGGTTGCGGAGGGGAAGGACGCCACGGCGCAGTTCATGATCCGGTGGCGGGGCGAGCCCGACCCGCGTCATGTGGCAGCGATCGACCGCTACTGGGTCTGCGCCGCCGAGCACGGACTGAACGCGTCCACCTTCACCGCACGCGTCGTGGCGAGCACCGGCGCCGACGTCGGTGCGTGCCTGTCCGCCGCGGTGGCTGCTCTC
This sequence comes from Paractinoplanes abujensis, assembly GCF_014204895.1. Taxonomy (NCBI): domain Bacteria; kingdom Bacillati; phylum Actinomycetota; class Actinomycetes; order Micromonosporales; family Micromonosporaceae; genus Paractinoplanes; species Paractinoplanes abujensis. Next base: position 2,308,286 of record NZ_JACHMF010000001.1, on the reverse strand, counting down.
TCGGGACCGTTGCACGGCGGCGCGCCCGCCCGCGCGCTCGGCATGGTCGAGGACGTCGAGAGGAGCGGGGATGCCCGGGCGTACGTGAAAAAGGTGCTGGACAGCGGCCGGCGGCTGATGGGCTTCGGGCACGCCGTCTATCGCGCCGAGGACCCGCGCGCCCGCATCCTGCGTGACACCGCGCGCGAGCTGGGCGCGCCGCGCTACGAGGTGGCGCTCGAACTGGAGAAGGCCGCCCTGGCCGAACTGCGTGAACGCAAGCCGGACCGGGTGCTGGAGACCAATGTGGAGTTCTGGGCGGCCATCGTGCTCGACTTCGCCGAGGTCCCGGTCGACATGCTGGCCGCCCTGTTCACCTGTGCCCGGACGGCCGGTTGGAGCGCCCACATCCTCGAGCAGAAGCGCCTGGCGAAAATCATCCGCCCGTCGGCCGACTACGTCGGCCCACCCGAACGCCGCGCCGCCGACCTGCCCGGCTGGGAGTCCGCGATCAAACGCCACGCCGCTTCCGCCGGGTGACCCCGGGCTCGCTGCACGCCGTTCTCCGCTGCATCCCGGGTCCACCACGGCCGGCCCGCTTGTCCCTGCCGGGCCCTGTTCGCTGCTCCGCCGTGGCCGGCCCGCTTGTCCCCGCTGGGCTCGGCTCGCTGGTCCGCTGACCGCTGCTTCCGGCTCGGCCCTTGACCTTAGAGGGCGACAGGCGCCCGGACGCATGGATGAACTTGATGTTGCCTTGCGCCGGCGGGAGCGAGGTTTGTCCGCGAGCGGGGGCGGGCAGGTCAAAGGGGACATCGAATGATCGCGAGAGGAGTCCTCATGTCCGGCAACGAGCACGACGTCCACCGCAGCGCCAAGAGCGGCCGGTTCGTCAAGGAGAGCACCGCCGAGCGCAACCCGCGTGAGACCACGACCGAGCACGTCGGCGGCGACAAGGGCGGCGACCGCGAGGTGCACCGCAGCGCGTCGACGGGCAAGTTCGTCACGGAGACCACCGCCGAGCTGCACCAGTCCACCACCGAGTCGCAGCGCGTCTGACGCCCGCGGCGTAAATCGGTCGCGTCGGCCCGGCGGCGGGGCAACCATGGACCGGTGGCAGGTGCACCGGAGGGTTTCACGTATCGGGTCCGTAAGAACGGCGACGTCGAGCTGCTTCATCACGGGCAGCCGGCGGGAGTGCTGCGCGGGGCGACCGCCGCGCGGTTTCTCGCCGACGTGGAGGAGAGCGACCCGCAGGAGCTGATGGCCCGCCTCACCGGCAACTACCGCCACGGCAACGAGCGGGTCGCCCGCAACCATCCCCGAAACCGCCGCCGCTGACTTCTTCCTCGTGTCGCCGCAGCAGAGCCGGCGTCCGGCGGTCGCCGTAGCGTTCGCGCACCATCCCACCCCAGGTTCGGGCCGCCCTCCGCGCGCTACCCGTCCAACCGCTCACCACGCCGGCTTCTGGGCGCAACCATTCACGCAGGTCGCCCGGGTGGGTTTCGTGTTCTGGACGCGCCGGCGGCCGGCGAAGCCCACCCGGGTCCCCGCGGGAGCGACGGCCCGTACCCACCGCCCCGCGAGGACATCTGCTTACGATTTTTCAGTATCGGCACCGCAGGACAACCAACGTATGCCCCATCACTTCGAGTTGGGATGCCGCCTTCGCGGTTTTGCGGCGCACCGCCAGCAACGGATCGGCGGTGTTCACCACGATCTCCCACGTACGCCCGAAACTGCGATCGGGCAGCGTGAATTCGACGTTCTCGCCCAGCGGATTGAACAGCAGCAGGAACGAGTCGTCGGTGATGACCTCCCCGAGCGCGTCTCGTTCCGGGATGCCGTGCCCGTTGAGGAACACCGTCATCGTCATGCCGCTGCGGGTGTTCCAGTCGGCTTCGGTCATCGGTTGGCCGTCGCGGCGCAGCCAGGCGATGTCGGGCACCTTGTCGTCGCCGATCGGTTCGCCGGTGAAGAAGCGGCGCCGCCGGAAAATGGGGTGCTTGGCCCGCAGTTCGGTGAGCCGGCGCGTGAATCCGGTCAGCACGTCCTGATTGCGGGCGTCGGTCCAGTCGACCCAGCTGATCTCGTTGTCCTGGCAATAGACGTTGTTGTTGCCGCCCTGGGTGCGCCCGAGTTCATCGCCGTGCGAAATCATCGGTACGCCCTGCGACAACAGCAGGGTGGCCAGGAAGTTGCGTTTCTGCCGTTCCCGCAGGGCCACGATGTCCGGGTCGTCGGTCGGTCCTTCGACACCCACGTTCCACGAACGGTTGTGGCTTTCGCCGTCGCGGTTGTCCTCGCCGTTGGCGTCGTTGTGCTTCTCGTTGTACGACACCAGGTCGTTGAGTGTGAAGCCGTCGTGCGCGGTGACGAAGTTGATCGACGCGATGGGGCGCCGCCCGTCGATCTCGTACAGGTCGGAACTGCCGGTGAACCGTGACGCGAATTCACCCAGGGAGGCCGGCTCACCTCGCCAGAAGTCACGGACCGAGTCGCGGTAGCGCCCGTTCCATTCGGTCCACAGGGGAGGGAATCCGCCGACCTGGTAACCGCCGTCCCCGACGTCCCACGGCTCGGCGATCAGCTTGACCTGCGACACGATCGGGTCCTGGTTGACCAGGTCGAAGAACGCGGCCAGCCGGTCGACGGCGTGGAATTCGCGGGCCAGCGCGGCCGCCAGGTCGAACCGGAAACCGTCGACGTGCATCTCGGTGACCCAGTAGCGCAGCGAGTCCATGATGAGCCGCAGCGATTCGTGGTGGCGCACGTTGAGGCTGTTCCCGGTGCCGGTGGTGTCGTAGTAGTACTGCTTGTCGTCGTCGACGAGCCGGTAGTAGGCGGGATTGTCGATGCCGCGGAACGACAGGGTCGGCCCGAGGTGGTTGCCTTCCGCGGTGTGGTTGTAGACCACGTCGAGAATCACTTCGATGCCGGCCTGGTGCAGCGTTTTGACCATCGATTTGAATTCCTGCACCTGCCCGCCGTGCCCGCCGAACGAGGCGTATCCGTTGTGCGGCGCGAAGAAGCCGATGGTGTTGTAGCCCCAGTAATTGGTCAGGCCGCGGTCGATGAGGGTGCTGTCGTGCACGAACTGGTGCACCGGCATCAACTCGACCGCGGTCACCCCGAGGTTCTTGAAGTGCTTGATCATCGCGGGGTGGGCCAGGCCGGAGTACGTGCCCCGGACGTCGTCGGGAATGTCCGGGTGCCGTTCGGTCATGCCTTTGACGTGCGCCTCGTAGATGACCGTCTGGTGGAACGGAATGCGCAGCGGCCGGTCGTTTCCCCAGTCGAAGAACGGGTTGATGACGACCGACTTCTGCGCGTACGGGGCGGAATCGTCCTCGTTGCGGGAACCGGGGTCGCCGAACCGGTACGCGAACAGCGCCTCGTTCCAGTCGTTACGCCCGTCGATGGCCTTGGCGTACGGGTCGAGCAGCAGTTTGCTGGGGTTGCAGCGCAGCCCGCGCGACGGGTCGTAGGGCCCGTGAACGCGGTAGCCGTAGCGCTGGCCCGGCACGATCCGGGGCAGGTAGCCGTGCCAGACGAGCGCCTCCCGCTCGGGCAGGTCGATTCGTGTCTCGTTGCCGTCTTCGTCGAACAGACACAGTTCGACCCGCTCGGCGAGCTCCGAGAAAAGGGCGAAGTTCGTCCCCCCACCGTCGTAGGTCGCACCCAGCGGGTAGGGGTTCCCGGGCCAGATCTTCATGCGGGCGTTGCTTCCCACTAACCACTCCCGTCAATCCGCGCGGTCAACTGTCTCTGGCACTAGGTTGTGACGCAGGGGGTGCGCATGAGTACAGATTTACCGGGCTGGGTGCCGGTCGAACATCGGTGGCTCGGCCTGGATCGGCGCCGGCTCAAGCCCGCGATCTTCGTGCTGGCCGTCGCGTTGCTGCTGATCTACGGCTGGCCCGCCGTCAACGCCGTGGTCCCCTGGGACAACCCGATCAAGGCCGGTGACGTGCTCGACCTGGGTGGCGGCGCGACCGCCGTGCCCCCGGTGGGCTGGCAGCTCGAGGACGGCACGCTGGTCAGCGACGACACCGGCGTGAGCCCGTCGCGCGAGACGGTCAAGCTGGCCAAGGCGGGTGCGGTCATCAACATGACAGGGGCGGCGTTCGACGGCACGGCCGCCCAGTTCCTCGACCAGGTGCTCACGTCGCAGGACGCGAACGCCGACATCTCGGGCGCACCCGGCACCTTCACCACCACCTCCGGCCTGGCCGGTGTGGTCCGTACGGCCAGCGGACCGGCGGGCGACGAACTGCTCGCGGCGTTCAAGATGTCCGAGACGTCACCGGCCACCGCTCCCGCGCTGCTGGTCGAGGTCAGTACCGCCCCCAATTCCTTCCAGGAGTACTCGGGCGAGATCGAGGCCCTGCTGCGCAGCGTCACCCCCGGGAGCACCGCATGACCCTGACCGGCTCGCCCGCCAAGGACGCCCAGCTCAGCGCCATCGACCAGTCGGGCTGGGGCGCGCCGTACCGGCTCTTCCAGCCGCACAACGCCGCGTTCTGGGTGTGGCTGATCGGCGTCGGCATCGGCTCCGTCGGCATCGTGAAGTTCTTCGGCGCCGGCTTCGGGACGTACCGGCTCGCCGTGACCAGCGGCATCGTGTTCTTCGGCATCTACCTGATCCCGTGGCTGATCTTCCTGCGCCACCAGAACCGCTACACCGCGCAGCCCGGCGCGTTGCTGGCGACCGGTTTCGCCTGGGGGTTCTGTGCGGCGGCGTTCTGGATCGCGCTGCCCGCCAACACCGCGATGCTGGAGATCTGGACCAAGCTGCTCGGGCCGGCCGGGGCCAGCACCTGGGGCGCCGGGCTGACCGCGCCGATCAACGAGGAGTGGGGCAAGGGCCTGGGCCTGATCCTGCTCATCGGGCTGGCCCCGCGGCTGGTCCGCAGCGGCTACGACGGCTTCATCATCGGGGCGTTCATCGGCCTCGGCTTCCAGGTGTCCGAGGACATCCTGTACGCCTACAACAACGCCACCGCGACGTTCGGCGTGGGGCAGGTGGAGTCGTCGCTCTACATCCTCGCGCTGCGCGGGTTCGTCGGCATCACCTCGCACGCCCTGTTCAGCGCCGTCTTCTGCGCCGGCGTCATGTGGATCCTGGGCCGCGCGCCGGGCGAACGGCACGTGGGTCGCGGGCTGGCGGCGTGCCTGGCCGCGATGGTCCTGCACTTCGCGTGGGACGACGCCGGCGGGCTGTTCGCCTGGAACGACTTCCTGCTCCTGGCCGCGCCCTACCTGCTGCTGATGCCGCTGGCGATCGTGGTGCTGCTGGTCGTGCGGAGGCTGGCCTCGCGCACCGAGCGGATGTGGATGCGTGAACTGCTCGCCCCCGAGGTGGAGGCCGGGGTTGTGGACAACGAGCTGCTGGCCGCGGTGAGCGGTCTGCACAAGGACCGCCGGCACTTCCGCAAGCTTGTCCGCAACCGCCGCCGGGCCGACCTGCTGATCGAGAGCGCCGGGGATCTGGCCCAGGAGATCGCGGCGGCCGGCGGCGCGGAGACCCCGCGGGTCGCCCACGCCCGGCGGGAGCTGCTGCGCCTGCGCGGAGCCGCGGCATGAGCCTCACGTACGCCGAGGTGGGCGCGACGCGCGACGAGCCGATGCCCGCCGGCTACGGCCACGTCGAGCGGGACGAACTGATCGGGCACGGGCGGGCGGCGTTCGACCGGGCTGTGGACAGCTTGCTCGACTGGCGTATGCACAGGGCGGCCGGGTTCCGGATCGTCCGCGGCGGGCAACGGGCCGCCGAGGGCGCGGATATCGTGCTGCGCTTCTTCGGCATGACGGTGCCGTGCCGGGTCGTCTACGTCGTGGACGAGCCGGACCGGCGGGGCTTCGGCTACGGCACCCTGCCCGGTCATCCCGAGCGCGGTGAGGAGGCGTTCCTCGTCGTCCTGACCGCCGGCGACGAGGTCCGCTTCCGGATCCGGGCCTTCAGCCGGCCGGCCACGGCGCTGGCCCGGCTCGGTGGGCCGATCACCCGGCTGGGCCAGCGCTACGCGACCGATCGTTACGTCAAGGCGTTGCGCCGGCTGACCCGGTCTCAGTGATCGAGCACCCGCGCCAGCCGGGTCAGCGCATCGCGGCGGCCGGGCTCGGCCGGGATCAGCACGACGCTGGTGGCGCCGGCGGCGTGCCGGGCCGCGATCTGAGCCCGTACGTCGTCGGCCGTTCCCGCCAGGGAAAGCTCGCGGACCCACTCGTCGGGCATCGTGGCCGCGAAATCCTCCGGGCCCGACGCGGCCCGCCGATGCCGGGCGAGGTCGTCCGCGAACGGCATGGACACCAGGTGCGGCGCCCAGTCCGGCTCCCCGATCCAGGCCAGGCCGGGGCGCACCAGGTCCCGGGCGGCCCGGCCGTCGTCGCCGACCACCGCCGCGTCGTACGTGATGACTTCGAGGCCCGTCCCCATCCTCCGCACCGAGGAGGCGACGTACGGCGGCGCGGCCGGCTCGGCCAGCAGCACACCGTCGGACACCCGCCCGGCCAACGCGATCGACCTGGGGCCGCGCACCCCCAGCACGACCGGTGGCACGACCTGCGGCGCCTCGCCGATCACGACACCCTCGACGGCGACGTACCGTCCGGCCGCCGGCCCGGGTTCCCCGCGCAGCAGCGTGCGCACCGCGACCGTGTACTCCTCGAGCAGCGTCAGCGGGCTCGCCGGCCACGCGCCGACCTGCCGCATCCAGTCCGGCATGCCGTGCCCGATGCCCGCGATCAGCCGGCCCGGGAACAGCTGGGCCAGGGTCGCCAGCTCCATCGCCGCGAACGCCGCGTTCCGGGCGCCCGCGGGCAGGATCCCGATCCCCACCGTGATCCGCGACGTGCGGGCCAGCACCGCGCCGGCCTGGGCCACCCCGCCCCGGAACCCGAGGTCCTCGACCACCCACAGCTCGTCGAAGCCGAGCTCGTCGGCCCGCTGGGCATAACTCAGGACCTCGTCCACCGGCAGATCCCGCGGCAGCATGACCCCGACACGCGACATGACCCGACCCCTTTCCCCGTACGCGACCCTCGGTTGATCTTACGAACCGCCGGTGAAGCCGGTCTTGTCCGCGTCGGTGATCTCGCGCAGCACCCGGGCCGGACTGCCCGCGGCGATGACGCCCGCCGGCACCGACCGGGTCACCACGCTGCCCGACCCCACGATCGACCCCGTGCCGATGGTCACGCCCTGGTTGATCGTCACATCACCACCGATCCAGACCCGGTCCCCGATCACGACCGGTTTCGCGTAGCAGCCCCCGGCGGCCCGCTCGAACGGATCGATCGCGTGGTTGCTCGTGTAGATCCCGACGCGGGGTCCGAACAGCACGTCATCACCGATCGTGATGCCGCCGCCGTCCAGCATCACGCAGTCGAAGTTCGCGTAGAACCGGTCGCCCACGCGGATGTTGAAACCGAACTCGCACCGGAACGTCGGCTCGAAGTGACACCCCTCGCCCACTTCGCGCAGCAGCCGCCGCAGGATCGCCTCCCGCACGTCCTGCTCCTGCCCGAAGCTGGCGTTGTACTCGCTCGTCAGGAACACCGTCCGCTGCCGCGCCGCCAGCAGTTCGGGAGTCAGGTCGTCGTACATCGATCCCGTCGCCATGTGCCGGCGCTGCTCCTCCAGGGTCACCCGGTCCTCCTCGCGCACCATGCTCCTGTGGACGACCCACCGAAGATCAACCCAGTATCGCCGCGTTCTATGATCGGGCGGTGTCGATCACCGACGGGGAACTGGCGACAGCGGCCGCGGCCGCCGGGGCGACGGTCGTGCGGGAACGGTACGGCACCGAGCTGGCCCGGTTCGGCAAGGCGCCCGGAGACTTCGCCACCGAGGCGGACCTCGCGGCGGAAGAGGCCGTCCTCGAGGTGCTGCGGACCGCCCGGCCGGAGGACTCCCTCGTGGGGGAGGAGAGCGGACGCAGCGGCGGCGCCGGCGGCGGACGCGAATGGCTGGTCGACCCGCTGTGCGGGACCCTCAACTACGCCGCGACGACGATGCTCGTCTCGGTCAACGTGGCGCTGCGCGACGGCGACCGATGCCTGGCCGCCGCCTCGGCCGACCCGTTCACCGGCGAAATCTTCTGGACCGACGGTGCGCGGGCCCTCGTACGGAAGACCGGGGTCGAGGACGACGAGCTGCGGCCGGACGGCTCCAGCGGCCTCGTCGATCTGAACCCCGACGCGCCGTTCCCGAACGCGCCGAGGTTCCGGGCGGCGCGGCTGCTGATGGACGACCGGTTCGTCGAGCGCTTCCGGCCGCGGGTGGTGTCGAGCACGCTCGCCGTGGCGTGGGTGGCGGCCGGGCGGCGCGCGGCGTACGTCACCGACGGGAATCTGCGTGACAGCGTGCATTTCGCCGCCGGGATCGCCCTGTGCCAGGCCGCGGGCTGCGTGGTGACCGCCCTGGACGGTGGGCCCCTGCACACCGGGCGGCAGGGTCTGCTCGCCGCCGCTGACCCCGCCACGCACGCGGCGCTGCTCGGCATGGTGGCGACACAGCTCCACGGGTGAGGACGACTCCTCAGCTGCGGGGCAGGGTCAGCCGCATCGCCGGGTCGGCAGTGCGGGCGAAACCCTGGGACGTGTAGAGGGGTTCCGCGTCCGGGGTGGCTCTCAGGTCGACTGTGTACGCGCCTTCGGCGGTGAACCAGGCTAGCAGCGCCGCGGTGCAGGCGCGGGCGTAGCCGTGACGGCGATGGGCCGGGTCGGTGGCCACGTTGAACATGTAACCGACCAGGCCGTGGGGATTGCCCGGGCCGCCCAGCCGTTCCTCGACGATGCCGACCGCGGAGGCGGCCAACCGGCCGGTGGTGTCAGGTGACTGGTCCACGACGAAGCCGGCCATCGTCGGTGACGGCGCGGTCAGCCTGCGGACCAGGATCAGCCGTGACGCCTCGCGCCACCCGTCCTGGTCGGAGTCGTCGGGGAGGCCGAACAGCACTCCCCGCAGCCGCACCAGCTCCGGCGCGTCCTCCGCGGTGGCCCGCCGCACGTTGGTCATGCGGTGACCCTATGACTGCCGCCGCGGCGACGGCAGTCATATCCGGGCCGGTGACCGGTCAGGGGACGAGGCCGAGGCCGCGGCGGCCCGTCGTGTTCAGGTCGGCCTCGGTGAAGCGGTTCCGCCAGTCGCGCTCGTAGTGTTCGGCGGGGAAGTCGGACGGGCTCGAGCCGGTGCGGAAAGCCTCGCGGACCGAGGACGCGTACGCCTCGTTGCGCGGGCACCACGGGGCGGCGGGGATGTACATGACGTTGCCCCAGCCCTTCTGGTCCTGCACGGGCGCGACGCTGTGGATCATGTCGCAGTGCCACCAGACGGAGTCGCCCGCCTGCACGTCGGGGATGCCGGCCAGCGCCTCCATCAGCAGGCCGTGCCACTTGTCGGTGGCCGGGAAGACCTGGTTGACGGTCACGCCGCACATGTCGTCGTCGGGGACGTCGTTGAGCAGGGGTCGCAACATCAGGTACGCCATCGCGCCCGGGATCGGCACGGTGTGCAGGACTCCCTGGTCGTGGGCCATGTCGGAGAGCGCCGTCCAGCCCTGGAAGGTGCGGAAGGCCGAGCACATCGTGGACCCCGGATACTGCGGGCCGGACGTGCGGTAGGCGGCGTCCCACGGGTCGTACTGCTCCACCGACCCGTCGAACAGGTGCCGGAAGGCCTGCTGGTAGGCCTGCGTCATCCACAGGTCGAGCGTGCCCGGGTCGAGGTGCGTGCCCAGACCGGCCGAGTCGGCGCCCTCGGGCCGGCGGCGGATGCGATCGGGGTAGAGCGAGTCACGTTCCGGGTCGAACCACTGGGTGCCGTCGTCCGAGGTGTGTTTCCACTGGCTGTTGAGGAACGCCTGGACCCGCGCCATCCGGTCGCTCTGCCGGGCCTCCATCTGCGCGTGCGACCAGTAGATCGGGTAGATCTCGGGCTTGGAGCCGACACTGCCGAAGAAGTCGTCGCCGGGGCCACGGTAGTTCTCGAAGAACGCGTTCTCCTCGACGTACTGAACGATCCCGGTGTCCCAGCCGAGGGCCTGCTCACGCGGGAAGTGGCCGCGCACCACCGAACAGCCGCGCTTGCGCAGCCGGGCGACGTCGGCGGTGCTGACCGTGCCGGCCTCGATGTCGGCGTAGGAGATGACCGGCCACACCGTCTCGCCCCGGGCCTTGGCCGCGGCGATCTCGGCGACCTCGGCCGCGACGTCCCGCTCGACCACGGCGAAAACCTCTTCCACCGTACGGCCGGAGGCGGCGATCTGCGCTCGCAGCGCGGCCTTGATCTCACGGATCGCGCCGGTCAGGTCGGTGGGCGTCTCCTCCCAGTGGGGGAGCGGCATGGCGGCCTCCTTCTAGTCATGTCCCTTAACTAGAAACGACGGTAAGGCCCCGCGACCCTTCTAGGCAAGAGCCCTGACTAGAATGGCATCGTGGATCCGGCCCGCCCCTCGCAGGACATCCTGCGATCGCTCACCGACGAGCACGTGCTGCGCGCCTTGATGCGTCATCGACTGCTGACACGTGCCGAGTTGTCCACAGAGACGGGCATCTCCAAACCCACAGCCGGCGAGAGCGTGCGCCGCTTGACCGAGGCCGGCCTGGTGGTGGACACCGGCCGCCGCACCCCGGGCGGCCGCGGCAAGGGCCGGGTCGGCACCTACTACTCGCTGGCCCCCGGCGCCGGGACGGCGCTGGCCGTGAGCATCGCCCCCGAAGGTGTCGTGGCCGAGCAGATCGACGCGTACGGGGATCTGCTGGCCCGTGCCGAGGCGCGGATCGGCCGTCCCGCCCGCCCCGACGACGTCGCCCGGGCCCTGGCCGCCGCGGTGGACGACGCGTGCGCCCGCGCCCGCGACCGTGCCGGCCGCGCCGCCGCCGACGCCGACGCCGCGAGCTCAGGTGGCCCCAGCGCGGACGGTGGCGCCGGGCCGGGGCGGCCGCGGCTGGCTGTGGTGAGTGCGGCGGATCCGGTGGACCGGCACAGCGGGCGGCTGCTGCAGTTGCCGGACGCGCCGTTCCTGCTGGGGGAGATCGATCCGGTGGCGGTGCTGGCGGATCGTGTTGACGGGCCCGTTCATGTTGATAACGACGTCAACTGGGCCGCGCAGGCCGAACGCACGGCCAACCCGCGGGACGACTTCGCCTACGTGTATCTCGACGAGGGGCTGGGCTGCGCGATCGTCAGCGACGGCGAGGTGCGGCGCGGGCATCGAGGCCTCGCCGGGGAGGTGGCACACCTGATCACGGTGGGCCCGGGCGGGGTGGCGATGCCGTTGATCGAGGTGTTCGGGGAGCTCGGGCTGCGGCGCTCCGGCGGCTCGACGGCCATCGACGTCGGATTGCTGCTCGACAAGCGCCCGCCGGAGGTCGTGTCCGCGGTCGGTGGACTGCTCGCGGCGCTGGCCACCCTGATCGATCCGGAAGTGATCGTCGTCGGCGGGCGCTGGGGCATCGCGCTGATCGACGCCGTCGCGCGGGAGACGACGCGGCTGCCCCGGCACGTCGAGGTCCGGGCGGCCGCTGTGGACAACGAGCCGTCGCTCTGCGGTGCGCGGGCCGATGCCCTCCACCGGCTGCGCGAACGCGTTCTGGGCCGCTGAGCGGGACGCCCGGAAGCGCCCGGTGCGGGTTCAGGCGGCGATCAGCTCGGGGATGCGGCCGAAGAGTTGCGTCGTGTAGTTGACCATCTCGTGGAGCATCCAGTTGCCCGAGAAGAGCAGGGCGGCGCAGACGGCGGCGGCCTTCGGGACGAAGGACAACGTGGCTTCCTGGATCTGGGTCACCGACTGGAACAGCGAGATGGCGAAACCGACTGCCAGCGCCGTGAGCAGGACCGGGGCGCACATCTTGGCCGCGATCGTCATGGCGCCCAGACCCAGTTCGATAATCATCGTGTCGGTCATATCCCCCTCTTCGGGCGAGACGCGACGCGACGGAGTGCAGGACGGTTGCAGTTCGGTGAGACCGCGCGGAAAGCCTCAGGTTCTACACGACAGTGAACTTCTCGGGCAGGCCCGCCCGGCCGGTGAGCGCCCGCAGCACCGCCGAGCCGTCACCCAGGGCCACGGCGATCCTCGCGGCCAGCACCGTCGACTCGGCCACGGCGGCCGGGTCGAACTCGACCGGAACACCGGCCGCGGCCGCCACATCGGTCCCGTGCACCACCAGCTCGAACGTCCGGGTGGGAAGCCAGTCCCGCACCCGCATGCCGCCGACGGGTGTGGCCACCACGTCGTCGTCGCCGACCGCCGCCAGGGCCTGCGTCGCCCGGCCGGCCAGGGACCCGGCGGCGTCGATCGAGGCGGCCGATTCCCGGGCGTCCACGTCGCAAGCAGCGAGCGCGGCGGCGTAAACGTCAGCGGGAACGTCCCGTACGAAAGCGAAATAGCCCTCCGCGGCGGCGACGTTGACCGGCGTCGCAGGAGTGCCCAGTACCGACGGGACCTGGATCAGCGCCGAGCTCAGCGTGTGCCCGATCAAGGCCCGCAGCGTCCAGTCGCCGAGGCCGGGGCCGTCGAGACGGCCGGCGGGCACCCGGCCCACGAGGTCGACGAAGGTGACGGCGGCGGAGCGGTACGTCCGGCGGTAGTCCACCCCGACACCCTAGCCACGCTCAGGACTCCCCGTCGGCGCGGTGCCGCCCGCCCGTGTAGTCGTGATGCGCCGTCTCCGCCGAGGGTGTCCCGTGCCGCGCCCGGTAGGCCCGTTCGTCGTCGTCGGCCGAGGCCGCCGTCGGTTCCGCGTGCGAAGCCGGCGCGGCGTGCTGACCGGCGGGCCGGGCGTGCGCTCCCGGCGCGGCGGGTCCGGGTGCGGCATGCGCCGGTGGCGGCTCGGCCACCGCGGGCCGCAGCTGCGGCAACCCGGACGGCCGCGGCGGCCGCGGCGTGGCCCCGGCCGGCGCCTGCCCGGCCGGGGCCTCCTTGGGCAGCCCGGACGGCATGGCCGGTGAGGCCACCCCGGTCGACTTGCCGCCATCGGGGGTGGCCGCCTCCGGCTTGCGCTTCGCCGCGGGCGCCGACGGGTCGAGCGGCGCCGGCGGCGACGGATAGGGTTGCCGCTCCGTGGTGACTGCCGCTTCCTGCCCTGCGTACGGCTTGGCGCTGTGCTCTTCCTCGAGCCGCCTGAGCCGGGCCCGGGCGCGCCGCCGTGCGGTCAGCGCGACCACCAGCCCGGCCGCCGGCGTGAGGTGGACCAGCCACGTCATGAACGGCTCGTCGGGCGCGGCCACCATCAGGTAGCCCGCGTACCCGAGGAAGGCCAGGCCCAGCAGCACGTCGAGCACGCGCAGCACCAGGCCTTGGCCCAGCCCGAACACGGCGAGGATCAGGAACAGCAGACCCGCGACGGCCAGTGACCCGGCGTACCCGAGAAACTCGGCTTCCGACATCAGGTCATTCTCGTCGCTTTTGCGGGGTTATCGGTGCCATTTCTGGTTGAGCCACCCGTTGCAGTCCCAAACCTGCACCTTCGTCCCGTTCCGGGTGCCGCCGGCGATGTCCTCGTCGAGGCAGCGGCCGTCGTGCCGGTTGGTGATCGTGCCGTCGGCGTGGACGTCCCACTTCTGGTTCAGCCAGCCGTTGCACGCCCACAGCTGCACCTTCGTGCCGTTGCGAACACCGCCCGCGATGTCCTCGTCGAGGCAGCGCCCGTCCCACAGGCTGCGGATCGTGCCGTCGCTGTAGTGCCGCCAGCGCTGGTTGCGGTTGCCGTCGATGCACTGCCACGCCTGCACTTTGGTGCCGTCGTGGGTAGCGGTCGAGATGTCGGCGTCGAGGCAGCGGCCGTCGTGGCTGCTGATGAACTGCAAGGCCGGTGCCGCCTGAGCCGGGGCGGCCGGTCCGGCGAGCGCCGCCACCAGGGCGAAGACGGAGAATACCGCGCGCATGAGAGCCTTCTTCCACGAAGATGCGGGCGGGGGGTCGACTCACACTAGGCGGGTTTGCGCAGGCCCGGGGCGGGAACGGAAAACGGCATGAGTCTTCACCGGTTCGTGCAGGCCCAGGAAGGCGTCCACGCCGCCGCGAAGGCCGAGCTGACGGCGGGGCGCAAGCGCACGCACTGGATGTGGTTCGTCTTCCCGCAGCTCACCGGCCTCGGTTCCAGCCCCACAGCCCAGGCGTACGCGATCAAGGACCTCGCCGAGGCCAAGGCGTACCTGGATCACCCGGTGCTGGGCCCGCGACTCCGTGAGCTGGCCGGCATCCTGACGAGGACGGACAAGAGCGCGGCCGACGTCTTCGGTCATCCCGATGACCTCAAGCTGCGCTCGTCGATGACCCTGTTCGCCGCGGCAGCCGGCGACCCGGCACCGTTCCAGCAGGTCATCGACCACTTCTTCGACGGCCCCGACCAGCGCACCCTCGAGCTGTTGAAAGCCTGACTAGGCTCGTCCGGGTGCCCCTCCTGACGACCCACGAAGAAGCCGTCGCCGCCGCCGCGGACCTCGCCGCCGCCCTCGCCCCCGGCGCCGCCGAGCGCGACCGCAACGGCGCCGACGTCATCCCGACCGAGGCCCTCGGCCTGCTCGACCGCTCCGGGCTGCTCGCCATCACGGTGCCCGAGGAGGACGGCGGTCCCGGCCTCGGCCCGTCCACACTGGCCGAGGTCACCCGCCTGATCGCCGCCGCCGACCCCGCCGTCGCGCAGGTCCCGCAGGCCCATTACCTGCTGGTCGACATCCTGGCCGTGCACGCCGGCCACGACCTCCGCAAGCGCCTGTTCGCCGACGTGCTGGCCGGGCGCCGCATCGGCAACGCCCTCGCCGAGCGCGGCGGCAAACACGCCCAGGACCTCAGGACCCGCCTCGCCGGCGGCCGGCTCGACGGCGTCAAGTACTACACCACCGGCGCCTTGACCAGCGCGTGGATCGCCGTCAGCGCGCTCGGCGAGGACGGCCGGCTCGTGCTCGCCTTCGTCGCGCGCGACGCCGCCGGGGTCACCGTCGACACCGACTGGGACGTCATCGGCCAGCGGGCCACCATCAGCGGCACCGCGACCTTCACCGACGTGCCCGTCGCGTACTCGTTCGACTACACCAGCGCGTACGAGGTGCCCCAGCAGCTCGGCGCCCGCGCCCAGCTCGTGCACGCCGCGATCGAGGTCGGCATCGCCGGCGGGGCCCTGGCCGACGCCCGCGCCTACCTGCGCGACAAGGCACGGCCGTCCACCGAGGCCGTACGGGCCGGTGCCGGCAAGGCGGTCGAGGACCCGCACGTCATGTACCGCTACGGCCGCCTCGCCACCCGCGTCCGCGCCGCCGAGGCCCTGCTCAAAGAGGCCGCCCGCACCCTCGACGGGATCGGCCGCGTGCCCGCCGACGCCGCCACCGCCGCCGAAGGGTCGCTCGCCGTGGCCGCCGCGAAGGCGTTCGGCAGCGAGGTCGCCGTCGAAGCCGGCTCGGAACTCTTCGCGCTCTGCGGCACCAGCTCGGCCGCCGCCAAATACGACCTGGACCGGCACTGGCGCAACGCCCGCACCCACAGCGTGCACGACCCGGTCGACTGGAAATACCATCACCTGGCCGCGTGGGAACTCAGCGACGTCCAGCCGCCCAACCACGGTCAGCTGTAGCCGCGACCTCCTCCGCGGGCAGCGACCGCGACCGGAAGGTCGTGGTCCCGTGGTCGAGCAGTTCCCGGGCGGCGTCACGCAGCGCCCCGTACGCCGCCCGGGCCAACGCGCCGCCGGTCGACACCCGCCGCACACCCAGCCTCGCCAGCTCGGCCACCGGCGGCGCCCCCACCACAGCCAGCACATTCACGGGCGCGTCGACCTCGGCCACCACCCGCGCGATGTCCGCTGGCTCACGCAGCCCCGGCGCGTACACCACGTCGGCACCCGCCTCCCGGTACGCCCGCAACCGCCGGATCGTGTCGTCCAGATCGTCGCGCCCGTAGAGCAGATTCTCCGCCCGCGCCGTCAACACCACCCCGGACCGCGCGCAAGCCTCCTTGGCCGTGGCCACCCGCCCCGCGCCCGCTTCGACCGTCTCGATCGTGTCCGCGGCCGGGTCGTAGTCCTCGATGGAGATCCCCGCCGCGCCCGCCGCCGCAAGCAGCTCGACGGTCTCGGCCACATCGTCGAAACAACGCTCGGCATCGACATTGACCGGAACGGTGATCGCACTCGTCAACGCCTCCACATGCGCGACCAGCTCGTCCCGCGTCACCTGTTGATCGGCTTTGCCCAGCGACGCCGCCAGCCCGGACGACGTAGTGGCCAGTGCGACGAAACCGAGGCCCTCAAGGATCCGAGCCGACCCGACGTCCCACGGATTCGGCATGACGAATGTCCCGGCCTCGTGCAGGGAACGGAACCGATCGCTCATGCTGCGATCCTAGGGGTGTCGCTCCCGCCTCCCGGGCCGCAGATCAGGCGAGGGAGGGATCTCCGGGGCCTCGGCCGGCGGATTTTTCCCGCTCCGCCAAACCTCTGACGACGGCTGGCTCGGCGGCGGGCTGACCCGGGCCGGCATTCCACCTCAGGGCCGGCCGCTTGGCAAAAGCGTAACCGGTAGGTTACGTTTCCGGCCGTGGACGAGGTGGCGGCGGCGATCGCGGATCCGGTGCGGCGCGCGATCCTGGAGGCGCTGCGCGAGGGGCCGCTGCCCGCGCGGCGCATCGCGGAGCGGTTCCCGATCAGCCGGCCCGCCGTGAGCCGCCATCTGCGAGTGCTGCGCGAGTCCGGTCTCGTGCACGACACGCGGGCCGGTCGCGAGCGGGTGTACCGCCTGGACCGGCAGCCGCTCACCGCGGTCGGCGACTGGATCGCCGGCTTCGCGCCGGCCGCCGCGTTCCTGAGTCAGCGGCTCGACGCGCTCGAGACCGAGGTGCACCGCACACGCCGCGACCGCCGCACCGAAGAAGCCGAAGTGCGTCGCCTTCGCCGGGGGCGGCGGGAGGACGTGAACAACCGACAGGAGGGCACGGCATGACCAATCCGCCGAGTGGACGGCTCGAGCAGACGAACCGGGGGCCCGATCTGGTGCTGAGCCGGGTGTTCAGGGCGGGCATCGAGGACGTGTGGGCCGGCGTGACCGAGCCGGAGCGCAGCGCGCGGTGGTTCGGGCGGTGGACGGGGGAGGACCCGGGGCCGGGGCGCACGATCAAGGTGCAGATGGCGTACGAGGAAGGTGCGCCGTGGATGGAGATGCGGATCGACGCCTGTGAACCGCCGCGTCGGCTGGCCGTGGTGAGCCTGGGTGAGGGCGACGACGCGGGCTGGCACCTGGAGGTGGTGCTGACCGAGGCGGGCGGCCGTACCGAGTTGCGGCTCGTCCATCACCTGGCGACCACCGAGGGGATCGGTGAGGTCGGGCCCGGCTGGGAGTACTACCTGGACATGCTGGTCGCGGCGCGGGAGGGTGCGGGGCAGCCGGTGTTCGACGACTACTACCCGTCGATGAAGGCCTACTACGAGGGGCTGCGTCCCTGAGACGTCACGGGCTGGACGCATGCGTTACGGTGCAGCGTCGAGCGTCGCCATGGTCCGGTGACGGTGGCGGGCTCTGGGGAGGGCGGGCTGACCATGGTCGATCTGGAGGCGGGCGAGGCGCGGGGTCACCGCATCGACGCCGTCGCGGCGGCCGCCATCGTGCTCACGGTCGACGCCGTGCTGCTGCTCGTGGTGGCCGTGATCGGTGTGCCGTTCCTGATGTTCGTGTTCGGTGACGAGGACGGAACGTGGCAGCGCCTCTGGCCGTTCGCCGCGGGCTGGGTGCTCGCCGTGCTGCTGGCCGCCGCCTGCGCCGCCGCGGTGATCCGGCTGTCCGGTTTCGGCAGCTATTCGATCCGCCGGGCGGGCACATTGGCCGCGCTGAGCACGGCGGTCGCCGCGGCCGTGCTGGCTGTCGTGTCGATCCGCACCTCGCCCAGCCTCGTCGTGATCGGCCTGCCGTTCGCCGTGGCCAACCTGGGCGCGGCGCTGGTGCTGGCCGGCCCGGAACGGGCCCTGGCCATGACCGACCGGTTCACCATCTTCCAGGCCGCCGAGGCGCCCGAGCCGGTGGCCGGGGAAGTCGCCGTCTACGAGGAGGAGGACGAGTCGGCCTACGCCCAGCGGCCGGAGCCCGACCCGACCCGCCAGCGCGACACGATCGACCTGCTCGCCTACAGCGACGCCCGCGGCGACGCCCGCACCCGGCCCGGCGCGCGCACCCGGCCCCGGCGCTCCCGGGGCCCCGCCGCGCTGCGCACCCTGTCCGGTGTCACGCTCCCGCCCCGGGCCCGCCGCCCGCGGACGGCTCGGTGAAGCCGTCCCCGGGCCCGGCTCCCGCGGACGGCTCGACAGGCCGTACCCACCGCGCCGCGCCGGCCGGTCAGACGCTGCGGGCCACGTCCTCGAGCCGGTTGCGGTAGTCCACCCACCACTGGGCGTCGGCCTCGGGCATGTTGCTGTTCTTGTCGCTCAGCCCGGCCGCCCCGTCGATCAGTTCGCGCACCACGTCGGCGTGTCCGGCGTGCCGCTGCACCTCGGCCGTGACGTGCACCAGCACCCGGTGCAGGGGAACCTCCCGGCTCTCGGCCGGCCACCACGGCACCGCGCCCTTCCCGTCCAGCGGCACCGCCGCGAACGTCTCGGCCGCGTGCGCCTGCACCCGCCGGTAGAGCGCCACGATGTCCTCGCGGGTCTCGGACGCCGTCGCCCACATGTCGGCGTTGGGCTCGGCGTCGTCGTCGTCGATCCACGGCATCGGCTCGGGGTAGGGCCGCCCGAACGTGGCGCCGAAGTACCCCGCCTCGATGCTCGCGCAGTGTTTGATCAGGCCGAGCAGGTTGGTGCCGGTGGGCACGAGGGGCCGCCGTACGTCGTATTCGGACAGCCCGTCGAGTTTCCAGATCAGCGCGTCCCGCGCGTACTGCAGGTAGTTCACCAGGTCGGCCTTGACCGCTGCCTCGTCAATCATGCGCGCCAGCATGCCACGCGCGGTCAGACCCGGCGGTACGCCCCGAACACCACCTCGTGGTCGACCTGGAAGCCGAGCCGCTCGTAGAGCCGCACGGCGGCCGCGTTTTCCGCCGCCACGTGCAGGAACGGCAGGTCGCCGCGTTCGAGGATGCCGGCCGCGACCGCCATCGTCAGGCGCGCGGCCAGGCCTTGCCCGCGGAAGGCGGGGTCGGTGCAGACGGCGCTGACCTCGGTCCACCCCGGCAGCCGGAACCGCTCGCCCGCCATCGCGACCAATCGGCCCTCGTGCCGCAGGCCCACGTACCGGCCGAGTTCGACGGTGCGTTTGCCGAACGGGCCGGGCTGGGCCCGCTCGACCAGGTCGAGCATCTCGGGCACGTCGGTCTCGCTCAGCTCGACGGTCTCGGGGTCGTGCACGCCGGTCATGGTGTGACCGGCCATCTGCACGCCCGCCGTCACCGACACGGCCTCCCAGCCGGCCGGTGCGTGGATCGCCGGGGCCGACATCAGCGCACGGTCGGTCAGCTCGGCGAGGTCAGCCCACGCCTTGCGGTCACGGACATCGGCGACGGCGCACCAGGGACCGACGTCGGACTGAAAACGGGCGGCGTCACCGGACGCCTCGGCGAAGCAGGCCTGGGGCCCGGAGAGGGCGGCCCACACGGGATTCTCCAGCACCCCTCCGACCCTGCCGCCTGAGGCCCATGACCGCCAGTGAATAACCCGAAATTCAGGCTGCGGAGAGATCGGAGAGTTCGGGGCCGGTGTGCCGGCGGGCCACGATCTCGTGCGCCCACACGGGCTTGGAGAACAGATAACCCTGCCCGTACGGGCAACCCATCGCGGCCAGTTCGGCCCGCTGTCCTTCGTCCTCGATACCCTCGGCCACCACGGCCAGGTCGAGGTTGCGGGCCAGCGTGACGATGGCGTCGACCAGCGCCCGCTGCTGCTCGCTGCCGAGGATGTCGTCGATGAACGACTTGTCGACCTTGAGCACGTCGACGGGCATCTGCCGCAGGTAGCTCAGCGACGAGTAGCCGGTGCCGAAGTCGTCGATCGCGATCCGCACACCCAGTGCCCGCAGTTCCTCCAGGTCGCTCCAGACCTGGTCGGCGTCGCGCAGCAGCAGGCTCTCGGTGATCTCCAGCAGCAGCCATTCCGGGCGCGCGCCGCTGTCGGCCAGCGCCTCGCGCACCAGGTCGACGAAGCCGGGTGTGCGGAACTGGCGGGCCGAGACGTTGACGCTGACGTAGCGCAGCGTGCTCTCGGCGTCGGCGGCGCGCAGGCCGGCGAACTCGGTCAGCGCCGCGCGCAGCACCCACCGGCCGATCTCGACGATCGCGCCGCTCTCCTCGGCGACCTCGATGAAGTGGTAGGGGCCGAGCAGGCCGCGGGTGGGGTGCTGCCAGCGCACCAGCGCCTCCACCCCGACGGTGTCGGCGGTGCCGATGTCGACGATGGGCTGATACATGACGGCGAACTGCTCGTTGTCGATCGCCTCGTGCAACGCGGCCCGGGTCTCCAGGCGCTGCACCATAGCGGTGTGCAGGTCGCTCTGGTAGCGCTGCCAGGTGCCCTTGGCTTCGCCCTTGGCCTGGTAGAGGGCCAGGTCGGCGTGGCGCAGCAGCTCGGTGGCGGAGCCGGCGTCGCGGTTGGTGGCCACACCGACGCTGGCCGCGCCGCTGACGATGTGGCTGCCGCCGATGCCGTCGGACACCTCCACCGGTACGGCCAGGGCCTGCACGATGCGTCCGGCGAGTTCCTCGGCCCGGCCGGCGTCGGGACTCTGCTCGATCAGGATGGCGAACTCGTCGCCGCCCATCCGCGCGGCTGTGTCGGCCACCCCGATCACCTGCGAGATCCGCTCACCCACGCTGACCAGCAGCTGGTCGCCGACGGCGTGCCCGAGGGTGTCGTTGACGTCCTTGAAGTCGTCGAGGTCGACGAAGAGCACGGCGATGATCTCGTCGTCGCGTTCGGCCACGGTGTACGCCTGTTCCAGGCGGTTGCGGAACAGCACGCGGTTGGCCAGCCCGGTCAGGCCGTCGTGGAAGGCCAGATGGGACAGGTCCTCCTCGAGGCGGCGGCGCTCGGTCACGTCGCGCATGGTCAGGACCAGGCCCCGGACGGTGGGGTCGTCGCGCAGGTCGCGGCCGGTGCATTCGATCTGCAGCAGCCGGCCGTCGCCGCACAGCACGGCCAGGTCGGTCGCGTCGGCCTGGTCGCGCCCGGTACGCACAGCGGCCAGCGCCTCGCTCAGCGCGGTGTGGTGGCTGACCGCGATCAGGGCGGACAGCGGCGTTCCGGTCAGGTCGGGGTGGCCGAGCACGGTGTCGGCCGACGGGGACGCGTACGAGATGGTGTCGTCGGCGTCGACGATCAGGATGACGTCCGACGCGTTCTGGATCAGCGTGCGGAAGTAGGCCTCGCTGTTGCGCCGGTTGACCTCGCCGGTCAGGCCGATGCGCTGCAGCACGACTTCGAGCTGGCCCAGCAGGGCCTCGAGCGTCGGCTTCATCTCGCGCAGCACCGCGACCGGGCCGCCGAGCTGCCCGGCGGCGACGCGGCCCTCGCCGGGCAGCGGCATCGTGGCGTACAGGAAGTGCTCGAAGTCTCCGGAGCGCGCGCCCTCGGGCAGCTCGCCCGCCGTGAGCAGGCGCAGGCCGGGCTGGTGGGGCAGGCCGGCGGTGGCGGTGATGCTGAGGCGGAAGGGCTGGCCGGGCGGCATCAGCTTGGTCACGGCGTCGCGGACTGCCTGCGCGGCCTCGGCCTCGGTGGTGGCCGCGAACACGGCCGCGCCCGCCTGGTGCAGCGCCCGCTCGCGGGCCCGGGCGTGGCGCTGGGCCACCGCCAGCCCGTTGACCCGGCCCAGCACGAGCAGGAACATCAGCGCCGCGGCGCCCGCGATGACCGGCGCGTCCACGACGCCGCCGCGAGCCGACTCGATCTCCTTGCCGTTGATCCATTCGACGTAGAGCACGGCCGGGGCGATCAGGGCGGCCGTGGCCATCAGGGCCAGCCGGCCGGTGCGCAGGTCGGTCCCGGCGGCCTGGGGCAGCTTCTCGGTGAGCAGCGTCATCGAGGGCATGAGGGCGGTCCAGGCCATCACGGCGTAGAAGATGATCCAGCCCAGGTCGACCGGGCCGCCCAGCGACCAGGCGCTGTTGAGCTGGCTCTGCCCGTAGAAGATGTCGCTGACGAGCAGGCCGGCCATCGCGACGACGAGGGCGATCAGCGCCCGCGGTTTGCGGCCGGGGCTGGTCAGCATGCGTAGCGTCAGGGCCAGGGTGAGCACGTCGCCGAACGGGTAGCCGATCGAGACGAGCTTCTCCAGGAAGCTGAGCTCGTGCGAGCGGGTGAACGGCGCGATCCAGTACACCCACGAGAGCAGGCCCAGGCCGACGGTGGGGACGAGCGCGTCGAGCAGGGCGGCGCGGTTGCTGGCGCCGCCGCGAGCCCGCACGAACAGCAGGAAGGCGGCCGTCAGGAACACGTAGACGGCCAGGTAGAGCAGGTCGGTGGGGCCGGGGAAGGCCGGTTCGCGGCCCAGGAAGAGGATGAAGTTGTAGAGCGAGTCGCCGGTCGTGAAGAACACCAGCGCGACCGCGATCAGATACCACGGCAGCCGGCGTGACGGGCGATGGAGCCGCACGCCGACCAGCACCATCGCGGCGCTGGAGTAGCCGAGCAGCGCCCACGTGAACAGGTGCGCGTCGGGGAAGGCGTAGTAGAACGCGGAAATCACCACGATCCACGCGCCGAACGCGGCGCGAACAGCTCGCGTCGTCATCGGCCCCCCTCCGGTCGTGGCTCGGGCTGTCCCGTTTTTTCATCGGGCGGCCGGGTCCCGGCCTGAGTGAATGGTCGGATCTACCGCCAGATCGGTGTGGGGATCGTCACGGTACGGTCGGTATCAGCCGATTCCTCGACGGCGAGCGCGATCCGGTGATCGTGCGCGCCGTCGGCCAGAGGATAGGGCGGCGGGCCGTCCCCGCGCACCCAGTCGGCCATGCGCCGCAACAACGTGGCGATCGCGATCTCCTCGTCGTTGAACCGGCGGCCCGGGAACGGGTTGCGGAACAGCACCCGGTCGCCCAGCGTGATCGTGTCGGTGTCGAAGTCGTCCAGGTCGAGGTCGTAACCGGTCTGCCGGCGCACGAGGGGCGAGCGCACGATCGTGCGGGGCTCGGTGAGCCGCACGACCTCGTCGTCACGCAGCTCGCCGTGCGTGCCGCGGACCACGATCCGGCGGAACCGCAGCTGGTTGTGCCACTGATTGTCGGTGAAGTCGTAGAGCCCGGAAAGCCCGTCGCCGAAGTCGATGGTGGCGATCGTCGTGGTGGCCGGTCTGGGCTCGGGGTCGTCGGTCCAGCCGTCGCGGGTCAGCGGGTCGACCAGCGGGGCCGTGCTGCGGGAGGCCCGCACGGTCACCGGGCCGCGTCCGGCGCCCAGGAAGCCGCGCATCATCGAGACCGCGTGATACATGTGCGTCGACGACACCTGCACCTGCGTCGGCGTGCCGATCACCTGAGCCCGTACGGCGGCCAGGCGCGCGGCGTGCGCCGGCACCAGCAGGTACTGCTCGGCCACCTGGACCAGCCCGGTGTCGCCGGTGCGCTGCCAGAGCTCGGTCAGCCCGTCGGCGCCGGGCGCGGGCGGCGTCTCGGCCAGCACCGGCAGCCCGCGGTCAACCGCTTCGACGATCACCGACGGGTTGGCCGCCCAGGGCACCGCGGTGACCACGAAGTCGGGCCGGATGTCGTCGAGCGAGGAGAACGTGGGCACCGGCAGATCGCGCGGCGTGCGCACGACCGCGCCCACGCACTCGACGTCGGGCAGAGCCGCCGCCAGCCGCCAGAACATCTCGGCCCGCCACCCGGACCCCACCACCGCGAACGACGTCATGCGGCACACATTAGATCGCGGGTTAGCCGCCGATCGAGCGGGGAATCGGTCGGACCGTGACACCCGAACAGTCCACGCGCTGGAAAGCGCTCACCGTTGCCCTGGTCGCGGGCTTCATGACCCTGCTCGATGTGAGCATCGTCAACGTCGCCCTGCCGTCGATCCGTGACGAGCTCCAGTTGAGCTCGGCCGAGCTGCAATGGGTGCTGTCCGGGTACGCGCTGACGTTCGGGCTGCTGCTCGTGCCGGCCGGCCGGTTCGGCGACGCCCGCGGCCGGCGCAACGCCTTCGTCGTCGGGCTGATCCTGTTCACGCTGGCCAGCGCGGCCGCCGGCCTGGCCCAGTCGGCCCTGTGGCTGGTCGTGGCCCGGCTCGTGCAGGGCGCCGCCGCGGGCATCGTCAACCCGCAGGTCTCCGGGCTCATCCAGCAGATGTTCGAGCCCAAGGAGCGGGGCAAACCGTTCGGGCTGCTCGGCGCCACCATCGGTGTCTCCACAGCGGTCGGCCCGCTGCTCGGTGGCCTGCTCATCGCGCTGCTCGGCCCGAGCGAGGGCTGGCGCTGGATCTTCTACCTCAACGTGCCGATCGGCATCGTGGCCGTGATCCTCGGGATGCGCTGGATCCCCCTGGCGCAGGGCGGCAAGCGGCGGGAGAGCCTCGACCCGGTCGGTGTGGCCCTGCTCGGCCTGGGCGTGGTGCTGGTGCTGCTGCCCCTCGTGCAGGAACGCGAGTGGACCGGTGCCTGGAAGTGGCTGCTGGTGGTGGCGGGAGCCGCGGTGCTGGCGGTGTTCTGGTGGTGGGAGCGGCGGTTCCGGGGCACCGCGCTCGTCGAGCTGAGCCTGTTCAAGGTCCGCTCGTACGGTCTGGGTGCCCTCATCGGCCTGCTGTACTTCGCCGGATTCACCACGATCTTCTTCATCTACACGCTCTACCTGCAGAGCGGCCTGGGCTACAGCGCCCTGGAGGCGGGCCTGGCCATCACCCCGTTCGCGGTCGGCTCGGCCGTGGCGTCCGCGGTGGGCGGCCGGTTCGTGCAGCGGTTCGGCCGGCACATGGTCGTCGGCGGCCTGATCGCGGTCATCGTGGGGCTGGCCGCGGCCGACATCGCGCTGCGGCTGGTGCCCGGCTCGGGCGGCGGCTGGGCGGCCGCGCTCCCGCTGCTGGTGGCCGGGCTGGGCAGCGGCTTCGTGATCAGCCCGAACCAGACGCTGACCCTCTCCGAGGTGCCGGTGGAAAGGGCGGGCAGTGCCGGCGCGGTGCTGCAGACCGGTCAGCGCATCGGCACGGCCATGGGGATCGCCGCGGTGGGTTCCTTCTTCTTCAACCGTCTGGCCGCCGGTCAGGGCGACTGGGGCGGCGCGTTCCGCGGCTCGCTGTGGCTCACCGTCAGCTTCGTGACGGTGGCCCTGCTCGCCGCGCTGGCCGACGTACTCTCGGGCCGCCGCCACCGTGCGGAGGGCGGCGCTGACCGCGACGGCGGCGCTGACCGCGACGGCAGCGCGGATCGACGTGATCGGACAGAGCCGGCGTCCGGTGGGCATCGGCCGTAGTCAGGACGACGGGGAAGCCGCCGACAACGCGTGGCGCACGCCGGACGTGACGCGGTCGACGTCGCCGGTGGCCAGGAGGTCGAGCAGAGCGCCGCGCAGCACGGCCAGCACCGCCGTACGCTGGGCCGGGCTCGATCCGGGGTCGGCGCGGGCCAGGACGTCGAGCCAGTCGGCCACGGTCTCGGCCGCGAAACCCGCCCACGGCCCGTCGGTGGCGCCGAGCGAGCGCGCGTAGGCCTCGGCCCACAGGCGCAACAGCGAGGCGTGGCCCGGATCGGCCAGCCACTCCCACACGGCCAGCCCGGCCGCGCCGGCGCCGGCGCCGTGGGGGAGGGTGCCCCGCAAGGCCGACAGCTCGTCCTCCCGGGCCCGGGCCAGCAGGGCGCGGATCAGGCCGTCCTTGCTCTCGAACAGGAACAGCAGCACCCGCGGGCTCGACCCGATCGCCGCCGCCAGCGGCCGGAGGGACATGTCGGAGAGGCCGGACGCGCGGACGTAGGCGTACGCCTTGTCCAGAAGTTCGTCCCGCCGCCCCTGCGCCACGAGGGGATAGTATCCCCGCTGAAACGACTGTTTCAGTGGCGGCGGGAGGCAGTGATGATCAGGGAACTGGGCCGGCCCGGCGATCTGGGCTGGGTGATCCAGGCGCACGG
This sequence comes from Paractinoplanes abujensis, assembly GCF_014204895.1. Taxonomy (NCBI): domain Bacteria; kingdom Bacillati; phylum Actinomycetota; class Actinomycetes; order Micromonosporales; family Micromonosporaceae; genus Paractinoplanes; species Paractinoplanes abujensis. The sequence continues at coordinate 2,282,287 of NZ_JACHMF010000001.1, read as the reverse complement.
TGAGCTCTACGCGTCGGAGTGGGGCTGGGACGCTTCTTTCGAGACGCTCGTGGCGCGGATCGTCGCCGGCTACGCGGGCGGGCACGACCCCGTACGGGAGAACGCTTGGATCGCCGAACGCCAGGACGGTCGCCGTGCCGGCTCCGTCTTCTGCGTGGACGGCGGCGACGACACGGCCGTGCTGCGGGTGCTGCTGGTGGTCCCGGAGGCGCGCGGGCACGGATTCGGCGCGCGGCTGGTGGACACCTGCCTGGACTTCGCGCGCAGAAGTGGATATCGCCGAACGAGATTGTGGACCACCGATCAGCAAGCCACGGCCGGCCGCCTCTACGTGTCGCGCGGTTTCGAGCTGGTCGAGGAGGAGCCGCACGTCGGTTTCGGCGCGGGCCAGGTCAAGGGCCAGACGTACGTGCTGACGTTCTAGGCCGCGAGCGCGTCCACCAGGCGCTTGGCCGAGTTGGCCAGGTTCCACCGCTCGGCCAGGGCGATCAGCGCGTCCGGATCCCGGGGGGAGCGCGGAACGGCCGGATCGAAATCGGGCAGCTTCACGTCCAGGGCCACCTTGCACACCGGCAGCGCCGCCGCCAGATAGTCGCGTGAGGCGTCGAGTTTGGTGCGCACCCCCGGCGCGAACCCGGCGTCGGGATCGTCCAGCGCGGCCAGGATCTGCTCGACCCCGCCGTAACGCATGACCAGCCGGGCCGCCGTCTTCTCGCCCACGCCGGGCACGCCGGGCAGGCCGTCGCTGGCGTCGCCGCGCATGGCCGCGAAGTCCGCGTACCACTTCGCGGGCACCCCGTACTTGCTTTCGACCAGCGCGTTGTCGGCGTCCTCGAGCTTGGCCACGCCGCGCCCGCAGTAGAGCAGCCTCGTGCCGCGGTCGTCGTCGACCAGCTGGAACAGGTCGCGGTCGCCCGAGACCACCTCGACCGGCGCGGGTTGCGTGGCGGCCAGCGTGCCCAGCACGTCGTCGGCCTCGTAGCCGTCCACTCCGAACGCCGGGATGCCCACCGCCGCGAGCACCTCGAGCAAGACGGGAACCTGCTTCTCCAGGGCGGGCGGCACCACCTCGACGTCGCCGTGCGCGACCCGGTGCTTCTTGTACGACGGCACCAGCTCGACCCGCCAGGCCGGCCGCCAGCTGGCGTCGAGCGCGCAGACCACCCGATCGGGCCTCCGGGTGCGCACCAGCTGAGCGATCATGTCCAGGAAGCCGCGGATCGCGTTGACCGGCTCGCCCGCGCTGGTCCGGGCCGCCTTCTCGGGGATGCCGTGGAAGGCGCGGAAATAGAGGCTGGGAGCGTCGACGGCGAGCAGCGGCTGTGCGGTCACCGTGCCACCTTAACGGCAGCCTGTCGCATCGCGACCCAAACGACCGTTAAGCTAAGCGTCGTGACGGTTGATCGGATGCTCCCCACCGCCGAAGCCCATGACCTGCTCGACCTGACCCGTGAGCTGTGCGCCCGTGAGCTGGCCCCGAAGGCCGCCGGTTTCGAGGCGCGCGGCGAGTTCCCCCGTGAGGTGGTGCGCACGGTCGGACGGTCCGGCCTGCTGGGCCTGCCCTATCCGGAGGCCGACGGCGGGGCCGCCCAGCCGTACGAGGTCTATCTGCAGGTGCTCGAGACCCTCGCGGGCACCTGGCTGGCCATCGCCGAGGCGGTCAGCGTGCACACCCTGGCCTGCTATCCGGTCTTCGCCCACGGCAGCGAGAAGCTGCGCAAGCTGCTGCCCGACATGCTCGGTGGCGAACTGCTGGGGGCGTACTGCCTCTCCGAACCGCAGGGCGGCAGCGACGCCGCGTCGTTGCAGACGAAGGCCGGGTGCGACGGCGACGGCCGCTGGGTCGTCAACGGCACCAAGGCGTGGATCACCCACGGGCGCGACGCCGACTTCTACAACATCTTCGCCCGTACGGGGGGACCGGGCGCCCGTGGCATCTCGTGCCTGCTCGCCGACGCGGGCACCCCCGGGCTCCGGCCGCAGAAGGCCGAGAAGGTGATGGGCCTGCGCTCGTCGGCCCCCGCCCAGATCGTCTTCGATGACTGCAAGCTCGACGCCGACCGGCTGGTGGGCGCCGAGGGCATCGGCTTCACCATCGCCATGGAGGCGCTCGACGCGGGCCGGCTCGGCATCGCCGCCTGCGCCGTCGGGCTGGCCCAGGCCGCCCTGGACTACGCGGTCGGTTACGCCCGCGAGCGCGAGCAGTTCGGCCGGGCCGTCGCCGACTTCCAGGGCGTGGGCTTCCTGCTGGCCGACATGGCGACCCAGATCTCCGCCGCCCGCGCCCTGCTGCTGTCCGCGGCCCGCCTCAAGGACGCCGGCCGCCCGTTCTCGACCGAGGCGGCCCAGGCCAAGCTGTTCGCCACCGACACCGCGATGCGCGTGACCACCGACGCCGTCCAGGTGCTGGGCGGCGCGGGTTACGTCAGCGACCATCCCGTCGAGCGCTGGTTCCGCGAGGCCAAGGTGCTGCAGATCGTCGAGGGCACCAACCAGATCCAGCGTCTGGTGATCAGCCGGTCCCTCGTCAGGGGGGTTTGAGCGGGCCGATCTTCGGCAAAGCTGTCGGGCATGAACGACATCGAGACCGTCACCGTGGCCGTCGCCGGCTCCCAGATCGAGGCCGACCTGATCGTCGGGCTGCTGCAGAGCAACGGGCTGAAAGCGATCGCGCTGGCCGACGACGCGGGCGGGCTCGACCCCGCCCTGGCCGTCACCGACGGCGTGCCGGTGCTGGTCAACGCCACCGACGAGGCGCAGGCCCGGGCCGTGCTGGCCGAGGCCGAGAAGAACGCCTTGTAACAGGTAGGGTGTCGCCCGTGGAAGAGATCGACCGGGCGATCGTGGGCGCCCTCACCGCTGACGGCCGCCTGTCGTACACGGATCTGGCCGAGCGGGTCGGCCTGAGCGTCTCGGCCGTGCACCAGCGGGTGCGGCGGCTCGAGCAGCGCGGCGTGATCGCGGGTTACACGGCCAAGGTGTCGTACGAGGCCTTGGAACTGCCGTTGACGGCCTTCGTGGCGATCCGCCCGTTCGACCCGTCGCAGCCCGACGACGCGCCCGACCGGCTGGCCCACCTGTCCGAGATCGACTCGTGCTACTCCGTCGCCGGGGAGGACTTCTACATGCTCCTCGTCCGCGTCGGCAGCCCGGCCGACCTCGAGCGCCTGCTGCAGGAGATCCGCACCGCGGCCAACGTCACCACCCGCACGACGGTGGTGCTCTCCACCCCGTACGAGAATCGCCCCCCGCGCATCACAGCAGAGCTGTCCGAGCGCACTCCGTGATGTAGGGCAGCCGGAACTCGGTGCGCCCGACCAGGTCGGGGTGGGTCGCGATCAGCCGGCGCACCTCCATCAGCAGGGCCGCCCGCTCGTCCGGCTCCAGCAGGATGACGTAGCTGCGCGACGCGACCATGTCGATCAGCCGCTCCGGGCCCAGCGTCTCGGTCCACTCGAAGTGCGCGATCTCCACCGGCCCGAACGGCGGCCCCACGACGGTGTCGCGTTCGGACTCCTGGCTGCCGATGATCTCGCCCAGCCGCCGCACCCAGTCGGCCCGCTCGTCGCGCAGATTCCACAGCAGCCCGAGCCGCCCGCCCGGGGTCAGCACCCGCGCGATCTCCGGCGCCGCCTGCGCGGGGTCGACCCAGTGCCAGGCCTGCGCCAACAGCACCGCGTCGGCCGAGGAGTCCGGCAGCGGGATTTGCTCGGCGCGGCCCAGATGAGCCGGCACGCCGGGCACCGACCGCTTGAGCTGCTCGAGCATGCCCTCCGCGGGCTCGACGGCGGTGACCTCGAGGCCGCGGTCGCGGATCTGCCGGGTCAGCTTCCCGGTGCCCGCCCCGAGGTCGAGCACACGCGGCGTGCCCGCCGGCAGCAGCCAGTCGAGGGCCGCGGGCGGATAGGACGGCCGCCCCCGCTCGTAGATCTCGGCGGCGGGACCGAACGAGTTGGCGTGTGCGGCGCGGTCGTTCACATTCACGATCTTATCGATGCGGGACTTCGAGTGCCCAGCTCACGAAGCGCAGTCGCGGCGTGAACCCGGCCTTCTCGTAGACGTTGATCGCGCCGAAGGGGTTCTGCGAGTCCGCCTCCACCAGGGCCCTGTCGTATCCCTGGCCGGCCGCGGTCCGCAGGGCGTGCCCGATGAGGGCGGCCGCGACGCCTCGCCTGCGGTACGCCTCCTGGGTCGCGACGAACAGGAAGCGCGCGTCGCGGATGCCGGTGGCCGCCGTGTCCGCGTCCCACGACATCGTCACCAGCATGCCCGCGGGGGCTCCGGTGGCTTCGTCGCGCAGCAGGAAGCTGACCGTGGGCCGGAAACTCTGATTGGTGATCTTGCTGGTCCAGGACTCCGCGGTCATGGGGGCCCGGAGCCGGTCCGTTTTGAACGCCTCGTTGCGGATCAGGCGGAAGTCCTCGTCGTTGGCGGCCGACCACGGCTCGAGGCGCAGCCCGGTGGGGACCGGGGCGGCCGGGATCGCGTCGCCGAGCGCGTGTTCGAGATGCTGGTAGTAGCTGACCTGTGTGAAGCCGTGGGCGCGGACGAGTTCGGCCAGGCCGGCCATGCTCTCGGGCTTGTGGATGTCCACGGCGAGATGGAGCGCCGGGTGGTGCAGCGCGTGCAGTTCCCCGGCCGCGGCCACCCCGGCCTTGAGCAGCCGGGTGCCGAGGCCCTGGCGCCGGTAGGCGGGGGCCACGCCGCCGTCCATGGTGATCCGGTGGACCCCGTCGGGGGTCGCCTGGTATCGAGTCTTCATGAAGCCGGCCATCACGTCGCCGTCGAAGGCGGCCAGGCTGCCGCGCTCCAGATCCGTGTACGGGTCGACGAGCTCCTGGAGGGTGTCCCGCTCGTCGTAGAACTCACCCACCTGGTCGGCGGCCTCCATGGCGTTGAGCAGGTCGGCCGACGTCCTGGCGTCGCCGCGGGTGAGCGGGCGCCAGATGAGATCTTCACGCATCCGGCGGACGGTAGTTCCCCGGCGGGCGGCTGTCGCTCCCTTTTCGGCACCAGGGGACCAATCGAACCAGGATCCTAGGACGCTACAGAGGGTGTTTCGCGCACCGGGTCAGTGGGCATCTGAACGGCGAGCCACTTACCACGGAGGTTTTCAGCGATGAGCTTCACCGACAAGGTCAAGAACGAGGCCGAGGAACTGACCGGCAAGGCCAAGCAGGCCGTGGGACGGGCCACCGACAACGAGCGTCTGGTCGCCGAGGGGCAGGCGCAGGAGACCGCCGCGCACGCCAAGCAGGCCGGCGAGCACGTCAAGGACGCCGGCAAGGACGTGCGCGACGCCTTCAGCTGACCGGCGCCGCACCGAGCTTCCGAGCGCGAGCAGGACACGGCCATCGGCCGGCGCGAGGAATCCAAAGAAAAGACGAAGTGGCCGGCCTCCGCACATGGGGCCGGCCACTTCGCCGTGTCACGCCGTGGCGGCGGCTTCCTGCTTGCGCCACCAGTCCTGGCCGGTCTGGGGGAGGGTGTCGATCGGGTCGTAGTAGGCGTGCAGCTTGGACAACGCCTCGTCGTCGTTCTGCTCGATCGACGTGCGGTAGTTCTTGGTCCAGTACGAGATGCCGTGCTCGCGGTCGTACTCGGCGACCATGTGCACCCAGCGCTTGCCGACGAACGGCACGTCGCAGACGATCCGCGGGGTCGCGTACCCGGGCAGGTAGCCCATCATGTCGTGCTGCAGCTGCTGGGCGTGCCACACCGGGACCCGCCAGTGCTCGGCGTTGGGGATCATGTCGCACATGTAGAAGTAGTACGGCAGGATGCCGGCCTCACCCTGCAGCCCGAAGCACAGGTCGAGCAGGTCGGCCGTGGTCGCGTTGACGCCGCGCATGAGCACGCCCTGGTTGCGCACGTCGCGCACGCCCACTTCGAGCAGCGTCTGCGCGGCCTTGGCGACCAGCGGGGTCAGTGAGTTCACATGGTTGACGTGGGTGTGCACGGCCAGGTTGACCCCGCGCCGCTGGGCCGTGATGGCCACCCGGTGCAGACCCTCCACGACGTCGGGCTGCAGCCAGTGCTGGGGCAGGCCCATGAGCGCCTTGGTGGCCAGCCGGATGTCGCGCACCGTGGGCACCGAGAGCAGGCCCATCAGGTACGCCTCGAGCTGCTTCCACGGCACGTTGGCCACGTCGCCCCCGCTGACCACCACATCCCGTACGCCGGGGTGGGCCTTCAGGTAGGTCAGGTGCGCGTCGTAGCGGTCGACCGGCTTGAGCGACAGTTTCAGCTTGTCGACCGTGGGGGTGCTGTTGCCGACCAGGTCCATCCGGGTGCAGTGCCCGCAGTACTGGGGGCAGGTCGAGAGCAGCTCGGCCAGGACCTTGGTGGGGTAGCGGTGGGTGAGGCCCTCGGCGACCCACATGTCGTGCTCGTGGAGGGAGTCGCGGGTGGCGTGCGGGTGCGACGGCCAGTCGAGGTGGCGGTCGGTGGCCACCGGCAGCATGTAGCGCCGGATCGGGTCGGCGTAGAACGACTCCGTATCGGGGGTCCGGTCGGGCACCATCGTGTTGAGCATCTGCGGCGGGAGCAGCATCGACATCGTGGCCAGGCGCTGCTGGTCGGTCTCGAGGTCGGTGTAGAAGCTCTCGTCGAGCAGGTCGCCCATGGCGGCGCGCAGCTGCTTGACGTTCTTGACGCAGTTGACCCGCTGCCACTGGGCGGACTGCCACTGCGCCTCGGTCACGTCGCGCCACCCGGGGAAGCGGGTCCAGTCCGGTTCGACCAGGGTGCGGCGGCGGTACTCGTACGGCTGTCCGGCGGGCTGGGTCACGAAGCCTCCCTGATCGATCGTTCGGACCGGATCCACGCTACTGGAGGATTTCCGGTCTGGTAAACAGTGGGCCGAAGGATTTACGGTTTGGATACGCGCTGGGGTCCTTGATTTCTTGTTAGGGGTGGGGTTAATGGCGTCTTCTGCCGGACTTGACCGGGTGCTGGAGCCCGTCGGGGTGCTGCCTCAGGCGGCCTGGCGGCTGGACGCGAGCCCGGAGATCTCCGACGACGAGATCCGCGTACGGGTGGAGCGCCTCAACCTGGACGCCGCGAGCTACCGGCAGCTGGCCGAGAAGCACGGCGGGGACGGTGCCGCCATCCGCGCCGAGGTGCTCGAGATCGTGGCGGCGCGCGGCAAGATGCACAACCCGGTCACCGGCTCGGGCGGCATGCTGATCGGTGTCGTCGACGAGGTGGGCCCGCGCTCGCCGCTCGGTGTGAAGGAGGGCGACCGGGTGGCCACGCTGGTGTCGCTGACTCTGACCCCGCTCCGGATCACCGACGGGCTCGCGGGCTGGGACGGCTTGTCCGAGCAGGTCCCGGCCGAGGGCACCGCGATCCTGTTCGGCCGCTCGATCGTCGGCGTCCTCCCCGATGATCTCGCGCCCGAGTTGTCGCTGGCGGTGTACGACGTCTGCGGCGCACCCGCGCTCACCGACCGCGTTGTCCGCAGCTATCCGGACGCGCGCGTGGCCGTTCTCGGCGGCGCCGGCAAGAGCGGCTCTCTCGCCCTGGCCGCCGCACGCATGGCCGGCGCCCGCACCATCGGCATCGTCCGGAACGAGCAGGAGGCGGCGAGCCTTCGCGGCGCCGGGGTGGCCGACGAGGTGGCGATCGCCGACGCCCGCAACCCGGTGGAGGTCGCGGCCGCGGTCGGCGAGCCGGCCACGATCACGGTCGTCTGCGTGGACGTGCCCGGGTGTGAGCACGGCGCGATCCTGGCCACGGCCCCCGGCGGCACAGTGATCTTCTTCTCGATGGCGACCAGTTTCCCGGCCGCCGCCCTGGGCGCGGAGGGCCTGGCCGCCGACGTCACGATGCTGATCGGCAACGGTTTCGTGCCCGGGCACGCCGCGTTCGCTGTCGATCTTCTGCGACGCGTCCCGGCGGTCCGGTCGCTCTTCGAGGCGCGAATCGCGGGACACTGACGCCTATGACTGAGGTGCTCTACACCCACGGCCGCTTCTACTCCGCCGCCGACCCGCGGGCCACCGCCATGCTGGTGCGCGACGGACGGATCGCCTGGCTCGGCGACTCCGCGGACACCCCCGCCGCCGACCGGACCGTCGACCTCGGCAACGGTCTGGTCACCCCCGCTTTCGTCGACGCCCACGTGCACACCACCGACACCGGCCTCGCCCTCGACGGCCTCGATCTGGGATCCGCCCGCTCGAAGGCGGACTTGCTGGACGCCGTCGCGGCCTTCGCCGGCACCCGGGCCGCCGACGGCCTCGTGCACGGTCACGGCTGGGACGAGTCGACCTGGGCCGACCAGAGCGTGCCGAGCGCCGCCGAGCTGGACCGGGCCGCCGGGGGCCGCCGGGTCTACCTGTCGCAGGCCTCGGTGCACTCCGCCCTGGCGTCGCCGGCGCTGCTCGCGGCGGCCGGGCTGCCCACCGGTGAGAGCCTCGTCAAAGAGGCCGACCATCACGCCGTACGGGCTCTGGCGCTCAACGACCTGACCCCGGCGCAGCGGACCGCGGCGCAGCGGACCGCGCTGACCCGGATGGCGTCGCTGGGGATCGCGGCCGTGCACGAGTGCGGCGGCCCGGGCACCTCCAGCGAGGCCGACCTCACGTCGGTCCTCGCGCTGAGCGGGCAGGGGCTGCCGCAGGTGTTCGGCTACTGGGGTGAGCTCGGCGGCGCCCTCAAGGCCAAGGAGCTGGGCGCGGTCGGCGCGGCCGGCGACCTGTACGCGGACGGCGCGCTCGGCTCCCGCACGGCCAGCGTCCGGGAGCCCTTCCGCGACGGCCATCGGGGGTGCGGCGAGGCGTTCGTGAGCGCGGAGCAGGCCGCCGAGCACCTGCTCGACTGCGTCACCGTCGGTGTGCAGGGCGGGTTCCACGCGATCGGTGACGCCGCCATCGAGACCGTGCTCGAAGGGTTCGCGCTGGCCGCCAAGTCGGTCGGGGTCGACGCCGTCCGGGCCGGGCGGCACCGCGTGGAGCACGTCGAGCTGATCGACAAGGCGATGATCGCGCGGATGGTCGAGTTCGGGGTGCTGGGCTCGGTGCAGCCGGTGTTCGACGCGCTGTGGGGCGGCCCGGACCGGATGTACGCGCAACGCCTCGGCGTCGAGCGGGCGATGGCGTCGAACCCGATCGGCGCGATGCACGCGACCGGGGTGCAGCTGGCGTTCGGGTCGGACTCGCCGGTGACGGCGCTCGACCCGTGGGCGGTGGTGGTGGCGGCCGCGGCCCCGCGCAACCCGGTGTACCGGATGAGCGTGCGGGCGGCGTTCGCGGCCTCGACCCGCGGCGGGTGGAAAGCGGCGCTGGTCGACGATGCGGGCGTGCTCGCGCCGGGGCAGGCGGGCACGTTCGCGGTCTGGGACACCCCCGGTGGCGTACGGGAAGGGCTGCCGGCTCTGCTGCCCGGCGTCGACGGCGTGGTCCCGGACCGCCCGGTCTGCCGGCGCACGGTTCTGCAGGGCGAAACGATCTACGAGGCGTAGGCGAGGAGCGCAAGTGGCGGGGAAGCTTGATCTGGACCCGCGGGTGGTGCGCACGGCGCGCCGGCTCGCGGCCAAGGCGGGGCGGCCGGTGGTCGACCTGGCCCGCTCGCACACCACGGTGTCGGTGGAGCGGGCGGTGCTGCGGCTGGCCGGGGTGCGCGGGGCCGACCCCGACGGCATCCCCTGGGTGAACCGGCTGGTCGACGCCGTGCGGGCCGACGTCGGCCTGGGCCACGGCGTGGCGGTCCCGGTGTTCCACGCGATGCGGAGCACCGGGGTCGACGACATCACCGTGCTCGCGCAGAAGGCCGCCGCGGGCGCCGTCCGGTTCGACCTGCCCGGTGGCGCCGAAGCCGCCGCGGCTCGCCGCTCCGCCAAGAAACACACCGGGGCCGGGCTCAAGATCGTGGATCGGCGGCGGGCCGAACGCGAGCGGCTGATCAAACGGCACGGCGACCCCCGGCAGCGCCCGTGGATCTACCTGATCGTGGCCACCGGCGACATCTACGAGGACATTCCGCAGGCGCAGGCGGCCGCGCGGGCCGGCGCCGACGTGATCGCGGTGATCCGTTCGACCGGGCAGTCGCTGCTCGACTACGTGCCCGAGGGCGCCACCCGCGAGGGCTTCGCGGGCACGTACGCGACGCAGGAGAACTTCCGGCTGATGCGGGCCGCGCTGGACGAGACGTCCAAGGAGCTGGGACGGTACGTGCGGCTGACCAACTATGCGTCCGGGTTGTGCATGCCCGAGATCGCCGCGCTGGCCGGCCTGGAACGGCTCGACATGATGCTCAACGACAGCATGTACGGCATCCTGTTCCGCGACATCAACCCCATCCGTACGTTCGTCGACCAGCGCTTCTCCCGCCAGGTCCACGCCCGCGCGGGCATCATCATCAACACCGGCGAGGACAACTACCTGACCACCGCGGACGCGGTCGAGGCGGCCCACACGGTGACGGTGTCGCAGCTGCTCAACGAGTACTTCGCGCACGAGGCCGGCCTGCAGGACTGGCAGCTCGGCCTGGGCCACGCCTTCGAGATCAACCCCGACCTGCCGGAGTCGTTCCGGCTCGAGCTGGCGCACGCGCTGCTGGCCCGCGAGCTGTTCCCGGACGCGCCGCTCAAGTGGATGCCGCCGACCAAGCACATGACCGGCGACGTGTTCCGCGGCAACCTGCTCGACGGGTTCTTCAACCTGGCCGGGGCGCTCACCGGCCAGGGCATCCTGCTGGTCGGCATGATGACCGAGGCCGTCGTCACGCCGTGGCTCAGCGACCGCGACATCGCCCTGCAGAACGTCCGGTACGTGCTGACCGGCGCCGGGAAGCTGCACGAGGACTTCGTCCCGGCTCGGGGCGGCTTCATCCAGAGCCGGGCCCACGAGGTGCTGGGCGAGGCGGTCGACCTGCTCGAGAGGATCGTCGGCGAGTCGCTGCTCGACGCGATCGCCGACGGCACGTTCGGGATCATGAAGCGGCCCGCCGACCGGGGCAAGGGCCTCGACGGCGTGGCGAAACACGACGAGGACTACTACAACCCGGTGACGGAGGCCCTCGAGGCATGAGCATCGTTCGCCCGTACGGGGACACCACCGGCGACGGCATGGTGCAGCTGTCCTTCACCCTGCCCCTGCCGCACGACAAACGCGCCGAGGGCGCCGCGATCCAGCTGGCCAACAAGATGGGCATGGACCCGGCCCTGCTCGTGCACGCCAAGCCGATGGGCGACCTCACGTTCTTCGTCGTCTACGGCCGGGTCAACCACCTCGTCGACACCGAGAAGGTGCAGGTCGTCGAGCGCGACTTCCCGCTGCTGAGCGCCAAGGAGGTCAACGCCGTCATCAAACGCACCCTGCGGCGGCGGCTCAACGTGGTGGGCGCCTGCATCGGCACCGACGCGCACACCGTCGGCATCGACGCCATCCTCAACCTCAAGGGCATCGCCGGGGAGAAGGGCCTGGAGTACTACAGCGAGCTGTCCGTGACCAACATGGGTGCCCAGGTCTCCGTGCCGGACCTGGTCGAGACCGCCCGCGAACGCAAGGCCGACGCCGTGCTGGTCTCGCAGGTCGTCACCCAGCGCGACGCGCACCTGCAGAACACCCGGGCCATGTCGGCCGCGTTCCGCGAGGCCCTGCCGGCCGGGAAGCGTCCGCTTCTGATCGTCGGCGGGCCCCGCTTCGACGAGCTGATGGCGGCCGACCTGGGCGTCGACCGGATCTTCACGCGCGGGACGACCCCGCGCGAAGTCGCCTCTTATCTTGTCCACGCACTGGCCCGGAGCCGCTCATGATCACCGTGACCCATCGCAGGTACGTCCCCTATTCGCACGCGCACTATGCGGGCAACCTGGTCGACGGGGCCTATTCGCTCGCGCTGTTCGGCGACGTGGCCACCGAGGTGTGCATCCAGCTCGACGGCGACGAAGGGCTGTTCGCGTCGTACGACGACGTGCAGTTCAAGGCGCCCGTGCAGGCCGGCGACGTGCTCGAGGTGGTGGCCACGGTCGTGCACATGGGCACCCGCTCCCGCCGGATCGAGTTCCAGTCGCGGGTGGTGTGCCGGGGGACGGGCTCGTCGGCGGCGTCCGTTCTCGACGAGCCGATCGTCGCGGTGACCGCCACGGGCACGGTCGTCGTCCCCGCCCGGCCGTGACGACCGCGGTGTGCGTGGACGTCGGGTCCACGTACACGAAAGCGGCTCTGATCGACCTGGGCGCCGGGGAACTGGTGCGCCGGGCCGAGGTGCCGACCACGGCGGGCAGCGACGTGCTGACCGGTCTGGATCAGGCGGTGGCGCAGGTCGGCGGGGGCGACGAGCTGTACGTGTGCTCGTCGGCCGGTGGCGGGCTGCGGCTGGCCGTCGTCGGGTACGAGTCGCTGGTCACCGCGGAGGCCGGGCACCGGGTCGGGCTGTCCGCGGGAGCCCGGGTCGTGCACGTGGCCACCGGGCCGCTGGACGGCCGTGGCGTCACCGCGCTGCGCGAGTCGCGTCCGGACGTGATCCTGCTCGTCGGCGGCACCGACGGCGGCGACGGCGAGGTGCTGCTGCACAACGCGCACCGGCTCGCCACCTCCCGGCTGCGGGTGCCGGTCGTGGTGGCGGGCAACGCCGACGTGCGGGAGGAGGCGGCGGCCCGGCTGACCGAACGCCGCGTGCCGGTGACCGTCACGGGCAACGTGCTGCCCCGCATCGGCGTGCTCGACCCCGGACCGGCACGGACCGCGATCCGGGAGGTGTTCCTGCGGCACGTGATCGGCGGCAAGAGGCTGTCGAAAGGCCCCCGGTTCGCCTCGCTGGTGCGCGCGGCCACCCCGGACGCCGTGCTGGCCGCGGTCGAGCTCCTGGCCGATCGGACGGGCGCCGGCGTGCTCGTCGTGGACGTGGGCGGCGCCACCACCGACGTCTACTCGGCGCTGGTGCCCGACGCGGAGGCGGAGTCCGGGCCGCGGCGCGACGTCGCGGGCACCCTGTGGCGGTCGCGGACCGTGGAGGGTGATCTCGGCGTCGCTGTCGGCGCCGACGGCACGCGCGCCGCCGCGGCCGCCGAGAAATTGGCACTTCCGGAAATCGGACAGCCGCCGGGTGACGTTGCGTTAGCCGCGGCGGCGGCCACGGTGGCGCTGCGTCGGCACGCCCGCGGTCACGCGTCCGCTCCTGGTCAGCCCCGCACGGGCGGCCGCGACCTGCGCGACGTGCGGCTCGTGGTGGGCTCGGGCGGGGTGCTGCGGCACGGCGGCGGCGCGTATGTGCTGGACGCGGTGCTGTCGGATCATGCCGGCGGCTGGGCCGGGCCCGCGCGGGCCCGTACGGTGATCGACTCGCGGTACGTCCTGGCCGCCGCGGGCATGTTGTCCATTGATCATCGTGACGCCGCCACGGCCCTGGTGAACAGCCTGTAGCCCGAACGGGTACCCGGCATGACACGCCGACGAACGCGACACGCCCGGACGAGGGGGTGGCAGTTGACAGGACCGCGGGGGACGGACGTACCGTCGTCCCATCCTGAGCACGGCGAGCGACTCTGTTCGCTCCGTTCTCCCGCCCACTGGCCCGCAGTCCTCGCAGGGGTCGCGCGTTCAGCCAGGTCCAGGGGGTGGGGGTCGGCGGGGCGGCGCGGACCGGTCGCGCCCGCGGTGAGCCCGAGGATCGAACGACGCCAGTAGACAACGGCGTGACCCGCGCAGCCGGCGCGGAGCACTCCGGTCCGAAGGCGCTCGCGACATCCGTACGGTCCACCGGCCGTGCCCGGGAGACGTGGAAGCAAACGAGAGGCGCGGTCCGCGAGGGCCGCGCCTCTCCTGCTCCCGGAATCGTTCTGCTTTCGATGCGGGCCCGCGCCAAGACTGTCCGTTGGTGAGCGGGGCCCGGCAGGTAGCCTTCCGCGAGTGGAAACGACGTTGCAGCCTCCCGTCTCGCCGCAGGTCACGGCGGCGTGTCCGGACCACCGGCCGCTGCCGCTGAAGGTGGCCCTGCCGCTGGCCGTGCTGGCCGGGCTGGCGCTGCTCGTCGCCCTCCCGCCGTACGGGCTGTGGTGGCTCGCCCCGGCCGGGGTGGCGCTGTTCGCCGCGGCCGTGCACCGCCGCCGCCTGCGGGCCGGGTTCTGGCTCGGCGCCCTGGCCGGGCTGGTGCTGTTCGTGCCGCTGCTGGTGTGGACCAGCTTCGCCGCCGGGTGGCTGCCCTGGATGCTGCTGTCGTTCGCCCAAGCGACGTTCATGGGGCTGATGGGGCTGGCCTTCGCCTGGACGTCGCCGCTGATCGACCGGTGGCGCTGGACGTGGCCGCTCGTGGCCGGGCTGCTCTGGGTCGCGATGGAGGCCGGCCGCGACCGGGCCCCGTTCGGCGGGTTCCCGTGGGGGCGGCTCGCGTTCAGCCAGGACGACGCGCCCGCGCTGCGCCTGGCCGCGTACGGGGGCGCCCCGCTCGTCACGTTCGCGGTGGCCGCCGCCGGTGGCGCCCTGGTCGCGCTGGCCTGGCGCGCGTGGCGGCCCGTGCCCCGCGTCCGGCGCCCGCTCGGCCCGGTGCTGGGCTTCGCGCTCGTGGCGGCCGCGCTGATCGCCGGTCCGCTGCTGGCGCCGATCGCGCAGCCGGGCGGCGAGACGGCCACGGTCGCGATCGTCCAGGGCAACGTGCCGCGCCTCGGGCTCGACTTCAACGCCCAGCGCCGGGCCGTGCTCGACAACCACGTCGCCGGCACCGAGCGGCTGGCCGCCGAGGTCGCCGCGGGCCGGCAGAAACAGCCCGACCTCGTCGTCTGGCCCGAGAACTCCAGCGACATCGACCCGCTGCGCAACACCGACGCGGCCTCGGTCATCTCCCGCGCGGCCGACCTGATCAAGGCGCCGATCCTGGTCGGCACCGTGCTGCGCACCGACAAACCGGGCGACATCGAGAACGCCGGCATCCTGTGGAACCCCGTCACCGGCCCCGACGTCGCCCAGAAATACGTCAAGCAGCACCCGGTGCCGTTCGCCGAGTACATGCCGCTGCGCCCGGTCGCCCGGCTCGTCACCGACAAGGTCGACCTGGTGCGCAACATGCTGGCCGGCGACCACCCCGGCATCCTGCGCACCGACCGGCTCGCCGTCGGCGACGTGATCTGCTTCGAGGTGGCGTACGACGACATCGTCCGCGACACTGTGAAGTCAGGGGCACAGGTGTTCGCGGTGCAGACCAACAACGCGACCTTCAACGAGGCCGAAGCCCGTCAGCAGCTGGCCATGGTGCGGTTGCGGGCGGTCGAGCACGGCCGGGAAGCCCTGATGGCGTCCACCGTCGGGGTCTCCGGATTCGCCGGCACGGACGGCCGGGTGCACGACGCGAGCGGCTTCAACGTCGCCGCGGTGATGGTGCGTGACATGCGCCTCGGCGGTACGACTACGCTGGCGACTCGTTTGGGCCATTGGCCCGAGGTGGCGATGGTCGCATCGGCGGTCGCCGCCATGGCCGGTGCGCTACCGCTGCGTCGCCGCCGGCGCACCACACAGCAGGTCGGCCCGCAGGCCGGCGACGACGGGACGACGGAGGCACGGTGAGCGAGGCGGAAGGCTACCCGGGGGTGGGACGGGTCCTGGTGGTGATCCCGACCTACAACGAGGCGGACAACATCCGCCTGATCACCGAGCGGGTCCGCCGCGCGGTGCCCGAGGTCGACATCCTCGTGGCCGACGACAACTCGCCCGACGGCACCGGCCGGATCGCCGACGAGCTGTCCGAGGCCGACGACCACATCTTCGTCCTGCACCGTGCGGGCAAGGAGGGGCTCGGGGCGGCCTACAAGGCCGGTTTCGCCTGGGCCAAGAACAAGGGCTACGACGCCGTCGTCGAGATGGACGCCGACGGCTCGCACGCCCCCGAGGAACTGCCCAAGCTGCTCGACGCGCTGGGCGACACCGACGCGGTGCTGGGCACCCGCTACATCCCCGGCGGCAGCGTGCACAACTGGCCGGTGCACCGGCTGCTGCTCTCCCGCGGCGGCAACATCTACATCCGGATGGCCCTGCGGATGCCGTTCAGGGACGCCACCGGCGGCTACCGGGCCTACCGGATGCCCGTCCTCGACGAGATCAACTTCGAGACGGTGGCCTCGACCGGCTATTCGTTCCAGGTCGAGCTGGCCTGGCGGGCCTACCAGGCGGGCTTCCGGATCGCCGAGGTGCCGATCACGTTCACCGAGCGCGAACACGGCGTCAGCAAGATGAGCGGCAACATCTTCAAGGAACAGCTGCTCAGAGTCACCTTGTGGGGTGTGCAGGCCCGGCGTGAGGCGGTCCGCAAGCGCTTCGGCAAGCGGGCCGCGGAGGGTTCCACCTGGCCGTGATCCCGTCAAGCCGTGTCATGCTGGGGAAGGTCAACCTGACACGGAGGGACCACATGCGTCGTCGAGGGCTCGCCCTGCTACCCCTGGCACTACCGCTGCTGGCGTTCGCCGAGATCGTCGCCTTCATCTCGGTGGCCCACGCCATCGGGTTCGGCTGGGCGATCCTGCTCGGCGGCACGGCCAGCATCGCCGGCATGGTGCTGCTGCGCCGCGAGGGCATCAAGGGGTGGCGCCGCTTTCAGGCCGCCGCCGCCGAAGGCCGGCCGCCCGGCAAGCAGGTCTCCCACTCCCTGGTCGGCCTGCTGGGCGCGCTGCTGCTGGCCGTGCCGGGCTTCGTGACCGCCGTCGCCGGGCTGCTGCTGGTGCTGCCCCCGGGCCGCCAGCTGGCCCGCCGGCAGGTCGAGCGTTACACCGAGCGCCGCGTGGGCGGAGCTGTGGCCGGCGACCTGTTCGGCGCCCGCCACGTGCGCGTCGACACGGGCGAACCGGTCGTCGTGATCGACGAGGAGCCGTCCGTCTCGCGGCCGGCCCAGCGCACCCCGGCCGCCGCCATCGAGGGCGAGGTCGTCGAGGGCGAAGTCATCCGCTGACCCACCCGCCGCTCGGCACTGCGCCCGCCCCACGCCGCCGGCTCACCCCACGCCGCCCGCCGCCGCGTCGCCGGCCCCGCCCTGCGCCGCCGCTCCGCCCGCTCGGGAGTGCGTGCTCCGTGGACATGCGAAAAGGCCGCCCCCGTCGCTGGGGGCGGCCTTTCTCGTTGTGGTGGCCGGACCGGGTCAGCGGCCCCGGCGGGTCCGGACCTCTTGGAGCCGCTCGTTGAGGATGTCCTCCAGCTCCGAGATCGATCGCCGCTCGAGGAGCATGTCCCAGTGCGTACGCGGCGGCTTGGCCTTCTTCTGCTCCGGCTCGCTGCCGTCGACCAGTCGGGCGACGCTGCCGTCGAACTTGCACTCCCAGGTGGTGGGCACCTCGGCGTCGACGGCGAACGGCACCTCGAACTGGTGACCCTTCACGCACAGGTACTCTCGGGTCTGCCGGGGCGCCAGCTCGGTGTTGCGGTCGGACTCGTAGCTGACTGCGCCAAGACGGCTGCCGCGCAGCATGCGTTCGCCCATGGTGGCTTCCCCTCGCTCGTGGTGCTGCTCTCGTTGGTGTAACGAAAGGGGCGGCCGTGGGATTCCTACGGTCGCCGAGACTCTGTCCAGCCGTTGTGACGGCGTTGTTAACGCTACGAGCGTAACCGCCCGCAGCCCTTACCCGGCACCGCGCACCCCCGTCGAAGTGGACCTTGGTCCACTTTACGGGGTTATGCGAGTTCTCCAGCTGATGCGATCTCGGTCACTCGGTCGAGTAAGCACCCATTTCGCCGGCCTGTTCGGCTCCGTGCCGAGTGTTGTTCGTCCACCGGACGCCGAAGTTGAGGACAATCACGCGCCCTCGAGTGTCATGCGCCGGTGTGCTCGGTGCGCCAGCCCCCGGGCGGGACGGGTTCCGGCCCGCCCGGCGCGGGCGCACGGTGATCACCGCGCAGCTTGTCGGCCTTGGCCACGGCGCGGGCGGCCATGGCGCGGAAACCGTCGAGCCGGGCCTGGTTCCCCCGTACGGCGTCGGCCTGCCCGGCGGCGAGCACGACGCTCAACGTCCGCGTGAACGCGACCTGGTCCTTGCACCCCACGTCGGCCCGCGCGACGCGCCGTTCGTCCGCTGACGGCCGTGTTGAGCCGCTCCAGCGGGCGTCGGTCGCGGCGTCGGCCGGACGGGCGTACGGGAAACCGGTCCTGGTCATGCACGAGCTCCAGCGGGCCGTCACCTCGCTCGCGCGAGGATCGGCGAACGCCTGTTCGAGAGTGCGGTCGTAGAGCTGCCGGAGCCAGGCGAACTCGGCCGGCACCCAGCCCAGCGTTTTCGCCGCCTCGCTGGCGCATCCGTTCAGATGGCGCCGCACCTGCGGGCTCGGCGGGGGCGGCGGGGCGGCGTCCCCGTGGTAGCCGAAGCTCGCGGCCAGGCCCTCGTCGGCCAGGCCGAACCGGTTGGCGCGGTCGCCCAGCAGGTCGAACTCGTTGCGGCCGTCACCCTGCCACGGCTGGCCGGCGCGACGCATGCAGGCGACGGTGAGGCGGTCGAGCACGACGTCCAGATCGTTGGCCGCGGCCGGCTGCAACAGGTAACCGTCGAGCGGGAAGGTGGCCGCGGCGGCCGCGAGCGGCGGGGGAGCGGTGACCGCGGGCGCGGGCGGCCGGGCCGGCGTGCAGCCGGCGGCCAGCCCGGCGACCAGCGCTGCCAGCAAGGTGAGACGCACCCGTTCCTCCTCGGATCCGCGGCCGGGCTGCTGCCGAGCAATGTACCGGCGCGCGGACGCCGGGGAATCCCACCGAAGGGTGATGTGGACGGTCGCCCGTCAGGGTGAATCCGTGGTCCTCGGCTCCGGCGCCTGCTCGCTTCTCGGGGCGGGCGCCGGCCGGGTCGTGCCCAGGCTGGCCAGGGCCGAGGCGAGGTCACTGACCTGCGACGACAGTTGCGCGGCGCGGGTCTGGGCGGCCTCGGCCTCCGCCTGCGCGGCGGCCAGCCGGCGTTCCAGGTCGGCCCGGTCACGGTGGGCGCGTTCCAGCTCTTCCCGCGTACGCAGCAGGCCGTCGCGTTCGGACACCGCCGCCGCCAGGTCGCGGGTGGCCCGGTCCGCCTCGGTCCGGGCCGCGTCACGCTGTTCGGCCAGCTCAGCCTGCTTGCTGCGGGCCTCCTCCAGGCTCCTGCGGGCCTCGTCGCGGCTCTGCTGGGCTTGTTCGCGGGCCGCGTCCCGTTCGCTGCGCAGCTCCTCGTTGCGGGCCGCCACCGCCTCCGCGTCCCGCAGCGCCGACGCCAGCTCACGTTCCGTCGATTCCCGATCCCGCCGTACGTCGAGGATTTCCGCCCGCGCCGTCGCGAGCTCGTCGCGGGCGGTGTCCCGGTCGGCCTCGGCCCGCTCCTTGAGGGCCGCCGCAGCGGTCGCCGCGCGCTGCGCCTCATCCCGTACGGCCTGCGCCTCCTCCGCCCGCGCGGCGGCCTGCTGGGCGGCCCGCTCGGCCTCCTCGGCCCGGTGCAGGGCCTCCTCCCGCTCCGCGTCGGCCGCGTCAGCCAGCTGCTGGGCCGTAGCCGCCTCCGCCGCCGACCGCTCCGCGTCACGACGGGCATCATCACGTTCGGTGTGCGCCGCCGCGATCCGCCCCGACGTCTCCGCCCGGATCTCGGCCACCTGCCGCTCCACCCCGGTCGGCGACAACTCGGAGTGCAAGGCCTCGGTCAGCGACCCGACCAGCTGATCGAGCCGGTCCACCACCTCCCACGTACGGGCCACCTGCCCCGCCAGCCCCGGCGACGACCGATGCCGCATCCGCACATTCCGCGAGGCGCGCTGACATTCCCCGTCGTTGTCCCGGCAGTACCGAAAGGGCCGCCCCGCAGAGTTCCGCTGCGGAACCGGTCGTCCACAGTGCGCACAGGGCCTGGTCTCGGTGGTGACGTCGTTCTCGCTCATCGCAACGAACCCTAGGCGCGCACCCACGGTTTTCCCCGCCACGACACGATCCCTTCCATGCCGCCGCTTCCGCCGAGCCGTTCGGCGCCAGCCCCGCCGCGCCGGCTGAGGCGACCCCTCCGTCCGAGCCGTTTCGGGACATCGCCGCATACCCGCCACCTGCAGCCCGCACCGTATGCCGTCGCTTCTCCAGCGCCACCCCGCGCGGCCCGCCTGTTCCGGCCGTTGCGGAGCGCGTCAGTGCGTCCTGGGGTCCCCTTCCCCAGCGCCACCCCGCGCGGGCCGCCCTGTTCCGGCCGTTGCGGAGCGCGTCAGTGCGTCCTGGGATTCCCTTCCCCAGCGCCCGAGTCCCCCTGTGCCCCGGCCATCGCAGCGTAATTCGCTGCGTTCCATGAGAGCTCAGGCTGAGCGCCGCTCTCCGCCGAACCACGCCCGTCGTGTCGATCGGACTGTTGCCCCGTTTGCTGCTCGGTGGCTCCCGCCTGCCCATCGCAGGGCGTGGTCGGCAGGCCCATGCTGCTGGTTCCCTCCGCCGGCCTGCGCCGCTATCCAACCAACCTAGAATCCTAGGATGCCTTAGCGGCGGTGCGGCAGCTCCCGGGACGAGGAAAGGTCAAAACAAAAGGAATCAACGGCCCCACATTGGAAAAGCGGATGTGGCGTCGCTGTTGAGGGCCGGGAACCGGATGCGGCGTCGCCCCCGAAGACCGGAGATCGGATGCGGCCTCGCCCTCGAAGCCCTGGGATCGGCGAGGGTGGCTGCGTGCGGGTTCAGCGGGATTCTGTGGCCAGGCGTACTCCGAAGCCGACGATGACCAGGCCGGTGATGCGGTCGAGCAGGCGGCGGGCTCGGGGGCGGCGCAGCAGGGCGCGCATGCGGCGGGCCGTGCTGACCAGCACGGCGGACCAGGCGAGGCCGAGCACGACGTGGATGGCGGCGAAGAGGGTTCCGTACAGGAGGGGAGTTGCGCCGGCGGGGATGAACTGGGGGAGCAAGGCCACGTAGAAGGCGCCCATCTTGGGGTTGAGCAAATTGGTCAGCAGTCCGCGCCGCCACGCCGGCAGGAAGCCGGTGCGGGCGCCGGTAGCCGGACCTTCGGCCGTCGCGGCCGGACCGTCGATCGCGACGGGGGCGGCCGGGCCGCCGGTGGTCGGGGCGAGGGTGGCCGGGGGTTCGGTGGGGTGGCGCCACGTGGACCGGACCATGCGGGCGCCGATCCAGAGCAGATAAGCGACGCCTGTCCAGCGGACCGCCTCGTAGGCGATGTGGGAGGCGGTGAGCAGGGCGGTGATGCCGGCTGAGGCGAGGATGCCCCAGATCAGGGTGCCGGTCTGGATGCCGAGGACCACGCCCCAGGCGCTGCGGGCTGACTGGATCGTGGCGGTGCGCAGGATCAGGGCGGTGTCCAGGCCGGGGGTCAGGGTGAGCAGACCCACGACCAGGATAAAGGACCACAGCGTGGCTGGTGTCGTCATGGGCGTAGCTTAGGTTTGGGCCTGACCGGGGGGTGCGGCGGTTTCCCGCGGCGTGGGACTCGGTCAGCCGGCCAGGTAGGACTTGATCGCGGGGGCCAGGGCGGCGGCCTTGATGATGTGGGTCTGGCCGGGGATCGTGCGGTATTCGCCCTTGGGCAGGGCCTCGCTGAGGGCGCGGGCGGCGTTGCGCATGTATTGCGGGCTTTTGCCGCCGTCCATGACCAGGGCGGGCGCGGTGACCGAGGACCATCTCGTGGCGTCGAGGGGCACGCCGCGGCTGGTGTTGCCGAGGATGTGCAGGTCGTACGGGAGGGTGTGGGTCAGGCCCTTGAGTTTTCCCCAGTGGGGCGTGAGCTTCATGATCGCTACGACGGGGGCGGGCACGCCGACGTCGCGGAAGAAGGTCTTGAGGGCGGCGGACTCGTCGCCGCGGGCCAGCATGGCTTCGATGTCGCTGGTGAACGTGGCCGGGCGCGGGTCGCGGGTGTGGTCGACGATGAACGGCGGCTCGTAGAGGGCGAGGCGGGTGAAGCCGGGCAGGCGGTTGGCGGCGTCGGCCGCCAGCACCGCGCCCGAGGAGGCGCCGAACAGGAGGGCTTCGCCGCCGGCGGCCTCGAGCAGGGCGGCCAGGTCGTCGATCTCGCGGTCGGCCGACCACGGCGGGGTGTTGCCGCTCTCGCCGCGGTGACGCCGGTCGTACAGGTGGACGGTGAACGTGTCGGACAGGTGGCCGGCGAGGTCGCGGGCGGGGCCGAACCCGCGGTGGCACAGGCTGCCGTCGACCAGGACGAGGGCCGGGCCGCGGCCGGTGGTCTCGTAGGCGATGGTGGTGCCGTCGGCGGAGGTCACGGTGGGCATCGAAGGGCTCCTCAGCGGGCGTGCAGTGAGTGCAGGAAGGTTTCCCAGCGGCCGGGGTCGGCGTCGGCGGGCGGGAAGATGACGTGGGCGGCGACCATGGTGCCGTGGAAGCCTCGGATGTAGCGGAACAGACCTTCGGGCGTACGCAATCCGAGGGTGTGGGGGTTGACGTGGAAGACCACGCCGCCGTCGCGGGTGGTGTCGCCCGGTGCCGGGGAGGAGCCGAGGCCGAGTGCGTCGTGCAGGGTGTCCCACGCGGCGGGCCAGTCGGTGATCGGCGGGCCGAAGGCGGTGACCGGGGCGCCGGTGCGGCCGGTGAAGTGGGTCAGGCAGGCGATCAGCGTGGCGTGGAACAGCGCGAGGCCGTGGCCCATCGCCTCGAACTCGTCGGCCCAGTCGTCGCCGGGCAGGAAACCGCTGGTGGTGGCGCGCAGCACGGTGGCTGAGCGGTCGCGGCCCTCGATCAGGAACTCGAAGGCTTGGAAGCGGCCGTCGGAGGCGGTCTCGGTGCGGTGGGCGAAGTGGCCGGGGTGGTCGTCGGCGGTGACCGTGGACTCGGGGAACGGGGTCCCGCCGAAGGCCGTGCGCACGGTGGAGCCGGTGACGTCGGTGCGGCCGATGTACCAGGAGGAGACGCCGGCGCCGGTGGTGATGGCGTCCCAGACCTGGTCGGGGCCGGCCGGGACGGTGGCCTCGATGCCCACTTCGTAGTCCTTGCCCATGCTCAGTGCCCTTCGGTGGGGGAAGCGGCGGAGTCGAGGGCGGGGTGGACCGCTACGACCAGGCGGTGTTTGCGGCCCGTTTCGCTGTGGTAGCGGGCGACCAGGTCGCTGACCGCGGCGGTGAGGTCCTCGGCGAAGGCGGCGCGGTCGGCGGGGGAGGCGAAGCGGATCTCGCCGTCGAGGGCGAACGTGGCGACCCGCTGCTGGGCGCGGGCGCCGCCGGTGATCAGGGATCCGACCTCGCGCACGAGGCGGGCGGCCAGGGCGAGCAGCCAGCGGGCGGAGAGCCGGTCGGGGGCGCGGTCGGGGTCGGGGGCCACCGCGGCCATGGCGTTGGGTGAGATGACGTACGACGCGGCGGTGGCCTGCATCATCCGCTCGGTGACGTTGCCCTTGCGGCGTTCCTCGACCAGCTCGACCAGGCCGTGCTGCTCGAGGGCGCGCAGGTGGTAGTTGACCTTCTGCCGGGGCAGGCCGACCTTGCCGGCGAGCATGGTGGCCGAGCCGGGGCGGGCCAGCTCGGCGAGCAGGCGGCTGCGGATCGGGTCGAGTAAGATCTCGGCCGCGGCGGGGTCTTCGATGACGGCGACTTCCTCCATGGGCACACCCTCCCACCGAAAAGAAAAGTTGTCCAGAGCGGGATCATGGTCGGCGTGGGGCGTGGGGCGTGGGGCGTGGGGCGTGGGGCGTGGGGCGTGGGGCGTGGGGCGTGGGGCGTGGGGCGTGGGGCGTGGGGCGTGGGGCGTGGGGCGTGGGGCGTGGGGCGTGGGGCGTGGGGGTGGAGGCGTGGGTCTGGGTTCCCGGGAGCCGTCGCGGGACGAACACATCACCACCGCGATCCCGCAGCCCCGCGATCAGATCGCTCACCGACTGCCCAAGGCCGTCACGGCGGCCGGGCACCCGCGTTCACCTGACCGTTTACAAGCGGCGTAGCGGGGTCGGACGTGGCTTCGACCCGGCGCAAGCACTGGCGCGGCCTGGCCACCCGCTACGACAAGCTCGGCGTCCATTTCCCAGCCACCTCGACCTCGTCGGATGCTCGACTGGCTCCGCGCCGTACCCGACGGCCTTGGTCAACGAGACGGAGCTCAGGGGGACTGGCCGGCGGCGGCTGTCACTGCGCGGCACATCGCAGGGTTGCCCAGGAGGGGGACGCTGTCGGTGAGCTGGTCGATGGAGCCGGTGAGGGGGCGGGCGCGCAGGCCGGGGTCGGTGATGGCGGTGCGGAGGGCTTCGGCGAAGCGGGCGGCGCCGATCACCGGGTAGCCGCGGTCGAAGAACTCGCGGCGGTTCGGGGGTAGTTCGGCGGCCAGGCCGAGCTCGTTCTGGGTCTCGGCCAGGATCTCGAGCGTCGTGCACAGTGCGTCGGATCGGTCGTGAGCGGTGCCGGCGCGCAGGGCGCTGGTCAGGTGCCAGGTGGCCGGGCCGGCGGGCAGGGCGGCGAGCAGCCACTTCGGGTAGAGCGGCCAGTGGCGGGTCAGCAGCAGCTGCAGGCGGGCGGTCTCACGGACGAGGCGGGCCGTGAGCACCTGGGCGCCGTGTTCGTCGCCGGCTTCGGCGGCGCGCGGCGGGAACGACTCCTCCTCGGCTATGCGCTGCCACTGACTGGCCAGCACGTAACGCCAGACGTCGGCGGGATACCAGCGCAGGCTTTCGCGTACGCGGGAAAGGGTTTGATCGGGGTCGTGGAAGACGGCGCCGCCGGTGAGCTCGGCCAGGCGTTGCCATGGGGTGCACAGCCAGTCCGTCGTCGTGAGGCCGCCGGCCGGGTCGAAGCCGAGCATGCGGCGGCACCAGCCGGGGAACGGGCTGATGGTGATGTAGTGGTCGACCGGCCCGTCGGTGTCGGCCATCGAGCGCACCCGGGCGCCGGGCGGCTCGAAGTGGGTCGGCCAGCCGCGGAACCGTTTGGGCAGCCGTTCGCTGAGCATGGTGTGCAGCGGGCCGATGTCGGTGTCGGCGAAGAGCTCGAGGCGTGGACCCCAGTCGTGGTCGGTGGATCGGGGCGTGTCGAGGCCGAGCACGTCGGAGCCGGGGCCGAGGCGCGCGGCCGCGTGCGGGAGGTCGCCGAGCAGGGGGCGGACGGCCTCGGTGTAGAAGAGGCGGGACAGTTCGAGGCCGGGCCGGAATGCGGTCATGCGCGAGAAGGTAGCGGTCCGCACCGACAGTTCCCGGCCGATATCGTCGGGCTGTGGAAAACCTGCTCCGTCCCGAGTGGACAGCTGAAGAACTTGTCCACAGCACGGCGAACGAGGTGACGGGAGGTGTCTGGCGGGTCCATCGTGACGGCGGCTCGGCGATCCTGAAGGTGGCGACGCCGAGGCGGGAGGGCGCCGCCGCGCATCTGGCGGCCAGTGCCGATCCGGGTCACTTCAACTATTGGCGGCGCGAGCCCGAGGCGTATGCGTCGGGGCTTGTCGCCACGGGTCTGCCCGGCCTGCCCGGGCCCGTGTCGTACGAGCAGGTCGAGCGGGCCGACGGGTCGGTGGCGATGTGGCTGGAGGACGTGGCCGGTGCGGCCGGCACGACGGCGGGTGTGGCCGACCTCGGTGAGGTGGCGTTCCGGCTGGGTGGCGCGCAGGCGCAGTGGCTGGGGCGGCCGCCGGCCGAGCCGTGGCTGGCCCGTGACTGGCTGCGGGACTACACGATGGCCAACGCGTTCCACACCGACCTGGACTGGGAGCATCCGGTGGTGGCGGCGGTGTGGGAGCCGGCGCTGCGCGACAGCTTGCGCCGGTTGTGGGAGCGGCGGGCGGAGATTCTCGCGGCTGCCGACACCCTTCCCCGTACGCTGTGCCACCACGACGTCTGGCCGATGAACCTGGTGTTCGCGGCGAACGGACCGGTGCTGCTCGACTGGGCGTACTGCGGGCCGGGGGCTGTCGGTGAGGATCCGGCCAACCTGGCGCTGGACACGTTCTTCGACGGGCTGATCCCGATCGGGCTGCTGGACGACGTGCTCGCGGAGGTGGCTGAGCAGTATCGCCGTGGCCTGGACGGTGCGGTCGACGACGACACCGTCCGCCGGGCCGTCATGACCTGCGGCGCGGCCAAGTACTTCTGGCTGGCCCCGCGGATGGTGACGGCGGCGGCGCAGGGGTCGAGCCGGAGGGCCGGCTACGACCAGCGCGGTCTGGAGGACATGCTGGCCGGCCGGGCCCCGGTGTTGCGTGTCGTGGCCCGCTGGGCCGACACCGTCCTGTGAACGGCGCCGGCGCAGCGATCGGTCAGGCGGCGGCCACGGTTTCCGGCCGGGGTGCCGGCGTGCGGGCGACCAGGGCGCCGAAGGCCAGGCCGAGCACGGTCCAGAGCACCACCTGTGTGCCCAGCGAAGTCAGCCGGAACGACCACAGCAGATCCGGTGGGAACGTGGACGGGACCTCGTTGATGTTCGGCAGCAGGGCGTAGCCGATCACGACGACCACCACGAACCCGAGCACCGCGGCCGCACCCCGGCGCCACTCGGTGGGCTGGGTGCGCTGGGCCACGACCGCCGCCCACACGGCGACCAGGCCGATCACGACGATCGCGAGGTAGCTGATCGTGCGCTGGTTGATCGTGCCGGGGTCGCCCACGGCGGGTGGGTTGGGCGGATATTTCACGTACGGGATTCCGACGATGCCCAGCAGCGCGGCGCCGGCCAGGCTCCACGCGGCCCGCACATCGCTCGGCGTGCGCAAGCGACGGCGCAGCAAGGTGTATCCGGTGGCGAAAATGCCGCCCAGGGCGATGCCGTAGAGGCCGGTGGCCAGGAACAGGCCGCCCTTCTGGCCGTCGCGCGAGACCAGGGGCTCCTCCTGCGCCGCCGACGACTCCGCGGGCAGTGCCGCCTGCGAGGCTGCCTCTTCGACGGCGATCGCCGCGTCCACCTTGGGCTCGCCGAAGGTGAACGCGAACAGGCCTGCCAGCAGACCGGCGACGAGACCTGCGAGCAGGCCCCGCAGCAGCAGAGCGCCGTACGTCGGCGCGGAGGGACCCGTGCTCAGTGGCACGGAACGCCGAGCAGGTGGCGGCCGTCGTGCATCAGCTCGTGCAGATACATGCCGCTGCGCGAGACGGCGCCCTGGTCGAAGGCGACCAGGTAGGTGACGAGCAGCATGAGCGCGACGACGGCGAGGGCCGTCCAGAGCAGCCGCGCCGAAACGGCGGGCGTGCTCAGGGAACCGGCGGTGGTGGCCTTGGGCATGGTGCGGAACCTCCTTGCGGGATGACGCGTCCCGTCCGACAGGCTGCGACGCGTGAGCGTCCTGACTCACGGGCACCGAGGCCCGTTCACAGTGGCGCGACCGCACCGGAATCTCACCGGTTTCCCTCACGACGCCGCAGATGGTTCCCACAACCTAGCTGTGTGGTCCCTGGACGCACAACCGGAGTTGTCGCACCCGGCCGATACCATCCACCCGAATCGTCGATACGGGGGTCGTGATGACAGGGCGTCGGCTGGTGGCGGTGGCCGCGGTGGCGGCCGCGGTGCTGACGGTGCCCGCGCCCGCCCGGGCCAAGGTGGTCTGCCAGAGTGTCGCCCAGGCCAAACCGGTCGTCTCCGGGGTGCCGCTCGAGGACCGGATGTACGACCCGAAGCGGCTCGCGCCGTTCGCCACCGGCGCCGGCATCCGCGTCGCCGTGATCGACTCCGGGGTCGACGCCACCCACCCCCAGCTGCGCGGACACGTCAGCCAGGGCGCCGACTTCCTGCACGGGGAACGCTCCGGCCGGCAGGACTGCAACGGGCACGGCACGGCGGTGGCCAGCATCATCGGGGCCGTCCCGGCCGACGGCACGGGCTTTCAGGGCCTGGCCCCCGAGGCGGTCATCGTGCCGGTGCGGATCAGTGAGCAGCAGGAGATCGACGGCAAGGCGGTGGGCGATCGCGGCACCCCGGCCCAGTTCGCCGAGGCGATCGACTGGGCGGCCGGCCAGGGCCGCGCCGACGTGATCAACCTCTCGCTCGTGATGACCGACGACAACGACGCCGTACGGCGGGCGGTGGCGCGCGCCGTGGCCCGCGGTGTCGTGGTGGTCGCCGCCGCGGGCAACAAGGCCCAGAGCGGCAACCCCACCCCGTTCCCGGCGCAGTACGACGGGGTGATCGGGGTCGGGGCGATCACCCCTGAAGGGGTGCGCGCGCCGTTCTCGCAGCGCGGCGACTACGTCGACATCGTGGCGATGGGTGCCCCCGTGACCGCGGCCGGCCTGGTCGGCGGGCACGACTCGGTGCAGGGCACCAGTTTCTCGGCGCCGTTCGTGGCGGCCACGGCCGCCCTCATCAAACAGCGCTTCCCCACCATCAGCCCGCTGGGCGTCGAGCGCCGGCTGACCGCCACGGCCGACCCGGCCCCGGGTGGCGGGCCCCGCAGTCCCGACTACGGCTTCGGGGCGCTCAACCCGTATCGGGCGCTGACGGCGAACCTGGCCCCGGCGGCCGGTCCGGCTCCGCCGCCCGAGGTGGTCGACCTCAACGACCCGGCCGCGGCGGCGCTGGAGGCCCGGCGGGACCGCTCACGCGACCAGGCGCTGATCTTCGCGGGCGTCGGCATCGGCCTGGTGCTGCTGCTCGGTGTGGTCGCGGCCGTCGTCCGGCAGGGCCGCCGCCGCGGCTGGCGCCCGGCCGCAGGCGGCCACACCGACTGACCGGCTCCCCGAGCACGGTCGGCGTGGTCCGAGCGGCGGGAGCCGGCTGAGGTCCAGGACGGGCGCCGCGCCGGGCGGGCTGGGACGGGGGCGGCGGCCTCATGGGCGTCGATCTTGTCGGTAGAGTGCGGCCATGACGGTCAAGTACGCGGCGGGGCTGCCGACCGTGGGTGAGTTCGGCGACGTCCGCAAGCTGGTCGAGCTGGGTGTCAGCGCGGAGCGCAGCGGCTGGGACGGGGTGCACCTCTGGGATCACCTGCTCTACCACGACGCGACCTGGCCGGTGACGAACTCCGTGGTGGCGGCGTCGGCCATCGCGGCGGCGACCGAGCGGGTGCGGATCATCCTGACCGTGGTGCTGCCCCGGCGGCAGGCGCAGGACGTGGCGCAGGAGAGCGCCGCCCTCGACGCGTTGTCGGGTGGGCGGCTCACCCTGGTGCCGATCATCGGGTCGGTCGACCGGGAGTTCACCGACTTCGGGCTGGACGCGAGCCTCCGCGGCCGGCTGACGGCGCTGGAGGACCGTATCCGGCGCATGCACGAGCTGTGGGAGCAGTGGGGGACACCGCGGATCCCGATCTGGGGCGGTGGGATGTGGCCCAATCAGGCGGGGTTGCGCCGGGCGGCGCGTCATGAGGGCGCGATGCCGATCTTCCGGAACCAGCGGGAACGGAACGTGCCGGTCGAGGAGTTCGCGCAAGTAGTCGATTTCGTGCGGGCCGAAGGTGCCGGGGAGGGGTTCGATCTGGTGCTGGAGGGGGCAACCGAGCCGGCGACGGCCGTCGAGCTGACCCGCCCGTACGGGGAACGGGGTCTGACCTGGTGGATCGAGGCGCTGGGTTATTGGCGCGGCGGTGCCGGTTTCGCCGAGGAGCGGATCCGGCGGGGCCCGGCGGCGGTTTGAGGGGAGGGCGGGATGCGGCCACTGCGGCACGGCTACACGAACGACACCCGCGGGGACGGGGCCGTGGTCGTGAAGCGGTATCAGGGCGGCATCGACGAGGCGCTGCGGCGCGGCACCGAGCTGGCCGCGCTGGAGAAACTGCCGCCGGGGTTCCCGGTGCCGCGGGTGCTGGGCGCGCCGGACGGGGCGTTGCGGCTGGAGCAGCTGGGTGGCCTGCACGGGCAGGACCTGATCGACGAAGGGCTGGCCGGCCCGGTGCTGCGCAGCTGCGGCGCGTTGCTGCGCCGGCTGCAGCAGGTGGATGTGAGCGCGGTCTTCCCCGACACGGCGGCCGGCACGGGCTGGGTGGTGGTGCACGGTGATTACGGGCCCAACAACATGCTGTTCGATCAGGACACGTTCCGGGTGACGGCGCTGCTGGACTGGGAGTTCGCGCACCCGGGGGACCGGATCGAGGACCTCGCCTGGTGCGAGTGGATCGTGCGGCGGCACCACCCGCGGCAGGTGGACGCCTTGGACGACCTGTTCACGGGGTACGGCGTGCGGCCGTCGTGGGCGCGGCGCCGGCAGGCGGCCGCGGCCAAGTGCGAAGCCATGGTCGAGCGGTTCCGCAACGGCCCGGCCGCCGCCCGCAAGAAGTGGCAGGAGAATCTGACGCTCACCCTGGCGTGGCGGGAGTGAGCGTCACGTGTCCGCCGGGTCCTGCCGCACCACGTCGGGCCACCCGTGACCTACCACGAGACGCGGGCGGTCCCGGCCGAGGTGACGTGGCTGCAGCCGCGGCGCACCTACGGCCGCGTGCCCGGCGAAACCGCGTACGCGCCTGTTCGCGGTGTTCGGACTGCCCGCGGACTGGTACCGATGAGGTTCCGGTGCCGCTACCGTCTCTATGACCATGGCGAAACTTCTGTACTCCGCGACGATGTCCCTCGACGGCTTCATCGCCGGCCCCGGCGGTGACATGCACTGGATGGCCCGGCTGCCCGACACCGGCCCCCACGAAGTGGCCGACGGCCTCTGGAAGCAGATCGGTTCCCTGCTGGTCGGCGCGCACACCTACGGCGGCGACGACCCCAATGCCGGCACCGACGCCGAAGGCGCCTTCGGCGGCCTGTGGTCGGGACCGCAGTTCGTGCTCACCCACAATCCGCCGGCCCGCCCGGTGCCCGGCGTCACGTTCGTGACCGACCTGCGCACCGGCGTGGACGCCGCCCTGGCCGCCGCGGGTGACCGCTACACGAACGTGCTCGGCGCCGATGTGGCCGCCCAATGCCTGCAAGCCGGGCTGCTCGACGAGATCCTGGTGTTCGTGGCCCCGGTGCTGCTGGGGGACGGCACACCCCTGTTCCGTAAGGCGGGCGGCACGTTCGCGGAACTGGAGGAGATCTCGTCGGCCACCGGCCCGTCGCCGGCGATCTGGTACCGCGTCCGCAAGTAGCGCCGGCCGCTCGTCAGGCGGGCACCGCTTCCAGTGCCGCGGCCAGGGATGGCGTCCCAGCCGGCAGCAGGGGCAGGCGCACGTCCGGCGTCGGGATGCGGCCCTGGGCGTGCAGCACTGCCTTGATCACGGTCGGGTTGGGTTCGGCGAACAGGGCCGCCGACAGCCGGGCCAAGCGGTGACCGAGGGCGGGCTCCCACGAGGTCACCAGGCCGGCGTACGACCCCGTGGCCACGTGGGCGGAGGCCAGGATCGCGCCGTGGGCGCCCAGCGCGAGCAGCGGTGAGATCACGACGTCGTCGCCGCCCAGGACGGTGAAGCCGGGCGGCGGGTCGGCCATCAGGGCGATCACGTCGGCGTCGATGCCGCCCGTGGCCAGTTTGATCCCGGCCACCCCGTCGATCGCGGCGATCCGGTGCAGCGCGGTCACGGACAGCGGCTGCGCCGTGCGGTACGGAACGTGGTAGACCACCAGCGGCACGGGGCTGCGGGCGGCCACCGCCGTCAGGTGGGCCACCACACCGTCCTCACCGGGCCGTAAGAACGGCGGCACCAGGGTGAGCGCCGCCGTGGCCGTGCCGGGAACGGCCGGCCCGCCGACGATCAGCTGGGCCGACCGGTCACGGGTGACGTTCGTGAGCAGGTCGAGCACTGTCGACCGTTCCGTGCCGGTCAGCGCGGACGGTTCAGCGGTGGTGCCCAGCGCGACCAGCCCGGCCGCGCCCGCGTCGAGCGCGTCGTGGGCGAGCTGGTGCAGGGCCGCCACCGCCACCGAACCGTCGGACGCAAACGGGGTGATCAAGGGTACGTACAGGCCACCAAGAGTCATGGCGGTCACGGTGGCACCCCGTACGGATAAGGTCTATTTAATTCCGCTCGGCCACAGTTAAGCGGCACTGAAGTATGCCGCGCACGCGAGGTTGTCGGCGGCCCCGGCGTCGCGGGCCGCGGCGATCAACCGGTCGACGGCTTCCCGCGGCTCGGCTTCGAGGGCTTCGCGCAGGGCGGCCCGGGGCACGGTGGTGTGCAGTCCGTCCGAGCAGAACAGGTAACGGTCGCCGGGCAGCACCGTGCGCAGAGCCAGGTCGGCCTCCACGCCGTCACCCCACCCGAGGGCCCGTACGAGCAGGGCCCGCTCGGGGTGGGTGGTCACGGCCGCGGCATCCAGCTTGCCCTGGTCGACCTGCCCCTGCACCCACGTGTGATCCTGGGTGAGCAGCGTCAGGCCGCCGTTGCGGAGCAGGTAGGCGCGGGTGTCGCCGATGTGCACCAGCACCAGCCGCGTCCCGTGGCGCACCAGCGCGGTCAGCGTCGTGACCGCGCCGGACAGGCCGCGGATCGCCCGGTCGGCCGCCCCGAGCGCGTCGGTCACCTCCCCGAGCGACGTGTCCGAGACGGCCCGCAGCGCGTCGATGGCCGCGTCGGCCGCCGCCCCGCCGTACGGGCCGCGGGTGCCGTCGGCCACGGCGACCAGGCCGGCGTCGGCGTACGCCCGGTCCTCGTTGCTGTCGCGTACGGTGCCGGGGTCGGTGGCCGCCGCGAAACGGAAGTCGTCCATGCTCGTGTCCTTTCCGGACAGGTGCTGAACGAGGTCGGACGTCAACCGGGCCCGGGCCGCCGTGTCCGCGCGGACCCGCTGTCCGAACGCGGCGACAGCCTCGGCCGCTTGCGGCGCGGGCAGCGAGCACACCGACCGGATCTCGGTCAGCGGCATCCCGATCCCGCGCAGCCGCCCGATCAGCCGGGCGTGCGCCAGCTGGGCCTCGGCGTAATACCGGTAGCCCGACTCGGCGTCCACGGCGGCCGGTGTGAGCAGCCCCGACTCGTCGTAGAGGCGCAGCGCCTTGGCGGTCAGCCCGGTCGCCCGCGCGAACGCCCCGATGGTCAGCAGACCCACAGCGACATCCTCCTCGTGCCGGTCACCGCGACCGGCACGACCCACGCTGGGCGTTGCCCCACGGTCAAGGTCAAGACCGGTTCCCCGTACGGGCGTGCAGCCGCGCCGCCCGCAGGGTCAGGTAGCGCTGCTCGGGTTCGCTCGTGGCTGCCGCGGCGGCCCGTCTGTACTGCTCGGCCGCCGCGGTGTCGTCGCCCGCGAGTTCGAGCAGGTGCGCGCGGGTGGCCGGAACCCGGTGGTGCCCGGGCAGCCGCTGCTGCACGGCGTCGACCAGGGCCAGCCCGGCCGCGGGCCCGTCCACCAGGGCGACCGCGACGGCCCGGTTCAACGCGACCACCGGCTGCCGGTGATGCGTTCCAGAATCTCGTACAGGGCCTGGATCTGCGGCCAGTCCGTCTGCGCGACCGACGCGGCCCGGTCGTGCAGGGCCGCGATCGCCGCCTGCAGCTGGTACTCGCCGACCTGCCCGCGCCGGAACGCCGCGTCCAGGATCGCGGTGCCCTCCCGGATCAGTCCGGCGTCCCAGCGGGAGCGGTCCTGCTCGGTCAGCGGCACCAGCTCACCCGAGGTCCCCGTACGGGCGGGCCGGCGCGCGTCGGTGAGCAGCATCAGGGCCAGCAGCCCGGCCACCTCGCTGTCTTCCGGCCGCCGGGCGGCCACCATCCGGGTGAGCCGGATCGCCTCGGCCGACAGCTCGACCCGGTGCACGGCGTCGCCGCTGCTCGCGTAGCCCTCGTTGAAGATCAGGTACAGGACGCGCAGGGCGGCCGGCCGGAACGACGAGTCGAACGGCACCCCATGGATCCGCTGCTTGGCCCGGCTGATCCGGCGGCCCATGGTCGCCTCGGGCACCAGGAACGCCCGGGCGATCTCGGCCGTGGTCAGACCGCCCACCGCGCGCAGGGTCAGCGCGACCGCGGCCGCGTCGTCCAGCGCCGGATGGCAGCACAGCAGCAGCACGTCGAGGGTGTCGTCGCGGTCGTAGGCGGGCCCGGCCCGTTCGCGCAGCGAGGCCTCGGTCTCGCGCCGGCGCCGGGCCCGGTCGCCGCGCAGCTGGTCGAGCAGTTTGCGCGAGGCCGTCTGGATCAGCCAGCCGCGCGGCTTCTCGGGCACACCGTGCGCGGTCCAGTGGGTGTGCGCGGCGATCAGCGCCTCCTGCACGGCGTCCTCGGCCGCCGCGAAGTCGCCGAACCGATGCGTGAGCACGCCCACGACCTGCGGCGCGAGGGTGCGCAGCAGGTCGTGGGGCGCGGCCTCCGCGGTCACAGCCCGGGCTGCATCCGCTCGAAGTCGGCCGCGTCCATCACCCGGCGCACCCCGATGGGCTGCTGCAGCGGCACCCCGCCCGGCCCCGGCACAGCCGACATCCTGGCCGCGATCTCGAAGGCTCGCCGCTCGTCGGCGACCTCGACGAGCTGGAAGCCGGCCAGGAACTCCTTGGACTCGGGGAACACCCCGTCGGTGACCACGGGAGGCCCGCCGTCGCTGGTGACCTCCTTGGCGTGCTCGGGCCCGGTGAGCGCGTGCTGGTCGACGAGTTCGCCGCTGTCGAGCAGTTCCTGCCGCAGCGCCCCGTAGTAGTTCATGTGCGCCTGCACGTCGTCGGGGTGCCACTCGTCCATGGGGGTCTGCACGGCGCCGGGACGGTGGTCGACGATCAGGAGGTACCTCGGCATGTTGCGCTCCACTGCTCGTTCGGTCGGGTCACCACAGGAACGGAGCCGGCCCACGGATCCGGACAGGTTTCCGGCCCCGTGTTGTCGATGACCACGTCCGCCCTGCTCATCGGGTCACAGGCGGCGAAGTAGAGCCGCTGCCCGCCCACGTAACGGGCCTGGCTGGGGTGTCCCGGGTCGGGATGACTGCCGTCGCGGGCCGCCATCCGCGCCACCGTCACCTCGAACGGGGCGTGCAGGAAGACGGTGAACTCCCAGCAGCCGCGCAACTCGTCGCGGTGCAGGAACAGGCCGTCGACGATCAGGACGGCGTCCTCGGGGGCGGTTTCCCGGGGCAGGTCAAGTGCTCGGTCCGTACGCAGGTCGTGCGCGGCCCGGCGGAAGCGGCGGTCGCCGCCGGGGCCCAGGGGCAGCAGCACGTCGCTCAGCAGCGCGCCATAGTTGTAGCTGTCGAGCCAGAACCCCTCGGGTGACCGGCGGCCGCGCCGGTGGCGCACGGAAGCCGGGTTGAGGAAGTCGTCGGCCGAGATGTGCACGACGGGGCGGCCGCGGTCGCGCAGCGTGCGGGCCAGGGCGCGGGCGAAGGTGGTCTTGCCGACACCGTCCACGCCGTCGATCGCCACCCGCGGCGCGCCGGCGGGCAGCAGTCCGGCGACGTGCTCAGTCGTAGTAGAAATCGGCGGCCTCGCCCGTACGGGACGGCTTCTTGATTCCCGCGGACTGGCCGTGCCCGGTGAACTTGGTGGTCATCTTGACCGTCTCGTCCGCGGTGACCTTGGCGTTGATGACCGTGACCCAGCCGTTGGCGTCGGTGGTAGCGCTGAAGTCGGCGTCCGGGCCGAGGATGCTGAACACGACGATGCTGGGTGCGCCGAGCGGCAGGAACTCGTCGGTGTCGGCCGGGTTGGGGTCGAACGTGCCTGCCCACTTGTTCGGGCCGGTCTGCCGGACGGTCTTGATCGCGCCGCTGAACGCGGCCAGCCCCACCGGGTCGGCCAGGCTGACCTGCATGGTGGATTTGTACTTCTTGAGTTTGGCCATGTTCAGGTGCACCCAGCGGCTGTCGCCGGGCTGCTTCTGGTAGAGGTGGTTGCCGATCACGACGGACTGGGTCGTGTGCGGGTTGATACCGCCGGTGTATTTCAGGTTGGTCTGCAGCTTCTTGCCGGCCCGGTCGAACGTGCCGGTGCCGGTGACGCGGGCCTTGTCGGGCAGGTCGCTGCTCACACTGAACTTGTAGGTGGCGGCGTGGGTCTTGCGCAGGGCGGCCCTGAACGTGTCGATCGCCGCGGTGCCCGGCGAGGCCTGCGGAGCGGGGGAGGCGGACCCCTCGGCCCGCGGGGCCCCGGCGCCGCCCGCGGCGCGGATGCCCACCGTCGGGGCGCAGCCGGCCAGCAGGACGGTCACAGCGATCAAGGCCGGTGCGTAGCGCTTCAACGTTCCCCCCGTTTACGTGCAGCCCGGACACCTTAAACGATCTCCGGGCCCCGTGCGGACCCCCGTACGCACGGCGAGGCCCGCGCTCACCTCCGCATGACCCAGATGGGGAGGGGGTCGGTCAGTTCGGTGACGACCCGCCAGCCCGCTCTGCGGTAGAAACCGACGTTGGCGGGTTGGCTGGTCTCGAGCACGGCGGGCAGCCCGTCGGCCTCGGCCCGGTCGAGCCCGGCGTGCATGACCGCCTGCGCCCAGCGCCGCCCCGTGAAGCCGGGATGAGTGCCGAGCACCCCCAGATACCAGAACGGGCCCGGTGGCAGGGCGGCCTGCACGGCCTCGTCGTACGCGCGGAGCCGTTTGAGCATGTCGTCGGGCACCTCGCCGGTCAGGTCGCCGCCGGGGTGCGCGGTGTCCGGCGGTTCCCAGATCGCGGTGGCCGCCCCGTCGTGGATCGTCCAGATCGAACGCTGGTGGACACGCTTGTCGAAGCAGAACCCGAAGAACACGGCGGCGTACTGCGCGTAGGTGTCGTCGTCGGGGAACACGTACCGCAGCGCGGGGTCGCCCGCGAACGCGGTCACCAGCGTGTCGACGACGGCCTGACGGTCCTCGGGCCGGGCAACTGTGATCACAGAGTCACACCTTAGACACGGACGGCGGCCAACTGGGTCGCCTGGGCCACGAGCGTGTCGGCCGCGTCCCACACCTCGACGATCTCGTCCATCCGGCCCGAGGTGATCTCGCTGGAGCGCATGGCGAAGCGCAGCGGGCCCGGGGCGGGCAGGCGCCGCACGTACGCGGTCAGGCTCAGCGTCGGCGCCCAGCCCGTCAGGCCCAGGGTGAGCGAGATCGGGGGAGCGGGATCGGTCGCGATCAGCAGGCTCAGCGGATCCCAGTCGGCGCCGTCGGCGAACCGCAGCCAGCCGGCGGTCTGCCCGTCCGGCGACGGCTGCCCCGCGGCGAACCCGAGGACGGCCGGGTCGAGCCGGTGCTCCACGAGGTCGAGCAGCGGCACCGGGAACGGCGAGCCGGGGGCCTGCGCGGGCAGCCGGACACATTCGTCCTCGGCGGGCAGCGCGGGCGGTTTGGCCCGGCCCCACCAGGGCTGCGACCGGTCGAGCAGGCCCTGGGTCACGAGCGCCTCCGCGCACGGTTGCCCGTCCTGCTCCAGCCGGGCCCGGTACTGGCCCGCGGTGCGCCCGGCCCGCAGCAGCTCCACGGTCACCCGGGCCCGGCCCGCGGCCGGTGGGCGCAGGAACGTCGTGGTCATCGAGACCAGGTGCGGATGCTCGGCCGTCGTGGCGACCGCGCGCCCGAGGATCGCCATCAGGTAGCCGCCGTGCAGCTTGTCGCCGATCGCCCACCCGGCGTCGAGGTCGGCCTCCAGGGCCCCGTCCGCGGCGACCACGGCGGTCGCCTCCGTGAAGGTCTTCATGCGCTTCACCGTGCCTCAGGAGCGGGTGCTCCACAAAGCGATTCGGCTTGATGCGTCGGCCACATCTGCCGGACCGGCACCCCGGCCCTGTCCCTTCCGGCCCCTTGGTCGGCCGGGCCGGCCGTTCGCACGACCGGGGTCCATCCCGCACCGGCGCCGCGCCGGGCTGCTCCACCCGCTCTTGCCCCCATCGACCGATGCGCACAGCCGACGGTCAAGCTCGCGGTCAGCTCTAACTTCCTATCTTCCTAGGATGCCTTACACGCAGAGATCAACGACATAACGGAAGAGCGACCCTTCGGGCCGCCCTCGCCCCGAACCCAGAACTGAGACAGGCGGGTCCCGTACGGGAAAAGGATTGCCCGGTGCCGGTGCCGGTGCCGGTGCCGGCCGCATGGTGGACAAGGAGATCCTCGACTACTACCGGCGGGGCGGCGAGCGGGATGGGCCGGCGGCCGGGGCGGGGCGGCTGGAGTTCCTGCGGACGTGGGATGTGCTGGTGCGGACTTTGCCGCCGGCGCCCACGGTGGTGCTGGACGTGGGTGGGGCGACCGGGTCTCCGCGCAGCCGCTGGCCGCGGCGGGCTATCGGGTCCCCTGTGGTGGATCCGGTCGCCGAGCACGCGGTCGTGGCGGGTTCACTCGACGGGGTCGAGGCTGTGCAGGGGGATGCGCGGGAGTGTTGCTGCTGGGTCCGCTCTATCACTCGCAGCGGCGGGCCGATCGGGTCGCCGCGCGGGTGGTGCGGCCGGGTGGGTTGGTGGTGGCCGCGACTATCAGCCCGTTCGCGTCGTTGTTCGACGGTTTCGTGAAGGGTTACGTCCGGGATCCGGAGTTCCGGCCGATGGTGGAGCGGACTGTGGCGGACGGCGGCACGGGAGTCCTGGTGCGGGTTCGCGGTGGTTCACGAGTGCGTATTTTCACCGGCCGTCTCCTCCGGCCGGTGAGGTGGGCGAGGCGGGTTTGCCGGTGGCGGCTGGTGTCGGTGGAGGGTCCGTTGTGGATGAGCGGGCCGGCGCGGGCGGGGTTCTTGGCGGGGTCTGCGGTGTTGTTGGAGATGGTGCGGGAGGTGGAGGGGGAGCGGAGTCTGCTGGGGGCGAGCAGTCCTGTGGTGACGGTGGCCGTGCGCTGAGGGTGTCGGGGGGCTGTGGCAAACTCCCGGCCGTGGCTGACGACAAGGGTGGGCTGGAGGCCTGCGCTCTGGTTGCGGGTGGGGACGGTGTCTGGTCGGGGCTGCTGTTCGACAATCCGGTGGTGGGGTTGCCGGCGGCGTTGACGTGGACGTGTGTGGTGCCGTTGGCGCCGGTCGAGGGTGAGCCGGTGGTGCTCGATCTGGATTGGTTGCCGTGGGCGGTGGCGGATTGGCGGTCGGTGGCGGGGCTCGAGGTGGTGTGCGGGTCGTTCGCGGAGCCGGTGGAGGCTTCGGTGCGGTGGCGTGGTCATCATCGTTACGACCGGGTTTCCGTACGGGTGGTGGAGCAGCGGGGTGCTCGGGTACGGGTGGCCGCCACCCTGTCGGGTGATCTTGACGGGTTGGGGCCGGACGAGTTCTCGGTGGAGTCGTGGCTGGTTTTTTCGGGTGTCACGGTGCAGCTCAGTGAGGTGGGGTCGGCGGGGGCGGCGTTGGCCCGGCTGGGGGAGTTCGTCGAGGTGTCGGGGTTGGTGGAGGTTGCCGATCCGCGGGGCATCGCTTTCCGGTTCGCGCCCGGTTAGCGTCTGCGCATGGCCGATGCTGTGGTGGTTCCGGGGAGCAGGTTCGGCAGTGCCGCGGGCTTGTTGATGTATGCGGGGGATGTGCCGGCGTTCCGGGGTGCGACGGTGCACCGTCACGATTGGACGGGTGCGCCTCCGGCGGAGTTGTTCGAGCCGCGGGTGGAGTCGTGGGTGTGTTCGCAGGTGCGGCCGGTGCTTGATGCTCTGCCGGGGCAGCCTTTGCTGATCGGGAAGTCGTTGGGGTCGTTCGCGGCGGGGTTGGCGGCGGAGCGGAGTTTGCCGGCGGTGTGGTTGACGCCGTTTTTGACGGTGCCGTGGGTGCCGGCGGCGCTGGAGCGGGCGACGGCACCGTTTCTGCTGGTGGGTGGCACGGCTGACACGTTCTGGGATCGGGCTTTGGCGCGGCGGTTGTCGCCTTATGTGGTGGAGGTGCCGGCGGCTGATGATGCGATGTTCGTGCCGGGGCCGTTGACGGACACGATTGCGGTGCTGGCGCGGGTCGTGGTGGCGGTCGACGAGTTTCTGGATGAGGTGGGCTGGCCGTGATAAACGGGTTTCGTTGGGGTGGTGCGGGGTTGATACTGGCCGTCGGCATCGTCGCGGCGAAGGGGTAGATGATCATGGGGCGGGCTGTCCGGGTGACTGTGCGGGGCAGTTTCGGCAAGCTGAGCGCGGAGCAGGTGGCTGCGCTGGTGGCGGCGTCGGCTGAGCACGATTTCATGAATACGCAGTACACGCCCGAGGGTTATCTGGCTTATGACGTGCCGGCGCGGCCGTTCTTCACGTTCCGGTTCGCCGAGGAGGTGGGCGGGGCCGACGAGGTGCCGCAGGCGGCGGTGCGGGCGCAGATCAAGGCGGAGGAGTGGATGGCCGGGCACGGTTATCCGATCAAGAATGTGACGGTGCAGGCCGTGGACATGGCGGAGGTGCCGTTGGGCAAGCGGGGCCGCCGGGAGGCCGCCCGTAACGCCTGATCGCCCGGGTGCCGGCCGGGTCAGGCGGTGGCGGGGCGGTAGGTGAGGCCGTGCGGGCCTGGGGTGAGGACGGCGGCCCAGCCTCCGGCGATGGACTGGTCGTCGAGCTCGAAGCCGATGAGTGCGCGTTGCAGCGGCACGTCGGTGTGCACGGCGCCGGCGGTCCCGTGTGGCGCGCCAGGCCAGTGAGGCCGGGCCGCCGCCGGGGCCGAACGGGAAGCCGCCGACCCGGTTGTCCGTGCGGGCCGGCGAGCCCGTCGGCAGGTAGAGCTCGAGCTCGTCGGTGCCTTGGCCGGCCCAGCGGGTGAGGAAGGAACCGCACACGGCGCGGGCGCCGCGGGCAGGGTCAGGGTGCCGCGCAGGTGGCCGTGTTCGTGCAGGGGGGCCGCGTTCAGGGCGGGTTCGCGGCGGCCGGTGTGATCCCGGCACCCCGGCGGCTGGCCACAGTGCTCGCAGGGCCCGGTCGTCGCAGGGCCCCAGTTCCAGGGTCAGTTCGTGGAAGCCGCCGGCCCAGTTGTCGGCGCGTTTCACCACCGGGATTGTGCCGGATGTGGGGTGGCGCCGGCCGGGGTGGTGGGTCGGGCCGGTCAGGCGGGTGGGTGGAGGTTGTCGAGGTGTGCGCGGATCTCGGCGGCTTTCGGCAGGCCCAGGTCGGCGTACAGCTGGGCGGCTGCGGTGAAGTGGTGTTCGGCGCGGGCGGTGTCGCCGAGGTCGTGGTGGGCGTGTCCGAGTCCGGCGTGGGCGCGGGCCTGCTGGTCGCGTTGGCCGAGTGTGCCGGCGGTGGTGAGGGCGGTGCTGTGGTGGGTGACTGCCTCGGCCGGGTGGCCGGCGGCGTGGGCGGCTTCGCCGAGACCGTTGTGGGAGTCGGCTTCGCCGTGGCGTTCGCCGATGTCGGCCAGGATGGCCAGGGCTTGGCGGTGGGCGGTGGTGGCCGCGTCGGGGTGGCCGCGGCGGGTGTGCAGGGTGCCCAGGCTGTCCAGGCAGGAGGCTTCGCCGGTGCGGTTGCCGAGGCGGCGGTACAGGGCGAGGGCTTGTTCGATGTGGTCGGCGGCGGGTCCGTACCGGCCGATGCGTCCTTCTACGAGGCTGAGGCTGTTGAGGGCGGCGGCTTGCCCGGCGGGGTGGCCGAGCCGCTGGAACAGGATGTGGGCTTGCGTCAGGTACTCGGCGGCGGTTTCGTTCTGGTCGAGGTTTTCGTGGATGGAGCCCAGGGTGAGCAGCGATGCGGCTTCACCGATGTCGTCGGCGGCTCGGTGGTAGAGCTCGAAGGCGTGCCGGACGTGGCCGGCGGCTTGGGCGTAGCGGCCTTGTCGTTGGTCGATGATGCCGAGGTTGGCCAGGGCGCGGGCCTGGCCGGCGGGGTTGCCGGCTTGTTGGTGCAGCTGGGCGGCGCGGTGCAGGTGGTCGGCGGCGGGTTCGGGGCGGCCGAGTTGCAGGTGGGCGACGCCCAGGCCGAGGCGGGCGTCGGCGTGGGCGGCCACGTCGCCGGTGTGCTGGGCGGCTCGGCAGGCCAGGTCGTGCAGGGTCAGCGCGGCGTAGGGGTAGCCGCCGCTGAGGTAGCGGTACAGGGTGGCCGACAGGTGGGTGGTGTGGGTGGGCCAGCCGTGTTCGGTGGCGTGACCGGCGACGGCCAGCAGCGCGGGTAGTTCGTTGTCGATCCAGGCGTGGGCGGCTGCGGGTTGCTGCAGCGTGGGGTTGGTCACGGCGGGGGCGGCGATGCGGGGGCGGCGGGCTGCTTCGGCCGGGAACAGGGTGTCCATGGCCGTGGCGGCGGTGGTCAGGTAGTGGTCGAACAGGCGGGTCAGGGCGGCGCGGCGCTGCGGTGGTGGGTCCTCGTCGACGGCGCGGCTGGTGGCGTGGGCGCGGACCAGGTCGTGCAGGGTGTAGCGGCCGGGGCTGGGGTGTTGCAGCAGGTGGTCGCGGTGCAGGTGGAGCAGCAGGTCGCCGGCCTCGGTGAGGTCGTGGCCGGTGAGGGCGGCCACCGCGTACGGGTCGAGGTCGGGCCCGGGGTGCAGGGCGAGCAGGCGCAGCGCCCGCTGCCGGTCGGCTGGGAGGTGCTGGTAGGACAGATCGAGGGCGAGTTCGACGCCGGTGTCGAGGCGGCGGTGGCGGTGCCGTTCGTCGAGCCGGTCGGCGTGGTCGGTCAGGGTCCAGCCGGGCTGGGCGCGCATGTGGCCGGTGACCAGTTCCAGGGCCAGGGGCAGGTAGCCGCAGCGTTGGGCGATGCGGGCTGCGGCGGCCGGGTCACCGCTGGGGGCGGTGCGGGTGAGCAGGGTGATCGCGTCGCCGGGGTCGAACACGTCGAGCACGATGTGCTCGGTGGTGGGCAGGGTGGTCAGGCCGCGCCGGCTGGTGATGAGGGTGACGCTGCCCGGGGTGTCCGGCAGCAGCGGCAGGACTTGTTCGGCGTCGGCGGCGTTGTCCAGCACCACGAGGGCCCGGTGGTCGGTGAGGTGGTGGCGCAGCAAAGCGGAGCGGGCTGTGAGGTCGTACGGGATGGTGGGGCCGGGCACGCCGAGCAGCCGCAGGAATCCGTCGAGGGTGGCGGCGGGGCTGGCTGGGGGCAGGGCCGGGTCGGGGTGGAATCCGCGCAGGTCGACGTACAGGGTGGTGTCGAACTGGTGCTGGGCGGTGAGGCGGTGCGCGGCGTGCACGGCCAGCTGGGTTTTGCCGACGCCGGGCATGCCTTCGATCGTGACGACGGCCGGTCCGCCGGTGCCGGCGGCGTGGGTGATGCGCTGCAGTTCGGTGGTGCGGGCGGTGAAGGTGGCGAGGTCGCCGGGCAGGGTGTTCTGGACGCGGACTTGCGAGGCGGCTTGGGTTTGCCCACCGATCACGCGCAGTGTTTGCCGCCACCGGGCGGCGTATGCGGGGTCCGGGTGCAGGGTTTCGACGACGGCGACGAGCAGGTCGGCGTTGATGCGGCGCCGGCCGGGCCGGAAGCAGTCGGCCACGGTGTTCTTGCGTGCGGGGTCGGTGGCCGGGCGGGTCTGGTTGAGCCGGGCGGTGATGGTCTCGTACGAGGGGTCCCCGGCCCATCGTTTCAGGGCCCGCAGCTGTCCGGCGAGGGCGTCGAGGGTGCCCGCCTCCTCCGGTTCCGGCAACACGGTCGCGGCATCGACGGTTCTCGGTTGCTGCGGCACGGCCCCAGGTTATCCCGGCGGGGCACGGCGGGCGGGGCTGTGGCAGCGTGGGTGCATGCCGATTTCTGCTTACATCACCGGGCTGCGCGCCCATGTCGGTCATGATCTGTTGCTGCTGCCGGGGGCGAGCGGGGTCGTGCGTGATGCCGACGGGCGGATCCTGCTGCTGAAGCGGTCCGACAACGGGCAGTGGTCGCTGCCCGCCGGCATGATCGATCCGGGGGAGCAACCGGCCGACGCGGCGTTGCGGGAGATTTTCGAGGAGACCGGGGTGGTCGCGGAGATCGAACGGCTGGGTGGGGTGGCCATGCACGGCGCGCAGTACCCGAACGGTGACCGGTGTGAATATCTGGCGGTCTGGTTCCGGTGCCGGGCTGTCGGGGGTGAGGCCCGCCCGGACGGTGACGAGTCGCTGGAGGTGGGCTGGTTCGCGCCGGACGAGCTGCCCGAGGTGGGCGAGTTGACGAAGCTGCGGATCGAGACCACGGCCGACCCGGATTCCCCGCCGTGGTTCGCTCAGCCGGGTGAGGCGCCCGCCGCGCTGGGCCACAAGCACGGGCTTTAACGTTGCAGGGCCGCCCGGACCAGCGCCAGCGCCGTTTCGGGCGGCACCCCCAGCGCTTTGACCTTGTCCGCGTACGCGGTGGCGGCCTGGACGGCCTGGGCGGAGGTGCCGGCCGCGCGGGCGGTGACGACTGTGCCGAGCCGGCCGCGGGTCTGCACGAGGCCGGCCGATTCGAGTTCCCGGTAGGCGCGGGCCACCGTGTTGGCGGCCAGGCCCAGTTCGGCGGCCAGGGCCCGTACGGGGGGAAGTTTGTGACCGGCCGGCAGGTGCCCGTCCGCGGCCAGTTCGGCGATGCGCAGCCGCACCTGCTCGTAGGGCGGGATCGCCGAGCCGGGGTCGATGCTGATGTTCATCAGATCAGTGTGGGGGGTGTGTTGCCGGCGGCGGTGATGGCGCGGCGGATCGGCACGAGGGCGAGCAGGATGCCACCGACGACGAAGAACACGACCAGGCTGATGATGCCGAGCCGGTAGCTGTCGGTGAGCTGGAAGATCAGGCCGAACAGCAGCGGGCCGAGCCAGCTGGTGCCTTTGTCGCTGATCTCGTAGAAGCCGTAGTATTCGCCTTCCTTGCCGTCGGGGATGAGCTGGGAGAACAGGCTGCGGCTGAGGGCTTGGCTGCCGCCCAGGACGATGCCGATGCCCGCGCCGAGCAGCATGAACGGCAGCGGCTTCCCGGCGGGCAGCCAGTAGGCGGCGGCGATGACGACCAGCCACAGGGCCAGGCTGAGCAG
Source organism: Paractinoplanes abujensis (assembly GCF_014204895.1). NCBI lineage: Bacteria > Bacillati > Actinomycetota > Actinomycetes > Micromonosporales > Micromonosporaceae > Paractinoplanes > Paractinoplanes abujensis. Next base: position 2,237,887 of record NZ_JACHMF010000001.1, on the reverse strand, counting down.
CACCGTTTTGCGGGCGCCGATGCGGGTGGCCAGCGCCCCCAGCGCCAGGGCGCCGCCGAACGCGAGGAACTGCACGATCAGGATGGTGACGATCAGGGTGGACTGGGTGAGGTCGAGTTCCTCGCTGCCGAACTGCGCGGCCAGGGCGATCACGGTCTGGATGCCGTCGTTGTAGATCAGGTAGGCCAGCAGGAAGAACAGGGTCAGCGGGTACGCCCGCAGGGTGCGCAGGGTGTGCCCGAGCTGTTTGAACCCGTCGGTCAGCACGTTGCCGCGCGTGTTGCCGGTGGCGCCGGTGGCGGGGTGTTCGCGCAGCCAGCGCAGCGGGATGAGGGTGAACACGGCCCACCACAGGCCGGCGCTCACGATGCAGAACCGGGCGATGTCCATGGTGCGCTGGTCGTCGCCGTCGACCGACAGCAGCACCACGGCGACCAGGTTGGCTGCGAGCAGCAGCCCGCCGCCCAGGTAGCCCAGCGCCCAGCCGCGGCTGGAGACCTTGTCGCGTTCGTCGGGGCCGGCCAGTTGCGGCAGGAACGAGTTGTAGACGACCACGGCGGCGCCGAACGCGATGTTGGCGATCAGGAACAGCAGCCCGCCCAGCAGGTAACGGTCACCGGTCACGAACACCATGGCGACGGTGGCGCCGGCGCCGAGGAACGCGGCCCCGGCCAGCAGCGGCTTCTTGCGGGGTGCGCGGTCGGCGACGGCCCCCATGACGGGCAGGACGAACACGGTCAGCAGAACCGACAGTGAGACCACGTACGGGTAGAAGGAGCCCGCGGCGATGGTGAGCCCGAACGGGTGGACCCGGCCGGTGCAGTCGTCGGTGCCCAGGGGGCAGCCGGCGGCGATCTCGGCGGTGGTGGTCAGGAACGGGCCGAGGAACACGGTCAGGACCGTGGTGGAGAAGGCCGAGTTGGCCCAGTCGTAGAAGTACCAGCCCGTACGCTCCCGGCGCGCGGTGGCGGGAGGCAGGGCGGTGCCGGGTGCGGCCATGTGGTCGGCTCCAGGTCTCGTTGCGGGGCGAGACGGAACTATGCCATCTGGGTCCGGCACGACGGGAGAGGCCGGGTACTCAGTTTTCCTGCCACCAGCGGGCCAGGCTGCTCGTGGCCGGGTCCTCGGCGTCGGCCAGGGCGGCCCACGGGTCCTGGGCCGGGGGCAGGTCGACGCCGGCGTACTCGGCGAGTTCCTCCGGCCGGACGGGCTCGGGGGTGCCGGTCAGCGCCTGGGCGGGCACGACGCCGAGGCTGCCGGTGTCGATCCAGGGGAAGCCGTCGACGGGTTCGGGCAGGTCACCGACGTCGAGCGCCGGGGGGAACACGTCGAGCGGGTCGTCGGCGGGCAGGTCGAGCGCCGCGGGCTGCTCGTCGGGGACCGCGTCGTCGGCGTTCACCGGCTCGTGGTGGTGCACCTCGGGCACGTCGTAGTCGGGTGTGTCGAAGTGCTGGTCCTCGTAGGACACGGGGTCGACCAGATGACTGAAGTCGTCGTGGGTGTCGTGCCCACCGGGCGTGTCGAAGATCGGGAGCTCTTCGTGGTGGTCGCCGAAGTCGTGGTGGTCGCTCATCGGTTCTCCTCGTCGTACGGCACGGGCGTCAACGCCCGGGCCTTGGCCAGAACCGCATCGGCGGCGCGTAGCTTCGCGCGGACCGCGTCGAGTTCCTGCTGGGCGGTGGCGCGCCGCCGGGACCGTCCGGCCGCGTCCTCGGCGGCGGCCGCGTCGATCTCGGCGATGTGCGCGTCCAGGTCCTTGATCCGTTTTTCGACGGCGTCGTCGACGGCGACGGACAGGGCGTACTGCAGATCGGTGAAACGGTTGGCGATCTCGTCGGCCAGCGCGGCCCGGGCCTCGCCGAGGACGTCGCGCAGCCAGATCCGGGCCTGCTGCCGGTCGGTCTGCACCCGCCGCCGGTACAGCACGTACCCGCCGGCGGCCAGGCCCAGCCCGATCCCGGCCACCGGCACCAGCAGACCGCCGCCGACGGCGAGCACGGACGCGCCGAGCATGGCGCCGCGGCCGGCCATGAAGGCGATGCCGCCGGCGGACAGGGCGATCAGCAGGTTGTCGGCGGAGCCGTCGCGGGGCGCGGCGGCGTCCATGGTGTGGCGCAGGCTCGCGTTGAGCCGGCTCAGCATCGCGGCGCGTTCGGATTCGTCGAACACCGACGCCAGGACTTTCTCCCCGACGGCGGCGAACGTGGTTTCGAGCTGTTCGGACAGGTGCACGGCGACGGCTTGCAGTTCGGTGTCGAGTTGCTCGGGCATCGTGGCCAGGGTGTCGCCGCGGCCTTTGTCGATGCGTTCGCTGAAGTCCTGCTGCACGGCGGCGATGCGGGTGCGCAGCTGCCCCACCGTCTCCACCCGGGCCCGCTGGGTCTCGGTGGACAGCAGCAGCGTCCACTGCCGTGACTCGGTGCGTTTGCGGGCGGCCAGCGCGGCCCGTTCGGCCCGGATCTGCGCGGTGCGTACCGGGTCGGCTTCGACCGCCCGTACGGAATCGGCCGCTGCCGCCTCCAGGCGGGTGAGGTCGCCGCGGGCTGCCCGCAGCACGTTGGCCAGCTGCAGCTGATGCCCGCGGCCGGCCAGTTCGACCAGGGCGTGCTGCAGTTCGGCGATCTTCGACGCCTCCACCAGGGCGGCCTGGTCGTCGGGGCCGGCCTGCACGGCCAGTTCGGCCAGGGTGGACGACACCGCGAACCAGGACGCGTCGGCGAACCGGGGGGCGTGCGCGCGCAGCAGGGCCTGGTTGTCGTCGAGGATGCGCCGCCACCCCGCAAACCCGTCGATCTTGGTGAGGGCGAAGACGACCGCGTCGACCCGGACGCTCGCGGCGACCAGGAAGTCGAGTTCGGGCTGGGACAGGGGCGCGGACGCGTCGGCGACGAACAGCAGCGCCGTGGCCCGTTCCACGGCGGCCAGGGCGACGGCGGTGTGCGCCGGGTCGAGCCCGCCCACGCCGGGGGTGTCGAGCAGACTCACGTAGCGCAGCATCGGCGCCGGGTGGGTGACCTCGATGCGGCGGGCCCGCTGGGCGCCGGTGGCCCACTCGGCCAGGTCGCCGATGACGATCGGGTCGGCCGATCCGGGCAGCCACGCCCGCGCGCCCAGCTGCTCACCCGGCACGAACTGCAGGTAGGTGGCGGTGGCGACGGCGGCGTCGACGGGGGACAGGCCGGGCACCCCGAGCAGCGCGTTGATCAGTGAGCTCTTGCCGCGTTTGGTCTCGCCGACCACCACCACCTCGGGGCGGGTGAGCCGGCGGCGGCGCAGCTCGGCCAGTTCGGCCCCGGCGTCGGGATCGTGGGTGCGCACGTACGCGAGGGTGTCCTTGACGGTTTTGTCGAGCAGCGGGGTCAGATCTGCGCTCATGGCCGCACCTGCTGGGCCAGGATGTGGAATCCGCGCTGGGCGACCTGCGCGACGCGGGACTGGGCGGGCCCGGCCCCGGCGACCGCGTAGACACGCCACCGGTTGGCCGCGGCGACGGCGGCGGTGGCCAGTTCGTCGAGGCCGGCGTCGGGCAGCCGCAGAATCCACCGCGGGTCCTCGGACGTGGCCAGCCGGGTCAGTTCCTGCTCCCATTGCACCGGCAGCGGCACCGCGCCGGTGGCGACCCGCTGGGCGGCGTCGAGCAGCCGCAACCGGTGATAGGCGGGGTTGCGCAGCAGCCGTTCCACCCCGTCGCGCAGTTTCTCCCGGTCCCGTTCGTCACGGGTGTGCCCGGCGAGGCGTTCGAGCCGCGACAACGCCCACCCGGCCTTGATCGCGTCGGAACGCCACCGGAACGTCTCCGTCAGGGTGTGCTGCAGCCGCGGGAACCCGGACGCGGCGACCAGCCGGCGCACCAGCTCCCCGGTCGACACGCCCGGCTCGGCGGTCAGCTGGGCCAGGGCGAAGCCGATGCCGTACAGGTCGAGCAGTTGCAGCAGCCGCTCCCGGTGGGCGGGGCCGACGGGGGCGGGCCGGCTGCGGAACAGGTCGACGGAGGCCAGCATGATCTGCAGCTGGGCGGCGGGCAGCCCGGCCAGCTGCTGCAACGCGTCACGGTCGGCCGCGGTGAGCCGCCCCGACTCGCCGGTCTCGGCCAGCAACCCCACCACCGGTACGACGTCGGAGACCGTCCGGGCCAGCAGCGCGGCCTGCTGCTCGGCCAGCGGAGCCGCCACCGGCCACGGGTCACCGGCCCCACCCACCAGCGTGTCGGCCTTGCCGAACACGCCGAGCGCGTTGATCGGGGTCGACGCGAGCCGGGCCGACGCGTCACGGAAAGCCTCCAGGGCCCGTACGTCGTCGGCCCGCACGGCCTGGGTGAACACGTAGACCACGGCCTCGGCCGCGGCGACCTCCCCGGCCGAGTCGGCGTCGATGTCGGCGTCGAACGGGGCGGTCGAGGTGCCCACGGCCTGTTCGGCGCGGGCGCTGACCACCGCGTCGGTCGAGGCCAGGCCGGGCGTGTCGACCACGGTCAGGTCACGCAGTTTCTCACTGGTGAGGGTGACATCGACGTACGCGACCCGGGACGCGGGCACCCCGAGCCGCTGCGGGATCATCCCGTCGTCGTCCAGCGGCAGGCTTCTGCGTTCGCCGTCGCGGCACACCACATCGACCCGGTCGGCCGGCCCGTAGCGGAAGCGGGTGACCACCCGGGTGCACTCCCCGACCGCGGTCGGGGCCACCCGGCGCCCGATCAACGCGTTGACGAGTGTCGACTTTCCGGCTTTCAACCGCCCGGCGATCGCTACGCGTAACGGCTCGCCGAGACGGTCACGGATCTGAATGAGCTGGCCACCGGCCTCCGAACCGACACGCGCGGCCATTTCGTCACAGAGCGTCGCTACGCTGGCGCTCAGCGGGCCGCTCACCATGACTCGTCAGCCGGGCACACTGTCGGGGAGAATGTGCTGACCACGGCCGGTGTCACTGAGACCCTCCCCATCGTGAAAAGGGGCGGGCCTCAAGGTCACCCGCCGCGGGTCCAGCCTACGGACAGCGCACGAGCAGGGGATCCCGTGTTCGTGCCACGCACACCGAAGTGATCTCGGGGGAAGGGGACCAGGTGGCGGAAGCGCTGCATCAGGCCGCCGCCATGCTGCACCGTCCCGGTCTTGTCGTGCTGACCGGCCCGCCCGGCTGCGGGCGCAGCACGGCGCTGCGCGAGCTCGCGGCGGCCGTGCCCGGCCCGGTGCACAGCGGCGGCGGGCTGGCGATGCTGCAGACCGTGCCCGCGCTGGCGTTGTCGCGGGCCGTGCGGGCCCGGCTGCCCGCCCACGACGTGCACCTGCTGGCCGAGGCGGTGCGCTCGCGGGTGCGGGCCGGGCTGCTGGTCCTCGACGACATCCAGTACGCGGACCCGGCCACCCTGGCCGCGCTGCCGCTGCTGGCCGCCCACTGCCGGGTGATGGTGGCGCTGCGCACCCCGCACCGGCTGCCCGGCGACGTGCAGGACGCCGTGCGGGCCGCGGCGAACACCTGGGTGGAGGTGCCGCCGCTGACCCGGCAGGCCGCGCTCGACCTGGCTAGGCGCAGCGCCGGCCACCTGGACCAGGGTGTGCTGGACGCGGTGGTGGACCGGGCCGGTGGCAACCCGCTGGCGGTCACCGCGCTGGCCCGGCAGGCGGCCACGGCCAAACCGCCCGCGGGGCAGGGCATCGACCAGGTGGCGTACGCGATCGCCACCGCCCTGGCCGACCTGACCCGACCGGCCCGTACGGCGCTGGCCGCCCTCGGGTTGCTGGGACGGCCCGCCCCGGCAGCGCTGCTGGGGCCGGGCGCCGCCGATCTGCTGGCGGCCGGGCTGGTCACCGTCCTTCCCGCCGGCGCCGGTGTCTCCGCCGCTGCGGCCGGCGGGGATGAGCTGGTGCCGGTGTCGACGTATGTGGCCGAGACGGCAGCCGGGCTGCTCGACGCGCCCGCGCGGACCGAACTGCACACCCGGCTGGCCGAGCTGACCCCGCCCGCCGAGGCGGCCCGGCACCTGGCCGCGGCCGGTGACCTGGCCGGGGCGCACCGGCGGGCCCTGGTGGCGGCGGATCAGACCGCGGGCGGGGACCGGGCGGCGTTGCTGCTGTTCGCCTGCGAACTGGACGTGGCGGTCGACCCCCGGGTGCGGCTGGCCGCGGCCGACGCGTTGCTGAGCGCGGGGCGGGCCGGGGCGGCGGCGCGGGTGCTGGTGGCGCCGGAACCGCTGGGGCCCGAAGCTGACGTGCTGCGCGGTGAGGCGTTGCTGCAGGCCGGTGACTACCCGGCGGCCCGCGCGGCCGTACGGGCGGTGCCCGACGCGGCGACCGGGCCGGTGCTGGCCGGGCGGGACCGGGTGTTGCTGCTGGCCGAACTGGCGGCGGATCCGTCAGGTGCGCAGGACCTCGCGGGCAAAGTCGCCGCGCGGCACCCGCAGCCGTCACCCGGGGTGGCGGCCGCGCTCGCCGCGGTGCAGGCCCGGTTACGTACGCCGGGATGGGACACGGCGCTGGCCGAGGCTGCGCGGTCGGCGGACCCGCTGATCGGGCGGTGGGCGGCGTGGCTGCTGGTGGAACAGCTGGCCGCGGACGGGCGGCTGGGTGAATCGGCCGACGTGGCGCTGGCGGCGGCGCGGGAGAGCGCGCAGGCCCTCGCGTACGGGTGGCAGACCCGGTTCACCGCCGCGGCCGACTGGGCTCTGGCTCTGCGCGGGTCGATCGACGGTGACGTGGTGACGCCCGCCCCGCCCGGAGCTGCTGCTTCAGCCGAGGGCGCCGACGGTGTGGTGCGCCGGGCCGCCAACCTGGCCGACCGGGCCCTGCCCGACGAGGCCCGCGGCTACGCGATCGCGGCGACCGCGCTGATCGAGGCCGACACCGGGCTGCTCGCCGCCGCCCGCGCCCACCTCGGCGCCGCGCCGGCACACCCGGCCGCGGCGTGGGTGGCGCAGGAGACGGCATGGCTCGACGGGCAACCCGACCGGGCCCGCGACGCCACGCCCGGCGTCGACGGTCTGCTGGCCGGGTTGCACGCCATCACCGCCCGGTGGGCCACGCACGACCTGGGTGAGCAGTCGGCGCCGCCGATTCCGGGCGGGCTGCCCGCAGCCGCCCGGCGTACGCTGACCGCCTGGGCCACCGGCACCGGCTTCACCGCGGCCGCCGAGGGCTGGAAGACGATCGCCCTGCGCGAGCGCATCCGCTGCCTGATCGCCGCCGGGGTGACCGACACCGACGCGGCGCGGGCCGTCGCGGCGCTGCTGTCGGCCGAGCAACTGGCCGACGCGGCCGGGCTGACCGTGCTGGCCGGCCGGGCCCGCCGCGGGTTGCGCCGCCACAACGTGCACCGCGACACCCGCAGTCCCCGCTCCGGGCAGCACCTGACCCGCCGCGAGACCGACGTCCTGCGGCTGGTCGCGGCGGGGGAACCCACCCGCCGGATCGCCGGGCAGCTCGGCATCTCCGCCGAGACTGTCGACACCCACATCCGCGCCGGCATGCGCAAGCTCGGCGCCCGGACCCGAACGGAAGCCGCCGCCCTGGCCTTCACCCAGCTCTCACCCGATGACATGTCTGACACGTTCAAGGATGGCCGGTGACCAGACAGCCCGACGCTCCCCGACACGTCGTCGCCAGTCCCGGCGACGCCGACACCGTGCTGCGCCGACTCACCCGCGACGGCTGGGTGGCCCGCGACGGCTTCGCCCTGCCCGACCCGGCCTGGGACGTCACCGGCAGCCGCCTGGTGCTGCACGGCCGGATCGGTGACACCGACACCCTGCAACTGGCGGTGCTGGCCGCGGCCCGCGGCGCCGGGATCGTCGCCGTGTGCGACGTCGAGTCGCCGCTGGGCCGGGCGCTGCTGGACGACCTGGCCCGGCTCGGCCCGGTGCAGCACGGCGCGGCCGAACCGGCCCCCGACGGCGGTGACGCCGTGGCCGACCTGGTGCCCGAGCAGCGGGCCCTGCTCGACCGGCTGGCCGCCGGTGACACCATCGCCGCGGCCGCCGCGGCCGAATTCCTGTCCCTGCGCACCGCGAACCGGCGCATCGCCGAGGCGCGGGCCCTGTTCGGGGTGCGCACCACCCGGGAGGCCGTCCTGGCCTACCTGCGTCAGCGCGGCGCCCCGCCCCGCTCCCACTGAGCTCCCACTGATCCGGCTGTCCGGCTCGGCCGCCACCGAGCCCGTCCGGCTGATCCCCGCGCGGCACGCCACGCCGGTGACCGACCCGGCCGGGGCCGCACCCTTCCCCGCGGCGCCCATCTGATCGCCGGCCGCGGACCCCGGGCCGGCTCGGCGCTGCCCTTCGACCGGTCGCTTGCTTTCAACCGGTCGCTTGCTTTCGACCGGTCGCTGCCGCAGCACCCAGGCTTCGACGTGGTGTTGCGCCCGCACGAGCGGGGCGGCGACTCACGCGTTCCCGGACGCCGACGAGCCGTTCGGCTTCTCGGAAGTAAGCGGGCCGCTGGGCTTCTCGGGGGTCAGCGGGCTGCTCGGCTCTTCGGGCGTCAACGAGCGGTGAGGCCGGCCCGGCGGAGCATGTCGACGATGACGGCGCTCTTGGCGTGCACGTACCGAGCCATCGACATCGGATGGGCGGCCGCCGCGGCGTGCTTGGCGGCCGCGTACCGGTCACGGTCGGCGGGGTGGGTGCGCAGCCAGTCCCGCAGGATCAGGTGCCGCAGATGCTCGTCGCAGCCGGGGCCGAACACGTGCAGGGTGACGTGGTGCCCGGCGTCCCACAGGCCCCGATGCTCGTACCAGTGCGGTTCCCGGGTACGCAGCGTGAACCCGGCCCCGGCCAGGGCGGGCACGTAAGCGTCCTCGTCGGTGGGGTCGGCCACGATCAGGTCGATGTCGACACGGTCCTTGGCGGGCAGCCCCGGCACGGCGGTCGACCCGATGTGCTCGACGGCCAGCGCGCGGGCCCCGAGCGCGGCCCGGATCGCCGCCGCCGCGGTCGCGTAACGGGTGGGCCAGCGAGGATCGTACGGGCTGATCGTGATCGGCTGGGTGACCTCGGCGGGCCGGTCACCGACCACGCGGGCCGTCATCTGCTCAGCGGTGAGCGGCGGCGCCGGGGCGGGCAGAGGTGGCAGACGCATGCCAGCATGATCGCTTATGGACGCACGTTGGAAGCGCCTGCTCGGGCCGTGGCCGCCCCGCCCGCCGCTCGAGCCGCGGGTGCTGCAGACCGTGGACTGCGGCCCGTACCGGCGGGAGAAAGTCGTCTACGCGGGCATCCCGGCCTACGTGTGCGTGCCGAAAGGGCTGACCGGGCCGGCGCCCGCGGTGTTCTGCCATCACCAGCACGCCCAGCAGTTCGACCTCGGCAAAAGCGAAGTGGTGGGGCTGCGCGGGCACCCCGGCCAGGCGTACGCGGCGGAACTGGCGCAGCGCGGGTTCGTCACGATCGCACCCGACGCCATCGGGTTCGAGGAACGCAACTGGAGCCCCGACGGCGCAGCCAACGTGACCTGGTGGGAACTGTCGACCCGGCTCGTGCGCGGGCAGACCCTGCTCGCGGCCTGCCTGCGCGACATCGTGACGGCCCTGGACTACCTGGTCACCCGGCCCGAGGTCGACGCGGCCCGGATCGGCTTCATCGGCCACTCCTACGGCGGGCGGATGGCCCTGTGGGCGCCCGCCTTCGACCCGCGGATCGTCGCGTCGGTGTCGAACTGCGGGTGCATCCCGTTCCGGCTGTCGAGCACCCACGACACCGGGGTGCAGGCCGAAACGGTGGTGCCCGGCTTCGCCGCCGCCCACGACCTGGAAGACGTCATCGCCGCCTACCCCGCCACCACGGCCCTGCTGATCTCGGCCACCACCGGCGACAAGTGGAGCCGCGGGGCCCGTGACGTCGCCGGGGAACGCGCCGAACTCGCCCTCCACGACGGTGGGCACGTGTTCACCCCGGCCATGCGGGCCCACGCCTACGACTTCCTCACCGCTAGAACGTGAGCAGCGCACCCCGCTCGTCGAAGGTGGCGGCGCCCTGCCACGCGATCTCCCACCGGTTGCCCTCGGGGTCGGCGACATAGCCCGAGCGGCCACCCCACGCCCGGTCGACCGGCTCGGCCACCGGTGTGGCGCCCGCGTCGACGGCGGCCCGGAACGCGGGGTCGACGTCGTCGCGGGAATCGACGTTGCAGGCCAGGGTGATGCCGTTCCACACGCCCGGCTCACCCGGCGGGCCGGGCACGGCCTCGGCGGCCAGCTCGCCGAGCGGGTAGAGCGCCAGCAACACCCCGCCCAGCACGAACGAGGAGAACTCGTCGCTGGAACCCGCCCGCTCGGGCCAGCCCAGCCGGGCGTAGAAGGCCCGCAGGCTCGGAAGGTCACGGGCGCCGAGGGTCACGACGGTCAGTCGCGCGGGGATGCCGGTCATGCCGGTGATCCTGCCGCAGCGGTACGACACTTTTCCCGCGCCCCGTACCGTCGGTCACGTGCAACCCACCGCCGACGGCCGGTCACATCCGGCGCACGTTGCCCGCAGGGGACTCGACGGGGTGTTCTGGATCGGTGGTGGCAGCGGTGCGGGTAAAAGTACCGTCGCGCGGACGCTGGCCGGCCGGTACGGGCTGGGCCTGTACGACACCGACGCCGTCATGAGCGACCACGCCCGGCGCGCCGACCCGCGGCGGTGCCCCTACCTCGCGGCTTTCCTGACCATGAGCATGGACGAGCGGTGGCTGCGACCGCCTCCGACCATGCTGGAAACCTTCCACTGGTTCCGCGGCGAAGGCTTCGACCTGATCCTCGACGACCTCGCCGCCCACCCCAAACCGGTGCTGGCCGAAGGGTTCCGGCTGCTGCCCACCCTGGTCCCGCAACCCGCGAACGCGGTCTGGCTGCTGCCCACACCCGAGTTCCGGCGGGCCGCGTTCGACACGCGCGGCTCCACCTGGCAGATCGCCGGCCGCACGAGCGACCCGCCGCGGGCCCTGGCCGGGCTCCTCGAACGCGACCGGCTGTTCACCGAGCGGCTGCGCGCCGAAACCCGCGAACACCACCTGCCGTCGATCACCGTCGACCTCGGCGTGACCGAAACCGATCTGCTGACCCGGGTCGCCCGGCAGCTCGGGCTGACGGATGGCTGACACCACAGGATGACCCGGAAGCGGTAGGGTCGGCGCGCTATGCGAATGCCGTCACCGGGCGGGGGCCGAAGTGACTGAAGCCGTCCGCCGCGCCTGGCCACGGCCGGCCCGCCTGGACGCCGCGCTGATCCTCGAACGCATCGCCGAGATCACCGGGGTCCGGCTGGTGCTCGAAGGCCCCGCCCCCGGCGGTGAGGCCGGCGCCGCCTACGTGCGCTGGCCCGACGGCCGCCGCTCCGTGCTCACCGAAGGCCGTTCCCGCAGCGGGCCCCTGGCCGACCGGGCCCGCCGGGCCGGGGTGCCCACCGCCCGCCACGAACTGGCCGCCCACGTCGACGGCCGCCGCGTCATCGTGCAGCAACGCCTGCCCGGCCGGCCACCGCGCACCACCGGCCTGCCCCTCGTACGGCAAATGATCGCCCTCAACGACCGGCTCGCCGGGCTGCTGGCCGACGAACCCGCCCCGCAACCCGCCGAACTGCACCTGACCACCGACGGCCCCGGGTTCTGCCTGCACCAGCCCCTGGCCGGCCACAGCCCCCGCACCGCCGCCCTGCTCACCCGCATCCACGACATCGGCGCCGCCGGCACCGTCATGGCCGGCGACGACCTGGTCCACCACGACTTCCACCCCGGCAACGTCCTCGTCGACGACCACGGCCGCATCACCGGCCTGATCGACTGGGACGGCGCCACCCGCGGCGACCGCCTGTTCGACCTGGTCACCCTGCGTTTCGTGCTCACCGGCAGCCACCCCGCCCTGCTCGGCCCGATCGACGAACGCCTGACCACGATGCCCGCCCACCGATACAACGCCTACTGGGCACACATGAGCCTGCGCATGGTCGACTGGTCGATCCGCCACCACGACACCGCCACCGTCGACCACTGGCTCACCGTCGCCGAGTCCGGCTTGCGCTGACCGCTCTGCTCGACCGGCACGACGGCGTTGCCGCCACCGGCGGCCGGCGCGAGACCGGTCGCAGGAGGATGCCCCAGCAGGAAGGGCCGTCGTGATGCCGACCTTCACGTGCGTGTGCTGCGGCTACTGACCATGGCCGAGTCTCCCGGTTCGTATGAGATCTGCCCGGTGTGCATCTGGGAGGACGACCTCGTGCAGTTGCGCTGGCCTGACTTCACAGGTGGCGCCAACCGGCCGTCACTGATCGGGGCACAGGCGAATGTCAAGAAGTTCGGGGCGTGCGAGCAGCGGTCCGTGGCCCATGTCCGGCCGCCTCGTGATGACGAGCCGCTGGACCCGGACTGGCGTCCCATCGACCCGGAGCGCGACCACTTCGAGTCCCTTGACGAGCATGAGGCGCCGTGGCCTGACGATCGAACTGTCCTGTACTGGTGGCGTCACCACGACGCCGGATTCTGGCGTCGCGGTGGTCAGGACCGGTCAGCTGGCCTGTTCGTCGCGTCGGGTCAGGAGTCGGTCGAAGATCTGCTCCCGGGCGGCTTGCCCCGTCGCTGCCGCGTCGTCTCGCTGGCGTTCCAGCGTGGGCCGGCACCCGATGGTGGTGACCGAAGAAGGTGCAGGATTCGCAGACGGACCGTGCGGCGGATGTGCGCGCTCTGATCCCGGAGGACCTTGCCCGGATGGTGGCAGAATAACGTGTGATCGATCGAGTGTTACCGCAGGACGCCGAGCTCTTCGAGCGAGCTGTCCGCAGGTTTCGGGGGACATCCGGTGGCGGCCTGGCATATCTGAGGAGCCCCGGCGCGTCCGCTTTCGTCTCCCACCGCGGGCATGAGGTCGTCGGATGGTGCTGGGGTTACCACTTGCCTCGGCCAGATGGTTTCTCGATGCTTTACCTCCATCAACTGGAGGTGGTGGAAAGTCACCGGCGGCAAGGCATCGGCCGGGCGCTCCTGGTGGCTTTCATGCGAGCCGGCGCGCAGGCCGGTGCAACGACAATGTTCCTGACTACGGGTGAGGCGAACACCGCCGCCCGGGCACTGTACGACTCGCTGGGCGGCGGCTTGGCCACACAGGGACCTACGGTCAACTACTGGTTCCGGTTGAATCGGTAAAGCGGACACCCGCCTGCGTCCGGCAGGCACCGAACACCGCAGGAGCGCGTGTGCACCGAGCTCTGCTTCTCACCGGGACCGCCGGAGTCGGTAAGTCGACGGTGGCGGACGCGCTCGGGCAGGTCCTGACCGCCCGAGGGTGCGTCACTGCCGTCATCGACACGGACATGCTGGCGCAGTTCGGGCCGCCTCCGAAACCGAACCCCGGACCCGTGCGGTTCTATGACCAGCTCAAGTGCGCCAACCTGGCAGCGGTGTGGGCCAACTTCAAGGCCGCCGGGGCGCAGTTCGTCGTCGTCTCCGCAGGCATCGACAGCCTGACGCTACGGCAGTCCTACGTGCACAGCCTTGCGGATTGCGAAGTCCGTCTGGTCAGGTTGACTGCTGACGACGACATCGTCCGCAGCCGCCTGCGGCAGCGGGACACCGGCCCCAGGCTCGAGCAGCATCTCAGGGCGTCAAGCGGAGATAGGCGCACACCAACCGACATCGAGGATTTCACCGTCACCAATGACAGGGCCGCCGCCGATGCCGCGCAAAGGATTCTGGTGCTAGCGGGCTGGTCGGACCACCTTGGGTAACCCACAACTCCCGCTCAGAACCAGCAGGGGTTCGCTGAACGGCACCCCGAGCCCGCGTCGACGAAGGAGCTTTCATGCAGATCGCCGTCCTGCTGTTCGAGCGGCTCACCGCCCTGGACGCGGTCGGACCGTACGAGGTGCTGGCTCACCTGCCCGGCGCCGACGTCGTGTTCGTCGGGGAACGCCGCGGGCCCGTGCGTACCGAGGTCGGCAGCCTGGCCCTGACCGCCGACGCCACCCTGGCCGAGGTGAGCAACCCCGACATCGTGGTGGTGCCCGGCGGTCCGGGGCAACGCGCGCACATGGACGGCGGCCCGATCCTCGACTGGCTGCGCACCGCCGACGCCGGCAGCGCGTGGACCACGTCGGTGTGCACCGGTTCGCTGCTGCTGGCCGCGGCGGGGCTGCTCACCGGCCGCCGCGCCACCACCCACTGGCTGGCCCACGACCAGCTCGCCCCGCTCGGCGCCGTACCCGTGGCCGAACGCGTGGTCACCGACGGCAAATACCTCACCGCGGCGGGGGTGTCGGCCGGACTCGACATGGCTTTCACGCTGGCCGGCCGGCTCGCCGGGGACACGGTCGCCCAATGCGTGCAACTCGCCCACGAGTACGACCCGCAGCCGCCGTACCGGGCCGGCTCACCGGACACGGCGCCGCCCGCGGTGCTGGCCGCCGTCCGCGCCCGCCGGGACCTCATCCTCAACCGGCCCTGACACACCGCCGCGCCCCGGCCGCGACCAGGGGGATGCCGTAGACGCGACGCGGCACCCGGCGGTGAACGGGTGCCGCCGGAGACCGGCCGGTCGGATGATCCGTGGTCCCGGCCCGGCCATGCGATCATTAGCGACCTTATGGAAAGCCCTTCTCAGCCGGCACCGTGGATGTGGCGGTTCATGCTCGTGCTGGCCCGCATCGTGGTGTTCCCGCTGTGCCGGCTGCGGATCTCCGGTGACATCCCGGCCGGCCTGCGCCGCGGGCCGCTGATCCTGGCGGCCAACCATGTCAGCCCGTTCGACCCGATCGTGATGACCGCCGCCTGCCACAAAGCCCGCATCGCACCGCGAATCATGGCCACGGGCGGGTTGTTCGACGCCCCCGTCGTCGGGGCCGCCATGCGCCGCGCCGGGCACATCCGGGTCAGCCGGGGCAGCGCCCAGGTCGCCGATGCCCTGCCCGAAGCGATCAGCGCCCTCAAGGACGGCGCGCTCGTGCTCGTCTACCCGGAGGGCCGCATCGGCCTCGACCCGTGGATGTGGCCCGAACGCGGCAAGACCGGCGTGGCCCGCATGGCCGCCGCGTCGGGCGCGCCCGTGCTGCCGGTCGCCCAGTGGGGCACCCACGCCGTGCTGCCCTACACCACCCCGAAACACCTGCTGCGTTCGCTGCTGCGCGCGCTCGTGCGCCGCCCGGTCGTGCACGTACGGTTCGGCACCCCCGTCGACCTGTCCTCCCTGTCGGGCACGGCAGGCGCCCAAGCCATGAAAAGCACCCGCCTGATCATGGACGGCATCCACGACACCCTGGTGCCGCTGCGCACCGGCGAGATGCAGACCCCGCGGTTCGTCGACACCACCCGCACCCACGACATGACCCGGGTGCGGCCCCGCCGCCCCGCCGACGACCACGCCACCCGGTAAACCACCGCGACGCTCTACGGTTTCTCGCCCAGCTCGGCCAGCCGCGCCTCCACCTCGGCCAACTGCTCCCGCAGCTTACGGGCCTGCTCCTCGGCCTCCGACCGTTCCGCCGCCATGATCTGCTCGACGGCCTCGTGCACCCCCGGCACGTCGACCAGCGCCACCATCCGCAACGCCTCGGCCGGACGGATCACGTACGGCTTGGCCAAAGCCTTGGAACCCTGCGACGCGGCCACCGTCCACTCACCCTCGCCGTAGGCCAGCGTCACCGTCAACGCCGGCAACGGCTTCGGTTTGGCCGAGCGCGCCGCCGGTTTCCGCGGCGCCGTCACGTCATCCCCACCCTTTCGCGGCGCCGGCGCAGCCACCTTGTCCTCGCCGGCCGCGACGGGCTTACCGTTACGGGCGGCCTTCGCCGGAGCCGGCTGATCGAGCACGAACGCGGGACCCGCCGGGACGACCGGCTCGGGCACCGGCGGCGGCGCAGCCACCTTCTTCGCGACGGCCCCCCGCGGCGCCACCCGCAGATCACCGGGGGAGAAGGGCAACTCGTCACGCCCGAACCGCACCGTCACCCACTCGTCGGACCCGGCCGGATCACCCAACGCGATCACCTGCCCGATCTGCCCCGCCATCTGCCCCGCCGCCTCGGTGAACTGCACCCGCGGCTTACGCCCCGCGGCCAGCCCATCCTTGATCACCTGGAGCTCGTCGGTGCTCAACCCCGCCATCGGTCACCCCTCCACCCACGCCTTCGAACATTTGTATGACTCTTCTACCAGGTGGCCCCGACAAAACCCGCACGGGGCCCACCCTGACGGCCTGTTGCACACCCACCACTACGGCACCGGCCCCGCCATCGTGGCGCTGCACGGTCTCACAGCCCACGGCCGCCGCTTCCACCGACTCGCCAGCACGGCCTGCACATCCACGCCCCGACCTGCGCGGCCACGGCCACTCGACCACCCACCCGCCCTGGACCCTCGAACAACACGCCCACGACGTCATCGAAACCCTCGACGCCCCCGTCGTGCTCGTCGGCCACTCCTTCGGCGCCACCGTCGCCGTCCACGTCACCCGGCTCGCCCCGCACCTGGTCCACCACGTCGTCCTGCTCGATCCCGGCCACGGCCTGCCACCCGCCCTGGACGAACACCTCGCCACCGCCGCGCACGTACGCCACACTCGAACAAGCCGCCCACGACCGCGCCACACCATGGCCCGCCCAGGCCCACGACCTCATCGACGACGAAGTCCGCGACCACCTCGTACGCGAAAACGGGGCCTGGAGATGGCGATACAGCGCCCCCGCCACCGTCGCGCCCACCCCTCGCCCCCACCCGCCGGCACCCCGACGACCCTGGTCAAAGCCCGCCGCCGCCAAGCCGTGCCGCCCGGCTACGCCGACCAATGCGCAGTGGCCGCCATCGACATCGACAGCGGCCACCACGTACACCTCGAACAACCCGCCGAAACCGCCCGGATCATCCCCGACACGGTCAGTGGAACACCTTGAGCCCGATCACCCCGGCCACCACCAGCAGCAACGACACGATCCGCAGCACACTGGCGGACTCGCCGAGAAACACCATCCCGGCCACGGCCGTGCCGACCGCGCCGATACCCACCCACACGGCGTAACCCGTACCGACGGGAATGCTCTTCAAGCTGTAAGCCAACCCGACCATGCTGAGCACCAGCGCCACCCCGAAAACCACACTCGGGATCAGACGAGTGAAACCCTGCGAACGCCCCAAAGCGATCGCCCACACGGACTCCAGCACACCGGAAACGACAAGAACAACCCAGGCCACGGCGACGCACCACCTTCACGCGGTCGTCTTTGCCTGCCGGGTACGACACGTCCTCGTCCGGGACAACCGCGGCTGCGGCGCCACCACCGACCCTAGCAAACCCACGGCGACCGGCCAGTGACGCAATACTCCCGGCCAGAAGGATCACGCAACGTCGTCCACTCACCGGGCACCCGCCGCACCACAACCGCCCCCAGCCCCACATGCCGCCGCACCTCGGCAGCCACATCCGTACAGGCCAAATCCACATGCATCCCCGCCCCACCCGACTCCGTACGCTGCACCAACAGCTTCAACGGCAGGCCCGCCCCACGCACCAGATGCTCGAACTGCGGCAGATCCGACGGCGCCCGCCGCCACCCCGTCACCGCCGACCAGAACCCCACCTCACGATCAAAAACGTCCCCCCGTACGTCCACACACAGCTGATCAACCGCACTGACGTGCCCACCCGGCCACGTCACCGGCCGCGGCCGCACCGCCTCCCCATGCCAAGACACCAGGCAGAACACCACACCGGCGGGGGAGCGCAGCACCACCAGACCATCACCCTGCGCCAACACCACCCGCGCACCCAGCTCGACCGCCTCGACCGCCGCCGCGCCCACATCGCCGACGTGCAGATCCACATGCGTACGAGGGGGAGAACCCCGCAAGACCTGCACCCGCAAATACGCATCACCGTCCACCGGCACCAACGTCGCGAAATCACCCCGCCGCGGCGACAACACCGACCCCGTCACCGCCGACCAGAAACCCTCGGCATCGCGCCCCGGCGCATCCAGAAACCCGGTGATCCACCGCACCTTCACGATCTGCTCCCTTGCGAAAACGACACCGTTGGGAAGGCTAAGACCATGCCCCCCGCCCTCAAATGGCCCGCCCTGGCCGCCGCGATCAGCTCCGAAGTCAGCGCCAGCCTCGCCCTGCGCGCCGCCGTCGACCACCCCGCCTGGTACACCCTCGTCGTCGCCGGCTACAGCCTGTCCTTCGTGCTCATCTCCGTCGTCCTGCGCCTCGGCATGCCCATCGGCGTCGCCTACGGCATCTGGGCCGCCACCGGCGTCGCCCTCACCGCCCTGCTCGCCGCACTCCTCTTCGACGACCCCCTCACCTGGATGATGGGCGCCGGCTTCGTCGCCATCATCGGCGGCGTCCTCATGATCGAACTCGGCTCCCGGCAGGAGTCCACACCGTGAAATGGCTCTTCCTGGCCCTCGCCATCACCCTCGAGATCAGTGCCACCATGGCCCTGCGCGTCTCCGAAGGCCTGCGCATCAAAAAATGGGCAGCCCCGATCCTGGCCGGCTACATCCTGTCCTTCACCATGCTGTCGTTCAGCCTGCAAAACGGCATGCCCATCGGCATCGCCTACGGCATCTGGTCAGCCATCGGCATCGCCGGCACCGCCATCATCGCTCGCGCCGCCTTCAACGACCCCCTCACCAAAACGATGGGCGGCGGCATCGTCCTCGTCATCACCGGCGTCCTGCTCGTCGAACTCGGCAGCCACTGACCCCCTACCGCAACACCAGCAGATCCAACACGTCGATCACCGGACCCCGCTGTGTCCCGGCCGCCTCCGCCAACCGGGCCACCCCGGCCGCGTACGCCTCATCACTGATCAGCTGCAGGGGAGTGTGCGCCGCCCGCTGCAACCCAGCCGCCAATTCCACCAGCGACAACGCCGTCACCTGCGGCACCGGCTCGACAGCGGCCGACACAAAACCGGCCGCAGCGAACACGGACTCCACGCCGGCAACGCTCGGATACCGGTCCAGCACAGCCACAGCCTCCGGAAACCAGCGGAACAAACTGATCGAACCGTGCCGGCCGGCGAACGCGGAACGAATCAGCACCGGCGCACCCGGCCGCAGCACCCGGCGGATCTCACGGGCCGCCGCGGCCAGGTCAGGAATGTGATGAACGACCGTGGACAACCAGACACCGTCGAGACTCGCATCCCCGAAAGGGATCTCAGCGGCCGAACCGGGGACCACCGGCTGGAAAACCGACCGCTCGCGCATCGCCGCCGACGGCTCGACCGCCACGATCTCAGCCTCCGGCCACCACGCACGGAACGCCCGCGCCCAACTGCCCGTGCCGCTACCGAGATCCAGCAACCGCAGGCCGGGGAAAGGCTCGAGCCGGCGGCCGAGCACCGCCCGCCACGCCGCCAAGTCGCCGTCACGCAAATGCCGGGTCGCCTCGAACGACCGCGCATCGGAATCGTCGTACGCGATGAGAGCCACCCACCGACTCAACGCCGCCGCACCGGGGGCGGACAAGGGGGAGTGGAGCGCCTCACATCGATAATGACGCTCATGAAGATCCGACAGGCCGTCGCCGCCGACGTGCCGGCCATCAACCACATCGGGCACGAGACGTGGCCGGCGACGTACGCGTTCGCGGGACCGGAGTTCATCCAGCACGGACTCACCACATTCATGGTGGTCACCGCAAGCCACCGAACGGATACTGCATTCCACATCGGTGCTGATCGCGCACGACGACACCGGGCCGGTGGGCGTCGGCAACATCGACCTGCGCCGCGCCGAAGCAGCCGTCGTGTGGAAGCTGTACGTCATTCCACGCGCCCAAGGAACCGGCGTGGGCTCGGCGCTGCTGCGGGAACTGATCACGCTGGCCGGCGACAAGCCCGTACGGCTGGCGTACGCCGACGGCAACGAGCGCGCGGCCCGGTTCTACGCGGCGCACGGCTTCCACGAGATCAGGCGCGACCCCAGCGATCACCCTGGATGGCCCGCCGACGTCTGGCTCGAACGCCCCATCGACAAAATATCAGGTCGATAATCTACATTCTGTCAACTAACTAAGGGAGCGGAGGTAGGCGGCACACCTTCGAGAATCTCCGGCTGGTCTCGCGGTGCCGATCGTTCGGTTGCACGTAGAGCACAGCAGCCCGCAAATTCGTCCCGTCACATGACAGTGATCGACCTGTAGCGCAAATGGAGTTGCCCTCGTGCCGTCGCGGCGCGGCCGGCCGCTGCGGGAGACGTCGATTTCGCTCTCGTGAGCGCCACAGGTTCATCCGCCGCACGGAAGCCGCGTCTCTGGGTTTCGGTTTCGAAACGGCGCATTGGCGACAGATCCGTGTCTCGATGTTCGGCAGCGGCCCGTCAACCGAGTTGTATCTGGTCATGCGCCATCTTGAAACATACCGACGTACCTACGTAACCACGTTTGCCAATGCTGCATACTATCTCATATGCATGAGAACCAGAATTTTCCGGTTAAAGCCCTCATCGAGGACTTTTTGGCCGCCCGGGCCACGCGGAAGCCGTCCGTGCACACCTTGAAGGCGTACGAGCGGGATCTGACCTTGGTCGTGGGCCTGATCGGCGACGGTCCCGTCACCCTCAGTGACCTCTCCCCCAGGGTGCTGCGTTCGGCCTTTGCCCGTTTTGCGAGCACCCGCGCCCCCGCGTCGGTGGCCCGGGCGTGGACGAGCTGGAACGCGTTCTTCACGTTTCTGGTGACCGAGCAGGTGGTGGCGGGCAATCCCATGTCGGCTGTCGACAAGCCGCGGCTGGCGTCCCACTCCCCTAAGCCGTTGCGGGGTGAGGACACTCCGGAGCAGTTGCTGGAGGCGGTGAGCAAGCGGGATGACCGGCAGCGTGACCCGTGGCCGGAGCGTGACGTCGCGGTGCTGGCGCTGGCCTTGTGTGCGGGTTTGCGGTTGTCGGAGTTGCTGGCGTTGCGGGTCGGTTCGTTTCTGGGTCGTCCTGGTGAGCGCCGGGTGGAGGTGGCCGGTAAGGGTGGTCGTCCGCGGACGGTGCCGATCGAGCCGGAGCTGGATGCGGTGGTGGAGCGGTATGTGGACAGCCGGCGGGTGCGGTTCGGGCGGGCGCGGCCGGATGAGGCGTTGATGGTGGACCGCAGGGGTGCTCCTCTGCAGCGTGGTGGTCTGCAGTATTTGGTGAGTTCGTGTTTCCGGCGGGCCGGTGTCAATGATCGGGTGCCGAAGGGTGCGCAGTTGCATGCGTTGCGGCACACGTTCGCGACGCGGTTGGCGGAGGACGGGGCCAATGCGAGCGAGATCATGCGGTTGCTGGGGCATGCGAGTTTGGCGACGTCGCAGAACTACATCGAGGTGACGGCGGAGCAGCAACGCGCGGCTGTACGGGCGAACCGTACGAACCGCGCGTTGGGCAAGCTTGCGTGAGGGGGTCAGGCGACGGCGAGTTTGACCTCGATGTTGCCGCGGGTGGCGTTGCTGTAGGGGCAGACTTGGTGGGCGGCTTCGAGCAGCTGCAGGGCTTTGTCGTCGTCGACGCCGGCGAGTTCGGCTTCGATGGTGGCGGCGAGCTGGAAGCCGGGGGTGCCGTCGGTTTTGGGGTTGATGCTGACGTCGACGGTGATGGCGGTGTCGGTGAGGTCGATTTTCTCGTTGCGGGCGACGAGTTTGAGGGCGCTGTGGAAGCAGGCGGCGTAGCCGGCGGCGAAGAGTTGTTCGGGGTTGCTGTGGGCGCCGCCGGGGCCGCCCATTTCCTTGGGGACGGCGAGGTCGAAGTCGAGGACGCCGTCGCTGGAGCGGACGTGGCCGTTGCGGCCGTCGCCGCTGGCGGTGGCGGAGGCGGTGTAGAGCGCGGACATGTGGTGGTCCTTTCGTGATGGGCTAGTGGGTGGCGCCGCGGACGCGGCTGAGCAGGTCGATGAGCTGGCGGAATTCGGTTTCGGTGAGGTCGACGGCGCAGGCGATGCGGGTGGGGATGTCGGACAGGGTGTCGCGCAGTGCGTGGCCGGTGTCGGTGAGGGTGACCAGGACGGTGCGTTCGTCGGCGCTGCCTCGGGTGCGGGTGACGTGGCCTGCGGTTTCGAGGCGTTTGAGCAGGGGTGAGAGGGTGCCGCTGTCGAGGTGCAGGTGCTGGCCGAGGTCGCGGACGGTGGTGGGTCCGTTGTCCCAGAGGGCGACCAGGACGAGCAGTTGGGGGTAGGTCAGCCCGTGGGGTTCGAGGATGGGCCGGTAGATGCCGGTCATGGCGCGGCTGGCGGCGTAGAGCTGGAAGCAGACCATCTGGTCGAGCGCGCTGGGGTTGACCATGCCGAGAACGGTAGTAGGCAATTTAGTTGTGCGCAACCGATGTGTGGCATTGCTCGCAACTCTGTGTGATCCTTGCCGCGTGCCGGATATCCGTTTCGTGCAGCTCTCCCCCGTCGCGCTGGCGGCGTTGATCGCTGGTGATCTGGCCGCGGCGAGTGCGGCCGCGGGCACCCCGTTGAGCCCGTACCTGGTGGATGAGGCCTGGTTGTGGCGGGTCCGGCTGGCTGAGGTGCAGGCCGATCCGCGGGCGGCGGAGTGGATCGCGCGGGCCGCGGTGGCCGAACCGGAGGGTGTAACTGTCGGTCACGGAGGGTTTCATGGGCCGCCCGATGCGGACGGGGTGGTCGAGGTCGCCTACTCGGTGGATCCGGCGCATCGGCGGCGCGGCTACGCCAAGGCGATGCTGCGTTCGCTGCTGGCGCGGGCCGACGCCGATCCGCGGGTGACGGCCGTACGGGCGAGTATCCGCCCCGACAATGTGGGGTCGCGGGCGACGATCGCCGGGCTGGGGTTCCGCAAGATCGGCGAGCAGTGGGATCCCGAGGACGGTTTGGAGGACGTGTTCCTGCGCCGCAAGAAACAGCGTTAACGGTCGAGCTGGACGAGCAGGGGCAGGTGGTCGGAGACCGGGGGCCGGGCGGTGGCGACCTGCACGACGCGGCCGAGCTGGTCGATGCCGCGGGGGTCGGCCAGGATGTGGTCGAGTTGCGCGCGGGGCATGGGGCTGGGGAAGGTCGCCGCACGGCCGAGGGGACGCCAGCCGGTGACGGCTCGTACGGGCCGGGCCGGCATGTTGAGGTCGCCGAGCAGCACCCGGGGCGCGGGCAACCCCCGCAGGGCCCGTACGGCGTGGCGCAGTTGCCGCAGGTTCCAGCCGGGCACGAAGGACAGGTGGGTGGTGGCCACGGTGAGCGGGCCGCGCGGGGTGTCCAGGACGGCGGCCAGCAGCACGCGGGGTTCGTCCTTGAGCAGCCGCAGCCCGTTGTCGGGGTCGTAGATGGGTGAGCGCATGGGGGCGCCGGGCAGGGTGGTGATCTGCCAGCGGGTCACCGGGTAGCGGCTGACCAGGGCGATGCCGTACAGGGGGTGCTGGTTGTCGTCGTCGCTGCGCCAGGGCTGCCAGGTCTCGCCCGGTGTGCCGACGACGGCGGCGGCGAACCGGTGGACCTGGGCGCCGAGGGCGTCGGCGGCGATGGCGGTGAGGTCGAGCAGGCCGCTGCGGGGCTGGGCCTTGTCGACCTCCTGCAGGCCGAGGACGTCGGCGTCGAGGTCGGCGATCGCCGCAGCGACCCGGTCGGCGTGTACCGTGCCGTCGGACAGTGATCGTCCGTGCAGCAGGTTGAAGGTGGCCAGGCGCACGAGATACGACCTTAGCCAAGTTGGGGGCGGCGATGTTCATCAAGATGCTGTGCTGCTCGGTGCTGATCTTCGTTGCGGTGGCCTCGTTGGGTATCTGGCTGCAGCGCCGCCGCGGCAAGTGACCATAATGCCGTCATGACTGAAGAGCTGATCGCCGAGCTGGAGGCTCAGGAGGCCGAGCTCGAGCTGACCCGTTTCGACAACGCGGACGCGTGGCGGCTGGGCAGCCTGCTGGTGGAGCTGGCGGGGCAGCGGTCGCTGCCGGTGGCGATCGACATCCGGCGGGGGGCGCAGCAGCTGTTCCACGCCGCGCTGGCGGGCAGTGTGGCCGACAACGACCGGTGGATCGAGCGCAAGGTGCGCGTGGTGGAGCGTTACGGGGCGTCGTCGTTCCTGGTGGGCCGCCGGCTGGCCGCGAAGGGTCAGCAGCTGGACGCGGGCATGGGTGTGGACCCGGCCGACTATGCCGCGCACGGCGGGGCGTTTCCCGTCCGGATCCGTGATGTCGGGGTGGTGGGGGTGGTGACGGTGTCGGGGCTGCCGCAGGCCGAGGATCACGCGCTGGTCGTGGAGGCGTTGCGGGCGTTTCGCTCGTAGCGAGAAAACCTTTCCCTCCCCGTACGGGCCGGGGCAGTGTCGCGGCATGAGAGTGCTGATCCTGGGCGGGTCCGGTTTCGTGGGCCGTTCGGTGGCTGACGAGGCTGTGCGCCGCGGCTACGACGTGACCGTGTTCAACCGGGGCCGCCGGGCCGCCCCGGCCGGGGTGAGCGCGCTGACCGGGGACCGGCTGGGGGATCTGAGCGCGCTGGAGCCGGGCACGTGGGACGCGGTGGTGGACACGTGGTCGGCGCAGGGTGAGGCGGTGCGGCGCACGGCGCAGCTGCTCAGCGGCCGGGCCGGGCATTACGCGTACGTGTCGAGCCGCTCGGTGTACGCGGGCACCGAGCCGGCCAGGGCTGAGGACGCTCCCCTGGTCGGCGTCGAGGACGAGGGGTATGCCGGGGACAAGCTGCGCGGGGAGCTGGGGGCGGCCGCGTTCGACGGTCCGGTGCTGCTGGGGCGGGCCGGGCTGATCCTGGGCCCGTACGAGGACATCGGCCGGTTGCCGTGGTGGCTCAACCGGCTGGCGCGGGGCGGTCCGACGCTGGCGCCGGGGCCGCGGGAGCTGGGGTTGCAGTACATCGACGTCCGCGACCTGGCGGTTTTCCTGCTCGACGCGGCGCTGAGCCGGACCGCGGGCGCGTTCGATCTGGTCAGCGTGCCCGGGCACACCACCATGGGTGAGTTGCTGGACACGGCGAACGAGGTCACCGGTGGGCGGGCGCGGTTGCGGTGGGTGGAGCCGGCGGTGATCGCGGCGGCCGGGATCGAGCCGTGGTCGCAGCTGCCGATCTACCTGCCGCCCGGTGAGCTGCACACGTTCCTGCACGAGGGTGACGTGTCCAAGGCGTACGGGCAGGGTCTGGTGTGCCGGCCGGTGCGGGAGACGGTCGCGGACACGTGGGCGTGGATGCGGGGGCTGCCCGGTGCGGTGCCGCAGCGGGCCGACCGGCCGCGGGTGGGGTTGGACCCGGCGGTGGAGGCGCGGGTGTTAGGCGAGTAGCTCGGCCCGGCGGGCCGCGCCGACGTTGCCCCCGGAGAGGATCACCCCGGTGAGCAGGGCGGCCCGGCCGGTGGCGCCGGCCGTTAAGTGTTTCCCCTCGTTGCCGTGGCCGCGTAGCGTGCGCGTCGATGACGCTATCGCATGATTCCCACGGTTCCGGCCCGACGATTCTGCTGCTGCATTCGACGGTGTGTGACCGCCGCATGTGGGACCCGTTGACCTTCCCCGGTCGTCGCGTCGTGCGGGTCGACCTTCCCGGGTACGGCGACTCCCCCGTCGCGTCGTCCCCGGCCGATGTGGCGGCGCAGGTACTCGAGCCGGCCGGCGACGGGCCGGTCGCGCTGGTCGGGTCGTCGGGCGGCGGGATGGTGGCGCTGGAGATCGCCGCGCGGTGGCCGGGCCGGGTGACGTCGCTGGCCCTGCTGTGCACGGCGGCGCCGGCGCTGCAGCCCACGGCACGGCTGCGGGCCGTCTGGGACGAGGAGAACGCGCTGCTGCAGGCGGGTGACGTCGAGGGCGCGACGGCGTTGAACGTGCGCACCTGGGTGGGTCCGCGGGCTTCCGGCGCCGTACGGGACCTGGTCTTCGAGATGCAGCGGCACGCGTTCGAGGTGCAACTGGCCGCGGGCGACGCCGAGGAGCTCGAGACGGACTGGTCGCTGGACACGATCACCGCCCCGGCGCTGCTGGTGTCGGGCGCCTACGACCTGCCGGAGTTCCGTACGGTGGCCGCCGACCTGGCCGGCCGGCTGCCCGGGGCCCGGCACGTGGAGCTGGAGTGGGCCGGGCATCTGCCCAGCCTGGAGGACCCGCCGGTGGTCAACGAGCTGCTGCTGGACTTCCTGCGGGCCTGATCACAGGTTCCATTCGGCGCTGCCCTGCGGCACGGTGATGTGCAGGCGGGTGAGCCGGGCCTGGGCCGGCACGGTGAACACGATCGGCCGGTCGACCTGCCAGTCCGGGTCGAGCCGCCAGGCGGGATTCACGACGGGGTCGGCGCTGCCGCTGGGGGCGTCCCCGGCGGACAGTGACAGCATGCCGTTGGCCCGGTGGGTGACGCCGTGCTCGTCCATCACCCACGCGTCGGCGTCGAGGCGGCTGCCCACCTGGCCCCGGCCGGTGTTGTGCAGGTGAACGGTGACCATGACGTGTCGTTGCTCCCCGAGCTGCTGGTAGCCGGTGAGCGGGTCGGTGATGTCCTTGACGGCGAGGTGCAGGCGGGTGCCGTCCACGCCGGTCAGGGCGACGGTCTGGTCCCGGGCGGCAGGGCCGGGGACGGTGACGATCCGGTAGGTGCCGTCCGGGCCGGGGCTGGGGGTGCTCACCAGCCGCGGCGCGGCGACGCGGCCGCCGCCGTCGGTGCCGGGCCGGGTGAGCACGACGACGAGGATCGACAGGACGACGGCGAGCGCCCCGCCCACCGCCATCCGCCGGAGATGCCGCTCGGGCCCGGACGCCGCGGGCCGGACCGGTCCTGTCACCGGCGCCGGCGTCCCCCGCACCCGGCTCCGCCGGCGCCGGGCGACTACGACGGCCCCGACGGCGAGGGCGGCCACGGCGAACAACGTCAGCCGCCTTGCACGGCGGCGGGCCGGCGCGGGCATCGTCACGCCCTGCCTATCGGCACCTGGGGCCCGGACCTGCGGGTAACGCGCCGGCGGACCGGTGCTCAGGTGGGGCGGCTGCCGGCCGACTCGATGGTTTCCGGAGCCTCACCGGTCTGGGTGGTGTCGACGGGCTCGGCGTGGTCGTGCGGCACCGGCGGCGGATGCTCGTCGAGGTGGCGGGCCAGTTTCTCGCCTTCCACGTCGACGTCGGGCAGGATCCGGTCGAGCCAGCGGGGCAGCCACCACGCGGCCCGCCCGATCAGCAGCATCACCGCCGGGACACCGATCATGCGGACCACGACGGCGTCGAACAGGATGGCCACGCCCAGCCCGAACCCGACGGACTTGATGATGGCTTCGGGGCCGAGCATGAACCCGAAGAACACACTCATCATGATCAGCGCGGCGGCGGTGACGACGCGGGCGCCGTGACCGAAGCCGGAGACGACCGCCTGGCGGGCCGGGGCGCCGTGCACGTAGTCCTCACGCATGCGGGTCACCAGGAACACCTGGTAGTCCATGGCGAGGCCGAAGACGATGCCGATGAGCAGGATCGGCAGGAAACTGATGATCGGGCCGGTCTGGGTGATGCCGAGCAGGAACGCCTGCCACCCCCACTGGAACACCGCGACCAGCGCGCCGAAGGTGGCCGCGACCGACAGCAGGAACCCGAGGGTGGCCTTGAGCGGCACGAGCACCGATCGGAACACCAGGGCCAGCAGCACGAACGCCAGCCCCACGACCAGCGCCAGATACGGCAGCAGGGCGTCGGACAGTTTCTCGCTCACGTCGACGTTGATCGCGGTTGCGCCGGTCACCCCGAGGACCCCGTACGCCTGGCGCAGCCGGTGCACGAGGTCCTCGGTGGCGCGGTCCTCGGGCCCGGTGGTGGGGATGACGGTCAGGATCGTGGTGTCGCCGGCCTCGTTGGTGGCCGACGGGATCACCATGGCCACCCCGGCCTGGCCTTCGACGGAGGTGCCGGGGGTGGCCACGACGGTCAGGGGCCCGTTGAAACCCGGCCCGAAACCGTCGGAGAGCAGGTCGTACGCGCGGCGGGGGCTGGTGTCGGCGGCCGCGCTGCCGTCGGTGGGCAGGCCCAGGCGCAGGTCGTACGCGGGGATGGCGACCACGCCGAGACCGATCACCACGGCCAGCAGGGCCACGACGGGGCGGCGGGCGATCAGCCGCACCCACCACACCCCGAACGCCGGCTTGCCGAACCGATCCCGTACGGGCGCCGGGTTGATCCTCGTGCCGGCCACGGCGAGCAGCGCCGGCAGCAGAGTCAGCGCGATCAGCACGGCCACGGCCACGGTTCCCGCGGCGGCCACCCCCATCTGGGTCAGGAACGGGATCCCGGCCACGGCCAGCCCGGCCAGCGCGATGATCACGGTGAGGCCGGCGAACACCACGGCGTTGCCCGCGGTGCCGGCCGCCCGCCCGGCCGCGTCCAGCCGGTCGCGGCCCAGCGCCAGCTCGATGCGGTAGCGCGACACGATGAACAGGGCGTAGTCGATGGCCACGGCCAGGCCCAGCATCATCGCCAGCGAGCTCGTGGTGCCGGACAGCTCGGTGAAGTGGGTGGCGATGCCGATCCCGGCGTAGCCCAGCGCCACCCCGGCGATCGCGGTCAGCAGCGGCAGCCCGGCCGCGGCGGGGGAACGGAACGTGACGATCAGGACCAGGGCGGCCACGATCAGGCCGACGACCTCACCGACCGGGGCGTGCCCGGAGGCCTGCACCGCGTCCCCGCCCACCTCGGCGATCAGCCCGTCCGCGCGGGCGAACATGATCACGTCGTCCATGCCCTGGCGGGCCGCGCCGGTCAGGTCACCCGCGGGCACGCTGTAGGTGACCTGCACGTAGGCGACCGTGCCGTCGGCGTTGGGGGCCAGGTCGCTGACCGCGGCCACCAGCGGGACGGCCTTGAGCGCGTTGACCGCCCGCTGCACGGCGTCCTGGTTCAGCTTGTTGTTGCCGGGCTGGGAGAACACGACCCGCGCGGACGCCCCGCCCGGACCGCCCATCTGCGGGAACCGCTCGCGCAGCAGGTCGATCGTCTGCTGCGCGGGGGTGCCCGGGATGCTGAACGAGGCGGTGGTCGGCTTCTGCAGCAGCACCATCGAGGTCATGGCGGCCACCAGCACCCCGGCCCAGGCCAGCAGCACCGCCCAGCGGCGACGAAAACAGAACCGGCCCACCCGGTAGAGGAACGTAGCCATGCCCTCACGTTCCTCGGGTTTGCCGCCGCTCACGTCGTTTTCGCCGGTTTCGGTGCCGCCCGCGGCCGGACGGTGTGGTGCCGGCGCCGGTCATGCGGGCGAACAGCAGTTCCGCTGCACCCAGCCGGTGGTGGTGCTTCGCGCCGCCGTGCCCCGCGTCTTCGGAGCCGTCAAAGGGTGGCGGCGGCGTTGGCCGCGAACCGGGTGTTGAGGGCGTCGGCGCGGTCCTGATCGATCACGTCGGCGTCCTGCTCCCACAGCCGCGGCAACTCCACCGACACGCCGTGGTGGCGGGCCGCCCACGACGCCGTGGCGAACACCGACCCGGGCACACCCTCGAACCCCTCCTGGATCTTGGGGAGGGTGGCGGTCTGGAACTGCACCGGATGCCCCGCCGCGGCCGCCGTGCTCATGTGGTCGTACATCGGCTGGTAGTCGGGCCGGTTCTGCACCGGCTCCCCGCCCACCCAGCGCGCACTGAGCGAATTGTTGGCCCACACCCCGTACCGGCCCATGGTGGTTCTCTGATGCTCCATGAGCGCGACGGTCGTGTCCGGGCACACCTTCACCGCGCCGGCGTCATCGAGGGTCTGCCACGGGTTGTACGCCACCGACGACGTGATCCCCAGCGGCGTGAAATGCCTGTCGTGCGCGGCCATCGCCCACATGAGGGCAGCCTGATCCTTGGCGTCGGTGTACCCGGCGGCGATCGCCTTGTCCCGGTTGTCCTTCACCCCGAGCTGCTTGACGCACGGCTCCGCGAACAACGTGCACGTCGCCGACACCGTCACCTCGGCCCACCGCGGCCGGTCCCGCAGGACGCCGGCCACCCCGGTCAGCAGACCCTCGTACGCGGTGAGGAACTCGCCTTTCCACCACTGCGGGACGGTGTACTTCTTGCCGTCCTCCGGATCCACCCACTGCTCCAACGGCCCGTCGCCCAGCCGCAGCGCCCAATCCGGCGACTCCTTGCCGGCCACCAGACGCACCTTTAGGAACGGGTAGTCCGCGGCCGCTTCCGCCGCCTTGACCAGATCGAGGGCCGCGGCGCTGAACGCCACGTCCGGGGTGGGCTGCACGTCCTTCCAGTCCAGCCGCAGCACCAGCCCCCGCAACCGCTTACGGTTGGCCGGCCGCACCAGATGATCCTCCCGCGCGAGCAACCCGGCCACCCGCCCCCGCGGCGGCCCTGCCGCCGCCCTCGCCGGCGCGGCCCCCACCCCCGCAGCCGCAAACGGCAACCCAGCAGCCAGCACCAGCACCCCACGACGACGCATGCCCGGACGCTACCAGTCCACTACGGACGGTCGCTGCCCCCGGAAACTGTCGGCAGGGCTGACTAACCTCACCCGATGAGATGCCCCCGCTGCCGACAGGACAGACCACCCGAGCAATTCCTGTCCACCGCCGGGCGGGCCACCCGATCATGCGGGGTGTGCCGCGAGCGCAGCCGCCTGACGAACCGCCGGCGCCGTGACAGCCTGGGAGCCGAGGGGCGGCGGGCCGACAACCTGCGCCAGAAGTACGGCCTGACACCGGCGGAGTACGACGCCCTGCGGGCTGAGCAGGACTATCGGTGTGCCGTCTGCCGTGTCCACGAGAGCGAGCTCAAAGTGGTCGCCGTGGGTCGTCCCCGCGCCGACGGCAGCCCCGCCACGGCGGCGTTCCGCCTGGTGGTCGACCACTGTCATGCCACCGGCCGGATCCGCGGCCTGCTGTGCGGCGCCTGCAACTCGCTGATCGGCCACGCACGCGACTCCCCGCAGGTCATGCACGCCGCGGCCGAGTACGTCAGCCGCGCCCTGGCAGCGTCCCCGGTCACCCGGATGGCACTGACCCGTCTACACATTCTCGACGCGCAAGAACCGGGCCGGCCCGCACAGACCTTCCAGTTCCGCGGTGCCGTCACCGTCCTCATCGATGGCTACGAGCTCCATCTGCCGGAAGGTTCCGCGAGAACGGTGGTCTCCGCCACCGGAGTTTTCCGGTTGCTGTAACCGGCCATCCGGCTCAGCAGAAGCGCGGTTACACCATAGCAGTGATTATGGTGTAACCGCGTCTCGATCAATCTCCGCATTACTGGATTGCTGTTATTGGTAATCCAATAATTAACACAGGCGGGTGCGGAGCTGAGTAGGCGGCGCATGTGCAGCCGGTCGGTGTTGTCGGGCAGTGATCGGGCAGGTCGTGGCGCGCTAGGGGACGTGAGCGGTTCTGGGGCCGACTCGCTCAGTGATGACGAGCTGATCGGTCAGAGCGACGGATCCGGGGCACTGACGGTCTCCACCCGGAGCCCGTCGCGGCCCCCGACCGCATACTCGCCCCCACTGTCATGGGCGCACTCGGCGGCCGGACCGGGTCGCCGGGTTTCCGGCCGGCCTGCTGCAGGCGAGGAGGACGGGCTGAGCCAGGGTGGACTGTGCTCAGGCCAGCAGCCAGCCGTTCTCGACGGCCAGGCGGACGGCTTCGGCGCGGGTGCGGGCGCCGGTTTTGCCGATGGCTGCCGACAAGTGGTTGCGGACCGTGCCTTCGGAGAGGTGCAGTTCGCGGGCTATGTCGGCGACTGTGCCGCCGTCGCGGGCGGCGCGCAGGACACCAGTTTCGCGGTCCGTCAGGGGGGAGTCGCCTTGGGCCAGGGACTGGGCGGCCAGGGCGGGGTCGACCACGCGCAGGCCGTCGTGGACGCGGCGGACGGCGTCGGCGAGCTGGCGGGCGGGGGTGTCCTTGACGACGAAACCGGCGGCGCCGGCGGCCATGGCCTGGCGCAGGTAGCCGGCGCGGCCGAACGTGGTGACCATCAGGACGCGGACGGCGGGCTGGGTGGTGAGCAGGGCGCGGGCGGCGGCGACCCCGTCCAGGCCGGGCATTTCCACGTCGAGCAGGGCGACGTCGGGTCGGGTGGCCAGCGCGGCGGGCACGACCTCGTCGCCGCGGCCCACTTCGGCCACTACTGTGAGGTCGGGTTCCATGTCGAGCAGGGCGGCCATGGCTCCGCGGACCAGGGCCTGGTCGTCGGCGAGCAGCAGTTTGATCATGTCGGTACCTCCACGCGGACCCGGAAGCCGGGCTGGTCGGTGCGGGTGCCCGCGGTGAACAGGCCGCCGGCGGCTTCGGCGCGGCGGCGTAACCCGGCCAGGCCTTGCCCGGTCGTGGGGGTGGCGGGGCCGGCGCCGTCGTCGACGATTTCGACGCTGCCGGGGGTCAGTGACACCCGGACGTGGCGGGCGCCGCTGTGCCGCACGACGTTGGTGACGGCTTCGCGGATGGTCCAGGCGAACAGTTCCCGGTTGCGGCTGGGCACGTCGTCGGCCGCGCCGGGCAGGTCGGCTTCGACGTCGGCCGCGGTCAGGGCTTCCCGGGCGGCGGCGATCTCACCGGGCAGCGAGATCCCCCGGACGCCCATGGCGGTGGCCCGGACGTCGGCCAGCGCGTCACGGGCCAGGCTTTCGAGGTCGTGGAGTTCTGTGCGGGCCCGGTCGAGGTCGACGTCGAGCAGCCGCTGGGCGAGTTCGGCTTTGACGGTGACGACGGTGAGCGAGTGGCCCAGGATGTCGTGCAGGTCGGCGGCGATGCGGGCGCGTTCGTCGGCCACGGCGCGGTCACTGAGTTCTTTCTGGGCGATGACCAGGCGGGCCTGGCGTTCGGAGGCGGCCCGGAACCCGTACGAGGCCAGGGAGCCCAGCAGCACGGCGAGCCCGTAGCCGCCGTCGGCCCACCCGTCGACCAGCGGCGGCAGGGCTTCGGCGGTGCCGAACAGGACCAGCGCCAGGGGCGCGGCCTGGGCCAGGGGCAGGCTCACCATGGCGAGCGCGGCGATGAAGACCAGGCAGGTCAGGGCCTGATCACCGGCGCCGGGCACCTGCAGCCCGAACAGGGCCAGCAGCGCCGCGATGCCGAGCCAGGTCCGCAGCACGGGCCGGGCCGGGCGGTGGCCGCGGCGCAGGTGCCGGGCCCGGGCCACCAGGTACAGGTAGCCGGCGGCGAACCCGGCCACCGCGGCCAGCCCGGCCACCCGCCAGTACAGGTTGGGCTGATCGAGCAGGGCTTGGACGTTACCGCCGAGGTAGAACAGCCACAGCCCGGCGAACAGCCACCCGTATCGTGGGGGGCCGCCCGCCGCTGTCGTCATGGTGTTGAACCTACGGCTCATACGCGGGCGGTGTCGCGGCGGAACCGCCACATCGCGCCCGCCGCGAACAGGCCGGTCCACACGATCACGTTGAGCACGGCCGGCCACAGGGCGCCGTCGTGGGTCAGCGGGTACCGGGCGATCTCCCCCACCCCGTACACGGGGGTGAACGTGGCGATCGTGGAGAAGGTGGACCCGAGCTCGTCCAGCGGCACGAACAGCCCCCCGGCGAACGACAGCACGGCCAGCACCGGGCCGAGGATCTGCATGACGTTCTCGCTGGGCAGCAGGTAGCCCATGAACAGGCCGAACGCGGCGAACACGAGCGCGCACACCCAGGCCAGCAAGCCGCACAGGATCCAGGCGGACGCCGGCAGCTGCGCCCCCGCGAACGCGCCGACCACGAACGCGACGGCCACCGACACCGCACCGATGATCATGGCGAGGACCAGTTTCACGGCGATGTAGGCGGCCGGGCGCAGCGGGGTCAGCCGCAGCTGCCGGCTCCACCCGGCGGCGCGTTCGATCGAGACCATCGCACCGCCGCTGGTGGTGGCCAGCATCGCGCCGTACACGGCCATGCTGACCAGGATGTAGCCGGTGACGTTGCCGCCGCCGGCCCGTTCGGTCTTGTAGTCACCGCCGGTGCCGAACAGCAGGAAGAACACGGCCGGCATGACGAGGGTGAAGACGACGGTGCGTTTGTTGCGGACCATGCGGCGCAGCTCGAGCCGGATCATGCCGGGGCTGAAGCCGCCGAACCGGGGCAGGTTCCTCTTCGGCAGGACAGCGGTGGTCATCGCGGGGTCTCCTCGTCGGCGGTGAGGGCCAGGAAGGCGTCCTCCAGGTTCCGGCTGGTGATCTCCAGATCCTTGGCGGGGGTGCTGGTGAGCAGGTGCCGGGCTATCGCGTCGGTGTCGCGGCCGTGCAGGTAGACGGTGTCGCCGCGGACCTCGGCCTGGTCCACCCCGGCGATCGCGGCCAGCGTGGTCTCGGTGGCGCCGGGCAGGGTGGCCCGTACGGTGCGCCCGGCCGCGAGGGCTTTGACCTCGGCGGCGGTGCCGTCGGCGACGATGCGCCCGCGCCGCACGAACACGACCCGGTCGGCGTACGCGTCGGCTTCCTCCAGGTAGTGGGTGGCGAAGATGACGGTGCGGCCGCGGGCGGCGTCGTCGCGGATCGCCGACCAGAACTCGTGCCGCCCGGCGACGTCCATGCCGGTGGTGGGTTCGTCGAGGATCAGCAGTTCGGGGTCGGGCAGCAGGGCCATCGCGAACCGCAGCCGCTGCTGCTGCCCGCCGGAGCACTTGCCGACCAGCCGGTTGCCGATGTCGGTGAGCCCGGCCCGGCGCAGCGCCTCGTCGACGGCGGTGCGGGGCCGGCCGAACAGCACCGCGGTCAGCCGGACGGTTTCGGCGACCATGTAGTCCTTGAGCAGCCCGCCGGTCTGCATGACGGCCGAGACCAGCCCGAGGGCGATCGCGTCGGCGGGGCTGCGGCCGTAGACGGCGACGTTGCCCCGATCGGGTTGCGACAGGCCGAGCAGCATGTCGACGGTGGTGGTCTTGCCGGCGCCGTTGGGGCCGAGCAACGCCACCACCTCGCCGGGGCGGATCTTCAGGGTGATGCCGTCGACGGCGGTCACCGCGCCGAAGCGCTTGACCACGCCGTCCAGGTCGACCGCGGCCGTACCGGTGCCCGGTGCGGTGGTGGCCCCGGGAGCAGTGGTGAGGGTCATGCGTTCATCGTGGGCCCGGTCCCGGCGTCGCTCTGCTGTCACGCGTCACGAGGCGGCCATGACATTCGTCAGGGGCCATAATCCTCGGATGGAACCGACTCACAGCGCGCTGATCGTGGCGGTGGCCGAGGCCGAGCCGGTCGTGGCGGCCCACCGTGACCGGTTCGACCGGGCCGCGGCGTGGGGGGTGCCCGCACACATCACGGTGCTGTTCCCTTTTCTGCCCCCGGCCGATCTGGACGAGCACGTGCTGGCCCGGGTGGGGCAGGCCGCCGCGAGCGTGCCCGCGTTCTGGTGCACGTTGGCCACGGTCGGCTGGTTCGGCGATCGGGTGGTGTGGCTGGCCCCGCAGCCGGCCGGCCCGTTCGTGGCGCTGACCGCCGCGGTGACGTCCCGGTTCCCTTCCGTACGGCCCTACGAGGGAGCGTTCGACGAGGTCGTCCCGCACCTCACGATCGGCCACGACCATCCGCGGGCCCAGCTGCAGGCGGCCGCGGACGCGGTCGGCCCGCAGCTGCCGATCCACGCCCGCGTCACCTCGTTGCGGCTGATCACCGGCCGGCCCGAGCCGGGCCCGTCCTGGTCGACCCGGCACGAGTTCGCCCTGGGTTAGCGCAGGGCCAGTTCCTTGGGTTCGCCGGTTCCGGCGGCGGCCAGGTGGCGAGTCAGTTTCTCGCCTTCCACGTCGACGTCGGGCAGGATCCGGTCGAGCCAGCGGGGCAGCCACCAGGCGGAGCGGCCGAGCAGGGTCATCACCGCGGGCACCAGGATCATCCGGACCACGACGGCGTCGAACAGGATGGCCACGCCCAGCCCGAACCCGACGGACTTGATGATGGCTTCGGGGCCGAGCATGAACCCGAAGAACACACTCATCATGATCAGCGCGGCCGCGGTGACCACCCGGGCGCCGTGCCCGAACCCGCTGACCACGGCCGCGCGGGCGTCCGCGCCGTGCACGTAGTCCTCACGCATCCGGGTCACCAGGAACACCTGGTAGTCCATGGCCAGGCCGAAGACGATGCCGATGAGCAGGATCGGCAGGAAACTGATGATCGGGCCGGTCTGCGAGACCCCGAACATGTCGGCCAGCCAGCCCCACTGGAACACCGCGACCAGCGCCCCGAACGTGGCCGTCACCGACAGCAGGAACCCCAGGGTCGCCTTCAACGGCACGAGCACCGACCGGAACACCAGGGCCAGCAGCACGAACGCCAGCCCCACGACCAGCGCCAGGTACGGCAGCAGGGCGTCGGACAGTTTCTCGCTGATGTCGAGGTTGACGGCGGTGGTGCCGGTGACGCCGAGGGTGCCGTCGACGTCGCGGATGGCGTGGACCAGGTCCTCGGTGCCGGCGTTGTCGGGGGCACCGGCGGGGATCACGCTGAGGATCGCGGTGTCGCCGGCCTGGTTGGTGACCGGCGGGCTGACCAGTGCGACGTCGCCGAGCCCGGTGATCTGCTGCGACACCCGGGTCGCGTCCGGGGCGTCGGTCACCACCGTGAGGGGGCCGTTGAAGCCGGGCCCGAAGCCGGCGGCCAGCAGGTCGTAGGCCTTGCGCTGGGTGGTGTCGGGGGCGGAGCTGCCCTCGGTGGGCAGGCCCAGCCGCAGCGACGCGGCGGGCAGCGCGACCACGCCCAACCCGACCACGGCGGCCAGCAGGAACACCACGGGGCGGCGGGCGACGGTGCGGGCCCAGCGGATCCCGAGCGCGGGCCGGGCGGCTTGATCCCGTACGGGGGAAGGTTTGATCCGGCCGCCGGAGATCGCCAGCAGGGCCGGCAGCAGGGTGAGCGCGATCAGCACGGACACGGCCACGGTGCCCGCGGCGGCCACCCCCATCTGCGTGAGGAACGGGATGCCGGCCACGGCCAGCCCGGCCAGCGCGATGATCACGGTGAGGCCGGCGAACACCACGGCGGACCCGGCCGTGCCCGCCGCCCGCCCGGCCGCCTCGGCGCGGGGGTGCCCGGCGCCCAGTTCGTGCCGGTAGCGCGACACGATGAACAGCGCGTAGTCGATGGCCACGGCCAGCCCCAGCATCATGGCCAGGGTCGACGTGGACGCGGACAGGTCGGTGAAGCGGGTGGCGATGCCGATCCCCGCGGCCCCGATACCCACTCCGATCAGCGCGGTCAGCAGCGGCAGCCCGGCCGCCACCAGCGACCCGAACGTGATCAGCAGGACCACGGCGGCCACGACGATGCCGATCACCTCGGCGATCGGGGTGTGCCCGCCGGGGGTCAGCGCGTCCCCGCCGATCTCCACGGTCAGCCCGGCGTCGCGGCCCACCTGGGCCGCGGCGACCAGGGCGTCCTGGTCGGCCGGGCTCAGGTCGGTGGCCGGCACCCGGTAGGTGACCTGGGTGTAGGCGATGGTGCCGCCGGCGTTGGAGGTGAGCTCACCGACCGCGGCGACCTGCGGGGCGCCGCGCAGCGCGGCCAGGGTGCGGTCCACGGCGGCCCGGTCGAGCTGAGTGTCGCCGGCGAACACGACGCGGGCCGACGCGGTGGTGCCGGCGGCCTGGGGGAAGCGTTCCGAGAGCAGGTCGATCGTCTGCTGCGCGGGGGTGCCGGGGATGCTGAACGCCGCCGTCGTCGGTTTCTGCAGCAGCGCCATCCCGGCCACCGCGGCGATCAGCACCGCCACCCACGCGAGCGCCACCGTCCAGCGGCGGCGGAACGAGAACCGGCCCAGCCGGTAGAGGAACGTAGCCATGCCCACCACGGTCGCGGCGATGATCGTCCGGGGCGTCGTCCAGCCGCGGTCGGCGGCTACTGCGTCCGCGGTACTTCTGACCCGCGGGCACTACTGCGACCGGACGACGGCGTACCGGGCCGGCACCGCATACGGTCGGGGGGTGTTCAAGAAGAGGTGGCTGGCCGACCTGGTCGTGATCGCGCTGTTCGTGGCCACCGTGATCAGCGACGAGATCCGGTCGGGGGCGACCCGCCCGGCTGTGGTCATCGTGTGCGGTGTCGTGGCGGTGCTGGCCCGGCACCGGTGGCCGGTGGCGGCCCTGGTGCTGGCAGGCGGCGGACTGATCGTCAGCATCGTGCTGCACGCGCCCGCCCAGTCGCTGCTGCTGTTGCTGGGTTTCCTCATGTACGCGTTCACCCTGCGGACGTCGCTGCGCCGGCCGTGGCTGTGCTCGCTGGGCGCGGCCACGGTGGTGTTCGCCGTCGGGATGATCGCCGACCCGGCCCAGTGGTGGTCGCTGAACTCGCTGGGCCTGTATGCCTGGATCGGTGGTGGCGGCGCGGTCGGTGAGGCGGTGCGCAACCGGCGCGCGTACCTGGCCGAGCTGACCGAGCGGGTCCGCCAGGCCGAGCAGTTCAGCGAGCAGCAGGCCCACCGCCGGGTCATGGACGAGCGGTTACGCATCGCCCGGGAGCTGCACGACGTGGTGGCCCACCACATCGCGGTGATCAACGTGCAGGCCGGCGCGGCCGCGCACGTCGTCAAGCAGCACCCCGAGCAGGCCGGTCCGGCGCTGGAGGTGATCCGGCAGTCCTCCGACAGCGTCCTGCAGGAGATCAAATCGGTGATCGGGGTGCTGCGGGACCCGGCCGAGGCGGGCTCGACCGAACCCAGCCCCGGCCTGTCCCGGGTGCCGGCCCTGCTCGACGGGCTCGTCGGTTTCGACGTGGCGTTCACGCAGATCGGGCAGCCGCGGGAGCTGCCCGCCATCGCCGACCTGGCCGCGTACCGGATCGTGCAGGAGGCTTTGACCAACGCGCACCGTTACGGCGACACTTCGGCCACGCTCGTCATCACGTACGCCGAGAACGACGTGACGATCGAGGTGACCAACCGGATCGCCGGGCACGGCGACGGCACCGGGTTCGGGCTGATCGGGATGCGGGAACGGGCGGCCGCGGCGGGCGGTAGCGTCACCGCCGGGCCCGCCGGCCACGAGTTCCGTGTGCACGCCGGCCTGCCCGCCCCCAGCTACGCCCTGGAGACCAGCTCGTGACGACAAGGGTCCTGCTCGCCGACGATCAGGCACTGATCCGCGCCGGCTTCAAAATGATCATCGATGCGGAGCCGGGCATGCAGGTGGTGGCCGAGGCCTCCGACGGCCGGGAGGCTCTGGAACGGGCCCGCACCCAGCGCGCCGACGTGGTGCTGATGGACATCCGCATGCCGGTCATGGACGGCTTGGAGGCCACCCGGCGCCTCTCGGCCGACGACAACCTGGCCGGCGTACGGGTCCTGATCGTCACCACGTTCGAGGACGACGACAACGTGCTGCTGGCCCTGCAGGCGGGGGCGAGCGGCTTCGTCGGCAAGAACGTCGCCCCGGCCGACCTGCTGCAGGCCATCCGCGTGGTCGCCACCGGGGAGGCGCTGCTGTCACCGGCCGCCACCCGCGGCCTGATCGGCCGGTTCCTGCAAAATCTGCGCCCGCCGGCCACCACCGGGGCGCTCAAGGTGCTCACCGACCGGGAACGCGAAGTGCTGACGCTGGTGGCGCACGGGCTGAGCAACGACGAGATCGCGGCCCGGCTGTTCCTGTCCCCGCTGACCGCGAAGACCCACGTCAACCGGGCCATGGCCAAGCTGGAGGTGCGCGACCGGGCCCAGCTGGTGGTGCTGGCCTACCAGAGCGGGCTGGTCAGCCCGGGCGACCAGTTGCCGGGCGGATAGGGTCGGGATCATGACCGAGTGGCTGCCGGAACACCTCGCCGCCGCCGAACGGGAGGCCGGCACCCCGTTCGACCTGACGGCGTGCGTGCGTGAGCCGATCCACCGGCTCGGCGGCGTCCAGTCGTACGGGGCCCTGATCGCCGTGAAGGCCGGGCGGATCACGGTGGCCAGCGAGAACGCGGCGGCGGTGCTGGGTTTCGACCTTCCGCCCGACGACTCGTTCCTGACCGGCGAGCAGTGGGCCATGCTGTGGTCCCTGGTCGACGCGGACACCGGGCAGACCGCGACGATGCCGGTCCAGCTGCACGACCGGCGCTTCGATGTCACGGTGCACCTGGCCGACGGTCATGTGGTGCTCGAGTTCGAGCCCACCCCCGGTTCGCCCGAGGTCGTGACCATGTACGCGCCGGTCCGCCGGGCCCTGACCCGGCTGCAACGCGCGGGCACCGTCGGTGACGCGTGCCGGGCCGCCGTACGGGAGATCCGCGAGATCACCGGCTACGACCGGGTGGTGGCGTACCGGTTCGAGTCGGCCGACGGGCCCGGCGAGGTGATCGCGGAGGAGGTCGTGGACGACTGGGAGCCGTGGCTGGGGTTGTGGTTCCCCGCCACCGACATCCCGCCGCAGGCCCGCCGCCTGTACGAACAGAACTGGATCCGGGTGATCGCCGACGTCGATGACACCACCGCCCGGCTCGTCCCGGCGGTGCTGCCCGGCACGGGTGAACCGCTGGACCTGTCGTTGTCGGTGCTGCGCACCGTGTCGCCGTTCCACCTGGAATACCTGCGCAACATCGGCGTCACCGCGTCGATGTCGGTGTCGCTGCTCGACGGCGGCCGGTTGTGGGGGCTGATCGCCTGCCACGGCCGTGCCCCCAAGGCGCTGAGCCCGCAGACCCGGGCCGCGTGCGAGTTCTTCGGGGTGGCGTTGTCGCTGCACCTGGCCGCGCTGCGCGAACGTGACGAGGCGGCCGCCCGCGACAGGTCCCGCGAGGTGATCGCGCGGCTGCTGGAACGGTACTCGACCGACCTGCCGGCGCGCTGGTCGCAGAACCCGGCCGGGCTGGACCAGGTGATCGGCTGCGACGCCGTGGTGGTGCGCATCGACGGCGTGGTGTCCCCGCACGGTGTCGACGCCGAGCAGGCCGGCCGGGTGCTGGCCGGGTTGAGTGTGCCCGCGCCGGGCGAGGTGTGGCACAGCGACACCGTGGACGGGCCGTTCCCCGGCGCGCTGGTGCTGCCGTTCGGCGCCGACGGTGACTGCATCGTGTGGCTGCGCCGCGAACGGACGGTGACCCGCCGGTGGGCGGCCGACCCGAGCACGCCGGTGGTGCTGGGCCCGCACGGGCAGCGGCTGACCCCGCGCGGGTCCACGGCGGTGTTCCTGGCCTCCGTACGGGGGCGCAGCGCCGGCTGGACCACCACCGACCTGGTCATGGCGGTC
This sequence comes from Paractinoplanes abujensis, assembly GCF_014204895.1. Taxonomy (NCBI): domain Bacteria; kingdom Bacillati; phylum Actinomycetota; class Actinomycetes; order Micromonosporales; family Micromonosporaceae; genus Paractinoplanes; species Paractinoplanes abujensis. The sequence continues at coordinate 2,196,929 of NZ_JACHMF010000001.1, read as the reverse complement.
GAGCTGGGCCGCGCGGTCATGGGGGTGGCGGTGGCCCAGGCCCGGCAGCTGGCCCTGCTCAACGTCGACCTCGACTCGTTCGCCCACGCGGCCGCGCACGACCTGAAGGAGCCGTTGCGGGGCATCGCGAACACGTCGACGTTCATCATCGAGGACGCCGCCGACGGCATGGACCCGGTCACGCTGCGCCGCCTGGAATCCATCCAGCGGCTGGCCACGCGCATGGACGAGTTGCTCAACGCGTTGCTCGACTACTCCCGCCTGGGGCGTACGGAGCTGGACCGCTCGCCGGTTCTGCTCTCCGACGCCGTCGCGCGGGCCCTGGAAGTGGCCGGGCCGCGCCTGTCCGAAGCCGCTGTCACCGTCGACATCGCCGACACGTCGGTTTCGCTGACCGCGGACCCGGTGCTGCTGGAACAGGTGCTGGTGAACTTACTGGTCAACGCGGGCAAATACGCCCGGCCGGGCGGAGGCACGGTCACCGTCGGTCTGTCCGGCGACGCCCTGTTCGTGCGCGACGACGGGATCGGGATGCCGGCCCACCTGCGCGAACAGGCGTTCCAGCTGTTCCGGCGGCTGCACCCCGAGGCCGGACGGGACGGCTCCGGCGCGGGCCTGGCGATCGTCCGGCGCATCGCCGAACGGCACGGCGGTCAGGCCTGGGCCGGTGAGTCCCCCGGCGGCGGCACCACCGTCTGGGTCACGTTCGGCTCCCGCGACCGCCAGTAGTCAAGGGTCTGGCTGAGCACGCCGCGGAACAGGGCGAAGTTGATCGGCTTGTAGATGTAGCTGTCGGCCCCGGCGGCGTAGCAGGCCTCGGCCTCGGCCTGGTTCTCCGAGGAGGTGAACACCACCAGCCGCAGCCCGTCGAACTCGCCACGCGCGCGGACCTGCCGGATCACGTCGAGGCCGCCCTCGCCGGGCATGTTCAGGTCGAGCAGCACGATCCGGGGCCGTTCCGCGGCGCCGGTCAGCCGGGGCAGCACCCCCGACCCGGAGCGCAGGAACTCCAGCCGCACGTCGGGGTGGGAACGGCCGATGGCCCGGTCGATCGCCTCGATGTCCTCGTCGGAGTCCTCGACGACCAGCACCAGATCACTCATGCGTTCTCCGCTTCACGGCCAGCAGGGCGATGTCGTCGGTGGCCTCGGCGGCGTTGCTGAGTTCGTCGACAAGACGTTGCGGGGGTGCCTCACGCAGCCGGTCGAGGGCGGCGGCCAGGGCCTGCTCCTCGAACATGCGCCCGTCGGCGTCGCGGCTCTCGGTCAGCCCGTCGGTGAACATCAGCAACGCGTCGCCGCGGCCCAGCTCGAACCGGCTCTGCGCCAGCCGCGGGGTGTCCAGGACCCCCAGCGGCACCCCGCCGCCGGTCCCGCGCCGCGCCTGCTCACCGGCCGGCAGCACCACCGGTGCCGGGTGCCCGGCCGACGTCCACTCGACGCTGCCGTCCGGGCTGATCAGGGCCACCGCGGCGGTGATGAACCGCCACGACCCGTCCAGCCGCAGCCGGGCGTTGAGCCGGGTCAGGGCCCGGGCCGGGGACAGACCCTCGTGCAGCAGCGCGGCCAGGGTGTGCCGGGCCATGCCGGTCAGCGCAGCCGCGTCGACCCCGCGCCCGCACACGTCCCCGATGACCGCCGCCAGCTCACCGTGGCCGCGCACCACGACGTCGTAGAAGTCCCCGCCGACCTCCAGCACCCGATCACCCACCGTGTAGGAGGCGGCCAGCTCGAAGCCGTCGGCGTGCGGCAGCCGGGTCGGCAGCAGATGCTGCTGCATCCGCACGACCTCCTGCCGGCGCTGCTCGTACAGGGTGCCGTTGTCGATCGCCAGGGCGGCCCGCACGGCCAGGTCACGCAGGAACGAGACGGGCGGGATCCGGTCGGGGGCCCGGTCGAACAGGAACACCAGCAGCCCGATGACCCGGCCCCGGGCCCGCAGCACCTGCGCATGCTCGCCCGGGGTGGCCAGCCGTTGCACCGCGCCGGGTTCACGCAGCATCGCGTCGAGCCGGCGCATGTCCACGTGCACGGCGCTGCGCAGCACCGGTTTGCCGTCCTCGTACACGAACACCAGGCAGCCCTCGGCGACCGCGGGCACGGCCATCCGCGGCACCCGGTACATCGTCTGGGTGGTGTCGAGCACCGCGTCCATCTGCAGCGACGCCTCGGCCAGCAACGCGTCGCGCATCAGGGCCTGCTGCTCGTCGCGGATGGTGGCCAGCCGCCGCACGGCCTCCCGGGTGACCTCGACCACCTGCAGCAGGCAGCCGCCCACGAACCCGGTGTCGGCGCTGTCGTCGACCCCCACCATGATCGTGCCCGCGGCCTGGCCGGGCTGGTCGAACCGGGCGATCACCATCGTCGTGATCGGGTACAGGTCGACCCGGACGACCTGCACGGGCCCGGCCTGTTGCGGGGCGAGCCCGGCGGCCAGTTCCTGCAGCTCGCCGGCGAGGGGAACACCCGTCCACCGGTAGGCCAGCACGGCGTCGCCGGTCTCGGCGTGCCGCAGCCCCCACACGGCGTGCACGCCGGGCAGTTCCTGCAGCGGTGGCAGCACCAGCTCGGCCAGCTGCTCCCGCGAAACGATGGCGACGGCGGCGCTCCACAGGCGGTGCAGAGCCTTGGCCCACCACGCGTCGACGTCCGACAACCTTTCACCCCCAGCGGCGGCCAGTATCCACCGGTTGGTTGCCCAGCAGCAACTATGCGGCCGGGCCGGGCCGAATCGTTGTCTTTCTCATGGCTGCTTCACCGTCAGGCTGCCCAGCGCCTGCGCGACCTCCGGCAGCGCCCCGCCCTTCAGGAAAGCGGTGCTGACCTGCTGGATCACCGCCACCAGGGCCGGGTTCTCGTCGGTGGTCTCGGTCACCCCGTACCCGGTGATCCCGCCGAGCGAGTGCTCCGCGCCGCGCAGGGTGAGCAGGGCCCGCGCCCCCGGGCTGTCGTAGTAGGCGTCGGTGAACCAGTCCGGCCCGCGCGTCGCCGTCAGGGCGGACTGGTCGGCGTCGCCCGCCACGACCAGGGTGGGCACGTCCAGGGAGCTGAAGTCGGGGCTCATGAACGGGAAATGGGTGGCCGCGAACTCCGACAGGTTGTCCCCGCCGCGCCCGGTCGCCGCCAGCAGCACCCCGGCCGTGATGCGCGGGTCGCGGTAGTTGTCGTCGAGCCCGGCGACCCGGGCGCCCAGCAGCATGCCGGCGGTCTGGGCCCCGTACGAGTGGCCGGCCACCGCGATCCGGGAACGGTCGAAGGTGCCGGGCACGACGTTCTGCAGGGTGCCGAGCGAGTCCAGCACGCGGATGACGTCCTTGACCCGCAGCCGCCAGATCTCCGGCGTACGGGGGTCGTCGGGAGCCAGGCCGATGCTGCGCGAGTCGAGGTGGGTGGGCTGCACGACGGCGAAGCCCTGCCCGGCCCAGTGCTCGGCCAGTGGCGCGTAGCCGTCGAGGGACTGCCCGTACCCGTGCGAGAAGACGATCACCGGGTGCTCGGCGGCGGCAGCCGGCGCGGTGACGCGGACGTGCAGGCCGTCGAGGTCGACCGGCTTGACGGACATGATCATGACTTACCTCCCGGTTGGCCCCGCCAGGAAGCGGAGCGTTGTTCCGGAAGCAAAGATACGGAGCGTTGTTCCGTTTGACAACCCTGTCATGCTGGACCGGTGAACGAGAAGGTCAAACGGGCGGACGCGCGGCGTAACGAGGAGACGCTGCTCGACGCGGCCGCCGCCGTGTTCGTCGCGGCCGGCGTGGAGGCCCCCGTCCGCGACATCGCCGCCAAGGCCGGTGTGGGCATGGGCACCATCTACCGCCACTTCCCCACCCGCGCCGACCTGATCATCGCCGTCTACCGGCACCAGGTGGAAGCCCTGGCCGCCGCCGGGCCCGCCCTGCTGGGCACCTGCCCCACCCCGCACGAAGCTCTGGCCCGCTGGATCGGCCAGTTCGTCGACTTCCTCGTCACCAAACACGGCCTGGCCGCCGCCCTGCGCAGCGACCAAGCCGGCTTCGAGACCCTGCACGGCTACTTCATCGAACGGCTCCTGCCCGTCTGTGCCGACCTGCTGCACGCCGCCGCCGGCCACGGCCAGATCCGCGCCGACGTGCAAGCGCTCACCCTGATGCGCGGCGTCGGCAACCTGTGCATCGGCGCCGAGACCGACGACAGCTACAACGCCCGCCAAATGGTCGACGTGCTGATCGCCGGCCTGCGCGTCACAGCCGCATGACGCTCACCACCAGCGCCGCGACCTCGGTGACGAAGAAAACCGCCCAGCCGGCCAGGTTCCGCGAACCGACCCGCAGATGCGCCACCAACGCCCCGCTGAAGTAAAGCACCAGCCCACCCGCCGCCAGCACACCCACGACCGGCACGACGAGCCCGGCCGGCAGCCCGAGCGCACCCGAAGCCAGCAGCGACCCCAGCACCGGCACCCACGAACGCGGGATCCGCTTCATGTCGGCCTGCGCCCGGGGATACTCGTGCCCGACCAAGTAGGTGACGGCGGCCGCACCGGTGAACACAGCAGCGACGATCGTGACGATGATGTCCATACCGGCAGGACGAATCACCCGGTCACGGCGTGACACCCCGCAGCACAAGAATGTGCCACACGTACTTCAGCAACTGCAGCACCTCAACCGGGCCGCCGAACGACGACCAGCGCGCCGGTTCGTGCGTGGCCCGCCCGAGCACCGCCGCATCCAGCACGTCCACACCGTAATGATCGGCCACGGCCCGGGCCAGCACCGGCACCTGCGGGCCCTTCAGATCCGCCGGGACCTCGTCCGCGGGCAGCACGAACCCCGGCGACCACCGCACCTGCGGGGCCAGCCCCCGCAGCAGTGCCTCCACCGGCGTACCACGGAAAGAAGGGTCCGCCACGACCGCCGTGACATCCTCGCTCAGCGTCAGCCCGCCATGAACCTGAGCTTCCACGTAATGGTCCAGAGCCCGCCCCGGACCCGTACGCGGCTCAGCCAGCGCGGCCACCCACGCATCCGGTGAGACCGCCGACAGGTTCAGAGCCGACCCCGTACGGGCCACCTCGTCCAGCAACGCCTGCCACACCGCACCGAACGTGGCCGCCGTACCGAACACCGTCGGCTCGGTGAAACTGTCCCCGTGACTGAACGTGGCCCGCGCCAGCACCGACGCACCCAGCACCAGATGACACGACCCGAACCGCGGAGACGCCCCGTCCGCAAACCCGGCCAGGTTCAGCCCGCCGTAGATCGGCCGGCCCGCCGCGCCCGCATACACCCCGGGGAACATCCGCTGCTCCCACCGGTCGCGCTCACCCCCGGCGTACGCGGTCAACCCACCGTTGGAAATCCGGGTCTCGAACTGGCTGCGGTACACCCCGTCCGCCGCCAGATGCTCCGCCACCGTCAACCCGTCAGCCAGCAACCGGTCCGGATGAAAATTGACCGTGATCGGCGCGGTGACCGCAACCGGCCCGGCACCGGGAAACAACTCCCGCACGTACGCCAAAGCCCGCTCGGCCCGCACACTCACTTCGGCTCGATCACGTTGAAACTCAGCAGCAGCATCAACACGACACCCAGCGCCACCCGGTAATAGATGAAGACGCTGTACGAATGCCGCGACACGAACTTCAGCAGCCACGTCACACTGAAATACGCCACCACGAAACTGACCACCGTCGCGACCAAGGTGTTCACCCAGCCCACCCCGTCGGCGATGTTGCCCGCCTCCTGATAACCCTGCAGCACCGACGCGCCCAGCAGCGCCGGGATCGACAGGAAGAACGACAACTTCGTCACCGTCACCCGATCGAAGTCCCGCAGCAGACCCGCCGACATCGTCGCCCCCGACCGCGACACACCCGGGATCAGCGCCAGACACTGCACCAAACCGATGATCAGCGAATCCTTCCAGGTGACGTCGTCCTCGTGCTTGATCTGCGTGGCCGCGTGATCCGCGAACGCCATCACCCCCGACCACAGGATCAGCGCGCCCGCCACGAACCACAGGCTGCGCAACGTCGTCTCCACCTGATCCTTGAACAGCAACGCCACGATCACGATGGGAATCGCACCGATCAGCACCGCCCACCCGAACCGGTAATCCGCGTTGTCCCGCTTGGCCCGGCTGAACAACCCGGCCACAAACGCCGGCACCACCCGGGCGATGTCCTTCCACAAAAAGATGATCGTGGCCAGCACCGCACCCGACTGAATGATCACCGTGAACGCGGTGATGTCCGGATCGTCGATCCGATAGCCCAGCAACTTCTCCAGGATCGTCAGGTGGCCGGTGCTCGACACGGGCAGGAACTCGGTAAAGCCCTCAACCGCGCCCAGCAGCACCGCTTCGAAGATGTTCAAACCCGACCGCCTTTTTGATCCGCTTTTTACCGCGGACGAGCATAGGGGGCGCCGTCACTGCTGGGCGCGGCGGGCGCGCGCCGCGGCCAGGGTGTAGGAAGGATCACGATCCAAGTTGTGCCGATCCCGGTCGTAGCGCCGCGTCGTCCGCGGGTCCGCGTGCCCCATCGCGTCCTGCACATCCTCCAACGGCACCCCCTCGGCCCGCGCCGCCGTCGCGAACGCATGCCGCAACGAGTGCGGCGACAACCGGTCCGCGGCCGCGATCCCGGCCTCCGCGGCCAGCCGCCGGATCAACCGGAAAATCGCATGCCGATCCAGCCGCGCCCCCGTCGACGTCTGGAACAACGGACCCTCATCAGCACCCCGCAACTCCAGATAGGCGTCCAAAGCCTCCGCCGCGGCCGGGGTAAGGGCACGCCGGCGGGCCTTGTTGCCCTTGCCCACGAACCGGACCGTACGGTGGCCCCGCTCCCACCCGACGTCGTCCAGGTTCAGACTCACCAGCTCACCGACCCGAAGACCCAGGTCAGCCAGCAACGTCATCACCGCGTGATGCCGGCGCCCGCTCTCCGCGGCCCGCCCCAGAAGCGCGTCGACCTCCTGCGGGGTCAGACCGACAGTGGCCGAATGATCGCGGGAAACGTTCGGCCGGTCCGCGCCGGCCACCGGGTTCGCATCAATCGCCCGGATCTTGATGAGGAAGTCGTACCAACTGGACAACCCGGACAGCTTACGGGCCACGGTCGACGGGGCCAGCCGCTGATCCTCCAACCCGCGCGCATACGCGTTCACATCCAAGAACGACGCCTTCAGCGGATCCTTCTCCCACGACGCGCACCACCGCAGCCACGCATGAACATCACGCCGATACGCCGCCCGGGTGTGCTCCGACAACCGACGGTTCGCCAGCCACACCTCCGTGACCTGCTCGGCCGCCCCCACCTCGGCGAGCTCCCCGCCACCCTGCCTCGGCACCAGCTGCATGACACCATCGTGTCAGCTCTCGATCACCACACCGTCCACGACATGCCAACGCCGCCCGAACCCGATCTTCTCCGCGAAATACCGGTCATGCGTCACCACCAGCAACGTCCCCCGGTACCGGCGCAACGCCTCCTCGACCACATCCAGCGCGTCCAGATCCAGGAAGTTCGTCGGCTCATCAAGCAGCAACACCCGCGCCGGACTGTTCACCAGCACCGCCAGCAGCAACCGCCGCAACTCCCCGGCCGACAAACTCCGCAACGACACATCCCACTGATCCGGGCCGAACTGATGCCCGAGCAACAACCTCTCCGCATCATCGAGATACACCGGCACCCGCGACCGGAAGAACTCCATCACCGACTGCTTCGTCCGCAACCCATCAGTCGTCTGCGGCAACACCGCCGTGTCATCGGACGCCAAAGCGTTCAACAACGACGTCTTCCCCGCCCCGTTCCGCCCCGTGACCAACACCCGATCCCCGCGACGCACCTCCAGATCGACGTGCTCCAGCAGCACCTTCGGCCCCGCCGCCACCGTCAGATCCCGCGCCTCGAGCACCACCTCACCCGGATCGGCCTGATCCGCCGGAAACGCCAACGTCAACGGCGGACGCGTCCGCGGCTGCGCGATCCACCGAACCGACTCCATCTGCCGCCGCAGCCGCCGCTCCCGGACCTTCGCCTTACGCGCCACCAGCCGCGCCACCCGCCGCAAATGCGGACCGGCCACCCCCAGCCCCTTCGCGTTCTCCACCCCGAGCGAAAACTGCTTCGTCCGCTCGATGTCAGCCTCCCACCGCCGGCGGTCCTTCTCCTGCGCCTCGAAATCCAGCAACAACCGCTCCCACCGCCGCTGCTTCTCCGCCCGGAACGCCGTGTAACCACCACCCGGATAGTCCTGCACCTCGGTGTCGATGCCGTCGAGCTCCAACACCCGCGACACCACCGCATCCAAAAACGCCCGATCGTGACTGACCGTCAGAACCGCGCCCCCGTACGAGGTCAGCCAGCCCTGCAACCACCCCACACCCTCGGCGTCCAAGTGATTGGTCGGCTCATCCAGCAACAACACGTCCGGCTCGTCCAGCAACGCCCGCGCCAGCAACAACCGCGCCTGCTCGCCACCACTGACCGCACCCAACGCCAACCCGTCCGGCAGATGCGCGATGTCAAGCCGCTGCCGGATCTCCGCCAGCCGGTTCTCCGCGTTCCACCCCTGAAGGGCAGTCCACCGCTCCTGCACCGCCGCGAACTCGGCCAGCACATCCTCGTGACCCTCGAGCCGCCGCTCCAGCTCCCGCAACTCAGCCGTCACCCCGGCCAGCTCCCCCAGCCCACCGGCCAGAAACGCCCCGACCGTGCCCTCCGGATCCGGCATCTGCTGCGCCACATAACCCACCCGCGTGGCCGGCCCGCACGTGACCGCGCCCGTCTCCGGCCGCAACTCGCCCGCCAGCACCCGCAGCAACGTCGACTTACCGGCCCCGTTAGGGCCCACGATCCCGACCCGATCCCCGTCGTGGAGCACCAGATCAAACCCGGCGAACAACGGGTCCCCGTCATAGGAACAGCTGAGATTGACACACTTCAACAAGGGCCACACTCCAAGGGGCACACCGACAGGACACCACCCCGCACACGGGGGCGCACTCACACAGGTCGGGTCGCTCTCACATGGAGAAAGGCACTCCTCACTTCCGGCACCAGGTCCGCGGGCCACTCTGCCCCGCACCGGCCACCGGCGCAACCGATTTACGCCGCCCCACCAACGGGCTCAGCGATCACCGGGGTCTCAACCAGCCGGACAACCGAGCCGTACGTCTGCGGAGCCCGCCTCGACGGTGCCGAGCAGCATCCCGTCGACGTAGGCGTCCACCGAATCGGCAACGGCCACCGAGGCGGCGAAACTGCCACCCGCCGCAACCGAACCGCTCGCGACCACCGTGCCGGCGCGACGGAACTCGACCTTGGCCTGCGCGTCGCCGGCCGCGGTGCACACCTCGACGGTGCGTTCCGGAGTGACCGGTTCCTGGCCGCCGCACCCGGACGCGAGCAGCACCAGACCGAGCCCAGCCGCGATCCGTCCCCAGGTCAGCACGTGTTCACTGAACCACATCACGTCACGCCGCCCCCGAACGCCGTCACACGCCTCCGGAGGCGGCCGGGACCTGGAGCCGGCACAGCCCGCCTGCTCACGCCCGTCGGTGTCGGCCCCTCGCCGTCAGGCCGACACCACGTGGGCTTCCGCGACCGCGCCGACGTGCTCACACGGATCCGCCTGCTTCGCCGGCGTGCTCACCGGCTGAAGAGCTGCGCCCACGCGCTCACACCGACCCTGTGTGCTGCGCCGACGCGGGGCGCAGCAGGCGCGGGCTGGCCACAGTCGCCTCGAAGGGCCACAGCTGGGGCCGCCCGCTATCGGCAAGCTGAGGCTGATGCGTGCGATCCCGCCGATCCCGCCGAGTTCGTCGGCTCGACCGGTCGACCGCCCCGCGCAGACCCTCGCGCGCCCATCGGCCCGCAGGCAGGACCCTCCCGGCGCCTGGGCCGGCCAAGTTTTTTCGGGGATGCCGTTGATTCCTTTTGGTTTGGGGTTCGGTGCGCCTGTTCCTGGGCGCATATTCTGTAATGCATCCTAGGATGGTGGTTTGGTTACTGCGTTCTCGCTCACCCTGGACCGCCCCGCGTGGATCTTGTGGGGGCTGTGCGGAGAATGAGGTTCGTGCCGCGATCTCCCGGAACCGCCCACACCGCCGGTCCCCTTCGGACGCGGGCCGAACTGGCGTCCCTGCGTCCCGATCTGGTCGCGGGTTTCGACGCCGAGCTGCCCGGGGCACGGGCCGCTGTCCTGTCCCGACTGCTGGGCGCCGTGGCCAGGGAACGCCTCCCCGGGCTGCTCTCCCGGCAACCGGGCTCGGCCACGTTCGCCGCGGGCCGGCAACAGGCCCGCTCGGACGACGCGGACCCAGCCGGGGAGTACCGCGACGAGGACCCGGCAACCGGCCGACCGGCCGTCACTGTCACGAGTGAAACCGTCAGCCGGCCGCAGGACCCCGCGCCGGTGACACTTCGTTACCCCACCGACGCCGCGCTCCCCTTCGCGCGACCCGGAGACGGCCTGAGCGTCACCGCCGGACCGGCCTCGATCACCGACCCCGCCGAGCTCGTCCGCCTGCTGTGGGGCGACGTCCCCCTTGCGGCCGAGATCGACAACAGCGTCGCCAACCTGGCCCTGGCCCGCGCCGACCGCCCCACCACCGGCCGGCCCGAACCGGGCGACCCGGACGCCCTGGGCCGCATCGAGCAGCTCGTCACCGACGGCCATCCGCTGCACCCGTGCTGCCGCACCCGCGGCGGCATGACCGTGGCCGACGTCCTCGCGTACGGGCCGGAACACTCCCCCGTCATCCGCCTCCAACGGCTCCGCGTGCCCGACGGCCGCTGGTACGGCTCCGCCGCCCCGATCCTCTACGCCCACCCGTGGCAGGCCCGCCGCCTGCTCGACCGGCATCCGTGGCTGCGGCCCGACGGGCAGACCGAACCCGTACGTCCCCTGATGTCGCTGCGCACCGTCGCGCCCGTCAACGGCGGCCCGCACATCAAAACCGCCGTCGACGTGCAGATGACCAGCGCCGTACGCACCGTCTCCCCGGCCGCCGTCCACAACGGCCCGGTCCTGTCCGCGCTGCTGCGCCGCCTCGTCGCCGATCAGCCCATCGACATCCTGGCCGAGATCGCCGCGGGCGCCGTCATCGTCGACGGGCACCCCCAGCGTCACCTGGCCCACGTCATCCGCGAAGCCCCCCAGCTGCACCCGGGTGAGCTCGCCGTACCCCTCGCCGCCATCGGCACCGTCGACGTCGACGACCCGTACGAGTGGATGACCGCCCTCGCCGACGTGTTCTTCGCCCCCGTCACCTGCGTGCTGGCCCGCGGCGTGGCCCTGGAGGCACACGGCCAGAACACCCTGGTCGTGCTGCGCGACGGCCGCCCCCGCCGCATCCTCTACCGCGACCTCGGCGGTGTGCGGGTCAGCCCCCGCCGGCTGCGCAACGCCTGCGTCGAACCCCCGCCCCTGCGCGGTGACCTGACCAGCGACGACCCGGGCGAGCTGCGCACCAAACTGGCCGCCGCCGCGTTCGGCACCGTCGCCGCCGAAGTGGTCGCCACGCTCACCCGCACCCGCGGCGCCGACCCCGACCGGCTGTGGGCGATCGTGGCCCGCGCCGTGCGCGCCACCGGCACCGAGGACGTCCCCTCCCTGCTCAAGGAACCCCTGCCCGTCAAGGCCACCACCGCGATGCGGCTCGCCACCGACCCGCTCCACGACCAGTGGGCCCTGATCGACAACCCGATGACGGGACACGCATGAACAAGACCTTGCGCCCGGAACGGATCGCGCACACCGAGGCCGCCCTGGCCGTGCACGCCCCCGACCTGGTCCCCGGTTTCCTGGCCGCGCTGCCCGAGGCGGCCGACACGGTGGGGCGGCGGCTGCGCGGCGCCCTCGTACGGGAAGGCCTCAAAGACATGGGGCCCGGGACCCGGCACGGCTTCGGGCGCGTCGAATACGCCACCGCCGGTGTCGACGACCCCCTCGACATGCTCGACGGCCTGGACGCCCCCGGCTTCGCCGCCGAGATCCGCAACGCCGTCATGAACCTCGCGATCGCCCTGGCCCGCCCCCACCCCGTGCCCGGCGACCACCCCGACGAGCAGATCATCGCGCTGGAACGCCTGGCCGTGGCCGGGCACAACCTGCACCCGTGCGGCCGCACCCGGCTGGGCTGGGACACCGGTGACGTGCTGGCCCACGACCTGGAAGCCGGCCGCACCCGGATCGGTTTCGTGGCCGTGCGGGCCGACCTGCACATCGGCGACGACGTCTACCCCGAGATCGGCAAACCGTCCGGGTACGCGGTGCAGCCCGTGCACGCGTGGCAACGCGACAACGTCCTGCCCGTCCGCTACGCCGACCTGCTGCGCACGAAAGCCCTGGTCGTCCTGGACGACGAACGGGAGGCCGTGCCCACCGCGGCGCTGCGCACCCTGCTGCTGCCCGGCACCGGAGACTACCTGAAGGTGTCACTGGACATCCAGGTCACCTCGACCCGGCGCAGCATCAGCGTCGCCAGCACCCGCAACGGGCCCGCCGTGTCGAAACTGCTGCACGACCTCGTCGACGACGACCGGCTGCTGCTCATGGCCGAGACCGCGGGCGCCGCCGTCCCCGCCGGTTCCGGCCGTGACCTGTCGGCCATCCGCCGCGACGGGCTCGGCCCCCGCCTGCAGCCCGGCGAACGCGCGATCCCCGGCGGCGCGCTGCCCCTGCTGCTCGGCGAACTGGTCACCGGGGATCCCGCCGACTGGCTCCGGGCGTACGGGGAACTGGTCGTCCCCCCACTGATGAGGCTCACCGCCCAGGGCGTCGCGCTCGAGGCCCACCTGCAGAACTGCCTGCCCACCTTCGTCGGCGGCCGCCCCCACCGGCTGGCCCTGCGCGACTTCGCCGGGCTACGCCTGCACCGGCCCCGCCTGGCCGCGGCCGGGCACACCGTCGACCTGTGGCCGGGCTCGGTGGTCGGCACCGACGACCTCGACGTGTTCCGCGCCAAGATCGGATACACGTTGTTCCAGGCCCACCTGGGCGAACTCGTGCTGCGCCTGCCCATGGACGAGGCCGACGCGTGGCGCATCATCCGCCGCATCGTCGACGAGCACGTCACCGGCGAGGACCACGCCGCCTTCACCGCCCCTCAGGTGCCGCACAAAGCCCTCGTCCGGATGCGGCTGGCCGGCCACGGCGACCTCTACGTGCCCGTGCACAATCCGCTGCATGCACCCGCCTGACCACGTCGTCCAGGCCCTGCGCACGCTCGAGCGCCCGGTCTGCGCCTACGTCTACGACACCGCCGCGCTGCGCAGCCGGGCCACGACGGTCCGCCGGCACCTGCCGGCCAAGGCTTCCCTGCTGTACGCGGTGAAAGCCAACGGTCACCCGTCGGTGCTCACCACCCTGGCCGCCGAGTGCGACGGCCTCGAAGTCGCCTCCGGCGGCGAACTCGACCGGGCCCGCCAGGCCGGCGCCCGGCGCATCGTGTTCGGCGGCCCGGCCAAGACCGACGCCGAGCTCACGGCCGCCCTCGACGCGGGCGCCCAGATCAACGCGGAAAGCATCCACGAACTGCACCGCATCGCCGCCCTGCGCCCCGGCGCCGAAGTCGTGCTGCGCGTCAACCGGGCCGGCCCCGCACTGACCGGCAGCCACACCATGACCGGCACCCCCACCCCGTTCGGCGTCGACGAAACGCAGCTGGGTCAAGCCCTCGCGGTCCCCGGCGTCCAGATCATCGGGTTCCACCTGCACGCCGTGTCGAACAACCTCGACGGCCACGCCCACGCCGCGTTCGTCCGGTCCGCGCTCGACTGGGCCCTGGCCACCGGCATCCACCCACGCGTGGTCAACGTGGGCGGCGGCTTCGGCGTCGACTACCTCAGCGACACCCACATCGACCTGACCCCGCTGCGCGGCATCGACGTGCCGCCCGGTGTCGACCTGGTCTTCGAGCCCGGACGGCTGCTGGCCGCCGACGCCGGCTGGTACGCCACCGAAGTGATCGACGTGAAAACCACCCACGGCCGCACCTTCGCCGTCCTGCGCGGCGGCACCCACCACTTCCGCCTGCCCGCCGCCTGGGGCTACTCCCACCCGTTCACCGTCATCGACGTCGACGACTGGCCCCACCCGTACGCCCGGCCGGTCCACACCGACGGCGAGATCGACGCCGTCGGGGAACTGTGCACCCCGCGCGACGTCCTCAGCCGCGGCCGGCACGTCACCCGCGTGCGCGCCGGCGACCTGCTCGTCTTCGGGCGTACGGGCGCCTACGGCTGGGACATCTCCCACCACGACTTCCTGCGCCACCCGCCACCGGAATTCGTGATTCTCTGAGCGGCATGACCCCCGACGAATTGATCCGGGCCGCGCTCGACGTGGCCGAGGACGGCCTGGCCCACGGCGAGATGCCGATCGGCGCCGTGGTCGAACTGAACGGCGAGATCATCGCCCGGGCCCACACCCGCGACACCGGCCTGGGCCGCCGCCTCGTGCACGCCGACCTGCTGGCCATGACCGCCGCCGACGAGGCGCTGGGCTGGCGGAAACGCCCCGGCCCGCTGCGTCTGGCCGTCAACCTCGAACCGTGCCTGATGTGCATGGGCGCCGCCATGGCCCTGGTCGTCGCCGACGTCTACTACGGCCTGGAAAGCCCCGCCGACGGCGGCACCGCCGCGGTCACCGGCCGGCCCGTCGACCCCGCCCTGCCCTGGTACCGCCCACCCGCCATCACCGGCGGCCTGCGCCGCGACGAAACCCGCGACCAGTTCCGCCGCTACGCCGACGCCGGCCCCGACAACAGCTTCCGCCGCTGGGCCCGCACCATGGCGGCCGCGTGAACGTCCGCCACGCCGTCCGCGCGCTCATCCTCGACGAGACCGACCGCCTCCTTCTCGTACGCCACCGGCTGCACGACACCACCGTCTGGGCCCCACCCGGCGGCCGGATCGAACCCGGCGAGACCCCACTGGCGGCCCTGCGCCGCGAACTCGCCGAGGAAGTCGGCCTCACCCTGCACGGCACCCCGCCGCACGTCTGGCACCGCGAAGTGCCCGCCCCGCCCTACCTGCCCGGCTACGACGTGGCCGTCAACGACTACTACCTCGTACGCACCCCCGCCTTCGACCCCCGCGGCAGCCTCACCGACGAGCAACTGGCCGCCGAGAACACGTACGGCGCCCGCTGGTGGCCCCCGGACGACCTCCGCACGTACGCCGGACCCGACCTCTTCGGCCCCCACGACCTGCCCAGCCGAACGGCCGCCCTGCGCACCGACGGCCCGCCCCCCGAACCGATCGGACTGCACCGATGACCACCCGCGACGCGCTGCTCACCCACCTCGTCCACGCCGTGCAATCCCTCACCCACCCGGCCCGCGTCGCCGTCGACGGGCCCCCGGCCGCGGGGAAGACCACCCTCGCCGACGAACTGGCCGCCCTGCTGCGCGGCCGGGGCCACCCCGTCGTCCGCGCGACGATCGACGACTACCTGCACCCGCCGGCCCGGCGCTACGCGCGCGGTGAGTTCACCGCGGAGAGCTGCTACTTCGACACCCACGACCACCGCCGGCTGTCCCGGGAGGTGCTCGACCCGCTGCGGCCGGGCGACGGCGTCCTCATCGTCGACGGGGTCTTCCTCCTGCGCCCCGAACTGGTCGACCGGTGGGACCTGAGCATCTTCGTATCGGTCGGCCTCGACCGGACTGTGGAACGGGCCGTCGTACGGGAGAGCCCCACCTCCACCCGGGCCGACGTCGAACGGCGCTGGCGCGAACGCTACCTCCCGGCCCAACGGCTGTACTTCACCCGCGACGCCCCCACCGAGCGCGCCCACATCGTCGTGCACAACGACGACCCCCGGCACCCGGCCTGGACCTACAGGAACGGCGCGAGCAGCCGCCCGCACCGCACGGGATCCTCCGTCAACCCGGCCGACAGCCCCCACAACCAGTAGTCGACCGTGCGGTACACCACCCAGTCCCGGCCGTGGTCACGCCCGACGCCGGCCGCCTGCACCACCGCCCCGAAATGCCGCAGGATGTCGTCGTCGCCCATCTCGTCGACCCGCGTCCACAAAACCCGGGCCAGGTCGTACGCCGGGTCACCGCGCATCAGCACCGGGTCGACGGCCAGCCACGGCTCCCGCCCACCCCGCAGCACCTGACCCGAATGCAGGTCCGCGTCGACCGCCAGCCCCGGCTCGGCCCGCGCCAGCCGGCCCCCGGCTCGCGCCGACCAGCCGCACCGTGCCCCGCCCGTCCCAGAACCGCAACGCCGCCACCTGCTCCCCCACATCCGCCCCCGGCGGCGTCAACCGCAGCACGAACGGCTCCCCGGCCCGCACGACCGGCACGACCAGGGCGTTGGAGCCGTGCATCACGGCACCGTCCACGGCCAGGCCCCACCGCCGGCCGTAGTGCTGAACAAGCCGGGGCAGCCCCGCCAGCCACTCCGACCCGCCGCCCCACCATCGCGGCATGTCCAGAAAACTGCGCGGCACGGCGATGAGATCGTCCATCGCGGCACGCTAACCGGTCGGCACCCAGAAACGCAGCTTGTCCCCGGATCACACTTCGCGCAGCGCTACTGGCGATCTATCCGTGTCGGCGCGGCCAGGGGCGCTTCAACGGTGTTCGCGGACGCGCTCGACGGTCCAGCCGATGAACTCGGCGATGTCTTCGTCGGGGGTCGATTCGTCGACGACCCACTCCTGAAGTGCCTGCTGCAAAGAGAGGGGCACTCCCGGAGTGGTGATGTCGAAGGTGTAATGACCTTCGTACTGGCCGCCGTTGATGCGGCGGGCCTCGTCCGCCAGAAAGGGTGCCCGCAAGTACAGCCGGACGTGGACCTGGCAGCAGCCATCACCGTGATTGTCCTGGGCCCCGATTGCCATTATCGGAGATCTCCCGTCGTTCATCGTTTCCTTGTCCTGCCCAGGATCGGGCCGGCCCGAGGCGCGGTAGCGCTTTCCGCTGGACGGCCGCGGCCGGAATATCCGCGCCTCAGCACGGCTCATCGCAGAAGAAATTCGTTACGTTTCTGAATCTCGTCCTCGGTGGCCGGGAAGAAAGTTGCCAGCCCGAAGCTGACAACGTCCGCCTGAACGTCCTCAACGAACGGACGCAGACTTCGGTCGTACTCCTTGAAGGCAGCGTCGATGTCCGTCCCGTGCTGTTCGAGTGCGTCGCCCAGTGCTGTGGCGCCGATGATGGCGAGGGACCCACCCATGCCGGCCGCAGGAGAGGCGCAGTAGGCGGCGTCGCCGACCAAAGCGGTCCGCCCGTCCGACCATCGGGGCATTCTGACCTGGCACAGCTTGTCGAAGTAGAAATTGTCCGCCGACGCCAGATCTTCGAGCAGGGCCGCCGACCGCCATCCGTGGTCTTTGAAGCGATCGATGAGGATCTGCCGCTGCTCGTCCTGGTTTCTGTAGTGGTAGGAGATCTCGGTCTCGGAGCGGAAGAGGAAGCAGATGTCCGTCTTGTTCTCGTACGAGTTCAGCATGACCGTCCTGCCGGGGACGGAATTGATCTCGGTGGTGTTTGGCTCGATGACGCCCTTGTCCACGATCGAGATCGCGAAGTAGGCGCCGAGGAAGTGGCTGAACTCAGACTCGGATCCGAAGCGGAGCTTCCGGACGAGAGAGTGGTTGCCGTCGCATCCGAACACCATGGCGAAGTCTCGGTCCGGACCGACACGAAACGTTGCCCGCACACCGCCGGGCACATCGGTGAGCGTGGTGATGGAATCACCGAAGATCACTTCGACGTCGTCCTTGATGGTGTCGAAGAGAATCCGGAGCAGGTCGTCGCGGGGGACCTCGTACCGGCCCTGATCGCCGTCGTCATCGAGGGGGTCCGCCTCCATACGCGCCTCGACGGTGTCGTCGACCCGCTTGAACACCGTTGACCGGGGCGGCAAGGCGTGCGCCCGCACCTCGTCGAAGAGGTTCATACGCTTCACGATGTCGACCGTCTTGCCGACGATGTCGACCGGCGTGCCGCCCTTCTTCAGCCCTTCGGCGACTTCCACCAGGGTGACCCGGTATCCGTTTCTGTTCAGCCAGTAAGCGGTGGTGAGGCCGGCGAAGCCGGCTCCTGAAACGAGGACGTTCTTGCTCACGATGGTTCCCTTGCTCGAGTAAGGGGAAAGTGGCCTGGGCTCAGCTCGACGACGCACCCAGATCCGCTGCGAGTCAGGCCGAACTTCCGTCCGGCCCGGCAAGTCCGGCGATGCCGGCGGAGGAGATGCGATGAGGACTGGGGACGTTTCTGGGGAAGGGCTCGTCAGGAGCCGTTCGTCATGGTGCGGAAGGTCCGGTCGAGATCATCGAACGCCGTAGCCGCGGCCTGTGTCATGTCGGCTGCCAGGGCGTCCGTGGGACCTGAGTTCAGAAGGCTGGCGCCGATCTGGTCGGTGATTGTCTGGACGACACTGATGAGTGCGGCCGCGTGGGCCCGGGCGACTATAGGTTCCAGGGCTGGGCAGGTACTGAGGATCGATGCCGCCACCGTGTCGACCTGCCGCTCCCGAAATTCCAGGGCGAAACGCCGCAATACAGGGCTCTCGACGCATTGTGCTGGGAACTCGCCGCGCGCCAGCCGCGGGTCGGCGTGACGGTAGCGGTCGATGTCAGCCTCGACGAGCGGGCGCAGGGCAGCTGCGGGACTCACCCCTTCGGCCCGTTCGAGCACGGCGTGCCGATACAGCTCGAGGAACTCATCGACCCGGTCGAGCACGAGGTCCTGCTTGGCGGGGAAATAGTTGTACACGGTCTGATCCGACACGTTCGCCGCGCGCGCCACATCCATGACGGACACCGCGTCGTAGTCACGCTCGGCAAACAGGCCGGCAGCCACGTCAGCGATCCGCTCCCGTGTCTGCGCCTTCTTGCGGTCCCGCAAACCCTGTTCTCGCCGCATGCTCCGAAGGTAGCAGGAATTTTGGCTGCTCCAAACTTTTGTGCTAACCAAAATTAGCGAGAGGCGTCACCATCGCGAAGCAGTCGCCTTGAGGGGCCGGGCACATTTTCGCCGCGCGACGATCCGGGACCGGGCCCGCCGCCACGGACTCGCCCGCATCCCGCCCGGCCGACCGGCAACGGCCTCGGTCCGCGCACCTTGCCGGCCTGAAGCGGTGCAGACGTCAGGGGTGTTCTCTCGGCGGAGAACGGGAGCGGCCCGAAGGGTCGGTCCTCCGCTGTGACTCTGGTAGTTGCGTCTAGAGCATCCTAGGATGCTAGCTTGTTCGCTTCGTGGGCCGGCTCGACAGACCCCGGAGGCCGCGGCCGACTCGGCGTCTGTTCGATCGGCGCCGAGCACGTTCGTGTAGCGGTCGAGCAGCTGGGCGCGCGGGCGTGGCTGCCCGGTTCGGCCGAACCGATCGCCATCGGCGACGGCGACGGCGATGCCCGCCACGACCAGGGCCACCTCGGCCAGGGACGGCCACTGGGCCAGCATGAGCCGGTCACCATGGGCAGCAGCGACACCATCAGGGGCCGCCCGTAGCTTTCAGACCAGAAACAACGGTAAGTAGTTGATCTAGGGCGTCACCTGGGGCGACTTCCTCGAAGCGGGCGGTTTGCCGTAGGCCGATCGCCGTTTTCCCCGATCCCGGTACGTGGGCCGCGTGGTCAGCGTCGGTGCCGCCGGTGGTGCTCGTCGTTCTCGGCGGTGATGCGGGCGGAGGTCTCCTCGCCGAGCCGGACGTAGATGCCAGGGTGGCACGGGATTCTGTGTCATAAAGGCGGGGTGTAGCGGCGCCTGTCTGACCGCCGTAGCCGCGGGGTGTGGCAGTCGAATTCGCATGTGCCGCAGTACGGGCGGGTCGTCGGGGTGATGTAGGCGCGGGAGCTGGTTCGCCGCGTCGCGCACGGGCCGCCGGGCGTAGGTTGATGGCAACGGTGGTGCCCGGCTTCGCCGCCGCCCACGACCGTACGGAATGACCGATGAACACACCCCCACCCCGAACGGCAGGGCCGGCCCGGCGGCGATGAGCATGGCCAGGGCCTGCGCGTCGATGCCGGCGGCGGCGGCCATGCGGTGGTTCAGGACGATGGAGAGGGCGAACAGAATCGCGTCGGCCACGGCGAGGCGACCAAGCGGACGTCGGTCAGCAGATACACCCCGCCTGCCGCCACGATCAGGGCGGCCAGGGTGCGCCGGGTGCGGGCGGCGCAGGCGGCCAGCACGACGACGGGCAGGAACTCGATCGCGGCCACCGTGCCCAGCGTCAACTGGTCGACGGCCAGGTCGAAGACGCTGTTCCTGGCGGCCGGCAGCGCCGCCCAGCCGAGCAGGGTCCGGGTGACGGGCACGTGCCAGGTGCGGCGCCACGCGACGAGCACGACGGCCGCGGTGGCGATGCGGGTTCGGCAACCCGGGCGGAGTTCGACGACACGAATCGACGGTTGCCGGCCACGCTGCAGGACGATCCGCGGGCGAGCATTGCCGAGCTGGCGCGTCGGACCGGGATGTCACCCCCGGCCGTACGGGAAAGGTTGGCGCGGCTGGAGCGCAGCGGTGTGATCCGCGGGTATCGCGTGGACATCGACCCGGCCGCTTCGAGGGCTGCCCGTGGCGGCTTGGGTGCGGATCCGCCTGACGCACGGCCAGACCACCAGCTCCTTCGTGGTCGCCACTCCCGCGCCGCCCCGCTCCCCGGGGATCTAGGCGCGCGGGAGGCGGCGCACCTCGCGCAGGGCCTGGCGGCGCACGTCGCCGGTGAGGGTGTCGATGTAGAGCGTGCCGTTGAGGTGGTCGGTCTCGTGCTGCAGGGCGCGGGCCAGGAAACCGGTGCCGTGGATGACCAGCGGCTCGCCGTGGCGGTCGAAGCCGGTGGCGGTGACGGTCAGCGCGCGCTTGGTCGGGAAGTACAGGCCGGGGATGGACAGGCAGCCCTCGTCGTCGTCCTGCTCGCCGTCGAACGCCGACAGCACCGGGTTGACCATGTGGCCGACCACGTCGTCGACGTTGTAGGAGAAGACGCGGGCGCTGACGCCGATCTGCGGCGCGGCGACCCCGGCGCGGCCGGGTTCGCGGACGGTGTCCTCCAGGTCGTCGATGAGCGCGCGCAACTCCGCGTCGAAGGTCGTTACCGGGTCGCACTCGGTGCGCAGCACCGCGTCACCGATGATCCTGATGGGCCGGACTGTCATGGTCGAAAGGCTATCGGCTCGTTACCCGGTCAGCCGAACAGGGCCAGTTGTTCCTCCGCGAGCAGTTCCCGCAGTTTCGCCAGCGACCGGCGGGTCTGGCTCTTGACCACGCTGACCGGCAGTTCGAGCACGTCGGCGACCCGGTCCACGCTGTAGTCCTCGAAGTAGCGCAGGATCACGATGGCCCGGTCCCGTTCGGGCAGGCATCCCAGCGCGTCCAGCATCGTCAGCCGCAGTTCGTGACTTTCCCGGTACGCCGGTTCGAGCAGCACGTCGCTGGCCGACTCCGACGACGAGCGGCGCCGGCGGTGGTCGAGGAAGACCCGGAGCAGGATCTTCTGCGCGTACGCCATCAGGTTGTCGCTCTGCGCGGCCCGCCGCCACGACAGGAACAGCTTCGTCAGCGCGTTCTGGGTGAGGTCCTGCGCGAGGTGCCAGTCGCGGCACAGCATGAACGCGGTGGTCCGCAACCGCTCGGCGTGCGCGTTGGCGAACTCGACGAATTGTTCTTCGTCGGTCATGAGGCGAACACCGGCACCTTGCCGAACCGCTCGTTGCCCCGGTCGACCAGGTCGGCGTCCATGTCCAGGCCCCAGCGGGGGTCGGCCACGACCGCGACGGCCTCGTCGGGGGTGAGCGCCTCGGGGCCGGCCGGTGTGTCGCCGGCCAGGCAGGAGGCGACGTCGAGCTGCACCGACGTGCCGTCGGGCCACCGGGAGACCGCCACGTAGCTCTGCGCGCAGTTGTCGGGGACCGGAATGATCGAGACGGTCGCGGTGCCGCCGCGGGGGCCGCCGGCCGGCAGCTGACCCATGGTCATCCGGAGCATGCCCGGCCCGTCGCCGCGATCGAGGTAGATCTGCACGTGCAGATCTTCGTCGGCCGCCACGGCGGCGTGGCTCGTCCGTCCGGGCGGCAGTAGTTCGGTCAAAAGGTGAAGCATGGCCCCCGTTGTCGCTTTCTTCCGCGGTCCGGCGGCGCGTTCGATGCCGCTGTGGACCGCCAAACTACGCTCCGGGGCCATCGTCGCGGGGGGCGTTGGGGTGACTGGCACAGATCCGGGAGACTTCTGCGCCGCCCGCGCCGGCGCGGACACGCTCGGCGAGGGGGCCGCTGCGGGCAGTGCCGGCTCGGCCAGCACCGGCCGGCGCGGCTCGGAATGCGCGGCGATCCCCCCGAACAGCACGACGGCCACCAGCCCGGCCACGCCCGCGCCGACCGTGCCCAGCCGTCGCCGGCGCCGCCGGATCCGCCGCCCGTCGCGCACAGCCGCACCCACCACGTCACCCAGCGGCGGCGGCCGCTCACTGTTCAGCTCGGCCCGCATCAACGCCCGGAGGTCCTCGGTCACAGACGAAACCCTTTCCGCACCCATCTGCTGCAAAGACGAGTCGGCCCGCCCGTTGCGTGACCACCGACAACCCCCGACGCCAAAGCGTGACCTATAGTGCCCGGTCCGCCCGGATTCGACCACTCAGCGCCCGGCCAGGGCCGCCTTGATCGGGGCCAGCTTGGCGGCGGCCTCGGCCACCTCGGCCCCGGGGTCGCTGTCCCAGACGATGCCGCCACCGGCCCAGGCGTGCAGGCGCTCACCGTCGGCGGCGACCGTGCGGATGGTCAGGCCCAGGTCGACGTGGCCGGGGCCGACCCAGCCGACCGCGGCCATGCTCACCCCGCGGCCGACCGGTTCCAGACGGGCGATCTCGGCCAGCGCGGCCCGCTTGGGGGCGCCGGTGACCGAGCCGCCGGGCACCAGGGCGCGCAGCAGGTCGGGCAGGCCGAGCGGGCCCGTCACGGGGGCCGAGACGACCGACTCGGCCTGCCACAGGTGCGACCACCGCCGTACGGCGAAAAGCTCGTCGACAGTCACCGGGCCCACGCCGGGCAGGCGGGACAGGTCGTTGCGGGACAGGTCGACGATCATCACGTGCTCGGACCGTTCCTTGACGGAGGCCAGCAGCTCGCGGCGGCCCTCGGCGGTGGCCGGGCGGGTGCCCTTGATCGGCCGCGTGATCACCCGGCCTCCGCGCACCTCGACCAGCGTCTCGGGCGAGGCCGTGGCCAGCGCCCAGCCGGGGCCGGTGAGCACGCCGCCGTAGCGGGCGCCGGGCAGCGCGGCCACCCGGTGCAGGGCCGCCAGCGGCGAACCCGTGTACGGGGCGCTGGTGTGGCCGACGACGTTGACCTGATAGACGTCGCCGCGCCCGATGGCTTCGCGGACCGACGACACGGCGGCGGCGTGCTCGGCCGGCGTCCAGGACGGGGTCCACTCCCCCAGCGCGAAGTCGCCCGCCGCGAGATCCCCCGAAGCCCCGTGTTCGTAGACGACCGCGTACACGTCGGGAATGCCGGGCACCGGTGTCCGGGCGCCGGGCGCTCCTCCGGACATTACGGATCCGGCATCGGCCGACACATACAGTGCGGCCCCGCAGATCGAGCCAGCGCCGGTCGGGCAGACCTGCTCATCCGTTCGGCCAATGTTTCGCACGCGCAGTCCGTTGCCGGCGAGGTAGTCGGAGACAAGCTCTGCGGGGTCGCCGCCGTCATTCCTGAACCACTGGAACGAAGTTGACGCAACGTGACGGCCCTGGCAGGACGCCGGACGGCCCGGAGGCAAGACGGAAGGCGGTGTCGGATAGTGGCCGATCGACCGGCTTCCGTGGACCATCGGAAGCGAGGATTCTGTCAATGGAGACACCGTCACCCGCTCGAGCCGTTCTCGTTCGATTTGAGGTAACGTCCGTCACCGTCGTTGTGAGTCATCACACAACCCCCCGACCGGAGCAACACACAATGTGCCAGCACCAGACCCCCTGTCCCAGCGCAGACGCCGTCGACCGTGAGGCGGCCCGCACCGTTTCGACGTGCCGAGAGCAAGGCTGGAGCCTGCTCTGCAACGGCGTCATCGTCTTCGAGGACACCGGCGAGATCCTGCCCGACGGCACCATGATCGAGCCACACCGGGGACCCGCCCGCCACGCCCTCGCGGCCTGATCCTCAACGGCTTCTGGAAAGCCGCTGAAGATCCGTTGGGAGCGCGTCCACTCCCGTTTGGTCCCATTACACAGGGTAATCGAACGATCCCCATCCGAACCGGCCCGGCCCGCGTGAGCGACGACGATTCGCGCGGCGGACGGTGCGGCGCGCCCGGAAACCGGACGCGCCTCGGCCCGCTCAGTCCTCGAACGCCTCCGGCGCGGGGCAGGAGCAGACCAGGTTCCGATCCCCGTACGCCCCGTCGATGCGGCGCACCGGCGGCCAGTACTTCGCCGTACGGTCCACGCCCTCGGGGAACCCGGCCACCGACCGCGGGTACGGGTGCTCCCACTCGTCGGCCGTGACCGCCGAGGCGGTGTGCGGCGCGTTGGCCAGCGGGTTGTCCCTGGCCGGCCACACCCCCGCCGCCACCTGGTCGATCTCGCCCTTGATGGCGATCATCGCGGCGACGAACCGGTCCAGTTCCGCCAGGTCCTCGCTCTCGGTGGGCTCGACCATCAGCGTGCCGGCCACCGGGAACGACATCGTCGGGGCGTGGAAGCCGTAGTCGATGAGCCGCTTGGCCACGTCGTCGACCGTGACGCCGGTGGCCTTGGTGATCGGCCGCAGGTCGAGGATGCACTCGTGCGCGACCAGGCCGTTGTTGCCCGCGTAGAGCACCGGGTAGTGCTCACGCAGCCGGGCCGCCACGTAGTTGGCCGTCAGCACGGCCGTGCCGGTCGCCGCGACCAGCCCGTCCGGGCCCATCATCCGCAAGTAGGCCCACGAGATGGGCAGGATGCCGGCCGAGCCGTGCGCCGCCGCCGACACCGCGTGGTGCTCGCCCGGCTCCAGGGGGTCGCCCGGCAGGAACTCGGCCAGGTGCGCGCGCACCGCGACCGGGCCCACGCCGGGGCCGCCGCCGCCGTGCGGGATGCAGAACGTCTTGTGCAGGTTGAGGTGCGACACGTCGGCGCCGAACGCGCCGGGCCGGGCGAACCCGACCAGCGCGTTGAGGTTGGCCCCGTCGACGTAGACCTGGCCGCCCGCCTCGTGCACGGCCGCGCACAGATCGGCGATCGACGTCTCGTACACGCCGTGGGTCGACGGGTACGTCACCATGATCGCCGCGAGCGAGTCCGCGTGCTTCTCGATCTTCGCGTGCAGATCGGTCATGTCCACGTTGCCCAGCTCGTCGCAGGCCACCACGACCACGCGCATGCCGGCCATCACGGCGCTGGCCGCGTTCGTGCCGTGCGCGCTCGACGGGATCAGGCACACGTCGCGGTGGGCCTCCCCCCGCGACCGGTGATAGCCGCGGATGGCCAGCAGACCGGCCAGTTCACCCTGCGAACCCGCGTTGGGCTGCACGCTCACCGCGTCGTACCCGGTGATCTCGGCCAGCCACGCCTCCAGCGTCGCCACCAGCTTCTCGTAGCCCGCCGTGTTGCCGGCCGGGGCGTAAGGGTGGATGTTCGCGAACTCGGGCCAGGTGACCGGCTCCATCTCGGTGGTCGCGTTGAGCTTCATCGTGCACGAACCCAGCGGGATCATGCCGCGGTCCAGCGCGTAGTCACGGTCCGAGAGTTTGCGCAGGTAACGCAGCATGCTCGTCTCGGAGTGGTGCGAACTGAACACCGGGTGGGTCAGGTACTGCGTCGTGCGCGCCAGCGGCTTCGCCCCGCATTCGGCGGGCGCGGCCTCCCGTACGCCGAAAGCTCGCAGGACCGCGGAGACATGCGCGGCGGTCGTCGTCTCGTCGGTGGCGATCGACACCCGGTCGGCGTCCACGAACCGCAGGTCGACGCCGTCGGCCGCGGCGGCCGCCACCACGTCGGCCGCCCGGCCCGGAACGACCGCGGTGACCGTGTCGAAGAACGCGTGGTGCGCCACCTCGACGCCGCCCGCGGTGAGGCTGCCGGCCAGGGTCAGCGCGTGGTCGTGGACCCGCTTCGCGATGTCGCGCAGGCCGGCCGGGCCGTGATAGACGGCGTACATGCTGGCCATGACGGCGAGCAGGACCTGAGCCGTACAGATGTTGCTGGTCGCCTTCTCCCGGCGGATGTGCTGCTCACGCGTCTGCAGCGCGAGCCGGTACGCGGGGGCGCCGTCCGCGTCCTTGGACACGCCCACGAGCCGGCCCGGCAGCGACCGCTCCAGACCGGCCCGCACAGCCAGGTAACCGGCGTGCGGACCGCCGAAGCCGAGCGGCACCCCGAAGCGCTGGGTGGTGCCGGCCGCGATGTCCGCCCCGATCTCGCCCGGCGCGCGCAGCAGCGTCAACGCGAGCAGGTCGGCGGCCACCGTCACCAGAGCGCCCTGCGCGTGCGCCGCCTCGATCACCGAGGCGTGATCCCGTACGGCACCGGAGGCACCCGGATATTGCAGGTGCAGGCCGAAGTACTCATCGGGCAGCTCGGGAGCTTCCAGGTCGACCAGCTGCAGCTGGATGCCGAGCGGCTCGGCCCGGGTGCGCAGGACGGCGAGCGTCTGCGGCAGCGTGTCGGCGTCCACCACGTACGTCCGGGACTTGCTCTTGGAAGCGCGCTTGGCCAGCGTCATGGCCTCGGCGACCGCGGTGCCCTCGTCCAGCATCGACGCGTTGGCGGTGGTCAGCCCGGTGAGGTCGGTCACCATCGTCTGGAAGTTGAGCAGCGCCTCCAGGCGGCCCTGGCTGATCTCCGGCTGGTACGGGGTGTACGCCGTGTACCAGGCCGGGTTCTCCAGCACGTTCCGCTTGATCACGGCCGGGGTGTGCGTGCCGTAGTAGCCCAGGCCGATCATCGAGGTCGTCACCGTGTTCTGCGACGCAATGGCGCGCAGCTCGGCGATCGTCTCCTCCTCCGAGGCGGCCTCGGGCAGGTCGAGCGAGGAATGCCAGCGGATCACCTCGGGGATCGCGGCGTCCATCAGGGCGTCCAGCGACGCGTACCCGATGGCCTTGAGCATGTGAGTCTGCTCGTCGGTGTCCGGCCCGATGTGCCGGTTCGCGAACGTCATGAGACGGCTCCTGACAGAGAGGTCGACAAGGCGGCCTCCCCCTCTGTCACCGTCTTCGAGGAAGACATGCTTCAGAGTCGCGAGCCCACGCGGTCCTTTTGCCTGAGAGGTTCCGGGGAGGATTTGCCCCTTCGGCGCCGAGGTCAACCCTCGGTCTCTCCCGCGTGGCTGGCCCCCAACCTACCAGCGATCATGGTCGGGGCCGCTATCTCTAGGGTGGGGGTGTGACCTACACCCCCGCGGGCGACCGCTACGACACCATGCCCTACCGGCGGACCGGGCGCAGCGGGCTCAAGCTGCCCGTCATCTCGCTCGGACTGTGGCACAACTTCGGCCACGAACGGCCCTGGCAGCGCCAGCGCGACATCGTGCGCCGCGCCTTCGACCTCGGCGTCACCCACTTCGACCTGGCCAACAACTACGGCCCGCCGCCCGGCAGCGCCGAGGAGAACTTCGGCCGCATCCTCGCCACCGACCTCAAGGGCTACCGCGACCAGATCGTCGTGTCGACCAAGGCCGGCTACGACATGTGGCCCGGCCCGTACGGCGACTTCGGGTCGCGCAAATACCTGGTCAGCTCGCTCGACCAGTCGCTGACCCGGCTCGGCCTCGACTACGTCGACATCTTCTACCACCACCGGCCCGACCCGGAGACCCCGCTCGAGGAGACGATGGGCGCGCTCGACGCGATCGTGCGCGCGGGCAAGGCCCAATACGTCGGCCTGTCGAACTACAACTCGCAGCAGACCGCGGCCGCGGCCGCCATCCTGCGGGACCTCGGCACCCCGCTGCTGATCCACCAGCCGTCGTACTCGATCCTCAACCGCTGGATCGAGAAGGACAACCTGCTCGACACGCTCGCCGAGGCCGGAGCCGGCTGCATCGCGTTCAGCCCCCTGCAGCAGGGCCTGCTGACCGACCGCTACCTCAACGGCATCCCCGACGACTCCCGCGTCCGCACGAGCCGGTTCCTCAACGAGGACGCGCTCGACACCCGGACCCTGGGCCGGCTGCACGCGCTCAACGACATCGCCGCGAGACGCGGGCAGTCGCTGGCGCAGATGGCCCTGGCCTGGGCTCTGCGCGACCAGCGGATGACCAGCCTGATCATCGGCGCCAGCAGCGTCGAACAGCTCGAGAACAACGTCGCCACCGTCACCGATCTGGCCCTGTCCGAGGCCGAGCTGGGCGACATCGACGGCACCGTCCTCGACCTCTAAACCGGCTGCTTCTTTCGCCCGCCGCCGCTAGTTTCGCTGCATGACGGAACTGGTTCTCGGGGTCGTGGTCGGATCGCGCGCCTACGGATTGTCCGGGCCCGCATCCGACCATGACCGCCGCGGCGTGTTCGTCGCCCCGACCCGCTCCTTCTGGACGCTGGACAAGCCGCCGACCCACATCGACGGGCCGCTCGACGAACAGTTCTCGTGGGAGATCGAACGGTTCTGCACGCTCGCCCTGCAGGCCAACCCGACCGTGCTCGAAGTGCTCTGGTCCCCCGTCGTCGAAACCGTCACCTGGGCCGGCACCGAACTGCTGTCGGCGCGCGACGCCTTCCTGTCGCAGAAAGTCGCTTCCACGTACGGCCAATACGCGCGCGACCAACTGAAAAAGGTCGCCTCCCGGCGGGAACGCACCGGCGAGACCAACTGGAAACAGGCCATGCACATGGTGCGCCTGCTCCTGGCGGGCGCGCACGTCCTGCGTACGGGATCGGTCCTGGTCGACGTGACCCCGTTCCGATCGTCGTTGCTCGACATCAAGAACGGGTCGGTCCCCTGGGACGTGGTGACCGCGCAAGCCGCCGCTCTGCAAACCGACCTCGCCGCCGCCCTGTCGGCCACCGACCTGCCCGAGTCACCCGACCGCACCGCCGTCAACCACCTGCTTTCCCGCGTACGCGAAAGGGCGCTCACATGACCACGACAGTCCCGTCCTGGTCGGCCTCAGTGGTCGCCGAACTGCCGTACCCCGTGGTCTTCGCCACCGTCAGCGGCGCCCACCTCTACGGCTTCGCCTCCGTCGACTCGGACCTGGACCTGCGCGCCGCCCACCTGCTGCCGGCCACCCAGGTGCTCGGATTGCGGACCGGCCCCGAAACGGTGCAGACCGCCGGCGTACGGGACGGTGTGGAACTGGACGTCGTCTCCCACGACCTGCTCAAATTCGCCCGCCTGCTGAACAGCCGCAACGGCTACGTCCTGGAACAACTGCTGTCGCCGCTGGTCGTCGCCACCACTCCCCTGCACCGTTCGCTGGTCGAACTGGCCCCGTCGTTCATCACGTCCGGCCACGCACACCACTACTTGGGTTTCGCGACCTCACAGGAGAAGCTGTTCAACCGGACGGGCCGGCTCAAGGCCGCCCTGTACTGGCTGCGCGTCCTGCTGACCGGCATCCACTTGATGCGCACGGGCACACTCGAAACGGACCTGAACGTGCTCGGCACCCGTTTGGCGTATGTGCCCGCGCTGATCGACCAGAAGCGCACCGCCGAGAAGGGTCCGTTCCCGGCCGGCTTGGAAGCACAGCTGCGCGCCGACGCGGCCGACCTGAGAGCCGAACTCGAATCCGCACGCGACACCTCCGAGTTGCCGCAACAGGTGCCGCCCGCCGCGGTCGAGTCGCTGCACGACCTCGTCGTTAAGGCACGCCTCACCACGGTGTGACGCTGGATCACGCCCTGGCCCCTGACCCAACTCGGGCCGCCCCCCTGGGGCAACGCGCCTTGCCCAGCGGGGCCTGGCCGGGCCAGGCCGGGCCAGGCCGGGTTCAGCGGGCCAGGCCGGGTTCAGCGGGCCTGGCCTGGCCTGGCTAGGCCTGGCCGGGTTCAGCGGGCCTGGCCTTTTTGGCCTCGCTGGACCCAGGGCCTCGCTGGACCCGGGCCTCGCCTACCGGGCCTCGGCTACGCGGGCCTCCGCTCACCGAGCTTCGCTCAACCACGCCCACGTCCACCGAGGGCCTCACCCATGCGGACCTTCGCCCACCGGGGCTCTCCCCTGTCCGGGCCCTCGGCCAACCGAGCCTTCGCCCAACCGGGGCGAGCCCGCCGACGGCCGGCTCGCCCCGGAAACGCTTCATCGCGCCGAGCCACCGAGCCACCGAGCTAATGCGATCGCGACACCGTCGCGGATTGCACGGGCAATGCGGCTTGTTGGTGAGGTCGCCGAAGGCGTCGCTTCTGCTTTCCCGGTCTCCCGCTCTACGGCGTCCTAGGAAGCTAGGAATTGTGTTCCCACCGGGGTGTCGGTTTACGCTGATCACATGTCCGCGGCTGCTCACGTTGCTGTTCACCTCTCCCGGCCCCATCGGACGGTGCTGGTGGCGGGAACTCTGGGCGAACTGAAAGGGCCCACCCACGGCCTTGTCGAGTTGCCGTTGCGACTGTGGTGGGGCCCGCAAAGCGCGTTCGATCTGTCCGAACCGACGATGCTCGCGTGGATGTACGAAAACGTTCTCCGCGAAGCCATTCGGGTCGAGGAACTGCGTTCGTTTCTGCACGGTCCCACCCTCGTCCGGGTGTGGCCGGAGCTGAACCTCCCCCGCGGCGTCCGCGCGGCCTGGGAAACGCGGCACCCCCGGCTCCGGCTGGCCGGCACGCGCCAGACCACCGATCAGCTCGTCGGCGCATTCTGACCGCCGCGCTCCGGCTACCCGCGCAACGCGACCATCGGTGTGCGGGGCCTGCGAGCCCACGCAACGGCGCCCTCGACCTGCCGGTCGATCGCTTCCGGACGTCAGCGAGACGCGATCCTGAAGCCTCGGTCTGTCCGAGAACCGAGGTGGACGTCTACCGATGCTCGCCGCGGTCCGATCCTCAGGGGTCCCCCGCCCGGCATAGCGCGCTGGTCGGCTGTTCGGCCAGGCCGACGTGGCACAGCCAAATGCCGGATGAAGGGGCGGCAACCGCCGGCGGGCGACTCACAGCAACCGAGGCGCTGGCCGGCCGGGCGAAGCACCAGACGACCTCCGGGCCGGCCGCGCCTCGGGGACGCCCACCCCGGTCAGCCCGGCGGCGGCGGAACCGGCGAGCACGACAGCCACGACCACGTACGCCATTAACATGGTTCTCCCCACATGGTCAGTGCGGCGAAATCGTTGGAACACCACAACGGTTTGGCTGGGGTGACCATCCGTTAGGGTGCAGCGATGACGACTCAGCTCGGGGTGCTGCTCGCCGGGGCCGGGTTGACCATGCGTTCGGCGTTCACGCCGGGCCCCCTGGCCGGTGGTCCGGTCAATCAGCAGGCGCTGATCGATCTGCTCGGGGTGGACCCGAGCGCCCTCGTCACGGTGCTCAACGAGCTGGAGGGCGCGGGCCTGGTCTCCCGGCAGCGCGACCCGGCCGACCGCGGGCGGCACATCGTCGTCATCACCGCGCGGGGGTCCCGCGTGCTCGAGGAGGCGGAGAAGGTGCTCGACAAGGCCGGCGCCGCCTTGTTCGCCGCGCTCGACGCGGCCGGGCGCGACCAGCTGCAGCGGCTGCTGTCCAAGGTCGCCGACTCCGGCTCCCGCGCCGGGAAGTGCTGATGGCCGACGACTTCTACGCGGACGTCGCGCGCATCGCGCTGGCCGTCGCGACCAAGCACGGCTTCGTGCTCGGCGGCGGGTTCGCCTGGCTGGTCAACGGGCTGGTCGAGCGGCCCACCGAGGACGTCGACCTGTTCACCGACACGGCCGGGGGCGTCGCCGCGGCGGCCGGGGAGGTGAGCGCCGCGCTGCGTACGGCCGGCTATCGGGTCGTACGGGAAGAGGGTGACGAGCTCTTCGAGGGGATGGACGAGGATCTGCAGGAGTTCCTCGTCGCCGGGGAGCACAAGGCGTTGCGGCTGACCCTGTGCCGGCTCGACCGCCACCGCACCCCGGTCGTGATGGAGGTCGGGCCCGTGATGCACCTCGACGATCTGGTCGCCACCAAGGTCGCGGCGCTGGTCAACCGGCGCGAGGTGCGCGACTACATCGACGTCGCGGCCGCGCTCGAACGCTACTCCCTCCCTGAGCTGCTGGAGCTGGGGCGGCGGGCCGACCCGGCGCTCGACCCGGAGGACGTGGCCGACGCCGGTCGCTACCTGGACCGGCTGCACGACGCCCGGTTCACGCTCTACGGGCTGAGCCCGGAGCAGATCGCGGAGCTGCGGCAAAGCCTCGCGCAATGGCCGCGCAGCTGATCCATATAGTTGAGGCATCATGACGCTCACTGACCGCCTCCCCGGTACCAATGATCCCGACGCCGTGTTCGACGCCTTCCAGAAATGGGCGACCGAGCAGGGCCTGGCCCTCTACACCCATCAGGAAGAGGCGCTGATCGAGATCGCCACCGGGGCGAACGTCATCCTCAACACCCCCACGGGCTCGGGCAAGAGCCTGGTCGCGACCGGGGCCCACTTCGTGGCGCTGGCCGACGGGCGCACCACCTTCTACACCGCGCCGATCAAGGCTCTGGTCAGCGAGAAGTTCTTCGCCCTGTGCGCGGTCTTCGGCGCGCACAACGTGGGCATGCTGACCGGCGACGCCAGCGTCAACGCGGACGCCCCGATCATCTGCTGCACGGCCGAGGTGCTGGCCAATCTGGCCCTGCGCGAGGGGGCGGACGCCGACGTCGGCCAGGTCGTGATGGACGAGTTCCACTTCTACGCCGAGCCCGACCGCGGGTGGGCGTGGCAGGTGCCGCTGATCGAACTGCCGCAGGCGCAGTTCATCCTCATGTCGGCGACGCTGGGCGACACCACGCGTTTCGTGGACGATCTCTCCCGCCGTACGGGCAGGGAAACCGCCGTCGTGGCGAGCGTGGAGCGGCCGGTCCCGTTGATCTTCTCGTACGCGATGACGCCGTTGCACGAAACGATCGAGGAGCTGCTGCAGACCAAGCAGGCGCCGGTCTACATCGTGCACTTCACGCAGGCGGCCGCCCTGGAACGGGCGCAGTCGCTGATGAGCATCAACATGGCCACCCGCGAGGAGAAGGACAAGATCGCGGCGGCCATCGGCAACTTCCGGTTCACGGCCGGCTTCGGCAAGGCGCTGTCGCGGCTCGTGCGGCACGGCATCGGCGTGCATCACGCGGGCATGCTGCCCAAATACCGCCGCCTGGTCGAGACCCTGGCCCAGGCGGGCCTGCTCAAGGTCATCTGTGGCACCGACACGTTGGGCGTCGGCATCAACGTGCCCATCCGCACGGTGCTGTTCACCGGCCTGTCCAAGTACGACGGGGTCAAGACCCGCCTGCTCAAGGCGCGCGAGTTCCACCAGATCGCCGGGCGCGCGGGCCGGGCCGGGTTCGACACCCTCGGCACGGTGATCGTGCAGGCCCCCGAGCACGTGATCGACAACGAGCGGGCCCTGGCCAAGGCAGGCGACGACCCCAAGAAGCGGCGCAAGGTCGTGCGCAAGAAGCCGCCGGAGGGCACGATCGGCTGGGGCCAGCCCACCTTCGACCGGCTCGTGGCGGCCGACCCCGAGCCGCTGACCAGCTCGTTCCAGGTGTCGCACGCGATGCTGCTCAACGTCATCTCGCGTGGCGGCGACCCGTTCGCGGCGATGCGGCACCTGCTGACCGACAACCACGAGGAGCCCACCGCGCAGCGCCGGCACATCCGGCGGGCCATCGGTATCGCGCGCGCGTTGATGGCGGGTGGGGTGATCGAGCGTACGGCGGAAGGAACCTATCGCCTCACCGAGGACCTGCAGCTCGACTTCGCGCTGAACCAGGCCCTGTCGCCGTTCGCGCTGGCCAGCCTGGAACTGCTGGACCGGGAGGCGCCGGACTACCCGCTGGACGTGGTGTCGGTGATCGAGTCGACGCTGGAGGATCCGCGGCAGGTGCTCTCGGCGCAGCGGCAGAAGGCTCGGGGCGAGGCCGTGAACGCGATGAAGGCCGAGGGCATCGAGTACGAGGAGCGGATGACGCTGCTCGAGGACGTGACCCACCCGCGGCCGCTGCTCGAGCTGCTCGAGGCCGCGTACGAGACGTACCGCCAGGGCCACCCGTGGGTCGCCGACTACGAGCTGAAGCCCAAGAGCGTCGTCCGGGACATGTACGAGCGGGCGATGACGTTCACCGAGTACGTGTCGTTCTACGGGCTGTCGCGCTCGGAAGGCCTCGTGCTGCGCTACTTGGCCGACGCGTTCCGGGCGTTGCGGCAGACAGTGCCCGAGGACGCCCGTACGGAGGAACTGACCGACCTCATCGAATGGCTCGGCGAACTCGTGCGCCAGGTCGACTCGAGCCTGCTCGACGAGTGGGAGCGGCTGCGCAACCCGGGTGAGCAGGTCGAAGAGGTCCGCATCGACGACAAGCCGCCCGCGGTCACCCGCAACACCCGGGCGTTCCGGGTGCTCGTGCGCAACGCGATGTTCCGCCGGGTCGAGCTGGCCGCGCTGCGCCGCTGGGACCTGCTGGGCGAGATGGACGCCGAGTCGGGCTGGACGGCCGACCGGTGGGAGGACGCCATCCTCGACTACTTCGACGAGTACACGTCGCTGGGCACCGGACCCGCCGCCCGCGGCCCGGCGTTCCTGCACATCGAGACCGGCCCCACGGCGTGGGTCGTGCGGCAGGTCTTCGAGGACCCGGAGGGCGACCACGACTGGGGCATCGAGGCCACCGTCGACCTGGCCGCGTCGGACGAGGCGGGCGCGGCGGCCATCGTCGTCACCGCGGTCGGCCCGCACTCCGGATGACCCGGGGGCGGGTCGCCGCCGGCTTCCTGCTGACGGTGATGCTGCTGCCGGCGCTGACCGTGGTGGCCCACGCCGCCGGGCTGGAGCTGGCCGACGGGGTGCTGCTTTTCCTGGCCGTGGTGGTCGGGGTGGCGCTGCTGGGCGGGCTGTGGCCCGCGCTGCTGGCCGCCGTGGGCGGGTTTCTGCTGCTCAACTACTTCTTCACGGCCCCCGTACGCAGTCTCGACGTCAACACCGGCCAGGGTGCTCTCGCGCTGGCCGTCTTCGTGCTGATCGCTCTGTCCGTGTCGTGGATCGTCGACCTGGCCGCGCGCCGGCTGCGCCGGGCCGACGCCGCCGCCGCGGAGGCGCACGTGCTCGCCGCCGTGGCCGGGGGCGTGCTGGCCGGCCCCGACCCGCTCGCGGGCTTGCTCTCCGAGCTGCGCGAGCTCTTCGGCCTGTCCTCGGTGTCCCTGCGCGAAGGTACTCCCGACGGCCCCCGCCTGGTCGCCCGCATACCGGACAAGTCGGATTCACGTGAAACATCCGATCTTGCTGCAGGTACGGCCACCACCTCCCCCGCCCACCCGGGTGCCATGGACCCTAGCGGCTCCGCAAGTCGCGCGGCCGCCCGTCCACAGACCGCGACTTCTCCACAGACTGCTCCGGGCCCGCTTGACACCCGCGCCGGCGAAACTGTGCTGCCCCTGGCCGAGGACGGCCTCGTGCTCGTCCTCGAGGGCCGCGAGCTCGACGCCAACGAGCAGCGCATCGCCGCCGCCTTCGGGGCCCAGGCCGCCGTCGCCCTGCGCCAGCAACGCCTGACCACCGCGGCCGAAGGTGACCGGGTCCGCAGCGCCCTGCTCACCGCGGTCAGCCACGACCTGCGCACCCCCCTGGCCGCGGCCAAGGCCGCCGTGGGCAGCCTGCGCAGCGACGACGTGCACTTCGACGAGGACGACCGCCGCGAGCTGCTCGAAACCGCCGACGTGTCCCTCGACCGGCTCGCCGCGCTGCTGGCCAACCTGCTCGACATGAGCCGCCTGCGGGCCGGCGCCCTGGCCGTGCACCCCGTCGACATCGACCTCGAGGACGTGGTGTCGCCCGTGCTCGACGAGCTGGGCTGTGAAGTGCCCGTACAGCTGTCCGGTGACGCCGTACGGGCCGATCCCGGGCTGCTGCAGCGGGTGCTGGTCAACGTCGTCGGCAACGCGCTGCGCTACGGGCCCGTCGAGATCACCGCCGCCGCCGCGGGTGAGCACGTCGAGCTGCGCGTCGTCGACCACGGCCCGGGCATCGCGGCGGGCGACCGCGACCGCGTCTTCCAGGCCTTCCAGCGGCTCGGCGACCACGACAACCACACCGGCGTCGGTCTCGGGCTGGCCCTGTCGCGCGGGCTGACCGAGGCGATGTCGGGCACCCTGACCCCCGAGGACACACCCGGAGGAGGCCTCACCATGGTCCTGCGCCTGCCGAAGGGCACATCGTGACGCGCATCCTCGTCGTCGACGACGACCCGCAGATCCTCCGGGCGTTGCGGATCAACCTGCGCGCCCGCGACTACGACGTGGAGGTGGCGGCCGACGGCGCGAGCGCGCTGCAGGCGGCCGCCGCCCACACCCCCGACCTGGTCGTGCTGGACCTGGGGCTGCCCGACCTGGACGGCACCGAGGTGATCCGCGGGCTGCGCGGCTGGAGCAGCGTGCCCATCATCGTGCTGTCGGGGCGGGCCGAGGGCACCGACAAGGTGGACGCGCTGGACGCCGGGGCCGACGACTACGTGACCAAACCGTTCGGGGTGGACGAACTGATGGCCCGGATCCGCGCGGTCACCCGGCGCGTGCAGCCGGGGGACGCCGCGCCCGGCCCCGTACGGGTCGGGAAGTACACGATCGACCTGGCCGGCCACACGATCACCCCGGAGCAGCGGCTCACCCCGACCGAGTGGCAGCTGCTGGAACGCCTGCTGCGCAACCCCGGCAAGCTGATCACCCAGCGCAGCCTGCTGCACGACGTCTGGGGTCCCCGGTACGACACCGAGACCAACTATCTGCGCCAATACATGGCCCGGCTGCGGCGTAAGCTCGAAGACGATCCGGCCCGCCCCGCGCATCTGATCACCGAGCCCGGAATGGGTTACCGGTTCCAACCGTAAGAGGCACCTTTCGCAACACCCGGCTGGTGCCGCCCACCGATACTGGTCTCGACGCCCCGGCGTCAGTAACGTGACCACTCGGTTGACGGTGGCCCCGAGGAGTGACCGTGTCGTACAGCGACGTGCACACAGGCGGACGGCGCCTGCGCTACGAGGTGTCGGGTGCCCCCGACGGCGTTCCCGTCTTCCTGCTCCACGGCACCCCCGGCAGCCGGGTCGGCCCCAAACCGCGGGCCGGCGTGCTCTACCGGCTCGGCATCCGGCTGATCAGCTACGACCGCCCCGGTTACGGCGGCTCCGACCGGCATCGCGGCCGCTCGGTGGCCGACTGTGCGGGCGACATCGCCGCGATCGCCGACGACCTCGGCATCGGCAAGTTCACCGTGGTCGGTCGTTCCGGCGGCGGCCCGCACGCGCTGGCCGCGGCCGCGCTGCTGCCCAGGCGTGTCACCCGGGCCGCGGTGCTGGTCAGCCTGGCCCCGCACGACGCCGAGATCGACTGGTTCGGCGGCATGATGCCGTCCAACGCCCAGGAATTCGGCACCCCCGCCCAGGACGAGTCGCGCCTGGTCGAAAGCCTGCGGTTACAGGCCGATCGCACCCGGCGCAGCCCGGTCAGCCTGCTCGAGTCGCTGCGGCAGGAGATCGCCGGCCCCGACCTGCCGGTCGTGCGCGACCTGATGATGCAGCAACTGCTCGTCGAGACGTACGCCGAGGCCATGCGCGGCGGGCCCTACGGGTGGATCGACGACGTGCTCGCCACCCGCCGCGACTGGGGATTCCGGCTCAAGACGATTTCCCAGCCCGTACGGGTGTGGCACGGCGCCGAGGACAACTGCGTGCCGCCCGCCCATGCCCGCTGGCTGGCCGAACGCATCCCCAACGCCGAGCTGACGGTCCAGCCGGGCACGGCCCACTTCGGCGCCGTGGAGATCCTGCCCGAGATCCTGTCCTGGCTGGCCCAGCCGTCCGCGGTCCTCGTCGGATGAGCACGTTCGTTCTCGTGCCCGGGCCCTGGCACGGCGGCTGGTGGTACGAGCCGCTGGCCGCCGAGCTGACGAAGCTCGGGCACACCGCCGAGTGTGTGACGCTCGCGGGGTTGTGGCCGGGCGACGATCTCACGCGGCGGCCGGTCAACCTCACCAGCCACGTCGAGCAGGTCACCGAGCTGGTGGCCGACCTGACCGCGGGCGGCGGTCAGGTCGTGCTGGTCGGCCACAGCTACGCCGGCCAGGTCATCAACGGGGTCGCCGACCGGCACCCGGCCCGGGTGAGCGCGCTCGTGCACCTCGACACGGACGTGACCGAGGACGGCGAGTCGTGCTGGGACGTGACCACCGACGACAACCGCGCCTACTTCCTCGACGCGGTCGGCGGTGACGGGCTGGGTCTGGCCCCGATGCCGTTCTTCGACGAGCGGACCCGGCCGCACCCGTTCGCCACGCTGCTCGAGAAAAGCCGGCTCACCGGCGCGTGGCGGCAGGTCCCGATCAAGCGGTACGCGGCGGCGCTGGACACCCCGGGCGGTCTGCAGGCGCCGGTGACGATGGACCGGCTGCGCCACGACCCCGACTGGCACTACGAGGAGTGGCCCGTCACCCACAACGTCCTGCGCGACGGCCCGGAACGGGTGCTGGGGTTGCTGCGCGACCTGTGAGGGCTCACGGGCGGGCCAGGTCAGGTCGCCCGTCTCTGCTCGAGCCGGGGCGGCGCGAGCTCGGCGGCCAGCAGGCGGCCGAACGGGGTGAGCCGGTAGAGATGCCGCGGCGGGCGGCCGGTGGGCACGTCGGTGTCCCAGGTCGTGTCGAGGAAGCCGCGGCCGGCCAGGCGGGTCAGGATCGGGTAGAGCGAGCCCGCCTTGAGGCCCAGCTGCTTGCCCAGGTCGTAGCCGTAGCGCCAGGCGGCTGGCTCGGCGGCCAGTTCGAGCAGCACCGCGGTGGTCTGGGCGGACGGACGTCGAGCACGCGTCACCAGGCAACTCTATATAGGTAGAGTTAGTTTCGGCTACTGTGCGGTCATGTCCGGCGCCACCATCGAGAACAAGTCGACTCTCGTTTACTTCGGCGACGACTCGTTCGCGTACGCCGGGCGGCACGTGCACGAGGACGAGATGCGGGTGCACACGCACAGCTTCGTCGAGGTCGCGATCGTGGCCGGCGGCCGCGGCGTGCACCACAGCCTCAACGGCCGGCAGGCGCTCGAGGTGGGCGACACAGTGCTGCTGCGCCCCGGCGTCTGGCACGGCTACGAGGAGTGCCGCGGGCTGGAGCTCTACAACTTCTGCTTCTCGGCCGAGCTGCTGCGCCGGGAACTGGCCTGGACCCGCGACGACCCGCTGCTGGGGCACCTGCTGTGGACGGGCCCGTACGCGGAACGCCGCCGGGGCATCCTCTCGACGCACCTGGGCGGGCCCGAACGGGCCGCCTGCTTCGCCCACCTGGACGCCCTGGCCGCGCTGCGGTCGCGGCCCGTGCACCTGCACCGGGCCGACCAGATCGCCCAGGTCGTGCTGGCGCTGGGCTGCGTGGCCCGGGCCGTGGGGGCCGACGTGCGTTCCGAGCCGCAGCACCCGGCCGTGGTGGAGGTGATGCGGCGCATCGAGAGCGACCCGGCCCGCAACTGGACACTGGCCGAGCTGTCCGACGGCCTGCACCTGGCCCCGGGCTACCTGGTGCGCCGGTTCAAGTCGGTCACCGGCCTGCCCCCGGTGGCCTTCCTGGCCCGTCACCGGGTCGAGCTGGCGGCCGAGATGCTGCTGCACACCGACCGGACGGTCCGCGCGATCGCCGAGAGCGTCGGCTGGCCCGACCAGAACTATTTCGCCCGCCGCTTCCGCGCCCACTACGGCCTGACCGCCACCGACTACCGCACCCGTTTCACCAGCGGCAAGGCAATCGGCAGCCCGGTCGCCACCGACGACCCCTAAAAAGGGTGCGGGTCGAGGGTGCGGTGCAGGTAGCGGCCGTCGCGCAGGGCTTCGACTGCGGGGTGGGTGTCGCCCAGGGAGTCGCGCAGGCGGCGCAGCGCGTCGCGTTCGGCGCCCGCGTTGCGGCCCTCCATGTCGGCGCGGATCAGGGTCAGGTTGGCCACCGCGCGGGCGGTGTCGGGGTGCTGAGCGCCCAGCACCTGTTCGATGCGGTCGGCCACAGGCACGATCATCGCGTACGCGTCGGGCACCGCGCCCCATTCGGCGGTGAAGATGGCCTGGTTCATCCGGGCCGCCAGCGTGTACGGGTGGTCGGCGCCCAGCCGGCGTTCGAAGCCTTCGGCCGCCTCGCCGGCCAGGCGCCGCGCGGTGCCCAGGTCGCCCGTCGCGCGGGCCACCGTGGAGCGGTTGCTCAGGCAGGTCAGGGTGTGCGGGTGGGACGCGCCGAGGCTGGTCCGGTACGACCGTTCGACCCGGGCCATCTCGTCGGCCGCCGTGTCGGGTTCGCCGATGGCGGCCAGGCTGACCGCGCGGCTGAGCCGGCAGGCCAGGGTCTCGGGGCTGTCCGGGCCGAGCAGCCGGTTCAGGTTGTCGTAGGCGGTGTCGAGCCGGGCCGCCGCTTCGCGGGTGCGCCCGGCGCTGCGTTCGGAGACCGCCAGATTGGCCATCACGCTGTACGTGCGGGGTGAGTTGTCGCCGAACGCCTGCCGGTTGCGGTTGAGGATGTCCTGCAGCAGCGCGATCGACTCCAGGTACTCGCCGGCTTCGCGCAGGTCGCGGCCCAGGTTGGAGCCGACCGACAGGGTCTGGGTGTGGTGTTCGCCCAGCACCAGCGTGCACCGCTCGTACAGGTGCCGTTCGCGGTCGCGGGCCTCGCGCACCCGCCCGGACAGCCGCAGCGAGCTGGCCAGGTTGTTCATCGCCATCATGGTGCGCAGCACGTCCTCGCCGAAGATCT
Organism: Paractinoplanes abujensis; assembly: GCF_014204895.1. NCBI lineage: Bacteria > Bacillati > Actinomycetota > Actinomycetes > Micromonosporales > Micromonosporaceae > Paractinoplanes > Paractinoplanes abujensis. The sequence continues at coordinate 2,156,140 of NZ_JACHMF010000001.1, read as the reverse complement.
CGGTCCAGGCCGCGGTGGTGCGTTCGTCCAGGCGCAGCGCGTCGGCGTACAGGCCCAGCGCCCGCAAGGAGGCGCCGAGCCCGCCCGCGGTCGTCAGCGTGTTGGGGTGGTAGTCGCCGAGCAGTTCGCGCTGTTCGGCCAGGACTTTCTCGTCGAGCGCGCGGGCCTCGGCGAAGTCGGCCCGGTCGCGCAGGATGTTGGCCAGGTGGAACTGCAGTTGCAGCAGCTGGCGGCTCAGTGACGCGCGGGCGAAGTCGTCGGCCAGTTCGTCGCGCAGCTCGGTCCAGCGGCGCACGTACTCCTCGGCCAGGCGGCGGCCGTCGTTGTAGCCGCCGGACTGCCACACGTACCGGACCCGGTCGATGATCAGCCGGCGCACGGATTCCTCGTGCGACTCGTAGGCCCGGGACACCTCCAGGTGCGGCCACAACTGCCGGAACCGGGCCCAGGTGGCCGGGTCGTCGACCTCGCCGGTGGGCCGGGCCGCGGCCAGCACCAGGTGCACCTGCCGGCGTGCCTCGTCGAGCTGCTCGGGGGCCAGCCGCTGCCGCACGACGTGCTGCACGATCCGGTGCACGTGGATCTGCCCGCCACCGACGTCGAGCTTGAGCAGGGCGAGCCGGTTGATCTGCTGGACGAGGGCGCCGCGGTACATGGCGTCGGTGACCATCGGGTCGAGCGGGCTGAGCAGCTCGGCCATCCGGTCGCTGTAGACCAGGTCGAGGGCGATCTGCGGTGCCAGCACCGAGCACAGGGTGAGCAGCCGGTACGCCGCCGCGGAGCGTTCCTCGAGGCGTTTGAGCGACAGGTCCCACACCGATTCCAGGTTGGCCGGGCCGAACCGTTCGATGTGCTCGAGGTAGTCGTCGATCGGGGCGCCGGTGTCGGCCAGCCAGGCCCCGGCCGCGGCGACCGCGATGGGCAGGTCGCCCAGCAGCTCGGCCAGCCGGGCCGCGTCCTCGCCGCGCAGGCTGGGCACCCGCCGGCGCAGATGGGCCACGCTCTCCCGGCGGTCGAACACGTCGACCTGCACGACCTGGGCCCGCTCGCCCCACGCGGCGTCGCGGGAAGTCACGACGACGTGGCCGCCGGGGCCGCTGGGCAGGAACCGGCTGACCGCCGCGATGTCTTCCGCGTTGTCGAAGATGATCAGCCAGCGGCTCAGGGTGCGGCCCCGGCGCAGGGCGCCCAGCACGGCCTGGGCCTGGTCGGCGATGCCGCCGTCGGGGGCCAGGCCGAGCTCGCGGGCCAGGTCGGAGAGCTGGGTGTCGACGAACGTGACGGGGTCGGCGTCGATCCACCAGACGAAGTCGTACGCGTTGCGGAAGCGGTGGGCGTACTCCATCGCGACCTGGGTCTTGCCGATGCCGCCCATGCCCTGCAGCGCCACCGGGGAGGCGCCCGACAGCACCACCGGGCTGCCGCTGCTCTGCAGCTGGGAGCGCAGGTCGAGCAGGTCCTTCTCGCGCCCGGTGAACTGCACGTTGCGGATCGGCGCGTTGAACAGCACGGTCGAGCGGCCGGGGAAACGCAGGCCGATGCGGGCCCGGTCGAAGTCGTCGGACGGGTGGCCGACCAGGCGCAGCAGCCGGGCCACGGCCACCTCCTCGGGCTGCCCGACCAGGAACGTGGCGTCGCGCTCGTTGTGCCCGCGCAGCGCGCTGACGTCGGAGACGTAGACGACCAGGGGCGTCCGGGGGTCGCGGCCGGACGGCACCCGGGCCTGCTCGGCCAGCGCGTTGGAGCCGGACACGACGGTCAGCGAGCGCCCCTCGGGGGTGGGCACGTTGTCGGCGTCCGGGTCGACCGCCACCACGTTGACGGTGACACCGGCCGATTCGAGCACCTTGGCGATCCATTCGGCCCAGAGCCGGTCGTCGGGCGCGTAGCGCAGCGCGATCGTCGGCTCGGGCAGGACGGCCGGGCGCACGAACCGGGCCGCCGTGCGTTCGCGCAGCGACTCCTCCATCGGTGGCAGGGACGAGATCTCGCCGCCGGTGACGTAGTGCGCGATGGTCTCGTAGGCAGCCAGCATCGAGCTGCGCGAGCCGGGCCGGTCGCCGAAGGTGGCCAGTGTTTCCTCGTACGCGTAGAACGGCACGTAGGGCACCTCGACGGTCGACCAGTACGCGTCGCGTTCGCGGGCCGGCATGCCCGCCGGCAGCCCGGTGAAGCGTTGCCGGGCGGCGAGCCGGCCCGCGTCGGCGCGCTGCAACTCGGCCAGGTCGACGCGCATGGGCACGGGCAGGATGCGGATCTGCCGGCGGCCCTGCTGCGCGGAGACGTTGGCGGCCACCGTGGCGGCGCCGTCGATGCCCTGCTCGCTGAAGGTGAAGCAGTCGACCAGCACGTCCGGCATGTGCACCGTGCAGATGCCCGCGACGTCGCTCCAGCCCGTACGGGAATCGATGAGCGCGTAGTCGTAGCGCTTCTTCATGTCCTCGCGCAGCGCGTCGAACAGCTGCCCGCCGCCCAGCCGCTCGTAGAACTCGTCCCAGTCGCGCTCGTAGACGCTGCGCGCGTAGTCCTGGTTCTGGCTGCCCGCGCCCAGGAAGTCGAGGGTGCCGCCCTCGGGGAAATGATCCCAGTCGATCGTGAAGGCGTGCCGGCTGACCCGGGCGTAGTCGCGGTGCCAGTCGTCGTCGCGTTCCACGTCCTGCAGGGTGGCCTGCTCGTAGCCGCGGACCAGTTCGATCACGCCGCCCGAGTCGGCCAGGGCCTGCGGGGCGATGAACGGCCGGAAGAAGCGGTGCAGGCCGGGCGATTCCAGGTCCCAGTCGGCCACCAGCACCCGTTTGCCGTTGGCGGCCAGGATCCAGGCCACGTTGGCCAGCGCCATGGTGCGGCCGGTGCCGCCCTTGTAGGAGTAGAACGTGACGACTTTCCCGTCACGGTTCTCGGTCATCGGTGCTCCCCGTGAGCTTGGGCAGGGTCGAGTCGGCGCCCTTGGGCAGGAACACCGGTGCGGTCCGCCGGTACGCCGTGCAGGCCTGGTCGATGATGGACGGCATCCGCTCGACCAGCCGGTCGGCGTCGCGCAGCAGCGTGATGCGGTTGCGGGCGATCCCGGCGGCGATCAGGGTATCGGCCACGGTGGCGTGCAGGGTGGCGCCGCGCGCGGCGTACTCGGGGTCGGAGCGGTCGGCCACCAGCAGCACGGTCGCCCATTCGGGGATCCGGCCGGCCAGCCCGCTGAGCCGTTCCAGACCGTCGGGGGTGGCCGCCACCCACGGGTCGATCAGCACCAGCGCCGCCCCCTGGGCCAGCACGCCCAGCTCGCCGGGCCGGTCGACGATGCGGGCGGGCTGCCCGAGCCGTTCGGCCACGTTGGCCACGTATTCGGCGACGGGGAACTGGTGCAGGTCCCGGTACGGGGTCCAGGCGCGCGGCGCCGTGCCGTAGGAGCCGGGCGAGCGGCCGGTGGGCATCTCGGCGCGCTGCGGGGCCAGCACCGCCACCGTGAACAGGATGTCGGTGGGGGCGGTGGGCTCGGCCGTGACCTCGTCGATCGCGACGGCCAGGGGCGCCGGTTTCGGGGCCTCGGCGGCCAGGGTGACGATCCGGTAGGCCAGGCGGCGCACGAGCGTGCGGTACTGCTTCTTGTACAGCGCGAGCCGGGACATGGCCTGCAGGCCCTCCTCGGCGTACTCGGGGATGCCGGCGCCCAGGCGCAGCGCGGCGGCCCGCTCGGCCTCGTGCTCCCACGGCGGCCAGGGCACCCACAGCACCGGCAGCAGGAAGTGGTCGGCCATCTCGGGGTCGGCGTAGCGGCTGGCGAACGAGGCCCGCTCGCGCAGCGGCCACGACTTGTTGAAGTAGCCCGGCGAGTACAGCGCGACGAAGACGTCGGTGCTGCTCAGCACGCCGGCCAGCGCGGCCTTCCAGTCGGTCAGCGGCTGCACCAGGTCGTCGTAGTAGCCGACCTGGGTGCGACGGTCGGCCCCGACGAGCCGTGCCACCTCGGCCGACAGCTCGGTGAACAGCTGCCCGGCCCAGTGGTCGGTGTCGGGCCGGTCACCGGGTCGCAGCCGCACCGAGTGGCCGTAGCTGAGGTAGAAGTAGTAGCGCGTCACGCGTTCTCCCCCCGCTCGAAATCGGTGCGCAGCTCGTGCGAGCCGGGCAGGCGCATCGGCTCGACCCAGTAGTTGTGGCGGATGTCGACGACGCGCTGGGCGATGCGCCACACCACCGTGTCGAAAACGACCTGTTGCCCCGTACGCAGCAGGCCGAGCAGCCCCTCGGCCTGGTATTCGGCGCGGTAGTCGTCGCGCAGCCGGGTCGGCACGAAGATGTTGACGTCGGACACCACCGGCGGCAGCGGGGAGCTCAGCGGGGTCCACAGCACCGGCACCACCGCCGTCTCGTACGGCTGGGCGAAGTCGTGGCGGGGGTGCACCTGGCGCCGGGTGAACAGGTCCCACTCGCGGGCGCACCACTCGCTGCCGGTCAGGTAGGGCGTGGAGAGCAGGCTGATGAAGACCTGGCAGGTGCCCGCCGCGTGCAGCAGCTGCCGTTCCCACAGCTCTCCACCGCCGCGGGCCACGTCGAGGAAGCCGGGGTCGCGCCCGGGCATCGAGCCGATCAGATTGTTGACGTTCTCGCTGAGCTCGTCGAAGAACTGCATGACGAACCGGTTGGGCTCGCGCGGCTGTCCGGCGCCCTGCCTGGGCGGGTCGGGCCGCCAGTAGCTCAGGAAGAACACCGGGGCCGACGGATCGTCGCGCCCCGCCGCCTCGGATGTGCCGTCGTCCTCTGCCACAGGACGCTCAGTCAACCACGCGATCGCAACCTCCACGCAGGACGGTCGGGCCCGGAACGGGGCTAAGCCGTCCAGGCGCCGACGGTGTCGGCCATCCGGCCCACGAACCGCGCACCCGCCGGGGTCAGCCGGTCGCCGGTGCGCAGCCCGTCGATGGCCGCGGCCGTCCAGTCGCGATACCGGCGGAACCGCTCGCGGCTGGGGTCGTCGCCGGCCCGCTCGGCGCGGCGCCGCCACACGTCGGCCACGGCCAGATGCGCGTACGCCCCCTGCAGGGCCGCCTCGACCGGGCGGGGGTCGGGCCGCCAGCCCACCCGCAGCCGGTCGTCGCCCGCGTCGTCGGGCACCAGGTCGATCAGGTCGAGCACCGCGCCCAGCTTGGTGTGCTGGAACTCGTGCACCAGCAGCACGGCCAGTTCCGGCGCGTCCGTCCGGGCGACGCCCAGCGCCCCGAACGCGTGCCGGGAGGTGGCGCTGCGCAGCGTGCCGTCGGGCGCGGGCGCCAGCGGCACGATCGCCCGCAGCCCCTCGCGCAGACCGCCGAGCTGGCCCGGCGCGTCCCGGCCGAGCACCTCCCACGCCCCGGTCAGCGCGGCCGACCAGCCCCCGGCCGCGGTGGCGTCGAGGTGACCGGCCGCGGCGTGCGGCAGGCGGTCACGGTACGGGTCGGCGTCCTCGAGCAGGATCCGGACGCCGTCCACGTCGACCCAGCGGGCGGCGTGCCAGCCGCGCGCGTCGTCCCCGCCCGCGATCGTGGCCCGGCCCCCCGGCCAGCGCAGCGTGAACGAGCCCGGCCCGGCGGCCACGGTGACCTCGGCCGCGGGGGCCGCGAAGAACCCGACGGTGGGCAGGTGGATACGTCCGCCGTGGGCCCGCACCGGCACCTCGGCGCCCAGCCCGGCCCGCACGGCGACCGCGGCGGCGATCGCGGCCGCCCAGTCCGGGTCGCAGTCGCGGCCGCCGTCGAGACAACTGACCGCCCACGACCGCACGAACGGGTGCCGCAGCACCTCGTCGAAGACCTCGGGCGCCTGCCGTTCCAGCTCGGCCAGCAGCCGGCTGCCGGCCGCGGTCTCCCCCGCCACCTCGGACACCAGGGCCCGGTTGACCGCCAGCTCGGCCTCGGCCAGCAGGGCGATCGCGGCGGCGTCGCCGTAGCCGTAGCCGAGGCCGTCGAAGGCGTCCGCCGGGAGCGCGCCGAGGTCGCCCGTGACCGGACCGGGATGCTCGTTGATCGTGATGATGAGCTCCTTCAGGTCGTCGCAGTACACGGAGGGGTTGTCGAAACCGGCGGCCCGCGACCAGCGGTGCGCGGTCAGGCCGCCGCCGCACTGGCGCACCACCGCGCAGGCGCGGCAGGTGGCCGACAGCGCGGACAGCCCGGCCCGGCGGCGGCGCATGGCGGGCAGGCCGGTGACGTCGTCGGCCGAGGCGTCGAACACGGTCAGCCCGGTCGCGCCGCCGCCCGGCGCGGTGGTCTTCATCGAGTCGGGCTCCTCCCACGCCCCGTCCGTCTCGATCACCACGACGTCGCCGGCGTCGACACCGACGGCCTCGGTCTGCGTGGGGCCGCCCAGCCCGAGGGAGCGCACGGAGTCGAAAAGGCGTACGGCGAAGGGCTGCCCGTCGGCTGCCCACCGGTCGTGGAAGGCGGTCAGCCAGCCGCCGAGCGGCTGGAGCGGCGGGGTGTCCCAGGTGGCGTGGGGCAGCAGCAGGTCGATCCGGGGCGGCTCCTCCGCCCGCAGGGCCTCGTAGACGGCGATCGGGTCGTTGGCCGCGTCGACCGTGCACAACAGCCCGGCGTACAGCGGCCGGTATCGGGGTTCGCGCAGCCGGCGCAGGGCCGCGCGGACCCGGTCGTGGCTGGAGGCGCCGTTGCGGTAGCGCCGGTGCCGGTCGTTCTCGGCGCGGCCACCGTCGAGCGACACCCCGACCTTGACGCCGAACTCGAGCAGCAGCTCACAGGTGGTCTCGTCCAGCCGTACGGCGTTGGTCTGCAGGCGCAGGTCGAGCTCGCAGACCCGGGTGATCGCCGGCCGCAGCTCCGCCAGCACCGCACGCAGCCGCCGCGGGCCGAGCAGCAGCGGCTCACCGCCGTGCAGCACCACCCCCACCGAGGGCAGGCCGTGCCGGGCGGCGTGCTGGGCGATGCGACCCGCCGCGGACCGGACGGTCTCCGGCGCCATCGCGACCGGCCGGTCCCGCCACGACTGGTCGGCGTGCTCGTAGATGTAGCAGTGGTCGCAGGCGAGGTCGCAGCGGCTGTGAACCTTCAGGACGAAGTGGCGCAGCGGGCGCCACGGGGTCTCCACCCCGGCTCAGATGCCCGATGTGAAGGGGGTGACGTCGGATCGGTCCCGCGTCCGTTCGTGGCGGACGATGCGGCGGACGATCGTCGCGGACGCCGTCCGTTCGATCCGGTCGATGGGGCTCCGGCGAGCCTCGTCGAGCGGGCGCGGAGCGGGTGATTTCGCGGTAGGCAACGGCACGACGATTCCCCCAGATCCCGGTCAAGGCACCTGGAAGCATAGACAACACTTGAGGTCATGTCACGGGCACGCTGAGTGCTCGCCCTAGTGCCGATTCGTGCCGATGACCCGGTACACCCGGGTCTGTTCGAGCAGGCGGGGCTCCTCCACGTCGCCGTCGCAGAGCAGCGCGACGGGCTGCCGGGGCAGACCGGAAACCTTGTCCGGCAGCCAGCCCACGACCAGCCACACCTTGTCGTCGCCGGGGGTGGCGCCCGGCTCGCGCAGATAGAGCGGAAAGTGCTGCGGGATCACAGCATCCGACGCTACGCGGTGACCGGGCGCCCGCGCCGGGCTTTCACGGACTGACCAGCGGCTCCATCCGGCCGCGGCGCTCGTTGAACACCTCGCCGGGCACCTTGACCGCCTCGTCACCGGCGGCGATGCGGTCGATCAGGTCGCGGTCGACGGCCTCGCCGGGGCCGGGCATCGGGTCCCACGAGTCCCACGGGAGCACCTCGACGTCGGCCCGGTCGCGGATGACGTTGCCGGCGACGAACCACTCCCCCGCCATGTTCGCCGGCGGGTGGCCGAACAGCTCCGGGTCGGCCCGGCCCGCGCGCACCAGCCGCCACGCGTCCGGGCCGGGCAGGAACTTGTCGCGCGGCACGTCGAGCGGGTCGAAATCGAGCTTCAGCGCCTCGGCCTGCACCGCGTCGATCTGCGCGTCGACCAGGCGGCCGCCCACCTCGACCACCCAGTGGTCGTCGTAGCGGCCGGGCGTGAAGTAGGCCCCGAACCCGGCCCGCGAGCGCGCGTCGAAGCCGTGGGCCCGCAGCATCGCCACGGTGAGCACGGTGAAGCTGCGGCACATCGTGGGCACCCGGTCGCCGGGTTCGCGGGCCTCGCTCAGCGGACGGTCCCCCGCCGCGTCCAGGAGCTGTTCGGCCCGCCGCAGGTGCACTGTCGGCGGGTCGTCCAGTTCCACCCCGTACGAGCCGGCCCAGCCCTCATGGATCAGCAGGCCCTGCACCGTCCGCACGATGGCGGCGACATCGGGCGGGAGCGCTTTCACGGCGGCCGCGTGCCGCCCTGGATCGGTCATGGTCATGCTGTCCAGGGTGGACGCTGACACTGTGTGAGGGTCAAGCCGTGCGGCGGAGTTTGACGGTGTTGTCGGTGCGGTGATGCGCCACGCCGTCGATCACGTGCTCGCGCGGGTGCTCCTCGGCCAGCAGGACCTCCCACTCGTCGCCCAGCGCGAGGCTCTTGACCACCTCGTCCGGACCGGGCAGCGGCGGCATGTCGTCGTGCTCGGGGCGGTGCACCGGCCCGGTGTCCATGTGCCCCTCGATCAGCAGCACTCCGCCCGGCGCCACGGCGGCCGCCGCCCGGCGCAAAATCCCCTCCCGGTCGAACGCGCCCCAGTGGTGCAGGAACTGCGCGCTGACCAGGTCGTACCGGCCGTCGGGGAACTCGGCCGTCAGGTCGCGCCGCTGAAAGTCGATCGTGGGCACGCCCCGCTCGGCGGCGTGCTCACGCGCCCGTTGCAGCGCCACCCCGGAGATGTCGACCGCGGTGACCTGCCAGCCCCGCTCGGCCAGCCAGATCGCGTCGCCGCCCTCGCCGCAGCCCAGATCCAGGGCCCGGCCGGCGGGCAGGTCGCTCACCTCGCGCACCAGCACCACGTTCGGCCGGCCGCTCCAGATCCGGTCGCTCCCGGCGTACCGGGCGTCCCACGCTTGTTCGTTGTTCATGCGCCCAGCCTGCGGCAGCGGCGGTCGCACCGCCTACAAAGTTTGCCGGAACCGCAAACGCCTAACTGCACAGCATCGCGGCGACGTAGGCGGGCCAGGGCCGCCCGTCGAAGTCCGGCAGCTCGACCTGAACCGGCTGGTCCTCCACCGACACCATGAGCCAGTCGAGGTCGGCCGGGCGCGGGGTGCAGCGCAGGCGGCCGGCCACGGTGAGCTGGGCGACCGCGCCCGGGTCGAGGGGCACCGCACGGGCGGCGGCCGCGGCGACCTCGTCGTAGGAGACCTCCGCGCCGGTCGCGAACCCGGGCATCACGGCGACGGCCAGGCGAGCGAAGGCGGGATCCCGGTCCGGCATCGCCATGCCGCGGACCCGGGCCGGGCTCTGGTTGTGGTTCTGCAGGGACACCTGGAGCACGAAGTCCTTCGCGGTGTTCTCGAACGCCGAGCCCTGCGTCGGCTCGTCGGCCAGACGCACCCGGCCCGGCTCGAACGGCAACGACGAGACAGCCGGCTGCGGCGCCGCCCGGTGCTCGCGGCTCTCCCGCCGCTGGAACTCGCTGACCGCGATCCCGGCCACCGCGGCCACGGCCAGCACGGCGATCAAGGCCTTGCCGGGCGGGCGGGAGAAGAACCCGCGGCGTTCGCCGCCCTGTTCGAGAACGTCAGCCGGCACGCTTGCGGGCCCGGCGGGCCGCCAGTTCGTCGCCCGCCGACGGCTGCGGATCGGACCCCACCGGGACCGGGCCGGCGGCCGGTTCGGCCGGCAGGTTGGTCAGTGAACCCTGGATCTCCTTGAAGGCGCCGCCGATGGCGATGCCGAACACGCCCTGGCCGCCCTGCAGCAGGTCGACCACCTCCTCCGGGGAGCGGCACTCGTAGACCGTCGTGCCGTCGGAGATGAGGGTGATGCCGGCCAGGTCCTCCACGCCGCGCGAGCGCAGCGTCTCGATCGCCCGGCGGATGTTCTGCAACGACACGCCCGCGTCGAGCAGGCGCTTGACCACCTTGAGGACCACCAGGTCGCGGAACGAGTAGAGCCGCTGGGTGCCCGAGCCGGACGCGTCACGGATGCTGGGCACGACCAGAGTCGTGCGCGCCCAGTAGTCGAGCTGGCGGTAGCTGATGCCGACCGCCTGGCACGCCGTCACCCCGCGATAACCGACCGAGCCGTCCTCGCCGACGAGGGGACCCTCATGTTCAAGGGGCTGCTCGTGCACGCGACCACCTCCCCGCTGCGCGGTGCCGCCGCTTCACCTGGACTTCACGAGCGTATATCTCAGGGCCCGCCGAAACAGCTAGGTAACGCGACGACACGCCGCGCACGGGCGAGGCCGTTGTCGATCTTTCCCTCGCGCCGGGGACGCCTCAGGGGGACGCTCAGCCGGCGAAATCCTCCGGGCGGACCTGGTCGAGGAACTCGCGGAACTTCTCGACCTCGTCCTCCTGCTCGTCGGGGATGACGATCCCGGCCTCGGTGAGCACCTCGTCGGCGCAGCGGATCGGCGCGCCGACCCGCAGGGCGAGGGCGATCGAGTCGCTGGGCCGGGCCGAGACCCGCACCCCGTCCTCACCGATCAGCAGATCGGCGTAGAAGACGTTGTCCTTCAGCTCGGTGATCTCGACCGCGGTCAACGGCGCCTCGAGGGCGGCCAGGATGTCGCGCAGCAGATCGTGGGTCAGCGGACGGGCGGGTTTGACACCCTGCTGCTCGTACGCGATGGCGGTCGCCTCGACCGCACCGATCCAGATCGGCAGATACCGATCACCGTCAACTTCTCGCAGCAGGACGATCGGCTGGTTGCTCGGCAGCTCCACCCGAACTCCGACCACGCTCAGCTCGCGCACCGCCCGCCTCCGTGTCGTTTTCGCGCCGCCCGCAACGGCTGCCCCTATCCTGCACGGTACACGCACGCCGTCCGGATCCCACCGGTGCCGCATACCCTTGGAAAGCCTAGGCGAACCGGCCTCAGCGACCGAGTTCGCCGCGCAGCCCGGCCCGGACCAATGCAGCATGCAGACGCTGTGAGAGCGCCTGCAGATCCCGGGCCGTCTCATTGGCCCGGGCCCGTGCGGCCGGGTCGCTCTGGCGCACCAGCGGCGCCAGGAGCTGCGTGAACAGGCCTACCTCACGATCCGCGGCGGCCCGGAACCCGCGCAGATGACGCACTTCCAACCCGTACTTCGTGAGACCCACCACGGCCTCGACGATGACCACGGCATCGCCGTCGTACCACCCCGGCGGCCGCGCGGTGACCAGGCCCATGCGCTCGAGCTCGTCGAGCAGCTCGGCCGGGGCGCCCGTGCGCTCCATCACATCCTCCCGGGGGACCCGGGTGTCGGACGGATCAGCCGCCTTCTCGGCCCCCACGGCGACCAGGGCCGGGCGGCTCGGCGCCACCGGCTCCTCGGACTCCATGCGGTCGAGCTGCTCGCGGATCACCCGCAGCGGAAGATACTGATCGCGTTGCGCGGTGAGGACGAACCTCAGCCGCGCCACGTCGTTCCACGAGTACTTCCTGTACCCGGAGGCGGTGCGCTGAGGATCGACCAGCCCCTCCGCCTCCAGGAACCGCAACTTGGAGATCGTGGTGTCGGGGAACTCGGTGCGCAGATGGGCCAGCACCTCCCCGATGCTCATCAGCGCAGGCTCACGCCCGCCCTGGGGACGCGAGGCCCCCGGGTCGCGCGCGGCCGCCCCCGACACAGACACCCCTAGCTGCCCTCGGCCTCGGGCCGCGGACCAGCGATGAACACCAGCCGGAACTTGCCGATCTGGACCTCGTCGCCGTTGCTGAGCGTGGCCGCCTCGACCCGCTCCCGGTTGACGTAGGTGCCGTTGAGCGAACCCACGTCGCGCACCGTGAACGTGCCGCCGTCGCGGTGGAACTCGGCGTGGCGGCGCGAGACCGTCACGTCGTCGAGGAAGATGTCACTGTCGGGGTGACGTCCACTGGTCGTCACGTCGTGGTCCAGCAGGAAGCGGGCGCCCGCGTTGGGACCCCGGCGCACCACCAGCAGCGCCATCCCGGGCGGGAGCGAGGCCGACATGCGGCTCGGCACCACGTCGGTGTCGGGACCCTCGAGCACCTCGTCGAGGGCGCCGAGGTTCAGCGTGGACGTGACGTCGAGTGGGGGGAACTCGTCGTCTGGGCGCGTCATCGGACCACCTCACGGATCAGTTGGTCGTGGCGTGCGGCAAAGGTCTCCCCCGGCCGCGCCGTAAGGCTTGGACGCACGACTATCGGTTTCAAAGAGATAACAAGGTTGTGCCCCGCAACCCTAGTCAGGGCCAATATCGCGGGGCAACCGGACACACTGACGGGAATCAGTTCTCCGTCAAGGCTTTATAGGCATCGGCGTCGAGCAACTGCGCCACCGCGCCGGAATCGGCCGGCGCGATCTCGACCAGCCAGCCCGCCGCGTAGGGCTCGGCGTTGATCAACTCGGGCTCGTCGGTCAGCGAGGCGTTCTTGGCAACGATCGTGCCCGCCAGCGGGGCGTAGATCTCCGACACGCTCTTGGTCGACTCGATCTCGCCGAGCGAGTCGCCCGCCGCCACCTCGGTGCCCTCGTCGGGCAGCTGCACGAACACGATGTCGCCCAGTGCATCCTGCGCGAAATGAGTGATGCCCACCCGCACGGGCCCGCTGCCGTCGCCGGCCACCCACTCGTGTTCCGCCGTGTACCGCAGGTCCTCAGGAATCACGCGTTCTCTCCCGTTGTCACGATTCCCGGCGCCCTCATCAGGAGGCCGGACGTGCGTATTGCATGGTCTTGGCGTCCCGGATCGCGGTCACTTCGACCAAGGTCCGTTGTTCCAACGTCACGCTACCGCCGTCACTGTTCACCGACGCCACCACCCCGCCCGGGATCTGCAGCGCCGTCTGCATGACCGACGGCTGCCCGATCACGGTCAGCACGTACGGCCCGGACAGGCCCTGACCGTCGGCCACGATGCCGCCGCCCTCGGCGTCGACGAAATAGCTCGACGCCACGATCCGTACGGGCCGGCCGCCCGCCCCGGCGATCTGCATCACCTCACCACCGGCGCCGCGCAACTCCTGCACCGTGTTGAGGATCGCGCCGGCCTTGACCCCGTCGATCACGATCCGCAGACCCGGACCGCGCCCGGCCAGGGTGCCCGCCAGCAGGCCCAGCTCGTCGGAACGCTTCTGCGCCTCGGCCAGCGCCGCCTGCCGGCCCGCCACGCCCGAGGTGAGCTGACGCTGGCTGGTCTCCAGGGCGCTGATCTCGCTCTGCAGGCGGCTGTCGCGCGCCTCCAGGTCGCTCAGGATGCGCACCAGGTCCTCCTGACGCGCGCCGGCCAGGCCCTCGTCGCTGTCGTTGCTCTTGAGCTGCACCGCCAGCGTGAACCCGAACAACGCCAGCAGCACCAGGATCAGCGCTCCGGCCGAGCTGGGCCGCTTCTGGAAGAGCCCGCGGGCACCGGGAGGAGCTTCTTGCCGTACGGGCTCGGACCGCTCCTCGACCGGGGCCGGCTCAGGGTCCGGTTCGGGCGCCTTGACCGGCGGTTCGAGCACCCGCGTGGTCTCGCCCGGATCGGGTTGTGCCGACTGCTCCGGTGTCACTGGATCGGGTGACGGCACCGGCGGCGTCTCGCGCGGCACGGACAGCGGCCGCGTCGGCCCGTCCAGCTCGACGGTCCGGGAGTCCATGGCGGCCGGCGCCGGCCGCACCTCCGTCGGTTCCTCGTCGCCGGGCGGCGGTTTGCGACCCGCGGCCGGCATGCCCGGCTCGGGCTCGTTCTGGTCGGTCATCACTCCCCCGATCAGGCCCGGAACAGGTGCCGGCGGATCGCCGCCACATTGCCGAAGATGCGCACGCCGAGGACGACCACGACGCCCGTGGAGAGCTGGGTGCCCACGCCGAGCTGGTCGCCGAGATACACGATCAGCGCGGCCACCAGCACGTTCGAGATGAACGAGACGACGAACTGCTTGTCGTCGAAGATGCCGTCGAGCCGCGCCCGCACCCCGCCGAACACCGCGTCCAGCGCCGCCACCACCGCGATCGGCAAATAGGGCTGCAGGACCACCGGCACGGTGGGATCGAACACGATGCCCAGGGCGACACCGGCGATCAGGGCGAGTACGGCGATCATCGGCCGCCTTCCGACGTCGAGCGGGACGGCTCGGCCGGGGAGGAGGCCGAACCGGGAGAAGTCAGGGTCGAGAGGGCGGGCGGCGGCGTGGAGGGCTGAGCCACCCGCAGCTTGAGCTCGGTCGCCGCGTCGAGCCGCACATCGGTGGTCTCGCGGGCGTCGAAGGACATGCCGTACTTGGCCGACAGCTGGTCGAAGAACCGGCCCGCGTAGCCCGACCGGAAATCGCGGGCCAGGTCGCCGGGGCCGAGTGCGACCACCTCGTACGGGGTGGTGACCGGCCGCAGGTCGACCAGGATCGCCTCGCCGGCCTGCCGGATCGTCGACGTCGCGGTCAGCCGCTGCCCGTTGATGGCGATCGCCTCGGCCCCCAGCGACCACAACGCGTTCGCGGCCAGCTGCAGGTCGGAGTCCTTGACCCGGGCCACCGTGTTGCGCTCACCGGTGACCGGGTCGACCGGCGTGGGGCCGTCGCCCACCGTGATCGTGGCGCCCGAGCCGCGCACCGCGGCCAGACCGGTCGCTGCCTCGGTGTCGCGCAGCCGCTGCACCTCGTCGTCGGTGAGCTCGGCCTCGCGCAGGTCGGACACCTCGTCGGCCAGCTTGTCGGCCCGGTCCTGCAGCTCGGCGGTCGTCTCCCGGCGGTTCTGCACCTGCTGGACCAGTTCGGCGCGGGCCGTCGTCCGGGCCGGCTCGTCCTTGACCGTCTGCTTGTACGCCATCACCAGCAGGACACCCAGCGCGACCAGGGTCACCGCGAGCGCGCCGCTGGACAGCTTCTTGCGCACGCCGGTCGGTTCGCCGTCGCGCTGCTTGCGGGCGGCCGCGTCGGCGTAGCCGGGGTCGAGCGGATTACGGAACAGCTCCGTCAGGAAGTCGGGCTGGAAGGTCCGCTTCGAGGGCTGCTCGTCGGCGTCCGGCATCACGGGGCCGTCCGGGAGGACCGCAGCAATTGCACGGTCTGCGCCAGATAGAGGACACCGGCCGCCCAGTAGAGCCCAAGTGCCCACCAGGCCAGGCCCCACCCGATCGGGCCGGCCCAGGAGTCGATCGACGGCACGGCCGCGGCCAGCAGGATCACCGGGAACGCCGCCAGCAGCACGAACGTGCCGGTCTTGCCCACGTAGTGCACGGGCGGCGGGCCGAACCCGTGCCGGCGCAGCCCCAGCAGGGCCACGGCCAGCACGGCCTCCCGCAGCAGCAGGGCACCGGTCAGCCAGTACGGCACGACGCCGCGCACGGTGAAGCCGATCAGCGTGGCCAGGATGTAGAGGCGGTCGGCGAACGGGTCGAGCAGCTCACCGAGCCGGCTCACCGAATTCATCCGCCGGGCCACGTAGCCGTCGACCCAGTCGGTGGTGCCGCCCACGGCCAGCACGATCACCGCGGCCACGTCGTGCTGCGGACCGAGCAGAAGGTACAGGAAGAGCGGCACGCCGAGCAGGCGGATGAAGCTGATGACGTTCGGGATCGTCCAGATCCGGTTGGACGGGGCAGCGACGGACGGCGCAGGCTGCTGCGACATCGCGACTTCCTCTCCCCCTCCGGAGCCGGGCAACGACCCGGCCTGACCCCGGCATACGCCGGCCCGGATGCACGCGTCCCCCGACGCCCGGGCCCCCCACCGGCCACTCGCCGAGCAACTATAACGAGCTTCAGAATCCGAGTCGCGGACCCGTCACGTGTCGCACATCGTGTCCGCCATCCTAGGAACCTAGTTTTATCGGTGCGACGCGGGGTGCGGAAAGACGGACACCGGCTGTCAGGTTTTGGCGGAAGAGTCGGCGGCATGGCAGAACAACCATTGACCGGCAAGATCGCACTCGTGGCCGGGGCCACCCGCGGCGCCGGGCGGCAGATCGCGGTGCAGCTGGGGGCGGCCGGGGCGACCGTGTACGCGACCGGGCGCAGCACCCGCGGGCAGCGCTCCGAGATGAACCGGCCCGAGACGATCGAGGAGACCGCGGACCTGGTCACCGCGGCCGGCGGCACGGGCATCGCGGTCGCCGTCGACCACCTCGTCCCCTCCCGGGTGGCCGACCTCGTGCAGCGGATCGACGACGAGCAGGGGCGGCTCGACGTGCTGGTCAACGACGTGTGGGGCGGAGACCCCCTGGCGACCTGGAACAAACCCGTCTGGGAGCAGTCGCTCGACAACGGCTTCCGGCTGCTGCGCCTGGCCGTCGACACGCACATCACGACCGCGCACTTCGCGATGCCGCTGCTGATCCGCAACCCGGGCGGTCTCGTCGTCGAGATGGGCGACGGCACCACGGCCTACAACGAGGCCAACTACCGGCTGTCGGTCTTCTACGACCTGGCCAAGACGGCGGTGAACCGGCTCGCGTTCGCCTGGGCGCAGGAACTCGCCCCGCACGGCGGCACGTCGGTCGCGCTCACCCCGGGCTGGCTGCGCTCCGAGATGATGCTCGACCACTTCGGCGTGACCGAGGACAACTGGCTTGACGGTGCCGCGCGGGAACCCCACTTCGCGATCTCGGAATCCCCCGCGTACGTGGGCCGGGCCGTGGCCGCCCTGGCCGCCGACCCCGGCCGGGCACGCTGGAACGGCAAGTCCACCTCGAGCGGTGAGCTGGCCCGGGTGTACGGCTTCACCGACCTCGACGGGAGCCGGCCCGACGCCTGGCGCTACCTCGTCGAGGTGCAGGACCCCGGCAAGCCCGCCGACGTAACCGGCTACCGGTAGAGGTCCATGGTTCTTTGCGCTGCCTCGGCCGTCCGCGTGCGCAGCGCTTGGGGTTCGAGCACCTCCACGTGCGGGCCGAGCCGCAGCATGTACGAGTAGGCGACGTCGAGCGACTCCACCCGCAGCCGGGTCCGCACCCACCCCTGCGGATCCGGCCGGTCCGCCTCCACCATCGCCTCGTCGTACGCGATCGTCTCGGCCACGAACCGCAGCACCCGTACGCCGTCCGGGCTGAGCCGGATCGTGATGACCTCACGCAGCATCTGCCGCACGAACGCGACGGCCCGCTCGGCCCAGAACTCCTGGAGCGCGAAGGCCGCGTCCCGCTCGAACCGCCGCCCGGTCGGCTCGGCCCCGGTGATCCGGTCGGCGCGATAGGTGCGCAGGTCCTCCCCCACCTGGCCGACGAGATACCAGACGCCGTTCTTGAGGACCAGCCCGTACGGCGAGACCGTACGGGTCACCTCGTCGTGCCGCTGATAGGTGATCGCCAGTTCCTGGTCGTGCCACACGGCCTGCGCCAGTCCCGCCAGCACCGGCGGCGTCTGCGGATCGTGGAACCAGCCCGGCGCGTCCAGGTGGAACCGCTGCCCGGCCCGCTCCGACGCCTCCTGCAGCCCCGCCGGCAACGCCGCCAGGATCTTGAGCCGGGCCGTCTCCGCCGCCTCGGTCATGCCCATCTCGCGGGCCGGTCCGGGCAGCCCCGCCAGGAACAACGCCTCCGCCTCGGCCCGCGACAAACCGGTCAGCCGGGTCCGGTAGCCGTCCACGAGCCGATACCCACCGACCCGGCCCTGCTGGGCGTAGACCGGCACACCCGCCGCCGACAGCGCGACGACGTCCCGATAGACCGTGCGCTCCGAAACTTCGAGCTCAGCCGCCAGCTCGGCCGCGGTCATCGTCCCCCGCGCCTGCAACAGAAGCACCAGATTGATCAGCCGGGCCGCCCGCATCCCCGCATTGTGCCCGGGGCCCCTCCGGTGCCACCAATCCCGCGCACGGTTCTCGAGCGCAACCACTCACTCACGTCGCCCGGCCGGCTCGAGCGTTCCGGGCGCGCCAGCGCCCTGCTCGGGCCGGCCGGGTCCTCGCGGGAGCGACGGTTCGTACCCCCCACCCCGCGAGGACATCGGCTTTCGGCTTTTGATCGTCAGCGTCTCCCCCGGCGCGCCCGCACGTAGTCGTCAACGACATAACGCCCCAGCTCTTCGGCGTCCGGGCTGAAGACGCGGCCGCCGTTGCGTTCGGCGACCTTGGCCACGAAGCGTTGCAGGCCCGGGTCCTCGCCCAGCATGAAGAAGTTGAGCGTGGCCCCGTACCGCGTCAGGTGATCGACCTCGTGGACGGTGGCGCGGATCGTCTCGGGCAGCGGCGGCCACCAGAACCTGGCCTCGCCGTCCTCGAGGTGCGCCGTCGGTTCGCCGTCGGTGACGACCAGCACGACCGGTTCGGCTCCGGGGTGCCGCCGCAGGTGCCGGCCGGCCAGGTTGAGGGCGTGCTGCAGGTTGGTGCCCTTCTCCATCGACGGCTCGATCGCGGCGAGCTGGCCCTGCGACAGGGTCGACGCGTACGGGCCGAAGCCGATGATCTGCAGCGAGTCCTGCGGGAACTGGGTCTCGACGAGGTGGGACAGCGCGAGCGCGGTCTGTTTCATCGGGCCCCAGCGGCCGTCGGCGAACATCGAGTAGGACAGGTCGACCAGCAGTGCGACCGCGGCCGAGGCGCGCCGCTCGGTCTCGGCGACCTCGAAGTCGTCGGGTTCGAGCCGGACGGGCAGCACGCCCACCCCGCCGGCTCCGGCCCGCCGCCGGACCGCGTTGCCGATGGTGCGCACCACGTCGAGGGGCTGCTCGTCACCGAACTCCCAGCGCCGCGACGAGCCGATCAGGTCGCCCGCCGCTCCGGCGTCGCGCAGGTCGTGCTGCCCCTGCTTGCGGCCCGACAGGTCGTCGAAGACCTGCGCCAACGCCGTACGCCCGAGCCGGCGCAGCGCCTTGGGCGAGAGCGTGAGGCCCTCGGCGTCGCGGGTCACCCAGCCCTGACGGGTCAGCTCCCGTTCCAGCTCCCGCAGCCGCCGGACGTCGTCGGCCGCGCCCCGGCCCAGCTGGCGTTCGACCATGTCGACGTCCACGTCGTCGAGCGTGGCCCCCGGATGTTCCTGCCCGAGCTGGTCGAGCAGTTCGTCCAGTTCGCCGATCTCGCCCAGGGCCGAGGCCGCGTCGCCGTAGCCCAGGTCGTTGGGGCCGCGCACCCGTTCGCCGCGACCCCAGTTCAGGTTGGGCCGCAGCGCGCGCAGGTTGTCGGTCATCCGGCCCAGCTGGCCCCGCAGCGGGCCGTCGCCCAGGGCCTGGTCCATCAGCCGGGACAGTTCCTCCTGCTGCTGCGGGCTGAGCGAACGCATGAGCCGCTCGGCCGCCGCGGCCCGCCGGGCCAGGGAGTCGACGAGCTCCTCGACGTTCTGCGGATTTTCCGGGAAGAACTGGCCGTGCTTGGCCATGAACTGCTGGAACGCGTCGCCGGTGTCCTCGCCGCGGGCGTGCTTCTCGAGCAGGTCGTTGAGGTCGGACACCATCTCGTTGACGCCGTCGAAGTCGCCCTGTTCGAGGGCCTGCTTCATGCCCGCGAACCGCTGCTCGACCACCTCGCGGCGCAACCCGTCGAGGATCTGCTGGTAGAGCCGGCGGGCCTCGTCGGACGCCCAGTTGTAGTCGGAGAGTTCCTCGACCGCCCGCGACGTGGACCGGGGCAGGTTGTCGAGCACCGCCTCGGCGAAGCGGGACCCGTCGTCGTCGCGGGCCCGCAGCTCGTCGCGCTCGGTGGCCACGGCCTGGTCGAGCAGCTGCTGGGCCCGGGTGACGGCGCCGTCCAGGTTGCCCCGGCGCAGGGCGTCGCGGCGCATCCGGCGGGCGCGGTCGCGCAGCGAGTCGAGCCCGCGGCCGTCCCGCGGCCCGCGGCGGATCAGGTCGCGGAGCACGTCGCGCAGGTTGTCGCCCTCGAGGACGCGTTCGCCGACCTCGTCGACGGCGGCGCGCACGTCGTACGGCGGGGCGAGCGGGTCGGGCCCGTCCCGCCACGCGCCATAACGGAACCGATTGCCGGCCATGTCAGCTCCCGTACAGGGTGCGGCCGTCGTCGGTGAGCTCCTTGGCCAGCCGTCTGGTCAGATGCAGCCCCTCGAGCACGAACTCGATGCCGGATGCGGCCTGCCCCGGGCTGGGGGCGTCGCCCAGGCCGAGCCGGTCGAGCACCTTGGCCAGGCCGGGCACGGTGCCGATCTGGCCCAGCAGCTCCTCCGCGCTGACCAGGTCGCCGGTCTCGATGATGGCGCCCTCGGCGACCAGCTCGGTGAAACCGGACAGGTCGAGCCCGCCCAGCCGGTCCCGGAACGTCTCGGCGGTGGCGACCCGCAGCAGGTGGCTGAGCACCTCGGTCTCGCGGCCCTCCTCGCCGCTCTCGAACTCGACCTTGCCCCGGAGCGTCGAGGTGACCGACACGGTGTCACCGATGCGGGCCACGGCCTCACGTTCCTGCCGCAGGCCGCTGCGCCGCAGGGCGCTGGCCGCGACCGTCTCGGCGGCGGCGATGGCGAACCGGGCCGAGATGCCCGAGCGGGCGTCGACCGACGGCGACTCGCGGACCGCGCGGGTGTAGCGGGCCAGCACGTCGAGCAGGTGCTCGGGCACGGCCGCGACCAGGTCGGCCTCCTGCCGGATGAGCTCGGTCTCCAGCGCCAGGTCGACCGGGTAGTGCGTGCGGATCTCGGCGCCGAACCTGTCCTTGAGCGGCGTGATGATGCGGCCGCGGTTGGTGTAGTCCTCCGGGTTGGCCGACGCCACGAGCAGCAGGTCGAGCGGGAGCCGCAGCTGGTAGCCGCGGACCTGGATGTCCCGCTCCTCCAGCACGTTGAGCAGCGACACCTGGATGCGTTCGGCCAGGTCGGGCAGCTCGTTGACGGCGAAGATGCCCCTGTTGGTGCGGGGGACCAGCCCGAAGTGAATCGTGTCGGGGTCGCCCAGGGCGCGGCCCTCGGCCACCTTGATCGGGTCGACGTCGCCGATCAGGTCGCCCACGCTGGTGTCGGGGGTGGCCAGCTTCTCGCCGTACCGCTCGGAACGGTGCAGCCACGAGATCGGCAACAGGTCACCGGTCTCCTGCACGAGCCGGCGGCTGGCCGGGGTCAGCGGGTGATACGGGTGTTCGTGCAGCTCGGAGCCGGTGATGACCGGAGTCCACTCGTCGAGCAGGCCGATCAGCCCACGGATGAGCCGGGTCTTGCCCTGGCCCCGTTCGCCGAGCAGAACCATGTCGTGCCCGGCCAGCAAGGCCCGCTCGACCTCGGGCAGGACGGTGTCGTCGTAGCCCACGATGCCGGGGAAGCGGGGCCCGCCGTCGCGCAGGCGGGCCAGCAGGTTGTCGCGCAGCTCCTGCTTCACGGTCTTGAACTCGTGACCCGAGGCTTTCAGTTCGCCCAGAGTGCGCGGAAGGTCGGATGGGGGTGTGATCGCGGTTGGTGCGTCTGTCACCGCAAGAACGCTACTCCGAGGTTGTGACAACTTGCCGCCCGTCGCTTCCTCAGCTTCGCGGCCGCCCCGCCGATCCGGCGGGGCTGTGACGGAGAAGTACCCCTGGCTGCGGGCGGCGACCGCCGTGGTCGTCATCGCCGTGGCCGCCGGCGGCCTCGCTCATGCGGTCGACCGGATCGCGCCGCCGGAGGACTACGCCGGCGCGCGGCGGCCCTACATCGAGCGGGTCCCGCTCTTCGAGCCGTACGTCAATCCGCTCGAGCCGCTCATGCCCGTCATCGGTCCGGTTCCGCTCTCCAGCCCGGTGTCGCTCGGGGGCGAGCCCGACCTCTCCGTCCAGCTCCGGGCAGACCTCGGCCCCGACCCGGCGACGTTCACCGTTCGCGTGCGCAACGTCGGCACCAAGCCGATCGACGGCTCGTTCGCGGACGGGGGCGCCGCCCTGCTGGACACCGACCGGGCCGGCCGGCTCAAGCCCGCGCGCGTCGAGCTGCTGTCGCCGCGCGGCGCCCGTCCCTCGGAGGTCGGCCCGGGGTCGGAGATCGTGCTCGCCATGACCTTCGACGTGCCGCCCGGCGCCCGGCCGGCGTTGCTGACGCTGTCGGTGAAACTCGGCCAGTCCTTCCCGTCGGGGCAGTGGGTGCTGTCCCCGCAAAGCCCGGCGCCTCGCTGACCCGTGGCCGGGCCTCAACGTGCGTGAGCCCGCCAGCGCACATTGATGTAACCCTTACTTTCCGGACTGCGACGCCTGGATGGCGCTGGTTCCCGGAAGTCGAGCTCAAAGCGATCGGCCGCGATACTGCTGGTCGGGGCACCTAGAACAGCGTCAGCAACATCCGCGACTACCTGGTCCGTGGTAATTAAACGTTCTTTCGAACTCCTTGAAATCAACAAGAAGTTGAAGCGCCATCTCTGCGATATCCAATGTCAGTGTCAGATATCGCACGGAACTCGCCGCCAGCATCCTGAAATATTGATTCGCGTGCACATGGGCCGCCTTGGGCAACGCCACCCGGGCGTGCGCCGCGAAAATACGCAGGGCGGGTTCCGGCTGGAACGCACTGAGCGAGCAAGCGGCAGACAGCACCGTGGCAGACCGTCGGATGATCTTGCCCGAAATACATGATCAAGCGATCACTGTGCGGTTTCCGCCGTAAGGCTCTCCAGGTCGCCCAACTCTTGTCCCTCAGCATGCCAGCATGCGCCCAGAGCTGATCCTCAGTCCGGATAACGGGGAGATAGAAGCGGTTCCTCCTGTTCTCACCGCACTGCATCCCGACAATTTCTTGAAGCGTCGTCGAGGCGACCGAGAAGCAGAGAGGCGAGTCCTTCTCCCGAAGGGCCGCCGATGCCAGCTGAGTATCAAGCATCACCATTGAGACCTCCACCCTCAGCTGACCGGATGTTACTTCGTTCGGGCCGGCCGTTGTGCCGTTGCGCTGTCACCAAGCCGATTGCCTGCCGCTATCGGACCCCTGCCCTTCACGAGCCGCAATCTTTCTCGAACAGGCCGGACACCCAGCCGGGCCCCGGTATCGGGGTTGCGGAATGGGGCTGGCGCCCGGAACCGGAGCAGGGCAGTCTTGCCGCCATGGCGACCATCGAGCGTTACGCGGCCTTCACCGACGACCCCCGCGGCGGCAACCCGGCCGGGGTGGTGCGGGACGCGGGCGGCCTGGACGACGCGGCGATGCAGAAGATCGCGGCCGACGTCGGCTACTCCGAGACCGCGTTCATCACCGCCGACCACGGCGACGGGCACTTCCGCGTGCGGTATTTCAGCCCGCTGGCCGAGGTCCCCTTCTGCGGGCATGCGACGGTGGCCACGGCGGTCGCGCTCGGGCCGGGGCAACACCGGTTCACGACCAATGCCGGTGAGGTGCCGGTCACGGTCGACGAGCGCGGGCGGGCCACGTTGACCAGCGTGCCTGCGTCGATCAGGGACCTGCCCGCCCTGGATGCCCTGCTGACCGCGTTGGGGTGGAGCGCTGACGATCTCGATCCGGCGTTGCCGCCGCGGGTGGCCTACGCGGGGGCGCACCACCCGGTGCTGGCCGCGCGCACGCGGGAGCGGCTGGCCGACCTCGCGTACGACTTCGAGGCGCTCAAGGGTTTGATGCTGGCGCAGGGCTGGACGACCGTCCAGCTGATCTTCCGTTCCGGGCAGACGAGCTTCGACGTGCGCAATCCGTTCCCGGTCGGGGGTGTGGTGGAGGACCCGGCGACCGGGGCGGCGGCGGCCGCGCTGGGTGGCTATCTGCGGGCGCTCGGCCTGGTGCCCGAGGCCGCGACCCTCGAGGTGCGGCAGGGCGACGACATGGGGCGGCCCAGCCGGCTCACGGTGCAGCTGGTGCCGGGCGATTCCCAGGTGCGGGTCAGCGGCAACGCGGTCCCGATGGCGACGGCGTAGAACGCGGTGCCGATGGTCGCGCGGAAACGGCGAACTTCTAGGATTGCGGCGAGATGAGCGCCACTGTGATTGCCCGTGAGCTCGCCGCTGGGCACGGCGACCGCGTCCTGTTCTCCGGGCTCGACCTGGTGGTCGCGCCGGGCGACGTGATCGGCCTGGTCGGCGTGAACGGGGCGGGCAAGACGACGCTGCTGCGCACGCTGGCCGGGCTGGTGCCGGTGGAGAGCGGCACGGTGTCGCTGAGCCCGCCCACGGCGACTGTGGGCTACCTGCCGCAGGAGCGGGAGCGCCGCGAGGGTGAGACGGTCCGCGACTTCCTGGCTCGCCGCACGGGTGTGGGCCCGGCCCAGCAGCAGCTCGACGTCGCGACCGAGCGGCTGACCGCGGGGGCCCGGGGCGCCGACGACGAGTACGCGACGGCCCTGGAACGCTGGCTGGACCTGGGCGGCGCCGACCTCGACGAGCGGGCCGAGCAGGTCGCCGCCGAGCTGGGTCTGGCCGTGGGGCTCGACCACCCGATGACCGCGCTCTCGGGGGGTCAGGCGGCCCGCGCGGGCATGGCGTCGCTGCTGCTCAGCCGGTATGACATCTATCTGCTGGACGAGCCGACCAACGACCTCGACCTGGACGGGCTGCGCCGCCTGGAAGCGTTCGTCGAGCGCATCAAGAAGGGCACTTTGCTGGTCAGCCACGACCGCGAGTTCCTCACCCGTACGGTCACCAAGGTCCTCGAACTCGATCTGGCGCAGCAGCAGGTCACGCTGTACGGCGGCGGCTACGCGTCCTACCTGGAGGAGCGCGACCGGGCGCGGCGGCAGGCCCGGCAGGACTTCGAGGAGTACGCCGACAAGAAGGACGACCTGCTGGAACGGGCGCGGATGCAGCGGGCCTGGATGGACAAGGGCGTCAAGAACGCGCGGCGCAAGTCGACCGACAACGACAAGATCGGCAAGGCGTACCGGGCCGAGTCGAGCGAGAAGCAGGCGGCCAAGGCCCGGCAGACCGAGAAGATGATCGAGCGGCTGGAGGTGGTCGAGGAGCCGCGCAAGGAGTGGGAGCTGCGGATGGAGATCGCCGCGGCGCCCCGCTCGGGTGCGGTCGTGGCCACCCTGCGCGACGCGGTCGTGCGGCGTGGGGACTTCCAGCTGGGGCCGGTCACGCTGCAGATCGACTGGGCCGACCGGGTCGCGATCACGGGCGCCAACGGGTCCGGCAAGTCGACGCTGCTGGCGGCGCTCCTGCAGAGAATCGGTCTCGACGAGGGTGACGCCCATCTGGGCTCGGGCGTGGTCGTCGGCGAGATCGATCAGGCGCGCGGGCTCTTCCTGGGCGACCGGCCGCTGATGGCGGCCTTCGGCGCGGCCGTGCCCGAGATGAGCGACGCCGACGTGCGCACGCTGCTGGCCAAGTTCGGGCTGCGGTCCGCGCACGTGCCCCGGCCCGCCGCGAGCCTGTCCCCCGGTGAACGCACCCGGGCCGCCCTGGCCCTGCTGCAGGCCCGCGGCGTCAACCTGCTCGTGCTCGACGAACCCACCAACCACCTCGACCTGCCCGCCATCGAGCAGCTGGAGTCGGCGCTGGCCTCCTACGCGGGAACGCTTCTGCTGGTCACGCACGACCGCCGGATGCTGGAGGCGGTCACCACCACCAGGCATCTGCAGGTGGCCGACGGCAAGGTGACCGGCTAGGGCTCGAGGGGGATCGTGGCGCGCACGCCGGCCAGGCCCACGGCGGGCCACGACACCACCAGGTCGAGCACCTGGCCGGGCGGGCGGGGCAGGACGAACTCGCCGGACGCGAAGTGGTCGCCGGCCTCCCCCTCGTACGGGTCGAGGACCACCGCGTCCCGGTCGCGCAGCACGGCGATCGTGGCCCCCCACGGCCCGATGGTGCCGACCGGCAACCGGACCCGGCTGTGACTCTCCACGGCCATCGACAGGACGCCGCCGACCTCGGTGAGCCGGGTCAGCACCACCACACCGTCCTGTTCGCGGGCCAGCACCCGGGGCCGGGCGCAGATCCGGCCGTTCTCCAGCGGCGGGGTGTCGAGGAACCCGGCGGCGGGCCGGCGGCGGACCCCGGCCGGCACGGGGGCCATGAACACCGGCGCCTGCCAGACCGAGGCGCAGCCGCGTTCGACCTCGTCGCGGCCGGGCAGCGGGAGCACCGTCGTGAACTCCGCGAAGCCGATCTCGGGCCAGGCCAGCACCAGCTCGAACTGGTCGTACGTGGTGGGGAACCGGGTCCGGGTGCGCCATGTCGCGCCGTCGGAGGCCACCGAGCCGTACTCCCAGCGCGCGCGGCCGGTGTCGTCGAGCCGGCCCACGCGCAGGTCGACCCCTTCGTCGTACGGGGGGAGCAAGTGCCGGGCCGCGGGTGGGCCGGGAACGCCGCGCCGGGCGATCAGCTCGACGTCCAGACCGGACGGACGCGCAATGATCTGGACCACGCCCACGGTCAGGGCCGGCTGACGTACCAGCAGCCCACCGCGGTGCGCCGGCACCCCCACGCTCGCCTCTGGCAGCATGCGCACACCGTAGTCCCTGCCGAGCGGTTCATGTTCCGCCGACTTGGGGAACTACCGTCGGCAAGGTAGCTGTGGTGAGGAGAAGCCGATGGCGGCGAAGCGCCTGTTCGTGTCCGCGCTGGTCGCGGTGGTGGGGCTGACCGGGTGCAGCATCGTGCCCCTGGAGGAGGACCGGCCGACGCGCCGCACCACCAGCGGCGACACGGTCACCGCGGCACTGAGCGATGTGGAACGCTTCTGGACGGCCGAGTTCGGCAGCGTCTCCGGCGGCGACAAGTTCACCAAGGTGCAGGGCGGCTACTTCCCATACTCGAAGGCCGACCCGCCGCCGTCGTGCGGGGGCCAGCAGGCCTCGTACGAGCCGAACGCCTTCTACTGCCCACCCGACGACTTCATCGCGTGGGACGCCCAGCAGCTCATCCCCGAGCTGGAGAACGACTACGGCCCGCTGCTGGTCGGCGTGGTGATCGCCCACGAGTACGGGCACGCCATCCAGACCCGGCTCGGCGACACCACCGGCCAGCCCACCGTCGTGCTCGAGCAGCAGGCCGACTGTTACGCCGGGGCCTGGCTGTCCGACGTGCTGGCCGGCAAGTCGACCGGCTTCAAGGACGTGACGCCGGCGCAGCTCGACGACGCCGTGGCCGGTGTGCTGACCCTGCGCGACCAGCCGGGCACCCCGGCGCAGGCCGAGGGCGCGCACGGCAACGCCTTCGACCGCATCCGCGCGTTGCAGGACGGTGTCGAGGAGGGCGTGCGCACCTGCGCCGGCTACAACCGGCAGAACCTGCCGGTGACCGAGGTGCCCTTCACCACCCGCGAGGACGCCGAGAGCGGCGGCAACCTGGCGTACGACCAGGCGGTGTCGTTGCTGGCCGACGACGCCCAGGCGTACTGGCAGCGCACCTACCCCCAGCTGAGCGGGGGCGCGCAGTGGGCCGACCTGCCGATCCAGCCGTTCCGCGCGGGCAACCCGCCGGACTGCCCGCAGCCGGACGCCTCGGCCGAGGGCCGCGCGTTCTACTGCCCCGACGGCGACTTCGTGGCGTTCGACAGCACCGGGCTGGGCCCGGCCCTGCACCAGCGGATCGGCGACTTCGCGCTGGGCATGCTGATGGGCGACTTGTTCGCCCGGGCCGCGCAGGACCGCCGGGGCGAGCCGACCCGCACCGAGCCGGGCCAGCTGACCGTCGACTGCCTGGCCGGCTCGTGGACCAACGACCTGCTCACCCGCGGCCGGGACAGCAAGGTCACCCTCTCCCCCGGCGACCTCGACGAGGCCGTGCAGGCGCTGCTGGCCTTCGGCCGGGCCGGCGAGGGCGAGGGCCCCACCGCGTTCGACCGGATTGCCGCCTACCGGGAGGGCACCCTCAAGGGCCTGCAGGCGTGCACGTCCTAAGCTGGGCCGGTGCCGGAGATCGTGGAGCTGCTCGCGTCGCCGATCCACCGGTTCTCCGGCCGGCCGGCGGCGGGTCCCGCGCCCGCGCCGCCCGGTGAGCTGGTCGACGTGATCGAGGTGCGGGCCGGGCTGGGGGTCGTGGGCGACCGCTACTTCGCCCAGCCGGCGCACCGCGACGCGAGCGTCACCGTGATCAGCCGGGAGTCGCTGCCCGCGGGCGCGGGCCTGATCGCCGTGCGGCGCAACATCCTGCTGGCCGGCGTGCCCGTGGACGACCTGGTCGGCTCGGTGCTGACCCTCGACTCCGGCGACGGGCCGGTGCGCCTGCAGGTCAACCGCAGGGCCCACCCGTGCGCGTGGATGGAGGTGACCGTCGGGCCCGGCGCGTGGAAGGCTCTGCGCGGCAAGGGCGGCATCCGCTGCACACCGCTCGACGACGGCTTCCTGCGCGCCGGCCCGGTGACGGTGTCCTAGATCAGGGCGGCCAGGGCGTCGGCCACGTCGCCCAGGCCCTCGTGGGGGTCGCCCGCGGGTTCGGTCATGTACGTGTCGCGGCGGATCTCCACCATGAGGGCCGACACCGCCTCGTCGCGGCCGTAGTGGGTCAGCGGGACGTAGGCGCCGGCGAACGGGGTGTTGATCGCGACCTCGTAGGCCCCGAAGGCGGCGCGGGCCGCGGCCACCAGGTCGTCCGGGGTGTGGAAGTCGTCGGTGCCCAGGCAGATCTGCGGGCGGGGGCCGTCGCCGTGCAGCTCGTAAGGCAGCGCCCGCCGGGGGTAGGAGTGCACGTCGATGATCACGGCCCGTCCGGTGGCGGCCAGCCGCTCGGTCACCAGGTCGGTGAACCCTTGCGCGTACGGATGGAAATGCTCGTCGAGCAGCTCCCCGCCCGCGAACTCGGCCGCCCGCAGCCGCCGGCCCGCGTAGCCGTGGGTGTAGACCGCCCCCATGCCGACGGCGCGCATCTCCTCGCGCTCGTCGGGGAACCGCTCGGGGTCCACGACCAGGCGCGACAGCCCGTTGGCGAAGATCCACGGCCGTACCGGCGCGGTGTCGGCGGCCCGCAGCGCGATCAGGTCGGTGTGCGCGTCGGTCAGATGATCGAGCTCGTCGGTCAGCCCCGCCTCGTCGAGCAGCAGGCCGGCCCGGGCCCGCTCGGTGAGCTCTCGTGACGCGTGCGGCACGTGGAGGATCACCGGCGAGCCCGGGTCGCCGGGCAGCACGTGGAACACGGGGACCTACTCGGCCAGGGCCGAGCACACCGTGTTGACGATCAGGCGGGTCACGACGTACGGGTCGCAGTTGGCGTTGGGCCGGCGGTCCTCGATGTAACCCTTGCCGTCCTTCTCCACCTGCCACGGGATGCGCACCGAGGCGCCGCGGTCGGAGACGCCGTAGCTGTACTTGCTCCAGGGGGCGGTCTCGTGCATGCCGGTCAGGCGGTGCTCGATGTCGGCGCCGTACCCGGCCACGTGCTCCTCCACCTTGCCCTCGGCGCCCATCGACTCGGCGGCCTTGATGATCGCCTCGTAGTTCGAGCGCATGGCGTTGGTGGAGAAGTTGGTGTGCGCGCCGGCGCCGTTCCAGTCGCCCTTGACCGGCTTGGGGTCGAGGGTGGCGGAGACGTTGTAGTCCTCGGCGACGCGGTAGAGCAGCCACCGGGCGATCCACAGCTCGTCGGCCACGGCCGGCGCGCCGACCGGGCCGATCTGGAACTCCCACTGGCCGGGCATGACCTCGGCGTTGATGCCGGACAGGTGCAGGCCGGCCTCGAGGCACAGGTCCATGTGGGCCTCGACGATCGCGCGGCCGAAGACCTCGTCGGAGCCGACGCCGCAGTAGTAGCCGCCCTGCGGGGCCGGGTAGCCGCCGCCGATCGGGAAGCCCAGCGGGCGGCCGTCCTTGAAGAACGTGTACTCCTGCTCGATGCCGAAGATCGGCTCCTGGTCGGCGAACTTGGCCGCCACCTCGGCGCACGCGGCGCGGGTGTTGGTCGGGTGCGGCGTGCCGTCGATCAGCAGCACCTCGCACATGACCAGCACGTTCTTGCCCCCGCGGATCGGGTCGGGGCAGGTGAAGACGGGCTTGAGCACGCAGTCGGACTTGTCGCCGGGCGCCTGGTTGGTGCTGGAGCCGTCGAAGCCCCAGATCGGCAGCTCCGCGCCGTCCTCGACGATCTTGGTCTTCGAGCGCAGCTTGGCGGTCGGCTGCGTGCCGTCGACCCAGATGTATTCAGCCTTGAACGGCAAAGCGATCTCCTTATCAGGGGGTTCCGGACTCGCAGAAGGCTACCGACGCTTGATCACTCTCAGTGGTCCCGGCGCGTGAGAGGATCACCACGCTCCGCGTTAACACGGGGGAAACACTGGGCGTTTCGCGGTTCTTCATCCGGATAGGGACGGGACGCCTTAGCTTCGGAGCGTGCGGTTCTTGAGCAGTGTCGGAATCGGTGCGCGCCTCGCGGGCGCCTTCAGCGGGGTGTGCCTGTGCATGGTGGCCGCCCTCGGGATCGGGCTCTGGGGTCAGCACAGCGCTGCGGATGCCGCCGAGCGACTGGCGGGGGCGAGCGAGGTGCGCGCCGGGGCGATCACTGCCGAGTTCCGCACGGCCGACCTCAACGGGTGGCAGAACGGGTATGCCTTCGACATCCTGCGCGGCGTGCCCGACGCGACCTCCGACACCGCCGGGCAGCGCAAGAAGTTCCTTGCGGCCGCACAGATGTTTGAGCAGAGCCTGTCCGCGCTGCGCGACGCCGACCTCTCCGCCGATCAGGACGCCGCCCTCGCTACCGCCGAGGGGACGTTCAAGCAGTTCGTCACCGTCGACGACGAGGTGATCCGGCTGTTCCGTGCGGGCACGCCGAGTGCTGTCCGGCAGGCCGGCAACCTGGTCGCGGACGAGGCGACCGCGCAGATGCAGGCCATGATCGCGGCCATCGACACACTGACGAAGCTGGCGAACGACCAGGCCTCCGCGGCCCGTGAGGACGCCCGGTCCGCCGCCGCCACCGCGCGCGACTTCATGATCGTGGCCGGTCTGCTCGCGCTGGCGCTGGCCGCCGTGCTGGCCTGGCTGGTCACCCACAGCATCACCGGGCCGCTCGGGGCCACCGTCGCGACGCTGCGGCAGGTCGCGGACAAGAACCTGACCGTACGGGCTCCGGACGGCGGCCGCGACGAACTGGGGGTGATGGGCCGGGCGCTCAACAGCACGCTCGAGGTGCTGTTGCACGCATTCAACCGGATCAGCGACCACAGCCGCACGCTCTCCGGCGCGTCCAGCGAGCTCAGCACCACCTCGACCCGGATCGCCGGCGCCGCCGCGGACGCGTCGGGCCAGTCCGACCGGGTGGCGTCGTCGGCCGAGGAGGTCTCGCGCAGCGTGCAGACCGTGGCCGCGGGCACCGAGCAGATGAACGCGGCCATCCGCGAGATCTCGGGCAGCGCCAGCCAGGCCGCCGCGGTCGCGGCCGGTGGCGTGGACAGCGCCCGCGAGGCCGGCGAGACCATCGGTCAGCTCGGCCGCTCCAGCGCCGAGATCGGCGAGGTCGTCAAGCTGATCACCGCGATCGCCGAGCAGACCAACCTGCTGGCCCTCAACGCCACCATCGAGGCGGCCCGGGCGGGCGAGGCCGGCAAGGGCTTCGCGGTCGTGGCCAGCGAGGTCAAGGACCTGGCGCAGGAGACGGCCAAGGCCACCGAGGACATCGCGGCCCGGGTGCAGGCCATCCAGCACGACACCACCGCCGCGATCTCGGCCATCGACCGGATCAGCGGCATCATCGGCGCGGTCAACGAGCACTCGACGACGATCGCCGCCGCCGTGGAGGAGCAGACCGCGACCACGGCCGAGATGAGCCGCAACATCGTCGAGGCGGCCACGGGCTCCGGCGCGATCGCCCGGAACGTCTCCGGTGTGGCCACGGCGGCCCAGGTCACCTCGGACGGCGTGACCGAGGCGCAGGAGACTGCCGAACGCCTCGAGCGGATGTCGCACGAACTGCGCGAGATCGTCGGCCAGTTCCAGCTGACCCGCTAATCGTGGCCGTAGCCGACGCCGTCCAGCGCCTCGTGGTGTGAGGCGATGACGGGGACGGCGGCCGCGGCGACCTCCCGGACCCGGGCGTCGCCGGCGTTCACGGCCGCCTGGCGGGCGCGGGCCAGGGACGTGGCGTGCCCGGCCGCCTGCGTGGAGACGTAGAGGGGGTCGAACAGGCTGGGCGGCGTCACCTCGTACCGCGCGCCGAGCGCCTGTTGCTTCTTGCTGGGCTCGTCGGGCAGCCGCACCTGCACGAGGGCCGCCACCCGGATCACCTCGGCGTCCATCGCCATGTGGTCCCGCACGAGCCGGGCCGCCAGGGCGCGCACGCCGGGGCTGGGCGACTTCTGAGCGGCCAGCCGGCCGCCGGCGATCTCGGCCAGGTTGGTCTGATGGGCGACACGCAGGAACGTGGCGTCCCGGTCGGCGACATCGGCCAGGGCCGCGGCCGGGGCGGGCAGTAACGCCCCCACCAGCGCGGCGGCGGCCACAGTGCTGCTGAACAATTCGGGCCTCCCTCACATATCGGATACCGGGTTACCCGGGGCCTGGTCCCATATGCGCGTACGGGGAGATTTTGTGGCGCTCCGCAACGAGGTGATCACGTGGCACTATGCCAGGCATGACGTTGTCGGCGCGGGGCTGGCGGGTCGGGATCAGCATCGGATCCGCCGCCACGGTGGCGATGCTGCGCGCACCGGGCATGCGCCCGCGGCCGATCCTGGCCGGCAGTGCGCCGCGCCTGCCGTCGTCGGCCGACCCGGTTTATCCCGGTCACCGCGACCCGTTGCTGGCCGGCTCGATGCTGCCGCAGCACCTGGCGCGGATCGCCCACGAGGTGCACCGGGCCGCGGGCGCCGAGTTCGTCGAGACCACGGTGGCCTGCCCGCCCGAGTGGGGAGACTCGCGGCGGACGGCGCTGGCCGAGGTCGTGACCCGGGCCGGCCTGGGCGGGGTCGAGGTGGTCGCCGAGACCGTGGCCGCCGCGGCGTGCCTGACCGATCTCGACGACGGCGCGGTCGCGCCCGGCGGTCTGCTGCTGGTCTTCGACGCCGGGGCCAGCAGCTGCGACGCCGGTCTGCTGCGCCGCACGCCGGGCGGGTTCGAGACGGTGGCCTTCGAGACGGTGGCCGACACCGGCGGCATCCGCTTCGACACCGACCTGGTCGAGTTCATCGGCGCCCGCATCGCCGGCGAGAACAGAGCGGTCTGGCAGCGCCTGAAGGATCCGCTGACCCCGGTCGACCGGGCCGCCCGCCTGCTGCTGTGGGAGGAGGTGCGCGCGCTCAAGGAACGGCTGTCCGACCAGCACGAGACGACCCTGACCGTGCCCCTGGCCGACACCGTCCTCACGGTGACCCGCGAGGAGTTCGAGACGCTGGCCCGGCCGGTGCTCGACCGGGCCCTGCGCGCGACCCGCGACCTGCTCGACGGCGCGAGTGCGGCCGCGGTGTTCCTGATCGGCGGGTCGAGCCGCATCCCGCTCGTCGGCCGGCTGCTGACCGAGCTCACCGGTCGCGAGCCGATCACCGTGAAGGATCCCGACCTCGTGGTGGCCGAGGGCTGCACGCTGCTGGAGCGCAAGCAGGCCCCACTGATCGACGACGACGTGCAGTTCACCGTCTACCGCCCGCTGCGGCTGCCGCCCAACCGGTGGGAGTCGATGCTCGTCTTCGCGCACAAGTCGGGCCCGGTCGTCGATCCGGTCATCGGGCCGGTCGACCCGATCCGGGAGGTGCGGGCCCGGGCCGAGCGCTTCTTCGGCGGCGGTGCCGACCCTTCCCCCCGTACGGTCGACGCGCACCGGCCGCTCCCCCGCGGCGCGCGGCTGCGGATCGTGCCGGAACTGCCCGGAGTGGAGTGCAACCCGCCCGAACACGTCCTGGACTGGCAGGAGCCCGTGCACGAGCTGGCCTTCCGGCTGCGGGTGGCCCCGACCGCGCCCGAGGTGGTGCGCGGTTTCGTCCGGGTCTGGTGCGGCCCGATCGTGATCGGCGAGGTCTCGCTCGCGCTGCCGATCACCCTGGGCGACGTGCCGGTGGAGCGCACGCCCGAGCCGATCCGCCGCTACCGCAAGATCTTCCCGTCGTACTCGCGCCGTGACGCAGCCGTGGTCGAGGAGTTCGCCACGGCCGCCCGCGCCCTGGGCGATCAGTATCTGCAGGACGTGGTCACCCTGCGGTCCGGTGAACAGTGGAGCCCGCGGCTGCTCGAACTGATCGAGGAAGCCGACGTCTTCCAGCTTTTCTGGTCGAGCAATTCCATGCTCTCCGATTACTGCCGCGCGGAGTGGGAATGCGCGCTGGGCCTGGGACGGCCGTCGTTCGTCCGGCCGCTCTACTGGGAGGATCCGTTGCCCGAGGCGCCCCGTCTGGGGTTGCCCCCGGCCGACCTGCGCCGCCTGCACTTCGCGAGAGTGCCCATCGCCGTGGCGGCCACCGATCCGGCCCGGACCGCTGAGAGCGGGCCCGCGCCGGCCGCCCCGGGCGCCCCGGCGTGGAGCCCACCAAGCCCCGCCGCGCCGCGATCGCCCGCGCCGGCCCCCGTCCCGGCGCCGGCGGCGTCTCTGCGGGTGATCCCGGCCGCCGGCGAACCAGTGCTGTACGGGCTGCCCCGCCAACGCGCCACGATCATCGGGACCGCCGTCAACGCGGACCTGCGGCTGACCGACTCCTACGCGAGCCGCCGCCACGCCGAGATCACCCCGTCCGGCGGGCGGTTCCTGGTCGACGATCTGGGCAGCACGAACGGCACCACGCTCAACGGCCACCGGGTCAACGGGCGCGAGCCGCTGCGGCCGGGCGACGTGATCGGCATCGGCAAGACCAGCCTCGAGTTCACCGAGCCGGTGGCCGCCGCTTCCCCGCCGAGGTCGGCGCCGGCCTCCACCAAGGGCGCCGAGGAGCCGCGCCGGGTCTCGATCGGGCTCGTCGCGACGGGTGCGGCGCTCGCGGTCGCGGGCACGGGGTGGTGGCTTCTCTCCCCGTACGCGGGAATGCTCGTCGGTCTGTGCGGCCTGGCCGCCGGGCTCATCCTGCTCGTCGCCGGCCTCACCCGAAGGGCGTGATCCTCGGTCATGAAGGTGCGGCTCGCCGCGGGGACGCACGACGCTTCCCTCGTACGGGATCTGGTTGATCACGCCTTCACGCCCTACATCGCGCGGATCGGGATGAAGCCGCGGCCGATGACCGCCGACTACGACGCGATCGTGGCCGCCGGGCGCTGCTGGGTCGCCGTCGACGCGGACACGATCGTCGGCATGATCCACCTCGAGACGCAGTCCGATCACCTGGAGGTCGAGACCATCGCCGTCTCCCCCGCCGCCCAGGGCCGGGGCGTCGGCGCGCGGCTGCTGGCCTTCGCCGACCAGCGCGCCCGCGAGCTGGGGCTGCCCGAGGTGCGGCTGTGCACCAACGTCGCCATGGTCGAGAACATCGCCTACTACCCGCGGCGCGGCTATGTGGAGACCCACCGGCAGCGGGAGGACGGCTTCAGCCGGGTCTTCTTCACGAAGGTGCTGTGATCAGTCGCTGCCGAAGTTGATGGCGAACGTGCCCGCCTCGACCCGCGCGATCAGCTCACTCACGTCGGCGGTCTGGCCGAACGTCGTCTCCCAGCCCTCACTGGCCAGGTCGGCCAGCAGCACCGGGGCCGGGTCCTGCCGCAGGTCGAGCACCAGCTGCTCGCGTGAACCGTCACCGCCGATGATCGCGATGCCCGGGTGCGCCTCCACCGTGTCCCGCCAGGCGTCGTGCAGCTCGACCATCTCACGCGGCGAGTGCAGCGAGATGTAGGTGCCGCTCTTGTCCAGCCAGCCGCTGTGCAGCCAGGAGTCGCCCTGCAGGTAGTCGCGCCAGGCCGCGGGCAGCGGATGCCCCAGCGCGGCCTCGGCCTCGGCGAACTCGTCGTCGCTGATCGGGCCGCGGAAGTCGGCCTCCTCGTTGATCGCGCCGGCCAGGCCGCCGTGCGACCTGTCGACCTCGACGCGGGTCACGTAGCCGACACCCTCCGCGGGCACGAGCGACTCGCGGACGATCCGGGTGGCCTCGTCCCGGCCGACGAGCGGGCGCTCGCCGAGATCGGACGGCCAGGAACGCCAGCCGGCCCCGGCCACGAGGTCGAGTTCGGTCTGAGTGGTGGGACGCCAAAGCGTGACGGTGTCGATAGCCCGACATTACCGGCGGATCGGGTGGTTGTTCTGAAAAGCCAGTCGTTCGTCGGCTTCGTCACCGAGAGCCGTCAGCCGGTCGTCCAGGCCCAGGAACACCTCCCACGGCTCGCGCCCCGAGGCGCGAGCCAGCCGGTCCACGATCAGCCGCTCCAGGTCGTCCACGCGCTGGGCCTTCCAGACTTTGTCGGCCAGGCTGACCAGCAGATCCTCCAGCTCCACGCCCTCGGCCGACCACGAGCCGTGCGTCCCGGCGAACCGGGCCAGGCGCTCGGGCACGCCGCGGGACAGCAGGAGCCGGTGGCCCGCCGCCTCGTGCCGGGTGCCCGGCGCCGACAGCTCCTCGACGTGCACGGTCTTGCCGATGTCGTGGGTGGCCGCCCCGAACAGCACCGCCTCGCGGTCCACGACCAGCTCCGGATGGTTGTCGCCGAGCCAGTCCACGATCGAGGCCGCCACGTCGTGCACCAGGCGCAGGTGGGCGACCAGCCGTCGCGGCGCGCCGAGGCCGGCGAGCAGAGCGGTCGCCTCGGGCGGCAGGGGCAGCATCCGGGCCACGCTAGCCGGGACGCGCCACCTCGGCGGCGACCCGGGGTCGGCCCTCCGGGCGGTGGCGCGGTTAGATGGACCCCGAGCCGATACCTGAGGGGGTACACCGTGCCGACGCCGTTCACCGTCGCACGCGCCGAGACCGGGCTGCTGGCCCACTTTCCCGACGTCGTGCGGCTGCCCGACGGCCGCCTGCTCGCCACCTACCGGGAGGGTGCGGGCCACGTCCGCTCGACCGGGCGGATCAGCCTGGTCGAGAGCACCGACGGCGGCGCGACGTGGTCGCCGCCGTGGGTGGCGGTCGACGGCGAGTTCGACGACCGCGACCCGAAACTGGGCCTGCTCGCCGACGGCACCGTGCTGCTGAGCTACTTCGTGATCGACTGGAGCACGACGCCGCTGCACACCACCCACGGCACGTACGTGCATCGCAGCACCGACGGCGGCCGCACGTGGAGCGAGCCGATCCCGGTGGGCACGGCCATGATCGACGAGGGCGGGCGGTTCACCCCGGCCGTGCCGACCTGGGCCGCCTCCCACGGGGGCGCGGCCGCCCTGCCCAACGGCGACGTGCTGCTCCCCCTGTACGGCCGGCTGCCCGGTGAGAAGTGGCAGCAGGCGACGGTGGTGCGCAGCACCGACGGCGGCCGCACGTGGCCCGCCTCCTCGGAGGTGCTGCTGGCCGCCGGCCCCGGCGTGCACTACCAGGAGCCGACGCTGACGGTGCTGGACGACGGCACGGTGGTCGCCCTGATCCGCACCACCGCCGACCAGGCCTGGATGTGCCGCTCCACCGACGACGGGCACACGTGGAGCGAGCCCCAGCCGACCGACATGCCGGCCTCCTCCCACCACGCGCTGCCGCTGAGCACCGGCGAGGTCCTGGTCACGTACGGGGATCTCTCGAAGCGCTTCTCGGACCATCGCGACACCGTGGGCAGGCTGGTGCGCGACCCCGCGAAGACGTGGGACGGCTACCCCGACGTGCAGCTCTACGACTCGGGGCACCCCGACCAGGCCAACCCGTCCAGCGTCGAGGTGGCGCCGGGCAGGTTCCTCACCCTGAGCTTCGACGTGCGGGAGGCCACGGTCGTCGGCGTCTTCACCACGACCGCCGACTATCCGGGCTGAGTCCTCACGCCATCCGCAACCGGAGCACGCCCACCGGCGGCCGGGCCGGCCGCGCTCTGCCGAACCCCGCGGCAAAGCGGGCGGAGGCGGCCCCGGGCTTCGGGGCATCCCTCAACTGCGAACCGGCGCGGCCGATTCTGAGGGCCATGATCGTGCTGTGGGTCCTGCTCGCCGCGGCTGTGGCCGGTGGAGCGTACGTGCTCGGCTCGGCCCGGCGCCGGCGGCGCCACCAGCGGGAGCTCGACGAGATGCGCCTGACCTCCGGCGCGCTGGTCGCGGAACGGGACCGGGAGATCGAGCAGCTGCGCGCCGAGCGCGAGCACCAGCTGCTCGACGCGCAGCAGGAACAGCGCAAGAACAACCACCGGTTGCGGCGCCGGGCCCGCGAGGCCATCGACGAGTCCGGGGCGGTGATCACCGAGCGCCTGCAGGACGTGGTCGAGCAGGTCGGCGCGGCCCGCGAGGCGGCCACCGCCACGCACGGCCGGGTCGCCGAGACCAGCGCCGCGGCCGCGGTGATGGTGAGCCGGGCCCGCTCCGCCGACGAGGCCGCGGCCAAGCTCAACGCCAGCCTGCACCAGGTGGCCGGGATCGCCGGCGTGATCACCGAGATCGCCGCGCAGACCCGGATGCTGGCGTTGAACGCCACGATCGAGGCGGCCCGGGCCGGTGCGGCCGGCAAGGGTTTCGCGGTGGTCGCCGCCGAGGTGAAGAACCTGGCCGACACGACCGCCGAGTCGACCGAGCAGATCGCGGCCACGGTGGCGGCGCTCGAGGCCGACGTGGCCGGGATGGGCGGCACGCTGTCGGCCATCGTGGGCGGGATCGGCGAGATCGAGGGGGCGATGGGCCTGCTCGGCGGGATCGCCGACGACCAGCACCAGATCGTGGAACGGCTCAACAGCACCGTCGGCGCCACGATCGAGCAGATCCAGGACCTGTCCGAGGTGGCCGACCGGCTGGAGCGCCGCCGCAACGAGCGGATGGCCGCGGCCGGGCCGTTGACCGTACGGGTGGCCGGTCGGTCCCCGGTGACCGGGCACCTGGTCGACCTCAGCTCGGACGGCCTCGGATGCCTGGTGCCGCCGCACGCCGCGATTTCGGTCGGCGACAAGGTCAGCGCCGAGATCGGCCTGTCCGGCACGACGGTCACGGTGGGCGGCGAGGTCGTCCGCCGGGCCGACCGCAACGACGGGCGCGAGCTGGGCCTGCAGTTGACGTCGGTCGACCCGGCCGCCCGGCGCCACATCGAGACCTACGTGACGGCGGCGCTGGCCGCGGGCTAGGAACCGCCGAGACAGACGAACCCGGTGCCCGCGGCGGCACCGGCCAGCGCGGCAGCCGCCGACTGCCCGGCACGTAACGCCTGGTGGAAGCGGACCATCACGGCTCGCGCCTCCTCGTCGGCGACCCGGGCCACGCTGGCCACCACGGTGGCGGTGCCCGCCGCGAGCAGCGCCGACGCCATCCCGAACGACTCGTCGCCCGGACGCACCTCGCTCAGGCCCAGCTCGCAGCTCGACAGCACCACCAGGGCGGGTGGCCGGTCCAGTCGCTGCAGGTCGTAGCCGAGCACCGGGCCGCCCGCCAGTTCCAGCGCCGAGAACAGAGCGTTCTCCGCCTCGTGCCGCCCGTGTGCGGCGATGTGGGCCAGCCCGGCCCCGTCGAGCGCCCGCAACGTGGCCGCCGGCCCGGCGTCGTCGGCGGTGAGGACCGTGGCCCCGGGATACAGCGCCGCGATCGAGCCGATCTCGTCGGCACCGCGCTCGTTGCCCGGCCCCGCGACCAGAGTCACCGGTCCGCCGCCCGTACGGTGGCGGGCCAGCCAGGACGTGGCCGAGGGGGCGACGGTGACGGGCCGCCCCGCGCAGGACGGCAGCAGGGCCCACGGCGCGGTCATCAGCACCCCGGTCGGGACCACCACCAGGTCCCGGTGGCCGATCAGGCCGGCCAGGGGGTCGAGCACCGCGGCCTGCAACGCGCGGGCGTCACGCCGGGTCGCCTCGGCCACGGCGACGCTCAGGCGTTCCGGCAGGGCTCGCCCGGCCGCCGTGTCCAGGTCGGCGCGCAGCCGCAGCACCGCCTCCTCGGCCGCCGCCCACTCCCCCAGCCGGGCCAGGCCGGCGCGGTCCCGGGTCACGACGAGTGCTCGCAGCTCCCCTTGATGGCGCACGTACGCCACCAGCGCCGCCTCGCCCAGCCCCGCCCGCACCGCCCCCAGGGTCGCCACCGCACCGCCACCACCCCCGGCACCCCGCAGCGACCAGGCGCTCTCCCGGACCCGCCGTTCCAGCTCACCGGCCCGGGCCCGCAACGCCACCGCGGGCCGCCCCGCCAGCTCGGCCGCCCGCAACGCGAACCGGGTTTGCCGCAGGTCCTCCAGGTCAGCCGCCAGGGCCGGGTCGTCGGGTGGCCGCACCGGGGACAGCAGCAGCGCCTGGGCCCGGGACCGTTCCGACCACCGGTGCACGGCCGCCACCGAGCCGCTCTCCAGCGCCGCCGTCAGCCCGGCCGCGGCCAGGTCGTGCCCGTGCGCGGAGGCGCCGGTCTGCAGGTCGAGGCATCCGAACCGGGCCCGGTGCCGGTGCAGCGTGGCCATCCCCGCCGCCAGCTCCCGCCCGGCCTCCCGCGGGCGACCGGCCGCGCGGGCCAGCTCGGCCCGGGCGAGCCGCCCGAGCAGCCGGGTGTCGAGCCGGTCGTGGCGCCCCGGCCGTCCGTACCGGGCAAGCAACCGCTCGGCGGCCCGGAGAGCCGCCCGCCCGGCGGCCGGCGTGGGTGGCACGAGCCCTGGCCCGGACGGCGTGGACCCAGCGGAGGCGGCGCGGACCAGGGCCCGCACGGCGGTCAGGGCCGCCACCCGCGCGTCCTCGCTCAGCCCCAGCCGCCGCAGTGCTGCGGCCAGTCTTCGGGCCTGCGCAGCGGTGGCCGGCGAGAACGGCGTGGCCCGCAGGCCGAGGAGGGCCGCCGGCGCCGCCCGTCGTGGGTTGCCGCGACGGACGAATGCCGCCCGCGCCTCGGCGGCCCAGGACGCCGCCGCCGTGGCCCGGCCCGCCAGCAGGGCGGCCTCCGCCCGGACGTGCAGGGCCTCGGCCACCGTGTTGTCCTGCCCCTGCGCCCGGGCCTGTTCGACCGCGAGGGCCAGCTCCCGGTCCGCCGCCCCGAACAGCCCGGCCGCGACCAGCGCGCGGGCCCGTTCGACGGCCAGGGTCGGCAGCCGCCCCGGCACCACCCGCGCGTAGGTGGCCCGCGACGCCGCGAACGCCCCCAGCGCGGCCGGCAGGTCCCCGCGGACGACGTCCAGGCAGGCCAGGTTGACCTCCAGCAACGCGGTGCCGAGGTCGAGGCCGTGGCGGCGGCACAGGCGCAGCGCCCGGGTCATGTCGTCGCGAGCCGGCCCGGCCCGGCCCGCGTCGAGGTGCAGCATGCCGCGGTTGTTGAGGGCTTTGGCCAGGTCGAGCGGGTCGGTCAGGCCGGCCACGGCCCGGTCGAACCACGGCATCGCGCGGTCGGCGCGCCCGTTGCGGTTGAACAGCGCGGCCCGCTGGGCGTGCAGCACGGCGAGGCCGTCGGGCGGGGTCAGCGGTTCGGCCTCGTCGAGCAGGCGGTGCCCGAGGTCGACGCGGCCGCGTTCGGCCTCGGCCCAGGCCAGCGTGACCAGCACCCGGCCGCGGGAGGCGGGCTCGCCGGTCAGGCGCAGGGCGGCCCGCAGGCGGCGCACGGCCAGGGCGGGCCGGCCGTCGTCACTGGCGGCCAGCCCGGCCGCGAACAGCTCCCCCGCGCGTCCGCTCAGAGCACCAGCGATGGCGTCACCACCCGGCCGGTTCCGTCCGCGCCCTCCACGAGCAGCTGGGCCAGGCCGTGCGGGACCTCGTCGAAGACGAACCGGCCGGCGGGGTCGGCCACGACCGTACGGGATCCCGTGGGTTCGGGCAGGCGCAGCTCGACCCGCAGGGCGCCGCCGGGGGCGAGCCAGCCGTCGATCCGGACGAGGTTGTCGGACCGCTCGACCACCGTGATCATGACCGTTCGGCTGTCCGCCTCGAACGTGATCGTGCGGGTGC
Source organism: Paractinoplanes abujensis (assembly GCF_014204895.1). Lineage (NCBI taxonomy): Bacteria > Bacillati > Actinomycetota > Actinomycetes > Micromonosporales > Micromonosporaceae > Paractinoplanes > Paractinoplanes abujensis. The sequence continues at coordinate 2,114,521 of NZ_JACHMF010000001.1, read as the reverse complement.
GTTCGGCCGCACGGGCGCCCGACCCGGCGTACGCGGTCGCGGTCAGCCGGGCCACCTCGGCGTCGGCCTGGTCGAGTTCGATGGCGAAGAGCACCCGCTCGTCGAGGTCGGGCGGCGCGGGGTCGAGCCGGGCGATGCGCCGGAGGATGTCGGCGTCCACAGGGTCATCCATGACTCCCCCAGCCGGGGTCGGCGAGCAGCATCGAGCGCAGTTTGGCCAGGCAGCGGGCGCGGGTGGGGCCGATGCTGCCGTGCGGCATGCCCAGGCCGGCCGCGATGGCCGCGTAGTCGGGGCGGCGCACCTCGGCCACGATGCTCAGCAGTTCCCGGCAGCGCTCGGACAGCCGCGCGAAGTGTTCCCACAGCACCCGGTCGCGTTCGTCGGTGAGCACCCGCTGGTCGGGGGCCGGAGCCGGATCGACGGCGGCGTCGAGCACGGCCCCCGAGTCGGGCACGTCGCGGCGGCCGCGCTGCTGCCGGTGCCACGACTCGCGCCGGGTGGCGGTGATCAGCCAGGCCGTCACGGCCCGCGGCGTACGGATCTCGTGGATGCGGCGCAGCAGTTCGAGCCACGTCGTCTGGACCACGTCGGCCGCGTCCTCGGCCGACAGGCCCTGCCCCCGGGCCACCCGCCACAGCACCGGGTTGAGCTCGTGCACGAGTTCGCGCAGGGACTCCCGGTCGCCGTCGCGGGCCCGTTCCAGCAGGGCGCCGAGGTGCGGGTCAGCGGACATGAGGCCGGGCCAGGTCGCCGGCGAAGTTGGCCGCCGCGAACGACGTCCCGCTCCACCGGGCGAGCTTGTCGCCGGGCAGGGGCCCGACCACGTCCACGCCGTCGCGATAGCGGTCGACCCAGTCGCCGTAGTTGCTGAACTCGGCGTGGTAGCGACCGAAACCGGCGCCGACACCGGTGACGAACTCGAAGGCAGCCGGGTAGATCGGCGAGCTGGTCTGGTGGTCGTTGCCGGCCGAGGCGACCAGCGGGATCCCCAGTCCGGCCAGTCGTTCCAGCGCCTTGCGCAGCAGTTCCACGGTGTCGACGGCGTCGTCCTCGCGGCCGAAGGCCATGCAGACCACGTCGACCGGGCGTTCCCGGCGGTCGTAGTAGCTCGCGAGCCACTCCAGCGCCTCGATCACGGTGTGTTCCTCGACCCGGCCCTGGTCGTCCATGACGCGCAGCGACAGGACCTGGGCGCTGGGGGCGGCCTGCCGGATCAGCCCGGCGATGAAGGTGCCGTGCCCGGTGGCCGACACGTCGCCGGAGTGGATCTCGTGTACGCGGCCGTTCCACGGTCGGGGGGCCGGGAGGTCCTCGGGCAGCAGCAGGAACGGGTCGCCGTCGTCGGCGGCGAACCACTCGTGTTTCTGCACCCCGGTGTCGAGCAGGGCGACGACCGGGCGGCGCAGGCTGCCTCCGGGGGCGGTGGCGGCGAAGGCCGGGGGCCGCAGGTCGGGCGGCTCGCCGGTCAGCTCGGACCACGAGGTGCCGTGGCCCCAGTGCCGGCCCAGCAGCTTGAACGTCCCGCCCAGGAGCAGCGGGACCCGCCTGCTCCCGGCACCGGGCCGCTGCGCCTGCAGGGTGTCGCAGACGTCCCTGGCGTCGGTGCCCGCGCGCACTTCGACCACGGCCCGGCCCCCGGCGCGGCGCCCGGTGTGCACCAGGGGGCCGTCGCGGCCCGGACTGAGCAGTTCGTTGAGGTCGCCCACCTCGGCCGCCGTGAGCCCGGGCTCGAAGGTGAGAGTGTCCACGCTGTACCGTTCCGCATCCATGTCTGACTCCGCCGTGCAGTCCGATCGTCACCGGTGATGGGTCCACGTGAAGCGCGCAGATACCTCATCGTGGCCATCGGCGGCACGGAACACGCTCCCCCGAACGGACGAGCGGCGCGGCTAAGCGTCCCGGAAAACCTGCTCCACCATGGTCAGGAGGGTGGCGGCGAGCAGCCGGTGCACCTGGGCCCGGGTCAGCACGCCCCGTTGCAGCCATTCGCGGGCGGTCGAGACGGCCAGCCCCACGTACGAGCGGGCCATCGCGTGCCGGGCCGGGCCGGCCGCGCCCTGGCCGACGGCGGTCAGCACGGCGTCGGCGGCGGCGTCGATGGCCTCGGCGATCACCCGGTCGACGTCGGTGTCGCCGGCCATGCCCCCGGCGGTGATCGCGGCCAGCCAGGAGCGGCTGTGCCGGGAGACGACGTCGAGGAACCAGCCGACGATCGCGTCGACGCGGGTGGGCAGGTCACCCTCGGGCAGCCCGGCGATGGCCACGCCGGGCACGGTCAGCATCACCCGGATGACCTCCAGGTAGAGCTCTTTCTTGGTGCCGAAGTAGTGGTTGACCAGCCCGCGGGCGACGCCGGCGGCCCGGGCCACGTCGGTGGTCGACACGTCGGCGTAGCCGCGCTCGCCGAACAGCCGGACGGCCTCCGCCAGGATCTGCGCACGCCGGGCGTCGGGTTCGAGGCGCCGGCGCGGTCCGGCCTCCACACTCATCGTGTGGACCTTACGCCACACCGTTGTTGACAGCCCGCCAATAACTCGAAAAGGTAAGACCATGCCCACCCCAGGACTGGACGGGTACGCCCCGGCGTGGCTCAAGCCCGAGCACGACGACCTCGCCGCGCTGGCCCGCAACTTCTTCACCCGAGAGGTGCTGCCCCACGCGGCCCGGCACGAGCAGCAAGGTCACCCCGATCGCCAGCACTACCGGCAGGCCGGCGCGCTCGGGCTGCTGGGACTGAGCGTTCCCGAGCCGTACGGGGGCGGGGGCGGCGACTTCACCCATGAGGCGGTCATGCTGCACGAGCAGCAGGCCGTGGGCGAGGGCAGCCTCGGCCTGGCCGTGCACAGCGGCATCGTGACGGGCTACCTGGTGGCGTACGGGAACGAGGAGCAGAAGAGGCGGTGGCTGCCCGGACTGTGCTCGGGCGACCTGGTCGGCGCGATCGGCATGACCGAGCCCGGCGGCGGCTCCGACCTGCAGGAGATCACGACCCGCGCGATCCGCGACGGCGACGACTACGTGATCAGCGGGTCGAAGACCTTCATCACCAACGGCGGCCTGGCCGACCTGCTGATCCTCGCGGTCAAGACCGACCCGGCGCAGAAGGCGGCCGGGATGAGCCTAATCGTCTGCGAGCTCAGCGACGACGCCCCCGGGTTCCGGCGCGGGCGCCTCCTGGAGAAGATCGGGCTGCACGCCAACGACACCGCCGAGCTGTTCTTCGACGAGTTCCGGGTGCCCGCGGCCAACCTGCTCGCCGGCGAGGGCCAGGGGTTCTTCCAGATGATGCGGCAACTCCCCCAGGAACGCCTGGTGATCGGCGTGGGCGCGGTGGCCGCGATGCAGCGGGCCGTCGAGCTGACCACCGCGTACGCGAAAGAGCGGACCGCTTTCGGCAAGCCGCTCATCGGCCACCAGCACACCCGCATGGTGCTGGCCGAGTGCGCCACCCGTACGCGGGTCGCCCGGGTCTTCCTGGACGACTGCATCGAGCGGCACGTCCGCGGCGAGCTCGACGTGGCCACCGCGGCCATGGCCAAGGCGTGGCTGACCGAGGGACAGTGCGAGGTGGTGGACCGCTGCCTGCAGATCTTCGGCGGCTACGGCTACACCACGGAGTATCCGATCGCGCGGATGTACGCCGACGCCCGCGTGCAGAAGATCTACGGCGGCACCAACGAGATCATGAAGGAGCTGATCGCCCGTGTCCTCTGAGGCCTTCGTGTACGACGCGGTGCGCACCCCGCGCGGCCGCGGCAAGGAGAACGGCGCGCTGCACGGGGTCAAACCGATCTCGTTGGTCACCGGCCTGCTCGACGCGCTGCGGGCCCGGCTGCCGGGCCTCGACCCGGCCCGCGTCGACGACCTCGTCCTGGGCATCGTCACCCCGGTCGGCGAGCAGGGCGGCGACCTCGCCCGCGCCGCCGCGCTGCTGGCGGGGCTGCCCGACACGGTGGCCGGGGTGCAGCTCAACCGCTTCTGCGGCTCAGGCCTGGAGGCGGTCAACCAAGCCGCCGCGCGCATCCGGTCGGGCTGGGAGCACCTGATCGTCGCGGGTGGCGTGGAGTCGATGTCGCGCAACCCGATGGGCTCGGACGGCGGGGCCTGGTTCTCCGACCCCGAGACGTCGTTCGCCACCGACTTCGTGCCCCAGGGCATCAGCGCCGACCTGATCGCGACGCTGGAGGGCTTCACCCGCGCAGACGTCGACACGTACGCGGTGCGGTCGCAGGACAGGGCGGCCAAGGCGTGGGCCGGCGGCCACTTCGCGCGTTCGATCGTGCCCGTGCGCGACGCCAACGGCCTCGACATCCTGACCACCGACGAACATCCCCGCCCCGACACGACGGTCGAAGGGCTGGGCCGGCTGCGTCCCTCCTTCGCCCGTACGCCCTTCTTCGACGCCGTGGCTCTGCGCAAGTTCCACTGGCTGGAACGTCTGGACCACGTGCACCACGCGGGCAACTCGTCGGGCATCGTGGACGGTGCCGGCCTCGTGCTCATCGGCTCGGCGGCAGCAGGCGAGGAACTGGGCCTGACCCCGCGCGCCCGCATCGCCGGGGCGGCCGTCACGGGCGCCGACCCGACCCTGATGCTCACCGGCCCCGCCCCCGCGACACGCAAGGCCCTGGCCGCGGCAGGACTGACCGTCGGCGACATCGACCTGTTCGAGATCAATGAGGCGTTCGCCGCCGTGGTCCTCAAATACATCCGTGACCTCGAGCTCGACCCCGACACGGTCAACGTCAACGGCGGCGCGATCGCCTTCGGCCACCCGCTCGGCGCGACCGGCGCGATGCTGCTCGGCACCGCGCTCGACGAGCTGGAACGCCGCGACCAGCGCCGGGCCGTGGTCACCCTGTGCATCGGCGGCGGCATGGGCGTCGCGACAGTCCTGGAGAGGCTCTGATGATCGACTACTCCCGCGGCGACGACGGCATCGTCACGCTCACCCTGGACGACCCGGCGCAGTCGGCCAACACCATGAACGAGACGTACGTGGCGGCCATGTCGGCCGCCGTGGACCGCCTGTACGCCGAGCGTGAGCAGGTCACCGGCGTGATCGTGACCAGCGCCAAGAAGACGTTCTTCGCGGGCGGCGACCTGCCCTCGATGGCCCGCGCCACCACCGGCGACGCGCCCGCACTGTTCACGCTGCTCAGTAGGATCAAGCAGGACTTCCGGCGCCTGGAGACGTACGGACGGCCGGTCGTGGCCGCGGTGAACGGGGCCGCGCTGGGCGGCGGGCTCGAGGTGGCCCTGGCCTGCCACCACCGGATCGCACTGGACCGGCCGTCCACCCGGCTCGGCTTCCCCGAGGTCACCCTGGGGCTGCTGCCCGGCGCGGGCGGCGTCACCCGCACGGTCCGGATGCTCGGCCTGGCCCCCGCGCTGACGACCTGGTTGCTCAGCGGCCGTCGCCTGCGCCCGGCCGACGCCCTGGCCCACGGCCTCGTGGACGCGCTCGCGGCGACCCCGGCCGAGCTGCTCGCGCAGGCCCGCGAGTGGATCCGGGCCAACCCCGGCGCGGCCCAGCCCTGGGACCGCGACGGCTACCGCCTGCCCGGCGGCCTGCCCGCGGCGCACCTGCCCGCCTTCCCGGCCACCCTGCGCCAGCAACTCAAGGGGGCCTCGCTGCCCGCGCCCGAGGCGATCCTGGCCACCGCGGTGGAGGGAGCCCAGGTCGACTTCGCCACGGCCCAGGTGATCGAGACCCGGCACCTGATCACCCTGCTCACCGGGCAGATCGCCAAGAACATGATCGGCGCCCTCTTCTTCGACATGCGCGCGGTCAACGGCGGCCTGGCCCGCCCGTCCGTCGAGGTGAGCGAGCCACGCCGGGTGGCCGTGCTGGGTGCGGGCATGATGGGCGCCGGCATCGCGCAGGCCTGCGCCCGGGCCGGGCTCGAGGTCGTGGTCAAGGACGTCACCCCGCAACTGGCGGCGCGGGCGGCCGGGCCCGGCATCACCACCACGGCCGACGTGGCCGCGCTGACCGGCTGCGACGTGGTCATCGAGGCTGTCTTCGAGGACCCGGAGCTCAAGCGGCAGGTCTTCGCCGAGGTGCTGCCGGTGCTGGCCCCGGACGCGCTGCTCGCCTCCAACACGTCGACGCTGCCGATCACCGGGCTGGCCACGGGGGTGGAACGGCCGGGCGACTTCATCGGCATGCACTTCTTCTCGCCCGTCGCCAAGATGCCGCTGCTGGAGATCGTCGTCGGGGCGCAGACGTCGGACGCCGCCGTGGCCCGCGCCTTCGACCTGGGCCGGCTGATCGGCAAGACCCCGATCGTGGTCAACGACGGGCGCGGGTTCTTCACCAGCCGGGTCATCGGCACCTTCCTCGACGAGGCCATCGGAATGCTGGCCGAGGGGGTGCCGGCGCCGTCGATCGAGCACGCCGCGCTGCAGGCCGGCTATCCGACCGGTCCCCTCGCGCTCGCCGACGAGGTCAGCCTGACCCTCGCGCAGCGGATCGCGGCTTCCGCACCCGTACGGCTGCCGTCGCACGACGTGATCGACGCGATGGTCGACCGGCACGACCGGCCGGGCCGTTCCGCCGGGCGCGGCTTCTACACGTACGAATCGGCCAAGTCGCTGTGGGAAGGGCTCGCCGGCATGGCCACGCCCGAGGGCCGCGCCGTGCCGCTGGCCGATCTGAAGGACCGGTTCCTGTTCGTCGAAGCCCTCGACGCGCGGCGCTGCCTGGCCGAAGGGGTGTTGCGCACGGCCGAGGACGGCAACGTCGGCTCGATCCTGGGCATCGGCTACCCGGCCTGGACGGGCGGGGTGCTGCGCTTCGCCGACCAGCACGAGGACTTCGCGGGGCGGGCCCGCGAGCTGGCGGCCCGGTACGGCACGCGATTCGAGCCCGCGTGACGGCGCTGACCGGCGTGCGGGTGCTCGAACTGGCCGGCCTGGCGCCAGGGCCGTTCGGCTGCATGCTGCTGGCCGACCTGGGCGCCGACGTGGTGCGGGTGGACCGTCCCGGCGGCTCCGGACTGCCGCCGGGACCGCTCGACCGCAACCGCCGGACGCTCACGCTCGACCTCAAGAACCCGGCCGACGTGGCCTCGTTCATCCGCCTGGCCGAGCGGGCCGACGTGCTCGTGGAAGGCTACCGGCCCGGTGTCGCCGAGCGGCTGGGCATCGGACCGGCCCACTGCCACCAGGTCAACCCCGGTCTGGTGTACGCCCGGATGACCGGCTGGGGCCAGGACGGGCCGCTGGCCGCGCGGGCCGGCCACGACATCGACTACCTGGCCGTGGCGGGCGCCCTGGAACCCCTCGGCCGGGCCGGGCAGCGGCCGCACGCGCCGATCAACCTGCTGGCCGACTTCGCCGGGGGCGGGATGCTGCTCGCCGTGGGGGTCCTGGCGGCGCTCGTGGAACGCTCCCGGTCCGGGCTGGGCCAGGTGGTGGACGCGGCCATGGTCGACGGCTCGGCGCTGCTCACCACATTCCTGCACGGCATGATCGCGGGCGGGGCGTGGGCCGGCGGACGCGGCGCGAACCTGCTCGACGGCGGTGCGCCCTTCTACGACACGTACGAGACGTCCGACGGCGGGTTCATGGCCGTGGGGGCCATCGAGCCGCCGTTCTACCGGGCCCTGCTGGGCGGGCTCGGCCTCGGCGAGCAAGACCTTCCGGCCCCGTACGACCCCTCGGGCTGGGCTGCCCTGCGATCGCTTTTCGCCGCGCGCTTCCGCACCCGTACGCGGGACGAATGGACGGCCGTATTCGAAGGGCTGGACGCCTGTGTCGCCCCGGTGCTCTCCCCCACCGAGGCCCCCACGCACCCGCACAACCGGGCCCGCTCGACGTTCGTCGACGTGTCCGGGCTCACGCAGCCCGCACCCGCCCCGCGATTCGGTCGTACGGCGGCCAAGACCCCGGAACCGCCCGCCGCCACGACCGTCGCGGAGATCCTGGCCGGCTGGCCCCTCAGGAGCCCGTGAGCCAGCGCGCCGCGGCCGCGTACGTGTCGTCCGGCGTGTTGCTGAAGGCGATCGCCGCGCCCGGAGCGTGCCGGTGCACCAGGTTGATGACCCGCTCGAACAACTCGACGTCGCCGCGCACACCCCCGCCCACCACGACAACTTCCCACGCCCGCTCCCGCAGTGCCGCGCTCACCACGGCCTCGATGTCGTCGCTGCCGTCCAACCCGACCAGACAGGCGCGCGCGGGCACCCCCGCCTCCTCGAAGCGGGCCATCCCGGCCGCGATCCCCTCCGCGACCGGCGTGGGATCCCAGGGGCCGGGCACCCGGTACGGGTCGAGGCCGATCACCAGAACTCGTGGGTCGCCGTCCATGCCAGGATGATCCCATGCTGTACGGATATCAGGGTTCCATGAAGACCAGGCCCGGCCACCGCGACGAGGTGGCCACCATCCTGACCAGCGGCGCCGACGGTTTGAAAGCGGCGGGCTGCCACCTCTACGTGGTCGGGTTGGACGCCACGGACGACGTCACGATCTGGGTGACCGAGGCCTGGGACTCCAAGGAGGCCCACGACGCCTCCCTCCTTCTGCCCGAGACGCGCGCCTTCATCGCCCGCGCCATGCCGCTGCTGACCGGCGAGTTCACCAGCCGGGAAACCCGTATCGCGGGCGGTCTCGGGGTCTAGCGGAACAGCCGCCCGGCAACCCGGCTCGCCCGGCGGCGCTTGCTCCCCCGTGGAGCAGGCGCCGCCGCAAGGTTTCGGCCGGGATGGTCAGCGCGCGAGGCGCGCCGGCTCAGTAGCCCAGCGAGCCCAAGCAGGCACTGCCCGCGCTTTGCAGAATCATGTAGTAGTTGTAGCCGTACACGCCCTCGATGTATCCGCCGCCGTAGGCCTTGGACGGTCCGACCTGCCGGCCGGTGTCGTTGTCGTAGATTTTCCCCCACCCGCACGGCGCGATGCTGTAGTGAAGCCAGTTGCCCGACGCGGCCCGGACGAAATCCGTCCGGCAGCTCCCGAAGGGGAGCGTGAAACAACTTGACGTCAGGGCGGAGGCATTGGCCGCCTGCGCGGTCCCCGCCAGCAACGTAACGGTTGACGCCACCGCCACCAGGCCCGTCCTGACGGTCCTCGATACAGCAGACTTCGTGGTCCGCCCGCCCGGCTTCACGATTCGCGCCCCCGCGGAATGCCGCGCGAGCAATCTGGAAATCGACGCGCCGCCGGCCTTCTTCCCGTTTCGGCTCACCACCGGTCCTCCCCCGTCAAAGGCATTTCCCCGGCCTTTCCGGCCGCACCAGTCATCGTAGGAGCCGGGCCGATCACGGCTCAGAGCCAATTCGGTGGCGGTTTGACGGATCCACTTAGGATCTTGCGTATGGAAGTAGCCGTCCGGCTGGACCCGGCCGGGAGCCTCGCGGAACAGATCTACCGGCAGTTGCGCGACGCCGTCCTGGACGGCCGGCTGCGCCGGGAGGAGGCACTGCCCTCGAGCCGCGACCTGGCCGGGCAACTCAAGGTTTCGCGCAACACGGTGACAGCCGCCTACGAACGGCTCATAGCCGAGGGCTACCTGGTCGGTCGCGGCGGCGCCGGAACGTTCGTCAACGCGATGCCCGTCGCGTTGCCGGATGCGCCGCAGCTGCCCTCCGGCTCGCTCGTGCCCCGCGCGGTGTGGCCGCGAATGCCGATTCCGCCCGACTACAGCGAGACACCGGAGTTCGACTTCCGGGTCGGCGCGCCCGACACCCGGCTGTTCCCGTACACCGCCTGGCGCCGGTTGCTGACCAGCCAATTCCGGCAGTCGGCGGTCGGCACGGGGATGCCCGTCGAGCCGGCCGGCCACCTCGGGCTCCGCACGCTGCTCGCCGGTCATCTGCGCACCGCCCGGACCATCGAGACACATCCGCGGGACGTGCTGATCACCAGCGGTGCGCAGCAGGCGCTCGACCTGATCGGGCGGGTGCTGCTCGAACCCGGCGCCACCGCGGTGGTCGAGGAACCCGGTTACGCGCCCCCGAAACTCGTGTGGGAGGCGCAGGGCGCCACGGTGATCGGCGTCCCGGTCGACGAGCAGGGCCTGATCGTCGAGGCGCTGCCACCCGGCGCCCGGGTGGTCTACGTGACGCCCTCCCACCAGTACCCCACCGGCGTGGCAATGACCTTGCGACGCCGCGTCGAGCTGCTCGCCTGGGCCCAGCGGCACGACGCAGCCATCGTCGAGGACGACTACGACAGCGAGTTCCGCTACACCGAGCAGCAGCTGGAGCCGCTGCACAGCCTCGACCGCAGCGGCCGGGTCCTCTACATCGGATCGTTCTCCAAAGTCCTTCTGCCCACGCTGCGGCTGGGCTACTTGATCCACCCGACATCGCTTCGGCACGCCCTGCACGCCGCAAAATTCCTCGCCGACTGGCACACCAGCCTGCCCCCGCAAGCCGCCATGGCGGACTTCCTGGCGCAGGGCTTGTACGCGCGGCACCTGCGACGGGTCCGCCGGGTGTACCGGCAACGCCACGACCGCATCACGGCGGCACTGGCCGGCCCGCTGGCGGCCCATCTGACCGTCGTGCCGTCGTCAGCCGGCCTGCACCTGAGCGCGCTGCCGCGCGGCGCTCCGACCGACGACGTGCTGACCCGGGCCCGGGCCGCCGGCCTCGGCCTGGCCAGTTATCCGGAGATAGCCGCCGCGGCCCCCGGCCAGCCGGGCATAGTGCTCGGGTACGGCATGATCGATGCGCATCGCATCACGGAGGGCCTGACCCGGCTTCGGCAGTGCCTGGACGCCTGCTGACCGCCGCGTTCACCAGCCGGGAGACCCGCATCGCCGGCGGCTTGAGGGGCTAGCTGAAGAGCCGTCCCCGGTATGGGTGGGTGCGGCCCCACTTCTCCTCCCACCGCAGCAAGTTGGCCTGCCACTCCGGGAGATCGGGACGATATTCCCGTACGACGTCGCGTTCCGGCTGAGCGACCAGGAATCGCCAGTAGTCCTCGATCGCCGCCCGGGCCACGTCGGCCGGGAACTCGCCCTCGGCCCCCGGCACCCACAAGTTGCGGATCGAGAGGGCCGCCGGCGTGAACGACACCGCGTAGTTCTCGCTGCTCCACTCATCGAACGGCGGCTCACTTCGGGACACATCGTCGGCCATCGCCAACGCGTCCAGGGCGACCAGAAAGAACGTGCCGATATCAGTGGTCAGCCATTCGCCCAGCAGGTCGTATCGCTGATCCTCGACCTGATATACCGGCCGCCGGAACCTGGGATCGATCCGTAAGCTGACAACACTCACCGCGAGCCTCTCGGGGCGCTAGGGAACGGGCCAGCCGTGCGTGAAGCCGCCGGACTGGTTGTAAAAGCCTTCAATGGTGACGCCATTGTAGGTACCGACCCATCTGTTCGGAGCGACCTGCGTCGAGTTCTTGAAGGCGCCGGTGACCGCGTTGTCCACCTGCGCCGGCGTCCAGTCGTCGGGGAAGAAGGTGCTGACACCGCGATTACCAGCCTTCGGCTTCCAGGCGCCAGCCGGCGGATTCAGGGTCGGGTCGAAGAACTCGGGTTCCGCCTCGTACACGCCGTTCGAGTGCGTGACCCTGGAGCCGGGCACAAGGCGGCGATCGGGAAAGTCCTCGCCGCCGGGACGGTAGTGATAGCCGGACCCGCGGGGCTGACCCGGCCGCACGTGGCCGCCACCGATGGTGTGGTTCGTGAAGTGCGGATCCATGCGATCCGGGCGGGCCCGCTTACGGGTCTTGCGCAGGAACCGCAGGGCGGCCCGCATGAGTGTGCCGGAGCCCCTGGCCATCCCCGGTCACCCGTTCAGCAACTTGACCATGGCGTCCTCCACGAGATTCCCGACGATCGTCCGGCTCAGCTGCTGAAAGAGGGGGATCTCGAGCAGACTCGCGCCGAACGTCGGCGCCGCCGTCGCCACCGCCTGCGCGATCTGCAATGCCAGCAGGGCCAGCTGGGCGATCATCGCCACCTTGAGGGCGAGCACGATACCGCCGCAGATCATCAGTCCGGTGCCGGTCAGCGTGGCCGCGTTCGCGCCGTCCAGCAGCGACTGGGCCGGGCTGTCCTGGCGCGCCCACCAGGCCTGGAACGCGGCGAAGCTCTCACCCTCGTGCTCGGTCCACACCTCGGCGGCGGTCGACGACGCGTCCGCCACGATGCCCTCCAGCCGGTCCGAGAACGCGATCCACGCCTGGCCCATCTCGACCAGCGCGGTCTCGTCGGCCTCCGGCCAGGTGAAGCCGAGGATGCCGAGCAGCGACCGCAGCTCGGCCGGAATCTCCATGCCCACCGGTCAGCGCCCCAGCTCGCCGAGCAGCCCCTGGAACCGGCGGCCCACGTTCTCGTCCACTTCCACGTGCTGCACGCTGATCTCCACCACGTCGGCACCCGCCGCGGCCATCTCGTCCAGGGCGTCCTGATAGCACTCGAAGGCCCACGCCGACACCTCGTCGTGGGCGGCCCCGATCAGTGCTCCAATGTCGTCGTTGCCCCAGGGAGCACCGAAACCGGCCAGCTCGGACCGGAACGACGCCAGCTCCGACGAGAGCCGTGAGGCCACGTTCTGCAGGGCCGACCCGGAAGCCGAGAGCCGCGCGGGATCGACCGTGAAGCCGCTCATCGCTCGCCGGCCCGGCGAGTGAGCTGCTCCTGCGCCTCGACCAGCGACGCCGTCAGCTTCGCGAACTGCCGCTCGGCGTTGAACTGAATGTCCTTGACTGATCGGCGAGCGCACCGAGGTCACCCGAACCCGCGGTGACCACGGCCTGTCTCCGCAGGTCGGCCAGCGCGGCGTTGACGGCCGACTCGATCTCCCGGGCCAGAGCGTCGCCGCCGATCCGCAGCATCGACGGTTCCAGCTCGAGCCCCTCGATCCGGCAGGGCAGAACCGCCCGCACCCGAACCCGCCCGTCAGCGGCCTCCCCGATCCCGGCCGGCGATTCCTGCTCGCCACCCGGCGGTCGGGCTCGCCCGAGCGCAGCCACCACGTCAGCGAGCGCACCGCCCAGACCGGACGGATCGATCGGGCCGGTCATCCTGAACCCCCTCGCGAAAGGACACTCACAACCGAACCGCGACCGTACCGAAGCCTGTCCAGGCGGCAAGCGGGAGAGTGACCTCATGCGACTGTGGGGCGCCGCCAACCCCCACGGAACACCGCCTCGCGTCTACCATACGAGAATGGTTGAACGCGTTCAAACAGCCGGGTTGAAGTGGTGGACGCCGGCGACCGTGCTTGTCGCCGTGGTCGTCCGGGTTCTGGGTGCGGTCTGGACCGGGGCCCTGGCTGGGCCGCTGCTGGGCCTGGCCTGGTTGCCGGCCTTGCTCGTCGTCGGTTACCTCGCGCCGCTGATCGACTGGCTCCTCGCGGCGGTTGCGGCGGTCACCGGGCTGGTGATCGGGTTGCAGGCCGACGACGGCCGGCCGGGGCCGGTGCGCCGCGCCCGCGGGCTGGGGGTCTTCCTCATCGCTGACACTGTTCTCTATCTTTTGTCGCTTCTCGTCGGAGCGGCGGCTCTCGACCTCGACGTCGAGCACGCGGTGCTCATCGTGGCCGCCAATCTCGTCGTCCTCGCCGGGGCGGTCGCTGTCGTGCGGAGCGCGAACGCGGCCACTCTCCGGCGCTTACTCCTGCCCTACTCCTATGTCCGCAAGCCGCCCGTCGAACGACAATCATGGCGATAAATACAGGTCAGCAGCCTCCTGAACGATTCCTCCGAAAGCCTCAAGATCAACGACTGAACGTCTCCCGCGCGTCGCTTCCGGGATGCTTTTTCTTCGTCAAGCAACTTCATGCTCTCCCAGCGCCCACCGGCTCGGTGTGCGTAGAGAGAGGAACCACGGTGCGTCACATCACCCGCACGATCGCCGTCACCCTGGCGGCCACCGCCGTTGCCGGGGTCGCGGCCTGCTCGCCGCCCGAGAAGAAGGCCGAGGCCTCGAGCTCGGGCGCCGCGAGCGCGACCAGCGCGGCCGACCTGGGCGGGATCGACAAGCTCGTCGAGGCGGCCAAGGCCGAGGGGCAGCTCAACGTCATCGCGCTGCCCCCCAACTGGGCCAACTACGGCGAGATCATCAAGACCTTCGGCGACAAGTACGGCATCAAGGTCAACTCGGCCCAGCCCGACGCGTCGAGCCAGGACGAGATCAACGCGGCCAACCAGCTCAAGGGCCAGGACGGCGCCCCCGACGTGTTCGACCTCGGCGCCTCGGTCGCCGCGGCCAACACCACCATGTTCGCGCCGTACCAGGTCGCGACCTTCGGCGACGTCCCGGACAACCTCAAGGACGCCAACGGCACCTGGGTCAACGACTACGGCGGCTACATGTCGATCGGCTACGACAGCGCCAAGGTGCCCGCCCCGACCAGCCTGGCCGACCTGCTCAAGCCCGAGTACAAGGGCAAGGTCGCGCTCAACGGCGACCCCACCCAGGCCGGTTCCGCGTTCGGGGCCGTGCAGGCCGCGTCGCTCGGCAACGGCGGCACCGTCGCCGACATCGCCCCCGGCGTCGACTACTTCGGCCGGCTCAAGAAGGCAGGCAACCTGCTGCCCGTCGACCCCGACTCGGCCACCATCCAGTCCGGCCAGACCCCGGTCGTCTTCGACTGGGACTACCTCAACGCGGCCGAGGCCACCAAGCTCAAGACCTGGAAGACGTTCGTGCCCAGTGGCTCGGTGCTGGGGTCGTACTACGTACAGGCCATCAACAAGGACGCCCCGCACCCGGCCGCCGCGCGCCTGTGGCAGGAGTTCCTCTACTCCGACGAGGGCCAGAACCTGTGGCTCGCCGGCGGCGCCCGCCCCGTACGGCAGGACGCCATGGCCAAGGCCGGCACGATCGACAAGGCTCTGTTCGACGCCCTGCCCAAGGTCGAGGGCACCCCGGTCGTCCCGACCGAGGAGGAGACCGGCCAGGCCAAGGAGTACCTGTCGGCGAACTGGGCCAAGACCGTTGGCTGAGGTAGCCGTCGCCGCCCCGCAGCGTGTGGCCCGGCGGCCGCGCCTGCGGGGCGTCACCTCCCTGCTCGGTACGGTGCCGTTCTTCGCGTACGTGACGATCTTCCTGCTCATCCCGGCGCTGGTCGTCGTGGCCGGGGCCTTCGCGGGCAACGACGGCGGCGTCACCCTGGCCAACCTCGAGGCGCTGGGTACCGGGGTCGTGCTGGACGCGTTCGGCCGCAGCATCGCGCTTTCGGCCATCAGCGCGCTGACCGGCGCCGTCCTGGGAGCTCTGCTCGCGTACGCCTTGACGACCGCGAAGCCGGAAGGCGTGCTGCGGCGGACCGTGACCGCGGCCGCCGGCGTCCTGGCCCAGTTCGGCGGCGTCACCCTGGCGTTCGCGTTCCTGGCCACGATCGGCTTGTCCGGCTTCCTCACCGTCTGGTTGCAGGACACGTTCGACGTCGACATCTTCGACAACGGCGTGTGGCTGTTCGAGTTGCCGGGCCTGGCCCTGGTCTACACGTACTTCCAGATCCCGCTCATGGTGATCGTCTTCCTGCCCGCGCTCGACGGCATCCGCCCGCAGTGGCGCGAGGCGACCGAAAGCCTGGGCGGCACGACCTGGCAGTACTGGACGCGCGTGGCCGGCCCGCTGCTGGCCCCGGCGTTCCTCGGCTCGGCCCTGTTGCTCTTCGCCAACAGCTTTTCCGCGTACGCGACCGCGGCCGCACTGGTCAGCCAGGGCAGCCCGCTCGTCCCCCTGCAGATCCGCGGCGCGCTGACCAGCGAAGTGCTGCTGGGCCAGCAGAACGTGGGCAAGGCGATGGCACTCGGCATGGTCGTCGTCGTGGCCGTGGTGATGGCGCTCTACTCGCTGCTGCAGAACCGGACGTCCAAGTGGCTGGGGTGATCGCTCGCCGAGCGCGCAAACAACGCGCATTCCGCTGGACGATCCTGATCGTTCTCGGCGTCTTCTTCGTGCTGCCGTTCGTGGCGATGGTCGAGTTCTCCACGCGCGACGGCGAAACGTGGCCGTTGCTGGTCGATTGGCCGTCGCTCAGTGAGCGCTACCCGGCGCTGGCCGAGGGCATCACCACCTCGCTGCTGCAGGCCGCGCTCACCGCCGGGCTGATGCTCGTGTTGCTCGTACCGACGGCGGTCTGGGTCCGGCTGCGGCTGCCCCAGCTGCGCCGGCTGGTCGAGTTCATCTGCCTGCTGCCCCTGACGATCCCGGCCATCGTGCTGGTCGTCGGGCTGGCGCCGGTGTACGCCTGGGTCACCTACTTCCTGGGCGGCTCCTCGCTGACGCTCGTCTTCGCGTACACGGTGCTCGTTCTGCCGTACGCGTATCGCGCGATCGACGCCGGCCTGTCCGCGATCGACGTGCAGACGCTGGCCGAGGCGGCGCGGTCGCTGGGCGCCGGCTGGGGCACGGTGATGTGGCGAGTCGTGCTGCCCAACATCCGTACGGCCGTGCTCTCCGCGGCCTTCCTGACCGTGGCCCTGGTGCTCGGCGAGTTCACCGTCGCGTCCCTGCTCAACCGCACGAACCTGCAGGTCGCGATTAACCTCCTGGGCAAGAGCAGCGCCACCGTGTCGGTGGCCGTGTCGCTCACCGCGCTGCTGCTCGCCTTCGTCCTGCTGCTGCTTCTGTCCCTGCTCGGCGGGCGTCGCCGGGCCGTCAAGGAGACCTCATGACCGGCGTCGCCGTCCATCTGAAGGGGTTGCGCCGCTCGTTCGGCCCCACGCTCGCCCTGGACCTCCTCGACCTGGCCATCGAGCCCGGCGAGTTCATCGCGCTGCTCGGCCCGTCCGGCTGCGGCAAGACCACGGCGCTGCGCGTGCTGGCCGGCCTGGAGGACGCCGACAGCGGTGCGGTGCTCGTCGGCGGCAAGGACGTGACCGCGCTGCCCGCCAACCGGCGCGACATGGGCATGGTCTTCCAGGCGTACAGCCTCTTCCCGCACCTGACGGCCCTGGACAACGTGTCGTTCGGGTTGTCGCTGCGCGGCCGGTCCAGGAACGTCGCCCGCGCCCGGGAGATGCTCGACCTGGTCGGGATCGGGCCGCTCGGCGCCCGCTACCCGCATCAGCTCTCCGGCGGTCAGCAGCAGCGGGTCGCCCTGGCCCGCGCCCTCGCGATCGAGCCCAGCGTGCTGCTGCTCGACGAGCCGCTGTCGGCGCTCGACGCCAAGGTGCGCGTGCAGCTGCGCGACGAGATCCGCCGCATCCAGACCGAGGTCGGCACGACGACGCTGTTCGTCACGCACGACCAGGAGGAGGCCCTCGCCGTCGCCGACCGGGTCGGCGTGATGCGGGCCGGCAAGCTCGAACAACTGGCCGCGCCCGCGGATATTTATCTCGCCCCGGCCACGCCGTTCGTGGCCGAATTCGTGGGTCTCAGCAACCGCCTCCCCGGCACGGTCACCGGCGACGAGGTCGAGGTTCTCGGTACCCGGCTGCCGCTGCTCGCGCCGGCCTCCCCGGGGTCGGTCACGGCCCTCATCCGGCCGGAGTCCGTGCAGGTCACGCCGGACGCGGGCGGCACCGGGACGGTCCTCACGACCAGCTTCGGAGGGCCGATCAGCAAGGTCACCGTGACGGTCGGCGAGCAGCTCGTGGTGGCCCAGGTCGCCACCGGCCGTCTGACGGCTCTGGCCCCCGGCACGCCCGTACGGGTAACGCTGTCGCCCGGTCCCGTTGCGCTGGCCTGATTTTCGCGTTTCGCTGCGACCCGCCCGGGACGCTTCGTACGGTCTGTAGCCGTGCGCAAACGTCTGATCGCCGTCGTCACCGCCCTGCTGCTCCTGCCGGTACTCGCCCCCGCACCGGCGGGAGCAGCAGGCACGGTGTGGCACGTGGTGCGCCCGGCCGAGACGCTGGCCTACATCGCCGCCCTGCGCGGGGTCACCATGCAGCAACTGGCCGCCTGGAACGGCATCCCCGCCGACACCCCCGTGCAGGTCGACGCGGTGCTGCGACTCAACGCCCCCGCCGTCGCGTTACCGGCCTTCCGTACGCGCATCGAGACCGTCACGGCGGCCTCGGTCAACTGGCAGCCCCTCAAACGCTGCCCCGTGCTGCCCGTCAACCTGCGCCGCGTCTGGGTCTCCTACATCGACTTCAACGGCGCCTACCACGACGGCAGCGTGATCGTCCGCAAGGACGTGGCCGCCCGCGCCCAGCAGGTCTTCGGCACCCTGTACCGCTGGCGTTTCCGCATCATGGGCATGGCCCCCATGAAGGTCAACAACCCCACCGAGTCGAACATGGCCACGGTGACGGCCGGCTACAACTGCCGCGCGGTCGGCGGCACCAACGTCTGGTCGGAACACGCCACCGGCACCGCCATCGACATCAACCCGTTCCAGAACCCGATGATCCGAGGCCGCTCGATCTCCCCGGCCGGCAGCCAGTTCTACCTCGAACGCAGCCGCTACCTGATCGGCATGCTGCACCCCGAAGGCGCGGCCCGGGCCTTCACGTGGAACGACTTCCACTGGGGCGGCCGCTGGACGTCGCTCAAGGACTACATGCACTTCAGCCTGACCAACAAATGACCGGTCCAGCCATTGATGAATCAGACCGTCATCTCGTCACGACGTGGCTGGTCAGCTGCCCTCTGGATTGTCGCCACTCGTATGCAACGACTCGCCACCAGGCGGCCGTCCCGCCTCGGTACGGCGTTCCGCAGTTCGCCGTTCGCTCTCACGCTCGAAGATCCGATTGAACGGACCAATCTCCGCTACGCCCTGCTGCCTCAACTCCGCCATGCGGACCTGCCAGAGCCGCATGGCTACTCCACTGCGAAACATGTTGTCGGCAAACTCTGCTCGAATATTCGCTTCGTCGAAAATTCCGATCTCATAGCCTTGCGGGCAGTAACCGAGCCAGAGAGTTGTGAAGAGATACTGGCGGGCCTCCTCATCGTATGACCGGCGGCGGCTCAGTCCGAGTCGTTGCGTCCGGTGAGCGCGGCGGTCGCCCAGATCCGGCTCGTCCACATGCTGCGGGCGCACGCCGAGGCTGGGGGGTGCACCGGCCGGCTGCGCTGGGCGACAACGGCGTCGGCGTGGCGCTACGGGCCGTGCACGTCGGCGTCGCACACCGGTGGCCCTCGGCGAGCTGGACGGACTCAGCCGGATGTCGCGTTCGGCGTTCGCGGCCGCCTTCAAGTGCCAGATTGGCACGGCCGCGATGGACTACCTGATCGAATGGTGGATGAGCCTGGCCGCGACGCCCTGCGCCGCTAACGCTGCTCCGGCACCAGACGACCCACTCCGTACGTGGAACCGGCCTGGTCCCTCTCCAACCAGCCCGTTTCGACCAGCATGCGGCGTGTCGCGGCGACGTCGTCGGTGACCTCGGCCAGCCGGTGGTTGATCTCGTGCTCGGTGTGCAGGCCTTCGAGCGCGAGAAAGCGGGACAGCAGCTCGCCCAGCATCGTGTAGCGCTCGCTCATCGTGGGCGGCATGGTCGACAGGCGGCCGTGGGTGAAGTTGCCCCGCAGCTGCGGATAGTCGGCGAGATAGGACGCGATCGGCTGCACGCGGTCGATCGCTTGGGCGGCTTCGCGCAACTCGCCGCCCGAGGCGCGGTAGACGCCGTTGCCCGTGCCGGTGGCCAGTCCGGCGCCGACGAGGCGGGCCAGGGTCTCGCCCGCGGTCTGCACGGGCACGTCGAGAATGTACGCGAGCTCGGCGATCGTGGCGCCTTCCTGGCCGCGGTGGACCAGTTCCGCGTACGCCCGGAGGCGCAACGGGGTGGCGAGCTGGCTCAGAATCTCGGCGGCGCGGGCGGCTTCGGCAGACACGACGTCAACCTAAGCGCACCCGCGCCGTCGAGGCGACCCGTTTTACAGGGCCGCCACGTAAGCCGCGATCCACGCCAGCGGCGCGTTCCAGTTGATCGTCAGCTCGTTCGTGGACCAGGACTGGATGTCGTCGATGTAGCAGAACTGCCCGACGCAGCCGGTGAGCTTGCTCTGGGCGTACGGGTCCTGGATCGACGAGTTGGCGCCGCCCGCGAGGGTGCCCACCGGCGGGTTGGGCAGGGCGGGGTCGAGCTGCTTGGCGTACCAGCGGCTGTGCTGGTTGTGCGAGCTGACCTCGCCGTAGCCGGTCACGTAGGAGATGTTGAGCGCGTTGCGGCCGAAGATGTAGTCGAGCCCGGTCAGCACGCCGTCGCGGTACCGGTCACGGCCGGTCAGTTCGTGCGCGGCCGCGATGACGACCATGTTGTTGAGGATGATGCTGTTCGAGCCCCAGTCCCACGAGTTGTTCGCGGGCGCGTACGGGACCCCGTACGGGTGCTGCTTCTGGATCGCCAGGTACTTGTCGGCGCCCGCGACGACCGAGGCCTTCACCTTGGCCAGGCCGGGCAGACGGTTCGGCACCAGCGCCAGGTCGAGGCGGCCCGCGGCGGCCGTGTTGCCCCAGTCGAAGGCGCCGGCGCCGAACACGTCGGCGGTGTGCTCGGGCGACGCGAGCACGTCCGCGGAGTACTGCTTCTCCCCCGTGGTGAGGAACAGCTCGGCGGCCGCCCAGTAGAAGTCGTCGCTCACCTTGGCGTCGTTGTAGGCGCCACCGCCCACACCGTCGGACTCGGGAGCCAGCAGGGCCGGGTTGGCCTTGGCGGCCGCGTACGCCGTACGCGCGGCGGTGAGCGCTTTCTGCGCGAACGCGCGGTCGTACTTGGAGTAGATGCGCGCGGCCTGCGCGGCAGTGGCGGCCAGGTTGAGCGTGGCGGCCGTGGACACCGGGTGCAGCTCGCGCGGCTGCGGGTCCAGGTGCGGCAGCAGCGGCAGCCCGGTCCAGTTCTGGTCGTGGATCTTGTGGTGGGCCATGCCCGCGTACGGCTTACCCGCCGGCACCTGCATCTTGAGCAGGAAGTCGAGCTCCCAGCGGACCTCGTTGAGCAGGTCGGGCGTGCCGTTGCCGCTCTCCGGGATGTTCAGGCCGACCTTGCGCAGGCCGGGGGTGCGCTCGTACGCGTTGAGCAGCTCCCACACCGAGATGCCGCCGTTGACGACGTA
The DNA here is from genome assembly GCF_014204895.1 of Paractinoplanes abujensis. Lineage (NCBI taxonomy): Bacteria > Bacillati > Actinomycetota > Actinomycetes > Micromonosporales > Micromonosporaceae > Paractinoplanes > Paractinoplanes abujensis. The sequence continues at coordinate 2,093,589 of NZ_JACHMF010000001.1, read as the reverse complement.
CTTGCCGTGGTCGCCCGCGTCGTACCAGCCACCGCGCACGTCCAGGTTGTAGTCGCACACGCCGGCCTGGCAGGGAACGTTGCCGTCACCCTGGTTGGGGGCGACGTCGACGTGACCGGCCGGGCGGCCGTAGCCGGGGCGCAGGGCCTCGTCGATCGCGATGCCGCTGCGCTGGGTGTAGTAGAACTTCAGGGCGTCGGTGCGCAGTTTCGCGTACGCATCGGCGGTGATGTCGAAGGGGCGGCTGGTCTCGCCGTCCGCCGTCAGGGTAAAGCCGGTGCCCTTGGCCTTCACGGCGCTGAAGTCGATCGTGTGGACGTTCTCTCCGCTCGACACGTCCACGCCGCGCGGCTTGCTCTGGCCCTCAGCGCGTGTTCTGCCGGATTTGTCGGCGAGCCGCCACGCGACCGGCGTCGTCTTGCCGGTGACGAGTGTCGCCACCTTGGGCCCGCTCGGCAGGTAGGCGACCTGGTTGACGCGCACCCGCGGCCCGGTGTCGGGCTCGTACACCTCGGGCGGCACCCCGCCGACCAGGGACACGTTGTCCACGCAGAACCTCCACGGGTCCGGGCTGCCGCCGAGCTGGAAGGCCACCTGCCCCTGCGCGGTGCTGGCCGCGGCGGTGAACGTCCACTCGTAGTGCTGCGTCTCGCCCAGCACCGGCGACTGCTCGAAGTAGGTGTCGTACGGGTCCACGGCCAGCCCGACCACCGCACGTACGGACTTGGCCGCACTGCCACTGGCGTCGAACGCGAACCGGTAGTTCTCCCCCGCCACCAGGTCGATGTCGTTCTGCCCGAGGATGGCGTCCCACTTGTTCGCGGTGCCGCCCGGCACGTCGACGCAGCCGCGGCCGTCGTCCAGCGCGAGCGTCATCCCTCCGTTGGCCCAGAACGGCGCCGTGCCGTCGGCGAAGCCGCCGTTGACCACCTGTTCGACCTCCGCCGCCTGGGCCGGCACCGCCAACCCCGTACCGACCAGCACTGCCGCCCCGATCACGGCCACGTTTCGGGAGCGCTCCCATAGAGACATGGAGACATATTGATAGCTGCGGTTACGCCCTGTCAACGCACCTGAAACAATAAGTCCCGAGGTTCTGGACGCGCGCGTCTATCGTCACGGTCATGAACCGGCGCCGCGCAGTCGCGCTCCTCGCGGCTCTGGCCGTCCTCGGCCTCGCGTTCGGCATCCGCCTGCTGGCGGGCAGCGACGTCCTCGACAGCTCCGGCCGGCTCGCCGGCCACTCCGGCACCGCCCTGTACGCCACCATGATCTTCGCCGGCGTCTACGTGCTCTTCCCCGCCGTGCGCGCCGTCGTGGCCGGAGCCGCCGCCCTGCTGTTCTGCTGGGCCGTCGAACTGTTCCAGCTGACCGGCATCCCCGCCGGCCTCTCCGCCCGCAGCGTCCTGGCCCGGCTGGCCCTCGGCGTCCAGTTCGACCCGGCCGACCTGGCCTGGTACGCCGCCGGGATCGCCCCACCGGTCATCCTCATGACCGTTGCCGCGCGGAACCGGGCCCCGCGTCCGCGGTTGAGGCCCCTGACCGGCAGCCCCGTCAGCGTACGGCGACGGAGTCGTCGGCCGACGCGCCCCGGGCCTTCGTCGGGACGGCGTTGACCAGGCGTTGCGCCCGCTGGTCGAGGTAATGCGTGAACAGCTGCTGGGCGAAGCCGAACACCAGGGCGTACGCGAGAATTTGAATCGGCTTGTCGATCGCGCTGAAACCGGGCACGAACTCGCCGGCCAGCAGAATGATGCCGGCCAGGGCGGTCAGCGCGCCCGCCGGGAGTTTGAGCAGGGCCAGCGGCACGGTCACGTTGTACGGGGTCGCGTTCGCGTAGAGGTCGCGGATGAACAGGGCCGACGACAGGGCGCCGCCCAGCAGGCCGAGAGCCGCCACCACCGCGAAGTCCCACGAACCGGCCGCGGTGTGCAGCAACGCCAGATCGTCGACGCGCGTGGCCCGCACCGGGCAGGCCACGTTGGGCTCATTCGCGGGCACCGCGTCCTGCACGAAACACAGCGGCACCAGGTCGGGCCAGAACGCGGCCACGACAACGATCACCACAACGAGCACGGCGGTGACGGTCATGCCGGTGGTCAGCACGTTGCGAAAGGTACGCAGCCGGGCCCGCTGCCGGTCGGCCGCGGCATGCCCGGCCTCGATCACCTTGGACAGATCACCGAGGTTGATGGCGGCGCCCTCCTTGCGGGCCTCGGCGAGCTCGCACGCCAGATCGTGCACCGGCGTGCCCCGCGGCAGCGACTCGTTGGCCCGCCGCACCGCCTCGGGCGTCTCCGCCCGCGCCTCGTCCTGGTTGTAGAGCAGAGCCAGCAGCCCCTCGGCGTTGTGCAGGTTGCGGAACGCGGCCTCGACACAGTTGCCCGACCACCAGCTGTACACCGGCCGATACACCGGATCCCGCCCGTGCGCCGCCTTGCGCGCACACTCCAGCAACCGGTGCACCGCCGTGACGGTCACCTGACGCTCGGCCGCCGGTTGCGGCTGCAGCAAACCCACCCGCGTGGCCGCGATGTCCAGGCGCGCTTGGAAGAGCCGCACCTCAGCCATGGCGTCCTGCGCCCACAACCTGCGGAGCGGCACCTCGCCGTTATCCGACATTCATGCATTACACGGCCGTATCGCAGGCCGTCCCACCGTCCTACCGGCCGAGATGGCTGCCGAGACGGCCCAGCCGTTCCGGCTCAGAGGGATTCGTAGAACGTGACGTGGCGGCGGGCGGCTGCTTCCCACGTGTGGGCGGCCGCCAAGGCGCGGCCGGCGGCCTGCCGGGCCGGGTCCGGCTCCTTGACCGCCCGGGTCAGGGCCGCGGCCAGCGAGGGCGGGTCGGTTCCGTAGAGGACGGTGTCGCCGAAAACCTCGCGGAGGACGGGCAGGTCGCGGGTCACCACGGGGACGCCGGCGGCCAGGGCCTCCATGGCGGCCAGGCCGAAGCCTTCCTTCGTGGACGGGAACGCGAACGCGGCGGCGCCCGCCATCAGGGACGGGAGGCCGGCGTGGGCGACCGGGCCCAGCACTTCCGGGGTGACCTGCAGGGTGGCGGCCAGCCGGTCCCATTCGGCGCGGTAGTCGCGGTAGTCGAACAGGGTTTCGCCGCCCGCGACGACCAGACGTACGGGCGTGTCCATCAACGCGTACGAGCGCAGCAGGTCCAGGGAACCCTTGCGCGGTTCGATGCCGCCGACCGACAGGACGTACGGGCCGGCGGTCAGCAGCGGGGCGGCCGTGGCGAAGCGTTCGTGGTCGACGCCGTTGGGGATCACGGTGGCGGTCAGGCCCCAGCCGTCCTGAAGTTCCGCGGCCACGGCCGAGGAGACACAGATATGCGCGTACGGGCGGGTCAGCGCGCGTTCGTGGCAGGCGACCAGTTCCGGTGTCGTGAACTGGTCGAGGTGGTGCACGGTGCGCACGCAACGGTCCACGGCGTTGGCGCTGATGCAGTCCTGGGCGTGCACCACGTCGTACCGGGAAGGGTCGAAAGCCTCTCGGAGCAGGGCGATCGACCGCAGGATGCGCGGACCCACCGGCTCCCCGCCGACGTCGGGGAACGGGACCACGGCGAGGCGCACGCGCGGGTCGACGGGGCGGAAGAAGCCACCGCCGCGGCCCAGGGTCCACACGGTGACGTCGTGGCCGAGCGCGGCCAGGGCCTCGGCCAGGGCCAGCGTGTGCACGACCCCGCCGCGCGGCCGGGTCGAGTAGGTCAGCAGCGCGATCCTCATCGGTACACCTCGGGGCGCAGTTCGTCCAGGTGGCTGAGCACGCGGCGGGCGGCCGCGATCTCCCGCTCGACATCCAGGTCGGCGACCGCCAGCCCGGCTTTGGCCCACGTCCGGGCCAGGATGTTGCCGGCCGGGCCGACCACTTTGGCCTGGCCCAGGAAGCGCATGCCGCCGGCCGCGCCGGTCTGGTTGGACGACACGACGACGACCTGGTTCTCGGCCGCGCGGGCACAGTCGTACAGGTCGAAGAGCCGGGACTGGCGGTCCTGCGACATTTTCGGCGCGGCGTTGGTGATGCTGGCGGGCCAGGCCGACAGGCAGGCCACGATCTGCGCGCCGTCACGGGCCAGGGTGCGGGCCGACTCGGGGAACGTCTTGTCGTAGTCGATCAGCATGCCGATCCGGCCCACGGGCGTGTCGAACGCCGCGAACGTGTCGCCGGCCCGGTACGCGATGCCCTCGGCCGCGGGCAGGTGGACCTTGCGGTGCCGGCCGAGCACACCGTCGCCGGTCAGGCAGACCGCCGCGTTGTAGCGGTCGTCGCCGTCGGCCTCGCAGAAACCGACGCAGACCACCATGTCGCGGGCCTCCGCCGTGATCCGCTCGAAGACCGGGTCGTCCGGTTTGAGCGCGGGCGGGAACGCGGCCGGGTCGGGGTGGCGCAGGTCGGCCAGGTAGCCGCCGAGGGCCGCGTCGGGCAGCACGAGCAGCCCGGCCCCGGCCGTACGGGCGTCGCCGATCAGTTTGCCGATCCGCCCCAGGTCGTGGTCGAGGTCGCGCCCGAAGTGCGCCGCGACGGCCGCGATCCGCGCCATCAGAGGTAGGCGGCCGGTCGGCGATCGCGCAGGTGACCCATGTAGCGGCGCGCGGCGGCCAGGGATCCCTCGACGTCCACGGCGGCCACGGCCATGCCGGGCGCGCAGCCGGTGGTGGCCAGCACGTCCCCGCCCGGGTCGACGATCTTGGCGCTGCACACGAACCGCAGCGACCCGAACGTGCCGGCCTGGTTCGCCGACAGCCACACGACCTGGTTCTCCAGCGCGCGGGCCCGGTCGAACAGGTCGAACCGGCGCGTCCAGCGGTCCTCGGCCAGGTCGTCGGGCGCGTTCGTGCGCGAGCCCGGCCACGCCGACACGCAGACGACGATCTCGGCGCCGTCCAGGGCGAGCGTGCGCGCCGACTCCGGGAACGCCTTGTCGTAGCAGATCATCAGCCCGACCCGCCCGACCGGTGTGTCGAACGCCGCGAACGACTCCCCCGACGCGTAGCTGGCGTTCTCGCGCAGCGGCTGGTGCACCTTGCGGTGGTTGCCGAGCACGCGCCCGTCGCCGACGCAGACCACGCTGTTGTAGCGGGTGCCGTCGCCGCCGTCCTCGCAGTAGCCGGCGCAGACCACCATGTCGTCGGCCAGTTCGATCAGCCGGGCGATCTCGGGACCGTCCAGCGCCAGGGCCGGGGGCAGTTCGGCGTGGCCGTCGAGGTCGGCCAGATAACCGCCCAGGCAGGCCTCGGGCAGGGCCAGCAGCCGTACGCCCTCCGCGCGCGCGGCCGCGATCAACTTCTCGATGCGGGCGAAGTCCTCGTCGAGATCGCGGTCGAAAGCCTCCGCGACCGCAGCCACCTTGATCATGCCACTGCCCCCATTCCTGTCACCCCGCCCGTGATGGCGGTGGTGGTGTCGCCGTCCGGCCAGCGCAGGACGACTCCGCTCCCGGCCACCAGTTCGCCGCACTCCGCGGTGACGGCCGGTCCGGCCGGCGCCGAGTGCTGCGGGCCCGCTGTGAGCATGGCGAACCCGGGGAAGCACGTGAGCCAGTCGCCCATGGTGGCCGCCGCGGGGCGGGGCACCGACGCCACGTCCAGCACGGCCCCGCAGCCGCCGGCCTCGGCGAGCATGCCCAGCGTCCCGGCGATCCCCGCCATCGATACGTCCTTGGCCGCCGCGGGCCGCGCCGCCGCCACGAAGCCCTGCATCTGCCGCAGGTCGTCCGGGGTGCGCCACGAGGTGGAGTCCCACTGCCGACCCTGATAGCCGGGCCGCCAGCCGCCGCCCACGTCGGCCGTCAGCCGGATGCGATGGCCCGAACGGCCGCCCCCGCCCGGCACCGGGTGCGCGGCCCGCCCCAGAGCGGTCGCCGAGAGCGCGGCCGGGACCCCGAGCTGCGTGTGTCCTCCGAGAACCGGGATCCCGTACGCTTCGGCGCCCGCCCGCAGCCCCGCCAGCACCGCGGCGGCCGCCGTCGCGTCCCGGGCCCCGACCGCGTTGAGCAGTCCCACCGGTGCGGCCCCCATGGCGGCCAGGTCGTTCACGTTGACCAGCACCGCGCACCAGCCCGCCCAGCGCGGGTCGCGTTCGACCATCGACGGCAGGATCGCGTCGCAGGCGGCGATGAGATCGGTTCCCGGTACGGGTGCCCCGTCGTCCCCGACGAAGCCGGCCCCGCCGGGGTTGAGCCCGTCCAGCAGGCCGCCCAGCGGGTTCTTGGTCGCCGCGGCCAGCGCCGCGATCCGCCCGATCGGCCAGCGCATCAGGTGGTGCGGCCGCCCCGCGACGGTCACCGGCCGGACGGCGTCCCAGCCGAGCCGCTCGAACATGCGCTTGTACCGGGTTTGCACTGTCGCGTCGAAGCGCAGGGCTCCCGCCTGTTCGGCGGCCGCACAGGCGGCCCGGACGAGCGCGGGCCCGATCCGCTGCGCCCCGCGCACACCCGGGTCGACGACCAGGCGCCCGCCCTGCCACCAGCCGATGTCCGGCCCGTCCGTCGCCGGCCCGAGCCGCACGCCACCGAGCAACTGCCCGTCCGGGTCGCGCGCTTCGAGCACGATCGTGCGCGGATCGGCATCCCGGTCGTCCACATCGCTCACTGCGAACAACGCCTGCTCATCAACGAACACTCGCCGCCGCAGCCGGTGGTAGTCGATGCGCGTACGCGCAGGTTCGATCAGAAAACGCGGCGCCCCGAGCAACGCCGGCACCAGATCCGTCATGCGCCACCCCCACCCGTCGGACCCACCCGCTCGCGCACCAATGAGCACCTTCGAGCAATCGGCGCACCGCGAGCAGTCAGCCCACCGCGAGCGAACAGCCCACCGCGAGCAATCAGCGCACCGCGACCAATCAGCCCACCGCGACCAATCAGCCCACCGCGAGCGAACAGTCCACCGCGAGCAATCGGCGCACCGCGAGCGAACAGCCCACCGCGAGCGAACAGCCCACCGCGAGCAATCGGCGCACCGCGAGCGATCAGGCAAACGAGCACGGTCGGCCAAACGAGCACGATCAGCCGGGCAACAACGCTCAGGCGGACAACAACACTCGGCCGCGCAACAGCGAACGGCCGCGCAACAACACTCGACCACGCAACAGCGAACAGCCGCGCAACAACACTCGACCACGCAACAGCGAACAGCCGCGCAACAACGATCGGCCGCGCAACAGCGAACGGCCGCGCAACAGCGAACGGCCGCGCAACAACACTCGGCCGGGGAACAGCGATCGGGCGCGCAACAGCGATCGGCCGAGCAAGCTCGCCAGGGTGCGCGTTGGTGGTCATCCGCCGGCCGCCTGGAGGATGCCGCACGCGCCGCAGGCGGCGCAGCCCGCGGACTGGTCGGCGCCGAGCATTCCGGCCTCGCGCAGCAGGGCCGCGACCCGCGCCGAGACGTCGCGCACCAGCGACGGCGCAGGCCCCGGAACGCCTTCGCGGCGCGCGAGCGTGCCCGCCATCGGCCGGAACGGCACCACGAACGGATACACGCCACGATCGATCAGCTTGCGACACCCGTCGACCAGGTCGTCGGGGTCCTCGCCCAGACCGATCAGCAGATACGTCGACACCTGGTTGCGGCCGAACACCGACACCGCGTGGTCCCACGCCGCCTCGTACTCCGCCATCGGCACCGAGCCCTTGCCCGGCATCCACTTCAGCCGGATCTCGTCGTCCAGCGCCTCGGCGTGGATGCCGATCGACACCGCGCCCGCCGACCGCAGGTCGCTGATGACGCTCAGGTCCCCCGGCGGCTCGATCTGCACCTGAATGGGCAGCCCGGGCACCCGATCGAGCACTGCGCGCACCGAACGCACAAGGTTGCGCGCACCCCGATCAGGCCCGGCTGTCGTCCCGGTCGTCATGACCATCTGCCGCACGCCGTCGAGCGAGACCGCCGCCGCCGCGACCTCGGCCAGTTGTGCGGGCGTCTTGGCGGCCACGGTCGCCCCGGCCCGCAGCGACTCCTCGATCGTGCAGAACCGGCAGCGCTGATCCTCGTCGTACCGGATACAGGTCTGCACGACTGTAGTGGCGAGGACATCTTTGCCGTGCAGACGCGCGATCTTCTCGTACGGGACGCCGTCGGCGGTCGTCAGGTCGTAGAACCGCGGCCGTCGCACCACCGACAGCGACAACCCCGTGTCCGACTCGCCGAGCCACACCTTGTCGTCCCGTACGGAATAGGGACTCTGCGGGTTGATCGGCAGGGCGGCGTTGCCTCCGTCGATCACCAGGTGGCCGTCGTCGCTGGGACCGGCGCCCGCCGGGCGGCGCACGGGTGTGGGCACCCGCACGCCGCGCACAGCGAGGTCGGCTCGCACGTCGATCGACATGTCAGAGCTGGTACGTCGAGTTGATGATCGCGCCCTTGCGCGCGTAGTGGATGAGCGCGTCCTGCACGTCGAGCGGGTGTGTGGGGATGACCCCTTCGATCAGGTCTTCCTCGCGCGCGCCGTGCAGCGACAGCCCGAACCGGCAGCAGTAGACCTTGCCGCCCTCGGCCATGAACGTCTTGAGCGAGTTGTTGATGTTGTGCTCGCCCGGGAACGCGCTGGTGCCGGTGGTCGGGAAGCCCCGCGTGGCCAGGCAGTTGAGGGAGCCGGGGCCGTAGAAGTAGATGGCCGCCTCGAAACCCTTGCGCAGCGCCCGGGTGGCCTGCAGCACGGCCACGAAGCTGACCGACGATTCGTGCGCGATGCCGTGCACGAGCGTGAAGTAGCTCTGCCCCTCCTCGGCCTTGTAGTCGGGGAACACCTTGGTGCCGCCGTAGATGCTCGACCCCTCGGCCAGCGCCGGGTGCGGGATCTCGTTGAGGCTCTTCTGCTCGAGGTCGGTCAGGTCGGTCATGGTGATCTCCTTCTGGTGGACGAACTCAGTCGTAGAGCTTGGAGAAGGTGGTCCGGAAGACGGCTTCGCTCAGTTCGCGCCCGGCCGCCGCGGCCCGCAGGCGGGCCAGTTCGCCGGCGTGGTCCCCCCACGGCTCGTCGCTGGCGAACAGCACCCGGTCGTGGCCGATCCCGCGCCGGTCGATCTCGTCGGCCAGCCAGCGCGGGGCGAAGCCGATCGCCCACGACAGGTCGGTGTAGACCTGTTTGCCCGCGGCGATCCAGTCGAAGAAGCGGCCGCTGACGAGCTTGATGTGTCCGCTCATCCCGCCGCCGAAGTGGACGAGGTGGATGCGCACGTCGTCGCCGTACCGGTCGACCAGCTGCCCGACCTTGTCGATGTCGGACGCCGCGCCGGGCGAGGTGTGCACATGCACGACCAGGTTGTGCTCGCGGGCCGCGGCGAAGATGGGCGTCAGCCCGGGGTCGTCGATGCTCCCGCCGAGCAGGAAACTGATCTTCAGGGCGCGTACGCCGGGTTCGCCGGCCAGCTTCAGGGCCTGCGCCGTGCGGGCGCGGTCGCTCTCCAGCGCGCTCACCCACAACCCGCAGCGCAACCGGTCGTCGCGCTGGGTGGCCTCGACCACGAGGTCGTTGAAGCCGAACGCCACGTCCGGGTCGGGCACCCCGTAGTTGGGCAGGATCAGGGCCCGTGCGGTTCCCTCCCGGTCGAGGTCGGCGATCAGACCGGCGATCGTGGAGCGTGCGGTCACGTCCGGTTTGACCGGCGGCCCGCCGTAGAACGGATAGGCCGGCAGCACGCCGAGGTGCCGGTGGGCGTCGAAGATCATGCCGCCCACTCCAGGTCCGGGTAGGTCTCGGTGGGTGTGCCGGCCAGCCAGCTGACGCCCTCGGCGACCTGCCGCTGCCGGGCCCGGGTGATCTGCGTGCACAGGTGCTCGGCGTCCCGGGCCACCCCGGCGAACCGGCCCGAGCCCCACGTGTGCTGCCACGGCAGCCCGAGGAAGTACAGCCCCGGGCAGCTGGTCACGCCGCGGTCGTGCGTCGGATAGCCACGGCCGTCGAAGACCGGCACCTCTACCCAACGGTGATCGCGGTGGAACCCGGTGGCCCACACGACCGAGCCGATGCGGGACAGCGGCAGCTCCGGGACCGGCACGCCGGGCGTCCACACCGGCTCGTATCGGCTCTCCGCAGGCGCCACGATCCCGGCCCGGGCGATGTAGGCGTCGATCGCGTCCTTGATCCCTTCGGCCACCGCGTCGGCGTGGTCGAGGTTGCGCGCCAGGTCCTGCGCGAACGTGATCGTGTCGCCGTCGACGCTCAGCAACCGGCCATGAAGCTGCATGCCCTCACGGGCGAACCGCCGCAGGTCGATGTCGCGGCCCCCGTCCCGCCCGGTCATGTAGTGGTTCGCGCGCAGCCGCACCTCGTCGGCGTCACCGAATTCGTGCACGCTCCTGTCGTAGTGCCCCATCTCGGACAGCCACGCGAGCGTGTCCCGCCCCCGGTAACGCCGGGCCGCCCGCGGCGCGCTGCCCACCGCGAGATGCACCTGCCGCCCGGCCAGATGCAGGTCCTCGGCGATCTGGCAGCCCGACTGCCCCGTCCCGACCACCAGCACGTCACCGGCCGGCAGCTGGTCCGCGCGGCGGTACTGCGACGAGTGCACCTGCGTCACCCGCGCCGGCAGTTTCTCGGCCAGCCGCGGCATCGCCGGCCGGTGATAACCCCCGGTCGCGATCACCACCTGGTCCGCGGTCAGCGTCCCGTCGCTCGTGCGCAACTCGAAGACGTTTCCCGTACGCCGGAGCCGGGTCACCTCCACCCCCTGGTGCAGCGGCGGGTCGAAACCGGCCGCGTACTTCTCGAGGAACGTGACCACCTCGGAGCCGGTCATGAACCCGTCGGGGTCGTCCCCGCTGTACTCGTAGCCGGGCAGGCGGCACTGCCAGTTCGGCGTGACCAGGCAGAACGAGTCCCACCGGCGGTCGCGCCACTCGTGGCCGACCCGGTCCCGTTCGAGCACCACGTGGTCGGTGCCGCGCCGGCGCAGATACCAGCTGATGCTGAGCCCGGCCTGCCCGCCGCCGATCACGGCCACCCCGGTGTGCCGTCCGGCCGGAGTCACGACTCGATCCCTTCGACCAGGACGTCACCGGACGGCTGGGCCGCGGCGCGGGACTCGACGAGGGCCAGGCTGCGGGCGGCGTTGCCGCAGGGGAACCCGTACGTCTGCCGCACGCGCTCGCTGGCCTCGGTCAGGGCCTGCCGGCTGGTGGCGACGAAGTCGGCGACCGGCATCCGCTGCCCCGCCGAGAAGAAGTCCTCGACCACTGTCGAGGGTGAGTAGATCCGTTGCGCCACGCCGTCCGGCCAGCGCACCAACACGTACCGTTCCGGCATGGCGTTACCCCTGATCCGGCCCGTCCGCCCAGGTAGAGCGGCTGGTGACGGGTCTCAGTCAAGGAACGGAGGGTTTCGCCGAGGTTTCATCCGGAACAAGCAGCCGTTAGATGGTCCTCACTTCGGCGGCACATGTCCGGCCTGTTACCACGGAAAGACGAGCAGTCCCGCGCCGTGATCGGGGCAGGCGACTGCGCGGGCACGATGACCGGTCCCGCGCCGCGACTGGGGCAGGCGGCGCGGGACCGGAGCCCGGGTTCGACCGGCCTGCCAGGGCGCCGCGACGACCCCCTGACCCCCGTGACCGGTGACGCCACGGAGACGATTGTGCGGGCCGGACCGGCCGGACGACCGAACTCTGGACGATTTTGGACGGCGGAGCCCGTACGTCCTAGCCTCTGCTCTTCTGTCCACGATCACGGGAGCCGGCCATGCCGTTGACGCAGCTGCCCGACCCGGCCGGCGCCGGGTCGATCGACGAGCTCGTCGAGTGTCTGCGCCGGCTCAAGGTGTGGGCGGGCGACCCCTCGTACGAGACGCTCAAGGAGAGGGTGAACGCCGCGTGGACGGCCGAGGGTCGTCCGGCCGCCGACCTGACCCGTCGTTCCACCGTGGCCAACGCCTTCACGACCGGGCGGCGACGCCTCAACAACGACCTGGTGCTCGCGGTCGTGCGGGCGCTGCACCCCGAGGACGGCTACGTCGGCCAGTGGCGGCAGGCCCTGCGCGTGGTGGCGGGTGAGCTCGAGGCGGTCGCGCAGGTGCGGGTGCTGGCGGGCCTGCCGCCGGACACGACCGGCTTCACCGGGCGGGCCGCGGAGCTGGCCACGCTGAGCGGCGGCGGCGCGTTCCTGATCTCGGCGATCGAGGGGATGGCCGGCGTCGGCAAGACCCAGCTGGCGGTGCACGCCGCGCACCGGCTGCTCGAACGTGATCGGTTCGAGCACGTCCTGTTCGTGAATCTGCGCGGTTTCCACCCCGACCCGGCGCAGCCCCCGGTCGATCCGGCCGCGGTGCTCGACGGGTTCCTGCGCGTGCTCGGGGTGCCCGCGCACCGGATCCCGCACGGCCTGCCGGCGCTGACCGCGGCCTACCGGCAGGAGCTTTCCCGCGTACGGGCGCTGGTCGTGCTGGACAACGCCGCGAGCGCCGAGCAGGTCCGCCCTCTGCTGCCGGAGGCGCCCGGCGGCGTCACCCTGATCACCAGCCGGCGGCACCTGGGCGATCTGCCGTCCGTGACGACTGTGGCCGTCGACGTGTTCACCCCCGAGGAGTCGGTCGATTTTCTGGCTCGGACGCTCCCGGACGTGCCGGTCGGCCCCGAGCCGCTGGCCCTGACGCTGATCGCCCGCGCCTGCGGTCATCTGCCCCTGGCGTTGAGCCTGATCGCTGGGCACATCCGCAACACGCCCGGCTGGAGCCTGACCGACCACGCCGACCGGTTGGACGAGCGGCACCGCGAACGCCGGCTCGACTCGGGGGTGGAGCTTGCGCTCGACGTGTCGTACCGGAATCTGCCCGCCGGGCAGCGCCGGGTGCTGCGGATGGTCGCCCTGCACCCGGGTCAGGACGTCGACCCGTACGCGGTGGCCGCGCTGACCGGCGACGACCTGGCCGAGACCCGGGACCGGCTGGTCGCGTTGCGCACCGACCACCTGCTCCAGGAGCCCAGCCCCGGCCGCTACACCCTGCACGACCTCGTCCGGGCCTTCGCCGTGGCCCGGGCCCACGACGAGGACCGCCGCTCCGACCGGCACGCCGCGCTGACCCGGTTCTTCGACTACTGCCTGAACGCGGCCGCGGCCGCCATGGACAGTCTGCACCCGGTGGAGTTCGCACAGCTGCGCGCCCGCATCCCGCAGATCACGTCGCCGCTGCCCGCCCTGGCCGACCCCGGGGCCGCGGTGGCCTGGCTGGACGCCGAACGGCCGACGCTGATCGCCGTGGCCGCGCACACCGCGACCGAGGGCTGGCCCGGCCACACCACTCTGCTGGTGCGCACCCTCGCCCGCTACCTGCACAGCGGCCATCAAGGGGACGCACTGCACGTCTACGGTCACGCCGTCCGGGCGGCCCGCGACAGCGATGATCTCGAGGGTCTGGCGTTCGCGCTGACCGGGCTGGGCGACCTGGAGGCGCAGCTCGGCCTGCCTGGCCCGGCCGACGCGCACGTGCGCGAGGCGCTCGAGCTGTTCCGCCGGCTGGGTGACTCCGACGGTCAGGCGACGGCGCTGTACAACCTGGGCCGGCTCGCCGAGAAGAAGGGCGACTATCAGACGTCGATCGATTTCAAGCTGCAGTCGCTCGCCCTCGACCGGGCCTCCGGCAACCGGATCGGCGAGGTGGGTGACCTGGCTGGTCTGGGCTCGGCGATGGAACGGGCCGGGCGTTACGCCGAGGCGACCACCTACTACCAGCAGGCGCTGGATCTGGCGGTGGAGACCGGCGACTCGTGGGGACGGGGCTACGCCCTGAGCGGACTGGGCGAGTTGGGGGTGCACGCCGGCGACTTCGCGGCCGCCGGTGGGTACCTGCGGGAGGCGCTCGACGTGTTCCGGCAGATCGGCAACCTGTCCGGCTCGGCCGGCGTGCTCGACAGCCTGGGCCTGCTGCACACCCGGCTCGCGGAGTTCGACCAGGCGCTCGCCTGCCACGAGGAGGCACTGGCGATCTTCCGGGACGAGCGCAACGACCTGTACGAGGCGGTCGCGCTCAACGGCCTGGGCGAGGCGCTGCACGCCGCCGGGCGCGACGCCGAGGCGCTGGAGCGGCACACGGCCGCGCTGCGCCTGGCCGTCACGAGCGGGAACCCCCACCAGCAGGCCCGCGCCGAGCACGGCATCGGGCAGGCCGTGACCGAGCCCGGCCGGGCCCGCGTCCATCTGCAGCGCGCCCTCGATCTCTACGTCGGGCTCGGCGTGGCCCCGGAGGTGGCCGAGGTCCGCTCGCACCTGGCGTCGCTGTCCTGACCCGGGCCGGGCCGCCCCTCGGGGGACGGCCCGGCCCGGTCCTCGTCACGGCTGCGAGCGCGGCCCGTCGAGGGTGTCGATGAACTCGTGCGGGCTCGTCAAGTCGGCCTTCTTACGCTCGGCGGAGGCCTCCGCGGCCATCGCCTTCGCGGCCGAGGACGGGTCGACGCCCGCCTTCCGGGCGCCGGCGACGACCTTGCCGTACGCCGTGTCGGCCAGCGCGTACGCCGCCCGGTACTCGTGCTGGGCGAAGGCCGCCTTGGCCAGCCCCAGCAGCGCGTCGGCGGCGGCCAGGTCACCGCGGGCCTTGCCGTTCGGGATCGTCGCGGCCAGCCGGTTCGCGGCCTCCCAGTACGCGGCGGTCAGGAAGCGGTCGCTGTTGTCCCGGTCGAACTGCGAGAAGTCCCAGTTGACGTCGATGTAGCTCATCATCGAGTTGCTCTCGTCGCCCGCCCAGGCGAAGAACGTCGAGCCGCTCGGGCCGTAGTCGACGCCCGTCTCGCTGTCGTAGCCGTCGTGCGGGTGCGACATGCCCAGGTGGTGGCCCACCTCGTGGATCGTCGTGGTGGTCAGGCCGTAGCCGCTGTCCACGATGCTCTGCGACAGGAAGTTGAACACGTACGACTGGTCGCCGGTGGCCCAGTCGTCGTCGGCGAACCCGAGCAGCGACGGGTCGACGTCGGGCGGCAGCACGTAGTTGAAGACGGGCAGCTCGTAGTCGACCTTGCCGCCGTCGTCCTTCGTGCGGGCCAGGTTCTCCCGGTTGTAGAGGAACAGGTTGGCGTCCGACGGCAGGCCGCTCTCGGGGTAGCAGCTCTCGCCGGACTCGAAGCCGTCGTAGCAGGCCCTGTTCTTGGCGTCGAGCGCGAAGTCCTGGTTGTCGAAGTCGAGCTTGTTGCGCCAGCGCAGCTCGTTGAGCTCCTTGACCACCAGCTTGGGCTGGATGTAGCGCGCGGAGGCGTCGACGCCCGGCCAGCCCTCGTACGTGTTGCTGTCGATGTTGATGGATCGCGGCGGCTCGGCCGTCGGCAGCTCGACCGGATACAGCGGCGAGGTCGTCATCAGCAGGTTCAGCGCCACGTACCGGGTGATCTTGCCGAGGTCGCCGGCCAGCGCGGCCGGCGCCCGGTTGCCGCCCGCCGCGTACTCCCAGATCGGGGGCATGCGGTAGTCGGCCTCACCGTCACCGTCGACGTCGGCGTTGGTCACGTCGTAGTTGGCGGTCTTGGCCTCGGGGCCGGCCGACAGGTCGTGGAACCACACGCGACGGGTGGCGCCGAGACCGGTCTCCTCGTCGTCGGCGGTCGTGCCGCCCCAGGCGATCATCTTGCGGCTGTCGCGGTTGGCCCCGAAGTCGTAGCCGGTGTCGGGGTCGGGCTCGCCCGTCTTGGTGTAGACGTGGAACTTGAAGTCGGACCGGCCGTACCAATTGATGAAGTAGACCGTGTTGCGCCGCGTGTCGATGCCCGACGGCGGGTGGAACGCCAGGTACTTCTCCACGCTGGGGGCGTCGATCGTGTGGTTGGCCGTGATGTCGAGGACGCCGGCCTGTTCGTTGTAGGACGTCTGATACTGCGTCAGCGGCGCGGGCTTGGCCAGCCGGCCCAGCTGCTTGAAGAACTTGTCCTCGTACGCACTGTCGGCGTACTTGAGCTTGTAGTCGTATTTGTAGGTGATGCCGAGCTTCTCGACCACGTCGTACGTCAGACGGGAACGGACCACCGGCTCGTACTTCTCGGGCAGCTCGCCGGTGAAGGCGGCCTTGCCGACCCGGCCGGGCTCGTAGCCGACGAAGACCACGTTGACCGGCACCGTCTCGGTGAGCTTGGGCTGACCGCCGGGCGTGAGGAACTGATATCGGTACGCGGGAGCCGCCGCGCCGGCCGGGGTTGCGGAGGCCCCGACCAGAGCGGCGACCAACAGGGCGATGAAGGCGCCTCTCGGTCTCATGCGCACACGAAACCATCAGCGACCGCCGATGGGAAGTCCCCTGTGGATAAACTCCATCGATACCGTTCAATTGTGGACAACACCGCCGGACCGGGCGAAGCCGCTACGGTGCCGGGCCCGTCTGTCGTCACTCGTTCGATTGATGCGACCAGGTTCCGGAACGGCCCCCAGCTCCGCCGCAAACTTGTCCGGACCGCGCTTGACCTGGAAATACACCCTTTCCTCGGGTACGCCCTCAGGGCCGTCCACCTCCGCGCGGCGGCTATAACCCATGTCGTAAGGCGTACGCGCATCCCACCGCCGAGGAGGTTGCCGTCATGGGGGCGCCCGACTCTGTCCCGCTCGCCGAGCCCGGACCGACCACCCCATCCACCGCCGTCGTCCCTTCCCCGCGGCCCGCCGCCGACCCTGCGCCCGGCGCCGTCGCGTCTTCCCCGCGGCCCGATCGGCACGACCCCGGGGACATCGAAGGCGCCCTCGAGACGCTGGGCGAGCGTCATCCGGCGGCCGCGCAGCTGCTGTGCCTGTGCGCCGTGCTGCACCCGGCCCCGGTGCCGGTCGACGTCTTCACGAGATCGCTGCCGATCCTGCCGCGGCCGCTCGGCGGGGTGGCTCCGCTGCAGTTCAACGGGCTGGTGGCGGCGCTCGTGGAGGCCGGCCTGATGCACCGGGGCCACCAGGGTCTGCGGGTGCCGGAACCGGTGCGCGCCGCGGTCCGCGACGACCTGGGCGACGAGGCGGCCGGGGTGTGCCGGGCCTACGCGGGCATCCTGGTCGCCGCGGCCGTCCCCGACCAGGTGGCCGAGCCGTCGACCTGGCCCCGCTGGGCCGCCCTGGCCCCGCACCTGATCGCCTCGGGCGCCGCGCACAGCACCGACCCTGTGCTGCGGGCCGCCGCCTGCAGCCTCGTGGCCAGCCTGCTGCACCGCGGGAAGGCCCGTCCCGCCCGCACGATAGCCACCGAACTGCACACCGGCTGGCGCGAGACCCTCGGTCCCGACCACCCCGACACCCTGCGCTGCGCCCACGAGCTGGCCCGTTCCCTGGTCGCCGCGGGCGCCCTGCTGCCCGCCCGCAAGCTGCTCGACGACACGGTCCACCGCCTGGTCGGCACCCTGGGCACCACCCACCCGCAGACCCGCGTCGCCGCCGAGACCCGCCGTGGCGTGCTGCTCCGCATGGGCGGCATGCCCCGCCCCGACCCGTCCCGCGCCAAGGCCGCCCACCGCCGCCGGAAACAACCCTGACCTCGCACCGCCGCTGGTGCGGCCGACCCGGTCACCAACAACCGGTCAGCATTCGATGACGTTGACGGCCAGGCCGCCGCGCGCCGTCTCCTTGTATTTGACCTTCATGTCGGCGCCCGTCTCCTTCATCGTCTTGATGACCTTGTCGAGGGAGACGTGATGCCGGCCGTCGCCGCGCAGGGCCATCCGGGCCGCCGTGACCGCCTTGACCGCGGCCATGCCATTGCGTTCGATGCACGGGATCTGCACCAGCCCGCCGACCGGGTCGCAGGTCAGGCCCAGGTTGTGCTCCATGCCGATCTCGGCCGCGTTCTCCACCTGCTCGGGTGTGCCGCCCAGCACCTCGGCCAGCCCGGCCGCGGCCATCGCGCACGCGCTGCCGACTTCGCCCTGGCAGCCCACCTCGGCGCCCGAGATGGAGGCGTTCTCCTTGAACAGCAGGCCGATCGCGCCCGCGGCGAGCAGGAACCGGACCACACCCTCGTCGTCGGCGCCCGGCACGAAGGTGACGTAGTAGTGCAGGACCGCGGGGATGATGCCGGCCGCGCCGTTGGTGGGCGCGGTGACGACCCGGCCGCCGGCCGCGTTCTCCTCGTTCACGGCCATCGCGTACACGGTCAGCCATTCCATCGCGTGCTCGACCGGGTTTCCGGCCGCGCGCAGCTGCCGGGCTGTGGCCGCGGCCCGCCGCCGCACCTTGAGGCCGCCGGGGAGCACACCTTCGGCTTCGAGCCCGGCCGTCACGCACTCGCGCATGACCCGCCAGATCGCCAGGAGCCCCGTACGGGTCTCGGCCGCGGAACGCCACGCGGTCTCGTTGTCCAGCATCAGCCGTGAGATCGACAACCCGGTCGCCGAGGTCAGCCCGAGCAGGTCGGCGCCGCTCGCGAACGGGTGCTTCAGCGCGGTGGTGTCGGCGCGCACCAGGCCGGTCTCGTCGAGCACGAACCCGCCGCCCACCGAGAAGTAGGTCTTGCGCAGCAGCTCCGTGCCGTCGGCGGCGTACCCGGTGAAGGTCATGCCGTTGGGGTGCCCGGGCAAGGTGCGGCGCCGGTGCAGCACGAGGTCGACGCCGACGCGACGGCCGCCCAGGTCGAAGCCGCCTTGCGCGTGGATCGCCGCGGCCCGCGCGTCGGCCGTCGTGACGTCGACGGTCTCGGGGTCGGAGCCTTCGAGCCCGAGCAGAACCGCCTTCGGAGTGCCGTGCCCGTGACCGGTGGCGCCGAGCGACCCGAACAGTTCGGCCCGCACCAGTGCGACACGGCTGTCGAGCAGGCCGGCGAACATGCCTGCGGCGCGCATCGGGCCAACCGTGTGGGAACTGGACGGGCCGATGCCGATCGAGAACAGGTCGAAGACGGACACGGCCATCGGGAAGCTCCTCATCAGGACGAACGGACAGGCGAGCGGTCGGGCCGACCGGCGGGCGAACGCCGGCACGGCTCCTCCCTCGCTCTGTCATCGGGCCTGAGAGCTTCACCGCCAGGAAAATGGCGGTTTGCACCTTGGGCGCGGGCGGACATCACCCGGCTTTCCAGAGTTGCCGGCCGCGGCGGTACGGGTGCCTGAGAGATTCTGAGGGAGAAGTTGCTCCTTCGGCGCCCCGGGAACGGGGACTCTCCCGCCGCGGCCACAGCGATGTGCAGTTGTGGGGAGGCGGGACAGGCCCGCCTCCCCACAGGTTAGCCGGTCAGCAGCGGCCGAGGTCCTGCCACTGCTGGGTCCAGCCCGGTTCGGAGCCTTGGGTCCAGTAGCGGGCACGCCACAGGTGCACGCCCTCACCGGACTTGGGGCCGTTCGGGTCGCCGTACTTGCTCTTCTCGTGCTTGACCAGGTTGCCGCCGGTGTAGGCCTGGCTGAACGCCCAGTTCGGCGCGTCGGCGCAGCCCGTGCCGGGCGGCGGGGTGGTCGGCGGTGACGTCGGCGGTGTGGTGGGCGGGGTCGTCGGCGGCGTGGTCGGCGGGTTGGTGGTGCAGCCGCCGGTCGAGGCCACCGTGTCGACGAACCGGCTGCCCGCCGTCCGGTAGCCCGAGGTCTGCGACGTCACCTGGGCGGGCGAGAGCACCTGGTTCTTGGCGAACAGCACCCAGTCCACCTGCTCGATGTAGGTCGAGAGGCCGCCCGTGTGGGTCGCCGTGTCGATGAACCACAGGTTCCAGTTGATGGTCATGGTCTGGCGCGGGAAGTACTTGCCGCCGTGATCGCCGACCTGCACGCCGTCGATGTAGTAGACGACGTGACCGTTGGCCACCTGCGCCACCAGGTCGTGCCAGCCGTCCAGCGAGCTGCGCTGCTCGGAGTGCAGGTTGTCGGCGTACCAGGGGTCGGCCCGGTAGGTGTACCAGGTCGTCTGGTAGTTGATCGGCCCCTGCTCGCCCCAGCCGCCGTTGGGCAGGTATTCGCTGATGTCGAGCTCGCTGTAGGTGGGGTCCATGTCCCCGTTGAGCGGGCTGATGGTGAAGAACGTCTGGTTGATGTGGTCGCCGTCGTTGCCGCTGACGGGGGTGTCGGTGAAGCGCACCCGGCTGGCGTAGGTGCCTTCCAGGTAGCGCTTCTGGGTCGAGTACAGCTCGGCGTGGTTGGTGCCGGCGCCGGTGCCGTCGGTGGAGGCGGTCAGCTGCAGCACTTTCTGGCCACCGCTGGTCGGGAACGAGATGTTGTCGGGCGACCAGTTGGCGCCGGGCACGCCCGGCCCGCCCTGATAGCTGCGCGGGGTCCACCCGTTGGCGGTCAGCGCGGGGTCGGCCGATGAGTTGTAGTGGAAGTCGTCGAACAGGTAGCCGCAGTCGGCGGCGGAGGCCGGTTCCGAGGAGAGGGCAACGGCGCCCGCCCCCGCGAGAACGGCGACCAGAGCGGCCGCGAATTTACGTCTGTCGATCTTCACGAGCAGACTCCTCCCAAAGAGGAATGGGGATGGGGGTGTTACTTGACCGCGCCGGCGGTCATTCCGGCGCGGATGTGGCGCTGGAACGCGACGTAGGCGATCAGCACCGGCAGCATGGCGATGGTCAAGCCGGCGAACAGACCGCTCCAGTCGCTGCGATACCCCTGGCTGACCGACAGGGCGGCCAGACCCTGCGCCAGGACGTACCGGTCCGGGTCGGGATTGAGAACCAGAGGCAGCAGATACTGGTTCCAGAGCCCGAGGAAATTGAAGATGCCGACCGCGAACAGGCCGGGGCGGGCCAGCGGCAGCATCACGCGGAAGAAGACCGCGCCGTGCGAGCAGCCGTCGAGGAACGCGGCCTCGGCGATCTCGCCGGGCAGCGTACGGAAGAAGGAATGCAGGAAGAAGACCGTGAAAGGCACCGCGTACGCCGTGTAGACGAGGATCAGCCCGGGATAGGTGCCGAGCAGTCCCAGCTGCTGCACGACGAAGAAGAGCGGAACCAGGGCCAGGAACACGGGGAAGAACATCGCGGCCACGAACACGTAGTAAATGACCCGGTTGCCGCGGAACTCGTACCGGGCCAGCGCGTACGCCACCAGCGAACCGAGCAGCATCGTCAGGATCAGCGCGCCCCCGACGACGATCAGGCTGTTGAGGAAGTAGCGCCCGATGCTGGCCTCGTTCCAGGCCCGCGCCCAGTTCTCGAAGTGCAGCGCCGACGGCGGCGACCACGGCTCGTTGAGGATCTCGTTGTCGGACTTGAACGAGCTGACGACGGCCCAGAGCAACGGCAACGCGGTGACGACAGCCCAGCAGAACATCGCCAGCTGCGGCAGAGGATTTCGAAACGTCCGAGTCGGTGCCGAAGGCGGCGACAGGCGGGTGGCCGGACGATCCTGCAGCAGAGTCATGCCAGCTCCAACCGTTCCCGACGACCGGCCCGCAGGGCGAGCACAGCCAGCGTCAGAGTGGCGAAGAACAGCGCCACCCCCATGGCCGACGCGTAGCCGAATTTCCCGTACGAGAAAGCGGTCCGGTACAGCGACATCCCGATCACCTCGGTGGCCCCGTCCGGCCCGCCCGGCCCCACCGTCATGATCTGCACGACGGCGAAGGCGTCCAGCGCCGCGATCCCCAGGTAGACGAACGCGACCTGCACCGACTCGCGCACCAGGGGCAGCGTCACCTTCCAGAAGGTCGCCCACCGCCCGGCCCCGTCCAGCTTCGCCGCCTCGAAGAGCTCCACCGGGATGCCCTCGATGGCCGCGCTGAACAGCACCACGTAGAAGCCGACCGACGACCACACCAGCACCGCCATCACGGCGCCCAGGGCCCAGGCCGGCTCGGCCAGCCACGACCGGGCCAGCCCGTCCAGCCCGATCGCGCGCAGCCCCGAGTTGAGCAGCCCGGTGTTCGGGTTGTAGACGAAGCTCCACAGCACGGCGATCACGACGAGCGACAGCAGCTGCGGAAAGAAGTACACGATCCGGTAGCCCTGCCCGATCCGCGCCGGGGAGTGCCGCAGCATCGAGGCCAGGAACAGCCCGATCCCGATCGTCACCAGCGGCACCACGGCCAGCAGCACCAGGTTGTTGCGGACGGCGTCGAGGAACAGGGAGTCGCCGCCGAGGCGGACGTAGTTGTCCACCCCGACGAACGACGCCTGGCCGGCCACCCCGGTCCAGTCGGTCAGCGACAGGTAGAAGGCCTGCGCGTACGGCGACAGCACGAAGACGACGTGCAGCACCAGGGCCGGCACCAGCGCGCCGAGCAGGAACCGCCAGCGGCCGTGCCGCATCAGCGCGTGTACTTCGTGACGGTGGTGTCCTTGGCCAGCGCGTCGGCCGCCTTCTGGATGCGCGTCGACCAGTCGGCGGGCGAGATGCGCTTGTTGACCAGCTCACCGGTGGCGTCGTCCACGGCCTTGGCGAGCGGGCCGTACCACGTACGGAATTTGTAGCTGAACGTGTCGGTCCCGGCCGCCGTCACCGCGTCGCGCACCGAGCCCAGCCCGGAGGACAGGGTGAGCCCGTCGGTCGCCCCTTCCACGGCCGGCAGCGTGCTGTTGGCCTGGGCGAACGCGGTGGCCGACTCCTTGGAGAACAGGTGGCGCAGGTATTCCTTGCCGCCGGCCACGTTCTTGGCCTTGGCCGGCACCACGTACGACTCGCTGCTGGCGGCCTGCACGGCGGTCACCGGGAGCCGGTCGGAGGACGACAACGCGGGCACGGTGCCCATCACCATGTCGAACCCGGCCGGGGCGACACCCTTCTGCTCGGCCTCGAGCCACGATCCGCAGGGGATGAAGGCGGCCTTCTTCTGGCACCACGCGGCCTGTGCCTCGGTGTGCGACAGCGCCTCGGAGCCGCTCATCAGGTAGCCCTGCCCGGCCAGCTCGGCGAACGCGGTCGCGGCCTGGACGAGGCCCTCCTGCTTCCAGGCGCCGGGCTGCAGGTTGTCGACCGCCTTGACCAGGTCGAGCCCGCCCGCCTTGGCCGCCATGGTGAGCAGCGGGTCGTTGATGTACTCCGGGTATTTGCCCTGGTACGTCCAGGGGGCCACGCCGGCCTTCTTGATCTCGGCGTTGAGCGCCGTCATCTCGGCCCACGTCTTCGGGAAGGTCCAGCCGCGCTCGGCGAACAGCGACTTGGAGTACCAAAGACCCCAGACCGTGTACGTGAAATTGAGCGCCACGGTCTTGCCGGCGAAGGTGCCGTCGTCGATCACGCCCGGCAGCAGCGTGTCGCGGACCTTCTTGCCGGGCTGGTCGAGGCTGGGCGCGTCGAGCAGGTCGGCCAGGTCGCTCACCTGGCCCGCGCTGACCAGGGTGCCGATGTCGAGGCGGCCCGCGCCGGTGTTGTCGACCACGTCGGGCGGGTTGCCGCCGACGAAGCGGGGCTGCATGGCCTCGCCGACCTTCTGCAGGCCCTTGTGGTCGATCTTGGCCTGCGGGTATCTCGCGGTGTAGGCCGCCTCCGCCTTGATCGCGTAGTCGTCGCCGTAGCCGCCCTTGAAGACGACCACCTCGAGCGGAGCGTCGGCCTTCACACCGAGCGGATTGTCGGTGGTCTTCTCGGCGCCCTCGGCCGGCTCCCCCGAGGAGTCCTTGCCGGACGTGACGCAGCCGGCCAGGGCGGGGACGGTGACCGCGGCCACCGCGGCCGTACGGAGCAGTGCCCGCCGGGTGGGATATCGTGTGAGCTGGGAATCAGGGTTCATCACAGGGCTCTCTTCCTATGCGGTGCGCCGGATGCGCCCGGCGTACCGCGCCTCGATCTCTGCGTTGTGTTCCTTGCCGCCGGGCACGTTGTCCGACAGGTAGACGGGCGGGGTGATCCCCGCCGCGAGCAGCCGCGCCACGACCTCGGTGACGAGCTGCTGGGCCAGCAGTGCCGCGGTGATCGACGAGACCGCGCCGACCGCTCCCCCACCGGGCAGCGCGATCGCGGCGTCGCCGTACGGGGCGCCGTTGTCGAGCACCACGTCGGCGATCTCGCCGAGTTTGCGCCCGCTGGGGTGCCGCGACGACACGCCCGCCGAGTGCGCGGCCGAGGTGATCGCGACCAGCTTGTGGCCGCGCTCCTTGACCAGCAGCGCCATCTCGACGACGGCGCCGTTGATCCCGGAGTTGGAGGCGATGACGAACGCGTCGTCGGGTTTGATCGGCGCCAGCTCGTAGAGCCGGTGCGCGATCTCGGTGCGCCGCTCGACACCGGGGTCGGCCAGCTCCGACAGGGGCGCGCCGCCGTACAGGACGATGTCGCGCAGGGCGATCCGGTTGGTCGGCACCAGACCCCCCGCGCGGCCGGCGATCTCCATGGCCAGGGCCTCGGAGTGCCCGCAGCCGAAGGCCTGGATCACTCCCCCGTTGCGCACGGCCTCGGCCAGGATGTCGGCGGCGGCCCGTTTGGCCTCGTGCTGCCCGCCGCCGACGCGGCCGACCACTTCCTGCACGACCGTCAGATACTCGCTGCTGGTGATACTCACGACTGTCCTTTCGAACGCCCGCGCTTGCGGGAGGGGATCTTCTCGGGCAGCCGGTGGGCGTCGACCGCGCGCACGGTCAGCTCCAGCGCGTCGGCCGTGCGCTCGAAGGTGCGCTGCGCGACCGCGACGTAGATCAGGTCGAGGATCAGCAGCTGCGAGTGCAGGGCGGACAGCGCGGCCAGCCGGAACGTGGTCTCCTGCACGGCGGTGGTGAACACGACGTCGGCCACCTCGGCCAGCGGCGAGCGGCTGAAGCTCGTCACGGCCACGGTCAGCGCGCCGTGGTCGGCCGCCTCGGCCAGGGTCTCGATGACTTCCCGCGTACGGCCGGAGTGACTGAGCCCGATGGCCACGTCCCCCGGCAGCGTCAGCGCGGCGTTGGTGAGCGCGGTGTGCGAGTCGGTGCGGAACCAGACCGGCACCCGGATGCGTTCGAGCCGGAACGCCATCTCGCGGGCGGCCGTGCCGCTGGAGCCGAGCCCGAAGATCTCGACCCGCTTGGCGCCGGCGATCGCCTCGGCCACCCGCTCCACCGCGGTCACGTCGAGCCCGGCCGCGGTGCCCTGGATGGCCCGGGTGTCGGCCGCGGTGACCACGCCGAGCACGTCGGTCAGCGGGTCGCCGGGGGCGATGTCGCCGCTGATGTCGGTCTCCCAGCGGGCCTGCTCGGCCCGGCCGGTCTCGGTGGCGATGGCGACCCGCAGGTTGGCGTAGCCCTTGAACCCGAGCGTGCGGCTGAACCGGGTGACCGTGGCGGTCGAGGTGCCGGAGCGCTCGGCCAGGTCGACGATGCTGGCGTGGGCCGAGGTCTCGGGGTCGGCCAGAATGGTCTCGGCGATCCGGGCCAGGGCCTCCGGCATCTGCGGGCCCTCCATGCGCAGGCGGCCGAGCAGGCCTCCGCTCTCACCGGTCACGTCGGACATCCTTTTCATCGAGTGCTGTTGCCGATGAAAATTACGACCGTCTCTGCCCCTAGTCAATAACTGTTGCCTATGTTTCGATTCCACCATGGACCTCGTCGTGGGCTTGGACGCGGGCGGCACGGCTTCCAAGGCCGTCGTCTCGACCGTGGACGGCGTGATCGTCGGCCGTGGATCGGCGGGCGCGGGCAACCCGCTGTCGACCGGCGCCCCCGCCGCGGCCGCCATGGCCTCGGAAGCGCTGCGGGCGGCCCTCGGCCGCGCGCAGCCGTCCAGTGTGGTGCGCGGCGTGCTCGGCGTGGCCGGGGCCAGTGCGCTGGCCGGTGGGGACGGGCTCGCGGCGTACGAAAAGGTCTGGCGGGAACTGGGACTGACCTGCCCGATGGTGGTGGTCGGGGACGCGGTGACGGCCTTCGCCGCGGGCAGCCCGGCACCGGCCGGCGTGGTGCTGATCGCGGGCACGGGCGCGATCGCCGCCCAGGTCAGGGGCGAACAGGTCGTCCGCACGGCCGACGGCCACGGCTGGCTGCTGGGCGACGTCGGCTCGGGCCGCTGGATCGGACTGGCCGCATTGCGCACCGCCGTACGGGAATGGTCGTCGCCTTTCGCCGCCGCGATCGCCGCGCACGTCGGCTCCGGAAGCGCCGACGAGATGATCCGCTGGGCCCAGGACCTGCCGTTCGCCGAGATCGACGCCCTCGCGCCGCTGGTCTGCGCCCTGGCCCGGCAGGCCGACCCGCACGCCCGGGCGATCACCGCCGAGGCCGCCGCCGAGCTGATCAGCACACTGGACGGGCTGGGTGCAGCCGGCCCGGTCGTCCTGGCCGGCGGGTTGCTGGCGGCCGACACCCCGGTCCGCGACGGGGTACGGGCGATCCTGCGGGGGCGCCGGGTCGAACCGGTTCCCAGCCGTGACCCGGCGGCCGCTGCGGCCTGGCTCGCCGCCCGCCCGTTGTCCGGCCGCCCGGCCACGGCCTTGCACGCCAGGTTCCTGAGCGATCAGGCGGCGCCGCACAGCACCGATCGGTAGAGCGCGCGTAACGGCGCGCTCGGCTCCACCCCCAGCTCGTCGGCCAGCATGCGGCGCAGCCGGTGATATTCGAGCAGGGCGGCCGCGGCGTCGCCGGCCTCGTAGAGCGCCCGCAGCAGCAGAGCGTGCACGCTCTCCCGGCGCGGGTGCTCGGCCACCAGCTGACGCAGCTCACCGATCAGGCTCGCGGGCTCGGCGGCGGCAGCCAGCCGCGCGTACGCCAGCAGGCGCAGCTCCTCGAAGCGGCGGGCCAGCCCTTCCGCCGTGACCGACCGCTCGCGCATCGCCGGGGTGATCGGATTGCCCTGCCACAGTTCGAGCGCCTCCCGCAGGGCGACGGGGTCGCCGCTCATGGCCAGCGCGGCGAACGACGCCAGATCACAGCGGCCGGCGAGCAGCCGGTAGCTGCCGCCGGTGTGCACCAGCCGCGCGCCGTCGTCGAGCACGGCGCGCACCCGGGAGGCGTACGTGTGCAGATTGGCCGCCGCCGACCGGGGCGGCCGGTCACCCCAGAGCACCTCGGTGATCGTGTGCACGGCGACCGGACGCTCCTGGCCCGCGACGAGCAGGCGCAGCAGCTCGGCCGCCTTGCCCCGCAGCGGACCGCCGGTGAGCCGCAGCTCGCCCAGGACGTCGATGCTCATGAGAAATCCCCCTGGTTCGGTCGTGTGATCGTGTCCTCGTGCGGTCGGGTGGCCGACAGCAGCGGCGCGGACCGGCTGACAGGCTCAGGACAGCCGTCCGGCCGGGTGTCGGGGGCACATCCCGGACGGTCCACGGACACCGGAGGCCGAGGTGGACGACGAGCGTCCCGACCCGATCCGCACGTTCGCCGAGCGCCTGCGCGCGTTGCAGGTCGAATCGGGCGGACCCTCCGTGCGCGAGCTGGTGCGGCTGACCGAGAAGGCGGGCACGCCGTACACGCGCGGCACGATCCACGACAAGCTGGCCGGGCGCTCGGCCGCGCCGTGGGAGTTCGTCGCCGCCTTCGTGCGGGCTTGCGCCGTGCACCGGGGCGAGTCGGGGCCGCCCGACCTGAGCCGCTGGCGGGCCTGGCACGCCACGATGGAACAAGAGCTGGCCGCCGTACGGACCCGGAGGCGGCCGGCCCGCACCGACGTCTGCCCGTACCGCGGCCTGGAGACGTTCACGGCCGAGCACGCCGCCTGGTTCCACGGCCGGGCCGCTGCCGTCCGCGAGGTGCTGTCGGCCCTGGCCGTCCATCGGCGCGGGCTGCTGCTGCTCGGGCCCTCCGGCTCCGGCAAGTCCTCGCTGATCCAAGCCGGGGTGCTGCCCGCGCTGGCCCGGGGCGCGCTGCCCGGCAGCGACCGCTGGCGGACGGTGGTCGTGCGCCCCGGCAAGGACCTCACCGCCGAGGTGGCCCGGGCCGGGCTGGAGGAGATCCCCGCCGGGACCCGTGTCCTGCTGGTGATCGACCAGTTCGAGGAGTTGCTGACCGAGTCCGGGTCCGAGCCGCCCGAGCTCGGCGAGCCCGGTCTGACCGTGGTCGTGGTGATGCGCGACGACTTCTATCCGCGGCTGGCCGCCCACGCGCCGGATCTGCTCCGCGCGCTCACCCCGGGCCTGGTCAACGTCCCGGCCGGGCTGAGCGCGGACGACCTGCGCGACATCGTCGTCAAGCCGGCCGCGGCGGTCGGCCTCGAGCTGCAGGAGGGGCTGGCCGAGCGGATCGTCACCGACTTGCTGCCCGCGGGGTCCGCCGCCGCACCGGTCACGGTCCTGCCGCTGCTCGAGCTGACCCTGCACCAGCTGTGGCACCGCCGCGAGCAGGGCCGCCTGACCCACGCCGCCTACCAGCGCATCGGCGGCGTCACCGGCGCGGTCACCTCCTGGTGCGACACGGCGGTGGACGAGCTGACCGGCGAACGCCGCCTGGTCGCACAGCGCCTGCTGACCGCGCTCGTACGCCCGGCCGACACCCGGCACGACGTGCCCGCCGTACGGCAGCAGGTCGCCCTGCCCGACCTGCGCGCGCTGGCCGGACCCGGCGCGGACGAGGTGCTGGCCGTCCTCACCGAGCGACGGATCGTCACCACGCGCACGACCGGGGCGCCGGCCACACCGGTGGCCGAACTCGTCCACGAGGCCCTGATCCGGGACTGGGCCACGCTGCGGGACTGGGTCGAACAGGATCATCGGTTCCAGGACTGGCTGCGCCGGGCCGGCGACCGGGAGCACCGCTGGTCGCAGCGCCGGCAGCCGGCCGACCTGCTGCTCGGCACCGACCTGGCGGAGGCCTTGACCTGGTCGTCGCGGCGTCACCTGCCCGACCGGCTCGACGGGTTCGTGACCGCGAGCCACCGGCACGACCAGGCCGCGCGCCGGCGCACCCGGCGGGTCATCGCGGTGCTGGCCGGCCTGCTCGCGACGGCGCTGATCGCGACGGGCGTCGCCGGGTGGCAGCGGCGGACCGCCGTCGAGGCCGGACGGACGGCCCTGTCCCGCCAGCTCGCCGCGCAGTCGGGCGCGCAGCTGAGCAGCGACCCCGACACGGCGGGGACCCTGGCCGTCCGGGCCTACCGGGAGAGCCCGACCGCCGAGGCCGCCGCCGCTGTGCACGCCGCGGCCGCGCTGCCCCTGCGACGCCGCCTCACCGGGCACACCGCCCCGGTGTACGCCGTGGCCGTCGACCCGGCCGGGCGGCTGCTGGCCACGGGCGGCGACGACCGGACCGTACGGCTGTGGGACCTGGCCACCGGGGCGCTCCGAGCCACCCTGACCGGGCACGACGCCCCGGTGCAGACCCTCGGGTTCAGCCCGGACGGCCACATGGTCGCCACCGGCGGCGTGAACGGGCGGATCCGGCTCTACGACATCCCTTCCGGACGGGCCGGCCGGACCTGGACCGACCCCTCGCTCGCGGTGACCGCTCTCGCCTTCAGCCCCGACGGCCGCACCGTCGCCACCGGCGGAGGCGACCGGAACGTGCGACTGTGGGACCCGGTCACCGGACGGCTGCGGGCGAGCCGGGCCGTGGGCGGGGACATCACGACCGTGGCGATCAGCCCGGACGGCCGGACGCTGGCCGTCGGCGGGCTGCCGGGCCTGGCCGAGCTCTGGACCGGTGCCGTGCGCCGCAAGCTGGCCGGGCAACCGGGCGACGTGACCTCGGCCGGGTTCAGCCCGGACGGTCGCACGGTGGCGACCGCGGGCACCGACAGCAAGGTCAGGCTGTGGGACACCGGGACCGGACGCCTGCGGTCCACCCTGGCCGGCAACACGAACGCCGTGCTCGGCGTGGTGTTCGGGCCGGACGGCGGCACACTCGCGACCGCGGGCGGGGACGGGCTGGCCCGGGTGTTCGACGCCGCGACCGGACGGATCCGCACCACGCTGACGGGGCACTCCGGGTCCGTGACGACGGTCGCCTTCACCCCCGACGGGCGCACCCTGGCCACCGGCAGCACCGATCACACGGCCCGGCTCTGGGACGTGAGCACCGGGCAGGTCAGGGCGACGCTCACGGGCCGGACGGGCGAGGGCACGACGGTGGCGTTCAGCCCCGACGGGCGGCTGCTGGCCACCGGCAGCCGGGACGGGTCGGCACGGCTGTGGGACTCGGCCACCGGGCGGGTCCGCCGCCGGCTGACCGGGCACACCGGCGCGGTCCGGGAGGCCGCGTTCAGCCCGGACGGCCGGACGCTGGCCACGGGCAGCCTGGACGGGACCGTACGGCTCTGGGACGTCGGCTCCGGGCGCACGCTGACGACCTTGGGCACACCCGGCGAGGAGATCTTCGCCCTCGCCTACAGCCCGGACGGCCGCACCGTGGCCACCGGCATCCGCGGCCGGCCGATCCGCCTCTACGACGTCAGCACGGGCCAGGTGCGGCAGGTGCTCGATTCGGAGTTCGTGTACGCGCTGGCGTTCAGCCCCGACGGCACGATGCTGGCCGAGGGGCACGGCGACAACACGTGGCGGGTCTGGGACACGAGCAGCGGCCGGGTGGTCTCGGCGGGCACCGGCCGGTTCGTCTACACCGTCGCGTTCAGCCCGGACGGGCGCACCCTGGCCACCGCGGGCGACGACCACACCGTACGACTGTGGGACGCGCCCACCGGCCGGGCCCGGGCCACGCTCACCGGGCACACCGAGGCCGTCTACGACCTGGACTTCAGTGAGGACGGCGCGACACTGGTCAGCGGTGGGGAGGACGGCACCGTACGGCTGTGGGACGTGGCCGCCGGGCAGCAGCGCTCGATGCTGCCCGGCCGCACCGAATCGGTCGACTCGGTCGCGCTCAGCCCCGACGGCCGCACCTTGGCCGCGGGTGACACCGAGGACCTGAACACCGTCCGGCTGTGGGACGTGGCGCCGCCGCTCACCATGGACGCGGCCGTCGCCCACATCTGTGCCACTACGCAATCCTGCTGATACCGCGGAATTGCTTCTTCCCCGATTCTGAAGTCAGCCGAACAGAAAGGGGAAAGACAATGCCGGTGGTTGTGGACAAGTTCCTGACGGTGACCGAGCACGACAACGACAAGGACACCGGAATCGAGGTGCGTAACGGTGACTGGATCGACATCAGCGCCAGCGGGAGGATCTGGGCCGGGGTGTGGTTCACCTCCGAGAACGGGCCCAACGGGTGGACCGGATGGGCCGCCGGCGAGGACAAGCCGCTGCCCGGGGCGCCGCCGTTCAGCCTCATCGGCAAGATGGCCGACGGCGAGTACTTCTACATCGGCGCCGGGCTGCGCCGGACCTACCAGAACGCCACGCTCGGCCCCGGCGCGACGCGGCTCTACCTGACCGTCAACGACGACAAGCACGGCAACGGGACGGGCGCTTTCACCGTCCGCATCCAGGTCTGGCGCTGACGGGACAGCGGTGGCGGCGCACCCCTGGCGCACCGCCACCGCCCCGGTCAGGGCAGAATCCGTAAACGCTGGGCGGTCAGCACGGTGACCAGACGATCGCTGGTCCCGAGCTTGCGATAGACGTTCTGCAGATGCTTCGACACGGTGGCCGGGGCAACCCCGAGCCGCCGCGCCATGGCCCGGGCCGTGAAGCCCTGAGCCAGCAGCTCGAGGATGGCGTGCTCGCGCGGGGTCAGCCGCGGCCGGTCACTCGTGCCGCTGGCTGGCACGGGCCGCACCGGCGATCGTGACGACCGGCAGCAGGAAGAGCCAGATCGGAAAATACCATGTGCCCGAGTCCTGATTGAGCACGTACAGACCGTAAACGGCGAACCCGGCGCCACCGATGATGCCGAAGGCGCGGCGGCCCGCGGTCAATCCGGGGAGAAAGCTGACGAGAACAGCGAGCAGACCGGTGATGACGGCAGCAATTTCCATGATTATTGTTTCCTCTCGGCCAGAATGGCGAATTGCTTGATGAGGGCCGACCGGCTGCGCCGGGCGCGGCGCAGGGCGGCGACGCCGTGCACGAACGTGATCGAGTTGCCGACGTGCCCGCCCACGCCGAGCACGTCGCCGAACACGCCGAGGTCGGCCACCAGGCCAGCCAGCCCGGCGAGGTCACCGGTCGTCGTCAGGTGGCCCGCGATGCTGCGGACCGCGTCCCGGCTCAGCCGCGGCGAGCCGTCGGTGGGCGGGGCCAGATAGATGCGGTAGGTCGCGCCGAGCGTGTGCAGCTCGCACCGCCCGGGGAGCCGCGACCAGGTGACCCGCAGGCCGGCCGGGCCCGCCTCGAACTCGAGACGGGCCGGGCTCGCGAAGGCCACCCCGGTGTCGCAGGCGACGAGGACGCCGCAGACGATCGTGTCGTCGTCGAAGATGACTTTCCTGGCCTGGGGGTCCCACCAGGCCGGGACCACGACGGGGGTCATGGCGGTCAGACGGAGGTCGGGACGAACACGCCCGGCGCGAACCAGCTCATGCTCACGTAGATGCCGTTGCCGCGGTCGATCGCGCGCAGCGCCCCGTGCAGGGCGGCCACGAACGGCGCCAGCAGCTTGATCCAGGGCGCGGCCGGGCTCGGCACGGTGCCGCCGATCGCCGCCACAGTCGCGTTGACCTTGTCCGCGGCGTCCAGGATGCTCACCACGTCCTCGTGGCTGAACTGCACGTGGAAGCCCCACCAGAAGGCGCGGACGACAGTGCTTCCGGAGAACAGGGCGGCGGACTCGCCGGGTGCCGGTTCACCGAAGAAGGCCGCGGCGGCCGTCGTGGAGGCCGCGGAGATCATCCCCGGCTCACCCCCGACGATGGCCGCGAGCTCCTTGCGGACGTCGTCCCAGTTGCCCGTCAGGTCGTTCGTGGTGTCGCTCATGGCGTGTCCTTTCCGTCCTCGCCGGACGTTCCGGCGGTTCGGGACCCACGTTCGGAGCCGGCGCCACACGGCCACTACACAGCCGCTAAATGGGATGCGCGGGACGGGCGGAGCGAGCATCATCCCGGGCAGTCGACAACGAAAGGAGGGTTCAGATGCTCACGTCACGCTCATCGGTGCCCACATGGAGGCTTCGTTGTTGTTCCGCACCATGGCCGAGTCCGATCTCGGCCTTGTCCTGACCTGCCTGTCCGAACCGTCGGTCAACACGACGACCGACGACCGTTTCCGCGAGCACCTCGCCGCGCACAGCTATCGCCACGAGTGGACGTGGCTGGCCTTCGACGGCGACACCCTGGCCGGCCTGGCCGTCTGGTGGGGCTTCCCCGCCGGTGACCGGCCCCTGGCCCTCGACGCCCTGTGGGCGAGCCCGGCGGCCGGCGATCCCGTGCCGATGTGGGCCGAGCTGATCCGGCGGGTGTCGCCGCCGGCGGAGTATCACATCTTCACGATCCCCGAGCACCGCGACGATCCCGAGATCGCGCTGCGCCTGCGGGCCGCGGCCGAGGCCGGGCTGACCACCCTCAACGAGCGTTTCCGGTACGAGTGGACGAGCGCGTCGCCGCTGCCGGACCGCCCGGCCCGCCTGCGGTACGTGCCCGCCACGGACGAGGAGTTCGCCGACGCCTTCGAGCGCGTCTCGGTGGGCAGCCTCGACGTGGCCACCCGCGAGGGCGTCGCCCGGCACGGCGCCCGGGCCCAGGCCCTGGCGGATGTCGAGGACTACAAGATGATGCCCGGTCCCCGCGAACGGTGGCGGCTCGCGTACGACGCCGGCAAGAACCTGGTCGGGGTGGCGCTGCCGTCGGCCAACGCGGGCGGGCCGGTCGTCGGCTACGTGGCCGTGGTGCCGGAGCAGCGCGGGCACGGCTACGCGGCCGACCTGCTGGCCGAGATCACGTGGATGCTGGCCGCCGACGGCGCGACGGTGATCCGGGCCGACACCGACAGCACGAACACGCCTATGGTGGCAACCTTCGAACGGCTCGGATATCGTCGCTTCGCGTTGAGACTGGTCGCCTCGTAATACGATTTGTTTACCGGGTATTGGCCGCGGTCGGTGAGCTGCAATACTTTTCTCCGGCCGCGGCCAATGGTCCGACCATTTCGATTCTCCATTATGGAGCAGGTCGGTAACACGCCGGACTCAATGGTTCGGCGGATCGGCCCGTTGCGCCTCGATCCCTTGTGCGGTACGGCTTGCCGGCGACCGATGAGCCGGGAAGGACCGGACATGCCCGAATCGGCATTGCGCCTTTGTTTCTGAACGGCTAACCCTTTCCGGCGCGCTGTAAAACCCCCGACAGTCCACTTGATACGTACGAGTCGAACCCGGTTAGGGTCTTTCCGTGGGGCGGGAGTAGGGCCCGCCGGAGACCTCGGGAAGAGGCCATGACATTGGCTGCCGTAATCATGATTCTCGTATCCCTGGTGCTGGCCGCATTCGCCGCGGTCACGCTGTGGTGGACCATGCACGCCTGGCGCACGCCGGAGACCCTGGCCGGCACGCGGTTCGCCCCGCCCGACGGGGAACAGCACCTGACCTTCTCCCTGCTGCTGCCCGCGCGCCACGAGAAAGCCGTGCTCGAGCACACGGTCGGGCGGCTGCTGCGATCCACTCACGAGGCCTTCGAGATCATCATCATCGTCGGGCACGACGACCCCGAGACGACCGAGGCCGCGCACCGCGTGGCGGGCACCGCGCCGGGGCGGATCCTGGTCGTGACCGATCACAACGAGCAGAAGAACAAGCCACGCGCCCTCAACACGGCCCTCCCCTACGTACGCGGGGACGTGGTCGGGGTCTTCGACGCCGAGGACCAGGTGCATCCGCTGCTGCTCGAGCACGTCGACCACGCGTTCCGGGCCACCGGGGCCGACGTCGTGCAGGGCGGCGTTCAGCTGATCAACTTCCATTCCAGCTGGTACAGCCTGCACAACTGCCTGGAGTACTTCTTCTGGTTCCGCAGCCGGCTGCACCTGCACGCCAAGAAGGGCTTCATCCCGCTCGGCGGCAACACCGTGTTCGTCCGCTCCGACGTGCTGCGCGAGGCCAACGGCTGGGACGGCACGTGCCTGGCCGAGGACTGCGACCTGGGCGTGCGCCTGTCCAGCCGGGGCAAGAAGGTCGTCGTCGCGTACGACTCGACGATCGTCACCCGCGAGGAGACCCCGCATTCGGTGGGCGCCCTGCTCAAGCAGCGCACCCGCTGGCACCAGGGCTTCCTGCAGGTGCTGCGCAAGGGCGAATGGCGGCGGCTGCCCACCTGGCGCTCCCGCATGCTCGCGCGGTACACACTGACCAGCCCGTTCCTGCAGGCGTTCTCGGGTGTGGTCATCCCGGTCGGCGTCGCGATCGCGATCTGGGCCCGGCTGCCCGTGCTGGTCGCGCTGTTCACGTTCCTGCCGGTGCTGCCGATGGCGGCCACGCTGATGTTCCAGGTCGTCGGCCTGCACGACTTCGGCCGCGAGTACGAGCTGCGCATCCGCTGGCACCACTACGCCAAGCTGGTTCTCGGAGCCTTCCCGTACGCCCTGGTGCTGTCGGCGGCGGCGCTGCGCGCGGTCTGGCGGGAGTACACCGGCCGCCGCAACTGGGAACTGACCGCCCACGTGGGCGCGCACCTCCCTGCGTCCGTCAAGGAGGCCGCGGCATGACCGTCCTGGAGCTGGTCAAGCCGCTGCCACCGGTGCAGCGCGAGGAGAAACCCAAGGACCGCACCGATTTCTACCTCGCGGTCGGCCTCACGACGGCCGTGCTGGCCCTGCTGGCCTGGAACATCACCGGCTTCCCGGCCGCCAGCGACGACGAGGGCACGTACCTCGCGCAGGCCTGGGCCGTGCAGAACGGCAAGGGCCTGGCCCACTACACCTACTGGTACGACCACCCGCCGCTGGCCTGGATCCAGCTCGCCGCCGGCGCGTGGCTGCCCGGCCTGATCGCGCCGAGCCTGCTCGCCGTGGCCGCGGGCCGGATCGCCATGCTGCCCCTGCAGGCGGCCGGGCTGCTGCTCGTCTACGTGATCGGGCGACGCGTCGGCTTCCCGCGCTGGGCGGCCGCGCTCGGCCTGCTCACGTACGGGCTCTCGCCGCTCTTTCTGACGATGGGCCGGCAGATCTATCTGGACAGCTTCGCGGTCGTGTGGATCCTGGCCGCGCTGGCCCTCGCGCTCTCCCCCAGCAGACACCTGTGGCACTACGCCGCGGCCGGGGCCGCCGCCGCGGTCGGGGTGCTGTCCAAGGAGACGATCCTGGTCATCCTGCCCGCCGTGCTGGTCGCGCTGTGGCAGAACACCGCTCGCAGCACGACCCGGACGTGGGCCTTCGGCGCGTTCGCGAGCGGGCTCGTGCTGGTCGGCTGCTTCTATCCGCTGTACGCGCTGCTGCGCGGCGAACTGTTCCCCGGTGCGGGGCACGTGTCGCTGTTCGGCGCGATCCAGTTCCAGCTGGGCTCGCGGTCCGGGTCGGGCAGCGTCTTCGAGGCCGGCTCGGGCGCGAACTCGCTGCTGCACTCGTGGATGTACTACGACAGCGTGCTGCTGATCGCCGGTGCGGTGGCCACGATCGCGGGCCTGGTCCTGCGGCGGCTGCGGCCGGTCACCGTGGCCGGGGCGATCCTGATCCTGGTGGCGTTGCGGCCCGGCGGCTACCTGCCGGCCATGTACGTGGTGCAGGTGCTGCCGTTCTTCGCGCTCGCGATCGCCGGGGTGCTCTTTCATACGCTCTCCCGGCTTCAGCATGGGTGGAAGTGGTCGGCGATCGCCCTTGCCGTCGTGCTCGCCGCGGTGGTCGTCGCGCCGAGGTGGTACGTCGGTGACCGCCGGGCGCTGACCGCGAACGACAACGCCGCGTACGTGCAAGCTGCGCAGTACCTGCGGGCCCAGCCGCCGTCGACCGTGGTCGTCGACGACGTGCTGTGGCTCGACTGCGTCAACGCCGGCTACCCCGAGGACCGGGTGCTCTGGTTCTACAAGCTCGACCTGGACTCCGAGGTCGCGGCCCGGCTGCCCGGCGGCTGGCGCGACGTCGACTACATCGTCTCGTCGCCCGCCCTGCGCCAGGACCCGGGCACCCTGCCGACCGTCACCGCCCTGCTCAGGAACAGCACCGTGATCGAGTCGTTCGGCTCGGCCGACGGCGTCATCGAGATCCGCAAGGTCGACAAGGAGCCCTCATGACCATCACCGCCGACTCTTCCTCGA
The DNA here is from genome assembly GCF_014204895.1 of Paractinoplanes abujensis. NCBI lineage: Bacteria > Bacillati > Actinomycetota > Actinomycetes > Micromonosporales > Micromonosporaceae > Paractinoplanes > Paractinoplanes abujensis. Next base: position 2,056,814 of record NZ_JACHMF010000001.1, on the reverse strand, counting down.
CCTCCTCGACCCCCGTCGCCTCTCCGACCGCGATTCCGGCCCCTGCGTCGGTGCGGGCGGCGCTGCGCGGGACGATCGGCGAGCTGCCGGTGGCCACGGCGCTCAAGCAGACGATCGTCGTGCCCACCTACAACGAGCGCGACAACATCGGCACGCTGCTCGAACGACTGGCGGCAGCGCTGCCCCACGACGGCACCGAGGTCGTCTTCGTGGACGACAGCACCGACGACACCCCCGACGTGATCCGCGCCGCCGCTGCCGACTGCCCGATCCCGGTCACCGTCGTGCACCGCGAGCACGCGACCGGCGGGCTCGGCGGCGCGGTGGTCGAGGGTCTGCGCGCGGCCCGCGGCGAGTGGATCGTCGTGATGGACGCCGACCTGCAGCACCCGCCCGAGGTCGTGCCGGCGCTGGTCGCGGCCGGGCGGCGCGACGGGGCCGACCTGGTGGTGGGCAGCCGCTACGCGGGCGGCGGCAGCAGCCGGGCCGGGCTCGACGGCGGCTACCGGCGGCTCGTCTCGGGCGGCTCCACGCTGGTCACCAAGGTGATCTTCCGGAACAACCTGATCCAGGTCAGCGACCCGATGAGCGGGCTGTTCGCGATCCGGGCGAGCTCGCTGGAGACGGAGGAACTGCGGCCGCTGGGCTACAAGATCCTGCTCGAGCTGATCGTGCGCAACCGGCCCGGCCGCATCGTCGAGGTCCCGTACGCGTTCCAGCCGCGCCACGCGGGCGAGAGCAAGTCGAGCCTGGCCGAGGGCGTACGGTTCCTCAAGCATCTGGCGATCCTGCGGTTCGGGGCGAAGCGGGCCCGGATGCTCGTGTTCGCGCTGATCGGCGTGTCGGGCCTGCTGCCCAACCAGGGCACCCTGTGGTTCCTGCACGAGGTGGCGAACGTGCACTACCTGCCGGCCGCGATCATCGCCAACCTGGTCGCCGTCGGATGGAACTTCGCGCTGACCGACACGCTGCTCTACCGTGACCGGCGGCAGCATCGCCGCTTCACCGGGCGGATCACCCGGTTCTTCGTGCTCGGCCACGCCGACCTGCTGCTGCGGCTGCCGCTGCTGGCCCTGCTGGTCTCCGGGCTGCACGTCGGGGTGCTGATCGCCAACCTGATCACACTGCTGGTCTCGTTCGTGGTCCGCTTCCTGATCCTGGACGGGGTCATCTACCGGGCGCGGCGCCCATGACTCCCCGCCCCTGGCTCAGCCGCCGCAACCGTCGCGACATCGGCGTCGTCACCGTTCTCTCACTTCTGCTGACCCTGGCCTCCGCGATGCCGGCCTCGGCGGGCGCCAATCTCGTGGCCAACGGCGGCCTGGAGGCGCTGGCCCCCGACGGCTTCCCGGTCTGCTGGGAACGGTCCGGCTGGGGTGACTCGCCGTACACGTTCGACGTGACCGCTCAGGCCCACACCGGCACCAAGGCCATGCAGATCACGCTGGCCCGGACGGCTCCGGGCGACCGCAAGGCGATGATGCTCGAGAACCCGTCCTGCGCGCCCAACGTCACGCCGGGCCACCAGTACGACCTCAGCGTCTGGTACACGACCACCACGCCCAACACGGTCATGACGGTCTTCCGGCACGACGTCGCGCAGGGCTGGGTCTACTGGACCGACCTGGCCACGCTGCCCGTCACCGCGGCCTACCAGCAGCAGACCGTACGCACCCCCGTGGTCCCGCCCGGCACCGACCAGATCGTCTGGGGCGTCACCGTCTACGGCGCGGGCACGCTGCGCACCGACGACTACCGGATGGAGGACGTGACCCAGCCCGCCCCCGGCACGACCGCCTGCACGGCCGGGGCGGCCTGCACGAAGGGGGCCTGGCAGGTAATGCCGTTCGACACCCCCGTACGGGCCATTCACGCCGTCGTCCTGCACAACGGGGACGTGCTGCTGGTGGCCGGGTCGGGCAACAACCTCGACGACTTCGCGGCCGGCACGTTCAAGACCGCCGTCTACCGGCCGTCGACCGGCACGTTCACCAGCGTGCCGACGCCGGCCGACCTGTTCTGCGCCGGGCACGTCCAGCTGGCCGACGGGCGGGTGCTGGTGATGGGCGGCAACAAGGACTACCCCTCGGCCGACGGGACTGTCGGCTACAAGGGGCTGCCCGACTCGTTCATCTTCGACCCGGCCACCAACAGCTACTCGCGCGTCAACGACATGACCGCGGGCTCGTGGTATCCGTCGGCCACGGTGCTGGGCAACGGCGACGTGATCTCGCTGGGCGGGCTGAACGAGAACTCGTCGGGCATGGTGGCCACGCAGTACTTCGACGCCGGGGAGCAACGCTGGCTGGGGCTCAACGAGGCCAACCAGACGTGGAGCTTCTGGGGGCTGTACCCGTCGATGATCCTCATGCAGGACGGGCGGCTCTTCTACACGGGCAGCCACGTCTTCGGCAACGGCCTGCCCGGCACCGGCGCGTCGATCTACAACTACGACGCGAACACGATCACGCCCGTACCGGGTCTGCAGAACAAGGACGAGCGGGACCAGTCGATGAGCGTTCTGCTGCCACCCGCCCAGGACCAGCGAGTGCTCACTCTGGGCGGCGGCAACATCGACACCAACCCGGACGCCAACCGGCTGACCGACCTGATCGACCTCAAGCAGGCGGCGCCCGTCTACACGGCCGGCCCGCTGCTGCCGACCGGCACCGGGCAGACCCCGAGCCAGGGCAAGATGTACGTCTCGGCGGTGCTGCTGCCCGACGGCAAGGTGTTCGAGACCGGCGGGGCGCTGCACAACCGGGCCGACCCGGTGTACGAGGCGTCCCTGTTCGACCCGGTCACCAACACGTTCGCGGCGGGCATGGCGACCGACCCGGTGCCGCGCGGCTACCACTCGTCGGCGTTCCTGCTGCCCGACGGGCGCGTGATGGCGGTCGGCAACAACCCCGGCGACGGCACGTTCGACATGCGGGTGTCGGTTTACTCACCGCCGTACCTGTTCAAGGGGGCCCGGCCGCAGATCCTCACGATGCCCGACAACACCTGGGCGTACGGGAGCTCCAACACCATCACGGTGGACGGCCCGATCGTGAGGGCGGAACTGATCCGCCCGGCCGCGGTCACCCACTCCAGCGACCCGAACCAGCGCTTCGTCGACCTGCCGATGACCGTCACCGGCAGCACGATCGACCTCAACCTGACGAGCAACCCCAACCTGGCCCCGCCCGGCTGGTACATGCTCTTCGTGGTCGGCGCCAACGGCGTCCCCTCCGTCGCGAAGTGGGTGAAAGTCGGATGACCGCCCGCATCGTCGCCGCGGTGGCCGGCCATCGCGCCGTCGTTGTCACCGCGCTGGTCCTTCTCGCGGCGGCGGCCGCCGTCATGTCTTTGCCGGCGCTACGCCCGGGGCCGGCCGGTTCGGCCGGTCCCGGCCCCGCCGCCGCGATCCCCTCGCCCGGCGTCCCCGCCACCGCCGTGCCACCCACTCGCCCCGCGCCCCCGCCCGCCTCGGCCCGCCCGGCCGGCGGGGACCCCGTGGCCGTTCCCCCGGCCTCTCCGACCTCGACCCGTACGGTCGTCGCCCCCGCCGCCCCGGCGCCGTTCGTGCAGACCTTCGCCGCCCAGCCCGGCGTCAAACCGTTGCCGCCCAAGCCGTCGCCGACCGCACCCGTCAAGGTGCCGGCCAACGTCGACGGCTGCGACCACGGCTACGGCACCCGCACCCAGTGCGTCCCGTGGACCTTCCCGTCCGCGGTCACCGACAAGTGCGCCTGGCTGGCCGCCCAAGGCTTCGAGGCGCTGACCGTACGGGGAAACGACCGTCACCGCCTCGACACCGACAACAACGGCATCGCCTGCGACTGACCGTTCTCATGATCCGTTGGCCTGCGGGATGCCCTACGCTCCCCCGCTGTGCCGTTCTTCAAGAAGAAGCGCCCCGCCCCCGGCGCCGACATCGAGTTCCCGGAGTTCTACGACGACGACGCCGAGAGCCTGAACGAGGCCCTGCTGGCCCGGGAGTGGGGCATCGCCCGGAAGATCCTGGCCGGGGCGGGCAAGGACGAGTTCATGTATTACGTGCAGACCGCCATGGGGGTCGACGGCGTCGAGCAGTGGATCCCCGAGGTGATCCGCCAGGACCCGGACGACCCGCTGCCCCGGCTCGTCCGCGGGGTGCGGGCGATCGCCTGGGCCTGGGACGTCCGCGGCGACGGCACCGCCGACACGGTGAGCCGGGAGGCCTGGCCGGTGTTCTTTCAGCGGCTGGCCCTGGCCGAGGACTCGCTCGACGAGGCCCTGGACCGCGACCCGTACCTCGCCGAGGCCTGGCACTACAAGATCGTCCTGGGCCGGGCCCGCCAGTTGCCCGCCGAGGAGGAGTGGCGGCGGTTCCACCGGCTCATCGAGCTCGATCCCAGCCACTATTTCGGGCACAAGGCGATGCACGAGGGCCTGCTGCCCAAGTGGGGCGGCACCTGGGAGGGCGTCTTCCGGTTCGCCCGGCAGCGGACCGCCGCCTGCCCCGGCACGCACGTGCCGCACCTGATCTCGATGGCCCACCTGGACGCCCGCTGGGTCGACGGCCACGGCGGCGACGCCTACCTCAAACGCGACGAAGTCTCGGCGGAGATCCTCGAGGCGGCCTACCAGTCCGTCTGGCACGACGACCACGAGACGACGATCCTGACGCCCAACCTCTGGAACTCGTTCGCCTACACGCTCACCTTCGGCCGGTACTTCAAGCAGGCTTGCAACCTGTACGACGCCATCGGCGACGACTTCGTCCGGCTCCCGCTGCTGTGGCGCGGCACCGACCGCTTCGCCGAGCTGCGGGCCTGGGCCCGCGAGGAAGCCGCCGACCCCGACTACTGACCGGCGCGTTTGCCCAGCGCCGCGGATGAGGCCACCGCCGGCTACCGCCCTGACCGCGCTGCGGCGAGAGCTGCGCATCATCGCGAGTTCCCCGGACGCGAGGGCCTGCCCCTGCCGGGGTTGCGACGCGACTCGAACGCGGCCCGCCAGACCTCCGCCCGCCTTCCGGAGGCACGGGAACCCCTCGCCGAGGCTCTTCGCCTCGCGACGCCACCGCTCGAGGCGCCGGACGTGGCCTGCGCGCCTGAGTCACGAGCCGGCGAGCCAGAAGGCGGGCAAGACGCTGCTCGCTGTCACGGACCGCCGCATCCTCGTGACCCGGTCCAACGCGTTCCTCGAGCAAGGCGACATCCGCCGGGACATCGGAATCGATCAGGTTCGTTACGTTCGGGCAGCGAGAGCGCGGAACGGGACGGCCCGTCGAGGATCGACCTCATCGGCGATCGAGGCGGATCCGGCAGTCGGCCGGACCGGTCAGGACGGCGGCAGGTAGCCGCGCTTGACGATGTGTGCGGCGCCCAGCTCGTAGGCCCGGGGGTTGTCCGGTGCGGTGGTGCCCAGGCCGTCGACGTAGCGGTTGAACATGCTGAAGGCCGCGGCGATCAGGACGGTGTCGTGGATTTCGAGGTCCGTGGCGCCGGTCGAGCGGGCGTCCGCGATCAGCGCCGGCGTGACCGCGTGACCGCCGGAGGCTGTCGCCGAAGCGACAGCTAGCAGAGACCGGAGCTTGTCGGTGACCGGCGCGTCGGCCGGCATGCCCTCGGCGGCCGCGACCGCGCCGTGCGAGCCCGTGCAGTAGGCGCAGTCGTTCAGGCTCGACACGTACGCGGCGATGTACTCGCGCTCGCCGCGGGTCAGCGGGCTGTCGCCGCGTAGCAGTGCCTCGGCCAGGTCGCTCAGGGGTTTGCCGGTTGACGGGCGGTAGCGCAGCAGCCCTCGGATGCCCGGCTCGCGGGTCTCGTCCACGCCCAGATCGATGTACGCCATGGGAAGCATCCTGGCAGAGATTTATGGCGGCAAGTATCTGCAAGCACTTCCAACCACTGCAAGCGCTTGCTATGGTCCGTTCCAATGTGAACGCGGGATTACGTCCTTGCTACCGGTTCCGTCCCTGGTAGTGGAGGTGCCCCGGCTCCCCATGCAGCGATACCTGTCGTTGAAACACGTTGGAGAACCTGTGCCCCCACTCCGATGGGCCGCCCCGGCCGCCCTGCTGCTCCTGGCTCCGGTGGTCCCCGCCGCCGCGGCCACGACCACCGTCGTCTACTACAAGCCGCCCGCGGCCTGGGCCACCGTCAACATCCACTACGCCGCGGACGACGGCGCCTGGACCCCGGTGCCCGGCGTCGCCATGGATGCAGCCTGCACCGGCTGGCGCAAGAAGGAGGTCGGCGCGACCGCCGGCTTGCAGATCACGTTCACCAACGGCGCCGGCACCTGGGACAACAACGCGGGCCGCAACTATCGCACCGGCGCCGGAACCGTGGTCGTCAACGCGGGCGTCGTTTCCTCCGTCGATCCGTGCACGAACACACAACCGACCCCCGCCCCCACTGCGACGCCCACGCAGCCGCCGCAGACGACCAGCGGCGAGATGCTGGGCGGCGACCCCCGCAAGGAGAGTATCTACTTCGTCATGACGGCCCGGTTCGCCGACGGCGACGCGTCCAACAACCGCGGCGGCAGCCAGCACGCGACCTCCGGCAACCAGGCGAACAACGACCCGATGTTCCGCGGCGACTTCAAGGGCCTGATCGACAAGCTGGACTACGTCAAGGGCCTCGGCTTCTCGGCCCTGTGGATCACCCCGGTCGTGCTCAACCGCTCCGACTACGACTTCCACGGCTACCACGGCTGGGACTTCCACCGCGTCGACACCCGCCTCGAGTCACCCGGCGCCACCTATCAGGATCTGATCGACAAGGCCCACGCCAAGGGCATCAAGATCTATCAGGACGTCGTCTACAACCACAGTTCCCGATGGGGCGCCGACGGCCTGTACGTCCCGAAGGTGTGGGGCGCGCGGGACGGCCAGTGGGACTGGCTGTACAGCGCGAAAACCGCGGGCAAGACGTACGACCCGCTCGACGAGAACAGCGCGGGCCGCCCGTACAACGGGGATCTGTGGAGCACCGAGGAACCGGCCGGCAACACCTGTCGCAACTGGGGCACGCCGACCGGGCAGAAGAGCCCCGAGGGCTACCCGCTGCACAACTGCCAATGGCCGTCGCCCACCAGCGGCATGTTCCCGGCGAGCCTCTATCACCAGTGCTGGATCGGCAACTGGGAAGGCGAGGACTCACGGTCCTGCTGGCTCGCCGACGACCTGGCCGACTTCAACACCGAGAACGCCACCGTGCAGCAGTACCTGATCGACGTCTACAACCGGTACATCGAGATGGGCGTCGACGGTTTCCGCATCGACACCGCCGTGCACATTCCGCGGGTCACCTGGAACCGCCGTTTCCTGCCCGCCATCCAGCAGAAACTGACCCAGAAGTACGGCGCCGCCAAGGCCGGCGACTTCTACGTCTTCGGCGAGGTCGCGGCCTTCGTGCACGACAAGTGGAACCGCGGCTCGGTCAACCATTCGGCCCAGTTCTTCACGTGGAAAGAGCGCAAGGACTACAGCGCGGACGACACGCAGGCCGCATGGGAGCAGTACGACTACGAGAACGGCCAGGGCACGGCCAACCAGCCGACGTCGGCCAACGCGTTCCTGAACGGCAACACCTATCACGCGCCCGACCGCAGCCGGTTCAGCGGCATGAACATCATCGACATGCGCATGCACATCAACTTCGGGGAGGCCTCGAACGCGTTCCACAACGGCAAGGACTCCGACGACACGGTCAACGACGCGACCTACAACGCGGTCTACGTCGACTCGCACGACTACGGTCCCAACAAGTCCTCCGTACGGTATGACGGCGGCACCGACGCCTGGGCCGAGAACATGGCACTGATGTGGACGTTCCGCGGCATCCCCACGCTCTATTACGGCTCGGAGATCGAATTCCAGGCCGGGAAACGCATCGACTGCGGCCCGACCTGCCCCCTGGCCACGACCGGCCGCGCCTACTACGGCGACCACGTGGCGGGCTCCGTCACCGCCGGCGACTACGGCGTCGTCACCAGCGCCGGCGGGGCGGTCGCCACCACCCTGGCCAAGCCGCTGGTCAAGCACGTGCAACGCCTCAACCAGATCCGCCGCGCGGTGCCGGCCCTGCAGATGGGCCAGTACTCGACCGAAGGTGTCAGCGGCACCATCGCCTTCAAACGCCGCTACACCAGTGGTAGCACCGACAGCTTCGTGCTTGTCACCGTCTCGGGCAGTGCCACCTTCACCGGCATCCCCAACGGCACCTACACCGATGCCGTGACCGGCGACGTCAAGACCGTCAGCAACGGCACCCTGACCGCCTCCGTCAACGGCAAAGGCAACCTCCGCGCGTACGTCCTCGGCAGTTCCGCCCCCGGCAAGGTCGGGTCCGACGGCCCGTACCTCAAGTAAGGAGCATCAATGATGATGAAACGGTTCGCCCCGCTGATAGTGACCCTGATGGCCGCCCTCGTCGCGGTCGTCGTGGTCGGCCGTCCCCACCAGGCCGACGCCAAGGCCGACGCGAACCCCGGTCCGCGCGACGTCATCGTCCACCTCTTCGAGTGGCCGTGGGCGTCGATCGCCTCGGAGTGCACGAACGTGCTCGGCCCCAAGGGTTTCGGCGGCGTGCAGGTGTCGCCGCCGCAGGAGCACGTGGTGCTGCCGGGCGCGGGCTACCCGTGGTGGCAGGACTACCAGCCGGTCAGCTACAAACTGCAGACCCGGCGCGGCGACCGGGCCGCGTTCGCGACCATGGTCAGCACGTGCCACGCGGCCGGTGTGAAGATCTACGTCGACGCGGTGGTCAACCACATGGCGGGCGGCGCGTCCACCGGCACCGGCTCGGCGGGCTCCACGTACAGTCACTACTCCTACCCGGCCGTGCCGTTCGGTAACGACGACTTCCACCACTGCGGCCGTAACGGCAACGACGACATCGCCAACTACGGGGACCGCTGGGAGGTCCAGAACTGCGAACTGGTCGACCTGTCGGACCTCAAGACGGAGGCGGAGTACGTACGGGGAAAGCTCGTCGCCTATCTGAACGACCTGATCTCGCTGGGTGTGGACGGGTTCCGGGTCGACGCGGCCAAGCACGTGCCGGTGGCCGACCTGCAGAACATCTACTCGCGGCTCAACGGCACCCCGTACATCTTCCAGGAGACGATCGAGGGCGGCGCGGGTGAGCCGTCACCGTCGGAGTACACGGGCATCGGGGACGTGACCGAGTTCCGGTACGGCGATGTGGTCGGCAACGCGTTCCGTGACGGCAACCTGTCCGGGCTGCAGAACCTGCCCTCGCAGATGCTGGTGGCCGGCGGCGACGCCGTGGCGTTCATCGACAACCACGACACCCAGCGCAACGGGCGGGCCAAGCTGACCTACAAGGACGGCACCACCTACGCGCTGTCCGAGGCCTTCATGCTGGCCTACCCGTACGGGACCCCGTCCGTGATGTCGTCCTTCACGTTCAGCAACCCGGAAGCGGGCCCGCCGGCGTCGTCCAACGGCACGACCAGCGCGGTCAACTGCGCGTCGGGCTGGGCCTGCGAGCACCGCTGGCGCACCACCGCCAACATGGTGGGCTTCCACAACGCCGCGTACGGCACGGGCCTGACCAACTGGTGGTCCAACGGCGGCAACCAGATCGCGTTCGGCCGCGGCGCCAACGCGTACGCCGTCTTCAACCGCGGCGGCGCGTTCAGCCGCACCTTCCAGACGTCCTTGCCGGCCGGCACCTACTGCGACGTCGCCAACGGTGACTACAGCAACAACACCTGCTCCGGTACGACGTACACCGTCAACTCCTCGGGCCAGTTCACCGCGAACGTGCCCGGCAGCAGCATGATCGCGCTGCACATCAACGCCCGCACCACCGGCGGCGGCACCACCCCGCCCCCGACCGGCTGCACCACCGTGGCGGTCACCTTCGCCGCCAACGCCACCACCGTGTGGGGCGAGAACGTCTACGTCCTGGGCAACCGCGCCGAACTGTTGAACTGGAACACCGCCGCCGGCGTGGCCCTGTCGTCGGCCACCTACCCGGTCTGGCGGGGCACGGTCAACCTGCCCGCCAACACGGTGGTCGAATACAAGTACGTCAAGAAGAACGGCTCCACCACGACCTGGGAGTCCGGCACCAACCGCACCCTGAGCACCGGCTCCGCCTGCACCCTCACCGTGAACGACACCTGGCGCTCCTGACCGCAGCGTCCCGGGCGGCCGTGCCACCTTCAGGCGCGGCCGCCCGGCGCAGCAACCGGCGCCACAGCGCGCAGTTCCGCCGTCAGCCTCGTGGACAGTTCCTGAGCGGTTTCCGCCGTCGAGGCCGGGCGGGGCTCGAAGAACGTCACCTTCAGCCGTGGCCGTCGCGGGAAACGGGCGATGTCCACGGTCCCCGAGACCGCCGCGCAGACGATGCGGGCCTGCGGCACGGCCTGCGCGAGCCGCCCGGCCCCGCTCCGGGCGCGCAACTGCCGGCCCTGCGAGCGCGTGCCCTCGGGGAAGATGCCGAGGCAGCCCCCGTCGGCGAGACACCGGATCGCGGCCTCCAACGCGTCCGTGTCGGCCTGCCCCCGCCGTACGGGGATCTGCCCCATCCCGTCGAGGACGCGACGCAGCACCGGATGCTTCCACAGCGACGCCTTGGCCAGCGCCTGGATCTGCCGGCGCCGGCGGGCCGCGTACGCGATGACCACGGGATCCCACGAGCTGTCATGGTTGGCCGCCACGATCGTCGCCCCGTGCGCCGGGAAGACGTCCAGGCCCTCCACCTCGAGCCGCCCCCACCACCGGACAACCGGCCCCGCCGCCGCCATGACCGCCCGATAGACCGGCGGGATCCGCCCGGTGTCACCCGTGTTGCGCCGCATCAATCACCTTCGCTGCTGGAGCCGAGCCGACTGGCCGGCTCTGTCTAACAGCCCGGACGGCCCCCGGGCAAACGCCGAGGCGCTCCCCGCACCAGTTTGCGATGTTCGGACGCGACCACGCCCGCACCACCGCGCCTGAAGTCGAGGCCGGTGCGGCCGGTCGTGGTTCAATGCAGGCGATGGCCACCCGGCCAACGTCGCGAAATCACCACGCCGCGCAGCCATGGGCACGGCCACGGCTGGAGGATCAGGGTCGGTAGCCGGCGCGGGTGTGGAAGCGCTCACGTTGGTGAGCCGGCGTGGCCTCACCCGCGCCGGTAGTCGTGGGGTGACTGGCCCGTGTGGCGGCGGAACGCGCGGCTGAAGTCGGACGGGCGGTCGAAGCCCCAGCGGGTGGCGATCGAGGCCACCGTGTGCTGGGCGAAACGCGGGTCGATCAGGTCACGGGCGGCCCGTTCGAGGCGGCGGGCGCGGATGTGGGCGGCGATGCTCGCGTGGTGGTGCTGCTGGAAGATGCGGTGCAGGTAGCGCAGCGAGACCCGGTGGGCGGCGGCGACCGCGGCCGGGGTGAGGCCGGGCCGGTCCAGCCGCGTCTCCACGTACGAGATGATCTGCAGGTAGAGCACGTGCGAAGGTGAGCGCAGCGGCGGGTCCTCGCGTTCGAGGTGGTGGGCGACCAGCGCGGTGGTGAGGTCGACGGCGGTGTGCCCGAGCCGTTTCGCGTCGCGCTCGGTGTAGTCGTCGTGGTCGTCACGCACGGTCAGCAGGAACTGGGCCAGCAGCCGGCCCAGGCCGCCCGTGCCGGGCAGCGACGTCGCGCAGAGCCTGGTCACCTGCGCCGGGGCCAGGGGCAGCAGCCGGCGCGGGAACTGCAGGATCACCGATTTCGAGACGCCGTCGCCCGTACGGGCCTCGAACGGCCGGGAACTGTCGTAGAGCACGAACTCACCGCCGCCCAGGACCGCCCGGACGCCCTCCTGGTCGATGCACTGCGGACCGGCCTGGATCAGGGCGATCTGGTAGAACTCGGGATCGGAGATCCGGATCGTGCGCGGGGACCGCCGCGAGGTCAGCGACGTGTACGACATCGCCGTGACCTGCACCTCGCCCAGCGCGACGGCGCCCAGCCGGGCCGTGAAGGCCAGCGGGTCCACACTGCCGATCTCGGTGGGGATCAACGACGTCGAGGTCGCGCTCTCCCACGCCTGCAGGCGGTCCGGCGCGGGCAGGGTGGCGCTGTCGAACAGCGTGCGCATGACCTCAGCGTGTCATGCGTGCGCCAATTGCACAGGGCAGTGCGCTGCATGCTGCGGACACGGCCGCGTCACAGGCCGACAATGGCCACTGTGGAGCGCTCCGGGCAACGAGGGGGCGGCCGGTTGGCGGGCGCGGCCGTGACCGGGGCGCTCCTCAGATCCACCTGCTGCCCAGCCACATGCGGGCGGACCAATCCTCGTACGGGATGGTCTCGTTGGTGAAAATCGGGAAGAAGTAGGCGAAACACAGCGCCACCAGGATGATGTAGGCCCCGGCGACCACAGTGCCGACCAGCTGGCGATCGGTCCGGGCCGGGCCGGTCGTCATCCCCCCGGGCGGTGTCATGATCGCGCCGAGCACGTAGACGACGGCCAGGATCAGGAACGGCAGCGCGGGCAGCACGTAGAACGAGAACATCGTCCGGCTGTCCTTGACCGCGTAGTAGAACCACGGCGCCAGGCCCGCGAAGGCCGGGACGAAGATCGCCCACGCCCGCCAGTCGCGCCGGGCCAGACCGAAGAAGATCAGGCCGGCCAGGGCGGGCAGGAACGACCACCACAGCAGCGGCGTGCCCAGCAGCAGGATCTCGCGTGCGCAGCTGGGCGCCCCGCAGCCGGTGGGGGTGTTCCAGTCGAACGCCACCGGCCGGCCGAGCAGCAGCCACTGCCACGGCCAGGACTGGTACGGGTGCGGCTTGGTCAGGCCGCTGTGGAACCCGTACGCCACCTGGTGGTAGTGCCACAGGTTGAGCAGCGCGCCCAGGATCGGTGGCTCACTGAGACCGCTGACCTCGCGGTGGTGGCGGAGATAACCCGAGTCGGTGACGAACCAGCCGGTCCACGTGGCCAGATAGCACACGACCGTCAGGGCCACGCCGGTCACGCCCCAGGCGAGGTCCTGGCCGAGCCCGGTCACGATCGGCCGGCGCAGACCCGCCGAGCAGCGGGCCTGCCAGCGCCACATCAGCACCAGGCCGCCGAAGAACGGCAGGAAGAACAGGGCACTCCACTTCACCCCGAGCGCCAGCCCGAACAGCACGCCGGAGACGAGCAGCCACCACGGCACGATCCGGGGCGCGCGGAACTCCATCGCCGGGTCGTAACCGCCTTCGAGCGCGCGCAGCAGCCGCCGCCGGTAGTGGTCCCGGTCGAGCACCAGCGCGGCGAACGAGGCCAGGACGAACAGGCCGAGGAAGATGTCGAGCAGCGAGGTTCGCGACAGCACGAGCTGGAAGCCGTCCAACGCCATGAGCAGCCCGGCCGCCCCGGCCAGCAGCACCGAGCGGAACAGCCGATAAGCCACCCGTACGAGGATGAGGATCATCAGGGTGCCCGCCACCGCGACCGGGACCCGCCAGCCGAGCTCGTTGTTGCCGAACACGGCCTCCCCCGCCGCGATCAGCCACTTGCCCAGCGGGGGATGGACGACGTACGCGGGCCCGTTGGTCTTCTCGTCCCATTCCACGCCGTGCTGCAGCATGTCCCAGGCGTCGGTCGGGTAGTACACCTCGTCGAAGATGTAACCCTTGCGGTCGCTCAGCCCCGGGAACCGCAGCAGCGCCGCGACGACCACGACGAACCCGGTGACGAGCCACGAGTACGGGTTGAGCCAGTCGTCGAGCGTGCTCAGCCGGCGGCGCACGACATCCGGAACGTTCCTCGGGGCCTGCTCCGGAGGCGCTTCGCTCTGCACGGTCACCGTCGTCACCCCGCGATCGTAGTGCTGCCGCCCACACCCCTCACGACCCGCGCCTGCGCAATCGGCGGCCGGCGAACTCGTGCCCGATCCACGGGCCTGGTCCGTTGTCGCGCGCCGGCTAGCGGGCGCTCGTCACCGCCAGCCGCACGCCCAGGCCGATCAGCACCACGCCGGTCACGCGGTCGATCGCGCGGCGCACCGGGGCGCGGTCCAGCAGCCGGCGCAGCGCCGAGACGAGTGCGGCCACACTGGTGAACCAGACGATCGTGACCGCCACGGCCAGTCCCGAGAGCACCACCGTGTCGGCGATGCCGGGCTCGGCCGGCAGGAACTGCGGCAGCAAAGCCACGAAGAACACGGCCGCCTTGGGGTTGAGCACGTTGCAGAGCAGCCCGTCCCGGAACGCGGCCCGCTTGGACTTGCGCGCCCCCGGTTCGACCGCCGCGGCCTGCCCACCCGAGCGCAGCGAACGCACCCCCAGGTAGAGCAGATAGCCCGCCCCCACCAGCTTCAACGCCGTCAGCGCGCCCGGCGCCCACGCGATCAGCGCCGCCACCCCCGAGGCGGCCGCGGCCGCCCACACGAACACGCCCGCCGCGATCCCGGCCGCCGTGGCCATCCCGTGCCCGCGCCCGGACACCACCGAGTGCCGTACGACCACGGCGAAGTCCGGACCGGGCGACATCGCCCCCAGCGCCACCACCAGGATGAAGGCCCACGTGTTCATGCTGTCTCCCGCTCCCTGGGCTCCCGGCCCCGCCGTCCGGGCCCGCCGGCCACCTTAGGCCCCTGCGACCCCCGCCCGCAGCGCCCATTGGTTAGGGTCCGTCGGCATGACCGCCCGCCTCCGCCTCCTCGCCGCCGGGCTGGCCACCGTGCTCTCCGGCTGCACAGCGCTCTCCGGTTGCACAGCGGACCGCCCGTGGACCACCGCCCCACCGGCGGCGCCGGCACCGAGCGCGATGCCGTCCGCCGGGGCTCCCGCATCCCTGTGCGCCTCCGACGGCAGTTACCTGCGCACGGAGACGGTCGACGCCGCCATGGGTCTGCGCGCCCTCGGCATCTCCCTGGTCAATTGCGGCCGTACGCCGTACGAGGTCGACGGCTACCCCGAAGTGCGGGCCTTGGACTCCCGGCGGTCCCCCCTCCCCGTCGAGGCTCTCGAGGGCGTCGGCCCCATAGCCCCCGGCATTCCACACCGCGACGCCGCCCCGAGCCCGTTCACCCTGGCCCCGGGCGCCCGAGCCACGGCCATCATCGTCTGGCGCGCCAAGTACGACGACCCGAGCCGGCCACCCCTCACCGTCCCCCTGCTGCAGATGGCGGTCCGCCCCGGCCGGCCCGCGCACGTGCTGGCCCCGGAGGGCGGCCTCGACCTGGGCACCACGGCCCGTTTCGGCGTCAGCCCGTGGCTGCTCGTGGATGGCCCCTGACCCGTCAGCCGACGGCGGTGACGGTCAGGACGTCCCCGCGCGGGCAGAGCAGATAGCCGGGGACGCCCTGGCATCTCTGCTCGGTGAGCCGGTCGACCGTGCCGAGGACGGTCTGCCGGCCGGTGGCCAGGTCGAGGCGGTTCACCGCGGTGCGGTCGCCGGATGGTCCGGTGGGCCGCAGCAGCGTCAGCGACCCGGCCCGGCCGGCCACGAACGCTTCCTGACCGCCGATCGGCCGGCCGATCGTACGGCCGGTGGCCGCGTCGACCAGCACCGTCGTGGCCGAGGCCAGGTTGGCGGCGGCGGAGAGCAGCAGGCGGTCCGGGCCGAGGTCCCACACGAACTTCATGTCGTCGCGCCGCCAGACCGGGCGGCCGGTGGCCGGATCGCGCCCGGCCACACCGCGCACGCCGGCCGTGCAGATCAGCGGGCCGCAGCCGGTGACGGAGCCGATCAGTTCGTCGGATCGCCACAGCGGGCGCAGGTCAGCGGCGCGATAGACGGTGGCGACGGTCTGGGCCGACGCCGTACGGACCACCACCAGCTGGGCGCCGACCGGGAAGAACGTCGAGGAGTACACCCCGTTCCAGGGGATGCGCGCCCGATGGCGGACGGCGCCGTCGGCGTAGCCGTGGACGGTGGTGTCGCCCGTGCCGGTCACCGTCACGACCGCGGCCGGGCGACCACCCTCGACGACCGTCGTCCACTCCTCGGCCGGGGTGATCGACCGTCGCCACACCTGCTGACCGTCGCGCCGCCCGACCAGGCGCAGGCCGTCGACGGCACCGGACCGGCCGGTCTCGGCCAGCAGCACCTCCGCACCGGACGCGCTCGGCGAGAAGCTGCCGAAGGACTGCCAGAGCCGCGCGCCGGTCTCCGCGTCGAGCGCGACGGTGCGAGGCCCCGGCGCGGACGTGGACGGCCCGGTGGCCACCAGCACGACGTCGCCGGCGGGCCGGATCCCGTACGCGTCACCGGTCGGCGAGCTCCACCGCAGGCGCCCGGTGGGCAGGTCGTACGCGACGACCTCGGCCGGACCGGAGGCGCTGCTGCGATTCAGGTACACGGTCCGCCCGTCCACGGCCACGATGTCGCTCGGCCGCAACGTCGTCGCCCACAGCGGCCGCACCAGCGACGGCGCCGGCGGCGCGGACGCGGTCATCGCGGCCAGGCCCACCACGGTCAGGAAGGCCAGCACCAGCCGGCGCAGCCGGGCCACATCGACCGCCGCGGCCGCCGGCTCGACGGCCGCGCCCGCGTCACCGAGGTCGATCAGGGTCATGACGCCGGTGTGGTGGCCGGCCGCACGGCCTTGCTGACCACGGGGTAGCGGTCGCCCCGGCACTGGTAGATCTTGCCGCCGGCGGTCCGGTGGCGGGCCAGCTCCGGCACGACGATCGCCCGCCCGGTCACCCGCTCGTCGCCGGACCCGGCCGGCTCGTCGAAGCGGCGGTCGTCGCAGCAAGCGAGATACCGCCCGTACCAGGCGGCGGTCTCCGACCGTGCAGGTGCCATGACGCCGATCGTCGCACGTCGGCGGCTCGGCCCGGGGCCGCGGCGGTTGCGCATGTTCACCTGGGTGATCGAGCCTCGCCGGCCGGGCGGGCCAGGTCGACGACGTGACCGGCCACGTTGACCGCGTGGTCGGCGTACCGCTCGTAGAAACGCCCCAGCAGGGCCCCGTCCACCGCGGCCTCCACGCCCAGCGGCCAGTCCGGGCTCAGCATCACGGCGAACAGCCGCCGGTGCAGCTGGTCCATCGCGTCGTCGTCCTGGTCGAGGCCCGCCGCGAGCACCGCGTCCTGATCGGCCAGCGCGGCCACCACCTTGCCGGCGAGCCGGTCGGCCACCTCGCTCATCGCCGCGAACAGGGTGGTCAGTTCGGGCGCGACGGCCGGTGCCGGGTGCCGGCGCAGGGCGGACCGGGCGACGTGCACGGCGAGCTCCCCCATGCGTTCCAGGTCGGCGGCCACCCGTACGGCGGTCATGGTCACCGGCAGCTCGGCCGGGCTCAGCCGCCGCCTGCCCACCAGGTCGTACACCCGGTCCTCGACGAGGCGGAACAACACAGTGATCTCGGCGCCGCGCTCGAGCACCAGCTGGGCGGACGTGTGGTCGGTCGTGAGCAGGGCGGTGCTGGCCTGCCGCATCGTCTCGCGGACGGCCTTGGCCATCGTGACCAGCGTGCCGCCGACCTGACTCAGTTCGCCGTGAAAACCCTGGGGCATGCCCTCTCCCAGCCTCCCGCTCGCGTCGTCTCCGGCATGTACTGATGGCGCACGTCGATGATGCCAGCAACCACGCGCCGCGGTGTGGTCCCGAGACGCGGGCCACCTCACACCGGCTTGTCGGCAAGATCGCGGCTTCCGTTCCAGCGCGTGCCCGGCTGCGAGCCGTCGCCGGTCGAGCGTGCGCTGGTTGCGACGTCGGCGGGCGGCCGGCCACCCCGCGAGCCGCGGCGCAGCCCCGCGTGATCGGCAGGACAGGCCCCTAGGCCACCCACGGGCGCTTGGCGCGGTGGCGTTGCTTCGTGCGGTACATGTCGGCGTCGGCTGCGGCGGCCAGCTGGGCGAAGTCGGTTCCGGTTTCGGCGTGGGCGTGGCCTATGCTCGCGCCGACCTTGCGGGGGCCGCTGCGGGTTGCGATCGGTTCGCTGAGGGCGTGGTGGATCCGGTCGGCGGTGTCGCGGAGCAGCGGGCCGACCTCGGGGCCGGTCAGTACGACTATGAACTCGTCGCCGCCGGCCCGGGCGAGCAGGTCCTCGGGGCGTACGAGGTGGGTCATGCGGTCGGCCACGGTGCGCAGGACCTCGTCGCCGGCGTCGTGACCGCCCGCGTCGTTGACTGCTTTGAAGTCGTCGAGGTCGATCACCATCACGCCGATCTGGCTGCCGGGGCAGGCGGCCAGCTCGTCGGTGAAGGAGCGCAGCAGAGCCCGGTTGGCCAGGCCGGTCAGGGGGTCGTGGGTGGCCGCGTGGGCCAGGCGGGCCCGGCTCTCGGCCAGCTCGTGGTGCAGGCGGGCGTGGTGCACGGCGATCGAGGCGTGCTGGGCGAACAGTTCGAGCATCTCGCGCTGCACGGGGCCGGGCAGGCGGCCGTTCAGGGGCAGGTCGACGCTGAGCACGCCGGCCAGTTCGCCGGTGGGCGCGGTGAGTGGCGCCAGGAGCATGTCGTCGGGGTGCCAGCCCTCCGGTGAGTCGGGGACCGGGAGCGTGCCCGACGTCCAGGTGATCATGTCGTCGGGCATCGCGTGGCCGTGGCCGATGAAGAACAGCGAACCCCACCGCTCGGCCTTGCCGAACAGTTCGTCCCAGATGGCCAGGGTCGTGCGGGTGCCGAGCAGCGAGCGCCGGATCTCCTCGGTGCCGTCGGCCGAGACGACCAGGAAGTCGCCGTCCGGCTGCACCACGTTGATCACCGCGACCTCGAAACCGGACGCCCGGGTGACGCCGTGCACCACCGCGTCCATGGTCGCGGTCAGGTCGAGGCTGGCGTGGACCGCCCGGCTGACCTCCTGGAGCGTACGGAGGCTTTCGAGCTGCGCGAGGGCGTCGGACAGCCGCGTCGACAGGTCCTCGATGTCGGTCACGCCGCCTCCCCAAGCGGGCCGCGGCCTCCGTGCCACGCGCCTGAACGTCGGATCTTATCCAGATTACGAGCCGAGCGCGTCCCGCAACGTGCGGGCCGGTCCGCGTACGGGGAAGGGGTCTTGATAGGCGCTGGTCACAGACTGTGGCACGACGGCGCGCGAAGTGCTTGGGTTTGTCCGTGAGTGAGGCCACCGAGCTGGACGATGCCACCACGACGACCAGGTGGACGCACAGGGTTACGACGCCGTTGCGCGACTTCCTGCGCACCGAGGCGGGCAGCGCCGGGGTGCTGGTCGCCGCCGTCGTCGCCGCGCTGCTGTGGGCGAATCTGGCCGACGGCAGCTACGAGTCGTTCTGGGAGACCCCGGTCAGCCTGCGGTTCGGCGACGCCGACCTCGAACTGGCCCTGCGGGAATGGGTCAACAGCGGCCTGATGACGCTGTTCTTCCTGGTGGTGGGGCTGGAGGCGCGGCGCGAGTTCGATCTGGGTGATCTGCGGGACCGGCGCCGGTTCGTGCTGCCCGCGGTGGCCGGGGTCGTCGGTATGCTGTTGCCGATCGGCATCTACCTGGCCGTCACCCACGGCGGGCCGGGCGCGGCGGGCTGGGGCGCGGCGATGTCGACCGACACCGCGCTCGCGCTGGGCCTGCTCGCGCTGGTCGGGCGGAACGTGCCCGTGCAGGCCCGGTTGTTCCTGGTCACCGTGTCCGTGGTGGACGACGTGGTCGCCCTGATCGTGATCGGTGTGGCCTACTCCGAGGAGTTCCACCTGCCGCCGCTGCTGCTGGCGCTCGGGGTTTACGCGTTCACGCTGCTGATGGTGCGGGCCGGTGTCCGCAGCGGTTTCGTCTACCTGCCGTTCTTCCTGGTCATCTGGGGTGCCACCCTGCAGAGCGGGGTCGACCCGGTGGTCAGCGGGCTGGCGATCGGCCTGGCCGCGGCCGCCTACACGCCCGCGCGGGGCGAACTCGAACAGGCCAGCGACCTGTTCCGCTCGTTCCGCGAACAACCGACGGCTGAATTGGCCCGTTTCGCGAGGATCGGCGTGCTGCGTTCGCTGTCCCCCAACGACCGTCTGACCCGTACGTGGTCGGGGGTGTCGAGTAATCTCATCGTGCCGCTGTTCGGCCTGGCCAACGCGGGCATCGAGATCCACGGCGACTTCCTCGGTCAGGCGCTCATGTCCCCGGTGACCGTGGGCATCTTCCTGGCGTACGTGGTGGGCAAGCCCGTCGCCATCACCGGAGTGTCCGCGCTGGTGACGTGGGTGACCGGGGGCCGCATCCGCCCCGCGGCGGGCTGGGCCTCGGTGCTGGGCACGGGCACCATCGCCGGCATGGGCTTCACGGTGTCGTTCCTCATCGCGAACCTGGCCCTCGAAGGCCCCGATCTGGCCGAGGCCAAACTGGGCCTTCTGCTCGGTGTCGTGGCCTCGTCCGCGACCACCTGGGCCGTCTTCTTCGTGACCAGCCGGATGCCCAAGCCGCGCCGGGCGGTGGCCCTGCTGGGCGACGTCGACGAGCTGACCGACCTGATCCCCGACGTCGACCCCGAGCGCGACCACGTGCGAGGTCCGGCCGAGGCCTCGGTCACCCTGGTCGAGTACGGCGACTTCCAATGCCCCTACTGCGGGCGCGCCGAGCCGACCGTACGGGAACTGATGACCGACGACGACCTGCGTTACGTCTGGCGGCACCTGCCCCTGACCGACGTGCACCCCCAGGCCCAGCTGGCCGCGCAGGCCGCCGAGGCCGCCGGGCTGCAGGGCCGGTTCTGGGAGATGCACGACTTGCTGATCAGCCGGCAGGAGCACCTGCGCATCGCCGACCTGATCGCCTACGCCGGGGAGCTGGGGCTCGACCAGGACCGCTTCCACGCCGACATGATGGAACCGGTCTGCAAGGAACACATCACCGCCGACCTGGAATCGGCCGACCTGAGCGGGGTGTCGGGGACCCCGACGTTCTTCATCAACGGGCGCAGGCATTACGGGGCGTACGACGTGGCCACGTTGAAGGAGGCCATCCGGGTGGCGCGCGTCCGGGCGAAGATCGCCGCCAAGCGCCGCTGAGACGGTCGGAGTCAGGTGGACAGCCCCGAGATGAGGAACCGGGCGACCATCCCGTCCTCCGCGTGATCCTCGTTGTCCTCGTCGTCCCCGGCTTCGCTGTAGAGGCGCGCCGCGGCTTGCGCCGCTTCGAGCCGGTCGTACGGATCGTGGCAGCGTCGCGAACAAGCCAGCCAGCCGGCCTGTTCTGGCGGACACGTCGACCGGCAGGACGCGTTTGAACATTCAGCGATCTACGGCGCGTGGGGGACGATCTCCCGGGCCGGCTCGAGCCGGACGTCGACGGTCACCGGTCCACGGTCAGGCGGGCGGCCACGCCGGGGCGTGAGAGTAGTTGCGGTACGTCGTGGTCCGGCGTGGTGTGCAGCATCAGGCTGGTGCGAGCCTGGTCGAAGGACTCGTGGACGGTCCGGCCGAAGGCCAGCGCGGAGTAGAAGGCCGCGGCGAAGATGGTGGCCGAGCGGTCGTCGACGGGGCGGCGCATGCCGACGACGTGGTCGATGTGCTGGGCGATCTGCTGGGCCTGGGTGGCCGACCAGCAGGCGTTGAGGACAACCAGCCGGACGGTCTCCTTCATGATGCGGAAAAGCTCAGTCAGGGCCGCTGGTCTGATCGGGCTGCTGCTGCCGGCACCGGACAGCACGATCTCGCCGGCGGGCTGCCGTGTCCGCTGAAGTGGACGATCTGCGGGTTGTGTTCGTTGAGATGCTGCAGCAGGTCACCGGGGCGTACCGCCCATCGCGTGACGAGGTCGAAGACCTGGCGGTCACGGGACAACCGGAGCTTCTCCGTGACCTCCCGTGCCTCCTCGTCGAGCGCAAGCCGCGATGTGGCCAGGGGGTTGGCCGCCAGGAACAGGATCCGGACGCGCGGCTGATGGCCTGGCACCGGGGCGGACTCGCCGTGCTGGATCAGGTTGCCGCCCTGAACGGCGTAGACGGTGGCGTTCGGCCCGGCCGTGTTGTGCTGGACCCAGGACGGGGCCAGATCCCGATCCGAGTCCTGACCGTTGGTTCCCATCCACTCACTCTTGCAGACAGTGCCGCCGTCCGGGGAGCGGCGGCTCTGCCGGGCAAGGACGGTCAGGAGGCTGTGCGCGGGGTGAGGCGGCTCTCGGCGGGGACCGGGGACGGGAAGCCCAGCACGGCGAGTTCGCCGCGGACCTGGTTCTCGGCCTGGCAGTCGGTGGTGCAGGTGGTCGGCGGGTTGGCCACCTCGGTGGCGTCCTCGCCGGTGACCATGCCCATGCGGCCGCCCGAGGCGACGTCCCAGATGGACACCCCGCCGCAGTGGTCCTTCGTCTCGGTCAGGCCCAGCGTGTTCGTGAAGTCGGGGCCGCACTCAGGTGAAGGGACTCGGGTGGCGACCTGGGCGCTGTCGCGGAGGACCAGGCGTGGGGCTGTGTCGTTGGCGATGGTGACTCGGGGGGTCACGCGGACGCAGGCCGGCCCGGCGGGACCCGCGACCGAGGTGCATCCGGAGCCGAGGTACTGGCCGAGGCGGGCCCGGAAGTTCGGGTTGTCGTAGTAGAACGTGGTGTCGGCCAGGGTGTGCACGATCCGGGTGGCGGTGCCGTCGCCGCGGGCGGGTTCCATCTGGAAGATGCCGCCCTGAGCGCAGTCCTTGGCCTGGATCTTCATGCTGAGGCCGCCGGGGCCCGTACGGGAGATGACCATGTCTTCGTCGCGCAGTTCGAGGCTGATCGCGCTCGTCAGGGTGAGCCCGCGGTGGTCGGGGACCTTGCCGGCGTAGATGCCGACCGCACGGCCGCCGGTCATGTCACCGGTGTTCGGGGCGCCGGTGAAGGCGTAGTCGTACAGGGCGAAGGTGGCCGGGTCGATGGTGAAGCGGGTGTATTTGCCCTGGACGGTGAACCGGCCGGCGGGCGCGGCGACCGTGCCCCGGAAGCGGTCCTTGGTGCCGGTTGTGCCGAGGACGGTGTAGCTGCCGCCGGTGCAGAACTTGGAGCTGGCGGCCTGCGCGGCGGGCTGGGCGGCGACGACCGCCAGCGGTACCACGGACAGAGCGGCCAGGGCCGCGAACGTGCGCTTGATTGACATGCGCTGCACTTTCGCGGCCCGGCGGCTAAGACCGGGTTAAAGCGGCGCTAAAAGACCCGGTCGATGAACGTGGCCACGGAGAGCACCCCGAAGAGGGCGAAGGACCAGATCAGGGCGGCCAGCCGGACGCCCCGGACCCGGATGGGGGCGGGCAGGATGCGCCGGTTGATCAGGATGAGCAGGGCCGAGTAGACGAACATCATGAAGCCGCCGACCACTGCCGAGATGACCAGCAGGACGATGGGCTGGTCGAAGCCGGCCACCAGCACCACGATGCCGATCGCGACCAGGCCCCAGACCAGGCCGGCGTAGACCTTGCTCTCGTCGGCGTCGCGGGCGTACGAGGTCTTGATGACGTCGGCGGCCAGCCGGCTGGTGTAGTCGACGATGCCCAGGGCCGCGGCGAACAGGGAGAACGCGCCGATGATCCAGAACAGGTACTGGAACCAGTTGCCGACGCGGTCGGCCAGCACCGCGCCCTCGACCTCGAGGAAGCCGATGCTGTTCTCCAGCCCGTCGCGGCCGAAGACCGTGGAGTAGGCCAGCAGCGACGTGAACAGGATCGTCACGAAGGTGATCAGCACGAATGTGGCCAGCTGCTCGATGTTGGCGAACTTCCACCAGCCCCGCCAGCGCCGCAGGTTCTCCTCCGTCGGCTCGAACACGTAACCCGTGCTGGGGGCGGCCTCGGACTGGCCGGTCACGGGGCTGACGAGCCGGGGCGCGTACGAGCCCATGCCGTATCCCTTGTCGCGGATCCAGTTGGACTGCACCAGGTTCTGCCCTCCCCCGGCTCCGGCGAAGGCGAGCGCACCCAGCAGCAGCGCGAAGCCGAGCTCGTCGACGGGCACGCGGGGCCGGGTCACCACGTCGGGCAGGTCGCTCCAGGCGGACGCGCCGATCGCGAAGATCGCGGCCACGACGAAGAAGGTGAGCACGGCGGCGACTTTGAGCATCTGGGCTCGTTCGAGGGCCACGTAGACGACCGGGGCCAGGGTGAGGATCAGCCCGATGGCGATCAGCATGCACACCGCGATCACGGTGCGGTTGCCGCCGAAGATGTACGTGGTGAGGGTGGCCGAGCTGGTGGCCCAGCCGGGCCAGAGGTTGGCGAAGTACGTGAGGATCGCGAAGACCAGGCCCCAGTGTTTCCAGTAGCGGCTGAACCCGGTGAGCGCGGTCTCGCCGGTGGCCAGGGTGTAGCGCTCGATCTCCATGTTGAGGAAGTACTGGGTGATCAGGCCGACCAGCGCGGCCCAGACGAAGACCAGGCCGACCTGCGAGGCGATGTACGGGAAGAGGACGAACTCGCCGGAGGCCAGGCCGACCCCGGCGGCGATGATGCCCGGGCCGATCAGTTTGCCGTAGCGGCGGGGCTCGTCGGGCAGTTCACGGATCTCGGGCGCGGGCAGATAGCGGGTCGGGAAGGCGTCGGTGGTCGCCACGGCCGCTCCTCACGGGACCTCCACCCTGGACAGTCCAAGACCAACATGTCAAGGGGCCCCGTACTTTCGGCTCGTACGGGAAAACTTTTGTCCAATCAGCGGAAAGCCATGGACTTTCCAACGAAAGCAAACGAAGGTATTCACCACCCTGAATCGTCGCGGTAACCCTGGAGTGCCGATGAAACGTTTGTTCGTGGCCGCCCTGCTCGTCGGGACGTTCACCGCCGCGCCGGCCTACGCCGCCGCCGACCCACCGCAGGAGCCCGGCGTCACGCTCCGGACGTACGACATCGGCCTGCCGATGAGCAAGGTGTGCGAGCTCAAGCCCAGCCAGACCCCCAATGTGGACAAGCTCATGCCCACCGTCGACTGGTCCACCACCGACCAGTTCGGGCTCAACGACAACTTCATCACGCACGCGCTGGCCAACCTGACCGCGCCGGCCGCCGGGGCGTACACCTTCCGGCTGGTCAGCGACGACGGCTCCAAGCTCTACATCGACGACGCGCTCGTGGTCGACCACGACGGGCTGCACGACGTCGAGCCGCCCGGGGAGGGCACGGCCGAGCTGACCGCGGGCGTGCACAAGTTGCGCGTCGAGCACTTCGACAAGACCGGCGGCCAGCGGCTGACCCTGTCGTGGAAGACGCCGGGCGCGAGCGACTTCGAGGTCGTGCCCACGAGCGCGCTGAGCACCGACGCCGGTGTCGTACGGGTGACCGCGCCCGGCCAGAAGGAGTGCGCCGAAGGCACCGACGCGCCCGGCGACGGGCTGCCGCTGACCGCTGTGAACCCCGGCTACAACCTCACGAACCTGCGCCCGCCGGGCTTCGAGCCCCAGGTCACGGGCATCGCGTGGCGCCCCGACGGCAAGATGCTGATCAGCACGTGGGGCGGCTCGGACAAGGTGCTCGGCGAGGTCTACCTGGTCTCCGGCACCGCCGGCACGACCGGGCCGGACAAGGTCACGTACAAGAAGATCGCCGAAGGCCTCAAGGAGCCGATGGGCCTCGCGGTCGTCGACGGGCTGGTCTACGTGTCGCAGAAGCACGAGCTGACCGAGCTCAAGGACACGAACTCCGACGACGTCCTCGACACCAAGCGCACCGTCGCCACGTGGCCGTTCGGCGGCAACTTCCACGAGTTCGCGTTCGGGCTGCTCTACAAGGGTGGCAACTTCTACCTCAACCTGAGCGTCTCGATCAACCTGGGCGGCGCGACGACCGACCCGCAGCCGGTCCGCGGCCGCGGCACGCACATCGTGGTCAACCGCAAGAGCGGCAAGGTCACGACGGTCGCGGGCGGCCTGCGTACGCCCAACGGGATCGGCTGGGGCGAGGGCGGCGACATCTACGTCACCGACAACCAGGGCGGCTGGCTACCGTCGTCGAAGCTGCTGAAGATCGAAGAGGACGCGTTCTACAACCACTACACCAACCCGGACGGCAAGTTCGACGCCAACCCGGTGACCCGGCCGGTGCTGTGGATCCCGCAGAACCAGATCGGCAACTCCCCCAGCACGCCGGTGCTGCTCAAGTCGGGCCCGTTCAAGGGTCAGTTCGTGATCGGCGACGTCACGTACGGCGGTCTGCAGCGGGCCGCGCTGGAGACGGTGCACGGCGTCGAGCAGGGTGCGATCTTCCGGCACACCCAGGGCCTCGAGGCGGGCATCAACCGGGTCGCGATCGGGCCCGACGGCGCGATCTACGTGGGCGGGCTCGGCGCCGACGGCAACTGGGGGCAGGAGGGCAAGCTGCGCTTCGGGCTGCAGAAGCTCACCCCCAACGGCAAGACCGTGTTCGACATGAAGACGATGAAGGCCACCCAGACCGGCTTCAAGATCGAGTACACGAAGCCGCTCAACGCTTCGACGATCGAGGGGCTCAAGGCGAAGTACGCCGTCGAGCAGTGGCGCTACGTGCCGACCGCGCAGTACGGCGGCCCGGAGGTCGACCGGGAGACCCTGGCGGTCACCGACGCGAAGGTCTCCGGTGACAAGAAGACGGTGACCCTGACCGTCCCGGGGCTGCGCAAGGACCGGGTGGTGCACCTGCGCTCCCCGCGCCCCTTCGCGGCCGCCGACGGTGAGACGCTGTGGAGCACCGAGGCCTGGTACACGATGAACGAGAAGCCCGGCCCGCAGACCCAGCAGGTCTTCTACGAGGCCGAGGAGGGCAACCGGGAGGGCGGCGCGTCGCTGGCCACCGACCACCGCGGTTTCTCCGGCATCGGGTTCGTGGCCGGGTTCGGCAACCTCAACGCCTCCACCACCAACCACGTGACCGTCGACAAGGCCGGCGACTACACGGTCGGGCTGCGCTACTCCAACGGGCCCAACCCGTTCAGCGGCACCAAGACGGTCAGCGTCTACGTCAACGACAAGAAGATCCGCCAGGTGTCACTGCCGTCCACGGTCACGTGGGACGAGTGGGCTTCGGTCTACGAGACGCTCAAGCTCAAGAGGGGCGTCAACACCATCCAGTGGCGGGTCGACGCCTCGGACTCCGGGCACGTCAACCTCGACCAGATCAGCGTGCGCAAGCCCAGCGCGCGGATCGTGCTCTTCGACGGCAACGGCCTCGACAACTGGCAGCACACCGACGGCCGGCGCCCGCAGTGGCCCGCTGTCGCCCCGAACGCGACCGAGGTCTGCTGCGGCGACATCCGTACGCTCGAGGCGTTCGGCGACTACAAGCTGCACGTCGAGTTCAAGGTCCCGCTGCTCCCCGACGACGTGACCGGGCAGAACCGGGGTAACAGCGGCGTCTACCAGCAGGAGCGTTACGAGCTGCAGATCCTCGACTCGTACGGGGACACGACGCTCGCCAACAACGAGGCCGGCGCGATCTACACCGTCAAGGCGCCCGACGTGAACGCGGCCACCGCGCCCGAGACATGGCAGAAGTACGACATCACGTTCCGCGCGGCCCGCTACGACGCGGCCGGGGCGAAGACGGAGAACGCCCGCATCACCGTCGTCTGGAACGGTCAGAAGGTGCACGACAACATCGAGATCCCCAACGGCACCGGCGGCAACATCCCGGAGGGCCCGGCCACCGGCGCCATCCGCCTGCAGGATCACGGCAACAAGGTGCAGTACCGCAACATCTGGATCGAACCGGCCGCGAGCTAGACGGCGGCCGGCAGGGCTCCCCAGTGCGGCGACGCGGCGATCATCTCGGTGGTCGCCGCGGCGCCGGCCGGGCGGTTCCAGAGGTAGCCCTGGCCCGCGTCGCAGCCCAGCTCGCGCAGCTTGGCCAAAGTCGCCTCGTCCTCGACGCCCTCGGCGATGGCCCGCAGCTTGAGCGAGTGGGCCAGGGCGATCATGGCCCGGACCACGCCCTCGCGGGACTCGTCGGTGGCGATGCCGGCAGTGAAACTGCGGTCGATCTTCAGCGCGTCCCAGTGCCGTCCGGCCAGGCGTGACACCGACGAATAACCGGTGCCGAAGTCGTCGACGGCCACCGCCACCCCGTGCCGGCGCAGCTCGGCCAGGGTACCCGTCATGACGGTGTCGTCGACCAGGCCGGTCTCGGTCACCTCGAGGATCAGTGCCTCCGGCGGGGTGCCGTGCGCGGCCAGGGCGTCGAGCACCATCGGGACGAGCCGGGAGGCGTTGAGCTGCCGCGGCGACACGTTGACGGCCACCGGCGGGCGCCAGCCGAACGCGTCGTACCAGGCGTCCTGCTGGGTCAGCACCTCGGCCAGGACCTGCTCGAAGAGCTGCCCGATGATGCCGACGGTCTCGGCGTGCGGCACGAACTCGTCCGGCGCCAGCAGGCCACGTTCCGGGTGCCGCCACCGTACGAGGGCCTCCAGCGCGTACAGCCGGCCCGTCGCGAGGTCGATCTCCGGCTGGTAGAAGCATTCCAGCTCGCCGTTGGCCAGGGCGTGGCGCAGCTCGGTGTCGAGCTTGAGCCGGGCGCCGGCCTCGGCCGCGTACCGGTCGTCGAACCGTTCGGCCCGGCCCCGGCCGCCGCTCTTGGCCCGGTACATGGCGGTGTCGGCGTCGCGCAGCAACTCGTCCGGGTCGGCCTTGTAGTCGTCGGTGGTGCGCACGCCGACCGACACCGACGGGTAGAGCTCGACGCCGTCGATGACGATCGGCTCGGTGAACGTGGTGACCAGGCGCTCGGCCACGACGTCGGTGTCGGCGTCGGTGGCCTCGGGCATCAGGATGACGAACTCGTCGCCGCCGAGCCGGGCCACGATGTCGCGGCCGTCGCGCACCGAGGCCACGATCCGCTCGGCGATCGTGACCAGCATCCGGTCGCCCGCCGCGTGGCCCAGGCTGTCGTTGACGTCCTTGAACCGGTCGAGGTCGCAGAACAGCAGCGCGACCTTGCTGCTGCCGTCGGCGGGCAGCTCGGCCAGCGCGAACGTGAGGCGGCGGAGCAGCTCGGTGCGGTTGGGCAGGCCGGTCAGCGCGTCCTGGGTGGCGCGCCGGCCCATGTCGCGCAGCGGGCGGCGGATCCGGATCGCGGCCAGCGTGGCCGAGACCAGCACGGCCACGCTGACGAGCTGGTCGGCGCCGTCCACGGTCACCGCCGCGTAGGCGTCCAGCAGCAGCACGCCCGTGATGACCAGCATGTAGCGGCGCACGCTGAGGATGTTGGTGGAGACGTGCAGCGGCACGTTGAGCTGCGGCATCTGCGGGTGCAGGGCGGCCGCGCCGATCAGCAGCGGCATGAGCATCCAGCCCAGGTCCATCCAGCCGCCGGACTCGTACGTTCCGTTGAGGCTGGCCGTGGCGTAGTAGGCATCCGCGACGAACCACGCCATCATGCCCGCCACCAGCAGCCGGGCCGGCGCGCGGCGCATCTCCATGCTCAGACCCGCCCGCAGCGCGCCGAACAGCACGATCAGCGTGCCGACCGGGGTGCCCACGGCGACCAGGACGGCCAGGCCGTTGCCGCCGCCGCTCAGGGTCGGGCTGATGATGTGGATCCAGTACTGCAGGGCCAGCGGGACGGTGAGCACGCCGGCCTCGAGCACGCTGTCCCGGCCGGCGTGATGGCTCAGCCGCGCCACGGCCACCACGGCCAGCAGGTGCGCGGCGATGTAGAGGACGTCGGCCACCGACGGGAAGGGCGGGGCGGCGTGCACCAGGTCGTAGCCGGCGAAGATGATGTCCCCGGCCGCCGACAGCGTGAGCGCGGCGGCCAGCATGGTCCAGGCGGCCTTGTTGCGGGGCTGCTTGCGGTGCAGGCCGATCCACGCGGCCACCGCGCCGCTGGTGTTGATCGCGGGGAACATCCAGTTGGTGAACGCGTTGGGCGGCAGCACGACGTACGCGACGGCCGCGACGCCGCCCATCAGCAGGAACCACAGCCAAACCCGGCTCGTACGGGGTACGGCGCCGGATTCGCGCGGCACTGCGGGCATGTGTGTCTCCGGCCGGTTGCACCTGAGTTGCGGACTCGGTGGTGATCGGCCGGGCGGGGTCCGACTTGACGGTCGGTCGGACATATCACAGTGAGCTCAATGCGTATGGGCCGTGGATTCTGAGCGATGTCGGGCCGGCCCGCGCGCCGGTTGACTGACAGGCATGTTCGCACTGAGAGTGACCGCACTGATCGCGGCGACGATGACGACGGGTCTGATGGCCGGCGTGTTCGGCCTCTACCAGCACACGGTGATGGCGGGGCTGGCCCGCACCGACGACCGGACGTTCATCGGTGCGTTCCAGGCCCTGGACCGGGCGATCATCAACCCCTGGTTCATGACCGGCTTCGCCGGCGCCCTGCTGTTCACGGCGGCCGCGGCGATCCTGAGCCCGGGGCGCGAGATCCTGCCCTGGGTGCTCGCGGCGCTGGTGCTCTACATCGTGGTCTTCGGGATCACCGTGGCCGTCAACGTGCCGCTGAACGACGCGCTCAAGGCGGCCGGCTCCCCCGACAGCATCGCCGACCTGGCCGGCGTGCGCGCGGCCTTCGACGAGGCCCGGTGGACGGCTTGGAACCTCGTGCGCACCATCGCCACCACCGCGGCCTTCGGGTGCCTGTGCTGGGCGCTGGTGGTGCGCGGCCGGCTGGGCTGACCCCACCGGCCGCGCGCTGCTACCTGCTGGCGCCGGCTCGCCGCTTCGTCCAGACGTCGAAGGCGACGGCCGCCAGCAGCACCGCCCCCTTCACCAGCAGCACCTGCTCGCTGGGGGCGCCGATCAGGCTCATGCCGTTGTTGATCACACCCATGATCAGGCCACCGGTGATCGCGCCGACCACCTTGCCCACACCGCCCTGCACGGCCGCGCCCCCGATGAAGGCGGCCGCGATCGCGTCCAGCTCGAACTGGTCGCCACCGGTCGGGTTGGCCTGATTGAGCCGCCCCGCGAAGATGATGCCCGCGAGCGCCGACAGCACCCCCATGTTCACGAAGATCCAGAACACGACGGACTTGACCTTGACGCCGGACAACGTCGCCGCCTGCAGGTTGCCGCCGACCGCGTAGATCTGCCGGCCGAACACGGCCCGGTTGGTCAGCAGCGAGTAGCCCAGCACGAGCGCGGCCAGCAGCACCAGCACCCAGGGCACGTTGCGGAACCGGGCCAGCTGCACGATCACGAACATGACCACGAACCCGGCTAGGGCGATCTTGAGCACGAACAGCGGGAACGGCTCGACGGCCTGGCCGAACTTGACCCGCCCGGCCCGCGAGCGCCACTGCGTGACCACGATGCCGGCCACGGCGGCCACCCCGACCAGCAGCGAGACCAGGTCGGCCCCGCCCAGCGCGCCCAGGCCGATGTTGCCCAGATAGCCGTCGGTGAAGCCGTTGGAGAGGGTGCGGACCTCTTCCGGGAAGGGCCCGATGCCGCGGTTGCCGAGGATGTTGTAGGTGACCGCGCGGAACAGCAGCATGCCGGCCAGCGTCACGATGAACGCCGGGATCCCGAAGTACGCCACCCAGTAGCCCTGCCACGCGCCGATCGCCGCCCCCACGAGCAGCGTGATCAGCAGCGCCAGCGGCCACGGGACGTCGTGGTTGACCATCAGCACGGCCGCGACCGCGCCGGTGGCCGCCACGATCGAGCCCACCGACAGGTCGATGTGCCCCGCGATGATCACCAGGATCATGCCGATGGCCAGGATGAGGATGTACGAGTTCTGGACGATGATGTTGCTGATGTTCTGCGGGGCGAGCATGTCGCCGCCGGTCAGGATCGTGAACAGCAGCACGATCGCGACGAACGCGATGTAGATGCCGCTCTGCCGCAGGTTGATCTGGAAACGGCGCGGGCCCCGGGGGGCGAAAGAGAAAGCTTCCCGCTGCTTGGAGGGGGCGATGCTCATCGCGGCGCCTCCCCGGTCATGAGGGTCATGAGCCCTTCCTGGGTGGCCTCGGCCCGCGGCACCTCACCGGTGATCCGCCCGGCCGAAAGGGTGTAGATGCGGTCGCACAGCCCGAGCAGCTCGGGCAGCTCGCTGGAGATCAGCAGCACCGCCTTGCCCTCGTCGGCGAGCCGGTTGATGATCGTGTAGATCTCGTACTTGGCGCCGACGTCGATGCCGCGGGTGGGCTCGTCCAGGATCAGCACGTCGGGATCGGTGAAGATCCACTTGGACAGCACGACCTTCTGCTGGTTGCCGCCCGAGAGCTTGCCGGTGACGCTGGAGACGCTCGGCGCCTTGATGTTCAGGCTCTTGCGGTACGACTCGGCGACCTTGTACTCCTCGTTGTCGTCGACCCAGCCCCGCCGGGCCAGCTTGCCCAGCCCGGCCGCGGAGACGTTGCGCTTGATGTCCTCGATCAGGTTGAGCCCGTACCGTTTGCGGTCCTCGGTGGCGTACGCGATGCCGTGGTCGATGGCCTCGCGCACCGAGCGCAGCCGGATCTCCCGGCCGTCCTTGAAGATGCGGCCGCTGATCCCGGTGCCGTACGACCGGCCGAAGATGCTCATGGCCAGCTCGGTGCGGCCGGCACCCATCAGCCCGGCCAGCCCGACGATCTCACCCCGGCGCACGCTCAGGTTGGCGCCCGACACGAGCAGCCGGCCGTGCTGGGTGGGGCTGTGCACGGTCCAGTTCTCGACCCGCAGGACCTCCTCCCCGATGCGCGGCTCGTGCGGCGGGAAACGGTGGTCGAGGTCGCGGCCGACCATGCCGCTGATGATGCGGTCCTCGGTCAGGCCGGCGGCGTCGAGCGTCGTGATCGTCTTGCCGTCGCGCAGGATGGTCACCCGGTCGGCGATCTCCAGCACCTCGTTGAGCTTGTGCGAGATGATCACGCAGGTGATGCCCTCGTCGCGCAGGCCGCGCAGCAGCCCGAGCAGGTGCGCCGAGTCCTCGTCGTTGAGCGCCGCGGTCGGCTCGTCCAGGATCAGCAGCTGCACCCGCTTGGACAGCGCCTTGGCGATCTCGACGAGCTGCTGCTTGCCGACGCCGAGGTCGAGCACCTGGGTGACCGGGTTCTCGCGCAGGCCGACCCGGCGCATCAGGTCGGCGGCGGCGGCGTTCGTCCGGTTCCAGTCGATCAGGCCGCGCCGGGACTGCTCGTTGCCGAGGAAGATGTTCTCGGCGATCGACAGGTTGGGCGCGAGCGCCAGCTCCTGATGAATGATCACGATGCCGCGGTGCTCGCTGTCGCGGATGCCGGCGAACCGGCCCTCCTGCCCGTCGAACTCGATCGTCCCGGTGTAATCGCCGTGCGGGTAGACGCCGGAGAGCACCTTCATCAGGGTGCTCTTGCCGGCGCCGTTCTCCCCGCAGATCGCGTGGATCTCGCCGCGGAGCACCTCCAGATTGACGTCGTCCAGGGCCCGTACGCCCGGGAAGGTCTTGGAGATGCCCCGCATGCGCAGGATGGAATCCGACATCACTTGAGCTGGGACTCGGTGTAGTAGCCGGAGTCGACGAGTTCCTTCTTGTAGTTGCTCTTGTCGACGATGACCGACTCGAGCAGCATCGACGGGACGACCTTCTTGCCGTTGTCGTAGTCGGTCGTGTTGTTCGTCTGCGGCGTCTGCCCCTTGAGCACGGCGTCGGCCATCGTGACGGTGGTCTTGGCCAGCTCGCGGGTGTCCTTGTAGATCGTCGAGTACTGCTCGCCGCGCAGGATCGACTTGACCGAGGCCTGCTCGGCGTCCTGCCCGGTGACGATCGGCCAGGGCTGCGCCGCGGTGCCGTAGCCGTTGCTCTTGAGCGCCGACAAAATACCGATCGAGAGACCGTCGTACGGGGAAAGGACCCCGTCGACCTTGGAACCGGTGCGATAAGTGGACGTCAGCAGGTCTTCCATCCGGTCCTGCGCCCGCTTGGCCTGCCAGCGCAGGATCGCGACGGTCTTGAAGTCGGTCTGCTTGCTCTTCACGACCAGCGTGCCGTCGTCGATCTTGGGCTTGAGCACGCTCATCGCGCCGTTGAAGAAGAACGTGGCGTTGTTGTCGTCGGGCGAGCCCGCGAACAGCTCGATGTTGAACGGGCCCTTGGCGTCACCCGCCGAGCCGTCCGGCTTGAGCACCTTGAGCCCGGTGAGCAGCGACGTCGCCTGCTGGACGCCGACCTTGAAGTTGTCGAACGTGGCGTAGTAGTCCACGTTCGGGCTCTCGCGGATGAGCCGGTCGTACGCGATGACCGGGATGTTGGCAGCCTTCGCGTTCTCGAGCTGCGTGGTGATGGCGGTGCCGTCGATCGAGGCGATGATCAGCAGCTTGGCGCCCTTGGTGATCTGGTTGTCGAGCTGCTGCGTCTGCGTCGGGATCTTGTCCTCGGCGTACTGCAGGTCGACCTTGTAGCCGAGCGCCTCGAGCTGCTTCTTGAGGTTGTCACCGTCGCTGATCCACCGCTCGCTGGAGCGGGTGGGCATGGTGACACCGATCAGGGCGCCCGTGTTGTCGCCCGGGGCGGCTTGCTGGTCGACAGTTTTCTCGCTTGAACCACATGCGGCCAGGGAGGCGGCGAGCACGGTGGCGCTGAGCACCGCGCCCATCCTGGACATTCTCATGCGGAACTCCTTGGGGTCCGTCGGAGCGGGAGTGCGGTCGAGTGTGAACGGTCACACGAACGGGTGTCAACCGTTCCGAGCAACGTTGCCGTCATTTGGCCGTTACTTTGTTATCGATAACAGAAGGGTCTCGGAACGATCGATGCTCGACTCTCCCCCGCCCGGACCCCACCCGTGATCTGCTGGCCACATGACCTTCACGCTGGTGACCCGGTTCGCGGTCGACGACGCCGAACTGAGCGAACTGCACGCGCGGGCGTTCGACGGCGACCCGGCCGTCGTGACCCCGTGGGCGAGTCGCCTGGCCCGGCACGCGCTGACCTGGATCGGCGCCTTCGCCGGCGAACGCCTGATCGGCTTCGTCCAGGTCTGCTGGGACGGCGGCGCCCACGCGTTCCTGCTCGACACCGCCGTCGACCCGGCCTGTCAAGACAGCGGCGTCGGGACGGCGCTGGTGTCAGCCGCCGTCGCCGAGACGCGAGCCGCCGGCTGCGCCTGGCTGCACGTCGACTTCGAGCCCCGTCTCCGGCACTTCTACCTGGACCGGTGCGGCTTCCGCCCGTCCGAGGCAGGCCTGATCCGGCTCTGACCCCGGCCCCCGTCCGCCCCGCAGCCTGCCCGGCCGCGCACATGCCGCAAACTCACCGAGGGGCGCGGCCTCAGCAACCGAACACCGCGTCGTGCGGCCCGGACAGGTGTAACGGAACATGCCCGGTTCAGGCAGCCGGCCCCGGCCGGGTCAGGTGCCAGTGGCCCAGGTCGCCCGTCTCGCCGGTGCGGACGAAGGTGTGCACCAGCTCCCAGGCGTGCTCGACGTCGAGGACGAACTCGCCGTCGAACCGGATCAGGTCGTCCCGGACCGGCACCTGGACGTAGGCCCCGTCCGGCACGCTGCCGTCCCCGCCGAGCAGGAAGGATCGCGCCGCCGGGTCCGTCCCCACCGATCGGACAACCGCATACAGGCCGCGAAAACCGATGCTCAGCCGCCGTGACCCCGCGTCCGGAAACGCGACCTCCACGTAACCCCGGATCCGGCGGCGACGCAGATGCTGGAAACGATCGTCCAAGCCGGCCCAGCCGGAGTGCACCGGCACCGCGCAGAAGAGCCGTGATCGCACTTCCGTCGCCCACCAGGCCACATTCATCGACGCAGCATAGGGGATCGGGTGCCCAGCCCTCAGACGCCGACGCCGCGAATGCCGGAACCAAATTGATCATTCAGAAGCCCCCGCTTTGATCGGCACGCCGGCCACGGCCGCTGCCCGCCTTTCACACCGGTATTGCCGTTCACCGGACTGGCGGCTGTTCTGGAAACTCGGCACGGGACAGCCCCCGCTCACGACAGGTGACACAATGCGCCGGTGCCGGTCCCCGCCGAACGTCCTCCCCGAGACCAGGTCGTCACGGCGTTACTGCGCGACGGCGACCGGCTGCTGCTCTGCTACCGGTCACCCCGCAAACGCAACAACGCCGATGTCTGGGACCTGCCCGGCGGACTGGTCGAGCCCGGCGAACTGCCCGCCGCCGCACTCGTGCGCGAACTCCGGGAAGAACTGGGCATAGACATCGCGCCGCCGTCGGGCCCGCCCGACGGCGAAGTCCACGGCGACACCTTCGACATCCAGATCTGGGTGATCGAGACGTGGACAGGCTCCCCGATCAACGCCGCCCCGGAGGAACACGACGCCATCGCGTGGTTCACCGAGGACGCACTGCCCGGACTCAAACTGGGCGTAGCGTGCCTCGCCCTACTCGGCGACCCCACCCCGCGCCACAGGACGACCCAGAAACGAACCGACCCGCAACGCCACAACTGACCCCCACCCGCCGACGGCGAGACCCGCCCGCCGCCGACAACCCGTGGCGCCAGCAGCTCGACGGACTCATCAATTCAAGCCGCAGCCGTCGGCGCCCGGCGCAGTCCGGCGCAGAGCCACAGTGTCAGGCAGCAGGAACGCCCCGAGCGGCGGCCGCAGCGCGAGTAGCGGCCGCAGCGCGAGCAGCACGAGCAGCCCGCGCAGCACGAGCAACGCGCGCAGCACGAGCAGTCGGCGCACGGCGTTCGCCGAGGTGGCCAGGCGTACGGACCGTGCCGGCGAGCACCAGTCGCAGCGCGAGTAGCCGACGCAGCTAGCAGCACGAGTAGCGAGCGCAGCGGGAGCAGCGGGCAGGGGCAGCGATCAGCAGCAGCTGCTTATAAGGCCAGCGGCTCGACCGACCCAGCGTCGAGGGCTCGGCGAACCCTGTCGGCGCCCACGCGGATCAGCTTTCCGTACTCGTCGTCGGGCACCGCGTCCAGATCTGCGACGGCGGCCGCCAAGTGAGTACGCGCCGCTTTCGCGTGGCCGGAGCGGCGGTGTGCGTCGGCCAGATTCAGGTGCAGCGACGGCAGCAGCGCCCGCACCTGCCAGGCGGCGTCGTAACTCCGGGCACGCTCGTCGGACAGCCTCGCCGCCTCAGCCAATGCACGCTCGTCCCACATCAACTCGTCGGCCACAGTCTCCTGCAGGTCGGCCGCGTAGTGCGCGATGCTGCACCGATGCAGGGGGTCGTCACTGCCGTCCCACAGCCCAGCCAGCGCCTGACGCGCCCCGGCCCGGTCACCGGCCCGCCCCCGCCCGACGGCCGCCGCGATCGCCGCCATCACGTCGTCGACACCATTACTCGGGGACTCGCTCACGTTCCACTCCAGGCGATTGCACAACACGACGCCCGCGACTCTGACCCCTCAACCAGGTCGAGAGTCAACGCAACACCGAGACTCCGAACTCGATACCAGTTCAGGCCGCCCGGAAGGCAGCAGCCCGACGACAGCGACCGACACGGCCTGCACGAACTGCGGCCGCAGCGAATGGTGTGGGTTCGCGGCGACGTGCGGGCCCGTGGCGACTGGCGGCAGCGAGCGGCCCGCAGCGGGCGGTACGGCTAGACAGTAGCGGGCGGCAACGAGCGACGAAGGACCGCGACCAGCCGCGACCAGCGACGACCAGCGGCGACGAGCGACGAAGGACCGCGACGAGCGGCGACCAGCCGCGACGAGCGGCGACCAGCCGCGACGAGCGGCGACCAGCCGCGACCAGCCGCGACCAGCGACGAGCTCGGACCGAGCGGCCCGCAGCAACCGATGCGGCAGACGGCAGCGGACGGCTCACGGCGAGCGGCGGCGAGCTCGGACGGAGCGGCCCGCAGCGGCGCGAGCCGCGAGCAGCCCCGGGCGAGCGACCCGAGCGTCAGGGCACGGCGCCGGAAGTCACTGGGCTGCTCTTCGGATTGCGGCCGCTGCTGAGGCTCGTAATCTGGCGCGGCGAGCCCGGCGTGCGCGCAGCGCGGCCGGCACCACGGGTGGGCGTGAAGCCGGGGAAGCAGGACGGTTGGCGGGCTTCGTCTCGTTGTTCATGGCTCGAAACTTAGCCTCGGGGTACGACAAAAATGGGTGCGCCACCGAGGCCTCTTGTGAGGCAGACTCGCGGGCATGTCTGTCATGGCCCGCAGCGTCGACGACCTGTCCGAGTACGCCGCCCGTAACCGGGTGAAGTATCTGTTCTTCTGGGGGCACCAGCCCGAGCGGGACGGCAGTGTGGGCTCCGGTTGTCTCAGCCAGTGGTGGCCGGCCCGGTTCACCGCTGACGGGCACAGTTTTGCCAGCGCCGAGCATTACATGATGTGGCGCAAGGCGACGCTGTTCGGTGACGACGCCATGGCCGCGCGCATCCTGGCCGCGCCGCACCCCAAGGTGGCGAAGGCGCTGGGCGGACGGGTGACGCCTTTCCGGCAGCCGGAGTGGGACGAGCACCGCTACCAGATCGTCGTGGCCGGCAATCTGGCCAAGTTCGGGCAGGACGACGAGTTGCGCGACTATCTGCTCACGACCGGCGAGCGGGTGCTGGTCGAGGCGAGCCCGCTCGACCGTATCTGGGGCATCGGGCTGGGCCGGGACGACCCGCGCGCGGCCGATCCGCGCCGCTGGCGGGGCACCAACCTGCTCGGGTTCGCGCTGATGGACGTCCGGGAGAGTTTGCGGGGTCAGTAGCCTGACGTCACGACCAGGCCGGGGATCTCCTCGGCGCCGAGGAAGAGCAGCAACCGGACGAGCACGGGGGTGCAGCCCACGACGTGCAGCGGTCCGAGGGTGGCGGCGGCGTTGAGCAGCACGCGGGCCGCGGCGGTGTCGGCGAACCGGAGCGCGGTGACGTCGAGCGTGACGATCGGCTCGCCGTCCCGGGTCACGAAGACCTCTTCGATCATGGCCCGGAGGGCGTGCCGGTTGGACATGTCGGCTTCGCCGGAGAGCCACAACCCGTACGGCTGGTCGGTCCGCCGGATCCGCAGTGAGGTCTCGGGGTCGAAGGGCAGCAACGGGCCGGCCGCCCCGGGATGCGCCAGGGCGAGCCGGCGCAGGTGCACGGGGTCGAAAACCCTGCGGTCGTACGCGCAGACGCCCATCACGTAGCCGTCGGCGAACACGGTGTTGCAGCGTTGCTCGTACCATTCGAGCCGGTCGGCGCCCGGCACCTGACGCAGCGCCCAGTTCATGTCGCCGACGACGCGCAACCCCAGGTATCCCTCGGCCCGGCAGCGGGCCTTCTCGACCTGCCAGTGCGCGAGTGTGCCGTCGGCGTCGAACGAGCCCCCGGCCAAATAGCTGCTCTCGGGGGTGGCCGCGGTCAGCTGCCCCGATCGGAGGGCGGCCCGGATCGCGACGCCGCGCCGTTCGAGCCGGGACAGGACCGGGGCGGGGTCGTCGCCGGAGTAGACGACTTTGTGCCGGGAGAGCAGCCCGTCGTGCAGGATGCCGGCGATCTCGTCCTGCCGGGTGTCGTCGTCGTCGACGGTCCAGCAGATGTGATCTCCGAGCTCGAGGCGGTCGAGCAGCGCCACAGCGGTCTCCCTCCGGTCTGCGCCGCCTTCCCCGCGCAGCATCGGTCACCTCCGCGCAAGGTGGCGTTCACCGTACGCCGCGAAGCGCTTCCGTCGCGTTACCTCGTACGAGTGAGTTCGTCACCTGAAGGGCGCCGGGACACCTCGTGTTCACCGGGGGCGGCCGGGGACCGCGCCTGCACATTGCCGGTTCGCCCGGGCGTTGAGCGTCATTCACCGTTTCGCCGCCGGGGCCTTCTAATCTGCGGCGCAGTCACCGGGCACCAGCCCGGCAAAACGGTGAGCAGGTATTCGACACATGGACGTCAGCGTCGTCATTCCGACGTGCAACCGCCCGGAGCTGGCCACCCGTGCGGTGCGCAGCGCGCTCGGGCAGACGCACCGCAGCCTCGAGGTCGTCGTCGTGATCGACGGGCCCGACGAAGCCACGGTCAGCGCGCTGCGGGAGATCGACGACGACCGCCTCCGGGTGCTGGTGCTGCCCGAGCGCGGCAAGGCCCCGAACGCCCGCAACCAGGGCGTCCGGGTCGCCGAGGGCACCTGGGTGGCCCTGCTCGACGACGACGACGAGTGGCTGCCGGGCAAGATCGAGGCGCAGCTCGCGCTGGCCGCGACGGCGACCAAGGCCTTCCCCGTCGTCGCCACCCGCATGATCAGCCGGACGCCGCGGTCCGACACCGTGATGCCGCGCCGGTTGCCCGAGCCGGGTGAGCCGCTCAGCGAATATCTGACTGTGCGCCGGGGGCTGTTCTACGGCGACGGCTTCATCCAGACGTCCACCATCATGGCGCCGGCCGAGCTGCTGCGCCGCGTCCCGTTCACCGTGGGGCTGCGCCGCCAGCAGGAGCTCGACTGGACGTTGCGCGCGCTGCAGCACGACGACGTCGAGCTGCTCTACGCCGCGGAACCGCTCGTGCTGTGGCACCAGGACGAGAACCGCGAACGGATCAGCCTGCAGAACCCGTGGGAGGAGCAACTCGCCTGGGTCCGGCAGAGCCGCCACCTGTTCACCCCGCGCGCGTACGCTGCCGTCACGATGAGCGTGATCAGCTCGATGGCCGCACCGACGCGCAGTCCCAAGGTGTTCCGTGAGCTGCTGACCGAGGCGCGCACCAACGGCCGTCCGGGTGCGCTCGACTACGTCACCTTCCTGCAGATCTGGGCGCTGCCGCCCACCGTCCGGCACCGCGTACGGGATCTGGTCGTGGGGAAGAAGGCGCATGCGTAAGGTCGCCATCTGGCGCAGCGCGCTGATCTCGGCCTCGGAGACGTTCATCCGCAACCAGGCCGATTCGCTGGGCCGCTGGGAACCGGTTTACGTGGGCGCGACGAAGACTGCCTCGACGCTGGCGCGCGACACCGACATCACGCTGTTCCGCGCGCAACGCGACCACGACTTCCTGCGGTTGCGGCTGCTCGGCAGTTCCCCGGTGCTCCGGCGGGCGCTGACCGATCTGCGGCCGGATCTCGTGCACGCGCATTTCGGCGGCGACGGCTGGCTGGTCAGCGGGGAAGCCGCCCGGGCCGGGATTCCGCTGCTCGTCACGCTGCACGGCCACGACGTCACGCGGCAGCCCGAGAGCACCGGGGCCAAGGGTGTGCGTTATCGGCGCAACTTGCGCACGGTGTTCGCGCGGGCGGCCGGGCTGATCGCGGTGTCCGAGGTCATCCGGCAACGCGCGATCGGCTGGGGCGCCGACCCGGCCAAGGTGCGCGTGCACCACACGGGTGTCCCGATCCCGGCCGCGGTGCCCACCGGCCCCAAGCGGTGGGATGTGGCGTTCGTCGGCCGGTTCGTCGAGAAGAAGGGCGCCGACGACCTGCTGGCCGCGCTGGCCACGCTGGACGCGCCCAAGGCCGTGTTCATCGGCGACGGTCCCCGGCTGGAGGAGATGCGCGAATATGCGCGTTCGTTGCGCG
This sequence comes from Paractinoplanes abujensis, assembly GCF_014204895.1. Lineage (NCBI taxonomy): Bacteria > Bacillati > Actinomycetota > Actinomycetes > Micromonosporales > Micromonosporaceae > Paractinoplanes > Paractinoplanes abujensis. Next base: position 2,015,712 of record NZ_JACHMF010000001.1, on the reverse strand, counting down.
TCGACGCGACGTTTCTGGGCGCGCAGCCCGCCGCTGAGGTGTATCGGCTGCTCGGCGAGTCCCGGGTGGTGGCCGCCCCTTCCCGTACGGCGGCCGACGGCGACAGCGAAGGCCTGCCGACCACTGTCGTCGAGGCGATGGCGCTCGGCCTGCCCGTGGTCTCGACCCGGCACAGCGGCATCCCCGAGGCGGTCGCCGACGGCACCACGGGCCTGCTGGGCGCCGAGGGCGACCGGGAGGCGCTCGCCGCCAACCTGCGCAAACTTCTCGGCGATCAAGACCTGCAAACCGCTTACGGTACGGCGGCCCGTGCGCGCGCCGAGGCCGAGTTCGACGTCGTGAAGCAGAGCCGGCGCCTGGAGGACGTGTACGACTCGGTCGCAGGGCAGCGCAGCTAGCGCGGTTTTGCAGGGTGCGCCGGTGAAGCCTGGGCACGGCGGACGAACAGCTGCTCGAGTGGACAACGTGGAGCGACAAGCGCGCCGGCGATTGACGGGGCACCGAAACCCGGCCTGTTTGTGTAGGGTTCGCCGGTGAATCCGCAGAATTACCCGCCGTATCCCGAGCCCCCGATCGCCCCGCCGCCACCACCACCGATGAAGCCGGCCTGGAACGGCAAGACGAACGGTTTCTCGATCGCGGCGCTCACGCTGTCGTTGTTCGGATGCACGGGTCTGCTCAGCATCGTCTTCGGCTTCATCGGCCTGACCCAGAGCCGGCGCAACGGCGACAAGCGCGGCCGGCTCTTCGCGATCATCGCCCTGAGCATTTGCGCACTCTGGATCACCGCCATCGCCACGGCCGTCGTCGTGGCCGTGGTCCGCGACGCGGCGGATGGCCCCGACCGCGACGCCGCCGGCGCCATCCGCGGTGAACGGTCCATCCGGCTGGCCGATCTGCGCCCCGGCGACTGCGCGAAAGACCTGGAGGAGCAGCGCGGCACCCGGGTCGACGTGCTGCCGTGCACGTCGGCGCACAGCAGCGAGGTGTTCGCGACCTTCGAGCTGCCCGCTTCCGGCGACACCCAGGAACGGGCCGAGGCCGGGTGCGAGCAGCGGTTCCAGGCGTACGCGGGGAAGAAGCGGCCGGAAGACGCGCCCTACTTCCTGTTCACCGCGCGCCTTTCGGACGTCACCAGCAGCACGACCGACCACGGTGTCCTCTGTTTCGCCCATCGCCTGAGCGGCACGTCCACCGGGTCCATCCGCGACTGAGCCCGCCACGGTGCCGGCCGCGCCGACGTGGACGAAGCGGCGAGCCGGGTCAGGTGCCCCGGGTACGGCGGACGACCGACCGCACGGCCCGCTTGCCCGCCCGCAGGCCACCCACGAGCCCGGCCGCGGCTTTACCGGGCACCGTGGCGGACAGCAGGGCGTTCATCTGGCGGACCCGCTTCAGTTCGGCCTCCCGGTGCAGCAGCATCTTCTCGTACCAGGAGTGCTTGGCCTTCGCCTCGGCCAGCTCGCGGGTCAGGCGCTCGCGGTCGGCCAGCAGGCCGGCGATCGTGTGCGGGGCCGGGGGCGAAGCGGGCGGGACCTCGGTGGGGTCGAGCTCGCGGCCGGTCATCCCGGCCAGGACGGTGGTCAGCTCGGCCTCGTCGGCCGGGATCGGCCACAGGTGGGCGTAGCCGGCCGCGATGGCCTCGGCGGCGAACGCCCGCAGAGCCGTCAACGGCTCACCCGCGGGGGCCAGCGGGGTGAGAGCCGCCGGCGCGGATGAGGCCGGGGTGACCACCAGATGGGTGGCCGGGACTTCCGCGGACGGGCCGGACTGCCAGGCCGTGAGCAGCTCACGCATAGCCGGGAGGTCGCGGCGCTGAGCGGCGGCCAGCAGGTGGTCGTTCAGGGTGCGGCCCGGCGGCAGCGCGGACAGCTCGACCGGAGCCGAGGCGATCACGGCGTCGGGGGCTGTCGCGGACGGCTGCGGGGTGCCGCGCTCGGCGATCACGAACCACGCGGGGGCCAGCGCCGCGGCCAGGTCGTGGCGCAGCGCCGCGGTGCTCAGCCGTACGGGGTCGGAAAGGGTGTCGGCCGTGGTCCGGAAAGCCGAGGCCAGCGCGGCCGACAGGACGCCGGACACCGCACGCTGGGTCAGGGCCTCGGCACTGAGCAGCACTGCGGGCGACGCGAGCGACGGGTACGCCGCGTAGTCGCGGGAGACGTGCAGGCCGGCCTCGGTGAGGCGGGACAGCAGGCGGGTGTGGCCGGCGGGGCGGGCCGGGTCGTGGTCGTCGGGCACGACCCAGTCGGCGTCGGCCGGGGTGGGCGGCAGCGCGGTCAGGCGGTGCACACCGAACAGGTTCTCGTGGCCCAGCAACAGCCGCCCGTCCGGCTTGAGCAGGGCCAGCAGCTGGGTGAACGTCTCGTCCCAGGTGAACGGGGGCGCCTCGGCGGAGTGCAGCCGGTCCAGGCCGTCCAGCGCGATGATCGTGTCGAACGCGGGCTCGGCGGCCAGCTTCTCGAGGCTGCCGCACAGCACGGCCGGGCCGGTGAAGGCGGCCACGTCGGCGTCACCGCGGATCAGGACAGTCACGTCGGCGGCCGGCAGCGCCGCGAGCACCTGCGGGGAGTGCGGGCCGGCCACGAGCGTACGGCCGGAAGCGGTGGCAAGGAGCGATGGCAAAGCGTCACCGCCGGACGGCGCGGGGCCGTGGCTGCCGTCGAGGTCGGACCAGGCGAGCATCTCCCCGCCGATCAGGGTCGTCATCGGGTGATCACTCCGGTCAGCTCGAAATCGGGTGTTTCCTGCGGCCGCGGCCATTGGAACAGGCGGCGCAACTCGGCCGGTGGGAGCAGCCGGTCGGCGCCGAGTTCGGCCGTCGCGACCGTGCGCGCGTGCTCGGCATCGATCGAGGTGCCGTGGAGGGAGCCCCACTCGCGGACGATGCGGGCCTGCCCGCCGAACGCGGACTTCTCGCCCTCCAGCTGCATCGGGTCGCCGTAGACGGCCGGTTCGCAGCCGGCCAGCGTGCCGTACATGATCGCGCTGCACAGCCGGTTGGACGCCACCCGGGAATGTCTGCGCTGCTCAGCGAGTTGACGGTACAGGAAGCCGGGGTCCAGGTCCTTCCACCAGCCGCCCCGGTAGCCGTGCGAGATGACCCGGAAACCGGCCCGTTCGTAGAGCATCCGCACGCGCTTGTCGCGGAACTCCTGCCAGTACAGGCACACCGTCACCGGACCCGTCTCGGTGTCACGGATCTCGCGGATCAGCCCGTCGTGGTCGCCGACGATGTGCTGCCCCTCCCAGCCGTGGAACGGGTAGAAGATCGTCCCCTCGCGCGGCTCGTCGGCGGGTGGCTCCATCGCCAGCAGATAGGCCCACGGGGCGCCCACCACGTACACCTCGCGGCGGCCCAGCGACCAGGCCCGGCGGCGCACCCGCTCGGACCAGACGAACTTGGCGATGCCCGGCACGTACTCGTGATCGGGGGCCATGCCGTCGCCGATGTTCCAGCCGTGCTGCAGGTAACCGTGGATGCGCGGCGGCTCGGCGTCGTCGAGGCCGCAGTAGCGCGCCAGGACGTGCGAGTGCCCGTAGTAGTGGTTGGCGTGGTGCACGCCGAATTCCATACCGGGCAGACGACCGGACGGCAAACCTGCGGTGTCCGCCAGGTGTCATGTCGCGCGCCGGTGCTGTGATCTTCGCCGGGCGGGTGCTATCTTGGCCCCAGTTGCCTTCCGGATGCGGCTCCGCCCCCGGATCGGCCACGGCCGTGACACCCTCCGGCCACCCCCGTACGACCTTCCGCCGCCCTCACCGTGGCGACGTCTTCACTTGTCGACGCGCATGCCATGCCGCGTCACCTCTCCCTCTGGAGCACCACCATGACCGAAATTTCGGAAATCTCCGTCGATGCCCTGTTGGACATCGTCGACGATCGGGCCTGGCTCCGCCTCGACGGCTACCTGCCCGGCCCCAAGGACATCCCCGTCGCCATGCAGGAGGTCCGCCGGCTCGGCCTGCGCCGCGGTGACCGCGTCACCGGCCTGGCCAAGGTCAACGGCCGCAAGCCGGCCACCCTGCGGCTCGACCAGCCGATCGGGCGCCGCCCCGGCTTCTACGACCTCACCGCGCTCTACCCCCAGGAACGGCTGCGCCTCGAAACCGGCCCCGCGCTGCTCACCACCCGCGTCATCGACCTGGCCATGCCCATCGGCAAGGGGCAACGGGCGCTGATCGTGGCCCCGCCCAAGGCGGGCAAGACCACGATCCTCAAGCAGATCGCCAACGCCATCGCGCACAACAACCCCGAGGTGCACCTGATGGTCCTGCTCGTCGACGAACGGCCGGAAGAAGTCACCGACTTCACCCGTACGGTCAGGGGCGAGGTCGTCGCGGCCACGTTCGACCGCCCGCCGCACGAGCACGCGGCCCTGGCCGAGCTGGCCATCGAGCGGGCCAAACGCCTCGTCGAGCAGGGTCAGGACGTCGTCGTGCTGCTCGACTCGATCACCCGGCTCGGGCGCGCCTACAACCTGATGGCGCCGGGCCGGGGCCGTACGCTCTCCGGCGGTCTCGACGCGTCGGCGCTCTACCCGCCCAAGCGGTTCCTGGGCGCGGCCCGCAACATCGACGGCGGCGGCTCGCTCACCATCATCGCGACCGCACTCGTCGAGAACGGCTCGGCCATGGACAACCTGATCTTCGAGGAGTTCAAGAGCACCGGCAACGCCGAGCTCAAGCTGGACCGGGGCCTGGCCGAGGGCCGCATCTTCCCGGCCATCGACCTGTCGTCCACCGGCACCCGCCACGACGAGACCCTGCTCTCCCCGGCCGAACTCGCCATCGTCACCCAGGTGCGGCGCGTGCTGGGCACCCCCGACGCGATGCGCCAGCTGCTCGACCAGCTCCGTGGCACGGCCTCCAACCACGACTTCCTGCGCCGCGTCGCCCACTCCCTGGCCGCTTGAAACTCGGGTTTCTGGTCAAGAGGCTGGTTGCGCGTTCTTGACCGTACGGCCGTCGTCGAGCAGCACGTCGTAGGTGCGGGGCACGTCGCGCCACTTGCCGTCGCCGTCCTTGACCAGCGCCTTGGCGGGCCACCAGGCGACCCAGCGGCCGTCGTGCACAGTGGCCTGCACGGTCAAGCCCTCGGTGTGGACGGTCAGGCCGGCCACCCCCTCGCCCGCCGCGCCCTCGGTGATCGAGACGCCCTCGGGAAGCACCGCGAGGGCCCCCTCCAGGAAGCGGCCCGCGGGAGCCTTCGCGAACGGCGCGGAACTGCCGGACGCGCCGGTCTTCACGTCGTCGACGTCGTCGGTGCCGGGCAGGTTGTGCGCCAGGCAGAAAGCCTCCGAACCGGGATTGTCGTAGCGGTAGACCATCGCCACGAACTCACCGCGGCGTTCGGCCAGCACGAGCTCGGCCCGGTCGAGGTCGAAACTCTTGTAGATGCGCATCTGGTCCTTGCACGCGGCGCCCACCAGGGCCGCCTCGCCCGAGCTCAGCGGCACGGGAACGGGCGTCCAGGTGGCGTACGCACGACCGCTGCTGCCCCAGGGGACGACGAGGAGCAGCACCGCGACCGCGGCGGTCAGCGCGGGAACCAGCATCCAGGTCCGCAACGGCGTCCGGCGCGGCGGGTCGGGCGGGGTGGCCACGATCCGGTCCAGGCCGGCGGCGGCCCGCTCGTACTGCTCGGCGGTGGGCGGGGTGGCGACGTCCAGGGCACGCAGCGACTTCACGACTGGGCCTCCATCAGCTCGGCGGGAAAGGTGCTGGGGGCGAGGTGGCCGCGCAGGGCCCGGCGGGCACGCATCAGCCGGATCCGGTAACTCGCGGCGCTGACCCCGAGCACCCGGGCGGCCTGGGCCGAGGTCAGATCCTCGAAGACGGTCAGCGCCAGGGTCTCCTGCTCCGCGGGGCTCAGCCTGCGCCACGCGGCGGCCAGGTCGACCAGGCCGGCGGACGGCTCCCGGCCCACCTCGGCCGGCGCGGCGGCGATCCGGACCGCCAGCGCGTCCTGGCGGCCCTGCCCGCGCCGCGCGTTGAGCAGGCAGTGCCGGGCGATCCCGAAGATCCAGGCGCGGGCGTCGCCGGGGCGGCGCGGCACGTCGGCGAAGCGCCGCCACACCACGAGAAAGGTCTCGGCGGTCACGTCCTCGGCCTGGCTCGGATCGCCGCGGCGCTGGGCGAAGGCCAGGACGTCGGCGTACGCGTCGGCGTAGAGCGCCCGGAAGCGCGCCTCCCGATCGGGTTGCAGTGTGCTCACACTCCTACCTGTCCGGCCGCCCGGACGCTGTTACGCCCTAGCGTGACGAGCATGAACGTGATCGATCAGGTGGTGACGGCGACCCCGGGCGTACGGTGGTCGATCTCGATTCCTCAGCTGGGCGAGCACGAGCCCGCGCGGCGGCTGCGGACGGCCAGCATCGGCAAGCTGCTCCTGCTGATCGAGACCGCCCGGCTGATCGACGGCGGCGAGCTGGATCCGGGTGAACCGCTGGCCAAGGACCCGGCCGTCGCCGTCGCCGACTCCGGATTGTGGCAGCACCTGACGGTCGGCGCGCTGCCGGTGGCCGACCTGGCGGTGCTGATCGCGGCGGTGAGCGACAACTACGCGACGAACGTGCTGCTCGCCCGGATCGGGCTGGACGCGGTCGCGGCGCTCGCCGACCGGCTCGGCCTGCGCGAGACGCGACTGCTGGACCGCGTACGGAACAAGCGGGACCCGGCCGACCCGCCGACGCTCTCCACCGGGTGTGCCGGCGAGCTGGCCGGGCTGATGGGGCACCTCGCCCGGGGCACGCTGCTCACCCCCGGGGTCTCGGCGCGGATGGACGCGTGGATGGCGACCAGCGCCGACCTGTCGATGGTGGCCTCCGGCTTCGACGCCGACCCGCTCGCGCACACCAGTTCGGTGCGCAACAAGACCGGCACCGACGACGGCATCCGCGCCGATGTCGGGTACGCCGGGCAGCAACCGTGGGCGGTGCTGGCGGAGTTCGACCCGCCCGACCTGGCCGCGGTGATGAGCGGGATGCGCCGGATCGGGTCGGCGCTGTCGTAAAGCCGTCCTAGCCGTAGCTGTTCGGACAATGGCGCCCGGCCTGCGGAGGAGCACAATGGCGAACGGGACGGGTGCCTATCCCCGCCAGGAGGCATCCTTCCCCTGTACGACAAGCGAACGGGCCGGGATCCGCGAGGACCCCGGCCCGTTGCCGTGCGACGTGCCCTAGGAAGCCGGGTAGTCGGTGACGAAGACCGGGGAGCCCACCTTGGTCATGTCGGCGGCCTCACCCACCCCGTTGACGACGTGGTTGATCACGCCGGCGCTGAGGTTGACGGTCATGATGTGGTGCAGTTTGACGCCGGGGCGGTTCGGGACCTCGAAGCCGTTCTCGGTCACGATCGACGGGTTGTTCTGGTTGAAGACGTAGACACCGGCCCCGTACAGGGAATGGTTCTTGACCTTGTCTCCGACCTTGTAACCCGCGTACCCCTTGACCTTGCCGTTCATCCAGTCAGCCTGCGTCGGCGGGTCGTACGGCAGTTCGTTCTGGTAGAGCACCGTCGTGCCCTTCTCGCCGTTCCAGACGGTGTTGTACTTCTGGAAGTGCTCGACGAACAGGCCCGTCGCGGTCACGTTGTCGCCGTTGATCACGGCGCCGTAGCGACCGGTGTTGGTGCGCCACCGCTGGGTGTCACCGTTCACGCCCTCGGTGAAGCCCTCGACACCGTGGTCACCGCGCCACACCCAGGTGTGGTCGATCAGCACGTTGTCGCTGTTGATCTCCAGTGCCGTGTCCACCTTGCCGATGTGCGGGCCGCCCACCCGGAAGTAGACGTCCGACAGCGTGGTCGGGTTCGAAGGGGAGCTGATCTTCAGCCCGTTCTTGTTGCCGACCTGCAGCAGGTTCTTCGACTCCTTCGTACCGGCGTCGATCGTGACCCCCGCGATGATCACACCGGGGACGTCGGCCACCTTGATCGGCGTGACCCCGTTGACCGCGGTCAGCGTGGCGTGGCCGATACCGAGCACGACCTGGTTGGGCCGCAGCACGTGGATGGTCTGATCGATGTTGTAGACACCCGGCGTGAACAGCAGGTTCTTGCCGAGCAGGAGCTGCGCGTTGATCAGCCACTCGGGGTCGGACGGCTTCGCGACGAAGAAGTCGCTCAGCGGGATCGTCCGGCCGCTGGTCAGGTCCTCGTCCCAGCTCACACCGCTGGTGTTGCGGTGCGCGCTCGGCACGCGGACGTTGTACTTGCCCTTGGCGTCGACGAACAGGAACGGCTTCTCCCGGCTGAGCGGGGTCTTCTCCAAGGTCGTGTACGGCGGGTCCGGGAACGTGGCGTCGGAGGGCGCGCCCTCGACACCGGCGAAGACCTGGTTCCACACCGCGTTCGACCAGTTGCCGACCTTGCTGTTACGGGTGAGCCACTGCTGCTGCGAACCGTTGGTGACATTGCCGAACTGCGAGTCGGCGATGAAACCACCACTGGCGTACTGCGGGCCGGCGGTGCAGTAGTCCATCAGCGTGAAGCCGCCGTCGACGTTGAGCCGGCGCAGCGACACGGCCTGCGAGACGGCCCAGAAGTTGGCGCCGGCGCGGCACCCGTCCTGACCCGTTCCGTTGACCTTGATGGACAGGTTCGACAGCGTGCGCCAGAAGTTGACCAGCGCGAGGCAGTTCGCGGTGCCGTTCTCGGTCAGGCAGCGGTTGTAGACCTCCACCTTGCCGTTGATCACCACGTCGTTCGGGGACGCGCCGAGGCCGGAGACCTCGGTGTAGTAGCCCACCTTGATCTGCAGCGGCTGGGCGTCGGTGCCATAGGTGCCCGGCTTGAACAGGAAGGCGTAGCGGTTGGTGCCCATCTCCGCGTCGACCTGCTGCGCGTGCGCCGCGTCGAGCTTCGCCTGAATCTCGGCGACGGGCATGCTCGGGTCGAAGATGGTGACATTGGTGCCGAAATTCGGTGCGGCTGCGGCGGCCGCGGCGGGGGCTGCGGCGGCGGGGGCGCCGGTGAGCGCACTCACGGTGACCGCGGTGAGCCCGACGGCGAGAATCCGTCGCAGGTGCCGGCGACCGGCAGTTTTCGTCATGCGCGAAGGTCCTTCCGTAATGGGGAAGCAACAAACTGGATCACAGGAAGCAATAGACCCATGCGCATGTCAAGAGCCGGGCTGCCCGGCTGGTGCGGCAATCGCACAGGCTTCGGACATAGCGCCGCGGTTCCGGAACCGACGTTGCCCTTTCGCGTGGAAGTTGCTGCCCCGAAACCGGTACCGGGTCAGCCGGCCCTCTTGATCAGAAAGTCACGTTCCGTGTCCGTCGGCGCCAGTTCGGCCCCCCTCGCGAACTCGCGCCGGGCCCCCTCCCGATCGCCCAGCCGCAACAGGCACTCACCGCGGGCGGCCGGCAGGTGGTGGTTGCGCGGCAAGTGCTGCTCGAGCCCGTCGAGCAGGGCGAGCGCGGCGGCCGGGCCGTCGGCCTCCAGCACGGCCACAGCGCGATTGAGCCGAACGACGGGGGAACCGGTGATCGCTTCGAGGCGCGCATAGAGCTGGGCGATGGCAGGCCAGTCGGTCTCGTGCGCGTGTTCGGCCAGCGCATGCTGCGCGGCGATGAGCGCTTGCAGGCGATACGGCCGGTCCGGAGCGTCCGACGTGAGCAACGTGAGCGCCTCGGCGATGTCCCGGGCGTTCCATTGCGTACGGTCCTGGTCGGCCAGCAGCACGAGGCGCCCGTCACGCCTGCGCGCCCGCCGCCGCGAATGGTGCAGCAGCATGAGCGCGAGCAGGGACGCCGTCTCGGAGCCGGACGGCAGCAGCTCGTGCAGCAACCGGGTCAGCCGGACCGCCTCGCCGGCCACCTCGTCGCGGTAGGAGCGGTAGCCCTCGGTGAACAGCAGGTAGAGCACGGCGTGCACACCCGGGACACGTTCGGGCAGGTCGGCCGGGGCGGGCAGGCGCAGCGGGATCCCGGCCGTGCGGATCTTCTGCTTGGCCCGGGTGATGCGGGCCGCCATGGTGGCGTCCGGGACGAGGAACAAGCGGGCTGTTTCCGGCACGGTCAGGCCGGCGACGAACCGCAACGTGAGGGCGATGCGGGACTCGGGGCCCAGCGCGGGGTGGCAGCAGGCGAAGAGCAGAGCGAGCGAGTCGTCGGCCGGGTTTCCCGCACGCGCCTCCTCCGTGATCAACAGCGGCAGACAGCGGGTCAGGGTCTCCTCGCGGCGGCGCCGGTCGACGGCCCGCCGCCGGGCCACCGCGAGCAGCCAAGCCGCCGGGCGCCGCGGGACACCCTCGCCGGGCCACTGGACGGTGGCGGCGGCGAAGGCGTCCTGCAACGCCTCCTCGGCCAGGTCGAAGCTGCGCAGCTCCGCGACCAGCGTGGCCAGCAACGGCCCCCGATGCTCGCGGAAGGCGGCCCCGACCGCGCTCATGCCGACGGGTGCTCGACGACCGGGCGCACCTCGATGATGTCCTCGACCCCGGCCAGCTCCCGTGCGAACTCGAGCGCCTCGTCCAGGTCACGCGCCTCGACCAGGTAGAAACCGCCGAGCTGCTCGGCCGTCTCCGCGTACGGCCCGTCGGTCACCACGTGCTCGCCGTCCTTCACCCGTACGGTCGTCGCGCTGCTGGTCAGCGCCAGTTCCTCACCGCCGCGCCCGGCGTCGCGCGCGCGGAGCAACTCGGAGAAACGCCCGTGCGCGGCGTAGACCTGCTCCCGGGTCGCCTCGTCGGCCTCGGCCCAGCTCTTCTCGACGCTGTACATGAGCAGTGCATACTTCATGGCCACATCCTCTCGTGAACGACTGTCGCCCGGTCGTCGCGCGCCGTCCGGCGAAATCGACATCACCGCCCAGATGATTTTCCGCGTTTCTTTCAACGTGACACTGCGGCGGTCGTCAGGGTCGTCCCCGCAGGTCAGGGTCGCTCGCAGGAATTCCTCAAAGTCATTCTTAAGCGGATGGCAAGTGGAGCTCGGCAGAGTCATCGGTGTTGACGCACGGATGACCGAAAGGGAACACCATGACCACCGCCGTCGAGTCCTTCGACACGCTGCGCCGCAAGCTCACCGGGGCCTTGGCGCTGCCCGGCGACCCGCTCTACGCCGAGCTCGCGACAGGCTTCAACGTGGCGATCACCGCCAAGCCGGCCGCGGTCGTCGAGGCCCGTGACGCGCAGGACGTCGCCGAGGCCGTCCGGTTCGCCGCGGCCACCGGGCGTGCGGCCGGTGTGCAGGCGACGGGGCACGGCCTGGCCGGCACGCTGGACGAGGCCGTCCTGGTGCACACCGGCAAGCTGGACGAATGTGTCGTGCACCCGGACGGCTGGGCCCGTGTCGGCGCCGGTGTCCGCTGGCAGCAGGTCGTCGACGCGGCCGCACCGTACGGGCTGGCGCCGCTGTGCGGTTCCGCGCCGGGCGTGGGCGTCGTCGGCTACACCACGGGCGGCGGGCTGGGCCCGGTCGCGCGGACGTTCGGGTGGGCCTCCGACCGCGTACGGGCGGTGGAGATCGTCACCGGCGACGGCGTGCTGCGCCGCGTGACCGCGAATGATGAGCCCGACCTGTTCTGGGGTGTCCGCGGCGGCAAGGGTGCGCTCGGCATCGTCACGGCGCTCGAGTTCGACCTCGTCCCGTTGCCTTCCCTGTACGCCGGCGCCCTGTACTTCGCCGGCGCCGACGCCGCGGCGGTCCTGCACCGCTGGCGCGAGTGGTCGTCCTCGCTGCCCCTGGCCGCCACCACTTCGCTCGCGTTCCTGCAGCTTCCGCCCATGCCGGGCGTGCCCGAGCCGCTGGCCGGCCGGTTCACCGTCGCGGTACGTTTCGCCTGGACCGAGTCCGCCGAGTCGGGCGCGGCGGTGCTGGCGCCGATGCGGGCGGCGGCGACCCCGATCATCGACCTGGTGCAGACCATCCCGTACGCGGCCATCGGCATGGTCCACGCCGACCCGACCGAGCCCATGCCGGTGATCGAGGAGACCGACCTGCTCGCGTCGTTCCCCGCCGAGGCCGCGGACGCGTTGCTGGCCACGGCGGGCCCCGACGCCCGCTCGCCGCAGGTGATGGTGGAGCTGCGGCAGCTGGGCGGCGCCCTGGCCGAGCCGGGAGAGCACGAGTCGGCGCTGTGTCACCGCGACGCCGCGTTCAGCCTGATCCTGATCGGCGTGCCCGTGCCCCCGATCGCTGAGGCCATCGTCCCGCACGCGGCCGCCGTCCGCGCGGCCCTGGACCCGTGGCTGACCGGCGGCGCCCTGCCCAACCTGAGTTCGGGCACCGGCGCGGAGCGGATCGCCCGCTCGTACGACCCGGCCACCCTGGCCCGCCTGGTGGAGATCGCCGGCCGCTTCGACCCCGCGAACGTCCTGCGGGTGGGCCAGGTCCCGGTCCGCCAGTCCTAGTCGGGGTCGCGGCCTGGCGGGGTCGCGGCCTCACCGGCCGGGCGGCGAGGGGGCAGCCCGGCCGGTTCACCCGTCAGCAGTGGCCGCTGCCGCAGGTGGCGCCGCCAGCCTGACCTGGGTGAGACGTTCGAGCCAGCGGTCGAGCAGCGCCGCCTCGGCCGGCTCGAGGGCATCGGTGCCGGAGACGGCGAGCTGCGAGCGTAACCGGAGCGCGGCCGCGGCCAGCGGGTTCTCCGCGGTCTCGGCGGCGGGGGCGGTCAGCACGGCGGCGAAGACGGCGTCGCGGGTCCGGTCGGACAGCTGCGGGTCGTCGAAGAGTTCGGGCTGGGCGATGCAGCTCAGCACCAGACCGACGTTGGCCGGCAGGATCAGCTGGGCCGCCGCGTTGGGGCTGACGCGTAGCGCCCCGACGGCCGCGCAGCGCAGCAGGGACGCCTCCAGCAAGTCCATGATCTGGCGGCGGGCCCGGGCGTGCGAGCGCGGCCGCGGGGCGAACATCAGCTGGTAGAGCGCCGGGTTGCGGCGGCCGAAGTCGATGTGGTCGTCCCACCCGGCGACCAGGTCGGCCACCGGGTCGCCGGTCTTGGGCTGGGCCGCCTTGTGTTCCGCGTAGCGGCGCAGGCCGTCGTCGGCCAGCGCGTCGAGCAGCCCGTTCTTGTCGCCGAAGAGCCGGTAGAGCACGGGCTGGGTGACGCCGACGGCCTCGCAGACGGCCCGGGTGGCGATGTCGCCGTCGGGCGAGGCCACCAGCTGCTGCTCGGCGGCGGCGATCAGTGCGGCCCGCACGTCCGGAGTGATCGTCGTCATGAAATCAATGATACGCCACCCGGCTAGCGCCGTTACGAGAACGTGCTACGGTGGTCATATCAGCGCTACGGCGCAGCGATATCGACGCTAGGGAGCACAGACATGGCACGGGTAGCAATCGTCACCGGCGGCTCGCGCGGCATCGGCCGGGCCACCGCCGTCAAGCTGGGCGCGCGCGGCGACGCGGTAGTGGTCGGATACGCGGGCAACGCCGATCTGGCCGCCGAGGTCGTCCGCGAGATCGTCGGCGCGGGCGGGCAGGCCGTCGCGGCCCAGGCCGACGTGGCCGACGAGAAGCAGGTGGCGGCCCTGTTCGACCTGGCCGAGCAGACCTACGGCGGGGTCGACACGGTGGTCAACTCGGCCGGCATCATGGTCCTCTCCCCCGTCGCCGACATCGACCTCGACGACCTCGACCGGATGCACCGCACCAACATCCGCGGCACCTTCGTCGTGACCCGCGAGGCGGCCCGCCGGGTGCGCGACGGCGGTGCGATCGTCACGATCTCGACCTCGGTCGTCGGTCTGCAGCTCCCCTCGTACGCCGGGTACGCCGCGAGCAAGGCGGCCGTCGAGGCGACGAGCCTGATCCTGGCCCGCGAGTTGCGCGGCCGGCAGATCACGGTCAACACGGTGGCCCCCGGCCCCACCGCGACCAGCTTCTTCCTGGACGGCAAGGACCAGGAGACGATCGACCGGATGGCCAAGCAGCCGCCCCTGGAGCGGCTCGGCACCCCCGAGGACGCCGCCGAGATGGTCGCGTTCCTGACCGGCCCGCAGGGCCACTGGATCAACGGGCAGACCATCCGCAGCAACGGCGGGATCATCTGATGGCCGCCGGGGAGGTCGTCCTCGTCACCGGCGCGTCGAGCGGCTTCGGCCGGCTCACCGCGGAGTCCCTCACCCGCGCCGGTTACCTGGTGGCGGCGGGCATGCGGGACGTCGCCGGCCGCAACGCCCCGGCCGCCGCCGCGCTCGGCGGCCGGGCGGTGGAGCTCGACGTGCAGTCCCAGGAGTCGGTCGACGCCGCCGTGGCCGCGGTGCTCGACCGGCACGGCCGGATCGACGCGATCGTGCACAACGCCGGGCACATGGCGCTCGGCCCGGCCGAGGCGTTCACTCCGGACGAGTACGCGGCCCTGTACGACGTCAACGTGCTCGGCGCTCAGCGGGTCAACCGGGCCGCGCTGCCCTCGATGCGTACGGCTGGGAAAGGTTTTCTGATCTGGGTGGGCAGCTCCTCGACGCGCGGCGGGCACCCGCCGTTCCTGGCGCCCTACTTCGCGGCCAAGGCGGCCATGGACGCGCTGGCCGAGAGCTACGCAAGCGAACTGATCCGCTTCGGGATCGACACCACGATCGTGGTGCCGGGCGCCTTCACCTCGGGCACCAACCACTTCGCGCACGCCGGCACACCGCGCGACCACGAGCGCGAGCAGGCGTACGGGGAACTCTACGGCGAACTGCGGGCGGGCCTGAGCGATCGGCTGGCCGCCCTGATCCCGCCCGGCAGCGAGGCGCAGACCGTGGCCGACGAGATCCTGCGCGTGCTCGACCGGCCCGCCGGCACCCGCCCGTTCCGCACCCACGTCGACCCGAGCCGCGACGGCAGCGAGGTCGTCTCGGCGGTGGCCGACCGCATCCGCCAGGAGTTCTTCCACCGCATCGGCCTGCCCGACCTGCTGCCCGCCAACGCCGCCCTGTGAACCGCATCGGCCTGCCCGACCCGCCGCCCGCCAACGCCGCCCTGTGAACCGCATCGGCCTGCCCGACCCGCCGCCCTGTGACCGGAGGCTGGTGGCCGCGGTGCACACCGCCATCGATCAGGTGGGCAGCGGGACCCCGAGAAGGTCGAGCAGCTGACGTCGCAGGGCGCCGAAACCGGCGGCGTCCGGCGTGCGCGGGTGCGGCAGCGTGACCGGCAGGTCGGCCGCGATGACGCCGCGGTCGAGCACGAGGGCCCGGTCGGCCAGGAGCAGGGCTTCCTCGACGTCGTGGGTGACCAGCAGGGCCGCGAAGCCGTGCCGGGCCCGCAGCCGGCCGAACAGTTCCTGCATGCGCAGCCGGGTCAGCGCGTCGAGGGCGCCGAACGGCTCGTCCAGCAACAGCAGCGCCGGCTCGCGGGCCAGGGCCCGGGCGAACGCCACCCGTTGCGCCTGGCCGCCGGACAGCTCGATCGGCCAGGCCCGGGCCCGGTCGGCCAGGCCCACCTCGGCCAGGGCGTCGGTGCAGCGGGAGCGGTCGGTCACGCCGAGGGCCACGTTGTCGAGGACCCGCTTCCAGGGCAGCAGCCGGTGCTCCTGGAAGACGACGGCGTGCTTCTCGCTGACGGTGTACGAGCCCGGCGCCGCGGGGTCGAGCCCGGCCAGGACACGCAGCAGCGTGCTCTTGCCCGAGCCGCTGCCGCCGAGCAGGGCGACCACCTCGCCGGGGGCGATGTCGAGATCGACCCCGTCCAGCACGGTGGCCGGGCCGAAGCTGCGGCGCACGCCGCGGGCGGTCACGACGCCTGCAGTCCCCGTCGCCACGACAGCACCCTCCTTTCCGCGATGCGCAGCAGCAGGTCGGAGAGCAGGCCCAGACCGGCGTAGACGAAGAGGCCGAGCACCACGACGTCGGTCTGGCTGAACTCGCGGGCCTCCATCATCAGGAAGCCGATGCCGTTCTGCGTGTTGGTCTGCTCGCCCACGACCAGGCTGAGCCAGGCCGCGCCGATCGCCAGGCGCAGGCCGAGGAAGAGCGACGGCATCGCGCCCGGCAGCACCACGTGCCGGATCCGCTGCCAGGTGCCGAGCCCGCACGTACGGGCCGCTTCGACCAGGCGCTCGTCGATGTCGCGGATGCCCGCGTAGACGTTGAAGTAGAGCGGGAAGAACGCGCCCAGGGCGACCAGCGTGATCTTCATGGACTCGCCGATGCCGACCCAGATGATCAGCAGCGGGACCAGCGCCAGGTGGGGCAGCATGCGGGCCATCTGCACGGGCGGGTCGATGGCGTCGTCCCCGGCCCGCAACAGCCCGGCCACCGAGCCGAGCACGAGCGCCAGGCTGCCCCCGATGAGCAGGCCGATCACCGCGCGGGTGAGCGAGTCGAGCAGGTGGTCGCCGAGCGTGCCGTCCGCGGCGAGCCGCCAGCCGGTGGCGAACACGGTGGTCGGCGCGGGCAGTTTGTCCTCGTCGATGACTCCCGTACGCGAGGCGGCCTCCCACGCGACCAGGATGATCACCGGGCTCAGCGTGCGCTGCCACCGGAGCTGGCGTCGCCGGCGCACCGGCGCCGCCTGCTCGGTGGTGGCCGGCGCGGCCACCAGCGTCACGGCGCGGCCTCGGCGAACCGCTCGTCGACCAGCGACTTCACGTCGACCCGGCCGGGGATGAGCTCGAGGTCGGCGAACCCGTCGGCGATGGTCTGGATCTCCGTGCCGATCTCGCCGTTCAGCGTGTCGACCGGCTGCGCCGCGCGGGCCAGCGCCCGTTTCGTGGTCGGCTCGTCGATCTTCAACTCGGGCGCGAGCACGGCGGCCCGCTCGTCGGGGTGCTCGATCCCCCACGCGGTCGTTTTCCCGTACGTCTGCAGGAAGCTCCTGATCCGGTCGGTCTTCGCGTCGGCCGCCGTCTTGCTGACGAGCAGGTATTCGCGGTTGTTGGCGAGCCCGGTGGCGTCGGCCAGGACTTTGACGCCCGGCTGTTCGGCCAGCGCGAAGTACGGATCCCAAATGATCCACGCGTCGACCTGGTCGTTGTCGAACGCGGGCCGGCCCTCGGCCGGCTTGAGGTACTTGACGTTGATGTCGGACAGCGTCATCTTGTTCGCCTCGAGCAACTTCACGAGCAGCCAGTGCACGTTCGAGCCCTTGTTGAGCGCGACCGTCTTGCCCTTGAGATCCGCGAAGGTCTTGAAGCCCTTGGACTCCTTGACCAGCACGGCCTCGCTCCGGGGCGACGGCGCGCCGACCCCGGCGATGACGAAGTCGGTCCCGGCGGCGGCCGCGAAGATCGGGGGTGCCTCGCCGGTCTGCCCGATGTCGATCGCGCCCGCCTTGAGCGCCTCGGTCAGCGCGGGCCCGCTCTCGAACAGCGACCAGGTCACCCCGGGCGCGTCGCCGCGCGCCTTGATCAGGCTGAGCCCGCCGAACCGCTGATAACCGACGCGCAGGCCGCCGTCGCCGGACCCGGCCTCCTCGTCACCCCCGCAGCCACCCAGGGCCACAGCCACAACCACGGTCGCCACCACTGCAAGCCATCGACGCATGGGCTGTACTCTACATAACCCATAGGAGATGCCGGAAGAGTGGGATCGAGGTTGATCAGTACGTGAACGACGCCACCAAGGTCTGCAGGTCGTCCGACGCGCGACCCAGATCGGCTGCGGTCTGCTTCGTGCGGCCGGCACCGGCGGTGGTCTCCTGCGCGTTCCGGGCCACGCCCTGGATGCCGGCCGCGATGTCGCCGGCGCCGGTGGCGGTCTCACCCACGTTGCGGCTCATCTCGGCCGTGGTGGCCGACTGCTCCTCGATGGCCGAGGCGATGGTCAGCTGAGTGGCGTTGATGTCGGCCACGACCGTGCCGATGCGGCCGATCGCCTGCACCGCGGCCGCACTGCCCTGCTGGATGGCGGTGACCCGCCGGCCGATCTGCTCGGTCGCGGCCGCCGTCTGCTCGGCCAGGGCCTTCACCTCGCCGGCGACCACCGCGAAGCCTTTGCCGCTCTCCCCCGCCCGGGCGGCCTCGATGGTCGCGTTGAGGGCCAGCATGTTGGTCTGCTGCGCGATCGACGTGATCAGGTTGACCACGTCGTGGATCTCGGCCGACGAGTCGCCGAGCCGGGTGATCGTCTCATTGGCCTCCTCGGCCACGCGGACGCCGCCCTCGGCGATCTCCGTGGCCATGGCGGCGCTGCGCGAGATCTCGGCGATCGACGCGGTCATCTCCTCCGCCGACGCCGCCATGGTCGAGACGATGGCCGACACCTCCTCGGCGCCGGTGCTGACCACGCCGGCCTGGCTGCTGGTCTGCGCGGCGCCACCGGCCAGCTGAGCGCTGACCGTGCCGAGCTCGTCGGCGGCGCGGGCGACCCGGCCCGCCTCGGCCGCGACCTTGGCCACGAGCTGTTGCATGCGCTCCGCGAACCGGTTGAAGCTGCGGGCGGCCTGACCGAGTTCGTCGCGGCCGTCGTCGTGCACGCGCTGAGTCAGGTCGCCGTCCCCGTCGGCGATCTCGGCCAGCCGGTCGTTGAGGTCCCGCAGCGGCCGGGTGATCGAGCGGACCAGCAGGAACGCCAGCATCGCACCCAGCAGGACGACCACGGCCCCGGCCGCGATCATCACTGCGGAGGACCGCTCGGACGCCTTCGCAGCGGCGGCCACGGCCAGCTCCGAGTTGCGGTCGACGGAGTCCACGAGCTGGTCGACGGCGGCCGCGACCGCGTTGAAGATCTTGATCTCGTCCACGGCCACCAGCTCGTGACCGCGGGCCACCGAGGCCGGGCGGCCGTTCCGGTATCCGGCGATGATGGTCTTGTCGAGCGTCATGAACTGCTCGAACAGGTCCGCGGCACGGTCGGCGGCGGCCCGCTCGGCGTCGGTCAGCCGAGCCGCGCGCAGGGCGGCGAGCTCCCGGCGGAACGCGTCAGCCGAGGCGAGGAACGCGGCCCGGCTGTCCGCGGTGTCCGCCGTCGCGCCGGCCAGGCCGCGGGCGACGTCGAAGGCGTACGCCGTCTGCCAGCCGTTGAAGTCGGCCGACCGGAACTTGACCTGCATGGCCAGGCGCGTGGCCTCGCGGTGATCCTGCACCGAGGCGGTCGCCCGGCGCTGCTCGGCCATCGCCGACAGCCCTACGGTGATCATGGTGACGATGAGGGCGAGCAGCAGCGACATGCTCAGGACGAGCCGTGCACCGATCTTGATCCTGCGCAGCGCCGCGAGCATTGGTGTCCCCTCATGATGCGTACCGGGCACTGCCCCTTCGGCAATCGCTCAGACATCCTTAGTCCCCGGCGGTGAGGCCGGCCGCCACCTGCTCGAGGGTTTCGCGCAGGGCCCGGGCCGCCGGGGAGGCCGCACCGGCCACGCGCTGGGCCGTGAAGATGGTGCGGTGCGGCCGGCCGGGCAGGTCGAGCAGGCGGCACGAGGTGTCGCGGCCCAGCCAGAGCAGGTCCGGGATCAGAGCGACCGCGTTGCCGGATTCGACGAGGCGGATGTGGGCTTGCAGGTCGGCGGTCTCGTAGCGTACGTCGGGCTCGAAACCGGTGAGCCGGCACAGCTGCTCGGCGAAGTGGCGCGACGCCGTGCCGCGCGGCTCCATCACCCAGGGCATGTGCCGGGCCTCGCCGAGGGAGGCCACCGGGTGCAGCGCGGCCCCGGGCGACGGCAGGGCGAGCCGGATGGCGTCGGTGGTCAGCGGGCGGCGATCGAGGCCGGGGTGGTGTGGGGCGGCGTGAGCCGGGTACTGCTCAGCGATCACCATGTCGAAGTCGCGGGCCCAGGTTTCGCGCAGCGCCTCTTCCGGCTCGCGCTGCACCATTTCGACCCGTACGTCGGGAAAGCGGGACGCCATGGCGAGGAGCGTCGCCGGCATCAGGGCGAGCGCGGCGGACTGGAACACGGCCACCCGGACCCGGCCGCTGACCCGGGTCACGGCGGCCTGCAGCCCGGCCTCCGCGCGCTCCAGGCTGTCGAGGATCTCGCCCACCGACGCCACCAGCACCTCGGCCTGCGGGGTGAGCTGCACGCCGCGCCCCGACTTGCGCAGCAGCGGCTGGCCGGCCTCCTTCTCGAGCAGGCTGAGCTGCTGCGACACGGCCGACGGGGAGAAGTTGAGCGCCTCCGCCACGGCCGCGATCGTGCCCCGGACGGCCAGCTCCCGCAGCAGCACGAGCCGCCGGATCTCCAGCATTCGACCCCCCTCGGCATCGTTAAGCAGAACTGAAGAGTACTCGTCGGAAACCGTTGCTTTTCCTGAACGGATAGCGGAAGGACACTTTCGGCATGTCTGACGTCGTGCAGTCCCGGCCCCTGAACGTCGAACGCGACGAGCTCGCCGACGAGGCCATCGCCCTGGTCCGCCGGTGGCTCCGCGAGGCCTCGGCGATCAAGACCACCGGGTCCGCCGCGCAACTGGCCGGTGTGCTGCGCGACCCGAAGGGGCTGGCCTTCGCGGTCGGCTTCGTCGACGGCGTGGTGCGGCCGGAGGACGTACGGGTCAGTGCCCGCGCCCTGGCCGCCCTCGCGCCGGACGTGCCGCGGTTCCTGCCCGCTCCCCTGCGCGCCGCCGTCCGCGCCGGTGGGGTGCTGGCGCCGGTGCTGCCGGGCGTCGTCGTGCCGATCGCCCGCCGGGTGCTGCGGCGCATGGTCGGCCACCTGATCGTGGACGCGACCGACGCCAAGCTGGGCCGTGCGATCGCGAAGATCAAGCGCCGCGACGTGCGGCTGAACGTCAACCTGCTCGGCGAGGCGGTGCTGGGCCGGGGCGAGGCGACCCGCAGGTTGCGCGAAACCGAGCGTCTGCTCGGCCGCGACGACGTCGACTACGTGTCGATCAAGGTGTCGTCGACCGTCGCGCCGCACAACCCGTGGGCGTTCGACGAGGCCGTGACCGAGATCGTCGAGCAGCTGACGCCGCTGTTCACGCTGGCCGCCACCGCCCGTACGCGCAAATTCGTCAACCTCGACATGGAGGAGTACAAGGACCTCGACCTGACGATCGCGGTCTTCACCCGGCTGCTCGACAAGCCCGAGATGCACAACCTCGAGGCCGGCATCGTGCTGCAGGCCTATCTGCCGGACGCGCTCGCGGCCATGATCCGCCTGCAGGAGTGGGCCGCGGTGCGCCGGCAGACCGGCGGCGCGGGCGTCAAGGTGCGCCTGGTCAAGGGGGCCAACCTGCCGATGGAGCAGGTCGAGGCGACGGTGCACGGCTGGCCGCTGGCCACGTGGGGCTCCAAGCAGGAGACGGACACCAACTACAAGCGGGTGCTCGACTACGCGCTCGATCCCGCGCGGATCGGCAACGTGCGGCTGGGCGTGGCCGGGCACAACCTGTTCGACGTCGCGTACGCGTGGCTGCTCGCCGGTCGTCGCGGGGTGCGTGAGGGCATCGAGTTCGAGATGCTGCTCGGCATGGCCGAAGGGCAGGCCGAGGTGGTGCGGCGCGAGGTCGGCGGGCTGTTGCTCTACACCCCGGTCGTACGGCCGGAGCAGTTCGACGTGGCCATCGCGTACTTGATCCGTCGCCTCGAGGAGGGCGCGTCGAGCGACAACTTCATGTCCGCGGTGTTCGAGCTGGACAGCAATACTGCGTTGTTCACGCGCGAGCGTGACCGCTTCCTGGCTTCGCTGGCGGGTCTTGATGCTGCGGTGCCGTCGCCGCATCGGGTGGCGGACCGGCACGCGGCGGTACCGCCTGCCGTTTCCGGGCATTTCGCCAATACGCCCGACACCGACCCGTCCGTCGCGGAGAACCGTTCTCTCGTCCGCGAGGTGCTCGGGCGGGTGCCGACCTCGCAGCTGGGCGTGGCCACGATCGCGGCCGCGCGGGTCGTCGACGAACGCCGGCTCGACGACCGGCTGGGATCCGCGGTGGCCGCGGCCGACGCGTGGGGAGCCCTCAGCGGGGCCGCCCGCGGTGAGATCCTGCACCGTGTGGGCGCGGCCCTGGAGGCCCGGCGCGCCGACCTGATCGAAGTCATGGCGTCCGAGACGGGCAAAACGGCCGACCAGGCCGACCCCGAAGTGTCCGAAGCTGTCGACTTCGCGCACTACTACGCGGAACTGGCCGCGCAACTGGACGACATCGACGGCGCGGTGGCCATCCCGGAGAAGCTGACCCTGGTCACGCCGCCGTGGAACTTCCCCGTGGCCATCCCCGCCGGTTCGGTGCTGTCCGCGCTGGCCGCCGGCTCGGCCGTCGCGCTCAAACCGGCCGGGCCGGCCGAACGCTGCGGCGCCCTGCTGGCCGAGATCATCAAGCCCGAACTGCCGGACGCCGACCTGCTCACGCTCGTGCAGGTCGAGGAGAACGAACTGGGCAGCAAACTGATCGCCCACGCGCTCGTCGACCGGGTGATCCTGACCGGGGCGTACGAGACCGCGCAGCTGTTCCGCTCGTTCCGCGCCGACCTGCCGCTGCTGGCCGAGACGAGCGGCAAGAACGCCATCATCGTCACCCCGAGCGCCGACCTGGACCTGGCCGTCAAGGACGTGGTGAACTCCGCGTTCGGCCACGCCGGTCAGAAGTGCTCGGCCGCCTCGCTGGTCGTTCTGGTCGGATCGGTGGCCCGGTCCGAGCGGTTCCGCCACCAGCTGCTCGACGCGGCGTCGTCGCTCACCGTGGGCTGGCCGTCGGACGCGCGCAGCCAGGTCGGCCCGGTCATCGAACCCGCCGCCGGAAAACTGCACGACGGCCTGACGAAGCTCGGCCCCGGCGAGAAATGGCTGCTCCAGCCGAAGTCGCTCGACGACAGCGGCCGCCTGTGGACCCCCGGCATCCGCGACGGCGTGACCCGCGGCTCGGCCTTCCACCGCACCGAGTACTTCGGCCCCGTGCTCGGCATCATGACCGCGGCGACCCTCGACGAGGCCATCGACCTGGTCAACGACGTCGACTTCGGTCTGACCTCCGGTCTGCACTCGCTCGACCCGGCCGAGCTCAACACGTGGCTGTCGCGCGTGCAGGCCGGCAACCTGTACGTCAACCGCGGCATCACCGGCGCGATCGTCCGCCGCCAGCCGTTCGGCGGCTGGAAGAAGTCGGCGGTCGGCCCCGGCACGAAGGCCGGCGGCCCCAACTACCTGATCGGCCTGACCGGTTGGCAGTCGGCTCCGGCCACCACGGGCGAGGTGCCCGACGACATGCGCGCCCTGCTGGCCGCGGCGCCCTCAACGGCTGCTGACCTGCTCACGCGCGCCGTCGCCAGTGACGCCGCCGCCTGGTCCGGGCACTTCGCCCAGTCCGACGTCTCCGGCCTGTGGGCCGAACGCAACGTGCTGCGCTACCTGCCGGTCCCGGTCACCGTCCGGTTGTCCGCGGACGCCCCCGTGGAGTCCCTGGCCCGCGTGGTCGCCGCCGGCCTGCGCGCCGGCGCTCCCGTCCAGGTCTCCGTGGCGTCCCCGCTCCCGGCCGAACTGGCCGCGGCCATCCCGTTCGGCATCCGCGTGGAGGACGACGCCACCTTCGCGGCGGGCCTGCGCACGGTGAACCGGGTCCGCCTGATCGGCGGCTCCGCCGAGGCCCTGGCCCGCGCCACCGAAGGCCGCCCCGACCTGGCCGTCTGGTCAGGTCCCGTCACCGAGGCCGGGCGCGTCGAACTCCTGCCGTTCCTCCACGAACAGGCCGTGAGCATCACCGCGCACCGCTTCGGCAACCCCGACAAGCTCGCCCACACAGCCCTGTAACTCAACCCTCAACGGCCGCGCGGTTCCCTTCACCGCGCGGCCGTTCACTGCAAGACACGCCCGCCTGTCGTTGCTCGTTTCATCCGCCCCGCCGCCCGCGACGAAGCCCACCGCCCACCGTCGCTCACCGCTCACCTCAGCCGGGCCGCCGCACGAACACGACCACCGGCCGTCGTTTGCTGCTCACTTCAGCCGAACCGCCGCGCAGACACGACCGCCTCACTGCTCACCTCAGCCGGGCCGCTGCTCGAATGTGACCGCCGACCGCCGGCTGCCGACCGCCGCTCACTGCGCACCTCGGCCAAACTGCTGCGCGAACATGACCATCGGGCGCCGCTTACTGCTCACCCCGGCCAAACCGCTACGCGAACACGACCATCGGACGCCGCTTACTGCTCACCCCGGCCAAACCGCTACGCGAACACGACCATCGGACGCCGCCTACTGCTCACCCCGGCCAAACCGCTACGCGAACACGACCATCGGACGCCGCCTACTGCTCACCCCGGCCAAACCGCTACGCGAACACGACCATCGGACGCCGCCTACTGCTCACCCCGGCCAAACCGCTACGCGAACATGACCGCCGGGCGTCGTTTTGTTACTCGCCTGGGTGGGTGGGCATGGGCGCCAGCCGTCGTTGAGGGCTTGTCGGGGCTGGGTCTGTCGTGTGGTGCTGGACGGTGGACGGGGGTCAGCGTTCGACGATGTTGCGCAGTGGGCGGCCGTCCTGGAAGGCGGTCACGTTTTCGCTGATCAGGGCGGAAGCGCCGAGCGGGCGGCCGCCGGCCACGTGGGGGGTGAGGATGACGTTGGGCTCGTTCCACAGGCCGGAGTCGGCGGGCAGCGGCTCGGTCTCGAAGACGTCCAGAGCCGCCCCGCCGATGTCACCCTCGCGCAGGGCGTCGAGCAGCGCGTCCTCGTCCAGGGTGGCGCCGCGCCCGACGTTGACCACCCAGGCGTGCGCAGGTAGTTGCGCGAACATGTCCGCGTTGAGCGCGTGCTGCGTGGCCGGGGTGGCGGGCAGGATGCCGATGAGCACGTCGGCCGTGGGCAGCAGCTGGGCGAAGCTGTCCTCGGTCACCACTTCGACGCCGTGGCGGGTGCCGGCGCTGCGGGCGACCCCGGTGACCCGCGCCCCCAGCGCGGTCAGGTGTGGTGTGAGCGCGGCCGCGATGCCGCCGAAGCCCCAGATGACCACATGCGCATCGCGGAGTGTGTAGAACTGCGCGGTGGCCGGTGCGGCTTGCAGTTCGCGCATCTCCTCGGCCCAGTGGTGGCCGATCTGCGCGCGAACGAGCACGTGCAGGTGGCGTACGGCGGCCAGTACCATCGCCAGCGTGTGCTCGGCCACTGTCTGATCGTGCAGCCCGCGCCCAGAGGTGATCACAACCTCGGGCGCGAAACCGGCGGCGACCACGGCGTCGGGCCCGGCGGCCAGGGTCTGCACCCAGCGCAGCCGGGTGAGCCGCTGCGCGGCGTCGCGCATCTGGTCGCCCGAGTTGTTCCAGACGACCAGCGCCTCGGCGTCGGTGTGCTCGCCGGGGATCGGCCGGTTGACCGCGTATCGCACGGCCGTCACGCCGGCGGGCAGGTCGGGGTTCAGGTCGACGCTGTCGGGCAGCAGAAGCTTCATGTCCCCCATTCTGGTTCAGTGACGATCGTTCAGTTCGAGCCCCGCGACGGAATCCTCGATCTCGGCTGGGGCCACCCGCTGCCGGAGCTGCTGCCGGCGGCCGCGTGGGCCACGGCCGCGGCGAGCGCCTTGGACACGTACGGCTGGAAAGCGCTCACCTACGGCCATGCCCCCGGCCCGGCGCCGTTGCGCGAATGGATCGCGGCGCGCACGAATGAACAGTCCGCGGACTGCACGTTTGTGACTGCGGGCGCTTCGCACGGGCTGACGCTGGTGGCGCAGGTGCTGGCCGAACCCGGCGACACCGTCCTGGTCGACTCCCCTACCTATCACTACGCGTTCCGGATCCTGACCGATCGTGGCCTCAGGCTTGTTCCCGTGCGGGCGGAGGACGCCGACGAGGTGGGCCGGCAGGCACGCCGGCACCGGGCCGCCTTCCTGTACGTGGTCCCGACGTTCGGCAACCCGACCGGTCGCAGCCTCTCCCCCGGGCAGCGCCGAGCGCTGGCCGCCCAGGACCTGCCGATCGTGGAGGACGACCCTTATCGCGAGCTGTACTACGACAGATCGCCGCCGCCGTTCACCGACGCCAACGTGATCAGCCTGGGCTCTTTCTCGAAAACGGTCGCCCCCGGCCTGCGCCTGGGCTGGATCACCGCGACACCGGACCTGGTCGCCCGGCTGGCCCGAGTCGGCTCCGTCCACAGCGGAGGCGGCGTCAACCACACGACCGCGCTCACCATGGCCGAGTTCGCCGCCTCAGGGGCGTACGGGAAGCATGTCGCTCTTCTGCGCGAACGCTATCGAACGCACAGGGACGTCCTGAGTGAGGCGATCAACGCCGACCGGCCGGACGGCGGCTGGTTCCTCTGGCTGAGGTTGCCCGACGGTGTCGACGCGGAGTCACTGCTGGCGGTCGCGGAGCGTCACGGCACCAGCTTCGTTCCGGGCCCACGGTTCTTCGCCGACCGGCGTGGGGGTTCTGATCGCGTACGGCTCAGTTTCTCGCTCCTGCCCCCGGCCGAGCTGACCGAGGCGGCCCGTCGCCTGAAACTCGCCCTTCGTTCCGTCTCGGGACAGTGACGAGATCACCCGCCTACTAGGACCTGACGCTGCAGCCGGCGGAAAAGACCTGCTAAATTCTTCCCGTACGCCGTCAGGCCCAGCAGAAGGGAGGTCGCACCGTGTCCCAGGAAATGCGCCCCTTCCGCGGCCCGGCGTCCCCGCGGTTCTGACTCCGGGGCGCACTCTGCGCGCCTCGGAGGTCCCGCATGATCTACCGCCATCTGCTCCCCGGCGAGGAAGCCGTCTTCGACTCCCTCGGCCCGATCACCCCGATCTCGTACGCCGACGGCCTCGCCGGCGGCGGTTTCCACCCGTCCCGTACGTGGGTCGCCCAGCGCGACGGCCAGGTGGTGGCGCGCGCCGCGTGGGTGCTCCCGCCCGGCGCCGCCGGCGGTCCGTGGCTGGAACACTTCGACCTGACCGGCCCGCCCGAGGTCGGGTCCGCGCTGCTGACCGCGGCCCACGCCGCGCTGGGCGGCCCCCGCCCGTTCCATGCCACCCTGCCCGTGGACGAGCGCGTGCTGACGGCGGCCCGCCTGGCCGGTCTCGTCCCCACCGTCGAGCGCAGGCGTTTCCGCTGGTCCGGCGGTCGTGTCGAGACCCCGGCCCAGCCCGTACGCCCGGCGGCGGGCGCCGGTGAGGTCCGGGCGCTGGTGGCTGGGGTCGCCCGCCCCGATGTGCTCACCGGCTCCGAGACCGCGCTGGCCGTGGCCGGGCTCGATCTGGCCCGCGACCCGTGGCCGTGGCTGACCGGCCCGGCCGCGGCGTGGCACGTGCTTGCGGACGGCACGGGCCTGGCCGGAACCGCGGGCGAGGCCTGCTGGCCCATGCTCGTCTACCTCGGGGTGCTGCCCGGCGCCGCCCCCGGGGCCCGGTCGTCGCTGCTCGCCGCGTCGCTCGGCGCGCTGGTCGCGGGCGGCGCGGAGCAGGTCGTGGCCGATGTCGAGTCCACCTTGCCGGGCCTGGAGCCTGCGGGGTTCCATCACATCCGGTCGCGCCTGACGTTCGTGCCGGCCTGAGCACCCACCAGGTCCCGGATCCGGTCGATCGAGCGCCGGAAGTAGCGGTGCTCGACCGGCCGGGTCAGGAAGTCGGCCAGCGCGAACAGGTCGGCGGCCTGGCTGATGCGCCGCCAGCCGGGCGGGAGGTCACCGCCGGCGTCGCGGAAGCCGCTCAGGAAGCCGTCGAGGAACGCCGGCGGCCGCGGGTCGCGCAGCATGTTGCCCACGTCGACGAGCGGGGTGCTGCTGAACGCGAATTCCCAGTCGAGCACGGCCGCCACCCGCCACCGACCGGTCGCGGAGCGGGCGGCGAGCAGGTTCTTCGGGTTGTAGTCGGAGTGCACCAACTGCCGGGAGCCCTTGACCGCGGCCAGGTCGGCGGCGGCTCCGGCGGCGTAACGCAGCAAGGCGTCCTGCTCGGCGGCGGTCAGGTGGCCGGCGGCGTTGCCCTCACGCAGGCAGCGCTCGACGAACTGGTCGAGGCCCACGGTGGGTTCCGACCCGTCGGGCCGCAGGCCGTCGGCGAAGAAGCCGGGCGCCTCGAACGCGATCGTGCCGATACGGGCCAGCGTGGCCCCGACATCACGGCCCAGCTCGGCGTCGTCGCCCGCGGCCAGGATCTCGCCCACCGGCAGGCCCGCGACGAACGTCGACAGCAGCAGCGGCTCACCCACGCTGTCGCCCGTGGGGTCGGCCGCCACCACCTCGGGCACCGGCGCCGTGCCCTTGAGCCGGTCGGCCAGGGCGGCCTCGAGGGCGCACTTGTTGTGCCGCAGGTAGCGCCGGAGCACGTACCGGTGGCCGTCGTCGGTGGTGAGCGCCGTGTTCTCGTTGCTGTAGCCACCGGTCAGCCTGCGCGCGTCGACGATCCGGCGGCCCGGCAGGGCGACGTGCTCGACCCAGTGCGTGACGGCTTGTTCCATGGTCACCACTGCCCTGTCCAGCCGAGCGCCACACAGGCGATCGGCCACCAATGGCGTTGCCCCAGCAGGGCCGGCGCCTCGTCGCGGCCGACCCAGGCGCCCAGCGTCCCGTCCGGTTCGGGCGGCTCGGTGCGGGGCGTGAACACCAGGACGTTCGCGTCCGGGACGGGCAGCCGGTAGGTCTCGTCGGGTTCGGGCACGATGTTGCGCACGTAGCCGACGCAGCGCGTGGCCACCTCCGACCCCAGGTGCACGCGGCACAGACCGGCCACACCCGCCTGCCAGCGGTGAACGGTGCCGAGCACGGTGGTCGGCAGGTCGGGGCCTCGCGGCGTCGGGACGCAGAAGATCTCGCCGGGCGCGCGGGTCAGCAGCAGCCGCACGATGACGGCCGGGCGTGGGATGTCGAGGTCCTCGCCGGCCCAGACCTCGGCGGTGCTCCCGGCGGGCAGCCACGGCGCGCCCGGCACCGTGCGCACGAGCCGCGGGAAGTCCATCACCGCACCCTCGTTCGGATCTTGCTGGTTACCGTGCACCGACCCACCTCCGAACCCACCCCCCGCCCTGGGGGTGTGCCGACCCTACGCGGCGCGTACGACAGGAATCCGGGTTGTCCACAGGGCAGCCCACCCCGGCGCGACGGCGTTCCGGAGTCGTCCACAGCTGACGGCCCGGCCTTGACACCACAGCCAGACCCTACGATGTGCGGCATGTTGTGGGTCTTCTCAATGGCCTACTGGGCGTTCATCGGGCTCAGTTGCGTCGTGTTCTTCGCCGGCGCGGTCGTGGTGTGGCTCGTGACGCTCCCGTTCGACCGGCGGCGGGTGGCCCTGCACCTGTACTCCTCGGCCTGGGCGTCGTTCTACGTCTACGTGAACCCGCTGTGGCGGCTGCGCGTGACCGGTCGCGACCTCGTGCCCTGGCACGGCTCGGCGGTCCTGGTGGCCAACCACGCGTCGCTGATCGACATCCTGGGGCTGTTCGCGCTGTTCCGGCCGTTCAAGTGGGTGTCGAAGCAGGAAATCTTCCGGGTTCCCCTGATCGGGTGGAACATGCGCCTCAACGACTACGTGCCGCTGGTCCGGGGCAGTGGCGAGTCGATCCGCCGCATGATGGCGCACTGCGACCGTCTGCTGGCCGCCGGTTCGCCCGTCCTGATGTTCCCGGAGGGCCGGCGCACCTCCGACGGTGAGCTGCAGCCGTTCAAGGACGGCGCCTTCGAGCTTGCCGTTCGCCACCAGGTGCCCATCGTCCCGATCGCGGTGCACGGCACCCGGCGCGCGCTGCCGCGGCACGGTCTCGTCCTGCGCGACCACGTCGACGTGCACGTGGAAGTGCTGCCCCCGATCGCGCCGCAGGACGACGCCGCGACGATGAAGGATCTGGCCCGCAAGGCGATCGCGAGCGCCCTCAACGCGTCGTGAGGGTCGCCCACTTCTGCGACAGCCACACCGGCCGTCCCGACGGGGTGTCCCGGTCGGCCACCCTGACCGTCGCGCTGCCGCGGTCGTCCCGGCGTACGGGAAAGATTGTCCTGTTGGTGGGCCGGGCGACGGCGACACGCTCCGCGCAAACGTGACCGACCACGGTTGGCGCGCCACCGAGGCGTACGGGCCGGAGGTCTACCCCGGCCGCCCGGTCGAGCTGTAGCAACGCCTGTGACCCCCGTGCGGAGCCGCCACCGGCACCAGCCGCCGCAGTCGGGACAGCGGTCGGGAAATGACCGGAATTGCTGGTTCGCTCGAGACATGAGCATGTTGCACACGCCCGGGCACGGCGCCGTCCTGAACCCGTTCGTCATGGTCGAGGACGCGGCCGGCCTGATCACCTTCGTGTCCGAGGTCTTCGACGTCGGCGAGACCCCCGAGGCGCACACCGAGATGCCCGACGGCAAACTCATCCACTCCGAGCTGCGGCTGGGCAGCGTCGACCTGATGATCGTGGACCGCCTGGACGGCTGGCCGCTGCGCCCCGGCCTGCTGCAGGTCTGGGTCACCGACGTCGCGACCGTGCAGAAACGCGCAGCCGAACGAGGCGCGAGGATCGTCACCGAGCCGACCCCGTTCTACGGTGAGACCACTGTGGGTCGCATGCTCGACCCGTGGCAGAACCTCTGGTGGCTGTACGCCCCGGCCCCCGGCCAACCCGACCCGGCGCCGCACTGGGACGACGAGGGCGGCGACACGATCTTCACCACGCTCGACGCCGCCTTGCGCACCCTTCGCTGAGGTCTGTCCGGTACCTGGGTCCGGACGCAGCCAGGAGACAGTCCCTATGCGTTCACCTTGTCGAACGCGCGCTTGAGGCGGACGACGGCCTCGTCCATCAGGGCGGGCGGGGCCGCGGCGTAGGTGAGGCGCAAGTAGGCGGCCGGCGGCTCGGCCGCGAACCAGGGGCGGCCGGGAAAGACGATGACGCCCTCGGCCGCGGCGGCGGAGGCCAGCGCCACGTCGTCGATGTCATGACCGGAACGCACCCACAGGTGCAGGCCGCCGGTGGGAGCCTGGCCCGCGTCGAGCGGAAGATGCCGGCGCAGAGCGGTCAGGAGCGCGTCGCGGCGGGCGCGCAACTCCTTGCGGAGCGCACGACGGTGGCGGTCCCAGGCCGGCGACGTGACCAGTTCGAGGGCGGCCTGCTGCAAGGGGCCCGCCACGAACAGGTCGTCGAGCAGGCGGGCCGCGCGCAACCGGGCCCCGGCCTGACCCCGGGCCCCGATCGCGGCGATCCGCAGGCCGGGGGCGGCCGACTTGGTGAGCGAGCGCAGATGCACGACGTGACCGTCCGGGTCGTCGGCCGCGAGCGGGGGCGGTGGTGTGCCGTCGATGGCCAGGTCGCGGGCATAGTCGTCCTCGATGAGAAAAGAACCGGTTTCGCGTACGGCGTCGAGCACCTCGATCCTGCGGTGCGGGGCCAGGGTGGCGCCGGTCGGGTTGGCGTACAGGGGCTGGCTGTAGAAGACGCGCGCCCCGGTGCGGGTGAACGCCGCCCGCAACTGGTCGGGGAGCACGCCGTTGGCGTCCGCCGGCACGGGGATGACGGTGAGTCCCGCGGCGCGGGCCGCGGCCAGCGCGCCCAGATAGGTCGGTGACTCCACGAGGAGGGTGTCGCCCGGGTTGGTCAGGGCGCGCAGGGTCGACGTGATCGCGGCCTGACCGCCGGGGCTGATCACCATGTCGTCGGCGCGCAGGCCCGGGTCCCGGGCGAACCAGGCGCGCAGGTCGGCCCGGCCCTCCGCCGGTCCGCGCTGCCAGGCGGCGGGTTGCCGGGCGGCCCGGGCCAGCGCCGCACCGAGGGCGGCCGTCGGCTGCAGCTCCGGGTCGAGGTAGCCACCGGATAACGCAATGGTCCCGTCAGGCGGTGTCGCGAGTAACGCTTGCAGCTCCTCCTCGCCGCCGCGCCTCGCTCCTAAGGCCACGGTCTGCCACGACAGGTCGGGTCGTGCGCTCTGCCGGTTCCGGCCGCGCGGCTCGCGCTGCGCAACAAAGGTGCCCTGCCCCGGCCGTGCTTCGACAAGCCCTTCGCGCACAAGGGCCCGGATCGCCGCCGCGACAGTGACCGGTGAGGCGTGATGCCGAGCGGTCAATTCCCGTACGGAGGGCAGCCTGGACCCTGACGGGGCCGCACCGGCCCGCTCGCGCAGATCTTGGATAACGCGATCGACTGCGTTACCGTCACTCATGAGGGACCAGAGTAGCGCTACCACCGCCGGGCCGGTAACAGCGTCGGCGACCACAGGTCCACCGAACGGAAGCGTCCCGGCCGGCCCCGAGCAACAGGGCGCCAACGACGCGGAACGAGCAAACGCCTGGGGCCGGGGACGGCAAGACGCAGCCGGCGCGAAACGGTGGGCTGCCGACAGCGCGGAACGGCCGGTTGCCGGCGACGCTCAACGGCCCAGCAGCGGCCGCTCCCGGCCGCACGATCCTGACGGCACGCAACGGACCGGCACCCACGGCGCGGAGCGGCGGGAGGGGCGCGCGGCTGCCCCGAGCAGGAACTCCGCGGCCCCGGGCCGGGCCGGTGGGCTGGCGCTGGGGGCGCTGGGTGTGCTGGCGTTCAGCATGTCGCTGCCGGCCACCCGCGTCGCGGTCGGTGAGCTGGATGCCTGGTTCGTGGCTTTCGGGCGGGCGGCCGGGGCGGCGGTCCTGGCCGCCGTCTACCTGCGGATCACCGGCGCGCCCCGGCCGGCCGGTCGGCAGTGGCGGCGGCTGGCGATTGTCGCCCTGGGTGTGGTGGTCGGGTTTCCGCTTTTCACGTCGCTGGCCCTGACCAGTCAGACGTCGGCGCACGGCGCGGTCGTGGTCACCGTTCTGCCCGCCGTGACGGCGGTTTTCGCCGTGTTGCGGGCCGGGGAACGCCCTCCGTGGGTGTTCTGGCCGGCCGGTGCGGCCGGGGTGGGCGTCGTCCTGACGTTCCTCGTCGCCACGGGGGCGGCCGGTGGGGCGCTTGCCGCTTCCGACCTGTTTCTGCTGGCCGCGGTCATCCTCTGCGGACTGGGTTACGCCGAGGGCGGCGCCTTGGCCCGGGAGCTCGGCGGGGCCCGCACGATCTGCTGGGCACTGGTGCTGTCGCTGCCCGTAACGGCGACCATCACGGCGGTTTCGGCGACCGCCGCCGTCCCGCACGCGGGAACCGCGGCCTGGTCGGCGTTCGCCTACCTGACCGCGGTCTCGATGTTTCTCGGCTTCTTCGCCTGGTACGCGGGCCTGGCCCGGGGCGGGATCGCGCGGGTGGGCCAGGTTCAGCTGGCCCAGCCCGTGCTCACCTTGCTCTGGTCGGCCCTGCTGCTGGGCGAGTCCGTCACCCCGGCCGCGCTGGTGGCCGCCGCTGTGGTCCTCGCCTGCGTCGCCCTGATCCAGCGAACCCGCCGCTGACCGGGCCCCGCGCCGGCGTCATGACGTCACTCCTTCGCGGTCCGTCACGGCCACCTCCCGTACGGCCGAGGCCACGGCCCGGTAGTCGCGGCGCAGGAGCGCGCCGTGGTTGCTGCTCACCTTGGCGCTCAGCCGGATGTGGCTGTTGCGCGTCATCACCGCGTCCAGACCGGCCCGGATCCGCTCCTGCTCGTCGTTGCGGCTGCCGAACGACGTGCCCGACGCCACCACGTACCGGGCCGGCACCGTCAGCGTGTCGAGCACCGGCCCGAGCGCCTCCGTCCGCGACAGCCGTCCGAGCTCGATGTTGGACTCGGCTTGCTGCCGGGCGGTCATGCGCGGCATCAGCCCGGCGAGCCGCAGGACCGGCGCGATCAGCCGCAACCGGCCGAACAGGGTGTGGATCCGCTTCTCCATGGCGTCGTCCAGCCAGTCGTACGGGAAAGCACCGTCGACGAGGACCGCGCCGACCGTCCGCCCGGGGTTGCGGGCCGCCCAGTGCGCGGCCACGACCGCCCCGTAGGACCAGCCCACCAGGAGCGCCCGGTCGACGCCCCGGGCCTCGAGGACCGCGTCGACGTCCCGTAGGGCGGCCTCGAACGAGTAGTCCGCCGAGCGGCCCGACCGGCGCCCGCGGGCCCGTCCGTCGAACGTGATGTGCCGCCACTGCGGCCCGAGTTCGGCGCGGACCCGACGCCAGTAGCCCTGGGTGGCGAACTGTCCGTTCAGGTAGATCACCGGTGGCCCGTCGCCGCCGGTGTCGGTGACCGCGAGGGCCGTGTCGTCCACCGGCACCAGACCGGTCCAGGCCGAGTTCGTCATGCTGATCTCCTTGAAGCAGGGGAAGAAGGTTGCGGCAAAAGGGAACGGGAAGAAGGCTGCGGGACGGAAAGGCTCGGGTCAGAGGCTGCGAGCGGTGATGTCGCCGCGGGCGGTGGTGGCTCGGATGCAGAGCTCGGCCCCGCCGCCGTTCACCAGCGAGCTGCTGACCCGGCCGAGGCTGGTGCCCGCGTCCAGGGTGGCGGGAGCCCCGGCCGCGGCGCCGATCGTGATGTCGCCGTCCTGGCTGGTCAGAATGACTGTGCCGCGGACGGCCTCGTCGATGCGGATGGCGCCGCGGGTGGTGCTGATCTCGGCCGGGCCGGTGAGCCGGCCCACCGCGACGTCGCCGTCGACGGCGGTCAGGCGCAGGCTCGCCGCCTCGTCGACCTTGATCGCCCGGTAGGCCCCGGTGAAGACGACGTCGCCCAGCCGTCCGACGCCGCGCAGCTCGGCGGCGGCGCTGTGCCCCTCGACCCGCGAACCGGCGGGCAGTTGCACGGTGACCTCGACCGCGCCGGCCTT
This sequence comes from Paractinoplanes abujensis, assembly GCF_014204895.1. Taxonomy (NCBI): domain Bacteria; kingdom Bacillati; phylum Actinomycetota; class Actinomycetes; order Micromonosporales; family Micromonosporaceae; genus Paractinoplanes; species Paractinoplanes abujensis. The sequence continues at coordinate 1,981,317 of NZ_JACHMF010000001.1, read as the reverse complement.
GTTGTCCGCGGGGGCCTCGACCCGCAGCACGCCGTCGGCGAAGCCCACAGTGGTCTCGGCCGCGCTGCGGACGTCGCGGCTGTTGCCGGGCTGGGCGGGCCGGACCTCGACGACGGTGTCGGCGCGTTCGGCCGCGATGAACTGGACCCGGCCCGCGGGAACGGTGAGGACGGCGGCGATCGGGGCCGGGGTGGCGAACTGGTTCATGACTCTACCTCCGTGTTGTTGTTTCCGATGCAGGAAACGCTACGTTGCTTTCCACATGAGGGCAACGTCGTTGTTGCACTAGCTGGAGATAGCGCCAGCTCAGAGCCCTGCATTCATTGCAACAGTTCGGAATCTAACGCAACGTTGCGTTGCAATGGAGGGAAGTGAAGGCTAGGGTGGGCGAACGACGAGCGAAGGGAGCCCGGGCATGCCGGGAGGCCGACTGACCCAGCAGGAACGCCACCAGATCGCGCTGGGGCTGGCCGACGACCTGCCCTACGCCGAGATCGCCCGCCGCCTCGACCGTCCCACGTCGACGATCACCCGCGAGGTGATGCGCAACGGCGGCCCGATGGCCTATCGCGCCGATCTCGCCCACCACGCCACCGAGCACCGGGCCCACCGCCGCCGGCCCAGCAGCGCCGGGCCGCGAGAGGCCACGCAGCAAGGGCCGCAGGGGCGAGCCGAATACGAGGAGACACTGACCGGCGTGCTCATGGGCTCGGGCCTGCCCAAGATGACGGCCCGCGTGCTGACCTGCCTGTTCACCGTCGACGAGGGCAGCCTGACCGCGGCCCAGCTGGCGCAGCGCCTGCGGGTCAGCCCGGCGTCGATCTCCAAGGCCATCGCGTTTCTCGAGAGCCAGAGTCTCGTGCGGCGCGAGCGTGACGAGCGCCGCCGCGATCGTTACATCGTCGACGACGAACTGTTCTATCAGGCCACGATCGCCAGTGCCCGCGCCAACGACCAGCTCATCGCCACCGCGCGGCAGGGCGTGGCGGTGCTCGGCCCCGGCTCGCCCGCCGCCGACCGCCTCGAGAAGATCGCCCGCTTCCTCGATTTCGTCAGTGAGAACATCCTGCGCGCCGCCGAGCAGGGCCGTGCCGTGCTGCACACGAAGCCGTCAACCGGCCAGCTTCTCGAGCGACCCGACGACGGACTCCGGTGACGGCATGCCGGCGATCTCGGCGGCGACCTCCCGGGCCGCCGCCCGCAGCCCTTCGTCGCTGATCAGCCGGTTCAGGTCGGCCGCGGTGATCGCGTCGGCCGCCACGGCCAGCCCGGCGCCGCGCCGGGCCAGCAGCCCGGAGTTGTAGCGCCGGTCCCCCGCCCCCGGCGTGGTCAGTTGGGGCACGCCCGCGGCCAGCCCGCCGAGCACGCTGCCGGCCCCGGAGTGGTGCACGAAACCCGCGGCGTACGGGAGTAACTCGTCGAGGGGAACCCGCCCGACGGAACGCACATTGGCCGGCAGAGCACCGTCTCGAGCCGGACGCACCAGCACGATCTCGGCGTCGACGTCGGCCGCGGCGGCGATGACGGCGGGCCCCGGGTTGCCGTCGCTGGGGCCCTCCAGGGTGCTGCGGCTGACCAGGATGCGCGGCTTGTCACCGGGTGCGGTCAGCCAGGGCGGGATCGCGCCGCCGCCCGAGAACGGCACCGGGCGCATCGGCTGCGCGCCCTCGACCGGCGTACGGAGGCTGGGTGGGGTCACGGCCAGGGTCAGCGCGGGGGCGGCGGCGCCCAGCCGGGTGAGCGCGGAGCTGCCGGTGACCGCGCGGTAGAGCTCGTCGGCCGGCCACAGTGTGTTCTCCTGGAGCACCGACGGGATACCGAGGCGTCCGGCCACGACCGCGCCCGCCTCGCTGAGCGACTCGTAGACGATCAGGTCGGGGCGTTCCCGCTCGGCCAGGGCCTGCAACGGCCCGAGCAGCGCCAGGTTGGCCCGGCCGAACAGTTCGCCGACGAAGCCGTGCCCGGCGCGGCCCCGCATCTCGGCGCGGGCGAGCCCGGGATGCCGCAGGGCCACCCGGATCGCGCTGCGGGGCAGGTTGAAACCGCCCCCGATGTCCGCGGTGCGCAGGCCCCGCACGTCGGGCGGGAACCCGCCGGAGGCCAGGGTCACGTCATGCCCGGCGTCGCGGCAGGCCGCGGCGAGCGGGACCAGCGGCAGCAGATGACCTTGCAGGGGCGCGGCGACGAACACGATACGCATAAATGGGTTCTACCAGAGGTCACCTGGGTCTACGCTGAGCCGCCGTGATCCGGATCGTGCATCTCGACGCCGACGCCTTCCGCGCGCTCGCCGCCGGCGACGTGACCACCGCCGGGAAGGTCAGCCCCGTCGCCGTGTCCGCGTGGCTGGCCGGGCCCGACAACCGCGATGTCTGGCTGATGCGGCTGGGGCAGGCCCGCGACGACCCCGGCAGTGCGGCCTGGACGACCGGCATCGTCTGGGATCCCGTACGGGGAAAGGCTGTCGGCCGTGCCGGTTTCCACGCCCCGCCCGACGCCGCCGGCACGGTCGAGATCGGCTATGCCATCGACCCCGCCTTCCGCCGTCAGGGCTACGCGCGCGCGGCGCTGGAGGCGTTGCTCGCCCGGGCCCGCGACGAGCCTTCGGTGCGCCGGATCCGCGTGAGCATCAGCCCCGGCAACCTGGCCTCGCAGAACCTGGCGCTGCCCTACGGCTTCGCGAAGGTCGGTGAGCAGTGGGACGAGGAGGACGGCCTTGAGATCGTCTACGAGCTACCGGCCTAGCTGAGCGATCACCGCGGACAGGGCCTCGGCGCCGAGTTCGTGGGCCGTCTCGCCGGCGCGCGGGTCACGGGCGTGCAGGACGTGCAGCAACGGCGAGTGCGGGGTGCTCAGGTCGACCAGAGTGGCGCACGCCCCGCGTACCGCGCGCTCGGTGCCCGGAACACCCGTGAGGTCGACCCGCGTGATGACACCGGGAGTCACCCACACCGGCACCGATCCGAGCAGGCCGAACAGCTGCAGGTGGAAGTGGCCGGTCAGGATCAGCCGCACGTCGCTGCCGCGGATGGCCTCGGCCAGCGCCTCCGGGTCGAGCAGGCCCAGTTCGCGCTGCACCTCGACGCCGGGCAGGGCGATCGGCGGGTGGTGGAAGGCGAGCACCGTGCCGTTGGCGGCGGGCGTCGACAGTTCCCGGCGCAGCCAGGCCAGCTGGTCGTCGCCGAGCCGGCCGTACGCCTTGCCGGGCACCAGCGTGTCCAGCGTGATCAGGCGGAACCCGTCGACGTCGGTGGCCGCGACCAGGTCGTCGCCGAGCACCGACGCGAAGGCCGTGCGCTCGTCGTGGTTGCCCGTGGTGTAGAGGGCCGGAATGCCCCGCGCCTGCGCGAACCCGCCGACCAGGGCCCGCACGTCCGCATACGCCGAGACGCTGCCGTCGTCGGCGATGTCACCGGTGACGAGCACCGCGCTCAGCCCGGTGAGCCGTTCGCAGTCGGCCAGCATGCCGCGCAGCGATTCGCGGGAGTCGATGCCGTCGGCATTGGGGCCGGGCGCGGCGGTCAGATGGGTGTCCGACAGGTGCAGGATCCTCATCGGAGCAAGCTATCGAGGATCCCGCGCCCGCGAACGGTCCACGGCGATGCCGGTGGCCTGCTTACCGGTTCAGCTTCGTGCGCCAGTCGGCCGGCACGTTCCCGGCCGGGCCGGGCACGGGCTGGTCCTCGGGGCGGCTGGTGGCCGGCGCGAGCTGCGGACCGTTGCCCGCCTCCTGCGTCGTGAAGTCCCAATACCAGTCCTCGCCGGGCTCGAACGACTGGATGATCGGGTGGCCGGTCTCGCGCCAGTGGCCGGTGGCGTGCTGCGCCGGTGAGGTGTCGCAGCAGCCGATGTGCCCGCACTGGGCGCAGCGGCGCAGGTGGAACCACCACCCGCCGTTGTCGAGGCACTCGACGCAGCCGGTGCCGGAAGGGGGTACGTCGGGCTGGATCGCTTCGCTCGTCACGCGCAGAACCTACCCCAACTCCTCGGTCACGTCCGCGAACGTCCCGCCCAGCGCCTGCACGGCCTCGTCGGCGGACACCTGCAGCCCCACGCCGCGCTCGCCGGCGCCCAGGTTGATCGTCCGTCCCCGCGTACGGGAATCGGCTATCACGGGCCAGGCCCGGGCCGAGCCGAACGGGGTGATGGTGCCGCGCTCGTAACCGGTGGCCTGCTTGGCCGTGGCCGCGTCGGGCATGGAGAGCCGGTTGACGCCGAGCAGCGCGCGCAGCTTGGGCCACGAGATCGACCGGTCACCGGGCACCAGCACGAACACGTAGTCGTCGTCGGCGCGCCGGACGACGAGGGTCTTGACCAGGTCGCGGATCTCGACACCCTGGGCCGCGGCGGCCTCGGCGACGCTGCTGACCGGGCCGTGACTCAACAGCTTGAACGCCAGGCCGAGGGAGGTGGCCGCGGCTTCGGCGGGATTCGTCGACATGGGTCGAAAATAGCGTCAGGCCACACCCGGAGCGGGTGTGGCCTGGCCATTCTGTGACGGATCAGTCGTCGTCGCCGCGGTGGTCGCGCCAGTCGCGACCGCGGTCGCGCCAGTCCCGATCCTTCTCGACGGTCAGCTGCCAGTCGCCACGGTGACGGCCCCAGCGGACCAGGTCGCAGTCGTAGCTGTCCCACCGGTCACGACGTTCGCCGACCCGGCCGATCCATTCGCACTCGCGTCGTGTGTCGTAGTAACCGAAGGTCCACTCCCGGTCACGACGCGGCTGGTCAGCCGTGGTCGTGGCCGTGCGGGCCGCCGGGTCTGGTGCGGATGTCGACGCCATGGCCGGAGCGGCCCCGAGCGTCGCGCCCGTCATCAGGCTCAGTCCGACGAGTGTCAGAATCCGCGTTGCCGCTTTCATGGTTCACCCTTCCTCGAGCCGATTTGTGCACCCCCAGACCATCACGCCCGCTCGCCCGGCATGTGGCAATCACGGCCTTTCGGCCGTTCGGTGGAGGCAGGGGTGGATATCCGTCCCGAATACCGTGGCGAGACTGACGCCACGCTCGCGATATGCGACGCGCGCAGAGGGAATGGTGGTGTGCGGGAGCGGATTGATCCCAGAGCAGACCACAGACATTTTCGAGGAGCTGTCATGTCCAAGCGTCCCGAGCTCGAGCCCGGCCCTGACCACCCCATCACCATCACGCCGAGCACGGCCCACATCGTCGTGAAGGTGGGCGGCAAGGTGGTCGCCGACACCTACAGCGCGCAGACGCTGCAGGAATCGACCTACCCGCCGGTGCCGTACATCCCGATCGGCGACGTCGACCAGTCGCTGCTCGAGCGCACGTCGACGACGACCTACTGCCCGTACAAGGGGGACGCCACCTACTACTCGATCCCGGCCGGCGGCGAGAAGTCCGTCGACGCCATCTGGGTCTACGAGAACCCGCGCGAGGCCGTGGCCCCGATCAAGGACCACGTGGCGTTCTACCCCGACCGGGTCGACTCGATCGAGGTCACAGCCGCACCACAGTGAAACCACAGACCCGCGCGGCAGCGTGAGGCCGGTGCGTAGACGAACACTGTTGCTCAGCATGTCGGCGGCCGCGGCCGGGGGTCTCGCGGTCAAGGCGGGGCAGGCCTCGGCCGCCGGACGGACCGTGCTGTCGTCGACCAAGGCCTCGGCGCTGGCGCCGCAGCCGGTCACCCCGTACGAGCCCCGGCCGGGCCGCGCGCCCGCCGCGGTCCGGACCGTCGGGCGCCACGACTTCTCGTTCGCCCGCGACGGCCGGGCCCTGCCGACCCGCGTCTGGTATCCGATCGGCCCCGGCCCGTACCCCGTGGTGCTCTTCAGTCACGGGCTGCACTCGCGCCCCGACGACTACGCGGCATTGCTGGTCAGCTGGGCCCTGGCCGGGTTCGTGGTGGCCGCCCCGGCCTACCCGCACACCTCGCTCGGCTCGTCCCGGTTCAACGCCTACGACCTGGTCAACCAGCCGGAGGACGCGTCCGAGGTGCTCACCCGGGTCGTCGAGCGCAACACCTCCGGCGGCGGCCCGCTGCGCGGCAAGCTGGACACGAGCCGGCTGGCCGCGGCCGGGCACTCGGGCGGCGGCATCACCACGGCCGGCCTGTTCAGCGCGCACCGCGACGACCGCTTGTCGGCGGGCATCCTGATCGCCGGCACGGACTTCCTCGGTACGCCGTTCAGCGGGCCCGCCGCGGCCGTGCTGCTCGTGCACGGCCGCAAGGACACCTCGGTCAAGTACTCCGCGGCGCGCACGGTCTACGAGGCGGTGCCCTGGTCGCGAGCCATGCTGTCGATCACCGAGGGCGGCCACCAGACCACGAACGACGAGTTCGCCGCGGTCAGCGGGACCACTGCGGCCTTCCTGCGGTGGAGCCTCTACGGCGGCGCGCCCGCGCTGGAACCGGCCGCGGCTCAGGGCTCCGTGGCGACGCTCGACAACGAGCTCGCCTTGACCCCGGGGTCGATCTCGTAGGGCGTGTAGAGCGAGATCCGGTCGACCAGCCCGGCGAACCGTTCGCGCAGCGCGGCCCCGCCGGTCACCGCGAACGTGTCGAGCACCTCGTCGCTGATCAGCGCGGTCATCTCCGTCCAGGCCTGCCGCCGCGACAGCAGGTTGAGCTGATCGGCCAAATCGCCCCAGCCGTGCATGTCGAGCACCGCACGATAGGCGGGCGTGGAGGCGTAGAACGCGATCTGGCCCTTGACCGCCTGCTCGGCCCGCGACCGCTCGGCCTCGGTCTCGCCCAGCACGACCATGGCCGACAGGCAGACCGTGAAGTCGCCGAGGTCGCCGCCGCGGGCCTCGCGCAGTGCGGGCAGGGTGCGCTCGCTCAGGTAGGCGGCGCTGGTCAGCGGGTGCACGAGCAGACCGTCGGCGACGCGCCCGGCGGTCCTGGTCATGTGCTCCCCCACCGCGGCCACCAGGACAGGCGGATTCCCGTACGGGTTGGGACCGGGGTTGAAGAAGTCGGTCATCAGCGTGTGCCGGTAGAACTCGCCGCGGAAGGCCAGCCGCTCGCCGCCCCACGCCGCCCAGATGGCCCGCACCGCCCGCACGAACTCCTCCATGCGCGCGGCCGGCTTGCCCCACGGCATCGCGAACCGGCGCTCGATGTGCGCCTGCACCTGCGAGCCCAGGCCCAGCTGGAACCGGCCCCGGCTGATCAGCTGCAGGTCGTTGGCCAGCACGGCCACGTTCATCGGGTTGCGCGAGAACGCGACCGCGATGGCCGACTGCAGGGTGATGCGCTCGGTCGCGCGGGCAGCCAGGGTGAGCGCCGGGAAGACGTCGTGTTTCGTCTCGGCCGCGGCGAACCCGTCGTAGCCGTCCCGCTCGGCGGCCACCGCGGCCTCCTCGACTGCGATCGGCGTGGCCGCGACGTCGGCGGCGAAGTCAACCAGCATGCGTCAGCTATAGCACCTGCTGCCGGACCCACTTCACGCACGCCCGGTCGACGGTGGTGAACGGGACCCCGTACGCGTCCCGCGCGGCCTGGTCGAGCTCGTTGTCCTGCGTCAGCACGAGCCTGACAAAGGTGAAGAGCCGCTGGTCGCCGTACTTCTTGGCCATGCAGTCGACGGCCAGGTGGCTCAGGCCGTAGAAGGCGTCCCCGGCGCGGGCCGCCGCGCCGGGGCCCGGCTGGACCGGGATCATCGACGTGGCCGCCCGGCGGTTGAGGGCCCACCGCACGCTGGAGCGGCGCAGCGTCCTGGCGCCGCTCAACGGCCACCACCCGATGTATTCGGCGATGCCCTCGCTGAGCCAGGTGTCCTCGGCGGCGTCGGCCCGGTAGGCGCCGGACAGGGTCACGACGTGTCCCAGCTCGTGCTGCAGGGCCACCCGGAGCATGACCGGATTGTCGTCCAGCTCCTTCATCCGCAGCATGACGTCGATGCCGTGCATGTTGAGCGGGATGGCCAGGCCGATCGCCCAGTCGCTGTCCTCACCGCCGTACCACGAGCGCCACTGCGCCTCGCCGGCCAGATAGATGCGGTAGCGGGACTGCTGCGTGCCGATCAGGGCGGCGAACCGGTCGTCGACCCGCGCGGCGGCCTCGGCCAGCGGCAGCACCCGGTTCAGGTAGGCGCGCTGCGCGGGCGCCGCGAACAGCGTGACCCGGCTGCCACGCAACGCCACCAGCTCGCCGTTCTCCCACGGCGCGGGGCGGCGCGGGTCCTCGCTCGGCCCCGGCGCGGCGGCGCTGATCACGTACCGCCCGCCGGTCTCGCGCATGGTGAGGCGCTGCTCGATGTGCGGCGGTCCCTGCCAGTCGCTGCCCGTCTTGTCCGGGCACATGTCGGTGCCCAGGCAATAGTTGACCTCGGCCCGGAAGGACACCGCGGCCGGGTTGCCGCGGACCGGCTGCCCGACGCCGGTCTCGTAGTCGAACCGGGTCACGTCGAGCGCGCGCAGGGAGCGGAACATGTTGCGGTAGCGCGTTCTCAGCGGCGTGTCGACGGCGGCCAGCCAGCCCTGCTCGTCCCCGGCGATCAGCGCCTCGGCGTGCGCCTCCAGCGCGGCCACGGCCCGGTCGAACGGCGTGGCCGGCCGGTCCGCGGCGGTGCCGGGGCCGGCGGCGATCGCGACCCGGGGCCGTTCGGGTCGCGAGATCACCAGGCCGATCGTGAGGAGCAGAACGCCGATGACGAGCGTGGCGGTGAAAGCGCGGCGCATGGACGTCCCGTCTCGTCAGAGGCTGAGAGGGCATCCAACCAAACAGGCCACGGTGGAATCCATCCCCGTCACGACAATCCCTGACAGGCGCTACTCGATCACGCTCCGCTGCGCTACCCCCGGGTGGTCGCCGGCGCTGCGAAGAACGGCAGGCCGACGACGCGCACGGTCCAGCGGCGGGTGCCGTGGTTGCCGGCGCACGAGTCCTGCACCGCCACCCCGCTCTGGATCTGCAGGCACTTCCCGGTACGGGTGTTGACGACCTTGGCCGTGTCCCCCGGCGCGTCGCGCAGGCCCCAGCGGCGGGACGGGAGCGCGGCGCACGCCTGGAGCCCGGCCCGCGCCCCGGGGGTGGCGGTGCCGCCGGGCATGGCCAGGCAGCGGTTGTCCCGCACGCTGAGGATCTCGAACGTGCCGGTGGCGCCGACGGGCCGGAACCGCCACCGGTACGGGTCGGTGGTGGCGCACGGCAGCTCGGTGAGCCCGGCGGTGAGGCACCAGCGGCTGGCCGCGTTGATCAGCTGGAAGTCGAGCCCGACCAGGTCGGCGGGGGCGGCTTTCTCCGGCTTTCCCCGTACGGCGTCACCGCGGGGCGCGCCACTGATGTCTGCGCTCCCGCCTGCTCCCGTCGCGGCACCGGCTTCCGGCGCGTCGAGAACGACTGTCCGGCCCGACCGCCGCAACGCAGCGGCTGGGGCTGCCGTCGCACTCCCGGCGGCTGCCGTCGCACTCCCGGCGGCTGCCGTCGCACTCCCGGCGGCTGCCGTCGCACTCCCGGCGGCTGCCGTCGCACTCCCGGCGGCTGCCGTCGCTCGTTCCGCCGGAGGAGGCGAGGCGTGGGCGGCAGGGACGGGTGTGAGCAGGGCCGGGAGGGTGGCGGTGATCAGGGCCGTGAAGAAGGCGGAGCTGCGGCGCATGCCCGCCACCCTAACCGATTTGTCCTTATTGTCGGATGAGTGGGGTCCGGTCGAGCAGCGCCCGCAGTTCCTTGACCACCAGCTCCGGGGCCTCCTCGGCCATGAAGTGCCCGCACGAGACCGGCACGTGGTGCAGGTCGGGCGCCCACGCGCGCCACCGGGCGGCGGCGTCGAAGCCGAGCTGGGCGCCCCAGTCCTGTTGGAGAACGGTCACCGGCATCATGAGGGTGCGGCCGGCGGCGCGGTCCGCACGGTCGTGGTCGAGGTCGACGCCGGCCGAGGCACGGTAGTCCGCCACGATCGACGGCACCGCGGCGCGGCAGGCGTCCAGGTAACGGGCCCGCACGTCGGGCGGGACGGCGGCCGGGTCACGGATCCACAGATCGAGGAAGTAGCCGAAGAAGTCGTCGGCCGCGGCCGCGATCATGCGCTCGGGCAGGCCGGGCGGCTGGGCCATCAGATACAGGTGGAAGCCGACGGCCGCCGTCTCGCCGCGCAGGACGTCCCACATGTCCAAGGTCGGCAGCACGTCGAGCGAGGCCAGGTGGGTGACGTGGCCGGGGTGGTCGAGGCCGGCCCGGATCGCGACCAGCGCACCCCGGTCGTGCCCGGCCAGTGCGAACTGCTCGTGACCGAGCGCCCGGGCGAGGCGAACGATGTCGCGCGCCATCGTGCGCTTGGCGTAGCCGCCCGCCGGCTTGTCGCTCGCGCCGTAGCCGCGCAGGTCCGGGCAGATGACCGTGTGATCGGCGGCCAGGTCGGCGGCCACGTGCCGCCACATCAGGTGCGTCTGGGGGAAACCGTGCAGCAGGACGATCGGGCGGCCCGAACCGCTCACGCTCACGAACAGTTCGACGTCGTCGTCCACGCGCACCTTGTGTTGTTCAACCATGGCCCCAGCGTGCGACGGGCGAATGAGCAACCGATGAGCGCGCTGATCGAGACCCGCGGCGCGGCCGGCTCGTTCGTCGGCGCGGGCGGCGAGCAGGGACGCGAGACCGCCCGCCGGGCCGCCGCCGAGTACGCGGCAGTCATCGCGGCCCTCGGCATCGAGACCACCGAGGCCGTCCGCATCGTCCAGGCGGCGCTGACCCGGGGCGTTCCCGAGGCCGGCTGACCGGTGGGCGTTACGGTTGCCCGGTGACTGTCGGTTTCGGGGTGCTGGGCCCGGTCACGGCCTGGGACGAGCACGGCCGGCCGATCGCGCTCAAGGGGCCCCGGCATCGCGCCGTGCTGGCCCGGCTGATCGTGGCCCGGGGACGGGTCGTGCCGATCGGCCATCTGGTCGACGACCTGTGGACGGCGCCGCCCGAGGGTGCGGTCTCCGCCGTGCGCACCTTCGTGGCCGCCCTGCGGCGCGCCCTCGAACCCGGCCGCCCGCCCCGCACTCCCCCGGCCGTCCTGGTCACGGAAGGGCCGGGCTACGCGCTGCGCGCGACGGACGTCGACTCCTGGCGGTTCGAGCAGATGATGCACGAGGACGCGCACCGAGCGCTCAGTTTGTGGCGCGGTCCCGCGTACGCCGACTTCGCGACCGAGCCGTGGGCGCACGCCGAACGGTCGCGCCTGACCGAACTGCGCCTGCGCACGGTCGAGCTGCTCGCCGACGAGCGCATCGCGCGGGGCCGCTACGCCGAGGCGATCGCCGACCTGGACGCGCACGTGATCGAGCACCCGTGGCGCGAGGAGGCCTGGCGTCTGCTGGCCCTGGCCCTCTATCGCGACGACCGCCAGGGCGACGCCTTGGCCGTGCTGCGCAGCGCCCGCGACAAGCTGACCGGCCGGCTCGGCCTGGACCCCGGTCCCGCGCTGGCCCGGCTGCAGACCGACATCCTGCGCCGGGCCGACCACCTGAGACCGCCCGTGGGCCCGGCGGCGGCCGCCGAGCACATCTGGACGTCCGCAGCCGCCGATTACGACCGGATCGTGGCGGCGGGGGCACGGAAACGGCTCGACTCCACCGTCGGGTTGCTGCGCGACCTGGCTGTGACCGGGGGCGGCGGCCTGGAGGCGGCACGCGGACATCGGGTAGCCGCCATCGCCGCGGCGGAGGAACTGGGCGATCGGGTGCTGACCGCGCGCGTCATCGGGGCCTACGACGTGCCGGCGATCTGGACGCGTTCGGACGACCCCGAGCAGGCCGCGTTCATCGTGGCGGCGGCGCAACGCGCACTGCCCGGCCAGGAAGGGCCGGCCCGGGCCCGGCTGCTGGCGACCATCGCGCTCGAAACCCGTGGTGGCGACGGCGATGCGCACCGAGCGACGACGAACGCGCATGGGGACGCACATGCGTACGGGTGGGAATGCGCGCAGCAAGCGGTGGCGATCGCGCGGGGTCTGGACGATCCGGGGCTGCTGGCCTTCGCGCTCAACGGCCTGTTCATGCAGAGCTGCCGGCGGTGCGGGCTGGCGCCGGAGCGGGATGCAACCGGGGCCGAGCTCGTCGGGCTGGCGGCGCGGCACGGGCTGACGACGTACGAGGTCCTCGGGCACTTGATCCGGATGCAGGCGCGCGCGGGCGTGGGGGACCTCGCGGGTGCCGACGAGCATGCGGAGGCGGCCGATCGGCTGGCCGACGGGCACGAGCTTCCCCTCGTCGCGGTGTTCACCACGTGGTATCGCGCGATGCGGGAACCGTCGGAGGCGGCCTATCGGGCGGCCGCGACCACGTTGGACGGTGCGGGGATGCCGGGGCTGGCGGACGGGTTGCTGCCGCTCGCCCTGCTGTGTCTGGGCGTCGTGACCGACGAGAGCTTCGGACCGTACGAGCCGTGGGCCCGCCCGCATCTGCTGCTGGCCGCCGGGGACCGGGCCGGGGCCCGGGAGGCGCTGCGAGCGGTCCCGGACCCGCCGGCCGATCTGCTGTCGGAAGCGCTGTGGGCGCTCGTCGTGCGCGCCGCGCGCAGTCTGGACGACCGTTCGTTGCTCGGACGGGCGCGCAAGGCGCTGGAACCCGCGCGCGGGCAGATCGCCGGGGCCGGCAGTGGCGTGCTCAGCGCCGGCCCGGTCGACGACTACCTCTAGGCCCCCGTGCCCGTGTAGAAGGCATATGTGCGCTCGCCGGCTGCGCGGGCCGCCTGCGGATCGGTGCCGGCGGCGATCGACGCCTGCGCCCACAGGTCGCTGGATCGGCGCAGGAACGACCGGCCCTCCGGCGTCTCGTGCCAGGTCGCCATCTTCTCGGCGTCGGGGGCGGCGGACGGATCGGCCAGGTGGCGGGCCAGCCCGAGCAGGCCCATGTCCCAGCCCACTCCGGTCGCGCCGGGGCCGAACTGGTCCCACCACTCGTCGGCCACGTGGGCCACGTGCTCGAGCTCGAAGCGGGTGCCGTCGCCTGCGGGCGTCAGGCGCACCTCGATCCAGCTCACCTGGTCGGCGTACTCCCACGTGGCGGCGTACGAGGAAGGCTTGTCGCACTTGGTGATGGTGCCGCTCGCGTTGCCGGTGAGCTGATAGTGGCCGCCCTCCTTGAGCTCGCCCTCGACGGGCAGGAACCAGCGGGAGATGCGCTCGGGGTCGGTCACCACGTCCCACAGATCCTCGATGCCGGTCGGGTAGACCTGGCTGATCGTGGAGACGCGGGCCTCACCCGCCTCGAGCGTGCGGCTGCCCAGCGTGCGGCGGACCTGACTGATCTGGGTGTCGACGTCAATCATCAGTTCTTCCCTCGTCTGCGAGTCGTCGCTGTCTTTTGCCCCGGGCCACCTCGGTGGCCATGGCGGCCAGGTGAGGAGCCCAGAAGCGGCGGAACCGCGCGAGCCACGCGTCCGCCTCGCGCAACGCGGTGTCGTCGACCGCGTAGAGGCGGCGGGCCCCCTGCGGGCGCACGGTGGCGAAGCCGTTGTCGCGCAACACCTTGAGGTGCTGCGACACGGCCGGCTGCGAAATGCCGAACTCGGAGCGGATCACGGCGGTGACCTCCCCGGAGCTCTGCTCCCCCTCGGCGAGCAGCTCCAGGATGCGGCGCCGGACGGGATCGCCGAGAACATCGAACGCGTGCACGAGCCGTACGTTATCAGGCTCTTCTTATATAAGCTAGCGCTGATGTCGGTGGTTCCGCCGATGCCGAGTTCACCTTCATGCGGCATGCTGAGCGCACGTTCAGGCGCCGCCTGTGCGCAACGGGGAAGGGGAACCAGAGTGCCGGACGTGCGGGCCAACGGGATCGATGTGCGGTACGAGACGGTGGGCGACCCCGGCGATCCGGCGCTGCTGCTGATCATGGGGCTGGGGGCGCAGCTCACCGACTGGCCCGACGAGTTCTGCGCACAGCTGGCCGCACGCGGGTTCCACCTGGTCCGCTTCGACAACCGGGACGCCGGGCTGTCGACCGCCTTCGACAGCCTCGGTCAGCCCGACACCGCCGCCATCCTGCGCGGCGACCCGGCCACCGTGCCGTACCTGCTCAGCGACATGGCCGCCGACGCCGCGGGCCTGCTCAAGGAACTGGGCATCACCCGGGCCCACGTGGTCGGGGCCTCGATGGGCGGCATGATCGCGCAGCAGCTGACGATCGACCACCCCGGCCTGGTGGCCTCGCTCTGCTCGATCATGTCGACGACCGGCGACCGTACGGTGGGCCGGCCCACCCCGGAGGCGGCGGCCGCGCTCATGCGCCCGCCCGCCACCACACGCGAGGAGATCCTGGCCGGCGCGACGGCGACGTCCCGGGTGATCGGCTCCCCCGCCTACCCGGCGACCGACGAGTGGCTGCAGCAGCGGGCCGCCGCGAAATACGACCGCAGCTTCCGGCCCCGGGGCACCCAGCGCCAGTACGCGGCGATCATCGCCTCCCCCGACCGCACGGCCGCCCTGGGCGCGGTGACCGCCCCGACCCTCGTCGTCCACGGCGAGGCCGACCCGCTGATCGACGTCAGCGGCGGCCGGGCCACAGCGGCCGCCGTCCCGGGCGCCGAGCTGCTGGTCATCCCGGGCATGGGCCACGACCTGCCGCAGGCCCTGTGGCCGCAGATCATCGACGCCATCGCCACGAACGCGGCCCGCGCCGGGCAGTGACGCGGAGGCCTTCCGCGGACAGCGCCGGCGCCGGCGCCGGGGAGAATCGGGGCATGTATGTCATCCGGGAAAAGTTCTTCTCCGTCGGCGACGACTTCGACGTGCTGGACGAGCACGGCACCAAGGTGTTCCACGTCGACGGCAAGGTGCTCAGTGTCCGCGACAAGGTTGTGATCGAGGACCCGTCGGGGCAGGAGGTGGCGACGCTGCACCGGCACCTGGTGGCGCTGCGGCCGACGTACGAGATCCGGATCGGCGGTGAGAAGGCGGCCGAGGTCCGCAAGAAGCTGTTCACGCCGTTCCGCGAGAAGTTCACCATCGACGTGCCCGGGCCCGACGACCTGGAGATGAAGGGCAACCTGCTCGACCACGAGTACGTGATCGAGCGCGGCGGCGAGGAGGTGGCCGCGGTCTCCAAGCGCTGGCTGACGATCCGGGACACGTACGCGGTGCAGATCGCGGCCGGGATCGAGCCGTTGCTGATCATCGGGGCGGTGCTCGCCCTGGACCTGGCGCTGGAGCGCGAGAAGGACGAGAAGTCCGACGAATAGCATGATCAGCCTATGGAGCTGTGGGAGATCTTCGCGCTGCTGGGCGGCGGGCTGGCCGCGGGCACGGTCAACGCCGTCGCCGGTGGCGGCTCGCTGATCACGTTCCCGCTGCTGGTGGGTCTGGGGCTGCCCGGTGTCGCGGCCAACGTGAGCAACGCGCTGTCGGTGGCGCCGGGCTACGCGGCCAGCGCCGTGGCCAGCCGGCCCGACCTGACCGGGCAGGGCCGGCGGATCTGGTCGATCGTGCCGACCATCGTCGTGGGCACGCTCTGCGGCAGCTCGTTGCTGCTGTTCACGCCGCGGTCGGTGTTCGACGTCGTGGTGCCGTTCCTGCTGCTGCTCGCGGCCGCGATGATGGCCTTTCAGGACAGGCTGAAGGCACTGGCCGGGCGGCGGGCGGGTGGCGGCTCCACCCCGTACGTGCAGGTGGCCGTGTTTTTGAGCGGCCTGTACGGCGGCTACTTCAACGCGGCCATGGGGCTGCTGCTGATCGCCGCGCTGGCGCTGGTGCTGGAGGAGCCGCTGCGCCGGATCAGCGCGCTGAAGAACGTGTTCTCGGCCGTCGTCGGCGTCACGACGGTGCTCACCTACAGCGTCTTCGGGCCGGTGAACTGGGCCGTGGTCGCCGTGCTGGCCCCGGCCACGATCGTCGGCGGCGTCATCGGGGCCCGCATCGCCCGGCGCCTGCCGTCGGAGGTGCTGCGCTGGACGATCGTGGTGTTCGCGCTCGTCGTGGCGGTCATCCTCTTCGTGGTGTGACGCTGCTGCATAGGTCCCGGTGCGCGGGCTCCGTCGTGCGCCACGCCATCGACGGGTCGGCTGGTGGGCCTTGCCCGCGCCGCTCAGAAGCGCTCGTACGGGCGGTCCTTGTCCAGGGCGGTCACGTCGAGAC
The DNA here is from genome assembly GCF_014204895.1 of Paractinoplanes abujensis. Taxonomy (NCBI): domain Bacteria; kingdom Bacillati; phylum Actinomycetota; class Actinomycetes; order Micromonosporales; family Micromonosporaceae; genus Paractinoplanes; species Paractinoplanes abujensis. Next base: position 1,965,289 of record NZ_JACHMF010000001.1, on the reverse strand, counting down.
GGACGCGGCCCTCGGTGATGTCGGTGACCCGCCGCGCCATCGTGTGCCACTGGGCGCGGCTCAGGGCGCCCGCGTCGACCAGGTGACGGCGATGGTCGCCCGGACCTTCGGCGTAAAGGGCGACGGCGCTGTCGTAGGTGGCGGTGTCGAGGTAGAGGGAAGTCACTGAGGACCAGGGCAGTGCATGAAGCTGCCGCCAGCTCTGGGCGAACCCGAAGCCGGGCAGCTCGACGATGATGGCGGTGGCGCTGAGGGTCACCCGCGGGTGGTTCGGTCCGTGGCCGAACGTTTCCGGCTGCGGCTGCGGCTGCGGCGGCGGGGTCGGGGCCGGGCTGACGGCTGCGGGTTCCGCGGCGTTCCGGTGCACAGGGGCTGAACTCGTGGGGCGCAAGGCGTAGGTCAGTGCGACGATCGCGGTCGAGAGCAGGAGCGCTCCCGCCACCCAGATGAGGTCCATGTGTGCTCCCGGGGTGCGCTTGCCTCGAACGTCGCAGACGATGTCGCTGTTGGCAATACCGTGGACGGGGCTCCGCCGTACGGGCGCGGCCGGGGTTTATGGTTCTTGCTCGTCGAAGGGCCGACGGGAGACGCATGAACGACGACGACCGGTGGATGAGCCGTGCGGTGGAGCTGGCTCGGCGGTCGCCCCGGTCGTCGGCGGCGTTCGCGGTGGGGGCCGTGATCGTGGGCGCGGACGGGGCGGAGATCGCGAGCGGGTGGTCGCGCGATGTGGATCCGCTGGTGCATGCGGAGGAGTCGGCGCTGCTGCGGGCCCGCGGCGATCTGACCGGGGCTACGCTCTACAGCAGTCTGGAGCCGTGCTCGAAGCGGGCCAGCCGGCCGGAGGCGACGTGCGCGAGCCTGATCATCGCGGCGGGGATCTCGCGGGTGGTGATCGCGTGGCACGAACCCGATGTGTTCGTGACGTGTGAGGGTGTGGCGCTGCTGACGGCGGCGGGGGTCGACGTGGTGGAGATGCCGGAGTTCGCGGAGCGGGCGCGGGCCGTCAACAGTCATCTGCTGCCGGCCCGCACCACGCCGCGGTCTACTCGAAGAGCTTGGCCGCGGTGATCACGGTTTGGACGATGCCGTAGCCGAGCAGGACGGCCACCAGCAACCAGGACACAACCAGGCGGGCGCTCATGCCGCGGGCTCCTTCTCGAGTGGCGTGGCCGGTTCGTGGTACTGCGACGGCACCGGCCGGATCAGCAGGTTGGCGATGAAGCCGACGGCCAGCACCCCGACCATCGTGAACAGGGCGGGCTGGTAGGCCGAGGAGGTCAGCGTGCCCGGCTTACCCTCGGCGTCGAGGAAGCCGTTGATGATCAGAGGGCCGGCCACGCCCGCGGCCGACCAGGCGGTGAGCAGGCGGCCGTGGATGGCGCCGACCTGGTAGGTGCCGAAGAGGTCACGCAGGTAGGCCGGGACCGTGGCGAAGCCGCCGCCGTAGAACGACAGGATGACGCCGGCCAGCAGCACGAACAGGGCCGTCGCGGCGTCGCCGACGACCGCCAGCAGCAGATAGAGGACCATGCCGACGCCCAGGTAGACCATGTAGATGGGCTTGCGGCCGATCACGTCGGAGGTGGACGACCAGGCGAACCGGCCGGCCATGTTGAACAGCGAGAGCACGCCGACGAAACCGCCCGCGGCGGCCACGCTGACGGCGGAGGTGCCGTTGTCGCGGAAGAAGTCCTGGATCATCGGGCTGGCCTGTTCGAGGATGCCGATGCCCGCGGTCACGTTGCAGAACAGAACGATCCAGAGCAGCCAGAAGGACCGGGTCTTGATCGCGTTGGCGGCCGACACGCTGGCCGTGGTGACCAGCGGCTTCTCCTTGACCGAGGCCGGGTCCCAGCCGTCGGGCCGCCAGGTGTCGGCGGGCACGCGCATGTTGGCCACGCCGAACATCATGATGACGAAGTACGCGATGCCGAGCGTCAGGAACAGCGCCACGAGCGCTCCGCCGGACGCGACCGAGGTGGCCACGTTGGGGTCGTAGCCGTCGTCGTAGAACGACAGCAGTTGGCGCGAGGCGGGGCTGGCGATCAGCGCGCCGCCGCCGAAGCCCATGATGGCCAGGCCGGTGGCCAGGCCGGGACGGTCGGGGAACCACTTGATCAGCGTGGACACCGGCGAGATGTAGCCGATGCCCAGACCGATGCCGCCGATCACGCCGTAGCCGAGGTAGACCAGCCACAGCTGCTTGGTGGCGATGCCGAGGGCGCCGATCAGGAAGCCGGCCGCCCAGAAGCAGGCCGACACGAACATGGCTTTGCGCGGGCCGTTTTTCTCGACCCAGGTGCCGCCGACGGCCGCGGACAGGCCGAGCATGACGATGGCGATGCTGAAGATGATGCCGATCGCGGTTTGCGACGTTTCAAAGTGGGAGACGAACGAGTTCTTGTAGACGCTGGTCGCGTAGACCTGGCCGATGCACAGATGCACCGACAGGGCGGCCGGCGGGATCAGCCAGCGGCTGAAACCGGGCGGCGCCACGGAACGTTCACGGTCGAGCCTGCTGAGGAACGGCAAAGCGCCTCCCTACCCGGACGGGACGAATCGATCTTCATCGTCGACCCTGCCGAGTGGCCCGGCAACTTGAGACTCAAACCTTTCGGACGTCTCGACGGACGAGCCGGCGCTCAGCGGGCGTCAACGAGCCGAGCGCCATACGTCAGACGCGCGCCGACGGTGACAGCCACTGCTCGCGGGGCGGCTGGCGGCGGCGATGTCGACGATTCGGCGGCGCCGGTCGCGGTCGTTGGCGCGGCGTTCCAGCACGCCCATGCGGCTCAGGTCGCCGACCAGCAGGCTCACCGTCGTCGGGGCGACCTCAAGCGTGCGGCCAGCTCGTTCACGGTCTGCGGCCGTCGAAGATCATCAGCGCGAACAGGTTCAGGTGGCGCGGGGCCAGGTCGAGTCCCGCGAGCTGGGCCGGCGGCGGGGTGCGCTTGGCCCGGCCGACCAGCCGCGGCATGAGCAGGAACAACTCGCGAACGTCGTCGTCCGGTGTCGACACTCCACCGCGGGTGGAGTCCGGGATTTGACCCGTCAGCACGTGGCAGACGCCACGCTGGGCCCCTTGCACTCGGACGCACAACGCCGGCCCGGTTGCCGGGCTGCACCGTCAACCGCCGACCCCGGCGTCCATCGCACTCTCCACGCGACGGTCACCGCTGGACCCAGGGCGACGTTCATTCACGTTGCCGGCATTGCGTAAGGTAGTCGAATCACTCCATCCTGTAGTGCTGGCTACTGCGAAGGAGTGACGTTGTCGCAGCCAAGTTCGCCGACGGACACCGCCGTAACGGAACTCACCACCGGACTGATCACCTACGTGAGGGCTCTGCTCAGCAGGTCTCCGCAACAGCAAGTACGCAACGCCATCGGCGGTAACGACCATGTCTGGCTCCATGCATACCGACAGCACCTGCAGGCGGAAAATCCGAGATGCCTGGTTGAGATCGAGTTTCTGCCGGCTGCCGGACCGCCTGTGCCTCCAGCCGAACTCGCCGGGTGGATCACAGAGCTGCCGGACGATCCCGCCGGACCCGTACCCACGCTGATACCCGACGAGAACACCGAGACGACCCCGACCGTAAGACGGACATATGCGGCCTGGCTGGCGCAGTGGCGCTCCTGGGCTCAGGAGGAAAAGCAGGCAGCATCCGCCCGCGACGCATACACGCAGCTCGAGCGGCTTGGCCGCAAGACGGAGCAACTGGCCGACACACACGAGCTCGTCCTCGGCGTAGGCCTACTTACCGTTGCTGCCGAAGGCGTCTGGACCGTCTACCGGCACCTGCTGACCATCGATGCAGCAATCGTCGTCGACCCGGACAGTGACGCTGTACGAGTTGAACTGCCGCTGAATCTGCGGATCCGCCGTGAGGACCAGGATTTCCTGGCGGGCATGACACCGTTCCACCGGGAACGAGCTTCGTCGGCGCAGTTCGACACTGCGTTGGAGGACCTGGAAGGTCCGCTGTCACCGGCGCTCGACGCCTGGTTGCAGAGGTGGGGACGCAATTGCTGGACGCCGGCCCTCACCCCGGCGACGGACCAGTGGACGCAGCCCGAGGGTGCCGACGTCGCCGAGGCGAAGCTCTGCCTGGCCCCGGCACTCATCCTGCGGCGCCGCGACCGAGGTGGCCTCGCCGATTTCTACGACCGGATCGGTGAGGACCTCCGCCGGCCTGGCGCAACGGCGCCGGTGGGCCTGGCCCAGCTGGTCGTGGCCCTGCACCCGGAGCAACGGCTCCGCTGGCTGAGCGAGACCAGCGTCGCGACAGCAGCCCCGCCCGACGCCGACCCGCTGCTGCCCCTGGCGGCCAACGACGAGCAACGCGATGTGTTGCACGTCCTACGTCACGACACAGCTGCGGTCGTTCAGGGGCCACCCGGTACCGGCAAGACCCACACGATCGCCAACCTCATCTGTGCCCTGCTGGCGGACGGGCATCGCATCTTGATCACCAGCCAGAAGAGCCAAGCCCTGCAGGTATTACGGAAGAAGTTGCCGGAGGCGGTACAGGACCTGTGTGTACTCATGAGTGGACTGCAGCGCGGCGGGATCGACGAACTCGATCGGAGCATCACCCGGCTCTCCGACCTACAAGCCTCGACCAACCTGGACCGCTTGCGACAGGAGATCGAGGAGCTCCGCCACGAGCGGACGCGCCTGCAGGGCCATATCCGGCGAGTGATGGCCGACCTGCACACCGTGCGTGGTCAGGAGTACGCCTACCATCCCGTGGCCGCCGACCGCTACGCCGGAACCCTGCGCGATCTGGTGTCAGCGATCCGGGCCGACCGCGAGCGGCACGAGTGGATCGGCGACCTGCCGGCCGGTGCCGATGCTCGCTCCCCCATCAGCGACGACCAGGCCCTGACCCTGCTACGGCTGCTCCGCGACGCGGCGCCAGAACGGGCAGCCCGCAACGACCAGGTGCTACCGGACGATCATGAGCTCGTCGGCGTCAACGAACTGGTGGATGCCGTCGCCGACATCACCGCAGCAGCGAACCATCTCGGCGCGGACGCGGACCTAGCCGGTACGTTGGTGGATCTCGACCCGCAGGTCCTGGACCAGCTGCGGCGCCCGATCGATGACGCCGCCGATGCCCTGGCCGCGGGTGGCCTGGGCGAACTGACCGCTACCTGGGACGACACAGACTGGCGGCTCCCTGCCGTGCAGGCCCTGTTCAGCCGCCGTAATCCCGCTTACTGGCAGGCACTGTTCGACGAGGTTTCCCATGCGCTGCAGCACGATGATGTCGTGGCGGCCGCCACCGGTCCCGAGGTCAGCATCGAACCGGCGCCGGCATCCGGCGCTGACCGGGCCCGGCTGCTCGGACAGGCCAGGCGATTGCACGACTACCTCGCTCGAGGCGGCCGGATCCGTCGATGCCTACCCGCGCAGGAGCAGGCCGAAGCCGCAGAGTTCCTCCGCGCCTGCCTTGTTTCCGGCGCTACCCCGACCACCCATGCCCGCGTTGCCGCCGCCATCACCTATCTTCATGCCGAGACTGTCATCACCGCCGCTCTGGACGAATGGTCCGGCAAAGGGGTGCCTGTCGCGGCCGGCAATCTTCGCCAGCGCATTGCTCAGCTACGCGACATCGACAGCAGCGTGCAAGCAACCAAGGCGCTGATCACTGCCCGTGAGACCGTTGAGGCGATACTGCGCGGTGCTGGGGTACGCCATCACCTGCGAACAGCCGCGCACTGGGACGCTGTCGTACGTGTCGTACGCGCGACGCCGCTCATGACCAGGGCCCGCCTGGGGCGTCGCCTACTCGCCGAGGCAGTGCGTAACCTCACCGCTCTCGCCCGGCACCCCGCCGCCGCCCCGGAGACAGCCCTGCTGGCTGCGGCCATCTCGGGGCAGGATGCCGCCGCCTACACCGCTGCTCGCGATCAGCTGGCGGCCGCCCGCCGCGACCAGCGCGCGGAACAGCAGTACCGCATGCTGATGAGCAAACTGAGCGCGGCACATCCCGAACTGGCGACCAGACTCTGCAGCACCGCCCTGCACCCGCACTGGCCCAGCCGCCTCGCCGGCCTCGAAGCCGCTTGGTCGTGGGCGGCAGCCTGCGCCTACCACCGCCTCGTGCAGCGCATGGACAGCGAACGTGACTACGAGCAAGCCCTGGCCCAGGCGGAACTGCAGCTGAGCACCGTCACCGGCCGCCTCGCCGGCAAGCAGGCGCTGTGGCACTGCCTAACTCGCATCACCCCCGAACAGCGACAGGCTCTGCAGGCCTACCGCAGCCACGTCGCCCGCTACGGCAAGGGACACAGCAGCCAAAAACACCGCCAGAGCGCAGCCATCCGTGACGCAATGAAGTCCGCCCAGGCCGCAGTGCCCGCGTGGGTCATGCCGTTGACCGTTGTCGCCGAAACCCTCCCCAGGGAGCCTGGAACCTTCGATGTGGTTATCGTCGATGAAGCCAGCCAGGCCGGGCTCGATGCGATCTTCCTTCTCTGGCTGGCGCCTCGAATGATCGTCGTCGGCGACGACAAGCAATGCGCACCACCACCGGGCAGCGACCTGGAGGACGCTGCTGCCCTACGCGATCGGCATCTGGCAGCTCTGCCACCCCGGCTGCGCGAAGGCTTCGAGCCCGGAATGAACTTGTACGAGCTGCTCGCAGCTCGTTTCCCGAAAGTCATCAGGCTCTCGGAACACTTCCGCAGCATGCCCGAGATCATCGGCTGGTCGTCAAACCTGTTCTACGATCGCCGGCTCGTCCCACTGCGCCAGTTCGGCGCCGACCGCCTGCAACCTCTCAAGGTCGTCACGATCGACGACGCTGTCACCGAGGGCAGCACGGACCTCCGCAATCGCAGTGAGGCCGAAGCCATCGCCGACACCGTCCAGAAACTCGTCGACGACCCCGCCAACAGCAAAATGACCATCGGCGTGATCACCCTCGCCCAGGGCAACCGGCAAGCCACCCTTATCGAGAATCTGATCGGCGAACGGGTCGATCCGGCTGTGGCACGCCGGCACCGGATCCAGGTCGGGCAGCCGCCCGACTTCCAAGGCGACGAACGCCACATCATTCTGCTGTCGATGGTCGTCGCGCCCGCCCGGAACCGCGCCCGCGTCCCTCTGACCACGCGCACACACCAGCGGCGGTTCAACGTCGCCGTCACCCGCGCCCGCGATCAGCTCTGGCTGTTCACTTCCGTGCGGCCCAGCGATTTGAAGACCGACGACCTGCGGCACATGCTGCTGACGTACATGTTGCATCCGCCCGCGACGCTCGAGCCCGACTCACGGCACGACGACACCACCCGCGATGCGCGCCGGCCTCCGTTCGAAAGCCTGTTCGAGCAGCGGGTGTTCCTCGATCTGCGTAGCCGGGGCTTCGACGTCCTGCCGCATTACGCGGTCGGCCGCCACTACCTCGACCTGGTCGTGGTAGGCGACCGCGGCCGCCTGGCGGTCGAGTGTGAAACACCGGACAAGCGGGCCACGCCGGAGCAACTCCGCGAACGTCTGTACCGCGAACGCGAGCTGCGGCGCGCCGAATGGCAGCTTCACCGCATCCGCGAAAGCCAATACCTGGTCGACCCCGCCAATGCTCTGGAGCCGTTGTGGCAGCGCCTGCACGACCTGCAGATCGAACCGAGAACGTTGGCGCCTGCTGCGGCGGAGGCGGTCCACTGGACGCCCGGGGTCCTGTCCGATGACGAAGACGACAGTTAAGGAGAACAAGGTGCTCGAAGGCCTCGACGACAACACCCTTGACGGCATCGCCCGGGTGGCGTGCGGCGGCGACGACTTCCCCGTTTATCGCAGTACCGCCGACCTCCGCAAACTGCTACAACAGGCGCGGTGGGAGAACGTTGGCGCCCACGACGGCGTCACACCGCGCCGCGCATGGTTCACCGCGCAGCTCCGCTCCCGCAGCAACACACCGGGCGCCGTCGAGGCCGTGGTGCTGCGTCTGGTGGATCCCCGCGAGTACCTGAACCGGAACGAACCGCTAGCCGCCGCGGAGATCAGCGATCTCCTCAATCCGCTGCTCATCGCCGAAGGCTTCGAGATCACCCACCATCACGGTAAGCCCCGTATCCGTGCCTACGAACCGGCCTCCGGGCAAGGCGAGGACCCGGCCGACACTCAGTTGCACGTGGCGATGGCCGACATCGTCCGCGACCCCGATCTCGCCGCGGTTCTCGAGCAACGACTCACCGAAGCTCGCATCTGCCGCCGCAACGGTGCCTACACCAGCGCCGTCATCATGCTCGGGAGCCTCTTGGAAGGCATCCTTCTGGACGCCGTCACCACCCGGCTGCCGAACAGCACCACCCCGGCCAACAGATGGATGCTCGATCTGCTGATCAAGACCGCACGGGAGCACCGTTGGATCCAGTCCGACGTCCATGACTTCGGCGGCGTCCTGCGCCAATACCGCAACATGGTCCACCCACAAGCGCAGATTCGCCGGGGCGACGCGCCGGACGAAGACACCATGCGCATCTGCTGGCCCGTGATCAGCGCGGCACTCAACGATCTGGCCACCACGGCCCCGTGACCCCGTACAGGGCGCCGAGGCTCGTAGGCGGGATCGCGGGCGGAGTTCCCAGCGACCAGCACGGACATGAAACGCCGCCAGCCGTTGGTCTTGACCTTGACGTCCGGGGCGGCCCGGCCCACCGCGTCGACGACGTCGGTCATGCCCCGGCCGGACAGCACCAACCACGAACGGACTCATGGCGGACGACTAGATCAGGTCGTCGCCGTCGGTGCCCGCCGATCTCGGCCATTCGCCCAGCGGCACCCGATACCGGGCCAGCGGCGCCCGCAGCCGCAGGTCGCCCGAGGTCAGGTTCATCCGATAGATCAGCCGGGCCGACACCCGCCAGGCCAGCGGGATCGCGACCACCAGGAACAGCGTCTCGACCCACCAGGCGGTGGCGTCGATGAACAGGGCCAGGATCGGCCAGGCGATCGAGGCCGCCACCATCACCGGATGATCAGCGCTGCCCATCGATACCGGTAGGTCATGGACCTGCACTACCCATCTGGGTCGTCCTTGACCCGGGCCACCAGCTGGGTCGGGTTGACGAAACGCAGCGCGATCACCGGCAGCACCAGCATCGACGACGTGTAGAGGACGGCCATCGCGTCGACCGACTGCTGGGCCCGGATCCCGGCCGCCGACATCGAGTAGTAGAGGGCCACCAGGGTCTGCGAGTCGGGCCCGGCGGTCAGGAAGGTCAGCTCGAACATGCCGACCGTGCGCACCAGTACCAGGATCGACGCGGCCCGGATGCCCGGCACCAGCAGGGGGGGCCAGGATGCGGGCGAAGATCTGCCAGGTGCGGGCGCCGCACATGCGGGCGGCGCGCTCGACGGACTGGTCGATCTGCTCGATGAACGGGGTCATGGTCAGGATGACGAACGGGATCGACGGCACCAGGTTGGCCAGCACCACCCCGGCCAGGTGCCCCGCGAAGCCGTACTTGTAGAGCTCGGTGGCCAGCGGAATCCCGTACGTGATGGGTGGCATCAGGATCGGCAGCAGGAACAGCAGGTAGACCAGGCGGCGGCCGGGAAAAGACCTGCGGGCGAGGACGTACGAGGCGGGCACGCCGACCAGCACAGAGCTTATGGCTGGTCCCGCCCCCGCGCCCTCGGCGGCGTCACCCTGGCCACCGGCGTCCCACTGCTGGGCGTGGGCGCGCTGCTGTGGTCACTCGGCCTGGAACGCGCCCTGACCGTCTGGAACGACCAGCTGGCCCTGCTGCCGTGGGGCCCGCACCGTATCCTCGGCATCGTCACCTACCTCGGCATCCCACCGTCCCTGCCGCTATGGCTGATCGGTGCCGGCGGCATCGTGTGCGCGTCAGCTGCGGGCTTGCTGCTGGCCCGGGGCCGCCGTCCTACGCCTCCCGCAGCTTGACGAACTGCAAACCTGGCACGTCGGCGGTAGAAGCGAGGATCTCTCCCAGCAGAACGTCATCGTCGGTGGTGGGCAGGATGATGACCGTGGCGCCGGACGGCAATTCGCTCCACAGTTCATCCATGACCGGCGTCGTCACGACGCACCGACCGGGCCTCAGGGCGCCCAGAGCCGCCCGGCGCTCGGCGCGCGACGTCGAAGCACTGACGCTCGCCGCCGGCTGCATCCCCGCCCGTCCGAGGGCGTCCGCAGCGTAGACCATGTCCGCTGTCGTCGGCGCTACGACAAGCGAAGGGCTGGACACCCTGGACGCGAGGCGCACGGTCCGGACGAGAATCGCGAGTCGATCATCGTCCGCCAGGAAATCCTCGATCGCATCCAGCACGGTCCATAGCTCGTTGCCGGCATCACCGTTCTTCTCGGCGCGTCCGGCCAAGCGGAGCATTTGCGCGTGCAACGAGGGCAAGCTGACGCTTTGGTAGAGCCGTTGATCGGGCGTACGTGGAGCATCGTTCCTCAGCAGGGCCAGAGCCGCCTTCCGGAGATCAACCTCATGCGGAGTCAGGGTGAAAGACATCACCGTCACGGCACGAGAAGGCTGACGAAGCTGATTTGGTAAGACGGACGCCAGGACCGGCCATCCCGCCCAGGCGTCTTGCTGTCCCGTCGTGAGCAGAGCGATCACGCTCCTCGCGCGAGCCAGGACCGCCAGATCGTCCGCCCCGGGTGACTTCGGGCCGTCCAAAATCACCAGGCCGGGGCGCACATCGGCGAGAGCCTGCCGGCTCGGACCGTTCCTGAGGCGCTCGTAAGTGGTGATGAGGACGCCCTGCCGCGGCGAGGACGGATTTTCCAGTAAAGCCAACGCCGCTGAGGCTCGATTCACCAAGCGGACATCGACCGCCAGGTCCGAGAGACGAGCCTCCCATTGGGCGGCCATGACCAATGACCCCGTCACCACCAGAACAAGCGACGTGGGGGCGATCTCGGCCAGGTACGTCACCATCGCGGTGCGGATTCCTGCCCCTGTCGGTGCCACCACCACACCGTTGGCGGGACGCGAAGGGTCGCGGAGACGCTCGAGCAGATCCTGCTGATGCGCCCATAGATACCTCACCGGCCACCGCCGTTCATGATGGTGCGCCGCCGCAGCCAGGCCGTGACGTCCTTGAGGCTTTGCAACTCCTCCAGGGAGATCTCCGCGCGGAAGTGAAACACTTTGTTCCGGATCTCACGGACCGGGTCAAGCGTGACCTTGACGATCCCCCTGTTCTTGCCGAATTGATGCCGGAAATGCCGTCCGAAATTCGAGTCCTGCAAGAGAACCGTGAGCAACTGGCTCCACGTAAGGTTCTCGAGGAGAGCCTCTGCGATCCCGGAACCGGACGGCAGCGACACCGTGATGCAGGCGGAAAGTTCCTCCGGCGAACAACTGGACCTCATCAGGTCTCGCACACCCAACTCGATGTCCCGCAACAGCAGGAACGGCTGAGTGCGCCACCACAGGAAGTTGTTGAGGTCGGCGGCGGTGACAATGGCGAGCAACTGCTCCTCATCGCCCACCAGAACAGCGTTGTCGGCCGCCAGGGAGTCCAGGACCTTCTCCACCTGTTCCGACGGCAGGACGAATCGCAGGTCCTCCACCAAGTCGTCGACCGGTGCGATCAGCGGATTGCCCGACGCGACATGATGCATCCCTAGGGCGAGGGAACGGTGGCTGAAGACCCCGATGACCAGCCCGGCCGCCGTCGTGACGGGCAGCTGATCGATATTGCGGGACCGCATCGTGTGCAGGGCATCCCCAACCGCTGTCCCCACAGGAACCGCCACGATCTCCTGGTCGTCCGGAACGAGTTCGCGAACGCGGGCGAACCTGACAGGCGTCTTCGCCACGACCGCAGAACCGATCGAATCTGCCGTTGACGCACTGACCACTCGACGATCCTTGCAGGGCAACGATCGCTTCGTCCATCCGGCACGGTCACGTGCGGCCGGCGGGAACCGGGCCTTACCCGCGCACACCCTGCAACAGGCGCCGGCGTCCCGCGCGACGGCGCACACCTCTACATGGCCTGCCGCAGGCCCGGCCCTGTCTGAACCTCGGCGATCGCGGCGAGGTCGCTGGGCCGGGCCGGTCGGGGCGGGTCAGGAGCGGCTGATTGCGGCCACCTCGGCCGGGGTCAGTTTGAGGGCGGCCGCGGCCACGTTCTCCTCGAGGTGGCCGGTCGAGCCGGTGCCGGGAATGGGCAAAATCTGTGGGGAACGGGCCAGCAGCCAGGCGAGCACGACCTGGTGCGGGGTGACGTCGTACTTGGTGGCGGCTTCCTGCACGGCAGTGTTGCCGTCGAGGTTCTGGATCGGGGCCCACGGCAGGAAGACGATCTGCTCCTGCTCGCACAGGTCGACCAGCGACTCCGACTTGCGGTCGTCCACGTTGTAGCGGTTCTGCAGCGACACGATGGGGACGATGCGCTGGGCCGCCCGCAGCTGCTCCTCGTCGAAGTTCGACACGCCGACGTGGCGGATCTTGCCCTCGTTCTTGAGTTCGGCGATCGCGCCGATCGAGTCCTCCAGCGGCACCTTGGGGTCGACGCGGTGGAACTGGTAAAGCGGGATCTGCTCGAGCCGCAGCCGTCGCAGGCTGCCCTCGAGCGCCTCGCGCAGATGGCCGGGGCGGCCGTCGGGCACCCACTGGCCCGGCCCGGGACGCGTCAGCCCACCCTTGGTCGCGATGACCAGATCATCCGCGTACGGATGCAGCGCCTCGCCGATCAGCGTCTCGCTCACGTCCGGCCCGTACGAGTCGGCCGTGTCGATGAAGTTGACGCCCAGCTCGACCGCCCGTCGCAGCACCGCCTTGGCGTCGTCGCGGCTCTTGGGGTCGCCCCAGATGCCGTCCCCGGTGATCCGCATGGCCCCGTAACCGAGGCGGTTGACTGTGATGTCCCCGCCGACGTCGATCGTTCCCGCCGCACCCGCGTTCGCTGTGCTCACCACAAGGCTCCCTCCGACGAAGATTCGATCCCGACGCTACGCCCGTTCCGAGCCCGGATCCGCCTTCGAGTGACCCGCGCAACGCGATGAGTTTCTGCTCGGACGGGCGGCCGGCGAGCTGCTCGGCTGGTGAACGTGCGGCGGCACAGCGAGACGTGGCCGGCCCGGGCGGCACGCTCACCCTCATCATGGTCGGCGGCGGGGTGCGCGAGGCCGCGGACGCTCTGGCGCGGGTGGTGGCCCGGACCGGCCGGCTGGCCGGGACGCGGGGTGGATCCGACCGGAATCGGCAAGACCGGCCCGGCGGCCGGGACCGTTCGCGATGATGTTGAACGTGTCGCAATCCCTGCTGCATCGCGCCGATCGGGAACAGCCGGTCGACGTCACGGCGATGCGCGCCACCGACCGGGAAGCGGACGCCGGGGACACGTTCGACGCCACCCGCCATACCCGGGCGATGCATTTGTGGCTGCTGTGGCTCGGCGGGGCCGTGGTGTTCGCCGTGGGGCAGGCCTTCACCGACCCGAAGGGCCCCGTCGGCGGCCTGATGTCCTTCTCGATGCCGGTGCTGTTCACCGTGGGGATCCTCGGCGGCGTGCTGGTCAACCGGCCGCGGCCGCGCTGGCCGTGGCTCATGCTGGCGTCGGCCGGCCTGGTCACCGTCATCGGTTACGTCGTCTGGACCTCCGGTGCGACCACCCTCGCGTTCTCGATCTTCATGACGGTGTATCCCCTGGAGGCGATCGCCCTGTTGCTGATCGTGCGGGGTGGCTCGTGGCGTCAGGACCGGGCCGGGCTGCTCGACACCGCGATGATCAGTGTCGGTCTCGGTCTGGCCTGCTGGATGCTGGTGATCACGCCGCTGCTGCAGGTCAGCACCGACCTGCCGGGCGGGCCGCTGGTCGCGCTCTTCCCGCTGGGCGACGTGCTGCTGCTCAGCGTGCTGGTCCGCTTCTTCATCTCGCGCGGCCTGCGGAACGCGGCGTTCTGGCAGATCAGCGTGTCCCTGCTGTTCCAGGCGGTCACGCACATGGCCAGCCTGCTGCCGACCATCTTCTCCGCCGGCGCCACCGACGTCCGGGCCTTGTCGTCGTTGTCCTCGTTCCTCATCGCGGCGGCCGCTTTCCACCCGTCGATGCGCACGTTCAGCGGGCACGAGCCACGCCTGGCGACCGAAATGTCACCACGGCGGGTGCTGCTGGTCAACCTGGCCGGCATGGCTGCGCCCGGGCTGCTCATCGCCCAGGGAGTTCTGCAGCACGGCAAGGTCGGCTGGCTCGCCGCCGGGGTCGGCTGCATCCTGCTTTTTGCGCTGGTCACCCTGCGCATGATCGACCTGGTCGGGGAGGTGCAGGACAAGGCCCGCCAGCTCGACGCGGTCGCGCACATCGACGCGCTGACCGCGCTGCCCAACCGGCGGGCCTGGGACCTGGAGCTGGACCGCCGGATCGCCGCGGCCCAGCGCCACGGCACCCCGGTCGTCGTGGCCATCCTCGACCTGGACCACTTCAAGCGGTTCAACGACGAGCACGGCCACCAGGGCGGCGACGAGCTGCTGACCACGGCCGCAGCGGCCTGGCGGGCCCAGCTGCGTCCCGAGGACCTGCTGGCCCGTTACGGCGGCGAGGAGTTCGGGGCGATCTTCGACCATTCCCGGCTGGCCGACGCCGACCGGATCATCGAGCGGCTGCAGGCGGTCACCCCGCTCGGGCAGACGTTCTCGGCCGGCGCGGCCCAGTGGAACGGCACCGAGACGGCCGAGATGCTGCTGGCCCGGGCCGACGCTGCCCTGTACTCGGCCAAGCGGGCCGGACGCGACCGGGTCTACGTCTCCCCCACGCGCTGAACCACCTGTCTTCACATTCCGGGTATGCCGCGAAGTCCGTTGTGCGACCGTGTTTTCGTGGGACCTGTGGCGGTTCGGGCGATCTGGCTGTGGGCTGCGGTGGCCGCCACGGCCGTGCTCGTCGTTCTGGCCTTCCCGGTGACCACGCTCGATCAGCTGGCCGGGCTCATGCTGGCCGGCGCCACTCTGACCATGGCCGCGATCGTGGCCGGCGTACGCCTGCACCGGCCCGCTTTCCCGCGGGCCTGGTGGCTGATTCTCACCTCGGTCGGCCTGGCCCTGATCGGCAATGTCATCTGGGCCACGCTGCTGCCCTCGTCGGTCACGAACAATGCGGCCGCCATCAACATCATCTACGGCATCACCTACCCCATCCTGTGCGCCGGAGTGGGGCTGATGCCCAACCACGGCCGGCCGGGCGCCCACCGCGCGGGCCTGACCGAGAGCGCGATCCTGGCCTGCGGCACGGCGGTCGTTTGGTGGATGCTGTTCGTCGACCCCCGCCTGATCGACACCGGCGGCATCCGCACCCACGCCTACCTGCTGGTCGAGCCCTTCCTCGACCTGCTGCTGCTCGGTCTGGGCCTGCGGCTGCTGCTGCTCAGCGACTCCCGCGCGGTCGCGTACCGGCTGGTCGCGGCGTCCTGCCTGGCCCGGCTGACCGCCGACACCGCCTACCTGACCGTGGGCAGCGTCAGCGGCTTCCCGACCCTGGTCAGCATCGTCGGCTGGGTCGTCTGCAACGGCCTGATCGCGGTGGCCGCGCTGCACCCGTCGATGGGCCGCACCGTGCCCCTGCCCGAGGACGTGGTCACCGGCGGCCGGCAGGGCGCCACCCGCATCTACGTCGGCACCGTGCTGGCCACTCCCACCCTGACCGGGATCTTCCTGCTCCACGAGGGCATCAACAACGAGCTCAGCAGCATCGACGTGGTCGTCCCGTGCATCGCCACCGCGATCACCTCGGCTCTGGTCGTGCAGCGCATGCGCCAGTTCAACCGGATCGCCGACCGGCGTGCCACCGCCCTCGAGACGGCCCTGCGCGCGGAGGCCGACCTCCAGCAGGAACTGCGGTTCCGCTCCGAGCACGACATCCTGACCGGGCTGCCCGGCCGCTCGGTGCTCTACAGCCGGCTCACCACCGCGCTGGCCCGGGAACGCCCGGGCGCGCTGCTGCTGCTCGACCTGGACGCCTTCAAAGAGGTCAACGACCGGTTCGGCGACACCGTGGGCGACGAGATGCTGGTGCAGGTGGCGGCCCGGCTGCGCGTGCAGATCGAGGGGCACCTGGTGGCCAAGCTGCACAGCGACGAGTTCGCCGTGCTGCTCACCGACGTCACCGTGGCCGCGGCCCGCGACACCGCCGAGCAGGTCCTGGAGGTGATGCGCAGGCCGATGCCGGTGCAGAACAACGAGCTGTTCGCGCCGGTCAGCATCGGCCTGCGCGCACTCGAGGACGGGCTGTTGCCGGCCGACATCGTCCGCGACGCCTACCTCGCCCTGCACGCGGCCAAGGAGGCCGGGCGCGACCAGCTGGTGTCGTTCGACCCCACTTTGCGCGAGAAGCGTCTCGAGGCGGCCCGGACCACCGAACGGCTGCGCCGGGCGATCGTCCGCGACGAACTGATCGTGCACTTTCAGCCCCTGATCCGGTTGGCCGACGAACGCATCACCGGTGTCGAGGCGCTGATCCGGTGGCAGCCGCCGGGCCAGCGGATGGTGCCGCCCGACAAATTCATCGGCGTGGCCGAGGACAGCGGCCTGATCGTGCCGATCGGGGCGTGGGTGCTGCGCGAGTCGTGCCGGGTGGTGGCGGCCTGGCACCGCGAGCACGGCACTGTCGTGTCGGTCAACGTGTCCCCACGGCAGCTGCGCGAACCCGACTTCGCAGCCACGGTACTCGACGCCCTGCGCGGCTCGGGACTGCCGCCGGTCGCCCTGATCCTGGAGATCACCGAGGGCGTGCTGGTCGACTCGGGGGCGGTCACCGAGCAGGCCATCGGCCACCTGAGCATGCTGCGCGCCCACGGCGTCCGGGTGGCGGTCGACGACTTCGGCACCGGCTACTCGTCCCTGGCCTACCTGCGCGACCTCCCGATCGACCACATCAAGATCGATCGTTCCTTCATGCCCGCCCCCGGCGACACCGACCCCGCCGCCCGTACGCTGGTCAAGGCCATCATCGACCTCGCCTCGGGCCTGCGCCTGGGCACGATCGCCGAGGGCGTGGAGACCGCCGAACAGGTTGCCCTGCTCCGCGACCTCGGGTGCCAGCGGGCCCAGGGCTTCTACTACTCCCGCCCGGTGCCCGCAGACGACGCGGCCCGGCTGATCCTCGAGTCGTCCACCGTCACGTCGTAGCGTTCCCACCGCCCCTCGGGGGGTTCACCACCGGCAGCCTGGCCCGGTGTCAGGCCGTGGTCTTCCTCTCCACCACCGGCGATGTGCTCGACCCGGCGCCGCAGCAAGCCTTCGAGGCGCACGTGGAAGGAGGTGGCGGTTCGCCGGGGTGCACGCGGCGGCCGACACCGCGTACGACTGGCCGTGGTACGAGAACCCGGTCGGCGCGTACTTCCACTCGCACCCGGCCGACCAGACGGCCACCGTACGGGTGGAGGACCGTGGCAACGCGTCGACCGCGCACCTGCCGCAGGCCTGGCCGCGCCACGACGGCATCCAGCGACGCCCTCAACCCGCCCGGCTCGTGGAACACGTACGAGATCACCTGGGCCGGGTGCAGCCGAGCAACCGGCCACCGGCCGTTTCGTCAGAGTCCTGGGCACGCGGCGCGCCACCCAGTGGGGCTGCTCCCTGTACGACCTCAACGTCTTCGGGCCAGCTCCCGTAGCTCGCTGACCAGCTCGTCGATCCATGTCCGGGAGATCGGCACCGCGTGCACGCCGACCTCCGCCACCCACCGCAGCGCGCCCATGGTCCAGCACAGCCCGCCGGTCACGAGCTGGTCGTCCACCGTACGGACATCGATGCCCGCCTCGTGCGCGTAGAGCTCGGTCAGCCCGTCCATCGACACCCGGCCCTGTTTACGGCCCTCCCGCAGCAACAGATGGAGATCGCCCAGATGCGCGTGCACGCAGGCGTCCGACCAGTCGAGCACGACGATCCCGCCGCCGGGACGGTGCAGCAGATTCTTGGCCTGGAAGTCGCCGTGCACGACCGTCGCCGGTTCGTCCCCGAGCCGCTCGGTCATCGCGCGGACCGGCTCGTCCAACGCCCCGGCCAGATCCGGGCGCAGCCCGGTCAGCGCCGCGTCCGCCCGTCTCGCCACCTCGAGCAGGTCGGCCGTGTCCCGGCGCAGCCCGGCGGCGGGCACGGCACCCAGCCCGCGGACCGCCTCGGAGCGCATCCGGGCCAGGACCCGCACCGCCTCCGCGTAGCCCTCGGCCGTGGGCCGCTCCTCGAGGTCTTCGCCGCCCAGGTCCTCCAGGACGATCACGCCCGGCCCGCCCTCCGCGAGCAGCCGGGGCGCGCTGATCCCGAGCGGGACGACGAGGTCGCGATAGCGCCGCGCCTCGCCGGCCAGTTCGCCGACGCCGCGCTTGGCGATCACCGAGGTGGCGCCGCCGCCCTTCAGGTGAATGCGCCAGACCTCGGACAACTGCCAGCGGCGCAGCACCTCACCGCCCACGACCGTGCCGTCGAGGCCGGGCAGCCAGTCCGGGGTCTCGATCACTGCCGCATTCTGCCCGAATGCGCCGTTGCGGGGAATCGAATACCCCGTCCCGGCCGGGCGTAGGGCTCGGCGGGGTGCTGTACGTTCTCTGCCGTGAGCGAGAAAGACCTGGCCGAGACCCCGGAATCGCGTTTCACCGCATTGCTGGCCGGTGCGGCGAAACTGCCCGGCGTACGGATAAATCGGGACGCCTATCTGAGGAGCGCGCTGGCCCGGTATTGCACCGACGACGAGATCCGCCGGGCGATCGACGAATCCCCCGCCGCCGCGGACATCGACCGCGACGTGCTCGACCGGGTGGCCGGCGAGGCCATCCGGTGGGAGACGGCCAAGGTCAGCGGACTGTCGGCGGCGGCCGGGGTGCCCGGGCTGCTGTTTCTGCCGGCTACGGTGCCGGCCGACATGGCGCAGTATGTCGGGCACATGCTGCGGATCGCCCAGAAGCTCGCCTATTTGTACAGCTGGCCCGATCTGCTGGCCGACGACGGCGAGGAACTCGACGACGCCACCAAGGGCGTGCTGACCCTTTTCGTCGGTGTCATGTTCGGGACGCAGTCGGCGAACGCCGCGATCGGTAAGGTCGCGACCGAGGTCTCCAAGACCGTGGCCAAGAAGCTGCCGCAGAAGGCGCTCACCAAGGGTGTCGTCTATCCGGTGGTGAAGAAGGTCGCCGCCCATGTCGGCGTGAAGATGACCAAGCAGACCTTCGCCAAGACCGTCTCCAAGGCCGTCCCGCTCGTCGGCGCGGTCGTGTCGGGCGGGTTCACCCTGGCCACGTTCCTGCCGATGGCCAACCGGCTCCGCAGGCACCTGGCCGGCCTCGACCTGACCAAGCCGAAGCTCCCGTTCGACGCCGCCGAAGTGATCGAGGGCGACATCGTCTGACGACTCGCCGCCTCCACGCCCGCGCCCGCTGAGCCTCACTGGCCCGGCGTGATCAGCTCGACCTCGGCCGCTTCCAGGGCGTCGCGCAGGGCGGGCGGGGGCACCGCGTCGGTCACCAGGTAGTCGGCCGCCGACAGCTCGGAGACCTGGGCGAACAGGCGGCGGCCGAACTTGGACGAGTCGGCCAGGATGGCGACCCGGTCGGCGCGCGAGATCATTTCCTGCATCATGGCCGCCTCGGCCAGGTTGCTCGTCGTGTAGCCGGCGTCGGCCGCGATCGCGCCCACGCCGATCAGGGCCAGGTCGCAGCGGATGTCGAGCTCGGCCCCGCCGTTGGCCCGGAAGCTGACCGGGCCGATCGTGGCCAGGGTGAGCGCGCGGACGGCCCCGCCGAAGACGTAGATGTCGCGGATCGCGCTCGCGGGCAGCGCGGCCGGCACCAGCAGGTTGTTGGTGGCCACGGTGAGCTCGCGATGCTGACTGAGACCGCGGGCCAGCGCGAGCGTCGTCGTGCCACCGTTGATCATGATGGTCGAGCCGTCGTCGACCAGGGCCGCGGCCAGCTGGGCGATCTGTTCCTTCTCGCCCTCCTGAATGCTCAGGCGCTGGTCGACGGCGCGGTCGGTGCGCTGCAGGGTGGACCGGCTGACCGCTCCCCCGTACGTGCGCACGAGCACCCCGTCCGCGCTGAGCTGGTCGAGATCGCGCCGCACGGTGTCGATGGAGACGCCGAACCGTTCGGCCAGCGCGCTGACTGTGACCTGTCCGGCCTCCGCCACGTACGCCGCCAGCTGCGCCTTGCGCCCGGCCGGCAGGTGGCGTTGCCGCTCGTCCTTATCGACGCTCACCGCTCCCCCTCGGTTTTGTGCGGCAGTATGCCACAACCTCGCGTTAACAACGCGCACCGCCGCGAAGAGCAGCGAAGAGCCGCAGAGTCACGCAACCAGGTGGCACATATTGCACCACCAGGCAAACTCCGAGCAAGAGGCAGGGCTGCTCCTCATCAAACCTTGCCGCATCCTGCAAGACTTCGCAGGATTCTGCTGTTCTTGCCCTTGTTAACTGCCGTAACACGTTGCTAACGTGGCGCTCACCTCGCAGAGAACAGAAGGACCTCTCTATAGAAGGAGCTCCACATGGCCATTCGGAAGGCGTCTCGGACGCGGCTGATAGGCGCCCTCACGGCCGCCACGGTCGCGCTCGCACTGGGTGCCTGCGGTGGTGGTGACTCGGACGACGTCGCGTCGGACGGGACGGTAACCCTCGAGTTCGCCCAGTGGTGGGCCCCGGAACTTCCCGACGGGTCGTTCGACAAGATCATCAACGAGTTCCAGACGGCCAACCCGACCATCAAGGTCAAGCTGCTCAGCGGCCCCTACGCGTCGACCAAGCAGCAGCTGGTGACCGGCGCGGCCTCCAAGACGCTGCCCGACGTGGTCGGCCTCGACGGCGCCTGGGTCAACGACTTCGCCAAGCAGGGCGCGATCGCCGACCTGACCGAACTGATGGGCGACGCCGGCTACGACGCGAGCCAGCTGGCCAGCCAGATCCAGCTCGAGGGCAAGACCTACATGATCCCCGTGGTCAACTTCGTCTACCCGCTCTTCGTCAACCAGGACCTGCTGACCAAGGCCGGCGTGACCAAGGTGCCCAGCACGCGCACCGAGTTCGCCGACGCGGCCAAGAAGATCACCGCGACCGGCGGCAACGTCAAGGGCTGGGCCCTCCCGCTCGACACCGCCGTGCCCAACGGCATCCAGAACGACGTCATGTCGTGGCTGTGGGCCTCCGGCGGCAGCATGCTGGCCGACGGCAAGCCCGCGCTGACCACCCCGCAGGTCAAGAGCGTGGTCGAGTACGTCAAGAGCCTCAACGACGCCGGCGTGATCGCCGAGGGCTCGCTGACCATGAAGGAACAGGACAAGGTCGAGAAGTTCACGACCGGCCAGGTCGGCATGATGATCGACTCGCTGGCGCACATCAACCTGGTCAAGGAGAACGCGCCGGACCTCAAGTTCGCCATCGCGCCGGTGCCGGCCGAGGACGGTTTCACCGGCAAGCGCGGCATCCCGTACGCGTCCTGGGGCATCGGCGTCGCCAACTCCTCCAAGCACAAGGCCGAGGCGTTCAAGCTCGTGCAGTTCCTGATGGACGCCAAGGCCAACGCCGAGCTGGCCACGCTGGCCAACGGCTTCCCCGGCAACAAGACCGCCAAGCCCGATTTCAGCAAGAGCGACCCGATGTTCGAGGAGGCCTTCAAGATCTATCAGGAGGGCTTCCCGGCCAACGAGTTCGTCGGCCTGCCCAAGTCGGAGGACCTGATGCGCAGCTTCGACGAGCAGCTCCAGCTCGTGCTGACCGGTAAGAGCAGCGTCGACGACGCGCTCAGCAAGTCGCAGGACTCCTGGTCCTCGGTTATCGAATAGCCCGCCCGGGCGCCGCGTCCCACCGGCGCGGCGCCCGACCAAGGAGACAGCGATGACTTCCCTGACCGTGGAAAAGCCGCCGCCGGCCGAGCCCGAGGCGCCCACGCGCACCAAGAACACCCTGGCCAAGCGGCTCGTCCCGTGGGGCTACCTGTCCCCGACCGTCGTGCTGATCGTGCTGCTGATGGTGGTTCCCATCGTCATGGTGATCAGCTATTCGTTCCGGGACAACGTGATCGTCCAGGAGAACTCGGTCTTCGCCGGGTTCGCCAACTACACCGAGGTGCTCACCGACCCGGACTTCCTGGCCGCGCTGAAGAACACGTTCATCTTCATCACGGTCAGCATGGTGGCCCACCTGCTCCTCGGCCTGGGCTTCGCGATGATGCTCAACTCCGGCATGCTCGGCGGCGTCACCAAGGCGATCTTCCGGGTCGTCTACGTGCTGCCCTGGCTGTTCACGATCGCGGTCATCGCCGTCATCTGGCGCCTGCTGCTCGACCCCTCCGGCGTCGTCAACTACGTGCTGCAGACCCTCGGCGTCATCTCCGACGGGGTGAACTGGCTGGGCGACCCCGGCTCGGCGCTCTGGGTCGTGACGTTCGTGAACATCTGGTCGGGCTACCCGTTCTTCATGATCAGCCTGCTGGCGGGCCTGCAGGGCATCCCCGGCGAGCTGTACGAGGCGGCGTCGGTCGACGGGGCCAACCCGTGGCAGAAGTTCTGGAACGTGACGATCCCCCAGCTGCGCCCGGTGATCATCAGCATGGCCGTGCTCGACCTGATCTGGACGTCCCAGCAGTTCGCACTGATCTGGATGATGACCGGCGGCGGCCCGCTGAACTCGACCGAGATGCTCAGCACCTTCACCTACAAGCTGGCGTTCAGCGAGTACGAGTTCGCCACCGCCTCCGCCAGCGCCGTGATCGTGCTGCTGCTGACGATGATCCTGGCCTTCTTCTACGTCCGTCAGCAAAGGGAGCGGTGATGACAGCCACCACGCTCAAGGGCGGCCGCCGCACCCTGGCCAAGGCCGGCCTGATCGCCGGGCTCACGCTCGGCGGCCTGTTCGCCGGCCTGCCGGTGCTGTGGATGCTCTCCACCTCGTTCAAGCCCAACGGCGAGGTGTTCGCCAACCCGCCCAAGCTGATCTCGGAGAACTTCTCGTTCGACGCCTACACCGCGATCCTCGGCAACGGCGCCCAGCTGCGGTTCTTCCTCAACAGCTACATCGTGGCGATCGCGGTCACGATCCTGACCCTGCTCGTGGCGGTGCTGGCCTCGTACGCGTTCAGCCGCTTCACGTTCCCGTTCTCCAAGACCATCAACGCGGTGATCGTCAGCGTGCAGGCGGTGCCGCCGATCACGCTGGTCATTCCGTACTTCGGGCTCGTCGTCGCGCTCGGCCTCTACAACACCTATCCGGGCCTGATCCTCACCCACATGGTGTTCACGCTGCCCTACGCGATCATCATGATGACCGCCTACTTCAACACGTTGCCGAAAGAGCTGGACGAATCCGTCAAGGTCGACGGCGGCAACAGCTGGACCGCGCTGTGGCGCATCCTCGTGCCGATCTCGGTGCCCGGTCTGATCGCGGTCGGCGTCTACACGTTCATGATCTCGTGGAACGAATACCTGTTCGCGCTCGCCCTCACGCGCACCGACGACATGCGGACGGTCCCGATCGGCATCCAGCTGCTGATGGGCCAGCACTCGTACGAGTGGAACCAGATGATGGCCATGAGCATCCTCGGCTCCGTCCCCGTTCTCGTCCTCTTCCTCATCTTCCAGCGGCGGTTCATCGGGGGCCTCACCTCCGGCGCCGTCAAGGCCTGACCCACCCCCCTCTTTAGGAGACACAAGCAATGCTGACGACCGGCAAGGCGATCCTCGACGTCGCTAACGAGCACAGCTTCGCCGTGCCCGCCTTCAACATCAGCGACTGGGCGATGTTCAAGGGCATCGTGGAGATCAGCGAGGAGACGAACGCCCCGCTCATCGTGGCCATCCACCCCGACGAGGTGGCGCACATCGGCCGCGACATGGTGGCCGGCATCATCGAGCGCGCGCACCGCTCGAGCGTGCCGATCGCGATCCACTGGGACCACGGCGCCACGTACCAGCAGGCGCTGCAGGCGATCCAGTTCGGCTTCACGTCGGTGATGATCGACGCGTCGATGAAGCCGTTCGACGAGAACCTCGCGATCACCAAGAAGGTCACCGAGTCCGCGCACATCCTCGGCGTCTCGGTCGAGGGCGAGCTGGGCACGATCGGCGGCAACGACACCTACGCCGAGGGCGGCTCGGACACCATCATCTACACCGACCCCGACGACGCGGTCACCTACGTCGAGCAGACCGGCGTGGACAGCCTGGCCATCGCGATCGGCACGTTCCACGGCATGTACCCGGCCGACATGTTGCCCGAACTCAAGCTCGACCTGCTCAAGGAGATCAAGGGCCGGGTCGGCATCCCGCTGGTCCTGCACGGCGGCTCGGGCAACCCGGACGACGAGATCCGGGAGGCCGCGCGGATCGGCATCAACAAGATCAACATCTCGACGGACATCAAGGTCGCCTATCACAACAAGATGCGCGAGGTGCTCGGCAACGACCCCAAGACCCGCGAGCCCAACGCCATCCAGCCCGCCTGCGTCGCGGCCATGAACGAGGTCGCCGCGCAGAAGATCGAGCTGTTCGGCGCCGCCGGCAAGGCCTCGCTGTACTGACATGAGCGACGCGTCCCGTGTACTCCTGGGCCTCGGCGGCTGCGTGGACTACGAGATCGAGCTCACCGCCGTCGTCCTGGAAGAGCTGATTACCTCGTACGGCATCCGCAGCGCGGAGCTCACGAAGCCGCCGGCCGTCGTGGGCAGCGAACGGGACCTGGTCGTGTCGATCCTGGGTTACGTGGCCCGGGGCGGGGGCGGCGAGCACTTCGTCGCCTCGGCCCCGGCCCTGTCCACCTTCGCCGGCCGTTTCTCCCCCCGCACGACCCTGGGCGGCACGTCGGTGCGGGCCGGGCTGCTGCTGGACCGGCTCGGCATCGCCTCCACCCTGCACCTGGTCACCGTCAACGACGACTTCCGGCGCCTGCTGCCGACCGGCGGCGACTGGTTCACCTCGGGCACCGAGGACACGTTCTACCCGCACCTGATCGTCCAGTTCAGCCAGGGCCTGCACGTCGCGGCGGGCGACATCGCGATCACGTCGCCGTTCCCGAACCGGCTGATCTACGTCAACGACCCGGCCAACGACACCATGCTGCTCGACGACGAGCTCGGCCCGCGGCTGGCCAAGGCCGAGGTCTTCCTGATCTCCGGGTTCAACGCCATGCGCGACGCCGCGCTGCTCGACGAGCGGCTGCGCGTTCTCCGTACGCACATGGAACAGCTCCCGCCCTCGGCCGTGACGTACTTCGAGGACGCGGCGTACCACGAGCCGGCGTTCAGCGCGCGGGTCCGGGCGGCGCTGCTCGACCGGATCGACGTCTACGGGCTCAACGAGGACGAACTGCAGTCCTACCTGGGCCGTACGGTCGACCTGCTCGACCCGGCCGACGTGGCCGCGGCCGTCACCGAGCTGTTCACGCTGATCCCGGCCCCGGCCGTCGTGCTGCACACCAAATACTGGGCGGCCGTGTTCGGCGCGCGGGCCGGCGACTACGCCGAGGCGGTCGACGCCGGCATCGTCACGGCCGCGACCCGCTACGTGCACGGCGACGCCATGACCGTCGAGGACGTCGAGGCGACACGGCGACGTCCCCGGCGCCCGGCCGCCTTCGCCGACGCGCTCGAGCAGCAGTTCGACGGCCCGGCGCGGGTCGTCGGAGGATTCGTGCTCGACGTGGACAACCCGACCACCGTCGGTCTCGGCGACACTTTTGTCGGCGGCTTTCTCTCTGCGATCGCTGGAGCTCACCGATGACCGTAATGTCCCTGCCCGCGAACCAGCCGGAGACGTTCTACCGGGGCGCCGGCCGGATCGCCGCGTTCCGCACCGGGCCCGCGCTCGACGACCGTCCCGAGGACTGGGTGGGCTCGACGACCGACCGTTTCGGCCTCGGGCCTTCCGGCCAGTCCGCGCTGCCCGGCGGCGGGCTGCTGGCCGACGCGATCGCGGCCGACCCCCGCTTCTGGCTCGGTCCCGGCCGGGCCGACACGGGGGTGCTGGTCAAACTGCTCGACGCGGGCCAGCGCCTGCCCCTGCACGTGCACCCCGACCGCCGCTACGCGACTCAGCACCTTGCGTCCCCGTACGGGAAGACGGAGGCCTGGGTGATCGTCGAGGCGCGCCCGGACGCGTTCGTCCACCTCGGTTTCGCCCGCGACGTCGAGGCCGGCGAGCTGGCGGCGTGGGTCGGTGAGCAGAAGATCGACGACATGCTGGCCGCCACCAACCGCGTGCCGGTGGCCGCCGGGGACGCCATCCTGTGCCCGGCCGGGCTGCCCCACGCCATCGGCGACGGCATCCTGCTGGTCGAGGTGCAGGAACCGACCGACTTCTCGGTGCTGCTGGAATACGAGGGCTTCGGCCTGGCCGACGGCCACCTCGGGCTCGGCTACGACCTGGCCCTGCAGTGCGTCGACCGCAGCGCCTGGTCCCCGGCCCGCATCGAGGAACTGCGGGGCTCCGACCGGCTGCTGCCGGCGGCGGCCGACGAGTTCTTCTCGGCCACCCGGCGCCACGGCGGCGACCGGCTGCCGCAGGGCTTCAGCATCCTGGTCACCGTGGCCGGGTCGGGCGCGGTCGCGGGCGAACACGACCAGGTGCCCACCCGCCGCGGCGACACGCTGCTGGTCCCGTACGCGGCCGGGCCGCTCTACCTCGAGGGCGACCTCGAGATAATTCGCCTGTCCGCCTAGATCGTGTTGCCCTCCTGTCGTAAGTTGCGTGAGGTTCCGGTATAACAAGGAGCCTTTACCGACGGGGGTTCGACGATGACGAGTGCGCCGGTGCCCGGCGACGGCGCACTGATCGAGTGCGAAAGCCTCGTCCGCATCTATCAGACCGGCCCGATCGAGGTCCAGGCGTTGCAGGGCCTCGACCTGGTCGTCGAGCGCGGCGAGATGGTGGCCGTCGTGGGCGCGTCCGGCTCCGGCAAGTCGACCCTGCTGTCGATCCTGGCCGGCACCGACGCGCCGACCGCGGGCCGGGCCCGGGTCGGCCGGTGGGACCTGCTGGCCATGTCGCGGGCCGACCGGGTGCGCTACCGCCGCCACACCGTCGGCTTCGTGCGGCAGCAGACGGCCAGCAACCTGATCCCCTACCTGACCGCCCAGCAGATGGTCGACCTGCCGATGACCGTGGCCGGCGTGCCCGCCCGGGAACGTCGCGAACGCAGCGGCGAACTGCTCGACGCGCTGGGCGTCGGCGGCTTGGCCCAGCGGCGGCCGGGCCAGCTCTCCGGCGGCCAGCAGATGCGGGTCGCCATCGCGGTCGCCCTGGCCAACCGGCCGCACGTGCTGCTGGCCGACGAGCCGACCGGTGAGCTCGACACCGCCACCTCGGCCGAGGTCTTCGCCGGGCTGCGCGACGTCAACCGCGACCTCGGCGTCACCGTCGTGGTGGTCACGCACGACCCCGCGGTGAGCGGCCAGGTCGAGCGTACGGTGGCCATCCGCGACGGGCGCACCAGCAGCGAGGTGCTGCGCCGCACGACCACCGCCGACGACGGCGGCACCCACGTCATCGCCGAGGAGTACGCCGTGATGGACCGGGCCGGGCGCATCCAGGTGCCCCGCGACTACCGCGAAGCGCTCGCGCTGACCCGCCGGGTCCGGCTGGCCCTGGAACCCGACCACATCACGATCCGGCCCGACGCATGAGCGAGGCCCTGCTCACGGTGGCCGGGGTCAACCGCACGTTCGGGGCCGGCCCGGCCGCCGTGCACGCCCTGCGCGACGTGTCGTTCACCGTCGAGCCGGGCACGATGGTGGCCCTGGTCGGGCGGTCCGGGTCGGGCAAGACCACCCTGCTCAACGTGATCGGCGGGCTCGATCGGCCGGACAGCGGCACGGTCGTCGTCGACGGGCTCGACCTGGGCGGCCTCGACGAGGACGGCCTCTCCCAGCTGCGGCGCGAACGGGTCTCGTACATCTTCCAGACCTTCGGCCTCATCCCGGTGCTCTCGGCGGCCGAGAACGTCGGCGTGCCGCTGCGGCTGGCCCGGGCCGACCCGGCCGAACGCGAGAAGCGGGTGGCCCTCCTGCTCGACCTGGTCGGGCTGGCCGGGCACGCCCAGCAACGGCCGGGCGAACTCTCCGGCGGCCAGCAGCAGCGGGTGGCCATCGCGCGGGCCCTGGCCGCCTCGCCCCGGCTGCTCGTGGCCGACGAACCCACCGGCCAGCTCGACGCCGAGACCGGCCTGTCGGTGATGGCCCTGCTGCGAGGCGTGGTCGAGTCCGAAGGCGTGACAGCAGTGGTGGCCACGCACGACCCGGTGATGATGGCGCTGGCCGACCGGGTCATCCACATCGCCGACGGGCACGTGACCCCGTAGTGCTGAGCCTCGTCGCACGCCGGGCCCGGGCTCAGTGGCCGCTGCTGCTGTCGCTGCTGGCCACCCTCGTGGTCGGCACGACCCTGCTCGGCACGAGCACCCTGGTCATCACTCGTACCTCCGAACGGTCGGTGGAGGTCT
The DNA here is from genome assembly GCF_014204895.1 of Paractinoplanes abujensis. Lineage (NCBI taxonomy): Bacteria > Bacillati > Actinomycetota > Actinomycetes > Micromonosporales > Micromonosporaceae > Paractinoplanes > Paractinoplanes abujensis. The sequence continues at coordinate 1,936,878 of NZ_JACHMF010000001.1, read as the reverse complement.
CGGCGGCCCGCGCCGACCCCGACGACGTCGCCGTCACCGCGTACGTGGTCGGTGTCTCGGCGACCAACGCCCGGTCGGTCGCGGCCGACACCCGGACCGTGCTGACCACCTCCGTCGAGCCGTTCCGGGCGACCACCCTGACCCGCGCGTCGTCGGTGATGCGCGAGCTGCCCCTGGGCGGGGTGGACGGTGGCGGCTACCTGGCCGCGATCGAGGACCTGCCCGCGCGGGCCACGCTGGTGACCGGACGCTGGCCGCGGGCCGGGGCGGCGGTCCCGGAGGCGGCTGTGCTGCAGAGCACCGCTCGCCTGCTGGGGCTCAAAGCGGGCGACCGGGTCCAGCTCGGCACCGAGTTCGGCCGGTCACCCAACGGGCCGACCGCCGTGCGGGTGGTCGGGGTCGTCCGCCCGTTGCAGGACGCGGGCTGGGAACGAGACCCGCTCGGCGGCACCGGATTCGACGCCGATCCGCCCGAGAGCACGTCGGCCCGTCCGGTCAACGCGTACGGGCCGTTCCTGGTCGACCTGGACGAGCTGCTGGCCGGCGGGTCGGCGCTGGGCCGGCTCGAGGTGTCGGCCCGTCCCGACCTGTCCGACCCCACCCGCCGCGACCTCGACCGGGTCACCACGGCGTTGCTGCAGGCCGACCGGCGGCTCAGCGGCACGCTGGGCGACCGCATCGAGATCGAACGGGTCGCCTCCCCCCTGCCCCAGGTCCTGATCGACGCCCGCAACCAGCGGCAGCTCACCTCGGGCTCGGTCCTCGCCCTGGCCCTGATCGGGCTGCTGCTCACGGCGATCGCGCTCGCCCTGGCCGGCCGTCTGACGACCGCCCTGCGGAGCGGGGAGACGGACCTGCTCGGCGCCCTGGGCACCAGCCGCCGCCAGCTCGTCGCGGTCGCCTCCGTGGAGGCGGGCGGCATCGCCGCGGTCGCCTTCGGACTGGCGGTGCCCGCCTCGGCGCTGCTGTTCGCCGGCTTGACCCACCTGCCCCCGCTGTCCGGGGCCGGGCTGGCCGCACCCGTCACCGTGACCGGCACCCAGGTGCTCGTGGTGGCCTGCGCGGCCGCGACCCTGGCCACGCTGCACATCCTGCTGGCCGCGGCTCGCCCCGCGAACGGCCCCCGGGACCGCCGCGAACTGATCGCCCGCTCCGGCCTCGACCTGCTGCTGCTGGCCCTGGCCGTGGTCGGGTGGTGGCAGCTGCGGGCCCAGCCGGCCGGGGCGGGCTACCGCGCGGACACCGTCCGGGTGCTGGCCCCCGCCCTGATTCTGGCGGCCGGGGCCGCGCTCGCCCTGCGCCTGCTCCCGCCGCTGCTGCGGGTGGCCGAACGCTATGCCGGCCGGTCCCGCGGGCTCACCTGGTCGCTGGCCGCCTCCGGGGCCGCGCGCCGCTCCCAGGCGATGGCCGCCGGGCTGCTGATCTGCCTCGGGTGTGCCGCCGCCACGTTCGGGACGGCGTTCGGCTCGACCTGGCACGCCTCGCAGCGCGACCAGGCCGACCTGTCCGTCGGCGCCGACTTCGCCCTGACCCTCGACGGCGCGCCCGCGACCGGGCAGAGCGCAGTCGTCGGGGCAGCCACCGGCGGCCCGGTCAGTCCCGTGGCCCGGCAGAACATCGTGGTCGGCCAGTGGCTGGGCGGACCCGACACCAGGCCGCAGATGGTCGCGGTCGACACCCGTACGGGCGGGGACCTGCTGCGTGGGCGCGGCGACTGGGCCGAGACGATCCGGCCGTTGCGGCCCACCGCGCCGGTCGCCGGGCCGGACCTGCCCCGCAACACCACGGTGACGGTGACCGGGACGGCCACCGGGGGCCGGCCGGTTCTGGTCACACCCCAGCTGCTGCTGCAGGACGAAAGCGGGCTCCGGACGAGCTGCGCCGGTGACCCGGCCGTCCTCGACGGCCGCCCGCACACGGTCACCGGCTGCGCGCCGGTCGACGGTCTGCGTCTGATCGGGGTCGCGCTGCCGATCAGCGGCCCGGCCGGGACGCAGCAGGTGAGCGCGATCGACGCCACGCTGAGCCTGCCCGCCGACGGGCCGGCCGGCCGGCCCTGGACGGTCCGGTCCGCCTCACCGCAATCGAGCCAGCTGACCGCCGAGAACGTCACGTTCGACGGCCGCCGGCTGCGCCTGACCGCCACGGTGAGCTTCGCCGACCCCACCCCGTCGAGCCGGGTGCCGGTGGCCACCTCCTTCGGCGACCCCGGCCCGATGCCGGTCGTGGTCTCGGCCGAACTGGCCGCCAAGGTGGGCGCGACCCGCGGGTCCGAACTGACGTTCGCGGTCGACCAGACCGCGGTGCCCGCCGTCGTCAGCGCCGTCGTGCCACAGGTGCCGTCGGCGCCCGGCGCCCCGGCCGTGCTGGCCGACCTCGACTGGCTGACCCGGATCCTGGCCGTGAAAGGCAACGTGAACTCCCCCGTGACCGCGTGGTGGGCCGCCGACCCGGCCGCCTCGGCCGCGGCCACGCTCGCCGACAAGCGGCTGGGCACCGTCGTCACCCGCGACTCGGAGGCCGAACGGCTGATCGGCAGCCCGCTGCGGGCCTCCTACCCGGCCTTCCTGCGGGTGCTGGTCGCCGCCGCGGTCCTGCTGCTGCTGGGCGGGGTGCTGCTGCACGTCGTCACCGACATGCAGGCCCGCGCGGTCGAGGTGGCCCGCCTGCGAGGACTCGGCGTGTCCCGCCGCGGCATCCGCACCGCCCTGATCGGCGAACAGGCCCTGGTGGTGCTGCCCCTGCTCGCGGCCGGAACCGGCGTCGGCGCGTTCACCTCCGCCCTGGTCGCCCCGCTGCTGATCCGCTCCGAGACGGGCGCGGCGGCGGTCCCGCCCGCGACCGCGTACTGGCCCTGGGGCGCCGAGGTGCTGCTGCTGGGGGCGCTGATCGCCGTCTGCGGGCTGACCGTCGGCGCCGCCGTCCTCGTCCAGGCCCGCCGGGCCGACGCCGCCCACCTGCGAGTCGCCTCATGAGCCGTCTGATCCGGCGCTTCCTGCTGACGCTGCACTGGCCGAGCGTGCACGGGCGGGCCCGGGCCGACGCCGGGCCGCTGGCGCTGGTCGCCCTGGTCGTGGCCGTGGTCGTGCTGCTCGCCGGGGCCACGCCGCCGCTGATCCGCTCCACCTCCGACGACGCCACCCGCGACGCGGTCCGCCGGGCCGCCGACGACGCCGCCGTACGGATCGCAGCCGAATGGCCCGACGACTACGGCCCGACCGGGGGCCGGTTACGGGCCCCGGGACTGGCCGCCGACATCGCCGACCTCAGCGAACGGGCGCAGGACGAGCTCGACGAAAGCCTGCGCTCCGCGCTGCGGCCGCCGGTCACGTCCGTCTCGAGCATCTCGCTGGCGATCACCGACGGCAGCGTCCAGCGACGGCTGCGACTCGAATACCTGCGCAGCGCCACCGGCGAGCCCCCGGTCACCTGGATTGCCGGGCGTGCGCCGGGCGCCTCGACCACCGACGAGACCATCGAGATCCCGCTCAACGGCGACCCCTGGCCGGTCCAGGTCGGGTTGTCCGAGACCGATGCGACCGCGCTGAACGTCAAGCCCGGCGACCGCATCCCGGTTCAGGACGAACAACGCAACCCCTACGACGTCCGGGTGACCGGCATCTTCCGGCCCACCGACGCCGCCGATCCCGTGTGGGGCCCGGCCCCCTGGCTGCTGCGCCCGGCGGCCAACCGGGACGGTTTCGGCAGCACCCGGTTCGGCGCCCTGCTCACGGCCGGCTCCGTGCCCGACGCCCGGCTCGCGTTCCGCCCCGACCAATTGAGCCGCGTGGTCCGCTTCGACGTGGACCCGGCCACCCTGACCTGGGAGTCCGCCCAGGCCTTGGCCGCGTCGGTGGCCGAGCTCAAAGGCAGCTCGGCCGTCTCGGCGGAACGCGACTCGTCGCTGAAATGGTCGACTCAGCTCGACAGCGTGCTGAGCGACCTGCGCGACCAGATCGCCACCGCCACCGCTCAGGCGTCGGTGCTGCTGCTCGGGGTGCTGGCCGCGGCCCTGCTGGTGATCGCGCTGACCGCCGACCTGCTGACCCGCCGACGCACCGCTGCCCTGACCACGGCCCGCCACCGGGGCGCGGGGCTGCCCACCCTCGCCACCGAGCTGACCGTCGAGTCGCTCGCCGTCACCGTCCCGGCTGCTCTGCTCGGACTCGTCCTGGCCGTCGTGCTGACCGGCAGCGCCGGGCTGACCTGGGTCGTGCCGTTCACGCTGATCGCCGCGGCCGCCGCCCCCGCCTTCGGCACCCTGGCCGCCGCCCGGGCCACCCGCGACCGCCGGGCGCCGGCCAACCGCAGCGCCCGGCGCTGGATCCGCCGCACCGCGATGATCCGTCGCATCGCTGCGGACGCCACCGTGGTCGCCCTCGCGGCCGCCGCGCTCGTCGCGCTGCACCAGCGCGGCATCGGCTCCGTGATCGACCTGCCCGCAGCCGCGCCCACGCTGTGCGCCCTGGCCGTGACCCTGCTGCTCGTGCGGCTGCTGCCGCGCGCCACCGGCCTGGTGCTGCGGCTCACCCTGCGCTCGCGCCGCCCCCTGGCCCTGTTCGGCGCGGCCCGGGCCGCCGCCACCTCGTCCCGCGTCCTGCCCGCGCTGACGCTGACCACCGCTCTCGCCCTCGGCTCGTTGGCCCTGACCCTGTACGCCACCACCGACCGCGGCCTGGCCCAGGGTGCCTGGCAGAGCACCGGCGCCGACGCCCGCCTCAGCCTGAGCGCCGACTCCGCGAACGCGGCCGACGACATCGCGGCCCGGATCGCCACCGCCCCCGGTGTCCGCCACGCGGTCGCGGCTCAGATCAACGACAACGCCAACTTCATCGCCGACAACACGACCGTGCCGGCCCGACTGGTCATCGTGGACACCGCCGCCTTCCGGCAGCTGCTGGCCGACACCCCGCTGCCCGGGCTGCCGCCGCTGGGCCCCGGCGCGACCGCCGGCACAGTGCCGGCCCTGGTCCGTACGGCCGACGGCAGCCTCACGCCCGGCGTCCGGTTCAGCCTGCCCGTGGTCACGAACAGCGCGATCGCCCTGACCGCGGTCGGCACCGCGCCCGCCCTGGGCGCCGGCGACGACGTGGTCGTGGTCGACGCCGGCGCGCCCGGCCTGGACTACGAACCCAACACCGTCTGGGCCACGGGCCCCGGTGCGGCCGAAGCGCTGCGCCAGGCCGCGACCGGCGGACGGGTGGTCCTGCGTACCGACCTGCTGCAGGAGCGCCGCACGGCCCCGCTCACCGCCGGCCTGGCCCACCTGTGCCTGCTGGCGTCGGGCATCCTGCTCGTCCTGGGCCTGCTCGGGTTCGCGCTGGCCGCCGCGGCGAGCGCCCCGCTGCGCTGGGAAACCCTGGCCCGGCTGCGCACCCTGGGGCTACGTCCCCGCGACACACGCCTGGTCGCCGTGGGCGAACTGCTGCCGCCGGTGGTGGTTGCGGCCCTCGTCGCCCCGGCGCTGGGGGCTCTGCTGGGATGGCTGACCCTCGGCCCCCTGGCGTTGCGCCGGTTGACCGCCCAGGCCACCGACCCGTCCCCGGTCACACCGTGGTGGCCGATCGTCGCCGTCACCGTCGTCGCGCTGCTCGTGACCCTGCTGGCGATCGTCACGGTCGAGGCGTCCACCCGGCGCCGGCGCCGGCTGAGCGACGTGCTGCGGGTCGGCGGATGACCACCGGCCGGTCCCGGCTTCCGGCTCGGGTCACCGCACCACCGCCCACCGGCGCGGGCTGACCCAGGGCGGGCGGGCCCGAGGCTCCGCTCGGCTGGAAGCGGCTCGGGCAACTCGCCACCGGCCCGGCCGGTGGCGTCGCACGCCCGGCCGGGCCGCGGTCCGTGCGGCCATGACAGCCGTCTCGCTGCACTCCGTGGTCGTCAGCGCCGGGCCGGCCGCCCTGATCCTGATCGCAGCAACGCGAGGAACCCCGGGCACGGCGCCACCGGAGGGGCTGCGCCCGCCATGACCGGCGTCGCCCGTCCGGGCCTTCGAGCATGAAACCCGGGGTCCGGTTCAGACGGCGTCGACAGTGAACAAGGCCGCCTGCTGCGGGGTCAGCAGGCCGGGCGGCAGGCCGGCCTCGATCAGCAGCCGGCCCGGCAGGGTGGCCTCCCCGGCGGCCAGCCACGGGGGCGGCGCGTCCTGCAGCGTGCGCGGCGGGCCGCCCAGCACGAGCGGGCGCACGACATAACGCCGACCCGGGTCGAGGCCCGGGAACCGTACGGGGGAAGGGACGGCGGAATGCGGAGCGCGCACCGACACCAGGGCGAACAGGGCCGTGCGCTGGTCCGGCGAAACGACACCGTGGACGAAGCGGGTGGGGTCGTCGCCGTCGGAGCGGACGACCGTGCCGCTGTGGAGCAGGGAGCGACGGTGCTTGTACTCCTTGACCCAGGCGGCGATCTGCGCCCGCTCGTCGGGCTCGGCCGTGGTCAGGTCCCACTCGATGCCGGCGTGGCCGAAGAGCGACGTGGCCAGGCGGAAGCCGAGCGCGCCGGCGCGGCCGGTGATGTGGGCCGTGGGCGCGCCCACGTGTGAGCCGAGCAGTTCGGGTGGCATCAGCACGCTCGTCCAGCGCTGGATCTGCTGGCGTTCCAGCGCGTCGTTGGTGTCGGAGGTCCAGAAGCGGTCGACGTGGTCGAGGATGCCCAGGTCGATGCGGGCCCCACCGGAGGCGCAGCTTTCGATCTCGACCGCCGGGAAACGCCGCCGCAGTTCGGCCAGCAGGCGATACAGCGCGGTCGTCTGCCGGTGGGCCGAACCCTCCTGCAGCAGGTCGCGGTTGTGGTCCCATTTCACGAAGGCGATCTCGTACGTGGTGAGCAGCGCGCTGATGCTCGTCAGCAGATGGTCGTAGGCGGCCGGCACGGCCAGGTCGAGCACGAGCTGATGCCGCCAGGTCGCCGCGCCGGGTTCGCCGAGGATCCAGTCGGGGTGGGCCCGGGCCAGCTCGGAGTCGGGCGAGACCATTTCGGGTTCGAGCCACAGGCCGAACTCCATGCCGCGTTCGTGCACGGCTTCGATCAGCGGGCCGAGGCCGTCGGGCCAGCGGTCGGGGTCGACGGTCCAGTCGCCGAGGGCGCGTTTGTCGTCGGTGCGGCCCCGGAACCAGCCGTCGTCGAGCACGAACCGTTCCACACCCACCGCCGCGGCCGCGTCGGCCAGGGCGGTCAGGCGGTCCAGCGAGTGGTCGAAGTAGACGGCCTCCCAGGTGTTGAGCACGACCGGGCGGGGTTTGAGCGGTGCGCGGCGGGAGCGGATCCAGTCGTGCAGCCGGCGCGACAGCCCGTCGATGCCCGCGGCCGAGTACACGGCTACGGTCCACGGCGTCGTGTAGTCGTCGCCGGGGGCCAGCCGCACCTCGCCCGGGGCCAGCAGTTCGCCCGCGCCGAGCACTGTCGCGCCGAGGGTCTGCCGTTCGGCCCAGAGCTGCTTGTCGCCGCTCCACGCCAGGTGCACGGCCCAGACCTCGCCCGAGCCGAACGTGAAGCCGGGAGTGCCCAGCATCATCAGGTACGGGTCGTCGTGCCCGGGCCGGCCGTGCCGGGTCTCGCGGGTCCAGGCCCCGTGCCGCAGCGGGGCGCGTTGCGGCTGCCGTTCGTAGGCCCACAGCCCCGCGAAGTCGAGCACCTCGGCCGCCCGCTCGGGCACGGGCAGCAGCACGCCGAGCGAACCCAGGTCGAAGTCGTCCGCGCCGGTGTTGGCCAGGGTGTGCCGCAGCCGCAGCACTCCCTGCGGGCTCAGCTCGACCTCGGTCGTGACGGTCAGCGCGCCGGCCGCCGAGATCAGCACGGCCGAGCCCGGCGCCGGCTGCGCGGCCTCCGTCAACTCCCAGCGGGGGCGGCCGGGTGCGCCGGAGAAGGCGGGCCGCCCGCTCCACCCGTCGCCCAAGGTGGGCAGCAAGGACAGCCGTGGTGGCGTGTCGAGCGAGCTCGGGGGGACGGCGGGCACGGCCGCCTCGGCGTACGCGGAAAGGTCGTCCGCGGTGAGGTCGCCGAGGGCGGCGCCCCAGTGCAGGACGGCCGGCAGCCGCGGGCCGCGGGCGTCCAGCACGAGGCTGGTGCCCGCGGCCTGCAGGTGGATCAACAACGCGTCTTACTCCTTGACGGGAATGGCCTGCGACTTGAGCGTGTCGATGGTCGACGTCTGGGCCTTGCTCAGTGCCTCCTCCAGGGTGCCCTGGCCCGACACCGCGGCCTTGAAGCCGTCCGAGGCGCTGGTGTAGGTCGAGGTCATCGTGGGTCCCCAGGTGAAGTCGGGCGTCACCTGGGTGGCGGCCTCGGCGAAGGTCTCGTAGATCTTCTGGCCACCATAGAACTCGACCGGGTTGGCCAGGTACGAATACTTGGTTCCGGCGGTGGTGGCCGGGTAGAGCTGGGCCTCCTTGTTCAGCAGGCCGAGCGCCTCCTCGCTGGTGTTCAGCCACAGGGCGAACTGCGCGGCCTCGTACGGGTGCTTGGAGTTCTTGAAGATCGCGGTGGCCGAGCCGCCCCAGTTGCCCGCGACGTTCTCGCCGGCGCTCCACTGCGGCATCGGCGCGACCCGCCACTTGCCCGCCGTCTTCGGCGCGCCGCTCATGATCGAGTTGGCCCCCCACACCGCGGAGACCCAGGTCCAGGCCGAGCTGGAGTTGTAGGCGTTGTCCCACTCGGTGGTCCACGGCGGGACGGTCGAGACCAGCTTCTTGCTGATCAGGTCCTGCCAGTAGCCGGCCACCTTCTTGGTCTTGTCGTCGGTCAGGTCGACGGTCCACTGCTGGCCGTCGTTGGCGAACCAGCGGCCCCCGGCCTGCCAGGCGAAGCCCGCGAACTGGTTGATGTCGCTCTGCGAGAAGTTGGTGATGTAGCCGCCGGCCGCCTTCACCTTGGCGGCCGCCGCGGCGTACTCCTCCCAGGTCTTCGGGATGGCGATGTTGTTCTTCTCGAACAGGTCGGCCCGGTAGAACAGCGCCATCGGGCCGGAGTCCTGCGGGATGCCCCAGGCCGTCTTCTCGTCGCCGAAGCTGACCTGGTTCCACGTCCACGGGATGAACTGGTCCTTGGCCTTGGCCACGATGTCGCAGGAGGCGACGTCGAACAGGCCGTCCTGCACCCGGAAGCTGGGCAGCGCGTCGTATTCGATGTGCCCGAGGTCGGGGGTGTTGCCCGCCTTGAGCTGGTTGAAGAAGTTCTGGTAGGTGCCGCCGTTGCCGTTGGGGCCGGTCTGCACCTTGACCTGGATGTTCGGGTTCTTGTCGTTCCAGACCTTGACCACGTTCTCGATCCCGGGGATCCAGGTCGTGTAGGTCAGCGAAACCGGCCCGGACGAGGGGGCGCAGGAGGCGGCCGGCGCGCCGTCGGAGCTGGAGTCGTCGCCGGACCCGCAGGCGGACAGGGTCAGCGCGGATATCGCTATCGCGCTGAGAAGGGCTTTGCGCATCTTGTGTGTCCTTTACTTGACGGCGCCGGCACCCAGACCGTTGCGCCAGAACCGTTGGAGAAGCAGGAACGCGATCACGAGGGGCGTGATCGAGAGCAGGGCACCGATGATCACCAGTCCGCGCAGTTCGGGGATCTGGTTGACCTGGGTGTTCCAGGTGTAGAGGCCGAGGGTGACCGGGAACAGCCGCTCGTCGCTGAGCATGATCAGCGGGAGCAGGAAGTTGTTCCAGACGGCGACGAAGTGGAACAGGAAGATGGTGACCAGGGCCGGGAACATGAGCCGGGTGGCGACCTTGAAGAACGTCCGGATCTCGCCCGAGCCGTCGATGCGAGCCGCCTCCAGCAGTTCGTCGGGCACGCCGGCGGTGGCGTAGATCCGGGCCAGGTAGACGCCGAACGGGTTGACCAGGCTGGGCAGGAAGACAGCCCAGAAGGTGTTGGTCGCGTCGACCTTGCTGAACATGAGGAACAGCGGGAGGGCGAGCGCGGTGGCCGGCACGAGCACGCCGCTGAGCACGACGTTGAAGAGCAGCTCGCGGCCGCGGAAGCGGTACTTGGCCAGCGCGTAACCGCACATCGCGGCGAGCACGGTGCCGAGCAGGGCGGCCCCGCCGGTGTAGAGGATGCTGTTGAGCATCCAGCGGAGGAAGACCCCGTCCCGGTACGCGAAAAGGTCACCGATGTTGGCGAACAGCTCGAAGTCGGCGAACCACAGCGGGTTCGTGCTGGTGAACTGGTCGGAGTTCTTGCTGGCCCCGACGAACAGCCACCAGATCGGCGTCAGGAAGTACAGCGTGCAGACGGCCATCACGAGCGTGGGCAGCGCGCGCTGCTTGATCAGAACCGGCGCGTTCATGCGTCACCCCTGCGCTGTGTGATCCGGAGGAAGACGAAGGAGAGGACGAACGTCGTCAGCGCCAGCACGACCGAGAAGGCCGCGGCGAGGTTGAAGTTGGGGATCGAGGACGTGGAGTACACGGTGAGGTTCGGCGTGTACGTGCTCGACACCGCCGACGAGAAGCTGCGGAACACCTGCGGCTCGGCCAGCAGCTGCAGCGTGCCGATGATGGAGAAGACAGTGGTCAGCACGATCGCCGGCATCACCAGCGGGATCTTGATCGACCAGGCGATCCGCCACGCCCCGGCCCCGTCGAGCCGCGCCGCCTCGTACACCTCGGCCGGGACGGCCAGCAGGGCCGAATAGATGATCAGCATGTTGTAGCCGACGTAGACCCAGGTCACGACGTTGGCCATGGCCCACAGCACGAGGTCGGCCGAGAGGAAGTCGATCGCGCTGGTCACCGGCTTGAGCGGCGACAGGTTGGGCGAGTAGAGGAAGCCCCACATGATCGCGGCGATGACGCCCGGCACGGCGTACGGTACGAAGAAGGCCAGCCGGAAGAAGCGGCGCCCCTTGACCAGGCCCGAGTCGAGCAGCAGGGCCAGCAGCAGGGCCAGCCCGAGCATCACCGGCACCTGCACGACCCCGAAGGCCAGCACCCGCCCGATCGACGTCCAGAACGCGCCGTCGGAGAAGACCCGCTCGTACTGGGTGAAGCCGCCGAAGACCTCGCGGGCCGGCCCGAAGGTGCCGGTGCGCTCGACGGTGTAGAGCGACTGCACGATCGCGTAGCCGATCGGCAGCAGATAGAACAGGACGAACAGAATGCCGAACGGAACCACGAAGAACGGAACGGCCCGCCCGTGCCGCACGGCCCGGCCCGGCTTCGCCCCGGATGGCGGGGCCGGCTTGGCCGGAGCCGCGGTGAGTATCTGTGTCATGGTCATGCCTCCCTGACAACCCGGACCGCGCCCGCCGGCACGAGCACTGACGCGGTGACGGATTGACCGGTCACCAGCTCGGTGCCGGTGATCGGGTGCTCGATGTCCTTGCCGCCGTGGTTGACGACGAAGACGTAGTCGCGCCCGTCGCCGCGGCGGCGGACGATCTCGATGTCGCTGGTGCCGCCGGTGCGGTCGCCGACCGCCTGCCGGAGCACGTTCTGCAGGCCGGCCGGCTCGAGCACGGTGGCGACGTACCAGGCGAGCCCGGCCCCGTACTGGTTGCGCGTCACGGCCGGCTTGCCGTCCGCGTACGCCTCGACCACCTCGGCGGTCGTGGTGCGCAGCCGCTCGGTCCAGACCGTGGCCTGCCCACCGCTCGCCAGCGCGACCGACTGTCCCGGCAGCAGCGGGGCGAACTCCTCGCTGACCACGCCCAGCAGGTCGCGGAAGGCGCCGGGGTAGCCGCCGAGGCGTACGCGGTCGTCGGGGTCGACGATGCCGCTGTAGAACGTGATCACCGCCCGGCCGCCGCCCTCGACGTAGCCGGCGATCGCTGCCGCCGACGCGTCCGAGACCATGTGCAGGCAGGGCACGACCACCGCCCGGTAGCGCGTCAGATCGCTGCCGGGGGCGACGATGTCGACGGTCACGCCCAGCTCGCGCAGCGCCCGGTAGGCCGCGTGCACCTGCTCGAGGTAGCGCACGTCCTGCGACGGCCGGGCCTCGGTGTCGGTGGCCCACCACGACTCCCAGCTGAAGACGAGCGCCGTGTCCGCCTGCACCGTGGTGCCCGCGACCTCGCCCAGCGAGTCGAGCACGGCCGACAGGTCGAGCACCTCGCGCCAGGTCGCGGAGTCGACCCCGGCATGCGGCAGCATCGCCGAGTGGAACTTCTCGGCGCCCTGGGCCGAGGCCCGCCACTGGAAGAAGCAGATCGTGTCGGCCCCACGAGCCACGTGGGTCAGCGTGTTGCGCAGCAGCTGCCCGGGCTCCTTGGCCAGGTTGTACGGCTGCCAGTTGACCGCGCCGGTGGCCGACTCCATCAGCATCCACGGCTTGCCGCCGGCCAGCCCGCGGGTCAGGTCGGCCGCGAACGCCAGTTCGGCCACGGGGTCGGGCAGGCGGTGGTCGAGGTAGTGGTCGTTGGCCACGACGTCCATGTCCGCGGCCCACGACCAGTAGTCCTGGTTGCGGATGTGCGCGGTGACCATGAAGTTCGTCGTGATCGGCGCGGCGGAGAAGCGGCGCAGCACCGCGGCCTCGGCCCGGTAGTGGTCGAGCAGCGCGTCCGAGGAGAACCGCTGGAAGTCGACCAGGTGGGCCGGGTTGCGCACCGACAGGGCCAGGCGGGGCGGCTGGATCTCGTCGAAGCTGTCGTAGCGCTGACTCCAGAACGCCGTCCCCCAGGCCTTGTTCAGCGCCTCGGTGGTGCCGTACCGGGCGGCCAGCCAGACCCGGAACGCCTCCGCGCTGGCCTCGCAGTAGCAGAGCGCGTTGTGGCAGCCGAGCTCGTTGGAGACGTGCCACAGGGCCAGCGCCGGGTGCCGGCCGTACCGCTGCGCGACCTGCTCGACCAGGCGCAGCGCGTGCTCGCGGAAGATCGGCGAGCTGGGGCAGAACGCCTGGCGGCCGCCCGGGTAGCGGGTGGTGCCGTCGGCGGTCACCGGCAGCACCGACGGGTGCCGGCTGGTCAGCCAGGGCGGGGGCGACGCGGTGCCGGTGCCGAGGTTGAGCCGGATGCCGTTGTCGTGGAGCAGGCCGACGATCTCGTCGAGCGCGGCGAAGTCGTACTCGCCGGGCCGCGGCTCGACGGCCGACCAGCCGAAGACGTTGACGGCGACGAGGTCCACGCCGGCCTCGCGCATGAGGGCCATGTCCTCACGCCAGACAGCAGGCGGCCACTGTTCGTAGTTGTAGTCGCAGCCCAGTTGCAGCATCGCTTACCTCTCGTGTGTGCACGTGCACACATTTCGCCGCGCGAACCCGCCGATGACGAATGTGTGAACGGGCACACACTAGGCACGGCCTGGTCAGCGGGTCAATAGGGAACTTCGATCACGGCCCGTACGATGTGTGCCGTGACCGGGCCCAGGAAAGCGCGCCGCGCCACCGTGCATGATGTGGCCGCGGCGGCCGGCGTGTCCCGGGGCACGGTCAACCGCGTCCTCAACGGGGGCTACGTCTCCAGCGACGCCCGGACGGCCATCGAGGCGGCCATCGCCCAGGTCGGTTACGTGCCCAACCGGGCCGCCAGCCAGCTCGCCCGCCAGCGCTCCCAGGCCGTCGGCTTCCTCGCCCTCGAGCCGCATTCGCTGCTGCTGGAAGACCCGAACATCGGCGCCATCATGCTGGGCGCCAACGCGGTGCTGTCGCTGGCCGACCACCAGATGGTCAGCCTCGTCATCGACTCCGACCGCGACATGCAGCGGGTCGGGCGCTACCTCAGCGGCGGCTTCGTCGACGGCGCGATCATCGTCTCGGCCCGCTCGCACGACCCGATCACCCGGCTCATCGCCGAGATCCGGCTGCCCGCGACGTTCGTCGGCCACCCGCCCGATCTCGACCGCAGCATCCCGTTCGTCGGTATCGACAACACCGGCTCCGCCCGCGCCGTCACCCAGCGCCTGCTCGACACCGGCCGCAAACGGATCGGCATGATCGCGGCCGCGCTCGACCGGGATTCCGGCGCCGACCGGCTCACCGGCTTCAAACAGGCCATGGGCGACCGATTCGACCCCCAGCTGGTGGCCGACGTGCCGCTGTACGACTACACGTACGGGGTCAAGGGCATGCGCGCGCTGCTCGATCGGGAACCGTTGCTGGACGGCGTGTTCGCCGCGTCCGACGCGGTGGCCGCGGGCGCGCTCGAGGCGCTGCGCGAGGCCGGCCGGCGCGTCCCCGAGGACGTCGGCCTGGTCGGTTTTGACGACAGTTCGTGGGCGCAGCGCACCCAGCCCGCCCTGTCGACGGTGCACCAGCCGGCCCGCGAAATAGGGCGTCACGCCGCGGAATCGGTGCTGCGTCAGATCGCCGGGCACCCGGTGGAGCCGAGCGTGCTGCTCGACTCCCCCGTGGTCTGGCGCCAGTCGGCCTAAACGGTGGGCAATTTCGTCAGGGCCGCCTCGACCGCCTCGGACGACAACGAGTGGTCCGTCATCTCACCCGACAAGAATTTCCCGTACGCGGGCAGGTCGAGATGCCCGTGCCCGCAGAGCGCAGTGAGAATGACCTTCTCCTCCCCCGTCTCCTTGCAGCGCAACGCCTCCTCGATGCAGGCGGCGAGCGCGTGCGTCGGCTCCGGGGCCGGGATGATGCCTTCCGAACGGGCGAACGCGACCCCCGCCTCGAAACATTCACGCTGCGTCTTGGCGACCGCCTCCACCAGACCCAATTCGTAGACGTGCGAAATGAGCGGGGCCATGCCGTGATAACGCAGGCCACCCGCGTGAATGGGGTCCGGGATGAAGTCGTGGCCGAGCGTGTGCATCTTCATCAGCGGTGTCATGCCCGCCGTGTCCCCGAAGTCGTAGGCGTAAACGCCTTTCGTCAGTGACGGGCAGGAGGCGGGCTCGACGGCCCGGATGACCGGCGCCATCCGCCCGGCCATTTTCTCGCGCAGGAACGGGAAGGCGAGCCCGGCGAAATTGGAGCCGCCGCCGGTGCAGCCGACGATCACGTCCGGCACCGCCCCGACCTTGGCCAGCTGCAGCAAGGCCTCCTCACCGATCACGGTCTGGTGCAGCAGAACGTGGTTGAGCACGCTGCCCAGCGCGTAATTGGTGTCCGGATGCTGCGCCGCGACCTCGACGGCCTCACTGATCGCGATGCCCAGCGAGCCGGGCGAATCCGGGTCGTCGGCCAGCACCTTGCGCCCGGCCTCGGTCAGCTCCGACGGCGACGGGTGAATGGTGCCACCGAAGGTCTCGATCATCATTTTCCGGTACGGTTTCTGGTCGTACGAGGCCCGCACCTGCCAGATCTCGCACTCGATGCCGAATTGCGCGGCCGCGAACGCGAGAGCCGTTCCCCACTGCCCGGCGCCGGTCTCCGTGGTCAGCCGCCGAATGCCCGCCGACGCGTTGTAATAGGCCTGCGGCACCGCGGTGTTGGGCTTGTGCGACCCGGCCGGCGAGACACCCTCGTACTTGTAATAGATTTTGGCCGGGGTGCCGAGCGCCTTCTCCAGGCGGTGCGCGCGAAACAGCGGCGACGGGCGCCACAGGCGATAGACCTCAAGCACCTCGGAGGGAATGGTCACGAACCGCTCGGTCGTCACCTCCTGCTCGATCAGCGCCATCGGGAAGAGCGGCGCGAGATCGTCCGGCCCGACCGGCTCGTGCGTGCCCGGGTGCAGCACGGGCGGCGGCGGGCTGGGCAGATCCGGCACGATGTTGTACCAGCTGCGCGGCATTTCCTCTTCGGACAGCAGGATCTTGGTCGCGGCGTCATCGCTCATGGTCCCGATCCTGACCCATCCGCTCCGCGTTGTCGCCGGTCAACGCGCGTTTAATCCCCGCTACGCTGATCGGGTGACCACGGGAGTGAAGCGCCGGGACGCGAACCGCACGCGCCAGCTGTTGCTCGACGCCGCCGGCAACCGTTTCGCCAGTGACGGCTACGCGGCCACGACCGTGCGCGACATCGCCGACGACGCCGGGGTCAACGTCGCCCTGATCAGCCGCTACTTCACCTCGAAAGAGGGCCTGTTCGAGGCCTGCCTGACCAGCGCCGTCGAACAGATGCGGCACACCGCCGGCGGGGCCCGCCTGGACGAGGTCGCCGGGCGCATCGTCGAGCAGCTCACCGGCATCGGCTCCGACACGTTCCCGCGTCACCTCGTGCTCCTGCTGCGCTCCTCCGGCGACGCCCGCGCCGACGAGATCCGCGTCGGCATGCTGCGCACCTTCGCCGAACGCCTGGCCACCCTGGCCGGCTGGGAGGAGGGCGACGACGAGCTGCTGCTGCGGGCCCAGGTGACGATCGCCGCCTCCCTCGGCATCGCGTTGCTGCGCGCCAACACCAGACTCGAGCCGCTCGCCTCGGCCGGCCCGGACGCCCTGCTCAGCCCGATCACCGACCTGATCAACGGCATCCTCGGGACACCCGCACCGTGATCCGCCCTCTCGTGGTCGCGCCCATGGCGGGCGGCCCCTCCACCCCGGCCCTGGTCAACGCGGCGACCGAGGCGGGCGCGACCGGCTTCTTGGCCGCCGGTTACAAGACGCCGCACCAGGTCGAGGAGGAGCTGCGCGCCGTCCACGGGGCGTACGGGCTCAACATCTTCGTGCCCGGCCCGCCACCGCCCTCGATCGACGCGCTCACCGAGTACCGCGCCCTGTTGCAGCCCGAGGCCGACCGCTACGGCATCGACCTGCCACCGTTGCGGCTCGCCGACGACGATCACTTCGCGGCCAAGGTTGAGCTGGCCGTCGCCTACCGCGTTCCGTTCGTCAGCTTCACTTTCGGCGTGCCGCCCCGCGCCGCCGTGGCCGCGCTCCGGACCGGCGGTTCCCAGGTGCTGATCACCGTCACGTCACCGGCGGAGGCGGCCGCCGCGCTCGCCGTCGAGCCGGACGCGCTGATCGTCCAGGGCGGCTCGGCGGGCGGTCACTCCGCCACCTCCGACCCCGCGTCCTTCCGGGGCGACACCCCCACCGCTTCCCTGGTGCGCCGCCTCAGAGCCGACAAACCACTCGTCGCCGCCGGTGGGGTAGCGGACGTCGAGGACGTCGAACAGTTGCTCCGAGCGGGCGCGACGGCAGTCCAGTGCGGCACCGCCTTCCTCCTCGCCGACGAGGCCGGCACCCGCCCCGCCCAGCGCTCCTTCATGCTTTCCGAGCGAGCCCCGGACACCGTCGTGACCAGAGCTTTCACCGGCCAACCGGCCCGAGCCCTGCGTAACCGCTTCACCGACCTCTACTCGTCGGCCGCCCCCATCGGCTACCCAGCGGTGCACCACCTGACCGCCCCGCTGCGGGCCGCCGCCGCCCGGCACAACGACGCCGACGGCCTCAACCTGTGGGCCGGCACCGGTTTCCGCTCCGCCCGCCCCGCCCCGGCGGCCGACCTGATCGCCCGGCTGACACCCGAAAATGTCGCACCCCGCTGATAGACACACCGCCATGGAGATACGCGAGGCGGCACGACGATGGGCGCAGACGTGGCGGACAGGGTGGCCGGCTCAGGACGTCGAGGCCATAGCCCGCCTCCATGCGCCCGACGGCGACTACTACGCCTCGATGTTCCGCCCCTACGCCGGGCGGCACGGCCTGCGGGACTATCTCACCGAGTGCTTCGGCGTGGAGAGCCGACCGGCCGAGGTCTGGTTCGACGAGCCACGTGTCGACGGTGACACGGCGGCCGTGGAGTATTGGGCGGTCACCTATCCCCACGGCGAGCCGCTCACTGTCTCGGGGTGCACTGTCCTCCGGTTCGACGACGCCGGCCTGGTCACCGAGGCCCGCGATTATTCGCACGTCAGGGAAGGCCGATTCAGTAGACGTACGGCCAAGCCGACGACGACCAGCCCAGCAGGTTGATGCCCAGGCGGGCCGCGTCCGAGTCGGTGTAGTAGTGGTAGACCAGCACGTCGGCGTCGGTGTCGCCGAGGACGGCCGGGTGGCCCGGGCCGTGGATGCTGTCGTGACCGGCCAGGATCTCCGTGCCGCCACCGGCCGTCATGGCCACCCCGGCCTGATCCACGTACGGGCCCGTGATGGTCTTCGACCGGCCCACCATGATCCGGTAGGTGCTGGTGGCGCCACGGCAGCAGAAGTCGAACGCGACGAACAGGTAGTAGTAGCCGCCGTGGGCGTAGATGAACGGCGCCTCGACCGACTTGCTGTTGACGAACCGCTCGGCCAGGTTGATCAGGCTGCTGTCGGCGCGCTTGCCGGTGCCCGGGTTCAGCTTGATCAGCTTGATGCCGCTCCAGAACGACCCGAGGCTCAGCCACCACTCGCCGGACGCGGTGACCGTCAGGTTCGGGTCGATGGCGTTCCAGTTGCTCGACGCCGTGCTCTCGATGACCAGGCCCTGGTTGGTCCACGAGCCGGCCGCGCCGGTGGTGCTGGTGGCCAGGAAGATCGCCGACTTGCTGGAGCCGAACGACGAGGCCGAGTAGTACATGACGTAGCGGCCGTTGCGGTACGAGATGTCGGGCGCCCACAGGTTGGCGTCGCCGTTGGTGTACGGGTCGGCCCACGACGTGCCGTTCGGGAAGGCCCGCCCGGCGTCGGCGAACGCGGTCCGGTCGTTCGACGTCTTGAGCGTGATCCCGGCACCGGTCGTGGCCATCAGGTAGCCACCGGTGGGGCGTTTCACGATCGCCGGGTCGTGGGCCCCGGTCGAGCCGGTGACGGTGCCCGGGTTGGGATAGGTGGCGGCGTTCGCCGCGGACATGCCGTGAACGGCGGCGGTGGCGGCCAGCAGCACGGTCGCCCCGGCGAGGAGGAATTTACGCATACCTTTCAGTGGGCCGCGGTGCGGCAGAAGTTGCCCGGCTGATGAAATCTCCGGCATGAACAACGGTGCGGTGTCGGCCGGCCCGGTGCTCGCGGTGGTCCTGGCCGGGCTCGTGGTGGTGGCGGTCACGGTGGCCTGGGCCGGTGGGCTGGGGCTGCGGCGCGACCTGGTGACGGCGTCGCTGCGGGCGGTCGTGCAACTGGCCGCGGTGTCGCTGATCATCACCGCCGTGCTGCGGTCGTGGTGGACGACCGCCGCCTTCATCACGGTCATGCTGGCGGTGGCGGTGTTCACCTCGGCCCGGCGGATCACGACGGTGCGGCTGGGCTGGACGGCGGCGCTGCCGATCGCGGCGGGCGCGGTGCCGCTGGGCGTGGCGGTGGTCGCGGCGGGAACGACACCGCTGGCCCCGGTGGCCGTGCTGCCGCTGGCCGGGATCCTGATCGGCGGGGCCATGACGGCGACGTCCCTGTCGGGGCGGCGGGCGCTCGACGAGCTGCGCGACCGGCACGGCGAGTACGAGGCGGCGCTGGCCCTGGGCTTCCTGCCCCGCGAGGCGGCGCTCGAGGTGTGCCGGCCGACCGCGGCCACGGCGCTGATGCCGGCGCTCGACCAGACCCGTACGGTCGGATTGGTGACGCTGCCGGGGGCGTTCGTCGGGGTGCTGCTGGGCGGCGGCTCCGCTCTGCAGGCCGGGGCCACCCAGCTGCTGGTGCTGATCGCGCTGCTCGCGGTGGAGGCGGTGGCCGTCGCGGTCACGGTCGAGCTGGTCGCCGCCGGCGTGCTGCGGCGCGCCGCTTCCTGGACGTACGGGCCGGCTTCTTGAGCACGGGGTGGCGAAAAGACGGAAACAGGTTCACGATGTGCGGCAACTACTTTCCCCCTGACCCCGTGGGCCGCCTCGATCCCCCGTAGAGGCGGCCCACGGTGGCTTAACGGACTGCTCGCCGCCCCGTAGGTTGATCACGTGAACCTCGAAACCGCCGCCGACGCCGCCGCGCGGGCCTGGCTGGACGCCCTCCGGATGCTGGCCGGCACCCAGCCCGACGGCTACTTCCACGAGACGGCCGCCGGCACCGCCGAATACATGACCGGCGCGCCCTTCGCGACCCTCAACGGCATCACCGCGTTTTCCCGTACGCCGTCGGCCGCCGAGATCTCCGAATGCTCCGACTCGGCCCGGCTGCACCAGGTGCCCTGGACGATCCAGGTGCGCGGTGACGCCGTGGACCCCGAGATCGTGGCCGTCGCGGGCGATCACGGGCTGGCCAAGCGCGAGGCCCGGCCGCTGCTGGTGCGTCCGCTGACTCCGGCCGACGCCGCCGACGTCCCGGCCGCCCGCCGCGTCACCGCCGCCGACAGCCTGCCCTACCGGCGCACGATGGCCGCCGGTTTCGAGGCCCCGGAGCCACTGTTCGCGGTCTTCGCCGACCCGGCCGTCTTCGCCCTGCCGGCCGCGCGCGCCTATCTCGTCGAGGTCGACGGTGTGCCGGTGGCCAGCGCGTTCGGCATCGTCACGGGCGGCCTGGCGGGGGTCTCCAACATCGCGGTACCGCCGCCGTTCCGCCGCAAGGGCTACGGCCGGCTGGCCACCGCGGCCGTGCTGCGCGAGGCCCAGCTGTCCGGCGCCCGGACCGCCTACCTGCACTCGACGCCGGCGGGGATGCCGCTCTATCTCGACATGGGGTTCACGCTGGCCGAGAACTGGTCGGTCTTCGCGGCCAACGACTAGCTGTCCTCGACGGCTGGCGCCTGCTCGGCGCGCGTTGTGGTTGAGGGACGCCGTTGCGCGGGGGTCGACCCGTTACTTGACCAGCGTCAGGCCGGGGCGGCGGGAATCGGGACGGCCGGGGTCGTCACCGGAGCGGCCGCCGGGCGACGCCCCACCCCGGCGGCGGACCAGGCGCACCACGAGAACCCCGAGCAGCACGGCCACGCCGTCCCGCAGCAGCACGTAGCCGGCCTCGGAGAACCCGAGCTCCGTGTCGACGACCTTGTGCAGCACCGCCCCCGACAGCGCCGCCAGCGCCGCGGCCGCGGCCAGCCGGGTCAGGGTCGGGCCGGGCCGGCGGAATCGGTCACCGTGCCCGAGCCAGTAGCCGGGCAGCCACCGGTCGAACAACCACGCGAACAGCACCGCCGGCACCACCTGGGGCACTGCGTGCACGAACGAGGACAGCAGGCCGCCGTCGTGGCCCGGGGCCAGCACGGCCAGCACGGAGAGCGCGATGACGTCGAGGTTGCGGTGGCCGTGGCGTCCCTGCGCGACCAGCCACAGGGCGGCCACCACGGCGGCGGGCCAGACCACGCGTACACCCGCACCGGAGGACGCTGTGGCCAGCCCGGCCACGGTGGCCAGCAGGTAGAGCGCGCCGAAGCCGGCGGTGCGCAGCGCGTATCGGGACAGGCTCATGACGGCACCTCCGGCAGGGGCCTGTCTGATCGGCGCCCGCACGGCCGGCTTGAGCAATCGGCCGCGCCCGCCCGATCAGTCCCGGACGCCCGAACCGCTGTTGACCGGCTCCCGCAGCGGCATCGCGGGCTTGGCCCGGGCCGCGGTCTCGCACTCCTGGCCGACGATGGCGAGGAAGCGGCGCTCCTTGCGGGTGCCCTTGGACGACCACGCGCTGCCGACCCGGCGCCACCAGGAGCGGGCCTCGGGGTTGGCGAACAGGTCCTCGAGGTTGAACCGCAGGGCCTTTTCGTCGAGTTTGCCGATGTGCCAGAGCGTGTTCCAGTGGGCCATCCACAGGCTCATGCCGATGGCGGTCTTGCGCTCGTCGGAGGGCGGCCGGTCGGTGGCGTTGTAGTCGAGCTCCGGATGGTCGAGCATCAGCTTGATCAGCTCGAAGTGGCGCTCGCGGACGTCGACGGCCTGAGCGGTGCGTGCCTGCTGCCACTGCACGACGAGGGCGATCGCGACGGCGAGCAGTGCGGCAATCGACACGACTGTTGGTAGATCGGTCATCATCACTCTCTGTTCCTTGTGCGCCGCTCCGGCCTGGGTCAGGGGGCCGCGTGCGGGAGGGCGCTGACGATCAGGGCGCGTGGTTTCCCGGTAGCTCTCACGTGGACGAATGCGTCGACAACGCAGTCTTCCACCGGCAGTACGTGAGCAGTTGCGATGTATTCCGTACCGGACAGCGTCGTGTTCCAGTCGCTCGCTCGGAGTATTGTCATGGCCGCTGGGATGTGCATGCGCAGGTCACGATGCTTAGGCCTCCGTGCGTAGGACCGATTGTCCATGCGGAAACGATTGCCCATCGGGCCGGGGAACGTACCTTCTGTCGCCGTGACCGCCGATAACGGCGAACACGAAGAACGCCACAATACGGACCGAAGCCGGGCATAAAGGGTGGCTCAACCGCCCGCTCCGAAGCCCCGCCGAGCCCGGCCGTCGTCGTGCCCGCGGTCACCCGGCCGAGCCGCTGCCTCCCTGGCCGGGCCACTCCTGCCGCCGGCTGCCGACCAGTAACACAAAGATCGAAAACCACGCTCCGGACACAGCAGCCCGGACGAAGCCAAGTCCGATTGCCGACAGCGGCGCGGCGGCCACGATGAGCGCGCTCACCGCCACCGGGGTGCGCAGCAATGCGCGCCCCCGGACCGCATCGTGCCGGAAGCCGCCCGAACATTCGCATGTGTACGAGAGTTCCGGGTTTGGCAAGGGCTCCGGACCGGAATGTGCGGCCTGGACCGATCTCCGCACATGGATGTAACAAGGACGTAACGGAGGCTTGACCGAGCCTGACCGCACCAAGCATGTTTGCGTTCACCAATGACTCGTGGGACCTCTCCGCAAAGGACGAACAGCATGCAGACACGTCCTGCGCCGCCCAGTTCCCGCGGCCGCGACCACCGCTCCCCCGTTGTCGGCGTGGTCGCGCAGAACACCACGCTCTACGGTCCGGCCAGCATGGTGCAGGCCATCGGCGACGCCAGCCTCGACGCCGACCTGCCGGTCACGATCGGCCACGTCTCCGGTGACGACGCGGCCGGGGCCTCGCGCCGGCTCGTGCGCCGGCTGACCGGCCAGGGCGTCGCCGGGCTGATCGTGATCGCGCCGGTCGACGCGGCCGCCGACATGCTCCAGGCCGTGCCGGCGGGCCTGCCCGTGGTGACGGTGGACGGCCCACCCGGCTGTCCCGCCCCCGACGTCTCGGTCGACCAGCACGCGGGCGGGGTGCTGGCCACGCGTCACCTGCTGGCCAACGGCCACCGTACGGTCTGGCACGTCGCCGGCCCCGAGCAGTGGCACGGCAGCCGTGCGCGCGAGGCGGGCTGGCGGGCGGCCCTGGCCGAGGCCGGAGTGTCCGCCCCGCCCACCGTGCGCGCCGACTGGTCGGCCGCCTCGGGTTACCGCTGCGGCCGACTGCTGGCCGAGAACCCGGCGTGCACTGCCGTGTTCGCCGCCAACGACGACATCGCGCTCGGTGTGATGCGGGCGATGACCGAGCGCGGCCGCCGCATCCCGGAGGACGTGAGCGTGGTCGGCTTCGACGACGTGCCCGAGGCCGGTTACACGTTCCCCGGCCTCACCACCGTGCGTCAGGAGTTCGCCGACGTAGGGCGGGAGGCGCTGCGCCTGCTCCTCGACCAGCTCGGCTCGGGGCGGCACACCACCGAGTCCGTACGGCTGAAACCGGTCCTCATGCCCCGCGGGACGGTGACGTCCAGGACCACCGCTCCGCGCGATCGACACTGATCACCCCCGTCCGTCAGTTCCCGGCATGGGACCCTTTCTCTTTCCGGTGCTCGCCTTCGTGCTCTGGGAGTTCCCGAGCATGGTGGTCATGTCCGTGCACAAGTTCATCTGCGCCCGCACCGGCGGCAGCTTCGAGGAGCAGTTCGCCGGCGTCTGGCCCTACCGCCTGATCGGCATGTTCACGTTCTGGCCGTTCCTCTTCGTCACCGGCGCCCTCGCCGCCGCGGTGAGCGCCCAGGTGGCCACCGCCGTGATCGCCCTGGAGGCGGTAGCGGTCATCACCCTGCTCATCTGGGCCCGCACCAGCGACAGTGGAGCGTGAGGCCGTCATGCCCACCGACCGGGAACGACGCGAGCAGTTCGCCGCCTGGAACCGCGAGGGGCGCCCCTCCCCCTTCGACAACGTCGGCTGCGGAGGCTGCCTCTGGATTCTGGCCGCCCTGTTCGCCTTCGGCATGCTCATCATCGTCTGCAGCAGCGGCGGCCTCGCCGGCCGCTAGCAGCTCGCCGCCGGCGGCCGATCGGCGGGCGGGAGGACGTCCCGGCCAGGATGGTGCAGCGCAGCGGGCGGAAGAACGTCCGGGTGTCCTCGACCAGCAACTCCGGGACCTCGATGGCCGCGAAGTGGCCGCCGGTGTCGAATTCGGACCGATGCGGGCCGATCACGGCGAGGAACTCCACGACCGACCCGGGCCACCCGGGCAGCAGCACCAGGGGCAAGGCGCCCGGCGCCCCGACCGCAGGAGGCCTTCAGGCCACTTCCCGACCTGAAGGCCCCCGGCTCTCAGAAACCGCGTGCGAGGCGGTAGTACGCCTGGTTCCAGCGCACCTCCTTGGCGAACTCGCGGATGCGCGTGCCGGCGTCGATGACGAGCAGTTCGGTGGCCAGCATCTCGGCCAGGTCGTTCAGTTCCTCCGTGCCCACCGCCGACGACAGGACGGTGTGGTGCGGGCCGCCCGCGGTCAGCCAGGCCTCGGTGGACGTGGAGAAGTCGGGGGCGGGCTTCCACACGGCCCGCGCCACCGGCAGAGCCGGCAGCGGCGACGACGGGGGCACGACCTCGATCTCGTTGGCGACCAGGCGGAACCGTTCGCCCATGTCGGTCAGGCCGACCACCACGGCCGGGCCCGGGGCGGCGTCGAAGACCATCCGTACGGGGTCCTCGCGGCCGCCGATGCCCAGCGGGTGGATCTCCAGGCGGGGCGTGCCGGCGGCGATCGACGGGCACACCTCGAGCATGTGCGCGCCCAGGATGCGCTCGTCGCCCGGGGTCAGGTCGTACGTGTAGTCCTCCATGAACGACGTGCCGCCGGGGGTCATCGCCTTGAGGGTGTGCAGCAGCACCGACGTCTTCCAGTCGCCCTCGCCGCCGAAGCCGTAGCCGTCGGCCATCAGGCGCTGCACCGCGAGCCCGGGCAGTTGCCGCAGCCCGCCCAGGTCCTCGAAGTTGGTGGTGAACGCCTTGAAGCCGCCCGCCTCGAGGAAGGCGCGCAGGCCGAGTTCGATGCGCGCCGCGTACCGCAGCGAGTCGTGCCGTTCGTCCCGCAGCACGTCGGCGATCTCGTACAGGTCGGAGTACTCCCCGACCAGCTTGTCGATCTCGGCGTCGCCGATCTGGTCGACCACCGCCACCAGGTCATTGACCCCGTACGTGTTGACGGACACCCCGAAGCGGAGCTGGGCCTCGACCTTGTCGCCCTCGGTGACCGCGACGTCGCGCATGTTGTCACCGAAGCGGGCCAGCCGCAGCGACCGCATGGCCGCGTAGCCGCGTGCGGCCCGCACCCAGGTGTTGATGCGCGCCGTGACCCGCGGGTCGGTGACGTGCCCGGCCACGGTCTTGCGGGCGACGCCGAGCCGGGCCTCGATGTAACCGAACTCGCGGTCGCCGTGGGCGGCCTGGTTCAGGTTCATGAAGTCCATGTCGATCGTGGCCCAGGGCAGGTCGACGTTGGCCTGGGTGTGCAGGTGCAGCAGGGGGGTGCGCAGCGCGTCGAGCCCGGTGATCCACATCTTGGCCGGCGAGAACGTGTGCATCCAGGCGATGACACCGATGACGCGGTCGTCGTCGTTGGCCTGCCGCACCGTCGTCAGGATGTCGGCCGACGACGTGAGCACCGGCTTCCAGACGAGCTTGACGTCGCTGAGCGCCTGCTGCAATTTGCCCGAGATATCACGCGACTGGGCGGCAACCTGATCAAGGGTTTCGGGTCCGTACAGCCCCTGACTACCGGTCAGGAACCAGACCTCGTGCTCGCTCATTGCTGTCCCTCCATCAGGGGTTGGCCGTAGACGTTCTGGTACCGGTCGAACAAGCGGTCCACGGCGGTTGCGGGCAGCCGGTCCACGGGACCGAGCTGTCGGGCCAGGTGCAGGGTGCGCGCCACGTCCTCGCACATGACCGCGGCCTTGACGGCGGCCTTGGCCGTCGGGCCGATCGTGAAGGGGCCGTGCTGGCGCATCAGCACCGCCGGTGAGCGGGACCCCCGCAGCGTCTCGACGATGCCACGGCCGATGTCGTCCGAGCCGATCAGCGCGAACGGCCCGATCGGGATGTCCCCGCCGAACTCGTCGGCCATCGCGGTGATCGAGCACGGGATCGGCTCGCCCCGCGCGGCCCAGGCGGTGGCGTACGGGCTGTGGGTGTGCACGACACCGTTGACCTCGGGCATGTGCCGGTAGACGTACGCGTGCGAGGCGGTGTCGCTGGACGGGCTGTGCTCGCCCTCGACCAGGTTGCCGTCGAGGTCGCAGACCACCATCGACTTGGGTGTCAGCGCGTCGTACTCGACCCCCGACGGCTTGATGACCAGCAGTTCTTCCCCCGGTACGCGGGCCGAGACGTTGCCGGCCGTCCAGGTGACCAGCCCCCACCGGGTCAGGTGACGGTGCAGGTCGCAGACCTCGGCGCGAATGTCGTCGATGCTCACAGGGCCTCGTTCCGGATGGCGCGCAGCCGGTGCAGGGATTCCGACGTACGTCCGAAGTAGTCGTGCAGTTCGGAGTATTCGGCGTAGAGCTGGTCGTAGACGTCGGCGTCGGCGTCGCGCGGCTGGAAGACAGCGCGCTCGACCTTGCCCATCGCCTCGGCGGCGGTCGCCACGTCCGGGTAGGCCCCGGCCGCCACCGCCGCGTGGATGGCCGAACCCAGCGCGGGCGCCTGTTCCGACGAGGCCACGCTGAACGGCCGCCGCAGCACGTCGGCGTAGATCTGCATCACGAGCGGGTTGCGTTTGAGGCCACCGGCCGCGATCAGTTCGGTCACCGCCACGCCTGACGCCTCGAACGTTTCAACGATCTTCCGGGTCCCGTACGCGGTCGCCTCGACCAGGGCCTTGTAGATCTCGTACGGCCGGGTCGCCAGCGTGAGGCCCGCGATCACGCCGGACAGGTGGTGGTCGACCAGGATCGAGCGGTTGCCGCTCTGCCAGTCCAGCGCGACCAGTCCGTGCGCCCCGGTCGGCTGCTCCGCGGCCAGGCGGGACAGCTCGTCGTGACTCTGCCCGACGCTCTCGGCGTACCACCCGAAGATGTCGCCGACCCCGCTCTGCCCGGCCTCGTAACCGTAGAGCCCGGCCAGGATGCCGCCGTCGACCACGCCGCAGATGCCCGGCACCGCTTTGAGCTCGGCGGCGTTCATGACGTGGCACGTCGAGGTGCCCATGACCAGCAGCATCTGCCCGGGCTGAACCGCACGCGCGGCCGGCGAGGTCACGTGGGCGTCCACGTTGCCGACCGCCACCGCGATGCCTTCGGGCAGGCCCGTCCAGGAGGCCGCCTCCGCGGTCAGGCCGCCGGCCCGCTCCCCCAGCGCCGAGATCGGGTGGGCCAGCCGGGTGTCCGCGAAGTCGGCGAACTCCGGGTTGAGCTCGGCCAGGTAGTCCTTGCTCGGATACTGGCCGTCCTGGTGGATCCCTTTGTAGCCCGCCGTGCAGGCGTTGCGAGTCTCGCGGCCGCCGAGCTGCCAGATGATCCAGTCGGCCGCCTCGATCCAGCGCTCGGTCCGCGCGTAGACCTCCGGGTCCTCCTCGAGCAGCTGCAACGCCTTGGCGAACTGCCACTCCGACGAGATCTTGCCGCCGTACCGGTCGATCCACGGCTCGCCCCGGCGGTGAGCCAGCTCAGTGATCCGGTCCGCCTGCGGTTGCGCCGCATGGTGCTTCCAAAGTTTCACGTACGCGTGCGGTCTGTGCTCGAACTCCGCCGTCTTGCACAGCGGCGTTCCGTCGCTCAGCACGGGCAGCACGGTGCACGCCGTGAAGTCGGTGCCGATCCCGATGACCTCCGACGGGTCGACGCCGGCGGCCGCAACTGCCTCGGGCACCGCCGTACGCAGCACGTCCAGGTAGTCCTGCGGATCCTGCAGGGCCCAGTCGGGCTTGAGTCGCTCGCCGGTGGCGGGCAGGGTCCGCTCGATCACGCCGTGCCGGTATTCGTGCACGGCCGCGCCGACCTCTTCGCCGTCGCTGACCCGGACGACCACGGCCCGGCCGGACAGCGTTCCGTAGTCGACCCCGATGACGTACTGGGGCATCATTTCGCCTTTCTCGTGACGAGCCGCTGCAGGACGATGAAGGCGAACAGCAGGATGCCGACCACGATCCGGGTCCACCACGAGTTCAGGTCGCCCTGGAACGTGATGATCGTCTGGATCAGGCCGAGCACCAGCACGCCGAGCACCGTGCCCAGCACGTATCCGGAGCCACCGGTCAGCAGCACACCGCCGATGACCACCGCCGCGATCGCGTCGAGTTCGAGCCCCTGCCCGTGCAGGCTGTAGCCGGACGAGGTGTAGAAGCTGTAGAGCACGCCGCCCAGCGAGGCGCAGAACCCGCTGAAGGTGTACACGGCGATCCTCGTACGGCCGACGGGAAGTCCCATCAGCAGCGCGGAGTCGGCGTTGCCACCGATGGCGTAGATGTTGCGGCCGAACCGGGTCCAGGCCAGCACGAGCGCCGCGATCACCACGACGATCACGGCGATCACCACGTTGAGCGAGATGAAGACGCCGTCGTCGAACCGGAACCGCTTCTGGGCCATCTGCGTCCAGAAGTCGTTGGTGATCGGGATCGAGTTGCGGTTGATCAGCAGGGACAGGCCGCGGGCCAGGAACATCCCGGCCAGCGTGGCGATGAACGGCTCCACCTTGAAGAAGTGGATGACGCAGCCCATGCCCAGGCCCATCACCGTGCCGATGAGCAGCGCCACCGGCAGCACCACGGCCGCGGACCAGCCGGCCTCGAGCAGCGTCGCGGCGACCGTCGTGGTCAGCGCGATCACCGCGCCCACCGAGAGGTCGATGCCGCCGGTCAGGATCACGTACGTCATGCCGACCGCGACCACCAGCAGGAACGCGTTGTCGACGAAGACGTTGAGGAGGACCTGGGTGTCGCCGAAGCCGTCGTAGTTGTACACGCCGACCGAGTACATGACGATCAGGAGCACAAGCGTGGCCAGGACGGGAATGTGTTTGGTGTTGGCCTTGTAGACCCGCTTGGCCCCGAGCAGCGGCCGGTTGCGCTGCGGCGCCGGCGGGGTGGAGACGTCGATCATGCCGGGACCGTCCTTTTCGCCGAGAACCGCCCGAACACCTTGGCCCGGAACGTCGCCGACTGGGCCAGGCAGAGGATGATCACGACGATCGCCTTGAACAGCAGCGTCGTCTCGACCGGGACGCCCACGCTGACCGCGGTGATGTCGAGCGTGGTGATGATGACCGCGCCGAGCACGCTGCCCGCGATCGAGAACCGTCCGCCGGTCAGCGCCGTGCCGCCGAGGACGACGGCCAGGATCGCGTTGAGCTCGATCAGGTTGCCCGCCGCGTTGCTGTCCGCGCTTGACACGTCCGAGCTGTAGATCAGCCCGGCCACACCGGCGAACGCGGCCGCGAAGACGTACACCATGATGGTGATGCGCCGGGCCCGGATGCCGGCCAGACGGCTCGCGGTGGGGCTGCCCCCGACCGACTCCAGGAGCAGACCCAATGCCGTACGGCGGGTCAGGGCCACGGTGAGCGCGACCGCGGCCGCGGCGATCAGGAAGCTGACCGGCACCGCCAGGAAGTAGCCGGCCCCGATCACCCGGTACGGCTCCGAGCGCACGTTGAGGATCTGCCCGTCGGTGATCAGCTGGGCCACGCCGCGCCCGGCGACCATGAGGATCAGCGTCGCGATGATCGGCTGGATCCCCAGCACGGCGACCAGGAAACCGTTCCACAGCCCGAAGACCAGGCACAGCGCGATCGCCAGCCCGACCACCAGCAGCACCGGGCCCACCGCGTCGGGGTTGCTCAGGTCGCCGATCAGCAGGCAGGCCAGGGCGCCCGAGATCGCCATCACCGAGCCCACCGACAGGTCGATGCCGCCGGTCGAGATGACCAGCGTCATCCCCAGCGCCACCAGCACCAGCGGGGCACTGCGGCGCAGGATGTCGATCAGCGAGCCGTAGAGGTGGCCGTCCTGCAGGGTGATCGTGAAGAAGTTGTTGGAGAAGACCAGGTTGCTGGCCAGCAGCACCACCAGGACGGCGATGGGCCAGAACAGCCGGTGTCTGAGCAGGTTCGTCATGGTGTGGCTCCGCTGGTTCCCGACGCGACCGCTCCGCTCGCGATCGTCTGCATGATCCGGTCCGCGTCGACGTCGTCCGTGTTCGCCAGTTCCTCGACCAGGCGCCGGTCGCGCAACACCTCGATCTTGTGACTGAGCCGGAGCACCTCCTCCAGCTCGGCGCTGACGAACAGCACGGCCATGCCGCCGTCGGCCAGCTGGGCCACCAGCCGCTGGATCTCGGCCTTGGCCCCCACGTCGATGCCGCGGGTGGGCTCGTCGATGATCAGCAGCCGGGGCTCGGTGATCAGCCACCGGGCCAGCAGCACCTTCTGCTGGTTGCCGCCGCTGAGGTTGCGCACCTGGCGCTCGGGGTCGGCCGGGCGGATCTGCAACGCCTTGATGTACTTGTCGACCAGCTCGTCCTGACGGCGGCGCGGGATCGGCCGGGTCCAGCCGCGGGCCGCCTGCAGGGCCAGGATGATGTTCTCCCGTACGGTCAGTTCGCCGATGATGCCCTCGGTGCGCCGGTTCTCGCTGGAGAACGCGATGCCCTTGGTCATGGCGTCACGCGGGCTGTTGAACTTCACGGGCACGCCGTCCACATCGAGCTCGCCGCTGTCGGGGCGGTCGGCGCCGAACAGCAGCCGGGCCAGCTCCGTGCGGCCCGAACCCAGCAGCCCGGCCAGCCCGACGACCTCACCCGCGTGGATCGTCAGGTCGAAAGGCGCGATCGAGCCCGTACGGCCCAGGCCCTTCGCTTCGAGGATCTTCTGCTCGTGGCGGGGCGCCTCCCGGGCCTCCTCCTCGATCTGCTCGAGCGCCTCCAGCTCCTTGCCGATCATCTTGCTGACCAGCTGCATCTGGGGCAGCTCGGCCGTGCGGTACTCACCGATCAGGCGGCCGTTGCGCAGCACCGTCATGCGGTCCGCGATCTCGTAGACCTGATCGAGGAAGTGGCTGACGAAGAGGATGGCGACGTTCTCGTCGCGCAGGCGGCGCATGATCGCGAAAAGCTGCTCGACCTCGCCCGCGTCCAGGCTGGAGGTCGGCTCGTCCAGGATGAGGATCTTCGATCTGGTGTCGACCGCCCGCGCGATCGCCACCATCTGCTGGATCGCCAGGGAGAAGCTGTCGAGCTGGGCGGACACGTCGAGATCGAGGTCGAGCCGGCCCAGCAGTGCGGTTGCCCGCTTGCGCATCTCGGACCAGTGGATGCGGCCGAACGTGCGGGGCTCGCGGCCGATGAAGATGTTCTCCGCCACCGACAGGTTGGGGCAGAGGTTGACCTCCTGGTAGACCGTGCTGATGCCGGCCTGCTGGGCCTGGAGCGGGCCGGTGAACCGGACCTGCTCGCCGGCCAGCTCGATCTCCCCCCCGTCGATGTCGTAGACGCCGGTCAGGACCTTGATCAGCGTGGACTTGCCGGCGCCGTTCTCGCCCATGAGGGCATGGATCTCGCCCGGTAACAGCCGGAAGTCGACGCCGTTCAACGCGACGACGCCGGGGAAGACCTTTCTGATGCCGGTCATCTGCAGGACCATGTGTGCTCCGTTCGATGGTGGGCCGCCGCGTCGCGACGGCCCACCGGGCGGGACTCAGTACTTGCGGTCGGCCAGAACTTCCTTGGCCTGCTCGGGCGTGAAGGTGGTCTCCTCGGTGAGCACCCGCTGCGGGATGGTCTCGCCGTTGTTGACCTTCTTGACCAGGTCCATCAGCTGTGGGCCGAGCAGCGGGCTGCACTCGACGATGAAGTTGATCTTGCCTTCGGACAGGGCGGTCATGCCGTCCTTGACCGCGTCGACCGTGATGATCTTGATGTCGGTGCCGGGCTTCTTGCCGGCCGCCTCGATCGCCTCGATCGCACCCAGACCCATGTCGTCGTTGTGCGCGTAGAGCACATCGATCTTGGGCTGCGACTTGAGGAAGGTCTCCATCACGGCCTTGCCGTCGGTCCGCGTGAACTGGCCGGTCTGCGAGGCCACGATCTTGAACTTGGGGTCGGCCTTGATGACTTCGGCGAAGCCCGACTTGCGGTCGTTGGCCGGCGCGGCGCCCGGCGAGCCCTGCAGCTCGACGATGTTCACCGGGTCGGACTTGCCGTTGTACTCCTTGACCAGCCAGTCGCCGGCCTTCTTGCCCTCCTCGACGAAGTCGGAGCCGATGAAGGACTTGTAGAGCGAGGTGTCCGGGTCGTCGATCGCGCGGTCGGTCAGGATCACCGGGATGCCGGCGTCCTTGGCCTCCTTGAGCACGGTGCTCCAGCCCGACTCGACCACCGGCGAGAAGGCGATGACGTCGACCCGCTGCGTGATGAAGTTGCGGATCGCCTTGATCTGGTTCTCCTGCTTGCCCTGCGCGTCGGAGAACTTCAGGTCGATGCCGGCACTCGCGGCCGACTCCTGGATCGACTTGGTGTTCGCCGTGCGCCAGCCGCTCTCCGCGCCGACCTGCGAGAAGCCGAGGGTGATCTTGTCGTTCCCGCCGCCGCCACTGTTGCCCGAGCCGGCGTCGTCGCCACCGCCGCAACCGGCCACGGCGGACGCGAGCAGCAGCCCGCCGGCCACCGCGATCGAAAGTCTTCTGAGCACTGGATCCTCCACGTCTTCGTGTTAACGTTCACAGGCGCGTAAGCCGGCGCATCGGGGGGTGTCGAGCAGCCGGATCGCGGGTGTCTCATGGGGCTCGTCGTTGCGGCGAGTCGCTGTGACCTCACTCTCAGGACCCGCGTTCCGGAAGTGTTACCGTTCTCAACATCCGAGTCAAGGCCTCGCTGCCGGTTTGTTACCGACTGATTGCCGTTTCCCACAACGCGCAGGAAGACCTGGCCGGGATTGATGGACAAGGCCCGCCGGAACCGTAAACTGTGCGCGCTCACATCGGAGGTCGTCTTTGCCATCGAGAAAGCCCGCCGCCGACGGAGTCGACCGGCCCCGTCTCACCGTCATGCGCGACGTCGCGAAGCTGGCCGGAGTCTCCCACCAGACCGTGTCCCGGGTGCTCAACGACCACCCCAACGTACGGGCGGAAACCCGGGCCCGCGTCCTCGACGCGATGCGCTCGCTCAACTACCGCCGCAACCTGGCCGCCCGCACCCTGGTCACCCGGCAGTCCGACACGCTGGGCATCATCGGTTTCGAGACCACCCTGTTCGGGCCCGCATCCATGCTGCACGGCATCGAGAGCGCGGCCCGCGACGCCGGCTACATGGTCAGCATCGCCTCGGTCCGCGACCTGGAACGCCGCCAAGTGCTCGACGCGGTCGACCGGCTCACCCAGCACTCGGTCGACGGGGTCATCGCGATCGCGCCCAAACAGTCCGTGACCCACGCCCTGGCCCAGGCCCCGCCGTCGCTGCAGTGCGTGGCCGTGGGCGGCGCCGGCGAGTCCGATGCCGCGCCCACCGTGTCGATCGACAACGCGCTGGGCGCCCGCCTCGCCACCCAGCACCTGCTCGACCTGGGCCACGCCACCGTCCACCACGCGGCCGGCCCACCCGACTGGCCCGAATCAGCCGAACGCATCGAAGGCTGGCGCCGCACCCTCTACGCCGCCGGCGCCGTCGTCCCTGCGGTCGGACACGGCTGGTGGGACGCCGAATCAGGTTACGAACAGGGCCACGCCTTGGCCCGCGACCCCGCGGTGACGGCGATCTTCTGCGCCAACGACCGGATCGCCCTGGGCGTGCTGCGCGCACTGCACGAGGCCGGCAAACGCGTGCCCGCCGACGTCAGCGTGGTCG
Organism: Paractinoplanes abujensis; assembly: GCF_014204895.1. Lineage (NCBI taxonomy): Bacteria > Bacillati > Actinomycetota > Actinomycetes > Micromonosporales > Micromonosporaceae > Paractinoplanes > Paractinoplanes abujensis. The sequence goes on along the minus strand of NZ_JACHMF010000001.1, from coordinate 1,903,213 downwards.
GCTTCGACGACATGCCCGACTCGGGCTTCTTCGTCCCCCCGCTGACCACAGTCCACCAGGACTTCGGCGAACTGGGCCGGCGCAGCCTGGCCCTGCTGCTGGAACACATGACCCACTCCCCCGCAGCCGAGACCTCACCGCCCGACCACGTGCGCGTCGCTCCACAGTTGGTGGTCCGGGCCAGCAGCGGTCCCCGGCCCGGCCGGTAGACCACCCGAAAGCCTGATCGCTTCCGCGTCCGCGACGGCTAGCTTTCATGACATGCCGGTCAGCATCACGTCCTCCGACGACGCCAGCCTCGACAGCCTCGCCCGGTGGCTGGAGGAGGACAGCTACGACATCGTGTGGCGGTCCTCCGGCACGAGGTCCGGGGCGCAGGGCGCCCTCGACATCGTCGATGTCGTCCTCAGCAACTCGACGGCCATCGCCTCGCTGCTCGTCTCGTTCGCCGCCTGGCGCGGCGCCAAGCACCACGAGCAGGAACCCCGGTTCACGTTCCGCCGCGGCGACGTGGAGCTGAGCATCGACAACCCGACCGACGAGGAGATCAAGCGGGTGATCGCGGCGCTGTCCGGCGAGGAGTCGTGAACCTGCCCGACCCGGCACGTTCCCGGGCCGTCCTGATCGGAGCCGCACACTATCGGGCCCTGGAGGACCTGCCCGCGGTGGCGGCCAACCTGACCCGGCTGGCCGCGCTGCTGCGCGATCCCGAGGTGTGGGGACTTCCCGAGGCCAACGTGGCGGTGGTGGCCGAGCCGGACTCGCCCGCCGCGGCCCTGGACGAGATCCGGCGGGCCGCCGCCGGGGCCGACGACACGCTGCTGGTGTACTACGCCGGGCACGGGTTGCTCGACGGAAACGACGACCTGCTGCTGGCCCTGCCGGAGACCGACGTCAGACGGCCGTACACGGCCATCCGCTTCGACGACCTGCGCGTGCAGGTGCGCGGTGCCCACCGGCACTCGGCGAAGGTCATCATCCTCGACTGCTGCTACAGCGCCCGGGCCATCGCCGGCGGCATGGGCCCGGCCGGGACGGACGCCGACGATCTGAAACGACACGCGGCGGTCGACGGCACGTACCTGATGGCCGCGGCCGCCGAGACCAAGGTCGCGGTGGCGCCACCCGGGGAGACCTACACTGCCTTCACCGGTGAACTGATCACCGTGCTGGAGAACGGCATCGAGGGCTCCCCCGACCTGATCAGCGTCGACCAGATCTTCTGGCAGATCCGCGGGGAGCTCGAGGCCAAGGGCCGGCCCCGGCCGGAACAGGGCACTCGCAACGAGGGCGCCACCATCGTGCTCAGCCGCAACCGCGCTCGGCGGCGCCGCGGGCCGGCGGCCGTTCCCGCGCCGGTGGCACCCGTCGGCCTCCCGGCGTCGAACGCCGCGCTGATCGCCGAGGTGCGGCGGCGGCGGAGTGACACCCGCGGCGGCCCTCCCATCGGGGCGCCACAGCGCGGCGACTCCGCGGACGATTTGCTGCGCATGGCCGGAGCGTTCAAGCCCGACCAGGAGGTGGCCGGGCTCGTGGTGCGGCTGGACGACGGCGAGGCGGCGACGGTGCTGGACGGCGCCGCATCCCGCCCGCTGCCCGAGATCCAGGGCATCCTCGACCTGCTGCTGACCATCGAAGCCGACACCAAGGTCGACCTTCTGCTCCGGCGCGTCGCGGCCGGTTCCCCGCAACGCACGGTCGAGCTCGCGGCGGCGCTGGCCGAGACGGACGCGGTCCGCAGCGCCGCGCTGCTGAACTACGCGGTCGCGGTGGCCGCCGGCGGCCGCCCGCACTGGGTGATCGACCTGGTGGCGGGCCTGTCCCGGCGCGGGATGAAGGACGCCGCGGACACCGTCGTGGCCGAGGCGGTGGCACGCCTGCGGGGCGCCGACGCGGCCGAGGTCGCCGACGCGCTGCGCGAGGCGGGCCGCGAGGCAGAGTCGGCCCGGCTCTACGCGGCCGCCCTGCCCGAGATCGCCCGCCGGACCCCGCAGCAGGTCGCCCTCGTCGCCGCCGACTTGATGGACCACCGTTTCACCGACGCCGCGCTGGAGCTGGTGGACCGAGCCGCCCGGGAGAGCAGCACGGCCGCCGCCCGCGCTCAGCTGCTGGGGGCACTGATCGGCGGTCCTGCTCTCGCCACGCTGAGATGGAGTCTGGTTGCGACGCTCGGCGGCAGCCTGGATCGGGCGAGTCTGCTCGAGCTGGCCGATCTGCTCGGCGAACACGGCAGCGACCCGGTCGAGATCTACATCGCGGCCGCCGTCCCCGCGCCGATCACCGCGTTTCTCGACCTGCTGGAGGACATCCTCGACAAGGGCCGGCTGCGCGACGCGTTCCGGCTCGTCGACTGGGCCGCCACCGCCCGCCCGGGCGAGGACCTGGCGGACGTCGCGCTGTGGTTCCCCGCGCCCTACCGGGCGGGTCTGCTGCGGCGGCTGCTGGCCGGCGCGGCGACCGTCCCACCGGCCACGATGGTCACCTTCTATTTGGGGGTACGGGTGACCGACCACGATCTGGCCGAGGCCATCGAGCGTGAATGGGCCGGCCGCTCCCCCGCCGAGCTGCTGGGTCTGGCCGCCGAGCTGGCCCGGCACGGCGAGATCCGCCGGGCCGGGCTGCTGCTACGGGATTCGTTCGACGCCGGCGCGTTCGCCGAGCTGGCCGGAGTGGACGGAGCCACCCTCATCACCGGGTTGCAGGGCGAGCCGGCCCTGGACGGCCTGGTCACCACCCTCGCCGTGCACCAGCTCAAAGCGGGCGGCTCGGCCGACTGGGCCTTGGCCGACCTACCACCGGAGGTGATCGACGGCGTGGCCGGTGCCGTCGACAACCAGGTACTCGCGACGTATCTGATCGCCCGCCCGGCATCGGAGATCGTCACCGTACTGGAGGCCGTGGCCAGGACGGGCAGCACCGCCAAGCTGTCGCGGCTCCTGGGCCGGCTCGCCGGCGGCGGCGTCGACCTCGTGGCCGCGCTCCTGATCGAGATGCACCGCGCCGGCCGGCCCGACCTGCGCCTCGAGTTCGTCGACCGGTTCCGGTCGGTGGCCTCGAAGGCTGACGCCGCCGCGGTTGCCTCCCGCATCCGCCTTGCGGACGTAGAGGACAGCAGCTCAAGCCTCCTGCTCGGCTCGCTGTGGCTGCCTGCGCGGGAGTCGGCCGACCCGGTCGCCATGGCGGTCGCCGACTTCCTGCACGGCGTGAGGCTCCGCGGCGAGGCGTGGCGCTATCCGATCGACGCCGCGGTGCTGCGCGCCGTCGCCGAGGAGGGCCTGCTGGCGCCGGACGAGACCTGCCTGCTGGTCTGGCAGTGGGCGATTCTGCCCCGCCGTGAGCGCATCGTGTTCACCACGACCGAGGCCCGGCCCTGGCGGGGCTCCGCTGTTGCCTACCGGGACATCCGCAACGCGTCGGTGGACCGGGGTGACCTGCGGGTGCTCTCGTCATGGGGACCCGTGACGTGGACCTTGAACTCGGCGTTCCTGGCTCCTGAACTACGCGATGTGCTGCTCGCGCTCCGTGACGTGGTCCGCAAGACCGGCGTCTGACACCCGCTCCTCCAGACTTGCATCGGACCCGCCTCCGGGTGTTATCGTTCACATCGCTTCGGCAATGAAGCTCGTCGATTCACCTGCCTGGAGGTCCGGTGCCCGCGCTCAGCCGCCGCCTGCTGCAGGCCACCGGAGTCACGGCCGCAGCCTCCGCAACCGGGGCCGCCGGGGCCACCCCCACGGCCGGCGGCCGGCGTCCGGGAGCTACCGAGTCCCGAGTTCCGCAGTCACTGCCAGGGCCCTTCCTGACCGCGTGGGCGCAGGCCCGGGCCGTGCCCGGCGACACCGTCCGCCGGGACGAGGCCACCGACATGGTCGCCGAGCTCACCACAGGCCAAGCCGCCAACGGGCCGCCGAACCTCAGGCCGGTGAACGTGACCGGCGCAATGGTAAGCGACATCCCGGACATGTCGACCGCAGACGCGGTCGCCCTGCAGTGGGGCGGCACCGGGACGGCCGACCATTCGTGGGCCGCGCTGGACGCCTTCGAAGGCTATTTCCAACCGCGCAAGACCAACAGCGGAAAGGTGCTCGGCGCGGCAAAGGTGAGCCGCGTTCGAATCGCGCAGGGCGACGACAACGGAACGGCCGGCCACTGGTGGCGACTGCCATGCGGCAACAACGGCTCTTCCGGACCCGATGCGGCAACGGCGGCGGCGTGAGCGGCGACCGGCGCACAGGTCCTGCCCTGGGACGACAACGGCACGAACGATCATCCCCGGCGTTTCTGTAGGGCGGCGGGCGTTCCCCCGGGCGCCCGTCACCCGCGGTGTTCCGGCGATCCCCCTGTCGCCGGAGGATTGCCGGAACACCGCGCTTTTCTCAATGGGAACGCTCCCGCGGGGATTGCTCACCGGAAAGGCGCTGTGATTTCGGCGGCGCGACCCACCCGCACCTCAACAGACAAGGATGTGAAGAGATATCCTGCCCGCAACCAGTGGATGCGGGGTACGGGTGAGCGTGAAACGCGGACGGCCGCCGGGCATGATGGACGTCGCCCGGCTGGCGGGGGTGTCGCATCAGACCGTGTCGCGGGTGCTCAACGAGCACAAGAACGTCAGCGAGCAGACCCGCCTGAAGGTCAGGGCGGCCATCGCCGAGCTGGGCTACCGGCCCAACCGGACGGCTCGGGCTCTGGTCACCGGCACGTCCAAGGTGATCGGTGTCGTCGCGCCCAACACCGCGCTGTACGGTCCGTCGTCGATGCTGACGGCGTTCGAGCAGGCCGCGCAGGAGAGCGGGTTCGCGGTAAACGTCGGCAGTGTACGCAGCCTCAACGAGCGCTCGATCGCCGACGCCGTCGAACGCCACCTCGACCAGCGCGTGGCCGGCCTGGTGGTGATCGCCCCCGTGGCCAGTGCCGGCCCGGCCCTGGCCCGCCTGCCCGAGGACGTCCCGCTGGTCACCATCGACGGCGACCCGCAGCGCGCAAGCACCCTGGTCACCGTGGACCAGGTGGCCGGCGCCCGGGCCGCCACCGAGCACCTGCTGGCCGCGGGTCATTCCACGGTCTGGCACATTTCGGGCCCGGCCGATTGGTACGACGCCGCGGGCCGCGTGCAGGGCTGGGGGGAGGCCTTGACGGCGGCCGGGGCCGAACAGCCGCCGCTGCTCACCGGGGACTGGAGCGCCGAGTCGGGTTATCGCAACGGCAAGCTGCTGGCCCGCCTGCCCGAGGTGACGGCGGTCTTCACCGCGAACGATCACATCGCCCTGGGCCTGCTGCGTGCCTTGAGCGAACACGGCCGCCGCGTGCCGGAGGAGATCAGCATCGTCGGCTTCGACGACGTACCCCAGTCGGCCTATTACACGCCGCCGCTGACCACGGTCCGCCCCGATTTCGACGCGGTGGCCACGGCCAGCGTCGAGCTGCTGCTGGAGCAGATCGAATCGGGCACCCCGGATGCCAGCACCCGTCGCACGATCGCTCCCACCCTGGTTTCCCGCGACAGCGTCGCCCCACCCGCCACGAACTGACCGCCCCGGCGCCCGCACCGTGTGCGGTCGTGCCCGATGTTCTGCTCACCAATTTCCGCGATTGCCTGGCTTTCCGCCGCCCGTCTCTGTTAGCGTTAACAGGTCTCACTACGGGTATTCCTAGGCCTGTGGCGCTGACATCGGAAGAGAGGACCCGGTCGGGGCCATCAAGGGGAGGATGGCCCCACTGGGTGCACCTTGGGCACGTTCTCGTGCATGTTCACTCCCCTGATGCCGACAGACCGGCCGCCTGGGCCGGCAACCCGGCCTGCGTCCGATTCGCGCACCCCAACTTCTCGAACACATGCGACACGTACCCCTTGACGGTCGTCTCCGAGAGCCCCAGCCGCCGCGCGACTTCCGCGTTGGTCAGCCCGTCCCCGATCGCGGCCAGCACGTCCCGTCCCCGCTCCGTCAGCCCGTCCCCGATCGCGGCCAGCACGTCCCGTTCCCGCTCCGTCAGCCCGGACAGCCGGGCCCGGGCCGCCGCCCGCTCCTCGTGCACGGTCCCGAGACCGCCACCAGCCCGTCCTTGGCCACCGGGGACAACACCGTATGGCCCTGCGCCGCCACCCGGATCAGGTCGAGCAACTCCGCCGGCGGCGTCGACTTCACCAGACAGCCCGCCGCACCCGCCTGCAGCGCCCGGATCACCACGAGTCCGTCGAGGTTCCCATGGCCGACGCGCGGGGCCACGCCGACACGTGGGGCACGGTCCCGCGCACCTACATCCGTCACACGCGCGACCGCATCATCCCGCTCGCCCTGCAGGACCGCATGATCGCCGAGGCCGACCGGGCCACCCCGCACACCACGTTCGAGGTCCGCTCGGTGGCGACGTCCCACGCGCCCGACCAGCACGGCTGGGCCGCGACTGTCGACATCGTCGACGAACCGGCCCGGCGCCGGTGAGCGGCTCGGGCCGCAACGGCTCGACCGGCAGGCGCAGGCGGGGGCGCTGACCGGCGTTGCGTGGCGGCCACGGCGTTGGCCAGCACGACGAAGGCGATGCCGGTCCACTGCTCCACACCGAGCACCTGGCCCAGCAGGAGCAGCCCGGCCACCGCGGCCAGCACGGGGTGGATGCTCATGAACAGGCCGAAGAAGTGCGTGGGCACGTGACGCAGGATGAGCAGGTCGGCGGCGTACGGGATGACTGAACTGAGCAGTCCCGCGCCCACGGCGAAGGCGACGGCGGCCCCGTCGAGCCGTCCGGTCCCGACCAGACCGCCGGCGACCGGCACGTAGAGAAGGGCGGACACGCTGGTGGCGGCCGCGGGGGCCTGCAGACCCGGCAGCCGCGCGCCGACCAGGCGGTTGAGCACGATGTAGGAGGCCCAGCAGCATGCGGCGAGCAGACCCAGACCGACGCCGAGGAAGTCGCTGGAGGGCCCGGGCTGGACCAGGACGTACACACCGGCGCCCGCGCCCACCGCGCAAAGCAGGTCGATTCGCGTACGCGAGCCGGCCAGCGCGACGGCGAGCGGGCCGAGGAACTCGAGCGTGACGGCCAGGCCCAGGCCGATGCGGTCGATCGCCGTGTAAAGGCTGAGGTTCATGGTGGCGAACACGAGCCCGAGCAGCAGGGTCGGCCACCACTGCCGCCACGTGAAGCGCCGCACGTCGGGCCGGGCGATCGGCAGCAGCACGGCCGCTGCGACGAACTGGCGCACCGCGACGACCCCGGCCGGCCCGATCGCGCCGAACGCATGCGCGCCGAGCGCGGCACCGGCCTGGTTGCTCGCCCCGCTCACGATCATCGCCATGATCCCCTTCATGGCCCCAGTCTCGGCACGCGCAACTGATGCGGGAAATGCATGACCTGTCCCAGCTATACGCTTGACGTATGGATCTGCAGCTCCGTCAGCTCCAGATGCTCGTCGCGGTGACCGACGCGGGCACGTTCACCGACGCGGCGACGGCCCTGGGCGTCTCCCAGGCGTCGGTGTCGCGCTCGATCGCCGCCCTCGAGACCGCTTTGGGCGTACGGCTTCTGCAGCGCACCACCCGCCACGTGGCGCTTACCGCGGCGGGGGCCCGGGTGCTGCCCGCCGCCCGCCGGGTGCTCGACGAGGTGGCCCACCTGCGCCGCACGATCACCGAGCCCACGGGGGAGCTGCGGGTCGGCTACAACTGGGCCGCCCTGGGCCGGCACACCCGCCGCCTGCAGAAGACGTGGGCCGCCGCCCACCCGTCCGTCCCGCTCGTGTTCGTGCAGTCCAGCACGGTCACCGCGGGTCTGAGCGAGGGCATCGCGGACGTGGCCGTGGTCCGCCGCTCGCTGGATGACGATCCGCGCTTCACGACAGCCCTGATCGGGGCCGAACGCCGGTTCGCCGCGATCGCCACCGACAACGCGCTCGCCCGGCGCCGTCAGGTGCGCATGGCCGACCTGCGGCGCTATCCCGTGGCCATCGACGCGCGCACCGGCACGACCACGCCCGCGTTGTGGCATCCGGGGCCGCCGCCCGCCACGATCCGCCACACCCACGGCGTGGACGAGTGGCTGACACTGATCGCCGCCGGTCAGGCAGTGGGCGTCACCTCTGAGGCGACAGCCCATCAGAACCCGCGGCCGGGTGTGGCCTACCGTGCCGTACGGGATGCTCCGCCGATCCCCGTCTGGCTGGTGTGGTGGTCCGACGCACCGCCGGCCGTCCTGCCCGAACTGCTCGCGCTGACCCGCGAGACCTACGCCCCACCCGGGAGGCTGCATGAGTAGCGTGACGATCCGCCCGATGCGCGCCGAGGACGCCGTGGCGGTGCTCGCGCTCTACCAGGCCGGGCTGGACGGTGGGAACGCCAGTTTCGAGACCACCGCGCCCGCGTGGGAGGCCTTCGACGCGGGCCGGCTGGCCGAGCACCGGTTCGTGGCGGCCGACGAACGGGACAACGTGCTGGGCTGGATCGCGATCACGCCGGTGTCGAGCCGTCCCGTGTACGCGGGAGTGGTCGAGCACTCGGTCTACGTCTCCCCCGCCGCGCAGGGCCGGGGCGTGGGGCGCGCGCTGCTGCAGGCGCTGATCGACTCGACCGAGAGGGCGGGCATCTGGACGATCCAGTCCGGCATCTTTCCCGAGAACACGCCCAGTCTCGCTCTGCATCGCGCTTGCGGATTCCGTACGGTCGGCGTCCGCTCACGCATGGGCCGGCACGGCGACCGCTGGCGCGACGTGGTGCTGCTGGAGCGCCGCAGCCCCGACCGGGACTCACCGATCGCCCGGTTCTGGGCCACCGCCGGTGCGCTGAGTGCCGGCGAGGTGGTCACCACTATGGACGGGCTGGCCGGTGACGACGCGGCCGGATTGTTCGAGCGCGCGTCGGCACGTGACTTCGCGGGCCGGGAGGCCGAGGCCGAGCCGCTCTACCGGGCCGCGCTGGCCGCCGGTCTCGACGACGAGCGTCGCCCGCAGGCCGTGATCCAGCTGGCCAGCACGCTACGCAACCTCGGCCGCGCCGGCGAGGCGGTCGCGCTGCTGACCGAGGCGGGTGACCTGGGGGCGTACGAGGATGAGCGCGTCGCCTTCCTCGCGCTGGCCCTGGTCGACGCGGGCGACGAGAAACGCGCAGCGGCCCTGGCCGTTCGCGCACTCGCCGCGCACGTTGCGCACTACGGTCGCGCACTCACCGCGTACGCGGATCAGAACGCCTCGTCGTAGAGTTCGCGCAGCCCCGGCGCGGAGGCCTCACCGCTGTAGCCGCAGACCAGGATGCCGCCCTCGCTCGCGGCGACCAGGTAGGTCAGCCCCTGCTCGAAACGGCCGCTGCCCAGCAGCGTCTCCGACGAGTAGCCCTCCTGCGCGACCCGCACCTCGTCGACCGGCCGGCCCAGGTAGACGTGGGTGACCGCGAGCGTGACGGCACCCCGGTTGATCCCGGTCACCGTGCCCGCGAACGCGAAGTCGGCGTACTCCTTGAGCTTGGCGGCGGACGGCTCGACGCACTTGGCGTTCGCCCCGGGCGGCGCGGCCAGGTCGGTCACGGTCGGCGCGGCGACCGGGCGGCCCGGCCCGCTCGGCTCGTCCGGCGCGCCTGTGCCCCGCGTGATCAAGAATCCTCCGACGGCGGCGATCAGGACGAGTGCGGCCGCGGCCATCGTGAGCAGGCGGGTGTCGAAACGCGGCCGGACAGTGGCGGTGGTCATGGTCTTCTCCAGGAGCTGCGCAATGTGTTCGGGCGCCGCCGGCGTCATCCGGGCGGCCGGGTCGGTGCGGCGCAGGCGCGAACGCAGATCGTCGTCGTCCGTCATGGCCGTCTCCCCTCGGTCAACTCCTCATGTCCGCCCGGGTGGCGCAGCTTTCGTATTTCGTCGCGCAGTTTCTGCTTGGCCCGGTGCAGCCGGATGCTCGCCGCGTTGCCGCTGATCCCGAGCACAGCCGCGATCTCCGCCGGCGCCAGGTCCTCCCACGCCCACAGCCGCAGCAGCTCCGCGTCCTCCGCCCGCAGCCGCGCCATCGCCTCGGCCAGCTCCGCGTCGTTCTGCCCGTCCGTCGCCGCCGCACTCGTGGGCGGATCGAGGCGCAGAATCCGGGCGAACAGCCGGTGCTGCCGACGCCGCGACCGTTCGGCATTGGCCAGGCAGAGCCGAGCGATCCCGTACGCCCAGGGCAACACCACCGCCGGCATCTCGTCCAGCCGCCGCCAGCACACGAGCAACGTCTCCTGGAGCACGTCATCGGCGGTGGCCGCATCGGTACGCCGAGCGAGATAGCGCCCCACGGCATCGATCACGGCGGGCGCCACGTGCTCGAACAGCCGCCGCCGCTCATCCGGTTCCACAGGTCCCACCCTCACCTATGTCCGGCTCGCCCACTCACCTTTCACCGCCGCGTCGCCCACATCCGCACGCTCAGCCGGTCCGGCCCAGGGTCACGGTGCGGGATCCGGGTGTGAAGTCGCTGAAGGACTGCGGCCAGGACTCACCGGGCCAGTAGTACGTCACCCGGCCCTCGACGGGCCGGTAGTGGGCTGTGTAGAGCGTTCTCGACCCCTGCTCGTCGACGGATCGGTACAGCGGCGGCTTCAGCATCGCCGCCACGTCCGTGCCCGCGGCACGGATGGCGCGCAGCCGCTCCTGGGTCCGCAGCGTCCGTTCCTGCTCCTCGGTCACCGGCAGATGCTGATGATTGGCGGCGCAGGCATCCGGCGCAGGTGTCGGTGACATGTCCGGGCCCACGAACACCGTCACCGCCTGGGCCGGATCGACCAGCGTGAGGTTCTGGGGGACGGCGATCGGAAGAGATCGCAGCCGGCCCACCGCCTCATCGACGGTGTCACACGTCTCCAGCAGGTAGCGCACCACGATCAGGATGGCGAAGCCGCGTCCGTGAACGGAACGTCCGCCCCAGGTCAGCGAGACCGCGAGACCGGCGTCGTTCATCCCGTCCAGCAAACCCCACAGCATGTCCTGCATCCCGAGCACGGGACGCAGGAAGCAGGAGGAGACGATGGTCCCCTCGCACTGATCGGGCCGTAGGTCGTAGTTGCGCAGCAGGGTGCCGTTGCGGCCGATCTGGGTGCACGCCGCGGAGAACGGCCGCAGCGCCGCGTGGGTCAGGAAGGCTTCCGCCCCGGGACGGTCGAGTTGGCCGGTCAGGCGGCCCAGAACCGGGACCAGCTCCGGCATGTGCGCCCGGAACAGCGCCCGGACACGCTCCGCGCCCCGCGCCGTCCGGCCCTCCTCGGTCAGCAGACCCTCCATCCCGGGCCACAGAACCCGGGCGTGGGCGGCCCATCGCCCGTCGCCGCCGTCGCCGACCTCGATCGCCTGGAAGGTCTTGTGCTCCTGCCGCACGGCTGCCACTCCCCCTGTGAAATCGGCCGAGGTGAACTCGCGCACCGAACGCGCCCATCGATAGAAGCACGCACCGGGCGGCGGTGGAGCGCTCAAGCCGGGTGGCGGTCACGCGGCCAGGGTGGCGTAGCGCCCGCCCACCTCGACCAGACCGGCGTGCGTGCCGTTCTCCAGGATGCGGCCGTGGTCGACGACCGCGATCTGGTCGGCGTTGCGGATGGTGGACAAGCGGTGCGCGATGGTGACCGTGGTGCGGCCGACGGCCAGATCGTCGAAGGCGCGCTGCACGGCCCGTTCGGTTTCGTTGTCGAGGGCGCTGGTCGCCTCGTCCAGCACGAGGATGCGCGGGTCGCGCAGCAGCGTGCGGGCGATCGCGATGCGCTGTTTCTCGCCACCGGAGAAGCGGTGGCCGCGGGAGCCGACCATCGTGTCGTAGCCGTCGGGCAGGGCGGCGATCACCTCGTGGATCTGCGCGGCCCGGGCGGCCGCTTCGAGCTCGGCGTCGGTGGCGCCGGGCTTGGCGTACCGCAGGTTCTCCCGCACGGTGGTGTGCAGCAGGTAGGTCTCCTGCGACACCACCCCGACGATCGACGACAGCGTCTCGAGCGACATGTCCCGCAGGTCGACACCGTCGATGGTGATGCGGCCCGCGGTGGGGTCGTACAGCCGCGCGATCAGGGCCGCGAGCGTGCTCTTGCCCGAGCCGGTCTCACCGACCAGGGCCAGCGACGTCCCGGCGGGCACATCGAGTGTCACACCGGCCACGGCGGCCGCGGCGCTCCCGTCGTACGAGAAACTGACGTCGTCGAAGCGCAGGTGGCCCAGCGGCGCCGGCACCGGGATCGGGCGAGCGGGCTCTTCGATGTCGATCGGCAGGTCCAGATACTCGAAGATGCGCGCGAAGAGCGCCAGTGACGTGGTGACCGTGACGCCCACATTGAGCAGCCCCATGAGCGGCCGGAACAGTCCGGACTGCAGGGCGGTGAACGCGACCAGCGTCCCGATGCTCATCGACCCGGACGTGATCGGCAGCCCGGCGGCGAGGTAGATGATCGCGGGGATGGCGGCGAACACGATGCTCATCGACGCCATCCGCCAGCGGCCGGCCAGTTCGGAGCGCAGTTCGAGGTCGATCAGCCGGTTCGACGATTCCGTGAACCGCGCGACCTGGGCCGGGCCGGTGCCCATCGTCTTGCTCAGCTGCACGCCCCCGATGGACAGGCCTTCCTCGATGATGACGTTGAGGTCGGCCAGTTCGCGCTGGCGCTGCGCGGTGATGGCCCGGCGCATGCTCGCGACCCGGCGGGTGAGCCAGATCGACGGCGGCAGCACGAGCAGCGACACCAGGGACAGCTGCCAGGAGAGGGCGGCCATGGCGACCGCGGTGGCGACGACGGTGGTGAGGTTCGAGGCGATCGAGGTGGCGGTGGAGGTGACCACCGACTCCATGCCGCCGATGTCGTTGGTGATGCGTGATTGCACCTCGCCGGTGCGGGTGCGGGTGAAGAACGCGATCGACTGGCGCTGCAGGTGCCGGAAGACGTCCGTCCGCAGGCGATGCATGACACGCTGGCCGACGGTGGTCGAGATCCAGGTCTGCACGACGCCGAGCGCGGAGGTGACGGCGGCCACGGCCACCATGCCGATCACGAGCTGGACCAGCAGGTCGACGTTCTTTTCGGGCAGCGCGGAGTCGATCACTTCGCGCAGCAGGAACGGGCTGGCCATGCCGACGATCGACGAGACCACGATGGTGAGGACCACGACGGCCAGGGGGCCGCGGTGGTCGGTGAACAGGGAGCCGATGCGGCGCAGGGAGACGTTCTTCGCCTGCGCGATCTCGGCGGCGGTGGGCTTCTTCTTGCCGCGACCGCGGCCTTCGGTGGGGTTTTCCAAGAGCGGACCTTCCGTACGGGAACGACTTTTACTGAGGTTACCTCAACATGAGGGAACAACAGAAGACGCTGGTACGGTATTCCCGTGCACGAGGTCGACGACGAAGGCCTGGCCGAGGCGTTCTTCTCGGTGTCCCGCCGGTTGCGCCACCGCACGCGGGAGGCCCTGCAACCGTGGGAGCTCTCCCCGTCGCTCGGGCGGGCGATCAGCGCGCTGACCCGGCACGGCGACATGCGGCCGGGCGCGCTGGCCGAGCACCTGCGGATCGCGCCCCGCACGGCCACCGAGGTCGCCGACGACCTGCAACGACTCGGCCTGGCCGAACGTCACCCCGACCCGGCCGACCGGCGCGCGGTGATCGTCACGCTCACCGAGGAGGGGCGGCGGGTCAGCCGGGAGATCAACGCGGCCCGGCGCGACGCGGGTGAGCGCTTCTTCGCCACCCTCTCCCCCGCCGACCGGGCCGAACTGAGCCGCTTGCTGCGCGAACTGCGCGAAGGCAACGACTAGCGACGCATCTGGGTGTAGCCGGTCAGGCAGGCGGCCGCCCCGGTGATCGAGAACATCGCCACGAGCAGCGCCATCGGCACCTCGACGCCGGCCACCCGGATCAGGACGGCCAGCACCAGCAGCACCGCCAGGCAGATCCCGAACGCGACGGTCGCGACATGGCCCAGCGCCGACGTCTCCGAGGTCTTCCGTACGCCACCGGCCGGCACACGCAGCGACTCGGCGAATTCGTCGGCCACCCGCACCAGCGAGTCCGCGTCCCGGATGTGCTGCTCGGCCGCGCTCAACCGGCGCAGCTCGGCGAGGGCGCGAACGTGACCGGGCTCCAGGCGCACCGCGCGCGAGTACGCCTCCCGGGCGCTCAGCGGGCGACCGGCCGCGAAGAGCGCCATCCCCCACGCCACCTGCACGTCCGCGTCGTAGTGGGCGATCTCGGCCGCGGCCTCCAGCACGAGCGACGCCTCCGCTGTGCGGCCCGCGGCCAGCAACGCGCGACCGTGCCGCTCGGCCAGGCGCGGGTTGCCCGGGTCCTCGTCGGAGGCGGCGGCCGCGGCGGTGACGGCGAGGTCGTGCCGGCCCAGCGCGGTGTACGCGGCACTCACCCAGAACAGCTCCTCGATGCCCCGGGGCTGCAGGTTCAACGCCGTACGGGCGGCTTCGAGCGCCTCCGCGTGCGCGCCCAGCGCCATCCGGGCGCGGGCCAGCAGCAGCCACGCCACGCCGTTGCCGGGTTCGGCGCCGACGACGGGGGCCAACAGGGTCGCGGCCTGGCCGGCGTGGCCGCTCGAAAGCAGGTCGCCGGCACGGTCGAGGAGGTTTTCGCTCTGCACGCAGGGGTGATCGGCGCCGCCGGGGGCGAACAGCGGTTCGCCGCGGGTGCGTTCGGGTTGCCGGAAATCCTCAACCGGGCCGGTGGCGATGCCGATCGAGAGCGGTTGCCAACGAGGAGCAACCCCCCACCCCGGAAGCAGAAGGGAAAGACCATGACGATCGGGTCGAGCCACTGGATGTCGCACATCAGCCTCGTCCACCTGCACACGGATGTGCAGCGACTGCGAACGGATTTCGTCTCCGGCGCCGATCAGCAGACCATCGCGGCCGACCGGGCCGCCGTGCAGGACAGCCGCCGCGTGGTCAACAACCACCGGGTCGCGCTCATCGACGTCACCGTCTGAGCGTCTGAGCGGCACCTCGCGTACCGAAGGATCGGCTCCGGCCGCCCGGACGATCAGGTCCGGCGGGGAGGAGTTCGGGTGCGGAGCTCCTGGTGGTGCTCCGTGATCGCACCGAGCATTCCGCTCAGGAAACGCCGTACGGTCTCCAGCTCGGCCGGGCTGAACTCGTCCATGACCGCTTGGCTGCGCCGGCCGAGCGGGCCGAAGAAGGCCACGGCGAGCTCCATGCCGGGCTCGCCGTAGCGCAGGTGCACGACACGCCGGTCGGCACTTTCCCGCGTACGGCGCAGGTGCCCCACCCGCTCGAGCCGGTCGATCACCGCCGTGGTCGCCCCCGAGGACAGGCCGAGCGTCTCGCCGAGCCGGCCCGGGGTGAGCGGATCGCCCCGCCGCTCCGCGTGCATCACCGCGATCAGGGCCTGCAGGTCGGTGAAGTGCAGACCCTCCTGATGGGCGAACGAATGGGCGACGTGTTGCGCCTCGATGCTGTAGAGCCGCAGCAGGTCCACCACATCCGCGCGCAGGTCGTCCCGTTCTTTCACAGCGCCAGTGTTGCAGACCGGAGCCGACTGGGTAAGAATCTCGATTGTCGAGATACTTAATCATGGAGGCATCATGCGGCGCGCCTGGCTCACGCTTGTCATAGCGGTCCTGATCGGCGGTGGTGTGCTGGCCTTCGCGGGACCGCTGGAGACGACCAACGACCCGACCGCCTCGCTGCCCGGCAACGCGGAGTCGACGCGCGTGGCCGAACTCGAACGGCAGCTGCCGTCGGGCCAGGTCAACCCGGCCCTGATCGTCTTCGCCAAGGACGACGGCAGCCCGCTCACGCCCGGCGAGCTGCAGAAGATCGAGACGTTCGGGCAGCCGATCCTGGCCCCCGGCAAGGACGCGGCGATCGTCGCCAAGCCGTACCCCGCCGGCTACTCGGCCGAGCAGATCGTCGACGCCGTCACACAACTGCGCGAGCAAGTACGCGCGGAAACCCCCACCGGCATCACCGCGCAGGTCACCGGGGGCGCCGGCTTCACTGCCGACCTGGCCGACAGCTTCTCCGGCGCCAACACCCGGCTGCTGATCGTCACCGTCGTGGTCGTGGCGTTGCTGCTGCTCGTCACGTACCGCAGCCCGCTGCTGTGGCTGGTGCCGCTCGCGGTCGTGGGGCTGGCCGACCGGCTCAGCGGCTCGGTCGTGGCCATCCTGTCGCGGCACACCGATCTGGCCATCGACGCGTCCACCAACGGCATCATCACGGTGCTCGTCTTCGGCGCCGGCACCAACTACGCCCTGCTGATCATTTCCCGCTACCGCGAAGAACTGCACAAGTACGAAGACCGGTTCGAGGCGATGCGGGTGGCGCTCAAGGGCGCCGGCCCGGCCGTGCTGGCCAGTTCGGGCACGGTGGTGCTCAGCCTGCTCACGTTGCTGCTGGCCAGCCTGGGCGGCAACCTGGCGCTGGGCGTGGCCGGAGCGGCAGGCATCGCCATCGCCGCCGTGTTCGCGTTGTTCGTGCTGCCGCCCGCACTGCTCGTTTGCGGCCGCGGGCTGTTCTGGCCGTTCGTGCCGCGCGTGGGCCAGGCCGGCGTCGAGGCGGGCAAGGGCGTCTGGGCGCGCATCGGACGCGCGGTCTCCCGCCGCCCGGTCGTGGTGACCGCGGCCGCCGTGGCCGTCCTGGCCGTACTGGGCAGCGGCCTGATCGGCACCAAGCTGGGCCTGTCGCAGGCCGACCAGTTCCGCGTCGAGGCCGAGGCGGTCGACGGCCTGGAGACGGTGAGCAAATACTTCCCGGCCGGCGCGACCGACCCGGCCACGGTGATGACCACGCCCGCGCGCGCCGAGGAGGTGCTCGCGATCGTCACCAAGACGCCGGGCGTCGCCAGCGCGCGCATCGGCGAGCAGGCCGGAGAGCTGGCCAGCATCAGCGCGGTGTTCACGGCCGCGCCCGACACACCCGAGGCCTACGACACCGTACGGGCGTTGCGCGACCGCGTGCACGGCGAGGACGCGCTGGTGGGTGGCAGTGTGGCGGCGAGCCTGGACGACCGCGACGCCGCCCGCCGGGACCTGACCGTCATCGTCCCGGCCGTCCTGATGGTGGTGCTGCTCGTTCTGATCGGTTTGTTGCGCGCCCTGGTCGCCCCGGTGTTGCTGCTGGTGACGGTCATCGCCAGTTTCGGGGCGGCGCTGGGCGCGGGCAGCTGGCTGTTCCGGCACGTCCTCGACTACCCGGCGCTGGACACCGGCGTACCGCTGCTGGCGTTCCTGTTCCTCGTGGCGCTCGGCGTCGACTACAACATCTTCCTGGTCACCCGGGCCCGCGAGGAGACGCTGGAGCGCGGCACCCGCGACGGGATGGTGCACGCCCTGGCCGTGACGGGCGGCGTCATCACCAGCGCGGGCATCCTGCTGGCGGCCGTGTTCGCGGTGCTCGGCGTGCTGCCGGTGATCACGCTGACCCAGATCGGCGTGATCGTCGGCATCGGCGTCCTGCTGGACACGCTCCTGGTCCGTACGGTGCTGGTGCCCGCGCTGGCCACGATGTGCGGCGACCGGTTCTGGTGGCCGTCCCGCCTTCAGCGCGCGGCGATCGGCACCCCCGCGAAGGGCACCGCCGACGTCGCCTGAACACCGTCCCCCGCGGGGTGCCGCCACACCCCGCGGCGGGCCAGCTCGGGCAGCACGCCCTCGCCGAACCAGTACGCCTCCTCCAGGTGCGGGTAGCCGGACAGGATGAACTCCTCGATGCCGAGCGCCGCGTACTCCTCGATCCGGTCGGCCACCTCCTGATGGCTGCCGACCAGGGCCGTGCCCGCGCCGCCGCGCACCAGGCCCACACCAGCCCACAGGTTGGGCGCGACGACCAGCCCGTCGCGGTTACCGCCGTGCAGGTCGAGCATGCGGCGCTGGCCCTCGGACTCGCTGCGGGCCAGCCCGGCCTGCACCGCGGCGATCGCCTCCTCGGAGACGCCGCGCAGCAACCGGTCGGCCTCGGCCCAGGCCTGCTCGGCGGTGTCGCGGGTGATCACGTGCAACCGGATGCCGAAGCGCATGTCCGGCCGCAGCGACCGGATCCAGTCGAGTTTCTGGGCGACCTGCGCGGGCGGCTCGCCCCAGGTCAGATAGACGTCGGCGTGGTCGGCGGCGACCGGGCCGGCCGCCTTGGAGGAGCCGCCGAAATAGATGGCCGGCGCCACGTCGGGCACCTTGCTCAACTGGGCACCTTCGACATGCAGATGCGCACCCTCGAACGTCACCGTCTCGCCGCGCAGAAGCGACCGGACGATGCCGAGAAATTCCCCCGTACGGGCATAGCGGTCGTCCTTGGGCAGGAAATCGCCGTACTGCCGCTGCTCGTGCGACTCGCCGCCGGTGACCACGTTGAGCAGCAGCCGGCCACCGGACAGGCGCTGGAACGTCGACGCCATCTGCGCGGCCAGCGTCGGGGAGGTCAGACCCGGACGGAAGGCAACAAGGAACTTGAGTCGCTCGGTGACCGAGGCGAGCATCGCCGTCGTCAGCCACGCGTCCTCGCACCAGGCGCCGGTCGGCGTCAGGGCGCCGACGAACCCGAGCTGCTCGGCCGCACGCACGATCTGGCTGAGGTAGGCGACGGTCGGCTGACGCACGCCGCCGGCCGACCCGACCGGCGTGCCGTGGCCGCCGCCCACGATGTCGCGGCTGTCGCCGTTGGTGGGCAGAAACCAGTGAAAGTCCATGCCCGCACCCTACCCAGTATTCCTATAAAGTCGATAGGCTCGCTCGCATGGATGAGCTTGCATACGACGAGCGGCGGCTGCACCAGTGGCGGTCCGGCCACGCTCGCGGTTTCTCCCGCCGTGACCTGCTGAAACTGACCGCCGCGGCCGGTGTGGCGGGCGCCCTCGTCGAGGCTGCCCCGGCCGCCGCGGCCGCCGCGCCCATCGTCAAGCCGCTGCCACCCGAGCTGTTCAAGCCGCTCGGCACCAACGCGGAGACGCTCTGGTCGTCGCTCAAGGACGTCGGCTACCACGTGCCGATCGACCGTTTCTTCGTCCGCAACCACACGAGCACCCCGATCATCGACAGCGCGTCGTGGCGGCTGACCGTGTTCGGCGCGGGCCTGCGCGGCGGCCCGGTCGAGTTCTCGTTGCGCGACCTCCGGCGCCTGCCGTCGGTGACCCGGTCGGTGACCGTCGAGTGCGCGGGCAACGGCCGCAGCTACTTCACCACCCAGCAAGGCCAAACCGTTTCCGGTACGGCGTGGGGCCTGGGCGGGATCGGTGTCGCCCGCTGGCGCGGCGTCAAGCTGTCGACCGTGCTGCGCCGGTCCGGGCTCTCCTCGCGGGCCGTCGACGTGCAGGCGGCCGGCCTCGACCCGAACTACGTGACCGGCGGCGTCGACCTGGGCCCCGTGCGGCGTCCCTTGCCCGTGCGCAAGGCCCTCGACGACGTGCTGCTCGCGTACGAGATGAACGGCTCGCCGCTGCCCGCCGACCACGGCCATCCCGTACGCCTGGTCGTGCCCTCGTGGATCGGCATCTCCTCGATCAAATGGGTCGGCAGCATCGAAGTCTCCGACGAGCCCCTGTTCTCACCGTGGAACACCCAGTTCTACCGGCTCTTCGGCCCCGAGTTCCCGGCCGGCGGGCAGCCGTTCGACCGCCAGTCGATCAAGAGCGCGTTCGAGCTCGACCCCGGCGCGACGTTCCCGGCCGGCCGCAACGCACGCCTGACCGGCCGCTCGTGGTCAGCCGCCGGCCGCATCAAACACGTCGAAGTCAGCACCGACGGCGGCACCCGGTGGCGGCGGGCCCGCCCGGTCGGCCCGTCGATCGACAACGCCTGGCAGCGCTGGGAGATCGACTGGCGCCCGGCCGCGGGTGCCCACGTACTGCAGGCCCGCGCCACCGATGTGCGCGGAAACGTGCAGCCGGACGTCGCGCGTTTCAACACGCTCGGCTACCTCTTCGACGCCGTGGTCGAAGTACCGGTGACCGCCACCTAGTTCTTCACGGGGACGGGCTGCCCTTGCTGCACCTCGAGGACGGCCCGTCCGCCCAGCGGTTCCGACAAGGTGACCGCGGCCGTGCGGAGGTAACCGATCGCCAGGCAGGCGTGCGTGGTGCCGGCCGCAACGCTGGGTGGCGGCCCGCTGTACGGACGTTCCTGAATGAGAACGGCGACGGCCCGCTCGGACTCGACGGCCTCGGCGGTGTAGTCCGCGCCGCAGGGCTCGCCGGCCCCCTCCCGCGAGCCGGTGAACTTCACCGTGAGCCGAAGGCCATCGGCACGAGCCGCCTCGGCCACGGCCCCGTTCGGGATGTCGTCCGGGTTCCCGTCCGGAGGATCCACCTGAACCGGGGTGCCACCGTCGACAGCCGCGCGCAACACGCGCATCTTCGTCTCCGCGAGCGTGTATTCCCACGCCGGCACGGTCGCCTCGCCGCGCGTCGTCATCACGCGCATCGTGCTCAACCGCGCACCCGTCACCGGATGCGGCGCGCACTCCGCACACCGGTTGTCGGCGGCCATCCGGCGCAGCCCCTCCGCCGCCGAGATCAGCGGCAACGCCAACCGCTCACCGCTCGCCCACACCGCCTCACCGCTCTGCCGCGGCGCCGCCGGCAGCTCGCCCGCCGCGGTGAACAGATGGGCCGACACAACCTGCTTGAGGTGCTCATTTCTGGTCTCCAGGGAGCCCACACTGCCGGATTCCGTCCGCCCGACCACGACGAAGCCGGCGTCGCCCATCGCCTTGTCATAGTTGGCCAGCACCACCCGGGCCCGCTCCCGCAGCCGCTGCAGGTTCTCCGCCGCGCTCGGCAGTGACGGCTCATCCAGCCCTTGCACCACTGCCGAAGGCGGGGCGCAACCCGCCGACATCAGTCCTGCCGCCGCCAACGCCACCAGCAACCGCCTCATGCCCACGCTCGTCCCCCCCGTCTCGCCGGTGCCCCCTTCGACGCGGGTGAACCCTCGCAAGTTCCCGCCGTCCCCCGCAACCCCGCCCGATCCACCCCGCCACCCCGCCACCCCGCCACCCCGCACGCTCGGACGTCGAACTCACGTCCTCGCACAACATGCATCCCCGGCACATCGCCCAGCGCCACCACCCCGCAGCGGCAAGCCCGCGCCACCACGAGCACCATCGCTCAATCCCGCGCAGCGACAGGGCGAGCACACAACCACGCGACCCAAGAGCGAACGAACGCAACAACGCGACTTGAGAGCGGGCGAACACGCAACAAACGAGCACCATCGCTCAACAAGCAAACGGCCGCGCGCAACGACAGAACGAGCACACAGGCGCGCGGCCCGAGACCGGGCGAGGACCAGGATTGCGCACTTGTTCCAGCAGCGGCGTCCCCGGACGACAACGAGCACTCACTACCGCGCGGGCCGGAATCCCTCGAATGCGCAACTACGAGCAAACACGAGCATCGCGACGGCCTTCCTCGGCGAGTGCGACCAGCTCAGCGCACGGGTGGGAACGAATGCTCACAACTGCGCGGGCCGGAGTGAGCGAACGAGCGACTGCGAGAAGGATCGGTCACTCCGCATCGGTCACTCCGCTCGCGGCCCCACCTCAGACCGGAGGTGAGCGAACGAGCGACTGCGAGCACTTCGGTCACTCCGCTGGGCGAGCCGGAGTGAGCGAACGAGCGACTGCGAGCACATCGGTCACGTCCCTGGGCGGGCCGGGAGTGAGCGAACGAGCGACTGCGAGCAGGATCGGTCACTCCGCTCACAGCCCCACCTCAGATGCGAGCGGGCCAGGAGAATGCGCGAACGCGCAACTGCGAGCACTATCGCTCACCCGTGTTGGCAGGCGGGGGCAGTGCGCGTATGTGAAGGCGTGCCGGTCGTCCGGGTTTTGGGCGTCACCACTCACGCACGTCGCGCGGGTGGGGTGAGCGTTTTGGGCGCGCCAGCGCCCTGCTCACCCCGCCCGCGTCCCGGCGGGAGCGACGGTCCGTCACCCACCACCCCGGCACGACATCTGCTTTTGAAAGGCAAGCGGCGAAGCGCTCAGCCGTTGACGCCGACGGGGACGTCGCCGCGCAGAGTGATGCGGTGCATGACGCGGCGTTCGGTGCCGTAGTCGCGGTTGGCGTAGTGGGCTGTGCTGCGGTTGTCCCAAATGGCGACGTCGCCGGGGGCCCAGCGGTGGCGGACGATGTGTTCGGGCTTGGTCAGGTGGGCGTAGAGCAGGTCGAGGATGGCGCGGCTCTCGAACTCGGACACGCCGACGATGTGGGACGTGAAGCCGGGGTTGACGAAGATGCCGCGACGGCCGGTTTCGGGGTGGACGCGGATCACCGGGTGTTCGATCGGGTCGAGCTTGGTCACGACTTCGCCGTCCCACTCGTTGCCCTGGCCGTTGCGGCGCTGGGCCAAGTAGTAGCCGAACTCACGGTTGCCGTCGTGCACCGCGGTCAACGTGGACACCAGTTCCTGCACGGCCGGCGACAGCGAGTCGTAGGCCAGTTGCGCGTCCGCCCAGTTGGTGTCGCCGCCCGTCGGGGGCAGGGTGACGGCGCGCAGGATCGAGCCCAGCGGGGGGCGGCGCATGAACGTGACGTCGGTGTGCCAGACGTCGGCGAAACCGTTGTCCGTGCTGTCCAGGGCGTACACCTCGGGATGCTCGGCGTCGACCCCCGCCACCACGGGATGCGAGGCGGTGAGCTCACCGATGCGGCGGCCCAGCGAGATCTGCCCGTCGTCGTCCAGCGTCTGCTCGCGGAAGAACAGGACCTTGCGTTCCACCAGGGCGGCCCGGATGTCGGCCACGTCGGCGTCGGAGACCTTGGTCAGGTCGATGCCGTGGACGATCGCCCCGAAGTGCGGCGACAGCTGGTCGAAGATCATGCGGTTACCTCCGTACGGGATCGGACCGCCGCGCCCACCTCGGCGCGCAGGGCGGCGAACTCGGGCAGGCCACGCAGTTCGTCGGGGGTGATCCCGGTGCGCGGCAGGTCGATCGGCAGGTCGAGGGCGATCCGCCCGGGCCGCGGCGTGAGCACCACGACCCGGCTGCCCAGGAAGACCGCCTCGTCGACGCTGTGGGTGACGAAGACGCAGGTGCGGGTGGCCGAGACGGTCCGCAGGTCCTCCTGCAACTTCTCCCGGGTGAGCGCGTCGAGCGCCGCGAACGGCTCGTCGAGCAGCAGCAACGGGTTGTCGACGGCCAGCGCCCGGGCGATCGCGACGCGCTGTTGCTGGCCGCCGCTGATCTGCCAGGTGCGCCGGCGCGCGACATCGTGCAGCCCGACCCGTTCGAGCAGCAAGTCCACGTCGGCCGCGGACGCTGATTGGCCGGCGTAGCGCAGGGCCAGCGCGACGTTGCCGCCCACGCTGCGCCACGGGAACAGGCGGGGCTGCTGGAAGACCAGGCCGGCGCCGCGCCCCGGCACCGGCGGTGCGCCCGCGGTGCGTACGGTCCCGAAGGTCGGCTCCTCGAAACCCGCGATCAGGCGCAGCAGCGTGCTTTTGCCACAGCCGGAGGCCCCCACGAGCACGAGGAACTCGCCGGACGGGACGGTCAGGTCGACCGGCCCGACCGCGGTGACGTCGCCGTAGCGGTGCTCGACGTCGGCCAGCTTGATCGCGTCAGCCGAGGACACCGGGCAGCCCTTCGACGTAGATGGCCTTCTGCACGTCGGCCAGGGCGGGCACGGCGTCGATCTTCTGCTGGCCCTTGAGGAACTCGGCCGCGCTGACCAGGTTGTCGGCCAGCTTGCCGACCTTGTCGGGCGTGCCCAGCCACTCGTCGGTGGCCAGGTCGGCCGGCTTGAGGAAGACCCCCTGGGACAGCTGCTCCTGCGCCTCGGCCGGGCTGAGGTTGAGCTCGGCGCCGATCGACTTGGCCGCGGCCGCCGGGTCGGTGGCGATCAGGTCGAGGGCCTGCGCCTCCACCTTGCGCCAGGCGTCGACGGCCTCCGGGTGGGCCTCGGCGAACTCGGTCGTCACCACGCCCAGGTCG
The DNA here is from genome assembly GCF_014204895.1 of Paractinoplanes abujensis. Lineage (NCBI taxonomy): Bacteria > Bacillati > Actinomycetota > Actinomycetes > Micromonosporales > Micromonosporaceae > Paractinoplanes > Paractinoplanes abujensis. The sequence continues at coordinate 1,879,345 of NZ_JACHMF010000001.1, read as the reverse complement.
AGCGTCGGCTTGCCCGCGGTGGCCAGTTCGCGGCTGGAGATGAGCACCTTGCCGGTCTTCTTGATCTCGGCCAGCGACGGCAGCCACGTGTACGCCGCGTCGATGTCCCCGCGCGTCCAAGCGGCCTGGATGTCCTGCGGCTCCAGGTCGACGATGGTGACTTCCTTCTCGGCCACGCCCGCCTTGTCGAGCGCGGCGAGCAGGCTGTAGTGGGCGGTCGAGGCGAACGGCGTGCCCACCTTCTTGCCCTTGAGCGAGGCCACATCGGTCACGCCGCTGCCGTTGCGGGCCACGAGCGCCTCGTTGTCGCCCGCCACGTCCAAGACGAAGGCCACCTTGTACGGGATGTTGAGCGGGGCGGACAGGCCCCGCGCGACCGGGCTGGACCCGATGGCCGCGATGTCGATGCTCCTGCCCACGAACGCGGTGTTGATGCTGGCCCCGGAGTCGAACTTCGTCCAGGTGATCTGGTAGTCGGGCAGCGCCTTCTCGAGCAGCCCCTGATTCTTGACGACGAGGTCGCCGCTGGGGAACGCCTGGTAGGCGAGCCGGATGGTTTTCTTCTCCGGGTCCGCGCCCCCGCTTGCGGCGCCGTTACCGCAGGCGGCCAGCGTGAACAGGGCCAGGCCGGCGATGATTTTCTTGTACACAGCGGTTCCCTATCTATGCACGGCCTCGCCACGGGATCAGCCTGTTTTCGGCCGTCCGCAGCAGGGCGTCGATGAGCAGGCCGGAAAGGCCGATGGCGAACAGTCCGAGCACGACGACGTCGGTCTGCGAATAGCGCTGGGCGTCGCGGACCATGCCACCGATTCCCGGTACGCCGTTGATGGTCTCGGCGGCGACGACCGAGCTGTACGCCATGCCGACGGCGAGCCGCACGCCGGTGAAGATCTCGGGCAGTGCGTTCGGCAAAGTCACATCCCGTACGACCTCCCACCGGCCCGCTCCGAGCGCGCGGGCGGCCTCGACCAGCCCGGTGGGGGCGCCCTGCACGGCGGCGGCGGTGGCCACGGCGACCGGGGGCAGCGCGGCGATCGAGAGCAGCCACAGCTTCGGGGTCTCGTCGATGCCGAACCAGATGATGAACAGGCTGAAATACGCGAGCGGAGGCAGAGCCCGTACGAAGGTGACGACCGGCTCCGTGACGACGCGCAGCCACGACACCACGCCCATCAGCACGCCCAGCACGAGGCCGCCGGCGACACCGATCACCGATCCGATCAGGATGCGGCGCAGCGAGATGCCGAGATGCTCGATCAGGAGGCTCCCGCTGTAACCCCGGACCCCGTCGTGCGTGGTCGAGGTCTGGATCAGTTGATGCCAGACGGCGCCCGGGGACGGGATGAACGTGGGGTTCTGCATCGTACGGGCGGTCAGCTCCCACAGTCCGTACAGGACGGCGAGGGCGAGCAGCCGCAGCAGGAACCGGCGGCGACGACCGCCCTTGGGCGCCAGCGGGGAACGCCGCGGGGCGGACGGGTCGGCCGACAGGACAGGCGGCGCGGACAAGGTGGTCACACGCCATTTCCTACCTTGCCTATCGGTTTAAGGCAAGCAGGTGTCCGGCTGCTGGACCGGCCCCTACCCCACGCGAAGGACGCTGACGGTGTCGTCGTCGCCGTTCGAGACGTACGCGAACCGGCCGTCGGGCGCGACCGCCATCGTGCGCGGGCTCTTGCCGACCGGGACAGTGGCCGTGACCCGTCCCGTGCGCGGGTCGACGACGGAGACCGAGTTGCTGCCCTCGTTGACGGCGTACGCGTGGCCGGAGTCGACGGCGAACGCCGCGGCCTGCGGCTTGTCGCCCACCCGGAAGGGGCCGCGGCGTTCCAGCGTCTCGGTGTCGATGAGGTCGACGGCGTCGGCTTGGAAGCAGGCGACCACCGCCGTCCGGCCGTCGGGCGAGACGGCCAGGCTGTGCGGCGCGGCGCTGACCGGGATCGACTTCAGCCGGCGGTCGGTGCGGGTGTCGATGGCCGACACCGTGCTCGACTCGTGGTCGGGTGTGAAGACGCGCCGGCCGTCCTGGTCGAACGAGACGGCGTGCGGGTTCTCGGGCACGAAGACGCGACCGGTGAGCTGCTCGTCGCGGTAGATCTCGACGTTACGGCCACCGTGGATGGGCACCCACAGACGGCCGTCGGGGGCCGCGGCCAGCGCGTACGGCTGGACGCCGGTCTTCAGGGTGCGCAAGACGGTCAGCTTCTGGGCGTCCACGACCGCCACGCCGCTGCCGCTGAGGTCGTCCTCGTACATCGACACGAAGACGCGCGTGCCGTCCTGTGAGACGGCGACGAAACGCGGGGTGTTGCGCAGGGTGACGCTCGTGACCCGGCCCGATCGGAGGTCGGCGACGGAGAGGATGCGGGAGTTCTGGTTGGCCACATAGACGGTCTTGCTGTCCGGCGAGACGGCCACGCCCTCGGGCTCGTCGCCGACTTCGATGGTGCCCACTACCGTCGGCTTGTCCACGCTGGGCCGGGTCTGCTCTTCCTTGTCACCCGGCTGCTCGTTGGTGCCGCCCGGCTGCTCGCTGGTGCCGCCCGGCTGCTCGTTGCCGGCGCCGGCTGGCCGTTCCTGTTGCTGGGCGGCCGGGGCCTGATCGTCCTGCAGCGTGACCGCGGCCGCCAGGCCCGTGCCCACGAGCAGAACCACCGCGGTCGCCCCGGCGATGATCAGGCCCTTCACCCGCCGGCGCGACCCCTGCCGCGGGTCGGTCGGCGGCAGGAAAACCGGCTCACGATTCACGAAGGTGACCGCGGGGCCGGCTTCGCTCGGCGAGTTCCCCCGTACGGCGGCAAGCTCCGGCGGCTCGAACCCGATCTGCGCCGCCGCGATGTGACCCGTGACCGGCAGGTCGGCCGCGCCCGCCGGGCCGTCCAACGAGACCATGCCGGCCAGCGGACCGTCGCCCGGCTGCCATTGCACCTGCAGGTGATCGCCGGCGATGCGGGCCCGCAGGCCGCCCCCGGTCACTTTGATCTCCGAGGCCAGCGCCACCGGCGCCCCCTCGATCCGGACGGCAGCGGACAGTCGCGGTGTGCCCGGCGCGACCGGCCCGAAGTCGATCCGCGGCGGCACCAGCGAGACCGACGTCTCAGCCAGCGCCGCGCCCGCAGCCGCGGACACCTCGAAGTCGTCGTCGGCCATCATGGCGACGAGCGCGGCCCGGGCCGCCACGGCGGTCTCCCGATCCTCGCTGCGGGCCCGGTCACGCAGGTCGCCGACCGCCGCCAGCCGCTCCGAACTCATCCGGTCACCGCCCTGTCTCGAAGGGGACGGCCGACCGTGTCAGTCGACCGGGTGGGGCCGCAGCTGAAGGACCGGGGCGACATGGCCCGGTGGCAGCGTGGGGTAGGCCGGCTCGGCGCCGAGCTCACGGCGCAGCCGCCGCGCCGTGCGCCGCCAGCGCAGATCGTCGTCGTCGGCCGGGCCCTCGATGAAGGCCTCGGCCGGCAGCGCGGCGAGCGCTGCCAGTAACCGCCCGTCATCCCACATGCCGTGGGGTACGGGCGGCGTGTCCACCGGGTTCAACACGATCACGCATCGATGCTCATCGCCCCTGCTCGGTCCTACGGCCCTGGCCCTGTTCACACGCCAGCCGGCGCGGGACGGTTCAGCGTTTTTGTCGCAGGGTCGGTCTAGGGTCGTCCTCGCATCCGTTGAAGGAGGATCCATGACCACCCTGAAGGACCGTCCCGGCACCGCCCTGCTGGTCGTCGACGTGCAGACCGGCGTCGTCGCGGCCGGCCACGACCGTGACGCCGTGCTGGCCAACATCGCCACGCTGGCCGACCGCGCCCATGCCGAGGACGTCCCGGTCATCTGGGTCCAGCAGACCGACGACAACCTGGTCCACGGCTCGGAGAGCTGGCAGTTGGAGCCGTCTCTACCGGTGGCTCCGGGCGACACGGTGCTCGAGAAACAGTGGGGCGACTGCTTCGAGGCCACCGAACTCGAGGCTCTGCTGGCCGCCCGGGGCGTAGGCCGCCTGGTCGTCACCGGCGCCCAGACCGACGCCTGCATCCGCTCCACCCTGCACGGCGCCTTCACCCGCGGCTACGACACGCTCCTGGTCAGCGACGCCCACACCACCGAAGACCTCACCTCCTACGGCGCTCCCCCGCCGGCCCAGGTGATCGCCCACACCAACCTGTACTGGAGCTACCAGTCCGCCCCTGGCCGCACCGCCGGCACAGCCCTCACGAAGGAGGTCACCTTCACCGCCTGACCGCGCAGGACGGCCTGCTCGCCCGACACGATCCGCCGGCCCGCCACGGTCCGCCGGCCCGCCACAGTCCGCCCGGCCACACGGTCTCCCCGGCTGACTGATGGCGGCGGCTGAGCGGTGCGCCCGTTCGCGCGGTCCGCCCGGCCGCACGGTCCGCCCGGCCACACGGTCCGCCCGGCTGACTGACGGCGGCGGCTGAGCGGTGCGCCCGTCTGCGCAGCGGAGGGCACCAAGTAGGGGCGGTGTCCTCGCCCGCCCCGCGGCAGGGCGACCCGGGCAGGCGATGTGCTCGGCCATCCAGCGGGAGGGCGGCCCAGGTGAGCGGCGCTGAAGACGTGTGCGAGGGCCGGGTGTCACAGCCGCGGAGCGGTGGTGGAGCCGAGCCTTTCGCTGGGCCACGTCTTGGCGCTGCGGGCCCAGGCGACGGTGCGCTCAGCGACGGCGACAGGGCAGCCCGGCTGGGCGGTGCACTCGGCCACGCCGCGGCGTACCAGCCATCTGACCGCCGCGCTCAGCCACACGGCAACCGGACAGCCCAGCTGGTCGCCGCGCTCAGCCACACGGCGACCGGACAGCCCAGCTGGGCCGTGCGCTCGGCCACGCGGCGGCGGGGCGGTGCGCTTGGCCGTGGGGCGCGCCGTGCGGCGTTCAGGGGCGGTGGTGTGGTGCGCGGCCGAACGGTGGGAGTGTGCGGCGTAGTTGGCCGGGCTGGCTGCATGGGCGGTGGCGTGATGTGCTCCGGCGAACGGGACAACCGGTGTTTCGTGATACTCCGGATGTGCGGGGTTCGTGAGGGCGGGCAGCACGGGTCGGGGTGGGGTCGAGACTGCGGGTGCCGGACCGGTACTGAGCGCGCCTGTGAGGTCGGCGACAGCCTCTCAGGTCGGGCGCGGCGCTTCCCGATGACCGGACGTGCGGCACGGACGGCTTTGGATCTGGTGGCTCGCGGCCGGCGTGGCCGCGACCGCCGGTCACTATGTGCTGCCGGCCAGCAGCACAACCGCGAATCTGGTGTACGACGTCATCGGCGCCATGACAGTGGTGGCGATCCTGGTCGGTCTGCGCCTGCGCCGCCCGGACCGGCCGGCGATGTGGCGGTGGTTCGCGGCCGGTCAGGTCACCTTCGTGCTCGGCGACATCACGTGGGAGATCTACGAGAACGTCCTGCACCTCTCGCCCTACCCGTCGCTGGCCGACGCCTTCTATCTGAGCTCGTACCCGATGTTCGTGGTGGGCCTGTTGCTGCTGGTGCGCCAGCGCAGCAGCTCGCTGGGCGACCTGATCGACTCCGCGATCGTGGCGACGAGCCTGGCGCTGGTCTTCTGGATCTTCGTGTTGCATCCGGTGGCCGCCGACTCGGGCCAGACGTTCGTCGAGCATGTCGTGACGATCGCCTACCCGGTGGCCGACGTGCTGCTGCTGGCCTTGCTGGCCCGGTTGTTCACCAGCGGCGGGGCGCGCACCCTGAGCGTCCACCTGCTCGTGCTGGGCACGACGCTGCAGCTCGCCGGGGACACCGCCTTCTCGGTCATCCCGCTCTATTCGGACGCGAGCACCCACCCCACCGACCCGATCTTCTTGCTCTCGTACGTGGTCTGGGGCGCCGCCGCGCTGCACCCGTCGATGGCCGCGCCGCCCGCTTCGGGCCGGGTGTCGGCCCGGGTCGGCCGGGGCCGTCTGCTGCTGTTCGGCTCCTGCTCGTTGCTCGCGCCGGCCCTGCTGGTCGTGCCGCACATCGGCACCGACCCGGTCGGGCGGCTCTCGGTCGCGATCGGGGCCACCGCGCTGATCCTGCTGGTGATCGCGCGGATGGCTGGTTTCGTGTTCGAGGTGCGCCGCCAGTCGGCCGAGCTGACCCGGGCCGCGATGAGCGACGCGCTCACCGGGCTGGCCAGCCGTCGCCGGTTCGAGGTCGAATTGGGCGACGCGCTCGACGCGGGCCGCCCGCAGATGTTGCTGCTCGGGTTGAACGGCTTCAAGAACGTCAACGACGAGCTGGGCCGCCCGATCGGCGACCGGGTGCTCGGGCTGCTGGCGGAGCGGGTGCGCGCGGTGGCGCCGGAGTCGTCGGTCGTCGCGCGGATCGGCGGGGACGAGTTCGCCGTGCTGCTGGCCGACGCCGACGCCGACGCGGCCCGCGCGCTTGCCGCGTCGCTGACGGTCACGCTGAGCGCTCCCGTGGTGGCCGGCGGGCACGAGCTGTACATCGGGGTGGCGATCGGCCTGGCCGGCGGGACGGGTGTTTCCGCGGTCGAGGTGATGCGGCAGGCCGAGTCGGCCATGTACGCGGCCAAGCAGACCGGTGAGCCCGTTCGGCGGTGGTCGCCGGCGTTGGACGAACGTGCGGGCGAGTTCGTGCGGCTGGGCGCGGAGATCCGGGCCGCGCTCGACAACGACCAGTTCCGGGTCGTCTACCAGCCCATCGTCGAGCTGCCGGCGGCGCGGGTGGCCGCGGTGGAGGCCCTCGTGCGGTGGGAGCACCCCGTACGGGGTCTGGTCAGCCCGGCCGCGTTCATCCCGGTCGCGGAGCGCAACGGCTTGATCGTCGAGCTGGGCGAGTGGATTCTGCGGACGGCCTGCCGGCAGCTCGCCGACTGGCGCGCGACGCTGGGCGAGCTGGCACCGGACCGGGTCAGTGTGAACGTGTCGGCCCGGCAGCTGGCCCGGCCGCATTTCGCCGCGACGGTGGCGGCCGCACTGGCCGACAGCGGGCTGCCCGCGTCCTGCCTGGCCGTCGAGGTGACCGAGACCGCGGTGTTCGAGGGCGGGCAGGCGGTCGTCGCGCTGCACGAGCTGCGCGCGCTCGGGGTGCGGATCGCGCTGGACGACTTCGGGACCGGGCATTCGTCGCTCGGCCTGTTGCAGACCGTGCCCGTGGACATCCTCAAGGTGGACAAGTCGTTCGTGGACAATGTCACGGCGGCGGGCCGTCACGCCGTCATCGCCGAGGCGTTGTACCAGGTCAGTTCAGGGTTGGGGCTGGCCGCGGTAGCCGAGGGGGTGGAGACCGCGGAGCAGGCCGAGGCTCTGTATAAGGTGGGCTACCGGCTCCTGCAGGGCTACCACTACGGGCGGCCGGTGGCAGATCCCGACTTCGCACTGCCGGCGGCGATGAGTGAGTTTCGCACTCACGTTTAGCCGCGTCCCGGCGGGGTATCGGGCCGCCGTCAGAAAATCCGCCGAGCGACCGGAGTGAGCATGTCGTTGGAGTACCGGCTCGAACGCCACGGCGACCGGATCACGGTCGCGCCCGAGGGCGACATCAGCCTCGAAACCGTCGACGTGCTGCGCAACGTGTTGCGGACCATCGTGGACAGCGGCGACGCCAAGCACATCGACGTCGACATGCGGGCGGTGTCCTTCCTCGATTCCAGCGGCATCGGGGTGCTGGTGGCCACGCGCAAGGCGGCCGCGGCCCGGGGCGCCACGTTCATGCTGCGCGAGCCCACGCCCATGGTGCGCATGGTGCTGCAGGTGGCTCACCTCGACGGCATCCTGCTCGAAGACACCTCCATGAGCTGAGCCTGTTACAGGCGCAGCAGCATCGTGTCGGAGTTGCCCTCGCGGCCGACCACCTCGAAACCGGCCCTCTCGTAGATGCGGCGGGCCGCGTTGCCGTCCTCGACGCTCAGGCTCAGGCCGGGCAGCGACCGCTGCCGGGCCCGGGCGATCAGCGCGTCGAGCAGCGCGGAGCCGATGCCCCGGCCGCGCGCCTCGGGCCGCACCCCGGCCGTGAGCTCGGGGATGCCGGGCGCCACGAAGCCGTAGCCCGCACGTCCGGCGGGCAGCGCGCGGGCCCAGACCGCGCCGACGTCGCGCCCGTCGACGGCCGCGATCAGGCCCAGGTCGCCGGTCTGCGGGAAACCGGCGAGATAGCGCTGGGCCATCTGGTCGGAGCGCACCCACGCGAGGGTGAAGCGCGGCCCCGACCAGTTGTACGCCTCCAGGGTGATCTCTTCGAGGAAGGGCAGGTCGCCGGCGCCGGCGTCGCGAATCAGCACCGGCCGACCCTATCTATGAGGTGGCCCAGTCCCCCAGCGACCAGTCCTGAACCTCGGGCATGTCCTCCAGGTGCTCCACCACGTATTGCTCGTGCCGGGCCAGCTGGGCCTGGCACCACTCCTTGAGCTCGGTCGCGCCCTGCGGCAGCCGGCGGGCGTTGTTGATGGCGTCCATCACCAGGTGGTAGCGCGAGGCCTTGTTGCGGACCGTCATGTCGAACGGGGTGGTCGTGGTGCCCTGCTCGATGAAGCCGCGCACCCGGAACCGGTCGGCGTCGGGCCGGCCGTGCACCAGCTGGTGGATCGCCCCCGGATAGCCGTGGAACGAGAACACCACGTCGACCGTGTCGGTGAACAGCTCGGTGAACAAGGTCTCGCTCATGCCGTGCGGGTGGTCCTTGGGCCGGACGAGCGTCATCAGGTCGACGACGTTGACGACCCGCACCCGCATGCCGGGCAGTTTCTCCTTGAGGATCTGCGCCGCCGCGACGGTCTCCATCGTCACCACGTCGCCCGCGCAGGCCAGGATGATGTCGGGGTCGGAGGCGCCGTCGTCGGTGCCGGCCCAGTTCCAGATGCCGGCGCCGCGGGCGCAGTGCTCGAGGGCCTCGTCCATGGTCAGCCACTGCAGCTGCGGCTGCTTGTCGATGACGATGAGGTTGATGTAGGACTTCGACCGGAAGCAGTGGTCGGCCACCGAGAGCAGGCAGTTCGCGTCCGGCGGCAGATAGACCCGGCTCACCGTGCCGCGCTGGGTCAGCACGTTCTGGATGAGGCCGGGGCCCTGGTGGCTGAAGCCGTTGTGGTCGTTGCGCCACGCCGTCGAGGTGAGCAGCACGTTGAGGCTGGGCACCTTGGCCCGCCACGGCAGGTGGTCGGCCTCCTCCAGCCATTTGCCGTGCTGGATCGTCTGGGAGGCGCTGACCATGGCGAACGCCTCGTACGTGGCGAACAGCCCGTGCCGGCCGGTCAGCGTGTAGCCCTCGAGCCAGCCGTGGCAGTTGTGCTCGCTCAGCACCTCCATGACCCGGCCCTCCGGCCCGAGCGCGTCGTCGCCGGGGTAGACCTTCTCCATGAAGGCGCGGTCGGACACCTCGAAGACCGCGCCGAGCCGATTGCTGTTGGTCTCGTCGGGCGAGAACAGCCGGAACCGGTCCGGGTTGTCGCGGTAGATGTCGCGCATGAACTCGCCCAGCTTGCGGGTCGACTCGGCCCGCAGGGTGGCCGGCGACTTCACCTCGATCGCGTAGTCGCGGAAGTCGGGCAGGTCGAGCTCGCGGGTCAGCACGCCGCCGTTGGCGTGCGGGTTGGCGCTCATCCGCAGCTCACCCGACGGGTTCTGCTCGCCCAGCAGGGCCACCGGCGCGCCGTCGGCGTCGAAGAGTTCCTCCGGCCGGTACGACTTGAGCCAGCGCTCCAGCAGCGCCAGGTGCTCGGGGTTGTCGCGCACGCCGGCCAGCGGCACCTGGTGCGCACGGTAGGTGCCGGTGACCTGCACACCGTCGACGTCGGCCGGGCCCGTCCAGCCCTTCGGGGTGCGCAGCACGATCAGTGGCCACGTCGGGCGTGTGCCGTCCCACTCGCCCGCGCGGGCCGACTCCTGGATCGTCCGGATGCGTCCCCACGCCTCGGCCAGGGCGGCCGCGAACCGGTGGTGCATGCCGGGCACGTCGTCGCCCTCGACCTCGATCACCTCGTAGCCGTGGCCGGAGAGCAGCTCGCGGACTTCGGCCGGGTCCTTGCGGCCGAGCACGGTGGGACCGGAGATCTTCGCGCCGTTGAGATGCAGGATCGGCAGGACAGCGCCGTCGTGCACCGGGTTGAGGAAGGAGACGCCCTTCCACGAGCCCTCCAGCGGCCCCGTCTCGGCCTCGCCGTCGCCGACCACCGCGATCGCCAGCAGGCCGGGGTTGTCGAGGACCGCGCCGAACGCGTGGACCAGCACGTAGCCCAGTTCGCCGCCCTCGTGGATCGAGCCGGGGGTGGTCACCGAGACGTGGCTGGGGATGCCGCCGGGGCTGGAGAACTGGCGGAACAGCTTGCGCAGGCCGGACTCGTCGCGCGTGACCTCGGGATAGACCTCGGTGTACGTGCCTTCGAGATAGCCGGCGGCGACCAGCGCGGGACCGCCGTGACCGGGACCGGTCAGATAGATGGTGTCCTGCCCGGTGTGGCGGATCAGCCGGGACACGTGGGCGTAGACGAAGGACAGGCCGGGGCTGGTGCCCCAGTGACCGAGCAACCGCGGCTTGATGTGCTCGGCCTTGAGCGCCTCGCGGAGCAACGGGTTCGCCTGCAGGTAGATCTGGCCGATGGTCAGATAGTTGGCGGCCCGCCACCAGGCATCGACCCGGTTGAGGTCGGCCTCGTCAAGCGTGGGAAGCAGATCGGAGACAGCCGTAGTCACTCGCTCGTCCCTTCAGACGTCCGGTTGCTGGCATCGAAGCTATGGCCTACCCCGGAACGGCCAATAGAGTCTTTGGTACCGGGTCGAAGTGACTTTTGCGTGTCACTGAACCGACAAGGCCGGTCCATCCGTTCCCCATGGCGTGCCAGAGACCACGGACGACCCGCCAGTCGTCGAGACCCGCCGCGCCCGCGTGAGGAAGCTGCTCCAGCGGCCGAAGATCCAGCTCGCGCTGACGATCACGGCGGCGGTCCTGCTCTTCGCGGCGCTGATCTTCCCGAACGTGCTGTCCCGCCTGACCCCGATCGGCTTCCTGCGGATCCCCGTCGAGGGCGCGGTGATCCTCGGTGTGCTGGCTGTCCTGCCCGGGCGCGCGCGCAAGATCTTCGCCGTCGTCGCCGGTTCGCTCGTCGGGTTGCTGGTCATCGAGAAGTGCCTCGACATGGGCTTCTTCGAGGAACTGAACCGCCCGTTCGACCCCGTGCTGGACTGGGTGCTGTTCGACGACGCGTTCAGCTTCGCAGCCGACTCGTACGGGCGGCCGGCCTCGATCGCCGCCGTCGTCGCGGTCCTCCTGCTGGTCCTGGCCATTCTCGCGCTGACCAGCTGGTCCGTGCTGCGCGTGGGCGATCTGGTGGCCCGCCACAAGAGGCGGTCGGCGATCACCGCGGGCGGCCTGGCCGTGGCCTGGGGGCTCACCTTCGCGCTGGGCGTCTCGATCACCGGGGCCGTGCCGGTGGCCGCGCGCAGCACCGCGACGTACGCGTGGGACCGCGCCCACCAGGCCCGCGCCGGGCTGCGTGACGGCGCCGAGTTCCGGCAGGAGGTGCAGCAGGACGCGTTCAAGACAGTCCCGCCGGCCCGGATGCTGACCGGGCTCGAGGGCAAAGATGTGATCTTCACGTTCGTCGAGAGCTACGGGCGCAGCGCCGTCGAGGGGGTCGCGCTCTCGCCGGTGACCCGCCCGGTGCTCGACGGCGGCGCGGCCGAGCTGAGCAAGGCCGGATTCGCCGCCCGCAGCGGCTGGCTGACCTCGCCCACCTTCGGCGGCGGCAGCTGGCTGGCCCACGCCACCTTCGAGTCCGGTCTGTGGATCAACAACGAGCAGCGTTACCGCAATCTCGTCTCCAGCGACCGGCTCACCCTGACCCGGGCGTTCAAGAACAAGACGTACCGCACGGTCAGCATCATGCCGGGCGCCACCCGGGCCTGGCCCGAGGGCAACTTCTACGGCTACGACCAGGTGTGGGACTCGCGCAACCTCGGCTACCAGGGCCCCAAGTTCAGCTGGTCGCCGATGCCCGACCAGTACACGCTGAAGCACTTCAACGACATCGAGTACAAGAAGACCGGCCGGGGCCCGCTGATGGTCGAGATGCCGCTGGTCTCCAGCCACACCCCGTGGGCGCCGATCCCCGACTACCTGCCCGACTGGAACCAGGTCGGCGACGGCTCGATCTACACGACGATGGAGGCCGCCGGGCAGAAGCCCAAGGCGCTGTGGGCCGAACCGAAGAAGGTACGCGCCGAGTACGGCAAGTCGATCGTCTACTCGCTGACCGCGCTGATCAACTGGATCAAGCTGTACGGCGACGACAACCTGGTGATGGTGTTCGCGGGCGACCACCAGCCGTCCCCCATCGCGGCCGGCGCCGGGGCCAGCCACGACGTGCCGGTCACGATCGTGGCCAAGGACCCCGGGGTGCTCGACCGGGTCACGAGCTGGGGCTGGGCCGAGGGCCTGCGCCCGAAGCCGGAGACCCCCGTGTGGCCGATGAGCGACTTCCGCGACAAGTTCTTCGCGGCGTTCGGCGAGCAGACTCCGGCGTCGTGAACATCTGCGGATTCGGTGGCGGGGTCTCCCGTACGGGAAGGATTTGTTGGTAGCGTCGCGCCATGCCGACGGATTCCGGAGTTGATCGCGCCCGCCTCGCCACCCTGGCCGCCCGCGAACGAGCCACCTTCGCCGAGCGGCGGCCCCGCTCGGCGGCCGCCCACCAGCGTGCCGATCACTTGTTCGGCCGCGTGCCGATGACCTGGATGAACAAGACGGCCGCGGGCTTCCCGATCACGTTCGAGACCGCCCGCGGCAACCGGATCACCGACGTCGACGGCCACGAGTATCTGGACTTCTGCCTGGGCGACACCGGCGCCATGGCCGGGCACTCCCCCGCGCCGGTCGTGCAGGCGGTCACCCGGCGCCTGAACGACCTCGGCGGCGCCACCACCATGCTGCCGACCGAGGACGCGGCGGCCGTCGGCGCCGAACTGGCCCGGCGTTTCGGCCTGCCGTACTGGAGCTTCGCCCTGACCGCCACGGACGCCAACCGGTGGGCCATCCGGCTGCTGCGCGCGGTCACCGGACGACCGAAGATCTTGGTCAACAGCTACTGCTACCACGGCTCGGTCGACGAGTCGCTGATCGTCGTGGGCCCCGACGGGCGGGGGCAGAGCCGCGAGGGCAACGTCGGCGCGCCCACCGACGTCACCGTGACCAGCCGGGTCGCCGAGTTCAACGACCTGGTGGGCCTGGAGCGCGAACTGGCCCACGGCGACGTCGCCGCCGTGCTGATGGAGCCGGCCCTGACCAACATCGGCATCGTGCTGCCCGAGCCGGGTTATCTGGCCGGTGTCCGCGAGCTGACCAGGGCGTACGGCACCTACCTGATCAATGACGAGACGCACACGTTCTCGGCCGGGCCGGGCGGCGCCACCGCGGCCTGGGGCCTCGAGCCCGACGTGCTCACCATCGGCAAGGCGATCGCGGGCGGCATCCCGATCGGGGCCTACGGGCTCAGTGAGGCCCTGGCCGCGACGCTGCTCGCCCGCACCGATCTCGACCTGGTCGACATGGGCGGCGTCGGCGGCACCCTGGCCGGCAACCCGGTGTCGACGGCGGCCGCCCGGGCCTGCCTGGAGCAGGTGCTCACCGAGCCGGCGTTCGAGCACATGATCGCCACGGCCACCGGGTTCGCCACCGGCCTCCGCAAGATCATTGCGACGTACGGGTTGCCGTGGTCGGTCAGTCAGCTCGGCGCGCGCGTGGAATACCGGTTCGCCGACCCCGCCCCGCGCACCGGCACCGAGTCGGCCGCCGCCGCGGACGCCGAGCTCGAGGATTTCCTGCACACCTACCTGGCCAACCGGGGCGTGCTGCTCACCCCGTTCCACAACATGGCGTTGATGGCGCCCCAGACGACCGCGGCCGACGTGGAACGCCACCACGCGGTGTTCGCCGACGCCCTGGCCGAGCTCACGGCCTGACGTCCCGGGTCCGTCCCGCAAGCAGGTGGCAGCCGGGGCCGGGTCCCGATTTCGTCCGGTGGCGACGAGAAGAGGTCACGAATACCCAGGGCACGCACCGTATTGGCTGCCGCCGATGCAACGTGGGCCGGGGCCGGGGTTTCGCGATACGGGCATAAAGACCGCATTCCCGACCGTAGCCTGACATCATGGGTCTGTTCGGAAGGCGGGTCGAAGCCGAGCCCGCGGTGCAGCGCACACCGCCGCGTGACGTCGAGGCGCTCGAAGAGCTGGTCAACAACCTCGAGGGCGTGACCGACGAGGCGAGCAGCTGGCGCATCTACGCCTCAACCAACCAGGAGTTCAACGACCTGGATTACGTAGCCATCTGGATCGTTGAGAACGGTCAGCCCCGGCTCGAGTACGAGGTCGGCCCGATGACCGGCGCGCTCGGCAGCACCGGCCAGGCCGCCCTCGTGCAGCAGGCGATCCGCGGCGGCCACGCGGTCTTCTCGAACGCGGCCGCCGCCGGGAGCGACCAGCGACTGGCCGCCGCCGTGCGGGCCGGAGCCAAGGGCGGCGTCGCCGTGCCCATCATGACCGCTCACCGGGTGAGCGCGGTGATGGAGTACTACACCTCGTACGAGATCGCGCCGGACGCCGCCCTGATCAGCAAGTGGGGCGCCATCGCCCGGGTGGCCGAGCAGGCCCGCGTGGCCGCCCTGACCCGGTTCTACACCCAGCAGGTGGCCGACGACCGGCTCGCCGTGACCAACGTGGTGGCCGCCCTCGGGCACACCAACGACTCCAACGTCGCGCTGCGGGCCGCGCTCGACGCCGTCCGCACCGCGTTCCACTGGGCGTACGGGTCGTACTGGCAGATCGACGACCACGAGAACGTGCTCAAGTTCGCCGTCGAGTCCGGCAACGCGGGCGACGAGTTCAAGAAGGTGACCCTGGCCGCGACCTTCGCCGAGGGCGTCGGCCTGTCCGGGCGGGCCTGGCGGGCCCGCGACCTGGTCTTCGTGCGCGACATCGGCCAGCTCACCGACTGCGTGCGGGCCCCCGCGGCCCAGCGCGCGGGCGTCCGCTCCGGTGTCTGCTTCCCCATCCTCAGCGGCGACCGCATCATCGGCACGATGGACTTCTTCACCACCGAGTACGTGGAGCTGTCGGAGTCACGGATGGACGCGCTGCGCAACGTGCAGCAGCTCGTGTCGCAGCGTCTCGACGTCGTGCGCGGCGCGGAGACCGCCGCCGGCAACGCCCGCGCGCTGCTCGACACCGTCGACCGTCTGCGCACCGCCACCGCCGACGCCAGCCGGGTCGCCGACGAGGCGGTCGGCCGGGCCAGCGACATGACCGGCGACGTGTCGGCGCTCAACGACGCGTCGGCCGCGATCGGCGACGTCATCCAGATCATCTCGTCGATCGCCGACCAGACCAACCTGCTCGCCCTCAACGCCACCATCGAGGCGGCCCGGGCCGGCGAGATCGGCAAGGGCTTCGCGGTCGTCGCGGGCGAGGTCAAGGAACTGGCCCGGGAGACCGCGGAGGCCACGAAGAAGGTCTCCGAGCAGATTGCCGCGCTGCAGTCGAGCGCCGAGTCGGTGGCGGGCGGGATCCGCAGCACCAGCGACACGATCGCGCAGCTCGACGCGGTACAGGCCCGGATCGGCGAAGTGCTCGAGGAGCAGGCCGAGATGGCCCACGCCTTCGAGCACTGAGGGCCCGGCCGCCGGTTTCAATAACGGAAGCGGGAGACCAGGGCCTGCAGCTGGCCGGCCGTGGTGGCCAGGTCGTCGGCCGCGTGCCGGGTCTCCCCGACCGAGGCCGTCGTGCGCTGGGTGGCCTCCGAGACGCCGCCGATCGTGGCCGCGATGTCGCCCGCGCCGGCCGCCGCCTCCGACAGCGTCCGGTTCATCTCCTGCGTGGTGGCCGTCTGCTCCTCCACCGCCGAGGCGATGGTCATCTGGATGCCGTTGATCCGCTCGATGATGGCCGAGATCTCGCCGATCGCCGTCACCGCGTTGCCGGTGTCGCCCTGGATCGTCTGCACCCGCCGCGAGATGTCCTCGGTGGCCTTGGCCGTCTCCTGAGCCAGGTCCTTGACCTCGCCCGCCACGACCGCGAAGCCCTTGCCCGACTCGCCGGCCCGCGCGGCCTCGATCGTCGCGTTCAGCGCGAGCAGGTTGGTCTGCTCGGCGATCGCGGTGATCGTCTTGACCACCGAGGCGATCTCGCTCGACGACTCGCCCAGCCGCGCCACGATGGCGTTGGTGGCCGAGGCGACCTCGACGGCCTGCACCGCCACCTCGGAGGCCTCGGTCGTGGAGACGCTGATGTCGCGGATCGCCGAACCCATCTCCTGCGAGCCCGACGAGACCACCTGCAGGTTGTTGGAGACCGCGTCGGCCGCGGCGGCGACCGTGCCGGCCTGCGCCGACGCCGCCGAGGCGGCCGCGTCGACGGCGCCCGAGACCGCGGTGAGCTGCCCCGACGCCGCGTGCAGGGTGTTGGCGTTGCCGGCCAGCGTCACGACGTCCTGCCGCAACCGGACGACCGCCTGGTCGAGGGCGCCGGCCATCCGGCCCACCTCGTCCTGGGCCGTGACCCCCGACGTACGGGTGAGGTCGCCCTCGGCCAGCCCCTCGGCGACCCGGCCGACCTCGCGCACCGAGCGGCGCACCCCGCCCGCGACCCGGAACCCGAGCAGCAGGCTGGTCAGCACGCCCACGGCCAGCAGGCCGGACACGACCCAGGTGGCCTCGACGGTGTCCCGCTCGGACCGGGTGATCGACTCCTCACCCAGAGCCCGGGCCCGGTCGAGCAGCGCGTTCTGGTCGGCGTTGAGGGCTCCGTACAGCTTCTCGTACGTCTCGACGGCCTGCGCCAGCTGGGCCGGGGTCGCCTTGGTGAGGTCGGTGCCGATGAAATCGAGGTAGGCCTGCCAGTCCGTCCGGGCCTTGGCGGCGGCCGAGCTGCCCGTCGCGTCACCGGCGAACGCCGCATCGAGCTCGTCGAGCGCGGTGTTGACGGCGGCCTTGTTGGCCTCCATGTTCTTGCGGATGCCGTCGGCCAGTGTCGGGTACAGGCGCAGGCTCGAGTTGTTGCCGCTGAACGCCTCGATGTTCTTGGCGAACTGCCCGGCCGCCGACTCCAGCACGATCGTCTTGCGCTGCGCGGCCGCCGTGTCGCTGTTCTGGCCGCGCAGCGTCGCGATGGCGACACCACCCACGACCAGCCCGCTGACGGTGCCCAGCAGAACCGCCGATCCGATTTTGGTGCGCAGCGAGCGGTTGTCGAACGCTCCGAGAAGTCCCATACCGGTGTCTCCCTGTCCCGAGGTGCGCAGACGCAGATCGGCACCGGCGGCTCCGAGGTGAGAGGTCGCGGCACGGTTCCGACAAATACTCCTGAGGCCACGCTAAACGGACGAGCGGCGTGCCGAGTCCACGTTCTCGACATCGGGAACGCCTGGGACAGGTGAGACGGGGACGAAGCGTCCTAGGAGGCTAGGGTCTAGCCGGGCGGAATTCGCCCAGCGGGCCCCGCATCCGCTCGGCGTGGACCGTCAGCAGTGGCCGGGAGCCCATCCCGAGGGCCTTCATCCGGGCGGCCATCGGGTGCTGCCCCAGGCCCACACGGAAGGCGCCCCGGCCCAGGCGCACGCGGGACAGCCGCATCGGCACGGTGCCCCGCAGCAACGTGCCGGCCTGGGCCCCGTGCTCCAGATAGGACCAGGCGGGCAACGAGGCGCGCAAGTCGAAGGGCACACGGAACCGGCCGTGGCGGAACGACGCGCGCATCACCTCGTCGGCGCGGTCCCGCACGACCACGTCGGTCTCCATCTTGGAGAATCGCAGATCGGCGTCCATCAGCCACTTGGGCAGGGCCCAGAAGTCCTGCCCGGCCTCGCGGGTGAACACGCCGGTCACCGGCAGGTCGACGAAGTGCAGGCCGGGCGGGCCGGCGGGACCGCGCACGAGCAGGCCGACACCGACCTCGTCGTACGACTTGAGCGCCCACTCGTCGTAGTGCACGCACATGAGCACGCCGATCGCCCGGCCGAACACCGTGAACGGGCGCAACGGCGTGCCCTCGAGGACCGAACGGGCCGGGGCGGGCGGAGCGGTGAACACGGCCGAGGTCATGCGGGCCGACGTGATCTCCACCGGCAGGGTGACCGTCTCGCCCTGCAGGGTCCACACACCGTCACCCGTACGCTCCGCCATGGACCGACCCTACCGGCACAGGGTGGCCGGGCCGAGCGCGACGTGGTAGGGCTTCGATATGTCGACGACGACAATGGGCGTGCTGCGCGAGACCGCCGGCCGCGAGCGCCGGGTGGCGATGACCCCGGACGGTGTGACCCGGCTACGGCGTACGGGGGTGCGGGTTCTGGTCGAGACCGGGGCGGGCCGCCACGCCTGGTTCGACGACGCCGACTACGCCGCGGCCGGCGCCGACATCGGGGCCCGGCCGCAGGTGTACGACGAGAGCGACGTGCTGCTGGTGGTGCGCCCACCCGAGGACGTGACCGCGCTGCCCGCGGGCCGGGTGCTGATCGGGCTGCTCGACCCCCTCGGCGATCCCGCCCTGGCCGGGGCGCTGGCCGCGCAGGGCGTCACGGCGATCAGCCTCGACCTGCTGCCCCGCACGCTCAGCCGGGCCCAGCCGATGGACGCGCTGACCTCACAGGCCAATGTGGCCGGTTACAAAGCGGCGCTGCTGGCCGCGGAGGCGTATGGGGGCTTCTTCCCGATGCTGGTCACGGCGGCCGGCACCGCGCGGCCGGCCCAGGTGCTCGTGCTCGGGGCGGGGGTGGCCGGGCTGCAGGCCATCGCCACCGCGCGGCGGCTCGGGGCGCTGGTGACGGGTTACGACGTACGGGTGCAGGCGCAGGCCGATATCGCCTCGACCGGGGCTGCGGTCCTGTCGCT
The DNA here is from genome assembly GCF_014204895.1 of Paractinoplanes abujensis. Lineage (NCBI taxonomy): Bacteria > Bacillati > Actinomycetota > Actinomycetes > Micromonosporales > Micromonosporaceae > Paractinoplanes > Paractinoplanes abujensis. The sequence continues at coordinate 1,860,517 of NZ_JACHMF010000001.1, read as the reverse complement.
GGAGGTGTCGCAGAACGGGAAGGACGGCTATGCGCAGGCCATGGACGAGGACGTGGCGGCGGTCCAGCTGCGTGCGCTGACCCAGGCCGTACCCCGGTTCGACGTGGTGATCACGACGGCCAGGGTTCCGGGCGGGCGCTCGCCTTTGCTGGTGTCGGAGGACGCGTTACGGGGCATGCGGGCCGGGTCGGTAGTGCTCGACCTGGGTGGCGGCAACGTGGCCGGTTCCGCTCCCGACACCCGTACGGTCACCGAGCACGGCGTCACGGTGATCGGCGCACCCAACCTGGCGGCCACGGTGCCGGTCGCGGCGTCCACGGCGTACGCGAGAAACATCGTCGCCCTCGTAAGCAGTTTGCTGCCCGAAGGGCGTCTACCCAGTGAGAGCAACGACGAGGTTTTCGCGGCAGTCCTGATCTGCCGCGACGGCGTCGTCGTGCACCCCCGCCTCAAGGAACTGGAGATCCGATGAGCCCACTGCTGCTGGCCGACCTCACGGTGTTCACGCTCGGCCTGCTCGTCGGTTTCGAGGTGATCAGCAAGGTGCCGGCCACTCTGCACACCCCGCTGATGTCCGGGGCCAACGCGATCCACGGCGTGGTGCTGGTCGGCGTCATGGTGCTGGCCGCCACGATCTCCACCCCGGTGGGTTACGCGCTGCTGGCCGTGGCCGCGTTCTTCGCCGCGATGAACGTGGCCGGGGGTTACGTGGTGACCGACCGGATGCTCGCCATGTTCCGGAGCCGGTCGTGAGCGCCTTCGACACGGTCGTCCACCTGATCTATCTGGCCTGCGCCACGGCCTTCGTGATCGGGCTGCACCTGATGAACGCGCCCTCGACGGCCCGGCGCGGCAACCAGGTCTCGGCGGCCGGCATGGGCGTGGCCGTCCTGGTCACCCTGGCCGTGCTGATCGAGGGCCGGCAGATCAACGCGTACGCGGCCTGGGCGCTGGGCCTGGGCACGGCCGGTGGCGCGGCGGCGGGGCTGGTGGCCGCGCGGGTGGTCCGCATGACAGCCATGCCGCAGCTGGTCAGCCTGTTCAACGCGGTCGGTGGGGGCGCGGCGGCCCTGATCGCGCTGGGCGAGCGCCCGGCCTCGACGCAGGCCGAGGTCACCGGCGTGCTCGACGTGCTGATCGGCGCGCTCACGTTCAGCGGGTCGCTGATCGCCTCGGGCAAGCTGGCCGGGCGGGTGCCGGGCCGCCCGGTCGTGGTGCCGTACGGGCGGTTCGCGTGGATCGGCCTCGGGCTGGTCGCGGCCGTCCTGGCGGTGCTGGTGGTCGGGTTCGGCGGCGGTCAGGCGGCGCTGCTCGGGGCGGCCGTGGTGGCCCTGATCGCGGGCGTGCTGCTGACGCTGCCGATCGGCGGGGCCGACATGCCGGTGGTCATCTCGCTGCTCAACGCCTGCACGGGCACGGCGGTGGCGATGGCCGGGTTCGTGCTCGGGAGCACCCCGCTGATCATCGCGGGGGCGCTGGTCGGGGCGGCCGGGGCGATCCTGACCAAGCTGATGGCCGACGCGATGAACCGGCCGATCAGCGCGATCATGGCGGGCGGCTACGGCACCGGCGACGCCGTCGCGGTCGAGGCGGGCTCTCCGGCGGCGGCCGTCCGCGAGATCACGGCGGACGACGCGGCGATCCAGCTGGCGTACGCGGGCCGGGTCGTCATCGTGCCCGGTTACGGGCTGGCCGCCGCGCAGGCCCAGCACGAGGTGGTGGCGCTGGCCGAGGCGCTGACCGCGCACGGGGTGGAGGTGTCGTACGCGATCCACCCGGTCGCCGGCCGCATGCCCGGGCACATGAACGTGCTGCTGGCCGAGGCCAACGCCCCCTACGAGCAGCTGCAGGACCTGGAGGAGAGCAATCCCGCCTTCCCCCGCACGGACGTGGCGCTGGTGATCGGGGCCAACGACGTGACCAACCCGGCGGCGCGGCGGGCCGGCAACCCGGTGTCGGGCATGCCGATCCTCGACGTCGACCTGGCCCGCAGCGTCATCGTGATCAAGCGGTCGCTCGGCCACGGGTACGCGGGGATCGACAACGAGCTCTACTCCGACCCGCGCACGGCGATGCTCTTCGCGGACGCCAAGAAGGGGCTCAACGCCCTGTTGACGGGGGTGTCGGCGTACGCGAAATAGGCTCTCGTCTTGACTAAGCAAGATCCACTTGGGACTCTCGGTGGCGGATCGCTCACCCTCCGCCGCTCCCGGGAGTGTTGCCGTGCAGAGTCCGCAGATGTCCGCGCTGCTCGACGACCCGGCCGCGCTGCACGAGTGGTGGCAGCGCGTCACCGCCAACGGCACGCCCCTGGTCGAGCCATGGCGCGACGACTCGCAACTGGTGACGTTCCTGTGGCGGGGCTCGGCCCGCAGCACGCGCGTGTGGTGGGGGCTCGACGTGCCGCTGGAAAGGATGCGCGGCAACGATCTGTGGTATGCGACCCGGGTGCTGCCGTCCGACCTGAGCACGGCCTACTGCCTGGTGCACGACGGCGTCGAAACCCTGCCGCGCGACGCCTCCGGCCGGGGCCCGGCCCACCTCGACGCGCACAACCCCGCGCGCCTGCGCTTCCCGGCCGACCCGGGCGACCCCGGCGACCACGACGTCTGGGTGTCCGCGCTGACCCTGCCGGACGCCCCGCCCGAGCCGTGGCTGGCCCCGCGCCCGGGTGTGTCCCCGGGCGAGTTGACCAGGGCTCCGTTCGGCCGCGAGGTGGTCGTCTACCAACCGGCCGGCACGCCGGCGGCCGGGCTGCCGGTGCTGGTCGTGTTTGACGGCTGGGTTGCCCGCGAGGTGCAGCACGTGCCGGCCGTCCTGGACAACCTGATCGCCGCGGGCGAGATCCCGCCGCTGGTCGCGTTGTTCGTCAGCAGCCACGCCGCCGACCGTGACGACGAGTTGTCCCCGGCCGGGGCGATGCCCGGCTTCGTGACCGGCGAACTGCTCCCGTGGGCCCGCACGACCCTCGAGGCCGGGCTCGACGCGCGGGCCAACATGATCACCGGCGCCTCCCGGGGCGGCCTGACCGCGGCGCACATCGCGCTGACCGCCCCCGGCAACTTCGGCGCGGTCATCTCGCAATCGGGCAGCTTCTGGTGGCCCGGCGAGGCGCCCGGGCAGCTGATCCGCGAGGTGGCCCGGCGGCCGCTCGCCGACGTACGGTTCTACCTGGACGTGGGGATCTTCGAGACGTTCCCGGCGCCCGGCGGGGCGCCGTCGCAGATCGACATGAACCGGGCCATGCGCGATGCGCTGCGCAAGCGGGGCTACTCGGTGACCTATGCCGAATACTCGGGCGGCCACGACTACGTGAACTGGCGGCGCACGTTCGCCGACGGCCTGATCGCGGTGGCGGGGGTGCGCGCATGACGCCGGGCGGCCCACGGCACGGGCAGGACAACCGACACGCCCGGGCCGGGGTGCGGCGGGGGCCCGACGACGGCCGAGACGCCCGGGCGGGGGTGCGCGCATGACGGCCGTCGAGACGCTGGGTGAGCTGTGGGCCGTCTGGGCCTCGTACGGGAAAGGCTGACCGCCGAGCAGTGGGAGGCCCCGACCCGGCTGGAACCGTGGACCGTGCGGGAGCTCTACGCGCACGCCTGCCAGTGGCCGCGCTGGCTGGGTTACGTCGCCACGCAGACCTGCGACACCCCGCCGACCCACCATGGCACGGCCGCGTTGCTGACGACCTTCAACGCGCCCGGCGGCATCGCCACCCGTAACCGTGAGCAGGTGGCGGCCAAGGCCGTCGAGGTCGCCGCGGAACGCACGACCGAGCAGATGACGGCCGCGTTCGCCGAGGCCGGGCCGCGCTCGCTGGACGCCGCGGGCAAACTCGGCCAGACCGTCGTCGACTACCTCGGCACCGGGCGGATGCGGATCGGCGAGGTGCTGGGCATCGGCATCGTGGAGGCCACCGTGCACCTGCTCGACCTGCAACGTGCCCTCGGCGAGCCGCCGTCGGTGCCCGCCGCAGGGCTGGCCCGCACCTCGGCGGTCCTGACCGAGATGGCGGGCCCGATCGGCCTGGTGGAGGCGCTGACCGGGCGGGCGTCAGTGCTCACGTGACCGACACCGGCGCCGGCACGGCCACCCCGGCGAAGACCAGCGCGAGGGCGGGCAACCCCATGGCGTCAGTTCGCCCCACTACAGTTCCGGAGGTGGAGATCCTTTCCGGTGGCGGCATCAACGAGGTCGTAAAGATCGGCGATTCCGTACGCCGCCCGGCCGGTCCGTGGTCGGCGAACGTGCACGCGTTGCTGCGTCACCTGCGGGCGGCCGGCTTCACGAACGCGCCCGAAGTGCGGTCCACCGCGGACGGCTACGAGTTCCTGTCCTACCTGCCCGGCGACGTCTCCAACTATCCGCTCACCCCGGCGGCCGAGTCCGTGACCGCCCTGACATCGGCGGCGAAGCTGCTGCGGGCCTACCACGACGCGACCGTCCCCTTCGCCCGCACGGCGCCGCGCGACGGCTGGCAGGTGCCCGCGAGGGACCCGGTCGAGGTCATCTGCCACGGTGATTACGCGCCGCACAACTGCGCGCTCGACGGCACCACGGTGACCGGCGTGTTCGACTTCGACTTCGCGCATCCCGGTCCGCGGCTGTGGGACATCGCGTACGCGGCCTACCGCTGGGTTCCCCTGACCACGGTCGAGTCGGACCTCCCCGCCACCGTGCAGGCCGAGCGGCTGCGTACGTTCTGCGACACGTACGGCCTGGACGCCGAGTCACGCTCCCGCCTGATCGACACGGTTGCCGCCCGCCTGCACGCGCTGGTCGACGTGATGCAGACCCGGGCCGCCGCCGGTGACAAGGCCTTCGCGAGTCACCTGGCCGACGGACACCACACGATCTACCTGACCGACGCCGACTACGTGCTTGCCGTGCATCGAAAGAGTTAGGCGGATCGGCGGCCCGACAGCGGTGGGACGGCCGATACCCCGAAGTTGCGCCACCTCCGTAGCGTGAGGTTGCGCCGCGATTACGCGGCGTTCCGAGACGAGGGAGCGCACAGTGCCGAAGCTGGGGTGGTCGCGCTCGCTCTCCGTGGCCCTGATCGTCTTCGTGGCCTGGGCGATGACCGGCCAGGCGTCGGCCCTCATGGTGCCCCGAGCCGCGACCGGCGGCTCCCCCGTGCTGCCGGTCGCCCGGGTCGAGGCCGACCACGGCCTGCTCGACCGCGGGCTGACCTGTACGGGCACGCTGATCGCGCCGACGTGGGTGGTGACCGCGCAGCACTGCACCAACATCGGCCGCCGGCCCGGGCGCCCCTACCGGCCGCAGGACGTCAAGGTCCACTTCGATGAGCCCGTACGGGTGGTGGCCGTGCACCAGATGCCCGGCTACGACCCGGCGTCAATGGTCAACGACGTCGCCCTGCTGCAGCTGGCCGCGCCCGTGACCGCGGTGACGCCGGCCCGGATCGCGACCGGTCCGCTGCCCTCACCCACCGGGGCGCAGGTCTACGGCTTCGGCGCCTCCGCCACCGGCCTGCACACCGCCGACGTGCGGGTCACCTCGCGGGCCGCCGTCAACGACGGGCCGTGCCTGTTCCCGGCCGGGCCGCTCACCTTCGTCCAGTCCGTGCACGGCGGATCGACCCCGGGCGACAGCGGCGGCCCGATGCTGCACTGGCAGCAGGACCGGCCGCTGCTGCAGACGATCACGGCGGGCGCGGCCGACCGCACCACCTGCGGCACCCCGCGGCTGGAGGCCCACCCGGAGTCGTGGGTCGGCATCTACAACCGGGTCGACCGGGCCAGTTCGGCCGGTTCGTTCCTGGCCCTGCACGTCCCCGGCCTCTGACCTCCCCTGACGGATTAAGCCCAACGGCCTCCCCAACGCGAGGGGGCCGACCCGGCAGGTCAGCCGATTCCCCGTGCCAAGAGCAGTTCGTAATTTGTAGTCGGCGCATCGAGCTTGCTGAAGGACCGGGCCGGCGACCTTGGGGAACCTGGTCGCGGCCGGTCCCGTGACCGCCGCCGGCAAACGCTTCGTCCAGGCGCGCCGGTGGGGTCACAGGCCGGGGTGGGCGGGTCGCGGGGCGGCGGCCCGCCCACCCGGCGGCCACAATGCAGTGATGGACTACCTGACCGCGCTCGGTTCCCTGTTCGCCGCCGAGGGACGCCACGACCCGTATCCGGCCTACGACGTGATCAGGGCCCAGGCGCCCGTCTTGCGCGCCCCCGACGAACGCTGGTACGTCACCACGCACGCCCTGGTCAACCGGTTGCTGCGCGACACCACCATGCGGCTGGCCGACGCGGGCGACTACGACCAGTTCTGGCCCGACTGGCGGCAGAACCGCGGGGTCGCCTCGGTGGTGCTGTCCATGTTGCAGACCAACCCGCCCGACCACACCCGCGTACGCCGGGCCGCCGCGACCACCTTCACACCCCGCCGGATCGCCGCCATGCGCGACGTGATCGCCGCCCAGGCCGAGGAACTGATCACGGCGATGCCCGCCGAGGCCGACTTCATGACGGCGTTCGCCTATCCCCTGCCCGTCGGCGTGATCTGCGCACTGCTCGGCGTGCCCGAAACCGACCGTCCCTGGTTCCGGCAACGCGCCCACGACCTGACGATCGTGCTCGAACCGATCAGCACGGCCGACGAGATGCACCTGGCCGACGTGGCCGGGCGCGAACTCGAGGACTACTTCACCGGCCTGATCGCCGACCGTCAGAAGCACCCGCAGGAGGACCTGACCACCGCGTTGGTCGAGGCCGGCGCCCTGTCCGGCGAAGAGTTGCTGGCCAACCTGGTGCTGCTGCTCGTGGCCGGCTTCGAGACCACGGCCAACCTGCTCGGCACCGGCCTGCACCTGCTGCTCTCCCAGCCGGCCCAGGCCGGCCGGTTGCGCGCCGACCCGTCACTGGCCCCCGATGTCGTCGAGGAGATCCTGCGGTACGACTCCCCCGTGCAGCTCACCACCCGGTTCGCCACCGAGCCGTTCGAGGTGGACGGCATCGCGGTGCCGGCCGGCGCCGCGCTGACCATGCTGCTCGGCTCGGCCAACCGCGACCCGGCCCGCTACGACGACCCGCACCGCTTCGACCCCGACCGCCCGAACATCCAGCCGGTGTCGTTCGGCGGCGGCGCCCACTACTGCCTGGGCGCCCCGCTCGCCCGCATGGAGGCCCAGGTGGCGCTGCCGCTGCTGCTGAACCGGTTGCCGGGCCTGGCCCTCAACGGCGACGCCGTACGCCGGGACCGGCTTGTGCTGCGCGGCTACTCCGAGGTGCCGATCACCACGGGAATCGCTTCGTAGCCCCGCAGCACGAAGGTGGGCCGGTTGACGGGCTCGGCGGCCAGTTCGAGTCGTAACGGCAACAATGCCCTGAGGCCGGCCTGCAACTCGATGCGCGCGAGGGGTGCGCCCAGACAGAAGTGCAGGCCCGCGCCGAACCCGAGGTGCGGGTTGGGGTCACGGCTCACGTCGAAGGTGTCGGGCTCCGCGAACACCGCCGGGTCCCGGTTGGCCGCCCCGAGCAACGCCGCGATCCGGTGGCCGGCCGGGACCCGTACGCCCGCGATCTCCACGTCGGCCGCCGCCGTCCGCACGAACATGTGCAGCGGGGAGTCGTACCGGATCATCTCCTCGGCCGCCGTGGGGATCAGGCTCGGATCCTCGCGCAGCCGGCTCAGCTGCGCCGGATGCCGCAGCAGCGCGACCATGCCCCCGCCGAGCGCGTTCACCGAGGCCTCATGGCCGGCGTTGAGCAACAGAATCGCCGACGCTACCAGCTCGTCGGGAGCCAATTCCCGTACGGCGACCAGGTGACTGATCAGATCGTCGCGCGGCTCCTCAGCGCGACGAGCGGCCAGATCCCGCAAATAGGCGGCGAACTCCCGGCACGCGTCGAGAGCGGCTCGCTCGGTCTCCGGCGTACGGGAAACCTCATACATCCGCACGATCGCCGCCGACCAGGGACGCAGCCGGGGCCGGTCCGCTTGCGGCACCCCGAGCAACTCGGCGATGACCGTGACCGCCAAGGGTCCGGCCACATCGGCCAGCAGGTCGAACCGCGGCCCCGCCTCTCGCACCAGCTTCCCCGCGGCGGCGGCGATCGGTTCCCGCAGCCGCTCGACATGCCCCCGCGCGAAGGCCTTGGCCACGAGCGATCGCAGCCGGGTGTGCACGGGTGGCTCGTTCTCCATCATCTGATTGCGGTGCAACAGATTGAACGGCTCGTACACCTCGGCCGGCTCCCGGTCCTGCCAGAACCGCCCCAGCCGCCGATCCCGCAACACCGCATCGGCCGCGGCGTGACCGGCCGCCAGGAACTGCCCGGTCGGCTCGTGCCACGTGACCGCCCCCTGCTCCCGCAGAGCGGCCAGCCCGGGATAGGGGTCCTGAATGAACGCGGGGTCGGTGAAGTCGATCGCCACGTACGGCACGTTATAGCCTTGCCGCGGTGACCCTCCTGCGCAGCGTCGAGAACCCCGGCTACCAGGTCGCGAACGGCGTGGTCCTGCTGCTCGACCCGGGAGCGCGCGACGAGCCCCGGATCCGGGGCAGCTTCGCGTGCTCGGGCGCGGGCTGGGCCGCGGTGGAATCGACCGCCGGCCATGTCCGCGTCCGGCTGGAGAGCCACGGCACCGAACCTCCCACGACCGCCGGGGACCGGCTCGACGACATGACCTTGCCCTTCGTCAGCGTCACCGGCCGGGTTCAATTGGCCTGACCTGACGGCGCTGCTGGCCGTACCGGAACCTGCCGGCACCCATGCGCTGACCGTCGCCGCGCGGACCGCTCAGGTCTTCGCACGGCCACGACGCGCGATGAACTCAGACGGTCGTCGAGTCAGCCCCGCGCCGCCCTATCACCCTGCCGGGCGCGGCCCCGGCGAGCAGTCCGGTTCCACCGGGCGACCGGCTCCGCCGCGGCTCACCGGTCAAGGTCACCGTCGTCTCCCAGAAGGGCCGCCGGGCGCCGCTCCACCGCCGCGGCGGCAGTCCACGCCGATCGTGCTGCCGGACGACGCACCGATGTAAAGCGCCTGGGAAACCGCCCGCGGAACCGTCCGCCGCACGGCTGCGGCCGCTCTGCACATCCACCCCGACGGCACCGTGGCTGTCCTGGGCACCCAGGTCACGCCCACCGTGCTCCGCAGCCCCGACGGCCGCCACCTGGCCATCACCGAGAAGCAACTCGGCCCGGACCCCCACCTGCGATTGCGGCTCGTGGACCTGGTGGACGCCACCGAGCACACCATGCCGTGGCCCCCGACGACCTCACCGTACGGGCCGGCGGCCTGCACAACCGGACGGTCTACTTCACCGCAGGTGGCCGCCCCGGCCTGACGATGCGCTGGACCCCGGACACGCCACCCCAGCCGTTGCAAGCCCCGGCCTGGGCCGTGGACCCGCACACCGGTGCGACCCTCACCGGAAACCCACCGGCGCCGTTACAGCTGACCCTCCCCGACGGCACGACAAGGCCGACCACTGCCGAACCGCATTTCACCTTTTCGCCGGGAGGTGTGCTGTTCGCCCTTCACTCCGGGCCGCCGACCATACACCTTGCCGACGCCACCCCGCAGGTCATCAACCTGCCGGCATCAGCGCAGGAGAGCACGATCGACAACTACGCGGTCTGGGAAACCAAACAACACGTGCTGCTTCCGCTGACCGGCACACCCGCGGCGTTGCGAGTGGACACGGAGACGGGCGAGTGCGAGGTTGCCACCATGCCGGCCGGCATCCTCACCCATCCGCTGATGACGGACGACCAACCTGCCTAGGCTCCGTGCGGCGCCATCGCGGACGCCGCGACTTCGTCGAGAGCACGCCGTCGGTTCCGCACGGGCCGCGTTGTCCCGCCGCCTTCACCCGTGACGTCGTCACGCCTTCGAGCCAAGCCACCGGGTCAGCGCTTCGCCCTTCTGGACCACCGCTGCCCGTCCACTCACCACATCGACGCACTCATCTGCCGATGAGAGTGCAATTCTTCTGTGACAGGAGTGCCAAGCGATACAGAATTCTAGTTGAGGGCGCACAGCGGCTTCAGGGATCTGAAAATCATCGGCAATACCGAGGCCGCGACGGCCACGATTGAGGGTGATGTGCGATCAGATTCGGAGGCAGTTCTGTGACTGGTGCTATTTTGCATGACTGGAGTGATCTTGACCGTGCCGCTATCTGGGGCTCGCTCCTCACTGGAAACGGAGCAAGTCGAAATATTTGGTCGAAGTTCAAATATGAGTCGCTCTACGAGAAGTCGGAGCCGAGCCTCAGTGCCGCCGCAAAAACTATCTTTTCACGGATTAATACAACAAACTTCGAACTTGCTTTAAAGGTAACTCACTACGCTGCCTTGGTCGATGAGGCGCTCGGCCGCGACGCCACCGGGACGAAATCCTTGCATGAGGAAGTTCGCCAAGCGCTATTCGATGCAGTGCGGGCCCAGCATGTCCCGCATGCAACGCTGGGGTTCGGCCTGCTGGAAGATATTGCGCTCATTCTCGCCAGGTACCGGTATGTCTATACCACGAATTATGACTTGATCCCATACTGGGCAGCCATGGCATCTGAAGAGTCGAAGCTACGGCTGAAGGACATGTTCTGGGCTGCGCCGCATCATGTTTTTGATCGGTCAGATTCAGGGGCCTTTGGAAGCGCGACCATCATCCATTACTTACACGGCGGCATTCACCTGTGGATGAACCCGTCCAGTGGCCAGTGCGGAAAGTGGGTGCTTGATGGGGACTCGCTATTGAATGCCAGCCATTTCGTAGGTCATCCTGACCGGGTTCCACTACTGATCTCTGAGGCTGATTCAAAGCAGAAGGCATCTGCGGTTGGAGAATCTGACTATCTTCGATTCTGCTTCGAAAGACTGTTGAATGACCGGGGCAACCTAGTTGTTTTCGGCGCAAGCCTTTCTGAGATCGATGAGCATGTCCTGAGGGCGATAGCGATTGGCCCGCCCCGTCATGTCGCAATAGGTATGAGGAAGGATTCTGCGACCGAGTCAGAGCAGGCGCGGCTCCGCGAAAAACTTGACCGTCACGGAGTACACTTCTTCGATGCGAGTACCCATCCGCTCGGATCAAGTGGCCTAAATAAGGGATAATACGGTGTGCGTACTGTCATGCCGCGGACAATGTGCGCTTGGCCCACGCCGTGCTGTGACGGCTGGCCGTCCTTCCTGTACCGCGCATCGATGACGCCGCCGGCTGTTCCAGGGGCTATGACTGGATGGTGTTGGGACATCTGCGTCGAGTTGACCGGAGGGCCGCTGCACCGCGCTATCTCGTCCTCACTCACTGGGTGTCACCATCGGAAGCGGGTGAATCTACTAGCGCGTAGGCTGACCCGAGACTTTCGGTCTTGAGAGGAGTCGGGCAACGTGCAGGATCAAAAGCCGATCGTTTTGGAGGACTACCGCGATATCTCCAAGCTCGACTTGAATAGCTTCCCGTGCGCTGGCCAATTTTCGGTGCGCTGGGCTGACGACATGGTGGAACTCACGGATGAACGGCTTTCCCTGCGAGTTAGGTTTCCGTGGTGGAGTCGTCAGGACGTGGAGCAGGCGATCCAGAGTCCGTCAGGTCCTCCGGTGGGTGAAGTCGACGAGCCGTTCGATGATGAGGAACAGGGCTGGCGAATCCTGGTCTGGCAGCATGCCGGAATGGTCGGAATCATGGTGGGCGCCGATAACACCTTCACTACTTGGTTCCGCGTGCCGCTCGAGAGGTATTTGGCCGGATGGATGGCTCTAGCCGTATCGGGTTAAGCAATCGAGTCGAGGGCAGTTCATTGATGGCAGCGCTTCGACGGGCGGGATCCGACAGCGCCTACACGCGCGGCCTGGCGCACTGATCTGCCGCCGACAAAGCGCGCAGATGGTGCGGGCGCCGGCGTTGCTCGGAGACAACCTATCGAACGTGAACGCCGCCCGGCTCCTTCAAGCGGATGGAGCGCGGCCAGGCACCACGACGCCCAACGACGGGCCTCGCGACCGGATACGTTGTATCCGCCGCCGACCGTTGCGGTGCGAGCTTAGGTGAGCCGCCGGACGCTACAACAGCTCGGTCTCCCACGCCGCGAAGGGAGGATCTACCAGGTATTGGTCGTCGCAGAACCGGCGTATCCACTGAGCGGCTCGATACTCAGCGTCGCCGTAGTTGGTCACCTGGCCTGCCTCGTTGACGTCCAAGACGTTGGCGAAGACGGCTAATACCATCTCTAGCCCCGAACCATAGTTCATAACAGCAGGGCGGTAGTCGAAGCCGTCGAGCAGTTCCAAGTCGAGAGTGCCCTCGGCCAGGTAGAAGCCGAATAAGCGAAACGCTGAGCGAACGTCCTCGGGGAGTCGTGCCATAGGATGATCCTCCCTTGGGGTGCGAGCTTAGAGACGGCATCCGTGAAGCGAGAACGCTCGGAGTTGTCGGCGGCTTGCCGACCGTGATCCGGTGGGTGTTACCCCAACTGCCGGAGGAACTCTTCCATTGCTGTTCCGACGTCGCCGAGGGCGTCGGTGTAGGCGCGTAGCGGTCCGGGTGGACGCAGGCCGTGGTCCCCGTCGGGGATGGTGAGGACGGCCTTCTTCGTCGCGGTGGCGACATCGGGAAGCCAAGTGCGATCGCGGGTGCCTCCGACGAGCAGGGCGGGCGCCGGGTTCCGGGTGATCGCCTCGGCGATGGCCTCGACGTGGAGAAGCGGCGTGAGCCAGATCGCGGGGAGTTCCCGCTCGGCCGCGAGCACCGCGGCGTACGTGCCGAGTGACTTCGCGATGATCACAGGTTGCGCGGCGGTCGATCTGTGCAGGGCCGCCAGGACGTGTGCTCTGACGAATGGTTCCGGCCCGACGTCCAGGAGGCTGTCGGGAACGGTCCAATGTATCGTCTCCGTGGGTATTTCGCGGTCGCGGAGCGCCTCGTCGGCGAGGTCGAGCAGTGGGGCCTGCGGGCCGTAGCCGCGGCCCGGGACGATGATTCCGCCGATCATCCGACGACACTAGCGGTCGGAAGCACCTCACTGTCATGCCGGCGGTGTGGCCCGTGGGCCGGGCCCCGCAAACCGGCCCGGCCCGCAGGACGGTCAGCCCTTGGCGGCCAGCAGCGAGTCGAAGACGGCGCCGCGGTCGAAGGTCAGGGCCTTTTTCAGGGCCCGCGCGGCCATCTCCTGCCGTTCGGTCTCCGTCATGTCGAGGACGGCGTGGTCCAGGGCGTCGGCCAGGGCGTTGATGTCCCCCGGCTCGACGATGACCGCTGTGTCGCCCACGGCCTCGCCCGTGCCGCCCGTCAGGGTGGTGATGACCGGGCCGCCGCCGGCCAGCATTTTCTCGGCCAGGGCGATGCCGAAGGTTTCCACGAAGTCGGGCTCGGGTTTCGTCGGCAGGGCGTAGGCGGCGCACCCGCGCATCAGGAGGGGCTTCTCCTCGTCGTCCACGTCGGTCAGGAAGATGATCCGGTCGTCTTCTTTGGCCATGGCCTGCACGTGTTCCAGGGCGGGGCCGGTGCCGGCGACCACCAGCTTCACCTTGTCGCGGCTGCGCATCTGGCCGTACGCGATGATCAGGTCGTAGATGCCTTTGGCCCGGGCCACCCGGGACAGGAACAGGATGTAGCCGTCGCGTTCCAGGCCGCGGCGGGCCAGGGCGGCGTCGACGGCGGCCGGGTCCAGGTCCAGGTAGGCCGAGGAGTCGATGGGTGGGTAGCTGACCGTCACGCGTGAGCGGCACTGGGCGGCGAACGTTGTGCCGCAGGCGGCGTCCACCTCCAGGGCCGAGGCGATGATCTCGTCCTTCGTGTATTCGGAGACCGCCACGACCTCGTCGTTGGCCAGGAACGTCGTGAACAGGACGGTCGCCGCGCCGAAGCGGCCTTCGCGGAGGCACTGGCGGATGACGTTGGTGACGTCGGAGCCGACCGCTTTGGCGATGGTGTGCACGTCGGGGCTGAGGCCGGCCGCGCGGGCCGCCTGCACGGCGTCGATGACGACCGTCTGGTGCGGCACCAGGTACATCGACAGGCAGACGGTGGGGATCGGCTCGGCCAGCAGTTCGACCAGGCGCCCGGTGAGGCCGGCCAGGTGCCGTCCGTCGGGCACGCGGTAGTCGCCGACGGCCTCGGGGCGTTCGACGGTGATTCCTTCGCTGTACGGCAGCAGCCGGTCCAGTGGTTTGAGCGGCAGACCGGCGGCCTGCAGCACCGGGATGGGCCAGGTGAGCAGGCGGACGTCCGTGAAGCCCCGGGTGAGCGCGACCTCGGCGAGGTTGCGGGCCTCGCCGGAGTGGCCGCAGATCACCGGGTCCGCGCGGACCACGATGACGAGACGACGGTCGGGCTTGTTCAACGCTCGGCCTCCTGAGGGGGCGGGTCGGACAGGGATGGCGGGCGGTTCCCGCTCCCCCAGCTCGACGGCTCGGGCCCCAGCCGCAGATGCAACCGGCCACCGCGGTGCACGTCGGCGGCACTCAGGTGCGTGGCGTGCAGGGGCTTGCCGTTCAGGGTGGCGCTCTGGACGAACAGGGGCGGCGGTTCGCGGTCGATGCCGTCGACGCCGATCGGGGTTTCGCGGTGGCCGCTGGTCTCGATGACGAACTCGCCGTCGGGCATCTCCAGGGTGGCGCGCTCGAAGGCGGGCGTGTTGACCAGGAACAGGTGCTGCCCGGCCACCGGGAACAGGCCGAGTGAGGCCCAGACGTACCAGGAGGACAACCCGCCCGAGTCGTCGTTGCCGGGCAGCCCGCCCGGGCCGGTGCCGAACTGCCAGGTCAGCGCCGAGTGCACCACTTGCGCCGTACGGTCGGGGCGGCCCGCGTAGTGGTAGGCCCAGGGCGCTTCCATGTCGGGTTCGTTGTTCAGGCCCTCGAACCGTTTGAGCGCGTACCCGGCCTGCATCTCGGCCGTGGGCGGGCGCCGGCCGGGCTGTTTGACGGGCTCGGCGCCGTAGCCGAAGAACCGGTCGAGTTTGCCGATGAACGCGGTGTCGCCGCCGGCCAGGTCGATCCGGCCGCGCATGTCGTGCAGCAGCCGGAACGAGTAGTTCCACTTGCCGCCCTCGTAGTACTCGGAGTCGCGCAGCAGCCCCGTGACCGGGTCGAACGCGTTGATCCAGCCGCGGCTGCGTTCCTCCAGGTCGGCGGCGAGCCGGCGGTCGCCCAGGGCGCGGGCGACCCGGGCCGTGCAGTGATACCCGTACGCGAGGTCGAGCGTGTGGGTGATCGGATGCACGACGCCGTGCTCGTAGAAGTCCTCGCCGTACATGCGGCGCAGGTCGTCGACCATGTGGACCAGCGCCCAGGCCCAGTCGATGGGGGCTCGCCCGAGCGCGTGCGCGTCGGCCAGGGCGGTGTGGGCCAGTGCGCTCGCCTGCCGGAAGAACCGGTCGGCGCCGCGGGCCATCCGGTAGCCGATCGGGAAGTTGCCCTCCTCCTCGCACACCCGGATCAGCGATTCGAGCAGGTCGGCGGCGCGGTCGGGGGCGATCGCGGCCAGCAGCGGGACCTGCGTCTTGTAGATGTCCCACATGGTGCAGACGTCGAAGGCGTACGGGCCGGAGTTGGGCCAGAACGGGCTTTCGTCGTCGGCGAAACACGGCTTGATCAGCGCGTGGTACAGCGAGGTGCCGAGCACCGTGCGCCGGGCCGTGGTGCCTCCCTCGACTCGCACCTTGTCGAAGTGCTCGCGCCATTTGGCCCGGGTTTTCGCCCGTACGGTCGTGAAGGCGGAACTTTCCCCGCCACATTCACGCCGCAGGTTCTCCCCGGCCTGCTCGGTCCCGCGCAGCGAGAAGCCCATCCGGACCTCGATCGTCTGGCCCGCGCGGGCCGAACCGCGGAACAGCATGCCGAACGGGCGCAGGTTGGTGTGCCGGATGCTGTCGAAGTCGAGCCGGGTGCCGCCGTCGATCAGCCGCCGGTCGTACCACAGCATCTGCCGCCAGCCGGGACTGTCGACCTCGACGTAGACCGAGAGCGGCACGCCCTCCATGACGATCGTGCCCTGGGCCCGGCCGTGGCCCATGCTTTCGATCTGCGCGCGCAGCGGCACCGTGCGGCCGAGTTCGGTGGCCAGGCCGCCGCAGGACAGGTCGAGCACCACGCGGGCGCTGCTCGACGCGGGGAACGTGTAGCGGTGCACGGCCACCTTGTCGCCCACCGTGATCTCGCTGCGGATGCCGGTGTCGAGCGTGGCCGCGTAGTAGCCGGCCTCGGCGGTCTCGTCGTGCAGGGCCCACGACTGCCCGAGGTCGTCGAGCGGCTGCACCATCGGCGTCACGCGGACGTAGTTGTAGTACTTGCGGATCGCGCCGGTGCCGGACTGCTGGAAGTGGGTGAACCCGGACGCCTGGATCCGGTCGAACATCGCTTCGGGCACACCCTCGGTGTTCTTGGTGTAGAGCCCGTAGCCGGTCGGGTAGGCCCCCGAGTAGGCGCAGGCCGAGACCATGCCGAAGGGCGCCGTGGCTCCGGGGTGGGTGTTGCCCACCTGTGGTTTCGGGAACCACCACGTGGCGGCGAGTCCGCGGGCGGGAGGCAGGTCCGTGGCCGCGGTGCCGATGAAGGGGTCAACGTTGTCGAGAATGGCGGGACTCTATCCAGCCGCGAGCGGCCTGAGGTTTCGTCAAGGTGAACTCCCTAAGTCAGAAGTGGATCTTGCGCAACAGGGGCTGCCTCTAGATCGAGTCTGTCGTACATCTGCGGCGCTGGTACCCGTTCGGGCAGCGTCGGGATGTCGCACCGGGATGCGAAAATCCACGGCGTGGAGTGGACCTACGGCCTCGGCATCGACCTCGGCACGACCCAGACCGCGGCGGCGGTGCACGACGACGCCGGCGCGACCGGGATCGTGCGCCTCGGCGGGCGCCGGGCCGAGATCCCGTCGCTGGTCTTCGTCAGACAGGACGGCGCGCTGCTGATCGGCGAGGCAGCCGAGCGGCGCGGGCTGACCGAGCCGTCCCGCCTGGCCCGCGAGTTCAAGCGGCGGATGGGCGACCCGGTGCCGATCCTGGCCGGGGGCACCCCGTTCTCGGCCCACGCGCTGACCGGCAAGCTGCTGCGGCACGTGCTCGACGAGGTCACCCGGCTGCGCGGGGCCGCCCCGTCCGCGATCACGCTGACCCACCCGGCGAACTGGGGGCCGTACAAGCGGGAGCAGTTCGCGCAGGCCGTGCGGCTGGCCGACGCCGAGCATGTGACGTTCCGGACGGAACCGGAGGCGGCCGCCCTGCAGCACGCGACCGCCCGGCGCATCGCGTCCGGCGAAACCGTGATGGTGTACGACCTGGGCGGCGGCACCTTCGACGTGGCGTTGCTGCGCCGTGACGGCGACGGGTTCACGCTGGTCGGCGAGCCCGAGGGCATCGAGCAGCTGGGCGGGGCCGACTTCGACGAGGCCGTGTTCGCGCACGTCGTGGGGGCGCTGGGCGATGCCGCGCTCGACCTCGACGCGGACGATCCGGAGGTGGTGGCCGCGCTGTCCCGGCTGCGGCGCGACTGCGTCGAGGCCAAGGAGGCGTTGTCCTTCGACACCGAGACCGAGATCGGGGTGGCGCTGCCGGGGCTGCACACCCGGGTGCGGCTCAACCGGTCCGAACTGGAGTCGATGATCTCGCCCGCGCTCGAGGACACGCTGTCGGCCACGCGCCGGGCGATGCGCTCGGCCGGGCTCGACGCCACCCAGGTCAGCGCCATCCTGCTGGCCGGCGGGTCGTCCCGGATCCCGGTTGTGGCCCAGCTGCTGGGCGAGGAGTTCGGGCGTCCGGTGATCGCCGACCCGCACCCCGAGCACAGCATCGCCCTGGGCGCCGCGGTCGCGACCGGCCCCGTGTCGTTCCCGCCGGCCATCGGGCAACCCCCTTCCCCGTACGGGCAACCACCGGCGGAGGTCGGCGCCGAGCCCGCGACCACGCCGCTCACGCCCCACCCCACGCGGGTGATGCCGGCACAGCCGTTCTCTCCGCCACCCCAGCGATCGGGTGACGGTGTTCCGGTGTTCCAGCGGGGCGCGGCCGCGGTGCCGAGCGGGGATCCGGAGCCGTTGCCGGCGACGACGCCGTTCCCGGCGAGTCAGGAGCCGCTCGCGCCCACGGCGGCCTTCGCGGCGAGTCCCGGCGCCGCCGGGCCCGCATCTCCCGCCGGCCAGCCGCCTCCGAGGTACACGCCCGACCCCGCCGCAGGTCACCAGCCGCTCACGCGCACGACGCCGTTCCCAGCGACCCCGGGGCAGCCCACGCCGGCCGTCGCGGCCGCGCCCGTGCCGCCGCCGTCCACCCCCGTCCCGGCCCCGGCGGGCGGGCCGGCGGAGCGGGGTGTTCCGCCTGTGCGGGGCGGCCCCGAATCGTACGGGAAGGGAAGGCCGGCCACCCGCCGCCTCGCGCTCGCGGCCGGGCTGGCCGTGGTGCTGATCGTGGGTGGCGTGGCGGGTGCCGTGGCGTGGAACAAGCGCGACAAGACGGACGGTGAGACGGCCGCCCCGCCGCCGAGCACGCCGGTGACCTCGACGACGCCGAAGCCGCCCTACCCGACCGACGCGTCGATTCTCGTACGGGCAGACACCGGCGCCGGCGACAGCGCGAACCGGGTGTCGAAGGTCGTGTCGTTCAAGCCGGGGATCGGCACCGAGCGCACCGAGTTCCCGAACACGCTGCCGGGTGATGTGCTGCCGCGCTGGTCGCACAACCGGGAACTGATCGCGATGACGCACACCAACGCCGACAACACCAACGACATCGTGATCATGAACAAGGAGGGCACCAGCCGGCACACGCTGGTCGAGGACGTGGCGAACAGCCGGGCCACGTGGTCGGGTGACGACAAGCTGGTCGCGTACATGAAGAAGGTCGACGGCTTCAACCAGATCTTCCGGATCTCGATCGACGGCGGCGAGCCCGAGCAGCTGACGTTCTCCAAGGAGGCCAAGGACGACCCGTTCTACACGGTCGACAGCGAGGCGATCGTCTACTGGGTGTTCCGGGCCGGTCAGAAGCTGATCTACGTGCTCAACGCGAAGAAGCTCGAGGAGCCGGGTCGCCGCATCACGCAGCCCGCGCTGGGCCCGGCCGTCGACCCGGCGCTCGCCCCCGACGACAGCTACATCCTGTTCACGCTGGAGGGTGCGGACGGCGACTCGGACATCTGGATCGTCGACAAGCTGACGAAGAAGCCGCCGCGCCGCCTGACCACCAGCCCTGAGCGCGAGATGGACCCGACGTGGTCACCCGACGGCAAGTGGTTCGCCTTCACCCGGGGCGACTACGACAAGCCGCAGATCGTGATCATGAAGCCGGACGGGACCGGCGAGACCGTGCTGACCGCGCCCGGCCGGCGCGAGGGTCACCCCTGCTGGTTCTGAGCCGCCAGGATGCCTTCGGCCGTACGGGTCACGGCGCGCGCCGCCGTGCGCAGGTCGCGGTTGGAGAGCGGGTGCTCGGCCAGGCGCTGCCACGTGGCCTGAGCGGCCCGGGCGGCCGCGCCCACATCGCCGTCCGGGGGCAGGCCGAGTCGCTCGCGGGCACCACCGCCGGAGCCGCCGAGCAGCCGGTCCATCTCGGCCCGGCGGTCGTCGGCCAGCGCGAGGCGGCCCGAACGCAGCTGGTGGAGAAGGCGCAGCTCGACGAACTCGTGGGCGCCGGCCCGGATCTCCTCGGCCCCGGCGGCCAGGGGTGAGCCGGGTGGCAGCCGCTCGTCGAGGGTGGCCAGGGCGCTGCGGGCCTTGAGCACCTCGGCCCGGCCCTCCAGGTGGGCGCTGAGCACCTCGCGGAGCCGGGTGATGCCGCTGTGCTCGGTCAGGGCCGCGGCCAGTCCGGCGGCGTCGGTGACCACGCCCTCGCGGATCAGCCGGGTGCTCAGCCGCACCCCGAACAGGCCGACCCGGGTGAGCAGCCGCCGCCGTTGTTCGCCCGCGGCCGCGAACCGGTCGGCGGTCAGCAGCAGCTCCACGATGTCGTCCATGGGCATCGCCGCGACCTGGGCCAGCAGCCGGAACTCGCCTTCGCGCAGGGTGGCCCCGGCCGCTCCCAGCAGGCCCGCCACCGGCACGACGACCGGGCACAGCCGCCGCAGCCGCTCGTCGGTCGTGTACCGGTCGGCCACGCGTGCGGCGGCGGTCATCGCGTCGAGGCGGCAGCCGCCGATCTCGTCGGCCCGGCTCAGCACGCCGACCGCGTTGACCGAGGTGCCACCCTCGCCGCCGCCGTGGAAGGCCTCCAGGAAGCGCACGTCGCCGCCGTGCAGGTGGCGCAGCAGATAGATCACCGCATCGGCTTGGCCGTCGTCGTTGACGAACGTGTGCGTGCGGGCCGACACGTCAGCCGAGAGGGATTCGATGCCGGGCGTGTCGATCAGTGTGTGGCGGCGCAGGCGGGTGCTGGGCACCCGCACCTCGAGGCGTTCGACCTGGTCGGCGGGGCGGCCCAGGTCGATGCGGACCGCGCCGTCGCGCCGGGTGAACGGCCGGGTCTCGGCCGTGCCGTCGCGCAGGTACGACGTGACCGCGTACGCCGGGCCGTCGGCGTACCAGGTGACGATCCGCGTGCACTCGCCCGCGTCGGTCGGCGCCAGTTCCTCGCCGATCAGCGCGTTGAGCAGTGTGGACTTGCCCGCCTTGAGCTTGCCCGCGATGGCCACCCGCAGGGGTTCGTCGAGCCGCCGCCGGGCCTGGATGAGCCGCTGGTCGGCGGTGGCCGCGACGGCCCGGTCGAGCAGCGCGCGGGTGCGCGCGAGCAGGTTCACGACGCCAGCCGGTCGAGGCGGCGGCGCTGCTCGGCCAGGGCGGCCGCGTGGCTGCGGCGCTGCTGCTCGCCGAGGGCGGCGACCTGGCGGACGGCGGCCTCGGCGGCCTGGGCCGAGCGGGCCAGCTCGCGAGCGCGGGCGGCGAACTCGTCGCGCAGCAGGCGCTGGGTGCGGCGTACGGACTCGCGGCTGTCCCGGCCCACGTGGAAGCCGACCTCGTCGACGTAGCGCCGCAGCTCCTGCCCGGCCTGCAACCGCCGCTGCTGCACCTGACGCTCCTTCTCGGCCTTGACCAGGCGGCGCCCCAGCGTGACCCCGGCCAGCAGGCCCAGCGGGGCGGCCCAGGCCACGCTGAACAGCGCGCCCACCGCACCGAGCAGATAGAACCCGCCGTACGCGACCCGGGCCGCGGTGAACGCCCCCAGGAACTGCGCCATGCCCGACTTGCCGAAGCTCAGCTCGATCGGCCGGGCCTTGCCGGCGCCCATCGGCAGCGCGGGCAGGGTGGCGCTGAGGTCGTGCGCCTCCATCCCGAACCGCTCGGCCACCTCGCCCGCGACCTGCTCGGCCCGGGTGACCAGCAGCATCAGGTTGTCGGCGGCGGCCCGGGCGGCCTCGCGGGCGGCCCAGGCCTGCAGGTCCTGCCACGTCTCGCGCGGGTCGGACGCGGCCAGCAGCTCCTCGCCGTTGCGGATCAGCAGGCGCATCCGCTCGCGCAGGTCGTGGTCGACGTCGGCCGCCAGGTCCTGGATGCCGTCCTGCAGCACGACCTGCCACGTGCCGTGCTGCAGGGCCGCGCTGCGCCGCGAGCGTTCGGCGTAGCCCGCGGTGACCTGCGGGTCGAGGGCCGCGGCGGCCTCCGCGTCGAGGCGTTCGCGCAGCTGGGCGGTCACGAAGGCGAGTTCGTCGCGGGCGGCGGCCAGCCGGTCGGCGGCGGCCTTGTCGATGACTTGCGTACGTAACAGGTCGACCAGCCGCGGGAAACCCGACTCGGCGTTGAGCGCGGTGTCGTCGCGGGCCTGGGCGCGCATCCGCAGGAACGACGACACCGGCACGACGGGCAGGTCGAGGCCGAAGCGCCGCAGGTGGGCCTGGTCGAGCTCGGCGATGCGCCGCCACTCGACGTGCAGGTCGGTCTTGGTCAGCACGAGGAACGTCCGCGGGCAGCGCTCGACCGTACGGCGCAGGAACTCCACCTCGGGCGCGGTGAGCTCCTGGGCCGCGTCGGTGACGAACAGGGCGGCGCCGGCCATGGTCAGGGTGGCCAGGGTGAGGTTGCCCTGCGCGGAGTCGAGACCGCCGACGCCGGGGGTGTCGACCACGGCCAGCCCGGCCCCGAGCAGGCGGCGGTCGATCCTGATCTCGACGGCCCGGGCCTCCTGGCCGCTGTCACCGGTGATGTGCTGGGCGACCTCACCGAACTCGATCGGCGTCTCGTTCTCGGCGATCAGGGCCGCGCTCGGCGGGCGGCCGAAGCGCAGGATCGTCGGCAGCGCGGTCACGACGTCGGCGTCGACCGGGCACAGGTCGGTGCGCAGCAGCGCGTTGACCAGGGTGCTCTTGCCCTGCTTGAACTCGCCGACCACGGCCACGGCGACGGCCTCGGTGGAAATGAGCCGTGCGGCCGCGCGCTCGAGCCGCTCCGCGAGATCGGCCCGGCCCGCGCCGGCGGCGATCCGGCCGGCCTCGGACAGCCGGGCCAGCACGTCGGCGGCCGTCGTGGTCAACCGTGTTCCTCCTCCGCGCGCGCAACGCCCGACCATAGCGCCCCACACCCTGCCGGCTGCGGACGGATTTCCGACACTCCCCATGGCGCCTTTCATGTGCGATGTTGTGCGCGCTTCGCACGCGTCGCCCCGGGACGGCACCTCCCTCTCCGGCGCGTGCGAAGCCTTCCCCCGTACGTCCTCGCGCCCCGCCCGAGTCTTCCCCGGCAAGTTACTCGGCGGTAGGCTTCGCAGGGTGACGCACGAGGTGTTCAACCAGGCGCCGCCGCTGGTCGACCACGACGTCGCGGCCGATCCGGCCCTGCTGGCGGCCGTGGAACGCGAAGGTGCACCGTGGGCGGCCGGCGACCTGCACCGGCTGGGCAAGCTGGCGGGCACGGCCGAGCCGCAGCGCTGGGCCGACGAGGCCAACCGGCACGAGCCCCGGCTGCTCACCCACGACCGCTACGGGCATCGCGTCGACGAGGTCGACTTCCACCCCTCGTGGCACCGGCTGATGGAGGTCGCCGTCAGCGAGGGCCTGGCCGGAGCGGCGTGGGCCGGCACCCGGCCCGGCGCGCACGTGGCCCGGGCCGCCGGCTTCTACGTGTGGTCGCAGGTGGAGGCGGGCCACGCGTGCCCG
Organism: Paractinoplanes abujensis; assembly: GCF_014204895.1. Lineage (NCBI taxonomy): Bacteria > Bacillati > Actinomycetota > Actinomycetes > Micromonosporales > Micromonosporaceae > Paractinoplanes > Paractinoplanes abujensis. Next base: position 1,837,476 of record NZ_JACHMF010000001.1, on the reverse strand, counting down.
GTCTCGATGACCTACGCCGTGATCCCGGCCCTGCGTCACGCGCCCGGCCTGTCCGCGCTCTACGAGCCGTTGCTGGCGTCCCGCTCGTACGATCCGGGCCTGCGCACGCCGTCGGCCAAGTCCGGGCTGCTGGCCGGCATGGGCATGACCGAGAAACAGGGCGGCTCGGACGTACGGGCCAACACGACCGTGGCCACCCCGGCCGCCGACGGCACCTATCGGCTGCGCGGGCACAAATGGTTCACCAGCGCGCCCATGTGCGACCTGTTCCTGGTGCTGGCGCAGGCCCCTGGCGGCCTCACCTGTTTCCTGGTGCCCCGCGTGCTGCCCGACGGCACCCGCAACCCGTTCCGCATCCAGCGCCTCAAGGACAAGCTGGGCAACCGCAGCAACGCCAGCAGCGAACCCGAATTCGACGACACGGTGGCCTGGCTCGTGGGCGGCGAGGGCCACGGCGTGCGCACGATTATCGAGATGGTCGCGATGACCCGGCTCGACTGCGTGATCGGTTCGGCCTCGGGCATGCGGGCCGCGCTGACCCAGGCCGTTCACCACACCCGGCACCGGCGGGCCTTCGGCGGGCCGCTGATCGGCAAGCCGGCCATGCGCAACGTGCTGGCCGACCTGGCGCTGGAGTCCGAGGCGGCCACCGCGCTGGCGATGCGGCTGGCCGGGGCGGTCGACCGGGACGAGCAGGCGTTCAAGCGGCTGGCCATCGCCGTGGGCAAGTTCTGGGTCTGCAAGCGGCAGCCGGCAGTGGTCGGCGAGGCCCTGGAGTGCCTGGGCGGCAACGGGTACGTGGAGGAGTCCGGGTTGCCGCGGCTCTATCGGGACGCCCCGCTCAACTCGATCTGGGAAGGGTCGGGGAACGTCCAGGCGCTTGACGTGCTCCGGACGATGCAGCGCTCCCCCTCCAGCCTCGCCGCCTTCATGAGCGAATTGTCGGAGTCGACGGGTGCCGATCGGCACTTCGACGCCGCGGTGGCCCGCTTCTCCGCCGCTGTATCCGACGAATCGGATGCGCGCCGGACGGTGGAAGCCATGGCGTTGCTGCTCCAAGCGTCCCTGCTCGTCCGGTTCGCCCCGCCCGCCGTGGCCGACGCCTTCTGCGCGAGCCGGCTGGGCGGCGACTGGGGACACACGTTCGGCACGCTGGGCCGCGGGGCGGACACCGCGGCGATCGTGGAAAGGGCCGCGCCCGCGTAGCAACGGCTGTACGCCGGTACTGTGCCCGGGTGGCGCTGGGTTCGGATTTTCGCCGGTTGTGGGTGGCGTACGGGGTCAGTGAGATCGGTACGGGGATCGGGTTCGGGGCCTTGCCGCTGGTCGCGGTGCTCGTGCTGGACGTGCCGGAGTTTCAGGTCTCGTTGCTGGCGGCGCTGAGCGGGGTGGCGGCGGCCGTGCTGGCGTTGCCGTTGGGGCCGTGGATCGAGCATCGGCGGAAACGGCCGGTGATGATCGGGGCTGACCTGGTGCGGTTCGTGGTCGTGGTCAGTGTGCCGGTGGCCATGCTGGCCGGCGTGGTGTCGTACGGGCAGCTCTGTGTCGTGGCGGTGGTGCAGTCGGCCGGGACGATCGCGTTCTCGGCGGCCAGTGGGGCGCATCTGAAAGCGCTGGTCGGCGTGGCGGATCGGGCCACCGCGAACGGGCGGTTCGAGGCGACGTTCTGGACGGCGTACAGCGCCGGGCCGGCCGTCGGGGGTGCGCTGACCTCGTGGTTCGGTGTCGCGTGGACGATCACCGCCGATGCCGTGAGCTTCCTGCTCTCCGCTGTGGGCGTCCGTAGCTTGCGGACTCCTGAGCCTTCCCCACCCGTACGGGAAACGGCTCGTCCCGACATCACGGCTGGGTGGCGGCACATCGCCGGGCATCGCGGGCTGCGGGCGTTGTTCGTGAATTCGCAGGTGTTCGGGGGCTCGATGATGGCCGCCTCTCCCCTGCTGACCGTGCTGATGCTGCGCGACCTGGGTTTCGCCCCGTGGCAGTACGGCATCGCGTGGGGCGTCCCCTGCCTCGGGGGCGTCCTGGGTGCGCTGCTGGCCGGCCGGTTGACGTCCCGGTACGGGCAACGCAGCGTGCTGCTGGTCTCGGGGGTGGGGCGCGCGGTGTGGCTGTGGGCGCTCGCGTTCATGCCGGCGGGGGTGGCGGGGCTGGTCCTGATCACCACGGTCGAGTTCCTGGCCCTGTTCGGCTCGGGCGTGTTCAACCCGGCGTTCGCCACGTACCGGATGACCGAGACGGCCGACGGTTTCCTGTCCCGGGTGATCGCGTGCTGGCAGATCACTTCCCGGACGGTCCAGCCGGTCTGCATCGCGCTCGGCGGCCTGCTGGCCGCGGTGACCAGCCTGCGGACCGCTCTGCTGGTGTGCGGCCTCGGCGTGGCGCCCAGTTCGGTGCTGCTGCCCTGGCGCACCAGTGCCGAGGTGCCGGCCCGGTAGCGGCTTCGGGCGGGCGCGCCTACTTGGCCGGGCCGAGCAGGTCGCGGATGCTGGCCAGCAACTCGTCAGTGGTGATCGGGGCGGCATGTCCCCCCGTACGGGCGTCCTGCATGGCCTTGGACAACTGCACGCGCCGCAGCACCTCCTTGATGTCGGCGCCGGTCATGCCGTGGCTGGCCGTGGCCAGGGTCATCACGTCGAGGTCGTCGGCGAACATCTGGAAACCGGGCGCCTCGTGCGCCGCGATCAGGCCACGGATCATCTTGCGGAAGATCTCGGCCCGCGACGCGTCGTCCGGCTTGGGCACGCTGATCTTGACGTCGAAGCGGCCGGAGCGGATCAGTGAGTCGTCCACGCGGTGCGGGAAGTTGGTCGTGGCCACCACGATCACGTTCGGGTTGGCCTCGATCAGGTCGTTCATCTCCTGCTTGAAGATGCCCGCCACGGCGTTGATGGCCTGGCTGGCCGCGTCACCGCCGGCCCCGGCGTAGCTGATGATCGAGTCGAACTCGTCGAACAGCATCAGGGTCGGCACACGATAGCGGCGGGCGTCGCGGAAGATCTGCTTGATGTTGCGCTCGGAGCCGCCGAGCCACTTGTCGAGGATCTCCGGCGTGCGGATCTCGCGGAAGTCGGCGCCGATCTCGTTGGCCAGCGCCCGCGACAACATCGTCTTGCCGGTGCCGGGCGGCCCGTACATGAGCAGGCCCTGCGGCCGCCGCGCACCCCAGCGGGCCATCGCCTCCGGGTGGCGGAACGACACGGCGATCTGGCGCAGCTCGGACACCACCTCGACGAGCCCGCCGACCATGTCGAGCGTGACCTCCTGCGTCGTGACCGGCGCCGTGGCCAGCGTCTCGCGGCTCACCACGAACCGCCGGCCGGTCAGCGCGTCCGGACCGGTCAGCTCGAGCACCGCCTGCAGCGTGAGCCCCACGAAAGCCTGCAGGTGGGCCGGGGTGACGTCGTCGCGCGGCACCTCGGCGTGCAGCCGCACCACCGTGCCCGTCTCGTCGTAGGAGATCTGGGCCTGCAGCCCCACCACGGCGTCGGCCAGCGTGCCCGGCTCCTTGCCGGCCACCGGCTGCGCCTGACGGTCAAGACCGAGTTTCTTGTACGCCGCGGCGGCCGCGGCACCCACGCCGTCGACGATCCGGGTGGCGATCGGGTCGCCCGCCTCGATGCGCTTGGCCAGCAGCAGGCCGACGGGGTCGTTGCCGAGCACCAGCTTGCGGATGCGCTCCTTGGACAGCGGCTCCTCGGCGGTGCTGATCGCGGCCGCGAACGTGTGCACCGGCCCGGCCGGGCGGTCGGCACTGGCCACGGTCAGGTCGACCCGCTGCACAGGCGCGGGCCAGCCGGCCCGGCGCAGCAGCTCGACCGGGTTGACCCGGGCCGCGGCGAGCACGGTGGCCGCGTCGACGAGCTCGACGGTGGCGCCCGCGTAATCGAAGGACTCACCGCGTGGCCGCGTGTCGGACATTGCTACCTCCCGGAGGGTGTCGGCCTACCAAGAGTGACACGGGTCCACACCAGTTGCCGTTCGGTGCGTCCCTGACGAACCCCGGAGCCGCGGCCGATCGGTGCTGGCATGTCAGCAGAGCCGATCGAAGACATGTGCCTGAACGCGCTTGTTGCCACGGGCGAGCAGTGGTGGCGCGACGCGGTGATCTACCAGGTCTACCTGCGCTCGTTCGCCGACGGCAACGGCGACGGCATCGGCGACTTCGCCGGGCTGCGCGCGCGCCTGCCGTACCTGGCCTCGCTCGGGGTGGACGCCGTCTGGGTGACCCCGCACTACGTCTCGGGCGGGGCCGACGGCGGCTACGACGTGATCGACTACACGGCGGTCGACCCCGCGTACGGGACCGTCGAGGACGTGCGGGCGCTCGTGGCGGACGCCCACGACCTGGGGCTGCGGGTGCTGCTCGACATCGTGCCCAACCACACCAGCGACCAGCACGAATGGTTCCAGCGCGCGCTGGCCGACCCGACCTCGCCGGAGGCCGCGCGCTACCACTTCATGCCGCCGTCGGAGTCGCCGCCCAACAACTGGCAGTCCATGTTCGGTGGGCCGGCCTGGTCCCGTACGCCGGACGGGCGCTGGTACCTGCACCTGTTCACGCCGCAGCAGCCCGACCTGAACTGGGACAACCCGGCCGTGGCGGACGACTTCGACCGTACGTTGCGGTTCTGGTTCGACCTCGGTGTCGACGGGTTCCGGGTCGACGTCGCGTACGGGCTGTTCAAAGACCCCGCGTATCGCGACAATACGGGCGACTACTCGCCGACGCTGTTCGGGCACGGGCCCGAACAGGTCATGACCACCAACCAGGCCCGGGTGCACCGGATCTGGCGGCGCTGGCGGGCCATCTGCGACTCCTACCCGTCGGAGAAGATGCTGGTGGGCGAAGTGTCGCTGGCCGACCTCACACAGGTGGGGCTGTACGCCCGGCCCGACGAGATGCACCATGCCTTCCAGTTCCGGCTGCTCAAGAGCGACTGGGACGCGGCGGCGTTCGCCTCGACGATCACGGAGGCGCTGGACGCGTTCGCGGCCGTCGGCGCCCCCGCGCCCTGGGTGCTCGGCAACCACGACAAGGCGCGGCAGGTCACCCGCTACGGCAGCGAACGCCGGGCCCGCGCGGCGGCGCTGCTGATGCTGGCCCTGCCCGGGTCGGCCTACCTCTACGCCGGGGAGGAACTCGGGCTGCCCGAGGGCACCGTGCCCGACCCGGCCCGGCGCGACCCGATCTTCCACCGCTCCGGGGGCCGGCGCCTCGGCCGCGACGGCTGCCGGATCCCCATGCCGTGGGAGTCGTCGGCGCCCGCCGTCGGCTTCTCGGCCTCCACCCAGCTGTGGCTGCCCCAGCCCGCCGACTGGGCCGACTACGCGGTCGACCGTCAGGACGGCGACCCGACGTCCACGCTCACCATGTACCAGCAGGCCATCCTGCTGCGCGACCTCCACCAGGCGCTCGGCTCCGGCCTGGCCTCGGTGACCCTGGACGGCGACGTCATCCGCGTCGACTTGATCGCCCGGGACGGCGACCCCGACCCGATCACGGTCTGGACCAACATGGGTTCGTCACCGGTCTCGGTGCCCGCGCACCGGCTGCTGCTGGCCTCCTCACCCGACGCCGGCGGACCGGCCGGCGGCCGCCTGACGCTGGACCCCGACACCACCGTCTGGACCCGCGTCTGACCAGCGCGCCCTTTCGAGGCGCACTTCGATTGGCCCGCCGTCACCCCTCGCCGGGTGCGCCCCGCCCCCCGCGGCGCGCCCGGACGATCGGTGCCGGCGCACACGCGGCCGGCTCGCCCGCCCCCGGCGAGCCGGCCGCGTGACCGCTTCCGGCCGCAGTCAGTCGCGGCCCTGCCACGTGCTGATACAGGCTTCGTTGCCCTCCGGGTCGGCCAGCACCCAGAACGACGGCGCCCGCGCATCCGACACCACCCGGCCGCCCGCTTTCAAAGCCGCCGCGACCCGCAACGGCGCCTCGTCGTGGGCCACCGAGATGTCGACATGCACCCGATTACGACCCGCCCTCGGCGTCTCCATTTGCTGGAACCAGACCGCCGGCCCCTGCCCCGCCGGGTCGGCCAGCGGCTCCGCCGGCCCGCCCTCCGCGTAGCCCAGCACCGCCGACCAGAACGGCCGCACCGCCCCGATGTCCGACGCGTCGATCGCGATCTCGAGCAGCTGCAGGTCACCCGGCTCGGTCCGCAGCCCCGACGCCGCGATCCGCCGCGCCAGCCCGACGTCGGTCGCGGTGACCGTCGCCAGCCGCCGGGTCTGCAAGGTCAGCACCACCCGATCGACCCGCACATCGATCGCGAGGTGCTCGTCGGCCTCCTCTCCACAGGCCGCGACGGCCTGCAGGGCCACCGACGCCCCCTGGAACAGCGAGCCGACCGGCACCGCGGCCCGCAACGTGCCGAGGATGTATCGCCACCCGAGCCCGCCCACCGCGTCGGAGGCTGCCTGCCGGGTCACCCGTTCGTTCATGCGGGCATCCTGCCACTTCTGTCCCCCTCTCCGAACGTTGTCCACATTCCAGGGTTGTCCACAGGGCACCCCGCAAAGATCGCTCCGAGTTGGGAGGATGGGTGTTGGGTGGAGGTCCCCCTGGTAGGGCGGGCCATGGGCGGGGCGGGCCATGGGCGGGGAGGGCCATGGGCGGGGAGGGCCATGGGCGGGGAGCCGTACGGGGACGGGCCAGCAGGAGAGCACGTCGAGGTTCTCGGCGCGGCCGGCCGTTGAGTCCGGGGGCGGGCTGCGCTAAGCCCAACTCTCCTGGCACGCTGCTGAGCGATCCGGTGCTGACAGCAGGATCGGTGAATCTCCGCCCGGCCGCCAGGCTGCTCCGGCCCCGGCCGCCGGGTGGACGGCGTCTCCTCGGCCGGCAGCCGCTAGATGCCGGTGTGGCACGTCGACGCGCCGGGGACGGTGCGCACATGCCGGTGACCGCTGGTCGGATAGGCGGGCGGCGACGGCGGGAGCAGGTCGTACAGGGGAAAGCCGCATTTCAGAGCCACCCGGCAGGATGCCTGGTTGCCCTCGGCGTGAATCAGGTCCAGGCGCCTGAGCACGACGATGTCCTGCGCATGAAGTGCCCACCGGGAAACGATCTCGAGGGCCCGCGTGGCTATGCCCTGACCACGTGCGCGAGCCGCGGTCCAGTAACCGACCTCCGCCGTTTCGTCTGCTCCTGCCTTCACCACCACGTGCCCGGAAGGCTGACAATCATCCGCCCCGGTTGTCACGATCGCGAAGCTGAATCGTGTCGCGTCGGCCCAGCCCGCGGCCTGCAGGCGTAGCCACTCCCGGGCCTCCGTTTCGTCCGCCGGCGAGGTGGACAGCCACTGCCGCAGCTCTGGGTCTCGATGGGCGGCCAGCAACGCCGGCAGGTCGTCCGAGCGCCACGGCCGGAGCAGCAACTCACCGGCGGGCCCGGTTCCCGGCGCGGACAAGACGATTGTCACCGTGCCGCCCGCTCACGAGGGAGTCCGAGCGAAAAGCTCACGGCAGCGGCGACGGGGCCGGCTGCGGGTTTTCCGGTGCCCACGAGGGCAATGATCGCACCTCCGGGGAAGACCAGGGATCCCACCGATGTCTTCTCGGCATCCTCACTATCGACGATGGACGGCATGAGTCGTCGTGCCCTGATCGCTTCCCTGGTCACCCTGGTCACCGGTCTCGCCTTGGCGGCCAGTCCGCCGGGTCACGCCGCCACGCCGAAGCAGCCGCGGATCTCCTGGACGGTGTGCGACGACGACCCGGCCGTGCGGTGCGGCAAGCTGCGATTACCGGTCGACTGGGACAACCCGCACGGCGCCACGTTCGAGCTGGCCGTGGCGCGCCGCGCGGCTCGCACCAAGTCGGACCGGACGCTCGTGTTCGGCCCGGGCGGCCCGGGCGATTCCGGCGTGGAACGCATCCTGGCCGGCGACCGGTTCAGCCCGGAGATTCTCGACGAGTTCAACACGGTCAGTTTCGACCCGCGCGGGGTGGGGCGCAGCGGCGGCGCCCAGTGCGACCTGTCGCTCGACAACGGGCTGCTCACCAGCCAGGCCGACTTCGACGCCGTCACCGCCTCCAACCGGGCCAAGTGGGCGGCGTGCCGCGCTGTCAGCCCGGTCTGGGATCACGCCGGCACGGCCGGAGCCGTCCGTGATCTCGACGCCTTGCGGGCGGCTCTCGGGCTGCGGCAGTTGACTTTCCACGGCAGTTCGTACGGCACGTTGCTGGGCCAGCAGTACGCCGAGCGTTACCCGGGCCGGGTGCGGGCGGTCGTGTTGGAGAGCGTCTTCGATCACAGCCTCGACGTGCGCGAGTTCGTCCGTACGCAGGCGCTGGCCGCGCAGGACGCGTTCGACGAGTTCGTCGCGTGGTGCGCTGCCGAGACGGCGTGCGTTCTGCACGGGCAGGACGTCCGCGCGATCTGGAACACCGTTCTGGACGCCCGCAAGAACCGGTTCGAGCTGGCCATGCTCCCGATCGCCCGGCTCGCCGCGCCGGACCGCGCGCGGCTGGCCCGGGACATCGCGGCCCTGCGCGACGGCGCCGACCCGACGGTGGAGTTGCCGCCGCTGGTGTCGTCGGTCTTCTGCGCCGACTGGCCCGCGGCTGTGCCCGATTTCGGAGCGTACGAGGAACTGGTGCGCACCGCCCGTGCGGCCGCACCCGACGTCCGGTACGGCGGTGGGCTGCTCGCGGTCCGCGCCTGTCTGGGCTGGCCGCAGCCGGTGGCCAACCCGCCGCACCGGCTCGATGTGCACACTCGCACGCCGCTGTTGCTGCTCAATTCGCGCCATGACGTCCGCACCGGTCATGTGTGGGCCACCCACGTGGCGGCGCAGCTGGGCCGGCACGGGCGCCTGGTCACGTACGAGGGTTCGGGTCACGGGGCGTACGGGAACACGCCGTGCACGACCGCCGTCGTCGACCGTTACCTGCTCGATCTGGTGGTGCCACCGCGCGGGGCGAGCTGCCCCGCGGCTTGACGGGCTCGCGCTCCCGAAGTGGCCGGGCGGCGGCGGCTGGGTATCGTCGAAGCATGTCGATGGGTCGGGTGGCCGTCGCGCTCGAGGGGGTCCTGGTGGCCGCGGTCGTGCTGGCCGCGGCCGTGATCCCCGCCCTGCGAGGGCCTGATCTGGGGCCTTACTCGATCAGCATGGACCAGGCGGGCCCGGTCGCGGCCGCTCCCCCGGCCTCGGCGGGCGCCTCCACGGGGTCGTACACGTGGAATTGCGGCCGCAACGAGCGCGGCCACCGCAACACCGCCAACATCGTCGTCACCCCGAAGCGGCCGGGCCCGCCGCATCACCTGCACGACTACATCGGCAACCTCGGGGTGCAGGCCGACTCGACCGTCGACAGCCTGCTCGGCCAACCCACGACCTGTACGAACGGTGACGCGTCGAGCTATTACTGGCCGGTGCTGCGCCTGGTCGAGCCGGGGCAGGACGGGCACGGCGGGCCGGTGCAGGTGCCGGTGTCGCTGACCATGACCTATCGCGGCAACCCGCGCGGGCCGGTGCTGGCGATGCCGCGGCTGCTGCGGGTGCAGGTCGGCGACGCTTACGCGCACACCAACGGCGGTAAACTTGCGCGGGCCTGGTGGACTTGTTCCGACACACCCGACCGGATGACGATGGACTATCCCGCGTGTGAGGACGGAGCCCAGGTGGTGCGGATCTTCGACTTCCCCAGTTGCTGGGACGGTCGCCAGCTGGACAGTCCCGGCCACCGTCAGCAGGTCGTCTTCCCGGCCGAGGGCGGCGGCTGCCCGGTCGGCACGTTCGCGGTCCCGCAGCTGCGGATCACGATGACGTACGCGGTGCCCCCGGGCACGCGGTATCAGATCGACGCGTTCGACGGGCAGGACAACAGCCCCCGCACCGATCACGGCTTCCTGGTCAACCTGATGCCCGACGCCGTGATGAAGCGCGTCGTGAACTGCTTGAACAAGGGCGAGCAGTGCGACGAGACGACCACCCGGCGGGCGGCGTCGTGACCACCCCCGAGACCGGCGACCACGTCGACCTCGCGGGCTATCTGGTCGGCGAGCTCACCCCCGGGCAACGCGCGGAGGCCGACCGGCATCTGGCCGGGTGCGCCGAGTGCCGGGCCGAGGTGGAGTCGCTGGGCGAGTGGACGTCACGGTTGCGGGCCGTGCCGGCCGAGATGCTGCTCGAGGGCCCGCCCGACGGTGGCGACCTGTTGCTCCAGCGCACTCTGCGCGAGGTGCGCAAGCAGTCTTCGGGTGAGCGCAACCGGCGTACGGTGCTGGTCTCGGCGGCGGCCGCGGTGCTCGTGGCCGTGGCGATCGGGGGCGGGGTCCTGGCGGGCCGGTCCACCGCCCCCGAGGCGCCGGTCGCGCAGGCCCCGCCGCCCTTGGCCACGTCGCCGACGTCGGTGCCCGGCACCCGTACGGGGACCGCTGTCGACGCGACGACGGGCGCGCGGATCACCGTGGCCGTGGCCCCGGCGGCGGGCTGGGTGCGGGTCAACGCGGCGGTGGCCGGCATCCCCGCGGGCGAGAAGTGCGTGCTCGAGGTCGTGGCCCGCGACGGGTTCGCGGTGCAGGCGGGCAGCTGGGTGGTCTCCGAGGCGGGCGAGGCCGGTGGCACCACGCTCAACGGCAGCGCGCTGATCGACCCGGCCCAGGTCGCCTCCGTACGGGTGGTCAACACCGCCGGCAAGCAGTTCGCCAGCGTCGACGTCTGAGCGGTGCAACCGAAAGGCAACCGGGGCGGGTCCCGGCCGCACCCGTCGGCGGGAAACCTTGGCGGGTGGCCAAAGCGCAATCCGTCGTGCTGAGCAGGCACGTCGCCGGCTGGCAGCTCCTGCTCGCCGCCGGTGTCGTCGCCATCGGGACGTACTACCTGTTTCTCGAGCTCGGCCCGGGCTGGGCCGGCACCCAGGTCGCCCTCTACGCCTGCGCCAACACCACCCTGCTGGTGGCGTGCCTGGTCGCGGCCCGGCGGCATCGCGCGTTGTCCGGGATGGCCCTGCTGCTGGCCGCCTCCGCCGCTGTCAGCGTGAGTGCCGACGTCGTGTTCTACTTCCTCGCGCTGGTGCAGGGCGAGGTGCAGTATCCGAGCATCGCCGACGCGGGGTATCTGGCCGCCTATCCGCTCATGGCTTCGGCCTTCCTGACGGTGGTGCGCAAGCGGACGCCCGGCTGGAACTTCGCCAGCGCCATCGACGCCACGATCGTGGCCGTCGGCTCCGGCTACCTGGTGTTCGAGCTGGTCGTGGTGCCGATGATCGCGACCGGGGCGGTCGACGTGACGACCTTCGTCTCGGTGGCCTACCCGGTGGGCGACCTCATGCTGATCAGCGTCGGCGCGCGGCTCATGCTGGGCGCCGGGCCGCGGTCGGCTCCGCTGCGGATGGTCGGCGGCTACCTCGCGCTGGTGCTCTACGCCGACACGATGTACAGCGTGCAGACGCTGGAGGGCAGCTATCAGGCCGGCAATTACCTCGACGCGATCTGGATGTCCGCGGCGTTCCTGATGGCGGCGGGGATGCTGCACCCGGCGGCGCCGCAACTGGTGTCGCGGTCCTCGGCCGTCACCCCGGACGCCACGCCGGGCCGGCTCGTCGTGCTCGCGGTGGCCGCGGTCGTCGCCCCGACCACCATGACCGTGCAGCATCTGCGCGGCGAGGCCCCGCACATCCTGGCCGCCGGGCTGGTCTGCAACGGGCTGTTCCTGCTGGTGCTGGCGCGGATGGCGGGGCTGGTGCGGGCGCAGCGGCACGCGGCGATCACCGACGGCCTGACCGGGCTGCGCAGCCGCCGCTTCCTCGAGCAGTCGTTGCACGCCGAGGCGGCCCGGGCCACCCGGTCCGGCGGGGAGGTCGCCATGCTGCTGCTCGACCTCGACCACTTCAAGAGCGTCAACGACACGTACGGGCACGGCGGCGGCGACCGGGTGCTGGTCGAGCTGTCCCGGCGGCTGTCGGCGGTGATCCGCCCGGGTGACCTGGCCGCTCGCTACGGCGGTGAGGAGTTCGCCGTGCTGCTGCCCGGGGCCGATCCGCAGGCCGCGGCCGAGATCGCCGAGCGGATCCGCCGGGTGGTGGCGGCCGCGCCCTTCTCCGTCGACGAGGGCCGCGAGCACCGGGTCACGGTCTCGATCGGGATCGCCGGTCTGCCGTCGGCCGCGGCCGGCGTCGACGAGCTCGTGCTGGCCGCCGACCGCGCCCTCTACGAGGCCAAGAACTCGGGCCGGGACCGGGTCTGCGCCGCTCCGCTCGCGGAACCCGCGTTCGCTGCGCGGTAAGTTTCCGGAAACGTCGATCGGGCAGGGTGCGGACCATGGACCTTCGCAACGGGCTGCGGCCGCTGGGGAGCACCCCGGCCGAATTCGAGCAGGATCTGCTGAGCAACCTGTACTACCGCCGGGGCACGACCGTCGAGTCGGCCAGCGCGCAGGACGCGTACGAGACCCTCGCCCTGACCGTGCGCGACCGGCTGGCCGCGCGCCGGGCCCGCACGGCCGCGGCGCATTACGAGAGCAACCCGCGCTGGGTCTACTACCTGTCGGCGGAATACCTGCTCGGCCCCCAGCTGGAGCAGAACCTGCTTTACAGCGGCACCACCGACCTGGCCCCGGCCGCGCTGGAGGCGCTCGGCTTCTCGGCCGAGGAGGTGGCCGCGCTCGACGTGGAGCCGGGCCTGGGCAACGGTGGCCTGGGCCGGCTGGCCGCCTGCCTGCTCGACTCGCTGGCCACCCTGGACATTCCCGCGGTCGGCTACGGCATCCGCTACGACCTGGGCATCTTCAAGCAGCAGTTCGAGAACGGGGAGCAGGTGGAGCGGCCCGACGACTGGGCCTTCCAGGGCGACCCGTGGGAGTTCCCGGCCCCTGACGACTGGCAGACGGTCGGCTTCTACGGCTTCGTCGGCCCCGAGGGCTGGGTGCCCGGCGAGATCGTGCACGGCGAGCCGAGTCACCTGCTGGTGCCGGGCTACGGCACCGAGACGGTCAACATCGTGCGGCTGTGGCGGGCCCGGGCCGCGCCGGCCTCGTTCGACCTGCGGCGTTTCTCGGCCGGGCAGTACGCCGAGGCCGTGCAGGAGGCGGTCAAGGCCGAGAACATCAGCAAAGTGCTCTACCCCGACGACAGCACCGACATGGGCCGCGAGCTCCGGCTCAAGCAGCAGTATTTCCTGGTCTCGTGCTCGCTGCGCGACATCGTGCGGCGGTTCCGGCTCCGCAACGCCGACTGGGCCGACTTCCCGGCCAAGACGGTCATCCAGCTCAACGACACGCACCCCACGCTGGCCATCCCCGAGCTGATCCGGCTGCTGGTCGACGAGGAGAAGCTGGAGTGGGAGCAGGCCTGGTCGATCGTGCGGCAGACGTTCGCCTACACGTGCCACACGCTGCTGCCCGAGGCTCTCGAGACGTGGCCGGTGGAGATGCTGGGCCGGCTGCTCCCCCGCCACCTCGAGATCATCTACACGATCAACGAGGCGCTGCTGGCCGAGGTCCGTGCACGTTTTCCCGGCGACCTCGACCGCGTACGGCGGATGTCGCTCATCCAGGAGGAGCCGCAGCGCCGGGTCCGGATGGCCAACCTGGCCGTGACCGGAACGTTCAAGGTCAACGGGGTCGCCGAGTTGCACTCGCAGCTGCTCACCTCGACCACGTTCGCCGACTTCGCCGCGCTCTGGCCCGACCGCTTCACCAACGTCACCAACGGTGTCTCGCCGCGGCGTTTCGTCCGGCTGGCCAATCCGGGCCTCTCGGCGCTCATCTCGGAGGGCCTCGGATCCGACGACTGGTTGCGGGATCTTTCCCTGCTGTCGAACCTGGCCCCCCTGGCCGGCGACGCCTCGTTCCGGTCCCGCTGGCGCGCCGAGAAGCGGCACGCCAAGGCCGATCTCGGGCTGGGTGACCCGGGCGCCGTGCTCGACGTGATGATCAAGCGGTTCCACGAGTACAAGCGGCAGCAGCTCAAGCTCCTGCACGTGATCACGCTGTACCAGCGGCTGCGCAACGACCCGGCCCGCTTCGGGGTGCCGCGCACGGTGCTGTTCGGCGGCAAGGCAGCCCCGGCCTATGACGCGGCCAAGTCGATCATCCGGCTGATCAACGCGGTGTCGGCCACCGTCGCGGCCGACCCGCGGACGTCCGGCCTGTTGCGCGTGGTCTTCCCGGCCAACTACAACGTGACGCTGGCCGAGAGGATCATCCCGGCCGCCGACCTCAGCGAGCAGATCTCCATGGCCGGCAAGGAGGCTTCCGGTACGGGCAACATGAAGCTGGCGCTCAACGGCGCGGTCACCATCGGCACCCTCGACGGCGCCAACGTGGAGATCAGGGACCGGGTCGGCGCGGACAACTTCTTCCTGTTCGGCCTGGACACCCCGGCCGCCGCGGCGTTGCGGGCGTCGGACTACCGGCCCCGTACGCACTACGACTCCGACGAGGAGCTGCGGGCCGCCCTTGACGCGATCCTGTCCGGCGAGTTCGGCGGCGTGGGGCAGGACGTGGCGCACTCGCTGCTCGACCGCGACGAATACCTGACGCTGGCCGACTACCGGTCGTACGTCGACAAGCAGGACGAGGTCGCCGCGGCCTGGCAGAACCAGGAACAGTGGACGCGCATGTCGATCCTGAACACGGCGGGCAGCGGGTTCTTCTCGGCCGACCGCACGGTGGCCGACTACCTCGCGCGGATCTGGCGGGCGGAACCCGTACGCCCCTGACCGGCGCGGGGCTTGGCAAGCGCGTTCCGTGCGCGTTTGATGGCGGTGGGATGCACAAACATCGGCCGAGCCTCGGAACCCTGCTGCACCACGTGCATGTGAGCGGGCCGCTCTCGCGCGCCGTGCTGGCCGAGCGGATGGGGGTCAACCGGAGCACGATCCTGGCCCTGACGGCCGACCTGATCGCGGCCGGGCTGGTCAGCGAGGAACATCCGGCCGGGACCACCGGTGCGGGCCGGCCCTCGCTGGTGGTGCGGCCCGCCCCGCACGTGTTCGTGCTGGCCTTCGACGTCGCGGTGGACCGGCTCACCGTGGCGCGGGTCGGGCTGGGCGGCCCGGTGCTCGACCGGCGCTCGGCCCCGCGCACACGCACCGGGGTGGACCTCGGCCCGGTCGTCCGGAAACTGGCCTCGCTGGGCCGGGAACTGCTCGACGCGGCGCCGCCGGGGTCGGTCTGCGTGGGGCTGGGCGCCTCCTACTGCGGCATGATCCGGCCCGGCGACGGCATGGTGCGCTACGGACCCGAGATGGGCTGGGTCGACCAGGCCTTCGGCACCGAGCTGGCCGCGGCCCTCGACATCGGCCGCCCGGTGACCGTCGGCAACGAGGCCCACCTGGGGGCGCTGGCCGAGTTCGAGCGGGGCGCCGGGGTGGGCGTGCCCGACCTGATCTATCTGCACGGCGACGTCGGCGTGGGCGGCGGCATCCTGGTCGGCGGCAAGCTGCTGGGCGGTGACGGCGGCTACGGCTGCGAGGTCGGGCACATGCTGGTCAACCCGTCCGGCGGCCGGCCGTGCCTGTGCGGTTCACGAGGCTGCTTGGAGGCCGAGACCGGCGAGTACGCCCTGCTGGCGGCGGCCGGGCGGGCCCCCGGGCCGATCGGGGCCGAGGCGGTCCGCGCGGTCACCCGCGACGCCCGGGCCGGTGACCCCGCGGCGGCCGCGGCCGTGGCCGAGATCGGCGACTGGCTGGGCATCGGCGTGGCCAACCTGATCAACCTGTTCAACCCGGGCGTGGTCATCTTCGGCGGCATGCTGCGCGACGTCTACACGGCCGCGGCGCCCCAGGTCGAGGCGCGCATCGCCCACCACGCCATGCCGGTCTCACGCGAACGGGCCCGCCTCACGGTCTCTGCCCTGGCCGAGGACGCCACCCTGATCGGCGCGGCCGAACTCGGCTTCGCCGCCCTGCTCAACGACCCGATCGGGGAGCGGGCGGGGCGCTCCGTCACCGGTACAGTCCGGGCATGAGGCTTTTCCGGGCCGCGCCCGGCGCCGCCGAGGAACGGGTGTGGGAGGCCGTGCTGGCCACGGGTGAGGCCGTCGCGCCGGCCGGCCGCCCGTCACTCTCCGCGGCCCGGCTACGCTCCCTGCTCACCGAGTCCCGGGTGGACGGCAGGCCCGGGCCCCGCTGGGTCCGGCTGACCGGCTTCCGGATCGACGGCCCGCTCGACCTCGACTCGTCCGAGGCGCTCCGGCCGCTCACCCTCACGGACTGCGCGGTCGGCCCGATCAGCCTCGTCGACGGCAAGGCCCGGTCGCTGCGCCTCGACCGGTGCGACGTGGCCGCGATCGACCTGTCCACGGCCCGTATCGAGGGTTCCCTGCACGTTCTGAACTCCACCGTCGACGGCCGGCTGACGCTGCGGCAGGCGACGGTGTCGGGCACCGTCAACCTCGGCGGCACCACGATCATGGGCGCCGACGGGGTCGCCCTGGTCGGCGACCGCCTCACCGTGGGCCACTCGTTCTTCCTGCGCGGCGGGTTCGTGGCGAGGCAAGCCGTGCGGCTCCTCGGCGCCCGCGTGGGTGGGCAGCTCGCCTGCGACGGCGCCCAGTTCCGGGGCGCCGACGTCGTGCTCGACCTCGACGCGGCAGCCATCGGCGGCAACCTGTCCCTGCAGCGTGGCCGGCGCCACGGCGCGCAGGCGGGGCCGTTCGAGGCGGCCGGGGAGGTCTGCCTGACCGGCGCGAAGGTCGACGGCTCCGTGCTGTGCGACGGGCTGCTGAGCAACCCGGACCAGGTCGCCCTGCGCGGGGACAACCTCGCGGTCCGGGGCAACCTGGTGCTGGCGGCCGGGCTCGAGGTCACCGGCACGGTGCGCATCGCCGGGGCCGAGATCACCCGCAACCTCGAATGCCGGGCCGCCGCCCTGCAAGACCTCAACCTCACCCGTACGGTGGTCAAGGGCTCGCTGGTGTTCGCGCCCGCGGCGATCACGGGCACGGCCGAGCTGACCGGCGTCACGGCGGCCCGGTTGCTGGACGACATCGAGCGCTGGCCGGCCGACCGCGAGCTGACGGGCCTGCGGTACGACACGATCGGCGCGCACCGGGGCCCCGAACCGAGCGTCGGCCACCGCGTCGCCTGGCTCCCGGCGCGCTATCAGCCTCAGCCGTACGAGCAATTGGCCGCCTTCTACCGTGGGCAGGGCCGCGACGAGGACGCCCGCCGGGTCGCCATCGCCCGGCAACGCCACCGCCGCCGCGAGCAACCGTGGTGGCGCCGCCCGCCGGGCTACGTGCTCGACGCGACCGTCGGCTACGGTCACCGCCCGGGTCTGGCCCTGGTCTGGCTGGCCGCGCTGCTGATCCTGGGCAGCCTGCTGTTCACCGCGTTCCACCACGGCGGCGCCGTCCTGGCCAAGGGCGGGGCCGGCCCCACGCCGGCCTTCAACCCGCCCCTGTTCACTCTGGACCTGCTGCTGCCCGTGGTGAACTTGCGCCAGCGCGACAACTGGGTCGTCGTCGGCACGGCCGCGCAGTACGTGTCGGCGGTCTACGTCGTCCTCGGCTGGATCATCGCCACGGCCGTGGTGGCCGCGCTGTCCGGTCTGCTCAAGAAGAACTGACCGGCCTCACACGGCCCTGGCGGCCGCGATGACCCGGCGCACGTCACCGGCCGCCGCCGCGGGGGTCAGCCGCCCCAGCTCGTCGCCGGTGGAGACATCGATCAGCAGCAGCTCCTCGTCGCGCCCGCCCAGCACCCCGGCCAGCCGCGCCGCCGCGTCGTCGTCATCGACCGGCACGGTGAGCAGCACGAGCGCGTCCCCGCCGGGCACGGTGAACGGCGCGTCGAGGTAGACCGTCTTGCCCTCCCAGTCGTCGACGTCGGCCTCCAGCCCGGCCTCCTCGGCCAGCTGCTCCTCCAGCGTGTCGGCCGTGCCCTCGGGCACCACCACGCCGATGATCTGCGCCATCACTGCCTCCCCGCGGCGAGCTCGCCGACCTCGGCCCCGCACCGGTCGCACAGCAGCCAGCCGCTCCAGTCCCGCTCCACCATCAGCTGCCCCCAGGCGCCGCCGCCGTTGTGCTCGAGCAGCCACTGCGCGGCCGCGGGTTCGGTGTAACGGAAGAACGAGGACGGGAAGTAGCCGCCGCCACCCCGGTCGATGGTGGCCGAACAGCCGTCGCAGACCGCCGACGACCGGCCCGTCAGATACCAGAAACCGGCATTGCCGGTGTCGACGACGGGTCTGCGGTAGAGCGGATGCACGAGGAGGTCGACCTTGAGGTCGTTCTCCAGCGTCACCTCGCCCCAGCGCAGCTCGGGCCCGAGGGTGGCCGGCTGCCGTCGCCCGTACATCAGCACCTTGGCCGCCGGGATCAACTGCGTGGCCACGTCCTGCCAGCTCTCCGGGTCGGCCACGATGTGGATCCGGGCCGTCTCCCGGATCGTCTGCACCGGCGCGTACGCCCACGTCCAGGACATCCGCCCGCCGTTGGGAAGGTCGACCCCCCAGCCCCACACGTCGTGCCAGCCCTCGGGCACGGCCTCGGTGCGGCCGTACGGCTCGGCGAAGAGCGGCACCGGCAGCACGTCGGAGAGCAGGCGGGCCGACCGGCCGGGATCCAGAACGAGACCGGGGTCGGCGGCGAACAGCGCGGCCAGACGCACACGGGCGTCCTGCACGGCGGCGAGGTGAGCCGCCAGGGAGCTGTCGTCGCCGAACTTGCTCGCGGCCAGGTCGCACAACCGGGCCGACTGTTCGAGATCGACCTCCAGCTCGCGCGTCGCCGTCCGGCCGAACAGCCGCGCGCACGCCTGGTTCACCGCCTCCCACGCCTCGGCCGTGCTGGTGGCGGCGCGCAACTCGCCGTTCGCGTGCAGATCCTCCATGATCGGGCCCAGCCGGTGCAGCGCCGAGCCGGAGTTGCCGCCGTCGACGAACGTCTGCTCCTGACCCCAGCGGCGGATCATCAAGGCGCCGTACAGCAGGGCCGAGACGGCCGGCGCCTGCACCGCCACGACCTCCTCGCCGGGGGTGCTGCGACCCTGGTCGGGTGCGACCAGGCCGAGGTAGGCAGCCATCATCCCGGCCCACAGGTATTGATTGCGCAGGTGGTCGGCGTCGGGCATGTCCCCCTGCAGTTGCAGCACCGTGTCCAGGCCGAACTCGTTCTGCACGAAGTTGGCCTGAGCGAAATAGCCCAGCGCCTCCAACTGGGCGTGGCCGCCCAGGGAGAGCCGGCCTCCGTCGGCCAGGCGCTCGCCGAGCATGTCGCGGCGCAGCAGCATCTCGCGGTCGCGGATGTCCTTGGCCGCCCGGGTGAGGAATTCGGTCGTGCCCACCCCGGCGGCCCGGCGCTTGGCGGCACTGCCGTATGCGCTGATCGGCACGAGCAGGTGGCCCTGGTGCCGGCCAGCGGCGACGATCTCGGGCAGGTTCAGCAGCACCGAGGTGAACCGCCGGGAGATCGACTGACCGAAATTGGTCAGCAGGACGTCGACGAAGTGCCGCTGCTCATGCCAGACCGTGCTGAGCAGGTTGGCCGCCCGGATTCGCACGGGCTCGGCCGGGATCGCGCCGACCAGCTGCTTGGCGTGGGCGTGCCGGCCCAGCAGCGCCTCGTGGACCACCTCGCCGAGCAACGACGGGCCGTCACCCCGATGCGGGACGCCGCGGTAGTAAATGGACAGGCTCGCCGGGTCGAACTGCAGAACGGGCTCCATGAACCCTCCTCACCGGCTCCGGGGCGGGTGTCCTCACCCGACCGTAGCGGCGCTTGACCGGCTCGGCTGTCCACTGTCAGGCTGATTTCGTGACCGATACCTGCCCGGTCTGCGGCGAACCGGCCGGCGTGCTGACCGGTCTCGGTCCGCGCGTGAGCCTCAACGAGGCGGACGTGGCCGGGTTGATCACACTCTTCGACGACGACGCCCTCGTCCCCCGCTGCGACGCGAACTCCTGCCGGCTGCCCGTGCAACCCATGATCACGATGGCGGTGGCCGGACCGCCCGCGGGCGCGTGGATGGTGCCGGGGAGCGTGATGGCCGGCGAGTGGGAAGCCTTCCTGGCCGGCGTCCGAGCTGATGCCCCCGGGCTCGCGGTGCGGACGGTGCCGTCCGTCGGGGACCTTCGCGTGCTGGTCACCCGCCTGCTGGGCCCGCGAGTGGCGCTGCTCCGGAAGGCCCTGGCAGCCGGGGACCGCAGGGCCTTCGTCGCCGAGAACGTCGCCGAGCTGACCCCGGCCGTGTTCGCCGCCGGGGCGTTCGCGCTGACCGGGCCGGGCTTCGGCCTCGACCTGCCCGCCCGCACCCGCGACCGCCCGACCGCGGAGCTGCTCGGTGACCTGCAGGCCGGCGTGTGGTGGCTGATCGCCCTGTTCTGGTTGCGGGCGTCCGGTGACCTGCGCCTGGACGACCTGCTGCACCGGTTCGCGGACGACACCGTGGTGCTGCCGGGCGCGCTCGATGCCTTGAACGCGCACATCGGGGAGCCCGGCGACGAAACACGCTGGGTCGTCCCGTACAGCCTGGAGGCTCTGCGCGCGACCGTCTGCCTGGCCGCGGGGCAACCCAACCCGGAACGGCAGCGGTGGTCCGATCTGTACTTCGGGTTCGAGCTGGCCCGGCGAGGCGGCGGCTGGGACCCCGGTTCGTCGCTGCACCATCAGGGCGTCTCCGATGAGCGGGCCGCGGCCACGATCGGCCTGCACGCCGCGTGGATCACCGTCGGCGAGCGGATCCGCGCCCTGCAGGACGAGGGCAGTCCGGAACTGACTGTCACCGTGCAGCGGCTGGACGAGATCTGCGGGCAGGCCGGACATCCGAAACTGGTCGCGGCGCTGCTCGGCGAGAACTGACGTTCTTTTCACCATGCCCACTACTTTCCAAGTTGGAAAGGGCGTCGTAGCCTGACGGCATGACGGGGGACGACGACGTGAGCCCGGCCTGGGCGGCCGTGGCGCTGGCAGAGATCGATCAGTCCAGGGCGGCGGTGCGCGAACACTCCGCGTGGGTGGGCCGGGCCCTGATCGCGTACGGGATGGCGTCGGTGGTCTTCTTCCCGGTGAGCGGCCTGGTGCACGGGTTCTGGTCGGTGGTGGTCGGCGTGTGCTGGGGCGTGTTCCTGGTCAGCGTTCTGTGCTACGCGGCGCCGCGGCGGGTGATGGTCCGCGGGTTCCGGGCGCTCTACCTGCGGGCGACCGCGGCCTGGACGGCGTTGTGGCTGGCCGGCTCGGCGATCGGGCATCTGCTGTTCGCCGACCGGGTGGCCTTCTGGGTGCCGGCCGGCGTGGTCGTGGCGCTGCCGATGTTCGCGGCCGCGGCGAGGACGCGATGACCGAGCACCCGCGGCACCAGCTCGACGCGGTGATCCACTCGCCGATCCGGCTGTCCATCGTGGCCTGCCTGGCCGCGGCCGACAAGGCCGAGTTCGCCTTCGTGCGCGACACCGTCGAGGTCAGCGACTCCGTGCTCTCGCGGCAGGTCACCCTGCTGACCGAGGCCGGCTACGTGAAGGCCCGCAAGGGCTACGTGGGCAAGCGGCCGCGCACGTGGCTGTCGCTGACCGCGGCCGGGCGCGACGCGTACGGGAAGCATCTGGCCGCCCTGACCGCGATCGCGCGGCTGCCGGTGCGGGACGAGGCCGATGTCTGAGCGCCCGCCCGGCCGGTACGGGTTCGACGCGCCCCGCCTGATCGCCGTCCCCGTCCTGCTGATGATCGCGGGGCTCGTGCAGGCGGTGTTCAGCCGCAGCCCGTGGCCGCTGATCGGCGTGGCGCTGATCGGGGCGTGCTGCGGGCTCGGGTTCTACGCCTCGCGACGGGGCAAGTTCGTCGTCTGGGCCCGGCTGTTCGACGGGCTCGGCCTGCGCGGCGACGAGGAGGTGCTCGACCTCGGCTGCGGCCGCGGCGCCCTGCTCATCTCGGCCGCGCTGCGAGTGCCGAAGGGCCGGGCGGTCGGCGTCGACCTGTGGCGCACGGGCGACCAGTCGGGCAACGGGCCCGAGGCCACGCTGCGCAACGCCGCCGCGGCCGGGGTGTCCGAGGTGGTGTCGGTCGAGACGGCGGACATCACCGCGCTGCCCTTTCCCGACGAGTCCTTCGACCTGGTCGTCTCCAACATCGTGGTGCACAACCTGATGGCGCCGGGCGACCGCGACCGGGCGGTGGCCGAGGCCGTGCGGGTGCTGCGCCCCGGCGGGCGGCTGCTGCTGGCCGACCTCGGCCACACCCGCCAGTACGAGTCGCGGCTGCGCGGGCTGGGTCTGCCGGCCGTCTCGCGGCGCAGCCTCGGCTGGCGGCAGTGGTGGTCCGGCCCGTGGCTGCCGACCCACCTCGTGAGCGCCCGCAAGCCGTGAGCTCAGGCCACCCGGATCTCGGCGGCCGGCCAGCCCGCTTTCTCCAGGATCTCGCGGACCGACTGCTCGACCGGGGCCGGGTGGGTGCTGACCTGGAAATGCCTGATCCGCTCGTGGTCGGAGCGGGAATGGTAGAGGTCGACGTAGTTGCGCAGCCGCTCCCGCCAGGCCTCGGTGGGCTCCCGCTCGGTGACCCGGGCCCGGAGCACCGGAACCGGGGCCGTCGTCTCACAGATGATCAGCTGTGCGCCCGGCACGGCCTCGCGAAGCGACTCGACCTCGTCCTCGTCGGCGAACACCAGCGGGATGATGATCTTCATGTCGGGCGCGACGGCCAGATAGTTGGGCCAGACGGCACGCAAGTTGTCACGGGGGAACTGCCGCCCCGCATACGGATAAACGATGCTGAAGTCGTCGAGGTCGATGACGCCGTGCGCCACGTCCTGCGCCGCCAGCGTCTCGGACAGGGCCCGCGCCAGGGTGCTCTTGCCCGAGCCGGGCGAGCCGTGCAACACCAGAACCTCCACCACGCCGCCATTGAACACGTGCCCCGGCCGACGCGACACCCATTTACCGGGATCTGTGGTTGGCTGGCCGGCATGGCTGAACTCGGACCCGTTGCCTGGCCGCCTGATCCGATTCGGACGGAGCGGCTGCTGCTGCGCGGCGCGGCGGCCCGCGATCGGCCCGCTTTCGTCGAGCTGTTGACGTCGCCCGAGGTGAACACCTATCTCGGCGGGCCGCGAGCCCGCGCGGAGGTCGAACGTGACCTGCCCGCCGTACCTGAGCAGTGGCCGGGCAGCTTCGTGGTCGAGCGCGACGGCGCGATGATCGGCCAGGTCCTGCTGCGGCGCCACGACCGGCACCGCCCGGCCGCCGTGGGCAAAATCGACCTCGGCTACCTCTTCCTGCCGCGAGCCTGGGGCCACGGTTACGCCACCGAGGCCTGCGCAGCCGTGCTGGACTGGGTCGATCACGCGCTGGGCGAGCCGGTTGTGCTGGCCACCCAGACGGCCAACGTGGCCTCGATGCGCCTGGCCGGCAAGCTGGGCTTCGCCGAGGTCGAACGCTTCCGGGCCTGGGACGCCGACCAGTGGCTGGGCTTGCGGCCGCCGTCAGGCCTGGCAGGCGATGTCTGAGGAGCGCTGCTGGAGGCGGGCGGCGTGGTCGGGCCAGCCCTCGGCGGCGGCGAAGTCGGCCGCGGCGGCCAGGTCGGCGGCGGCCTCCGGGGCGGTCACGAGGTGGTCGAGCAGGCGGGTCAGGGCGGCCCGGCGGTCGGCCCGGCGGTCCTCGTCGGCCGAGCGGCTCGCAGCGTAGACGCGCACCAGCTCGTGCACCGTCCAGCGGCCCGGTCCGGCCTCCTCGGCCAGGTGGTGCAGGGCGAGTTCGCGTAGTTCGTCGCGGGCGCACGAGCCGGCCAGGGCCTCCGCCGCGTCGGCGTCGAAGCTGCGGCCGGGGTGGTGGGCCAGCAGCCGCAGCAGCTGGCGGGCGGGCGGGGAGACGTTGCGGTACGAGATGTCGAGCGCCGCCTGGACGCCGGGGTCGAGGCGGCCGGTGCGGCGGCGCTCGGCCAGCCAGTCGGCGTGGTCGGTGAGCGTCCAGCCGGGCCGGGCGCGCATGTGGCCGGCCACCAGCGAGAGCGCCAGCGGCAGGTAACCGCACGTCTCGGCGATGCGGTCGACGGCCGCGGGGTCGGGGCCGGCCGGGATCTCGGGCACCGCGGCGAGCAGATACGCGTGGGCCTGGGCCGGGGTGAACACACCGACCGGCACGTGCCGTGCTCCGGTCAGGCCGTCGAGGCGGCGCCGGCTGGTGATCAGGGTGACGCTGCCGGGCACGTCGGGCAGCAGCGGGCGCACCTGGGCCTCGTCGGCTGCGTCGTCGAGCAGGATCAGGGTGCGCGCGCCGGTCAGCCGCAGCCGGAACGCGGTGACCCGGGCGGGCAGGCCGTGCGGCACGTGCTGGCCGGCCAGGCCGAGCAGCCGCAGGAACCCGTCGAGGACGGCGCCCGGCTCGACGGGCGGCTGGTCGGGGTGGCAGCCGCGCAGGTTGACCACGAGCACCCGGTCGAACGGGCCGCCCGCGGCCAGCTCGTGGGCCAGGTGCACGGCGAGCCGGGTCTTGCCCGCCCCGGCCATGCCCGAGAGCACAGTGACCCCGGCCGGCTCGACCGCGGCCCGGCCGATGAAGCCGGGCTGGTCGGCCGGCAGCGCGTTCAGCACCCGCACCTGGGCGTCGGGGCGGGTCTCGCCGCTGACCACGCGCAGGGCCTGCCGCCACTGGGTGGTGTAGCCGACGTCGTCGTGCAGCGCCTCGACGACTGCTACGACCAGGTCGGGGTCGAGCCGGCGGCGGCCCGCGCGGAAACAGTCGACCACCGTGGTCTTGCCGACCTGCTCCCCCGCCGGGCGCACGGCGTTGACCCGGGCCGCGATCGTCTCGTACGACGGGTTGCCGGCCCAGGTCTTGAGCATGCGCAGGCAGCCCGCGACCTCGTCCAGGGTCTGGGCCTGGCCGGGGTCGGGCAGCACAGCGAACTGCGACACGGCGGCTCCCGCGGGGGTCGGGACGTCGGACGTTCGACCTTAGTCGGTCCGTACCGGACGTTGTGTCGGTGGATCGACAGCGACCGCACCCTGGGATGTTGCGGGCCGTTCCAGCCGAACGGACCGGGGCGTTTCCCCTGAACGTACGGGGGGCGAATCAGACATCCGGATTCGTTCGGATTCCGCGTACGGCGGCCGGATGTGCCGCAAAGTAGGTGGTGCCGGACGGATCCGATAACGGGGGGTCGTTCCCGCACGGGGGCGTGAGCGACACGGACTCCGGACGGCGAGTACCGGGCGTGGCTGCCTTCGAGGCCCACGCCCGGTTCTCTGTTTCGAGGCCTCTCAGGCCGCCGCGCCGCGCAGGACGCCGTCGACCAGCTTCTCCACGAAGCCCTCGTCGGGCACCCGCGGCTGCCACTGGAACAGCCCGTGCATCATCGACGGGCCGGTCAGCATGAGCAGGGTGAGCTCGATGTCGAGGTCGTCGCGCAGCTCGCCCGTCTCGATGCCGCGGCGCAGCACCGAGCGCATCAGGTCACGCCGGGGCTCGACCACACCCTTGTACATCTCCAGGATCGAGTCGTCGCGCAGCAGCTCGGGCAGCAGGCAGGCGGTCACCTTGCTGTAGCCGCGGGAGTGACCGCTGCGGTTCGCCTTGATCAACGTCACCAGGTCGTCGCGGACGGACTCGCCGGCCAGTGCCGGGAGCGGACCCTTCATCGCCGCGACGGCGTCGATGATCAGGGCCTCCTTGTTGGCCCAGCGGCGATAGATCGTGGCCTTGCCGACCCCGGCCCGGGCGGCGACCGCCTCGATCGAGATGGCGGCCACGGTCTGGCCCTCGCTGAGCAAGTCGAGCACGGCGCGCAGAATCGCCTCGTCGGCCTGGGCGTTGCGGGGCCGGCCAGGAGCCTTGCGCTCCTGGCCGGTCAACGAGGCTGTGGTCATGGCGTTCATTGTTACCGACGCGTCACGCTTCGACCAGCTCGATGCCCTGCTCCTCGGCCAGGCCCTCGTTCGAGGTCGGCTTCGGGGCATCGGCCGGACGCTTGCCGGGCAGCCAGAGGAAGGCCACCACCGCGCCGAGCACGGCGAACACCGCCGACCCGATCGACGCGTAGTGCATGGCGTCGAGGAAGGCCGAGTTGGCCGCCGGGATCAGCTGCGGAACGGCCGCACCGGCCTGCTCGGCCACCCCGTACGCCCCGGAGATCGACTCGCGGGCCGCGTCGGCCGCCGGGCCGGGCAGGCCGTCGGTCACGGTGCCCAGGTTGTTGCGGTAGACCGAGCTGAGCACCGCGCCCAGCACGGCCACCCCGAGCGCGCCGCCGAGCTGGCGGATCGTGTTGCTGACGGCCGAGCCGACGCCGGCCTTCTCGCGGGGCAGCGCTGACATGATCGACTCGGTGGCCGGCGGCATCACGTTGGCCATGCCGACACCCATGACGAAGAACGCGGCGCCGACGATCCAGATCGGGGTGTCCTGCCCGATGAAGATCCAGATCGACAGGCCGCCCGCGACCAGCAGCAGGCCGACCGTGCTGACCACCTTGGGCCCGAAGCGCTTGACCATCGCGGCGCTGCGCGGGGCGAAGACCATCTGGGCCACCGCGAACGGCACGAACAGCGCACCCGACGCGAGCGGGCCGTAGTCACGGACCAGTTGCAGGTAGAACGCACCGAAGAACATCGCGCCCATGGCGGCGAAGAAGACCAGGCCGATGACGCCGGTGGAGGCCGAGAACGTGCGGTTGCGGAACAGCCGGACGTCGAGCGACGGGAACTCGGTGCGCAGCTCCCACCAGACGAACGCGGCCAGGACGACCACGGCGCCGGCCAGCGTGCCCCACGACTTGGGGTCGCCGAACCCGGCCTCGCCGCCCTCGATCACGCCGTAGGTGAGCAGGGTGAGGCCGACGATGGAGAGCAGGACGCCCGGGATGTCGATCCGGTTGGGGCGCGGGTCGCGCGACTCGGGCACCAGGAAGCTGACGAGGAACACTCCGGCCAGCGCGATCGGCACGTTGATCAGGAAGACCGAGCCCCACCAGAAGTGCTCGAGCAGCAGGCCGCCGACGATCGGGCCGATGGCCACGCCGAGCCCGACGGCACCGGCCCAGATGCCGATGGCGCGCGGGCGCTCCTGCGGCGTGAAGACGTTCGCGATGATCGACAGGGTGGCCGGCATGACGGCGGCGGCGCCCAGGCCCATCAACGCGCGGGCCGCGATCAGCTGATTGGCCGTGTCGGCGTACGTGGAGATCAGCGAGGCCAGCGCGAAGATCGCGAGACCGGTGACCAGTGTGATCCGGCGGCCGAGGCGGTCGGCCAGGATGCCCGCGGTGAAGAGCAGACCGGCGAAGACCAGGGTGTACGAGTTGATCGCCCATTCGAGTTCGCTCTGCGTGGCCCCGAGACCGTGCTCGGGGTCGGCGATCGTGCGCAGGGCGACGTTGAGGATCGTGTTGTCGAGCACGACCACCAGCAGGCTGATGACCAGCACGCCGAGGATGACCCAGCGGCGGGGGTGACCGGCCGGCGCGGTCGTTGGACTGGATGACATCTGGCGTATCCCCCATATTAAGAAACGGAACCGTTCCGTATCCGTAGACAGACGCTAGACCGCTGAAATGTGAAACGGAACGTCTCCGTATTGGAATGTGGCGACGGTCACGTCACGCCGCAACCAGGCTGCTCCCGACCGGCAACGCGAGGTGCACCGCCGGCAACCGAAGTTGAGCGCATGGTGACTGGGACGAACGGGCTGTCGCGCTGGCTGCCGACCGGTGGCGGGCTGCGCGACGAGGACTGGGCCGGGCGGCATCTGCTGCTCACCCGTCTGCTGGCCGCGAGCATGGCCGCCGTCGTGGTCTTCGGCGCCCTCCAGGATGCGCTGGGCGGTGGTGTGGCCACCTGGCTGATCCTGCTGGTCCTGCCCTGTCTCGTGGCGGCGGCCCGGCTGCGCGGGCGCCGGCTGCCCTCGATCTTCGTGGCGTTCGGCTTCGTCTCGGCCTGCGCCTCCTTCGTGGCGATGTGCCACGGCAAGACCGAGGCCCACTTCACCTTCTTCATCGTCGTCGGCGCGCTCGCCCTCTACCGGGACTGGGCGCCGTTCGGCATCTTCCTCGTCGCGACGACGGCCCACCACGGGTTTTTCGGTCTGATCGACCCCTCCCTCACCTACGGGCACGAGGCCGGGCACACCCACCCGCTGCTCTGGGCCGTGCTGCACGGCGCCGCCGTCCTGTTCGCGGCCGCCTTCCAGGTCATCGCGTGGCGCCTGTCCGAGGCCGAGGAGAAGCGCGCCCAGGAGAACCTGGACGAGAGCCAGGCCCAGCTCACCGTGGCCTTCGACGAGACCCCGGTCCCGATGGCCATGCTGGCCCCGGACGGCCGCGTCCTGCGCACCAACTCGGCCTATCGGTCCTGGCTGGACCTGCCCGACGAGCTGCCGGCCGGCTTCCACATCGCCGACCTGCCCATCGAGCCGGTCGACCCGGACGAGGCCCGGGTGATGGATCTGCTCGTGGAGGAGAAGGGCTCCTCGATCCACGTACGCGACTACCGCCGCACGACCACCGGCGAGATCATCTGGGTCGAGATCCACGGCACCAGCGTGTACGACAGGAAGGGCGAGCTGCGCCTGATCTTCGTGCACTGCCTGGACGTCACCGAGGCCCGCCGGCACCAGGAGGAGCTGCAGAACCAGGTGCGCCACGACGCGCTCACCGGCCTGCTGTCCCGGTCGGCCTTCGAGCACGACCTGGCCGCGCTGCTGGCCTCCGACGAGCCGGTCAGCATCCTCTACCTCGACGTGGACCGCTTCAAGTCGATCAACGACGGCTCCGGCCACGCCGCCGGTGACGACCTGCTGCGCGGCCTGGCCGTGCGGCTGCGCGACGCGGTGCCGGCCGGCTCGCTCGTGGCCCGCCTCGGCGGCGACGAGTTCGTGGTCGCGCTGGCCGCCGCACCCACCATCGGCGCCCAGGTCGGCTACGGCGTGCTGGCCGCGTTCTCGGAGCCGCTGCTGCTGGGCGACGGCCACCTGCAGGTCTCGCTGAGCGTGGGCCTGGCCACCGGCCGGGGCGCCGGCCAGGCCGACGACACCGTGCTGGCCGCGGACACCGCGATGTACGCGGCCAAGCGGGCCGGCGGCAACCGGCTGCACATCTTCAGCGACGACCTGCGCGTTCAGGTGCGCGAGCGCCTGGACGCCGAGGCCCGCCTGCGCGAGGCCCTGGCCGGCGACCTGGTCGAGACCCTGCCCATCTGGTTCCAGCCGATCGTCTCGGCCGAGACCGGGGGGATCACCGGCGCCGAGGCGCTGGTGCGCATGCGCACGCCCTCGGGCCGGATCCTGGGCCCGGGCCACTTCATCGCGGCCGCCGAGGAGACCGGCCTGATCGTGCCGCTCGGCGAGCACGTGCTGCGCCGGGCCGTCCGGCAGCTGCTCGAGTGGGGCGACCGGCTCGGCTACATGTCGGTCAACGTCAGCCCGCGGCAACTCGCCGAGGCCGACTTCGTGCCGATGCTGGCCAACCTGCTCGCGGCGCACCCGCACCTGGACCCGTCGCGGCTGGTCATCGAGATCACCGAGACCGCGCTGCTGGGCTTCTCGGTCGACGTCCGCGAACGCCTCGAAATGATCAAAGCCTTGGGCGTACGGATCGCGCTCGACGACTTCGGCACCGGGTACAGCTCGCTGACCTGGCTGCAGTCGGTGCCCGCGGACGTGGTCAAGCTCGACCGCTCGTTCGTGGCCGGGCTGTCGGGCGACCCGCGCAAGGCCTCGATCATTGAGGCCGTGCTCTGGCTGGCCCGCTCGCTGGGCATGTCGGTGGTGGCCGAGGGCGTCGAGGACCCGGCCGACTGGCAGGCCCTGCGCGGCCTGGACTGCCCGTCCTGCCAGGGCTACCTGTTCGGCAAGCCGGTGCCGGCGGCCGAATTCGGCCAGGTGCTGCGGCGGGCCGTCGAGCAGGCCGCTTAGCGTTCGAGGATGGCCACG
This sequence comes from Paractinoplanes abujensis, assembly GCF_014204895.1. Taxonomy (NCBI): domain Bacteria; kingdom Bacillati; phylum Actinomycetota; class Actinomycetes; order Micromonosporales; family Micromonosporaceae; genus Paractinoplanes; species Paractinoplanes abujensis. The sequence continues at coordinate 1,807,669 of NZ_JACHMF010000001.1, read as the reverse complement.
ACGCCCTGGCCGCCGGCGGCGCAGATGGAGATCAGGCCCCGGCCCGACCCCTTCTCGTGCAGCAGCTTGGCCAGGGTGGCCACGATCCGGCCGCCGGTGGCCGCGAACGGGTGACCGGCGGCCAGCGACGAGCCGTTGACGTTGAGCTTGGCCCGGTCGATCGAGCCGAGCGGGGCCTCCAGCCCGAGCTTCTCCTTGCAGAACTCGGGCGACTCCCAGGCGGCCAGCGTGCTCAGCACCTGCGACGCGAACGCCTCGTGGATCTCGTAGTAGTCGAAGTCCTGCAGGCTGAGCCCGTTGCGGGCCAGCAGGCGCGGCACCGCGTACGCCGGAGCCATCAGCAGGCCCTCGTCGCCGTGCACGTAGTCGACGGCGGCGGTCTCGCTGTCGACCAGGAACGCCTGCGGGGCCAGCCCGTTGACGTCGGCCCACTCCTCCGACGACAGCAGCACGGTGGACGCGCCGTCGGTCAGCGGCGACGAGTTGCCCGCCGTCATCGTGGCGTCGGTGCTGCCGAACACCGGCTTGAGCCGGGCCAGCTTGTCCAGGCTGGTGTCGGCGCGCAGGTTCTGATCGCGGGTCAGCCCCAGGTACGGCGTCAGCAGGTCGTCGAAGAAGCCCCGGTCGTACGCGGCGGCCAGGCGCTGGTGCGAGGCCAGGGCGAGCTCGTCCTGGGCGTCGCGGGTGACGTTCCAGCGCAGTGCGGTTATCGCGGCGTGCTCCCCCATCGACAAACCCGTACGCGGTTCGGCGTTGCGCGGGATGTCCGGCTTGAAGGCGAGCAGCGGGTTGAGCCGGGCCGCCGCCTTGAGCCGCTCGGGCAGCGTGCGGGCCCGGTTGAGGGTGAGCAGGGCGCGGCGCATGTCGTCGTTGAGTTGCAGCGGGGCGTCCGAGGTGGTGTCGACGCCGCCGGCCACGCCCACGTCGATCTGGCCCAGTGCGATTTTGTTGCCGACCAGGATCGCCGTCTCCAGCCCGGTGCCGCAGGCCTGCTGCACGTCGTACGCCGGGGTGCGCGGGTCGAGCCGCGAACCGAGCACGGTCTCGCGGGTCAGGTTGAAGTCGCGCGAGTGCTTGAGCACCGCGCCCGCCACCACCTCGCCGAGCCTGCGGCCGGCCAGCCCGTACCGCGCGACCAGGCCGTCGAGCGCGGCGGTGAGCATGTCCTGGTTGGAGGCCTGGGCGTACCGGCCGTTGGAGCGGGCGAACGGGATGCGGTTTCCACCCAGCACTGCGACGCGGCGCACGACAGCCTCCACGAGGTCGACTCATTACCGTTGAGTAGCTTAGCAACGGACGGGCCGACTAAGCTTCCGCGCATGGGCGACAGGTACGCGAGCTTCGCGAATTCCGGTCCCGGGCGCGGCCTGGTCAAGCGGCTGGGCCTGCCGGACCCGCCACGGCTGCGGCGTTACACCCCGGGTGACCCCCTCACCGAGGGGCCCGTGCTGATCGGCGCGGCCCCCGGCGGGCGCCTGGGCGACCAGGTGCGCAAGGTGCTCTCGGCCGCGGGCGTGGAGACGGTCGACGAGCCGCTGACCGACGGCAGGCACGGCGCGCTGATCTTCGACGCGACCGGCCTGAGCGGACCCGAAGAGCTTTCCCACCTGTACGAGTTCTTTCACCCCACGGCACGATCGGTGCACCGCTGCGGCCGGGTGATCGTGCTCGGCACCCCGCCCTCGTCGGCCGGCCCGCACGAGGCCACCGCCCAGCGCGCGCTCGAGGGGCTGACCCGCAGCATCGGCAAGGAGTTCGGGCGTGGCATCACGTCCCAGCTGGTCCATGTGGAGCCCGGCGGCGAGGGCGCGCTCGAGTCGACGCTGCGTTTCCTGCTGAGCGGCCGCTCCGCGTACGTGTCGGGTCAGGTCATCACGATCGGCGCCGGCAGCCCGCCCACCCCCGCCGACTGGCAGCAGCCCCTGGCCGGCCGGACCGCGCTGGTCACCGGGGCGGCCCGCGGCATCGGCGCCGCCATCGCCCGGGTGCTGGCCCGAGACGGCGCCGAGGTGATCGCGCTCGACGTGCCGCAGGCCGGGGACGCGCTGGCCGGGGTGGCCAACGACGTGCGCGGCCGGGCGTTGCAGCTCGACCTGACCGCGGCCGGCGCGGGCGAGCGGCTGGCGTCCTACCTGGGCGGCCCGCTCGACATCGTCGTGCACAACGCCGGCATCACCCGTGACCGCACGATCGCCAAGATGGACGCGGCGGGCTGGCAATCGGTGCTGGCGGTCAACCTGGTCGCGCCCGAGCGGTTGAACGAGGCGTTGCTGGCCCGGGAGCTGATCCGCGGCGGCGGCACGATCGTCGGGGTGGCCTCGATCGCGGGCATCGCGGGCAACCGCGGGCAGACCAACTACGCCACCAGCAAGGCGGGCGTGATCGGGCTGGTCGAGTCGAGCGCGCCCGCACTGCGGGAACGCGGCATCACGATCAACGCGGTCGCGCCGGGGTTCATCGAGACCGCGATGACGGCCAAGATGCCGGTGGCGCTGCGCGAGGCCGGGCGCCGGATGAACAGCATGGCCCAGGGTGGCCTGCCGGTCGACGTGGCCGAGACGATCGCCTGGTTCGCGTCCCCCGGGTCGGCCACGATCACCGGCAACGTCGTGCGGGTGTGCGGCCAGAGCCTGCTGGGGGCGTGAGGTCGTGCCGGGCACCACGCTTCGTGCGGTTCTGGGGCTCGTCCCCCGCTCCCGGCCCGGGTCGCTGCCCGAGGTCGAGCTGGCCGACCGGGGCGTCTCCGTCGACCGTGAGCACCTGGCCGCGTACGACCGGGTCTGCGGTTTCCGGCTGAGCGACCGGCTCCCGGCGACGTATCCGCACGTGCTGGCGTTCCCGCTGAGCATGCGGCTGCTCACCGACCCCGGCTTTCCGTTCCCGGCGATCGGGCTGGTCCACGTGGCCAACGCGATCACGCTGCACCGGCCGCTCACCGCCGGCCTGCGCTTCGACCTCACGGTGCAGGCCGTGAACCTGCGCCCGCACGATCGGGGCCGGCAGTTCGACGTCGTCGCGAGCGCGCGCGTGGACGGCGAGACCGTGTGGGAGAGCGTCTCGACCTACCTGTCCCGAAGCGGATCCCCGGACGGCGTGAGACGGGAGTGGGAGCCGCCCACCGCGACGGCCACCTGGCGTGTCCCGGCCCGTACGGGCGTCGACTACGCGGCCGTCTCGGGCGACCGCAACCCGATCCACACGTCCCGCCTGGGGGCGCGGCTGTTCGGCTTCCCGCGCACGATCGCGCACGGCATGTGGAGCCAGGCCCGCTGCCTGGCCGCGCTGGAGGGACGGCTGCCCGACGCGTACACCGTGGACGTCCGGTTCAAGCAGCCGATCCTGCTGCCCGCGACCGTCCACTTCGCCTGCCGCGACGGCGATTTCCAGCTCTTCGGCCGGCGGCCGTACCTTGCGGGGCACATCACGCCTGCGTAACGTTACCGGCCAGTTAACTTTGCGCGGAGGGTGTTCGCATGGAGTTCTGGCTCGACCTGAACGAGGAGCAGACCGAGCTCCGCGACTGGGTGCACGGCTTCGCCGAGGGCGTGATCCGGCCCGCCGCCGCCGAGTGGGACGAGCGCGAGGAGACACCCTGGCCGGTCCTCCAGGAGGCGGCCAAGATCGGCCTGTACGGGTTCGAGTTCCTGATCAACACGTGGTCCGACGCGACCGGCCTGTCGCTGCCGATCGCCAACGAGGAACTGTTCTGGGGCGACGGCGGCATCGGCATGGCATTGTCCGGCACGTCTCTGGCGGTGGCCGCGATCTACGGGTCGGGCACCCCCGAGCAGCTCGTCGAGTGGGTGCCGCAGTGCTTCGGCGACGAGGCCGAGCCCAAGGTCGGTGCGTTCTGCTCGACCGAGCCCGAGGCCGGCTCGGACGTCGGCGCGATGCGCACCCGGGCCGTCTACGACGAGGCCAAGGACGAGTGGGTCCTCAACGGGCAGAAGGCGTACGCCACCAACGGCGGCATCGCCGACGTGCACGTCGTCACGGCGTCGGTCGAGCCGGCGCTGGGCTCGCGCGGGCAGGCCGCCTTCGTCGTGCCGCCCGGCACGCCCGGGCTGGTGGGCACGAGGAAGCTCAAGAAGCTGGGACTGCGTGCCTCGCACACCGCCGACGTGTTCCTGGACGACGTCCGGGTGCCCGGCAGCTGCCTGCTCGGCGGCCGGGAGAAGCTGGACGAGCGCCTGGCCCGGGCCCGCGAGGGCAAGCGCGCTGCCGGGTCGGCCTCGATGCGCACGTTCGAGCTGTCCCGCCCGGCGGTCGGCGCGCAGGCGCTCGGCATCGCACGCGGCGCCTACGAATACGCGCTCGAATACGCGCAGAACCGCGTGCAGTTCGGCCGGCCCATCGTGGAGAACCAGGCGATCGCGTTCGCGCTGGCCGACATGCGGATGGAGATCGACGCGGCGCGGCTGCTGGTGTGGCGGGCGGCCTGGATGGGGCGTAACGACCGCCCGTTCGCGGCCGGCGAGGGCTCGATGTCGAAGCTCAAGGCGGGTGAGGTCGCCGTGGCCGTGACCGAGAAGGCCGTGCAGATCCTGGGCGGCGCGGGCTACCTGCGCGAGCACCCGGTCGAGCGGATGTTCCGGGACGCCAAGATCTACACGATTTTCGAGGGCACGTCGGAGATCCAGCGTCTCGTCATCTCGCGCGCCATCACCGGGAGGCAGATCCGCTGATGCTCTTTGTGGCGCGGACGATGGCGCGGCGCGGACTTCTCGCTCCCGGGCCGCCGCACCGCGTCGCGCGGCAGTTCGCGGCCCTGCACACGTGGAAGTTCGGGCTGGCCGGCGAGCTGCGGCAGGCCGCGGCGCGATCGCCGGCCCGGGTCGCGCTGATCGACGCGGACGGCCCCACCACGTACTCCGAACTGCTTGACCGCACGTCGCGACTGGCCGGGGCCCTGCCGGTGGCGCCCGGCGACCGCGTCGGGATTCTCGGGCGCAACTCGACGGCGATGGTGGAGGCGCTGATCGGCGTGGCCACGCTGGGAGCCGATCCGGTGCTGATGAACACCGGCCTGTCCCCCGGCCAGCTGGCGGCCGTCACCCGGCACCAACAGTTGCGTCTTCTCCTGCACGATCCCGAGTTCGACCCGCCACCCGGCGTACCGTCCGCCCATCTCCAGCACATCGGATACGGAGAGCCGCTGAGCAGGCCGCCGGGAAAGCCCGGACGCACGATCATTCTGACCTCGGGGACGACCGGGGTGCCGAAGGGCGCGCAACGGCCGACGCCCGGCGGCTTCCGCCCGCTGTGCTCCATCATCGACCGCATTCCGCTGACCGCGGGAATCCGCATGTTCATCGCGGCGCCGCTGTTCCACGCGTGGGGCTTCGCCGGCCTGCAGATGGCGCTGGCCCTGCGCGCCACGGCCGTGCTGCGCCCGCGGTTCGAGCCCGCGGACGCGCTCGAGACGCTCGCCACCCACGAGTGCGCGGCCATGATCGCGGTCCCGGTGATGCTGCAACGGATCATGGAGGAGCCCGCGCGCGAGGTGCCGCTGCGGATCGCCGCGGTCAGCGGATCGGCGCTTCCGGGCGGCCTGGCCACCCGGTTCATGGACCGCTACGGCGAGGTGGTCTACAACCTGTACGGCTCGACCGAGGCGTCCTGGGCCTCGATCGCCACCCCGGCCGACCTGCGGGCCGCGCCCAGCACAGCCGGTCGCCCGCCGCACGGCACGATCGTCGAGGCGCTCGACGAGCACGGCCGGCCGGTGCCGCGGGGCACGCCGGGGCGGCTGTTCGTGGGCAACGAGATGCTCTTCGAGGGCTACACCGGCGGCGGCCCGCGCGAACTGCACAGGGGGCTGCTGGCCACCGGCGACCTCGGCCACGTGGACGAGGCGGGCCGGGTGTTCGTCGACGGCCGCCAGGACGACATGATCGTCTCCGGCGGCGAGAACGTGTTCCCCTCCGAGGTCGAGGACGTGCTGGCCGCCCGGCCCGAGGTGCGCGAGGTGGCCGTGATCGGGGTGCCCGACGACCAGTACGGGCAGCGCCTGGCGGCCTATGTCGTGCTGCACGACGGGGCCGGGCTGACCGCCGAGGCCGTCCGCGACCACGTGCGCAACGAGCTGGCCCGGTTCTCGGTGCCCCGCGACGTCGTGTTCCTGCCCGAACTGCCCCGCAACGCCACCGGCAAGATCCTCAAGCGGCTGCTACCGGACCAGCAGGCCTGACGCGCCCCCGGTCTGGTGCAGCCGGCTCAGGGCGTACGTCATGGTCATGGGTGGCGGCGGAGGTCGCTCGCCCGCGCCGGCCAGCATGCGCGTCGCATGGTGGGTGGCCAGCGGCAACCCCGGATAGCGACCGGCCGCGAGCCGGTCCACGGAGCCGCGCTCACGCCCGAACGAGACCAGCGAGCGCCACTGGGCGAGCGGGGCCACTCTGTCGCCCACGAAGCCGGGCGGGCCGGGCAGCACGGTGACGCTGTCGAACGCGGGACTGCCGCCCAGCCACCATTCGGCCGCCTCGACCGCGCCGCTCGACGCCGACTCGCACCAGTACGGGACCAGGCCCGCGGCCCGCGCCTGCCACGGGTCGAGCAGTCGCCCGCACTCCACGACGCAGCTGTCGCGGCCCTGGTGACGCCACTTGCGCAGCAGGTCGGCGACACCCGCGCTGAGCATCTCGGGCCGCGCGTAGAGCACCCGGTGCGCGGCGCGGCCGATCCGGCCGAGCTCGACACCGAGGACGGGCTCGCCGGAACGCTCGGCGTAGCGGGGCGGGGTGGCCGGATCCGGCGCCACCCACGACAACGCGCCCAGCTCGTCCAGCATGTGCCGGAACTCCCAGTTATCGGCGCAGTAATCCGCGGGTCGCACGCCGCTGACGGGGCTGCCGATCTGGAAGGCGTACCGGCGCGACACCGAGACGACCGGCCACGCCCGCAGATCGCGCAGCAGCAAGGTGCAGCCGCCGGGCGCGATCCGGGTGCGCAAGAACTTCTCGTACGCCGCGGGCAGCATGTGCCAGCGCAGATGCAGCCGAACGGTGGTGCCGCAGAGCGGGCCGTCGGACATCGGGTCGTGCACCTGCCGCACGGTGATCGACGGGTTCCGGTCGTTGATGGCCGCGGCCAGACCGGCCCCCCAGGCCAGCGCGCCCGGCCAGTTGCCGGCCGAACCACCGGGCCAGGTCACCGTGACCGGGATGCTGGTCGGCAGCCAGGCCGCCCCGAGCGCGACGGCCAGGTGGGCGGCGGCCCCGTGCGGCGAACCGAGCAGTACCGAGGGGTAGGTGGAGGCCCGGTAGTGCCCGACGATCCACTCCGCGATCGCCTCCACGTCGAGCCCGGCGGCGGCCTCGTGAGGAACCGCTTCCGCGTACGCCTCCCGCGCGAGCTCCTGCCGGCGGCGCTCGGCGGGCAGCCGGCCGTGACGGCCCAGCAGCGGCACCCGGCGGGCCCAGTCACCGGGCGCGCCGGAGACACCGGCGAGCAGGGTACGGCTGAGACTCTCGGCGCAGAACACGCTTCCGGCGGGCAGGTCCCCACGCGTCCCGGGCCGGGTCTCGTACGTCGTCACCAGCGCAGCTCCCTCGGATAGGCCGCGCCCGCCTACCCGAAGAGGCCGGAATCAAACAAGTTGCGTCACCGTGGGGCGGGTGTCTCGCGGCCCGCCTCGGCGTGGAAACGGACAACCTTGTGGGTGCCGTCACAGAACGGCTTGGTGGCCGACTTGCCGCACCGGCACAGCGCGATGGTGCCGCGGCCGGGGTCGATCGGCTCGCCGTCGGGGGTCTGCAGCTCGAAGTCGCCGCGCACGATGAGCGGACCGTCGGGATAGGGAACGATCGTCGAGGACATGACCGCGCGAATGCCCGGTGAGCTGCGGTCGAAACAGATCGTTTACCGAGCGGGCGGTGGGGAAATCGCGCTGCCATGCACCTTCCAGCGGCCCGCGGCCGGGTCTCCGCCGCGCTCATCGACGTGCTGGGCGGCCGGGCCGCCAAGCTTCCGGCGTTCGCCCGCTTCGACGGCGACGAAGATCTGCACCTGACCCTGTTCGTCTGCTACGAGCTGGCCTACCGCGGCTGGGACGGCGTCGACGACCGCTGGGAGTGGGACCCGGGCATGCTGCGCCTGCGCGCGGCCGCCGAGCAGCGGTTCCTGCACGACCTGTGCGAGTGGGTGGGGCCGCCCGAGACGGGCGTGGACCCGGCGTCGGTGCCGGCCCGGCTGGCCGAGATCGTCGAGGCCGACGACGGTCCGGCGCTGTCGAAATACCTGCGCGGGCGGGCCACCCACGAGCAGTTCCAGGAGTTCGTGACCCACCGCTCGATCTACCACCTGCGCGAAGCCGACCCGCACACGTTCGCCATTCCCCGGCTGGGCGGGCGGGCCAAGGCGGCCCTCGTCGAGATCCAGGCCGACGAGTACGGCGGTGGCAGCGAGCCGCGGATGCACCAGGAACTGTTCAAGCAGACCATGCGGTGGTTCGACCTCGACCTGACGTACGGGGCCTACGTCGACACGGTGGGGGCGCGGACACTGGCCGTCAACAACGTGATGTCGTTGTTCGGGCTGCACCGGGCCCGCCGCGGCGCGATCCTCGGGCACCTGGCCGCCTACGAGATGACCTCGTCGCTGCCCAACCGGGCGTACGGGAACGGCTTGCGCCGGCTCGGCGGTGACGCCGACGCGACCGCGTTCTACGACGAGCACGTGGAGGCGGACGCGGTGCACGAGCAGATCGCCGCGCACGACATGTGCGGGTCGTTCGCGACTGCCGAACCCGCCCTCGCGGGCGACGTGCTCTTCGGGGCCCGGTGCGCGCTGGCCGTGGACGCGTGGTGGGCCACCGGCGTGCTGGACGCGTTCGAGCAGGGCCGGTCCTCGCTGCGTGGTTCGACGATTGCGGCCGGGCTGGCGGGGTAGTCACTCGCGATGCAAGCCAGTGTCACGTTCGTCGGCAACGCCACCACCCTGCTCCGGCTGGGCCATTTCACGCTGCTCACCGACCCCGCTTTCGGGCCGGCGGGCAGCCGCGTGTACCTGGGCTACGGGGCGTGGACCAAACGCGTACGGGATCCCGCCCTGGACGTGCTGAGCGGGGTGAAGGTCGACGCCGTCGTGCTGTCGCACCTGCACGGCGACCACTTCGACAGCGCGGCCCGCCGGTGGGTGGAGCCGGCCCTGCCGATCCTCACGACCCCGCAGGCCGCCCGCAAACTGCGCCGCAAACGGTACCTGGCCCCGCGCGGCCTGCCGCCCTGGGAATGTCACGAATGGACGCGCGACCGCCAGCGCCTGCGGGTGACGGCGGTGCCCGGCCGGCACGGTCCGGGCGTGGTCAGCAGCCTGCTGCCCGACGTGATGGGGTCGGTCGTCGACCTCGAAGTGGACGGCCGCCCGGCCACCCGCCTCTACATCACCGGCGACACCCTGCTCGACGACATGCTGGCGGAGATCCCGCGCCGGTTCGGTGAGATCGACGCCATGCTCATCCACCTCGGCGGCACCCGGCTGGCCGGGCTGCTGCTGACCATGGACGGCCGGCAGGGCACCGACCTGGCCCACCTGATCCGGCCGGCCCTGACGATCCCGATCCACTACGACGACTACAAGGTCATGAAGTCCCCGCTGTCCGACTTCACGACCCGAGCCGAGCGGCAGGGCCTGACCGGCATCACCCCGATCGAACGCGGCGGCACCATCGACCTGCCCCTGCGCCCCGGTGTGACCGGCATCAGCCACCCCCACAACCCGACCGGCTGACCGGCGGCAGCGCCGCAACAAGCGCATCGAGCGTCGCCGGGTCGTATCGGCCGGCGCGGGGCGCGGGCCGTCCGGCGGGCAGACCGTCCGGCGGCAGGCTCCACCGCACTCGGCCCGGGGACACGCGCTCCCACGCCTGATACCACTCGCGCAGAGGCTCGGCCAAGCGGGCGTGCAGCTCGAAGTTGCGACGACGCCGGGTCCGGTCGGCGTCCCGCCGGGCCCGCAGTTCACCCGCCGGCGGCAGCGACACCAGCACCAGGTCGGCGAAGCCGAGGCGGCCGCTCGCGATCGCGGCCCGGTTCGCCACGAGCTCGCGTTCCCAGGCCGCCGGGTCCGCCTCGCCGATCCGGAGCAGGGACCACGTGTAGTGCAACTTCATCGGATCGTCGTCACAGACGGCCAGGCCCGAGGCGCGCTCGCGCTCGGTCGCGGCCTGCCATCGCCGGCAGTTCACCTCGCACCAGTACGCCGCCTGGTCGTCCGCGCCGGCCGCTTCGTCGACGACCGCCGCGTCTTCGGGTACCAGATGGTCGGCATGGTGACGCCGGCACCACGTGGTCTTCCCGGCGGCACTCGGACCGGTCACCACGACGATCACGATGACCAGTGTGCCCGCGTCACCGTTTCGCGCTGCTCGGCCAGACCCGGGTCACGACGCCAGGACACTGCCGGCCACCCAGCGTTCGAACTCGCTGACCGGTGATCGGCGTACTCGTCGCGGGCTCATCGCGCGGCTTCCTGTGGTTCGAGTGCGCCCGCGAGCGCGACGATGAAGGTGCCGAGTCCCAGGCTGAGCCGCTGCACCTCGAGCGGTTCCCACTCGGCGAGGGCGTGGCCGAGCAGGGTGCCGAACCAGGCGCGGGCCGCGGCGAGCAGGTCACGCCCGGCCGGGGTCAGCGCCAGCGCCGAGGCCCGCCGGTCGGAGCTGTCGGTGCGGCGTTCGACCAGGCCCTGCCCGACCGCGGCGGCGACCGCCCGGCTGACCGTGGACGGGTCGAGCCCGGAGCGCCCGGCCAGATCCTTGGCGTGGCAGCAACGGTCGTCGCCCGTGCCGATCTCGTCGATCAGCTTGAGGATGCTGACCGTGCCGATCGGCACGTCGGGCCGCTCTCGCAGCCACTGCTGCCGCGCCTTGCGGACGACCTGGGACAGCTCCAGGAGCTGGGCCGCCAGAACGTCTTCCATCGATGCCTGCCCTTATCCGGCGGTTGGGTGGCTCAAGCATCCATGAAATCTTCTCAGTGAGCAACTTTGCCCGGTGGGCACTTTGCCCCTGGTGCGATCATGCCCGGATGACCACCACCGCCGATTGGTACGTCGACTTCGCCGACCGTCAGGCCCGGGGCAGCTCCCCCACCTACGAGCGCCTCACCCGCGAGATCGCCCGCGACGACGAACTGCTCGCCCTGCTCGACACGGTGCCCGAGCCCAAACGCCAGCCCAACCTGCTGCTCGCCGTCGTGCGCCTGCTGGGCGGCCCGGTCGAGAACCACCCGGCGTTCCGCTCGTACGTCGTCACGCGCTGGGCGGCTGTCGCAACCGAACTGCGCCGCCGGGCCACCCAGACCAACGAGATCGGCCGCTCCGCGCTGCTGCTGCCCGTGCTGGCCGAGCTTCCGCAGCCCCTGGCCCTGCTCGAAGTGGGCGCGTCGGCCGGTCTCAACCTCTACCTGGACCGCTACTCGTACGACTACGACGGCGTCCGGCTCGGCACCTCGGGCCCGGTGCTCCCGTGCCACCTCACCGGCCGTACGCCGCCCACCGCGCTGCCGACGGTCACCTGGCGGGCCGGCCTGGATCTCAACCCGCTCGACATCACCGATGCGGACGACCGGGCGTGGCTGGAGGCCCTGATCTGGCCCGAGCACGACCACCGCCGCGACCGGCTGCGGGCCGCCGCCGAGATCGCCGCGGCCGACCCACCCCGGCTGGTCCGCGGCGACCTCGTCGACGACCTGCCCGCCCTGGCCGCCGAGGCCCCCGCCGACGCCACGCTGGTCGTCTTTCACACGTCGGTGCTCTATCAGGTGCCGGCCGACCGCCGCGCGGCGTTCATCGCGCTGACCGTGACCCTGCCCGGCCACTGGCTGGCCGCCGAGGACCCGGAGGTCACCGGTCACCCCGGCCGCCCCGCCGACGGCCTGCACAAGAACGTGCTGAGCCTGGACGGCCGCCCCTTGGCCTGGACCGAGGGACACGGCCGCAGCATGTCCTGGTTCTAGGTGCTAGAGGGCTGCGCCGGCCCGGGTCAGCACGACGTTGAGCACCCGGGCCGCCGTCTCCCGGTCGGGAGCGGGCAGGTCGCCCCACAGCGAGTCGGTGATGCGGCTTGTGGCGGCCCGCACCGACCGCCACACCTCGAGGCCGCGATCGGTCGGCGCCACCGTGAGGCCGGCGGTGGTGACGACAAGGCCGGCCGCGGCCAGGGCGACGAGATGCTCGCGGGCCACCGGCTCGGCCACCCGCAAGGCCTCGGCGACGCGGACGGCCAGCGCGGCCGGCGAGAGCGTCCCCTCGGCCAGCACGGTCAGGGTCAGGGTGACCCATTGCGGCTCGGTCAGGCCGGTGCCGGCCAGTTCGCGGTCGAGCAGGGCGTTGAGGGCCTTCTCGGTGCGGCCGATGAGCTGCGGCCCGAACGGGATCGTGGTCATGTCTCTCCTCATCATTAGTGGCACTAACGCTAAATAGTTAGTCCGACTAACGCAAGTGGTAGGGTGCCGAGGTGGAGAACATCGGGGCCGAGCGCCTGCGCACGCTGCGCACCCGGCTGCTGTCGATGGCCGCGGTGCGCTCGGACCGCCGGGTCAACGAGGAACTGGCCCGGGCCGGTGCCCGCAAATGGCACTACGCGGTCCTGGCCGCGCTCGACGAGTCCGGCCCGGCCAGCCAGGCCCAGCTCAGCGACCGCACCGGCATCTACCGCAGCGACCTGGTCGCCGTCATCACCGAGCTCACCGAGCGCGAGCAGGTCTCCCGCGCCCCAGACCCGGCCGACCGCCGCCGCAACCTGATCGAGCTCACTCCGACCGGCCGCCACCAGCTGCACCACCTCGACACGATCCTGGCCGCAGTCGACGACGAGGTGTTCGCCCCGCTCAGCCCGGAGCAGCGGGAACAGCTGTCCCGGTTGCTGACGCTCATGCTGGACCCACCAGCGTCTTGAGGCTCCCTTCCGGGCGCGGCAAGCCGTACCGTGACGACGTGAACAACTCGATGCCGGCCCCGTCCGCGCCGGCGATCCCGTGACTGCGCAGCTCGAGCGGATGATCGCCGCTCAGTCCGGGGCGATCGCGCAGCTGGCCGCGTCGGAGGCGGCCGTGGAGGCGCGAGCACGGCTGGCCGGGGCGCGGCGGGTCTGGCTGATCGGCACGGGCACGAGCCTGCACGCGGCGGAACTGGGGGCCGCGGAACTGACCCGCAAGGGCATCGACGCCCGGTGGATCGCAGCCAACGCGTTCGACCGGGAGTTGCTGCGCGACGGTGACGCGGCCGTCGTGATCACTCACACCGGTCACACCGCGTACGCGCGGCGCAGTCGTGCCCTGCTCCTGGAGGCCGGCGTCCCCCTGGTGTCGATCACCGGACCCGAGGTGGACTGGCCGGAGGCCGTACGGACGCCGGTGGCCGAGGTCTCGGAGACCTACACGGTCAGTTACACAACCGCGCTCGTCGTGCTGGCCGGGCTGGCCGGGGCCACGACGGCGTCGATCCGGGCGGTCGCCGCGGCCTTGGAGCCGGAGGACGACGACGTTCCGATGCCGGCCCGGGCGATGGCGATCGTCGGGCCCGGGTCGTGGTCGGTGACGGCCCGGGAGGGGGCGCTGAAGATCCGCGAGGGGGCGCGGATCCTGTGCGAGGGCTTCGATCCCGATCGGTTGCTGCACGGCGGCGCCGTTCCCTACACGCCGGCTGACACCCTGCTCGTCCTGCAACCGGACGAGCTCACCAGCGGTCTCCGGCACGCCGCCCGGCTCGAACGGATGGCGGTGACCACGTGGACCAGCACGGTCGAGACCGGGTCGCCGCTGCTGGACCAGATCCCGATGACCGTACGGCTGCAGCGGCTGGCCCTGCGCTTCGCCCGGCTGCGCGGCCAGGACGCCGACGTCGCCATCACGGGTGCGTGGGCCGATTCGGAGTTGTGGCCGGACTAACCGGGCGATCACCTCGGTCCGTTCGTGGTCACGCCCCAGGTCGAACGCGGCCCGGCGTCGGACTCCCCCACCGTACGGATGTGCTCGAAAGCCGCTCGGGTCGGGGCGAACGTGCCTTCCAGCGCGGCCACGACTTCGCGGCCAAGGAGCCGTTGCACGCCATGCATCGGTAGGCGGCGGCGTCGCCGTCGTCGCCCTCGGCCGCTGTGATCTGCCCGCCGCGATGCCGCTCCGCCTGCTGATCAACCTGCCCTTCCGAATCCCGGCCACATTGATGGCCATCAACACTGGACACGGATAGTAAAACTAACTAATAATCGTCCTCCCCCGATATCCCCAGTGGAGGACGTCAATGCGCCGCTCCCGCAAACTGTTCCTGTCCGCCGCCACCGCGGTCGTTGCCGCGGGCCTGGCCCTCTACGGCGTCAGCCCGGCCGGCGCCGCCGCCACCACCGCCACGTTCGCCAAGGTCTCCGACTGGGGATCGGGCTGGCAGGGCGAATTCACGATCACGAACGGCGCCGGCGCCGCCCTGACCGGTTGGAAACTCGAGTTCACGATGCCGCCCGGCACGAGCGTCGGCTCGTACTGGGACGCGCTGCTCACCACGAGCGGGCAGCGTTACACGTTCACCAACCGCGAGTACAACGGCCGCATCGCGGGCGGCCAGTCGGTGAAGTTCGGCTTCGTCGGCACAGGCTCGGGCGCCCCGGCGGGGTGTCTGCTCAACGGCGTGGCGTGTACTGGAACGGTGACCCCGCCGACCACACCCCCCACCACCACAGCGCCCCCGGCCGGCACGACCCCGGCCGCCAAGAACGGCCTGCTCAGGGTGTGCGGCCGGCAGCTCTGCAACGCGCAGGGCAAGGCCGTCCAGCTGCGCGGCATGAGCACCCACGGCCTGCAGTGGTACGCGAACTGCGTCAACGACGCCTCGTTGAACGTGCTGGCCGGCGAGTGGAACGCCGACGTCCTGCGGATCTCGATGTACATCCAGGAGGGCGGCTACGAGACCGATCCGGCCGGCTACACCGCCAAGGTCAACGACCTGATCGAGAAGGCCACCGCCCGCGGCCTGTACGCGATCGTCGACTGGCACATGCTCTCGCCGGGCGACCCCAACTACAACCTGGCCCGGGCCCGGACGTTCTTCACCGCCGTGGCCGCGCGGCACAAGGACAAGACCAACATCCTGTACGAGATCGCCAACGAGCCCAGCGACGTCCCCTGGTCGGCCATCAAGTCGTACGCGGACCAGATCATCCCGGTCATCCGCGCGCAGGACCCGGACGGCGTGGTGCTGGTCGGTACCGAGGACTGGTCGTCGCTGGGCGCCTCGGGCGACGGTCAGGGCGTGGCCCGCATCCAGGCCGCCCCGGTCAACGCCGCGAACATCATGTACACGTTCCACTTCTACGCGGCCTCGCACGACGACTACTACCTGAACACGTTCCGGGACGCGATCGCCAAGCTGCCGATGTTCGTGACCGAGTTCGGCACCCAGCAGGCGTCCGGCGACGGCGGCAACAACTTCGCCATGGCCCAGCGCTACCTCGACCTCATGCAGCAGCACAAGGTCAGCTGGGTCAACTGGAACTACTCCGACGACATGCGCACCGGCGCCGTCTTCACCCCGGGCACCTGCAACGCAGGCGCCTACTCGGGCACGGCCCGGCTGAAGGAGGCCGGGGTCTGGATCCGCGACCGGATCCGCACCCCCGACGACTTCTGAACGGACCCGGATGACGGCAGACTGATCGTTCATGCGCCACTACTCGGTTCACCTCGACCACGGAACTGTCGCCGTCTACGGGCATTGGGGAAGGCCGCTGCTGGTCTTCCCCACCGAGAAGGGTGACGCCTGGGAGTGGGCCCGGAACGGGATGGTGGCCGAGGTCGACAGCCTGATCGAGGCCGGCCGGGTGAAGCTGTACTGCGTCGACTCGTTCGACGCGGGCACCTGGTCGGCCCACCACCTGCCGCTGGAGGAACGGGCGCGCAACCACGAGGCGTACGAGTCCTGGATCCTCGACCGGGTCGTGCCGCACATCCGCGAGGACAGCGGCCACGAGGCCGAGATCGCGACGGCCGGCTGCTCGCTCGGCGCCTACCACGCGCTCAACGTCGCGTTCCGCCGCGCCGACCTCTTCCCGCTGGCGCTGTGCTTCTCGGGCAACTACGACCCCGGCACGTGGAACGCGTGGGGCGAACGGGGCAACGCCGTCTACTTCAACAACCCCACCGACTACGTGGCGCACCTGCACGGCGACCACCTCGACTGGCTGCGCGCACAGTTGTCGATCCTGCTGGTCTGCGGCCAGGGCCGCTGGGAGGACACCACCGGCGCGCTGGCCTCCACCCCGCACCTGGCCCGGCTGCTGCGCGACAAGGGTATCCCGCACGAACTCGACATGTGGGGCGTGGACACGCCGCACGACTGGCCCTCCTGGCGGGCCCAGCTGATCAAGCACCTTCCTCGCTTCTGCTGAAACTCAGCGCTGCTCAGGAATCGCCGGATCCGGCCGACAAGGCTGGCATGCGGATCGGGGCGGCACCTCGGGTGATCTCGGGAGCCGCGATCGTTCTCACCGTGCTCTTCGCGGGCACGCACATGCTCACGGGCGAGCCGCTGTGGATGTCCGCCGTGACGCTCAACGGCGTCTACCTGAGCGCGACCGGCCTCGTGGTCGCGCGCGCGATCCTCGTGCGGTCGCACCGCGTCGCCTGGGCGCTGATCGGGGCCGGGTTGTGCTGCTACTCGGCCGGCACGGCGTACACGTGGGCGGTGCAGTGGCGGGGCGGCCAACTGCCCTACCCGTCGCCGGCCGATCTGGCCTGGCTGAGCTTCTACCCCCTCGCGTACTGCGGGATCCTCGGGTTCTTCGGCCGCCGGTGGCCGTCGCGACGGCTCGTGCTGGACGGGGCGATCGCCGGGCTGGGCGGCGCCGCGCTGTTCTCGGTCGTGGTGGTCGACGTCCTGCTCGGCAGCTCCAGCGGGCAGGGACTGGCCCAAGTCGTGACGCTGAGTTACCCGCTCGGCGATTCGTTGCTGCTGGGCACCCTGGTCTGCCAGGTGACGGCGGGGCAGGCGGCCGCACGGCGCAATCCGGCGCTGATCGCCGGCATCGCCCTGTTCGTGCTGGCCGACACCGGCTACGTGGTGCTCTCGGCCCAGGGCCTTTACACCTCCGGCGGGCCCGTCAACGTGCTCTACCTGGCCGGGCTCACGCTGATCGGCATGGCCGCGTGGAACGGGGCCGGCACCTCGGCCCCCGTACGAGCCGCGGCGCCTCGGATGGCCGTGCCGATCTCGTTCGCGGTCGGCGCGCTGGTGCTGCTGACCGTGGCCACCCGCGTCCGGCTGTCGGCGGTCACCGTGGCCCTGGCCGGGATGACGCTCGTGCTGGTCGTGGCGCGTGTCTTCGTGGCGTTGCGCGAGCTCGAGTCGGTCGGCCGGGAACGGCACAGCGAGGCCCGCCGGGACCCGCTGACCGGGCTGGCCAACCGCCGGGCGGTGCACGAATACATCGATCAACTGCTTGCCCGTACGGCGCGCCGCCCGATCGCCGTGCTCCTGCTCGACCTCGACAAGTTCAAGGAGGTCAACGACTCGTACGGGCATCCCGCGGGCGACCAGTTGCTGCAGCTCGCCTCGGCCCGGCTCCAGCAGGTGACCCGGCACACCGACCTGCTGGGCCGGCTCGGCGGCGACGAGTTCGTGCTGGTCATGTCGAGCGAGACCCTGACCCCGGACGAGGCCACCCGGCTGGCCGGCCGGATCCGGGCCGAGCTGCTCAAGCCGTTCCTGATCGACGGCGTGCAGATCACCATCGACGTCAGCATCGGCATCGCGCACGAGGTCGGGGAGGACGCGGACTCGCTGTTCCAGCACGCCGACATCGCCATGTACAACGCCAAGCGGGCCGGCGGCGGGCACGTCGTCTATCAGCGCAACGACGACCAGGAGTCGCGGCTGCGCCTCGAACTGACCACCGCGCTCCGCCGCGACGTCACCACCGCGGCGATGATCCTGCACTACCAGCCCAAGCTCGACCTGCGCACGGGGACGGTCAGGGGTTTCGAGGCGCTGGTGCGCTGGCAGCACGCCGAGCGGGGGCTGCTCATGCCCGACGTCTTCCTGCCCGTGGCCGAGCAGAACGGCCTGATGTCGGCGCTCACCCACAACGTGCTGACGCAGGCGATCCGCGAGTGCGCCCGCTGGCACGCCGAGGGCCGCCGGGTCTCCGTCGCGGTCAACGCGTCAGCCACCGACCTGCGGTTCGAGTGCTTCCCGCAGCAGATCCTGGACCTGCTGGACGAGCACGGGCTGCCGGCCAAGGCGCTCACCATCGAGATCACCGAGACGATGATGCTGAGCGACTGGGCCACCACCGACCGGGTGCTCGACCGGCTCACCTCGATGGGCGTCCGGGTGTCGATCGACGACTACGGCACCCACCACTCGACCCTGTCGTACCTGCGGCGGCTGCACACCGCGGCCGAGCTCAAGCTGGATCGGTCGTTCATCGCCGACATGCTGACCGCGCCCCGGTCGGCGGCCATCGTGCGCTCGACCATCGACCTCGCGCACAACCTGGGCATCACGGTGGTGGCCGAGGGCGTGGAGGACGCGCAGACCCTGCACACGCTGCGCGAGTGGGGCTGCGACCAGGCGCAGGGCTACCACATCGGCCGCCCTGCGCCCGCAGCCGCGCTCCGGCCTCAGTTCGCGCAGCCCTGAAACCGGCGCGGGCCGCGCCCGGGCCGCGCCCTCAGTTCGCGAAGTCGTGGGTCAGCCAGACCCGGCCGTCGGCGCCGCGGGTGACGGCCAGCCCGATCCGGGTGAAGCCCGGGTTGAGCAGGTTCTTGCGGTGGCCGTCGTTGGGTGGCGTCTCGGCCAGCATCAGGTCGGTCAGCCCGTTCGCGGCGGCCAGGATCGAGGCCGCGTTGTTCGAGGCGTTGCCCTGCCCGACGTTCTCCCCGGCCGACCTCCAGTTGACGCCGGCCGCGGTGAAGCGCTCGCCCAGTCCGGCCTCGCCCGGGCACTGGTGCGAGAGGCCGCAGCCGCCGGCCATGAGCGCGGTGTGCGCCACGGCCGCCCGGGTCAGGCCGGCGTCCAGCACGTACGGGGTCAGGTTGCTCGCGCTGCGGGCGGCGTTGATGTGGGCCAGCGCCTGCTCGATCACGGAGTCACCGGCCGGTGGGGTCGTCGGGGCCACGGTCGCCGGCGGGGCGGTCGTCGGCGGCACCGCGGTCGTGGGGACCACGGTCGGCGTCGGCGTCGGCTTCGGCGCGGTGGTGGTGGGCGGCGCCGTCGTCGGGGTGCGGGTCGGCCGGGTGCGGCGCGCCTGCTGTTCGTAGCCGTCGGCCAGCCGGGTCGCCCGGCCCAGAGCCGCCGCCGGGTCCACCGAACGGGTGGGGGCCGCCTGGGGCCGGTGGGGGCTGCTCTTGGTGGTCTGGGCCGAGGCGATCCCGGCGGCACCCGCCCCGAGCACACCGAGGGCAACGGTGGCCAGAACAAGCGAGCGGGTACGGACAGGCCTGCGGTGACGCGTACGCAAGGGTGGGGTCCTCATCGATCGAAATCAGCGCGCCGGTGGGAACGCCGCGAGGAACTCTGCTCTTCCCTGCCCCGGACCGCACCTTTTCTGAGGAAAACTTAAAGATCGATGCCCTCGCCAACAGCGCCCCGAATGCCCGGTTCGCGGATAGTCTGACCACGTGCACTTGATCGTCGAGGTGGGCAGCCAGCTCGATCCGGAGGTGGCGTGGCCCGAAGGGGCCGCGCTGACCATGTTCGCCGGTGAGCCCGTGCAGCTGATGCTCTTCCTGAGCAGGCCGCACGAACTGGAGGTGCAGGCCGTCACGGCCGCGCCGACACAGTTCGCGTGGGTCGACAGTGAGCACGCGGGCGTGCTGCTCTATCGGCTGGGCCCGGTGCTGTCGTGGTCCGAGGCCACCTACACCCCGCATCTGTTCGAGCCGGACGAGGGCCTGCCCAGCGTCGACGACGACGCGGTGGTGCAGATCGTGCTGGTCGACCGGGACACCAACATCGTCAAGGCGCTGCACCGGGTGCGCTGGCCGGAGGAGTTCGCGGCGGCCGTGCGGGCGTCGGTGACGCGCATGCGGGACACGCCGTACAGCCCGCTGGCGTACGAGCACGCCTTGGCGGCACTGCACCGGCGCTACCCGTCGCCCGAGGACATGGTGGTCGACCGGGCCGACGCCCACTGCATCGCCCAGCCGGTCAACGGCGGCCCGGGCTGACCAGGCCGTTCTCGTAGCCGAAGACCACCGCGTGCACCCGGTCGCGCAGCTTGAGCTTGTGCAGGATCCGGCTCACGTGGGTCTTGATGGTCTGCTCGGCGATGAACAGCTCCTTGGCGATCTCGGCGTTGGACATGCCCATCGCCACGTGCCGCAGCACCTCGCGTTCCCGGTCGGTCAGCGCGTTGAGCGCGGTCGAGGGGGCGGTGGGCTGGGTGTCCACGAAGTTCTCGATCAGGCGGCGGGTGATCCGCGGGGACAGCAGGGCCTCACTGTCGGCCACGACCCGTACGGCGCGCATCAGCTCCTCGGGTTCGCTGTCCTTGAGCAGGAACCCGCTGGCGCCCGACCGCAACGCCTCGTAGACGTAGTCGTCGATGTCGAACGTGGTCAGCATCAGCACCTTGGGGGTGGCGCCGCCCGCGCCGAGGATCTCGCGGGTCGCGGCCAGCCCGTCCAGCTCGGGCATGCGCACGTCCATCAGCACCACGTCGGGCCGCAGGCTACGGGTGCGCTCGACCGCCACCCGCCCGTTCTCGGCCTCGCCGACCACCGACAGGTCGGGCTGCGAGTCGAGGATCGCGTGGATCCCCGCGCGGATCATCGGCTGGTCGTCGACGACGAGAACCCGGATCATGACGTGCCTTCCTCGAGGGGGAACTGGGCGACCACCAGGTAGCCGCCTTCGGGACGCGCGCCGGTCGTCACCGAGCCGCCGGCCAGCCGGGCCCGCTCCCGCATGCCGACCAGGCCGTGGCCGGGCGCGTGACCGTCCTCGATCGGCCGCGGCACCTGGGTGGGCAGGTCGTTCTCGACCACGACCTTGAGCGTGCCGTCGCCGACCGTCACGGTCACCCGGGCCGGCGCTCCCGGGGCGTGCCGCACGACATTGCTCAGGGACTCCTGCACGATCCGGTACGCAGCCAGTCCCACCGTATCGGGCAGGTCCACCGATCTCAGGTCGCCCGCCACGTCGAGCTCGACCGGGACGCCCCCGCGCCGGGCCGAGCCGGCCAGCGCTTCGAGGTGTTCCAGGTCGGGCATCGGGCGCAGTTCCCGTTCGGCGTCCTCGTCGCGCAGCAGGGCCAGCAGCTGCCGCATCTCGCGCAGCGCACCACGGGTGCCCGCGGCGATCCGGCCGAACTCCTCGCGCGACTCCTGATCCAGGTTCTCGATCCGGTACGCCGCCGAGGTGGCCTGCATGTGGATGACCGACATGCTGTGCGCGACCACGTCGTGCAGCTCGCGGGCGATCCGGTTGCGCTCCTCGACGAGAGCCCGCTGAGCCTGCTCGAGCTCGACGTCGCGCTGCGCCTCGGCCAGCTGGCGGCGCGCGGCCTCGCGCTGGCTCCACGCGATCATGCCGAAGACCACCAGCACCGACGTGGTGGCGTACAGGGTCAAGGAGGCATCGCCGTCCTCGAGCTCGCGGCCGCGGGGGTCGGCCAGCGTCAGCGCGATGCAGCTCAGCGCACTGGCCCACCAGGCCAGCACGGCGTCGCGCCAGGGCCGGGTCACGCCGATCACGGCGATGTGCGCGATCAGCAGCAGCATCACCGGCAGCGGCAGCGGCCACAGCCCGGTGCCGGGCGGCTGCACCCAGGCGAACAAACCGACGCCGGCCAGCTGCAGCGTGAGGGCGGGCCAGGTCTGGCGCAGGGCGAGCGGCAGGGCCACGCACTGGGCGGTGGCCGCGGCGTACGAGACCAGCAACGGCACGTCGTAGATCGACGTCATCAGCAGCGACGTGACGACCAGCAGGAAACCGGCGACGGCGCCCACGACGAGCACCCACACCCGCCGCACCGGTTCCGCCCGCGTCACGTCCACACCGCGACCGTACCTATGTGATCTTGCCAGTGGCGTCCCGCCCGCGAGCCATCCCACCCCCTACCACGGAGCTACAGCGAACCGCTCCGCGGACGGACGCCACGTGAGGGACCTGCCCCGGATCGTTCTCGGCAACGGAGAACCACCTGACGGAAGGCAGCACACCATGCGCATCCTCATCGGCGCCGACACCTACGCGCCCCACGTCAACGGGGCGTCGTACTTCGCCCAGCGCCTGGCCGTGGCCCTCAGCGCCCGGCACGAGGTGCACGTCGCCGCGCCGTCGACGCGGTCGCGCAGCTTCACCGGCATGACCCGCGAGGGCATCGTCGAGCACCGGGTCCGGTCGCTGGCGGTGCCCGGCCACCCCGGCTTCCGGTTCTGCCCGCCGGTCGGGTTGCGGGCCGCGGCCCGGCGCATCCTCGACGAGGTCAAGCCGGACGTGGTGCACGTGCAGAGCCACTTCCCGCTGTGCCGGGCGCTGATCGACGCCGCCGGCGAGCGGGGGGTCCTGGTCATCGCGACCAACCACTTCATGCCCGAGAACCTGACGCACTACCTGCCGATCGGCCGCGGCGGCCGGACCGCGGTGCACGAGTGGGCGTGGCGCGACGCGGCCCGCGTGTTCACCCGGGCCGACGTCGTCACCGCCCCCACCCCGTACGCGGCCGCTTTGGCCACGGTGGCCGGCGTGCCCGGCCCGGTGCTCCCGCTGTCCAACGGCATCGACCTGAACCGGTTCCGCGAGCAGGCCACGGCGGGCGAGTTCCGGCTGCGCTACGGCGTCCCGGACAAACCCACCGTCACGTACGTGGGACGCCTCGACGCCGAGAAGAACCTCGACGTCGTGATCCGCGCCTTCGCCGCCGTGCGCCGCGGCCTCGACGCGCACCTGCTGATCGTCGGGGCGGGCGCCGAACGGCGTGCGCTCACCCTGCTGGCCGCCGAGCGTGGCGTCAGCGAGCACGTGACGTTCACCGGCTTCGTCGCCGATGCGGACCTTCCGTCCGCGTACGCGGCCACGACGGTCTTCGTCAACGCGGGCACCGCCGAGCTGCAGAGCCTGGTCACCCTGGAGGCCATGGCCAGCGGCCGCCCGGTGGTGGGGGCCGACGCCGCGGCCCTGCCGCACCTGGTGCTGAACGACGAGACCGGCTACCTGTTCCCGCCCGGCGACGACGACGCGCTGGCCGATCGGCTGGTCCGGCTGCTGGGCGACCCCGGGCTGGCTGCACGTCTGGGACGCCGGGCCCGGGCCGTGGCCGAACAGCACGACGAGGTGCGCACGGTGGCGGCGTTCGAGCAGCTGTACGCGATCCGTCCGGCGCCCGCCGGGGAAATGGTCGCGGTGTGAGCGGCGGGCTCGGCGTCGCACGGCCGGCCCTGGCGGTGTCCGCCGTCGCCGGGGCCGGCCTGCTGGTCATCGGCGACGTGGACCCGTTGCACGAGATGGTCAGCAATGCGATCCGCACCGGACCGGGGGCGTTCCTGCTCACGGTGGCGACGTGCGGGCTGGCCACGGCCGGGCTCGGGTTGCTGGCGGGCACCCGGCGGGCCCTGCCCCGTACTTGGGTGCTGACCGCGCTGTTGTCGGTGTGGAGCGTGGCGCTGGTGCTGGTGGCGTTCTTCCCGACGAACCTGCCCGGCACCGAACCCGATGTCCCGGCCGTCGTGCACCGCTACAGCGCCGCCGTCATGGCGATCCTGCCCCCGGTGGTCGCGCTGCTGCTGGCCCGGCTGGCCCCGACGCCCCGGGCCCGGCGCCTGCGCACCGCGGGGCTGGCCACGGTGGCGGCCGGCCTCGCGTTCGGGGCCTCGCACCTCACGGGGCTGTTGCCGTACGGGGGGCTCTTCGAGCGGATCCTGCTCGCGCTGATCCTGGTGGTGGTGGGG
Source organism: Paractinoplanes abujensis (assembly GCF_014204895.1). NCBI lineage: Bacteria > Bacillati > Actinomycetota > Actinomycetes > Micromonosporales > Micromonosporaceae > Paractinoplanes > Paractinoplanes abujensis. Next base: position 1,783,790 of record NZ_JACHMF010000001.1, on the reverse strand, counting down.
CTGTCGATCGGGGTGGTGGCCGAGGCCTCGTCGCACTCCGGCGGCTCCGCGCTCGCCACTGCCGGCGGCTCAGCGCTCGCCCCGCGCGGCGGCTCAGCGCTCGCGGACGCGGGTGGTGATCGCCTCGCCCAGCTCGGCCGTGGTGCCCTTGCCATGCAGGTCGGGGGTGAGCGGGGCCTCGGCCGGGCCCAGCGCCAGCACGTCCTCGACGGCTCCCAGCAGATGCGCGGCCGCCTCGGGGTGGCCCAGGTGGTCGAGCATCATCGAGCCGCACCAGATCTGGCCGACCGGGTTGGCGATGCCCCGGCCCGCGATGTCGGGGGCGGAACCGTGCACCGGCTCGAACAGGCTGGGATGGGCGCGATCAGGGTTGATGTTGGCGCTCGGGGCGATGCCGAGCGTGCCGGTGCAGGCCGGGCCCAGATCGGACAGGATGTCGCCGAACAGGTTGCTGGCCACCACGACGTCGAACCGCTCCGGGTGCAGCACGAACTGCGCGGCCAGGGCGTCGATGTGGAACTTGTCCACCCGTACGGCGGGGAACTGCTCCTTCATCGCGGCCACGCGCTCGTCCCAGTACGGCATGGAGATCGAGATGCCGTTGCTCTTGGTGGCCGAGGTCAGATGCTGCTCGGGGCGGCGGGCGGCCTGCTCGAAGGCGAACCGCAGCACCCGGTCGACGCCGACGCGGGTCATCACCGTCTCATGCAGCACGGTCTCCCGGTCGGTGCCCTCGAAGATGCGGCCGCCGATGCTTGAGTACTCGCCCTCGGTGTTCTCGCGCACGACGACGAAGTCGATGTCGCCCGGCTCGCGACCCGCGAGAGGGCTGCGGACACCGGGCATGAGCCGGCACGGGCGCAGGTTGACGTACTGGTCGAAGGTGCGGCGGATCTGCAACAGGCTGCCCCACAGCGAGATGTGGTCGGGCACCACCTCGGGCCAGCCGACGGCGCCGAAGTAGATGGCGTCGTACCGGCGCAGGGTCTCCTCCCAGTCGGGCGGCAGCATCGTGCCGTGGCGCTGCCAGTGCGCGGCGCTGGCGAAGTCGAAGACGTCGAACTCGAGCGTGAGGCCGAACCGGTCGGCGGTCGCGCGGAGGGCGTCGACCCCGGCCGGCACGACCTCGAGGCCGATGCCGTCACCGGGAACGACGGCGATGCGATGTGCGGTCACTCCGCCTCCCTGCTTGCTCACGGCGTGTCCCCGCCTGCCCTCGGCGTCTCTCTGAGCGCGGCGAGCCCGCCCTGCGCGTCTTCGAGCGCGAGACGTTCGGCGGTCGCGGAGTCACCGGCGCGCAGGGCGCGGACCAGGGCGCGGTGGCTGGTGTACCTCTCCAGGCCGAACGTGTCGTCCTCGGCCACCTTGCGCAGCACGAGCTCGCGGCGGTGGGGGCGGCTGAAGACGCGGCTCTGTTCGAGCATGCGCACGAGCACCGGGTTGTGCGCGCAGGCGTTCACGGTGTCGTTGAACTCCTGCATGGTGTCAAGCAGATCGGCCAGGTGCCGGTCGGCCGGCTGGCCCTGCCGGCGCCGCTCCTTGGCCAGGATCAGCAGGTCGTCGGCGCGGTCCAGGACGGTGTCGAGCGCGTCGAGCTGAGCCGCGGTGGCGTGCCGGGCGGCGAACCGGGCGACCAGGCCGCGCAGGCCGACCTCGACCTCGGCCAAGTCGTCGATGGCGGCGTCGCGGATCGCGGCGACCAGCACCGTACGGGGGCCGATGCGCTCGATCAGCCCGTCCAGCTCGAGTCGGCGCAGAGCCTCACGGACCGGGGTGGGGCTGATCGCGAGGCGCTCGGCCATGCCGCGCTCGGTGACCTTCTGCCCCGGGGCGAGCTCGCCGCTGGCGATGGCGGTGCGGACATGACGGTACGCCTGATCGGCGAGCGTCTCGGTTTCTTCGCTCGGCATGTCGGCACTGTAACGCATGCTGTTTGGAAACGCCGATGCCACTGTTGACTCTTTTGCTATAGCAAAATAGCGTGACGGCGGACACAGGGAGGCGACATGACCGAAACACCACTGCACCCCTCCTACCGCAAAATCACCTTCTTCATCGCCCTGACGCTGTTCGCGCAGGAGTCGACCTGGAACTTCTACGACAACCAGGTGCCCGTCCTGCTGCGCGAACACGTCGCCAGCGCGGCCCTGGTCGGCGCGCTGATGGGCATGGACAACCTGCTCGGGATCTTCATCCAGCCCTGGATCGGCAACCGGTCCGACAACACCCGCACCCGCTGGGGCCGCCGCATCCCGTACCTCGCCGTGGGCATGCCGGTGGCGGCAGTGCTGTTCGTGTTCCTGCCCTGGACCACGTCGGCCGCCGTGCTGATCGCCGTGATGGTCGGCTACGCGCTGGTCGCCAACACCATGCGCCCCCTGGCGGAGTCGCTGGTCCCCGACTTCATCCCGCCCGCGCGCCGCAGCCGGGCCAATGCCATCGTCAAGATCGCGGCCGCGCTGACCATCATCGTCGCCTCCCTGATCAGCCTGCTCCTGGTGGACGACCACCCCCACGCGGCGTTCGCCGTCCCGTCAGTGATCCTGCTGCTCGTCACGGCCGTCGTCGTGGGGAAGGTGCGCGACAACGAATCCCCCGGCTACCGCGACGCCGCCGAAGCCCCCCGCGTCCCGTTCCGCTCGGTCGTCACCGACCTCCTGACCGACCCCGACCGCCGCCGCCTGCTCCTGCTGCTCACCGTCATGCTCTTCGGCGGCGCCTGGTTCGCCTCGCGGTCCCTGATCACCCCGTACGGCATGGAAGCTCTGGGTTTGACCCGCGGCGAGGCAGGCGGCCTGACCCTGCCCAGCGGCATCGCCTACGTGGCGGCCGCCTACCCCGCCGCCTTACTGGCCGAACGCTACGGCCGCCTCAAGACGATGGCCCTGGGTATGGCGGTCTTCGCCGCCGCCATGGCCGCCGGCGCCGTGGTGCAGACCGCCACCGCCACCGTCATCGTCTTCTGCGTAGCCGCCGTGGGCGCCGCCGGCTTCCTGATCAACGCCGCCGTGGCCCTGTGGAACCTGGCCCCCTCCAGCCAGGTACTCGGCACGTACACCGGCCTGTACGCCGTCACGTGGTACCTGGGCGGTTTCGGCGGGCCGGCCCTCGTCGGCGGCCTGGTCGACCTGACCGGCTGGAAGCTCATGCTGCTGCACATCGCCGTCCTGGCCGCCCTGGCCATCCTCGTGGTGGCCCGGCTGGGCCGCCTCCAGCGCCGGGCCACCACCCCGATCCTCAAATGACCGCCCTCCGCCACCCCATGCGCTGCACCCGCCGATCCGCCCCGGGATCCGCAGCCGGCCCCTCGTTCCCGCGACCCGCTTGCGCGGCCTCGGCCGCTCTCCGGCGTGGTCGGTCAGGGGCCAGCCGGGCCGGTGGGCGCGGGGCCGGCCTGATGGCCTCGTCCGGGCGGAGCCGAACGAACACCTGCACGCAACATGCGCAGTCCCTGCGCACGAATGAGCAGGTGTCACGCGGGCTTGAGTGAGCACTGGCCCACGCAGCACCGGGCGCAGTCATCCGGCGCCTTGATGCTTCCGACTGAACGAAGGGGTCCGATGCCGACCATTCTGATCACGACCGACTACTTGTCGCCGGGGGACGAGGTGGATGTCTACCTGACCGGGCTGGGCTTCACCACGCGCCACTCCCCCTTGCGCGGCTCGCGCAGCGCGGGCGAGCTCGTGGCTTTGCTGGACGGGGTCGAGGGGGCACTGATCGCAAACGAGCCGTTGAGCGCTCAGGTGCTCGAGCGTGCGCGTTCGTTGCGCGCGGTCGTGCGTACGGGCGTGGGTTATGACTCGGTGGACGTCGCGGCCGCCGGCAAGCTGGGCATCAGCGTGAGCAATCTGCCCGGCATCAACGCCAACGCGGTGGCCGAGTACACGATCGCGCTCCTGCTCGCGCAGGCGCGGGACCTGGTGGGCATGGCCGCGGGCGTCGCCGCCGGGGGCTGGCCGCGGCGCGACGGGTTCGAGCTGCGCGGCAAGACCCTGGGCATCATCGGGCGGGGCGCGGTGGCGCAACGGGTGCGCCCGCTGGCCGAGGCGTTCGGGATGACCGTCGTGGACGGCGACCTGGACACGGTGCTGCGCGAATCCGACTTCGTGTCCGTGCACACGGCGCTCAATGAACGAACACGCCACCTGATCGATGCTGCCGCCTTGGCCACGATGAAACCGTCGGCCCACCTGATCAACACCGCGCGCGGCCCCATCGTCGACTCGGCGGCGCTGGTGGCGGCCGTCCGGTCGGGGCAGATCGCGGGGGCCGCCCTGGACGTCGTGGACGTCGAGCCGCTGCCCGCGGACAGCCCGTTGCGCGGCGTGGACGGCATCACGGTCTATTCGCACATGGCCGGCCAGACCGCCGAGGCGCGCCGCGACGCCGGTCTGCTCGGCGCGCGCGAACTGGTGGCTGCGCTGGCCGGGAAGCCGCTTCACCGCATCAACGAACACGTCGAGGAGAACGCATGAAGGCGGATGTCGTTGTGGTCGGGGCCGGGCTGGCCGGCCTCGTGGCCACCGCGGAGCTGGCCGCGGCCGGGCGGTCGGTGATCCTGGTCGAGCAGGAACCCGCGCAGAGTCTCGGCGGGCAGGCGTTCTGGTCGTTCGGGGGGCTGTTCCTGGTCGGGTCGCCCGAGCAGCGGCGGATGGGCATCCGGGATTCGCCCGAGTTGGCCTGGCAGGACTGGCAGGACAACGCCGGGTTCGACCGGGCCGAGGACGAGTGGCCGCGGCGGTGGGCGAAGGCTTACGTGGACTGGGCGGCCGGCGGGAAACGGGCCTGGCTGCGGGAGAAGGGCATCAAGCTCTTCCCGATCGTGGGCTGGGCCGAGCGGGCCGGCAACTCGGTGCCGCGGTTCCACATCACGTGGGGGACGGGGCCGGGGGTGCTCGAGCCGTTCATCGCGGCCGCGGTCTCGTCGGGGCGCGTCCGGATCCTGTTCCGGCATCGGGTGGACGCCCTGGTCAAGACCGGTGGCACGGTCACCGGTGCGGCCGGGCGGGTGCTGGCCCCGAGCGACGTGGCCCGGGGTGAGGCGAGTTCCCGCGAGGAGACCGGGGACTTCACCATCGAGGCGCAGGCGGTGGTGGTGACCTCGGGCGGCATCGGGGGCAACCATGACCTCGTACGGGAGAACTGGCCCGCGAGTCTCGGCACGCCCCCGGCCCACCTGATCAGCGGCGTGCCCGCACACGTGGACGGCCGGATGCTGGGGATCGCCACGGCGGCCGGCGGCTCGGTGATCAACCCGGACCGGATGTGGCATTACGTCGAGGGCATCCAGAACTGGGACCCGATCTGGGATCGGCACGGCATCCGGATCCTGCCGGGGCCGTCGTCGCTGTGGCTGGACGCGCTGGGCCGCCGGCTGCCGGCGCCGCTCTACCCGGGTTTCGACACGCTGGGCGCGCTCGCGCATCTGCGGACCACCGGGCACGACCACAGCTGGTTCGTACTGACCCAGCGGATCATCGAGAAGGAGTTCGCGCTGTCCGGCTCGGAGCAGAACCCCGACCTGACCGGCCGCAGCGTGCGCCGGGTGCTGGGCCGGGTCCGCGGCGGGGCGCCCGCGCCGGTGGAGGCGTTCAAGCACAACGGGGCCGACTTCGTGGTCGCGGGCGACCTGGACGAGTTGGTCGAGGGCATGAACGCGCTGACCCCGGCGCCGCTGCTGGACCCGGTGGCGATCCGCCGCACGGTCGAGGGCCGCGACCGCGAACTGGACAACGCCTTCGGCAAGGATCTGCAGCTGGCCGCGATCCGCGGGCTCCGGGCCTATCGCGGCGACCGGCTGATGCGTACGGCCGCACCCCATCGCCTGCTCGACCCGGCCGCGGGCCCGTTGATCGCCGTCCGGCTGCACGTGCTGACCCGCAAATCGCTGGGCGGCCTGCACACCGACCTGGACGGGCGGGTGCTGGACGCCGCCGGGGCGCCGGTCCCGGGCCTGTACGCCGCGGGTGAGGCGGCAGGGTTCGGGGGCGGCGGCATGCACGGCTACCGCGCGCTGGAAGGCACGTTCCTGGGCGGTTGCCTGTTCTCCGGCCGCCAGGCCGCGCGCGGCGTCAACGCTCAGCTCTGAGGAATCGAGGACAACCATGAACGAGGTACGCATTCTCGCGCCGGTCGGCATGCTGGGCGCCGGTTTCCCGGCCGCGACAGTCGCCCGCGGCATCGAACTGGGCGCCGACGTCATCGCCGTCGACGGCGGGTCGACCGACTCCGGGCCGTACTACCTGGGCTCGGGCACGGCCAAGACCGCGGCGGCGGCCGTGGCGGCCGATCTGCGGTTGTTGCTGCGGGCGGCCGCCGAGGCCCGGATCCCGCTGATCGTGGGCTCGTGCGGCACCAGCGGCACCGATTCCGGCGTCGACTGGGTGGCCGGGATCGTCCGCGAGATCCGGGCCGCGGAGGGGTTGAACCTGCGCGTCGCGACCGTTTACAGCGAACAACAACCGGCAGTTCTGCGCCAGCAAATCGGCCGTATCCGTCCGTTGCCGCCCGCCGGTGAGCTCGACCCGCCGGTGCTGGACAGCTGCACCCACATCGTCGGCATGATGGGCCACGAGCCGATCGTGGCCGCGCTCGAGGCGGGGGCCGACGTGGTGCTGGCCGGCCGGGCCACGGACACCGCGATCGCCGCCGCCTATCCGATGATGAAGGGTCTGCCGGCCGGCCCGATCTGGCACGCCGCGAAGATCGTCGAGTGCGGCGGGCAGTGCACGACGAACCCGCGGGCGGGCGGGGTGCTGGCGACGATCGACCACGACGGTTTCACGATCGAACCGCTCGACCCGGACAACGCCTGCACACCCACGTCCGTTGCCGCGCACATGCTGTACGAGACGGTCAACCCGTTCACGATGCGCGAGCCCGCGGGCACGATCGTGGTGTCCGACGCGACCTACCGGGCGCTCGACCACCGGCGCGTACGGGTGGAGGGTTCCCGCTTCGAGCCCGCCGAGCAGCACACGATCAAGCTCGAGGGTGCGCGGATCACCGGGTACGAGACGATGTCGTTCACCGCGATCCGCGACCCGCACATCCTGGGCCAGATCGACACCTGGGCCGCGCTGATGCGCAAGATGATCGGCGAGTGGGTCGGCCGCACGCTGGGCCTGGGCGACGGCGACTACGAGTTCGACCTGCGCCTGTACGGCCACAACGCGATCCTCGACGAGATCGAGCCCGACCGGGGCCCGCCCCGCGAGGTGGGCGTGATGCTGCTCGTGCACGCGGCCGACCAGCGGACGGCCACCGCGGTGGCCAAGGTGGCCAACCCGCTGCTGCTGCACCTGCCCACGCCCGACATGGACTACTTGCCCAGCCTGGCCTTCGCCACGTCACCGGCCGAGACCGAGCGCGGCCCCGTCTACGAGTTCGCGCTCCACCACGTCGTCGAGGTCGACTCCCCCACCAGCCTGTTCCGTGTCACCCTGCCGGAGGCCGAGGATGCCTGATCCCCGTACGATCGCCGACCTCGCCCTCGAGGTCCGCTCCAAGAACGCCGGCCCGTTCTGGGTGACCATGGAGTTGTTCATGCGCGACGCCGACGGCTACGCCGTGGTGGCCGACCCCGGCTACCTGGACGCGGCGGTGATCGCGCGCCTGTACGGCGTACCGGCCGGCACGATCCAGATCTTCCGCATCCCGTCGCTGAACGTCGTCAAGATCTCGTTCCCCCGTCCGGTCCCCCAGGGCAGCCTGCGCGACCGTGACATCCACGCGGGCCAGCACCACGTGCCGCTGGCCCTGTACCCGCTGGCACCACAAAGTGTTTCCCCCGGTTCGTAGCGGGAAGCCAATACGTGTTGGTTCCACAGCGAGACAGCGAGACAGCGAGAGGGAGGCACGTCATGGGCTTCATGGACAAGGCCAAGGACTTCGCCGACAAGCACGACGAGCAGGTCGACCAGGGTATCGAGAAGGCGGGCGACCAGGTCGACCAGCGCACCGGTGACAAGTACACGTCACAGGTCGACCGGGCCCAGGACGAGGCGCAGAAGCGCACGGGCGCGGGCGACAGCCAGCAGTGACCCGGGGCTGATCTCACTCCGATCGGTAGCCGGCGGCCTGGATGCGGAACAGCTCCGCGTACCGGCCGCCGGCCGCCATCAGGTCGGCGTGGCTGCCCCGCTCGACCAGTTCACCCTCGTGCAGCACGAAGATCTGGTCGGCGTGGATGACGTTGGCCAGCCGGTGCGTGATCAGGATCGTGGTGTGCCGGCCGTGGCGGCCGCGGATCGCCTGGAACAGGGCGTCCTCGGCGCGGGGGTCGAGCGCCGACGACGGCTCGTCCATGATGAGCAGGTCGGCGTCGCGGTAGAAGCCACGCGCGGCGGTGATCCGCTGCCACTGGCCGCCGGAGAGGTCGTGGCCTTCCTTGAACGTACGGTCGAGCAGTGTGCGGTAGCCGTGGGGCAGCGACAGGATCGTCTCGTGCGCGGCCGCCTTGCGCGCGGCGGTCTCGATACGGGCCTGTTCGACGTCGGTGTCCAGGTCGCCCATCGCGATGTTGGTGGCCGCGGTGTAGGGCCACTTGTGATGTTCCTGCAGGACGACCGCGATCCGCCCGCGCAGCCCGTCGCGGTCCCACTCGGGCAGCGGCCGGCCGTTCCACTCGATCGCGCCTTCGCTCGGCGACCGCAGCGCGGCGATCATCGCGGCCAGCGTCGACTTGCCTGAGCCGTTCTCGCCGACGAACGCGACCGTCTGCCCGGCCTCGATGCTGATCGTGACGTCGTCGACGGCCGGCGAGTCCCGGTCCGGGTAGCGCAGGCTGACACCGGTGATGTCCAGGCGGCGCAGCGGCGGCGGGGCGGGCTGCCCGTCGGGCTCGTCGTCCGGGATGTACTGCCGGGCCCGTTCGAGGAAGCCCACGTACTCCTTGAAGAACTGCCCGTCGGTGAACATGTGGTCGAGCTGCATGGTGACCGTCGTGAGCGAACGCTGGGCCGCCTGCACCGCCACGACGCAGGTGACCGCGGCCGACAGCGGGATGTGCCCGCCCGCGAGCAGCACCCCGAGCAGCACCCACACCCCGCCCAGCCCGATCCCGCTGATCACCGCGCCCACGCTCATCGTCGTCGTGACCCGCCGGGCCAGCGTCAGTTCGGTGGCGGTCTGCGCGTCCATGACCATGTCGTACTGTCCGAGGAGGAAACGCCGGAGCCCGTACGTCCTGAGCTCCGGCGCTGATTCCCGTTCGGCCATCTGCCGCTGGAGCACGAACAACCGCCGGCGGCGCACGGACCCGGCCAGGAAGTTCGCGTACCGCAGGTGACCCGCGCGCAGGGCCGCGTAGCCGTTGGGCAAGGTGGCGACGAGCAGTGCGAGCAGCAGCAACGGGTTGATCACGACGACAGCCACGGCCACCGCGATCAGGCCCACGGCCCCGGCCAGCAGGTTGGTGGTGTCCGACACCAGCCCGTTGGCGGCGTCGCTGCCCCGCGTGGCCCGTTCCATGTCGTCCGCGAAGGCGTCGGCGTCGAAGGCGTCCAGCCGTACGGCGGTGGTCGTCTCGAACAACCGGCGCTCGGCTTCCTGGTTGACGCGTGGTGTCAGCCCGTTCTGGGCGTAGCCGGTGGCGATGCCCAGCCCGCCGCGTACGGCAGTGACCGCCGCCAGCACGGCCAGCGCGGGCAGCGCGGCCTCGACCCGCTCCGGTGTGGGCCCGGCCCCGAACAGCTCGACCAGCACCCGCTGGGTCGAGAGCAGCCCGAACGTGGCCATCGCCCCGGCCGCGACGGTGGCCAGCCCGACCAGCGACGTGCGCACCTTGTCGGCCCGCCACGCGACGGCCACCGCCTGCCGCACGAACTGGGGCAGCTCCGCGAAGACACCGAATACGCCTGTCTCCGCGCGGCGTCGATACCCGTGCTCCCACCAGGCATTGCGTAGTTCCGGAAGGACCGTCTCCTCCGTGACGCTCACGGGCACCTCACTCCAAGTAGTCAGCGAGTTACCCTCCACACTCGCCGCTGGGCGGCGTTCTGTCGCCTACCCGAAGGAGTTAGGCACATCGATACGGACACGGTGTGCGACTTACCGGAGCGTGGCGATCGTCACGTGAGCTCGCAAAGAACCGGCAACACGGACGGGGCAAAATCCCGGACGCGAGATAACCTTCCCGAGATGTAAGACGCTGTTCGATCCCTTTGAAGGTCCCCCATGCACCGCGACACGACCCGATCCTCGGCGCGCGCCCACCAGGCCGCCGTGGAAATGCTCACTTCTTCACGCCGCCGCTCCCACTTGCGCAGCCGTCCCCGCCAGCGCTCCGCCGCCACCGGGCTGGGCTGCACCGAGCAGCAGATCTTCATGGTCGCCGGCCTCGACGGGCGCCACTCGACCGGTTCGGTGCCGGCCGACCTGGCCCTCGTACGCCGCCTGGCCAGCGACGAGTACGAAACGTTCGCCGACATCACGGGCCGCGCGTTCGACGTCGCCCCTGCCGCCGTGGCCGCTCTCTACACCGCCGAGGTCCTCGCCAACCCCCGGATCGGGGCCTACGTGGCCGAGACCCACAACGGCACGGCCGTCGCAGCCGGCGTCGGCCTGCTCACCGACGGACATCTCGGCATCGCCAACGTCGCGACGATCCCGGCGTTCCGGCGGCAGGGGTACGCGCGCGTGCTCACCGAGACGATCCTGCGGCGCGGCGCGCTGGCCGGCGCGCACACGGCGTATCTGCACGCCGCCCACGAGACGGTGCCGTTCTTCGAGCGGCTCGGCTTCACCACCCGCGCCGACTGGTCCCTGCTCCAGGCGTCCTGACGCCCACCGGCTGCGGACCCGGCGGCATCAGCCGTCGATGGTGGCGACCGGCACGCCTTCGGTGACCGCCCATTGCAGGGCCTCCCGGACCTTGTCGACCGGCAGCGGCCGGTGCCGGGTCACCGTCAGCGCCACGTGCACCGCGGCCGAGAGAAAGGCGTTGCGCTGCGAGGCCTCGGCGAAGTCCGCGCCGATCCGATAAGCGAACGCGACCGCCTCGTCGTAGGTGAGGGCCGGCAGATACAGCAGGAACTCGCCCTGCCCGACCCGGCTCGCCCGGTCGGCCGGCCGCAGCCTCGAGACCAGCAGGTTGATCACCGTTTCGTCATGCCGCGCGGCCGTGCGCCCGACCGTGCCGGCGGTGCCGGTGGGATTGCCGATCCGCACCGCCAGCAGTGCCACCGCCAGCACCCCCGGCGCGGTCACGCCGGACCCGCCGGACCATCGTTGCGTCTCCTGCGGGGAGGTCAGCGGATCGTCGCCGGCTCCCGGCCGGGCGGTCCGCGCCTGCAGTCGCCGGGCGTTGAGCCGATCGTTGTCGCGGGCCGACTGCGCGAGCAGCGCCCGCAACAGGGCGTCCGTGCGGGCCTCGCCGGGCGTGGCCGGCAGCTCCCGGACGCGCGCTACCACGGCATCGAGCGCGCTGACCGCGCCGGCCGGCAGCCGGTCCGCCAATTGGGTCCGCAGACGCAGCACCTCGTGCAAAGCCGCATCGCGCCGGTGGTCGACCCGGCCGCTGAACAGACGGCCACTTTCGATGGTGCCGGCCGTACCGTCGATCTGCTCCTGGTCGTGCGCGACCAGGAGGGCCCCGAAGCGCGGCGTCAGGACGACGACCGTCCACTCCCGCGCGAGTTCCTCCTTGTCGTCGAGCAGCACCGGATGGGCCCGCGCCGGCAGCTCCGGCGGCTGGTCGGCGACCACGCCCACCACCGTGACCGCGGCCAGCCCGGCGATGCGTTCATAGACCGCGCGTTCCCGGTCGAAATAGGGCATCCGCTGGAACAGCGCGATCACGACCAGCGGGCCGTCCTCGGCGGCAGCCAGCGCCGCCTGCTCGATGGCGTGCGACGCCACGACGAGCGTTCTCTTGGTGTACAGGCGGTCAACCGCGACATCGGGCACCGCCGCAGCGTACGCATGTCATCGATGGCACGCATGCCGGCCGCGGCGGCACGGTCAGACGGCGATCGGCAGCGTCGTCGCGATCGGCCAGGCCACCAGGATCGAGCCGGTCAGGGCGACCAGCCACTGCGGCGCGCCGCCGCACCGCAGCGCCGCCGACAGCCCGGCCTGGATCACCATCAGCACGGCCAGCAGCGGCACCACCAGCACCAGGAAGCCGGAGGCCAGCCCGGCCACGGAGCCCGCGGTCAGGGCGCACACCGCTACCACGGCCACGAGCAGGTCGCCCCGCAAGCGGCCCGACAGCAGGCCGGTGGCGTAGGCCAGCAGGGCGAAACCGAGCCACACGACGAGCAGCAGCCACCAGCGGGGGCCGACCGGGACGGCCTGGGTGAAGCCGAGCTGCAGCGGCACGGCGATCGCAGCCGCGGCGTACGGGATCACCAGCAGTGCCACGAGCAGCGGGCGCGACCCACCGCCCGGGGAGCGGACGCGGCGCAGGCAGGCCAGGATCGCGACGCCCATCAGCGCGGCGAAGCCGCCCGCGTAGCCGCCGAGTTCCAGGCGGTTCGTCGGGAGCAGCGGCGCGACGAACACCGCCGGTATCGCAGCGGCCACGACGACTACGGCGGCGCGGCCCGGAGCGGCGGCGGGGTGGGGCGGCAACCGGCTCGGCCGGCCCAGCAGCAGCCGGACGACGGCGGGGAACCCGGCCAGCAGGCCCAGCATCAGCAGGCCGGCCGAGGCCAGCCGGCGCAGCGGGGACGGTGGCTCGGTCGCGGCGGCGGCACGCCCGAACGCGGCGTCGATCCAGTCCGCGGTCAGCCGGTGCGCCCGGGCCGCGTACAGGATCGAGATGTGCTCGGTGGCGGCGACGCTGGCGGACCGCCGGTCACTGCCCGCGCCCCGCATGGCCTGCGTGACGCTCCGGTGGAAGCCGGGGAACTCGAGCTGCCCCACCAGCAGGAGCAGGCGGGCCGGCCGGGCCGGCGTCACCTGGCCGGCGCCGGGCAGGGAAAGGGCCACGGTGGCGGTGATCTCGGGGTGGGCGACGGCGTAGGCCGTCACCGCGGTCGCGCCCATCGAATGCCCCACCAGCGCGATCCGCGACGCGTCGACACCCGGCAGCGACCGCAGGTAGGTCACCGCCACGTCCAGGTCGTGCTGCAGGTCGACCGGTTCGCGGGTGCTCGCGCCGTGACCGTCGAAGTCGGGCAGGACCACGGTGTAGCCGCGCGCGACCAGGGTGTCGCCGAACTGCCGCATCAACCGGGCCGAGCCTGCGAACCCGTGCGCCACCACCACACCGGGCCCGGACGGGGAACCGCCGGGCCGCATCACCTCGAGCGGCACCCCGTCGACCACCACGTGCTCGGCGTCCGGGAAACGGCTCAGCAGCAGGCCGCCGACGGTCACAGCGATCAGCGCGAGCAGGGACGGCAACCACCGCCGGGCGAATCTCACGCCCCGGACCGTATCGTCACCGCCGTCGATCGACCGGGATCTGCGCGAGGTCTTCACAACCGGCCCGCCGGATAATCACCGGCGCCGCCGCGGGCTGTCGGCTAACCTTGCCGCCATGTTCACCGGCATCGCCTCGATGAGGTTGCGTTCCGGCCGCTGACGGCGGCTGGAGCTCACTTTCTGTCCACAGCTTCTGCACCGCCGTCCTGGCGTTCCTGTCCGGGCGGTGCCGATCAGCGCTGCCCGGCTCACCAGACGAGCCGAGAGCAGACCCGTGACCATTCTCGAGAACACCCATTCCCACGTACGGGCTGAGGCCGTGCGCGTCGTGCGGGGCGACCGCGTCGTCCTCGACGGCGTCGACGTCACCGTGTCGGCCCGCTCCCGCCTGGCCGTGGTCGGCCGCAACGGCAGCGGCAAGACGACCCTGCTGCGGGTGCTGGCCGGGCTGGCCCCACCCGATGAGGGCCGCGTGCACCGCGCGGGCACGATCGGCGTGGCCGAGCAGGCCCTGCCCGCCGAAGCCGGCGAGACCGTCGGCACCCTCGTCGACCAGGCCCTCCAGCCCTCGCTGCACGCCCTGGCCGGCCTCGACGCGGCACTGGCGACGATCGAAGAAGACCCCGGCTCGTACGAGAAGGCACTCGACACGGCCACCCGGCTGGACGCGTGGGACGCGCAGCGGCGCGTCGACGTGGCCCTGGAAGCGCTCGACGCGTGCACCGACCGGGCCCGGCGGCTGGACACGCTGTCGGTGGGCCAGCGTTACCGCGTACGGCTGGCCTGTGTGCTCGGCGCGCACCACGACCTGCTGCTGCTGGACGAGCCGACCAACCACCTCGACGCGGCCGGGCTCACGTTCCTGACCGAGCGGCTGCGGCACCACCCCGGCGGCGTCCTGGTCGTCACGCACGACCGGGCGCTGCTGCGCGACGTGGCCGCCGAGTTCCTCGACCTCGACCCCACCCCCGACGGCCGGCCCCGCCTGTACGCGGGTGGCTATGCCCGCTGGCAGCAGGCCAAACGGCGGGAACGGCAGCAGTGGCAGCAGGAGTACGACAACCAGGTGGCCGAACATCAGCGGCTGACCGGCGCGGCCGAGGAAGCCCGCGGGCGGTTGAGCACGAGCTGGCGCCCCGACAAGGGCACCGGCCGGCACAAGCGGCAAAGCCGGGCGCCCGGCATCGTGCAGGCCGTCAAACGCCGCCAGGAGGCCTTGGCAGCGCACCGGATCACGGTGCCGAAGCCGCCGCGCCCGCTGCGGTGGCCCGACAGCGACACCCGTCCCGGTGTGCCGCTGCTGGACGCGCAGGACATCACCGTCACCGGCCGCCTGCCGACCCCGTACGGGCTGCGTCTGACCGGCGGCGACCGCCTGCTGGTGACCGGCCCCAACGGCGCCGGCAAATCCACGTTCCTGGCCGTCCTGGCGGGCACGCTGACACCGGCGACGGGCTCGGTGCGGCGACTCTCCGGGGCGACGGTCGGCTACCTGGCCCAGGAGGTCTTCACGGCGGCCGCCCGCATGTCCCCCGGCCAGCACCGGCGCCACCACCTGGAGGAGGTCCTCGACGGCCGGCCCGACGTGCTCCTGCTCGACGAACCGACCAACCACTTGTCGGCCGGCCTGGTCGACGACCTGACCGCGTCCCTGGCCACCACCCCGGCCGCCGTCGTGATCGCCACCCACGACCGCCAGATGCTGGCGGACCTGTCAGCCTGGCCCCGGCTGGTCCTCGACGGAGGCCGCCGCGCCTGAGCCCACCTCGGCCGTCGAGGTGTGACGTTTCTGGCACGACGCAACGGGGGGTTACCGGTCGGCACGTCATGTCGTTCGGAGGGATGGCATGACGATGCGAACGTACGGGTGGATGGCGGCGGCGCTCCTGGGCGGGTTACTGGCCGGGTGCGGCACCACCGCGGCCACCCCGGCGCCGGCGCCGCCGCCGGTCACCGGCGGGCCCGCCCTCGTGGTCAGCAGCCCGCCGGTCAAGCCGCGCCCCACGAAGATCACGTTTCCGCGGCGTGGGAGCGGGCGGTGGGTCACCGCGGCCGCCTCCGCGGAGATCGTGGGCACGCGGGGGCGGCTGATGCGTTACCGCGTGGTAGTGGAACGCGAGATCAGGGGCGTGTCGGTGGCCGGGTTCGCGGCGGCGGCCGGGGCGACCCTGGCCGACCCGCGCGGGTGGACCGGCGGCGGCGACTGGCGGTTCCGGCGGGTCGGGCCGGGCGACAGATACGACTTCACCCTCTACCTCGCCACCCCGGGGACGCGCGGCGAGTTGTGCGCGGATGCGTCGGACGGGTACACGTCGTGCCGTAACGGGGCCAAGGTCGTGCTCAACGTGGCGCGCTGGGCCGGTGGGGTGCCGGGTTACCGGAACAATCTGCGCGGTTACCGGCAATACATGGTCAACCATGAGGTGGGGCACCGGCTCGGCCACGGCCACGAACTGTGCCCCGGCAAGGGCGAGAGGGGCCCCGTCATGCTGCAGCAGACCTTGGGCCTGCACGGGTGCACGCAGAACCCGTGGCCCTACCCGGACGGCGAACTCTACCGAGGACCGTCCGGGCAGTACTGACTCATCTACGGCTCAGATGCCGAGGTTGTTGAAGAAGTAGAGCCAGATCTCCGAACGCGTGGGGAACGACGGGATCGCGTGGCGCAGGCGGCTGATCGGCACCTCGCCGACGATGGCGATGGTCGCGGCCTGCAGGAAGTCGGCCACCTGGGTGCCGGTGACCGTGACGCCGACCAGCACGCCGCGGTCCTCGTCGACCAGGAAACGGGTGGTCCCGACCACGCCGCCGGAGTAGGAGCCGCCCGCGTTGCCGTCGGTGGGCACGTCGATCACGCGGACGTTCAGCCCGGCCGCCCGCGCGCTGGCGGTGGTGTGCCCGACCGCGGCGACCTGCGGCGACGTGAAGATGACGCGGGGCGCGCCGGGACCGTCGGCCAGGTGGTCGATCACCATGGGCTTGCCGAGGATCTCGCCGGACGCGATGGCCGCCTGGTATTTGGCCATGTGCGTGAACGGGGCCCGCCCGTTGAGGTCGCCGATCACGTACAGCCAGTCCTGCCCGGGCACCCGCATGTGCTGGTCGACCTCGACGTAGCCGTCCGCCTTGACGCCGACGGCGTCCAGACCGAGGTCAACCGATTGCGGCGTACGGCCGGTGGCGACCAGGATCTCGTCGGCGGTCACGGTGCTGCCGTCGGTCAGGGTCACCGTCACGCCGTCCGCGTCGCGCCGCACGGCCTGGGGCCGCTGCCCCACCCGTACGTCGACGCCCTGCTCGGTCAGCCGCGCGGCCACCTGCTCGCCGGCGAAGTCCTCCTCGCGGGTCAGCACCCCACGCCCGGCGATCAGCGTGACGCGCGCGCCCAGCGACACGTACGCCTGGGCCATCTCGGAGCCGACCACACCCGCGCCGATGACGACCAGCGACGCCGGGATGTCCTTGGCCGTGGTCGCCTCCCGGTTGGTCCACGGGTCGGCCGCGGCCAGGCCCTCCACGTCGGGCAGGGCGGCCCGGGTGCCACCGGCCAGCACGACCGCCCGGCGGGCCTGGAGGACCTCGTCGCCCACCGTGACCTGCTTCTCCCCCGTCAGCCGGCCCCAGCCGCGCACCAGCGTGATGCCGCGCTCGAGCAGCCACGGCACCTGGCCGCTGTCGTCCTCGTTGTTGATCAGCTCGTCGCGCCGGCGCAGCACCGCCGCCACGTCGAGCGAACCGGTCACGGCCTCGGCCACGCCGGGCACGTGCCGCGCCTCCTCCAGCAGCTCACCGGGGCGCAGGAGGGCCTTGGACGGGATGCACGCATAGAACGAGCACTCCCCGCCGACATGGTCACCTTCCACGACCGCCACGCTGAGGCCCGCCTCGGCCAGCCGCCCCGCCGCGACCTCGCCACCGGGCCCGGCGCCCACCACCACCACGTCGAAACTCTGCATGTCCCCCATGATTGCCCATCACCCGCCGCCGGTGGGCCGGCGTATCTCGATTGTGCCGGGCGGCACCGGCTGGCACGCTTTCCGCCGTGACCGCGCCCTACCGGTGGGACCTCGTGACGCCCGACCAGCTCGGGTCGCTGCTGGGCGGCACCCGGCGGCCGGCCCTGTTCTTCCTCGACCAGCTCGTGGAGTGCGCCGGCACGGTGCTGGCCCGTTCCGGCGGCGGTGACCTGGTGTTCGTCGGGCGTTCCCTCGACTCGATGTTCGACCTGCTCGGCGGGGCACTCGACGGCGGGCTGCACCGGTTGCCGCTGTCGTTCCGGCGGGGCCGGCGCCGGCTCACCCACGCCGAGACGGCCGCGGCCCGCGAGCTGCTGGCGGCGGCCGGGGTCACCCCGCGCAGGCTGGCGCGCCGCGACCGGCCGATCACGTTCGTCGACGTGGTGCACGAGGGTTCGACGTTCACCCAGCTGTACGAGCTGCTGCGCGACTGGGTCGACGAGGAGCGCGAGCCGTGGCCGGTGATCCGGCGCAAGCTGCGCTTCGTCGGGGTCACCGCGGAGCGCAAACCCAGCCCGAACGCGTACCGGTGGCAGCAGGACGTGACGTGGCCCCGCGAGCTGCCGTCGCGGTCGGTGCTCAACGTGTCGCTGAGCCGCACGGTCTGGCACTACTTCGGCGACGTGCAGGTGAAGCTGACCCGTACGTTCCGTCCCGAGCAGTGGCTGTCCGAGCCCGACGGGCCCCGCCACGACGAAGAGACCCGGCAGGCGCTGGCCGAGGCGGTGGCGCTGGTGGCGTACGGGCGCAACAAGCAGGGACGGCAGGCGTTGGCCCGCGCCCGCAACGCCGCCCGCCCGTGAGGCCGCCCGCGCCCGTGCTGCGCGCGTTCGGTGTGGCGGGCGGCCCGGTGACGCCGCTCGAAGGCGGGCAGGGCACGTCGTGGCGGGCGGGCGACCTGGTGCTCAAGCCCGAACCGCCGCCCGGTGACTGGCTGCGCGACGTGGTCCCAGCCGGCTTCCGGCTGGCCCGGTCGTGCGGCGCGCACGGCGGGTGGTCGGCGACCCGCTGGCTGGAAGGCGCCGAGACGTCCGATTTCGTGGCCGTGATCGAGGCCGGGCGCGCGTTCCACCGGGCCGTCGCGCACCTGCCCCGGCAGCCGTCGTGGGCGGCCCGCACCGACCGCTGGGCGGTCGCCGACCGGATCGCGTGGGGCGAGCGGCCGCCGCGCTGGCTGCCCGCCTTCGCCCCGATCGCCGCCCGCCTGACGGCCGCGCTGGAACCGCTCGGAGCGTCTCAGATCGTCCACTGTGACCTGACCCGCAACGTGCTCGTGGCCGACGGGCTGCCCCCGGCGATCATCGACGTCTCGCCCTACTGGCGGCCACCCTCGTACGCGGAAGGGGTTGTCGTCGCCGACGCCCTGGCCTGGCACGACGCGCCCGGCACGCTGCTGCGCGACGCCGGCGTGAGCGTGCCCGCGGTCGCCCGCGCACTGCTCTTCCGCATGGCCACCGACACGGTGGACGACTGGGCCTGGCGCTACGAGCACGCGTGCCGGCAGCTCACCCTCTGACCGTGTGCGAGCGTTCCATCAACTCGCTCATGGCCTGCTGAAAGTCCCGCCGGCGCCGGGCCGGCCAGCCCTCGGTGAGCCGGTCGAACACCCGCTCCTGCCACTCGTGGGCGTGCGCGAGCATCTCGTGCCCGGCCGCGGTGACCGTGACCGGCCGCCGCCGCCCGTCCCCACCACCGTCGGCGGCCGGGCCCAGATGACCGGCTTCGATCGCACTCCTGATCAGGCGGGAGGCGCCGCTCTGGTCGATCCCGATCTCGTCGGCGACGGCGTTGACGGTGGCCGCCCGGCCCCGCTGCCGCAGAGCGAGCACGGCCTCGGTGACCAGAACCAGCCGCCCCTGCTCGGCCTGCCCGGCCTGCCCGCCCCGTCCCTGCCCCTGCGCCTGCCCCAGGGGCCCCTGCGCCTGCCCCAGCGGCTCCGGCGGCTCGCCCCGGCTCTGCTCCGACGGGCCGCCCCGGCTCTGCTCCGACGGGCCGGCCCGGTTTTGCTCCGGCGGGCCGGTCCGGCGGGACCAGTGCCGCACGAACGCGAACAGGACCTGCCCCGGCCCGGTCACGCGGCGGCCTGATCGAGGGCGGTCCGCAGGTCGGGACAGCGCAGCGCCGCGGCCACCTTGCCGTCGCGCACCCGGAAGACGGTCGCCACGCGGGCCGGGCCGGTGCTGCCCGGCCAGGTCGCGTCCTGCTCGACGACCAGCACGCCGGCGCCGATCGGATGCCACGCGCGGGGTTCGAGGCGGATGCCGGAGCGCTCGACCCACCCGGCGAACTGGGCCGGAGTGAGCTCGGCAGCACCCTGCGGGCCCTGGACGACGACCGGGTCGGTGACCGCTTGCGCCGCCCGGGCGAGGTCACCGGAGTTCACACTCGCATGCCATTCATCGATCGCTGCCTGCGCCTCCATGGCACAACTATATGCGATTCGCATACATCCTGGACCGGCACCAACGGCACCACACACGTCTGCGCAGCGGGGTAGTCGGGTGCGGGCGGCCGCCGCCCTGTCTAGCGGGCGGGCTCGCGCAGGAACAGACGCAGGGCGGCTTCCCGGCAGCGCGGGGAACGGCGCGTGGCGAGCCGGGACCCGTGGCGGCGGCGCAGCGGGGCCGGGCAGACGCGGAGGCGCGGCGCCGCCGGGCGGAGACGGCGGTGACCGGCGGCGCCCGGCGCGGTGCGCGCCGGCCAGGCGTGGTCGTTCCCGTGCGGCATGCGGCACCTGTCGTCGGGCGGCGGAAGGCAGAGCGCCATTTGATCGCCAAACGCGCCGCCCGCGACGCCCGATCCCAGTGGCTGGACGCGAGTACCGTCCGGGGCATGACTGTGTTGGACATCCGGAAGGTCGGCGACCCGGTGCTGCGCCGCGTGGCCGAGCCGGTGACCGTTTTTGATGCCGAGTTGCACAAACTGGTCGGCGACCTGAGCCAGACCCTGGAGCAGTCGCGCGGCGCCGGGCTGGCCGCCCCGCAGATCGGGGTGAGCCTGCGCCTGTTCGCGATCAATCCCGACCTGCCGGGCAACGACACCCGCCTCGATCACCTGATCAACCCGGGTCTGGAGTTCCCCGACGACGACGATCAGTACGGCCCGGAGGGCTGCCTGTCGATCCCGGGCATCTACCTGGACACCAAGCGGCGGATGAACGTGGTCGCCCGCGGCCTGACCAAGCACGGCGACCCGGTCCAGATCGTCGGGGCCGGGCTGCTCGCGCGGTGCATCCAGCACGAGACCGACCACCTCGACGGCGTGCTGTTCATCGACCGGCAGGACGAGGCGGGTCAGGAACGCCTCCTGGCCACCTTGAGCGAGGCCGCGTGGGCCGACGCCACCTTCAAGACCAGCCCGCACTGAACCGTTGGGAAACCACTTGCCTGTCAGGAAAGTGAGCGGCATACTTTCCTGACAGGCAAGTGCAGGCCCGAGGGGGAAGTACATGGAGATTCCACCGATCGACGCGGAACTGGCCCTGGCCGAAGTCCGGGCCCGCCGCGCCCAAGTGGTCGACGCCAACCTGGTCCCCGGCTGGTTCTGGCCCTCCATCGGCGCGCTGATGCTGTTGTTCGTGGCCGCCGTCGAAACCGGCCGCCCGTGGCTCGTCGCCACCGGCTCGGTCGCCTACTCGCTCGGCCTGGCCGGCCTGATCGTCGCGCTGCTGCGCCGCTCCCGCGTGCAGGTCCGCAACACCCTGATCGGCGCGCACGGTGCGGCCGCCATCGCCGTCTTCACGCTGGCCCTGGTCGGCCTCGGGATCGGGCTGGGCCTGTCGCTGGACGCCCTGGGCGTGCCCGCCCCCGCCACCCTGGCCTGCGTTCCCGTCGCGGCCGGGCTGGCCTTCGGCGGTCCGGCCCTGATGGCCTACCTGCGCCGGGTCATGCTCGGCCGCCCCCTGGCCGGGCCGCCCGGCCGCCCCCTGGCCGGGCCGCGATGAGCGTCGAGCCGCGCTTCGACGACCTCATCCACGCACCCACCCGGCTGTCCATCGTCAGCCTGCTGACCGCCACCGAGTGGGCCGAGTTCAAGTTTCTGCGCGACCAGGTCGGGCTCACCGACTCGGCCCTGTCGAAACAGCTCACGACGCTCGAAGAGGCCGGCTACGTCGACATCCGCAAGGCTTTCATCGGCAAACGAGCCCGCACCTCCGTCCGGCTCAGCCCGCACGGGCAGCAGGCCTTCGCCGGCCACATCGCCGCCCTGCAGCAGATCGTGGCCCGCTCCGGCCTCGCCGTCATCCCCGAGTCAGCGCAACCCTGAAGCCATCTCGAAGAGGTGACCGAGCACGGCGTCCCCCGACGTCCGCAGGCCGTCGTGCTCGTGCTCGTTGGTGACCCACGTGCGCACGTTGCCCACGGCGGCCGCGGTCTCCAGCGACAGCCCGGCGTCGACATACATGTCGTCGGCGTAGACCGCCGCCACCACCGGCACCTCATTGGACGCCAGCCGCTGCCGGTCGTAGAGCGCCGGCCAGTCGCCGGTGTCGGCCAGGATGCCGGCCGCCCCGGCGAACGGCCGCAACGCGGCGATCTGCTCGAACATCCAGGGGAACATCATCTCGCCGGTGAACAGCAGAGGATCGGCGTCGGCGGCGAACTCGGGCCGCTCCGCCAGTGCCCGGGCGGCGGCCCAGCCGGTGGCCCCGCCCTGGCCGCAACAGTATTCCTGCAACGCGAAAAGCGGCTTGTCCACGAACCCGGTGTGTGCCATCACCTCGTACAGGAAAGTGGCGGAAAGCTGGTCGCCGTGCCAGGCCTCGTCGAGCAGCCAATGCACGTACGAGTAGCCGTAACTCATGCCGAAGCTCTCACCGAGCGTGCGGAAGCGCTCGGGCGTCAGCCGGTCCCCGTCGGGCAGCCGGACGTCGGCCGACGCAAGGTGATCGGCTATGCGCCGCACGGCCGCGCGATCCTGCGGGAAGTCGCGGCAGAACTCGGCGTTCTTGGCGGCCACCCGGGGATATGTCCGCGCGTAGACCTCGTCGGCCGTCGCGGTCAGCCCGGGCAGCCCGCCGGTGACGTAACACGTGCGCAAGCCCTGCGGCGCGAACGACAAATAGCTCATCGTCACGAAGCCGCCGTAGCTCTGGCCGAGCGTGTCCCACCGGGCGCCGCCGGCCACCCGCTCCCGCAGGACCTCGGCGTCGCCCACAATGCTGTCGGCGCGGAACAACTTCACATAGTCGGCCAGCTCCTCGGCCGAACGCCCGCCGACCGTGTTCGCATTGAGCGGCGTGCTGCGGCCCGTGCCGCGCTGGTCGAGCAGTAACACCCGATGAGTGCGCACGGCCCGGCCGATCCAGCTCTCGGCCCGCAACGGCCGCGGCGACTTGCCTCCCGGCCCACCCTGCAGGAACAACAACCAGGGCAAATCCTCCCCGGCCCGATCGGCTGCGACGACCTCGCGCGCGAACACCTCGATCGTCTCACCGCCCGGATCCCGATGGTCGAGCGGCACGGTGACGGTGTGGTCGGCGAAACGAACCCCCGGGTGAGCAATCATGCCGTCAGACTAGAGCCGCCGTCTGACATATAGCACCGCGTCGATGCGTCCCCCGTTGGGACCGGGCAGGATGCCCAGCTGCTTGCCCTCGATCTCGAACCCGGCCGCCTGCAACGTCTTCTGCGACGCCAGATTGTCGACCGCCGAGCCGGCCACCACCCGCTGCAACCGGGCCTCGTTGAACGCCCACTTCGTGACCAGCTGAACCGCCCGCCGCGCGTAGCCCCGCCCCCGGAACGCCGGCAACACGCCGTAACCGAGCATGCCCTCCCGCAGGTGCGGCTGGAAGTAGTACAGCGCGATCTGCCCCGCGAACCGGCCGCTGCGCGCGTCCAGAATGCTCATGGCGGCCATCTCCCCGGCCAGCCAACGACTTTCCGCGTACGCGAAATGGCGCTCGACCTCCTCCCGCGGCGGGGCGGCCGGCGGCACCGACGTCGCCACCACCTCGGGCAGGCTGCGCAACTCGATCCAGCCCGCCAGGTCGTCCGGGTGCAACGGCCGGACCCGGATCACGCCGTCGGTCAGCTCCCCGCCCGGCAGGTCGGGCAGCACCCGCGGCGCCGGACCCTCCGGGTCGTCCTCGAGCCGCGCCCACACGACCATGTCCTCACGGTCCGGCCCCGCGCCACGCGCGATACCCTCCCGGCGATAACCGAGCGCGATCACATCACGCTGGGCAGCGG
Source organism: Paractinoplanes abujensis (assembly GCF_014204895.1). Classification (NCBI taxonomy): domain Bacteria; kingdom Bacillati; phylum Actinomycetota; class Actinomycetes; order Micromonosporales; family Micromonosporaceae; genus Paractinoplanes; species Paractinoplanes abujensis. Next base: position 1,760,206 of record NZ_JACHMF010000001.1, on the reverse strand, counting down.
CGTCGTCGAGGCGCAGGCGGATCTCGGAACGATACGGCGATGTCACCAGGCCACGTTATAGCGGCCCGGCACGGCCGCCGCCGTCAGGTGTTCGCGCCACGGGCAGCCACCCGCCAGCGGTCGACCTCGGCCCCGCCCCGCACGACGACCAGCTCGTCGGCCAGGTTCACCACGGTGCAGACATGATTCGGAGCCACCCGCAGCACGTCGCCGCGGGCCGGGGGCTCGTCGGGGAACTCGACAGTGGCGTGATGCTCGGAGAGGGCGACGATCCGCGCCTCCGGGTGCTCCGGCAGGCGCCCGAACCCGGTGGCCCAGGCCAGCCGATCGGCCCCGAGCACCTTGGACCCGGCATCCACGATCACCCGATTCCCCGTACGGCTGACAACCGTCGCCACCACCGTGAGCGCCACGTCGTCCCAGCCGCAGGTGCCCAGCTCGACCTGCTGGGCGTCCCCGAAGACGTAGACGCCCGGCCGGATCTCGGTCAACGGCCCGGTCTCGGCAAGCGCCGCCGTCGGGGTCGAGCCACCACTGCGCACCTCGGCCCCCGCGCCGGCCGCGGACAGGGCCGCGGCCTCGTCCAGGGCGGCCTGCTGCTGCAGCCCCGGCCCGTACCCGTGCCCCGGGAACGTGAAGATTCCCCGTACGCGATGCCCCGCCCGCTCGGCCGCCTCAGCCACCCGCGCGGCGTCGCCCGGCTGCACCCCGCTGCGATGATGCCCACTGTCCAGCTCGACCAGCACGTCGAGCGGACCCACAGCCCGGGCCAACGCCTCGGCGCTCTCCACGGAGTCCACGCCGACGCGCAGGGCGACACGCTCGGCCAGTTTCCGCAGCCGCCCGGCCCGCCCCGGCGACGGCCAGATCGGGTACGCGAGGAACAGATCGTCGAAGCCACCACCCGCGAAGACTTCCGCCTCACGAACAGTGGCCACAGTCAACCCGGCGGCGCCGTAGTCGACCTGCCGCCGAGCGATCTCCAGACACTTGTGCGTCTTGGCATGCGGTCGCAACGCAAGCCCCCGCCCACGCGCGGCGGCCGCCATCGCCGCCACGTTCCGATCGAGCACATCAACATCCACAGCCACGTACGGCGTCTCCAGCACGACACCACTCCCCTCAGCGCAACCTTCATGATCGCGCACGTGGCGCCCGCCACGGCCGGCCCTCCCGCACCGAACAACGCGCTGACCGTGCGTCCGACGCCGCGACCTGCACAACCCCTCCGCCGGTGCTCACCATCGGTCGCACCCGGCCCACCCACGCTCCGTCACGTCGGCCACAGCATCCTAGGAGGCTGGGTTACTTGTGGGTCCGAAGCGGCCGGCCGCAGAGCTGTCTTAGGTACGGCGCGGCGGAACCAGGGGAACGCGGCGCTCGGTCGGGGCAGCGCGGTGGGTCAGCACGACGCGGGGCAGGCCGGGGCAGCGGCGGTTAGGAGACGGCTTCCGCGCCAAGCGATTCCCGACTGTGCGGACCGCTTGGCACAGGGCTTGGACATTTGACTCCGCTCAGCGGCCAACCCCTAGAACGTCCTAGGAGGCTGGTTGCTCCTTCGGGACGGGCGACAACTGAGGCTGTCCGACGGGCTGATCAAGTCGTGCTGAACAGGCAAGTTACGCGGACGGCGGGCCAAGTCGCGCAAGCCGGGCCCGCAGGCGGTGAGCGGGTCGAGTTATGCAAGCCGGGCCCGCAGGCGGTGAGCGGGTCAAGTTACGCAAGCCAGGCCGACAGGCGGTGAGCGGGTCAAGTTACGCAAGCCGGGCCAGTACGCGGTGAGCGGGCCACGGCGTGAGCTCGGCCAGGGACGCAGCAGGCACGAGCAGCCGCACAAGGCGATACCAACCGCGAAGGGCGAAGGGAGGGCGCAAGGCGCGGACGAAGCGAGCCAACGCGAGGTGTCACGAGTCGTGTTCATGACGGTGCTTTGCGTGACTGGCCGCTACCGTACGCGGCAACCGTTCAACCCGGCTCGGGAGGCACGATGAGTGTTGCCGATGCGAAGCAGGCGCTCCGCGCCCTCCTGGAGGACCGGCTGATCACCAGTGAGCAGGACGGTTTTGCCGCCGCCCGACAGGTGTGGAACCCGGCCGTCACCACCCGACCCGCCATGATCGCGCGGTGTGCCGACACGCGTGACGTCGGCGGAGTGGTTCGCATCGCCGGCGATCACGGGCTTCCGCTCTCCGTGCGGGCCGGTGGTCACGACTGGGCCGGCCGGGCCCTGCGCAAGGGCGGCATTGTCCTCGATCTGACGCCCATGCGCGCGGTCACCATCGACGGCGCTACGAAGACGGCCTCCGTGCAGGGCGGCGCGATCGCCGACGATCTGATCGGGGCGGCCACGCCGTACGGGATGGTCGCGGCGACCGGCGTGGTGGGCGGTGTCGGGCTTGCGGGTTTGACACTGGCGGGCGGGTACGGAGCGCTGATCGGCCGGTGCGGGCTGGCCGCGGACAACCTGCTCGGCGCGGAGGTCGTGCTGGCCGACGGCACGACGGTGGTGGCCGGCCCGGAGGGCGACGCCGATCTGTGGTGGGCTTTGCGCGGGGGCGGCGGCAACTTCGGTGTGGTGACCGCGCTGCGATTCCGGCTGCACGAGGTGCCGAGCCTGCTCGCCGGCATCTTGATGTTCCCGGCGTCCGAGGGGCGAGCCGTGCTCAACGGTTACGCCGAGATCGTGGCCGAGGCCCGCGACGACCTGACCGTGATGACCGGTTTCCTGCCCGGACCGCAGGGGCCGCTGGCTTTTCTCTGTCCCTTCTGGAGCAGTTCCGATCTGGCCGCCGGCGATCGGGTGATCACCCGGCTGCGCACCCTCGGTCACGCGGTCGTCGACCAGGTCCGGCCGATGCCGTACGGGGGTGCGTTGCGCATGTTCGACGCCAGCATGACCCCGGGCGCCCATTATCTGCTGCGCAGCCGTTCCCTGGCCGCCGTGGAGCCCGGCGCGGCCGATGTCCTGGTCGCGGCCGCGCGCGAGATGGGCCCGTACTCGACCCTGATCGTCAACCACTTCCACGGCGCCGCGTCCCGGGTCGACCCGTCCGCCACCGCTTTCGCCCAGCGTCGCCCGCACCATCCCGTCGAGGTGATCGCGTCGTGGTTGCCGGAGGACTCCCCCGACCGGCACCGCGCGTGGGCCGACGGTGTCGAGACAGCCCTGACCCCTCTCGCTCTTCCGGGCGGCTACCCCAACCTGCTCGGCCCGCACGAGGACGCGCGAGCCCGGGACTCGTTCGGCCCCAACCTCGAACGCCTGCTGGCCCTCAAGCGACGCTACGACCCGGACCTGCTCTTCTCCGCGATCCCGGCCTTGACGGACACGAACGCGGACAACGCGATCCCGTCCCGGACGGACACCAGCGTGGACAAGTAGCGGTGATCCGGCACACTGTGGCCCATGGGTCTGGGCCGCCGCGATGTGGGAGCCCTGCTCGGCGTCGCGGTGATCGTCGGCGGCACGGTCGCGTCCATCCTGCGGATCCATGCGGCCGACGACCAGGCCGGCACCGCGGGCGTCGTCCAGGGTGAACTCGCACCGGTCGCGATCGCGCTGGTTCTGCTGCCCCTGCTGGTGGGCTGGTGGTGGAGGGGACGGGGCGGCCATTTCACGCCCGCGTTCCTGTTCGAGCGGCGTTACCGGGCCTACGTCGCGGCCGTCACCCGCGAGGTCGACCTGCGGGGCCTGGTCAGTCCGCCCGAGGTCCCCGTACGGATGGACGAGGTCTACGTCGATGTCAGCGTGGCCCGCCGGCCGGTCCGTGAGGTGGCTTCCGGTCTCGTGCCCACGACGTCGGAAAGCCCGGACCGGCAGTCCATCTGGGATTTCGTGGCGCGACCGGAACCCGCTGTGCTGGCGCTGGTCGGTGGGCCCGGCACCGGCAAGAGCACGCTCCTGCGGCACCTGGCTCGCGCCCTGCCCGACCGTGACCGCGTACCGGTGCTGCTGGAACTTCGCCGGCACGCGGCCGACATCGTCGCCGACCCCCGAGCCCCGCTGTGGCAGATCTGGCGGCTCGGCCTGGGTGACCTGGCCGCGCGCGAACCGAAGGACTGGCTGCGCGGCAAGCTGGAGCGCGGCCGGTGTGTCGTGCTGCTCGACGGGCTCGACGAGGTGCCCTCCCCCGCCGACGACGACCGGGTGCGCGACTGGATCGCCGATCAGATCGGCAACTACCCCGGCAACGACTTCGTCGTCACGTCCCGCCCGCACGACTACGCGTCCGCACCGATCCGGTCGGCCACCACGCTGGAGGTGCGGGGCCTGACCGACGAGCAGATCCGCGCCTTCGTCGAGAACCTGCACCGTGCCCTGCCGCCGCCGCACGGCGACACGGAGGATCTGATCACCCGGTTGCACACCCGGCCCGAGCTGGCCGAGTTCGCCACCAATCCGCTGCTGCTGACGATGATCGTGCTCACCCACCGGGCCGGTGGCACTCTTCCCGACAACCGGGCCGATCTGTACGCCGAGGTCTGCGCGGGCGTCCTGCAACGCCGTGCCCTGTCAGAACGCTGGGGTTCCGGCCTGGACCCGGCCGCCAAGGAGCGCGCACTGGCCGCCCTGGCCTACGCCATGACCGAGGCCGGCGTGCACGAACAACCGTCGTACGACATGCCCGATCAGGCCCGCGCCCTGCTGACCGACGCGGGCGCCAACGGCCTGCTGATCGAGACCCGCCGCCACACGTACGCCTTCGCGCACCGCAGCATCCAGGAGTACTTGACGGCCCGGCACATCGCGGACAACGGTCTGGAGGCCGAGCTGGCCGCCCGGGTCGCTGACGACTGGTGGCGGGAAACCCTGCTCCTGTACGCCGCCGGCACCGATCCGGACCCGATCGTGCGCGCCTGCCTCGACCAGGGTGGCGGAGCGGCGCTGAGCCTGGCCCTGGAGTGCGCCACCGGGGAGGCCGAGCTGGCCGAGCGGGTGGACCAGGCGGTGGCGGACCTGCTGGCGCGGGACGCCGGCTCAACCGACCGCCGGTTGCTCATCCAGTCCTTGGCTCATCGCGAACTGGGCCCGCTGGTGCCCGCCGGGGCCGACCGGCGGGTCGGTCGCCGTCCCGTCTCGCAGCGCATCTACCAGCTGTTCCTCGACGACACCGGGCATCCACGGCCGGACCGCCGGTGGGACAGGCCCGATCCCGGCCGCCCGGCCGAGGGATTGTGGCCGGGCGATGCGGCCGCATTCGTGAACTGGCTCAACGCGCTGGGTGGCGTCATCCGCTACGCGGGCGCCACCCCCGACGACTTGAGCGCGCTCCAGAACGCCGGAGCTCCGTCGAACACGGTCGGTGGCCCGGATTGGAGTGTCGCCACCGACGACACCGCCACGGCGCACGACTTGCTGCGCCGGCTCACCCGTCTGCACGCCATGGGCATCTGTGACGCGCTGGCGGCGCTGCCTGCCGATCAAGGCAACCTGGCCCGGATGTACGGCATCTGCCTGCGCCGCGCGCTGGACACCTACGATCTCGTCGCCGACGGCCTGCGGAAGGACACCCCGATCCACACCCTCGGCTTGGTCAAGCACTTCGGGAACGAGGTGCAGCAGGAGCAGGTCAAGCGGTTGAGTGCGCAGGTGGCCGGGCTACCCACCGCGTGCCGATCGGCCCTCGGTGCGTCAGCCGGACGGCTGGACGCGGTGCGCGCACATCCGTACGTGTGGGGTCACCTCAGGCTGGCCCGGCCCCGCCCGCCGATCGGGGTTCTCGACCAGACGCACACGTATACGTGGGGGTTTCTTGACGACCCCGCTCCCGAGCTGTTCCAGGGCGGATTTCACCGGTTCGTCAGCGTGCAGGTCGGTGACGCCGTGGCCGCAGTCGTCGCGCCCGAACCGGCGGGGGAACCGCCGGGATCGGAGTCGTCGCGGTTTCCGCCACCCCAGCCGGAGAACGCGGCCGCGTTGGTGGCGGCCCTGATCCGCGCCGGTCTGCCCGAGGCCGGCCACCCGGCCGTGGTCGATCTGGCGGGTTGGCCGGACGCCTGCGACGAGCTCCGCTCTTTCCTGAAGAGCAGGGGCGCGCCGGCCCAGGCGGTACTGGCCGATCTGTTGCAGGAGGCGATGACCCCGGCCCTGTCGCGCGAGCGTGCGCCCACGGCGGAGGAGACGAGCCGGGCGTTCTGGTGCGCCGTGGTCATCGCCGCCGGGACAGAGGGACAGCGACCGCACCACATCGCAGAGCTGGCCCGTACGGCGGCTCGGGGAATGGTTCTGCTGTATCACCGGTCGAACGGCACCAAGCCCGGCGACCGCCTTTTCCTGACGGCCACCTAGGGCGGGTCGTGTCGCTGCGCCGCGGCCGCGGGTTTTCCGATCACAGCAGCCACGGGTCCATGCCGCCACCGCTCGGCGGGTCGGCGATGACGGGTGGCGGGGTTCGCCGGCGGCGCACCGGGCGCGCCGCACGATCAAGAACCTTCCCCCGTACGCCGGGAAGCCCGAAACCGAACCGCGTGAGCTCCCGCGCCCGCGGGCCGGTGGGGATGTCGCGCGGCAGGGTGGCCACCGCGACCAGCCACGTCGGCAGGTCGAGCAGCCGCAGTATCGCGGCCAGCCGCTCCGACTCGTTGACCAGTTCCGGGTCGAGCCGGTCGCCGAGCAGCCCGGCCAGGTCATCGGCACGGTCGGGACGCCCGGCCACCTGGGCGAACGCGGCCGCGTGGGGCACGCCGAGCGGGTCGTCCAGCACGTCGTCCTCGGCGCCGGGCTCGCGTGACGGGTCACTCACGTAGCGGCCCAGCTCCTCGCCGTCCGACCACGCCACCAGGGCCAGCTGCCGGTCGCGCAGGACCCGGACGACCAGCACGGTGCCCGCCAGTTCGGCGCCGACCTCCACGATGCCGCGCCGGCCCGCGGCGACCGTGCCGCCCGCGGCGATGACCGGCAGCCACCCGCTCTCCGGCGCGCCGGCCCAGCCGGTGAACCGCAGCCGGCGCAGCACGGCGGTGACCGGCTCGGCGTCCCCGGCGCGAACGAGGGCGACCGCGTACGTGTCACCGGCCGGGCCGTCGTTTCCGGGCGTGGGGGCGTACGGGAAAACCATGGTCTTGAGGCTATGCCGCGGGAGCGACGTCCTCGAACCGGCGGCCCATCTCGACGAACAGCGCGGCGTTGAGCTTGAACGCGAGCTGGGACTCGGCTACCAGCGCGTCGAGCCCGGCCGGCCCGAGCACGGCGGGCAGCGAGTCGAGACGTTCCCGGTAGGCGGCTTTGTACGCCTTGCTGTCCGGAATGTCGAGGAAGGAGTAGAACGCGACACCGCCCGGACCGAGACCGTACGTGCGGGCGACGGACCGGCCGACCATCAGACCGCCGCTGAGGTCGCCCAGGTAGCGCACGTAGTGGTGGGCGATGAAGTGGGCCGCCGAGTCGTGGCACTGCTCGCGCAGCCGGGCCACGTACCGCCGGGTCGCCTCGAGCGGGCGCACGTCGGCCGAGCCGAGGAACTGCACGTCGGCCTCGAGCGACGGCACCCGGTCGAGCAGCGGGTCGGCGAACCCGGCGGCCACCTCGTCGGTGCGCATCCGAGCCGCCGCCGCCTCCAGCTCACGGTAGATGTGCAGGTATTGGGCGGTCAGGACGGCGTACCCCGCGTACGGGACCTCGCCCGCCATCAGCCTCGAGATGAAGCTGCGGGTCTCGGCCTCGCGATGCTCAGCCATGGTGGCGCGGCGGATCCGGGCGGCGAACTCGGTCATGAGACACGACCTTTCGGGTACGGCGTCGGTGCACACCGGCACGCGGCGTTAGGTCAGCCTTACCTAAAGCGGACTCCAACGCAAGATCGCTTCCGTCGCGCCGGCGTGAACAGCGCCCCAGCCATCCGGGCCGCCACCACCCCCAAGATCACCGTGCCCCCCTGGCCCACCCTCCTCGGGGGCCACCGTCCACTGCCCATTATCGTCCCCTTGGCCGATCTTGGGACGGCCCCTGTGGACAACGCCGGACTGTGGACGACCGCGCAGTGATCAGCGAAATGTGCTACCGACGAAGCCGTCAGTCGTCGTCGCCACCGTGCCGCCCACCACGGTCGTCGTCGCCGTGCCGGCCCTTGTCGTCGCCACCGTGCCGCCCGCTGCGGTCGTCGTCCCCGCCGCGCCCCCGGTCGTCCCCACCGCGGTCGTCGCCGCCGCGGACCCGGTCGTCGTGGCCGCGGTCGTCCCCGCCGCGGCCGCGGTCGTCGCGGCCCCGGTCGTCGTCGCGGACCCGGTCGTCGCGGTCGATGTCGTGGTCGGTGACCGCGCCCGTCCTGCGGTCGATGTCGAGGTCGTGTTCGACCCCCTTGTAGACGACCTCGATCTCCCACACGGCCCGCCCGTGCTCGGTCTCGGCCTCCACCTTGGTCACCCGGCCCCCGCCGACGACCGACAGCGCCTTCGACCTGGCCTGGGTGATCGAGACGGCGTGGGCGGCGTGGCCGGCCGCGTCGCCCAGGCCTGTCGTCGCCGACGGGCTGCCGCTGCCGCGCGGAGCCGGGGTGACCGAGCCGGGCTCGACCGTCTCGAACGGCAACGGCGAAGACGACTCGAACGGCAACGGCGAAGACGACTCGGAGGGCGACGGCGACACCGAGGACGACGAGGACGAGGGCGACGGCGACGGGCCGGCGTCGTCCCCACCCGCGGCCAGGGCCGTCCCGGTGACCCCGAGAACGGCGGCCGCCCCGACGGCGGCGGCGACAGCGTATGAGCGCTTCATGATGGTTCCTCCCGGTTGTTGTAGCTGACAGGGAGAAGGTTGCCGCGAACATGGATAGCGCCGCGCTGCATGATCCCTAAGGCCGGGTTAAGAGCATCGTGACCACGGATCCGCCCTCGTCACCGTGGATCTCGAACTGTCCCCGGGCGGCCCGGCGGGCGATGTCGAGCCCCAGCCCGGTCGAGTCCCCGCCGCTGACTCCCCGCCGCGCCACCCCGGCCGGCATGCCGGGCCCCCGGTCCGCGATCGTGAGCTCGACCCCCGCCGGTACGGCCGACAGCCGTACGGAGAAAGGGGTCTCGTCAGGCGTGTGGGCGAAGACGTTGCCCAGCAGCGCGTCGACCGCCGCCGCCAGCTCGTCGGCCGAGACCGCCACCGGCTGCGGCCCGGCCACCAGGTCGACTGTCATCTCGCGCCCGGTGTCCTCGGCCAGCACGGCCCAGAACGCCGCCCGGTCGGCCACCACCTCGGCCGCGTCGCAGCGGGCGGGCTCGGCCGACTCCGGGTCGGTGCGGCGCCGGGCCTGCTGGATCAGCCCGCTCACCGCGCGTTCGAGGGCGTCCGCGGCCGCGCTGAGGCGGGCGCTCTCCTCGGGGTCACGCAGCCCTTCGGCCTCCAGCCGCAGCGCGGTCAGCGGGGTGCGCAGCCGGTGCGACAGGTCGGCCACCTGTTCCCGTTCGGCCCGCAGCAGCTCCTGGATCCGCCCGGCCAGGTGGTTCAGGGCGCCGGCCACCTCGCGCACCTCGGCCGGGCCCTCGGGCGCGGCGCGGGCGGTCAGTTCGGCGTTGGCCAGCCGGTGCGACACGTCCGACAGGTCGGTGATCGGGCGGGTGATCGTCCGGGCCAGCCGGTCCGCGACCAGCATGCCGAGCGCCACGAGCAGCGCGCCCAGCCCGAACAGCACGATCCAGGAGCGGGTGACGCCGGTGCTGCCTTCGGCTGCCGAGACCACCGTACGGATGACCGCCGTGCCGTCGCGGCCCTGCACCGACACCACGATCTCGCGCGCGCCGCCGTCGGACACGGTGAGGCTGCGGCTGCCCCGCCGGGCCAGTTCGACGGCCGGGGTGGCGGCCTGCTGGGTGCCGAGCACGGTGCCGTTGCTCAGGTAGACGGTGATCGGGCGGCGCGACGTGGCGGCCAGCTGCTCCACGGTCAGGCGCAGCTCGTCAGGGCCGGCCCGCCCGACGTCGGTGATGATGCTCTGCACGTCGGCGGTCGCGCGCACGGTCGCCCGGTCCTGCGCGACCTGGCGTACGAGGAAGGCCAGCGGCACCAGGAACGCGATCATCATGAGGCTCGTCGTGGCCAGCACGAGCAGGCGGAGCTGACCCCTCACGGCTGGGCGCCCAGTCGAACCCCGACTCCCCGTACGGTGTGCAGGTAGCGCGGCGCGGTGGCGCTCTCACCGAGTTTGCGGCGCAGCCACGACAGGTGCACGTCGACCGTCTTGTCGGCCCCGCCGTACGGGATCTGCCAGACCTCGGTCAGCAGTTCACGCTTGGTCACCACCTGCCCGGCCCGCGTGGCCAGGTGGTGCAGCAGGTCGAACTCGCGCGGCGTGAGCTCGACGGATTCACCGGCCAGCCGCACCGTACGGGCGGAGGGGTCGATCACCAGCTCACCCACGGTGATCGCCGGGTCGGCTGACGGGGTGGCGCCGCGGCGCAGCACGGCGCGGATCCGCGACTCCATCTGCGCCGCGGTGAACGGCTTGACCACGTAGTCGTCAGCGCCCGCGTCGAGCACCCGGACGATCTCGGTCTCGTCGTCGCGGGCGGTGGCCACGATCACCGGCACCTGGCTGACCGCGCGCAGCATCCGCAGCACCTCGCGCCCGTCCAGGTCGGGCAGCCCGAGGTCGAGCACGACCAGGTCGGGCCGGTCGGTGAGCGCGGACTGCACGCCCTCCATGGCGGTCGCGACGGAGGCGACGGCGTGGCCGCGCTCCTTGAGGGCACGCATCAGGGGCGTGCGGATGGTCGCGTCATCCTCGATCAGCAGCAGCCGGGCCATTGCCCCGAGGGTAGTCGGCCCGGCCGCCGTGACCTGCGCCCTTAACCCTCTCTTAGCACGGTCACGAGACAGTGTTAGCCCTCGGTCGGGCATAGTTGCTGTCCATGGCTCCTCGTTCCCTCGTGGCCGGCGCCGGCTGGGTGGCCGCCGCTCTGGTCGCCACCGTCGCCGGGCTGGGCGGTATCCGCCTGGTCGGCGACAGCCTGACCGGCTCGAACGGCGGCGTGCTGAGCCAGGAGGACGTGTCGCGCGCGCTGGCCGCCGCGACCCCGGCCCCGGCGACCGCCTCCCCGGCCTCCCCCACCCCGGCGCCGGCGCCTTCTTCACGGCCCCCGGCCCTGACGAGTTTCCGCAGCGCGGGTGGCGTGGCCCTCGCGGGCTGCCGGGGCAACCTGGCGTACCTGGAGCGCTGGTCGCCCGACCCGGGCTACGAGGTGCGCGACGTCGACGAGGGCCCGGACGACGAGGCCGATGTCCGTTTCGAGAACTCCGAACGTCACGTCGACCTGAGGATCACCTGCTCGGGCGGGGTGCCCAGCGCCCGCGAGCACGCCAACCACGGCGGCGACGACTGATCACGTGCCCGGGGGCGGCGCGCACCGGCTGAGAGCCTGCTCGAGCTCGGCGGCGGGGAACGGCGTCAGCTTGCTCGTGTGCTCGACCTCGCGGGCGAAGCCGTGCATCAGCAGCGCGACCTCGGTGTATCGCTCGACGATGCCGGCGGCCGGTTCCGGCAGTGCCAGGCGGCCGGTCCGGGCCCGCAGGTGAGCCAGGCTGTCCCACCAGGGCACGTCGAGCAGGTTGCTGATCAGCCAGGTGGTCAGGTGCATGGCCGTGTAGGCGCGGTCGTAGACGACGCGCCGGTTCAGGAAGGCGGACTCGTCAGCGGTGTGGCTGAACCCCGTGTGCGTGGCCAGGCCGAAATCGGCGAAGTAGACACGGTGCCCATCGGTGAGCAGGTTGCGGAAGTGCGCGTCGAAGTGGACGAAGCCCTGCGAGCGCAGGAACTCCGTGCCGCGGCGCACCTCGTCGTCGACCATCGCGTACGCGGGCCGGCGCTGGAGCCAGGTGTCCACCGTGTACGGGATGTGTTCGAGGAAGAGCACGATCGAGGCGGAAGCGCTGCCGATCGCCTGGAGCCGAGCCCGTACGGCGTCGTTGCCGTCCCAGTGCCGCACCCACTTCTCCAGATCACCGGGCCCGGACGGTGTTTGGGGCAGCACCCGCCAGTGATGGAGCAGCGGGAAACCGTCGTACTGCCCGTCCAGCACCCATCCGGTCGTCATGGTGTGCGCCGCGACCTCGCGCCACACGCCGAAACCGGCCGAGCCGATACCGTACTGGTAGAAGGCGGGCAGCCCGAAGAGGTTGGCCGTGGAACCGGGATGCGCACGCTCGAGGTCGGTCAGCGGCACCCGTTTGACGAACACCGGCACCTCGCCGACGTGGATCGTCGTCGTGCTGCCGCCGATGCCCGCGGCCGGGGCCGAGCCCGCCCCCAGCAGCGCTACGACCTGGGCGTCGTCGAGGCCGGCCAGCCGCTCCGAAACCGTCGCGTGCCGCTGTGAACGCTCCGCCGTCATGGCGATCGACTATAAGACTTCGACAATTGTCTATTGATTGCTCACTCGGCGGACGGCGACAGCCGAAACCCTGACGGCATCGTTGTCTCTTCGGGAGGGTCACATGGATCGTCGCACTCTGCTGCGTGCCACCGTCGCCGGGGCCGGTGGACTCGCGCTGCCGTTCACCGCCTGGCCGGCGGCGTACGCGGCGCCCGCGCAGAACGCCACCGGGCCGTACGGGCCCTTGCAGGCGGCCGACGCCAACGGCATCCGGCTGCCCGCCGGGTTCACCAGCCAGGTGGTGGCACGCTCACGGCAGACGGTGCCGGGGACCTCCTACGTGTGGCACGACGCCCCCGACGGCGGCGCGGTCATCCCCAACGGCAGCGGCTGGGTCTACGTCTCCAACTCGGAGGTGTCCTCGTCGGCCGGGGGCGGGGCGTCGCGGCTCGTCTTCAACGCGGCCGGGCAGGTCACCGGGGCGTCGCGGATTCTCGGCGGCACCAACCAGAACTGCGCGGGCGGCAAGACGCCGTGGAACACCTGGCTGTCGTGCGAAGAGGTCAGCCTGGGCCGGGTCTGGGAGACGTACCCGCTGGGCGGCGCGGCAGTGGTGCGCCCGGCGATGGGCCGGTTCAAGCACGAGGCGGCCGCGGCCGACCCCGTACGGCAGGTCGTCTATCTGACCGAGGACGAGACCGACGGCAAGTTCTACCGCTACATCCCGGCCTCGTGGGGCAACCTGGCCACCGGCACGCTGCAGGTGTTCCGGGCCGGCACCGCCACCTCGGGCTCGTTCACCTGGGCCGACGTGCCCGACCCGGACGGCTCGCCGACCGCGACCCGCTACCAGGTCTCCGGGGCCAAATCGTTCAACGGCGGCGAGGGCTGCCACTACGCCGACAACAAGGTCTGGTTCACGACCAAGGGTGACAACCGGGTCTGGCAGGTCAACCTCGCGACCGGCACGTACGAGCTGGCCTACGACGACAATCTGGTCACTTCGGGCACGGCTCCGCTGACCGGGGTCGACAACGTCACCGGTTCGCCGTCGGGTGACCTCTACGTGGCCGAGGACGGCGGCACCATGGACATCTGCCTGATCACGCCGTCGTCCGCCACCGTGTCGGTCTTTCTGCGGATCAGCGGGCAGAGCGCATCGGAGATCACCGGCCCGGCCTTCACCCCGGCCGGCGACCGGCTCTACTTCTCGTCACAGCGCGGCACCTCCGGAGCGTCCTCCGGCGGCATCACGTACTGCGTGACGGGACCGTTTCGCTAGGATTTTCGAGCGTCCAGTACGGCTGCTACCGCCGCGACGGTGACGACCGCGCAGGTCAGCAGCACGCCGCGCACCCCCCAGGCGACCATGGCCACCGAGAGGAAGCCCCAGACGACCCCGGCGGCCACGAGCACGGTGATCAGCACCGGCCGGGGCCAGCGGGGCCAGGGCGCCCGGCTCAGCGTGGGGTAGTCCGTGGTCAGGCGGGCGACGATGTCGTCGAACTCCCTGCGCTTGTCCTCGGTGCTCATCCCGATCGACCTCCTAGTCGAGCAGTGCTCCCGAAGGCACTGTACGTCGGAGAACTGTCCCCCGGATCGAAAGATCTTCACGAAAGTTCCCCGGCGGCACTGATGTCTTCCCCTCCGGGAACATTTTGAACCGGCCGCGCCACCGCTTCTACCACCTGGCGAAGACCCGGGCCTGACCACCCGAACCGTCCAGATACGGGATCAGGCCGACGGTCAGCGTGGCCCCGTGGCGCGGGATCCGGTCGAGGCCGGCGAGGTTCTCCACCCCGTACCGGTCGGCGCCGGTCAGGGCCAGATGCGTCTCGAAGCCCGCCGAGATGCCGGGATCGATGCTCAGTGTGTCCACCCCGAGGCTGCGGATCCCGCGCTTGGTCAGCAGCCACTCGCAGGCGTCCACACTGAACCCCGGGAAATGCAGCTTGCCCGCGCTGTCGGTGCCCCGGTAGGCGGCCGCGTCGCCCGCCTTGGCCGCCCAGCCGCTGAACATCAGCACGGCGGCGTTCCGGGGGATCCGGTCGTGTTTGCGCTCGTACGCCACCAGGTCCGCCACGGTCACCGTGGTGTCCGGCTCCCGGGCCGCCCGCCGGGCGATGTCGATGACCACGGCTGGGGTGATGAGCTCGGAGAGGCTGAGTTCCTCCGACGTACGGCCTCCGGCGGTGAAGTGCGCGGGCGCGTCCACGTGAGTGCCGAAATGCTCGAGAATCGTCCATTCCTGCATGTAGTACCCGTCCTTCTCCACTGTCGTGGCCGTGCGACGGGACGGCTCCTCGCCCGGCTCGAAGGCCGGGAACGACGGGGTCACCACGTGGGTGAGGTCCTGCAGGCCGGAGCGTCCGGGTGCCGCCTGGGCGGGTGCGGGCGTGGCGACCGCGGCCGCCGTGGCGGCGGCGCCGAAGATCAGTGAACGGCGGGTGACTTTGTCGACACACATGGTCGCAACGTATCGGCTTCCAGGAACTTGTCATACCCCTCCGCCAGGATGTCCCCCGAGCCCGGCGGAGGGACCGACCTGCCCGGGGACACATCCACGGCTACGTCACCAGCCACCCCGAGCGCTATCGCCTGATGACCCGGCCGGCCGGCGACGGTGCCCGACGACGACCCGATCGCTGACTCAACCCCAGGCCCAGCCGGACGGCGCCCCCGACCCGACGTCAAACCCGCTCGACATACCGACTGCGGGCGCGGGGCTGCGGCCTTCAGGGCCGGGACTGCCGCCGGTGTGGCAGCCGGCTCCGGGCGCAGGCGGCGGTCACTGGGCGCGGGCTGCCGTCAGTGTGGCCGTCGGCTCCCCGGCGCGGGGCGGCGGTCAGTGGGGCAGCAGCAGGTCGAGCAGTTTCGCGCAGTCCTCGTCGGTGGCTGGGACGCCGTGTGTCTGGTCCCAGAGCACGACGCCGTAGAACGCCAGATGCGCGATCGTCGGCGCTCGGGGCACGTCGGCGCGTTCGAGCACCCGCCGGAACGGTGCGATGGCGCGCGCGGCGGACGACGTCATGAGCTCGGACAGTTCGCCCGCTCCCCCGGCCCGGACCGCTTCGATCATCGCGCGCCCCTCGGGCCGGGCCGCGTTGTCGCGGAGGGCGAGCAGCAGGGCGAGCAGGTCACCGCGCAGCGAGCCGGTGCCGGGGTCGGTGTCGTACTGCGCGAGCAGTGGCTCGACGACCGCGGCGAGCAGCGCGGCTTTCGTCGGCCAGCGGCGGTAGATGGTCGTGCGGTTGACCCCGGCCGCTTTGGCCACGCCGTCGATCGTCAGCCCGCCGAACCCCGATCGCGCGAGTTCGGACAGGGTCGCCGCGCGCACGCTTTCGACCACTTGCGCGCTGCGCGGTCCCTGCTGCACGCCACGCGTACGTCGTACGGGCTGGTCCATGCCCTCATTCTGCAATGGCAACAGACCGTTGCCTTTCGCGGGCGGCGCGCCTAGCGTCGGACCATGGACGTCGACTTCGTGGTCGTGGGTTCGGGGACGGGCATGATGGCGGCGCTGGCGGCCGCCGAGGCCGGCCTGTCCGTGCTGATCGTCGAGAAATCGCACTATTTCGGCGGTTCCACCGCGCTTTCCGGCGGTGGTTTCTGGGTGCCGGGCAACGCGTTGCTGCGCGAGGCCGGGGTGGCCGACTCCAGCGAGCGCGCCCGCGAATATCTGCGTCACGTGACGGCCGGCGAGACCCCCGAGGAGCGCTGGCAGACGCACCTCGCGCACGGCCCGGCCGCCGTGGACCTGCTGCGGCGCCGCACTCCGCTGCGCTTCCAGTGGATGACCGGCTACGCCGACTACTTCCCCGAGCTGCCCGGCGGCTCGGCGACCGGCCGCGCGATGGAGCCCCAACCTTTCGACGTACGGCGGCTGGGCGCCGACCGCGCCCGCTTGCGCCCGGCCGCGCTGGCCGCGCCCTTCCCGATGCCGGTCACCGGGCGCACGTACAAGTGGCTGAACCTCGTGGCCCGCCACCCGCGCGGCATCGTCACCGCGGCCCGGCTGCTCGGCCTGGGGGTGGGCGGCCTGGCGATCCGGCGCGAATACGTGGCCGGTGGCAGCGCGCTGGCGGCGGGCCTGTTCGCCGGGGTGCGCGCCGCGAAGATCCCCGTCTGGTTCGAATCCCCGCTCAAGGACCTGGTGATCGAGGACGGCCGGGTCTGCGGCGTGGTGGTGACCAGAAACGGCCAGGACGAGACCGTACGGGCGGCGCGTGGGGTGCTCCTGTCGGCGGGCGGTTTCGACCGCAACCGGGCGCTGCGCCACGAGCACCAGTCGCCGCAGCTCGACACGGACTGGTGCCTGGGCAACCCCGAGAACACCGGTGACGTGCTGCCGATCGCCCGGGCCGCCGGGGCCGACCTGGCCTTCATGAACGAGGCGTGGTGGTTCCCGGCCGTGCCGGTGCCCGGCCCCATGCCCGGCCCGCTGCTGGCCGAGCGGTCCCTGCCCGGCCAGATCATCGTGGACCAGCAGGGACGGCGCTTCATGAACGAGGCCGTCAACTACATGAGCGCGGGCCAGATCATGATCCAGCAGCAGCTGCCGGTGTGGATGATCTTCGACCAGCGCTACCGCAACCGGTACGTCTTCGCCGGCAGCGTCTTCCCACGGCAGCCGCTGCCCCGGGCCTGGTACGACAGCGGGCTCGCGGCCCAGGCCCCGACGCTCGACGACCTGGCCGCGCAACTGGGGCTGACCGAGCTGCCGGCCACCGTCGAACGCTTCAACGCGCAGGCCGCCGCGGGTCGCGACGACGACTTCCACCGCGGCGACAGCGCCTACGACCGGTATTACGGCGACCCCACGATCGGGCCCAACCCGTGCCTGGGCCCGATCGACCGGGGCCCGTTCTACGCCGTGCAGGTGGTGCCGGGCGACCTCGGCACGTGCGGCGGGATCCGGGCCGACGGTTTCGCCCGGGCGTTGCGCCCCGACGGCAGCGTGATCGAGGGCCTGTACGCCACGGGCAACGCGGCCGGCAACGCCTTCGGCCGGGTGTATCCGGGGCCGGGCGCCACCATCGGCCAGGGGTTGAGCTTCGGCTACACGGCGGCCCGGCACGCCGCCGGGAAGCTGACCGCCTGAACCCGGCCGCAGCGGGCGGCCCGCCGCCGGGAAGCTGGCCGCCTCGACCCGGCCGCAGCGGGCGGCCCGCCGGGCGGGATCGCGCCGCCGCAGGCCGGCCGGGCGTCAGGCGGCCCGGCGGGCCAGCACGAGCCAGCAGCGCGGGGTGCCGTCGCCGCGGCGGCCCATTGTCTCCAGGGCCTCGATCTCGACGGCGAAGCCGGCCGCGGTCAGGTCCTTGCGGAGCGCGGGCAGGGGCGTCGTGCGGTAGTACATGACGAACGGCGGACGCCACACGGCGTTGCGCACGCGCATCACTCCGTCGAAACCGAGCAGCACCCAGTGTGCGATTGACGTCATCGGCGGCGGCTCACCGATCGCGAAGGCGAACAACCCGCCCGGTTTGAGCGCCCGGTGCACACCCTCGAACAGGGCCGGTCGTTCCTCGGGCAGGAAATGGCCGAGCGCGCCGAAGCTGACGGCCAGGTCGAAGCTCGGCTCGAACGGCAACGCGCGCACATCGGCACGGACGAGCGTGGCGCCCGGATGCTGGTTCCCGGCCTCAGCGAGCATGCCCGCGCTGAAGTCGACACCGGTGATCGGTCCCTGACACACCGCCCGCAGCACCGTCAGCCCCGCGCCGGTGCCGCAGCAGACGTCGAGGCCCGCGTCGAACGGCCCCCGCTCGGCCAGCGCCTCGGCGGTCGCCTCGATGATGCCGTCCGGCGTCCGGAAGGGGGTGTGGTCGAACTTGGGCGCGAGCAGGTCGTAGCCGCGTTCGACCGACGACAGCGCCTGCACGGTCAGTTCGCGCAATGACGGACCTCGGGGCGAGAACACCGTACGAGCTTAGCCGCGGAGGTGGGGGGAACACCTCCGCGGCCGAACGCGGGCGCACACGGGCGCACGCTCAGAAACGAACCTCGCCCTGGTTGAGCACTCGCGGATGGAAGTAGCCGGCCTGGATCTCGGCGTTCGAGTTGTTGCCGCGCAGCTGCTCGGACCACACCATGAAGTACGCCCACCGCGGCTGCGACGTCAGCAACCTGGCGTCGGGCACCTTGCCCAGCTCGGCGAGCGCGATCGGCTTGCCGGCCGCGATCGTCTGGATCTGCTGGTAGTCCGCCGCCGACGGGTACGCCTTGTACCAGGCGTCGAGCGACACCACGTCGGCGTAGCCGCTGCCCGGGTAGTACTGCGACCAGCCGCCGGCCGGGTTGTCCTGCACGTTCCAGACCCAGATCAGGTTGTCCAGGCCCTGGCTGTCGAAGTAGTCCTTCATCTGCTGGAAGATCTTCGCGCCGCCGTTGGCGCCGGGGCGGCCGCCCCACCAGTTCCACGTCTCGTTCATCTCGTGGAACGGCCGCCACAGCACCGGCACCCCGGCGTCCTTGAGCTGGCGCAGGTAGGGCACCACTTCGGCCATCCGGCTGCGCCACGTCTGACTGAGCGCGGTGCCACCGGTGACGACCTGCTGGAACTGGCTGTCCGAGATGCGCGTCTTGACGCCGCCCTCGAACTCACACGTCCGCCCGACGGTGGGCGAACACGCATGCCAGGTGAGCGCGACGAGGGATCCGTTGCGCCATTCCGTCTTGGCCTGATCGATCACGCGCTGCCGGTTGTTCACGTCGTCGGAGCGGAACATCATGTCGCCGCCCCACAGCCCCGGCCATTGCCCGGTGACGTCGTGCACCTGCTGCGTGTACGCACCCGGAGCGGCGGCCGGTTCCTTGTTGTGCTGCCCGGACACGATCGAGGTCCCGCTGATCGACCGCAGATAGTTGATAACCGTCGACTTCGGGGTGGCCGCGAACGCCGAAGCGCTCGTCGCCTGATGGACCATGCCCGCACCGAGCAGCGCCGTGACGGCGCCGACGGCCATGACCGGTCGGTACTTCCTCATGGAGGGGATTCCTTTCCGTTGGGGGACGGACTTTCACTCACCGCGGGACCGGTGCGGGTCCGCGGAATCGATGGCCGGAGCTGCACGCGCGTGCTGTTCGCGCAGCACCGTGGACAAGTCGGTCAGGACCCAGGGCGCCTCGACCAGGGCCGGGTCGAGCGCGGCCGGGCCCCGTACGTGGAAGACGGTCGACTCGCCGGGAAGCAGCGTCACGAACCCGCGGTCGACGGTTGCCCGCGCATGCATCCGATCGGCCTGAAGCAGCACGTCCCGAGCGAGCCCGTCCGCCCGTACGGTCACATCCAGCCCGCCCTCGACGGCCACCACGCTCACGCCCAACCCGGGATCGGCCAGGTCGAAGTCGGAGAAGAACCACAGATCCCGTACGCCTCCCGCCTCCGCGACGAGGACAACCGAGGGGTTCCCGCCCGGCGAGCCCGGCACGCTCCGCCCGTCCGGGAACGCACCCCGCGACTCCACGGCGACCGGACCGGCCGGGACAGGGAGGAGCAGGTTCGAGCGCGGAGGGACCTCGAACGGCACTTCGAGCACGTCGTGCGCAGCACCCGAACGGTCCGGACGCGCAATGTGCGCAACGTCCGTCCAAGGTTGCGCATCGTCGTTCATGAGCGCGACGACCAACTCGCCGTCACGCGGCTGGATCGTCACCGTGCGCGGCGCGTACAGGGAAGCCAGCTCGAAGTAGAGCGGTTTGAGGCGTCCCGCGCCGTCGATGGCGGCCCACGAGATGACCGGCCACAGGTCGTTGAGCTGCCACAGGATGGTGCCCGCGGTGTGCGGCCAATGGGAGCGCCAGTGCGCGATTCCCGTGCGGACCGCACGCACCTGGTTGAGCTGGGTCAGGTAGTGCCAGGCCTCGGTGCTGCTCGGCGCCGGGAAGTGCGCGTCCAGGCCGCGCGCGAGTTTGCCGTTGCCGTCGATCGCCTTCTGGTGGTGCAGCACGCCGGGCGAGTCGGGGCGCATCGGCTCGTCGGTGACCGCTTCGCGCAGCGTGCGCCAGGCCGGGGGCGCCTGCCAGCCGAACTCGGCCACGAAACGCGGCGCCGAGTCGCGGTAGTGCAGGTAGTCCTCGCGGTTCCACACATCCCAGGAGTGGAACGTGCCGTGGTCCACGTCGTTCGGTTCGTGCTCCCACGAGCCCGACCACGGGCTGCCGGCCATGTACGGCCGTGTCGGGTCGGCCTCGGCCACGATGTCGGGCAGCGTCTTCAGGTAGTAGGTCTCGCCCCAGCTCAGGTCGCCGCCGGGCCGGGAGTCCCAGTTGTCGGCCCCGTGCAGCCACAGGTTCTCGTTGTTGCCGTTCCACGCGACCAGGCTGGGGTGCGGCGCCAGGCGGACCACGTTCTCGCGCGCCTCGGCCACGACCTCGGAGTGCAGCGGCTCCTCCTCCGGATAGCAGGCACACGCGAACAGGAAGTCCTGCCACACCAGCAGCCCGAGTTCGTCGCACACCTCGTAGAAGTCGCGGCTCTCGTAGAGGCCGCCGCCCCAGACGCGCACCATGTTGACGCCCGCCGCGGCCGCCTGGCCCAGCCGCAGGGCGTAGCGCTCCCGGGTCATCCGGGCCGGGAAGATGTCGTCGGGGATCCAGTTGACGCCCTTGACGAGTACGGCTTCACCGTTGACGTGGAACACGAACTGCCCACCGGTCTGATCGATGTGGACGCTGCGGAAGCCCGTCCGCCGCTCCCACCGGTCCAGTTCGGCCTCGCCGTCGAGCAGCACGACGGTCAGGTCGTACAGCTGCGGCCGGCCGTAGCCGCGCGGGTGCCACGGCTGCACGTCATCGACGTCGAAAGTGAGCGTTTCCGCGTACGGGCCGTCGAACAGCACCCGGTCGTCGAGCAGAACGCGCATGCGCAAAGTGCGCGATGATGCGCGCTCGACGCCCACGGTCAGGTCGAGCCGGCCGCGGCTGGATCCGTACGTCAGCAAGGGTTTGACCTCGCTCAGGCGGGCGACACTCCAGCCCTCGAGCCGCACGCCGCGCCAGATGCCCGCGGTGACCAGCGTGGGACCCCAGTCCCAGCCGAAACTGCACGCCATCTTGCGCACGAAGTTGAACGGTTCCGGGTAGGCGTTCGGCCGCTCGCCCAGCTGTGCGCGCAAACGCTCAGCCTCCGCGTACGCGGACGTGAACCGAACACGCAGCGGGCTCGCCGACGCGCCGACCAGTTCGGTCACGTCGAACCGGTAGCTGCGGTGCATGTTGCGCGCCGACCCGAGCACCACACCGTCGAGCTCGATGTCGGCCACCGTGTCGAGCCCGTCGAAAACGAGGTCGATCCGTTCCGGGCGCGGCCCGTCCCAGGCGACGTCCCGCGCGTAGACCCAGTTTGCGCGGCCGACCCAGTCCACCGCCTTCTCGTTCTCGCCCAGGAACGGGTCGACAATGGTGCCGGCGGTCAGCAGGTCGGTGTGCACACAACCGGGCACCGTCGCCGGGAGCGAACCGGGCGGGCCGCTCAGGGTCCACGGGCCGGACAGATCCGTCGTACGCATCGCACTCATTTCGTGGCCCCCGCGGTGACGCCGTTGTAGATGAAGCGCTGCAGCAACAGGAAGATGACAACCGTCGGGAGGATGACGATCATCGTGCAGGCGGCGATGGTCTCCCATTGCGCGCCGTACGGGCCCTTGAAGCGGAACAGCGCGGTCGAGATGACATTGAGCTCCGGGGAGCGCATGTACAGAAACGGTATGTAGAACTCGTTGTAGATGGCGATTCCCTTGATGATCACCACCGTCGCGATCGCCGGCCGCATCAGCGGCAGAATGACTTTGCGATAGACGGTGAACCGGTTCGCACCGTCGATGACCGCCGCCTCGTCCAGGCTTCTCGGAATCGACGACATGAATTGGAGGAAGATGTAGACGGAGACGATGTCGGTGCCCAGGAACAGCACGATCGCGGCCCCCGAGGTGTTGACCAGGCCCATCGACTTCACGATCTGGTAGGTGGCCACCTGGGTGGTCACCCCGGGCACGAGCGCGGCCACCAGGAACAACCCCAGGACCAGCCGCTTGAGGGCGAAGGTGAACCGGCTGATCGCGTACGCGGCCAGGGTCCCCACGAAAACGGTGCCGGTCAGGGAGATCGCGAGGATGACGGTGGTGTTCCAGAATCCCCGGAGCATGTGCCCCTTCGACCAGGCGGTGGCGAAGTTGTCGACATTGAACCAGTCCCGCGGCGGTGTCAGTGGGCCCGTCGTGCCGTATTCGGCGTGCGTTTTGAACGCCGCGAACAGGACGACGACAAGCGGCCCGAGCACGATCACCGAGGCGCCGACCAGGGAGACGTACTTGAGGAATCGGGTCATGACAGGCTCACTTCGTCGTCGGGAACGAGCCGGCGCTGGATCCAGGTGATGAGCAGAACCAGCAGGAGCAGGACGACGGCCATCGACGACGCCAGCCCGATCTGCCGGAACTGGAACGCCGTCTCGTAGGCCTGGATGACGAACGTGCGGGTGCCGTTCGCGCCGCCGGTCATGATGAACGGGATCTCGAAAACGGCCAGGCTGCCCGAGATGGCCAGGATGAAGCTCAGGCTGATGATGCGGCGGATGCCCGGCGCGATGATGTAGCGGAACTGGTGCCAGCGGTTCGCGCCGTCCAGGTCGGCCGCCTCGTAGATCTCGCCCGGAATGGACTGGATGGCGCCCAGGAACAGCACGAAACTGAGCCCGGTGAACCGCCACACGGACGTGCCGGCGAGCGCGATGTTCGCGACGTCCGGGTCGCCCAGCCACAAACGCGCGTGCTCCCCGAGCCCGGCCAGCCGCAGCACGCTGTCGAGGGTGCCGCCGGGCTGGAACAGGTACAGGAAGACGAATCCGACGGCGACCCCGTTGAGCAGATACGGGAAGAACAGAATGCCCTTGAACAGATTGCGGAACCGGGTGCTGAAGGACAGGATCACCGCGAAGTACAGGGCGATGGCGATCTGCGCGAACGACGCGACGAAGTAGTACAAGCTGATCAGGAACACGCGCCAGTACCGCTCGTCGGTGAACACCCGCACGTAGTTGTCCCAGCCCACCGGGTCCATGGCCGGGCTCAGCCCGTCCCACTTGTGGAAGCTGTACCAGACCATGTTGCCCACCGGCACGTAGGTGAACGTGATGAGCAGGATGAGCGCGGGCGCCAGGTAGAACCAGTGGACGGGAATCTTCTTCCTGGGGGGTCGTTTCGTCGCGACCTCGGGCCGCGGTGGCGAGAGCAGCGCCGTCATCGCATGACCCGCGAGTGTGCGTCACCCCAGCGCTTGTTCAGGTCGGCGAAGTACGAGTCCTTGGTGCCCTTGGCCGCGCCGCGCGCGATGTCGACCAGCTTCTGGCGGTAGATATGGCCGGCCAGGTCGATCTCGGACTCCTTGATGATCTCGTCCTCCTTGCCCGCGTTGGTGGTCGCGGCGGGCAGTTCGACCAGCTCGACGCCGGTGTCCTGGAAAGCCTGCAGCCCGGCCGGCAGCGGCTGCCCGACGGCGGGCGGGATCGCCTCCTGGTCGCCGGCGAAGCCCGACTCGTTGACGAACCAGTCCAGCCAGGCCCGCGCGGTCGCCTTGTTGCCGGAACTGCGCGAGACGGCGGCCTTGTAGTCGCCCTCGATGCGCGCGTGGAACGTGCCGCCGGTCTGATACGGGAACGGCCAGAACGCGATGTCGTCCGGGTCGGCGCCGGCCGCCGTGGCGGCCGCCTTCATCTGCGGCACGGCCCACGAGCCGAGCAGCATGGTCGCGACCTTGCCGGTGGCGATCATCGGCTTGGAGCCCTCCCAGTTCGTCGTGAGCGGGTCCTTCTCGATGAGCCCGTTGTGCACGATGTCGAACAGGAGGCCGTCGGTGATGTACTCGATCTTGCCGGGCTGCCACGGCGCCGGGTCGGCCGGGAACTTGTCGTTGATCGCGGGGTCGGCCAGGATCGCGCGCTGGCTGTTGAAGAAGCCGAGCGGCCAGCCGTCCTTGTAGTTGGTGTAGAACGGCACCGCACCCGTCGACTGCTTGATCTTCGTCAGGCCGGCCAGGAAAGCTTCGGGCGTCGAAGGCGGCGCGGTGATGCCGGCCTGTTGCCAGATCCGCTTGTTGACCACGAATCCGTTGGCGACGCCGCCGATCGACAGCCCGTAGACCTGCCCGTCGAAGGCCTTCTCGTCGACGAACCGGTACTTCGCCTTGAGCTCCTCGGTGCTGCCCAGCGGCTCGAAGAACTGTCCCAGCTGGTCGACCGCGACCGTGTTGGGGATCAGCAGCACGTCGCCGTAGTCGCCCGAGCTGAGCTGGGCCGTGACGTCGCCCTCGTAGTTCGTGACGGCCTCGAACCTGACCTTCGTGCCCGGATACTTCGCCTCGAATTCCTTCGCGTACGCCGGGAGCGCCGTCTCGGCCAGGTCGGTGCGGTTGGTCAGCACCGTGATCTCGCCCGTGACCTCGCCGCCCGCGCCGCCGTCGTCGTCGCTGCCGCCCGCGCCGCCGGTGCAGCCGGCCGCCAGGGCCAGCGTGGTCGCCAGCCCGAGGCCCAGCCAATGCCTTCTGGTGGTCATGCCGGTGTCCGTTCGCTCAGAAATGTCATCGAGAAGAGCGGATGCGCGCCGCCCTGGTGAGCGCCCAGCATGAGGCTGCCGTTGCGGCCATGTCAACCTTAGATTAATAATTTAAGTGTTGCCGGGGCGTGCGGGGAGTGTGGTGAGCTGCACCAACAGTCAGCTCGTGCTGGCTCGGGCCACGAGGTGGGCCGCCGGGGCCTCGTACACCTCGGGGGGCCGGCCCGCCATGGCGTCGAGCAGGGCTCCCCCGGCCAGCTCGCCGATCCGGCCCACGTCGTGGCTCATCGCGGACAGCGGCGGCGTCGCCAGCTGGCACAGGGCCGAGTCGTCCCACGCGACCACCGACACGTCACCGGGCACGTCGACCGCGCGTTCGCGCAGCTCGTCGAGCACAGCCAGCGCCATCAGGTCGTTGTCGCACATGATGGCGGTCGGATTCTGCGCGAGCAGGTGCACGGCGGCCGCGCGGCCCGACTCGTACGAGTAATCACCCTCGGCCCGCAGCAGCGCCACACCCCGTACGGCGGCCTCGGTCTCCGCCCCCATCTGGCGCAGCTGCGTATGCGCGAACGTGAGCGGCCCGCTGATGTGCCCGATCACCTCGTGACCACGATCGGCCAGGAAACGCACGGCCTCCTGCGCGAAACCGGCGTCGTCGGTCCACACCGTGGCCAGCCCGGGCGCGGTCGACGGCGCCCCGAGCACCACCGCCGGCAGCTCGAGCCGCCCGACCAGGGCCACCCGGGCGTCGTCGGGCGCGAGATCGACCAGCACGACGCCGTCGACGAGCCGCTGCGCGGCCCACCGCTCGTACACGGCGCTCTCCGCCTCACGGTCGGTGACCACCTGGACCAGCACCGACACCCCGGCCGGGGTCAGCACGCGCTCGAGACCCTCGAGGAACTCGTGGTAATACGGCTCCTCACCCAGCACCCGCGACGCGCGCGCGAGAACCAGGCCGACCCGCCGCTGAGGCTGTGTCACCCAGGTACGGTAACGCGTGGCCAGCCGCACGAGACAAGGACCGTACGCCCATGGCACGTCGTGAAGCGCCCGCGGCCGGGCCGGGCAGCCGCGCCCTGGTCGTGGACGTCGTGCGGTCGGCCGGGGCGATCAGCCGGGTCGAGCTGGCCGAGCTCACCGGTCTCACCCAGCCGTCCATCTCCGGCATCGTGCGCGACCTCATCGCCGACGGCGTCATCCACGAGACCGGCTCCGCCGATTCCGTCCGCGGGGCGCCGCGCAAGCTGCTCGCGATCAACCCGGCCAACCGGTTCGGCATCGGCTTCCACGTCGGACCGGAATCGGTGACCTGCGTGGCGGTCGACCTCACCGGCGGGGTGGTCGGCCGCGAAGTGGTGCCGCTGGTCGACGACTTCGGCCGGCGCTTCGACGACTTCGTGGCCGGGCTCGACCTGCCCCGCGACCGCATCGAGGGCCTGGCCATCGTCGCGCCCGCGGGCCGGGTCCCCGCCTCGCGGGGCGTCGAACTGGCGGCCGCCCTGGGCCTGCCGGTGCTGGTCGAGAACGACTCGGCGGCGGCCGCGCTGGGCGAGTTCTGGAGCCGCCGGGTGTCACGCGACCAGGCGTTCGGCAGCGTCTACCTCTCCACCGGCATCGGCGCCGGCCTGGTCTTCTCGGGCGCGCTGTTCCGCGGGGCCAGCTTCGACGCCGGGGAGCTGGGACACCTTTCCATCGCCTACGACGGCAGGCCGTGCCCGTGCGGCAACCGCGGCTGCGTCGAGCGGTACGCCTCCACGGCCGCCACGGTCGCCGCCGCGCGCGACCACGCGGGCCTGTCCGCTCGCCTGCGACTCGACGGTTCGATCCCGACCGCGTACGACGCCGTCGCCCGGGCCGCCGTCAGCGGTGACGCCGAGGCGTTCGCGCTGGTGGACGAGGCCGCGAAGTACCTGGCGGTCGCGGTGACGTCGACGGTCAACCTGCTCGACCTCGGCCGCCTGGTGCTCACCGGGCCCGGCATGGCCGTGGCGGGCTCGATCTACGCGCGCCGGCTGCGCAGCCACCTGGCCGCGACCGCCCATGCCCGCCACCGGCACGAGGTCGTGGTGGAGCTGTCGGCCCAGCCCCGCGACGCGGCCGCGATCGGCGCGGCGGCTCTGGTCGTTCAGGCGTCGATCGCCCCCGGGCACACCCGCTCACCGTCGTAGCGCCGCGCCCGGCCCACCGTGAGGCCCCGCAACCGGGACTACCGGCGCAGCTCGTAGTCGAGCAGCAAGCCGCCCGAAGTCGTCGAGCGGGAACGCAGCAGATGCAGCTTCGTGGGCGGCTTGTCGTCCTCGAACAGTTTGCGGCCCCGACCGGCGACGACCGGGAAGACGACCAGGCTGATCCGGTCGATCAGGCCCGCCGCCAGCAGCGCGCGGGACAGGCCGAGGCTGCCGTGCACGCCGATGTCGCCGCCCGGCTGGGATTTGAGGTCACGGACGGCATCGAGCGACGACACCACGGTCGTCTTCGCCCACTCCTCGGACAACGGCGACGACGTGAACACGTACTTGGGAACGCTGTTGATGAAATCGGCGAACGGCTGCATGTCCGAGGCCGGCCAGTAGGACGCCCACTCGTCGTACTGGGCCCGGCCGAGCAGCACCGCGTCCTGCGTGCCGATCACCTCGGCCAGGTTGGTGTGCATCTGCTCGTCGAAATCGAAGACGAAAGTGTCGGGGTTCTCGGCGACGCCGTCGAGGGACATCAGGGTGTAGAGCACAACGTTTCGCATGCGGGTAGGACCAGCGGAGTGGCCGGAACTAATCGGCGAGGTCCACGATTTCGCGTCCCAACGGCCAGAAAGCGACCGGGACCAGCTTGAAGTTGGCGATGCCGAACGGGATGCCGATGATGGTCACGCACTGCGCGACGCCGGCCACGATGTGCGTGAGGGCGAGCCACCAGCCGGCCACGACGACCCAGATGATGTTGGCCAGGCCCGAGCCCACGCCGATGCCGGGGCGGCTGACCACCGTACGGCCGAAGGGCCACAACGAATACACGGCGAGCCGCAGCGAGGCGATCCCGAACGGGATGGTCACGATCAGCGCGAAACAGATGAGGGCGGCCAGACCGTAACCGATCGCCAGCACGAAGCCGCTGCCGAAGATGAACCAGAGGACGTTCAGTATCAGTCGCACAGATCAAGCATGCCTGGCCTGATCAACCGTCCCCGTTGGTCTTGCGGTTCGCGTCGTCGGCCGTCTCCGCGATCGCCGTGGCGGTGGCCAGCGCGGCCGCGTCCTGATCGGGCGGCACCGCCGCGTCGCCCGCGTCGGCCGGCTGGTCGTCGGGCTCACCGTCGGACGGCCCGACCGCGGAGGCCAGCAGCGCCGAATTGGGAATGTTGAGCGGCCCCTCGGACGTGTCGAGCACCGTGTAGAGCAGACCGGCCGAGACGATCGTGCCGTAGTGCGGCCCGCCGATCGCGCCGGACAGGACGCGCACCTGCTGACCGGGAATGTACGGCCGGGCGAAGAGCAGCACGAGCCCCGCGAACAGGTTGCTCAGCACGGGTTGCGCGGCCAGGCCCAGGATGACGCCGGTGACCGCGCCGCCGACGAGCAGATGCTGCAGCCCGACACCGAGCAGGTCGCAGACCGAGAACACGGCGATCAGGTAGCCGCCGAGCAGCACGAGCAGGCGCAGCGGCGTGGCGGCCGAGTCACCCGCGCGCAGCCGCATGATGCGATGCACCTCGCGCGCGGCCGTGCGACTGGCCATGATGCCGGCCACCGCGACCACCACCGCGCACCCGTACGCGATGAGCCGAGCCCGCAACTCGGTCGACTTGATGTCGCCGACCTGACTCCCGACGATCAGCGCGGCCAGCGCGATCAGCCCGTACGCCACCGTCTTGCGGAAGTCGGGTCGAACATGCTGTTCCAGCAGCGGCACTCCGAACATGGTGACGCGATCCTATCGGGGTCGCTGCAAGATCAGAGACCACCCTCCAAACGTCCGACGTTTGCCCGGAAGTTTCGGCAAACCTTTCCCGTACGAGGGTCCACTCGCCCGTCGCACCGCGGAAGCGCGATGCTACTGAGCAGTTAGTAGGCTCCCGAACACACCACGCATTTACCGCAAGTTTCCGGAACTTGTTGACTTTGCCGGTCAGGCATCACAGGATGGAACGCATCGACGGACCTCAAAATCCGCCGATCCGGGCCCCCGGAAGGCCCGGCCTGCCGGTGTCGTCCCCGCCGGGCCCCGGCCGGCAGTCCCGCGCTGCGACGGCGCCGCCGTGCGGTGGCCTCCACCCTTGGCCACCGAATCCGCCACGCCGGCGTCGTCGCTCGCTCCCGCCCCCCTCACGGGCGCACCGCAAACCGGGTAAACCACGCTCATATGCCGGCGCCCGGCTTTTCCTGCCGAGGCTCACCACGACCCCGGACAGACCGCACCGGCGCCCTGCACGAGACCTCCGACTCGCGGCTCAAGGCAGCCCCGAGGCCGACCGACGCGCGAAGCAGCCCTCGAGCACCAGGAAGCCCCACCGAAGTCTCGCGGCCGGCCGACGCTCCAAGGCAGTCCACCAAGCGCGGAGGGGCCGACCTGCGACATCCGGGCCGCCGTCCCGCACCCCCGGGCATGCCCGGCCTCAGTCTGCCCGGCCCGCGCCCACCCGCCCGCGCCACCCCGGCCCGTGTGTGCCCGGCCTCCGCCTGCCCGGCCCACGCCAGCCCGGCCTCCGTCTACCGGCCCGTGCCAGCCCGGCCTCCGCCTGCCCGGCCCGCGCCAGCCCGGCCTCCGCCTGCTCGGCCCGCGCCAGCCCGGCCTCCGCCTGCCCGGCCTCCGCCTGCCCGGCCCGCGCCAGCCCGGCCTCCGCCTGCCCGGCCCGCGCCAGCCCAGCCTTCGCCTGCCCGGCTTGGCCACTCCCCGGCCTGGGATCGCGGCCGATCCTGCGACCGCAACCAAGACCGATCGCGGGAGCCTGCGCGGCCGCAAGCAAGGCGCCAGCACGCTGCCGCCCGGCGCGACCGCGCTCATCGCAGGCCCCGCGGCGGGACGCCACCGGGTGAGGCGGCAGCCGAGGCGGCTCTGGCGCAGCGCGGGAGAGCGCGCCGGCAGCGGTCGTACTGCGGGCCGGCGCAAACCGAGCGGACGCTCGACGCCCGCCGCCGCGGAATAGCGCACTGCAACAAACCTGCACATGGATGTTATTGACCGTCATATATAGGCGGTGCAATTCTTCAGTTCGGTCAACCCGTCCTGGACGACTGCAAATATGCGGCCCAATTGTTGCAGGATCCGCAGTCCATTTTGCGTCAGGAGTTGTTTTCATGTCACCCTCCCCGAAGATCCGCCGCGGATTGTTCGCGGCCGGACTGACCGGTCTGGTCACGGCCGGCCTGGTCGTCTCCGTGGCCAGTGCCGAGGCGGCCACAGTGTTCACCGCCGATTTCGAGTCGGGTTCGAGCGGCTGGTCGAAGTCGGGCGGCACCTGGTCGCTCGTCGCCGACGGGTCGCAGGCCCTGGCGCAGTCCGACACCGGCAGTGAACGCGCCCGCCAGTTCGCCGGCGACACCGGCTGGACGAACTATTCGGTGCAGGCCCGGGTGAAGGCGACCGCGTTCGGTTCCACTGCCGGCGTGGTCGCGCTGACCGCCCGCGCCGCGGGGGCGACCAGGATGTACCGGCTGTCGCTGACCGGGTCGAACCGGGTGCAGCTGGAGGCGATGAGCGGCAGCACGATCAAGGTGCTCGGCAGCCTGAGCCAGCCGATCTCGACCAGCACCTGGTACACGCTGCGGCTCACCGTCAACGGCAGCACGATCAGCGGCGCGGTCAACGGCACGAGTGTCGGCTCGGCCTCCGACACGACGATCGCGGCGGGCCGGATCGGGCTGCTCACCGAGTCCGCGGCCGGCCGCTTCGACGACGTCGTGGTCGACGACGGGGGTGGCACGACCCCGACGACCCCACCCGCCACAACTCCGACGACCCCACCCGCCACGACCCCACCCGCGACCACGCCACCGGCGACCACCCCGCCGGCCACCACCGCCCCGCCGGCCAGTGGCACGCTCTACGTCGCCCCGAACGGCAGCGCCTCCGCCGACGGCACCCAGGCCAACCCGACCACCCTGGCCGGAGCGATCACCCGAATCGCGGCGGGCGGCACCATCTATCTGCGTGGCGGGACGTATTCCTTCGCGCAGACGGTCACGATTCCGGCCGGGAACAACGGCACTTCGAGCGCCCGTAAGAGGCTCACCGCGTACGCGGGGGAAGTGCCGATCTTGAATTTCGCCGCACAATCCGAGGACCCCGCCAATCGCGGGCTCGCCGTGAACGGGAATTACTGGCACCTGTACGGCATCGTGGTCGAACGGGCCGGTGACAACGGCATCTTCGTGGGCGGCAGCAACAACATTCTCGAGCGCACGGTCACCCGTTTCAACCGGGACAGCGGCTTGCAGATCTCGCGCATCGCCTCCGACACGCCGCAGAGCCAGTGGCCGGCGAACAACCTCGTGCTGAGCGCCGAGTCGCACGACAACGCCGATTCCGACGGTGAGGACGCGGACGGTTTCGCGGCCAAGCTGACGGTCGGCAGCGGCAACACGTTCCGGTACGCGGTGTCGCACAACAACATCGACGACGGCTGGGACCTGTACACGAAGACCGACACCGGGCCGATCGGGCCGGTCACGATCGAGGATTCGCTCGCCTACAGCAACGGCACGCTCTCGAACGGCGGCCAGGCCGGCAACGGCGACCGCAACGGCTACAAGCTGGGCGGCGAGGACATCGGCGTGAACCACACGATCCGGCGCAACATCGCCTACAAGAACGGCAAGCACGGGTTCACGTACAACCGGAACCTGGGCACCATGAGCGTCTCGAACAATGTCAGCATCGACAACACCGAGCGCAACTTCTCGTTCGACGGCGGCTCGTCGGTGTTCCGCGGCAACACGTCGTGCCGGTTCGCGAGCGGCTCGAACGACAAGATCGTGGGCAACAGCGACAGCTCCAACCAGTTCTGGAACGGCACGAACGGTTCCCGCTGCACCCCGCTGTCCGGCGCGCTGGCCTGGTCCTTCGCCTCGAACGGCAGCCTGATCGTGACCCTGGGCGGACGCGTGGTCACGCCGTGATCGCACCCGTCTCGACCACGACCCGAGGCACCTCGGGATCGTGTCGAGGCAGCCGCCGGCCGGGACCGTCACCTCGAGGTCCCGGCCGGCGGCGCGCTGGGCGCCCCCGTTGCCGGGCGTGGCTACCGTTCGGGCATGAGGCGAACGGACGAGCAGGTTCGCTCAGCTGCGCGCACCTATCTGACGATCGGCTTGATCCTCTATGGATACCTGTCCTACCAGGGCTACCGGGCCCTCGGCGACAACGCCGCCGTCCTGCTGATCGCACCGCTCGCGGGGGCTACCGCCGGCGCCGTCATCGGCCGGCGCCGCGGCGGCCGGAGTCACGCCCTGCTGCACGGCTCGATCTGGCTGCTGGTCACGACCGCACTGGTGTGGGCCCTGGCCGCCACCGCGTTCATGGTCGTCCTCTCCCGGTGGACGCCCTCGCTCTAGCGCTGGTGTTCTCCGCCCGGCGCCTCGACACGCGGGCGACGAGCTCGGGGAGGACTCTCAGATCGTTTGCGATTGCCGGCGGGCGGCCCTGGTTGCGGGGCCCTCAGCGTCGCCGACCAGCTGTGACAGCAGGCTGAGTCCCTCGGCGGACGGGGAGCCGGCGGGCGCGGTGTAGGTGATCAGCCGCTGGCCGATGGTGTCGGCGGTGCTCAGGGCCTGCTCGGTCACGGTGAGCCGGCCGACCAGCGGGTGCCGCAGCTCGTGGATCGACGAGGCGCAGGCGGTGACCCGGTGATCGGCCCACATCGCGGCGAACTCGGGACCGCCCACGGCCAGGGCGCCGACCAGCTCGGCCAGGGCCGGGTCGTCGGGGAACCGGCCGGCGAACAGACGCAGGCAGCCCACGTCGGCGCGGGCCTTGGCGTCCCAGTCGGCGAACAGCTCCCGCGCCTCGGGATCGAGGAAGACCAGCTTGGCGATGTTGGGCCGGCCGGCCGGGGTGGCCGGGGCGTCGGCGGGCAGGTGACCGGCGATCAGGGCGTGGCCGAGCGGGTTCCAGGCCAGCACGTCCTTGCGGGCACCGATGATCATCGCGGGGACCGGGCCGATCGCGTGCATCAGCTCCAGCAGGCCCGGCTCCGGCTTCTCGACGGCGGGGCGGCGGATGCGGCGCGGGCCGGTGCCGTCGGTGGCCAGGCTGTGCAGGTGCAGGCGCTCGGTGTCGTCCAGGCCGAGCGCGGCGGCCAGCGCGTCGAGCACCTGCGGGGAGGCGTGGCGGGACTGCCCCTGCTCCAGCCGCGTGTAGTACGACGAGCTCACCCCGGCCAGCATCGCCAGTTCCTCGCGGCGCAGACCCTCGACGCGCCGCCGGTCGGAATACCGCCTCAGACCGGCCTGAGCGGGGGTGACACGGGCCCGGTGGGCCTGCAGGAACTCGCCGAGGGTCCCGGCGATCTTGGGGCTCGTCATGCCGCCAGTATGCGCCGGTCCGCGCCGGGTTACCTGACCCTGCCAGGGGTAGGAAAGGCCGGGTCTGGGCGAGCCCGGTCAGCCGCCGCAGGGTGGACGCATGTCACATTTCTCCATCGGCGGCGACCTGACCGTCGGCCGTCTCGGTTACGGCGTCATGCAGCTCACCGGCCCCGGCTTCTTCGGGTACCCGGCCGACCAGGACAACGCCGTCGCCGTGCTGCGCCGGGCGGTCGAGCTCGGCGTCACCCTGATCGACACCGCCGACGCGTACGGGCCGTTCGTCACCGACGAGCTGATCCGGCGCGCCCTGCATCCGTACGCGGAAAACGTGGTTATCGCCACCAAGGTGGGCGTGACCCGGCCCGCGCCAGGCGCATGGGTGCCGGTCGGCCGCCCTTCCTATCTGCGCCAGCAGACCGAGTTGAGCCTGCGCACGCTCGGCCTGGACCGGATCGACCTGCTGCAGCTGCACCGGGTCGACCCCCACGTGCCGATCGAGGACCAGGTGGGCACGCTGGCCGACCTGCGCCGCGAGGGCAAGGTGCGGCACATCGGGCTGTCCGAGGTCACCGTCGACCAGATCAAGGCGGCCCAGGCCGTCACGCCGATCGCCTCGGTGCAGAACCTCTACAACCTCACCGACCGCACCGCCTCCGACGTCGTCGACTACGCGGAGCAGGAGAAGATCGCGTTCCTGCCGTGGTACCCCCTCGCCGGTACGGGCATGGCCGACCCTGCCTTCGCCGCGACCGCCGCCCGGCACGGGGTGACGCTCAACCAGCTCGCGTTGGCCTGGCTGCTGCGCCGCTCCCCGGTGATGCTGCCCATCCCGGGCACGTCGTCGATCGCCCACCTCGAGGAGAACCTGGCCGCGGGTGCGCTGGAGCTGACCGACGAAGAGTTCAGCCGGCTCTGATCGTCTCGGCGTCCCGCACCCGGGACGTCGGGGACGTGCGCGGGACGGTTACGGTGAACACCGCGCCGTGCGGCTGGTTGGGTTCGTACGAGACGTCGAGCCCACCGGCCTGCGCCAGCTGACGCACCAGATAGAGGCCCAGGCCCGTGCCGGCCGTCTTGGTGGCCACCCCCGAACCGGCCCGGGCGAACCGGTCGAACAGGTGCGGCACGAACTCCGGCGGCACCCCCTCACCGTGGTCGGCCACCCTGATCGCGACCAGCTCGCCCGCATTGGCCACAGTCACGACAATCGGCGGCCGGCCGTACTTGGTGGCGTTGGTCATCACGTTGCCCAGGATGAGCTGGAGCTGGGCCGGGTCGGCCAGGCCGATGGTCTCGTCGGGGGCGATCACCGAGATCGCGGTGCCCGAGCTGATGTGATGGGCGGAGACAGCTTCCCGTACGGCGTGGGACACGTCCAGCCGTACCGGCCGGGCCATCATCGCCCCCGCGTCGAACTGGGCCAGCATGAGGATGTCGGTGACCAGGTCGTTGGCCCGATGCCCGGCCGCCGCCATCCGCTGCACATAGTTGATCTTTGTGTGTTCGGGCAGGCCCGCCCACTCCTCCACCACCAGACCGCCCAGCCCGACGATCTTGGCCAGCGGCTGGCGGACGTCGTGGCTGAGCATGGCCATCACATCGGCCAGATGCGTGTTCGCGTCCTGCAGTTCCTCGGCCCGGTGGGCCAGCTCGGCCTGGGCCCGGGTCCGCTCGCGCTCCAGGGTGTTGCGCTCGGTGACGTCGATGATCTGAATGGCGAAGTAGAGCGGGCGTTCCTCCCCGTCGCGAATCACCGCGGCCGTGATCGACGCCTCGACCACCTCGCCGCCCGCCCGCACATAGCGTTTGTCAAGCTCGAAGCCGTCGGTGCGGCCGGCCAGACAGTCACTGACCGGGCCGTCGGTCAGCCCGGCGTCATCGGGATGGGTGTAGTCGACGAGCCTCTGGTCCAGCAGTTCGTCCTCGGCCAGCCCGAAGATCTCACTGCCGGCCGGATTGAGGCGCAGGCACCTCCCCTGCGCGTCGGTGAGGACCATGCCGATGCGCGACGTCTCGAACACCTTGCGGAAACGGCGTTCACTCAGCAGCAGTTCACGGCGGTTGCCGCGGGCCCGGCCGACCGCCGCCACCACGGCCAGCCCGACCAGCGCGGCGCCGCCCAGCGCGGCCAGGCCGGCGTTCTCGGTGTCACGCAGCTGGCCGTACAGCTCGTCCTCGGTGACAGTCGCGGACAACCGCCACGGGGTGTCCTTGACGGCGACCGCGGAGTAACGCCACCATTCGCCACCATCCTCATAGCGGCCGTCCCGGTCCTGGGCCAAGGCCCCGGCCAGCGCGGCGTTCTCCCCGGCCAGCGTGGGTGTGGCGGTGGTGAACGCCTCCGTGCCGGCCACGATGTTGCCGCTCGGGTCGACCAGCTGCACCCGGGCCCCGGTCAGCGACAGCGCGCTGGTGAAATACGAGGCGAGCGGGCTGGCCCGGATCGGCACGGCCCCCGAGAACACCCGCCGCCCCCGCGCGGTGTCGAACGGCACGGCGAACGCGACGACCGGGATCTGCTCGGCCGCCGAGTCGACAACACCGGAAACCGCCGACCGGCCCTGCAGCGCCTCCCGCAGGTGCGCGTACCGGACCGCGACGTCGGTGCCGACAAGATCGGGATCGGACGGGTGGACGTGCAACACCCGGCCCTGCTCGTCGAGCAGCAGCGCCGCCGGATACCCGAAACCGGCCACCGCCCGCTCGAAATCCCGCCCCCGCACCACCGGATCGGCCAGCGACGCCTCGGCCTGGATCTTCTCCCGCATCAGAGACTCGGTGGCGACCCCGGTCATGAAGTCGCTCAACGTGCCGACCCCACGCTCGAACCGCCGCGCCACCGCCTCCCGGCTGTTGTTCTGCTGCCACAACAACACCCCGGCACCCACGACGACCAGCAGCAGCCACACCCCGAGGGGCACCACCGCTGAACGCCACCACTCCCGCAGGCCGCGCATACCCCCTCATCGGCATCTTCCGGCGCTCGCTGAGCCCCGGCCCACCGTTGCGCCCTGACCACCCGACGCCGGCTCCGGGTCCGTCGTCATCGCTCAGGCGGGCGCGCCCCGCCCTGCCCGCACCGCCCGCTCTGCTCTCACCGCCCGCCCTGCCCGCACCGCCCTGCTCTCACGCCCGCCGCGCCGACGCTGCCCGCTCTGCCCTGCTCTCACGCCGGCCCCGCCCGCGCTGCCCGCCCTGCCCTGCTCTCACGCCCGCCCCGCCCGCGCTGCCCGCCCTGCCCGCGCTGCCCGCGCTGCCCGCCCTGCCCGCCCTGCCCGCCCTGCCCGCCCTGCCCGCCCTGCCCGCCCTGCCCGCCCTGCCCGCCCTGCCCGCACCGCCCGCCCGCCGGGCGGTGCGTGCCCCGCTAACCGCCCGCACCGCCGGCGCTGCCCGCCCCGCCGACACCGGTCTCACCCCCCGCCCTGCCGCCCGGCCCTTGTCGTCGTCCTCCGGTTCGCTCTCCACCGCCGGCTCCCGCTCCTCTGCCGGACATCTCCGCCGGCCCGGCTGACCCTCGCGCCGCGCCGCCTCGGAGTGACAAGGACGGTTAACATCCGTCTATGGCGCGCATCGCTGACGTTGCGCGGGCCGCGGGCGTCTCCGCGAGCACCGTGTCCTATGTGCTGTCCGGGCGCCGAGCGATTTCCGCCGAGACCCGCGCACGGGTCCTCCAGGCCGTGCGCGACTTGGGCTACACCCCGAACGCCGCGGCCGGCGCCCTCGCCGGGGGCCGCACCCGCACGATCGGCCTGGTCGCGCCGCGCTGCGAGGACCTGACGGCCGCGATCATCCAGCAGTTCATCCACACGATCATGGACGTGGCCCGCGCCCGCGACCACGACGTGCTGCTGCTCGACCCCCGCGAGGGCGGCGCCGGCCTGCACCGGGTGATCGATTCCCGTCTGGTCGACGGCGTGATCCTGATGGACACCGACGAAACCGACCGGCGCGCCCAGATCCTCGAACAGGCGGGCGTCCCGGCGGTGGTGCTGGGCACGCCCCAGGGCACCTCGCTGCCCTGCGTCGACCTCGATTTCGCCGCCGCGGCCCGCCTGGCCGTACGCCACCTGGCCACCCGAGCCGCCGACGGCATCGCCCTGATGTCACCGCCCGAACTGGTCGGCCCGCCCGGCAAGGGCTACGCCCGCCACGCCGCCCAC
This sequence comes from Paractinoplanes abujensis, assembly GCF_014204895.1. NCBI lineage: Bacteria > Bacillati > Actinomycetota > Actinomycetes > Micromonosporales > Micromonosporaceae > Paractinoplanes > Paractinoplanes abujensis. The sequence goes on along the minus strand of NZ_JACHMF010000001.1, from coordinate 1,722,679 downwards.
GGTTTCGCCGCCGCCGCGGGTCCGTCGCGCGTCGTCCGCGTCTGCGAGCCCACCTGGACCGGCGTCGAGACCTGGCTGGCCGCCGTCTCGCACCGGCTCGGCACGCTGACCGGCGTGGTCGTCCAGCACGAGGCCGCCCTCCCGCCCCTGCTGGGCCTGCTGCGCCGCCACCACCGCACCGACGTCACCGTGGTGCCGATCTGCCCGTCGGCGATAGCCCGCCAGCTCGAATCCCCCCTCGACCACGTAGTCATCCCGGTCGACGCCATGGCCCGAACCGCCGCCGAAACCCTGCTGGCCCAGCTCACCCACACCGGCCGGGCCACCTCCCACGTCTTCGAGCCCCACCTGATCCGAGCCGCCTGACCACCATCCCCTTCCAAGCCGCACGCGCTCGCCCCCTGCGCGCCCACCACCGGGCCCGCACACCCGCTCGCCCTCACCCGCCCACGATCGGACACGCACACCGCTCCGGCGTGCCCGCCACCCAGCAAGCCGGCCGCCAACGTGCACACCGCTCCCGCATGCCCGCCGGCTGACACGCTGGCCGCTGCCCGCGCGTACGCCACCCGACGCCGTCGCCGCCTCATGCGCACTTGTCGCTGTCGTGGCAGCTGAACGAGGGCGGCGTCACGCCGGCGACCCTGTGCGGGCCGCCGGCGTGGTCTCCCGCTAGCCCGCTGCCCCAGCCGGAGCGGGCTGCCAGACGTACGACTGCGGGGCTACCGCGGCCGACGAACGGAAGTTGGCCTCGACCGAGGCCAGCTCGCGCGCGTTCGGATACGAGTTCGTGCACGAGACCGGCGCGCTGCTGCCCGACATCAGGTCGGCGCACAGACCCGTACGCCGGTCGGGCAGCCCGAGGATGTGCCCGAGCTCGTGCGCCGCGATGCGCGGCGGGTAGTAGCCCTGGTCGACCGCCTGCCGGCCCATCCACACGCGCCCGTTGCCGAGTGAGGTGGTCTGCGCACGCGGCCAGCCGTTGTCGGCGTAGATCCGGATGTTGGGTGTGCGCCCGGCCGTCACCGGCTCGAGCCGCACGTTCGTCGCGCGGCTGTTCCAGATCTGCGCACCCTGGTTGACCACGGAGATGAATTCCTGCGCCTGTCTGGCGTCGTAATACAGCACGCGTGGCGCGGCCTGAGCCGGGGTTGCGCCGGCGACCTGAACGCCGGCCAGCGCGACAACCGCGATGGCCGCGGCCGCCAACCGTCGAAGAAGCATCGATGCCCTCCTGCGGGGGTTCGGGGGGATTACCTGGCCCCGACCCTAGCCATCGAGCGATGATCGTCGATGTTTTTCGGACATACCGAATACGTCCTAACCCTGTGCGATCTGAGTCGTGGTGATCCCTCCGTCGACGTAGAGAGTGGTGCCGTGAATCATGCGCGCCTCGTCGGAGACCAGGAACGCAACCGCGTAGGCGATGTCGCGCGGCTGCACCGGAACCTTGGCCGGGGTCTGCGCGGCCATCGACTCGGTGACCTCACGGGCGTGGGCGTTGCCCGGTGTCGCCGTCACTCCGGGGGCAACCGCGTTGACCCTGACTCCCCGGGGCCCGAACTCGGCCGCCCACGAGCGCGTCAACTGCTCGTCGGCGGCCTTGGTGGCCGTATACATCGCGCCGAAGGCATTGCCCACGGACGCCATCCACGAACCGATAGTCACGATGGCACCCTCACCACGGGCCGCCATCGCCGGCGCGAGCTCGCCGACCAGAACGTGCGGGGCGCGCACGTTGACGGCGAGCATCGCGTCGAGGTCGGTGTCGGGCAGGGCCGCGGTGCCGGTGACCGGATAGATGCCGGCGTTGTTGACCAGAACGTCGACCCGGCCGCCGAGCGCCTCGGTGGCCTCGGCCGCGAACGAACGCAGCGCCGCATAGGAGCCGGCCAGATCGGCGGGCACGAAGTCGGCCCGGCCGCCACCCGACCGGATCTCGGCGACGATCGCCTCACCCCGGCTTTTGTCCCGCCCGGCCACGACGACGTGGAAGCCCCGGCCCGCCAGCTCACGGGCGATCGCCTCCCCGATTCCGCTGGTAGCACCGGTCACGATTGCTGTCGCATCAGTCATGGGCACATTTGTACGACCGGGGCGGGCGCCGAACCAGGTTATGGCATGACCACCCTGGCGCCGCCGCGGCGCGCTATATCTGACGCATGCCTGCCAACCGCGTCGCCCTCGCCGAGTTCCTGCGCTCCCGCCGTGATCGGCTCAAACCCGCCCAGGCGGGGGTGCAGCCGTTCCCGGGCCCACGCCGGGTGCCCGGCCTGCGCCGGGAGGAGCTGGCCATGCTGGCCGGCCTGAGCGTCGACTATTACACCCGCATCGAGCAGGGCCGCCAGGCGAACATCTCGGCCGAGGTGCTCGCCGCGCTCTCCCGTGCGCTCCAGCTCGACGACATCGAACGCGCCCACCTCCGTGACCTGGCCGCCCCCGCCCGCAGCAGCGACGACGGTTCGCCCCCGCAGCGCGCCGATCCGGGGCTGTTGCGGGTGATGAGGGCGCTCGGCCACCTGCCGGTGCTGCTGCTGGGCCGGCGAAGCGCGGTTCTGGCCCGCACGCCCCTGCTCGAAGCCGTGCTGGGCCATGACTTCGAGATCGGCGACTCGTTCCTGCACTACCTGTTCCACGACCCGCTGGCCCGGTTACGCATCGTCAACTGGGAGGTCTTCGCCCGTGCCGCGGTGGCGGGCATGCGGCGCGAGGCGGGCACCCATCCGCACGACCGCCGGCTGCACGCCGAGATCACCGCCCTGCGCCGCAGCAACCCGAAGGTGGATCGCTGGTGGCAGGACCAGCAGGTCGGCGACTACACCTCGGCGGCCAAACAGATCGTCCACCCCGAGCTGGGCCGGCTGCACTTCGACATCGAGCACATCATCGCCCCGCACGACCCCGACCAGCACCTGATCGTCTACACGACCCCACCCGACTCCCCCACCGCCCTCCTCCTGCCCATGCTGACCGCACCGGAATTCACCGGCTCCGGACTGCCCGCATGACCGGTTGAGACCTTCGGCGCCCCACTCCCCCCGCCGACGGGGGTGGCCGGCCAGGCCCGCACTCACGGCCGCACGCAGGCCTGCCCCCACGGCCGCACGCAGGCCTGCCCCCACGGCCGCACGCAGGCTTGCCCTCAAGGCCGCACGCCGGCTTGCCCTCGAGGGCGCACGCGAGGCGCCCTCACTGCCGCACGCGAGGCGCCCTCACTGCCGCACCAAAGGCCACTGTTCGCCCGGCTGATGAGGTGCATGCGGCTTGAACAGCGCCGCGTCGGGCTGCTCGTCGACGATGCGGACCCGGGGTTGAAGTTCGAAGCCGTCGCCTGTGCGCAGGGCGAGGCCGCACAGCGAGGGAGAACCGGTGACAGACCGCGCATCGGGAGGGGGTCGCGACGGGCAACGCGGCAATCTCGGCCACGTGGTGGGGGAGCGAGGACAGGCCGCCCCGCGACGTCGGCCGCGCGGGGAACGGGGCGCGACGGGCTCAGCCGCGCGGTGGCAGGGAGCCGTTGAGTTGGGAGATGCGGCCCTGGTCGTCGAAGGCGACATTGATCGTGGCGCCGCCGGGGTGGTGGGCGACGCCGCCGGAGAAGGGCCAGCCCTGTTGTTCGAAGAAGGCCGTCACGCCCGTGCGGTGGTCGAACGGGAACGCCGAGATGGTCTGGCTGATCACCGTCAGGGCGCGTTCCGGCGGCAGGGCCGTCGGGGGTACGCCTTCCAGGTGGAAGAAGAGGGCGCCCCCGGCGTACGGGCCCCGGTAGTAGGGGCGGCCGGTCAGGCCCGATGCGAGCAGGGCCAGGCGGTGGCCGTCGGCGCGGGTCAGCGGGAACGTGCGGTCGGTCAGTTCGCCCACGCCTGCGTTGCGGCCGTAGTCGCGCATCCACGCGCACAGGTGCAGCAGCGCGGGTGGCAGGTTGCTGGCCTCGTTGGCCCAGGCCCACAGCCAGGTGTTGTCGCCGTGGCTTTCGCTGCCGAGCAACTGGACGGGAAAGCGCAGGTCGTCGCCGAACGTCACCGCGCCGGCGCCGAGGTCGACCGACCAGTCGCGTTCCCCGATCACGTCGGCCAGCGCGAACTGGCGGGCCATGGCCGTGAGAACGTGCCGGCCGAAAAGATCATCGAACGCTGACATAGCGCGGAAGTATCGCAGATCATGACCAACACCAGGTGAAACGCGAACGGCGAATCCGGCCGGACGGGGCGGTGCAGCGCGCGAGAGACGACGGATGAAGGGCCGGGACGGGCGAAGAAAAGCGGCAGGAACGGAGAATTAGGGCGGCGGGGACAAGGATCGGGCGGCGCGAGAAAGTAGGGCGACGGGCCCGAGCGGCGCGTAGGAGAACAAGCGACGGGCCCGAGCGGCGCGAGAAGAAGCGGGCGACGGCACCGGAGGCGAAGAGGGCCGCCTCAGCGCGACGGTGCGGCGGTCACATGCGCCACCACCAGGTCGCCGATCATTTGGCGTTGGTGGTCGCGGGACGCCGGGTCGAGCAGGTCGCGGTCGAAGATGGCGCGGAACGTGTAGCGGTTGGCGCCGCGGAAGATGCAGAACGAGCTGATGATCATGTGGACGTCGAGGGCGTCCACGTCGTCGCGGAAGAGGCCGGCGGCCACGCCGCGGGCCATGATGCGCGTGAGCACGTCGAGGGCGGTCGAGGCCAGGCCTTCGCGGGCGCCCGACTTGATCAGGTGCTGGGCGTAGTGGATGTTCTCGATGGCGACCAGCCGTACGAAGTCCTGGTGTTGCTCGTGGTGGTCGAACGTGAGCTCGGCCAGTTTGCGCAGCGCCTCGACGGGCTCCAGGTGTTCCACGTCGAGTTTCTGTTCCAGCGCGCGGATGTGCTGGTAGGCCTGTTCCAGCACGGCGAGGTAGAGCCCCTCTTTGCCGCCGAAGTAGTAGTAGATCATGCGTTTGGTGGTGCGCGTCTTGGCCGCGATCTCGTCGACCCGCGCCCCGGCGTATCCCTGGTCCGCGAACTCGGAGGTCGCCACGTCGATAATCTCGGCTCGGGTGCGCTCGGCATCCCGTACCCGCTCCATGGTCCGACTCTAGCGGGCCTTTACGGGCCCTTTATCCGGGCCTTGCGACAGTGACCCCCCGGAGGTGCTTGTGCGAGTCCTGATCGCCGACGACGAGAAGATCCTGGCCGACACCGTCGCCGACGGGCTGCGGGATTTCGCGATGGCCGTCGATGTGGTCTACGACGGTGAGGCCGCGCGCGAACGGGTGACCGTCAACCGTTACGACGTGGCCGTTCTCGACCGGGACATGCCGCGGGCGACCGGTGACGAGGTGTGCCGCGAGATGATCGCAGCCGGGCTCGACACGCGGGTGTTGCTGCTGACCGCGGCGGCCGGCATCCGGGACCGGGTGGAGGGTCTGGGGCTGGGCGCCGACGACTATCTGACCAAGCCGTTCGCGTTCGCCGAGCTGGTGGCCCGGGTGCAGGCGCTGGGCCGGCGGGCCAACGCCGCTCAGGGCCCGGTGCTGGAACGCGACGGCATCGTGCTCGACGTTCCCCGCCACACCGTCGCGCGGGACGGTCTGCCGCTGCGGTTGTCGCCCAAGGAGTTCGCCGTGTTGCGGGTGCTGTTGCGGGCGGACGGGGCCGTGGTCAGTTCCGAGGAGCTGCTCGAGCAGGCCTGGGACGAGCACACCGACCCCTTCACCCATACCGTACGGGTGACCGTGATGACGTTGCGCAAGAAGCTCGGCGACCCACCGGTCATCCACACCGTGCCCCGCGTCGGTTATCGGCTCGGGCTGTGACGCTCCGGTCGCCGCGCTGGACGGCCGCTCTGATCTGCGCGGCCGCCGTCCTGATCGCCTATTTCACGCCGGAGCTGGCGCAGCGGCTGGCCGAGAGCTGGCAGCGGATTCTGCGGACGCTCTGCGCGCCGTCCCGCGGCGGGGGGTCGGACTTGTTCGTCTGCACCCACCTGTTCTGGCCCCCCGAGACGCTCTGGATCTTCAAGGCACTGGTGCTGGCCGTTGCGCTCTCGTTGGCCCTGGTCGCACTGCGCTGGGCGGTCCGGCCGGTGCGTGAGCTGGCCACCCAGATCCGCGGGCTGGGGCCGCAGAACTTCGCTTTCCGCGTACGCGTCCCGCAGCGCGGCGGCGAGATGGCCGACCTGGCCGCGGCCGTCAACGACATGATCGCCCGGGTGGCGGTGGGCTACGAGTCGCAGCGCCGTTTCGCCGCCGACGCCTCGCACGAGCTGCGCACTCCCCTGGCCGTGCAGCGCACGCTGATCGAGGTCTCGCTGGCCCGTGATCCCAGCCCGGAGCGGCTGCGGGTGGTGGCCGAGCAGCTGCTGGAGACCAACGAGCGCAACGTACGCCTGATCGAGGCCCTGCTGGTCCTGAGCGAGAGCGATCGTGGGGTGGCTTCCCGCAGCGCGCTGCGCCTGGACGAGATCGTGGCCGACGTCGCCGCCGATCATGCGGGCGCCGCCGCCGAGGCCAAGGTCACGATCACCCCGGTGCTGGCGGCGCGGGTCGTGATCGGCGAGCGGGTGCTGCTGGAGCGTCTCGTCAGCAACCTCGTGCAGAACGCGATCAAGTACAACCGGCCCGGCGGCACGGTGACGCTGACCGTGGGCGCCGAGCCCGCCCTGGTGGTCGAGAACACCGGCGACGATGTGCCCCCGGGCGAGGTGGCGGGCCTGTTCGAGCCGTTCCGCCGCCTGCACGGGAGCCGGATCGACCATTCGGGCGGGGCCGGGCTGGGCCTGACGATCGCCCGTTCGATCACCCGGGCCCACGACGGCGCGATCACCGCCGAGCCGCTCGCCCACGACGGCCTGCGGGTCACGGTCACTCTGCCCCGGGCAGGGTGACCACCAGCTTGGTCGCGGAGACCCCCCGGCGTTGCCGGTCCATCGCCTGTTGCAGATCGGCCAGGGAGGTGCCGACGACGAGGGCCCGGGGCACGGCCCGGTAGCGTCCGCCGGCCAGCGCGGCCGGGAGGAAGTCGCGGAAGACGGCCGGGCCGACCTCGTTCTTCTTGAGGTCCGAGCCCCAGACGAACGTGAACCGGACCCCGCGGCGCCAGGCGGCCAGTTGCCACCGGGACACGCCGCCGATGGTGCCGGCCACGGCGCGCGGCAGCGAGAACCCGTTCTCGAAGGTGACCGGGGCGGTGGCGACCGACACCCGGCGGCGGCCGCGGGAGGCGCCGGCGATGCGGATGCACGCGGGGGCCGAGCCGGGGCCGATCGCGAGCGCGCCGGCCAGCGTGCGGTCGCTCAGGGCCTTGATGATGTCGGTCTCGACACCTGGTTTGCGGTAGTCGTGGACCTGCGTCGCGCCGAGCTCGGTGAGCAGTTCGGCGTTGTGGGGCGAGGCCGTCGTGATGACGTCGTAGCCCGCGGCCGCGGCCAGCTGGATCGCGTTGCTGCCCACGCTGGTGGACCCGCCCCAGACGAGGACGGTCTGCCCGGTCGGCGCGGCGTTCGCGGCCGGGTGCCGCAGGCCCAGCTGCCCGTCCGGGAAGAGCGCGGAGGCGGCGGTCGAGAGGCCCAGCGGCAGCACGGCGGCATCCACGTAGGACATCGCGGCCGGGATCGGGGCGGCCAGCACCTCCTGGACCACGGTGTATTCCTGGAACGCGCCCTGGGCGGGGCTGTTGGCGTCGCGGTCGGTGCCCACGGCGAGCGCCAGCACCCTGTCCCCGGCCCGGAACCGGGTCACGCCCGGACCCACCTCGGCCACCTCGCCGGCCAGGTCGGCGCCGAGCACCGCCGGGTACTTCAGCCATCGGTACGCCAGCCGGCCCGCCACCTGGATGACCCAGTCGAGCGGGTTGACGGCCACGGCGTGATTGCGGACGACGATCTGGCCCGGTCCGGGCGGGGTGCGGGCGGCCGCGCCGACCTCCAGGGGCCGGTTACGGGCAGGGATCCGAGCAGCGAGCATGGGGGTCTCCTCGTGAGTGCACCGGGTGCAATCGCAGTGTGGCACGTGATTGCACCGGGTGCAAATGCGGTAGATTCGACTCATGGCCCGCTGGGAACCGGACGCGCGTGGCCGCCTGGAGCGGGCGGCCATGGACCTGTTTCGCGAGCGCGGCTACCCCGACGTGACGGTGAGCGAGATCGCCGATCGGGCCGGTCTGACCAAGCGCACGTTCTTCAACCACTTCGCCGACAAGCGCGAGGTGTTCTTCGCCAACGCGGCGATGTTCCGGCAGAGCGTCCTGACCCATCTGGGGGACGCCGGCCCCGAGCTGACAGCCGTCGAGGCGGCCGTGTCGGCCCTGACCCGCTGCGGGCTCGACCTGGCCGGGGCGGTCTCCCCCGAGGACGCCCGGACCAGGCTCGACGTGCTGGCGGTGACACCCGAGCTGCGCGAGCGCGATCTGATCAAGACGCACGAGCTGACCGTGGCGATGGTGGCGGCGCTGGTCGCCCGGGGCGCCTCGGCCCGCGAGGCCGGCTTCGCCGTGCAGGCCGGGCTGATGGTGTTCAACGTCGCCATCCCCGACTGGCTCGCCGACCCGGCCGCGGATTTTCCGGAGCTCATGCGCGCGGCTCTGGCCGACCTGCGCGACGCCGTCGGCGTTCCTTGAGCAGCCGTCACCCTCTGACCTTTCTCAACTCGCTCGGCCGTACGCCGATGAGGTCCGGGAGACAAGGACGGAGTTGGCGGAGAGATGCCTCGTTGGTGGCGCACGCACGGGCTCGAACTCGCAGGCGTGGCCCTGGTCGCGCTGTGCCTGGCATGGATGCTGGCCGGGCTGGCGCTGGTGTGGGCCCACCCGCTGCTCGGCTGGCTGCCGCTGCCGGTGAGCGCGGCCCTGGCGGTGATCGCGACCGTCCGTACGGCCCGTGACCCTCGCCTCGACGCGGGCACCCGCCGTTTCTGGCGGCACCTGACGGTCGCCGCCGTCCTCTTCACCGCCGGCACCGTCGGCAACGCCGTCGACGCGGTCGGCGGCCCGCTCCCCTCGCAGCTGCTCTCCCCGGCGACCGTCGCGCTCTATCTGGCCGTGCTGGCCACCGTGATGTGGGCGCTGCTGCGGCTGCCGTCGTGGCAGCGCAGCCGGGCCGACTGGATCCGGTTCGGGCTCGACTCCTGCATGGTGCTGGTCACGGTGGGCGCGCTGGTCTGGCATCTGGCCCTGCGCGACCACGAGCAATGGACCGCGCAGACCGGCTCCTCGGGCCCGATGCTGGCCATCATGTTGTCGGCCTTCCTCGGCGTGGCCACGTTCGTCAAGGTCGGCTTCGCGGGGGCGGGCCGGCTCGACCGTCAGGCGATCCACGTGCTGGCCGCCGGCTGCGCGATCGCGGCGGCGGTGGGCGGGCTGTCGCCGTTCCTGGCCGACCGGCCCTACCTGTCGTCCAGCCTGCTGGCCGTGCCGATCGCCTCGCTGACCATCAACCTGGCCGCCGCCCGCCAGTGGCACAACGGCGTGCGGACCCCGGCCACCCGCCGCCCGGCCCGGCAGATCAGCTGGCTCCCGTACGCGGCGGTGGCCGTGACCGACGGGCTGCTGCTCTCGACCGGCACCGGCGACGCGGCCGAGACGACCGCCATGCAGATCGCCGCCGTGACGCTGACCGCGCTGGTCGTCGTGCGGCAGGTGCTCGCGCTGCGCGACAACCAGCGGCTCGTCGAGCAGTTGCGCCGCTACCAGCACAAGTTGCAGCATCAGGCCCACCACGACAGCCTCACCGGCCTGGCCAACCGGGCCCACCTGGAACAGCACCTGCGGACCCGGCCCGCCGGGCACCACGTGGCACTGATCGATCTGGACGACTTCAAGGTGGTCAACGACCGGCTCGGGCACCACGTCGGCGACCAGCTGATCACGGCCGCCGGGCGGCGGCTGACCGCGGTGGCGGGCGACCGCGGCTTCGTGGCCCGGCTCGGCGGCGACGAGTTCACCCTGGTCATCCCGGACACGGTCGATGCCGGGGAGCTGCTGGCGGCGTTGATCGAGGCGGCGGGCGCGCCGTACGAGCTGGACGGCCACACCGTGGTCAGCGCGGCCAGCGTGGGCGTCACGACCACGCGCACGGGCGACGAACCGGCCGAGATCCTGCGGCGCGCCGACGTGGCCATGTACGCCGCCAAGACCGCGGGTGGCCACCGCTGGCACTGGTTCGACGCGGAGATGGACCGGGCCGCCGACGCGGCCGCGCGGCTCTCCGCGGAGCTGCGGGACGCCGTACGGGGAAATCAGCTCGTCGCCCTGTACCAGCCGATCGTGGCGCTGCCCGGGGGTGCGCCGGCCGGGGCCGAGGTGCTGCTGCGCTGGCGGCACCCGGAGCAGGGGCTGCTGGGACCGGACGCGTTCATCCCGCTCGCCGAGGGCAACGGGCTGATCGTCGAGCTCGGGCAGTGGGTGCTGCGGGAGGCCGTACGGCAGGCTGTCGACTGGCGGGACCGGCTGGGCGAGCGCGCGCCCGGCCGGATCAGCGTCAACGTCTCGGCCCGGCAGCTGGCCGACCCGCACTTCGTCGACTTCGTGGCGTCCCTGCTGCGCGACAGCGGCCTGGCCCCGGAGACCCTGGTGCTCGAGGTGACCGAGACCGCCGTGCTGGCCGCGGACACCGCCTTCGATCAGCTGCACCGGCTCAAGGCGCTGGGCTTGCGGATCGCGCTGGACGACTTCGGCACCGGGCATTCGTCGCTCAGCCTGCTGCTGGACTGCCCGGTCGACCTGCTCAAGCTGGACAAGGCGTTCGTCAGCGGCGCGCGGGCGGGCCGGGCGGCCGACGCGGTGGCGCGCAACCTGATCGTCTTCACCGACGACTTCGGCATCGACGCCGTGGCCGAGGGCGTGGAGACCGCCGAGCAGGCAGCCCGCCTGCACGAGGCGGGCTACCGGTTTGCTCAGGGTTACCTGTTCGGGCGGCCGGTGAGCGCGGACGCCCTGGAGCAGATGCTCACAGTCACAGCCGTTGCAGCTGCGTGACGACCATCGCGATGGCGAAGAAGCCGTAGAACCCGATGGCCACGAGCATCCCGCCCAGGCGCCAGCCGCGCATCCGCACTTCTTGCGGCAGATCGCGAGTGTTCAGACGCACCAGCAGAGCCGAGTAGAGCAGGGTGACCACCGAGGCGGCGCACGTCGAGACGATCAGCAGCCCCAGCGGCTGGGTGAAGCCGGCCAGCAGGATGGTCGAGCCCAGCACGATCTCGATCCAGACCACGGTCAGGTAGATCCGCGGTTCGGTCCAGCGGGCCGAGTCCTGCAGGTAGTTGCGGCGCAGGAAGTCCGAGGCGACCCGGCCGATGATGTCGAGCAGACCCATCGCGGCCGCCCACAGCGACACCGCGGCGACCGCCAGGAACAGCAGTTCGAGCCAGCCGCCGACCTGGTCGGAGAGGATGCCGGCCTCGATGCGCAGGAACGAGGTGTCGTTCTTGAGGTCGTCGCGGCCGAACAGCGTCTCGTACGCCAGCAGGCACATGATGCTGATGGTCACGAAGCAGACGGCCACGAACGTGATCAGGTGCTCGAGGTTGGCCCGCTTCCACCAGACCCGCCAGCGCGCCAGGTTGGCCTCGTCGGTGGCCGGCGTGTAGCGGTCGGTGCCCGCGGCCTCCTCCTGCCCGGTGATCGGGGAGATCAGCCGGGGCACGTGCGCGCCCATGCCGTAGCGCTTGTCGCGGATCCAGTTGCTGAGCACCAGATTGTGCACACCGCCCGCGCCGGCCGCTCCGATCGCGCTCAGGATCAGCGTGAACGTGACGCCCTCGGGGATCTGCCCGAACTCGGTGACGGTGGCCCGGGCGCCCTCGCCCCACGTGGTCAGCGAGATGACGAAGACGACCACGACGGCCAGGAAGAAGATGGTCAGCCCGACCTTGACCCACTCGACCCGCTCGACGGTCGTGTAGATCACCTTGGACACCGAGAGCAGACCCCCGACCAGCACCAGGCCGATCACCGTGATCCAGACCGGGTCGCCCCCGCCGAACAGGTACGTCAGCACGGTCGAGCCGCTGGTCGCCCAGCCCGGCCAGACGTACTGGAAGGCCCCGGCCAGGCAGATCAGGATGCCCCAGCCCTTCCACCAGCGGGAGAAGCCGGCCACGACGGTCTGCCCGGTGGCCAGCGTGTAGCGCTCGATCTCCATGTTGATCACGAACTGGACGGCCAGGGTGCAGAAGGCCAGCCAGAGCAGGCCGAGCCCGCCGATCGCGGTCAGGTACGGCCACAGGATGATCTCGCCGGCGGCCATGCCGATGCCGACGGCGACGACGCCGGGGCCGACCATGCGGCGCAGGGAGGGGGGTTCGGGGAGGTCAGTGGTCTTTTCCATGCGGGGCGACGGGTGCATCGGGGGCTCCCTTGCAGGCCAGGACGGCATCCAGGTGGCGCAGCATGCGCGCGGTGTCGGGGGTGCGCCCGGTCAGCAGCTCGAAGGCGGCGGCGGCCTGGTAGGCGCACATCGCCGTTCCGCCGGTCGCCCGCAGGCCACGGTCGCGGGCCGCCGCCAGCAGCGGCGTCACGACGGGCATGTAGACGATGTCGACGACCCACAGGCCACGGTGGAGCAGCTCGGGGGCCAGCGGCATGCCGGGGTGTTCTTTCATGCCGACGGGGGTGGCGTTGACCAGGCCGTCGGCCGTCCTCATCACGGCCGGCAGGTCGTCCGGCCCGACGACGCTGAGACCTCGGCTGATCAACTTCTCTCGGCGGCCCCGGTCGGGATCGACCACGGTGAGATGCTCGATGGCGTCCATGCCGCGCAGCACATGAGCAGTAGCGGCGCCGGCTCCGCCCGCACCCAGCTGCACGACATTTCCTGACACCTTCGACTGGTAGGCCGCGGCGAAACCGTACGCGTCGGTGTTGTGACCCTGCCGCCGGCCGCCACGGAAGACCACGGTGTTGACCGCGCCGATCGCCCGTGCCTGCTGGGACAGGTCGTCGACGAGCTCGATCACTCGCTGCTTGAACGGGTGGGTGATGTTGACCCCGGCGAACCCGGCCCGCTCGGCTTCGTCGAGCACGGATCTCAGGCCGTGCGGGTCGGCGGTGTCGAACAACTCGTAGGTGAGGTCGAGCCCCTGACGGCGACCCTCCTCCTCGTGCAGCGCCGGGGAGAGCGAGGTGCCGATTCCCGCACCGATCAGGCCGCAGCGCATTCCCGGACTCCCCGCGATCGTCAATGTACGAACTGGTACGTTAGTTATCCGCTGTGACGACGGCCACTGTCAACCCCCCTGTACGCTCCGGCTCATGATGATCGTGGCGAACGTCCTGGTGGCGCTGGTCGCGCTCATCCACGTCTACATCCTGGTGCTCGAGATGTTCCTGTGGACCACCCCGCGCGGCCGGGCCGCCTTCGGCCTCACGCCGGAATTCGCTGCGCAGACCCGCACGCTCGCCGCCAACCAAGGTCTCTACAACGGCTTCCTGGCCGCGGGCCTGATCTGGGGCCTGATCGCCGACCTGACCTCCGCCAAGATCTTCTTCCTGGTCTGCGTCGCCGTCGCCGGCCTCTACGGCGCCGCCACCGCGAGCAAACGCATCCTGTACGTCCAGACCGTCCCCGCCGCCCTGGCCCTGATCGTCGTGCTGATCGCCGCCTGACGTCCAGAATGGAATCCCGCTAGGCTCGCAGCGTGACCGAAGAGCAGACCGGAAAACGTCGCAGCTCCTTCCGGCGGGAGCTTCCGGTGCTCCTCGGGGTGGCGGTCCTCGTCGCCGTCCTCGTGCGGACGTTCGTGCTGCAGACCTTCTTCATCCCCTCCCCCTCGATGGAGCACACGCTCGACGTCGACGACAAGGTGCTGGTCAACAAGGTCGTCTACGACTTCCGGGAGCCCCGGCGCGGCGAGATCGTCGTCTTCGCGGCCCCGCGGCAGTGGCGGGGCCGCGACGCGGAGCAGGATTTCATCAAACGCGTCATCGGGGTCGGCGGCGACCACGTGCAGTGCTGCGACGCGCAGCAACGCCTCACGGTCAACGGCCAGGCCCTCGACGAGCCGTACGTCTATCGGGACGCCGACGGCGTGCGCAACCAGGCGGCCCGCGGACCGTTCGACGTCACGGTGCCCAGCGGTCGGCTCTGGGTGATGGGCGACCATCGCGAGGCGTCCGCCGACTCGCTCGAACACTGGCTGGCGAAGCCCGACCTGCAGGAGGCGACCATCCCCACCGGCTCCGTCGTGGGCCGCGCCTTCGGCGTCTTCTGGCCGCTCGACCGGGCGACGTGGCTGACGGTGCCGCCGGCGTTCACCGACGTTCCCCCGGCCCCGGCCCGGCGGTAGCGCTCACCGGGTGAGGCGCAGGGTCACGATCTCGAACGGGCGGAGCGAGAGGTCGAGCGACTCCAGCGTTTCCAGCGGCCGCTCCAGCAGATCCGTCCGCGCGGCCTGCCCGTACGGCTCGGACACCGTGATCGAGGCCGTGGCCCGCCCGCCCCGGGCCTCGTAGAGGCGCACGATCAGGTCGCCCGAGCGGTCCTCGGCCAGCTTCACCGCCTCCACCACCACCGCGGGCGAGGACACGCTGATCAGCGGGGGCACCGCCGAGCCGCCGGTGACCGTACGGGTGGGGAGGTTGACCTGGTAGCCCGAAGCGAGCGCCTCGAGGACCGTGGGGGCCGGGCCCAGCGCCGACCGCAGCACGTGGGTGCCCTGGTCGGCGTGGGGGTCGGGATAGCGCGGCGCCCGCAGCAGCGACTGCCGGACCTGGGTGCAGACGGAGCCGTCGGGGGCCCAGCGGCGGGTGATGTCGTGACCGTACGTGGAGTCGTTGGCCACCACCGCGCCGAAGCCGGGTTCACCGACGTGGACCCAGCGGTGCGCCACGGTCTCGAAGCGGGCGCTGTCCCACGACGTGTTGGCGTGGGTGGGGCGGTGGACGTGCCCGAACTGGATCTCCGAGGTGGCCCGGTCGGCGTGCACGGCCAGGGGAAAGGCCAGCTTGAGCAGCTTCTGCGACTCGTGCCAGTCGACCCGGGTCTCGATGTCGAGCCAAGTCGCGTCCGGGGCCAGGCGGAACGTCTGCACGAACGACGAGTCACGGTAGGAGCGCTCGACCACGATCGAGCCGGAGCGCACCGAAACGGAGTCGGCGTCGCGCAGCTCGGTGACGTGCCGCTGGTAGTGGGCATCGATGTCCCAGGCGTCCCACCGGTTGGGGATGTCGCGGAAGACCTGCAGGAGGGCAGCCGGTCCGGCCAGCAGCTCTCGCCCTTCGAAGACGAACGACACCAGCAGCCCGGAATCGTCGAGAACGGCTCGGACCAGGCCGTTGTCGAGCACCCGGTCATCCGTGGGCGGTATCCAGCCGGGCGCGGCGGCCACCGCGGCCGCGAGCGGCGGCACTCCGGCCGCCGCGACCGGGGCCGCGTTGAACACGACCGAGTCGGTTCCCGGGCCGGCCAGCAGCTGCTGCGCCTGGTCGATGAGCGTGGTCAGCGCCACGCCGGCCAGCGCGTAGTTGCGTTCGGCCTCCTGATGCACCCAGGCGATCGACGAGCCGGGCAGGATGTCGTGGAACTGCTGCAGCAGCACCGTGCGCCAGGCCGCGTCCAATTCCTCGTACGGATATTCACCCAGCCCGCGCCAGGCCACCGCCGACCACCACAGCTCGGCCTCGCGCAGCAGGTGCTCGCTGCGCCGGTTGCCCTGCTTGGTCCTGGCCTGCGTCGTGTACGTGCCCCGGTGCAGCTCCAGATACATCTCGCCGGACCACGTGGCCGGCGCGGGGTGCCCGGCCAGCGCGTCGGCGAAGAACTCCCGCGGCGTACCCAGCTCGACCCTGGGCGAGCCTTCCAGGTCCCGGGTGCGGGCGGCCGCCTCCAGCATCTCGCGGGTGGGGCCGCCGCCGCCGTCGCCGAACCCGAACGGCACCAGCGAGACGTCGCTCAGCCCGTTCTCCGCGTACTGCCGCTGGGCCCGGGCCAGGTCACCGCCGGACAGGTCGGAGTTGTACGTGTCGACCGGCGGGAAGTGCGTGAACACGCGGCTGCCGTCGATGCCCTCCCACCAGAACGTGTGGTGCGGCATCTTGTTGGTCTCGCTCCACGAGATCTTCTGGGTGAGGAACGAGTGGGTGCCGGCCGCGCGCGCGATCTGCGGCAGCGCGGCCGAGTAGCCGAACGAGTCGGGCAGCCACACCTCGTCGGGTTCGACGCCGAACTCGCGCCGGAAGAAGCCCTTGCCGTGGATGAACTGCCGGGCCAGGGCCTCGCCGCCGGGCATGTTGGTGTCGGACTCGACCCACATGCCGCCCACCGGCACGAACCGGCCCTCGGCGACGCGGGCGCGGATCCGCTCGAACAGGGCCGGGTAGTGCTCCTTCATCCACGCGTACTGCTGGGCGCTGGAACACGCGAACACGAAATCGGGGTACTCGTCCATCAGGGCCAGCACGTTGGAGAACGTCCGGGCGCACTTGCGGATCGTCTCGCGTACGGGCCAGAGCCAGGCCGAGTCGATGTGCGCGTGCCCGACCGCGACGATCCGGTGCGCGCTCGCGTAGGCGGGCGAGGCCAGCACCTCGGCCAGCTCGGCCCGCCCGTCGGCCGCGGTCCCGGCCACCCGGTCGGGGTCGATCACGTCGCACATCCGCTCCAGCGCCCGCAGGATCTGCGCGCGGCGGGGCAGCGCCGGGTCGAGCTCGCGCATCAGCCCGGTCAGCGTCCCGATGTCCTGCAGCAGGTGGTACACGTTCCGATCGCGCTCGACCAGGTCGATCCGGCGCAGCGTGTAGATCGGCTCCTCGCCCGCGGTGGCCTTGTCCCCCATCGGCGTGGGCACGGCCCGGCTCACGTCCGGGTTGGACGCGGCCTCGACGAAGAACTCGATCGGCCCGTCCCCGGCGGCGACGGCGTTGTTGAGCGGCTCCAGGCCTTTGACGATCTCGCCGTCGGGCCGATAGACGAGCCCTTCGGCCTGGAACCCGGCCTGCGCCGCCGAGAACCCGAGGTCGACCACCATTTCCCGGACGACGTCAGGCCCGCCCCAGCCGTCCGGGACCTCCCCGGTGACGTGCAGCCACATCGTGCCCCACGGTTTGCCCCACGCGACCCCGGGCTTGATCGGCGTGAACTGCTGTTTCACCGCCTCGGCGAACGGCACCGGCTCGCCCGGCACGTCCCACGCCACCACGTCGAGCGGCACGCTCCGCCGTTCCAGCGCGGGTCGCAGGTGCTCCCGGACGAAACGCTCGACGCGGGCCTCGATCGTGCGTGCGGTGTCGTGCATCAGTTGCTCCTGTCGCCGGGATTCCGCCAGGTCTCGCACCGTTGCTCCCGCGACCGATCCTGCCGCTCACCGGAGCCGACGGACAAGCTGCGGAGCGCGGAGCGCCCGGCCACCTCGGTCTGCGTGCTTCTGATCAACGCGTTAGGTTCGGGGCATGGCGAGATTCACGCGGCTGGCCGGACTGATCGCGGACAAGGCCCTCGGGCTGCCCACCAAGGCGGTCCCGTACGAGGTACGCAAGGACGTCGCGGTGCCGATGCCCGACGGCGTGACGCTGCTGGCCAACCACTACCGCCCCAGCGGTCACGACGAGCCGTTGCCCGTGGTGCTCGTCCGGGTGCCGTACGGGCGGGCCGGCGCCTTCGGGCAGCTGTTCGCGGCGCCCCTGGCCCGGCGCGGCTTCCAGGTGTTCATGCAGGCCACCCGGGGCACGTTCGGCTCCGGCGGGCAGTTCCGCCCGTTCACCAGCGAGCGCGACGACGGCCTGGCCACGATCGAGTGGCTGCGCAAGCAGCCGTGGTGCGACGGCCGGATCGCCATGGCCGGCGGCAGCTACTTCGGGCACACCCAGTGGGCCGTGGCGCCGTACGCGGAACCTCCCCTGACCTGCGTGATGCCGCACATCACGTCGGCCAACATGACCGACCGGCTGTTCTACGAGCACGGCGTCCCGCAGATCCACACCGCGCTGAGCTGGTCGGCCACGATCGGCCGGCAGGAGCGCCCGGGCCTGCTCAGCAGCCTGCCCGACCCGCGCGACCGGGCCCGGGTCAACCGCGCGCTCGGACGGCTGCCCCTGCAGGCCGTCGACGTCCAGGTGGCGGGCGCGCCCGTGCCCTTCTGGCGGGACTTCGTGGCGCACGCCGAGCCGGGCGACACGTTCTGGTCGCAGGCCGACCACGACGCCGACTACGGCCGGATGCCGCCGGTCAGCACAGTCACCGGCTGGTGGGACTTGTTCCTGGCGGGCAACCTGGCCGACTACACGGCGCTGCGGGCCGCCGGGGTCGAGGCGCGGCTGGTGGTCGGGCCGTGGATCCACGGCGAGCCGGGTGAGCTGCGGACGGTCGCGCAGACCGACGCGGTGTGGCTGGAGCATCACCTCAACGGCGGTCCGGCGCCGACCGGCAAGCCCGTACGGGTCCACCTGCAACAGGCCAGTCGCTGGCTCGAGTTCGACAACTGGCCGCCGGAGGACGTACGGGAAACGCTTCTGCATCTCGGGCGGGGCGGCCGGCTCGTGACCCGGCCCGAGGAGTCGGCCGAGCCCAGCCGGTTCACTTACGACCCGGCCGATCCGACCCCGACTGTCGGGGGTCCGCTGCTGGCGCCGCCCGGCAAACAGGCCGACAACGCGAGCGTCGAGAAGCGGGACGACGTGCTCGTCTTCACCGGACCCGCACTGGGCGGCGACCTCGACGTCGTCGGTCCGGTCCGCGCGACCGTCCACGTGCGCACTTCCCTCCCGTACGCGGATGTGTTCGTCCGGCTGTGCGATGTGGACACCAAGGGTGTGTCGCGCAACGTCGTCGACGGCATTCAGCGGCTCGACCCGCGCCTTTCCGCGGACGAGCCAGGGCCGGACGGGGTGCGGGCGGTCCACGTCGAACTGTTCCCGACCGCCTACCGGTTCCGGGCCGGGCACCGGCTGCGGGTGCAGGTCAGTGGTGGGGCGTTTCCGCGGTACGCGCGCAACATGGGCACGCCCGAGCCGTTCGGGATCGCGACCGAGGGCGTGAGCTGCGACTTCGAGGTGCTGCACGACGCCGATCACCCGTCGCACGTGGCGGTGCACGTGCGGTAGCGGACGCGCCCTAAGATTGACCTCTACGCATTCGTGGAGGGGGCACGTGCGTGTGGTCGAGTTTCCTGGACCCGTTCGGGCCGTGGATCGGATCGATGGTTATCGCCGTCCTGTCGGCGGCGGGCGCGGCGATCCACCGGTACTTCAGGAAGCCGGATGACGAGAAAGTGCTGATCTTTCTCGGGCAGACCGGGCCTGACCTGGAGGGCTATCGCGCGGCGGCGAACGACTGGCTCGCCGGGGAGAACGCCGTCGAGGTGGTCGGCAGCACCGGCCCGAAGCCGGATCTGGTCATCGGTCTGTACGGCCTCCGGTATTCCGCCGCCGCCGTGTCGGAGTTCGACAGCGTCAAGCCGGCTCCGGGCGGGCGGCGTCGCCTGTGGCTGCTCGGGCCGGACTCCTCCTACCAGACCTCCGGCGCGCAGACGTCCGATCCGGAATCGCAGGCGACGGAGTGGGCGCAGTTACGAGCCCGGGTGGACGACAAGAACCCGGACCCCCTGCCGGACTCCCGCGTCGAGTTCGTGCGGGAGCTCGTCGCCGCCGTCCACGAGTCCCGGCGGGCGAAGTTCCCCGCGCGCCGCCGGACCTATCTGCTCGACCCGCAGGCCTTCCTGATCGGCGGCGCGGTGGCGTTGACGGCATCGATCTACTTCGCGATCAGGACCCCCGACGTGACCGGCTGGGGCACCGCTCTGCTGATCGCTTTGCTGTCCGCGCTGAGCGGCGTGGCCGGCTACGCCTTCCGGGTCGGCTGCCGCTGGATCCTGCGGTGAGCATGGACGCCAACCGGGGCAACCGCCTGCTCGCGAGCATCCTCAGCTTCGTGCTGGGCGTCGGGGTCGCCATCGTCCTGGGGCATTACTTCCTGCCCGCCACGAACAAGTGTCACGGCACCGAGCTCACCGTCTGGTCGTCGACCGAGCCCGGCCTGGCCCGCGCCGACACCTCGGCCGGGCTGGGCCGGCTGCAGGAGGCGGCCCAGCAGTACGGCTGCATCTCCGTCGTGGCTCTGAGCTCAGGATTCGCGCAGCAGCGGATCGCGACCTCGCCGGCCGCGGGCGGCGCCGACCTGCCGGACGTCTGGCTGCCCACCCACTCGTTCTGGAACGCGCTGCTGGAGCGGGGCGACCGCTACGACGACAGCCTCGGCTCGTTCACGACCAGCAAGATGCGGCTGTACGTCAAGTTCGGCACCCCGCTGGCCTCCGCGCTCAGCGGCTCGGGCTCGGTCGCGTGGCGCGATCTGGCCACCCAGGCCGCGGCCGGCCGGCTCGACCTGGTCAAGGAGAACGCGCTCAACTCGACGTCGGGCGCGATGGCCACGATCCTGGCGTTCGAGGCGGCCGCGGGCGGCGACAGCGGCATCTCGGCCGACGACGTCCGGGCGGGCAAGCTCGACACCTACGCCGCGCCGCTGGAACGATCGGTCGCCACGTACCCGGGCGAGATCGTGGAGTTCCTGTCCTCGTTCAAGCCCCCGATCGACACCGCCGCCCTGCCCAACGCCATGATCGTCGAGGAGGCCGTCTACGAGGGCTTCCCCGGCTTCGCCCAGCACTACCGCGGGGTCGAGCTGGCCGGGCCCGACCCGACGCTCGACCACCCGTATCTCAAGCGGCCCAAGCTCGACAAGAACAAGGCCGCCCTGGCCGACGCGTTCCATCGGACGCTGATGACCAGAACGTGGCAGGACCGGCTGGACCAGGCCGGTTTCGAGTCCACCGAAGACCACGGTCTGACCCGGCGCGACGGCGCGGTCGTCGAGGCCATCCTGGAACGCTGGCGGGAGACGCTGCGCAAACGGATCAGTCTGGCCATCACGCTCGACCAGTCGGGCTCCACGGAACCGTACAAGCGGCAGCTGGCCGAGGCGATGACGACCGCCCTGCGCAGCCTGTCGGCGACCGACCGGGTGGCGTTCTACGGGTTCCCGGGCGCGGCGGGCGCGGTCTACGAGCCGTTGTCCGGCGGTTTCGCCGACCCCACGCAGATAACCGTGCCCAATGTGCCCAACCGCGGCGGCAGCAGTCCCGTGGTCGAGGCCGTGCGGGAGACCGCCGACCTCGTACGGGATCAGGTCGGGGCCAACGCCGACAACCCGCGCAAGCAGGCCGTCATCGTGTTCACCGACGGCGAGCAGGCCGGGGCGGGCAGCTCCCGCGAGCAGCAGCGCGACACCGAGCGGATCCGCAGCTACCGCGACGCCGGCGTGCAGGTGTTCTTCGTGCTGGTCGGCCGGAAACCGCTGTGCGCGGTCGACCGGATCTACAGCACGCTGCCCTCGGACTGCCGCACGGGCGGCCGGCCGGCCAAGCTCGACCAGGACGAGCGGCGCTGGGTGTACTGCATCGCCGACCGCCCGGACTGCCCCACTCCCCTGCCCTCGCAACGCGGCAAGTCGGACGAGGAGCACATCCGGGCGATCATCAAGCAGATCTTCGACCAGCTAGGCGGCGCTCCCATCTGACCAGGTGCGGAACTCGCCATCGGTCGCGTGCAGCCGCCACAGCTGCTCGGCCAGCCCGTCCGTGTCCGCCGGCCTGATCGCGCCCGGGATGATCAGCTGCGCGACCCGGATGCCTTCGGGCCCCAGCGTCTCGTGCAGCATTTTCCCGTACGCCCCCTCGCCCGCGAAGGCGATCGAGGTGCCCGCGACCTTCGGGTCGGGCCGGGCGCCGCTGCCGCCGTTGACGAACAGGATCGCGCCGCGGCCCAGCTGCCGCATGCCCGGCAGCACCGCGTTGACGGCCGTCATGGGGCCCAGCACCGAGAACTCCACGGCCGCGACCACGTCCTGCGGGGTCGTGTCCGCAACCGGCTTGAGGAAGTCGCGGTGCGGGATCGGGCTGTACTGCAGCACCTCGATCGGCCCGAGCTCGTCGGCCGCCTGCGTCAGGGCTGCGTGGAGCGCCTCGGGATCCCGTACGTCGGCCGGGTAGCCCCGCCCGCCGAGCTTGCCGGGGTTGCGCGAGATGAGCGCGACCTCGAAACCCGCGGCGCCGAACCGGCGCGCGACTGCCGCTCCGAGCCCCGGCCCGGCCCCGACGACGGCGAGGGTGGTCATGACTTGAGCGTCTCGACGTCGATGACGAAGCGGTAGCGCACGTCCGACGTGAGCACGCGCTCGTAGGCGTCGTTGACCTGGTCGGCCCCGATCACCTCGACCTGCGGGGCGATGCCGCGCTCGGCGCAGAAGTCGAGCATCTCCTGCGTCTCGCCGATGCCGCCGATGCTGGACCCGGCGAACGTACGGCGGTTGCCGAACAGCGCGAACACCGGCACGGCGAGCGGCTCGGGCGGGGCGCCCACGCTGACCAGGGTGCCGTCGAGACGCAGCAGGCCCAGGTAGGCGGCCATGTCGATCGGCGCGCTGACCGTGTTGACGATCAGGTCGAAGCTGTTCCGGAGCGCCTCGAAGGTGGCCGGGTCGCTGGTCGCGTAGTAACTGGCGGCGCCGAAGGTGAGGCCGTCGTCCTTCTTGCCCAGCGTCTGCGACAGCACAGTCACGTCGGCCCCCAGGGCCGCCGCGATCTTGACGGCCATGTGCCCGAGGCCGCCCATGCCGACGACCGCGACCCTGGTGCCCGGCCCGGCCTTCCAGTGGGCGAGCGGCGAATAGGTGGTGATGCCGGCACACAGCAGGGGTGCGGCTGCCTCGTACGGGATGGTCTCGGGAACGCGCAGGACGAAATCCTCGTCGACGACGACGTGCGTCGAATAGCCGCCCTGGGTGATCGTGCCGTCCCGGTCGACGGCGGCGTAGGTGCCGGTGTTGCCGTTGAGGCAGTACTGCTCCTGCCCGGCGCGGCAGTTGTCGCACTCCCGGCACGAGTTGACCATGCAGCCGACCCCGACCCGGTCACCCACGGCATGCTTGCTGACCTCGGTTCCGACTTCGGCGACCTCGCCCACGATCTCGTGACCGACGGTCAGCGGGTACGCCACCTCACCCCACTCGCCGCGCACGGTGTGAATGTCGGAATGGCAGATGCCGGCGTACCGGATGGCGATGAGCACGTCCCGCGGCCCCAGGTCGCGGCGCTCGATCGTGGTGCGCACCAGCGGCTCGGTGGCCGAGGGCGCGGCAATGGCGTTGACGGTAAGCATGTGTGTCTCTCTTCGTTGGCTCAGCGTGCTCGGTACGTCTCGTCGGCCACGGGTTCGAGCCAGGCGGTCTCGGGCGGGCCGTCGCCGGGTCCCTCCCACAGGGCCGAGTGCTCCATGAAACGGTCAGGCGCGGCGCCGTGCCAGTGTTCCTCGCACTCGTGCCGTCGGGGACACCGATCAGGGCGACCCTCACTGGTCGCCGGCGGCGTGACAAGTTCCATGACCACAGCACACTCCTTTCCCTCCGGCCCGAGGAAGTCCCCGGCAAAAGGTGTACCAGCAGTACATCCCACCCCGGGGTGACGCGACGTAACGTCGGAGAAGTGAACAACCGAGCCGAGGTGCGCGACTTCCTGACCACCCGCCGCGCGAAGATCACGCCGGAGCGGGCCGGGCTGCCGACGGCCGGGACCCGGCGGGTGCCCGGGCTGCGGCGCAGCGAGGTGGCGGCGCTGGCCGGGATGAGCGTGGAGTACTACGCCAAGCTGGAACGCGGCGCGCTGGCCGGGGTGTCGGCCGGGGTGCTCGACGCGATCGCGCGGGCGTTGCAGCTCGACGAGGCCGAGCGAGCCCATCTCGTACGGCTGGCGCAGGCCGCCAACGGCAGCAGCGCGCTGCTCCGGCCGGCCCGCCGGCCCAAACCCGCCGGGGTGCGGCCCAGCCTGCAATGGTCGCTCGACGCGATCACCAGCCCCGCCATCGTGGTCAACCTGCAGCAGGACCTGGTGGCGGCGAACCTGCTCGGGCGGGCCATGTACGCCGACGTCTACGCGGGCTCCCCCAATCTGGGCCGGTTCACGTTCCTGGACAGCGCGGCCCACCGCTTCTACCCCGACTGGGACCTGGCCGCCGACATGCTCGTGGCCAACCTGCGCACCGCGGCCGGCAAAGACCCGCACAACAAGGCCCTGCACGACCTGGTCGGCGAACTCTCCACCCGGAGCGACGACTTCCGCCGCCGGTGGGGCGCCCACAACGTGCGCATCCACGGCACCGGGGTCAAGTACTTCCGCCATCACGTGGTGGGCGATCTGGAGCTGGCGTACGAAAGCATGGACCTGCGGGCCGAGCCGGAGCTGACCCTGACCATCTTCTCGGCCGAACCCGCCTCCCCGACCGCCCACAATCTGGCGTTGCTGGCGTCGTGGGCCGCCACCGACGAGACCACCCACTCCCCGTCCCTGCGGTGACCCGCGGCCCCGCCCGGCCCCGTCCCGCCGTTCCGCGGCTTTCCGCGCTGTCAGGCCACCCTTCCGCACTACCCCTCACGCTTCCGCGGTGCTAGCCGCCTCCCGCACCACCTCTCGCCTCCGCGGTGCCAGCCGCCTTTCGCCTCCGTGCTGCCAGCGGCCTCCCGCACCATCCCTCACGCCGTCAGCCGCCTCCCTTACCACCTCCCGCGCCCTCCACGCCGTCAGCCGCCTCCCGCACCACCTCTCGCGCCTCCGCGCTGTCAGGAGCCTCCCGCCGCCCGCCGAACAGCAACCCGCCTCGCGACCAGTGGAATGATCGTGCGGCGGGTTGCTGTCCAGGCTGTCAGCCGCGGCTGTGCGAGTTCGGAAGGTGCAGCTCGGCGGGCTCGGGCGGCAGGTCGTCGACGCCCTGGGCGACGGCCTCCTCGTGGCGGCGGTGCGCCGAAGGCAGGGCCAGCGCGGCCCCGATGGCCAGCACGGCGACACCGGCACAGACCCAGAAACCGGTCGTGAACGCGTCGTCGGTGGGCAGGCCCTGGGCCGTGGTCTTCGAGGTGATCACGGCGGCCACCACCGCGGTGCCGATGCTGCTGCCGATCGTACGGGCAATGGTGTTGACGCTCGTGGCCTCGCCGGTCTGGGTCGCCGGGACGGCCTCGATGATCGCGTTGGACATGGCCGCGAAGGCGAACCCGATGCCCGCGCCGGTCAGGATGCCGGACAGCAGCACCTGCCAGATCTCGCCGTGCGCGACGGCCGGCAGCGTGAAGGCGGCGACCACGAACACGGCACCCAGGAACATGGGCAGCTTGGGGCCGAACTTGCGGTTCAGGATGCCGGCCAGCGGGCCGAACAGCACCATCATGACCACGGTGGGCAGCAGGAACAGCCCGGCCTGGGAAACCGACTTGCCGAACCCGTAACCGGTAGCCGCGGGCAGCTGGATCAGCGTGGGCACGAGCAGGAACGTGCCGAACATGGCGAAGCCCAGGATGAGCGCCACCAGGTCGGTGGCCCACACGCCGCGCACCTTCATCAAACGCATGTCGATCAGCGGCTCGCGGACCTTGAGCTCGACCAGGACGAACACGATCAGGCCGACCACGCCGAGCGCGAGCAGGCCGACGGTCTTGGCGTCGCCCCAGCCCCAGGCCTGGCCCTTGCTGATCGCCAGCAGCAGCCCGACCAGCGAGACCGACAGGATGGTGGCGCCGACGACGTCGAGCTTGCCCGGCGTGCGGACCGGGGACTCCTTCATGCCGAAGATCGCACCCATCAGGGCGATCACGACGAGCGCCAGGGGCAGCCAGAACAGCCAGTGCCACGACAGGTGCTCGACGATCGGACCGGCCGCGACGATGCCGATACCGGCCCCGATGCCGAAGATGGCCGAGATCAGCCCGACAGTGGTGGCGACGCGCTCGCGGGGCAGCTCGTCCCGCACGATGCCGATCGACAACGGCAGGATCGCACCCGCCGCGCCCTGCAGCACCCGGCCGACGATCAGCACGGCCAGGTTGGGGGCCAGCGCGGCCACGACGGTGCCGGCGGCCAGGATGGCCAGCACGACGATGAGGACCTTGCGCTTGCCGGCCATGTCGCCCAGGCGGCCCAGGATCGGCGTGAGCACCGAGGCCGACAGCAGGTAGGCGGTGACGATCCAGCTGACGTCCGCGGTCGACACCTGCAGGTCGCGCCCGATGGTGGCCAGGGCCGGCGAGACCAGCGACTGCAGCACCGCGAAGGCGAGGCCGCCCAGGGCCAGATAGAGCACGAGCAGGCCGCCACCGGGGCGTTTGCCCTCGGCCGGGACAGAGGCGGCGGGGCCGCGCTCTTCGATGGTGTGGGTCATGACGTCCCCGAGACTGGAAGTAAATGCTTGCTTACATGCTCATTAGATCCGGGCCCCGGCCCTTAAGTCAACGATTGCTTACGTCACACCCCGCCCAAGTCAATGCCTGTTTACATGACGTTGCGCCCGCGCTACGCTCCCTCCGCAACGCCTACTTCGACAGCGCTCCAATCAGCCCTCTCCCCCAGCGCTTCCACGTCCCGCAACGCCTCACAACCCGGCGCCCCCAGCGCTTCCCTGCCCCGCAACGCCCCACAACCCGGCGCCCGCAGCGCTTCCCTGCCCCGCAACACCTCACCCCCGGCGCCTCCCAGCCTCTCCAGCTCCGCACGCCGAAAGGACCCACCGGTGGCAGCCACTCCCGGCCCCGCGCGGCGGCGCGACGCCGCCCAGACCCGCCGGCTGCTGCTGGACACGGCCCGCCACCACTTCGCCCGGCACGGCTTCGCCACCACGACGGTTCGCGACATCGCCGACGGCGCCGGGGTCAACGTCGCCCTGATCAACCGCTACTTCGCGTCGAAAGAGGGCCTGTTCGAGGCGTGCCTGACCAGCGCGGTGACCGACCTGAAGCAGGACGCCGACCGCTCCTCCCCCACCGACATCGCCGCCACGATGGCGCACCGCATCGTCGGATCGGCCGACGACCCCCGCGTGCACGAAGCGCTGCTCCTGCTGATCCGCTCCTCCGGCGACGAACGCACGGACGAGATGCGCCGCACTCTCCTGCACTCGATCAGCCGCCGCCTGGCCGCCGCCACCACCACCCCGGCCCCAGCAGCCCCGCCCGACCCGGCGGCCGACGTGGACTCGGCGGCCCGTCCCGACGACGCCACTGTCCTGCGCGCCCAGATCCTGCTCGGCGCCGTGCTCGGCACCGCACTGCTGCGGGCCTCGATCGCCGTGCCGCCCCTGGCCACCGCGAGCGAGGAACAGATCGCGGACGCCCTCTCCGACCTCGTCGCGACGCTGCTGCCCGCCCCGCCGGACAACCCCGCCTGATCTCGGACCAGCTCCCTGCCGACTCCGAATTTGTCACGCGCCCAAGGGGCGAGCCAGGTCCTGTCATGACCACCCTCGGGCCGTGTTCTCGTCGGACCGCGGTGCCACTATCTCCGGCATGACCGCATCGATGAAGGGAAGCGTCGCCCTCGTGGCCGGGGCGACTCGAGCTTCGGGCCGGGCCATCGCCATAGAGCTGGGGGCACGCGGCGCCACCGTTTACGTCACGGGCCGGTCCAGCCGTCTCTCGGGCCGCTCCGAGTTGGACCGGCCGGAGACCATTGAGGAGACCGCTGAGGCCGTCGAGGCGGCCGGTGGCTCCGGCATCGCCGTCCGGGTCGACCACAGCGTCCCGGCCGAGGTCGCGGCGCTCGCCGGCCGCATCGAGGCCGAGCAGGGCCGGCTCGACGTGCTGGTCAACAACGTCTGGGGCGGTGACATGTTCACCGAGTGGGGCAAGCCCGTCTGGGAGCACTCGGTCGAGCGTGGCCTGCGCATGCTGCACCAGGGCGTCGACACCCACCTGATCACCAGTCACTACGCGTTGCCGCTGCTGATCCGGCGCGCCGGCGGGCTGGTCGTCGAGATGACCGACGGCAAGGCCGTCTATGGCGACTATCGCGAATCGATCTACTACGACCTGGTCAAAGTCTCGGTGATCCGCCTGGCCCAGGCCCAGTCGGCCGAGGTGCGGTCACACGGGGGCACCGCCGTCGCAGTCACGCCGGGCTGGCTGCGGTCGGAGCGCATGCTCGACAAATACGGTGTCACCGAGCAGACCTGGCAGTCCGCGGACGCGGAGCACTTCGGCATCACCGAGTCGCCGCACTTCGTCGGCCGAGGCGTGGCCGCGCTGGCCGCCGACCCCAGCCGGGCCCGCTTCACCGGCCAGACCTTGGCCGCCATCGACCTGGCCACGGAATACGACCTGACCGACCTCGACGGCAGCCGCCCCGACTTCCCGCGCTACTTCACGGAGGTGATGGCGCCGGGCCACCCACCCGACACCACCGGATACCGATGACGGGCCAGGACGGGACGATGACGACCCCGCCCGGACGGGCTCAACGGGCCGCACGGTGACGGCTCCGGGAGGCCAGGCGGAACGGGCCGGCTCCCGTGAGGCCAGACGGGACGGGCCGGCTCCCGTGAGGCCAGGCGGAACGGGACGGCTCCCGTGGGGCCAGACGGGACCGGACGGACGGTGACGGTTCCGGAGGCCAGGCGGGGCGGGCCGGGCGGTGACGGCTTCAGGCCCAGGCGGGACGGTCTCAGCTGGGGACGGTGAGCACAGCTTCGCTCAGCTCCCACAAGCGCTCGGCCGACTTGGGGTCGATGGAGTGGGAGACGACCTCGGCCGGTGGTTCGATCGCGGACATCGGGCGGGGACGGTCGTCCAGGACGGAGATGTCGTTGTCCTTCAAGTACACACCGCCGATGTCGGACAGCAGTGGGCTGGTGGCGGCGAAGACCGACGTGCTGGCGCCCTGTTGCGGAGTCTTCTTGCCGTGAGAGGGGTCGATGATCGGGTTGTCGTGTTCGTCGATCAGGCCCATCGAGCGCAGCTGTTCGCGACCGCCCGCGCCGTTGAGGCCGGTGCCGACGACCACGCCGGGGTGGACGGCGTAGCCGTGGACGTCGCCGGCGGACCAGCGGCGGTCGAGTTCCACCGCGTGCAGCACATTGGCGGTCTTGGACTGGGCGTAGGCGAGCATGGGGTCGTACGGGGTGTGCTGGAACGTGGGATCGTCCCAGAGCACGTCGGAGAAGCGCTGCGCGCCCGAGGTCACGTTGACCACGCGGGCGCCGGGGGTGGCGCGCAGCGCGGGGTGCAGGCGCAGGGTCAGCTGGAAGTGGCCCAGGTGGTTCGTGGCGAACTGCGCCTCGTAGCCGCGTGCGTCGCGCATCAGGGTGCGGGGCGCGGGCAGCCCGGCGTTGTTGATCAGGGCGTGGAGCGGGCGGCCGGAGGCAAGGTAGCGGGCGGCGAAGGAGTCGATCGAGGCCGGGTCGAGCAGGTCCAGCCGGTCGACGGTGACGCGCGCCAGCCCGTCGACGGCGGCCGCGGCCCGGCCGGGGTTCCGGGCGACGACGGTGACCGCGGCGCCGGCCCGGCTGAGCGCGCGCGTGGTTTCGAGGCCGATCCCGGAGTGGCCGCCGGTGACGATCGCGTGGAAGCCGTTCAGGTCGCGGCCGGCCAGCACGTCGTCGGCGGTCGCGGCGGCGGTGAAGCCCGTGCCGAGGGGGTGTTGTTTCATGCCTCCAGCGTGCGCGCCCCTGCCCGTACGGTGAATGGTTGTCGGTTCGTATTTCTTTTGCGAGAGTACGACGATGGGCGCGGATCGGTTGTCCGAGGTGTTCGACCTCGTCGAGGTGAGCGGGGTGCTGTCCGGCGGCTTCGCGGCGAGCGGCCGCTGGTTCGCGCGGGGTGAGGTGCACCTGCCGCTGAAGTTCCTCGCCGTGCCGTACGGGCGGGTGTGCCTGAGCACCGACGGGCTGGACGCGCCGCTGATGCTGGAGGCCGGCGACGTCGCGATCCTCAGCGACCGGCAGTGGCTGCGCCTGGACGGCGGCACAACAGACGACGCCACCCCAGGGAGCAGGACTGAAGAGGGCGGCACCGCAGACAAGAACGCCACAGACAGAAGCACCGCAGCGAGCGGCGCCGGCGCGGAGCCGCCGCGTGAGGTGGTGCCGGCCGAGCATTTCCGGTTCGCCGTCGATCGTGAGCGCGACGACGTCGTGGTGGCCGGTCAGATTCAGGTCACCCCGGCCGGGCGCGCGCTGCTGCTGGACGCGCTGCCGCCGGTGGCTGTGGTCCGGGCCGGCGCACCGGGCACGTCCTCGCTGCGCGGCTGTGTGCACCGCATCGTGGACGAGATGACCGGCGACCGGCCGGGGGCCGCGTTCGCGATCCGCCAGCACGGGCAACTGCTGCTGCTCGAGGTGCTGCGCGCGTTCCTGCGCGACCAGGAGCACCCGCCGGGCTGGCTGGCCACGCTGCGCGACGAACGGCTGCGGCCCGCCCTCGACCTCATGCACGACCACCCCGGGCGCGCCTGGGGCCTGCCCGAGCTGGCGCGGGCGGCGGCCATGTCGCGCACCACGTTCGCCGAGCGTTTCCGGGCGGCCGCGGGAGTTCCCCCGCTGACCTATCTGACCCGGTGGCGCATGCTGCTGGCCCAGCGGGCGCTGCGCGACACCGACGTGCGCATCGCCGCGCTGGCGGCCGAGCTGGGATACGCCTCCGAGGCCGCGTTCAGCACGGCCTTCAAGCGCGAGGTGGGCCAGTCGCCGATGAGTTTCAAGAGGGGCCGCGCGGCGGGAAGCCGGACACCAGCCGCTGCCAGTGCTTGACCTCGTCACCGCGCATTCGCCGCCCGGCTTCACGATGCGATCAGGTTTGGGCGTCGATGACCGCCGCCGCGCAGGTCGGGCCCGTCGCCGGCCAGGCCGACCGGCACGACCGCGGCCGGACCGTCGTACGGGAGCAGCTCGGCTCCCCGGCGGGCCGCGTCGAAGGGGCCAGGTTGCGGACGCCGGACGTGCCGGCACCCCTGCCGTTCACCAGGTGAGCAGCGACCACCCGTGCGCGGCGACGAGCGCGGGGTCGCCGCCGGGCGCGGACGATTCGAGCACCTGTGCTGCCGGCGCGATGTCGGGGAATCGGTACTCGTCGTCGCTCACATTGAGCAGCAGAGTGAGCGAACCCGTTCGCAACGCGACTGCGGTGTTCGTCAGATGCGTCGCGGTCGTCACGCCGTACGTGAGCCCGGGGTTGCGCCGTCGCACCCCGATCAGCGTCTCGTGCAGGCGATAGGTGGGCCACCCGAGCGGCGACAGCTCGCCGGGCGTGTCGGGGAACGCGGGCCGGATCTCGTCGTCGCCGCCCGCGCGTTCCTCCTTGATGCCGCGGAACGCCTGCTCGTCGCCGTAGTAGATGCTCGGCACGCCCGCCACCGTGCACAGGAGGGCGATCGCGTGACCGAGGTGGCGCGGGTCGTTGAGCTTGCTGGCGATCCGGGTGACGTCGTGGTTGCCCAGGAACGTCATCGGCAGCCCGGCCGGCAGCAGCGCCGCGTGCCGTTCCAGCGCGTGGGCCAGCTCGAAGAAGTTGCCGTCGTTGAGGCTGCTCCAGATGGCCTTCCACAAC
Organism: Paractinoplanes abujensis; assembly: GCF_014204895.1. Taxonomy (NCBI): domain Bacteria; kingdom Bacillati; phylum Actinomycetota; class Actinomycetes; order Micromonosporales; family Micromonosporaceae; genus Paractinoplanes; species Paractinoplanes abujensis. Next base: position 1,691,378 of record NZ_JACHMF010000001.1, on the reverse strand, counting down.
TCGTACTGGGTGATCGAGTCGAGGCCGGAATCGCGCAGGATCGCGGAATAGTCGCCGTGGATGACCTCGCCCACGAACCACGCGTCCGGGTGTTTCGGGCGTACCCGGCCGAGCGCAGCCTTCCAGAACGCCGGATCGACCGCGTACGCCGCGTCGAGGCGCCACCCGTCGGCCCCGCGCGTCAGCCAGTGATCCATCACCCGGACGACGTGGTCGAGCACCGCAGGCTGCGTGTGGTCGAGTTCGCGCAGGTCGCCGTGGCCCTCGAAGTCGCCGCCGGTGAACCAGTGCGCCGGCGCGCGGAAGCCGCGCCCCACGTGGTTGAAGACGCCATCGAGCAGCACCCGTACGCCGCGTTGCCGCGCCGCCGCGATCAAGGCGTCGAAATCGGCCTCGTCCCCGAGCCGCGGGTCGATGCGGAAATGGTCGACCGTGTCGTAGCCGTGCGTCTCGGACGCGAAGATCGGCCCGAGCTGCAGCCCGTTCGCACCCAGCTCGACCGCGTAGTCGAGCCAGCCCGCGATCTTGTCGAGGCGCCCGAAGCCGAGCGGGTAGACGTGCCACCAAATGGCGTGATCGATCCAGGAAGTCACCCCGGCGACCATACCCCGCAGGCGGCGGAGGCATACGTCACTGGCATTCCGGTGATCGTTTGGGAGGATGGCGGAATGGGCCCGGTTGATCTGAACGAGGCGGCGCGGGTGTTCACCGACGCGCGGCCGCGCCTTTTCGGGATCGCCTATCGCATGCTCGGCAGCGTCACCGAGGCCGAGGATCTGGTGCAGGACGTGTGGCTGCGCTGGCAGGGTTACGACCGCGAATCCGTGGAGAATCCGGCCGCTTTCCTGGCCACGACCACGACCCGCCTCGCCATCAACCACCTTCAATCGGCCCGCGTACGCCGGGAGACGTACATCGGTCCGTGGCTGCCCGAGCCGGTGGACACCAGCGCCGACCCTTATCTGGGCGCGGAAACCGGCAACGCGCTCGAATTCGCCGTCCTGCTGCTGCTGGAGAAGCTGACGCCCACCGAACGGGCCGCCTACGTGCTGCGTGAGGCCTTCGACTACCCGTACGGGCAGATCGCGGAGATTCTGCGGAGCAACGAACCCGCCGTCCGGCAGTGGGTGTCCCGGGCCCGCAAACACGTGACCGGGGAACGCAAAGCGCCCGCGCCGGTCTCGGCCCAGCGGGAATTGCTGACCACTTTCATCACGGCGGCCCGTTCGGGTGATCTGGCCGGCTTGGAGAAACTGTTCGCAGCCGAGGTCGCCAGCATCACCGACGGCAACGGGGCCAAGCACGCGGCCCGCCGCGTCGTCGTCGGCGCGGACAAGGTGGCCCGGTTCATTGCCGCGTTCTCGTCGTTCTGGTGGGACGGCATCGAGGTGCGCCACGTCGTCGTGAACGGCCGGCCGGGCGCGGTGCTCCGGCAGGGCGACGAGGTCAAGGCCGTGCTGACGCTCAGCGCCTCCGCGGACGGCATCGATCAGCTGATGTGGCAGATGAATCAGGAAAAAGTCGCCGCGTTCCGCTGATCACTGTCACAAAACCGGGTCCTGTCCTGTCCTACCTGATGAACAGGGAGGCAAGATGCGAACGATCCTGGTGGTCGGCGGGGGTTATGCCGGTTTCTACACGGCTTGGGGGCTGGAGAAGAGGCTTCGGCGCGGCGAGGCCCGGGTCATCGTGGTCGACCCCCGGCCGTACATGACCTATCAGCCGTTCCTGCCGGAAGTGGTGGCGGGTTCCGTCGAGGCGCGGCACGCCGCCGTTTCGCTGCGGCGTCATCTGCGCACGACGGAACTGGTGAACGGCAGCGTGACGAAGATCGACCACGAGCACCGTACGGTCGTGGTGCGGCCCGCAGTGGGCGGGGAATTCCCGATCCCGTACGACGTTCTGGTCGTCACGGCGGGTGCGGTGACCCGCAAACTGGCCATTCCCGGAGTGGCTGAGCACGCGATCGGGATGAAGCACGTGGAAGAGGCCGTGGCCATTCGCGACCGGTTGCTGACCGCCTTCGACCAGGCCGCCGTTCTGCCGGTTTCCGAGCGGCGGCGCCTGCTCAGTTTCACCTTCGTCGGCGGTGGTTTCTCCGGCGTCGAGGGCTTCGGTGAGCTGATGTCGCTCGCTCATTCGCTGGTCCGCAAGTATCCGGCGCTGTCGGCCGGCGAATTGGAGTTCCACCTCGTCGAGGCGCGCGACCGGATCCTGCCCGAGGTGACCGGCGAACCCGGCCGCTGGGTCGTGCGCCACCTCCGCGAGCGCGGCGGAACTGTGCACCTGAACGCGCAACTTCGGTCGGCTGTGGACGGTCACGTCGTGCTGTCGACCGGCGAGGAGTGGGACTCGGAGCTGATCGTGTGGACGGCCGGCAACGGCGCCAACCCGATGGTCCACAACCACACCGACCTGCCCATCGACGCGCGCGGCCAGGTGACCGTACGGGCTGATCTGCGCATCGGGACGGCCGAGGCGCCGGTGCCGGACGCGTGGGCCGCGGGCGACGACGCCGCGGTGCCGGACCTGGCGATCAACCAGCCCGGGGTGGCCACGGTGCCGAACGCGCAACACGCCGTACGGCAGGGCCGGTTGCTGGCCAAGAACATCGTGGCCGTGCTGCGCGGGCGGGAACCGCAGCCGTACGTGCATCACAGCCTGGGAACCGTGGCGACGCTCGGGCTGGGGCGGGGCATCTTCCAGTGGCACCGCATCGTGATCAAGGGCTTCCCGGCGTGGGTCATGCACCGCGGCTACCACGTGCTGGCCGTGCCGACCTGGGAGCGCAAGGTGCGGGTGGCCGCCGTCTGGGCGACGGCGCTGTTCTTCGGGCGTGACATCGTGTCGCTGGCCTCGGTGCAGAACCCGCGGCGCGCCTTCGAGACGGGCGGCGACACGACCGCGGTGTCACCCGGCGAGCGCGTCTGACCCGCACGACGCACACGTTCGCGACCGGGGGCGACGCCGGACTGGTTCAGTGGGTCGCTTCAGTCCTGGACGGCCAGGGCCACGCCCGCCGCGGAGAAGCCCAGGCCCAGGACGACGTGGAGCAGTAGGCTGCGGGCGTTCTCGCGGCGCTCGTCGATGAAGGCGCCGGCCGGGTCGCCGGCGAGGTAGCGCACGGTCACCGGCTCGCCGACGGCGAAGGTGGGGACCCCCGACGACAGGTTGCTCGTCAACTGCCGGGGCGTGCCGAGCTCGTCGGTGTAGGCGACGATCACCGCGCGGCTGCCGCCCGGTTTGGTCTCGTGACCGGTCACCGTGCCGACGGTGTGCCTGCCTTCGCTGCGCAGACGGCGCAGATGCGTCCATTCCCGCACGCCGCGAGAGGCAACGAACAGACCCACGAGCACGAGGATGACCGCCAGCACCATGCCGGTCATCCTCGGGCACTCGCGCACACCAGTCGATAGCGCAGTCGGCTGACTTGCTCGCTACTTCTGGGTGGTCAGCCACTCCCGGAACGTCGTCGTGGCGAGCACGGCGTCGGCCGGTGCCGTCAGGACGCTCCCGGGCACGGCGGCGAACATGCCGGCGGCCGGGTCGACGACGACCTGACGAGGGTCGCCCTGGGCCTGCAGCGCGATCCGGCCCAGCTCGTCCAGCGTGAACACTTCCGGCCCGCCCACATTGCGCACGCCGCGCAACGGCTCACCCGCGCTGACCCGGGCCACCGCACGGGCGATGTCGGCCGATGCCACCGGCTGCACGGGCGTCGCCGGAAGCCGTACGGTGGTCTCGTCGGAAGTCCAGGACAGCACGGACTTCACGAACTCGAAGAACTGCGTGGCGCGCACGATCGACCACGGGATCGGGCCCGCCTTGAGCACGTCCTCCTGCAACACCTTGGCCTTGTAGTAGTCGAGCGCGGGCACCTGGTCGACGCCGACGATCGACAGGATGACCGCGTGCCCGACACCCTGACGGTGCGCGGCGGCAAGCATGGTGTCCATGGTCTGCTGAAAGAACGCGGGCGACTTCTCGTCGAAGGTCGGCGAGTTGGTCAGGTTGACCACCACGTCGGCCCCTTTGAGCCCTTCGTCCAGGCCGTCCCCGGTGAGCAGGTCGACGCCGTTCGAGGGGGACAGCGGCTCGGCGTCGTGACCGTGCTCCCCCAGCAGCTTGACGACCTGCGAGCCGACGAGCCCGGTCCCGCCCAGCACGGCGATCTTCATCTCCATCACACCCTTCGTTCTGTCTCGGTCACTTCTTTCGACCGGACAGCCCGTACGGGTGTGACAGGTTCACGCATCCTTTTTCGTACGGCGGCGCTTGTCGCGCACGTGGAACACGGCCTTCTTGCCCTGCCCCAGATCGCGCCGCTCCAAGTCGAACAGGGTGATCGCGCCGATCAGGTCGCTCAGTTTGCTGTAGCCGTAGGTGCGCGAGTCGAAATCCGGGCTCTGGTTGGTGAGGATCTGCCCGACGTGCGAAAGCGTCGCCCAGCCGTCATCGTCGCTCGCGGCCTCGACCGCGTTGCGCAGCTGATTGACCAGTGCCGAGTTGTTGCGCAACTGCTCGGCCGCGCTCAGCTGCACCGGCTCCGGGGCGGTCGGCCCCGTCAGGTTCTCGGTGTAGATGAACTTGTCACAGGCCGCGACGAACGACTTCGGCGTCTTGCGTTCCCCGAAGCCGTAAACGGTCAGCCCCGACTCCCGGATACGCGAGGCCAGCCGCGTGAAGTCGCTGTCACTGGACAGGATGCAGAACCCGTCGAACCGCCCCGTGTACAGCAGATCCATCGCATCGATGATCATGGCCGAGTCGGTGGAGTTCTTCCGATTCGTGTACGCGAACTGCTGCATCGGCTGGATCGACTGCGCCAGCAGCTCGTCCTTCCAGCCCTTGAGGTTGGGCCCGGTCCAATCCCCGTACGCCCGCTTGACGTGCGCAGTGCCGTACTTGGCGATTTCAGCCAGCAGCGCCTCGATGATTCGCGACTGCGCATTGTCGGCGTCGATGAGCACCGCCAACTTGGCGTCGTTGTCCGCAGCCACGCCCCGCCCTCTTCCCGATCCGTCCCGCTCCGGCCCCGACAGAGTACGACCCCTCAAGCCGTACGGTTTCGTCCCGTCAAGCTCCTCCCCACCGCGCACAACCCGCCGTCGGTCAAGCACCGATCGCCGTCACGGAGGGTGCACTCATGCTCGTCGACCCGGAGGGCCACCTGAGCCGGCACGCTCAGGTGTGAAGTGGAAGTTGTGCGGAGTTGCGCGTTCGCTCCGCGGCGTGCAGTACATGTCTGCGCCATCCGTGCCGGACTGCGCGAACGTGCAGCCATCTGCCGCATACGCGCACGGACGTCGGCCCCCCGGGCGTGGCGTATCGGTTGATCTTTCGAGTTGCGCCGGCCGGCGTCGGGCTGCGGCTTGGAGTCCGGGTGGTCGGCGCCGGTAGCCGCGGAGCTGCTGTTGGTTAGGGCGTGGCGGACGCCGCGCCGGTCCGCCGGGCCCTGACCCGGCTGCAACGCGGTCGAGGACGCCGAGGGCGACGTGGCGGCGGCCGCCGGTCTGTTCTTCGGCCAGGACAGCGCTGACGAGGCGGATGACGGCGTCGCGGTCTTGAGGATCCCGACGACGTCGGTGCGGCGGCGGATTTTCCTTGTGGAGGCGTTCGCTGGGGTTGTTCGACCAGGTCCGGGGCCGGATCTGCTGCGGGAGGCCGGTGAAACCGAGCAGGTCAGCGCGGGCGTGCGTGACGGTGGCGGTCGAGGGGGCTGGGGTTGCGGCGAGGGCGCGGGGCGTGGGGGTGCTCGCGGCGATCCCACGGCGTACGGGCGGAGGGGTTGATCTTGGGAGGGGCGGCGGGGCAGAGGGGGATCGAACGGGGCCTCTACAGTGAGGCCATGCCCACACGTCAGGATCAGCTTCACTCGTATCAGTACGCGATGCAGCGAGTGGTGGCGGCCCTGGTCAGCCGGGATCCGGATCCGGCGCGGTCGCCCATGCGGCGGGCGGGGACCACCGCGTTGGTCAGTTTGCTGATTGCTGCGCTGGCGGTGGGGGCTACCGCGATCTACGGGATCCTGACGGGCAACGGCAACACCGACCCGCGCGACTCGAGCGTGATTTTGCAGGAGAAGGGCACGGGCGCGCAGTTCGTGTACCTGAAGGCGGACAGCCGGCTGCATCCGGTGCTCAACTACACGTCGGGGATGTTGCTGGCGGAGGGGTCGCCGGCGGCGGTGAAGGGCATCTCTGCGCGCAAATTGTCCGATGTGCCCCTGGGGCCGACGTTGGGCATCGTGGGGGCGCCGGATTCCCTGCCGGAGAAGTCTGCGCTGCTCACCGGGTCGTGGTCGGTGTGCACGCAGCGGGAGGACGCGGGGCTGCGTTCGACGGTGCTGGTCGGCACGACGCCGAGCGGCGGGCGGCCGGCCGGCGCGAAGCGGGAGGCGTTGCTGGTCAGCGAGCCGAACGGCCGGGTGTCGCTGGTCGACGGGAACCGCAAGTTCAGCATCCCGCCCGGCGCGGAACTGCGCACTCAGCGCGCTCTCGGCTACAACGCGCAGACCCCGTGGCCGGTTACCACGGCCTGGATCAACGCGATTCCGAGCGGGCCCGACCTGGTCGCGCCGCAGGTGCCGAACCGGGGTGGCCGCTCGGCCGTGGCGGGGCGTGAGATCGGTCAGGTGCTCAGTGATGTCGGCCGGACCCAGTTCGCGGTGTTGCTGGCCGACGGCGTGGCGGCCGTGACGCCACTGCAGGCGAAGCTGCTGCAGGCACTGCCGGGAGCGCCCAGGGAGTTCCCGGTGGACAATTTCGTCGACCTGCAGCCGTCGCGGCAGCAGATCAGCGACGCGGGTCAGGCCGGGGCGCTTCCGACGACCGTTCCGACGCTGGCCGACGGCACCCCGCAGCGGGCCTGCGTGACGCTGCCGGTCCGGGATCAGACGCGCGACGGTGTCCGCATCGACCCGGACATTCCCGACGGCACCGCGATCCCGCAGCCGGGAACGCCGGGGCAGGTGCGCGCCGACGTCGTGCACGTGCCGCGGGGCCGCGGGGCCGTGGTCGGGTCGCTGCCCAACCCCGATTCGCCGCAGCTCGGCACGATCGGCATCGTGACCGACACGGGCACGATGTTCCCGCTGGCCAACCCCGGGCTGCTGACCAAGCTGGGCTACGCCAAGGTCAAGCCGGTGGCCGTGCCGAGCGAGATCGTCAGCCTGCTCGCGCCGGGGCCGTCGCTCGACCCGGAACAGGCCCAGCGCCCGCCCGTCGCAGCACCGGCCGCGTCGGGCGCGCCCACCGGCCAGTGAAACCGGAGGGCGCACCCACCGGTCAGTGAGCCGGAACGCCCGCGGCAAGAAGTCAGGGGTCCATCGCGCGCGTGGCGTCGCGCAGGAAAGCGGTGACGATCTGCTGGGCGTCGGCGTCCAGGGAGCGGCTCAGGGCGTCGATGGCCAGGATCGACGGCCGCAGGAACTGCAGGGTGGCGTGCAACGCCGACGGGGTGGCCGAGACGGTGACGCGGCGGCGGTCGCGCGGGTGGCTTGTGCGCTGCACGTGACCGGCCTGCTCGAGGCGGTCGATCAGCACGGTCACCGACGCCGAGCGGATGCCGAGCCGGGACGCCAGTTCGGCCGGGCCCATCGGGCCGTACTGCTGCAGCAACGCCAGCGCGCTCATGTCGGTGCCGTTGACGCCCAGCTCGCGGGACGCCCGGGCCTGGAGCTCGCGGGCCGCACCGATCAGGTGCTGCACCGCCCGGGTGGCGTCGGTCAGCTCCGGCAGCGGGTTCGAGTTCTGTGGATCAGCGATATTCACGCACCTTCGGGACGGGCCATCCGATGAAGGCGGCTATCTCCTCGTCCGGCGTCGATTCCTGCGTCACCCATTCTTCCAGGGCCCGGCTCAGCGACGGCGGCACCCCGGCCGTGACGACGTCGGGCCAGAAATCCTCGCCGAAGAGTTCGCTGCCGAGTCGCGCCCGGGTCAGGTCGGCCAGGAACGGCGCCTCCAGGTAGCGCCGGACGTGTTCACGGCAGGGCTCGTCGCGTCCGGGCGGCGGCATGAGCGGCTCCTAGGCGTGACGGCAGAAACCAGGCGACGAAATAGCTAGGCGATCTAGCATCTCCATTACCGAGATATTCTGCAACCCCCGGCAAGGGTCGAAGAGATCAGGAGACGGGGCTACGGCCGCCGGGAACGCCGAGCGGCGGCGCACCCGCCGGACGAGGTCACGCGGAGTGCCGCGCTCCGGGAGCCGCCCACTCCGGACGGCTCGCGGGCCCGGCTGTCGCGCCCAGGGTCCGCCACGCGCTGAGCGCCGCCCCGGCCAGCGGCAGCACCAGCAGAAGCGCCAGGAAGGCCCAGGCCAGGAGCCCGAGGCCACTGCCGATCGCCATCCCGAACGCCATGAGCGGCAGCACCAGCGCGGTGACCATCGTGAACCGCGCCGTGGCGCGTGCGACTCGCCGCCCGGCGGGCCGCCGGCGGTTGCCGATGCCGGTCGCCAGCAGGCCCAGGACCGCCCCCGCGATCATGACGGCGCCACTGAACTCGATCAGCAAATCGAGGAAGGCGAACCACCACGCGTCGGTCGGATACACCGGCGCGGCCACGTCGACCAGGCGCACGCCCTGATCCCACAGGAACGGCTGGAACACCAGAGCCGCGGTGAGGATCCCGGCCGTACGACGGGACGAGGCCACGGCCAGCGTGGTCTGATAGGCCTCGGCGATCGCACCGACCGGCCCGAACTCGGCCTCCGCGCGGGCCCGGGCGTCCTCCGCCGGCCACCCCTGCCCGACCAGCGCGTCGGTCGCGTCCTCCAGGTGGTCGGCCGCCTCCTGCAGCAGGTCACGCTTGAGCCGCCGCGGCCCGACCAGGGCGGCGTCGAGCTCCGCGAGGTACGTCACCCGGCCATCCTGCCAACCCGGCCGGGCCACCACATCCGGGTTCACCCCTAGGCCGGCTTGAGCACGTCACCGACGACACGGGAGAACTGTTTCCACTCCTCGCGCGCGGCCGCCAGCCGTTTGTGGCCCGAGCGCGACAACGTGTACGTCCGGCGCCGCCGGCCCGAGTCGTCCGACCAGTCGCTGCGCAGGTAGCCGGCCGCTTCGAGCCGCCGCAGGGCCGGATAGACCGTGCCGGTGGGCAGGTCGAGCTCGCCGCCGCTGCGGGCCGCCAGCGCCTCGATGATCGCGTAGCCGTGCCGGGGCTGCCCCTCGACGGTGGCGAGGATCAGCGCGTCGAGGTGACCACGGAGCGCGTCGGCTTTCATGTAGACAGCCTACACAACTTCCCTATACGTTGGCTGCCTATACGTAGGCAGGCAACATGTAGGGAGGTTTCCCTTGACTACCACCGAGCAACCGCCCGCCGCGCCGCACGGGGATCGCCACACCCGGATGACCCGGCTCGCGGGCTGGTCCCAACGCCACCACTGGGCCGCCATCGCGCTGTGGGTCGTGGCGCTGGCCGCGATCATCGGCGGTGCCACGGCGGCCGGCAGCGACTACCGCAACGACTTCTCGCTGCCCGGCACCGAATCCGAGCGCCTTCTGGAGGCGTACGCGCAACACAGCCCGCAACAGCGGGGCGACAGCGTGACGGTGGTCGTGCAAGCGGCGGGCGGCATCGCGGGCGAGCAGGCACGGATCGACGCGTTGCTCGCCGACCTGCGCAACCTCGCGCATGTGGCGTCAGTTCGACCACCGGATCCCCGTACGGGGGCAATCTCGCCCGACGGCACGGTGGGGCTCGCCACCGTGGCGCTCGACGACGCCGCCGGCTTCATCCCGGCCGACGACAAACGCGCGATCCTGGACACTGCGCTCGCGCACGATTCCGACGGTCTGCGCGTGGAGTTGTCCGGCGACGCGATCCGCGAGGTCCAGGAGGCCGGCGGCGGGGCCGGCGAGGGTGCCGGCATGCTGGCCGCCCTGGTCGTCCTGCTGTTCCTGTTCGGCTCGCTGCTGGCCGCGTCGCTGCCGCTGATCACCGCGGTCTTCGCCGTGGGCACGACGTCCGGCCTGGTCGGGCTGGCCTCGCACGTGCTGACGATCCCCGACTACACGGCGCCGATGCTGATCCTGGTCGGGCTGGGCGTCGGCATCGACTACGCGCTGCTGGTCTTTGCGCGTCATCGCTCGGAGTTGCTCGCCGGCGTCACCCGCGAGGTGGCCGCACGGACAGCTCTGGACACCGCCGGACGCTCGGTGTTGTTCGCGGGTGCCACGGTCGTGATCGCGCTGCTCGGCCTCTACACGCTCGGGCTGGGCGCCCTGGAAGGCGTGGCGCTCAGCGTCACCCTGACCGTGCTCATGACGATGCTCGCCTCGCTCACCCTGCTGCCGTCGCTGCTCACCATCTTCGGCCGCCGCATCGAGCGCAGCATCCGCCAACACGCGGCGCGCAACGAGCGTCGCGGACGGGTCCCGGGCCGGCGCTGGCGTTTCTGGGCCACCGTCGTGCAGCGGCGTCCGGTGCCCGCGTTGCTCATCGCCGTCGCCGTTCTCGGCGCCCTGTGCGCCCCCGCGCTCGGCATGCGGCTCGGCCTGGCCGACGAGGGCAACGACGCCCCGACCACCACCACCCGGCAGGCCTACGACCTGATCGCCTCGTCGTTCGGCCCCGGCGCCAACGGCCCGCTGGTCGTCGTCACTGCCGACGGCGACGAAGCCAAGGCCCGGACCGCGTACGAGATGCTGGACCGCTACCCGGGCATCGCCGACGCCACTGTCGCGCAGCCGTCGCCGGACGGGCAGCTGCTGACCAGCCTGGCCTTCCCGGCCACCTCGCCGCAGGCCGAGGAGACCGCCGACCTGGTCGAGCGGTTGCGCGCCGACCTGCCCGACGGGGTGCTGGTGGGCGGCCCGACCGCGGCCACGGTGGACTTCGCCACGGCCGTGGACCGGCGGTTCCCGCTCTTCATCGGCGCGGTGGTCGGCCTCTCGGCGCTGCTGCTCCTGCTGGTCTTCCGCTCGGTGGCCATCGCGATCAAGGCGGCCGTCCTCAACCTGTTCTCCATCGGCGCCTCCCTCGGCGTGATGGTGCTGGTCTTCCAGAACGGCTGGCTCGGGGCTTCGCCGGGCCCGATCGAGGCCTTCGTTCCCGTCATCATCTTCGCTGTCGTGTTCGGCCTGTCGATGGACTATGAGGTGTTCCTGGTCTCCCGCATGCACGAGGAGTGGACCCGCACCCGCGACGCCACCCACGCCGTCCGCGAGGGCCTGGCCACCACCGGCAGCGTCATCACGGCCGCCGCGGCCATCATGATCGTGGTGTTCGGCGCCTTCGTGCTCAGCCCCGACCGCATGCTGCAGATGATGGGCCTGGGCATGGCCACCGCCGTCCTGCTCGACGCCCTGGTCATCCGCTGCCTGATCGTGCCCGCGGTGATGCGCCTCCTCGGCGAACGCGCATGGTGGGGTCCACGCCGGCTGCAACGCACACTGCCCGCCGTACGCGTCGATTAGCGCGGCTGCTTGGCCGGCACCGGGCCCAGTGTCGGGAGCACGGTGAGCAGGGTGGGCAGGCCGCTGGACCAGTCGGCGGCGGGAGCGCGCCAGTCCACGGCGTACGAGCGGTCGCCGACCGGGACGATCTGACGGACCGCGCGGATGCGGCGGCCCTCCGGGTCCTCGTACGTGTACTCCCACAGCGCGCCCGCGGTGTCGGGGACGGGACTGATGCGCAGGCGGCGATAGTCGGGCCGGGCGGTCCGGGTTCGCGTCTCGACGGCGGTCAGGGCCACCACCGGGTCGCCCGGGGCGGTCCAGCGGGACACCCCCATCACCGTCCGGCCGTCGGGGGCGGTGCAGGTCAGGCGGCCGCCGCGGAAGGAGGGCTGCCACGTGGCGGGCATCGCGACGCGGTATTCATCCTTCGGCTCGGTCCACCATGTGAGGCCGGCGGGCAGCGTCGCGGGCGGGGCGGAGACGGGGGTGGCCGAGACCGGCGGCGAGGCCGGGGTGCCGGCGGGCCGGCCGGCGAAGGCGACGCCGGCGCACGCGATCGCCGCGGCCGCCGTGACCGCCGTGCCGGCCCGCAGCAGGGTGGTACGGCGGGTGGCGGGGGCGATGCGGCGCAGGCGGCGGCGGGCCTCGGCCGCGGTCATGCGGGTGGCCGGGTCACGCCGCATCAAGCCGGTCAGCACGGGTTCCAGCGGGCCGGCCAGCTCGTACGGGTCGGGAGTGCCGGCGTCGGCCGCGTGCAGGGCGTCGTCGGTGGTGTCGCGGGTGAACGGGGTGCGGCCCTCAACGGCGTGGTAGAGCGTCGCACCCAGTGACCACAGGTCGCAGCGTTCGTCGGTGACCAGGTCGAAGAGGCGTTCGGGGGCGACGTACTTCGGGGAGCCCAGGATGACGTCGGCCTCGGCCAGCGCGGCCACCCCGGCCTTGCTGCCGGCCGGGCCGAAGTCGGTCAGGACCGCGCGGCCGTCGTCGGCGATCAGCACGTTGGACGGTTTCACGTCGAGGTGCAGCACGTCCGCGTCCCAGGCGGCGGTGAGCGCGGCCAGCAGGTCGAGCCCGATGCGGGCCACGCGGGCGGGCGGCATCGGGCCCTCGTCGAGGATCAGGTCGAGCAGCGAGCGCGACGGCACGTACTCCATCACGATCCACGGGGCGTCCCCGTCGAGCAGCACGTCGAGGGTGCGGATCACGTTCGGGTGATGAATGCGGGCGAAGGCGCGGGCTTCCCGGGGCACCCACAGCCGTACGAGGGAACGTTTCTCCGGGGTGAGCGACTGGGGCAGGCCGCACTTCTTGACCGCCACCGTCCTGCCCGTACGCTCGTCGGCCGCGAGCCAGACGTGACCGAGACCGCCCTGGGCCAACGGACCGAGCACCCGCCAGCGCCCCGCGATGAGATCGCCCGGAGCCGTCATCACCACTTGAAGGTACCCCGCCAGGGCCGGTATGAACGTCGGTGATCGGTCGCTCACCATCGGACGTGTGGCCGCGGGCCTCGACCGTCCGGTGGAGTCGAAAGGTGTCGATGCCCGGCGTAAGGTCGGCGGTCACGACGGGGATCTGCGAAGGCGAGGCGCATGCGGACACTCGGATACCGGATCGCGGCGGTCGCCGTGGTCACCGCGACCGCGGCCACCGTGGCGGCGGTGCGGGCCACGGAAGCGACGGAACGTGCCGACGCCGGGCGGATGGTCGCGGCCGGCGTCGAAGCACCACCGTCGGGCTCCCCGGCCGACCTCGCCGTGCAGTTCGAGGCGCTGCTCGGGCAGCACGCGGTGCTCGCGGCCAACATGATGCGCAGCCGGGTACGCGGCGACGACGACTTCGTGCAGGCCGCCAACGCCTCGCTCGGCCAGAACACCGACGACATGACCGGCCTGGTCGGGCAGCTTTTCGGGGCCCCGACGGCGGAGAAGTTCCGGCCTCTGTGGTCGCGGCACGTCGTCGCGCTGTTCGGGTACTCGGGCGCGCTGGCCGACCATGACGACAGCGCCCGGGCCGAAGCCCGTACGCAACTGACCACGTTCGAGGGTCAGCTGGCCGCGTTCTTCTCGGGCGCGTCGCAGGGCCGGCTGCCCCTGGCCACCGCGCGCAGCCTGGTCGTCACCCACATCGAGCACCTGACCGGGCAGGCCGACGCGTACGCGGCCGGTGACTACGCGAAGGCCGACGCGCTGTCCCGGCTGGGCTTCCAGCACACGTACGACCTGGGGCTGGGCCTGGCCCAGGCGCTGCTCCCGCCGGCCGACACCGCGGTGCTGGCCCAGCCGGTGTGGCGGCTGCGCTCGCAACTGGGCAAACTGCTGGCCGAGCACGCCGTGCTGATCGAGGACGCGACCCGGGCCGCGGTCACCCGTACGCCCGACTTCAGCGCGGCCGGCCGGTCGCTCAACGCCAACACCAGCGACATCGCCGCGGCCATGGACACCCTGTTCGGCGGGACGGCGGCCCGGCAGTTCCAGACACTGTGGGGCGCGCACGTGGAGGCGCTGGTGTCGTACGCGGCGGCCACCGCGAGCCAGGACGAGGCGAAGCAGCAGCAGGCGCGCGACCGGCTGACCTCGTTCCAGCAGCGGACGGGCAAGTTCCTGGCCGACGCGACGGGCGGAAAGGCCACCCCCGCGGCCATGACGTCGGCGCTGGCCGAGCACGACCGCATGCTGCTCGAGCACGCGGACGCCTACGCGGCCAAGGACTATCCGAAGGCGCACACCATCGCCTACGAGACCTACGACCACATGTTCCACCTGGCCCGCACGCTGGCCGACGCGTTCGGCGGCGCGGTGGCGGCCCGGCTGCCCAAGGGCGGCGCGCAGACCGGTTTCGGCGGGCTGGCCGGCGTCGTGGAACACTTCTGACATGCGCCGGTTCGCAGCCACGGTGGCGGTGCTCGCCCTGCTCACGGCCTGCGGTCCGGAACGCGCCGGGCCCGCGCCGCCACCCGCGCCGGCCAACCCGGCCGACAGCTTCGAGTCGAGCACCACGTACGAGTCGGTGGCCCGGCCCACGCGGATCCGCATCCCGGCCCTGCGCGTGGACAGCCAGATCATCGACCTCGGCCTGCAACCGGACGGCGCTGTCGAAGTGCCCGCGAGCGTGTCGGTGGCGGGCTGGTACGACGGCGGCCCGCGCCCCGGCCAGGACGGCCCCGCGGTGATCCTGGGCCACGTCGACTCCGCGGACGGGCCCGGCGTGTTCGTCGACCTGCACAAGGTCAAGCCGGGCACGCTCGTCGAGGTCGGCCGGGCCGACGGCAGCACGGCCACGTTCAAGGTCAGCAAGGTGTCCCGGGTGGCCAAGACGCTGTTCCCGACCGACCTGGTCTACGCGCCCTCCCTCGACCCCACGCTGCGCCTGGTCACCTGTGGCGGCACCTTCGACCGGGCCCGCGGCAGCTATCGCGACAACGTCATCGCGTACGCCGATGCCGCGTAAGCACCTGGCCCCGGTCGCGCTGGCGCTGGCCGTCGCCGCTGTGTCACCGGCGTTCGGGAGCACGCCGGTCACCGGCGCGCCGGCCGGGCCGGTGCCGTTGCCGGTGCAGGCGGTGCTGGCCGGGGACGATCAGACGGCGGTCGTGGTCGACCTGAGCGCAAGCAGCCGCCCCGGTTCACCGTCGGCCCAGGTCACCACGGGCTCCGTACGCCGCCCGGCCGAGGTCGGCCCGCTCATGTCCCCGGGTCTGGCCGTCACGATCGTGGTCGACACCGCGGCCACCGACGCCGCCTCGGTGCCGGCCTGGCTCAGCGCCGGCGCCCGGTTCATCCTGGAGGCCCCCACCGGCACGTGGGCCACCGTGATCGCCGACTCGGCCCCGGCCACCGCGATCGCCCCGCCCCAGCAGGATCCGGCCGGGGTCGTGGCCGCCCTGGGTGGCGTGCAGCCGCACGGCGAACGCGACACCGCCGCCGCCCTCGACCTGGCCGCCCGCCAGTTCCCCGACGTCCCCGCGGGCCGCAAGCTGACCGTCGTCTACACCGGGGCGGCCGACGCCGGCGGACCGTCCGCCCGGGAACTGGCCGAACGTTTCCGCGCGGCCGGAACCATCCTGGTCGTGGCCACGACGGCCGGCGCCAGCCCGTTCTGGTCGGCCGCGGCCGAGGCCACCGGTGGCTTCTTCGCCCCCGCGGGCAACCCGGTCGTGGTGCCCGCCCTCGACCAGGTCGAGACCACGCTGCGCGGCCGCTACGTGGTGCGGTTCCCGACGCCCGCCGACCGCCCGGCCGAGGTCCCGCTGCAGGTCACGACGCCCGACCTGACGATGACAGCCGACGTCGCCGTGCCTGCTGCCGCCCCGCGTCCCGAGCCCGCCGGCCCCGGCCGCCTGCTGATCGCCGCCGCTGTGGCCGCGATCGCCCTGGTCGTTCTCGGTCTGCTCCTGACGTGGCGGCTGGGCCACCGCAGACGCCGCCCACCACCGATCGTGATCGCCCACGGCCGCGCCTCGGTCCAGCCCCGCGAGTGACCGCCGGCCCCCGTCGGACCACCGCTACGGCGGGAAGTGGCAGCACCCGGCCGGCGACGTCTCTGAGCCGGGACCGGCTAGGAGAGTTCGCGGTAGCGGAGGGCCATCAGGATGTCCGCCCGCACCAGAGCGGCCGGTGTCGCCACGTGCAGGGCGTCGGTGATCTGGCGCAGGCGGTACGTGACGGTGTTCTCGTGCAGGCGCAGGGCGACCGCCGTGGCCCGGGTGGACAGGCCGCTGTGCAGGTAGACCCGCAGGGTTTCGACCAACTGGGGCCTGGCCTGTATGGGGCCCAGGGCATTGCTGACCACCTGCTGGGCGTCGAGGGGGTTCTCCAGCAGCAGGACGTCGGCGGCGACGGCGGCGAACTCGACGACTCCGGTGGTGCCGGCCCGGCGGGCGGCCGACGCCGCCGCCATGGCCTCGCGGCAGGAGCCGGCCACCTCGCCGAAGCGGGGGCGGGGCAGGCCCACGCCGATGAGCAGGCCGGGGCTGCGGGCAGCGCGGGTCAGGGCCGCGATCAGGCCGGGCACGTCGGGGGTGACGATCACCGCCACATCGTCGCGGGTGCCGACGACCGTGCGGCTGTGCAGCAGCGGGCGCAGGGCGTCGAGGACGACGCGCTGTTCGCGCGGCAGCAGTTGTGACCCGCGGACGGCCAGGGCCCGGTGCGAACCCTGCACGGCCACGCCGATCAGTTTGGCCCGTTCCTCGATGACCTGAGGATCGAGCAGTTCGCCGCCGGTCAGGCGGGACACCAGGTCGGTGGCCATCTGTTCCAGGTGCGCGGCCACTTCCGTACGGGCCCGCCGGTAGGCCTCGGTCGACGCCGAGGTCATCCGGTCCACGGCGGCGGCCAGGTCGCGGGTGACCTGGCGGTGTTCGTCGGGGCTGAACGGAGCGTCCACGGTCGCCAGCCACGTGAAGACCTCACGTTCGGCCCGGTGCCACGACGTCACCACGGCCTCGATGGGCACGCCCTGGATGGCCCGGCGTTCGCCCAGGGCGGCCGCCGTGATGAGTTCGGGCGCGGCCGGCAGGCGCCGCTCGGCCACGCAGAACAGCAGCGTACGGATGTTGGGGGTGATCGCGCCGGCCAGGTCGGCCAGGTCCATGCGGTCTTCGTCATAGCCCGGTAACTGCCGCCACACATCGGTTACCAACACCTGCGCCAGGTCGGAAACACGGTTGAGAAGAACGTGTGCTCGTTGTGGGACATCCACAAGAAGTGCCCGCCGTTCTTCCACTCTGCCTGGGTAGTCTCCACGAGGCCCGTTCAAGACTATGTGAGGAATCGCTAAACGAGGAGAGCAGGATGACTACTGACGAACGGGCGGCCCGGTCCGCCGAGGGTGATCTTGCCGCGACCATGGACGACCACGCGCTGGAGCCGGTGCCGGCCGACCGGCGCAAGCCGCTGCTGCAGCTGATCGTGGTCCAGGTGGGCTGGAACATCAGCGTCAGCAGCTTCCTGGTGGGCGGCGTGGTCGGCGCGGGCACCACGTTCGGCGAGGGCATGCTGGCCATCGGCCTGGGCAACGTCGTGCTGGCCGTGGTGGCCTCGCTGATCGGGATCATCGGCTTCCGCACCGGCCTGACCAGCTATCTGGCCTCGCGCGCGGTGTTCGGCCGCAACGGTTCGATCATCGTCTCGATCGTGCTCGGCATCGTCGCCATGGGCTTCATCGGCGTGCTGATGGACACGTGGGGCGGCGCGGTCAACAAGCTGATCCCGGCCATCCCGTCCGCGGTGTTCGTCGTCGTCTTCGCCGCGGCCATCCTCACCACGGCGATCTTCGGCTTCAAGGGCCTGCACACGTTCTCCATGGTCGCCGTGCCGGTGCAGGTGGCGATCGGCCTGTTCGCCCTGTTCCGGATCGGCTCGCTGGACGGCGGGTTCGGCGAGGTGTTCGACGCGTCCCCGGTCGCCGCGATCGGCTTCTCGGCCGCGGTCAGCTCGGTCATCGCCACCTGGGTGACCGGCGCGGCGCTGGTCTCCGACGTCCAGCGGTACGCCCTCAAGGCCCGCGACGTGGTCATCTCGTGCGTGCTCAGCTTCGTCGTCGGCGTCGGCATCTTCGAGGTCATTGCCACCGTCTCGGCCATGAAGGTCGGCAACAGCAACTTCGTGGTCGTCATGCAGGGGCTGGGCCTGCTCGCCCCGGCCGCCGTCCTGCTCTTCCTGGCCCTGTGGAACACGGCCGACAACAACATCTACTCGGCCTCGCTGGCCTTCACCTCGGCCTCCAACCTGCTCAAGCTGAAACTCAAGAAGCCGGTGTGGACCGTCGTAGCCGTGATCATCGCGGTCGCCATCGCCTTCCTCGGCGTCGCCGACCAGTTCGGCAAGTTCCTCACCGTGATCGGGGTCGTGGTGCCGCCCTTCGCGGGCCTGCTGATCGCGCATTTCTGGGTGGTGCAGCGCAACGCGGCCGAGGCCCTGCGCAACCTGCCCGCCGTACGGTGGGAATCCCTGGTCTGCTGGATCGCGGCCGCTCTGCTCGCCTACTACGGCGACTTCCTGCTGGTCAACGCGATCGAGGGCCTGGTCGCCGGGTTCGTGCTGTACGCCGCGGCCGGCCTCGCGCTCAGGAAGGTGACGAAGGCATGAGGTACGGACTGGGCGTGCCGACCGGCACCGAGGGACTGATGTACGCGGTGCCGTACGCCGACATCGACCAGGCCGTCGAGCTCGCCGTCAAGGCCGAGGAGCACGGGTTCGAGTCGGTGTGGGGCAACGACCACATCACCACCCAGAAATACGTGCGGGACAGCTTCGCGGCGCCGCCGCGCTACTACGACCCGTTCGCCTACTTCAGCTACGTGGCCGCGGTGACGCGGAACGTACGGCTGGCCACCGCGATCATGGTGTTGCCGTTCCGCAACCCCGTGGTGGCGGCCAAGCAGGTGGCCACACTCGACCACCTGTCGCACGGCCGGGCGGTGCTGGGCGTCGGGATCGGCGCCTACCGCGAGGAGTTCCAGGCGATGGCGCCGGGCGTGCCGCTGCACCGGGGCGAGCACGCCGAGGAGGCGATCGCCGGGCTGCGCGCGTTGTTCACCGAGCGCCGGGCCTCGTACGAGGGCAAGTGGGTGCGGTTCGACGACGTGGAGAGCTACCCCAAGCCCGTTCAGGATCCGCTGCCGATTCTCTCCGGCGGCAACTCGCCCGGCAGCCGGTCGCGGGCCGCGCGCCTGGCCGACGGCTGGCTGCCCGCCTGCCTCTCCCCCGCCGAGGCGGCCGCCGGGCTCAGCAGGATCAAGACCGAGGCGGAGGAGCACGGCCGTACGCTCGGCGACCGCTTCGAGGTGGCGTTGCAGGTGTGCGTAAGCGTGGCCCCGACCCGCGAGCAGGCGTGGCGGCGGTTCGAGTCGTCGCAGCTCTTTCACCACCTGGTGTCGCTCTCCCAGACCACATTGAAGGATCAGGGCGTCGACGACCTGATGTCGCGCAACCTGATCGGCACACCGCAGGACATCAAGGAGCAGATCTCCCAGTACGAGGCGGCCGGGGTGAACACGATGGCCGCGCTGCTGTTCGCAGCCGATTCCGTGGACGAGACGATCGACATGATGGCCCGGTTCGGCCAGGAGGTGATCACCCGATGAGCGGCGACCTCGCGGCGCAGCGGCTGGCGCGGTTGCGCGCGGGTCTGGCCGGCGCGCCCTTCGACGCCCTGGTGCTCACCGAGCCCGAGAGCATCCTGTACGCCACCGGGTACCGCAGCCTGCCCGGCCAGGTCTTCCGGACGCATCGGATGGCCGCGGTCGTCACCGGCGACGACCTGTGGCTGATCTGCACCGCCGCCGACGCCCCGGCGGCCGCCGCGAGTGGCCTCCCGGTCGATCGGCTCGTCCCGTTCGGGCGGTTCTACGTCGAGGGGCCCGACGCCGAGCTGACCGGTATGGCGGACCGGCACGCCGACCTCGACAGCGCCCTGGAGACCGCGCTCGGCCGGCTGCCGCCGGGCACCCGTGTCGTCCGCGAGGCCGAGACCGACGTCGCCGCCCAGGCCCGGATGATCAAGCTGCCCGGCGAGGTCGAGCTGCTCCGGTACGCGGCCCGGCTGTGCGAGGAAGCGGTGCACAAGGCTCTGGTGGCGGCCGGCCCCGGCACGACCGAACGGGAGCTCGCCGCGGTCATCGCGGCCACCATGGCCGAGGGCGGCGCGGACCCGCGGTTCATCGTGGCCGCCGTCGGCGAGCGCAGCGCCCTGGCCGACGTGGTGCCGGGCGACCGGGCCTGGCAGGTGGGCGAGACGGCCCGGTTCGACGTGGGCTGCGTGGTCGACGGTTACTGGTCCGACATCGGGCGCACGGCCGTGCTGGGCGAACCCGACGCGCGCCAGCAGCAGGTCTACGCGGCGGTCCACGCGGGTGAGCAGGCCCAGCTCGACGCGGCCCGGCCCGGCGTCACGGCCGAGGAGCTGTTCCGGCTCGGGCTGGAGGGCACGGGGGCGCGGGTGCCGCGCTACCGGCGGCAGCACTGCGGGCACGGCATCGGGTTGTCCATCTACGAGCCGCCGATCATCGCGCCGGGCGGGGCGACGCCGCTGCGGGCCGGGATGACGTTCTGCTTCGAGACGCCGTACTACGAGCTGGGCTGGGGCGGCATGATGATCGAGGACACCGTGATGATCACCGAGGACGGGTACGAGATGCTCTGCAGCGGCGAGCGCGACCTGCTGGTGGTGCCGGCGTGACGGCGTACACGGGGAACTTGATCTGTGTCCGGTGCGGCGTCGCCTATCCGGAGCCGGCGCTGACGCTGATCGGCGCGGGGTGCCCGGCCTGCGTGGGCGCGAACGTCCTGCCGGAGTACGCATTGTCCGACCTGCGCGTGCAGGATGATCAGCCGGGCTTGTTCCGCTACCGCGCACTGCTGCCGATCGCGGACGACGTGACGCCGGTCAGCCTGGGCGAGGGCGGCACGCCGGTGGTCGAGCTGCCCAGGCTGGCCGAGAGCATCGGCCTGCGACGAGTGTGGATCAAGGACGAGAGCCGCAACCCCACCTGGTCGTACAAGGACCGCCTGGCCGCGGTGGCCACGACCAAGGCGGTCGAGCTGGGCGCGGAGACGGTGGTGGTGGCGAGCACGGGCAATCACGGTGCGGCCGTGGCCGCGTATGCCGCCCGCGCCGGTCTGCGCTGCGTCGTGCTGACCCTGGCCTCGGTGCCGACCACGATGAAGACGCTCATGCAGGCGTACGGGGCCGAGGTGGTCGCCCTGCCCCGGCCGGCCGACCGCTGGCACCTGATGGGCGAACTGGTCAGGACGCGCGGCTGGATGGCGATGTCGGGCTACGCGGACCCGCCCGCCGGTTCCCACCCGTACGGGGTGGACGGTTACAAGACCATCGCGTACGAGCTGATCGAGCAGCTGCCCACGCCGCCCGACGTCGTGGTGGTGCCGGTCGCGTACGGGGACGGCCTGTCCGGCATCGCCCGCGGGTTCGCCGACCTGGCCGCCCTCGGCGTGATCGCGCGCGTGCCCCGGCTCGTCGCGGCCGAACCGTTCGGTCCCCTCGCCCAGGCGCTGGCCACCGGTTCCGACACCGCGGGCCCGGTGCCGGTCGAGCCGTCGGTGGCGTTCTCGACCGCGTCGCCGTTCGGCACCCAGCAGAGCCTGGCCGCCCTGCGCGGCAGCAACGGCACGGCCGTCGCGACCCCCGACGACGACGAGATCATGCAGGCGCAGCTGGCCCTGGCCGCGTCGAGCGGCGTCTACCTGGAGGCGTCGAGCGTGACCGCGGTGGTCGCGCTGCGGAAGGCCGGTCTGGGCCCGGACGAGACGGCGGTCGTGATCGGCACGTCGACCGGGCTCAAGGACGTCGGCGCCACCGCGGCCCGGCTCGGCGCGGTGCCGGTGATCGAGCCGACGATCATGGCCCTGGACAAGGTGCTGCGATGAGGCTGGCCTTCTCGATCTCGGGGCATCGCGACTCGGCCGGGGCGGTCCGGGCCGCGGTGGCCGCCGAGCGGGCCGGGTTCGACGACGTCTGGCTGACCGAGGACTACTTCGAGCGTGGGGCGTTCGCGCTGGCCGGGGCGGTCGCCGCCCGTACGGGGAAGGTCCGGATCGGTCTCGGCGTGGTGAACCCGTGGACGCGGCATCCGGCGCTGACCGCCATGGAGTTCGCGACGCTCGACGAGCTGAGCGGGGGCCGCGCGGTGCTCGGGCTGGGCGCCAGCAACGCGCACTGGATGAGCGACCGGATGGGCATCCCGTTCGACCGGCCCCTCGCGCGCACGCTCGAATCGGTCGGCCTGATCCGGCGGCTGCTGACCGGCGAGCCGGTCACGTTCGCGGGGGATTTCTTCACCGTGGACACCCGGTTGTCGTTCGCGCCGGTGCGCCGCGACCCGCCGATCGTGCTGGGCGTGAAAGGCCCGCGCGCGATCACCGAGGGCGGCGCGGTGGCCGACGGCCTGCTGCTGTCCATCCTGGCCGGGCCGGGTTACGTGCGCTGGGTCCGGTCCCGGGTCGGCGCCGGGGCCGAGGTCTCCGCGTACGTCGGCCTCGCCGTCGACGACGACCCGGCCCGGGCCCGCGACCGGCTGCGCCCGATGGTGGCCCAGTTCCTCGGCGTCCACGGCGACCACCTGATCACCCGGACGGCCGGGGTGCCCGCAGACCTGGCCGCGCACTTCCGGGCGGGCTGGCTTGACGGCGCGCCCCGCGCCGACCTGGTCACCGACGACCTGCTGGACGAGGTGGCGGTGGCCGGGGACGCCGCCGGTGCCGCCCGCGGACTGGCCCGCCTGGCCGAGGCCGGCCTCGACGTCGCCGTGATCCGCGACGACCCTGCCGTCGACCCGGAGCAGACGCTGGCCGCCGCGCTGTCGGCCGTCACCGCAGGATGATGCCGGCTACGACACGGCACCCACGGGGGCCTGGGCGAGGAACGACAGGACCTCGGTGGCGAAGCGGTCCGGGGCCAGGCTGTGCACGCGGTGGCCGACCGGGATCGTGGTCAGGCGGGCGTCCGGCAGGGCCAGGGCGGCCTCGGCCAGGCGGCGGGGCGGGATGCAGCTGGTGGGACCGCCCGACAGGATCAGCGTCGGGTGGCCGACCTGGCCGAGCCGCGCCCACCAGCCGGCGTCGGGGCGGGCCAGCTGCCGCAGCAGGGAGGCCAGGGCCCGCAGGTCGTAGTCCTGCCGGACGGTGAGGATGCCGAGGGCCGCGGTCAGCACCTGCCACGGGTTGATGCCCTTGACCGACGGCTGCGCCGTACGGGGCGGGGCGGCCAGGTCCTCCAGCACCAGGCGGGAGACGCGCTCCGGGGCGAGCCGGGCGGCGTCGAGCGCGGCGTAGGCGCCGACGGAGTGGCCGATCAGGACGGTGTCGCGCAGGTCGAGGGTCTCGAGCAGGCCCAGCAGGTCGTCGCGGAGGCTGCTCAGCGGGTAGTGGCCCGGCCGGGCGCTGGTGGCGTGGCCGCGCAGGTCGACGGCGATGACCCGGTGCTCGCTCAGCCGGGCGGCGAGCCGGTCCCACGTACGGGAGCTGCTTCCGCACCCGTGCAGCAGCACCACCGGGCGGCCCGACGGGTCACCGGCCTCCCGGCAGCCGAGCCGGACACCGTTGACCACGACGGCGCCGACCGCCGACCACGCGAAGACCATGCACGATGTTTACCAGACGTTGGTGTACAGGCCCGGAGAAAGTCACTGGCGTGCTTTTCGTCTCACTGGCGGCCGGTGAGGTTCCGCGCCCAGGTACGGACGAGGTCGCCCAGCTCCGCCGGTTCCCGCACGACGAACGGCAGCCGCAGCCCGCCGAGCACTCCGGGCAGCCAGTCCAGCCTTTCCGCCCGCAGCCGCACGACCACCCAGCCGTGCTCGGCGCCGGGTTCCACCGTCGCGAGCCCACGAGGCAGGCGCGCCCGCACGTCGTCGGCCGATCCGTTCACCCGTACGACCACGCGATGGCGCCACGGCGTGCCGGCCAGGCCCGCGAGCACCGTCGTGGCCGGCTGGAAGTCGTCCGGCACGTCGAACGTCTCCCCCGTCGGCCGCACCCACCCGATCCGGTCGAGCCGGAACGTGCGCAGTTCCCCCGACGACCCGTCGTGACCGGTCACGTACCAGCGGCCGTGATGGGCGACGATCCCGTACGGGCAAAGGGTTCTCTCGCTGTCCCGGCCGGCCCGGTCCGAGTAGCCGATCAGCTGGGATCGCCGCTGCCGGGCGGCCTCGGCCAGCCGCAGCAGGGTGGACGTCTCGGGTGTGCCGGTTGCGGCCCGTACGGCGGTGAACTCGGTCGACGCGAAGACCGCCGCCATGCGCGCCTGGAGCGCCTTGGGCAGCACCCGGCGCACCTTGGCGGCCGCGCTCCCGGCGGCCTCGCCCGCGGCGGAGTTCAGGCTGAGCAGGACCGCGAGGGCCTCCTCGTCGGTCAGCATCAGCGGCGGCATCCGGAACCCGGGGGCCAGGCGGTAGCCGCCGTACCGCCCGCGCACCGCCTCGACCGGCACGTCCAGGTCGAGCAGGTGGCCGACGTAACGGCGCACGGTCCGCTCGTCGACCTCGAGCCGCGCGGCCAGGTCGGCAGCGGTGCGCGTGCCGCCGCCCTGCAGGATCTCCAGCAGGGCCAGCACGCGACCAGTGGACATCTTCCGACAATACCGGGCGGACCCTGTCCGGTATCACTTCTAGCGTGATCGGCATGCTCACCTCGATCCGCCTCATCACCGCCGACGTCGCCCGGCTGACCGGCTTCTACGAACTGGTCACCGGCCTGACCGCGCGCCGGCCCACGCCGCTGTTCGCCGAGCTCGTCACGCCGGGCGCCACCCTGGCCATCGGCGCGCTCGCCACCGTGCCGTTCCTCGACCGGGCCGTCAGCGGCACGGCCATCGTCGAGTTCCGGGTCGCGGATGTGGACGCCGAGTTCACCCGGCTGCGCCCGAGCATCCCGGAGTTCGTGCTGGAGCCGACCACCATGCCCTGGGGCAACCGGTCGATGCTGTTCCGCGACCCGGACGGCACGCTCGTCAACGTCTACACGCCGCCGGCTCCCGGCCCCGTGGAGTAGTCGGCCTTGAACATGCCCGCGGCCTGTTCGTGCAGCGCCCGCATCTCGTCGTCGAACGGCGGGACCGGGCCCGTCACGGACAGGCCGTTCACGATGTCGCCGACGGGCAGCACAGCCACCGGGGAAGGAGCCGACCCCCAGCCCGTACGCCATCCGGCCAGCTGGGCGCTCGACGCGGCGTACACGATCGGGCCCAGCCCGGCCCACCCGTGCGCGGCCGCGCACATCGGGCAGTGCTCCCCCGAGGTGTAGACCGTGCAGCCGCCCCGCTCCTCGGCGGGGACGTTGGCGATCGCCCACCGGGCCAGCCGCAGCTCCGGATGCGCGGTCGGGTCGGCGTCGGTGTTCTCCCGGTTACGGTCCTCCGCGAGCACCTGGCCGTCCGGCCCGGCCAGCACCGAGCCGAACGGGAAGTCGCCCGCCGCCAGGGCCTCGGCCGCCAGTTCCACACATCGCCGCAGATGTTCCGTCGTCATGGCACCATCCTTCCGCGAAAATCTTCGGGGAGCGACCCAACCGATCGCCGTCCGATCCGCGTCGGATACGCAGTGACGGTGACAGGGGGCGGGGCGGCGGATGCCGAGAAGAACCGACAGCGACTATCTGGCCTTCGTGGACGGCCGGGTCGGGGCCATGCGACGAGCGGCGTACCTGCTCTGCGGTGACTCGCACACCGCGGATGACGTCGTGCAGGAGACCCTGACCAAGCTCTACACCCGCTGGCCGCGGATCAGTCACGTGGAGAACCTCGACGCGTACGTCAACACGATGCTGGTCCGGGTCTTCCTCGACGAGCGCCGCCGCGGGTGGTGGAAGGTCGCGCTGCTGGACCGGCTGCCCGAACGGGCCCCGGTCGCGTCGCCGCCGGCCGCCGAGGACACGTCGGTCGTCCGGCAGGCTTTGCTGGGGCTGCCCGCCCGCCAGCGCGCGGTCGTGGTGCTGCGCTACCTGTGCGACCAGCCGGTGAAGGACGTGGCCCAGATCCTCGGCTGTTCCGAGGGCACCGTGAAGAGCCAGTCGGCCCACGGCCTGGACCGGCTGCGTCAGATCTTCGACGAGAAGATGCCCGAGATCACCGCCGCGCAGGACCAACGATGACCGAGGAGAGCAGGGACATGAGCGAGGACGACCGCGCGGTGCGGATCCTGCGGACGTTGCCCGACGAGCCGCCCGCGCCCTCGACCGTCGACGTGGCACGGACGATGGCCGAGGGCCGCCGGCGCCGCCGCGCGCGGCGCTGGTCGGGTGGGGTCGCCCTGGCCGCGGTGACCGCGGTCGCGGCCGGCGGCGGCACGGTGGCGGTGTCGGCGATGCGGACGGAACCGGCCCCGGTCCCCCGCCCGGCTGCCTCCACCGCCGCCTCCACCGCCGTCGCCGCCCCCGTGCCGCTGCCCAGGAACTGCCAGGTCACGCTGCTGCCGTCCCGGGGCATCAGGAAGGCGCTGGTCACCGCGGGTGACCCGAGCGGGCGCTATCTGGCCGGGCGGATCTACCCCGGTGACGGACCCTCGCAGACCGTCATCTGGAAGGACGGGAAGCTGCTGCCGGCGGTGTCGATGGAGGGCGCCGACGCGTCGTGGGAGGACATCAACTCGTCCGGGCTCGCCGTCGGCACCAGCTTCGACGGCGACCAGCAGCAGGCGTTCACCATCGCACCGCCGTTCTCCGTCGACGCCGTGACCCGGCTGCCCGGCGGGCGGGCCGTCGCGGCCGCCGTCAACGACGCGGGGGTCATCGTCGGCCAGCTGGGCGACCCGTTCACCGACGGGGTGCCGGCGCGCTGGGCCTCACCCACGGCCGGCGCCGAGAAACTGCCGCTGCCGGCCGGGTATCCGCGCGGCGCCGCGAAGGCGATCGACGAGGACGGCACCGTCGCCGGGCTCGTCTCCCGCGGCAGAGAAAGGTTGGGCACCGGCTATCTGTGGCAGCCGGACGGCACCGGGCGCCTGATCCCGCGGCCCGACGCCGGCGGGGAGAAGGCGGACTTCTTCTGGCCCGAATCGATCAGCGACGGCGTGGTGTACGGCCGGGCGGGCCGCGACAGCGCGGACGGCTCCTCCCGCGAGTTCGCCTCGTACGCGTACACCATCGCCACGGGCGCGTTCCGGAAGCTGCCCGTCGACCTCGGACCGCCCGCGCTCGGCGCCACGAACGGGCGGGTCCTCGGCGTACGGGGAATCAGCGATGTCGTGGTCGTGGCCGGCGACCAGGTCGTGAAACTGCCGCGCTACCACGGCATGAAGGAGTACGTGGTCAGCGCGTTCAGCGCCGACGGGAAGGTGGCCGCCGGCTACACCACCGACACCGACGAGACCGAGGGCGTGGCGAACCGCCCGGTCCGATGGAACTGCGGCGGCTGAAACACAGTCCAAGGGCCATGAGACTGATCGCGGGGGTTGTTTGCGGCCTGCTGGCGCTGGGCGGATGCTCGGCGCCGGAGGCCTCGGGTCACGAGGCGGCACCGGCGGGCTGGCGGCAGATCCCCGGCAGCCCGCTCGGGCCGCGGGAGCAGACGCTGGGGCTGTGGACGGGCCGCGAGGTACTGCTGATCGGCGGCAGCGACGCGGCACCGTGCCCGCCCAACGCGAGCTGCGCGTACCCGCCGGGCGCACCCCGGACCGACAGCGCGGCCCTGGACCCGGCCACGGACACGTGGCGCACGATCGCCCCGCCCCCGGCTTCGACCTTCGGCGCGCAGGGTGTGGTCGTCGGGGCGACCGCCTTCCTTCTCCCGTACGAGTCCCGTCGCGAGCTGCTCCTCTACCACGTCGACAAGGACGCCTGGACCAGGCTGACCACGCCGTTCGACCCGGCCCGCGGGTTCGGGCTCGTCGCCGCGGGCCGCGACGTCGTCGCGTACGGGGGCAGCGACGAGGCCGGCCCGGACGACGACTACCTGCTCGACCCGGCCACCGGCACGTGGACGACCCTGCCCGACGACCCGCTGGGCCCCGCCTTCGCCCGCTCGATGGCGTGGACCGGACGCGAACTGGTGCTCTTCGACCACAAGCTGGTGCCCAACCCGGGCGCCGACGGCCCGTCCGTGACCCGGATCGCCGCCCTCGACCTCGGCACCCGGCAGTGGCGGCGGCTGCCCGACGCCCCGATGCTCAGCACCGGCCCGTGGTTCCTGGCCGGCGGCAAACTGGTCAACCCCACCCTGGGCGGCGCCGACGGCGGCCAGGTCGGCAACTGGGGGCGGCCCTACCCCAACGGCGGCATCGTCGACGCGACCACCGGAGCCTGGTCACCACTGCCCGACCCGCCGGGCGGCCTCACCCTCGAGGCCGAAACCCGGGCCGGCGGGGCCCGCACCGCCACGAGCGCGCTCTACCCCGGCCCGGCCGACGCCGTCCTCGACACCACCACCGGCACCTGGGACCGGCCCGGCGACCCCTCCAGCAAGAACGTCACCGGCCGCACAGTCGTGGCGGCGGGCCCCCGGATGCTGCTCTTCGGCGGCGCCCGGTGGAACGGCGACGACGACGCCGAGCTGCTCAACGAGACGTGGGTCTGGACGCCGGCCTGAGCTCCCTGACGATCGCGGCCACGGCGTCGCGGCCGGCTCGGTTGGCGCCCACCGTGGACTGGGAAGGGCCGAAACCGATCAGGTGGACGCGGGGGTCGGCGGCGACCTGGGTGTTGTGCATGCGGATGCCGCCGGTCTCGTTGCGCAGGCCCAGCGGGTCCAGATGCTGAAGCGCAGCCTTGAACCCGGTGGCCCACAGAATCGCGTCGACCGACGTGAAAGACCCGTCCGATTCCCGTACGCCACAAGGTTCGATCGCGGTGAACATGGGCCGGCGCTTCCCCGCCGCAACCGGGCTCCAGGGCAGGCCCGTGTACGAGACGACGCTGCCCGTGGGCCGGCCCGCCTCCACGTCAGCGGTCACCCGGGCGATGACCTCACGACCGGCCACCTCGGGATCGAACCCGTCCGTACGCCAGACCGGCACGCGGCGGGTGTACCAGAACGTGGTCGCCACCCGGTCGATCTCCTCGAGCTGCTGCAGCGCCGAGATGCCGCCGCCCACCACCGCGACCCGCCGGCCCGCGAACTGGTCGGCCGACACGTAGTCGTGGGTGTGCAGCTGCAGGCCGGCGAACGACTCCCGGCCCGGATAGTGCGACCGCACCGGGTTGGTCCAGGTGCCGGTCGCGTTGATGATCGCCCGGGTGTGCCAGCGGCCGGCGTCCGACTCGACCAGCAGCCCGTCGGCCCCCTTGTCGTGCACGCCGGACACCTGGACCGGGCGCAGGATGGGCGGGTCGAAGGTGCGCTCGAACGCCTCGAAGTAGCGCGGCACCGCCGTACGGCTGGGCTCGCCCGGGTCGACCGGGGGCTGGGCCAGGCCGGGCAGGTCGAAGATGCCGTTCACCGTGCCCATCCGGAGCGACTCCCACCGGTGCCGCCACGCCCCACCGGCCGCGGACTCGGCATCGAGCACCACGAAGGTCCGCTCCCCCACGGTCTCGAGGGCGCTGGTGAAGCCCCGCCGGGCCAGGTGATAGGCGGCGGACAGGCCCGACTGGCCGCCACCGATCACCACCACCGTGGCTGATCTCTCGCTCACAGCCAGCCCAACACCTGCCGCCGGACAGCCATTTCCTCCTGTGAGCCGCACCTCCGAACGGACGACTAGGGGTCGCTTGACTAGTAGTCGCACGTACGCAAAGCTGTCCATCAGGCCGGAAAGAGGAACCCATGACCGACAGCAACCCAACCACGGCACGCGACTTCGACGGTTTGTACAAAGCGCTGCTGGAGGCCCACCCCCGTGACGCACTGCGTCAGCTGTGCGGCGCCCGGCTGGTCGAAAGCGACTCAGTCGTCGACGGGCCGACCGAGCTGCCTCGGCAGCGCAACCGCCAAAGCGACAAGACGTTCCTGGTCCGGCACGCCGATGGCAGACCGACCGACGTTTACCACTTCGAGTTCCAGGTCCAGCGCACCGAGGACTTCCAAGAGCGAATGGTCTATTACTGGGCGTGCATGGCGCTCAAATACCGCCGCGCCGACCACCGCATCCACCAGTTCGTGCTGTGGCCGTTGGGGGGCGGGTTTTCGGGCCGCTTCCGTCGCGATCGGGCTCAGCTCGACTACCGGTCGGTCAACGTGCCCGACGATCTGGATCCCGCCACACTGCTGGACGGCCCCCTGGCGCCGCTTGCCCTGTGGTCCCAGAAACCCCCGCCCGACTTGGTCGAACGCGTCGTCGACCGGATCAAGGCAGCAGGCGCAGTCGAGGAACAGCTGGTCCAGATCGAGCTGAGTATGCTCGTGGAGGGCTCCCTGGCGGCCCAGGTCCTCGACGTATTGCAGAGGAGTGGCATGAGCAACGTTCTGGAGCAGTCGGAGATGGGCCGCGAGATCGGCCGCCGGAACCATGAGCAGGGTCTCGAGCAGGGGCGCGAACAGGCACGGTTCGAGAGCATGCGGACGGCTCTGCGGGCACGTTACGGCGACCTCGCCGACCTGGACGACCTGGCCCGGAGGCTGAGCAGTCAGGACCACGAGGGAAACATCGCTCGCATCGTCGCGGGCGTGAGCCTGGTGGAACTGCGGTCCTGAGCTGACTGCGGGCGCCTCACTGACGGCCGAGATCGGGCGCGTTGGATACGTGCGATGCATCATCCAGGCGTCACCATCACCCGATCGGGCCCGGAGCGCCTCAAGATTTGGGCCTTTTGTCGGGCTAAACCTTCGGTGTGCTGATCACTCGAATTCTCGCCGCCACCCTCAGCGGCGGCGTCGTCCTTACCGCTGCCGCGTCGCCCGCCACGGCTGCTTCGCCCGCCACCGTCGGCGAACCCGCCCCGCCCCACGTCTTCCAGTGGACCTCGCCGGAGCCGGGTACCGTGCTGAGCTCCCAGCCCCGCGCGCTGCCCGAGGGCCTGCGGCAGCTG
Organism: Paractinoplanes abujensis; assembly: GCF_014204895.1. NCBI lineage: Bacteria > Bacillati > Actinomycetota > Actinomycetes > Micromonosporales > Micromonosporaceae > Paractinoplanes > Paractinoplanes abujensis. The sequence continues at coordinate 1,660,544 of NZ_JACHMF010000001.1, read as the reverse complement.
GCCCGGGCCAAGCAGATCAAGTACGCCACCACCGACGTACGGGGAAACGGGATCTTCGCCTCGGGTCTCGTGCTCACGCCGCTGAGGAACAAGAAGAACAAGACCGTCGTCTGGGCCCACGGCACCACCGGCATCGCCGACAAGTGCGCGCCCTCGGTCAACGACGACGTCTTCTGGAACGAGGCCCGGATCGCGGTCGCGTCGCTGCTCGAACGGGGCTGGACGGTCGCCGCGCCCGACTACCCCGGACTCGGCACCGCGGGCCCGCACCCGTACCTGATCGGCAACAGCGAAGGCCGGTCGATCATCGACAGTGTCCGGGCCGCGCGCCGCCTCGACGACGACCTGTCCCGCCAGTACGCGGTGGACGGACATTCGCAGGGCGGCCAGGGCACGCTGTTCGCGAACCAGCTGGCCGGCACCTACGACAAGGAGCTGCAGCTGCGCGGCACGGTCAGCATCGCGCCGACCAGCCAGACCCGGGTGCTGGCCGAGGCCATCCCGAACACCGAGGGTCAGGGTTTCATGGCGATGGCCCTGTACGGCCTCAACGCGGTCGAGCCGTCGTTCAAGCCCGAGGCCGTGCTGACCGAAGCCGCCCTCGACAAGGGTGACGTGCTCAAGCAGGGCTGCCTCAACGAGGTGCTGGCGGCCTACGCCCCGCCGCTCAAGCTGCTCAAGGACGACAAGCTGCCCGAGGCCTGGGTCGAGAAGCTGGCCGAATACGTCGACCCGGCGCAGACGCCGCTCACCGCGCCCGCGTTCGTCGTGCAGGGCACCGACGACGCGATCGTACCGGCGGCGCTGACCGACATCCTCGTCGAGCAGCTCAAGGGCGCGAAGGTGCGCTACGACAAGCTGCCCGGCCGCGACCACGACCAGGCCGTCGTCGACTCGACCGACCGGGTCGCGGCCTGGATCGGCCAGCGCTTCGAGCAGTAACCCTAAGCCAGACGGGCCAGCTGGTCCTCGGTCAGCTTCACTTCGAGCGCGGGCAGCGCGTCCTCGAACTGCTGAACAGTGCGCGGGCCGATCAGCGGCAGCACGCGGGGTGTGGTCTGGTGCAGCAGCCAGGCCACAACCAGCTGGTTCGGGGTGACTCCGGCCTCGGCTGCGACCTCGGCCACCGCGGTCAGCCGGGCGTCGGCGTCGGGTCCGGCGTAGTTGGCCATCATCCAGTGACCGTCGCGCTTGGCCGCGCTGTCGTAGACGCCCTTGAGGATCGGTGAGTACGCCACCAGCGTCTGGTCGTCGTGCTCGGCCAGGTAGTCGAGCTGCTCGAAGTCGACGATGCCGGCCGAGTCCGCGCCCGCGTTGGGCCGCAGGTACGAGTGTTGCTGCTGGACGGCCACCGGCAGCGTCCACCCGTTCCGCGCGCACAGCTGGCGGATGCGCTCGAGCCGCCACGTACGCACGTTCGACCAGCCCAGATAGCGGACCTTGCCCTGCTGCACGAAGGAGTGCAGCGCCTCCAGGGTCTCCTCGAGCGGGGTGGCGCGGTCGTCGACGTGCACGTAGTAGAGGTCGACGTGGTCGGTGCCGAGCCGGCGGAGGCTGCCGTCGAGCGCCCTTCGCAGCGTGTCCGCGCCCGCGCCCTCGAACGTGCGCCGGGCCAGCTCCCAGTTCGGGTTGCCGTCGGCGTCCCACAGGTCGGGCGAGTGGACCGGCACGGCGCTGCCCTTGGTGGCCAGGAACACTTGGTCGCGCTTGTGGCCGTCGCGCAGCCAGCGGCCCAGCAGCTCCTCGCTCTGCCCGCCGGAGGTGCCGGGGTGCCGCCACCACTCGTAGCAGTTGGCGGTGTCGACGAAGGAGCCGCCGATCTCGAGGTAGCGGTCGAGGATGTGCACGGAGTCGCGTTCGCTGGTGGCGCCGCCCATCTGCATGGCCCCGAGCGCCAGCGCGCTGACCTGCTGACCGGTGCGGCCGAGTTCGATCGTCTGCATGAGCGGAACGCTAGGTCTTCGAGTGCCCTCGAAGTCAACTCCGGTCGAGCCCGGCCGGAGAAAAGCCGTTTCCCGGTCACAAAGGCGACACCTTCAGGGAGCCGATGCCGGCCACCGCCTCGATCGCCAGGCCACCCGACTTGTCGTCGCCGCCCCGCGAGCGCACCACCTCACCCCGGTCGACGCCCTCGTCGCGGTCGCCGTTGAGCGAGATCTCGCCGGCGCCCTTGCGCACCTTCACCTTCACCGGGAACTCGCCCTCGGTGCCGATCCGCCACTCGCGGACCCCGCCGGCCATCCGGATCTCGATCGTGCGCTCCTGACGGGGCAGAGCGAGCTCGAGCCGGTTGGCGCCGCCCTCGAAGTAGAAGTCGCGCACCGAGCCGTTCGCCATGTCGAAAGTGCCGCGCCGGACCCCGCCTTCCATCCGGATCGTCCAGGTGATCCGCTCGTCGAGCAGGACGTTCACGTCGCCCGTGCCCTTGTCGCCCTTGCGCTCGGCAGTCAGCCGCAACTCGGTGCCGTCGAGGTCGGCGTCGGGCACCACGCCGCTGCCGTCGGGCGAAGCCACCTTGGCGATGCCGTTGCGCGGCGGACGGCCCAGCGACACGTTGAGCTCGGTCAGGCCGGACGCCAGCACGAACGTGCCGGCCGCGAAGGCCGGGCCCGCGGGCGGCGGCGGTGAGGCCCGCGTGGGCGGGGCGCTGGTGGCCGGGGCCGAGGTCGGCGTCGGGGCGGGCTCGATGGCGACGGGCGGGTTGGGGGTGCCCTCGACGATGATCTCGGGGTCGGACGCGCCCGTCGGCGCGGGCTCGGCGTCGTTGCCGGCCAGGCGGGTCAGCACCACGGCGCCGATGCCGGCGAGGAGCAGGACGCCGGCCGCCACCGCGAGCAGGCGGACGCGGCGGCGGGGCAACTCCGGCGCTTCGGCAGGCAGCAGTGGGGGCGGCGGCTTCTCCGCATCGGGCCAGTAGTCCGAGATCTTCGGCAGCGACACCGTGCGGGGTTGCTCAGCCGACCCCGCGTACGTGCTGTTGTCGTACTCCCCGGTTTCGGGAACCAGGGCATACTCCCCCGTCGGGGGTAGTTCGACGTCGTCAGTCTGCGGAGGGCGGGCGGAGCCGTCCATCGCGCCTCCTCGGTGCGGCCGCGGCGGCCCGCTGATCCGGGGCGCCGTCACCGGGTGGTACGGGGCGGACCCGAGGAGAGTTCGATTCTGGTGGACGTCTTGTCGAAGCGCCCGAACCCTTGCCATTGGCCGCTTTCGCCGTAAGAATGCCTTTCCGACAGCTTAAGAGAGCCTTAGCCGGGCGCGCGCGGATCGGAAATTGACATGCCCGACGAGGATAAGCCGGACGGTCTGCGGATCGGCGGCTGGGTCCCGCCGTATCGCGACACCAACGGCCCGCTGAGTCCTCCCGTCCCACCCCGCCGGCGCGGGCCTGCCGCCGCCCTGTCGGCGGCGCTGTGGACCGGCCCGATCCGCCGCCACACCGGCTCCGGCCTGGGTCGCCGGGCGGTGGCCGCGCTGGCCACGGGCGCGGTGATCGCGATCGCGGGCCTCACGGCGCTCACCCTCGGCGGGGGTGACGACGACGCCTCGCTGTCGCAGCGGGTGGTGCTACCGCCCTTCGAGCCGTCGGCCCCGGTCGAGATCCAGCCCGCGCCCGGCGCGAGCAGCCCCGGCCCCGGCTCGGTGACCCGCACCCCCACGCGGGCCCGGGCCACCGAGGCCGCCCGCACGCGGCCGGCGACCCGGCCCGCCACCACCGCGCCCGCCACCACCGGGCCGGCCGGCCCGCCCCCGGCCCGGCTGGTGGCCGACCGCACGGTCGGGCTCGTGCCCGCCGACAACCCGGCCTACCGGCTGCGGCACCGCGACTTCACGGCCCGGCTCGACGACATCGACGCCCGCAGTTCCCGCGAGGCCCGGCAGGACTCCCGGTTCACCGTGCGGCGCGGGCTGGCCGCGCCGGGCTGCTTCTCGCTGGAATCGGCGAACTACGACGGTTACTTCCTGCGGCACCGCGACTACGAACTGCACCTCGACCGGTGGGACAGTTCCGAGCTCTACCAGAAGGACGCCACCTTCTGCGCCCGCCCGGTGCGCGGTGGCAACGCGCTGGTCCTGGAATCGGTCAACTACCCGGGCTTCTTCCTGGTCGCGCGGACCAGCGGCGTCCGCATCGAGCGGGTCGCCGCCGCGCAAGCCACAGCCTTCCTCGTACGGGAACCGCTGTGAACCCGCGTCACTCCGGCTCGTCGTCGTCGAGGTAGGGCCGGCCCACCGCCTGGCCGTCGCCCGACCACGACAGCCGCACGACCAGATGACCTTCGGTGGCCGTGCGGGCGAAGACGGCCGACTCGGCCTCGGCCTTGAACTTCACGCCGAACTCGAGCTCGACCGTGTCGGCGCCGCCGGCCCCGCCCCGGAACGCGTCGAGCGTCTTGAGGGCGATGCTGCGCACCCCGTGCAGAGCGTCCTCGAGTGTCTCGCGCGACTTGAAGACCTTGCCGTCGAACGAGACCTCGCCGAACCCCGCGTCCGGCGCGTCGATCTCCATCAGCACGGCGCTGCCGTCCTCGGCCTGCACCTGCATCAGCTCATTCGGCACGGTCGTCCCTCCCGGTTCACCAGGGCGCTGGTCGGCCCACATGGTAGCCCTGACCGTGGTCGCACCCGAGTTCGCGCAGGACGTTCGCCTGCTCGGCGGTCTCGATACCCTCGGCGGTGACAGTCATACCCATCGTGTGGCAGGCCTCGATGACATGGCGCAGCACCCCGCCGTGCCCGGCCCCCGCGAGGAACTCGGCGGCCAGCTTGGCCTCGGTGAACGGCAGGCCGGTGAGCACGGCCAGGCTGGAGTAACCGGTGCCGAAGTCGTCCAGGGCCAGCCGGACGCCCAGGTCGCCCAGCGCCGTCAGCACCGCCCGGTACGGCAGCGCCTCGGCCGTCTCGGTGATCTCCAGCTGGAGGCGGGCCGCGGGCAGACCCGTACGGTGCAGGATGTCGGCCACGTCGGCCACCAGCCCGGGCCCGGCCAGCTGCACCGGCGACAGGTTGACGCTGATCAGCAGCTCACGATCCGCCGCCGCGCCCCGCCGGCAGGCCTGCTCGAGCAGCACGCGGCCCAACCGGCGGATCAGGCCCGTCCGCTCGGCCACCCCGATGAACTGCTGGGGCCCGGGCGCGCCGGGCCGGTTCCAGCGGGCCAGCGCCTCGACGCCGATCATCACGCCGTCCGCGAGCCGCACCAGGGGCTGGTAGTGCAGCACGAACTCGCCGCGGTCGAGGGCGGCCGGCATCTCCGCGGCGAGCCGGTGCCGGCGGCGCTCGGCGGCGGCCCGGTCGGGGTCGAAGAGCTCGGGGCCACGGCGGTCGTGCCGCGCCCAGCGCAGCGCCAGCCGGGCGTCGTGCAGCCAGCCGTCGGGATCGCTGCCCGCGACCGGACCCTCGACCAGGCCGATGCAGGCGTTGACGTGCAGGCGGTGACCGTCGATCGGGAACGGCGCGGCCAGCAGCCGGCCCGCCTGATCGGCCACCTTGATCAGGTCGTCGGGGCCGGTGGTGCCGGTGACCAGCACGGCGAACCGGTCGTCGGCCAGATGCGCCAGAACGCCCAGCGGCCGCAGCCGTCGCGCGACCGCGGCCAGCAGGCGGGCGCCCTGGTCCTGGCCCACGGTGTCGGCCAGCTCGTCGTACCGGTCGAGGCCGAGCAGCAGCAGGCCCAGCCGCTGGTCGCCGTCGAGCTCGGCCAGGGTCTTGCGCAGATGCTGCTCGTTGGGCAGACCGGTGTCGGTCCGGTGCAGCACGGCCTGCTGCAGGCGGCGCTGCAGGTCGAGCTGCACGGCCCGCCAATGGATCTTCTCGGAGCGGTTCATCTCCTCGGCCGCGCGCACGGCAGCGTCGCGCTGAGCCGCGACGAAACCGACGACCAGGCTGTCCAGCAGAGCCAGGACCCGGGCGCGGACCGGGTCGCCGCCGCCGAGCGTCGCGGGCAGGTGGGCGGCCAGCAGATGGACGGTCGTGCCGAGCACCGGGGGCGCCGACATGCGGAGATCGACCAGTTCGGCGCCGATCCGATGGCCCGGGGCGGGATCGAACGGCTCCGCCCGGACGGCCGCGACGAACTCCTCGAGCAGGTCACGCAGCGCGGCGCGGGCCCGGGCGCGGACGCCGGGGACGAAACCCGCGGCCGCGACCCCGCGCAACCAGGCGTCGGTGAGCTCGTCGAGAGTCATGACGCGGCGTCTCGTTCCCCAGCGACGTCGGGTTCCCGCGCGGCATCGCTTTTCCGGCCCAGCGCGACCAGGGCGGTCGGCTGTGGCGGGTCGCCGGCCTCGTCGGGGTCGGGCTGCCACTCGGTCGCGCTGACCACACCCGGCTCGACCAGCTCGAAGTCGGCACCGAGAAGCGCGGCCACCTGCTCCCGGGTGCGGATCACGACCGGGGTGGGCGTCTTCTCGTACAACTGCCGGGCTCGCTCCTGCGCCTCGCGACCCTCGGGTGTCGGCTCGGGGCCGAGATGGGAGACGACCAGATAGCTGCCGGAGACCAGCGGCTCACCCAGCCGGCGCAGCAGGCCCGCGGGGTCGGCCTCGTCGGGCACGAAATGCAGCACGGCCACGGTGAGCACGGCGACCGGTTCTGAGAAGTCGAACAGGTCGAGCACCTCGGGGTGGTAGAGGATGCCGTCGGGCTTGCGCAGGTCGCCCTCGATCACCCGGGCGTACGGGTTGCCGGTGAGCAGGCTGCGGCTCTGCTGCACGGCGATCGGGTCGATGTCGACATACATCACCCGGGCCTCGGGGTCGGCCTCCTGCGCCACCTCGTGCACGTTGCCCAGCGTGGGGATGCCCGAACCGATGTCGAGGAACTGCCGGACCCCCAGCTCGGTCAGCCGGCGCACCGCCCGGCCCAGAAAGGCCCGGTTGGCCCGCGCGACCAGGCGCGCGCCGGGGAACATCCGCTCGGCCCGATGCCAGAACTCCCGGTCGACGGCGAAGTTGTGCACGCCGCCCAGCGCGTAGTCGTAGACGCGCGACGCGTCCGGCACCGAGATGTCCACACCCTCCGGCACCCACCCGTACGATTCGGTCATCTTCTCCCCACTCGCCTCGGGACACAGCCTAGTGGCCACAGTGGAGTGATTGCCGAATGTCGATCTGTGCGATGCCCGATCGTGCGGTGAAACCTCGCTGGAACGCGTCCTCCGTGCAGGCGTCCTGCCCCATTCGGCTCCGGGAGCGGCGCCGGCCTGGCCCGGGGCCACGCGGCCGCCTTCCGCTCGATCGGCCCCCTAAGGATCCGGACCCGCACGCCCGAAGACGGCGTCGGCGACGTAACCGGCGATGGCCATGCTCGAGGTGGCCGCAGGCGAGGGCGCGTTCCGCACGGCGGTCACCGGGCCGAGCCGGTGGATGCGGAAGTCGTCCACCAGGCTCCCGTCACGATCAAGAGCTTGCGCCCGTACGCCGTACCCGCCCCGGACCACGTCGGCCGCCCCGATCTCCGGCACGTACAGCTGGGCCCTTCGCATGTAGGCCCGTTTCGACACCGAGCCGTGCAGCTCGTGCAGCCCGGTCCGCCAGTGCCGCGCGGCCATCCGCCACGTGCCCGGCCAGCTCATGGTGGCGGCCAGGTCGGACATCGACACTGTGCCCTCACGGGCCGCGGCCAGCACGGCGTTGGGACCGACTTCGAGCCCGCCGCCCACCCGCCGGGTGAAGTGCACGCCGAGGAACGGGTAGCGCGGATCCGGAACGGGATAGATCATGCCGCGCACCAGTTGCTCCTTGGCCGGGCGCACGCGCATGTACTCACCCCGGAACGGCACGATCCTCGGCCCGTTCGTGTCACCGGCCCGCTCGGCCAGCCGATCCCCCTGCAGGCCGGCGCAGATGATCAGGTGGTCGACCCGCTGCGCCGCCCGCCGGGACCGGACCGTGGGACCGGCCTCGACCGCGTCGACGGGAAACCCGAGCCTGACCTCCCCGCCCGCCGCCACGACGTCGTCGGCGAAGGCCCGCGCGATCGCCGCGAAGTCGGTGATCGCCGTCCGCGGGGAATACAACCCGGCCAGGCCGGCGGCGTACGGCTCGATGTCCCGGATCTCGCCCGCCCCGACCCGGCGCAACCCCGGCACCAGGTTGGCGCCGGCCCGCTCGGCCAGCGCCTCCAGCCGCGTCGTCTCCCCGCTTTCGACGGCCACGACCAGCTTCCCGCATTCGTCGTACGGGATCCGTTTCTCCTGACAGAACTCCCGCAGCAGCGCGCGTCCCCGCGTGCAGAGGGTCGCCTTGAGACTTCCCGGCGCGTAGTAGAGGCCCGCGTGCACGACGCCGGAGTTGTGCCCGGTCTGATGCCCCGCGACGTGGTCCTCCTTCTCGAACACCACCACCTTGCGGCCAGGCCTTCGCCGCGTCAGCTCCCTGGCGACGGCCAGGCCGACAATGCCGGCCCCGACGATCCCGACCACCTCGTCCCGCACGGGCCCTCCCCTCACCACCACAACCACGATCGCGACCACCGCCGCCCTCGTTTCGTCCTTCCGTCCCCGTCCGGATCGCCTTCCGACTGCTGCCGAGACGACCCTAGGCCCCCTCGAAGATCATCTGCAGTTGTCCACATTGCAGAGTTGTCCACAGGCCGGCCCCGCAAGATCAGCGAAATCGGGAAGAATGGGGGGTGGCGGTGGCCCCCTGGGAGGGCGGGCTGTGCGGGCTGTGCGGGCTGTGCGGGCTGTGCGGGCTGTGCGGGCTGTGCGGCGGGTTACGCGGTGGGGGGTTATGCGGTGGGGGCGCTACCCGAGCGGGCCGAACCGGACCGGCCGGAGCGATCAGTGACGGAACCCGGCCAGGACGACCTGATCCGCGCACTGGTCGCGTTCATGCCGTTCGTGCAGCGTTGGCACCTGCCGCTCAACCCCGAGGACATGGACGAGATCGTCTACGCCCTGCTGCTCCACTCACGATCGGCGTTGTCCTGGGATGAGATCACCGCGGCCGTGCACCACCAGATCGACGAGCACGAGGAGCAGGCTCGCCGCATGTCCGAGGCGATGGGCCGGGCCGCCGCGACCGAGGCCCATGACAACGAACAGGGCGCCTGAGCGGTCAGTGCCGCACCAGTCCCCCGACCGGCACCGGCGCGACGTGCCCGGTCGCCGGCTCGTCGCGGGCCAGGGCCAGCCCGACGTCGACGAGACCCGATCGGGCCAGCCCGGTCACCTCCGCGCGCGGCGTCCACACCGACACAGCGGTCTCCCCGTCCGGTTCGGCCCGCAACAGACCGCCGGTGACCCGTACGAGGTAGAAGACGCCCACGTTGTGATGCTCGGCCCCGGCCAGGGCCTCGGCCGCCGGGATCACTCGCGAGTCGACGCCGAGCAGCCGCGTGACCGAGCCTTCCAGGCCCGTCTCCTCGGACAGTTCGCGGGTCACCGTGTCGTACGGGTCTTCGCCGGGCTCGACCTTTCCGCCGGGCAGCGTCCAGTGGCTGCCCCGGTAGTGGGCCAGCAGCACCCGGTCGTCGTCGAGGCAAACGGCGTACGCGGCCAGGCGGAAACTCACGGGCCGAGCCTAGTTCACCGTCAGACCGCCGACGGCGTGCGGTGCAGTGCCCGGTGCACAGTGGTCAGCAGGTCGTGCGCCGTGAACGGCTTCTCGACGAAGGGGGCGGCCGGGTCGAGCTGCCCGGTCGCGTCGAGCATGCCGCTGCTGTAGCCGGACATGAAGATCACCGGCAGGGTGGGCGCGCGTTCGTGCAGCAGTTCGGCCAGGCGCGGCCCGGTCATGTCGGGCATCACGACGTCGGTGATGAGGGCGTCCACCGTGCGGTCTCCCACCACCACCAGGGCTTCGGGCCCGGTGGCGGCCGCGATCACCCGGTAGCCGGCCACGGTCAGGATCCGGGTGGCCGCACGCATCAGGGCGGGTTCGTGTTCGACGACGAGGATCGTACGGCCGTCGCCGGACGGAGGCAGAGTGCCGGTCTCGGGTGCCGTCATCACTTTCACCAGCGGCAGGTTGACGCGGAACGTGGTGCCGACGCCGGGCTCGGAGTAGACGGCGATCGTGCCGCCGGCCTCGGTCACCATGCCGTAGGCGGCGGCCAGCCCCATCCCGGCGCCCTTGCCCGCCTTGGTGGTGAAGAACGGCTCGAAGACGCGGTCGGCCACGTCGGGGGGCATGCCCGTGCCGGTGTCGGAGACGAGCAGCCGGGCCTGGTCACCGGCGATGTCGGCCTCGAGCACCAGGGTGCCGCCGTCGGGCATGGCGTCGCGGGCGTTCGTGGCCAGCTGCTCGATCACCCTCTGGAGCTGGCCGGGGTCGGCGTGCACGATCATCGGGCCCGGTCCGGGGCGGGCCACGATCGTGATGTTCTCGCCGACCAGGGGTTCCAGGCGGGCGCGGGCGTCCTCGAGGGCGACGGTGAGGTCGACGTCGACGGGCCGGCCCCCGGCGCCGCGGGTGAAGGTCTGCAGCTGGCGGGTGAGGTCCTGGGCCCGGTCGGCCGCCGCTCGGACGTGCTCGAGGTCTTCCCGTACGGCGGGTTTGTCCGCGGTCTCGTCGATCGCGAACTCGGTGTAGTTGACGATGATGCCGAGGATGTTGTTGAAGTCGTGGGCCAGCCCGCCGGCCAGTTTGCCCAGGCTTTCCATGCGCTGGACCTGGTGGGCACGGTCCTCGTCGGCGCGGCGTTCGTCGGCGGCCGCCTTGAGCGCGCTGATCTCGCGGGCGGTGACCGACACGCCGGTGACCACGCCGACGGTGTCGCGGATCGGCGCCATGTTGATCGACAGTTCCAGAGGTGAGCCGTTGCGGTGCACGCGCCGGGCTTCGTAGTGGACGCGCTCGCCGTGCCGGACACGGGCGATCATCGCCATCTGGTCGGCCGCGGCCGAGTCACCCGAGAAGATCGACATGGGCTGCCCGATGGCCGAGCCCGCGTTGTAGCCGAACAACCGCTCGGCGCCGCGGTTCCAGGCGGTGACCCGGCCCTCCAGGTTCACGCCGATGATCGCGTCGTCGGTGTGCTCGACCACTGCGGCCAGGGTGGCGCGGTGCTTCTCGGCCGCGTTGCGGGCGGCCTGCTCGCGGGCGTCGGCCTCGGAGATCCGGTGCTGCTCGCCGGGCGAGGTGAAGATCGAGCCACCCAGCAGCACCTTGTAGCTGCGGCGCAGGGTCCAGTAGTAGACGCCGACGAGCGCGGTGAACAGGTCCCAGGCGGCCGAGGGCCACTCCCAGCCGGGCTGCAGATGCCCGTGCCCGCCGTCCTGCGAGGCGCGGATGGCCATGAAGGCGTGCAGCCCATGACCCACCGCGCAACTGAAGAAGATCATCGAGGTGGTCACGGCGAGCTTGTTGCTCCACAACTGTTTCGCCCGGATCACCGGCACCAGGATGGCCGTCATGATGGACGCGTACGCGACCATGATCACCAGGTTGCCCAGGATGTAGAGCTGTTCCGGCACGATCGTCTCTTCGGCGGCCGTCCGGGGCATCTGAGCCCGGACGGGAAATTCAGCCCGTCCCGGCGATGTCGTACCCCGGGGGCGGACTCCCCGGCATGCTGGTCTCCTCCGGCCTCGACGCGTCGGCCGAGGCCGTGCGCGCCGCCGGCGGCCGCGTCGTCGAGGGGCCTTACGGGTTTCCCGGCGGCCGCCGCTTCCGTTTCGCCGACCCCAGCGGCAACGAGCTGATGGTGTGGTCCGCGAAACAGCTCAGGTGACCGCGGGGCCGGCCACGAGGGTGCCGGCCTCGGTGTCCAGCCGCGCGCTGACGCCGAGGCCGACCGCGACCTGCTCGTCGCCGTGCCCGATCGGCAGGCCGCCCAGCACCGGCACGCCCAGTGCGGTGAGCTGGTCGCGCAGCACGTCTGCGACAGGCGGGTAGCTGGGGTTCCCGCCGACGCAGTTCGTGAACTGCCCGAGCGCGATCCCGCGCACCCCGTCGAGCCAGCCGGCCCGCCGCAGGTGCACGAGCATGCGGTCCACCCGGTAGGGCTCCTCGTCCACGTCCTCCAGCAGCAGGATCGCGCCGTCGGTGTCGAGCGCGTGCCGGGTTCCGACCGTCGTCGCCAGCATGGCCAGGTTCCCGCCGAGCAGCTTTCCTTCGGCCACCCCTTCCACCCGTACGCCGTGGGTCAGCTCGCCGTCGTCCGCGACCACGGTGACCGGCTCGCTCGTGGTGACCGCGCGCCGGGCGGCCCGCACGGTGAGCGATCCGGGCCCCCGCTCGAACTGCCCCGCGGTCGGCCCATGCACCGTCACCAGTCCCGCCTCCCGCCACAGCGCCACATGCAGGGCGGTGATGTCGGAGAACCCGATGACCACCTTGGGATCGTCGCGCACCGCCGCGAAGTCGACCCGATCCACGATCCGCTGCATCCCGTAACCCCCGCGCAGGCAGAACACTCCCCGCACCTCGGGATCCCGCAGCGCCGCGTTCAGGTCGGCCAGCCGCTGGTCATCGGTGCCCGCGAAGAACAGATGCCGCCCACCGGCGTGCTCCCCCAGCCGAACCCGCAGGCCCCACCCTTCCAACGCCGCCACGGTGCCGGCCACCCGCCCGGGCTCGCTGGCCCCCGACGGCGAGAGCAACACCACCAGGTCGCCCTCGACCAGCCGTCCCGCTCTGACCATGGCCGCAGCCTACTTCCCAGCCGACCCGCGCCCATATGACCCGCTCCGCCGTCCTCGATGCCGGCCGCGCCGGACCACGCACAATGCCGTCCCCGCCGCATCCACCCTGAACGGCACACCCTGCGCCTGACCGTCCGGCTCTGCCCGCTGCGCTCGCCGTGCCGGCCGGGCTACCAGCAACGGTCATCGATGGAGTGAATCGGGACAGTACGGTTCGCTCCGGACGGCTATGGTCGGCCCATGCCGAAGGTGATCCCGGCCGAGGCGGCCGCGCTCGACGATCTGCGGGCCCGGCTGCGGGCCACTCGCTGGCCCGACATGCCCGAGGAGGCGGGCTGGGAGCTCGGCATCGACGTCGCCTGTCTGCGTGACTTGGTGGCATATTGGGCCGACGGTTTCGACTGGCGTGCGCAGGAGTCGGCGCTCGATCAATTCCCGCACGTACGGCGTAACGGCGTGCACGCGATCCACGCCCGCGGCGTCGGCCCGGCACCGTTCCCGCTGGTGCTCTGCCACGGCTGGCCCGACTCGTTCTGGCGCTACCTCAAGGTGATCCCGCTGCTCACCGACCCGGGCGGGCACGGCGGCGACCCGGCCGACGCGTTCGACGTCGTGGTCCCCGACATGCCCGGCTACGGGTATTCCGCGCGGCCCGCCCAGCCGCTCAACGCGATCGACGTGGCCGACCTGTGGGCCGCCCTGATGACCGACCTGGGCCACCGCCGGTTCGGGGCCGCGGGCGGCGACATGGGCAGCCACGTGGCGCGTTACCTGGCCCTCGACCACCCCGATCGGGTCACCGCCGTGCACCGCACCGACGTGGGCCTGCCCGTCTTCACCGGCGACCCGGCCTCGCTGAGCCGCGAGGAGCGTGAGTTCCTGCGTCACGCCGCCGAGTGGGGCGCGCGGGAGGGGGCGTACGGGATGATGCACCGCACCAAGCCGCAAACAGCCGCCGTCGGCCTCAACGACTCCCCCGCCGGCCTGGCCGCCTGGATCGTCGAGAAGATGCACGCGTGGAGCGACCCCGGGTACAGCTTCACCCGCGACGACCTCCTCACCAACGTCACTATCTACTGGCTCACCGGCACGATCGGCTCGTCGATCCGGATGTATCACGCCAACGCCGCCATCGACCCGGCCCAGCTGCAGCGCCGTGTCGAGGTCCCATCCGGTTTCACCCTGTTCGCCGGCGACGTGGTCCGCCCGCCGCACGCCTGGCTCCACCGCGTCGCCAACACGGTCCGCATCAACGAGGTCCCGCGGGGCGGGCACTTCGCTCCGTTCGAGCAGCCCGAGGCGTACGCGCGCGAGCTCCGCGATTTCTTTCGCCCCTACCGCTGAGATCCCTCGTCCGACCGGAGAATCAGTTCGTGACCGCACCCCGGATCATCCCGCCCACCATCCCGTCCGGCCGCCTCGCCGCGCGTCCGCAGCCCACGCTCACCACATCGGACGGCCTGGTCCTGCGGCCGTGGAGGACGGCCGACGCGCCCGTTTTCCTGGCCGCCTACCAGGATCCCGCCATCCAGCGGTGGCACGGCCGGATCCCGGCCTCCGAGGACGAGGTCCGGACGTGGTTCGAGCAGTACCGGGAGGGCTGGCAGCAGGAACGCGGCGCCAGCTGGGCGGTCACCCGCGACGGTGACGAGGTGCTCGGGCGGATGGCGCTGGGACAGTTCGACCTGCACGAGGGTAACGCGGTCTTCGCGTACTGGGTGCTGCCCGCCGCCCGCGGCTCCGGCGTCGCCCCGCGCGCGCTGGCCGCGGTCAGCGCGTGGGCCTTCGGCGAGGCCGGCTTCCACCGCGTGGAGCTCAGCCACTCGACCCGCAACAACGCCTCCTGCCGGGTCGCCGTCAAGGCCGGTTTCGCGCTCGAAGGCACCAAGCGCAGCGAGGCCGTGCACGCCGACGGCCTCCGCCACGACATGCACTTGCACGCCCGCATCCGCGGCGACGGGTGACGTGTCCACCCCGGTGCGCGAACGCTACGACAACGACGCGCGCACCGAGCCGGCGATGCACGGCAGCACCTGGATCGCCTGGCTGAGTACGGGCGGCCCCCGCTCGACGGCTACGGCACCTGGCAGCGCGGCACCACCACCTTCACTTACGAGCAGGTCACCCGGCACGACGTGCTCGGCCCCGGCACCGGCTGGGAGCACGTCTGCGCCGTGCTGCGGGCCCTGCCCGACCGCTTCGACCCCACGGGCGTACGCCTGATCGCCTGGTTCGACTGACCCCGGCCCCGAACGGGGCGAGGCGGCCGGACCACCGGGCCGAGGCCGGCCGCCCGGTCGGCGCGGGTTGAGCCGAGGCGGGTCAGCTGTCGTTTTCCGCCTCCTGCCGGTGCTGTTCGGCTTCGGTGTGGTGGCGCTGCGCGTGCTGGTGATGCTCGGCGGCCCGGGCCGGGTCGGTGACGGCCGCTCGCTCATGGGCCTTTTCGGCCAACTCGTGTCCCCGGGCCGCGGCCAGATGGGCCGCCACCGATCGCTCCCGGCCGTCGTCGGCGTGTCCGGCCGCCCGCTCGGCGGTCTGCGCGTCCGAACCCGAACCGCCCGGAGCGTGCAGGCGCTCCTCGATCTCGGCCACCCGTTCCCGCGCCTGGGCCGCCCGCCGGCCGGCTCGCTGCCCGCGTTCATGCGCTTCCGCGGCCAGGTCGTCCCACGTTCGCTCGTCAGGTTCCATCCCGGCACTCCCTCTCCGACCACAACTCTGGTCCACCCTAGAGCCGCGCGCGGCCCGGGCCGCCGTCCGGACCCGCTCGAACTCGACGGCGGTGAGGGGCGTGATGTGCAATGGGGTGGCGTCCCCGGGGGTGAGTAGCGGCGTCTACGGCTGATGCCGTAGACGTGCTCGTAGGCCGCGACCGCCCGCCACCCGCCGGTGTCGCGGGCGTGCAGGGTCTCGGCCATCGCAGCCGTCGCGAGGAAGACGTGGTCGCGGTCGCGCTGCTCGACGTGGCGCTGGGACCACCGGCGGTCGTCGAGCTCGTCGTGGCACCACGGCCCGTGCCCGGCCATGAACCAGCGGACGCACGTCACTGCGGCACTATGAGAGCATGGCGACCTTCGCACTGATCCACGGCGCCGGCGATGCCGGGTGGTACTGGCATCTGGTCGAGGCCGAGCTGCGCGGGCGCGGCCACGACACGGTGGCCCCCGATCTGCCGTGCGACGACGACGCGGCAGGCCTGGTCGAGTACGCCGACGCCGTCGTCCGGGCGGTCGGCGACCGTACGGGGAATCTGGTTGTCGTGGGCCAGTCGCTGGGCGGGTTCACCGCGCCGCTCGTCTGCGAGCGGGTGCCCGCCACGCTGCTCGTGCTGGTCGCGCCCATGATCCCGGCGCCCGGGGAGGCGGTCACCGACTACTTTGCGAACACCGGCTACGACGAGGAGCCGGGCGGCGACACGATCGCCGTCTTCTACCAGGACGTCCCGCCCGCCCTGGCCGCCGCGGCGGTCGAGCACGGCAGACACCAGTCCGAGGCCCGGCTGGGTGAGCCGTCACCGCTCACCACCTGGCCCGGCGTGCCGACCCGCGTGGTCCTGGGCCGCGACGACCGCTTGTTCCCGCCGCAGTATCTGCGCCGCGTCACCCACGACCGGCTCGGCATCACCCCCGACGAGATCGACAGCGGCCACACCCCGGCGCTCAGTCGCCCGCGGGAGCTGGCCGCCCTCCTCGACTCCTACGTCGAGGCCGTGGCCAGGGTGTGAAGCTTCCAGCGGCCCTTGCCGTCGTGCTTGGCCGAATACATGGCCAGGTCGGCGCGGCGCAGCAGGGAGCTGGTGTCGTCGCCGGGGGCGGCGCAGGCGATGCCGATGCTGGCGTTGGCGCAGACCGCCGTGTCCTCGAACGGCACGGCCACGCCCAGTTCGCGCAGGATCCGCTCGGCCGTGGGCGCCGCGTCCGGGCCCGCGCAGTCGTGCAGCAGCACCGCGAACTCGTCGCCGCCGAGCCGGGCCACCAGGTCACCGGCGCGCACCGCGGCGCGCAGCTTCTCGCCCACCCCGACCAGCAGCGCGTCGCCGGCCGCGTGGCCCAGGGTGTCGTTGACCGCCTTGAACCCGTCCAGGTCGATCAGCAGCACCGTCGTGGGCTCGGGCCGCGCCAGCGACTGCCCCACCTCGTCGTAGAAGTGGGTGCGGTTGGTCAGGCCGGTCAGCCCGTCGGTCTGGGCCTGCCGGCGCAGCCGGGTCTCGTGCTCGCGCAGCTCGGCCAGGGTGGCGTCGAGCTGCTCGATCAGGCGCGTGTTGTCGCGGAAGGCGGCCAGCTGGCGGCACACGACGAGCACGAAGATCAGCCCGAGCCCGGTGATCGCACCCCACAGGCGGGGGTCGGGGCCGGCGGGCAGGACGACGAGCACGGCCACGAAGGCCACGGCGATCGACCCGTACGGGAGAAGGCTGTAGGGCTTACGGCGGCGCGCGGCGAAGACGGCGGCATCGGTCTCGCGCGCCACGATCTCCTGCAGCCGCGGGCCGAGCAGCAGCAGCATCGAGGGCAGGAAGCGGACGACGTAGACGTAGGCCGGCATCGGCCCGTCGGCCCCGGGGGCCAGGAAGAACCCGAGCGTGTTGACGGCGGCCGAGACGACCATCGGCGTGGCCGCGACCCGGTGCATCGGGGCGTTGCCGCTGAGCACGAGCTTGACCGCGGCGAACCCGGAGGTGAGGATGACCGCGCCGCTGGCCAGGATGCTGACGACGTCGCCCTGGGAGTCCGGGCCGACGGCGAAGCACCAGGCCACGACGGCGCCGCCGATGAGCACGGTCGTCGCGTCGAGCCAGAACGCCACCTTCTCGCGCCCGGTGCGGCCGGGCATCGGGTGCAGCAGCATGACGACGATGAGCCCGACCACGCCCAGAGCGAACAGGGCGCTCTGGGTCGTGCCGCCGACGGTCGACCACTGGTCGTGGCCGCGCAGCGCGATGACCACCTGCGTGGTGTCGCCCACGGTGAACAGGGCCGCCGCGCCGGCCAGCACGGCCCAGAAGCGGCGGGCCGGCCCGGTGGTCAGGCGGAGGACCCGCCAGGACGTGTACGCCATCAGCACGTCCATCGGGGCCTGCAGCAGCCAGAACACCTGCACCTGCCGGTTGGCCTGCCCGGTCAGGGCGAACAACGCCACGCTCCCGGCCAGGGCCCAGAGGGCGGCCGCGAGGATGACGGGGTCACGACGGAGCGCGACGAGACCCGACCGGTGCTGCTTCACTCCGTCGCTATCGACACTCAGGGATCCGGACTGAGCGTTAGCGGCAAGCGGATCGTCACGACGGTCCCGTGGGGTTCGCGCGCCGCCGCGGTCGCCGTGCCGCCGTGGTGGTGGGCCGTCTGGGCGACGATGGCCAGCCCCAAGCCGGAGCCGGGCTGCGAGCGGGCGGCCGGGGCCCGGTAGAAGCGCTCGAACACGTGCGGCAGGTCCTCGGCGGCGATCCCGGGGCCCTGGTCGGCGACGGTAAGCTCGCACCAGTGCGGCCCGTCCGGCCGCAGCCGTACGGCCACCGTGCCGCCGGCCGGGCTCCACTTGGCCGCGTTGTCGAGCACGTTGACGACCATCCGTTCGAGCTCACCGGGCCGCCCGGTGACCGGGGCCGGCGCCACCCCGGCGTCGAACGTCACGGACGGCGCGCGCGGGCGTACCCGGGACACGGCCGCCGTGACCACCTCGGCCAGGTCGAGCGGTTCCGGGGCTTCCCGGGTGGCGTCCTCGCGGGCCAGTTCGACCAGTTCGGTGGTGAGCGTGGTGAGCTCGCGGACCTGCGCGTCGAGGTCGGCCAGCAGGGCCGCGCGTTCCTGCGGGGGCAGCCGGTGCGCCTCGGACGGGCGCCGCTCCACCTGCAGCAGCAGTTCGACGTTGGTGCGGATGCTGGTCAGCGGGGTGCGCAGCTCGTGCCCGGCGTCCTCGACCAGGGTGCGCTGGGCCCGGCGCGAGGTGTCGATGGCGGCCATCATCGTGTTCACCGAGCGGCCCAGCCGGGCGATCTCGTCGGCCCCGGTGACCTCGATCGGGCGGCTCAGGTCCATCGTCACGGCCACCTGCTCGACCGAAGCGGTGAGCCGGTCGACCGGGGTCAGCCCGGCCCGCGCGACCAGCCGGCCCAGCCAGGCCGCGCCCGCGATGCCGGCGACGCAGACCACGGCGAGCAGACCGGCCAGCATGGTCAGGGTGTGCCGGGTGCGCGTCTGGTTGATCGCGACCTGCACCGCCCCGCCGTCGTCGAGCGGCACGGTCAGCATCTGGTGGGCCGTGCCGTCGATCGTCACCTCCTGCTGCCGCGGCGGGCTCGTGCCGGCGGCGACCGCGCGGGCCTCGGCGGTCACCGGGAGCAGACCCGTCGGGCTCGCCGCGACCGAACCCGAGACGTCCAGGAACTGCCAGCGCGGGCCGAAAGGCTTGTCCGCGTACGTCGGGGTGGCCTGCCACTGGCCGGGCTGGGCGGCGATCACCCGGGCGTCGGCCGAGAGCGTCGCCTCCATCTGATGGGCCTGCAGGGCGGCCACCGTGAGCAGGGCCGCCCCGGCCATCACGACCACCGCCGCCGCCACGGCGGCCGCCACCATCACGGCCAGCCGGGTGTGCAAAGTCTTCACAGCGGGTCCTCGCGCAACACGAACCCCACACCGCGCACGGTGTGCAGCAGTCGCGGCTCGCCCAGCTTGCGGCGCAGGTAGCCCAGGTAGACGTGGATGCTGTTCGACCCCTCGCCGAAGTCGTAACCCCACACCTGCTCGAACAGCGCGGCCCGGCTGAGCACCTGTTTCGGGTGCCGCAGGAAGACCTCGAGGATGCCGAACTCCGTACGGGTGAGCTTGAGCGGTTGGTCACCCCGCCACACCTCGCGCGTCTCCGGGTCGAGGCGCACGTCGGCGTACGTGAGCAGCGGCGAGGCGCTGGCGGTCAGGCCCGAGCGCCGCAGCATCGCCCGTACCCGGGCCAGAAGTTCCTGCAACGCGAACGGCTTGACCAGGTAGTCGTCCGCGCCCGCGTCGAGCCCGGCCACCCGGTCGCCCACACTGTCGCGGGCGGTCAGCATGAGCACGGGCAGGGCCATGCCCTCGGCCCGCAGCAGCCGGCACGTCTGCAGGCCGTCGAGCACGGGCATGCTGACATCGAGGATCATCAGGTCCGGCGGCACCGTGCGGACCTGGTCGAGCGCCTGCCGCCCGTCGGCCGCGGTGTCGGCCTGGTAGCCCTCGAAGCGCAGCGTGCGCGCGAGGGAGTCGCGCACGGCCGCGTCGTCGTCGACGACCAGGACCCGCATGGTGCCTCCGCTCAGCTATCCGAGTTGGGCGCTGTCCAGGGCGGCCTGCAGCGATTCCTGGTACGCGGCGCTGGTGAACGTCGCGCCCGACACCGCGTCGATGTCGGCGCTCTGCCGGGCCAAGGTCTGCTCGAACAGCGAGGGCAGGGCACCCTTGGTGACGCCGGCATCGGCCGGGTCGTCGGCCGGGGAGACCGGCGCCTCCACCTGTGTGATCTTGCCATCGGCCACGGTGATGCGGACCTGCACGGGTCCCCACCGGGTCGGCACCGCCGAGCCGTCGTACGTCCCGCCGCTGCCGTCGGCGTCCGGGGAGCCGCTGGGCGCCGGGCCCGCGGTGGCCACGGCCTCCGGCGTCGAGGCCGGGGAGTTGGTGCTGGTGCGATAGCTGAACAGCAGCACGAGGGCGGCCACGGTGGAGAACGCCCAGAGGGTGATACGTCGCATCGGTCGGCCTCTCGTCACCAGGTGAACAGTTCGGTGTGCACCCGCGCGGCCGGCACCCCGGCGGCACGGGCGGCGGTCCGGGCCTGCACGGCCCACTCCTCGGGGCCGCAGATGTAGACGCTCGCGGCCGCGATGTCCGGCGCGAGGCCGGTCAGCTCGTCGGTGCGGTCGCCGGGCAGCCACGAGCGGCCGCGCGGGCCGGTCAGGTAGACCACGCGGACCCCGCGCTCGACGGCGTACCAGTCGAGCTCCTGCCGGAAGGCCGTGGACGCGTCATCCCGTACGCGGTAGAGAAGCGTGGCCTCCCCCGGCGCGTACGGCAGCTCGCCCAGCAGGGACAGCAGCGGGGTGATGCCGATGCCGCACGCCATCAGCACGACCGGCCCACCGGTGTAGCGCTCGCCGGTGAGTTTGCCGTAGGGGCCCTCGACGAGCACCCGGGTGCCGCGTTTGAGGGTGGCCACACGGCTGCTGCCGTCACCCGAGTCCTTGACCGTGATCCGGATCTGCTCGGCCGGGGCCGCCGACAGCGAGAACGGGTTCGACCGCGTCCAGCCGGGGCCGTCGAGGAAGCGCCAGTGAAAGAACTGCCCCGCCCGTACGGGGAGTTTCCGCAGGTCGTTGCCGTTGAAGTAGACGCTGGTGACGCCGTTGGCCTCGGGCACGACCCGGTCCACGACGATCCGGTGCCGCCGGTTGCGCAGCAGGGGCACGACCACCCGGTACGCGAGAACGGCCGCCACGGCGAGCCCCCACAGACCCCACCAGTAGGCCGTGGCCACCGGCGAACCCACGAAGTCGCTGCCCGACCACAGCTGGTGCGGCAGGGCCAGGAACGCGCCCAGGTAGGCGTACAGGTGCAGCAGATGCCACGACTCGTAGCGCAGCCGGCGCCGCGCCGCGCGGATCGAGGTCACCACGACCATGACCAGCGCGAGGGTTCCGGCCGCGGCCAGCAGGAGGCCCGGGAAGTTCACGATCATGTCCCGGAGCTGCCGGAACGGGTCGGTGCCGGCGGTGGCCGCGTAGCCCAGCGTGATCAGCACGATGTGCGCCACCATCAGCCAGAACGACGTGAAGCCGGTCCAGCGGTGCCAGCGGGCCAGCCGGTCCTGGCCGAAGGCGCGCTCGGCCAGCGGGATCCGGGCCATCAGCAGCACCTGGATCAGCAGCAGGTCGGAGGCCCACAACCCGAGGAGGCGACCGGTGGCGGAGAGCGCGCCGCCACCGGTCAGATCCTGGAGGCCGCCGTGGCCCACCCACAGCGCGGTCACGACGAGCAGACTCGCCCCGGCCAGCACCGCGACGGTGTCGGGCCACCACCGCGGGGTGTCCTCGGTCAAGGTCGTCATGCACCCCACGATGGCCGCATTAGATGAAGCCTCAAGTAAATGAGTCTAAGAGCTCCCTAAGAAACCGCCACCGGTGACCGAGTGTTATTGCCCCGGCGGCAACGCCCTCATCAGCGGACCGGGGTTGATGGCGCGACGTCACGATCGTGGCGGCCGGGCCCGGCCCGCCGAAATCTCCGCATCTCCCCCGGCGGCCACGCCGGCTACCGGTACCTGCACATCCTCGAAGTCAAGGCCTACCGGGCCAAGGCCGAGGAGCGTCACCGGCGCGTGTTCGCCGGCCCGACCGCCACCGAGGCGGACAGGCAGGAAGCGGCGGCCATCCTCGCGTTGTGGCGCGAGAAGCCGGCCCAGGGCGAAGCGCAGCTCTAGGACCGGGTGCGAGGCGCGCGCACCCCGCCCGGCCGCGACGCCGAACGCCGCAGCCGGATCGGCGCCGTGTCACCCGGCCGCGTCCGCCGGCAGCCTCCCCCCGCCGCCGGGCGCGCCGCCGGGCACTGACTCCGCCGCCAGAAGAACGACCACTTCCCCAGCCCGCGCATGCCGGCTCCTCCCCACGTGGACCACCAGTCTCGGTCACGCCCGGACCGGCCGCCCACCCGGGCTCAGCCCGCTGTCAGCTTCGGTCCCGCGTGTTCAGCTTCGAGTGATGGCGGCTGTAGAAGAAGTACAGGGCCAGGCCGAGCAGGAACCAGACGGCGAACCGCAGCCAGGTGACCGGGTCGAGGAACGTGATCAGCCAGATCGAGAAGACCACGCCCACGACGGGGATCACCGGCATGCCGGGCAGGCGGAACGTGCGGGGAATCTCGGGGCGGCGGTACCGCAGCACGACGACGGCCACGCAGACCACGACGAAGGCCAGCAGGATGCCGATGTTGGTGAGCTCGGCCGCCTCCCGGATCGGCAGGAAACCGGCGATGATCGCGGACACCACGCCGGCGATCCAGGTGACCCGGGTCGGCACCCGGCGCTCGGGGTGCAACTTGCCGAACCAGGCGGGCAGCAGGCCGTCGCGGCTCATCGAATACCAGACCCGGGTGACGCCCAGCATGAAGGTGAACATCACGGTCAGGATGCCGATGATCGCGCCGACCGCGATGACGTCGGCCAGACCGGACAACCCGACCGCGGCGAACGCCGACGAGAAGCCGCTCTCGGGGTCGATGTCCTGGTAGTTCTGCATGCCGGTCAGCACAAGCGTGGCCAGCACGTACAGCACCATCGAGATGATCAGCGAGTAGATGATGGCCTTGGGCAGGTGCCGGCGCGCGTCCTTGGACTCCTCGGCCGCGGTGCTCATCGCGTCGTATCCGAAGACGGCGAAGAACACGGTGGCCGCGCCCGTGATGGCGCCGCTCCAGCCGAACGGGAAGAACGGGTCGTAGTTCGAGCTGGTGATGTGGAAGACGCCCACCCCGACCACGAGCAGGACCACCAGCACCTTGACGATCACCACGGCGGTCTCGGCGCGGGCCGCGGCCCGGATCCCGCGATTGAGCAGATAGGCGATGAGCAGGCACAGCAGCACCGCGAAAAGGTCGACGACGTGCCCGTCGCCGGTGCCGGGCGCGCCCAGCATCCAGGCCGGCAGGTCGAGCCCCAGCTCCGACATGAGGAACGAGAAGTAGCCGCTGATGCCGATCGCCACCACCGAGACGATCGCCGTGTACTCCAACAGCAGGTCCCACCCGATGAACCACGCGACGACCTCGCCCAGCACGACATAGCCGTACGTGTAAGCCGAACCCGCCTTGGGGATCATGCCCGCGAACTCGGCGTAACTGAGCGCGGCGGCCGCGCTGGCGATACCCGCGATCAGGAACGAGAACAACACGGCGGGCCCGGCCGTCTCGTTGGCCACCGCCCCGGCCAGCGCGAAGATCCCGGCGCCGATGATGCCGCCCACACCGATGGCGGTCAGCTGCCAGAGCCCCAGCGACCTGTCGAGATCGGTGTCCCGCTCGTCGGAGACGTCGTCGATGGGTTTGCGGCGGAAAATCCCCGCCCCTCGCCCGAACCGTTGCGGTGAAACGGACATGGCGGCCTCCTCGCTCAGCGCTCCTCTCGGAGTACCACGCCCGGCCGACTTTCGCATCTACAGACTTAAATGCTTAGCTTTCGTCGCGCACGGGCAAGTCTCCCGGCAGTCAACGGGAGGCCACGTCATGCGCTATTTCCTCATCGTCCTGATCGTCCTGCTGATCCTGGGCGGCATCTTCCTGCCCATGCGGGCCCGCAAGCTGGGCCGCGACCTGCGCCGCGGCTCCAACAAGCACTGACGGCCGCACGCCCGGCCACACACGGGCGCAGACAGACGCCGGCGGGCGCTGTCGCTACGCACCCACGCCGGCCGCCGCTCGGCGCAGACATGGACGAGCGCGGCCGGCGAGGGCCGGCGCTGACGAACGTGGGTACGCCACAGCAGGCACGGGCGAAGGCGGGCAGGCACGGGCGGACGGTGGCGGGCGCGGGGCGGGCCGGCCGGTCAGCCACGAACCAGGGCGACCGCGATGAACAGGCCGTAGAACACGATGAAGCCCGCGATCAACGCGATCGTCGTGCCGGGCCCGACCGAGTGCTCCTCGTCATCCACAACCCCCCAACGACCGTGCGCGCCACAATCGACACCGATTCACCCGTACGGGGTGAAGGGCCACAGTGGTAGGACGCCCCGGCGGAGCAGGATCAGACCGGGAAGCCGCGGAACCGGGCGCAGCGGTGACCGGGCACGGCACACGCGAGAGCACGCT
Source organism: Paractinoplanes abujensis (assembly GCF_014204895.1). Classification (NCBI taxonomy): domain Bacteria; kingdom Bacillati; phylum Actinomycetota; class Actinomycetes; order Micromonosporales; family Micromonosporaceae; genus Paractinoplanes; species Paractinoplanes abujensis. The sequence continues at coordinate 1,636,133 of NZ_JACHMF010000001.1, read as the reverse complement.
CGCCGCAGAAGTGGGTCGTCGGCCCGTGAGCGGCGGGTCCGGGGCGCGGCCGGCACAACAGGGCCGGGCGCGACAACAGCGGTAAGGCCCGGGCCGATCAGCGGCAGAGGCGGGCGGTCAGCTCGTCGGCCGCCGCGCGCCAGGCGACCTCCGCACGGTCGGTGATCTTTTCGAGCAGGGCCGGCACCCCGTCGACCCGGCGGCGGTCGCCCGACCAGCGCAGCAGCGTGTTGGCCGCGTGGTAGCGCACGAGATACTCGGGGTCGCGGACCGCCGCCGCGAGTGTTCGCACCAGGGCCGAGCTGGGCGGGAAGCCGGCCAGCGCGGTGGCGGCGTCGAGGCGTACGAACTCGGAGGGGGCGTCGGCCAGCACCTCGGCGATCGGTGTGGCCCAGCCCGGGTCGCCGGTCAGGGCGTGCAGCGCCTCGGCCACCCGGATGCGGAACTCGTCGGTGGCACGGATCAGGGCGGTGCGCAGGATGCTCACGGCGTCGGCGGGGGCCAGCCCGGCGGCGGCCAGGCCGGTGAACGACTGGGCCGCTACGGTGTCACCGGCAGCCAGCCCGGCCCGCAGCATGCGTTCGACCTTGCGCGGGTCACGCCGGGCGGCTTCGGTCAGGGCCTCGAACCGCGGCCCTTCGTGCCACACCACGTAGGGGTCGCCGAACATCTCGCGCCGCCACCGCTGCCACTCCGCATCCCCGTCCATCGACGGACATTATTACCACGGCTAGCTGAGAGTGGTCACATCGCCACCCGAACGGTGCCCAGTCGGCACAAATGTGAAACCGCCGCGATCACCTTTCATGATCGCGGCGGTTCGGCATGATCTTCGAGCAGAGGCGTCAGTGCGCCATGGCCTTCGGCGCGTCCGGGTCGACGGCCAGCGGGCCGGTGCGGAACAGCAGGGCCGACACCACCGCGCAGGTCAGGAACAGCCCGCACGACCACCAGAACACCGTGTGGTAGCTGGCCAGTGACGCCTCGGCCATCAGGGTGGCCGACCGGGGGTGCGAGGCGGCGTAGTCGGTGGCCGCGGTGGCCGCGAACGAGCTCAGCAGGGCCGTGCCGATCGAGCCGCCGATCTGCTGCACCGTGTTGATCATCGCCGAGGCCACGCCCGCGTCGCGGTGCTCGACGCCGCTGGTGGCGGCGTTCTGCGTGGGCGCGAACACGAGCCCGAGACCGAGACCGATCACCAGCAGGCCGGGCAGCACCCCGGAGGCGTACGTGGAGTCGAGGTCGAGCCGGGTCAGGAAGGCCATGCCGCCCGCCGCGACGAGCGCGCCCAGCGGTACCAGCGGGCGCGGGCCGATCCTGGGCGTCAGCATCGAGCCGGCAGTGGTGGCCGACAGCATGATCGAGCCGAGCATCGGCAGGAAGGCCAGGCCGGTCTGCACGGGCGTGAAGCCGAGGTTGCCGACCAGGTAGTAGGTCAGGAACAGGAAGATGCCGAACATGCCCATGCCGGAGATGCTGATCGCCGCGTACGAGCCGCCGCGGTTGCGGTCGAGCACGACGCGCAGCGGCAGCAGCGGGTTGGTCACCCGCAGTTCGATCACCACGAAGGCGACCAGCAGCACCACACCGCCGATCATCGGCACCAGGGCGGTGGCCGAGGACCAGCCGTCGGTCTCCACCTTGCCCAGGCCGAAGACGAGCCCGACCAGACCGGCGACCGACGTGATCACGCCCGGGACGTCGATCCGGGCCCGCGCCCCGACCGGCTCGTCGGTCAGTTTGAGCAGGGCGCCGGCCACGGCGACGGCCGCGATGACCAGGTTGACGAACAGGCACCAGCGCCACGAGGCGTACTCGGTCAGCACGCCGCCCAGCAGCAGGCCGACCGCGCCGCCCGCGCCCGAGATGGCGCCGAAGATGCCGAAGGCCTTGCCGCGCTCGGCGGGCTCGGTGAACGTGGTCGACAGCAGCGACAGCGCGGCCGGGGCCAGCGCCGCGCCGAAGGCGCCCTGCAGCGCGCGGGCGATGATCAGCATCTCGAGGCCGTCGGCGGCGCCACCCAGGGCCGAGGCCAGGGCGAAGCCGACCAGGCCGATGAGGAACATGCGCTTGCGGCCGAAGAAGTCCGACAGGCGTCCGCCCAGCAGCAGCAGGGAGCCGAAGGCGAGCGCGTACGCCGTGACGACCCACTGCCGGGAGGCGTCGGAGAAGGCGAGGTCGGCCTGGGCCGTGGGCAGCGCGATGTTCACGATGGTCGCGTCGAGCACGACCATGAGCTGGGCCATAGCCAGCACGACGAGCGCCCACCAGCGCCCGCTCGATGCCGGGGGCGCGGCCGGAGGATGCTCCGGACGGGCCTGGGTGTCGGTGGTCATCCGTAACCTTCCACGTACGCGGGTTCGAGTCACATCCCGCATCGGCAGAGGGCCACGCGTTCATAAGCCACCTATCGACGAAAGCTACCGATCGGCAACCGGACCGCCCCGAAGAGCGTGCCGGCCCTGAAGGCCGCGACGTACGGGCCGGGCCGGCACGCCCTCCTGCTGCGTGGGGGCGCCGCCCGGCTAGGAGGCGAGCAGCTTGCCCACGTTCTCCGGGGCGAAGAACTCGGCCGGTGAGGTGACGCCCGAGTTGAGCCGCGCGAAGGCGTCCATGGCGGGCTGCTTGCCGGCGATCCCCGACACCAGCTGGATCATCTGCTCGTCCGGCGGCTGCAGCGACGCGATGCCCAGCGTCATCTGGTAGTGCGGCATCGCCCGCGCGTCCCGGCGGCTCTGGTATCCGCCCAGCGCGTCGTCCCAGGGCTGCGCGCCGTCCAGCGTCGCGGCGAGCGCCCCGGCCAGGCCTTCCGCGTCGAGGAAGGCGTCGGTGATGCCCTGGGCGGTGATGAAGTCGCGCGAGTAACCCGCGTCACCGACGAGCGCCCACCCTTTCCCGTACGGGACCCGGAAGTAGTTGGGGACGGACGTGCCGGCCAGTTTCTCCTCGCGCTTGGCGTCGCGGATCCGCTCGGCGAACTCGGGTGACGACGCGAACATGGCCATCAGCGTGCCCTCGACGTCGTTGCGGTGCTCGGCCAGCTCGGCGTGCGGCCAGCCACCGATCACCAGCGTGAGGTCGTCGTTGGTGGGGCACACGGCCCAGCCCCGGCCGGGCCGGCTGTACGCCTCGAACGTGTCGGTCGGCAGGTTGCTCCAGTACGAGTAGTAGCCCACGGTCAGCGCTGGGACCTCCTCGTACGCGGGGGCCTGGATCGCCTTGGCCACCACGGAGTTGCGCCCGTCGGCCCCCACCACGACCCGCGCCCGCTCGATCTGCCCGTTGCCGCCCCGGATGCCCACCACCCGGCCGTCCTCGACCAGAACTTCCTCGACGGAGAAGCCTTCGCGCACCTCGGCCCCCGCGGCCGCGGCCGCGTCCACGAGGATCTTGTCGAGCAGCTGCCGCCGGGGCGCGTACGCGTACGGGGATTCGGGGGTGCCCGGCGCGCCCGCCAGCTTGAGCGGCCCGAAGTCGAACGAGTACCGCCCGACCGGCGGCACCCCGGTCGCCACCACCTGGCCGAGCAGGCCCCACCGCTGCAGCGCGGCCGCGCCCGGCGGGTGGATCACGTGGGTGGACACCGTGTCGCTGGGGAAGGTGGCCCGGTCGACCAGCAGCGCGCGCAGACCTCGCCGGGCGAGCAACATGGCCAGCGGCGACCCGGCGCAGCGGGCCCCGATCACTATGACGTCATACACCACGCCATAGTGGACGACGGTCCTGCCGCTGTCGATCCCCGGACAGCGCAATGGTCAGTCGTTTCGGCCCGCTTGTCCGTTTGAGGACACAACCCTGGTGACCATTGTTGAGCAGAGCAAATGTGGTCACGCGCCCTCTGCGGACGCTTCCACACGGGAGGGGAACTGACCATGACCGCACCAGACAAGAAGCAGTACCGCCGGATGCTGTCCCACATCAGGCACGGCAGCCAGGTGTTACCCGACGCCGCCCCCGGAGCGCAGCAGACCGCAGCCGGCCTGGAAGGCGCGACCCTGCTCAGCGCGGCCGCCGACCTGCCGCTGGCCGCCCAGGCCGAGATCGCCGAGGTGACCAGTCCCTTCGACTACCTCTTCGGAGACCTCGCCGAGCAGTTCCCGGCCCACCATCTCGCGGGCGACCCGGCCGACGTACGCCGGCAACTGACCGCCCTCGGCACGGCGATGGCCAAGGAGGAGCCGGGCGACGCCGGCACGTCGGTGATTCCCGCGGTGTACACGTACTGGGGTCAATTCATCGACCACGACATCACCGCGAACACCGATCGGATGAACGCCTTCACCGATCTGCGCCAACCCGACCTGACGCCGAAGAACCCGGCCGAGGTACGGGCGAATCTGAGCAACCTGCGGCAGCCCGCGCTCAATCTCGACTCGCTCTACGGCGACGGCCCCGATTTCGCCGGCGTGCACACCCCGTCGGCCGCGCTCTACAACGGCATCGAACTGCGCGTCGACGACGTCTTCGTGAGCGATCAGATTCCCGGTGTCCGCATTCCGCCGGAGGACGACCTGCAGCACGACCTGCCCCGGCAGCTCGACGACGGGCTGCCCGCCGACGCCACCGGGGAGCAGCGGGCGAAACACCGGACCACTGCGGTCATCGGCGACGCCCGCAACGACGAGAATTTGGTCGTGGCCCAGTTCCACGTGGCGTTCCTGCGGTTCCACAACAACGTCGTCAAGCACCTGCGCGAGACCAGCAACGGCTATCAGATGAGCGACCAGGAGCTGTTCCTGCAGGCTCGTGATCTCGTGCGCTGGCACTACCAGTGGCTGGTGGTCCACGACTTCCTCAAGACGATCGCCATGCCGGGCGTCGTGGACAAGGTGCTGCTCGACGGGAACCGGCACTACGTCCTCGAGCCGGGCCAGGAACCCTACATGCCCATCGAGTTCTCGGTCGCCGCGTACCGGTTCGGGCACAGCATGGTCCGCGGGGCGTACGACTTCAACCGCAACTTCGGTCGCAACGAAACCGGGCGGCCGGTGCTGCCCTCGGCGCCGTTCGGCCTGTTGTTCGCGTTCACCGGTGGCCACAAGCAACCGTTCAACAATTCCAGCGATTCGACCCTGCCATTCAACTGGGTCATCGAATGGGCGCGGTTCGTCGACAAGGGCGACGGCATCTCGGACCACTTCGCCCGGCGGATCGACACCAAGCTGGCCCCGCCCCTGGCCGACATGCAGAAGGAGATCTCGGCCGCGGACGAGAACGCCCCGGACGAGATCAAGACGATGCTCAAGGGCCTGGCCATCCGCAATCTGCTGCGCGGCTACCACCTGGCCCTGCCGACCGGTCAGGCCGTCGCCGCCAAGATCGGCGCCCGGCCGCTGAGCGCCGACGAGTTGCAGCGCGGCAACTCGCCGGAGCTCAACGACGCCCTGCAGCCGTTCCTCGAGCACACACCGCTGTGGTTCTACGTGCTCAAGGAGGCCGAGATCCGCTGCCACGGCAACTTCCTGGGCGAGGTCGGCAGCCGCATCGTGGCCGAGACCCTGATCGGCCAGCTCCGCGCCGACCCGGAGTCCTACCTGGGCCAGTACCGCGGCTGGAACCCCGCCAAGGGCGTCCGCCTGCCCAACGGCGAGCCGATCGTGACGATCACCGACGTGTTCCGCTACGCCGGCGTCTTCCCGATCGACCCGACGTAGGCGTTCGCGCCGACCGGTCCCGTCACGGCGGCGGGGCCGGTCACGGGCGCAGGCACGTGCCCGACGTGAGGCGGCCGACCGGGGGCAGGTGCACGGTTCCCTCGCCGATGCGGGCGTAGGCGACCAGGCAGGCGGACTGGTCCAGGGGGACGCCGTAGAGGACGCTGCTCAGCGGGACACCGTCGGCCGGCTCGGGCAGCCGGACCTCGGCGGCCGGGTAGCCCAGCCCGTCCAGGGCGGCGCGCACCTTGCTCACGTCCTCGCCCGATTTCTGCCGGGCCTGCGTACAGGCGGCAGGGTCGGGGCAGATGGCCCGGTCGACACCGGTGTTGATCTGCTCGGCCTTGGCAGTGACGAGCCACGGGTCGGCGAGCTGGAGCCGGTCGGGGTCGTCAGCCACCAACGGGCCGCAGTGCTGCGCCTCCCAGCGAAGTTTGCCCTCGACGAGCTTCCTCGCGTCGAGCGGCTCCGCCGAGTCGTACAGGGAGATCGACAAGCCTGCGTCCTGAACGTTCTGACGGCAGACGGCCAGCGGATCGAGCGACCCCGCCGGGGTGGGCGCGGCCGTCTCACTCCCGCGCTCCGGGTGCCACAGGGCGGCCGCCACCGACAGCGCGACCACCAGGGCCAGCACCCCCAGCGTGACCGGGCCGAAGCGGCGGGCCGAGCTGTCCTCATCGCCGAAGACGAACACCCGGACACTCTAGAGGCGTTTTGTTGCAGAAAGCGCCGATCACAACCAGTCATGCTCGCGGGCGTAGCGAGCCGCCTCGTGCCGGGTCTGGGTGCCCGTTTTCTGCATGGCGCTGGACAGGTAGTTGCGCACCGTGCCCGGCGCCAGGTGCAGCCGCTGTGCGATGTCGGCCACCGAGTAGCCCTCGCTGGTCACCCTCAGCACGTCGAGTTCGCGGTCGGTCAGCGGGACGTCGTCCATCACGGCCAGGGCCGAGACGTCAGGGTCGATCCAGCGCTTGCCGTCGTGGAGGGTGTTGATGACCGTGGCGATGTGCGACGGATCGGCCGACTTGCTCACGAAGCCCTGCACGCCGAGCTTCAAAGCCTTCCGCAGTACGCCGGGACGGGCGTGGCGGGTGAGCATGAGGATCACCTGGTGCGGCCGCTCGCGGCGGATCTCGGCGACCGCCCCCAGCCCGTCCACGTTCGGCATCTCCAAGTCGATGACGAGCACGTCCGGGCCGTGCCGCAGCGTCTCGGTCACGGCCTGGGCGCCGTCGGACGCCTCGGCCAGCACGGTGATGTCACCCTCGAGCGGCAGCAGGGCGGCCATCGCCTTGCGCAGCAGCACCTCGTCGTCGGCCAGCACCACGCTCGTCATCGCACACCCCCCGCGGGATAGGCCGCCGCCGTCGTGAATTCCCCAGCCGTACGGGTGGCGACCAGCTCACCGCCGTCGTCGGCGATCCGTTGCCGCAGCGCCGACAGCCCCCGCAGTTCGAGTGTCCCGTGGCCCGCGGCGCCGTCGTTCACGATAGTGATCCCCGAGGCGGTCAGCACGACGCGCACCTGAGTGGCCTGGGCGTGCCGCAGAATGTTGGTGGTCGTCTCGCGCAGCACCTGGCCCAGCATCTCGCTCGTCCGGGCCTCGGGTTCCGACTCCCGCGTGATGCGCACCCGGATCCCGGCCGCCTCGAACAGGTTCTTCGCGTTCTCGAGCTCGGCCGACAGGTTGAGCCGCCGTTGCGCGTACGCGAGCTCCTTGGTCTGTCTGATCGTGTCGCTGACCAGGTCGTTGATCTCGCGCAGCTCGTCGGCGGCCCGGTCCGGATCGCTGTGCACGAGCTTCTGCGCGAGGGCGGTCTTCAGCTTCACCACGTGCAACGTGTGACCCTGGATGTCGTGCAGGTCACCCGCGAAGCGCACCCGTTCCCGGATGACCGCCAGCTCGGCCTCGCGTTCCCGGGAGGTCTCCAGCTCCTGCACGATGTCGTAGAACCGTTCCCCGACGAAGGAGAGCACGATCACCAGAAGGGTCACGCCGGTCGGGAAGAGCACGAACTTCAGGAACACGTCGTCGGCCCCGGACAGCAGCCGGAACACGCCGATCGCGGTCTCGGCCGGGTCGATCAGCAGGCGGCTGGCGCCCACGCCGGCCACGAAGGCGACCAGGGCGGCGGCGGCCAGGTACTGATGGCGCGGCATGCGGGGAATGGCCAGGGAGGCCACGCTGGTGACCCCCCAGTACGCGTTCGGGCTGCCCACCACGAGGGCGCCCAGCGGCCACACCGCGGCCGCCACGGTCAAGCAGGGCAGCGCGACCCGGCCGATGTCGTTGGCCGTCCACCGCTCGAAGGCGACCAGCGCCGCGATCACCCCGGGCGCCAGCACCAGCACGTGCCACCAGGTGTGCACGTCCACCGCCACCACCACGAAAGCGGCCAGCATGATCGGTGGCAGCGCCGTGTACAGATTGAGCCGGCGCAGCCGCCCCTGGGTGGCCTCCGTGATGTGCAGCGATCTTGCCCTCACCCCACCAGTATTGGGGGGAGTCATCCCGGCGAGTAGTGACACCACGTCATATCGGGTCGTGACACAGCGACACTGAACGATCGGCCGCCGCGCTGGTGTCATCTAGTCATGTCCACTACGCCAGTCATCGAAGTCGAACGCCTCAATCTCACCTATGGCGACTTCCACGCCGTCAAGGACCTGTCGTTCGAGGTCCGCCCGGGCGAGCTGTACGCGCTCCTGGGCACCAACGGCGCCGGGAAGACCTCGACGCTGGAGACGATCGAGGGGCACCGCACCCCGACGTCCGGCACCGTGCGCGTCTTCGGTCACAGCCCGGCCGACCGTCAGGCCGTACGGCCCCGGATGGGCATCATGTTGCAGGAGAGCGGCTTCTCCCCCGAGCTCACCGTCCGCGAGTCGGTCGGCCTGATCGGCAAGCTGACCCGGCGTACGGACGACGTGGACCGGGTCATCGACATCGTCGACCTGACCCGCAAGGCCGGAACGCAGGTGGGCCAGCTCTCCGGCGGCGAGAAGCGGCGCCTCGACTTCGCCACCGCCGTCTACGGCACCCCCGAGCTGATCTTCCTGGACGAGCCCACCACCGGCCTCGACATCCAGTCGCGCGACCACCTGTGGAACGCCGTCGACCGCCTGCGCGAGAACGGCTCCACCGTCGTGCTGACCACGCACTACCTGGAGGAGGCGCAGCAGCGCGCCGACCGGATCGGGCTGATGCACCAGGGTGTCTTCCACCGCCAGGGCACGGTCACCGAGCTGACCCGAGCGCTGCCCGCCGTCATCAAGTTCACCCTGACCGCCCCCGCGCCCGCCCTGCCCTTGCAGGCCACCGTGGCCGCCGACGGGTCGGCCCGGATCGAGACCTTCAACCTGCAGAAGGACCTGCACCTGCTGCTGGCCTGGGCGCAGGACAACGCCCTGGAACTGGGTGAGCTGTCGGCCGGACCGACCCGGCTCGACGACGTCTTCCGCGCTATCGAATCCTGAGAGGGATCACTGACATGTTCGCCATCGCCCGCTCCGAGCTCCTGCAGATCTTCCGTAACCGGCTGGTGCTGGTCACCAGCTTCATCATCCCCGTCGCGATCAGCGCGTTCTTCATCTACCGGCACGAGGTGTTCGCGCAGCTGGGCAGCCTCGGCTACATCGCCGCGATCGTGATGTTCACGGTGGGCGCGTTCGGCCTCTACACCTCGACCGTGACGACGCTGGCCTCGCGCCGGCAGAACCTGTTCCTCAAGCGGCTGCGCTCCACCGCCGAGAGCGACGCCGGCATCCTGGCCGGGCTGGTCCTGCCGGCCACCGTGGTCGCGATCGTGCAGCTCATCGGCATCCTGACCGTGTTCGGCGTGGTGGTCGGGCGGCCCGACAACCCGCTGCTGCTCGTCGTGGCCGTCGTCGCCACGGTGGCCATGATGCTCGGGCTGGCCCTGGCCACCGCCGGCGTCACCAACTCGCCCGAGCACGCCCAGGTCACCACGCTGCCGGTCAGCCTCGGCGTGATCGCGGTGGCGAGCTGGGTCGGCATCACCGGCACCGAGGAACTGGCCCGGATCAAGCGGATCCTGCCCGGCGGCGCGGCCACCGAGCTGGTGCTCAACGCCTGGAACGGTGGGGTGGCCCTGTCCGACTCGCTGATCCTGCTCGCGCCCACGTTCGCCTGGGTCGTCGTCGCGGTGTCGTTCGCGCGGCGCATGTTCCGCTGGGAACCGCGCCGGTGAGAGCGCCCTCCGCCACCCTCTAACGACGGTGGCTGCGCGGGCGCTCGCGCACCACTGGGAGAACCACCGTGGCGTCGGTGTCGGCGACCCCGAGACGGCGGGCGCGCAGGCGCTGCCAGACGAAATACCCGACACCGATGACCACACCGGCGATGACGATCTTCTGGAAGACGCCGGCGTACCCCTCGACGCGGTGCCAGTTCTCCCCCAGCACGAAGCCGGCCGTGACGAAAATGGTGTTCCAGATCAGGCTGCCCAGCGTGGTCAGCACGGTGAACTTCCAGAAGCTCATCCGCTCGACCCCGGCCGGCAATGAGATGAAACTGCGGAACAGCGGGACCATGCGGCCGAAGAAGACCGCCTTGGTGCCGTGCTTGGCGAACCACTCCTCGCACCGGTCGAAATCCTGCACCTTGACCAGCGGGATGTAGGCCACCAGGCTGCGGGTGCGTTCCCGGCCGAGCAGCGCCCCGGCCCAGTAGACGATGATCGCGCCCAGCACCGAGCCCAGCGTCGTCCAGATCAGCGCCTCGGGCAGGCTGAACACGCCCCGGCTGGCCGAGAAGCCGGCCAGGGGCAGCACCAGCTCGCTCGGGATGGGCGGGAACAGGTTGTCGAGCCCGACGATCAGGGCGGCGCCCGGGCCACCGAGCGACTCCATGAGGCCGACGGCCCACCCGGTCAGCCCTCCGGAGTTCTCAGGGGCGGCTTCGGCGAGCACGGTCACAAAACGCTCCTCACAGTCGTCGGCCGCTCATGGCCATCGACACGCCAGTATCGGGGGACTCCCTGAGAGTTCCCTGCCAACCGGCTGGTGATCTAATTCCCCCGTGCGCGATCTGATCGAGCGGTGGCAGCGCGGCTGGGCGGTGGCCCGTTCCCTCGACCCGGCGACGGATGTGGGCGACGGCCTGCGCAGCGAATGTCACCAGCCGGGGCGTGCGGTGGAGTACGTCGCGCTCGGCGTGGCGGCCCTGCCCGCTCTGTGCGAGCTGGTGAAACAGGAGGAGCAGGTCACCTGGCTGACCGTGCCCGCGGCCGAGCCCGACGCGGCCGCCGCGGTCCTCGAGGCGAACGGGCTCGTGCTGCTCAAGCGGTCCGAGCAGCTGATGACGATCAACCTGCACAAGCACCCCACGGCCGAGCCCCCGGAGCCGTACCAGGTCGAGACCTGGCTCTCCGACGACGTGATCAAAGTCGAGGTGCTGCACGGCAACGAGGTCGGGGCGCAGGGCACGGTGGGCCTGGCCGACGCCGACGCCGTGGCCGACCGCATCGAGACGCAGCCCGAGCACCGCCGGCGCGGCCTGGCCAGCGCGGTCATGAGCGGCCTGGCCGGCGCGGCGGTCGACGAGGGCGCCGACCACGGTCTGCTGATCGCCAGCGAGCAGGGCCAGCACCTCTACACGGCGCTGGGGTGGCGGCCGGTCGCGAGCATCCTCATCGCGACCACGCCGGGCCACACCTACCCGGCGTCCTAGAGCCCCCGAACCGTCCGGCTCACGCTGTCGTAAGTGCGTGCGGCGACCAGCGACCCGCCCGCCGGACCGCTCAATCCCCCTGCCCGTGTCCCGTCCGGGAAACGCAGGGCCAGGCTGATGTGCGGCACCCATTCCGCCGGTGGAGGCCACGCCTCGGGCAGCTTCGACCACACCAGGGAGTGCAGTTCCCGCAATGCCGCATCGGGTACGACCGGCAGCACCAGCGCCCGCCCCAGCATGCGCGGCGGCTCGAATGCGACAGCGATCGGCAACGACAGTTCCGGCAGCCCGTCCAGCGACGCCGCGTTGACCACGGTCAGATGCGGACGGTTCGTCGGGTGCGGATGCGAGGCCAGCGACGGCAGCCCCCGGTCGAGCAGCCCCACCCACATCTCCCGTACGAGGGAATCCAGCTCGTCGTCCGGCAACAACTCGACGGTGTGCATCGTCAGAACGCGTACCGGACTCGGCAATACGGAAGCCGCTCACCGATCAGGCCGACCAGAGCGGCCACGTATTCGCCCTTGGCGCCCGTGCGGTAGCGCACGTTCAACGACCCGTTCTGCGACCTTTTCGGCTGCTGCAGATCGGGCCGCCAGATCAGCTCCTCGGCCTTCGGGTGCCAGCCCAGGTTGACCTCGTGCAGCTCACGGTTGTGGGTCAGGAAGATGACCTCGGCCGCGAGCTGCTGCCGGGCGGCCGGCCCGATCGCGGCGTCCAGGTCGCCGAGCAGCTCCGCCCAGTCCTCCAGCCAGCCGTCACGCACCACGACCGGGCTGAAATTGACGTGCACCTCGTAGCCGGCCGCCACGAAATCGTCGATGGCGGCCATCCGCTCGGCGATCGGCGAGGTGCGGATGTCGAGCAGTTTGGCGTCACGCTGCGGCATCAAGGAGAACCGGATCCGGGTGCGCCCCTGCGGATCCCAGTCGAGCAGATCCCGGTTCACATGCTTGGTCGCGAACGACGCCTTCGCGTTCGGCATCCACCGGAACAGCGTGACCAGATCGCGCACGTTGTCGCTGATCCGCGCGTCCACGCTGCAATCGGAATTCTCCCCGATGTCGTAGACCCAGGCCGTCGGATCACATTCGTTCGGCGCCGGCTTGACCCCCTGCTTGGCCGCGTGCCGCTTGAGGTAACCCTCGATGCGGTCGATGTTGGCGAACACGGTGATCGGATTGCTGTATCCCTTGTGCCGCGGCACATAGCAGTAGGCGCAGGCCATCGCGCACCCGTTGGCCGTCGACGGCGCGATGAAATCGGCCGACCGCCCGTTGGGCCGCGCCGCGAGCGTCTTCTTCACCCCGAGCACGAGGGCTTCCCGCTTGATCCGCACCCACCGGTTGACGTTGGTCTCGTCGCCGTACACCTCGTCGATCCGGTTGTGGCTCGCCACCTCGACGAGCTGCGCCTGCGGGAACTTCGCCAGCACTTCCTTCCCCCGCGGCAACTCGGCCGCCGCAGCCTCGAAATAGATCCGGCGAATATCCAGCAGTCCAGAACTCATAACCTTCCCAGCATATCCACCCGAAACGCCCGCTCCCGGTTCCCACTCGCTCCCGACCCGTACGGATACCCGGCCGTCGCACTCGAACACCCGCGACCGCCCAACTCACCTTCGGCCACCCGGCCCACCCTTCGCCGTTCCGCGCACCCTCCACCGCCCGGCATGCCCGCACACCCTCCACCGCCCCGCCGCCTGGGGCGTCCTCCGTCACCCGGCACACCCTCTGCCGCCCGCCCGGCTGTGACCGAGGCCCCGGCCGCAGCGCAGTCTCCGTAGGCTGACCCGCATGCTCGACCTGACGCGTGTGGCCCGCCGATGTTCGCGAATCGTCGACTCCCGCGCGTTCGAGGTGACGATCGTCGTCATGATCGGCCTGAACGCGGCACTGTTGTGCGTCGAGACCTACCCCATGGCTGCCCGGCTGACGTATCTCCATTGGCTGGAGTGGTTCTTCCGCGCCGTGTTCGTCACCGAAATCGTCGTCCGGATCCTCGCGTACGGCCGCCGTCCGCAGGACTTCTTCAAACACGGCTGGAACGTCTTCGACTTCATCGTGATCGCCGCCGTCTTCATCCCCGGCCTGCACGGCGACACGGCAGCCCTGCGCATCATCCGCATGGCCCGGGTGGTCAGGCTCGTTCGTTTCTCCCCCGGCCTGCGCACCATCGTGTCCGCCCTGCTGCGCAGCCTCCCCGGAGTCGGCGGCTTCCTGGCGCTGGCCCTGGTCACGTTCTACGTCTACGGAATGACCGGCTGGCTGATCTTCGGCGAAACCTACCCCGACGAGTACGGCACCATCGGCCGCGCCGTGATCACGCTGTTCGTGCTCCTGTCACTGGAGACCCTGCCCGACCTGATCGAGCAGGGCATGCAGCTGTCCCCGTGGACGCTCGTCTACTACATCAGCTACGTCCTGATCACAGTCAACCTGCTGCTCAACATCCTGATCGCGGTCATCGTCAACTCGATGGAGGAAGCCCGCCGCCTGGAAATGACCGAAAGCCTGTCCGTAGACGAAGACCACGACGGCATCCCCGACAACATAGACCGCATCCTGATCAGCCAACGCCTCGACGACTTACGCACAATGATCGCCGAACTAGAACGCGACCTCCGCATAGACCGCGACGCCCGCCCAACCACCCCCCGCCGAAGCCCCACCCACTCCGTGGTCCCCACCACGAAGGACAGCCCGTAACGCCGCACGCGCTCATCACTCACCGCCCGCGCAGCATCAGACAACCCCGCGCACCTCACGCACCACCGCGCACCTCGCGCAGCACCCGCACACCACGCACAGCACCCGCACACCACGCACAGCACCCGCACACCTCGCGCAGAACCCGCGCACCATCACGCAGCACGCGCAGCATCAGGCACCACGCGCTGCATCACGCACCTCCCGCAGAAATCGCGCACCTCGCACACCATCAGGCAGCACGCGCAGCACCCCGCACCTCGCGCAGCATCACGCACTTCCCGCAGCACCGCGCACCTCGCGCAGCATCACGCAGCACGCGCTGCATCACGCACCTTTCGCAGCACCCGCGCAGCATCACACAGCACGCGCATCATCAGACAGCACGCGCCGCATCACGCACCTCCCGCAGCACTCGCGCAGCATCACGCACCTCGCGCAGCATCCGCGCACCACGCACAGCATCGCGCACCACCCGCGCACCACCCGCAGCATCGCGCACCACGCGCAGCATCGCGCATCACGCGCAGCATCGCGCATCACGCGCAGCACCCGCGCACCACGCGCAGCATCGCGCACCTCTGCGCAACAAACGCATCGCGCAATGTGCGCACCCACGCGCAGCAAACGCACCACGCAACATTCGGATCCCGGCCCAGCATGCGTACCCCGCTGTATGCACCCCTCGCAGCGGGCCCCCGCGCATGCTTCCGAGCGCATGCGCCCCGCGCTCGGCATGCGCCCTCCGCGCCGCGATGGGCGACATCGCGCACCTTGGTTGGCGCACTTCGGCTGGTGCCTTCAGGGCGTTGATCAGGGGGTTCGCTTGATTTAAGGATGTTTAAGGTTGCCGTTCTGATCCGTGATCATGGCGCCGCTCGTACTTGTCGGTACCTGCACCGAAGCAGTCCGACACTGAAGGAGCCACGATGTACCGGACCCAGCGCCGCAAGATGTCCTCGACGACCCGCAAGGTGGTGCTGGGCGCCTCGGCCGTGGTGCTCGCGGGCGGCGCCTTCGCGATCAGCACGGGCATGAGCAGCGCGGGTGAGAACTGCGCCGGCCTCGATCAGGCGTTGCGGCAGAACTTGCAGTTCATCGCGGGTCAGCGGGCGGCGCCGGACGCCCAGTCGGAGGCCCGCATCGCGAACCGCCAGGCCGTGGTCGACCTGATCAACCAGCGCCGCGGCGTCGCCGGCTGCACCGCCGACGTGGCCGGCGAGGTGCCGGGCGCGGCCGCGGGCAACCAGGGCGGCGGCAACCAGGCCGGTGGCCAGCAGGGCGGCGGCAACCAGGCCGGTGGCCAGCAGGGCGGCAACACGGGTGGCCAGCAAGGCGCGAACCCCCCGGCCGCCACGAAGCCTCCCGCTGCCCCGCCCGCCGCGGGCAACGGCAACGGCGCGGGCAACGGCAACGGCAACGGTCAGGGCAACGGCGCAGGCACCGGCGCGGGCGAGGTCGTCTGCGCCGGCTCCACGGTGACGCTGTCCGGCGAGGCGGGCGCCCCGTTCGCGTCCAGCGGCACCTTCCCGATCGGCACGACGCTCAAGGTCACCAACCTGGACAACAACAAGAGCATCACCGTCAAGGTCGAGACCACGTCGGGCAGCTGCATCCTGCTCAACAACGCCGCCTTCGAGGGTGTGCGCGAGCCGGGCAAGTTCCTGATCCGCCGGGCCGTGATCGAGCGCATCGGCTGACCCGGCCCCGTTCGACGAGCCCGGCGAGCAGTGCCGTCTCGCCGGGCTCCCCTATGCGTAGTAGCGGTAGATGGGCTGGGCCACGCAGGCCGGCTTGTCCACTCCCTCGATCTGCACAGTGAAGTCGAGCGTCACTTGCAGGCAGCGCCGGGCCACCTCCTCGATGCCGGCGATGCGCGCGGCCAGCCGGATTTTCGACCCCACCCGTACGGGGCTGGGAAAACGCACCTTGTCGAGCCCGTAGTTGACGCCCATCTTGACCCCGTCGACCTGCAGGATCTCGGCGAAGAACGGGATCACCAGCGACAGCGTCAGGTAGCCGTGCGCGATGGTGCCTCCGAACGGCCCCGCCTGGGCCCGTTGCACGTCCACGTGGATCCACTGGTGGTCACCGGTCGCCTCGGCGAACGCGTCGACCCGTTCCTGCGTGACCTCGAGCCACGAGCTGTGCCCGAGGTCCCGGCCCGCCATCGTCCTGAGCTCGTCCAGTCCGGTCACGGTGATCATGCGGGTCTCCTTGTCGTCGGCTGCGTTCCCGAGGACACATTAGATCGGGCTGCCGCCGGGCGGTGGTTCCTCGTCGGTGCGGTCGGCCGCCGGCAGCCAGAGCACGAACGTGCTGCCGTGGCCGGGCGGTGAGAACGCGACCACCCGCCCGCCGTGCGACTCGACGATCTGCCGCACGATCGCCAGTCCGAGCCCGGTGCGGCGCTCCCTGCGTACGCCGGGAAGTTCGGCGTTTTCGCCCCGCCAGAAGCGATCGAAGACCCGTGGCAGATCGGCCGGGGCGATGCCGGGGCCCTCGTCGGCCACGGCCAGCCACAGCCACGACCCGGCCTGACCCGTCGCGACAGTCACCGTGGAGTGCGAGGGCGCCAGCCGTACGGCGTTGGAGAGCAGGTTTCCCGCCGCCCGGCGCAGCGCGTCGGCGTCGCCGATCAGCCGCAGCCCGGCCGCTGTGTCGTAGCGCAGGTGCAGCGGGCGGTCGGTGACGAACGACTCCTCGCCCGCCTCGCGCGCCACCATCGACAGGTCGACCTCGGCGTCGGCAGTGGCGTCGGAGTCGCGCCGCGCGGTGGCCAGCAGGTCCTCGACGAGCCGGGACATGCGGGTGGTGGCCCGGTCGACCACCGCCACGGCCCGCGTCCGTTCCTCCGGCGTGGCGTCGGGCGCGGTCAGCGAGGCGTCCAGGTTGGTCCGGATGATCGCCAGCGGGCTGCGCAGTTCGTGCGAGGCGTCGTCGATGAGCTGCCGCTGGGCCCGGAACGCGTGGTCGAGCCGGTCGAGCATCGAGTCGATCGTGTCGGCCAGGTCGCGCAGCTCGTCGGGCGGCCCGTTGAGCCGGATCCGCCGGGACAGGTCGGTGGCCTGGATCTCCCGGGCCGTACGGGTGATGGCTCCGACGGGCCGCAGCGCGCGCCCGGAGAGCACCCAGCCGATGCCCAGGCTGGCCACGAACAGCCCGCCCAGCCCGATGAACGACCACCGGCGCAGGCTGGTCAGCGTGCTGTAGTTGACCGCCTCCTCGATCTCGCTGACCTCGGCGACCGTGGTGGTGCCGAGGTATTCGCGGTCGGTGTTGTAGACCTTCGCGATGCGCTCGGTCACCGGCCGCGGTGACGTGCTCTGCGCGACCGCGAGGTAGACCACCCCGAGGGTCAGGCCGGCCAGCGCGAAAAGCACCGTCGAGTAGATGACGGTGAGCCGGAACCGGATCGACCGGAACACCTCAGGGCGCTTCACGACTTATCCCTCCCGCAGCCGGTAGCCGCGGCCGACGACCGTCTCGATCGAGCCCTCGCCGAGCTTGCGCCGCAGCGTGCCGACGGTGACGCGGACGGTCTGGGTGAACGGGTCGGCATTGGCGTCCCACACGTGTTCGAGCAGTTCCTCGCTGGAGACCACATGCCCGGGCCGGGTCATCAGGTATTCCAGCACCCCGAACTCCTTGGGGGTCAGCGCCAGCGGCCGGCCGGCCACGGTCACCTGGTGCCGCGCCGAGTCCAGCACGATGTCACCCACGGTGAGCCGGGCCGATCCGCCCCCGGTGTCGCGGCGCAGCAGGGCCCGTACGCGGGCCTGCAGTTCCGCCAGGTGGAAGGGTTTGACCAGGTAGTCGTCGGCGCCGCCGTCCAACCCGCGGACCCGGTCGTCCAGCCCGCCGCGGGCGGTCAGCATGAGCACCCGCAGGTCGCCCTGGCCGGGCAGGTCCATCTCGCCCGACCGTAGCGAGCGGCACAGCGTGAACCCGTCGCCGTCGGGCAGGTTCACGTCGAGCAGCATCAGGTCGTACTCGTTGACGGTCAGCCGGTCGTAGGCCTGGGCGGCGTCGAGCGCCACGTCGACCGCGTATCCACTGCGGGCTAGCCCGACGCGCAGGCCCTCCGCCAGATCCTCTTCGTCCTCCACCACCAGCAACCGCATCGGTCAACTATCCCCGCGCGATGAGCGAATCGGCCACCTGGCGGGCCCGCTCGATCGGCACCGCGAAGCCGATCCCGATCGAGCCGCCGCCCTCCAGGGTCGCGATGGCCGTGTTGACCCCGATCACCTCGCCCCGGGCGTTGACGAGGGGTCCGCCGGAATTGCCGGGGTTGATCGAGGCGTCCGTCTGCACCGCCGTCTGCCGTGTCTGACCTCCGAGCCGTACGGGCCGGTCCAGCGCGCTGACGATGCCCGCGGTCACGGTTCCGCTGAGCCCCAGCGGCGAGCCCACGGCCAGCACGGACTCGCCGACCCGGGTCCCGTTGGGGTCGGCCAGGGCCAGCGGCGCCGGCGGGGAGCCCCCGGTGACCCTCAGCACCGCGATGTCGCTGCCCGGGTCGGTGCCGACGACCTCGGCCGGGCGGCGCTGACCGTCCTGCCCGACGATGGTGACGTCGCCGCCGCGGCCGGCCGCCACGACGTGGTTGTTGGTGACGATATGTCCGCGGTCGTCGAAGACGAACCCGGAGCCGGAGGCGCCGCCCTGACCGGTACGCACCTGCACCGACACGACGCCGGGCAGCACCCGGGCCGCCGCCCCGACCAGGTCGGCCGGGATGTTGCCCTGGGGCAGCGGGGCGGCCGTGGCCGCCTCCTCGGCATCGTGGCCGGCGACGTAACCGGCCATCCCACCGGCGCCGGCCGAGAGACCGACGACGGCCAGAGCGGCGAGGGCGGCGGCGGGGAGGCGCTTGCCACGGGTGGCCGCATGCGCCGGGGCCGGTGCCGCGGCGGGCGCGGTGGCCCAGTCGGGCGAGTGGAACTCAGGTCCACGAGGTGACCCCAGTCCAGACATGGTGTTCCTTTCCGTGCGGGGAGGTTCAGGGCAGGCGGGCGAACCAGAACATCGAGGCCAGCGCCGCGATCACGGCGAGCACCAGCCCGATACCGATGAACCAGGCCGACACCTCCCGGACCTCGGTCTGGTAGCCGACCGAGCTGCCGATGTCGGCGTACGCGTTGTTCAGTTCCTCGGTGTTGGCGGCCTCGAAGTAGCGTCCGCCGGTGGCCTCGGCGACCGACCGCAGGGTCTCGCCGTCGACCGGCACCTGCTGGCCGTCGCCGATGGTGCCGGCGGCCGTGCCGAACGAGATGGTGTCGACCGGCACGCCCAGTTCGTTGGACATCCGCGCGGCCTCGGCCGGGTCCAGGCCCGATGTGTTGGCGCCGTCGGAGAGCACGATCACCCGGGCCGGCGGCACGTCCTCGCCGGCCTCCGCGTCGACCGAGCGGATCTGTTCCAGCGCCGACGAGATGGCGTCGCCGATCGCCGTGCCGGCCTGCCCGGCGGCGCCGTCGGCGAGCCGGTCGATGCCGGTGCCGAGCTGCGCGCGGTCGGTGCCCGGCGGGACGAAGACCGAGGCCTGCCCGGCGAACCCGACCAGCCCGACGTTGAACTGCTCGGGCAGGTCGTCGACGAAGCCGCGGGCCGCCTGCTTGGCCGCGTCGAGCCGGTTGGGCGCGACGTCGGTGGCCAGCATCGAGCGGGAGATGTCGACCGCGACGAGCACTGTCGCGCGTTCGCGGGGAACGCGCACTTCCGCCTGGGGCTGCGCGAAGCCGACCACGAGCAGGCCCAGCATGGCCAGGAAGAGCGACGCGGGCAGGTGCCGCCGCCAGCCTGGACGCTTGGGGGCGACCCGGTCGAGCAGCTTGAGGTTGGTGAACCGGACGGCGTACCGGCTGCGGCGGCGCTGCGCGACCACGTACGCCACGACGAGCGCGACGACGCCGAGCAGCAGCCACAGTCGTTCGGGGGAAAGCCAGGTCATGACGGTGTCCTTTGTGGTTTCGCCGCGGCCCGGCTCAGCCGCCGGCGCGCGTGCACGTGACGCACGATGTCGGCGACCCAGTCGCGGTCAGTCCGCAGGGGAAGGTGTGCGGCGCCCGCCCGTTTGACGGCGGCCGCGATGGTGGCCTGTTGCTGGGCGGCGGCGGCCGCGTATTTGGCGCGCAACTTCTTGCTCGCGGTGGGCACCTCACGCCGGCGCCCGGTCTCCGGGTCGACCAGCGTGAGCAGGCCGACGTCGGGCAGCTCCTGCTCGCGCGGGTCGCCCACCTGCACCGCGAGCACCTGGTGGCGGGCGGCCAGCCGGCGCAGCGGTTCCTCCCATTCGGGCGCGCCCGGTCCCAGGCCGTCCTCGTCGAGACCGTCGAGGAAGTCCGAGACCACCACCACCAATCCCGTACGGGGGGTCTGGCGGTGCAGCGCCTCGATCCCGGCGCCCAGCGACACGGGATGCTGGTTGCGCGGCGTGAGCATCATGGCGCGCAACAGAGCGAGCAGAGATGGGCGTCCGCCGCGCGCGGGATACCGCCGTACGGCGTCGCCGGACAACAGATGAGCGCCCAGCCGGTTGCCGTTGCCCAGGGTCAGGAAGCCGACGGCCGCCACGGCGGCCAGGGCCAGCTCCCGCTTCTCCAGGTCGGCGGTGCCGAAGTCCATGCTCGCGCTGGCGTCGACCAGCACGTGCGTGGCCAGTTCCCGGTCGGCGTCGACCGTACGCACGTGCGGCACGGTGGTGCGCGCGGTGACGGCCCAGTCCATCCGGCGCACCTCGTCCTCGCCGGGGCGGTACTCCTTGCTGCCGGCGGGCTCACTGCCGATGCCGGGGAGCAGGCCCAGGTACGAGCCGTGGAGCAGCCCGTCGAGACGCCGCGTGATCATCAGTTCGAGCCGCCGGAGCCGCCGCTCGGGGACGAGCTCGGGCGCGAAGCCACCCTCGTTCACGCGGCCGTCCCCAGGCCGGGGCCGCTCAGCTCCTGCTGCGGCGCGATGATCGGCAGCGGGACGGCGTCGACGATGCGGCGCACGATCTGCTCGGGCTGCACGCCGTCGGCGACCGCGTCGAACGAGAGCACGAGCCGGTGCGCGAGCACGTCGGGGGCGATGTCGAGCAGGTCGGCCGGCAGCACGTAGTCGCGGCCGCGGAGCAGCGCGAGGGCCCGGCCGGCGGCGACCAGACCCAGCGTGGCGCGCGGGCTGGCCCCGTACGCGAGCTGGCCGGCCACCTCGGGCAGGCCGAAACGCTCGGGTTCGCGCGTCGCGAGCACCAGACGGACAACGTATTCGGCCAGCGCGTGATGCACGAACACTGCGCGCGCGCGAAGCTGCAACTCGTGCAGCGTCACCGGGTCGAGCACCGGCTGCGCCACCGGCCGCGCGCCGCCCATCCGGTAGAGGATGCCGAGCTCCTCCTGCTCGCTCGGGTAGCCGACGACCACCCGCATCAGGAAGCGGTCGCGCTGGGCCTCGGGCAGCTGGTAGACGCCTTCGCTCTCGATCGGGTTCTGGGTCGCGAGGACCAGGAACGGCTGCGGTACGGGATAGGTCTGCCCGCCGATCGAGACGTGGCCCTCGGCCATCACCTCCAGCAGCGCCGACTGCACCTTGGCCGGGGCCCGGTTGATCTCGTCGGCCAGCACGATGTGCGCCATGATCGGGCCGAGCTCGACGTCGAAGCTCTCCTTGCCGGCGCGGTAGATGCGGGTGCCGAGGATGTCGGACGGCACCAGGTCCGGTGTGAACTGGATGCGGTGGAAGCTGCCGCCCACCGCGACGGCGAGGGTCTCCGCGGCCAGCGTCTTGGCCACGCCCGGCACTCCCTCGAGCAGGCAGTGCCCACCGGCCAGCAGCGCGGTCAGGAGCCGCTCGACGAGCCGGTCCTGCCCGACGATGACCTTCTTGACCTCGAACAGGGTCCGCTCGAGCCGGCGGTCCGTAACGTCATCTGTCATGTGCCGATGACATCAATCAGCCCCGAAAGCGGGCCGAAGCGTCACCGAAAGAAAACCGAAGGATCACCGGGCAGAATGGGGTTCATGACGTATCCACCACCGCAGTACCACGGGGAAACCGGAGAAGTCAGCGCCACCTACCGGCCGGAGGGGACGCCGCCCGAGCTGGTCTATCCGAACGGGACGAAGGTGCACTACCTGTCGAGCGGGGCTTCGACGGGCGGGCTGTTCGGGCTCTACCGCTGGGAGTGCGGGCCGGGGGTGACCGGACCGGACCCGCATTTCCACCGCTCGATCTCCGAGTCGTTCTACACGCTGACCGGCAGCATTCGCATCTACACCGGCGAGAAGTGGATCGACACCGAGCCCGGCGACTGGGTGCACGTGCCGATCGGCGGCATCCACGCCTTCAAGAACGAGTCGGGCGAGCCCGCGTCGATGCTGCTGCACTTCTCCCCGGGGGCGCCGCGCGAGGCCTACTTCGAGGGCCTGGCCCACCTCGGCGAGATGAGCGAGGACGAGAAGGTGAAGTTCTACCTGGAGCACGACAACATCTGGCTCGACTGAGCTACCGGGCGGGGCGCGTGGCCAGCATGCTCGGATCGTGCCGCAGCCACGTGCCCTTGCCCCGGTGCTTGGCGGCGTACATGGCGATGTCGGCCTCGCGCAGCAGCGAGTTGACGTTCGCGCCGGGGGCGGCCGAAGCCACGCCGATGGAGGCGGCCGCCCGTACGGGAACGCCGTCGATCTGCTCGGGGACGGTGAGCGCGGCCAGGATCCGTACGGCGGTCTGGTCGGCCTCGGCCGGGGTGCAGCCCGGCAGCAGCACAGCGAACTCGTCGCCACCGAGACGAGCGGCCACGTCACCGGACCGGATCGCCCCGCGCAACCGGTCGGCCACCCCGATCAGCAGGGCGTCGCCGGCTGCGTGCCCCATCGTGTCGTTGACCGCCTTGAAACCGTCCAGGTCGACCAGCAGCACCGACACCGAGGCGGGGGTGACGGCGAGCGCCTGCTCCACCTGCTCGCTGAAGTGCCCACGGTTGGCCAGCCCGGTCAGCCCGTCGAAGTGGGCCTGATGGCGCAGCCGGCTCTCGTGCTCGCGCAGCCGCGAGATGAGGGCCTGGTTGTCGTGGAACGCGACCAGTTGCCGCCAGGCCACCAGCGCGCAGATCAGCGCGAGCCCGGCCACCACACCCCACAGCCGCCCGTTCACCCCACCGGGCAGCGCGAGCGCCAGCACACCGAAAGCGACAACCATCGCCCCGTACGGGAGAAGGCTGTACGGCTTGCGGCGGCGCTCACCGAACGCCGAGCGGTCGCTGCTCGCGAGCAGCAGCTGCACGCGCGGACCGGCGCACAGCAGCACGGTGGGCAGGTAGCGCACGAAGTAAATCACCGGGTGCGTCTCGCCGCCGGCCGGGGCGAGGAACATGCCGACGCTCATCACCATGGCCGCGCCGATCATCGGCATCGCGGCCGCCTTGTGCATGGGCGCGTTGCCGCTCAGGATCATCTTGACCGAGGCGAACGAGGCCGTGATGGCCACGCCGGTCGCCGCGAGCACGGCGAGCATGTCCGATCGGGTGTTGCCGTCCGGTGTCACCAGCGAGCACCACGCGACGACGGCCCCCGCGACGAGCACCGTGGCCGAGTCGAGCCAGAAGCCGAGCCGTTCCCGGCCGGTCCGGTTCGGGTGGGGATGGATGAGCATCGCCGTCACCACAGCCGTCATGCCGATGCCGAGGCAGACGGTCTGCACACTCCCGCCGTTGGTCGACCACTGCCCCGGCAGGAACGTCAGGACGGACTGGGTGGTGTCGCCGATCGCGAACAGTGCGCCGGTGACCGTCAGGACCAGCCAGAACCGCCTGATCGCGCCGGTCGCGAGCCGGGCCACCCGCCACGAGAAGATCGTCAGCAGCAGGTCGGCGCCGGGCTGGAACAGCCAGAAGAGCCGCACCTGCCATACGGTTTCCCCGGCCAGGGCGGTGAACACGAGAAACGTGAGACCCGTCCAGACCAGCAGGCCCAGCAGCCATGGGTCACGGCGCAGCGCGCGGTTCACAAGCGCCACGCGGCCTCACTCTCGGGGTCGGCAGGGACCACACCGGTCCATGGTGGTCCCCATCGACACTGCGCGGGTCGCGTTTAGGAATCGCCGCCTGAGTTACACCTGTGTGTTCCCTGCGCCGTTCCTGGCGGCGCTCGTTGCGGTGTTCCCTGCGCCGTTCCTGGCGGCGCTCGTTGCGGTGTTCCCTGCGCCGTTCCTGGCGGCGCTCGTTGCGGTGTTCCTTGCGGCGCTCCTTGCGGCCAGGGCACCTCCGATTCCGGGGATCAGTGCGAGCAGGCGTGGTCTCGTGCGTCCGGTGGCGGCGAAGGTCGCGCCGATCACGACCAGGTAGGCGCAGCCGTGCAGCGGGCCGAGCAGGGTGGCCACCCCGGCGACGTGCACGGTGGCCAGGTTGGCCAGCAGCACGAGCAGCGAGAGCAGTTCGACGCGGGCGGCGGTCCTCAGCAGCACCGTCACGCCCCGGTGGTCGAGCCGGGCCGCACGATCATCAGCACGACGACGGTGGCCCAGAGCAGGTTGAAGATCCCCGACACCATGCCGAGCCGGCGGGCCGGCACAGCCTCCGCGGTCAGGGCCGCAGCCTGGCCCGGAAGGATCGCGTAGGCCAGCACAACAGCGGCAACAGCGGTCAAGGCGATCGAGACGAGCAGCCAAGCGTCGGTGAGGACGCCCAGCGACGCCGCCGTGGCGAAACCGAAAACCGGGACGGCCAGCCCCAGTACGGCATAGACCCGGCAGATCCGGTGCAGCGTGCGCATCTGGGCGAGATCAGCGCGGCGGACGGCCGCGGGGAACATGCTGGCCGCGACGGTGACCGGGCCGATGGCCACGATCGCGGCCAGGACATGCAGGGAGAGCAGCACTTTTGTCACGATCACCGACCGTATGGCCGGACGTGGCACCAAAACAGTGGCGCGAATGCCATAGGTCAACGGATTCTGGCCATACCCTGGTGGGCATGCACCGCATCGTTGTTCTGGCCCTCGACAACGTCGTCGCGTTCGACCTGGCCACGCCGCTCGAAGTGTTCGACCGGGTCCGCCTGGCCGACGGCACACAGCCCTACGACGTACGGGTGTGCTCCCCCACCCCGTCGGTGAGCGCCGGAGCCTTCACCGTGCAGACGCCGCACGGACTGGAAGCGCTCGGAACGGCCGACACGATCATCCTGCCCGGCTGCCACGACCCCGTACGCAGCATGACCCCGGCGGTCGCCGACGCGCTGCGAACTGCCGCCGCCCGCGGCACCCGGATGGCTTCCGTCTGCGCGGGCGCGTTCATCCTGGCCGCCACGGGCCTGCTCGACGGCCGCCGGGCCACCACGCACTGGGTCGGGGCGGCCGACTTCGCCGAGATGTTCCCCCGTGTCGAACTGGACCCCGGGGTGCTCTACGTCGACGAAGGCCAGTTCCTGACCTCGGCCGGGGCGGCCGCCGGCCTCGACCTGTGCCTGCACCTCGTCCGCCGGGACCACGGCTCGGCGGTGGCCGCGCAGGCCGCCCGCCTGTCGGTGATGCCGCTCGAACGCGAAGGCGGCCAGGCCCAGTTCATCGTGCCCGAACAACCCCCGGCCCCGCGCGGCTCCGAACTCGAACCCCTGCTGCGCTGGCTGTCGGAGAGCGCCGGCCGCGACGTGACCCTGGACGACATCGCGGCCCGGGCCGGCATGAGCACCCGCACGCTGAATCGCCGCTTCCGCGAACAGACCGGCACGACCCCGCTGCAGTGGCTGCACCTGTCCCGGATCCGGCAGGCCCAGCACCTGCTGGAGACGACCGCCCACCCGGTCGACCGGATCGGCGGCCTGGTCGGCTTCGGCTCCCCCACGGCGTTCCGTGACCGTTTCAAGCGCGTGGTGGGCACCAGCCCGCAAAGCTGCCGCCGCAGCTTCCGCGAACCCGCAGCCCGCTGAGCCTGAAGCCGACGCCCACCGGCCCGGTGTCGTCGTGCGCGCAATGCCCCGGCCCCTGCTCACCGGGACGGCCTTGGCTCTCAGGCGGCGGCCGGGGTGTCGAGGATGGCCTCACCGGCGATCTCGACGCGTACCGTCTTGCCCACCAGAACGCCGCCGCTCTCCAGCACCACGTTCCAGACCAGGCCGTAGTCCTCGCGCTCGAACTCGGCCCACGCGCTGAAACCGAAGATGTCCCGCCCGTACGGGTCGCGGCGGGCGCCGCCGTACTCGACGTTCAGGTCGACCGGGCGGGTCACGTCCTTGATCGTGAGCAGGCCGTGCACCACGAACTTGCCGCTCGGCTTGGCCGCCGGCAGGGAGGCGGCGCTGGGCCGGCGGGACAGCGGGTTGTTGCGCAGCCGGGCCCACAGGAAGATCGCGTCGTTGTTCTCCTGCCACTCGACCCCGGTGCTGCGAAACTCGAGCGTCGGATACTTCTGCACATCCAGGAAGTCGGCACTGGACAGGTGCGTGTCGCGATCCGGGTTGTGCGTGTTGAGGCTGGTGGCGTCGATGGTCGCGGTGACCGACGAACGAGCTGGGTCCTCGGCCACGAAGATGGTCGCGCTGCCCCGCGAGAATTCGCCCCGCACCGGGCTCACCATCATGTGCTGGGCGTGAAAACCGAGCCGTTTGTGAGCCTCGTCCAATTTGTACACGCCCGGGTCGGGAATGGTCAGCCCGTTCCACTCCCGGATCGGCCGGTCGACCATCGCTCCACTCCATCCCTCGGGCACGTCAGCTCAGAATGCATTCTCCGAATTCAAAGGATCTTAGGCGCAAGACACGGGCTGTGGTTTACCGCCCGGCCACTCTCGGTACGGACGCGCAGCTCACAAGCCCGAACGGCCGTCACATTAAGCCAGTAATCACCCGATTTACCCGGCGACCGGGGTCACATTTTTCAGGCTCCCGTGACGCACTGTTTCATCCACTGAAACAAAGGCGTTCGGGTGATGATGAACACCCACGCTGCCACCGTTCGACCCCTTTCAATATCCCTCCGTGTCGGCCACCCGACACATAACATGAACATCCATTCTGGACTCGAACAACCGCCATATGGGAAACCTGCAGCAGCGGTGCGTAAATACAGTCACCGCCAGACCCCGGCAGCCCAGGCCTTCCGAGCCTCACCCACGGCAGGACCGCCCAAACAACAGGCCCAGTCTCGTTCGACGCCGCCGCCACGCCTAGACGGTGCACCAAACGCCCAGACAGCGGCACAAGCGCGCGGCGCTGCGCCCGCGCACACAACGCTGCGCAAGAACGCGCGAGGCCGAGCCGGGATGCGCGATGCTGCACGCGGGCCGGCCGGGATGCGCGATGCTGCACGCGGGCCGGGCCGGGATGCGCGATGCCGCACGCGGGCCGGGCCGGGATGCGCGACGCTGCACGGGCCGGGCGAAGATGCGCGACGCTGCACGAAGACCCGAGCGCGCCCGCATCATCGTGCACAACGACGACGCAATGCTGGGCGCCGGCCGGGCCGGGATGCGCGACGCTGCCCGAGGATCAGCGGAATGCGCGATGCTGCGGCATACGCTCGGTTGCCCAATGCTGAACGAAGGCGCGGGATGCTGTGCAAGGATCGGACAG
This sequence comes from Paractinoplanes abujensis, assembly GCF_014204895.1. NCBI lineage: Bacteria > Bacillati > Actinomycetota > Actinomycetes > Micromonosporales > Micromonosporaceae > Paractinoplanes > Paractinoplanes abujensis. The sequence goes on along the minus strand of NZ_JACHMF010000001.1, from coordinate 1,608,530 downwards.
CGAAACGCGACGCCGCAATGGGAAACGGACAGGATTGCACGCTGCTGTGCGGGCTAGGTGAGCGATGTCGCGCTGCAGGCGCTACGCGACTGCGCCACCGAGCTGCGAGGTTGCGCGGGGCGCGCGAGGTTGCGCGGGGTTGCGCGGGGTTGCGCGGGGTTGCGCGGGGCGCGCAGGTTGCGCGGGGCGCGGGGCGCGCGGGGCGCGCGGGGTTGCGCGGGGTGCGCAGGTTGCGCGGGGCGCGAGTTGCGCGGGGCGCGCGAGGTTGCGCGGGGTTGCGCGGGGTGCGCAGGTTGCGCGGGGCGCGCGAGGGCGCGCGAGGGCGCGCGAGGGCGCACGATGATGCGCCAAGGGCGCGCCACGTCGCGTGGGGACCGGGCTGAGTGCAGGGTGCATGGATGCGCTCGGGTGCGCGTCGTTGCGCGAAAGCGCGACTCTGCGCGCCGGCCCCCGCGTAGTTGCGCCGGGATGGGCCGGGTGGGTGGGCGGGGTTGCGCTCGCTGGGTCAGGCAGCGCCCCGCCGGCGGGTGGCGGCAAGCGGCTGCGGGACGGTGAGGGGCCCGCTCACACGGATGTGGTGAGGGCCTCGCCGGTCAGTTCGATGGAGCGGATGCGGTCGGGGAGGTCGGAGGCGTGGTGGGCGGTGATCAGTTCGTCGGCGCCGGCTTCTGTGGCGAACTTCAGGAGGTATTCGCGGACCTCGTCGGGGGTGCCGGTGGCCGTGTAGCGCGTCATGTTGGACAGGGACGCGCCTGCGGGTGAGGCCAGGAAGGCGTCGATCTCGGCGTCTGTGAAGTTGCCGCCGCGGGCCCCGCGGGTGACGAAGGCTCGGGTCCGGGCGCGGTAGGCCCGTACGCGCTGGTCTTCCGCCTCGTCGTGCGTGGGGGCGGCGAAGACGTTGACGCCGGCGATGACGTACGGCGTCTCGAGTTGGGCCGACGGGCGGAACGTCTCGCGGTAGACCGTCACTGCCTGGTGCAGCGCGTCGGGGGCGAAGTGGGACGCGAACGCGTAGGGCAGGCCGAGCTGGGCGGCCAGCTGGGCGCCGAACAGGGAGGAGCCGAGGATGTAGAGGGGCACCGGGCCGTCAGGCGTGGGCACGGCCTGGACGCCGGGGACGCGGGTGTGGCCGGTCAGGTAGCCGTTGAGTTCGAGCACGTCCTGCGGGAACGCTTCGGCTGAGCTGTTGTCGCGGCGCAGGGCCAGCATCGTGTTCTGGTCGCTGCCGGGGGCGCGGCCCAGGCCCAGGTCGATGCGGCCGGGGTAGAGCGTGGCCAGGGTGCCGAACTGTTCGGCGATCACCAGCGGCGAATGGTTGGGCAGCATGATGCCGCCCGCGCCGAGGCGGATGGTCGTGGTGTGTGCGGCCACGTAGCCGATGACGACGCTGGTCGCGGACGAGGCGATGGTCGGCATGTTGTGGTGCTCGGCGTACCAGACCCGCTCGTAGCCGCTGCTCTCGGCGGCCCGGGCCAGCGCGACGCTGCCCTCGAGACTTTCCCGGGCGGTCTGCCCCTTGCTGATGGGGGCCAGGTCGAGAATCGAGAACGCGATCGACATGGCTCGAACGTACTCCGCGGTCCTTACACCGGCACTGTGCGCCGGAACACGTCGAGCACGAACCACTCGTCCTCGTGCCGCACGACCCGCGTCAGCCCTTCGACAGCCGAGAGCGCCGCACTGACCTGGAAGCCGTCGTAGTTCCCCCCGTTGCCCCGATCACGGAAGTGCACGGACACGAGGTCACCGTCGGGCTCCAGCAATTGCACGAAGCCGTCCAGCGCCGCCGCCAGATCGGCCGCCGAGAAGTAGTACAGCAGGTCCCCCACGACGATCAGGTCGAAGACCGACGAGGGGAGCTCGGCCGGAAGGTTGGCGCACTCCACCCGTACGTGGGGAAGGTCTTTGACTGTCTCGCGCGCCTGCGCAACCGCCGCCGGCACGCTGTCGACGGCCAGCACCTCGTCGCACCGCGCGGCCAGCAGCCGGGTGAGGAGCCCGATGGAGGCGCCCGGCTCGTAGCAGCGGCGGTAGCGCTCCCGGGGCAGGCTGGCCACCGTGACCGCGTACTTGCGCTGGTTGTGCCAGCTCACCGCGACGTCCCACGGGTCGTCCTTGGCCTCGTAGAGCCCGTTGAAGTGTTCCAGGGACACGGTGTCGGCGGGCGGCTGCGCGTCGTCCAGGGCTCGTACCACTCCTGAAACCTACCGACGCCGGCCGGCGCCCGGGACGGTGGGGGCCGACAACCTCAATGTCCGAATCTCCTAAGCGTCCGCCCGCCCGCTGCCGATGATCACGGTGAGGAGGGTGGGGATGGAAGGTACGCGCGACGATGAGGGATTCACTCTCATCGAGATGGTCGTCGCCTTGGCCGTCCTGGCCATCACCCTGCTGGCCAGCACCCCCTTCTTCGTCAGCAGCCTGCAGAGCGTCAACAAGCAGCGGACCCGCCAGGCGGCCATCCAGCTCGCCGACACCGCCATGGAGCAGGTGCGCGGGCTCAAGGGCAGTTCGCTGCTGAGCGGGCACGGTCAGCAGGCCGGCGAGGACCAGTTCGCGGCCGCCCCGGCCATCGTCAAGCCGTATCTGGCCACGATGCAGGTCGGCATGGACGCCGACAGCTCGGTGCTGCCCACCGACGGCGCGGACGCCCCGATCTCGACCGCGGCCCAGGTCACGACCATGGAGGGCACCCCGTACACCCGGATGATCTACATCGGGGGCTGTGAGGTCTATCTGACGTCGAGCTCGGGCGCGTGCGTCTATCCGGTCGGCAAGAGCGCGGAGCCGGCCGACAAGACCAAGATCCTCAAGTTCTTCCGGGCGGTCGTCCTCATCACCTGGCCCGACAACTCGTGCGCCACGACTGCGGGCAACCCGGCCAACACCTGCATGTATGTCACCTCGACGCTCGTGTCGCGGGCGCCGGAACCTCAGTTCGACCTCAAGCGGCCGTCCCCGGTCGTGATGACCACCTCGGTCACCTTCTACCTGGGTGTCGCCGCCTCGGCCCAGCTGGAGGCGCGCGGCGGTCAGCTGCCCAACACGTGGACCGTGAGCAAGCTGCCGGCCGGCCTGACCATGACCACGGGCGGCCTGATCACCGGCACCCCGACCACGGCGGGCGTCACTCCGGCCACGACCACGGTCACCGACAAGCTGAACCGCAGCGACACCGCGTCCATCACCTTCACCGTGGTGCTGCCGCCCACCGTGGCGATGCCCGCCGCGGCCGCGAACCACGTCGGCGAGGAGGTCAGCCTGCAGGCCACCGCGGCCAACGGCGTCGGCCCGTACGTCTACACGTCCTCCACGCTGGCCCCGGGGCTGGCCGTCGACAACGCCGGCGGGGCGATCACCGGCACGGTCACCGACCCCGGCACGTTCGCCTCGACCGTCACCGCCACCGACCAGAACGGCATCTCGGGCGACGGCACCTACACCCACACGGTGTATCCGGCCGTCACGCTGGGTCCGCCGGCCGACCAGTCGATCGCGCTCAACGCCAAGCTCGTCATGACCGCGGTCGGCGGAGGCGGCGACGGCAAGTACAGCTACAGCGCCACGGGCCTGCCCACCGGGGTGTCGATCAACAACAAGAGCGGCGCCATCAACGACAAGGTCACCATCTCGGGACGGTTCCTGCCCACGATCACCGCCACCGACAGCCTCGGCGGCACCGGCGGTTCGGCCAGTCAGCGCTTCGTCCTGCTGGTCAACACCACCAGCTCGCTGATCTTCACCGCGCCCGCCCTGGCCGCGCCCGACCGGACCACCGCCCGCGGCACCGCGGCCTCGATGACGCTGGCCACCAACGGGGCCCTGCTCGGCCTGAGCCCGGTGATCACGGTGACCGGCCTCCCGCCCGGCCTGACCTACAACGCCACGACCGCCACCATCGCCGGCACGCCGACCACAGCGGGCTCCTACACGGTCACCGCCACGGCCACCACCGTGACCGCCACCAGCGTGCTCACCCTGCTCTGGACCGTGACATGAGCGGCGGACGGGAGCGCGAGCCCGGCGACAGCGGCGTCACCCTCGTGGAGCTGCTGGTCGGCATGGGGCTGCTGTCGGTCGTGCTGGTCGTCGCGATGGGCGGGCTGGTCGAGATCTACTCGAACGTGAACCGGGTCGACACCACCGCCAACGCCCGGGACCAGCTCACCAACAGTTTCCGCCGGCTCGACAAGGAGCTGCGGTACGCCAACTGGGTGTCCACGCCCGGGCTGGTCGGCGGCACCTGGTACCTCGAATACGCCACGTCGCTCGGCTGCCGTCAGCTGGCCCTCAAGAACGGCGTGCTGACCACTGCTTCGTGGGTGCTGCCGAGCACCACGCCGGGCCCGCCGACCGCGATCGCCGCCAACCTGGCCCAGACCGGCACCACGCCACCGTTCACGGTCTATCTGCCCAACTCCACCCCGTACGCCTCGGCCAGCCCCAACGTCTCCGGTGTGGGCCGCGACTACCAGCTCGCCTACACCCAGGTGCGGCTGCGCTTCACCGGCAAGGTGGGCGTGACCAGCCTGCCGCTCGACGTGCTGTTCACGGCCCAGAACACCAACGCCAGCAACGTCTTCTCGGACGCCGGCAAGCTGGTCGACAACGACTGCGGCAAGGCGAGGCCGGCGTCGTGATGCGCATCCGATCCCGTACGGACGACACCGGCTCGATCCTGATGGCGCTGCTCGTCGTCACCGTCGTCATGTCGCTGTCCGCGGTGCTGGTGCCGATGGTCGTCCGCCAGATCAGGACCAGCCAGAGCCTGGGCGAACGCAACACCGCGCTCAACGCCTCGCAGGCCGGCATGGACGTGATGATGGCGCGGGTGCGGGCAGCCGCCGATCAGAACACCCAGAGCGGCTATCTGGAGAACCTGCCGCCGTGCACGCTGACCGGCGACGCCGGCGTGAACTCGGCCGGCGAGACGCTCTCGTACGTGGTGACGCTGACGTACCGGGATCAGGACGGCAAGGACCTGAGCTGCCCGACCAACGACGTGCCGACCACCGCGGTCGTCAGTTCGGTCGGCTGGGGCGGCCCGGTCAAGCGGACGCTGACCGCCACGTACGTCTTCTCCACGAGCAACACCAACATCCCGGGCGGCCAGATCCGGATCGCCACCTCCACCCTGGGCAATCAGTGTTTCGACTCGGGCACGAACGGCGCCCCCGCGGCCGACACCCCACTGCTGATGGCGCCCTGCGACGGCAGCAGCCGTCAGCAGTTCGGCTACACGGCCGACCTCTACCTCAAGCGGATCAACTCGGAGTCGTCGGCCGCGTCGTCGGGCATGTGCCTCTGGGCCAGCGACGCCCGCAAGGCCGGCACGGCCCTGGTCTTCCGGGCCTGCCCGGCCGTGCGGACCACGACGTTCCAGTGGGCCTTGGACGGCAGCTCGATGTTCCATTCGACGACCACTGCCAGCAAGTCCGACGGCAGCTCCTGCGTCAACGTGCAGGCGCCGGGCTCCACGGCGAACAAGGCCGTCGTGCTGGGTGGTTGCTCGGTCAACAACAGCACCACGGTGTTCCGCTCGGCCACCGGCGTCGGCGCGGGCATGGCCGGCGACAACACCAACCAGCTGGTCAACTACGCCCAGTTCAGCCGCTGCCTCGACGTGACCAGCAAGAACATGAACTCGACATACATGATCGCCTGGTTCTGCAAGCAGGACCCGGGCGGTGTCGTCGACTTCAACCAGCAATGGGTCCACCCGACCCCGGTCGTCCCGGCCGTCACCGCGACCGGGCCGATCATCGTCAACAACACCAACGCCACCAGCAACAGCAAGAACGGCCTGGCCGCCAACAACTACTGCCTGCGCTCCCCCGGCGTCGTCAACGCGACCTCGTGGGTGACCGTCGTGACCTGCACGACCCCGGCCGCTCAGGCCGCGACGAACCTGCAGTGGACCGTCTACCACGACACCGGCGACTACGGCACCAGCTACCGCATCAAGGACTACAAGGGCTATTGCCTGCAACCCACCGACCAGGCCAGCGGCGTCGCGAACGACTTCCACGGCGACGGCACCAGCAAGGTCAAGGTGTCCGTCTGCAACACCTCCGAACTGCAGAAATGGAACGCCCCGGCCAACATCAGCCAGCCCACCCCCCTGGTCGACCTGATCGAGAAGTGACCGCCGCACTGTCGCGAGCCATGCGTTTCTGCAGGTCATTAGCATTTGCGGCGTTGTCGCACGCCTACCCCCGGGCGTAGGGTCGGCGCATGGGCGAGCACCATCACCACGGCGGTTCCGGGCACTCGCACGACAGTGCCGACAAGGTCGACAGCGCGCTCGAGGCCTCGCGGGACGGGCTGCGGGCGCTGTGGATCTCCCTGGCCGGGCTGGGCGTCACGGCGCTGCTGCAGGGGCTGATCGTGGTGCTGTCCGGCTCGGTCGCGCTGCTCGGTGACACCTTGCACAATGTGGCCGACGCGCTCACCGCCGTGCCGCTGGCCATCGCGTTCCTGATCGGCCGGCGCGCCGCCACCCGGGCCTACACGTACGGCTTCGGCCGCGCCGAGGATCTCGCGGGCATCGTCATCGTGCTGGTCATCGCGGGCTCGGCGGTCGCCGCGGGCTGGCTGGCCGTCGACCGCCTGGTCAACCCGCGCACCATGACTCACATCCCGTGGGTGCTGGCGGCCGGCGTCGTCGGGTTCGCAGGCAACGAGGTCGTGGCCCGCTACCGCATCACCGTCGGCCGGCGCATCGGCTCGGCCGCCCTGGTCGCCGACGGCCTGCACGCCCGCACCGACGGCTACACGTCACTGGCCGTCGTGCCGGCCGCGGGCGGCGCCTGGCTCGGGTGGGGCTGGGCCGATCCGGTCGTCGGCCTGGCCATCACCGTGGCCATCGCGTTCGTGCTCCGGGACGCCGCCCGCGAGGTCTGTCACCGGCTGCTGGACCGGGTGGATCCGGCGCTGGTCGACGGGGCCGAGACCGCCCTGCTCGCGGTGCCGGGCGTGCACGCCGTGCCGGGCCTGCGGCTGCGCTGGATCGGTCACCGCCTGCACGCCGAGGCCACGATCGTGGTCGACGCCGAGCTGAGCCTGCTGGCCGCGCACGAGATCGCGGCCGACGCCGAGCACCGGCTGACCCACCGGGTGCCCCGCCTGACCGGCGCCACCGTGCACGTCGACCCGGCCAGCCATCCCGGCGACGACCACCACCGCGAGCTGGCCCATCACCGAGCCGGCCCTTCGTAACCGAGGACCTGTTGATCAGTCCGCCCGGTGGGGTCACCGGCGCTTGTGGCGATCGCGTCGGCGATTGAGCGGTTCTCCCATTTGCCGGAACCGTACGGCGGGCGGCGGGAGAATGGGGGCAAGGAACGCGCGGACCCGAAGGGCGGCCGGTTGCCCGAGCAGGCAGGACCATCCCGTACGTACGGCTGGTGGCTGTTCCTGCTCCTGACCGGCGCGTTGGTGCTGCTGGCCCCGGTGTTCGGGCACGCCGGGCAGCTCTGCGCCTACAGCGTCGCCGGGGCCGGCGGCACCGCGGCCGTGCTGACCGGTCTGCGCCGGCGGCGCCTGGCCCGGCCGGTCGCGTGGTGGGCCCTCGCCGTGGCCACCGCGTTCGGCACGATCGCGACGGCGTTCTGGGCGGCCGAGGCGATCACGGGGTCGATCAGCGTGGCCGGGATCGGCCTGGTCGACCTGCTGTATCTCGCCGCGTACCCCGCCTTGGCGGCCGGTCTCGCCCTGCTGCCCGGCCGGGCCGAGATCTCCCGCGGGGCCGGGCTGACCGAGACCGCCATCGTGCTGTGCACCGGCGTGATGCTCGCCTACGTGCTGCTCTACGACCCGTACGTGCTCGACCGGGGCCGGGCCCTCGAGGTGCCGGTGGCCGGCGTCTACCCGTTCCTGGACGCGGTCCTGTTCGGGATGGCGTCGCGGCTCCTGATCGTCGAGGGCAAGCTGACCCGCCCCCTGGCCCTGGTGCTGGTCGCGACGGTGCTGCTGACCGTGTCCGACGTGCGCTACTTCCTCGAGGTGGCCTCGCTCGACGCGATCGCCGGCACGACGCTGAGCACGGCCGGTTGGGCCGCCGCGCTCGTCCTGATCGGCGGGGCCGCCCTGCACCCGGTGCCCGATCCGCCCGCCGAGCCGCCCGGCCCGATCACCAACGCGTGGTGGATGCTGCTGCTGCACATCGTGACCGTGCTGGTCGGGCCGGCCAGCACCGGGTACGCCCTGCTGCGCGAGCACCGGATGCCGCAGCACGACCTGGGCGACGTCGGGGTCCCGCTGGCCCTGACGGCCATGGTCTCGGTGCTGCTGGTGATCCGGATGGCGCTGGCCACCCGCCTCGCCGAACGGCAGGCCACCAGCCTCACGCACTCGCTGGCCGAGCAGGCCGCCATGCAGGAGTCGATCCGGCACATGGCCCTGCACGACACCCTGACCGGGCTCCCCACCCGGCACCTGCTGGAGGAACGGCTGGCCGGCGCCGCGCCCGCGGGTGGCGCGCTGATGCTGCTCGACCTGGACGGCTTCAAGGACGTCAACGACCGGCTGGGCCACACCGTCGGCGACCGGCTGCTGGTGGCGGTGGCCGGGCGGCTGCGCGAGCTGCTCGGCCCCGGCGAGACGCTGGCCCGTCCGGGTGGCGACGAATTCGCTCTCCTGCTCCCCCGGATCGCGCCCGGCGAGGTCGACGCCCGCGCCGAGGCCGTGCTGGCCACGCTGCGGCAACCGGTCGCGGTCACCGGGCACACCCTGCACGTGTCGAGCAGCATCGGGGTCCGCCGCCTGGAGGACGGGGCGGGCGTGGCCGAGCTGCTCAGCGACGCCGACCTGGCCCTGTACGCCGCCAAGGCCGAGGGCAAGGACCGCCACCAGGTGTTCGACCCCCGGATGCGCCGGGAGCAGGCGGGCCGGATCCGCATGGTGGAACGTCTGCGCGAGGGGCTCGAGGCCGACGAGTTCACCGTGCACTACCAGCCCATCGTGACCCTGCGCGGCGGCCGCTCGGTCGCGTTCGAGGCGCTGGTGCGCTGGACGCCGCCGGGTCAGGACCCGATCGGGCCGGACCGGTTCATCCCGGCCGCCGAGGACAGTGGCCTGATCGTCTGCCTGGGCGAGTGGGTGCTGCGGCGGGCCTGCGCCGACGCCGCGCCCTGGTTCCACACGTACGGCACCACGATCACGGTCAACGTGTCGCCGCGGCAGCTGGCCGAGCACGACTTCGCCGACAAGGTGCGCCGGGCGCTGGACGACAGCGGGCTGCCGGGCGCGGCGCTCACCCTGGAGATCACCGAGGGCGTGCTGGTGCGGTCGGGCGCGCACGCCGAGCTGACCTTGGCCCATCTGACCGAGCTGCGCTCCGCGGGCGTACGGGTGGCCATCGACGACTTCGGCACCGGGTATTCGTCGCTGGCCTACCTGCGGGACCTGCCGATCGACTTCCTCAAGATCGACAAGTCGTTCATGCCGGACGACCCCACCGACGCGCAGCAGGGCGCCCTCGTCCGGGCCGTGGTCGACCTGGCCCGCAGCCTGCGGCTGGTCACCGTGGCCGAGGGGGTGGAGACCGCGCACCACGCCGAGCTGCTGCGCACGCTGGGCTGCGACCGCGGGCAGGGCTGGCTCTTCGGCCGGCCGGGCACCGCGGCGGCGGCCTCGCTCAGGCTGGTCTCGGAAGCCACCGTGACCGTACGCAGTTAGCGGCGCGCCATCGCCTCGGCCGCGAACTCCATCAGCTGCTCGATCGGGTCGGCCGCCACCGGGGGCAGCGAGGACGCCATCAGGCAGCGCTCCAGCAACAGCTCGACCAGCGCGGCCCGGTTGACGATCTCGTCGGTGTCGATCGCCCCGGGCAGGATGCGGACCTCGACGGTGTCGCGGATCGGGTGCTCGGCGAACAGCTGCGTCAGGTTGACGTCGAAGAACTTGGTCAGCCCGCCCTCGTCGGCCGCGCGGCTCAGGTCGTCCCACCCGGGCCGGCCGGGCTGACCCGGCCGGCCACCTGACCCGAGCCGCCCGGTGGTGGCGGCCACCAGCGGCTCGGGCAGCGGGGCGAGGCGGCGGCAGGCCGGGTTGGTCTGCAGCAGCGCCCGCAACGGCTCGCGCCAGTGCGCGAACAAGCGCACCACGTTGGCCAGGGCCGCCGGCCGGCGGAACGGCCCGCCGTCGAGGTGCAGGTGCACCGCGGCCTCGACCGGCACGGTGAAGCCGAGCTCGCGGGCGGGCGCGAGCAGCTCCTCCAGGGCCTCGTCGTGACCGGCGGCCAGCGGCGGGGTGATCACTTCGCAGGGCCGCTCGCGCTCGCCGCCGGCCGGGGCGGCGAGCGCGATCGTGCTGCCCCCGGCGTCGTCGAGGCGGAAGACGTCGCCGATCTGCTCGGGCTTGACCCGCCACAGTGCGGCGGCCGGGTCGAGCACCGTGTCGAGCGGAGCAGCCGGGTCGCACTGCTCGGCCAGCAGGCCCAGCAGCCGCGAGTCGTCGCTGAGCACGCGGAACCAGCCCGGTGGGGCCGGGACCCGCGGGTCGAGGCCGTCGACCAGGGTGATGTCGTCGACCAGGGTGCACAGCGGGGTGCCGTCCGGCCGGTCGACCGCGAAGCCCAAGGTGAGATTGAGGAACCGGCCCAGGCCGGGCACGAGCGACGGTTCGCTGTCGCGATGCCAGACCGGGCGGACCCGGCCGCCGCAACGGGCGGCCAGGTCGTCGGCGAGGCTGCGCCGGCTGGCCCCCGCGGGGGCCATCAGCTCGATCTCGAAGCCGATGCGCCGGCGCAACCGGTCGCTCACGGCTTGATCGGCAGTTCCTGGCCGGCCAGCAGGCGCATGCCCGCCTCGACCTTGGCCGACCACGTGTCCTTGAGGTTCCACAGCTTGGCCAGCTTCGCGGCGTCCTCCGCCTCGTAACCGGCCTCCCAGAACGCGCTGGCCCGCTTGTTCTCCAGGGCGGCGGCGACGTTCTCCTTGGTCGGCTTGACCGGCAGCTCCTCGCCGGCGAGGAGGCGCTTGCCCGCCTCCAGCTTGGCGTCGGCCGGGTCCTTGATCTTCCAGATCTTGGCCAGCTTCTCGGCCTCGGTCCAGGTGTAGCCGGCGTTGAAGAACGCCTGGAACTGCTTGTCCTGCTCGGGGGAGATCGTCTCCTCCTCGACCGGGGCATCGGGCGAGGGCTTGATCGGCAGGGTCTCGCCGAGCAGCAGGCGGCGGCCCGCCTCGGCCTTGACCGCGAGCCGGTCGTCGCCGTTCATCTTCCACAGCCGGGCCAGCACACCGGCGTTGTCGTAGCCGTAGCCGGCCTCGGTGTAGGCCTCAAGGTTGCGGTCGTAGTCGGTGGGGCCGTTCGACGGCGCCGCCGACGGCTTGGCCGGCGCGCCGGCCGGGACCCCGGCGGCGGTGTTGGTGACCGGCTGGTTGGCCGGCAGGAACGCGGGCAGGTTGATCGCCCCGGCGACGAGGCCGGCGGATAGCACGCCACCGGCCGCGATCTGGGCGCCCCGCCGGCGCCGCTTGTACTTGGTGGAGAGCTCCTGGACGCGGGCGTACACCGCGGCCGGGTCGATATTGGTGTCTTCGTGGGTCTCGAAAGCCTCGCGCAGCTGATCGTGGTGCGGCTGCTCAGTCACGACTTCTCCTCGGCGGGAATGCGTTCCATGAGCTCCGGTGAGAGCCGGAGCGTTTTCAGCGCCCTCGACGCGTGGCTGCGGACCGTCGCCGGGGAGCACCCCAGCAGGTCGGCGATCTGCTCGTCCTCCAGCTGCTCGTAATACCGCAGCACCAGGACCGCCCGCTGTTTGCGCCCGAGAGTGGACAGGCGCTTCCAGAGGACGTCGGCCATGACGACACCGTCGGCGTGGTCGCGCACACCACCCCGGGCGTCGTCGAGGTCGACGAGCCTTTCCCCGACCGCGTGCACGTGACGGACAGCCCAGCTGCGCCGCCACGACAGGTACTCGTTGAGCACCATGCGCCGCACGTACGCCTCGGGGACTTCCGCCTCGCTGATCCGCCGCCATCGAACCTGCGCCCGGGCCAGAACCTCCTGGACTATGTCCTGTGCGAGATCACGGTCGCCGGTGAGGACGACCGCATACCGCAGGAGGCTCGGGAGCCGGGCCATCGCGAACTGCTCGAAGGTCACAACCACTACGACGCACCCCGTGCCGGTTCTGTGCAATCCCGTACGAAACTATTTTCGCGCGGACCTCAGGCTTGCACGGCAGGCAGCGTAACGGTGAACGTCGTGCCCCCGCCGTGGGCCGGCCGGGCCGCGATGGTGCCCTGGTGGGCCTCCACGATCGCCTTGGTCACGGCCAGCCCGAGGCCGGTGCCCTTGATCCCTTCGCGGGCCGCGTTGCCGGCCCGGAAGAACCGGGTGAACAGCTGCGGGTACTGCTCGGCGGGGATGCCGATGCCGGTGTCGCTGATCTCGATCGTCACACCGTCGCCGCCGGTCTCGGCCGTGACGCTGACCCGGCCGCCCTCGGGCGTGTACTTGATCGCGTTGGACAGCAGGTTGTCCAGAGCCTGCCGCAGCCGCTGGCCGTCGGCGTGCACCGGCAGGTGCGGTTCGAGCCGCAGCTGCACGGTCAGCCGCTTGCCGTCCGCGGTGGGGCGGTGGTTCTCGACCACGTCGCGCAGCAGCCGGCCCGCCGACATCGGGCGCGGGTCGATACTCAGGTGCCCGGCGTCCAGGCGGGCCAGGTCGAGCAGGTCGTCGACCAGCCGCTGCAGGTGCTCGGCGTTGCGGTCGACGACCGCGGCGTACCGGCGGTCGGCTTCGGCCAGCTCGGCGCTCTCCAGCAGTGTCTCCATGTAGCCGCGGATCACCCCGATCGGGTTGCGCAGCTCGTGGATGACCAGCGCAGTCAGCTCGTCCTTCATCCGGTCCAGCTCCTGCTGGGCGGAGAACAGCGCGAGCTGCAGGTCCTCGGCCCGGCGGCGCTCGACGAACCGGCCCAGGTGCGCGCCGATCGTGTCCAGGACGTCGGCGATGTCCGGGTCGAACCGCAGCTCGGTGTCGAGGAAGAACGCGAGCACGCCGAGCACCCGGCGCCCGGCCCGCACGGGCAGGCCCACCACCGTACGGATGCCGGCCGCGCGGGCCGCCTCGGCGCGTCCCGACGACATCGACTCCGGCCCGCCCCACACGTCGGCGCCCGTACGCCAGACCAGCCCGGCCAGGCCCTCGCCACGGCCGAACTCCAGCGGTTCGTCGCCCGTGAACGCGGACAGCTCGCGACCGGCGGCGGTGTGCGAGCTGAGCCGCACGATGTGCCGGCGGTCCTCGGCGACCTGCCAGTACTCGCCGCACAGCCAGCCCAGCGAGTCGGCCACGGCCACGACCGCGCGGATGGCGGCCTGCTCGGCGTTGGTGGCCTCGGAGAGCACCTGGTCGACGGCGTGCCGGGTGCGGCGCAGCACCTCGGCGTGGTGGGCCTCGGTGACCTCGTGCATGGCGGCCACGGCCCCCAGGCGGCGGCCGTCGGGGGTGTCGATCGGGCGGGCGTTGGTCAGGAAGCGCCGCGGTGTGCCGTCCGGGCCGGGCACGACGAGCGGCTGGCCGTCGACCACCTCGCCGGTGAACGCGCGGGCCAGCGGCACCTGGTCCGCCGGCACGAGCGTCTGGCCGTCCTCGGCGTACAGGCCGTACTGCTGCGACCAGGTCTCCCCGGGCGCGTCCGGCGCGGCGTCGGCGCCGTGGATCTGGCGCAGGGCCTGGTTGAAGAAGGCCAGGTTGCCCTCCCGGTCGCAGGCCGCCACGCCGGTGTCCAGGCTGTCCAGCAGGGCCTGCAGGAACGCGCGGTCGTCCTCGATCTCCTGGCGGCGGCGCTCCAGCTCCGCGGTCGCGATCATCCGGTCGGTGATGTCGTGCAGGAACGCGTGCGACACGAGCTCGCCCTGCTCGACGGCCACCTGGATGGTCATCTCGATCGGGAACTCGCGGCCGGTGCGGTCGATCGCGGCCAGCTGCAGTCGCTGCCCGGTCAGTAGCGACTGGCCGCTGGCGCGCACGCGGGCCATTCCGGCCCGGTGCATCTCGCGGAACCGCTCGGGCACGATCAGCTCGGCCGCCGGCCGGCCCATGGCCTCGGCGGCGGCGTAGCCGAACAGGCGCTCGGCGGCCGCGTTCCAGGCGACCACGTCACCGCCGGCGTCGAGCGAGATGTACGCGTCGTAGGCACTGTCGAGCACCGACTGCATCCGGGCCGAAGCCAGCAGCTGCTCGCCGTGCAGCAGACGCAGCGCGATCTCGGACTCGGCCGCCGCGGCCAGGTCCCGTACGGTGGCCAGGTCCTCCTCCGACCAGGCGCGGGGCTTGTCGTCGGTGACGCAGAACGAGCCCAGCACCAGCCCGTTCGGGGCGCGCAAGGGAAAACCGGCGTAGGCGATGATCTGGTAGTCGGGGATCGACAGGTTGGTGTGCAGACGGTCGTCGGTGCGGGCGTCGGAGATGATCAGCGGCGCCTCGTCGAGCACCACGTGCTGGCAGAACGAGTGGCTCAGCGGCGTCTGCATGTCGCGTTCGAGCTGGGGCGGCAGACCGCAGCCGCTGGCGAAGCGCTGCCGGTCGGCGTCGACCAGCGAGACCAGCGCCAGGCGGGCCCCGGTGAGCCGGGCCGCCATCCGGGTCAGGCGGTCCAGCGATTCCACCGGCCCCGCGTCGAGCAGGCCGGTCGCCCGCAGGATCCGCAGCCGGTCGGAGTCTGCGAGGGGGTTGTCGTCGAGCGCCGTCCGCATAACGGATGCATCGGCCGCTCGGGGCAAAAGTTGAGAGGCTAACGGTCGGGCGTGCCGGCCGGGGCCATCACCCGCAGCGCGTTGGCGGCCAGCCCGATGCGCATCGGGGTGCGGCCGGCGGGCTCGCCGTCGACCTCCACCCGGGCCGGGCGGTCGGTCTCCAGCCACAGCTCCCCCGTGGCCAGGAACGGCTCCTCCCGCAGCGTGCGCGAAGGTCCCTTGGCGGCGTTGCGAGCCGTCTCGACCAGCAACTCCCGGCGTTTCGGACCGCCGACCGCGTACGTGACCAGCAGCCGGTCGTCGGCATCGGCGTCACCGGCGATGGGGCGGCCCGCGTGGTGGCCGCCGTTGGCCACGTACACCTGGTGGCTGCTGAACTCGTGGCTGCGGCCCTCGGTGCGCACGGTGATGCGCAGCGGCCGGTGCCGGGTCAGCAGGCCGAGCGCGGTCAGCGGGTAGGCCAGGCGGCCCAGGGCGCGCTTGAGCGGGCGCGGCGCCTTGAGCATGACCTCGGCCGACAGCCCGACCCCGACGTGGTTGGTGAACGGCTCGTCGCCCGCCAGCCCCAGGTCGAGGTCGATCACCTTGCCCTTGACCAGCACCTCGACGGCCTCGCCGAGGTCGAGCGGGGTGTGCGCGGTGCGGGCGAAGTTGTTGGTGGTGCCCAGCGGGAGCAGCCCCAGCGCGACGTCGCGATGGGCCAGCAGCCGGGCCGCCGTGCTGATCGTGCCGTCGCCGCCGCCCGCGATGAGCAGGTCGGGCCCCTTGGCCAGGCCTTCGGCGAGCAGCCGGGGCAGCTCGCGCGGCCGCTCGACCGCGGTCGCCCCGAGCAGCGTGAACCCGGCCTGCTTGAGCCGCTCGAACGTGTTGTCGTAGAGCAGCCGGCCGCGGCGCGAATGAGCGTTGACGACCAGCACCGCCCGCTTCGACTCGCGGATGTCCTCGGTCAACTGCTCCTTCGTGCGCATCCGGAGGAGCTTATCGGGTCAGGACGCTGGTCCCCGCTTCGACGGCCCACGACGCGCTCGTGGTGACCGGCGCCTCACGCACGTCGATCGTGTCGACCGTACGGACGTCGGTGTGCCAGACGGACCGGCCGACCGAGCAGCGCAGATAGCCGCGCTTGGACCCGTCGAAGTAGCGCACGTGCGGGTTGAGGACCGGGTTGACCTGTTTGAGCGGCGCGTCGAAGGCGATCGGGAAGTCCGAGCTGACCGAGGTGGCGGTGAACTCGACGGCGACCGGCTTGAGCTCGGGCCGGTCGAAGTCGGTGCGCAGCTCGGAGAACCAGGTCGAGTGGATGTCGCCGGCCAGGATGATCGGGTTGCTGACCCGCCGGTCGGCCAGGTAGGTGAGGAACCGGGCGCGCTGCGGGGCGTAGCCGTCCCACTGGTCGAGGTTGGCCACGATCGGCGGGACCGGGGCGCCGGTCGGGTTGGGGAACTTGATCCGGCTCATCATCACCTGCTGGGCCACCACGTTCCAGCGGGCCGGCGAGTGGTCGAGGCCCCGCTTGAGCCAGCTCTCCTGGTGCTCGCCGGTGAGCGTGCCTGCCGCGTTGGCCAGCCCCGCCTCGGCCAGGCCGAAGTCTCCCGGGAAACCGCCGGGCTGGTCGCTGCGGTACTGCCGGGTGTCGAGCACGTTGAGGCGCAGCAGCCGGCCGAAGTCGAAGCGACGGAAGATCCGCAGATCGGCACTGCCCGGGCGCAGATCGGCGCGGATCGGCATGTGCTCGTAGTAGGCCTGGTAGGCGGCGGCGCGCTGGCGGGCGAACTGCGCCGGTGCCCGGAACGTGGCCCCGGTGTCGTCGACCTCGTCGATCAGGCCGGCGTAGTTGTTCTCGGTCTCGTGGTCGTCCCAGGTGACGATCCACGGGAACGCGGCGTGCGCGGCCTGCAGCGCCGGGTCGGACTTGTACTGCGCGTGCCGGGCCCGGTAGTCGTCCAGCGTGACGAGCTGGTCGAGCCCCGGCGTGGCCGGCGTGGTGTGGTTGCGGTCGGCGAAGCGGCTGCCCGGGTCGTACTCGTAGATGTAGTCGCCCAGGTGCACGACCACGTCGAGGTCCTCGGCGGCCAGGCCCCAGTAGGCGGGCCAGTAGCCGTTCTGGAAGTCCTGGCAGTTCACGATGCCGAAGCGCAACCGCTGGGCGCTGCGGTGCGGGGAGACCGCGGTCCGCGTGCGGCCCGTGGGGCTGATCTGACCGAGGGCGCGGAAGCGGTAGAAGTATTCGTGGCCGTCGTCGAGGCCGCGCGCGTCGACGTGCACGGAGTGGGCCAGCTCGGCGCGGGCGGTCGTGCGGCCCTGGCGCACCACCCGGCGGAAGCGCTCGTCCCGGGCGACCTGCCACTCCACCTCGACCGGGCGGCGCAGACCGGCGCGCACCAGCCGGGTCCACAGGATGACGGCCGTCGGCAGCGGGTCACCGCTGGCCACGCCGAGCGGGAACAGGCCCGCCGTCCCTGTTGCGTGCGCGGCCCCCGCCGGCAGGGCGGCGGCGCCGGCGGCCGCGGCGGCGCCGGCGAGAAGGTGGCGGCGGGTGGGCATCATTGCCTCCTGAGTGGACGTCTCGACGACGATCACCCTGTCGGCCCCCGATGGCAAGGAAGTGACGGGATGATGACCGCCTGCCGAACGCTCGCGCCCGCGTCCACGAGAGGCCGGCTATGCGTTCGCGGCGCGGCGGGCCGTGTATTCGCTCGAACGGCGTGACGGGTACGGGATCAGGTTGTCGGGGGCCTCGTCGAGCCCGCCGCTCCAGCTGCGCCCACGCTCCATGGGCGGCTCCTCGGAGTACGACCGGACGCGGAACTGGCGGCCGTAGTCCATCATGCCGTCGATCAGCCGGTCGACGTCGCGGGCCGGACGCACCACCAGGCGCATGAACTGGCTGGTCATGCCGAGCTTGTTGCCGCACTCGCGGGTGTAGACGCCGTGGTTGGCCACCAGGTAGTCGCGCAGCGCCACGCCGGACCACTCGGTGGGCAGCTTGACCAGGATGAAGTTGCCCTGCGAGGGGAAGACGGTCAGCCCGGGGATGCGGCCCAGCTCGCCCGCCATGGCACGACGGTCGCGGCTGAGCAGGCGCAGGCTGTCCTCGTACTCCTCCTCGTGGTCCTGGATCATGAAGACGACCTTCTCGGCCAGCGAGTTCAGGTTCCACTTGGGCAGGGCCTTGCCGATCTTGCCGGCGATCGACGGGTTGGCCATCAGGTAGCCGAACCGGATGCCGTGCAGGCCGAAGTTCTTGCCCAGGCTCTTGAGCACGACCGTGTTGGGCCGGATGACCGCGTCGGGCCCGGCCGACGGATACTGCTCCAGGTCGCTGAAGTCGATGAACGACTCGTCGATGACGACCAGGTCGAGGTCGCCCAGCATGTCCATGAAGCGGATGACGTCGCGGCGGGGCAGGTAGCAGCCGTCGGGGTTGTTGACGTTGCAGATCACGGCCACGCGGGAGCCGCGGTCGCGGATGAAGCGCACGTAGTCGTCGAGGTTGAGCCGGAAACCGTCGCGTTCCTGCAGCGGGAACATGTCGACCCGTTTGCCGGTTTCGAGCGGCTGGTCGGTCCAGCGGCCGAACGTGGGGATCGGGATCGCCACGCTCTCCTTGATCAGCAGGTGGTCGATCCAGGTGATCAGCTCGGTGGAGCCGTTGGCCATGGCCACCGTCTGCGGGTGCAGCCCGAGCACGCTGCACAGCTTCTTGGTGATGCTGGTGGAGTCGCTCGGGTAGTACTTCAGGATGTTCTTGAGGTCGCGGGTGAGCTCGTCGAACATCTCGGGGGTCGGGAAGTACGGATTGCAGGGGATGCAGAAGTCCACGATCTCCACGCCCTCGCCCGCGCTGCGCGAGAGGTCGAAGTAGGAGGCGCTGTGGGCCCCTTTGTGCAGGATCGAGGTGTCGATTCCGGTCCCGGCCATCGCGACTCCCTAACTCGTGCGTCGTCACGCCACTCCGCCGTGGCGTGCCGCCCTCCAGTACGGGAGGTGTCCAGGAGAAGTTCAGGATCCTCGAAGCAGTACGGGACAAATTTCCGTTTACGCAGGTCAATGCGGTGGTGGTGAGTCCGGTCCGGCTTAAGTGCCCCTTAACGCCCGGCTCCCCCACGAGTGACTCAGATCACTGCAAGGCATCGTTGCTGCATGGCGCCTGTACACAGAGGACGCGTTGAGCGCCGTTCGAGAAAATGTCGTACCCCGGATCTAGTTTCGAGGCATGACCAAAAGCGTACGGTTGCTGACGGACGGTGAAGCCACCGCGGCCGTCCTGCGCACCCAGAGCGAGGTGGAGGCGCGGATTCGTGCCATCTGCTTCAAGACCGGCCCACCCGCGCTCATGGGCGCCGAACTCGAATGGACCCTGCACCACACCGTGGCGCCGTCGGCGCCGCTCACGGCCGGGAAACTGCGGCAGGCGCTCGGCCCGCACACCCCGGTCACCCTGAAGCCCCCGGGTGACCTCAGTCCACCGCAACCCCTCCCCGCCGGAAGCACGGTCACTGTCGAACCCGGCGGACAGGTGGAGATCTCCTCCGCCCCGGCCGCGACGCTCGCCGATCTGCACGCGGCGGTCAGCGCCGACACGGCCCACCTCACCGCCCTGCTCGGCTCGGCCGGCCTTACGCTGGGCCGGCACGGCATAGACCCGCATCGCGCGCCCCGGCGGCTGGTCCACACCCCGCGCTACGACGCGATGGAGCAGTCGTTCGACGCCCGCGGCCCCGACGGCCGGGTCATGATGAACAGCACAGCCGGGCTGCAGGCCTGCCTCGACGCGGGCCACGAAGCCGACCTGGCGCTGCGCTGGGCCACGGTCTCGGCGCTCGGGCCGCCGCTGCTGGCCGCGTTCGCCAACTCGCGGCGCCACGCCGGGCGCGACACCGGCTTCGCCTCGGCCCGCATGGCCACCTGGTGGGCGATGGACCCGCGCCTCACCCACCCGGTCGGCGTCTCCGACGACCCGGCCGGCGACTGGGTGCGTTACGCCCTGGCCGCGCCGCTCACCTGCGTGCGGCGCGACGGCGGCTGCTGGGCCACCCCGCCCGGCACGACGCTGGGCGACTGGGCCCGGGGCGCGCTGCCCCTGCCGCTCACCACCGACGACGTCGACTACCACCTCACCACCCTGTTCCCGCCGGTCCGCCCGCACGGCTATCTCGAGGTGCGCTACCTCGACGCCCAGCCCGCCGGCGACTGGTTCGCCCCGGTCGCCGTGCTGGCCACCCTGCTGGCCGACCCGGCCACCACCGCGGCCGCGCTCGACCTGGCCCAGCCGGTGGCCGACCGCTGGGAGGCGGCCTACCGCTGCGGTCTGCAGGACGCGGCCCTGCGCCGCGCCGCCACCGCCGTGCTCGACCTGGCCGCCCGCCGCCTCGAGCCCGGCCCGCTCCAGGCCGGCGTCCTCGACTCGATCGAACGGAAGTTGCGATGACCATCGAGACCGATCGGCTGCGCGAGCGCGTCGCGGCCGAGTTGCTGCGCACCCGTGACCGCACCGCCCTGCTGACCGAGGCCGTCGACGACGGCGATCTGATCCGGCAGCACTCGCCGCTCATGTCGCCGCTGGTGTGGGATCTGGCCCACGTCGGCAGCCAGGAGGAGCTGTGGCTGGTGCGCGACGTCGGCGGCCGCGACCCGCTGCGGCCCGACATCGACGAGCTCTACGACGCGTTCAAGCACGCCCGGCGCGACCGGGTGGCGCTGCCGCTGCTCACCCCGGCCGAGGCCCGGCGCTACGTGGCCGAGGTGCGCGACAAGGCCCTCGACGTGCTCGACCGGGCCCGCATCGACGGCGGCCGCCGGCTGGTGACCGACGGGTTCGCCTTCGGCATGATCATCCAGCACGAGCAGCAGCACGCCGAGACCATGCTGGCCACCCACCAGCTGCGGGTGGGTGCGCCGGTCCTGACGGCCCCCGAGCCGCCCGCGGCCCCGTCCTTCGTCGGCGGCGAGGTGCTCGTGCCCGGCGGGCCGTTCACGATGGGCACCGACACCGAGCCCTGGGCGCTCGACAACGAACGCCCGGCCCATCAGGTGCAGGTGCCCGCCTTCCACATCGACCGGGCCGCGGTCACCAACGCCGAGTACGCCGCGTTCATCGACGCCGGGGGCTACGACGACCCGCGGTGGTGGAGCGCGGCCGGATGGGAACACCGGCAGACGGCCGGGCTGGTCGCTCCCGCGCACTGGCAGCGCGACGGCGACGGCTGGGTGGCCACCACGTTCGGTCGCACGGCCCCGGTCGTACGGGAGGAACCGGTTGTCCACGTGTGCTTCTGGGAGGCGGAGGCGTACGCGAAGTGGGCCGGCAAGAGACTGCCGACCGAGGCCGAGTGGGAGAAGGCGGCGCGCTGGGACCCGGCGACCGGACGCTCACGCCGGTTCCCGTGGGGTGATGAGACACCCGAGCCGCGCCACGCCAACCTGGGGCAGCAGCACCTGCGTCCCGCCCCGGCCGGCGCCTACCCGGCGGGTGCGTCCCCGCTCGGGGTGCACCAGCTGATCGGCGACGTCTGGGAGTGGACGTCCAGCGACTTCCACGGCTATCCGGGCTTCTCCGCGTTCCCCTATCGCGAGTACTCGGAGGTCTTCTTCGGTCCCGACTACAAGGTGCTGCGCGGCGGCTCGTTCGGCACCGACCACAACGCGGCCCGGGGCACGTTCCGCAACTGGGACTATCCGATCCGGCGGCAGATCTTCAGCGGTTTCCGGCTGGCCCGCACCGCCTGATGTGCCGCCACCTGGCCTATCTGGGCCCGCCGATCCCGCTGTCGAGCCTGCTGTTCGAGCCCGCGCACTCGCTGGCCCACCAGTCGTGGGCGCCGGCCGACATGCGCGGCGGCGGCACGATCAACGCGGACGGATTCGGCGTGGGCTGGTACGCGCGTGGCGGCCCGGTGCGTTATCGCCGGGCCACCCCGCTGTGGAGCGACACCACTCTGCCCGGGCTCGCCCCCGTCACGTCGGCGGGGGCGATCCTGGCCGCCGTGCGCAGCGCCACCGTCGGCATGCCGGTCACCGAGCAGGCCGCGGCCCCGTTCGCCGAGGGGCCGTGGTTGTTCAGCCACAACGGCAAGGTCACCGGCTGGCCCGGCTCGATGGCCGAGCCGGCCGCCGCCCTGCCCCCGGTCGATCTGCTCACGCTCGACGCGCCCACCGACGCGGCGCTGCTGTGGGCCCTGGTCCGCCACCGGCTGCGCCACGGCGCCGGCCTGCGGGAGGCGATCGCGGGCACGATCGCCGAGGTGGCCGCGGCCGCCCCCGGTTCCCGGCTCAACCTGCTGCTCACCGACGGCGAGACCGTGGTGGCCAGCACGTACGGCCATGCCCTGTCCGTGCGCAAGCGGGCCGGCTCGGTGCTGATCAGTTCCGAGCCGCTCGACGACGACCCGTCCTGGCAGCCCGTGGCCGACCGCACCCTGGTGGTCGCCACGGCTGCCGACCTGCACCAGAGTCCGTTGGGAGAAGCATGAAGGTCCTTCTCGACGCCGATGTCCAGGAGAACGCTCTGCGCGCCGACGTGGTGGCCGGCCTGACCGCCGCCCGCAAGTGGCTGCCGCCCAAGTGGTTCTACGACGCCCGCGGCAGTGAGCTGTTCGAGCAGATCACCGAGCTGCCGGAGTACTACCCGACCCGCACCGAGCGCGCGATCCTCACCTCGTACGCCCCGGAAGTGGCCCGGCTGACCGGCGCGCGCACCCTGATCGAGCTGGGCGCCGGCTACTCGACCAAGACCCGGCTGCTGCTCCAGGCGCTGCCGCTCACCGCGTTCGTCCCCGTCGACGTCTCACCATCGGCCCTGGCGGCCGCGGCCGAGCAGATCGGGGCCGACTTCCCGGCCCTGCGCGTGCACCCGATCGTCGGCGACTTCACCCGGCACCTGGGCGCGGTGCCCGACACCCCCGGCCGGCTCGTGGCGTTCCTCGGCGGCACGATCGGCAACTTCGAGCCGGCCGCCCGGGCCCGCTTCTTCGCCGACCTGCGCGCGGTGCTGCGCCCCGGCGAGCACCTGCTGCTCGGCACCGACCTGGTGAAGAGCCCCCGCGAACTGGTGCCCGCCTACGACGACGCGGCCGGGGTGACCGCGGAGTTCAACAAGAACGTGCTGCGCGTGCTCAACCGCCACCTGGACGCCGATTTCGACGTCGACGGGTTCGCCCACGTGGCCCTCTGGGACGCCGCGGAGGAGTGGATCGAGATGCGGCTGCGGGCCCGGTGGCCCATGCGTGTCACGATTCCCGCCGTCGGCCTGGTCGTCGAGTTCGCCCCGGGCGAGGAGATCCGCACCGAGATCTCGGCCAAGTTCCGCCGGGAGGGTGTCGAGAAGGAACTGTCCGAGGCCGGCTTCGCGCTCGACCAGTGGTGGACCGACGACGGCGGCCGGTTCGCGCTGTCCCTGGCCCGCGCGGTGGCTTGAGCCATCCACTGCGCCAGCTCCGCCGCGATCTCGGCGGGCCGGTCCTCGGGCAGGAAGTGCAGGCCCTCCCCCACGTTGCGGATGCGGAGGCGCGGGGCGGCCCGCCGCACCTCCTCGACCCGGTCGGCGGTCAGGATCGCGCCCGCCCTCGTCGAACTCCTCCCACGAGGCGAGCGGCCGCAGATGCCCCTCGGTGACGGCGACACCCCGCACGCGGCCGGGGTGGGTGGAGGGTATTCGACGGCCAGCCCCGCACCCCAGCCGTGCCCGGCCAGCCAGAAAGGCCCGTCCAAGCCGTCGAGCACCCGGGTCAGGTGACGGCGGTGGTCCGCCCAGTCGTACGCGATCGCCGGCCCGGCCCCACCGGTGTCCGTCAGGTGCAGCAAGCTCGTCATCGGCGGACCGTAGCCGACCCGGATGACCGGCAGGTGACTTCCCGGCACGTCACCGTGGGCCGGGCCGGTCCTGCGGCGGCCGATCCGAACGGCCGGCTCCCGTAGCGGACCGGCGAGCCTATGTGCTGGGGTGACTCGAGCCGTTGACGGCCGGCAAGGGGCAGTCGGGACAAGTGCAGTTGGTCAGGCTGTCGCATCGGGCGTCGACCACTTGAGTGAGCGTGGCGCGGATGGCGGTCAGATCGGCGATCCTCCGGTCGATCTCGGCGATCTTGTCGGTGGCGCGGGCGCGCAGGTCCGGGGCCGGGTAAGGGCGGCGGCCCGCGGCGAGCAGGGCAGCCACCTCGGCGAGCGTGAAACCGAGGCGCTGGGCGGCCTTGATGACGGTGAGCAGGTGGACGGTGCCGGGCGGGTAGAGACGGTGGCCGCCGTTCGAGCGGGCGGGCGTGGCCAGCAGGCCCTGGCGTTCGTAGTAGCGCAGGGTCTGGATGTTGACGCCGGCTCGGGCGGCCACCTCGCCGGTGCGCAACGAGCCGGGCGGCGCGTCGGGAGTCATCCGTCGACGGTAGACCCGTCAGGCCACCTTGAGCAGCAGCGCGGCCAGGTCGGCGGGGACGGTGAGCATGCAGTCGTGGCCGCTGCGCAGCTCCCACACCTGCGCCCGGGGGTCGTCGACGGGCCGCCGGGTGATGCCGTCGGGCTCGAAGCCGACGCAGTGGATGTGGGTGCGGGCGATCCCCGCGGCGGCCGGGTTGTCCAGCCGTACGGGTTGCTCGTAGGCGCGGATCGGCTCGTCGACCAGGGTGGAGCGCAGCCAGGCGATGTCGTCGGGGTCGGTGACGCCGAACAGGCCGTGCGGCGCGGGCAGTTCGGGCAGCGGCGGCACCCGATCGGGTGTGCCCGACTGCGCGGCCGAGTCGACCAGCACCCGGGTGATCGGCATGACGTCGAGGGCGGTCTCGCCGTGCACGGGCACCATCGCGTCGAGGTAGATCAGGTGACTGATCCGTTCCGGCACGTCGTTGGCCACGGAACTGATGACCAGGCCGGCGTAGCTGTGGCCGACCAGCACCACGTCGGTCAGGTCCTCCTCGACCAGCAGCCGTACGACGTCGGCGACGTACGTCTCCAGGCCCGCGCGCGGGTCGAACTGATCGCCGTGGCCGGTCAGGGTGGGGGCGAGCACGCGATGGCCGGCCGTGGTGAGCAGCGGGGTCACCCGGTGCCAGGCCTGGCCGTTGTGCCACGCGCCGTGCACGAGTACGTACGTCGTCATCGGATATCCTCCTCAAGTGGGACGCTGTCCCGCTTGACGATACGGGACGGTGTCCCGCTTAGCTGCGGTGAGGTGATGTGGTGAGCGACACGGCTTCGCGGCCGAAACGGGCCGACGCCCGGCGCAATCAAGAGGCGCTGCTGGGCGCGGCCGCGACGATCTTCGTACGCTCGGGGGTGGAGGCGCCGATCCGCGACATCGCGGCCGAGGCCGGGGTCGGCACGGCCACGATCTACCGGCACTTCCCGACCCGCGCCGACCTGATCGTGGCCGTCTACCGCCACCAGGTCGAAACGCTCGCCGCGGCCGGCCCGGCACTGCTCGGGAGCAGCCCCACCCCGTACGAGGCCCTGCAGCAGTGGATCGATCTGCTGGTCGACTTCGTGGTCACCAAGCTCGGCCTGGCCCGGGTGCTGCAGTCCGACGACCCCTGCTACGACCCGCTGCACTCGTACTTCCTGGAAAGGCTGGAACCCGTCTGCGCCCGGCTGCTCACGGCGGCCGCCGACGCCGGGCAGATCCGGCCCGGACAGGACGCGGCCGAACTCATGTACGGCGTCGGCGGGCTCTGCGCTGGCAGCAATCCGCGCTACGACGCCCGGCGCCTGGTTCAGCTGCTGGTGGCCGGGCTGGCGAACTCCCGCAGCACGTCGAGTCCGGGCGCGTAACCATCGGTGGTGTCCACGTCGAGCGTCGGCACGTCAACCCGTACGAGATCAAAGGTATGGTCCCGCGGTGGCTGGCCCCGCTCGGCGATGCGCCGGTCCAGCGCACCCATAGCGGCACCGCAGCGCAGAATGCGCACATCGCCGTGGCGCAGCAGAGGTTCCAACCCGCGCGCCCAGGCCGGATGCTGGAAAGCCGCCTCCGCCACGAGGGACACGTTGCTGGTGAGGTAAAGGCGGATCGCGGCGAAGAAGACGTCGTACGTCCGGAGCATGTCGGGCGGAGACATGCCGGCGTGGATCTCGTCGCGGTGCAGCGCCGGCCACCCGAGGTCGCGGGACAGCCGGCGCGCGAGGGTGGACTTGCCGGCCCCGGGCGGCCCGGTCACGACAAGCAGGACGGGCGGCGCGGTGGTCAGCGCCAGCTCGTCGGGACGCCGTCGACGCCCAGGCTGCGCCCGGTGTCGCCGCGGGACCGGGCCGGACGCAACCACACCTGCGGGCCGGTGGCCCCCGCGGCCTGGCGGCCGAACGCGAGCACCCGGTTGTCGGGCGACCAGATCGGGCTCGACTCGACGACCGTGGGCGTGCCGGTCAGGTTGGTCGTGGCGCCGCTGCGCACGTCGATCGACCACAAGTCACCCAGAGCTTCGGCGGCGAGGGTGCGGCCGTCGGGGCTCCACGCGATCCGGTACGGATCCCACGCCTCCGCGCGGCTGGTGAGGCGGCGGGCGACGTTCGAGCCGTCGGCGCGGGCGATCCAGATGTCGCGGGCGTAGATCGGGTCCCACGGTTCACCGCCGACGGTCCACGACAGCACGACCGCCACGTGCCGCCCGTCGGGCGACCAGTCGAAGGTGAGCGAACCGCCGTCGGAGCCCGTGTAGACCGGGCGGCCGGCCGGGGCGGCGACCGCGCCCGCCATGATGTTGCCCGACTCGAAGCCGATCTCGGTGCCGTCAGGCGACCAGCGCGGGAAGGCCGGCGCCGACGGTCCGTCGATGACCCACCGGCGGTCGGTGCCGTCGGCCTTGACCGTGTAGACGCTGTACTGCTCGGCGAACGTGACGCGCTTGCCGTCGGGCGAGAAGTCGGGATGCCCGTACGCCGGAATGGCCAGGTTGAGGCTGCGCACGTCACCGCCGCGGGCGCGCACGCTGAAGACCCCCTGCCCGCCCTCGTCGACCGCAAGGATGCGGCCGCCGGGGGACGCCGCGTGGGCCGGCGCCGCCTCGACGAGCACGACTGCCAGCGAGAGCATCAGAATTCCGGGGACGAGGCGCATGGCGAACCCCCACTCTCCAACAAGGACGTGCGCTCACGGTAGCCGAGAACCGCCGTCGGCGAGACCCCGCCGGACGCCGGAGTGTGCACATAGGCGTAAACGTTTTGGTTCTTTCGTACCTCAGGCCAGGTCGCGCGCCAGACGGTCCAGTCCGTCGCGGATCAGGCGGCCGTAGTCGTCGTCGCCGAGCGCGCCGATCGTGGCCCGCGCCTGCGCCAGATGCTCGCGGGCCCGGTCGAGGTGGCCGAGCCTGCGACAGCAGTCGGCCAGGTTGAGGTGCAGCGACGGATACAGCCCGGCCACCGTCAGCGGGACCCCGGCCGCGGCCACCCGTTCGTCGGTCAGCCGCCCGGCCGCGTCCAGCGCGCGCAACTCCCACTCCAGCTCCCGCTCGGGGTCGTCCTGCACGTCGGACATCGAGTGAGCGAGCACGCACACGTGCAGCGGGTCTCCCCGCTCACCGCCGATCTCCGCCCAGATCCCCGCGAACATCTCCCGCGCGGCATCCGGCCGCCCGCGGCCGTGGTGCATCTCGACGGCCTGCCCGATCCGGGCCAGCACGGCGTCCTCGTTCACCCGGCCCCCCGTTCCAGACCGTCGAGCAGCTCCCATCCGCGTTCCCGCCACGGCTTCGCGGGCCCCCGGAGCTCCTCGGCGCACGCCTGCGCCGTGGCCCGCGCGAGCTCGCCGTCGTCCGCGGTCATCCAGCCGCGCAGCAGCGACTCCTCGTACTCGTCCCAGTCCTCTATCTCGACCCGCCCGTCCGCGAGGTGCAGCACCGGGTCGAGCTCCAGATCCACATATCGCCAGCCGTCCTCGACGGGCTCGGGTGGCAGGCACACGTCGATCTCGAGCCGCCGGTCGCCCGGATCACCGACCCACCACGCCGCCCAGGGCCGCCCCTCGGCCAGCCACACCACGACGGGCATCGCCGACGTTCCCCGATCGTGCGGCGCCACCCACGGCGACCCGGCCGGCCCCGCGAGCCAGGCGCCCTCCGCATCCTCGGCCACGGTCCGCAGCTCGAACAAGTGGACCCCACCCGGACGCTTGATCTTCCACAGACGCACCGGCGGACCATAGCCCTTCACGGCGCGGTCTACAGTCACGGTCATGACAACCACCGACGTGACCAGCCGGGCGTCGGCGCCCACCCGGGGCCCCGGGCCGATCGCGGTCGTGCAGCTCTACGTCGTCGCGGCGTACGTGGCCGCCGCCGTCGTGCCCTACCTGTGGGCGCCGCGGGCCGACCCGCCCACCTGGCTGTGGATCGTGCCGGGCTGGCTGCTGGGGGTGCCGGGCTTCTTCATCACACTGCTCGGCGCGCCGTTCATGATCGCGCTCGTCGCCCTCTCGGTCGTGCCGCTCGTGCTGCGCCGCGGTGCTTCCCGGTGGAGCCTCGCCGCCACCGTGCTCACCTGTGCCGTCGCGGCTTTCATGCTCACCCCGCTGGGCGGCACGATCGCCCTGTTCGTCGCGGACTGACCCTCGTCGTCCACGAGCTCGGCCGGATCAGGCCGGCCACGTCGTCGCGCGCGGGTCCTCCGTTACGCGGTGCCGCCGGCAAAGAGGCGTCGACGGTTCGGCTCTTTCGGCCAGGGTCGTCGGCCGAAGCGCCGACGCGCGGGGGCAAACGGGACGTCCAGACTGGCGCGGTGACGTATCAGACACCGCACCGGCCCGGCTTCTGGCAACGGCTCACCCTCCGGCAACGCGTGGGCCTGATCGCGGCCGCGCTGGCGCTCCCCTGCCTCGGAGGCGTGGCCGCGGTCGGCGTGGTCGCGAGCGGCGGCAACAGCAGCAGCGACAGCCCGGAGACCGACCGGCTCGCGGCCGACGTGCAGCCGGTCGAGACGGCAACGACGGCGACCGCCACGGCGCCGCCGGGCCCCACGGCGGAGCAGACGGCCGCGGCCACGGTGACGGATCCGGCGGCGACCGGCACGGATCCGGCCGCGGCGCCGGCGACCACCGCGGCCGGCACCACCAAGAAGACCATGACCGTCGACACCAAGATTCCGTTCCCCACCCGCAAGGTCTCCGACGACTCCCTGGCCGAGGGCAAGACCCGCGTACGGACCAAGGGTGTGCCGGGCGTGCGCACGGTGACCTGGCAGATCACCTACACCAACGGCGAGCCGAGCAAGCGGCGCATGGTCAAGTCCGTCGTCAAGCGCCGGCCCGTCGCGCAGGTGATCGCCGTCGGGGTCAAGGCCGAGAGCGAATGCGACCCGAACTACAGCGGGTGCGTGCCGATCGCCAGTGACGTGGACTGCGCGGGCGGCAGCGGGAACGGACCCGCCTACGTGAAGGGCCCGGTCGACGTCATCGGCGACGACATCTACGACCTGGACCGCGACGGCGACGGCGTGGCCTGCGACAGCTAGCTGCCCAAAGCGGCCTGGATCCGCTTGAGGTCCTCGTCCAGCCGCGCGGCGGGCACGTCGGCGTCGGCGCGGGCGAAGTCGAAGTCGGCCATCTCGTACGCGGGGAAGACGTGCACGTGGGCGTGCGGGACCTCGAAACCGGCGATCACCAGGCCGACCCGGGGCGACCCGTACGCCCGCTTGAGCGCCCCGCCGATCGTGTGGCTGACCGCCATCACGTGGGCGGCGAGGTCGGCCGGCATCCGGGTCCAGTCGTCGATCTCCTCGCGCGGCACGACCAGCGTGTGCCCGGCGGTGAGCGGCGCGATGGTCAGGAACGCGGCCACCCGGTCGTCGGACCAGACGAAGCGCCCCGGCAGGTCGCCGTTGATGATCTGCGTGAAGATGCTGGCCATGACCGTCCTCGCCTAGTTTTGTCGTACCCGGATGGCAGAGTAGCGCTGTGGACATGGAAACCGGCGCCGGCCTGCTGCACCGCCTCACGTCCTATTCGGGTGACCGCGAGTGGGACGTCCCCGCCGACGACCCCCGCGTGCGGCACGACCTGAGACCGAACGATCCCGAGACCTCCCCGCCGCAGGTCAAGGGTTATCCCGACGGCCTGCCGGTCACGCCGCTGCCGCGCGAGTGGCCCGACCCGGGCGTGGCGGCCGCCGACGTGCTGTCCGGCCACGCCCCGCCCGCCCAGCCGCTGGACGCCGCCCACCTCGGCCGGGTGCTGTTCCTCGGGGCCGGCGTGGTGCGCACGATGACCCGTGACGGGCGCTCGATGCTGTTCCGCGCGGCCGGCTCGGCCGGGGCCCGCTTCCCGCTCGAGGTCTACGCGGTGACCCGTGCGGTCGAGGGGGTCGACGACGGCGTGCACTGGTACGACCCGGTGGCGCACGCCCTCGTGCGGATCGGCCCGCCCACCGAGGGCGACACCACCACCCTCGTCGTCACCGGCGTGCCGTGGCGCACCGGCTGGCGTTACGCCGAGCGCGGCTTCCGCCACCTCTACTGGGACGCGGGCACCCTGCTGGCCCAGCTGGAGGCGGCCGCCGCCGCGTTCGGCCCGCGCTTGCGCACGGTGTTCCCTGACGCCCAGGTCACCGCGCTGGTCGGCGCGGACGGGGTGCACGAGTTCCCGCTCGCGCTGCTCACCCTGGGCGACGGCGCGCCGGCCGTCGTCTCGACCGGCCCGGCCACCCCCGGCGACCTCCCACCGATCGAGTTTCCCCTGGTCACGCAGGCGCAGCGGGCCGGCGACCAGGCCGGCCCGGGCGGTCCGTGGCCGACCGGCGACCCCGTCGAGGCCGTCGTCGAGAGCGACACTCTCGATGCCGTGATCCGCCGCCGGGGCTCGCAGCGCCGCATGGACCGCACGAAGACCCTCCCCCGTGAGTCGCTGACCTGGCCCATGGCGGCCGCGCTGCGTGGCGTCGAGATCCCGCACTGGGTGGCCGTGCACGGCGTCGACGGCGTCGCGCCCGGCATCTACCGCTGGCCCGATCTGGAGCATCCGATCGTGCCCGGCGATCTTCGGTCCGAGCTGGAACGCGTCTCGCTGGGCCAGTCGTTGTCGGCCGAGGCGGCGTACGTGGTGATAGCGGCCGCGCCCGGCGCCGGCCTGGACGACCGCTCCTACCGCACGGCCCAGCTCGCCGCCGGTCTCGTCGAGGGCCGCCTGCACCTGGCCGCGTACGCGGTCGGGGCCGGCGCCACCGGCATGACCTTCCTCGACTCCGAGGTGCCCGCGCTGCTGCACGAGCCCGAAGACCTGGTGACGCTGCTGTTCACCTGCGTCGGCGTGCCCGAATACAAGTCCAAGGCGGGCGGCAGCCCCGGCGACCCCGTCACCGTGCGCCGGGTGATGCCACGCGTGGTCGACTAGGCGGCCGCACGGTCCTGCTCGAACGACTCCTGCCAGACGGCCCAGCGGGTCTGCGGTCCCAGCCGCTTGGCGCGATACATGGCCAGGTCGGCCCGGTGCACGATCACGTCGTGGGTCAGCTCGCCCGGGCCCGACACGGCGATGCCGATGCCGGCCGCCAGCGGCATCAGCCGGCCCTCGACCACCACCGGGGCCAGGGCCGAGGCGAGCGCGCCGGCCACGTCGTAGGCCTGCTCGGCGAAGTCGAGGTCGGGCAGCACCACCGCGAACTCGTCGCCGCCGAGCCGGCACGGCAGCCCCCACGACGGCACGCCGGCCCGCAGCGCCTTGGCGAACTCGACCAGCACGAGGTCGCCCGACTTGTGCCCGAGAGTGTCGTTGACCTCCTTGAAGCCGTTGAGGTCGATCACCAGCACGGCGCTGAGCCGGCCGGTCCGCTCGCCCCGGGCCAGCGCGCGGTGCGAGGTCTCGCGGAAGCGGGCCCGGTTGGCCAGGCCGGTCAGCTCGTCGGTGACCGCGCGCTCGTCGCTCTCACGCTGCACGATGGCCTGCCGGGTCAGCACGATCACGCTGATCGTGGCGCCGCCCAGGGCCAAGCCGCCCCACGGGAACAGGGCGCCCTGTTGAACAGCGGCCAGCAGCATCAGCCCGTGCGCGACGGCCACGGCCGCGTACGGCAGGTACCGCACGGGCGCGAAGGGGCGGCGGACGACGGGTCGCCGCTGTTCGACCGCCGCCGCCACGAGCAGGGCGTCGGCGGTGAGCCAGACGAGGAACTGCCACGGGGAGAGCTGCGAGGTCGCGCCGTGGACGGCGTCACCGGCGAACAGGACCAGCGCGCCCGCCGCGAGCGGGCGCAGCGCCCCTTCGGCCCGGCGCAGCAGCGCGCGGGAGACGCTGAACAGCAGGGCCAGGTCGACGACGGGGAGCAGCATCGCCTCGCTGGTCCAGCCGTGCCGGTCCACGTACGGGCCGATGGCGAGGAACCACAGCAGCATGAAACCGCCGACCAGCACGACTGCCGCGTCCAGCCCGGTCTTCCAGCGTTCCCGCCGGCTCGCGGGGGCCAGCGGGAACAGCTGCAGGGCGATTACCAGGGCGCCGACGAACGCGACGTGGCTGACGTCGTCGAGCACCGGCGACGTGGTGAACAACGCGATCACCGGTGTCACCGCCAGCACCGCGAAGCTCACCGCGACCGCGCGCCATGCCTGCCGTGCCCGCGAGGTCACGTCACGGGCGGCGAGCAGGGCGGCGACGAGACCGGCCACCCCGAACAGGGCCCGGCCGATCTCGGCCACCGCGCCGAACGCGCCGCCGCCGACGCTCAGCGCGACCCCGGCCGCGACGAGCACGGCGGCGTAGAGCAACGCCAGTCCCCGCTGGGCGCCGGATGCTCGTCGAGGCAGTGTCCGCACGATCGCAGACGATCGGTCGCGCGCGACGCTACTTGAGGATCGGGACGGGGCCTGCGAGCCTCTAGAGTGTCGCGGTGAATCAGCCCGTACGTGATGCCTATTCGTCCCTGTCCGAGCAGTACATCGGCCTGTTCGACGGCGACTGGAAGACCGGCGACGAGGCGGCCCTGATCCGGCGCCACCTCACCGGCCTCGACGGTCCCGTGCTCGATCTGGGGTGCGGCCCCGGTCACTGGTCCGCCGCCCTGCACGCGCAGGGGGCCGACGTGACCGGCGTCGACATGGTGCCCGAGTTCATCGAGCACGCGCAGGTGACCTTCCCCGGCCCGCGGTTCCGGCTCGGCTCCATGACCGAGGTCGACGTGGCGGACCACTCGGTGGCGGGTGTCCTCTCCTGGTATTCGACGATTCACCTGCCGCCGCGGGAGCTGGACGGGGTGCTGGCCGGGTTCCGCCGGCTGCTGGCTCCGGGCGGGCGGCTCGTGATCGGCTTCTTCGACAGCGACGACGAGGTGGCCGCCTTCGATCATGCGGTCGTCACCGCGTACCGGTGGCCGGTGGACACCTTCTCGGCCCGGCTCGCGAAGGCCGGCTTCACCGAACTCGAACGCCTGCAACATCAGTTCCCGGAGCGGCCCGACCGCAGATACGCGGCGCTCGCGGCGACCACGTCTTCGGAAGATGAAGGAACTGTTGACAAAGTTAACTGTATTGACGTTCGCTGATGGGACGAAGCTCCGCGTATCCCCCGAAGGGAGCGACAATGAGCCTGAGAAGAAGACTGGCCCTGCTGGTCGCGGCCGTCCTCACCGCTCCGCTGATCGCTGTCATTGCCCCCGCGAGCCCGGCCAGCGCCCATGGCTGGATCACCAGTCCCCCGAGCCGTCAGGACCAGTGCGCCACCGGCGCGGTCGCCAACTGCGGTTCCATCCAGTACGAGCCCCAGAGCGTCGAGGCGCCCAAGGGGTCGACCAGCTGCAGCGGCGGCAGCTCGTACACGGTGCTCAACGACGACAACAAGGGCTGGCGGGTCACCCCGGTCGGCAGCTCGACGGCGTTCACCTGGCGCAACACGGCCATGCACCGCACGCTCAATTGGCAGTACTACGTGGACGGCCGGCTGCACCAGACGTTCACCAACGGCAACGCCCAGCCGCCGCAGGTGCTCAGCCACCAGCTGACCGGTCTGCCCGGCGGGCGGCACAAGATCCTGGCCGTCTGGAACATCTTCGACACCCCGATGGCGTTCTACTCCTGCGTCGACGTCACCGTGAGCGGCGGCGGCACCAACCCGCCGACCACACCGCCGACGAACCCGCCCACCACCTGCGGGGCGGCGTGGAACGCGTCGGCCGTCTACACGGGCGGCATGAACGTCTCGCACAAGGGCCGGGCCTACACCGCGCGCTACTGGACGCAGGGCGAGGAGCCCGGCACCACCGGCGAGTGGGGCGCCTGGCAGGACAAGGGCGCCTGCTGACCCCCGTACGCACGCCGCCGCCCGGCCCGCCCCCACGGGCCGGGCGGCCCCCGGGAACGGAGATCGATGACCTTTCGCCGCGTCACCCTCGTCGTCGTCCTCAGCCTGGCGGCGTGCTCCGGTCCGGCCGCCGCGCCCGCTCCCACCGTTCCCACCGGACATCGCCACGAGCACAGCGCCGGTCCCGCACCGTCGGGCGCGCCCCGGGGCACCGTCGTCGTGCACGCCGCCGACCCCCTGCGTGACACCCTGACCCAGCTCGTTCCCAAGTTCGAGGAGGCGTTCCCCGGCACCGAGGTGTCCGTCGACTACGGCGCCGGCCTCGAGCACGCGCAGCACATCCTGCACGGCATGCCCGTCGACGTGTTCCTCTCGTCCGACGAGGCCGCCACCACCATGGTCACCGCCGCGCACGACCGTGGCACCCCCACCGTCGTCGCCCGCAACCCGATCGTCATCGCCCTGCCCCCCACCGGCGACCGGATCCGCGCGATCGGCGACCTGCGCGACGCCACGGTCGCCCTGTGCGCCGAAACCACCCCGTGCGGCCGCGGCAGCCGGGCCGCCCTCGACGCGGCCGCCGTCGACGTGCGGCACCCCTCCGTCGAAGCCGACGCCTCCACCGCGCTGGCCCGGGTCCGTACGGGTGCCGCCGACGCGGCCCTGACCTACCGCACGGACGTGGTGGCCGCGGGCGGCGACCTCCGGTCGGTCGACTTCGAGCAGGCCACCGGGCTGGCCGACCGCTACACGGCGATCCGCCCCAGCACCGGTGGCAACCCCGTGACCGCCGACGCCTTCGTCACGTTCCTCAGCTCAGCCCTGGCCCGGCACATCTTCGCCGACGCCGGCCTCTCCCCCGCCTGAGCACCTCACCCACCGCGACCCGGCACGCGGTCCCGCGCCTACGGGTGCGTCAATTGCCGCTTCCCGGTGGTCACGATGTCGGCGACAGCGAGGGGAACCATCACGGCGATTCCGATCACCGCCTTGACCCACCAGGGGGCGTCGATGAAGAAGCCGGCCACCAGAAGACCGAGGAACACCAGGAGATAGACGACGCGCACTCTTGTGACCGTGATCAGAAGCCTGGAGGCCGGGGAGTCGACGTGGTCTGCCGTTCAGGGCTTCCAGCCGAGCTGGGCCGAGACCCGGGCCGCGCCGGCCAGGAGTTGCTCGGTGACTGCGGGGTCGGCGCCCGGGTGAAAACGCTGGGCCGGGCCGGCCACGCTGATCACGGCGGCGATCCGGCCGTCGTGGTTGAAGATGGGGGCGGCTATCGAGGAGGCCGCCGGCTGGCGTTCGCCGTGGGAGGTGGCGTAGCCCTGCTCGCGGATGCGGGTCAGTTCGCGGCGCAGCTGGGCCGGGTCGACGATCGTGTGTTCGGTCAGGGCCTCCAGGCGGCCGCGGTCGAGGTAGCCGTCGAGGTCGAAGGCCAGAAACGTCTTGGACGACGCGCCGGCGTGCAGCGGGAACGGGACGCCCATGGTCACCTCCAGGCGCAGCTCCTGGTCGGGCACGACCTGGTCGACGTACAGGCGGGTGTCGCCGCGCCGCAGGGAGAGCGTCGCCGTCTCGCCGGTGCGCCCGCTCAGATATTTGAGCTCCGGAGCCGCCATTTCCCGTACGTCGGCCCGCGTCAGATAGGCCCGGCCGAGCGCGACGGCGGCGTGGCCCAGCGCGTACCGGCGGCTCTGCGGGTCCAACGTGATCAGCTCGCGGTTGCGCAGCGCGGTCAGGATGCGGTGCACGGCGGCCTTGGTCAGCCCGAGCGTGGCCGCGATCTCGGTGACGCCCAGGTCGGCCCGTTCGGTGCGGCCGAACAGCAGCAGCACGTCCATCGCTCGCTCGACCGCCGCCACGGATCTCGACCGGGTCTCCTCCATAAAGATGATCGTAAATGTCCTGGGCGGGCTGTCGGTGGGCGGGCGGCCTCGCGTTGAATACACGGTCATGAACGCTTTCCGAGACCTGCTGTCGGCCGGGCGCGTGACCCATGTGCCGGGCGTGTTCGACCCGTTGAGCGCGACGCTCGCCGTGCACGCCGGCCACCGCGCGGTGTATTTCGCGAAGGCGGCCGTGGCCTCGGTGATGATGGGCCGCCCGGACGTCGGCTTCGTGCCGGCCACACAACTCGCCGACCGCGCGGCCACGCTCGGCCCGGTGCTCGGTGGCACGCCGTTGCTGGCCGACGCGGGCTCGGGTTTCGAGACCGAGCAGGGCGCGGTGTGGACGGCGCTGTCCTATCAGCGGGCCGGCATCGCGGGCGTGGTCGTCACCGGCATGGTCGCCGAGCTGCGGGCCCAGGTGCCCGACCTCGCCGTCGTGGCCCGGACCAACGCGTACGCGGCGGGCGGGCTGGACGCCGTGGTCGAGGACTGCCGCAGGTTCGCCGAGCTGGGCGCCGACGCCGTGCTCCCGGCCGGAGTGGGCACGCACGGCGAGTTGTCGCTGCTGCAGGCCACGCTGCCCGGCGTGCCGCTGGTGCTGTCCCGGTCCGAGGCGGCCACGACCCCGCCGTTGCTGCCCGACGCCCGGCTGGCCGCCCTCGGCGTACGGCTCGTGCTGCACCCGCTGGCTGCCCTGCTGGCCGCGGCCCGTTCGGCGTCGCAGGCCTACCGGGCCATCCTGGCGGACGGTACGGCCGACACGGTCGAGCGCATGCCGTGGGCCGCGTTCACCGCGCTGGCCCCGCCGCCCGAGCCCGCGTCGCTCCCGGTCCCCGTCCCCACGAACCTCGACACGTGAAGCAGGCGTTTCTCGGCACCGCCGCGGCCGTCTCCGGGCTGCTGCACTGCGCCGAGCTGACCGGCCGGTGGCAGCAGCCCAGCGCGCTGCCGTCGTTCCGGGTCAGCGGCCTGGCCGGGCATCTGGCCCGCGCGGTCTTCAACGTCGAGCGCTGGCTGGAGACCCCATCGGAGTACGGCGGCACCCCGATCGATGCCGTCGCCTACTACCTGGCCGGCGCCGCACCCGCGCCCGACCTGGGCGACACCGTGCCGGCCCGGATCCGCGAGACGGGTGAGCAGGAGGCCGCCGCCGGCCCGGCCGCCCTGGCCGCTGCCTTCGACGCCGCCCGCGCCCGCCTCGGCACGCTGCTGCCCACGCTGCCGCCCGACCGCCCGGTGCAGGTGTTCGCCCACGTCATGCCGCTGGAGCAGTGCCTGCTGACCCGGCTCGTCGAGCTCACGGTGCACCTGGACGACCTGGCCGTCAGCCTCGACCGGCCCACTCCCCCGGTCCCGCCCGCGGCCGCCGACGCGGTGACCGTCTGCCTGGCCCGCCTCTCCGCGGCGCGGCACGGCTTCCTCCCGGTGCTCCGCACGCTGTCCCGGCGCGAACGCGTCGAAGGCCCGATCGCGGCGTTCTGAGCCCAGGACAGGCCCCAGGATGCGCGCGGTCACTAGGTTGGGCGGATGACCATGTTGCAGGTGACGCCGAACGGGCCGTGGGGCAAGGACGCGCATCCGACGATGCCGGTCACGCCGGACGAGGTGCTCGCCGACCTGACCGAATGTTTCGCGGCCGGGGCGACCGGAGTCCACCTGCATGTACGCGACGAATCCGGCGGCGAGACGCTCGACCCGGCGGTCGTGAACGAGATGTGCCGGCGGGTGCGCGAGGTCGCGTACGGCGACCTTGAAGTCGGCCTGACCACGGGCGCCTGGATCGTGCCCGATCTGGCCGACCGGATCGCGATGATCCGCGAGTGGGAGGGGGTCGACGTGGCCACGGTGAACCTCTCGGAGGAGGGGTTCGAGCAGGTCATGGCGGCGATGCTCGACGTCGGCATCGGCATCGACGTGGGTCTGTGGTCACCCCGGGAGGTGCCGGCGCTGCTGGCCTCGGGTCTGCTGCCGCATGCCGTACGGGTCAGCATCGAACTGGATCCCGGCGAGCCGTACTTCCTGACCGGCCCGCCCGAGGCCACGGCCGAGCAGGTAAACCTGCTGCTCGACGAGGCCGGTGCGACGTGCCCCCGGCTGACCCACGGCATGAACGACTGGACGTGGCCCCTGGTCCGCGACGCGTTCCGCCGCGGCCACGCCACTCGCGTCGGCTTCGAGGACTCGGTGCTGCTGCCCGACGGCACCCCCGCCACGACCAACGCCGACCTCGTGCGGGCGGCGGTCGCCCTGCGGGCCCACGGCTGACCGCGTCACCGGCCGGGCAGGGCGTCGCTGACCTCGCACTGGTGCGGGGAGCCGGCCGTGCCTGATGGCAGGCGGTTGCTCAGGCAGGCCAGCACCAGGCGGCGCGACGGGTCGGCCCAGGCACGCGGCCGAGCGGTTGTGGCCGAACGTGTGGTGGTCGCTGAGCCGGCCGGACGGCAGGGCCCGGCCGTCGGAGCCGCCCAGGTGGAAGCCCTGAATCCAGCGGATCGTCCGCCCGAGAACGCGGTCGGTCTCGCCCTCACTGGACGGACGGCACGCCTCAGCCACCGTGTCCGACGACAGCACGCCACCACCGGAGTCGAGCGGAGCCTGATAGAAGCGGGCCAGGTCGCGGGCGGTGCTCGAGACGGTCGCGGCAGGAATCACGGCCCGGCGCACCGCGGGCCGAGCCACCTCACCGAGCAGGAAGCCGTAGCTGAGCACGTGACAGCCGGGCCGGAACCGGGCGCCCGGTGTGGACGCGCGGCGGCCAGGGCCCGTACGGAACGGTCCAGCTCGTGGTCCAGATCGGCCTCGGTCTCTCGATCTCCGGGTTTCTCGGGGTCGTCCTGGCGCTGCCGCTCGGCCGCCTCGCCGACCGGATCGGCGGCCACAAGGCCTGGGTCGCCGGCTCGGCCGTGGGTGGGGTCGCGTTCCTGCTCTATCCGCTGGTCGGCGCGTTCTGGTCGTTCGTGGTCGTGCTGGGGATCCAGGCGCTGACCGATGCCGGGCGTTCGGTCTACACCGCCGCGGCCGTGCCCCCGGAGGTGCGCGTACGGACCATGGCGTTCGTCCGGGCCTACCTCAACGGGGGGTTCACCGTCGGGGCCGGTCTGGGCGCGGGCCTGGGTCGGCCGCACCCCGCGACCGGTCGACGCGTAAGGCCCGTGCGCATGTTGAGATGTGCTCATGATTAGTCGTGTGGTGAGTGCCGGGCGCGCGATCGCCGCCCCGGCCGGCGAGATCTTCGAGCTGATCGCCGATCCGGCGCAGCAGCCCCGCTGGGACGGCAACGACAACCTGGCCGAGGCGGTGGCGGGCGGCCGGGTACGCGCCGTCGGCGATGTCTTCGCCATGAAGCTCACTTCCGGAGCCGTACGGGAAAATCATGTCGTCGAGTTCAGCGAGGGGCGGCTGATCGCGTGGCGGCCCAGCGAGCCCGGCGGCACCCCGCCCGGTCACCTGTGGCGCTGGGAGATCGAGGAGTCGGAGCCGGGCACGTCGTGGGTGACGCACACGTACGACTGGACCGACCTGACCGACGAGAAGAGGTTCCCCCGGGCCGAGGCGACGACGACCGACAAGCTCCGGGCCTCCGTCGACCGGCTGGCCGAGCTGGTCGAGGGCTGACTGTCCGGGACCGTCCGGATTTGCGGACGGGTCGCCCGGGTGTGCCCACAATGAACGCCGTCGCGGACCGACTGGGGGAAGGAAACGCGATGGACATGGATGAGAGGCATGCCGGGCTCGTGGCCGAGTTGCGGGCGCTCCGTGCGGAGGCCGGGCTCACGCTGCGCGAACTCAGTTTGCAGGTGCACGTCAGCGACTCGTCGTTGTCCCGGTATTTCGCCGGGCAGGCGCTGCCGCCGTGGGAGGTGGTGGCGACGCTGACCGACCTGGGCGGCGGGAACCACGCCGAGCTGCGGCGGCTGTGGGACGGGGCGCAGCGGGAACGGCGGCAGGCGCGATGGCCTGCCACCGGCGCCCCGGACGTCACCGCCGTCGTCGCCGCCGAGCGCCGATTGGCACCCGTCGTCGGGATCTGCGCGCTGATCGCGGCGTCCGGGGCGGTCGGCTGGGCCCTCGGGCGGCGCTGACCTCCCGGGAAGTTCCCGAGAAGCGTTGCCGCTGGTCGCAGCGTTGCGGCCGGCGGCACGCTGGGATCACGCCCCCTCTTCCGGCGGGCGGAACCGAGATAACGGGGGTTTCAGTCATGAACCGCATCACGCGTCGCGCTCTGATCGTTCTGGGCACGGGGGCCGCCGTCGCGGGGGCCGCGCTGCTGGGCGCCGGAGTGGGTGGGTCCGCCCTGGCCGGCAAGGGCGTGACCGCTGGGGAGTCGAGCGTGGCCGGCACCAACTGGGACACCACGGCAGGTGGGCCCAACTGGCGGCACAGCACGGTGAACGTGGCCGGTCCGGCCTGGGAGCACTTCGATGTGACCGATCCCGCCGTCGGCACCGGCTGGGCGGGGCCGACATGGGCCGGGCCGACGGTGGTCGAGGCCTGAGGGGTCATCTCGGAAAGGCGGCTCAGATCACATTTCCATTGCCGCCCGTAGATGTCTCACCCATCGAGAAGTCCCGTGCCCTACGGTGATCCGATGGCGACGGACGAATGGACGCGGTGGCTGTTGGCGCGTCGCGACGGCGGCAATGCCGAGCTGCGCGCACAACACGCCACCGACCTCCAGGTCTTCCGCGACGAGGTGCTCGACCGGGCCGCCCTCACGCCCAGCGACACGCTGCTCGACGTGGGCTCCGGAACGGGTCTGATCGCTTTCGGGGCCCTCGAGCGGCTCGGCCCCGGCGGGCACGTCATCTTCAGCGACGTCTCGGAGCCGGGGCTCGAGGAATGCCGCAAGAACGCAGGTGACGACCCCCGGTGCTCATTCGTGCATGCGGCGGCCGAGGACCTGTCGGCGATTCCCGATGCGTCGGTCGACGTCGTCACGACCCGTTCCGTGCTCATTTACTGCGACCACAAGGCGACCGCTTTCCGCGAATTCTTCCGCGTGCTCAAACCGGGCGGCCGCCTGTCCATCTTCGAGCCGGTCAACCGCTTCCTGCTCGAGCACCGGCCGGACAGCCTGTTCGGGCTGCGCGATCCCGAGGTCGCCGACCTGCTGGCCAAGGTGGTCGCGGTGTATCGCGACGGCGCCCGGCGCGGCGAGAACCCGATGACCGATTTCGACGAACGGGACCTGCTGCGCTGGGCGGCCGAGGCGGGGTTCGACGGCATCGAGGTCGACTACCGGGCCCAGCTGGACGTGCCGGCCGAGCCCATCGGCGACTGGGCGGCCCGCAAGGCCATCTCCCCCAATCCGCTCGCGCCGACCTACGGCGAGGCGATGGAAGCGGCTCTGACGGCGGAGGAGTACGACCGGCTCGACACGCGGATGACGCAACTTGCCCAGTCAGGTACGCCTACGCGGCGTACGCTCGCGACTGCTTACCTCCGCGCCCTGCACCCCTGACAGCCAGGGAAAATCTACGCTGAGCATTCATGCAGTCACGGTACGTGCGTGCGTTATGCCCGAAGGCCTAGCCTGCGAGTACTACGCACGTGCGCACTTGAAGGTCGCCGGAATCCAAGCAGAATCACCTGCATGACGTACGGCAAGAAGGATCTGCCCTACCCCTACTGCGCGGACTTCTCGGGCATCGTCACCCGGGTCAAGGGGGTGCGCGAGTCGACGCGTGCCGCCCTGGTCAACTCGCTCAAGGTGGCGTCGTACCTGAAAGCCGGCGCCAACCTGATCGAGCGCAACCTCGGTGCCCAGCGGCCCGCGACCGCGACCGGTGACGGCCGCAAGCAGTACTGGTCGGGCCTGAGCTTCCTGACCGAGCGCGCGCTGTCGGCCGAGGTCGAAGAGCTCGAGCTGCCGTTCCTGCGGCAGAAGGGCGCCGGCCCCTACCGGTCGACGTGGGCCAGCCACGACGACTACCTCAACGACCTGCTCGCGTTCATGCTGCACGCCATCAACTACGACCCGCAGTACGGGGCCGACGTGGAGACGCGCGGTGACTGGCTGGCCACCGACGACAGTCTGGTCGACGCCGTGGACCGGTCCAGTTACCACGAGTTGATGGCCCTTTGCCGGATGCCCCTGTTCAAGTTGCAGCTCATCATGGTGGCAACCGCCCACCGCAACGACGGCATCCGTGGCGCCATCGCGAACAACTACGCCGGCGCGCTCGAACCGTGGATGAAGATCTACGAGGAGACGATCGCCGCGCGGGGCTACCAGCTTCGCCCTGGCATCACGATCCAGGAGTTCACCAACCTCCTGGCCGCCGTCACGGAGGGTCTCGCGGTGCGGCACCTCGGCGACCCGAGCGCGGACATCGCCGACCAGGGCCCGGTCGAGAATCTCGTGGGCAAGGGGGTCCTCGGGATCATGGCGGCCTATCTCGAGCCCATCAAGAACCCGACCGGTTTGACATTGCGCGAAGTGTTCGAACGGTCGGCCGAAAACGGGGGACCCTCATGACAAGTACGACGGACCGCCCCGCCGCCTACCGGGAACCGTCCTGGTGGGACAAGCAGGGCGATCTGATCATGCGCCGGCCGTTCAACGAGTGGACCTTCACCCACATGAACTGGCTGATGCCGACCGAGCGCGTCGCCCGCGGCGCCACCCACCTGCCGCTCCCCGTCGACAACCAGCCGCTGGATGTCACGTACCGGTTCGAGAACCGCGACTACACCCTGGCCGAACTGCACCGCCGCACCTTCACCACCGCGTTCGTGGTGCTGCACCGCGGGACGATCGTGCACGAGACCTACCCCGGGGCGTTCAGCGGCCCGCGCTCGCGCATGCAGCTGTTCTCGCTGTCCAAGTCGGTGACGTCGATCCTGGTCGGCATCGCGCTCGACGAGGGCCTGATCGGCAGCGAGAAGGACCAGATCACCGACTACCGGCCCGACTTCCTCGGCACCGCGTACGAGGGAAACACGATCGCCGAACTGCTCGACATGACCACCGGCGTCGGCGACCTCGAGACCTGGGAGGTGCCCGACAGCGGCATCAAGCAGTTCGAGCAGACGATCATGGGTGGCGGAGACATCGCCGACGTGGTCCGTGCGGCAACACGGACCGCGCCGGCGGGGGAACGGTTCAACTACTCCACGTTCGACACCCAGATGCTGGGGTGGGTCCTCGAAGCCGCGACGGGACAGAGTCTGGCCACCTACGCATCGG
Source organism: Paractinoplanes abujensis (assembly GCF_014204895.1). Taxonomy (NCBI): domain Bacteria; kingdom Bacillati; phylum Actinomycetota; class Actinomycetes; order Micromonosporales; family Micromonosporaceae; genus Paractinoplanes; species Paractinoplanes abujensis. The sequence continues at coordinate 1,565,549 of NZ_JACHMF010000001.1, read as the reverse complement.
AACGGCTCTGGCAGAAACTCGGGTGCGACCGCGACGCCTACTACTGGCTGACCCGTGGACGGCCCCGCACCGCGATCGGGGGCGGCTCCCTCAACGCGACAGCCCGCGACGTGGCCCGGGTCGGCCTGCTGATGGCCGGCGACGGTGTCGTGGGCGGCGAGCAGATCGTGCCTCAAGACTGGGTGCGCCGCAGTCGCGGCAACGACAAACCGCAGCTCGCGGTGGGTGCACTCGGCCCCAGCGGCTACGACCACTACGGATACGCCAACCAGTGGTGGACCCTCGGCGGCGACCACTTCGACGCGTTCACCGGTCTCGGTGTGCACGGCCAATACCTCTACGTCGACCCGGACGCCGAGGTCGTCATCGTCAAGTGCAGCGCCTGGCCCACCCAGGACGACGCGCGCCGCGACGCCGAGACCGTCGCCGCCCTGCGCCGCGTGGCCGACCACTTCGCCCGCTGAGACCCCTCCCCCGCAGTTCCCCTTTCCACCGGCAGCATCCTCTTGCCCGGACCTGGCCCGCCCATGGCCAGGTCCGGCGCTTTTCCCTCCTCGCGTGACCCCGCCGCGCGCCACACTCAGCTCCGAAAGGCACCGTTGATGAACCCTGCCCTGAAAAGGCACCCCGTCGTGGTATTTCTGGCGGCCGCCACGGCAATTGTTCTCGCCATTTCCGCAGCACTTTTGCCGGGTTCGCCGGCACGCGCGGCCCAGCTCGCGGGCACCGTTCTGTCCACGTCCGTGGCCACTCTTCCGGCCGAATTGGCGCCGCTCGCCAACGGCAAACGCATCTCCTATCTGTCGACCAATGTGAACGCCATTCCCATCACCGCGACCGGCCTGATCCTCACCCCCAAGACCGGCAAGAACAACAAGATCGTGGTGTGGGGGCACGGCACGACCGGGCTGGCCGACCAGTGCGCCCCCTCGGCCAGCCAATCGGTGTTCTGGCCCGAGGCGCGGGCCGCGATCGCCGAACTGCTGCGGCGCGGCTGGACGGTCGCCGCACCCGACTACCCCGGCCTGGGCACGGCGCTGGCCCACCCGTACCTGGTCGGCGCGAGCGCGGCCCGCTCCATGATCGACAGCGCCAAGGCGGCCAAGAACCTCGACGCCACACTGGGCACGCAGTACGTGATCGACGGCCACTCCCAGGGCGGGCAGGGCGCCCTGTTCGCCGACGAGATCGCCCCCTCGTACGACGGGAACTTGACCTTGAAGGGCGTCGCGGCGATCGCCCCCGTCTCCAACGCCGACCTGTTCGCGCCGCTCATCCCCGGCACCGCGGCGCAGGGCTACCTGGTGATGGCCCTCTACGGGCTGCAGGCGGTCGACCCCACCGTGGTGCCGTCGCTGATCCTGGCCCCGCCGGCCCGCGCCAAGACCGGGGTGCTGCAGAGCGGTTGCCTGTACGAGATCCTCGACGCCTACGCCGACTTGACCGCGTCGCAGCTGCTGGTCGGCGGTGCGTTGCCGCAGTCGGTGGTGACCAAGCTGTCCCGGTACGCGAACCCGGCCCAGAAGGCCCCCAGCGCCCCGATCCTGCTGGTCCAGGGCACAGCCGACGAGGCGGTCCCGTACGTGATCACCGCCGGCCCGCTGCTGACCCAACTGAGCGCCTACAGCCAGCCGGTCCAGTTAGTAGAACTGGACGGAGCCTCCCACGACGGCGCGGTCTTCGAGAGCACGACGCTGGTCGCCAACTGGATCGCGGCCCGCTTCACCTGAGCCGGCTCACCGAAAGACCGACCACGAACCACACCGGCCACTCCGATGCCGGCCGGGGCCACTTCCCGGTCGACCCGGACCCACTCCTCGGCCGGCCCGGACCCTCTCCCCGGCCGGCTCGGACGACCCGCTCGACGGCAGAGCCACTGCCGCCGGGCGGGGACGGCCTGTTTCACCGGCAGGGCCGCTGCCACCGAACGGGCCAAGCCGGTGACGGCGTCTCACGTGCAACGACCCCACACGCGGGACGCCGTCACCAGCTACGCCATCACCCGCCCACCTACCCGCAAGCCCCGGCGTTCACCGCTCACCGATTGCATGACCCCGGCGTTCGTTGCTCGATGACTGCGCGACCCGGACGCTCGTTGCTCGCCGACTATGCGAGCACGGCACCTGTTGCTCACCGACCGCGCGACACCGTCGTTCACTGCTCGCCGACTGCACCAAACCGGCGCTCGTTGCTCCCCGACCGCGCGATGCCGTCGTTCATTGCGCGCCGACTGCACGAGCCTGACGCCGAACGCCTACCAACTGCCTGAACCCGGCGGCCGCTGCGCACCCACCGCGCCACATCGTCGTTCACTGCGCGCCGACTGCACGAAACCGGCGCTTGTTGCTTACCTACCGCGCGCATCAGGGTTCAGTTCCACAGCCGAGGAACCTATCGGGTTGCCGGTCGGTGAACTGTCCACGTCGGAGATCCTGGTCGCATGGCGGGGCCTGGACGAGTCCGGTAGACACGGTGGTCATGAGGCGACTTCTACTGGCCGCTGGGCTGGCTCTTGCCGTGCTCGGTGTCGCGGCACCGGCTTCGGCCACCTCCCACAAGCGAGATGTCCGTTTCGCGACCTATAACCTTTCACTGAACCGGCCGGCCGAGGGCCTGCTGCGCGAGCACCTGGCCAACCCCGGGGTCGACGACGTGTATCGGCGGCAGGCGCGCAACGTGGCCGAGGTGATCCAGCGGGCGCACCCTGACGTCGTGCTGCTCAACGAGTTCGACCACGACCCGGAGGCCGCGCGGCTGTTCGCGCAGAACTTCCTGGCCGTCTCGCAGAACGGCGCGCCTGCGCAGAAATACCCGTACCGGTATGTGGCGCCCTCGAACACCGGCATCTCGTCCGGTTTCGACCTGAACAACAACGGCGTGGTCGACACGACGCCGGGTGACCAGGCGTACGGGGACGACTCGTTCGGTTTCGGGCTCTTCCCCGGGCAGTACGGCATGGTGGTGTACTCGAAGTACCCGATCGACTATGCCGCGATCCGCACGTTCCAGCTGTTCAAATGGAAGGACATGCCGGGCAACCTGATCCCGACGGATTTCTACTCCGCCGAGGAGCAGGCCGTACTGCGGCTGTCGTCGAAGAGCCACTGGGACGTGCCGGTCCGCGTGGGTGGGCGTACGGTGCATTTCCTGGTGTCGCACCCGACGCCGCCGACGTTCGACGGTCCGGAGGATCGCAACGGCCGGCGCAACCACGACGAGATCCGATTCTGGGCCGACTACGTGAAGTCGGCGCGCTACATCTACGACGACAAGGGGCGTCGCGGCGGTTTGAAACCCGGCGCGGCCTTCGTGATCGCGGGCGACCAGAACGCCGACCCGCTGGACGGCGACTCCTACGACGGCGCGATCAACCAGCTCCTCGACCATCGCCTGATCAATTCCCGTACGGCCCCGGCCTCGAACGGCGCGGCGGAGGCCTCGGCCCTGCAGGGCGGCGCGAACGCCACGCACCGGGGCGACCCGCGCTACGACACGGCCGACTTCGCCGACACCGCCCCCGGCAACCTGCGCGCCGACTACGTGCTGCCGCGAGTCGGCCTTCCCGTACGGGGTTCCGGCGTCTTCTGGCCGGTGCGGGCCGACCCGCTGTCCCGTTTGAGCGGTGTGTACGACCCGGTTTGGGCCCCGGTCAACGGCTTCCCCACCTCAGATCACCGCCTGGTGTGGCTCGACCTGGCGGTCCGCCGCTGATCGATGCCGGGCAGAAGGCCGCCGGGGTCGATGCCGGCGGCCTTTGTCATGACTGCCCGCGCTGAGCTCGGCCATCCACAGCTGTCACCCACCGCCGGCCAGCTACACCGAGCGCGTCCGCTCAACAGCCGCGAGGGAGCCCTTACGTACGGGCCACCGCACCGGCGGGGACAGATTGCTCCGGGAAGCGGTCGATGTTCGCGACCACCCAGTGACGCAGGGCGGCCAGCGGGCCGCAGGCGTCCTTGCCCAGCGGGGTCAGCGAATACTCGACGTGAAGCGGGACGCTGGGGAACACCGTACGGTCGATCAGGCCCTGATCCTCGAGCCTGCGCAGTGTGGCGGTGAGCACCTTGGGGCTGACCCCGTCGAGACGGTCACGGAGGGCGCCGAAGCGGCGCGGCCCGTCCTCCAGCGCGCCCAGTGCGAGGGCGCTCCACTTGTTGGCCAGCAGATCCAGCACCTGACGGCAGGGGCAGGAGGCGTCGTAGACGTCGTGCTGGCGGTCGCAGCTGGTCGTCGGCATGCACCCACCGTAGTACCCATCGGGAACTAATGAGCCTTGCGGGTAACTAGGGTCACCGCAATACCGTCCGGCCATGACCGAAACGATGCGCGCGGTGGGTTACCGCACCAGCTTGCCCGTCTCCGACCCGTCCTCCCTGCTCGACCTCGAGGTACCGGTGCCCGAACCCGGCCCGTACGACCTGCAGGTGCGGGTCAAGGCCGTGTCGGTCAACCCGGTTGACGTCAAGGTTCGCGCGGGTGGCGACCCCTCTCCCGCGCCACGGATCCTGGGCTTCGACGCGGCCGGCGTGGTGGAGCGGGTCGGCTCGGCGGTCACGCTTTTCGGGCCCGGGGACGAGGTCTGGTACGCCGGTTCGATCGCCCGCCCCGGCACGAACTCCGAGCTGCACCTGGTCGACGAGCGCATCGTCGGTCGCAAGCCGTCAACACTCGACTTCGCCGAGGCGGCCGCCCTGCCGTTGACGGCGTTGACCGCTTGGGAATCACTGTTCGACCGCCTCCGGGTGCCGCTCGCAGACACGTCGCCTACAGCCCGCCCGTTGTCCACAGCGGGCGCGTCCTCCACAGCCGGCGCGCCCTCCACAGCCGGCGCGCCCTCCACAGCCGGTCCGAAGCGGCTGCTCGTGCTCGGCGCGGCCGGCGGCGTGGGTTCGATCCTGGTCCAGTTGGCCCGCCGGCTCACCGACCTGGAGGTGATCGGCACCGCTTCGCGCCCCGAGTCCCGGCAGTACGTGCTGGACCGCGGCGCCCACACTGTTGTCGACCATCACGGCGATCTCGACGCTCAGCTTCCCGGCGGCGTGGACTACGTCTTCAGTCCCCACTCGGCCGGCATGATCGACACCTTTGCCCGGATCATCCGCCCGTACGGGTCGGTGGTCGCGATCGACGAGCCGCCGAACCTCGACCTGCTCGCCCTCAAGTCGAAGAGCATCACGTGGCACTGGGAACTGATGTTCACCCGCCCGCTGCACGACCCTACGAGCCAGGCCCAGCACGACATCCTCAACCAGGTGGCCGACCTTGTGGACAAGGGCATCCTGCAATCAACATTGACGACTCGTCTTGACGGGATCAATGCAGTCAACCTCCGCAAGGCACACGAGGCCCAGGAATCCGGCTCGGTGATCGGCAAAACGGTCCTGGCCGGCTTCTAGCAAACCCGACCGGCCCATCGGGCAGATCTCCGCGGCCCGCCGTGCTGCCTCCACCGACAGACACCTCCGCCTGACGCCTCACGACCACCGGCCTCACCTCAGGCGGCGTGCGGGCGTCAGCAGCGGAGGGCAGGGCAGGCGGCGGGCGGGCGTCAGCAGCGGAAGGCGGGGCAGGCGGCGGGCGGGCGTCAGCAGCGGAAGGCGGGGCAGGCGGCGTGCGGGCGTCAGCAGCGGAAGGCGGGGCAGGCGGCGGGCGGGCGTCAGCAGCGGAAGGCGGGGCAGGCGGCGTGCGGGCGTCAGCAGCGGAAGGCGGGGCAGGCGGCGGGCGGGCGTCAGCAGCGGAAGGCGGGGCAGGCGGCGGGCGGGCGTCAGCAGCGGAAGGCGGGGCAGGCGGCGGGCGAGGAGAGGCAGGGCTGGCGGTCGTCGGCGGCAGCAAGAACCGCGCTGGCGGTCACCAGCGAGCGGCAAGGCCGGCGGTGGGCGACGGAAGGCAGCGCTGGGCTGGAGGTGGGAGTGGGCGGCACGGACGGCGCTGGGTGGGGAGGCGGGCTCGCGATGGGTACCGGCATCGCTGCTTCTGTGGTCGGGCGTTCTTGGCTGAGGTGATGCTGAGAATCGTGTAAAGAAACTTTGACTCGATGTCTGGGATTATTTACCTTCTAGCGCATGACAACTCAGGAGCGGCGGGCCTGGAGCCTCGCCGTCAGCGGGCTCGTTGGGTATGGGGTTTATCTCGCGCTTGTGGCTGTGGACGTCTCGTACGGGCCGGCCTTGTTGGGGACTGTTGGCGGCGCGATTGTCGTCAATATTGCTGTGGACGTTTTGTTCGGGGGCGGTCAGAAGGCCGATCAGCGTGACCGGGAGATCGGCCGCTTCGGTGATCACATCGGGCAGTCGCTGGTGGTCGCCGGGGCGGTCGCCGCGATGGTGATGGCGCTGTTCGAGGCGCGCTACTTCTGGATCGCCAACGTCATCTACCTGGCGTTCGTGCTCTCCGCGGTGCTCGGCTCGACCGCCAAGATCTTCGCCTACCGCCGGGGCTTCCACCCGTGGTGAAGCCGACCCGCATCGTCAATCAGATCCGGTCGCTGCGGTTCACCACGGGCGAGATGACCCAGGCCGAGCTGGCCGACCGCATCGGCGTGACCCGCCAGACGATCATCGCCATCGAGCAGGGCCGCTACTCCCCCTCGCTCGAGGTCGCCTTTCGCATCGCGCACGTCTTCGATGTCGGTCTCGACGACGTCTTCCAGTACCCGGCGGAGGAGCCCTCATGACCACCCCCAGCCATAAACGCATGAAGGCCGTTGTCCACAACGTGTACGGCGATGCCGACGTCCTGCGCATGGAGGATGTCCCCCGGCCCACGGTCAAGCCGAACCAGGTTCTCGTACGGGTGCACGCCGCCGGGGTGGACCGGGGCGCCTGGCACGCGATGACCGGCCTGCCGCTGATCGCCCGCCTCGGTTTCGGCCTGCGCGGCCCGCGCAACCGCACCCCCGGGCTCGACCTGGCCGGCGTCGTCGAGGAGGTCGGGTCCGAGGTCACCGGCTTCCGGCGCGGCGACGAGGTCTTCGGTGAAGGGTCGAGCAGCTGGGCCGAATACGCCACGGCCAAGCCCACGCGCCTTGTCCGCAAACCCGCGCACCTGTCGTTCGAGCAGGCGGCCGCCATCCCCACCTCGGGGGCAACCGCCCTGCGCATGGTGACGCCGAAATTCACAGCCGCACCGCGCGAGGTACTCGTCATCGGGGCGGGCGGCGGCGTCGGCTCCTTCACGGTGCTGCTGGCCAAGGCCCAGGGCGACCATGTCACCGCCGTCTGCAGCACCGCCAAGACCGATCCCGTACGCCGGTTCGGCGCCGACCGTGTCATCGACTACACCCGCGAGCCGCTAACCGGTTCGTACGACCTGATCGTCGACATCGCCGGCAACCGTCCACTGTCCACCTTGCGCGTCCTGCTCAAACCCACCGGCACCCTGTCCATAGCCGGCGGCGAGAACGGCGGCCGCTTCTTCGGCGGCCTCGAACGCAACCTGCACGCATTCGCCGTCACGCCGTTCCTGAAGCAGACACTCAGGGCCCCGATCGTCATAGCCACCCGGGACGACCTGACCGCACTCACCGGCATCGCGTCCCCGCTGGAGAGCACCTATCCGCTCAGCGAAGCCGCCACGGCCATGCACCGCCTGGCCACAGGTCAGGTAGCCGGCAAGACGGTCTTGACCGTGGCCCACTGATGGATCAGACCCGCGATCGTCCGGGTAGCGCCGGGTTCACGCCGATGGTCTGACCAAAACCTGCACAGTTTCGTCACCAACGGCCGGATCACGCGTGATGGGGTCGCCGCATGACGGAACCGAACGCGAACAAATCGGCGGCGAGGCCCGCGAGCAGGTCCCGCCGGATCACAACGCGGCGGGGTGACGCGTGACCGATCAGATCGCGTACATGGATGACGCCGCCGCCACCGATGTCGGGCGGCTCTACAAGGGCCGGCTGCTGCGGCTGCTCGATGTCCGGGCAGGCCATACCGTCGTGGATCTCGGGTGCGGGCCGGGAACCGATCTCGGGGCGCTCGGCGAGGCGGCCGGATCCGCGGGAGCCGTCATCGGGGTCGATCGGGACCCGGCGATGCTGGCCGAGGCCGGGCGGCGGCATCCGGGGGGCCGGCTTCGGCGGGCGGATCTGGCGGCGCTGCCGCTGGCCGACGCTTGTGTTGACCGCGCGAGGGTTGATCGGGTGCTGCAACATGTTGATTCACCTGGTCAAGCCGTCAACGAGGCTGCACGGGTGCTCAAGGCGGGCGGGCTGTTCGCGGCAGCCGAACCCGACTGGGACACCCTGGCCGTCGCCGACGAGGATCTCGAGACCAGCCGGGGTATCGCTCGCTGTACGGCCGGGCGGGTGCGCAATCCGAGCATGGGGCGCGACCTGGTCCGGCTGTGTATCGCGGCGGGGTTCGAGGTCCGCAGCGCCGAGGCCGTGGCGATGCTGTTCCGGGATTTCGGCACGGCGGACCGCATCCTGGCGTTGCGCCGCAACACCGAGCGCGCGATCGCGGACGGATGCGTCGCCCCGGCGTACGGGGACAGGTGGTTGCAAAGGCTCGAAGCGGGGCCGGTCGTCGCCGGTTTCACGGTGTATCTAGTGGTGGCGCAGAAGACGCGGGCATAGATCAGGGGTGACGCCGAGGACACGGGTGTAAGTAAGACGCGGGCGAGGCGGACGTAGGTCGCGCGGACGTAGGTGGCGTGGCGGCGCGGACGTCGGTGGCACGGGCGGCGGTGGCATGTGTGGTGCGGGCGTAGACGGCACGGACGGCGCGGACGTGGGCGATGCGAGCGGCACGGACGTAGACGGCGGGGCGTGGGCGATGCGGGTGGCGCGGGCGTAGACGGCGCGGGTGGCGCGGCCGTGAACCGTGCGACGGCCCGGGCTACGCGGGCGTGGATCGGGCCGTGGCGCGGGAGAAGCGAGCGTGGGTCAGGCCGGGTGGTGGGGCTCGGAGCGGGGGTCAGGCTGGGGTGGCGAAGATGCGGGTGTAGATCTCGTCGATGACGTCGCACTTGGCCATGTTGTAGTCGTCGGCTTCCGTTGCCAGGCGGCGTTTCGTGCGGGCGTAGAGGTCGCGATCGTCCGGGTGGGTGCGGAGCCAGTCGCGGAAGAGGCGGTGCCTGATCGGTTCGGCGGCGTCGTGCGGCCACACGTGCAAGTTGATGTCTTCGTCGCCGCCGAGCAGCATGCGGTGGCCGGACCACCAGGGTTCGCGCAGGACCAGCCGGTAGCCGATGGCGGTGAGCGCGGGCACGTAGAGCGATTCGTCAGCCGTGTCGTCCAGCAGCACGTCGATGTCGATGATGGGTTTGGCCGCCAGCCCGGGTACCGAAGTGGACCCCACGTGCTCGATCACCGGCGAGCCGAGCGCCCGGGCGATGTCGGCGCGGGCGGCCTCGAAACGGCCGGCCCAGGCCGGGTCGTAGTCGACGATCACGATCGACGACCAGCGCCGGGGACGCTCCCCCACCAGCGCCGATCGGTGCTGCTCGGCCGAGCCGACGAACCGTTGCGTGACCTGCGGCGGGTAGTCACCCATCGCGCACCTCCGTCTGAGCGTGAAGAAAGAAGTCGGCCAGACTAACCGATTCCGGGAAAGACCGAGGGATGTTGACGCCGACGCCCCTGATGAGTCCCGTAACCGGTTCTGGAGTTTCAAGACGTTCGCGGCCGCGGTCGAGCTCGACCTGTTCACCAAGCTCCACAGTGGCCGTACGCTGACCGTGGCGCAGGCCGAGGCGGAGCTGGGCCTGCCCGAACGCCCCGCCGATCTGCTGCTCGCGGCGTGCGCGTCGCTGGGGTTTGCTGGAGAAGGACGGCGACGGCTATCGCAACAGCCCGCTGGCCGAGGAGTTTCTCGTGCGCGGCAAGCCGTACTATTTCGGCGGTCAGGTTTCCTACTGCGACCAGCGTACGTATCTTCCCTGGCACCGGATCGGCGTGGCGCCGCGCACGGACCGGGCAACTTCCTCACTGACACGCATCTGCCGGACGGTCATGATGTCGTGCTGTTCAGCATGATCCTGCACGATTGGGACCAGGCGACGAACCGGGAGCTGCTGGCCAAGGCGTACGAGGCTCTGCTGCCGGGCGGCCTGGTGGTCGTCTCGGAACTGCTGCTCAACGCCGAGCGCACCGGCCCGGCCCCGGCCGCCTTGATGGGCTTGAACATGCTGGTCGAGACCGAGGGCGGCCGCAACTATTCGGACGCCGAGTACGGGCAGCGGCTGACCGGCGCCGGCTTCACCGAGGTGCGGACCGTGCCCTTCGACGCCCCGGGCGCCAACGGCGCGGTGATCGCGGTCAAGCCGGACGGGGTTTGAGCGTCACCATTCACGCAGGTCGCCCGGGTGGGTTGCGCGTTCTGGACGCGTCAGCGGCCAGCGGAACCCGCCCGGGCCCCCGCGGGAGCGACGGTCGTCACCCACCACCCCGCCGGGACATCAAGCTCTTGATCTTATGGTGGGAACGACTCGTGACCCAGCCCACTATCAGCAATCTCCCAGCTCAGCCGATGCCGGATGGGATGTGCCGACCCAGTACCGTGGGCGCGGTGAACTGGACCCGGAAGACGACGATCTCGGTCGTGGCGGCCCTCGTGGTCCTGGTTGTGGCGGTGGTCGTGTACGTGCAGCGGGACGCCGGCGGCAACGAGAACGGCAACGAGGCGACCCCGACCGGCGCGAACAGCGCGACACCCGGCGCCGGGGCGAGCCCCGCGGAGACGCCTTGGACGGGCAGCTGGGCGGTGGCCGTGCAGAACGGCGGGCGCGGTTTCGAGCGGCAGACGGTCCGGCAGATCCTGCGCACGAGCATCGGCGGTGACACCGTACGCGTTCGGTTGTCGAACGAGTTCGGCAGTGACCCGTTGACCGTCAGCGCCGTGCACCTCGCCCAGCATCTGCAAGCGAACACCGTCGACGCGAGCACCAACGCGCAGGTGACGTTCAACGGCAACGACTCGGTGACGGTCGAGGCCGGCCAGACCGCGGTGAGCGACCCTGTTCAGTTCGCCCTGCCGGCGGGCGCCGACATCGCGGTCACCGCGTATGTTCCCGAGCGGATCGGTTCGGTGACACAGCATGCGTTCGCGAATCGGCACAACTACGTGGCCGCGGGCAACCAGGCGACCCGGGCCACGCTGTCGGGCGCGCAGACGTTCGACAACTACGCTTTCCTGGCCGGCGTGGACGTGCAGAACCCGGAGTCCGAGGGCGCGGTCGTGACGCTCGGCGCGTCGATCACCGACGGCTACGACTCGACCTTCGGCGAGAACCGGCGCTGGCCCGACCAGCTGGCGCGGCGGCTGATCGCGGCCAACCGCAACGTCGGCGTGCTCAATGCGGGCATCAGCGGCAACATGCTCCTCAAGGACGGGGCCGGACAGAGCGCTGTCAACCGCTTCGATCGCGACGTGCTCGCCCAAACCGGGGTCAAGTGGGTCGTCTTCTCGGACGCCGCGATCAACGACCTCGGCGACAGCAACCCGCCCGGCGGCGAGCAGCTCATCCAGGGTCTGCAGCAGCTCATCCAGCGCAGCCACGACGCCGGCATCAAGATCTTCTGCGCCACGCTGACCCCGTACAAGGGGACCGACTACTGGTCGGAGCAAGGCGAGGCCGGCCGGGCCGCGGTCAACGAGTTCATCAAGGGCGACGGCAGCGGCTGCGACGCGGTGATCGACCTGGACACGGCGATCCACGACCCCAACGACCCGCAGCGGTACAACAGCCGCTACAACACGGGCGACAGCCTGCACCCGAACGACGCCGGCATGGAAGCCATCGCGGCCGCGGTCGACCTCGACCTGTTCCGCTGACCCGAGGGCGTCCGGTCGACCAGCACCGCGCCCGGCGTCAGTGCAGCATGCCGGCCGCGTACAGCAATTCGCCCAGGTCGGCCACGCACTCGCCGGTCCAGATCACCGAGGCGGCGGCCACCGACACCGGCACGGCGACCAGGGTCAGCAGCCCGGCGCTGAAGCGGGGCGCCAGCAACGAGGCCACGCGACGGGGGACGACGCCCGCGGCGCGCAGGTCCTGACGGGCCGGGGTGATCGGAAGGCCGGCCCGGGTGTGGGTCGCGCGCAGCGCCGCGGCGCCGATGGCCGTGGCCACCACCCGGCGGTCGCCGACCTGTTCGGCCGCGCGTTCGTCGGCGGCCCGTTCGACCAGGAACTCGATGCGGCGGGTCACCCACCGGAACGCGGGATGCACGGCGGCGGCCAGCCGGGCCAGCAGCACCAGCTGGTGGTGCCGGGAATCGAGGTGGGCCCGCTCGTGGGCGAGCAGCGCGCCGTACTGCTGGTCGTTCAACGCGGCGCGCATGCCGGTCGTGACCACCACACGGCCGGGTGTGCCGGGCACGGCGAAGGCCTCGGCGCGGGTGTCGTCGATGAGCGCGACCCGGTCGGTGCCGACCGGCAGGCCGCGGAACTCGGCGGCGACCGCGTCCTCCCGGCGGTGCCGGCGCCACACCCGGGTCAGGCCGGCCACCGCGACCAGCAGCAGCACGACGGACAGGCCGGGCGCCCACGGTTCGCGTGACGTGTCGGCCCGCACCACCGCGTCGGAGAAGCCGAGCCGGACCGCCACCGGGTGCAGTTCGGCCACGGCCTTGAGCGCGAAGGCGGCCAGGCTGACCAGGCAGGCCGCGGCGGCGGTGACGATCGAGACGACCAGCACGGTGACGGCCGCCTCGGGGCGCAGGCGGCCGGCCAGCCAGCGCACGGTCAGCGCCACCAGCACCGGGCAAACCACGACCGAGACCACAAAATGGTCGAACATGCAGCCTCCTTCACCGGGCCATCCAGTCATACACCCCGGTGGCGGTGGACCTGAAGGGTGCTTCAAGTCATAAGGTCGGGGCCATGGGGGTCATCCAGGGTCACGTGCGGGTCTTCTATCACCTGCTGGTCAACACGTTGCTGGTGTCGGTCACGAACTTCACCGTCTGGTTCGCGATCACCTTCTACACCTATCTGGAGACCCGCTCGGTCTTCGCCACCGGTGTCATCTCCGGCGTCTTCCTAGTCATGACGGCGCTGACCGGGATCTGGTTCGGCAGCCTGGTCGACCACCACCCCAAGAAGCTGATGATGCAGGTCTCGGCGGGTGTCTCGCTGACCACGTACGCGCTGGCTCTGGTGCTCTATCAGCTGACGCCGCGCGAGGAGTTCCGGGATCCGGCCAGTGTGCCCCTGTGGGGGCTGATCGTGCTGCTCATGGTCGGGGTGATCGCGGGCAACATCCGCACTATCGCACTGCCGACCATGGTCACGGCGTTGATCTCGGAGGGCACCCGCGACCGGGCGAACGGGCTGGTGGGTACGGCGTCGGGGGTGTCGTTCCTGGTCACCTCGGTGATCAGCGGTTTGCTGGTGGCGCTGGGCGGCATGTTCTGGGTGCTCGTGCTGGGCATCGTCGTGCTGGCGCTCTCGCTCGTGCACCTGGGTTCGGTGCGGGTGCCGGCCGGGGCCGCGGCGGCCGCCGGCGAGCCGGACGACACGACCAGCAAGATCGATCTGCGGGGCACGATCAAGGTCATCGCCGGCGTGCCCGGCCTGACCGCCCTGATCATCTTCTCGGCGTTCAACAACCTGCTCGGCGGCGTTTTCATGGCGCTGCTCGACGCGTACGGGCTCTCGATGATGTCGGTGCAGGGCTGGGGCCTGCTGTGGGGCGCGCTCAGCACCGGCTTCATCGTCGGCGGCCTGCTCGTCGCCCGTACGGGCCTGGGCAAGAACCCGGTCTGGCTGCTGCTCATGATCAATGTCGTGTGCTGGACCGTCACGCTGCTTTTCCCGCTGCGCGAATCGATCATCTGGCTCGCCGTCGGCCTGTACGCATACATGCTCGTGGTCCCCTACGCCGAGGCCGCCGAGCAGACGATCCTGCAGCGAGTGGTCCCGTACGAGCGTCAGGGCCGGGTCTTCGGTTTCGCCCAGAGCGTCGAGCAGGCCGCGTCACCGCTCACCGCGTTCCTGATCTCGCCGGTGGCCCAGTTCGTGTTCATCCCGTTCATGACCGACGGGGCCGGCGCACGGCTCATCGGCTCCTGGTTCGGCACCGGCGCCGCCCGCGGCCTGGCCCTGGTCTTCATGATCACCGGGGTGCTGGGGCTCATCGCCACCGCCGTCGCCCTGCGCAGCCGCCCCTACCGCCGGCTGAGCCACCGCTACACCACCGCCGAAGCGGCCCCCACACCCTCGTGAACACCGGTGCAGCCGCGCCGCGGATCGTCGTGGTGACGACTCGGTTGCCCGGGCCCGGCCACGCTGGTCCGTGAGCACGGGGATGCCGTGTTCGCGGCACACCGCACGGTCCCGCTCGGCGGAGGACCGGGCGGCGTCCGCGTCGCCCGGGTCGTAGGTGGCGTGGCCCAGGCCGGTCAGGGTCCGGGCCTGCCGACCACGTTGCCGGGCGCACCCCTGACGATCAGAACGCGGGGAGCACCGAACCCTGGTACTTGTCCTCGATGAACTTTTTGACCTCGGGCGAGTGCAGCAGCTTCTCCAGCTTGACGACCCGCTCGTCGCCCTCCTCGCCCGTGCGGACCACCACCAGGTTCGCGTACGGGTTGTTCTCGCCCTTCTCCAGGGCCAGCGAGTCGGTGGCGGGCTTGAGCCCGGTCTCGATCGCGTAGTTGCCGTTGATCACCGAGACCGCCGTGTCCTCCAGGCTGCGGGGCAGCTGGGCCGCCTCCAGCGCCTTGAACGTCAGGTTCTTCGGGTTGCCGGTGATGTCCTTCTCGGTGGCCTTGACGCCGACGCCGTCCTTCAGCGTGAGCAGCCCGTTGGCGGCGAGCAGGTTGAGCGCGCGGCCCGAGTTGGACGGGTCGTTCGGGATGCCGACGACACCCCCGGCCGGTACGTCGTTCAGGCTCTTGACCGTCTTGGAGTACACGCCGAGCGGCTCGATGTGCACCGGCTTGAGCGCGGTGAACTTGTAGCCCTTGGACGCGACCTCCTCCTCCAGGTAGGGGATGTGCTGGAAGTAGTTGGCGTCGAGCTGCTTCTCCTGCAGGGCCACGTTGGGCTGGATGTAGTCGTTGAACTCGACGATCTCCAGCTTCAGGCCCTCCTTGGCGGCCAGGTTGTCGGCGACGTACTTGAGGATTTCACCGTGCGGCACGGGGCTGACCCCGACCTTCAGCGTGTCGCTGGAGGATGCGGCCTCGCTGTCATTGCCTCCGCACGCCGCGAGTCCCAGCAGGAGAGCGGCGGACGTGACGACTGCGGCGAGTGAGCGGCGCATGGTCGACCTTTCTTATTTGTGGGAGAGCCGGCGGACGAGGACGTCGCCCGCCATCTGGATCAGTTGCACGAAGACCACGAGGACCACGACGGTGGCCACCATGACCTCGGTCTCGAACCGCTGGTAGCCGTACCGGATGGCCAGATCGCCGAGGCCCCCGCCGCCGACCACCCCGGCCATGGCCGAATAGCCGACCAGCGCGATCACGGTGATGGTCAGGCCCGCCACCAGGCCGGGCCGGGCCTCGCGGAGCAGCACCTTGCCGACGATCTGGGTGCGGGTGGCGCCCATGGCGGTGGCCGCGGCGACCACGTCGGGCGGCACCTCGCGCAGGGCCGCCTCGACGATGCGGGCGAAGAACGGGATGGCCCCGATGGTCAGCGGGACGATCGCGGCGTCGGTGCCGATCGTCGTGCCGACCACGGCCCGGGTGAACGGGATGACCGCGACCAGCAGGATGATGAACGGCAGCGAGCGGGCCACGTTGACGACGAAGCCGAGCACCGACGAGACGACCGGGGCGGCCAGCAGGCCGCCGGGCGCGGTCAGCACCAGCAGCACGCCGAGCAGCAGTCCGCCGATCGCGGTGAGCACGGTGGAGACGCCGACCATCCAGGCCGTCTCCTGCAGGCCGACGATCAGCAGGTCGGACAGTTCGGACCAGGTCACGACGACGCCTCCGCGACTGCGACGACCGCGCCCCGCGAGCGCAGGTGGTGGATGACCGCGGCCCCGTCGCCGGGCACCGCGAGGCGCCACCGGCCGGCCCGGCCCGCGGCCAGGGTCTCGACGGAGCCGCTGAGCACGTGCACGTCGACATCGAGGGTGCGGGCGACCTCGGTGAGCAACGGGATGTCGGCGTCCGCACCGCTGACCGACACGTCGACCACGGTCCGGCCGGGAAGCTCGGTGAACGGATCGAGCGGGAACAGGTCGCGGGCGAGCTCGGAGTCGGGCCGGTGCAGCAGGTCGGTGACCGCGCCGGACTCGACGAACACCCCGTCGCGCATCACGGCGGCCGACTGGCAGATCCGCTTGACCACTGTCATCTCGTGGGTGATGAGCAGAATCGTGAGGCCCAGGCGGCGGTTGAGGTCGAGCAGCAGGCGCAGGATCGACTCGGTCGTCTCGGGGTCGAGCGCCGAGGTGGCCTCGTCGGAGAGCAGCACTTTGGGCCGGGCGGCGAGCGCGCGGGCGATGCCGACGCGCTGCTTCTGACCGCCGGAGAGCTGGCTCGGGTACGCGTCGGCGCGCTCGCTGAGCCCGACGAGGTCGAGCAACTCGGCGACCCGGGTGCGGCGCTCGGCGCGGGGCACGCCCGTGACCTCCAGGGCAAAGGCCACGTTCCCGGCCACCGTACGGGAGGACAGCAGCGCGAAATGCTGGTGGATCATGCCGATGCCGTGCCGGGCCTGGCGCAGCCCCCGCCGGTTGAGCGCGGTCAGCTCGACCCCGCCCACCGAGACCGTGCCGGCGTCGGGGCGCTCCAGCATGTTGACGCAGCGCAGCAGCGTGCTCTTGCCCGCGCCGCTGCGGCCCAGCACGCCGTAGACGTCGCCCTCGCCGACGGTGAGATCGACACCGTCGACCGCGACGACCTCCCGGTCGCGCCGCCCCTTGGCCCGGTACGTCTTCCGGAGCCCCTTGATCTCAATCACACCGCACCTTGACAGTCGACGATCTCGAAAACCCACAAAGCCCATAGGTTTAAAGACATCGACACGCTAGCCTGTGGCGGCGCTCAGCTCCAACCGCTGTAACGACCGTCACCGCGAACGGCCCTGACCGGCGGCGCTCCGGCAAGGTTAGCCAGTACGGCCCGGATCCGGTCGTGATCCGCCTCACCGCGTTGTGGCCTGGGAAAACTCGGATTGTTGAGCGGTTCAGCAAAGCGCCCGGACGGCCGACAGGGCTATCGGAGGCATCGAACGGATGCCGGCCCGTACGGGAGCCCAGATGACCGATCTCCTCGCCGAACCCCGCTTCGCGAGCGCGTTCCACACCCTGGTGACGGCCGACACCACCGGCCTGGTCATCGAGGCCGCCGACGGCACGCTGATCACCGCCACGTCCGGCCCGCCGGCCGAGTGGGCCGCCGGGTTCGCCCGCGATGCCCCGGTGCTGGCCGAACTGCGCCGGGCCGCCGACGAGCACGTCGTCGTGGAGTTCACTTCCCCCGACGCCGAGGGCAACACCGCCCAGTGGCGGGCCACCGCCCGTACGCAGGGAAGAGGTCTTCTGGTCGTCGCCCTGCGGGACGTCACCGCCGAGCGCCGGGCCTCGGCCGAGGCGGTCGGCTGGATCGACGCCATCGACCGCGCGCAGGCCGTCATCGAGTTCGACCTGCAGGGCACGATCCTGGCCGCCAACGAGAACTTCCTGCGCGCCCTGGGTTATCAGGAGCACGAAGTCGTCGGGCACCACCACCGGATGTTCGTCGACGCCGAGTTCGCCGGCTCGGCCGAGTACCGCGCGTTCTGGGCCAAGCTGGCCCGCGGCGAGTACGAGGGCGGCGAGTACCGCCGGCTCGGCAAGGGCGGCCGCGAGGTGTGGATCCAGGCTACCTACAACCCGATCCTCGACCTCGACGGCAGGCCGGTGAAGGTGGTCAAGTTCGCCACCGACATCACCGCGGCCAAGCTGCGCAACGCCGAGTTCGAGAGCAAGGTGGCCGCGGTGGACCGCTCGCAGGCCGTGATCGAGTTCGACCTGCGCGGCAACGTGCTCACCGCCAACGACAACTTCCTGGCCGCGATGGGTTACGAGCGCGACGAGGTGATCGGCAAACACCACCGGATGTTCTGCGCCCCCGCGTACACGGCCACCGAGGACTACCGGGAGTTCTGGCGCGACCTGAGCCGCGGCGAGTTCCAGTCGGGCGAGTACAAGCGACTCAGCAAGACCGGCGCCGAGGTGTGGATCCAGGCCACCTACAACCCCGTGCTCGACATGGACGGCAAGCCCGTCAAGGTGGTCAAGTTCGCCCACGACATCACCCCGCAGAAGCAGCGCAACCTCGACTTCGAGGGCAAGCTCGCCGCCATCGACCGCTCCCAGGCCGTCGTGGAGTTCACCGTCAAGGGCGAGCTGCTGTCGGCCAACCGTACGTTCCTGGAGCTCATGGGTTACCGGCTCGACCAGGTGCTGGGCAGGCACCACCGGATGTTCGTCGAACCCGAGCACGCCCAGTCGGCGGAGTACGTGAGCTTCTGGGAACGGCTCGGTGCCGGCGAGTTCCAGAGCGGCGAGTACAAACGGGTCGGCGCGCTCGGACGTGAGCTCTGGATCCAGGCCACGTACAACCCGATCCTCGACGCCGACGGCCGGGTCGTGAAGGTCGTCAAGTTCGCCACCGACATCACCGCACCCAAGCTGCACAGCGCCGAGTTCGAGTCGAAGGTCAACGCGGTCGACCGCTCGCAGGCCGTCATCGAGTTCGACCTCGACGGCATCGTGCTGCACGCCAACGAGAACTTCCTGCGTATCTCGGGCTACTCCCTGCGCGAGGTGGTGGGCCAGCACCACAGCATGTTCTGCCCGCCGGAGTACGTCGTCAGCCCCGAGTACCGCGACTTCTGGCTCAACCTCAACAAAGGCGAGTTCTCCTCCGGCCGCTACCAGCGCCTCGGCAAGTATCAGCGGGAGATGTGGATCCAGGCCACGTACAACCCGCTCTTCGACCTCAACGGCAAGCCGTTCAAGGTGATCAAGTACGCCAACGAGATCACCGCCCAGGTCCGGATGGAACAGCTCGTCCAGGCCAAGACGACGGAGATGACCGGCACCGTGAGCGCCCTGGCCGGGGCCACCACCGAGATCGCCCGCACCAGCGGGCAGGCCCTCGAACTGGCCCGCCGCACCGCCGGCGACGCCGAGCAGGGCGCGGCCGAACTGCACCGCTCGATCGAGGCCATCAAGCTCATCCAAGCCTCCACCCGCGAGATCGGCGACATCGTGTCGGTGATGGGCGAGATCGCCGGCCAGACCAACCTGCTCGCCTTCAACGCCTCCATCGAGGCGGCGCGGGCCGGCGAGCACGGCGTCGGCTTCGCGGTCGTCGCGGGTGAGGTGCGCAAGCTGGCCGAACGCTCGGGCGACGCGGCCCGCCAGATCGCCAAGCTGATCAGCGAGTCGGCCCTGCGCGTCGACGAGGGCGCCGACGTGTCCGACCGGGCCGGCGGCGCGCTCGCCCGGATCCAGGACAGCGCCCGGCAGACCGACGCCGCGATCAGCCGCATCGCCGCCTCCACCACCGCCCAGCAGGACGCCTCGCACGAGGTCACCGCGCTGCTGGGCCAGCTCGCGGGCGCCTGCCCGCCGTGATCGCACGCACCACGTACGGGCTCCTGCGCCTGGGCGGCGCGGCCGTGGCGCTGCCGCTGACCGTACTGCGTGAGGTGATCCCGTGCCCGCGCGAACTGGCGCCCATCCCGGCCCACGCCCGGGGGCTGCGCGGCGCCGTCAACCTGCGCGACGTGGTCATCCCGGTGCTCGACCTGGCCGAGCACCTCGAAGGGGAGGAACGCGAGCGGGCGGCCCCGGTCATCGTGATCATCAGTTCCGGCGGGCGGATGCTGGGGGTGGTGGCCGACCGGATCGACGGCATCGCCACCGTGCCGGACGACCAGCGGCACGACACCCGCGACGCCGGGAACGACCTGGTCCTCTCGCACACCTTCGGGCATCCGGAGACGCAGGCGGTGATCAGCATCCTGGACGCCGACGCGATCCTGAGCCTGCCCGGGGTGCCCTCGGTGCTCGACCCGGCCGAGGTGAGCAGCCACGACACCGGCCCGCCGCCCGGCGCGGGCATCCCGATGATGCTCGTGCGCTGCGGCGACTTCCGGCTCGCGGTCAGCCTGACCGACGTTCACACGGTGCTGCCCCGGCTGGAGGTCACCGACTCGCCGCTCACGGGCGGGCTGTGCCGCGGCGTGACGGCGTACATGAACGACTGGGTGCCCGTCGTCGACCTCGCCCAGAGCCTGGGGCTGGGCCCGGCCGACGGGGCCCAGGGACTGCTCTGGAGCTATCCCGGCGGGCTCGTCGCGCTGCAGGTCTCCGAGGTCGTCGAGATCGTGACGCTGGATCCGGGGCAGATCCACCCGCTGCCCGCGCTCGGCGTGCCCAACGCGCACCGGTTCGGCGGGGCCACCCTGATCCCCGGCCACGGGCAGCACCTCGTGGTGGACCCGGCCGCCCTGTCCGGCGACGAGACGCTGAGCGCGCTCGGCCGGCTCAACACCGCGCGGGCCGAGACCGTCGCCGACCGGCCCGAGGGCGGGCACACCGCCGTCGAGCGGTTTCTGACCTACCGGGCCGGCGGGGAGGTGGCCACCCCGCTGACCCAGATCGCCGAGATCCTGGCCTACCCGCCCGACGTGTCGCCGCTGACCGGCGGGGGCGACGGCCTGCTCGGGCTCTTCACCCACCGGAGCAGCGTGGTCTCGCTGTTCTGCCTCAACCGGCTGGTCGGCCGCGCGCCCGCGATCGACCCGGCCACGAGCCGGGTGCTGCTCGTGGAGCACGAGGGCAACCACGTCGGCTACGTCGTGGACGGGCTGGGCGCGATCGAGGACTCGGTGTGGCAGCAGGACGACCCCGGCCCCACCGCGCCCGGGCGGCTCGACGAGAGCCCGCTGGTGCAGATCGGCGCCGACCCCGACGGCCGGCTGCTCCCCCGCGTCGACCTGGCGGCCTGGGCGACGGCCCTGGCCTCAGGGCCCGATGACCGGTGACTGGCCGACGCCCTCGGAGCCGCCCTCCAGCAGCGCCGTCAGGAAACGCATCTTCCCCGTGCCGAAGGCGGCGGCCAGCGCGAACCCCACCGAGGCGTCCCGCACGTCGGCTGCGGCCCCGTCCTCCCACCACACCTTGACCTCGGCGTCGTCCTTGCGGCGGAACTCGCCGATCCGGCGCCCGCCGCGGAACAGCCGGCTGTCGTCCTCACTGGACGGCTTGAGCTCGTAGACCACGCCCGCGACGGTCGCGGTGACCCGGTACGAGCCGCGGGTGAGCCCGCCCGGCCCGGGAGTCAGCGCCGCCGTCGCGCCGTCGACGGTCATGATCAGGTCGGCGGCCGACCGGGTGCCGATCGGCACCCAGCCCGCCGCCTCCGCCCCGGCCCGGCGCTCGACAATGGTCACGCTGGAACTCTCGCCGTCGCGCGCCACGACAGTGACCCGCCCGTCCGCCGCTTCGACAGTCGTCTCGAACACGACTCGACTGTGGCACAGCGGATCACCCCGCGGCTCAGCCCAGGCCCACGGCCCGCCGAACGCGATGGCGAGCACGTCATCAGGGACGGGCGGGCAGCTCCCCCAAGAGGGCCTTTCCGAGCGGCGTCAAGGTGTGCACGACCGCCTTGCCGGCCCGGCTGGTCTGGATCAGCTGGGCTTCCCGCAGCACAGCGGTGTGCTGGCTGACCGACGCCGCGCTCACCCCGACCCGGCGGGCCAGCTCCGAGGTGGTGCGCCCGTCGCCCAGCGACTCCAGCAAGGCCGTACGGGTGCGGCCGATCAGGGCGGCCAGCGACGCGCCGTCGGCCGGACGCAGCCCCGGCCGCAGCGTCAGGTCGTGCTCGATCGGATAGACCAGCACCGGCGGCAGCGTCGTGTCGCGCAGCGTGTCCGGTGTGCCCCAGGACAGGTACGACGGCACCAGCAGCAGGCCCCGGCCGTCGAGCTGCAACGTCTGGTCGAACGGCGTGTCCACCTCGAGCACCGGCGGCTCCCAGCGCATCATCGGGCGGAAACTGTCGAGCAGGCCCTCGGCGCCCTGGTCGAGCAGCACCCGCGCCCGCCGTGACCGCTCGGCCTCGACGTGGGCCCGCGCCTCGCCCCAGAACGGGGAGATCGCGCTCTCGTACTGCGACCGCAGCGCGCCGGCCAGCCGTTCCAGGATCTCGGTGTCGCCCGCGGCCAGCTGACCCATCCACGACGGCTTGGGGCCGGCGTGCCGGACCAGTTCCTCCAGCTCGTCGCGGAGGCGGGTGGCGGGCGTCGACTTGATCGCCTCGATGGCCGCCTGCAGACCGGCCGAGCCCTCGGCCGGCGTGAGGAAATCGGGGTAGTACGCGCCGCGCACCAGCGGCAGGAGCAGCTCGAGGTCGTCGCGGCGGCTCGCCTTGATCGCGTGCCCGCGCCAGCGGCCGTAGATCAGCTCGGGACCGGGGCGGCGCAGGCGCCACACGCTGAAGATGGTCTCCCACATCGGATCGGGTTCGCCCGCGATCCGCACCCGGCCGACGTCCTCCGGCGTGAAGTGGATGCGCAACACGTCGGCCCCCAAGTTGCCATCTAGCAAGCATTCACGGCGGGGAGTCTATCCGGCGGGCGCGAGGCCGGAACCATCAGATTACGACAAAGAGCCGTACGGCCTGATTTGCCGTACGGATGGGCGGGCGTCGCCACGAGCAGCGTCCACGATTCGAGCGGTCCGGATATGCACCCCCGATAACGGCATATCCGACAAGGACCGGCTCCCGTCGACCCGGCTCGTGGCCGACCCGGCGCAAAGACAATCCCCGTCGGGCGGGGGCCGCGACAAGACGTTTAATCTGACGCTGAAATGATGGTCGCGGGTTCACCCGAACGGCGGAGGCGCGGATCGCCGATCGGCCCGAGAAGGACAAAAAATCCAATTCCGGAAATGTACGACGCCACGGGGCCGGACCCATTCCCGAGGGGCCCACGCCGTAGCCGCCCAAGAAGCGCCGGGAAGTGCAACTCACCATCCCCGCGGCGTCAGGCCATCAGGTCCCGTAAGCAGTCGACGGCTCCGCCCCGGCCGGCCGCCCCAGCTGGCAGCCGGCGGCTCGGCTTCAATTGGCCGCCGACAGCTGAGCTTCAATTGGCCGCCGACGGCTCAGCGGCCCGCTCGGCCGGTCGCCGGCGCGCCACCCAGCGCTCGAAGATCAGCGACGTGAACGGCGGGATCGAGGCGGCCAGCCCGACCAGCGTGCGCAGCAGCGACCACCGCTCGGTCCGCGCCACCCACAGCGCGGCCACGATGTAGGCCACGAACAGCGCCCCGTGCAGCCGGCCGAACAGCCACACCCCCATGTCGGTGACCTCGGCGACGCGCTTGAGATACATGCCGACGAGCAGGCCCGCCCAGGAGAACGCCTCGGCCACGGCCGTGATGCGGAAGATGCGATACGGCTGCACGACGGTGACGCCCCCTGAGTGATCCGTTTCAGACGAGGCATCCGATCGTACAAAAGGCCTGAACTGCGCGGACGTGCACGGGCCGCCGGGGTGACCAGTGGCTCACCCCGGCGGCGCGCGTCGTCCCTAGCGGAACGCCGACTGACGCACCTCGACCAGCCGCCCGCCGTGCTTGACGCCGAAGATCCCGGCGATGCTGCCCGACGTGGAGTAGAGCCTGCCCCCGGCGAACTCGATCCCGGTCGGTGTCGCGACCGCGGCGTGCGTGACCCGATGACCGTCGATGCGGGTCAGCCGGCCCACCTGGGACGGGTCGAAACCGGCGGGCGGCGGGCCGGCGGGCGCCCCGAACAGCACCTCGGAGGCGAAGAGCGTGCCCCGCGGGCCGACCGCGACACCGGTGAGCGAGGTGAACCCGCCGTACTTGCGAAGAACCTTGCCCGTACGCCCGTCGAGCTTGTAGATCACCGACGCGCCCGGCTTCTCGGCGCCGAGCGTCGACACGTACACGTGCCGCCCGTGCACCGCGACCCCCGTCGGCACCGAGTCGCACCCCTTCGTGCCCGGATTGGCCTGCGCGCCCGGGGCCAGGCACTCCTTGGTCCGCGGGTTCGGCGGCACGAAGAACGTCGACACCCTGCCGGTCCACGGATCGACCCGCAGCACGTCGTTGCCCCCGCCGTCGGCCACCAGCAGACCCCACCGGGTGGCGGTCAGGCTGAACGGATTGGACAGCGCGTCGTACGGCTTTCCGTTCTTGTCGAACTGCCGCTGACCGTCCGGATTGCGCTTCAACTCGTATTTCAGCAGATTGGCCAGAACGCGAACGTTCTTACCATTCCGATCCGCCACCAGCACCGAGGCCGGCGGGTATTTCGAGGGCGGCGCCGGCGGCCCGTCCGGGTTGGGCCCGCCGAGCACGGCAAAAATCTTTCCGCCGTACGCGGCGACGCCCGCCACACCCGGCACTTTCGCGATCAGTGCGGTGCGGGCACCCGTACGGAGATTGACCGCCGTGACTTCGCCGCTCTCCGACTCCGCGACCAGCGCGACGTGCGGCGAGAGCACGTCGAGGCCCAGCGGCCCGTCGAGCTGCGTCGTGATCGTCCTGATCGGCACCTGGCCGGAGTGGCCGCCACCGGCGTACGCCGGAGCACTCGCGACCACCATGAACGCGCCCGTCCCCACGGCCGCGGCCGTTCTCAGCGCATGCATGAATGTCATCCTGTCCCCCTCGACAGATGCGCTAGATCGAAATCGCCGATGCGTTATCAGCAAACTCAACCTAGGAACGCGACAGACGCCGGGCAACCATCCGTTCGGCCGAGCCCGGAAGAAATCGGCTTCACCGATTCGGGGACTATTGATCTGACTTTATTGCTGATCTCTTCCACTATTCATTGCCGACCGCTCCCGGTCGCCGCCGGGACTCATTCTGATCGCTTCGGAGTTCTTTTGCTGATCGCTTCCGGCTTCTTTGCTGATCACTTCCGGTCGGATGTGCCAGATTTCGGCATCCGCACCTGCGGGCTGTCCCGCGGTTCTACAGTCGACCCATGGAGTTGCGCTGGTGGTCGATCGAGGTGCTGGACGGGCCCCACGGCACTGCGCGCGCTTGGCGCGAGTCGCTCGGCAACAACCTGGTCGAGGCGGCCGTCACCAACGGTGCGTATCGCTGGGAGTGGACGGTCCATCAGTGGGGCGTGCTCTTCGAGATCGCCTTCCACACCGACGAGGCCTGGTCGGCCTACCGGGCCCTGCCCGTGGTCACGGCGGCGCTCGACGCGGTGCCCGACACGGCGCACGGCCTCTACGTCTATCCCGGCCGCGGCGGCAGTGGAGGCCGCAGCGAGCCGCGCCACACCCGCCCGATCTCCACCGGCGGCGCCGCCGAGATGCCCCGGCCCGAGATCCGCGAACTGCTGACCCTGCGCGACGGCCGCCGCCCCGCGTTCACCCTGGGCATCCAGCACCTCGTCTAGGCCGGCGCGAGCTCCCCTGGTTGAATGCCCGGCATGCCGGTCGACGCGCGCGAACTCGAGGTGTTCGAGGCCGCCCGGGGCCGTCTCGAAGCCATCGCCTACCGCCTGCTGGGCTCGGCCAACGACGCCGAAGACATGGTGCAGGAGACGTTCCTGCGCTGGCAGGCGGCCGACCGGGAAATGATCGAGACGCCCGCGGCCTGGCTGACCAAGGTGCCGACCAACCTCTGCCTCAACCGGCTCGGCTCGGCCCGGGCCCGCCGCGAGACCTACGTGGGTCAATGGCTGCCCGAGCCGGTGCTGGCCGGGGACGACATGCTCGGCCCGTCCGAAACCGCCGAGCAGCGGGAATCGGTCACGATCGCGATGCTCACGCTGATGGAACGGCTCGCGGCCAACGAACGGGTCGTGTTCGTGCTGCGCGAGGCGTTCGGCTACTCGCACGCCGAGATCGCCGGCCTGCTCGACCTCTCCGAGACCAACTGCCAGCAGATCTATCGGCGGGCCAAGCAGCACCTGGCGGCCCCCGACCGGCGCCGGGCCCCGGTCGACGCGCCCGCGGCCCGCAAGGTCGTCGAGGAGTTCCTGGCCGCGACACTCAGCGGCCGCACCGACGATCTGGTGCGCTTGCTGAGCGACGACGCGATCAGCTTCGGCGACGGTGGCGGCGTCGTGTTCTCGCTGCCGGAGCCGGTCACCGGGAAGGTGCGGGTGGCCCGTTTCCTGCGCGGGCTGTTCACATCCGGCGAGGCCCGGTGGGAACAGATCGGCGGCCGGCCGCAACTGTTCGCCGCGGTCGCCAACGGCGCGCCCGCGCTGGTCGTGACGGTGGGCGAGCGGCTGGCCGGCGTCATCACGCTCGACGTGACCACCGACGGCATCGCGGCCGTGCACGCCATGGTCAATCCGGCCAAGCTGAACCGCGCACGCCAGGAATGGGCGGCCACCGAACACGGGGAGCCGCTCACCGTCCCTTGGTGATCCAGGTCACGCACCAGGCTGTCAGGTTTTCCTTCGCTGTCCGGTTCAGGAAGCACACGAGCCGGACAGGAAGTGAGCGAAACCATGAAGCACCAGATCGTCGTCCTCGGCGCCGGATACGCCGGCGCCAACGCGGCCGGCCGCCTGGCCCGGCGGCTGCACCCCGCCGACACCGAGATCACCCTGGTCAACGCCGACGCCGAATTCGTCGAGCGGATCCGCCTGCACCAGGTCGCGGCAGGCCAGGACCTGAAACCCCGCCCCTTGACCGCAGTCTTCGCCGGCACCGGCGTACGGGTGCGGATCGGCCGGGTCACCGCCATCGACATCGAAGCCCGCACCGTCGACCTCGACAGCGGCGTACTCCCCTACGACACGCTGGTCTACGCACTCGGCAGCACAACGTCCACGAGCGGCGCCCTCAGCGCCCCCGCTCTGCCCGGCGTCGCGGGCGCGAGCGTCGCGGGCGCGGGCGTCGCGGGCGTCGCGGGCGTCGCGGGCGTCGCGGGCGTCGCCGAGCATGCTTACGACGTGGGCGGTGCCGGGTCGGCGCGGCGGCTGCGCAGCCGGCTGCGCAGCCTTGCCGCGGGCGGCACCGTGCTGCTGGTCGGTGGCGGCTTGACCAGCATCGAGGCCGCCGCCGAGATCGCCGAGGCGCGGCCCGATCTCGGGGTCACGCTGGCCGTACGCGGCACCCTGGGCGGCTGGCTGAGCGAGAAGGCCCAGCGGCACCTCCGCGCGACCTTCAACCGGCTCGGCGTCGCCTTGGAGGAGCAGACCGAGATCGCGGCCGTCGAGGCGGACCGCGCAGTCACCTCCGGCGGCCGCACGATCCCGGCCGACGTGACGGTCTGGGCCGCGGGCTTCACCGTGCACCCGCTCGCCGCCGCAACCGGGCTGGAGGTCACGCCGACCGGGCAGATCGTCGTCGACGACACCATGCGGTCGGTCTCGCACCCCGACGTCTACGCGATCGGCGACGCCGCCTACGCCCACGGCGCGAGCGGTTCCCCGTTGCGCATGTCGTGCGCCTCGGGCATCCCGTCGGCCTACCACGCGGCCGATGTCATCGCCGCCCGCCTGACCGGCCGGGACGTCCCGTCCAACCGGATCCGCTACAACGCGCAATGCATCAGCCTGGGCCGCCACGACGGCATCGTGCAGTGGGTGACCCCGGACGACCGGCCCAAGCCGTCAGCGATCGTCGGCGCCCCGGCCGCGCGCGTGAAGGAGTTGATCTGCCGGGGCGCGGCCTGGAGCATGACCCACCCGACAACCCTGCTCCCGTCCCGCCGGCGCCACGTGCTGACGCCCGACCCGCCCGTCCCGGCCCAGGCCTGACAGCCGCCCGCGCTTCAGGGAACGGCCCACAAAGACGGCGACGCTAGGAAACGGCCGACAAGGACGGCGACACTCGGAAACGGCCGACAAGGACGGCGACACTCGGAAACGGCTGACAAGGACGGCGACGCTCGGGAACGGCCCACGAAGACGGGGGAAACTTGGCTTTCAGGCCTGGCGACCGGCGTACTCCCGGAAACGTTCCACGGCGCCGCCCGTGACGGCCTTGCCGTGGCCGAAGACGGCGTGGTCGAACTCGTACGTGGCCAGTTTGGCCAGGCTGCGGCCCTGTTCGGCGGGGTCGGCGGAGACCTGGGTCGGGCCCAGCGTGACCTGGCCGTCGCGGGTGCCGGAGGCCGTGTCGCCCGCGAAGAGGATGCCGCCGGAGCGGTCGAGCACGTAGGACACGTGGCCTCGGGTGTGGCCGGGTGTGTGCAGGGCCGTGAAACCGGGGAGCGGCTCCGACTCCTCGCCCGTGAGGAGCTGGTCGAGTTTGGTCGGCTCGGCCCGCCCGATCAGCCGGGTGGCCAGTTTGGCCAGGCCTTGGGGTTCGGGGCCGGTGATCCCGCCGGTGATGACGGGGGCGTCGGCGGCGTGCGCGAACACCCGTGCGCCGGAGCGGCGGCGCACGTCGGCGACGTTGCCGACGTGGTCGAAGTGGTGGTGGGTGAGCAGGACGGCGGTCACGTCCCCGATCTGTTTGCGCAGGCCGTGCAGCGCGCGGTCGATCCGTTTGGCATTGCGCGGCAGGCCGGTGTCGACCAGCACCACCCCGTCGTCGGTCACGACCAGGTGCATGTTGACAAAACCGAGGCTCAACTCGAAGACGCCGTCCACCACTTCTCGCACGGGAGCCATTCTGCTGCATGGAGCGGGCGAAGTTTTCACCAGAAGGCCACGGTGGCCGGTTTTGTCCGGTTAACGTGGCATCCCATGGACCGTAGGGCGTTTCTGGCCACCGGCGGGGCGGCCGCCGTCGCCGCAGTAACCGGCTCGGCCGCCGCCGCAGCAGTTACCGGCTCGGCCGCCGCCGCACGGGCCGGCTCCGCCGCAGGGGCCGACCTCTCCGGCGCGGCCGCAGGTGCTGCAGGCTCCGAGGCCACCGCACAGGCCGCCGCCCGGTGGCCGATCTTCGAGTGGGCCCGGCCGACCGGCTTCTTCTTCCCCGGCGGGCTCGTCCTGCCCCCGCCGCCCCTGGCCGTCTACGAGGACGGCACCGCTTACGCCGACGCCACCGCGAGCCTGCCGCTGCACCACCGTGCGGCCGAGTCCTTGCGCGCTCACGCCGTGGCCGTCCTGCGTAGCCGCCGCTTCCCGGCCCTGCCGCCGCCCGGCCCGGGCTTTGTCACGCGGCCGGATCGCTTGCGTGTGCGCGACGACGACGGCACAGTCCTGGCCGCCGAACTGACCGGCCGCGACCCGGCTGTCCGCGAGCTGGCCGCCCACGTGCAGGAGCTGCGCCGCACGGTGCTCGGTGGTGAACCGTGGCGACCCAACGCCGTCCTGCTGGCCGCGGCCCGCCTCGATGTCGAGCCGGTCGGCGCGCGTCCGTGGCCGTCCGGGATCCCCGTGCCGGCCGATCGTGAGCTCCGGCTGCGGGGCGCGCGGGCTCAGGCCGTACGGGAAAAACTGGAAATCGGGTCGCGTGCCTATCGAGTGTCACCGATGCATCATGTAGCCGCGACCTGGCGCCACCTGCTCCCACACGAATAGGCGCAGCTCACCAGCGGCCGTTGAGCCGGAAGAATCAGCCGGAGAGTAGGCGCGAAGCGACGCCGGGTGCGGTACTGTCCGTCTCCGGCGCTCGCTATGATCGCGTTCGTCGAACGTAGAGGATCCACACTGGACGCTGGGGTCCACCGAGGTGAGGATGTTCGCGTGACAGAGGACGATCTTGCCGGGCATCGTGGGGGCCGGGCACGTCGAAGCGGA
This sequence comes from Paractinoplanes abujensis, assembly GCF_014204895.1. Lineage (NCBI taxonomy): Bacteria > Bacillati > Actinomycetota > Actinomycetes > Micromonosporales > Micromonosporaceae > Paractinoplanes > Paractinoplanes abujensis. Next base: position 1,535,935 of record NZ_JACHMF010000001.1, on the reverse strand, counting down.
GTCGTGCCCGTCGGCCCTGGCCGTCGCGGCGGCTCCGGTAATGCCCCGTGCTGCGCCGCCGGCCGCAAGTCGTAGCGGACTGGCCAGCTCTTTGATAAGCAGATCATCGTGACCGGGCGTGGGGACATCGGCGGGTCGACCGTGCGTCGGCTCCAGCTGGGCGCCCGCCTGCGCGAATTGCGCCTCGCCGCCGGGGTGAGCCGTGAGGCCGCCGGCTATCGCATCCGTGCCTCCGAATCCAAGATCAGCCGGATGGAGCTGGGCCGCGTCGGCTTCAAGGCGCGCGACGTGACCGACCTGCTGCTGCTCTACGGCGTCGAGAGCCCCGAGGAGCACGAGCGCCTGCTCGAGCTGACCAAGGCGGCCAACTCGCCCAGCTGGTGGCACACGTACGGCGACGTGCTGGAGAACTGGTTCCACAGCTACCTCGACCTCGAGCAGGCCGCCGAGTTGATCCGCACGTACGAGATCCAGTTCGTGCCGGGCCTGCTGCAGACCGAGGCGTACGCCAGCGCCGTCATCCGGCTGGCCCACACCAACCCGGGCGAGACCGAGGTCGAGCGGCTGGCCAAGCTGCGCATGACCCGCAAGGAGACCCTGGAGCGGCCCGACGCGCCGACGTTCTGGGCGGTGCTCGACGAGGCAGTGCTGCGGCGGCTCATCGGCGGCACCGAGGTGCTGCGCGAACAGATCGTGGCGCTGCTGGAGGCCTGCGAGAATCCGAACATCCGGCTCCAGGTGATCCCGTTCGACTCCGGCGGGCACGCGGCGGCCGGGGGCGCGTTCAGCATTCTGCGCTTCCCGCACGAGGAGCTGGACGACGTCGTCTACATCGAGCATCTCACCAGCGCGCTCTACCTCGACAAACGCGAGGATGTGGACGACTACGCGGCGGCCTTCGGGCGGCTCATCATCGAGGCCGCGCCACCCGCCCGCACCCCCGACATATTGAAGAGCGTCATCGCCGACCTGGACGCTTCCTGAAGATCCACAATGGGCGCTTGCGCAACGGATGGCGGGCCGATAGAAACTTCCCCATGACGGACCACGAGGCCCCCGCCGAGTTGCAGCCCGACGTGCCCCACGCGGCGCGCATGTGGAACTACTGGATGGGTGGCAAGGACAACTTCGCCGCCGACCGTGCCGCCGGCGACGCCGTGGCCCAGGTCTATCCCGAGATCGTGGTGATGGCGCGCCAGTCGCGCAAGTTCCTGATCCGGGTCGTCCGCGCGCTGACCGCCGAGCTGGGCGTGCGTCAGTTCCTCGACATCGGCACGGGCCTGCCGACGATGCAGAACACGCACGAGGTGGCTCAGAGCATCGCCCCGGACGCCAAGATCGTCTACGTCGACAACGACCCGATGGTGCTGGCTTACGCGCGGGCGCTGCTGGTCGGCACGACGGCCGAGGGCACGACGACCTACGTCCACGCCGACTACCACGACCCCGAGAAGATCCTGGTCGGGGCGGAGGAGGCGCTCGACTTCAGCCAGCCGATCGCGGTCATGTTCATGGGCGTGATGGGCTACGAGCCCGACCTGGCCGTGATCCGCTCGATCGTCGACACCGTCATGGCTCGCGTCCCCTCCGGCAGCTATCTGGTCTTCTGGGACGGCACCGACACGTCCCCGGCGGTCGTCGAGGGCGCGGAGCGACTGGCCCAGGCCGGCGGCGTGCCGTACATCCTGCGCAGCCCCGACGAGCTGGCCACCGTCTTCGAGGGCCTCGACCTGGTCGAGCCCGGCCTCACCCAGATCAGCGAGTGGCGTCCCGACGGCGACGGCATCGAGCCCATCGAGGCCTACGGCGCGGTCGGCCGCAAGCCCTGACCTGCGGTTCGTCGCCGGGTGAGGCCCGCTGCCGCGCCCGGCGACGATCTCCCCCGTTGATGCCACGAACCCGCCGGCCCCGGCTCGCGAGCCGCTGGGTCGGGAAAGCTTCTCCTCAGCAAGGCACCCCCCACCTGAGGAGATTCTCGTGCGTAACGTTTCCCGGCTCGTGCCCGCCGCCGCCGTCCTGTCCGGGCTGCTGCTGACCTCGGCCTGCGCCAACGGCGACGACACGAACGCGGCCGCGCCCGGCGCCTCCTCCCCCGCCACCGCCGCACCCAGCGCGTCGGCCGATTCCGGTTCCTCGCCCGCCCCGTCCGCCTCGCCCGAGGGTGAGCCGGCCGCCACCCGCACCGCGACCAAGCCGCCCACCAAGGGCAGCGGCGGCTCCGGTTCCGGCTCCGGCTCGGGCGGCGTCTTCAGCGGCACCCGTCAGGTCCTGCTGCTCCCCAAGAACAGCGAGTCGACCCTGGGCGTGGTGCAGCAGGGCAAGATCGGGCTCTCCGAGAAGTTCGGCCCCAACGACCTGTTCGTCATCAAGCCCCTCACGCCGGGCGGCGACAGGTACTGGATCCAGACGGCCAAGCTGCGCAACGGCTCGGAGCCCTTCTGCCTGTCGGCCAAGCTCGGCTCCGGCGGCAAGCCCGCCGCGGTCACCACCACGTCGTGCGACGCCGCCCGGACCGATCAGGCGTTCCGCTTCCGCAAGGTCGGCGAGTCCAACGGCAAGCCCACGTACACCATCTACACCGGCCGCGACACGTTCATCATCCGCGACGAGACCGGCGAGATCGCGGGCACCGGCACGGGCGTGGCCGCGGTCCAGATCGGCGAGGGCACCCCGGACATCGACACCCCGTTCGTGATCGCCGACAAGGGCAAGGCCACGATGCCCGCGCTCGACTGACCTTCCCCGTACGCGGAGCCGCCGCCCCGAGAGAAGTGGGTCAGGCGGCTTCGTGGCGGAGCACCAGGGTCGCGAAGCCGAGGAGGCCGCGATACCCGCGGAGCCAGTGAGCGCGCCGCGTGCGCGCGAGGTGCTGAAGCTCGGCGGCGTCGGGATGCCCGGGGTTGTCTAGGGCCCACTCCGAGACGGAGCCGGTCCATGACCACTCGTAGTCGTCCCACTCGGCCGGGTCGCTGACGTGGGCGTAGACCGGATGCCAGCCCGCCGCGCCCGCCGCGTCGATCAGGCCCGGCAGGTCGGTCAGGTCCGTGGGCTTGACGTCGAGGGCGGCCAGCGCCTCCGTGGTCGGCGGGGCTTCCCAGAACCGTTCGCCGACGATCAGGATGCCGTGCGCGTTCGCGTGCCGGCCCGCGACGTCGAGGGTCTGCGCGAAGCCGCCGAGGACGGTTGTGGAGCCCACGCACAGCACGAGGTCGTAGTCGCCGTCGGGGACGTACGTGCGGGCGTCGCGTTCGTGCAGGGTCAGGCGGTCGGCCAGTTCCCGCATCCCCGCGGCCGCTTCGGCCCGTTCCAGCGCGTACGGGTTGGTGTCGACGGCGTCGGCGTGGCCGTCGGGGCAGTGGGCCAGCGCCTGCATCGCCCACGCGGCCTGTCCGCAGCCCAGGTCGAGAATGCGGGCGGCCGGTCCGCGGCCGGCCCGGCGCAGGAGCTTGTTGACGTTGACCCCGGCGACCGGCGCGGCGACGGGGTGATGCGTGTGGGCGATCGAGTCGACACGATGAGGATCCACGTGGTCCAGTCAACACGACAACTATATTTACGAACGGTCGGTCGTTTTGTAGTGTCGGGGCATGAACCAGGACGGCAGGCTGATGCGGGGCGAGCGGACGCGGGTCGCCGTGCTCGATCGGGCCCTGCGGCTGGCGACCGAGGCCGGGCTGGACGGGTTGTCGCTCAGCCAGGTCGCCGAGGCGCTCGGCGTGAGCAAGTCCGGCCTGTTCGCGCACTGGCGGTCCAAGGAGGCGTTGCAGCTCGCGGTGATCGAGCACGCCCGCGCCCAGTGGACCGACGAGGTGATCCGCCCCGCCCTTCAGGAGCCGCGCGGTGTGCGCCGCCTGTGGGCCCTGCACGATCGGCGCCTCGATTTCTACCGGGCGGCGATCCTGCCCGGCCGCTGCTTCTTCGCCAACGCGCACTTCGAGTTCAACGCCCGGCCCGGAGCGGTGCACGACCGGCTGGCCGCGGAGCTCCGGGAGTGGATGGGGTTCCTGACCGGTCTGGCCGCCGATGCCGTGGCCACGGGCGAGCTGCGGGCGGACACCGACCCGGGCGACCTCGCGTACGAGACCGAGGCGCTGGGGGTCTGCGCCGTGATGCAGGCGCCCGTCCTGGGGCCCGAGGCCACCTTTCGCCACGCCCGCCGCGCGCTGCTCGACCGGCTGCGCGCCGCCGCCACCGACCCTGCGATCCTCAAGGAGCCGACATGACCACCACCGCAGTCCACAGCCACGGCGCCGTCGTCCGGCAGCCGGTGCACTTCGACGACCTGGACGCCATGGGCATCCTGCACAACTCGCGCTACGCCGTGCTCGTGGAGCGGGCGATCGTCATCTGGTGGACGGAACGCGGTGTGTCGTTCTCGGGCGGCCGCCCCACCACGCCCGACGCGTTCAACGTGGTCCGCGACTATCAGATCACGTTCCACCGCCCGGTCCGCGGCACCGGCGAGGTCGAGATCCGCTTCTGGCTCGACCGGATGGGCACGACCAGCGCCGACTACGCCTTCCAGGTCACCTCGGCCGACGGCGCGACGGTGCACGCCGAGGGCCGCCGGGTCAACATCCGCCTCGACCCGGCCACGATGCGCCCGGCCCCCTGGACCGACCACGGCCGCGCTGTCGCGGCCGCGCTGCTGCGGGCCTGACCCGTCACAGTCCGGCGCGGGCGGCGGCCAGACCCTTCCAGTTCTCCGCATCGCTGTCGATGCCGGTCAGATCGTTGGTGGCGAGGCGGCGCGCGAAGTAGTCGGCCTGCACCGCCATGCGGAAGCGGAACATCACCGGCAACGCCCGCTCCACCTCGGCCCGGGGCACGACTCCTTGGTCCAGGTACGACTCGACCAGGGCGGCGGCGTGACCCGGCCCTCCGACGTACATGACGGCCGAGGCCAGGTCGTAGAGCAGCGGGCCGGCCAGGGCCACGCTCCAGTCGATCACCCCGCACACCCCGCGCTCCACGCGGAACGCCTCCGGAGCCGGGTCGGTGTGCAGCAGGCCCCACGTCAGCGTGGTGGGATCGAGCCGGTCCCACGCGGTGACGGCGGCACTCACGGCCGGTCGCACCCACGGCTCGACGTCCAGGTGCCCGGCCCGCGGGTCGACCCAGTGGAAACGCTCCGCGCCGGGAACCGACACGTCACGCAGCGCCCGGTGCACCCGGCCCAAGGTCGCGCCGATGACCCGCTGGTCGTCCGGTTCGGCGCCGGGAACCCAGGTCAGCAGCCCCACCGGGACACCGTCGACGTCAGCGACCAGGTCACCGAGGCGGGTCGGCCGCGGCGCCCCGGCCGGGATTCCCGCCGTTTCGAGCGCGGTCGCGACGGCGAGGCCACCGCGGAACGACTCGCGGGCGGCCGGGACTACGGCCTTGGCCACCCACCGCTGCTCACCGTCGGTCACGAACCAGGTCGCGGAGTTCATCCCGCCGTCGTGCACCTCGACCGCCGGATCCGTCAGGTCCCACCGCTCCCTCAGGGCCGCCCGGAGCCGCTCAACGCCGATCACGACCGCAGTCAAGCAGGCGGGCGCCGCTCCCGGCTACCGACTTACCGCGGTGCGGCCGCTCAGCCAGGCCGAGGCGATCTCGCCCGCCGGCAGCGGCCGGGCGAACAGGTAGCCCTGGCCGAAGCGGTAGCCGAGGCTCTCCAGCAGGGCCCGCTGCTCGACGGTCTCGATGCCCTCGGCCACCGACGCCAGTTCGAGCGAGGCGGCCATCTGGCTGACCGCGTTGGCCACCGCGGCCTGGCGCCCGACGGTCGTGATCGACTCGACGAACGAGCGGTCCAGCTTGAGCGAGGTGACCGGGGTCGTCAGCAGCAGGCCCAGCGACGAGGCGGCGGTCCCGAAGTCGTCGAGCGACAGGCGCACGCCGTGCCCACGCAGGTCGAACAGCACCTCGGTCGACTCCTCGTCGTCGAACACGGCCGTCTCGGTCACCTCGATGTTCAGGCGCGACGGGGGCAGGCCGGTCTCGGACAGCACCTGGTCCACCTCGGCCACGAAGCCGGGCTCGCGCAGCTGCCGGCCGGCCACGTTGACGCCGACGACCAGCTGCTGGGCGGCGGGCAGGGTGCGCCGCCACTCCGCGGCCTGGCGGCAGGCCTCGCGCAGCGCCCAGCGGCCGATGGCGACGATCTGGCCGGTCCGCTCGGCGACCGGGATGAACTCGCCCGGCGTGATCAGCCCGCGCGTCGGGTGGTTCCAGCGGATGAGCGACTCGACCCCGGTCAGCATGCCGTCGTCGAGGCGCACGATGGGCTGGTAGAGCAGCGTGAACTCGCCACGCTCGACGGCCTGGGCCATCTCCCGGCTGAGCAATGCCTCGGCGCTGATCCGCGCGCCCATCGCGTCGGTGTACTCGACCCACATGCTCTTGCCGCGCCGCTTCGCCTCGTACATGGCGATGTCGGCGTTGCTGAGCAGCACCGACGGGTCGTCCTCGGGGCCCGAGCGGGCCACGCCGACGCTGGCCCGGGTGACCAGCACGTGCTGACCGACGTCCATGGGTTCGGAGAGCCGGCGCTGGATGTCGTCGGCGACCCGGCCCGCCACCACGGCGTCGGCTTGGGGCAGCAGGATCGCGAACTCGTCGCCGCCGAGCCGGGCCACCACGTCGCCCGTACGGACGGCTTCGCGCAGTCGCTCGGAGACGCTCACCAGCAGCGCGTCGCCCGCGGCGTGACCCAGCGTGTCGTTGACCGTCTTGAAGTCGTCCAGGTCGATCAGCAGCACCGCCACCCCGTCCGGCTCGGACAGCCGGTCAGCCAGCAGGGAGGCGAAGCGGGTGCGGTTGGCCAGCCCGGTCAGCCCGTCGGTGGCGGCCTGCACGCGCAGCTGCGCCTCGTGACCGCGCACCTCGTCCAGCGCCACGTCGAGCCGGTCGATGAGGTGCATGTTGTCGTGGAAGGCGACGAGCTGGCGCCCGGCGACCAGGCAGCTGATCACCACCACGCCGATGGCCGCGCCCCACAGCTGGGAGGAGGCGTGCTCGGGCAGCATCGCGAAGAAGATCACGAACGTCAGCCCGATCATCCCGTACGGGAGAAGGCTGTAGGGACGGCGCTTGACGGTGCCGGCCCGGTGGCCGCTGCGCACCACGATCGCCTGGATCCACGGCCCGGCCGCGATCAGCAGCGACGGCGCGAGCCGGATCGTGAAGACGTACGGGTGGCCGGTCTCCTGGAAGTCACCGGGCAGGAACGTGCTGATGCCCTGGATGCTGGCCGCGGCCACCATGGGCCAGGCGGCGATCCGGGCCATCGGCGGCACCTTGATCAGCGCGACCTTGGTGGCGGCGAACGCGGCCACGATGACCAGCGCCGCGGTCAGACCGGCGGTGACGCGGTCGTTGTGCGCGCTGCCGAGCGGGTTGACCGCGAAACACCAGGCGGTGACGCCGCCACCGACGATGACGGTGGTCGCGTCGAGCCAGAAGATTGACTTCTCGCGCCGGGTCGACAGGCCCTGCGGGAAGATCAGGCAGGCGATGACGTTGCTGCTCATGCCGAGCGTGAAGAACGCTGTCTGCACGAGGCCGCCGTTCATCGACGGAATGCCGGGCGTGACCATACTGAGGATCGTCTGGAAGGAGTCACCGACGGTGAAGCACACGCCGGCGAACGTCAGCATCGACCAGAACCGGCGGAACCGCTCGGGTGCGATCGCCCGCAACCGCCAGGAGCCGAGGGCCAGCGCCGCGTCCAGGGGCACCTGGAACGCCCAGTACGCCTGAACCTGGCGCACGGGGTCGCCGTCCAGGACGAAGAAGAGCGCACAACCGAGCACGGTGAGGCCCGTGAGAACCCGCAGCGCGGTGTCACGCCACAACAGGAGCGCCGCAGTCTCCACCCTGACCTCCCGTCTTCACCGGGGTGAAGATCGGACGATCGGCGGCGGACTGGAGGATTACCGGGGCGCGGCCTTCGGCATGAACCGTTTCTCGCCGGCGTCGGCCATCGAGTGCAGCATGCCCGCGGTCACCGGGATCAGCCGGGCCAGGCCGGGCTGCCCGTTGCGGCGGGCCAACTCGGGGCCGAGGCGCGCCATGAGCCGGGTGAGCGCGGGCAGCGGCCGCACGAACAGGGTGATCTCGCGGATCAGGCCGTCGTCGCCGAGGCGCAGCCGCTGGGCCTCGAACAGGCGCGTGTCACCGAGGCGGCCCTCGTAGAAGAGCGCCACCGTCCGGCCCTCGGCGACCTGATCGGTGTAGACGACCTCGTCGATGACCTCCAGCGCCACCTCGAGCAGCGTGCGCACCCGGGCCCGCCCGTCGAACGTGAACTGCTCGGTGATCGGCGAGATGAGCCGGACGTCCTCGCTCAACGCGGCGACGGCGGCCGCGGCGTCCCGGGCCTCACCCGCGGCCCGCCAGGCGGCTACTGCTGAGTGATCCATGGGTCCAGGGTGGCATCGCGACGCCACTCCGAACGGTCGCAAGTTGCGGTACAGTCCAGAAACTTACGGGCCGGTGTCGGGGGGAACAATCATGACCATCGCCAGAACGGCGCTGCGGCAGATCAGCAACCCGGTGCTGCCCGGGTTCCACCCCGACCCGTCGATCCTGCGGGTGGGCACCGACTACTACATCGCCACCTCGACGTTCGAGTGGTATCCGGGCGTACGGGTGCATCACTCGGCCAACCTGGTCGACTGGACGCCGCTGGGTGGCGCGCTCGGCGAGAAGCGGCTGCTCGACCTGACCGGCACCGGCGACTCCAACGGCGTGTGGGCGCCCAACCTGTCGTACGCGCACGGCGAATACCACCTGCTCTACTCCGACGTGGCGACGTTCACCGGCGGGTTCTGGGATCCGCAGAACTACCTCGTGACCGGGCCGACACCGACCGGGCCGTGGTCCGATCCGGTGGTGCTGCACGGCCGCGGCTTCGACGCCTCGCTGTTCCACGACGACGACGGCACGACGTGGATGCTGTCGATGGTGGCCGACTGGCGACCCGGCCGGAACCGTTTCGCGGGCATCTCGATCCAGCAGTACGACCGGCAGGCCCGCAAGCTGGTCGGCCCCGAGCACATGATCTTCAACGGCACCGCGGCGGCCGTGACCGAGGCGCCCAACCTGTATCGCAAGGACGGCTGGTACTACCTGGTCACCGCCGAGGGCGGCACCAGCTGGGCGCATCAGGTGACCGTCGCCCGCTCGAGCCACCTGCTCGGCCCCTACCGGGCCGACCCGGCCGGCCCGCTGCTCACCTCGGCCGGTGACCCGACGCTGGAGCTGCAGAAGGCCGGGCACGGCAGCCTCGTCGAGACGCCCGGCGGTCAGTGGTATCTCGCGCACCTGGTCGGCCGGCCGTACTCCGAGCTGGGCCGGTGCGTGCTCGGCCGCGAGTCGGCCCTGCAGGAGGTGACCTGGACCGACGACGGCTGGCCGCGGATCGCCGGCGGTGTGCCCGCCACGTCGGTGGCCGCGCCGCGCGAGGCCGACGTGCCCGAGGTGCGGCCGGTGTCGTCGGAGCAGAGCGAGGACGACCCCTTCGACGGCCCCACGCTGGGCGTCAACTGGTCGACGCTGCGCCGCCCGGCCACGCCCGACTGGGTGTCGCTGACCGAACGCCCGTCACACCTGCGCCTCTACGGCGGCTTCTCCCCGATGGGCCGCCACAAGCCCAGCCTGGTCGCGCGCCGGGTGGTCGCGGCCGACTGCGCGTTCGAGGCGACGATGGAGTTCGAGCCGCGCAACTACCGCCAGCTCGCCGGCATCACGGCCTACTACAACACCCGCAACTGGTACTACCTGCACGTCACGGCCGACGACGACGGCACCCCGGTGATCGACCTGCTTGCCTGCGACAGCGGCCAGGTGACGATCGTGCCCGGCGTGCGCGCGCCGATCGGCTCCCCCGGCCCGATCCGGCTGCGGGTGCACTTCGAGGGCCCGACCCTGACCTTCGCGTACGCCCTGCCCGGCGGCCACTGGCAGTCAGCCGGCCCGGCCCTCGACGCCACCACGCTCTCCGACGAATACGCCGCCCGGGCCGTCAACGGCGAACCCGCCGCGTGGGGCTTCACCGGCGCGTTCGTCGGCCTGTGGGCGCAGGACCTGGGCCGCGAGGGGGCTTACGCCGACTTCGACCGGGCCTCGTACCAGGTGGCCCTCAGAGACTCCTGAAGCCCACGCGCGCATACAACCCCGCACGGACCGACCGGACGAAGACCACCTCAGCGCCGCGCGCGCCCGCCACCTCGACGAGCGCCGCGGTCACCACCTGGGCACAACCCCTTCCCCGGTACGCCGCCAGGGTCGCGATGCCGGTCAGCTCGGTCACACCGTCGTGCACGGGCAGCATCATGCCGGCCGAGACCGCGCGCCCCTCGACCCGCAAGGTGACCGCCGCCGCGCCGCGCAGCTGGGCCCGAAAACCCTCCGCCTGCCCCTCGGTGACGGCCGGCGCCGCGGGGTCGAAGCCACGCTCGTTGACGTCGAGGTTCTCGCGAATGACCGCGACGCCGGACGTCTCACCGACCAGAATCAGCTCCCCGCCCGGGGGCAACCCCACGGGCCGCGCCGCCGCGACTTCGAGCACCCGCACCTCGCCCTCGGCAACCCCCGCATGCTGAAGCAGATAGCCCTGAACTCGCCGCCGCAGATCCTCCACATCGCCCATCTTCCGACCGGGGTCAACCTCTTATTGCACACCTTCCAGCCTCGAACTCACCCTCTCCCGGCTCGCCACCGATGAAGGTGTGGTTGCCGAGCTCTTGCGGATCAGTGGCAGGAAGGCCTCAATCACAGTGACCGGGCCCATGACGTTCGTCGCCGCAGCGCGGACCGAGGCGGGGTCGGTCACATCCTGGCGAGGTTGCTGACGGAGGAGCCCGGCGTCGACGCAGGCCGCCCTGTCGCCATTCGGCACCTATTCGGTCAACGGTTGCAAATAGCCGGTCAGGGCGCGTTTCAGTTCGGTGATCAAAGCTGCGCGTTCGTCGCCTTCGGCGATCACGATAGGGCCCATCAGGGCGGCCACGATCTGGACGGCGACCATTGCCGCGCGGTCGGCGTCCGCATCGGGCAGGTGCGGGGAGCGGGCCCGGATGATCGCGGCGACGCGGCCCGTCACGGCGGACTGCAGCGGGCGGCTCCCGGCGGCCAGCGCGGCCGGCATCGCGGTGTTGCCGAGGAGGGCTTTCGCGCCCGGGTGGGTGACGTTGAAGGCGACCAGCGGGTCGACCACGCGCGAGATCAGATCGGGCAGGGGCATTCCCATGACGTCGGCCTCGCCGAACGCGGCCGCGTGGGCCGCGCGCAGCTCGTCGACCAGCCGCTGCGACAGGGCCTCGGCGATGGCCTCCTTGTTCGGGAAGTACTGGTACAGCGAACCGGGTGACATGCCGGCCCGGGCGGCGATCGCGTTCGTCGAGGTTTTCTCGTAGCCGAGTTCGGCGAACAGGGCCAGCGTCGCGTCCAGGATGTCGGTGATGCGGCGCTCGCCGCGGGCCTGCCGGCGCACAGACGGCACTGCCCCACCCCCTTGACGAATACGAGCGATGACTCGTAATCTCCGGAACACGAACAGTCGCTCGTATTTCCGTGACTCGGAGAGGCTAACATGCCGATCTTCCGGCACCGTCGCTTGATTCTCGTTCTCGGACTGCTGATCACCCTCGCCTGCGCCGCCGTGGCCGCGGGCGCTCTGAACTCCTTCGTGCTGAGCCGCTGGGAGGCTCCGGGCACCGAGTCCGTACGGGCTCAGGAGGTGCTGGCTCGCGACTTCGCCACCGGTAACGCCAACCTGGTCCTGCTGGTCGAGTCTTCGTCCACTGTGGACGGTCCGGAAGTGCGGGCGGCGGCCGGGCGGGTGGAGGCCCGGCTGGCCGGCGAGGAGCGCGTGGCCGACGTCTGGTCGTACTGGTCGCGCGGCGGCGACCCGACGATGCGCAGCCCGGACGGGCACTTCGCGGTCATCCTCGCGCACGTCGAGGGTGACGCCACCACCGCGCGGGCCTGGATCCGCGGGCACGTCCTGCCCTCGTACACGGCGGACCGGGGCCCGATCGCCGTGCGTGTCGGGGGCGGCGAGGCCGTGTCGAGTCAGGTGAGCGAACGCGCAGCTTCGGACTTCTTGCGGGCGGAGGCGTTGATCGTGCCGCTCATGCTCGCACTCCTGATCTTTCTGTACCGGCGGGTGCGGCTGGCGTTGCTGACGCTCGGGGTCGGCTTGTTCTCGGTGTTCACCACGCTCGCCCTGTTGCGCGTGGTTGCGCGCTTCACCGAGGTGTCGACGTTCGCCGCCAACATCACGCTCGTCATGGGCGTAGGCCTGGGCATCGACTACGGGTTGTTCATGATTGCGCGCTTCCGCGAGGAGCTGACCCGCGGTGCCACCGCCGGCGAGGCCACCGCGATCACCGTACGCACGGCGGGCCGCACGGTCGTGTTCAGCGGGCTCACGGTCGCGGCCTCGCTGTCCGCGCTGTTCGTCTTCCCGTTCCCGTTCCTGCGCTCGTTCGCCTACGCGGGCGTGCTCGTCGTCGTCATGGCCGTGCTCGGCGCACTGACCGTGTTGCCGGCCGCGCTGGGAGTGCTCGGTCCGCGCACCTTGCGCCGCAATCCGCCACCGGTGAACCACCACGGCTTCTGGTATCGGCTCGGTACGCGCGTGATGCGCCGTCCCGTTCTGTTCGCCGCGGCCGGGCTGGTGCTCGTCGGGGTGCTCGGCGCGCCCGCCCTGGGCCTGCGGATCGGCCTGCCCGACGACCGGGTGCTGCCGCCCACGGCGTCCACCCGGCAGACGTCCGACCTGTTACGAGCCACCATCCCGTACGAGCCCAGCGATGCTCTGCAAGTCATCGTGCCGGCCGGGGACTCGGCGCCGCTCGCCACCGCGCTCTCCCGGGTTCCGGGCATCGCCCAAGTCAACGCGCCGACCGGGGTTTACGCCGCGGGGGCCCGGCAGCAGCCGTTCGCCGATCCGGCCGCCCTGATCAGCCCTTCCACCGTACGGCTGGAAGCAGTCCCCACCCGGGCTGCGCTCGCCGGCACCGACGTTCCCGAACTGGTCGAGCACGTGCGGGCGCTGGCCCCGGAGGCGATCGTGGGCGGCTTCCCGGCCGAACTGAGCGATTTCCGCGCCGCGCTGACGAGCCGGATCCCGATCGTGGCGGCCATGATCCTGGCCATTTCGTTCGCCGTCCTGTTCGCGATGGCGCGCAGTCTGCTCATCCCGCTCAAGGCGACGGTGCTCAACCTGCTCAGCCTGACCGTGATGTTCGGGGTGCTGGTGACGGTCTTCCAGAACGGCGCGTTCGCGAACGTGCTCGGCTTCACCCCGATCGGCACGCTCGATCCAGCGTTCCCGATCCTGATGTTCTGCGTCGCCTACGGGTTGTCCATGGACTACGAGGTGTTCCTGCTCTCGCGGATCAAGGAGCGCTACGACCGTACGGGCGACAACACCCGCTCGGTGCTCGAAGGACTGCAGCGCAGTGCCCCACTGGTCACCGCGGCCGCCGCGATCCTGGCCGTCTCGTTCTCCCTCTACGCGACCGGCGAGGTCATGTATCTGCAGATGATCGGGGTGGGCACCGCGGTGGCGATCGTCGTGGACGCCAAGATCATCCGCGGGGTGCTCGTTCCGTCGCTCATGCGCCTGGCCGGACGCGCGAACTGGTGGGCGCCGTCGTTCAGGTGGCAATCGTGATCGGCTTCAGCAGGTGCGCCCCTGGAGCGCTCGGTACGGCCACCGCACGGACGTTCCGCTCGTCCAGCCACGCCATGTCGACGATCACCTGGCCCGCTGCGCCGTCGGCCGTGGCCGCCGGTCGATCGGCCAGGATCGTGCCGTCCTCGGTGCTGAGCACGGCCACCCGTACGGCGCCCTTCTTCTGGTAGGCCACCGCGACACGCCCGGTCGACGGCGACAGCCGCAGACCGATCACCTTCCGGCAGCCCAGGCCGGTCACCGGCAGCTCCCGCAGCGCCGACAAGGACCGCAGGTCGAGCAGCAGCGGACGGCACGAGCGCGGCGACTCGGCCGTGACCAGCCTGTCCCCCACCACGTCGGAACCGTCGAGGGCGGGCAGCGTGCGGCTCGGGGGATCGCTCATCGACTGGATGACCAGCCGTTCGAGCCCGCCGGCCAGATCGTGCTCGACGAGGCCGGGTGGGCGCCACAGATACGCTGTGGTGCCGGTCGCCGCGACCAGGGCGACCGGCTCATGGTCCTGCTGGATGTCGCGCTGCACCAGGTCGCCGCCGGGCTGTTCGACCGAGAGCAGCATCTCGCGGCCGGCGACCGGTCCGAGCGAGACCATGCGCCCGTCGGGCAGCAGGATCGCCTTCGACGTGTCGTCAGTCCCGCTGACGGGATGCGGGACGATTTTTCCCTCCGGGGTCAGCTCGCCGACGGCCAGGTCGCCGCGGAGCTGGATCGGGTCGGTCTGCTGGGCCGTGGTGAACGCGCCGGAGGCCATGGTGAGGATGAGGCGCTGAGCCGGTCCGGTCGGGGTGACCGCGACGGCAGGCTGGATGTCGGGCCGCTGCTGCCGCACGGCCAGCCCGCCGCCGACGAGCCCGGCCGCCACGGCGACAGCGGTGAAGGCAACGGCGGCCCGTCGCCGGGTGCGACGGCGGCGGGCCCGGCGGTAGATGTCCGGCAGCTCCCCCGCGTACGGGAGCCTGTTTTTCCCCGCGGAGCGCACCGCGACCTCGACGCTTGACGGAATTCGGTCCATGCTCACTCCTCGGTGCTCAGCTCGGTGCGCAGGGCGGCCAGCCCGCGGGAGAGGCGGCTCTTGACCGTTCCCTCGCTCAGCCCGAGGGCTTCGGCCGTCTCGGCGGTGGACAGATCGAGCAGAATGCGGCACGTGATGACCGCTCGTTGCGGCAACGGCAGCGCGGCCAGGGCCAGCAACGTGCCGTCGGGGGTCGCGTCGGCCACCGGATGGTCCAGCCCGTCGATCGGTGGCGTCTCCCGGCGCAGCTTGCGCCAGAACGAGGTGGCCCAGTTCAGGCCGACCCGGAAGACCCAACCGGCCGGGTTGTCGAGCGTCGCCACCGTCGACCACTTCGCGTAGGCGCGGGCCATGGCCTCGTCGACGGCCTCCTGCGCCAGCTCGTCGCGGCGCAGAGTGACCGCGAGCGCGCGATATATCCGGTCGACGTGCGCCCGGTAGAACGCCTCGAACTCGCGGGTCTGGTCGGCCGCGCGGGGCTCTGCCGGGGACATAGTCGGAACCACCATGCCCGATACACGCACTCGCACCGTGCGAGGTTCCCAGAGATTCCGGCTTTCTCCCAGGCCGGGGTGGGCCCCGGCAATGCAGGACGGCCTTCACGACGCCAATCCGCCCGTGCCGGCGGATCCTCCTCCGGGAGATCTCCGGGCGCGCCTCTTGCTAATGGGAATCGTTTCCAACAAGATGAGGACATGACCGATTCACGTCCTCGGGTGACCGTTCTGGCCGGGTTCTCGTCGGCGGCCACGGCCGCAGCCGCGCGGGTGCTCCTGCTGGCCGATCCGGCGCTGGTGCTTCTGAGCCACGACCTTTCCGGCGTACGGGACGGGGTCGTCCGGCGCAGTGTGCGCGATGCTGCGCGAGTGCTCGAGAACGCGCAGACCCGGCTCGTGCACGGCTGCGTTTCCTGCACACTTCGCGAGGATGTGCTGCCCGCCCTCGTACGGCTGGCTCGGGACCGCCCGGGTCGCGACATCGTGCTGGCCCTGCCCGCCGTGGTGGAGCCGGAGGCACTGGCCGCGGCGTGTGCGGCGTCGCCCGCGGTGAGCGAAGCTGTCCGTTTCGATTCGTTCGTGACCGTCGTCGAGGCGGCGTCGGTGCTCGACGACCTGTCCAGTGCTGAGCGGTTGCGCGACCGTGGACTGCACTCGTCCGGCAATGATCGCCGCCGGGTGGCCGACGTGGTCAGCCGGCAGATCGAGTTCGCCGACACATTGCTGGTCTGGGACCGCCCCGGCAACGACCCGTTCACGACCGGGCGGGTCGACTCGCTGTTGCACCGGCTCGCGCCGTGGGCCGTGCACGTCCGGGTCGGCTCGACCCCGTCGATCAACGTCACGGCGCTGTCGGCCTCGCTGCGGCAGCGCGACCGGCACGATCCGGGCGTGCCGGGCATCCTGACCCGCGCGATGTGCGGCTTCCCGATCGGCATCCACGACCCCGACGGCGAGTACGGCGTGAACGCGATGCTGTTCCGCAGCCACCGCCCGTTCCACCCCGCCCGCCTGCACGAGGCCTTGGCCTCGATCGCCGGCGAGGCCCTGCGCGGTCGCGGCCAGACCTGGATCGCCAGCCAGCCCGACACCGTGATCGGCTGGGAGTCCGCCGGCGGCGGCATCGTGCTCGGCGGCCTGGGACGCTGGCTGGCCGCCCTGCCGGAGGACCGCTGGCCCGAGGCGAACGGCCTGCGCCGCCTGGCCGCCGACGTCGGCTGGGACCCGTACTACGGCGACCGCCAGACGGTCCTCTCGCTGGTGGGCCTGAACATGGACGTCGACCGAACGAGCCGCCGCCTGACCGCCTGTTTGCTGGACGACACCGAACTCTCCGCGGGCGAAGATGCCTGGCGCACCCTTCCGGACCCGTTCGCCGGCCTGCTCACCCCGGCCACAGCCGAGACCGACTGAGCACGACCCGCACTCGCGGGCTGCGCGGACCGTTTCGCCGTACGGGATCAGGAATCGGACCAGCGATCGTCGGCGGCACGGGGCGTGCCGGCCCCGGCTGCCCGCAAAGCTCGGTAGGCGTCGGTGACCGCGGTAGGGACGTCCACGTGCGCGATGAAGTGGCGGCCGCGAGGTCCGTAGCCGTTCTCGTCGTCGGCGAGGCGGGGGATCTCGCCCATGAGCAGGGACACGTAGCGGTCCGGCGACCACATGCCGATCGGCGGGTTCGCGAAGGCCGGCTCGCCGTCGACGAGATCGATGTGGGTGCGGTGGGCGGCGTAGTTGACGATCCGCACGTCGGGGGCGTGCAGCCGGAAACCGGCGTCCATGCGTCGCTGCATCGAGGCGTCCTGCACGATCAGGATGCGCCGGTGCGGGAGGCGGGCCGCCGCGAGCTGGGTCAAGGTGTTGCGGACGTTGCTGCCGCAGTTGGTCGATTCGTGTTCCAGCAGGTCGACGGCGATGCCGTGGCGGTCGCGCAGGTATTGGTCGAACAGGGACGCTTCCGATCGGGCGTCGACGTCCGGCCCGGCAAGTGCGCGGCGCAGGACGTCGGTGGAGTGGCCCTGGCCACCCACGATCATGTAGTGGCGGGCCAGACCGGCGGTGGCGATGCGGGCGAAGACGTCGGCGCCGGCGAGGATGCTTCCGCCGTACAGGACGGCGACGTCCACGGGGCCGCCCGCCGCGGACTCGACGGCTTCGCGCGTCAGATCGTCCACGTCGCGCATCGCGCAGAAGTCGACCAGCGTGTTGACGTGGGCCGCGGCCACGGAGTCGATCATGCGGTCAAGGGTATAGGCATCGATCGATTGCGATGGCGTGCGGCGGGGATTACGGTGTGGTGACCGCAGCTGCGCGCCGGCCGTACCGGGCCGGGCGTGACAGCGGTGAACGGCGCGATGCGCTGCACCGGCGGGGGCAAAACTCCTGGTAGAACCGGTGAGACCGCATAGTGGGCGCGCTGACGTTACGTCACGTCCCCCACTTTGAGGTAGGTCATGAAGAGGAAACTCACCGTCCTCGCCAGCGCTCTGCTCGCCGCCGCCGCATCTGTTCTGTTCTTCACCGGGCCCGCGTACGCGGCTACGGGGCTGCACATCGTCGGCCGTAACATCGTCGAAGCGAACGGGTCGACGTTCGTCATGCGCGGCGTCAACCACGCGCACACCTGGTACACGAACCGGACGGGCTCGTTCGCCGACATCAAGGCGGCCGGGGCCAACACCGTACGGGTGGTGCTCAGCGGTGGGCGCTGGACGGCGAACACGGCGGCCGACGTCACGAACGTCATCGCGCTGTGCAAACAGAACAAGCTGATCTGCGTCCTGGAGAACCACGACACGACCGGGTACGGCGAGGACGGCGCCGCGTACACGCTCGACCAGGCGGCCAACTACTGGATCGGCCTGAAAAGTGTGCTGGTCGGCCAGGAGGACTACGTCGTCGTCAACATCGGCAACGAGCCGATCGGCAACACCGACCCGGGCCAGTGGACGGCGGCGACGGTGGCCGCGATTAAGAAGATGCGCACGAACGGTTTCGAGCACCTGCTGATGGTCGACGCGCCCAACTGGGGCCAGGACTGGACGTACGTGATGCGCGACAACGGCCAGACCATCCTCGATGCGGACTCGAGGAAGAACACGGTGCTGTCGATTCACATGTACGCGGTGTTCAACACGGCCAGTTCGATCGTGAACTACCTGAACACGTTCGAGAGCAAGGGCTGGCCGCTGGTCATCGGCGAATTCGGGTGGCAGTTCGCGTCGGGAGAGGTGGACGACGCGACGATCCTGTCCGAGGCGGTCAAGCGCAACCTGGGCTATCTGGGCTGGTCGTGGTCGGGCAACACCGACCCGGTCCTCGACATGACGACCAACTTCGACGCCACTCAGCTCACCACGTGGGGTCAGCGGATCGTGAACGGCCCGAACGGCCTCAAAGCCACGGCCAAGCAGGCCACGATCTTCGGTGGTACGCCGACGTCACCGCCCCCGGGCCCGACGGACTCGCCGACACCCACGCCGACACCGTCACCGACCACACCGCCCCCGCCGACCGGCGCCTGCTCGGCGACGTACGCGGTGACCGGACAGTGGGGTGGCGGTTTCCAAGCGGACGTCAAGGTGACCGCGGGCACCAGCGCGATCAAGGGCTGGACGGTCAGTTGGACGTACGGGAACGGGCAAACCGTGTCGCAGGCGTGGAACGCCACCGTGACCAGCAGCGGGACGGCCGTGACGGCGCGCCACGTCAGCTACAACGGCAACCTGGCCGCCGGTGGGTCGACCCAGTTCGGCTTCCTCGGCTCGTGGAACGGAACGAACAGCGTGCCCACGCTGACCTGCACGGCAAGCTGAGCAACGGGTGAAAGGGCGGGTCCCGTACGGGGCCCGCCCCTTCGTCGCCCTTTCGCCGTCAGGTGATGCCGGGCGGCTACTGTCACGCCATGCCGTTCACTCCCGGACAGATCGTGCTGCGCAGGTATTGGCGGGACGGGCGGAACACGTTCGTCAAGCCGATGATCGTGGTCGCCGACGACGACGCGGGGCTGCTGCTGTGGATGGCGGCCGGCAGCGAGATCGCCTTGATGCGCGACGCCGACGGGCGGACCCTGCACGACGTCGCGCTCGACGAGATGCGCGCACCGGCCCTCGAGCGCGACCGGTTCCGCGACAACGACATCCTGGTGCTGATGCCGCCCGGCGCGGCGTACTCGGTGTGGTGGTTCTTCCGCGCCGGCACGTTCCACGGCTGGTACGTCAACCTCGAATCGCCCATCACCAGGCGCGCCGACGGCGTCGACACCACCGATCACGTGCTCGACGTGGTGATCGACCCCGACCGCGGCTGGACGTGGAAGGACGACGACGAGTTCGCCGCCCGCATCGGCCACCCCCAGTACTTCGACAGCGCGGCCGCAGCCGAGATCCGAGCCACCGGCGAGCACCTGATCGAGCTGGCCGAGGCGGGCGCGTTCCCGTTCGACGGCACCCACACCCGCTTCCACCCCGACCCGGCGTGGGGGCCACTCACTCTTCCCGCACCACCGTCCGCCAGTCCATCTCGGTGAGCCGCCGGTCCTCGTCGATCACCACGTGTCCCCAAGCCGCCGACCGGTTTCACGCCTCCGTCGCCCCCGGGCACACCCGCTCACCGTCGTAGCGCCGCGCCCGGCCCACCGTGAGGCCCCGCAACCGGGACGGGGCCGCCCGGCGCACCAGGCCGGCTCCGGCCGACAACCACGCATCCGCATCCACACGATCCCCCGCAGGCGGCAAGGCACCTTGCGCAGACGGCGGCGCCGAGCGCACAAGCGGCGGCATTGAGCGCGCGGTCGACGCAACTACGCAGACCGCGCAACGAGTGCCGCGACCGCCAGCGCTGACGCTGAATGCCCGAGAGACGGCACAGACCGCCCAGATCACCGGGACAAGCGGCGCAGACCGAGAGAGCGACGGCGTTAAGTGCGCAAGAAGCGGCGTTGGGCGCGCAGTCGCCACCGAACACTGCGCCGACAATGACGCGGACCGCGCGGGCGATGGCGCGGACTGAGCGAAGGCGGCGCAGCATGCGCGGGGGCGGCGTTGAGCGCGCAGACGATGGCCAGCACTGCGCGGGCTGAGCGAACAAAGACGCAGACCGCGTGGGCGATGGCGCGGACTGAGCAAAGGGGGCGCAGCGTGCGCGAAGGGTGGCGCGGACTGGGCGGGTGGCGGGGATGGTGTGCAGGCCGTTTGGTGCAGGGTGACGACGGCAGCGTCAGGCCACCGGGTGAGCGTTCGTGGGCGTGGGGAATGGACGGGCCACCTCGGCGCGCCGGTCGGTGAACCGTGGTGCCGCACGCCGCGGCGGCCGACGTGTGGGGACGTGCCGTCGTAGGACTGCGACACAAGGCGGGGCGCTGTGCGGGGATTCCTGGTGGGCTGGTTGGTCTTCGGCCGGCATGGGGCAGCGATCGGGCTCGGCCGCCCCTAGTAGCCGATGCGGAACGTGGCGTCCTGCTTGTCGGTTGTGGCGGAGCTGCTCGTGATCGGGTCGATGCGCAGGGCGTAGCCGGAGTGGCGCAGGTAGCGGTCGGGGAAGTTGTGCGAGCGGAAGGACGTCCACGAGGTGTCGGCGAGACCGGCGGTCTGGTGGAACGTGGCGTCGGCGCGGAAGGTGGCCGTGCCGTCGTTCGCGGCGAGCACCATCGCGTAGTTGGAGTGGCGCAGGTAGCGGTCGGGATAGTTGACCGAGCGGAACGACACGCCCGCCGAGTCGGCCAGGCCGGGCACCAGGGTCCAGAGCTGATCCTGGTACGGGTCGAAGGGGTACACGTCGATGCGGGCGGCGCCGTTGGCGTGGCGCACATAACGGTCCGGGAAGTTGTACGACTTGATCCGGCGCCACGACGGGGTTCCGTACGCCGAAAGCAGACCGGAAAGCTCGGACGCGGTGATCGGCGTGATGCCCAGATGCTTGGAGTTGAGCGGCTGGGTGTAGGAGCGGTCGTTCAGCAGCGACCAGGAACCGCCGGCCACGTCGGTGGTCTGCCAGCAGAAGAAGCGGCCGTTCGGGCTCCACGTGTCGCCCCACATGTGCCACAGGTTGGCGGTGTTGGATTTGACGATCTGCGGGGCCTCGACGCCGCGGCCGGGGCCGATCGCGCCGGTGTAGACGCTGAAGCTGCCGGGGTTGAACGATGATGAGCGGGTGCCCAGCAGCGTGCTGTTCGTGTTGTTCTTGTAGTACATGTAGTTCACTCCGCTGACGGTGACGAAGTTGCCGTCGATCGCGTCGTAGCCGGGGTCGAAGAACACCTGACCGGTGGTCGCGGTGACGAAGTCGCTCGTGTAGCTGACCATCAGGACGTTGTGGCCGCCGACGACCGCCGAGTAGACGACGGCGTACTGCCCGCGCGCGGGGTCCCAGACGGCCTCGGGCGCCCACGCGTGGGTGGCCAGCGAGTGCACCTTGAGCAGCCGGTAGTTGCGGAACGAGCGCAGGTCGGCCGAGTCCCAGACGTGCAGGTACTGACTTTGGTACGCCCAGTCGGTGCCGTTCAGGTCGGTCGCGATCACGACGAACGTGCCGTCCTGTCTGCGCAGGATGAACGGGTCGCGCAGGCCGCCGCTGCCTTGGGTGGGGTCGGCGACGGGGTTGTTCTGGTTGAGCGGCGTCCAGTTGAGGCCGTCCGAGCTGACCGCCAGGTGCACGTTGTAGCTTGCGGCGGCCATGGTGGGCGACTCGGTGAAGTAGGCCATCGCGTAGCCGGTGTAGGTGGCGGCCTGCGCGGCGCCGGGCCGCAGGAGCGCTCCGACGCCGGCGGCTCCGGCCGCGGTGAACAGGGTGCGACGCTTCATCGACATCTCCGTGGGGGCGACGGGGGTTACTTGGGGATGGCCGTGCCGTGGCGGCAGCCGGAGCAGCTCACGGGGCTCAGGCCGGTCCACGTGGTGAGGTCGGTGCTGGTGGCCGTGTAGATGCCGCCACCGGTGCTGTAGCGGTCCACGTAGATGCGCCAGCTGCCGTCGTCGAGCCGGACCAGCGAGGGTCCCTCGTAGCCGGACGACCACAGGCGGCCGCGGTTGATCCAGCCCGTGGTCAGGCCGGCCGTGGTCGTCCAGTGCTCGATGTATTTGCTGGTCTCGTCCTTGGTGAACGCGTGCCAGGTGCTGCCGGACTTCACGACGTACGTGTCGATGTGGTTGGTTCCGAGACCCCACATCTGCGCCGGCCCGCTCCAGGATGTGAGGGCGGTGTTCTGGGCGGTGTAGACGTACGGGCGGAAGCAGTTGGCACACGTGGTGGCGGCGACGCTGGTAATGATGCGGACCGTGCCACCTTCGACGGAGAACTCGGGCGCCCACGTGAAGCGGGTGTTCGCGATGCCCGACGGGATGCTGGCGACGTTCGTCCAGGTGGTCAGGTTCGTGCTGCTGGCGACGTTGAAGTAGGTGGAGTTGGTCGTCCAGGACTGCACGGTGTAGGCGATGTAGTAACGCCCGTTGTGTTTCAGGATGCTCGGATCGCGCAGGACTCCGGTCGGGCCGTGGAAGTTGGTGTCGGCCAGCACGCTGTAGCTGGTGCCCCCGTTGGTCGACTGGTAGAGCCAGAGCTCCTCGTCGGCCTGGGCGTCGCCCTTGAAGGTGGCGTAGACGAGGGTCGTGGCCGCGCTGGCCGGGGTGGGCACGACCAGGACGGCAGCCGCGCCGAGGAGGGCGGCCAGCCAGCGGGTGAGCCGTTGCCGAGTCTTCATCGCTCTCCTCGCGTTTGTTATCGTTAACACACCAAGCCGAAGATCACTGCCTGCAATTTAGGTCCGAAAATCTCGCAAGACAGCGAAGTTGCTGAATGATTTCGTTAACGTTGCCAAGCTGTCAAGGCGTGACGAGAAAGGGGCACGCCGTGACGACGTGCCCCTTGCGGAGAAGACTGGTCAGACCATCGAAGGCTGTTCACCGTCGGGGGCCGGGTCCGTAGGATGATCGGGTCCGGGCTCCGGCTCGGGCGGCGGCGGCTCGTCGCTGAGTTGCTCGCGGATGTAGCGGTAGACCACCGAGATCAGGGCGGCCACCGGCACGGCCAGCAGGCTGCCGATGATGCCGGCCAGCCCGCCGCCCAGGGTCACGGCCAGCAGGACCACCGCGGCGTGCAGGCCCAGGCCCCGGCTCTGCACCATGGGCTGGAAGACGTTGCCCTCCAGCTGCTGCACGGCCACGATGATGGCCAGCACGATCAGCGCGTCCACCCAGCCCTGGGTGACCAGCGCGATCAGCACGGCCACGAAGCCCGCGAAGAGCGCGCCCACGATCGGGATGAACGCGGTGATGAAGGTCAGCACGGCCAGCGGCAGCACGAGCGGCACGCCGACGATCCACAGGCCGAGGCCGATGAAGACCGCGTCGAGCAGGCCGACGAACGCCTGCGAGCGGACGAACGCGCCGAGCGTGTCCCAGCTGCGGCTCATCACCGTGGGGACGTCGGTCGCGAGCCGGCCGGGGAGCTGGCGGCCCAGCCACGGCAGGAAGCGCGGGCCGTCCTTGAGGAAGAAGAACATCAGGAACAGCGCCAGGACCGTGGTCACCACGCCGCTGACCACGGTGTTGAGCCCGGTCAGGGTGTAGTTGACGATGCTGCTGGCGCGGCTCTGCAGCTCCGCCACAACCGTGTCGAACGTCTGGCTGATGTCGTCGTCGCCGAAGTTGAGCGGCGGGCCGGACGCCCATTCGCGCACCTGCTGGATGCCGTTGACCACGCCGTCGGCGAGCTCGCCGGACTGGTTGGCCACCGGCACGATGATGACGACCAGCACGCCCGCCATGATCACCAGGAACAGCACGGTGACGACGCCGGCGGCCAGGGCGGGCTTCCAGTTCCAGCGGTTGCGCAGGAAGCGAGCGATGGGCCAGGTCAACGTGGTGATCAGCAGCGCGATCACCAGCGGCCAGATCACCGACCAGGCCCGGCCCATCACCCACAGCAGCACGTACGCCATGAGCAGCACGACCAACGTCTGCGCCGACAACACGGCCGTGGTGCGTAACGCGGACTTGGTCTTGTCCGCATTCAGAGAGGCAGGCATGCCGATCACCTTAGAGAGGACAGCCCCGGCGCGCTTGACGCCGCGCCCGCATCGACGCCCGGGAAGCTCACGCGGGCGAGCACCGAGAACAATAGGTCCATGCCGTACGGGGTCCTGGGTCCGACGCTGGCCGGCCGGTCCGCGGCGACCGGCGGTGCGCGGCAGCGTGCGCTTCTTGCGCGTTTACTGCTCGATGCCGGCCGGACCGTGCCGCTGCCCCGGCTCATCGACGACGTCTACGGCGACGAACCCCCGGCCGGCGCGGTCAACGCGGTGCAGTCGGGCGTCTCCCGGCTCCGGCGTGACATTCCCATCTCGTACGACGGTTCGGGTTACCGGCTCGACGTCGAGCGGGACGAGGTCGACGTGCACCGCTTCGCCCGGCTGGCCGCGGCGGGGCGCGACGCGCTGCGCCGCTCCGACTTCGCCGCGGCGAGCCCGCTGCTGACCGAGGCGCTCGCGTTGTGGCGGGGTGAGGCCCTGGCCGACGTACGCTCGGCGCCCTTCGCGGCCGGGGCGGCCGACCGGCTCGAGGAGTGCCGGCGGCAGGCCGTGGAGGACAGGGCCGACGCCGGCCTGGGCCTGCGACCGTCCGACGACGCCGTCGACGAGTTGCGCACTTTGCTGGCCGCGGCGCCGTTGCGTGAACGGGCCTGGGCGTTGCTCATGCGCGCCCTGGTCGCCGGTGGACGGCCGGCCGAGGCGCTCGCCGTCTTCGAGGAGGCGCGCCGCACCCTGGCCGACGAACTCGGGGCCGACCCGTCGCCCGAGCTGGCCGCCGTGCACACCGCGGTGCTGCGCGGCGCTCCCCTGGCCGGCAATCGCCTGCCCGCCCCGCTGACCAGCTTCGTGGGCCGCGACGAGGACATGTCCGAAGTTGCGCAGTTGTTGCGCACCGCCCGTCTGGTGACGCTGCTCGGGCCCGGCGGCGCGGGCAAGACCCGGTTGTCGCTCGAGGTGGCCGCCCGGCGGACCGGCGCCGTTCTCGTCGAGCTGGCGGGCACCGGCCCGGCCGACGTGCCGCGGGCCGTGGCCGACGCGCTCGGCCTGCGCGAGACCGCCCTGCTCGACCGGCGCAGCGACGGGCCCGACGCCGTCGAGCGTCTGCTGGCCGCGCTGGCCACCCGCGACGTGCTGCTCGTGCTGGACAACTGCGAGCATGTCGTCGCGGCGGCGGCCGCCCTGGCCGGCCGGTTGCTCGTGGGGTGTCCGGACCTGCGTGTTCTGGCCACCAGCCGCGAGCCCCTCGGCGTCACCGGCGAGGTGCGCCGGCTCGTCCCGGGGTTGCCGGCCGATTCCGCCGTACGGCTGTTCGCCGACCGTGCGGCCGAGGTGACGCCCGGGTTCACGCTGGACGCGAGCACCGAGCCGGCCGTGCGCGACATCGTGCGTACGTTGGACGGTTTGCCTCTGGCCGTGGAGCTGGCCGCCGCCCGGTTGCCCGTCCTGGGCGTCGAGGAGCTGGCCCGGCGGGTCGGCGACCGCTTCCGGGTGCTCTCGCGGGGCAGCAGCACGGCCGCGGAACGGCATCGCACACTGCGCGCCGTCGTCGCCTGGAGCTGGGACCTGCTGACCGAGCAGGAACGAACACTGGCCGCGCGGTTCACGGTGTTCCGCGGCGGCGCCGGGCTCGACGCGATCGAGCAGGTGTGCGGGCCGGCAGACGGCACCCTCGACGTGCTCGACGGCCTGGTCAGCAAGTCGCTGATCGAACGCGACGGTTCGCGCTACCGCATGCTGTCCACCATCCGCGCGTTCTGTGCGGAACAGTTGCGCGAACCCGGCACCGTCGTGCAGACCCACGCCGCGTACTTCCGTTCGTTCGCGCAACAAGCCGATGCCCGTTTGCGCACTCCCGACCAGTTGGCGTGGCTCGACCGGCTCGACGCCGACCGCGACAACCTGCACGCCGCGGTCCGCCACGGGCCCGCAAGCGACGGCCTGCGGCTGGTGGCGGCGCTGTCGTTCTACTGGTGGCTGCGCGGCGCCCGCGGCGAGGCGTCGGTCCTGGCCCGCGAGCTGCTCGGCCGGGTCGGGCCGGTCGCGCCGGACGGGCTGGCCGAGGAGTACGTGCTGTGCACGCTCAACGCGGGGCTGACCGGTCCGCCCGTCCCCGGCCTGCATCCCGCCCTGTTCCTTTCGGGCCTGGACCGTCCGCCGGCCCAGCCTTTCCTGCTCTATCTGTCGGCAGTCGCCGCCGGCCCGCCCGCGAACCTGCAGGGCAACCTGCTCGACGTGCAGGACGCGCTGACGGCCCGGCTCCGCGGATCGCCGTGGAGCGAGGCCCTGGCCGCGATCGGCGGCGGCTGGCTGGCCCTGTTCGACGGGCACCCCGAACGGTCCACGCCCGAGTTCGAGAAGGCCCTGGCCGGTTTCCGGGCGCTCGGCGAACGGTGGGGCATGATGCTCGCCCAGTCCGGGATCGCCGAGATGGCCGTGATCCGCGGTGACCACGCCGCCGCCCGCGCGCCCATGGACGAGGCGCTGCGCCTGGCGGCCGAGCTGCGCTCCTCGGTCGACCTGGCCGACCTGCTGCGCTCCCGCGGCGACGCGCGCATGCTGACCGGCGACGACGAAGGCGCGGCGGCCGACTTCGCCCGCGCGATGAGCCTGGCCGCCGAGTGCGGCGCGACCGAGCTGGTGGCGGCGGCCCGGGTGGCCGAGGGGCGGCTGGCCCTGCGCCGCGGCGACGCGTCCCGGGCCCGCGACCTCTGCCTGACCGCGCTGGCCGAATGCCCGTCGGGCTGGTACTCGGCCGACGGCACCCGCTTGACCATCTTGCTCGCGCTGGGCCGTGCCGCCGAGGCGCTGGGCGACCCCGCGGAGGCGGCCGGCTGGTATCGCAAGGTGGCCGCGGACGCCGGCGGCCCCGACGGGGCGAACGCTGTGGCCGAGGCCACGAAAGCCCTGGCGGCGCTCGACATGGGCTAGAACTGAATCATGAAACTGCCGGACACCCTGCCCCGCTTCATCGAGGCCCGCGGCGTGCGGCACAACACGCTGCGCGACCTCGATGTCGACATTCCCCTGTGGCACACGGTGGTGATCGCGGGCGTGTCCGGCTCGGGCAAGACGTCGCTGGCCATGGGCACCCTGTACGCCGAGGGCCTGCACCGGTTCCTGGAGGGCCTGAGCACGTACAGCAGAAGGCGGCTGACCCAGGCCCAGCGGCCCGACGCCGACCGCATCGACCACCTCCCGCCGGCCCTCGCGCTGCGGCAGCGTCCGCCCGTGCCGGGGCCGCGCAGCACCGTGGGCACGATGAGCGAGGTGCTCAACGTGCTGCGGCTGACCATGTCGCGGCTGGGCACGCACCGCTGCCCCAACGGCCACGACGTGCCGCCGTCGATCGAGACGCAGGCGATGGAGATCTCGTGCCCGACGTGCGGGGTGCGCTTCGAGGCGCCGGGGGCCGAATCGTTCGCCTTCAACTCGTACGGGGCGTGCCCGCGCTGCGACGGCATCGGCACGGTGCACGAAGTCGATCAGGCGACGCTCGTACCGGACCCGGGCAAGACGATCGCCGAGGGGGCGGTGCTGCCCTGGAACGTGGGTGGGCGGCGGCTGAGCATGTACGCGGCGGGTGAGCTCGGGGTGCGGCTCGACGTGCCGTACGGGGAACTCTCCCGGCGGGAACGCGAACTCGTCATGAGTGGCGAGCCGGTGAAACAGCTGGTTGTCGTGTCGGGCAAGAACGGACGGCCGGTGCAGCTCAACGTCACGTACGACAATGCTGTCACCGCCGCCCTCAAATCCGATAAGTCACGGTTCTTGAGCACACAAGTGTGCCCTCTCTGTGAGGGCTCCCGGTTGAATGCCGCCGCATTGGCGTCGCGGCTCGACGGGCGGAATCTGGCGTCGATCAGCTCCCTCGGTTTGGCGGACTTGGCGGACTTCGCCGGCGGGCTGGCCGCGCTCATGCCGTCATCCCTGAGCCGGCTCACGGCCGGGCTGGTCGGCGAACTGACCGGCGCCGTCCAGCCGCTGCTCGACCTCGGCCTCGGCTACCTGGCGCTGGACCGGGCGGGCGGCACCCTGTCGACCGGCGAACGGCAGCGGATCGAACTGACATCGACCGTACGCTCCAACACCACAGGCATGCTGTACGTGCTCGACGAGCCCTCCGTCGGGCTGCACCCGAGCAACGTCGAAGGACTGCGCAAGACGATCGGCGCGCTCGCCGCCAACGGGAACTCCGTGGTCATCGTCGAACACGACCTGGACGTGATCCGCACCGCCGACTGGATCATCGAGATGGGCCCCGGCGCGGGCCGGCTGGGCGGGACGGTCGTCGCCACCGGCACACCGGCCGCCATCATGAGCTCGCGGGCATCGATCATCGGGCCGTACCTGGCCGGACGAGCGTCGGTCGGGCGCGAATTGCGCGCTCTGCCGGACTCGCGCGTCACGCTCACCGTCAAGAACCTCTACAACCTGCGCGACGTCACCGCCCGCTTCCCGATCGGCCGGCTCACCGGCGTGGCCGGCCCGTCCGGAGCGGGCAAGACCGCGCTCGTGCTCGACAGCCTGGTCCCCGCGGCCCGGGCCCGGCTGGCCGGCGCGGTGCTGCCCGCCCACGTGCAGTCGCTCGACCTGGGCCCGCTGCGTCAAGTGGTGGAGATCGACGCCACCCCGATCGGCCTCAACGCGCGCTCCACACCGTCGACGTACTCCGGCGCCTTCGACGCCATCCGTGCGCACTTCGCCGCCCACTCCCGCCTCGGCGCCGGCCACTTCTCGTTCAACACCAAAGACGGGCAATGCCCCACCTGCACAGGGCTCGGCTCGATCGACCTCGACGTGCAATACCTGCCCGACATCAACGTCGAATGCCCCACCTGCCACGGGGCGCGATACAACGAGCAGACCCTGGCCGTACGGGTCGACGACCTGACCATCGCCGACGTGCTCGGCCTGACCGTCCGCGAGGCCCTCGACCGCTACGCCACCGTGCCCGCGATCGCCCGGCCGCTGCGCCCCATCGTCGACGTCGGGCTCGACTACCTGCGCCTCGGCGAACCCACACCCGCGCTGTCCGGCGGCGAATCGCAGCGGCTACGCATCGCGGCCCGGTTGCGCAGCAGCCAGCGGGACGTGCTCTACGTGCTGGACGAGCCGTCGACGGGGTTGCACCCGGTCGACATCGGCACCCTGGTGCGCGTCTTCGACCGTTTGCTGGACGACGGCGCCACCATCGTGGTGATCGACCACGACCTGGACGTGCTGGCCGCATCAGACCACGTCATCGACATGGGCCCGACGGGCGGGCCCGAAGGCGGACGCATCGTGGCCGAAGGGAGACCGGCCGCCGTCGCCACCGATCCGAACAGCGTCACCGGCCCGTATCTGGCTGCCCACCTACCCCCAGTGGATCGAGCCTGACTACACGGCCCACCCTCCCTTGGGGGTCCCCCGCCACTGCCGATTCTACCGATCGCGAGCGATCTTCACGGGACCCCCTGTGGACAACCCGGAATTGTGGACAACTCTTCGGGGCGCCGCAAACTCGGTACCGTGGCGGCCATCCAGCGGAAGGAGCGACCGGTGATCACAGAGCACGAGGCGGCGGTGGATGCGTTGCTGCGCAAGCCTTTCCCCGAGACCGCGTACGGGCGGCGGGCCGCATTCGGAGGCGCCGACCACCACGTCGTCCGATTGTCGGCGAGCCCCGAGTTCTGGGAGGACCGCAGCGAAGACGTCGTCGGGCCGGCCCGCGAGGCCATCGAAGGCGAACACGACCTGCTCGCCCAGGCACTGAGCGCGCGGTGGGGTCCGGCGGAGTCTGTTTCCCTGCTGCCGCCGGCCCATGACGACGCGGTGACCGAGTTCTTCGGCAACTGGACGGGCGAGATGCTCGCCTGGTCGTGTCCCGAGTTCGGGCGGTGGGTGGGGTTGGCGGTCGTGCAAGCGGATCCGGAGCTGCCGTTCGAGCTGTTCGTGGCGGTGAGCAACGGGCCGCACCCGCCCGGCGACGCAGCTCCGCGGGCCGAAGGCCAGCCGACAGGTGCGGCCGGTCCCTGACGGCAGCGACGCACCGCGGCGGTCGGATGGGTGCTGACGGCGGTTAACCACAGCGGTCAGCGGCTCGTGCGCAGGTCGTCAGTGGGCGGCGGCAGGCTCGGCCCTATGACAGACACCGCCATCGTGGCCGAGGGGCTGCGCAAGACGTACAAGGGCGTGGCCGCGCTCGACGGGTTCCGGCTGGAGGTGCCGGCCGGGACGGTGTGCGGGCTGCTCGGGCCCAACGGCGCGGGCAAGACCACCGCTGTGCGGATCCTGGCCACGCTGCTGCGCTTCGACGAGGGGAGGGTCATGGTGGCCGGGGCCGACGTGGCCCGGCAACCGGAACTGGTACGTGATCGGATCGCCCTGACGGGACAGTACTCGGCACTGGACGGGTCGCTCACCGGGCGGCAGAACCTGGTGCTCTTCGGCCGGCTGCAGCACCTGGGCCGCCGGGCCGCGAAGGCGCGGGCCGAGGAGTTGCTCGAGCAGTTCGACCTGACCGGGGCGGCCAACCGGTCGGCGACCGAATACTCCGGCGGCATGCAGCGACGGCTTGACCTCGCGGCCAGCCTGATCCGGGCGCCGCAGGTGCTGTTCCTCGACGAGCCGACCACCGGGCTCGACCCGCGCAGCCGAAACCAGGTCTGGGACACCGTTCGCAAGCTGGTCGCGGAGGGCACGACCGTGCTGCTGACCACGCAATACCTGGACGAGGCGGACCGGCTGGCCGACCGCATCTCGGTGGTCGACACCGGGCGGGTCGTGGCCGAGGGAACGCCTGACGAGCTCAAGGCCGAGATCGGCGCGGACCGGCTGGAGGTCGTGATCCGCGACCCGGGGCGGATGGCCGACACGGCCGCGCTGCTGAGCCGGGTCGCGGGGGCGCAGGCCGACGCCGACCCGGACACGCGGCGGCTGCGGGTGGCGGTCACCGACCGGGTGGACGCGCTGGTGGAGTCGGCCCGGGCGTTGCGCGACGCCGGGATCGTGGTCGACGACCTGGGCCTCCGGCGCCCGACGCTCGACGAAGCCTTCCTACGCCTGACCGGACACCCGACCGCCGGCAACACCCACCCCGGCGCCGACATTAGCCGCCCGCCCAGCCGGCCCATCGCCGACGAGCACGAGGAGAGCCGATGACCACCGCACTTGCCGACGGGTGGGTGATGACCGGTCGCTACCTGCGGCACGTCGTCCGGGAACCCGAGCAGATCATCATCTACTTCTCGCTGCCCATCATGTTCACGCTCGTCTTCGGCTACGTGTTCGGCAGCGGCATGGCTGTGGGCGGCGACGACTACCGCGAGTTCCTGCTCCCGGGGGTGTTCGTGATGACCCAGCTGTACGGGCTGGGGGCCACCGCGACGGCCATCTCGCTCGACATCAACCGCGGCGTGGTCGACCGGTTCCGGTCGATGCCCACGGCCCGGTCCGCGCTCATGGTCGGCCGGAGCACCGCTGATCTCGTACGGGCCCTCATCGAGATGGCCGTGCTGCTCGTCTGCGGGGTGCTGGTCGGGTGGCAGGCGAACCGGGGCGTCTGGCCCGCGCTCGCCGCGATCGGGCTGATCCTGCTGTTGCGGCTGGCCCTGACCTGGGTCGGCATGTTTCTCGGCAGCGTCGTGCCCAACCCGGACACGGTCAGCCTGATCGTCTTCCCGCTGGCGTTCCCGCTGACCGCGCTGTCCAACGTCTTCGTGGCGCCGGAGCAGATGCCGGCCTGGCTGGGCGGGGTCTCGCAGTGGAACCCGATCTCGGCCACCGTGGCCGCGGCCCGCGAGCTGTTCGGCAACCCGGGGCTGGGCAGTGACGCCTGGCCCGCCGAGAACGCGGTCCTGCTCGCCGTGGTGTGGCCGCTCGCGCTCATCACGGTCTTCGCCCCGCTCGCGATCCGCCGCTACCGGCTGCTCGGCCGGTAACTACCAAGCGGAGCGCCGCCGGTCTACGGGGGCCGGCGGCGCTCCGGTGGGAGTGGTCAGCGGTTGCGAATTATTCGGGTGGGCGTCTCATGTCCCAGGCGTCTGTGATCAGTTCCTCCAGGCGCGACACGGTTACTTCCGGGAGCCGGCACATCACCAGCGGTAGGCCGTCGTAGGACGGGACCGTGAAGAACAGGTCGGGTTCGCCCAGGATGAGGGCCTGCTTCTCGGCCTCGTCGCCGACGTAGAGAACTGCCACGTCACTCCGGACGACGCGGGGCTTACCCGGCTCACGCTGCGGATATGACCAGACGAAGCCCTTGTTGCCGACCCGGAAGTCGAAGCCCTCGCTGTCGATCTCGACCGTGCCGGGCAGGGCGAGGGCCACTCGGCGTACGTCGTCGGCGTCGGCCACCGCAAGATCCCTTCTGTGCCAGTCTCGTCGGCGGGTGAGGCGACTGATGCTATGACACAGGGGGCGCGACTCCAGGAACTGTGCGTACTATGCGGCGGCACAGTGATAACAGCAGGGAAGCCGAGGAGCACGATGCCGCTAACGCCAGCCGACGTTCACAACGTGGCTTTCAAGAAGCCGGCGATCGGCAAGCGCGGGTACGACGAGGAGGACGTCGACGCCTTCCTCGACGAGGTCGAGCAGGAGCTGATCCGCCTCCTCGAGGAGAACCGCGCCCTTCAGGACCAGGCGCAGCGCCCCGGTCCGGCCGGGCCGTCCGCGTCGGGGCCCAACAACCGCGCGCTCGAGGCCGAGCTCAACGACCTCACCGCCCAGCTGGGCCGGCTGCAGGAGGCCCGGGCCCGGGCCGAGCAGAACGCGCGCAGCATCCAGACGCAGCTCGAACGGGCCCGCCGCGAGACGCCGTCGACCCCGCCGCCGTCGGCCGGTGACGCCGCCGACTCGCCGGTGCTGATGATGGCCCGCCGTACGGCCGACGACCACATGCGCGACGCCCGTGCCGAGGCCGAGACGTTGATAGAGAACGCCCGGTCCGAGTCGGACAAGGTCACCAGCGACGCGCAGCTGACCGCCAGCACGATCGAGAGCGACGCCCGGCGCAAGCACACCGAGGCCATGAACGGCCTGGTCGACAAGCGCAACGCGGCCCTCGACGAGATCGACAAGCTGGGCCGTCTGGCGCAGACCTACCAGCAGGCCCTGGGCGACCACGTTCAGCGCCAGCTGCAGGAACTGGACAGCGCTTCGGGGCGTGACCTGGACTGACGCGCCACGCCGACGACGGCGGCCACCACCTCCGGCCAGGTATGTTCTACGGCCATGAGGACGGTGAGCCGCCGCCTTGCGCTCTGGCGGTCTGATCTCGAGGGCGGCGTGTGCGCGGCCCCGGAAGAGGCCGCGCCCGCAAAGCCGGAAGTGGCCGCGCCCCGGGAGCAAGACCCCGGGACCGTACGGGTGGCGATCGAGCACCGCGGCCACCGCGAGGAGTTCGACAGCACCCTGCGGCAGGACGTCGAGTGGCAGTTCGCCGGCCTGACCTGGCCCGCGGACATTGCGCCGGGCACGTTCGTCACCGTCGAGTGGCATGAGAAGAAGCGTGAGGCGACCGTCCGCACCGCGCCGCTCGAGGAGCCGCTACGCGTCGACGGGGTCGAGTACTGGCACGAGTACGACCCCAAGGTCGTCACCCGCGACTCCCGCCCCGACAAGTCGAACCGGGGCGCCGTGCTGCACACCGTGCGGAAGCTGGGCCGGGTCTTCGACGACGGCAGCGCTGTCCTCACCGAGGAGCTGCTGGCCAAACGCTGCGGCCTGGGCCGCGGTCAGAAGGGCGCGTTCCTGCTCAAGAACGCGATCGACCAGCTGATCCGCGAGGGTTTCCTGACCCGGGTCGTCGGCAGCGTCGACTCGGCCGGCCACCCGTCCTATCCCCCGGCCGACGGCCAGGCCACGGCCGACATGGTGTTCTACGCCCCGATGGTCGAGCCGATCCCCACCGAGTCGCACCGCGGTGAGCACTGGGTGACCGGTTTCATCCGCAAGTTGC
Organism: Paractinoplanes abujensis; assembly: GCF_014204895.1. Taxonomy (NCBI): domain Bacteria; kingdom Bacillati; phylum Actinomycetota; class Actinomycetes; order Micromonosporales; family Micromonosporaceae; genus Paractinoplanes; species Paractinoplanes abujensis. Next base: position 1,501,765 of record NZ_JACHMF010000001.1, on the reverse strand, counting down.
CGCGCGGCGCTCAGCCCACCCAGAAGCAGCTCGACCTCTACCACCAGGCCCGCCAGTTCCAGGACATCGGCCCGCTCAAGCCCGGCTACACCTTCGTGCAGCGCCACCACCGCAACAGCTGAGGGGGCGGTGGGCGGCAGCTCCGCCGAAGGCCTCGGTGTGCGGCGGCTTGCCCTGGTCGAGCGTGAGGGTGCGGGCCAGTTCGTCCCGCCGACGTACATCAGGTGGGTCCCCGCGTCCACGCTATCGGCGGTCATCACACGGTGATAGGTACGAAGTGAGGTTGCGCCGGGCGCGCCGGGGCGTCGTACCGTACTTCGACAGCCTTCGATCCGGCTCCGCACCCCGGGGCGCCGGTCCGAACGACCCCCCGAAAGGAGTCGGCGTGCGCATCCGCATCGTCGTCGCTTCTCTTGCCACCGCCCTGACCGGAGCCCTCGCGATCCCCTCGGCCGCTCTGGCCGCCGTCGAGGACCCGAGCACCACCATCATCGGCGGCGGGACGGTCTCGTCCGCGCCGTGGGCCGCGGCCGTCCTCAGCAACGGCAGCTTCACGTGCTCCGGCACGATCATCTCGGCCAACTACGTGCTGACCGCGCGGCACTGCATCTCGGGCACGATGTCGGTGCGGGTGGGCAGCGTGAACCGCACGTCGGGCGGCACCACGCGCGCGGTGAGCAGCACGTCGACCCGTTACGACCTGGCCCTGATGCGGCTCGCGTCGCCGATCACCACGTCGTACATGCCGCTGTCGGGCGCGTACCCGCCGGTCGGTTCGACCAACAACATCTACGGCTGGGGCATGACCTGCTACAGCGGCTGCAGCGCGTCGACGACGCTGAAGACGGCCACCGTACAGGTCACCTCGACCAACCAGACCGACGCGTACGGCGGCCGCGCGATCGGCAGCACCCGGATCAACGGCAACGCGTGGCGCGGCGACTCCGGCGGCCCGCAGGTCTACAACGGCGCGCAGGTCGGCGTGGCGTCCACGGCGGACGGCACCGCCCGCCAGTACTACGGCAGTGTCGCCTACAACCGTGCCTGGATCACCTCAGTGGCGGGCGTCTGACGATCAGGTAGCCCTGCGGCACCAGTTCCGTCCCCTCGGGCGGCCGGCCACCTTGGAACACCAGGGTGAAGCCGGCCGCCTCGAGCCGTGTCAGCATCTCGGCGGCCGAGAGCCAGTACGCGTCGAACTCGACCCCCACGGACCGCCCGGCCCGGCGCCGCGTGCCGTCACCGTCCTTGAAGGCGCACGCCAGGTAGCCACCGGGTTTGACCACGCGGCCCAGTTCGCCGAACGCGCTGTCGCGGGCTTCGGGCGGCAGGAAGATCAGCGAATACCAGCAGACGACACCGGCCAGGGAGGCGTCCGCGAACGGCAGGGCGCGCACGTCGCCCACCTCGTACGGGAAACCGGGGTTGTCGCGGCGGGCCACCTCGATCATGCCGGGCGCGAGGTCGACCCCGCGCGGCGCGACACCGCGACCGGCCAGGTAGGGCAGCAGCCGGCCGGTCCCGCAGCCGACGTCGGCCACCTCCCGGCCCAGGCCCGCGGCCAGGGTCAGTTCGCAGAACAGGTCGAGAAGGGCCCGCTCGATCGGCATGCCGTCGAGCAGACCGGCCAGCCGCTCGGCGTAGAACTCGGCCAGTTCGTCGTGCGCGTCCCGCAACTCGTCCATCGCGGAACCCTATTACCGCCGAGACCTCCAGCCAATTCTCAGGAATGGCCGCGAAGCCATTCCGCATAGCCGCCCGCGAATGGCGTCCAGGATGAGCGCGGAAACCAAAAGCCGCCGAAATCGGGCACCGACCAGGCGGTTGTTCGATCTCTGTCGAAGAATGGACGGGACCGCTCGACGCGATCGGATCGCTACCCAGCGTACGGAAATCCGGGCCTCTGTATCCGAAACGTTGTCGTGGGGTCACCCCTTGTCCAGCGGGGTTGACTAATAGATCTCGAACATATATCTGTTTCCACGGTGTTGAGCCCGGCGCGGGCGGTCTCCGTACTCGGAGGTACCGAACGCCCGTGTCACGAGGGAGCTTTCACGTATGCCGCCACAGACCGCCATGCAGGGCGATCGGGTAGCCCGTCCGGGCCGCAGCAACACCTACGGCGGGGGCGGCACCTACGGCGGCGGGGGCGGCCCCTCCGGTTCCCCGGCAGCCAAGGGCAAAAAGAAGTCCAAGCGCCACAAATCGCCGCTGTGGGCGAAACTGCTGACCACGTTCGGCGTGATCCTGGCCCTGGTCGGGGTGGGCGGCATCGTGGTCGTGAAGTACTTCCTCAATCAGCTGACGTCGAACATTCAGACGACGTCGAGCGTGCTCGACTCCAACGGCCTGGGCAACAAGACCGTGCCGGTCGGCAAGCTGCCCGACGGCGCGATGAACCTGCTGATGCTCGGCCTCGACACGCGCACCGGGTGGGGCGAGGGTGAGTCCCGCTCGGACACGATCCTGATCCTGCACATCACCGCCTCGCACGACCAGGCGTACATGATCTCGATCCCGCGCGACACGGTGGCCAAGATCCCGGCCGACGAGTCGATGGGTGTCCGCGAGCAGACCACCAAGATCAACGCGGCCTACCTCTTCGGCTCGCAGAACGGGCGCGGCTGGCAGGGCGGCGCCAAGCTGGCCACCAAGGCCATCCACGAGCTGACCGGCATCGAGTTCGACGGTGTCATGGTCATCGACTTCAACGGCTTCAAGGGCATCCTCGAGGCGATGGGCGGCGTGCACCTCTGCGTCGACAAGCGGATGTGGTCGAGCCACTACGTGGTCAACAACGGCAAGGTCGAGTACGCGCACGGCAAGGACCCGACATCGCCGCCGCGCAACGCCCTCTGGTTCGAGAAGGGCTGCCGCAACATGCAGCCGTGGGAGGCGCTGGAGTTCTCGCGCCTGCGGCACTCGACGAACGGCGACTACGACCGTCAACGCCACCAGCAGCAGCTGCTGCGCGCGATGGCCAAGAAGGCCAGCAGCTCGGGCGTGATGGGCAACCCGACCAAGGTCTCCAAGATCCTGGCCGCGGCCGGCAAGTCGCTCAAGATGGACACGCACGGCGTGCCCGTCGACAGCTTCATCTTCGGCCTCAAGGGCCTGGCCGCCGGTGACCTGATCCCGATCAAGACCAACGGCGGCACGTTCGCGCCCGGCCAGGGCGGCGGCGAGGGCATCTCCGACGACACGCGCAAGCTGTTCGAGGCGACCTCGGCCGACCGGCTGCCCGAGTTCCTGGGCCGGCACCCCGAGATGCTGATCAACGACGCGACCGCCGCCTCCTGATCACCGCACTCCACGCGGGGACCCGCTGGACCGGGCCGCCCGGCTCCAGCGGCACCCCGTAGACCTCGCTGCGGCCCTGGTCGACGATCTCCCACTCGCCGGCCGGGAAGACGGCTTCGGTCTCCGCGGCCCCGAACCGCCGCGGCGCCCGCACCCCGGCCCGGATCAGTCTGTCCACCAGCGGCGGCAGCCGGGTCGGCCGGGCCCCCTGGTCGAGCAGGTAGTCGAGCGGGTCGCCCGCGTGGTCGGTCTCGCTGAGGAAGAGCGTGCCCCGCTCCCCCAGCAGCGCCGCGACGTTTCCGGCCAGCGCGTGGCGGGCGTCGTCGTCGAGCACGTGCAGCACGCCCCGGATGTGCACGTTGGCGTCACCGAGCTCGCCGTGCAGCCGCTCGCCGAGCCCCGGGGCGCCGACGTCGGCCACCCGGAACGTGACCCGGTCATCGCCGGCCGGGGTGGCGCGGGCGATCGCGGCGGCCGACCCGTCGACACCGATGACGCGCGGGGCGAAGTCGCTCAACTCGTACGTGCGGCGCCCCGATCCGCAGCCGAGGTCGACCATGGGCAGGCCGGGCGCGGCGTGCTGCTTCAGCGCGGCGGCCAGGCGCTCGTGCTCGGCCGGCTCGTCGGCTTCCCACAACACGTCGCCGCCGGGACCCGTACGGGAGACGGATGTCCAATAGCGATCCCACGCGCGGGCCTGGTCGCGGGGTGCGCCGAGTGCGGTGAGGGTCAGGCGGGGGATCAGCAGATACTTGCGCCACGTCACCGCGTCATCGTGCCGGTCGCGGCGCCGGGAGGCGAGCGATCAGCGAAAACCGTACTTGGTCAACTTGTGGGCAAGTGATTCCGTCGTCGCGCAGGGCGATCACTGACGATTACGCAAAGAGATGACACCGTAACATATCGAGAGTACGGTCCCGTCCCATGATTCGGCGGAGTGGCCTGGCCACGGTCGGTACAGCGCTAACCCTCACAGCGCTCAGCCTTACGGCGTGCAGTTCGGACAGTGACAACGAGATGGTGTTCGGCGGCGACCCGGTGACGCAGTGTGTGCGCCTGCCCGAGGGCGCGTCCATGGTGGTCGGTGAGGTGGTGCAGGCGCCGGCCGGCGCCGATCTCGTCGTCCAGAAGATCGGCCTGGCCGACGCCAAGAACGTCGACATCGAGAAGGCCTTCATCGTCCCCCTCAGCAGCGGCCGGCGCCCGATCTCGACCGCCAACTACCCCCCGGCGGCCAACTCGACATGGGCCGCCCGGATGCCCGCCGAGAACGCGACCATCCGGGCCGGCGAGCAGGCCAACCTGCTGCTCGTGGTGAGCCGCAAGACCGCCCTCGACGGGTCAGCCACCGGCATGCGGATCGACTGGCTCGGCGGTTCCAAGACCAACACGACCACGTACGAGTTCCGGGCCGCCTGCGGCGGCGCGTAGGCGGCAGCCTCAGCGCAGCGCGGGCAGGACCTTGGCCCCGAACGTCTCGATGAACGGGGTCAGGTCCTGTCCGACGTGGTGCAGGTAGATGCGGTCGAAACCGAGCGCCGCGTAGCCCCGCAGCTTCTCGATGTGCTCCTCGAGGTCGGCCGAGATGTTCACGACCTTGCCCACCTGCTCGACTGTCACGTCCTCGGACACGACGTCGAAGTGCTCGACGGTCTCGAGGTCCCAGCAGACCGGCGGGGCGAAGATGTTGCTGCGCCACTGGTCGTGCGCGATCGCCTCGGCCTCGTGCTGCGTCGGCGCCCAGCTCAGGTGCACCTGCAGGCAGACCGGGCCGCGCCCGCCGGCGCCGCGGTACTGCTCGATCATCGCGCGCAGGTGGTCCTCGGGTGCGTTGACCGTGACCAGCCCGTCGGCCCAGCGCGCGCACCACGCGGCGGTCTTCGTGCTCACCGCGGCGCCGATCAGCGGGGGCGCCGTCTCGGGCCGGGTCCACAACCGGGCCCGGTCGACCTTCACCAGCCCGTCCCGGGTGACCTCCTCCCCCGCCAGCAGACCGCGAATCACCTCGACGCTCTCCAGCAGACGAGCTTCCCGTACGTCCTTGCGCGGCCACGGCTCACCGGTGATGTGCTCGTTGCTGTATTCGCCGCTGCCCAGGGCGGCCCAGAACCGGCCCGGATACATCGCCCCGAGGGTCCCGATGGCCTGCGCGATGATCGCCGGGTGATAGCGCTGCCCGGGCGCGTTGACGACCCCGAAGGACAGGTTGGTCGCCTGCAGCGCGGCCCCCAGCCAGGACCAGGCGAACGCCGATTCCCCCTGGCGGCTGCTCCACGGCGAGAAGTGATCGGAGCACATCGCCGCGTCGAAGCCGGCGCGTTCCGCGGCCACCATGGCGGCCAGCAACTCGGCGGGCGGGATCTGCTCGTGCGAGGCGTGAATGCCGTACTCCGTCATGCCGGGACCTTTACCCCGGATCCCCGCGGGAAAAGCCTGGAAAGTTCCTGAGAGCCCTCGGGACGGACTCGAATCGGATACGAAGCGCGCAACCGGTGGCGATCATCGGCGGGACCGGACCAGCATCGGGTATGCGGTTCACCCGAAGGCTCCTTTTCACGGCCGGCTCCGGAGTTCTCGGCGTGGCGATCCTCAACGCCTGTTCCTCGGCGGAGGACACACCGCCGGAAAACGCGGCCTCTGCCCCCGCTCCGTCGAGCGCCGGCACCGGCGGCTGGCAGCGGGTCAACCTCAACTTCGTCTCGGCCTACCTGCTGGTGCGCGGCACCGAAGCGGCTGTCGTCGACCTCGGCACGGGCGGCTCGGCCGACGCCATCGGGCAGGGGCTGACCGCGGCCGGCAGCAGCTTCGCGGCCGTCCGGCACGTGATCCTGACCCACAAGCACGAGGACCACGCGGGCGGCCTGGCCGGCGTGTCCGCCGAGACGCCCAACGCCAAGATCTACGTCGGTCAGGCCGATCTGGCCGAGGTCGTCGCGGAGAAGCAACTGACCGCCATCAAGGACGGCGACGAGGTGTTCGGCCTGCGGATCATCGGCACGCCGGGCCACACCGCCGGGCACATCTCCGTCTTCGACCCGTCGACCGGCACGCTGGTCGCGGGCGACGCCCTCAACACCAACAGCGGGCTGGCCGGCTCCGACCCGCAGTACACCGAGAACGAGACCGAGGCCGCCGCGTCGGTGAAGAAACTGGCCGGTCTCGACATCAAGGCGATCCTGCCCGGCCACGGCGACCCGATCACCTCGGGCGCCGCCGACGCCCTGCGCAAGCTGGCCGGCTCCCTCTGAGTTCACCTGCCGGTTGCCGGACCGCCGCCGAATGAACCTAGAGTCGGCCCGGTGACGACCTTGACCGAAGAGCGGGTTTCCGACGTCCGCCGCCGCGTGACCAACGCGGAGCAGAACGCGGCCACCCGCCACGGCGGCTTCGCCGACGCCATCCACTTCTCGTTCGACCGCCTGCGGGCCGGGCTGGAGCAGGCCCACACCACCTGCGGCCGGGTCGACAACACAGACTGGGCCTCCTATGTGACCAGTCTCGACCGCGGGCTCGACGAGCTCGACCGCGAGCTGGCCCACGCCGCCGACGCGCCCACGGCCCAGGGCCGGTTGCTGGTGCACGCGTCCAAGCTCGAGCTGGCCGGCTGGCGGCTGCGGTTCAGCCTGCCGGGCGCGGGCGACGCGGAGGGCGTACGGGACAGGCTCTCCGCGGCCGAGTCCGAGGTCGACGCGTACGCCTCCGGCTCGTCCTCACCCGAGGCCGTCCGGAGCCACCTCGATGCGCTGCGCGCGCCCTGAATCCGGCGGGACCTCCGGGCAGACATTCAAATTTCCCTTTACGCCCGACCCCGGAGCGCGATTGATCGTGTACTTTTCGCGGGCGGCCATCGCGCCGCGTAGCCCGAGGAGCACACCATGCGCCGGATCCTGGCCGCCACCGCCGTCGTCCTGCTGATCAGCACGGCGGCCTGCACCGACAAGGACGACGAGGCGGCCGGGGCCGGCGCGACCACGAAGGTCACCGTCGGGGTGATCCCGATCATCGACGTGGCGCCCATATATCTGGGCAAGCACAAGGGTTTCTTCGCCCGGCGCGGCATCGACCTGAAGCTCTCGCCCGAGCAGGGCGGCGCCCCCATCGTCGAGGGCGTGCTCGGCGGCAAATACCAGTTCGGCTTCAGCAACGTGACCTCGTTGCTGGCCGCCCAGTCGGGTGGGGCGCCGCTCAAGGCCGTGGCGGCGGGCGTCTCCTCCAACGGCCGGCCCGGCCGCGACTTCTCGGCCATCGTGGTCGGCGACAACAGCCCGATTCGCTCGGCCCGTGAGCTCGGCGGCAAGAGCATCGCGGTCAACACACTGAAGAACCTGGGCGACACGACCGTCCGGCAGTCGGTGCGCCGGGCGGGCGGCAAGGCCGACAACCTGCGGTTCACGGCGATGCCGTTCCCCGACATGCCGGGGGCGCTGCAGAGCGGCAAGGTGGACGCGGCCTGGGTCGTCGAGCCCACGCTGAGCGCCGTGCTCACCCAGGGCGGGCGGGTGCTGGCGTCGAACTTCGTGGACACCGCGCCCGACCTGACCGTGGCCCTCTACTTCACCAGCCAGGGCACCGTCACGGCGAAGTCCAAGCTGGTCGCCGACTTCACCGAGGCGATCCGGGAGTCGCTGCGCTACGCCGCGGCGCACCCCGGGGAGGTGCGCGACATCGTGGGCACCTACACCCAGATCAACGACACCGTGCGGATCGCGATGATCCTGCCCACGTGGCCCGAGGACATCAACCGCAATTCGATCGCGCGGGTGGCGGCCCTGGGCGAGCGGGACGGCATCTTCAAGAAGGCCCCGGCGATCGAGCAGTTGCTGCCCTGACGGGTGCGCTCAGTTCCCCAGCCGGGGTGACTCGCCGAACGCGTCGCGGTAGGCCGCCGCGAACCGGCCGGGGTGGTGAAAGCCCCAGCGCTCGGCGACCGTGGTCACCGTGGCACCGTCGCCGGGGCGGGCCGCCCGCAGGTCGGCGCGGGCCCGTTCGAGCCGGACCCGGCGCAGGTAGCCCAGCGGCGTGAGCGTGGAGTGGCGGCGGAAGGCGGCCTGTAGCGCCCGCGGGCCGACCTGAGCCGCCTCGGCGATCTCCATGAGGGTCAGCGGGCGTTCCGCGTTGCCGTCCATGAACTCGGCGGCCCGGCGCACGACCACCGGATCGGCGCGGCCGGCCGACGGCACCCGGGCCACGGTCATGGTGGTGTTCGGGAACACCCGCAGCATCGCGGTCGCGGCCAGCCGCATCAGCTGCGCCGCCAGCAGCGGCGGGATCGTCCGGGCGGGGTCGTGCAGGTGGTCGGCCAGGAAGTCGACGGTGGCCGACCAGTTGGCCCGTTTGCTCGCGGTCAGCGGGCGGGCGGACAGGAAGTGCAGTTCGCCGCCGGGCAGCCCGGTCAGCTCCTCGGCGATGCCGGCCACGTAGGCGGGCGGGAGACGGACGAGGGTCTTGTCCGGGTCGACGTTGTCGAGGTGCAGGATCCGGCCGATCGGATAGACGAAGCCGTCACCGGAGCCCATCGCGATCGCCTCGGCGCCCATCCGGAGCACACCGTGCCCGCCGCTCCAGACACCCGCGATCAGCGACGAGGACGGCTCCACAGCCGAGCCGTAGCGCACGCCGGAGAAGGTGACCCGATCGGTGCCCCAGTCCGGCAGGGCGGCCGAGAGCACCTCGAAGGCCACGGCTCCGGGGTCGGGGACGCGGATGCGGGCCCGGTGCGCGGCGATCCGCATCATCGCCGCCACGGCCGCGTCCTGGTCGGTCGTCCTTACCTCGCTGCGCACCGGACAGTCCGGCATCGCTATCCCCTCCCGGGTTCGATCCCCGGTAATAACGTTTCACCGGTCGTCCGATCTTCAAACGATTGCCCTGGTCGACGAGATGCACGATCATCGAGAGTTTCGGCTGAGCGGGCGGCGTCGGTGCGGCATGATGACCTCGTGCGGTGGTGGCTGCTCGGCGGGGCCGGGATGGTGGCCGTGGGGCTGCTCGTGCTGATCGGCGTGCGGGTGTTCGACGACGCCGGGGACGACGGGCCTCGACCCGATCAGGCCCGGCCCGGCCCGATCTTGCTCGTTCCCGGGTACGGGGGCAACCGCACGGCCCTGACCGAACTGGCCGGGCGGCTGACCGCCGAGGGGCGTACGGCCAAGGTCCTGACCCTGCCCGGTGACGGCACCGGAGCGCTGGAGGACCAGGCCGATCTGCTCGACGCCGAGGTCACCGACGCGCTCACGGCGGGAGCGTCCAGCGTCGACGTGGTCGGCTACTCGGCGGGCGGGGTCGTCACCCGGCTCTGGGTCTCCGAGCACCGCGGCGCCGAGAAGGCCCGTCGGGTGGTGTCGCTGGGCTCGCCCCTGCACGGCACGAAGCTGGCCGGGCTGGGCGCGTCCTTCGCCCGCGCCCAGTGCCCGCAGGCCTGTCAGGAGCTGGTGCCGGGCAGCGACCTGCTCGACAGCATCGACGAACGGCTGCCCGCGGGGCTGCCCTGGCTGTCGATCTGGACCACGAACGACGAGACCGTGCAGCCACCCGACTCGGCCGAGCTGGACGGCGCGATCAACCTGCCGCTGCAGTCGCTCTGCCCGGCCGCCCGCACGACCCACAGCGGGCTGCCGACCGACCCGTACGTGACCGCGCTGGTCATCGACGCCCTCGGCGCGGAGCCGCTGACCGAGCCGGCGAGCTGCCCGGCGGGGCGGTAGAGCCCCGCACGACCAGACGGGTCGGCACCACGGCACCCGGCGCGGCCGCGCCCGCGAGCAGCGAGAGCACCATTTTCCCGGCCGCCACCCCCTGCTCCCGTACGGGCTGGGCCACCGTCGTCAGGTCGGCCAGCTCGGCCATCGGGTGGTCGTCGATGCCCACCACCGAGATGTCCTCCGGGATCCGCAGCCCGGTGCGCCGCAGCGTGCGCATCGCACCCAGCGCCACCTCGTCGGAGTGGGCGTAGACGGCCGTCGGCGGCTCGCGCAGGCTGAGCAGCTGGGCCATGGCGTCGGCGCCGCTGAGACCGCCCCACGGCACGGTGACCACCAGGCCCGGCTCGACGGGCAGGCCGGCCTCGATCAGCGCCTCGTGGTAGGCCCGGGCCCGGCCGGGGCCGGCCGGCCAGCCGGGCTCGATCGGGTCGATCGCGGCGATCATGCCGATCCGCCGGTGGCCCAGGAAGAGCAGATGGTCGACGGCCTGGCGACCGGCGGCCGCGTCGTCGATCGAAACCGACGGGTAGTGCTCGACCTGGCCGCCGGCCGCGACGATGTGCACGCCCATCGACTCCAGCCGGTCGCGCTCGCCGCCGGCGATCGGCATGCCCAGCACCACCACGGCGTCGACCTTGCGCCGGGCGGGCAGCCGCTGGAAGAAGTCGCGCCGGTCGGCCGCGTCGCCGACGTGGTAGAGCAGCACGTCCAGGTCGGCGTCGCGCAGCACCGACTCGAGACCCTCCAGCAGCGTCGCGAAGAACCAGCGGGAGATGTGCGGCACGACCACCGCGACGCGGTCGGTGGCCCCGCCGGCCAGCCGCGAGGCCTCGGGAGAGATCACGTAGGACAGCTGCTCGGCGGCGGCCAGCACCCGGGCCCGGGTCTCCTCGGCGACGTGCGGGTGGTTGCTCAGCGCGCGGGAGGCGGTCGCCATCGACACGCCGGCGCGGCGCGCGACATCGGCCATGTTGACCCTCGTGTGGGGCGGCACAGAGATGAGCGTAGCAACGTCTGGAAGCGTTTCCGAACACGCAGAGCGTGCACATTGTGACTGTTGACATGAGACGCAGATCACAAACAGGGTTAAGTCTGCAAGCGGTTCCAAAGGAGGCGCCGTGTTCCGAAAGACATGTGTAGCCAGCTCCGCCCTCGTGCTGCTCGCCGCCGGCCTGTCCGGGTGCGGTGGCGGCGACGGCGGATCGACGACCCTGACCTACTACATCGCCGATGCCGCCCAGGAGGACGTGGCCACCCGCTGCGCGTCCGAGTCCGGCGGCGCCTACTCGTTCAACATCCAGCGGCTGCCCAACACCGCCGCCGGCGGCCGGGAGCAACTGCTGCGCCGGCTGGCCGCCGAGGACCGCTCGATGGACATCGTGAGCGTCGACCCGCCGTTCATGGCCGAGTTCGCCAACGCCGAGTTCCTGCGCCCGTTCACCGGCAGCGAGCGGCAAGAGTTCTCCGAGGGCGTGCTCGAGGGTCCGCTGCTGCAGTCCACGTTCCGCGACACGCTCTACTCGGCGCCGCTCTACGGCAACACCCAGCTGCTCTGGTATCGCAAGTCGGTGCTGGCCAAGGCGGGTGTCGACCCGTCCCGGGGCCCGGTCACCTGGGACCAGCTGATCAAGGGTGCGACCCGGGCCGGGGTCACCCTGGCCGCGCAGGGCCGGCGCAACGAGAGCCTGATGGTCTGGGTCAACGCGCTGGTGTCGTCCAGCGGCGGCTCGATCCTGCAGTCCGGCTCCGAGAACCTGCCGGCCAACGAGGTCAAGGGCGGGCTCGACACCCCGGCCGGGGCCGCGGCCGCCCGGATCATGCACGACCTCGCGGTCTCCCCCGCCGCGCCGGCCGGGTTCAGCACCGCCGGTGAGGAGGACTCGCGGGCCGCGTTCCAGGCCGGCAACGGCGGCTACATGGTCAACTGGCCGTACGTGTGGGCCGCCTTCGACTCGGCGATCGAGGAGGGCACGCTCCCGGCGAACTTCAAGGACGACGTCGGCTGGGCCGCCTACCCGCGGGTCGAGGCGGGCACCGAGAGCGCGGCGCCGTCGGGCGGGCTGGGCCTGTCGGTCAGCTCGTTCAGCCGCAAGCAGGACCTGGCGGTGGAGGCCATCCGCTGCCTCGTCTCGGCGCAGAGCCAGAAAGAGTTCATGATCAAGGCGGGTAACCCGGCCGCCCTGGGCGCGATCTTCGACGACCCCGAGATCCGCCAGAAGTTCCCGATGGCCGACGAGATCCGCACCGGCCTCGACGCGGCCACGCCCCGCCCGGTCAGCCCCTATTACGGCGACGTCACCGGCTCGATCCAGACCGCGTTCCACCCGCCGGACGCGCTGTCGCCCGGCTCCACCCCGCGGGAGGCCAACCAGCTTCTCCAGGACGTCCTGTCCAACAAGAGACTGATCTAGGGAGCGGCCATGAGCACAACCACCTCCGCCGCGCCTCCTCGGCCCCCGAAGGAGACCCGCGCGGCCCGCCGAGTCCGGCTGACCGACCGTACGCGCAAGGAACGCAACCTCGGGTGGATGCTGGCCGGCCCGGCGTTCATCGCGATGGTCGCGGTCACCGGCTACCCGATCCTCAACGCGATCTGGCTGTCGCTGTTCGACTTCCGCCTCACCGACCCGTCCGGCCGCGAGTTCGTCTTCCTGGGCAACTACCTGACGATCCTGAGCGACGGGCTGTTCTGGCAGCAGTTCGGCATCACGTCGCTGATCACGATCGTCACCGTGTCGGTCGAGCTGGTGCTGGGGTTCGGCCTGGCCATGGTGATGCACCGGGCGCTGTATCTGCGCACCGCGTTGCGTACGGCGATCCTCATCCCGTACGGGATCATCACCGTCGTCTCCGCGTACGCCTGGGCCTACGCGTTCAGCAACACGTACGGCTTCGTCAACGGGCTCTTCGGGCTCGGTGAGTACGACTGGTTCGGCGGCACCTGGTCGGCCCTGTTCACGGTGTGCGTGGCCGAGATCTGGAAGACCACGCCGTTCATGTCGCTGCTGCTGCTGGCCGGCCTGGCCCAGATCCCCGACGACTACCTGGAGGCGGCCAAGGTCGACGGGGCCACCGCCTGGCAGCGCGTCAAACGGGTCATCCTGCCCAACATGAAGGCCGCGATCATGGTGGCGCTGCTGTTCCGCACGCTCGACGCGTTCCGGATCTTCGACAGCATCTTCATCATGACGGCCGGCGCCCAGGGCACCGAGACGCTGTCGTTCCTGGCCTACCGCCAGACGATCAGCCGCGTCATGGTCGGGCTGGGCTCGGCCGTCAGCGTCATCCTGGCCGTCCTCGTGGTGCTGATCGCGGTGATGTTCGTCAAGGTCTTCAAGACCGACCTGTCCCAGCAGAGAGGGGACAAGAAGTGAAGGTCAGCCGCAGGACCCAGGCGTTCTGGATCGCCGGCGCGATCCTGATCATCGCGTACGCGATCATCCCGGTGCTCTGGATCATCTCGCTCTCGTTCAAGGAGGGCGACGACATCACCAACAAGTCGTTCCTGCCGAGCACGTGGAGCTGGGAGAACTACCGGACGGTCTTCGCCTCCGACCTGTTCACCACGGCGCTGCGCAACTCGGTCGGCATGTCGCTGATCGCCACCACGATCTCGGTCGTCCTGGCCACTCTGGCCGCGTACGCGATCTCACGGCTGGACTTCCCGGGCAAGCGGCTGGTGCTCGGGGTGGCCCTGGCCATCACGGTCTTCCCGGTCATCGCGATCGCCACCCCGCTGTTCGACCTGTGGCGCACCATCGGGCTCTACGACACCTGGCTGGGCCTGATCATTCCGTACCTGTCGTACTCGCTGCCGCTGTCGGTCTACGTGCTGGCCGCGTTCTTCCGCGAGATCCCGTGGGAGATGGAACAGGCCGCGCAGGTCGACGGGGCCACGGCTTGGCAGGCGTTCCGCCGGGTGATCGTCCCGCTGGCCGCCCCGGGCGTCTTCACCGCGGCCATCCTGACGTTCTTCGCGGTGTGGAACGACTTCGTCTTCGGCATCACGCTGACCTCCAGCGAGGCGGCCCGCCCGGTGCCCGCCGCGCTCGCCTTCTTCCAGGGCGCCTCGCAGTTCTCGCAGCCGACCGCCCCGATCGCGGCCGCCGCCGTGGTCGTCACGATCCCGGTGGTCGTCCTCGTGCTGCTCTTCCAACGCAAGATCGTCGCCGGGCTCACCAACGGCGCCGTCAAAGGCTGAAGGGGATATCGAGATGGCCGCCATTGAGATGCGCAACATCGTCAAGGAGTACGGCGACGGTTTCAAGGCCGTCAACGACATCAGCCTGAGCATCGCCGACGGCGAGTTCATGATCCTCGTGGGGCCTTCCGGCTGCGGCAAGTCCACGCTGCTCCGCATGATCGTCGGGCTGGAGGACATCACCTCGGGCGACATGGTGATCGGCGACGACCGGGTCAACGAGAAAGCTCCGCGCGACCGCAACCTGTCCATGGTGTTCCAGAACTACGCGCTCTACCCGCACCTGACCGTGTTCGAGAACATCGCCTTCCCGCTGCGGCTCAACAAGAAGATCGGTGAGGACGAGATCCGGCGGCGGGTCAACGAGGCGGCCGACATGCTCGAGCTGCACGAGCACCTCGACCGCAAACCGGCCAACCTGTCGGGCGGGCAGCGGCAGCGGGTCGCGATGGGCCGCGCGATCGTCCGCCAGGTCAACGCGTTCCTGTTCGACGAGCCGCTGTCCAACCTGGACGCCAAGCTGCGCGGGCAGATGCGGACGGAGATATCCCGGATGCAACGGCGGCTGGGCACCACAACCGTCTACGTCACCCACGACCAGACCGAGGCGATGACGCTGGGCGACCGGGTGGCCGTGCTGCGCCGCGGCTTCCTGCAGCAGGTCGCCTCGCCCCGCGAGCTCTACGAGCAGCCGGTCAACATGTTCGTGGCCGGCTTCATCGGGTCGCCGCCCATGAACTTCCTGCCCGCCGTGGTCAGCGGCCGGCGGCTCGAACTGCCGTTCCTCGAGACCGACCTGCCCGCCATCGCGGCCGGCAAGGTCACCGACGGGCAGCTGCTGATCGCCGGCATCCGGCCCGAGCACTTCGAGGACGCCCGCCTGCTCGACCCGGCCAAGCGCGACCGCGGGGTGACGTTCCGGGCCAGGGTCGACGTCACCGAGTGGCTGGGCGACTCGCAGTACGCGTACATCCCGTTCGAGGCCAACGAGGAGGTCACCAAGCAACTGGCCGACCTGGCGGCCGAACTCGACAGTGAGGCCTTGCGGACCCAGCTGATCATCTCGATCGACGCGATGAGCCGGCTGCGCGAGAACCACGACGGCGAGTTCTGGGCCGACACCAGCCGGATGCACCTGTTCGACCCGCGGACGGGCGAGAACCTGACCCGTGACGAGGCGGCCGCGGCCGACCTGGCGAGCTACGAGGAGGAGGAGCTCCGCGGACGGACCACCCCATGAGCTGGTGGCGCCACGCGGTGTTCTACCAGGTCTACGTGTGGAGCTTCGCCGACTCCGACGGCGACGGGATCGGCGACCTCCCCGGTGTCCGGTCCCGCCTGCCCTACCTGCGCGACCTCGGGGTCGACGCGGTCTGGCTCAACCCGTTCTACCCGTCCCCGCAGGCCGACAACGGCTACGACGTGGCCGACTACCGCGACGTCGACCCCCGGTTCGGCACGCTGGCCGACGCGGACGCGCTGATCCGCGACGCCCACGACCTCGGCCTGCGGATCATCATCGACCTGGTGCCCAACCACACCTCGTCCGAGCATCCGTGGTTCCGGGCCGCGCTGGCCGACGGGCCGGGCAGCGCGGCCCGCAGGCGCTACCTGTTCCGCGACGGCCGCGGCCCCGGCGGCGCGCAGCCGCCCAACAACTGGACCAGCAACTTCGGCGGGCGAGCCTGGACCCGGGTGCCGGACGGCCAGTGGTATCTGCACCTGTTCGCGCCGGCCCAGCCCGACCTGGACTGGACGTCGGCCGAGGTGCGCGACGAGTTCCACTCGATCCTGCGGTTCTGGCTCGACCGCGGGGTCGACGGCTTCCGCATCGACGTGGCGCACGGGCTGGCCAAGGACCCGCAGATGCCCGACCTGGGTGCGGACCCGACCCGTACGGGCGCCTGCCACCCGCACTGGGACGTCGACGAGGTGCACGACGTCTACCGGGGCTGGCGGCAGGTGCTCGACACCTACCCCGGCGACCGCATGTTCGTCGGCGAAGTGGTGGTGCAGAGCGTCGAACGGCTCGCCCTCTACCTGCGCCCCGACGAGCTGCACACGGCGTTCAACTTCGCCCTGCTGATGGCCCCGTGGCAGGCGGCCGCCCTGCGCCGGGCGATCGGCGACAGCATCGCCGCGCTGGCCGCGGTGGGCGCCCCGCCCACGTGGGTGCTGTCCAATCACGACGAGACCCGGCACGTCACCCGCTACGGCGGCGGCACCCTGGGCGTCCGCCGAGCCCGCGCGGCCGCCCTGCTCATGCTCGCCCTGCCCGGTGGGGCCTACCTCTACCAGGGCGAGGAGCTGGGCCTGCCCGAGGTGGAGCTGCCCGACCGTGTGCGCCGCGACCCCGTCTTCTACCGTACGGGCGGCGCCCAGCGCGGCCGCGACGGCTGCCGCGTGCCCCTGCCCTGGTCGGGCAACGTCCCGTCGTTCGGCTTCGGCCCCGGCCGCGAGGCGTGGCTGCCCCAGCCGGCCACGTGGCGCGCCCTCACGGCCGAGCGCCAGGCCGCCGACCCGTCCTCGATGCTGCAGCTCTACCGGGCCGCGCTGACCCTGCGCCGCCCCATCGACCCCGCCGCCCCGCTGACCTGGCTCCCCACCGGCCCCGACGTGCTGGCCTTCCGCCGTGGCCCCGGTTTCGTCTGCGTGGCCAACCTGGGCGACGCCCCGGCCCCCCTGCCCGCGGGCGCCTCGGTGATGCTCGCCAGCGGCCCGATCGACGCCGGCACCCTTCCCGCGGACACCACCGCGTGGCTGGGCTGACTGCTACGCGCTGTGACCAGTGGGCGACTTCGTTCCTCCGGCCTAGCAGACCCCGGCGTGGGGCGCGACCCCGAAACGCCGCCCGGACGGACCATCCGCATCGACGATCAGGCGGAAGATCCTAGCCGCGGCGGGGCATCTCACGAGACGGGAGAGGCAGGAGTTGAAAGTGATTCTTCATTGAGTAGTCTGCGTGCCGTCGTCTTGTGATGAGGAGCGCGCACAACCATGGTTTCCAACCTTCTTGACCTTTCCGCGAACCCGGCCACGAAGGAGGCCATCGTCAAGGACGCCCAGGCGCTGGTCGAGTCGGAACTCGCCAACAAGTCGGGCATCTCGGCCGGTGCCGTGAAGCTGGCCTACAAGGCCGTCACCTCGTTCGCCCCCGGCTACTACGTCGAGACCCTCAACATCCTGGTCCCGTCGATGCTCGAGGCGCTGCAGCCGTTCTGGGCCGACTTCCAGGTCGCCGGTGGCGGCACGTTCGGTGACTACCTGGTCAAGCGCCAGGACGAGGTCACCCCGGCCCTGCTGAAGGTCACCGACGACATGGCCCACGCCTCGGAGAAGGCCGTCGTCGTCAAGGCCTACAACACCGTTCGCGGTGGCGCGTCGAAGCACATCGAGGCCGCCCTGCCGGCTCTCGGTGGCCTGGTGGAGAAGTACGCCGCCTGATCGCTCGTGCGAAAGGGCCGCCCGGATCGGGCGGCCCTTTTTCACAGCCGCAGGGTGACCGTCGTGCCCTCCCCCACCGCCGACCGCACGTCGACCCGGCCACCGTGGGCGCGGACGATGGCCTGCACGATGGCCAGGCCCAGCCCCGACCCGCCGTAGTCGCGGCTGCGGCTGGACTCGGCCCGCCAGAACCGGTCGAACAGCCGCGGCAGGTCGTCCGGCGCGATGCCCGTGCCGTTGTCGCTGACGTCGATGCGGGCGCCCCGGTCGTCGCGGGCCAGGGTCAGGCCGACCCGGGTGCCCGGCGGGTTGTGCCGCACGGCGTTGCCGACCAGGTTGCGCAGCACCTGCTGCAGGCGGGCGGCGTCGCCCAGCGCGGGCAGACCGTCCGGCGGCGCGGTCAGCGTGATGCCGAGACCGGTGTGGACGACCCGGGCGTCCTCGACCACGCCGGCGGCCAGCGCGGCCAGGTCGAGCGGCCGGCGGTCGAGGGGCCGTCCCGCGTCCAGCCGGGCCAGCAGGCCCAGCTCGTCGACCAGCAGCCGGATCCGGCCCACCTCGTCCTCGATCCGGGTCACCACTTGTTCGACGTCGTCACCGAGCCCGCCCTGGCGGTAGAGCTCGAGCCAGCCCGAGATCGTGGCCACCGGGGTCCGCAGCTCGTGCGAGGCGTCGGCGGCGAACGTGCGGGCCCGGTCCTCGGCGCGGTCCTGGGCGTCGAAGGCCCGGTTGACCGCCGCCGCCAGCACGGCCGTCTCGGCGCGGTGGTCGGCCACGGGCAGCCGCTCACCGCGGGAACCCCGGGCGAGGGCGTCCGCGGACGCGGCCATCTCGGTCAGCGGGCGCAGGCCGACCCGCAGCACCAGCACGGCCAGCGCGGTGAAGACGAGCGCCGCGACCAGGCCGACGAGGGCCAGGCCGCGGACGAACCCGGCGGTGGCCGTCCCGTCGATGTTCGGGTCGTTGACCAGGATGAGCTGGGCCACGTCGTCGGTGGGCCGGTCCGCGTAGACCATCCGCATGCCCGGGGTGGCGACCCGGACGGCCGCCACGTCGTCGCCGGTCTCCAGGATCTGCCCCGGCCCGGCCCGCCCGGCCAGCCGGGCCAGTTCGTACTCCCGGCCCACGCTGGACCCGATCGCGAACAGGATGGTCCCGCCCGCGTCCTGGCCCATGATGCCCAGCGGCGGGCCGAGCATCGTCGCGAACTGCTCGGCGTTGATGGTCTGCGGGCCCGAGCCGACCAGCGCGGTGATGCGCCGCTCGTCGTCGCGCAGCTTGTCCACGGACCGCTCGACGACGTAGTCGTGGACCAGCCAGGCGGTGATGACGCCGCTGGCGGAGAGGGCCACGGCGAACAACGCGAGGAAGCCGGCCAGCAGCCGGGCCCGGATGCTCACCGGCCCGGGGCCCGCAGGGTGTAACCGACCCCGCGGACCGTCTGGATCAGCGGCTCGTGCCCGTCGTCGACCTTGCGGCGCAGGTTGGCGATGAACCGTTCGACGACCACCGAGTCGCCGCCGAAGTCGTACTGCCAGACCGCCTCGAGGATCTGCGCCTTCGACAGCACCTGCCCCGGGCGGGTGATGAGCAGGTGCAGCAGCTTGAACTCGGTGGGGGACAACGCCACCGGCCGGTCCGCGCGCCGGACCTCGTGGCGTTGCGGGTCCAGCGACAGATCGCGGAACGTGAGGGCCGCGCCGGCCGGCACCGCCGCGCCCCGGGCCCGGCGCAGCAGGGCCTCGATCCGGGCCCCCACCTCCACGACGCTGAACGGCTTGACCATGTAGTCGTCCCCGCCCAGCTGCAGGCCGCGGACCCGGTCCTCGACGGCGTCGCGGGCGGTCAGGAACAGCACCGGCACCGCGACGGACCGCGCCCTCAGCATCGTCACGACGTCGAACCCGGTGCCCCCGGGCAGCATCACGTCGAGCACGATGACGTCGGGCGGCGACGCCAGCACCCGGTCGAGCGCCTGCGGGATGTCGGCGGCCACGTCGACCTCGTAGCCGGCGAACCGCAGGGCCGAGGTGAGCAGGCCCCGCAGGCCGGGGTCGTCGTCGACTACGAGGACGCGGTCCATCATTTCTCTCCTGCCTAGCCGACCAGCTCGGGGACGCGCACGGGGGTCTCGGGCTCTCGCATGTCGTGGCCCTCGACATCGACCTCGGGGACCACCCGGTCCAGCCAGCGCGGCAGCCGCCAGGCCCGGTCACCGAGCAGCTGGAGCACGGCGGGCACCAGGGTCAGACGTACGAGGAAGGCATCGACCAGCACCCCGAAGGCCAGCGCGAAAGCGATCGGCATGACGTTGGGGTCGTGCGAGAACAGGAAGCTCACGAAGACGGTGATCATGATGACCGCGGCGGCCACCACCACCCGCCCGGCGTTGCGGCTGCCGGCCCGGATCGCCTCGCGGGCGTCGCCGTGCCGGCTGTAGTGCTCCCGCATGGCCGACACCAGGAAGACCTCGTAGTCCATGGCCAGGCCGAACAGGACGGCCATCACGATGATCGGGGCGAAGCTGGGCACCGGGCCGACCAGCGGCACGCCCAGCAGGTCGGCCAGCCAGCCCCACTGGAAGACGGCCACCATCGCGCCGAACGCCGCACCCACCGAGAGCAGGAAGCCCGCGGTGGCCTTGAGCGGCACCGTCCAGGAGCGGAAGGCGACCAGCAGGAGCAGCAGCGAGAGCCCGACCACGACGACGCCGAAGGGGAGCAGGGCGCCGTTGAGCTTGTCCACGGCGTCCAGGCCGACCACCGTCAGGCCGGTCACCGCGACGGACTCCCCCAGCGGTTCCAGCGCCGTACGCAGCTCGCCCACCAGCTCCATGGTGGCGCTGTCGCGGGGACCCGTGGCAGGGATGACGGCGACCAGCGCGGCCTGCTTGTCGGCGGCGAGGATCGGACCGTTGACGGCGGCGACACCGGGCATCCCCTCGACGGTGCCGATGACCCGCTCGGCCGTGGCGTTCGGGTTCGCCCCGTCGACCAGCACCACCAGCGTGCCGTTGGCGCCGGGGCCGAAGGCGTCGGCGATCAGGTCGTACGCCTGCCGGGGCTCGGAGCCCGGGGCCGCGGACCCGTTGTCGTTGAGGGCCAGCTGCAGTTGCGTGGCCGGGACGGCCAGCACGGCCAGGCCCAGCACCATCGCCACGACCACCTTGCGGGGGTGCCGGATGACGAGGTCGACCCAGCGGGTGGCCAGGCCGGTCGAACGGGTCACGCGAGTCCTCGCCCGGGGCCGCAGCCTCTCCCCGGCCAGGGACAGCACCGCGGGCAGCGCGGTCAGGGCGAGCACGACGGCCACGGTGACCGCACCCGCCGCGGACAGGCCCATCGAGGTCAGCATGGGCACACCGGCCAGCGTCAGCCCGGCCAGCGCGATGATCACGGTCAGGCCGGCGAACAGCACCGAACTGCCCGCCGTGGCGGTGGCCAGCGCGACCGACTCCCGCACCCCCAGGCCCCGGGCCAGCTGGGCCCGGTGCCGCGAGACGACCAGCAGGGCGTAATCGATGCCGACGGCCAGGCCCAGCATCAGGGCCAGGGTCAGCGCGTTCTGCGACACGTCGAACAGCCTCGTCGCCAGCAGGATCCCGCCGGCCGTGCCACCCACGCCGAGCGCCGCCGTGAGCATCGGGATGCCGGCCGCCAGGATCGAGCCGAACGTGACCAGCATGACGAGCAGGGCCACGCCGATGCCGATGGTCTCGGGCACACCGAACGGCTCGAGCTCCTCCTCGAAGGCGTCCCCGCCGAACAGCACCCGGCCGCCGTAGCCGGCACCGGTGGCCCGGACGGCCTCCTGCAGCTCGGGGTCGACCTCGGTGCCCGGAGGCAGGTCGAAGCCGACGGTGGCGACCGCTATGCGGCCGTCTTCGGAGACCTGGTCGAGCGGGTCACCGACCTCGGCGACGTGCTCGACCGTCCGCATCCGCTCGAGTACGGCGGTCATCTGCTTGACGACGGCGTCGTCGTCGATCCGGGCGCCGTTCGGGGCGACGAACACGACGTCGCCCTCGACGCCGCTCGCGCCGGGGAAGTGCCGGTCGACCTTCTCCAGCGCGACCTGCCCCGGGGAGCCGGGGATGGCGTGGCCCGGGGAGAACGAGCCGGCGTAGCCGAAGGCCAGGACGAGGGTGCCGGCCAGGACGGCCAGGGCGGTGGCTAGGAAGAGGAGCCGGCGACGGGCCGCGAGGGCGCCGAGCCGATACAGGAGCTTGGCCACGGGACTGCCTTTCATGACGGGTGGTGAGTCCCGTACAGCCTCGAATCGTGGGTTGACGGCCGGCCCGCTCCGAACTTGACGACTCCTTGACGATCTGGACAGTGTGAGTATTGGGCGGCGCGGACTAGGCTGTCAACGCCATGGCCACCAAGCGCGACACCTATCACCACGGCGACCTGCGGGCGGCGCTCATCGACGCCGGGATCACGCTGGCCCGCACCGGTGGACCGCAGGCGGTAGTGCTGCGTGAGGTGACCCGGATCGTCGGCGTCGCGCCCAACTCGGCCTACGGGCACTTCGCGACGTTGACCGCGTTGAAGTCGGCGGTGGCCGAGCGGGCCCGCGTCGACATGGCCGTCGCGATGGGTGCTGAGCTCGAGGCGGCCGAACCCCTGGCCTACTTGCGCGCGGTCGGGCGGGCCTACGTGCGCTACGCCCTGACCGAGCCCGGCCTGTTCCGCACCGCGATGGGCGGCGACCCCACCGGCCTGCGCAGCCCCGCGGAGTTCACCGCCGCGGAGGAACAACTCAAGCCGCGCCACCATCTGGTCGCCGCGTTGGCGGGCCTGGTCGAGGCGGGCCATCTGCCGCCGGACAAGACCGGGAAAGCCGCGCTGGCCTGCTGGGCCACCGTCCACGGCCTGTCGATCATGCTGCTCGACCTGCTGCCGCAGATGGGCCCGGCCGAGCAGGACGCCGCCGTCGACGACGCGCTCGACGTCCTGCTGGCCGGACTGGCGTCACTTTAGAGGGTGATCGTCCGGTCGATCCCGATCTCGTCGAGGAACCGCTGGTCGTGGCTGACCACCACAAAGGCGCCCCGGTACGCGATGAGGGCCGACTCCAGCTGGGCCACGCTGTCCAGATCGAGGTTGTTGGTCGGCTCGTCCAGCAGCAGCAGCTGCGGCGCCGGCTCGGCGAACAACACGCAGGCCAGCGTGGCCCGCAGACGCTCGCCGCCGGACAGGACCCGTACGGGCAGATGGGCCCTCGACCCCCGGAACAGGAATCGGGCCAGCAGGTTCATCCGCTCGGCGTCGGGCAGTGAGGGCGCGAAACGGGCCAGGCTTTCGGCCACGGTCGCGTCGTCGTCGAGCAGATCGAGCCGCTGCGACAGCAGGGCCACCCGCTGCGCACCCTGGACGATCAGCCGCATCAGGCTCGACTTGCCGGCGCCGTTCGGGCCCAGCAGCGCGATCCGCTCCGGCCCCCGGATGATCAGCTCGTCCAGCAACGGCCGATCCAGGTAGGGCACCCGCAGATCGCGCCCCGAGAACACGGTGCGTCCGGCCGGCACGACGGTCTGCGGCAGCTCGATGACGATCCGGTCGTCCTGCTTGGCGGCCCAGCTGGCCTCGTCGTAGCGGGCCTGCGCGCCGGCCACCCGCGACGCGTGCACCTCGCCGCCACGGGCCGCCGACACCTGCGCGTTGTTCTTGAGGTTGCCGGCGTGGATCCGGGACAGCCCGGCGCTGCCCAGGTTGCGCGAGGCGGTCGACAGCCGCCGGGCCGACCGTTCGCGGGCCTGCTGCGCCTCCCGCTTCTGCCGCTTGAGGTCCTGCTCGGCGTGGCGCACCTGCCGGTCGGCCACCTCCCGCTCGGCTGTCACCGCCTCCGCGTACGCGGTGAAGTTGCCCCCGAACCAGCGGATCTCACCGTCGTCGAGGGCCGCGATCCGGTCCATCTCGTCCAGCAGCGCACGGTCGTGGCTGACCACGATCAGACAACCTCCGTACGCCTTCAGCACCGCGGTCAGCCTGTCCCGGGCGCCGGCGTCGAGGTTGTTCGTGGGCTCGTCGAGCAGCAGCACGTCGGGCCGTTTGAGCAGCTCAGCGGCGAGCCCGAGGGAGACGACCTGGCCGCCGCTGAGCGTGCCGAGCCGGCGGCCGAGCCCCACGTCGCCCAGCCCGAGCCGGTCGAGCTCGGCCCGGCTGCGTTCCTCGACGTCCCAGTCGGAGCCGACCACAGCGAAATGCTCCTCGGCCGGGTCGCCGGACTCGATGGCGTGCAGCGCGGCCACGATGCGGTCGACGCCGAGCACCTCGGCCACGGTCTGGTCGCTCGCGAACGGCAGATGCTGCGGCAGATAACCGAGCGGGCCGCCCAGCGTGATCGTCCCGCCGGTCGGGGTGAGATCGCCCCCGATCAGGCGCAACAGGGTGGTCTTGCCCGTGCCGTTGGCGGCCACCAGGCCGTTGCGCCCGGGCGGGAACGAGGCGGTCAGGTGGTCGAAGACCGGGGTGTCGTCCGGCCAGGAAAAGGACACGTCGGTGCACACGACAGAAGACATGATTCAACTTCCGCAGGAGGGGTGTCGGCAGACGGATCTCGGGGCTCTCACCCGGAGATGTCGTCGTCTCCCAACACGGCACTCTCCTCGTTCGCGGACGCTGCGGTTCCGGCGAGCTTAACGCGCGGCCACCCGGTACGCATGGAAATTTATGTCGCGGCGGTGCCGGAACCCCATCGCCACATAGAGCCGGATCGCGTTGTCATTGGTGCCCGCCGCGTGCAGGAAAGGCCGCTCGCCCCGCTCCCGGATGCCCGCCGCGACGGCCCGCACGAGCCGGTTGGCCAGCCCCTGTCCGCGGTAGGCGGGGTCGGTGCAGACGGCGCTGATCTCGGCCCAGCCCGGCGGGCGCACCCGCTCCCCGGCCATCGCCACCAGCTTGCCGTCGCGGCGCAGCCCCCGATAGCCGCCCAGCTCGCAGGTGCGCGGACCGAACGGGCCGGGCTGGGTGCGGGCCACCAGGTCCAGCATCTCGGGCACGTCGGCCGCGCTCAGGACGACCGCCTCGGGGTCGGGGGCGGCCACCAGATCCTCGCCCGTGAGCTGCACACCGCGGCCGCCGCCGACCCGTTCCCACCCGGCGCCCGGACCGTCGTCGGGCGCGGCGGGCATCAGAACGGTGACGCCCGGGCCGACCAGCTCGGCGAGGTCGGCCCAGGCGGCGGGATCGGCCGCATCAGCGAGAGCCACGAACGGGGACACCTCGGGCTGATAACGCGCGGCCTGCCCCCGGACGAGGGAAACGGTCTTCTGCACGCCGGTCAGCGCGGTCCACACGGGATTGTCCAGCACCGCACGATCCACGGTCGTCATGGGGCCCCTTCCGCCGCCGACTCTCTTTCCTACCGCCCCCACCGGCCGGACGGGCACCCGAAGCAGCGGAGTGTGAGCGGAGGCATACGACCCGCGCCGCAGCGCCTTCACTCGGACTGGTCACGACGATGCGCTCTCGTGGCCCGGCACGTAATGCCTTCGGGACAGCGCAGGGCGGCCGCGCGTACTCAGTGACCAGAGCACGCTCGACGTGGCCGGTGCCGGCCGGCGGGCGAAGTGGGCGGCCGCGCCGGTGAACTGCTGGAGGACGAGGTTGCCGCGGGGGGCACGGGGCCGAACAGGGCCTCCCCCGCGGCGTCGGCGGCCGTGGAGCTGGTGACCCTGAACCCGTACGGGCCGCTTCACCGACGGGCTGTCACCGCCTCAGTGGTGATCGCCCAGCAGACCGGTGAGCACCCGTGACACCGTCTCCTCGAAGTCGGGCGCGGGCACCGCCGACTCGCCGGCCAATGCGGCCGTCAGGTGGGGGTGCCGGCCGTCCGCGATCGCGTGGGCCAGGTAGGCGCCCTGTCTCTGCCGCGCCCCGGAGCCACCGTTGTGCTCGCTCAGGGCCAGGGCGGCGGTGAGCGTGTTCATCACAGCGAACGTCTCCAGTTTGCGGCCCACGCCGGCCGGGTGACCGGCCAGCACGGCCAGCACGTGTTCGAGCAGGTCGGTGCCGTGCGGGCCGAGCGCCGAGCGGGTCAGCACCAAGCCGGGCAGCCAGGTGTGCCGCCGCATCAGCTCGCGGGCCTGCCGGCACACCTCCAGCAGGCCGGGCAGCCAGGGGCCACCCGGTGGGGGCAGGTCGTAGCCCGCGGCCACCTCGTCGATCATCAGGTCGAGCAGGTCGTCGCGGCTGTCGACATAGCGGTAGAGCGAGGCCGGCCCGGTGCCGAGCTCGGCGGCCACCCGGCGCATCGACACCGCGGTCAGACCTTCCCGGTCGGCCAGCGCGATCGCGGCCGTGGTCACGTCGGCCCGGGTCCGCTCGGCGGGCCGGCCCACCCCCGCGCGCCGCTCCCTCAGCCAAACCGGTACCGCCTCCATGGCCGACATCCTATCTTTTCGTGTACGGTGTTCGCGAACATTGTTCTCGAAGGGTGGGGCGACCATGACCAGGACTCCGTACACGGCCCGCAACGGCGACGTGCGACTGGCGGCCGACGACCTCGGCGGCGCCGGTGGTGACCCGCTCCTGCTGCTGATGGGGTTGGGCGTGTCCCGCTTCTACTGGCCCGACGGCCTGGTCACGGCGCTCATCGAGGCCGGGTTCAGCGTGGCCTCGTTCGACGGCCGCGACTCCGGTGGCTCCACCCACTTCGACGACGCCCCGGTCACCGACCCGGTGCGCGGGCTGCTGCGCGGGCGGCCGCTGGCCTACACCGCCGAGGACATGGCCGACGACACCGTGGCCGTGCTCGACGCGCTCGGCTGGCAGCGCGCCCACCTCTTCGGCATCTCCCAAGGCGGCCTGGTCGCGCAGCGCACCGCCCTGCGCCATCCGGGCCGCGTGCACAGCTTGACCTCGTTCGCAGCCGTGCCCAGCGATGCCCGGGGCGCCGCCGTGCTGCTGCGCTACGTGCGCCTGCCGTTCCTGGTCCGGCTGGCCCGCATGCGTCACCCCGCCGGGCGCGACGGTGACGTGGCAGCCGGTCTCGACCTGTTGCGGGCGGTCGCGTCGCCGGGCTATCCGTTCGACGAGGCCGACGCCCGCCTGCGGGTGGAGCGCGAACTCGACGCCGGGCTGCCCAGCGGCGTGCGCGACAGCCGGGCCCAAGCACGGCAGACCAGCGCCACCTGGCACGGACCGCGCCTGCGCGACCTTCGCGTGCCCACCCTGGTGCTGCACGGCGAGCGGGACCCGCTGGCCCGTCCGGCCGCGGGCCGCCGCATCGCCGCGTCGGTGCCGGGAGCCCGGTACGTCGAACTGCCCGGTGTGGGCCACGATCTGCCCCGCGCGATCTGGCCGGCCGTGGCCACGGAGATCCGGGCCGTCGCTCAGGGGTGATCGCCGGGGACCAGCCCGGTGCGTACGGCGTGCAGAGCAGCCTGGGTGCGGTCGGCCAGGCCGAGCTTCATCAAGATGCTGGACACGTGGGTCTTGACCGTCTTCTCGGCCACGACCAGGGCCCGCGCGATCTCGCGGTTGGAGCGGCCCTCGGCGATCAGGGCCAGCACGTCGCGTTCGCGGGCGGTCAGGACCGGTGTGCCGGGCGGGGCGCCCAGCAGCGTGGCGGCCACGTCGGCTTCGAGCAGCAGGTGACCGGCGTGGACCGAGCGGACGGCGGCGACCAGTGCGTTGGGGTCGACGTCCTTGGAGAGGTAGCCGCGGGCGCCGGCCTTCATCGCGGGCACCAAACGGTCGCTGAAACTGGTGACGACCAGGACCTTGACCGGCGAACCGCGGTGGCGCAGCTCCTGCAGCACCGCCACCCCGTCCATGCCGGGCAGCACCATGTCGAGCAGCACCACATCGGGTTCGGTCGCGTCGGCCAGCGCGAGCGCGGCCGGGCCGTCCGCCGCCTCCCCGGCCACGGTGATGTCCCCGGCCAGTTCGAGGAAAGTGCGCAGCCCCCGCCGTACGGCGGGATGGTCGTCGACGATCAGCACGCGGATGTCAGGCACCGGGCACCTCCAGCCGGACGACGGTGCCGCCGCCCGGCGACGACGTGATCGTGGCCTTGCCGCGCACCTGGCAGGCCCGGTCCCGCATCGAGCGCAGCCCGAGGCTGCGGCCCGCCTTGAGGGTGGCGTCGACGTCGAAGCCCGTCCCGTCGTCGGCCACCTCCAGCACCGTGCCGGCCAGGCGCACCTCGATCCGGTGGGCGCCGGAGTGGCGTACGGCGTTGTGCAGCGCCTCCTGAGCCACACGCAGCATCACCGCCTGCTGAGCCGGGGGCAGCACCGCGGGCTCGCCGGAGTGGAACACCAGCGTGGGACCGGACGCGCGGTCCAGGATCTGTACCTGTTTGCGCAGCACGTCGGGCAGGCCGTCCTCCGCCAGCCGGGCCGGCCGCAGTTCCAGCACCGCCGCGTGCAGCTCCTCGGCGGCCTCGCGGGCCAGCGCCGACACCTCGGCCAGCCGGGCCCGGGCCGCCGCCGGGTCCCGGTCGATCAGCAGGTCGGCCGCCTGCGCGGTCAGCCGCAGCCCGAACAGCCGCTGGGCCACCGCGTCGTGCAGGTCGTGGGCGATGCGGGCCCGTTCCTCGGCGATCGTGAGCTCGCGGTTGCGCGCGTACAGGCGGGCGTGGGTCAGGGCGATCGCGGCGTGCGCGGCCAGGACCCGAACGAGCTCGGTGTCCTCGTCGGTGAAACCGCCGGGCTTGTTGGCCAGGTAGAGCGCGCCCAGGATCTCGTCGCCGCTCATGATCGGCACGCCGAGGAACGCCCGCAGCACCGGATGGGCCGCCGGCCACCAGTCGAAGCGCGGATCGGCCCGGATGTCGTCGAGCCGCTGGACCTCGGGTTCGCGCAGCATCACCGCCAGGAAACCGTGCTGCCGGGGCAGCGGGCCGATCGCCTCCTGCTGCTCCTCGGGAACGCCGGACACGACGAACTGGGCGAACGACCCGTCCTCGTCGGGCACGCCCAGCGCCGAGTATTCGGCCGCGGCCAGCTCGCGGGCGGTGTCGACGATCGTCTGCAGCACCTCGGGGACGGTGAGCTGGTTGCTCACCGCCAGCACGGCCGCCGACAGCCGGCGCGCGGTGTGCAGCGGTTCCACGCGCCCACCCTAGCCATCGGGCGCCGAACCGGCCTGGGGCAATGGTCCTAGGACCAAGGTCGCGC
The DNA here is from genome assembly GCF_014204895.1 of Paractinoplanes abujensis. Classification (NCBI taxonomy): domain Bacteria; kingdom Bacillati; phylum Actinomycetota; class Actinomycetes; order Micromonosporales; family Micromonosporaceae; genus Paractinoplanes; species Paractinoplanes abujensis. The sequence goes on along the minus strand of NZ_JACHMF010000001.1, from coordinate 1,472,991 downwards.
CGGGAAGGCGACCCTGGCCCGAGGCCGGGAACGGGTGCCGGCGAGCAGGGTCGAGGCATGACACAGACAGCAGTGATCACCGGAGCCTCCCAGGGGCTGGGCGCCGCGCTGGCCCACGCGTTGTCCGGCGCCGGGTGGAATCTCGTTCTCGACGCCCGTACGGGCAAAGATCTTGACCTGGTGGCGGCTTCGTTGCCCGGCGTCGTGGCGATCACGGGCGACGTCGTCGACGACGACCATCGGGCCGAGCTGGCCGCGGCCGCGGACAAGCTGGGCGGGGCCGACCTGCTGATCAACAACGCGTCCACGCTGGGCGGCAGTCCCCCGCCGGCGCTGGGCGACTTCCCGCTGCCCGCGCTGCTCGACACGTTCGAGGTCAACGTGCTGGCCCCGATCGCGCTGACCCAGCTCGTGCTCCCGCAGCTGCGGCAGTCGGGCCGCGGCGCCGTGCTCAACCTCAGCTCCGACGCGGCCGTGGAGGCGTACGAGGGCTGGGGCGGTTACGGCGCCGCGAAGGCCGCGCTGGACCACGCGAGCCGGGTGCTGGCCAAGGAGGAACCGGATGTGCGGGTCTGGTCGGTGGACCCGGGCGACCTGCGCACGCGGCTGCAGCAGCTGGCCTTTCCGGGCGAGGACATCTCCGACCGGCCGCTGCCCTCCTCGGTGGTGCCCTTCTTCCTGAAGCTGATCGACGAGCGTCCCGCCTCGGGAAGGTACGTGGCCCGGTGACCGTGACTTTCTCCTTGCCGCCGGCCCTCGAGGCGCGCGCGCCGGCGGAACCCCGGGACGGTGTGCGCCTGATGGTGAGCCGGGGCACGTCGGTGAGCCACCACCGGTTCCCGGAGCTGCCGAGCCTGCTCGAACCGGGTGACCTGTTGGTGGTCAACAACTCGGGCACGCTGCCGGCCGCCCTGCAAACCTCTGACGGCGTACGGGTTCACGTCTCGACCTCGCTGCCCGACGGCACCTGGCTGATCGAACCGCGCGACACCGGCATCGCCCGGCCCGGCCTGCGCCTGCCGGTGCCCGAGGGCTCGCTGACGCTGCTGCGCCCGTTCACGTCGCGGCTGTGGGTGACCGCGGCCGACGTGCCCGGCGATCGGGTGTCCTACCTGACACGGCACGGTCGAGCGATCCGTTACAGCTACACCGATCGCGACTGGCCGATCGAGACCTACCAGAACGCGTACGCCACCGTGCCCGGCAGCGCCGAGATGCCCAGCGCGGGGAGGCCGTTCACTCCGGCGGTCCTCTCCGCGCTGGCCGGGCGGGGCGTGCTGGTCGCGCCGATCACCCTGCACACCGGCGTGGCGTCGGCCGAGGCGGACGAGCCGCCCTATCCCGAGTGGTTCCGCGTGCCCGCGCCCACGGCCCGGCTGATCCCCCACGTACGGGCCTCGGGCGGGCGGGTCATCGCGGTGGGCACAACGGTGGTGCGCGCCCTGGAGACCGGGACCGCCGAAGGGTGGACCGACCTCGTCATCACCCCCGAGCACCCGATCCGGACGGTGGACGGGCTGATCACCGGCCTGCACGAGCCGCGGGCCTCCCACCTGATGATGCTCACCGCCGTCGCCGGCGAGGAGGCCCTGCGCGCGAGCTACACCGCGGCCCTGCGCGAACGCTACCTCTGGCACGAATTCGGCGACGTCCATTTGCTGCTGCGCTGAGGCCGTATTCGCGAATCTCTTTCGAGGGAATGGTTTTTGCGGGGCCGCTACATTAGCGGCTCCACAAATACCTTTTCGCCGCCGAGGTGGCCCCTTGTCGAATACAAATAGTCCTCATTCCGCTTGGCGCCGGGCGCTGACCGCCTCGAGTGTGGCGGTGGCAGTTCTGCTGGCCGGGGCGGCCGCCTGCGCCGCGGAGGAGGACCCGAAAGAGACAGTCGATTCGCTGCGGGAGAAGTCGCCCACCCTGCAGGCGGTCGCGCGGCGGGCCCGGATCCGGATCGGGGTGCGCGAGGACATCCCGTACGTGTCCTATCTCGAATCCGGGCGCCGCACCGGATTCGAGATCGAGATCGCCCGGGCGCTGGCCGATGAGCTCGGGTACACCGAAGACAAGATCGAATGGGTGAAGGTGGAGACGCTGCCCGCCCGCCTGTCCGTGCTTCAGCAGGACAACGCGGACATGGTCGTGGCCAGTCTGTCGATGACGGCGAAACGCGAGGAACTGGTCGACTTCGCCGGCCCGTACCAGCTGGTTCCGCAGCAGGTCCTGGTACGCCGCGACCGGACGAAGACCCTGGCCACCATCGCCGACCTGCGCCGCAAGGACGTCCGCGTGTGCACCACCACCGGTTCCACGTCGGAGAAGGTGCTGGGCGACAAGAAGATCGAGGCGCAGCCGGTCGACACGAACAAGGCGTGCATGGACGGGCTGCGGGACGGCACCTACGACGCGTTCAGCACCGACCTGCCGATCCTGGCCGGAATGGCGCAGGCGGATCGGGTGGAAAGTGGCGAGGACCTGTTCGAGTTGCTGGACCTGGCCATCGCCGACGAGGACGAGAAGATCGGCGTGGCCGTGCCCGACGGGGACAGTGCCATGCGCAAAGTGATCGCCTGGTATCTGCACCGGTGGGAGGCCGACGAGACGAACAGCCGCTGGCAACGGGCCTACGACAAGACCATCGGCCCCTACCTCGGCGCCCGGTACGGTTCCCAGCCACACCTGGACAACCCGCCGGACCTGGCCGACTACGACTCCAAAGCCCCCCGGTGAACACGCGCGCGGGGCATCTGGCCCGCCGCGAACACCGTGAGGCGTTCTGGACCGTGGTGCTGGGTGTGCCGGCCACCCTGTCCGTCCTACGGCTGTGGGTCGAGTCCGGCGGCGACTTGCAGACCTTGCTGCTGCTGGTGGCCAACGTGGGCGCCCTCAACCTCGGGGCCGCCCTGTTCGCGACCGTCGCTCCGCTGATCACCGGGGTGCTGATCGCCGTCTTCGCCGTGGGCGGCGCGCTCCGGGTGACCGCCGACTCGGCCCCGGACGACAGCCGGGTGCGCCGGTTCCCACCCGTGATCGCCCGGGCCACCGAGGCCACCCCACCCTGGTTCATCGGCGCCATGTTCGCGCTGGCCCTGCTGACCTGGCCCATCTACGCGCTGCCGCTGCTGCTGCCGGCGGCCGTGGCCACCGCCCAGCGGCCACCGTGGCGGCTGCACGACCGGTGGATCGTCGGCGCCGGGCTGTGCCTGGCCGCGCCGGCCGGCTACGCCTGGCTCGTCGGCCCAGCCGTGCGGCAGGCCTGGGCCGGCGGCGAACCGCTCATCGCCGCCCTCCTCACGCTGCCCCCGCTGGTGGCGTTCGGCGTCTGCGGGCCACTGCCCGCCCGCGTCGCCCGCCTCTTCGCCGTGCTGGCGTCCGCGGCCGTCGCGGCGCTCGCCGCCCTGGCCGTCCAGTCGGCCGTTCGGACACCCGTCCTGCCGTTGGTGGTGACGCAGGTCCAGACCGGCCGGGAAACGGAATACCTGCGCGGTCACATCGTCAGCGTCGACGATGTCCACCTGGTGCTGCTGCGGGAACGCGGCGGCGTCCGCTACATCCCGATCAAGAACGTCACGTCCACGGTGCTCTGCGGCACCCCGCAGGAGATCCCCGCCTTCGCCACCCGGGTACGTGACTACCACGTCGAGGATTCCCTGCTCAGGGCCGTGGGCCGGCACACCCGGCCCCGCGCGGTGATCGACCCGCTGTGCCGGATGGCGCCATTGGACCGCATCTCCTGACGGGCCTTGAGCTACGGTGCTCCGGTGCACGAGTCTGCGGCCCGGCGGGCCACCCGCGCAGCCTTGTCGGTCGCCTCCGCGGCCGGCCTGACCGTCCACGACGCCACCACGCTGCACAACTCCAACAAACTCACCCTGCGCCTGCAGCCCTGCGACGTCCTGGCCCGTGTGGCCCCCGCCGCGGACCAGTCCGCCCAGCTCGAAGTGGACATCGCCCGGCGGTTGTCGGAGGCCGGGAGCCCGGTCGCCGCGCTGATCACACCCGAGGTCCTCGTACGGGACGACTTCGTGATCACCCTGTGGACCTACTACGAGCAGGCGTCCGCCCCCGCGATCCCACCCGCCGGCTACGCCGGGGCGCTCGACCGTCTGCACGCCGGAATGCGCCAGGTCGACCTGCCCACCCCGCACTTCACCGACCGGGTCGCGGCAGCCCGGACCCTCGTGGCCGACCCCACCCGCACCCCGAGGCTGCCCGACGCCGACCGGGCTTTCCTCGCCGCGACGTTGGACCGCCTGAGCCGAGCGGTCAGCGGCCGGCCCGAACAGCTCCTGCACGGCGAACCCCACCCCGGCAACGTCCTGGCCACCCCGGCCGGCCCAGTGTTCATCGACTTCGAGACGTGCTGCCGCGGTCCGATCGAGTTCGACCTGGCCCACGCCCCCGGCGAGGTCGCCCGGCACTACCCCGGCGTCGACCACGACCTGCTCCGGACCTGCCGGTCCCTGATGCTGGCATTGATCACCACGTGGCGCTGGGACCGCAACGACCAGTTCCCCGACGGCCACCGGCTCGGCGTCGCCTGGCTGGACGACCTCCGCCGGACGGTCTGACCACGACGCCCGGCCAGGTCGGGCTGCGTGAGCGGCGAACACCACTTCGTCGGCTGATCAGCAGGAACGCCCGCCCCGTGGTGCGGGGCGGGCGTTGCTGTCAGTGCCTTACCACCAGCGCAGGAAGTTGTCCTGGGTCTGGGCGTTGAACGTGTCCGCCCGGAAGAGCTTGGCGATCGCCGTGCGGGGGTCCTTCAACTCCAGCACGTCGACGCCCTTGGTGATGTCGTTCGAGTAGATGTAGCCGTTGTACCAGTACGCCGACCAGGAGCCGCCGCCGGTGAGGGTCTCCAGGGAGAGCGGGCCGCGCTCCCAGTAGGCGATCTCCTTGGGGCGGCGCGAGTCGGTGAAGTCCCACACCGAGACGCCGCCCAGATACCAGGCCTGGACCATGATGTCGCGGCCCGGCACCGGGATGAGCGAGCCGTTGTGGGCGACGCACACCTCGGTGTCCGCGTTGTAGCGCGGAATCTTGTAGTAGCTGCGGAACTCGAGCTTCTTCTTGCCCTTCTTGGTGACGATGTCGTAGATGGCGTCGGCGCCGCGGTTGGGGCCGATCTCCTCGTTGCAGGTGGCCGCGCCGCCGCCGCCGAGCTCGTCGGTGAAGACGATCTTGGTGCCGCTGTTGTTGAACGTGGCCGAGTGCCAGAAGGCGAAGTTGACCTCGTCGCGCACCGTCGTGATGACGGTGGGCTTCGCGCGGTTCTTGATGTCGAACAGCACGCCGTCACCCATGCAGGCGCCCGCGGCCAGGTCCTTCTCGGCGTACACGGTGATGTCGTGGCAGCCCGTGGTGGCGGAGCCGGACTCGCTGCCCGGGAAGCCGCCGTCGGGGAACACGACCGGGGTCGCGACCACTGCCGCGGCGGCCGGGTTGTGCAGCGGCACCTTGACGACCGAGATCTTGTCGTGCGGCAGCGCGCAGTTGGGCTGGTCGGAGCCGGCCAGGTTGTACGACGACACGTACAGGTAGACGTTCTTGTCGCCGCGTTTGCCGGGCACCAGCGTCTGCGTGTGCGAGCCGCAGTCCGTCTTGACCGACTTGACGTACTTCGGCGTCAGCGGGTTGCTGATGTCGAAGACCTTGATGCCTTCCCACCGCTCACCCGGCACCGCGGTCGTCGACGCCTCGTTGACGCACGTGTCGTTGGTGCGCTGCGAGTCGGTGCCGAGGAACAGCAGGTTGCCGGTGACGGAGATGTCGTTCTGCGAGCCCGGGCACAGCACCTGCGCCGCGACCTTGGGCTCCTTGGGCTTGCTGACGTCGTACACGTAGAAGCCGTTGTAGTTGCCGCCGTACGCGTACTTGCCCTGGAACGCCCAGTCCGTGTTGGTGCCCGTGAGCGGGCCGGACTTGTCCAGGTGGGCCACCTGCTTGAGGTTCGGGCTGCTGACGATCTCGTCGACGCCCGGAATGGTGCCCGGATCGGCGGGTGCCTGCGCGGCGCTGCTGGCCGGGGCCGTCATCAGTCCGACGGCCAGGGCGGCCGCGCTGACGGCGGCCAGGCGCTTCAGCATCCGCCCTCGTGGGGCAGTGTGCTTCATGGGGCTCCCTTCCCTTGGCGCATCCCCCGTGGTCTGAAGGTGAGCGCGCAACGATGCGTATTCATCTTGGTCGTTACAGTAGTGGCCGGAGCGCGTTCCGGGAACATACCGAATGATCTATATAGGAGGTGCCGGTGAGCCGGGTGAGGATATCGACGCTCGTGGCGGCCCTGGTGATCGTGGCGGGAGCGGTGACCGTGGCGGTCGCGGCCCGCATGGGGTCCGGCGACTCCGCGGCGGCGCCCCGGCCCAGCGTGAGCGCGCCCCCGGCGCAGCGTGTGGTGCTTCCGGGCGGCCCCGGCGACGAGGCCGTCGTCAGCGACACCGACAAGGTCAAGGCGCCCGACGGGTCCACCTTCAACGGCATCGACACCGCCTTCGTGCAGATGATGATCGTGCACCACGAGCAGGCCGTCACGATGGCGAAGCTGGCCCCCGGACGCGCCGGTAACGACAAACTGACCGCGCTGGCCGACCGGATCGCCGCCGCCCAGCCCTTCGAGATCACCTTTCTGCGGTCGTGGCTCAAGGAGCGCGGGCTGCCCGAGAACGACCCGAGCCACAACCACGCCACGATGCCGGGCATGCAGACCGACGCCGACATGGCCGCGCTGACCGCCGCCACCGGGGCCGCGTTCGACACCCGGTTCGCCGCGATGATGACCGCCCACCACGAGGGCGCCCTGCAGATGGCGGGCGACGTGATCAAGGGCGGCAGCGACGAGAAGCTGCGCGAGGTGGCCAACGAGATGGCCGTCGAACAGGGCAGCGAGATCCGGCGCCTGCGGCAAGTGACTGCCGGGTAACGTGTCGGCATGCGTACGGCTCTGACCGAACTGCTCGGCGTCGAGCACCCCATCGTCGGCTTCAACCGATCGCCGGCGGTCGTCGCCGCGGTGACCAACGCGGGCGGGTTCGGCGTGCTGGCCGCCTCCGTCTACGGCGCCGAGGAGCTCGACGCCCAGCTGACCTGGATCGAGGAGCAGGTCGGCGGCAAGCCGTACGGCGTGGATCTGCTCGTTCCCGAGAAGTTCGTGCCCGGCGACCCGGCCGACCTGGTGTCCAGCATGCGGGCCCAGATTCCCGAGGAGCACCTGGCGTTCGTGCGCGGGCTGCTCGAGAAGTACGACATCCCGCCTGCCCCGACCGTCGACCACCAGCACGTCGCCGCGTCGCTGACCACGCCGGGCGCGGTCGCGCTGCTCGACGTCGCGTTCAAGCACCGCATCTCGCTGATCGCCAGCGCGCTCGGCGCCCCGCCGCCCGAGCTGGTGGCGCGGGCCAAGGCCCAGGGCATCGTCACGGCCGCGCTGGTCGGGCAGGGCCGGCACGCGGAACGGCAGATCGCGGCCGGCGTCGACGTGCTGGTCGCGCAGGGCACCGAGGCCGGCGGGCACACCGGCACGATCGCCACGATGGTGCTCACGCCCGAGATCGTCGACATCGCCGGGGACCGTCCGGTGCTGGCGGCCGGGGGCATCGCGGACGGCCGGCAGATGGCGGCCGCCCTCGCGCTGGGTGCGGCCGGGGTGTGGTGCGGTTCGGTCTGGCTGTCCAGCTCCGAGGACGTCGCGGTCGCCGCCATCAAGAACAAGTTCCTCACCGCGAGCAGTGCCGACACGGTGCGCTCCCCGACCCGTACGGGGAAACCGGCCCGGCAGTTGCGGACCGCCTGGCACGACGAGTGGGACGCGGCGGGCAGCCCGGAACCGTTGCCGTTGCCCCTGCAGCCGATGCTCGTCGACGACGCCTGGCAGCGGATCGACGCCGCCGCCGAGGCCGGGCACGAGGGCGCGCTCGAGCTGGAGTCGTTCTTCGTCGGGCAGGTCGTCGGGTCGTTCCGCGACATCCGGCCCGCGGGCGAGATCACCCGGCGGATGGCGGCCGAGTGCGAGCAGCGCATCCGTTCGCTGGCCGGACGTCTTTCATGACCCCCTCCCCCCGCACGCCGGTGCTGGTCGGGGTGGGTGAGGTCAGCGAGCGCCTCGGCGAGCCGGGGTATCGCCGGCGCTCACCGGTCGACCTGGCCGCCGACGCCGCCCGCGAGGCGCTGCACGACGCCGGCGTCGACGCGTCCGCCGTGGACACCGTGGCCGGGGTGCCGCAGTTCGAGATCTCCCTGCCCTGGGCCACTCCCGTGCTCGGCGCGTCGGACAACTTCCCGCGCTCGGTGGCCGCCCGGATCGGAGCCGGACCGCGGCGCGCCGTGCTCGAGATCGGCGGCGGTCAGGCCCCGCAACGACTTGTCAACGAGTTCGCGGCCACGATCGCCGCCGGCCACGCCGACGTGGTGCTGCTGTTCGGGGCCGAAGCCATTTCGACAGTCGGCTTCTACGCGTCGCGCGACGACCGGCCCGACTTCACCGAAAGCCCCGGCGGGTCGTTGGAGGCGCGCGGCTCGGGGCTGGACGGCATCGTGTCGATGCATCACGTCGCGCACGGCCTTTCCGACACGCCGTCGCAGTATTCGCTCATCGACAACGCGCGGCGGGCCCGGCTGGCAATGTCGCGGGCCGAATACGCGGCGGCCATCGGCGGGCTGTTCGAGCCGTTCACGGCGGTGGCGGCGGCCCATCCCCACGCGGCCGCGCCGGTCTTCCGCGACGCGGCCGAACTGATGACGCCGACCGGCACCAACCGGCCGATCGCCGACCCCTACACGCGTTATGTGGTGGCGCGGGAAAAGGTGAACCAGGGTGCCGCGGTCGTGCTGATGTCGGCCGAGGCCGCGCGGCGCCACGGCGTACGGGAAGAGCAGTGGATTCATCTCGCCGGGCACGCCGACCTGGACGAGCGCACGATGGTCGAGCGGCCCGACTACGGCAATTCGCCCGCCGCGGTCCGGGCCGCGCAGCACGCGCTGGAAACGGCCGGGATCACCGGGCCGGAACTGTCCACGCTCGACCTTTACAGCTGTTATGCCGCGCCGGTGTTCATCGTGGCCGAGGCGCTGGGCGTGGGCCCCGACGATCCGCGCGGGCTGACCGCCACCGGTGGGCTGCCGTTCTTCGGCGGACCGGGCAACAACTACTCGATGCACGCGATCGCCGCCGTGGTGCGCCAATTGCGCGCGGCGCCCGGCACGTACGGTTTCGTCGGGGCCAACGGCGGCATCATGAGCAAACACTCGACGGGCGTCTACACAACGATCCCGTCCCCGTTCAAGCCGTCGGAAAGCGCGCGGATCCAGGCCGAGCTGGACGCCGTTCCCGCGCCGGAGGAAGCGCTCACCGCCGACGGCGCGGGCGTGGTGGAGACGTACGCGGTCAAACATCGGCGCGGCGGCGAACGGGAGGGAATCGTGCTCGGCCGCCTCGACGACGGCCGCCGTTTCGTGGCTCGCGCCGACACCATCCTCGACCTGCTCACCACGGGAGAACCGATCGGCGAACGGGTCACCGTGCGCTCCACGCCGACCGGAAACGTCATAGCCTGAACTCAGCACATTCCCGAGGCGTCCTTCGGACGCCGTGCGCCACGGGACGCCGGCCCCACATGACGCAAAGGCCTTGACCTCTGCTTCGGGCTTCAGGGGTGGCCGGCGTAGCGGGCCTGGTCGCCCAGGTGTTCTTCGATGCGGAGGAGCTGGTTGTACTTGGCGGTGCGGTCGGAGCGGGACAGTGAGCCCGTCTTGATCTGGCCGCAGCCGAGCCCGACGGCCAGGTCGGCGATCGTGGTGTCCTCGGTTTCGCCGGAACGGTGCGACATGACGACGCGGTAGCCCGCCTTGTGGGCGGTGTCGACGGTGCGCAGCGTCTCGGTCAGGGTGCCGATCTGGTTGACCTTGACAAGGATCGCGTTGGCGTAGCCGCCCTCGATGCCGTCGAGCAGGCGGTCGGCGTCGGTGCAGAAGACGTCGTCGCCGACCAGCTGCAGGCCGGCGCCGGCGGTGGCGGTGAGCTTCTTCCAGCCGGTGATGTCGTTCTCGGCCATCGGGTCCTCGATCGACGAGATGGGGTAGCGCCGGGTCAGGTCGAGCAGGTAGGCGATGTGCTCGTCGACGGTTCGGTCAACCCCTTCCCCACCGTACGAGTAAAGGTCGTCCCGGAAGAACTCGGAGCTGGCCGGGTCGAGGCAGATCGTGATGTCCGGGCCGGGACGGTAGCCGGTGTCCTCGATGGCCCGCACGACGAATTCCAAGGCCTGGTCGGCAGTGGCGAAGCCCGGGGCGAACCCGCCCTCGTCGCCGACGTTGACGCTGTGCCCGGCGGCGGCCAGCGAGCGCCGCAGCGTGTGGAAGACCTCCGAGCCCATCCGTACGGCCTCGGAGAAGCTCGCCGCCCCGACCGGCGCGATCATGAACTCCTGGAAGTCGAGCGGGTTGTCGGCGTGGGCGCCCCCGTTGACGATGTTCATCATGGGCAGCGGCAGCAGCCGCGCGCCGACCCCACCGACGTACCGGAACAGGGGTTGATCGTGCGCCGCGGCGGCGGCCTTGACCGTGGCCAGCGAGACCCCCAGCAGCGCGTTGGCGCCGAGGCGGCCCTTCTCCTTGGTGCCGTCGAGCGCGATCATCGTCTCGTCCACCCGGGCCTGGTCCTCGGCGTCGAGCCCGATCACCGCCCGTGCGATCTCGCCGTTGACCGCGGCCACGGCCTTGCTCACGCCTTTGCCGTGGAAGCGGGCCGGGTCACCGTCGCGCAGCTCGACCGCCTCGGCGGCGCCGGTGGACGCCCCCGACGGCACGGCGGCCCGGCCGAGCGAACCGTCGGCCAGTGTCACGTCGACCTCGACGCTCGGGTTGCCCCGGCTGTCGAGGATCTGCCGCCCGGTCACTCGGCTGATGGCCGTCATGTCGCACTCCCTGTTGTCGGCGTTGCTGACCGGGCCAGACTGGCACAGCACAGGCGCCACGAGGGGCTGCTGCGGCGGCGACAAGGAACACCTTGACCCGTTCCCCGCGGTGCGGGTTTAGGGTGATGAGTTTTCGCGGCCGCGCCCGTCATACCTACGACTGGACACGACGAGGATCGAGGTTGGCGTAATGACGGCGGATACTCAGCTGGACTTCGAGCGACACCGGCGGGAGCTGCATGTGCACTGCTACCGCATGCTGGGCTCGTTCGAGGACGCCGAGGACACCGTGCAGGAGACGTTCCTGCGGGCCTGGCGCGGACGAGAGACGTTCGCCGGCAGGTCGACAGTCCGGGCCTGGCTGTACCGGATCGCCACCAACGCCTGCCTGGATCGGCTGGCCCGCACCCGGCCCGGACCGGCGACCGGCGGTGAGGTGCGGTGGTTGCAGCCCTACCCGGACCGGCTGCTCGACGAGCTGCCCGCGGGCGACGCGGACGGGCCGGAGGCGCTGGCGGTCGCGCGGGAGACGATCGAACTGGCGTATCTCGTGGCGGTTCAGCATCTCGCGCCGCGCCCGCGGGCTGTGCTGATCCTGCGGGACGTGCTCGGCTGGACCGCGAAGGACGTCGCCGAGCTGCTCGGCGACTCCGTCAACTCGGTGAACAGCGCGTTGCAGCGGGCCCGGGCCGGCATGCGGGAGCACTTGCCGGCCCAGCGGCAGGACTGGAGGGGCGGCGAGGAGGACGCGGTGACGCGGGAGCTGGTGCGGCGCTTCACCGAGGCCAGCGTGGCCACGGACGTTCCCGCGCTCGCGGCGATGCTGCGCGACGACGTCCGGTTCTCGATGCCGCCGACGCCGGGGGTGTTCGTCGGCCGGGAAGCCGTGGTCCGGGACTGGACGGAGAGCGGTTTCGCGGAGATGGCGGGGCTGCGGGGGCTTCCGGCCGCGGTGAACCGGCAGCCGGCCGTCGCCTTCTACCAGTGGGGCAAGCCGCTGACCCTGGACGTGCTGCGGATCAGCGGCGGGGCGATCGGTGAGATCGTCACCTTCCCGGCCGACCGGTTCGCGGGACTCGGGCTGCCGGAGCGGCTGGTGACGGCATGAGGCGGGTCATCGTGGCCGTGGTCGGCGCCGTGACGGCCACCGCTGCGGGTGCCGCGCTGGCCGGCGCGGCCGGGATCGACTTCGAGGTGGTCGACGGCGAGGCCATCCCGGTGGCGGGGTTCGCCGTGGTGACCGCGGTCTGCTGTCTCGCCGGCGTGGTGATGGCGGTGGCTTTCCGGCGCTGGAGCACCCGGCCGAGGGAGCGGTTCGTGTGGACGGCGGCCGGGCTGACCGCGGTCTCGCTGGTTCTGCCGCTCATCTCCGGGGCGGAAGCGCGGACCGTTGCTGCGTTGATCGGTTTGCACCTGATCCCGGCGGCCGTGATGATTCCGGCGCTCGCGCGGAGCCTGCCACCCCGGGACCGGTCCGAGGTGGCCTGACACGTGCTCGTTGCACAACCCGGGCCGCCCGGCACCCGGGCTGTTCGTCCGCAGCGCCGGGCGACGTCAGCGGTTACCGTCACGGACATGACCGATCATGAGTTGTTGCAGGACAAGCCGCATCGCCACGTGGTCCGCGTCGGCGACACCGTACGGCGGCCGCTGCAGCCGTGGTCGTCCAGTGTCCACGAGCTGCTGCTGCATCTGGAGCAGATCGGTTTTCCGTACGCGCCGCGGTTCAAAGGCATCGACGACGAGGGGCGTGAGGTCGTCACGTTCCTCGACGGCGAGTCCGGGCCCGCCGGGTGGGCCAAGGTGGTCGACGAGCGCGGCCTGGTCAACATGGCGCGCCTGCTGCGGGAGTATCACGACGCCGTACGCGGGTTCCACCCGACGGCTGAGGCGGGGTGGGCCGGATTCGAGGGTGACGGTGAGATCGTGCTGCACGGCGATTTCGGGCCGTGGAATCTCGTCTGGCACGGGGTGCAGCCGGTGGGAATCCTCGACTGGGACTACGCGTGGCCGGGCCGGCCGGTGCACGACGTGGCGTACGCCTTGGAATACGTGGCGCCGTTCCGCGACGACGCCATGTGCCGGCAGTGGCTGGCCTATCCGGAGCCGCCGGACCGGCGCCGCCGCCTGGAGGTGTTCGCCACCGCGTACGGGATCGGGGCCGAGGGTCTGGTCGACGAGGTGATCGCCCAGCAGGTCGCGGTGCAGGAGCGGACCCGGCGGCTGGCCGAGCAGGGCCTGCAGCCACAGGCCGAGTGGCTGGCGACCGGCTTCCTCGACACGACGGCCGACCGGATCCGCTGGAGCCGCGAGAACCGCCACCGGCTGGAGTGATCCTCCGAGGCGGAAGCCGGCGCGCCGGTCGCCCACCTCCACCCGGTACGCGCCGGAGGCCGTCTTCCACCCACCGACCAGTACTGCACGGCAACGAGCACAGAACACACCAGCTCAGCGAAAGGCGGATCGGGATGCGTGCGGTCGTGGCCAACCTGTCCGTGCCGCGGTACCTGCTGACCGCGGCTCACCCTCGGCTCGGGCGGATGCTCTCGCTGCAAGACGACTGGCCCGAGCCCGAGCTGCCCGCCGCGCCCGGCTGGGTGCGTCTGCGACCCGAGCTGGCCGGCGTCTGCGGCAGCGACGTCGGGGTCGCGCAGGCCAAGTCGTCGCTGGTGCTGAGCGCCTTCTACACCGCCCGGCACCAGATCCTCGGGCACGAGATCGTCGCGGTCACCGAGACCGGCGAGCGGGTGGTGGTCGACCCCATCGTGTCCTGCCGGCACCGCGGGTTCCCGCCGTGCCGATCGTGCCAAGACGGTTTCCCGTACGTCTGTGAGCGCTTCGACCAGCCCGGAGTCGCCGGCTGCCGCGCCCCTTCACTCGGTTTCGACGCCACGCTGGGCGGCGGCTGGGGCGAGGTCCTGGTCGCCCACGAGTCCCAGTTGCACCCCGTCGGCGACCTGCCCTCACGCCGGGCGGTGCTGGCCGAGCCGGCCTCGATCGCGCTGCACGCCGCCCTGCACTGGCCGCGCCGCGGCGACCGCGCGGTGGTCATCGGCCCGGGCACCATCGGCCGCCTCGTCATCGCCGCGCTGCGCCGCCTGCATGCGGGGCTCGACATCACCGCCGTCGGACCGGGCCGCACGGGCGCCGACCGCACACTCGCACCCGGCCCGGGGGTGGTCGAGACCCTGGCCGGGCTGCACGGCGGCCGCGTGATCCGGCCCCGCCTGTCCCAGCCCCTGCTCGAACAGGGGGTGGACGTCGTCTTCGACTGCGTCGGCCTGTCCTCCACCATCGACCTCGGCCTGCACCTGCTGCGCCCGAGCGGGATGCTCGTGCTCGTCGGCGGGGCCGGAAAACAGCCGGTCGACTGGTCACTGGTCTGGAACCGCCAGCTCACCGTGCAGGGCAGCGTCAACTTCGGTCCCGAACCCGCCCTCGGCGGCCGTCACACCATGGCGCAGGTCGTGGAGTGGCTGCACGACCCCGCCTACCCGGTCGACGACCTGGTCACGCACACGTTCGGCCTGCCCGAGTGGCGTACGGCCCTCGACACGGCCGCGGCCGGCCCGCGGGCGTCCGCCGTCAAAGTCACCCTGCGTCCCGACCCCGACTTGCCGCTGATCGACTAGGAAGCAAGACAGAAGGTGACTGCTGCACTAGCGTGTGTCCCGAGGTGAGCGTGTGAGTCTGGAAAAAGTGGTCTTCGGCTTCTTCGTGCTGCTGGCCGCGACTCTCAACCTGGGGTTCTTCATCGGGGACATCTCCGACCCGGCCCTGCACAACGAGTACGAGTTGTTCGCCGCCGTGGTGGTCAACCTGATCGCCACCGTCCTCAAGTTCGGCGACCGCACCCAGATCGGCGCGGTGCACCTGGCCACCAGCCTCGTCGCCGACCTGCAGCTGATCGCGGCCACCATCACCTGGGTCTACGCCACCCAGATCTCCGACGCGGGCATGACCCCGGAGAACACGGCCAGCGTGGTGTCGCTCTCGGGCGGCGCGCTGCTGGCCAACCTCGTCTCGGTCGCCCTGCTGGTGATCGAGACGACCACGTTCCGCCGCCGTTAGGCCGCACCATGAAAAACCACGGACCCTACCGCCGGACGAGCATCGCCCGCCCCACCGAGAGCTCGTCCACCGTCTTCCTGGTCCTGCGCCGGATGCGCGCGCCGCTGATCGTGCTCATCCTGATCTTCGCGATCAGCGTCTTCGGCCTGACCCTGATCCCCGGGCAGGACGCCGACGGCAACCCGGTGCGGATGGGCTTCTTCGACGCGTTCTACTTCATGAGCTACACGGCCACGACCATCGGGTACGGCGAGATCCCGCACCCGTTCACCGGTGCCCAGCGCCTCTGGGTCACGCTGACCATCTACCTGACGGTGATCGGCTGGGCCTACGCGATCGGGTCGCTGCTGGCCACGCTGCGCGACCGGGCCTTCCGCCAGGCGCTGGCCCTGCGCCGCTTCACCGGCACGATCCGGCGCATGCGCGAGCCGTTCCTGCTGATCGTCGGGTACGGCCAGACGGGACAGATGCTCGGGCACGCCCTCGACGCGCTGGGCCGGCGGATCGTCGTGGTCGACAACGTGGCCGAGCACGTCGACACCCTCGACATCGACCCGTACGTGGCCGACGTGCCGGGCCTGGTCGCCGACGCCGCGAACCCGCACACGCTGGGCGTGGCCGGGCTCGAGCACCCGTTCTGCGAGGGTGTCGTCGCGCTGACCGACAACGACGAGGTCAACCTGGTCGTGGCGATGACGGCCGCGCTCATCCGCCCGGGGCTGCCGGTCATCGCCCGTACGGTGTCGCCCGCGATCGAGCACCGGATGCACGCGTTCGGCTCGCCCACAGTGGTCAACCCCTTCGACCGGTACGGCGATCACCTGCGCCTGGCCCTGCACGCCCCCTCGTCGTACACGCTGCTGTCGTGGCTCGTGCGCGGCGAAGGCGCCGAGATGCCCGCCCCGGGCCGCCCGCCCGCGACGGGACGCTGGGTGGTGTGCGGTTTCGGGCGGTTCGGGCACAAGCTGACCGAGGACCTGCGCGCCGATGACCTCGAGGTGACCGTCATCGACCTCAACCCGGAAGCCGAGCCGGGGCTGACCGTGATCGAAGGCGACGCGTCGGAGCCGTCGGTGCTGGCCCAGGCCGGCCTGGCGACCGCGGCCGGTTTCGTGGCCGGCACCGACAACGACGCCACGAACCTGTCGCTCGTCGCGGCGGCCCGCAAGGAGAACCCCGCGCTGTTCATCGGCGCCCGGCAGAACCGCCCGCCCAGCGCGCCGCTGTTCGCCGCGATGGAGATCGACTGGCTGCTGGTGCCGAGCGAGATGGCCGCCCGTGAGATCTACGCGCGGCTCAGCACGCCGCTGCTCTGGCGTTTCCTGCGGGAGATGCCCGAACTGGGTGAGGAGTGGGCGGGCGACACGCTCGAACGGATGCAGGCGTACTGCGGCATGAAGCTGGGCCCGGTGTGGAAGGTCAACCTGACCGCGGCGGAGGCGCCCGGGCTGCGGCCGTGGCTGGGCGCCGGCATCGCGCTGGGCGACCTGCTGCGCTCGCCGGGCGACCGGGAGCGCCGGCTGGACGCCGTGCCGCTGATGCTGCTGCGCGAGGGCGAGACGACCCTGCGCCCCGACGACGACGTGACGGTGACGACCGGTGACCAGCTCCTCCTGGTCGGTCGTGGACACACACCACGGGCCCTGCTGGACACGCTGACGAACCGGGTCGTGGCCGAATACGTCCTGACCGGACGGCATGTCCCGGCGGGCTGGGTCGCCCAGCGGGTGACCGGGCGGATCCCCGCCTCCTCGGACTGACCAGCGTCTTCCCTCGCCTTCCCTTCCGGTCCCCCTTTCCCTTCCTTCTCTTCCGGTCTCCTTCCCCTCCGTTGCCGGACTGACTGGCTCCTTCGTCCGGCCTTCCCTGGATGATCGGACGAACTTGCACGTGCAAGGCCGCTTGCACGTGCAGATGCTCTTGTGCAGCTGCAATGGACAGCGCAGGATGGACGCCAGCGTTCCCGATTCCCCCCGCCCTGGAGAAGGGCTCGAACCGGCGAGGTGAGATGACCATCGACGACAGACCCGCGGGCACCGTCTGGACCTTCGCCGAGGAGGACTACCGCTACGGCGTCGGCCCGCTGCGCATCCGCCTCAACCGGGTGCTGGCCGGCTCCCCGCTGCAGCACGACGGCGACCTGTGGTTCGAAGTGGAGGGGATCGAGGTGACCGACCAGGGCCACGTGATCGGGCCGCGCCGCGCCACCATCCGCGCCTCCCGCCTGCCCACGATCCGCCGCGCCTGAATCGGCCCGCCGCGCCGCCGTCCGCGACGCGTCTGCGCCGGGTCAGTTGTCGAGGACGATGTCCGGGAAGTGTTTGCGGATCACGTCAGCCGCCCCGCGGATCTCCTCGGCGGCATCCCGCTGGTGGCGCACGCCGAGCCCGGTGCCGCCACGAGCGGCCAGGTCGTCGTACACGCGGGCCTGCTCCTCAAGGATGCTCAGCGCGGTCCACAACCCCTGCTCGATCTTGTCCTGCTGGGCCGCCACCAGGCTCTGCGGTGACCAGATGTGCCCGATGTGGCAGGTGTAGTGCACCGCCGCTCCGGACTCGACGATGTTCATCCCGCCGGTACAGTCGGGGCAGCTCAGCGCGGCCGGCCGGCCCGGCTGGCGGCGCTCGGTGATCTCCAGTTTGTGCTCGGCCATGTCGGTCTCCGCGATCAGGTCCGCATTCGGGGTCGGCCCCGCCGCTGCGACGGGTTCGCCGATCAGGGTCTGAATGCCGTGGCTGATCTCGGCGGCGGTCAACGCCACGGCGTGGGGAACGGCGGCCAGCGCCGCCTGCGGCATGCCCGGGCAGATCGCGCTGCCGGGGTCCTGCACGATGCAGGCGCCACCCGCGGCGTCGATCGTGGCCAGCCCGACCGCGCCGTCGTCCAGGTTGCCGGAGAGAACGGCCGCCACCGTACGGGTTCCGCGCCACCGCGCCGCACTGCGGAACAACGCGTCGATCGAGGGCCGCGCCCGGTTCTGCTTCGGGGCGCTACTGAGGATCATGTGCCCGTCCCGCACGAGCAGATGCCGGCCCGGCACGGCGACCCACACGTGTCTCTGCCGCAGCGCCGCGCCGTCCTCGGCCACCGACACCGGCAGGGGCCCGCAGCGGTCGAGGATCGCTGCCAGGTTGCTCGAACCTTGCGCAGGCATGTGCAGCACGACCAACACAGCGGCGGGCAGATCGGCCGGCAGCCCGGCGATCACCGTGGTCAGCGCCTCGACCCCACCAGCCGAGCCGCCGAGCACCACAAGATCACGTCGCGGGCCCGCCTTGCCACTCATCGCAGTGATATCCCCGATCGGCGCCGCCTTAAACGTCGTCCGGATTCGTCCGGCTTTCGCCCGCACACGGCCGCCCGGACCGACGCTGTTTCCACAACGCCGACAGATCGGGACGCACACACAGCCTCGCCCCAACGCTCACCTTCGGGCGCTCGACTGACCCCGGGCGTTGGCTCGCCTGCGTTCAGATGCTCGACTACGGCGTTCTACCTGCCGGCCCGAGGCCGTGATCAGGCGGCGACCGCGGCCGGGCGGCGCAGGCGGCGGGCCAGGATCGGGACCACGCCGAGGCAGGTCGCGCCGACCGCGGTGAGGATCAGGCCGAGCCCGCCGGTGGCGTCGGCGCCCGCGGTGAGCAGGCCGACGCCGGCGAAGGCGCCCACCCACAGGGCCGTGCCCAGCCCCGACCACAGCACGAACCGCCCGAACGGCATGCGCACCACCCCGGCCACGATCGGGACGACCGCGTGCACGACGGCGACGAAACGGACGGCCACGAGCGCCGGCGCGCCCCGGTCACGCAGGTAGGTCTCGGCCCGGTCGAAGCGCTCGGCCCCGATCCGCCGGCCCAGGCGGGTGCCGCGCAGCCGCGGGCCGAACGCGCGGCCCACCGCATACCCGGCCATCTGCCCGGCCAGCGCCCCGGCCGTGCCCACGGCGAGCACGGCGACGAAGCCCGCCGGGCCGTCGGGCAGCGAGCCGGCCAGCATGACCACGGACTCGCCGGGCACGAGCAGACCGGCCAGGAACGTCATCTCGACGGCGGCGGACAGGAACGTGAAAACCAGCACCGTCCAGCGGTCGAGCGTGGACAGCCAGTCGACGAAGACGGTGGCGGCGTTCATCAATTCGGCGAGCACGGGTTCAGCCTGCCGGTCCCCGGCCGGGCGGGCCATCCGGGCCCGACCCCGAGAACACCCCTAGATTGCTCAGGGGGCTTGCCCCGGGAAAACCCCTGCGGCCGGGAAGTGACCGCCGTCGCCGTCACGAGCTCACGACCGAGCCCGGGCCTGGTCACCGTCAGCCGGTGACCGTCACCGGTGCGGGCTGGTGCGGCGCCTCCTCGGTGACCGCGGCCGCGGGCTGTTCGGACGGGATCGCGGCGATGCCGGCCAGGATCAGGGCGCCGCCGAGCATCTGCAGCACGGTCAGTGCCTCGTCCACGACCAGCCAGGCGAAGATCGACGCGAAGACCACCTCGAGCAGGCCCAGGAACGACGCCAGGCGTGAGCCCAGGCGCGACGATCCGGCGATCCCGGTGGCGTACGCGATGGCGGTGCCCGCGATCGCGACGACGCCGAGCGGAACCCACCACGGGACGGTGGCACCGAGCAGCGGAACCGTGCCACCGGTGGTCTCGAACGGGATCGCGCCGGTCAGCCCGACCAGAGCCAGCAGAACACCGCCGAGCAGCAGGCCCGAACCGGCCAGCGCCACGGGCGGGAGGCCGTCCGCGGGGCGGGCCGCGACGACGAAGTAGACCGCGCACCCGATCGCGGCGGCGAACGCGAGCATCAGCCCCAGCGGATCGACGGCCTGCAACGCGCCCGGGCCGATGACCAGCACGAGGCCGCCGATGGCGAGCACCGAGCCGAGCAGGACGGTCGGGCGGGGCATGCGGCGGGTGGTGGCCCAGGCCCACAGCACGAGCAGCAGCGGCGCCAGGTATTCGATCAGCAGGGCCGTCGAGACCGGGATGCGGGAGATCGCGGCGAAGTAGGTGAGCTGGGTGAACGCGACCGCGATGGCGCCCATGCCGAGGACCCGCCAGCGGGCCCGCCACAGGGCCGACCAGCGACCGCGCAGCGCGAACAGCACGAACGGGAGCAGGACGAGGCTGCCGGCCAGGGCGCGTACGGTGACGGCGGCGGCCGGGGACCAGCCGGCCTCGAGCAGCGGTTTGATGAACGCGCCGGACGTGGCGAACGAGACCGCCGACACGATCATCGCGATCAGGCCGATGTGCTTCTGCGTGAGCTGCACGGTTGCCGCCTCTCGGGGTGGTGTCGCCGCTTGCTGTTGTCATGGGCTAAATTGCTTATGACCCTGACGCTAGGCCGCTCCCGGTGAGGAGTCAAATTGCTTTTTGCCCCTGACACCGAAGAATCACTGAACTTCGTGGTGGCGTTGGGCAACACGTCGCCCGGAAGTTCCCGCAGCGGTGATGACGAGTTGTCGACGACCGAACAGCTGGCCACCCTGCTGACCAAGTGGATCTACACGGGCCGCATCGACCACGACGAGGCCGAGCTGCGTGAGGTCCGTGACACCCGTACGCTGCTCCGGTCGATCTGGGTGTTGGAACGCGACGAGGCCGTCGAGGTCGTCAACGGCATGCTGCGCGACGCCAACGCCCTGCCGTTCCTGACCCGCCACGACCAGCTCGACTGGCACATGCACGCCACCTCGCCCGACGCGCCGCTGGCGGAACGGATCCGGGCCGAGACCGGGCTGGCCTTCACCGACGTCATCCGCATGAACGAGATGAGCCGCCTGCGCATCTGCGAGGCCGACCACTGCGACGGACTGGTGCTCGACCTGTCCCGCAACGGCTCCAAGCGCTTCTGCACCGTCCGCTGCGGCAACCGGATGAACATGATCGCCTTCCGGGAACGCAAGGCGGGGACGTAACGGCTAGGGTCGCCTCATGATGCTGCGGGAGCTGATCGGCCAAGTTCTGCGTCGCACGCGCAAGGCGCAGAACCGCACGCTGCGCGAGGTGGCCGACGCGGTCGGCATGTCGATAGGCCACCTCTCCGAAGTCGAGCGCGGCCGCAAGGAGCCCTCGTCCGAGTTGCTGGCCGCCATCTGCCGCGCGCTGGGCCTCACCATGGCCGATCTGCTGATCGCCGTCCTGCGCGACCTGGCGCCGCGGTCGCCCCGCCTGGCCCGCCTCGACCTGGCCCACCTCGACCCGATCCACCTCGACCTGGCCCGGCTCGACCTGGCCCGGCTCGACCTGGCCCGGCTCGACCTGGCCCGGCTCGACCTGGCCCGGCTCGACCTGGCCCGGCTCGACCTGGCCCGGCCGGCGCCCGGCACGCCGCGGGCTGCCCGCCGCACGGATTTCCGGCTGGCCGCCTGACCCGCAGCGCGCCGGCCGCGCTACAGCTTCTGCGCGACGCCCGCGTAACCGTCGACGACGATTTTCGTGTCGTCGGCCGGGCGCCATTCGGGGATGGGGACGACGCCGGGCTCGACCAGCTCGAGGCCGTCGAAGAACGTGGTGAAATCGGCGACCGAGCGCAGGTGGTAGGGAACGGCGCCGCTCTCGTTGTATTGGCGGTGCGACTCGATGACGCGCTCGCTCGTGGCCGTGCCGTCGGACATGGTGAGGTAACTGCCGGGCGGAAGCTCGGCGACCAGGGCGCGCACAATGGCGCGGGCCTCGGCCGGATTCTCGACGTGGCCCATGACGCCCAGCATCATCAGCGCGACGGGCCGGTCGAAATCGAGGGTGCGCCTGGCGTCGGCGATGACGGCGCCGGCATCCTTCAAATCTTTGTCGACATAGGTCGTGACGCCCTCGGCACTGCTGGTCAGCAAGGCGCGGGCGTGGCTGAGCACGAGCGGGTCATTGTCGACGTAGACGATTTTGGCGTCGGGGGCGATGCGCTGGGCTACCTGGTGGGTGTTGTCGGCCGTGGGCAGTCCGGTGCCGACGTCGAGGAACTGGCGAATGCCACGCTCGGCGGCGAGGAAGGTGACCGCGCGGCCGAGGAAAGCGCGGGTCTGGCGGGCCGCGTCGACGATTTCCGGGAAGACCGCCTTGACCTGATCGCCGACCGCGCGATCGGGACCGAAATTGTCCTTCCCGCCGAGCCAGTAGTTCCACACCCGGGCGCTGTGGGGCACGTCGGCGTTCAGCTTGGCCGCCAGATCATCGGTCACCGCGTCAGTGTCCCGGTTGGATGGTCGGTGGTGCAACCCGCGGCCGGACCAGCCCGGAGTCGTATGCGGCGATCACCAGCTGGGCCCGGTCGCGCGCCCGCAGCTTGGCCAGCAGATGGGTGAGGTGGGTCTTCACCGTCTTGACCGAGATGACCAGGGCTCCCGCGATCTCGTCGTTGGACAACCCGGCGCCGACGAGCGTAAGCACATCGATCTCACGCACAGTCAGGGCGCGCAGCGAGAGCCGCTCGCGGGTGATGTCGGCCGCGGACAGGAAGTGGTCGATCAGCCGGGTCAGGATGGAGGGCGCGAACAGCGACTCGCCCCGGTGGGTGCGGCGGACGGCGTCGAGCAGCTCCTCGGGGTGCGCGTCCTTGAGCAGAAAACCGGAGGCGCCCGCACGCAACGCCTCGTGCACGTACTCGTCCAGCTCGAACATGCTCAGGACCAGCACCCTCGTACGGTCGAGGGCGGGGTCGCGGCAGATCCGGCGGGTGGCCTCGAGGCCGTCGACGCGGGGCATCCGGACGTCCATGAGGATCACGTCGGGCCGGGTCTCGTGCGCGCGCTGCTCGGCCTGCGCGCCGTCGGCGGCCTGCCCCACCACCTCGAGGTCGGGCTCCTTGTCGATGATCATGGCCAGGCTGTGGCGCAGCAGCGGCTGGTCGTCGGCGAGCAGCACCCGTACCGGGGTCACGCCGCGACCTCGTCCGGGATGCGCGCGGTGAGCTCGAAGCCGTCGTTCTCGGGGCGGGCGGCCAGCGTGCCGCCGAGCGCCGTGATGCGTTCGCGCAGGCCGGCCAGTCCGAGCCCGGCGCCCGGGGTGTGGCGCCAGCCCGGGACCGGCCCGGCGTCCACAACCGAGATCACCACGGTCTCCTCGTCACGACCAACCACTACCCGTACGTCGGTGGGGCCCGCGTGACGGACCGTGTTGTTCAAGGCTTCCCGTACGGTCTGGCAGATCGTCAGCTGCACTCCCGGTGACACAGCGCCGAGATCGCTCACGGTGAGTTCCGTACGGAGGCCGGCTTTTCCGGCGGCTCGGACGATCTCCGGCAAGGCGCTCAGGTCGGCGACCGGACTCTTCGGTGCATCGTCCGCGTTGTCACGCAGGACGTTGAGCATGCGGCGCAGCTCGGCCGTGGCGCTCCGGCTCACCTGTTCGATATCGGTCAGCGCGCTCTGCACCTCGGCCGGCTTCTCCAGATGGCGGGTGGAGGCAGCCCGTACGGTGATCAGACCGAGCCCGTGCGAGACGACGTCGTGCAGATCGCGGGCGATCTTGAGGCGTTCCTCGACCACGGCCCACTCGGTCAGCCGCCGCTCGTAGGCGCGGCGGTCGGCCCGCCACCGGCGCACCGCCCAGACCGCGGCGGCCACCGCTCCCCCGGCGAACACCAACGGCACGACCGTCGCCGCCGTGCCCTCGGCACCACCGGTGATCATCGCCATGAAGGCCACCGCGACCACCGCGACCAGCACCGGAACGGCCTTGGAACGCCACTCGGGACGACCGCTCGCACTCATGCCGCGACTGTAGTTCTCCAACCAGGGTCCTAGACGAGGCGGAGCAAAGATGGACCCGTGGTTCGACGATTCGGCGCACCGGATCCGGTTGACTCCTCGCATGATTTCGATCGACGCCGTCAGCCGCCCCGGCATCCTGCACGACGTGTCCTTCGAGGCCAGACCGGGTCGGGTGACCGGTTTCCTCGGCCCCAACGGGGCGGGCAAGACCTCCACGGTGCGCATCCTGCTCGGCCTCGATCGCCCGTCCCGCGGCACCGCGCTGATCCGCAACCAGCCGTACGCGTCGTGGCCGCGCCCTCTCACCGTGGTCGGCGCCCTGCTCGACGGCAGCGGCGCCCACCGGGCCCGCTCGGCCCGGGCCCACCTGCGCTGGTTGGCCACGAGCAACGGCCTGTCCCGCAAACGGGTCGACGAGGTGCTGGCGATCGTCGGGCTGGCCGACGAGGCGGGCAAGCGGGCCGGCCGGTTCTCGCTGGGCATGAGCCGGCGGCTGGGGCTGGCGGCCGCGCTGCTGGGCGACCCGCCGGTGCTGGTGCTGGACGAGCCGATCAACGGTCTCGACCCGGCCGGCATCCGCTGGATGCGCACGTTCCTGCGGCAGTGCGCCACCGAGGGCCGCACGGTGCTGCTCTCCAGCCACCTGATGAACGAGCTCGCCTCCACAGCCGACGACGTGGTGGTGATCGACCGGGGCCGGGTGGTCGCCCGGGGCACGGTGGCCCAGGTCAGTGCCGGCCACGACACTCTGGAGGACGCGTTCCTGGCCCTGACCGCGGCGCCCACCGAGGCGGCGTGGTGAGCCGTCACCTGATCACCGCCGAGCTGCGCAAGCTGCTGGGGCTGCCGACCGCGTGGGCCG
Source organism: Paractinoplanes abujensis (assembly GCF_014204895.1). Lineage (NCBI taxonomy): Bacteria > Bacillati > Actinomycetota > Actinomycetes > Micromonosporales > Micromonosporaceae > Paractinoplanes > Paractinoplanes abujensis. The sequence continues at coordinate 1,448,444 of NZ_JACHMF010000001.1, read as the reverse complement.
GGCTGGTGTTCGGTCTGATCGCCGCGCCCGCGCTGGTGTTCGTCAACGCTCCCGCCCTGCGCCGTGAGGCCGAGGCCGGGCGGCTGCTCAACGCGGCCGACGTGGGCTACCAAAATCTGGGGATCGGCCTGCTCGGCGCGCTTATCCTGGGCGTGGTCGTGGTGAGCAGCGAATACACCCCCACCGGGGACGACTCCCCGGGCGTCCGCCAGCTGACGTCGACCCTGCTGGCCATGCCCGTCCGCCATCACCTGCTGGCCGCCAAGGGCGCGGCGCTGACGCTGGTGGTCGCCGTCCAGGGCGCGGTGACCGCGCTGCTGACGGTGTGGCTGACCGGTGTGGTCATGGCCGGATACGCGCCGCCGTTCTCGGCCGTCCGGGTCGGGGCCGCGGTCCTGTACTGGGTGCTGCTGGGACTGCTGGCGTACGCGATCACTCTGATCTTCCGCAACGGCATCATCACGTTGACGGTCTTCATCGTGAACAGCTCGGTCGTCTCCGTTTCCTACCTGCTGACCAAGCTGACCCCCGCCGCCGCCTACCTGCCCGACATCGTGGGCGCCCACATGTTCCTGCGCTCGCACGCCGCCGACGTCACCATCGCACCGCTCACAGCAGGCCTGACGATGACGGCGTGGGTCGCCGCGCTGCTGGCCCTGGCCACCTGTCTGTTCCACAGGCGGCCCGCATGACCCCTGCCTCCGCTGGGCGTGGATCCTTCCGGCGCGGCTCAGCTGGGCGTGCATCTTTCCGGCGCGCCTCCGCTGGACGTGCATCTCTCCTGCGCGCCTCCCATATGCGCGCTTCCGACGCCCGCGCCTCCGACGCCCGCGCCTCCGTTGTGCATGCCTCCGTAGTACGCGCCCCCGTTGTGCGCGCCTCCGTTGTGCGCGCCGAGCTCGACAAGCTGATCACGCTGCCGGCGCTGCGGTGGGTGGCGCTGCTGACGTGGGCCGCGACTGCTGTGCTGGCCCTCGCTGCCCACCGGGCCGCGCCGGCCGACGACCCGGTGCTCACGGCATTGCGGTGGACGCAAGCCGGTTTCCTCATCCTGGGGGTGCTGGCCGCGACACAGGAATACGAGCCGGGCGGCCAGATCCGGGCCACGCTGCTGGCGTCACCACGACGCTACCGCCTGGCCGCGGCGAAGGCCGGAGCCGTGGTGGCCGGCGCGGTGGCCCTGGCCTTCCCGATCGTGCTGGCCTCCCCGATCGCGTCGGCCTCGACCGCGTCGACCCTGGTCGCCGCGTCTCTGAGCGTGGTGGCTTACCTTGCCGGCCTGACTCTCATCGGCGCCGCGGCCGGCATGCTCCTTCGCAATGCGCCGGCCGCGACCACCACGGTGCTGACCACGTATCTGATCGTGTGCCCGTTGGCGCGGGCCGCCGTGCCCGGCTCAGCGTCATGGTTGCCCGATACCGCCTTGCTGGAGCCGTCGCTCGGAGCCGCCGCGGCCACGCTCTGGCCTGCGATCACCGCAGCCGCCGCGGCCGCAATCTTCCGGCGGCGCGATGCCTAGCCACCGCGGTCCCGGTCGCCTTGACCCAGCCGTTGGGCTCGATCACCTTGACCCAGACGCTGGGTTTGGTTGCCTTGACCCAGCGTTGGGCTCGGTTGCCTTGACTCGGCCCCTGAGGCCGGTCCGCCTTGGTCCGTCCGGGGCCCGGCCGCCTTGACTCAGCCGCTGGGTTTGCTTGCCTTGACGACGTAGTAGGCGGGCAGCGCTCCGGCGGCCGGGCCGAGGCCGGCGTAGAGGGCGGGCTCGGGCGCTTCGCGGAATTCGTCCAGGTGGAGTCCGGCGCGGATCAGGGCCATCACGACGTCACTTACCGGCCATACGAACGTCGAGAACCCGGGCGCGTCGGGTTCGCCGCGGGCGCCTTGCGGGAGCTTGGCGTCGTCATGGTCGGTGCTGGGCCGGTCGCGACCGAAGTAGTCGCCCACCACGGCCAGGCGGCCCTGTTCCCGTACGGACAGCACTTCCCAGGCGGGATGATGGTCGCACAGCAGCACCGAGCCGCCCGGGCGCAGCCGCGCGGCCACTGTGGTTGCGAAAGCGGCCAGATCGGGCACCCAGCAGATCGCGCCCCAGCTCAGATAGATCAGGTCCAGATCGGTCAGGTCCCCGGGCGGGTCAAGCATGTCGGCCCGGCGGAAGTCGGCGTCGATGCCGGCCGCGGCGGCCCGTTCCCGCGCGTCGGCGATCGCAACGTCGGAGATGTCGACGCCGGTGGCCCGGGCCCCGAGGTTGGCCCAGGAGAGCACCTCGTCGCCGTACGAGCAGGCCAAGTGCACGACGCGCCGGCCCGAGACGTCTCCGGCCAGTCGCTGCTCGAAGTCTTCCAGCACGACCCCGCCCGCGCGGAGCCGCTCGATGGGGACGCCTTCACGACGGGGCGCGATGAGATTCCAGCTCGCCCGGTTCGCTTCGGCGACGAATCCTTCCACGGCGATCACCGTAGACCTTCGCCGGGACCAGACCCACCTGTGCCGAGCCGCCGTGCGAGAGTCTTCGGGTGAGTGTCGACGACGAGATCGCCCGGTTCGACTGGACGCAGGTCCGGACGTATCTCGGGTACGCCGAAATGGTGCCGCGGGCTCTCCGCGGGCTCATCGCTGCGGAGGACGACCACGAGGCCACCCACTTCGGTGCCTGGATCGAACGCATCCTCCTGTCGGAGGCCGGCCCCTGCGAGGGCTGCGCCCCGGTCGCGACCGTTCTCGTCGCCACTCTGCCCGAGATGACACCGCCCGGCCACACCGCCGCCCTCGACGTCCTGTCACTCATCGCCGCCGCCGAGATCACCGGCCCCGCCCACGAACAGATCGGCACGGTCGACATCATCGAGATCCGCCACGCCGTGGCGGCCGGCTTCCAGCACTACCTGGAGGTGCTGCAGGCCGGCTCCTCGCCCACGGCCGACCTCCACTCGTGCGTCGACCTGCTGGACGTCCTGGCGTTCTACGACCGCAGCCTGGCCCCGGCCGCCATCGCCACGCTCCAGGCAGTCCGGACAAGCGGCCACGCCACCGACCTGACCGTAGCGATCGACAACACCCTGGCCGACCTGACCGGCTCCTGACGGCCCTCGCCCGCACCCACCACGACCCACCACCCCACCCGCAAGTCACCCACGACCCACCAACCGCGGTCCGCCTACCGCCCCACCGCCAACCCGGCCCCGCACGCGAGCCACCACCCGCCGCACGCCGCTCCGCCGCCGGCGAGCCCCCACCTCCCGCCCACTGTCCGACCGCCGCCAGCGAGCCCTCACCTCCCGCCCGCTGTCCGACCGCCGCCAGCGAGCCCTCACCTCCCGCCCGCTGTCCGACCGCCGCCAGCGACCCGCCTTGCCGCCCGTCGTGTGCCGCCCGCACCACGACTGCCCCCGCCACCAGCCGTTGGCCGCCGCCCGTCGCGGGCCGCCCCACCACCTGCCGAAGGCCACCCGCGAGCCACGACCGCCGCTCGCTGAGCGCCGCAGGCCGCCGCGACTGCTGCTCGCCGCCTCCCGCTGGCCGCCCGCGACTGCCGTCCGTCACCCACCGCCCGCGATCGCCGACGCCGTGGGCCAGGAGCAGGAAGAGTTTGCGGATAGAGGATCCGGGTTCGTCAGCCACTGCCGCTCGCGACCTACCACCCGCTGAATGCGACCGGCGCGGTTCCGAACCGCCGCGTGGGAGCCGCGCTGCCGGAGGGGGTTGGGCTCAGGGGTCCGGAAAGCGGAAGGAGCTGGGTTCGCGAGCGCATCGCCGCACGCGACCGCAACTCGCCGTCGGCGACCAGCCGCGCGGTCCGCGAACCGCCGGCCACCCAACACCGCGCGCCACCCCGGCCGCCTTGCGGAACGTGGCCGGCATCGGGCCCCGCAGCGTGCCGTCGATCCGGCAAATGCCGCTTCCTAACCGCCGCCAGCGAATGCCGCTCGCTAACCGCCGTCCGCGAATGCCGCCCGCCGCCCGCGAGCCGCCGCTGCGGGGTCAGGAGCGGGGGCGGTGGTGGTAGCGGATCGTGGATCGGGACTTGTTGACGACTGCCGTCGCGACCTGCCACCCGCCGCACGCGGACCGAGAACCGCCGCGCACGGACCGAGAACCGCCGCGCGGGAGCCACGCTGCCGGGAACGGGGAGCAGAACGCAAGAGTCGTGAAGAGCTGGGTTCGTGGGTAGCCCGCCGCAGGCGACCGCAATTCGCTCTCCGTGAGCCGCCGCGCGCCGATCGTGAACGGCCGCCGCTGCTGGGAGACGGGGGCAGGGAACGACTCGAAGTGCTGAGCGCATGCCGCACGCGGTCGGCGAAGGGCCGTCTGAGCAGCGGGGGTAGGCAGTGGTGGCAGTCGAGAGCGGGGGCCGTGAGCCGTCGCCGGCCGGACTTGGGAGCAGAAGCGGGCCACAGACTTCGGGCTGTGGGCGAACGCCGCACGCGGATCGCCGCGCGGAGTCGGCGAACGCCGCGTGCGGCTGGCGCTGCTGGCGGCCGGGAGGGGGAAGCGGGGACCGCCGCAGGTGGGGGGTGCCGCCGGCTGACTCAGGCGATCCACTCCTTGGCCAGCAGCTCGAACGAGCGGACACGATCGGCATGGTCGTGGGTGATGGTGGTGACGAGCAGTTCGTCGGCCCCGGTGACCCTGCGCAACGTCTCGAGCTGCTCGGCCACGGTCCGCGGCGAGCCCACGAAATGCGTGTCGAGGCGGTCGGCGACCAGGTCGCGATCCTCGTCGCTCCATGCGTGGGCCAGCGCCTCGTCGACGCTCGGGTACGGGATGGCGCCGGTGCCGTTGCGGATGCTGCGCACCCACAGCCCGTACGGGATGGCCAGGTGCTTCGCCGTGTCGTCGTCCTCGGCCACGACGACGTCGGCGCTGACCAGCACGTGCGGGGCGGACAGCGTCTTCGACGGGCGGAACGCGGCGCGGTAGGCCTCGACCGCCTCCAGCACCTTGGCCGGCGCGACGTGGTAGTTCGCGGCGAACGGCAGGCCGCGCGCACCGGCGACCCGGGCACTCTCGCCACCGCTGCTGCCCAGGATCCACAGCTCCAGGTCAGCCCCTTCACCCGGTACGGCGTGGGCCTCGTTGCCGAGGTCGTCGGTGTAGGGCCCCGCGATCAGCGTCTGCAGGTCCTCGACGACCTGGTCCAGGCCGGGCGGCTCGGCGCCGGGCTGTTTGAGCAGTTTGCCGAAGAGCGCCGCGCGCGCCGACGTGGCCAGCGGCGTGAAGTCGAAGTGCTTGGGGATGAGCAGCCCGTCGACGACCCGGGCCGCAGCCGGCTCGGTGGGGGTGGCCGGAGCGGCCGGGGTGGCGAAGCGGCGCTGGGCGGAGCGGCCCAGCCCCAGGTCGAAGCGCCCCGGATACAGCGCGTCGAGCAGCCCGAACTGTTCCAGCACGGCCAGCGGCGTGAGGTAGCCGGTCTGCACCGCCCCCGACCCCAGCCGGATGCGTTCGGTGACGGCGGCGATCTGGCCGAGCAGCAGGGCCGGCTGCGAGCTGGCCACCCCCGCGGTCAGGTGGTGCTCGGCCACCCAGTAGCGGTGGTAGCCGAACTGTTCGGCCCGGCGGGCCAGGTCGAGCGTACGGCGCAGGGCGTCCCCGACGGTGCCGCCGGAGACCAGGGGCGCGAGGTCGAGGATCGAAAGCGGCACGGTCATGAGGGTCCTCCAGCTGCGAACGGGCGGCTCGGGATGTCGCGGCGCAGCACCGGGGCCACTTCGGACTGGAACAGTTCCAGCGAGGCGCGATGCTGCTTGTCGGTGAGCCCGTCGCCGTCGGCGTGCAGGTGCATCACCTCGTGGCCGAATTCGGCGTGGTAGCGGTGCACCTTGTCGATGATCTGCTGCGGGCTGCCGACCAGGATGGAGCTGCGTTCGATCGCGTCCTCCAGGGTGGGGAAGACGGGTTCGACGCCGACCGACCGGAACAGGGCCAGCCGGGCGTCGTACAGGGGCCGGTAGGTCTCTGTCGCCTCCTGCGAGGTCGGGGCGGCGTAGAACCCGGCGCTGCCCGCACCGACCAGCGCCTCGGCCGGGTCGTGGCCGTAGTGCGCCCACCGTTCCCGGTAGTAGCGGATGAGTTCGGCGTACGGCTCGATCGGGTTGCTGACGTTGGCCGAGAACAGCGGGTCGCCGTAGCGGGCGGCCAGGTCGACCGATTCGCGGCTGGTGGCGCTGCCGTGCCAGACCCGGATGGGCTGTTGCAGCGGGCGGGGCCAGGTCTCGGCGTCGGTCAGCGAGGGGCGGAAGCGGCCCTCCCAGGTCACCTTGGGCTCACGCCACAGGCGACGGAAGAGCTCGTAGCTCTCCCGGTTGCGGTCCCACTGATCGTCCGCGGTGACGTGGAAGAGCTTGGCCTGGGCGGCGCCGTTGCCCTTGCCGATGATCAGTTCGAGGCGGCCGCCGGAGAGGTTGTCGAGGGTGGAGTAGTCCTCGAACGCGCGCACCGGGTCGAGCAGGCTGAGCGTGGTGACCGCCGTGAACAGCCGGATCTTGTGGGTGACGGCGGCGATGTGGCTGAGCACGACCGGCGGCGACGACGAGAAGAAGGGGCGTTCGTGCCGCTCGCCCACGCCGAAGCCGTCGTACCCGAGTTCCTCGGCCAGGACGGCGTTGGCCACCACTTCGCGCAGCCGTTCGTGCGCGGGGCGCTGCGCGTTCTTCTCGGCGATCAACGTGATGAGCAGGAACTTCATCGCGACACCTCCAGGGCCGGCACCGCGTCGATGAGCGCGCGGGTGTATTCGTGCTGCGGGTTGTGGAAGACGTCGCCCACCGGTCCCTGCTCGACCACCACGCCGTCGCGCATGACGAGCACCCGGTCGGCCAGGTGGTGCACCACGGCGAGGTCGTGCGAGATGAACAGCAGCGCGGTGCCGTCGGTTTCCCGGATCTCGGCCAGCAGGTCAAGAACTTGCGCCTGTACGGACACGTCGAGCGCGGACACCGGTTCGTCACAGATGATCAGACTGGGCCGGGGAGCCAGCGCCCGCGCGATGGCCACGCGCTGGCGCTGGCCGCCGGAGAGCTGGCGCGGATACCGATCGAGGACGTCGGCTCCGAGCCCGACCCGTTCCAGCAGATGAGCGACAGCGGCGTCGGCGATCGGCGCCGGCAGCGCTTCGGCGACGATGCGGCCCACGGTCCAGCGGGGGTCGAAGGCGGAGAGCGGATCCTGCGAGATGAGCTGGAGGCGGCGGCGCCGCGGACGACGCCGCCGCTCGGTGAGCCCGGTCCATGGCGCGCCCTCGAACACCACGGAACCGGACGTGGGTGGGGTCAGCCCGAACAGCAACTGGGCGACGGTGGTTTTGCCGGAGCCGGACTCCCCGACCAGGCCGACGATCTCCCCGCGGTGGACGGTGAGGTTCACGTCTTCGACGACCGTGTGCGACCCGTAGCCCTTGCGCAGTCCCACCGCTTCGATGACAGCCGCGGACCGGGGCGCGGCCGGAGCAACGGGCGGCGGCGTGGGAGCGGCGGCGTGGGCGGAGAGGCGGCGGCCGCGGGAGGCCGCGGAGGGGACCGCGGCCAGGAGTTGCTGGGTGTAGGGGTGGGTGGGGGCGGAGAGCAGGGTCGCGGTGTCGCCCGACTCGACGATGCGGCCGTCGCGCATCACCAGCACCCGGTCGGCCAGGCGGGACACCACTGCCAGGTCGTGGCTGATCAGCAGGAGGGTCTCACCGGCGGCGTGACGTTCGGCCAGCAGGCCGAGGATCTGCGACTGGACTGTCACGTCGAGGGCCGTGGTGGGTTCGTCGGCGATCAGCAGGGGTGGCCCGGCGGCCAGGGCCGAGGCGATCAGGGCGCGCTGGCGCAGGCCGCCGGAGAGCTGGTGCGGGTGCTGGCGGGCGCGGCGGCCGGGCTCGGGCACGTGGACGGACTCGAGCAGCGTCCGGACGCGTTGTTCCCGGTCGCGCCGGTCGCCGACGTCGTGCACGCGCAGCACTTCGCCGATCTCGGCGCCCACGGTGCGCAGCGGGTCGAGCGAGACGAGGGCGTCCTGCAGCACCAGCCCGGCGAAGCCGCCGCGCAGGGTGCGCCAGTCGAACGGTCTCAGACGGCCGTCGATCTCGAACCGGGAGCTGCGGACCTGCGCGTTCGCCCCGGCCAGGCCGACGAGCGTACGGGCGGTGACGCTTTTGCCCGACCCCGATTCCCCCACGATGGCCACGCACTCGCCCCGGTGGATGTCGAGGTCGATTCCGCGTACGGCGTGCACGTCGCCCCGGCGGTGCGGGAACGTCACGTGCAACTCGCGGACGGAGACGAGCGGCGTACGGGTCATGGCTGCCTTCCCTCGAAGCGGCGCTGCAGGTGACGACCGACGACGGTCAGCGAGATGACCAGGAGCGTGACCACCACTCCGGGCAGGACCGTGGTCCACCACGCGACGCTCAGATAGCCGCGGCCCTCGGAGAGCATCGCGCCCCATTCGGGTGAGGGCGGTTGCGGGCCCATGCCCAGGAAGCTCAGCCCGGCCGCGGCCAGGATCGCCTCACCGAGGCCGATCACGGCCAGGATCGGGACGGGGCCGAGCACGTTGGGCAGTACGTGGCGCAGCACCAGGCGGATGCGGGAGGGGCCGAAAGCCACGGCGTGGGTGACGTACGCGGCTTGGCGCACCACGAACGTCTGGCTGCGGACGACCCGGGCGTAGTGCGGCAGCGTGGCGATGCCGATGGCGACGACCAGGCCGACCGTGCCGGGGCCGGCCACGGCCACGAACAGCAGGGCCAGCAGCAGCAGCGGAAACGCCGAGAGGGCGTCGAACGAGCGGCTCAGGGCCTCGTCGGCGTACTTGTGGGAGAGGCCGGCCAGCAGACCCAGCAGCAGGCCCGCGGTGACGGCGATGAGGGTGGCCACGACGCCGATCAGCAGGGAGTGCCGGGCGCCGTGCACGACCCGGTCGAAGACGTCACGGCCGAGCTGGTCGGTGCCGAACCAGTGGGCCGCGCTGGGCGCTTCCAGCACGTGCAGGGGGTCGGCGGCCAGGGGGTCACCGGCCAGCAGGCCGGGCAGCACGGCGGCCACGAGGGCCAGCACCAGGAATCCGGCCGCGGCGGCAACCCCGGCCCCGGACGGACGACGCAGGCGCACGGACAACGGACGATCGAGGACGAGGGCCATGTCTACGCTCCCGTCGGAGGAGAGGAGGAGGCGGAGGAGGCCGGGACGGAGCCCGCGGGGACCGCGGCGGCGGGGCGCAGGCGCGGGTCGATGAGCAGGTAGGACAGGTCGGCCAGGGTGTTGATGACCACGTAGACGAAGGCCGAGAACACCACCACGGCCAGCACGACGGGCATGTCGGCGCTGTTCACCGCCTGCAGCGTGACCTGACCCAGCCCGGGCCGCCCGAAGACGGTCTCGATGATCACCGCACCGCCCAGCAGGGTCCCGAAGAGCCAGCCCGTGAGGGTGACCGCGGGCAGCAGGGCGTGGCGCAGCGCGTGCCGCACCAGCACGGCCCGCTCCCCCAGCCCGCGGGCCCGGGCCGTCACCACGAACGGTTCGTCCAGGGCCCGGTCGATGCCGTCCCGCAGCACCTGGGTGAGCACCCCGGCCACCGGCAGCGCCAGGGTCATCGCGGGCAGCACGAGCGACGCGACGCCCTGGCCGCCGCTGACCGGGAACCAGCCCAGGTTGAACGAGAAGACGCTCAGCAGCACGATCCCGATCAGGAACGGCGGGGTCGACACCACGACCAGCTCGGCGGTCGAGCTGACCCGCCGGGCCCAGGGGCGGCGGGTGGTCACGGCCAGGGTCAGGGCCAGCAGCGCGCCCAGCCCGGCCGCCGCCACGGCCAGGGTCAGGGTGGGACCGATCTGGTCGGCGATCACGTCGCGGACGGGCCTCTGCAGCAGGTAGGACCGGCCCAGGTCACCCTGCGCGGCCCGCCACAGGTAGTCCAGGTACTGCACGACGGCGGGGCGGTCGAGGCCCCACTCCTCGATGATCTGGGCGCGGATCAGCGGGGTGTCGGCTCCGTCGCCGATGATGCTGTCCACGGTGGAGCCGGGCGCCGCGAGCAGCGCCAGGTAGGCGGCGGTCGCGGCGGCCCAGAGGACCACGAGCCCGGTGGCGATCCGCCGGAGCACGATCACTTGCTCAGCCAGAGGTTGTAGGCGCTGGCCGGCACGCCCGCGGTCGGCTCGAAGCCCAGCCCGCCGACCTTCTTGGACGCCGCGATCTGGTCGGCCGGCGCGTACAGCGGCTGGATCAGCGCGTCGTCCGCGATGACTTTCTGCTGCAACGTTTGGTAGATCTCGGCGCGGGCTGCGGGGTCACTCGAAGCCTGGCCGTCAGCCAGCAACGTGTCGACCTTCTTGTCCGCGATACCGAGGCGGTTGATCGCGCCGGCCGACGAGAGCAGCAGGTTGAGAGCCGCCCCGGCGTCGGTGTCGGCCCGGGAGTTGTCGAACACCTCGTACTCCCCCTTCTCCAGCGCCGCCGTGGCGGTCCCCTGGTCGACCACCGACACGTGCAGGTCGATCCCGGCGCTCTGCTTGACCGCGGCCTGCACGGCCTGGGCCAGGATGTCGCGGCGGTCCCGGACGAACGGCGCCGACTGCACCAGCCGTACGGTCAAGCGCTTGCCGTCCTTGACCCGGAAACCGTCGGCGTCACGCTGCGTCCAACCGGCCGCGTCCAGGGTCGCGTTGGCCCGCTCCGGGTTGTTGCCGTACGTGCCCTCGAGCGACTTGTCGTAGAGCGGGCTGGTCGGTCCGATCACGCTCCAGGCCCGGGTCGCGGTGCCGCGGTAGACGCCGTTGAGCACCGTGTCCACGTCGAGCGCGTCGCGGAACGCCTGCCGCACACGGATGTCGTCGAACGGCGCGTGGGTGACGTTGAAGTAGTACGAGTACGCCGACCCCGAGTTGAGCCCTTTGCTCAGCGTGAGCGACGGGTTTCCGGTGATCTGCGCCTGGTCGGTGGCCGGCACCCCTTCGATCACCTGCACCTGACCCGAGGTCAGCGCGCCCACCCGTACGGAGGACTCCTTGAGGAAGCGGTAGGTGACCTCGTCGAGGTAGGCCGCCCGGTCCCGGTACGACGGGTTGCGCTTGTAGTGCAGTTCCTGACCCGGCGTGTACCGGTCGAGGATGAACGGCCCGGTTCCCGCCAGATCCGGGCCGCCCGCCTTGAGGTTGGCCGCCTCCTTGAGCGACTTGGGCGACACGACCGCGCCCTGGGGGGACGAGAGGAAGTCCAGGATGAGCACGTCGGGGCTGCTCAGTGTGTATTTGACGGTGGCCGGGTCGACCACGTCGACGGATTTGAGGTTCTTCAGCTGTACGGCGGCGACCTGCGGGGCGTAGCCGTCGGAGCGCAGCAGGTCGACGTTGGCCTTGACGGCGGCCGCGTCGAACGGGGTGCCGTCGCTGAAGGTCACCCCCGTACGCAGTTTGACCGTGTAGGTCAGCCCGTCCGGCGACACCTCGTAGCCGCTGGCCAGCCAGGGTACGTAGCCGCCCTTGTCGTCGTGGGTGAGCAGGGCCTCGAAGGTGTTCCAGACCAGCAGGCGGGCTTTGGCCTGCGCGTACTGGTGCGGGTTCAGAGTGATCGGTTCGGTCTCGACGCCCCAGGTCAGGGAGCCGCCGGAGACCGGTTCGCCGGCGGCGGCGGAGTCGGTGCCGGCGCTGCCGGAGCAACCCGCGACGAGCACGGTTGCCACGGCGGCGATCAGCAGGGAACGGCGACGCATCTCCACCTCCAGGTGTTGCGGACTCCCTTTTTCCTATAGCCGAACTAGGATATAAGCAAGGGGTCAATGACTTTCGTCCCAGATAGCGACCCGGCCGGGCACTCGTTCACAATGTCGTTAAACATATACACCCGATAGGTATTGAGGGTTTTAGGAGACGGACCTACCGTCATCGACGTGAGCCTTCTGTCGCGCACCACCGCCCCGCCGCCCGGCGTGACCGACCCCCCGAGCGACAACCTGGTCGTCGTCCCGGCCCGGCACCCCTGGCGCTGGATCGCGGCCGCCGCCGTCCTGATCGTCGTCGCCCAGTTCCTGCACGGCCTGGTCACCAACCCCGGCTGGGACTGGGCCACCTTCTTCGGCTACTTCTTCGAGAAGTCGGTGATGGACGCCCTGCTCATCACGCTGGAGCTGACGTTCGCGGGCGCCGTGCTGGGCTTCGCCGGCGGCATCGTGCTGGCCCCGATGCGGATGTCCAAGAACCCGGTGCTGGCCTGGGTCAGCTGGACGTTCATCTGGGTCTTCCGCTCCGTGCCGCTGATCGTCCAGCTGCTCTTCTGGGCCAACCTCGGCTACCTGTACGACCGGTTGCAGATCGGTGTGCCGTTCGGCCCCGGCTTCCTCCACTTCGAGACGTCCACTCTGGTCAGCGCGTTCGGGGCGGCGCTGCTGGGGCTGGCCCTGCACGAGGCCGCCTACGCCGCCGAGATCGTCCGGGCCGGCATCCTGTCGGTCGACTCCCGGCAGCTGGAGGCCGCGGCCGCCCTGGGCATCCCGCGGCTGCGCCAGTTCCGCCGCATCCTGCTCCCCCAGGCCATGCGCGCGATCCTGCCCAACGCGGCCAACGAGCTGGTCAACCTGCTCAAGAGCACCTCGGTGGTCTACGTGCTGGCCATCGGGGAGCTGTTCTACCAGGTGCAGGTCATCTACGGCCGCAACGGGCGGGTCGTGCCGCTGCTGCTGGTGGCCACGGTCTGGTACGTGATCCTGACCGCCGCCCTGTCGATCCTGCAGCACTACGTCGAGCGCCGTTACTCCCGGGGGTACGTCCGATGATCGAGCTCAGCGGTGTGCACAAGTCGTTCGGCACCCTCGAAGTGCTGCACGACGTCACCCTGACCGTGCCCGCGGGCAGCGTGACGGTGATCCTGGGGCCGTCCGGCTCGGGCAAGTCGACCCTGCTGCGCTGCATCAACCACCTGGAGAAGGTGGACCGCGGCCGGGTCCGGGTCGACGGCGAGCTGATCGGCTACCGCCGGGCCGGCAACAAGCTGTACGAGCTGAGCGAGCGCCACATCCTCAAGCAGCGCGCCCGGATCGGGTTCGTCTTCCAGACCTTCAACCTGTTCCCGCACCTGACCGCGCTGGAGAACGTGATCGAGGCGCCCGGCAAGCAGGCCCGCGAGCGAGGGCTCGAACTGCTCGACCGGGTCGGTCTGGCCGACAAGGCCCACGCCTACCCCCGCCAGCTCTCCGGCGGCCAGCAGCAGCGGGTGGCCATCGCCCGCGCGCTGGCCCTGGAGCCCAAGCTCGTCCTGTTCGACGAGCCCACCTCGGCCCTCGACCCCGAGCTGGTCGGTGAGGTGCTCGACGTCATGCGCGACCTGGCCCGGGCCGGCACCACCATGATCGTCGTCACCCACGAGATCGGCTTCGCCCGCGAGGTGGCCGACACCATCGTCTTCCTCGACGAGGGCCGCCTGCTCGAGCAGGGCCCGCCGGCCGAGGTCCTCGACCACCCCCGGCACGAACGCACCCGCGCGTTCCTGTCAAAAGTTCTCGTCTGAAGGAGCACCTCTCCATGCGTACGAAATCCGCTCTGCTCTTGGTGGCCGCGCTGGCGGGACTCGCCGCCTGCGCCGCGCCCGACGAGACGCCCACCGCCTCCGGCAACGACGTGCAGCAGGCGGCCGCCGTGACCATCAACGACGGTCCCGACCAGCAGCGCATCGTCCCCGCGAAGGTCGACGCGGCCGCGGCCCTGCTGCCCGAGGCGATCAAGCAGAAGGGCACGCTGACGATCGGCGTGGGCGCGGCCGGCGCCGGCTTCGCCCCGCTCGCCTTCACCGCCACCGACAACAAGACGCTGATCGGCAGCGAGCCCGACATCGCGGTGGCCGTGGCCGGCGTCCTCGGCCTCAAGCCCGACCTGCAGAACACCAGCTGGGAGAACCTGTTCATCGGCCTCGACAGCGGCAAGTTCGACGTCGGCGCCTCGAACATCACGGTCACCGAGGAGCGCAAGCAGAAGTACGACTTCGCCACCTACCGCAAGGACGAGCTGGCGTTCGAGGCCAAGAAGGGCAGCGGCCTCACGGTGACCGGGCCCAAGGACGTGGCGGGCAAGCGGGTCGCGGTCGGCTCGGGCACCAACCAGGAGAAGATCCTCGTGGAGTGGAGCGAGGAGGCCGTCAAGCAGGGCCTGCCCAAGGTCGACATCAAGTACTACCAGACCAACCAGGCCACCTACCTGGCCCTGGGCTCCGGCGCGATCGACCTGTACCTGGGCCCGAACCCGACGTCGGCCTACCACGTGGCCAAGGCGGGCGAGAGCGAGATCGTCGGCACGTACTCGGGCGCCGGCTCCACGCTGCAGGGCAAGATCGCGCTGACCACCAAGAAGGGCAGCGGCCTGGTCGAGGCGTACAAGGCGGCCCTGGACGAGCTGGTCAAGTCGGGCGACTACCAGAAGATCCTGAACCGCTGGAACCTGGCCGACGAGGCGGTCGACGCGCCCGAGATCAACCCGCCCGGCCTGCCGATCGAGGGGAAATGAGCATGCCGAACCTGCATCTCGCGGTGGCGCTGGACGGCGCGGGCTGGGCCCCGGACGCCTGGCGTGAGCCCGACGCGCGGCCCGCGGAGCTGTTCACCGCCCGCTACTGGATCGACCTGATCGCCGAGGCCGAGGCGGGCAAGCTCGACTTCGTCACCATCGAGGACGCGCTGGGCGTGCAGAGCGACGACCCGGCGCAGGTGCAGGGGCGGCTCGACGCGGTGCTGATCGCCTCGCGGGTGGCCCCGCTGACCCGCCACATCGGCCTGGTCCCGACGGCCACGGTCACCCACACCGAGCCGTTCCACATCTCCAAGGCGATCGCCACCCTCGACTACGTGAGCCGGGGCCGCGCCGGGTGGCGGGTGCAGCTCTCCCCCAAAGCCGGCGAGGCCGCGCACTTCGGGCGGCGTCAGGTCAGCATCGACACACAAGCATCCATACAGGATCTGTTCGACGAGGCGGCCGACTACGTGGAGGTCGTGCGGCGGCTCTGGGACAGCTGGGAGGACGACGCCGAGATCCGCGACGCCGCCACCGGCCGGTTCATCGACCGCGACAAGCTGCACTACATCAACTTCGAGGGCCGGTTCTTCAGCGTCAAGGGCCCGTCGATCACGCCGCGCCCGCCGCAGGGACAGCCGGTCGTCACCGCGCTGGCCCACAACGACATCCCGTACCGGTTCGCCGAGAAGTCGGCCGACGTCGTCTACGTCACGCCGAAGGATGCCGCGGACGCACGGCACATCGTGGACCAGGTGAAGGTCCGGCACGTCTTCGCCGACCTGGTGGTGTTCCTGGAGCCGGTGCGCAGCGCCGCGGTTCTGAGCGACGCCAGGGTCTTCACCGGCACCCCCGCTCAGCTGGCCGACCTGCTGCTCGCATGGCAGGAGGCCGGGATCACCGGGTTCCGCCTGCGCCCCGGCCGCCTTCCGTCCGACCTGCGCGGCATCACTCGGGGCCTGGTGCCCGAGCTGCAGCGACGAGGCGTCTTCCGTACGCAGTACGAGCCAGGCACCCTGCGCGACCGCCTGGGTCTGCCCCGACCGGCCAACCGCTACGCCGCCGAAGGAGCAAGCGTTGCCTAAGCAGATCCATCTCGCCGCGCACTTCCCCGGCGTCAACAACACCACCGTGTGGAGCGATCCCGCGGCCGGCAGCCACATCGAGTTCGACTCGTTCGTCAAGCTCGCGCAGACCGCCGAGCGGGCGAGGTTCGACTTCTTCTTCCTGGCCGAGGGTCTGCGCCTGCGCGAGCAGGGCGGCCAGATCTACGACCTGGACGTGGTGGGCCGCCCCGACACCTTCACCGTCCTGGCCGCGCTGGCCGCGGTCACCGAGCACCTCGGCCTGGCCGGCACGATCAACTCCACCTTCAACGAGCCGTACGAGGTGGCCCGCCAGTTCGCGTCGCTCGACCACCTCTCCGGCGGCCGGGCCGCGTGGAACGTCGTCACCAGCTGGGACGCGTTCACCGGGGAGAACTTCCGGCGCGGCGGCTTCCTGGCCGAGTCCGACCGCTACAGCCGGGCCACCCAGGCCCTCGAGACCGCCAAGGAGCTGTACGACTCCTGGCCCGCCGACGCGATCGCCGCCGACAAGGCGAGCGGCGTCTTCCTGCGCCACCCGGACGCGGGCACGTTCCGCCACACCGACCAGCACTTCGACATCTCGGGCCGGTTCAACGTGCCCCGCAGCCCGCAGGGCGGCCCGGTCATCCTGCAGGCCGGCGACTCGGACGCGGGCCGCGAGTTCGCCGCGGCCACCGCCGACGCCATTTTCAGCCGGCACGGCACCCTGGAGGACGGCCAGAAGTTCTACACCGACGTCAAGGACCGCCTCGCCAAGTACGGCCGCGAGCGCGATTCGCTCAAGGTGCTGCCCGCGGCGACGTTCGTGCTCGGCGACACGGACAACGACGCGCAGGAGAAGGCGCGGGTCGTGCGGCGGCAGCAGGTCAGCGGGGCGACCGCGATCAAGTTCCTGGAGCAGCTGTGGAACCGCGACCTCTCCGCGTACGACCCGGAGGGGCCGCTGCCCGAGATCGACCCCGATGTGTCGGACGATCACATCGCACGGGGCCGGGCCAGCGTACGGATGCACCGCGACCCCATCGCCACGGCCAACGAGTGGCGGCAGAAGGCGGAGGCCGAGAAGCTGTCGATCCGCGACCTGATCATCGAGGTGACCGGCCGCCAGACGTTCATCGGCTCGGCCACCACGATCGCCGAGAGCATCAACCATCTCGTGCAGTCCGACGCCTCCGACGGGTTCATCCTGGTGCCCCACGTGACGCCGGGCGGCCTCGACGAGTTCGCCGGCACCGTCGTCCCGCTGCTGCAGGAGAAGGGCGTCTTCCGTACGGAGTACGAGGGCTCGACGCTGCGGGAGAACCTCGGGCTGGCGCCCCGATGACCACAGTCCAGGCCGGCCTCGACGACCCGGTGGTCGCCTCGTTGCGGGGCGAGCACTCACAATTCGCGCAGACGTACGGGCGCGCGGTCCGCTATGACCCCCAGGTCGCGCCGTTCCACGCCGTCGACGATCCCGGCGACCCGCGCGCCTGGGCCGACCTGACCGAGCTGACCGGTCCGGGCGCCGAGGTGGCGGTGGCCGGGCCGGTCCCGGCGAACCATCCCGGCTGGGTGATCGCGGGCGAGGTGGCGGGGGTCCAGTTCGTCGACGAATCCCTGTCCGCGGCACCCTTCGCGGAGGCCCGGCCGCTGCACGCCGGTGACGTGCCCGAGATCCTGGCCCTGATCGAGCTCACCCAGCCCGGCCCGTTCCGGCAGCGCACGATCGAACTGGGCACCTACCTCGGCGTACGGCGGAACGGGAAGCTGATCGCGATAGCCGGCGAGCGGCTGCACCCGCCCGGCTGGACCGAGATCAGCGCGGTCTGCACCCACCCGGCGTTCCGCGGGCAGGGTCTGGCCACGAGCCTCGTGCAGGCCGTCGCGTACGGGATCCGGCAGCGTGGCGAGACCCCGTTCCTGCACACGTCGGCCGCGAACGCGAACGCGATCCGCCTCTACGAGTCGATCGGTTTCCGACTGCGGAAGCGGACCACGTTCGCGGTCTACAAGAACACGGCGTGACAGCTAGACGCGGGACAAAGCCCGGTCGCTGACGATGCACTGCATGCCGAACTGCCGGGCCCGGCGGACTGCGAAGTCCGTCAGGCCCGGGTCGTCGGCGTAGTCCAGCGCGTACAGGTCGAGCTGCAACCGCAGCAGTTGCTCGGCGATCTGCGCGTGAAACTCGAGGGTGTCGGGCGGCCAGGCCGCGTAGCCCTCCTCGGTCCAGCGGGCCGAGAACGACTCGAAGACCACCCCATCGACCAGTTCGGCCAGCCGCGGCAGCATCCCGAAGCCCCGGTTGGCCAGGATGTACGCCGAGCCCGCCTCGGCCCGCAGCGCGGCCACCAGCGTCAGCAGGTGCGGCACGTCCTCGGGGAAGGTCAGCTCGACGTTGAGCGTGTCGAGGAACAACCCGTCGAACCCGGCCGCCAGCGCGTCGCGGGCCTGGCCGACCACGTGCGAGACCCAGTCCGGGTGCCCGACGTGCACGAACTTGCCGCCCCAGTCGGGGTTGACCTCGGTGCGCTGCCACTCGGCGGGCGGCCCGGTGTCCTCCGACAGGGTCAGATACGCCAGCACGTGCACGCCCTTGCCCTTGAGGTAGGCGATCTCCTCGGGCTTGTAGAAGTCGGGCTGCAGCACCACGCGTGGATACTCGGCCAGGTCGATCAGCTTGCCGTTGCCGTAGTAGAAGCAGATCGGCGCGCGTTCGTCGGTCATGACGGTCTCCCGTGCTCGGCGTACCACGCGAACGTCGTACGGACGCCTTCTTCCAGCGTGACCGTGGGCTCGAAGGCGGTCAGCTCACGCAGCTTGCTCAGGTCGGGGCAGCGCCGGCGCACCGATCCGGGCGGCGCGCCGGCGGTCTCGATCGCCGGGCTGACCCCGGCCACCCGCAGCACCAGCTTGGCCAGGTCGCCGATGTTGGTCTCCTCGCGGTCGTTGCCGATGTGCACGATCTGACCGGCCGCCGCGGGCGTGGCCATGAGCCGGACCATGGCCTCGACCGCGTCGTCGACGTGGCAGAACGCGCGGAACTGGTCGGCCCCGGGCACCCGGAACGGGTCCTCGCCGCCACGCGCCCGCAGCGACATCTCCGGGATGACGTGGTCGGCGCCCATCCGCGGCCCGTACACGTTGTGGAACCGCCCGACGACGGCGTCGAAACCGCGGGCGCGGGCGGTGTGCAGGAACGCGGCCTCACCGAGCAGTTTGCTGACCGCGTACGCGAACCGGGGCGCGGTGATGTCCGAGATCATCGTCGGGATCGCCTCGGGCGTGGGCACCGGCACGATGCCGGCGTCCACCCCGCCCGCGTAGACCTCGCTGGTCGAGGCGAAGAACACCCGCTCCCCCGGCTGCAGCCAGTCGAGCAGGTGCATGGCCACGAGCGTGTTGACGCGGACGACGCGGGCCGGGTCCTTCTCCACGTTGCGCACACCCACGACGGCAGCGAGCAGGTAGATCTGGTCCCAGTCGTGCTCCAGCCCCGCGTAGAAGGCCGGGTCGGTCAGGTCGCCCGAGACGATCGTCGCCCCCAGCTCCTGCAAGTCGCTGTCGGAGCGGCCGCGGGAGAAGTCGTCGACGATCGTCACGTCGTGGCCGTCGGCGACCAGACGCCGGGCCAGGTGGGCGCCGATGAAGCCGGCGCCGCCGAGCAGCAGGGCCCTCATGCCGCCACCAGTCCCAGGCCGGCGTAACGGATGCCCGCCGCACGGACGGCGTCCGCGTCGAGGATGCGCCACGAGTCGAAGATGAGGGCCGGCCGCGCGTCGCCCAGCATGGCGTTCACGTCGACCGCCCGGTAGTCGGGGTGGTCGTTGATGACCAGCACGGCGTCGCTGTCGGTGAACGCCTTGTCCAGGCTGACCGGGTCGCCGCCGTACTGCCGCACCACCTCGGCCGTGACCATCGGGTCGTGCCCGGTGACGGTGATGCCGGCCGCCGAGAAGATCGGCATCATGGTGGCGATCGGGGTGCCGCGCATGTCGTCGGTGGGCGGCCAGCCCTTGTAGGCCCAGCCCAGCACGGCCAGCCGCAGCCCCCGCGTCTCGCCGCGGATCTCGCGCAGCAGCCGCACCACGATCTCCGCCACGTGCTTGGGCAGATATTCGTTGAGCGCGCGGGCCTGCCCGACCAGGAACGGCGTGTAGTCGCCGGCGCTGTCCAGCATGATGTACGGGTCCTTGGAGAGGCAGCCGCCGCCGACGTAACCCGGCTTGGACAGGTCGGGCC
The DNA here is from genome assembly GCF_014204895.1 of Paractinoplanes abujensis. NCBI lineage: Bacteria > Bacillati > Actinomycetota > Actinomycetes > Micromonosporales > Micromonosporaceae > Paractinoplanes > Paractinoplanes abujensis. The sequence continues at coordinate 1,428,656 of NZ_JACHMF010000001.1, read as the reverse complement.
GCGGGTAGTCGACGTTGGCCGCCTTGATCACCTCGAGCGGGTCGAGGCCGTGCTGCTCGGCGATCAGCGCGATCTCGTTGCCGAACGAGTAGATCAGGTCGGTGTGGCAGTTGTTCGACAGCTTGACCAGCTCGGCGGTCTCCAGGTCGGACACCGGCACGACGGTGTTGGCCAGGCCGCCGAAGAACTCCAGACCGGCCTGCAATGAAGCGTCGTCCAGGCCGCCGACGACCTGCGGCAGCTCGACCAGCTCGCGCAGCGCCTGACCCTGGATCGTGCGCTCGGGCGCCATCACCAGCTTGACGTCGTCTCCCCACGCGGCCCGCAGCTCGGGCAGCACCACCTTGCGGCTGGTGCCCACCGGCACGGTGCTGCGCACGACCACCAGCGTGCCCGGTGCGCAGGTGGCGGCCACGCTGCGGGCGGCGGCGGCCAGGTTGGCCAGGTTGGGCCGGCGGGTCTGCTCGTCCACCGGCGTCGACACGCTGATCACGGCCACGTCGACGGTGTTGTTCGGCAACGATTCACCCACGTGAATGCCCGAATTGATCCGAGAGGCGAAGATGTCCTCGACACCGGGCTCGAAGATGTGCGAGCGCCCCTGCGAGAGGGTGTCGAGCACGTGATGCGACACGTCGGCGCCGTGCACGGTGTAGCCCTTGTCGGCCAGCGCGGCGGTCAGTGTCAGACCGACGTAGCCGAGGCCGACGACTCCGATCGTCTGGGGCATGCGGTTTTCTCCTTACGGGCAGGGTTGTGCGGGTCGGTCCAGCTCCAGCACCGTGACGGTGCCGGTGAAGCGTTCGGCGGCGTAGTACTCGCAGGCCGCGCGCACGTCGTCCGCCTTCGTGGCGTAGTCGACGCTGAGCACGAACTTGCCCGCGTCGCGCAGGGCCCGGGTGTCGGCCAGGTTCTCGGCGCACCAGTCCTCGGTGCAGCGCTCGTCGGTGGCTTTGAAGAACAGCTCCTCCATGCCGATGCCGTCGATCGCCGCGGTGTACCCGGGCTGGTGCCGCAGTTCCGGCGAGTTCTGCGGCACGATCAGGAAACCGGGGACCCTGCCCTTCCCGTACGCGCTGATCCGCGCGACGAGCCGGGCCATGTCGGCGGCCAGCCGGTCGCGGTCACGCCCGGGCACGGCGTCGAGCGCGATCTCCTCGTACGCCAAGGGGGTGTCGAGGTAGACACCGTCGAACCCGGCCCGCACCGCCTGGTCGACGCGGGGTTTGACGACCAGCTCCCACCAGCGGTCGTCGTAGTAGCGCACGAAGAACTCGCCCGGCCAGTCCGCCCACTCGTTGCCGATCAGATCCTTGGGCAGGGTCTTGTACTCCGGCCGGAAGTCCTCGATGCTCCCGATCTCGAAGTAGGCCAGCACGCGTTTGCCGGTCGCGCGGACGGCGTCGATCTCGTCCGCCGTGAAGAAGTCGCTGTGCGCGTCGCGGGCGAGGTCGACGACCACGGTCCGATACGGCCCGGCGGCGAGCTCGTCGAGGCGGTCGTCCCGGTAGTTCTGCAGCTGATAGGCCCAGGAGTCGCTGGTCGCAGGCGTGGGCGGGGAGGTGCAGGCGGCGACGGTCAGCGCCGCCAGCAGAACCGCCACCGCCCTTCTCACGCGTCTTCCCAGATGCTCTTGATCGAGGCGCTCAGGTTGTGAGCGGGCGCCCAGCCGAGGTCCTTGGCGGCCCGGGTGATGTCGGCTTGAATCCAGGTCACGGCGGCCGAGCGTTGCGGCCCGGCCCCCTGCTCCTTGATCTCGCCGGTGAACCCGGCCTCGCGGGCCAGCATCTCAACGGCCTCCCGTACGGTCACCGCCCGCCCGCTGCCCGCGTTGTAGACCGGGTGCGGCACGTCGTCGGCGACCACGACGGCCCGGATCAGCGAGGCCACGTCGCGCACGTCCACGAAGTCCCGGTACGCGCCGAGCGGCCCCAGCGACAGCTCGGTGTGCCCGGCCCGCAGCTGCGCGGCCACCCGGCCCAGCACGTTCTCGGCAGGCTGGCCCGCGCCGATCGGGTTGAACACGCGCAACGACACGGTGTTGCTCGCCAGCGCGAACAGCCTGGTCCCGGCGGCGTGGCTGACCCCGTACGCGCCGACCGGTTCGAGCCGGTCGTCCTCGGCCACGGCGTGCCCCTCGGGAACGGCGCCGTACTCCCCCGCCGAGCCCAGCCGCACGAGCCGCGCGTCCGGGGCCGACTCCAGCAGCTTGGCCGCCACCATCGCGTTGGCCCGCATCAGCTCGCCCGGCGTGCCGGTGAGCGCGCCGACGCAGCAGACCACCGCGTCCGGCCGTTCGACCCGGACCAGCGCCCGGAGGTCGTCGAGCTCGCCGTTGATCAGGTCGTACCGGTCGCGGCCGGGGCAGATCAGGTCGCCCGCGTCCGCCAGAGCGTGGCGGACGTGCCGGCCGATGAACCCGGACGAGCCGAGGAGCAGGATCCTCATACGGGCTCCCCGGCACGGTCGCGCAGCAGCTTGGGGCGCAGCTCCTCGAAGCTGCGGTTGGCCTCGTCGTAGTCCTCGGGCCGCCCGATGTCGAGCCAGAACCCGGTGAACGGATAGGTGGCCGGGTTGTCGCGCCGGGCCAGCAGGTCGAGCACCAGCTCGTCGAAGCCGAACGACCGCCCGGCCGGGTAGGGGGCCAGGGTGCGCCGGCTCATCCCGTACACGCCCATGCTGACCTGGTAGCGCAGGCTGGGCTTCTCCCGGAACCCGGTGATGCGCGACGCCTCGACGTCGAGCACCCCGAACTCGACCTTGTGGGTGCGCTCGGCGATCGCCACGGTCAGCCCGGCCCCGCTCAGGGTGTGCTGGTTGAGCAGGTCGGCGTAGTCGAGGTCGGTCAGCACGTCGCCGTTCATCACCAGGAAGTGCTCGGGCAGCGTGTCCTTGAGCCCGAAGAGCGGGCCCACGGTGGACAGCGGCCGATCCTCCTCGATGTAGTCGACGCGCAGCCCCCAGCGGGTCCCGTCGCCCACGAACGCCTTGATGAGCGGGCCGAGATGGTTGATCGCGAGCGTCACGGAGGTGAAGCCGCACCCGGCGAGCTGGTCCAGGACGATCTCGAGGATCGCGTGCTTGTCGCCGATGGGCATCAGTGGCTTGGGCAGCGTGGTGGTGTACGGCCGCAGCCGCACCCCCTTGCCGCCGGCGAGAATCACCGCGTGCATGCAGATCTCCCTCCGGTTGACCTACCGGTAGTGGCGTACCTGGCGGACGGACGGAGCCAGGCCGAGCAGGAACAGCGCCAGCAGCCCGAGCACACTGCCGGCGAACAACACCGTGTCGATCAGTGGGGTGACCGCACGGCCGAGCAGGGCGACAGCGCCCAGGTGCACCGCCAGCGCGGCGATCAGCGACGCGCACAGCCGGCCGAAGCGCTCGAATCCGGCCAGCAGGAACGCGACGTAGTAGGCGCCGGCCAGCAGCACGTGCGCGGCGACCATGACCATGACGGCCGGATCGGTCGTGCGCAGGACGGCCACCAGCGCCACGCCGAGCACGGCCGGGACGGCCAGGCAGAGCAGGATCTCGAGGCCGATCGCGCGGGCCAGGCCGATCTCGAAGTCGGCGGGGCGGCGGCTGCGCCGGGTCAGGCCCACGGCCTGCGCGCGGAACCGTTCGGCCCGCCACTCGACGAAGCCCATGGACAGGATGAGCGGGGCCACCGCGACGGCGATGTCGAGGCGGTCGGACAGATAGGGCAAGGCGGCGTGCAACAGCAGCAGAGCCGAGAGCAGCCCGTACGCGGTGACGCCGCCCAGCGCGCGCCGGGGCAACCGGGCCGGCCGCTCGCCCGCGGCGCCCTTCCCGACCGTGCACCGCAGGGCGGCCGCGAACGCGACCAGGACCCCGGCCCCGGCGGCGATCAGGGCGGCGTCGCGGGCCCGCTCGTCGAGCAGGTAGGCCACGCCGGCCACGACCGCGGGGGCCATCACGATCGCCTGCCACAGCTCTCGGCGGTAGAACATCAGGACCGTGCCCGCCAGCTGGTAGCTCAGCTGCCCGGCGGCCAGCAGCACCAGGCCCCAGCGGCCGATGCCCGCCCCGGCCAGCGCGCCCAGCAGCGGGGCGGCCAGGACCGAGAAGCGCAGCAGGCGGGCCGCGCGGTGCGGACGGTTGGCCCCGAGCAGCTTGTAGGCGGCGAAGGCGACAGTGCCCGCGTAGGCCCACCCGGCCACCCCGGCCACGGTGAGCACGAGGACGGCGTGGCGCTGGCCCAGCACCGCCAGCACGGCCGGGAACACCGCGCTGGGCAGGGCGTACAGGGGGCCGTGGAGCAGCAGCCGGATCGTCTGGCGGCGGCCGTGACCGGTGGCGACCGGGGCCGGCGGGTCGTCGGCGGGCGGGCCGAGGCGGCGGAACACCTCGGCCGCCAGCGCGAACACGTCGGGGAAGCCGTACTCGACCCGGGCGATGCGGTCGGTGACCCCGTCCGCCTCGAGCGCGGCGGCCACCTGAAGCGCTTCGACGGCGCGGGCCAGTGCGGGCCGCATACGGTCGACCAGCATGTCGAGCGGGTCGGTGGAGATGCGCGGCAGAACGACCGGGTGGGTCTGCGGGGCGGTGGCTTCCGCCTGTTTGTCCTCGACGGTCATCGCATGCCCAGCCAGGCGGGGGCGGCCGGGCGCAGCCGGGGAGCCGGGATCGCGCCCTCCAGCGGACGGGCCAGACGCTCGTAGACGTCGCGGTACATCTGCAGCGACTGGGCCAGCGTGAAGTGCTCCAGCACGCGCCGGCGGGCCGCGTACCCCAGGTTGAAGCGCAGGTCGTCGTTCTCCAGCAGCTCGATGCAGGCCTCGGCCACGGCCGTGTGGTCGCGCGGGGCCACCACCCGGCCGGTGTCGGCGACCGCCTCGGCCACGCCGCCCACGTTTGTGCACACGCAGGGCCGCCCGCAGGCCATGGCCTCCACCACCGTGTACGGGAAACCCTCCGAGATGCTGGTCAGCGCGACGATGCTGCCCGCGTGGTAAGCGTCCACGGCCCGTTCGATGCGGCCCTCCAGCACGGCCGAGTCCTGCAGCCCGAGCTCCTCGATCAGCCGCTCGCACGACTCGTGGTACGTACGGTTGACCGCCGGTGTGCCGCCGAAGATGCGCAACCGCGCGGCCGGGATCTTGTCGCGCACGATCGCGAACGCCCGGATCAGGGTGTGCAGGTCCTTGAGCGGGTCGATGCGGCCCATGAACGAGATGGTCGGCACGGCAGGCTCGCTGGTGGCGGCGGGGAACTCGGCCGGCTCGACGCCGTTGTACATGGTCCACATGCGCTCGGGGTCGGCCCCGTTGTGCAGCTGCCAGCGCCGGTTGTAGGACGAGTGCGGCGCGAGCACGTCGGTGATCAGGTAGGCCGCCCCGGCCAGCGAGCGGAAGAAGCTCAAGGCCATCACCCGTACGGCGTGGGGCGCGTCGTCGTGCAGGTAGGACATGTAGCGCTCGCGCAGGTAGATGCCGTGCTCGCTCATCACCAGCGGGGTGCCGTAACGCCACTTGGCCACCATCGCGACCAGCATCGACAGCCCGTTCATGGAGCAGTGCACGATGTCGGCCTGCACCGCGGGGGCGCTCAGCGGCCGCAGCATGTGCTCCAGCAGCCAGGTCGCCTGGACGGCGTCGGCGACCGTGGGGGCCGGGGCGGTCTGCTCGACGCGCAGGTCTTGCCACGCGTCGAGCATCATGGTGACCGCCTCGTTGCTGACGAGCGCCTCGCCGAGGTTGCCGCCCGACTCGGCGTACTCGTACAGGCCGCGCAGGGCCAGCAGGAAGACGGCGCGGCCCCGTTCGGGCTGCAGCGTGTCCACCGGCGTGATCAGCGCACGCAGGAACATCTCGTACGGGCCCGTGAAGGCCGTACCGGGGCTGCCTTGGGCCTTCTCGTTGCGGCCGCCCCACAGTGGCACGGAGTGCACCCGGTCCAAGTTCGCCGGTGCGGCGAAGACCGACTGCTCGGAGCCGTCGACGGTGAGCGCGACGACCTCCCAGCGGTAGTCGGGCATTCCCTTGATGAGCTGCTCGCACCAGATGCTGACGCCGCCCATCGCATAGGGATAAGTCCCCTCGGACACGAGTGCTATCCGCATTGTTCGGTTACGCCCTCGGCTGGGCGGTGACGGTCACCGCGGTGCCGGCCGTGAGCGCCAGCGGGGCGGTGACATCGGAGCCGTACGTGGTCGAGGTGGCCGCCTGCACGCCGCTGACCTGAACGGTTCCGGCCGCCGGCGAGGTCACCGTGACCGTGCCCGCCGACCGGTCGTAGACCGCGTCGACCCCGGCCGCCAGCTGCCCGAAATGCTGGGTGCGGACGCTGGCGTAGGCGCCGATCTGGGCCCAGTCCTGGTTGAGCAGCGGCACCGAGTAGATCGCCCGGTACTTGCTCACCACCGCCTCGACCCAGTCGGTGGCCAGCGTGCGGCCGTTGCCGTAGTCGCGGACGTTGGCGATGTGCAGGGTGTGCGTGTTGATGCCGCCCGCGGCCACGTGCTGCAGCGCGATACCGGTCTCGTAGTCCAGGATCTGCTCGTACGTGCGGTTCGTCGGCCAGTACGGGAACTTGCCGTTGGGTCCGTAGAAGGAGTTGTAGAACGCGGTCTCCTCCTCCGGCGTCGTGCAGAAGTAGGCGAAGTTCGTCGGCCAGTCCGGCACGACCTCGACCGCGGCGTCGAGCGGGTGCACGATCGAGGCGTTGAAGTGCGCCGGCTTGTGGCTGGCGAACGACATGTTGCCGTGCAGGTATCTGATGTCGAGGGCCTTGGCCGCCTGCAGCAGGTTCGGGTTCGAGCCCGCCAGGCCGTGGTCGACCGGCACGCCGGTGTCGTCGTCCGGGTCCACGGTGTAGACGCCCAGCCCGGAGTATTCGGGGGTCTTGAGCACCCCGGCCGACTCGGTCAGGCCGATGCCCGCGCCCGCCGTGCGGTTCTGCCGGATCTCGTTGTACGTGGTGGCGTAGCTCGTGTGGTTGAGCTCCGGGTGGTTGAACGTGTGGTTCAGCCACCGGAAGTCGTTCGCGAGGCACTTGGTCGTCGCGGTGAGCTCGTTGACGCCGCCGCCGGGGCTGCACTGGTTGCCTGCGAACGGGTCGATGTCGGCGCCGTTGAAGGCCAGGTTGAACTTGAAGCCCAGGTTGAGCGCGTCCTGCCGCTGATCCAGGTTGACCATGTCGTGCGCCGAGACCTTGAACCCGGGGTCGTACTCGATGTGGCCGTCCGGGTAGAAGTGGTCGGCGGTGTTGAACCAGTCGTCGACGTCCACGTTGAGGTGGTGCCGCTGCTCACCCAGGAACAGGCCCTTGGTGGCCCAGCGGACGAGGCCGTAGACCAGCACGTCGGACTGCAGCAGGTACTGGTTGAGGGTGAACGTCAGCGCCAGCCGCTCACGGCCGTCGGCCGACGTGGAGCGGACACCCAGCACGTTGGTGCCGTCGGTGGCCACGGCCTCGGCCGCGCAGCCCGGGGCGATGCTGGTCTTGTAGACGTACGACTGCACGACCGGGATCGTGGCGTCGGCCTTGAGGTAGTCGAACACCCCGGCGCCGGCGCTGGTCAGGCTCACGTTGAGCGGGGTGTCGCCGACCGCGGTCTCACCGGCCGAGCGCAGGCAGTAGTCCTCGGGCCAGGAGCCGTAGCTGGTGTAGAGCGCGGCCTGACGGACACCGAAGTTCCGCTCGTACGCCCAGAGGGTGTTCCACTCGTTGGCGTCGAGCCCGTTGAGGTAGTTGGCGCCGTCGGCGTACACGAGCATCGTGTTGGTCAGCAGGATCGCGTTGTACTTGCCGGTGCCGTCGGCCCGCAGCAGGGTGTCGACCGACAGCGGGGTGGTGGCGCTGTAGAGCACGTCGTACGAGGCGCCGAGGCGGTCCAGCGTCGTCTTCCACGTCGGGACACCGAAGTCGTCGGTGGTGGTGGCGATGACCAGCGCGCGCAGGGCGACCTTGTCGTTGAGGCCGGCCGCTTGGGCCTGACCTTTACGGAGGGCCGGTTTCTGGAACTGCTTGCCGGCGGCCTGGCTGACGGCCACCTTGCCGGTGCGCTCGGGCAGGGGCTCGGGCGGGGCGACCCGGGGCGGGGCGACCTGGCCGTAGCCCGGGATCTGGGGTGGCGTCAGGGGTTTGACGGGTTTCGCGTTCGCGGGTGCCGCCGCCACCATGGTCCCTGCGAAGAGGGCGGCGACTACAGCGCGTACCGCACGGCGGTAGGCGGGCATGCGGGCAGCGACCATCGAGGAACCTCCACGGTGGACGGGAGTGGGGTGGGGCGGAGCGTGCCGACGGCGAGTCTAAGCAAGATTTAAGGATTGCCGGGGCTCGATCGGGCTGTCCGCCGCACGACCATTCCGGACCGTTGACGACCATCGGCAGCAGTGATATCCGGACCGTTGTCCGACCGCGCTCAAAAATCGTGACGACCGTGTTTTCTCGCGCTGACAAGCCATTTCCCCGCGTCCGGGTAATGGCTCGTCAACAATCGGCGTCGACGCGCCGCGGCCCCCTCCCGCGCGGGATTGTCGGGCAAGATGCGCCTATGTCTGTTCCACCCGTGTTGCCGGGATGCACTTCGGCGGCACAAACGGTCCGGTTTGGACGGTCGACGATGGACGCAGCGTGGCCACCCGTCGACGCACCGCCCATGTCCCTGATTGATACGTATCACTAGGAAACGATGTTTCCCTGCACCGCCGGCCCGCCCACCGTAAATGCCCGCGACACGTCCGCGAAATGTCAGACAACGGGCTGCAAATTACCCTCCAGTAATTGCATTCCCGCCGATTCATGACAGATGTCATGGATGCGTCGTGCAGCCTGCACCGAAACCGGTGAACCGCCGCACTGCCTCCACCCCGCCCGCTCCGAAACCCTTGTCGCCATGACGATCGCCGCTCTCGCCCTGGCCGCCGCCCTGCTGCCCGGCCCACCCACCCCCTCGAGCCTTCCCCAGCCGGCGCCGTCCCCTCGCGGGCCGGACTCCTCCGCCTCTGCTTCGACCGCCTCGCCCACCGCCACGGCCTGGCCCACCGTCGCCGCTGCCTCGCCATCGTTCGCCCCTGCGGCCGACATCCAGCTCACCCTGCCCGCGCCCACGGGACGGCACCCCGTCGGCACGGCCTCCCTGCACCTGGTCGACTCGTCGCGACCGGACCCGTGGGTGCCCGCCGAGAAGCGGCGCGAACTGATGGCCCAGATCTGGTACCCGGCCGCCACCGTGCGCGGCTGCCCCCGCGCCGACTGGGTCTCACCGCAGATCGCGGCCCGCATGGCCCCGCCCGGCTCCGGCGCGATCCTGCCGGTGACGCACGGCCACATCGGCGCCCCGGCCGCCCCGGGACGCCGCCCGGTCGTGCTCTGGTCGCCCGGCCTCGGCATGGAACGCACCTCCAGCACCGCCCTGGTCGAGGAACTCGCCTCCCACGGCTTCGTCGTCGTCACCGTCGACCACACTCACGACGCCAACTTCGTCGAGTTCCCCGACGGCCGCCTGGCCACCCTCGCCGTCCCCGTCCCGGCCACGCCGGCCGAGGAGCAGGCCGTCGTGACCAAAGCCCTCGCCGTACGGGTCGCCGACACCCGCTTCGTGCTCAACCAGCTCACGTCCGGTCGCCTGCTCCGGTCCCTCCCACGCGGCCTCGCCGCCACCCTCGACCTGAACCGTGTCGGCATGGCCGGGCACTCCCTGGGCGGCGCCACCGCGGCCGAAGTCATGCGGGTCGACCACCGCGTGCGGGCCGGAGCCAACCTGGACGGCACGTTCTTCGGCCGGCCCCTCACCACCGGCCTCAACCGGCCGTTCCTGATGCTGGGCGCGGGCGTCGACGACTCCTGGACCACCATGTGGGGCAAGCTGCGCGGCCCCCGCTACTGGCTGCAGCTCGACCACACCGCGCATCTCTCGTACACCGATCTGCAAACCCTGCTGCCGCAGCTGGGCACGCCGGCCCCGGACCGTGAACCCCTGATCGGTAGCATCGACGGCGAGCGGTCCATCGCTGTGCAGAGGCCGTACGTGGTGGCCTTCTTCGACCGGCACCTGCGCCACGGCGACGGCCGTCTGCTCGCCGGCCCGTCGTCCCGCTACCCAGAGATGCACTTCCACCCGGATTTCTGAGGCGGGACCCATGCGCAGCCAGACGGACCGGTTCGAGCTCTACATCAAAGTCACCCTCTACAGCAATGTGCTGCTGGTCCCCCTGATCGCCGGCGGCGCCGTCCTCTCCAGCCCTCACATCGGCCTCGAGGTGCTGCCGGTCGCCGCCACGACCGCCGTCCACGTCCTGCTGTGCGTCCTGCTGATACGCGCGGGTATCGCCGCCTACCCCACCGCGCTCCCCCTGCTCCGCCCCGCCGCCGCTTCGTCTCCCGCCCCCGGCCGCCGTCTGGTCCGGCTCATCGCGGCCGGTGCCGTGTCGGCCGTGGTCACCTGCGCGGCCGCCGTCGCCTACCCGGACGCCGCCCCCGGTGACCCCGACCCCACCGCCGCCGTCCTTCTCATGAACATCACCCTGTACGCGGTCGCCCTGGCCACCGTGCTGCGGGCGACGATCGTGGTGTGTGCGGCCGGCCTGCCCGGCTGCACCACCCTGGCCGTGGTGGCCGGCCCCGGTTCCGCCATCGCGCTGGCCGCGGTGCTGCTCGTGCTGGCCCCCGCCGCCCGGGTCACGTTGTGGACGCTGGGCCTGGTCCGCGAGCTCGACGAGGCCCGCCGCGTGCAGGCCGGGCTGGCCGTGACCGAGGAACGCCTGCGCATCTCGCGCGACCTGCACGACGTCCTCGGGCGTACGCTCTCGGTCGTGGCTCTCAAAGCCGAACTCTCGGCCCGCCTGGCTCAGCGGGGCCGCGCCGAAGCCGCCGACGAGATGCTCGAGGTCCGTCGCATCGCCCAGGACGCCCTGGTCGACCTGCGCGCAGTGGTCGGCTCCTACCGCACAGCCGACCTGCCCACCGAACTGGCGGGCGCCCGCTCCCTGCTCGAATCGGCCGGCATCACCTGTCACCTGACCGGCGACGCCGCCACCCTGCCCGCCCCGGCCCAGGCCGCCCTGGGCTGGGTGGTCCGCGAGGGCACCACGAACGTCCTGCGCCACAGCGAAGCCACCACCTGCCGCATCACCCTGACCACCGCACCCGGCACAGCCACCCTGACGATGTCCGACGACGGCGTTCCCTCCGCCCCGGACAGCCACGACGCCTCCTGCGCTCCGGGGCCGGCGCGGCTCGGCAACGGCCTGACCGGTCTCCGCGAACGCATCGCCGCCCTGAACGGCACCATGACCGCCGCCCACACGCCGCCCGCCGGCTTCACGCTGACGGTCCACCTCCCCCTCCCCACACCAGCCTCGTGATCCGCGTGCTGCTCGCCGACGACGAGCACCTCATCCGCGGGGCCATGGCCGCGCTCCTGGCCCTGGAGGACGACCTCACCGTCTGCGCCCAGGCCGCCACCGGCGCCGAAACTCTCGCCATGGCCCGCGCCCTGCACCCCGACGTGGCGGTCATCGACCTGCAACTGCCCGACATGGACGGCGTCGCCGTGGCCGAGACCCTGCACCGCGACCTGCCCGCCTGCCGCACGATGATCGTGACCAGCCACGGCCTGCCCGGCCATCTGCGCCGGGCCCTGGCCGCGGGCGTCCGCGGTTTCCTCCCCAAGACCGCCGCCGCCGAAGTGCTCGCCACCGTGATCCGCACCGTCGCGGCGGGTGGCCGCTACGTCGACCCGCAACTGGCCGCCGAAGCCATCAGCGCCGGCGACAGCCCCCTGACCACCCGCGAAACCGACGTGCTGAGGCTCGCCGCCACCGGCGCCCCCATCGACGAGATAGCGCGCCGCGCGTCCCTGAGCCCCGGCACGGTCCGCAACTACCTGTCGTCGGCCGCCGGCAAACTGGGCGCCGCCAACCGCCACGAGGCCGCCCGCCTGGCCCGCGAACAGGGCTGGATCTGACGCTACGCCCGGGTCTCGGAGGCGTCGTCCGGGAGCGGCGGGTCGAACGTCACCGTCAGCCAGCTCTCGTACGCTGTCGACGTGGAGACCGGCCGGGGCGCGTCGACGGGCTCGTCGGGCCCGGTCCAGACCTTCACGGCCCGAAAGGCGAAGCCGTCCTGCTGCGCCGCCTCGGCGGTGAAGCTCACGCGCTGCCCCGGCGTCAGCATGCGGAACCCGTCCATGGCCAGAACGGAGAAGTGCACCCAGCATCCGCCGGGCACGTCGGGGCCGTCGATGACACCCCACCCCTCGTCGACGTCGAACATGCGCACTGAGCCAACGCTGGTCATGCGCTCAGTCTGCCCGGCCGCGCAAGCCCCGGGGTACGCCGGCCCGCGGTCTCGTCAGCGGGGCCGGCAGCGGTAGGCGACGCCGGCACTCGAACTGAGCGGCGCCGGTTCGACGATGGTGACAGTGGCGGTCTCGGAGGTCGAGCCGGCACCGCTGAACGTCCACCGCAGGGTCAGCGTGGCGACGCGCTGATCCCGGCCGACCCGCTCGGTGAGCACAGCGCCCGGAGGCGCGTCGGAGCGCAACCACTGATAGCGGATCACACCGCCACGCCCGTTGGTGCGCACAGTGGCCACCACGTCGACGGTGACGTCACAGCGGCTCCCGGCCGGGTGCGGCACAGCTACGGTGACGCTCTCCACCTCGATCGGGCTGAGCCGCTGCCACACGTGAAGCCCGGCCACCACGATCAGCGCGAGCGTCACCAGTCCGGACAGCACCGACACCAGCCGCCGCCATCGCGGCCGTGGCCGCACAGGGGCCGGCCAGCCAGGTGCCCTCGCGGGGGCCGCCGGCACGCCGGGCCCGAAGCGCACCTCACCCCCGGCCCGGATCGCCGGCGCGGGCACACCGCCGTCGGCACCGGCCGGGTGCCCGACCGGACCCGCCCCGGACGAACGCACGGTCGAACTCGGCCCGGCCAGGCGCATCGTCGATTCCGACGACGGCGGGTACGGCGGCGACGACGGCACGGTCGGGCTTGGGGCGGACCGCGGCGTGGTGAGGTCCGGCGACGGGGGCACGGGCGGCGGGCCGGGCCGGCCCTGCGGCCGCAGGATGGCGGTCGCCTCGGGGTCGTCGCCGAAATGCACTGTCGGGGCGGGCCGGTTGATGGTTGCCCACGGGTCGGCCGGTGGCACGGCACGGGGGTCGACGGGCTCCTCCGGCCGGGTCACGATCGTCCGCTCCGGGCCGGCCCGCGCCGATGTGCAGCCATCACGACGTGCTCCTAACCGGGAGTGCAGGTGTTGTCGACGGTCACCACGGCCGGTGACGGGGACCGGCCCGTGTTGCCGGCGGCGTCGACGGCCACGACCGAGATCGTCATTCGGGTGGCCGCCCGGGGCATCGGCAGCGGACCGAGCGTCCCCTGGAAGACGCCACGCCCGGCCGGCTTCATGGCGACGGTCGAGGTGCTGCCGCCCAGGGTGTAGCTGAAGCTGACGTTCAGCTCGCTCCCGTCGTCGGTCACCCCGGCCGAGATCGTGCTGGTGCGCACGCCGTACTGGCATCTCTCACCCTCGAGCACCCGCTGGCTGGAGCTGACCGCGCCGACCACCGGCGCGCTGGTGTCGGCCCGCGGCGACGGGGCCGTGCCGGCCGGTGGGGCCCCGGACGTGGGCGGCGGGGTGGCACCGGGCGTGGCCGGAGGCGCGGGCGCACCCGTGGTGGCGGCCGGCGGGGACGGCGTGGGCGTGGCACTGCCGGATGACACGACCGCGGACGGCGAGGCGGCCGGGATGGCCGGGACCGGCGCCGAGGTCGTGCTCGCGCCGGCGGGCCCGCCCGCCACGGCCGGTTCGGCGAGGACCGAGTTGGCCCGGGTCTCGGCGGTGCCGGGCGCATCGGCGGCCGCGAAGCGATACCCGGCCCCACCGATCAGCAGGGCCGCCACCGCCGCGCACCCGGCCAGCGCCAACCCCTTGCGCCCGCGCGGACCGCCGGCCCGTGGCGCGGAACCGCCGACCGTCGTCGACGCGACACTCGTGGCACCCCCGGTGCGGTCGGGGCAGGGCCACAGCAAGGCCAGCAGCGCGGCCCGGCGGCCCAGTTCCCGCACCCCGCGTTCCTCCCAGTCCGGTCCGTACGCCGCGCCCGCCACCCGTTCCAGCCGCTCCAGGAAGGCCAGGGCGTGCTGCGGCCGCTCGCCGGGCTGCTTGGCCAGGCCGTGCCGCAGCAGGTCGTGCACTGCGACCGGCGCCGGGTCGGTCGGGATGGGCGCGTGGGCGTGCTGCTCGTACAGGACGAAAAGGCTCGGACCGTCGTACGGGGGCCGGCCCGTGAGGCACTCGAAGAAGGTGGCCGTGGCGGCGTAGATGTCGCAGGCGGGCGTGGGTGGCACGCCCGTCCACTGCTCAGGGGCCATGTAGCGCGGCGTGCCGGAGACGACGGTGTCGGCGCCCTGCCCGACCGGCGCGGCGATGCCGAAGTCGGCCAGTTTGCTCCGGCCCTCCCCGGTGACCAGCACATTTTCCGGCTTGTAGTCGCGGTGCACCACGCCGTGGGTGTGCGCCGCGGCCAGCCCGGCCAGGGAGCCCTTGAGCACGCACAGCGCCGACTCGGGCGTGGCCGGGCCGTGCTCGCGCAGCATCTGCCGCAGCGACACCCCGTTGACCAGCTCCATCACGATCGCCGCGCCGCCGGGCGACTCGACGTACTCGTAGAGCCGGGAGACGTTCGGGTCGTCGATCTCGCCGAGCAGCTCCGCCTCGCGCCGGAAGGCGGCCCGGAACGACGCGTCGTCCCCGAGGACGGGCGTCAGGTATTTGATCGCCACCGGGGTGCCGGTCGCGTCGTGGGTGGCCAGCACGACACTGCCCGACGCACCCGCGCCGAGCGGCCGCACAGGCGTGTAGCCGGAGAGCTGCCAGCCGCTCGTTGGAGGCACCCGGCCATTGTGGCCACGCATCGACAACTGAGGATCCGCGCAACGGGCTGCTTTCACCGACCGGACGGGCGACCCCTGACGGTCATACCGCCGGCCGGGCGCCCCCGGTCTCGGGTCTCGGCTCCGAGCGATGAGTTTCGCGGACCTGCCCGGTCCTAGGGGCATGACGACGAGCTTCCGCCCCGGCGACCCGGGCTACGACACCTATCGCAAGGCGCTCAACCCCGCCCTCGACCCCCGCCCGGCGCGGATCGTGCGGGCCGGACGGGCTCACGACGTACGGGAAGCTGTTTCGGCGGCTCGCACAGCGGGCCTGCCGCTGGCCGTACAGGCGACCGGGCACGGCACGCACGTGGCCCACGACGGCGCGCTGCTGCTGCACACGGGCGCGATGACCTCGGTTCTCATCGACCCCGGCCGCCGGGTGGCCCGGGTCGCGCCCGGCGCCCGCTGGCGTGACGTGCTCGCGGCGTCCGCCCCGTTCGGGCTCGCGCCGCTCTCCGGCTCGTCGCCCGACGTGGGCGTCACCGGCTACACGCTGGGTGGCGGGCTCGGCTGGCTGGCCCGCGCGCACGGCCTGGCCGCCGACAGCGTGCTGAGCGCCCGCATCGTCACGGCCGACGGCGAGCTGCGCACGGCCGGCCCCGACCTGCTGTGGGCGCTGCGCGGCGGAGGCGGCTCGTTCGGCGTGGTCACCTCGCTCGAATTCCGCCTGCACCCGGTGGCCGACGTCTTCGCGGGCACGGTCACGTTCCCACGCGAGCGGGCCGCCGACACGCTCGCCTTCTATCGCAAGTGGATCGACCGCATCCCCGACACTCTGAGCACCGCCATCGTCCTGGGCAACGACAACACCATGACGATCAAGGCCCTGTACGCAGGTGACGCCCCCACCGGGGCCCGCCTCCTGGCGCCGCTGTGGCGCACCGCCGGCACCGCAGTGTCCGACACGATGACGGTCGTGCCGTACGCGCAGGCCGCGATGGGCGGCACCTCCGCGCGCACGTTCGATCAGGTGCCCCACCTCGGCGACGACCTGATCACGGCCCTGACCGGAGAACCCGGCTGCACAGTGGAGATCCGCCACTGGGGCGGCCGCATCGCCCGCGACACCGGGGCGGCCGCCCACCGCGACGCACCCCTGTCGGTCATCCTCGACCGGGTGCCGACCCCGGCCACCCGCGCCGCCCTGGCCCGCACCGGCCGCGGCACAAGCTTCCTCAACTTCCTGAGCGACCCCACCCGTACGGCGTCCGCCTTCACCGCCGCCAACTGGACCCGCCTGCGCGAGATCAAGGCCGCCTACGACCCCGACAACTTCTTCCACGCCGGCCTGAACGTCCCACCTGCCCCGGCCGAACTGGCACTCGCCTCTTGAACGGCCGCCGTACCTGGCCCGAGCCCGCAGCCCGGCGGCCGGGGCGTCGCACGTCGTCCGCCCCGGCCCGACCCCGCAATCCGCTGTCGGCTCAGGGTGCCGCCCGTCGTTGTGGGCATCCTAGGATCCTGTCCCGCTTCTGATCTCTTTCGCTTTGCCCCGCTTCTGATCTCTTCCGCTTTGCCCTGCCGCTGATCTCTTCCGCTTTGCCCTCCCGCTGTTCTCTTCGGCTTTGCCCTCCCGCTGATCTCTTCGGCTTTGCCCTGCCGCCGATCTCTTCCGTTTCGCCCTGCCGCTGACCTCCTCCGCTTTACCTGCCGCTCACCTCCTCCGCTTTGACCTGCCGCTGACCTCCTCCGCCTTGACCCGCCGCTCGGTCACCTCCGCTTTGGCCCACCGCTGATCTCTGGCTATGCCGCGCGCTTGCTTTCATCCGCTCCCGCCCTGCACGCACGAGAACGGCTTGTCGATGAGAACTCCGGCCGGGCAGGCCCGATGAAGAACTAGCCGGCGCGGGGTTGGTACCGGCCGAGATCGCCAGCGCTGGGCTGGTGGACGGCCGAGATCGCCGACGCGGGGTTGGTACCAGCCGAGATCGCCAGCGCTGGGCTGGTGGACGGCCGGGATCGCCGGCGCGAGCCGGGCCGGCGACCGGGACGATCAGCGCGGGGGGAACCCACGCGGGGCTGAGCTGTATAGAGCTACAGACGCAGGGCCGGTCGGCGCGGACTGATCGAACCGGTACACGGCTGACCGCCGCGGGTTGGCCGGCGTAGGGCCGATCGACGCGGGGCCGGTCGGCTACTGAGGTGGCTAGCCCAAGATTGGGCGGTAGAAAGTTGGCCGGCGCGGAGTTGGCCGGAGGCTGGGATGGCCGTTGCAGGGCTGACCGACGCGAGCTTGACCGGGCGCGAGGCCGGTAGGCGACCGAGTGGCCGCCCCAGATCTGGGCCAGTGGAGGGCCGACCAACCCGAGGCCGGTCGGTGCGGGGCTGACCGACGCGAGCTTGACCGGGCGCGAGGCCGCTAGGCGACCGAGTGGCCGGCCCAGATCTGGGCCAGTGGAGGGCTGATCAACCCGAGGCCGGTCGGTGCGGGGCTGACCGGCGGCCCGGGTAGGCCACCGCAGGTCCGGCCGGCGCTCGGCTCGCGGGCAACCAAGTTCGGAGGCAGCAGTTGGGCTCACGGCCGGACCGGCTGGCTCGCCCGCTTGCGGGCCGGCAGACGGGCTGACCGGCTCACCGGCTGACGGGCTGACGGACTGGCGGCACGGGGCGGGCACAGGCCGCGGGCGGGCACAGGCCGCGGGCGGGCACAGGGCCCGTGCCCGGCCCCACTTGCCGCCTCCTCGGCCGCCCCCTACGGTGAACGTACCGGTTCGTACATTAGGAGGCGGCGGCCATGGCGCGTACGAGTATCGCGACCGTTTGTCTCTCCGGGACGCTCGAGGATCGGCTTGAAGCAGCCGCCGCCGCGGGCTTCGATGCTGTCGAGATCTTTGAGAACGACCTGATCGCCGCGTCCGATTCCCCCGAGCAGATTCGCCGCCGGGTGGCTGACCTGGGGCTCACCATCGACCTCTATCAGCCGTTCCGGGACGCCGAGGCCGCTCCCCCGGCCCGCTTCGCCGCCGTGCAGCGCCGGCTGATGGCCAAACTCGATCTGATGGCCCGGCTCGGCACCGACACGATCCTCGTCTGCTCGTCGGTGGCCCCGGACACGATCGACGACGACGCTTTGGCCGCCGATCAGCTGCGCCACCTGGCCGTTCTGGCCGCGGAGCGGGGCATGCGCATCGCGTACGAGGCCTTGGCCTGGGGACGTCACGTGTCCACCTGGGAGCATTCGTGGGAGATCGTCCGCCGCGCCGACCATCCTGCTCTGGGCCTCTGCCTCGACTCCTTCCATGTGCTGTCGAGAGCCGAGAGGCACACCGACGCGTACGAGGAACTCGCCTCTCTCCCCGGTGATCGCATCTTTTTCCTGCAGCTGGCCGACGCCCCGCGCCTCGACATGGATGTGCTGCAGTGGAGCCGCCACCACCGCTTGTTCCCGTTGCAGGGCCGTCTCGACCTGGCCGGTTTCACCCGCGCGGTGCTGGCCACGGGTTATGCGGGGCCGCTCTCGCTGGAGGTGTTCAACGACGTTTTCCGGCAGGCCGATCCGCACCGTACGGCGGTGGACGCTCGCCGCTCCCTCACCGCGCTGGCCGGCGAGCTCACCCCCGCGCCCCGCCTCAACGGCATAGCGTTCGCCGAGCTGGGTGTCGACGCCGACGCCGGCCCGGAGCTCGAGGCCCAGTTGCGGACGCTCGGTTTCGCGCACACCGGCCAGCACCGCTCGAAGCCCGTGCAGTTGTGGGAGCAGAGCCGGGCCCGCATCTTGCTGAACGCGGGCGCCCCCACCGCGATCCGCGCTTTCGCCCTGGAGAGCGACGATCCCGCCGCGAGTGCCCGGCGCGCGTCGGAGCTGCTGGCCCGGCCGCTTCCCCGCCGGCGCCGCGACAGCGAGGCCGACCTCACGGCCGTGGCCGCCCCCGACGGCACCGAGGTCTTCTTCGTCCGGGGTCCGGCGTGGCTCGACGATTTTCTGCCTACCGGCGAACTTCCGACGGAAACAAGGATTTTCGCGATCGACCATTTGTCGCTGGCCCAGCCGTTCGACCGCTACGACGAGGCTGCCCTCTTCTACCGCAGCGTGCTCGGCATGTCCGACGACGAGGCGGGCGAGTTCGCGGCGCCGTTCGGGTTGATGCGCACGCTGGCCATCCGCAACGACGACCGCAGCGTGCGGCTCTCGCTCAGCGTCCCCCTGCTGCGGCGCGGCGACTGGGCCCCGGCCGTCCCCCATCCGCAGCACATCACGCTGCTGACGGGCGACATCACGCAGATCACGGGCACGGTGCCGGTTCCGGCCAACTACGTCGACGACCTGGCCGCGCGGGGCGTCCAGGCCACTACTCTTTACGACGAGGACGCCCACGGCTCGTATCGGCAACTGTTCACCCCGATCGTCGGCCGGCGAGTGTTTTTCGAGGTGGTCCAGCGGGTCGGCGGTTACCGGGGCTACGGCTTCGCCAACGATCCCGTACGGATGGCGGCCCAGCGTCACGAGCGGATCGCGTCGGCCGCCGGCGGCTGAGCGGGACGGGCGACCGCCCAGCGTCACGAGCGGATCGCGTCGGCCAGCGGCGGCTGAGCGACCTCGATCGGCTCGGGTGTTCTCGGGGTCAGCTTCAAGACTGCGATCGCGTACGCGGTGAGGACCACGACGTCGACGGCGGCCATCTGCCACGGCATGTCGGCGGCCGTCTCGGTGATGGTCAGCTGCCCGTAGGCGGCGGCCACCCCGGCACTGACCAGGTTGTTCATGACGTGCAGGGCGATCGCCGCCTCGAGCCCGCCGGTGCGTACCGTGAGCCAGCCCGTGACCGCGCCGAACAGGAACAGGTCGGCGAAGCCCCACGGCGTGCCCCAGCCGTGCGCGGCCGCGAACACCAGCGCCTGGAACGCGATCGGCACCCAGGGACTGCGGAACCACACGCCGGTCGCCTGCAGCAGCCAGCCCCGGGTGAAGTACTCCTCGGCGGCGGCCTGCGGCGGCACCACGAGCAGCAGCAGGAGCATCGAGACGGCGAACGGCCCCCACCCGGCGAGCTGGTCGTCCAGGCCGAGGTCGCCGGCCCCGCCGGTCAGCATCGACAGCCCGACAGCGCCCGCGATCAGCACCACGACGGCGACCAGCGCGACCGGCAGCAAGGTGAGCAGGAAGCGCCACCGCAGGCGGCCGGTGACCGACGACAGCGTGCCGGCCGGGCGGCGCTGGATCCAGCGGGCCGCCAGCAGGCTCAGCGGCAGCAGCACGGCGATCGTCAGGAACGCCATCGCCAGGTCGGCGTGTTCGCCGAAGCTGGGCAGGCCGTCGGCGTTCTCGGGACGACCGGCGATCAGGGCGGCCACGGTGACGACCAGGTAGCCCGCCATCATGACGAACGCGGTCGCGCCCAGGATGAACAGGGTGCCGAGGACGGGCCGCCACCAGCGGTGGTCGGTGGTCCGGGCGAGGCGGTGATACGGCGTGGTCGGCATGGGAAAAGTTTGCCGATTTCCGGTCGCCGGCGAATCGGGCCGCGGACGGAGAGCGACCCCTGCCCCAGGGCATAGATAAGCTGTCGACCATCATGGCCCGCTGGAAGGTTTGGCTGCTGCCCGCGCTCGCCGCGGTGGCTCAGCTCGCGTACTGGCCGGGTCTGGCTTTTTCCGTACGGGCGGTGACCGGCATCGCCGTCGTCGCAGTGGTCACGGCCGGGCTGTGTCTGCGCCGGTGGCGCCCGGTGGTGGCGGCCGCGGTCGTGACCGGCGGCCTCGGGCTCGGCGCCTGGGCCCTGCCCCAGCAGGTGTATTTCTCCCCCGGCGACGCCCTGCTGCTGATCTCCGCGGCGGAGTCGATCGCCCTGTTCAACGTGGCGCTGCGCTGCTCGCGCCGCACGACCGTGCTGGTCGTGCTGGGCATGCTGGCCGTACAGGTCGCGCTGCTGGTCGGTGACGAGCCGCTCGACCTGCTGCTCGCCCCGCCCCTGTACGCATTGGTGGCCGCGCTCGGGCGGGTGCGGCGGCGCTGGCACGAGGACCGTTCCGCGGCGGCTCACCGGCTGGCCGAGGCCGAGGAGGCCCGGCGCGACGCGGCCGCCGCCGAGCAGCGCCGGTTGGCCCGGGAGCTGCACGACGTCACCGCCCACCACCTCACGTCGATCGTGGTCAACGCGACGGCGGCCCAGTTCGTCGGCCGGCCCGAGTTGACGGCCGAGGCTTTGACGTTCGCGGCCCGCACCGGGCGCGAGACGCTGGTCGCCCTGCACCAGCTCGTCTCGGTGCTGCCGGCCCCGCCCGGGACGACGACACTGGCCGACCTGACCGACGACTTCCGGCAGCTGGGCCAGGTGGTGCGGCTGACCCGGACCGGGTCGCCGCCGCCCGCGCAGGCCGAGGCGTTGCACGGCATCGCGCGGGAGGCCCTCACCAACACGCTGCGATATGCGCCCGGGGCGACTGTCGAGGTTTCCCAGACGTACGACGGGACCGGCGCGACGCTGGTGGTGGCCGACGACGGTCCCGGGGTCGCCTCGGACGCGGCGAAGGGGCTGGGGGGCGGCCGCGGGCTGAGCGGCATGCGTGATCGCGCGGCCGCGTTCGGCGGGACGGTCACGGCCGGTCCGCGCGAGTCCGGCGGCTGGGAGGTGCGGGCCACGCTGCCGGCCGGGGCGGCGCCCGCGCGGCTGCGTGTCTGGTTGCGGTCCCAGGTCGTCCTGGATGCGGGTTTGCTGCTGCTGGCTCTGGTGCTGCCGCTGACCGGGGTGGTCCTGCTGGTGGAGGAGGACGGGGTGGCCCCCGCGGCGGCCGTGCTGACGCTGCTCGCGGTGGTCGCGCACGCGGTGCCGTTGCTGTGGCGGCGCACCCGGCCGTGGACGGCGCTGATCGCGGTCGCGCTGACCGGCTGGCTGGCCCCGCTGCTGGTGGTGACCGCGGTGCTGCCGCCCGCCGAGGCGTGGATCTTCCTGTTCAGCACCGGGGCCGATCTGGCCGCCGTGTACGCCGTGGCCGCGTACGGGAAGAAACCGGCATCGACCTGGATCGGGCTGGTCGGCGCGCTGTTCTCGGCCGCGCTCGTGCTGGCCGCGCTGCTGGTCACCGACGACGAGGTGGGCGTCGGCAAAGTGGCTTTCTTCCTGTTCACGGCGGTTTTCGGCTGGTTCGCGCTGGCGCTGCCGTACGCGGGAAGCTGGATCGCCGGGTACGCCACGCGGCGGCGGCGCGAGCGGAGGCTGGCCGTCGAGGAGAGCGCGGTGGCGGTGGTGTCGGCCGAGGCGCTGCTGCGCGCCCGCGACGAACGGGCCCGGGTGGCGGCCGGCCTGCACGCGACGGTGCTGACCGCCGCGGCCCGGGTCCCGCAGGCGGCCGAGCAGAATGACCTCGACGGTGTGATCGTGGCGGCCCGGGAATCCCTGGCGGCGATGCGCGGCCTGCTCGACGGCCTGCGCCCGGCTCAGGAGGTGTCATCATCACCATCCGTGTGATGGTCGTCGACGACCAGGCGATGGTCCGCGCGGGCGTGTGCGCGATCGTCGGTTCGCAGGCCGACCTGACGGTGGTGGCCGAGGCCGCCGACGGCGCGAGCGCGCTGACCGTGGCGGCCGAGGCCCGGCCCGACGTGGTGCTGATGGACGTGCGCATGCCCGGCATGGACGGCCTGACCGCGACCGCGCAGCTCACGGCGGCCGACCCGGCCCCGCGCGTGATCGTCCTGACCACGTTCCACCAGGACGCGTACGTCTTCCAGGCGCTCAAGGCGGGCGCGTCCGGATTCCTGCTCAAGGATTCCGACCCGGCCACGCTGGTCGCCGCGATCCGCACGGTGGCCGCGGGCGAGGCCATGCTCAGCCCCGCGGTGACGAAACGCCTGATCGACGCGTTCGCCACCGGCTCGGTGTCGCCCGCCCCCGACGACGATCCGCGGCTGGCCGCGCTGACCCCACGCGAACGCGACGTGCTGACCGAGCTGGCCAAGGGCCTGTCCAACGCCGAGGTGGGCGCGGCCCTGGGCATCGGCGCGGGCACGGTCAAGGCGCACGTCAACGCGCTGCTGCCCAAGCTGGGGGCCCGCGACCGGGTGCAGGCCACCATCGTCGCGTACGACCTGGGCCTGGCCCGCCCCCGCCTGTAACAGCACGGCCGTCCCGCGCGCTCTTGAAGCATGACGACACTTCATGTGCGAGGTGAGGTCGACCTGACGAACCGGGACGCCTTCGAGGCGGCGATCGCGAGCCGGGTCGACACCGGCCACGACCTCGCGATCGACCTGAGCAAGCTGACCTTCATCGACGCCGGTGGCCTGCGCGCCCTGGCCCGGGCCGCCGCCCGGCTGGAGGGCCAGGGCCGGCTGTTGCGGCTCAGCGGCCCGTCCCGGCACCTGCGCCGGCTGCTCGTGCTGGTCGGCTTGGCCCACCTGATGGTGTGACGGGCCAACTATCATGGCGGCATGGCGATTCGCGCCGGTCGATTCGCGTCTGCCCGGGGACCGGCCCTGCGCTCGCTGCTCTCGGCGGCGCTGGTCGTCGCGAGCATGTTCCCGTTCGCCGTCGCGCCGGTGACCGGGCGCGGCTCGGCCCTGGACCGGCTGGCCGGGCCCGCGACGCCCGCCGAGCTGCAGGTGATGACGTACAACCTGCGCTTCGGCGGTTTCGCCGCACCCAACTCGTGGACCGAGCGGCGGCCGGTGATGCGCACCCTGCTCACCACCGAGCGGCCCGACCTGATCGGCACCCAGGAGGGGCTGGCCGCCCAGCTCGACGACATCCGCACCGACCTGGGCCGCGGCTACGACTACATCGGCACCGGGCGTCTGGGCGGCCGGGCCGGCGAGTTCATGGCGATCTTCTATCGCACGCAGCGGCTGACCCCGCAGGCGTCGGGCGACTTCTGGCTCTCCGGCACCCCCGAGGTCCCGGGCTCGGAGACCTGGGGCGGCTTCGCGGTGCGCATGGTCACCTGGGTGCGCTTCCTCGACCGTACGACGGGAAAGCTCTTCTACGCCGTCAACACCCACCTCGACAACGCGAGCGAGCACGCCCGGCGGCAGTCCGCGCGGCTGATCCACGAGCGGCTGCAGGCTTTGGCACCACCGCTGCCGATCGTGCTGACGGGCGATTTCAACACCCCGGCGCAACCCGACAGCTTCGTGTACGGCCGGCTGGTCGGGCGGGCCGGTTACCAGGACACCTGGGACGCGGCCACCGAGCGCGGCACCGCGTACGGGACGTTTCACGGTTATCAGCCGCTCGTGCCGGACGGGCCGCGGATCGACTGGGTGCTGGTCACACCCGGGGTCACCGTGTCGGCCGCGCTGACCAACACCTTTCACAGCGGCCGGCAGTTCCCCAGCGACCACCTGCCCGTGCAAGTGCGGCTCAGGCTGCCCTGAGGCGGCCCGTACCGCATACCCCGTCCTCATCGCGTGGGCTTTGGCCGGTCGCGGCACGGAATTGTCGTACCCGGGTCGTAGGTTGTCGGCATGACGTTGACCGAATCCGGCTTCGCCGCCGCCGTCGCGCAGGCCCAGGCCGCCGCCAAGTCGTATTACGACACCGGCGACGTGCTGATGACCGACGCCGACTACGACGCCCTGCTCGACAGCATCGCCGAGGCGAAGAAGGCGCACCCCGGCTGGGACGACCGCGGCATCACCACGCAGGTCGCGGCCGGCGTGTCGGAGGGCGGCGACGTGCGGCACCCGGTGCCGATGATGTCCTTGGAGAAAATCAACGGCGAGGACGGCGTACGGGCTTTCGTGGCGAGCCTGGGCGGTGAGCCCTGCCTCGTCGAGGTCAAGCTGGACGGCCTGGCCATCCGGGTGGAATACGTGTCGGGCAAGCTCACCCTGGCCGCGCTGCGCGGCGACGGCAGCACGGGGGAGAACGTCACGGCCCAGGTGCTGCGCGGGGTCGCCGGTCTGCCCGCGCGGCTGGCCACGCCGTGGACGGGTGAGGTGCGCGGCGAGGTCTACATGACGGTGGCCGACTTCGAGGCGGCCGGGGCCAACCGGGTCGCCGCCGGGGGCAAGCCGTTCATCAACTCGCGAGGCGCGGTGGCCGGGTCGATCCGCACTGTCGACCGGGCCTACGACGCGCCGATGACCTTCTCGGCGTACGACATCTCCGGCACCTTCGCCTCCCACCGGGAGCGCATGGCCCACGCCGCCGAGCTCGGATTTCCCGTGGCGGGGCGGCTGGCCACGGGCGAGATCCAGGTCTGCGACGACGCCGAGGCCGCGCTGGCCGCCGTCGCGCGCGTCGGCGAGCTGCGGCGCGATCTCGACTTCCCGATCGACGGCGCGGTGCTCACGGCCGACCTCGAATCGACGCGCCGGCGGCTCGGTTCCGGCAGCCGCACCCCGCACTGGGCGGCCGCGTTCAAATATCCGGCCGACACCGGTTCGACGGTGCTGCGCGACATCGAGGTGCGGGTCGGGCGCACCGGGCGCATCTCGTTGCGGGCCGTGCTCGACCCGGTCTTCGTCGACGGCACCACGATCACCTACGCCACGCTGCACAACCCCAAGTTCGTGGAGGATCAGGGCCTGGCGATCGGCCAGACCGTCGCCGTGTGGCGCGCCGGTGACGTCATTCCGCGGGTCACCGCGCCCATCGGTGAGCAGCCGCACGGTCTCACCCCGTGGACGCCGCCCGAGACCTGCCCCCAGTGCGGCGAGCCGTGGGACAAGTCGAGCCTGCTGTGGCGCTGCCACACCGCGTCGTGCAGCGCCGTCAACGCGTTGGAGTACTGGTGCAGCCGCGAGGCCCTCGACGTCGAGGGTGCGGGCGAGGCGCTCTGCGTGGCCCTCGTCAACACCGGGCTGGCCACCGACGTCGCCGACCTCTACTCGCTGACCGAGGAACAGCTGGCCGAGCTGCCGGTCGGCAACACCAAGGCGGGCGGCGTGGTGCTGCTCGGCAAGCTCAACGCGGCCAAGGTCGTCGCCTCGCTCGAACGCAGCAAGAGCCAGCCGTTCAACCGCGTGATCACCGGGCTCGGCATCCGCATGACCGGCCGCAGCGTCGGCCGCTGGCTGGCCGCCCGCTTCAAGACCATGGAGGCGTTGCGCGCGGCCACGGTGGAGGAGATCGCCGAGATCGACAAGATGGGCCTGATCAAGGCGCAGCACGTGGTCGACGGCCTGGCCGCGATGTCCGGCGTGATCGACCGCCTGGCCGCGGCCGGCGTCACGATGAGCGTCCCCGAGACCGAGGGCGAAAAGCCGTTCGAGGGCCGTACGTACGTGGTGAGCGGCAGCGTCCCCGGCTACACCCGCACCACCGTGAGCGAACGCATCGAACAGCTGGGCGGCCGGGCCAGCGGCAGCGTCTCCGCCACCACCACGGCCCTGATCACTTCCGAGACCACCACGGCCAAGGCCACCAAGGCGGCCAAACTCGGCATCCCCATCATCGACCCCGCCGAGTTCGCCGAAATGCTGACCGGCTGATCGCCCGCTGACATGCCATCATGACGGCCGCGTCCCGCCAACCCGGGCGCGCCGCTCAGGACCGTAGCAGCGTGTCCTCGATCTCAACCGTGGGCAGGACCCGGACGCGCGCCCAGCCCGACCAGCCCGTCGAGCCGTAATCGACAATGACCTCCCCGGTGGACCCTGTCGCGGTCACAGTCAGCTTGGTCGCCGTCTCGCGGAACAGGTCGGTCACAACCCGGCCGCGCGCACATACTCGTCACCCGACACCTCCTCCGGGCTGGGCAACACACCGAGACGAGCCAACCAGTCCTCGTCGGCCGCTACTTCGAGTTCAGGCATCGCCATATCTTTCACCGGGACGTCAAGAAGGGCGCAGCGCCAGCGTCACTCCGTCGGAGGAGCGGACAGCCGACCGGGTGCCGAGCGGCGCCCGGAGGTTGACGTCGACCCAGGCCATCTCGTCGACGGTGCCCAGCCCCGCACACATCATGCCGTCGCGTTCGCGGCTGACCACGGTGCCGATGGTGACGGTGGTCGTAGTTTCGACGGCCTCGACAGTGAATTGGCCGTCGCAGAAGCCCTCTTCGATCCAGCGGAAACCCACCATCAGCACCAGCGGATCACCGCCGCTGCCCAGCAGCCTTACGACCTGGGGCTCGATTCGGGTTTCGGTGGTGAGAAGCCGCGGACCGGCGACGACGACCAGCGCGGCCGCGACCACGCCGGTCACCACCGCCCACGGGATCCACTTACGCACACCCCCAGACTAATCGGAGCACCGGTTGCCAGGCAGCGGCGGCGGCAGGCCGTCCGCAGCACACTCGCTTACCTCGATCGCCTTGAATGCGCTTCCTGAGCGCCCTTGCGACGGTCGACGGCGTCGCGCTGACGCATCAGGGACAGCGTGCCGGGATCTCCGGGCCAGCCGGAGACGATTGCGTTCACCGCGGCTGTCCGTACGTCCTCGTCGTTGTCGCTGGTGGCGCACTCGTGCAGCAGGGGCAGCGTACCGGGATGCTCAGCCCATCCGACGGCAATCGCATAAACCGCAGCATCCCGGACGATCGGCTGATCGTCACTAGTGGCGCGCTCACGCAGCAGCGGCAGGGTGCCGGGATCCTCGGGCCAACGGGAAGCAATCGCAGTTAGAGCAGCAATCCGTATGTCCTCGTTCACGTTGCCGGTAGCGCACTCACGCAGCAGGGGCAGCGTGCCGGGATCCTCAGACCAACCGGAAGCAATCGCACGGACAGCGGCCCGCCGGACGTACTCATTGGCGTCATCGGTAGCGCGCTCACGCAACAGAAACAGCGTGCCAGGATCCTTAGCCCATCCGACGGCAACCGCATGCATCGCGGCCTGCCGAACGTACTCATGAGTGTCGGAACTGGCTCGCTCACGCAGCAGGGGCAACGTGCCGGGATCCTCAGACCAACCGGAGGCAAGCAGACGGACAGCAGTTCCCCGGACGTACTCGTTGCCATCATCGATCGACCGTTCGCGCAGCAGCCGCAGCGTGCCCGGATCCTCGGGCCAACCAGAGGCAAGCGCGTCGACAGCGGCCATCCGAACGTCCTCGTGGTTGTCGGTGGTGGCGCACTCATGCAGTAGGGGCAATGTCCCGGGATGCACGCGCCAGCCGGAGGCAAGCGCGCGGATGGCTGCGTCCCGGACGTACGCGTGATGATCGCTGGTGGCACGCTCCCGCAGCAGAAACAACGTGCCGGGATCGTCAGCCCGCCCGGAGACGATTGCCTGCGTCGCGGCTCGCCGGACATATGCGTTGGCGTCGCCGGTGGCATAGTCGTGCAGCAGGGGCAGCGT
This sequence comes from Paractinoplanes abujensis, assembly GCF_014204895.1. Taxonomy (NCBI): domain Bacteria; kingdom Bacillati; phylum Actinomycetota; class Actinomycetes; order Micromonosporales; family Micromonosporaceae; genus Paractinoplanes; species Paractinoplanes abujensis. The sequence continues at coordinate 1,400,555 of NZ_JACHMF010000001.1, read as the reverse complement.
GCCGGCATCCTCAGGCCAGCCCGAGGCGATCGCACGCAGCGCAGCCTGCCGAACGTACTCGTGCTCGTCGGTGGTGGCGCACTCACGCAGCAGGGGCAACGTGCCGGCATCCTCAGGCCAGCCCGAGGCGATCGCACGCAGCGCAGCCTGCCGAACGTACTCGTGCTCGTCGGTGGTGGCGCACTCACGCAGCAGGGGCAACGTGCCGGCATCCTCAGGCCAGCCCGAGGCGATCGCACGGACCGCGGCCGTTCGTGCATACGCGTCAGTGTCGCCGGTAGCGCGCGCCCGCAGCAGGGGCAACGTGCCGGGGTCCTCGGGCCAGCCCGAGGCAACCGCGCGGACTGCAGCTTGCCGAACGTACTCGTCGGCGTCGTCCGTAATGCGCTCACGTAGCCAGAGCAGAGTTTCGGGATCTCCAGGCCAACCGGAGGCGATCGCTTCGACAGCGGTTCTTCGGATCGCCTCGTGGTGGTGGTCGGTCGCGACGGTAAACAAGTATTGCCGCAAGTCACTGCTCGGATCGAGGGCGAGGGCTATCTGGTTGGCGATCGAAGCCATCTGCCGGGAGTCCATGCGGAGGTCAGACAAGTGGATCTGGCCGCGGAGGCGGTACCAGGCCAGGTAGTAGTCCCGGCCGGGCCAGCGTGGACCGAGAGTCGTGATGACCGGCACGACGATCTGCTTGAACGCCGTAAGAAGGGCGAGGTCGTACGGCCGGCTACGCAAGCTTTCGAGCAGGTGCGTCAGGGCGCCGGCAATGGCCCGGTGTCGTGGGCCCAGCGCTACCGGTTTGCGCAGTTCGCCCAGGCACCGCATGGCCAACAGAATGTGCTGGGGCAGTTTGTCGCGCAGTCGCCAGTAAGGGTCGGCGGCAAGCAAACGGTCGATGATACGTCCGGCGAAGTGTTCTCGTATGCCGGTGAGCAGCAGCAGAACCTCGTGCCAGGCGGGGTCTGACCATCGGGCGCCGAAGACCCCTTGGAGGAGATCACTCTCGCTCAATTCACGGTTACCGAAACGTACGTCGATATCTTCCGCGGCCAGATATTCCAGAAAGGTGCGGTGGACGAATCCGTAAACCTGGCTGCCGAAGCGGCTGAGGATGAAATTGCGGTGCTGGAACTGTTCGAGCATGGCGCGGGCGGCTACCTTGGCCGGGCCAGGTGGTAACGCGTGGTCGACTTGGAAATACGTCTCGAACATGCGGAACAGGTCCGTACCGACGATGTGATTACCGGCCAGGCCGGCGCGGCCGTCCTGCATCCGGCGGGCGATCAGCCGAAGCAGATCGAGTTTGTCCTCACGGTCCAACTCCGGCAGGGCTGGGTCGGTGGCGGCGAGGTGCTTGCTGACTTCCCAGTGTTCGACCAGCACGGTAACCGCGTGGCGATAGACGTTGTGCCGGTCGCGGGGCAGCGTCTGACGACGGCCGATGACCGCTAGAATGGTCAGCAAAAGCGGGTTCCCCGCCAACTCCTGGACGGAGCGGGAGCTGGCGATCGCAGTGAGCAGTCGTTCACGCAGCCGAGCCGCCTCGGGGGGATTGCCAGGGCACGCTATGCGATACCAGCGTTGCGTGAACAGGTCGATCTGCTTCTGGCCGAGGTCCTGCAGCATGTGATGGCTGAACCCTGCCGCATCGAATGGACCGCGCTGATAGCCGACGTGCCTGGAGGTGACCACAACTCGGGCGCCAGGGTAGTGGGTGGCAAAGCCGGTGATCTGGTGTGCGATGACCTCGCGGTCACCACGGTCGAACAATTCATCCAGCCCGTCGAAGATGACGAGCACCCGGCCGGGCTCGTGAAGCCGGCGTTCGAGCAGAGTGCGGGGCAGCCCCAGCCTGTCGTCGGTGTGGTGCTGCCGGTCGAGGAAGTCCACAAAGCTAAGGCCGCGCCAGGTGGGGTCGGCGTAACGGCGCAGCTCGATCAGCACCGGAAGCAGCCCGACCAGCCCGGCCGGTAAGACATCACCCCCGCGCTGGGCGAGAACTACAGCCAAATAGCGAGCAAGCGTCGACTTACCCGCTCCCGGGTCGCCCAGCAGCACCATCTTCTGGCCGTCCGGCTCGGCAAGCACCTCCAGGACCGGCCGGGCCGGACGCGCCTCGTACGAGTGCCGCAACTTAGCCAGGGTGTGATGGTCGAGATCTCCCGGTAGATCTCGGTCGTCCAGTACCCCGGAGTCAGCCAGCCGTTGCCACAGCTCCCGGGGCAAGTCGACCGGTGGCGGGTCTGTCCGGACCGTTTGCGGAACGAACACCTCCCGCACTCCCACAGCGATCTGCTCCTGCTGATTATGCAGCGGGAGCAAAGAGTCAATGTCCAGATGTCCGTAGCGGTCGCGCAAGCGAGCCTGATAAGCCTCAATTACCCCGGCGGAGCCGTCGTCACTTCGTCCCGGATACGCCTGCCCAACGCAACCGCCACTGTCGTATGTCGACATCATCAGGCAGCAGTCCGAGCCCTCGGTTCTTGTCCGCATATCGCAAGCAACCATCGATAAATGCCGCCACAGTCTGCCACTTGAGGTTCCCTCGTGCGGTCGGCGACACTACGGCGATCAAGGTGGACCGTCCGACGTCGTGCCCGGCCGCGTCGGCGTGCTGTTTCAGCGCACCCTGAGTCGGCTTACCCGCTCGCTCGTGAAGGCCTCTCAGTTCGTCACGCATATCCACCCCGCCGGCCTCGGACACTACTCGACTGTCCAGAGTCCGCACTGTCTCACGCCAGACGCGCCAGACACCCACCAGCGAGATCGTGGACTCCGTCGAGTAATCACCACAAGGAGTCACCAAATGCACGAGACCATTCACTACCTCTGGCAACTTCTACCCGAGCTTACCGTCGCCGCTCGCTTCGTCACGGCCTTGATCACCCTCGGGCTCACTACCTCGACCGGCATCCGCCGCCTCCGCCGGGAGAGCCGCCCCCGCCTCACCGGCGAAGCACCCATTGCACTCGGAAATCACAACAAGGAGAAAATCACCCGTACCGGCACTCCATCAAACCGATGACTGCCGCCGAATCTGCAGGCCTCCAGAGTTGATGCGTCGAGCCCGCCACAGAACACGCAAGGAGGTGCGCCCGGGGCGGGGCTCGTCGGAAATCACAGCGCACACACCGCGTGCGCCTCGGTCACGTCGGGCGACTCCCATTTGCCGAGCAGGCGGTTGATCACCGGCTCGGGCACGACGGCGTCGCGGTCGGTGTTCTGACGGCGCAGCGTCTCCGGCGGGACCTCCAGGGCCACGATCTCGACGCGGGCGTGGTAGGCCGCGCCCAAGGCGATGCACAGGTCGCGGTGCTGGCGGGAGATGTTGGTGGCGTTCCAGACGAAGTCGCGGCGGGCGCGCAGGTGTTCCCGGGCCTCCTCGTGGGCGGCGGCGGCGACTGCGCGCTGGCCGTCGGTGGGTTTGATGCCGAGGCGGGTGCGGATGGCGTCCAGGCTGATCACGGGGCGGTCGCCGGCGTGGGCGGCCACCCACGTGTCCTTGCCCGCGCCGGGCAGGCCGGACAGCACGGTCATGGTGAGCCGGGTGTCGTCGTACGCGGCGTAGCGGGGGTCGCGTCCCGGCGTACGGAAGTATTGGAATCTGGCATGGTCGGACGCGAAGGGCCACGGCTGGTCGAGCACGCCCAGGTCGGCGCAGTAGACGCGGAACAGGTCGATGTTTTCCAGCACCTCGTCGCGGTCGCCGCAGATCCGGCCGGTGATGTCGGCGTCGGCCAGCAGCGCCAGGTCACGGTTGCGGGCGAGCAGGCTGACCCGCAGCACGATCTGTTCGAGGTCGGGGCGTTCCAGCGCCCAGAACGGCACCTGGTGATGCCGGACCAGCGCGGCCACGTGCTCACGCCAGGGTCGCGGGGCGTTCATCTCCCACAGGATCCGCCGGACGGCCAGGTCGCCTCGACGGGAGTGGCCGTGCGCGGTGATGCGGCCGGACTCGTCCGTACGGGTGCAGCCGGGTTTGGCCACGTCGTGCAGCAGCACCGCGGCGAACAGGCGCACCCGCTCGCCCGGCGGCAGTTCGCGCCAGGCGGGCATCGCGGCCAGCGCCTCGGCGGCCATCCGGGTGTGCGTGGCGACGTCACCCTCGGCGTGGTGCACCGCGTCCTGCGGCACGCCGCGCAGGCGCCGGATCCAGTCGAACGCGTCCTCGATCCGTGTCCACGGCACCGTCCACGTCGGACCGGCCGGGCACAGCCCGGCGAAGATGGTCCAGTCAGAGCGCATACATCACCGCCGGGTCGGCCAGGCCGTTGGGCACGATCGGCCGGTCCGCCCAGTGCGAGCCGGAGTCGAGGACAGCCTGCGAGAAGCCGGCCCGCACCCACTTGTAGCGGGCAACCACCCGGCCGTCCGCCTCGTCCTTGACGTAAAGGCCTTCCATCTCCTCACCGGAGTCGGTTTCGGCCGCCGTACGGCCGGGGTCGGCGCCCGCCTTGGCCGCCGCCGCGCGCAGCGACTCGCGCCACCCCGAGGTCCGTACGGTGGAGGGCGCGACCAGCCCGGTCAGCTCGGCCGGCCGGGCGAACGTTCCCGTACGCAGCACCGGGACGCTCACCACGGGCGTGCCCGCGAGCATCGCGTGCCGCGTCGGCGTGTCGAGGAACGCGCCGGTCTCGCGGTCGAGGATGTCGAACTCGCAGAAGTAGTGCGGCAATGCGTCGTAGAAGACCGTGTGCTTGGCGTACAACCATTCGCCGTAGAGCACGAACCGGCCGGTCAGGATCGGGCGCAAGATCGGTGCGACCAGGTTGGCCCACGACTTGAACGGCGCGAACTGCCGCTCGCGGGGGCCGCCGCCCAGGTAGTGTCCCCGCGACTGCAGGCGCAGCTCGCCGCCGGCGGTGAAGCTGATGGCCGAGTTCGCGCCGTCCAGTTTCTCCTCGACGACCAGGTGCCGCCCGGCCAGCTCGGCGAACGGCGTCTGCGTCAGATCCTCGTCACCCGGCTGCAGACGCGACCCGGCCAGATGCGGCGTCCGGGGATACTTGCTGATCACTCCACTTTTGTACCGGCCGGAGGCGGCCGGAACCATCGAATTTCAAGCCTCCAGGACCAGGACGGCCATGTCGAGCAGGTGCCGGAAATAGGCCGCTTCCTCTCCGGTCAGCTCGGGGATCACCGTGTCGAGCTGCCGTTCGCGGGTGGCGAGAGCGTTCCGCCGCCGGTCGTCGAGGCAGCCGCGATTGTCCAGCCAGAAGCTGACATGGCCGGCGACGTCGGCGTCGAGCATCGCCAGTTCCACACCGGCCACGTCGACGGATCGCAGCCGGCCGGGGAACGGCAAGCTCACATGGTCCCGCCACATCCGCGCCACGGCCTCGGTCCGCTCGTCGTCCAGGTTCATCCGGCACTTCCCGATGGATGGGGGCGCGTCCCCGGCCGGGGACAGGCGGGAGCTGTCGACAGGCTGTCCAGATTACCGCCGCCCTCGGCCCCGCGCGGTGCCCGTCCGGGCTGTCAGTCCTGCACGGCCGGGCGGATGGTCAGCGAGCCGATCTCCACGTCGGCCGGCTGCTCGATCGCGAAGCAGATCGCGCGGGCGACCGCCTCCGGGTCGAGCCCGAAGTCGCGCATCCCCGCCTGGATCCGCTCCCGCGCACCGGCTTCCATGCCGTCGGCGAGTTCGGTGCGCACGAAGCCGGGCGAGATCTCGGTGGTGCGGACGACGCCGTCGGTCGACTCGGCGCGCAGACCCTCCATGATCGTGCGGGCCGCGTTCTTGGTGGCCGCGTAGACGGCCATGGTCGGCGTGATCTTGAGGCCCGCGGTCGAGACGGTCGTGACGACGTGGCCGTGGCCCTGCTCGCGGAAGACCGGGAGCACCGCGGCCAGCCCGTGCAGCAGCCCGCGGACGTTGACGTCGATCATCGTGGCCCAGTCGTCCACGCCGAGTTCGTCGAGGCGGCCGAGCCGGGCGACGCCGGCGTTGTTGACGAACACGTCGACCCCGCCGTACGTGTCGATCGCGGTGCGGACGAGGCGGCGTACGTCGTCAGCCTGCGTCACGTCGGTGGCCACGGCGAGGGCCCGCCCGCCGGCCGCGGTGATCTCGTCGGCCAGGGCGTCGATGTGCTCGCGGCGCCGGGCGGCCAGCACCACCGCGGCGCCCCGCTCGGCGAGCAGCTCGGCCGTCGCGTGCCCGATGCCGCTGCTGGCGCCGGTGATGATGACGGTTCGCATCGGAACCTCCCAGGAGATAAGTTGACAGGTGTCCGGTTAAGCATGCCGCCGATCCGGACACGTGTCCACTTTTATCGAGGGAGGTCCGTCACATGCCCGAGCGCCGCACACGCGCGGACGCCGTCAGCAACCGTGCGCGCATCGTGCAGGTCGCGCGGGAGCTTCTGGCCTCGTCGTCGGAGCTGCCGATGAACGCGGTGGCCAAGGCCGCGGGCGTCGGCCAGGGCACCCTGTACCGCAACTTCGCGACCCGGGAGGCGCTGCTGGCCGAGGTCTACCGGGCCGACGTCGACCGGCTGGTCGCCTCCGCGCCGGAACTGCTGGCGGAGCACGACGCGGCCACGGCGTTCCGGTTGTGGCTGGACAACGTGGCCGACTACGCGCGGGTCAAGCGCGGGGTCCTGGCCGCTTTGGAGGGCGGCGAACTCGCGGCCGGGCACCACGACCCGATCGCCGAGGCGATCGACCGCCTGCTCGCCGCGGGCCGCGCCGAGGGCACTCTCCGCGCCGATGTGGGCGCCTCGGACGTGCTCCTGCTGCTGGGATTCCTCTCGCGTCCGGAGGCGGCCGACCGGGCCCACCACGTGCTGGATCTGATTTTCACCGGTCTGCGCGTGCGGTGACCGGTTTTAGCCGTCGCCCGACCGGGGAAGAAGATCGCGGACCGTTTCATCCGATTCGAGGAGATGTGATGAGTGCTGTGACTGACCCGGCCACCGTCAGCGAGTGCCTTCGCGCGGGAGCCGGCTTCTCGCAGGGCGACCTCAACTGGATCGCCGAGCAGTTCGGCACGCTCGACGCCCGGCTGGCCGCCTTCCACGCCGACTCGACCGAGCTCGAGGTCTCGGTCAAGGACCGCGAGGCGCGCGGGCAGAAAGTCACGCTGGAGTGCTGGATCGCCGGCCGGCAGAAGATCGTCACCACATCGACCGAGGAGGACCTGCGCGCCGCGCTCAACGACGTCCGCGACGACCTGCGCCGCAAGCTCAACGACGCGAAGACCAAGCAGGAGCCGCGCCACAACCGCCACCTCCGCGAGGCCGGTGACGTGGAGACCGACGGCGAACTCGTCGAGTAAGCACCCGCTTCGTCCGGGACGGGCGCTGCCCTCGTCGTGGGCAGCGCCCGTCCCGGCGGCGTCAGCGGGGGCAGAACTGCCGGCGGTAGACCTCGATCTCCGACGGGGTGGCCTGGTCGCTCGCCAGGCGGGTGGTCATCTCGATGACGGGCGTGCGCAGCGTCGAGCCCTGCTGTTCCAGGTCTTTCAGGACCGTCCAGTTCTTGCTGGCCAGCAGCGTTTCGCGCACCGCTTCGAGCAGGGCGGCGTTGCCGCGCGCCTTGGCCTGCTCCCAGTCGGTGATGAAGCCGCACGCGGCCTGCTTCGCCAGGGCGGTGTCGAAGTCGAACAGGGTGCCGTCGACCGGGAGGTCGTCCAGCTGGGAATCTTCCCAGCTCTGCGGCCGGCCCAGGCCACCGTGGGCGAAGAGGCGATACGCCCGGTCCCCCATTTCGCCCCGCCGCGAGACGGTGCCCGTCGCCGCGGCGATCCAGGCCTCGACACCGACCGTCTTGACCCCCGCGAGGAACGTGCGGAACCTCGCCTTGGTGAAGCCGGGGCCGCTGTCGAAGGAGACCATGATCTTGCCGCCCGGCTGCGGCTCGGTCATCACCCGGAACTGCCCGCCCTCGGTGATCATCCAGCCGGTGTAGTCGCCGAGTTTCACCTTCTCGGCGCCCTTCTGCTTGTCGTGGCGCCGGGAGTTGTACTCGGCCGCGGGGTACCACGATGAATTGATCATGCGGTCGCCCTTCTCCCACGCCATCTCGCCGCCGTCGTCGGCGAACGGCTCGAGGTGGATGATCTTCCAGCCGGGCTCACCGATGACCAGGCGCGAGCCCTGTTCGGCGGCCTTCTTCACCTTCTGCGGCTCGAGCAGTGAATCCGACGCGGGCGGCGGCCCGGCCCGGGACGGCGAGGCGGCGGACGGGGTCGGCGCGGCCGGCAGCGTGGGCGCGGCCGACGTCCGGTTGAGCACGACCACCACTCCCACCGCGGCGATGATCACCGCGGCCGCCACGCCCACCACGGCCAGCCGGGAGAAGGGCTGACGCCGCGGCTCGGCCATGATCTGCGTGAGCAGTTCCTGGTCGGCCGCGATGAACGGCCCGGGCCGGTACGGGTCCGCCTCGCGCAGCATCTGGTCGTACTTGTCGCCGCTCATCGCTGCTCCTCCTGGCCGCGCGCGGCCACCACCGTGTCGGACGGGTCCACCAGTTCGCGGAACCGGGCGCGGGCCCGGGACAGCCGCGCCCGGGCGACCGTCGGGGTGATGCCGAGGACCACCGCGGCCTCGCGCGGCTCCAGGCCCTCCCAGAACGTCAGCATGAGCATTTCGCGGTCCGGCTCGGTCATCCGCGTGAGGATGGCGCGGACCGACAGCCGTTCCGGCACCTGCTGGCCGGGGTCGACGGCGGCGGTCTCACGCAACCGCTGCCGCAGGCGTTCACCGAGCCGTTCCCGCCGGACCCCGCCGCGGTGGTGGTTGGCCAGCACCCGGCGGGCGACGCCGTACAGCCAAAGCGTCGCCTCGTCGGAGTCCGGAAGCCGCCCCCCGCGCCGCCACGCGATCAGGAAGGTCTCGGAGACCACGTCCGCCGCGTCGGCCGGCTGCTCGACCCGCCGCAGCGCGTACGCCAGCAGCGGCTCGAACGAGTCCTGGTAGACCCGGCGGAAGTGATCCTCGTTCTCGATGCCCACGTGACTTCCTATGTCCGGCTGCGGCGGCATCGTGACAGGCGCGTTGCAAAAATCCCCCGGCCGTTTTCACAGGTGCGACATATCGGGCGGCCTAGTGACATCGATGTCCATAGATGTCACTCTGAGTTGCGCTCGGGTAAGCGCTTACCCGGCCACCAGGGCGCCACGCGCCTCCACCGACACGTGGCGCCGCACCCCCACGTACGGAGGAACCATGTCCGCAACAACACGACGCAGGACGATCGTGTCCGCCGTCTCGGCCGGCGTCCTCATGGTCGGCGGCGTGCTCACCGCCGGCCAGCTCGAGGCCTCGGCCGCGGAGAACAGCCCGGTCGGCTACGCGAGCCTCAACGGCGGCACCACCGGCGGCTCGGCGAGCACCGTCGTCACCGTCACCAGCGCGTCCGCGCTCAAGGCAGCGCTCAGCGCGAGCACGTCCCAGACCGTACGGGTCAGTGGTCTGATCTCGATCTCCGGCATGTACGACGTCGCGTCGAACAAGACGGTCATCGGCGTCGGGTCGGGCTCGGGCATCACCGGCGGCGGGCTCAACCTGTCCGGCGTCCGCAACGTGATCATCCGCAACCTCGTGTTCCGCAACGCCGGTGACGACTCGATCAACGTGCAGTCCAACACCACCAACGTCTGGATCGACCACAACGACCTGGCCAGCGGTTACGACGGCCTGATCGACATCAAGCGCGGGTCGGACTTCATCACGGTCTCGTGGAACCGGCTGCACAACCACGACAAGTCGATGCTGCTGGGCCACAGCGACGACAACGGTTCGCAGGACATCGGCCACCTGCGCGTGACCTATGTGCACAACTGGTTCGAGGGCACCAACCAGCGGCACCCGCGCGTGCGCTTCGCCAACCCGGTGCACGTGCTCAACAACTACTACAGCAACATCGGCTCGTACGGGGTGGCGTCCACCGAGAACGCGGGCGTGTTCGTCGAGCGCAACTACTTCGAGAACGTGGCCAACCCGACGGTCACCCAGACCGGCGACTCCGACCCGGGCAACCTCAAGGTCCTCAACAACTACAAGGTCAATTCCGGTACGGAGCAGGTCCGCAACGGCGCCTCGGTCGCGGCCATCCCTTACTCCTACACCCCGGAAGCCAACAACACGGTCAAGGCCACGGTCACGGCCGGCGCCGGAACCGGCAAGATCTAGTTCCCGGCAGGGCTTCCCGCCCGCCCGTGGGAGGGCGGGAAGTCGGCCTTGCGAATCACCCCGTGCACGCCGACCGTGCGATCCACCACCTGCGACACCTCGAAGTTGGCGGCCGCCGAGAGATACGCGTAAGCCACCGCCCGCTCCATCCCGAGGTGAGCCTCCAGGAAGTCGAGCGCGTTGACGACGGCCCGCCGCATCGCCACGTCCAGATCGTTGCCCTGACCGCCGCGCGAGCCGTCCGGGTCGGACAGCCCGATCGGGATCCATGCCTCGGCGGTCTCGGCGAACGGATAGCCGAAGGCAACCGCGGGCGCGCCCCGCCGGCCCGGCTTGATCACCGTCAGCCGGTACGTGGCCCGCAGCGAGCCCTCCATCGCGGTCAGCGCCACCTCGCCGTTACCCATCGCCATGTGCGGGTCGCCCGCGTAGAACAGCGCCCCCTCGGCGAAGACGGGCAGGTAGAACGTCGAACCGACGCCGAGCAGATTGATGTCGATGTTGCCGCCGCCCAGGGTGGGCGGGATGGAGTTGAGCAGCGGGTCGGTCAGCGTGGTGGCCGAGGCGAAAGCCACACCCATCATGCCCATGAACGGCGACAACGGGAACTCGGCGGGTGCGAGCACCCCGCTGAGCCGCCCGCGCCTCGACCGTACGGGCGTGAAGATCGAGACATTGCCGTAGCGCAGCGGATCCCCCGTCGTGCGGCCGTCAGTGGCAACCGGCGGCATGATTTCGTCCTCGGTGATGCCGGCCGGAACCGCGTTGCCCGCCAGCCGGGGCAGCGCACCCTTGCCGTGCCGGCTCGACACGACCCCGTACGGGACCCGGGGCAGCGCCGACAGCACCTCGATCTTCAGCACGTCGCCCGGCTCGGCCCCGGCCACATGGATCGGCCCGGTCACGACGTGCGGGCCGTCGACGTCGAACGAGCGCGGTGTCCGGTCGTACGTGCGGGCGATGTCGATCGCATCGGTCAGCACCTCGCCGCGCGGCACCCCGTGCTTCGCGAACCAGGCGACCGGATCGCGTCCCTGGTCCTCCAGGATGCCCTCGTGCGAGACGGTGTCGACGGTGACCGTCTCGCCCGACCGCATCCGCAGCACCGGTTCGCTGCCCACCGCCGGCACGTACCCCCAGCGCACCTCGTCGGGCCGCGACCGCAGATAGTGCCGGCCGTGGATCGGGCCGCGGCCCGGCTGCAGAACGCCGGCCGAGGCCACCGCCGCGGCGGCCGGTGCGGCGGCGGCCATTCCGCCCACACCGACGGCCGCTGCCGCGCGCAGAAATGTCCGTCTTCCCAGAGCTGCGAGTACGTCCATGAAGGAGTTCTAGGCAGCGCCGGTGTCAGTGGAGTCGCGGCGGCGTGTCGGCGGCGTTACGTCGATCACTTGCGCACCGCGTCGATGTCGCCGGCGAACAGGCCGGTCGGGTCGGCGTCGTGGCGGATGCGTTCGACCCGGACGCGGGTGTAGTCGTCCAGCGTGCGCTGAGGCAGGTCGAAGTGCTCGACGAAGGTGGGTGCCGTGTAGCCCGTCAGGAACGGTGCGAGGGCCGCGCGCACCGCCCGCAACTGCCCCGCCGGCCCGGCCGCGTAGTAGAGCAGCGGCGCAGCGAGACTGTCGAGCGCGCCGCCGCTCACGGCCGGGGTGGCCAACGCCCCGCCCAGCTGACGCAGCTCCAGGGTGAGCAGGCCCGGTCCGGCCGCCACCAGCTCGGCCCAGATGTCCGCGTCGAGCTCGCGGACGAGGGCGGAGTCCGACCGCACGGCCCGCGGCTCCGGGCCGGCCGGCACCAGCGTTTCCGGTGGGACCGCGGCCCACGTGCCGGCCACCGGCGGGACGAGCGCGGACAGCATCTCGTCCGCGATCCGCCGTGCGGCTGCCCGGTCCGTTGCGGCCGGGGCGACCACGGCGCCGTCCAGAGCCAGGACACGCCGGCCCGACGGCACCGGCAGCAGGCGGAGGCGGGTGGTGATCTCCCGCGGGGCCGTCCGGGACCAGGCCTGCCAGAGCGGGGCCACCCGGGGCGTGTCGGCCGGGTCCCACAGCGACGTCCCGGTGACGACGCTGTGCATCGGCACCAGCTCGATCTCGGCCGCCACGACGACGCCGAACCCGCCGCCCCCGCCGCGCAGCGCCCACAGCAGATCCGGGCGGTGCGTGGCGCTCGCCTCGACCACCGAACCGTCGGCCAGCACCAGGGTCAACGAGCGGACCGTGTTGGCGGCGAGCCCGAAACGGCGTCCGTAGAAGCTGAGCCCGCCGCCGAGCAGGTAGCCGATCACCCCGGCGGTGGCCGACGAGCCGTGCACAGCGGTCAGCCCGTACGGGATCGTCTCGGGCAGGACGTCGCTCCACGTCCGGCCGGCCGGCACCCACGCCGTACGGGCCTCGGGGTCGACCCGGATCGGGGCGTCGAGCAGCGGGCGCAGCAGCAGGGACCCGGTCAGCGGGGCGGTCCGGCCCATTGCCAGGCCGGTGGTGGTCAGCCGCAACGGCCGTCCGGCCCGGCGCGCGGCGGCCACGGCCCGCACGACCTCGCCGACCGACCGCGCGGTGAACACCCCGGCCGGGCCCGCCGTCGCCGCGAGCGGAAAGGCGGCGTACTCGGGCGTCCCGGGCGGATGGAACGGTTCTGTCACCGGATCAGCCTGGCCGGGACCGGAACCCGGGAGAAGGACGCGTTTATCCAGGGACAAGTAGTCCCGGTCAGGGCCCGCTCAGCGTCTCCAGCTTGGCGTGGCTCTCGGTGCCCGGCTTCGCGGAGTAGACCAGCAGTTCCTGGCCGTGGTCGGGGTCGATCAGCCGCTGGGCGTACAGCTCCAGCTCGCCCAGCACCGGATGCCGGTAGCGCTTGAGCTCCAGATGGTGGGTGACGTCGACCTCGTGCCGCCGCCAGACCTCGGCGAACGCGGGGCTCACGGCCAGCAGCGCCGTGACGATCTCGCCGGCCCGGCCCCCGGGGTCGGCCGTGTAGGCGGCACGGATCTCCGAGGTGAAGACCCGGCCCCGCACCTCGTGGTCCTCGGGCGGGAAGAGCGCACGCTGCTCCGGGTCGGTGAACCAGCGGTAGACCAGATAGCGCGACCAGCCGGTGAACCGCATGTAGTCACCGAGCAGGGCCACCCCGGGCGCGGTCTGCAACAGGGCCTCGCCGAACCGCGACAACACGATCGCCGGCGTGTCGGCCAGCCGCTCGGCGACCCGGCGCATGGTGTCGCTCACCTTGTCCTCGCCCGCCTCGCGCCGCGGTGCCGAGTGACCGCCCAGGGCGAACAGATGGTCCCGTTCGCTCAGGTTGAGCTGCAGGGCCCGCGCCAGCGCGGCCAGCATCGGCTCCGACGGCACCGGACCGCGCTGCTGCTCGATGCGCCCGTAGTAGTCGGCCGACATGCCGGCCAGCGCCGCGACCTCCTCGCGCCGCAACCCACCCGTACGCCGTCGTGGCCCGCGCGGCAACCCGACGTCCTCCGGTTGCAGCGCTTCCCGGCGGGCCCGCAGGAAGTCCGCCAGCAGTGCCCGGTCCATGTCTCGCCCAGCTCCCCTGTCCGACCGGCCGCGAAGATCAACCATAACCTTGGGACATCGACGGTTGCGCGCGCCTTGTAACCTCTGCCCGGCCGGGTCGCACAACGATCTCCCGGCCGGCGGGCAAAGACCGACAAAGGGGTACAGGTGGACTCACGCAGAGTGACCGGAGTGGGGACGGCGGCCATGCTCGCCGCGGTGCTCTGCGGATGCGACGCGGGCGGCGAATCCGTCGCGACGCCCGGCCTCGAGGCCCGCGGCACGGTTCTCACCACAGTCAAACCGACCCGGCAGGACCTGAGCAACCAGATCAGCCTGTCCGGCTCCGTCACCATCAACCCGGTCTTCGGCATCGTCGCCCCGACCGACGGCGAGCTGCGCTTCCTCGACAAGACACCGAGCAAGGTCCCCGCCGTACGGCCGAAATGGGTGGCCACCGTGTGGGACGACGACGGCGCCCCGCGGCGGATCAACATCCCGCGGGGCTCGATCCTGGCCGGCCGGCTCATGGACGACCGGTCCGACGTCACGGCCGGCATGCCGATCATCTCGGCCAAGCACTCCGGTTACGGCATCGTCGCCGAGATCGACAGCGCCCAGGCCTACCGGATCTCCGGCGCCATCACCGACGTGCGGGCCCAGATCAAGAACGGACCGGGCCCCTTCCCCTGTACGGCGCTGGGCACGATCGCGGCCCTGCCGGCCGGCTCGATCCCCGAACCGCCGCCACCCACCACCGCGCCGACCACCGGCCCGTCCGGCGCGCCCCCGGTCGCGCAGCCGGAACAGCCGGCCGACACGGGCGGCGGCAACGATGGCTCCGAGGCCACCGGCATGCGGCTGGTCTGCACCCCGCCCGCCGGCGTCAAGCTGATCAACGGGGCCACGGTGACGCTGCAGGTGATCACCGAGCGGGCCGCCAAGGTGATGGTGCTGCCCGTCGAGGCCGTAGCCGGCGTACAGGGCAAGGGCAAGGTCGACATCGTCGGTGCCGACCAGCAGCGCAAGACGGTCGACGTGGTGCTCGGCCTGACCGACGGCAAGGTCGTGCAGATCAAGTCGGGCCTGAAGGGCAACGAAACCATCGCCGTGCCCGGCCCCGACCTGCCCGCCGCCCCCGACGGCGGCAAGGGTCCCAACGGATGACCGCCCTGATCGAACTCGACGGCATCACCAAGGTGCTCAAAGGTCAGGAACAGCCGCGCACCATCCTCGACGGCGTCGGCCTGACCGTCCACGCCGGGCAGAGCGTGGCCATCGTGGGCCGCTCCGGTTCCGGCAAGAGCACCCTGCTCAGCGTCATCGGCCTGTTCGACCGGCCCGACTCGGGCAGCTACCAGCTGGCCGGGCAGCAGATCGCCAGACTGCCCGAACGGCGCGCGGCCAAGCTGCGCAGCTCCCACTTCGGGTTCGTGTTCCAGCGGTTCTTCCTGCTCAAACACCTGACCGCGGCCCAGAACGTGGCCATGGCGCTGGTCAACGGCCAGGGCTGGCTGCCCCGCCGGCAACGCCGGACCCTGGTCATGGAGGCGCTCGACCAGGTCGGCATCGCACACCTGGCCAAGAGCCGGCCGGCCAAGATGTCGGGTGGCGAGCAGCAGCGGGTGGCGATCGCGCGGGCCCTCGTCCGGGATCCCCAGGTGTTGCTGGCCGACGAGCCCACCGGCGCCCTCGACACCGAGACCGGCACGCTGGTCATCGACGCCCTGCTGGCCGCGACCGAGCGGGGCTGCGGGCTGATCCTGGTCACCCACGACCGCGACCACGCGGCGCGCATGGGCCGCATCCACGACCTCGTCGACGGCGTGCTGACCGAGCGGGTGACGGCCCGATGAGGCGCCTCTCCGGCCGGTTCCGGTCCTCGCTGATCATCGGTATCCAGGGCATCCGGGCCCGCAAACTGCGCACCCTGCTCTCCATGATCAGCCTGTTTTTGGGCGTGCTGGCGGTCGTGGTCGTGCAGGCCGGCGCGAGCATCGCCGAACGCGCGCTGCTGGCCGACCTCGAGATCCAGCAGGGCTACGACGGCACCCGCGTGATGGACATGGCCATCCAGCCGGAAGCCACCGAGATCCTCGCGGACAGCGTGCGCGGACGCGAGGACGCGGTGGCCATGCTGGGCGTCAGCGGCATCGTCGGCGAACCCGGCGTGCTCCCGGTCAACCCGGGCGGCGCGCCGCTCGACCAGGACTGGGGCCCGGCCATGATCTGCAACGACCAGGGCTGCGAACCCGCACCCGGCGTCAAGGGGCAGGCCGTCGAGGTGCGCCTGACCGCGCTCTCCGGCGACGTCCGCAAATTCCGTCCCTACCGCACGATCTCCGGGCAGTGGCTCGACTTCACCCGGATGCCGTCGATGTCGCCCAAACTCGTGCTCAACCAGCCCGCCGCCGACGCGTTCCAGCAATACCACGTGCCGGCCGAGATGCGGGTCGGCGGCGCCGCGGCCAACGTCACGCCCCAGTTCGTCGGCGTGGTCGACGACGGCGACGTGCAACCCCGGGCCTACGTACGCCTGGACGAGCTCACGACCTGGCTGCCGCCCTCGCGGATGGCCGACCCCAGCACCGGCGGCGAGATGCGTCTGCTGATGACCCAGGGATCCCCCGTCGAACCGGTCGTCTCGGCCAAACTCAAAGCGCTCGGCGTCGAGCCGTACGTGCAGACCATCGAAACCCGCAAGGAGCAGGAGAAACAACTCACCCTGATGCGGCTGGTGTTCTTCTCGATGGCTGGGCTGGTGCTGCTGATCGGCGTGGCCGGCATCCTCAACGTCGGCCTGGCCACCGTGGGCGAACGGGTCGAGGAATTCGCCCTGCGCCGCGCGGTCGGCACCCCTCGCACGCTGCTGGCCGGAATCGTGCTGGCCGAGACGTTACTGACCGGGTTGCTCACGGCCGCGGCGGCGATCGGGGTCAGCGCGGCCGGCCTCAAAGTGGTGACGATGCTGGTCGGCGACTCCCAGCCGATCCTGCGCGACGTCCAGTTCCCCTGGGAGGCCGGGGTGGCCGGCATCGTCGCGGGCATCATCGCCGGCGTACTGGGCGGCTTCGTGCCCGCCCTGCGCGCGGCCGGCATCCCCATCGCCACAGTGATGCGCGCCTGACCTGTCCGGCATGGACGTCCACGCGTACCTGGCGCGCATCGACCTGACCCGGCCGCTCACCCCCGACGCGGCCGGGTCGCGCGAGTCGCACCGGACCGTACCTTTCAAGAACCTCAGCGAACGCCTGCTCCGGGCGTGGCTCACCGCGCGTTTGTCGGCCCAGTTTTGCCTGCGCCCGCTGTTCGAGTGACGCTCGGACGGTGGGTCCCCGCCCAGAGGAACCCCATGTCAGCGCGCTGCTGACCTCTTCATCGTCACGCGGGCTCCCTCCGCTGCGGCTGTCCACTCCCCGGCGGCCCTTCGCTCCCGCGCCGCCGCATCCGCAGCCTGTCACCTGCAGGCAAAACCGTTTGTCCACACTAGACTAAGACGATGACGGATCTCGATACCGGCGTCCCCCATTCCGCCCGGGTCTGGAACTACTGGCTCGGCGGCACCGACAACTTCCCCGCCGACCGCTCGGTGGGCGACGAGTTCGCCAAGCTCTACCCCGACATCGTCGTCGTGGCCCGCAGCTCCCGCGCGTTCCTCAAAAGAGCAGTCACCCACTTGGCCGCCGACGAGGGCGTACGCCAGTTCCTGGACGTCGGCACCGGCATACCCTCGGCCGAACACACCCACCAGGTCGCCCACGCGGTGGCCCCCGACGCCCAGGTCGTCTACGTCGACAACGACCCCCTGGTGCTGGCCCACGCCCACACGGTGCTGACCGGCGAGGCCGTCTACATCGACGCCGACCTGCGCGACCCCGACACCGTCATCGCCTCGTCCGGCCTCGACCTGTCCCGCCCGGTGGCCCTGATCCTGATGAACGTCCTCGGCCACATCCCCGACCTGCACGAGGCCGCCGCGATCGCGCACACCCTGATGGCCGCCCTTCCGTCGGGCAGTTACCTGATAACGGCCGACGGCACCAACGTCCTCGACGGCGCCGCCTTCACCGAGGCCATCGACGTGTGGAACGCCAACGCGCCGCTCTCCTACCACCTGCGCCACCCGGACGAGCTGGCCCGTTTCACGGCCGGCCTGGAGGTCCTGGAGCCGGGCCTGGTGCCCTGCGCCCGCTGGCGGCCCGCTCCGGACGCCCGAGCGGACGAGTTGCGGGAAACCGACGAGTACGGGGCTGTCGCCCGCAAGCCCTGACTCGCACGCGGGACGCTCACCTCACCCCGCCCGCACCACGGCGCCCCTCACCGTGCCCGCCACGTCGCCGCTCACCGCACTCGGCACGTCGCCATTCACCGCGCCCGCAACGTGGCACTTCACCTCCCCCGGCGACGTGGCACTTCACCTCCCCCGCGACGTAGCACTTCACCCAGCCCGGCACGCGCCCCCTACACCGCCACAACGTCGTCACCGCGCCCGCAACGTGGCGCTTCACCCAGCCCGGCACATCCCCAACACGACCCAACGTCGTCACCGCCCGCAACGTGGCACTTCACGCAACCGCCACGTCGCCCCCACACGACCCACAACGTCGCCCTTCACGCAACCGCCACGTCGCCCTTCACCACGCCCAACGTCCCCTTCACCCAGCCCGCCACGCCGCCCCCTCAACGCGCCCGCACCACGTCGCTCCTCACCGCCTGCCACGTCGCCCGGAGCGTCCTAGGAGGCAGGCTGTGGGGGTTGGGATCGTCTTGTGCGCGCCGCCTGCTTCGATTGCGGGCGGCAGCGTCGGCGCCAAGGGACGAACAGAGGCCCGTCGTTCCGGGCGGCCTGGTCGGCGGAACGACCCCGCTGTCCTTCTTCGCGGTGCGGAACCGGGGCGGCGCGGCTACCGCCAGCCGTTCGAAGACGCAGGGCGGGCCGCCGAGCCGATGACCCAGCCCCCGGACGGGTCGTCGAAGCGGCGATCCGTCCGGGGGCGGCGGTCAGCGGGCCGTGGTGTACGCGGCCGACCCGATCAGTTCGAGGGAGACCTGCAGTCGCTCGAGGCTGATGTTCTTGGCGATCGTGTCCTCGGGGCTGTGGTACGGCGGCTCGAGCAAAGCCGGCGATTCCTCGCCGCGCCAGGAGAAGTTGGCTGAGGCGATTCCAACCTCCTGGAAGGACTGGTGGTCCGAGGAACCGCGCAGCGTGACCGGGCTGATCCGGGACGAGTAGCCCAGCCGGGCGGCGGCCGCGGCGACCTCGTTGGTGGCCCGGTTGGCCAGCCCGTCGAACGACAGCAGCCAGTAGCGGGTGGCCGGGTCCCAGCTCGTGGCGACCATGTCGTTCTGGTAGACGGCGAGGATGCGGTCGCGTTCGGCCTGCGGCAACTGGGCCACGTAGTAGCGGGAACCGATCAGGCCCTGCTCCTCCGAACCCCACAGGGCGAAGCGGAGCTGCGCGTTGGTCGGCAGTTTGCGCAGCACGCGGGCCAGTTCGAGGGTGAGCACGGTGCCGGAGCCGTCGTCGTTGGCGCCGGGAGCGCCGATCACCGTGTCGTAGTGGGCGCTGACCATGACGACCGGGCCCGTGGCGGAGCGGCGAGGCTGGTTGGCCAGGACGTTGTGCGAGGTCAGGCCCCGGTGCGCCGTCGTCGAGAGGGTGAGCGAGAGTTTGCGGGCGGCCAGCAGCGCGCGCAGGCGGTGCTTCTGGGCCTGGGCGACGCCGACGACCGGGATCGGCGCGGGGGTCGTGGCCAGGCCGGGCAGCTGCGGGCTGAAGGCGGAGGCGCGGCGCGGCTCGACCAGGTCGGCCGGCAGGAAGATGACGGCGGCGGCTTTGCGGGCGACGGCCAGGTTGACCACTGCCTCGCGCGTGCCGGCGACGTAGTCGATCAGGAGGATCTTTCCCCGTACGTCGGCCGGGTAGTCAGCCTCCCCGCCGAGTTTGGCGTCGAGCACGTCACCGCGGACCTTGGTGTCCAGGGCGGCGTGGGGCGACGCGCCGCACTGCCAGTTGAGGTCGGTGGGCAGGCCGCGGGGCGAGCCGAGCTGGGCCAGGAACTTGTCGGCGACCGGGAACGGCTGCAGTTCGACGTCGTAGCCGAGCCTGTCGAGCACGCCCGCGAGGTAGCCGGCGGCGACCCGCTCGGACCGGGTGCCGCCAATGCGCGGGCCGATGCCGATCGACAGCACTTTGAGGTGCTCGAGGGCGCGTTCCGCGGACACCCGCTTCGCCACGTCGATGTCGTGGCCGGTCAGGGTGGGCGGCAGCGCGGCGCCGGGGCGCCGGCCGGTGGCGGCCCAGGCCGGCGCGGGCAGGGCGACGGTGGCCGCCCCTCCCAGCGCCACGGTCAGCATGCGCCTGCGGCTCACCGATGAGCGGCGCGGTTGCGTGTCCAAGGTTCCTCCTCGTCGATCCGGCTGGTGATCCGGCGAGGACGGACAGCCCTGGTCAGGCCGACGATCCCCGTTGACAAGCAACCTAGGGGTGAAATCGCGGATCTTCAATATTGACATGCGTGAAGGCAGACGGGACCCCGCGGGATTCATCGTGCCCGGGCGGGCCGGCGCGCGCATCCGGATGAGCGGATTCAACCCCGGAAGACCGCGGCATGCTCGCGCGCGAACTGAGCGAAGGTGCGCGGTTCGTGCCCGGTCCGCCGCAAGACGTCAGCGGTCGTGCCGGCCATGCTGCCCGCGCGCTGCGAGCGGAAGATGGCCACGATCGCGTTCGGCCAGGACAGGCGGCAGCCCGTCGTCGATCAGAGCCGCCCGCGCTTGATCGTCATGGACGTTCACCCTGGGTCCGACGCCCGGCTCGTCGCGCAGGGCGGATGCGCATTCGTGAAAGGTCCGGACGGCTCGCGCACGATCACCCGTCGCGTGGTGGAGGCGGATCAACTGCCGGTACGGCTCCTCGGCCAGCCGATCGAGTGCGCGATATTGCTCGGCGTAGCGGATCGCGTCGCCGTCGAGCAGCGGCACCAGCCGCGCGAGCAGGGCCACCATGCGGCGGCGGCACTCGTCGCGCGCCTGCAGCACCCAGTCGTCGTACCGGCCCTCCAGCAGATCACCGCGATAGAGGTCGGCTGCGGCGCACAACTCTTGCACGGTTTCACCGCTGCTGAGCGCGGCCACGTCCACCTTCACGCCGTCCAAAGTGCGCAGATGTGTGTCCAGCCCCGGCACCGAGGCGCGCAAAATGTGCAACAAATGGCCGTAGGTTCGTGCGCGCCTGCCGTTCGTTCGAGCCGGGCCACAAGGCGGAAGCCAACTGCGTCTTCCCGTACGGGCTCCCGCCGCGCACGCCAGGTCGGCGAGCACGGCCTGAGCCCGTACGGACATGAGCGGCACCGGCGCGCAGCTCGAAGGCACCGAGCAGACGCAGCTCCAGCATCCGCCATCCTCACGCGACGGCGGGCGGCGGGCGGCGGCGCCACAACCCGACGTCACGCCGGAGCCGAGTGCGACACAAGGCCTGAGACGTGTGCGCCCGGCGGGAGGGCCGCACCCGGCGCGTTCGCCCGAGGCAGCCGCACCGAGCCTGCTCACCTGAGGCAGCCGTACGGAGCGCGATCGCCCGAGGCAGCAGCACCACGCGTGCTCACCCGAGGCAGCCCCACGGAGCGCGATCGCCCGAGGCAGCTACACCAAGCGTGCTCACCCCAGGCAGCCGCACGGAGCGCGTTCACCCGGGGCGGCCGCTCCGAGCCTGCTCGCCCGAGGCGGCCGCATCGGGCTCAGCGCGACATCAGGTCGGAGACGTGAGCGCCCAGGGCCGGGCCGCGTCCGGCCCGGCGTGACGTCAAGCCAAGGACGTGTGGGCCGGTGGCGGCGTGTCCGGACCCGGTTTGGGCTCCTCCGGAGTGGAATCGCCGTCGGGCACCTCGGTTCCCGGCGGCTCACGGTCGGGTGTCGGCTCGCCGTCGGGGTGATGCACCAGATAGCGCACGGCGGTGTTGACGACGGCCAGCAGCGGTACGGCGATCAGGCCGCCGACGATGCCCGCCAGCACCACGCCCGAGGCGATGGCCAGGATGACGGCCAGCGGGTGCAACGCCACGGCCCGGCCCATGATGAGCGGCTGCAGCACGTGACCTTCGAGCTGCTGCACGGCGATCACGACGCCGAGCAGGATCAGCGCCTTCACCGGGCCCACCGTGACCAGCGCGACCAGCACGGCGACGGCGCCGCTGACTGTCGCACCGACCACCGGGATGAACGCACCCAGGAAGACCAGCGCGGCCAGCGGCAGCGCGAGCGGCACACCCAGCGCGAACAGGCCGATCCCGATGCCGATGGCGTCGACGAACGCGACCAGGACGGTGGCGTGCACGTACGACACCAGGGTGTGCCACGAGTAGTGGCCGGCCCGGGCGGTCGGCACCCGCGCGCCCTGCGGCAGCAGGCGGCACAGGAAACGCCAGATCTGGTCGCCGTCGCGCAGGAAGAAGAAGAGCGTGAACAGCGTCAGGAAGAACCCGGTGCCGACCTCGCCCACGGTGGTCGCGGTGGTCAGCGCGCCCGAGGTGAGCGCGCCCCGGTTCTCGGTGAGCGCGCGCTGAGCCTGGTCGATGTAGTCGTTGATCTGCTGCTGCGAGATGTGCAGCGGCCCGCGGGCCAGCCAGTCCTGCACCTCGCGCACGCCGTCGCCGACTTGCGTGCTCAACGCGCCGACCTGCGAGATGAACGTGTTGATGATCAGGCCGAGCCCACCGAACACGATGATCAGCGCGGCCAGCAGCACCAGCGCCGACGACAGGGACCGGCCCATGCCGCGCTTGCGCAGCCAGGCCCCGACGGGCTGGAACATCGCCGCCAGCAGCACGGCGACCAGCACCGGGATGACCACGACGGTGAGGTGGGAGATGACCCGCAGCAGGACCCAGCCGACGGCGCAGAACAGCAGGATCCGCCAGGACCACGCGCCCGCCACCCGCACCGGCCGCGGCAGCCCCTCCTCGTCGCGAGGCGAGGCGTCGACCATCACCACCGGGGTGGCGCCTTCGGCGACGGCGTCGCCCGGGAACGGTGGTATCCCCGATCCGCCCTTTCGTGCCTGTTCGAGCCGGGCCTGAGCCCGTGCGCGCATTTCGTCAATCCAGGCCATGGCGACCCTCTTCCGCATCCGATTCGACGGGAGGCGATACCCGGCCCCGGGTACGCGGAAACGTGCGCTTCATCGCCTTTACCGCCAGGTGTACGAATTCAGCCGCCGACAACGGGCCAGGTGCCCCGGATACCCCGTCCGAACAGGCTCAACCGCGTCTTTTTTCTTTGTTTTTCCGGCCGCCGGAAAGGGCCGCCGGAATAGCTGGAACCGGCCGTGTGCCACACATTCCTGTGTTGAGCTGTGCGGGACCTTGGACGAAGACCCGGAGGGAATTGAGATGCGCAAGAAATTGTCCGCCGGCGTGTGCCTGGCAGCCGGCGTCGCGCTGGCGTTCGGACCCGCGACGTCGGCGCTCGCCGCCGAGCCGGACGCGCCCACCGCCATGACCTCGTACGTGCCCGGCCCGGGTGGGGAGCCGCGGATCGTCGTGGTCATCCTGGGCGACATCAAGCTGCCCGACCTGATGGGCCTGCCCGGCCTGCCGGCCGGTTGGCCCGCCCCGGGCGGACCGCTGGGTCAGCCCTGGCCCGGCGGCCCCAACGGCCAGCCCGCGGGTCAGCCCACGCCCGAGCCGGCGGCCACCGCCACCCCGACTCCGGCGGCCACCGCCACCCCGGAGCCCGCCGCCACCGCCACCCCGGAACCCACCGCCACCGCCACCCCGGAACCCACCGCCACCGCCACCCCGGAACCCACCGCCACCGCGGAGCCGGGCGCGACCGCGACACCCGAGCCGGCCACCACGGAGCCGACGACCGAGCCGACCACTACGGAGCCGGCCGCCACCACTGAGCCGGGCTCGACCGAGCCGACCGACACCACGGAGCCGGCGGCCACGGAGCCCGCGACCGCCGACACCCCCGCCATCGGCGACGACGTGACCGGCGTCGACCTGACCGGCACCGACACCACGCAGAACGGCACCGCCGGCACGGAGTTCACTCCCTGACCGGCCGCCCCGCACAAGCGATCAAAACGGTGAGATCAGCACCGGGGACGGGGAGCGGGCCGGCGCCGTGAAGCGCCGGCCCTCTCGCATGTCACCGCTCAGCCGGCGGGCGTGCCCGTCACGACCAGGTCGCGCAGGCGGCCCCGGTTGTCGAACGAGCCGAACCCGACCCGCCCCGACGTGAAGGTCGTGTCGCGGGCGGTCATCAGCGGATCGCTCCGGCCGTCCACGTAGACGGCGATCTCACCGGTCGCGGGCAGGTGCTTCACCCGTACGTCATGGAACTTCTCGTCCACGATCGCCGGGTTGGCCCCGCGGGAGCGGCCGTTCCACTGGTAGTCGATCCGCTCACGGTCGGCGTTGTTGACCTTGAAGATGCCGTTGTGCGGGAGGATCGTGTTGTCCGTCGACAGGTGCGCGTAGTAGAACTGCGTGTCCGACTGGTAGCCGAAGACGATGATCACGTCACGGTTGGTCAGCGTGACCGGCTCGTCCAGCCGCACCTCGGCCCTGATGTCGACCGACGTCCACACCGGCCCCGCGTTCAGCACGGCGTACTCGAAGGGCCGCCGCGGGCCGGGCCGTTCGCTGCCGGCCTCGGCCAGGATGACCTGCCCGTTGGTGAACTGCCACTTCGCCGGCGTGACGGGCGCCCAGTTGGCGGCGCTCGGCGCGGGGGCGATCCGGGTGTGCCCGGCGGAGGCGGCGGCGAACGTACGGGTTCCGGTCACCTTCCAGATCTTGCCATTGGCCTTGGCCAGGATGTAGAGCTCACCCCGGGCGTCGGTGCCGAAGCGCAGGTCGACCCGGTTGGGGTCGCCGGGCGCGCCGGGTGCCGAGAGGTCCTGCATCCGTACGGGTGTGCCGGCCGGGGTGAACAGGTTGAGCCGGTGGATCGTGGCCGGGGCGCGGCCGCGGCGCATCTCCGAGGCCTCGGTGTAGAGCACCCGCCCGTCGACGAGGTCGCCGAAGACGTATTTGCCGCGCAGGGCGGGCACGTCCCGGCCGCGGTAGACGAAGCCGCCGGCCACCGCCACGCCGACGTCGGAGGTGCAGTTCCAGCCGGGCGCCGGGTTGTGGTCGTACGCCGCGACGGGGTAGGTGTAGCCGCTGTCGTCGGCGGGCAGCGGGAACAGCCGGTCGCAGGCCGTGGCCGGGGTCTTGTCGAAGACGAACGCACCTTCGCGCTCGCTCCAGCCCATGTTGTCGCCGGCGCGCACCTCGTAGATGGCCTCGATGGCGTGCTCGCCGATGTGGCCCAGGTAGAGCCGGCCGGTCGCGCGGTCCCAGCTGAACCGGTGCGGGTCCCGATACCCGTACGAGTAGATCTCCCCGGCCGCACCGGGCACGCCGACGAAGGGGTTGGACGGCGGGATCCCGTACTTGCCGTTCGGCGCATTACGAAGAGCCGGGTCGATGCGCAGCAGCTTGCCGTGCGGGAGGGCCAGGTTCTGCGGGTCGCCGTTGTTCACGCCGAGCCCCCCGTCGCCCACGGCCAGGTAGAGCTGCCCGTAGTCGGCGCTGCCCTTGCGCGCGGTCGGGTTGAAATTGATCTCCTGGATGCCGTGGATCTGCCCGCCGAAGCCGATCCGCAGCAGCTCCCGGTGCGTGCCGGCGAAGGTGTCGGCGGCCGGGTCGGTGGCCTTCCACTCGTTGATGACGCCGTGGTACAGCACGGTGGCCTGGGCGTAATCGGGCACCGCCGTCGTCGCCGCCGCCTGTTCGGTGTGGATCGTGTAGAACAGGCCGTTGCGCTTGAAGTCGGGGTGGAACGCCACGTAGCCGAAGCCCTGCCCGAGCCCGCGGCCCGAGAAGAACTGCGGTGCGAAAGTGGCCGCCACGTCGAGGTAGACGCTGGGCACGCCGTTCTTGACGAGGTAAAGGTTGCCGTTGAGGTCGGGCACCGCGCGGCGGCCGGATCCGTCGGGCAGCTCCATGATGGTGTTGATCCGGGCCACCCGGTTGAGCCGCTGGTCGATCAGCGGCGGGTTGGTCTCGCTCTCGGGGAACTGGGCGTATTCGGTCAGCACCAGGCCGAGCTTCGAGGTGACCGGCTCGGTCGGGATCGGGTCGTGAACGGGACCCGGATCGGCGGCGTAGGCGGGCGCACCCACCAATGTGGACACCAGTGCCAGAGCGAGAAGAATGCGGCGCATGGCGGGCTCCTAATAGAGGCGGAACTGGTTCGCGACTTCGCGCGCCGTGAGCGAGCGGTCGAGGAACATCAGCGCGTCCATCCGGCAGTCGCACGGATTGCGTTCGAGCGTGTTCTGCGGGAAGCTCCCGCCGATCTTGATGCCGCGCGGGTCGGTCGCGCTGGTGACGTGCGGACCGGGCCCGTTGATCAGCCAGGGGTCGTCGGTGCGGGTGTAGAAGCCGGGCACCGGCTTGCCGTTGCGGTAGAGCGCCATCGTGCCCCGGGCGAAGTCGAACGTGGCGGTCAGGTGCACCCACTTGTCCTTGGGCAGCAGCGTCTTCCAGTCCTCGCCGGCCGCGAAGGTCTGCGAGTTCCCGCCGTCGATCCGCCGGCCGAGCGCGACCAGTTTGAGCTCACCGTTGACGTCGATGAGTTCCAACAGCGCCCGGACGCCGTGACCGTCGGAATCTCCGGTGAGCACGCCCGCGAGTCCGATCGCGTTGAAGCCGGTGGCCGGGCCGTCCATGGAGCGCTTGAACCAGCCCATGACGGTGGCGCCTTCGACGGCGCTGAACGGCCGGAGCGTACGGACTCCGCTCGCCGAATAGATGCCCGCTTTCCAGTCGTCGTTGCCGGTGACGCCCGGATTCACCTGCTTGGTCTGCAGAACGCGCCCACCGGAGGGATAGGCACGGTCGGCGACCCGCATGGCGGCCCCGCCGTTGACCAGTTCGATCTCGGTGCTGGATCGGCCCTGGTCCTGTTCGAGCGCGGGGTCGCCGCGCAGCGGATGGTCGAAGTCGTAGTAGGCGACCAGGTTCGGCCGCAGGGACGGATGGACGTCACGCGGACCGTTCTCGCCGGCCGACGCAGGGGCCGCGGTGGCCGCGAGGACAGCCGCGGCGACCACGACAACTCGTCCGGTTCTTCGCATGGAACACCTCTCATCGCACAGGTGACAGGTGACGGGCCGCCTCAGACAGCGGGCGGCTTCTCGGCGGGACGGCCGCCGAGGTAGAGCTCTCCGAGCTGCGGGTCGGCCAGCAGCTCGTGGGCCGGCCCGGAGATGTGCACGCGCCCGAGATCGAGCACGCACCCGAGGTCGGCGGTCTCCAGCGCGCGCCGGGCGTTCTGCTCCACCAGCAGCACGGCTGTCCCGGCGTCGCGCATCCGCACGACCTGTTCGAAGATGGTGCTGGTGGCCTTGGGGTCGAGCCCCATGGACGGCTCGTCGAGCAGCACGACCTTGGGGTCGACCATGAGCGAGCGCGCGAATTCCACCTGCTTCTGCTGCCCGCCCGAGAGCAGCCCGGCGAGCGAGTTCCACCGCTCCCCCACCACCGGGAAGAGGTCCTTGACGAATTTCGCGCGTTTCGCTTTCTCCGTACGGTCGCGGACCGTGTAGCCGCCGAGCAGCACGTTCTCCTCGACCGTCATCTCACGGAACACGCTGTGGCCCTGCAGCACCAGCGCGACCCCTGCCGCGAGCATCTTCTGCGGGCCGGCGCCGGTCAGGTCCTTGCCGCCGACAATCACCTGGCCCGAGCGGGGCCCCAGCAGGCCGGAGGCGACCTTGAGCACGGTGGACTTGCCGGCGCCGTTGGGGCCGACCAGGCAGACGACGCTGCCCGCGGGGACGGCGACGCTGAAGCCGCGCAGCACGGGCGCGGCCCGTCCGTAGCCGGCCTGGACGTCGACCAGTTCGATCTCAGACACCAAGGTAGGCCCCCAGCACTCGTTCGTCGGCGCGGATCTCGGCCGGCGGTCCCGCGGCGATCGGGCGGCCCCGGTCGAACACCACGATGTGATCGCTGATGCTCATCACGAGGTCCATGTTGTGTTCGACGATCACGAACGTGCGGCCCTCGGCGTTCAGTTCCCGGACGAGCGTGCCGATCCGGTCCAGCAGGGCCGGGTTGACGCCGCCCGCGGGCTCGTCGAGCAGGATCGTCGTGGGCTCGGCCATCAGCACGCCCGCCAGTTCGAGCAGTTTCTGCTGGCCCCACGACATGGTGCGCGCTTCCGCCTCGGCGAGGTGCTCGATGCCGAGCCGGGTCAGCCAGTGGTGCGCGCGGTCGATCTCGGCACGCCGGTGCGAACTGCGCAGCCCGTGCAGGACGCCACCCGGACGGACCGCCGCGAGCACGTTCTCGATCGCGGTCATGCGCGGGAAGGTGCGGCAGAGCTGGAACGTACGCCCGACGCCGGCCCGCGCGATGACGTGCGGCGCCCGCCCGGTGAGGTCCCGATCGCCGAGGACGACGGAACCGAGATCCGGCTTGATCATGCCGGTCACACAGTTGAAGAACGTCGTCTTGCCACTGCCGTTCGGCCCGATCAGCGCGTTCACTTCGCCCGGCCGGAACTCGACGTCGGCCCCGTCGATCGCGACGACTCCCCCGAACGCCTTACGCAGTCCCACAGTTCTGAGCGTCACGATTTTGCCGCCTCTCGCTCGCGGCGCTGCTCGGCCAGGTCGGCCGCGGTCACCTCACGGATCGAACTGTCCTCGCGATTGCGCAGCCGCTTGACCAGCGCGGTCAGCGACGGGATGACGCCGTCCGGCATGAACATGACGACCAGGCCGAGCAGCAGGCCCGTGGTGACCAGGTGCAGCGGAGTGTTGCCGAACTCGACCTTGAAGTATTCGAGCGCGACGCCGACGATGATCGCCCCCAGCACCGGCCCGTACAGGTTGCGCACCCCGCCGAGCAGCGCCATGAGCACGATGTACGAACCCGTGAGCACGCTGAACTGGAACACCGGGTCGAGGTCGCCGAACCAGAGCGCGTACAGGCCACCGGCCAGCGCGGTGAACGCCGCGGAGACGACGAACACGGTCAGCTTGTAGGCGAACGTGGGCGTCCCGAGCGCTTCGGCCTTGTCCTCGTCCTCGCGGACGGCTTTCAGCCCCATACCGAACCGGGACCGGTCGAGCAGCCACCACGTGCCCAGCGCGAGCAGCAGCAGTCCCCCGTACAGGAAGAAGAACGCGCGGTGATGATCGGGCCGCAACATGCCCGGGAACGGCCGCGGCACGACCAGGCCGCGCGAGCCGCCGGTCACCGAGGACCAGCTCTGGAAGACCAGCAGCAGGATCAGGACCAGCGCGATCGACACGATGACGAACGACGCCCCCCGTACGCGCAAGGCGGCGAAGCCGATGGGAACGGCCAGCGCGGCCACGAGCAGCGCGGCCACGGCGAGCGCGACGAAGCTGGGCAGGCCGGCCTTGACGATGAGCAGACCTGTCGCGTAACCACCGAGCCCGGCCAGGGCGCCGTGCCCGAGCGAGATGTAGCCGGTGAAGCCGCCGACGAAGTTCCACGCCGTGGCCAGCACCGCCCAGTTCAGCACGATCACACCGGACGACAGGACGTACGGGTTGGGCGCGAGGCTGGGGAAGAGCGCGATCGCCACGACGAGGACGAGGGCCGGAAGACCGTACGAGAGAAGGCTTTTAGAACCGTTGCGCAAGACGGCCTCCGAAGAATCCTTGCGGCCGGACGGCCAGCGTGGCGAAGAGCGCCACGTAGAACACGGTCTGGGCCCAGGTGGCGCCCATCGGGATCTGCAGCAGGCTCTGGGCCAGGCCGAGCAGCAGCGCGGCGGCCGCGGCCCCGGGCACGCTGCCCAGGCCGCCGACCACAATGATCGCCATCAGCGGGCCGATCCAGTGCCAGTGCAGGGACGGGTAGATGGTGGTGTCGAGTGACAGCGCGGTGCCGCCGACCGCCGCGGTGGCCAGCCCCAGCCCGAAGCCGAACCCGGCCGTTCGCTCGGTGTCGATGCCGACCAGCCGGGCCGCGTCCCGGTGCTGGATCGTGGCCCGCAGGGCCCAGCCGAACTGGGTGCGCTTCATCAGCGTGTACAGCGCCGCCAGCGAGACCGCGGCGAGGCCGAACGCGATCAGCTTGACCACCGCGACCCGGGCCCCGAAGAGCTCGAAGCTCGCGGTGCCGTAGCCGAGCTGGATGCGCCGCTGGGTGCCGGTGAAGGCGTACCCGAGCAACCCTTCGATCATCAGCGCGATCGCGAACGTGATCAGCACCGACATCATCGTGAGGGTGGCCGGGCGCAGCCGCGACAGCAGTCCCCGTTGCAGCAGCACTCCCGCGCCGAAGAACAGGGGCACGGTCACCACCAAGGACAGCAGCGGGTCGATGCCCAGCCGGTCGTTCGTCCACCAGGCCAGGTAGGCGGCCAGGATGAGGAACGCCGAGTGGGCGATCATGACCACCCGCATGATGCCGAAGTAGAGGGTCAGCCCCGCGGCGAGCAGGGCGTACAGCCCGCCGAGGAGCAGACCGAGGATGATGCTCTGGAACAGCAGCCCACCGGACGGCATCAGACGATCACCAGGCCGGCTTCGGGTAGACCAGGTCGGCCTCCTTGGCGTCGGCCGGGAGGACGATCTTGATGTCGTCGCCGACCCACTGCTGGATCATGTGGGCGCCCTGCGGCTTGCCGGTGGCGTCCCACTTGAGCGGGCCGACCACGGTGTCGACCGTGTTGCTGTGCAGCCAGTCGATCAGCTTCTGCTGGCAGTCGCCCTGCTCGGCGCACCCGGCCGCCTCGACCGCGGCCGCGACGACCTGACCGGTGGTGTAGCCGTTGGCCTGGTCCTCCTCGGGCGCCCGGCCGAACTGGGCCGTGAACTTCTCGACGAACTCCTTGTTGCTCTCGTACGGCGCGTCCTGGCTGTAACCGGTGGGCGACAGGATGCCCTCGGTCTTGTTGCCGATCGCCTTGGCGAACTCGGGGTTCGTCGGGGCGGTGGAGAACGCGGCCAGCTTGGGCTGATAGTTGAGCTGCTGCAGGGCCACGATCAGGTTGACGCCGTCCTGGTACTGCGAGCCGCCGACCACCATGTCCGGCTTGGCCGCGGCGATCTTGGCCGCGATGCTGCCGAAGTCGGTGGTGTTGGGCGGGTAGACCTCGTCCACCACGGTTTTGACGCCGCCCGCCTCAAGCTTCTTCTTGAGCCCGTACGCCGTGCCCTGCGCGAAGGGGTCGTCCATGGCCGCGTAGGCGACCGTCTCGGGCTTCTCGCCCGCGGGCAGGGCCAGCAGGTATTCGGCCAGGTGGTTGTAGTGGTCGTCGGCGACCGCGGGGGCCGCGTAGAACAGGTTCTTGAAGCCCTGGTTGAACACCTCGGCGGCGGCGCCGGCGGGCTCGACGAAGAGCATGCCGTACTCCTGCGCGACCCGGGCCGAGGGCACCACCAGGCGGGTCGAGAACGGCCCGACGACCAGGTCGACCTGGTCGCTGCCGATGAGTTGCTCGTAGTCGGCGACGACCCGGTCCGCGTTGGACTGGTCGTCCAGGATCTTCAGCTCGATCTTGCGGCCGCCGAGGAGGCCGCCCTTGTCGTTCGTTATCTTGGCCCAGGCCTCGTACCCCTCCTGGACACCCTTCCCGGGCTCGGAGAAGTCGCCGGTCAGCGGTAGGGAGATGCCCACGACGATCGGGTCGTCGCTGCCACCCCCACCGCCGTCGTCGCCCCCGCCACAGGCGGCGAGGCCGAGTGTGAGGGCGGCGCTGAGCACCAGGGCCCCAGTGGTACGTCTCGCGGGTGAACGCATCCGCACAGCTCCTTTGCCGGGACGTAAGCGCTTGCGAAAGCGCTTACGTAGCCTAAAGTGATCGATGGGTCACATGCAACACCCCGGAAACTTTGTTGCAGTCCAGTGCTCCCACCGCCCCGCCGACCCGGCCCGTCTCCGGCTCATGGAGAGTTGACGCATGCCCAAGCCCGGTGTGAGGCTCCGCCTCGTCGACATCGCCGAACGCGCCGGCGTCTCGCTGGCCACGGCCTCGCGCGCGCTGGCCGGTCGCGACGGTGTGAGCGAGGAGGTCGCGGCCCGCATCCGGCAGATCTCGGAAGAGATGGGCTACGTGGCCAACCCGTATGCCCGCACCCTGGCCGGCGGGGCCAGCTCCACTGTGGGACTGGTCGTGCACCAGGTCGACGACCCGTACTTCTCCGAGATCGCGGGCGGGGTCATCCGGGTCGCCGACGAGCAGGGCCTGCTCGTGCAGATCTGCCACTCCGGTCGCGACCCCGAACACGAACTGCGCCAGATCCGTCACCTGATCAACCAGCGGGTCCGGATCATCATCGTGGCCGGCTCCGGTTTCGCCGACACCCGGCACGAGGCGGCCGCTCGCGACGAGTTGTCGGCCTACGTACGGGGCGGCGGGCGGGTCGCCGTGATCGGCCGCCACTCGCTCGGCGTCGACGCGGTGCTGCCCGACAACGAAGCCGGCGGCGAAGCCCTCACCCGGCACCTGCTCGAACTGGGCCACCGCCGGATAGCCATCGCCTCCGGCACAGCCGACCTCAACACGGTCGTCGACCGGCTGGCCGGCGTGACCGCGGCGATCACCAAGGCGGGCCTGTCGATGGCCGACCTGCCCGTCGTGCACACCGACTTCACCCGCGACGGCGGCGTGGCCGCCACCGAACAGATCCTGCGCGACCACCCGGCCACCACGGCGATCATCGCCCTCAACGACGCCATGGCCATGGGCGTCCTGTCCACCCTGCGCGCCCACGGCGTACCGGTGCCCGAGCGCATGTCGGTGGTCGGCTTCGACGACGTCTCGGTAGCGGCCGACCTGGCCCCCAGCCTGACCACGATCCGCCTGCCGATGACCGACATGGGCAAGATGGCCCTGGCGCTGGCCCTGCGCCCCCCGGCAGCCCGTCCACGCCGCCGCTCCACCGGCCACACGCTGATAGTCCGCGACTCCACCGGACCCGCCCCGGCCTGATCCGGCTGTTCGCGCGAATCGCCGTTCGGGGCAGCCCGCGGCACCTCGCGTGGAGTCGGTCGTTTAGCCCTGGCCCCCGCGGGCATCCGCTGGCCCCTGGAGGCCAACGGGGACAATTTTCCGGATCTGTTCCAGTTTGCGGGCATTTTCTCCGGGTAGCCGTGCCACGGCAGCAACGAACCTCAGGAGGAGCGCCGACCGATGAGTGCTAGTAAGCCCGCCAAGAAGGTCAAGGACGTCGTGGAGGCGGCCGCCGCGAAGGTGTCGGAGGCGCTGGGCGACCGCATTCCGGGCTCGCCGGGCAGCGGGACACCCACCGTCGACGAGCCGACCTCGCCGCAGGGTCCGCCGCCGCCCAAGAGCGAGCAGGACGCCCCCGAGACGGTCACGCCGACCGGCGCCCCCACCGGCGCCCCCAAGGTCAGCAAGTCGCAGCAGGGCGAATTCCTGACCACCTCGCAGGGGGCCCGGCTGCGCGACACCGACCACTCGCTCAAGGCCGGCCCGCGCGGACCGGTCCTGCTGCAGGATCACCACTTCCGCGAGAAGATCACGCACTTCGACCACGAGCGCATCCCGGAGCGGGTCGTGCACGCCCGCGGCGCCGGGGCGCACGGCACGTTCACCGGCTACGGCACCGCCTCCGAGCTGACCAAGGCCGGGTTCCTGGCCAAGGGCAAGGAGACTCAGGTCTTCGTCCGTTTCTCGACCGTGCTCGGCTCGCGCGGCTCGGCCGACACCGTGCGCGACACCCGCGGTTTCGCCACGAAGTTCTACACCGACGAGGGCACGTTCGACCTGGTCGGCAACAACATCCCGGTCTTCTTCATCCAGGACGCCATCAAGTTCCCGGACATCGTCCACGCGGCCAAGTGGCACCCGGACCGCGAGATCCCGCAGGCGCAGAGCGCGCACGACACGTTCTGGGATTTCGTCTCGCTGCACACCGAGGCCCAGCACCACACCATGTGGAACATGTCCGACCGCGGCATCCCGCGCTCGTACCGGCACATGGAGGGCTTCGGCGTCCACACGTTCCGGCTGGTCAACGAGGCCGGCGAGACCGTGCTGGCCAAGTTCCACTGGAAGCCCAAGCTGGGCGTGCACTCCCTGGACTGGGAGGAGGCCCAGATCGCCGGTGGCGTCGACCCCGACTTCCACCGCCGCGACCTGTACGACTCGATCGAGGCCGGCGCGTTCCCCGAGTGGGAGCTGGGCCTGCAGGTCTTCCCGGACACCGAGGAGGAGACGTTCGCGGGCATCGACCTGCTGGACGCGACCAAGATCGTGCCGGAGGAGCTGGCGCCCGTGCAGCCCGTCGGCAAGCTGGTGCTGACCGGCGTACCGACCAACTTCCACGCCGAGGTCGAGCAGGTCGCCTTCCACCTGGGCCACCTCCCGCCGGGCATCGACGTGACCAACGACCCGCTGCTGCAGGGCCGCCTTTTCTCGTACGTGGACACGCAGCTCAGCCGGCTGGGCGGCCCCAACTTCATGCAGATCCCGATCAACCGCCCGCACGCGCCGGTCAACGACATGCTGCGCGACGGCCTGCACCAGCACGCGGTGCACGGCGGTGTGGCCCCGTACCGGCCGAACTCGCTCGACGGCGGCAACCCGTTCACCACCGACACCGGTTTCCTGGACGTCCCCGTACGGGTGGCCGAGTCGACCAAGGTGCGCGCGAACCCGGTGTCGTTCGACGACCACTACACCCAGGTGCGCCAGTTCTGGCAGAGCATGACCCCGGTCGAGAAGGAGCACATCGTCCGGGCGTACACGTTCGAGCTGGCCAAGTGCTACGAGCAGGCGATCAAGGAGCGTCAGGTGCAGTGCCTGGCCAACATCGACCCGGTGCTGTGCGAGCAGGTCGCGACCGGTCTGGGCCTGCCCGCGCCGGAGCCGACGGTCCCGTTCGAAACGGTCGAGCCGAGCCCGGCGCTGTCGCAGATCGGCGGCGAGTGGCCCGCGGACGGCCGGCTGATCGGCATCGTGGTGGACCCGGCGGCCGGGCTGGACGGGGTGGCCGCGGTCCGCACGGCGATCTTCAACGCGGGCATGGTGCCGCTGGTGATCGCCCCGCACGGCGGTGAGGTCGCCGGCGTGACCGTGCAGCGCACCTTCGCCACCGCCCGCTCGATCGAGTTCGACGCGATCCTGCTGGCCGGCGCCCCGGCCCCCGCGCCCGACGCGATCCCGGCCCGCGACGCCAAGGCCGGCGCCGGCGCCCCGGTCACGATCGACCCGCGGGTGCTGCTGCTGGTCGAGGAGGCCTGGCGGCACGCCAAGGCGATCGCGGCCTGGGGTGGCGGCGTGGACGTGCTGGCCGCGGCCGGCATCGCCGGCACCCCCGGTGTGATCAGCGCCGACTCCGGTTCGGCGGCGCTTACCGAGCTGCAGCCGCTGCTGGCTCAGCACCGCGTGTGGCCGCGCTTCCCGGCGACGATCTAGTCCGCTGCGGCGGGAGACCACGGCCCACGCCTGGTCTCCCGCTCCAGTGCCCGGCCCAGCTCCAGCTGGAAGCGGTCCATCTCCCACTCCTGCGCGCCCAGGCGGCGCACGTGCGGGGTCATCATCTGGCAGTCGACGAACCGGAAGTCCCAGGCATGCAACTGGTCGAGCAACTCGATCAGTGCCACCTTGGAGGCGTCCGAGGCCCGGCGGAACATCGACTCGCCGAAGAAGGCCGCGCCCAGCGACACCCCGTAGAGGCCACCGACCAGCTCGTCACCGTCCCACGCCTCGACCGAGTGCGCGAACCCGAGTTCGTGCAGCCGGATGTAGCCCTGCACCATGGCCGGTGTGATCCACGTGCCGTCGTCGGCGCGCGGCACCACCGAACAGGCCTCGATCACCTCGGGGAACGCACGGTCGAAGGTCAGCGTGTACGGCCTGCGGCGCACCACCCGGCGCACACTGCGGCCCACCGTGATCTGCCCGGGCACCAGCACCGTGCGCGGGCTGGGGCAGAACCACGGCAGCACCTTGGAGCCGGTCGTGGGCCAGGGGAAGATTCCGTTCGCGTAGGCCACCAGCAGCCGCTCGGGCCCGAGGTCGCCTCCGACCGCGAGCAGGCCGTCGGAGCGCGCCTTGGACACCGGCGGAAACCCGAAGGCCCGCAGCGCGCCCCTCAGCTCGAGACCGAGGTTCGCGCCACGCCCCATGCCGAGACCTTAGCGCCCCCGGCCCCGGCCACGGTGATCCGGTCAGGCGGCGTCGGCCCGGGACAGAGTCGAGATCGCCCCCGGCAGCGACGGACCCCGCGCCGGAACGGTGTCGGCCCGCGCCGGATCCACCCGCCACAACGACCCGTCGGCGGCCGCCGTAACCGTGGACACCATCGACACGTACGCGGAATTGATCTGGAACTCGACCTGGTCGGCGGGGAGGTCGGACAGCTCGGCCAGCAGTGAGGCACTGCCCAGGATCCCGTACGCGTTGCGCGCGATGCCCTCGTAGTCACCGCCCGGGTACCGCGTGACGTCGGCGCCGGCCCGCTCCGTCATCGCGTCGTAGGTGAACACCGCGACCCGCCGCGCGGCGTCCAGCGGCTTGCCCTGCACCAGCGGGCTGGTCGGCCACAGGATGGACGCGGTCGTCTCCCGCCCGTCGGGCTGCCGGTAACGCCCCTGCATGTGATAGTCGACGACCACCCGCGGGTGGGTCTTGTGCCAGTAGCGCAGCACGGCCCGCGACTCCGGCACCGGGTTGTCCTCGATCGGCGTCAGCGGATTGTGGAACCGGTTGATGTCGTAGCCCACGCCCGGCTCGGAGTACTCCCCCGCCGCGCCCGGGTCGTGGTTGTAGCGCTGGTTACGCACGGCCCCGTCCGGGTTGGCCTGCACCACGACGTCGACCGTCACCCGGCTGCGCAGCCACTTGTGCCAGGCGCTGTTGCCCACCCCCAGTTCCCGCAGGGCCCGTACGGCGGCCGGTGTCCCCAGCGGCTCGTCACCGTGCTGCTGCGTCACGAAGAGCAGCCGCGTCCGGCCGTGGCCCACGCTGGCCAGCCGCAGCGGCCGTCCCTCGTTGCTGCGCCCGATGATCCCGAGCCGCACCCGCCCGTCACTGACCCGCGCGAGCGTGGCGAGCGCGCGGCCCACCTCCTGCGGGCTGGGCCGGGCGGACACGAGCGGACCGGCTTGGGCCGCGGCCGGCACCCCGATCAGGCCGGCGGTGAACAACACGGCGGTGGCGGCGGCGAGCTTCCATCTCACGGCGGGACCCCCTGATCGAAAGACATCGATGTCTATCGAGGCACTCTAACCCCCGCCGCAGCCCGAAGGGCGGCCGCGGTGACCCGAGCGTCATAACCCCGGCCGACACCCTCGAAGATCAGCGTGTCCCCCTCGATGTGCCGCGTCCGCAACGGCAGAATCTCCTGATAGGCGGGCGACGCATACCAGTCGCGGGCCGCCTCGAGGTCAGGAAACTCGAGAATCACGAGGGTGCCCGGCCACTCCCCCTCCAGGACCTCCACCTCGGGCCCGTGCACGACGAACCTTCCCCCGTACGGGTCCATGGTGTCCTGGATGCGCTCGATGTACTCGAACACGTCGCCGTGGCTGGACGTGGTGCGCAGATGCGCCATCGCATAAGCAGTCATCTCCCGATCGTGGGGTGAACGCTCGCCCGGGTCGATTACCTCCGAGGTAATCAGGCGCACCGGTCCGTCCGCTGGGCCGCCGGGCCGACCAGGTCAGGTGAGCGTTTCGCGGGCCTGGGTCAGGGCGCGGCGGGTCAGGCGTTCCAGGTTGCGCCGGTGACGCGGCCAGTCGGCGGCGGGGTGGTGGCGCAGGGTGGCGTCCTCGGTGGCGGCCGCCTCGGCCGCCGCCTTGACGTCGGCGTCGCAGAAGCCGGTGCCGACCAGCAGTTGCTCGGCGGTGCGGGCGCGGACCGGGCACGGGCCCGCGTTGACCAAGCCGATCAGGGCCCCGGTGACGCGTCCGTCGAGCACGGTCACGGCGGCCATGGCGGCGGACTCGGCATAGCGGGCGTCGCCCGGCCGCTGCTCGGCGAACCCGGCGCCGGTGCCCGCGGGCAGCACAGGCAGGCTCACCTCGACCAGCAGTTCCTCGGGGCGTCGTACGGTCTCGAAGGGGCCCGTGTAGAAATGCTCGGCGAGCACGCTGCGCCGCCCGTCCGGGCCGGCCAGCTCGAATCGCGCACCGAGGATCGTCGCCACAGCCGGCCATTCGGCGGCCGGGTGGGCGTAGGTCAGGCTGCCCAGCACGGTGCCGCGGGCCCGGACGGGCGGGTGTCCGATGTAGCCCACGACTGTGCGCAGCAGCAGGCCGAGCCCGCCGCCGACCCGGTCCGACTCGAACGTGCGGTGCCGGACGAGCGGGCCGATCCGCAGCGTGCCGTCCACCTGGGTCAGCCGGTCGAACTCCTTGACCTGGTTGATGTCGACCAGGCGGCGGGGCCGGACCCGGCCGTCGACCATGTCGGGGACGAGGCTCTGACCGCCCGCGAGCACCGAGGTGGTTCCGTCGGCGAGGGCCACGAGCACCTCCCCGGGTTCACGAGCGGCAATGTATTCCACGCGCCCGTGTTTACCCCGAGCCTCGAAGGCCAGGCGTCCCCCGATCGGATGATCGGTCAGGCGTTTCGCAGCGGGCGCATCACCGGGGCCACCCGGGCCAGTTCGTCCAGCATGGTGGTGGCGGCGGCCGTGGTGACGTCGTTCGGCTGGAACTGGCCGTCGTGCACGAGACTGTGCACGAACGGGATGTTCACCGCGGCCGGCACGAGGAAAAGACGCAGCGCGTACGCGGCACCGGTCAGCGCCATGGCCGAGCGCGTGCCCGCTGAGACGCCGCCGTAGCTGACGACGCTGGCCGGCTTGTAGTTCCACTCGTGGTGCAGGTAGTCCAGGGCGTTCTTGAAGGCCGCACCCAGGCCGTAGTTGTATTCCGGGATCACGAAGACGATGGCGTCGGCCGCGTCGACCTTCTCGCTCCAGC
The DNA here is from genome assembly GCF_014204895.1 of Paractinoplanes abujensis. Taxonomy (NCBI): domain Bacteria; kingdom Bacillati; phylum Actinomycetota; class Actinomycetes; order Micromonosporales; family Micromonosporaceae; genus Paractinoplanes; species Paractinoplanes abujensis. The sequence goes on along the minus strand of NZ_JACHMF010000001.1, from coordinate 1,361,972 downwards.
GCTTCGTGTGGTCGTTCTGGTAGTTGCGCATCCGGGGGTGGTGAGGCTCGTCGAACAGGGGCAGATCTTCCTCGGCGAGGTCGGCCACGGAGACCTGGAAGCCGCCGTGCGCCTTGGCCGCGTCGACGAACCACTCGGCGACCGTGGGCCCGATCCGGCCCGGGCGGGTGCTGCCGATGACGACCAGCAGGTTGAGCTCACTCATGTTGTTCCCTCGGAGACGAAGTATTTGCTCGCGCAAACAATAACGCTCCACCGACCGCAACGATCCCCGGGAGTCAGAAGCATCACAGGATTATGTTCTGCGACGAGCGCGCCAACCGCACGACGCGCGATGCTCGATCGACGCCGGCAGCCGTACCCTTCGAGGCTCCCGCCCAGACGGTGGATCATTAGTGGATGGGCGAACCCCAGCTTCTGTCGGCGTGGGCCGGCCACTGGACGGGCGACGGCACCGGAGTCACCGTGATCCTGCCGCCGCCCGGCACCGTCGGTTCGGGCGAGGTGCGCGGCGGTGCGCCGGCCTCGCGGGAGTTCGAGTTGCTTGATCCCGTACGGCTGGTCGACCGCGTCGATGCCGTGGTGCTCTCCGGCGGCTCCGCGTTCGGACTGGCCGCCGGCGACGGTGTGATGCGGCTGCTGCGCGAACGTGGGCTCGGCCTGCCCACCCCGGCCGGCCTCGTGCCGATCGTCGTGGGCCTGTCCCTGTTCGACGCGGCCGTGGCCGACCCCCCGCCGTACGCCGAAGCCGGGCGCGCGGCCGCCGAATCGGCCCTGGCGGGTGCGCCGTTCGCGGCGGGCCGGGTGGGCGCGGGCACGGGCGCGGCGACCGGGAAGTGGCGAGGCGAACTCGTCCCGAGCGGTCTCGGCGTGGCCCGCGGACGGGCCGGCCCGGCATCGATCGCGGCGGTGATCGCGGTGAACGCCTGGGGCGACGTGGTCCGCGCCGGCGAGAACCCACCGGCCGACATCACCCCCGCGCCGCCGCCGTTCCCGTCGGCCAACACCACCATCGGGGTGGTGCTGACCGACGCCAAGCTGGGCAAGAAGGACTGCCACCTGCTCGCCCGGAGCGCCCACACCGGGTTCGCGCGCGCCCTCGACCCGGTTCACACCAGCTACGACGGCGACGCGGTGGTGGCCCTGGCCACGGGCGAGCTGGACGCCGAGGTCGACGTCGAGCACCTGCGCCAGGTCACCGCCCACGTGGTGGCCGAAGCCATCCGGGCCGGTTCCCCCACCCCTGCTCCATGAGGCCGCCGGGCGGTGAACGGCCGCACAGTTCGATGATCTCGTCGGCCGGCCCGCCGCCCACGGGCTCACCGCCAGACGGCGGGCGAACAATATCCGCAGTCAGGCTGCGGTACAGGCCCACCTGCGCGTCCGATGTGCTCGCGGGCCGGGGTGGGCGCAGGCCCTCCCCGTCCAGGAGGGCGCGAACGGCCGCGGCGGGTTGCTTGCCGTGCAGGTCCCGATAGAGCCGGCCGCCGGAGAAGCCGGGACGCGACGGTGTCGACGCAGGCCAGGGCCTATTTGCCCAAGCTGCCGGGCCGTCCGGCGCGACCACCAGCGGGCTGCTCCCGGCGTTGCGAGAGGCGGCCAGCCGATACGACTCGTCGGTGCGGCCGGTGAACAGCGGCGGGCCCGGCGGGAGCTGCGCGGGCACGAGCGGGGACTCGCGAACGCGCTGCGCAGATCCTGACCGGGTCCGACGCCCGGCTCGTCGGCGAAGCGGCCGTGCAGGGCCCGGCCGGGGGCCGGCGCCCCGGGCTGAGGCCCGGCGGCGGCCAAGGTCTTCACCAGGCTGCGTGGCCCTACCGCAGCACGAAGGACCGGTCGCCCAAGGGGCGGGTTCGAGCAGGCAGCCGGGCGCCGCCGCGCGAGACGCCGGAGCGGCCGGCATCGATCGGGTCTTGACGGCCGCGTCCATGACCGGGGCGGCCGCGCACGGCCTGACCGCTGGGCCGCTCGATCGGCTCGGCCCCGAGCGCCTCGTGCCACCAGGACCAACTGGCGAGGTGGACTTCCCGGACGCCTGGTGCCGGTGCCGTGGCGCTTCGGCCGGCAGGGAACACCGGCGGCGGCTCAGAAGATCGGGGACGGCCACTCATCCGCCGTTGGCCGGCCCACGCCATGCGGCCGCTCCCGCCCCCGGTGACCTCGAGACGGCCGGGAAGGCGGTCAGCGGATACGGCGCAGGGTGCGGCGGCCGGTCAGGACGGCCACGCCGGCCAGCAGGAGCAGAGCCGCCGTGGCGGTGAAGGCGACGGTCAGGGGCCGGGGCCAGCCGGCCAGGGGGATGGCCGGTGGGGTGAGGCCGGCCAGGGGCAAGGCCCAGCCGGTCAGCCACCAGCCCAGCATCGAGACACCCACCCCGGCCAGCAAGGCGACGACTATCAGCACGGGATAGGTCCACAGGGTGGCCTGGCGCAGGGCCTGGCGGGTCAGGCCCTGCGTGCGCAACGCCGACATGTCTTCGACGCGGCGGTCGCGGTCGACGGAGGCGGCCAGGGTCAGGGCGCCCGCGGCCAGGGCGGTGGCCAGGGCCGCGACGATGACGTAGAACCACAGGGCGATGGCGGGGCCCTGGGTGTCGAGGCGGGCGCGGATCTGGGCCGCGCGGGTGTCGGCGGTGATCGTCAGGCCGTGGGCGGCCAGTTGGGCGGCGACGTCGGCGGGGGCCTTGTCGTTGAGCCAGACCAGGCCGCCGCCCACTGCGGCGCCGTCGGTGGCGACGTGGTCGGCGTTGTCGAGGTCGGTCAGCACGGCCGGGGAGCCGGCACCGGGCACGGCCGGCAGTTTCGTCGTCACGGTGACCGGCACCGGGCGGGCGTCCAGGCCTGTGACCGTGGGCAGGGCGACGATTCCGGAAGTGGCCACCGGGAGCGGGAAGGGGGCCGTGGCGGGCAGCACGAACAGGCCCGCGGGCAGGCCGTTGAGCGAGGTCACCTCGATGTGCAGGCCGTCGGGGCCGGCGGGGCCGAGCCGGCCGCCTTCGGTGGTGCGCCAGCGGGCCGGGTCGGTGAGCACGCCGGACGGCACGCCGTCGCCGGGATCGCCGCCGCTGAGCCCGTGCACGGTGATCTGGCCGGCCACGTCGAGGGTGTTCTGGCCGCCGTAGACGCGCAGCGAGTTCAGCGTGCAGCCCTGGGCGCAGGCGGGCACGGTCTGCCCGTACGTGTCGCGGCCGGGCCGCAGGACGCCGAGCTCGATGATCTCGTCGTTGCCCCCGGTGCGGGGTGACAGCACCACGCTGACCCCGACCGCCTTTCCGTCCGGGAAACCCGTTGCCGTGATGTCGAACGCGACCTTCGCGCCGTGCACCTCGACCCGTGGGCCGCCCGCGCCGCGCAGGGCCGCCGCGACCTCGCCGGCCGCGGGGGCGCCGGCCGGCCACGCCGCCACCGCCGCCAGCCGGGAGGTGTCGACGGCCACCGCCGCCGGGGCGCCCCCGTCTTCGGGCATCCTCATCGCGGCCATCGCGAACGTGCCCGCCGGGTCGACGGCGCGCACCGCGGCCAGCAGGTTCTGCCGGCCGGTGGGGCCGACTTCGAGCACCCGGGCCGCGCCGGTGCCGATCACCGACTCGGCGGCCCGGCCCCGGGCCGCCACGTCAACCGCCGCGGCGGCGTAGCCGACGACGGCGACCGCTGCTGTGATCAGCGCGAAGAGCCGGACCGCGCCGGGCCGGCGGGAGATCTGCAGGCCGGCCAGGGCCACGCCGAGCCGGCCGCGCCGCAGCGCCCGGCGGCCCAGCAGCGTGGCCAGCGGCACCAGCAGCCGCGCGGCGACCAGCGAACCGGCCACCAGCACGAGGGCGGCCGCTGCGGTGCCGACGCCGCGTAGTTCCGTGCTGAGCTGCAGCACCGCGACTGCGGCCAGGAGCACGACGACGGCCTCGACGGCGATCGCGCGGGCACTGTTCGGCACGGCGGGCGCGCGGCGCAGCAGCTCGGCCACCGGGGTGGCGATCTGCCGGCGCTCGGCCAGCACGGCCGTGAGCAGGGCGGCGCCCGCGGCCAAGGGGGCCCAGCGCAGCGAGCCGAGGCCGGGGTCGGCCCCGACGCCGGGGAAGCGGTAGGCGCTGAACGCGTTGACCAGCAGTTGCCCGGCCAGGCAGCCCAGGACGGCACCGAGCAGAACCGACACCACGTTCTCGCCGGTCGCCAGCCACCAGCGCTGCCCCCAGCGGGCGCCGCGCAGGGCGACCACGGCCAGTTCGGGCCGCCGCCCCTCGGTGCCGTAGCCCACGGCCAGGAAGATCGTGAGGCAGGCCAGCAGGACGAGCGCGACGGCCAGCACGGGCACGATGCGGTGGCCCGCCTCGCGTCCGGAGTCGATCCGGTCGAGCAGCGCGGGCAGCTCGCTGCGGAGCTCGATGCCGGCGCCCAGGGAGGTCGCGCCGGCTTGGACGGCGGACAAGCCCTCCCGTACGGCGGGAAGGTTGTCGACCTCGAGCGCACCGGGGCGGGGGAACGCGTCGAGACCGGCCTCGACGGCGCCCTTGTCCATGGTCTGCACCGTGGCCGACGTGACGAAGACGGGCTGGTTGGCCCCCGGGGGCAGGCCGGACGGGGGCGCGAAATAGTTGTGCTCGCCCCAGAAGATGTTCTGCTGGTCGGGCACCGTGTAGAGCCCGGCGATCAGGAAGCGTTTCGGATCGCCGTCGGGCGCGAAGAACGACGGTTGCCCGCGCGGCGCGATCCGTTTCGCGGCCCTCAACTCGACGGAGTCGCCCGGGGCCAGTTTCAGCCGCGCGCCGGTCGCCTCGGGCAGGATCACGTCGGCCTCGCCGATCAGGCACCGGCCGGCGGTGATGACCACGTGATCGCACACGCCCTGGCGGTAGGCGAACCGGGTCGGGTAGGCGACCGAGGGTTCGATGCCGATGGACGGATAGTCCACCGAGTACACGTAGTCGTAGCCCGGCATGCCGAGCACCGCCGAGCCGCTCTGTTCCAGGTCGGGGCCGGCCGGGTCGGCTTCGGGCTTGGCCTGGCGCTGGTCGAGCTGGAAGGCGCGCACGGCGATGGTCAGCTCGTCCGGGTCCGCCGTCTCGACCTGGCCCGCGGCCACGGCCCGGTCGGCCGCGCGCAGGTAGGCCGGGGCGGCGACCGCGGCCGCGACGCCGAGCATGGCCAGCAACGCCACCACGGCGGCCTGCCCGCGGCGGGCCCAGACCATGGTCAGCACCAGGGCGATCATGAGAGCTCCGCCCGCAGCCGGCGGACCGACAGCCAGGCCGTCGCGCCCAGGACGATCAGGCCGGCCACGGCCGCCGCGGCCAGCGCGGCCGGGCCGAGCGCGTCCGGCGGCGGGACGACCCGCCAGCCGTCCGGGAAGCCGGGCACGGTGACGGCGGCGATCGGACGCGCGGCCAGTGCCGCCGTCAGCCCGCCGAGCAGCCCGGCCAGGGCCAGCGAGCCCGCCCCCGCGTACGTCGTGCCGAGCGCGACACGCCGGGTCAGGCCCTGCGCCCGCAGCGCGCGCAGGTTCTCGAGCTGTGCCTCCCGGTCCACGGCGGCGGCCAGCGCGAGCAGACCCGCCGCGACCAGCGCGGCCACGACCGCCGTGAACAGTCCGAACGGCGCGGTGACGACCGAGGCGTCCGCGGCCAGGTCGCGAGCCCGGGCGCCGGCCGTGCGATCGGCCAGCACGGGCAGGCCGATGGCGTCGACCACGGACTCGGGGGCGTCGGCGGTGAGCCAGACCTGCAGCGTGCCGCCCTGGTCGCTGTCGCCGGCCACACGCCGGGCCGCGTCCAGGTCGGTCAGCACACCCTGCGGACCGAGCACCGGCAGCACGGTCGCGGCGGCGGCGACCCGGACCGGGGTGGCCGGATCGCCGAACCGGCCCACCGCCGAGTCCTCGAAGACCCAGCTGCTCGGGGGCGGTCCGGCCATGACGAGCGGCAGCGGCAGCGGCGCATCGGCCGCCGCGACCTTGATCGAGCCGGCCGGAACGGTCTGCAGGGTGAGGCCGCCGCCGGCCGCGGTGATGTGCACGGCCGGGGTGCTGAAATCGCCGCGCCAGTTCCGCACGTCGGCCAGCTGGGCGGCGGTGAGCACGGTGGCCCGCGGGTTCTGCTGGTCGAGCAGGCGGATGGTGACCGAGCCGTCGTCCGAGCCTTCGGGCGTGTAGAGCTCCCAGCCGACGAGCCGGCACCCGGGGGCCGTGGCGCAGCGCGGCACCGCGGCCGAGGCCGTGCCCGCTCCGGCGCGGATGCCCCTGAACTCGACCCGTACCGGCTCGCCGGTGCCCTCGTGCTGCAGGGTCGCGCCGAGCAGGGTCGTGGTGGTGCGGCGGCTGGTCACGGCCACGGTGAGCCGGTCGCCGGTGATCAGGGGCAGCGCCGTGGGAACGGGAGTGGTGGTCAGCGCCGTGACCGGGCCGTACTCGGGACGCCAGGTGGCCACGGCGCCCAGGCGGGCGCTGTCCACGGCCAGCACGGGCGGAGTGCCCGTGGTGTCGACGACGGCGGCCATGGCGTACCGGCCCTCGGGGTCGGCGCGGCGCACGGCGTACAGCAGCTCTGTCCGGGTGGCGGCGGAGACCGTGAGCACCCGGGGCGCGCCCAGCTCGACGCGGGCGCGGTCGGCCTGCTCGGTGCGCAGGCCCGCGAACGTGCCCAGCGTCAGCGCCATCATCGCGACCGAGACCACGATCAGGGCGAACACGCGGTCGGTGCCGGGCTGGCGGGACACCCGGACGGCGGTGAGCCCGAGCCGGATCCGGCCCGCCCGCAGCGCCGCCGCGCCCACCCGGTCGGCCAGCGACCGCAGCAACCGGGCCAGCAGCAACCCCACGGCCAGCGCGACCAGCGCGGGCGCGACGAGGCCGAGACCGCTGCCGCTCGTACGGGCCTGGTAGACGGCCCCCGCGGCCAGCGCGACCAGGGCCAGGTCGACCACGCCGGAACGCCAGTCCCGCCGCGCCGACGGCACCCGCCGCAACAGCGCCGCGACGGGGGCCCGTTGCTGCAGCGCGTCCACCGCCAGCAGCACGAGCAGGGCGATCCCCAGGGTGACGACCACCAGGCCGAACGAGAGCAGCAGGGCCGCCCACAGCTCGACGGTCACCGGGAGCGCGCCCGCCAGGGGCCAGGCGAGAAGGAAGCCGGCCACCCACCCGGCCAGCCCACCCGCGGCCAGCGGCAGCAGATGCTGGCCCAGCGCGAGGCGCAGAATGCCGCGGGAGGTGCTGCCGCGCAGCTTGAGCAGCCCGGCGTCCTCGCGGCGCTCGCGGCCCGTGTAGCGGCCCGCCAGCGCGATCGCGAACCAGCCGAGCAGGGCCAGCTGCCCCATCCCGACGGCGACTCCCCCGGCCACCTCCAGCCGCTCCTCGCGGACCCGGTCGACCAGCTTGCCGGTCGGCGCGGACAGTTGCAGCCGGGCCGCCGCGAAGCTCGGCGCGGCCTCGTTGACCAGACCGTTCAGGTCGTACGCGCCGTCGCCGCGCAGCAGGGGCAGCGGCACGTCGAGATCCCACACGTACGTCTGGCGCACCAGCAACGGGTCACGGAACGAGTCGAGCGACGTGAACAGCGGGTCGAGGGAGCCCTGGGCCCGGAAGAGCTTGCTGCTCCAGTACGCGCTGCCCGGCTCGGCGTGCTCGTAGACGCCGGTCACCCGGTACGCGATCGGGATCGACCGCGAGGTGGCCGCGCGCACCCGGAACGTGTCGCCGGTCCTGAGCTTGAGCCGGCGCGCGGTGTCGGCGCTGATCACGGCCTCGTTCGCGGTGGCCGGGCACGCGCCGGTCAGCCGCACGTGCTCGCAGAACCCGTCCCGGTACGCGACCGGCAGCCCGGTCGACGCCCCGCCCCGGCCCGGGTAGACGTACGTCGCCTCGGCCACCACGCCGAGCACCGGCGTTCCCGACGGCACGGGCAGCAGACCCCGTACGGTCGTGGCGAACGTGTCGAGGGCGCCGCGCGGGTCGTCGCTGCTCTCCCCGGCCTGCCGCACCTCGATGATCCGCTCCGCGACCGGCGACCGGGTGGCCTCCGCCCCCGCCGATTGCGAGGCGACGCTCAGCCCGTACCACGCAGCGCAGCTCGCCCCGGTCGCCAGCAGCGCGGCGAGCAGGGCCAACAGCGATGCCGGCCCGGAACGCCGGCGGACGGCGCCCAGAGCTATGTAGTACATCCGATCCTGCTTCCCCCGTGCTGCGCGATCTCCCGACACTCTGGACCTGTGGGCGAAGTTTGCCAAGCGTCGATTAGGTTGAGGCCATGAGCGTACGTTTCGGGGTGTTCGTGCCGCAGGGCTGGAAGATGGACCTGGTCGAGATCGCCGACCCGGTCGAGCAGTACGAGGCGATGACCGAGGTGGCCCGGGTCGCCGACGCCGGCCCGTGGGACGCGATCTGGCTCTACGACCACTTCCACACGGTGCCCGAACCCACGCTGAACAGCGTCTTCGAGTGCTGGACGGCCACGTCGACACTGGCCCGCGACACCAGCCGGGTCCGCATCGGTCAGATGGTCGGCTGCAACGGCTACCGCCAGCCTTCCCTGTACGCCAAGATCGCGTCCACGGTCGACGTGGCGTCGCACGGCCGGCTGATCGCCGGGCTGGGCGCCGGCTGGTACGAGCACGAGTGGAAGGCCTACGGCTACGAGTGGAAGGACGTGCCGCAGCGGATGAGCGAGTTCCGTGAGGCCGTCGAGATCGTGCACAAGATGTGGACCGAGGACCGGCCCGCGTTCCGGGGCAAGCACTACTCGATCGACGAGCCGATCAACCAGCCGCGGCGCAAGCCCGACTTCTGGCTCGGCGGGGGCGGCGAGAAGGTGACGCTGAAGCTGGTCGCGCAGTACGCCGACGGCTGCAACGTGGGCGGCGGCGACCCCGAGGTCGTGCGGCACAAGCTGGGCGTGCTCCGCGAGCACTGCGACCGCCTGGGCCGCGACTACGCCGCGATCACCAAGTCGACGACCATCGAGCTGGACCTGACCGAGTCCACGGCCGACACGATCGCCCGGGTCGAGCGGGTGGCCGAGGCGGGCGCGGACTATGTGATCTTCTACGTCCCGCGGGTCGCCTACGACCACGCCCCGCTGCTGCGCCTGGCCGAGGAGCTGGTCCCGCAGTTCCGCTAGGCCGGCGCCGAACCGGTTCGCAGCCGGCGGCTCAGCTCGCCCGAGCTGACCTGCAGCGCCCAGCCCTTCGACGTCGCCGTGAGCTTGGCCTTCGTGACCTTGCTCTTGGCGTCGTCGGGGCACGGCTGACCGGGCGCGGGGCCCACGGTGGTGCCCGAGATGCCGAAGCGGGGGCCGGTCACCCAGAAGCCGGTCACCGTGGCCGCGTACCCCTGGGCGCCGCGGGCCCGTTTGCCGGTGATCGCCGCGTCGAACAGCTCGTAGCGGCCGAACTCGCGGTGGTGCACCAGCGCGAACGTCCGTTTGCCGCAGGTCACCGTGTAGGTGTCGTCGGTCCAGAAGTCGTGGTTGAAGACGATCCCGGCCGCCTTGGCGTTGAGCGTCGCCTCGGTCCAGCCGAAGGCCTTGAGCAGGTCGGTCTTCGCGACGTAGCCCTTCTTGGTCTCCGGGTCGTACGTCACCGCCGCGTTCGCGGGCCCGCCCGTCGCGAGTCCGGCGGCCACGACCGCCCCAGCGATGACGACCCGCACCAGCGCCCGCATGTTCCTGTCCCCCTCATGTGATGTCGGAACTCTTAACGATCATTGCCGCCGGACGACCCTGTTCGTCGCGAAACGCTTATCCCGCGGTGCTCCCGGGTAGTGGAGTGACATGTGGGGTATCCCGGCTTGGGCCTGGGGCGCCGGTTTGGCCGTCGGCTGCGCGATCGGCCTGCTCATGTTCGACGGGGCGATCGTGGGGCTGATCTTCGGGATCTCGATCGGGACGGCATTCGCGATCTCTTTCGGCGCCGCCACCAAGAAGTCAGTCGGCGGCGACGGGCAGGGTGACGGCGAAGACGCTCCCGCCGGCGGGGACGGGAGCGGCCGACACTGAGCCCCCGTGGGCGTCGACGATGGCCTTGGTGATGGCCAGGCCGAGCCCGGTGCCCTTGGTGCCGTTGCGCACGGCGTTGCTGGCCCGGAAGAAGCGGTCGAACAGGCGGTCGTACTCGTCGGGGGGCACCCCGATGCCGGTGTCGGCGACCTCGATGACCGCGTCGCCCTCCTCGCCCGCGGTCAGGTGCGCGGTGACCGCGACCGTGCCGCCGCCGGGCGTGTACTTGACCGCGTTGGTCACCAGGTTGTCGAGGACCTGCCGCAGCCGTACGGGGTCGGCGTGCACGGGCAGGTGGCGCGGCACCTCCATCGTCAGCGTCAGACCTTTGGCGGCGGCCGCGGGCTGCTGCGCCTGCACCGCCTCGCGCACCAGCCGGGCCGCGGAGATCGGCTGCGGGTCGATGTGCAGCTGGCCCGCCTCGAGCCGGGCCAGGTCGAGCAGGTCGTCCACGAGGTGCTGCATGTGCGCCGAGCGCCGGTCGATCACCTCGGCCAGGTGCCGCTGCTCGTCGCTGAGGTGGGGGTCGTCGAGCAGGGTCTCGCTGTAGCTGCGGATCGCCCCGAGCGGGTTGCGCAGCTCGTGGCTGACCATGCCGACCATCTCCTCGCGGTTGGCGGCCAGCCGGGCCTGGGTGGCGGCCAGGCTCAGGGCCAGCTCCTCGGCCCGGCGGCGTTCCATGTGCCGGCCCAGGTGCGCGCACACGCCGTCGAGCAGGTCGAGGATCTCCGGGTCGGGTTCCAGCGGCACGGCCGTGAAGAACAGCAGCACGCCGAGAATCCTCTGGTCCGACCGCACGGGCACGCCGATCGCACTGTGCAGCCCGGCCGCCCGCACCTGGGCCGCTTTGAGCACCGTCCGGGGGTCGTCGAGCACCTCGGGGATCCACAGCTCGCCGCCGCTCTCCCAGACCCGCCCGGCGATCCCGACGCCGCGCCGCACCAGCGGGGGCCGGTCCTTGACGCCGTGGCCGGGCGCGGCCCAGTTGCCGACCCGCACGATCGTGCCGGACAGGTCGTCGGCCTGCCAGAACTCGCCCAGGGCCCAGCCCAGCCCGGCGCCGACCGCGGCCACCGTACGGTCGGCGGCCTCGCCCGCGCTGTGCGAGTCGGCCAGCCCGCGCGCGACGGCCAGCCGCAGCTCGCGGAACGTCTCCAGGCGGCGCTGCTCGGTGATGTCGTGCATGGCCACCACGGCGCCCAGCCGGCGGCCGTCCGGGGTCTCCAGCGGGCGCGCGTTGGCGTGGAAACGGCGAGCCGGCCCGCCCGGCGGCGCGATCACCATCTCGGCCCCGTCCACCCGCTCCCCCGCGTGCGCCTTGATCAGCGGGATCTCGTCGGTGCGCAACGGCGTGCGCCCGTCCGGCCCGTACATGTCGTAGGCGCGGGACCAGTCCTCGGCGGGCAGGTCCTCGCTCACCCCGCGCCGGTGGATGTCGCGCAGCGCCTGGTTGAACAGGGTCAGCCGGCCGTCCTCGTCGCACGCGCCGACCCCGGTGTCCAGGCTGTCCAGCAGGGCCTGCAGGAATGCCCGCTCGTGTTCGAGCTGACGGCGCTCGGCCTGCCGGTCGGTGATGTCGTGCAGGAACGCGTGGAAGCCGCCGTGGATCTGCATCAGGCTCATCTCGACGCCGAACTCGGCGCCGGCGCGGTTGCGGGCGACCAGCTCGAAGCGCCGGCCCATGATCGTGGAGGAGCCGCCGCTGTGCATCCGGGCCAGGCCCGCCGCGTGGGCCGCCGCGAACCGCTCCGGGATGATGAGGTCGGCCACCGGGCGCCCCACGGCCTGGCTCCCGGGGTATCCGAACAGCTGCTCGGCGGCGGAGTTCCAGCCGGTCACCACCCCGTACGCGTCGATCGCCACGTGCGCGTCGGGGGCGTTGGCCAGCATCCCGCGCAGCCGGTCCGCGGTCAGCGCCAGTGCGCGTTCCCGGGCCCGCAAGGCGATCTCGGTCTCGGCCGCGCCCGCCAGGTCCTCGATCAGCAGCAGCTCGCGGGGTTCCCAGTCGCGGGGCCGGTCGTCCAGCACGCCGAACGCGCCCAGCGGGTAACCGTCGGGACTGCGGATCGGGAAGCCCGCGTACGCGACGACGCCGTCCTCCAGCGCCGGATGCCCGCTGACCCGGTCGTCGGCGCGGGCGTCACTGATCATCAGGGGCGCGTCGGTGTCCACCACGATCGGGCAGAAGGTGCGCTCGGGCGGCGGACCCGAATGCCCCACGACGCGGCGCCGCTCCGAACCGACCAGCGACACCAGCGCCCGCGGCGCGCGCAGCTGATGGGCGGCGGCCCGGGCCAGACGGTCGAGCGAGGGATAGGTGCGGCCGTCGAGCATGCCGGTGCCGCGCAGCCGCTGCAGCCGGGCGGCGTCGGTCAGCCGGCCGTCCGCACCGGTCGCGCCCGCTGTCGGCCCCACTTTCTCCGGTTCGGCCGGGTGCCGCCGGAGCTGAGGCCGAACTCTTGCCTGCTACGGAATCAGTGGCAGGATGGCAGCCAAACAGTGAGATCCTGCGTCTGGAGACCGCGTGACCGCGAAGACCGTGCTGCACAACTTCATCGGTGGCGAGTCGGCCGCGCCCGCCGACGGCCGCTACGAGGACCTGATCGACCCGGCCACCGGCGAGGTGTTCGCGTCGGCCCCGGTGTCCGGCGAGGCCGACGTCGACAAGGCGATGGGCGCCGCCTCGGCCGCGTTCGAGAAGTGGCGCAACACCACCCCCAGCGAGCGGCAGCAGGCCCTGCTCAAGTTCGCCGACGCCATCGAGGCGCGGGCCGGCGAGCTGGTCAAGGCGGAGTCGCAGAACACGGGCAAGCCGCTGGGCCTGACCGCGAGCGAGGAGCTGCCCCCGGCGGTCGACCAGATCCGGTTCTTCGCGGGCGCCGCCCGGCTGCTCGAGGGCCGTTCGGCCGGGCAATACCTGCAGGGCTTCGAGAGCTACGTGCGGCGCGAGCCGGTCGGCGTGTGCGCGCAGGTCACGCCGTGGAACTACCCGCTGATGATGGCTGTGTGGAAGCTCGCGCCGGCGATCGCGGCCGGCAACACGGTCGTGCTCAAGCCGTCCGACACCACCCCCGTCACCACGGTCATGCTGGCCGAGATCGCCGCCGAGTTCCTGCCGCCGGGCGTGCTCAACGTCGTCGTCGGCGACCGCGACACCGGCCGCGCGCTGGTCACCCACAAGACGCCGCAGATGGTGTCGATCACCGGCTCGGTCCGGGCGGGCATGGAGGTCGCGTCGGCCGCCTCCGCCGACCTCAAGCGCACCCACCTGGAGCTGGGCGGCAAGGCCCCGGTCGTGGTCTTCGACGACGCCGACATCGCGGCCGCGGCCGAGGCGATCGCCGTGGGCGGCTACTTCAACGCCGGCCAGGACTGCACCGCGGCCACCCGCGTGCTGGCCTCGCCCCGGGTCTACAGCGACTTCGTGGCCGCGCTGGCCGAGCAGGCCAAGAACACCAAGACCGGCGCCGCCGACGACGAGGACGTGCTGTTCGGCCCGCTCAACAACAGCCGCCAGTTCGAGCGGGTCTCCGGTTTCGTCGACCGGCTGCCCGACCACGCGGCGCTCGACGCGGGCGGTGTGCGGGTGGGTGACCGCGGCTTCTACTACGCGCCCACGGTCGTCTCCGGTCTCAAGCAGACGGACGAGGCGGTGCAGGACGAGATCTTCGGGCCGGTCATCACGGTCCAGCAGTTCAGCGACGAGGACGAGGCGGTGGCCTGGGCCAACGGCGTCGAGTACGGCCTGGCCTCGTCGGTCTGGACCAAGGACCACGCCCGCGCGATGCGGATGACCCAGCGCCTCGACTTCGGCTGCGTGTGGGTCAACTGCCACATCCCGCTGGTGGCCGAGATGCCGCACGGCGGCTTCAAGCACTCCGGCCACGGCAAGGACCTCTCCGTGTACGGCCTGGAGGACTACACCCGCATCAAGCACGTGATGCACGCTCTGTAGACAGGCGTGGGGCCGCTGGCGGGCGGCCCCGCTTCCCCTATCGCTCCTGCAGGTCCCAGGGCGAGCCGTACTCGACCAGCTTGTCCAAAAAGGGCACGGGGTCGAAGGCCTCCGGGCCCAGGACGCCCACGCCGGTCCACGTGCCGTCGGCGAGCAGTTCGAGGGCGACGACCGGGTTGACCGCGGTCTGCCACACGACGGCCTGGGCGCCGTACTCGCGCATCGACCACTCGTTGTCGACCAGGTGATACAGGTACACCTCGCGCGGCCGGCCGTCCTTGCCGGTGCCCGTCACCCACGTACCGGCGCAGGTCTTGCCCGTCATCCGGTCGCCCAGCGAGGCCGGGTCGGGCAGCGCGGCCGCGACGACGTCCCGCGGGGAGACGTCGACACCCTTGACCCGTACCGGATCCGTCTTGTCCAGACCCAGCTTGCGCAGCGTCTTGAGCACATCGATGAACTCGGTGCCCAGCCCGTACTTGAAGGTGACCTTGCGGGCCTCGACCCAGCGCGGGATCAGCAGCACCTCCTCGTGCTCGACGTGCACGCACTCGACCGGCCCGATGCCGCCGGGGAAGTCGAACACTTCGGGCTCGGCGAACGGCTCGGTCGTGTACCAGCCGCGGTCGCGCTCGTAGATGACCGGCGGGTTCAGGCACTCCTCGATGGTCGTCCACACCGAGAACGACGGTGCGAAGTCGTAACCCTCGACGACCAGGTTCGCCCCGTCCCGCACACCGATCTCGTCGATCTCGGTGAACAGGTGCTCGGCGGCGTACTTCGCGAAGATGTCCGACAGGCCGGGCTCCACTCCGATGCCGACCAGCGCCAACCGGTTCGCGGCCGCCCATGATCCGGCCGCCGCGAACTGGTCGTCACCCAGTTTCACCCCGGTTTGCTCGTACGGGGAAACGGGGTGCGGTTTCGACAGCGACATCGCCATGTCGAGGTAGTGCGCCCCGGCGGCCGCGGCACCGTCGAAGACCGGCATGACGAAGCGCGGGTCGACGGCGTTGAAGACGTGGGTGATCTCGTGTTCGCGGCAGAGTGCGGCGACCGCTTCCGCACTGGACGCGTCGATCTTCGCGGGGACGAATCGGGCGTCGTTCGTCAAGCCGGCCGCCTTCTCAGCGCGGCCGAGATCGTAGTCGGCCACGACGAACAGGTCGAAGAAGTCGCGGCGGGCCGCGATCAGCGCGGCGGCGGATCCGACACCGCCCGCTCCGACGGCGAGGATGCGCATGGGGGTGGACCTTTCGTTCCGAGGGGTTCCGGCACTGAAACCGTGCGCCACGAGCCTTGACGCCACTGAAAAACTTGTCAAGAGCGATCAACTCTGCGATAAACGCAGGTGATGGCAGACAGTGAGGGGGACGTTCCGGTGCGGATTCCATCGACGGCCGCAAACCGGACGAGTGATTCGATTGCCGTCGACCTGCCCGGCGGGAAGAATCGCGGCGTGACGGCGGACGTGGCACTCGACGACATCAACAAGCAGATCATCGAGCACCTGCAGCGCGACGGGCGGATGTCCTACGCGACACTGGCGAAGACGATCGGCCTCTCCGAGGCGGCGGTCCGGCAGCGGGTGCAGCGCCTGCTCGACGGCGACCTGATGCAGATCGTGGCGGTGACCGACCCGCTCACGCTCGGCTTCGCGCGGCAGGCGATGGTCGGCCTCAAGGTGAACGGCGACCTGCGCGCCATCGCCGACGAGATCGCCGCGATCCCCGAAGTCGACTACGTGGTGATCTGCGCCGGCGGCTTCGACCTGCTGGTCGAGCTGGTCTGCACCGACGACGAGCACCTGCTCGACCTGCTCAACGAGAAGGTCCGGTCGGTCCAGGGCGTCATCGCCTGCGAGACCTTCATGTATCTCAAGCTGGCCAAACAGACGTACGCGTGGGGAACTCGATGATCCCGTCCTTCTGGCTGAGCACGCTCGACCCGATCGTGCCGCGGCCGCCGCTGCCGGGCGACCGGTCGTACGACGTGGCGATCGCCGGGGGCGGCTACACCGGACTGTGGACGGCCTACTACCTGTCGCAGCTCGCGCCCTCACTGTCGATCGCGGTGCTGGAGGCGTCGTACTGCGGGTTCGGCGCGTCGGGCCGCAACGGCGGGTGGGCCTCGGGGCTGTTCCCGGTGAGCGAGGCCAAACTCGCGCGCCGGTACGGCGCCGATCGAGCGCGGGCGATGCATGCCGCACTGGCGGACGCCGTCGACGAGGTCGGACGGGTGGGCATCGACTGCGACTACGCCAAAGGCGGGACGATCTCGCTGGCCCGGTCCCCCGCGCAGCTGCGGCGGGCTCGGCGCTCCCCCGGCTTCCTGTCCCGCTCCGCCGCGGCCGCCATCTGCAACGCTACCGACGTGCTGGGCGGGGTCTACAGCCCGGACTGCGCCGCCTTGCATCCGGCGCGGCTCGTGCGCGGCCTTCTTGATGCGGTATTGCAGCGCGGCGTCGCGGTCTATGAGGGCACACGCGTGTTGTCACTGTCGCGCGGCTCGGTGGTGACCGACCACGGCACTGTCACGGCGGGGACGGTGGTGCGGGCGCTCGAGGGCTACACGGCCCAGCTGTCCGGGCATCGGCGCGCGCTGGCCCCGGTCTACTCGCTGATGATCGCGACCGAGCCGCTGCCCGCTTCCGACTGGGAGCGGATCGGCCTGGCCCGGCGCGAGACCTTCACCGACGAACGGCACATGATCATCTACGGCCAGCGGACGGCGGACGACCGGCTCGCGTTCGGTGGCCGCGGCGCGCCCTACCACTTCGGGTCGCGCATCGAACCCTCGTACGACCAGGTGCCGGCGGTCTTCGACAGCCTGCGGGAGACCCTGGCCGACATGTTCCGGATCCGGCCCGGGATCGCGTACCGGTGGGGCGGCCCGCTGGGCATCCCGCGCGACTGGATGCCCAGCGTCGGACTGCGCGACGGCGTGGCCTGGGCCGGTGGCTACGTCGGGGACGGCGTGGCCGCGGCCAACCTGGCCGGGCGCACCCTGGCCGACCTGATCGCCGGGCACGAGACCGAACGGACCGGGCTGCCCTGGGTGGGCCACCGCTCCCGGCGCTGGGAACCCGAGCCGATCCGCTGGCTGGGCATCAACGCGGGACTGCGGGCGACCACCCTGCGCGACGCCTGGGAGAAACATCCGGCCCCGGCGCGCTGACGCGCCGGCACAGTCACTTCCGTTTCCGGGCCGAAACGGCGCGATGTGGATAGCCGAGGCGGCCCGGATCACCTCGCGCGCGCTGCAGGCCGCGTTCCGCCGCCACCTTGACACCACGCCGATGGCCTACCTGCGCCGGCCCGCCTCGACCGCGCCCACCACAACCTGCTGGCCGCCGACCCCACCGAGGGCGCCACGGTCACGGCCGCCGCTGGGGCTACCTCGACCCGAGCCGCTTCGCCGCCGACTACCGGGCCACCTACGCCACTCGCCAGGGGTGTCCCTGCGGCACCGATCGGGCTCACGCAAGCGTCGCGGTGAGGTTGACCAGGTTGCCGTCGGGGTCGTGGACGTGGGCGACCCACTGACCCCACGGCATGTCGCCGGTCGGGCCGAGCACCCGGCCGCCGCTCGCCTCGACCCGGGGCAGCAACCACGCGGGAGGCCCGGACTCATCGGTGTCAAGCCGGCTCGACCGGCAACCACAGGTCGGTGACCGCGGTGCTGAAATCGGCCGGCCGCTCGACGAAGGCGACGATCGACGGCCCCGGACGCAGCCGCCACGGGTTGGACGGTAACCACTCACCCGCGGTCGCCGCCCACGTGGCCTGCAGCGCCGCCGGGTAGGCGCCGCTGCTGCGGAACACCGCCCACCGGCCCGCCGGGACGTCGATGGTGTCGAGCCCGGCCGGGGCGGTGGTGTCACCGGTGACGGCCACGCCGTGCAGGTAGGTCAGCTCGCTGCCCTCGGCCGCGTCGGGGGCGGTGTCGTCGGTGACGGCCAGCAGGCCCGCCGGGTCGGTGTTGCCCAGCGCCTTGAGGCGGGCGTGCGCCTCGGCGGGCAGCGACGCGATGTGCTGCTGGATGTGCGGGTTCACGCCCTCGTGAATGAGCGGGACGCGTACGGCGTGCCCGATCAGGCGAAGCGCGGGACGATCGGCGATCCGGGTGTCCATGGGGGTGCCTCCTTCGACGGTCAGGCGAAACCTGAGCTGCGGTTGGGTGCGAAGGGGACCACCGTCGCGGCGGACCTCACCGGGACTCGCGCCGTGCACCGCCCGGAACGCCCGGCCGAACGCCTCGGCCGAGCCGTAGCCGTGCCGCACCGCGATGGTGAGCAGGTCCTCGGCCCCCCGCACGACGTCGGCCGCGGCCGTCGTCATGCGGCGCCGGCGTACGTACTCCGACAACGACATCCCGGCCAGCGACGAGAACATGCGCCGCAGGTGGTATTCGGTGGTGCCGAGGCTGCGGGCGGCCGCGGCCACGTCGAGCTCACCGGCCTCGATCAGCTCGGTCAGGTGGTTGAGGGCCGCGATCACGATGGCCTCCCTTCGCGATCAACCCTGCTGCACCGCGGCCGCCGGGCGCCCGACAATCCGGGCCGGATCCGATCAGAACAGGGTGGTCGGTTGCGGCTCGGGCAGCGGCACGAGGCCGGGCACGAGCGCGGCCACCTCGGCGTGCAGGCGGCGGGCCAGGGCCGGGGCCTCGACGTTGTCGGGCGTGTGCACGAAGACGGTGGGCGAGCGGCCCTCCCGCAACCAGCGCGCGATCACCGGGAGCCAGCGTTGCCAGCCCTCGACCGTACGGGTGGGGTCGTCGCGGCCCAAGTAGCGCACCACGGGAAAGTCGGTGAGGGCGTGGGGGCGTACGGGCAGGCGGGGTTTCCTGGACCACGCGTCACGCTCGCCGTCGCTGGTGGGCGGGCTCGCGAACATGACGCTCGTGTCGAAGGGCACCAGCTCGGCCCCGGCCGCGGTCAGGACCTGGTGGAGCGGGCGGGGGTCGTCGGCGAAGGCGGGGTGGCGCACCTCGACGGCGTAGCGGTAGGCGGTCGGCTGACGGCGGAGGAAATCGTCCAGCGTGGGCAGGTCGGACGGGCCGAAGCTCGCCGGCAGCTGCACCCACAGGGCGTGGATCCGGGGGCCCAGCGGCTCGATCGCCTCGAGGAAGATCCGGCGGGCCTCGTCCCCGCTGGTGCGGAGCCGCTCCTCGTGGGTGACCTTGCGGGGAAACTTGAGGACGAACCGGAAATCCTCGGGGGTCTGATCGGCCCAGCCGGCGACGGTCTCGCGGGACGGCGTGGCGTAGAAGGTCGTGTTGCCTTCGACGGCGTTGCACCATTCCGCGTACGACCGCAGCTTCTCGGCGCCCGACACCGGCCACGCCTTGTGTGTCCACTGCGCACATCCCACATGCAGCCGCGGTTGGTTCACCCGGAGAACTTACCGAACCCGGTAGCGGCTCATTCTGATCAGGGGCAGGGCCAGTGCGGCCAGGGTGACGCCGAGCGCGCCGACGGCCAGCATGGCGCCGCGCAGTCCGGTGGCGGACGACCAGTAGCCGACGTAGACCGGGCCGAGCAGGAAGCCCAGGTACGACACGACGGTGACGATCGCGGTGGCACGGCCACGGGCGGACTCGTCGACGTTGCGCGAAACGATGCTGAACAGGGTCGGGGACAACGTGGCGGTGCCGGCGGCGGCCAGCACCAGGCCGGCCAGCGCGACCGGGATCGACGGGGCGGCGGCCAGGACGGCGGCACCCGCGGCGGCCACGACCGCGCCGGCGATCACGACCGTACGGGCGTGGGCCGGGCTCAGCGCGCTGATGGTGAAGCGGGTGGCCGCGGCGACGGCGGCGAACGCGGCGGGGGCGATGGCGCTCAGTCCGGCCGCGGCCGACAGCACGTCCTCCAGGAAGACCGCGCTCCAGCTCTGGTGCGCGTTTTCGCTCGCGTAACCCAGGGCGCCGAGCGCGCCGAGGAGCAGCAGCGGGGCCAACGGCGGACGAGGGGAAGGGTTGTCGCTCCGGCCGGGCGCGACGGCTCCGGACGGGAGGCGGACGTGCACGAGGGCGCCGGCCGCCACGCAGAGCAGCAGCACCGCGGCGAACGGGACCCAGACGGGGACGCCGAGGGCGTAGGCGGCGCCGGTGCCGAGGCTGGCCCCGACGACGCCGACGGAGAAGACGCCGCCGCCCCGGGTGATGACGGGGCGGCCGGTGAGCTGCTCGGCCCGGCCCGCGACCGAGTTGGCCGCGACGTCGGCCGCGCCGCTGGTCATGCCGACGAGGACCAGCCCGGCGGCCAGGCTGACCAGGCCGTGACCGGTGGCGGCGGCGATCACGCCGGCCCCGCCCAGCGCGGCCAGCAGGTAGGCCGCGCAGCGCAGGCCCCAGCGGTCGAGGGCGCGGCCGGTCAGCAGCATCGCGGGCAGGGCGCCGGCGCTGACGAACAGCAGGGCCGTGCCGAGCTGGGCGTCGTCGAGGGCGGCCTGCTCCCGGATGCGGGGGATGGCCGCGCCCCAGGTGCCCCAGAAGGCGCCGAACGCCGCGAAGACCGCGTAGGCCGCTGTTTTCAGCATTGTGTAACGCTACACAGATAGAATCCGGGGATGCAACAGCGGCGCCGGGTGACCATGACGGACGTGGCCCGTGCGGCCGGGGTGTCGCCGATGACCGTTTCGTACACGTACAACCGGCCGCAGCGGGTGTCCGCCGAGACCCGGGAGGCCGTGCTCGCGGCGGCGGCCCGGCTCGGCTACGGCGGGCCCGACCCGAGCGCGCGCTCCCTGCGCTACGGAGCGACGCGCACGCTGGGGGTGGTGCTGGGCGAGCACCTGACGTACGCGTTCGACAACCCGCAAGCCGTCGAGTTCCTGGCCGGGATCGCCGAGGTGTGCGCCGACCGGGGGTACGGCATGCTGATCGTGCCGACCGGGGCCGGGCCCGACGATCCCGATCGGGTGGCCGCGGCGGCCGTCGACGGCTACGTCGTGTGGACCACCACCGACGACGATCCGGTGCTGACGGCGGCGCGCGGCTCGGGGCGGCCGGTGATCGTGCACGGCGGGTCGTTCACCATCGACAACCGGGCGGCGGCCCGCGCGGTGGGGCTGGTGGTCTTCGCCGGCGCGGGGCGGCCCGCGGTGCTGAGCTTCCCGGTCGACCGGGCGCGGGACACGTTCGTCACGGCCGGCCTTTCCGCGGCCGCCTACCCGGTGACGCGCGACCGGCTGGACGGCTACCGGGACGCCGTCGTGGAACTCGGTCTGGATTGGAACTCGGTGCCGGTCGGGGTGTGCCGCACCAACGACGAGGCCGAGGCGCGGCGGGTGATGGAGTTGCTGCTGTCGGCGGCGCCGGACATCGACGCGGTGGCCGCCATGAACGACCCGATGGCCCACGCGGCCCGGCTGGCCCTGCCGTCGGCGCGGGTCGCCGGGTGGGACGACTCGGCGCTGGCCACGACGGCGGGGTTGACGACTGTCGCGCAGTCGTTGCGCTCCCAGGGGGCGGCTTGCGCGGCAGCGGCCCTGGGCGAAGCGGCGTCCTCCCAGCGCGACGCCTGGCGAGTCATCGAACGCGACTCGACCACATGACGCGGCCCGGCGCGCCCGACTCAGGGTTGCGCCCCGGGGTTGCGGCCGCCCGGCACCGCCGGACCGCGCCACGCCCGGCTCAGGATTACGACCGGCTCAGGGCTCGGCCCGCGGCTGCCACCACCACCGAGGCGAAGACCCAGCCGCTGACTATCAGGGCCACCGCCACGACCTTGTCCGCGCCGAGCGGGTCCCACGCCTTCTCGTGGCCCAGGTCGATCAGCGGCACCAGCAGGTCGAGCGAATACAGGAACGGGTCCCACCCCGGATGCTCGTCGGCCTTCACCGGGCACAGGCCCGCCGCCCCCGCGCAGGACGCCGCCGTGGCGAACCAGCCCGTGCCGGCCAGCAGCAGGACGGCGAAGATGGCCGCGGCCCGGCCGGGCTGATACCCGTACCCGATGGAAAGGTCTTGCACCCGCCCCCAGAGCCGGCCCGGCAGACCACCGGCGCGCGACTCGCGGCGCAGCTTCTCGCGCAACACCCGGCGCGCCTGCCGTTCCCGGCCCGCGGCGCGATAGGCCAGGGCCAACTGCTCGTACGGCTGAGGTTCCACCGACGGCGTGGCCCGCCGCAGCACCTCCAGCCGTTGCGCGACCGGGACGTCCCGCCGCAGCTGCCGATACGCGAAGTCGGTCAGCACCGGTCGCGCGGGCCAGGCCGTCGCCGCGTCGGCCAGCACCTCGACGGTGGCGTGCCGCAGGTCGACGTGGCCGGGCGGGGTCGCGCACTCCAGCAGCAGCTCGAAGGCGACCAGCCCGTCCGCCTTGAGCGACACACCCCCGTCCTCGCCGAGCTCGGTGTCACGCAGCACGACCGTGCCGCCCACCCGCGTGCCGCGCATGGTGACCAGGCCGGCGAAGCGGGCGCCGGCCAGCACGCAGTCACCCCGGATGTCGGCCCGGCTGGCTTGCAGGCTCCCCGCCACCAGCCCCGACGCGTGGAAGCCGGCCCGCAGCTCGGCGCCCTGCAGGTTGACGGTCCCAGCTACGCGGGCGTCGGCCAGCACGACGGACCCGGCCACGGTCAGGCCCCACGCACCCAGCTCGGCCAGCTCGGCCCGGGGCAGTTCGAGTGGACCGTCCACGGTGGCGGCGGGCAGGTTGAGCGCCGTGAACAGTCCTTCGGTGGCGTACAGGCCCCGCGCGGTCAGGCTGGGCGCGTGCACCAGTTCGCCGGCCGCGCCCGTCAGCACGAGCATGCCGTCGATCCGGGCCAGCCCCAGCAGCAGCGCACCCTTCCAGGTCAGCCCGGCCGCGGTGAGGTCGCCGCCGATCCGGGCGCCGCGGGCGTCGACGGCCAGGTACTCGGGCGGGACCGCGTCACCCGGGGCTGCGTCGAGGGGCTGATACCCGTGCGGGGTCACCTGCACGCCGGCGAGATCGAGCGTGCCCGCGCCGGCGTCACGCAGGCGGCACGTCCCCGAGAACACCGAGCCGGTCAAGGTCAGATCGCGCGCCACCTGCAACCGGTCGGCGCGCAGGCCCGGCAGGTGGCAGCCGGTGAGCCGCAGCGCCGGGACGGTCAGCCCGTCCAGAACCGGGACCTCGGTGAACGTGCAGTTGTCGAACGTGACCGGGTGCTCGAGCACGAGGTCGGCCAGGTCGAGCACACCCTCGATCGTCTCGTTGTGCAGGCGTACGGGGGCTGTGGCTCTCACCAGAAGGTCGACGTTCACACGATCATTGTGGAGGATGCACGCTTCGTGATAGACCGACATCACTGTAATGAGGTCGTAAGGAAGCCGAAACAGAGGAGTCCCCATGGCCACGCCGATCAGTCGTCGCACCGTCCTCGCCGCGGGCGCGGGCGCCGCCGCCGGTCTCGCCCTGCCCGTCGCGGCCCACGCGGGTGCCGCGGTCCGGGTCCGGTTCACCCTCGACGCCCAGGTGCTCGACGGCGGCGAACAGGTCACCTCGGTCACCCTGCACACGTCCCGGCTCGGCCGCGTCGACCCGGCCGGCCTGACCCCGGGCACGTTCACCGTGCACGCCAAAGCCACGAGCCCGATCCCCATCGCCCCCGGCGACCAGATCTTCAGCGAGTACGACCTGGACCGCGCGGTCACCGCGGCCCGCGTGGACCGGCACGGCGACATCGTGCTCGACCTGGCGTACGCGGAAGGGCAGACGGGCGGCGGCACGCTCGGCTACATCGCGAGCAGAGGTCGCAACGTACGGCTGAACCTGGACTACACGATCACCCAGAACACCCCGCTGACGCTGCGCGGCGGCCGCCCGCTCACCATCACCGGCTTCCGCCAGGGCCGGCTGGCCAACCCGGAGGTCGACGCGTTCGGCTACGGCATCGCGCGCTCCGGCATGAAATACCGGCTCTACTCCCCGTCGCGGGCCCGGGGCCGGCGGCCACTGGTGGTGTGGCTGCACGGCGGCGGTGAAGGCGCGTCGCTGCCCGACAACTACTACGACAACGAAACCCAGCTGCGGGCCAACCGCGGCGCGCTCGGCTTCGCCACCCGGGAAGCCCAACGCATTTTCGACGGCGCCTACGTGGTGGCCCCGCAGAGCCAGTCCTTCTGGATGGAGGACGGCCCCCGCTTCGCGCCCCAGATCCGCGACATCATCCGGGACGTCGTACGGCGCCACCACGTCGACCCGTCGCGCATCTACGTCGTCGGCTGCAGCAACGGCGGCTACATGTCGATGGAGATGACAGTCGCGTACCCGGAACTGTTCGCGGCGTCCGTGCCCATCTGCGGCGTCGTGCAGTCCCTGCAGCCCGGCGGCGGCCGCCTGATCACCGACGCCGAACTGGCCGCCATCACCACGCCGACCTGGCTGGTGACCTCGCGCGACGACACGACGGTGCCGCCCGAGCCCAACACGATCCACGCCCACGACCTGATCGGAGGATCTTTGCTGACCCTGTACGACACCGTCGTGTGGAACGGCTACCAGTTCCCCGGCCACTGGTCGTGGATCTACGTGGCGCGCAACGACCCGGCGCGCAACGGGCAGCACATCTGGCAGTGGATGGCCGAGCAGGTGCGCTGACCTGCCCGGCGAGCCCTGGCGGGAGGCGCGATCGCCGGTGTTCGTTGTGGGCAGCGGTCGGGGTGGGTGGTGGGGCAGGTCAGGCGGTCCTCCCCTCCCCCGGCATGACCCCGGCCCCTGTCGACTCATTGATGAACGCGGCCGAGAAACTGCGTAAAAGGGCGGTGTCCGGGGAACAGCGGGCGCGTGACAACAGATGACCGGCCCGCGCCGCTGATCCGGCCGCCCAAGCTGCGCACCGAGCCGCAGCGGGGGGCCTCGCGCCTGGAGCTCTTCTTCGACCTGGCGTACGTGCTGGTGGTCGATCAGCTGGCCCAGTCCTTCGCGGGCAACCTCAGCCTGGGTGGCGCCTCGATCTTCGCCGCGCTGCTGGTGGTGACGTGGTGGTCGTGGGTGACCACCACGCTGTACGCCAACCGGTTCGACACCAACGACGTCGTCTACCGGCTGGCCAAGCTGGGCGCGGCGGGCGCGGTGATCGGCATGGCGGCGGCCGCCCAGGGCGCGACCAGCAGCGAGGGCACCCAGTTCGCGTTGTGCTTCCTGGCCACCCGGGTCATCCTGCTGCTCCTGTACGCCCGGGCCTGGCGTCACGTGCCCGACGCACGCCACACGATCGCCATCTACATCGCCGGGGCCGCCGCGTCGTCGGTGCTGTGGGCGGTCTCGCTCCCCCTGCACGGCACGGCCCGCTACGTGCTGTGGGCGGCCAGCATCCTGGTCGAGGCGGTCGCGCCGCTGGTGGCCACGCGACTCGGCGACAAGACCCCGCTGCACCTGGAGCACCTGCCCGAGCGGTTCGCCCTGTTCGTGATCCTGGTGCTGGGCGAGTCGGTGCGGTCGGTGGCCGTGGGGGTGCACGAGCAGCACTGGGAGGCCGCGTCGGTGGTGTCGGCACTGGTCGCCTTCGCCGCGGTGGCCGGCCTGTGGTGGATCTATTTCGACCTGGGCGGCGCGGCCGGCAAGAAGGAGCTGGTCGAGGACGGTGAGGACGTGGAGAACGGGGTGGCCGACGCCTACATCTACGGCCATCTGCCGCTGATCGTCGGCTTGGCCATCGCGGCTGTCGGGATCGAGCAGTTCATCGTGCATCCCGCGGGCGCGCTCGACCCGTCCGGCCGCTGGGCTCTGCACGGCGGCGTCGCCCTCTACCTGGCCGGCTTGGCCGTGGTCATGTGGGGCACGTCGGGCCGCTGGCACGCCGCCTGGCCCTGGCCGACCGCGGTCATCCCGTTCGTGGCCGCGCTCGGCTTATACGAGTCGCTGGAACCGATCCTGGCCGTCGTCGCCGTCACGATTATGCTGGTCGCCACCGTGCTGGCGGGCATGTGGCAGCAGCGCCGGGGCGCGTTGCGAACAACTGAGGCGTAACGGGGAACATGGATGGCCCTCCGCGGCAAGTAGAGGTATGAGATCGCCGACGACGGCGGCCGCGGGGGCCGATGATCTGGCCGGGATGTTCGGCCGGCATGCCCGCGAGCTGCTGCGATATTGCACGAGACGGGTCGGGCCGCAGCTCGCCGAGGACGTGGTGGCCGAGACGTTCCTGGTGGCGCACGAGCGGCGGCACCGGTTCGATCCGGCGCGGGGTGAGCTGCTGCCCTGGTTGTACGGCATCGCCACGCGGCTGCTGCGCCGGCACGTACGGGAAGAGGTCCGGGCCCTCCGGCAGGTCGCGCTCGTTCCGGACGCGGGACACGACGAGGCCGCCGCGCACCGGGTCGACGCGCAGCGTGAGGTGGCGCGTTTGCCGGCGGTGCTGGCGAAACTGCCGCGCCGGCAGCGGGACGTGTTGATGCTGTACGCCGTGGCCGAGCTGGAGTACGCGGAGATCGCGGCCGCGTTGGAGATTCCGCTCGGTTCGGTGCAGTCGTCCCTGCACCGTGCGCGGGCCAAGGTCAAGGCGGCGTTGAGCGAGGAGGACAACCGATGAGCCGTACGGATCCCGACCTGATCGCCGTCCGCGAGCTGCCGCCCGGCGTGGCCGAACCGTCCGACGAGGCCGTCGCGCGGGTGTGGCACAAGATCGCCGCCCGGCCCGCGCCGCGCCGCTCCACCCGCCGCCTCTGGGTGCCGATCACCGCCGCCGCGGCCGTCATGGCCCTGGTCGGCGCCGGATTCTTCCTCTTGCGACCCCGTACGGTGTCGCAGCCGGCCTTCACCTCCGACCGCGAGACGGTGACCCGGGTGATCGGCGAGTTGCGCGACCGGGCGGTGACGGCGGAGCCGCTCGCGTTCCGCAAGGGACAGGTGACCTGGTGGACCGAACGGACCGTGCAGCGGGAGCGGGACGGGCTGATCTACGTGCGGACCTGCGAGAACTGGTACGACGTCAACACCCGCTTCACCGCCTTCGAGCTGTGTGACGACGGGAAGCCGGACCCGGAACGGCTGGCCGAGGTCCGGGCCCGGGAACAAGCCGGCCGGGTGACGAAGGGCATCCCCGCCGGGACCGGCCTGAGGGACTTGGTCGGCGGGCCCACCGACCCGGCGGCGATCCGCGCCGCTCTCGTCACCGACCGCAAGGGCAACGTGCTCGAGTCCGACGACCTGAAAGTCTGGAAGGGGCTCGTTTTGGCCTTCTACACCGACGTCTACACCCCGGCCGACCGGGTGCGCGGACTGTTCCGGACGATGGCGGCCCTGCCGGTCAGTGTCGGCGAGACGACCGTGGACGGCCGTCGCCTGGTGGTCGTGCGCAACCGCGAGCACCAGGTCTCGACCGACCTCCTGTTCGATCCGGGGACCGGGCGCTACGCCGGGGCGCAGGCGGTGCGCGCCGTGCCGGCCGGTGAGAAGCCGTCAGTGGAACCGGCGCCGGGCCGGACCAAGGCCTCGCCCTACCCGACGCGAAGCGATGGGCTGGTGCCCGGTGTGGGGCGGCGCCTGGCCGGCAATCCCCTCGACGCCGTCGTGTACTCCCAGGAGCTCATGCTCACCCAGGCCGTGGTGGACGACATCGGCGATCGGCCGTGACGTGGCCGGGCCGCCCCGGGGGATCTTCCCCGTGGCGGCCCGGCGCCCCTTCGTCAAAGCAGGTTGGCGGCCTCCGTCAGCACCGAGCGCAGGATCTGCTCGATCTCGGCGAACTGCTGCTCGCCCGCGATCAGCGGCGGCGCGAGCTGGATCACCGGGTCGCCCCGGTCGTCGGCGCGGCAGTAGAGCCCGGCCGCGAACAGCGCGGAGGACAGGAAGCCGCGCAGCAGCCGCTCCGACTCCTCCTCGTTGAACGTCTCCTTGGTGGCCTTGTCCTTGACCAGTTCCAGGCCGAAGAAGTAGCCGTCACCGCGCACGTCGCCGACGATCGGCAGGTCGCTGAGCCTGTCCAGGTAGGACCGGAACAGCTCGCTGTTGTCGCGGACGTGCTGGTTGAGGTTCTCGCGTTCCATGATGTCGAGGTTCGCCAGGGCCACCGCCGAGCCGACCGGGTGACCGCCGTACGTGATGCCGTGCGCGAACCAGTTGGTGCCCTCGAGGAACGGTTCGGCCAGCCGCTCCGACGCGATCATCGCCCCCAGCGGCACGTAACCACTGGTCAGGCCCTTGGCCACCGTGATGATGTCGGGCGTGTAGCCGTACCGCTGACCGCCGAAGTACTCGCCGAGGCGACCGAAGCCGCTGATCACGTCGTCGGAAACCATCAGCACGTCGTAGCGGTCGCAGATCTCGCGGACCCGCTGGAAGTAGCCGGGCGGGGGCGGGAAGCAGCCGCCCGCGTTCTGCACCGGCTCCAGGAACACCGCGGCCACCGTGTCAGGGCCCTCGAACTCGATGGCCTCGGCGATCCGGTCGGCCGCCCACACGCCGAACTCCTCGAGCGACATGTTCTCGTCGGGCCGGCGGTAGTAGTTGGTGTTGGGCACCCGGAACGTCGACGGCACCAGCGGCTCGAAGTCCTGCTTGAGCGCGGGGATGCCGGTGATCGACAGGGCGCCCATCGAGGTGCCGTGGTAGGCGATGTTGCGGGAGAGCACCTTGGTCTTGGTCGGCTTGCCGGTGCGCTTGAAGTACGAGCGGGCCAGCTTCCACGCCGATTCGACGGCCTCGGAGCCGCCGGTGGTGAAGAAGACCCGGTTGAGGTCGCCCGGCGTCAGGTCGGCCAGCCGCGCGGCCAGTTCGACGGCCTTGGGGTGCGCGTACGACCAGATCGGGAAGTAGGCCAGTTCACCGGCCTGCTTGGCGGCGGCCTCGGCCAGTTCCTGACGGCCGTGCCCGGTCTGCACCACGAACAGCGCGGACAGGCCGTCCAGGTAGCGGCGGCCGGCGGAGTCCCAGATGTAGCAGCCGTCGCCGCGCACGATCATCGGGACTTCGGCCTTCTGGTAGGACGACAGCCGGGTGAAGTGCATCCACAGGTGGTCGCGGGCGGCGCCGGACAGCTTTTCGTAGTCGGGTGACTGGAGGTCGCTCAACGGGGGGCTCCTGGTTTTCTTTAAAGGACGGAGAAGGCTTGGTCGAGCAGCGTGAGTCCGCGATCGAGCTCCTCGTCGGAGATGATCAGCGGCGGCAGCAGCCGGATCACGTTGCCGTAGGTGCCACAGGTGAGCAGCAGCAGGCCCAGCTCGTGCGCGGCCTTGGCGACCGCGGCGGTGGCTGCGGCGTCCGGCGCCGGGCCTGCCGGGCCGTCCTCGCCGGGTATCACGACCTCGAGGGCGAGCATCGCGCCGCGGCCGCGCACCTCGGCGATCGCCGGGTGCTTGGCCGCGAGGGCCTCCAGCCGGGGCCGCGCGATCGTCTCGATGCGACGGGCGGCGGCGGCCAGGTCGAGCTCACGCATGGTCTCGATGGAGGCCAGCGCGGCGGCGCAGGCGATCGGATTTCCCCCGTACGTGCCCCCGAGCCCACCCGGGTGCACGGCGTCCATGATCTCGGCCCGTCCGGTGACCGCAGCCAGCGGCAGTCCCCCGGCGATGCCCTTGGCGGTGGTGATCAGATCCGGCTCGACACCCTCGTGCGAAGAGGCGAACCATTCCCCCGTACGGCAGAAGCCCGTCTGGATCTCGTCGGCGATGAACACGGCGCCGGCCGCCTTGCTCCACGCCGCGACAGCCGGCAGAAACCCTTCGGCGGGCACGATGAAACCGCCCTCACCCTGCACGGGTTCGATCAGCACGGCGGCCACGTTGCTCGCGCCGACCGTCTTCTCGATCTGGCCGATCGCGTACGCCGCCGCCTGCGCCCCGCTGCGGCCGTCGCGCAGCGGGTAGGACATCGGCACGCGGTAGATCTCGCCCGCGAACGGGCCGAAGCCCTGCTTGTACGGCATGACCTTCGCGGTCAGCGCCATCGTCAGGTTGGTGCGGCCGTGGTAAGCGTGGTCGAACACGACGACGGCCTGCCGCCCGGTGGCGTGCCGGGCGATCTTCACGGCGTTCTCGACGGCCTCGGCGCCCGAGTTGAACAGCGCCGAGCGCTTCTCGTAGTCACCCGGTGTGAGCGCCGCCAGCTCCTCGCAGACCGCCACGTACTGCTCGTACGGCGCGATCATGAAGCAGGTGTGGGTGAAACGCTCGACCTGAGCCTGGACCGCCGCGACGACCTTGGGCGCGGCGTTGCCGACGTTCGTGACGGCGATGCCCGCGGCGAAGTCGATCCACTCGCGCCCGTCCACATCGGTCATCGTGCCGCCGGCGGCGCTGCTCACGTAGGACGGGACCATGCTGCTGACCCCGCGGGCGACGACCGCGGCCCGGCGCTTGTGCAACTCGGCCGACGTGGGCATGACTCAACTCCTTCAGGCTTGTGGACCCGATCATTTCACCGATTCCGTCGCATGCAAGAGCCCCGACAACTATTTCCGTGTTACATCTGCGGGTACGCTCCGGTTCGTGATCCCCTTCTTCGTCGCCGGGAAGCCGGCCACCAGCGCCGACGCCCTCACCGTGCGTCACCCGTACGACACGCAGGTGGTGGGCGAGACCGCGAACGCCACCGCCGACCAGGTCGAGGAGGCCGTCGCCGCCGCGGTCGCGGCCACCGGCCCGGCCGCCGCCCTGACCGCCGCCGAGCGGGCCGGCGCGCTGGACGAGATCAGCCGGCAGCTCGGCCGGCGCGCGGCCGAGGTCGCGGCCCTGATCACCGCCGAGAACGGCAAACCGATCAAGTGGGCCCGGGCCGAGGTGGCGCGGGCCGTGTCCACGTTCCGCTGGGCCGCCGAGGAGGCCCGCCGCTTCTCCGGCGAGCTGCAGCGGCTGGACACCGACCCCGCCGCGGCCGGGCGCATCGCCCTGGTCCGCCGGGTGCCGCGCGGCCCGGTGCTGGGCATCGCGCCGTTCAACTTCCCGCTCAACCTGGTCGCCCACAAGGTCGCGCCCGCTCTCGCCGTCGGCGCCCCGATCGTGCTCAAGCCGGCGCCCGCCACGCCCCTGACGGCCCTGCTGCTGGGCGAGATCATGGCCGGGCTCGACCTGCCGTACGGGATGTTCTCGATCCTGCCGGTGCCCAACGAGCGGATGGCCGCCCTGGTCGCCGACCCGCGCCTGCCCGTGGTGTCGTTCACCGGCAGCGGCCCGGTCGGCGCGCTCATCCAGGACGCCGTGCCCCGCAAACACGTGACACTGGAACTGGGCGGCAACGCGGCCGCGCTGGTCTGCCGGGACTGGGACGACCTGGGTTTCGCGGCCCAGCGGATCGCCACGTTCGGCAACTACCAGGCCGGGCAGAGCTGCATCGCCGTGCAGCGGGTGCTGGTGCACCGGGACCACCTGGAGGCGTTCACCCCCCTGCTTCTCGAGGCCGTGTCGGCGCTGCGTACGGGGGATCCGCGCGACGAGGCCACCGACGTCGGCCCGGTCGTCAACGAGGCGGCCGCCGAGCGCATCGAGCAGTGGATCGCCGAGGCCGTGACCGCCGGGGCCCGTGTGCTGACCGGCGGCACCCGTGAAGGCACGACGATCGCCCCCACAGTGCTGACCGACGTCCCCGCCGACGCCAAGGTCACCGCGGACGAGGTCTTCGGCCCCGTGCTCGTGCTGACCCCCGTCGACTCCGACGACGCCGGCTTCGACGCCATCAACGACAGCGCCTTCGGTCTGCAGGCGGGCGTCTTCACCCGGCGCCTCGACCTGGTCTTCGAGGCCTCCCGCCGCCTGCGCGTCGGGGGCGTCGTCATCGGCGACGTCCCCAGCTTCCGAGCCGACCAGATGCCGTACGGCGGGGTCAAGGCCAGCGGCTCCGGCCGCGAGGGCGTGGCCAGCGCCATGGACGACTACACCGAGCCCCGCGTCACGGTCCTGACCGGCGTCGCCCTCTGACCCCGCTCACACCTTCAGAAGCTCGACGTCGTATCGGCTCAGCGCAGCGTCGCGGGTGGCCAGGGTCAGACCGTCGACGCGGGCCTGGGCGATCAGCAGGCGGTCGAACGGGTCGCGGTGATGCGGCGGCAGCCGCCCCGCCGCGATCGTATGGGGGTGGGTGACCGGCAACTCCCGGAAACCGAGGTCGCGGACGCGCTCGGCGAGGTCGGGCGGGCCGCCGAGCTTGCCCGCGGCCTGCTTGATCGAGATCTCCCACAGGGAGACCGGGGACAGGAAGATGTCGGGGTCGTGACGCAGCCGATCGAGCAGATCCTCGCCCAGCGCCGGGTCGCCGGTGATGGCCCAGAGCGCGACGTGAGTGTCGAGCAGCAGGCCCATCAGCCGATCCCGAAATCGTCGGCGATCGCCGCGTTGGTGGCGGGCGAATCCCAGTCGCCGGCGAGGTCGACCTGCCCGGCCAGCGAGCCGAGGCCCACCCGATCGACCCGGCGCACCAGCGGCACCACCTTGGCCACGGGAACGCCGGCCCGGTCGATGAAGATCTCCTCGCCCCGCTCCACGCGCTCGATGATCCGGGACAGATGAGTCTTGGCCTCGTGCATGTTGAAGTGGACTCCCTCGGTCTCGAGGTGAACCTCGACCTTGGGCACGTTGAACTCAGCCGGCACAGCGTCACCTCCGCGGTTAGCTAAGAGGTTAGTCCACCCCGGCCCAAGGTCACCAATCGTCAGGAGTCGAAGCCCAGGCCGACCTTGTCGAGGGTGCGCAGCCACAGGTTGCGGCGGCCCGCGTTGCGGTCGGCCTGGGCTATCGACCAGCGGGTGAGCTGGATGACGCCCGATCGCACCGGCTCCGGCGGGAACGGGACCGGCTTGCTGCGCACCATTTTCAGCGACGTGCGTTCGGTGCGTTCGCCGGTGAGCAGGTCCAGCATGACGTTCGCGCCGAAGCGGGTGGCGCCCACGCCCAGGCCGGTGTAGCCGGCCGCGTACGCCACCCGGCCGCCGTGGGCCGTGCCGAAGAAGCTGCTGAAGCGGCTGCACGTGTCGATCACGCCGCCCCACTTGTGGGTGAAGCGCAGACCTTCGAGCTGCGGGAACGTGGTGAAGAAATGCTCGGCCAAAAGCGCGAAGGTGGCCTCACGCTGGTCGTGCGACGGGTCGATCCGGCCGCCGTTGTAGTAGACCGCGTCGTAGCCGCCCCAGAGGATGCGGTTGTCGGCGCTCAGCCGGTAATAGTGGAACTGGTTGGCCGCGTCGCCGACGCCCTGCCGGTGCCGCCAGCCGATCGCGGCCAGCTGCGACGGCGAGAGCGGCTCGGTCATCAGCGCGTAGTCGTAGACCGGAACCACGAAGTGGCCCAGCCGGCGCAGCAGCCGGCCGTGGGCGCCGGTGGCCAGCGCGACCCGGGCGGCGTCGAGGCGGCCGCGCCACGTGTGCAGCCGCATTCCGGCGCCGTGCCGGGTGATGCGGTCCACGGGTGACTGCTCGTAGAAGCGCACGCCCAGCGACAAGCAGGCCGCGCGCAGGCCCCACACGAGCCGGGCGGGGTCGATCATCGCGCAGCCGTCGCGGTCCCAGACCCCACCCACGTACGTCGGGGAGTCGACCTCGGCCCGCACCTGCTCACGGTCGAGCAGGCCGAAGCCGGGCCGCAGTTCCGCGCGCATCCCGGCCAGCTGCCAGTCCTCGGTGGCCACGCTGAGCTCCCCCGTACGGGAGAAGTCGCAGTCGATACCGTAGCGCGCGACGGTCGCCTCGATCTCGTCCAGGTTCTGCCGGCCCAGCTTCTCGAGCTCGTCGATCTCGTCCGGGAAACGCCCGGCGCCGTTGGCGTAGCCGTGGGTCAGCGACGCCGAGCAGAACCCGCCGTTGCGGCCCGAGGCGGCCCAGCCCGCGGTGCCCGCCTCGATCACCACGACGTCGCGGCCGGGGTCGCGTTCCTTGGCCATCAGGGCCGTCCACAGTCCGCTGTAGCCGGCCCCGACCACCGCCAGATCCGCGGTGCCGAGCCCGTCGAGCGGGTCGGCGGGAGCCGGAGCCCCCGCCTGGGTGAGCCAGAACGGCTCAGTCAGTGCGTCCTTCAAGGCGGAAGGCACGAGTTATCAATCCCGCTTACCCTTGCTCGACGATCGGATGTTGGCGAGCAGCGCGAAGAACACGCCGACCGCGAAGATGAGCGTGCCCATGACGTTGACCTGCGGCGGGATGCCGACGCGGGTGGCGCCCCAGATCCACAGCGGGAACGTCTTGGTGGTGCCCGCCGTGAAGGCGGTGACGATGAAGTCGTCGATGGACAGAGCGAACGCCAGCAGCACACCGGAGAAGACCGCGGGCAGGATGATCGGGAAGGTGACCTTCCAGAACGTGGTCCACGGGCTCGCGCCGAGGTCGGCCGCGGCCTCCTCGATCGAGCGGTCCAAAGTCATCACCCGGGCCCGCACGACGACGGCGACGAACGAGATCGAGAACATCACGTGCGCGATCGTGATCGTCACCGGGCCCAGGCCGGCGCCCGCCGAGACGAACAGGCTGAGCAGCGACGCCCCCATGATCAGCTCGGGCGAGGACATCGTGGCGAACATGATCAGGTTGAGCGAGCCGGAGCCGCGGAAGCGGTAGCGGCCCAGCGCGTAGCCGATGCCCGTGCCCAGCGCCCCGGAGAGCAGGCTGGCCACGATCGCGATGAGGATCGACGTGATCAGGGCGCCGGTCAGGTCCGAGTACTCGAACAGCCGCCCGTACCACTTGAACGTGAAGCCGACCCAGGTCTGGTTGTAGCGGCCCGGGGTGTCGTTGAAGCCGAACGCGATCATCACGATGATCGGCAGGATCAGCCACGCGATGATCAGCCAGGTCCACGCGTGCAGCAGGCCGGGCCCGGTGATCCGGCGCTTCGGCTTGATCCGCGCGGCCTCCTCGACCTGCGTGGACTGCCGGTGGCGGTCGAGCGTCGGTGCGGTCATCGGGCGGCCACCTTCATGACGTCCTCGGTGCCGAGGATGCGGGCGTACGTGAAAACGCCGATCAGCAGCACGAGCATCAGCACGAAGGAGAGCGCCGAGGCGGTCGGGTAGTCGGAGTTCTCGAGGAACTGGGTCTGGATGACCTGCCCGATCATCGTGGTGTCGGCGCTGCCCAGCACCTCCGAGTTGACGTAGTCGGAGCTGGCCGGCACGAACGTCATCAGCACGCCGGCGAAGACACCGGGCAGGGCGAGCGGGAAGACCACTTTGCGGAACGCGGTGGCCGGGTTGGCGTACAGGTCCCGCGCCGCCTCGACCACGCGCGGGTCGATGCGTTCCAGCGCCACGTAGATCGGCAGCACCATGAACGGCAGGAAGTTGTAGACCAGCCCGGCGATCACCGCGAACGGCGTGCCGAGGATGTGGAACGACTGGTCGATCAGCCCGGCACTGCGCAGCGGGGACAGCAGCGGACCCTCGTCGGTCAGGATCTGCCGCCACGAGATGGTGCGCAGCACGAACGAGACGAAGAACGGCAGCAGGACCAGGAACAGGTACGTCGGTTTGCGCCGTCCGCCGTAGAAGGCGATCCAGTACGCCATCGGGAAGGCCAGCGCGATCAGCACGACGGTGGCGATGGCGCCGTAGAGGAGCGACCGGATGATCTGCGTGTCGTACGCGGAGATGGCCTCCGTGTACGTCTGCCAGTGCCCGGTGAAGCGGTAGCCGTGGACGATGTCGCCCTCCTGGAGGGAGAGCGACAACATCGCGACCATCGGCACCGCGAAGAAGACCAGCAACCACAGCCCGCCCGGCAGAACCAGCAGGTAGGGCGCGATCTTGTTTTTGACGCGGTTCATGTCATCCCAGCACGATAGGTTCGAAGGTCTTCTGGAACTTCTGCTGCTCGCTCGTGGCCTCGAACGCTACGTAGTAGTGCAGCTTGTCGTACTCCGCCTTGGTCGGGAAGACCAGCTTGGAGTCCGCGACGTCGAGCAGGGCGTCCTTGTCCTCACCGGTCGCCTTGCCGGCGTGGGCGCGGATGGCCGGCTGCGCGGCGGGCACCGGGCAGACGTAGTTGATGTACTCGGCGAGCGTTGCGGCGGTCTCGACCTCGTAGAAGAAGTCCATCAGCATGAGCGCGTCGACCGGGTTCTCGGCGGTGACCGGGATGGTCATGTTGTCGGTCCAGATCGTGCCGCCCTCCTCGGGGATCACGAACCGGAAGTCGGTGCCGTCGGAGATGTTCTTCTGGAAGATGTCGCCCGACCAGGCCTGGGTGAGCCAGACCTCGCCGTTGCCGAGCGCGTCGATGTAGCCCTGGTCGTAGTAGTTGCGGACGATGCCCGCGTCCTTCTGCTTCCGCAGGTGGTCGGCGGCCTTCTGCCAGTCGGCGGCGGTGGACGTGGCCGGGTCGAGGTTCAGCGACAGCAGGCCGAAGTTGCCGAGTTCCTGGATGTCGGAGAACATGCCGACCTTGCCCTTGAACTTCGGGTCCCACAGGTCGGCCAGCTTGGTGATCTCGCGGCCGGTCTTGTTGATGTCGTAGGCGATGCCGGTCATGCCCGAGGCCCACGGAACCGAGTAGGCGTTGCCCGGGTCGAAGGCTTCCTTCTTGTACGCGGCGCCGGCGTTCTTGGCGTAGTTCGGCAGCTTCGCGTGGTCGAGCGGGGCCAGGAAGCCCGAGTCGCGGAACTGCGTGAACTGGAAGCTGTTCGTGATGACCATCAGGTCGTACCCGATGGACTGGCCCGCCGACAGCTGCGGCTGCACCTTGGCGAACCAGGGGCCCATCTCCTGGATGACCTCGTCGTACTTGACCGTGATGCCGGTCTGCTGGGTGAACTTCTTGAGCTCGGGCTGCTTGGGGTCCATGTAGAGCGGCCAGCCCGCGAACTTCATCGAACCGTTCTTGACCTTGCCGTTCCAGAACTTGGCCACGGCGTCGGGCTCGGCGCTGGCCGGCGCCTGCGTGCCCTGTCCTTGGACGCCGCAGGCGGCGAGGGCGCCGCCCAGGGCGGCCAGTCCGGAGAGCCGAAGCGCGTCCCGACGGCCGAAGCGACGCTGGGTCAGACCACGGAGGAGGGAGGGGTCGGAGAAATTCGACGCGGACATTCAGACTCCGATCAGATATGAGTGCTGGGGGGCCCAGGTGAGGTAGACACGATCACCGCGGACAGCAAGATCCTCGGCGTTCGATGCATTTTGATCGAAGACAGTAAAGTCCGCGCCGGCCGCGGTGGCTACGGTGTAATTCGTTGAGGTTCCGTGATAAACGACCTCGGTCACTGTGCCGGAGAGCACACTGCCACCGGTGGCGGTGACCGGCGGCACCCCCCGGTGCAAGTCGATCTTTTCCGGACGGATCGACACCTCCAGCTTGTCCCCCGTGCGCGCCGACGGCCCCACCGGCACGACCACCCTGTCCTGCGTCGTGTAGCTGAGCAGGGCCAACCCGCCCTCGACCCGCTCCACGTGGCCGTCGACGATGTTCGACGTGCCGATGAAGCCGGCCACGAACCGGGTCGCCGGCCGCTCGTAGATCTCGCGCGGAGAGCCCAGCTGCTCGATCACGCCCGCGTTCATGACGGCGATCCGGTCCGACATCGTCAGCGCCTCCCCCTGGTCGTGGGTGACGTAGACGAAGGTGATGCCGACCTCGCGCTGGATGCGCTTGAGCTCGATCTGCATCTGCTGGCGCAGCTTGAGGTCGAGGGCGCCCAGCGGCTCGTCCAGCAGCAACGCCCGCGGCCGGTTGACCAGCGCCCGGGCCAGCGCGACGCGCTGCTGCTGACCGCCCGACATCTCCTTGGGCGAGCGCTTCTCCATGCCGGTCAGCGACACGATCTCGAGGATCTCGCCGACCCGGCGGCCGATCTCGCTCTTGCCCACCTTCCGGCGCTCCAGGCCGAAGGCGACGTTCTGGTACGTGTTCAGGTGCGGGAACAGCGCGTACGACTGGAACACCATGTTGACGTCACGCTTGTTGGCCGCGACTCCCGTGACGTCCTTGCCGTCGAGCAGCACCTGACCCGCGGTGGGTTCCTCGAAACCGGCGATCATGCGCATCGTCGTGGTCTTGCCGCAGCCCGACGGGCCCAGCAGCGAGAAGAACTCGCCCTGGCTGATCGCCAGGTCGGTCCGCTTGACGGCGGGCACCGTCTCGCCGTGCGACAGGTAGTTCTTGTTCACGCCGACGAACTCGATCGCCGGCGTGTCACCGGCCGCCGGCCGGGTGCGTACGGCGCTGTGCTGGGGGGTGCTCATGGCGTTCCTCTGTCTAATGTGGGGGCGGTCAGCCGAGGTAGCTCATCACATGCTTGATCCGGGTGTACTCCTCGAATCCGTACATCGAAAGATCTTTGCCGTAGCCGGAGTGGCCGAAGCCCCCATGCGGCATCTCCGACACGAACGGCAGGTGAGTGTTGATCCAGACGGCGCCGAAGTCCAGCCGCCGCGAGACCCGCATGGCACGGCCGTGGTTCTGCGTCCAGACGCTGGCGCTGAGCCCGAAGCGCACATCGTTGGCCCACCGCACCGCGGCGTCCTCGTCGTCGAACGACTGCACCGTGATGACCGGGCCGAACACCTCGTCCTGAATCATCTCGTCGCGCTGCTGCAACCCGGCCACGACCGTCGGCTCGAGGAAGTAGCCACGCTCGCCGATCCGCTTGCCGCCGGCCACGATGCTCGCGTGGCCGGGCGCGCGGTCGAGGAAGCCCTGCACCCGGGCCAGCTGGGCGGCGTTGTTGACCGGGCCGAAGAACGCCTCGGTGTCGTCGGGCCCGCCGACGCGGGTGTTGCGGGCCGCCTCGGCCAGCGCGGCAGTGAAGTCGGAGGCGACCCGGCCGTGCACGAGCACCCGGGTGGCCGCGGTGCAGTCCTGCCCGGCGTTGAAGTAGCCGGCTTCGGCCACGGCCCGGGCGGTGGCGGCGATGTCGGCGTCGTCGAACACGATGACCGGCGCCTTGCCGCCCAGCTCGAGGTGGGCCCGCTTGAGGTCGGCGGCCGCCGCGACCGCGACCTCCATGCCGGCCCGGGTCGAGCCGGTGATCGAGACGAGCTGCGGGGCCGGGTGCGCGACCACGGCCCGGCCGGTGTCGCGGTCGCCGCAGACCACGTTGAGCACGCCCGGCGGCAGGAACTCGGCGGCGATCTCGGCCAGCAGCAGCGTGCTGACCGGGGTGGTGTCCGACGGCTTGAGCACGACGGCGTTGCCCGCCGCGATCGCCGGCGCGAACTTCCACACCGCCATGACCATCGGATAGTTCCACGGGGTGATCTGCGCGCACACGCCGATCGGCTCGCGCCGCACGTAGGACGTGTGGTCGCGCAGATACTCCCCCGCGGACTTGCCTTCCAGGATCCGCGCCGCGCCGGCGAAGAAGCGCAGCTCGTCGAGCAGCGGACCCATCTCCTCGGCCCGGGTCGCCTCGACCGGCTTGCCCGTGTTCCGGCACTCGGCCGCGATGATCTCGTCGGCCCGTGCCTCGATCGCGTCGGCGATCCGCAGCATCGCGCGCTGCCGTTCCGCCGGGGTCGCGTCGCGCCAGGCCTCGAAGCCCTTGTCCGCCGCCGCCATCGCCACGTCGACGTCCCGCTCGGAGGAGACCGGTGCCAGCGCGTACGCCTCCCCGGTGCTCGGGTCGATCACCTGCGAGGTGACACCATCTGCGGTCTCGGTGTATTCGCCACCGACGAAGTTACGCAGAACGGGCAGCGCGACGCTCACGGAATAGGACCTCCGATTGAGGGCTTGTGACAGCTCCCACAGAAACGACTGCGAGACCTTGACACACGCGAAGGACGGAAGACAAGGGAATCCGAAACTAATTTCCAAACTTGAAACGGAATCGGCGCTCAACGCCAGTCGCAGCTACGCAATCCCGCGTCAACCCGCGTAATACTTGTCGGCCACCGACAGGGCATCGTCGAGGATCGACAGACCCTCGCGCACCTCGTCGGCGGTGACCGTGCACGGCGGCGCGACGTGCACCCGATTGAAGTGCGTGAACGGCCACAGCCCGCGCTCCTTGCACGCCGCGGCCAGCTCGTTCATCGGCCCGGCGGCCGCGCCCGCGGCGTTGAACGGCACAAGCGGCTCACGGGTGGCCCGGTCGCGCACCAGCTCGATCGCCCAGAACACCCCCAGCCCGCGGACCTCCCCCACGCTCGGGTGCTTGGCGGCCAGGGCGGCCAGCCCCGGCGCGATCACGTCGTCGCCGATCGCCCGCGCGTGCTCGACGATCCCCTCCTCCTTGAAGATCTCAATCGAGGCGACGGCCGACGCGCAAGCCAGCGGATGGCCCGAATACGTCAGCCCACCGGGGAACGGCCGCTCCCGGAACGTCTCGGCGATCTCGTCCGAGATGACGACCCCGCCCAGCGGCAGATAACCCGAGTTGACCCCCTTGGCGAAGGTGATCAGATCGGGGGTGACGCCCCAGCGGTCGACGGCGAACCACTCGCCGCAGCGACCGAAGCCGGCCATCACCTCGTCCGCGATGAACACGATCCCGAATTCGTCGCAGATCTCCCGGACGCCGCGCAGATAGCCCGGCGGCGGCACGAGGATGCCGTTGGTGCCGACCACCGTCTCCAGCAGCACGGCGGCGATCGTGCCCGCGCCCTCGAAGACGATCGTGTCGCGCAGATGCTTCAGCGCCCGCTCGGTCTCCTGCTCCGCACTGTCGGAGAAGAAGGGCGACCGGTACGGGTACGGACCCCAGAAGTGCACCAGCCCCACCGCCGTGCCCTCGTTGGCCCAGCGGCGCGGGTCGCCGGTGGCCGCGATCGCCGTCGTCGTCCCGCCGTGATAGCTCCGGTACGTCGACAGCACCTTCGGCCGGCCCGTGTGACCGCGGGCCAGCCGGATCGCGTTCTCGTTGGCCTCGGCGCCGCCGTTGGTGAAGAACACCCTGTTGAGAGTGCCCGGCGCCAGCTCGCTGATGAGGCGGGCCGCCTCGCCGCGCTTGTCGTTGGCGAACGCCGGTTGGATCGTGCACAGCTTGGCCGCCTGCTCCTGGATCGCCGCCACCAGCCGCGGATGCTGGTGTCCGATGTTGACGTTGACCAGCTGCGACGAGAAGTCGAGAAACCGGTGGCCGTCGTAGTCCCAGAAGTACGAGCCGAGAGCGCCTTCGACGGGCAGCGGATCGATCAGGCCCTGGGCCGACCAGGAGTGGAACACATGAGCGCGGTCGTCCCCGCGTACGGTCTGCGCGGTCATCGGTTCGTGGGGAAGCCGAGGTCGATCGCCGACGTTCCCGGGTCGGGCCAGCGCGACGTGACGACCTTCGAGCGGGTGAAGAAGTGGATGCCGTCCGGTCCGTACATGTGGGTGTCGCCGAACAGCGAGGCCTTCCAGCCGCCGAACGAGTAGTAGGCCACCGGCACCGGGATCGGCACGTTGACACCGACCATGCCCGCGTTCACGTCGAACTGGAACTGCCGGGCCGCGCCGCCGTCCCGGGTGAAGATGGCGGTGCCGTTGCCGTACTCGTTGTCGTTGAT
The DNA here is from genome assembly GCF_014204895.1 of Paractinoplanes abujensis. Lineage (NCBI taxonomy): Bacteria > Bacillati > Actinomycetota > Actinomycetes > Micromonosporales > Micromonosporaceae > Paractinoplanes > Paractinoplanes abujensis. Next base: position 1,320,728 of record NZ_JACHMF010000001.1, on the reverse strand, counting down.
GAGAGCGACCGCTTCCGCGTACGTCCCGGCCCGCACCACGGCCAGCACCGGCCCGAAGATCTCGTCGGTGTAGACCTCCATGTCCGGCTGCACGTTGTCGAGCAGCGTGACCCCGAGGAAGTAACCGTCGCCGGGCACCTCGGCCTCGCGACCGTCGGCCACCACCGTTGCGCCCGCCTCGGCGCCCTTGGCGATGTAACCGGCCACCTTCTCCTTGTGCTGGGCGCTGATCAGCGGACCCATCTGCGACTCGGGATCCGTGCCGTCGCCGATACGCAGCTTGGGCAGCCGGGCCGCGATCGCGTCGACCAGCGGGTCGGCCACGTCGCCCACGGCCACCACGACCGAGACGGCCATGCACCGCTCACCGGCCGAGCCGTACGCGGCGTTGACCGCGGCGTCGGCGGCCGCGTCGAGCTCCGCGTCGGGCAGCACGACCATGTGGTTCTTGGCGCCGCCGAGGGCCTGCACCCGTTTGCCGTGCGCGGTGCCGGTCTCGTAGATGTACTTGGCCACCGGCGTCGAGCCGACGAAGCTGACCGCGGCGATCGCCGGGTGGGTCAGGATCGCGTCGACCGCCTCCTTGTCGCCGTGGACCACGGTGAAGACGCCCTCGGGCAGGCCCGCCTCGCGCCACAGCCGGGCCAGGAACAGCGACGACGACGGGTCCTTCTCGCTCGGCTTGAGCACGAAAGCGTTGCCGGCCGCGATCGCCGTGGTGCACATCCACAGCGGCACCATGGCCGGGAAGTTGAACGGCGTGATGCCGGCGACCACCCCGAGCGGCTGCTTGATCGAGTAGACGTCGACCCCGGTCGCCGCCTGCTCCGAGAACGACCCCTTCATCAGGTGCGGGATGCCCGTGGCGAACTCCGCGTTCTCCAGCCCGCGGGCCACCTCACCGGCCGCGTCGGAAAGCACCTTGCCGTGCTCGCTGGTGATGATCGCGGCCAGCTCGCCGCTCCTGGCCGCCAGCAGTTCGCGGAATGTGAACAGGACCGCGGACCGTTTCGACAGCGAGGCCGATCGCCATTCCTTCGCGGCCTGCGCGGCCACCGCGACGGCGTCGGCGACCTCGGCGGCGGACGCTAGGTCGACCTCGGCGGTCTGCTCGCCGGTGGCGGGGTTGAAGACGGGGCCGACCCGGCCCGACGTGCCGGGGCGCTCGGCGCCGCCGATCCAGTGCGCGATGCGATTCATGGTCGGAGATTACGTAACACCTATGGACCGAACAATGCTCAGAACGTACTGTCACAAAGTACGTCCGCCTCCCCACCTCCGCCCTTGATCGGACTGAAGGCTTGCTTTCGTCCCTGCACCTGGAAGAAATCTCCGCACGTGGTCTGGCCGACGCCGTGGGGCGCGCGGTCGGTGACGGCGTCCTGCTGCCCGGCAGCAAGCTTCCCCCCGTACGGGCGGTGGCTCTTGAACTGCGGATGTCGCCCACCACGGTCAGCGCAGCCTGGCAGCTGCTGCGCCGGGCCGGAACCATCCAGACCGACGGACGTCGCGGCACGATCGTCGCCACGTCCCGGGCCGACGGGCCGGGCCGCTACCGGGCTGCCCTGCGCGGGCGCTCCGGCTTCGCGCTCGACCTGTCCACCGGCGTACCCGACCCGCGCCTGCTGCCGTCGCTGCCCGCGCTGGCCGGCCTCTCCCCCGCACCGACCAGCTACCTCGACGAACCGGTGCTGCCCGAGCTGGCCGCCCTGCTGCGCGAGCGTTGGCCGTACGGCTTCGAGAGGCTCGCCGTCTTCGACGGTGCGATGGACGCTATCGACCACGTCGCGTCGTCGCTGCTGCGCCTGGGCGACCGCGTGGTGGTCGAGAACCCGTGCTTCCCGCCACTGCTCGACCTGCTGGACTCCCTCGGCGTCCAGGCAATCCCGGCCGCCACCGACGCCGAAGGCCTGCTCCCGGAATCCCTGTCGGCGGCCCTGACCCAGCGCCCGGCGGCAGTCTTCCTCCAGCCACGGGCCCTCAACCCCACCGGCGCCTCCTGGTCACCCAGCCGGGCCTCCGCACTCGCCGCAGTCCTCGCCGAAACCCCGCACGTGCACATCGTGGAAGACGACTCAGCCGGCGACGTGTCCTCGGCCGCCCTGCACTCGCTGGGCTCCCACCTGCCGCGGCAGACGGTCCACGTGCACAGCTTCTCCAAGTCCCACGGCCCCGACCTGCGCCTGGCCGCGGTGTCGGCGCCCGCCGCGGTGCTCGACCCCGTCCTCGAACGCCGCCTGCTCGGCCAGGGCTGGACCAGCAGGCTCCTGCAACACCTGCTGCTGACCCTGCTCACCGACCCGCAGTCGGTGGCCGCGGTGACGGCCGCCCGCACCGAATACGCCCGCCGCCGCCACCTGACCGTCACCGCCCTGGCCACCCACGGCATCCACCTGCCCCCCGGCGACGGCATCAACCTGTGGCTCCCCGTAGCCGACGAAGCCGCCGCCCTCATCTCCCTGGCCAGCAACGGCCTGGCGGCAGCCGCGGGCCGAGCCTTCACCGCCGGGCCGGGCACCCCCCACCTCCGCGTGACCGTCGGCCTGATCACCACCGACCACGAAGCCGTGGCGGCCCACCTGGCCGACGCCGCCCGCTCCCACGCCCTGTCGGTGACCCGCTGACATCCGCCCACCGGCAAACGCATCCACTCCCGCACCACGCTCGGACGGCACCGCCCACACCGCTCGTTTCGGACAGCACCCGCCCACACCGCTCGTTCGGACAGCACCCGCCGGCACAGCGCCTAAGGCATCCTAGGAGGCTAGCCTGAATGCTTCCGCCAACTGCTTCCGCCAACTGCTTCCGCCAACTGCTTCCGCCAACTGCTTCCGCGAACTGCTTCCGGGAACTGCTTTCGCGAACTGCTCGCGCGGCTGGCCGCCTTTGTCGCGCTTCGCGGCGGCTGGCCGTTCGGCGCGATTTCCGCCCGATTCGTCCTGTTCTGACTAGCGCGCAGCGGACGCCCTGCCGCCGACGGGAGGGGTCGAACAACGGCGTCCTAGGAGGCTAGCCAGAAGATGTGCCGCCCCGGCGGCCGATCGCTTTGGGCATCAGGACACGGCAGCGGGTCTCGTCTTCGAACAGCATCAGGACACGGCAGCAGGCCCCGTCCCGAACCGCATCAGGACACAGCAGGCCCCGTCCCGGACCGCATCAGGACACAGCAGGCCTCGTCCCGAACGGCACCAAGACACGGCAGCAGGCCCGTCTCGAACCGCACCAAGACACGGCAGCAGGCCCGTCTCGAACCGCACCAAGACACGGCAGCAGGCCCGTCTCGAACCGCACCAAGACACGCAGCAGGCCCGTCTCGGACGCCATCAGGACGCGGCGGCCGGGCTCGTCTCGGACGGCATCGGACCTTCATCGACCGGCTCCTGCCCGTCTGCGCCGCCCGGCTCTTCTCGGGACGTAGCGAGCCAGCAGTTCGGTGACGGGCGGAGCGGCGTTGCGGATCGCGTCGGCCCCGGCCGGGTGATCCCCGTGTGTTGCCACCGGTGCGGGCGAGAAGGAGCGCGAGGCTTGACCGGCGCGGGGCGAATGCGGACAGGAGATCGCGCCCGACGACCAGCAGTAGCCCCGTTGACGGCTTGAGTTGAGCCGTGCCGGGTCAGGCGGCGCTGCGGTTGGTGAGAGGGCGGCGGCGCAGCTGGGGGTCGCGCTGGGACGGGGGCTGATAAGCCTGATCAAGGCGGGTCACGTCGGTGCCGGGTGGGACGATCTCGTCGATGCGGTCGAGGAGCTCTTCCGACAGGGCCACGCCGACACCTTCGAGCAGGTTGTCGAGCTGGTCGAGCGTACGGGCGCCGAGCAATGCCGTGGTGACGCCGGGGTGCGCGATGGTGAAGGCCATGGCCAGGTGGGTCAGCGGCAGGCCGGCCTCCCGGGCGAGCGGGAGGAGCTGCTCGACGACGTCGATGCGGCGCTCGTCGCTGAGGTGCTGGAAGAAGCGGGCCCGGCTCAGGTCGTTGCGCTGCTCCCGGCGGACCCGGCCGGTCAGCATGCCCTGCGCGAGCGGCCCCCACACCAGCGTGCCGAGGCCGTGGCGTTGTGCGGTCGGGAGCACGTCGTTCTCGTTGGCGCGGTTGAGGATCGAGTACGGCAGCTGTTCGGTGTGGAGGCGGGCCAGTCCGCGGCGTTCCGAGACCCACTGGGCGTCGACGATGCCGGTGGCGGGTGTGTTGGAGGAACCGATCGCCCGCACTTTGCCCGTACGGATGAGGTCGGTCAGCGCGGAGAGCGTCTCCTCCAGGTCGGTCTCGGGGTCGAGCACATGCAGCTGGTAGAGGTCGATGTGGTCGGTCTGCAGGCGGCGCAGGGAGTTCTCGACCGCGGTCATGATCCAGCGCCGGGAGCCGCCCTGCTGGTTGGGGTCGGCGCCGGCCGGGCGGCCGAACTTCGTGGCGAGCACGACGGTGTCCCGCCGGCCCTTCAGAGCGCGGCCCACGACCTCCTCCGAGTCGCCGTACGCGTCCGAGGTGTCGATCAGGTTGAGTCCGGCGTCGAGCGCCTTGTGGATCACACGGATCGAGTCGCCGGGGTCGGGGTTGCCGACCTGGGTGGCGAACATGAGCGCGCCGAGCCCGTACGGACTGACTTTGATCCCGGTCCGGCCCAGGGTGCGGTAGTGCATCTGTGTCTCCTCACGATAGAGTCGCCAAAGCGGAAAGGCTTTCCGGAACTATACGGAAAGGCTTTCCGGATCTGCAAGAAGGACCAGCGAGGAGGAGTAGGCGTGACGGAGAGCACTGCGGCCCCGCGCCGGAAGCGGACCGACGCCCGGCGCAACGTCGAGGCGTTGCTCGACGCGGCGAAGACGGTCTTCGGCACGTCAGGCGTGGACGCCCCCGCGAAGGAGATCACCGACCTGGCCGGCGTCGGGGTGGGCACGCTGTACCGGCATTTTCCGCAACGCTCCGACCTGATCAAGGCGGTGATCGAGCGCGAGATCGACGCCTGCGCCGAGGCCGCTCCCGCACTCGCCGCCGAGTACGAACCCGGGGAGGCCCTGGCCCGATGGCTCGATCGGCTGGCGACGTTCGTCGCGACGAAACGCGGCTTCGCGTCGGCGCTGCATTCCGGCGACCCCGCATACGAGGGCCTCTCCGGCTTCTTCATGGCCAAGCTGGGACCGGCGCTCGGGTCCCTGCTCGACAGGGCGGTCGCGGCGGGTGCGATCCGGGCCGGCGTGAGCCCTCAAGACCTGCTGTACGCGGTCGCGAAGCTCTGCGCGCCCCGGCCCGACGAGGCGCCCGGCTACGGCCGGCGCATGACCGCCCTCCTGGTCGACGGACTGCGGTCGGCCTGATCGACGTCAGCCGGCCGGGCGGAAGCTGTCGAAGATCAATTGCAGGTCGTCCTTGCGGTCGGCCCATTCGGCGTCGCGGGTCTGCCAGTAGAAGCCGTACGCCTGCTTCGGCCCGGTGATCACCCCGCGGTTGTTGACGTGCTGACGCACGCCGTTGCGGGTGAACGTGAACTCCCAGTCGGCCGCCTTGGTGAAGTAGTCGACCTCGTCGATGCCGATCTCGCGGTACGAGGGGAAGTCGCCCCGGCCCACCCGGTAATCGGCCTTACCCCGCCAGTCCGCGACCGGGTCGGGGGCCGGCTTCTTGGTCTGGTCGATGCCCAGCACCCGGGCGTCGCCTCGGAAGTAGACGATGCCGCGCTCGACCGAGCGGGTCCAGCCCTCGGGGACGTAAACCGCGAACCCCGTACGGTCCCGGTAGTCGCGCCAGCCGTCCGGCAGAGCGGGCAGTTCCGACGACCCCGGCGAATCCGGCGGCGCGGCGGTCGTGGCCGCGGTGCTGGGTGGGATGGAGCGGCTGGTTGTGGTGACCGCGGCGGACGGCGTGGCCGAGGGCTGCGCCGGGGCGGAGGCGGAGGCGGCCGGGGCGGACGCGGCAGGGGCACCGGAGCCCTGCGGGGTGCCGTCGCCGTCGGGGCGGGTCACGACCCAGACGACGGCCGCCAGCAGCGCAAGGACAGCCACCGAGGCGAGCCCGATCCAGCGCCGCCCGGACCGGGCCGGCCGATCCGCGGGCACGGGGGCGGGGGCTGGGGCGTCCCCGGCGGCGTAACGCGGAGCGGACCGCTGCGCGGGAACAGCGGGAGCAGCCGCCGCACGCGAACCGTCCGCAGGCGTGCCACCGCCGGCACCATCGGCAGCGGACCGCTGCGCGGGAACAGCGGGAGCAGCCGCCGCACGCGAACCGTCCGCAGGCGTACCACCGCCGGCACCATCGGCAGCGGACCGCTGCGCGGGAACGGCCGCCGCAGCCGGAACAGCCGCGTCCGCAGGTGAGACATCGGCACCCTCGGGTGCGACGTCAGCGCCGGCGCGCGAGGCAGCATCGTCCGCGGACGAGTCGTCGATGCCCGTGGACCCGACCCCGCCGCCCGCAGTTGAGTCGTCGTTGCTCGTGGACGCGTCCCGGCCGGCCAAAGACGAGTCGTCGGCGGCTGAAGGTGACACCCGGGCGTCGGCGGCGGAGTCGGCGACCGGGGGTGACACCCGGGCGTCGGCGGCGGAGTCGGCGGCTGGGGGCAGGACAGCGGCGGCCGCGGACGCGGACGGCAGCGTCAGGTCCGCCGTGGTGACGGCATCCCGTGCGGGAACCAGGGCGTGACCATACGCCCCCGCCAGTGCCGCTCGCAGCCCGTGTTCGACGGCGGCCGCGTCGAGGCGCTCGGCCGGGTCCTTGCGCAGCAGGCCGAGGAGCAGCGGTTCCAGCGCGCCCGCCCGCCGGGGCGGATCGGGTTCGTCGGCGGCCAGGGCGGTCAGCGTGGCCAGCGCGTTGCCCCGGCGGAACGGCGAGCGCCCCTCCACGGCCGCGTACAGGGTGGCCCCGAGCGACCACAGGTCGGCCCCCATCCCGGCCGTGCCGTACTTGGCGCGCTCGGGTGACATGTATTCGGGCGAACCCAGCAGCATGTCGGAGCTGCTGATCAGGCTGTCGCCCTCGATGGTGGCGATGCCGAAGTCGGTGAGCAGCACGCGGCCGTCGTCGGCGAGCAGGACGTTGGCCGGTTTCACGTCGCGGTGGTCGACCCCGGCGGCGTGCGCGGCGCGCAGGGCGGCCAGCAGGTCGAGGCCGATGCGGGCGGCCCGGCGCGGGTCGATCGGCCCGTCGGCGCGCAGCACGTCCTGCAGCGAGCGCGACGGCACGTACTCCATGACGATCCAGGTGCGACCGTCCACCTCGAAGACGTCGAAGATCTGCACCACGTTCGGGTGGCCGAGCCGGGCCGCGGCGCGGGCTTCCCGGAGCGTACGGCGTTGGACTTGGCCGACCTCGTCCGGCAGCAGGATCTCCTTGACCGCGACGTCGCGTTCCAGCACCTCGTCGCGGGCCTTCCACACCTTCCCCATTCCGCCCTCGCCCAGGGTCTCGCCCAGGCGGTATCGACCGGCGATGAGAGGCATGAGACACGCCTTACCCCGGGGCCGCCAATATCAGACGTGTGCACGTGCCCTTATCAGCCGCGGAATGTGCAATACTTCCGGAACTCCGGAACGAAAGTTTCGGGGCGAGGGCAGGGTGAACGAGGAGAGTCGTATGGCCGCGGGCGGAAGACGAGTCACTATCGCGACCATCGCCGAGGCGGCCGGGGTTTCCGTGCCCACGGTGTCGCGAGTGCTCAACGGGCGGACGGACGTGTCGCCGGAGACCCGCGACCGCATCGAGCACCTGCTCCGCGAGCACGACTACCGCCCTCGAAACTCTCGCCAGCCGCTGCGCGCGGGCCTGATCGACCTCGTCTTCCACGATCTGGACAGCCCGTGGGCGGTCGAGTTGATCCGCGGCGTCGAGGAGGTCACCCACGCGGCCGGCATCGGCACCGTCATCTCGGCCGTGCACCGGCGCACCGCGTCGACCCGGCAGTGGCTGCAGAATCTGCGCTCCCGCCAGTCCGACGGCGTGGTGCTGGTGATCTCGGACGGGGCCGGCCCGGTCTACACCGAGCTGCACCGGCTCAACGTGCCGATGGTGATCATCGACCCGGCCGGTGGGGCGGCGGCCGACGTGCCGACGATCGGCGCGACGAACTGGTCGGGCGGCCGCAGCGCCACCGAGCATCTGATCTCGCTCGGTCACACCCGCATCGGGCTGGTCGAGGGCCCGCGCAGCCTGCTCTGCAGCCGGGCCCGGCTGGACGGTTACCGGGCTGCGCTGGAGTCGGCCGGCCTGCGGGTCGACCGTAGGCTGGTCGAGCCGGGCGATTTCAGCCACGAGGGCGGCTTCGCGGCGGCTCAGCGGCTGCTCGACCGCGACGACCGGCCGACCGCGATCTTCGCCTCGAGCGATCAGATGGCGCTGGGTGTCTACGAGGCGGCCCGGCTGCGCGGCATCCGGGTGCCCGACGACCTGAGCGTGGTGGGTTTCGACGACCTGCCCGAGGCGCGCTGGTCGTCACCGCCGCTGACCACCGTACGGCAGCCGCTGGCCGACATGGGCGGGCTCGCCGCGCGGACGGTCCTGCGACTGTCGCGGGGCGAGCCCATCGAAACCCCCCGGGTGGAGCTGGCGACCGAACTGGTCGTTCGCGAGTCCACCCGGAGGCTCTGACCTCTACTTGCTGAAGCCCGCCGTCAGACCACTCAGGAGCTGGCGGCGCCCCACGGCGTACAGGATCACGATCGGCAGCGTGGTCAACGTGACCGAGGCGGCGATCGCGGGGACGTTGACGCCGAACTGGCCCGAGAAGTCGGCCAGGGCGAGCGGGATCGTCCGGTTGTCGGGGCTCTGGGTGAGCACGAGCGGCAGCAGGAAGCCGTTCCAGATGCCGAGCGCGTTGTAGATCGTGACCGTGACCAGCGCGGGGCGGGTCAGCGGGAACGCCAGGCGCCACAGGGTGCCCCACTCGCTGGCCCCGTCCATTCGCATCGACTCGAAGAGTTCCTTCGGGACGTCGCGGATGAAGTTCGACAGCACGAGCACGGACAGGGGGATGGCGAACGCGATCGACGGCATGATGATCGCGGCCAGGGTGTCGTACATCTGGAGCCGGATGATGATCAGGTAGACCGGGATGATCACCGCCTGCAGCGGGATCGCCAGGCCCATCACGAACACGCCGTTCATGAGGCGCAGCACGCGGCTACCGGCGCCACGGACGATCGCGTACGCCGCCATGAAGCTGATCAGCACGGCGGGGACGATCGCGCCGGCCGTGACGATCACACTGTTGATGAAGTACCGCGCGACGTCGGACTCGATGACCGTCTTGTAGTTGGCGAACGAGAAGTCGCTGGGCGGGGCCAGGGGGTTGGTGATGAAGTACGTGTCCTGGGTCTTGAAGCTCGTGATGATGATCCAGTAGATCGGTAGCATCACGATGAACAGCCAGATCCAGCTCAGCCCGCCGCCGATCCAGTTGAACTGCAGGATCTTGGACCGCTTGCGGGTGCCGCCGGGGGTGCCGGAGACGGTCGGCGCCGACGGCCGATGGTCGGTCACGGTGGCCAACTCAGGCTCCTTCCAGCTGGCTCTCGTCGCCCCGGCCGCCGAGCCGCCGCAGCAGCAACGACAACCCGAGGCCGACCAGGACCAGGATCACGGCGATGGCACTGGCCGGACCCATGAGGTTGGCCTGGAAACCCTGTTTGTACATGAGCAGCGCGAGCGCCCGGGTGGAGTCACCGGGGCCGCCGCCGGTCAGCACGTAGATGAGGTCGAAGAAGGTCAGCGACCCCACGACCATCAACGTCGACGAGGTGATGATCGTGTATTTGAGCTGGGGCAGCGTGATCGACAGGAACTGCCGCACACGGCCGGCCCCGTCGATCTGCGACGCCTCGTACATGCTGGTCGGGATCTGCCGGACCGCACCCTGGTAGATCAGCGTGTGGAACGGGATGAACTGCCAGGACACGATGAAGATCAGCACGCCCATGGCCAGCGTCGAGCTGCCGAGCCAGTCCTGGTTGAGCCACTCCACGCCCAGGCCGCTGCCGAGGCCGAAGCTCGGGTCGAGCAGCGCCTTGTACGTGATGGCGATGGCGGCCGAGCTGAGCAGCAGAGGGATGAAGAAGAGCACGGCCAGGAACTCACGGTAACGCTTGCTGGTGGCCAGGAAGACACCGAGCAGAATGGACATCGGAGTCTGCACGGCCCACGACAACGCCATGATCAGGAACGTGACCCAGAGCGCGTTCGGCAGGCCCGGGTCCTTGAGCGTCGCCGTCCAGCTGTCCAAGCCGGACGGCACGATCTCGCCGATGCCGTTCCAGGTAGTGAAGCTGAGCGCGACCACACCCAGCAGCGGCACGATGCCGAACAACGTGAACCACACAAAGGCCGGCAGCGCCATCCAGAGGACGGAACCGCTCCGCCCGCCGCTGGACCTGGTGGGCTCCTTCGTCCGTACGACGGGCGGAGCGATCGCGGTCACTTGCCGATGACTCCGTTCATGGCGTCGACCCACTGCTGCGGGCTGACCTGCAGCTGGAACAGCTTGGCGATGTTGTCGAGCAGGGTCTCGGCCGCGGTCGGGCTGAGCGCCTGGTCCCACGACTGCGCGAAGGTCTTGGCGCCGTTGGCGATGCCGGCCATGTCCTTGAGGAACTGGGCGTCAGCGCCGGTGAACAGGCTCTCGCTGCCCTTCAGCACGGGCACGCCGCCGGACTTGACCCAGGCCTCCTTCTCCGCGTCGTCGACCAGCGTGGTGGAGAAGAACTTCTTCGCCGTCTCCTTCGCCTCGGCCGAGGCCTTGGACGAGATCGACAGGTACTGACCGGGGTTGCCGACCGTGTTGCTCGGGTCGCCCTGGCCGCCCTCGACCGCCGGGAAGTTCATCCAGCCCAGGCCGCCGTCCTTGACGAAGTTGCCACCCTGGGCGGTCTGGATGCCGTACGACCAGGAGCCGTGCAGCATCATGGCGGCCTTGCCCGTGTAGAGCAGCGCCTGGTCGGCGTTGGAGTCGGCCGCCGTGGACGAGAAGCCCTTCTGGAAGCCGTTCGCCTTCACCAGGTCCTGGATCTTGGTGAGCATGTCGAGCACGGCCGGGTCGCTCCACGCGCCCTTCTCGCCGGCGAACACGCGGTCGAAGACCTCGGAGCCCGCCGTACGGTCGAGGAGGAACTCCAGCCACATCATGTTGGTCCAGCGAGACTGGCCGGCCAGCGAGAACGGCGCGACCTTGGCCGCGTTGAACTTCGGCACCAGGGCCATGATCTCGCCCCACGACTGCGGGGGCTTTACGCCGACGCGGTCGAAGACCTTCTTGTTGTAGAAGAGCACGATCGGCTGCACGGTCTCGATCGGCATCGCGTAGATCTTGCCGTTGACCGTGGCCGCGCCGAACGACGACGGCAGGATCTTGTCCTTGACCGCGGCGTTCTGGCCGAACCAGTCGGTCAGGTCCTCGACCTGGTTGGCGTTGACGTACTCCTTGAGGCCGCCGCCGCCCCAGCCCCAGATCATCGTCGGGGCCTGGTTCGCGCCCAGGGCCGTCTTGATCTTCTGCTTGTACGCGTCGTTCTGGTAGTAGAACTCTTCGATCTTGGAGCCCGAGTTCGCGTCGTTGAAGCGCTTGATCGAGGCCTTGCGAACCGGCTCGCCGGGCGGGCCGCTGAGCGACCAGTAGCTGGCGCCGCCGCCGCTGCCACCGCCGCTGGTGCTTCCGCCACCACTGTTTTCGGGGCCGGAGCTGCCGCAGGCGGCGAGCGCCGCGGCGCCGGCCGCACCCGCGGCGAGGCCGAGGAAGTTCCGCCGGGACATCGGGTTATAGGTCACGCTGATCTCCGTACTCGAGTGCCGCCGTCGGTGGCAGCGAGAGAATCGCCGTGGTAGTGGTCGTCCGCGTCACAGAGGCTGCAACTTTCGCTCGACAACCGCAAATTAACACGAGGTTTCGTTAACGTAGGGTTTCGGCTTGATCATGTCAAGGGTCTTGCTGTGGTCGCGCTCCCATGAGGAGAGTGGACGCGATCCCGACCAGCCCGCAGAGCCTGCTTAAGATCACCCGGCACCGAAAACTTGCGCTGTACAAACACTGAAAGTTTCGGAACCGTAACCCAGGAACTACCCAGGAACCACTGAGGAGTCGCGTCGTGACGACAGAACCGGCACACAAGCCATGGCAGGACCCGGCGCTACCCGTCGCCGAACGCGTCGACGCGCTGCTCGCCGCGATGACTCCCGAGGAGAAGCTCGGCCAGCTGGGCAGCCGCTGGGTCGGCAACGACATGCAGGACGACGAGCAGACCGACCCCGACGAGACCCTCAACGTCGCTCCTATGCAGGACGTTTTCGCGGCTTCTGGCACGATACCCCTGGAAGAGGCCAGCCGGGACGGGCTCGGGCACCTGACCCGCGTCTACGGAAGCTACCCCCTCACTGCCGTCCAAGGCGCCGCCGAGGTCGTTCGTCAGCAGCACATCGTCCTGGCCAACTCGCGCTTGAGGATTCCCGCCATCGTGCACGAGGAGTGCCTGACCGGGTTCACCACCTTCGGCGCCACGGTCTATCCGGCCGCGATCGCCTGGGGCGCCACCTTCGACCCCGACCTGGTCGAGCGGATGGCCGCCGCGATCGGCCGTGACATGGCCGCCGTGGGCGTGCACCAGGGCCTGTCCCCTGTGCTCGACGTGGTGCGCGACTACCGCTGGGGCCGGGTCGAGGAGACCATCGGCGAGGACCCGTACCTGGTGGCGCTGCTGGGCGCGGGCTACGTCCGGGGTCTGCAGAGCTCCGGCGTGATCGCGACGCTCAAGCACTTCGCCGGGTACTCGGCGTCGCGCGGCGCCCGCAACCACGGCCCGGTGCCGATGGGCCGGCGCGAGCTGCTCGACGTCATCCTGCCGACGTTCGAGACCGCGATCCGCGAGGCCGGGGCCGGGTCGGTGATGAACTCCTACTCGGACATCGACGGCCTGCCCGCGGTGGCCGACCCGTGGCTGTTCACCGAGCTGCTGCGCGACCGCTGGGGCTTCACCGGCACGGTCGTCTCCGACTACTGGGCGGTGCCGTTCCTGGCCAGCACCCACCACGTGGCCGAGGACATGGACGACGCCGGCCTGCAGTCGCTGACCGCGGGCATCGACGTCGAACTGCCCGACACGCTGGGCTTCGGCCCCGGCCTGATCGGCAAGGCGAGCGAGGAGCTGATCGACCGGGCCGCCCGCCGCGTGTTGACCCAGAAGGTCGAGCTGGGCCTGCTGGACGCCGGCTGGACGCCCGAGAAATCCGTCGCGGCCGCCGAAAGCACCGAGCTCGACTCCGCGGCGAACCGCGCGCTGGCCCGCGAGATGGCCGAACGCTCGATCGTGCTGCTCGACGCGGGCACGGCCCTGCCGCTGGCCGCGGGCCTCGGCACGGTGGCCGTCGTCGGGCCGGCCGCGGCCGACCCCCGTACGTTCATGGGTTGCTACGCCTTCCCCAACCACGTGCTGCCGCGGTATCCGGACGCCGGGCTCGGCATCGACGTGCCAACCACCGTCGACGCGCTGAAGTCTGCCCTTTCCGGCACCGAGGTCGTGCACGAACAGGGCTGCGCGGTGATCGGCGACGACCGGAGCGGTTTCGCGGCTGCGGTCGAGGCGGCCCGCGGTGCCGACGTGACCGTGGCGATGGTGGGCGACCTGGCCGGCCTGTTCGGGCACGGCACCTCGGGCGAGGGCTGCGACGCCGAGGACCTCACACTGCCCGGCGTGCAGGCCGAGCTGATCGAGGAACTGCTGGCCACGGGCAAGCCGGTCGTCGTGGTCGTGGTCTCCGGACGCCCGTACGCGCTCGGGAAGTTCGCCTCCCGCGCGGCCGGGCTGGTGCAGGCGTTCATGCCGGGCGAGGAGGGCGCGGCCGCGATCGCGGGCGTGCTGACCGGCCGCGTCAACCCGGGCGGCAAGCTGCCCGTGCAGATCCCGCGGCACCCGGGCGGCCAGCCCAGCACCTACCTGCTGCCCTCGCTGGGCGCCGAGAACACGGGCGTGAGCAACCTGGACCCGGCGCCGCTGTACGCCTTCGGGCACGGCCGCTCCTACACCACCTTCGAGGTGGACGACCTGCGGATCAGTGCGGCCGAGGTGCCGACCGACGGCGAGTTCATGGTGACCGTACGGGTGCGCAACACCGGCTCGCGCGCCGGTGACGAGGTCGTGCAGCTGTACCTGAAGGACCTGGTGGCCCAGGTGACCCGGCCGGTGAAGCAGCTGACCGGGTTCGTGCGGGTGCCACTGGAGGCGGGCGAGGCCAAGGACGTGACCTTCACGGTGCACGCCGACCGGACGGCCTTCACCGGGCGCGACCTCTCCCGGATCGTCGAACCCGGCGACCTGGACGTGCTGGTCGGCACGTCCGCGGCCGACCTGCCGCTCACGGGCCGGGTGCGGCTGACCGGCTCACTGCGCGTGGTCGGCGACCGGGATCGCAAACTGGTCACCCCGGTCACCGTGGAAAAGATCTAGGCGGGCCAGTTCGGTGCGCGACCGCACGCCGAGCCGGGCGAACACGTTGCGCAGGTGATGATCGATCGTGCGGGGGCTCAGGTGCAGCTGCTGGGCCACCTCACGGTTGGTCGCCCCCTCGGCCACCAGCTCCGCGATCCGCTCCTGCTGGGCGGTGAGCGGGGCGCGGCCCACCGGGCCGATCCGCTCCCCCGCCGCCCGCAGCTCCCGGGCGGCCAGCCCGGCCCAGGGACCGGCGTCGAAACGGCGGAACGTCTCCACGGCCCGGCGCAGATGCTCGCGCGCCTCGGCCGGGCGGCGCCGGCGGCGCAGGTGCCGGCCGTAGAGCAACTGGGTGTGGGCCCGCGCGTACCCGCCGTCGGCGTCGCGTTCGTGCCAGCCCAGCGCCTCGCGGAACCAGTCGTCGGCGGCCGCGATGTCGGTCAGCGCCCGGCAGCGGCCGCGCAGCGCCAGCCAGCCGGGCCGTCCGGTCCGCCCGGCCCACCGGTCGAAGACGTCGTTGCCGGCGCCGGTGGTCTCGACCAGGTGCGGGGCCACGGCCACCCGCAAGACCATCGATCCCGTACGGGCCACCCGCACCAGCCGCTGAGCCGCGCGAGCCGGTTCCCCCTCGACCAGGTCGAGCAGCGCCTCCGACCAGTCCTCCAGCGGCGACCCCGCGGCATGCTCGCGGGCCGTCGCGGCGTCACCCCGGAACGCGGCCAGCAACCCGAGCAGGGCCAGGTGGGCGTCGGCCAGGTCGCTGTGGCGGGCGGTCGCGGCCCCGTCCAGCGCGTGCTCGTGCGCCGCGTCGTGGCGGCCCGCGGCCAGTTCCGCGTACGCGGCCACCTCGAGCGCCCGCGGCACCAGCGACGCGTCCCCGATCTCGCGGGCCAGCGTCACGGCCCGCCCGGCCAGCCGCGCGGCCCGGTCGTCGTCGCCGACCACGATGCCCGCGTCGGCCGCCCGGATCAGCGCGGTCGCGTCGCCGCTGCGTTCCCCCAGCCGCACGACCTCGCGCAGATGCCCGAAACCACCCTCCTCGTCGCCGGTGAGCAGATCCGCCACCCCCAGCACCTGCTGCACCGCCAGCTCCGTGCCCGGGCGGCCGTCGCGGCACCGGTCGGCGGCCTGTCTCGCCAGTGGAGGAAACAAACCCGGTTCCCCCGTACGGCCGCAAGCCTCACCTGCCACCACCAGCGCGTCGAGGGCGGCCGCGGGGTCGGTCGACATCGTCTCCGCGGCCACGCCGAGCAGCGTGTCGCGCGACTCGGCGGGCGCGCCCCGCGCGTGCAGCTCGGCGATCAAGGCCCGCGCCCGGGCCCGGACGACGGCCTGCCCGGTTGCGTGACCCGCCCGCCGCAGCAGGGGCGCGGCGTCGCGCGGACGGCCCGCGGCCAGGGCGCTGCGGGCGGCGGCCAGCGCGGCCTCGGCTGTCGTCCGCGGATCGGAGCTCAGGCCGGCCGCGTAGCGACGGGCGCGGAAGGCTTCGGGGGACGGCGCGTCCTGGGCCGCTTCGAGCAGGTCGCGCGCCAGGTCGTCGTCGGCGCCGGTGGTCACCGCGGCCCGATGCAGCAGGGCTCCCAGGCGGTGACCACGCTCCGCCAGGGCAGCGGCCAGGCTCGCGTGGGCTTCGTGGCGCAGGGCGATCGGGGCGTCGCCGTAGACGACCGTCCGCAGCACTTCCGGCGTGAACCGGACGCCGCTCGGCGACACCTCGATGAGGCCCGCTCGCTCGGCGGGTTCGAGGTCGGCCAGGCGCGCACCGTCGCCCATCGTCGCGCGCTCAGGTGGGCGCACGTCGTCGCCGGGATGCGCGGGGTCGCTCGACTGCGCGGGCTTGCTCAGGTGCGCGGGCTCGCTTGAGTGCGCGGGCTCGCTCGGATGGGCATCGACGCGCAGGTTCGCGGCCCTCACGAGGTCGGCCGGCGTGGCGTCCGGGTCGGTGGCGGCCAGGAGCAACAGGCGGCGGGTGACCGCCGGCAGAACGGACATCAGGGCGTTGCCGTGCCGGCGGAGGGTGCTGCCCGGTGGCAGAGCGCAGGGTGGGGCAGCGAAGCCGCGCCGCTGGGCCGGGGTCAGCGCGCCGGCCAGGTCGGTCAGGGCGCCGGGATGGCCCGCGGCCAGGTCGGTCAGGGCGGCCGCGACCTCGGGGGCGAGATCGGGCGCGCAGCGGCGCAGCAGAGCCCGGCTCGCGGTTTCGTCCAACGGCGTCAACCGGATCAGCGGCAGGCCGGTCGCCAGGGCCAGGCCCCGGTCGTCGGCGGTCACGGTGGCCAGCACGGCGACGGGCAGGCTGTGCAGGCGACGAGCGACCAGGCGGAACTGCTGCCACGACTGCGGGTCGAGGCGGTCGGCGTCGTCGATCAGCAGGAGCAGCGGGCCCCGGCGGGCAGCCCGGCGGAGCAGGGCCAGCACACTCACTCCGAGCGTCAGCGGGCCGGGCGCGGGCGGGCGTCCGGCGATCACGTCGTCCAGCGGCTCCCGCTGCCGGGCCGGCAGATCTCCGACGAGCCCGGCCAGGGGTTCGAGCAGACGCTGGAGCCCGGACAGCGCGAGTCCCGACTCGTCGGCGTGCCCCTCGACGAGAAGCGTCAGCGGGCTCGGGCCGGCCGCGCGCAACAGCGTCGTGCGGCCCTCGCCCGGGCCGCCCGCCAGCACCAGCGCGCCGCCACGCCCGTTCTTCGCGGCCGTGAGCAGCTCGCCGATCGCCGACAGCGGTGCCTGCCGGCCGTACGGGAAGGAATTTTGCACTTGACGTGCACTAACCATGTCGCGAGTCTGTCGCCGCAGGCCACGGCGGGGAAGGCATCGACCCGGACTTTTCGGCAGATGAAATTTCCAGCCTGTTACAAGGCCGGTGGTTCTACCGATGCGGACCGCGCGGAGCCGCACAAACACTGACCGCCATCAATCCCCCACCCCCGGGAGCGTGTCAGGTGCAGCAACTTCGCAAACCACGCCGATTCGTCCTCGCGCTGGCCGCGGCCGCGGCACTGGCCGTCGGGCTGGGCGCGGCGCCCGCCCAGGCCGCCGCCAACCCGTACGAGCGGGGCCCGGCCCCCACCACCGCCGCGCTCGACGCGAGCCGCGGACCCTACAGCGTGGCCACCGAGAACGTGTCCTCGCTGGTCACCGGTTTCGGGGGCGGCACGATCTACTACCCGACGACCACCAGCGACGGCACCTTCGGAGCGGTCGCCATCTCCCCCGGCTTCACCGCCCGCTGGTCGAGCCTGTCGTGGCTGGGCCCGCGCATCGCGTCGCACGGCTTCGTGGTGATCGGCATCGAGACCAACACCATCTACGACCAGCCCGGCTCGCGCGGCGACCAGCTGCTGGCCGCGCTCGACTACCTGACCCGGTCGAGCTCGGTGCGATCGCGCATCGACACCACCCGGCTGGCCGTGGCCGGTCACTCGATGGGTGGCGGCGGGAGCCTCGAGGCCGCCCGCACCCGCCCGTCGCTGCAGGCGGCGGTGCCGCTGGCCCCGTGGAACACGACCAAGACCTGGTCCACGCTGCGGGTGCCGACCCTGATCATCGGCGGCGAGAGCGACACCGTCGCACCCGTCGCGTCGCATTCGATCCCGTTCTACAACAGCATCCCGTCGGCCTCGGAGAAGGCGTACCTGGAGCTCAACAACGCCTCGCACTTCTTCCCGCAGACCGTCAACACGTTCACCGCCCGCCTCGCGGTGGCCTGGCTGAAGCGCTTCGTCGACAACGACACCCGCTACGACCAGTTCATCTGCCCGGGCCCGGCGAGCACCTCCATCTCGGACTACCGCAACACCTGTCCCCTCGTCTGACCCGGCGCGACCGGCCGGCGGATCCCCGCCGGCCGGCCTCGTGCGGCTATCCTGCCGCGGATGAGCGTCAAACGTGGTCGGCCGCCGGGCATGATGGACGTCGCCCGGCTGGCGGGGGTGTCCCATCAGACGGTGTCGCGCGTGCTCAACGAGCACCCCAACGTCAGCGAGCAGACCCGCCTCAAGGTCCAGGCCGCGATCGCCGAGCTCGGCTACCGGCCCGACCGGGCCGCCCGCGCCCTGGTCACCGGCACCTCCAAGGTGATCGGCGTCGTCGCGCAGAATTCCTCCCTGTACGGGCCGGCCTCGATGCTGACCGCGTTCGAGGAGGCGGCGCAGGCCACCGGGTTCGCGGTCAACGTGGGCAGCGTGCGCAACCTCGACGAGCGGTCGATCGCCGACGCCGTCGAACGCCACCTCGACCAGCGGGTGGCCGGCCTGGTCGTGATCGCGCCCGTCGCCGGCGCCGGCCCCGCCCTGGCCGCCCTGCCCGGCGACGTGCCGCTGGTGACCATCGACGGCGACCCCGAGCGTTCGTCCACGCTGGTCACGGTCGACCAGGTGGCCGGGGCCAGAGCGGCCACCGAGCATCTGCTGGGCCAGGGTCACCGGTCGGTCTGGCACATCTCGGGCCCGGCCGACTGGTTCGACGCGGCCGGGCGCATCCAGGGCTGGGAGGCCGCCCTGCGCGACGCCGGGCGCGAGATCCCGCCGCTGCTCACCGGCGACTGGAGCGCCGCCTCGGGCTACCGCAACGGCCAGCTGCTGGCCCGCCTGCCCGAGGCGACGGCGGTGTTCGCGGCCAACGACCACATCGCGCTGGGGCTGCTGCGGGCGCTCAACGAGCACGGCCGCCGGGTGCCGGCCGACGTCAGCATCGTGGGCTTCGACGACGTACCGGAAGCGGGTTTCTACAACCCCCCGCTGACCACGATCAAACCCGACTTCGACGCGGTCGCCCAGGCCTCGCTGGAGTTGCTGCTGGCCCAGATCGCCTCGGGCACCACCGATGCCGTACGGCGGGTCATCAAGCCCGCCCTCGTGGTCCGGGAAAGCGTCGCACCCCCGGCGTAGTCTCTCTCGCGTGCCACTCCTGCTCGTTCTCGACGGCAACAGCCTGCTGCACCGCGCCTACCACGCCGGTGCGGGTGACGGCTGGCTCGACGACGACGGCAACCCGATCTGGGCGTTGCGCGGCCTCTTCGGTTACCTGGCCCGCGCCGCGGCCCACCTGCGGCCCGACGCCGTGATGGTCGGCTTCGACTGCCCGGACGAGTCGGCCCGCCGCACCGACTATCCGGCCTACAAGGCGCACCGCCCCGACAAGGCAGCCGACCTGACCGCGCAACTGCTGGCCGCCCCCGCCCTGCTGCGCGACGCCGGGGTGTGCACGGTGGTGCCCCGGGCCTACGAGGCCGACGACGTGCTGGCCAGCGCCTCCGCCGCGGCCCGCGACCGCGGCTGGCAGTCGGTGCTCATGACCAGCGACCGCGACGCGTTCGCCCTGATCGACGAGGCCACCCAGGTGCTCCGCGTCCGCAACGGCGGCTTCGACGAGGCCACGCTGATCGACGCCGCGACCCTGCCCTCCCTCTACGGCGTGCACCCATGGCAGTATCGCGACTTCGCCGCACTGCGAGGCGACCCGTCGGACAACCTCCACGGCGTACGGCGGTTCGGCGCCACCACGGCGGCCAAGCTGCTCACCGCCTTCGGCACGCTGGAGGCCGCCTGGGAAGCCGGGGTCGCCCTGGTCCGCGAGGCCGTCGGGGCCCACGCCGCCACCTGCTTCACCGACCCCGGCGCTCGCGAGATCGTCGACCGCAACCGCCAGCTGATGAGCATGCGCCACGACCTGGCCCTCCCCGACCTGGCCCAGGCCCGGCTGCCGCTCAACCGTTTCGTCATGCGCCAGGCATTGCGGGCCCGTGGCATCAATCTGGGGCCTTCGTTGTGGGCGCTGAACGGCGGCGAACCCCCGACCGCACCCGACGCCGACCCGACGCCTGAATTCCGGCCTTGGGTGTTCCGGGGCAGCCTGGCCGCGCGGCGGGAGCCTACGCCGGGGCAGATCGCCCTGTTCTAGCCGGCCGCCCCCGCTGTCCGCCTCTGCATCTCCTGCTCCAGGCTGCCCCTTGTCTCCGTTTACTTCTGATCCCGCCCCGCCTCGCTCCTTCCTCGGCACCGCCGGCCTTCCTCCAGCCCACCTCTGTCCTCCCGGCCCGCCTGCTCGTGCCCCCACGGCTCCGCCCGGCCTCGCTACGCCTGCCCTGCGCCCGCCTTCCCCGCCTTCCGCCCTGGCGTACTCGGCCCGCCCTGCCCTGCCTGCCTTACGCCTGCCCTCACCCGCCCTGGCCTGTCCGCCCTACGCTGCCCATCTGCCGCGCCCCTTCCAGGCCTGCCCTTCATCCCGCGCCCGCTTCGCCCGGCCCGCGCTGCCTGCCTCCTGTCCTGGCCTGGCTTGCGCTGGCGCCCCTGCCCTGCCCGCCCCGCCCTGCCCGTCCCCTGCCCGTCCCCTGCCCGTCCCCTGCCCGTCCCCTGCCCTGCCCGCCCTGCTCGTCCCGGCCCTGCCGTCCTGCTCGTCCCGGCCCTGCCGGCCTGCTCGTCCCTGCCCTGCCCGGCCTGCTCTACCTCCATTTGCTCTGCCGCTTGCTCTTGCCGGCACCTGCTCTGCCCAGCGCCTGCCCGGCGCCCTGCGCCTCCCTGCGGTCTGCCCGGCCCGTCTCTGCCTCTTCGTCCTGCAATCCTCGGCCCGCGCCATGCCGGCCCTGCGCAGTCCTCCTCAACACCGCCCTTCCCACGACGCTCCCTTCCCGCTCCGCCCCTACCGCGCCGCCCCGAGGCCTTTCCGCGCTGCCCCGCCGCCCCTCCGCGCTGCACCGCCGCCCCCTCCGCGCTGCACCGCCGCCCCTCCGCGCTGCACCGCCGCCCCTCCAGCGCCTGCCGTCGCTGTCGTGCCGGGTCTGCGCCTGCCATTCCTCCTGTGCTCGCCCTGCGCGCCCAATGCACCTCTATCCCTTGTTCGTCGCTCTGCTCGGCCAGGCCGTTGCTCACCCCGGCCGTACTCGGCTTCCTGCCCCGCCCGCCTATTGCCGTTGGCGACAGTCCGTCGTAATCTTTGCGACGTCCTGTCGTATAAAGAAGGGAACCCCCATGACCGTGCTGAACGATCGCACCGAGCTCATCGAACTGATGAGCCACTACGCCGACATCGCTGACCTCAAGGACTTCGACGAACGGCCTGGTCGCGTCTTCACCGAACAGCTCGCTCTGGACTTCGAGTCGGTTGCCGGGATACCGCCGGCGACCGTGCCGCTCGGCGACTACGTCGGGATCCTGCGGGCCAGCTTTGCGCCCTGGCAGGCGACCTATCACGCCATCACCGGCCACGCGATCGAAGTCGACGGCGACCGGGCGGCGATCCACGCCCATGTCCGGGCCGAACATTGGCTGGCCGACGGCCGTCGCTGGCTGGTGGTCGGCTTCTACGACAACGAAGCGGTCCGTACGCCGAAGGGGTGGCGCCTGAGCCGCGTCAAGCTCACCGCGTCCCACCAGGAGAACGCTCAGCTGGCTGCCGTCGCCACGGGTTCGGCACCCGAGGACTCGACGACGACCGCGCAGCCCGCTAGTGAAGTCTGAGGGCGCCGATAGCGGCGGCGCGTGGATACAGGCCACACACACCGGTCACGGCCGGAGCAGGCGGGACCAAGCGGGCACTGCCGGAAGCTGGGCAGGCGCGGCACAGCGAGCGTGGGCGCGGTGCGGCGGGCGAGTGACGAAGCGGTGGGCAACGCATAGGTGAGCGCGGCGCAGCAAGCACGAGCACGGCACATCACGCACCAGCACGGGGCGGTGGGCACGAGTGCGGCGCGGGGAACGGGCACGGCGCAGCGGGCACAAGCGGGGCGCGAGGGGCCGGGTGCGGCGCCGGCGGGGGGATGGCGTGCGGGAGGATGGCCGGGTGCCGCGGATTCGGGGAGCCAGCATCGAGGAACACCACGAGTTGGTGTGGGCGGGCCTGGCTGAGGCCTTGCGGCAGTTGCTGCTCGAGCGGGACTACGACTCGATCACCATGGGGCACATCGCGGCCCGGGCGGGGCTGGCCCGCAACACGCTCTACAACTACGCGCCTGACAAGAGTGCGCTGGTGTTGCTGCTGACCGAGCGGGCCAGCCGGCCGGCGGTGGCGCGGGTGGCCGCGATCGCGGCGCGGTCCGGGGAGTCGGCGGCCGGGCGGTTGCGGGGGATCGTCGAGGCGTTTCTGGAGGCGTCCACCGATCAGGCGTTGCAGCCGATGTTCCGGCCGGGCGCGGGGTCGCTCGTCGCCGACGTGCCGAAGGGGCCGGGCAATCCGTTCAACGCGATAGTGGCCGAAGTGGAGAACGTCGTCCGGGACGGGGTTGCTCGGGGGGAGTTCCGGGCGGTCGGGGACGTGCCGCTCACCGTGGAGCTGCTGTCGGGGGTCGTCCGGGCGGGGGCGGAGCGGATCGGTCGTGAGCCGGCTGTTTTCGCGGCGACGGTGAGTGTCACGCAGGAGGTCGTCCTGGCTGCCCTCCGGCCGTAGGGGCCGCGACCAGCATCACGTCGGCGGGCCTGGTGGACAGCGCGGCCCGGATGGCTTTCACGTTGATGTCGCCGCTGCCGGTCACGGTGACGTGGGCGGACATGCCGAGGTCGAGGAACGGTCTTTCGCCGTAGCGTTCGATGCGGGAGACGGTCAGGTTGTCGTAGATCGGGCCGTCGAACGAGATCAGTTGTACGGGGTCGCCGACTCGGAGTTCACCGCGAATGCATCGGCCCGAGCAGGTCAGCGAACCGTAGGACATGTGGGTGAACTCGATGAGCTGGAACTGGACGTCGCCGGTCAACCGGGCCTCCTGAGATCGCGGGCGCCTCTATTTACGCACAGGGCCCGAACCATCCGTATCCAGTGATGCGCAGAACTACCAGTTGCCAATTCGCGTCCAGTTGCCAAGACTTTGCAACAGCCGGTTCGACGCGAGCCGCGACAGGGAGGCGTCATGGAGACGACGGCGATGCACATCGCCAACGGGATCGTGGACGGGCCGGTGTCGGCGGTGTTCGCGGTGCTGGCGGTGGTCGCGCTGGCTTTCTGCGTACGGAAGGCCAGGAACGATCTCGACGAGCGGCTGGCGCCGATGGCGGGGCTGGTGGCGGCGTTCATCTTCGCCGTGCAGATGCTGAACTTCCAGGTGCTGCCGGGGGTGTCGGGGCATCTGCTGGGCGGCACCCTGGCCGTGATCCTGGTCGGGCCGTGGGTGGGCGCGCTGTGCGTGTCGACGGTGCTGATCGTGCAGTGCCTGCTGTTCGCCGACGGCGGTCTGACCGCGCTCGGCCTCAACGTCACGAACATGGCGCTGCTCGGCACGGCGGCCGGTTATCTGCTGGTCGCGGGGCTGCTGCGGGTGCTGCCGAGGAACGCCCGAGGGCTGGCGATCACCGCGTTCGTGGCGTCGGTCGTCAGTGTGGTCGTGGCGTCGCAGGGCTTCGTGCTCGAGTACGCGCTGGGCGGCACGACCGAGCTGTCGCTGCCGTGGGTGTCGGGCACGATGGCCGTCTCGCACACCCTGATCGGCATCGGTGAGGGCCTGATCGCGGCGACCACCGTCGCCACCGTGGCCAAGGTCCGGCCCGATCTCGTCTACGCGCTGCGGCGCTTCCGCCGGGCGCCGATCGCCGCCGAGATGGGAGTGAAGGCATGACCAAGAAGCTGGGCTGGTTCCTGGCCGGCGGGCTGCTGGTGGCCGTGCTGCTGGCCGGTGTGGTGAGCAACTTCGCCTCGTCGAGCCCCGACGGGCTGGACGCGACGGCCCGCGAAGGGTGCACGTTCAACGCCGAGGGCGAGATCACCGGCGGGCACTGCATCGCGCAGGAGGAGAGCGAGCATCAGCTGGGCAACTCGCCGCTGGCCGACTACGGGATCCGGGGTGTCGGCAACAGCTTCGTGTCGACGCTGCTGGCGGGCACGGCCGGGGTGCTGATCACGTTCGGGGTCGGCGCGGGCCTGTTCTGGGTGGCCCGCCGCCGGCAGAAGACGGACGCCTGAGGTGGGTGCCGGGCACGCGCACCCGCTGCATCTCGACCGGGTGAGCCCGGTGCACCGCCTGGCGCCCGAGGTGAAGATCGCCGCCGTCCTGCTCTTCACGATCATCGTGGTCGTCACTCCCCGTACGGAGTTCTGGGCGTTCGCGGGTTACGCCTTGTTGCTGGTGGTAGTGGCCGCAGTCGCGCGCGTGCCGGCCGTGTGGCTGGCGAAGCGGGCCACCATCGAGCTGCCGTTCGTGCTGCTGGCGATCGCGCTGCCGTTCGCCGGGCAGGGCGAACGCGTCGACTGGCTGGGGATGTCGCTGTCGATCGACGGGCTGCACGGGGCGTGGAACATCTTCGCCAAGGGCACCCTCGGCGTGGTGGCGTCGCTGCTGCTGGCGGCCACGACGACGATGCGTGACCTGATCCTGGGGCTGGACCGGCTGCGCTGCCCGGCCGTGTTCACCCAGATCGCCACGTTCATGCTGCGCTATCTGGACGTGCTGGCCGACGACGCCCGGCGGATGCGGATCGCCCGGCTGGCCCGGGGTTACGACCCGCGGTTCCTGTGGCAGGTCAAGGCGTTCGCGGTGAGCGTGGGGTCGCTGTTCCTGCGGGCGTACGAGCGGGGTGAGCGCGTCTACCTGGCCATGGTGTCGCGGGGGTACGCGGGACGGCTTCCCCGTACGGCGGAGGAACGCACACCGATGTCGCAGTGGGTGACGGCGGCCGCGTTACCCGTGGCCACCGCGGGGATCGCCCTGATCGCCGGGCTAGGCTGACCGGAATGACCGCTCTCCGTGTCGAGGGGCTGCACTTCGCCTACCCCGACGGCACCCCCGCGCTGCACGGCGTCGACCTCACGCTGGCCCCCGGCGAGCGGGTCGCGCTGCTCGGCCCCAACGGCGCCGGCAAGACCACGCTGGTGCTGCATCTCAACGGCATCCTGCACGGCGGAGCGGGCACCATCGACGTGGCCGGCGCCCGCGTCGACCCGTCCGACCGGGCCGGGCTGGCCGAGGTCCGCCGCCGCGTCGGCCTCGTCTTCCAGGACCCGGACGACCAGCTCTTCATGCCCACGGTGGCCGAGGACGTCGCTTTCGGGCCGCAGAATCTGGGCGTACGCGGCCCCGAGCTGAAGGAGCGCGTCGACGAGGCACTGGCCGCGGTCGGCATGAGCGAGCACCGCGACCAGGTGCCGCATCACCTGTCGTTCGGCCAGCGCCGCCGGGTGGCCGTGGCCACCGTGCTGGCCATGCGGCCCGAGATCCTCGTGCTCGACGAGCCGTCGTCCAACCTCGACCCGGCCAGCCGCCGCGAACTGGCCGAGATCCTCGAGCCGCTCCCCGTCACCGTGCTCATGGTGACCCACGACCTCCCGTACGCCTTGCAGCTGTGCCCGCGCGCGGTCATCCTCGACGCGGGCCGGATCGTCGCCGACGGCCCCACGGCCGACATCCTCACCGACGAGCCGCTGCTGCACGCGCACCGGCTGGAACTGCCGTTCGGCTTCAACCCGGCGGCGGTCGCCCGGCCGTGACCGACCTGCCCACCGACGACGAGATCCGCGCCCTGCACGAACGCTTCGCCCCGGCCCCGGCGGCGTTCGAGCTCGTCTGGACCCATTGCCTGATCGTGCGCGACCTGGCCGCGAGCTTCCCGGCCCCCGGCGCCGACCCCGATCTCGTACGGGCCGGGGCCCTGCTCCACGACATCGGCGTGTATCGCCTGCAGCCGGGCGAGGCCTACATCCGCCACGGCGTGCTGGGCCACGAGCTGCTGCGCTCCCTCGGCCTGCCCGAGCCGCTGGCCCGCATCTGCTCCCACCACACGGGCGTCGGCCTCACCCGCGAGGACGTGCTGACACAGGGCCTGCCGCTGCCCCCCGAGGACTACCTCGACGAGAGCCCGTCCGAGACGGTGGTCATGTACGCCGACAAGTTCCACAGCAAGACGACCCCGCCCCGCTTCTGGACAGCCGAGTCGTACGCGGCCTCGATCGCCCGCTTCGGCCCGCAGAAGGCCACCCGCTTCGCCGACCTGGTCACCCGGTACGGCGAACCCGACGTACGCGCGCTGGCCGACCGCTACGGCCACGAAGTCCACTGACCCGCTGCGGCGGCCGAAACCTGGTGGACCCGCGACGATCCGGGGCGCGATCATGAGCGGGTGACGGACGTTCCCTACCGGCAGATCCGGGCGGTCTTCGATGCGGAGACCGTGGTGGTTTATCAGGCCTACTCCCCGGCCATCGCGGGGCCTGCGGTGGCGGCCGGGCGGTTCGTGCCGCCGTTCAAGCGGGGGCGGATGACGTGGGTCAAGCCGTCGTTCCTGTGGATGATGTATCGCTGCGGCTGGGCCACCAAGCCGGGGCAGGAGCAGGTGCTGGCCGTGTCGATCCGGCGCGCCGGGTTCGAGTGGGCGCTGGACAACTCGTGTTCCAGCCATTATGACCGGGACGTGTACGCGGACCGGCAGGCTTGGCAGCGCGCCGTCAAGACCAGCCCGGCCCGGGTGCAGTGGGATCCGGAGCGGTCGTTGCGGCTGCAGCCGTTGCCCTACCGATCGTTGCAGCTCGGGCTGTCGGGGGTCGCGTCGGACAAGTACGCCGACGAGTGGGTCACCGGGATCACCGACGTGACGGGGCTGGCCCGCGGCATCAAGGGGCGGCTCGACGCGGGGGACGAGGCGGGGGCGCGGGAACTGCTGCCCGCGGAACAGCCGTACCCGTTCAGCGTACGGGCTTGAAGTCGTCGTCGATCAGACCGAGCCGGTGGGCCATGACCGCGGCCTGGACGCGGTTGCGCAGGCCCAGTTTCTCGGTGACCGCGGCGACGTGCGACTTCACCGTGGTCACCCCGAGGTGCAGGTCCGCACCGATCTCGGCGTTGGAGCGACCCGCGCCGACCAGGGCCAGCACCTCGCGTTCGCGCGGGGTCAGGGTGTCGAGTTCGCCCGGTTCGGCCTCCTCGCGGTGGGCGCTCAGGGCCCGCGCGACCACGCGGGACAGCACCGCGGGGGCCAGCAAGGGCTCGCCGCGGGCGGCCCGGCGTACGGCTTCGATCATGTCTTCGGGTGCGCCGTCCTTGAGCAGGTAGCCCACGGCGCCGGCGCGCAGCGCCCCGTACACCTCGGCGTCCTCGCCGAACGTGGTGAGCATGACCACGCGGGTGGTGGGGGCGGCGGCCAGGATGCGCCGGGTGGCTTCGATGCCGTCGACGCGGGGCATGCGCAGGTCCATCAGGATCACGTCGGGGCGCAGGCGGTCGGCCAGCCGTACCGCCTCGTGCCCGTCCGCGGCCTCGCCCACCACGTCCTCGCCCGCCGTGCGCAGCAGGAGCGTGACCCCGGCCCGGACGAGCTCCTGGTCGTCCACCACGAGGACGCGGATCATGGCAGCTCCACGGTGACGGCGACGCGCCAGCCGCCGTCGCGGGGGCCGGCCTCGAAGGTGCCGCCCAGGATTTCGACGCGCTCCCGCATACCGGCGAGGCCATGCCCGGACGAGGGCAGCGCGTTGTCTGACTTGTCCGGCATGGTGTTGGTGACCTCGATCTGGATCTCGCGGGCGTCCTTGTGCAGGGCGACCACGACCGACGACCCCGGAGCGTGCTTCAAAGCGTTGGTCAGAGCCTCCTGGACGACCCGGGCCGCCGTCACCCGGAGCGCCAGCGGCACCAGGGCCAGCCGCACGTCGACGTCGGCTCGCACATCCAGGCCGTTGGAGCGGCTGCGCTCGACCGCGTCGGTGATCATCTGCTCGGGATCGATCAACGGGTCGGCGCCGCCCGGGTCGCGCAGCACGTGCAGCATGCCCCGCAGGTCGACGAGCGCCTGCCCCGCGCTGGTGTGGATGGCGTCGAGCGCGGTCGCCGACTCCTCGAGCCGTTCCGCCGCCGGTGCGCTGCCGTTCCGGGCCGCGTAGCGCGCCGACCCGGCCCGCATCGCGATCGCCGACACGTGATGGGCCACCAGGTCGTGCAGGTCGTTGGAGATGCGGGCGCGCTCGCCCATCCGGGCCGCCTCCCGCTCGGCGACCGCGCGCTCGCGTTCCTGTGCGGCGACCTTGCGCAGCCCGGCCAGCCAGCAGCCGAACGCGACCGGCGCGCCGACCGCGGCCGCGATCGAGCACAGGCGCAGCACCCCGTTCACGCCCGAGAGCAGGCCGAGGTCGTGGCGCCCGACGGTGAACACGACGGACCCGTACAGCGCCGCCCAGCCCACGGTGGTGACCCATCCGCTGTGCCGGTAGGCGACCGCGCCGAGCGCGAGGCCCGCGGCCAGCGGTGCGACGTGACTCTCGTACGGGAGCACGATGTCGGTCGCGACGATGAGCACGACCTCGAGGCCGAGCAGCAGCAGGGGCAGCCGCCGGATCAGCACGAGCGCGACGACCGAGGCCTCGACGAGGACCCACTGCGCGACCGGCTGGCCGGACGGCGCGCCGAGCACGACAGTGACCGCGCCGACCAGGGCGCCGGCCACCCCGATGCCTACGTCGATCAGCGCCTTCACACAGGTCACGATACGTCCGCCGGAGCAGGCGGGCTCCCCTGCCACCGGCCGCCCGGCCTCCTCCTTGTGGCCGCCGGTCCGCCTGGCCGCACGAGATCATCGGGCCGGTGGCGCCCCTAGCGTCACCGGCATGAGTTTCCTCGTGGAGTTCGCACGCAGCCCCTTGGAGGTCGGCGCGGTGGCGCCCAGCGGCCGCACACTCGCCGAGGTGATGATCGCGCCGGTGCCCCGGACCGGTGACCCCACGGTGGTCGAACTGGGACCGGGCACGGGCTCGTTCACCGCCGCGATCCAGCGGCGCCTGGCCGGTCGCGGGCGGCACGTCGCCGTCGAGATCAACCCCCGCTTCGCCGCCCAGCTGTCCCGGGCCCATCCCGGCGTCGAGGTCGTGCAGGCCGACGCCCGCAAGTTGCCGAACCTGCTCGCCTCCCCCGCCGACGTCGTGGTCAGCGGTCTGCCCTGGGCCGCCTTCTCCCCCGCCCTGCAGGGCGACGTGCTCACGGCCGTGACCGGCTCACTGGCCCCGGACGGGGCTTTCACGACCTTCGCGTACGTGCATGCGCGCTGGGCGCCGCCCGCACGCCGGCTGCTGCGCTCGTTGCGCTCCCGCTTCGACGAGGTCGTGATCGGCCGTACGGTCTGGGCCAACCTGCCACCCGCCCTCGTCTACCACTGCCGCCGCCCGCTGGTTTAACTCCGTACGTGGGAATCGAGCCACTCGTGGAGCGGAGCCCCGGCCCGCAGGAACTCGACGACGCGGGTCTTCGCCTTGGCCGTGCCCAGCCAGGCCGCGGGCTCCCACTCCCGCCACGTGGTCAGACCCTTGTGCCGCAGCAGACCGACGCGGGGGTGGTCCTTGGCGTAGCCCCGCGGCGCCGTCTTCAAGGACCCGTGCCCGTGTACGCCGACGCCGCCGCCCTCGATCGACGCGATGACCCCGGTCAGCGCCTCGCCCGCCTTGTCGTCCAGTAGGTCTTCGAGTTGTCGGCGGCGAGGCCCTCGTAGAACTCGAGGGCCTCGCTGGGCCAGCCGTGGAACGTCACGCCCGCAACCTACCGGGGCCGGGGCCACTGCTGGTTGCCCCCACGGTTGCCGTTTCGCGTGGTTGGATCCCCCATGTGAGAACCCGCCACGCCAACGCGGCCGCTTCCCTCGGGCTGTTCGCCGTCCTGGCGGTCTTCGCGGCCCTGACCCTCGTCCTGTCGGCGCCCCTGATGTCGAACGCCTGCATCGGCGACTCGGGCCAGATGGCCTGCCCCGTCGACGGGCCCGGCTGGACCCGCCCCGTGCCCGCCGCGGCCACCCTTCTGGGCCTGCTGAGCGGCCTCATCGGCGTCGCCGCCGGACGCCCGCTCCGCAAGCCCGCCCTGATCGCCGGTTTGACCCTGGTCGCCGCGGGCCTGGCTATGAACGTCGTGATCGGGTGAGGCCCGGCGCCGTCCTCCGCTGGGCCCACGACGAAAGACCCGCCCGTGTCCTGGCCGGCGGCTCACCTGGCTCCCGAACGAGCGCGACCCGCCTGCGTTCACCTTCGGCGGCGACCTCGCCGCCGCCGACATCTCCCTCCGGGCATTCGGCCCCACCGGCGGCGTCCGGAAGCCCGTACGGGTCACCGCCGACGGGACCCACCTGACCGCGGCCGGACTGATGCGCAAAGCGGCCGACCTGCGGATGCCCACGGCACCATCGTGGACGGAGCCGGCATCTACCGCGAAGGCCTCCACCGCGGCCGCCCGTCCTGCTACCTGTGGGGCGCCACCAGCAAGGTCGGCCCCACCCCGGCCCGCCGTAAACCCGGGCAGGCTACGTGGTGATCAGGGCCGGATGTTCTCCAGGTCCTTGAGCAGGCTCGGGTGGGACGGCAGCCAGCCCAGTTCGGATCGGGTGCGACTGCTGGTGGCCGGCTGGTCGGTGGCGAAGATCGGGGCCAGCGGGCCGAACGTGTCGTCCGGGACCGACCGCACGGGCACGCCGAGCCGGCGGCCGATCACTGTGGCGATGTCGCGTACGGTGTCACCCTCGTCGTCGACCGCATGCCACGCCGTGCCCGCGGGCGCCTGCTCCAGGGCCAACCGGAAGAGCACCGCGGCGTCGAGGGCGTGCACCGCGGGCCAGCGCATGAGGCCGTCGCCCGGGTAGCCGGAGACGCCGGTGCGGCGGGCGATGCCGGTCAGCAGCCCGGCGAAGCCGCCCTGGCCTTCGTTGTGCACCGTGCGCGGGAGCCGGACGGCGGAGCTGCGCACGCCCCGGGAGGCCAGGGCGAGCACGCCCATGACGGCACGGCCGCGGCCGCCGACGGGGCCGTCGGTGGGCACGGGGTCGGTCTCGTCCGAGGCGCGGCCGGGCACCCAGGGCGTGCCCGAGACCGTCACGTACGGGCGGTCGCTGCCCACGAGCGCCTCGCCCATCGCGGCCTGGGCGGCGCCCTCTTCGGCCACGGATCGGGCGACGGCCTCGGCGCTGCTGAAGTCGTTGCCGAAGGCCAGGTGGACGACGCCGTCGGCGCGGGCCACGCCGGCGCGCAGGACGTCCAGGTCGGTCAGGCCGCCCGGCAGCGGCTCGGCGCCGGCGGCTTCCACGGCCCGCGCGGACGCGTCGGAGCGGGCCAGGGCGAGCACGGTGTGGCCGTGGCCGAGCAGTTCGGCGACGACTGCGGTGCCGATCAGGCCGGTGCCGCCGGTGATGAAGACGCGCATGGAACTCTCCCGCCAGTGATGGGACTCTTGTCCCATCACGCTACCACAGTGATGAGACAAAGGTCCCGTCACTATGATGGGGGCATGGCTCGTTGGGAACCGGGGGCGCGGGAGCGGCTCGTCGTCGCCGCGGTGGACCTGTTCGCCGAGCAGGGTTATGACGCCACGACGGTCGCGCAGATCGCCGAGCGGGCCGGCGTCACCAAGAGCACGTTCTTCCGGCACTTCCCCGACAAGCGGGAGCTGCTGGTGGCCGGGCAGGAGACGCTGCGCACCCTGCTGGCCGAGGGCGTCGCCGAGGCGCCCGCGACGGCCGGCCCGATGGAGGCGGTCGCAGCCGGGCTCGAGCGCGCGTCGAGCGCCATGGGCCCGATGAACCGCGAGCTCGGGCCCCGGTTGAAGGCCGCCGTCGCCACCAGCACGGTGCTGCAGGAGCGCGACGCCCTCAAGACCGTCAGCCTGGCCGCGGCCCTCACCGGCGCGCTGGTCGCCCGGGGCGTGCCCGACCCGGTCGCGGCCCTCGCGGGTGAGCTGGGAGTGCTCGCCTTCAAGCGGGGTTACGCCCAGTGGTCGGAGGCCGAGGGCGAGAGCGACCTGGCGCCCTACACGCTGGCCGCCCTGCAGGAGCTGCGCGCGGCCACCGTCAGCCTGGGCTGATCCGGTAACCCACGCCCGCGTCGTCGTCGCGATCCTCTACGTCCTGCCGGGCGTGGTCCGCTCGGTGCCCGACCCCGATTGGGCGCTGCGCCTGCGCCTGCGCCGCACCGTCCCGTCCTCCGCCGACCTCGACGACCCCGTACGGGGCCTGGCCGTGACGGGGGCCTGGACGGCGGGCGCGCTGCTGCTCGGCACCCTCGCCGTCCTCCGCCGCGATCATGGGACCTAGGGTGGGAGACGTGTTCGCGGGGCTGGACGACATCGACTGGGAATCGCTGGAGCACGCCTACGGCTCGGCCGAGGACGTCCCCGGCTGGGTGCGCGGCCTGGTCGACCCCGATCCCGCGGTCCGCGAGGAGTCCCTCGACGCCCTGTACGGCGCGGTCCACCATCAGGGCGACGTCTACGACTCGACGGTCGCCGCGGTGCCGTTCCTGACCGAGGCCTTGACCACGCCGGGCGCGCCCGGCCGGGACGGGATCGCCCAGCTGCTCACCAGCGTGGCCGATCTGGCCGGATGGCCGGACGAGGCCGACCTGCCCGACGAGCGCAGGGTCGCGATGCGCGGGCTGGCCGCGCGGGCCCACGCACTCGCCGTGGCGGCCGCGCCGGCCTTGTCCGCGCTGGCCGACGACCCCGATCCGGGGGTGCGCGGCGCCGCGCCCAAGCTTCTGGCCGCGCTGGGCGTGGACGGGCTCGATTCTCTGCTGATCGGCCTGCTCGGCACCGAGGACGACCCGGCGGCCCGGATGGCCCTGTTCGACGCGCTGGGCAGCATGGAGCTGGGCGACGACGCCGTCGCCCGGTTGCTCGGCCTGGTCGGCTCCGCGCCCGCGTCGACCGGGTTGGCCGCCCTGATCGCCGTGGCTCGCAGCGCACCGGAGCGCGCACCCTTGGCGGGCGCGGCCGGCCTGATCGAGCGGGCCTACGCCGAGGACGGGGCCGCGGTGGAGCCCGAGGGATTCCACACCGACACGGTGATCGGCTCGTTGCGGGTCATGCGGGAGCGGATGGAGCAGGGCCGCCGGGCGCCGCACTGCTCGCGCATGGTCGAGGACCTGACCGATGCCCTGGGCCCGCGCGTGGCCGACCGGATCGCGATCGTCACCCCGCTGCTCGCCTCGCCCCACGACGACCTGGCCGGGGACGCGTTGTGGGCGGTGAACAAGCTGATCGAGGGCTGGCGCGGCGACTACCGCCAGGCGGTCTCCGAGGTCGCCGGTTTTCTCGAGCGGTCGCCGCAACTGGCCGAGCGGGCGGCGGGCATGCTGCCCCGGTGGGGTCCGGTCGCCGCGCCGGCCGCGGAGGCGGTCGCCCGGCGCGTGGCTGATCTCGACGCTCAGCCGTGGCGGGACGGCCTGCCGCGGTGGGTCATCCCGTACGGCACCGACCTGCCCGGATTGCACCCGCACGTGGGGACGCTGGGCGAGCTCGGCGACGAACGGGTCCTGCCGCTGCTGCTGACCGCGCTGCGCCTGCCCCGGCGCCCGAGGAACCTCGGAGCCCTGCTGGCCCGGTTCCCCGGTCACGCCGACCGGATCATGGCGGCCGTCCCGGACCCGGATTGGTCCTCTCTCTACGCGGCCTTGCGGGTCTTCGGCCCCGCCGCCGCCCCGGCCGTCCCCGGCTTGCTGGCCGCGCCGCTGCAGGACTGGTCGGCGGTGACCCTGGGCCGGATCGGCCCGGCCGCGACGGAGGCGCTGCCCGCTCTGCGGCTGGCGGCCCGGGGCGACGACGCCCGGCTGGCCGTCGCGGCGGCCGGCGCCCTGTGGCGCATCGACCGGTCGCCCGAAGCCTTGGCCGTGCTGACCGCCCACCTGGACGGCCCGGCCGCGACCGCCGCGTTCGCGGAGGTCGCCGCGATGGGCCCGGCCGCCGCCGCGGCCGCGCCGCTGATCGCGACCTACGTGGACGTGCCGGACCAGCACTGGTGGACGCCGGTCGCCGCCGTGCTGGCCCTGTGGCACCTGACCGGGGAGGCCGGCCGGGTGGCGCCGGTGCTGACCGCCGCCTGGCACGGAAACCGGCGTCTCCGGGTCGCGATCGCCGAGGCCGCCACCGGCCCGCTGGCCGACGCGCTGGGACCGCTGTTGCGCGCCGAGGCATCCGCTGTCCGCCGCTTCAACGCCTCACCCGGCTCGTGGTCGAGCAACCAGGTGGCCGAGGACGAGCGACTGCTGGCGCTGTGCCGCGCCTAAGCCCACCGTTCGACGCTGCGGTGCCGGCCCAGGCCGACCGCGTCGAACTCGTCGTCGTGGCCCTGCGCGGTGGCGCCGAGCCGGCGCAGCGCCTGCGAGATCGGTGATCCCTCGGCCGGCAGCGGGTCGTCCTCGTCCTTGAACAGCGGGCCGAGGACCACGTCGCCGCGGTGCCACACCGTCGCGTACTGCAGGCCCATGCCTCCGAAGTAGTCGGCCTCCACATACGCCACCGGGTCATCGGCCGACCATGCGGCCAGGGACGCGTCGAAGCCCAGCGGGAAGAACGCGCCGAACCGCTCGTCGGTCCGGTCGGCGGCGGCCCGGGCCGGAGTCATCGGCACCAGCGCCAGCCCCTGCCCGAGCGGCACGGCGACACCGGGCCCGTAGTGTTCCAGCGCGCGGGCGGGAGCGACGACAGCTCGCAAGTCGTAAGCCACCCGCGCACCTTAGGGCATCAGCCGTCCTCGGTGGCATGCGCATCGACCGCCGCCAGTTGCTGGTAGGCGCGGAACAGCTGGTGCTGGACGCGGATCTTCTGCTCGCCGATGGCCCGGCCCCCGGACAGTCCCCGCAGCCGGTCGCGGGCGATGCAGTCCTCCACGTCGACGGCGGTGAAGTCCCACACCACCAGCTCGGCGTCGCACCGTTCGGCCACTTCGCGCACGGCGTCGAGGTAGTGCGGCAGCAGGAACGGGTCGTCGCACACGACGTCGATCCCCGACCGCAGCAGCGCCTCGATCGCCGCGTTCACGACGAGCTGTTCCCGTTCGGCGTACCGGGAGCTGTAGGCCACGCCGTCGCTGGCCAGCACGTGCGGGTGCAGCATGGCCGCGATCTCGTCGCTGCCCACCCGGGCCCGATGTTCCGGGTCCTCGGCCACCCAGCTCAGGGCCTCGGTCGTCTTGCCCGAAGCCGGCAGACCCCGCGTAACGATCAACGTCCGTCGCACCTCTTGGCACCGCCCCGCACTGACTGCCGGACCGGGCCGGTCTCGAATAACAAGGTCCACGAGACCGATGCTGACCGCCAGGGGCAACCTGGATCTAGATAGCAGTCACGAACCGCCGGAAAGGAAAAACCTACTCACCCGGCTTCTTGAACTCCACGGGCTCGGTGCCGTCGAGGTAATCGGCCAGCGTGCGGTAGGTGACGGGGTTGACGATGTCGTGCCGCATGCGGTCGGTGTGGTTGGCCCAGTCCGGGTTGACCATGTAACCGGCCACGACCAGGCTGGCCGAGCCGACCACCAGGGACGCCGTACGGTCGCTGTCGGTGGTGCCGGTCTTGCCGAAGATCGGGTGTTTGATCGTGCGGTAGGCGTTCGGCTCGGTGCTGCCGGCGCAGTTGCCGAGCTGGGCCCGGTCGCCGACCGGGCAGCGGGCCGCGTCGATCGTCTTGCGGGCCACGTCGGCGCTGGTGGCGCGTTTGCAGTCGGGCTGCCCGGTCTTGAGCTTCTTGCCGTTCGAGGCGGTGATCTGCTTGATCGGGGTGGGCGCGCAGTACATGCCGTCGCCGGCCAGGGTGGCGTACGCGTTGGCGATGTCGAGCGGCGTCGACGTGGTCACGCCGAGCGTGAACGCGCCGAACTCGTGCGCGGCCGCCTCGGTCTTCATCAGGTCTCGGTCGCTTGACGAGCGGTAGACCATGCCGAACCGCTTGGACACGTCGATGACCTTCTCGGCCCCGACCTGTTCCTGCAGCGGCACGAAATACGTGTTGACCGACTTGCCGAACCCGGTCCACATGTTGAACGTGCCCTTGGTGTTGGGCGACGAGTTCGACGGGCAGTAGAACGACGTGCCCGGGCAGGCCGCCGGCGAGTTGAACGCGACCGGGTAGCTCGACTTGTACGTCGAGTCGGACGTGATCGGGTGGTCCAGCTCGTAGCCGTTCTCCAGCGCGGCCACCATCGTGAACATCTTGAACACGGAGCCGGCCTGGTAGCCGTCGATGTCGCCGCCGCCGGTGATGATCGGGTTGGTGGTGTTCGGGTAGGAGGCGCGGGCCCCGTTCTTGCGCATGGCCGGGTTCGAGCTCAGCGGGTTGGTGCCGTCGTCGAGCTTGAACTTGCGGTTGGTGGCCAGCGCCTTGACGTGCCCGGTGCCCGGCTCGATCCCGGCGATCACGACGGCGTTCTTGTTGTTGTCCTTGATCTTGCGGTTGATCTCGTGGCGGGCCGAGTTCTGCGCCTTGACGTCGAGCGAGGTGACGACCGTGTAGCCACCGCTCTTGAGCTGGCGCTCCCGGTCGTACGCGTTGTCACCGAAGTCCTTCTGCCCCAGCCACCAGCGGTAGAAGTAGTCGCAGAAGAAGCCCCAGCTGTTGGTCTGCACCGACGTGCACCCGTTGCCGGGCCGGTTCGTCGTGCGGGCGAGTTTGGTCTTCTTCGCCGCCTCGCCCTCGGCCTTGGTGATCTGGCCCAGCCCGACCATGTTGTCGATGATGTAGTTGCGCCGGTCGAGCGCCTGCGGGTAGCCGGTCTTGGTGGTCGGGTCGAACGCGGTGGGCGCCTTGACCATGCCGGCCAGCAGCGCCGACTCGGCGATCGTGAGGTTCTTGGGCGACTTCTTGAAGTACACCTGGGCACCCGCGTAGATCCCGTACGCCCCGTTGCCGAACGGCGCCAGGTTGAGGTAGCGGGTCAGGATCTCCTTCTTGTTGAGATCCTTCTCGATCTGCAGCGCGTACTTCATCTCGGCGATCTTGCGCTCGGGGCTGTCCTTCGTCGCGTCGATGGCCTCCTGGGCCGTCTTCGCGCCGTAGGCCTGGGCCATCCGCACGTACTGCATCGTCAGCGTGGAGGCGCCCTGCTGCGAACCGCCCTGGCTGTTGTTGACGAACGCGCGGGCGATGCCCTTCACGTCGACGCCGTTGTGCTCGTAGAACTTGTGGTCCTCGGCGGCGACGATCGCGTTCTGCATGTTGACCGAGATCTGGCTGTTCGGCACGTCGCTGCGGAACTCGTCATACAGCACCGCCACCTGGGTCTTGCCGTCGGACGCGAAGACGCGGGTGACCTGCGGGGCCGCCTGTTCGACGATCGTGCTGGGCAGCGACGCGAACTCCTCGGCGCCCGCCTTGGCCACCAGCCCGCCCAGCGCCACGGCCGGGAACGAGGCGGCGGAAACCACCACGGCGGTCAGGAAGCCGCAAATGAGCAGCAACCCGGCTTTTCCGAGTAGAGATCGGTCCTTGCTCGCCACGGGTCGCCCGACCCCTTCCTCGACGCCGACAAGACGCCGAGGAAGGTACCCGATCAGGTCGAGTGTTAACTGGGAGGGCCGGTCCGGCTCACCGCAGCCACGGCGACGGCACCGCCTCGGCGATCGCTCGATACCCGGCGGGGTTCAGGTGCAGGTGGTCGCCGGTGTCGTAGCCTGCGCGGAGCTGCCGGGGCAGGGCCGGATCGCGGACGGCGGCATCGAAGTCCGCCACCCCGTCGAAGATCCGGTTGTGACGGATCGCACTGTTCACGGCCGTACGGGTGGCCTCGCGGTAACCGTCCGGATCGTCATATCCGGTATTGCCCCCGAACGGTGTGATCGTGGCCCCGTAGACCCTGATGTCCACCGCATGCGCCCGCGTCACGATCTGCTCGTACGCGGAGATCAGCTCCTCCAGCAGCGCCTTCTGCGCATCGACGGTGGCCGGGGCCGTGCCGATGTCGTTGACCCCCTCGAAGATCAACATCCGGTCCACGCCGCTGGTGGCCAGCACGTCGCGGTCGAGCCGGGCCAGCACGTTGGGCCCGAGCCCGTCGTTGAGCACCCGGTTGCCGCCCGCGGCCTGGTTGAGCAACGCCACCCGGGCCCCGCGGACCTGATCGGGCCACCGGTCGTTCCCGTCGGTGGTCGAGCCGCGCCCGTCGGTCAGCGAGTCCCCGACGATCGCCATCGCGGGCACGTCCGCCTCGACCTCGACGCCGCTGATCAGGTACCAGTGCGCGACCCCCACGGCCCCCGGCAGGTCGACCGCGGTGTGCTGGTCACCCGCGATCAAGTACGACGTCGTCCGCGATCCCGGGTGCGAGGTGAGGCTGAGCGTGGCCTGCCCCGACGCCAGGTACACCGTGATGGTCAGGTTCGCCCCGCGGCCCACGGGCAGCGCCACCGGGTCGGAGACGACCTGCGCGCCGACCGGCACCGTGGCCGACGCCCGCCCGCCGAAGGTGAGCGGGCGGCTCGACCCCGGCACGATCGCCGGCACCCCGGCCCGCCCGTCGACGGGCCGGGCCACCGCGGCCGCGGTGATCGGCAGCGCGGCGCCGCCGAACGCGTTCGAGAAGCGGAAGCGGACCTTGGAGCCGCCGGCCGTCACGTGCACGGTCTGCCGCAGCGTGGTGTCGACCAGCACCGACGACGTCCCGGTGAAGGGGGCCGGGGGCAGGTTGGCCGGCTCGGTCAGCTGCGGCATCGCCGTCCAGGTGTGAATCCACCTTTTCTTGTCGGGCCGCAGCGTCCATGCCGCCGGCACGGCCGCGGTGACACCGAGCAACGCCCGCCGCTTCATCGGACCCTCCGGCTCTCCGGGGGGCCGAAGTAGCTGTACTTCTCGCCCCCGGTGTCGACGACCAGCCGCTGCACGATCACCGTGGGGTCGACCGCGTGGAACGTCAGCGTGTGCGTCCCCGGCGCCGCGATCACGTGCGTGGTGGTGGTCCGGTTGATGTTGTCGGACGTGTTGCGCGCCCACTGCCGGTTCATCGTGGTGTCGTTGGCCCCGGTCGCCGTCGTGATGTTGACGACCTGCGGGGCCTGGCCGTCGACGGAGACCGCGTACTTGAGGCCGTCGCCGGGCCGCGTGTTGTTGCGCGGCGACAGGTAGGCGGTCACCTTCACCGGCCCGCTGCTGGTCAGCGTCATCGTGTAGTCGAGCTTCGCGCCCTCGCCGAGCGGCGTGAGCCCGTTGCCGGTCTTGCCGATCCCGGGCAGCAGCCGCCACTTCCCGGCCCTGCCGGTGTAGTGGTCGGCCTCCATCGCCACGTACCCGTCGGCCTCGAGGAAGCCCTTGGCGGGCAGCGCGGGGTTGTTGACCGGCGCCTGCACGACGACCGTCGACCCGGCGCCCTCGATCGTGATCGGCACGCTGGTCACGCCGCGCGGGGCCCGCTTCCAGTCGACGGTGACGACCGGCCGCACCTGGTCGGTGACCACCCCGCGGGACGGCGCCACGTGCACCCACGACGCGCCCGTGGTGATCCGGTACCCGTACGGGGTCGTGCCCTTGTTGTAGATGTCGAGAGCCGGCGGCCGTTGCGAGGACCACGGGTTCGACTCGGGCAGCTTCAGCGATCCGACCCCGAGCGCGGGCGCGGCCGGCACGGTGATCCGCTTGAGGTGCGGGTAGATCGCGTCGGGCAGCGCGACGTTGTTCAGTTCGGGCTGCTGCCAGGGCGCGTTGGGGCCGTAGCGCTCGACGTCGCCGTACCCGATCTTGGGTTGCAGCTGCCAGTTCTTCCACTTCCCGCCGGCCAGGGTGGTGTTGTAGTAGTCGCTCATCGCCTGGTCCTCGGCGAACAGCCGCTCGGCGGTATCGGCCAGCTTGTTGGTGGCCGCCCGGCCCTGGGCCGCGTAAGCGATGTTGGTGAACTGCGCGCGCCGCAACTCGTACACGATCGCCGTGTCTTTGATCTGGTAGTAGACGAGCTGGTAGAACGCGTCCTGCCAGGCTTGCGGCACCCGCTCGCGCAAGGCTGTGGCGTGGCGGGCCAGCTCGATCCATTCCTCGGTCACCCGGTCCAGCTCGCCGTAGTCGGTAAGGCTGAACGGCGTGGCCTGATCGTCGTAGACGACCTCACCGGCCGCGTTGAGCGTGATCCGCCGGTTGAGCAGTTCCGGCTTGCGGCGCGACTGCAGGAACCCGTACGTGTCGAGCAGTTGCGCGACGGCCGGCGCGAACCGGTCACCGAAGTTCTGCGCCGCGAACTGCTCGGTCCACTCCCCCAGCCGCGTCACCGGCCACGCATCGGGATTCCAGGCGTAGTCGAGGAAGAACTGCGTGGGCAGCTCCTCGTTCTTCAGATCGCCCACGTTGACCATCCAGAGCCGATCAACCCCTTTCCCGTACGCCAGGTTGAGCTGCTCCCAGGTATTGGTGAGGTTGATCGTGTCGGCCCACTTGTAGTTGCGGCCGTCGCCCACGTAGTCGAAGTGGTAATACATGCCGTAGCCACCACTGCGGGCGGGCAGCGACGCGTCCGGGAGCTTGCGCAGGTTGCCCCAGTTGTCGTCGCAGAACACGACCGTCACGTCGT
This sequence comes from Paractinoplanes abujensis, assembly GCF_014204895.1. NCBI lineage: Bacteria > Bacillati > Actinomycetota > Actinomycetes > Micromonosporales > Micromonosporaceae > Paractinoplanes > Paractinoplanes abujensis. The sequence goes on along the minus strand of NZ_JACHMF010000001.1, from coordinate 1,280,154 downwards.
CCGGCGGCCGATACCCGTTGTCCCAGTAGCGCTGCACCTCCTTGTAAAGGGTCTGCACCTGGGGCCGGTCGATCAGCCCGGTGTCGCGCAGGATCTCGCGCTGGCTGTCGATGATCGAGGACATCAGGTCGATCCCGTCGCCGTCGGGCAGCGAGACGTCGCCGTTGCCGCGCATGCCGAGCGTGATGACGCCCTCGATGTTCTGGTCGCGCATCCGCTCGGCCCCGTCCCGCCAGTACGCCTTGATCGCGTCGGCGTTGCGGCGGAAGCTCCACTCCCCCGTGCCGGTGGGATGCCGGTTCCACTCCTCGATGCCGCGCATCATCGGGGCCTCGTGCGAGGTGCCCATGACGACGCCGTACAGGCCGGCGGTGGCGTGGTTGAGCGGGTCGTCCTCGGCGAACGCGCGCCCCCACACGGCCGGCCACAAGTAGTTGGCCTTGAGCCGCAGCATGGTCTCGAAGACCTTGGCGTAGTAGTCCGCGTTCAGCCCGCCCGGATAGCCGGGGGCCTTGCCCGGCCCGAAGTAGCCGGGGGCCCAGGTGCCGGTGGCCGGGTTCTCGTCGTTGATGAAGAACCCGCGGTACTTGACCTTGGGCGTGCCCTGCGTGTGCCGGCCGGGCAACACGTACAGCTGGGCCTTCTTCGCGATCGGCACGTCGTCCCAGAAGTACCAGGGCGAGACACCGATGTTCTTCGACAGGTCGTACGCGCCGTAGATGCTGCCCCGCTGGTCGCTGCCGGCGATCACGAAAGCCCGCCGCACGCCGGGCAGAGGGTCGGTGACGACCTGCTCGACGGTGGTTTCCCACTTCCCCCGTACGCCGGTCACGTCGAGCTTGCCGCGGGCGATGATGCGGTCGATCAGCGGGCTCTTGCCGATCGTGCCCACGATGATCGGGTCGCGCCCGGCCGGGATCGCGTCGTGGCCGACCACGGGTTCGACGCCGGTGACCTTCTTGAGGTCGCTCTGCAGGTCGCCGACGACCCTGATCACGCCCGCGTAGTCGTCCTTGCTGACGACGAGCGGGGCCGCCACCAGGGGGAACCGGCCCGGTCCGGGTTCCTGGGAGACGTACGAGGAAGCGGTCCTGGTCTTCGACCCCGATGTCGCGGCTTTGCTTTCCGGCGCGGATGCAGCGGCTCCGGAGGGAACGGGCGCGATGATCACCAGGGCGGCCGCGGTGATCGCGGCGATCGTGGCCCTCGTGACACTGGCGGCGCTCACTTGAACACCCTCAGCGGCACGGCGGCGGCCATGGCGGCCATGCCGTCGTCGTTGGGATGCAGGTGATCACCACTGTCGTACGCGGGGTTGAGGCGTTGCGGGTCGGCCGGGTCGCCCATCGCGCGGTCGAAGTCGATCACGCCGTCGTACTCGCCGCCCGAGCGGATCCAGCGGTTGAGCACCTCGCGCTTGCGCTCGTTGGCCTCGGTGTAGAAGCCGAGCGTGTCGCCTTTGAACGGCAGGATCGTGCCGCCCAGGGCGACGATCCCGGCCGCGTGCGCGCGGGCGATGAGCTGCCGGTGCCCACCGATCAGGTCGTCCGCGCTGACCACTTCGGACGCCGGTGCGACGGTGCCCGGGTGACCCAGGTCGTTCACGCCGAGCAGCACGATCAGGTATTCCGCGCCGGGCTGGGCGATCACGTCGCGGTCGAACCGGCGCAGCGCGCTGTGCCCGAAGTAGGCCGCGAACGACTCGGCGTCGCTGCCCGGCGCCGGGTTGGGGTCGTGCAGCAGGCGGTTGCCCGAGATGCCGACGTTGGCTATCCCGCGGCGCAGCCCGGCCGCGCGCAGCCGGGCGCCGAGCAGGTCGGGCCAGCGGTGGTTCAGGTTGTTCTGCGTGTTGGCGCCGTTGGTGATCGAGTCGCCCAGCGTGACGATCGCCGCGCCCCGGTCACGCACGGCGACGCCGGACAGGAAGAGGTACTGCCCGATCGTGGCGACCGGGGTCACCGTCCGGGCGGCGGTGACGTCGCCGTCGGCGATCACGTTGTCCTGGAACGCGAACGCGGCCAGCGTCGTCGCGGGCGTGCGGGCGGGCAGGTAGAGGCTGATCGCCAGGTCGCTGCCGGGCGGCACCCGCAGCCGGACGGGGTCGCTGAGCAGCGGCGAACCGGCTGGGATGGTCACCTCGGCCCGGTTGCCGAAGGTGACCCGGCGGTCGGAGCCGGGCACGATCGCCGAGCTCGCCCCGTCGCCTTGGCGCAGCGCGACCCGGACCGCGCCCAGGCGCAGCGGGCCCTGACCGAACTCGTTGGTGATCCGGATCCGGAGCTCGTCGCCACCGGCGCTGCAGTGCACGACGTGCCGGACGGTCTGGTTGGCCAGCACGGTGGGGGCGCTGGGCGGGTTGGGCGGGACGGTGGTGGGGGCGGCGGCCCAGGTGGCGATCCACCCGGGGACGGTCCAGTCGTCGTCGCCTTGCTGGGCGGACGCGGCGGCGGGAGCGGAAAGGCCGGTGGCGGCGGTGACCGCCGCGCCGGAGGTGAGGGCGAGTAATTCGCGACGGGTGGGCATCAGAACCTCCGCGGTGGATCGGAAGTTTCGGTAACACATCAGCCGAACACTCGTAACGTAGAGGCGACCATCTATGTCGTCAATATCGGCACCACTGGATCATGGGGTTTCTGGTGTCATTTCAGTTGTCGAAACTTTCAGCTCTCGCCTCGGAAAGTGCCGGACTATCTTGTCGGTAGCGTCAAGTTGGGAGTACGTTCTTGACCATGCAGTCAAGTACCGAGACGGACGTCGTCGCCGTCGTGGAGGAGCCGGCCGAGGCCGAGCCCGCCCCCGCCCCCCTGATCCTGCTGGAGCCGCTCGAGGGCGACTCCGGCGTCTGCGCCGCCGACGGGTGGTGCGACTGATGAGCGCCAGCGTCTTCGGCCCGGCCGCCGAGCCGATCGTCGTCGACGTCTGGTCCGACGTCGTCTGCCCGTTCTGCTACCTCGGCAACGCCGTGCTCAAGGAAGCCGTCGAGCAGTTCCCGCACGGCTCCTCGGTGCAGGTCCGCTACCATAGCTTCCAGCTCAACCCGGAGTTCCCGGCCGGTCAGGCCGTCCTGGCCGACGAATACCTGGAGCAGCGGTTCGGCGCGGGTAACCCGCAGCTCGCGGCCTCGCACGCCAACCTGGCCGCCCGCGGCGCCGAGGCCGGCCTCGACTACCAGTTCGAGCGCACCATGATGGTCAACACCCTGGACGCGCACCGGATGATCCACCTGGCCAAGGAGCGCGGCCAGGAACTGCCGATGGTCGAACGCCTCTTCCGGGCCGAGTTCACCGAAGGCCTCGACCTGGGCGACCACGAGGTGCTGGCCGGCCTGGCCGTCGAGCTGGGCCTCGACCGCGACGACGCCCTCGAGGCGCTCAAGACCAAGGCGTACGAGAAGGACATCCGGGCCGACCTCGCCCAGGCCCGCCGGCTCGGCATCAGCGGCGTGCCGTTCTTCGTCTTCGACAACAAGCGGGCCGTCTCGGGCGCCCAGCCCGTCGAGATGTTCCGCAAGGCACTGGACGTGACGTGGCAGGACCGGGCAGCCTCCGGAGCATGAGAGCAGACGCGCGGCGCAACGTCGAGGGCATCCGCCGGGCCGCCCTCGACGTGTTCCGCGCCGGCGGCCTGACCACCCCGCTGGACGAGGTGGCCCGGGCCGCCGGCGTCAGCAAGGGCACGATCTACCACCGCTTCGGCAGCCGTACGGGCCTGATCGACGCGGTGGTCGACGAGCTGGTGGCCGCCCGCATCCACGCCGTCATCGACGCCGTCGACGCCCTCGACGGCCCGCTGCTCCGCTTCGAGCAGTACCTGCTGCGCACGTGGCTGCTGCAGTACGACGAGCCCGCCGCCAACGACGTGCTGATGCGCACCCTCCCCGACTCCGAACCCCTGACGTGCCTGTTCGAGCGGGCCTGCCACTTCGGCACCCAGCTGCTGACCGACGCCCAGACCGCCGGCGTGGTCCGCGCCGACATCACCCCCGCCGACCTGACGTACCTGATCCTCGAACGCGGCGTCATAGTCCGCTCCTGCAGCCGGCAAACCCGCGCCGACTACCACCGCCGCCTCGACTTCATCCTCCGCGGCCTCCGCACCCATCGATGAGCCCTGTCGTAGTCGCATGTCAGGGTGCCTCATGACAAGTAGGGTGGTGGGTCGAACCGCAGGTGAAACCGCGTCAGCTGCTCGCATCGAGCGGGCTCCCATGGCACGCTTGGGGCAACAGCAGCCGGGAGATGGGGCAATTCCGATGAGCTTGGTAACGCAGGCACACCCGGACCCGTGGAGCGAGGACGAGTACTTCGCGCTCGGCGAGACCCCCAACCAGATCGAACTGGTTGATGGGAGCTTGGTAGTGAGTCCCGCGTTCGCTGCCGAGTTTGATGTGGCCCCACTTCTGAGTCGTAGTCGCCGGAAGTGAGCCGGCGGCGGCGCCAGGGAGCGCCGCCGCCGGGGTTTCACTCAGTGGGTCAGGTTGTCGAGCAGGCGAGGTTGTTCACCGACGCGGGTGGTGTGCCGTTGCCCAGCAGGCCGAAGGTGACGTACTTGCCGGCTCCGACCGTGCCGTTGTAGCTCACGTTCTTGACCGATACCAGTGAGCCACTGCTGCTGGCCGTGCCGTTCCAGGCCTGGGTCAGGGTCTGTGAGCCCGGCCAGGTCCAGGACACCGTCCAGTTGTTGATCGCCGCGGTGTCGGCGTGCACCATCACCTCGGCCTGGAAGCCGCCGTTCCACGTGCTCGAGATGTTGAACATCGCGTAGCAGTTGGAGTTGCCCGGCGGTGGGGTCGTGGGCGGCGGCGTCGTCGGGGGCGGAGTGGTCGGCGGCGGGGTGGTCGGCGGCGGCGTCGTGGGCGGCGGCGTGGTCGGCGGAGGCGTGGAGCCGCCGCCGATTCCGGTGACCTCGCCGTTGCCGCCGTCGAACGTGACGTCGGAGCAGCCGTAGAACGTCTCGTTGCTGTCGGAGCGCTGCCACACCGAGTAGATGATGTGGCGGCCGCTCTTGTTCGACGGCAGCGTCGCGTTCCAGTAGTAGTGGCCGTCGTCGGTGCCGGGGCCGCCGTTGGAGGGCGGGTTGGTCACCGAGTCGAACGGCGCCGACTCCAGGTCGCTCCAGGCCAGGGCCCGGGTCGGGCTCCAGCTGTCCTTGGTGATGTAGAGACGGAACGTGCCGGGGTGCTTGGCCCAGTTGTTGTACTGGATGCCGATCTGCCGGCCGGCCGTCAGGTGCGTGACCGGGAAGTCGTTACGGGGCAGGTTGAAACCCGTGAAGTTGTACGGGCCACCGGTGCCGCCCGAGCAGAGCTGGCCGTCGGGGATGAACCCGGCCATCCGGCCCGCGCCGTCCGAGCGGAGCACCGCGAACCAGTTGTAGAGCGAGGTCGTCCCGCTCTGCGCGACCGCGGCCGCGCAGGCCGCGTTCTTGGGTTCGATCGCGCCCGTGCTGGGGTTGCGGCCGTCCTTGTAGCAGAGCCAGGTACGGCTGCCCGGCACCATGATCGCGCCGTGTGCCTGAGCGGCGACCGGCGACACGACCGCGCCGACACCCGCGGCGAGCAACCCCGCCATGGCGTACATCAACAGCTTTTTTCGCATCGAGAACCTCCTAACCGTTGGGGAAGAGCCGGGCGAAGTCGGCGTAGCCGGTGGCCACATCGACCTGGGCCCAGAAACGGTGGTAGTTGAACGTCGGCGCCGGTCCACCCTTGAGGTACGCGTCGAGCTTCGGGTAGTCCGGGTCGTTCTTGTAGAAGGACCGGATGTCCAGGAAGGACACTCCCGGCTTGATGACGTCGCCGTTCGGCATCTTGCCGGTCCAGCCCGGCGGGATGTAGATGCCCTGGCCGGTGGACGCGTTGTAGGTGTCGTCCATCCGGTTGTAGTCGGCGCGGGTCTCGGTGACCGACACGCCCTTGGCATCCTTCTTCGTCCAGATCGCGTCGAGCAGGTTCTTCGCCGCGGTCTTGGCCGCCGCGTTGCCCGACTTGGCCGCGTAGTAGGTCAGCAGCTTGGCGAACGAGCCCGCCACGCCGAGGTCCTGACCCTTGCTCGTCACGGTGACGTGCAGGTTGGTGTTGGCCGCGGGCGACGACGGGTTCCACGTGGCCGGGGCACCCGTCCACTCCATGTCCGACGGGATCGAGAAGTCGGTGGCCGTGATGTCGCTGTTGGCCAGCGCCCACGGAACCCACTTGTCGAGCACCGACTTGGCCTTGGCGTCGTTGGTCAGGTAGTAGTACTCGGCCAACCGCTCCAGCGACCAGGTCTGCATGCCGAACCAGCGGTTCGACGGCGGGTCCTCGTAGACCGGGGCCTCCACGTACGCGAGGCCGTAGAACGTCGGCGTGCCGGCCGGGCGGGCCTGGTAGCTGCCGTTCCAGCTGTTCGTCGCGCCGCCGGCGATCGCGCCCTCGGACGACTGCAGCCACTGGTAGAACTCGAGCTGCCGGTTGAGGCTGGCCTGCCAGTCGGCCTTGGCCGTGGGCGACTTCGGGGCGAAGGCGCTCACGTTGGAGAGCACGTACGCGGCCATGGGGTTCTGGTAGCCGAAGTGGCTGGTGCTCGAGCCGATCCGCCACGCCCAGCCGGCGTTGGTGTCGGTCGCGCCACCCCAGGCGTAGTACCAGGACATCAAGTTGTTGGAGGAGTTCTTGCCGTTGCCCGCCGCGCACGAGGTCGACGCGCAGCCCGGCTGCTTGAAGTACTTGTCGTAGAAGGAGTAGCGCAGGTAGTCGCCCATCTTGGCCGCGTTGGTCACGGCCGACGCCAGCTGCGACTGCTTGCCCTGCTCGGTGGCCCAGGTGTACGCCCAGTACGCCGCCTGCACCGCGCGCGAGTCCGCGTCCGGCGCGTTGGTGTACTTCCACTGCTTGGCGTAGCTGGAGTCCTTGGTGAACAGGTCGAGGAAGCCGTTGGGGCCACCGTGCTTGAACGTGTCGCAGCTGGGCTGGGGCACGGTCTCGAACGTCGACTCCTGCGGGCCGCGCTGGAAGGTGTTGATGAGGACGTTCTTCGTGGTGCCGTCACCGCACCGGCCGAAACCGTAGACGTTGTCCACGTCCATCAGCCAGTGCATGCCGTAGATGTCGGAGGTGCCGTACGCGCTCTTCAGCTCCGAGGCCAGCGGGTCGTTACCCACCGAGACGCTCGGGTCGAGCTGCGACGGGTACTGCGACGGCAGCGGGTATTCCGCCGCGTAGGTCGCCGGCTTGGACGCGTCGTACTTGTCGTTGGTGGGCTGGTCGGCGTGCGACGGGATGATGTACTTCTCCATCGTCGCCCAGGCGCTGTTGAACGGCGCCCAGTCACCCGAGGTGTGCCCGTACTCCGCCTCCAGCCACAGCCAGTAGCTGAACGCCTCGGAGGTGGTCTCGTGGCCGTGGTCGGGCGCCTCGTCGATCAGGGTCTCGATCGAGTGGTACGGCACACCGTCCGGGCTGAAGTAGCCGTTGGCCGGGTTCTTGATGTCGTTGTACATCTGGGTGAACCGGGTGTCCGGCGCTCCCACCCGGACGACCTGGGCGTTGACCGAGGCCGCGGTGTGCCCGGTCGCGGTGGCGCCGAAGGTGGCCGTCGCGCCGACCGCCGCCGCACTGGTCGCCGTGATCGTGACGGTCTGGCCGGTGCTCCAGTTCGACGGGGTGAAGGTGAGCGAAGCCGGGGCGGCCGAGACCGCGGTGGAGCCGGCGCTGCGGGCGACCGCGACCGTCACGTTGGCCGTGGGCGCTTTCGACAGCGACACCTTGAAGGTGCCGGTGCCACCGGTCGGAACCGTCACGAAGGTGGAGTCCGTGACGATCGACGGGGTGGTGGCGGCGTCGACGAAGACCGGCACGTCGGCGGTGTTGCTCTTGTTGCCCGCCGCGTCGTACGCGATCGCCTGCAGGTGGTAGGCCGCGGCCTGGGCCGGGACACCGGTCCAGGTGTACGTGTAGGGCGCGGCCGTGTCGGTGTTGAGCAGCAGGCCGTCGTGGTAGAACTCGACCTTGGCCACGGTCCCGCCGGGCGTGGCCGTGATCGGGATCGAGGCCGGTGCCGTGTAGCGGATATTGGCGGCCGGGCTGGTGATCTCGACCGTGGGCGCGTTGACGGCGCCGTTGCAGCGGGTGCCGTTGAGCGAGAACGCGGTCGGCACCGGGTTGGCCGAGCCGAACGTGCCGTTGAATCCGGTGCTCACCGTCCCGTTGGTGCCCAGGTTGCCGTTCCAGGCCGCGTTGTTGACGGTGACGTTCTGCCCGCTCTGCGAGTAGACGCCGCTCCAGCCCTGGGTCACCTTCTGCGATGCGTCGGGGAAGGCGTATTCCAGCTTCCAGGAGCTGACCGGGTCGCCGGTGTTGGTGATGGCGATGTCGCCGGTGAACCCGCCGCTCCACTGGCTCTGCACCTTGTAGACCACGGTGCAGCCGGGAGCGGCGAGCGCCGGGGCGCCGGCCACGAGTGCCGCGCCGGCGCCGAGGACGGCGGCGCCGGTGACGGCCAGCACGCGTCTGGCCCTTGATCTGACTTGCACGGGGGAAGTCCTTCCTGTGGGGAGGCGCCCTACGCCGGAGCGCAGGTGACCGGGGAGGGGACGGGGTTGGTGCTGCCGCTGAGGCTTCCGAGGAAGCCGAAGGTGGTGCTCGCGCCCGCGGCCAGGGCGCCGTTCCAGGAGGCGTTGCGCACGCTGACCGCGGTGCCGGTCTGCGTGTGGGCGCCGCCCCACAGCTGGGTCACGCTCTGGCCGGCGGTGAAGGTCCAGCCGACGGACCAGGCGGAGGTCGGATTCGTCCCGGTGTTGGTGACTGTCACCTCGCCCTGGAAGCCGCCGCTCCAGGTGCCGGTGATCTTGTACGAGGCCGTGCAGCCACCAGGAGGAGCCGGTGGAGTCGTCGGCGGCGTGGTGGGAGGCGTCGTGGGCGGGGCGGTGGGAGGCGTCGTGGGCGGGGTGGTGGGAGGCGTCGTCGGCGGGGTGGCCGGGGTGCCGCCGGTCCGATCCGCGTACAGGATGCCCCGGCCGTTGGTGCCCAGGTAGACGCGCCCGTAGATCCGGGGGTCGCCGGCCAGGGCGTCGCCCGCGTTGCCGTACTGGTGCTGGTCGTCGTTGATGCGGACCCACGACGTACCGGTGTCGTCGGACCGGAACACCCCGGTGACGCCGCCCACCGTGCCGACCAGGAAGACGGCGGGGTGGGTGGCTTCCGGCGCCGCCTTGCCGAACGCGACGTTGATGCCCGACGCGACCGACGCGACCTTGGTGAACGTGGCCCCGGCGTCGGTCGAGCGCAGCAGCCCGCTCTCCCCCGCGAACCAGACGTGCCCGGCCGCGCCCGGCACCGCCTTGAAGTGCAGCCGGCCGGTGCTGGGCAGGGTGGCCGCCGACGCGGTGAACGAGACGCCGCCGTCCTTGCTCGTGTAGAACTTGCCCGCCGCGTACGCGTAGAAGGTCCTGGGGTCGACGCGGTCGCTCTCGACGATCGCCCCCGCCGGCACGCCGCTCGAGGCCGTCCACGAGCTGCCGCGGGTGGTCGAGTAGTGCACGCCCGCCCCGGCCGGCGACCAGACCATCGAGCCCGCGTCGGCGCCGACCGCGATCGTGCCGCCGCCGGTGACCCCGCCCGGTTCCTGCCCCTGGTACCAGTTCTTGCCGCCGTCGCTCGAGATGCCGATGTGCGGGGCCGCGTCCGCGTTGCCGACCCGGGCGAACACCAGCGGGTTGAGCTCGGCGAAGTCCAGCGATGTGTTGCTGCCCAGCGCGGGCGTGTCGTGGAAGCTCGGCTGCACCGCGTCGAGCGCGGCGTGGTGGAAACCGCCGATGTCACCCAGCGCGCTGACCAGCGGGGCGCCCGAGGGCGGGCTGGCCAGGTCGAGGACCGCCGTCTCCTCGAGCCCCCGGGCGTACGGCTTGATGGTGAACGTCGTGTTCTTGTCCCAGTTGGTCAGCTGGGTCGTGCCGTAGACGGTGGCGCCGGTGCCGTACAGCATGCGGTCGGAGTTGAACGGGTCGATCTCCAGCGACTCGTTCATCCAGCCCAGCTTCGGGGTCGACTCGGGCGGCTGCGGGTTGGTGTTGAAGTCCAGCCACGGGTTGGCCGAGATGTCCATGGTGTAGCGCTTGGACACCGACGGATAGCTGGTGAAGTCCCAGATCCGGGTCCAGGTGGCGCCGTTGTCGGTGCTGCGGAAGAAGATCGCGTCGGGCCACCAGGAGATCTGCGTGGCCACCATCAGCGTGCCGGGTTTCTGCCGGTCGACGGTCAGGCCCGAGTAGCCGTAGTACGGCGATTGGGCGGCCGGGGTGGGCGAGATGTCGGTCCAGACCCCGGTGGTCGTGTCGAGCCGCTGCACCTGGCCCGCGCCGCCGTCGTACGGGCCGCCGGTGTCACTGGTCGCGATGAAGAGATAATTTCCCTGTACGACGCCCTTGTGCGCGATGTAGCCGGTGGGCTGGCCCGGCACCCGTTCCCAGGTCGCGCCGTTGTCCAGCGAGCGGTAGACCGGGTTCTCCTTGTCCGCCACGCCGACGTAGATCTGGTTCGCCGCGCCGAAGGTGACCCAGGTCAGGCCCTGGTTCTGGTTCAGATAGCCGTTCGGGTCGCCCGGGTCCTGCACGTAGTTGCCGACGTTGGGGAAGTTCGCGACCTTGCCCCAGGTGACGCCGTAGTCGGTGCTGCGCCAGAGCCCGTTGCCGCCCTCCGCGGCGAAATAGACGTTCCGGTTGTTGCGCGGGTCGACGGCGAGCCGCTCGCCCATGCCCCGGCCCGGCATGTTCCCGCCGTTCTTGAACGGCAGCGCGGTGGCCTGCCAGGTGGCGCCCTTGTCGGACGACCGCAGGATCGCGCCGTTGTTCGGGTCCCAGCTGTTGGTGTACATGCCGACGGCCGCGTAGACCCGGTTGGTGTCGACCGGGTCGGGCGCGATGCTCAGCACGCCGTTGTAGCCCCAGTTGTCCTGCCCGACCCAGTCGAGCAGCGGCGTCCAGCTCTGAGCGCTCTCGTTCCACCGGTAGGCGCCGCCGATGTCGGTGCGGGCGTAGATCAGGTTGCGTTCGCCGGGGTTGAACACGATGCCGGGCACGAAGCCGCCGCCGTCGATCCGCACGTTCTTCCAGACGTACGGGTCGGCGGCCTCCGCGGCGGCCCTCAGCGGCTGGGCCAGCACCAGGGCGGACGCGCTGAGCAGGGCGGCGGTGACGACCGCGGCGACGGTGGACCTTCGCATCCGTAACCTTCCATCGACGAACCTCAACATGGGAGCGCTCCCAGAAGGGTCGTGTGCGCGTCACACCGCTGTCAAGCCCTGGAAACCAGGAGTTGACAATCGTGCATATCTTGGGGAATCTCCCTTGCGCGGCCGCGCCCGCATGATCGCGGCCCGCCGGGGAACCCAGGGGCGGACGGGCGCCCGACCACCGGATCGTGGGTGATTTCACCGGCCCCGGCAATGCATCAACGGTATTGAACGATTTAAATTGCGAGAATCGCCGGCGAACAACGCGGCAACTCTAAGGAATGAACCCATAACCGTACGTCAGGGATTTGCACGTCGTTTTTCTACGCTGTGTATCATCTGGCCGGGATAACGGGAGGGGCGGCAGTTACCCGAGGCCGCCCGCGGTGGAGGAGCGTTTGATGAGGGTTTGTGTTGTCGGCACCGGCTATGTCGGGCTGACCACCGGTGTGAGCCTGGCCTTCCTGGGACACCAGGTGACCTGCATCGACCTCGACCAGGAAAAGGTCGACATGCTGCGCGCGGGCAAGTGCCCGATCTACGAGCCCGGCATGGAGGAACTGCTCGCCGAGGCCGCGCCCAACCTCACGTTCACCACCAGCTACGCCGAGGGCGTGCCGGGCGCCGACGTGGTCTTCGTGGCGGTGCAGACCCCGTCCGCGGCCGACGGCAGCCCCGATCTGCGCTACCTGCGTTCGGCGGCCGAGAGCGTCGCCCAAAATCTCGACCACGAGTTCACCGTGGTGGTCAACAAGTCGACCGTTCCGATCGGCTCCGGCAACTGGGTCGACGCGATTCTGCGCGATTCGTTCGCCCAGCGCGCCGACCGGCCCGAGGTGTGCGAATTCTCGGTCGCGTCGAATCCGGAGTTCCTGCGCGAGGGCAACGCGATCCACGACACGCTGTTCCCCGATCGCATCGTCATCGGGTCGGACAATCCGCGCGCCCTCGAGGTGCTCAACCACCTCTACCGCCCGCTGATCAACCAGACCTTCACGCCGCCCGCGTTCCAGCCCCGGCCCGACGACACCACTGCCGTCCCGCTGGTCTCGACGGACCTGGCCAGCGCCGAGCTGATCAAGTACGCGGCCAACGCGTTCCTGGCCCTGAAGATCAGCTACGTGAACGAGATCGGCCAGCTGGCCGGCAAGGTCGGCGCCGACATCACCGAGGTGGCCCGGGGCATCGGCCTCGACCAGCGGATCGGCTCGCGGTTCCTCGAGCCCGGCGTGGGCTGGGGCGGCTCCTGCTTCGGCAAGGACACCAAGGCCCTGATCGCGACCGCGTCGGAATACAACTACGACATGCCGATCGTGAAGGCGGCCCGCGACGTCAACCAGCGCCAGCGCGAGATCGCGGTCGAGCGGCTGCAGTCCGAGCTGCGCATCCTCAAGGGCCGCAAGATCGGCCTGCTCGGCGTGGCGTTCAAGCCCAACACCGACGACCTGCGCGACTCGCCCGCACTCGACATCGCGGGCCTGCTGATCGCCCGGGGCGCCCGGGTCAAGCTGCACGACCCGATCGCCGGTGACCGCTTCCGCCGGGAGTACCCCGAGATGGCGCCGCACCTGAGCGACACGCTGGACGGCGTCTTCGACGACTGCGACGCCGTGGTCCTGGTGACCAAGTGGGCGCAGTACATCGAGCTCGACTGGGGCAAGTTCGTCGGCCTCATGCGGACGCCGATCGTGCTGGACGGCCGCAACGTGCTCGACGCCGACCGGATGGCCCGGCTGGGCTTCAAGTACCTCTCGATGGCCGACTGACGTCCCACCCGCCCCGCTACTACCACCGGCCGCAAGGTCGGTATCGACCGTTCAGGCCACCCCGCCCTCGGATATTCGCCGATATCCCGGGCGGGGTGGCCTGTCTTTGGCTAGGGTCCAGTCGAGGCGCTTTTTGCGCCCTGACCAGGGGCGTTACCTTAACCGGTTAAGCCGTCCGGAGCAGCGACATCGTATCGTTACCGAGCCGATCAAGCGGAAATCATTGCGCAATGTGCCGGTTACCTCTTGACTGTGATCCAAGTAGCGCTTCGGACGGCGACGTCTCCGGACGTCGGAAGCGCGATTTGACATAGGGAGCGGTATGTTCGGTCAACCTACGAGCCCGCGGTTCCGGGCCGCGCTCGCCGGCACGCTGAGCGCAGGGCTGGTCTTCGGCCTCGCGGCGTGCGGTGGCGGCGATTCCGACAGCGGCAGCGACACGGACGCCTCGGCGGCGGCCATCGACTGTGCGCCATACACCAAGTTCGGTGACATCAAGGGCAAGACGGTCACGATCTACACGGGCATCGTGACCCCCGAGGACACTCCGCACATCGAGTCCTACAAGCCCTTCGAGCAGTGCACCGGCGCCACCATCAAGTACGAGGGTGACAAGTCCTTCGAGACCCAGGTGCTCGTGCGGGCCCGGGCCGGCAACCCGCCGGACCTGGCCATCGTGCCCCAGCCGGGCCTGGTCAAGCAGCTGGTCTCGACCGGCAAGGCCGTGGCCGCCCCGCAGGAGGTCTCGGACAACGTCGACAAGTTCTGGGACAAGGCCTGGAAGGGCTACACCACGATCGACGGCAAGTTCTACGGCGCCCCGCTCGGCGCGAGCGTGAAGTCCCTGGTCTGGTACTCCCCCTCGGAGTTCAAGGACAAGGGCTACACCGTGCCGACGACGCTCGACGAGCTCAAGGCGCTCAGCGACAAGATCGTCGCGGACGGCGGCAAGCCGTGGTGCGCCGGTATCGCCAGTGGCGACGCCACCGGCTGGCCGGTCACCGACTGGGTCGAGGACATGGTTCTGCGCACCAGCTCGCCCGAGACGTACGACAAGTGGGTCAGCCACGAGATCCCGTTCAACGCGCCCGAGATCTCCACGGCGTTCGACGCGGTCGGTGGCTACCTGAAGAACGACGCGTACGTCAACGGTGGCCTCGGTGACGTCAAGAGCATCGCGACCACGACGTTCCAGGACGCCGGGCTGAAGATCCTCGAGGGCCAGTGCTCGCTGCACCGGCAGGCCAGCTTCTACGCGGCCAACTTCGAGAAGGGCACCAAGGTGGCCGAGGACGGCGACGTCTTCGCGTTCTACCTGCCCGGCAAGGACGCCAACACCAAGCCGGTGCTCGGCGCCGGTGAGTTCGTGGTGGCCTTCGCCGACCGCCCCGAGGTCAAGGCGTTCCAGACCTACCTGTCCTCGGACGTCTGGGCCAACACCAAGGCCAAGCTCTCCTCGGGCTGGGTGACCGCGAACAAGGGTCTCGACCAGGCCAACCTGACGAACCCGATCGACAAGCTCGCGGGCGGCATCCTCCTCGACCCGAACGCGACCTTCCGCTTCGACGGCTCCGACATGATGCCGGCCGCCGTGGGTTCGGACGCGTTCTGGAAGCAGTCGACCGCGTGGATCACCGGTCAGGACACCAAGACCACGGTGGACAACATCGAAAAGGCTTGGCCCAAGTAATCACATAGCAGTTTCCGGGGCCGGTCGGGGAATGTCCCTGACCGGCCCCGAACCTCTCTTCACTCCAGCGCAGAAGGAGGTCCGGGTCGCGTGTTCAACACCGCCTCCACCACCCCCGAAAAAATCCTGCAAATGCTCGCGGCCCTGCTGTTGTTCGCCGCGGTCATGGGCGTCATTCTTTTCATCGCCGGCCGGTTCGGCGGCAAGCGCGGCGACAAGGTCGTCGCGTACCTCTACCTCCTGCCGGCCGTGCTCATGCTCGCGGTCGGCCTCGTCTATCCGGGCCTCCGCACCATCTACCAGTCGTTCTTCGACGCCGCGGGCAGCTCCTTCATCGGCTTCGACAACTACGGCACGATCTTCAGCGACAAGGACCAGCTCACCGTGCTGCGGAACACGGTGTTCTGGGTCGTGGTGACGCCGTTCGTGGCCACCGCGATCGGCCTGGTCTACGCCATCCTGGTCGACAAGTCGCGGTTCGAGTCGTTCGCCAAGGCACTGATCTTCCTGCCCATGTCGATCTCGTTCGTCGCGGCCGGCGTGATCTGGAAGTTCGTCTACGAGTACCGCCCGGACCAGGGCAACGTGAAGCAGATCGGCCTGGTCAACCAGCTGATCGTCTGGCTCGGCGGCAAACCGGTCCAGCTGCTCATCGAGACGCCGCTCAACACGTTCCTGCTCATCATCGTGATGATCTGGATCCAGGCCGGCTTCGCGATGACGATCCTGTCCGCGGCCATCAAGGCCATCCCGGACGACATCATCGAGGCCGCCCGGCTCGACGGCGTCAACGCGTGGAGCATGTTCCGCAAGATCACGCTGCCCAGCGTGCAGCCCACCGTCGTGGTCGTGCTGACCACCATCGGCATCGGCACGCTGAAGGTCTTCGACATCGTCCGCACCATGACCGGCGGCAACTTCGAGACCAGCGTCATCGCCAACGAGTTCTACCGGCAGACCTTCAACGCCGACAACCAGGGCCTCGGTGCCGCGCTCGCGGTGCTGTTGTTCGTCCTGGTCATCCCGATCGTCATCTACAACGTCCGCTCGCTGCGTCGTTCGGAGGCATCATGAGCACCAGCACTCCGCTGACGACCACGCCGCCCCTGGTGGCGGACAAGCCGAGCGCGTCGTCGGTCGCCAAGAAGCGGCTCAGCTCGCCCTGGGCCTCCATCGCGGCCATCGTGATCGCGGTTCTGTGGACGCTGCCGACCTTCGGCCTGCTGGTGTCCTCGTTCCGCCCCGAACGCGCGATCAAGACGACCGGCTGGTGGACGTTCTTCAGCGACCCCACCACCACGTTCGAGAACTACAGCAAGGTCTTCGGCGAGGAGGGCGGCGTCAACCTGGCCGCGTTCTTCGTCAACTCGCTGATCATCTGCATCCCGTCGGTGCTGATCCCCATGTCGATCGCGGCCCTGTCGGCGTACGCGTTCGCCTGGATCAAGTTCCCCGGCCGCAACGTCCTGTTCCTGGTCATCTTCGCTCTGCAGATCGTCCCGCTCCAGGTCACGCTGATCCCGCTGCTCAAGATCTTCGTGAGCGTCGACATCACCGGCACGTTCTGGACGTTGTGGCTGTCGCACGCGACGTTCGCCCTGCCGCTGGCGATCTACCTGCTGCACAACTTCATGCGGGAGATCCCCGCCGGCCTGATCGAGGCCGCCCGCGTCGACGGCGCCGGCCACGTCTCGATCTTCTTCAAGGTGATGCTGCCGCTGCTCACCCCCGCACTGGCAGCCTTCGGCATCTTCCAGTTCCTCTGGGTCTGGAACGACCTGCTGGTCGCCCTGGTCTTCGCCGGCGGCGGTGACGAGGTCGCCCCGATCACCCTGCAGCTGGCCAACCTGAGCGGCACCCGGGGCACCGCCTGGCACTTGCTGTCGGCCGGCGCCTTCGTCTCCATCATCGTCCCCGTGACGGTGTTCCTGCTGCTCCAGCGCTACTTCGTGCGCGGCCTGCTGGCCGGCAGCGTCAAGGGCTGAGCCCGCTCTCACCCCAGGGGCCGCGTCCACGTCCGGACGCGGCCCCTGCCTTTGCGCCCACTGCCCCCACCCCGCCCACCCAGGGGGCCGGCCAGAAACTACACCCCGGCGCGCCGCGCATCGGAGTTGTCCACAGTTCAGGGTTGTCCACAGGGGCCGCGGTGGATCCTCACGCCAGCTGCTTCAATGCGCGCATGACTTCACCGGCGCCGTCCTCCACCGCCAGCTTTGCGGCCAGCTCCCGGGCGTTGTTCCGATATCGCGGGTCGCCCACCGCGGCCGTCAGGGCACCCGCCAAGCGGCCCGCGGTCAGGCGGCGGAACGGTATGGCCCCGGGCGCCACGCCCAGCCGCACCAGTCGGCGTGCCCAGAACGGTTGGTCGACCATGACCGGCACCGGCACCGCGGGGACGCCCGCGCGCAACCCGGCCGCGGTCGTGCCGGCGCCCGCATGATGGACCACCACCGCCGTACGGGGGAAGAGCCACTCGTGCGGCACCTCGCTGACGGTGAGCACGTCGTCGGCCGAGGCGTCGAGGCCGGCCCAGCCCGCGCCCAGCACAGCTCGCACACCGGCCTCCCGTACGGCCTCGACGACCAGGGCGGACAGAGCCCGGCTGTCCCGCGCGGGCATGCTGCCGAACCCGACGTAGACCGGCGGCGGCCCGGACGCCAGGAAATCGGCCAGCGCCGGCGGCGGCGTGTAGGAGGGCGTGGGGGCGGGCCACCAGTAGCCGACCGTGGTGCACGACGACGGCCAGTCCGCGGGCTGTGGCACCACGTGCGGGCTGTAGCCGTAGCAGATGGGCCAGTCGTCCAGATGGCGCAGCCACGTGCGGTGGCCGACCGGTGGCAGCCCGAGCTCGGCCCGCAACGCGCGGACGGGGTCGCGGTAGGGCAGCTGCCCCAGCTCGAGGACGGCCCGCGCCGCCCGGCGGTTGCCCCACGGGCCCAGCGACCGGGTTGTCACCGTGGCCGGCGGGAACTCGCGCGTGGGCGTCATGGGCTGCAGATAGACGCCCAGGCTGGGCAGGCGCAGGCCCTCGGCCACGTGACCGCCGATCCAGCCGGCCGGGGTCAGCAGCAGCACGTCGGCCGAGCGGGCGGCGTCGGCCATCGCCCGGCCCAGGGGCAACGCCTGCGCGGCCACCGAGCGGTTGACGGCCACGATGCCGCCCTTCTGGCTCAGCTCCTCGTAAGTGTCGAGCGGCAGCGCGGCGTACCGCAGGCCGTGCTCCACCACCGTCTCCTCGAAAAGCAGGTGCGTGGCCACGGTGACCTCGTGCCCGGCCTGTTCGAGCCGCAGCCCCAGGCCCACGTAGGGCACGACGTCACCGCGACTGCCCACGGCCAGCACAGTGATCCGCATCGGTCAGCCCGCCGCCCTGGTCATCTGCCGGGCCCCGATCACCAGCATGATCAGGGCAGGCACATAGGTCAGGCCGACCGACGCCGCGCCGATCAGCACGAACCCGGCCAGCAGCCCCGTGCAGCCCCAGACCACGATCCGCTGCGGGCCGAGCAGCACGGGCAGCGCGGTCAGCACCACCGGCACGGCCAGCACCACGGCGACGCCCGCACCTTCCGGGGAGACCAGGCTGATGAACCAGACGATGCTCGCGGCCAGGCAGTAGACGGCCGCGCCCCCGAACCAGAATCGTCCCACTCGTTCATTGACGCACATGCTCTCTGTCAACACGCTGAGGCACCCGCACCGCGACGACGACCGCCACAACCATCAAAAGCGTTCCCACCCCGTACGCGCTCCCGACCCCGACGGCCAGGTCGGCCTCCGCGGCGGAGCGAGCCCCGGGGTCGAGCGCGAGCATGGCGGCCACTCCCCCGCCACCGGTCGGGCCGTCGAGCGCAACGCCGAGCACGGTGGCCACCACGGCGACTCCCGCTGCGGCGGCCAGTTGCTGCGTCAGGGCCAGCAACGTGGTCGCTGCGGGCAGCTCATTCGCGGGCAGATCACGCACGGCGGCGGTCATCGTGGGCAGGATCGTGGCCCCGGAGGCGACGCCGAGCAGGGTGGCCGCCGCGACGATCAGCCCGTACGGGGAATTGGTCGTCGTCGCCGCGACGAGCCCCACCATGGCCACCAGCCCGAGCGTGACCCCGGTGAGCGCGACCCGGCGCGGCGCGACCCGGTCGACGAGGCGCGTGGCCACCTGCACGGTGACGCCCACCCCGATCGCCGCGGGCACGCCGAGGGCGCCGGCCAGCGCGGCCGGGTCACCCCGTACGCCCTGCACGAACAGCGGCAGCACGGTGAGCGCGCCGAAATAGGCCGCTCCGAAGGCGGTCAGCACACCCACGCCCGTCGCGAACAGGCGGCCCTTGAACAGCCGCACATCCACGAGCGGAGCGGCGACCCGCACGGCCCGCACGACGAACACGACGACGAGCAGCAGCCCCGCGGCGAGGAACGCGGCCCCGGAGGCGTGCGGGATCAGGGTGCAGCCGAGCACGATCCCGGTCCCACCGACCGGGAGCAGGGCCAGACCGGCCCAGTCGATCCGGCGTACGGGAAACCCGGGTGTGGCCTCTCGGGGCAGGAACCGCGCGCACAACAGCATGGCGAGCGCGCCGACCGGCAGGTTGATCAGGAACACCCAGCGCCACGAGGCCGCGTCGACGAGCCAGCCCGACAGCGGCGGCCCCAGCACCGGACCCACGATCAGCGGCAGGCCGAGCATCGCCATGAGCCGGCCCCGCCGGTCGGGTGCGACGGCGCGCATGCCGATGGCCTGACCGACCGGATTGAGCAGGCCGCCGCCGACCCCCTGCAACGCACGGAAGACGGCGAGCGTCACGGCGTTGCCGGCCAGTCCTGCCGCGACCGAGAACACGGTGAAGACGCCCAGCGCCACGAGGTAGACGCGGCGGGCGCCGAACCGTTCGGAAGCCCAGCCCGCCAACGGGATCACGGCGACGATGCCGAGCAGGTAGGCGGTGGTCACCCACTGGACGGCGGCCAGCGTGGAGTCGAGCCCGGCCACCATGGCGGGCACGGCGACGACGGTCACGGTGGTGTCGACGACGACGAGCAGCCCACCCAGGGCCAGCACCAGCCCCAGACGCATCATGTCCCGTACGGGCGGTCGCGCCGGGCCACCCGCAACGTCTCCGACCACCAGTCGAGCTCGCCCAACGCCATGTCGAACGCCTTGGTCACCGGTTCCGGGGCGGCGTAACCGGTGGGGCCCAGGTCGTACCAGGGGGTGTGCAACCCGACCACGCGCCGCGTCGTGACCATGTGCAGCTCGGCGAAGACCCCGCGCAGGTGCTCGGTGGCGAGCAGGCCACCCTGCACCCCGTACGACAGGACCGTGGCCGGCTTGAACATCCACTCGCGGTAGTGCCAGTCGATCGCCCGCTTGAGGCTGCCCGGGTAGGAGTGGTTGTACTCGGGGGTGACGAACACGTAGCCGTCGGCCCGGTCGAGGCGTTCGCTGATCGGGGTCGGGGCGCCGCCGCCGGGCTGCAGGTGCTCGTCGTCGGGGAGCACGCAGTCGGCCAGGTCGATCAGGTCGTGCGAGCCGAACTGGGCCGCCACCCGCGATCCGGCCCAGTCGGCCAGGACGCGACCCATCCGCTCCCCGCGCATGCTGGCGGCCAGGACGACGATGTGCGATGTCGAAGTCATGCGCCTTACGCTGAACCCTCAACATATGTTCAAGTCAAGCCATGAGCACGACCACGTTCACCCACCCGGTCAGCGAGGTGGCCACCGCGGCCGGTGTGGCCCCGTCGGCGGTCCGGTTCTACGAGCAGCACGGCATCATCACCGCCATCCGTACGGCGGGAGACCAGCGCCGCTTCGACGAGAGCGCGGCCTGCCGCATCCGCGTGGCCAAGGTCGCGCAGCGCGTGGGGCTCACGGTCCGCGAGATCGCCGAGATCTTCGCCGGCCTGCCCACCGACCCGCGGCCCGAGGATTGGGGACGGGTGGCCGAGTCGCTGATCGCCGAGGCCGAGTCCCGCACCGCGGCCCTCAAGTCGTACCTGACCGATATGCGGGGCGGCGGACGGCTTTGCGAGATCGACGTCTGACCCGTGCCCTAACCCCTGACGCGGTCACAGGCCGTCGGGAAGAGCGCGCCTAGTCGCGCAGGTTCGTCGGGTCCAGGGTGGTTTCCTCGTGGCGGACGTAGCGGTTGTACAGGAACGTGATCAGCCACAGGACGATGCCGATGACGATCAGGATGCCGGCGATCCGGTAGTCGGCCGCCGCTCGGCCCGAGAGCGGGCTGGCCAGGTAGGCGCAGGCGATCGCGCCGATCACGGGAATCGCCGTCGGTGCCTTGAAGTGCTTGTGCTCCACCCGGTCGCGCCGCAGGACCAGCACCGCGACGTTGACGACGGTGAAGACGCACAGCAGCAGCAGCGATGTCGTGCCGCCCAGAGCGGTCAGGTCGGCGAACCAGATCAGACCGAAAGCGATCACCGTCGTGAAGACGATGCCGACCCACGGCGTACGGCGGGTGGGGTGGACCTTGCCCAGCACGCGCGGCAGCACCCGCTCGTTGGACATGCCGTAGAGCAGTCGCGAAGCCATCAGCATGTTGATCAGGGCCGAGTTGGCCACCGCGAACATCGTGATGAAGGCGAAAATCCACAGCGGGAACGCCGACGCCCCCGCCTCGACGACCTTGAGCAACGGCGCATCGCCCTCGCCCAGTTCCGACGGCGGCACCAGGGCCACCGACGAGATCGACACGAGCACGTAGATGACACCGGTGATGCAGAGCCCGGTCAGCATCACCTTGGGGAAGATGCGTACGGGATCCTTGGTCTCCTCGGCCATGTTCACCGAGTCCTCGAAGCCGACCATCGCGAAGAACGCCAGGGCCGTGGCCGCGGTGACCGAGAAGAACGCGGATTCACCCTCGGCGGCCTGGAAGTCGGTCAGGCGGGACAGGTCGCCGTTGCCGCCGCCCAGGGCCCACGCGCCGATGCAGATGACGATGAGCAGGCCGGTCAGTTCGACGCAGGTGAGCAGCACGTTGAGTTTGACGCTCTCGCCCACGCCGCGGAAATTGATCAGGCCGACCAGCAGCATGAAGCCGAGCGCGATGGCGGTCAGCGCGAAGCCGTCGCCCAGTGACAGGTCGAAGGCCTCGACGAAGTTGGACGCAAACGCCTTGGAGGCGCTGGACGCCGACGTCAGGCCGGAGCACATGACGGCGAAGGCGACGATGAACGTCAGGAAGTGGATGCCGAACGCTTTGTGCGTGTACAGCGCCGCGCCCGCCGCCCTCGGGTATTTGGTGACCAGTTCCAGGTAGCTGAACGCGGTCAGCAGGGCGACCAGGAACGCGATCAGGAACGGCAGCCACACGGCCCCGCCGACCTCGTTGGCCACCCGGCCGGTGAGCGCGTAGACACCGGTGCCCAGGATGTCGCCCACCACGAAGAGCAGCAGCAGGCCCGGGCCCATGACCCGCTTGAGTTCGGGTTCGCGTCGTGTCTCGTTCACTACCGCGTCGTCCGCCATAACCCCAAAGGCTGGTACAGATCATGGCATCTGTCGAGTCGGAACTATCGACGAGTCGCGATCACCCGCTAACGTCTAGTGATGCGCATCGTCGTAGCTGCGAAACCCGAAGCCGATCAACCCTGGCTGGCCGACGCGGTGATCGGCTTGGCCAAACAGACCGGAGCGGCCGTCTCGGTGGTCGCGGCCGACGGCGTCGAGTTGGAACGGCTGGCGTCGGTGCCGCGTACGGTGTTCTCCGATTCGGCCTACGCGGCGGCCACGTCGATCGCGCGGCGCCTGGCCGAGGCCGGGGTCGAGGCGACGGTGTCGGTGCTGCCGGGGCGGCCGGTGCCGGCCATCCTCGACTTCACGAAGCAGCACAACGCCGACCTCATCGTGGCCGGTTCGAGCACCCGGCCGAGGGTGGCCGAGCGGCTGCTCGGGAGCGTGCCGCTCGACCTGATCAAACAGTCGGCGAAACCGGTCCTGGTGATCACCCATCCGGGGCATCCGGCCTGAAGCACGACGCAGCTCACGTCGTCGGGCCCGGAGCCGATCCTCGCGGGCCCGGCGCCCGTGTCGTTGCCCTCGAACCGGTCGCACGGCGAGATGTCGCCGCCGTTCATCGTGACCCCGTCGATGGCGAGCCGGTCCCCGAGGTTGGAATCGATGCCGGCCAGCGTATCGCCGGGAGAGTGGTTCAGCCCGCGAGCACCTCGGTGATCTGGCGCGTCGTCGCGGCGGCCACCCGCGGCACCGTGCCGGCGTACGAGCAGTAGGCGTTCAGACCCGCCGCGAGCGCCCAGCCCCGGCCGCGCGCCCAGGTCGCGTCGTCGACGCCCAGCCGTTCGCGGAACACCGGACGCGTGCGCTCCGACATCAGCGTGAACGGCATCATCAGGTCGCGCGCCGGGTCGCCGCGACCCAGCCCGCCGAAGTCGATGACGGTCGTGACCCGACCCCCGTCGCCGAGCAGGTTGCCCTGGTGGAAGTCGCCGTGGAACCAGACCGGCGGCCGGTCCCAGGCGGGCGCGTCCAGGGCGGCCTCCCACACCGCGGTCAGCGCGCCGGCGTCGAACTTCCCAGCCACCTGCGCGATCGCGGCGCGGGTGTCGTCATCGCGCGCCGCCAGCCGCTCGCCGGTCACGAGGGCCGAGCCGGTGACCGGCGCCGTCTGCAGGGCGGTCAGGAAGTCGGCCAGCACCACGGCGTTGCCCACGGAATCGTCAGCCGGACCGCCGGGCAGCCAGCGCGAGACGGCCCAGTGCCACGGATAACCCTCGGCCGGCTCCCCCACCGCCACCGGCACCGGAATCGCGAGCGGCAGGTGCGGCGCGAGCCGGGGCAGCCACTCGAACTCCAGCCGCGCCTGGTTCACCGCACCTTCGTGACGCGGGAGGCGGACGGAAAGCTCCTCACCCAGACGGTGAATCACGTGATCGGAACCGCCCGGGTCGACCGGCGTCAACGGCAACCCGGCCCATTGCGGAAACTGTCCGTTCACGAGCCGCCGCACCAAAGCCGTGTCGATCCGCACCCCGGTTTTCTACCGCCGCCCGCGCAACGTGTCGAGGGACTTTCCCCGTACGCGTCGTCGGCTCCCGCAACCGCACCCGGGCGGCGCGGGGCCCGCCCCCGCGAGCCCGGCGGACCTCAAGACCCGTGCCGCGAGCTCCGGCCGTGGTGGGTGGCCGGTCTCAAGGCGAACGCCACGGGGCGATTTCAAGGTCGGAGCACGGCGGGACCGCCCACGTTGTGGATCATGCGTTGCAGGACGGCGACCGTCGTGGCGTAGTCGGCGTCGTCGATGCCCTCGTGGATCGCGGCGCGGATGGCCGGCGTGAACTTCTTGAGCTCGGTCAGCGCCTGTTCGCCGGCGTCGGTGATCCACAGCCGATCGTCCTCGTCGCGGCGGAGCCAACCGCGTTCCACCAGGGGTCCCGCGGCTTCGGCGAGGTTGTCCTCGCGCCGCAGGTAGGTGGACATGGCCGCCTCCAGCTCGGCCAGGGTCATGCCGTGGCCGTCGGGCGAGATGTCGTGCGGGGACAGATGGCGCAGCAGCCAGAACTGCGGCTGGGTGTAACCGTGGGCGGCTTGCCGTTCGCGGATGAAGGCGATGACGGCCTCGTACGCGACACCGGTCCAATAGGCGACTGGCTGATCCGCGAGATTCTTCATCCCGGCACCGTAGAAAGTGAACTGCGGTTGAAGTCAACTCGCCGGGATGGTGCAGTCTTCTCCTCTGGATAGTTGAAAGCAACACCAAATCCGGAAATTAGCCGGTCGGTGGGCACAGAAGGGACCGATCGCCGTCGATGGCGGTGGATCGTCCGGTCACTTATCCATAACGACGGATATGCGTAAGGTGACGAAGACGTTTAGGTAGACCACGCTCGGATATCGAGAGTCATCAGAGAGTCACACAGGCATGGGTGAAGGGATCGACCCGGTGGTCAACGCAGTGATTTACGTTCGCCCGGAGAACTACAGCGCGAGCGCCGCCCGGTGCCTGGACTACTGCTCCAACCACCGGTACAACGTGGTCGGCATCATCCCCGGCGACTGGCCGGCGGCCATGCGGATGCTCGAACTAGGCTCGGCCTCGGTCGTCGTCGTGTCGTCGGTGGAGCAGATCGAACCCCGGCCGGGCGTCGAGATCGCCCCCAAGCCGTCGTCGCGCCGCAAAGCCGGCGCCCGCTCGGCCGCGAACTCGGCCCGCAACCGCTGGACCGACACCACCCCGCAGACCAGCACGGAACCGGCGGCGGCACGGCACTACCGCTACTGACATCAGGTGGATGAGCGAACCGGTCGGTGACCTTCATCCGGGACTCAGCTCGCCCGGCGCCGCGGCTCGGCCGTGGTCCGACGTGGACGGCAAGCTGACCCGCCCGAAGACCTTCTGGCTTTCCACGGCGCACGCCGACGGACGGCCGCATGTGACTCCCCTGCCCGCCGCGTGGACGGCGGGCAGTTCGCATTTCTGCACCGGACCGTCGGAGCAGAAGGCCAAGAACCTCGAGGCCAACCCGTACGTGGTGCTGACGACCGGCAGTACGCGCGCTTCCGCTTCGCCGAGGGGCAACCGTGAGGGCGGGTCGTGGTCGTCAGCGGCGTCAGCCTCGACGACGTGACGCAGGCGGCTCGATGGCCTGGAACTGCCCGGCGGGCGGGATAGGGTCCTCGCCATGACGTTCTCGATCGTGGCTCGTTCGGCCGACGGCAAGGCCATGGGTGTCGCCGTGGCCAGCAAATTCCTCGGGGTCGGAGCGGCGGTGCCGGCCGCGCTGGCCGACGTCGGGGCGGTGGCGACGCAGTCCTACGCCAACCTGGCCTACCGGCCGCAGGCCCTCGCGCTGCTCGGCACCGGGGTCGCGGCCACCGAGACGGTCAAGGCGCTGATCGCGGGCGACGCCGGGCCGATCGAGCACCGCCAAGTCGGCGTGGTCGGTCCCGAAGGGCCGGGCGCGACCTTCACCGGCGACCAGTGCCACGACTGGGCGGGCGGCGTGGCCGGCGACGGCTACGCGATCCAGGGCAACATGCTGGCCGGGCCCGCCGTGGTGGGCGACATGGAGAAGGCGTGGCTGGCTGCGGCCGATCAGCACAGACTGGCCTACCGGTTGCTGGCCGCGCTGCGGGCCGGCGACCGGGCGGGCGGCGATCGGCGGGGCCGGCAAAGTGCGGCGCTGCACGTGGTGGCCAAGGGTCTCGGCTACGGCGGCACCAGCGACGTGTGGGTCGACCTGCGCGTCGACGACCACACCGACCCGGTCGGCGAGCTCGGGCGGCTGCTCGGGATGCACAGCCTGTACTTCGAGTTCCCCGACCCGGCGACCCTGCTCCCGCTGACCGGCGCACTGGCCGACGAGGTCGCCGCCCGGCTGGCCGAGGCCGGGCACGCCGGGCCCGACCTGGACGAGTCGCTCGCGTCCTGGGCGGGCGTCGAGAACCTCGAGATGCGCATCGTTCCCGGCAAGATCGACCCGCTGGTGCTGGACCAGCTCCGGGCCGCCTGAGGTCAGGCGGCGGGCCGGCTCACCCACGGTGCGCACAGCTCGGCCAGACGGGCCGTGAGCGCCTCGGATGAGCTCGGTGCGGTCAGGTCCCGTACGTGATCGGGGTCCACCGGCGGCACGGCGACGTGCGCGATCATCGGGTGGTGCGGCCGATGGTCGATCTCGCCCGCCGCGAAAAGGACGTCGCCCAGCTTCTCGCCCGGCCGCAGCCCGGTGAAGACGACGTCGACGGGACGACCGGCCAGGGCGATCATCTGGCGGGCCAGCTCGGCGATCAGCACGGGCTCGCCGAGCTGCAGCACCAGGGCCTCACCGGGCGAGCCGAGCGCAGCCGCCTGCAAGGTCAAAGTCACGGCCTCCTGAGTGGTCATCAGGAAGCGGGTGGCGTCACGGTCGGTGACGGTGACCGGGCCACCGTCGGCGATCTGGGCGGAGAACTTGGCGATCACGGAGCCGCGGCGGCCGAGCACATTGCCGAAGCGGACGCTGACGCCGCCGTAGTGCGCGGTGAGCCGTTCGGTGATCCGCTTGGTGTAGCCGAGCACGCTGACCGGGTCGGCGGCCTTGTCGGCGGAGACGTTGACGAAAAGCCCGGCGCCGGCGGCCGCTTCGAGCACGTTGAGGGTGCCGAGCACGTTGGTCTTGACCGCCTCGCCGGGGTGACGTTCGAGCAGCGGCTGGTGCTTCAGGGCAGCCGCGTGAAAAACCACTTCCGGTTCCCCCGTACGGAAGACGTCGCGCACGCGGGCCGCGTCGCGCACGTCGGCCAGCTGCACCGACGGGTCGTGCAGCTCGGCCCGCGGGTCCACGCTCAGCTGCACCGCCTGCAACGCGGCCTCGTCATGGTCCAGCATGATCAGGGCGGCCGGGTCGTAGCGGTGGATCTGCCGGCACAGTTCCGAACCGATCTCACCCCCGGCCCCGGTGACGAGCACCCGCCGCCCGGTCAGCAGCCCGCCGATCGCGGCCCGATCAGTGCCGATCCGATGCCGCCCGATCAGGTCGGTGATCCGCACATCACGCACGTCGGCCGCGCCGAGTTCATGATCCAGCGCCTCGCTGGCCTCAGGCACCACCAGCAGACGCGCACCGGCGGCCACACTGCGTTCGCGCAGCTCGCGGATCAGCCCGGCCTCCGCATTGCTCACCGCGAAAATGACCGCCTCGGCTCCGGTGTCGGCCACGACCCGGTCCAGGTCCCGCCGGGTGCCGAGCACCGAGATACCGGCAAGCCGTTCGCGCCGCTTGGCCGGATCGTCGTCCAGAATGCCGACCGGCTCGAACGGGCTGTCCGGGTCGAAAACCATGCTGTGCAGCAGCACACTGGCAGCACCACCGGCCCCGAAAACGAGCGCCCGCACCCGCCCCCGGTCCCGCCGGCGGGCCCACCGCTCATAGCCGACGGCCAGCGTGTAGAGCAGCCGCTCCCCCCGCGTGTCTCTCTGCTGCCGCACTCTTTCAGGGTAATTAGCGCAAAACCCCCGCGCACAACAACCAGCGAACCAACTACACCCACCCACCACCTACCGCCGCCATCACTCGCCACCTCCTTCGCTCGCCGCCCACCGCCGTCCATCACCCGCCACCACCTTCGCTCGCCGCCCGCCGCCACCCATCGCTCGCCGCCCACCGCCGCCGATGCTCGCCGCACGCCGTCCGCCGCCACCTTCGCTCACCAGCCGCCTCTCAACGCCGCCCATCACCCACTGCCAGCCTCGCTCACCACCCGCCCCTCAACGCCGCCCATCACCCACTGCCACCCTCGCTCACCACCCGCCCCTCAACGCCGCCCATCACCCGGTGCCACCCTCTCTCACCACCCGCCCCTCAACGCCGCCCATCACCCACTGCCAGCCTCGCTCACCACCCGCCCCTCAACGCCGCCCATCACCCGGTGCCACCCTCGCTCACCAGCCGCCGCCCGCTGCCGCCCATCGCCCCCACCGCACGGCGCCACTCATCGCCTGCCGCCCACCGGCCATCACCCGCGTGGACAACGGCCGCTCACGCCGCGTGCTTCCTGCTGCCGCACTCTCCCGGATATCCGGGGCCGATCCCGGGCACACGTCGCTCACTTGCAAGCGACCGGCCGCGCAGAGGGGGCAGGCGGATTGGCGGTGCAGAAACTGGCGCGCGGAGGATGGCGCGCGGAGAAGGCCACATCGCAGGGGGCCGCGGCGCAGGGTGCTGTGCCGGGCGCGGGGTGCGAGTGCCGGGCACGGGCCGCGAATGCCCAGCACGGACCGCGAATGCCCAGCACGGACCGCGAATGCCGGGCGCGGGGCGCGGAGGGTGCCTCCGCCGGTGCAGGCGTGCGAGGCGTGGAATGCCAGGCGCGGTGCGCGGGTGCCGGCGTGCGAGGCGCGGGATGCCAGGCGCGGGGCGCGGGTACAGGTGTGCGAGGCGCGGGATGCCAGTCGCGGGGCGCGGGTGAGGCGTGCGAGGCGCGGGGCGCACGACTAAGAGCTGCCCGGACAAGGACCCGCGCAGGAGGTGCCGCGCGAGCGAGGGGGACGCGCGCGAGGGGCGGCCCGTCGAAGGGGCGAGAGCAAGCGGTGTAGCGCGGACGATGGGCGCAAGAGGCGCCGCCCCGGAGGACGGACGCGTCCATGAGGCCCCGCGCGACCGAGGGCAAGCACGGGGTGCGCGCAGGAGGCGCGCGCCGGAGTACGGGCGTGTGCCGGAGGCGCGCGCCGGAGCGCCCGAGAAGGCCCGCGTAATGCGCACCCAAGAGGCGGCGCGCGGAGGCGGGACGCGCGCGAGAGGCGTCACCCGGTGTGGGTCCTCACGAAAAGGACGCCTGCAAGCGCAGAAAAAGGCGGAGCCCGGCCGGCTCAGGTGGCTCGTAGGAGGGGGAGCCAGATGAGGTCGACCGTTTCGGTTATCCACTCGGTGGACACCGGGCGCATCGTCATGAGCATTTCGTTGCGGAACAGGTCGAACGGCAGGTCGATGATGCGGGGTGAGCGGGTCACGTCCGGGATTTCTCCCCGTTCCACGGCTCGCCCCACGATTCTGGCGAAGCCTGTCGGCTGGCCGGGCGGGCGCAGCGAGTCGCGCAGGTCGCGGAAGTTCGTGCCGGTGGCCCGGAAGTATTCGACCAGCTGGGCGCTGATCAGGGTCATCAGGCCGGTGCGGCCCTGGTCGACGTTGCGCAGGAAGCCGATGGCGTCGGCGCGCAGCGAACCGGTGTCGGGGACTTCGATCGGTCGGGAGGCCCAGTGCCGGCGCAGGGTGGCCACGAGCAGGTCGTCGCGGTGGGGCCAGCGGCGGTAGAGCACGGGGCGGCTGGTGCCGGCGCGGGCCGCGATCGCCTCGAACGTGAAGCCGTTGTAGCCGGAGTCGATGAGGACCGCCCAGGCGGCGTCGAGGATGGCGTCCTCCAGGTCGGCGCCGCGGCGGCGGGTATTAAGACTCACTTGCGTATCTTAGCCCGGCGGCCTACCGTCGACGTCGTTAGATACATCCGCGTATCTTAAGGCGGCCGGCATGGCTATCGAACGGCAAACCCTCCGTACGTCGCTCGCGGTGCTCACCGGCGGCGTGGCGGTCATCCTCGACTCCACGATCGTCAGCGTCGCGCTGCACGAGCTGGCGGCCGATCTCGGCGCCGGCGTCGGCACGATCCAGTGGGTCAGCACGGCCTACCTGCTCGCGCTGGGCGTGGTCATCCCGACCGTCGGCTGGCTGCAGGGGCGGCTCGGGGCGAAGCGGCTGTGGCTGGCCGCGCTCACCCTGTTCCTGCTGGGCTCGGTGTTGTGCTCGTTCGCCTGGGACGCGCCCAGCCTGATCGCCTTCCGGGTGGTGCAGGGTCTGGGCGGCGGCGTGATGATGCCGCTGATGACCACGATGATCGTGCAGGCTGCGAGCGCCGCCGATCGCACGCGGTTGATGACCGTCGTCGCGCTGCCGACCGCGATCGCGCCCGTCCTGGGCCCGGTGGCCGGCGGCCTGATCCTCGGCGCGGGCGACTGGCGCTGGCTGTTCCTCGTCAACGTGCCGATCTGCCTGGCCGGGCTGGTGCTGGCCGCGCGCTGGATCCCCGCCGGCGAGCCGGGCCGCCGGGTGCGCCTCGACGTCGTGGGGTTGCTGCTGATGTCCCCGGCTCTGGTCGCCCTGCTCTGGGGCCTGTCCAACGTCGGTGGCGGCAACGACCGTACGGACGTGCTTCTCCCCCTGATCGGCGGCGCGCTGTTGCTGGCCGCCTTCGTGCTGTGGGCCCTGCGCCGCCGCGACGACGCGCTGGTCGATCTGGGGGTGCTGCGGTCGCGCCCGACCTGGGCCGCGTCCACGCTGATGTTCCTTTCCGGCGCTTCCCTGTACGGCGCCATGCTCCTGCTCCCCCTGTACTGGCAGCAGGTGCGGGGCGAGGACGCGCTCGGCGCGGGCCTGCTGCTCATTCCGCAGGGCCTGGGTTCGCTGCTCAGCCGCACGGCCGCGGCCCGCCTGGTCGACCGGGTCGGCGCCCGCGGCGTGTCGATCCTCGGTTTCGTGCTGGTCGGCCTGGCCACGGTCCCGTTCGCGTACGCCGGCGAGCACACCGCGACCTGGCCGCTGCTGGCCGCCCTGTTCGCGCGCGGCCTGGGCCTCGGCATGGTCATCATTCCGCTCATGACCGTCGCGTTCACCGGCCTCGAGCACGCCCGGATCCCGCACGCCAGCATCGTCACCCGCGTCGCCCAGCAGGTCGGTGGGTCGGCCGGCGTGGCGCTGCTCGCGGTCGTCCTTTCGACCGCCTCAGCCCGTACGGGGAATCCGGTTCACGCTTTTGACCTCGCGTTCTGGTGGACGGTCGGCTTCACCGGGCTGGCCGTCCTGGTGTCGTTCGTGCTGCCCGGCCAGGCGGCGCAGGACGTACCGGCCGTGGCGAGCGAACCGGTCGTAAGCTCGGCCCGATGAGCGACACCAAGATCGATGTGCTGGTCGTGCGCTGGTACGAGCGGCGCAACACCACGATCGTGCGGCGCTGGCTGGACGCGGCCCGTGAGCATCTGCCCGAGGCGGTCCCGGTGCGGTTCGGCGACACGGAGCCGCTGCGGGGCCGCGGTGGCGCCGAGGAGCTGCAGGCGGCCTGGGCGAGGGCAGCCCCGCTGCTGTTCGCGACCGGCAAGAAGCCGGTCCTCGGGATCTCGATGGCGGGTGGCGGCACGGACTGGCCGGTCAAGTACGGCCCGACCGTGGTGCACTCGTTGACCGTCGCGACCGGTCCGGACGACGTACGGGTGAAGGCTTTTGCCCGGGCCGTGGCGAGCGATGACACGTTCTACACGTCGGCCTCGACCGCGGGTGGGATGACGCTGGACCGCAACACGCTGTGGGGTCCGGCCGAGCGTCGCGAGGAGCCTTATCTCGCGCCGCAGGGCGACTGGCTCGGGCTGCCGCCGACGCCGCCCGCGTGGTGCCTGTTCGGGCCCGACTACGCGAAGCTGGCCACGTACGGGGAAGGCTCCTGGGTCAGCGAACGTCTGCGGGCGCGACTGGACGAGACCGAACCTTCGCGGCGCCAGGCCCGCAAGATGCCGCGCGGCCTGCGGCGGTCGGCCTGGCAGCTGATCACCGGCCGGTGACGGCACGCACCCCGGCGAGCAGCGCTTCCGGGGCGCGGCCAAGCCCGGAGGCAGCCCCCGCGGCCGGCCGAAACACGACCGAAACGGAGGGTTTCTCAGGTCGGAGAGTCGTGCTGGGATGAGACGGCAGTCACATCGCCGCCGTGAAGGGGAACCGCCGCATGCTCAACCTCTCGATCCTGCTCGAGGACAGCGCCCGCACCCATCCCGACCGGGCGGCTGTCGTCCTCGGTGACCGGCGCCTGACCTACGCCCAGG
Source organism: Paractinoplanes abujensis (assembly GCF_014204895.1). Taxonomy (NCBI): domain Bacteria; kingdom Bacillati; phylum Actinomycetota; class Actinomycetes; order Micromonosporales; family Micromonosporaceae; genus Paractinoplanes; species Paractinoplanes abujensis. The sequence continues at coordinate 1,248,180 of NZ_JACHMF010000001.1, read as the reverse complement.
TCGACGCGGCCGCCAACCAGGTGGCGAACCTGCTCGTCGAACGGGGCATCCGGCCCGGCGACAAGGTGGCGCTCTCCTGCCCCAACCTGCCGTACTTCCCGGTCGTCTACTACGGCATCCTCAAGGCCGGCGCGGTCGTCGTGCCGCTGAACGTGCTGCTCAAGGGTCGTGAGATCGCCTATCACCTGAAGGATTCCGAGGCCAAGGCCTACCTGTGCTTCCAGGGCACTCCCGAGCTGCCGATGGGCACCGAGGGCCACGCCGGCTTCCAGCAGACCGAGGGCTGCGAGACGTTCTTCCTGATCACCGCCGACCCGGCCGCGCCGTCGCCGATCGAGGGGACCGAGACCCTCGGGCCGGCGCTCGCGGGCCAGTCGCCGGTCTTCGAGGCCGTGCTGCTGCCCGAGACCGACCCGGCCGTCATCCTCTACACCAGCGGCACGACCGGACAGGCCAAGGGGGCCGAACTCAGCCACTCCAACCTGCTGCTCAACGCGCTCACCTGCAACCGGTTGTTCGGCGGCACGCCGGGCACCGACACGCACCTGCTCGTGCTGCCGCTGTTCCACTCGTTCGGCAGCACGGTGAACATGAACGCGGGCTTCGCCACCGCCGCGACGCTGGTGCTGCTCCCCCGCTTCGACGCGAAGGCCGCCGTGCAGTTGCTGCAGAGCGAGAACGTCACGTTCTTCGCGGGCGTGCCGACCATGTGGTGGGGGCTGCTCAACGCGCTCGGTGAGGGCGTCGACGTCGAGCGCATCGCGGCCACCATGCGCGTCGCGGTCTCCGGCGGCTCCAGCCTGCCCGTCGAGATCATCAAGGCGGTCAAGGAGCGCTTCGGGGTGACCATCCTCGAGGGGTACGGGCTGAGCGAGACCTCACCGGTGGCCACGTTCAGCAAGCCCGGCGCCGACCCGCGCCCGGGTTCGATCGGCGTGCCCATCTGGGGTGTCGAGGTCAAGCTCATCGACGCCGAGTGGAACACGATCGAGGGTGCCGACGAGATCGGCGAGATCGCCATCCGCGGCCACAACACATTGCGCGGCTACTACAACCGCCCGGAGGCGACCGCCGAGGTGGTGCGGGACGGCTGGTTCCGCAGTGGCGACCTGGGCCGGCGTGACAAGGACGGCTACTACTACATCGTCGACCGGGCCAAAGACATGATCATCCGGGGTGGCTTCAACGTCTACCCGCGCGAGATCGAGGAAGTGCTGATCACCCACGAGGCCGTCTCGCTGGCCGCGGTGATCGGCGTGCCCCACCCGAGCCACGGTGAGGAGGTCAAGGCGTTCGTGATCCTCAATCCGGGCGCCACGGTCACCGAGGAGGAGCTCGTCGAGTGGGGCAAGGAACAGATGGCGGCGTACAAATATCCGCGCGTCGTCTCGATCGTTGAGTCGCTGCCGATGACCGCGACGGGCAAGCTGCTCAAGCGGGAACTCAGCTGATCTTCGGACAATTGCGTCCCCCGGCCGCCCCGGCTGCCGGGGGCTTGCATTGATGCCTCACAGTGAAGGCCGCACAACAGCGGGGAGAAGAGCTTGACGACTGCGCTGGCGGCACGGCCCGCACCGATCACCGAACGCAAGGCCGGCCTCGTGCGCCGGGTCAGCGGCCTGCGGCACACCTCCCCCGGCCGATTGCAACTGCTGATCGCCGTCCTGGTCGGGTTCGGGCTGCTCAGTGGCCTGCTCGCGGGCGTCGCAGGCGCGTCGGCGCGGGCCGGCACGAGCGACCTGGGCGACCGGGCGCAGCCGCTGCTGGTCGAGTCCGAGGCGATCTACGCGGCGCTGGCCGACGCCGACACCACTGCCGCGCAGGCGTTCCTGGCCGGCGGGCTGGAGCCGAGTGCGCTGACCCGCCGCTACGACGCCGATCTGGAGCGGGCCACCACCGCGCTCACGTCGGCGGCCCGCCGCACCCCCGAGGACGGCCGGGCCGCCGAGGCCGTCCGCAACCTGTCGGCGGGCGTCGCGCAGTACTCGGCGCTGGTCGCCACGGCCCGCGCGAACAACCGGCAGGGCCTGCCGATCGGCTCGTCGTACCTGTCCGAGGCGTCCCGGCTCAACCGCGACACGCTGCAGCCGCAGGCCCGCGAGTTGTTCCAGGGCGCGCAGGACGAGGTCGAGGACGGCTACTCCGCGGCCGGCGCGCTGGGCTGGGTCGCGCTGCTGATGCTGTCGCTGCTGATCCTGCTGATCACGCTGATCGTCACCCAGCGCTACCTGAGCCGCCGCACGCAACGCACGTTCAACGTGCCGCTGCTGGCCGCGACCGGGCTGACGCTGGTCTTCACGATCGGCGCGATCGGGATCCTGGCCGTGCAGCAGGCCCGTCTCGACCGGGCGGCCAATCAGGGTTCGGGACCCATGGCGTCGATCGCGCAGAGCCGCCTGCTGACCTTGCAGGCGCGCGGCGACGAGGCGCTCACGCTGGCCGCGCGGGCCGGTTCCGGGCCGTACGAGCAGGACTTCACCAGCGTCGAGGCGCGGCTCAACCAGCGGGGCGGGCCGATGGTCAACCAGTACGACGAGCTCGACCCCCAGCTGGGCCGGACCATGCAACGAGCGTCGAGTCAGTTCCAGAAGTACGCCGCGATCCACAAGGACGTGCGCGCTCTCGACGACAACGGCGAGTACGACAAGGCGGTCGCGCTGGCGATCGGCCCGCAGACCACCAAGGTCTTCGAGGACCTGCGCGGCGACCTCGACTCGGCGCTGGAGAACCGCAAGGCGTTCTTCACCAGTGAGATCGACCGTGCGGGCAGCGGGCTGACCCTGCTCGCCGTGCTGGGGCCCCTGCTGGCCGTGGCGATCTGCATCTTCGCGTTCGCCGGCCTGCGCGCGCGACTGGAGGAGTACCGCTGATGCGCATCCGAGCCGTCCTCGCCGTCACCGCGCTCGCCGCCACCACCGCCCTGGCCGCCTGCTCGGGCGACACCAGCCCGCTCGACACGACCACCTCGATGCCGCAGCAGAACGCCGTCACCGCGGCCCCGCCGGCCGAGCGCGCGCCCGCGCCCGCCTGCAACCCGCGGGCCAGCCTGCGGCCCGGCTCGAGCGCCCTGCCGGCGCCGGGCGACATGCCCGCCGGCAGTTACATGGAGACGATCCAGAAGCGCGGCCGGCTCGTGCTCGGCACCAGCCAGGACACGCTGCTGTTCAGCTCGCGCAACCCCTTCACGGGGCAGATCGAGGGCTTCGACGTCGACATGGGCCGCCAGATCGCCGAGGCCATCTTCGGCGACCCCACGAAGATCCAGATCAAAGTCATCGGGTACGACAAGCGGGTCAGTTCCGCGGCCGACGGCAGTGTGGATATCGTCGCGGACACCATGACGGCCAACTGCGACCGCTGGCGGGACGTGAACTTCTCCAGCATCTATTACGAAGCCGGGCAGAAGGTGCTCGTGTCGAAGAACTCGACGGCGAAGAGCATCGACGACCTCGGCGGCAAGAAGGTGTGCTCGGCGGCGGGCTCCACCTCGTTCGAGAACATCGGCAAGCGGCCGACGAAACCGGTGGCCGTGGCCAAACCGGCGTTCGGCGACTGCCTGGTCGCGTTCCAGCGCAACGAGGTCGACGGCATCTCGACCGACGACACGATCCTGGCCGGCATGGCCGCGCAGGACCCGTACGCGAAGGTCATCGGCAAGCGTTTCACCGAGGAGCCGTACGCGATCGCCATGTCGAAGGCGCACCCGGAGTTCACCCGGTTCGTCAACGCCGTGCTCGAACGCAACCGGGCCGACGGCACCTGGAAGAAGACGTACGAGCGGTGGCTGGGCGACTTCGGTGCGGCCCCGCCCCCGCCGACCGCCGTGTACGACAAATGACCGCGCAGGCAGAGGCCGAACTGCTGCGGCTCGAGACCGCGGTGACGGCGATCGCGGCCAACCTGGTCGACCTCGACGACAACCCGGCCCGCAAGGAGCTGGACAAGTCGAAGCTGACCGGGAGGACGGCCGTGGCGTGGGCCGACGCCACCGCCGCGCTGACCGAGCTGTGGGACGGCTACCGGCTGCTCACCGAGGTGATCACGCGCGGTCAGGCGTTCCGCGACATCAAGCGGCCCAACGACGACGACCGGGCACGGTTCCGGCACGACGTGCTGGGCGAGTCGATCACCCTGTCGGTCAAGGTCGTGCCGCTGGCCCAGCGCGGGCTGCTCGGCCCCGGTCAGGTGCACAACACCTGCACGCCGGGTCAGCTGCTGTCGGCCATGGAGGCCGCGTTCGCCACGGCGGTCGGCGTGGCCACCGAGGCCGGCGCGGCGTGGGACAGGCTGCTTCCGGCCGCGGCCGAGGCGGCCAGTGCCCTCGAGACCGTGCGGCGGCTGACCCGTGCGGCGGGGGGCAGCACGGCCACGATCGACGAGGCCGACCGGCGGCTGGGGCAGTTCACGGCCACCCTGGCCGGCGATCCCCTGGGCGTCGAGGAGCGCGACCTGGCCGCCGTACGCACCCTGATCCAGCGGGCGGACGCCGAGCGCACGTCGGCCGGCGAGCTGCGCGAGGCCCTGACCCAGCGGCTCGCCGACGCTCACCGCCTGGTGGCCGAGCTGGCGGCGGCGACCGAGGAGGCGCACGTCGCCGCTGAGAAGGCCGCCGACCGGTTCCCACCCCACGAGATCGTCGCCGTGCCCGCGGGCGACCTGCGGCCCGACCTGGCCGCGATCGACGCGCTGGCCGCGGCCGGGCACTGGCCGCTGATCAGCGCGCGGCTCTCGGAGTGGACCCGCCGCGCCCGCGAGCGGCTCACCACGCTGCGCGACGGCGCGGCCCACAACAACGGCCTGCTGGCCGCCCGCAACGAGCTGCGCGGCCGCCTCGACGCCTACCAGGCCAAGGCGCTGCGCCGCGGGCTGGCCGAGCACGCCGAGCTGTCCCCGCTGGCCACGGCAGCTCGCGAGGCGCTCTACGTCGCGCCCTGCGACCTCGCCGTCGCCCGGCGGGCCGTCAACGCCTACCAGGATGCGCTCACCGCCACGATCGCGAAGGACGGCCGATGAAGTGCGAACGTAACTGCCCGGGGACGATCGAGGACGGGTACTGCGACACCTGCGGCCTCGCGCCCCGCACCGCAGCGGCGCCGAGTGTGCCCAAACCGCGCGAGGCCACGGTGGCGACCGGGCCCTCATCCCGTACGGGCGCTCTCTCCACCCGCACGTCGGGCTCGGCTCGCACCGGCAGCTCACGGACGGGCTCGTCGCGGCGGCGCTTCGGGGGCGGCCTGGTCGACATCGCGCCGATCACGCAGGCCGACCCGGCGACCGTGGTCAAGTCCGACGCCGAGGTGCCGGAGTCGAAGCGGTACTGCGCGAAGTGCGGCAACCCCGTCGGCCGTACGCGAGGCGACCGCGAGGGGCGTACGTCGGGCTTCTGCGCCTCCTGCGGCGAGCCGTTCAACTTCACGCCCAAGCTGGGCAAGGGCGACCTGATCGGCGGGCAGTACGAGGTGGTCGGCGCGCTCGCGCACGGCGGCCTGGGCTGGATCTACCTGGCCGTCGACAAGAACGTCTCGGACCGCTGGGTGGTGCTCAAGGGCCTGCTCAACTCGGGCGACGAGGACGCGCTGGCGGCGGCCGTGGCCGAGCGGCGGTTCCTGGCCGAGGTCGAGCACCCCAACATCGTCAAGATCTACAACTTCGTCGAGCACGACGGCGCCGGTTACATCGTCATGGAGTACGTCGGCGGCAAGTCGCTCAAGGACATCCTGAAGGATCGGCGTACCGCGGCCGGCAACACCTCCGACCCGCTGCCGGTCGACCAGGCCCTGGCGTACGTCCTGGAGATCATGCCGGCCTTCGGCTATCTGCACGACCGGGGCCTGATCTACTGCGACTTCAAGCCGGACAACGTGATCCAGGTGGCCGACCAGCTCAAACTGATCGACCTGGGCGGGGTCGTGCACATCGACGACCACGACGCGGCGCTCTACGGCACGGTGGGCTATCAGGCCCCCGAGATGGCCACGCTGGGCCCGTCCATCGCCTCCGACCTGTTCACCATCGGCCGGACGCTGGCCGTGCTCACCACCGACTTCCGCGGCTACCAGAGCACGTTCGCCGACAGCCTGCCCGACCGCGGCGAGTTCGAGGTGTATCAGCGGTTCGAGTCGTTCTACCGGCTGCTGCACCGGGCCACCCGCAAGGACCCGGCCGAGCGGTTCGTCGACGCGGCCGAGATGGCCGAGCAGATGCTGGGTGTGCTGCGGCAGGTGCTGGCGGCCGGCGGCACGGCCCACCCGGCGCCGTCCCGGCTGTTCACCGGCGAGCTGCGCACCGACCTGCGCTCGGAGACGCCGCGCTGGCAGGACCTGCCGACCCCGCTGATCGACCTGACCGACCCCGCGGCCGCGTTCCTGGCCTCGGTGACCGTCACCGAACCGTCCGAAGTGCTCACGCTGCTGACCTCGGCCCCGGTCGACAGCATCGAGACCCGGCTGCGCGCACTGCGGGCCCGCATCGACCTGGCCGCCCGCACCAGCGAGTTCGGCGAGGCCCGGGAGGCGTGCGACCGGCTGCTGGCCACCGAGGGCGGCGACTGGCGGGTGGCGTGGTACGACGGGCTGCTGCGGCTGGCCGCGGGCGACTACCCGGCGGCCGAGCAGCGGTTCGACGCGGTCTACTCGGCGCTGCCGGGCGAACTGGCGCCGCAGCTCGCGCTGGGCCTGACGCTGGAACTGGCCGGGAACCCCCAGGCGGCCGGCTACTACGACGTGGTGAGCCGGACCGACCCGTCGTACACGGCGGCCGCAGCCGGGCTGGCCCGCTGCCGCCTGCGCGCGGGCGACCGCAGCGGGGCCGTCGAGGCGTACAACCGGGTCCCCGGCACGTCCTCGGCCTATCGCAGCTCGCAGGTCGGGGCGGTGCGCGCGCTGGTGCAGGCGCACCCGTCGGCGGCGCCCGACGTGGACGCGTTGTCGGCCGCCGCGGCGCTGATCGAACGGCTCGAGGTGGAGGCCGCCCAGCTGGCCCAGCTGCGAGCCGAACTGCTCGAACAGGCACTGCGCAACGTCACGGGCGGGACGACGCTGCCGGCGGCGGTGCTCGGGTCCACCCGCAGCGGGAACATCCGCGAGCGCGACATCCGGTTCGCGCTGGAGGAGGCGTACCGGGAAATGGCCCGGGCCGCCCACGGGACCGAGAAGATCCGCCTGGTCGACCTGGCCAACGCGTCACGGCCGCGGACGAGGACATGACCCCTCCCCTTCCCCACGGACCGCGCCCCAGGGCCCATACTTGGGCCCCCGGCACCAGCCTGAACTGCGACAGCGAGGCACGATGACCATGACCGACTGCGCCTCGTGCGCCGACGAGCGTGCCGCCGGAGCGGCCTTCTGCGAGGCCTGCGGGCGGTCGCTGACCCCCGAGCCGCCCTGTCCGAACTGCGGGACCCCGGGTGGTGTGGGCGAGGACGGGTACTGCGAGCATTGCGGGATGCTGGCCGGGCGGGAACGCGATCACCTCGAAACTGACTGCGGCGATGTGGCGGCGGCGGTGACCGACCGCGGGTTGCGCCACCATCGCAACGAGGACGCGATGTGGCTGGCCACGCGCGGCACCGACGTCGACGTGGTGGTCAGCGACGGCGTGTCCTCGTCGTTCGATCCCGATGTGGCCTCGCTGACCGCGGTCACCTCGGCCGGGGAAGGCCTGCGGGACGGCCTCGACCTGGCCACGGCCATCGGGGCGGCGCAGATCGCGGTGGCCAAGCTGGCCGCCGAGGGCGACCCGCGGCGGCAGGCCTCCAACCCGGCCTGCACGATCGTCGCGGCGACGGTGCGCGGGGACGCGGTCACCGTCGGGTGGATCGGCGACAGCCGGGCGTACTGGGTGCCCGAGGAGGGTGTGGCCGAGCAGCTCACCGAGGACGACTCGTGGGCGACCCACGTGATCTCGCTGGGCGCCGACCCGGAGCAGGCGATGCGCGACCCCAAGGCGCACGCGATCACGGCGTGGCTCGGGGCCGACGCGGGCTCGATCACCCCGCGGACGGCGGAGTTCGTGGTCGGCGACCCCGGGCATCTCGTGCTGTGCAGCGACGGGTTGTGGAACTACCTGACCGACCCGGCCGCCTTCGCCGCCGCGGTGCGCGAGGGGTTGCGCGAACAGGGCACGCTGATCACTGCGGCCCGGTGGCTCGCCGACTACGCGATCACCGCCGGGGGCGCCGACAACATCACCGTGGCCCTGGTACCGATCACGCCAGTTGGGGGAGAACAGGGATGACCTATACCGCCGAGGCCTTCCAGAACGAGTACCTCGCCCTGGGGGCGACCGAGGTCAACGCGATCGTCACCGTCACGTCGTCCGGCAGCGCGACCGGCACCCGCACGTCCGGGGCGACCGAGATCATCATCGTCGACGCGTCGGGCTCGATGCAGGCCGAGGGGCGCATCGCCGCCGCCCGTCAGGCCGCCAAGGCCGCGGTCGCCTGCATCGACGACGGCGTGCACTTCGCGCTGATCGCCGGGGTCGGCACGGCGCAGCAGCTCTTCCCGGCGCCCGGTCAGCTGGCGGTGGCCTCGGCGCAGACGCGGGCCGAGGCGACCTGGGCGATCGACCGGCTGCACGCCAGCGGCGGCACCGCGATGGGCGCGTGGCTGCTGCTCGCGGCGCAGCTGTTCGCGCAGCGGCCGGGCGACATCGCGCACGCCATCATGCTCACCGACGGCGACAACGGCGAGCGGCAGGGCTACCTGGAGAGCGTGCTCGAGTCGATCGGCGGCAAGTTCGCGGTCGATTGCCGCGGCGTCGGCACCAACTGGAAGGTCTCCGAGCTCCGCAAGATCGCCGACGCGATGCTGGGCACCGTCGACATCGTGGCCCGGCCCGACGGCCTCACGGCGGCCTTCGAGCAGATGATGACCGCCGCCATGGGCAAGACCTCGGCCGACGTGCAGCTCAAGGTGTGGACGCCGGTGAACGCCACGGTCCGCTTCGTGAAGCAGGTCGAGCCGCAGGTGGCCGACCTGACCGGCAAGCGGGTGGCCGACGGGGCGCGGGCCGGGCGTTACCCGCTGGGCTCGTGGGGCGCCGAGAGCCGCGACTACCACATCTGCATCGACGTGCCCGCCGGTGCGGCCGGCGACGAGATGCTGGCGGCCCGGGTGTCAGTCGTCGAGGGTGACACGGTGCACGCCCAGTCCCTCGTCCGGGCGGTCTGGACCGACGACGTCGCACTGTCCACAAAGATCAACCGGCAGGTCGCGCACTACACCGGGCAGGCCGAGCTGGCCGAGACGATCCAGGCCGGCATCGAGGCCCGCAAGGCCGGCGACGACCACACCGCGACGATCAAGTTCGGCCGGGCGGCGCAGCTGGCCCACGAGAGCGGCAACCAGGCCACCTCCGAGCTGCTGGCCACGGTGGTCGAGATCGAGGACGCGGCGACCGGCACGGTGCGGCTGCGGCGCAAGGTGGCCGCGGCCGACGAGATGGCGCTGGACACCCGCTCCACGAAGACCGTGCGGGTGGGGCGCGGCCAGTGACGACGTACGCCTGCCCCAAGGGTCACGTGTCGGAGGAGAGCGACTTCTGCGACACGTGCGGAGCCAAGATCACCCCCGGTGCCCCGGCGGCTCCCGTGGTCACGCCGGCGCCTCCGGCGACTACGGCTGAGCCCTGCCCCAACTGCGGCACACCCCGCGCCGGGTCGAGCCGCTTCTGCGAGGACTGCGGCTACGACCACAGCACGGGCCGGGTGCCCACGCTGGTCGCCCCGGCCACGCCCGGCTCCCCGGCCGAGCTGGCGGGCTGGACGGTCACGATCGCGCCCGACCGGTCCTACTTCGAGGACAACGCGATCGACGGCATCGAGTTCCCCGCCGACGGCAAGACCCGTACGGTCCCCCTGCCCCCGCCGCAGGTGCGGATCGGGCGCAAGAGCACCTCGAAGGGCACCCACCCCGAGATCGACCTGTCCGACGACGACCCCGGCGTCTCACACTCGCACGCGCTGCTGACCCTGAGCGTCGACGGGGTGTGGCTGGTCTCCGACGTCGGCTCGACCAACGGCACGTACGTCAACGACGACCAGGCACCGCTGACAGCCGGCCAGTCCCGCGCCCTGACCGACGGCGACCGCGTGCACGTCGGCGCGTGGACCACCCTGACCTTGCACGCCCCGAGCCAGGCCTAGTCCGGCGGCTCGGGGACCGGTGCGCCGGCCTCGTCCTCGCCGCGGTTGGCCCGGGTTGCGTTGACGCCCTTGTTGCTGCTCCCGGTGGCGGGCGTGGCAGAGCCGGGCGGGTTGTCGGTGGGGAACGGGTCAGTCTCCGGGGCGCCGGTGATGTGCTGATCCGTGCTCGGCCCCGCGTTCGAGGTGTCACTCATCTGAGTCCACTACCCATTCTGCGGTCGTTTGCACGTCGAACGAGCCGTCCACGGTGAGGACCCGGTAGCCCCGGTCGCGCGCCTCGGCGGCCACCCTCGCGGCGAACCGCTCGTCGCGCTCCATCCAGCGGTCGAACGCCGACGGGGGCAGGCCCCTCGTCAGGTCGCGGGCCCACCGGCGGCGGGCGTAGTGGTGGCGTTGAAAAGCGGGGGTGGGTACGAGCCAGACCGCGTCGGCCGGCGGCACGGGCAAGCCGGCGAGCAGAGACGGAAGCAGCGCGGCGCCCTCCACCACGGCGGCGGGCGGGAGGTCGGCCAGGATCAGCGGGAACTGCTCACGACAGGCCCGGACGACGTCCTCCACCTGCACGTCGACGGGCTGGGCGAGGCGCTCACCGATCGGCATCGTGGTCACCTTGCGCATCGCCGGGCCGGCCACAGCCGCATGACGGTCGAAGGCGTCGTCGCACGAATAGAGCGGCCACCCCACGCTCTCGGCGACGAGGGCAGCCACCGTGCTCTTGCCCGCGCAGGGCGAGCCGCCGATCCAGACGCGGGTCCCGTTCATCACCCGGGATTATGCGGCAGACTCGGGTCATGCTGATCGGGGTGTGTCAGACGCCCGAGATTCTCGGTGATGTGGCAGCCGCGCGCGACCTCGTGCACGATGTGGCTCGGCAGGCCGCGGGCGTCGATCTGCTGGTCTTCCCGGAGTGTTTCCTGCAGGGCTACCAGCCGACCCCGGAACACGTCCGCCGGCACGCGATGCGCTGCGCCGACGTGCGCCTCGACGTGCCGGGGACCGTGGTGCTGGGCATGATCGAGCGCGACGGGGATCGTTTCTACAACAGCGCCGCGGTCTTCGCCGGCGGGTGCTACCTGGGGGCGTACCGGAAGACGTTTCTGACCCGGGGTGAGCGCGTTTTCACGGCGGGCGGCGCTTATCCGGTGTTCCGGGCGGGCGGCACGACCTTCGGCGTCAACATCTGCTTCGACGGCCGGTATCCGCACGCCGCCGCCGCGATCGCGCGTCAAGGAGCGACCCTGCTCGCCTTTCCGGCGCAGAACATGATGCGCCGCGAGAAGGCGTACGAGTGGCAGGAAAAGCACAACGCCCTGCGCCGCAGACGCGTCGCCGAAACGGGGCTGTGGCTGGCCTCGGCCGACGTGACCGGGGAACGCGGCACCACGCATCTCGGGCTCGGGCCGACGTGCGTGATGAACCCGGCCGGCCAGATCGTGGCCGAGGTGCCGCCGGGAACCGTCGGGGTGGCGACAGCCGAAATCCACTGACCGTTCACGTGCGGTGTGCTTGGGGAGTGAAGCGGGTGACACACCAGCGATTCGCGCCGGCCGGCCCGCCGATCGGAGGCAGGATGGGCTACGTGGAGACGGATCTTCAGCTCGCCCAGCGCGCCGCGATGACCGGGGCCGCCGTGGCGCTGCCGCACTTCGAGGCCCTCGCCGAGCTGCCCCGCGAGGTCAAAGCGGACGGCTCGGTCGTGACCGCCGCCGACCGGGCCGTCGAGTCGGCGATCCGGGACGTGCTGACCGCGGCCCGTCCGTCCGACGCGATCCTGGGCGAGGAGGAGGGCCAGACCGGCTCGGCCGGGCGCCGCTGGATCATCGACCCGATCGACGGGACGGCGCTGTTCGTGGCGGGCGACGACCGCTGGCTGGTGCTGATCGCGCTCGAGGAGGACGGCGTGGTCACGACCGCGGTGGCCGCGCATCCGGCGCAGGGCAGCGTGTGGTGGGCGACCCGCGGCGGCGGCGCGTTCGAGGGGCGGATCGTCGGCGGCCGGGTCGTCGCCGAGACACCGGTGCACGTCTCGGCGGGGGCCGACACGGTGGCGGGCTGCCGGCTCGGCGTGGTCCCCGAGGACTGGGGGCGCGAACTGGTGGCGCCGCTCAAGGAGGTCACGCCGGCCCTGCCGTGGCCGATCCACCCGGCCCTGATGATCGCGCGCGGCGACCTCGACCTGGCCGTGCAGACCGGCGGCCAGATCTGGGACTTCGCGTCGACCTCGCTGATCGTCCGCGAGGCCGGGGGCGGCTACAGCGGCGTCAACGGGCGGCTGGAGCCGGGGCCGGGAGCCTCCGTCTACGCCCGCAGCGACGCTCTGCGGCTCGCCGCATTGGAGATCGTCAGCGGGGCGGCGCTGTCCTCACCCTGATCAACACAGCGCTCGCCGCCGACGGGTCGTTTTTCTCACCGTGATCAACACAGTGGACTTGCCGTCAGCGGGTCGTACGTCTCGCCATGATCAACGCAGTGGACTTGCCGTCAGCGGGTCGTACTTCTCGCCATGATCAACGCAATGGACTTGCCGTCAGCGAGCCCCTTTCTTCGCCATGATCAACACGGCGTGCTGGCGGATACGGAACGAGCCGTCGGCGGCGATCCGAGCGTTGATGAACTCGCGCGCAACGGCCTCCTCGGCCGGGGTCAGCGGCGCGCGGCCCTGACTGGCCACGTAACGCAGCACGGGCTCCGGGCCCAGCACCGCCAGCTCGGACGGATAGCGCTCGGTCGTGACCTCGGTGAAGAGCCTTCCCACGTACGCCGTGGCAGTGCTCGCCGTGATGTCGTTGTGCCCCGGTCGCAGGCTCAGATCGGGCCGCCCGACCGCGGGCCCCAGTTCGCCGATCTCGGCCAGGTGGTCGTCGTCGTTGAGGCCCGTCACCAGCCGCCCGCCCGGCCGCAGCACCCGGGCGAACTCGCGCAGGGCCGCCTCGGGGTCGTCGAGGTGGTAGAGCATGTGGTTGGCGAGCAGCAGGTCGGCGCTCGCGTCGGGGAACGGCAGCCGGGTGGCGTCGCCGCGCAGCACCGTCGCGCCGGGCACCTGCCGCAGCCGCTCGCACATGGCCGGGGAGAAATCCACGAGCGTGAGGCGCATCGGGTGGGCCCGGGGGTCGACGCGGCTCCACAGCGCACCCGTGCCGGCGCCGACCTCCAGCACGTCGCCGCGCAGAGGCAGGCGCTCGGCCAGCCACGAATACCAGTCCTGGGGGTTGGTGCGGTAGTCGTAGAGGGCGATCCGGGACGTGAGGTTCTCGGTCGTCGTCTCGTACTGCTCCCTCGCGCGGGCACCCGGCGTCGTCATGCCAGCACCCTATTCGCGTACGTCCAATAAGGTGCAGACCGTGGAGATCGCCCGTACGTTCGCCGACGAGGCCGACGCCCGCGCGCCCGGAGCGCTGACCGGCCTGTTCCTGCACGGCTCGCTGTGCTGGGGGGAGTTCTTCCCCGGCAGCGACGTCGATTTCGTCGGCGTGTGGGCTGAACCCCCCGACCACGCTGTGCTGGCCGAGGCGCACGCGGCCACGAAGGAGCGGCACCCCGAGATGGTGTTCGACGGATTCCACTGCACGCCGGCCGACCTGGCCGTCCCGGCGCTGACCGTGGGGCGGCGGCCCGCCTTCTTCCAGGGCGTGTTCGACTCCGCCGGCACGATCGACATCAACCCGGTGACGTGGCACGAGCTGGCCGAACGGGCGGTGGTCGTGCGCGGGCCGCTGCCGCCGGTGCACACCGACCGGGCCGAGTTGCGCGCCTTCACCCGCGGCAACCTCGACACGTACTGGCGGTCCACGCTGAAACAGGTCGAGGAGGCCGGTGCCGAGGCGTTCGGCATCCACGATCCGTCGATCGCCTGGGTCGTGCTCGGGGTGGCCCGGTTGCACCACCTGCTGGCGCTGGACGAGCTGACGTCGAAAAGCGGCGCGGGCCGTTACATCGTGTCGCACCTGGACCCGCGCTGGCACCGCATCGGACGCGAGGCGTTGCGCATCCGCGAACGGCCCGGCGACCCTGCGCTCTACGACGATCCAACCGCCCGCGGCCAGGATGCATCCGACTTCCTTCGCTGGGCGGTGACCTCGTGATCCCTACCCCGGCCCTGCCGGACGGGCAGCGTTCCGCCGTTCGCCGCCTGCTGGACGACGCCTTCGACGGTGACTTCTCCGACGACGACTGGGAGCACGCGCTCGGCGGCCTGCATTTCCTGGCCGTACGGGAGGACACGATCGTCGCGCACGCGGCTGTGGTCCAGCGCAGCTTCTTCCACGCCGATCGGGCCTGGCGCTGCGGCTACGTCGAAGCCGTGGCCGTGCACCCCGCGTGGCGGCGGCAGGGGCTGGCGGGCGAGGTGATGGCCGCGGCCGAGCAGGCCATCGACCGGGCGTACGACTTCGGGGCGCTGTCGGCCTCGGACGCCGGGCGCGCCCTCTACGAGTCGCGGGGCTGGCTGCCCTGGCGCGGGCGGACGGCCGTGCTCTCCCCCGCCGGCCTGTCGTTGACGCCCGACGACGACGACAGCACGTTCGTCCGCGGCGGCCCCCTCGACCTCGACGGGCTGCTCGCCTGCGACTGGCGCAACGGCGACGTCTGGTGACTCAACCGAACCGCTCGCGCAGCAGCCGGATGTCGTGGTGGTCCTTGTCCCGTGGTGGATAGCCGGTGTGCCACCGCAACGACCACTCCACGGCCTCACACCGTACGGGAATTCCGCCGACACTCCCCTGCCCGGCCAGCGCCGCGGCCGGGAACGACTCGCCGTGCAGGGCCGACCCGTAGTGGAGGCGGCCGTCGGGGCGCACCTCGTACAGGTGCAGGTCGAGCCGGCGGCGCGCACCGTCGTGCAGCACGAAGTTCCACGGCCGGTCGCCGGGCCACGGGTGGATCCGGTCGATCCCGAGGCGGGTCAGACCCTCGAAGGCTTCGTGCAACTGGTCCGCCGGGAGCCAGATGTCGAGGTCGTCGTGCTTGCGGGTCTGCTCGCCGAGCAACGCGTCGACAGCCCAGCCGCCGCTGAGGCACACGTCTGCCCCGGGCCCCTGCACCACTTCGACCACGTCCAGGACACGCATCTCGTACGCCGTATCCGCCACTGCGCTCCCCACCTCTCTGCACTAGCGTGACTGCCGTGCCGGAGATCAGCGAGCATCTGGTCCGTGTCCTGCTGCGGGAGCAGCACCCCGACCTGGCCGATCTGCCTGTCCGTGAGGTGGCGGGCGGCTGGGGCAACCAGATGTGGCGCCTCGGTGACGACCTGGCCGTCCGGATGCAGCGGATGGACACCAGCGGAGATCCGCAGCTCAAGGAGCGGCGCTGGCTACCCCGGCTGGCTGGACGTCTGCCGCTGCCCGTTCCGGCGCCGGTGCGCAACGGCACGCCCTCCGAGCGCTTTCCGAAAATGTGGACCGTCATGACCTGGGTGCACGGCACGCCCTTGGACCACACGACGATCACCCGCGGGGACCACGCAGCGGACACGCTGGCCGCGTTCCTCACCGCGCTGCATGTGGAGGCGCCCGCCGAGGCTCCGGGCGCTTCCGACTTCGGCACCCACCCCAGGGACTCCGGGGACGGATTCGAGCATTTCCTGAACGCCGTGGACCTGGAAGCCTTCGGCTTCGCCGCGGACGACATCCGGGCCGTGTGGGACGACGCGGCGGCGACTCCGCAATGGCCGGGACCCCGGGTGTGGGTACACGGCGACCTGCATCCCGCGAACGTGGTCGTGGCCGACGGCACGCTGGCGGGCGTGGTGGACTTCGGGGCGCTGTTCGCCGGCGATCCGGCGTGGGACCTCGGGGCCGCGTGGTTGCTGCTGCCCGACGGGGGCGCCGCCCGGTTCTTCGACCGTTACCCCCGGGTGGACGGGGCCACGTTCCGCCGGGCACGCGGGCTGGCCGCCATGAAATGCCTGTTCCTGATGCTGATGGGCCAGAACGGGGACCGCGGCCGGCCCGGTGGCAAGCCGCACTGGGGTCCGGCCGGACGGACGGCTCTGGCTCGTGTCCTGAAGGGCGTTTGACACGTCAGTGCGCGGTGTGGCCCAGCCGGTGCCGGAGCCAGCCCGGTGCGCGGCGGGGTGAGAGGCGGTCCAACACCCGATAGCCCCGGTCATCGGGGTCGCGTAACCTGGGCAAAACTCCCGCACCGGCGGTGACGATGAGTGACCCGCGCTTCCACCTTCCCCTAGCCCCCGGCGAACAGGCGGGCTTCGTCGCGCTCGCCGGCAGCCTCGACGGGAGCGCGCGGGACCGGGTGCGGGCGGCCCTCGGCGCCGCCCTGGCCTGGGCCGGGGCGCGCCGCCGGCCCGAGGTCGTGGTGGATGTGCGGGCGGTGCGGCTGGTCGACGCGGGCACGATCCGGCTGCTGCTCGACGCGCATCAGGCCGCGGCCGACGCCGGCCGGGCCTTGCGGCTGGTCGGCCCGCGGGCCGCGGTGAGCCGGGCCATCGAGGCAGCCGGAGCCGGTCCCCGGCTTCTGCCCGGCACGAGTGAGAGCCACGAGGACGGTGATCCGCGCCTGACTGTGCCGGACGGCGCCGACGACCTGGCCCGGGCCACCGCCGAGCGCCGGCGCACCGAGATCGATCAGGCCCGCATCCGCGCCCGCATCCAGCAGCAGGCCGTCGACGGCGAGGTCCGCGCGACCCGGCGCACCCTGCTGGCCGATCTGCGGGAGCGGCTGCGGGCCGACCCGCGGGCCCTGGTCGACGACCGTTTCCTGGCCCTGGCCGACGCCGACACCGTGCACACCGCGATCCTGATGGCCGCCACCATCGTCGGCTCGGCCGACGCGTGCGAACTACGTCTCGACGACGCGGCGGCGACCGTACGGCTGCGCAGCTTCGCCGAGGACGAGTTCGCCACGTCGCGGTCGTATCCGCTGCGCGACGACGAGGGCCGGTTGCTCGGGGTGCTCACGATGCGGTATCGCACGGGCGAGCCCCGGGCGGGCCGGCCCAAGATCGTCGTGGAGTGCGCGGAGGTGGCCCTGGCCGTCACAGGCCGGCCTGATAGGCCAGCACCCCCCGGTTGACCGCGGTGATCGCCTTGCGGGCGGTGGCCCGCAGCTCCTCCGACGCCGCCGAGGCCTCGCGGAGCTGGGCCAGCAGGTCGAGCACCTGTCGCGCCCAGCGCACGAAGTCGCCCGCCGGCATGTCCGCGTCGTAGTTGTGGCCGCTGGCCAGCACGCGGGCCAGCGGCTCGCCGCGGGCCCAGCGATACATCGGCCAGACGAACCCCGGGTCGGGTTCGCGCGTCAGCGTCAGCCCGTGTTCGGACTCGTCGGCCGCGATGTCACCCCACAGCTTGGCGCAGGCGTCGACGGCCTCGGTGATCGCACCCTTGGGCACCGAAGCCCGGTCGTCGCCCTCGCGGCGCGACTCGTAGAGCACCATCGACACCGCCGCGGCCAGTTCCTCCGGGTCGAGCGAATCCCACACGCCGTGCCGCAGGCACTCGGCGATCAGCAGGTCGGCCTCCGACCAGATGCGGCCCAGCATGCGGCCCGTCTCGGTGACGTCGCCGCCGGCGGAAAGGTAGCCCCGCTCGGCCAGCACCGCGCACACCTGGTCGAACGTGCGGGCCAGTGAGCCCGTGCGCCCGGCCACCTTGTCGCGCAGCGCGTCGGTGTCGCGGGCCAGCCGGTGCCGCCGCTCGGCCCAGCGGGCGTGTTCCTCCCGGTCGGGGCAGGCGTGGCACGGGTGCTGCCGCATCTGCACCTTGAGCAGGGCGATCTCGGCGTCCTCGCCGGAGTTGCCGCCGCCCCGGTTACGACGTCGGCCGCCGCCGCTCTGCCGGTCGTGACCGGTCGCGCTGACCTGGGCCGCCAGGTCGCGGCGGGCGGCGGGTGAGCGCGGATTGAAATGCTTGGGGACACGCAGGCGGTCGAGCACCTCGGCCTCGCCCGCGAAGTCGGCCGGACTGACCCGACCGGCCCACCTGTCCTGAGTGAGCACCATCGGGCGGGGCTCGCCGAAACCGCCGTTGGGCGCCTCGAGCACAACGGCCAGCCCGGCCCGGCGGCCCTGGGCCACCCGGATCACGTCGCCCACGCGCAGCTTCTCGAGCGACTCCACGATGGCCGCGCGGCGGTGCGAGGCGCCCTGGCGGGCCAGCGCACGTTCCCGGTCGGCGATCGCGACCCGGATGGCGAAGTATTCGTCGAAGTCGCCGTGGTGGCACGCGGCGTCCTGCCCGTACGTCTGCATGGTGTCGACGTTGCGCTGCACCTGGCGGGCCAGGCCCACCACGGAACGGTCGGCCTGGAACTGGGCGAACGACGACTCGAGCAGGTCGCGGGCCTTGTCGGCGCCGACCGAGCCGACCAGGTTGACCGCCATGTTGTACGACGGGCGGAACGACGAGCGCAGCGGATACGTCCGGGTGGAGGCCAGGCCGGCGACGTGCCGCGGGTCGACCTCGGGGCTCCACAGCACGACCGCGTGGCCCTCGACGTCGATGCCGCGGCGCCCGGCCCGCCCGGTGAGCTGCGTGTACTCCCCCGGGGTGAGGTCGACGTGGGCCTCGCCGTTGAACTTGACCAGCCGCTCCAGCACGACGCAGCGGGCGGGCATGTTGATGCCCAGCGCGAGGGTCTCGGTGGCGAAGACCGCCTTGACCAGGCCCTGCACGAAGCACTCCTCGACCGCCTCCTTGAAGGCGGGCAGCATGCCGGCGTGGTGGGCGGCGACGCCCCGCTCGAGGCCGTCGAGCCACTCCCAGTAGCCCAGCACGGAGAGGTCTTCGCGCGGGATCGAAGCGACCCGGGCCTCGGCGATGCGGCGGATCTCGGCCCGCTCGTCGGCGTTGGTCAGGCGCAGCCCGGCGGCCAGGCACTGCTGCACGGCGGCGTCGCAGCCGGCCCGGCTGAAGATGAACAGGATCGCCGGGAGCAGATCGGCGCGTTCGAGCCGGTCGACCACCTCGGCCCGCGGCGGCGGCTGCCAGCGCTTGCCGCGACCGCCACGACCGGGACCGTACGACCGGTCGGTCATCTCGAGCCGGCGCAGCATCTCGCGGGAGTAGCGCAGCAACTCGGGGTGCACGTCGTGTTTCTTGGCGGCGTCGGCGTCGTGGAACAGGTCGAACATGCGCCGGCCGACCAGCATGTGCTGCCAGAGCGGGACGGGCCGGTGCTCGCTGACGATCACCTCGGTCTTGCCCCGCACGGTGACCAGCCAGTCGGCGAACTCCTCGTAGTTGCTGACCGTGGCCGAGAGCGAGACCAGCGTGACCGAGGCGGGCAGGTGGATGATCACTTCTTCCCAGACCGCGCCGCGGAACCGGTCGGCCAGGTAGTGCACCTCGTCCATCACCACGTACGCCAGGTTCTTCAGCGCGGACGAGCCCGAGTAGAGCATGTTGCGCAGCACCTCGGTGGTCATCACGACCACGGGCGCGTCGCCGTTGATGGCGTTGTCGCCGGTCAGCAGGCCGACCTTGTCGGAGCCGTAGCGCTCGACGAGGTCGTGATACTTCTGGTTGGACAGCGCCTTGATCGGCGTCGTGTAGAAGCACTTGCGCTCACCCGCGCGCAACGCCAGGTGCACCGCGAACTCACCGACCACGGTCTTGCCGGCGCCGGTGGGCGCGCACACCAGCACGCCGCTGCCCCGTTCGAGCGACTCGCAGGCGGACCGCTGGAAGTCGTCCAGGTCGAAGCCGACGTCGAGCATGAAATCCGAGAGCGCGGGAAACTCGGCCACCCGGGCCGCCCGCCTCACCGATTGCGCATACCGTTCGGCGGGACTCGTCATGAACACCAGGCTAGTTCGTCGGTGTGACAAGAAGCAGCACGGGCGGTTGCGTCCCGCCCCGTGAGGCGTGGTGGGTATGGTGCTCCCGTGCCGGATGTCGCATCGACCGATCACCCTCCCCATCGGCCGCGCCGTGAGGTCGACGCCGTGCTGTTCGACTTCCACGGCACGTTGGCCCAGGTGGAGGACCCTGTGACGTGGGTCGTGGCCGCCGCCCGGGCGTGCGGTCGCGAGCTCGACCGGGGCCAGGCGACAGTGCTGGCCGACAGATTGGTCACAGCCGGGCGGGCCGGGGGTCCGCTGCCCCACCGGGTGCCGCCTCACCTGGCCGAGCACTGGGCCGACCGCGACCTGTACGCGCAGAGCCACCGCGCGGCGTACACGGGCCTGGCCGCGACCGTCTCGACGGACGTGGAGGGGCTGGCCGACGCCCTCTACGAGCGGCTGCTGGCGCCCGACGGCTGGCTGCCGTACGCCGACACCGAGTCCACGCTGCGCACGCTGCACGAGGCCGGGATCAAGGTGGCGGTCGTCAGCAACGTCGGCTTCGACATCCGCCCCCTGTTCGACGCGTGGGGCCTGAGTCCCCTGATCGACGCGTTCGCGCTGAGCTACGAGGTCGGGCGCACCAAGCCCGACCCGGCGATCTTCCTGCGGGCCTGCGGGATGGTGCGCGCCGACCCCGAGCGCACGCTCATGGTGGGTGACACGCCCGCCGACGCGGGGGCCGTGGCCGCCGGGTGCGCCGCGCTGGTGCTGCCCGCAGCCGAGCCGGGCCGCCCCAACGGTCTGGAGGCGACCCTGGCCCTGGCCGGGTGCTCAGGGGCGTGACGTCTCCTGCTCGACGGTGTCGGCAGCGGCGGCGGAGCGCAGCGACGGGGTCGGGTTGTCGGCGGTCTGGTGCAGGCCGGGCACGCGATCCTCGATCACGAACGTGGCCCGGGTGTGCACGGGTGCACCCGGCGTGGTCACGTACTCCACGACACGGAAGTCCGCGGTGAGGCTGTCCCGCGTGATCCGCGTACGGACATAGCCTCTCTGGTTGTTGTAGAAGCGCAGGTGCGGGTTCCAGGCGGCCCACGGGTGCTGCCCGGTGGGCACGTCGGCGCCGTCGCCGGTGGACGTGATCGAGGAGCAGACCAGCTCGGTGCCGACGGTCCTGGAGGTCGGATCGGCGTAGTCCAGCTTCAGCTCGTCGGCCCAGTGGGCGTGCACGTCACCGGTGAGCACGACCGGGTTGCGTACGCCCGCGTCGACCCACCCGCGCGTGATCCGCTCGCGCGACGCGGCGTAGCCGTCCCACGAGTCCATGCTGGTCACGACCTGCGGGCCCGCGTTGTTGTCACGCTGGCCGAAGAAGACCTGCTGGCCCAGGACGTCCCAGCGGGCCGACGAGCGGCGGAACCCGTCGAGCAGCCACGTCTCCTGCCGCTCACCGGTGATCGAGCGGGCCGGGTCGTACGCGTCGGCGCAGTCCTTGTAGCCGTCGCCGCAGGCCTGGTCGTCGCGGAACTGCCTGGTGTCGAGCAGGTGGAACGTGGCCAGCCGGCCCCAGTGCAGCCGCCGGTAGAGCTGCATGTCGAGGCCGCGCGGGATCGAGGTGCGGCGCAGCGGCATGTTCTCGTAGTAGGCCTGGAACGCGGCCGCACGCCGGGCCGGGAAGGCCGGGTCGGGCTGCTCGGGCACCTCGTCGGCCCAGTTGTTCTCGACCTCGTGGTCGTCGAACACCACGGCCCAGGGCGCGACGGCGTGCGCGGCCTGCAGGTCGGGGTCGGTCTTGTACTGCGCGTGCCGCTGCCGGTAGTTGGCCAGGGTGACGGTCTCCGGGCCGGCGTGGTCGCGCGGGTTTCCGCCGGGGATCGTGTAGACGCCGGCCTGGTATTCGTACTGGTAGTCGCCCAGGTGCAGCACGATGTCGGGCTCGTCGGCGGCCAGGTGACGGTAGGCGGTGAAGTAGCCGTGCTCGTACTGCGAGCAGGACGCGAACGCCATGGCCAGGGTGCCGCCGGTCGCCCACAGCGGCGGCGCGGTGCGGGTGCGCCCGGCCGGGGACACATACCCCTCGGCCCGGAAGCGATAGAAGTATTCACGGCCCGGCAGCAGATGACCGAGTTCCACGTGTACGGCGTGGGCCGACTCCGGGCGGGCCGCGGCCACACCGCGGCGCACGATCGTGCGGAAACGCTCGTCGGCGGCGAGTTCCCACTGCACGGGCACGACGCGGTCGGGCATGCCGCCGAGACCGTCCTCGGCCAAGGGGGTGGGGGCCAGGCGGGTCCAGAGCACGAAGCCGTCGGGTTCCGGGTCGCCCGAGGCGACGCCGAGCGTGAACGGGTCGGAGCGCAGCGGACCCCGGTACGGTGCTGCCGTGGCGGCCAGCGGCCAGGTGGTGGCGGCGCCGGCCACGCCTGCTGCGGCCGAGCTGAGCAGGAGGGTGCGTCGGGTGAGGACCATGCCCGCAGCCTCGCGAGCATAGATGGACTTAGATTGATGAGGGCCTTACGCGAGGGCTAAGCGTACGCGTCGAGGCTGACACCCTGACGCTGACCAGGGACGGGCCTGGGGGCCGCCTCGGCCCGGGGCTCGGGCTGCGGCTGGGGCGCTTCGGCCAGGGCCGGCTTCACCTCGGGCGCAGCCGCGGCTTCGGCCATGCTCCTGAGATTCGACCGGGCGGTGTCGTAGGCGGAGGTGACCAGGGAGCTGAGCGAGTTGATCTGCATGACCTCCTCGATCGGCCGGCCCCGCCGGATCTGATGAACAATTCACCGGAGCAACCGAACCGCACCCGGGGCGCAGGTCAAGTCGAGGTCAAGAGGACCGAGGCGCTCCCCGTCCGCGTAGGCGACGATGCCGTCGGACCTGAGACGCACGTGCCGGGCGCGAAACACGGTGACCCTGGGGTCGCTGACATGAGTGCCCCGCCGCAGGCGCGGTTTGAGCCGCGCCAGAGCCGCCCGCCCGAACGGCGCCGCGACCACGACGTCGAGCAGCCCGTCGGTGGGGTCGGCGTCGGGCAGGATCCGCATGCCCCCGCCGTAGCTGGCGCAGTTGCCCACGGCCACGAGCATGCCCGCGAAGCTGTGGTCCACGCCGTCCAGTTCCATCCCGTACGCCCGCGGTTTGAGCCGGGCCAGCTCCAGCAGAATGGCCAGGTCGTACCGCCGGGGCCCCCGCGGCCAGCGCATCAAGTTGGCCCGCTCGTTGACCAGCGCATCAAAACCCCCGGCCAGCACCGCCCCGAACCATCGCACGTCCCGCTCACCTCCCCCCATCTCCACACGCCCACCTACTGCACGCCCAGCCGCCCCACTCCCTACGTCCGCGCGCCCGGCCTCCGCGCTCTCCGCTCCCCCGCGCCCAACCTCACCCTTTTCTGTTCCGCCCGATTTATCGGCATAAGGAGGTGAGGCGTCGGTGGTCAGGGCGGCGGAGTGCGAATCGTGGGTAGAGGAGCCGTGGCCCCGGAGGTCGGAGGGAGAGCTGAGTTCACTGGAGGAGAATGCGCTGGGAGCGCCGGCCGAGGAAGGACCAGGCACGCCGGCGGGGGAAGGACCAGGCGCGCTGGTGACGGAAGAGCCGGGGATCCCGGTGCGGGAGGCCGCGAACTCGACGCGGGCCAAGTCGCAGGGCACGTACCGGCCCTCGCGCAGGGCCGCCGCGATCACGTCGGCCGCGGCCAGGGGGTCGGCCGGCACGCCGACGCCGGCCGCGAAGTCGTTGCCGGTGCCGGCGGGGACGACGCCGAAGAGTACGGGCCGGTCGGCCACTGCCTGTAACGCCCGGTGGATCGTGCCGTCGCCGCCCACCGCGACCAGTGCCGTGACCCCGGAGGCGACAGCCGCCCGGCACGCCGCTTCGGCTTCTTCGCCGCTGTGGGCTTCCAGCAGTCGTGCGCCCGGGCCGAGCCGGTGCAGCACCTGGGAAAGCAGATCGCGGTGCCGGCCGCGCCCCGCTGTGGGGTTGGCCAGCACCGCGATCTCAAAGCTCGTCACAGCGGGGCAGCATAGCGGCCCGGGCAGTGACCTACGTCATGTCGTCGAAGCGTCCGTCCAGCGGGCGGGGTTTCGCGACGGGGGTGGGCGCCTCGACCGGGGCCGGGGCCTCGATCGGGTCGGACGCGCCGACCGGCACCCGCTCGTCCTCGAGCGGCGAGATCGTGTCGTCGTCGAGCCCCGCGTACAGCTCCTGGCCGCGGCCCTTGCGCCTGTCGTTGAGCGCCGCCACACCGGTCGCGATCAGGTAGAGCACGACCATGCAGAGCGCCAGCAGCGTCATGCCGAACGGGCCGGGGTCGGGGGTGGCGATCGCGGCGAACGCGAACGACAGGAACACCACGATCCGCCACCAGCCCAGCAGCTTCTTCGCCGACACGACGCCGGTGAAGTTGAGCATGAGCAGGATCAGCGGGAACTCGAAGGCCACGCCGAAGATCAGGATCATGTTGGTCACGAACCCGATGTACGACGAGACTTCTAGTTTGGTCGCCTCCCCCAGGACGCCGGCCTCCATGATGAAGGCCAGGCTGTGGCCGACCACGAAGTAGGCCAGGATGCCGCCGCCGACGAACAGCGGGGCGGCGATCGCGACGAACACGTACGCCCATTTGCGCTCGTGGCGGTGCAGGCCGGGCGCGACGAAGGCCCACAGCTGGTAGAGCCAGACGGGCGAACCGACGATGATGCCGACCCACAGCGCGATCTTGAGGCGCAGGATCAGGGTGTCGGTGACGTTGAGGACGACCCAGTCGCAGTACGTCGAACCGTCGGCGCGGGTGGCGATCGAGGAGGGCAGCCGGCAGTACGGCTGTTCCAGCAGCCCGAACACCCACTGGGAGAGGATGAAGCCGACGATCAGGCCGACGACCAGGCCGAGCGACGCGACGAAGAGCCGGTTACGCAGCTCGCGGACGTGGTCGATCAGCGTCATCGAGCCGTCGGAGGCCTGCTGGAACTTGCTGGGCCCCTGACGGCGAAGGGCTAGCTTCATGACCGGCTAGCAGCTCAGCGGTCGTTGGTGCGCTGCTGCACCGGGTCGACGTACGGCTGCTGCTGGTAGCCCTGGGGCGGCGGGGCCTGCTGGTAGCCCTGCGGCGGCGGGGCCTGCTGGTAGCCCGGCTGGCCCGGCTGCTGCACCTCACCCTGGATGGGCTGGCGCGAGTACTGCGGCTCGGCCTTCTCGGCGACGTCGTTGTTGTCGTCCACCAGGCCCTTGGTCTCGGCCTTGATGATCCGCAGCGACCGGCCCAGCGACCGCGCGGCGTCCGGAAGCCGCTTCGCGCCGAAAAGCAGCACGAGGACGACCACGAAAACAATGATGTGCCATGGCTTGAGGGCGCCCATGGGTGAACTCCAGTCGGTCGGATCAGGTGTGCGGGGTCCATCGTACGTGTCAAATCTGGTGATGCGGCCCACGGACCCTCGCGGGTTTGCCACCATCCCCCGAATCCTTGGACAACGGGGAAGGAACGCCGCAGGTTACCCCTTCTTGGGTCCGGGCGACAGGGCCGCGACGTGGTCCTGGGCGATCTCGGCCCGCTGCTGCACCGCCAGCACCGTTTCCTGCAGCTCAGCCGCGGCGGCCTGCAGTTTCGCCGCGTCGGCCTGGCGCTTCTGCAGCCGCAGGCCCGCGCGGCGCAGCCCGTCGAGCTTGCCGAGCAGCCGCACCCCGACGGCCAGCAGGATGATCAGGGCGATCACGACCACGGCGATCCAGATCCACATCAGCACCGGGCCACCCTACCGGCCGGGGCTGCTGTACTGGTCGAGCGCCGCCGTGGCTTGTTCGCGGATGCGGGTGAGCAGCTCGGGCGGGCCGACCACGGTCACGTCGGGCCCGAGGCCGAGCAGCAGCCGCTGCGCCCAGCCCAGGTCGGTGACCCGCATGGTCACGATCCACTCGTCGCCGCCGGAGCGGCGGACCTCCTCCACCGGGTAGTACTCGGTGATCCAGCGGCTGTGCCGGCCGACCCGCAGCGTGACCAGTTCCAGGTCGGGCGTGGGCCGGAAGACGCCTTCGGTGAGGTCGTGCGGTTCGGCGCCGGCGGGCGGCCGGGACGGCTCGTCGAGCTCGGTGAAGTCGTCGATCCGGTCGATCCGGAACAGGCGGGTGGCTTCGGCCCGGCGGCACCAGGCCTCCAGGTAGGCCTTGCCGCCCACCATCAGCACCCGCATGGGGTCGACGACCCGGTCGGTCGTCTCGTCGCGGGCCGCCGTGTAGTAGGTCATCCGCAGCGCGTGGCGGCTCTCGACCGCGGCCCGCACCTGGTCGACGCGCGGGGAGTTGGCCGGCAGCCGCACGGCGACCGGGGCGTCGGCCAGGTCCCCCGCCGCGTTCTCGATCTTGGCCAGGGCGCGCTCGATGACGTCGCGGTGGCCCGTGCCGGGGGTCTCGGCGAGCATCCGCAGCGCCACGACCAGGGCCAGCGCCTCGTCCTGGGTCAGCCGCAGCGGACGGTCGATGCCGGCGTCGTGGCTGATGGTGACCCGGTCACCGTCGAGCGCCATGTCGATCAGGTCGCCGGGACCGTAGCCAGGCAGGCCGCAGACCCAGAGCAGCTCGAGGTCCTCGCGCAGCTGACGTTCGCTGACGCCGAGGTCGGCCGCCGCCTCGGCGACCAGGATGCCCGGCCGGGCCAGCAGGTACGGCACGAGGTTGAGCAGCCGTCCGAGCCGGTCGGCGGACTGCCGGGGCCCGGTCACGCTGTACCTCCCGGGGCAGGCACTCCTGGCCTTGCGGACACTTCGTTGACTCCGGTGCGGTCGTTCATGCCGCGACCTCGTGGCGGGCGACGACCTCTTTCAGGAGCTGAATGACGGCGTCGCGGACCTCGGGCGGCCCATCGGCGCGCACGTCCGGCCCGTAGCCGACGATCGTGGAGGCGAGCCGCTCCGCGTCGGCGTACGGGATGGTCAGACAGTCGCCGTCCGGACCCGGCACCGACTCGGTGGCCCAGCGGCGCAGCCCCGCGGCCCGCCCCGGCCGCACGGTGACGGTGGCCCGGCCGGTCTGCGGCACCGGCCCCGACCAGCGGGCGACGTGGCTGATCAGGTCCTCGTTCTCGGGCGGGGTGAACGCGCCCGGCCGGCCCAGCGCCTTGACCGTGCCGACGATGCGGGAGAGCCGGAAGCAGCGGGTCGCACCGCGGTCCCGGTCGTGGCCCACCACGTACCACCGGCCCTGCCAGCAGACGACACCCCACGGCTCGACCTTGCGCACGGCCGGGTCGTCGACCTCGGGCACGCGATAGCTGAACGTCACCGCCCGGCGCTCGCGGGCGGCACTGGTCAGCGGCCCGAAGGCGGGGTCGACGGTGACCACCGGCTCGACCCCGAGGGTGGCCTGCGGGTCGACCTCGACCCCGGCCGCGCGCAGCTTGGCCAGGCCCGACGACGCGGCGGCGGCCAGGCCGGCGTGCTGCCAGAGGCGGGCCGCGATGCCCACCGCGGCGGCCTCGTCGGGCTCGAGGATGATCGCGGGCAGCGCGTACTCGCGGTGCGCGATGCGGTAGCCCGGTTCCTGATCGAAGACGCTGGCCGTGCCGGTCTCGAGCGGGACCCCGAGGTCGCGCAGCTCGGCCTTGTCGCGCTCGAACTTGCGCTGGAACGCTTCGTGGTCGCGCGGGTCCTCCGGATCGTGCTCGTAACCGGGGACGGTCGCGGCGATCTGCGCGGCGGTCAGGAACCGCCGCGTGGAAAGCAGGCAGATAACCAAGTTCACCAGGCGCTCGGTGCGGGTCCGCGACACGGTTGGCAACGCTAGCAGGGTGGACGCGACAGTGACGTACGCGCTACACCCGGGCGGTTTCCCGGGGCCCCGAGTGTGGAATGCATGGCCGGGTGACCACCCCGCAGACCCCTGAAGACCAGCTCCCGGTCGGTCTGGCCGCCGCCGAGCCGCTCGATCCGACCGATTCGTCACAACAGTCCGAACAACCAGAGAACGAGAGTGTCGGCACCGTCATCATCGCGGGCCTGGCCAACCTGGCCATCGCGGTCGCGAAGCTGGTGGCCGGCCTGTTCTCCGGCTCGGCGGCCATGGTGTCGGAGTCGGCGCACTCGCTGGCCGACACCATCACCGAGGTCTTCCTGTTCGTCGCGCTGCGCCGCGGCGTGCGCCCGGCCGACGAGGAACACCCGTTCGGGTACGGCAAGGAGAGCTTCGTCTGGGCCTTCATCGCGGCCGTGTTCACCTTCGTGGGCGGGGCCGGGTTCTCGATCTACCACGGCATCGAGACGATCGTGCACGGCGAGGAGATGGGCGCCTTCCTGTGGTCGTACGTCGTGCTGGCTGTCTCGTTCGCAGCCGAGGGCACGTCGTTCCTGAAGGCCCGGCGTCAGGTCACGGGCGCGTCGCGGCGCTGGGGCATCACGCCGTCGCGGTTCCTGCGGCTGACCCCCGACACCACGGTCAAGGCGGTCTACTTCGAGGACTCGGCCGCCCTGATCGGCCTGGTCCTGGCCGGGGCCGGGCTGGCGCTGACCGAGCTGACCGGCAACACGGCGTGGGACGGCATCGCCTCGATCGCCATCGGCCTGCTGCTGTTCGTGGTGGCCGCGATCCTCGCCCGCACCAACGCGTCGCTGCTGGTGGGCCGGGCGGTGCCGCGCCGGATGCACAACCAGATCGCGGCCGACCTGGCTTCGATCCCGGTCGTCGACGCCGTGCCGACGCTGCTGACCATGCAGCTCGGCCCGGGTGACGTGCTGGTCGCGGCAAAGGTCGACTTCCGCGACTCGGTGAGCGGCGGCGAGATCGAGGCCGCCTCCGACGACGCCGAGCGCCGCCTGCGGGCCCGTTTCCCCGCGATCCGCTACGTCTTCCTCGACCCGACGCGCGGCACGGCGGGCCGCAACCACGTCGACGGCGGGGTCGACATATAGGGTTGGCGGCCATGGTGCGGTGGCGGTCGGGGACGGTCCGGGCGGTTCGGCGGCAGTGGCGCGGCGCCGTCGAGCTCGACGTGGTCACCGGCGACGGGCCGCTGCGGTCGCTGGCCTACCCCGAGCTGGTGGGCGAGCCCGAGCCCGGCGACCGTGTGCTGCTCAACGTGGGCGCGCTGGTCATGGGCCTCGGCACGGGCGGGTACGCGCTCGTCGTCGCGCTGCCCGACCGGCTGCCCGCCGACCCGGCCGACGACGGCACGACGCGCGACTCGGGTCATCTGGTCAAGGCTCGCTACACGCCGTTGCAGGTCATCCGGCTCGGCGTCGACGAGGAGGCCTCCCCGCACCGCGCGGTCATGGCCGCGGCCGAGTCGCTCGACGGCATGCCCGTGGTCACCGCCGACCTGCACTCCGCGTTGCCGGCCGTCCTCGCGGGCATTCACGCCGACAAGCCGGCGGCCAAGGTCGCGTACGTGATGACCGACGGCGGGGCGCTGCCCGCGTGGTTCTCGCGCACCCTCGACGGCCTGCGCCCCCACCTGGCCGGCACTGTCACGACCGGCCAGGCGTACGGGGGCGACCTGGAGGCGAGCACCGTGCACACCGGGCTGCTGGCCGCCCGCCACGTGCTGCGGGCCGACATCACGGTTGTCGCCCAGGGGCCGGGCAATCTGGGCACCGGCACGACCTGGGGTTTCTCCGGTGTGGCGCTGGGCGAGGCGGTGAACGCGATCGGGATCCTGGGCGGGCGGCCGGTCGGGTCGCTGCGCATCTCCACCGGCGACGGCCGGCCCCGGCACCGCGGCGTCTCGCATCACAGCCTCACCGCGTACGGGAAAGTGGCTCTGGTCCCGGCCGACCTGCCGGTGCCGGACGGCCTGGCCCCCGACCTGGCCGCGGAGATCGACGCCGCCCTGGCTCCGCTGGCCGGAAGGCACCGGCTGCCCCGCGTCGGTGCCGACGGACTCGACGCGGCATTGCGGTCGAGCCCGGTGCCGCTGTCGACCATGGGCCGCAAGCTCGACGAGGACTACGCCTACTTCGTCACGGCCGCGGCGGCGGGGCGGTTCGCGGCCTCGCTGACCTGACTGCGCCCGTCCGACTTGGCGCGGTAGAGCGCGGTGTCCGCCCGCTGGATCAGCTCGTCGGAGGTCTCGGCGCCGTCCCACACCGCGAGGCCGGCCGAGAAGGTCTGGCCCAGCGGGGTGGCCGCCAGCGCCCGTTCGAGCACCTCACGGGCCTCGTCCGCGTCGGCGCCGGGCAGCAGCACGACGAACTCCTCACCGCCGTAGCGGGCCAGCGTGTCGATCGTGCGCAGCTTGCCGTGCCAGGCCGCCGCGGCCGACTTGAGCAGCCGGTCGCCCGCCGGATGCCCGTACGTGTCGTTGAACTGCTTGAAATGGTCGAGGTCGAGCAGCGCCACGCACACCGGGCGGCCCTCGCGGCGGGCGTGCTCGAGGGCCCGGGGCAGCTCGTCGTTCCAGGCCCGCCGGTTGGGCAGCCCGGTCAGGTCGTCGCGCCGGGCCAGCTCCCGCACCTGCAGGGCCTGCCGCTCGACCTCACGCACCAGCTGCGCCATCCGCGTCACGACCAGCAGGAACAGGGCAGCCGAGCCGATCACGATGGCCATGCCGTCGTGCACCTCGCCGTGCAGCACCTCCACTGCCAGCAGGGCCGGCGCGATCAGCGACGCCCCGGTCAGCAGCAGCAGGTGCATCCGGCCCAGCCGCGCGACCTCCGCTCCGGCCGAGGAGGCCAGCGACCGCGCGTCGGCGTGCAGGGCACCCACCCCGAACAGCGTGAACGCGACCAGGAAGATCGACTCGATGGCCCGGTTGAGCCAGAGGATGTCCTCGACGGGGTAGCCCTGGTCGATCAGGTTGCCCATCACGACCCAGACCGTGTCACCGATCAGGAACGCCGCCAGTGACCCGGTGACCCACCAGAACGGCGCACCACGCCGGCCGCCGCCGCGCAGCAGACGGGCCATCATGGCCAGCATGACCAGGTCACCGATCGGATAGGCGACCTGGGTGGCCTCGCCCAGCATGGTGATGTGGCCGCCCTCGGCCGACGGCGCGATCACGTAGACCCAGGCCAGCAACCCGAAACCGGTCGTGATGGTGGTCGCGTCGACCATGGCGGTCCAGTTGCGGCCGCGGCCGGCCTCACGCCGCCGGATCAGGACGGCCAGGCCGAACGCGCAGAACGGGTAGAGCAGCAGGAAGAACGGGTCGGCCGGGGTCGGCAGGTCGACCAGGTGCAGCACCACGTCGCTGAAGACGGAGACACCGATGCCGGTGACGTTGGCGGCGATCCCGGCCGCGAAGCACCACCAGGGCAGCCGCTCGCGGCGGGGCAGCCGGCGCGCGCCGACCAGGATCGCGGCCGCGCCGGCGTACCCGATGCCCATCTGCCAGCCCGCGGTCCACCAGGCGCTATCGGGCAACAGCTGGTAAACGGCAATGGCCAGGGCGGCGACCACCGCGAACACCTTCGACATTCCATCAAGGAGACCGCCACCCGGTTGTTTCCGAGGTCCCCGCGGGTTGCGAACCGGTTGCTAACCCCGCTTGCGCACGAGCGTCACCCCGTCCCGTACGGGAAGCATGACCGACTCGACGCGGTCGTCGCCCACGATCTGGTCGTTGAGGTCGCGCACGGCCCGGTCGCTGTCGTTGCCGGGGTCGAGCACCCGGCCGTCGCGCAGCACGTTGTCGACCACGATCAGGCCGCCCGGGCGCATCCGCGGCACGAGCTCGGCGTAGTAGGCCGGGTAGCCGGTCTTGTCCGCGTCGACGAACGCGAAGTCGATCACCGGATCGGCGTCGAGCTTCCTGATCGACTCGAGGGCGGGGCCGAGGGTGAGCTCGATCCGGTCGTCGACACCGGCCCGGGCCCAGTAGCGGCGGGCCACGCTGGTGAACTCCTCCGACACGTCGAAGGCGAGCAGCCGGCCGTCCTTGGGCAGGCCGCGCGCGATGCAGATCGACGAGTAGCCGGTGAAAACGCCGATCTCGACCGCCCGCCGGGCGCCGGTGAGCCGTACGAGCATGGTCAGCAGTTCGCCCTCGTCGTGCGAGATCTGCATGCCGGCCTGGCCGGGCAGGGCGGTGCGGGTCTCCGCGGCCAGGTCACGTAGCACGTCGTCGGCCGGGGTGCAGTGCTCGAGCAGGTAGTCACTGATCGCCGGGGCAATGATGTCGGTCATGCCGACCACCGTCACACCTGTGCGGCTCGCAAGCAATACATAAGAGGCTTATGCTTCTGGGGTGCGATCCACTCTTCTCCAGCAACCCAAGGCGGTCTTCGCGGTCGCCTTCGCCTGCGTCGTCAGCTTCATGGGCATCGGCCTGGTCGACCCGATCCTGCCCGCCCTCTCCGAACAGCTGAACGCCACGCCGAGTCAGGTCAGCCTGCTGTTCACGAGCTACCTGGTGGTCACCGCGGTGGCCATGCTCGGCGTCAACTGGGTGTCCAGCCGCATCGGCCCCAAACGCACCCTGATCACCGGCCTGGCCGTGATCGTCGTGTTCAGCGCGCTGGCCGGCCTGTCCGGCTCGATCGGCGGCATCGTCGGCTTCCGGGCCGGCTGGGGCCTCGGCAACGCCATGTTCATCGCCACCTCCCTGGCCGTCATCGTGGCGTCCGCCTCCGGCGGCTTCGCCGGCGCGATCGTGCTCTACGAGGCCGCACTGGGCCTGGGCATCGCGGCCGGCCCGCTGATCGGCGGCCTGCTCGGCGACATCAGCTGGCGCGGCCCCTTCTTCGGCGTCGCCGCCCTGATGGCCGTCGCGCTGATCGCCACCGTCACGCTGCTCGACAAGACACCCCCGCCACCCCGCAAGATCAGCCTGGCCGAGCCCCTGCTCGCGCTGCGGCATCGCCCGCTGCTCACCATGTGCATCGCCGCCCTGTTCTACAACTGGGGCTTCTTCACCATGCTGGGCTACGCGCCCTACCCGATGGAACTGTCGGCCATCCAGCTCGGCTTCGTGTTCTTCGGCTGGGGACTGCTCGTCGCCGTCTTCTCCATCACCGGCGCTCCCCTGCTGCAGGCCCGCTTCGGCACTGCACCCGCCCTCTACGGCGCGCTCGGCACGTTCGCCGTCCTGCTGCTGCTCATCGGCCTGTTCACCGACGTGCGCTGGGCCCTGATCACCTGCGTCGTCCTCAGCGGCATCACCGTCGGCATCAACAACACCCTGACCACCCAGGCCGTCATGCTGGTGTCACCGGTCGACCGCCCGATCGCCTCAGCCACGTACGGCTTCGTCCGCTTCATCGGCGGCGGCCTGGCCCCGTTCGTGGCGGGCAAGATGGTCGACCACTGGAACATCCACGTCCCGTTCCTGGCCGGCGCCGTGGCCGTGCTGCTGGGTGTGCTCGTGCTGGCCTCCGGCCACCGCATGCTGACCGCGGCCGACGCCCGGCTCGCCACGCACACCGAGCCCGAAGTGGCCGGCGAAATAGCCGACGAGTTCGGCGGCGCGCCCGACGCCATCGACGCCGAACTGCAAAGCCAGCGCCCCTAGTACGACGACTCCCAGCCGAGTCCCCGCCCTCCCAGGGGGCTCCCACCCACGGCGGTCAGTCTGCCCGATCGGGCCGATCAACGCGCGGTCCCCTGTGGACAACCCTGGATTGTGGATAACCGGGCCGGGGCCGCGCCCGCCGGTATGGTTCGGGGCGTGCCGACCACCGCCGCCTCCCCTCGCATCGCCGCCGCCGTCGACGCTCTGCCGCTCGAGCCTCACTTCCGCGTGCTCGAGATCGGCTGCGGGCCCGGCGTGGCGGCCCGGCTGGTCGCCGCCCGCCTGACCACCGGTCACATCCTGGCCACCGATCGCTCCGGCTACGCGATCGCCACGTGCGCGGCGGGCTCGCGGGCCGAGATCGCCTCCGGGCGGATGAACGTGCGGCAGGTTGCCGCCGAGGATTTCGTGCTGGCCGGCTTCGAGAAACCCTTCGACCTGGTCTTCGCGCTCAGGGTCGGTGCGCTGGACGGCCGCCACCCCGCCCTGGGCCGGCGCATCCTGGCCCGGCTGGCCGCCGCCACCACCCCCGGCGCCCGGCTGTTCGTCGACGACGGGCGGGAGCTGCCCATCGACCGCTGACCACAAGGGCCGCGGCGGAAGGACCGCCCCCGCTGTTGAATGGCCCGCATGTTCAATCATGAGCCTGAGGGCTACGACTGCCCGTTCTGCCGCCTGGTCGCGGGCGAGGACGATCCGGCCGGGGTCAACCTGCAGGCCGACATCGTGCGGCGCAACACGCTGGCCACGGCGTTCGTGTCGCCGTCGTGGTGGCCGCACAACCCGGGCAACGTGCTGGTCGTGGCCGACGCCCACCACGAGAATCTGTACGACCTGCCCTCCGCGTGCGGGCACGCGGTGCACGACCTGGTCCGGGAGGTGGCGGTGGCGATGCGGCACACGTACGGCTGCGACGGCATCTCGGTGCGCCAGCACAACGAACCCGCCGGGCACCAGACCGCCTGGCACTACCATGTGCACGTCTTCCCGCGCTATCCCGGCGACAACCTCTACGCGCTGCCGTCCCGGCCCGGCTTCGTACCCGCCGCCGAACGGTTGCCGTACGCGCTCAAGCTGCGCGCCCACTTCGGCGGGAGGTGAAAGCGGGCGATCGCCGCCAGCAGGTCCCCCCGGGGTGTCAGCACGATGATCCCGGCCGGGCCGTCCAGGTCGGCCACGAACGCGGGCTGGCCGTTGGCGTCCGCACGGGTCAGCGTCAACCCCCGCCCCGCCGCGTGCCGGAAACTGCGGGCCAGGAATTCCCGCACGGCCTCCCGCCCGTGATATTCGTGCGGCGCGGGCGGCATGCTCAGCCAGACGTCGTCGGTGAGCAGCGCGACCACCGCCTCCACGTCGCCGCGGGTGAACGCGTCGGCGAAGCGGCTGACCACCTCGTCCTCCGGGGAGCCGGCCGGTCGGCTGGGCGTGGCGGCCCGCGCCCGCTGCAAGGCGCCTTTGACCGCGGTCTCGGTCGTGCCCAGCAGCTCAGCGGTCTCCGCACCCGAATAGCCGAGCACGTCGCGCAGGATCAGCGTCGCCGCCTGCCGGGGCGGCATCCGCTGCAGGGCCGCCACGAACGCCAGCCCCACCGACTCCTTGAGCTCCAGCCGCGCCTCCGGTCCGGGCGCGCTCGCGGGCAGACCGTCGAGCAGGGCGTCCGGGTAGGGCTGCAGCCACGTGACCTCACCCCGACGGGTCGGCGCGGGCGGCGGGAACGGGGGCACCGGCTCCCGCGGGCGGCGGCGCCCGTCGCGCAGCGCGTTGAGGCACCGGTTGGTGGCGATGCGATACAGCCAGGTGCGCAGCGAGGCCCGCCGCTCGAAACCGGGCAGGCCCTGCCACGCGGCGACCAGCGTGTCCTGCAGCAGATCCTCGGCGTCGGCCAGCGACCCCAGCATGCGGTAGCAGTGCAGCAGCAGCTCCCGCTCGTGCGGCTGCGTCAGCTCACGGAACGCCTCGGCGTCGCCCCGCTGCGCCCGGTCGAGCGCGCTCGCCTCCACCCGCGGGATTGTGTCACGCGGCCGTTCCGATCCGGTCCCCCACGGTGTCCACCCGAGCGAGACCCGCACCGAAGGAGAAACCGTGAGCATCGCCCTGAAGACCGCCCTGGCCTACCACGAGGCCTGGGCCGGCCACGACCTCGACCTCGCCCTGACCTACATCGCCGCCGACGTCGTGTGCGACGCCCCGGCCGGCCGCATCGAGGGCGCGGCCGCCTACCGGGCTTTCATGGCCGGGTTCGTCGCCATGCTGAAGTCGACGACGGTGCTCGGCGCGTTCGGCGACGACACCACCGCCCTGATCATGTACGACACTGCGACAGCGCTCGTGCCCTCGGCGCCGGGCGCGGAACTGGTGACGGTCGCGAACGGCAGAATCACGCGCAGCCACTTCCTCTTCGACCGCCTCCCGTTCGAGCAGGCCCGCCGCGCCGCGGGCTGACACCCGGTTTCCGGGCGCAACCACTCACGCACGTCGCCGTGGCGCGAGGAGCGCTTTGGACGCGCCAGCGGCCAGCTCATCGCGTCGCGGTCCCCGCGGGAGCGACGGTCCGTCACCCACCACCCCGCCAGGACATGCGTCTTTGACGTCATGACGTGACGACGAGAAGAAGCCAGCCCACCAGGACGACGGCCAGAATCGCCGCCAGCACCCACGTCGGCACGCGATGACCGCCGTTGCGGTTGCGCCGGATCTCGGCCCGGATGCGTTCGCGGCGACGCTCGGCGCGGCCGGATGGCTGGTCGGGTCTGTTCATGACCCGACCAGCCTAAAGCCCGCTCACATGCTGGCGATGAGCCGCTCCACCCGCTCGTCGTAGGCGCGGAACGGGTCCTTGCACAGCACCGTCCGCTGGGCCTGGTCGTTCAGCTTCAGGTGCACCCAGTCGACGGTGAAGTCGCGGCGCTTCTCCTGGGCGTGGCGGATGAACTCGCCGCGCAGCCGGGCCCGGGTGGTCTGCGGGGGCGTCTCCTTGGCCTCGAAGATGTCGAGGTCGTTGGAGATGCGGTCGACCTGCTTGCGCTTCTCCATGAGCGCGTAGAGGCCGCGGCCCCGGCGCACGTCGTGGTAGGCCAGGTCGAGCTGCGCGACCCGCGGGTGCGACATCGGGATCTCGTGCTTGGCTTGGTAACGCTCGATCAGCTTGTACTTCGAGACCCAGTCGATCTCGCGCGACACCGGGTCGAGGTCGCCGCTCTCGATCGCGTTGAGCACGCGGCCCCACAGTTCGACGACGCGCTTGGCGGTCTGGTCGCCGCCGCGGCGCTCGACGAACTCGGTGGCCTTCGCGAGGTATTCCTGCTGGATCTCGAGCGCGCTGACCTCCTTGTTGTTGGCCAGGCGGATCTTGCGGCGGCCGGTGATGTCGTGGCTGACCTCGCGGATGGCCCGGATCGGGTTCTCCAGCGACAGGTCCCGCATGACGACACCGGCCTCGATCATGCGCAGGACGATGTCGGCGCTGCCCACCTTGAGCAGCGTCGTCACCTCGTTCATGTTCGAGTCGCCGACGATCACGTGCAGGCGGCGGTAACGCTCGGCGTCCGCGTGCGGCTCGTCGCGCGTGTTGATGATCGGGCGGGACCGCGTCGTCGCGCTGGAGACGCCCTCCCAGATGTGCTCGGCCCGCTGCGACAGGCAGAACACCGCCCCGCGCGGCGTCTGCAGCACCTTGCCGGCGCCGCAGATCAGCTGACGGGTGACGAGGAACGGGATCAGGACGTCGGCGAGCCGGCCGAACTCGCCGTGCCGGGACACCAGGTAGTTCTCGTGGCACCCGTACGAGTTGCCGGCCGAGTCGGTGTTGTTCTTGAACAGGTAGATCTCGCCTGCGATGCCCTCGTCGTGCAGCCGTTTCTCGGCGTCGACGAGCAGGCCTTCCAGGATCCGTTCCCCGGCCCGGTCGTGAGCGACCAGATCGGTGACCGAGTCGCATTCGGGCGTCGCATACTCGGGGTGGGAACCGACGTCGAGGTAGAGGCGGGCGCCGTTACGGAGAAAGACGTTGCTGCTGCGTCCCCAGGACACCACTCGGCGGAACAGGTAGCGGGCCACCTCGTCCGGCGACAGCCGCCGCTGCCCCCGGTAAGTACACGTGACTCCGTACTCGGTCTCGAGGCCGAAAATTCGCCGTTCCATGACGAAACACTAGCCGCATAAGCCACCCATTGGCAGAGTCGTTACTGATGAACGTTCTTGTCACCGGCGGCGCCGGCTTCGTGGGTTCGCACTTTGTGCGGGCCGTTCCGGCCGACCGTCTGCCGGGGCTCGAGGGCGTTCACGTCACGGTGCTCGACAAGCTGGCCCCGGCCGGCAGTGTCGACAACTCGGCGGGGTCGCCTACGACAAGCGGCTCGCCTTCGTGCCCGGCGACACCTACCACGTCGCAGGCAGCCTCGAGATCACCACCCGCGCCCTGATCACGCTGCCGCTCGAAAAGCTGGACCTGAGCTGGGACAGGGCACACCGACGAAAGCAGCACACGACGAAGCGAGGGCGATGGTGCGCGCACTGTCCACCCCGTCAGTGTCGGCGCCCCACCCCTATAACGCACCCGTTCCCCGCTCACAGGAACGCGCCCCGTTCCTCCGGACGCGACCAGCCGCACGCCCTCAGGAACGCAGCCCGTTCCCGGGACGCGGCCGGCGCCGCGCCCCGGGGTCAGAACTCAGGAACCGTCGCCGTTGACACCGTCAGCCGGCTCGGCCGGATCGGCGCTCTCCGGAGAATTCGGCTCCTCCTCCGAGGCGGCCGACACCGTGGGCTTGTCGGTGGCGGGCGGCGGCGGGGCCGCGTCCACGTCACCCAGCTCCTTCTCCGGCACGTCCTTCTCGCCCTCCAGCAGCGTCGTCAGGGCCGCGCCCTGGATGCGCCGGAACGCCCGGCCCTTGCGCCGCCGGTCGAGCACCGCCACCTCGAGCTGCTTCGCGTCGAGCGTACGGGCCTGGCCGTTCTCGCCGCCCACACTGCCCAGCGCCTCGGCCGCCAGATGCAGCGCCGTGGGCAGGTCGGCCGCGCCGTCGTGACGCTCCCGCAGCACCGTCGAGATCGCCTCGGCCTGCCCGCCCATCGCCATGAACCCCGGCTCGTCCATCACCGAACCGTCGTACGTGATCCGGTACAGCTCATCGGTCTCGGGCGACGCGCCCACCTGGGCGATGCAAATCTCCACCTCGTACGGCTTCTGGGTCTCGGTGAAGATCGCGCCCAAGGTCTGCGTGTACGCGTTCGCCAGGAACCGGCCCGTCACATCGCGCCGGTCATAGCTGTAACCGTTCACGTCGGCCATCCGGATGCCGGCCCGGCGCAACGACTCGAACTCGTTGTACCGCCCGACCGCCGCGAACCCGATCTTGTCGTAGATCTCGCTGATCTTGCGCAGCGTCGTGATGTTCTCGGCGACCAGCAGAATGCCGCCCTCGTACGTGAGCACCACGGCGGAACGGCCGCGGGCGATGCCCTTACGGGCGTACTCCGAGCGGTCCCGCTGGACCTGCTCGGGTGATGCGTAGAACTGCATGGCCACGGGTGGCTACTCCCTCTCGTCCCTGGTGAATTCGGCTGCCAACAACAACCGGACTCAGCCGCCCGGATTTTCCATGCGCCCGGCCACGACCTGCTCGGCCACCGCGGTGATCTCGGCATCGGTCAGCCGGTGCACACCGCTGGCGGTCGCCGTCATCACAACCGGGAAGATCTTGCGGGTCAGGTCGGGGCCACCCGTCGCGGTGTCGTCGTCCGCCGCGTCGTACAGCGCCTCCACCGCGAACCGGATCGCCTCGTCGGTGCTCAGCCCCACCCGGTACTTCTTCTTCAACGCCGACTTGGCGAACAGCGAACCCGAGCCGATCGCGTCGTACCCGGTCTCCTCGTACAGCCCGCCCGCCACGTCGAAGCTGAAGATCCGCCCGATCTTGGACGGGTCGGTCGGCGACAAGTCGAAACCGGCGAACAGCGGAACCACGGCCAGGCCCTGCATCGCCGCGCCGAGGTTGCCCCGCACCATGCCGGCCAGCCGGTTCGCCTTACCGTCGAGCGAGAGCATCGTGCCCTCGATCTTCTCGTAGTGCTCCAGCTCCACCTGGAACAGCCGCATCAGCTCGATACCGATACCGGCCGTGCCCGCGATGCCGATCAGCGAATAGGAGTCGGCCGGGTGCACCTTCTCGATGTCGCGGCTGGCGATGAGATTGCCCATCGTCGCCCGCCGGTCGCCACCCATCACGACACCGTCAGCGGTGGCGATCGCCACGATCGTCGTCGCGTGCGGGGCGATGTCGGCCGACAACCCCGGCGGCAGGGGGCGGCGGCCCGGAAGCAGCTCAGGAGACACGTGGGTCAGGAACTGCGTGAAGGACGACGTTCCCGCGTTGACGAAGAAATCCGGTAGACGCCCGGACGGATCAAAGTCCTTTGGCACGTGGTCCCCTTCAGGTATTCGATCGCGCCGGTCAGGTAGTCGAGGTTGTCCCTGAACTGACCCAGACCGCCGTTGCAGTTGAAGCACAATATCCCGCGCACCTCGCCGGTGCGATGATCGTGGTCAACGTGTTGAGGGTCGGGCGCATGGCAGATCGCACACACCCCGAACTGCCGCCACAACATCTCATCGAAGTCAGCCTGCCCGATGCCATAGCGGTGGCGCAGGTGATACTCACGGGTGCCGCCGTACAGCCTGTTCTTTGATTCGACGCCGCGGGCCGTGTGGCAGGTCAGGCAATACGAGTGGTAGCCGGTCTTCTTGGCGGCGGTCCGGGCGAACTCAATCAGCCGCTTGATCGTGTCGCAGTCCGGGCACCACTTCGACCCGGGAGGCACCGGCTCCGCCGACCGCTTCTGCGGCTTGATCCCACGCTTACGTCTGCTCGCTTCGGATCGTTCAGCCGCGCATTCACGGCAGTAGAAAGCCAAACCGTCCGGACGCCGAACGTTGCTGTGAAACTCGGTCACAGGCAACGTCCGGCGACACTGAGGGCAGTGCATCGTATCCGATTCCCCTAAATCGGACATTTACACCTATTCCCCCCCTTTTTGGACGTATCCCCTCACGAATTCCTCGGCGTTCTCCTCGAGAACCGAGTCGATTTCGTCCAGGAGGTCGTCCACGTCCTCGGTGATTTCGGCGTGCCGCTCGGCTACCTCAGGGTTGGCTTCAGTGGTGGTCTCGTCGACTTGCTCGTCCTGCCGGCCCTTGCCCGACTGCGACTGCCCGCCGGTGTCCCGAGTTGCCATCGGTTTCCCCCTTCTGCGCCACCCGAAGCCAGCGACTACGGGTTGAGAAAAATCTACCTCGGCCCTGTGACAAAACGCCCCGCCGGTCCGGGTGTTTCTCAGCGGCTGGTGATCACTTCGAGAAGGTCCTTCGCGCTCTCGCACTTGTCGAACAGCGCGCCCACGTGCTTCTTGGTGCCGCGCTCGGGTTCCATCATCGGCACCCGCACGAGAGACTCGCGCCCGACGTCGAAGATGACCGAGTCCCAGCTGGCCGCGACCACTTCGGACGCGTACTGCGCGAGGCAGCGCCCCCGGAAGTAGGCCCGGGTGTCCTCGGGCGGCTCCGACATGGCGAGCTGCGTGTCCGCCGGGTCGAGCAGCGTCTTCATCGAGCCGCGCGCGACGAGCCGGTGGTAGAGCCCCTTCTCGGGCCGCACGTCGGCGTACTGCAGGTCGACGAGCTGGAGTTTGGGCGAGGACCAGCCGAGGTTCTCCCGTTCGCGGTAGCCCTCGAGCAGCCGCAGTTTGGCCACCCAGTCGAGGGTGTCGGCGCAGTCCATGGGGTCGCGGCCGAGTTTGTCGAGGATGTCTTCCCAGCGGTCGAGCACGTCGCGGGTCTGCTCGTCGGCGTCGTCGCCTTCGCGTTCGTCGACGAAGGCGCGGGCCCGCTCGTAGTAGGCCCATTGCAGGTCGAGCGCGGTGAGTTTGCGGCCGTCGCGCAGCCGGATGAGGTGTTGCAGCGTGGGGTCATGGCTGACTGCTTTGAGTTCGCTGACGGGGTCGGCGATGCCCAGGTCGCCGCTGAACACCTTCTCCTCGATCATGTTGAGCACCAGTGAGGTGGTGCCCATCTTGAGGTAGGTGGCGATCTCGGAGAGGTTGGCGTCGCCGATGATGACGTGGAGCCGGCGGTATTTGTCGGCGTCGGCGTGGGGTTCGTCGCGGGTGTTGATGATCGGCCGCTTGAGGGTGGTCTCGAGCCCGACTTCGACCTCGAAGAAGTCGGCGCGGGAGCTGATCTGGAAGCCGGCGCCGGAGCCGTCCTGGCCGAGGCCGACGCGGCCGACGCCGGTGAAGATCTGCCGGGTGACGAAGAACGGCGTGAGGTGGGCGACGATGTCGGCGAACGGGGTCTGCCGTTTCATCAGGTAGTTCTCGTGGGACCCGTAGGAGGCGCCCTTGTTGTCGGTGTTGTTCTTGTAGAGCTGGATGCGGTGGGTGCCGGGGATGGTGGCGGCGCGCCGGGAGGCTTCAGCCATAACGCGTTCGCCGGCCTTGTCCCATTTGACGATGTCGAGCGGGTTGGTGCATTCGGGGGTGCTGTATTCGGGGTGGGCGTGGTCGACGTAGAGCCGGGCCCCGTTGGTCAGTATCACGTTGGCCAGGCCGAGGTCTTCGTCGGCGAGGGCGTCGGCCGGGTCGTAGGCGGCGCCGCTGTAGGTGAATCCGCGTGCGTCGCGCAGCGGGGATTCTTCTTCGTAGTCCCACCGGGCGCGGCCGTTGCGGTTGAGTTCGGGCCGGGCTCCGTATGCGTTGACCACCTGGGACGATGTCACCATCGGGTTGGCGCCGGGCTGGCCGGGAACGGAGATGCCGTACTCGACCTCGGTGCCCATAATCCGTCGAACGCTCATGCGACCATCCCGCCCGCCACGCTGCCCCTGCTGCTCATGTATCGAGCCTAGACGCTCTCGCGCGTGTTCTCGCCCCGCCCCGTGCCGGGCGCGGCACGCTGGGTTGCCGGTTCGGGTGGTGACGGCTGACGGTTGTCGATCTTGCGGGTGATCCGGCGGCCGAGTTCCTGCCCCCGGCGTTCCACGATGCGGTACGACAGCCAGGCGAGGGTGAGGACCGTCGCGAGGTAGGCGAGCCCGGTAATCACGCGTACGGGGAGGCTTTGCGTCCCGAGATCCGGGACGATTCGCGGCATAAGGAAGAGCACGACGACGTGCAGCAGGTACAGCGAGTAGCTGATGCGGCCGAGCCATGTGAGCGTTTTCGGCATCGGGCGGTGCCGGAATACGTACGCGATAAGGAAAATCGTCGCAACCGCGAACATGTTGGCGAGCCAGTTGCGCTGTGTCCATTGCGCACCGACGACGCTCGTGGCGACCACGGCGAGGGCGACCGGGCCGGCCACGTGCCCGATCTGCCGGTGGTGCCAGCGGTAGACCACTGTGCCCGCGAACATGAC
Organism: Paractinoplanes abujensis; assembly: GCF_014204895.1. Taxonomy (NCBI): domain Bacteria; kingdom Bacillati; phylum Actinomycetota; class Actinomycetes; order Micromonosporales; family Micromonosporaceae; genus Paractinoplanes; species Paractinoplanes abujensis. The sequence goes on along the minus strand of NZ_JACHMF010000001.1, from coordinate 1,205,456 downwards.
GGCGAGAAGCAGCAGGGCCTGGTGCGACGACTTCACGGTGCTGGCCGCCGTGGGGTGCCCGTTGAGCGCCGGCACGAGCACGAAGGCGATCCCGGCCAGGCCCGCTGCTTTCCTGTGCCGGGCGAAGAGCAGAACGAGGGTCGTGGCCAGGCCCAGCAGCAGAACGGCGGCGAGCAGACGAGGGTGTCCTCCGAGCAGCGCGTCCGGGAGCGGCACGATCCACGCCGTCAGGGCGAGCACCGCCGCGTACCACGCGCTGTGCCGGTGGACGCCCCACGCGAAGAGCCCGGTCACGACGAGGTAGAAGACCATCTCGTACGACAGCGTCCAGAACACCCGCACGACACCGCGCACGCCGACCAGGTCGGGCATCATCGTCAGGTGCGCGAGCACGCCGGCGCCGGTCTCGGCGCGCAGCGACGCCTGCCAGTGCAGCAGCCCGGCCGCGGCGAGCAGCGCGAACAGGGCGATCGTGATCAGGTAGGCGGGGTAGATCCGGAACAGCCGCCCGATCCAGAACCGGCGCAGCGAGCCGTGCCGTTCCAGTGACATCGGGATGACGTACCCGCTGACCAGGAAAAACAGCAGCACCGCGGTTTTGCCGAGGTCGATGTGCCGCATGATCGCGAGGTGGGCCTCGGCGCCGATCAGTTGCGGGCTGAGGTGGAACAGCACGACGGTGATCGCGGCCAGCCCCCGCAAGGCATCGAGCCAGTCCAAGCGTCTCATGGGTGGTGCAACGACAGCGCGGGCCGGGGGAAACCCCCGGCCCGCGTCGGAAAGCGTCGTTACAGGTACTGACCGGTGTTGCTGGCCGTCTCGATGGAGCGGCCGGCTTCGGCGCCCTTGCCGCCGGAGACGAGCGTGCGGATGTAGACGATCCGCTCGCCCTTCTTGCCGGAGATCCGGGCCCAGTCGTCGGGGTTGGTCGTGTTGGGCAGGTCCTCGTTCTCGCGGAACTCGTCGACGCAGGAGTCGAGCAGGTGCTGCAGGCGCAGCCCCTTCTTGCCGCTGGTGAGGAACTCCTTGATGGCCATCTTCTTGCCGCGGTCCACGATGTTCTGGATCATGGCGCCGGAGTTGAAGTCCTTGAAGTACAGGACTTCCTTGTCACCGTTGGCGTAGGTGACCTCCAGGAACCGGTTCTCCTCCGATTCCGTGTACATCCGCATGACCACGGCGTCGATCATCGCCGCCACGGTGACGTCGGCGTTGTTGCCGTGCTCGGCCAGGTCGTCGTGGCTGAGCGGCAGGCCGGGCAGGATGTACTTGCCGAAGATGTCCTTGGCCGCCTCGGCGTCCGGACGCTCGATCTTGATCTTCACGTCGAGCCGGCCGGGGCGCAGGATGGCCGGGTCGATCATGTCCTCACGGTTCGAGGCGCCGATCACGATCACGTTCTCCAGGCCCTCGACGCCGTCGATCTCGCTGAGGAGCTGGGGCACGATCGTGTTCTCCACGTCGCTGGAGACACCGGAGCCACGGGTACGGAAGATCGAGTCCATCTCGTCGAAGAACACGATGACCGGCGTGCCCTCGCCGGCCTTCTCCCGGGCCCGCTGAAAGACCAGGCGGATGTGCCGCTCGGTCTCACCCACGTACTTGTTGAGCAGCTCGGGACCCTTGATGTTGAGGAAGTAGCTGGTGTGCTTCTCCTCGCCGCGCCGCTCGGCGATCTTCTTCGCCAGCGAGTTGGCGACCGCCTTGGCGATCAGGGTCTTGCCGCAGCCGGGCGGGCCGTAGAGCAGGATGCCCTTCGGCGGGCGCAGCTGGTGCTCCCGGAACAGGTCGGCGTGCAGGAACGGCAGCTCCACGGCGTCGCGGATCTGCTCGATCTGGGAGTGCAGGCCACCGATGTCGGTGTAGTCGACGTCGGGCACCTCCTCCAGCACGAGCTCCTCGACCTCGCTCTTGGGGATCCGCTCGTAGGCGTAGGCCGACCGCGGCTCGATCATGAGCGAGTCACCCGCGCGGAGCTTGTCGATCTCCAGCGAGTCGGCCAGCGAGACGATCCGCTCCTCGTCGGCGTGCGAGACGACCAGAGCCCGGTCGCCGCGCTTGCCGTCGGGGCCCGCGAGGACCTCCTTGAGCGTGACCACCTCACCGGTGCGCTCGAAGCCGAACGCGTCGACCACGTTCAGCGCATCGTTGAGCAGCACCTCCTGCCCGCGCTGGAGCTCCTCGACCTCGAGGGACGGGGAGACCGCCACGCGGAGCTTGCGGCCGCCGGTGAAGACATCCACCGTGCCGTCCTCGTGGGCCGACAGGAAAACGCCGTAACCGCTGGGCGGCTGGGCGAGCCGGTCAATCTCTTCCTTGAGAGTGACGATCTGGGCGCGGGCTTCCTTCAAGGTCGCCACGAGCCGGTCGTTGTTCTCGGTCAGTCGGGCCAGCTGCGCCTGCGTTGCCGCGAGCCGTTCCTCGAGCTGCCGGACGTGTCGTGGGCTTTCGGTCAACTTCCGCCGAACAAGGGCGAGTTCCTCTTGCAGGAACGCAACCTGGCTGGAGAGATCGTTGGCCTCTTTCTCCCAACGTGCGGCGCGTGAATCCGCCTCGTCGCTACGTGCCACGTCCCACCTCCCCGGGGGCTCGAACGTCTTGGGATAACACTAGCCGCTGCGGGCCGGATTTCGACCCATGCAACACCCTCGTCACCGAGTCTTGATCCATTCGGCCGGTGCCCGCAAGGTCTTTGTCTCCCCGTTCCGGTACCGGCGGCCGGGTTGCCTCGCGCCCGCGCCGGGTTTACGGCAATCCGGGCGTCTACCTGCTGCGCAGCCACGCGGAGCGAGCCTGTTGCGCCCGTACGGGGAAAGGCTTCCGGGGCCGCGCAAACCCGTCGATGGCCCGGGTGGGAACGGGAAAAAAGTCACAAGGCCGAAACGAACGTTTAGGGGGTGCGGACGACCCCTAGAGTGTCGGACGCCCCACCAGGGACGCGACGACGCGGGAGAACTCCTCCAGGCGGGCGATCTGGCCGGGCCCGCCGTCGTCGAGGGTCTTGCCGAAGCGCAGCGCGTCGTGCCGGATGGTGGCGCGTGATTCACCTTCATCCATGCCGGGCGGCGGCACGGCGTCGTCGACCGAGCTGAGCAGCAGGTAGACGTCGATGCTGTCGACCCGGGCCTGACCGTTGGAGGTGCGGGTGAGCCGGCGCCGGCAGCCCACCTCGGTGACCGTGGACAGCGGCACCACACGCAGCGACGAGGTCATCGAGCCGACCGGGCCGTCACCGGGCGCCACGTCCTCGCCGTGCCACAGCACGAGGCGGCTGCCGTCGCAGATGACGACCTCCTGCCAGACGCCGTTGACCTCGTTGACGAAGCGCTCGAGGGTGAAGCTGAGCACCGAGGCGCCGCGCAGCACCCCGAACAGCGCGTCCAGCGCCACCTCGGGGTCCCGCAGGTAGGCGCGGGCGGCCGAGTCGAGATCCTGGTAGGGCGACCAGTCCGGGAAGACCGCCGGCATCTCGTTGCTGCCGCCGAACGGCGGAGAACTCATCGCGCCCACCCGATCCTCCCCGAGCCGTGCCACTGCCGAAAAGGAAGCTACCCGACCGCGCCGCGCCGCGTCACATCTCCGGCGAGGGACCCTGGTCGCGCGGTGTTTCGTCGATCTCTGCGGCGGGCTCGGCCGCGGCGGGCTCGGCCGCGGTGGGCTCAGCCGCGGCGGCCAGCGCGGCCTGGGCGGCCCGGCGCAGCGCGTACGCCTCGGCGCCCTTGCTCGGCTTGCGGCGGCGCGGCGGCGCGGTGACCCCGGGCGCGAGCTTGCGCGCCGAGACCAGGAACGCCGTGTGCGCGATCATGCGGTGGTCGGGGCGGACGGCCAGGCCCTCGGCGTGCCAGTCGCGCACCAGCGACTCCCAGGCCCGCGGCTCGGTCCAGCCACCGCGCTCGCGCAAGGCCTCCACGAGCTCGGAGAGCTGCGGGGTGGTGGCCACGTACCCGATGAACACCCCACCCGGCACGAGCGCCTTCTCGACCATGTCGAGGGCCTCCCACGGGGTCAGCATGTCGAGGACGATCCGGTCGAAACCGGTCTCCGGGTTGCTCGCCACGTCACCGGAGTGCAGGTGCCACGCCGGGTGCGGGCCGCCGAAGAACGACTCGACATTCTTGCGCGCGATCGCGGCGAAGTCGTCCCTCAGCTCGTACGAGTGGAGCTCTCCGCTCGTGCCCACCGCGCGCAGCAGCGAGCAGGTCAGCGCGCCCGAGCCGACCCCGGCCTCGAGCACCTTGGCCCCCGGGAAGATGTCACCCATGGCGACGATCTGCGCCGCGTCCTTGGGGTAGATGACCTGGGCGCCGCGCGGCATCGACAGCACGTAGTCGCTCAGCAGCGGCCGCAGGGCCAGGTAGGCCGTGCTGCCGGAGGAGGTGACGACGCTGCCGTCGGGCAGGCCGATCAGGGCGTCGTGCTCCAGCGCACCTCGGTGGGTGTGGAACGACTTGCCAGGTTCCAGCACGATCGTGTGCATCCGGCCCTTGGGGTCGGTGAGCTGGACGCGGTCACCCGCCCGGAACGGCCCGCGGTGGGCGGGCTGCGAGTCGTCGACGACGGTGGCAGGCGAAATGGTCACTACTTCTCTTTCTGCTTCACGGGGCGTTCGGGGCGGCGGGGCTCGAGCACCTGGGCGACGTCACCCACCCGCAGCACTCCCACCACATCCTCGCCCGAGGTGACCACGTATTGCGCGGCGGGGTGAGCCTGCAGCGCGCGCACCACCTGCTCACCGCTGAGCCCGAGCGGCAGCGCGGGCACCGCGTCACGCGAGCGGGCCACGCTGTCGACGGCCACCCACGGGCGCCGGTCGACCGGCACGCGCTCGGCGGCGACCGGGTCGACCAGTGCGGTGAGATTACCGGCCGAGTCCGACACGGCCAGCACCACGCCGGGCCGCGGGTCCTCCGAGCGGCGCCGCTGAGCCTCACCCAGCGGGGTGCCCGCGGGCACGGTGAGCAGCGGACGGGCCAGCTGGTTGAGGTCGACCAGGGGGAACCGGCGGGTCATCCGGGCCAGCCGGATCGACTGGCCCGCCCCCTGCCACAAGGTGAACACGACGAGCAGCACGAACAGCAGCCCGAGCAGCGTGATCGTGCCCAGCCGGTAGAACCAGAACGCGGTCATGCCGGTGCCGAAGGCGATCAGCCGGCCCGCCCAGCCGGCCAGCTCGGTGGCGCGGTTGCGGTCCTTGAAGATCGCCCACAGGCCGGCTCGCAGCGCCCGCCCGCCGTCGAGCGGCAACCCCGGCAACACGTTGAAGATCGCCACCAGGATGTTGCTGGCGGCCAGCTGGAACGCGATCTGCCCGGCCATCGTGCGGTCGGGCAGCGCCACGAAGGCCGCCGTGGCCAGACCGCCCAGCACCAGCGAGACCGCCGGGCCGGCCAGGCTGACCAGGGCGTCGACGCGCGGGGTGGGGGCGTCCCGGTCCATCTCGGTCCAGCCGCCGAGCAACTCCAGCGTGATGCCCCGGATGCCGATCCGGAAGCGGCGGGCGGTCAGCGCGTGGCCCAGCTCGTGCAGCAGCACCGAGCCGAGCAGGCAGACCACGAAGCCGAAACCCACCACGTAAGCCAGGGGGCCCGGCAAATCGAGCCGGCCGCGCACGTAGTTGCCGTAGACGAGGGTGACCAGGGCGGCCAGCAGCACCATGGACCCGTTGACGAAGATCGGGATGCCCAGCACGTGGCCCACGGGCCGCCCGGCGCGTCGTGCCTGCCGCCGCTGCCGCGCCCCGTTGCTGCCTGCCGTGCTGTCGTCCACGGCGTCGATGCTACGGAAGCGACCTGAGAGCCCCTCTCAGCGTTTTTGTCATACCTCTGCCCTAGCCTTCTCAGCATGACGGTCACCCCCGCCTCACCCGCCGAGGTCCAGGCGCCGCACGCCGGCCCCTCGTTGTCACCGTCGCGGGCGGCCGACTTCAAGACGTGCCCGCTGCTGTTCCGCTTCCGCACGATCGACCGGCTGCCCGAGCAGCCCTCCGCCGACCAGGTGCGGGGCACTCTGGTGCACGCCGTGCTGGAGTCGCTGTTCGACCTGCCCGCGGCCGAGCGCACGCCGGCGGCCGCGGCCGCCCTGGTGGCGCCGTCGTGGGAGCGCCTGCTGGAGCGGGAGCCCTCGCTGGCCGAGATCTTCGCGGTGGCCACGAGTTCTGAAATTCCCGGCCAGACCGTTATAGATCTCTCGTCGGCCGTTCTGGATCCGGTGGCCGCCGACGCCGGGGTCGCGCTTCCGCTGGGCGGGGCCACTGCGCCTGACGCCGCCGTCACTTCCGGGGCTGCCTCGCCGCACGGCGCTGTCGCCGATCCCGGCGCCGGGGCCGCTTCGCCGCGCCTCGCTGATCCGGCGGCTGTGGCCGCTGAGGCCGATGCCACGGGGGATCTCGACGCGGCCACGGCCGACGAGCCGGCCCGCCTGGCCGCCTTCCTGGCCGGCGCCCGGGCCCTGCTCCCCGGCTATTTCGCGGTGGAGGATCCGACCCGCCTCGAGCCCGCCGAACGCGAAACCCTGATCTCCACCCTGGTCGACGACGAGCTGCTGATCCGCGGCTACATCGACCGGCTCGACGTGGCCCCCGGCGGCGACCTGCGCGTGGTCGACTACAAGACCGGTGGCGCCCCGCGTGAGGCTTTCGAGGGCCGCGCCCTGTTCCAGCTGAAGTTCTACGCGCTGGTGCTGTGGCGCACCCGCGGCGTCGTCCCCCGGGTGCTGCGCCTGCTCTACCTGAAGGACGCCGAGGTCTGCGACTACAGCCCCGACGCCGAGGAGCTGGAACGTTTCGAGCGCACCCTGGTCGCCCTGTCCGAGGCGATCGAGCGGGCCAAACGCGACCAGTTCTTCCCGCCCAAGCCGAGCCGCCTGTGCGGCTGGTGCAGCCACCAGGCCCTGTGCCCGGCCAAGGGCGGCACCCCACCGCCCTACCCGTCCGCCCCCGTGGTCCCGCTGCAGGTCGGTCCGGCCGACGACGACCGCCTGGCCTGACCACGTAGGGTGCCGCCATGCACTCGCCGCCCTCGCGCGCTCACGGCGACCCGGTACGCAACCGGCGGCCGCTGCGCGTGCTGCTCGCCGACGCCGCGCCGATGCAGCGGTCCGGGCTGCGCGCCATCTTGACCGCAGCCCCCGCCGCCGGTGACGGTCCGGTGGAGATCGTGGTGGCGGGTGAGACCGGCGACGGCGGCGAGACGGTCGACCTGGCCCGCCGCCTGCTACCCGACGTGCTGATCGCGGACTTCGCGCTGCCCCGCGTCGACGGCCTGGGTGTCGCGCGCGCCGTGGCCGCGACCGGCCTGCCCGTACGGGTTCTGCTGCTCACCGAACAGGGCACCGACGAGGACGTGCTGGCCGCGATCAGCGCCGGCGCCGCGGGTTTCGTGCTCAAGAACGCTCCGGCCGAGGAGTTGGTGGCCGCTGTGCGGGCGGTGGCGGCGGGCGGCGCGGTCATCGCTCCCCCGGTGCTGGCCCGCATCCTCGTGCGGGTGGCGGAAGCCCTGCCCGCACCGGAGACGACTGCCGCGGGCAAGCTGGACACACTCACCGAACGCGAGCGTGAGGTGCTGATCCATGTGGCCCGCGGCCATTCGAATGCCGAGATCGCCGCCGCGCTGCAGGTGAGCGAGACGACGATCAAGACTCATGTGGGCCACGTGCTGACCAAGTTGCGGCTGCGTGACCGCACCCAGGCCGTGGTCCTGGCCTACGAGACGGGCCTGGTCAAACCGGGCGTCTGACCAGCCCGCGGCGCGGATCAAGCGTCACACCGGACGCCGGCCGGCCCGCGGCACCGGTCAAGCGTCACACCGGACGCCGGCCGGCCCGCGGCACCGGTCAAGTGTCGCACCGGGCGCCTGGTCAGTTCGCGCGGCGCGGGTCGGGTGTCGGCCCGCGGCTCACCGGCCACTCCGGCGGGGTGAACCGGCCCGCTCGCTTGCGGCGGCCCCCGTGCAGGCGGCGGCGGGCGGCGTTCTCGATCTCGTAGTGGTTGTCGGGCAGCATCAGAGGGTCTTCCCTTCGGTGGTGGCGCGGTGGATGTGGATGTCGCCGCTGGCCGTGCGGATCCGCAGTTCGATGGTGGCGCCGGAGGGTGCGTCCCCTTGCGGCGTGAGGTCGCTGGTCGTCCGGCCGGAGGCGGTGTCGAGGTCGAGCCAGATGCCGGCGCCGGCGGCGATGCCGACCTGCACGTCGCCCGAGGCGGTCTTGATCTCGTTCTGGCCGGTGGTGAGCCGCCCGACGACGACGTCGCCGGAGGCGGTGGAGGCCCGCAGGGCTCCCCCGATCGACCCGACGCGCACGTCACCGCTGGCCGACTTCACTTTGGCGTCACCGGTGACGTCATGCAGCCGCACGTCGCCGGAGGCCGTGTCCAGCTTGACCAGGCCGCCGGCCCGGCCCACGCCGAGGTCGCCGCTGGCCGAGTCGAGCGACACGTTGCCGGTGGCTTCGGCGAGTTCCACGTCGGCCGAGGCGACGTCGAGTTTGACGTCGGACCAGATGCCGGCGGCCTGGATGTCGGCGGAGGCGCTCTTGCCGTGCAGCCCGCTGCCGGTCGGCACCCGGGCCGTGATGGCGAGTTTGGCCGAGCGGCGCCAGATCCGGTTGTCGTTGGGGACCTCGATGACCAGGGTGTCGCCGTCGAGGACGACGCGGGTCTTGTCGGCGGCTTCGCGGGAGCTGTCCCGGTCGTCCATGGCGTCGACCGTGACCTGCACGGTGTCGCGTTGTTCGGCGTGCAGGGTCACGACGCCGGAGTTGGCGCGCAGGGTGACCGTGACCGGGGCGGGGTGCTCGAACTCGAACATGAGGGGTCTCCAAGCGGTGCGAAGGGCATGCGGAAACGCTCGTCCCTCACCCGAGGGAAGAGTCAAGAGGGGATGGGTCAGGCCTGGAAGAAGCCGGTGACCCGTTTCGGGTTGCGGCCGGCGGCCGGGGGCGCCGGCGCGTGGACGGCCTGGGTGACCGCGCGCACGAGCCACGCGTTGACCGAGATGCCCTCGGCCGCGGCGGTCTGTTCGACGTGGGCCTTGAGCGACTCGGGCATCCGCAGGGTGAGCCGGCTCAGGTCGCCGCTGTCGGGCGGCGGCGGGGGCGTGGGCGGCGCCGGGGGTGTCGGGGGCACCGGCGGTTCGGGCGTCTGGTGGGTGACCACCAGGTCGGCGTCGCGGCCGCGCAGCCGCACCTCCACGCTCGACTCGGGCAGCCGCGTGGTGATTTCGGCTGCGGCGTCGGAGAGTGCCTCCAGCAGCGCCAGCCGGGCCGACGCCTCGAGCGAGTGGCCGAGCAGTTCGGCCGCGCGGATGGTCTCCGGCCCGGCCGGCGCCGCGGCGGCCGCGAGGTCGGCGCGGAGGGTCTCGAGGTACGGCGTCAGGTCCATGACTCCACTATGACGTCACAAGTGACGTCAGTCAAGCGTCACCGTGACATCTCAGGGTCGACCCTGAGAGTCCCCTGGGTGTTCCCCGTATCGAAATCTCCGCGTCCCTCTACGCCCGTGGTCGGACGCCCGGGGCCGCGCGCGACGGAACACTGAGCCGCAACGGGCCGGCCGACGGGGGCGGCCCGCACGACCCAGGGGGCTGGCACAGATGATCGGGACGAGGGCGCAGGAGCCGGTCGCGGCGCGCGCCGACGACGTGTGGAAGGTGTACGGCTCCGAGGAGGCGCGCGTGGTCGCCCTGCGCGGGGTGAGCGCGAGCTTCGCGCGCGGCAAGTTCACGGCCATCATGGGGCCGTCCGGCAGCGGCAAGTCGACGCTCATGCACTGCCTCGCCGGTCTCGACACGGTCACCCGCGGCTCGGTGCACATCGGCGGCACCGAGGTCACCGGCCTGAACGACAGGGCGCTGACCCGGCTGCGCCGCGACCGGGTCGGCTTCATCTTCCAGCAGTTCAACCTGCTGCCCACGCTGACCGCGGCCGAGAACATCCGGCTGCCGCTGGACATCGCGGGCCGCAAACCCGACCCGCAGTGGTGGGACACGGTGATCGGCACCGTCGGCCTCGGCGACCGCCTCGATCACCGGCCCAACCAGCTCTCCGGCGGCCAGCAGCAGCGGGTGGCGTGCGCGCGGGCGCTGATGAGCCGGCCCGACGTCATCTTCGCCGACGAACCGACGGGCAACCTCGACTCCAAGGCGGGCGCCGAGATCCTGTCGTTCCTGCGCAGCAGCGTGCTGGAGCACGGGCAGACGATCGTCATGGTCACCCACGACCCGGTCGCGGCGAGCTACACCGACCGGGTGGTGTTCCTGGCCGACGGCGCGATCGTGGCCGAGCTCGACAACCCCACCCCCGAGACGGTGCTGGAGGCCATGAAGGCCGGGGAGGTGCTCGTCTGATGCTGCGCGCGACGCTGAAGAGCCTGCTCAGCCGCAAACTGCGGCTGGTGCTCTCGGGGCTGGCGGTCGTGCTCGGCGTCATGTTCGTGGCGGGCGCGTTCGTCACGACCGACACGTTGGGGCGCACGTTCGACAAGCTGTTCGCCGAGGGCTATTCGCAGATCGACGTGGCGGTCACGGCCGAACCCAAGGTGGCGGTGTCCGAGATGGAGGGTGAGCAGGTTCTCACCCCGCTGCCGGCCGCGCTGGTCGGCCAGGTGGCCGCGGTGCCCGGGGTCGCGAAGGCGACCGGGGTGGTCTCCGACGACGGCGCCCGGGTCATCGGCACCGACGGCAAGGTGGTCACCAGCTACGGCCCGCCGCGGATCGGCATGAACTGGGTCGGCCCCGACGACCTGATGCAGCTGCGCCAGGGCCGCGGCCCCGAGCAGGACGACGAGATCGCCGTCAACGAGGCCGTGGCCAAGGCGGCCGGCATCAAGGTCGGCGACCGGGTGGGCGTGCTCACCCAGCTCCCCAAGCAAACGTTCAAGCTGGTCGGCGTGTGGGGTTACACCAACGACCGGGACAGCATCGGCGGCGTGCAGGAGGTCGCCTTCACCACCGCGCAGGCCCAGCGCTCGATGCTGGGCCAGAAGGACGCGTTCACGCAGATCACTGTGGCGGTGGACAAGGACTCGGCGCCGGAAGCCGTACGGGATCAGATCGCGGCCCGGCTGGGCGCGGGTTACGACGTCAAGACCGGTGAGCAGCTCGCCGAGGACAGCGCCGCGCAGTTCAAGGAGGCCCTCGGCTTCTTCAACAACATCCTGCTCGGCTTCGCCGGGGTGGCCCTGTTCGTCGGCACGTTCCTGATCCTCAACACGTTCTCGATCATCGTGGCCCAGCGGACGCGGGAGTTGGCGCTGATGCGCGCGCTCGGCGCGGGCCGCCGCCAGGTGATCAGCTCGGTGCTGGTCGAGGCGCTGGTCATCGGGCTCATCGCGGCCGTGCTGGGCCTGGCCGCGGGCATCGGCGTGGGCTGGCTGCTGGTCACGCTGTTCGGCTCGTTCAGCGGCGGGCTCGACCCGGCCACGGTCGGGGTGCCGATGGCCGCGATCCTGAGTTCACTGATCGTCGGTGTCGTGGTCACGGTCGTGGCCGCGGTGCTGCCCGCCGTACGGGCCTCGCGGGTCTCCCCGATCGCCGCGATGCAGGACGTCGCCACCCCCGACCGCCCGCTGACCCGGGTGACCGTGACGGGGGCCGTCATCGGCGCGGTGGGCGCCGCCCTGCTCGGCGTCGGTCTCTACGGCAACAACTCGCTCTGGCTGATCCTGGGCGGCGTGCTGATCACGTTCGTCGGGGTCGCCCTCCTCACGCCGCTGATCTCCAAGCCGGTCGTCGCGCTGCTGGGCCGGTTGTTCTCGTGGTCGGTGCCGGGGCGGCTGGGCCGGCTCAACTCGGGCCGCAACCCGCGTCGTACGGCGATCACGGCGGCAGCCCTGATGGTCGGCATCGCCCTGGTCACCGGGGTCACGGTGGTGATCGGCTCGGTCAAGCAGAGCGTGGCCGCGACGGCCGAGGACACGGTCAAGGCCGAGATCGTGATCGGCGGCGACCAGAACGGGCCGCGCCCGCCGGTGTTCGACGACGCCGTGCTGGCGGAAACCGCGAAGGTGCCCGGCGTCCGGGCGGTGGCCGGCACCTGGAACGAGCAGGTGCTGATCGACGGCGAGCGCGAATACGTCACCGCCACCGACGATCTGGCCCGGCTGGCCGAGGCGTTCGGGTCGCCGGCGCTGCCCGCGCTGAAGCCCGGCCAGATCGCGGTGAGCACCAAGCAGGCCACCGAGCACGGCTGGACCACCGGCAGCGTGGTCAAGGTGCAGATGCCGCGGGGCGCGGAGCACAGCTACACGATCGTCACCACGTACGACGAGGAACGGGTCCCGGGCAGCATCATGCTGCCGGCCGCGGCGACCAAGGAGTTCGGCATCACCCAGCCCTCCTTCGGGTTCGTGCGGCTGGCCGACGGGGTCACCGTCGACCAGGTGCTGCCGCAGATCAAGGCGCTGGTGGCCGACAGCCCCGAGGTCAACGCGACCGACCGCAGCAGCTTCATCAACCAGCAGCTCGGCACGTTCGACACGGTGATCCTGATGGTGCAGGTGCTGCTCGGCCTGGCGATCCTCATCGCGGTCCTCGGCGTGATCAACACGCTGGCGTTGTCGGTGCTGGAGCGTACGAGGGAATTGGGTCTGCTGCGTGCGGTCGGCCTCGGCCGGGCCCAGACCATGCGCATGGTCACTGTCGAAGCGGTGGTGATCTCGGTGTTCGGCGCGCTGCTGGGCGTCGTGGTCGGCTCCGGGCTGGGCGCCGCGGTGGTGCAGGCGCTGGAGGGTGAGGGCATCACCGATCTGGTCCTGCCGTACGGGCAGATGGGTCTCTACCTGGGGCTGGCCGCGATCGTCGGGGTGCTGGCGGCGGTGCTGCCCTCGATCAAGGCGGCCAGGCTCAACGTCCTGGCCGCCATCGCCCACGACTGATCGCGGGGGTCAGCCCTCGGGCTGCAGCAGCCCCCGGTGCACGAGCAGGTCGGCCAGGTAGGCGGGGTCCACCCCCACCAGCGAGGTGCGCAGGTGGACCCCGTCGGTCGGCGGCAGCTCCAGCTCGGCCGGCACGGCCAGCACGGTCGCCCCCGAGGCGAGCGCGCTGGCCACGCCGGTCGGCGAGTCCTCGATCGCGACGCAGTCCTCGACGGCCACGCCGAGCAGGGCCGCGGCCGTGCGGTAGGGCTCGGGGTCGGGTTTGGGCAGGGCCACCTCGTCGCCGCAGACCACGACGTCGAAGTTGTCCCGGCCCAACGTCTCCAGCGCGACCTCGACCAGCTTGCGGCCCGTCGAGGTGACCAGCGCGGTCCGCAGCCCGGCGAACCGGACCGCATGCAGCAGCTCCAACGCCCCCGGCCGCCACACCAGGCCCGCGCCGAACAGTTCGAGCACCCGATCGGTGAGCCACTCGACGTCGGGCGCCTCGGGCCGGTCGGGCTGGCCCAGGTCGTCGCGCAGGATCTGCATGCTGGCGGCCATGCTGCTGCCGATCATCGCCTGCCGGGCCGCCGGGGACAGCGTGCCGCCCGCGCGCGCGGCCAGCTCGTGCAGGGCGATCTCCCAGACCTTCTCGCTGTCGACCAGCGTGCCGTCCATGTCGAAGAGCACCGCGGCGGGTTGTCGCGCGTTCAGGATGAGCCTCCATGATCGTGATGTGCTTGCCCGGTCCATTCTCCCCCGTACGGCTGGTTCCCGGCGCGTACCTTCGCTCACATGGACCCGGAAGTCGTCACCCTCAGCACACCCCGGCCGGTGCGGCGCTCGCTGCTCGTGCAGCGCTGGGCCGACCTGGCGTTCCTGCACTGGACGGCCGACCCCGCGCTGGTCGCGCCGCTGCTACCGGCCGGCACCGGGCCCGACACCCTCGACGGCGTCACCTACGTGGGGCTGATCGGCTTCCGGATGCAGGGCGTCGGTTTCCTGCGCGGCCCCGGGGTGCCCTACTTCGGCACGTTCGCCGAGACCAACGTGCGGCTCTACAGCGTCGACGCCGCGGGCCGGCGGGGTGTGGTGTTCCGCTCGCTGGAGGCCGAACGCCTCATCCCCGTGCTGGTCGCGCGGGCCGCGCTCAACCTGCCGTACATGTGGTCGCGGATGCGCCTGACCCGCGACGGCGACGTGCTGACGTACACGACCCGCCGCCGCTGGCCCGGCCCGCGCGGCGCGGCCAGCGCGATGACCGTGCGCGTGGGCGCCCCGATCACCCACCCGAGCCCGGTCGAGCAGTTCGTCACCGCCCGCTGGGGCCTGCACACCAGCGTCGGCGGCCGCACGGTCCACCTGGCCAACGACCACCCGGTGTGGCCGCTGCACCGGGCCGAGCTGCTGTCGCTGTCGGACACGCTGATCGCGGCGGCCGGTCTGCCCCAGCCGGTCGGGCCGCCGGTGAGCGTGCTCTATTCCCCCGGAGTCCCGGTCACCTTCGGAACGACGGCCTAGCCTGGGAAAATGAGCGTCACGCAGCTGATCTACCGGAGCCGGAAGAACAGCCTGCCGCCCAACGGCATCTTCGCGATCCAGGACCAGGCCCGCCACAACAACGCGGCCCGCGACCTCACCGGCGTGCTGCTGTTCAACCGCGACCACTACCTGCAGTGCCTGGAGGGCGAGGCCGAACAGGTCACCCGCACGTTCCGCACGATCAGCGACGACCCCCGGCACCGCGAGGTCGCCCTGATCGCGGTGGACGACGTGACCGAACGCTGCTTCCCCGACTGGTCGATGGGCCTGATCGACAGCACCTCCCCCGAGCTGCGGGTGGCGCTGCGCGACGTGCTGCCGGGCTACGAGTTCAGCCCGGACACCCTCGACGCCGCGACCGCCACCGCCCTCATGCAACGCATGCGCACGCTGAGCCGCACCCGTTGAGCGCGCTCAGCGGGTCACGACGACCGCCTTGCCGCTGATGCGGTTGTGCTCGATGTCGCGGTGGGCGTCGCGGACACGGTCGAACGGGTAGACCGCCACCGGGCCGAGGCTCAGCGTGCCGGCGGCGATGCGGTCGAGGGCGTCCTGCAGCACCGCCGCGGGCAGCGAACCGGCGTCGCCGCTGTAGGACGTGAGGCGGACCCCGGTCGGCAGGTAGGCGATCGGGTAGAAGTCGGGGACGGTCCACTGGTTGGACAGCATCCCGGCGAAGCAGACCGTGCCGTGCACCCGCGTCGCGGCCAGCGTGTCGGGCAGCGTGGGCGTGCCGACCAGTTCGAGCGCCGCGTCGACGCCGTCGCCGGTGATCTCGCGCACCCGGGCCGCCACCGCGCCGTCGTCCAGGACGGGGTGGTCGATGCCGTGCGCGGCCAGCTCGTCGAGCCGTTCCGGTTGCCGGGTGGTCGCCAGCACTGTCGCGCCGAGGTCGCGGGCGAGCGCGGCCGTGGCGTAGCCGAGGGCCGACGTGCCGCCCCGGATCAGCAGCGTCTGCCCGGCCCGCAGGTCGAGGCCGACAGTCAGGGACCCGTACGCGGTCTGCAAGGTCTCGGGAACGCTGCCGAGCGTTGCCCAGGGCAGCTCGGAACGGAACGGGATGACCTGCGCCCGCGGCACCGTGGTGAACTCGGCATATCCGCCGTCGAAGGTCCGGCCCATGCCCCCCATCAGCGCGGCCACCTGCTGCCCGGGTTCGAGGTCGCTGCCCGGCGCCGCGTCGACCACCCCGACCGCCTCGATGCCGGGCACGATCGGCAGTCGCGCCCCTTCCGCGTAGCCCAGGCGCAGGTGCAGCTCGGAGCGGTTGAGGCCGAACGCCTCGACCCGGATCCGCACCTGCCCGGGGCCGGCGTCCGGCAGGGGCAGCTCACGCGTTTCGAGGTTCTCGACGGGACCGGGCTCGGACAGAACGATTGCTCTCATGCCCACCCTAACAACCTTCCATGGAATCTAATTCCACGGAATCGTTTTGCTAGGCTGACCGGCATGACCGACGACCGGCGCATCCGCTGGCTGAACGATCTCGTCCGGGTCGAGATCATGCTGTGGGAGCACGTCGACGCCCGCCTCAAGCAGGCGCACGGGCTGTCGCTGGCCGCGTTCGAGACGCTCTACACGCTGGACCGGTCGGGTCAGGAGACGTTGCGCGTCGGTGACCTGGCCCGCGAGCTGCGGATCACCGTCGGCGGGGCCAGCAAACTGGCGGAACGGGTGCGGGCGGCGGGGCTGATCGAACGGCGGCCCGACCCCGGCGACCGGCGGGCCAGCCTGATCGCGCTGACGGCCGCCGGCCGTACGCTGCTCGGGGAGGCGAGCCGCACGTACGACGCGGCGGTGGCCGAACGGCTCGAAGGTGTGCTCAGCGAGGACGAGCAACGGCAGGTGCACACCCTGGTGTCCCGTTTGCTCAACGCCCGTACAGCAATTGCACAGCTGGACGACGCACAGTAGAGGGACCTTTCACCCCGCACCTGGAGGCATTTGTGGTCCTCGCCCTCGTGGACTTTCTGCTGCTGCTCGTGCAGCTGTTGCTCGTGGCGCGGGCCCTGCTCGACTGGAGCACGGTCCTGGCCGGCCCGGCCGCTCCCGGCGGTTTCCGCTCGCGGCTGATGTCGGGCGTCTACACCGTGACCGAGCCCATCCTGGCCCCCGTCCGGCGCGTCGTGCCGCCGCTGCGCCTCGGCGGCGCCGCCATCGACCTGGCCTTCCTCATCGTCTTCTTCGCCATCGTGATCCTCCGCGCCTTCATCTGACCGTTCCCCCGCGACCGGCCGGCCTCACACCGCGAGGCCGCCGGTCGCGCGCACGTTCTGGCCGGTGACCCAGCGGCCCTCCGCCGAGACGAGGAACGCGACGACCGCGGCCACGTCGGCGGGCCGGCCGAGGCGACCCAGGGCGGTCCTCCCGGCCGCCGCCGCCAGCGCCTCGGGCGGGTTGGCGGCGCGCAGCGTGCCGGTGTCGGTGGCCCCCGGCGAGACCGTGTTGACTGTTATGCCACGCGCGCCGAGTTCCTTCGACGCGACCACCGTGAGCTGTTCCAGCGCGGCCTTGCTGGCGCAGTACAGGGCCAGCCGCGCCGCCGGCAGCAGCGTGTTGAGCGTGCTGATGTTGACGATCCGGCCGCCGTCACGCAGCAGGGGCGCCGCGCGCTGCATGGCGTACAGCGGGAACTTGGTGTTGACGGTGAACACCCGGTCGAAGTCGGCGGGCGTCAGCTCGGCGATCGGAGCGGCCGTCACCAGCCCCGCGTTGTTCACCAGGATGTCCAGACCCGCCCGTACGGGCTCGAACATGGCGTCGAGTCCGTCGAGGCTCTCCTGGTCCGCGCGCACGGCAGTCGTCCCCGGGTTCCCCCGTACGACTTCGTCCGCGGCCACCTCGTCCTGCCGGTACGTGAACACGACCGTTGCGCCGCGCGCCGCGAGGTGCTCCACGATTGCCCGCCCGATCCCCTTCGACCCGCCCGTGACCAGCGCGGTCTTCCCCTCCAGCGTCATGCCGGGACACTAGGTCTCAGCGCCCCCGGCCGTCTTGGACGTTTGCGACGACGACCGGCGGGGTGCTCACGAACCGGGCCAGCTCGGTCGGGGTCAGCCCGGCCATCGCCCGCGTCTCCCGGGCCAGGTGCGGATGATCGGCGAAGCCGCTGTCGGCCGCGGCCTGCGACGGACCGGCCCCGCCGCTGAGCCGGTCGACGACCCGCTGGAACCGCGCGATCCGGGCCACCGTCGCCGGGGACAGGCCCAGATGCTGCCGGAACCCGCGCTCCAGACGGCGCCGGGTCACGTTCAGCTCGGCCGCCAGCGACGCCACGTCCGGCCGGTCGGGCCGGTGCAGCCGCTGCCACGCCGTCAGCACGGCCCGGTCCGGGGTCGCCGTCCGGCGGCGCCGCAGACCGATCAGCATCCGCTCGACCAGGTCGAACCGCTGCCCCCAGCCCGGCTCGGCCGCCAACCGGCCCGGCACCTCGGTCGCGACCGGCCCGAGCAGCGCGTCCACCGGCACGGCGCCGTCACCCAGCTCCCCCATCGGCACGCCGAGCAGCGCGGCCGTCCCGAGCGGGGTCAGCCCGATGCTGACCCCGTGCCCCCAGGTCGTCTCGCCGCGGCTGGTGGCTTCGCGCCGTCCCCCGAGGACCAGCCCCGACCGCGAGCTGAAGTCGACGACCACGGTCGGATAGGCCAGCGGCAGCAGCAGATGCGCGATGGGTCGGCCGTGACCCGAGCGGAAACCCGAATAACCCAGCACGTACGGGCGCAGCTCGGCACACGCCGCCCGCACGGCGACCTCGCACGGGTCGGCGGAGACGACCGCCGGCACGGAGTGGATCTGGGCCCCCACACGTCCCAGCGTTCGCCCGTACGCGGCCGCCGGTCAAGCCATCACGTAGCGGTTCTTGCCGGCCGCCTTGGCCGCGTACATGGCCGCGTCGGCCTCGCGCAGCAGATCCGCGGCGAACGTTCCGCGCCGGTGCACGGCGATGCCGACGCTGGTGGACACGTGCGCGGGCACCCCGGCGATGTCGATCGGCTCCCGGACGTCGGCGACGATCCGCTCGGCCGCCGTGTACGCGTCGGCCACGTCGACGATCTCCTCCAGCAGGATCGCGAACTCGTCACCGCCGAACCGGGCCACCGTGTCGCCCTGCCGGATTCCCGACCGCAGCCGGTCCGCCACCACCTGCAGCACCGTGTCACCCGCATGATGGCCGCGGGCGTCGTTGATCTGCTTGAAGCCGTCCAGGTCGATGAAGAGGACGGCCACGGCGCCCGCCCCGTCGGCCTCCAGGGCCTGCTCCAGTCTCTCGTAGAACAGCTGCCGGTTGGCCAGCCCGGTCAGCGAGTCGTGGAACGCCAGCTGATGCAGCTGCGCCTCGACCTCCTCGCGCCGCACGATGTCCTCCCGCAGCGCCGCGGTGGCCACCTCGACCTGCCGGAACGCGCGGTTGCGGCTGCTGATCAGCACCCCGGTCATGACGGCCAGCATGACCGTCAGGGCCAGACCGGCCCCGCCCGAGAGCACGCTCATGCCCCGGTCGGTGGCGGTCAGCAGCCGGGTGGTCGGCCACATCGTGACCTGCCAGCGGCGCTGCCCCGCCCGTACGGAACGCTCGCGCAGCAGTTTGTCGTCGGCGACCCGCGTGCCCGGCCGCACCGAGGCGATCAGCCGGTTGTCGGCCGCGGCGTCGGTCAGGCTGGCCTGCACCGCACCCTGCCCCCGGTCGATCAGCGTCTGCGACAGGAAGTTCTGACCCCGTACGCCCATCACGACCCAGCCCTCGAACCGGTCCGGCTCGGCCGAGCCCATCCCGCTCATCACGGGCACGGCCAGCACGATCGAGGTCTGCCGGCGCTCGGCGGGCACCGAACGGTCGGACAGCAGCTGGTAGGCCGGGCTGATCACCATGGCGCTGATCTGCCGGGACAGCGTCATGGCCTTGGTCGCCTCGGGGCTCGCGGCCAGGTCGGTGCCGGGCACGGCGGTGCCGTTGTCGAAGACCCGGTTGAAGATCACGAAGTAGTGCTGGGCGCCGCCGACCGGTTTCAGCTCCAGCGCCGGGGCGCCCCGCGTACGCCAATGCCGCTGCACGGGCGCCACCTGGGCGCTGGTCGCGGGGACCACGAACGCGACCGCGCTGGCCCCGGGCAGGCGGGCCGCGTTGAGCCCGGCGCTCGACCGGCTGAAGTCGTCGTTGTCCAGGTCGGCCTGCGCGCCGACCGAGGAGGCCAGGTCGGACAGGGTTTCGCCGTACCGGCTGACCCGGTCGTCGATCGCCGCGGTGACGTCGTCGGCGTAGCGGTCCATGAGCTGCGAGGCGTAGACGTCCTCGCTGCGCCGCTGGGCGTCGAAGATCGCCACCGAGACCACGGTGCCGGTCACCAGCACGGCGAACACGAGCGCGAACCCGCTCCACCGCCCGCCTTCGCGCACTCTGTACTGTTCGGCACGCGTACGGGAACCCTGAGCGGCTATCCCGCCGGGGTCACCTCGTAAACGCTCCGGGCCAGCACGGCGGCACACCGCAGGTTGCGGTAGCGGCCGCGATGGTCGAGCCCGTAGCCCACGATCAGCCCCGGGCCGACGTCGAAACCCACGTACGTCGGGGTGTCGGCGAACCGGGCGGTCTCGGGCTTGCGCAGCAGCGCGCACACCGCGATCGAGGCCGGGCCGCGCTGGGCCAGGTTCGCGATCAGCCACGACATCGTCAGCCCGGTGTCGATCACACCGTCCACGATCACGACGTCGCGGCCCGTGATGTCGATGTCGAGATCCTTGAGCAACCGTACGGAACCCGACGCGCGGTTGTGGGTGGTGTACGACTTGACCGCCATCCAGCCGATCTCGAGCTGCCCCGGATAGGCGCGAGCCAGGTCGACCGTGAAGGTGGCCGCCCCGCCCAGCACACCCACGAACACCGGCGTACGGGCTCCGGCGGTCTCGTGCAGTTCACCCGCCAGCTCCTCGACGCGGGCCAGAATCTGCTCCTCGGCCAAGATCACCGCTTCGAGATCGTCCGCCACGTGTTCGGCGTCCACAGAGGTCCCCCCATCGGGTAGATCACCGGCAAATTAACTGCGTGTGACCGAAAAGTTCCTCGATTTCCGACACGCCCCAACCGCCCTTCCCGGCTTGTTCAACTTCTAGTAAGGTCCGCGCGGTTGATCGTTCATGTTTCCGGCAGCACCAGGAGTAGTCGCATGGCGCAGCGGTATCCCCTCGAAGTGATCCGCGACCGCACGTACAAACAGCGAGACGCGTGGTGGACCGTCGGCCTCGTCGACCCGCTCGCCTCCCGTCTCGTCTGGCTGGTCCAGCCGTGGCGCGCCGTCACCCCGAACCGCCTGACCACCTTGGCCTTCCTGATCGGCATCGTGTCCGCGTACTGCTTCTGGCAGGCCGACTACGGCTGGTTGCTGGCCGGCGCACTGCTCTTCCACCTCAGCTTCGTCCTGGACTGCATGGACGGCAAGATCGCCCGGCTGAACGGCACCGGATCGGCCTTCGGCTCCTGGCTCGACTACGTGCTCGACCGCCTGCGCGTGGCCATCTGCGGGGTCGGCCTCTTCGGCGGCCAGTACGCGGCCACCGACAACATGGCCTACCTGTGGCTCGGCGGGATCGTCATCTTCCTCGACATGTTCCGCTACTTGAACGCGCTGCAGATGGGCAAGGTCCGCGCCGACCTCAACCAGGACGCCGTGGTGATGACCGACGAGGACGCCGTGGCCGGCCCCGTCACCGCCCCCACGGCCACCGGCAACGAGTCCGCCGTGTGGCGCCTGCGCAACTTCCTGGTCCGCCACCGCATCCGGCCCCACCTGTTCAGCGGCATCGAGTTCATGATGTTCGTGTTCATCGTCGGCCCGGTCGCCGGGCAGATCCTGCTCGTGGGCGCCGCGTCCTCGGTGCTGATGGTCGCCTTCGAACTGCTGCTGATCTACCGCCTGTACGCCTACGCCAAGCGCAAGCAGGCGACCCAGCCCCCCGTCGAGACCCCCGCCGACCCCGTGCCCGCGACGGTCTAGCACATTCCGCCGGCCCACCCGCGGTTGTCCACAATCCCCGTTCGTCCACAGCCACCACGTCGCACGCCCGCCAAGATCGCCCCGACCCCGTAAAATCGGCGAGGGTGGAGGTCCCCCGGTTGGGGCGGGTCACAGGGGTGGGGTGATCTTGCTGGTGCGGCCGCGGGCGGACGCTTCTCAACAGTGATGGGGCCTCTTGCCGCTGTCAGAGGACGCGGTCCATGACGGTGACGTCGGCCAGCGGGATGAAGCCGCTGCCGACGTAGAGTTCCGACGCCCGCACGTTGGCCGTCTCGGTCTGCAGTGACAACCGGTGGGCGCCACTGGCGGCAGCCTCGTCGGCCACCGCCTCGATCAGGGCCCGGGCCACGCCACGGCGGCGGGCGGAGGGGCGTACGTAAAGGTCCCGGATCAGCCAGACCGTGCGCAGGGTGAGCGCGGCCGGCACGACGGCGACCGTGCAGATGCCCTCGGCGCCCTCGCCGTCAGGGGTGATGCCACCAGCGACGGCCAGGTAAACGCGGGCCCGGGCGGCGTCGATCTGGTCGCGGAGCCAGCTCGCGGCGGCCTCGGGGGCCGGGTTGGCCCCGAAGTGCTGACGGTATTCGTCGAGGAGGCGCGCGGCGGCCTCCCACGTCGCGGGGTCGTCGTCCCCCAGCCGCGTCACGGTCACCTCCCCATAATCACCTCTATCCTGCGCCAAAGCGGGCATAATTCCATCGTGGCGCACATCGACGAGGTGCTCGGACCGGATGACGACACGGTCACCTTCCTGCAGTCCCGGGCGATGGTCTACGTCACGATGCTCTGGGTGATCGCCGCCGTCTGGGCGACCACACTGGTTCTGTTCGTGCTGTTGCGGCTCGCGCTGGGCGACACCCCCTCCGCCGACGACGTGGTCCTCTACGTCGAGCTGGCCCTGACCGTGCCGGTCGCGCTGGCCGCCGTGATCCTGCTGGCCGCCTGGAACCGGCTGGGCTGGCTGCACAGCTCGATGCGTGGGCTCGACTTCGCCGCCACCGGCCGCCGGCCCGTGCACATCCCGTGGGCCGGCATCGAGGAGGTCGCGCTGCGCTACCGCGGACCGTTCACCGAGCTCATGATCACACCCGTGGACGCCGACTTCGTGGAGCCGGGCGGCGGGCCCGGCCGGGCCCCGCGCACACGTCGCCGCGACGGCGGGCGGGCTATCTACCTCGTCGACGTGGGCCTGATGTCCCCGGCCCCGTCCGTGCTGCTGGCCGAACTGCATCGGCGCCTGCCGGCCAAGGTCTAACCAGCGCTCCTTGTTCCGTACGTCTTGCGGCTTTTGCGGTTTACTACCGGCGGTGATGCCCGGCGGGCGCGGCGCGGCCGCCGAGTGGTGTGCGCGGGGTGAACGTAGGCTGTCAGCATGACTGAGTTCGACGGCCTCCCGCTGCTCCGATCGCCCGTGGCCATCGCCGCCTTCGAGGGCTGGAACGACGCAGCGGACGCATCGACCGCGGCCGTGGAACACCTCGAGCAGGTGTGGCAGGCCCGCGAGATCACCACCATCGACCCGGAGGACTTCTACGACTTCCAGGTCAGCCGGCCGACGATCACGATGGCCGAGGGTGAGACCCGCAAAATCGAATGGCCGACCACGCGGTTCACGGTGGCCAGCCCGCCCGGCGCCGAGCGCGACGTGGTGCTGATCCGCGGCATCGAGCCGAGCATGCGCTGGCGCACCTTCTGCGAGCAGGTCCTGGAGTTGTGTCACAGCCTCGAGGTCGAGCGCATCGTGTTGCTGGGTGCCCTGCTGGCCGACGTGCCGTACACCCGGCCCCTGCCGATCAGCGGCTCCGCCTCCGACCGTGACGCCGGTGAGAAGTACAACGTGGTCCCCACCCGCTACGACGGACCGACCGGCATCGTCGGCGTGCTGCACGAGGCGGCCGGGCGGGCCGAACTCGACGCGCTGTCGTTCTGGGTGCACGTGCCGCACTACGCGAACAACCCGCCCTGCCCCAAAGCGACGCTGGCCCTGCTCAGCCGCCTCGAGGACGTGCTCGACCTGCCGGTGCCGCTGGCCGACCTGGCCGAGGAGGCCGACGAGTGGGAAAAGCGCGTCCGGGCCGCCGCCGAGCAGGACGCCGAGCTGGGTGAATACGTACGGGAGCTGGAGGAACGCGTCGGTGACGAAGGCATCCAGCCGCTGACCGGGGACGAGATCGCCAGCGAGTTCGAGAAGTACCTGCGGCGCCGGGGCGGGTCGGCCGGTCCGACCGCCGGCTCCTGGTAGCGATCGCCATCTCGGAGCCCGGCCCGCTCGTCTGACGCGTGGCCGGGCTCTTTGGTTGTCCCCCATCGTCACACGGCTCGGTCGTGACCGCCGCCGACCGGGCCGTCGAGTCGGCGGTCCGGAACGTGCTGACCTCGGCCCGTCCGTCCGACGCGATCCCATCCGCCTTGACCTCCCGGGGCAGCTCGGCGAGGCCTCGAATTGCGGCGGCGCCCCCGCAACCGATAGGGCATCCTAGGAACCTAGGTGCATTGAATCGGCGAATGTAGGGTGGCGGGTTGGCGTGTCGCCGCTGGCGTGTCCTCGTCGTTGGGTCATCCTAGGAACCTAGGTGTGTAAATGGTGATCGGCGGGCCGCAGGCGCCTTGGCGAACCGCAGGGGCCTTGGCGGGGGCGAGCCTTGGCCGGGCGAACCTTGGCCGGGCGAACCTTGGCCGGGCGAACCTTGGCCGGGCGAACCTTGGCCGGGCGAACCTTGGCCGGGCGAACCTTGGCCGGGCGAACCTTGGCCGGGCGAACCTTGGCGGGGCGAGCCTTGGGGGGCAGGCGGGGCAGGCGGGAACGGCGGCGCGGGACGAGTGGTGCGGTGACAGCAGAAGCCTGGGCGACGCACGGCACGGAGAGACCGGACACGGGCAGTGCGTCAGACACTGGCACGAACGATCGACGAGCCGCTAGCGCAGGCGCGATCGACAGGCAGGACGAAGGCATCGGCAAGGAGGCCGGCAATGACGATCAACCCCGGAGCCGCGGAGTTCCCGCACCGCCAAATTGCCACCCAGCTGCGTGAACGTATCCGGCGCGGTGACTGGCAGCCCGGTGAGCGCCTCCCCTCGATCCCCGCGATGGCTGAGATGTTCGGGGTCGCCAAGCAAACCGTCCAGCGCACCGTCGATCAGTTGCGGGTCGAGGGCATCCTGATCACCAAGCCCGGTTCCGGCACGTACGTCCGGGGCACCCGCCGCCGCCTGAATCGGTTGTCGCGGGGGCGTTACGGCGCGCACCGGGGCTACCACGCCGATCTTGCCGCCCGCTATCGGCAGCAGCTGGTTTCCGTCCGTCGTGAGCCCGCCCCGCCGGAGGTGGCCGACGCGTTCGGGGTTCGTGACGGCACGGAGATGCTGGCCCGGCGGCATCTGGTGAAGACCGACGACGCCACGGTGGAGATCGGCGCCTCGTGGTTCCGGGTGACCGATGTGAGCGGCACGTCGCTGGAGCGGGCCGAGGCGTTCGGCCGGCCGCTCTATCAGGAGGCCGAGGAGGTGCTGGGCAAGCGTTACGCCTCGGCCACCGACACGGTCACCGCCCGGCAGCCGAGCCGCGACGAGGCCGAGGTGTTGCAGATCCGCCCGGACACCCCGGTGCTGCACCTGCTGCATGTGGCGTTCGACGAGTCGCGCAAGCCGATCGAGGTGGCCCAGGCGACGTGGCCGGGCCCGATGACGACGCTGACCGAGGAATACAAGATCCCGGCCCCGGCACCGCAGACCCCGGACACCGATCCGGGGTTGGCCCTGGCGTAGGGAAGCAGAGATGCAAAGACCCGAGGGGCCGGCGGCTCCCTCGGGTCGTTCCGGGCTGGGGACAGCCCTTTCGCGTTACGACACTCAGAAGATGTCGATGCCGATCCGGTTGCCGTTGAAGAAGCCGTTGTTCACGGTGTAGCTGTAGCGGTCGCCGTCCCAGAAGTCGTAGCCGCCACCGTGACGGTGGTGGTGGCGACGGTGGTGGTGGCTGTAGCCGTAGTAGTCGTCCTCGTCGCACCAGTAGTGCGAGGACTTCGACGCGCCGCTGTCGTGGGAGACGGCAGCCTGGGCGGGACCCGCGAGGGCGAGGCTCGCACCGGAGGCCAGGAGCAGACCGGCGAGGTACATGACCGGACGACGCATGATGGTTCCTTTCGGACGAAAGTAGGACGACCGAAAGTCTCGTCCTTTCGTCCGGGAAATGTGCCGGTTTTGCAGCAAGTACGACCAATTCGGTCGTAAACTCGAAAACCCGTCCGTAACGCGGCACGGACCATTAGGGTCGCCCGTGGCAGAAGTCCGCTCAGAAGTCTGCTCAGAGGCGGATTCCGAGCAGGGCGTCGACCGTACGGGCCATCAGCGCGGGCGCCTGATCGTCCTCTCCCACATTCGTGAGGGCGGCCTCGGCCCACGCGTCCACCACAGCCAGCGCCGCCGGCGAGTCCAGGTCGTTGTGCAGAGCCTCCCGTACGGCGGAGAGCAGCCCGTCCCCCGACGGACCGGCCGGGGCGGCGGCGGCCGAACGCCAGCGTGCGAGCCGCTCCTCCCCCGTCTTGAGCACGTCGTCGGTCCACTCGCGGTCGCTGCGGTAGTGGCCCGAGAGCAGTCCCAGCCGCACGGCCATCGGGTCGACCCCGTCGGCGCGCAGCCGCGACACGAAGACCAGGTTGCCCTTGGACTTCGACATCTTCTCGCCCTCGAGCCCGATCATGCCCGCGTGCACGTAGTGCGCGGCGAACGGCGCCTGCCCGGTCAGCGTCTCGGCGTGCGCGGCCGAGCATTCGTGGTGCGGGTAGAGCAGGTCGCTGCCCCCGCCCTGCACGTCGATCGTGTCGCCCAGCCGGCCCAGGGCGATCGTCGTGCACTCGATGTGCCAGCCGGGGCGGCCGGGGCCGAGGTCGCCGCCCTCCCACGCGGGCTCGCCGTCGCGGGCGCCGCGCCACAGCAGCGGGTCGAGCGGGTCGCGCTTGCCCTCGCGGTCGGGGTCTCCGCCCCGCTCGGCCGAGAGCACCCGCATCTCGTCGCGGGACAGGTTGGACTCGTAGCCGAAGCGGGGGGCCGCGGCAATCGAGTAGTAGACGTCGCCGGTGCCGTCGGCGAGCGTGTACGCCGCGCCGGAGGCCAGCAGCTCGAGCACGTGCTCGACGATCGCCGGGATGGACTCGACCGCGCCCACGTAATGCGCCGGCGGGATGATCCGCAACGCCTCCATGTCCTCGCGGAACAGGGCCGTCTCGCGCATGCCGAGGACGATCCAGTCCTCCCCGTCGCGCTCGGCCCGTTCGAGCAGCGGGTCGTCGATGTCGGTCACGTTCTGCACGTAGTTGACGTCGTGGCCGGCGTCGCGCCAGAGCCGGTTGACCAGATCGAACGTGATCATGGTGGCGGCGTGCCCGAGGTGGGTCGCGTCGTACGGCGTGATGCCGCAGACGTACATCGTGGCGGTGGAACCGGGGGCTGTGGCGGCGACCTCGCGGCGGGCCGAGTCGTAAAGGCGCGGCGACGGCGCCTCGCCCGGCAGGGTCGGCACGTCGTGCCCGGTCCAGGTATCCATGGTCAGGAGCCTAGCCAGGGCACCTGAGACACGCCCGAGAGCGTGGCTAAAACGACAGTCAGACCGGCGGCCAGGGAATGGCGGGCCAGTCCTCGGGCGGGTTCGGGAAGCGGCCGCCCCGCAGCAGGCGCCGGGTCCGTTTGCGCACGTGCTGCACCTCGGTGATCGTGAGGTGTTCCTCAAGGGCGGCGCCGAGCGGGCCGTCGAGCCGGCTGAGCAGGCCGTTGAGCACGTCGGAGGCCTCCGGGATCAGCTGCTGACCGGTCCAGCCCCAGAGCACCGTACGCAGTTTGTTCTCCACGTGGAAGCTGACGCCGTGGTCGACCCCGTGGATCGAACCCGTCGCCGGGTAGAGCACGTGGCCGCCCTTGCGGTCGGCGTTGTTGATGACCGCGTCGAAGACGGCCAGCCGGGCCAGCCGGGGGTCGTCGGCGTGGGCCAGCGCGTACGCGTCGCCGTCCTCGTCGCGGGCGTTGGCCACCGGCAGCCACCCCTCGGGCACGTCCCACGCCGGGACGAAGCCGATCAGCGACTCGGCCGTCTCCGGCTCGTCGATCCAGAGCTGCAGGGCGCCCGAGCCGAGCGGGCCGTCCCGCAGGATCGTGGGCGGCACCAGATCCCACCCGGTGGCCTGGGAGACCAGGTAGGCCGAGACCTCGCGGCCGGCCAGCGTGCCGTCCGGGAAGTCCCACAGCGGGCGTTCACCCTGCACCGGCTTGTAGACGCAGCGGCGGGTCAGCCCGTCGAGGGTGATCTCGGCCCGCAGCGTGGTGTTGGAGGCGTCGACCAGCCTGCCCTCGATCTCGAGCCGGCCCCGTTGCAGCAGGACGAGGGCGTCGGCCTCGGCCAGCGCGGCGGCGGGCTCGGTGGTCACCGGTGGTAGCCGTTGTGCCGGGGGCAGAGGTGACCGGCCGGGTCGAGCGGCTGGCCGCAGAGCGGGCAGGGCGGCCGGCCGGCGGCCACCACACGGCGCGCGCGGTCGATGAACGCGCGGGTCGCCTCGGGGGTCAGCCGCACCCGGAGGCGGTCGAGGTCGTCGTCGGGCTCGTCGTCCTCGTCGTCGTCCTCGTCGGTGACGGTGGGCTCGTCGTCGCCCAGCTCGATCTCGACCTCGGTCTCGCCGGCCTCGATCGCCTCGATGACCACGGTGCTCGTGTCGACGTCGAAGGCCAGGCCCAGCGTGCCGACCCGGAACTCCTCGTCGACGGGGGTGTCGAGCGGCTCGTTGTCGTGCGTGGCCAGCACCGGCAGCTCGGGCAGGGAGACGCCGAAGCGCTTGTTGGCCTCGGTCAGCAGCTCCTCGAGCTTCTCGGCGAGCAGCGACACCTGGACCTTCTCCAGCGCGACGCTGACGACCCGGCCGCCGCCACGCGCCTGGAGGAAGAACGTCCGGTCGCCGGGCTCGCCCACCGTCCCGGCGACGAACCGCTCCGGCGGCTCGAACGAGTGCACCTGGTGGGTCATGCCGACAACCCTATCCACGACCGGACCACCCCGCGCATCCCGATCGGCCCGGGTTCGCCGAGGGCGCAACACCCATCCACATGCGGTGACTCACCAGTCACAGAGGGAAGTCAGGCCCCGGCTCCGGCACCCCCGCCGACGGCCGCGTCGGAGCGGGCGCCGTCCTGCGACGGGGGCGGGATCAGCGACGCCAGGTCGGACGTGTCGTTCAGCCGTACGAGGAAGGGCCGGGTCGGCGTGTAGCGGATCACGCTGATCGAGGCCGGGTCGGCCACGATGCGCTGGAACTGGTCGAGGTGCAGACCCATCGCGTCGGCCACGATGGCCTTGATCACATCGCCGTGGCTGCAGGCCAGCCAGAGCGCGTCGGGGCCGTGCGACTCCGTGATCCGCGCGTCCCAGCGGCGGATCGTGGCCACCGCGCGGGCCGACATGGCCGCCATGGCCTCGCCGCCGGGGAAGACCGCCGCGCTCGGGTGCTGCTGCACGACCGGCCACAACGGCTCCTTGGCCAGTTCCTTGAGCGGCCGGCCCTCCCAGTCGCCGTAACCGCACTCGGTCAGGCCCTCGTCGATCACCGGCTCGGCCGCGGGCAGGGCCAGCTCGACGGTCGTGCGGCAACGGATCAGCGGGCTGGTCACCACGGCGGTCAGCGGCAGCGGGCGCAACCGCTCGCCGGCCCGCGTGGCCTGGGCACGCCCGGTGTCGTCGAGCTCCACGGGGCGACGGCCGGCCAGCTCGCCGGTGGCGTTGGCCGTGGTGCGCCCGTGCCGGAGCAGCAGAACGGTGGCCACTACTCGGCCACGCCGGACTCGTCGAACGCCTCGGCAACGATCCGCAGCGAGTCGAGGCCGCTCTTCAGGTCGCCGACGTACGGGCTGATCGAGAGCGTGCCCACGCCCGCCGCGGCGTACTGCTTGATCCGTTCCTTGATCTGGATCTTGTTGCCCAGCAGCGAGGTGCGCTCGATGAACTCCTGCGGCACGGCCTCGGCCGCCTCCGCCTTCTGACCACTGAGGTAGAGATCCTGCACCTTGGCCGCGGCGTCGGCGTAACCCATGCGTACGGCGAGCTGGTTGTAGAAGTTCTGTTCGCGGCTGCCCATGCCGCCGACGTAGAGCGACGCGTAGGGCCGGATGACGTCGGCGCACCAGGCCACGTTGTCGCCCACCACGACCGGCACGCTGGGTGCCACGTCGAAGCCGGTCAGCCCGAGGCCCTTCTTGGCCCGGCCCCGCTCGATGTGCTGCAGATACTCCCCCGCCGCGTCGGGCGCGAAGAAGATCGCCAGCCACCCGTCGGCGATCTCACCGGCGAGCTCCAGATTCTTGGGGCCGACGGCGGCCAGGTAGATCGGGACGGCCTCGCGGGGCGGACGGAAACCGAGCCGCAACGCCTTGCCGGGACCGCCGGGCAGGGGCAACGTGTGGTGCTCGCCCTGATAGGACACGGGTTGCCGGGCGATCGCCATCTTGACGATCTCCACGTACTCCCTCGTACGGGAAAGGGGTTTGGCGAAACGGACGCCGTGCCACCCCTCGGAGACCTGCGGGCCGGAGACGCCCAGGCCCAGCCGGAACCGGCCGCCGGACAGCGTGTCGATCGTGGCCGCGGTCATGGCCGTCATCGCGGGCGTGCGGGCGGGGATCTGCATGACCGCCGCGCCCAGGTCGATCTGCTGCGTCTGGCCGGCGATCCAGGCCAGCATGCTGACCGTGTCGGACCCGTACGCCTCGGCCGACCACACCACCGCGTAGCCGAGCCGGTCGGCCTCCTGCGCCATCGCCAAGTGATCGGCGGGCGTGGTCCACGCCGCCTGATAACCCAGGTTGAGTCCGAGCCGCACGATCTGCCTCCCACTGACGACGACGTCCCCCGAAGCCTACTGACCTCCGCCAGGTGATCTCGGTCAGGTAACCGACGGGGTTGACGTGGGCAGCGGCATTTCGCTATTGACAGACTCTGAATAAGGTTCACTCATGCTGCAACGACCGCTAGGCCGAAGCGGGCTGGCGGTCTCCCGGCTCGCTCTGGGCACCATGACCTGGGGCCGCGACACCGACCCGGACGACGCGGCGGCGCAGCTCAAGCTCTTCCTCGAGGCCGGTGGCACGCTCCTCGACACGGCCGACGTGTACGGCGACGGCGACGCGGAGTCGGTGATCGGCTCACTGCTCGACCATCTCGTGCCGCGCGACGAGGTGGTGATCGCCACCAAGGCCGGTCTGACCCCGCACGGTTACCGCCGCCGCGACGGCTCCCGCGGCAACCTGCTGCGCTCGCTCGACGCGTCGCTGCGGCGGCTCGGTACCGACTACGTCGACCTGTGGCAGGTGCACGGCAACGACCCGCAGACCCCGCTGGAGGAGACCCTGGCCGCCCTCGACCACGCCGTGAACAGCGGCCGCGTGCGTTACGTGGGCGTCTCGAACTTCGCGGCCTGGCAGGCGGCACGCGCCGCGACCTGGCAGTCGGCCTACCCGGGCCGGGCCCCGATCGTGGCCGCCCAGATGGAGTATTCGCTGCTCGAACGGGGCATCGAGCGCGAGTTGATGCCCGCCTCGCAGGCCCTGGGCTTCGGGGTGCTGGCCTGGTCGCCGCTGGGCCGGGGCGTGCTCACCGGCAAATACCGCAACGGCCGCCCGCTCGACTCGCGGGCCGCCACCGAGCATCTGGCCCCGTTCGTGCAGACCTACCTGGAGCCGCGCAGCTCCAGCATCGTGCAAGCGGTCGTCACCGCCTCGGCCGGGCTGGGCGTGACCCCGGTCGAGGTCGCGCTGGCCTGGATCCGCGACCGCCCCGGCGTGGCCGCCCCGATCCTGGGGGCCCGCACGGCCGGGCAGCTGCAGGGCGCGCTGCTCAGCGAGGAGCTGGTGCTGCCGATCGAGATCGCGCACGCGCTGGACGACGTGTCGGCGATCGACGTCGGCTATCCCGAGCGCGAAGGGGTCGGCTACCCGGACGGCGAGGACTGAGCTGTTCCGGCCCGGACGGCCGGGCGGACGGGCACCGTTCTGTGATCGTCACCGCAGCGGCCGCGCACCCGGCGTCAATGCTTGTCGGGTGCCTCGAAGCGGTGCACTCTAGCTTGCATGGACTACGAATACGCGCCGCTGCGGTTGCCCTCGAATGTCGATCGGTTGACCGCGGCGGCGAGACTCGCCATTCAGGCGGAGTTCTCGGGGTGGGAGCTAGCCCGGGTGCAGCTCTTCGCCGACGGCAGCCGCAAGGTGATGCTCCGCCGGCGCATCCAGCCCAGCCCGCAGCCGGGGCTGAGCTACTGAAGAAGGCCCGTCCAGGTGGACGGGCCTTCTTCGGTCACAGATGAAGAGACTCAGTGCTGGTGACCGGCGTGGTCGTGATCGTGCTCGTCCTCGTCGGGCAGGAACGGGTGCTCGTCGAGCCGGCCCACCAGCAGGTCGCCCTCCTTGGGCGCGAACGGGCCGTCGCCGTCGGAGTCCTCGAACTCGTCGAGGTCGAGCGGCGTGGCGATCTCGCTGACGGTGAGCAGGCCGTCGAGCGGCTCCAGTTCGGGCACGTCGAGCGAGGAGAGCGACCCGTCGCCCGCCTGCAGCAGCTCGAGCACGGCCTCGCCGACGCTCTCGACCGGGCCCGCGTCCTCGTCCTCCGGCACCGACTGGCGGCGGGCGTCCTCGGCCCGGCGCAGCAGGGCCGACACGCTGGGCACCCGGTAGTCGCGGCGCTGGCGCACCGAGAGCACCTGCGGGTAGGGGTCGGCGCCGTCACCGGCCGCGAAGCCGTCGACGCCCAGGCCGAAGCGCTGGTCGGCCTCGTTGGGGTCGATCGACTCGACGTCCCACGGCGTGACTTCCCCGTACGCGTCGAGCAGCTTCTCGTCGTACGCGAAAGAGGCGTTGTTCAAGTCGACGTAGGCCTGCCACACGCCGTCGTCGTCGACACGGCCCTCGGCCGCCTTGACCGCCGCGAGATGCGCCCGGGAGGCCTCGATCACTCGCTCGAGGGCGGCGTCGAGTTCCGCGTTCTGGTCGGTCATCGGTTTGGGTCCTTCCGCAGGTCAGCTGTTCCGGAGCAGACGGTCGAGCACACGCACGCCGAACTTTAGTCCCTCCACCGGGACGCGCTCGTCGATGCCGTGGAACAACGAGGCGAAGTTCAGGTCGGCCGGAAGCCGCAGCGGGGCGAACCCGAAGCAACGGATGCCGAGCGTCGAGAAGGCCTTCGCGTCGGTGCCCCCGGACATCAGGTACGGCACAGTACGCGCACCCGGATCCTCGGCGCGCAGCGCGGCCCCCATCGCGTCGACGAGCTCGCCACCGAACTCGGTCTCCACAGCCGGCTGCTGGTGCACGTGCTCGATCTCGACGTCGGGCCCGATCAGCTCCTTGAGCTCGGCCAGGAACCGGTCGGCCTCACCCGGAAGAGTGCGGCAGTCGATGGTCGCCGAGGCCCGGCCCGGGATCACGTTGTCCTTGTAGCCGGCTTCGAGACGGGTGGGGTTGGCGGTGTTGCGGATCGTGGCGCCGATCAGGTTGGCGATCGGGCCCAGCTTGGCGATCGCCACTTCCGGGTTCTCCGGGTCGATGTCGATCTGCAGCGCGTCCCCCACCTGCTCGAGGAACGCCCGTACGGTCGGGGTGACCACGGTCGGGAAGCGGTGCCGGCCGACCCGCGCGACGGCCTCGGCCAGGGT
This sequence comes from Paractinoplanes abujensis, assembly GCF_014204895.1. Taxonomy (NCBI): domain Bacteria; kingdom Bacillati; phylum Actinomycetota; class Actinomycetes; order Micromonosporales; family Micromonosporaceae; genus Paractinoplanes; species Paractinoplanes abujensis. The sequence goes on along the minus strand of NZ_JACHMF010000001.1, from coordinate 1,172,379 downwards.
GGTGACCGCGTTGTCGTCGTGGATGAAGGAGCCGTGCCCGGGGCGGCCGGTGGCGTGCACGCGCAGCCAGTCCAGGCCCTTCTCGGCGGTTTGCACGAGGTAGAGGCGCAGGTCGTCGTTCACCGTGTAGGAGTAGCCACCGACCTCACCGATCGCCTCGGTGCAGCCGTCGAACTTGTCGCGGTGGTTCTCCACCAGCCACTGCGAGCCGTACTGCATGCCGGCCTCTTCGTCGGCCGTGTAGGCGAGCACGATGTCGCGCGGGGGCACGTAACCCGTGCGGGACCAGTCGCGGACCACGGCGAGCATCATCGCGTCGAAGTCCTTCATGTCGATCGCGCCGCGGCCCCAGAGGTAGCCGTCCTTCTCCTCGCCCGAGAAGGGGTCGACCGACCATTCGCTCGCGTCGGCCGGCACGACGTCGAGGTGGCCGTGCACGAGCAGGGCCCCGCGGCTGCGGTCGGCGCCGGGGATGCGGGCGACCAGGTTGGCCCGGGTGGGGGCCGACTCGTGCAGCTCGACCTCGATGCCGGCGTCGCTCAGCTTCTCCGCGACGTATTCCGCCGCGACGCGTTCACCCACGGTGGTCCGCGGGTCGCCGGTGTTGGTGGTGTCGATGCGCAGCAGGTCGCGGCAGATGCCCACGACCTCGTCGGCGGGGGTGGTCTCCATCTGCCCTTCTTACCAGGGGTTTGTGACAGCTACCGCCCGGGGTAAAGGCCGACCCGTGTCTTCCTTGAATCTTCCCCCGCTGCCGCCCGTGGGTGGCGAGACCACCGGGCGCAATGTCGTTGACGTGGTCACCGAGGAGCACCGCGAGCTGCTCGAGCTGTGTGACCGGCTCACCGCCGACCCCGAGGACAAACGCCTGGCCGGGGTCGTGATCGCCGAGCTGTCACGGCATCTGAGCGCCGAGGAGCAATACCTTTACCCCGCCGTACGCCGGACGGTGCCGGGCGGCGAGGAGCTGGCCGCGCGCGAGCTGGCCGAGGACCGCCAGCTGTTGGTCACTTTGCAACAACTGCAGAAGAGCCGCTCCCCCGAGACGATCAAAAACGTTTCCGATGCCGTACGGCGGCACGTGGACGCCGACGCCGAGGAGTTGCTGCCCGTTCTTGTGCAGATGGTGCCGATCGAGGATCTGATCCGGGTCGGCAACCGGTTCGAGACCGCCGAGGAGGCCGCGCCGACCCGTCCCCACCCGGGCACACCTTCGACGCCGCCCTGGAACAAGGTCGTCGACCCGGCCGTCGCCGTCGTGGACAAACTGCGCGATGCTGTCACCGGCCGCACGACGTACGCCAAGGATTTGTAGGTAAATCACCGGATTCGTTAACCGATTTGTCACATGTGGGGGATCTTTCATCCGTCTATAGGTCTAGCCTTCGATGTCTTGTTGGTCCTAACGTCACGTTATGAACCTGGAGCTGCGGCATCTCAAGGTGGTCTGCGCCATCGCGGAGACAGGCAGCGTGACCAAGGCGGCCTCGCAACTGGGGCTGGCCCAGCCGGCCCTGACCGCGCAGCTGCAGCGCATCGAACGCACCCTGGGCGGCCCGCTGTTCGAGCGGGACCGTCGCGGCGCCCGGCCCACGGCGCTCGGCGAGCTGGTGCTCGCCCGGGCCCGGGTGCTGCTGCCGGCCATGAAAGGCCTGCAGGACGAGGCGGCCCGATTGGCCGGCGCGAGCGGCCTCGACACGATGAGCCGCTATCGGATCGGAGCCCTGGGCGGCCCGATCATCGGCGGCATGGTGTCCCGGCTCGCCCAGGCCCAGCCCGACGCCCAGATCACCACGCACGCCTCCTACTACACGGACGACCTGGCCAACATGGTGCTGGCCGGCAAGCTCGACTACGCCCAGGTCGGGGTGTGCGGCGACGCCTTCCCGTCGGCCGACTACGGGCTGGTGTGGCAGACGATCGCCATCGACGGCATCTGCGCGCTGATGCCCGAGGACCATCCGGGCAGCAAGAACGCCGATGTCGACCTGGCCGAGCTGGCCTCGGAGTCGTGGGTGGCGGCCACCGGTGACGGCTGCTTCGGCGACTGTTTCGCGGCCGCCTGCGCCCGGGCCGGTTTCACCCCGCGACGCATGCTCGAGAGCGACGTCCGCGGATGCATCGACATGGTCGAGTCGGGCTTGGCGCTCGCGCTCTGCCAGGGCACGTTCCGCCCACCGGCCGGGCTGACGTCGCGGCCGCTGCGCGGGGCCCCGCTGCGGTGGCGGCTCGTGCTGGGCTGGCATCCGGATTCGCAGGCCGCCAACAGCTCGGGCAAGCTGATGGAGATGGCCCAGGAGGCGTATCAGGAGGTCGTGGAGCGCAACCCCGACTTCGTCGACTGGATGGCCGACTACCCGCAGCTCGGTGTGGTCGGCAGCCTCGCGGCCGCCGCTGAGAAGTGAGGAAGGGCCCGGCGTGATGCCGGGCCCTTCCTCGTGGTGATCAGACCTTGGCGGGCGAGTCGGCCGTCAGGGTCAGCGCCCCGTCGGCCACGTCCACCTTGACCGTCTGACCGGGGGCCAGGTCGGCCGCCAGCAGCATGGTCGACAGCCGGTTGTCCAGCTCGCGCTGGATCACCCGGCGCAGCGGGCGGGCGCCGAACTCGGGCTGGAAGCCCTTCTCGGCCAGCCAGTCGACCGCCGCGGTGGTGATCTTCAGGGTGACGTCTTGGTTGTGCAGCCGGCGCCGCGTCTCGCCCAGCATCAGCTCGGTGATCTGCCGCACCTGCTCCTGCTCCAGCTGCCGGAAGATGATGATCTCATCGATCCGGTTGATGAACTCGGGCCGCAGCTGCTCCTTGAGCCGCCGGTCGAGCCGGTCACGCAGCTCCTCGTCGGGCGAGGCGCCGCCGGCCGCCCCGAACCCGACGCTGCGGCGGGTGCCGCTGATCAGGTCGGAGCCCAGGTTGCTGGTCATGATCAGCACGGTGTTCTTGAAGCTCACCGTGCGGCCCTGGCTGTCGGTCAGGCGCCCGTCGTCGAGCACCTGCAGCAGGATGTTGAACACGTCCGGGTGGGCCTTCTCGATCTCGTCCAGCAGGACCACGCTGTACGGGCGGCGGCGCACCGCCTCGGTCAGCTGCCCCGCCTCGTCGTAGCCGACGTAGCCGGGAGGCGCCCCGACCAGCCGCGACACGGTGTGGCGCTCCTGGAACTCGCTCATGTCGAGCCGGATCATCCGGTCCGAGTCGCCGAACAGCGCATCGGCCAGCGAACGGGCCAGCTCGGTCTTGCCGACACCGGTCGGGCCGAGGAACAGGAAGCTGCCCACCGGCCGGTCCGGGTCGCCCAGCCCGGCCCGCGAACGGCGGACCGCCTCGGCCACCGCCACGACCGCGTCGTCCTGGCCGATCACACGCTCGTGCAGGTGCCCCTCGAGGCGCAGCAGGCGCTCCCGCTCCTCCTCGGTGAGCTGCGCGACCGGGATGCCGGTGGCCCGCGACACGACCTCGGCGATGTCGGCCTCGGTGACCTGCGGAATCTTCGAGGAACCCTCGTCGCCCGACTCCAGCCCCTGCTTCAAGGCGTTGATCTCGTCGCGCAGGGCCAGGGCCTTCTCGTAGTTCTCCGCCGCCACGGCCTGGTCGCGGTCGCGGGACAGCTCGTCGAGGCGGCGCTCCCGCTCCCGTACGCCCGCGTCCGGGGTCTTGACCCGCAGCCGCACGCGCGCACCGGCCTGGTCGATCAGGTCGATCGCCTTGTCGGGCAGGAACCGGTCGGTGATGTAACGGTCGGACAGCTCCGCCGCGGCGTCGAGCGCCTCGTCGGTGATCCGCACCTGGTGGTGCGCCTCGTAGTTGTCGCGCAGCCCGCGCAGGATCGCCACGGTGTCCTCCACCGACGGCTCACCCACCAGCACCGGCTGGAACCGCCGGGCCAGAGCCGCGTCCTTCTCGATGTGCTTGCGGTACTCGTCGAGCGTGGTCGCGCCGACCACTCGCAGCTGCCCGCGGGCCAGGGCCGGCTTGAGCATGTTGCTCGCGTCCATGCCGCCCCCGTCGCCGCCACCACCGGCGCCGACCAGGGTGTGGATCTCGTCGAGGAAGACGATCAGGTTGTCGCCCTCGCTCTGGATCTCGTCGATGACCTTGCGCAGGCGCTCCTCGAAGTCACCGCGGTAGCGCGTGCCCGCGACCAGGCCGGCCAGGTCGAGCTGGATGACCCGCTTGTTCTCCAGGGTCAGCGGCACGTCGCCGTCCACGATCCGCTGAGCCAGGCCCTCGACGATCGCGGTCTTGCCGACGCCTGCCTCACCGATCAGCACCGGGTTGTTCTTGGTGCGCCGGGAGAGGATCTCGACGGCCTGCTCGATCTCGTCGGCGCGGCCGATCACCGGGTCGATCTCGCCCCGGCGGGCCATCTCGGTCAGGTCCACACCGAACTGCTCGATCGTGGGGGTGTTGGGGTTGCTCGGGGTGCCGCCCCGGCCCGGGCTCGGCTTGGGCTCGACGTTGCCCTGCTGCTGCAGGGCCTGCGCGTCGAGCTTGCCGGCGAGCAGCCGGCCCGCCGCCGAGTCGGGGTTGAGGCCCAGCGCCATCAGGATGTGCTCGGGACCCACGTAGGAGGAGCCGAGCGCCCGCGAGATCTGCAGGCTGTCCAGCAGCGCGCGCTTCGCGGCGGGGGTCAGCGCGACCTGGGCCGGCAGCTCCTCGCGCACACCGGCCGGACGGCCCAGCGCGGACAACAGCGACTCGGGGTCGGCGCCCGCACGGCGCACGGTCTGCTTCATCGATTCCTGCTGCAGGACCGCCCACAGCAGGTGGTCGGTGTCCAGGTCGGCGACCGGACGGTCCGGATCGGCGAGCTCGGCCGCGCGGCGGGCGGAGGCGGAGAGCACCTCACGCGCGTCGCCGCTCATGTACTTGGTGATATCGATGCGCGCCGAACGGCGCGGGTCCGCCGCACCGAAGAAACGCGCGAAGAAGTCGTCCCACTGGCCGGGACCAGTCGGTCCGATCGGTCCGATGCTCATACGTCTTCTCTCTTCTTTACGTGTCCGTCGTGCCGGCGGGCATACCCACCGCGCACGCCCCGTATCAGCGCTGTGCCCCGCCCAACCATTCCCCGTTCTCGAAGAAAGTTGACTCGGGTAGGCTCAACTTCATGACCGTACCTCTCGTGATCGTCGACGGGGCCAACGTCGTCGGTTCCGTACCCGATGGGTGGTGGCGCGACCGCGCCGGTGCGGCCGTCCGGCTGCGCGATGCGCTCGTCCCGGTGCTGGCGGCCGGGCTGCCCGGCCTGCCCGGCCCGGTGGCGGTGGCGCTGGTCGTGGAGGGTCAGGCGCGCGACATCCCCGCCTCCGAGCAGGGCGTCGACGTGGTGCGGGCGAGCGGCTCGGGCGACGACACCATCGCCGATCTCGTCCGGGCCGAGGCCGGCCCGCGGCGCGTCGTGGTGATCACCGCCGACCGCGGCCTGCGCGACCGCGTCACGGCGCACGGGGCCGAAGTGCGGGGTCCCTCCAGCGTCCCGCGCCGCTAAGCTGTGAGCGTGATCGCAGGATTCTGGGCCCCCGCTCCGGACTGGATCACGCCCTCGCTGCCCCTCTACGGCAACGACCACGAGCGCCGCGACTTCGCGCCCTCGGCATCGGGCCGCACGATGCCGCTCTGGACGCCCCCGCCGCTCTGGCCCCCGTGGGCCCTCCAGCACGGCTGACAACTCCTGGTGAGGCCCAGCGCCTCCGCGCGAGCCAATACCCTGCCCCGCGCGATCCTGCCGCCGGCCCGATCCTGCCCATGCGCGCGATCTTGCTGTTGGCGCCAGCCCGAACCCCGCCACCAGGGGCAGCGGGCCCGGCGCCACGCCCTCGCAGTGATCGGGAACGGGTTGTCCACAGGGCCCGGGTTCGCCGTTTGTCGCACAGTCGGAAAACGGAGTCCGCTCATGTCCACGCCACCCGCCGAGCGCATCGGCGCCCGCGCAGTCCTGCGCCGCCCGTACGTCCCCCTGGTCCTCACCGCCAGTCAGGTCGGCCGCCTCCCCCTGGCCGCCTCACCCTTGGCCCTGCTGCTGTTCGCCCGCGATTCGCTCAGCCTGGCCGTCGCGGGCGCGCTGGTCGCCGTCTTCACCGCGGGCATGGCCGTCGGCGCCCCCGTGCTGGCCCGCGCCGTAGACCGCCGGCGTCAGCCACCCGTCCTGTACGGCTCGGCCGCCCTCTCCACGGCCGGCTACCTGATCGCCGCTTCCGCGCCCGGCCGCCCGCTCGTGATCGCCGCCGGGGCCGCGCTGGCCGGGCTGGGCACCCCGCCGATGGAGGCGTGCCTGCGCGCCCTCTGGCCCGCGCTGGTCCCGCCGAACACGGTCCACGCCGCGTACGCGCTCGACATCGCCGTGCAGGAGGTCATCTTCGTGGCCGGGCCGCTCGTCACCCTCGGGGCCGTGGCCGTCGGCGGGACCGCCGCGGGCCTGTACGCCGCGGCCCTGCTCCAACTGATCGGCGTGGTCGCTTTCGTGCGCGCCCCGGCCGTACGGGAATGGCGGGGAACTCCGGCTCGGCGCCACTGGGCGGGCCCGTTGCGGTCGGGACGGCTGGCCACCATGGTCGGCGGGGTGGCGTTCGTGGGCGCGGCGGTGGGCAGCATCCCGGTCGTGCTCACCGGCTACGCCGAGGCCGCGGGCGACCGGTCGCTGAGCGGCTGGCTGCTGGCCGCGCAGGCCGGGGGCGCCTTGGTGGGCGGCCTGATCTACACGCGCGTCACGCCCGGCGGGCCCCGGCGCCTGCCCGTGCTGACCGCAATCTTCACCGTCGGCTATCTGCCGTTGCTCATCGCCCCGGGCACGGCGGCTATGACCGTGCTGCTGATCCTGAGCGGGCTGATGCTGCCGCCCGTGCTGACCGCCGTGTTCCTGGCCGCGGACCGGCTGGCCCCGGCGGGCACGGCAGTGGAGGCGTTCGCCTGGATCATGACGGCGTTCAGCGTGGGCAGCGCGCTGGGGGCGGCGGTGGCGGGGCCGCTGACCGATATGGGCGTGCGGGCGGGGTTCGCCTTCGCCCCGGCGGTGGCCGTGCCGGCGATCGTCGCGATGCTCGCGGTGGCGCACCAAAGATCACCAGGGGGTGGTGAGATCCACGCCCGGGGGTGAATGTGAGGGCTCGCAAGGCGGGCGTACTCTTCCCGCAGGTGCCGCCGGACTGTCACTCTCAGGATTCATTCCTGTTCATTCAGGGTCGGGTTCGCAGCTCCGGATCCCAGCCCTGGAGTGGCTGTCCAACAGGGACGCTCCGAGGGGCGGCCCCCATCGGCGGCCAGGGACAGGGCAGTAGTCTGGGTTCGACAGTCGGGTTCCGTACAGCAGGAGGCTCCACGGGTGGCCAGTGTCGCCGAGGTCAAAGCGGCTGTCGATGCTGCGTTGCAGCAGGTAACCGAGGGCCAGCAGGCGATACAGGCGGCCCGCGAGAAGCTCGGTGAGGCCCAGCAGAGCCTGGCCGCCGCGCTCGACGGCAGCGGCAACGACGCCGTGGGCGCCGCGCACGCCCAGCTGTCACAGGCCGATCAGTCCCTCGAGGAGTGCCTGGGCGCCACGCTGGTCGCGGTCGAGCAGGCCCAGCAGTACACGGCGACCCTCTGACGAGATGTCTCTGATCCAGGACCTCGGCGCCCGGCTCCGCGCGACCTCGGACGAGCTGCCCACCGGTCAGATCACGGTCGCGCTGGAGAAGCTGCGCAGCGCCACGGAGCTGTTGACGTGGGTGCGGGAGACGTCGCAGGACCCGATGGGGGTGCCGCAGCTGGGCAACGCGACCGAGCACGCCGAGCAGGCCGCGGCCGCGCTGCGTCTCGCGCAGGATTCGATCGCGCGCTACCTCGCGAGCATCGGCCTCGCAGGCGAGGGCGCCGCGCCACCCGACCGGGACTGGAAGGCCGGCCTCGAGCAGAAGCCCGACCGGCAGCCGGAGGAGGCCCGGGAGCAGACCGAGCAGCTGGGCCCCTGGTGGCAGAAGAGAGTCACTCAACTGACCGGCGAGCCCGCGCCCGATGAACCGGACAAGCCTGAGGGCACGGACACGGCCGAGCTGCTGCGCCGAGTGGCGAACGGGGTACGGGCCGGCGACCGCGCCCGCCTCGGGCGCGACCTGCACGGAGTCAACGCCTCGACCGGGCTCGCCCTGTCCGCGGTCAGCTCCCCCGTACTGCACCGCCTGGCCGGCGATCTACTCGGCCACGAGCCCCGCCCCGAGGATGTGCCCAAGCTGCGCTCGGCCGCCGAGGGCCGGGTCAAGTCGCTGCTGCCGGGCACCTCCCCGGCCGTCCTGGAGACGCTGATCGAACGCATCTGCCGGGTGCCTGCGAGCGGGCAGCCGAAGGCCCCCAACCACCCGGCCGACAGCGCGGTCACGGCCGGCGTGCTGACCGGCGTGCTGCTGGCCCGCCTGGGCCGCGACGCCGGCTCGCTGGACCCGTCTGCCCCCGATCCCGTGCCGCGGCCCACTCCCGACACCGGTCGGGGCACCCATGTCTGACTCGACCGCGCAGCAGGTGATGGACATCCGGGCCGGGCTGTCGCACGCGCTCGGCGCCGCCGCGAACGCCCTCGAGGCCGCCCGCTACGAATACGGCCGGGCCGTCGAACGCCGCCGCCGGGTGGTCGAGGCGGCCCAGGCCCGGCGGGCCAAGCTGGCCGGGGCGCTGGAGACCCGGATGGCCGAGATCGACCATCAGCACAAGACCGACCTGGCCGCCTACGCGGGCGCGGCCGCCGCGGCCGCCGACCGGGCCGCCCCCGGCGCCGCCGGTGACCCGTGGGACGACTGGCAGGCGACCCCGCTCGACCGGGCCGCCGAGCTGCGCGTCGGCCGGCTGCTGCTGCCGCACCCGGAGGACGTGCCGGCGCTCGTCCCCCTGCTCGACCGCGGCCACGTCGTGGTGCGCGGCGACCGCACGCTGGGCGACGAGGTGGTGGCCGGGCTGCTGCTGCGCGCGCTGGGCACCGCGCCGCCGGGGGCGGTGCAGCTGATCGGCTACGACCCCGAGCATCTGGGCGGCGGGCTGGCCCGGTTTGCCCCGCTGGCACCGGCCAACGTGCTCACCTTCGTCGGGCCGGGCGGGCTGGGCGCGCTGCTCGACGACCTGACCGATCAGGTGCGCCGGATCAACGAGACGGTGCTGGCCGGCGAATACACGTCGCTGCGCGAGTTGAACGCGGCCACCCACCGGCGGCCCGAGCCGTGGCGGATCGCCGTGCTGCTCGGTGCGGGCGAGCTCAGCCGGGCCGAGCAGGCTCAGCTGCAGCGCCTGCTGCGCACGGGGGCGGCCTGCGGCGTGCACCTGGTCATCCAGGGCATGCCGGTGGCGGCCACCGACGGCGTCGAGTTCATCACCGCGCAGCCGGGCGACCGCGCCCGGATGAGCAGCGCGGGCGCTCTGCCCGTACGGCTGGATCCCGGCCCGCCGCAGGCGGTGGTGGCGGCGACGTGCCGCCGGATCGCCGAGGCAGTCGCGGCCGGCCCCGCACCGGTAGCCCTGGACAGCCTGTTGCCCCAGGTGGAGTGGCAGGAGAGCGCGGCCACCGGGCTGACCGCGCCGCTCGGTGACAGCCCGCAGGGCATGCCCGTGCCGGTGACCCTGTCCGACTATCCGCCGCACGCCCTGATCGCCGGCCCGTCGGGCACCGGCAAGACCAACCTGATCTACGCCTGGATGGGCGCCCTGGCCGCCCGCTACTCCCCCGCCGAGCTGGCCTTCTATCTGCTCGACTTCAAGGAGGGCGTGTCGTTCGCGCGGTTCGCCCCGGGCCGGCGCGACCAGACCTGGCTGCCGCACGTGCGCCTGGTCGGGGTCAACGTCAACACCGACCGCGAGTTCGGGCTGGCCCTGCTGCGGTTCCTGGGCGACGAGCTGCGCCGGCGGGCCGACGCGGCGAAACGGCACGAGGTCACCAACCTGGCCGAGCTGCGGGCCGAGGATCCGCAGGGTTCGTGGCCGCGGATCGTGGCCGTGATCGACGAGTTCCAGGTGCTGCTGTCCGGGCGCGACGCGGTCGAGAAGGAGGCCGTCGACCTGCTCGAAGACCTGGCCCGCCGCGGCCGCTCGCAGGGCATTCACCTGATCCTGGCCAGCCAGGACGTGTCCGGCATCGAGGCGCTGTGGGGCCGGCCGGCGCTGGTCGCGCAGTTCTCGCTGCGCATCGCGCTGCCCCGGGCCCGGCGGGTGCTGGCCGAGCAGAACACCGCGGCCGAGTCGCTGCCCCGCTACCACGCGGTGGTCAACGCCGACTCGGGCGCGGTCGAGGCCAACCGGGTCGTGCGGGTGCCCGCCGCGGGCGACCGGGAACGGTGGAACGCGCTGCAGCACCGGCTGTGGCGGCGCCGCCCGGCCGACCTGGGCCCGCCGCGGCTGTTCGACGGTGACGTGGTGCCCCGGCTGGCCGACAGCCCCGACTTCCGGCGGCTGGGCCCGGCTGAGGCCAACCCGGCGCCGGTGGTGCTGCTGGGCGAGACGATCGACGTCGAGGCCCGATCCGCCCGTACGGTGTTGCGGCGCGCACCCGGACGCAACCTGGCCGTGCTCGGCACCCGCCTGGAGGAGGCGTGCGCGGTGCTGGCCACGGCCGCCCTGTCGCTGGCCGCGCAGTTCCCGAAGGAGAGCGCCCGCTTCTCGATCCTGTGCCTCGACCCGGACGCCCGCCCGGCGGCCAAGGCGCTGTGCGAGACGCTGCCCGACTGCGGGTGGTACGAGCAGGAGAACGCCGACTGGATCCTGGAGGAGGCGGCGGCCGAGGCAGCGGCGTCCTGGCCCGCCGACCGGCACCACTTCCTGTTCATCTACGCGGCCGACGCGCTGCCCGGCGGCAAGGGCGCGGCCGAGCAGCTGCGCACGATCCTGCGGCAGGGCCCGGAGCGGCGCATCCACGTGGCGGGCTGGTGGCGCGGGGCGGGCCTGCTGCGTGACGCGCTGGGCGGCCCCGGCTCACGTACCGACGCGATCGGCGCCTGGGTCGCGCTCGACGTGCACGGCAGCGAGCTCGCGCCGTTCTACCCGGGCACCGGCGCCCCCGCCTGGTACCCCCGGCCTTGGCGCGCCCTGCATTTCGACCGCTCGGTGCACCGCGGCGCGGAGGTCATCATCCCGTACGGTGTGGCATGACCGACTGCACCGAGCTTCACGCAGCCGGACGCGCGGACGGCCTCGCCCGTGAGGGCCAGGAGGGCATGCCCAGGAGGCCCAGCATGACCGACTGCACCGAGCTTCACGCAGCCGGACGCGCGGACGGCCTCGCCCGTGAGGGCCAGGAGGGCATGCCCAGGGGGCTCAGCATGACCGACTGCACCGAGCTTCACGCAGCCGGACGCGCGGACGGCCTCGCCCGTGAGGGCCAGGAGGGCATGCCCAGGAGGCCCAGCATGACCGACCGCACCGAGCCTCACGCAGCCGCACATCCGGACGGCCTCGCCCGTGAGGGCCAGGAGGGCATGCCCAGGAGGCTCAGATCGTGACGCACGCGCAGGGGGGACTGCAGCCGGCCGACTTCGAGACCGCCGACTACCGCAGCGTGCTGCGCCGGTTGACCACGCTCGACGAGGAGGCGGCCGTGCTGCGGGCCGAGGCCGAGCAGTGGCACGAGGGCCGGCTGGCCGCGGCCGACGAGGCCGTGCAGGGCGCCGAGCAGGCCGTCGCGGAGGCCAAGCAAGCCGTGTCGTTCGCGCAGCGCCGCCTGGAGGAGGTCGACGCGCGGGCCGCGGGCTTGTGGTCGGAATACGTGCACAAGGTGGGGCCGGTGGCGGAGCGCTACGGGCGTACGGTGCCCCCGGCCGCCATCCCCCGGCAGCGCAGCGATCGGGAGGCCGGCGACTACCTCGACGAGGTGGCCACGAAGGTGAAGTACTCGGCCCCGGCCCGCCCGATCAACAGCGGCGTCAAGATGCTGTTCGCGGTGTTCGGGTTCCTGGGCGGAGTGGCCGGCGCGATCGGCAACCACGTGCTGCGCGAGAACGGCGGCGGCGCGACGGACGGCACGTGGAAGGACGCGTTGCCCGTGGTGGCGCTGCTCGTGCTGCTGGCCTGCCCGGTGCTGGCAGTGGTCGGGGCCAAGCGGGTGGCCGACCGCCGCGGGGCCGGACTGGACGCCGCGACGGTGGCCACTGTGCTGATCACCGGCCTGGTCACGGCCGGTGTGCTGGTGGCCCTGCTGCGCACCACCTAGGCGGGCACGACCAGGGCCTCGTGGAGCAGCCGCCGGGCCAGCACCAGCTTGTCGGCGTCGTCCTCCAAGGGCAGATCCCCCACCCGTACGGGGTCGGGGCCGAACGCTGCCCGCAGAGCCGGCGCGCAGTAGGCCGGGAACCGCATCGTGCGCCCGACCAGGCGCAGCACCACGTGCTCGGGCCCGTCGCCGGCGAGCTGCCAGCGCAGCCCTTCGCGCATCCGCACCCGGTCGTCGGCGCCGAGCCCGGCTGCGAAGTCCAGCTGGGCCAGCGGGCTGACCGGTTCGGGCCGGGCCGAGGGCCAGTCCCGGGCCCGCAGCCGCGCGGCCACCTCGGCCGGTTCGACACCGGTGAGCCAGTCCCGCAGCGCTTCGACGGTCTCGGTCAGTTCAGGCTCGATCGCGTCGGGGTCGGCGACATCCACCCCGTACGGCAGGGTGGCCCGCAAACGCCCGTCCGCGGCGGCCAGCGCCAGCAGCTCCTCGACCACGGCGTAGCGGGTGAGGGCCCGTACGCCGATGGTCAGGTGCAGCGACCGGTGACCGAGCGCCTCGGCCGAGTGCAGCCAGCCGCGCGGCAGGTAGAGCGCGTCACCCGGGGAGAGCACGATGTCCATCGCGGGTTCGCCCTGCGCGGTCGCGGCCACCTCGTCGGCGTGCCCGCCCCAGGCCTGCTTCTCCAGCGGGTCGGCCAGCACCGGCTCGTGCAGCCGCCAGCGCTTGGTCCCGTCGACCTGCAGCACGAACACGTCGTGCGTGTCGTAGTGGGTGCTGAAACCCTGGCTGCCGGGCGGGGTCAGATAGGCGTTGACCTGCAGCGGCCGGCGCAGCTCGGCGCCCAGGCGGCGGCTGTAGTCGATCAGCGGCGGCCACAGGCGGTGCAGGCCCTGGAGGACAAGGGTGGCGCCCTCCGCGTAGATCCGCATCACCTGGTCGTCGACGACCTGATCACCGATCTCGGCGCCCGCCCCGCCGCCGCCGGTGAAGCGGCCGGCCGGCAGCACCTTGCCCTGCTGGGCGACGCGCAGGAAGGGAGTGCGCAGCCCGCGCCGGCTGAGGAGTTCATCGACCGCGGCCGGGGAGAGCAGGTCGGCGAAGCCGTCCGGCCCGGCCAGCTCACCGGCCCGGGAGAGCAGCGGGGCCCGCCCCCAGTACGCGGCGGCGAACTTGCCCGGCTCGACGGCCACGGCGCGCGACAGCGCCGGGCGGGAGCCGCCCGGCGCGTCGTTCGTGGTTCCGGGCATTGTCAGTTCGCGGAGCCGTCGGCGCCGCCGTCGTGACCGCCGGGGTTGGCGCCACCGTCGGCCGGGCCCTCGCCGTCGGCGCTGCCGTCCGCGCCGCCGTCGTGACCGTCCGGGTTCGCGCCGCCGTCGGCCGGACCCTCGCCCGCCGACCCGTCCGCGCCGCCGTCGTGACCGCCCGGGTTCGCGCCACCGTCGGCCGGACCCTCGCCCGCGCCGGTGCCCGAGGCCGAAGTGATGTCGTCGTCGTTCAGTGCCATGGGAACTCCTTGTTCGGTGGACGTGACAGCACCGGCGAGGTACCCCGTGATCATCAGGTCTAACCGGCCTGTGACCGGGGTATCCGGCCCGGATGCTGTGGATCGGAACCTCCGGCTGGCAGTACCGGGACTGGAAGGGCCGGCTCTATCCGCCGAAGCTGCCGCAGCGGCTGTGGCTGGAGCACTTCGCCGGGCACTTCCCCACCGTCGAGGTCAACAACGCGTTCTACCGGCTGCCCGAGCGGTCGACGTTCGAGCAGTGGCGTCAGCGCACCCCGGATGGGTTCTGCGTCGCGGTGAAGATGAGCCGCTACCTGACCCACATCAAGCGGCTGCGCGAGCCGGCCGAGCCGGTGTCCCGGTTCTTCGAGCGGGCGAGTGCGCTGGGCGACAAGCTCGGCCCGGTACTGCTGCAGCTGCCGCCCACGATGAAGGCCGACCTGGACGCGCTGGACGAGACGCTGTCGCTGATCCCGGCCGGGACGCGGGTGGCGGTCGAGCCGCGGCACGACACGTGGTGGACCGACGACTGCCGCCGGCTGCTGGAAGGGCACAACGCGGCGCTGTGCTGGGCCGACCGGAAGGGCCGCCCGATCACTCCGCTGTGGACGACCGCCGATTTCGGCTATCTGCGCCTGCACGAGGGGCGGGCCGAACCGTGGCCGCGCTACGGGCGGGGCGCGCTCGCGTCGTGGCTGGAGCGGCTTCCCCCCGTACGGGACAATTTCGTGTATTTCAACAACGATCCCGGCGGGGCGGCCGTGACCGATGCCGACACGATGTCCGCTATGGCGGTGAGGCGGGGCCTTAAGGTGATGACGTGCGCTTCCTCGAACTGAACGGCCGGGCCCCGGACACCGCCGACACGCTCCGCATGGCCACGCTCAACTACGGCCACTTCACCTCGATGCAGGTGCGGGCGGGGGGCGTACGGGGTCTGGCCCTGCATTTCGCCCGGCTGGCCGACGGCAACGAGGAGTTCTTCGGGTGGCGGCCCGGCCTCGACGACGAGCACCGGCTGCGTGAGCTCATCCTGCATGCGCTGGACGGCGCGACGGACGCCTCGGTCCGCGTCTCCTACGTGCCCGGGGCCGACCTCGTCGGGCCGCCCGACGTGGTGGTGGCGGTGGGCGACCCGGGGAGCGACGAGCCGCAGCCGCCGATCCGGGTGCGCATCGACCCGGCGTACCGGCGCGACTGGCCCGAGCACAAGCACGCGGCCACGATGGCCCAGTGGCGGGCGCAGCGGCTGGCCGTGGCGGCCGGGTTCGACGACGCGCTCTCGGTCGGCCCGGACGGGCTGGTGCGCGAGGGCACGACGTGGAACGTGGCGTTCCTCAAGGGCGACGAGGTGGTGTGGCCGCAGGCGCCGATGCTCAAGGGCGTCACGATGGTGCTGCTGCAGATCGCCATGACGATGCAGGGGGTGCCGTGGACGATCCGCCCGGTGCCGGCGTCGGAGCTGCCCGACTTCACCGGGGCCGTCGCCGTCAACTCGCGCACCGTGCGGCAGGAGATCGCCTCGATCGACGACCTGAAGTACCCGGCCGGCGACAAACTGGCCGCGATCATGACCGAGACGTGGGCCTCAGTCCCCTTCGACGCCATCTAGCAGCTCGATCAGCTCGGTGGCGTTGCGCTGGGCGTAGTCCGAGTAGCAGTTGTTCATGAAGACCTGGGTCGTGTCGGCCTCGGCGGCCAGCGATCTCAGGCGCGGCGCCCACGCGGCCAGTTCCTGGCGCGAGTACTCGTAGCCGAATTTCTCGTGGATGTCCTTGCTGGTCCATTTGTCGCTGTGGCCGTGGAAGCGCACCACGGCCAGGCCCGCGGTGGCGGCCAGCACCGGCGGCACCGAACTCTTGTGCCCCTGAGGCATGTCGACGCCGACGAAGGCCAGCTTGTGGGCGCGCAGAAAGTCGAGGGTCTCGTTCTGGTTGGCGCCGTCGAACCAGCTGGCGTTGCGGAACTCGAACACCGGCCGGATCGGCCGGCAGCGGGCGGCGACCTCGAGAAGGTATTCCTTGTTGGACTTGCGGATGCCGAACCACGGCGGGAACTGGAAGAGCACCGCGCCCAGCTTGCCCGCCTCGGCCAGCGGGTCGAGGGCCGACAGGAACCGGGACCAGACTTCCTCGTATGCCTGAGCCGGCAGATCACCGGGGTAGATGTTCTTCTTGTCCGTCTCGGGCCGCAGGTCCTTGTAGATCGCCGACACCTTGGTCGGATGACCGGTCAGCAGGCTGAACGCCTTGATATTGAAGGTGAAGCCGTCGGGGGTGCGCTGCGCCCAGAGCCGGCTCGTCTGCTCGGCCGGCGGTCCGTAATACGTCGAGTCGACCTCGACCACCGGGAACTGGCCGGCGTAGTAGGCCAGTCGCTTCTCGGGGGTGTCGGCGCTCGCCGGATACCACCCCGAGGCCAGCAGCGTCCGGTCGGTCCACGAGGCGGTGCCGATCTGGATCGTGCCCATGCGCTCACGGTAACCCCGGATACAGCGGGTCCGCCGCGACAGGGCGGCGGACCCGGATGCATCGTCCCGCGGCTAGCCGGCCCGGCGCTCGCGGTTCTGCTTGCAGTGCACGCACGTGGTGGCCGAGGGGAAGATCTCGAGCCGCTCCCAGGGGATCGGGTTCGAGCAGCCCTCACAGTTGCCGTAGGTGCCCTCCTCGAGCCGCTGCATCGCGTGCTCGGCCTGGGTGCGCCGGTCGCTCAGGGTCCGCAGCAGTGACGAGGCGGCGTCGCGCTCGGCGGTCTTGGAACCGCTGTCGGCCTGGTCGTCCCCGGCGGAGTCGCCCATCTCGGCCAGCCGGAGCTTCTGGTTCTCGGCGAGAGCCTCCTCGTACTCGGCGCTCAGGTCGTCGAACCGGCCCCGCAGGACCGTGCGGATCTGGTCGATCTCCTCCGCCGTCCGGCCCTTGGCGGCGCCCTTGCCCGTGATTACCGCTCCATTGACGAGCATGTGCTCCCCCTGCCTTCCTCTGCCCCTGCCGGCGGTCCCCCGAGGCTCGACCCCATCGCACCGTGGAGCCGGGCTGATACCCGCCGCCGAAGATCCCAAACGGGGCCTCCGCTAAAAAAGTAACCGGAGCATAACTGTCGGTGTTCGGATCCGCCACAGACTCGCGTCATGAACGTTCGAGGACCATTGCGGGATGCCGTGGATCATCGACGCGGACGACGACGTCGGCGAACGAGGCCGGGGAAACCTCGTCCGCGTACCGCTGGAACGCGGGCAGGGTCCAGGCGATGTCGCCGGGGGTGCGCCGGGCCAGCGCCGGAGCCGACATCTCCAGGTGCACGGTGACGTCGAAGGTCAGGCCGCCGCCGAGCAGCAGAGGACCGCTGACCAGCAGGATCGCGCCGGGCGCGAGCGTCCGGTAGGGCTCGCGGGCGGACCGGTCGGTGTGCGCGTCCCAGAGCCGGGTGAGTACGCGCCCGGAGCCGCCCGGGCCGGCCGGGCCGAGCACCTCGCGGGCCAGCCCGGCCTCGTCGAACCAGCCCAGGTAGTACGAGTCGGAGTTGTCCCGGCCGAACTCCAGCCGCAGTGAGGCAGGTCGCAGGAAGTCGGCGGTATCGATCCGTACGGTGGGACGGCCGCGGGCCCGCAACGGGTCGACCAGGGCGTCGGCCAACGCATCGGGGCGGGCCGCCGGGGCGCCGTCGAGGGCGACCCGGAGGTAACTGTCGGGTTCCCGACATATCAACAGATCGGCAAGTTCTTCGACCAGAACCTCGGCCGAAATCGGACGGACGCGCACGCCGTCGAAGGCTACCCGCGCCCTACTCGTTCGGCTTGATCAAGACGTGGGCGTCGTCGCTGAGCCGGTAACCCACCCCGTAGACCGTGGTGATCAGCGGTACGGCGCCGCCGAGCTTGAGGCGCAGCCGCCGCACGTGCACGTCGACCGTGCGCTCGCCGGTGTGGTCGTAGCCCCAGACGCCGGTCAGCAGCTGGGCGCGGGTGAAGACCCGGCGCGGCCGCTCGGCCAGGAACAGCAGCAGGTCGAACTCGAGGCGGGTCAGCGGCAGCGGCTCGCCGTCGACGACGACCTGCCGGGTGCCGGTGAGCAGGCGCACCTCGGGCCCCGCGGCCGGCTCGGGCTCGGGCTCGGGGGCGGGCGCGACGGCCGGCTCGAGCTGCACGGTGCCCTGGCTGACCTCGACGAGCTCGCGGACGGCCTCGATGAGCTTGTGGGCCTGCGGAGAGATGGTGTCACCGGTCAGCGGGATGGCGACCGTGACGGTCAGGGCGGGTTCCGACGGCCGGCGGACGGCGGTGGAACCGCGGCCCGGTCCGGTGGCATGGCGGGCGAGCCGTGGTGAAAGCGCACTGGCCGGCATTTAGTTGATCCCCCTGAAATACGTCTTGGCAACCGAATACGACCGATCACCCTCCGTAAAGCCGCGGACGATATTTCCGCCAGCGCCGTTGGCCGGTCAACCCGCCAACCACACTGTGGGAAAATCGTTCCACGTCCGCCTTGACTGCGGAAAATGCATTTCCCCAACAGATTCTGTCAGACTGATTAAGCATTGCCGAACGCGCATCTGGCTGGGGTAACTCGGCACACCACCTGGACCGCCTGTGTTTGCGCTGGCCAAAGCGTGCGCGGATGCCCATCGCGCGCGGCCCGTTCGGGCATATCTCTGAGACGCAACACACACCGATCACGATGCATTCTTCGTACTCGGTGCAATAAGAAACCCGGACGTCCCGCGAGGGGAACGCCCGGGTTCTTCTTCGTGCAATTAGTTGTTGCCGCCCGAGATGAGACGCCGGCCCACGGCCGCGATGAGCCGGTCGAGCTCCGAGCCGAACGGGTTGTCGTGCACCAGATACGTCCAGGTGGCGCTCGGCCGCACGATCTTGGCGCGGTCGGGCTCCCAGCCCTCGCTGAGGTCGACCTCCTCGAAGGCCTCGATGGTGCGCGCCTCCACGTCGAGCAGCAGCTTCTGGAAGGCCGGGACGGCCGCCCGGTGGAACTCGTCGAGCGGGTCGAGCTTGCCCAGCGCGCGCAGGTGCACACCCTCGCGCACCTCGCTCAGCTCGGCCAGGTGGTCGACCCAGAGCCGGTCCAGATGATAGAGCGCGATGGCCCGGGCGGCGTCGGACAGGACGTCCTCGTCGGTCTCCTTGGCCTTCTCGGGCGAACGCTCGAGCAGCATGATCGCGGCCACCTCGGAGGTGAGCAGGCGTTCGCGCCGCTCGGCCAGGGCCACCCGCTGCTGCTCGATGACGACGCTGTAACGCCAGGTGTTGCGATGGATCTCGTGGTTGACGCCCTCGGCGACCCGCTGGGCGTGCTCGACCGCGTACTCCACCTGCTCGTCGTGGACGACACCGTCCATGTCCATCCGCGGCGAGGCGGGCAGGATGTCGCCGGCGTGCCGGGTGACCAGCTCGTCCTCGAGGCTGACGAAGAAGACCGAGCCACCCGGGTCGCCCTGCCGGCCGGCCCGGCCGCGCAGCTGATCGTCGACGCGACGGCTGTCGTGCCGGCCGGCCCCGATCACATAGAGGCCGCCCAGCTCGACGACCTCGTCGCGGTCGGCCTCGTCGCTGCCGCCGAGCCGGATGTCGACGCCGCGGCCGGCCATCTGGGTCGAGACGGTGACCGCGCCCTTGGCGCCCGCCTCGGCGATGATCCCCGCTTCCTCGGCGTCGTTCTTGGCGTTGAGCACGTTCGACGGCACCCCGACCGCGGCCAGCTGCTTGGCCAGCAGCTCGGACGCCTTCACATCGAGCGTGCCGACCAGCACCGGGCGGCCCTTCTCGTGGGCCAGCTTGATCTCCTCGACCAGCGCCTCGTCGCGCGTCTCGTGCGCGGAGTAGATACGGTCGGGCTCGTCCTCGCGGATGTTGGGGGCGTTGGACGGGATGACCGCGACCTCGAGCTTGAAATACTCCCGGAGCTGCTCGCCGACGTGCACGGCGGTGGCGGTCATGCCGCAGACCGTCTTGTAGAGCGCGATGTAGGCCTGCACGGTGATCGTGTTGAGCACCTCGCCCTCGGCGGTCGCGCTCAGGCCCTCCTTCGCCTCGACCGCGGCCTGCAGACCGTCGGGCCAGCGACGGCGCTGGGCCACGCGGCCGCGCATCTCGTCGATCAGCTCGACGGAGCCGTTGCGCACGATGTAGTCGATGTCGCGGCGCAACAGGGCATGCGCGTGCAGCGCCACGTTGACCGCGGAGAGCTGCTGGACCTGGTCGTCGGCGTAGAGGTCGACGCCGCCGAGCTGCTCCTCGATCTTCTTGAGGCCGGCGTCGGTGAACGCCACGCTGCGGCCGTCCTCGGCCACCTCGTAGTCCTTGCCCGCCCGCAGCTCGCGCACCAGGCCCGCCGCCTCGTGCACCGGGTCGCTCTCGGTGGAGATGCTGCCGGCCAGCACCATCGGCACGCGGGCCTCGTCGATCAGGATCGAGTCGGCCTCGTCGACGATGCCCGTGGCCAGCTCGCGCTGCACCCGGTCCTCCACGTCGGTGACGAGCTGGTCGCGCAGGTAGTCGAAGCCGGCCTCGCTGACCGACACGTAGGTCACGTCGGCCAGGTAGGCCTCGCGGCGTTCCTCGTGGGTCGACGCCTCGGTGACCCAGCCGACGGTCAGGCCGAGCAGCTTGTAGATCGGCGCCATCCACTCGGCGTCGCGACGGGCCAGATAGTCGTTGACGGTGAGCACGTGCACCGGGCCGTGGCCCAGACGGACGTGTCCGTACGCCGCGATGGTGGCGGTCAGCGTCTTGCCCTCACCGGTGGCCATCTCGGCGACCTTGCCGGAGAGCAGCGCCATCACACCGAGCAGCTGCACGTCGTACGGCCGCTGCTCGATCGCCCGGAACGCGGCCTCACGGCCGATCGCGCACAGCTCGGTGAAATCGGTGGCCTCGCGGGCGGCGGCGGTGAGCGCCTCGTCGTCGAGCTCCCGCAACGCCTCTTCACGAGCGTCGATGGCCGGCAGGCGCTTCGAGAACGGTGCGAGGTCGACCGTTGTGCCCGGACGCTGCAGGAACTTGCGAAACCGGCTCTTCAGCCGCTGCGACACACCCATGGCGGGCTACGGTACTTCATTTTCCTGGAAGCTTGGTGACGACCGTCCGTTTGTAAACACCCCGTTCTGGGCACCTTGTCTCGGCAGGTCCGTCGTTCCAGGGGAGGCAGGGTGCCGAGTCAGCTCGTGTGCCGGCCGGAACGGGGGTTCCCGGTCGCCGCGCTGCGCGTCAGCGGCACCCTCGATCAGGTCACCGGCGACTCGCTTCAGCAGGCGGTCCGGCTGCGGCTGGCCGACCAGCCGACAGTGTTGCTGCTCGATGTGTCCGGTCTGCGGATCGGCGACCCGGTCGGCCTGTCCGCGCTGAGCGCGATCGTGTGCCAGGCCGCCGAATGGCCCGACGTGCCGGTCGTGCTGTGCGGAGCCGGGCCGCGGACCATGGCGCTGATCTCGGACGTGCCCGACTGCGCCGGCCTCGGGTTCGCCGGCGACTTCGCGGGCGCGCTGGCCGCGGCCCGTGCCGCGACCGTGCCGCCGCGCATCCGGGTCCGCATGCGACCCGTGCCCGAAGCCTGCCGGCAGGTGCGGCACCTGGTGGCCCAGGCCTGCGCGGCGTGGCAACGGACCGGTGTCACGCCGGCCGCCACCCTGATCGCGACCGAACTCGTGGCCAACGTCGTGCGGCACGCGCGCACCAGCATGGAGTTCACCCTGCGGCCGCTCAGCGGTGACCGGCTCGGCATGACCGTGCGCGACCGCAGCCGCCGGATGCCCAAGCCGACCGACGCCGGGCTGTCCGACCCCGGCGGGCGCGGGCTGCGGCTCGTACGGGATCTCACCGATGCCTGGGGTGTGCTGCCGGTGACCGACGGAAAGGTCGTGTGGACCCGGATGCGCGCCGGCACGATCTGACACACGCGCGCGGGGCTGTGCGCGTACCCGCGACGTGACGTGCGGTAGCGTCTGCCTGTGCAACCCGCCGACCCTCACTTCGAAGCGCTGCTCGTCTATCTGAAAGAGTCGCGCGGCTTCGACTTCACGGGCTACAAGAGATCCAGCCTGATCCGGCGGGTCGACCGGCGGATGAGTCAGGTCGGCGCGGCCGACTACCAGGAGTACGTGGACTACCTGCAGGTCCATCCGGACGAGTTCACCACGCTGTTCAACACCATCCTGATCAACGTCACCGCCTTCTTCCGCGACCCCGACGCCTGGGACTACCTGGCCAAGGACGTGCTGGGCCCGATGCTGGCGGCCAAACCGGCCGACGCGCCGATCCGGATCTGGTGCGCCGGTTGCGCCTCGGGCGAGGAGGCGTACACGCTGGCGATGGTGCTGGCCGAGCTGATCGGGCTGGAGGCGTTCAAGGACCGGGTCAAGATCTACGCTACTGACGTCGACGAGGAGCAGCTCAACGACGCGCGCCAGGCGACGTACGGGGATCGCGAGATGGAGGCCGTGCCGCCCGAACTGGCCGAGCGCTACTTCGAGCCGGTCAACGGCCGGCAGGCGTTCCGCAAGGACATGCGCCGCTCGGTCATCTTCGGCCGCAACGACCTGGTGCAGGACGCCCCGATCTCCCGCATCGACCTGCTGACCTGCCGCAACACCCTGATGTACTTCAACGCCGAGACCCAGGCCAAGATCCTCGGCCGGTTCCACTTCGCGCTGCGCGACGAGGGCGTGCTGTTCCTCGGCAAAGCCGAGATGCTGCTCAGCCACGCCAGCCTGTTCACCCCGATCGACCTCAAGCGCCGCGTGTTCCGCCGGGTGCCGCGCCTCTACGCCCGGCCCGGCATCGCCTTCGCCGAGCCGCCGGCCAACAGCGGCGCCCCGGTCACCGGCCTCGACGAGCTGCGCAACGAGGCGTTCGCGGCCAACCCGCTGGCCCAGCTCACGCTGACCGCCGACGGCCACGTGGCGCTCTCCAACCGGCAGCTGGAGAAGCTGTTCGGGGTGTCCTCCCGCGACATCGGCCGTCCGTTCCGCGACCTCGACCTGTCCTACCGGCCCGTCGAGCTGCGGCGTTACATCGAACAGGCCCAGCTCGAACGGCGCACGCTGCGCATCCCCGACGTCGACTACCAGCGCGGCGGCGAGCAGATCAACCTCGAGGTGCAGATCAGCCCGCTGGCCGGCATGGACGGCAGCCTGCTCGGGGTCAACCTGATCTTCCACGACGTGACCGCCTCCCGGCGCCTCAAGGACGAGCTGGAGCACGCCAACCAGCAGCTCGAGGCGGCGTACGAGGAACTGCAGTCGACCAACGAGGAACTGGAGACCACCAACGAGGAACTGCAGTCGACGGTCGAGGAGCTGGAGACCACCAACGAGGAGCTCCAGTCGACCAACGAGGAACTGGAGACGATGAACGAGGAGCTCCAGTCCACCAACGACGAGCTGCAGAGCATCAACGACCAGCTGCGCATCTCGAGCACTCAGCTCGACGAGGCCAACGACTTCCTCGAGACGGTGCTGACCAGTATGGAGGCCGGCGTCGCGGTGGTCGACCCCGACCTGCGCATCCGGATGTGGAACCGCCGCGCCGAGGACCTGTGGGGCCTGCGGTCGAGCGAAGTGATCGGCCAGCACTTCCTCAACCTCGACATCGGGCTGCCCATCGAGCGGCTGCGGCCGATCCTGCGGTCCGCCCTGGGCAACGAGGCCAGCGGCGGGGAACTGCAGGTCGACGCAGTGAACCGGCGTGGCCGCACGATCTCGGTGCGGGTGGCCTGCACTCCGCTGCGCCGCCGCGAGGGCGGCACCCAACCCGAGGGTGCCATCATTGTGATGGAGACAGGAGCGGTCGATCCCGGCTGACTCGGTTTAGGGCCGGCCAAGCGGGGGTAACCGGCCTTACTTGTCGGACTCTCGAAGGGCTGGGAGATGGCGATCACGTACGAGGCCGCATTCGACGGCCGGTACCTGATCGCGACCGTGTCCGGATCCCTCGACCTCGGCGAGGTTTCGCGGCTGCACACGAACATGCTCAAATCGCTTGCCGAGCAACCCGATGCCCTGCTGCTCGACCTGGCCGGGCTGATCGTGACCGACGCGCTGGCACTCGCTGTGTTCACCGCGGCCAGCCGGCAGGCCGCTCGATGGCCCAGCATCCCGATCGTGTTGTGCGCACCCCCGTCGGCCACCCGGAAACTGCTCGAGGGGTACGCCTTCCGCCGGCTCAGCGTGGTCAGCAGCCTCGACGCGGCCCGCGAGCGGCTGGCCGGCGACCCCGCGGCGGCGGTGCCCGCCATCACCGACGAACTGCTGCCGATCAGCGGCGCCGCCCGGCACGCCCGCGACCTGGCCACCGACGCCTGCCTGCGCTGGGACCTGCCGCATCTGGTCGGCCCAGCCGGGCTCATCGCCAACGAGCTGGTCAGCAACGTCGTCGACCACGCGCACACGATGATGACGTTGCGGTTGACACTGCACCCGCGCTACCTGCACGTCGCCGTCCGGGACGGGTCGCCCGACGAGGTGGGGCCGCCAGTCGGGCCGCCACCCGAGTTCGGCCGGGGCCGCGGCCTGATCATGGTCGACGCGACAGCGCACACGTGGGGCTGCGTGCCCACAGCTGACGGCAAGGTGGTCTGGGCCTCGCTGCGGCGGGCCGTCTAGGCTTTACGCCCTTACGCGGTCATCAGGCGGGCCAGGCCGGTCACCTTGAGGATGCCCGCCACATACGGGCGGGCGCCGGTCAAGGTCAGCGGCACCTCGGCCACCGCAGCCGCCGACGCGGCGTCGACCAGCACGGCGACTCCGGCCGCGTCGAGCAGCGGCACCCCGGACAAGTCGATCACCACCCGCTCCTTGCCGCCCAGGGCGATCGCGTGCCGCAGCCCGATCCGCAGCCGCTCGGCGGTGTCGCGGTCGACCTCACCGCGCACCCGGGCGACGACCGTGTCACCCTCGCGCACCGCCTCGACCTGCACCGGGTGATGCTCGGCGCGGTCGTCGGCGCCCTCCCAGCGCGGCGGGACGTCGCTCAGCATCGCCTCGCGCAGCCAGGACAGGGCCCGGGTCAGCAGCCGCGACACGTGCATCTGAGAAATGCCCAGCTCCGCGGCGATGTCGGCCTGAGTGCGGTTGCCGTAGAACCGCAACGCCAGCATCCGCCGCTCCCGCGCCGGCAGCCGCAACAGCAGATCGGCCACAGTGACCCGGTCGTCGACCAGATCGAGGTCGGCGTCGGGGGAACCGAGCAGATCACCGAACTCCGCGCCGTCGTCACCGGCGCCCCCGATCGGGGCGTTCAACGAGGCCGGCGAATACCCGGCGGCCGACTCCTGAGCCTCCCGCACGGCCTCCGGCGTCAACCCGAGCCGCCCGGCGATCTCCGCCGCGGTCGGCGTGCGCGACAACATGCTGGTCAGGACGATGGTGGCGTGCCCCACCTCAAGGCTGAGATCCTGCACGCGGCGCGGCACGTGCACGCCCCACGTCTTGTCGCGGAAATGCCGCTTGATCTCACCCGAGATGGTGATGACCGCGTACGCCGTGAAGGAACCCCGAGCCGGGTCGTAGCGATCGATCGCCTTGACCAGACCGAGCCGCGCCACCTGCTCGATGTCCTCCGAGGACTCGCCGCGGCCCCGGTAACGCCGGGCCAGACGACCCGCGAACGGCAGACACAACCGGGTCAGGGCGTCACGCAGAGCAGCCCGCTCGGAGTCGGAGGCGGCTCGGCCACGCTCGGAGAACGCGACAGCGGCGGCGTCCAGATCTTCCAGGCCGCCCTCGGTGGCCGGAGCGGCCGCCCGGACCAGCTCCTCCACAGAGGACAGGGCCGGGCGTTCGTCGGACATCGAAGCTCCCCTCACCAACCCGGGCCGACGTCACTGACGTCGAGGTCTTGGGGACGACCGGACGGTGCCCGCATCGTCCATCAAGACCGTACTGCCCGAGGCGACCGCCGCTCAAACAACCCCCGCCGGGATTCACCGCTCCGGCTGATGCGGCGAACCCGGCTGGTCACGATCGTGGAGCGGCTTGTTGAGCTGACCCATGTTGGGAGCCTCCAACTTGGGTCGCGCCGGACGCGGACCCGAACCCGGGCTTTCGTGGTGGGCGGAAGCCGGGCCGGGCGACATGCCGGCAGAGGGCGGACGGTTGACCTGCCCCATGTTGGGCGCTTCCAGCGGCGTCCTCATCGCGGCACGGGGGGCGCCGTTCTGCTCGGGGCCGGCCGCACCGAAACGGGGCGAGCTGTTGCCCAAGCCGGGCAGACCGCTCGGGCCGGAGCCCTGAGGCGCGGCACCCTGATTTTGGATGCCCCCGGTCCGCCCGGACCCGGCCTGCTCACCGCCGGTCTGCGCTCCGCCGGTCTGCGGCCCACCGGCTTGCGGCCCACCCGCTTGCGACCCACCGATCTGCGCTCCCCCGATCTGCGGCCCACCCGCTTGCGACCCACCGGTCTGCGCTCCCCCGATCTGCGGCACACCGGCTTGCGGCCCACCCGCTTGCGACCCACCGGCTTGCGGCCCGCTGGTCTGCGGCCCGCCGGTCTGCGGGCCCCCCAGTGCGTCGGCGGGTTGGCCCGGCATGCTCGGCGCCGGTCGGCCCGGCAGCCCGGACGGCTCCTGACCGGACGGGACGGCGGGGGCAGCCGGACCGGCCGGCGGCCGACCCGAATAGCTCGGGGCCTGCCCGAGACCGGACGGCTCCTGACCGGACGGCAAACTGGACGGTCCGCTGCTCGCGGGCTGATGCCCGGCCGGCGGCCTGAGACCGGCCAAACCGGACGGTTCGTCACCGGCGGGCGGCGTCATGCTCCCGGCCCCCGGGCCGCCCGCGAGCCCGTTCCCCGCCTGCGGTGCATGCCCGGCTCCGGTGGGCTGGGCCAGATTGCCGGCGTGAGGCATGTATCCGTTTTGTCCGCCAGCCTGCGGTCCGGCGCCGGCCTGCAGCCCGCCGCCGGGTTGCGGCCCGCCGCCGGGTTGCGGCCCGCCGCCGGATTGCGGCCCGGTGCCGACATGCGGCCCGGTCCCGGCCTGCAGCTCGGTGCCGGGTTGCGGCGCCGCCCCGGTTTGCGGGCCGGTCATGGCTTGCGGCCCCGTCCCGGCATGCGAGCCGGCCATGGCTTGCGGAGCCATCCCCGTTTGCGACCCCGTTCCGACCTGCGACACACCCCCCGCCTCCGACACCCCTCCGACCTGCGACGCGCCTCCAGCCTGCGACACGCCTCCAGCCTGCGACGCGCCTCCAGCCTGCGACACGCCGAGGCCCGACGGGCCCTGGCCCGGCTGCGAGGCGAACGGCCCCGCCGGCTCGTGACCAGCGTTACGGCCGAGGCCCGGCTGCGGACCGGCCGATGGCGATTGCCCCCCGGACTGACCCAAGGCGGGCCCCAGACCACCGAAGTGGCCGCCCGCAGGCGACTGACCGTTCGAGAGCCCCTGACCGCCGAGCGCCCCGGCCACAGGCGACTGACCGGCCGAGAGCCCCTGACCCCCGAGCGCCCCGGCCACAGGCGACTGACCGGCCGAGAGCCCCTGACCGCCGAGCGCCCCGACCGCAGGCGCCTGACCGGCCGAGAGCCCCTGACCCCCGAGCGCTCCGGCCACAGGCGACTGAGCCCCGGAGTGACCGAACGAGGATCCCTGACCACCGGACTGGCCAGCCGCGGGCGACTGACCGGCCGTCGGGCCGAGACTGCCGAGTTGGCTACCCGGCAGTGGCCCGCCCGCTGAGTTGCCTGTCGACGGCAACTGGCTCCCCGGCTGGCCGCCCAACGGCGACTGACTCCCGGGCTGGCCGGGCGACAGCGACTGGCCTCCGGATTGGCCGGCCGACGGCGACTGGCCGAACGGTGTCGGAGGCAGCGGCGGGTTGACCGCGGACGGGGGCTGCGGGGGCTGGTTGATGGCGGGCGGGGCCTGCGGCGGCTGGTTGAGTGCGGTCGGCTGGTGCGGCGCGGGGTTCACGGCCGAAGGCCCGGCGGAAGGCCCGGCGGAAGGCCGGGCACCCGCGGGCGACACCGGCACGCCGTTGACACCGTTGATCCCGTTCGTCCCGTTGGCGCGCGCCACGGGACGGGCCGGGGTGAACTTGGGCGCGTCCAGCGGCCGGTTCTGGTGCCAGTCCGGCGGCAGGGGCGGCGCCGGCGGCTTGGTGACTGCGGGCGGCTCCGCGCGGGGAGGACTCGGCTCGCCTCGAAGGTCGCCCGGGTCGGCGCCGCCCAGTTCCCCACCGGGCCCGGAGGAAACGCCGGTGGCACCGCCCGGGCTCAAGGCTCCGTGCGGGCCGGCCTTCGGCCCGGGTCGCAGGCTCGATGGCTCACCCGGGCCCGATTCCGAATCCCCGGCCGGGGCGATCGCGGCCGGCCCGGTCTCGTTCAGGCCCGCAGGCCCGCCCGGAAAACCCGAAGGCTCGCCCAGGCCCAGCCGCGAAACCTGAGCCTGGCCAAGACCGGACGCATCTGCCTGATCAAGCCCCGACGGCCCACCCTGACCCAAGCCCGACGGCCCCGCCGTATTTGAGTCCGAAAGCCCAGCCTCACCCGGTCCCGACGACCGAGCCGGCCCCGCACCCGACGACCCAGCCGGACTCACACCACCGTGCCCGGCCTGATCCAAACCGGACACCCCGGCCGAGCCTAATCCTGACGGCCCAGCAGCCTTCAAACCCGGCACCGCAGATGAGCTTGAACCCGGTTGGCCAGCCGTGCCCAAACCGGACGACCCCGCCGAGCCCAATCCCGAGGACCTAGCCGCCCCCAGACCCGACAACCCAGCCGAGCTGAGTCCGGACGGCCCAGCCGCCCCCGGACCCGACAACCCGGCCGAGTTCGGAGCAGACGGCCCGGCCAGGTCCGAACCCGACAACCCAACCGAGCTCAGACCGGACGACCCAGCCGCATCCAAACCCGGCAACCCAGCCGAGCTCAGACCGGACGGCCCACCTGGGTCCGAACCCGACAGCCCAGCCGACGTCAAACCCGACGGCTCAGCCGGACCCGAGCCCGCCGGCCCGGCCGGATCGGAGCCCGAGGACTCCGCATTCGGCCCCGGCGACGCAGGGCCCGACGATGCACCCCGGCCCGCGTTCGACGGCCCGGCCGGGTTCGGACCTGACGGCTCGCCGGGGCGCGGGCCGGGCTCGTCGGCCGGAATGTTGTTGCCGTTGAAGCTGAAGTCCAGCCGCGGGCCGCTCGGCTCGTCGTCGGGGAGCCGGGCCGGCGGCGGGGCGGCCGACGCCGGCTCGGTCCCGAACGACAGGTCCACCGGGCCGCCGCCGGACAGCGAGTTCCGGTACGCCGCGCCCGTGGCGGGGTTCTCGCCGTCGGCCCGGCGTGACTCGTCCTCGGCCGCGATGTCGATGGGCGACCCGAAAGCCAGGGGCGACCCGTGTCCGGCCGGCTGCGACGCGGAGGTCCCGAAAGCAGTGGCGGTCAGTGGATCGGTGGACCCGAACGCCGTCGGCGACTGCGGCACCGCGGCGTCAGCGGCACCGAAGGCCGCCGGCGCGGTGAAGCCGGACGGCGGGGGTCCGGCCGGGGCCGACACCGGGCCGCCGCTGAAGTCGAAGCCGGAGCCCGGTTCCCCGTACGGCTCCCCCAGTCCTCGGCGCGAGGCCGCGATCAGGCCGGATTCCTCGGCCAGCCCGGCCGCTTCGACGACTTCGGCGGCGGCGCGGCCGGCCGCGCAGGGCAGGGGTTCGCCGCAGCTGGGGCACACGGTCACGCCGTCCTCGGGGCCGCGGCCCCGGGCGTGGGCCAGAAGCATCTCCCGGGCGGTTCGGGCCAGCACGCTGTCCGGATCCACGAACGCCTTGCTCGGTGCCACCTCGACCGCCCCCTCAGTTCGCCGTGCGACCGCCGCGCGGGACCCGAAACAAGTTCACCGCCGATTGGTGCCTATTCGCGCGCTTTTCAGCTTTTCGGCGACAGGGGTGGCTAACGAGCAACCTGCACCGACCCCCTATCCCGTACGGGCTGGTGAATCTGGGGTTAACGGGGACGTGCCGTGCGGTGAGGATCGGCACGGAGGGGAAGAACCGGCAAACCCGTCTCCGCAGGCCGGGCGCCCGCTTACCGTTCTCACATATTCACTCACGGTGCGTAGGACATGACTCTCCGTACGATGTGAGAACCCCTCATGGAGGTGATTCGCATGGATGACGTCGACCTGCACCGCGAGCAGATCCTCCGGCACGTCGGCCCTGTCATCACCGGGCGGTTCGCCGGTTACCAGACCTCGTACACGCGCGAGGTCCGCATCGGGCAACCGCTGGTCATGGCCGTCTTCCTGGCCGCCGGTGTGCTTCAGCTGATCGCCGCGATGCTGCGCATGAAGCCCGGCCGGCGCAGCTTCAAGGAGCTCAAGAAGGGTCCCGAGTTCCTCGTGACGCCGGTGCGGGTGCGCGACGACCTGGGCCAGACCTACGAGGTCGAGATGCACGGGCAGTTACCCCAGTCGGCCCTGCACCGCGGCGACCTCGTGCAGCTCAGGACCGTACCGCAGAAGGACGTCACGCTGCCGGTGCGGCTGGTCAGCCTGGTCAACCTGACGACCATGCAGCCGCTCACCCCGCGCATCCCGACCATGTGGTCGCACCTCGGCCCGGCCCTGCTCCTGCAGGCCGCGCTCGGCGTGGCCATCGTGATCGCGCTGGCCGGCGCGGTGATGCGTTAGAGCTTGTCCAGCGGCACGGCGTTGGCCAAGGCCAGCATGCCGCCGTCGTTGGGGTGCAGGTGGTCGCCGCCGTCGAACTGCGGGTTGAGGCGCAGCGGGTCGGCCGGGTCGCGCAGCGCCTGGTCGAAATCGGCCATCGCGTCGAAGGCACCGCCGCCACCACCGCGAATCCAGGTGTTGACCCGCAGCCGCACCTGGTCGAGGGCGGGGGTGTAGGCCGGGTAGCCCTTCCACGGGGTGATCGTGCAGACGATCACGCGCAGACCCTGGGCCCGGGCCCGGGTGGCCAGGTGGGTCAGCCCGGCCGTGATCTGTTTGGCGTCGGTCTGGCGGGGCGGCTGCATGATGTCGTTGATGCCGGCGAACACGATCAGCGTGCGCGCCCCGGCCCGTTCGAGCACGTCCTCGGCGAACCGGGCCTGCGCCGACCGGCCGGCCACCGAGTTGACCCGGTATCGCGGGTACTGGGCGTCGAGCAGGATCCGGTTGCCCGCGAGCCCCGCGTTGGCCACGCCGTAGGCCGGGGCCCCGTTCGCGGCCAGCCGGGCGGCCAGCAGGTCGGGCCAGCGGTGGTTGAGCCCGGCCGTGGACCGCGCGCCGTCGGTGATCGAGTCGCCCAGGGTCACGATGGTGCCGGGCGCGCCGGTCACTTCGACGGCGGTGACGTAGAACCAGGCCGTGGCGCCCCGCGTGAAGGCAGTACTGGCCAGATCGCCGGCGCGGTCCAGCGTGTCGGGGCTGACGAAGGAGAGCTGCTTGGCGTCGGCGTGGTAGGTGGAGGCGGCCGGTTTGACCGGGGTCCAGACCGAGACCAGCAGGTCGGCGTCGGCCGGGATGTCGAGGGCCAGGGAGTCGCTCAGGACGTCGCCGCCGGGCGGCACGGTGGCGTCGCCCCGGCCGCCGAAGGTCACGTCGCGTAGCGTGCCCTGCACCGCCGTACCGTCGGAGGGGTTGTTGGTGCCGTCGCGGCGGCCGCCCGAGTGGGCCGAGAGCGCGACGGTGACGTGGCCGAACCGGACCGGCGCGGCACCGAAGCGGTTGCTCAGCCGGATGCGGACGTGGGGGCCGCCGATCGTGGTGTGCACGATGTTGCGAACCGTGTGACCCAACGGGCGCTGGAAGTTCGCCGCCGCGGGCGCGGCCGCCCACGCGGTCGACCACTCGGGGCCGGACGCCACGGGGGCGGTGCCCGCGAACGCCGGCGCGGCCTGCGCGGAGGCTTGCGGCGACGGCGTGGACGATCGCAGCGGGCCGAGCGCCATCCACGTCACCGTCAGGACCGTGGACAGGACCGCAGCCACCACGACGCCGATCAGCAAGCGCCGCATGTTCAAGATCTTGCCCTCCCCAGGGTGCCGATCCGGATGAAATCCGGTACGGCAGGGTACCGCTGCGATCGTGTTCGCCGGCGTCACCCTGGCCTATATCGACAGACTTGAGAGACACACCACGTGCGATCTCAGGCTTTGGGGTCGTCTGGCGCGACACGCCGGGCTGTGCGAGTTTGAGAACCAGATCTGAGAGGTGGTGTGCCGTGGGCGAGGACGTCGAGCAGGCCAACTTCACCCGCGAGGACCGCGCCAGGTATCGGCACAAGATCCGCCGGAGCCTGGACGTGTTCGCGGCGATGTTGCGCGAGTCGCGGTTCGACTTCGAACGGCCGCTGACCGGCATGGAGATCGAGCTCAACTTGGTCGACGAGAACTGCGATCCGGCGATGCGCAACGCGGAGGTGCTGGGCGCGATCGCCGATCCCGATTTTCAGACCGAGCTGGGACAGTTCAACATCGAGATCAATGTGCCGCCACGGCGGCTGGCCGGCGACGAGAACGCCGACCTCGAGCGCACCCTGCGGGCCAGTCTCAACAACGCCGAAAAGCATTCCCGTACGGTCGGCGCGCACACGGTCATGATCGGCATCCTGCCCACGTTGCGGCGCGAGCACATGACCGACGAGGCGCTCTCGGCCAACCCGCGCTACAAGCTGCTCAATGAGCAGATCTTCGCGGCCCGGGGCGAGGACCTCGACATCCGCATCGACGGCGTGGACCGGCTGGCTGTCACGACCGACACGATCGCACCCGAGTCGGCCTGCACCAGCACCCAGTTCCACCTCCAGGTCAGCCCGGCCCAGTTCGCCGCGTACTGGAACGCGGCCCAAGTGATCGCGGGCGTGCAGGTGGCCCTGGGGGCGAACTCGCCGCTGCTGTTCGGCCGCGAGTTGTGGCGCGAGACCCGGATCCCGCTGTTCGAGCAGGCCACCGACACCCGCTCGGAGGAGATCAGGGCGCAGGGCGTACGGCCTCGGGTGTGGTTCGGGGAACGCTGGATCACGAGCGTCTTCGACCTGTTCGAGGAGAACGTTCGCTATTTCCCCGCACTGTTGCCGATCTGCGACGACGCCGACCCGGCCGAACTGCTCGAGCGGGGTGAGATCCCGCAGCTGAGCGAGCTGCGGCTGCACAACGGCACGGTGTATCGCTGGAACCGGCCGATCTATGACGTCGTCAAGGGCCGGCCGCACCTGCGGGTGGAGAACCGGGTGCTGCCGGCCGGGCCGACCGTGGTGGACACGATGGCCAACGCGGCGTTCTACTACGGGCTCATCCGTACGCTGGCCGAAGCGGAGCGTCCGTTGTGGACGCAGATGAGTTTCAGCGCGGCCGAGGAGAACTTCCACGCCGGCGCCCGGCACGGCATCGACGCCACGGTGTTCTGGCCCGGCATGGGGTTCATTCAGGTCACCGAGCTGGTGCTGCGGCGGCTGCTGCCGATGGCCCATCAGGGGCTCGAACGGTGGGGCGTCTCGCAGGGCGAACGGGACCGCCTGCTCGGCATCATCGAGCAGCGCTGCCTGACCCATCGCAACGGCGCCGACTGGCAGGTGAAGACCCTGCACGCGCTGGAGGCCGACGGCCTGGACCGGCAGGCCGCGCTGCACGAGATGCTGCGGCGCTACCTGCCGTTGATGCACGAGAACCGGCCCGTGCACGAATGGCCGTACCCGAGCTGACGGGCACGGCCGTTCGTGGCGTGACGACTATGCGGGTGGCCGGCGCCGCCGGCGGCGGAGGATCCCGGGCCGCTCGTGCCGCGGCGTGTGGTCCGGGATCCGTACGGGAATCCGGACCGGCCCGGCGCCCGCGGGCCGGCTCTCCCGCATCGCCAGCAGCAGGGTGGCGCCGGCGACGATCAGCATGAGCGAGACCAGGGCGGTGCCGGCGATCTGGGCGCCGGTGGTGGGCAGCTTGCCACCGCCGGGCTTCTTGCCGTCGTCGCCGTCACCGTTGCCGCCGTCACCGTTGCCGCCGTCGGTGCCACCACTCGCGGCCTTGGCGGTCAGCTTGAGCATGACGGACACCGTGTTGTCCTGCGCGTTGCCGTCGGCGCTGGTCGTGCTGATCGTGACCTGCATGGCCTGGGTGCCCGACTTCTTGCTGTTCGACCCGTCGATGGTCAGCAGCAGGCTGTTGCCGTCGAGGCCGGCCGCGTCGGGTGCCGTGCAGACGACCGCGTTGGAAGCGGCGTTCCCCCCGGCCGCGACGCATTCGGCCGCGATGGCCTGGGCCTCGTCCGCGGCCTGGACGACGCCCTCGGAGACCGTGGTGTCCTCGAGCTCGATCGCGGCCGCCCGCACCACCACGCCGGGCGGCGGCACGATGGTGAACTGCACGTTGTCGGCGGTGTCGGTGCCCTCGTTGGTGTACGGGATCCGCACGACGACGCCGGTGGCGTCCGGGCCCACGGTCACGGCCGGCTCGTTGTACGTGACGGCCAGGTTGACCTTGTAGCGGCCCAGCGTGAACTCCGGGATCGACACGTCGGCGTCGCCGCCGCACTCCCCGTCGGGCGTCGGATCGGTGCCGAGCACCCCGTCGATGCAGCCGCCGGTGAGCGTCTCGCCGCCGTTGAGGTCGCCACCGACCACGATGGGCACCTGGATCAGCCGGGACTCACCGGCCTTCAGCGTGACCGTGCAGACGATCGTCCGGACGTCGGTCCCGGCCGCACAACCGGCCGGCAGCGTGCCCGCGGTGGAGTTGGCGGGCAGTTTGATGGTCGTCGAGTACTCGGCCGCATCGTCCGGCCCGGCGTTGGTGAACGTGATCGGCAGCGTCGTGGTCTGGCCCGGCAGCGGCGCGGTGTTCGACGGGCTGCCGAACGTGACCCCGACCGAGTACGACTTGCGGGAGGCGCTGACCAGCAGCCCGCTCGCGGTCAGCTTGTCGTCGGCGTCCTTGGGGTCGGCCAGCGTGATGCCGGTGGCCGTCCAGGCCGCGGTGGCCGCCGCCGTGGCCGCCACGTCGACGCCGATCGAGAGCGTCTTGGGCTGCCCGGCCACCAGGTCGACGCCGGTGCAGGTGATCGCGGACGCGTCCACCGTGCAGGCGGCGCCGTCGACCGTGGCCGTCCTGACGGTGAAGGTGTCGGGCAGCGAGCCCAGCGGCACCGTCAGGGTGAGGCCGGTGTGCGCGGTGGTCGCCGAGAACCGGACGGTCGCGGCGCCGGACGCGCCGGCCGCGACGACCGCGCTGTCCAGCGACAGCGTGCCGGTCCGGCTGATCGACGGGTTGGCCGGCGTGTTGTCGACCGACACGGTCAGGTCGGGCCCGCAGGTCCTGGTGCCGTCGGCCGTCGTGCAGGCACCGGTCAGCGTGTCGCCGTTCTTGACGGAGCTCGAGACCACCAGCGGCACGGTGTACGTCCTGGACCGGTTGGCGTCCAAGTCGTAGGTGCAGGTCGCGGTCGAGCCGGAGATCACGCAGTCCTGGGCCGCGGTGCCGGTGAGCGGGCCGAACGTGGTGTTGGCGGGCGCCGTCACGGTCACCGTCTTGCGGACCGCGTCGGACGGCCCGGCGTTGGTGGCCACCACCGACATCGAGGTCGTCTCGCCGGGCTTGACCGTGGCGCCGGCGTTGGTCGTACGGAACGTCACCGCCGCGACGCGGGCGCCGCTGGTGGCGATGTCGGCGGCCCCGGTGGCCGAGTCCGACCCGGCCGTCACCGTGACGCCGGTGGCCCGCCAGGCCACGCCGGGCGCGACGGTGGCCGCGACGCGGGTCGTGATCGTGACGGCGGTCGTGGTGCCGGTGCTCAGGGCGACGCCCGTGCAGCGGACCTCGGTCGTGCTGACCGTGCAGAAGGCGCTGCCCGGTCCGGTCGCGCCGGTGACCGTGAAGCCGGTCGGCAGGCTGCTCAGCGGCACGACGACCGTGGCCCCGGTGATCGGGCCGGCCGAGGTGACCCGCACCTGACCCGTCGCCGTGCTGCCCGGCGTGACCGTGCCCGGCGTGCCCGAGATGACCAGCTGACCGGCCGGCTGACCGAGCTGGATGGCCGGGACCGCGACGTCCGAGCCGCCGCCGCAGCTGTTGTCGAGGTTGACGTCGGCGCAGCCGCCGGTGACCGGGCTGGCCGGGTCCGCGGTCGGCGACACCAGCAGCGGGAGCGGGAACTGCACCTTCGCGCTGCCGCCGACGGTGACGGTGCAGTCGGCCACGGTGCCGGCCACGTTGCGGGTGCACAGGCTCGCGGTCGTGCCGGTCGGCGGCTGGAACGTCGTGCCGGACGGCGCGCGGAACATGTAGTGCACGTCCTTGGCCACCGAGGTGCCCTGGTTGGTCACGGTCACCTGGACCGCACCGGAGTCACCGGGCCGCAGCGACTGGGCGGCCGGAACGGTGAACGACACGACCGGCTTGGCGTCGGCCGCACCGACCAGTGTGGAGGTGACCGCCTTGGCCGCGGTCACCCCGGCCTCGACGAGGGTCAGCGTGGGCTTCCAGGGCGGCTGGCCGGGCGTGGCGCCCGCCGCGACGTCGGCGCCCAGCGTGATCGTGGTGGTGCCGCCGGACGCCACGCTGACGCCGGTGCAGGTGATCGCGCCCGCCACCGCGGCCGCGCAGGTGCCGCTGGTCGACTGGGCCGGCGCGACCGTGACCCCGGACGGCAGACCGCTGACCGGGATCGTCACGGTGACGCCGGAGGCGGCCCGGGTCGCCGACAGGGTGACGGTCACGTTGCCGTGCCGGCCGGGCACGATGGCCGGGCTGTCGGCCGTGGCGGTGACCGCCTGATCCAGGGTGGCCCGCACGGCGATGCCGGGCAGCGGGTAGTCCGCCGGGGCGGCGGCGCAGGCGCCGTCCCGGTTCAGGTCGATGCACCCACCGCCGATCGTGGCGTTCGGGCTGGCGTTGGCCGGGATGCGCACCGGCACCGTCCACTGGGCCGCGGCCGCGCTCACGGGCAGGTCGGTGCGGCAGTCGAGCTGAGTGGTGCCGACCGGCGTGCAGTCGGTGGCGGCCCGGCCGGTCAGCGGCCCGAAGATGGTGCCGGTCGGCGCGAGGAGCCGGGCCACCAGGCCGGAGGCGTCGGACGGGCCGGCGTTGGCGGCGGTCGCGGTGATGGTCGCCGTGGAGCCCGGTGCGACCGGAGCGGCCGGCGCGGTCAGGTCGAAGGAGAGGCCGGTGATCGGGGCCCCCGTACGCACGAGGGTGCCGGTCACCTGGGCGGTCTCCCCGCTCGCGCTGGTCAGCGTCACCGGGTTGGGCGCCCAGACCGTGCCGGCGGTCATCGAGGCCGCGGCCCGGACCGTGACGGTGACCAGGTTCGTCGTGCTCGTCGTCGCGTCGACGCCGGTGCAGGTGATCGCGCCGACCCAGGTGCAAGTGGCCGCCGAGCCGGCCGGCCCCGTCACCGAGACCACGGTCAGGCCCTGCGGCAGCGTGGTGAGCGGGACGGTGGCGCTGATGCCGGTCAGGGGCCGGTCGGGCGCGACGGTCAGGGTGGCCGTGCCCGAGGTGCCCGGCACGACGGTCAGCGGGTTGATGCCCAGCTGGACCTGCTTGGCGAACGGCTTGGCCAGGGTGATGTCCGGGATGGTGCGGTCGCCGGCGCCGCCCGTGCAGGACCCGTCCCCGTTGGCGTCGACGCAGCCGCCGGTCAGCGGGTTGTCCGTGTCCGCGTTGGCGGGCACGTTGATCCCCAGGGTGAAGCTCTTGGACTCCACGCCCAGCGCAGCCCCGCAGGACACCTCGGTCGGCGAGTCGAGCGTGCAGAGGGTGGCGGCCGCGCCGGTCAGGGCGGCGAACGTGGTGCCGGTCGGCGCCGTGAACCGGGCCCGCGCGTTCGGGTTGGCCGACGGGCCCGGGTTGGTCAGCGTCACGTCCATGTCGCCCGTGGTGCCCGGCTTGAGCGTGCCCGCGTCCGGCACGACCAGGGCGACGGTCAGGGAGCTGACCGGGGTGCCGATCTTGGCCACGGTCGGGTGCAGCGTCAGGGTCTCGGTGCCCTGGGTCACGGTGAGCGGTTGCGACCAGCCGGCGCCCGCCGAGACCGGCGAGGACGGGCCGGTCCGCAGGGCGACGGTCAGCGCGGCCGTGGCACCGGCCGCGATCGTGGTGGCCGGGCAGGTGACGGCGCTCGCGGTGACCTGGCAGTCGATGGTGCCCAGGACGGCGCCGGTCACGGTGGTGCCGGCGGGCAGGCCGGCCGGGTCGAGACCGATCACCAGACCCGTACGGGTCTCGGACGCGGCCAGGGTCATCGTCGCGCTGCCGGTGTTGCCGGGGACGATCGTCGGCGGGGTGCCGCTCAGGGCCAGCACCGCCGACAGCGCCTTGCGCATCGCGATCGCCGGGAGCCGCTCGGCGGTGGCGCAGGTTCCGTCGTCGTCGAGGTCGATGCAGCCGCCGGTGAGGCTGGGGGCCGTGGTGCCCGCGGGCACGGTGACCGGCAGCGTCCAGGTGACGGCCAGCGACGAGGCCGGGGTGACCGAGACGTCGACGCCGCACGAGAGGGTCGTCGGGTTGACGGCGGTGCAGGCGGTGGCGGCCGCGCCGGTCAGCGTGCCGAAGGTGGTGCCGGTCGGCGCGGTGATCGTCACCGGTGCCGTGAGCGCCGCCGGGTTGCCCCCGTTGGTGATCACCGCGGTGAACTCCGCCGTGGTCCCGGGCAGCACCGTGTCGGCGGGCGGGCCGGTCAGCTGGGCCGCCAGGGTGTAGGCCGGGGCGCCCGCGCCGGCCAGCACACGGCGCGTGCTGACGGTGTTGGCGGCGGTGCCGTCGGAGACCGACACGGTGGCCGCGTAGGCCGTGGTCACCGGGGTGCCGGCCGCGACGTCGACGGTGATCGGGATCGTGGTGGTCCCGCTGCCCGTGACTGAGACGTTCGTACAGGTGATGTCCGAGCCGCTGATGGTGCAGGTGACGGGCGGGGTGAGCGTCACGCCGCTGCCCACGGGCGGGAGCGGCACGGTCACCGTGAGGCCGTTCAGCGCGGTGTTGCCGGAGTTGCTGACCAGGATGTCCGTGGTGCCGCTGGCCGCGCCCGGCGCGACGGTGGCCGGTGTCGTCGTCACCGTGACCCGCTGGGTGAACGGGACGGTCAGCGCGAACGAGCCGAACGCCTGGTCAGCCGGGTCGGAGGTGCAGTAGCCGTCGGCGTTGCCGTCCACGCACCCGCCGGTGACCGGCTTCGACGGGTCGGCGCTGGGGTCGATCACGATCGGCAGGGTCAGGGTACTGGTGGCGCCCCCGGCCAGATTGGTGTCGCAGCTGATCCGGGTGGGGCTGACCAGGGTGCAGCCCGCGGCCAGGGGGCCGGTCGGCGTGCCGAAGGTGGTGCCGTCGGGCGCGATGTAGGCGATCTTGGCACTGGTCGCGTTGGACGGGCCGGGGTTGTTCAGCGAGATACCGATCGACGCCGCACCGCCGGGCTCGATCGACCCGCTCGGCATCGTCACTGTCGGATTCAGCGCGAACGTGCCCGCGCCGGTCGTGGCGAGCGCCCGGTTCGCGGTGACGCTCTCGCCGCCCGAGGCCAGCCGGATGCCGGTGGCGGTCCAGGTCGTCCCGGCGGGCATGGAGGCCGCCGCGCTGACGGGCAGGCTGACCTCGAAGGGGGTTCCGCTGCTGATGGTGGGGACGGAGCACACCACGGTGTCGGGGCTGGCGCCGCTCTTGGCGCAGCCGCCCGGGGACGGCGTGCCCACGGTCAGGCCGGCGGGCAGGCCGGCCAGCGGCACGGTCAGGGTCACGGTGCTCAGGTCGTCGCCCGGGTTGAGGGCGGTCGCCCGCACCTTCACGGTCGCGGAGGCGCCCGGGGTGACGGTGGCCGGCGTGGCGCTGATCGCGGCCCGGCGGTCGAACGGCACCTTCAGCGTGATGGCCGGGATCACCTTGTCGTTGGCGGCGCACGCCGCGGTGCCGTCGAGGTCGACGCAGCCGCCGCTGATCGTGGCGAACGGGTCGGCGGAGGCCGGTACGACGACCGGGAAGATCAGGTTGCCGGTGTCCGCGTTGGCGGCCAGGTTGACCGTGCAGGACGCCACCGTGGCCGGGCCCACGATGCAGACGCTGGCCGTGTTCGGCGGCAGCGCGGCGAACGTGGTGCCGGTGGGCGCCCGCACGACGAACGTGGCCGGCGTGGCGTTGGACGGACCGCCGTTGGACACCTTGACCGTGATGTCGGCGTTGCCGCCCGCGCTGACCGTGCCGTCGGCCGGCACGGTGGCGTCGGCCGTGACGGCGGCTTGCGGCTGGCCCACCACGGCCAGGTCGCCGCTGGCGGTCGCCGTGTCAGTGCCCTTGGCCACCGTGATGCCGGCCGCGGTCCAGGTGCCGGGGAGCGTCGACGGCAACGACGCGGTGTTCAGTGTGACGCTGACGGTCTGACCCGCGGTCGGCAGGTTCACCGGCGAGCAGACGATCACCGAGGCGTTGACCGTGCAGGTGCCGCCGGGCACGGTGGCCGAGCTCGCGGTGACGCCGGCGGGCAGGTCGGTGGTCGGGATGGTGACGGTCAGCCCGCTCTCCGTCGTCGTCGACTTGATGGTGAGCTGAGCGGTGTCGTTCTGGCCGGGCGTCAGGGCGGCCGGTGTGGTGGTCACGGTGAGCCGGCGCTGCAGCGGCGTGCCGACGGTGATGCTCGCGATCGCCTTGTCGGCGGTGGCCGAGCAACCGGGCTGGCCGTCGAGGTCGACACAGCCGCCGGTCAGGGTCGAGCCCGGAGCGGCCGTGGCGTCGACGCGCAGCGGGAAGCTGAGACCCACCGCCGGGGCGCCCGCGGCCAGATCCACCGAGCAGGTGGCGGTGCGCGAGTCCGAGCTCAGGGTGCAGGTCGTGGCGGTGGCCCCGTTGAGCGGGTTGAAGTGGGCGCCGAGCGGGGCGGTCACGGTGACCGGGGCGCCCTTGGCGTCCGAGAAGCCGGTGTTGCTCACCGCGACGTCGAGGTTGCCGGTGCCGCCCGGCAGCAGGGTGCCCGGCGGCAGGGTGATCGCCGCGGTGAGCACCGGCTGGGCCGCGCCGACCCGGGCCAGCTCCTGGTTCGAGGTGATCGAATCGGGGCCCGACTCGACCTTGATGCCGCTCGCGGTCCAGGCGGTGCCGGCTGTGGAGGACGACGTCGCGGCCACGGTGAGCCCGATGTCCGCCGTGGTGCCCTTGGTGATGGCGAGACCGGTGCAGGTCACCGCGGTGGCGTTGCGGGTGCAGCCGGCGGGCGTCTGGCCCGTGACGGTCAGGCCGGCCGGCAGCGCGGCGAGCGGGATCGTGACTTTGACCCCGGAGAGGTCGTTGTGCGGGGCGGCGACGCGCAGGGTGGCGGTCGCGGTGGAGCCGGGAGTGACGTCGGCGCGGTCGGCGGTGACGGTGGCCTGCACCGAGAACGGCACCTTGAGCTGGAACGACGGGATCGAGGTGTCGGACGCCGCGCAGCCCGGGGTGCCGTCGAGGTCGACGCAGCCGCCGGTGACGGTCTTGTCGGGGTCGGTGTTGGCCCCCACCTGCAGGGGCAGGGTCAGCGTGGGTGTGACGGCGTTCGCGGCCAGCGTGGTCGTACAGGTCACCACCGTGCTGCTGGCCAGGGTGCACATGGGCGTGGCCGGGGCGCTCAGGGTGCCGAAGGTCGTGCCGGCCGGGGCGCGCACGCTGAACGTGGCGTTGGTGGCGTCGGACGGGCCGTTGTTCTTCACCGCCACCTGCATCGACGTGGTGCCGCCGGGCTCGACGGTGCCGTCGGTGGGCACGATCAGAGCCGGCGCGACCAGGGTGTAGTCGCCGGTGCCGGTGCCGGCCAGCGAGCCGGAACGGGTGACCTGCTCGTCGCCGGTGGCGATGACGATGCCGGACGGGGTCCAGGCCTGCGGCGGGATCACGCCGGAGGCCACGGTGATCGGCACCGAGATGTCCTTGGCCTGGCCGGCCGTCAAGGTCACGCCGGTGCAGGTGATGGCGCCGGCACCGGTCGTACAGGTGCCGGCGCCGCCTGCGACCGTCGCCTGCCCGGCGCTGAAGCCCGTGGGCAGGCCGGTGGTCGGAATCGTGACGGTGACGCCGGTCTCGGCCTGGGTAGAGGTCAGGGTCAGCTTGCCGGTGCCGGAGGTGCCGGGGGTGATGGTGGCGGCGTCGGTGCCGGTGGTCAGCCGGGACGACAGCGGCGTGCGCAGGTTGATCGCCGGCAGAGCCTTGTCGGTCGGGCCGTCGCAGGCGCTGTCGTTGTCGAGGCTGACGCAGCCACCGGTGATCGGGGTGGCCGGAGCGGCCGCGGCCGACACGACCAGCGGCAGGGTGAGGCCCACGGCCGGGTCGCCGGCGCCCATGCTGATCCGGCACTGGAGCGTGGTCGAGGTCAGGTTGGTGCACAGGTTCGAGGTCGGCGCGGTCAGCGTGCCGAACGTGGTGTTCGGCGGGGCCACCACGACGAAGTCGGAATTACGGGCGTCGGACGGGCCCTGGTTGTAGACGTTGACCGCCATCGAGGTGGTCTGGCCGGGGTTGACCGTGTTGCCGGCCGGGCCGGTGGCCGTGATGCCCAGGGCCGACCGCGGGGTGACGTTGATGATCGTGCCGGTCGCGGTGCCGGTCGCGGTGCCCGACGCGTCGGTGAAGGCCGCGCTGATCTCGGAGCCCGCCGCGGCGGCCCAGTTGGCGGTCACGTCGGCGGCCAGGGTGAGCGGTATCGAGAGGGTCACTGCGTTGGCGCTGCCGGACGGGATGTTCACACCCGTGCACCGGACGACGGTGGTCGTCGTGCAGGTGCCGGTGCCGTTGCTGGTGGTCACGGTGCCGACGGTGTAGCCGGCGGGCGGGGCGGGCAGGGTGATGGTGGTCGGATTGGCTGCGATTCCGCCGCTGTTGGCCACCCGTACGGTCGCCGTGGCCGTGCCGCCGCCCGGGATGCCGTTGGCCGGGGTGATGCTGACCCCGCCGGCCAGGTTGACGTCCGGGTCGCCGACCGTGAGGAACTTGCCCTGGCCGCCGATCGGGGTGCCGTTGAGGTTGGCCGTCATGCCCTGCAGGGTCCAGACCGTGCCCGGCACCGCGGCCAGGGTGGCCGCGGTGGCGACATTGATGGTCGCCGTGCCGCCGGCCGGGACGCTGACCCCGGAGCAGGTGATGGCCGAGGTGGTGACGCTGCAGGGGGTCGAGCCGACCTTGGCCGAGGTGACCGTGACCCCGGCCGGCGCGTTGCCGATCGGCACGGTCACCGTGGTGGTCGCGGTGGACGGGCCCTGGTTGGCGACGGTGATCGCGGTTGTGGCGGTCTTGCCCGCCGTCAGCACGGACGGGGTGCCGACCGTGATCGAGCCGCCGGTGCTGGCCGCGGGCTGCGCGGCGACCAGCGAGCCCGACCCGGAGGCGGGAATGACCGTCGACGATCCGGTGACCGGCGTGCTGACCGCGGTGATGGTGCCCGCGGTGGGCGACCAGTCAGCGGCGTTCGTCGCTGTCGCGCCCAGGGTGACGGGCAGGTTCACCGTCACCGTGCCGCCGCCCGGGACAGTCACGTTGGTGCATGTCACGACGCCGTTCGCCCCGACCGAGCAGGAGCCCGTCCCGTTACTGCCCGTGACGGTCGGCGTTCCCACGGTGTAGCCGGCCGGCGGGGCCGGGATCGTGATCGTGGTGTTCGGCGCGGCGATGTCGCCGGTGTTCTGCACGGTCACCTGCGGGGTCGCCGTGTTGCCGGGAACCAGGTTCACCGGCTTGGTCGCCACCGAGCCCAGCTTCACGATGCCGGAGCAGACCGACTCGGCGATCACCACGTCGCCGTTGGCGATCATGTTGAGCGGACCCTGGCCCTTGAGCAGCTTCAGGTCGACGGCCCGGATCGTGTAGTCGAGCCGGCCGCTGCTGCTGTTCCAGTCCGCGGTGCGGTGGTCGATCCACCCGGTGGCGATGCCCGACAGGAGGTTGCCCAGGTCGAGGTTGACGTCCGGATTGACCGTGGCGCCGAGGACCTTGAGGCTGGCGATGTCGGTCTGCCCGGTGATCCCGGTCGACGTCATCTGGCACTGGGTCTTGATGGCGCCGAGATTGAGGGCGTCGGCCGGGCCGGCCACGCCGAGCAGGTTGAGCCCGGCCACGTCGGCCTGGGCCCGCCCGCCGCCGGTGGCCGGCTGGGCCGTCGCCGTGATCGCCCCGACCTTGATGATGTTGACGCCCGGAAGCAGGTCGACGCCGAGATCCGTCTTGGTGGCGGTGCTGCCTCCGGTCGTCCAGCTCTGCTGAGCCGGCAGCCCCAAGGTGATCGACGGCACACCGAGGATGCCGAGCAGGCCGATGTTCACCCGGGCGCCCTGCGCCGAGGTGGTGATCGGCCCCGCCGCCGCCCGCGCGGAGGAGGGATTCCACAGCACGGTCAGCGCGAGCGCGAGCACGATCACCGCGGCGAAACGCTTGACCGGAATAGACCGAAGGCTGAGCACGAGTCGATTTTCATCGTGCCCCGGTGCAAATGTCCTTCGTTTTCGCCACCTTTCGACAAACCCTCCGATGCATTCTCGGCGGATTTATTCGCCTCATTTTTCACACTTATCTCAACGGCCACTTCCGTGACGCCGGAACCGGCCGTCCGTCCGTCCGGCCCGCCGCGTCCTCAATGGAACGCGCGGGCAGGCCGCCGCGTGCGCGCGGGCACACCGCAGGCAGAGCGGAAAACGCCTCCACGCCTTACACCGCAACGTTTTCGGTTGCTTTCCGCCATCGATAGATGGCGAACGATGTGGAGTGCCCATGCAGATTTCACTCTCCTCCGAGGCGCTAAGAACGACCTTCCGGAGCACGATTTCGGCGGTTTCTCAGAGGGTGAAGCATGTCGATACCGTAAATCGTCGGACATTAACCACGGCCACGGCCCTGCTGATGGGGATGACAGCGGCCGCAGGAGCCCCCGCCCACGACTACACCGTCACCAAGCCGCCCGGTT
This sequence comes from Paractinoplanes abujensis, assembly GCF_014204895.1. Taxonomy (NCBI): domain Bacteria; kingdom Bacillati; phylum Actinomycetota; class Actinomycetes; order Micromonosporales; family Micromonosporaceae; genus Paractinoplanes; species Paractinoplanes abujensis. Next base: position 1,127,899 of record NZ_JACHMF010000001.1, on the reverse strand, counting down.
TCAGCCCGGCCGGATCGCCGGCCAAGCTGATGGGGCGCACGTCGAACTCGCTCAATGTCAGCGAGGACGCGGCCATCGACAGCGCACCCTCTCCTTCAGTGTGTCTTCGATCGGGACTTCGCCCCGACCGGCGCGGCTCGACCCTGAACCCGGGCGCGCTGACGGACTCCGGCGGCGAGGGACATCTGACCGGCACGGATGGGCCCCGCAAGGGCGCCGGCGGGCGGGTCGTCGTCGAAACGACTACGGAAAGTGATGTCCGCGTGCGGGTCGGCCGCCGCGAGGGCTCGCACGCCTCCTTGTCCCGGCATGAACCTCACAGCTTCGCCAGGAAAGACGCCAGCGCCTCGTCGAACACGGCGGGCTGCTCGAGGTTGGGCAGATGCCCGGCACCGTCGACGATGACCAGGGCGGAATCCGGGATCAGGGCGTGCATCTCCTCCGCGTCGGCCACGGGGGTGAACTCGTCGTCCCGCCCCACCACGACCAGGGTCGGGACAGTGACAGTGGTGAGCAGCTCGCGGTAGTCGTCGCGCTCGGCCCGGCCTCGCAGGGCGGCTGCCGCGCCCGCAGGCGGGGCGCCGGTCATCATCGTCGTGACGTGGCCGGCCACGGCCGGCAGGGCCTCGACGTTGTAGGCCGCCAGCATCTTGGCCAGGTTCTCCCGGGCATACCACCCGCTGCCCTCGGCCTCGAAGCGGTCCGCCGCCGCCCGGCGAGCCTCGCGGCCCTCGGCCGTGTCGGTCCGGGGGAAGGTGTCGGCCAGGATCAGCCCGGTGATCCGCTCCGGGAACCGGCGGTAGCACTCCATGACGATCTGCCCGCCCATCGACAGCCCGCCCAGCACGAAGTCGCCGATCCCGAGATGGTCGGCCAGCCCCGCCACGTCCGCGGCGAAAACGGACAGCGGCGTCTTGCCCGGCACCACCGTCGATGCGCCGTAGCCACGCAGGTCGGCAGTGATCACGCGCCACTCCGACCCGGCCAGCGCCGCAACCTGCGGCCGCCACATCGAGCGATCGAAAGGATGCCCGTGCACCAGCACCAGCGGCCGCCCGGCCCCACTGTCGTCGTAGTCGATCGTGATCCCGTTGACGCTCGCTGCGCTCATGCGATCGACGCTAATGCGCCGCCGGGAAGGGCAGAACGGCCAATCCCGGGGTCGCGGCTGTCGCCACGGGCCACCTGACGCTCGCCGCACCCACGCCATCGACGCTAACGCGCCGCCCGGGAGGGCCTGACAGCTGCGAGATCGCGGCTGTCGCCACGGGCCACCTGACGCTCGCCGCGCCCACGCCATCGACGCTAACGCCCCGCCCGGGAGGGCCTGACAGCTGCCGGGGTGGCGGCTATCGCCACGGTCACTGCTGGGGAGACCTGTTTGGGGAGGACGAGCAGGCCGTCCGGGCCGGTTGCGCACAGGGCGGCGGCCTCGGCGACGCTCGGGGTGCCGACCGCAGCTGCCACCGCGCTGCTGGGGGTCGGGACCCGACGGGTGGACAGCTCGGCGGCGGTGAAGAGGACGAGCCGCCAGCCGTGCCGGGACGCCAGCGCTCGCACCGGGGCATCGGCGCCCCGGCGATCGAGCGTGGCCAGCACCGTGACGTCGGACGGGGTCAGGCCCGCCGCGACCAGGGCTGCGCCGACGGCGGCGCGCAGGTCGTCCGCGGTCGCCGAGCCGCGAGCGCCGACGCCGACCGCCGCCGTCACGCGCCTACACGAGCGGCCGACCGGGCACCCACCCGCGCCGCGCCACGGCCGGCCGGACGCGCGACGCCGCGAAGACCCGAGCAGGCAGCACCGCCCGCACCTGAGCTGGCCACGCCGCGGACACCCGAGCGGGCAGCACCGCGCGCACCTGAGCCGGCAACGCTGCGGACACCCGAGCCGGCAGCGCCGCGGGCGGCCGAGCAAGCACCGCCGCGGGCGGCGGCTGTCATAGGTCCGCGACCAGGCGGGAGGCGAAGCCGGGGTTTCCGGCCCAGTGCAGATGGAGGTAGGAGGCGTGCAGCGTCGCAGTGGCGAAGCCCTCGGGGTCGGCGCCGCGCCAGGCCCAAGCCGCGCCGCCGGCCGGGGAGAGCAGCAGGCCCGAGCGGGGGTGGACGGTGGTGCGGTGGAACTCGTGGCCCGTGACGCGAGTGCCTGCCGGGGCCAGTGGGCTGTCGGTGAGGGCGACCGCGTCGCGGTAGCCCAGGGTCAGCGACGGGGTCATGGCGGCTTCCGCGTCGATCACGCCGCACATGGGGGCGCCGTCGAGGGTGTGGCAGAGCCAGAGCAGGCCCGCGCATTCGGCGACTATCTTGCCTCCGTCCGCGGCCAGGTCGGTCACAGCGCGGCGCAGGGGCTTGTTGGCGGAGAGCTCCGCGGCGTACACCTCGGGGAAACCGCCGCCGACCACGAGCGCTCGGGTGCCGTCGGGCAGGGCCTCGTCGTGCAGCGGGTCGACGGTGACGACCTCCGCGCCCGCGCCTTGCAGCAGTTCGGCCGTCTCGGCGTACGCGAAGGAGAACGCGGGACCGCCGGCCAGCGCCACCACCGGCCGGCCGGTGACCGGTGAAGGGGCCTGCGGGGACCACGGCGCCGCGTCCAGCGGCGGGGCCGAGCGGGCGATCGCCATCACCTCAGCCAAGTCGACGGAGGCCTCGATCAGCGAGGCCAGCGCGTCCACCGACTCCCGGGCCTCGGCCCGGCGTTCGGCCGCCGGCACCAGGCCCAGGTGCCGCGACGGCGCGGCCACGGCATCGGCCCGGCGCATCGCCCCCAGCACGGGGGTGCCGACCTCCTCGCAGGCCTCGCGCAGGATCGCCTCGTGCCGTTCGGAGCCGACCCGGTTGAGGATCACGCCGGCCATACGCACGTTGCCGAAGCTGCGGAAACCGTGCACCAGCGCGGCGATCGAACGGCCCTGGGCGGCCGCGTCGACGACCAGGATCACCGGGGCGTCGAGCAGCTGGGCGACCTGAGCCGTCGAACCGGTCTCACCGGCGCCGGTGCGTCCGTCGTACAGGCCCATCACGCCCTCGACGATGGCGAGCGACGTGCCCGCCGAGCCGTGCGCGAACAGCGGACCGATCAGTTCCTCGCCGACCAGCACGGGGTCGAGGTTGCGGCCGGGCCGGCCCGCGGCCAGCGCGTGGTAGCCGGGGTCGATGTAGTCGGGCCCGACCTTGAACGGCGACACCGCCAGCCCGCGGCGCGCGAACGCCGCCAGCAGCCCGGTCGCCACCGTCGTCTTGCCGTGTCCCGAGGCGGGCGCGCCGATCACGACGCGCGGGATGGTCACCATTCGATGCCCTGCTGCCCCTTGCGGCCCGCGTCCATCGGATGTTTCACCTTCGTCATCTCGGTCACCAGGTCGGCCGCCTCGAGCAGGGCCGGCGCCGCGTCCCGGCCGGTGATCACCACGTGCTGGGTGCCGGGCCGGTCGGTCAGCGTGGCCACCACGTCGTCGACGTCGACCCAGCCCCACTTCATCGGATAGGTGAACTCGTCGAGCACCAGGAACTTGTACGTCTCGGCGGCCAGGTCCCGTTTGATCTGCGCCCAGCCTTCGGCGGCCTCGGCGGCGTGGTCGCGTTCGGTGCCCGCGCGCTGGATCCACGACCACCCTTCGCCCATTTTGTGCCAGGTCACGGGGGCTCCCCCGGCCTGGCCGAGCGCCTTGAGGGCGGATTCCTCGCCGACACGCCACTTCTCCGACTTGACGAACTGGAACACGCCGATCGGCCAGCCCGCGCTCCACGCCCGCAACGCCATGCCGAAGGCGGCCGTCGACTTGCCCTTGCCGTGTCCGGTGTGGACGGCCAGCACGGCCTGCCGCCGCCGCTGCCGGGTCGTCAGGCCGTCGTCCGGCACGGTCGTGACTTTGCCCTGCGGCATCAGGCGGCCCGTCCCGTCTCGAGGCTCTCCAGCGGCATCACGTCGGCGCCGAGCGCGGTGGCCAGCCGGGCGACCAGGCCGAGCCGGATCGGTCCCGACTCGCAGTCGACCACCACCGTCGACACACCGGCCAGCGCAGGAGCCACCCGTACGGGGTCGGGCCCGCTGGTCGCCCGCCCGTCGGTGACCACGATGAGCAGCGGACGCCGGCGCGGATCGCGGCGCCGTTCCGTGGCGATGGTCGCGGCCGCCCTTTTCAGGCCTTCGGCCAGCGGTGTACGCCCCCCGGTGCGCAGACCGGCCAGCCGGAGCACCCCCACTTCGTGGCTGGACGTGGGCGGCAGCACCTGCTCGGCGTCGCGCCCCCGAAACGTGATCATCCCGATCCGGTCGCGCCGCTGATACGCGTCCCGCAGCAACGACAACACGGCCGTCTTGACCAGAGTCATCCGCTTCCGCGCGGCCATCGACCCCGACGCGTCCACGACGAACAGCACCAGGTTCGATTCGCGTCCCACGTGGACGGCTTCGCGCAGATCCCGCGGAGCGACCAGCCGCTCCCGGACCTCCGGGCCGAACCCCGCACCCCGATTCACGCCCTCCCGGAACTCCGGGGCCGATTCCGCACCGCGCCGCAAGCCGTCCCGTGTCTCCGGGGCTGTTCCCGCACCGCGATGCGATGTGTCCGGCCGAGCCGGGGCCGACGTCGCCCCGCGGTGCAAGGCGGCGCGCAACGTCGCCGGCAGGTGCGGCGCTCCGGCCAGTCGGCCGCGGGGCACCCGCGACCCCACCACTCGCCCGCGCCGCGACAACGACGGTGAACGGCGCCCCGCGTGTCCGCCCTCGCCGCGCCGGGCGATCTGCAGCGTCTTGGTGCGGTAGGCCGCGCCGGGCGCGGCAGCAGCAGCACCCGGGCCGCCAGTTGCCCCGTCCCGAGACGGCCCCGCCTCGTCGCGTGCGCCCGCTTCGTCCCGGGTTGGCGCGGGCTCTTCGCCCGACGCCCCGTCTCCCCTACCGCCCAATTTTTCGGAAATGTCGGGCGAGAACGAGGAGTCGCGTGAGCCCGGATCCGCTCCACCGCGCGAAGGGCCGCCGCGGGGAGGGCCGCTCGGAGGGCCGCCGTCGGGCCCGGAATCGTCAGGCCCGGAACCGTCAGCTCCGCCCCCGTCAGGGTCGTCCTCCGGCCCCCGCTCCCCGGCCTGCGCCTCGGCTTGCGTCTGCTCGGCCTCCAGCTGCGCGTCCGCCTCGTTCAGGGCGTCCTCGAGCTTCTGCTCGTCGGTGCCCGGCGGGTCCAGCGGATCTTTCCGGCGCCGGTGCGGCAGCGCGAGCCGGGCGGCATCGCGGACGTCCGGCGGTGTCACCCGGTCCCGGCCGTGCCAGGCGGCCAGGGCCACCGCGCACCGCGCCACCACGATGTCCGCGCGCATGCCGTCGACCCCGTACGCGAGGCTGATCCGGGCGATCCGATCGAGCTCGCCGTCCGGCAGCACCACCCGCGGCAGCATCTCCCGCGCGGCCACGATCCGCGCCGCCAGCGCGACCTCGTCCTCCGCGAACCGCGCGGCGAACGTGTCCGGCGCGGCCTCGTACGCCAGCCGCCGCCGCACCACCTCGGCCCGGTCGCGGGCGTCGCGCGGCGCCGCCACGTTGACCACCAGGCCGAACCGGTCGACCAGCTGGGGCCGCGGCTCGCCCTCTTCCGGGTTCATCGTGCCGACCAGCAGGAACCGGGCCGCGTGTTTGACCGACACGCCGTCCCGCTCGACGTGGGCCCGGCCCATCGCCGCCGCGTCCAGCAGCAGGTCGACCAGGTGGTCGGGGAGCAGGTTGACCTCGTCGACGTAGAGCACCCCACGGTGCGCCGCCGCCAGCAGTCCGGGCTCGTACGCCTTGACCCCGTCGGCCAGGGCCCGCTGAATGTCGAGCGTGCCCACGACCCGGTCCTCGGTCGCCCCGACCGGCAGTTCCACCAGTGCGGCGGGCCGGTCGAGTCCGGGCGAGCCGGTGGCGTGCGGCCCGTCCGGGCAGAGCGGGTCGGGCGCGGCCGGGTCGCAGGCGAACCGGCAGCCGCGCACCACGGTCACGTCGGGCAGCAGCGCGGCCAGGGCCCGTACGACGGTGCTTTTGGCGGTGCCCTTCTCGCCGCGCACGAGCACTCCGCCCACGGCGGGCGAGACGGCGGTCAGCAGCAGGGCGAGGCGCAGGTCGGGCAGGCCGACCACGGCCGAGAACGGGTACGGCGTCACGTGGATCTCCTTCTGCGCGGGTGTCCACGCCCGCGCGGCGAATGGCACGAGCGGCCGGAGTTCCTGGCTTCCGGATCGCTGCTCGACGCCTGCCCGGCCGTGCGGGCCGTGGCGTTCGCGCGGGTCGCTCCCCGGTCACAGTGGCGGGACCGCCCCGGATTCGCACCGGGTTCCTCCGCTTCCGCTCGCCCGCCACTCTTTCTCACCGGCGAGCGCGGCGTCAACGCGGGGTGACCATCGCCGCGTTCAAAGGCGAGCGCGGGGTGACCATCGCCGCGTTCAAAGGCGAGCGCGGGGTGACCGTCGCCGCGTTCAAAGACGACCGGGCCGTCAACGCGGCGTGGGCTGCACCGCGTCGTCGACGGCCTTCTCCGTGGTCGGCAGGGGCTGCGGGGCGAGCCGGTCGAGTTCCTTCACCACGTCCTGCACGGCCAGCGCCGATGTCTCCACCAGCGGCCGCAGCCGGGCGTAGAGCTCGGCGTTCACCGGGTCGGGTTCGGTCCGCGCGCCCAGCGGCACCAGTTCGGCCGCGGCGTCGAGGTCGGGCAGTTCACCGATGGCGTGCCAGGCCAGCAGGCAGGCCCCGAGCGCAGTGCCCTCGGGCGTGTCGGCGACCGACACCGGCAGGTCGAGCGTGGCCGCGAGCACCCCGACCCAGAGTTCCGACGCGACCGCCCCGCCGGTGGCCCGTACGGAGGAGAGCGCAATGCCCTCGGCCGTGAACGAGTCCTTGACCAGGGCCAGCTGCTGGCACACACCCTCGACGGCCGAGCGCACCAGGTGGGCCCGCCCGTGTTCGCGGCGCAGACCCAGGTAGGCGCCGCGCAGGCCAGGCCGCCACCAGGGCGCGCGTTCGCCCAGCAGGTAGGGCAGGCAGAGCAGGCCGTCGCTGCCCGCCCCCACGCCTTGGGCCTCGATCAGCAGCGCGGCGTCGCGCTCGTCGGCGTCCTCCCCTTCGGCGCCGGGCCGCTCGAAACCGCCCGCGAAGCTCTGCCCGGCCCAGCGCACGACCGAACCCGCGTTGTTGACCGCGCCGCCGATCACCCACCGGTCCTCGGTCAGCGCGTAACAGAACAGCCGGCCCGCCTTGTCGGCCGTGGGCCGGTCGACCACCGTCCGCAGGGCGCCGCTCGTGCCCAGCGAGATCGCCGCGACACCGGCCGGGGTGGCGCCCACGCCCAGGTTGGCCAGTGGCCCGTCGGCCGCCCCGATGATCAGCGGCGTCCCCGGGTCGAGACCGGCGGCCCGGGCCACGTCGGGCCGCAGCCGCAGCGTCGTGGTGGTCGGCAGCACCTCGGCCAGCTGCTCGGCCCGCACGCCGGCCAGGTCGAGGGCTTCCGGATCCCAGCGCCGCTCGTGAATGTCGTACAGCCCGGTGCCGCTGGCGAGCGACAGGTCCACCGCGTACGGGGCGTCGGCCAGCCCGGCCAGCACGAGCTCCTTGACGCCACCCCAGCGCGGCGTGCGCTGCAGGGTCTCGGGGTCGTTGTCGCGCCACCAGGCCAGCTTGGTCAGCGGGGACATGGGGTGGACCGGCGTGCCCGTACGGGCTTGCAGCCGTTTGCCCCGGCCCTCGGCCACGATCCGCTCGCTCTGCTCCCCGGCCCGCCCGTCGGCCCACGTGACCAGCGCGCCGAGCGGGCTGCCGGCGGCGTCCATCGGCACCACCGCGTGCAGGAACGCGCTGAGCCCGACGGCCGCGACCCGGTCCCCGTTCTCCCGGCAGGCGGCGGCCACGTCGATCAGCGCCTTGACCGCGGCGTTGCGCAGCGCGAGCGGGTCGAGTTCGGCGCGGCCGGAGCCGGGCACACTCAACGGGTAGTGGACGCTGGTCTGCGCACGCAAGCTGCCGTCCGGCGCGGCGGCGATGCCCTTCGTCGCGGTGGTCCCGGTGTCGATCCCGATCACAACGTCCATGACCCAAACCTATCGGTCAGCGCAGGACGAAGCTCGCCGAGCGGCCGGCGCGCGACGTCACCTCCAGCTCGGTCGCGGCCGCGGGGATCAGGGCGGCGTCCCCGGCGACGGGCAGGGCGCTCCCGTCCCGTACGCGGTAACGCAGCTGGCAGTCGGGGGCGGCCACGACCCAGCCGATGCCGGAGGGCAGCCGCAGGTAGAGGACCGGCACGACTTTGCCGCCACCGTCGTCGAGCCGGGCCGTCAGCCCCGCGGCGGAGTCGCCCAGATAGCGCGCCTCGGGGATGTCGGCGGGCGGGGCGGCCAGGCAGAACGCGCGGGCCCGGCCGTTGAGCGCCAGCGTCTGCACCACGAGCTGGCGGCCGTCCAGGATCATGCCGCGCAGGTACCACTCGGTCGGGCCGGTCCAGACCCCCACCCCGTACGGGTCCAGGTAGCCTTCACGCTCCGACACATCCCACACGGCCCGGTCGGGCGCGGTGGCCGGCGCCCCGGGCATCACCCGCTCGACCTTCTGCGGATACGGCACCACCGGTGACGGGGCCGTGGTCGCGCTGGACGGGGCGACCGGCACCGGCTCGTCGCCGACCCGCAGCGCGTACCGCTGGGACCGGACCCGCCGCTGGAAGACCAGGTCGCCGTGCAACGTGACGAACCGCCGGGTGACCCGTCCGGCCGCGTCGATCGTGTAGTTCTCCGAGAGGTGCACGGCCTGGTCCCCGGTGACGATGATCAGCTGATCACGCCGGACGCCGGTGGCCAGCGCGACCGGCGCCACGGTGCCCCGGGCGACGAGCCGGGTGCCGCCGAGCCCTCGCAACTGCCCGTCGACGGTCTCGACGAAGCCCTGCAGATCGAGCCCGGAGCCCTCCGACGGCTGGCTGAGCAAACCCACCGGCCCGGCCGCGGTCGTGCCGGCCCACCGCACGGTGATCTCGCCGGTGGCGTGCGGCATCGCCGCCTGCCAGGCCGCGCGCATCCGTTCCAGCAGCGCCGCATCCCCGGCCAGGTCACCCCGGGTCACCCTGCGCGGCTCGGTCCGGTTGCCGCTCAGGGCCGGCGCCGCACCCGCCGCGGCCACCACCGCCAGGGCCCCGCCCAGCACGGTCCGGCGCCGGACGACCCGCCGGCGACCCCGCGTACGCACCCGGTCGAGCAGGTCGGGCGCCGGGCTGAGGTGGTCGGTGGCCCGGGCCAGCACGTCCCGGACGTCGGTGTCGGTCATCGCTCTCCCCCATCGGTGACCAGGGACGGCCCGAGCACCTGCTTGAGCCGGTCGAGCCCGCGCGACGCGTTGCTCTTGACCGTGCCCTCACTGCAGCCCAGCGCCTCCGCGACCTCGTGCACCGGCAGATCGTCCAGGTAGCGCAGCACGACGGCGGCCCGCTGCCGGGGCGGCAGGTCACGCAGCGCCCCGAGCACCACTTCCCGGATCGCCACGACGTCCCCGTGGTCGCGGCCCGCCCGTTCGTGCTCGGCGCCCAGCGGCGTCTCCGGCCGCCGGGCCCGCCACCGCCAGCGGTTCGTCGCCCGGTTGACCAGGGCCTTGCGCGCGTACGCCTCCGGGGCGCCCTCGATCCGCCGCCAGCGCACGTACATCTGCTCGAGCACTTCCTGCAGCAGATCCTCGGCGGCGTGCCGGTCCCCGGTCAGCAGGTACGCGACCCGCAGCAGCCCCGTCGATCGGCTGCGCACGAAGTCGTCGAACCCCGCTCCCGCCATCCCCGTCGTCTCCCCTGGTCGCCTTCATCCTCTCAGGACAACCAGGACCCGTCGGGGGTTGCTTCTCAGGCAGAAGAAGTTTCCCGTACGCCTCCCGCAGCTCGGCGAAGCCGGATCCGGAACTGGCATGCACAGCCACATCGGGCGGGTCGCCGCCCCCTCAGGCTTCAGGAGCAGCCGGGCCCAGCCGCCTTGCCGCCGACGATCCGGTAGGCCGAGATGTCGCCGTCCAGATACCCCTTGAGTTCGGTGATCGACTTCGGGGCGTCCCCGCTGACGCCGGCGAAGGCCACGATCGCGGAGTTCACCGCGCGGCAGGTGGCCTTGTCGGCGGCGGCTCGCGCCTTCTCCTCCGCCCCTCGCACGTCGTACTGAGAGTAAGAAAAGCCAGCAATACTGAGAGTGACAGCAGCGGTCACGGGAATATGTAAGAGGCGCACAGATGCACCTTAAGCAACATTACTCAGAGTATTACCCTGGCCGAACGGACGAGTAAAGCAGCCGCGCGTATCACTCCGGGTAGAAGTTCTAAAGCCCGGCGAGCGGGACGTTCGCCTGCAGGAACGCCAGAATCTGGGCGGACACCCGGCCGTACTGAGGGCCACCGGGGCGGAGGAACTCTCCGTGACGGCCGCCGCGGACGATCACGAACTGTTTCGACGGGGGTGCCAGCCGGTAGGCCTCCCGCCCGGCCCGCAGCGGCACGACCCGGTCGCGATCGCCGTGCAGGAACAGCAGGGGCGCCGGTGGCCCGCCGAAGGTCGCCGGGCGGCGCCCGCTGATCGTCACCCCGGCCCGCAGGTAGGCCGGATGCCCCGGCCCGAACAGCCCCAGCGTGGTGGTGCCCCCGGCCGAGAACCCGACGGCGCCCACCCGGTTCACGTCGAGGCGCCCGGCCAGCGGGTCGCCCGCCGCACGGTCCAGCGCCCGCACGGCCTCGATCACGTACGCCGCGTCCAGATGCTGCTGAGGAATGTCGCGCCGGTCGACACGGACCAGGCCGTTCGTGTGCGGGTAGGCCGGCGCGGCCACCACGTAGCCCGCCTCGGCCCAGCCCGCGGCCAGCGGCGCGAACTGCCGCGGCAGCCCGCCCAGGCCGTGGCTGAACAGGATGATCGGGTGCCGGCCGGTGAGGTGCCCGCGATACCAGAGCGTGGTCGGCAGGGGGCGGTCGGAGCCGCGCGCGAGGGCGAGTGTCCGGGTCACCACGGCCTCCTGCGCCGACGCCGGCGGGACCGGACCGAAACCGTCCAGCAGCAGGGCCAGCAGAACCAGCACCACCGCGAGTCTGCGCACGTCGTGAGCGTAGGAACGTCACGCAAGACAGGCGATCGCCGTTGTGGGTGACGATGAGACGACGAACATTGCTGGCGGTCGGCGCAACCGTCGGGGCGGCCGCCGGACTGGTGGGATATCGCAGCCGATCGGACGGATCCGAGCCGGTCATCCCGTACGCCCCGGTGGGTGACGAGCGGCTCGACAAGCGTGAGTCACGCGCGCGCGGGCGGATCGTCGACTTCTACACGGCGGTGCCGGCGGGTCACGGATCCGGCCGGGGCCTGCCCGTCTGCCTGGTGCTGCACGGCGCCTCCAAGACGGCCGCCGATTTTCCCGCGCTCGGCCTGGGCCGTTTCCTGACCGATGCGGTACGCCGGGGCAAGGCCCCGTTCGTGCTGGCCGGCGCGACCGGCGACCGTCTGCAGTGGCGTCCCCACGCCGGCGACGACCCGCAGCGGATGGTGCACGAGGAGATCCCCCGCTGGTGTGCGCAGCGTGGCTTCGACACGTCGCGGATCGCGCTGCTGGGCTGGTCGATGGGTGGCTACGGCTCGCTGCTGCTGGCCGAGGCGGACCCAGGTTTCGCGCGGGCGGTGGTCGCGCTGTCCCCCGCCGTACGGGAAGGGGATGAGATCTTCACCGCGGCCCCGCGGCTCCGGGGCACGAAGGTGGGTCTGTGGTGCGGTCGTCAGGACGGGTTGCTCGACGACGTGCGCGCGCTCGCGAAGGCCCTGCCCGAGCCGCCCGCCGCGGGATCGTTCGCCGACGGCCGGCACAACTTCGGCTACTGGTCGCGTTGCCTGCCCGCCGGGATGGACTTCGTGAGTGAAGCTTTACGGCGCTGAGTCACGTTCCGTACGGTAATGACACAGAGCAACGGTCCCATCACGCTGGAGGATCCCATGCGTCGTGCCGCCGCCGTCCTCGCCCTCGTCCTCGCCGGTCTCTGGATCGCCACGCCGGCGCAGGCCTTCGCCCACAACGCCGTGCACAACGCGGCGATGCACGCCCTGCTCGACGCCCTCACCCTGGTCCTGGTCTCCGCGCCGGTGTGGACGGCCCTGCTGTGGAGCGGCGGCAACCGGTGGTGGCTGGCCGGCCTCGTCGCCGTCGTGCAGATCCCGGTCGCGATCATCGGCTTCGCGCCGATCGCCCACCCGTACCTGCACCTGTCGCTGTTCGTGATCGCCCTTGCCCTGACCGCCGTCTCGCTGCGCGTGGTCCGCCGGCACGCCCGTGCGACGACAGCACCGGTCAAGGCCTGATCCACGTCCCCGACGGTGCCCGCACGGCCAGGCCCACCACGGCCTGGCCGTCGCGCACCAGTTCGACGTCGGGGCAGCCGTCGGCCGGCTCGTGCCATCCGCCACCGGGATCGCGGACGGCGTTGTGCCGGCAGTGCTCCTCGTCCACGTAACCCCACGCCATCAGCAGGTCGCGACCGCCGATCGAGTAGCGTCCGACGGTCGCGATCCGGTCACCCTCGGCGCGGCGGAAGTAGTCGGCGCGCAGACCGGGCACGGGCTCACCCTCGAACGGGGCGTCGAACACCGTCCGGTGCGGCGTGAATTCGCTCAGGTCCGGAAGCACCCGCACATCCCAGCACACTCCGCGCACCGGACCGGTCATTTCACAACGGACCGGCACGGTTGAGTGATCTGGTTTTAACCTGCCTGTCAAGTGTGATGCCGGACAATGAGCAGGTGGTGACCGAGACGATGATGCCGGTCAACGGCATCGAGCTGTGCGTGGAGACGTTCGGCGAGCCCGGCGACCCGGCGTTGCTGCTCATCGCGGGGGCGACCGGCTCGATGGACTGGTGGGACGACGAGTTCTGCCGCCGCCTGGCCGCGGGCGGGCGCTACGTGATCCGCTACGACCATCGCGACACCGGCCGGTCGACGTCGTTCCCGGCCGGCGCGCCGCCCTACTCCGATGTGGACCTTTCGCACGACGCGCTGGGCGTGCTCGACGCGCTCGGCGTGCATCGGGCCCACCTGGTCGGCCTGTCCATGGGGGGCGTGCTCGCACAGCGCATCGCCGTCGAGCGCCCGCACCGGGTGCTGTCGCTCACGTTGATCGCCACCAGCGCGTCCCTTTCCCCGTACGGGGTCCGGCCGTCCGACGCCGAGCCGCAGTGGACGGACCGCCGCTCCGCAGTCGAAGGCATCGTGGCCGCCGCCCGCCGCCTGGGTGGCCCGTTCACCGCCGACGACCCGCACCTGCGCCGCCTGGCCGAGCGCGTCTTCGACCGTACGCACAACATGGCCGCGGCTCAGACGAACCATTTCCGCTGCGCCGGCGGCCCGCCCGTGGGCGATCGCCTGCACGAGCTCACCGCGCCCACGCTGATCCTGCACGGCACGCTGGACCCGCTGGTCCCGGCGCCGCACGCGCAGAAGCTGTGCGACCAGATCCCCGGCTCCCGGCTGGTGTGGCTCGAGGGGGTCGGCCACGAGTTCCCGCCCGCGGCCGTCTGGGCCCAGGTGATCGACGAGATCATCGACCAGGCCGGCCGCCGCACCCAGCCGGCCTGACCGAGGGCCGCTACCCGCGGCGCGGGCCGGTCCCCGCACGCCACCGGCCCGCCCGAGGGCCGCTACCGGTGGCGCAGGGCGGTCAGACCGGCCCGGCCGCGGCTGCTACTTGCGGCGCAGGGCGGTCAGACCGGCCCGGCCGCGGCTCCTACTTGCGGCGCAGGGCGGTCAGACCGGCCCGGCCGCGGCTGCTACTTGCGGCGCAGGGCGTCGAGCATGCGCAGGCCGGCGAAGAGTGAGCCGCCGACCGCCAGCATGTAGACGAACAGCAGGGCCGCCGCCGAACCCGAACCCGCCACCGCGAAGAAGAACGCCGCGGCGAGGGCGGCGGTGCCCGACCCGATCGTGATGAACCAGCCGGTCGCCTTCTCGGCGGGCGTCCACTGCGGGGAAGCACTGGCCATCAGCATCCCCACGAACGGCCCGACCCCCGGCAGCACGAACGCGCCCGCCGTCATCAACCCGACCGCCGTGTACTCGGCGGCCCCACCCCGCACCGCTCCCCCACCGGTGGCGGCCGGCGGGGGAGGCGGCGGGATCAGGGCGGGCAACTTCAGGTGCGGCGGCACGTGACCGCGCCGAGCCGCCGCCACCAGCGCCTCCGGCGGCCCTAACCGGCGCAGGATCTCGGCCGGGTCGTCGATCGGCGACGACGGCGAGGTGCGGCGCATGGCGATGTAGTCGGCCACCGTCGTCATCAGCTCGTCACGCAACTCGGGCGCGAGGTCATCGCTCTGCGCCCACAGCGCGGCGAGATAATCCAGGACGATCACGTCCGTGTGCTCGAGCGGTGCCGTCGTCATCGTTCTTCCCCCTGCCAAGTCGGTAGGACCAGCATCGACGGGCCGGAAGAAGATGACATCTGCCCGCGGACCAGATCCGGCCCGGCCGCTACGACTTTCGGCCGACCCCCGCGGGACACTGGAAGCATGCGCCTGGTTTCCCTGCTGCCCTCGGCCACCGAGATCGTCTACGCGCTCGACCTGGGCGACCAGCTCGTCGGCGTGACCTTCGAGTGCGACGAACCCCCATCGGCCCGCCAGGAGAAGACGGTGGTGGTCGGCGGCAAGGACACCCGCGGCATGACCCCCGGCGAGATCGACGCGTACGTCCGGGGCCGCCTCGCGGACGGCGGTGACCTTTACACCCTGCACGCCGACGCGCTGGCCGGCCTCGACCCCGACCTGATCCTGACGCAGGACCTGTGCCGGGTGTGCGCGCTGCCGTCGGGCCACGTCACCGACGCCCTCGACCATCTGGGCTGCCGCGCCGACGTGGTCTCCCTGGACCCGTACAGCCTGGACGAGGTGCTGCAGACGATCGCCGAGGTGGGCGCGGCGGCCGGCGTGCCGGACCGGGCATCGGCGCTGATCACCGCCCTGCGCGACCGCCTGGCCCGCGTCGCCGCCGCCGTCGCCGGGCGGCCCCGGCCCCGCGTGGCGATCGTGGAGTGGGTCGACCCTCCGTTCACCGCGGGCCACTGGGTGCCCGACCTGGTGACCGCGGCAGGCGGCGAACCGGTGGCCGCCCACGCGGGCAAACGTTCCGTCGAGACCACGTACGCGGAACTGATCGCCGCTGCCCCCGACATCGTCCTGGTCACGCCGTGCGGTTTCCACCTGGGCGGCGCGATCGAACAGGCCCGGCAGGTGGCCCCCCACTTCCCCGACGCCCAGGTGTGGGCGCTCGACGCCGACGGCCTCATCGTCCGCCCCGGCCCCCGCCTGGTCGACGGCGTGGAAGCGATAGCCGCCATCCTGCACCCCGACGTGTTCGACGCCCACGAGGCCACATCGAGGGTGCACCTCCCGGAGTGAAAGAAGGTGCGGCCGGCAGGGCTGGGACCGGGGAAGCCAGCCACGCCAGAGCCGCAACCATCGGAAGAAACCCTGCTCCGAAACCGAAATACCCCGATAGTCCGGCCTGCCCGTTGCAGCTAGCTCGGGCGGACGACGACCTGGAGACCCACCGGCGAAAGCAATGCCCTTAAGGTGACCCTCTATATCCGGTGAGCGAACGAGAGGCACCACGGGCGACCCACAATGGGGTCTCCGCGTGGTCGCTTACATTCGCCCACCGGATTCAAGGAGTCGCCCTCAGGTTTGTTTCTCCCGCTCAGAGGGTTGACGAAGGTGCTTCGGCCACGGTGGGACTCTGGTCGCGGTGACCACTCCGAGCCGTCGTCCACCCGAGCTAGCTGCAACTCCTCACTCGGTGGTCGCGGTTAGATCCGGAATTTGGGCCGCTACGCGGGATTCAACTTGTTTACGGTCACGGCCCAATGGGGCGAAGGCCGCATGGGAGTTTCGGTAAGAAGGCTTTTAAGAGCGGCACCGATGACCCGGTTGAGTTGAAGCTGAGCCGCCGGGCGAAAGCCGCCGGCTTGACGAAAACACCGGGCCAATATGGCGCCCGCCGCGGGGAAGCTGTTCGCGGCGGGCGCGGAGTAGTTCCGGCTCAGTGGACCAGTGCGGGCCTCCGCTGCGGCGCGCCCCACCGTTCCCGGGCCGCGGCGCGGATGCGGGACGCCCGGTACAGCCACAGCGAGTCCCGGCCGAAGGACCAGGTCAGCGAGCCCAACGCCACCGTGAGCGCGGCCAGGGTCAGGACTGTGGGCAGCAGGTCGGCGGTGACCAGGGCCAGCACGATGCCCTGCAGCGCGGCGACGACTTTGCGGGAGAAGCGGGGCGGCAGGGCGGCGTTGAGCCAGGGGGCGAAGAACGCCGCGGCCACGAACGCGTACCTGAAGGCTCCGATCGCGACCCACCACCACCCGAAGCGGTCGCCTGCGTAGACGCTGAGCACCAGGATCAGGAAGGCGTCGATTTCCATGTCGAAGCGGGCGCCCAGCGCCGTGGTGTTGCCGGTGCGGCGGGCCACCTGGCCGTCGACGCCGTCGAGGGCCAGGGCGACGCCGGCGATGGTGACCAGGGCCGCCGTGTTGACCGGCTGCACGAATGAGGTGACCACCATCGCGGTCACGCCGCCGACCAGGATGGCGCGGGCCAGGGTGACGGCGTTGGCCGGGCCGATCTGGGTCATGCCGGCGCGGTCGAGGCCCGCGCCGAGTAGGCCGCACAGGGCCAGCCCGTAGGCCGCGCCGGCGATCAGGCCGGTCGGGGTGAGGCCCAGGGTGCTGCCCAGCAGGGCCAGCAGGGCGAGTTGGGCGGCCAGTCCGACCACCGGGGCACGCGAGGAGCCGGTGCCGGCGGGTGCGGTTACTGATGTCACCGTGGCCTCCATTTGCAAGATCGGCCGCCGCGTATGGTTGCCGTCGTCAGCGCTTAACACGCGTCTCGACGGCGTTCGGTTCAGCGGGCGGAGGGAAGAACCCATGACGAGTGACGCGTACGCGTTCTGGATCGCCGCGCCGGGGCGGGGTGAGATCCGCCCGGTGAGGGTGGGCGCGCCGGGCGACGACGAGGTGCTTGTCCGTACGCTGCACACCGGTGTGAGCAGGGGAACCGAGACGCTCGTGTTCGCCGGGCGGGTGCCCGAGAGTCAGTGGCCGGTGATGCGCGCCCCCTTCCAGGAGGGCGATTTCCCCGCCCCCGTCAAATACGGCTATCTCAACGTCGGTGTCGTCGAACAGGGCCCGGATGAGCTGGTCGGTCGCACCGTCTTCAGTCTTTTTACCCACCAGACCCGATTTGTCGCACCTGTCACGATGGTTTCTGTCGTGCCCGAGGGTGTGCCCGCGCACAGGGCTGTTCTCGCGGGCACGGTGGAGACCGCGGTCAACGCCCTGTGGGACGCCCGGCCGCTGGTCGGGGACCGGATCGCGGTGGTCGGCGGGGGCATGGTGGGTGGTTGTGCGGCGGCGATCCTCGCGCGCTTCCCCGGCGTACGGCTGCAGCTCGTCGACGTCGACGAGAGCCGCGCGGAACTGGCCGCGCGGCTGGGCGCCGGCTTCGCCACCCCGGATCGGGCACTGGGCGACTGCGACCTGGTGATCCACGCCAGTGCGACCCCGGCCGGGCTGACCCGGTCGCTGGAGCTGGCGCGCGCCGAGGGCACGGTCGTCGAGCTCAGCTGGTACGGCGATCAACAGGTCAGCGTGCCGCTGGGCGAGTTCTTCCACTCGCGGCGGCTGACCATCCGGGGCAGCCAGGTCGGTGGGATCGTGCCGGGCCGCGGCCGCACGTACGCCGAGCGGCTGGCGCTCTCGCTGGAGCTGCTCCGGGACGAGCGGTTCGACGCTTTCGTCACCGGGCACTCCGATTTCGCCGAGCTGCCCGAGGTGCTGCCCCGCCTCGCGGACGGTAGCCTTCCGGCCCTCTGCCACGTGATCGACTACCCCGAGGAGTAGCCCTTGTTCAGCGTCACCGTCCGCGACCACATCATGATCGCGCACAGCTTCACCGGCGAGGTCTACGGACCGGCGCAGAAGCTGCACGGCGCGACCTTCGTGGTCGACGCCACCTTCCGCCGGCCCGAGCTGGACGACGACAACATCGTCGTGGACATCGGCGCCGCCGGCGAGCAGCTCAAGGCGATCTGCGGCGGGCTCAGCTACCGCAACCTCGACGACGAGCCCGACTTCCTGGGCATCAACACGTCGACCGAGTTCCTGGCCAAGCTGATCGCCGACCGGCTGGCCGCCAAGGTGGCCGCGGGTGACCTGGGCGCGGGTGCGGCCGGCCTGACGGGCATCACGGTGACGCTGCACGAGTCGCACATCGCCTGGGCCTCGTACGAGCGCGACCTGTGACCTTGTGGGCGGTGCTGCCGGGCGGCGTCGACGACCCGGCGGCGCCCAGCGGCGGCAACCGTTACGACCGTGCGGTGCTGTCGCTGCTGCCCGACGTGCACGAGATCGCAATCGTCGGTGACTGGCCGGCCCCCGGCACCGCCGCCCGCAAGGCCCTGCAGACCGCCCTCACCGACATCCCGGACATGTCCGACGTGCTGATCGACGGCCTGGTCGGCTGCGGTGTGCCCGAGATTCTCGAACCGCATGCGGCCCGGCTTCGCCTGATCATGCTCGTGCACCTGCCCCTGAGCGACGAGACAGGGCTCGATCCGGCCACGGCGGACGAACTGCGCGCCCGGGAGAAGCGGGCGGTGCACCTGGCCACGACAGTGGTCGCGACCAGCCAGTCCGCTGCCGACCGGGTCAGAACCATGCATGACCTCGTACGGGTGGAGGTTGCCCGGCCCGGCGTCGACCCGGCGCCGCCGGCCGAGCCCGACCCGACCGGCCGCCGGCTGCTCTGCGTGGCCGCGGTGACCCCCCGCAAGGGTCAGGACCTGCTGGTCGGCGCGCTGCAGAACGACCTGGCCGGGCTCGACTGGCAGTGCACGCTGGCCGGGGCGTTGATCAAACCGGTCCCGTACGAGGACTCGCGGCTGCGCTTCGTGGGCGCGTTGCACGGGGCCGCGCTCGACGCGGCGTACGGGGAAGCGGATCTTCTGGTCCTCCCGTCACGGGCCGAGACGTACGGGATGGTGGTCACCGAGGCGCTCGCCCGTGGGGTTCCGGTGCTGGCCACAGCCGTCGGCGGCGTGCCCGAGGCGCTCGGCACGGCCCCGGACGGCACCCGCCCCGGCCTGCTGATCCCACCTGACGACCGGCCCGCCCTGACCGCCGCGCTGCGGTCCTGGCTCACCGACGGTGCGCTGCGGTATCGCCTGCGCGCCGCCGCCCGGGCCCGCCGGGAGACCCTCCCGACCTGGTCCGCAACCGCCTCCGCACTGTCCGCCATCTGTGAAGGAGACCCCCGATGACCGGTGAGTTCAGTGAGTCCTGGCTCGGTCTGCGCGAACCCGCCGACGCCGAGGCCCGCGCGGCCGACCTGGTGGCGCTGTTGCCGGCCGACATCCACGTCATCCGCGACCTGGGTTGCGGCACCGGCTCGATGGCCCGCTGGCTCGCGCCGCGCCTGCCCAAGCCGCAGCACTGGATCCTGACCGACCTCGACCCCAAGCTGCTGCACTACGCGACGGCCCACGTACGGATCCCGGACGTCAGCGTCGAGGGCGCGCTCAGCAACGTGACCTCCCTCACCCCCGAGCAGCTCGACGGCACCGACCTGGTCACCTGTTCGGCACTGCTCGACCTGTTGACCGAAGGCGAGATCGACGCGCTGGTGGCGACGCTGGCCGCGGCCCGGGTGCCGGCCCTGTTCACCCTCTCGGTGGCCGGGGACGTGCGCCTAGACCCGGCCGACCCGCTGGATGCCACGATCGCCGAGGCGTTCGACGAGCACCAGCGGCGGGTCACCGGTGAGCGCCGCCTGCTCGGCCCGGACGCTCCGGCGTACGCGGGGAAGGCCTTCGAGCGGGCCGGTGCGACGGTGGTCACCCGCCCGAGCCCGTGGCGGCTGGGGAACGGGCACCCGGAACTGACCGCCGAGTGGCTCCGGGGCTGGGTCGGCGCGGCCTCCGAGCAGCAGCCTTCGCTCGATCTGGACGGCTATCTGAAGGGCCGGCTGGCGTCGTTGCCGAGCGCGTCGGTCGGACATGTCGATCTTTTGGCGACCTTTGACTGAACCCTTTGTGCCCGCCCCGGCGTACTAGGGGAAGACGGGCGCGACGAAGGGAACGGCGACGTGGGGCGTATCTGGGCTTGGGCACGGATTCTGGGCGGGGCCGGGATCCTGGTCTTCCTGCTGTGGAAGCTCGGCACCGGCGCCTTCGTCGACGGCCTGCGGGTGATCGACGGCCCGGCGCTCACGCTGGCCTTCGCGATCGGCGTCGCCACCACGGTTTTCAGCGCCTGGCGCTGGTGCCTGGTGGCGCGCGGCCTGGGCCTGCGGCTTTCCTTCCGTACGGCGGTGGCCGACTACTACAAGGCGCTGTTCCTCAACGCCGCGCTGCCGGGCGGGGTGCTCGGCGACGTGGACCGCGCGGTGCAGCACGGGCGCGACGAGGGTGACGTGGCCAAGAGCGTGCGGGCCGTCGTGCTCGAGCGCACGGCCGGGCAGCTCGTGCTGATCGCCGTCGGCGTGACCGTGCTGCTCACCGTCCCCTCCCCCGTCCTGTCCGTCCTGCAGCAGCACGGTTTTGTCCTGGTCGTCGTCCTCGGCTCGCTGCTGCTGGCCGGTGTGGTGCTGGCTGTGGCCTTCCGCCGCCTCCGGCAGGGTGGTTCGCGAGTCGCCTCGGCCGTGCGCACCGGGGCCGCCGAGATCCGTACGGGGCTGCTGGCCCGCCGCAACTGGCCGATCGTGACCCTGGCCTCGGTCGTCGTGCTCGTCGGTCACCTGGCCACCTTCGTGGTGGCGGCCCGCGCGGCCGGCTCGACAGCGTCGCTGACCCGGCTGGCCCCGCTGATGCTGCTGGCCCTGCTGGCCATGTCGCTGCCGCTCAACATCGGCGGCTGGGGGCCCCGCGAGGCCGTCACGGCGTGGGCGTTCGGCGCGGCCGGCCTGAGCGCCACCCAGGGCCTGACCACCGCGGTCGTCTACGGGCTGTTCGCCTTCGTCGCCGCCCTGCCCGGCGCCGTGGTCATCCTGACCCGGGCCGCCGTCAAGCTGCGCGGGGTGGCCGCGGTGCGGGTGGCCGCCCCGATCTCCCCGGTGCCCTACGGTGTCGCCGCGGCCCCGGTCTCCCCCGAAATGGTGCTCGGGCGCGAACTGGCGCGAGCCGGCGCCTAACTTTTATGGTCGCTCTGGAAAAAGCGGTCGGTCAGTGCGTATCGCAGCAGCACGACGTCCTCGATCTGCCGCACCTCGGCCAGCGTGGCGCGCCGGCCCGGCCCCCACGGGAAGTCGCCGTCGCTGACGAAGCGCGGCGCCCGCGAGTCCCCCACGAAGAACGGCGCGACGACCAGTTGCAGCTCGTCGGCCAGGCCCGCGGTCAGGAACTGGGTGTGCATCGTGCCGCCGCCCTCGACCATCAGCCGGCGCACGCCCCGCGCGGCCAGGTCGGCGGTCACCCGGTGCAGGTCGACCGGGTCGCCGCCGTCGACCACCGTGGCCACCGCGCCCAGCCGCTCCTTGGCCGACGCGCACGTGCCGCTCGCGCAATAGACCAGTTTGTCCACATCGCCCACGGTGAAGAACTGCGCCGCCGGGTCGATGTCACACCTGCCCGTTACGGTGACCTTCAGCGGATGGGGCGCCTGGCCACGGGCGACCCTGGCCGCGCGCCGCTCGGCCGAACGCACCAGCAGGCGAGGGTTGTCCTGCCGGATCGTGGCGGCGCCGACCAGGATGGCGTCGCAACCGGCACGAACGGCGTCGACCCGGTCGAAATCGGCCTGGTTGGACAGCAACAGCCGGTCACGAGTCGCATCGTCCAAGTAACCGTCGATGGACATGCCACAACTCAGCAACGTGTAAGGACGCTCAACCACCGATGACGCCTCCGTTAGAGCGACGATCGTCACCCAGGCCGAACAGTTGCGTCCAAGATAATCCGCGACACGATTACAGGCACGTTCGCGGTCTGTTGCGGGGTGGTGACTCCGGTGGGCGGGCACAGCGGATCAGCGGGGAACAACGAGGAGGACCGATGTTAGAAGCCACGGTGCGGCAGCAGGTGACCGTCCCGCTGCGGTTCGGTGACGGGTATGCGACCACCGCGCAGGTGATGACGTTCGACGGGCTCGTCGACGGCAAGGAGCACCTGGCCCTCGGACTGGGCGACTGGCAGCGGGCGTTGAAGAAGTCCGCCGCCGGCGGGCGGGCCCCCCTGGTGCGGCCGCACAGCGAATGCCTCACCGGCGACGTGTTCGGCAGCCAGCGCTGCGACTGCGGCCCGCAGCTGCGCGAGGCCGTCGAGCGGATCGCCGAGCAGGGCGGTTTCCTGCTCTACCTGCGGCAGGAGGGCCGCGGCATCGGCCTCTACGCCAAGCTCGACGCGTACGCGCTGCAGGATTCCGGGCTCGACACGTACGAGGCGAACGTGGCGCTCGGCCGCGGCGAGGACGAACGGGACTACTCGGCGGCCGCGCAGATGCTGCTGGCCCTCGGGGCCGACCGGATCCGCCTGCTCAGCAACAACCCGGACAAGGCGATCCAGCTGGAGAAGAGCGGCATCGACGTGACCCAGCGCGTGCCGACCGGGGTGCACATGTCCGCGGCGAACGTGCGCTACCTGGCCACGAAGGCCTCGCACACCGCTCACACCATCGAGCTACCCCTCGCCGAGTGACGCACCGACCCCTCCGTCCGGCAGGATGAAGACATGGCCGACGACCCTTCGCTGCTGCTCACCGCGGTCGACCAGGTGCCCTTCATCCTGGCCGTCTGCGAGGGGCCCGAGCTGCGGGTGCTCACGCTCAGCGCGGCCACCCGAGCGGTGATCCCGGGCCGCGAGTTCCGCGGGCGCCCCATCCGGGAGGTGCTCAGTGACCTGGTCGGTCAGCAGTTCGTGGACGCCTACCACGACGTCTACCGCACCGGCGAGCCGATCAACGGGCGGGAGTGGCGGGTGCATCTGACGGCGCCGGACGGTTCGGTGCACGAGATGTACGCCAACTTCAGCATCACGCCGTGGACGGACGGCGACCAGCGGCGCGGCGTGATCGGCGTCGGCTTCGACGTCACCGAGATGGTGCGGCAACGCCAGGAGGCCGCCGAGCAGACGGCCGACCTCCAGCAACGCTACGAGCAGAGCCGCACGGTGGTGACGGCCCTGCAGCGCGAGCTGCTGCCGCCCGGCCTGCCGGTGCTGCCCGGGGCGCAGGTCGCGGCCAGCTATCTGCTCGCCGAGGCCGACACCGCGGCCGGCGGTGACTGGTTCGACGCGGTCGCGCAGCGCGACGGCCGGGTCGCGCTGATCGTCGGGGACGTGGTCGGTCACGGGGTGCGCGCGTCAGGGGTGATGGGCCAGCTGCGGGCGGTGCTGCAGGACAGGCTGGAGGACGGCGCGGGCATCGTCGACGCTCTGGCCGCCGCCGACCGTTTCGCGGCCCGCGTGCCGGCCGCCCACGCGACCACGGTGGCGCTGGTCGCCCTCGACCCGCTCACCGGCGAACTCACGTACTGCACGGCCGGGCACCCCGCGCCCCTGGTCGTCACGCCCGGCGGCGCGACACGCTTCCTGGCCCCGACCGGCGGCTCACCCCTGGGGACGGGCGGCGACTTCGGTGTACGGGCGGACCGCCTCGCCCTCGGTGAGCTGCTCCTGCTCTACACCGACGGCATCCTCGAACGCCCCGGCCGCGACCACGCCACCAGCTCGGCCGAACTGGCCCACGTGGCCGCGGACAGCGCCGCCGGCCGGGCCCTGCACGACCCGTCGGCCACCCCCGCCGAGCGTGTCTGCACCCAGGCCGTCGAGCTCCTGGTGCGCACGACCGGCCACACCGACGACATCACCCTGCTGGCCGTGCAACGCGTGCCGGTCGCGGCGGATCTGGATTTGTCGCTGCCCGCCTCCCCCGCCGAGCTGCGCGGGGTCCGGCAAGCGCTGGGCCGCTGGCTGGCCGAGATCGGCACCACCGCCGAGGACGCCTTCGCCCTGCAGCACGCGCTGGGCGAACTGCTGGCCAACGCGGTCGAACACGCCGGCACGACCACCGGTTCGACGGTGACGGTGCACGCCACCCTCACCCCCACCGGCGTGGTGCAGGCCTCGGTCCGCGACCAGGGCACCTGGCAGGAACCGCGGCCCCGGGCCGATCGCGGCCGCGGCCTGGCCCTGGCCGCCCAGCTGACGGCGTCGCTGAAGGTCGACCACGACAGCAGCGGGACGTTCGCGCGCCTCACCAAGCCCCTCAACCGGCCCGCCCGCCTGCTCGACACCCCCGCCGGGGCGGCGCCGGTCCCGCCCGCCCACTCCCCGGAGTTCCGCATCACCGAACTGCCCGGCGGCGACGAGACCCGGGTCCGCATCGAAGGCCCGATCGACGTCAGCACGGCCGCCCTGACCCGCCAGGAACTGCTGAGGCGCAGCCGGGGCGGAACGATGCCGATGACGGTGGACTTGTCGGCGGTCACCCACCTGTCCAGCGCGGGGGTGTCGGCGCTGCACCACGTGGCGGGGCAGCACGCCATCCAGGAGGCGCCGCTGGTGCTGGACGCCGCCCCCGGCACTCCCGCCCAGCTCATCCTGGCGCTGGTCACACTGCTGCCGCCGGAAACCCTCAGTCCTCGCCCGTGACGGCGCGGTCGCGGAGGCTGTTCTCGAAGAGCTCCAGGCGCTGCCGGTCGAAACGGCCTGGTTCCGCCGCGTAGACGGCCCGGCCGGTCGGGCTCCGCAACGTCTCCGGTGACACCGCATCCCCGCCGTACGGCACGAACTTTCTTGCCTCCGCAACCGCCGCGGCCGCGGTCAGCAGGTCGTCGCGGGCTCGCTGCCGCTCCACGGCGGCGGCGCCGGCGGCGATGAAGTCGGCTACCCACAGCCACTCGCCGGCGTCCAGCAACTCGGACGGGCGTTCACCGCCGAAACTCGGCTCGCTGCGGCTGGAGACAACCTCCTCCTCCGGAAGCCGGAACGTGAACTCGCGCGGGTGGCCGCACTCCGGGCACACGCCCGCGTACCGGCCGCACGGCTCGCCGTCCACCACGACGACCGTGCAGGCCCGCTCGAACTGCTCCGTCCCGCAGACCTCACACGGGTGCAGATCCATGAAGAGGTGCGCTTCGGCGGCGGACCGGGCGAGACCGAACACGCGGGCCGCCGGCGGGCGGGGCGGTTCCTCCTCGGTCCGGAACGTGAACTCCCGCAGCCGGGCACACTTGCGGCAGGAGAAGTCGAACCGGACGGCCGAGAGCCCGCCGAGCATGATTTTGTCGCCGGCCCGGTTCTCGATCTCGGTCCTTGTGGAGCCGCACACACACCGCCGCTTCTTCACGTAGGCGAGCACGTCGTCGAAGGTGCGGGCGTAGGGGAACGTCATCGGCCTACCTCTTCGCGGGGACTGACGGGTAGCCCAAGCCTCCACGATCGGGTGAACCCCTACCAGATCCCAGCCCCGGCAACCCCGTTATCCACAGCGAAGACTTGTCCACAGGGCCTTGGCCCCCGGACCGGGATTCTCTGTACTGTCGCGGGGTGACTTCGGTAGACCAGGTTTCCGCGCACGGCTCGGCCGCCATCGACGTCCTCAACAGGGTGTTCGGCTACCCGTCGTTCCGCGGTCAGCAGCACGAGATCATCGAGCACGTGGCCGGTGGCGGCGACGCGCTCGTGCTGATGCCGACCGGTGGTGGCAAGTCGCTGTGCTATCAGATCCCGGCTCTCGTGCGTCCCGGCACCGGCGTGGTCATCTCCCCCTTGATCGCACTCATGCAGGATCAGGTCGACGCGCTGCGCACGGTCGGGGTCAAGGCGGGCTTCCTCAACTCCACGCAGGATTACGACGAGCGGCGCATGGTGGAGGCCGAGTTCGTCAACGGCGACCTGGACCTGCTCTACGTGGCGCCCGAGGGGCTGGGCGTGCCCGCCACCCAGCGGCTGCTCGACCGGGGCAAGATCTCGCTGTTCGCGATCGACGAGGCGCACTGTGTGTCGCAGTGGGGTCACGACTTCCGGCCCGACTATCTGGGCCTGTCGATGCTGCACGAGCGCTGGCCCGACGTGCCGCGCATCGCGCTGACCGCCACCGCCACGACGGCCACCCGTGACGAGATCGCGACCCGGCTGCAGCTCACCGACGCGCGGCATTTCACGGCCAGCTTCGACCGGCCCAACATCCAATACCGAATCGTGCCGAAGAACGAGCCCCGCAAGCAGCTGCTCGATCTGCTGCGCACCGAGCACGCGGGTGAGTCGGGCATCGTCTACTGCTTGTCGCGCGCGTCGGTCGAGCGGACGGCTGAGTTCCTGGTGCAGAACGGGGTGGCCGCGCTGCCCTATCACGCCGGTCTGGACAATCGGGTGCGAGCAGCCAACCAGTCCCGTTTCCTGCGGGAGGACGGGCTGGTCATGGTGGCCACGATCGCTTTCGGCATGGGCATCGACAAGCCCGACGTCCGGTTCGTCGCGCATCTCGACCTGCCCAAGTCGGTCGAGGGCTACTACCAGGAGACCGGCCGGGCCGGGCGTGACGGGTTGCCGTCGACGGCCTGGCTGGCGTACGGGCTGCAGGATGTGGTGCAGCAACGCAAGATGATCGACAGTTCGGACGGCGATCTGGCCTACCGGCGTAACGCCGCCCAGCATCTCGACGCGATGCTGGCGCTGTGCGAGACGGTGACGTGCCGCCGGTGGCAGCTGCTGAACTATTTCGGGCAGACCGCCACTGTGGACAACTGCGGCAACTGTGACACGTGCCTGGTGCCGCCGGAGTCGTGGGACGGCACTGTCCCGGCGCAGAAGTTGCTGTCCACGGTGCTGCGGCTGCAGCGGGAACGCGGGCAGAAGTTCGGAGCGGGTCAGTCGATCGACATTCTGCTGGGCAAGGAGACCGACAAGGTCCAGCGATTCCGGCACAACGAGCTGTCGGTGTTCGGCATCGGCAGCGACCTGCGCGAAACCGAGTGGCGTGGGGTGGTGCGCAAGCTGCTGGCCGCCGGTCTGCTGGCCGTCGAGGGCGAATACAGCACGCTGGTGCTGACCGAGGCCAGCGCCGCGGTGCTGCGCGGCGAGACCAAGGTGATGATGCGGCGGGAGGCGCCGGCCAAGGTGCGCGCCCCGAAGCAGCGGGCGACGGCGGCCCCGGCGGCCGACCTCTCCCCCGCCGACGCGTCGACCTTCGAGCGGCTGCGTGCGTGGCGGGCGTCGGTCGCCAAGGAGCAGGGCATGCCGGCGTACGTGATCTTCCACGACGCCACGTTGCGGGCGATCGCCGCGCTCAACCCGAAGTCGCTGGGCGAGCTGGGCACGGTCAGCGGCGTCGGGCAGAACAAGCTGACCAAGTTCGGCCAGGCTGTGCTGGACACTCTGCACGAATCGGGCGGCGGGGCGGCCCCGGCGCCGCGGAAGGCCGTTTCATCACGCTTCGGCGACGAGCCCGATCCGGGGCCGGCCTTCACGTTCGACGAGGAGCCGCCCGACTACGACTACGACAGCGAGCCCCCGCCGCCCGACTACCCGTGACCGTCAGCAGCCGGCCCCGCAAAGCAGCCGGGAGCGCGGACCGCACGGCGGTGGCGGGCCGCACGGCTGGAGCACCCGCCCGGCGGGAGCGGCCCGCACTGCGGGAGCAGGCCGCACGGCGGTGGCCGGCCGCGCGACGAGGGCCGGCTGCGCCGCGAGGCGGGGCGGTTGACCGCTTGGCCGGAAAAGTTGGCTGGGGGGCTGTTTCGGGGCTGGCGCGGGGGCCGTACCGTGCCTGCGGTACACGCTGTAGTGATCGATTTGAGGGGGACGCATCGTGGGGGCACGTCTTGTCGTGACGGGCACCGTTCTGGTGGCTTTGGCCGGGCTGGGGTCGCTCTCCGCCTGCTCGGGGTCGGATGACGAAGCGCCGAAGAAGGCGGCCGTCGAGGACACGGCCGGCAGCCTGCCCAAGGGAGACGAGGCGACCTACCTCAAGGCGATGCGCGCGCTCGACGCCGGGCTGGTCGCGGATGAGAAGACGGCGATCGACAACGGCTACAACCTGTGCATGGATGCCAAGAACGGCATGACCACCGCCGATCAGATCAACGACGCGATCAACCTCTTCCAGACCGACATCAAGAAGGCCCAGCGCATCCTGGCCATCTCGACGACCAACCTGTGCAAGGCCCCGCCCTCGGCGGGCAGCTGAGCTCGGCCGGGCCGGGCGGCCGTGGGGCCGCCCGGCCCGCGACACCTGCTGCGGCGCGACCACGTCGATCGTCCACGGGGTCCCGTACTTGTCGATGAGCGGGCCGTGGACGTCGCCCCACATCTGCTTCTCGAACGGCAGTTGCACGGTGCCGCCGTCGGCCGGCTTGTCCCACACCTTCGAGGCCTTCGCCGGGGTCGCCGCTGAGGCTGACCGGCGAAAGAACGCCGCCCGGGTGAGCAGCACCCGGACGGCGACACAGCAAACGGTCAGCGGTGGTCGGAACCGGCCGATTCGACCGCGGCCCGTCCCGCTTCGAGCCGGGCGATCGGCACCCGGAACGGCGAGCAGGACACGTAGTCGAGCCCGACCTCGTGGAAGAAGTGCACCGACTCCGGGTCACCGCCGTGCTCACCGCACACGCCCAGCTTGAGGCCGGGACGCTGGGCCCGGCCCTCCTCGGCGGCGATCCGCACAAGCCGGCCCACGCCGTCGCGGTCGATCGACTCGAACGGTGAGATGCCGAAGATGCCCAGTTCCAGGTAGCGCCAGAAGAACGCGCCCTCGACGTCGTCGCGGGAGAAACCCCACGCCATCTGGGTCAGGTCGTTGGTGCCGAACGAGAAGAACTCGGCCGCCTCGGCGATCTGCCCGGCGGTCAGGGCGGCCCGCGGCACCTCGATCATCGTGCCGATCAGCACTTCGACGCCCGAGTCGCCGACCACTTCGGCGATGATCCGCTCGGCCTCGTGGCGGACGGTCTCCAGCTCTTGCACCGCCCCGACCAGCGGCACCATGATCTCGGGGCGGGGCCGGCCACCCTCGGCGGCCAGCGCCACCGCGGCCTCGGCGATCGCCCGCACCTGCATGGCGAACAGGCCCGGAATGACCAGTCCCAGCCGTACGCCGCGCAGGCCCAGCATCGGGTTGGACTCGTGCATGCGCCGCACCGCCGCCAGCATCCGCTCGTCCCGCTCGGTCTGTTCGTCCGAGGAGCCCCGCTCCTTGGCCACCGCCACCTGCACGGCCAGTTCCTCGAGGGAGGGCAGGAACTCGTGCAGCGGCGGGTCGATCAGCCGCACGGTGACCGGCAACCCGTTCATCTCGCGGAAGATCTCGAGGAAGTCGGCTCGTTGCAACGGCCGCAGGGCGGCCAGGGCGTCGTCGCGTTCGGCTTTGCTGTGCGCCAGGATGAGGCGTTCGACCAGTTCGCGGCGGTCGCCGAGGAACATGTGCTCGGTGCGGCAGAGCCCGATGCCCTGGGCCCCGAAACGGCGCGCGCGGGCGGCGTCGGGGCCGGTGTCGGCGTTGGTGCGCACCTTGAGCCGGGAACGGTCGTCGGCGTGGCTCATGATCTGGTGCACGGCCGCCACGAGCGGGTCGTTGGCCTGGGCCGGGTCCAGATCGCCCTCGAAGTACTGCACGACCTCGGACGGGCGGACGGGCACCTCGCCGAGGTAGACGCGGCCGGTGGTGCCGTCGATCGAGATCACGTCGCCCTCGTGCACGACCTGGCCGTCGACCGTGAACTGGTCGCGGCCGACTTCGACCTGGTCGGCCCCGCAGACGCAGGTCTTGCCCATGCCGCGGGCGACGACCGCGGCGTGCGAGGTCTTGCCGCCGCGCGAGGTCAGGATGCCCTGCGCGGCGATCATGCCGGGCAGGTCGTCCGGGTTGGTCTCCCGCCGGACGAGGATCACCTGTTGACCCTCGGCGGCGCGGGCGACGGCATCGGCCGACGTGAAGACGACGGCGCCGAAGGCGGCGCCCGGTGACGCGCCCACGCCCCGGGTCAGGGAGACCGGGTCGGCCGCGAGGTCGAAACGGGGGAACATCAGCTGCGCGAGCTGGGCCCCGGAGACCCGGGTGACCGCCTCGTCGAGGTCGATCATGCCCTCGTCGACCAGCTGGGCGGCGATAGTGAAGGCGGCCGCCGCGGTGCGCTTGCCGACGCGGGTCTGCAGCATCCACAGTTTGCCGCGTTCGATGGTGAACTCGATGTCGCACAGGTCGTGGTAGTGCCCCTCGAGCGTGGCCATGATCTGCAGCAGCTGGTCGTACGACTTCTTGTCGAGCCTTTCCAGGTCGGCCAGCGGCAGCGTGTTGCGGATGCCCGCCACGACGTCCTCGCCCTGCGCGTTCTGCAGGTAGTCGCCGTAGATGCCGCTCTCGCCGGTGGCCGGGTCACGGGTGAAGGCGACGCCGGTGCCGGAGTCCGGGCCCAGGTTGCCGAAGACCATCGCGACGACGTTGACGGCGGTGCCGAGGTCGGCCGGGATGCGTTCCTGGCGCCGGTAGAGAACGGCCCGGTCGGCGTTCCACGATTGGAACACCGCTTCGACAGCCAATTCGAGCTGATGGCGCGGTTCCTGCGGGAAATCGTGCCCGACGTGCTTGACGAAGACCTTTTTGTACGCGCCGACGAGCTCTTTGAGATCGGTCGCGTCGAGCTGCACGTCGTCCTGAACGCCCTTGGCCACCTTCGCCTCGTGCAGGGCGTTCTCAAATTCCTCGCCGGGCACGTCGCAAACGGTCTTGCCGAACATCTGGATCAGCCGGCGGTACGAATCCCACGCGAAACGGTCGTTGCCCCCGGCCTGCCGGGAGAGGCCTTCGACCGACTCGTCGTTGAGCCCCACGTTGAGGACGGTCTCCATCATGCCGGGCATCGAGAACTTCGCGCCCGAGCGGACGGAGACCAGCAGCGGATCAGCCGGATCGCCGAGTTTGCGGCCCATCGTCGCCTCGAGCGCGGCCAGATGGCGGTCGATCTCCTCGTCGAGCCCGTCGACGTGCGCGCCCTCACTCAGGAAACGGCGGCAGGCCTCGGTCGTGATCGTGAAGCCCGCCGGAACCGGCAGGCCGAGATTGGTCATCTCCGCGAGGTTGGCGCCCTTGCCCCCGAGAAGGTCTTTGAGATCCTTGTTTCCCTCGGCGAAGTCGTAGACGAACTTTGTCATCGCCAGCACCTCCGGTTTTGAATCCTCGGCCGAACTGGTTTCTGCCCCAAGGTTCGTAAGGCTATGCAGATTCTGGCCGAATAGTTAACAGGTAGGTGGGGTTTTCCACAGGCGTACGACACCCCCTGTTCGGTAAGCGCTTTCTCCGCGCAGTTCCGCGCAGCGAAACGGACGGGTACCGTGTCCGCGGTGGAGGGTTTGCGGCGGCGGGTCGAGGCGAGACTGCGCGAAATCCGCGTGCCCGACCCCTTCGACCTCGACGAGTTCTGCGCCGAGGTGTCGTCCCGCCGCGGCCGTCCGCTGATCCGTCAGCCGGTGCCCGGGCTGAGCGCCGAGGCGCCCTGCGGCTTGTGGATCGGCACCGAGCGGGCCGATCACGTGTTCTTCGACCCGGGCACGTCCCGGCTGCACGCCGAGCACATCGTGCTGCACGAGCTCTCGCACATCCTGTGCGGACACTCCGGTTCCGACGCCGCGCTGGGCACCCTGTTCCCCGATCTGGAGCCGGCGACGGTGCGACGGGCGCTGGCCCGCGCGCGCTACACCGACGAGCAGGAGCGCGAGGCCGAGATGATGGCCTCGCTGATCCGCGGCCGCTCCGCCCGTCCGTCGCAGACCGCGCTCGGCCGCACGACGGATGCGCTGGGCCTGACGTAATGCTGCTGTCCGCCGCCCTGCTGACACTGCTGTGGGGCCTGGCGGTGACGCGACTGCCCGGCATCTGGCGAGACCGGCCGCAACGCGCGCTCGCCGCCGCCGTGATCGCCCTCGCGGTCTCGCGCACCGCGGCCTATCCGCGGGTCGCCGACGATCTGGAGCAGCTGCGGGCGGGCGCCGTCCAGCACCTGTCGGCGATGGTCGCGGCCTACTTCCTGCTCCGGTTCCTGCTGCTGGTGACCAGCCGGGGGCCGCGGTGGCACGCGGCGTCGGGCGCCGTGGTGCTGGTCCTGCTGCTGATCGCGGCCGGGGCCGTCTTCACCGGTCCCGGACTGCTCACCGGCGAGCTGACGCCGGCCACGGTGGCCTACTGGGTGGCGCTCGACCTCTACGTGGGGGTCGCGCTGGCAGCGGCCGCCCGGTTCTTCTGGGCCATCGCGGCCGAGGTGCCCGTGCGGTGGTCGCGGACGGCGCTGCGCGCGCTCGCGGCCGGGGCCGGGCTGCTGGCGCTCGACGCGTTCTTCCGGGCGGTGGTGATGGTGCTGCTGGGCGCGGGCGCCGCGGTCGACCTGGCCGCGCTCGACCCGCCCGCCGAGTTCGTGCAGGCGGCGAGCGCGCTGCTGATGGTGACCGGTGGAGCCGTCACCGCGTTCCCGCGGGCGCGGGCGGCCGTGGCCGCGTACCGGTCGCTGGTGGCGCTGCGGCCCCTGTGGAAGGCCATGCGCGACACGTTCCCCGAGATCATCCTCTTCTCCCCGCGCCGGGCGATCGTCGAGCTGGCCGGCGTCGACGACGTGCACCTGCGGCTCTACCGCCGGGTCATCGAGATCCGCGACGGCATGCTGGCGCTGCGCGGCTATCTGCCGTGCGACACCGCCGACGGCGGGCCCGAGGCGGAGGCGGCGCGGATCGCCGGGGCGCTGCGGCGGCGGGCCGAGGGCGCCGAGCCGTCGGATCAGGTGAGCGGCTGGGCCGAGGTCGGGCCCGACATGGCCGACGAGGTGGCGTGGCTGAGCCGCGTCAGCCGCGCCTACCGCCGGCAGCCGGTCAGCTGTCGTCGCGGCGCTCCGACTCCCAGACCTTCCGGATCAGCTCGTTGATCAGATCGCGGCCGCGGGGCGAGATGTCCGCCGCCCGCATCGCGATCTCGGTGACCCCGGCCGCGCGGATGGTCTGCATCAACTCAAGTTGATCGTCGATGCGGCGGGTCTGGTCGTCGTCTATGAAATAGGCCACCGGCACACCGAAGTAGGTGGCCAGCGCGGTCAGGTGCGCGACCGTCGGGTTGTCGCGGCGGCCCGTCCTCAACTGCCAGATGTAGGTGTGCGAGATCGCCACGCCCTGGCCGGAGCGAACCGCCTCGGCCACGGCCATGTAGCTGGGTTCCGGCTGGTGCTGCTTGAACAGCCGGTCCAGCTTCGCGGCGATGGAGAAGGCGCCCACCCACGCCCTCCTCCTCCGACGCGACGCCCATGAGCAGGAGCGCGAACCGCGCTCGTGCACATCCCCCGATGTAGGACGCCATAAACTGTGGTTGATGAACCGAGTGCAGCCTAGAACACGACACTCCTGCGCTCAACCCCCAGCTTGTATGGTCACGTTGTGGCGGACATTGTGGAAAGTCGCGAGGTTTCGGCACTCCTGTCGGAGCTCACCACTCCGGCGGGGCGAGCGGATCCGTACGGCCACTACACGCGTCTCCGCGAGCTCGGCGCCTTCGTCCGCGCCGACGACGGCACCCTGATCGTGACCCGGTTCGCCGAGTGCGCGGCCGTCGCCCGCGACCACAAGCTGGGCAAGATGCCGGTCGAACTGCTGGCCCACGCCGGCCTGGCCGACTGGGCCGATCACCCCGCGCTGTACGGCTACTTCACGAGCCTGCTGGGCATCAACCCGCCCGACCACACCCGGCTGCGGCGGCTGGTCAGCTCGAGCTTCACGGCCCGGCGGGTGCAGGCGCTGCGCCCGGCCACCGAGCGGATGATCGACGAGCTGATCGACGAGATGGACGGCGCGGCCGACTTCGTCGCGGCGTTCGCGTTCCCGCTGCCGTGCAACGTGATCAGCGAGCTGCTGGGCATCCCGCCCGCCGACCGGGCCCAGTTCCAGCATCTCGTGCAGGACTGGTCGGCGGTGCTCGACGACATCACGCCCGAGGTGCTCTCCAAGGCCAACCCGGCGGCCAAGGCCGTACGGGAATATCTCGCCGCACTGGCCGCCGAGCGGCGCCGCCGGCCGCGGGAGGACCTGATGAGCGCGCTCGTCGGGCACGAGGAAGCCGGTGACCGGCTGACCGAGGACGAGCTGCTGACGATGGCCGGGCTGCTGTTCGCGGCGGGCTTCGAGACCACCACCAACCTGCTCGCCAACGGCCTGGTGGCGCTGCTGGAGCATCCGGAGCAGCGGCCCGACCTGGTCGCCGACCCGGCCTCGGCGGTGCAGGAGCTGCTGCGCTACGACTCGCCGGTGCAGAACATCGACCGTACGGCGCTGGAACCGACGACGGTGGCCGGCGTGACCTTCGAGCCGGGCGACCGGATCGTGGCCTACACCGGCTCGGCCAACCGGGACGCGCGGCGCTTTCCCGACCCGGACCGGCTCGACCTGCGGCGGGGTGACAACACGTCGCTGTCGTTCGGCGGGGGCATGCATTACTGCCTGGGGGCGCCGATGGCCAAGCTGGAGGCGGAGATCGCTTTTCCGCGGCTTTTCGAGCGGCGGCCGGGGCTCGGACTGGCCGCTGGGGCGCAGCGGCGGGACAGCCTGACCATCAGGGGTTTCGACGTGCTGCCGGTGGTCACCCAATAAAGACGCCGCTGCGAATTCCACGGGGGAAGAACTCGCAACGGCGCACTCGGAACATTAGACGACACAGGGCCTTCGTGTCTATCCCGTCCGGGTCACGAGACTCGCTGGACGACGCTGCCGACCAGGCGCTGCCAGTCGGCGTCGAAGTTCGGCGAAGGGCTCGAGGTGTTCAGCCGATAGATCGCGTACGTGTCCACGAGCACGACGTTTCGGCTGCTCAGCACGGCTACCGCGGTGTCCGCCGTGCCGGGGTGGGCCGGGTCGTACTTCTTGTGCCGGATCACCGCGAAGCCCTTCCAGCCCGACTCGTCGAGTGTCTTGATCGCGACGGTTTCGGTGTACGCCGGTTCCGACTTCTCGTCGTTGACGGTGGCCGGCACCGACACGTCGGCCTGGCAGCCGTCGGCGACCGCTCGCAGCGCCGTCTGGGCCGCGGTGGCCAGCGACTCGTCGCCGTAGACGAGCGCGGTCTGCTCCAAGGTCTGGGCGCCCTTCTGCCCCTCGTCCACGAAGGACGCCGCCACCACCTCGCCGCCGGGCGGCACGGAGGGGGCGGTGGTCGTGCCGCCGCAGATGCTCACCAGCCGGTTGGGGTCGGCGCTGGTCTGCGGCGCGGCCCAGGTCGGTCCGATCTCGTCGGCCTGCAGCAGGGCGCCGCGCATGGTGGTGGCGGTGATCAGCCCGGTCGGTTCCGGGGCCGGGTCGTCGTCGCCGGAGCAGCCGGCCACGAGCAGGAGGGCACAGGTCCCGATCACCAGAGCGCGCGCGAACATCGGGCCATAATCCCAGACCCGCGGGCCCGTCCGAGCGCGGTGCCGGAACTACTACGGGACCGATCGACACCATCGCGCTCAGTGAGCGCTCGGGTTAGGTTGTCGGGAGGGAGGGCTCCATGGCTGACATCGACGCGCTGGTCCGGCGGCTGCGCTCCGAGCTGGGCCCCGACCAGGTCATCACCGACCGGCAGGAGCTGCGGACGTACGAGTGCGACGGCCTCGCCCACTACAAGGTCGTCCCGGCCGTGGTCACGTTGCCGCACACCGCCGCTCAAGTCGCGGCCGTGGTCAAGGCGTGCGTGGCAGTGGGCGTGCCGTACGTGGCCCGCGGCTCGGGCACCGGCCTGTCCGGCGGGGCGCTCCCCCACGCCGAGGGCGTGCTGATCGTGACCGCCCAGATGCGCCGCATCCTCGAGGTGGCGCCGCAGGACGAACGGGCCGTCGTCGAGCCCGGCGTGATCAACTTGCAGGTCACGAAGGCGGCCACCCCGCACGGTTACTACTACGCGCCCGACCCGTCGAGCCAGCAGATCTGCTCGATCGGCGGCAACGTGGCGGAGAACTCGGGCGGCGCACACTGCCTCAAGTACGGCTTCACCACCAACCACGTGACCGGGCTGCAGATCGTCGCACCCGGCGGCGAGCTCGTCCGGCTCGGCGGGCGGGCGCCCGACCCGCCGGGTTACGACCTGATGGGCGCGTTCGTCGGGTCCGAGGGCACGCTCGGCATCGCCACCGAGGTGACCGTCAAGCTGACCCGGCTGCCCGAGACCGTGCGCACGCTGCTGGCCGCGTTCGGCAGCGTCGACCAGGCGGGCGCGGCCACGTCGGCGATCATCGGGGCGGGCGTGGTGCCGGCCGCCGTCGAGATGATGGACGCGCTGGCCGTCGAGGCCGCCGAGGCCGCGGTCGCCTGCGGTTACCCGCCCGGCGCGGCGGCCGTGCTGATCGTCGAACTGGACGGGCCCGCGGCCGAGGTCGAGGCGCAGTTCGAGCAGGTCACCGCGTTGTGCGAGGCGAACGGCGCGTTCGAGATCCGGATCGCGGCCGACGATGCGGAACGGGCACTGTTCTGGAAGGGCCGCAAATCGGCGTTCGCAGCCGTGGGCCGGATCAGCCCCGACTACATCGTGCAGGACGGCGTGATCCCGCGGACGGCGCTGCCCGAGGTGCTCCGGCGCATCTCGGAGGTGGCCACGGCCCACGGCGTACGGGTGGCCAACGTCTTTCACGCCGGGGACGGCAACCTGCATCCGCTCGTGCTGTTCGACGCCCGCGTCGAGGGTGAGGCCGAGCGGGCCGAGACCGTGTCGGGCGCGATCATCGACCTCTGCATCGAGTACGGCGGTTCGATCACCGGCGAGCACGGCGTGGGCATGGACAAGGCGAAATACATGCCGCGGATGTTCGGGCCCGCCGACCTGGAGACGATGCAGCTGGTGCGGTGCGCGTTCGACCCGCTGACCCTGTCGAACCCGGGCAAGATCTTTCCTACGCCACGGTTGTGCGGCGAGAAGCCCGGCTCCGATCTGCGGGAGCGTTTCCCGGGCGTGGAGGTCTTCTGATGATCGAGGATCTCACGCGCCCGGCGACCGGGGACGATCACGTCGGCGGGGTGCCGGCCCGCCTGGTCGCCGAACCGGCCACGACCGAGGAGGCGGCCGCGGTGGTGGCCGCCGCCCGGGATCTGACAGTGGTGGTGCGGGGCGGCGGCACGAAGATCCACTGGGGTCCTCCCCCGCGCGCGCTCGACCTGATCATCGACACGCGGCGGCTGGCCGGGATGGTCGAGCACGCCGCGGGCGACCTGATCACCGTGCTGCGGGCGGGCACACCGCTCGACGATCTCGACCTGGGCGATCAGCAGCTGGCCCTGGACCACCCGCCGGGGGCCACGGTGGGCGGCACGGTGGCCACGGCGACCAGCGGGCCCCGCCGCATGCACTACGGGACAGCGCGCGACCTGCTGATCGGCATCACCGTGGTGCGGCCCGACGGCACGATCACCAAGGCCGGCGGCAAGGTCGTCAAGAACGTGGCGGGCTACGACCTGGGCAAGCTCTACACCGGGTCGTACGGGACCCTGGGGCTGATCACCGAGTGCGTGTTCCGCCTGCACCCGCGGCCGCAGGCGCACGCGTACGTGCGGTCGACCGCCCCGGCCCAGGCCGTGCCCTCGATCCTGGCCGCCCGGGTGGCGCCGGCCGCGATCGAGGTCGACTCGGCCACGGGCGAGCTCGCCGTCCTGATCGAGGGCACGCCGGAGGGCGTACAGGAAAGGGCCGCACTGGTCGGGAAGCTGCTGGCGGGAGAGATCGCCGAGCAGCCGCCGGGGTGGTGGGGCGTGCCGCCGTGGAGCGCGGACGGGATCGGCATGAAGCTGTCGGTGCCCCTGTCGAAGGTGCCGGCGCTGCTCGACGCGGATGCGGACGTGCGCGGGTCGGCCGGCACGGGGGTGCTGTACGCCGCGGCGCGCGACATCACCGACGTGGAACGGTTGCGGGCCTTGTGCGTGCGCGGGGGTGGGCACGCGGTCGTGCTGACGGCGCCGGCGCCCGTCCGCGACATCCTGGACATGTGGGGACCGGTTCCGGGTCTCGCGCTGATGCGAAGGGTGAAGGACCAGTTCGATCCCGGGCACCGCTTCGCTCCGGGGCGATTCGTAGGAGGCATCTAGTGGTCGACGCGACGTGGGGAACCGGGGAACCGCCGCGGGATGTGCTCGGCCCGCTGGAGTCCGGGGCGTTCGACGACCACCATCCGCCGCGGGCCGAACTGGTCGCGGACTGTGTGCACTGCGGTTTCTGCCTGACCACCTGCCCTACGTACGTGCTGTGGGGCGCCGAAGCCGATTCGCCGCGCGGGCGCATCTACCTGATCAACGAAGGTCTCAACGGGGAGCCGCTGAGCGATTCGATGGTGTCCCACTTCGACAAATGCCTGGGCTGCATGTCGTGCGTGACCGCGTGCCCGTCCGGCGTGCAGTACGACAAACTCATCGAGGACACCCGGGCCCAGGTCGAACGGCGCTATTCGCGCGGACCGGCCGATTCGCTGCTGCGGAAGGCCATTTTCGCGGTGTTCCCCTATCCCCGCCGGCTGCGGCTGCTCCGCGGGCCCCTACGGGCGTACCAGAAAACAGGTCTGCAGAAACTGGTGGCCCGCAGCGGTTTGCTGGACCGGCTGGGCCCCACACTGTCCACCCTGGAATCGCTCGCGCCGCAACTGCGCAAAGTGCCCTCCCCACCGCGCCGGGTGGCGGCCCGCGGCACCCGGCGCGCAGTCGTCGGCATGCTGACCGGCTGCGTGCAGGGCGCATTCTTCCCCGAAGTCAATTCGGCCACCGTACGCATTCTGGCCGCCGAGGGCTGCGACGTGGTGATCCCGGCCGGTCAGGGCTGCTGCGGCGCGCTCAGCGCGCACAACGGGCGCCGCGAGGAAGCGCTCGGATTCGCCCGCCGGCTGATCGACACCTTCGCCCGTACGGGCATGGACTATTTCGTCGTCAACGCGGCCGGCTGCGGCTCGTCCCTCAAGGAATACGGCGAACTGCTGGCCGACGACCCGGTCTACGCACCCCGCGCCGCGGCTTTCGCAGCCAAGGTGCGCGACCTGGCGGAACTGCTGGACGAACTGGGCCCGGTGGCCCCGCGGCACCCGCTGCCGATCACGGTGGCCTATCACGACGCCTGCCATCTGGGGCACGCCCAGGGCATCCGCGCCCAGCCGAGGGCGCTGCTGCGCGGCATCCCCGAACTCGAGCTGCGCGAAATCGCCGACCCCGAGCTGTGCTGCGGCTCGGCCGGCATCTGGAACATCCTCAACCCGGTGCCCGCAGCCGAACTGGGCGACCGCAAAGCGGCGAACATCCTGGCCACGGGCGCCGCACTGCTCGTCACGGCGAACCCGGGTTGCCTGATGCAGGTCGCCGCCGCGCTACGCCGCCAAGGCACCGAGCTGGCCATGGCCCACACGGCCCAGGTCCTCGACGCCTCGATCCGCAACCTGGGCGCCGCCACCTTGGTCCAAGCCCGGAGCACATGATCACATTGGTGGGCGCCGATCACCTCCCCCTATGCTCCCAGCATGACCGACCCGCTGCCGATCATTGCTGGGCTCCACGCCGGTGAGACTTTCTCGTCCGGCTGGCGGGCCTTCGGACCGGCATCCGGTCAGCACCTCGCCCACCTCGAATACGAGATCGCCGGAGCGCTCGAGATCCGACTGGACACTCATCGGCTACGCAGCCTCGAATCAGGCATAGACATCGTCCTGGACGAAGCTGCCGGCACAGCTCCGCTCGCGGTGGAGATAAAGGTCTGGGGAACCAGGTCCTTCGGAAAGAACTGGCGCAACCGGGTGAACGAGCTGCTCGGCACGTCAGTCCGGGTCCGGCGCAGCTTTCCCGGCGGCACGCGCCTCGCCCTCGTGGCAATCCTGATCGACGACGAGGGGACGGCTTCGTCCGAGCGGCTGCCCTCGGGGGCGTCTCGGTCATCTCATGTCGCCCAGCAGCTTTCGGGAGTCCTGTCCGAGAGACGTGACGGAGCCGGCTTTGATCGAGTGATCCTCGGTTTGGCAGTCGAGCGCGGCTCGAGATGGGTCTCGGTCACGTCGGACGGCGCTCCCGCAGAACTGCGCGATTTCGCTGAAGCGATGGATCAGATCGCCGAGACCGCACGAGTCAAGAGCGATCAAGCTGCGCCGGATCCCTCCGGACCAGGAAACGAGGGTACTGGTCTCTCCCCGCGCATCCTGCTGGTGGCAGGCGAGTGGAAGTCGTCCAAAGGCGGCATATCAACCTTCAACCGGGACCTGGCGGTAGCGTTCGCCGAAGCTGGCTGCGAAGTACACGTCATGCTGCCGCAAACCGATCCCACTGAACGAGATCTCGCCCTGAAATCGGGAGTCACCCTAGTGGTACCGCCCACGGTGCCCGGACTCAGAGGAACCGAGGCGCTGCTGACTCGTCCCCGGTTCGAGTCCGATGAGTATGTGCCGGATGTGATCGTCGGGCACGGACGAATCCTGGGGCCTTACGCTTATGCCCTGCAAAGCTCGTTCTTCGGACAGGCGAAACGCGTGCATTTCGTCCACACCGATGCCGAACTGCTGGAATCGGCCAAGGAGAAATCCGGCGGCCCGTCGCGGATGCTCACCGCGGAGGAGCGGCAGCGTGTCGAGACCGAGTTGGCAGTCTCAGCCGACCTCGTCGCCGGCGTCGGGCCGTTGCTTGCCGAGTCCATCGAACACGCCATGCGAGGGTGGCCACACACAAGGCCGCGCGTCTTGAACTTCCTCCCCGGGTTGCGCGATTGGGGCGCGACAGTGGATCCGGCCGACGTCTCGCCCCGGCGACAAGTTCTGCTCGTCGCCAGGGCCGAGGACATGCATTCCAAGGGCATCCACATCGCCGTGTCGGCCATGTTGAAGGTTGTCGAACGCCTCCAGTCGAATCGGTACGGGAGACCGATCCTCGTGGTCAGAGGTGTACCCGCGGATGAGGCCGACGCGGTGAAAGCTCGGATCGACGAGATCCTGTCGCCTCACGTCGAAGTCGTCCTTCGCCGATACTCGACCGACGAGACCGCTCTGAAGCTGGATTTGTGGCAGTCGCGCGTCGTTGTCATGCCCTCCCGCCATGAGGGCTTCGGCCTGGCCGCCTACGAGGCGATCGCTGCCGCTGTTCCCGTCCTCGTCAGTGCGGACAGTGGACTCGCGAGACTGCTGATCGAAAAAGTCCACGACGGCGAGAGAGGTCTGCCGCGAGAAGTGTTGCCTGTCCGCGGCGACGACGACGCGATCGTTGAGACCTGGGCGAACGCGCTGGTTGAGACACTCCGTGATCCGGAGGCGGCATTCTCGCGAGCAGCTTTCGTACGCCGGGCGCTGGCCGCCGACATCAGTTGGGAAGACTCCGTGCAACAGGTCCTGTGCGCTTTGGGCAGTCACCGATCGCACAACTGCGCGGTATCGGCGGCTACCAAGGTGTAGCGCCGGGGTGGTGCTTACGTGCAGCACCCCGGTTGCTCACGTCATGCCCGCTCGATGGTGCTTCGTTCGACGCAGAACTCGTTGCCCTCGGGGTCCTGCATGGTGACCCAGCCCAGGCCGTCGGGGGTGCGGTGGTCCTCGAAGAGCTTGGCGCCCAGGGCGGTCAGACGGTCGACCTCCTCGTCGCGGGTGCGTTCGTCGGGCATCCAGTCGATGTGCAGGCGGTTCTTCACCGTCTTGGCCTCGGGCACCCGGATGAACAGCAGGCCGGGCACGGGCGCGGGGGCCTCGATCAGCACCTCGTCGTCGCCGGGCTCGTCGTCGTCACCGAGCGGCCAGCCGGTGACAGCGCTCCAGAAGCGGGCCAGCTCGTAAGGCTCGGAACTGTCGATCGTGAGGTGTCGCAGGATCATGGTCCCGATCCTAGAGATCCGGCTCCGCTCGTGTCGGCTGCGCTGTGAATGGCGAAGCACGGATACCGCAGTCCGAGCCACCGGCCGCCCGGACGGACTTGGGATCAGCGGCCCAAGGGGCGGTGACGGACGCGCCGGGCCCAGTCAGGGGCGCACAACGACGGGTTCCCCCGCCGCGCCGGCGTAGGCGCTCCGGCCGCCGGGGACGTCTCGCGGGCTGTGGCCAGACGTCCCCGGGCGACCGGAGCCGGGAGGAAACTCAGCCGATGGCGAAGCTCGGGTGCGGCGGCTGGTTGTAGGCGGTGTTCTGCCAGGCGAGGGCCTCGCGGTACTGGATGTCGTGCAGCAGTGTCAGTACCCGGCGGTCGGTCGGGATGGGGGTCGAGTAGATGCGCAGCGCGGTGTTGTCGGACGTGGGCCAGATGACCTCTTCGCGCCAGTCGCCGAGCAGGTCGCCGCTGAGTGACGGGGTCGCCTTGGTGCCGTTGCTGGAGTGCACACCCGACGCGGTGAGCAGGCGGGTGTCCGACGACGTGCCGTACTTGTCGATCCGGGTCTGGTCGAGCAGTTCGCGTTGCGCGTCGCCGTCCCACCAGATCACGAAGTTGGCCGAGCTCGGTTTGCGCGAGGACACGACGGCACCCGAGGGACTCCGTACGCCGTCGGCCGCCGACGACCACGACTCCGCGCCGGGGCTTGCGGCCCAGATATCGGCCGACACGCCGCGCCCGTTGTCCCCGTTCGCCGGTGTGCTCCACAGGATCTGTCCCGTACGGGCGTCGGCGAACCACGACGACGGCTTGCTGGAGTCCTCGTCGACTTTGAAGACCTCCAGGCCCGTACGGGACGGGTCGAGATCACCGACGTGCAGCGCGTCGCCGTGCCCGTACGTGGTGTTCCACAGTTTCGCGCCGTTGTCGTCGATGGCCAGCGACCCGTACACGATCTCGTCCCGGCCGTCGCGGTCCACGTCGGCCACGGAGAGCTGGTGGTTGCCCTGGCCCGCGGTGCCGCTGTTGGTCGAGCTGTTGCTGTCGAACGTCCACCGGCGGGTCAGCGTGCCGTTGCGGAAGTCCCAGGCCACGACGACGCTGCGGGTGTAGTAG
This sequence comes from Paractinoplanes abujensis, assembly GCF_014204895.1. Lineage (NCBI taxonomy): Bacteria > Bacillati > Actinomycetota > Actinomycetes > Micromonosporales > Micromonosporaceae > Paractinoplanes > Paractinoplanes abujensis. The sequence continues at coordinate 1,085,019 of NZ_JACHMF010000001.1, read as the reverse complement.
CCGCGCGCCATGATCAGGCTGGGGCGGCTGCCGTCGAGGTAGGCCGTGCCGGCCAGGAACCGGTCGACCCGGTTGCCGTACGAGTCGCCCCAGCTCGACACCGTGCCGCGCGGGGGCACGTAGTCGACGGTGGACAGCGCGGCCCCGGTGCGGCCGTCGAACATCGTCAGGTATTCGGGGCCGGTGAGCACGTAGCCCGACGAGTTGCGGTGGTCGGCGCTCGCCGAGCCGATCACCTGCCCGGTGCCCGAGACGGTGGCGTCGGCGGTCTTCATGGCCACCTCGGCCCGGCCGTCGCCGTCGTAGTCGTACACCTGGAACTGGGTGTAGTGGGCCCCGGCGCGGATGTTGCGGCCCAGGTTGATGCGCCACAGCCGGGTGCCGTCGAGCTTGTAGCCGTCGACGTAGACGGGGTCGGTGACGCCGGACTGCGAGTTGTCCTTGGCGTTGAGCGGCTCCCACTTGAGCACCAGGTCGAGCCGGCCGTCGCCGTCGAGGTCACCCGTGCTCGCGTCGTTGGCGGCGTACAGGGAGCTGTTGGGGTTCTGGATCGGCACGTCCAGGTAGCCGTTGGCGAAGCTGAGCGACGGGCCCTCCGCGGCCTGCTCGGTGCCGCCGAGAACAGCCCGTACGGTGTAGGACGCGTTCGCCGCGGCGCCGGAGTCGAGGTAGTTGGTCGAGCCCGTGATCGGCGCCGCGTTGAGTTTGGTCGTGCCGCGGTAGACGTTGAAGCCGATGCCGGAGGGGTCGGTGGCCAGCCAGCGCCAGCTGACCAGGTTGGCCGAGCCGGAGCGGACGCTGATCACGCCGCGGTCGAGGCGTTCCCGCTGCTTGCCGTCCGCGGGTGCGACCGTGGTGGGCGGTGTTGTGGGGGGTGCAGTCGTGGGGGCCGTGGTGGGCGGTGTCGTCGGCGTGGTTCCGCCTGTGCAGGCGACGCCGTTGAGGCTGAACGAGGCCGGGGGCGTGGCGTCGCCGGTCGCGTTGAAGCCGAAGCTCACGGAGCCGTTGGTCGCTATTGAAGCGTTCCAACCGGCGTCGCGCACCGACACCTGGGCGCCGTTCTGGGTCACCGAGCCGTTCCAGAGCTGGCTGATCGCCTGGCCGCCGGGGAAGGCGAAGGTGAGCGTCCAGCCGTTGACGGGGTCGCCCAGGTTGACGACCTCGACGCCGGCGCCGAAGCCGCCCGGCCAGTTGCTCGCCACGGAGTAGCGCACCTGGCATCCGGCGGCCGCGTCGGCCCTGGTCGCGACCATGATCCCCGCGCCGGCGGTGGCGACGGCGAGGACGGCCGCGATCTTTCCTCTTCTGGCCACGAGTGGTGTCCTTAGATCGAGGGGGATAAATGGGAGCGTTCCCAGGGTGGCTTGTTGCCGCGCTGTGGTCAAGGTTGGAATGGGAGCGCTCCCATGTCATCATGCGGAAATCCACCGTTATCAATCAGCCCCCGAGGTGCCCATGCTCCGACTCCGAACGGCCCTCCCCCGCCGGTCCCGCCCAGCCGTCGCGCCCGCTCCGGCCGCCGCCCGGCCCCACCGGCCCGGCGAACAGCCCGGGCGGGCCGATGGTCGCCGGCGGCGGCTGGCCGTACTGGCCGCCGCGACCGCCCTCCTGTCCACCGGCGCGGTCAGCGCCGCCAGCCGGGCCGACGCCGCGGTCGGATGTCAGGTTCGCTACACGGTGTCGAACTCGTGGCAGGGTGGCTTCGGCGCGGCCGTCGACATCACCAACCTGGGCGACCCCGTCAACGGCTGGGCGCTGACCTTCGCCTTCCCGGCCGGCCAGACGATCACCCAGCTGTGGAACGGCACCGCCACCCAGTCCGGAGCCGGGGTCACCGTCCGCAACGCCTCCTGGAACGGCGCGCTGGCCACCAACGGCACCGCGAGCTTCGGGTTCAACGGCTCGTGGACCGGCAGCAACCCCGTACCGTCGGCGTTCGCCCTCAACGGCGTGGCGTGTACTGGCGCAACCGTGCCCACGACACCCCCGCCGACCACTCCCCCGACGACGCCACCGACCACCCCGCCCACCGGTTCCGCGGTCAAAATCATGGCGCTGGGTGACTCGATCACCGGCTCACCCGGCTGCTGGCGCGCCCTGCTCTGGCAGAAACTGCCCGCGGCCAAGGTCGACTTCGTGGGCACGCTCCCCGGCCAGGGCTGCGGTTTCCCGTACGACGGCGAGAACGAGGGTCACGGCGGCGCACTGGTGTCGGCCGTGGCCGCCCAGGACCAGCTGGTCGGCTGGCTCGCGGCGAGCAAGCCCGACGTCGTGCTGATGCACTTCGGCACCAACGACGTGTGGAGCAATTTCGCACCCGAGACGATCCTGGCCGCGTACACGAAGCTGGTCGGTCAGATGCGCGCGTCCAACCCCGGCATGAAGATCCTGGTCGCTCAGATCATCCCGATGAACGCTTCCAACTGCGCCGAATGCGGCCGGCGCGTCGTCGACCTGAACGCGGCCATCCCGGCCTGGGCCGCGGGCCTGTCCACCGCGGCGTCCCCGATCAAGGTCGTCGACCAGTGGACCGGTTTCGTCCCGGCCACCGACACGTACGACGGCGTCCACCCCAACGACGCCGGCAACGCCAAGATCGCCGACCGCTGGTACCCGGCCGTCAGCGCCCTGCTCCCGTAGGGCCGAGCCCGGTCCGGGCGGGTGCGGGTGACCGCGCCGACCTCCGGGGGCCCCGGCCTGTCGCCCCGGCGGCAGGCCGGGGGTCACCGCTCGAGCGATGTCACGGCCGGCCCGGACTCAGCGCCAGGCGCAGGTGACGTCCAAGTAGGGCGGGGCCGCCGCCGAGGAGGCCTGCGGGCCGGAGAGCTGGCGGCGGATCGTCTCGCCCTGCTGCAGGCTCTTCCCGCTCCACGTCCACCGGGTCTCCACCGTCGCGGCGGCCACGATCGCGCCGGTGCGCGGGTCGCGGGTGAAGCCGGCCGAGCCCGACACCAGTTCGGGGCGGCCGTCGCCGTTGCTGTCGGAACAACCGATCCCGGCCGTACGGGCCAGGGTCGACGCGGTCGCGAAGCTCTGCTCGATCAGGACCAGCCCGTCGGAGGTCAGCGAGAGCAGGCGCACCGCGGGGCCGGTGCGCAGCGCGACCTCCTCGCCCGGCTCACCGTCCAGATCGAGGCTGTCCAGCAGTTCCGGGCGGTCGAACGGCAGCAGCACGTCGGAGGTGCGGCCGGCGGCCAGCACCGCGCGCGCCGTCCAGCGGTCACCCCGCTGGTAGACGACCAGGGTGTCCGTGCGGCCGTCGCCGTCGAGGTCGGTGCGGGCGATGCTGCGGCAGACCGAGTCGGGCGGGACGAACGCGTTGGCCGGTGTCTCCCCGCAGGTCACCGGGCCCAGCCCGGCCAGTCTCCGGGCCTCCGCGGCCGGGAAGTCGCCGGGCGGGATGCCCGCGACCAGCGACGTCCAGGTGCCGTCGAGCGCGATGCACAGGCGGTAGTCGGTGCCGCCGGCCGCCGTCTGGCGCACGATGCCGACGTCCTCGGGTGGCAGGCCCAGGTCGGCCAGGCGGGCCGGATAGGTGAGCAGGCCGGAGTCGGCCAGGCCGTAGACGTAGCCGTCGCGTGAGGTCTCGTCGCACGGCCAGCGCAGCGGCGGGGTGGTCACCAGCGCGGCCACGGCGCCGGTCACGCGCGGGCCGGTGAGCCCGGTGCCGGCGTACGTGAGGCCGCTCGGCGGGAGCGCGTCGGTCAGCGTGTCGCGCTGGGCCGCCGCGTACAGGCGCTCCTGGGTGGAGACGACGGCCGCGGGAATGGACCCGCCGGGCTCGTTGAGGGCCTTGCGCGGGATGACCGGGCTGCGCCGGGCCACGACACGCCACTCGTCGGGCTCGGCCGGGCGGGACGCGACGACCCCGGTCAGGCCGCGGATCGCCGCGATCACGGACCCCCGGACGTCGGCCCGGTCGGCTCGGGCCTGATTCTCCGGGGCGCCCTCGCCGAGGACGGGCACGGCGTCGAAGGCGTCGCTCACGCAGGAGGCCAGCCGCCCGTCCAGCCCGTCCGGGGGCAGAGCCAGAGCGCACCGCACGGCGGTGACCGTGACCTCGGCCGGGACGAACGCGGAGCTCATCACGTCGACGAGGTATTCGGCCCGGGTGACGTCGGGCCCCGTACGGGCGACGAAGTCGATGCTGTCGTAGTTGCCGGGCAGCGACACGTCGAGCACGCCGTGACCGGGCAGGAACGTGTAGTCGCGGTCGGCCTCGGCCAGTTTGCGCCACGCGGTCTCGGCCGCGCTGGCCCGGTTGGGCTGGGCCACGGCGAGCGGGGGATAACCACCGAGCCGGGCGAACCGGCCGGATGCGGAACCGTTGGCCACGCGCATCAGGGCCGACCGGTCGGCGGCGCCCGCGGCCACGCAGGCCCTCGCGGCGGCGCCCTCGACGTGGGCGGTCCAGCGGTCGGAGGGGGTGGTGCCGCAATCCGGTTCGGGTGCTTCGTAAGCGCCTCCGCCTTCGCCGGTCGGGTCGGGCGCCGACACGACGGCCCGGCCCGCCGAGAAGATCGACAGGTGCCCGACGGTCGTGGTGATCGTGCCCGCGGTGCGGTCGACGATCCCGCCCTCGCTGCTCCACACCCGGTGGCCGTCGCGCGACACGACGGTGACCAGGCCGCCGTCCTCAGCCTCCGCGCGCAGCGGCAGGGTGATCGTGGCCGAGGTGCGCAGCGTGCCCGCGCCGAGCGTGATCGCGACCGGCTCGGCCAGCCAGGTGAGCCCGTCCGGGGCCTCGATGCTCGGGCGCGGCACGATCCGGACCTCGGTGTCGGCGGTGACCGCGCCCGGCGCGAACCGGACCGACACCCCGTCGCCGGTCATGACCGTGCCCCCGGCGGCCGCCGTGATCCGGGCGATCGTCGCCGGCGACCGCAGCGACCAGACGATGACGCCGCCCGCCGCCAGCAGCACGACCGCCGCCAGGGCGGCCAGGGCCACGCGCACGTTGCTCCTCCAGGATCCCGGGGGACCCACGGTAGGAAGCGCGCTCAAGTGCGGTGAACCTCCGGTCGGGCACGACCGTGCGTCTATTCGACGGCAAGTTCTCCCAGTTCGGACCAGCCGTCCTGATCAACAGTCTGACTGACGATCTTGGGTGTTTCCGACAGATACTGTGGCAGATCCCGCTGGGCCTGCTGGAAGTGGGCCGACCCGACGTGGGCCGCGCCCGCGTCGCCGTCGCGGAACGCCTCCACCAGCACGTACTCGTTGGCGTCGTCGAGGCTGCGCGACCAGTCGAACCAGAGGCAGCCCGGCTCGGCCCGGGTGGCCTCGGTGAACGCCCGGGAGATCTCGGGCCAGCGGTCCGCGTGCTCCGGCTTCACCGGGAACTTGGCGGTAATGAAGATCATGGTGATGCCTCCCCAGGTGGATCCCGTCCAGGGTGCGTAGCCGACGGCTCAGTGCGTGAGTTCGGGTTCCGATGATGACAGCGGCGTTTCGTCTTCCTCTCGCGGGCCGCGGTCGAGCTTCGACGGCCACCACATCCACCGGCCCACGTCCAGGTTGAGCGCGGTCACCAGCACCGAGCGCACGATCAGCGTGTCGAGCAAGACGCCGAAGGCCACCGCGAACCCGATCTCGACGAACGCGACCAGCGGCAGGCTGGCCAGCGCGGCGAACGTGCCGGCGAGCACGATGCCGGCCGAGGTGATCACGCCGCCGGTCGCGGCCAGGCCGATCAGCGCACCGCGCCGGGTGCCGTGCTGCACCGCCTCCTCCCGTACGCGGGTCATCAGGAAGATGTTGTAGTCGATGCCCAGGGCGACCAGGAACACGAAGACGAACAGCGGGAACGACGTGTCCTCGGCCGGGAAGTCGAACAGGTAGCGGAACGCCAGCACGCTCACGCCGAGCGCGGCCGCGAACGACAGCACCACCGTCGCGATCAGGATCAGCGGGGCCACGATCGCCCGCAGCAGCAGGCCCAGGATGACCAGCACGACCAGCAGCACCAGGGGAATGATCAGCCGGTTGTCGTGCCGGTTGGCGTCGTTGATGTCGACCACCACCGCGGTGTAGCCACCGACCTTGGCGTCGGCGCCGGGTATCGCGTGCAGCGTTTTCCGGGCCTGTTCGACCGTACGCTGGGCGGCCGCGCTGTCGGGCGGGTCGGCCAGCGTGCCGTCGATCAGCGCGAGACCGCCCTTCTGCACGGGCTGGGCGACCTCGCTGATGCCCGGCACGGCGGCGAGTTCCCGGCTCACCTGCTCGGCGCTCGACGCGTTGGCGACGACGGAGACGGGCTGGCCCCCACCGGCGGGGAAGTGCCGGGCCAGCGCCTCTTCGGCGACCGTGGACGGCTGCTCGGTGGTGAACTGCTCGGCCGAGGTCAGCCCGACCGCGTTGGACTGCAGCAGGCCCAGCGCCATCGCGCCCAGCACCACCGCGGTGCCGATCCAGACCGCACGCGGGCGGCGCGCGACCCGGCCCCCGAGCCGGGCCCACAGACCGGTCGCGGTCGGCTCGGCGGTGCCGTAGCGGGGGCGGACCGGCCAGAACAACCACCGGCCGCAGATCACCAGCAGGGCCGGCAGCAAAGTGACCATGGCGCCCAGGCCGACGGCGATGCCGATCGCGGCCACCGGGCCCAGACCGGCGGTCGAGTTGAGCTCGGCCAGCGACAGGCAGAGCATGCCGACGACCACGGTGGCGGCGCTGGCGATGATCGCGGGACCGGCCCGGTGCAGGGCGAACTGCATCGCCTCGTGCCGGTCGGAGTGGCGGCGCAGTTCCTCCCGATATCGGGCGACCAGCAAGAGCGCGTAGTCGGTGCCGGCCCCGAAGACCAGCACCGTGAGGATGCCCGCGCTCTGCGCGTTCACCGCCAGGCCGGCGTACTTGGCGAGCAGGTAGATGACCGCCTGCGAGCTGGTCAGGGCCACGCCCGCGGTGATGATCGGCAGAAGCCACAACACCGGGCTGCGGTACGTGACGAGCAGGATGATCGCCACGACGGCGAGCGTGGTGTAGAGCAGGGTGCCGTCGATGCCCGCGAACGCCCCGGCCGAGTCGGCGGCCGACGCCACCGGGCCGGCCAGGTAGACGTCGAGGCCCGGCGGTGCGCCGTTCTCGGCGGTGGCGGTGATCGCGTTGGCGATGTCGGGCAGCGCGTCCCAGCCGTCGTCGGTGATCTTGACGGGCACGATGACCTGGATGGCCGCCTTGTCCGTGCTCGGGACCGGCCCGATGATGCTCTCGTCGACGACGCTGTCGACGGTCTTCATGCCGGCCACGTCGGCCCGGGCCTTCGCGAGGTCGGCCGGCGTCAGCGGGCCGCCCGTCCGCTCGTAGACGACGATCGCCGGGGCGATGTCGTCCGGCTGGAACTGTCTCTGCAGGTCGGCGACCTGGGTTGCCTCCGCCCCACCGGGCAGCCATGCCGAATTGTCATTTTTCTCGACGCTGGTCAGCTTTCCCGCCAGCGGCGCCGTCAGAAGAAGAATGCCGATCCACAAGGCGAGCACGATCCACTTCGACCTACGGCCGCAGACCAGTCTCGCCACCCCACCCGTAGCCATCTCGAATCCCCCCGAGACACCGGTGCATGACGGGCGGAGCCTAAGCCCGCCCCGGTCACCGGCCAACACTTCTCAGGGTTAACTCAGGGGAATTCCAGCTCCGCAGGTCCACTGTGTCCAGCCAAAACGGCATACGTCCCTGGGTCGCGGGGGCCAAGGTCATTTCGGCATAATCTTTCGGGTGACCAATTGGGAATTCGCGCGGCTCGAGTACCGCGCCGCCGGCACGCTCGGCGCGGACCGGTTCATGGACTGGACGGCGACCTTCCACCACCCGGGCGGCGTGCTGCGCTGGGGAACCGACGAGCGCTTCGACGACCTGCGCCACCTGAACCGGGCGGGCGCGGCCGGCTGGCAGGCCTACGACCGGGCCGCCATGCACGTGCACAACGAGCCGCACCGGCTGAGCAGCGTCACTTATTCCATGCGGCGGCCCGTGCCGTAAAGCTAGTGTCTCCTGCGTGAGCAGGGAGACCGGACGCAAACTGATCGCCTCGAACAAGAAGGCGCGGCACGACTACGCCGTTCTCAAGACGTACGAGGCGGGTCTCGTGCTGGCCGGCACCGAGGTGAAATCGCTGCGGGAGGGCCGGGCGTCGCTGGTCGACGCGTTCGCCCAGGAGCACGAGGGCGAGATCATGCTGTACGGGCTGCACATCGCGGAGTACGGCTACGGCAGCTGGACCAACCACGCGCCGCGCCGCACCCGCAAGCTGCTGCTGCACAAGGCCGAGATCGTGAAGATCCTGGCCCAGCTGCGCGACGGCAACGGGCTCACTTTGGTGCCGCTGTCGATGTACTTCAGCGAGGGCTGGGCCAAGGTCGAGCTCGGCCTGGCGCGCGGCCTCCGGTCGTACGACAAACGCCAGGTGCTGGCCGCGAAGGACGCGCAGAAGGAGATCGCGCGCGAGATGGGCCGCCGTCTGAAGGGCCGCACCCGCTAACACCTACAGTGATCAAGTGGAATTCGGACTCGATACCTTCGGCGACGTCACCGTCGACGAGCACGGCCAGAAGCTGCCGTACGCGCAAGTGATCCGCAACGTCGTCGAGCAGGCAGTGCTCGCCGACCGCCTCGGCATCGACGGCTTCGGCCTGGGCGAGCACCACCGCGACGACTTCGCGGTCTCCTCCCCCGAGGTCGTGCTGGCCGCCATCGCCGCCCGCACCGAGCGCATCCGGCTGGGCACCGCGGTCACCGTGCTCAGCTCGGACGACCCGGTCCGCGTCTTCGAGCGCTTCGCCACGCTCGACGCGGTCTCGAACGGCCGGGCCGAGATCATCCTGGGCCGCGGCTCGTTCACCGAGTCGTTCCCGCTGTTCGGCTACGACCTGACCGACTACGAGCGGCTCTTCGAGGAGAAGGCCGACCTGATGGCCAAGCTGCTGTCCGAGGGCCCGGTCACCTGGTCGGGCACGGTCCGGCCGCCCCTGACCGAGCAGCAGGTCTACCCCAAGACCGAGTCGGGCCGCATCCGTACGTGGATCGGGGTCGGCGGCAGCCCCGAGTCGGTGGTCCGCGCGGCGCAGCACGGCCTGCCCCTGGTGCTGGCGATCATCGGCGGCGAGCCGGTCCGGTTCGCGCCCTACGTCGAGCTCTACCAGCGTGCGCTCAAGGAGTTCGAGCAGCCCGAGCAGCCGGTCGCCGTGCACTGCCCGGGCTTCGTGGCCGAGACGGACGAGGAAGCCGTCGAGCTCCTGTGGCCGCACGCGCGGAACATGCTCAACCGGATCGGCCGCGAGCGGGGCTGGCCGCCGCTGAGCCGCGACAAGTTCGAGATCGACGTCCGCGACGGCGCCTGGCACGTCGGCTCGCCCGAGACCGTCGCCCAGAAGGTCGCGCACACGATCAAGCACCTCGGCATCCAGCGCTTCGACCTCAAGTACTCGGCCGGCACGCTGCCCCACGAGCACATGCTGAAAGCCATTTCCCTGTACGGCGAGCAGGTCGTCCCGCGGGTGAAGGAGCTGCTGGCGTAGCCGCGCACGAGAAAGGGCCGGCTGAGCAGCCGGCCCTTACTGCTACGCGGTGTTACTCGTTGTCGGCGTTCTTGTCGTCGTCCTCGGCGAACTTACCGACCTTGTGCAGCTGGCACAGGGGGAGGTACTTGCCCTTGCACAGGTCGGCCTCGGGAATGTACTTGTCGTCCACCACGACCGCGTTGATGTTCTTGAGCGTGATCGGCTTCGGCGTCAGGCTGATGAAGGGGACGTAGCCGCCGGACTCGGGGTCCTTGATGACGCCGTCGACGCCCGGGTCCTCGCCCTTGAACAGCTGGATCGCCACGCGAGCGGCGTTCTGCGCCTCGTCCCGCACGGCCTTGTAGACCGTCATGCACTGCTCGCCGGTCAGCAGGTTCTGCAGGCCCTCGAGCGTGGCGTCCTGGCCGGTGACCGGCACGGCGCCGCTGCGCTTGTACTTGCGGAGCACCTTGATCACCGCGTCGGCGATGCCGTCGTTGGCCGCGAGCACACCGCTGATCTGCGGCGTCTGCTGCAGCATCTGCTCGAAGATCTTGCCGGCTTCCTCGGGGTCCCAGTCCGGCACCCACTGGGCCGGGCCCTTGGTGTACGACGCCTTGTCGTAGTTCTGGTTGAGCACGCTCTCGTAGCCCTGCTTGAACAGCGTGGCGTTGTTGTCCGAGGGGGAGCCGTTGAGCTGGGCGATCAGCGGGTTGCGGGCCCCCTTGGCGGTCAGGCACTTCTGCAGCCCGTAGCCCTGGTACTCGCCGACCTGCACGTTGTTGAAGCTGACGTAGTAGTTGGCGTTGCCGTTGAGGGTGAGGCGGTCGTAGTCGATCGTCGGGATCTTCTTCTCGCGCGCCTTGGCCAGCACCGCGCGGCCGCTCTCGGAGTCGAGGTTCGCGATCATCAGCACCTTGACGCCGCCGTTGATCATGCCGTCGGCGATCTGCTGGAACCGCGCGCGGTCACCCTGAGCGTTCTGGATTTCGACTTCGACCTTGGCCGCGTCGAACGCCGCCTGGAGGTACTTCGGGTCCTCGTCGCGCCAGCGGTTCGAGCTCTCGGTGTCGGGCAGGATCACCCCGACCCGGGCCTTGCCGTTACCGCCGCCCGTAGTGCCCCCGCCACTACTCGCGTCGCCGGAATCGCCGGAGTCGGTACACGCAGTCATGGTGGCCGACGCCATCAGGCCGACGACGGCGACGGCCAGCAGTTTCTTGCGCATTTGCGGAAGCTTCCTCTCCGGGTGGAACTTCGACCTGTGTAAGGCTCCGCACGGGTCGCCCAAGTATCAGGCAGACGCGGCGCGCCCGACAGGGGGTACGGCACCGGAGAGAAAAATAGTTCATTTCCCGTCCGTAAGCACCCTCGCGTTACGTTCGGTATCGGTAATTGTGATCTTTTGCTGGTCAGCGACCATGCCCGGGAGGAAAAACTGTCCATCAGGACGTTCACCCCGACCGGACGCCGCCCGAGGTCGTCCATTCGGTCTGGTGCGGCCTTAGAACGGAACACTTTCCGCCCGGCTCGAATACGCAGAGCAAATTAACGACTACCAGGAGCTAATTCCCGCGGCGCCGTTTCTACCAGGGGACGACGGCGTAGTTCTTCAGCAGCACCCCGTGCACCGGCTGCCCGGCCTCCCCCAGCCGTACGGGGTGATAGATCCGCGCCGCGGCGTCGACCACGTCCAGGGGTGGACGCCACCCGGCGGCGGCCCGGCGCACCCGGACCTCGGCCGGGTTCTCGTCGGTGATCCACCCGGTGTCGACGCCGCACATGTGCACGTCCTTGCGGGCCAGGTCGGGCGCGGCGACCCGGGTCAGCATGTTGAGCGCGGCCTTGCTGACCGACGTGTGGGGGTGCCTTTCCGGCCCCGGGTCACCGGCGGCGAACCAGCCCTCGCGACCGGTCACGTTCACCACGTACCGGCGCTGCTCGCCCGGCGCCGTCAATGCCCCGTGCAGCCGATCCACCAGCAGGAACGGCGCCACGACATTGACCAGCTGCACCTCGAGCAGCTCGACCGGATCGATCCCGCCGATCCGCGCGTTCCACGAGTTCGTGGCGCCGGCGACGATCAGCGCGCCGGTCGCGTCGGTGCCGGCGAGTTCGAGCGCGGCACCCCACTCCGGCGGCGCCGCGCCGGGGCGGTAACCCGGCACGGTCTCGACGGCCCGGCGGTCCCGCGCGGCCAGCAGTTCGGCCGCCACCAGAGGCTGGTAGGCCCAGTCGGGCCGGCGCACGGTCTGGGCCGCGTTGTTGACCAGGACGTCGAGCCGGCCGCCGCCCGCCAGCAGCTCCGCCAGCGCCAGCACCTGCCGCGGATCGCGCAGGTCGGCCCCGATGACGCGCAGCCGCGACCGCCAGTCACCGGCGTCCGGCTCCCCCGCGTACCGGCGCCGGGCATCGGCCGGGAAACGGGTCACCACGGTGACCGCCGCGCCGTCGCGCAGCAGCTTCAACGCCACCTGAAAGCCGATCTTGACACGGCCGCCGGTGACGACGGCCCGCCGGCCCGTCAGGTCGGTGCGCGCCTCCCGATGCCGCCGGTGCTCGTTGGCGCACTCCGGGCAGAGCGCGTGATAAAAGGCGTCGACCTCCCGGAACCGCCCGCGGCAGGCGTAACACCGGCGATCCCGCCGGGTCCGGCCGTTCCGCTCCGAAGCCGTCGCGGCCACGGGGACACCGTCGCCTCGATCCGGCGCCGCCGTCGCCGCGCCCGCCACGACCGCCCTGTCCCCCGCCGCGGTCCGCCGCCGCCGCTCGGCCCGGCGCAGCCGCTGCGCGTCCTTGACCAGCCCGTCCACCGCACGCTGCACCCGCAGCCGCACCGGGTCGTCGACCGGCAGCCCGCGAACCTCGTCCAGCACCCGCAGCGCGGCCTCGATCTCGTCGCCGTCCATCGCCACCCCCGGGTCGTCGCGGACGGTGGGCCGGGCCGGACTCGAACCGGCGTCCTCCGCATGAGCAGTGCGGCGCGTCAACCTCTGCGCTACCGGCCACCTCGCAGGGGTGGGACCCGACCGGACTCGAACCGGCATCCTCCGCCTTGACAGGGCGGCGCGACTACCCCTGCGCTACAGGTCCCACCTTGCGCGAGATCGTACCGGGCCCGCTCGGCGCCCTGCGAACGATTAACCACCCGTGTGGATCGCTCACCGGCCTCGCGCGTGGGTCACAATGCGGGGATGTCACTGACCAGCCGGGCGGCCACCCGCGATGATCTGGACGTGCTGAAGGCGATCATGGAGCCGGCCATTGCGGAGCTGCTCAAGGGCTTTCTCGACGCCGACCAGATCCGCAGCAGCGAAGCGATCATGGGGCTGGACACACAGCTGATCGACGACGGCACGTATTTCGTGATCGAGGTGGACGGTGTGCCGGCCGGGTGTGGCGGGTGGAGCCGGCGGGCCACGCTCTACGGCGGTGATCATTCGGCGAGCCGGGATGCGGCGCTGCTCGACCCAGCCCGGGATCCGGCCCGGGTCCGGGCCATGTACACGCATCCGGGGTTCGCCCGCCGCGGGGTGGGGCGGACGATTCTCGGGTTGTGCGAGCGTGCGGCCGCGGCCGAGGGGTTCACGCGGCTGGAGCTGATGGCCACGCTCGCCGGCGAGCCGCTCTATCGCAGCTACGGCTTTGTCGAGGTGGAGCGGACCGAGGACGCCCGTGGGGGCGTCCCCGTGCCGATCGTGCGGATGCGCAAGGACATTTACCGCCATGGTTCCGGGGTATGCCGCCACCCATGACCTTCCTCGGGCAGCCCCGCCCCCTCGCGAACATCTTCGGCGTGGAACTGTGGGAGCGGTTCTCGTTCTACGGCATGCAGGGCATCCTGCTGATCTACCTGTACTACGAGGCCTCGCGGGGCGGGCTCGGCATCGACGAGGGCACGGCGACGAGCGTCGTGGGGGCGTACGGGGGCTCGGTCTATCTGGCCACGGTGGTCGGCGCGTGGCTGGCCGACCGTTTGTTCGGCCCGGAACGGGTGTTGTTCGGCAGCGCGGTCCTGGTGATGGCCGGGCACGTCGCGCTGGCGCTGATCCCGGGGGTCGCCGGCGTGGCGGCCGGTCTGATCATGGTGGCGCTGGGCAACGGCGGCGTGAAGGCGACCGCGACCACGATCGTCGGCCTGCTCTACGAACCCGGCGACGAGCGGCGCGACGCCGGGTTCTCGATCTTTTACCTGGGCATCAACCTGGGCGCGTTCGCCGGGCCGCTGCTGACCGGGCTGCTGCAGCAGGAAGCCGGGTTCCACTGGGGGTTCGGGCTGGCCGCGGTCGGCATGGCGATCGGGCTGACCCAGTACGCCGTCGGTCGTCGCCGGCTGCCGGCGTCGGCGCACGAGGTCGCCAACCCTCTGCCTCGGGCCCGCGTGTGGCCTTTCGTGGCCGCGGCGGTCGTGGTGGCCGGCCTGATCGCGCTGCTCGCCGCGGCCGGGATCATCCGGGCGGACCGCCTGTCGTCGATCGTCGTGGTGCTGTCCGTCCTGGCCGCCGTCGCCTACTTCGTCGTCATTCTGTCCAGCCGGCGCATCGACGCCGGGGAGCGGAACCGCGTCGTGGCCTTCATCCCGATGTTCGTCGCCAGTGCCGCCTTCTGGTCGCTCTACCAGCAGCAGTTCACCGTGGTCACGATCTACTCGGACAAACGGCTCGATCGGAACCTGGGCGGCTGGGAGATGCCGGTCTCCTGGGTCCAGTCGATCAACCCGATCTTCATCATCGTCCTGTCCGGTGTCTTCGCCGCGCTCTGGACCCGCCTCGGCGACCGCCAGCCGTCGACCCCCGTCAAGTTCGCCGCCGGCACCGCCACCATGGGCGTGGCCTTCCTGCTGTTCCTGCCGTTCGCCGGCTCGGCCGGCGTTCCCCTGCTCGGCCTGACCGGCATCCTGTTCGTCTTCACGATCGCCGAACTGCTGCTCTCGCCCGTCGGCTTGTCCCTGTCGACCAAACTGGCCCCGGCGGCCTTCCGCACCCAGATGGTCGCGCTGTTCTACCTGTCGGTCGCCCTCGGCACCGCGCTCTCGGGCACGCTGGCCGGCTTCTACGACGAGGACCACGAGGTTCCCTACTTCGGCATCCTCGGCCTGATCGCCATCGTGCTGGGCGCCGCCCTGCTCACCCTGTCCCCGCTGCTGCGCCGGTTGATGGGCGGCATCCGATAACCCTTTCCCCGTACGTCCCGGGCCTTGGGTCAGCTCACTTCGAGCTGGGCAAAGAGCACGTGGATGTCGGAGTTGACCCAGTACTCGGCCAGCCGGTCGCCGGCGATGCGCAGCGTGTCGGTGCCGGTGAAGGCGATCGGCGTGCCCGGCTCGGCCGTGGCGCCCGGGAAGCCTCCGCCGTACGTGCCGGTCGCGGTCCAGCGGACGGCGAGCAGGTCGTCCTGCGCGATCGGGCCCACCTCGACGGCGAACGTGAGGCTGGTGAACGCGGCCCGGGTCTGCGCGATCCAGCCGGCCAGTCCCTCGGGGCCGGACAGGGCCGAGCCGTCGCCACCGCCCATCAGCGCGGCGTGCACCCGGAAGTCCGGCGTGAGCAGGCCGGCGGCCCGGTCGAGCTCGCCGTTCCAGAGCCGCAGCCAGCCGTCGACGAGCTCGGAAACGTTGGTGGTCATCGCATTCTCCCTGCTGTTCGAGGTCTTGTGCCACGAACGTAGCGAGATCGACGGGCACTTTGGCAGTGCCAGATTTACCTAACACTGTTAAGCAGGCCGTACACTGCCGCCATGAGCTCGCCGTTACGTCAGCGCCGCCGCACCGCGGCCACCCGCGAGATCCTCGACGCCGCACGCGAGCAGATCGGCGTGAGCGGGCCGGCCGGGCTGTCGCTGCGCTCGGTGGCGCGCAGCCTCGAGATGACCGTGCAGGCGCTCTACCACTACTTCCCGAGCCGCGACGAGCTGATCACCACGCTGATCACGGAGGCCTACCTCGACCTGGCCGAGACCGTGGAGGACGCGGTCGCCGCGGCACCCGGCTTCATCCCGGCGGCGACGGCGTTCCGCGCCTGGGCGATCGGGAACGCGCCCATGTTCCAGCTCATCTACGGCACCCCACTGCCGCACTACGAGGCGCCCGACAACGGCCGCACCACCGACGCCTCCCGCCGCCTGGCCTCGGTCTTCGTTCGTGAGCTGTTCGGCCCGTACGCTCCTGAGCAGCTCGCCCGGGCCGACGTGCCGCCACTGAGCGCCGCGCTACGCGACCGGCTGGACGATCTGCCGCCACCCGGCATCGGCACCCTGCCCGCCCCGGCCGTGGCCCTGTTCGTCAGCGTCTGGGGTCACCTGCACGGGCTGGTGACGCTGGAGGCGTTCGGGCACACGGCGTTCATCGGCCCCTTGCAGGCCGAGCTCTTCCAGGGCGCGATGCAGTCGCTGCTGGCCGACGTCCGGCGGCGCATCCCCGCTTAGGCCTCCGGCGGGGCGGCGGCCCCGGCCATCTCGGCGATCGCGACCGCGGCCCGGATGAACGGGTTGGCGGCCAGGTCGGCGATCGTGTTGATGCCGAAGGCCAGGCTCAGGCCCTGCGCCTCCTCGTCGCTGACACCGGCCAGGGCGGCGACCGGGGCGTTGATCAGCTCGCCGATCGCCAGGTCGCGGAAGGGCTCGTCGAGGAGGGCGTCGAGGTTCACGGACACGGGCATGGGCTGGCCTCCGGTGAAATCGAGTAGACGCAGCATTTCACAGTCCACAGTGGCGCGGAAGCGGGGCCACGACAGCGGAATTGGCTCCGGCCGGCCGGGGCCGGAGACCTTACGGTGAGCGGCATGACCGTGGGGTTTATCGGGCTCGGCGTGATGGGGACGCCGATGGCCGCCAATCTGGCCCGGGCCGGCGCCGGCCCGATCGTGTGGAGCCGTACCGACCGGGGCAACACGCCGCCGGGCGCGACCCGCGTGGGCACGGCGGCCGAGGTGTTCGAGCGGGCCGACGTGGTGATCCTGATGCTGGCCACCGAGCGGGCCATGGACGAGGTGCTCGACGGCGTCGACGTACGCGGGACACTGGTGGTTCACATGGGCACCACCGGCCCGGAGTATTCGGCCGCACTGGGCGAGCGGATCCGGGCGCGGGGCGGACGGTACGCGGAGGCCCCGGTCTCGGGCTCCCGCGGGCCGGCCGAGGCGGGTGAGCTGATCGCGATGATCGCCGGGGACACGTCGGGCCTGACACCTGTGCTGGAGCCGATGTGCAAGCAGGTCGTGGACTGCGGCGAGGTCCCGAACGCCCTGCTCATGAAGCTGGCGGTCAACACGTTCCTGATCAGCATGGTGACCGGGCTCGCCGAGGCGTTCCACTTCGCCACGGCGTACGGGCTCGATCCGGCCCTCCTGCGTGAGGTGCTGGACGCGGGACCGATGGCCAGCACGGTCTCCCGGGTCAAGGCGGCCAAGCTGGTCACCGGCGACTTCGCGGTGCAGGCGGCGATCCACGACGTGCTCAAGAACAACGAGCTGGTGGTGGCGGCCGCGCGCCGCGCCGGAGTTGCCTCCCCGCTGCTCGACGTCTGCCTTTCCCTGTACGCCGAGACGGCCGCCCAGGGCCACGCGGAGAAGGACATGGCGGCGGTCGTGCACGCGATAGCGGGGAGTCGATCACGCCCGTGACGGCGACTCACTAGGCTTTGCGGGTGGCGAAGTATTTCGACGTGCATCCGGACAATCCTCAGCCGCGCTCGATCCGGCAGCTGGCCGACATCGTGCGCGGGGACGGGCTGATCGCCTATCCGACCGACTCGCTGTTCGCGCTGGGCTGCCGGATGGGCAACAAGGACGGACTGGACCGCATCCGCGAGATCCGGCACCTCGACGACCGGCACCACTTCACGCTGATGTGTCATGACTTCGCGCAGCTGGGGCAGTTCGTGCAGATCAACAATGCGTCGTTCCGGGCGATCAAGTCGGCGACCCCGGGTCCGTACACGTTCATCCTGCCCGCCACCAAGGAAGTGCCGCGCCGCCTGCTGCACCCGAAGAAGAAGACGGTGGGCGTGCGCATCCCCGACCACGTCGTCGCGCAGGCGATCCTGGCCGAGCTGGGCGAGCCGCTGGTGTCGAGCACGCTGCTGCTGCCGGGCCAGGAGGAGCCGATGACGATGGGCTGGGAGATCAAGGAGGCCCTGGACCACGTGGTCGACGCGGTCGTCGACTCCGGCGAGGGCGGCACCGAGCCGACGACGGTGATCGACCTCTCCGGCGGCGAGCCCGAGATCCTGCGCGTGGGCGCGGGCGACCCGGCCCGGTTCGAGTAGGCCTTAGTTGTTGAGCGCGCCGTCGGCGCCGAGGGCGAGGATGACCAGCTCGCCGCGGTGGTCGGTGGCGGTCAGGCGCTGCTCGTCGAGGCGCTGCAGGGCGGCGATCCCGGCCCCGAACTCCCCCACCACTCCCGGCCCGATCGGCGGCCCCGTCCAGTCGACGGTCCACGAGTAGAGGCGGAACTCGTACGACGCGGCGACCACGACTGTCGTCTCGGGCGTGCCGAGCAGCGCGACCGTGCCCACCGGCTCGGGGGCGCGCAGAGTGATGCCGCGTTCCACCTCGTAGCCCGCCGGGTCGAGCCGGGCCACCCGTACGGCGTGGTGCGCCGCCGAGACGATCACCCGGTCGGCCAGCGAGTCGATCGCCCCGACGCGCAGGTCGTGCTCGACCACGACGGTGCGGTCACCCGCGTGCGGCGGCCCGGCGGTCACGACCCGGCCCTCGGCGGCCAGCACGCCGTCGCGGAACGGGCGGGTCGGCGCGGGCAGGGCGGGCAGCGACAGCCCGGCGGTGAGCGGGGTGCCCGAGGTGGCGTCGAGCAGGTAGGGCCGCCCGGCGAAGGTGGCCGTGGCCAGCACCGGGCCGCCGACCGCGAGCGAGCGGGAGCGGATGGTCGGGTCGGTGAGCCGCCAGTGCGGCCGGCCCGCCGTGTCCAGGGCGGTCACCGTGCCGTCGTACGCCCCGGTCAGCACGTGCCGCCCGTCGGCCGACCAGGTGATCGAGCGCAGCGGCGCGTCCCCGGCGCGCAGGGTGCGGATCGGGTCGAGGTGGGCGTTGCGCAGCTCGACCGCGCCGTCGCGGCGGGCCAGGGCGAGCGTGGTCGCGTCGGGCGACCAGGCGCAGGCCTCGACGGCGGGCGCGGCCCGGCCGGCCAGCGGCGAACGGTCCTGGGCGAGGTCGCGGACGGCCACGAAGCCGTTGACGCCGACCGTGGCGACCAGTCCGGTCGAGCTGACGTCGAGGCGTACGCAGTCGTCGAGCTCGCCCAGGTAGGTCTCGGCGAACGCCCGCCACACGGCCGCGCGCCCGTCGGCCAGCTGGCACAGCAGGTGCTGGCCGTCGGGCATCCACGAGACGCCGGTGACGGCGGCCGGGTGCCCGCCGAGCACCTTCATCAGATGCGGCGGGCGGTCGTCGACGACGCGCCACACCGCGGCGGTGCCGTCGGCCGAGCCGATGGCCAGCAGATCGGACGCGCCCGGGTTCCAGGCCGCGGCCAGCACCGCCGAACGATGGGCAAATTCGGTCATCGCCACGGGGCGGGACGGGTCGCTGGTCTCCCTGACGGTGACCTGGCCCCCCTCGGTGCCGCTGGCCAGCCGACGACCGTCAGCGCGGAACGCGACGCAGCTGACCGGCGCAGCCTGCGCCGACGAGGTCCCGGGAGTCACGCGACATATGCTGGACATCCGAACGCAACGAGTCAATACCGTAATCGGTCCTAAACGGTCGCTAGTCCAGGGCGTCAGGGCACCAGGCGCAGTCCGAGTGACTCTACTCGACGGTAAGGTCGCGGCCCCGCGGAGGGCAGGTCGCCGATCGCCCGCTCGATCGCCGCGCGCAACCGGGCCTCCTCCCCCACCCGGTCGCGGTGCCACGCCGCGCCCCAGATCCGGTGCAGCTGCCAGCCGAGTCCGGTGAGGACCTCGCCGGCGAGCCGGTCCCGGTCGCGGGCCGAGCCGATCGAGCCGTAGCGCGGACCGTCGCACTCGATGCCGAGGATGTAGCCGCCCGCGGGCGTGGGGTGGCGCACCCCGACGTCGATGCGGTAGCCGTCCAGGCCGATCCGGGCTCGCGCGCGATACCCCCACGAGCACACCGTCTCGAGCACCGCCACCACGAACGGGTCGGGGGCCGGCACCCGGCCGGGCAGGGCCGCGGCCCCCCGCTCGGCGTAGTCCAGGTAGGCGGCGAGGTGGCGTACGCCCTCGTTCGCCGACTCCGGGATGTCGCGCGACCGCACCGACGAGACGATCTCGACGCGGCGCCGGGCCCGGGTGATCGCGACGTTGAGCCGGCGCCAGCCGTTGGGCTGGTTGAGCGCGCCGAAATGGGAGCTGATCCGCCCGTGCTGGTCGCGCCCGTACCCGATCGAGAAGACCATCACGTCGCGCTCGTCGCCCTGCACCGACTCCAGGCTCTTGACGAAGAACCCGGAGAGCCGGTCCCCGTCGAGCAGCCGGTCCAGGCCCGGGTGGCGGGCGGCCGCGCGGTCCAGGGCGGCCTCGATCGCCTCGGCCTGCGCCACCGAGAACGTGACCACGCCGTACGAGAGCTCGGGCCGGGTCGTCAGGCACGACACGATGCGCTCGGCGACCATCTCGGCCTCGACCGGGTTGTCGCGCGACGTCCCCCGGCGGTAGACACCGCGGGCCGGGATGAGCTCGACGCCCGTCTCGGGATCGGCGTTCGCGCCCGGGAACGTTCGCAGCCGGCCCTCGTAGAACTGGTTGTTGGCGAAGGCGATCAGCGCCTCGTGCCGGCTGCGGTAGTGCCAGCCGAGCCCGCGGCTTTCGAAGGCACCGCACCCCTTGGCCAGTTCCAGGATGGACTGGAAGTCGTTGACGTCGCTGCCGTCTTCGTCGGAGTCGGTGCGGGTGAAGAACGACGTGGGCGGCAGCTGCCGGTCGTCGCCGGCCACGACCATCGCGCTCGCCCGGTACAGGCAGTTGATCGCGTCGGCCGGGGCGATCTGCGACGCCTCGTCAAAGACGACCACGTCGAATTCGAGGTCGGCCGGCAGGAACTGGCTGACCGCGAGCGGCGACATGAGGAAGCAGGGCTTGCCGGTCTGCACCGTCCGCCGGGTCCGCCCGATCAGGTCCCGTACGGCCAGATGGCGGGTCTCCTTCATGCCCTCCCGGCGCAGCAGCGTCACCTCGGCGGGCACCCGCCCCGCGGCCCGCCGCTGCTCGACCGCCGCCACGATCGTGGCCGGCGCCCGCCCGGTCAGCGCCGCGTCCAGCTCCCGGAACTCCTCGACCAGCCGATCACGTTCCGGCCCGCCGTACGGGTGCAGACGCTCGTCGTCCCGGATCACCGCGTCGGCCCAGGCCGCCAGCAGCGCCCGGTGCAGGGCCGGCCGCACCTGCTCGGTGGGCAGCCCGGCGCAGAACGCGATCGCCTCCGCGGTCAGCACCCGCCGGGCCCGGTCGTAGCCGAGCCACTGGTCCTGGCCGCCGGGGTCGTCGAGCAGCTCGGTCAGCAGCGGGCCGGCGTAGTCGTCGAGCAGCTCGCCGACCTCGGTCCGGCGGGCCGGCGTGAACGCCCCGACGACGACGTCCCGGGCGTCCTCCCAGGCCCCGAACCGTTCGGTGAGGGCCGCGGCGCCGCCGTCCGAATGCAGCGCCGCGGCCTGCTCCCCGGTGAGCGGCCGGTCGATCCCCGACGTGAGCCGCCGGGCCGCCCGGGCCCACCCCACCGCCTCTTCCAGGGCGTCGTCGTGCACGGCGGCCACGCCCAGGCCGGCCACCGCCGTCGCGTAGTCGTCGGCCAGCACCCGTTCCTCGTCGGCCGCGGCCCGGCGCAGGCGGGCCAGGCGCCGGACCTCGGCCACGTCGGCGTCGCGGCCGAGCGCGCGGGCGTAGGCGTGCAGCGCGGTGGCCGCCTCTCTCAGCGGACCGAGCTGGGCGCGGCGGCGGGCCGCGGCGTCCTGCGGCGTGTCCGCGGCCGACTCGCGCCGGGCCAGGGCGCGGACCTGGGCCGCCGTCCGGGCCAGGCGCGGGTCGGGCACGGGGCGGCAGAGCTGGTCGGCCACTGCCGGCAGCGCGTCGGGCGGGGTGAGCCGCACGATCTCACCGGCCAGCCGCAGGGCCTCGTGCAGCGGGGCGTCGCCGCGCCAGTACCGGCCGAGCAGGGGCGCGTACTGGTGCTCGGCCGCGGCCCGTTCGCGCCGGGCCCGCTGCCAGGCCACCGCGGCGCCGACGTGGGCCACGGCCTCGGCCGTGGGCACGGACGGCCTGCAGTACGCGGCCACGGCGTCCCAGTCGCGCCGGTACGCCCCCAGCAGCTTGCGCAGCCCGCGGTGCTCGTGGGTGAGACGGTCGGCCAGCTGCTCCACCGGCTGCTCGACGATCCCGTCAAGGAACCAGCGGCGGCACTCGGCCTCGGCCGCGGTCACCGCCTCGGCGCAGCGTTGCAGGGCGGCCGCGGCCACCGACACCCCGGCCAGCAGGCCCGGACCGAACCAGAACGGCTCCGGGCGGTGCGGGCGGCTCGCCAGCTCGGCCAAACCGGCGAAGCGGGTCAGGTCGGCGAACGTGACCACGGCGGGCAGGCCGAGCCGGGCCACCGTGGCGGCGACCTCCGCGCGCAGCTCGTCGAGGGCGTCCGCCTCCCCGGCCAGCCGGCGCACCGACTCCTCGGCCCCGGCCGCGGTCAGCGTACGGGGCTCGACCGCGGGCGGATCCAGGTCGGGCAGCTCGTGCCACTCGACCCCGGCCGCCTCCCGCACCGCGGCCCGGGCCCGGCGCGCGTCGGCCAGCCGGCGGGCGCGGCGCTCGGCGGCCCGCCCGATCGGTTCCAGGCTGCCCGCGGTCAGCCACTCGTCGGCCACCGCGGACGGCCGCCGCGCGGCGTGGGTCACCAGCATTGCCAGCGTGCCCACGGCCGACGGCCGGGTCACCGCGAACGCCTCGGCGATCGCGGTGTGCTTGTGCGCCTCCGCTGCCAGCGCGTGCAGCGCGTGCCCGGCCCGCCGCAGCGGCTCGCCCAGCGGCGCCCGCTCGGTGACCCCGCGCCACGCGAACGTCTGCGGCCCGGCCGCGGCCCGGCGGCAACGCGCCAGGTCGTCCGCCGCCTCCAAGGCGTCGTGGACGGCCTGCGCCGTCAGCTCCCGCGGCCGTTCGCACGGCGCCGGCACCTCGGGCAGGCCGGTGAGGCGGGCGCAGTCGCCCAGCACCTCGTGCAGCGTGCGGCCGAGCGGTTCGCGGCGCTCGTTCATCGCCGTCGCGTAGCCGTTGAGCAGCCCGCGCAGCTCCCGCAGCCGCCCGTCGTCCCGCGCCGGGGCCGGATCGATCGCCCGCGGGTCGAGCGAGCCGGCCAGCGCACGGGCCACTTCCTTACGGGTCGCCTTGTGGCTGTGCAGTTCCAGCAGATACGCCTCCAGTCCGGCGCCGGCCAGCCGGTTGCGCACGACCTCCAGGGCGGCCGCCTTCTCGGAGACGAACAGAACCGTCTTCCCGGCGTGCAGCAGACAGCCGATCATGTTTGCGATGGTCTGCGACTTGCCCGTGCCGGGCGGGCCGTCGAGCACGAAGCTCTGCCCCGCCAGGGCCGCGTTCACGCAGGCCCGCTGGGTCGCGTCGGCGTCGAGCACAAGCGGAAGATCTTCGCCTGTGTGCTGCTCAGTGGTTTCCCACCCGCCACCCCTCCACCCACCCGGGGAGATGCCTGAAGAATCTACATCTGCCAAGAGGGCCGGAGCGGGTTGTCCACAGGCGGAAACCGCGCCCGATTTCCCGGACAGTGCCTCCACCAACGGATGAACCACGATCCGGGCCTCGTTGTCGAGCAGGTCCCGATACATCGCCTCCTTGTGAAAGGTGAACCGCGACAGCAGCACGGTCTCCTCGACCACCCACCCGTCCCGGTTGTCGACGACGTCGCGCAGCTCGGCCAGGTAGGCCCGCACGTCCAGCCCCGCCAGCCCGTCCACCCCCGGCATGGCGATGCCCATCTGCCGCAGCCGGAGCATGAGGGCCGGGTTGACCACCGGGTCCTCCCCCCGCACCCGCAGCCGGGGCACCCCCGCCGGCCCGGGTGCCACCAGTTCGGCCGGCAGCAGCAGGACGGGGCTGGTCAGCGCCACGTCGTCGGGGTCGCGCCAGTGCAGCATCCCGATCGCCAGGTGCAGCGCGGCCACGCCCCGGTCGAGGAAGTCCTGGCGTGATTTGCGCAGCAGCCGCCGCAGCTGGGCGCCGAGCGTGACAGCGGTCAGACCGGTGCGGAACAGGCCGCCGGGTTCGGGCCGGGCGTCGGCGGGCAGGAATCCGTAGTCGCGGTCGCCGCGCAGGGCGGAGACGATGTCGGGGGCGGCCGGCCCGGCGATCTGCAGGGTGCCGCTCGTGGTGGGGCGGAAGTTGAGCAGGCGGTTGCCGGCGTCCAGGTTGACCAGCCCGTCACGCCAAGCGCGTACGGCTGCTCTGGGGGTTTCGGCCACCATGGTGGCCATTCCACCAAGTCGAGCCGGTATCGCGCAGGATAATCAGAAGTATCGCTCCTCGTCCGTTTTGTAATAATCATTCATGTCGGCGTGACGTCCCGCGGCGGCCAGCGTGACCCAGGCCGGGTTGCCCAGCAGCACCCGGCCCAGCCCGATGAGGTCGTATTCGCCCCGCGCGCGGCGGTCGAGCAGCTCGGCCATGCGCGCCGAGGAGGCGAAGTCGCGGGTCAGCCCGATCGAGCCGACGGTGATCGAGGGCAGGCCGGTCAGGTGTTTGGCCCAGCCGGCCAGGTTGAGGTGGCTGCCGTCGAAGATCGGCTCCCAGAAGCGGCGCTGCGAGGCGTGCAGGACGTCGGCGCCGGCCGCGCGCAGGCC
The DNA here is from genome assembly GCF_014204895.1 of Paractinoplanes abujensis. Classification (NCBI taxonomy): domain Bacteria; kingdom Bacillati; phylum Actinomycetota; class Actinomycetes; order Micromonosporales; family Micromonosporaceae; genus Paractinoplanes; species Paractinoplanes abujensis. The sequence goes on along the minus strand of NZ_JACHMF010000001.1, from coordinate 1,060,717 downwards.
TTCCAGCACGGTGGCCAGCTCGGCGGGGGTCTCGGCGATGCGGGCGCTGTAGTCGCGTTCCTTGAACTGGGAGAACCGGACGATCAGCGGCATGCACGAGGGGATCTCGGCCCGGATCGCCCGCACGACCTCGGCCGGGAAGTCGCGGTGGGCCAGTGTCGGGTTGGTCACCGGCCAGAGGAACTCGTCGAGCAGGTAGCCGTGGGCGGCGTGCACTTCGACGGCGTCGAAACCGGCCCGTACGGCGACACGCGCGCTCTCGGCGTACGCGGAAAGGAGGGTGTCGAAGTCGCGGCCGGTCATCGTGGCCGGCGTCCACGAGGCGTAGCCGTCGACGGGTTCGCGCCGGCTGCCCAGGTGCCAGAGCTGCGCGGCGATCCGGCCCCCGGCCGCGTGCACCTCACTCGTCACCTGCTTCCACCCGGCTTCGGCGGCGCCTTCGGTCAGCCGCGGCACGTCCGTCTGGTGACCGGCGCTGGGGTGGTCGACCAGCACGCCCTCGGTGATGATCAGGCCGATCCCGTGCTCGGCGCGGCGGCGGTAGTAGGCGGCGTTCTGCGCGGTCGGGATGCCGCCCGGCGACCGCTCGCGGGTCATCGGGGCCATCACGAACTGGCTGGTCAGCGGGAGCCCGACCAGGGTGACCGGCTGGACGAGGGCGGCGGTGGCGGCTGTCATGCGGTTACGCTAAAACTTGACATCCGTGTAAGGGTCAAGGCTTTTCCGGGAGGATTTCCGATGCGGATCGGCGATCTGTCCGCGGCCACCGGGGCGAGCGCCCGGAGCCTGCGGTATTACGAGGAGCAGGGTCTGCTGGCCAGCGCGCGCAGCGGCGGCGGGCAGCGGCACTACCCGGAGGGGGCCGTCGAGCGGGTCTCGCTGATCCAGTCACTGCTGTCGGCCGGGCTCAACAGCGCGACCATTCAGGACGTGCTGCCGTGCATCAACAACGAGGCCATCCGTACGCCGTGGCTGGCCGAGCGGCTGACGACCGAGCTCGACCGGGTGACCCGGCAGATCGACGACCTGACCCGTACGCGGGAAATCCTGTCCGGTCTGGTGGAGCAGTATCGCGTCGATTGACGAGCGGCCCGGCTGGGCATGGGGTGGGGGTGCCCGAGTCGATGGAAGCCGTTCGCAGACTGCTCGATCTGCGGCATCGGGGACGGGCCGAGGACCTGCCCGCCCTGCTGCACGACGCGGCCCCGCTGCTGGGCGCGGCCACCGCCACGGTGCTGCTGGTCGACTACGGGCAGTTGCGGCTCTATCCGCTGCGCGGGCGCGGCATGACGGGTGCGGCGCCGATCCCGGTCGACGGCACCGCGGCCGGTGAGGCCTTCCGGACCGCGCGGGTGACCACCTCGGACGAGTGTGTGTGGTTGCCGCTGCTGCACGGCGCGGAGCGGCTCGGGGTGCTCGAGCTGCGCACCCGGGCCGCCGACGTGGACGAACTCGAGGTGATCGCGGCGCTGGTGGCCGAGCTGATCGCGAGCCGCCGCGGTTACGGCGACGCGGTCGAGCACACCCGCCGGCGGGAGCCGATGCAGCTGGCGGCCGAGATCGTCTGGAACCAGCTGCCGCCGCTGACGTTCGCGGTGGACGGCACGATGGTCACGGCCGTCCTCGAGCCCTGTTACGACGTGGGTGGGGACGCGTTCGACTACGCCGCGAACGGGGACGTGCTGCACGTCGGTCTGTTCGACACGGTGGGTCACGGCATCGCGGCCAGCGCGCTCACCACGCTGACGCTGAACACGTACCGCAATGCGCGGCGCTCCGGGCTCGGGCTGACCGACACGTATCAGTCGATCGACAAGTGGATCCGGGCGCAGTATCCGGGCAGTTTCGTCACCGCGATCCTGGCCGAGCTGGACACGGTGACCGGCCTGTACCGCCGGATCAGCGCGGGCCACCCGGCGGAACTGCTGCTGCGCGGCGGCGAGGCGCGACCGGGACTGCCCACGCCGACAGCGCTGCCGCTGGGGCTGGGCACCATGCTGTCGCGGCCGCCGGGCGTGACGACCGAGCAACTCGCGCCGGGTGACGCGCTGGTGCTCTACACCGACGGGATCACCGAGGCGCGGGACAGCTCGGGGGCGCTGTTCGGTCTCGATCGGCTGACGTCCTTCGTCATCGAGCAGCTCGCCCTGGGGTTGCCTTCGCCCGAGATCATGCGCCGCCTGATCCACACCATCGTCAGCTATGAGCAGGGCGAACTCCGCGACGACGCCAGCGCCGCGATGATCAGGTGGAAGGGATAAGACTCAGGGAACCGTCAGCGTGGTCACAGGGAGTGCTGGACTTGACCACTTATCGTGGTAGAGGAGCCAGCCAAGGAGGCAAACGTTGAGCGGTTCCGTCAAGAGGTTCCTGCTGTCGATGCTCGCGTCGAAGTTGAACAAGCGGGGTCATCACGGCGGCTACGGCCACGGCGCGTACGGGCATCCCGGCGCCTACGGACACCCGGGCTACGGCCACCACGGTCATTACCGTCACCACGGGCACTATCGCCACCACGGTCACTATCGGCACCACGGGCACTACAAGCGCCGCCGCCTCTGGTAAAGCGCGGCCGAAGCGGGTAGTCCTGAAGAGAGCAGGGGCCGTCCGTCCGCTGTCCCCCGGCTTCGGACGGGCGTGCCCTGACACCTCCCCGGTGCGCAGCGCCAGCGCGCACCGGGGTCATTCTTGTTCAGAGCCCGAGCACCTCCACCGACACGGTCGCCACGTCGCCCGGCTCCAGATGCTGGGCCAGGCGCACCGCCCGCTTGATGGGCAGCACGTAAGCCCCGCCCCCGCCGCCCGGGAAAATGGACGTCTGCCAGTGGCTCGTGCCGACGGTGACCTTCACCCGCACGGAGCCGAAGCCGCGCCGGGTGCCGTCGGTGAGGTCACGGATCACATCGGACTCGGCCACCGGCAGGCTGACGAACGTCCAAGTGTCGCCCTTGCGCGCATCCCAGATCCACAGCTCGCTCTCGAAGTCGACGATCACGCGAGCCAGCATGGCATCGGGGTACGACAAAACGACGACTGCGGTCACAATGATCGCCATGCATCTGACGCCGCTCATCGACCCCGCCCGCCGCGAGCGGCTGGCCTGGCTGGCCGCGGGCGACGACGGGCGGCCCCTGGGCACCGCGTTCCTCTGGCTGCCCACCGCCGGGCACACGGCGGACGTGCAGCTCACCGTGCATCCGGCCGAGCGGCGCCGTGGCGTCGGCACCCGGCTCCTGCAGGCGCTGACGGCCGCGGCGGCCGAGCACGGGATGCACACGCTGCTCACCGAGCCGGTCCGGCCCGGCGAGGACGGCTTCTGCCTGGCGCACGGCTTCCGGCAGGTGCTCGCCCTGACGTACACGCGGCTGGCCCTGAGGGACGCCGCGCCCGTCGCCGAGCCGGTGCCGGGCTATCGGCTCGTGCACTGGGAGGGCAGGGTCCCCGGGGACCTGGCCGAGACGTTCGCCCGGGCCCGGCCCGCACTGGACGACATGCCGATGGGCGACGCCGCGTACGAGCCGCAGCCCTGGGACGTCGCCCGGCTGCACACGATCGCCGACGCGGTGGCCGGGCGCGGCGAGACGCTCTGCACGACGGCCGCGCTCGACCCGGACGGCGAGATCGCGGGTTTCACCGAGCTGGTGATACCGGCGTCCGGGTCGGGCGACGCCCAGCACTACGGAACCGCGGTGCTGCCCGCGCACCGCGGCCACGGCCTCGCGCGCTGGATGAAGGCCGCGCAGATCACCCTCGTACGGGAAAGGTTTGCCCGCCTGGACGGCCTGCTCGCCGACACCGCCGACGACAACACCGCCATGCGCCGCACGAACGAGTCGCTCGGCTACCGGCCGACCCACCGCAGCCTGCTCTACCAGCTCGCGCTGGCTACAGCAGCGTCCCCCACAGCGGCGCGGCCGGCCTGACCCGCAGCGGCATGCGCGCCTCGGCCGGGGTGCGGTCGCCCTTGCGCTGATTGCAGGCATAGCAGGCGGCGACCGTGTTGAGCCAGCTGTTGGCGCCGCCGCGCGAGCGGGGCAGCACGTGGTCGACGGTCGTCGCCGCACGGCCGCAGTAAGCGCAGCGCCGCCCGTCGCGGTTCATCACGCCGGCCCGCGACCACCCCGGTCCGCGGCTGTGCCGCCAGCGGGTGACCACGTACGAGACCAGGCGCACCACAGTCGGGACGGGCCAGACACCGATCACCCGATCGGGCCGCGCCTCGTGCACCTCGGCCACCTGCCGCACCAGCATCCGTACGGCGTGCCGCAGGCTCACCCGGTGCAGCGGCCCCAGGTCGGCGTTGAGAACGAGCACATCACTCACCGGGTCACCTCCCTCTACGACCGGTCAGGTGATCTCTACGGTAGGGACGACATCGACCTGGGACAACGCAATAACTCGGTGTGCGGGCCTCCCCTGTACGGGCCGGCTCGGTTCCTCCCGTACACCGGCCGCCTTGCTCTGCTGCCGGGTGCCGGAGAACGCGGCCACCAGCAGCAGGCCGAAGATCAGCAGGTTGAGCACCCAGCGCGGATCGCCGACGTGCAGGGCCGCGGCCAGGCCGGCGCGCTCGGTGGCGGTCAGTGGGGTGGTCGAGCGTTCGGTGGCGGCGAAGTCGAGGCGGTCGCCGGCAAAGGTGAGGTACGTCCAGATCCGCAGGACGAAGTAGGCGGCCGCGGCGGCGGCGATCAGGATGTCCTCGGTCCGGGGGCTGCGGCCGGCCCACCGCATGAGCAGCGAGATGGCCGTGGCCCACGCGGCGCACGGGCGCTGAGCGGCTCGGCCGGGGGAAAGGGCCGCGCTGAGGCAACAGCGCGGCCCCGGTCCTCAGCCCTTGACGGCGCCCGCGGTCATGCCGGCGACGATGCGCTTGTTGAAGAACAAGAACATGATCAGCGGCGGGATCGTGATCAGCAGGATGTCCATGAAGAGCAGGTTGTACTGCGTCGAGTACGAGCTGGAGAAGTTGTAGAGCGTCAGCTGCACGGTGGCGTTCTGGTCGCCGGGCAGGAAGTACAGCGGGTTGACGAAGTCGTTGAAAACCGTCACCGACTGCACCACCACGCACGTGATGATGACCGATTTGAGCAGCGGCAGCACGACCCGGAAGAACAACCGCAGCGGCCCGGCGCCGTCGATGATCGCCGCCTCGTCGAGCTCACGCGGGATAGTGGCGATGAACGCCCGGAACAGCAGGATGCAGAACGACAGGCCGAACGCGACCTCGACCAGGATCAGCCCGGGCATCGTCCGGAAGAGCCCGAGTTTCTGCAGCACCCAGATGGTGGGCACGACCGCGGGCGGGATGATCAGACCCGACAGGACCAGGAAGTTGATCAGGCCGGTCCAGCGGGTGCGCCGCCGTTGCAGCACGAACGCCACCATCGCGGCCAGCACCACCATGATGGTCACCGAGGCCACCGTCAGGATCGTGCTGTTGATGAAGGCGATGATCAGCATGTAGTCGCGGGCCTGCACGACGTCCACGAAGTTCTGCACGAACTGGAACTGTGTGGGCCACGAGAAGTCGAGCCGCGACGCCTCCTGCCGGCTCTTCAGCGCGGTCAGCACGATGAAGGCGAACGGCACCAGGAACACCACGACGGACAGCAGGATCGCGACCAGGCTGAGCGCGATGTTCTTGCGCGGCCGCCGATTCTCCACCACGGTCACAGATCCACCTCCTTGGAGTTCAGGTAGCGCGAGAGCGGGAAGATGATTGCGGTCACCAGCAGGAACAGCACCACGTTGCCCGCCGTCGACAGGCCGTAGAAGCCCGCTTGGTACTGCTTGTAGATGACCGACGCGATCACGTCGGAGGTGAAGCCGGGACCGCCCCGGGTCATCGCCCAGATCAGGTCGAACGACCGCAAGCCGCCGATCAGCGACAGCAGGATCACCGTGAACGTGGCCGGCCGGGCCAGCGGGAGCACGATGCTGCGGAAGTTCTGCCAGGCGGTGGCGCCGTCGACGCGGGCCGCCTCGAAGTACTCCTGCGGGATCGACACGATGCCGGCGATGTAGATCAGCGTGGCCAGGCCGACACCTTTCCACACGTCGACCAGCGCCACCGACACCAGCGCGTAGCCGGGGTCGGTGAGCCAGCCCGGCCCCTGGATGCCGAGCAGCGACAACGATTCGTTGATCAGGCCTTCCTCCGGGTCCATGAGGATCGTGAAGGTCAGGCCGACACCGATCGTGCTCACCAGCACGGGGAAGAACACCACCGAGCGCAGGTAGCCGCGGCCGATGATCTGCGAGGTGAGCAGCACGGCCAGGCCGAGACCGAGCACGACCTTGAGCCCCGAGGTGAGCACCGCGTAGACCACGGTGTGCCACAGGCCGGAGACGAGCGCGGGCTCACGGAAGAACGTGACGTAGTTGTCGAACCCGATGAACTGGGAGTCGAAGATGCTCCACCGGGTCAGGCTGAAGTAGAACGACGTCACCGTGGGCACCAGGAACAGCACCGCGTAGATGATGGCGGCCGGCAGGTAGAACCAGGAGGAGTACGGGCTCCGCTTGCGACCGGCGGCGGGGGCCGGCCCGGCCGCGCGGGTGCGCGGCCGGGCCTCCAGGCTTACCAACCCTCGAGTCCGAGCTGCTGGGCCTGCTTCTTCACGTCCTCGTCGTAAAGCTTGGCGGCCGCGTCGGCCTTGCGGATGCCGGAACCCACCTCGACGCAGATCTGCTCGAGGGCCGGGCCCTTGACCGGGGACAGGAACTCCAGGGCCAGGCTGGACGCGCCCTGCTTGTCGATGTAGGTCTGCATGTCCTTGACGGCCTGCGGCACCGAGTCGGGCAGCTTGCAGCCGGTGACCGCGTACGGGCCGGTCGGGGTGGACGCCTGGCCCATCGAGGCACAGCCGTCGGGGCTGGCCACGAAGCCGAGGAACTTCTTGGCCGCTTCGAGCTTGTCACCGGTGGTGCTGCTCGGGATGTAGAGCCCGTTGGGCGCCCACACGGTCAGGCCGTTCCTGGCGGCGTCGCTGCCGGGGATGGCGAACAGGCCGATCTTGTTCTCGCTGCCCGGGTTGTCGGCGATCAGCTGGCTGACCATGGCCGACAGGATCGGGTACTGCGCGCCCTCACCCTTGGCCAGCTTGTTCAGGCCGTCGGTGAGCTTGGCCGACGCGAAGTCCTTGTTCACGTACCCGGCGTCGTGCACCTGCTGCAGGTGGTCGAAACCGGCCTTGGCGGCGGGCGTGGTCGCGTACTTGGCCTGGTTCTTCGTGTACTGGTCGGCCCAGCCGGGGCTGGCCGCCTCGACGTTGTGGTAGTCGCCGAGGATGAACAGCTGCGAGGTCCACGTCTCGCCGTACGTCTGGATGACCGGGTCGACGCCGGCCGCCTTGAGCTTGGCGTTGTTGGCCTGGAACTCGTCCCACGTGGTCGGCACCTTCAGGCCGTTCTTGTCGTACACCTCCTTGTTGTAAAGGATCGCGCCCGCCATGTAGTTGCCGAACGGCACGCCGTAGATCTTGCCGTCCGAGCCGACCGCCTTCTTGAAGTTGTCGTCGAGCTGCCCGGCGAAGTCGTCCACCGCGGTCAGGTTCTTCTGCGGGGCCAGGGCCTGCATGAGCGAGCCCGAGTTGTACATGAACACGTCGGTCATGTCGCCGGTGGAGAGCCGGGTCTTGACGATGTTGTCGCCCTCGGTGCCCTGCGGCCGGGTCTCCACGTTGACCGTGATGTCGGGATTCTTGGCGGTGAAGTCCTTGGCCAGCCCTTCCGCGATCTTCACCGTCTCGGGCTGGTTGTCGGTCAGGAACGAAAGGGTGACCTTGCCGCCGCCGCCCTCCTCGTCGCTGCTGCCGAGACTGCCGGCGCTGCACGCGCCGAGGGCCAGCGTCGCCGCGGAGAACACGGCGAGACCTATCTGACGTCGCTTCATGACGTTGACTCCCTTATTCGTGATCGGAGGAGAGGAGGGTCTGCAGGCGGGCCGCGAGCACGTCACCGCCGGGGATGAAGCCGTGCGCGGTGGCGGCGCCGGCGAGCTCGGTTGCGGGGGCGCCCAGGTAGCGCTCGAGCCGCCCGGCCAGGTCGGCCTCGTCAGTGGCGACACCGGCCTCGGCGGCCAGCGCGACGACCTTGTCCCAGCTGGGCTTGTGGTCCATCAGCTGCCGGATGCTGGGCTCGGCGGGTCGTGCGCCTTCCTGCCCGTACGGGTCCTGGACGGTCCAGTCGTGCCGTCCGTGGCCCACGACGATCGGCTCGGCGCGCCCCGGCACGTGCACCGTCGCGGTCGCGCCGACCGGCACCACCACGTCCAGGCGCAGCTGACCGCCGTCCCGCGTCCAGGTGACAGAGGCTTCCCCGTACGGGGTGAGGTGCCGCGCCGTGGCCCGGTTCAGCTGCCCGGTGGGCAGGGGCCGCACCTCGATGCGCCGGTAGCCGGGCTCGGCGGGGGCCAGTCCGGCCACGCGCCGGTGCAGCCAGTCGGCGACCGCCCCGAGCGCGTAATGGTTGAAGGACGTCATCTCGCCCGGGTTGATCGAGCCGTCCGGGAGCATGCTGTCCCAGCGCTCCCAGACCGTGGTGGCGCCCATCGTCACCGGGTAGAGCCAGCTCGGCACGCCGGTCTGCAGCAGCAGCCGGTACGCCAGTTCGGGCTCGCCCGCGTCGGCCAGCGCGTCGGTCATCAGCGGCGTGCCGACGAAACCGGTGCTGATCCTGAACCCGGCCACCCGTACGAGGTCGGCCAGCCGCTGCCCCGCCTGCTGCCGCTGCTCCGGGGTGGGCAGCAACGCCCACTGCAGAGCCAAGGCGTACGCGGTGGGGGCGTCGCTGAGCACCCGGCCGCCGCCGGTCACGTACTCCCGGGCGAACGCCTCCCGCACCCGGCCCGCCAGGTCGCCGTACTCGCGGGCCACGTCCCCGTCGCCGACGGCCAGCGCGGCCTGCGCCACGACCTGGGCCGAGCGGGCCAGGTGGGCGGTGGCGATGACGTCAGGGTCGGCCTTGGCCCGGAACGGGTCGGCGGGCGGCGCCGTCGGGTCGAGCCAGTCGCCGAACTGGAAGCCGCCCGCCCACAGCAGATCCGAGCCGGCCAGCGCGGCCATCTTGTCGACCCAGGCCCGCATGCTGGGCAGCTGACGCTCCAGCAGGGCGCGGTCGCCGGTGCGCTGATAGATCACCCAGGGCACGATGGTGGCGGCGTCGCCCCAGGCCGCGGTGGCCGGGCCGGGCTGACGCAACACATCCGGCACCACGTACGGGACCGAACCGTCTTTCTGCTGCTCGGCGGCCAGGTCGGCGAGCCAGTTGGTGAGGAAGCCGGCCGAGTCGAACAGGAACGAGGCGGTGGGCGAGAAGACCTGGATGTCACCGGTCCACCCGAGGCGCTCGTCGCGTTGCGGGCAGTCGGTGGGGACGTCCACGAAATTGCCGCGCATGCCCCAGACGACGTTCTCGTGGAAACGGTTGAGCAGGTCGTGGTCGCTCTCGAACCACCCCGTACGGCGCAGGTCCGACCCGACGACGACGGCCTCGATGTCCTCGGCCCGCAAGTCGCCCACGCCGGTCACCTCGGCGTACCGGAAACCGTGGAACGTGAACGTCGGTTCCAGGATCACCGTGTCGGGGCCGTCGACGATCCACTCGTCAGTGGCCCGCGCGGTGCGCAGCGGACGAACACCCAGCTCGCCGTCCTCGAGCACCTCGGCGTGGCGAATCACGACCGGGTGGTTGCCGGGCGCGCCGCGGACGGTCAGGCGGACCCAGCCGACCACGTTCTGCCCGAAGTCGACAAGCGTCCTGCCGGACGGCGACCGGAAAACCTCGACGGCGGGCAGAACGTCGGTGACCCGGATCGGCGGGCCGTCCGGCGCCACGAGCAGGCTCAGGTCGGCGTCGACCACGTCGACCGGCGACTCCGGGCCGAGCTCGCGGCTCAAGTCGGCGCGCTGTCCGTTGTAGAGGTCGTCGTCGACGATGGTGCCTTCCCGCGCGGTCCACGTCCCGTCGCTGGCCAAGGTGTGCACCTGGCCGTCGGCCGTCTCGGCCTCGAGCTGGGCCAGCGCGGCGAGCCGGTCGCCGTAAAGGCTGTGCTGGTTGCGGAAGCCCAGGTAGCCCCGCCACCAACCGTTGCCCAGGTTGACCTCCAGCCGGTTCTCACCCGCGGTGACCAGGTCGGTGACGTCGTACGTCTGGTAGCGCAGCCGGTGCTGGTAAGCCGTCCAGCCGGGAGTGAGCACCTCGTCGCCGACCCGCTGGCCGTTGAGGCTCGCCTCGTAGAGACCGTGCGCGGTGATGTAGAGGCGGGCCTTGACCACGTCGCTGCCCAGCGGGAAGGTGCCGGTCAGCATCGGGGCCGGGCGGCCGAAAGCGCCGATCTCGCGGGGGCTGACGAAGCGGGCCGTCCAGTCGGCGGGCTCGAGCAGCCCGGCCTCGGCCGTCGCCGGCTCGCTCCACTCGCTCCAGCTCACGCCAGTGCTTTCGCCAGTTCCGGCGTCGCCCTCGACCAGGCTGTCGGCGGCGCTACCACCCGCGTTTCCGGCGCTGCCCGCGTTTCCGGCGGCGCTGCCACCCGCGTTTCCAGCGGCATTGCCACCCGCGTTTCCGGCAGCGCCACTGGCCGCGTGTCCGGCGGCGCTGCCACCCGCATCTCCGGCGGCGCCACTGGCCGCGTCTCCGGCGGCGCCACTGGCCGCGTCTCCGGCGGCGCCACTGGCCGCGTCTCCGGCGGCGCCACTGGCCGCGTCTCCGGCGGCGCTACTGGCCGCGTCTCCGGCGGCGCTGGCTACGCGGACTCGTACGGTGGCGGCCTCTCGGCTCTTGAGGGGCGCGGCGGGCCATGGCACCAGCACCTGCTCGGCCGACTCGGTCTCGAAGGTCTCGGTTTTGCCACCGCGGATGATCTCGAGCTGGTAGCGGGTCTGACGGTAGCCCTCGGGGGCCCGCGCGACCTGCCAGGAGATGCGCGGAGTGGGCGTGCCGAGGCCAATCATGCTGCCGTGATGGTGGTCGAACCGCAGAGCGTGGGGGGCGGTAATGTCCGGCATGTCACTCCTGTTGCTTTTACCGTCTTTGCCCGTGAAACGATTCAAGAACCGACGGGGCACCAACGCGGTCATTTTGTTTCGGCTTGGTGGCGAGAACGTTTCGCCGTGTCCCCGATCCTGCGTTTCGGTGTGGCCCACGACATAGCCCGAGATGAACCGGAGCTAGCACGAAATTCACCTGAGCACCGCTCAGCCCAGCTTGGTGATGGCCGGGGCAGGGCCTACGGTGAGGCATGACCGACGACCCCCCGGTCGAGAACACCCGGACATTGCTGCACTTCATCGACGGGTCACTGGCCTACGCGGGCCACTACCTGCACGAGGGCCTGCATCCGGTGCACACGCACAGCTTCGTCGAGATAGCCGTGGTGATGTCCGGTTCCGGCGTCCACCACAGCCTGGCCGGCCGCCGGCAACTCCGCGTGGGCGACGCGATGCTGCTGCGCCCGGGCGTCTGGCACGGCTACGAGGATTGTGACCACCTCGACCTCTACAACTGCTGCTTCTCGACCGAGCTGCTGCGCCGCGAACTCTCCTGGACCAGACAGGACCCCCAACTCGGCCACCTGCTGTGGACCGGCCCGTACGCGGGCCAGCGCCGCGGCATCCTGACCACGCACCTACCCGGCGACGCCTTGACCGCGTGCCTGGAACACCTGGACGGCCTGCAAAAACTCCGCACCCAGCCGGCCCCCGACCACCGCGGCGACGTGGTCGGCCGCCTGACCCTGTTCCTGAGCATCCTGGCCCGCGTGGTCGCCGCCACCGACGCACGCTCCGACGCCGCAGCCGGCACCCACGCCGCGGTGCTGGACGCAATGCACATGATGGAGGACCGCCCCGCACACCAGTGGACGCTGACCGAACTGGCCGCCGAACTGCACCTGGCCCCCGGCTACCTCGTCCGCCTGTTCAAGGCGGCCACGGGCCTCCCGCCCATGGCCTACCTGTCCCGCTTCCGCGTCGAACTGGCCGCAGCCCGCCTGCTCCACACCGACCAGCCGATCAACCGCATCGGCGAGTCAGTCGGCTGGCCCGACCAGAACTACTTCGCCCGCCGCTTCAAGTCCCACTACGGCCTGACCGCCTCGACATACCGCACCCGCTTCACCCAAGCCCACAAGTCCTGAGCCACCCGCTGCACTCCCGCAGCCCCCACCCACCCTCGCGCGGCCCCGCCCACCCTCGCGCGGCCCCGCCCACCCTCGCGCGGCCCCGCCCACCCTCGCGCGATCCCCGCCCACCCTCGCGCGGGACCGCCCACCCCACGCCACCACCGCGCAGCGAACGCCAACTTCGCACAGCCATCGCCAACCGCGCTAACCCCGCTCCCGCACGATCGTCGGCCACCGCACTCCACACGAGGCGCATTCAACGCCACCCTGCGCGATTTCTGCGCACCCAACGCCCTTACTCGCGCAGCTAACGCCATCCCCGGCGGCCAACGCCATCCCCGCGCAGACACGCACACCTGACGCCCAGACTCGCGCGACCAACGCCCACACTCGCGCAGCCAAGGCCAGCACTCGCGCAGCCAACGCCCACACTCGCGCAATTGACGCCCACACTCGCGCAGCCAACGCCCACACTCGCGCAGCCAAGGCCAGCACTCGCGCAACCAACGCCCACACTCGCGCAACCAACGCCCACACTCGCGCAGCCAAGGCCAGCACTCGCGCAACCAACGCCAACACTCGCGCAATTGACGCCCACACGCGCGCAACCAACGCCCACACCCGCGCAACCAACGCCGACTCCGGCGCAGTCGACGTCATCCCCGTGCGGCTGACGCCAACTTCGCGCAATCAACGCCAACTCTGCGCAGTCACCGCGGGGCTGTGCCAGGAGCGGTGTTTCCGGCCCGACACGCCGGGCTGAGGTTCGCGCAAGATGGCGTCGACGATCGGTTTGAAGTCGTCCAGCCTCGACGTCCGCGGCGGCGTCGGCTCGCGCGGCTGGGGCAGAGCTGACTGCAAAGCCGCGCGGATCGTGCGCCGCCTCACCTGATAGTTGCCGGCCTCGCCCGCACCGACATGCCAGCGCCCGAGTCGCGGGCGGATCGCCGCGAACAGGTCGACCTTCGGCAGCAGCGGGCTCCCGTCAGACCTGCCGATGCTCCACCAGGTCAGGTGGGTCCGAAACTGGTGAGCGTCGAATCCACCCGATCGAGGTGGGGCCGGAACTGATCAACAAATCGCTGGCCTTCGACCGTCCAACCACACCTAGCGAGGTAGCTGATGCGACTCGCGATGTTCGCGCGAACGGTTGGGACGCGGTGTGCTGAAGCGTCAGCGGAACCGGTCGACGGTGACGGGAATCAGTCCCTGCTGCCGCATCTGCGCCGTCAGACCACGCAGCAGGACACCGACCGCCTCGTCGCGCTCGCCAGCCAGATCGCAGGTCACATCCAGGCCCCAGGCAGCGCCGGCGGCGACTCGACGGAGGTCCCAGCGGAAGCAATCGCCGGACACCTGGCGATGCACCGCTCCTAGGATCCGAACCTCGGGATCGACAAGGTCACCGACAACCGGCATTTGCCACCCGCTGCTGAGCGCATCAAGGCCGTCTTGAGTCAACTCATTGACAAACAGGATCCTATAAACCCGCGTCTCGCGAAATCCCGGGGCGGCCTCCGGCCCGCTCAGACGCAGCGGACGCGGCGGCTGGGCAGGAAGTTCACCGAACTGTGCCCGCAACGCAGCCTCGTCCGGCAGACCGACACCACAAACGCTTCGATAGAACTCCGCTGCTGCCGCTCGGCCAACAGCGACTACCTGGAGCCGTAAGGCGGCATCAAGCCGCAACCTGCGGCTGGTGTCCGCGCCGTCGCGCCAGCTGCTCTCCCGCCGGCTTCGGACACCACTCACCAGCCCCGCCGAGGAGTGGTCCGGTGCTGGCAGCAACTCCTCAACCAGCAAACTGTCCGGTTCGCCGATACGGTCGTGGACCAGGTAATAGTGCAGGGTCGGTGAAGCATCGACTGGCTGCCGCGCGAGAGTCGTCGTCACAGGTCGATGTTCCGGCACGGCGGCGCGTCAGCTCGCGCAGGCTCGCCGGGCACTTCCAGATCAACAAAGTGGTGGGTCCCTAGCCGGTGGTGTCCGAGGTGGGCGTGGGTGCGGTTTCGAGCAGCTCGGGGTGGGGCGGGACGGCGGCCAGCAGCAGCGACAACGCGGCGAAACTCGTGCCGGCCACGAACAACAGCAGAAACGCCGGTTGCCCGATCCAATCCCACAGCTGCGGCCCGCTCGCCCGCGGCCAGCCCTCTGTTTGCGAAGCCACCCGCCGGATCGCCGCCAGTGCCGGCCCCCACCAGAGCAGCAGACCGACCGCGAACGGGAACATCACGGCGAGGCGGGCCGGATGGCCGGGACGACCGGTGCGGCGGCTGGCCCAGCCGAAGACCAGGAACGCGGCCACCGCCGCAACCAGTCCGCCGAGCGCGCCGCCGACCCTGGCCCCGGCCGGGGTGACACGCTCCAACGCCACTGACACCGTCGCCTCCTGCGCGTCGGGGGCCGGGTAAACGTCGAGGGTCAGCACCAGGTCGTCCCGGGCGGCCGTGAAGTTGTTCCACGGCTGGCACCTCTCGGAGCCGCAGCCGTCCACTTCCGTGCGTGTCGGAGTGTGCACCGTCCAGCCGGTCGCGGCCAGCCGGTTGGCGGCGTACGCGGCCTGCGCCTCCAGGTCCGCACCGCGGGGCAGCCCGGCCCATCCGGTAGCAACCGCCGCCTGGTATTCGCCGCCGCGCCCCAGCAGCAGGTCGTCGGTATCCGCCCAGCGCAGCGGGCGGCCTTCGAACACGAACGGCGACGACGGCGGCGGCTCGCCCGGACCCACCGCGGCGCCGGGTGCCACGTCGGTCAGCAAAGCCCGGGTCCACGACGGCGACGGCAGCGAACCGCCCGTGTGCCAGCCCACCCACGAACCGGCCGCCGCGCCGAACATGCCCCCGATCACGGTCACGAGGAGCGCCCAGACCACGACCGTACGGCTCGCGGATCGCCCGAGACGGGTCCGCAATCCATGGATCGCCAGGTTCGCCATCTCCCCAACCGTCGGCCGCCGGTTCTCCGTGAGCAGCGGTTCGAGCAGTTCGGCACCGTGCCGCCGGCGGTAGTCCTTCGGATAGGCGGCGAGCATCCACCCGTACGGCATCAGGCCACCCCCGGCCGCATTGCCACGCCCAGACGCTTCTCGGCGGCGGCCGCGAGATCGCGCAGGCGCACGGTTTCCGCCCGTAACGCGGTAAGCCCGTCGGAGGTGAGCCGGAAGTACCGGCGCCCCCGCCCGTCGACCAGTTCTTCACGGTCGAGCACGACCAGCCCTTCGGCGGCGAGGCGTTCCAGCGCGGTGTAGAGCGTGCCGGTCAGCAGTTTGACCCGCCCACCGGAGACCGCGCCGACCTCCTGGATGATCCCGTAGCCGTGCCGTGGCCCCTCGGCCAGCGCGGTCAGGATGAGAAAGGTCGGCTCCCGCATCGCTTTCATGATGCGGAAGCATAGGTAAATGATCAACCTATGGCAAGAACAGCACGTCGAGCTGGGCGTCGAGCGCCGCCAGAGCCTGGTCGGGGGTCAGCTGGCCGCCCAGCAGGTAAACTCCCAGACCCTCCATCAGCGCGAGCAGCGCCGTCGCGGCGGGCGTGCCGTGCGGGTCGGGCAGCAGTCCGGCGATGAAGTCGACCAGTTGCGCCGTGCCCGGGCGCAGGCCCTGCCCGGCTTGGGGACGTACGGCGGCATAGGCCAGGAAGGCCAGCGCCACCCGGCCGTCGTCGCGCGCGGCGCCGGAAAGCGGCAGCAGGGCCGCGATCATCGTGCGCAGCAGCAGCCGCGGGGGCGGAGAATCACCCAGCGACGTCACCGCGGTGCGGATCCGGGATTCGGCGCGGTCGGCCACGGCGGCCAGCGCGAACGCCATCATCTCGTCCTTGGTGTGGAAGTAGTGCTGCACCATCCCCACCGAGACGCCGGCCGCCGCGGCCACGTGGCGCAGGCTCACGGCCTCCAGTCCCTGGTCGGCGGCTACCTTCATGAGCGCGTCGGCGATCAGGCGGCGGCGGGCGTCGTGGTCGACGATCTTCGGCATGGCGCGCGGCTCAGGCGGCGACGGCGTCGAGGTGCGTACGGGCAACCCGGACCAGACCGTCGGCGTCGTCGGCGTACAGGCGCAGTTCGGAAACCGGCTCCCCCGGGCCTCGCGGCACGTCGAACGTCAGCGGGCGCCGCAGCCGGACGTCGATGCTGGTCTGGCTTCCGACCACGATGTGCAACGCTCCCTCCTCGAACTGCACCGCGCGGCTCGACGGCATCGAACGATAGCGCTTGCCGATGGACTCGATGTCCGACCACGGCACGGTCAGGTCGATGCCGGGGCCCATCCGCACCCGCAGCCCGTCGTCGAGGAGCAGGTGGGGGTGCCGGATCAGGCCGCCGAGGAAACCGAGCATCCACAGCAGACCCCACACGCTGATGGCCAGCATGATCCAGCGGGCCGGCCCCCACGGCACCACGTGTTTGATGATCAGGTCGAGGACCGGGATCTCCACGATCGACAGCACGAGGAACACCCCGAGGATCGGCTTGACGACCCCGAGATACCCGTACGCCTGACCGCCGTGCCGATCGACCGGCCGGCGCGTCACCCACAACGCCAGGTTGCGCCAGGTAGCGGCCTCCGCAGCCGCGGCGCGCCGAAGGATACTCATCGTGCCTCCTGAACAGTGACGGTGCCGGCCGCCGCGTCGACCGTGACGATCTGCCCCGTACGCAGGCGGGTCGTGGCGCCGGGCACGCAGATGACCGCGGGCAGGCCGTATTCGCGGGCGACCGTGGGCCCGTGCGCCATCACCGCCCCCGTCTCGGTGACGAGCGCGGCCGCCGAGAGGAACAGCGGTGTCCACCCCGGGTCGGTGGTCGCCGTGACCAGCACTTCCCCCGGTTCGAGGCGGGCCGTGGCCGGATCGTGCACGACCCGTACGGGACCAGTGGCCCGCCCCGCCGAAGCGCCGACGCCGGTGAGCGCGCCGGGAGTCCCGGGCGTCGTGATCACGGTTTCGACGTCGGTGCCGTCGGAGAACAGCGCGACCGGCACGGATCGACGCCGGCACTCGCGCTCGTACCAGGCACGACGCTCCGCCACCAGCTCCCGCAACCTGCTCGACGTGCCGCCCGCGCCCGCATCCGCCTCGTCCAGCGTCAGGAACATGATGTCGTCGGCCCGGTTGAGCTGCCCGGACGCCACCAGATCGGCCCCGGCCGCGAGCAGGTGCCGGCGCATCTCGGCGAGCCGGTAAAGCCCCGCGAACTTTCCGGCCTCGCGCAGCCCGGCCAGCCGCCGCGCCCGCCCGAGCAGAAAGATCGCGAGCCTTCCCCGTACGGGCCGGCGCCGCCGAGCCCGCACAGCCAGCTCACCCAGGGTGGCCTCAGCCCGCTCGGCGGCCCGGGCGAACCGCACGTCGGGCGCCTGCTCGGGATCGGTCACCCGCATCAGGTTGCCCAGCGCCGCCCGCACCGGCGCCGGATCCTCCGCCCACCGCGGCACCCCCAGATCCACCTCGGCCGCAGCCCGATGCCCGTACGTGCGCAGAAACTCCGTCAGATCAGCATCGTCGGCGTTGGTTGCCGTACGGGCCACCGACCACAACGCGAGGTCCATCTCGATCGTCACGTTGTGCGGCATCCCACCCAGCACCGCATGAATCTCCCCCGGCCGCGCCACACCTCCCAGCAACCGCGGCGGCAACGCACTGGCCACCATCCCCGCCACGATCGGCCAAACGATCGCGTCCGCCCCGTGCCCCTGATCGTCGTGCTCGCGCACCAGCCGCAACCGCTCAGCAGCGCTCAACACCCGCCCGCCGTCCCGCGTCCCGAGCCGGATCCGCTCAACTTCAGCCAGCAACCGCACACGAGCCTTGTCCGGATCGACCAGCGCCCCGAGCACCCCACGCACCGCCCGCGCCACCGGCGGCACCCTCCGCCCCGATCGCTTGTCCGCCACTTTCCGCGCACTACCACTCGACTGCGCACCTTTGCTCGACTGTGCGCGTTTGTGCGTTCGCCGCCGGTGCGGGGCGAAGCGGGGGTCGTCGAGCACGTGTCGCATCACCGCCTGGGCGCGCGGGCCGAAGTCGACCGCCATGAGCGGGATCAAGCGGCGGCGGGCGACCGGGTCCCGTACGAGGTCGCTCATGTCGCCGTAGAGCCGGCCGCCGATGCCGGTGATCTCGACGCGCAGACCGAGCGGCACAAGCATGGCCTTCACCAGATCTTTCAGCGTGTCCAGGCCCATCGGGGTGACCGGCTGCAGCATGCCCTGCACGTGGCCGAACTCGAGATAGACGCGCGGCGGGCCGTCCGTCCGGGGCGGCTGGGCGAACAGCGTGGTGATCGGCCGCGACTGCAGGATCCACAGCTCGCCGTCCTTGTCGCTCGCCCACTCGACGTCCTGCGGCGTGCCGAAGAGCGTTTGGAGTCGTTCGCCCAGCCGGCGCAACCGGTCGCCGTCGTCGAGCACGCGCCGATCCACCTCGGTCGTCCCGCCGACAACCGCCTCACCGCTGGCCGCCGACTCCACCAGCATCTCGGTGCGGTTGCCGGTGACCGGATCGGCCGTGAACAGCACGCCGGCAGTCTCCGCGGCGACCATCCGCTGCACGACGACGCCTATGACAGTCCCGCCCGCCCCGACGTCCGACCCGCCCGGGTCCGCTGTGACGCCCCGCCCCACTGCCCCGCTCGGCTCCGCCGCGACACGCCACCCGGCCCCGGCACTCGGCTCGCCCGGCGCGGCCCCGGTGCTGCGCCCGGCCGACGCCATCCCGGTGAGCGGCTCGGGCGGTGCGGACCCAGGGGTTGTCCCGGTTGCTGCAGGGAGGTTGCGGGGGGCCGGTGCTTGCGGGCCGGTGTTGTTCGCGTATGCGGTGGCTCGCGCGGTGGTGGCGGAATTGCGGCAGTGCTCGATTGCGGCCAGCAGTTCGTCGGGGCCCCGCACGTCGAGGACGGTGTCGAACATTCCGGCGTAGCTGGCGTCGGGGGCGTCCTCCACCGCCGCGCTCGAGCGCACCGCCACCAAGCCGGCGCCCAGGGCCTCGTACGCGGAAAGTATGTGATCGCGGTCGAGCGGGCCGGTTGTCACGCAGAAGCCGGGTGGCACGTGCTCGCCGGCTCGGATCAGTGCGCCCAGGCCGACCGCCTTGCCTCCGGCCTCGCTCAGCATGTCGGCGGTGACGTCCCGCAGGTCCACGATCGGCATCGGCCCTCCCCGGTTGGCAATACGACTGCACCGTAAAGATAGCCGCTTTACAATACGACTGCAACGTAAAATCATCGCCTCAATTCGTGACAGAGCCGGAACCACGGGCGGAGCCGGATCGTCAAACCGGACATGACTCGTCTCCGCGGCACCCTGATCGCCGCCGCCGTTCCCCTTTTCCTGCTCGCTGCCTGCGCGCAGCCCGGCACCGACGCCGGCGCTCCCGTGTCCAGTTCCCCCGAGAGCGCCTCCCCCAGCGGCGACGGTCTCGTGGCACGCGTGGAGTCCTTCGGCGGTTTCGTGCCGCCCGACAGAACCATCGGCACCCTGCCCGCGCTCAGCATCTACGCCGACGGGCGGGTGATCACCGAGGGCCCGGTCCCGGCCATCTATCCCGGCCCGGCGCTGCCCAACCTGCAGGTGCTGACGTTCGACGCCGCCCAGGTCCAGCAGATCGTCCAGGAGGCCTCGGCCGCGGGGGTCAAGCCCGGCACCGACTTCGGCCGGCCCAATGTCGCCGACGCGCCGACCACCCGGGTCACCGTGACCACCGACCAGGGCGTCCAATCGGTCAACGTGGTCGCCCTCAACGAGGCCCAGGTCAAGGACCCGCTGCTGACCGACGCGCAGCAGAAGGCCCGGGCCACGCTGGCCGCCTACGTCAAGAAGCTGCAGGATCTCGCCTCGGGCGACGGCTACACGGCCTCGAAGCCGTACGAGCCGACGTCGCTGGCCGTGCTGGCCCGCCCGTGGACCAAGCAGAGCGGCGGCGAGCCCGCGCAGGCCGACGCCGCGTGGCCCGGTCCGGCACTGCCCGGCGACTACGTCAACCCCGCGATCAAGATCGGCTGCGTGGTCGTGACCGGCGCCGACCTCGACAAGGTGATGACCGCGGCCAGGAAGGCCAACCAGATGACCCCGTGGACCGCCGGCGACCAGAAATACCTGATCAACTTCCGGCCGCTGCTGCCCGACGAGAAGGGTTGCGCGGAGTTCAAGGGGAACCGATGACTCCTCTCGGAGAGCCGTTCGATTCCGGCCGCGACGCGGTCGCGGGGGACGACGGAATCGATCGCGGGCCGGGGCGGGCCGAGCCCGTTCCGGCCCGTCAGGGCTGCCGCCCCACCCAGACCGCTCCACGCGACCCGCGCCGCAACCTTCCCTGATCGACGGGAACGGGCCCGTATTGCGGACGGGAAGTGGCCTGAATCGATCCTAGGCTGAGCGTATGGACATGAAGATCGAGCTGATTCCCGTCCCGGTGACCGATGTGGACCGGGCCAAGGCGTTCTACGAGAAGGTGGGCTTCAACGCCGATCACGACCATCGCGTGCAGGAGGGGCTGCGGTTCGTGCAACTGACGCCGCCCGGGTCGGCCTGCTCGATCGTGATCGGCGACGGCATCACCGAGAAGACACCGGGCACGCAGGAGATCCAGTGCGTGATCGCCGACGCCGAGGCCGCGCGGGCCCGCCTGGTCGAGGCCGGCATCGAGGTCAGCGACGTCGACAAGCAGCCGTGGGGCAGCTTCGTGTATTTCCGCGACCCGGACGGCAACAGCTGGTCGTTGCAGGCCATGGAGTCCCGCCCCAACGGATGAGCCTGGCCGGAATCCGTCGGCATCTGGCAATCGAGGTTCTTCTGCGGTGACGGTGGCGCTTCTACGGTCGTGCGCATGCTCCGATACGTCATGCCGGTGGTCATCGCCCTGGTCTTCATCGTCGTCAACAGCCTGATTTCCGAGCCCCACCGGCAACGCTTCAACGCGCTGCTCATCGCGGGCGCGGGCGGCACCTACATCAGCGGGGGCGAGTTCGGGCTGGGGGAACTGGCGTTCGCCGCGGTCATGGTCGCGGTGGCGTACCTGGGCCTGCGCTCGTGGACGTTCATCGGGGCCGGCTGGCTCCTGCACACGGCGTGGGACATCCTGCACCACCGGCGCGGCGCTCCGCTGATCCCGTCGTTGCACGACTCGTCGTTCGGCTGCGCCATCTGCGACCCGGTGATCGCCCTGTGGTGCTTCACCGGCGGCCGCTCGGTGGTCAGGTAAGCCCGGACCCGGCTGATCGCGGACCGCCGGTCAGTCCGGGGTTCCGAGGCCTAGCGCGGACCGCCGGCCAGCTCGGCCTCGATGGTCTTGCGGGTGGCCTCCGGGTCCAGGGACTGGGCGGCCACCTCGTCGAACAGGCTGCGGTAGCGGGTGACCTCGGCCGGCTGTTTGAGCAGCTGGTTGGTGGGGCGCAGGCCCTCGACGAAGACGACGTTGAGCTCGTCCGCCTGGTCGAACTGCAGGATCGTGGTGGACATGCGCAGCGCGCAGTGGCCGTACGGGAAGAGGCGAACCGTCACGTTGGGCCGCTCCGACAGGGCCAGCACGTGACGCAACTGGTCGTCGCGGACGGCCCGGCCGCCGATCTGGCGGTGGATCACCGACTCGTCCAGCAGGGCCACCATCTGCAGGGGGCGGTCACCGGTGAGGCGGCGCTGCCGGGCCAGGCGCAGGGCCACCGCGCGGTCGACCCGGGCCGCCGAGCGGGTCATGGCCAGCACCGCCCGCATGTACGGCTCGGTCTGCAGCAGACCCGGGAAAAGCATGGGCTCCCAGGTCAGCACGGCCGCCGCCTCCGACTCGAGGCTCACGTACGAGTCGGGCTGCACCAGGTCGCGATACTCCGACCACCAGGCACGTTGCCGGGCCGAACGGGCCAGGGCGAGCAGCGCGTCGCCGTAGCTGCGGTCGCTCACCCCGTACAGGGAGAGCAGGTCTTTGACGTCGCGCGGGGTGACGGTGACCCGGGCCGTCTCGATCCGGGTGACCTTGGCGGCGTGCCACTCGAAGCGCTGGGACACCTGTTCCTGGGTCAGCCCGGCGGCCTCACGGCACCGCTTCAGCTCCGCCCCGAGGCGTCGGCGGCTCAGCGTGGGTCCGGGCACCGCGCCATGGTAGAGCGCCGGATGACCGTCCGGCACAGCGGGCGTGGCGCCGCCCGGAAGCGGCGCCACGCGACGTCGTCACTGCACGCCGAGGAGATCCACCACGAAGATCAGGGTCTCGTTCGGCTTGATCACACCGCCGGCGCCCTGCGCGCCGTAGCCCAGGTGCGGCGGAATGGTGAGCCGGCGGCGACCGCCGACCTTCATGCCGGCCACGCCCTGGTCCCAGCCGGCGATGACCTGACCGCCGCCGAGCGGGAAGGCGAAGGGCTCGCCACGGTTGTAGGAGGCGTCGAACTCACGGCCGGTCGAGTGCGACACGCCCACGTAGTGAACGTTGACGTACTGACCGGGCGTCGCTTCGGGCCCCTCGCCGACGGTGATGTCCTCGATGACGAGGTCGGCCGGGGGCGCGCCCTCGATCGGGCCGACGTCGGGCTTGTCCATGGGGAAACTCCATTCTTTGACAGTCGAGCCCCATGCAATCACAGCGCCGGTCACACTCGGTCGCCGACGTGCTGAACGACTCAGGCGTGTTCTGCGTACTACGGGGACGTGAGAATCGATCACCTGGCCGCCGGAGCGCTCGCGGTGGCCGCCGCCACGGCGCTGAGCCCCACGGCGGCGCATGCTCACGGGGCTCCCACGACGCCGATCAGCCGCACCGCGGCCTGCGCCGCCGGCGGCGAGGAGACCGGCAGCGCGGCCTGCAAGGCGGCCCGCAAGGCCAACGGGGGCGGGTTCGGCACCTTCGACAACTTGCGCATCGCGAACGTGGGCGGCAAGGATCGGCAGGTCGTGCCGGACGGCAAGCTGTGCAGCGGCGGGCTGGCCGACTTCCAGGGTCTCGATCTGGCCCGTGACGACTTCCCGGCCACCAAGGTCACTTCGGGCCAGACCTTGAAGATCAACTATCGGGCGACGATTCCGCACGCGGGCGAGTTCCGGGTTTTCCTGACCAAGCCCTCGTACGATCCGGGGCAGCGTCTCACCTGGGACGACCTGGGCAGCAAGCCGCTCGCGACGGTCACCGACCCTGATCTCGACGACGGGGCGTACCGGCTCGAAGCGACTCTGCCCGAGCGCACCGGGCGGCACATGCTCTACATCGTCTGGGAGACGTCGAAGACCCCGGACACGTATTACTCGTGCTCGGATCTCGTCTTCCCGGAGAAGGTGGCGGCTCAGCCCTCGGTCACAAAAGCGGCCAAGGTGACGCAACCGCCCTCGCGGAAGCCGACAACAGGACCGACGACAGGACCGACGACACCGACGACACGACCGACTGCCGAGGCCGGGCCGGAGACGAGCGAGGCGCCCCCGGCCGCCCTCAACCCGGTGAGCATCCAGAAGAACGACACCAGCAAAGTGACGCTGGGTCACTGGATCGTCGCCGGAGCGCTACTGGTTGGTTTCGTCACTGTTGCGTGGGCAGGCACCGGAGCATTTCTCCGCAGACGACGCGAAAACCGTTGAACCGTAACGGCTGACGTCTCGTACTGATGGGCGTCGACATCGCACACAGCATTTTCCCAGCCTCCCCCCAAGGATTCAGGAAAGGCCGAGATGAGCCGAGTTCGTTACGGTCAGCGAGGCGTGAACCGCCGCCGTGTCCTGGCGATCGCCGCCACCGCCGGTGTGGGCGTCTCCGTGGCCGGCGTGGCCGGGCTGAGCCTGGCCGGCGAGAACGACGAGACGCCGAAGGGCGCCGGCCCGCTGGTCCTGTCGCTGCGCGACGCCGAGAAGGGCACGTTCGACGTGTTCGTCGGCGGCTCCAAGAGCACGCTCACCGACAAGAAACTCGCCGCCAAGCTGCTCAAGTCGGCCAAGGCCTGAGGGGAGACAACACCGTGTCATCGCACCGCGAAGCTCCCGAGATCAGCAAGGACCCGGTCGCCGACAGCTCCGACCTGTACGCGTTCGTCAGCCCGGATGCCCCGGACACCGTGACGATCATCGCGAACTACGTCCCGCTGCAGCTCCCCTCGAGCGGCCCGAACTTCTTCGAGTTCGGCGACGACGTGCTCTACGAGATCCACATCGACTCGAACGGGGACGCGCGCCCCGACCTGACGTATCAGTTCCGGTTCCGCACCGAGCTGCGCAACGACAAGACGTTCCTCTACAACACCGGCCCGATCGACGCCCTTGACAGCGAGAACTGGAACCGGCGCCAGTTCTACTCGGTGACCAAGGTCGACGCGTACGGCAAGAGCACCGTGCTGGCCAAGAAGGTGCCCTGCCCGCCGTGCAACGTCGGCAAGCTGTCGATCCCGGACTACGACGGTCTGGCCGCCGACGCCGTGGCCAAACTGAAGACCGGGGAGAAGGTCTTCGCCGGTCAGCGCGCCGACGCGTTCTTCGTCGACCTGGGCGCCATCTTCGACCTGGGCACGCTGCGGCCCTTCCAGGACAAGCACCTGGTCGGGCAGACGCTGTTCAACTACGCGGGCAAGGCCGTCAACGCCACCGACAAGCTCAACGTGCACAGCATCGCGATCCAGGTGCCCCTGAGTGCCGTACGGCGGGACGGCAAGAAGAAGGTGCGCGGGCGTGACCCCGAGGCCGTGATCGGCGTGTGGACCTCGGCCAGCCGCCGGCAGGTGCAGGTGCGCAACGGCGACAAGCGGAACGACGACGTCGTGGTCGGCCCGCAGGTGCAGGTCTCGCGTCTCGGCAACCCGCTGTTCAACGAGGTCATCGTGCCGATGGCGGAGAAGGACAAGTGGAACAGCCTGTCCCCCGCGGAGGACAAGCGGTTCGCCCAGTTCGTCGAGAAGCCCGAGTTGCAGACGCTGTTGCCGGTGCTCTATCCGGGCCTGTTCGACAACTTGGCGGCGCGCGACAAGACCGGCAAGGCGCGCGCCGACCTGGTCGCGATCCTGCTCACCGGCATCCCCGACGGGATCATCGAGAACTTCCAGAACAACACGGGCGAGGTGCAGGCCGACATGCTGCGGCTCAACACCGCGATCCCGCCGTCGAAGGAGCCGAACAAGTTCGGTGTGGTCGGCGGCGACCTGGCCGGTTTCCCGAACGGGCGGCGCATCGCCGACGACGTGGTGTCGATCTCGATCCGGGCCATCGCCGGGGTGACGCTGCCGCTGGTGGAGAAGGACTTCGAGCCGGACGCCGCGGCCGCGCTGGTCGAGCAGGGCCTGAGCATCAAGGACGCCAGCGCCGGCCTGCTCAAGAAGTTCCCCTACCTCGGCACCCCCTTCGACGGATTCGGCAACCCCTCATGAGCACCCACACGCACACGCACGAGACCACCGGGCACTCCTGGCACAGCATGACCCCGTCGGGCCAGGGCACGGTGATGCTCAACATCGGCAACGGCATCGGCGCGCTGATCATCAACACGCCGGGCCGGATGCACGGCCGCGAGATCGAGGTCAGCCCGGTCGACGACCCGGCCCGGCGCACGCACGCGGCCGTCCGCGCCCGCTACGTGTGGGGCGGCGTCTGCTACAGCGTCGTGCTCGACAGTCTGCCCGAGGGCCGTTACACGGTGTGGGACAACCCGGTCACGCCGATCGGCGAAGTCGATGTCCCCAGCGGCGGCGTCGCCGATTTCACCTGGCCGGTGACTGCCGCCGTCGGCTAGAAGGTGCCCGCGCCCGTTGGGGTCTAGTCTGGACGCCATGGCTGGCGGCCTGCAGACCCGACCGGACGCGTCCGCCCACTTCTCGCTCGCCACCACCGATGTGGACGAGGCCAGGGCGTTCTGCCGTCGCATGTTCTACGGTCCCCTCGAGGTGAACCCGGTCGGTGACCGGTCCGGGTTCGCCTTCCGAGGGGACGTCGTGTCGCTGGGCCCGATCACGGTGGGCGAGATCAGTTACGGCTGCGACATCCACGTCGCGATCGCCGATCTCGAGACGTCCTATCACGTGCTCGCGCCGCTGACCGGCATGTTGCGCTCCCGGCATCGAGGCACGACCGTGCTGGCCGACGAGACACGGGCCGCGGTCTACCGGCCCGTCGGCGACATCAGCCTGGACTGGCCGGGTGACTGCCGGCTGCTCAGCGTCAAGGTCGACCGGGGTGCCCTGGAGCGTGAGCTCGACGCCGCCCTCGATCAGCAGGTGGTGACGCCGCTGCTGCTGGGCGACAGTTTCAACGTGATCGACGCCCCGGGCCGGACGTGGGTCGCCCTGGTGCGCCTGCTCTTCGGCGAGCTGCGCCGCGGTGACGGGCTCTCGTCGCAGCCGCGCATGGCCACCCGGTGGCGCGACATGGTGGTCAGCGGCCTGGCCCTGACCGTCGAGCACCCGTACGGCGAGGAGCCCGCGGGCATGCAGGGCCCCAACCGTCCCCGTACGGTGAAACGGACCTTGGACGCCATGCACGCCGAGCCGTGGCGGCCGTTCACCGCCACCGATCTCGCCTCGATCGCCGGGGTGGGCGTGCGCGTGTTGCAGGAGTCGTTCCGGCAGCACGTCGGCATGTCACCGCTGACGTATCTGCGCCGAGTACGCCTCGACGGGGTGCACGCCGAACTGTCCCGCTCCGACCCGTGGCAGGTGAACGTGTCCGAGGTGGCGTACCGCTGGGGGTTCACGCACCTCGGACGGTTCGCCGGGGCCTATCGGGACCGGTACGGCGAGTCCCCGTCGCAGACCCTGCGGGACCGCAAATAGCTGAAGCTCGACTCGCCATCCGCAGCCCCGAACCGGAGTCACAGTTCGACTTTCTGCCCCTTGCCGATGACGACCACTCCCCCGTCCGACACGGTGTAGAGCTTGCGGTCGCGGTCGAGGTCGACGCCGATCTGCGCGCCCTCGGGGATGACCACGTTCTTGTCGATGATCGCGTTGCGGATGATCGCGCGCCGGCCGACCGACACGCCCTCCATCAGCACCGAGCCCTCGACGTGGGCCCACGAGTTGACCCGCACGTTGGGCGAGATGACCGAGCGCTCGACGAGCGAGCCCGACACCACGACCCCGGGCGAGATCATCGACTCGATCGCGCGGCCCTGCCGGTCGTCGTAGCCGTGCACGAACTTCGCGGGCGGCCACGAGCCGTAGTTGGTGAAGATCGGCCAGTCGTGGTTGTAGAGGTTGAAGATCGGCTCGGTCGCGATGAGGTCCATGTGGGCCTCGTAGAACGAGTCCAGCGTGCCCACGTCGCGCCAGTAGCCGCGGTCGCGGTCGTGGCTTCCCGGCACCTCGTTGTCGCGGAAGTCGTAGACGTTGGCCTCGCCCCGCTCGACCAGCATGGGGATGATGTTGCCGCCCATGTCGTGCTTGCTGTCGGGGTCCTGCGCGTCGGTGGAGACGGCGTCGATCAGCGCGCGGGTCGTGAAGATGTAGTTGCCCATCGACGCGTAGATCTCGTCGGGCGAGCCGGGCAGCCCGTCGACCTCTTTCGGCTTCTCACGGAAGGCCCGGATGCGCTTGCCGTCCTCGGCCACGTCGATGACGCCGAACTGGTCGGACATCGACTTGGGCTGCCGGATGCCGGCCACCGTGACGGAGGCCCCCGAGGCGATGTGGTCGTTGACCATCTGCCTCGGGTCCATGCGGTAGATGTGGTCGGCGCCGAACACGATCACGTAGTCCGGCTTCTCGTCGTTGATCAGGTTGAGGCTCTGCCAGATGGCGTCGGCCGAGCCGGCGAACCAGCGGGGGCCGAGCCGCTGCTGCGCGGGGACGGGGGTGACGTAGTTGCCGAGCAGGGTCGACATGCGCCACGTCTTGGAGATGTGCCGGTCCAGCGAGTGCGACTTGTATTGGGTCAGCACCACCATTTTGAGGAATCCGCCGTTGGCCAGATTCGACAGCACGAAATCGATCATGCGGTAGATGCCGCCGAAGGGGACCCCGGGTTTGGCCCGGTCCGCCGTCAGGGGCATGAGGCGCTTACCTTCACCACCGGCCAGAACGATCGCAAGCACCTTGACAGCCATGGAAGGACGCTAACTTTCCGCCAGCCGGAGCGCCAGCCGAAGAAGGGAACTCGCCGTGGGCTTCCCGGCGACGCACAGGGTAACTGATCTTGGTCCCCGAGCGCGAGAGTTCGGTTCAGGGATTAGGCTGCGGACGTGGCCCAGAGATTGCGCGTTGACCTCATTTCCCGCGAATATCCGCCGGAGGTGTACGGCGGCGCCGGCGTCCATCTGGAGTATCTGACGCGCGATCTGCGCAACCTGGCCGACGTGCGGGTGCACTGCTTCGGCGCACCCCGCGACGAGCCCGGCGTGACGGCGTATCCCGAGCCCGCCGGGCTGGCCGGGGCGAACGCCGCGCTGCGCACGATGGGGGTCGACCTCGAGATCGCCGCGGGCGCCCGGGGCACCGACATCGTGCACAGCCACACCTGGTACGCGAACTTCGCCGGGCACACGGCCAAGCTGCTGCACGGGGTGCCGCACGTCGTCACCACGCACAGTCTGGAACCGCTGCGGCCGTGGAAGGCCGAGCAGCTGGGCGGCGGTTACGCGCTGTCGTCGTTCTGCGAGCGGGTGGCCATCGAGAACGCCGACGCGGTCATCGCCGTCTCCGGCGGCATGAAGCGGGACGTCATCACCGCCTACCCCTCGGTCGACCCGGACAAGATCCAGGTCGTCTACAACGGCATCGACACCTCGATCTACGCGCCTAACCCGGGCACCGACGTGATCGAGCGGCTGGGCATCGACCTCAATCGGCCCAGCGTCGTCTTCGTCGGCCGGATCACCCGCCAGAAGGGCCTGCCCTACCTGCTGCGAGCCTGCCGCTCGCTGCCCGCCGAGACGCAGATCGTGCTGCTGGCCGGGGCGCCCGACACCAAGGAGATCGCGGCCGAGGTCGAAGGGCTGGCCGACGAGCTGCGCGCGGCCCGCGACGAGCGCGGCGTGATCTGGGTGCAGGAGATGCTGCCCAAGCACGAGGTCGTGCAGGTGCTCACGCACGCCACGGTGTTCGTCTGCCCCTCGATCTACGAGCCCATGGGCATCGTCAACCTGGAGGCGATGGCCTGCGAGACGGCAGTGGTGGCCACGGCCACCGGCGGGATCCCCGAGGTGGTGGCCGACGGCGAGACCGGTCTGCTGGTGCCGATCGAGCAGCTGCAGGACGGCACGGGCACGCCGGTCGACCCCGACAAGTTCGTGGCCGACCTGGCCGCCGCGATGACCGAGCTCGTGCAGGACCCGGCCCGCGCCCGTGAGCTGGGGCTGGCCGGGCGTCGCCGCGCGGTCGAGAAGTTCAGCTGGGCCCGGATCGCCGAGGAGACCCTGGCGGTGTATCGGACCGTTCTCTGACAACAGGGCACACTGGTCCCATGCTCCGCCTCCCCCGCCCACCCGTGAAGCTGACCCTCGCCCTCGCCTCGGTGCTGTTCGCGACGGCGGTCCTCGGCCTGGGGTTGCTGCGGGCGGCCACCTACAAGCCCACCGCGGCGGCCGGCGCGCCCTGGCCGTCGGCCTCCTCGGCGCCCGCTCCGGGCACCCCCGGCAAGTGCGGCACGGTGCCGGTGAAGGCGGCCCGCGAGCTGCGCGGCATGTGGCTGACCACGGTCAACAACATCGACTTCCCGAGCCGCAGAGGGCTGTCGCAGGCGCAGGTCAAGGCGGAGTATCAGCGCTGGCTCGACCTGGCCGTGGCGCAGCGGCACAACGCGATCTTCGTGCATGTGCGGCCCAGCGGTGACGCGTTCTGGCCTTCGGCGTACGCGCCCTGGTCGGAATGGCTGACCGGCAAGCGCGACGGCAAGTCGCCCGGCTGGGACCCGATGGACTACATGATCAAGGAAGCGCACGCCCGCAATCTGGAGTTCCACGCCTGGTTCAACCCGTATCGGGGCACCCAGCCCGGTCCGGCCGGCCCCGGCGCCGACTTCGCCAAGCTCGCCCCCAACCACCCGCTGATCAAGCATCGGGAGTGGGCCGTCGCGCACCCGGCCGGCCAGAGCACGGCCCGGCTCTACTTCGACCCGGGCATCCCGGCCGCCCGCAAGTTCGTCGAGGACTCCATGCTCGAGGCGGTGCAGAAGTACGACGTCGACGGCGTGCACTTCGACGACTTCTTCTACCCCTACCCGGCCGGGGGCGACTTCCCCGACGACGCCAGCTACGCCAAGTACGGCGGCGGCAAGCCGCGGGCGCAGTGGCGGCGGGACAACGTGGACACCCTGGTCCGCGAGATGGACGAGCGGATCAAGGCGCTCAAGCCGTGGGTCAAGTTCGGGATCAGCCCGTTCGGCATCTGGCGCAACTACGCCACCGACCCCGACGGTTCGCAGAGCAAGGGCCTGGAAGCGTACGACGCGATCTTCGCCGACACCCGCAAATGGGTGCAGCGGGGCTGGCTCGACTACATCGTGCCCCAGCTGTACTGGACGATCGGCTTCGACAAGGCCGATTACGCCAAGCTGCTGCCCTGGTGGACCAAGCTCACCAAGGGCACGCAGGTGCAGCTCTACATCGGCCTGGCCGACTACCGCATCGGCGAGGAGGGTGACTGGAGCGATCCGGCCATGCTCGACCGCCAGATGGTCCTGAACGACAAGTTCGGCGTGCAAGGTCAGGTGCACTTCAGCGCCAAGCAGATCCGGGCCGACCGGCTCGGGGCGGTCACCCGCTATCGCGACAAGCACTACGCCTCGCCGGCGCTGCTGCCCCGCATGGCCCGGCTGCCCGTCGCGGCCCCGCCCGCACCCCGGCTGGCCTCGGCCGCCCGCTTCGACAAGGGCATCCGGTTCCAGGCCACCACCGACGACGCGACGAGCTGGGCCCTCTATCGGGTCGCGGGCGACTCGGCCGCCCTGGTGGCCACCGGCCGGGCCGGCATCGAGGTGGTCGACCCGGCGCCGCCCGCGGGCCCGGTGACGTACTGCCTCAGCGGTCTTGACCGTTCCGGCAACGAGGGGCCGATCAGCACACCGCTCACCGCGTCCTGACGGCCTCTTCGGCGAGCTCCCACAGCCGGTCGGCGGCGGCGGGGTCGACCGACCACTCGGCCACGCCGGTCGACGGCTCGGGGCCGCCCGGCACCACCGCGGCCTCCTGGTTGTCCTCGTCGAAGTAACGCCCGGTGACGCCCTCGAGCAGCGGCGACACGGCCAGCAGGACCTCGCCGGCGGCACCCTGCTCGGGTGTCTTGAAGCCCTCGGCGTGGATCAGGTTGCCGTCGTCGTCCATCGCGCCCATCGCCCGCATGGTCGCGGGGTCGAGGTGACGCTGCAGGTTGGTGTGGATGCGGCCGGGCGTCATGGCGTTGGCCGTGACACCGGGCCGGTGGCGGCCGAGCGCGACCGCGAGCAGCACCTCGGCCGCCTTCGACTGGCTGTAGGCGACCCAGGGGTCGTACGGGCGGCTCTCGAAGTGCAGGTCGTCGAAGTCGACGCCCGCCCGCAGCTGGGCTCCGGAGCTCACCATGACGATCCGGGCCTCCGGCTTCAGGGCAGCCTTGCTGATCAGCCGGAAGTGGCCGAGGAAGTTGATCGCCAGCTGCGACTCCCAGCCGATCTTGGTGAGGCGGCGCTCCGGAACGGCCATGACGCCGGCGTTGGCGATGATCACGTCGAGCTCGTCCGTCGAGAACGCTTCCACCGAGTCCATATCAGCAAGATCAAGTTCCCCTCGTACGGGGGTGACGACCTCGGCGCCCCGCTCGCGCAGCGCTGTCGCGGCGGCGCGGCCCAGACCGGACGTGCCGCCCGTGATCAGGATGCGCCGGCCGGTCAGGTCGAGGCCGGCCAGCACCTCGGCGGCGGTGGACTCGGCGGTGAAGGGAGTGCGGATCCGTGTCATGACTCGAGAATGCGTCACCGTCGTTGGACTGTGAATGGTTCAGGGTCCAAGATAGTTGCGTGAGCGTCCACGCCGATCCCCTCGAAGACGTGCTGGCCCTCGTCGGCGCGAGCAGCAGCTTCTCCGCCGGACTGGTCGCGGGTGGCGACTGGGCGGTGTCGTTCGCGCCCACGCCCGCGGTCAAGTTCAATGCCGTACGGCGGGGACGGTGCCTGCTGCTGGTGGCGGACGTGACCTACGAGCTCAACCCCGGCGACTGCTTCCTGCTGACCCGGCCGGTGGCGTTCACGCTGGCCAGCGACCTGACGTGGCCCACGATCCCGGCCGCAGTGATCTTCGCCGGGGGCACCGGCCGGGCCGGCACGGGCGACGACGTGTTCCTGCTCGGCGGGCGCTTCGACTTCGGCGAGCGGGCCCGGGAGCTGCTGCTCGACGCGCTGCCGCCGGTCGTGCACGTGCCGGGGGCCAGCCCGTCGGCGGCCACGGTGCGGTGGGCGCTCGAACAGATCGAGACCGAGATGCGGGAGCGTCCGCTCGGGGCGGCCCTGGTGGCCGAACATCTGGCGCTGGTCATGCTGATCCACGTGCTGCGCCTGCACGTGTCGCTGGCCCCGCCGGACTCCGGGTGGCTGGCCGGGCTGGCCGACCCGGTGGTCGGCCCGGCGCTGCGGCTGCTGCACGGCGAGCCCGCGTACGCGTGGACGGTGGCCGAACTGGCGTCGCGCGCGTCGGTGTCCCGCTCGACCATGGCCGCCCGCTTCCGCCGCGTCGTCGGGCAGGGGCCGCTCGAATACCTGACCCGCTGGCGGATCGAACTGGCGGCGGCCCGGCTGCGCCGCGACGACGGCACCGTGGCGGCGATCGCGCGATCGGTGGGGTACGGCTCGGAGAGCGCGCTGAGCAACGCGTTCAAGCGCCTGACCGGGTTGTCGCCGCGGGCCTACCGCGCTTCCCGCACCCCATGAGCGCACGGTCCAGCCGGGATACTCGACGCATGAAGTCGATGAGCATCCGGCTACGCGAGATCGCCCACGAGACCGTGGCCATCACCGAGCGCGGCGACTATCCCGGCGTGGAGCGCGCGGTGGCGGGGACCCGGCTCTACCTCCCGGACACCCCGCTGCCGCCTCCGCCCGGCCCGCGGACGGCTGCCATCACCGTGACCGGCGAGACGACCCTGGCCGCGGCGCGCCGGCTCGGCGGTGACGTGGCGGCGCTGGTCTTCGCGTCGGCCCGCAGCCCGGGCGGCGGCTTCCTCAACGGCCGGGAAGCGCAGGAGGAAAGCATCGCGCGCAGTTCGGCGCTCTACCCCTGCCTCCGGGCGGCGGGCGACTTCTACTCCTACCACCGTGCGCACAAAGACCTGAGCTACAGCGACCGGGTGATCTACTCCCCGGGCGTGCCGGTGTTCCGCGACGACGACGGCGAACTGCTCGACCAGGCGTACGAGGTCTCGTTCCTCACCGCGGCCGCGCCCAACCTGACCGAGATCGTGCGGCAGCAACCGTCGCTGGCGCCCGGTGTGCCCACCGTGCTCGAAAGACGGGCCGCGCGGATCCTCGCGATCGCCGCCGCCCACGGTCACCGGCGGCTCGTGCTGGGCGCCTGGGGGTGCGGCGTCTTCGGCAACGACCCGGCCGTCGTGGCCGACATCTTCGCGCGGGTGCTGCGCGAGTGCGCGTGGTTCGACGAAGTGGTGTTCGCGGTGTACGGCCCGGACCGGATGCGCGCCGCCTTCAGCTCAAGTCTGCGTACATGATGTGCAGACCCACGCGACCCTCGACGGGGTGGGCGAAGGCGCCGGGGACCGTGCCCACGACGGAGAAGCCGAGACGCTCGTAGATCGCGACGGCCGACTTGTTGGACTCGGCCACGGCGTTGAACTGCATGCCCGCGTACCCGTGCTGCTTGGCCCACTCGAGAGCGAACCGGCACAGCGCCGTGCCCACGCCCCGGCCCCGGCTGACCGGGGCGACCATGAAACTGGCGGTGGCCACATGCGAGCCCGGGCCGGGCTTGTTGGGGCCGACCTTGGCCGTGCCCAGCACCTCGTCGCCGTCGACCGCGACCACCGTCTCGCCCGGCGGCGCCTCGAGCCAGATCGCGCGGGCCTGCTGCTCGGTCAGCGCAGGGTCATAGGTGAACGTGTCGGCGGCGCGGACCACCGCCCGCACGATCTCCCACACCTGCGGCCAGTCGGACTCGGTGAACTGCCGGATCAGCACGATGCGCACGATACCCAGTCTTCTCCGTCGCGGTGGGTAATTTTCTCAGGCCCCTGTCAGCCCGCGCCGGGCACGATCCGGGGCATGACAGCAGCCACTCTGGTGGTCGCGGTGTCGCGGCCGTGGTTCTGGCCCGTCTCGTGGGTGCCGGCCTACCTGGGCCTGGTGCTGGCCGACCGGCAGCTCACCCCGGTCGACCCGCCCCGCACGCTGCTGGCCCTGCTCGTGCTGGGCCCGCTGGTGTGGGGGGCCGTGCTGACCCAGAACGACCTGCACGACCTGCCCAGCGACCGGGTCAACCCGCGCAAGGCCACCGCGCCCCTGGTCACCGGCGAGGTCGGCCCCGCGACCCTGCGCCGCTGGTACCGCCGGATCGCAGCCGCCGCGCTGCTCACGGCCCTGTTCATCGGCCCGCTGTTCGTGCTGGGCGTGGCCGGGGTGCTGCTGCTGGGCTGGGCGTACAGCGCTCCCCCGCTGCGCCTGAAGACCCGCCCCGGCTGGGACGTAGCGGTCAACGCCCTGGTCGTCGGCGTGGTCTCACCCGCCGCGGGCTGGGCCGTCACCGGCGACCCGCTGGACTTCCCGTGGCAGTTCGCGCTGATCGGCCTGCTCTTCGCGGCCGCCGTCTATGTGCCGACCACGGTCACCGACCTGCCCGCCGACACCGGCGCCGGGGACACCACGTTCGCCGTACGTTTCGGAGCCCGTACGGCGTACGGGGTGGGTCTGGCTCTTTGGGTCTCGGCCCTGGCAGTCGCGCTGCTGTGCGCCGCCACCGACACTGTGGTCCCCCGCTCGACCCTCGGGCCGCAGCTGGTCACCGTTCCCTTGCTGGTGACCGCGTACGCGATCCTGACCCGGCGCCCCACCATCCCGCGGATGGCCGCCCTGTCCCTGGTCTTCGCGATCCCGACGGCCGGTTTCGCGCTCGCCATCACCTGACCTCGGCGGGACTTTCCCCCACGTCACCGCGGCGCCTGACGCGGTGAGCCGGGACCACGGAGGGCCGATGCACCCGTGGACTGACAAGCAGCACAGCAGCTGCACATCGCGCTGACCCAGCTCTTCCCCACCAGCGCGCTGATCCGTCGGGTGGCCGGGACCGCTGGGGTCGACCAGGCCGATGTCAATGCCGAGCAGGCGAACGCCCACGCCTGCTCGGAGGTTCTCGACTACACGGGTCGCAACGGGCTGACGCGGAACCTGGTTGCGGCCGCCTTGGAGGAGACGCACGAAACCAGTCCGCACGCGGGCTCCTGAACGACCTCGCCACGACACCGAGCGCGACGCCGGCTGAGCGTTGACCAGAGCGGTGGCCGGTCCGCCGGCAATGCGGGCCGGCCACCCTTACACGGGGGCGGAGTTGATGCTTATTTGACCGAGCCCAGGGACAACCCTTGCACGAGTTTGTCCTGGGCGGCGAAACCCGCCACGAGCACCGGCAGTGAGACCACGAAGGCGGCCGCGCACAGCTGGGCCAGGAACAGGCCCTGGCTGGTGACGAACGAGGTCAGGAAGACCGGCGCCGTCTCGGCCACCGTGGCCGTCAGGACGCGGGCGAACAGCAGTTCGTTCCAGCTGAAGATGAAGCAGATCAGCGCGGTGGCCGCGATCCCGGGGGTGACGACGGGGGCGATGACCGAGCGCAGGGTCTTGGTCAGGCCGGCCCCGTCCATCGATGCGGCCTCGAGCATTTCGACGGGCACTTCGGACAGGAAGGAGCGCATCATCCACACCGCGATCGGCAGGTTCATCGAGGTGTAGAAGAGGATGAGCAGCCAGATGTTGTCGAGCAGGCCGGCGTTCTGGGCGAACAGGTACAGCGGCAGCAGACCGGCTACGACCGGGAGCATTTTGGTGGACAGAAAGAAGAAGAGCACGTCGCTCCACTTCTTGACCGGTTTGATGCTCAGGGCGTAGGCGGCGGGCAGGGAGAGCAGGAGCACCAGCAGGGTGGAGACGACGCTGGCGGTCAGCGAGTTGAGCAGCGGCGGCCACGGGCTGGCGCCGCCGGAGAAGAACTCGCGGTAGCCCTCGAGGGTGAGCGGCGCGAAGACGGCCGGCGGGTTGGTGGCGGCGTTGGCCTCGGAGTGGAACGAGGTCAGCACCATCCAGACGACCGGCAGCACGAAGAGGATGCCGACGACCCACGCGAGCAGGCTGAGCCAGACGTTGGCGCCTTCGCGGCGCTTCTTGACCGGGCGGCCCCGCTCGTCGCGGGTGGCCGGGACGGGCGCGGTGTCGGTGACGCTGCTCATCGGCCGGCCTCCTCCTTGAAGAGCGACGAGACCGTACGCAGGGCGAACGTCGCGATGATGATGGTGCCGAGCACGACGACGACCGCGGCGGCGGACGCCCGGCCGTAGTCGTGGGCCTGGTAGAAGATCTGGTAGATCGTGTACGGCAGGTTGGCCGTGCCCAGGCCGCCGGACGTGATCGTGAAGACCGCGTCGAAGTTCTGCACGATGTAGATCGAGCCCAGCAGCGCGCCCAGTTCCAGGTACTGCCGCAGGTGCGGGAGCGTCATGCTGCGGAAGATCTGCCAGTTGTTGGCGCCGTCGATGCGGGCCGCCTCGATCACGTCGAGCGGGCGCCCCTGCAGGCCGGCCAGCAGGATCAGCATCATGAACGGGGTCCACTGCCAGACCAGGGCGAAGATGACCGCCCACAGCGGCATGTTGCTGATCCAGTCCGGCTGCGGCGGGTTGTCCGAGCCGAACAGGCCCCAGATCCAGGTCAGCGCGCCGTTGAACAGCCCGTACTCGGGGTTGTAGAGGGCGTGCTTCCAGATCAGCGCGGCGGCCACCGGGACCACCAGGAACGGCGCGATCATCATGGTGCGCACGGCGCCCCGGCCGCGGAACTTGCGGTCGAGCAGCAGCGCGATGCCCAGGCCGAGCAGCAGGCTGATCAGCACGACACCGGCGGTGAGCAGGATCGTGGTCCAGACCGCGTCGCGCATGTTGACGTCGGTGAAGACGCGGGCGAAGTTGTCGAACCCGGCGAAGCCGACCTCGTCGGGGTAGTAAGCGTTCCAGTCCATGAACGAGATGACCAGCGTGGCCACGAACGGCAGCTGCGTCACGATGATCATGAAGATGAGCGCGGGCAGCAGGGGCGCGCGGCGGGCCCAGGCCGAGGCCCGGCGGGCGACACCCGGTGGCGGTGTCTCCGCGGCGCCGACCTCTGACTTCTCGGCAACCGAAGTCATGGCTAACCCTCCTCCCGGGACTTGTAGCGTTCGGCGACGTCCTCGGCCAGCCGCTGGCCGCGGTCCAGCGCCTCGTCGACGCTCATCTGGCCGGCGATCGCCGAGCTCACGTACTGCGACGCCTGGGTGCCGAGGTCGGTGAACTCGGGGATGTCGATGAACTGGATGCCGATCGCGGGGCGTTCCTGCAGACCGGGGTTGCGCGGGTCGGCGGACTCGATCGCCGCCTTGGTCGGTTCGGCGAACGAGGCCGCCACGCCGAGGTAGTCCTGGTTCTCGTACGTCGAGGCGCGCTTGCCGGCGGGGACGCTGGACCAGCCGACCTGCCGGCCGACGAGTTCCTCGTACTGCCGGCTGGACGCCCACGAGATGAACTTCCAGGCGTTGTCCTTCTTGTCGCTGGCCTGCTGGATGCTCCACGACCAGGCGTACAGCCAGCCCGAGCTGTCGGTCTTGACCACCGGGGCCGGCGCGTAGCCGATCTTGCCCTTGACCGGTGAGTCGTCGGCCTCCAGAGAACCGGCGGCGCTGGTGGCGTCGTACCACATCGCCACGTTGCCCTGGATCAGGTTGTTCAGGCACTCGGTGAAGCCGGCCTGGGGGGCGCCGTTCTCGCCGTGCGCCCGTACGAGGTCCACATAGAACTTGGTGGCCTCGGTGAACTCGGGCCCATTGACCTTGGGTGTCCAGTCCTTCTCGAACCAGGTGCCGCCGAACGTGTTGACCACGGTGGTGAGCGGCGCGAAGATCTGACCCCAGCCGGGCTGGCCGCGCAGGCAGATCCCGCGCATGCCGGGCTGCTTGTTGTCGACCTGAGCGGCGATGTCGGCCACCTGCTGCCAGGTCGGCTTCGCGGGCATCTGCACGTTGTTCTGGTCGAGCACGTCCTTGCGGTACATCAGGAACGAGGACTCGCCGTAGAAGGGCTCGCCGTAGAGTTTGCCGTCGTCAGCGGTCAGCGACTGCGTCATCGGTTTGAGGATGTCGTCCTGGTCGAACTGGGTGTCGGCCCGGACGTAGTCGTCGAGCGGGGCGATCCACTTCGACTTGGCGTAGATCGGGATCTCGAAGTTGCTCAGCGAGGCCACGTCGTACTGCCCGGCCTGGCTGGAGAACTCCTGGCTGATCTTGTCGCGGACGTCGTTCTCGGGCAGCACCGTGAAGTTCACGTTGATGCCGGTTTCTCTGGTGAAGTTGTCCGCGGTGAGCCGCTGCAGATCGATCATCTGCGGGTTGTTCACCATCAGGACGTTGATGCTGTTGGGTCCTCCGCCGCCCGGCCCACCGCCCCAGCCGGCGCACCCGGTCAGGGTGAGCACGACGGTGGCGGTGGCGGCGAGCACGGCGCGCGTGCGCCTGCGTGACATCCGGCCTCCCCGGCGAGGCTTGATCGGTTTCGGCGCCACCACCCGAGAGTGTGACGCCAGTAACACACCGGCCTCAGTAGATGCCTGAGATCGACAGGATGTCAACCATTCGTCACGCTGTGTCGGGCCGAACGGGCATCGTCGCTTCCCCCGAACGTCCTATGTGGAGACCACCCGGGCCCGGTTGCCGAGGACCTCGACGACGTCGCCCGGGTGCAGCTGGCGGCCCCGGCGGGTGTCCACCTCGCCGTTGACCGCCACGTCGCCCGAGGCGATGAGGATCTTGCCCTCGCCGCCGGTGTCGATGAGGTCGGCCAGCTTGAGGAACTGTCCGAGTCTGATCATGTCGCCGTCGATCGGCACGTCACGCATCCCGACATCATCCGGCAAAACTTTTCCGTGAGCGTTGAACCTTTGCCGCCTGTGATCCGAACTACCCCTCGTGAGGTACTCCCAGCTGGCCCGCCGCGCGGGCGTTCCGGTCGCCGCCGCTGTCCTCGGTGCGCTCGTCGCCACCCCGGCCCTGGCCGACGTGACGGTGTCGCCGACGACCGCTTACCAGGGCGGCGCAGAGAACCTGACTCTTCACGTCACGAACGACGGCGCCCAGCCGATCCATACGATCACGGTGAAGTTCCGCGACGACACCCCGCTGGCCGAGGCCTATCCGCTCTCCGTGCCGGACTGGGCGCCGAAGATCACGATGCGCAAGATCTCGACGCCGCTGACGACCGTGCACGGCGACAACAAGACGACCGACGTCGCCGCTTCGATCACCTGGCTCGCGATGCCCGGCAAGGACCTGCAGCCCGGCAAGAGCACCGACCTGGCGGTCGCGGTGGGGCCACTGCCCCAGCTCAGCTCGATCCAGCTCGACGTGGCCACCACGCTGCCCGACGGCAAGGCCGGCCCGGCGCTGACCTCGCCCACGCTGACGCTGACCCCCGACCCGACCGGTCAGAAGGCCGCGCACGCACACAGCATCAACGGTGGCTCCGGCACGACCGCCGGCGAGCAGGCGGCGCAGGAGGCCGAGCTCTTCCAAGCCGCCATCGAGGAGGCCGGTCGCGGCCCGTCGATCTGGTCGATCGGCGGCTGGGTGGTCGCCGGCCTGGCCCTGCTGGGTGGCGCTTTCGTGATGTGGCGCAGCCGGCACCGCGCCGACGAGGAGCCCGACGACTCCGCGCCGGAAGAGGAGCCCGCAACCGAGGAGAAGGAGCCCGTCGCCGCGGGCAGCGGCACCAGCAAGTGGGCCTACAAGGGCTGACGCAAAGACGCTCCCGCGCTGGTGGACGCGGGACGACAGTCGTGTTGACGCGCGTGGGGCGCGGCGCACGACCGGCGGGTGGGGTCAATGGGCATGATCCACGATCCGCGAACGGGGGGCGGGAGTTCTTCTTCCGCCCCCCAATACTGTGCTCAGACCGAGACCGTACGCGGGGAGTTCAGCGCCTCGACGATCTCGCGCTGGACCCGCTCGGAATCCTCGTGCGGCACCTGGCACGTGCCGGCCGCGATGTGCCCGCCCCCGCCGTAGCGCAGCATGACCTCGCCCACGTCCACCGGTGACGTGCGGTCGAGGATCGACTTGCCGCAGGCGAAAACGGTGTTGAGCTTCTGCCGGCCCCAGATGATGTGCACCGACACGCGCGAGGTGGGGAACAGCGCGTACACCATGAACCGGTTGCCCGCGTGGATCACCTCCTCCTCCCGCAGATCGACCACGACGACGTCGCCCTCGAGGTGACTGACCCGCTTGAGCTGCTCCACGAAGAGGTCGTGCTGCGCCCGGTAGAGCTCGGCGCGCTCGGCCACGTCGGGCAGCGCGAGGATCTCGCGGACGTCGTTGTGCTGGATGCAGGCGTCGATGAGCTGCATCATCAGGTCGTAGTTGGAGATCCGGAACTCGCGGAACCGGCCCAGCCCTGTCCGGCTGTCCATCAGGAAGTTCAGCAGCGTCCAGCCCTGTGGTTCGAGGATGTCCTCGAGGGCGTAGTCGGCCGAGTCGGCCTGATCCACCGCGTACATGAGCCCGTTGGAGACGTCCGGGAAGCGCTCGCGGCCGCCGTAGTACTCGTAGATCACCCGGGCCGCCGAGGGTGCGTCGGCATCGATGATGTGATTGCTGAGGTCACCCTCGTTGCGCAGCGTCTCGGAATGGTGGTGGTCGAACACCATGTGAGCGCCGGGTGCGTACGGGAGGTTGGTGAGAATGTCGTTCTCGGTCACCTCGACCTGGCCGTCCTGCACATCCTTGGGGTGCACGAACGTGATGTCGTCGATCATGTCGAGGTGGCGCAGCAGCACCGCGCAGACCAAACCGTCGAAGTCGCTGCGGGTTACGAGCCGGTACTTCACTGAGTCCCCCTCTGTGCCGGTGGGTACACCCCAGTTTGCCACTTATGTCGCTGTATTCCGGGTCGCATCGGGGGATGGATGTGAACCTTTCCGGCTCGACGCTGCGTAGAGTTTTCCCGGACGGTCCCAACGGTCGGAGGACACGCAATAACCATGGACAACGCCCCTCAGCTCATCCAGGAGCGCAGCGCCCCGCCCGCCACGCTGGTGATCTTCGGCGCCTCGGGTGACCTCACGCGCCGCAAGCTCCTCCCGGCCGTGGAGAGCCTCGCCCGGCACAATCGCCTGCCCAGCCAGTTCGCCCTGGTCGGCGTGGCCCGCACGCCGATGGGCGACGAGCAGTTCGCGGACAGCGCGCTGGGCGACCGCAGCCTGCTCGACAAACCCCAGCTTCAAGGCGGAATCCGGTATGTTTCGGGCGGCTACGACGACCCCGACACCTACAAGCGGCTGGCCGAGACCCTCGACGGGCTCGACGCCGAGCGCGGCACCTCCGGCAACCGCCTGTTCTACCTGTCCACCCCGGCCGAGGCCTTCGAGCCGGTGATCAACGGGCTGGCCGGCGCCGGGCTCAACCACGCGCGTGAGGGCTCCTTCTCGCGGCTGGTCATCGAGAAGCCGTACGGGCGGGACCTGCCGAGCGCCCGTGAGCTCGACGCCGTCGTGCACGGCTCGTTCGACGAGCCCCAGGTCTTCCGCATCGACCACTACCTGGGCAAAGACACCGTGCAGAACGTGCTCGCGCTGCGCTTCGCCAACTCCATCTTCCAGCCGATCTGGGACCGTTCCTGGGTCGACCACGTGCAGATCACCGTGGCCGAGACCCTCGGCGTGGGCACCCGCGGCGGCTTCTACGAGCACGCCGGCGCGATGCGCGACATCGTGCAGAACCACGTGCTGCAGGTGCTCGCGCTCGCCCTCATGGAGCCGCCGGCGTCGTTCGAGGCCGAGGGCCTGCGCAACGAGAAGGTGAAGCTGCTCCAGGCGATCCGGCTGCCCACCAACCGCGACATCGCCGACCTCGCCGTGCGCGGGCAGTACACGCGCGGTGGCACCCGGAACGACCTGATGGCCGGTTACCGCGAGGAAGTGGGCGTCGACCCCCTTTCCCGTACGGAGACGTACGCGGCCATGCGGCTCAACGTCGACAACTGGCGCTGGGCCGGCGTGCCGTTCTACGTGCGTACGGGAAAGCGGTTGCCGGCCCGGGTGACCGAGGTGGCCCTGCAGTTCCAGCGGCCGCCGCACCTGCCGATCCCGCAGGACCAGCTGACCGGGCTCGAGGCTGACGCGCTCATTCTGCGGATCCAGCCCAACGAGGGCATCTCGCTGCGCTTCGGGGCCAAGGTGCCGGGCCACTCGTTCCGGGTGCGCACGGCGTCCATGGATTTCTCGTACGAGCAGACGTTCGCCGAGGAGTCCCCCGAGGCCTACGAGCGGCTGCTGCTCGACGCGCTGCTGGGCGACCCCACGCTGTTCATCCGCAGCGACGAGGTCGAGCAGTCGTGGCGCGTGGTCGACCCGATCATCGAGCACTGGGCGTCGGACAACTCGCCGATCCCGACCTACGAGGCGGCCTCGTGGGGCCCGGCCGACGCCGACCGGCTGATCGGACGCTCGGGCCGGGCCTGGAAGAACAGCATTTAAGCGGACTTGCGCGCGGCGAGGGCTTCCAGAGCTCTCGCCGCGTGGTCGTTCATGTTCGTCTCGGAGTGGATGACCTCGAGGACGCGGCGATCCGTGTCGATCACGAAGGTCATCCGCTTCGTGCTGAGCGGGCCCAGCGGCAGCTTGCGCTTGACGCCCATGGCCGACGCGACCTTGCCGTCGGGGTCGCTGAGCAGCGGGTAGTCGAAGCTGTGCTTGTCGGAGAACTGCTTCTGCTTCTCCGGCTTGTCCCGGCTGATGCCGACCCGCTGCGCGCCCGCCTCGCGGAACTCGGCCCCCAGATCGCGGAAGGTGCACGCCTCGGCGGTGCAGCCCGTGCTGAGCGCGGCCGGATAGAAGAACAGCACCACCGGGCCCTCGGCGAGCAGCGCGCTCAGCCGGCGCGGGACGCCATTCTGATCTTCCAGCTCGAAGTCTTCGACGACGTCACCTGCGTTAATGCTCACAGCAGCAACTTACTCCCCAGTAGCCGATTCGGCCATCGGGGCACCACTCCCCTAGGCTGAGACTCACCCCCCGACAGCTACACCGAAGGCGACACCACGATGCAGGTCTCGGTCGCGCACCACCCGCCGAACACGGCCGTGCTGGTGCTGCGTGGTTCACTCGACATCGACACCGCGCCCGTTCTCAAGGCGAACCTGACCCGGCTCGTCGACCGCCCCTCACCCCGGGTGGTCGTCGACGTCTCGGGGCTGGATTTCTGCGACTCCATGGGGGTCGGGGTGCTGGTCACCGCGCACGGCCGCGCCACCGAACGCGACGGGTGGGTGCGACTGGCCGCGCCGTCCGGCTTCCTGCGCCGCCTCTTCGACACCCTGGGCCTGACCGACTACCTGGCCCTGTTCCCGGACGTGGAAACGGCTCTCAAGGACTGAGCCTCAAGAGCCGTTACTGATCCCGTGCGCTCGATCGCGCGTGGCCGCTCGAAGCGGCCACGCGCTCCTCGTTGAGACGGGTATTAGCTGGTCACGCCGAACACGATGCGGCCCAGCGTGTCCTCGATGCCGGTGAAGCCCTCGGCCGGCAGGAACGTGCTGTCGCCGAAGTCGACGTCGACGTCGTCGGCCGTGCCGCCGACACCGTCCGGTCCGACACCGAACAGCGTGCCGAAGCCGGTGCCGCCCGCGTCCATCAGGTTGGGCAGCTCATCCTGGTTGTCGGTGTGGAAGTTGCCGAAGAAGTGCCCGGCCTCGTGCGCGATCACGTTGCTCAGGCCCTGGGCCACGAACGCGAGGCGGTTGCTCTCCGGCCCGATGTACGTGTTGAGCGAGGCCGGCGTCGAATCGGCCGGTGAGCTCAGCACGTCCAGCAGCACCAGAGCGGTCTCCTCG
The DNA here is from genome assembly GCF_014204895.1 of Paractinoplanes abujensis. Taxonomy (NCBI): domain Bacteria; kingdom Bacillati; phylum Actinomycetota; class Actinomycetes; order Micromonosporales; family Micromonosporaceae; genus Paractinoplanes; species Paractinoplanes abujensis. The sequence goes on along the minus strand of NZ_JACHMF010000001.1, from coordinate 1,016,619 downwards.
GTCTCGAAGTTGCCCGGGTCGATGCTCTGCGCGATGCCGATGGTGTCGACACCCGACTCGTCGATCGTGCCGCCCACGACGACCCGGCTGACGTTGGCCTTGCCCCACGTGTCGGCGTTGTCCTTGCTGTTCGCGATCTTGATTTTGAACTTGCTGTTGAGGCCGCTCTCCTCGAGGTCACGCTTGATGTTCTCGGTGACCCCGGCCACGACGGCGTCGATCAGCGCGTCCTCGTCGGCACGGGTCAGACCCCAACTGGTCAGGAACGCCGCGAGCGGGCTCAGGTCCCGGTTGCCCGCGCCGCCGAACACGCCGGTGTTGACCCGCGCGCCGTCGAAGTCCAGGTAGAGCGTCTGCACCGGCTTGGCGCCCTGCAGCACCGGGCGGTAAGCCTCGACCGTGATGTCGTACGCCCCGGAACCGCTGGCCACGCCGACGTAGTGCCAGCCGGCCTTGGTCGCGACGTAATCGGTGACCGCGTTGCCACCGGCGGGCAGCGGCGAGTCGACCGGGTAGATGTACGACGCGTCCTGACGTGAACCGTGCGCCTCCCGCGGCACGGTGTCGTAGACGGTCAGGTACGTAGCCGAGCCGGTCACCGACGCGCCGAGCACGTCGCCCGCCTTCAGCTTGATCGCGAAGAAGTCCTCGTCGACGCCGCCGACGGTGGTGGTCAGCGTGTACGGGCCCTCGGTGGGCGGGGTCGGGTCGCCGATGCCGCCGCCGCTGCCCGAGTCGAACGGGTCGGCGGGCAGGCCACCGTACGCCGCGACGGCCGCGTAGAAGACGCCGGTCGCGGGCACCCGGTATGTGATCTTGCTGTCGAAGCCGCCGAAGTCGTCGTTGACCGCGAGCAGGGTGCCGTCCGGCGCGAACAGCTGCAGGACGGTGTCCAACGGCCCGGTCGGGGTCGCGGTCTGGATCGTCAGGACCTTGCCGGCCTGTGCGGTGATCTTGAAGAAGTCGAAGTCGTTGCTGCCGTCACCGGTCTGCCGCCCGTGCGGCCCGTCACCGATCTGCGAATTGACCACGGCGCCGCGCCGCGTGCCGGCGCCGATCCCGGTGTCACCGGCCAACGTGATCGAACCGTCGTCCTCGGGCGCCGGGGCGACCGTCGGCGTGGCCACTGTCTCATTGTCCAAGCTGCCCAAGATGCGGATCTTCGAGAACTGACCCGAGCCGGTGCCGTAGCCGGTGATCCGCTGCGCGTTGACGGGGATGTCGTTGCCGCCGGAGGTGCCGGGCAACTCGTCCTCGTCGACCACGACCGCCGGGGTGGCGGCGGCCTTCGCGGCCTTTGCCTCCTTCGCCTTGGTCCGGGTCGCGGCCTTGGCCTTGGACTGGGACTTCATGTAGTTGACCCAGCCCGAATAGTCGACCTTGGCCGGGTCGGGCACCTCGGCCAGGAACGGGTTCGGCCCCTTGGGCTTCGCCCCGTACGGCGCCTTGGGCGCGATCCCGACACCCGCGGCGAGCGAGGCCTGATCGGCCGGGCTCAACTCGGTGGGCGCCGGTTTCGGTTCGGCCTGAGCGGCCCCCGGAGCCATCAGAGCAAGCCCCAGAACGGCGACAGAGACGGTCGCGATGCTTCTTCGCATCAATTCCCCCTTCAGCCCATCGGCGGCCCCCCGGCCGCGGACGGCACCACCGAACCTACTGAAGAAGATCGTCGATATCTACATGTGTCTATAAGATGTAACGACTCTTTACGAACCGTCAGGGTGGGGCTTGCGAGAACCCAGGACCGGCCGCACCGCACCGCTCGCCGCCGCCGGACGACCAAGGACTGACGGCTGTTGCCGACCGTGACCGCGGGGGGCCCGAAAACTCCGCGCGCAGCCGAACCTGCTGATCCTGCGTGAACGCAGCCGGTTCCGGCACCGGCCTTCGGCGCCTGCTTTCCACGCCCGAATCCGCGAACTCATCATTCGGCGGATCAGGCCGGTTTCCTGGGTGACGCTTCGGCGGCTCACATTTGCTTGGCGGGCTTCAATGATGACTTTGGTTGCCGTATGACTTCGGTTGCGGTGACCACTTGCGGCCGCTTCGGGCCTGCGGCTAGCTGCAACTCGCCATTCGGTGGTTGCGGTCAGATCGGGGAAATTGAGCCGCTGCGCGGGATCGAGTCGGGCATGGGTCGAAGGCGGAGTTCGGAACGGACTTAAGCAGAGGCCGACAGGTCTGGGTTGCTGAGAACGGGCATCGAGGGGCGAGCGGCGACAAAGGCAATGGCACCTGTGGGAAGGGCTGAGAATCTCGCGGTGGGCAGCGGCAGGCGGCGGGCGGCGGCCAACGGGCAGCGGGCAGCGGGCAGCGGGCATCGGGCGACGAGCGGCGAGCGACGGGCGACGGGCGACGGGCGACGGGCGACGGCGGCAGCCTCACGAGGCCTGGTCAGGCCGGCCGAGCCTCAGGCAAGTTCGGCCGGCAGAATTCCCTGGCGTACGGCCGCGACCAACGCCGCGTGGTCGCTCTCCACCTGGTCGGCGTAGGAGCGGGCGAAACGGCACAATGCGTCGGCCATCTTGTCGCTGCTGCCGATGTAGCCGGAGATCATCGAGGCTCCGCTGGTGCGGGCGTGGGATTTGGCCAGCAGGTAACCGCAGATGCCGGCGTAGTCGGCCAGGGCGCGGGCGTCGATGTCCTCGACGACGATGGCGCCTTTCATGTCGCGGAACTGCCGTACGTAGAACTGCTGGTCGCCCACGGTGGCCCAGCCCAGCAACGGGTCGGAGACCGTCTGCAGGGCCTGCTGGTATTCGACCACCCGTTGGCCTTGGTGGCGGTGCCAGGCGGCGTCGCCGTGCTGGTGGTGGGCGATCACTGAGCGGCGGGCCTGTTTGAGTTGCAGGAAGACCACGTCGGAGGGGCTGCTGCCTTCGCACAGGGCCACGTAGGCGCGCAGGCCGACGGAGCCGACGCCGACGACTTTGTGGGCGATGTCGACGATGCGGTAGCCGGCCAGGATGCGGGCCCAGTGGGGTGGCAGCGTGTTCAGGTAGCCGTCCAGGGCTTCGGCCAGCTGTTCGGCTTCCAGCTCGCTGGGCCGGGTGATCAGCGGTGGTTCCTCGACGAGCTTGGCTGTGCCGTCGCGGCGTTCGGTGAACCGGGGTAGCGCGCGGTCGCTGGTGCGGCGGCGGGCGCGGCGGGCGGCGCGGTCGATCTCGGCGCGGAAGCTGGCCCGGGTGGCCGCGGAGCGGAGGCGGTCCACGTCCATCTGGTCGAACGAGCGGGCCAGCAGCGGCAGTTCGGCCAGGTGCCCGATCTGGTCCTGGTATTCCTCGACGCAGTGGTGCACGGCTTCGGCGCAGGCGCTCTCCTTGAAGCCGTTCTGCCGGCCGGCCACGTACACGCTGGTCACGAGCCGGCGCAGGTCCCATTCCCAGGCGCCGGGGTGGGCCTCGTCGAAGTCGTTGAGGTCGAACACGAGCTCGCGTTCGGGTGAGGCGTAGAAGCCGAAGTTGCCCAGGTGGGCGTCGCCGCAGATGACGGGGGTGATGCCGGTGGCGGGCAGGGAGGCGAAGTCGTCGGCCATCACGTTGGCCGAGCCGCGCAGGTACGCGTACGGGGATTGGATCATCCGGCCGACGCGGACGGGCACGAGCCAGGCCTGGCGGCCCAGGTTGGCGTGCATGATCTGGGTGACCGGGTCGACCCGGCCGTCGGGAACCGCCCAGTGGGCCATGTCCGAGCGGTGTGCGCGTTCGCGCAGCGACCGGCCCACCTCGTACCGCTCGGCGCGGGGCCGGGCCTGCATCCGCAGGGAGGCGAAGCCTTCGTCGACGGCGGCGTCGAGGACGACATGTCCAGTTGCTGGTTCCATCACGGCCACCATAGAGGGACGCAGTTGAGACTTCAGTACCTCCCAGGTGGGTTAACGCTCGTTCAACGGATGGTGTCAGCGCGCCGACACGAGGCCGAACGTCGAAGGCGGGACCGACGGGAAGACCTGCGACAACGAGCCGAAGCCGCAGCGCTTCTGCAGGATCTCACCGATCACAGCCCGGTAGTCGGTGGTGGCGGCGAGGTCACCCGCCACGAGCGCGGCCGGGGCCAGCCCGGGCCACTTGGCGTACACCCGGCCGCCTTTGACCCCGCCGCCGAGCAGCAGCATCGCGTTGCCGTGCCCGTGGTCGGCGCCGCGGGAACCGTTCTCCTGGACGCGCCGGCCGAACTCGCTGATCGTCAGCAGCGTCACCGACTTCATGCCCTCGGGTCCGAGGTCGGCCGCGAACGCCGCCAGGGCCGTGGCCAGGTCGGTCAGGTTGTCGTACATGCGCTGGCCCTTGGCCGCCGTGCCCAGACCCTCGTGCATGTCCCAGTCGCCGCAGTCGACCGCGGCCGTGGCCAGGCCCACGCCGGCTTTGATCAGCCGGGCCACGTCGCGCAGGGCGTTGCCCAGCTCGGTGGCCGGGTAGGTCGCGGCGGGCGTGTACGGGGTCGCGCGCACACCCGCGGTCGCGGTCAGCGCGCCGTCGGCGGCCAGGGCGGGAGCCGACAGCAGCTGGGGCGCGTCGGCGTACATGGCCCGCAGCGCCGCCGCCACGGGACGTTTGGCCGAGTCGCCGGCCAGCGTGAACTTGTCGACCGCGGCCATCGACACCGCCGGGGTGGGCCCGGCGAACAGGCGGTTGGGCATGGCGTGGCCGACCGACACCCCGGCCAGGGCGCCCGCGGCACCGGACGCGCCGAGCATGCGCTCCAGCCAGCCGCTGCGGATCGAGGTGCCGGGGGCCGCGTTCTCCATGGCCTCCATGGCGGCGAAGTGGGAACGGGTCGGGTTGGGCTGGCCCACCGCGTGCACGCCGGCGAGCTGCCCGCTCTGCCACAGCGGCAGCAGCGGGGCCAGCGCCGGGTGCAGGCCGAACGTGCCGTCCCCGGCGATGACCTGCGCCTTGGGCACGCCGATGGTGGGGCGCGCCTTGTAGTAGTCGGGGTCGCCGATCGGGGCCAGCGCCGACAGCCCGTCGAAGCCGCCGTGCAACGAGAGCACCACGAGCGTGTCGCCGGTGTAACCCGGGGCCGCGTACGCGAGCTGGGTCGACACGCCCGCACCGGCCAGACCGGCCAGGGTGGCCGCGCCGAGCAGGCCCCGGCGCGACAGGGTCGCCTCTCCGCAGTCGAACATGATGGTCACCTCACCTGGAACGAGGGCGCGTCGAGGACCAGCGCGATCAGGTACGGCGCGTGGCCGGCGAGCGACTTGTCGGATGCGGTCAGAGGACTGGTCGGCAGCTTGCCCGCGACACTGAGCACGGCGGCCGTGTGCGAGGCCGGCAACTTGGCCCCGATCAGCCGTACGGCCAAAGCGTCGACCAGCGCCCCGTAGCTGCCCGGCAGCGTCGGAACCAGCGACTTCAGCATGTCGGCGGGACGGGTGAACCAGCTCGGGTACCAGCCCGCGGCCAGGTTCAGGTGGTTGTTGCAGCGCATCAGGAAACCGGACGGCGACGCCCAGGCCGCGGCCACGTCGGGGTAGCCGTTCGGCGGGGCCCACCGGAACGGCGCGTTGCCCGCGTAGACCAGGCCGTTGTAGAGCGCGTCGAGCAGCTGCAGGCCCGACTTCTCCGGTCCCAGCCCGAGCGTCCGGATCGTGGCGGTCAGGTCCTCCAGGGGCGTACGGGTCTTCTGACCGATCGCGGCCGCGAACTCGGGCGAGGTGAACAGGGCCTTGAGCACCGGCTTGATGGCCGTCTTGTGGTCCAGGTAGACCTTCGCGAGCTTGGTGACCAGTGAGGCCGGCGCGACGTCGGCCACGAACCGCTGGCACAGCTTGGTGGCCAGACGCTGCGCGGTCGCCGGGTGCATGGCCAGGTGGTCGGCGAACGCCATGGCGGCCGACTCCCCGGCCGCGGCGGTGGCGTTGGCGTGCTTGAAGCCGAGGATCGACACCTCGCCGGTCATGTGCAGCTTGGGGTCGTACAGGAAAAGGCCGTTGGTCTTGTTGACGGTGAGACCGGTGAGCAGGCGCGCGCCGGCGTAGACGTCGGCCTCGGAGTAGACCAGCCCGACGGTGTGCAGCTCCATCAGCTCGCGCGCGTAGTTCTCGTTGGGACGCGACTTGGTCGACGAGCGGTTGTCGAGGTAGCTGAGCATCGCCGGGTGCTTCATCGACGCCTTGAGCATGTCGGCGAAACGACCGAACGCGTGCTTGCGGATGACCTGGGCGTCGTAGTCGGAACGGCTGTCCCAGGTCTGGCTCGACGGCGCGGCCACGTGCAGGTGGTTGGCGAAGAACGCGACGGTCATTTCGAACAGCTGCCGGTTGCTCCACGCGGCGCGGGCCACGGCGGCCCGGCCCAGCTGCTTGAAACCGTCGTACGAGTTCTTGGCGATCCTTCCCCGTACGGCGGGAATGCTCGCACCGGCCAGCGGCAGCCGGCTCATCAGCTCGTCGCAGACCGGGTCGCTGATCCTGGCCGGGTCGAGCTGGCGGTCCAGCCAGGCGGAGGCGCCGAGCGTACGGGCCTCGGCCAGCAGCTCCGGGGTGGGACCGAACGTGGCCCGGCGGACGAGGTGCGCGATCGGGTCGTCGCTGACCAGGGAAGCGGCGGCGAGCGGGGCGGTGGCAGCCTCGGCCGGAGCCGCGACGGCGATGGCGGCGACAGTGGCGGCACCGGCGGCGGCGAGGAGCGTGCGTCGGGTCGTCATGCCCGACCCTTCGACCCGTACGGGGTCCGTGTGTGCTCCTGCAACCATGACTAACGGAGCCGCAATCCGCCCGCACCCGTACCGCGGGGACGAACTCGGACGTACGCTCAAGCCTGTGGATCAGGCTGAATCGGTACGCACCCCCGCCTCCTGGGTCGTTGTCGGGCTCGACAACGGCGGCACCTGCAACAACGCCACCGTCCTGGACGCGACCGGTCGATATCTGGTCGACAACCTGGTCGAAAACCCCAGCCTGGTCACCGAGGGCCCGGAGTCGGCGATCGAGCAGCTCGCGGCGGCCTTCCACAACATCCTCGACCTGACCCGCACGCCGCTGACCCTCGTACGCGCGGTCGGGCTCGACACGCCCGGCCCGGCCAGCGCGACCGGCGTCATCTCGTCCAAGGGCGCGACCAACTTCAGCATGGTCTCGTGGCACGGCTTCGACATCCGCAGCGCGCTCGAGGCGCGGATCGGCCTGCCCGTCTTCTACCTCAACGACGCCAACGCCGCCGCCCTCTACGCGCACCACCGGCTCTTCGGCGCCGAGGCGATGACCAAGTCGTCGGCCGCCGCGATCGTCGGCACCGGCCTGGGCGGCGGCGTGGTCGTCGACGGGCGCGTGGTCAGCGGCGCGGCGGGCATGGCGGGCGAACTCGGCCACGTGCAGATCCCGCTGCACGGCGTGCTCGAAGTGGGCCAGCCCGTCCCCGAATGCAACTGCGGCTTCGCGGGTGACGTGGAGAGCATCGCCTCGCTCACCGGCATCAAGAAGAACCTGCTGCCGTACTGGCTGACCCGCTTCCCCGACCACCCACTGGCGGCCCTGCCCCTGCCGCAGGCGGCCAAGCAGCTGCGCTCGTACGCCGAGAAGGAGGACCCGCTGGCCCTGGCGGTCTTCGAGCAGCAGGCCAAGGCGATCGGCAAGCTGTTCACCATCGCGGCCAACTTCACCGACCCCGACGCGTACCTGCTGGGTGGCGGGGTCGTGGAGGCCGCACCCAAGTTCCGGCAGTGGTTCCTCAACACGGTCCGGGACAACACCCAGCTGCGCGCCGAGCAGTCCGCCGCGGCCACGTTCGCCCTGGTCGCCGACCTCGACATGGCGGGCGCCCGGGGAGCCGCCGTGGCCGCCCTGGAAGCCGTGCAACCCGCCTGATCTTGCCGCGGGAGGCCGGGTACACCATCCTGTCCCGATGACCGGTGGACGGCGGGCGTTCTTCATCGCCGGCGGCTACGCGGCCCAGGGCCTCGGCTACGCCGCCCTGGTGACGGCGTTGCCGCAGCTCAAAGAACGCCAAGGCGTCGACGACACGTTCGTCTCGGTGATCCTGCTGCTGGTCTGCGTGGCCGCGGCCGGCGGCTCCGTGCTGGCCGACCGGGTGGCGGCCCGCCTGGGCAGCCGCTACGCCCTGGCCGGCGGTCTGCTCACGGTGGCCGTGGGGCTGGGCCTGACCACCGTACGGACCCCGGTCGTGCTTTTCACGGCGGTGCTCATCCTGTACGGGGTGGGGCTGGGCGCGGTCGACGCCAGCCTCACCATGCAGGGCGTCCTGGTGCAGGCCAGGCTGGGCCGCAGCGTGCTCAACCGGCTGTTCGCGGCGTACACGGCCGCCGCCATCGCCGCGGCCCTGCTGATGTCCGCGTTCGCGGCCGGCGGGGCCGGCGCCTCGGTGGCGGTCGGGGTGGCCGCGCTCTTCGCTCTCCTCTACGTCGTGTCGGCCTGGCGTTTCCTGGAACCCGCGCGCACCGTCCTCGAAGGCGTGGAACGTCCCGCCGAACGCACCCGCCCCATCATCTGGATCTGCGGCGCGTTCGTCCTCACCGGTTTCCTGGCCGACTCCGCGGTCAGCACGTGGAGCTCCATCTACCTGGACGACTCGCTGGCCGCCCCGGCCGCCGTGGTCCCCCTCGGCTACGCCGCCTACCAGGCCACGGTGCTGCTGTCCCGCCTGGCCGGCGACCACCTGGTGCCCCGCATCGGCCGCACCGTGGCCGTGACCGGGGCGCTGCTGGTCTGCGCCTTCGGATGCGCCCTGGTCACGGTCGTGCCGACCATCGGGGCGGCGATCACCGGGTTCGCCCTGACCGGCCTGGGCGTGGGCCTGCTGATCCCGCTGGCCTTCAGCGCCGCCGGCGAAGCCACCCCCGGCCACAGCGACGCGGTGCTGGCCCGGGTCAACCTGTTCAACTACGCCGGGGCGCTGCTGGGCGCGGTGGTGATCGGAGCCCTGTCCGAACCGATCGGGCTGCGGTGGGCGTTCCTGGTCCCCGTTCTGGGCCTGCTGCTGACGCTGCCGGTGGTGCGCGCCCTGCGCCACCTGCCAACCGCGGCGTCGAGCCACCCGGCCATCGTCCCGAACTGACCGCCTCCTCGGTGCCTGCTCCCGGCCAGTGATTGTTGCCTTCGCTTACTCGTACCTGTTTGCTCGGCAGGCCGGACGACCCGAACGGCGCATACGGTGCGCGGGCGTCCCGGCTTGACCGGGCCGGTCTTGCCGGCAGGCCCAGCGCTCCACCTGCTGGAGCGGCTCGCGTAAGCCGCCCTCGCCCTACCTGGGCCGCGCCGCCGACCTGCTGGACACGCTCGTGGTCGTGTCGGCGACAACCCGGACGCAGGCTGGTCCGGCCCCGGTTCGGGAGCGGATGATCACTGCGCGCATGATGGGCGGATGGGTGCGTCGGAGGTGAGGCGGCGATGAGCGGCCGGGTGGACATTGCCAATGCTGAGTTGTCCGAGTTCTGGACGGAACGGCACCTCTGCACGTTCACGACGTTGCGGGCTGACGGGTCGCCGCATGTGGTGGCGGTAGGGGCGACGCTGGATCCGGCGGGCGGGCTGGCCCGGGTGATCTCGTCGGCCACGTCGGCGCATGTGCGGCATGTGCGTAACGGGCAGGTACGGGTGGCGATCTGCCAGGTCGACGGGCCGCGGTGGACGACCGTGGAAGGGCTGGCCGTCGTACGGGACGAGCCGGAGGCGGTGGCCGAGGCCGAGAAGCGCTACGCCGCCCGCTACCGCCAGCCGCGGCCCAACCCGGCGCGGGTGGCCATCGAGGTGACGATCACGAAGATCCTCGGGTCGAGCCGGTTCGTGTCCTGAGCCGCCGCCCCAGCCCGAGCACCGCGTTCGCCGACGGCAGCAGCACCTGTGTCGCCACCGCGTACGGGAAAGGGTTGGCCAGGCGTCTCTGCCAGCGCAGCGGCGGGCGCGCCTCGTTGACCGCCCGGGGTGCGTACGAGAGAAGTCTCGCCTGGTAGATCATGAGTGCCCGGTCGATCGGGTGGGTGGCGAGGTCGTCGGCGAGGTGGACGGCGTCGAGGATCGCGGTGCTCGCCCCGGCGCCGGCGGTGGGTGGCATGGGATGAACGGCGTCGCCGAGCAGCGTGACCCGGCCCGGCGGCCACGGTTCGAGGGCCGCCGGGAAGTGGAACGGGAAGGCCGCCACGCTGCCGGGCTCGGCGTTGTCGATCAAGGTGTGGAAGTCGGCGGTCCAGCCTGCCGCCAGCCGGTGCGCCGACGCGATCAGGTCAGTGCCCCCGGCTTCGGCCGCGGCGAGCGACCAGACCACGTACGGGGCTTCGGCCGCGGCGTCATCGACGCGCCGGGCGTGGTCCTCGTGGGGCCGGCCGCGGTCGTCGCCGGACCGGTCGTGCAGGCTGAGGAAGGCACCGACACCGTACGGGCCGATCATGAAGGCGAGGCCGTGACGCAGGTCGGCCGGGATGCGCTGCGGCAACGGTGAGCGGCCGGCGATCGCGGCGACGCCGGCGGGGCGCGCGGCCGGGCGGCCCAGCAGGTGCCGGGCGGTGCGGGAATGAGTGCCGTCGGCCGCCACCAGCAGGTCGGCCTCGGTGCCGTCGTCGAGCCGGACGCCGGTCGGCGAGGACGTGAAGCCGGTGACCGGAGTTCCCCAGCGGACGGTGTGCTCGAGGCCGCGGGCGAGCACGGTCCGTAACGGACGCCGGCCGATCATCAGGATGTCCCCGGAGTGGCGGACGGGCAGGCGAAGGCGGGTGTGGCCGCGATGGTCGAGGACGGCGAACTGACGGAACGCGTCGTTGCCGGACCCGCACTCACGCAGCGCACGCAGCGACGATTCCGGGAGCACCTCGGCCAGGGCGGTGAACGCCTCCTCGGTGAGGTGCAGCCGATAGCCGTCCGTGTCCTGCGCGTGCCGGTCGCGTTCGAACAGCACGCAGTCGAAGCCGCGGCGGCGCAGGGCATGGGCCAGCGTCAAGCCGCCGATGCCGGCGCCGGCGATCGCGATCCGGGGCGTCACCACACCCCCAGTCTCCCTTAAGCCGGCGCTCGTCGCCTTTCGTGCCGGGCGGCCCTCAGATGCGGCCGTCGGAAGTGAACGGGCCCACCTTGGCCGGGAGGACCAGGCCCGCGGCGGCCAGGCGCATCAGCAGGTCGTGAAGCTGGCGGCGGGTCAGGGTGTCGTGCCGGCCGGGCTCGGGATGCGGCAGGCCCAAGGCGCGGGCGGCCTCGACGGCGCGGGTGCCGATGGCGGCCTCGACCGCCCACAGCCGGTGCGCCCGCATGGCCAGGTGGGCCGAGGCGGTCAGCTCGCTGTGCAACCGCAGCAGGCGGCGCAGGTCGGCGGCGAGTTGTTCGATCGGCGGACCGTACGGCGCCGGCGGTCGGGGTCTTGCCGCCTCCCAGCGGTCGGCGACGGCGCCGCACCACTTCGGCGCGTAGATAACGAGCGCGCCGAGCAGCGTCGGCGTGGCCACGATGAGGGCGAGCTTCGCTACGTCCCAGAAGTCCACTGATGCTCCCTGCGAACGGCACGACATGGCCGTACCACTCGACCATCCGCCCGAGGACCAGCACCGTCAACCCGATTGGCCCGTACGACGCACACCGCGTGCGCCGTGCGCGAAACCCGGCACCCGGTTCAGCGAACGCGGCCCCTGGGGACCAGGCGGGAGATCGGCATCGGGGGCGCCGGCAGGGGTGGGCCGTCATAGCCCCGGACCTCGCCGAAGCGCGGAGTGTGGTCGGACCAGTCGGCTCGCATCTGGACGATCTCGTCATGATCGCGGCCGACGAAGTTCCACCACATGACGATGCGTTCCTCGAACGGCTCGCCGCCGAGCAGCAGCAGGCGGGCCGGGGACTCGGTGGCGACGCGAACCTCCGCCCGGCTGGAGCCCAGATAGAGCAGCGGCCCGGGTTTCAGCGTCGCGTCGTCGACCGTCGGGGCACCGTCGAGCGCCAGCACGGCGTACTCGAAGTCGGGTCTCAGGGACAATGTGGACTCGGCGCCCCGGGTGAGGGCGAGCTCGGCCCCGACCAGGGGTGTGTGGCTGCGCGCGGGAGACGTGACGCCGGCGAAGCTGCCGATCAGGACCGTGGTGGTGAGGCCGCCCGCGGTGACGACGGGCAGGTCGGCGTGGTGGGCGAACTCGGGCGGCACGTCACGCGCGGCGTGCGGCAACGCGACCCACAGCTGGACGCCGTGCAGGACAGGGGTGTGCTCGACGGGTGTCTCCTCGGAGTGGGAGATGCCGCGGCCGGCGGTCATGATGTTGAGCTGGCCCGGGCGGATCACCTGCAGGCTGCCCAGGCTGTCGCGATGCAGAACCTCGCCCGCGAGCAGCCACGTCACCGTCTGCAGCCCGGTGTGCGGATGCGGACCGACCCGCATGCCGTCGGAACCGTCAAGATCATGAGGCCCGTACGCATCTAGGAAGCACCACGCGCCCACCATGCGCCGCTGGCGGTTGGGCAGCGTGCGGGTGACGGCGAAGCCGCGAGGGCCACCCAGCGCGACCGGGGCGCCCTCAAGCAACTCCATGGCGGCCGGCGCGGTCAAGCCGACCTCGGGATCTGCTTCGAAGCTACTCACGGGAGAAAGCTACCGCCCCGGTGTGACAAAAGCGCTGCGACAAGAACGGCGGCGGGGGGCTACCCCGCCGCCGCCTCGTCCCGGCTCAACCGCGCGGCACGACCTCACACCGGCATGGGGGGGCAGGACGATGTGAGCGTTCGCGTTGAGTGTGCGCGGTGGCGGCCATCTGGAACGGGGGCGGCGGCCGCCGGCCGGGGAGTTGAAAGTCTCGATGTGTTCGGGGTGCTCATCTACCGTGACACCGCTCGGTACCTTGATCCGTTTCTCGGCAGCGTGTGCTTCGCCACTGCCTCGCCCGTACGAGTGCCCTCGGTTACCCGTCCGTATCGTCAGAACGGGTTTAAGACTTGCTTAAGTTCGGGTCGCGACGGCCGGTGACGGCTTGTCCCGGGCATCGAACGATCTGTAGATCAGCCGACAGTGTTTGAACCGTTCGCCAGGGCCACGCGTACTCTCCGCCGAGGAAACAAGCCCGGCGGAGCGACGAGCCGGGGCCGCCGCGCGGTCCCGACCCGGCGGCGATGCCGCGGGAAGCGCTCCGGGGGTGGTGGCGCGGCTCGCAAATCCGTGGTTAACCTTCCACATCCACCGCGTGGGAGGGGATCAACCGGGCACGCGTGACGAACGGGGGGCGAGGCATGCGGCGATGGGGTGAAAGGCACCTCCCCTGCCGTCGTGCGCACGCTCCGGGAGCCGCGGCATGAGCTTCGAGGACGACGAATACTGGGAAGAGGAGTACTCCGAGTATTCCATCGTTCCCAACGCCGCGGTCGTGCAGGAGCGCCCGTACGAGCGTCGCGACACCCCGGATCCGGTGATCCCGACCCGGCGCGGCCAGGTCGACGAGCTCGCCGCGCGCCGTCAGCGCCGGGCCACGGGCAACTCCGGCGGCGGGGCGCCGCGCAAGCCGCAGGGCGCGTTCGACTCGGAACGGCCGAGCTGGCTCGACGACCCCGACTTCGTGCCGATCGACACGTCCCAGCCCAACCTGGCCGGCGACGACCTGGACGACGTCGACTTCAACCGGCCCGAACTGGGAGCCGACTTCGACGCGCCCGACACGACGTACACGCGGCGCGACGACCGTTACGACCTGCACGACGACATCGACGAGCCGTACGATCACCGCGACCTCGAGGCGTACGGGCACGGGCCGAACCCGGGCGTCAAGACCGTCAGCCGCAGCGACGACGAGGGGCGGCCCGCCGGGCGGTGGCGGCGCTCGCAGCCCTCCCAGCCTGCGCAGGCGCCGCGCTCGCAGCCGCCGCGCTCGCAGCCTTCTCAGCCGCCTCGCTCGCAGCCCTCCCAGCCGTCTCGCTCGCAGCCTTCTCAGCCGCCTCGCTCGCAGCCCTCCCAGCCGCCTCGCTCGCAGCCCTCCCAGCCGCCTCGCTCGCAGCCTTCTTCGCGGCCGCGGCGACCCGAGGACGAGCGGCCCGCCGCCTCCGCCGGGCGGGCCCGCGTGCCCGAGGCCCGGCCGCAGGACGACCGCCACGATCTCTACCGTCGCCCCGATGCCCCGCGCCGCCGCGACGAGGCGTACGAGTACGACGAGCGCCGCCGCCGGCCACACCCCGACGAGGGTGTGCGCCGCTCGGGCGAACGCGCCGCGATGATCTGGGACGAACAGCCCTTCGAGCCGGCGGACGCACGCGATCGGCGACGCCCCGACCCGCGCCGCGAGTACGACTACGACGAGCGGCGTCGTCACCGCGACTACGAGGAGCGGCCCGACCGGCGCCGCGAACCCGACTACGACGAGCGCCGCCCGTGGCCCGCCGAAGCCGACGACCGCCGGGGCTGGGCCCCGCCCCGCGAGGAGGCGCCACGCACGATCGAGGGCGAGATCCTCGACGATCGCCGCCCGCGCACCATCGAAGGCGAAATCGTCGACGACCGTCGTCACCGCCCCGCCTGGGCCGACGTGGTGCCGGTGGGCGGCCAGGGCTGGACCACGGAGGAGGACGAGCAGGCCTGGGTCCAGGAGCAGCCGGAAGCCCCGCGTGTGGTCAGCAAGGCCACCCCGCCCGCCGCGCCCCGGGTCATCGGCAAGGAGGAGCCGCCGCCCGCACCACGCGTGGTCAAGAAGGCGGAACCGCCGGCGGCACCCCGGGTCGTCGGCACGCATGCGCCGACCCCGGCCGCCCGGGTGGTCAGCCCTCCCCCGGTGCCTGCCAACCCGGTGAGCCGGCCGCCGGCTGCGTCGCCGCCGCCGGCCCAGACCCCGGCCGCGGCCCCGGCTGCCCGCGCTGCCGCTGCCGTGCCGCCGCCGCAGCGTCCGGAGCAGGGCGTTCCCGGCCAGGGGGTGCCGGAGCAGGGCGCCGGTCGCGGTCCGATGACCCAGCCGCCGGGGCGGGTCTCCGTGCCGCCGCCGGTCCCGAGCCAGCCCGCGCAGGGCCGTGGCCCGGCGCCGGCGGACGGGCGCGGCGCGGTGCCGGTCGACGGGCGCAACCTTCAACCGGCCGACGGGCACGGCCCGATTCAAGCCGACGACCGCGGCCCGGTGCCGGCCGACAGCCGCAGTGGCGCTTCCGCCGTCGGTCACGGCCCGCTTCCGGCTGACGGCCGGGGCCAAACCCCGATCGACCGGCGCGGGCCAGTTCCGGCCGACGGTCGCAGTGGCAATCCGAGCAGCGGGCGCGGCCCGGTCCCCGACGACAGCCACGGCTCGACGCCCGGCGATGGCCGCGGATACACCCCGGTCGATGGTCGTGGCGGTGTTCCGCAGCAGGGACGCGGGGTTGTGCCGCCCGGAGCGCGGCCGCAGGGTCCGGGCGATCCGTCGCTGGCCGAGACCGATCCGCGGCTCGAGATGCCGCGCTCGCGGCGCAGCCCACGGACAGCCCACGTCTTCCTCTCCGAGGGCGAAGACCCGTGGTCGATGGTCGCTGACGAGGCGCCCCCCGCCGCGCTGCCCAGCGGCGGTTTCGGCCGTCCGGTGTCGCCGGCCGCTCCCCCGTATCCCGGTGCCGTTACACCCCCGGCCGCTCACGGGCCGGCTCCGGTGCAGGGTGCGCCGGCTCAGCCCACCGTCCCGCCGGCTTCGGTTCCGGCCGCCGCCGGTCCGGTCCCGGGTGCTCAGGTGCCGCCGCGTCAGGGCGCTCCCCTGCCACCCGGGTACGTTCCCACTCCGGGCGCCCCGCTTGCGCCCGCAGCCGCCGACCAGCACGGAGTCGCCCCCGAACATGGGGAGTCGCGTCCCGGCACCGCCGAGCAGCAGCTTGCCCAGCCGGGTCCGGCCGCCCATGGTTCACAACAGTCCCCGGCCGGGCCACAGGGCTATGCCGTTCCACCACAGGCTGCTTCCGCGGCGCCGCAGGCACCGGCCCCGCCCGCGTCGGCCCCGGTCACTCCGGCGGCCCCGCGCGCCGTGCCGCAGCCACCGGCTCAGCACGGCGGGTCGTTCGCTCCGCCGGTTTCGCCCGCCGCCTCGGGTCCCGCCGCCCCGCGCCCGTCGGTGGTGCCCGGCGAACCCGCTGGCTTCCAGGGCAGGCCCACTGACGACGAGCCGGCCGTTCCCGGCCAGGACCGTCGTACGGCTTCCCCGACGCCCGACCACGGCAACCAGTGGCCCGACGACCAGCAGGCTTCCGCCCCGTCCGTCCCGGTGCAGCGCGGCCCCGCCCCACAGCCGGCCCTCGAGGAGCACGCCTCCCAGCACAAGACCGGCGGCGACTTCTTCCGCCGCGCGGTCGACAAGCTGTTCGGCCACGGTTCCGACAAGCAGGACCCGGCCCAGGCCCAGCAGCCCTCCGCCCCGCCCGAGGCGCGTCAGCAGACCCAAGGTCGCCCGCGTCCCGACCGACACGAAACCACCGACCCGTACGCCCCGGGAGCGCACACCCCCGGCCAGCACGCCCCGGGTCAGCACAGCCCAGGTCAGCATTCGCCGGGTCACCACAACCAGGGCCAGCACGCTCCGGGCCAGCACAACCCCAGTCAGTACCCATCCGGTCAGCCGTCCCCGGGCCAGCCGTCCCCGGGTCGACCGTTCCCGGAGCAGCCCTTCCCGGCGCAGCCGTTCCCGCACCAGCCGGCCTCGGGTCAGCCGTTCCTGCAGCAGCCGGCCTCGGCGCAGCCGTTCCCGCACCAGCCGGCCTCGGGTCAGCCCGTCCCGACGCAGCCGTTCCCCAGTGAAGCGGCCCCTGAGGAACGTGGCGCCGGGTGGCATGAGCCTGATCAGCCCGGCTTCGAACAGCAGAAACAGGACCGGCCTGCGTCCGATCGACAGGCCCCCGGGCAATACGGTCCTGGCCACGCGTCCGGCCCGCAGTTCCCGGCCGAGCAAGCGCGCGGTTGGTCGGCTCCGAGCGAGCAGACGCCCGGCTTGCAGGTCCCGGACCAGCAGGCCCCCCGCCGACGGGCGCAGGACCAGCACGACCCCGGCCGGCGGACACAGGACCCGCAGGTCACCGGCCAGCGGGCACAGGACCAGTACGACCGCAGCCAACTGGCACAGGACCCGCAGGTGACCAGTTCGCGGACACAGGACCCGCGGGTCACCAGCTCGCGGGCACAGGACCCGCAGGTCGCCAGCTCGCCGACACAGGACTATCGCGACCCGTCTCAGCCGTCGCAGGATCGGCGCGACCCGAACGAGCCCTTCGCCGGCCGGCGCACGCCTGACCAGCAGACCCACGACCGCCGCAACCCGACCGAATCCCTTCACGAACAGCAGGTCTGGGCGCACGACGAAGATGGCCGCGGCGCTGACCAGAGCGCCGCGGCTCAGCACGAGGGCGGGCGGCCGGGATCGCAGGAGCGGGCGGCAGTCGAGCAGCTTCTGGAGCGGCACGCCGCGGGCCGGCAGGGCCGGGAGACAAGTGCGCCCGACCAGCCGATGCCCCACCGGAGCGGGTGGGAGCCCGCGGACCCGGGTCAGCCCGCCGAGGACCGGCCGGGGACGGGTTCGCACAGGCCCGACCACCACGGCGTCGTGCACCATGCGCCGGGACAGCACGAAGCCGGCCAGCACGAAGCCGGGCGGCAGGGGTCCGACAGGCGCGGGCTGAGCCCGTTCACGCCGGGTCAGCGGCCGGGCGGGCAGGGCGGGGACGAGCCCCGGCCCGGACCGCAGGCACAACCCGAGCAACACCGCGACGCGATCCCCGCCCAGCACGGGCCGGAGCAGCAGCGCGACATGATCCCCGGGCAGCACGGGCCCGATCAGCACCGCGTCGCGCTCCCCGGCCAACACGCGCAGCGCAACGCGGGTCCGGCCCCGCACCGGCCGGAGCAGCACCGCGACGCCATCTCCGCTCAGCACGGGCTCGATCAACAGCGCCACGCGATCCCGGGCCAACACCCACCGGAGCAGCAACGCAACGAGGGTCTCGCCCAGCGAGGCCCCGACGAGCAACGCGACGCGACACCCGCCCAGCACGGGTTCGATCTGCAGCGCGACGCGACACCCGCCCAGCACACGCCGGAACAGCAGCGCCACGCGGCCACCGGTCAGCAAGGCACCGACCAGCGCCGCGACGCGATCCCCGCTCAGCACGGGCTCGATCAACAGCGCCACGCGGCCCCCGGCCAACACGGGTCAGAACAGCAGCGTGACACGATCCCCGGCCAACACGGGCCGGAACAGCACCGCGACACGATCCCAGGCCAACACGGAATGGAGCAGCACCGCGACACGATCCCGGGCCAGCACGGGCTCGAACAGCGGCGCGAGACGATCCCCGGGCAGTACGGACCTGGGCAGCAGCGGGACGTGGGAGCTAGGCCGGGGGTCTTCGCGCCGCAGGTGCGTGGGGCGCAGGAGCCGGGGTCCGGCGAGGAGCATTCGCCGTGGGCGCCGCCTCAGGATGGTGGGCGGCCCACCTCGTTGGCTTCGGCGCCGGTGAGTGCGCCGGCCGCCAGCCGCGCTCCGGCCGCGCCGCAGAGCCCGGCGGCCCCGCACAGCCCGGCCGCCCGGCACAACCACGCCGCACCGGGGAGCCCGGCCGCCCCGCAGGCTCAAGCCGCCCCGTACAACCAGGCCGCACCGCAGAGCCCAGCCGCCCCGCAGGCTCAAGCCGCCCCGTACAACCAGGCCGCACCGCAGAGCCCAGCCGCCCCGCAGGCTCAAGCTGCCATGTACAACCAGGCCGCGCCGCACAGCCCGGCCGCCCCGCACAGCCCGGCCGCCCGGCACAACCAGGCAGCCCCGCAGAGCCCAGTTGCCCCGCAGCCTCAAGCCGCCCCGTACAACCAGGCCGCACCGCAGAGCCCGGCCGCCCCGCAGGCTCAAGCTGCCATGTACAACCAGGCCGCGCCGCACAGCCCGGCTGCCCCGCACAGCCCGGCCGCCCGGCACAACCAGGCCGCACCGCAGAGCCCAGCCGCCCCGCAGGCTCAAGCCGCCCCGCGCAACCAGGCGGCCCCGCACCCGACGGACCTGCACGACCCGGCGGCCCCGCCCAGCCAGACGGCCCCCCACAGCCCGGCGGCCCCGTACAGCCAGACCGACTCGCAACACCAGGCCGCCCCATACAGCCAGGCGGCTCCGCACGACCAGGTGGCCCCGCACGACCAGGCGGGCCCGCACGGCCAGACGGGTCTGCACGACCAGGCGGGCCCGCGCAGCGGGGCCGACCTGCACGACCAGGCAGCGCCGCAGAGTCAGACGTATTCGCACAGGCGGGCGGGACTGGAGGGTGCAGCTCCGCAGAGTCCGGCGGCTCCGCATGTTGCGGGTCCGATCAGTCCGGCTGTTCCGCGTCAGGTCAGCCCGGCCGAGCAGCCGGCGGGGGTCACGCAGTTCGATCTGCCGCTGGGTCCGCCCGCGGCCGGTGTGCCGGGTGTTCCGGTGCAGCGGGGACCGGTTGATGAGCCTCCGGTCAAGAAGTCGCGGCATGACGGGGGCGAGCGTGATGATGCGGCGCCCGGTGATCCGAACAAGTTGGGGGCGCACGCGGCGCCGTACATGGATTCGGACGGCACGTTGCACAATGTGCGGCCGATCGGGCGGCTTGTCGTCTCGGGGGCGGATGCTCCGCAGCGGACGGCTGACACCGAGTTCGGCGGCATGTGGTTCGGCTCGAAACCGGGCAACCAACCCGGCGAGCGGGCCGACGATCGGGCCGGCGACCAACCGGGCAACCAACCCGGCGAACAGCCCGGCAATCAACCCGGTGAGCAGCCCGGCAATCAACCCGGTGAGCAGCCCGGCAATCAACCCGGCGAACAGCCCGGCAATCAACCCGGTGAGCAGCCCGGCGAACAGCCCGGCGAGCGGGCCGGCGAGCAGCCCGCTGGAGCTGGGAGAACAGCGCAGCCCGAACCGGCGGCCCCCGACGGCGTAGTGATCGATCTGGATGTAACAGACCTGTTCCAGGGCCGCACGCCGGCGGCTGAGGGGGAAGCGCTCGATCCCCCCGCCGTACGGGCGAAGACCGACGACCATGTGGCGGCCCGCCAGCCCGAGCCGGCGGCCGCGCAGGAGCGCCCCGCGTTGTCCGCGGCCGATCTGGAGGCGATTCGCTGGCGGCTCGACGGTGGCACCCTGCGGGAGGTCGTGGACGACCGCGACGCCCTGCGTGAGCTGGGTGAACGTCTGGACGGCCCGCTCGCCGACGAGGTCGACAACGTGGCCAAGGCGGGTCTGTTGAGCGTCCGCGCCGAGGTGTATCGCCTGCTCGGGGAGCTGGGCATGGCCGCGGCGGCCAGCCGGCTGGCGCTGGCCCATGCCGAGTCGGCCGGTGACGTGCAGTCCGAGGTGATCGCGCAGGCCGAGCTGGCCCACGTTCTGCGGTTGCGGGGCGATTTCAAGGAGGCCGACCGCCTGTTCGCGAAGGCGATCGGCGCCGATGTGCCCGACACGTTGCGCAGCGTGGTGCATGAGAACGCCGGGCGGTGCTGTTTCGATCAGGGGCGGCACATGGAGGCCCTCGACCATTTTGCCCGGGCGGTGCGGCTGGGCGGGCCGGAGGACGCCGATCTGGCGGCCCGGGTCGGGGTGTGCCTGGAGGCCGTCTACATCCACGTGCTTCGTGACGGCTGGGGCCCGTACCCGCGGACGCGCGAGGCGATCCTCGGGCTGCCGGCGGACGCCCTGGACGAGCGCACCGCCGAGCAGCCGATCATCCAGCCGCGCTGACCGCGTGCCGGGGTGTCGGCGGGTGGGCCATCGCCGTGCGTCCCCGGCCGCCCTGTTTGGCTTCGTAGAGCGCGGCGTCGGAGGCAATCCGCAGCTCGTCGGCCGTCGCGGCGTGGTCGGGCCGCAACGCGATGCCGATGCTGAGCCCGAGGGTCCCGCAGGGCAGGTCGTCGACGGCTTCGACGGCCGCGCGCACCTCGTCGGCGGTGCGCCTGGCGTTGAGCCGGTCGGCTTGCAGGAGCAGGGCGAATTCGTCGCCGCCGAGGCGGGCCACCACGTCGGTGTCGCGCCGGGCCGCCGTACGGAGGCAGGAAGCCACGACCTGGATCGCGCGGTCACCCACGCCGTGACCCCACGTGTCGTTGACGCTCTTGAAGTGGTCGATGTCGATGGTCATCAGGGCCAGTGGTTCGTTCGACGCGAACGCGCGTTCCAGTTCGAGGTCGAAGGAGCGCCGGTTGGACACGCCGGTGAGCGGGTCGGCCAGCGCCTGCGATTCGAGCACTTCGCGCAGGCGGTCGTTGCGGTTGCGCAGCGAGGCCACGACGATGGCGGTCAGGCTGAGCGCGACGGTCACCGACACCCAGTCGGACAGCCCGGCCGACGGTCCGCGCACCTCGAACGCGACCGACGCGTGCCCGGCTGAGACCAGGGCCAGGATCACGGCGGTGACGCGGTGGCTGAGGAAGTTGGCCGCGTAGAGCACCGGCCACAGGTAGAACAGCTGGGAGCCGGCGCTGGCGTCGTGTGAGGCCAGGTTGAGCCCGGCGATGGTGCCGACGGCTACGAACGGCACGAGCAGCCAGAACACGCGCGGGACGGATTGGGGGCGTTTCCAGGCGAACAACCCGCCGACGGCCATGAAGGCGATGGTCAGCGAGATGGCTACGACCCAGGGCACCGGGTGCGTGTCGGGCAGCACGATGCCGGTGAGGAACACGACCGGCGCCGCGGCCAGCATCAGGTACGCGACGCTGCGGGTTGCCCCCTGCTCGTCGCGGAGCTGATAGCGCACCGTGCGACCACCCTCCCTCTTCTCACAAACGTTCGGCGGCCTGCGGTGAGACCTGAGCGCGGGGTTCCCGGCGGGCCAGGGTCACGCCCGCGCTGGCCAGGGTGACCAGCACGAGGGCGACGATCTCGACCGGGCCCAGCCGCTGGTTCAGGATGAGCAGCCCGGCCAGCGCGGCGGCGGCCGGTTCCAGGCTCATCAGGATGCCGAAGACACGGGTGGGGATGTGGCGCAGGGCGTGCATTTCGAGCCCGTACGAGAGAACCGACGACAACACGGCCACCGCGACCACACCGACGAGCAGCCCGGGGTGGGCGATCACGCCGGTGACCCCGGCCGTGCCGAAGGGCAGCACGAGCACCGCGCCCACGGCCAGCGAGACGGCCAGCCCGCCGGTGCCGGGGACGAGCGCGCCCAGGCGGGCGCTCAGCACGATGTAGGCGGCCCAGAACAGCCCGGCCAGGAACGCCAGCAGCAACCCGCTCAGCGGGGCCGTCCCGCCGCTGTCCAGGCCGAGCAGCAGCACCCCGGCGGCGGCCAGCCCGGCCCAGAGCAGGTCGGCCAGGCGGCGGGTCTGCACGAGGGCCAGCAGCAGCGGGCCGAGGAATTCGACGGTCACGGCCATGCCCAGCGGCACGGTCCGCAGGGACAGGTAGAAGATCAGGTTCATTCCGGCCATCGCCACCCCGAGCAGGGCCGCCGCGCGCCAGGCGGCTGCGCTCCACCCCCGTACGGCCGGGCGGGTCACGGCGGCCAGGATCAGCGCGGCGAAGGCCAGGCGCAGGAACGTGACACCGCCCGCGCTCAAATCGTCGAACAAGCCGCGCGCGATCGAGCTGCCGACCTGCACGGAGGCGATGGCGGTGAGCACCAGCAGGGGTGCGGGCGGCGTCCTCATTCGGTGCGCAACGCGACGACGGGGTCGAGCTTGCCGGCGCGCTGGGCGGGCACGACCCCGAACACGATGCCGACGACGGCGGAGACCCCGAACGCCAGGGCCAGCGACCACCAGGTGATCGCGGCGGGCACCGGTGAGAAACGGTCGACCAGCAGCGCCGCGGTGACGCCGAGGGCCATGCCGAGCACCCCGCCGATGGTGGTCAGCAGGACGGCTTCGAGCAGGAACTGCACCCCGATGTCGCGCGGACGCGCACCGACCGCCTTGCGCAGACCGATCTCCTTGGTTCGTTCGCGCACCGAGACGAGCATGATGTTCGAGACGCCGACCCCGCCGACGAGCAGGCTGATGCCGGCGATCGCGGCCAGCACCCCGGTCAGCACGCCCAGGATGTCGCCGAGCACGCCGAGGATCTGTTCCTGGGTGACGGCGCTGAAGTCGGTGTCCGGGTGGCGTTCGGTCAGGGTCCGGACGACTGCCGTGGAGAGTTCGTCGATGCGGTCCCGGTCGGGCGCGCGGATGGCCAGGCCGTCGATGCGGTCGGTGCCGAGCAGGCGTTGCGCGGCGGCGACGGGGACGTGCACTTCGCTGTCGCGGTCGACGCCGAGGCTCTGCCCGAGCCGCTCGAACGTGCCGATCACCCGGAACCGGACGCCGCCGATCGTGACCTGCCGGCCGATCGGGTCGCGGTCGCCGAACAGCGTGGCCGCCGTGCCCGCGCCGAGCACCGCGACGCGGCGGCCGGTGCTCACGTCCGTACGGGTCAGGTAGGTGCCCCGGTCGAGTCGGCGCACGAAGACCGTCGGCGTCGTCTCGAGCACTCCTTGCATGCTGGCGAACGCCGACCGGGAACCGGCGCGCACCGTCTCACCCGACGCGATCGTGACGGCGACCCGGTCCCGGTCACCCACGACTCGCGCCACCGCGTCGGCGTCGTCCATGTTCATCGTCGACGCCGCCGGCGCCGAGCCCGCTTCGAGCCGGCCCGGCACGACCAGCAGCAGGTTGGAGCCGAGCCCTTCGACCTGCTGCTCGATCTGCTGTTTGGTGCCGGTGCCGATGCCGACCAGGGCCACCACGGCGGCGACCCCGATGATGATGCCGAGCATGGTCAGCATGCTGCGCAGCCGGTTGGCGCGCAGGGCGTCGAGGGCGACGCGCCAGGCCTCCGCAAGTCTCACTGGACGATCACGCCGTCTTTCATCACGATCTGCCGTTGCGCACGGGCCGCGACCTCGCGGTCATGGGTGACCAGCACGACGGCGACCCCGTCGTCGTTGAGCGATTCGAGCAGCGCCAGCACCGACTGGCCGGTCGCGGAGTCCAGGTTGCCGGTGGGCTCGTCGGCCAGCAGCACCGACGGGTCGGTGACCAGGGCCCGGGCGATCGCTACGCGCTGCTGCTCGCCGCCGGACATCTGGTTGGGCCGGTGGTCGAGGCGATGCGCGAGGCCGACGCGTTCGAGCATGGCCGTCGCGCGTTCCCGTCGTTCGCGCCGCCCGGCCCCGCGGTAGACGAGCGGGAGGGCGACGTTGTCGCGGGCCGTCGTACGGGAAAGCAGGTGGAAGGACTGGAAGACGAAGCCGATGGTCTCGTTGCGCAGCTTGGCCATCTCGGCCGGGTTGAGCGTCGACACGTCGCGGCCGCCGATCAGCAGCGTGCCGCCGGAGGGCCGGTCGAGCCCGCCCAGCAGGTGCATCAGGGTCGACTTGCCCGAGCCGGAGGTGCCGACGATGGCCACGTAGTCGGCCGGCTCGATGGTCAGCGACACCCCGCGCAGCGCGGGCACCGAGACGCCGTCGAGCTCGTACGTGCGGCTGATCCCGGTGGCGACGATGGCGGGCGCGGTCATGACGCCTTGTCGCCGGGGCGGATCTCGTCGGCGCCCGCGACCGCGATCCGCTCCCCCGCGGTCAGCCCGTTCGTGACCTGTACGACGTCTTCGCCCTGCACCCCGAGCGTCACCGGCACCCGCTGGTAGCTGCCACCCCGTACGGCCCAGACCGTGTCCTTGCCGTCGACGTTGATGATCGCCGAGGCGGGCACGGTGACCGCGTCGTCGGCCTCGCGCACCTGCAGCCGCACGACGGCACTCATTCCCGGCCGCGGCGTGGGGGCCGGTTTGCCGTCGGCGTCCTTCCCGCCGGCCAGATCCAGCCGCACCTTGTACGACACCCCGCCCCGGCTCGACGTCGTCGGCAGCAGGTCAATGGCCCGTACGGTGGCCGGATAGCTCGCGCCCGTGGCCGCGTCGAGCTCGACGGTCGCCTTGACCCCGGCCTTGACCAGCAGCACGTCGGTCTCGTCGACCTCGGCAGTGAGGCCGAGCTTGCTCACGTCGACCACGGTCAGGATCGGGGTGCCGGCCGCCACGTAACCCCCGCGCGGCACCGCCTCGTCGACCCCGGGCAGCGTGGAAGTGGGCCCGGCGGCCGCCAGCGGACCCTGAGCCAGCAGGTCGCTCAGCGCCGGGGTGCTCGCGCTGGACGTGCCCCCCAGCTGCACCACCCCGGCCACCGGCGCGCGCAGCGTGAGCGCTTCCACCGCGGCGTCGGCCAGCTCGTACGCCTGCTGGGCCTGCAGCCGTTGTGCGGCCGACAGCGAACTGACCGCCTCGCCGAGCGACGCCACGCCCCGCTGCACCGAGCGCAGGGCGGACCCGGCGGCCTCCGAGGCGGCCTCGTACTGCTGGCGGGCCGCGTCGACCTGCTTGAGCAGCACCTCACGCAGCGCCGGGTCGGTGATCTTACCGGCGGCCTCCCGGGCGTCCTGGAAGGCGTCCGCGGCCTGTTTGTCGGTTTTCTTTCGTACGGCGGTGAAGCCCGACGTGCCGCCGATCGAGCCGCCGCCGCTGTTCTCGGCCTGTTCGAGCGCGCGTTCGGCGGAGCGGCGCCGCGCCTCCAGGTCGGGGGCGTCGATCACGGCCAGAACCTGCCCCCGGCCGACCCGCTGCCCCGACTCGACGCGCAGGTCGTCCAGGGTGCCGGCGGCGGGCGCGCTGACCGTGGCCGCGGCCCGGGCGGTCACCGAGCCGGGCGCCTCCACGATCTCGGCCACCGTGCCCCGGGCGGCCGCGCCGAGACGCACGTCGGTCTGCTCGTCGTCGCAGGAGGCGGCGGTCGACGAGATCAGGAACAGGCCGGCCGCGGCGAGGACCAGGGAGCGCGGGGGTTTGGCAGACACGCACGCCACTCTATGCCGACCCGCGGGGTGAACCGTCCGGGCGGCCGGATCCGTAATACCGCACATGCTCTTAGCCGACGAGTTGACCGTGGTGCATCACGACGACACGGTCAGCCGGTTTCTGGACGTGCGCTACACGCTGGGCCGCGAGGGCCTGCGGCTGATCACCGCGGGTGGTGGGGAGCGGTTGATCCCGCGGCACGAAGTGCTGACCACCCACGTACAGAAGCGGGCCGCCTTCTAGGGGCGGCCCGCTGGTGTTCGTACGTTCTTACGTGCCCGGACGACGCCCGATGACCTTGACCGTCATGCCGATCTTGCCGGTGCTGTAGTACGTCTGGGCGTCCTGCTTGAGCAGGTTCACGCAGCCGTGCGAACCGCGCCACTTGTCGTGGATGTAGGTGGTGGTCTGGTGGAAGCCCATCCCGCCCTTGAAGCGCTGCCAGTAGGGCAGCCACACCTCGTACGGGTCGGACCATTCCTTCTTCGTCCGCTTGTTGATCTTGAAGGTGCCGGCCGGCGTGCGGTAGCCCTTCATGCCCGTGCGGACGACCGTCGGGTTCGTGTAACGCTTGCCGTTCTTCATGATCCAGGCGGTCTGCTCGGTCAGGTTGACGCAGAACGTGACGCCTGACTTCTTCGCCTTGCAGGCCTCGACCTTGGTGCGGCCGAGCCGGGCGGCCACGTCGTACGTGGTGGGGCCGGCCAGACCCTGCGCGGGCTGAATGCCGTAGCGCTGCTGGAACTTCTTGATGGCCGCGCAGTCGGCAGGAGACTGCTTACCGTCGACCGTCGTCTTGCCGAAACCGCCGAGCTTGTGCAGCCACCACTCGACCTGCTTCTGATATTTACCGGTCGCACACCCCGCGGCGGCGGCCTTGCTGACCGTCGTGGTCACTGCCGCACCGGCACCCGCCGGTGACAACGCCACGGCGCCCAAACCGCCGCCGACCAGGGCCGCCAGAACGACCCCGGTGAGGCGGGCGCCAACCCGTCTCACATTCACTGTGTTCCTCCCCAGAAACTTGTCCGCACATAGAAGCACAGCGAAGCGACGCACAACTCCCGCGGAGGGAGCGTGGCGCGAAACCGGTAGGCCACATCGACGCCCGGCGAGGCGGGTTGAGGCTTTTTGTGCTGTATTACGCGCGTAGTACGCTGGGCGGGTGCCGTACGAATGGGAAGAGTGGGCGCTGGCCGCCCTGCTCGGCATCGAACCCCGGGAAGTGCGGCAAGCGCTGGAAGCCCGCCGGCGATGGCCACGACAGGCGATCAGCGACACCGGAGTGCCCGTTCTGACTGTCTGGAGCCGCACGGCGGTGGGCCGGCCACTGATCGTGGCGGTCTACCACACCGCCGGTCACACGTGGAAAATCATCGGTGCGCGCGACATGACAGCAGCGGAACTGGCCGAGTTCAGCAGGTGGGAGGAGACCCGATGAGTCACGACGACGCGACCCCGCAGACACCCGACGAGCTCGCCGCCTTCATGGAGGGGCTCACGTTCGCGCCGCCCCCCGCCCCGCAGGACGAACAGGCCCTGCTCGACTCCCTGCCCGCCGCCGGGTCATCGGTAATGGTGGTGCGCTCCCTGCGCCTGCCGATCGAACTCGACCAGGCCGTGGCGTCAGCCGCTCAGGCCGCGTCGGTGCCCAAGACCGCCTGGATCCGCCAGGCGATCGAAATGGCGCTGGCCGTCCAGGCCGACGACGACCAGCCCATCTCCCGGGCCGAAGCACTACGCGCCTTGACGCTGCTCCGCCCGGCCCGCCACGTCGCCTGACCCGGCACCTCTGAACTCACCGGACGCCCCTGGTCGGTGCCGCCCGCTCCGGGCACCCTCAGGGTTCACCTGCCCCACATCGCCTGCAGGGTTTACTGCCCCGGCGGCCCGGCGCCGCCCCGGACGCCTTCCCGATCAGGCCCGCATCGCCCACCCCTATGCATGTGCCGCCGGCCCTCGCGCCGCTTGTTCCGGGCAATCCCACAATCCACCTGCCCTGCGCTGCCGCCATCGGACCGCCCCCGGATCCGCCCGCCCTGGCCGGCCCCACGCCGGCTGCCCGAATTTACCTGCGCGTGCAGCTCCACGCCGCCTGCTCCGGACGCCCCACTATCCACCTGCCCGCCCGCCCCGCGCGCTCCCACCGGACGGCTCGCCCAGGCCAGCCGACGCCGCCCACCCGGGCCTCTCCTAGGAGATCCCACCTGCCGCGGCCAACCCCGATCGCCTCCCGCACCCCTGGGACCCGCCTACCGCGTCCACTCCCACACCGCCTCCACCGGACTGCCTGCCCTAGCCAGCCGCTTCGGGCGCCCCAAAATCCGGCGGGCCCCGCCGCGTGCTCCGGACCGCCCCATCCGACCTGGCCAGCTGCACGCCAGATGCTTCGGGCGCCCACAAAATCCGGCCGGCCCCCGCCACCCACTCGAACCGGCCCCACCTGACCCGGCCAGCCGCACGCCAGACGCTTCAGGCGCACCCAAAATCCGGCCGACCTCCGCCACCCACTCGGACCGCCCCACCCGACCCGGCCAGCCGCAGGCCAGACGCTTCAGGCGCCCCGCGGGATCGGCCCGCCCCACACCACCCATTCGGACCGCCCCACCTGACCCGGCCAGCCGCACGCCGACTGCTTCGGGCGCCCACGGGATCCGGTTGACCCACGTGGCGTGCTCCGGTGCCTGCCTCACTCGACCAAGCTTGTTGACGCCGCTCAATCATGTCGATTCCGGTTCGCCTTCGGCTTACTGATGTGTCGTTTCCCTGCTGCCAATGAATGCCTCTTTTATTGGCATGATCGAATGCTTACAGTTGGCCTTCTCGATGCGGAAAAATATACGCATGGAGCGCCAGTTGTCTTTGTTCAGCCGGTCGGAAACTGCTGCGATGCGGGACCGGACGGCGGCGCGTAACTATTCGCCGAGCAAGGACAAATTCCGGCGTGAGCACAAACGTCGCCGCGATTGGGGTTTGCGACGGCGGCACGCCGACAAGCTCGCCCGCATTCGGGCGGAGCGGCCGGCATGGCCCGATGTCTACGCGGCATCGAAGCGGCCCTCGGCTCGCAAGACACCGGCGAAGCTCGCGACGGCAACCTCGCGGCGGCCCAAGCCGAGCCAGCCGACCCCGGCGGACCAGGCGACCCAACCGACCCCCGCACACCAACCGACCCCGGCGGACCAGGCGACCCAACCGCCCCCCGCACACCAACCGACCCCGGCAGACCAGGCGACCCAACCGGCCCCGGAGGACCAGCGGACCCAGCCGAAGCTCGAGGACGAACCGACCCAGCCGAAGCCCGCGGCCAGTCGAGCCGCCGAACCCGGCGGACCAATCGACCCTGCGGATCCCAGCGGCTCAGTCGACTCGACGACCCCAGCGGATCAATCGACCCGGCAGCGAATCGGGCCCTCCGCACCTCGATCACGGTTCAAGCCTCGGGTGTGCGCGGCCGGGCATCAAAGCGCATGTGGCCGGGGGGGCGGTGGCGGGGCGTGTGACGGCTTCCTGTTCGGCGTAGCGGGGCGGCACGGCTTTGGAGCGCCGGACTTTGCCGGCTCAGTACGAAACGGGCGGCGAGAAGGGCATGGTGGGCTGTCTTCTACAGGCGGGGCGGACAGCGCTGGATCGCCCGTGGTGGCTGGCGTGCGCTCGGTGGGTCTCGGCGGTTGCTCGTGGTGGATTGTGAGCGCTCGAGGGGCTGATGAATTACTTTGGTTGCGGCTGGTGGGTGGTTGCGGTGACTACTTGATGCCGTTTTCAGGCTTCGGCTGGTTGAAACTCATCATTCTGTGGCTGAGCTTCGAGACTTTGAACCATGAACTGCTCCGGCGACCGGAGAACGGCCGCAAGAGGTCGCCGTTACCAGCCGCCGACGGGACCACACTGATCTGCTATGAACCATGTACCTGGTAGCTCAGGTGCAGTACTCGGGTTCCTTGGACCACGGAGGGATCTGATAACAGCCGGTGGGTGTTGACGGAGCCGAAATAGCGCTTGCCGGAGCCGAATATCACGGGTACGACGTCCATGCGTACCTCGTTGACCAGGCCTGCCGCGAATATTTGAGCTCCGACGTCGCCGGCTGCGACCTCCACGGTTCGATCGCCGGCCAGGGACTGTGCCTTGGCCACGGCTTCCGTGATGCCGCCGACGAAGTGGAACGGGGCCTCGGGGTGCCAGCCGGAGGGCCGGCCCCGGTGTGTGACGACGACGACGTGGTCGATTCCGCTGGGGGGTTTGCCGTCCCAGCCGTCTGTCATGTCGAAGACGCGGCGTCCGGTGATCGTCACCCCGATCGAGTTCCAGTAGGACCGGGTGTAGTCGTACGACGCCTGGGACACCTTCAGCACACCGCTGTCGTCCAGGGGGACGTCACCGCTGGTCAGCCAGTCGAACAGCGGGCCGGGCCGGTCATGGTCGTCGGCGATGAAGCCGTCCAGCGACACTGAGCTGTACATGACCACCTTGCCCACGGGGTTCTCCTCCGGTTCGGGGCCCCCAAGGTAGCGTGCGGCCGGCTGTCGTTCTTGTAGAAAATCAATCGGCGGGCAGGGACCAGCCTTCGATCGCGTGGCCGGGGTGTTCGCGCTGGAAACGCCGGCGGATTTCCGCGTACGAGGTGGGTGTGAGCCCGGTGAAGGCTCGGAACTCGTGGCCGAAATGGGCCTGGTCGAAGTAGCCCGCACCCCCGGCGATGTCGGCCCAGTCGATGGAAGCGGTGAAGTCGATGGCGAGCAGGGTGGCGGCGAAACGCTGGGTGCGGGCCAGCCGTTTGGGCGTGACCCCGATGAGGTCCTTGAACCGGCGGGCCAGGTGGGTGGGGCTGACTCCCGCGGCCGCGGTCAGGTCGCCGATCGCCACCGTCCCGCCGGTCGTGGCGATGACGCCGCTCGCGTGGCGGACCAGCCCCAGGCCTGCCGTACCGCGCAGCCGCCGCATCAGTTCCTGTTCGAGCACCGTCAGCTGCTCGTGCGGCCGGGCCGCCGCGGCCAGCCGGTCCCGCAGTCCGGCCACGGCGGGCCGGCCCCAGACCTGCTCCAGCGTCACCGGCCGGTCGCACAGTTCGGCCGCGGGCATGGGCAGGAACGGCGCCGGCCCCCACGGCTTGAAGTGCACGCCCACCGACCGGGTCCGGGGCGGGTAGCTGAACTCCCAGGCCCGGGTGGGCGTGGTGACCACGCAGCCGTCGGCGTACTCGGTCGTTTCCCGGCCGGTGCCGCCGCGGATGCGGAACGGTTCCCCCAGGTTGACGATGAGCAGCGCCGACGGCGCGGGGGGCAGGCTCAGCCGGGCGTACGGGGGCGCACCTTCCAGGTAGTAGAGGTCATCGATCAGCCCGTCCAGCGGCGGCCGCGCCGGTCGGGACACGTACTCCATGCGCACAGCATCGCCGATACCGGCCCGGTGGTCAGGCGTCGGGGGTGGCGAAGTCCTGCACCCAGTACGGGGTGTCGTCGCGGGCGATGGCCAGGCCGATGCCCATCTGGTGCAGGCGGCAGTCGAGGATGTTGCGGCGGTGGGAGGGGCTGCGCATCCAGCCGTTCACCACTTCCCAGGCGCTGTCGGCGCCGCGGGCGATGTTCTCGCCGTAACGCTTCCAGCGGTAACCCGTGTCGGCCACCCGGTCGCCGGCGCTGTCGCCGTTGGGGGATTCGTGGGCGAAGTAGCGGCGGCGGGCCATGTCGGCGGCGTGGTCGTTGGCCGCTTCGATCAGGCGGCGGTCCAGGGTCAGGGTGCCGCAGCCGCTGCGGCGGCGATTGTGGTTGATCAACGTGAGGACGCGCTGCTGCACGGGGGCGGCGGGGCTGGCCGAGACGTCCCGGGAGGTGACTGCCCGGCGCGCGCCCGCCATCACGTCGGCGGCGGGCCGCTGAGCCGTGTGCGCCCGGCGCTGGGCCGCGGGAGCGTGACGCTGGGCCGCGGGAGCCTGGTGCTGGGCCGCGGGAGCCCGGTGCTGCGCTGTGGCAGCTTGCTGCTGGGCCGCGGGCGCCTGGCGCTGGGCCGACACGCGGGGGCGCTGCTGAGCCGCGAATCCGGGCTGAGCGGGACGTAAGGCCGCCGAGTCCGGTTCCTGGGCCGCGGAGTTCGAATCCGGATCCGCGGGGGCGGCGCCGTGCCGCCGTACGGGAGCCTCGTCTTGATCCGGCTCGGCGTCGCCGTCGTCGAGGGACGGCCGCTCGTGGACGCCGCGGTCGGTGAACGGGTCCTCCCACGAGTCGTCGCCCGCCGTGTCGTGCGACGACGAGTCCGACCCGAACAGGTCCGGCCACCAGAAATTGCTCCATCCGGCGTCCGGCCGCTCGTCGGCGCCGGCTGACGTCGCCACGACGCCACCCGCGAGCAAGAGCGCCGAAGCCGCCGCACAGACCACCACGAGTGGTTTCCGCATAACCCCGTAAATCCCATCGCTGCCTGTGGCGCCCGGCCGTTCCGGGCCGCCTACGTCGGGGGTCAACGTCACAGTCCGGCCAAGGTCACTTCCCGGCGTACGCCCGTTATCGGCACCCAGCGGCCGCCGTCGCTGCGAAACCGCGTACGACCAGGCAACTCCGCAGCACACACGTCGCACAGCCGCACAGACAAACCGGACAGTTCATTCGTACGGGGTAAGTCCGGTGTGCTGTCTTCGGTGTCCGCCCGGTGGTCCCGAGGCGGGGGCCCGGACTGGCAACCTCGTCGCGGTGCGCAATCGCTACCTGGATCTTCTCCGTGCCGCCGCGATCGTCCGGGTGATCGTCTACCACCTGTTCGGATGGCCGTGGCTCTCGATCGTGCTGCCCGCCATGGGCGTCATGTTCGCGCTGGCCGGCTCGTTGACCGCCGCCTCGCTGGAGAAGCGGGCCGCGAGCACGGTCGTCACGTCCCGGCTCCGGCGCCTGCTCCCCCCGCTGTGGCTGCTGGGCCTGGTCGTCGTGCCGGTCATGCTGGTCGCCGGGTGGGCCCGCGAGAGCGACGGCGAGCACCCGTTCAGCTTGCCGGGGTTGCTGTTCTGGCTGCTGCCGATCGCCGACCCGCCCGGCAGCGACCAGGCGATCGACGCGTGGGAGCCGCTCTGGTACATCCGGGCGTACGTCTGGTTCGTGCTGCTCTCCCCTGTGCTGTTCGCGCTGTGGCGCCGGGTCGGGTGGGCCGCCGTCGCGGCGCCGCTGGTGATCATGGCCGGGCTCGATCTGACCGGGTTCGAGCTGCCCGGGACGGCCGACGCCGCGCTGTGGGACTTCGTCACGTACGGGGCCTGCTGGGTCGCCGGCTTCGCGCACCACGACGGCCGTTTGGCCCGGCTCAAGCCGTGGCTGGCCTACCCGGTCGCGCTCGTCATGGCCGCGGGTGCGCTGTGGTGGGCGCGGGACGAGGGCAGCTTCGACCTCAACGACATCTCGGAGTCGCAGGCGTTGTGGTCGCTCGCGTTCGTGCTGATCGTGCTGCGCTGGCAGCCGCCGATGGGCTGGCTGGAACGGGTCAAGCCGCTGGACCGGGCGGTCACGCTGGTCAACGCGCGGGCCGTGACCATCTATCTGTGGCACAACATCGCCATCGCCGCCGTGTGGCCGGTGCTGACCGTGCTCGCCCTGGACGATCTGGGTGACCGGCTGGGGGCGGCGACCGACCTGGTCGCGGCGTTCGCGCTGACGCTGGCGGCGATGCTGGTGTTCGGCTGGGCCGAGGATCTGGGCGCGAAGCGGCGGCCGCGGCTGTGGCCGTCGACGGCGGTCCCGCGGGCCGAGCCCCCGAAGGAGCCCGAGCCGGCGTTTCCGGCCCCGTCGGCCGGTCACCGTTCCAGCGCCGCGGCCGCGATGACCCGTACGCCCAGGAACTGGCCGCCGCAGCCGGAACAAGCGCCGGCACAAGCGGCCCCCACGCCGTACGGGGAAGAAGAGCCCCCCACGCCGCAGTGGAATCGCGGCACCGCACACGACCCGGGTCTGCCGGTGGCGGGCCGCCGCGCCGACCCGCTGGACGAGGGGTAGCCGACCCGCTGGACGAGGGGTGGCGGCCGTTGTGAAGGAATCTCGGCTATCCGGGATGAACTCTCGCTAACCTGAGCGAATGCGGCAGTACGGACAAGCGCCCGCGCACTCCGACGAGGGCGCCGGGGTCGTCTCGCTCGTCTTCCGGGCCGGCCCGCTGCTCTGCGCGCTCCGCCTCGACGAGGTCATCGAGACGATGCGGCCGCTGGAGACGCGCGCCCTGGCCGGCACGCCTGCCTTCGTCCGCGGGATCACCGTGCTGCGCGGCGTCCCCACCCCCGTGATCGACGTGTCGCGTCTGCTCGGCGGCGGCACCGCGGAGGCCGAGCGTTACCTGGCCGTGCGCACCGAGCGCGGTGCGGTGGCGCTGGCCACCGGCGAGGTGCTCGGCATCCGTGCGGTCGAGGCGGAGCCCACCGGCGGTCACCCGGCGCTGCTCGGCGGTGGCAACACGCGGCTGGTGGCCGGGGTGGGCACGATGGGCACCGAGCCGCTGCTGCTGTTGCAGAGCATGCGGGCCGTGCCGGACGAGGTCTGGGAAGCAGCCGCCGCCGCGGGCGTGCCGTCGTGAGCCGGCCCGGCCGGCCCGGCCGTTTCCGGGAGCTGCTGGCCAAGCGGCTGGGCTGGACGTTCGCCGACAACGACGCCCGGCAGCTGGAGGACCTGCTGCGCGACCGGGCCGCCCAGCACGGCATGCACGTCGAGGACTACCTGACCCGGCTGGACGCGCGGCCGTGGGAGGCCGAGGTCACCGAGCTGGTCGAGCGGCTCAGCATCACCGAGACCTACTTCTTCCGGCACGGCGAGCAGTTCGCCGCGCTGCGCGAGGACGCCCTGCCGGAGCGGATCGCGGCCCGCTCGGCCCAGCGCACGCTGCGGATGCTGTCGGTCGCCTGTTCCTCCGGCGAGGAGGCGTACTCGCTGGCCATCGCGGCCCGGCAGGCCCGGCCCGATCCGGACTGGCTGATCAGCGTGACCGGCGTCGACGCCAACCCGCAGGTGCTCCGCAAGGCCGAGAAGGCTTGGTATTCGACGTGGTCGCTGCGGGAGACCCCGGACACGGTGCGCCGCCGCTGGTTCCGGCAGGCCGACAGCGGCTACTGGGTGGTCGACGAGATCCGGCGGCTGGTCCGGTTCCAGCGCACCAACGTGGCCGCGCCCGACGACGACTTGTGGCGCCCCGAGCAGTACGACGTCGTCTTCTGCCGCAACTTGCTGATGTATCTCACCCCTGATGTCGTGTCGGCGCTGGTCGAGCGGATGACCCGGGCCCTGGTGCCGGGCGGGTTCCTGTTTCTGGGCCACACCGACTCGCTGGGCAGCAACCCCGCGGGGCTCGAGCTGCGGCACAGCCACCACTCGTTCTACTACCGCCGGCACGGGGGCCCCACCCCGCTGCAGCGGATCGCGCCGGCGCCGGCGGCCAGTTCCCCACCGGTTCCCTCGTACGCGGTCCGGCCCGAGCCGGTCGTGCCGGAGGACGTCTATCCCCGCGCGCTGGATCTGCTGCGGCAGGAACGGTTCACCGACGCGCTGGAACTGCTCACCGCATCCGGGCCGGGCCCGCTGGAGCCCCGCGACCGGCTGCTGCACGGTGTGCTGCTGGCCCACACCGGGCGGCTGGACGAGGCGGTCGCGCTGGCCCGCAAGCTCAGTGACGACAACGGTCTCAACCCGGACGCGCATCAGCTGCTCGGGCTGTGCCTGGAGGACGGTTCGGCGGTGGCCGAGGCGATCGGGCAGTACCGGCTGGCGGCGTACCTGGATCCGGGTTTCGCCCTGCCCCGGATGCGGCTGGGCCAGCTCGCCCGGCGCCAGGGCGACGACCGCACCGCGGCGGGCGAGCTGGAACGCGCGCTGGACCTGCTCGCGCAGGAGGACGACCGGCGGATCACCCTGTTCGGCGGCGGCTTCGGGCGGATCGCCCTCACCGTGCTGTGCCGCTCCGAGCTCGACGCCTGCGCGGTCCGCCCGTGAGCGCGGGAAGCGTCAGCCGGCGGCTGCACCAGCTGCGGGAGGACTTCGACCAGTCCTTCGCCGAGCCCGCGCGCAGCCACGACGAGGAACACCTGGAGCTGCTCACGATCCGGGCCGGTGGCCGCCCGTACGCGATCCGGCTCTCGCAGACCTCGGGCGTGCACCCGGACCGCCCGGTCACCCCGCTGCCCGGACCACAGCCCGCCCTGCTCGGCCTGGCCGGGTTCGCCGGGGCGGTGGTGCCCGTCTACGACCTGGCCGCGCTGCTCGGTCATCCGGTCGCGAACGTGCCGCGCTGGCTCGTCCTCGCGGCCGGCACGCCGCAGCTCGGCCTGGCCTTCCACTCCCTGGACGGGCACGTGCGGGCGGCCACCGCCGACATCATCCGCGAGTCGGGCGCCGAGGCCCGCGGCGCGCGCCGGGGCAGCCTGCGCGGGCTCGTCGACCTGCCCGGCGGCAGCCGCCCGATCATCGACATCCCGGCCACCCGGGCCCTGGTGCACGCATTGGCCGGGCACGCCCCGGCCGCAGACGAGGAGAACGCCGCATGATGGCCGGACGCACTTTCGGCAACAAGCTGGCCGCCGGTTTCGGCCTGACCCTGGCCCTGACCCTGCTGATGACGGCGACCTCCGTGCTGGCGCTGCGCTATGTGCTGAGCACCAAGGACACCGTGATCTCGTCAGCCCGGGTCAACCTGGTCGGGGCCGAGGCGCTCAGCGCGGCCATGGAGTCACGGATCGCCGACTACCGCGGCTATCTGCTCACCCGCAGCGGCGAATATCTCAACGGCACGAACGCCGACCGCAACCGGTTCCTCGACCAGGTGTCGCTGCTGCGCACGACGATGACCGACCCCACCTCGAAGGAGCTGCTCGAAGTGGTCTCGGAGGCCGAGGCCAAGCACGCCGCGATCCTGGCCCCGGTGATCGAGCAGCGCTCCCGGATGGCCACCCTGGAGAACATCGACCAGCTCGCCGGCAACGAGCAGGTCAAAGCGGCGCGGATCGCCGTGCAGAAGGCAATCGCCGAGCTGATCACCCGGCAGGCGGCTGTGGTGGACAGCCGCCGGGACGCGTCGACGAGGCGGGCCGGCGAAGCGATGTGGTTCATCGTCGGGATCGGGGCCGTGCTGATCGCGGCGGCCGCCCTGGTGGCCTGGAAGCTCAGCCGCGACCTCAAGCGTGAGGTGGGCGCCGCGGTCGGGCACATCCAGAGCTCGTCGGCCCAGCTCGAGGCGGCCGCGGCCCAGCAGGCGTCCGGCGGCCGCGACCAGGCCAGCGCGATGAACGAGATCACCACGACGATCAGCGAGCTGCTCATCACGTCGCGGCAGATCGCCGACAGCGCCCAGCGCGTGTCCAAGATCGCCGAGGACACGGCGGAGGCGGCCCGCACCGGCGACGCCACCATCGACCAGACCCGGGCCTCGATCACGGCCATCCGCACCCAGGTCGACCAGATCGTGCAGCACATGCTGGCCCTGGGCGAGAAGTCGCAGCAGATCGGCGGGGTCGTCGAGCTGGTGTCGGAGCTGGCCGAGCAGACCAACATCCTGGCCATCAACGCCACCATCGAGGCCAGCGGGGCCGGCGAGTGGGGCCGCCGGTTCGCCGTGGTCGCCGAGGAGATCCGCAAGCTGGCCGACCGTACGGCGGGCTCGGCCAAGGAGATCCGCGCGCTCATCGAGGACGTGCGCGGGGCCGTCAACACGACGGTGATGGCCACCGAGATCGGGGCCAAGGCGGTGGACGCGGGCTCCCGGCAGTTCGACGACGCCACCAGCTCCTTCCGCAAGATCGCGGGCCTGGTCGCCACCACCAGCGACGCCACCCGCGAGATCGAACTGTCGACCAAGCAGCAGACCACCGCGGTCGAGCAGGTAAACGTGGCCGCCTCGGACACCGCCCGGGTCACCCGCGAGACCGAGGCCAGCGCGGTGCAGACCAAGCAGACGGCGGCCCACCTCAGCACCCTCTCCGGCGAGCTGCTGGACCTGGTCGGAACCGGACGCCACTGATGGACAGCATTGTCTCGTCATGCCCTCCTGGCCCGCGCCTGCCAGGCCGTCAGGCGGTCCCGCTGAGTGCCGCTCGGTGCAGTCGGTCATGACCAGCGATCCGCTGCGCTACTTCCGGATCGAGGCCCGCGAGCTGATCGACCAGATCAGCGCGGGGGTGCTCGACCTGGATCAGCAGCCGGGCACCGACCAGGTGGCCCGGCTGCTGCGGTTCGCGCACACCCTCAAGGGCGCGGCCCGCGTGGTCAAGCAGCAAGACATCGCGGACCGGGCCCACGAGTTCGAGGAGGTGCTGGTCCCGCACCGCGACGAGAGCCCGCCCGCGCTCCCGGCCGACGAGATGCGCGAACTGCTGCGCCTCAACGACGAGATCGCGGGGTTCGTGGACGCACTGTCGGGGCCGTCGCCGACTGCTCCCGTGCCGTTGCCCGGGGCCGCACCACCGGTCGATCTCGGGCCGCCCACACCGACGGCCGTCGCACCGGCGCCGCCCGAGCCGATCCGCACCGTGCCCCTCAACGAACCCACCAACCAGGCCGAGGTGGACCAGGCGAACGCCGCCGCCGAGCTGGCCCGGGGGGCCGAGGCAGCCTCGGGCCGGGCACCCGAGCGGGCCGCCACAGCCGACCTGGACGAGCTGCTGGACGCGATCGGTGAGGCCAGTTCGCGGATCGCGCCGCTGCGCGACGGCGGCCGCACGCTGGCCAAGCTGCACCGCACCGTCGAGCACCTGGGCGACCGCATGCGGGTGGGCCGCACGACGGTCACCGACGCCGCCGCCCGTACGGCGGTCCGCCGGCTCGCGGGTGAGCTGGGCGCGCTCGGCCGGCGCCTCACCGACGCCGTCGACCAGGTCGAACGCGAGCTCGACGAGGTGCGCGGCCGGGCCGAGGGGCTGCGCCTGGTGCCGGCCGGTTCGATCTTCACGGCGCTGCGCCGGGCGGTCCGCGACGCCGCCGACGCCGAGGGCAAGCGGGTCAACTTCCACGCCACGGGGGCCGACGTCCGGATGGGCCCCAACCTGCTCAACCTGATCAGCGGCGCGTTCCTGCACGTCGTACGGAACGCGGTGGTGCACGGCATCGAGGCCGAGGACCAGCGCCTGGCCGCGGGCAAACCGGCCGAGGGCACGGTCGGCGTGCACGTCGAGCGGCGCGGCCGGTACGCCGAGTTCCGCTGCAGCGACGACGGGCGCGGCTTCGACCTGGCCGCGCTGCGCCGCACCGCCGAGGAACGCGGCCTGCTGCGGCCGGGGGCCGACGCCGGGCCGCAGGCGCTGATCGACCTGGTGCTGCACGGCGGCATCAGCACCGCGCCCGGCGTCACCGAGGTGGCCGGCCGCGGCATCGGCATGGACGTGGCCCGCGACGTCGCGGCGCAGCTGGGCGGTGAGGTCTCCATCGACAACCGGCCCGGGCAGGGCGCCACCGTACGGCTGGTCGTGCCGCTGACTCTGCTGAGCATGAACGGGCTGATCGTCGAGGCCGGCGGCACGACCGCGACGATGCCGCTGGACGCGGTGCGCCGGTGTGTGCGCCTGGCCGCCGACGAGATGATCGCCGCCACCGCCACCGCCCGGCTCGCGCACGAGGGTGAGGTGCTGCCGTTCCTGCCGCTGGCCGGGGCGCTGCACGCGGTGCCCGCTGAGGACGGGGCCGGACCGGGCTCCGGGGTGGCCGTGGTGCTCGCGGCCGACCGGGACACCGTGGCGATCGGCGTCGACCGGCTGGCCGGCATCACCACGCTGGTGGCCCGCCCGCTGCCCGACCTGGCCCCGGCCGCCCCGGTGATCGCCAGCGTCTCGATCGACCTGGACGGCAACCCGCGGCTCGTGCTGGACGCGCACGGGCTGGTCGCCGAGGCCCGGCAGGAGAGCGCGGCCGCCCGCGGCGACCAGGCCGCCAGCACCCGCCCGAAGATGCCGATCCTGGTCGTCGACGACTCGCTGACCACGCGGATGCTGGAACGCAGCATCCTCGAGTCGGCCGGCTACGAGGTCGACCTGGCCGCGTCGGGCGAGGAGGGGCTGGAACGGGCCCGCAGCCGCGACTACGGGCTGTACCTGTCCGACATCGACATGCCCGGCATCGACGGCTTCACGTTCGTGGCCCGTGCGAAGGCCGACCCGCAGCTGGCTCACGTGCCCGCGATCCTGGTCAGCTCGCGGGCCAGCGCGGAGGACAAACGCAGGGGGGCCGAGGTGGGTGCGGCCGCGTACGTGATCAAGGGCGAGTTCAACCAGGAGGAACTGCTGGCGCACATCCGGAGGCTGATCCTCTGATGATCCGTGTTCTGTTGGTGGAGGACTCCGCGACCATGCGGAACCACCTGCGCGAATCGCTCGCCGCCGACCCGGAGCTGCAGGTCGTGGGTGAGGCGACCGACGGCACGGACGCGGTCGCCATGGTGGCCCGGCTGCGCCCCGACGTGGTGACGATGGACATGATGCTGCCCACGATGAGCGGGCTGGTCGCCACCGAGCACATCATGGCCGAGCATCCGACGCCGATCCTGGTCGTCTCGTCGGCCGACCGGCGCGAGCTCTTCAGCACCTACAACGCGCTGGCCGCGGGGGCGGTGGACGTGCTGGAGAAGCCGCGCGGCGACGCCTCCGACGAGGACTGGGGGCGGCGGCTGTGCGCGGCCGTCCGGCTCGTCTCGCGCATCCGGGTGATCACGCACCCGCGGGCCCGGCTCGACGGCCGGGGGAAATCGGCCGCCCCGATGCCGGCGTCCCCGGCCCCGGTGGTGCCGCTGCCGCAGGAATCGCTGCACGCCGTGGCGCTGGGCGCCTCGACGGGCGGGCCGGGCGCGCTGACCGACCTGCTGCGCGCGCTGCCGGTCGGCTTCCGCCCGCCGATCCTGTGCGTGCAGCACATCGCGGCCAGCGAGCCGTTCGCGGTGGCGTTCTCCGACTGGCTGGCCGGGCAGACGGGACGCGACGTCAGCTACGCCCGGGACCGTACCCCGCTGGCCGCCCTGGGCGGCCGGGTCGTGCTGGCCCCGCCGGACCGGCATCTGCTGGTGCGCGAGGGCATGGTGCGGCTCAGCGACGCCCCGCCCCGGCACTCGTGCCGCCCGTCGGTGGACGTGCTGTTCGAGTCGGTGGCCGCCGAGTACGGCCCGTCCGCGGCCGGCTGCCTGCTCACCGGCATGGGCCGCGACGGCGCCGAGGGGCTGCTGATGATGCGGGGCCGCGGCGCGGTCACGTTCGCCCAGGACGAGGCCAGCTGCGTCGTCTACGGCATGCCGCGCGAGGCGGCCCTGCTCGGCGCGGCCGCGTACGTGCTGCCCCCGGCCCGGATCGCGGCCCGGCTCACCGAGCTGAAACCCGCGGGGAGCCCGCGATGACCCACAGTGTGCTGATCGTCGACGACAGCTTGACCGTCCGGATGGACCTGCACGAGGCGTTCGAGGCGGACGGGTTCGGCACGATTTTGTGCGCGACCGGCGCCGAGGCGCGCACGGCCTTCGCCACCGGCGACTTCGACGTGGCCGTGCTCGACGTGCTGCTGCCCGACGCCGACGGCCTCGAGCTGCTCACCGAGCTGCGCGGGCAGCCCGACCGGGCCGGCGTGGTGACGATCCTGCTGAGCAGCGTGGACGAGGTGGCCGACCGGCTGGCCGGGCTGCGCACCGGGGCCGACGAATACGTGGGCAAGCCGTACGACGCGGGCTACGTCGTGGCCCGGGTGCGGCAGCTGCTCGGCGACGGCCCGGACCGCACCGGCGACCGGACCCAGGTGCTGATCGTGGACGACAGCCTGACGTTCCGCGAGCAGTTGCGCGAGCTGCTGGAGAGTGAGGGATACGCCGTGCTGCTGGCCCCCAGCGGCGAGGAGGGCCTGCGGATGGCGGCGGACCGGCGCCCGCAGGCGGTCATCGTGGACGGTGTGATGCCGGGCATCGACGGGGCCACGGTGATCCGCCGGATCCGCCTCGACCCGGCCCTGCGCGACACCCCGTGCATCCTGATGACCGCGGCCGACGACTACGCCACCGAGCTGCAGATGCTCGACGCGGGGGCCGACGCGTTCCTGCGTAAGCAGCAGAACCTGGCGGTCGTGCCGGCCAAGCTCAACGCGGTGCTGCGGCAGAGCTCGGAGCAGCTGCCCATCGAGGTCACCGGCAGTCTGCACGGGCCGAGCAAGGTGCTGGCGCTGACCCCGGACCGGGAGCGGCTGGCCGGCCTGGCGGCGGCGCTGCAGGGCGAGGGCTACGACGTGATCCAGGTGACCGACACCGACGACGCGCTCGACCTGCTGGGTGAGCAGCCGGTCGACTGCATCGTGCTCGGACTGGGGCCACGCGGCGAGCTGGGCCGCGAGGCCTGCCGGCGGATCAAGGAGGTGCCGCGGATCGGGGAGACACCGATCGTGATGACCGGCGCGTCCGACGACGACATGCTGGCCTGCCTGGGTTCCGGGGCCGACGACTACGTACGGGCCGACTCGGCCGCGGAGGCGTTGCACGCGCACGTCCGTACGCAGATCCGGCGCAAGCAGTCGCACGACGAGAGCCGCCGCATCCGCGAGGAACTGATGCGCCGCGAACTGGACGCGGCCGAGGAACGCTCGGCCCGGCAGCTCGCCGAGACCCGGGCCGCCCTGGTCGAGGAGCTGGAATGGCGCAACCGGGAGCTGGAGGCGTTCTCCGGCTCGGTGTCGCACGACCTGCGCGGGCCGCTGCAGGTGATCAGCAGCTTCGCCGAGCACATGCTGGACGACGAGGACGAGCCGCTGGGGGCCGAGGCGCGGCGCCGGCTGAGCCGCATCCAGGCGGCCGCGCACCGGATGGCCGACCTGGTCGAGTCGCTGCTGATCCTGGCCCGGGCCAGCCGGGGCGACCTGCGCCGGGCCGAGTTCGACATGACCGCCACCACCTGGTCGGTGATCGGCGAGGTGGAGGCGCGCGACCCCGAGCACAAGGTGTCGTTCACCGTGCACGAGAGGATGCGCGCGGACGCCGACGAGGGCCTGGTCCGGGTGATCCTGGAAAACCTGATCAACAACGCGGTCAAGTTCACCCGCAAGGTCACGGCGCCGGTCATCGCGGTGGGCCGGGCCGGGGACGCCTTCTTCGTGCGGGACAACGGCGCCGGGTTCCCGGCCGGCAAGGCGGGCGAACTGTTCCGCCCGTTCGCCCGGCTGCACAGTGCCGAGGACTTCCCCGGCACCGGGATCGGGCTGACCACCGTGCACCGGGCCGTCGAGCGGCACGGCGGGGAGATCTGGGCCGAGGGTGAGGACGGCCGGGGCGCGACGTTCTGGTTCACGCTGCCCCCGGCGGCGGGACCGGCCGCGGTGCCGGACCGGCGAGCTCAGGCCCGCCGGTCCGGCTGACGCGATCAGCGGACGTACGTGAGGCCGTCCGAGATGACCGTGGGGCGGCCGCTCGTGCCGGCCACGACGACCGAGACGGTGTGGGCCTTCCTGGTCAGCGAGCGCACCCAAAGCGTCTGGCGGTGCGTCGTCTTGGCCGCCCTGGTGTCGACCGTGGCCACCTTCACCCCGTCGACGTAGACGGACGCGACGCCGGTGGCCGGGGTGCGGGTGAAGGTCAGCGCGGCCGACGTGCCGGTGAACGTGTACGCCAGCTTGGCGTTCCGGGCCGACGCGGCCAGTGCCCGGCCGCCCAGGTAGCTCGACGCGACCCGGGCCGACCACGCACCGGTCTTCTTGGCCGCGGTCTCGGGCAGCTGGGTCACCGTACGGGAAACGCTCTTGCTGCCGACGTTGCCGGCCCAGTCACGCGCCTCCACCGTGTACTGCAGCGCGGCGCCCGGCTTGACCGTGGGATACCAGACCGTCGAGGCCGCACCCAGCGGCACCACGGCCGGCGCGGTGGCCCGCTGGCTGAACACCTTGACGTTGTCGGTGGTCCTGAACGTCACCGTGGCCGGCACGGACGTGGCCGAGGAGGTGCCCGTACGCAACGTGACCGTCGGGCCGGCCGCCACGATCGGCGCGGTGCGGTCACCGACCACCTTGATCGACGGGGTGACGTCGGCGGCGCCGGTGGTGTGCACGACGCGGACCGCGAAGGTGTTCGCCCCGGCCGGGACGTCGATGTCGGTGGCGCGCTCGGTGCCGCCGGTGATCGTCTTGACGACCTGGTTGTTGCGCAGGATGTCGAAGCGGGCGATGCCGGCCGGGTCGCCGCCGACGGACCAGGACAGCCGGGCTGTGGTGCGCACGTAGTAGCTGCCGGTCGCGCCGACCAGCGGCCCGCCGGTCAGCCCGGTGAGCTTCAGGTCGGGCATCAGGGCGCGGGCCCGCATGACGGTCATGAACGGGTACATCGCGTTGCCGGGGCAGGCCGTCTGGTCGGCGTCCCGGTGCCCGGCCATGCGCGGCAGGGTCTTGCCGCCCAGCTCCGCCGTTCCCGAGGCGTCGGACCCGTACGCCGCCAGCCGGGCCGCCGCGATCTGGGCGATCCGGGTCAGCGCGATCTGGG
Source organism: Paractinoplanes abujensis (assembly GCF_014204895.1). Classification (NCBI taxonomy): domain Bacteria; kingdom Bacillati; phylum Actinomycetota; class Actinomycetes; order Micromonosporales; family Micromonosporaceae; genus Paractinoplanes; species Paractinoplanes abujensis. Next base: position 972,507 of record NZ_JACHMF010000001.1, on the reverse strand, counting down.
TCGGCTTGATCGTGGTGTAGTCGCCGAGCAGCGCGACGCCCGCCGAGCCGGTGTTGAACCCGGCCACGTGCGCGCCCACGACGGCCTTGGTGACACTGCCCTTGCGGCCCTCGAAGACCGTGCCGCAGGAGTCGACCACGAAGTTGTAGCCGATGTCGTCGAAGCCCTCGTTGACGTCGTTGGCCATGATGCTGCGGATCTGCGAGGCGGACTGGGCGCAGGGCACCGCCTTGAACCCGCTGTGGTGCACGAAGACAACCTTGACGCCGTCGGGGGCGACTGTCGCGGGCGCCTTGACCAGCGACTCGTCGGCGCCCCAGCCGGCCCGGGAGACCACGGCGGGCATGGCCGCCGGCTTGACCAGCGCAGGCTGGGCGGGCTTGGTCGTCGCCGCGGGCGTCGGGGTGGCTTTGGTGGCCTCGGGGGTCGGGGGCGGCGCGGTCGTGCTCCCGGTGGCCGGCGCGGGAGCCGGGCCCTGGCTGGGCGGCGGGGACGGGTTGGGCGTCATCGCCGCGCCGCCGCCGGTTCCGCCCCGGGTGACCGCCGCGTCGGGATCGATCAGGTTGAGCCGCAGGCCCGCGGGCAGCGGCTTGACACCGGCCCCGACGAGCCGGGCGGCCACGCCGTCGGAGGGCCCGGCCCACAGCGGCTCGGTGCGGCCGCGCACCTTCGCCACCTCGCCGGACTGGTCGGCGGCGGCCTCGGCGACGGCCAGGGACTGCCAGCCGCTCCACCCGCCGGACGCGGCGTCGCGGGTGCGCACCTGCACCGTACCGACCGGCTTGTCCTTCGGGTTCTGCCAGCTGACGCTGAGCATGCTGAACCGTTCGGTGGCGCGCTGGGGCAGGCTCGGCGCGGACAGGCCGATCTCCTTGATGCTGGTGCGCACGGCCGGCGCCTGGGCCTGCGCGGCCGGGGCCGGTGCCGCGGCCGGGGCCGCGGGGACCGCGGCGATCGTGGCCGGCAGCGCCGCCGGAACGGCTTCGCCGGGCCAGTTCAGCACGGCGATCCCGCCGCCCGCCGCGAGCACCGCCACGGCGGCGCCCACCCCTATCACCAGTCGACGTCCCACGCTGCTCCCCCGTTGATCTATCGAGAACCGCGCGTGAGGGTATCGAAGAGGTGCTCAGTCCGCTGTCCCGAACCAGGGGCGGCAGGAAGCGAATCCGGTCACTTCCACCTCCGCGCCCGGCCAGTCGGCGGCTTTCAACCGGAAATGCTGCAGTTCGACCACGTCGCCGCCGGTGTCGACGATGTGGCTGACCCCGTTCTCGGTGTAGCCCACGCGGCGGGACACCCCGAGCGAGGCGGCGTTCGTGACCGTGGCCGAGGTGATCGCGGCGGCCGCGCCCAGCTCGCCGAACGCGAACTGCAGCATCGCCGTACGCATGGCCACGCCCACGCCTTGACCGCGGGCCGGGGGCACCAGCCACGACGCCGAATCGACCGTACGCAGGACCGGGAAGTTCTCGCCCTCCAGCGTCTGCACGCCCACGGCTTCGCCGCCCCGTTCGACCACGAAGTGCAGCACCCAGGACGCCGGATCCCACGTGCCCAGCGACCTCCAGTAGCCCTGGCAGAACAGCCGGCGCTCGTTCTCGGCGAAACTCTGCGAATCGAACAACGTCAGCCGCGGGTCGTGCCCGACGTCGTCCGGCAGCACCGCGGCCAGGTGCGGCAGGTCGGCCTCGCGCATCGGCCGCAGCACCACGTCACGGAAGGCCAGCCGGAGCCCGAACAGGGGCCAGAACTCGTTCACCCCTGCTCTATAGCGGCCCGGCCGGCCTTCGCGCACGCGAATTACTCCGAACCCAGGGCCGCCACCGGGCTCACCTTGGCCGCGCGGCGGGCGGGCAGCACCCCGGCCAGCGCGGTCATCGCGACGAGGACGAGGAACACGATCGCCAGCTGCCCGTACGGCATCGAGAAGGGCGCGTTCAGGCCGAGTGCCTTGACGGCCAGCCAGGCGTACGGGATTCCCAGGGCCAGCCCGACCACGGCGCCGATCGCCCCGTAGAGCGCGGACTCCGTCGTCAGCATCGTGCGCAGGCCGCTCCGCGAGAGGCCGACCGCGCGCAGCACCCCGGATTCGCGGACCCGCTCGACCACCGACAGCGCGGTCGTCGTGCCCACCCCGACCACCGCGATGATCACGGTCAGCCCGACCAGGCCGACCGCGATGATCAGCAGCATGGTGACGTTGTCGTTGAGCTGGTCACGCTGATCGGCCAGCACGTCGACCCGCCACTTGCCGCCCGCCGCGACCTGCGCGTCCTGGATCGCCCGGTTGCCGTTGGTGCGCCCGGTCTCGCCGGCCGCCTTGGCGTTGGCCAGCACCCCCGAGAACGTGGCCGGGGCGCCCAGCTTGGTCAGGTCGGCCGGGTCGACCACGGCCGAGGCGTGCAGCGGCGCGTCCCCGGCGAACTGAGCCACCACCGTCAGGCTGACGGTGCGCCGGCCCGCCGACAGCTGGATCTGGTCGCCGACCTTCTTGCCGCTGTTGCCGGCGCCGAAACCGGAGAGCACCACCTTGCCCGGGCCCAGGTCGGCCAGCGAACCCGCGGTGAGATCGAGCTTCTCCAGTTCGGGCAGCGCCGACATCTTGAGGTCGGTCACGGCCAAGCCGTCGGTCGCGCCCAGCTTGACCTCCATCCGCCGGTACGGGGTGACGTCGGTGAGCTCGTCGCGCTGCTTGAGCTGCTCGGCCAGCGCCACCGGGACCCGGGCCTCGTCGACGCCGAGCATCTCGTAGTCGGCGGGCACCGACGCGGCCAGCTCACGGTCGGCCAGTTCCCGCAGCGACGCCCCGCCGACCAGCGTGCCCGCGATCAGCGTGACCCCGAGCGCGACCACGACCGAGACGGCGGCGGCCCGGCGCGGGGCGGCGCCCACTCCCCCGGCGGCCAGCCGGCCCACCGGGCTCGACCGGCGCAGCGGCCAGCCGATCAGCGCGAGCACCGGCCGCACCAGCACCGGGCCCAGCGTGACGAGCGCGAAGAAGGCCAGCGCGCCCGAGGCGACCAGCGCGAACAGCATGGGCTGGGCCCGGTAGTCCTCGTCGTCGCGGCCGGGCAGGTTCGTGACGATGTAGGCGGCCGTGAGCACGGCCCCCAGGACGAGCACGATGCCGGTGGCCCAGCGCAGCTTGCCGATGTCGCGGCGGGCGCCGGTGGTGCCGGAGCCGCGCAGGGCCTCCAGCGGCGACACCCGCGACGCCGAGACGGCCGGGGCGAGCACGGCCACGACCGTCAGGAAGACGGCGAGCAGCACGGTGAGCAGCGCGGCCGGGACCGGGAAGCCGGGCGAGGAGATGTTCTTGCCGAACCAGCCCGCCACGACCGGGAGCAGATGACCCGCGCCGAGCGCGATCAGCACGCCCGTCAGACCCGTGGCCAGGCCGGTCAGGGCACCCTCGACGGCCAGGGCCCGGACGATGGGGCCGCGGCCTGCGCCGACCGCCCGCAGCAGCGCCAGCTGGCGCATCCGCTGGGCGAACACGATGCGGAACGTGGACGTGGCGACCAGGCCCGCGGCCACCACGGCGATCGCGACGAACATGGCGATCACCGCGAAGATCGTGTTGACCTCTTCCGCGGCCGCCTCGGCCTCCTCGTGCCGCACGGTGGCGCCGTCCTGCACCTGGGGCCGCTCCTCCGACGGGATCTTGGACTTCGCGAGGACCGCGCCGACCTGGTCGATCACCGTGGTCGCGTCGGCGCCGGGGGCCAGGCGCATCTCGATCCGGTTGAGGAAGTCGTAGCCGCCCAGCTTCAGGAGCGCGCTCGTGGGTGCGTACGCCTGGAAGCCGTAGTCGTCGCGGACCTGCACCACGCCCACCACCGTGAGCTTGGACGGCGCCAGGGGTTTGCCGTCCTCGTCGTAGCGGATCTGCGCGTTCACGGTGCTGCCGGGTTTGATGCCCATCCGCTCGACCGTGCGCGGGGTGACCGCGATCTCGCCCGGCCGGGACGGATAGCGCCCCTCGCTCACCGTGGCCATGGCCAGCGGGCCGGTGCCGGGGTCGCCGAGCAGGGCCAGATACTCGCCGCCGACCTGGGTGCCGTTCTCGACGCGGCCGACCGCCTCCTCGACGCCGGGGATCTTGCTGACGGCGGCCAGCTCGGCCGAGGTGACAGTGCCGTTCTGCACGACCACGCCGGCCGCCTCGGGGGTGCCGCTGAGGCCGTTGAGCACGCTGCGCTCGGTGATCTGCTGCGCGAGCACCGTGGCGTACACGACGAACGAGACGACCAGCACGGCCAGACCGGTCAGCAGCAGGCGGGACGGGCGGCGGGCGACGCCGCGGAGCTGGGTGCGCAGCACACTCATCGTGCGACCGCCAGGCTCTGCAGGGCGTCGGTGACCGAGGCGATGTCGGGGCGGTCGATCTCGCCCGCGACCCGGCCGTCGGCCAGCAGCACGACCCGGTCCGCGTACGCGGCGGCGCCCGGGTCGTGGGTCACCATGACGATCGTCTGCCCCAGTTCCCGGACGGAGTTGCGCAGGAACAGCAGCACCTCGGCGCCGGAGCGGGAATCCAGGTTGCCGGTGGGCTCGTCGGCGAACACGACCTCGGGCCGCGACATCAACGCCCGGGCCAGGGCCACACGCTGCTGCTGGCCGCCCGACAGTTCGCCCGGGCGGTGGTCGAGGCGGGCCCCGATGCCCAGCGTCTCGGTCAGGTGGGCGTACAGGTGGGGGTCGGGTTTACGGCCGGACAGCTCGAGCGGCAGCGTGATGTTCTGCGCCGCGGTCAGCTGCGGCAGCAGGTTGAACGCCTGGAACACGAACCCGATCCGCTCGCGGCGCACCTTGGTCAGCACCTTGTCGCTCTGCTTGGTCAGGTCGGTGCCGCCCAGCAGGGCCTGCCCCGAGGTGGCCGTGTCCAGCCCGGCCAGGCAGTGCATCAGGGTGGACTTGCCCGACCCGGACGGCCCCATGATCGCGGTGAACTGGGCCCGGGCGAACCCGACGGTCACACCGTCGAGCGCCCGCACCGCGGTGTCGCCGCTGCCGTAGACCTTGACCAGATCCACGGCGGCGACCGCGGCCAACGTGTCCACGCTCTGCGTCAGCATTCTCTGTCTCCCACTCGGGTCGTTTCCGTCGTGGCAGATCATGGGCGCAGCCGGTCGGTCGGCACATCGGCCGCGGGCCAGGCTCGTAACCGGCGGTGGATCTGTCTTTCGGCCGATGGGCCACCCCGCACCAGCGCATACGCTGGGTGACGATGCAGAACAACTCGAACCGGATGGTGCTGCGCCGCATCGCCCAGCTGGCCGCGCTGGGCGCGATGGCGCTGCTCGGCATCTTCGACGTCGCCCAGGGCCTGCTGCGCGACTCCGAACTGCTGGGCCTGATCAGGGTTCTCCTCGCGATCGCGGCGGCCGCGGTCTGGCTGCCGGTGCACCGGCCCCGCTCGACCCGGCTGCCCAAGACGGCCATGGCCGTGGGCGGCGTCTCGCTGCTGGCCACCCTGGCCTCGGGGGCGCTGGCGGCGTCGGACGGCGGGTACGGCACGAGCTGGGGTCTCGCCGAGTCGGCGGCGCTGCTGGGCGTCTGCTACGTGGTGGCCCGGCACTCCACCGCCGGTCTGGGGTTCACCGCGCTCATCGTGGTCGGGGCCGCGGTCAGCTTCATGCCGTTGCGGGCCGGGCAGGACGCCGCGTACGTCATCTTCGGCCTGATCCAGGCTCTGGCCGCCGCGGCCGCCATCGGGCTCGGGATCTACCTGCGCATCATCGAGAGCTCCCGGCAGCGGGCGTTCGACGCCGTACGGGCCGAGCAGCGCGCCGAGTTCGCGCGGGACCTGCACGACTTCATCGCCCACCACGTGACCGGCATCGTCGTCCAGGCCCAGGGCGCGAAATTCATCGCCGAGCAGGACCCGCAACGGGTTCTGCAGGCCCTCGACCAGATCGAACAGGCCGGGGCCGAGACCATGGCGTCGATGCGGCGCATGGTGGGCGTGCTGCGCGACCCCGAGTCGAAGCCCGACGCGCCGCTGGCCCCCGTGGCCGGGGTGCACGACCTCGGCACGCTGATCGAACAGTTCAACGCGGCGGGCAGCATCAAAGCCCGGATGCACCTGGACGGCGCGCTCGACGGGCTGCCCGTCGAACTTTCCACCTCGGCCTACCGGGTGGTGATGGAGGCGCTGACCAACGTGCGCCAGCACGCCCCCGCCGCCGGCGCCGCCGACATCTGGATCCGGCGTACGCCCGAGTGGCTGCTGGTGCGGGTGGCCAACGACGGCGTGGTTCCGGCCCGCACGCCCGCGCCGCGTGATCGTCCGGGGTACGGTCTCGTGGGCCTGACCGAACGGGTCCGCGCGGTCGGCGGCCGCATCTCGGCCATGCCCGGCATCGAGGGCGGCTGGGTCGTCGACGCCGCGTTCCCGATCGACCCGAGGACGAGCTCATGATCCGCGTACTGATCGCCGACGACCAGGCCATGGTCCGTACGGGCTTCGGCATGATCATCGGCGCGCAGCCCGACATGGAGGTCGTCGGCGAGGCCAGCGACGGGGTCGAAGCCGTGGCCATGGCCCGCAAACTCAAGCCGGACGTGGCCCTGCTCGACATCCGCATGCCCAAGATGGACGGCCTGGAAGCGCTGCGCCTGCTCTCCGGCCCCGGCGTCACCGACCCCGTCAAAGTGGTCGTGGTAACCACCTTCGACCTGGACGAGTACGTCCATCAGGCCCTCCGCAACGGCGCGGCCGGCTTCCTGCTGAAGGACTCGGGCCCGGCCCTGCTGGTCGAGGCGGTCCGGGCCGCCGTCTCGGGCGACGCCCTGATCAGCCCCTCCATCACCGTGCGCCTGCTCGAACACCTCTCACCCCCCGCCCCCACCAACGACGACGGCGGCCTGTCCCCGCGCGAGCTGGACGTGGTGCGGCTGGCCGCCAAGGGGCTGACGAACGCCGAGATCGCGTCCCAGCTGTTCATCTCGATCGGCACCGTGAAGACCCACGTGGGCAGCGTCATGACGAAGATCAACGCCCGCAACCGGGTGGAGATCGCCGCCTGGGCCTGGGAACGCCGCCTCCTCGGCTGACCCCGGAGGTTCCCACGCTGCTGCTCCAGCATGCGCAAGGGTTCCACGGCCGCAGTAAGCCCTGGCGGCCGTGCGGCATGATCGGCGGCGTGCGGGGACTGCGATGGATCGGTGCGTTGCTGGCTGTGCCGCTGATGGCCGCGTGCACGGAGCCGTGGCGGGCGCCCGGTGCGCTGATGCCGTCGGCTTCACCGGCAACCAGTGTCCCGGTCCCGCCGACGGTCGTTCCGGGTCAGGCGGTGGCGGTCGAGGCGGTGTCCGCGTGTTCGGTGATCGGCCTGCTCGTCACGGCGGAGCGCGGGGAGGCGGCGATGGGCTACCGGGAGATGGTGCTCACCGTTCGCAACTGCGGCTCCAAGCCGTACGTGGTGAAGGGACGGCCGGAAATCGTCGTGCTCGACGAGGACGGGCGGCCGTTGCGGATCGACGTCGTGCCGAGCGTGCACTGGACCGCGGCCCCCGGAGAGAAGGTGCTGAAGCCGGGCACCAGCGCGATCTCCGTGCTGTCCTGGCGTAACACCGTCACCGACGTCGGCGGCGGGTCGGACACCGGGGAGTCGCTGGCGGTGGCCGTGTCGGCGGGGAGGACCCGCCAGTTCGTGTCGCTGCCGTCGTCGCTCGACCTGGGCAACACCCGGCGGCTCGAGGCCGGGGCCTGGTTCTGACGGTCAGGGCGCGGAGCGGCGGCGGCGCACGGCGAGGACGCCCAGGCCCACGCCGATCAGGGCCGGGGCGGCGATCAGCAGCGCAGCGTCGAGCCGGCTGTTGAGATCGGGTTCCAGGTAGGCCTCGTCGAGCACCAGGGTGTTCAGAAGCCAGCCGCTGACCAGCACGAAGGCGACGGCCAGGACGGCCAGGGCCCGCTGCCCGGCGACCCGGACAGCCCAGACAGCCGCGGCGGCCAGGGCGACGACAACGACGAGGTGCCAGCTCTGCAGTTCCATGATCAGCGAGACTAGACCAGTAGCGCTCGCTCGCGGCGTGGCGCTCAGGTGCCGGCCGGAACGGCCGAACGGGGTGAAGACCACTCCGTGCGACGTTGATGAGGTGAGTCATGGGTGCGGAAGCCGGCCCGGGGACCGTCACGCTGCCCGCGACGGGCACCCCGCTCTTTCTGGTCGCGTCGGAGGGCACGAGTCTGCCCTCCCGGCTGGAATCGGCCGACGGTGACACGTTCAGCGCCGATCGCCCACCGGGAATCAGCGGTCCGCTCGAGGCGGGTCAGGAACTCGACGTCTTCTGGGCCACGCCGCACTCCCGCGTCGTGCTGACGTGCCGGATCCTGGACGTGGAGGACCCGTCGCGCTGGCGGTTCCAGCCCGTCGGCCCGGCCCGGCCGGACAATCGCCGCCAGTTCGTGCGGGGCGGGGCCGGAGCGGCCGTTCAGCTGAGGCGCGGTGCGGACGGCGCGACCGCGGCCGCGGCGCTGCTGGACATCAGCGAGAGCGGACTCCGGTGCTGGATCGATCCGGCCCTGTCGTTCGCGCCGGGCGACCGGCTGCGGGCCACCCTGTGGCTGGGCACCGGCGAGGTCGAGCTCGACAGCGAGGTGCACGCCGTCCGGGAGGCCCGGGCCGGTGACGTGGGCCGGCACCTGATCCTCACCTTCACCGCCGACCCGGAGCAGGCCCACCTGATCCGCCAGTACGTGACGGCGTGGGAGATCGGCGAACGCCGCCGGACGGTCAGAGAGTGATCCAGTAGCGCTTGACCGTGTGCGCGCCGGCCGTACGGGTGTCCTCGTGGACGCCGCCGTGGGACTCGATCACGCGGGCCGAGGCCACGTTGGCCGGGTTGCAGCTGATCAGCACGCGGTCCAGGCCCATCGCCCGGGCCGTGTCCAGAGTCTGCGTCAGCGCCCACGAGGCCAGACCCCGGCGGCGGGCCGAGGGACGGATGCCGTAGCCGATGTGCCCGCCCGCCTCGAACAGCATCGTGTTGAGCGTGTGCCGCAGCGCGATCGACCCCAGGTATGCGTCGTCCTCGACGATCCAGCGGTAGGTGCAGTGCACCCAGCCGGGCACGGGCGGGATCGCCGGGTCGGCCTGGGCGTGCAGGTCGGCCACCCAGGTCGCGAAGCCGTGCGCGGAGTCGACGTCGTCGGTTTCCCGTACGCCGTGGCCGTCCATGTGGGCCCCGGGCGGCCACTCGTCGCGGGCCGCGAGCCAGGACTCGTGCAGGGTGACGGTGGGCGGGATCAGCACGGGCATGCCGTGCACCCTATGCGGCCATCCTCAGCAGCGTCTGGATCTGGGCCTGGCGGCGCTGGGTGACGGTCTCGCCCATCGTGCGCGCGGGCGGGTAGGCACCGCCGGTCGCGCCCATGCGGGCGGTCTCGACACAGTTGCCGAGGTGACCCAGGAGCAAACTGACCGCCGTACGGTCGAAGGTCGTGCCCGTGGCCGCTTTGAGCTCGCCGACGTCGGACTCCCGCAGGCTGTGCAGGTCGCCGTGGCCCGCGTGGGCGCCGGCGGACGGGTTCGCCTCCCGTGGCTGCTGCCAGCCGACGAGCCAGCGTTGCATCGGGCCGGACTCCTCGCGCCACTGGGTGAGCAGTTCGGTGGCCAGGGTGCGCAGGCGCGGGTCGGTGGCGCGCTGCCCGGCCAGTTCGGCGACCGGTGCGCCTTCGTCGATCTGGGTCAGCGCCATCTGCAGGAACATCACGTCGGTGGCGTTGAAGGCGGGGGCCGGGGTCTCCGGCTGCGCGGTGCAGCCGGAGACCAGGACCGTTACGGCCAGAACGGCCGCAGCTAGGCGGCGGCCCACAGCGCGGGCACGTTCGGCGGTTCCCAGCCGGTCAGCGACGTGTGCGCCTGGCGGCAGGTGTACGAGCGGCCGTTGTAGGTGACCGTGTTGCCCGGCGAGTAGGCCACTCCGGCGCGCCAGGTGCCGCTCGCGGGCGGGTTGGTCGGCGGCGTCGTCGGGGGCGTCGTGGGCGGGTTGGTCGGCGGAGTCGTCGGGGGCGTGGTGGGCGGGTTGCCACCGCCGCCGCCGATGTTCACGTCGACGCACGAGTAGAAGGCCATCGCGGTGTCGGCGACGTTCCACCGGGCCAGCACCGTCTGCCGGCCGCTGAAGCCGGCCATGTTCACCGTGTGCGACTTGGTGGCGCCGGGCTGCGCGCCGCCGTCGTTGAACGTGGCCAGCTTGGTGTTGCCGATGAAGTATTCCCAGGTGGTGGTCGAGTGCCGGGCCGTCAGCACCCAGTTGAAGGTGACCGTCTGCCCGACGGACGCGGCGGGCCAGTTGCGGCTGTTGTCGTTGAGCACGGCGAACCGGCTGCCGCCGCCGTTGCACTGCATCGAGCCCTTGGCCGCCTCGACACTCTGCGGCTCGTAGACGATGTCGCCGCAGTTGGCCACGGCGCCGCTCGCGCAGTTGGCCTGGCGGCTGGGCGGGGACGAGATGTAGCCGTGGGCCGAGGCCGGGGAGACCCCCACGGTCAGGGCGGCCGCGGTCGCGGCGACGGTCAGGGCGGGCAAGGTGAAGCTGCGTCTCATGACGAACTCCTCACGGGGAACCGGCGTACCGGGTGGGGGCCCGGCACCAGGTATCGACCAACATAAGTTAAAGAGTGTTAACAGTAAAGGGGGCTAAGACTTTTCTTGATTTCGTGGGGAATACCGCCGATATGCCCCTGGTGCCAGACATCCATGACGTCCTCGACCGGCGTGCGGTGACCACGCTCTTCCAGCCACTGGTCGAGATCGCCTCCGGCCGTGTGCTGGGTTACGAGGCGCTCAGCCGCGGCCCCGCCCACAGCCCGTGGGAATCGCCGGCCACCCTGTTCGCGGCCGCCCGCGCCGCCGGGCGGGAGACCGAGCTCGATTGGATCTGCCGGGCCCGGGCGTACGAGGCCGCGCTCACGGCCGGGCTCGACCCGGCGCTGAGCTGGTTCGTCAACATGGAGCCGGCCGCCGCGCGCACCGCCTGCCCGGCCGACCTGGCCCCCGTCGTCGCCTACGCCCGGCACCACCTGCGCGTCGTGACCGAGATGACCGAGCGGGCCATCGCCGTCGACCCCTCGGGCCTGCTCACCGCCGCGGCGGCGTGCCGGACGGCCGGCTGGGGCGTGGCGCTCGACGACGTCGGCGCCGACCCCATGTCGCTGGCCCTCATGCCGTTCGTGCACCCCGACGTGATCAAGCTCGACATGGCGCTGCTGCGGGCGCCGGGCGACCCGCACACCGCCCGGGTCGTGGCCGCGGTCGCCGCCTACGCGGAGACGAGCGGCGCGGTCGTGCTGGCCGAGGGCATCGAGACCGAGGAGCACCTGGCCGTGGCCCGGACGATGGGCGCGACCGTCGGGCAAGGCTGGCACTTCGGGCGTCCGGCCCCGCTGACCGGGCCGACCGGGCCGAGCGCCTCCCTTCCGCTGATCACGCCGCCCCGCGCCGACCCGCGCACCCCGTTCGGCATCGTGGGAGACCGGCGGCCCCTGGCCCGGACGACCAAGGCTCAGCTCATGCCGATGAGCCGCCACCTCGAGGCCCTGGCCGCCGACGGGGGCGAACCCTCGGTTCTGCTCGCCTGTTTCCAGGACGCCCGTCACTTCACGCCGGCCACCGAACGCCGCTTCGCCCGGATCGCGACCAGCAGTCCGCTGGTGGCCGCGTTCGGTACCGGACTCACCGACGAGCCGGCACCGGGCGTGCGTGGCGCCTGCCTGGGCGACGACGACTCGCTGCGCGGCGAATGGAACGTGATCGTGGTCGGCCCGCACCGGGCGGCCGCGCTGGTGGCGCGGGACCTGGGCGACGACGGGCCCCAGGGCGAGCGGCGGTTCGACTTCGCCCTCACGCACGACCGCGCCCTGGTGGTGGAGGCCGCCCGGTCACTGCTGCGCTGGCTCGCCCCCGTGCGCACGCCGGAACTGCTGGTGGGTTGAGAACCAGCGCACGGCGGCGAACCACAGCAGGGCCAGGAGCACCGCGTTCAGCACCAGCGACGGGTCGGAGTCGGCGCCGGCGATCGGCTCGTTGCCGGCCAGGGCCGTGAACGGGCGCGCCGCCTGCAGCAGCAGCACGAACAGAACCACGACGGTGATCGGCAACGCCACCACGGTCGCGATCAGCGCACCGCGGCCCGCCCCGGGCCGGCGCCACAGCACGATCCCGGTCGCGGCCGGCACGAGCAGCGCGAACGGCAGCCACAGGGGCACGCCCGGCACGAGGGCCGGCGCCAGCAGCGCGACCACCCCGGCGGTGGCCCACCAGTGGTAGCGGGCGACCGTCAGGCAGAACGCGGCCGCCGCGGTCAGCAACGCGAAGGCGGCCAGGCGGGACGGGCCCAGCTGCGGCTCGGTGTCACTGGGCGACTCCAGCCGGGCGACGAAGCTCGCGGCGAACACGCAGGCCAGCGCGACCCACGTCAGCCCGCGGCGGCGGCCCGGCGGACGCCCGAACAACGCGACGACCGCGGTCAGGATCAGCCCGGCGCTCACCGTGACGGCCGTGCGGGTGGCGCCGCCGGGATCCATCCGGTCGAGCGCCAGGTCGGCGCAGAGCCACACCATGCCGACGGCGACCGCGGTGCCGCTACGCGTGACCGCCCACAGCGCGGCAGTCACGGCGAGGATCGCGCTCCACCGGATGTCCCGGGCCCAGTAGGAGTTGTTCTCGGCGACCTCCCAGTACACCGACCCGGGCTCGCAGAGCGGCTGCAGAACCGCCATCCCGTACGCCCACAGGGCCGCCCCCGCCCATGCCACGGCCCCGGCCACCACCCGCGCGCTCACCGCAGAAGCTTAGGCACGCCGATCGAGGAACTCGTAGACGTCCTGCTCGTCGACGCCCGGGAACGTGCCCGGAGGCAACGCCGCGAGCAGGTGGGAGTGCACACGGGCGCTGGGCCAGGCGTGGCCCGCCCAGCGGTCGACCAGCGCGGCGGGCGGGCGGCGGCAGCAGGCGGGGTCGGGGCAGCGGGAGACCGTACGGCGGGAGGTGTCTCCGCCGCGGAACCAGCGCGCGTGCTCGTACGGCGTGCCGACCGTGACCGAGAATTCGCCCGAGCGCGTCGACTCGATGTGGACGGTGCACCAGTACGTGCCGGCCGACGTGTCGGTGAACTGGTAGAACGACGAATACGGGTCGTCCGCCTGGAAGATCGTGCGGGACGCCCATTTGCGGCAGATCGGCTGGCCCTCGATGGCCCCGGTGACGTCGGCCGGGAAGCGCACCCCGTCGTTCTCGTACGCCTTGTAGACGATGCCGCTCTCGTGCACCCGAGTGAAGTGCACCGGGATCCCGAAGTGATGCGTGGCCAGATTCGTGAACCGGTGCGCCGCCGTCTCGTAGGACACCCCGAACGCGTCCCGGAAGTCGTCGATGGCCAGCGCCCGGTCGGCCTTGGCCTCGCGCAGGAACTCGACCGCGAAGTTCTCCGGCATGAGCAGCGCCGCCGCGAAGTAATTGGCCTCGACCCGCTGCCGCAGGAAGTCGCCGTAGCCGGCCGGCTCGGGGTGCCCGAGCACGAAGTGGCCCAGCGTCTGCAGCACCACCGCGCGCGGGTCGTGGCCCTTGCCGCTGGCCACCTGGGGCAGATAGATCTTCCGCCCGGCCAGGTCGGTCACCGAGCGCGTCGAGCCGGGCAGGTCGTTCACGTAGTGCAACGAGAAGCCCAGTTGCGCCGCGATGTCGAGGATGCCGCGCTGACTGAGCGGCCCGGTCGTGTGTCTCACCGAGCGCAGGACCCGCGCCGCGGCCTCCTCGATCTCGGGGAAGTAGTTGTCACGCTCGCGCATGTCGACCCGCAGCTGCGCGTTGGCCCGCCGCGCGACCTCGGGCGTGGCGCTCTGCTCGGTCAGCCGCCGGTTGAGTTCCCGGTGCAGCCCGACCAGCGCTTCGAGGGCGTCCGCGGGCAGACGGCGCCCACCTTTGACGACGGGCAGACCCAGGTTCCCGTACGCCGGTGACTGCTGAAAGTGGGCGAGGTCGATCTCCAGCCCGGCCCGGCGCGACGGCGCCTCGGGCCGCAGCAGATCCTGCAGGGGCACACCGAGCGCCCCCGCGATCGCCTGCAGCACCGACAGCTTGGGCTCGCGCTTGCCGTTCTCGATCAACGACAACTGCGACGGCGCCCGGCCGACGGCCTCGCTGAGCTGCTCGAGGGTCATGCCCTTGGCTTTGCGCTGGTGACGCAGGCGCTGGCCGAGGGTCACGAGGTCGACGGTAGGTGAATCGGTCACAAGTTTTGACGCTAGCAGAATTTTTTCGTTTCTTCTGCTCACAAACGCCTCCCTAGGGGGTTGCGGGGTGCGCGAAAGTCGAGTTCTTCCCAGAACGCGACAGGGTACGGAAGGGATAAAGCGATGACTGATCAGCTGACCGAAGTTCGGGGCGGTACCGCGGCGGACCTCACTCGGGCGTGGGCCGGCGATCCCCGGTGGCTCGGCATCAAGCGCAGCTACACCGCGCACGACGTGGTCAAGCTGCGCGGCACGGTCCAGGAGCGGCACACCCTGGCCGAGCGCGGCGCGCAGCGGCTGTGGGAGCTGCTGCAGAACGAGGACTACATCAACGCGCTGGGCGCGCTGACCGGCGGCCAGGCCACGCAGATGGTCCGGGCCGGACTCAAGGCCATCTACCTCAGCGGCTGGCAGGTCGCGGCCGACGCCAACCTGGCCGGCGCCACGTACCCCGACCAGTCGCTCTACCCGGCCAACTCGGTGCCCGCGGTCGTGCGCCGGATCAACAACGCGCTGATGCGGGCCGACCAGATCGACACCGCGAGCGGCAAGCACGAGCGGGACTGGTTCGCCCCCATCGTGGCCGACGCGGAGGCCGGGTTCGGCGGCCCGCTCAACGCGTTCGAGCTGATGAAGGCCATGATCGCGGCGGGCGCGGCCGGCGTGCACTGGGAGGACCAGCTGGCCAGCGAGAAGAAGTGCGGCCACCTGGGCGGCAAGGTGCTGATCCCGACCGCGCAGCACATCCGCACGCTGAACGCGGCCCGCCTGGCGGCCGACGTGCTGGGCGTGCCGTCGCTGGTCATCGCGCGGACCGACGCCCTGGCCGCGGACCTGCTGACCACCGACGTCGACGAGCGCGACCAGCCGTTCCTGACCGGCGACCGTACGGCGGAAGGCTTCTTCCGGGTGCGCAGCGGGCCCGAGGCGGCCATCGCGCGCGGGGTGGCGTACGCGGATTATGCCGACCTGCTGTGGGTCGAGACCGGAAAGCCGGACCTGGAGTTCGCCAAGACCTTCGCCGAGGCCGTGCACAAGGAGCACCCGGGCAAGATGCTCGCCTACAACTGCTCGCCCTCGTTCAACTGGAAGAAGAACCTGGACGACGCCGACATCGCCCGCTTCCAGAAGGAGCTCGGCGCGATGGGCTACAAGTTCCAGTTCGTGACGCTGGCCGGTTTCCACGCGCTCAACCACTCGATGTACGAGCTGGCCCGCGGCTACGCCGAGACCGGCATGACCGCCTACGTGAAGCTGCAGGAGGCCGAGTTCGCGGCCGAGCTCGACGGTTACACCGCCACCAAGCACCAGGCCGAGGTCGGCACGGGCTACTTCGACGCCGTGTCCACCGCGCTCAACCCGTCCTCCTCCACGACTGCCCTGGCGGGCTCGACCGAGACGGAGCAGTTCTGATGGGCCACGAGGAAATCACCATCACCGGTACGACTTCCGGCCGGTACGCCGACATCCTGACCCCGGCGGCGATCGAGTTCGTCGTGGCGCTCGACCGGGAGTTCGGCGCTCGCCGTGTCCAACTGCTGGAGCGTCGTCGGCGGCGGCGGACGACCCGTACCTCCTCGCTGGATTTCCTGGAGTCGACCGCTCACGTCCGCGACGACGCCACGTGGACCGTTGCCCCGCCGGCCCACGACCTGCTCGACCGGCGCGTGGAGATCACCGGGCCGCCCGAGCGCAAGATGACGATCAACGCGCTCAACTCCGGGGCCAAGGTGTGGATGGCCGACTTCGAGGACGCCACGTCGCCCACCTGGGAGAACGTGGTGCTCGGACAGGCCAACCTGCGCGACGCACTCGACGGCACGCTCGACTTCACCGACCCGTCGGGCAAGGAATACAAGGTCAACGGGTGGACGCCGACCATCATGGTCCGGCCGCGGGGCTGGCACCTGCCGGAATGCCACCTGCGGATCGGCGGCCGGGCGGTGTCGGCGGCACTGTTCGACTTCGGGCTCTACATGTTCCACTGCGCGCAGCGGCAGCTCGACCGCGGCAGCGGCCCCTACTTCTACCTGCCCAAACTCGAATCGCACCTCGAGGCGCGGCTGTGGAACGACGTGTTCGTCTTCGCGCAGGAGGCGCTGGGCATCCCTCGCGGCACGATCCGCGCGACGGTGCTCATCGAGACGATCACCGCGGCCTTCGAGATGGACGAGATCCTGTACGAACTGCGCGAACACTCGGCCGGCCTGAACGCGGGCCGCTGGGACTACCTGTTCAGCATGATCAAGAACCGGCCCGAGGTGGTGCTGCCCGAACGCTCGCAGGTGACGATGACCGCGCCGTTCATGCGGGCCTACACCGAATTGCTGGTGCGCACGTGTCACCGCCGCAACGCGCATGCGATCGGCGGAATGGCCGCGGTCGTGCCGTCGAAGGACCCGGTGGCCGCCAAACGCGCGCTCAACCAGGTGCGCCAGGACAAGCGGCGCGAAGTCGGCGACGGCTTCGACGGCTCCTGGGTGGCGCACCCGGGCCTGGTCGAGACGTGCCGCGACGTGTTCGACCAGTGGCTGGGCGAAGAACCCCACCAGATCGTGCGCAAGCGTGAGGACGTGCGGGTTACCGCGACCGAACTGCTCGACGTGCGGTCACCGGGCGTGCAGGTGACCGAGGTGGCGCTGCGCAACAACGTCAGCGTGGCGCTGCGCTACATCGCGGCCTGGCTCGACGGTCGCGGCGCGGTGGCGCTGGGCGGCCTGATGGAGGACGCGGCCACCGCGGAGATCTGCCGGGCCCAGCTGTGGCAGTGGATCCACGCGGCCACCCCGACCGACTACGGCGTGCCGGTCAACTCGGCCCTGGTCACCCGCATGCTGCGCGAGGAAGTGGACGTGCTCAGCGAGACGGGCGCGCTGGACGAGGACGCGGCCCGGCGTTTCGGGCAGGCCCGCACCCTGCTGACGGTGCTGCTGACCGAACGCACATGCCCCGAGTTCCTGACCCTGCCGGCCTACTTACGGCACCTGTCCGGCGGGTCAGCCACCCCGGTCCCCGATGAGGCGCCTGTCGCCGCCTGATCGTCCCGGGCCAGGGCGCGGTCCCGTGGGAAACGGGGCCGCGCCCTTCGGCTGCCCGCCCGTCGCGGTCCGCCCCTCTCCCCGCTGCAGCGTCTCCCGACCTGCCCCCACTCCCAGCCGCGCCGCCGCTCGGCCCCTCCTTCAGCCGTCGCGTCCGCCGCTCTACCCCTCTCAGCGGCCGCGTCCGTCGCTTCGCGCCTTCAGCCGCCGCCGTGCCCGTCGGCTCTACCACACGACGTCGGCGTCAGGAGGCTGTCCTCGACGCCGAGCCGCCGTGCCACACCGGCCAGCAGATCGGCCACCTGGATGCGCGGGTCGTCGCGGGAGTCGGCCATCACGAACCCGGCCAGCGGCGAAACCCCGTCGGCCCCGGCGAGCGCACGCTGCAACCGGGCCAGCCGATCCGCGGTGAGGGCGCTCTGCTCGTCATGCGTCACCAGCACCCGCCTCTCACCGTTCGCCGGCGCCACCCCGACCGGCGTCGGCGGCCGCGGCTCGTTCCCGCTCCCCGACAGCACCGCCCCGGCGTGCGGCGACCCGTCCCCGCTCCCCCACGGCCCGGTCCCGGCCCGCGCCGGCTCGTTTGCGCTCCACGACAGCACCGTCTCGGCCAGGGCCGGCAGCAGTGGTTCCAGCGGCGGCGGGATCTCGCGGTCGTCGTCATCGAGCCGGGCCGCCAACGCCCACACCCGGGCCGGCTCCACCTCGACGACCGGCGCCGCCGCGGCCAGGAAGCGCTGCACAGTCTCGCTCGCCGGGCGCCGCCGCTTGGTGCGCACAAGATCGGCGAACGCCGGCAACAAACCCGGACTTTCCCGTACGACCCGGGCCAGCGCGACGGCGGCCGGCCGCTGAGCTTGCGTGAGGCGCGTCCCCGCCGCGTACGAGGGCTCGTAAAGCAAGAAATCGACGATGCGCGTGACCAGGAAGAACCGCTTGTTGATCACATGGACGAGCGCCCGCCCGCGCAGGGCCTCCTGGAACCGGTCCTCGCGGCCGGCCCGCAGGAACTGCCCCGACTTCAGCTCCCGCGACGCCGAGCCGGCCCCCAGCCGTACGAGCAGGTCCGCGGCCTCCGCCGCGCTCAGGTCGACGCTCGCGTGCGTGATCGTCGGCATGCCGGGGTGCAGCAGGTTGGTCCCCGAGAAGCCGGACTCGTCACAGGCGATCCGCACGACCGGCCCGGCCACCGCCTCCGCCGGCAGCAGCCCACCCTGCAGTGGCGACCTCATGACGCCCATTGGATCGCGCTCACAACAGGATGTCGACGTGAACAGGGCCCAGCTCGAACGGGTCGTGCACGACGGCATCGTGACCGAGGTGTCCGCGACCGATCAGGTTCGGGCGACGGTGTTGCATCCCATGGCCGCCGCTAACCGACCATATCCGCCATTGCGCATCGCCGGCGCGCCGCAGCACTTCGCGCAGGGCGGCGCAGGTCTGGCCGACCCCGACGTCCGCGCAGCCGCCGTCTTCGGCTCGCTGAACAGGCGCGACACCAAGCCCGGGCCTCCCGTCCGTCGAAGATGGGCCATGAGGAGCGCGTGGAAGATTTTCGGGAGGTAGTCATCAATCTGGTCGCCGCCGCGATCGGTGCGGCCGTCACCTGGGTCGCGGCTCGTTTCCGGCGCCGGCGCCGAGAGCGACGGTCTCGCCGTTTCTGGGGCGGAATGGCAACTCGGGGCGTCACGGTCGTCATCAGCGCCCAAGACTCCAAAGCCTTGACGGGGTGGGAGACACCACGGCCCTGATCACCGTCCAAGAAGTGCTTCCGGTTGATTCGCTGGTTGCTGGGCCTACGGAACGGCGGGCGCCGCGAAGGCTCTGTCCGACCTGACCGGCTGTGACTAGGGGGCGGCAGGCAGAGCCAGCCGAGGGCGCACGGCGTACGGAGGCCCGGCCCGGGATCACTTGAGCTCGGTCAGCCCGCCCCCCACGACGTCGGCGGCGGCCAGGGCGGCTCGCATGGTCTCCTAGCCGGGTTCCAGGGGGCCGAGGCCGCCTGGGGGATTCTCGCTCAGGTAGCGGCGTTCCGGCTCCGGGATGCGGGCCGATCAGGTCGGGGTCGGCCGTGTAGAGGCCGCGGCCGTCGGCGTAGTTCGGGTCGATCATGACCAGGCGGCCGTCGGTGGATTTCATGACGTCGGCCGGGTTGGTGTCCCGCACAGGGGCAGCGTACGGAGACCGGTTGTGGAAAACGGGCATGCGCAACGTGAAACCGGGCATCGAATGACGGCGTGTACGCCTTGCAGCCGCCTCGGGGGGACCCGTGGCCATCAGAAGATTCCGCAAGCCGGTCGCCGGTGACCTGGACGTTCCAGTGGGATGCTGTGGGGGATCCCCGATCCACTGCCGGGAGGAAGAGCCACCATGCTGCCCCTCAACGCTGAGACCCTGCGTCATCTGCCCGACGGCCTCGCCGTCCCCTCGTACGATCGGGACGCGCTGAGCACCGGCATCGTCCACTTCGGGGTGGGTGGTTTCCACCGCGCCCATCAGGCGATGTATCTGGATCGGCTGATGAACGAGGGCAAGGCCCTGGACTGGGCGATCTGCGGGGTCGGGGTGATGCCGGGCGACCGGCGCATGCAGCAGGTGCTCGACGCCCAGGACGGGCTGTACACGCTGGTGGTCAAGGCGCCCGACGGCGCGTTGGAGGCGCGGGTCATCGGTTCGATCAAGGAGTACCTGTTCGCCCCGGACGACCCGGATGCCGTGATCGAGAAGATGGCGGCGCCGCAGGTGCGGATCGTCTCGTTGACGGTGACCGAGGGCGGGTACAACTTCAACGCGGTCACCGGCGAGTTCATGGCCGACAACAAGGACGTGCAGCACGACCTGGCCCTGCCGAACGAGCCCCGGACGACGTTCGGCCTGATCACGGCGGCCCTCGAGCGCCGGCGGGAGCGGGGTCTGCCGCCCTTCACGATCATGAGTTGCGACAACATCCAGGGCAACGGGGACGCGGCCCGGCGCAGCTTCGTCGCGTTCGCCTCGTTGCGCGGGGGCGACCTGGCCTCGTACATGGAAAGCAATGTGCACTTCCCGAACAGCATGGTCGACCGGATCACGCCGGTGACGACCGACGACGACCGGGCCGAGGTGGGCAAGCACTTCGGGGTCGAGGACGGCTGGCCGGTGGTGTGCGAGCCGTTCACCCAGTGGGCTCTGGAGGACAGCTTCGGCCACGGCCGCCCGCCCTGGGAGGACGCGGGCGTGCAGGTGGTGCCGGAGGTCGAGCCGTACGAGCTGATGAAGTTGCGGCTGCTCAACGCGTCGCACCAGGCGCTGTGCTACTTCGGCTACCTGTCGGGCTACCGGCTGGTGCACGACGTGGCCCGCGACCCGGTGTTCGCGAAGTTCCTGCTCACGTACATGGAGTCCGAGGCCGAGCCGACGCTGGAGCCGGTGCCCGGCATCGACCTGCACGAGTACCAGCACCAGCTGATCGACCGGTTCTCCAACGCACAGGTCAAGGACACGGTGGCCCGGCTCTGCGCGGAGAGCTCGGACCGCATCCCCAAGTGGCTGCTGCCGGTGATCCGGCACAACCTCGACTCGGGCGGCGACATCATCCTGTCCACGGCCGTGGTCGCCTCGTGGGCCCGCTACGACGAGGGCGTCGACGAGCAGGGCGAGCCGATCGAGATCGTCGACCGGCTGCGCGACAAGCTGCACGCGGCGGCCCAGCGGCAGCACGACAACCCGCTGGCCTTCATCGCGGATCGTGAGGTGTTCGGTGACCTGATCGACAGTGAGCGCTTCGTCTCGGCGTACCGGTCGGTCCTGTCGTCGCTGCACTCCCGCGGGGCCAAGGCCACGCTGGAAGCCCTGGTGTCAGGAAGCCTTTAGGCGTGCGCCGCGGAACCGGGCCGGCACTGCCCAGTCCACGGCCCGGTTCAGCACCTCCCGCGCCATGATCGCGACGCAGGTGCAGCCGTTGAGGAACGAGGCGGTCACGTCGCTCGGGTGGTGCATGCCGCGGTAGAGCCGGGCCGTGGCCACCGTGATCGGCACCAGCACGAGCAACCAGGCCAGCCGCTTGGCCCAGGTGCGGTGCAGCAGCGTGAACAGCAGGAAGGCGAGCCCGACGTAGAGCGCCACGGCGGCCGAGGTGTGGCCGGAGGGGAAGCTCGACGTGGGCGGCGAGTCGTCCATCCGGTGCACGGCCGGGCGATCACGGTTGATCACCATCGTGGTGAACAGGAAGACCAGGGCCTGCGCGCTGACGGCCAGGCAGAGGTAGAGCGGCTCGCGCCAGCGGCCCAGTTTCCAGCGCAGGATGGCCGCGGCCACCCCGGTCACGGCGATGATCACCGGGGTGCTGCCGATCAGGCTGGCGATCTCGCTGAGCACGTTCAGGGGCGCGGTGCGGTGGGCCTCGAACCCGCTGTTGATGTCGTCCTCGGTGGTGAACGGCCAAGCGTCGTTCACCACCCGGGTCACGAGCAGGCCGAGCCCGACCATCACTCCGAAGAGGACGGTCACGGGTAGCAGCAGGCGCTTGGCTACTTGCGCGACGATCGGGGGCATGGCGGCCCTGGTACCCGATCTCGGCTCAGCTTATGCCTGAGCGTCGATCAGTTTGCGGGATCCGGTTCGCCGGGCCACGAACGCGGCAGTCGTCGCGGCCACGACGGCCAGGCCGAACAGCCAGCCGCCGACCACGTCGCTGAGCCAGTGCACACCCAGGCCGATGCGGAACAGCCCGGTCAAGGCGGGCACGGCGATACCCGCGGCGACCAGCCAGCGCCGCCGGCGCCGCGGCACGAAGGACCACAACGCCATCACGATCACCGCCGCGCCCAGCGCGTTGTTGAGGGCGTGCCCTGACGGGAACGAATAGCCGACCGCGGTGGCCACCGGATCGAGGAACGACGGCCGCTGCCGCTCGAAGACCAGCTTGAGCAGCACCCCGAGCAGCCCGCCCGCGATCATCGTGATGGCCACCCAGTACGCCAGGGGCCGCGCCCCGCGCCGGACGAGCCAGATCACCAGCGCGAGGGCGGCCGCCCGCCACGTCCACGGGTCGAAGACCAGGCACCACCACCACATGAAGCTCGCCCAGGCGGGGTGGGCCAGCGAGAAGTCGTGCACGGGCGCACTGACGTCGTGGTCGAGGTCGTGCAGCCAGCCGACGTTGCCGACGATCAGCGCGGCGATCACGGCGAAGGGCACGACGAGCACGACGGCGCCGGCGGCGGCCACCGCCAGGCGCACCTCGAGGGCATGTTCCTGATCTCGCATCGGGTCCAGCTATACCCCGTTCATTAACCCCTGATGCACCGGTCGTTCACTTCTCCCGAAGCAGATCCGTAGGCCGTACGGCGAAGTCGCCGTGCGGCACGGGGCGAGGGGCGCCGGGACCAGGCAGGTGCCGATCCGCGCACCCGCTGCGATCCACACTCGCTGATTCACCGGGGGCGGAATCTCGCGCGAGGGGTGAGTGGTCTCCCCGCCCGAGGGAGCGCCGGTCAGCGGACGGCGGCCAGGATCTGGGCCGGCTCGGGGTAGGCGGCGCCGTCGGGGCGGACGTCGGCGTGCCGCACCACGCCCGACCGGTCGGCCACCACGACCGCCGGGAACGGCAGGATCGAGCGGCGGGCGCCGAGCAGCACGTCGGCGCCCGGCGCGTGGAAGCCCAGGTTGAACGCGTCGATCAGCTGGTGGCGGGGGTCGGCGGCGACGAAGAAGCTCAGGTCGTGGCGGCGCTTGATCTCGGCCAGCCGCTCGGGGACCTGCGGGCTGACGGCGACCAGGTGCGCGTCGGTCGCACCGAGGGCGGGCCAGAGCGCGCGCTGGTAGGCGCCGAGCGCCGCGTTGGCCGGCTCGGACGACGCGTACGGGAAGAAGACCAGCACGATCGGGCCGGTCAGCAGCAGCCGGTCGAGGTGGATGGGGCCGAGGTCGGCTTCCAGCAGCACCGCCGACGGCAGCCGGTCGCCCGGTTTGACCAGACGATCCCAGATGTCGTCGCGGTCGAGCGGGAGGTCCACCCTGCGGGAACGGGCAGACCGGCCCGGACGCCGTCCGGCTTCGGGAATTGCTGCTGCGCTCATCGGGCCACCCGTTCAAATGCTATTTAGCAGATAGGAAATGTAGTCTACCGCGCCCGCGCAAACCCGGGCGCGGGACGCTCGTCACTGCCGGGCGGAGGCGACCATATCGGACGTTTCACCGGCGGGCTGCTCGGCAGCGACCGGTGTGGGCCGCAACACTTTGAACGCGAGCACCGCGGCGCCGGCCACCAGGGCCGCGGCCACCAGCGAGACCAGGGCAAAGGCGTTCCCGTACGAGGTGAGAGCCGCCCCGTCGCCCGCCGCGTCCATCAACGTCGAGCCCGCGGGCAGGCCCGGCGCGCCGGCCCGGTACGCCGCCACAACCACCGAGCCCAGCACGGCGATACCCACGGCACCACCCAGTTCGGCCCCGGTCTCCGTGACCGCCGCCGCCATCCCGGCCCGCTCCGGCCGTACGGCGGAAACGACCAGATCGGTGGTGAGCGTGTAGACCGGCGCCAGCCCCAGACCCCCGACCACCATGCCGGTGACCAGGGCCGGCAACCCTCCCCCGTACGGCGCCAGGGCCATCACGGCATGCCCGGTTGCCATCACGACGGCGCCCACCGCGACCACCCGACCGGCCGGGAACCACCGCACCAGCAGCGGCCCGGCCAGCGACGCGGTCAGGAACGCGACCACCGACGGCAGTGCCCACAGCCCGGCCCGCAACGGCGACAGGCCCAGCACGACCTGCAGATACTGCACGATGGCGAGCTGAGTGCCGTACAGCACGAAGAACGAGAGCGCGTTGGCCGACAGGGCCACCCGCACGCGGGCGTCGCGGAACATGGTCAGGTCGAGCAGCGGGCGCGGGATGCGGCGCTGCCGGCGCAGGAACAGCGCGCCCAGGACGCCCGCGACCAGGATCGCCAGGAACGGGACGGCCTGCCCGCCCCCGGCGGCGAGGCGCTTGATGCCGTACACGAGAACGAGAACCGCGGCCAGGCTGAGCAGCGCGCCGCCGAGGTCGAACCCCTTGGCCGAGGTGTCGCGAGCCTCGGGCAGCAGCGCCGGCCCCAGCGCGACGAGCAGCACGGTCGCGGGCACGGCGAGCAGGAAGACCGAACCCCACCAGAAGTGCTCCAGCATGATCCCGCCGATCAGCGGCGCGGCCAGCCCGCCGAGCGAGAACGAGGCGCTCCAGACACCGATCGCGATCGCCAGCTGCCGCGGATCGGTGAACATGGCCCGGATCAGCGCGAGAGTCGACGGCATCAGCGAGGCGCCGGCCAGCCCCATCAGCACCCGGGCCGCAATGAGCAGCTCAGGGCTGGTGGCGAACGCGGCCAGCAGCGACGACAGAGCGAACGCGGCCGCGCCGACCAGCAGCAGCCGGCGCCGCCCGACACGGTCGCCCAGCACACCCATGGCGATCAGGAAGCCCGCCACCACGAAGACGTAACTGTCCATGATCCAGAGCAGCTGGACCGCGGTCGGCTGCAGATCGCGAGCCAGTTGCGGCGCGGCCATGTTGAGCACCTCGGCGTCGAGCGACACCAGCAGGCAGGGCAGGGCCAGGACGGCGAGCCCGAGCCAGTTCCGTGTGCTTGCCTTTTCTCCTGTCACGCAATGAACCCTGCCATACCGTTATCAGCGCTGCAACGCGAAAAGTGGCTTCATTACGTTACGGTGGTGGGGTGCAGCTGGAAGCGATGGACATGGCCGAGGTGGTCACCCTGGTCAACGAGTGGGGCACCCTGCCGTGCCGGATGGACGGCCGCGCCCCCCGCCCGGGCGCCGCACAGACCGCGCTGGCCGACGAACTGCACCCGATCTTCGCCGCTTCCGACGCCACGACCCGGGCCGCGCTGGTCACCGAGTTGCTGCAGAGCACAGCCGTCCGGCCCGAGCTGACCCCCACGCTGATCGAGGCGTGGGCCGTCGACGACCCGGCACAGGCTCACCGGGCGGCGGCCGCGCTGGCGCTACGCCACCACTTGGCTGAGCATCCGGGCCGCCTCGGCATCTGCGCGGATGACCAGTGCGAGGACGTCTACGTGGACTCCTCCCCCGCCGGCAAGCGTCGTTTCTGCTGCCTGACCTGCCAGAACCGCGCCCGGGCAGCCGCCTTCCGCCGTCGCAAGGCCCAGCAGAAATAGCGATCGCGCCTCGTTGAACGGCCAAGCCGTTCGATCCGGAGCCGAGCGGGCCGGACCAGATGGCGAGAGTCGATCGAGAGCGGGCCGACAGCGGTGATCAGAAGGATGTGTTCCATGATTCGCCGCTTCGCCGCAGCCGCGGCCGCCGTAGTCACCGGTCTCACCGTCGCCATCATCGCCCCCGCCGCGCCCGCCCTGGCCATCCAGCAAGGAGATTGGAGCCGCATCGTCAACGTCGCCACCGGTATGGCTCTGGAGGGATACACCACACACAACAGTGTGCGGGTCGTGCAAAGGGCCATGCGGACTTTCGCCGGTGAGCCGGCAGCCCAGCAGAGCTGGCAGTTCAGCGTGGACAAGGGCTACGCCCGGTTCCGCAACGCGCTGGCCACGGACTCGTCGGGCTGGCTGGCCCTAACCGTGAACAACGGCGTCGACGCACTCGCGCGGCCCATCTTCCAATACACCAACATCCCGGGCAATCCGGCTCAGCTCTGGTCGGTGGTCAGAGCCCCGGGCTCCGCCAGCGACGTGTACACGGTCCGCAATCCGGCGAGCAACAGGTGCCTGTCCATCCCGAACGGCAACCCGAACGAAGAGGTACAGGCGATCGCCTATCCGTGCAACGGCGCTCTGGACCAGATGTGGCACATCAAAGCCTTCGCCTGACCTGAGCCGAATCGGAACGAACAAGCCTGGAGGCCGGCCGCGCGGGGTGCGGCCGGCCTCAGCTCAAGTAGCCGAGCTCCGGCAACTGCTCCTGATATCCCGCGATCAACCGCCGCGCCACCGGCACCGAGTCGATCAGGGGGTGGGAGGCCATTGCCCGTACGGCGACGGCACGCGAGCCCGTGGCCGCCGCCTCCAGCACGGCCCGGTCGGTGGCCTTGATCCGCCGCACCAGGTCGACACCGCCCGCGAACAACGACGTCGGCAGCGGCCGCGCCCCCGAGCCGTCCACGATGCAGGGCACCTCGACCACGGCGTCGTCGTCCAGTTCGGGCAGCGTGCCCCGGTTGCGGACGTTCAGGATGAGCTGGGCGGGCCGGCCCGACGCGATCGCCGACATGAGGGCCAGCGCCACAGCCTCGTAGCCGCCGCCCTCGACCGTCGCCGCGTCGCGTTCCCCCAGGCCTTCGGTGGCCATGTACGTCGCGTCGCGGTCCCGTCGCGCGGCCTGCCAAGCCTGCAACGGGTCGCCGTCGGCCGCGACCAGCCGCGCGTAGACGTCGCGCTGCTGGTGCAGCAGATATTCGCCGCGGGTCTGCGGGGCTTCGAGCAGGCCCCGCACCACCGACGAATGGTCGTAGTAGTAGTGCAGGTATTCGTTGGGCACGGCCCCCAGCGCCTGCAGGCGGGCGGCTCCGAAAAGCCGGCCCTCCTCGATCGACTCGGCCCGCGACGGCGTCGTCAGCAGCCGGGGCAGCAGGTCAATCCCGTTCTCCCGGACGGCGGTGAGCCAGCCCAGGTGGTTCAACCCGGCGTACTCGATCTCCACCGACGAAGGAGACGCCCCGAGCGCGCGCACCACTCGCCGCACCAGGGCCGACGGCGAGTCGCAGATGCCGATCACCCGGCCGCCCAGGTGCTGGGCCATCGCCTCGGTGACCAGCCCGGCCGGGTTCGTGAAGTTGATGACCCACGCCTCGGGCGCGACGAGACTGATCCGCCGGGCGATGGCCTGGGCCACGGGCACGGTTCGCAGCCCGTACGCGATGCCGCCCGCACCCACCGTCTCCTGCCCGAGCACCCCCTCGTTCAGGGCGACCCGTTCGTCGATCACGCGCCCCTCGAGCCCGTGCACCCGGATCGCGCTGAACACGAACGACGCCCCGGTCAGGGCCGAAGTCAGGTCGGTGGTGGCGTCGACGCGCGGGCCGCCCTCGAAGGCGCGCAGCACCCGCGTGATGGCCGACAGCCGGGCCGTGTCCACGTCGTGCAGCACGACCTCGTCGACCGGGGAGTCCGGTCCGAGCAACGCGCCGTAGACCAGCGGCACCCGGAACCCGCCGCCACCGAGAATGACCAGTTTCCTACGTGACATGAGCATCCGAGAGTCGGGCGATGGTCGCGCCCGCGCGGCGCACGGTGCGTTGTTCCCCGCCGGGAATCACGTCGTCCAGGAACGCGTACCGCTCGGCGAACGAGCCCAGCCGGGCGGCCTGACGCCACCAGTCGGCGATGTCGCCCCAGCCGGGCGCGGACAGCGAACCGCCGAAGTGCTGCACTGACAGGCCGGCGATCAGGTTGGCGAAGGCGAGGCTCTGGGCCAGCGGCCACTCCCGCAGGCTGCCCAGGATGAACCCGGCCGTGAAGACGTCGCCGGCGCCGGTCGGGTCGAGGGCGGGCACGGGCACGGCGGGCACGTGCACGGTCTCGCCGGTGCGCGCGTCGTGGGCCAGCACGCCGTCGCCGCCGCAGGTCACCACCACGACCGGGGCCAGCCCGGCCAGCCGGCGCAGGGCTTCTTCCGGCGTGGACGCGCGGGTGTACTGCATGGCTTCGACGGCGTTGGGCACGAAGGCGTGGCAGTCCTCCAGCATGTCCAGCATCTCGGGCGGCCACTCGGCGCTGGGGTCCCAGCCGACGTCGGCGAACACCAGCGTGCCCGCCTGCTTGGCCTTGCGGACCCAGGGCAGCCGGTCCTTGGTCAGCGACACCGAGGCCGCGCGGCAGGTCGGGAGCTCGCCGACCAGCCCGTCCGCGCCGACCGGCAACGGATGCCCGTGCGTGATCATGCTGCGGTCGCGGTCGTAGGCCAGCGACACCGTGACCGGCGAGTGCCCGTCGATGCGGCGCGACGCGTCGAGGTTGATGTTTTCCTGGTCGCACAGGATCTGCGCGCAGAAGTCCCCGTACGCGTCGGTGGCCAGCGCCGTGCCGAGGCCGGTGCCGAGGCCCAGACGCGCGGCCGCGACGGCCAGGTTGGCGATGCCGCCGGGGCACGAGCCCATGCCCGACGCCCACACCTCGGTGCCCGGCTCGGGCAGAGATTCCAAGCCGGTGAAGATGATGTCGAGATAGACGACACCGGGGACGAACAGGTCCAGTTCCGGGGTCATCTCGAGATCCTATGCGAGGTCAGCCGTAGTGGGGCCGCTCCGGGCGAGCGACCCCACTCACTTCGTCGTCTACCCCGCGACCCAGGACGCGTCGCCGGCGGCGAGATCGGCCGACGCGCCGCCGACGATCTCCACCCGCCACGGCAGCGCGGGCCCGTCCCGGTCGACGCGGAGCGCGGTGCCGTCGCGCGTCACGGTGAAGACCGATTCCCCCACCCGTACGGTGGAAGTGCCCTCAGCCGGGGCGAACAAGCGCAGCGTCACGCCGTCCGCGTGGTCGTAGTCGGGCCGGTCGGTCCGGTTGCCGATCGGCAGCACCGCGCCCGGCCGCACGAGCAGCGGGACACTGTCGAAGCCGTGCGTCTCGTGCACCCAGCCCGGCCCCTCGACGACCTCACCGGTGGTGAAGCGCGTCCACGAGCCGGCGGGCACGTAGTAGCTGACCTCGCCGCCCTCGCTGAACACCGGCGCCACCAGCAGATCCCCGCCGAGCAGGTACTGCCGGTCGAGGTGGGTCACCGCCGGGTCGTCCGGGAAGCCCAGCACCATCGGGCGCATCACCGGCAGGCCCTGCTCGTGGGCCTGCCGCGCGGCCTCGAACAGGTACGGCATCAGGCTGTACTTGAGGTGCGTGAACGAGCGCAGCACCTCGACCGACTCGTCGTCGAAGAGCCACGGCACCCGGTACGAGTGGTTGCCGTGCAGGCGGCTGTGCGACGACAGCAGGCCGAACGCGATCCACCGCTTGAACACGGCCGGGTCGGGACGGCCCTCGAAACCGCCGATGTCGTGGCTCCAGAACCCGAAGCCCGAGCTCATCAGCGACAGACCGCCGCGCAGGCTCTCGGCCATCGACTCGTACGTGGCCGAGTTGTCCCCACCCCAGTGCACCGGGAACTGCTGCCCGCCCACGGTGGCCGACCGGGCGAACAGCACGGCCTCGCCCTCACCCTTGGCCTCTTTGAGCACGTCGAAGACGACCTGGTTGTAGAGCTGGGTGTAGTAGTTGTGCATCCGCTCCGGGTCGGAGCCGTCGTGCCAGACCACATCCGTGGGCACGCGCTCGCCGAAGTCGGACTTGAACGCGTCCACACCCATCTCGACCAGGACCGCCAGCTTGGCCGCGTACCAAGCCCGGGCGTCGGGGTTGGTGAAGTCGACCAGCGCCATGCCGGCCTGCCACCTGTCCCACTGCCAGACGTCGCCGTTCGCCTTCTTGACCAGGTAGCCCCGGGCCAGACCCTCGGCGAACAGAGCCGAACGCTGCGCGATGTACGGGTTGATCCACAGGCAGGTCCGCAGGCCCCGGTCGTGCAGCCGCTTGAGCATGCCCGGCGGGTCCGGGAAGATCGCCGGGTCCCACTCGAAGTCGCACCAGTGGAACTCGCGCATCCAGAACGTGTCGAAGTGGAACACGCTCAGCGGCAGGTCCCGCTCGGCCATCCCGTCGACGAAACCGGTGACCGTCTCCTCGTCGTACGGTGTGGTGAAACTGGTCGTCAGCCACAGCCCGAAGGACCAGGCCGGGGGCAGCGCGGGCCGGCCGGTCAGCGCCGTGTACTTGCGCAGCACGTCGGCCGGGGTCGGCCCGTACACGATGTAATAGGACAGCGTCTGCCCGGCCACACTGAACTGGGTGCGCGACACCATCTCGCTGGCCACCTCGAAAGACACCTTGCCGGGGTGGTCGACCAGCACGCCGTAGCCGCGGTTGGTCAGATAGAACGGCACGTTCTTGTACGCCAGCTCGCTGCTGGTGCCGCCGTCCTCGTTCCAGATGTCGACGCTCTGCCCGTTCTTGACCAGCGGGCCGAACCGCTCCCCGAGCCCGTAGACGGCCTCCCCCACACCCAGGTCGAGCTGCTCGTGCACGAAATGCTCGCCGTCGGCCGTGTCGACGATGCCCATCCCGCGCCAGCCGCTGCCGGTCAGCCGGCGGCCCTCGGCCTCGAAGTCAAGACCCCACTGCTCCCCCGTACGGAACCGGGCCGTCAACCGGCCCGACGTGAGTTCGCTGTCCCCCACCGTGACGTCGTGGTCCTCGGTGTTGACGGCGAAGTTCGGGCCCGTGGGCACGCCGCCGAGGAAATGCCCGAGCGTCACCTTGAGCACGTCGGGCATCGGCGCCTCGACCTTGATCGTGATGAGCGGCGTGTCCAGCGTGTCCGACCGGCTGCGTACCGGCTTGGTGGCGGCGTACGCGGTCAGGGTCTTGCCGTCGGCAGAAGTGTCCCGCAGCTGAGCCGGGTGCAGGACGGTCAAGCCCTGGCGCTTGAGCCAGTACCCGTCGGTGAACTTCATGAGCGGTCCCTTACTACTTGATCGCGCCGGCAGTGATGCCGCGGGTGAGCGTGCGCTGGAAGACGAGGAAGAAGATCATGGCCGGGAGGATGCCGATCAGGCCCGAGGCGCTGGTCATGGTGGCGTCCATCAGCCGGTCGCCCTGCAGCACGCCGAGGGCCACCGGCACGGTCTGGTTGTCGTTGGAGACGAGGAAGACCAGCGGCAGGAAGAACTCGTTCCACGTCCAGATGAAGAAGAACGTGAACAGCACGCCGAGCGTCGGCCGGCTGACCGGAACCACGACGCTCCACAGAGTGCGCAGCTTGCCGGCGCCGTCGACGTCCGCCGCGTCCAGCAACTCGGTCGGGAACTCCTGATAGACCGAGGTCAGCAGGTAGGTCCCGAACGCGGCCTGGATGACCGTGAAGATGATGACGATCGAGATCAGACTGTCGTAGAGGCCGGCTTCCTTGGACAGGAAGTACAGCGGGTAGACCAGCACCTCCTGCGGCAGCAGGTTCGCCACCAGGAAGAACACGAGGAACCAGACCCGGCCCTTGACCTTGCCGATGCCCAGCGCGTACGCGTTGAGGATCGACAGCAGCACACCCAGCACGGCCACCGTGAAGCTGGTGATGAAGCTGTTCCAGAGCTTCATGCCGAAGTCGACCCGGTTCCAGAAGTCGACGATGCCGTCCCAGTAGAGGCTCGGCGGCAGCGACAGGGGGCCGCCGCTCGCGTAGTCGGCCGGGCTCTTGACCGCGTTGATCGTGATGATCAGCAGGGGCGCGATGACGATCAGCAGCAGCGCCAGCAGGGCCGCCAGGATGACGAACCTGAGCGGGTTGGTGCGCTTCTCTGCGCTTACCGCCGTCTCCGGCTCACGTTCTGTCCGATTTGCTGTGAGTGTCATGCGTTACGCTCCGCGCGGTTCTGCAGGCGCAGGAACACGATGGACAGCGCAATGATCAGCACGGTCAGCACCGTGGAGATCGCCGAGCCGTACCCGACCTGGGCCTTCTCGAAGAAGTTCTTGTACGCGAAGTACGACGGCACAAGCGTGGCGTTGCTCGGCCCGCCGCCGGTCAGCACGAAGATCGGACCGAAGATCTTGAGCGCCGAGATCGTGGTCGTGACCAGCACGACGTAGAACTCGGGCCGGATCAGATACACCGTGATCTTGCGGAACCGCTGCCACCAGGTCGCGCCGTCCAGGTCGGCCGCCTCGTACAGCTCCGGGTCGACCCGCTGCAGGCCGGCCATGAACATGACGATCGGATAGCCCAGCTGGACCCAGATCATGATGCCCATGACGCTGTACAGCGCCGAACCCGGCTCGCCCAGCCAGTTGTGGGCCAAGCCGCCCAGCCCGATCGTGTCGAGGATCTTGTTGAGCGCGCCGTACTCGGGGTGCAGGATCCAGCCCCACACGATGCCCGTGACCGCCACCGGGATCACCTGCGGCAGATAGAACCCGCTGCGGAACAGCGACGCCCAGCGGTTGCTGAACTTCTTGGCCACGTAGTCGAACAGCACCGCGGCCAGGAACAGGCCCAGCAGCGTGGGCACCACGGCCATGGCCAGGATCAGCAGCACGATGTTGCCGAACGACGACCAGAACAGCGAATCCTCGAACAGCCGGGTGTAGTTGTCGAAGCCGATCCAGCGCTGCTCACCCACGCCGTTCCACTTGGTGAAGCTCGTGTAGACGGTCATCACCAGCGGCACGACGATGACCAGCAAGGACAGCAGCACGCCCGGGATCAGGAAGACCCAATATCCCCTACGCCTCATGTAATACCCCTTCCGTGTGCCGGCGAAGGGGTCACCTCCGCCGGCATCCGGTTCACTTGCCGAGGTCGGCGAGGTTCTCGTCGTACGGCTTGGCGATCTCGGTCAGCACCTGGTCCGGGGTCTTGGAGCCGTTGATCAGGCCCTGCACCCCGGCGACCAGCACGTCGTAGTAGCCCGGGGCCGGCCAGTCGGGGTAGAAGGCCAGACCGTCCTCGGACGAGATCTTGTTGAAGTTCTCGATCAGTTCCTTGTTCTTGGCGTCCGTGATCGCCGCCGCGTCGGCCGCCACCGGCACGCCGCCGTTGTTACCGAGCAGCGCCTGGATCTCCGGCTTCATGGTGATGTCGATGAAGTCGTACGCGAGGGCCTTGGCCTTGCTCTTCTCCGGCACGACCCACAGGTTGCCGCTCGAACCCGGGTGCAGCTTGTTGCCCGGGAACAGGAACGTGCCCCACTCGAAGTTCTTGATCTCGTTGACGAACCGGCCGTACCACCACGAACCCGAGATCATGATGGGGAACTTGCCCTGGGTGAACGAGACACCCATGTCCTCGGCCTTGATGCCGGCCGAGTTCTTGGCGATGTAACCCTTGTCGACCCACTGCTTGAAGGTGTCCGCGCCGTACTTGAGCTGCGGGCCCTTGAAGTCGACCTTGTTCTTGTAGAGCTGGTAGTCGTCGACCCAGGCCCGGTCGGCCTTGCTCAGCGCGAGCGAATAGAGGATCTGCTGGGCCGGGTACTCGGCACCACCGACCGCGAGCGGGGTCACCTTGTTCTGGACGAAGGTGTCCATCACCTTGGTGAACTCGTCGAGCGTGGTCGGGACCTGCAGGTTGTACTTCTTGAACAGGTCCTTGTTGTAGTACACCTCGACGTACTCGGCGTAGTTCGGGATCCCGTACGTCTTGCCGGAGCCCATGATGCCGTCTTCGTCGTACTTGGTGGTGGTGGCCAGGCCGGTGTTGAGCGCCTTGTCCCAGCCCCGCTTGCTCGCCTCCTCGGTGAGGTCGGTGAGCAGCCCCTGCTTGCTCAGCAGCCCCGAGGTGGCGTTGCCCTTGTTGTACTCCATGATGTCCGGCGCGCTGTCCGAGTTGAGGATCATCTGGGCGTTCTGCTGGATCTGTTCGAAGCCCTTCTCCTCGAACTTGACCTCGACGCCCGGGTGGCTGGCCTTGAAGTCCTCGATGGCCTTGTTCCAGGCGATACCCATGGCGCTGTTCGGGCCCTCGTAGTGCCAGAGCGTCAGGGTCTTGGCGTCGGCGCCTTCTTCGGAATCACTGCCGCCACCACCACAGGCGGTGAGAGCGAGCGAGGCAGCCATCAACAGTGCACCGGCGGTAAGACCGGCTCGCGATCGAATCATGTTGGTTCGTCCTCCGGGAGGGATCCGTCGAAGCGCTTCGACAATCAGCTCACAGCTCACACCGCACGGGTTGTCGAAGCGCTTCGACGCGGGACTTTGGGAGGAAACTAGGCCCGGCCAAGCCCACATGTCAACGGTGTGACAAAGACATTTCCAAACCCGAGACCAACCCCGCCGAGCACGCCCCCGAAGACCCACCACCCGACGCCGCCGGCCCAGCCCTCACCAACCCACGGCAGCCCTCCCCTTGGCGCCGCTGTCCACGGCGGCCCTCTCGCATCGCCGTTCCCCACGACGCCACCCTCCGTGGCGCCCTCCTCGCGGCGACCTCACCGGGGGCGGCCCTCCTCGCGGCAGCTTCTGTCTCCTCGCGGCGACCCTCACCGGGGGCGGCCCTCCTCGCGGCAGCTTCCGTCTCCTCGCGGTGGCCTCCCGTAGCCGCGCGACCGCAGACCCCGTGCCATTACGGTCTCCGCAGCCGCTTGGCCGCCTTTGCCATCTGGGCCGCATCGCCAACGCAACCGAAGGGGTCGGCTCACCGCGAGTCGGCCGCTCTCACGCAAACTCCGCAATGTGCGCACTGCTCCACCGGCACAATCCCTTGGCATCCTAGGAGGCTAGGTTGTCGGTTGACGCGCAGGAGGGACGGTGCGGGCGAGCCTGGCAACACGCTGCACGGCGACGGATTGATGACCACACTGGGCGTGGCGGCGGGCAGCGGCATGGGATTGGACGCCGTAGCGGCGGCGCGGCGGCAGGCGGCGAACGGCGGGCGGCGGGCGGCGGGCGACACAGCGGCAGACGGCGGGCGGCGGGCGGCGGGCGGCGGGCGACACAGCGGCAGACGGCGGGCGGCGGGCGGCGGGCGACACAGCGGCAGACGGCGAACGGCGGGCGGCGGGGGGCACAGCGGCGGGCGGCGGGCGGCGGGCGACACGGCGGCGAACGGCAGGCGACACGGCGGCGAACGGCAGGCGACACGGCGGCGGGTGGCACGCGACACGGCGGCGGGTGGCACGCGACACGGCGGCAGACGGCAGGCGGCACGCGACACGGCGGCAGACGGCAAGCGAGTAGTGCGGGCTGTGGTTGCGGTTCAAGCGGGGCGGCGGCGCAACCGGGCGGTGCTTTTGGGCCTCCGATCAGGGTGAAACGACTTCTCATGCTTGTTCCTGCTGGGCGCCTGCGCGAGTGGGCCGGTTTCGGGGAGGGCGTCACCAGCCTGGCCACGCCGAAGGGCGGGCATCAGAGCGGGCCGCCCAGCACGACGTCGTGGCCGGGGCTGGGCGTCGTCGACTGTGGGACGTTCGAGCTGGGCAGGGTGAGGTGCTGGCCGACGGCGCGGTGACGGGCATGGGGAGCGGTTCACCGATTCGCGGGCGGACGGGTTCGGGCCCGGACCGTGACCACAGAGGACTGTCAGGCACCGAAGCCGGCGGCTCAAGGTCTTGATTTCACCTCGTGTGTCACGAAGTGAGGATCACCAGCTGGTGGGTCGCGCGGGTCATGGCCACGTAGCGGTCGACTGCCCCGAAGGCGGCCGGGTTGATGAGAATGACCAGGTCGAATTCGAGGCCTTTGGCCAGTTCCGGGGAGAGCGACCGGACTCTCGGCGACGGCCAGGTGAACGACGGGTCGCCGATCACGCAGGCCACCCCTTCGCCGGAGGTGTGCGACGCCAGCCACGAGCCGACGATTCCGGACAGGTCCGCTGTGGAGCCGTAGCGGACCGGCACGCCGCTTTCGCGGATGGATGTGGGCACGTTGGCGTCGGGCAGGACGGCCCGGATCACCGGCGCGGCCTCGTTCATGATCTCGGCCGGCGTACGGTAATTGATCGTCAGTGCGGCCAGTGACACGCGTTCGATGCCGACCCGGTTCAGCCGGGAGGTCCAGGTCTCGGTGAAGCCGTGCCGGGCTTGCGCGCGGTCGCCGACGATCGTGAAGCTGCGCGAGGGGCAGCGCAGCAGCAGCATCTGCCATTCGGCGTCGGTCAGTTCCTGGGCCTCGTCGACGACGATGTGCGCGAACGGGCCGGCCAGCCGGTCCACTTCGGAGCCCGGCAGGACGGACTCGTCGATCAGCACCTCCTTCATGTCCGGTTGCATGAACATCTGCATGAGGCCTTCGCCGTCGTCGTATTCGTGCGATGCGATCAGGTCGTCGATCACGCGGGCGTACGAGCGGCGCTGGGAGTCGACGGCGACGGCGCGGCGGCGTTCCTCGCGGGACGTCTCGGGGTCACCCACCCGCTGGTGTGCGGCGTCGAGCAGCGGCAGGTCCGGCAGGGTCCACGCCCGGGGGTCGGTGCGTTGCAGCGCGCGGATCTCGTCGGTGTTGAGCCAGGGCGCGCATCGGTGCAGGTACGCGGGCACCGACCACAGGTCGGCGACGATGTCGGTGGGTTCCAGGATCGGCCACGCCCGGTTGAACGCCGCGAGCAGTTCCCGATTGCCGAGCAGGCTCCGCCGTACGAGGTGGGAAGGCTCGTCGCCGGAGTATTTGGTCAGCAGGATGGTGAGCAGTTCCTCCCACACCTGGCCGCGGCCTTCGTTGTGCGGGGTGGCGGGTCCGGGCGCGTCGAACGCCTCGGCCCAGTCGTCGGCGGTGAGCCGGATGTCGTCGTCATCGGTGGCCACCGTCAGGCCCCGGGCGGGCGGCTCCTCGTAGAAACGTACGGCCGCTTCGACGGCCCGTACGAGGCGGGCCGACGACTTGAGCGCGGCGACCACCGGATCGTTCTCGGGTGCGGCCGCCGCCCCTTCGGGCACCAGGTCACGGATCATGCAGGTCTGCACGTCCTCCTCGCCCAGGCTGGGCAGCACGTCGGAGACGTAGGCCAGGTACGGCTCGTGCGGGCCCACGAAGAGCACCCGGCGCGCCTCGGAGTGGAGCAGGTACGCGGTGCGGTGCAGCGCGACCACGGTCTTGCCCGTGCCCGGCCCGCCGTCGACGACCAGCGCGCCGCTCGATCCGGCCCGGATGATGGCGTCCTGGTCGGCCTGGATCGTGCCCAGCA
Organism: Paractinoplanes abujensis; assembly: GCF_014204895.1. NCBI lineage: Bacteria > Bacillati > Actinomycetota > Actinomycetes > Micromonosporales > Micromonosporaceae > Paractinoplanes > Paractinoplanes abujensis. The sequence continues at coordinate 935,542 of NZ_JACHMF010000001.1, read as the reverse complement.
CGTCGCGCATGCGGGCCGACCGGCTGCCGCCCAGGCCTGCGATGAACGCGGACTGGTCGTCGAGGGCCGCGTGCCCCTCGAGCCCGCCCGGGGTGAACACCTCGTCCCAGTAGTCGGTGACCTGACCGCCGGTCCACCGGTAGCGGCGGCGGCTGGCCAGGCCCATCGGCCGGGCGTGGGTGGCGGCGAAGTACGGTTCGGCCGCGGGCGACCGCCAGTCCACGATCAGGCGCCGGCCGTCGCGATCGGTCAGCCCGAACCGCCCGATGTACACCGGATCCGAGGAAGGGTCAAAAACCAGGCGGCCCAGGCAGATGTCGAGGCTGTAGCGCCGCAACGCCCGCAGCCGGGAGGTCAGCCGTTTGACCTCCTCGTCCCGCTCGACGGCCTGGCGGCCCTTGCCCGCGGGCGCCTTGCGTACGGACTCCAGGCGGTCCGACAGGTCGGCGACGGTGGCGGACAGGCTGGTAGCGATCGCCGCGAAATGCTTCGTGTCCTCGGCGATCAGGGCGGGATCACCCTTGGCGGCGAGGTTGGCAGGCAGGTTGAACGGTTCCACGGTGAGCGATTCTCCGGGAGCACCGGGGTCTTGCCGCAAGACCGGGGGTGTGGTAGACGATATAAGTGGGAGGAATGTCGGACAGGCACGAGCAACGGCTCAAGGACCTGCGACTTCTCCGCCGGGTGCGCGACCGGATCGACCGGGATTATGCGCAGCCCCTCGACGTGGAAGCCCTCGCTCGTGGGGTCAACATCTCGGCCGGGCACCTCAGCCGCGAGTTCCGGGCCGCGTTCGGCGAATCCCCGTACAGCTATCTCATGACCCGCCGCATCGAACGGGCGATGGCCCTGTTGCGCCGGGGCGACCTCAGCGTCACCGACGTGTGCTTCGCCGTCGGCTGTTCCTCGCTGGGCACCTTCAGCACGCGCTTCTCCGAGCTGGTGGGCATGTCACCCAGTGCGTACAGGCGCTTCACGGCCGAGCAGGCGCAGGCCCGGGGGCTGCCCGGGTGCGTGGTCAAGCAGGTGACCCGACCGATCAGGAATCGAGAAGCAACGCCCGCGCCCGGCCTTTAGCGTGGGGCCATGGACCTCACGATTGCCAACACTTTCCTGCCGGCCGACGACCCCGAGGCGTCCCTGGCGTTCTGGCGCGACACCATGGGTTTCGAGGTACGCAACGACGTCGGCTACGGCGACATGCGCTGGATCACCGTCGGCCCGCCCGGCCAGCCGCAGACGTCGATCGTGCTGCACCCGCCGGCCGTCGACCCCGGCCTGACCGACGACGAGAAGCGCGTGATCGCCGAGCTGATGGCCAAGGGCAGCTACGCCAGCATCGTGCTCAGCAGCACCAATGTCGACGAGGCGTTCGAGACGGTGCAGAAGAACGGCGCCGACGTGGTGCAGGAACCGATCGACCAGCCGTACGGGCTGCGCGACTGCGCCTTCCGCGACCCGGCCGGCAACATGGTGCGGATCAACCAGGCGGTCTAGCGGTGCTCCCCCGCTCGACCAGGGTGGGCGGGAGCAGGCGTACGAGCTCGGTGGGGCGGCCGTCGAGCAGCTTCATGGCCGTCTCGACCGCCAGGCCGCCGACGTCGTGCGCCGGGATGTCGACCGACGTCAGCGGCAGCGGCATGTTCAAGGCCACGTCGCGCGGGCAGACCGCCACCACGGAGACGTCCTCCGGCACCCGGCGCCCGCTCGCCCGCAGCTCCTCCAGCACGGTCCGCAGGGCCTCCTCGTTGTGCACGACGAACGCCGTGGCCCCCGGCAGCTGCGCGTCGATGTCGGCCAGGCACGCGCGCACGCCCTCCCGCCCGGGCTCGCACGGGTGCGCGAGCGTCTCCAGTCCCAGCGCCGCCGACGTCTCGGTGAAACCCGTCAAGAACCTTTCCGCGTACGTGGTGCCGCGCTTGTAGACGGCAGGTGACGGCCCGACCAGGGCGACCCGGCGGTGCCCGTGGAAGGACAGATGCCGCAGAGTCTCCGCCGCGGCCGCCTCGAAATCGAGGTCGACGCAGACGATGCCGTCCGGCTCCTCGGGCAGCCCGATCAGCACGGACGGCTGCTTGAGCCGGCGCAGGGCCGGAATGCGGACGTCGTCGCGTTCCACGTCCATCACGATCAGCGCGTCGACCATGGTGCTGTGCGCGACCCGCTCCAGACCCGCGGTGCCTTCGTCCTTGGTCAGCAGCAGGACGTCGTGGTTGTGGGTGCGCGAGGCGGTGACGACGGCGGTCGCGAACTGCATGATGACCGGCACGTTGACGTCGACGCGCAGCGGCACGACCAGGGCCAGCACGCTCGTCCGGCTGCTGGCCAGGGCCCGGGCCCCGGCGTGCGGGTGGAAGCCCAGTTCGGCGATGGCGGCCTGCACGCGGGCGCGGGTCTGCGCGGAGATCGGGCGGCGGCCGCTCAGCACGTACGACACCGTGCTCGGTGACACCCCGGCCGCCCGCGCCACGTCGTTGATCGTCGCCATCCACGCTCCCTGCCCGCCCCGCGCCGCAGATCCGCGCCGAACGGCCTGCTGTCTCAGCCCGGATCCTACTTACTGCCCGGAACGGGCCGGCGCCGCGGCGTGCGCAGAGGCGCCTCGGGCAGCAGGACGGCGTCCTCGGTGAGCAGCAGAACCCAGCCGCCGTCGCGCAGGTCGCCGGCCACCGTCACGGGCTGCGGCCGCGTCTGCTCAGTTCTCCAGCCGTCCTCCCACGTCACGTCCTCACCGGTCAGGCGGGGACGGGGCAGCCGGCGGGGCGTCGACGCGACCGGCACCAGGGCCAGGCCGTCGTGCAGGAGCGCGCGACCCTCGTCGGGTGCGGCGGTCAGCTCCACCGCGGGCAGCGGGCCGCTCAGCAGCCGCCGCCGGGCCGCCCGCATCCGCTGCTCGCGGATCAGCAGCAGGAGGGCGAGGGCGAGCGCTCCCAGCCCGATGCTGAGCCAGACGGTCACGTCCTCCGGCTCGTTCACCGGACGCACCCAGTCGCCGTCGACCAGCACCGGGACGACCTGCCCGGCCTCGTAGGAGCCGAGCACGCCGACCTTCACCGGCCGCGGCACCTCGAGCACGACCGTGCCTTCGGAGTTGTCGACGCCGCGCACCACCGCGTCCGCCCGTACGGCGGCCGCCTCGTGCCGCGCGACCTGGTCGTCCCGGTGGTGGTACCAGGCCAGGCTGACGGCCCCCACGAGGATCAGCAGGACGGCGAGGACGGACCGGCCGCCCCACCCCGGGAAGCTGTCGCGCAGCCGCTCGGTCAGCGCCGCGTCCAGGCGTACGGTCCCGGCCACCTCGGCCACGACCGCCGCCTGCCGCCGCCGGGCCGAGACGATCCAGGCGGCGACGGCCAGGCAGAGCAGGCCGTGCAGGGCGAAGGCCACGTTCGCGGCCCGCAGGTCGTCGTAGCTCACGTCGAGGACGGCGAACAGCACCCCGGCCGCGCAGCCGGCCGGCGGCAGCCACCAGAGCAGCACCGGCGTGGCGAGCAGGACGACGATCGCCACCGCGAACGTCACGTCCGGCCCGCACACGCCGGGGTCCGCCACCGAACAGGCCCGGTTGTCGGCGGCCACCGCCACGAGGACGGCGACCGCCCAACCGCCGAGCAGGCCCGTCCGGGGCACCCACCACGGCACCGCCGCGGCGGTCCACCTCTCGAGGTGCGGGCCGTCCAGTGCCGGGATCGTCGGTGTCACGGCGCTGAGCATAGGTTCTACTGCACAGCGAAGTCCGCCAGCCGCAATCCGGCGCTGAGAACCGGGTACACGTCGTGCCGAGGCCGACGCCGGTAGATCAGGTGTCCACAGCCCCGAGCAGCTCCCGATACTGGTCCAGATAGAACCCGTCCTTGATCGCGGCACTTTCGGCCGCGCCCAGCACGCCCACCTCCGGCGCGTAGGTGACCCCGCCCTTGGGGCCGAGCGGCAGCACGATGGCGTCGGGCTGGGGCACGTACGTCCGCTCGGCCCGGCCGCCCGTGATCAGCGAGCGGATGTTGGCCGCCACGACCTCGGCGTGCATCTGGGCCAGCCGCGCCATCTTCTGCTCGGGCAGCGCCGTCACATCACCGATCGCGAACAGCGTCTCGCTCCCCCGCACCCGCAGCTGGGGCGTCACCTCGATGCGGTCACCGGAGCCGGCCAGGTAGCCGCGGTCGACCGACGCGCCGTGGCAGACCAGCGTCAGATCGGCCTCGATGCCGTCCGCCGCCGTGCCCAGCCGCAGGTCGATACCCATCTCGTCGATCTGCTCGCGCAGTTGCCGCCGGAACTCGTCCGGGTAGTCGCCCGGCATCAGCTCCGTCCCCCGGTCGACGACGATCACGCGCTTCTCCGGCCAGGCCGCCTTGATCTCGCCCGCGAACTCCAGCCCGACCGGACCGGCCCCGATCAGCAGCACGGTTCCGGCCGCCGCGAGTGCGCCGTGCAGTTCCCGGAAATGCGCCGGCCCCTCCTCGGCGATCTTCGCCGGGAACGGATAGGAGGAACCGGTGGCGAGCACGACATAGTCGGCGTTCAATGACTCGCCGGACGCCAGGACGACGGTTCCTTCCGTCACGCGCACCGCCCGGTCCCGTCGCACGACGCCGTTGCGAAGCATTCCCCCGTACGGGATGAAGATCTTCGCGGCCCACGCCGGGTCGACCACCGCCCGCAGCGCCGCCACGTTGTGCACGAAGGTGGCCCGCGGCTCGACCAGGGTCACCCGCGCCACGTCGTCCAGGGCCTTCGCCACGGTGCTGCCGCCGTAGCCGCCACCCACCACAATCACGTTTGCCGTCATGGCTCGACGCTCGCGTGGTTCCGGCGGCGTAACCAGGCCGGGCTCAGGGTGGTAGCAGCGGGGACACGCTAAACGGCCGCCGCCCGGCTACGGTCGGACCGTGAGCGAGAACGAGCTCGGCCTGTTTCTGCGCAGCCGCCGCGAGTCGATCGACCCGGCCGCCGTCGGTCTGCCCGCGGGGTCGCGCCGCCGCACGCCCGGTCTGCGCCGCTCCGAGGTGGCCATGCTGGCCGGCGTCAGCGTGGAATACGTGACCCGCCTCGAACAGGGCCGCGACCGCCACCCGTCGCCGCCGGTGCTGGGCGCGCTGGCCGACGTGCTCCGGCTGACCGGCAACGACCGCGTGCACCTGTACCGGCTGACCAAGGGGGCCGGCGCCACCTTCCCGTGCCGGGCCGGCCTGACCCCGAGCCGCGTCCTGCGGCCGACGCTGCGCGCCCTGCTCGAGCGGCTCGAGCCGGCCCTGGCCGTGCTCGTCAACCACCTGGGCGACCTGGTGGCCCGCACCGAGACGTTCGACGCGTTCGCCCGGCCGCTCGGCCTGCTCGAGACCGATCCCCCCAACCTTCTGCGGTACGTCCTGACGTCACCCCGCGCCCGCACGGTGTTCCCCGAGTGGCCCGCGGTGGCCGACCACTGGGTGGCCACGCTCAAGGAAGGCCCGTTCCGCGCCGACCCGTACGTGGCCGCGGTGGCCGACGAGCTGTCGGTGATCGCAGGCGACGAATTCACCAGCCGCGTGGCCACCGTCCCCGGCGTCCCCGCCCCCACGGGCGTCCTGCGCGTGGCTCATCCGGAGCTGGGCCCGCTGGACCTGGCCTACGAATCACTGGAGCTCCCGGCCGACGACAGCCTCCGCCTGCTCGTCTACCTACCGGCCGATTCCGCCACCGCACACGTCTTGGAAGGCCCGGCTACCCACCCACCCCTGCGGCTCGTCTCGGGCTAGCGCTTCTGTCGGGGGGCGGTGCTAGGTTCCGGCGCATGATCGATGAGGGTCTGCGGCGGGACGCGGCGGAGCACATTCGTACCGAGGTCGCTCGCGGCCGTTCCACTTACGCCGAGATCGTGGACGGCGCGGTCGAATACCTGGAGGACGAGGCCGACGAGGCGGAGCTGCGGCCGGTGGTCCGGGAGATCGCCCGCGAGGAGTTCGCCGCGCACCTGGCCGCGCAGGCGACGTGGCCGGCCCGCACCGACAGCGACCGGCTGACCGACGCGTTCCGGGCCCTGGACGCGGCCGGCATCGTCGCCCGGGAGGACTTCGCCTGCTGCCAGAATTGCGGGACTTCCGAGATCGGCGACGAGGTGCTCGACAAGGCGGCCGCCCGGGGTTACGTCTTCTACCACATGCAGGACGCCGAACGGGCCGCCGACGGCGGCGGCGTCTGGCTGGCGTACGGGCATTTCGGCTCCGGGGCGACCGTCGCGCTGGGCGAGGAGATCGCGGCCGCGCTACGTGCCGAGGGGTTGACCGTCGAGTGGGACGGCTCGACCGGTCAGCGTATTCACGTGCCCCTGCGCTGGGCCCGGCTCCGGCACGGCCGGATGGCGGCCCACCCCGGCGCGCCCGAGGAGGCGAGCCCGATCACGGTGACGCTGCACGACGGCTCGGAGCGGCCGATGGTGCTGGCCGAGATGCTCGACGTGCTGCGCCGCCTGCCCACCCGCGTCAACGCTTTCCTCGTGGCCGTCCACCCCACCGCCGGCTGTGTGCAGATGCGCTGGGAGGACGGCCGGCTCTGGCTGGAGACGCCGGACGCGGACGCGCAGGCCTCGACGGGCAAGTACGCCACCCTGGCCGAGGCCGAGCGGACGTTGACGATCCTGGCCACCGAGCACCGCAACGCCGTCGCCGGCCTTGACGGCGTTACGACTACGGCTTGGTGATCCGATAGCCGTGGGGCTGGAGGATGTGGCCGTCGACCTCGACCGGGGTGGGGTTGTGGTTGATCAGGGTCAGCATCGGGCCGCGGGCGCACGCCTCCACGTGCGGGGGCAGGTTCGCCACGACGGGGCGCAGGTCCAGGGCGTCCACCACGTGCGCGGTGAGGGCGGCCGTGCCGGCCTCGTCGGCGATCGTGGCCAGGTGGTAGGAGCTGCCCGCGCCGTACGGGTGGCGGACCAGCGCGGGTGAGCCGTCGCCGAAGGTGGCCAGCACCGAGGCGCCCTCGACGTGCAGCACCTCGGCCACGACGGTGCCCTCGAAGCGCAGGCCGTCGCCGTGCACGGTGGCCTCGCCCGGCTGCACGCCCGCGAAGTCGAGCACCGACGCGCCGAGCACCGGGCCCAGCCGCCGCGTGAAGCCGCCGGGCAGGAACCGGTCGTGCTCGTCGACGATGTCGGTGAACGCGGTCGTGAGCAGGTGCCCGCCGCCGTCGACGTAGGCCGTCAGCGCGTCGAACGTGGGCGCCAGGTGCAGGCTGGGCGCCACGACCAGGCGGTAGCCGTCGAACGGTCCGGCCGCCCGGACGAAATCGGTCTGCACGCCCGCCTGCAGGAACGCGCTGTGCCAGGCCCGCACCTGCGCGATGTAGTCGAGTGGGGCCGGATGGTTGGGCTGGTCGAGCGCCCACCAGCTGTCCCAGTCGAGCACGATCGCGACGGCGGCCTCCCCACCGGGCGCGGGCAGGTCGCCCAGCTCCGCCAGTTCGGCGCCCAGCCGGGAGATCTCGCGGAACGTGCGGGTGTGCGGGCCGCCGTGCGGGAGCATCGCCGAGTGGTACTTCTCGGCCCCGGCCGACGACTGCCGCCACTGGAAGAACAGCACCCCGTCGGCGCCGCGCCCGACCGCCTGCATGCTCATCGCGGCCATCTGCCCGGGCGCCTTGGCCGCGTTGTTGTCCCGCCAGTTCACGTAGTTGGGGGCCTGCTCCATCAGAATCCACGGCCGGCCCGGTTTGAGCGAGCGCATCAGGTCACGGGCAAAGGCGCCCACCTGGTACGAGAGTGGGTCGCGCGGATCCGGGTAGGTGTCGTCGGCGATCACGTCGACCTCGTCCGCCCAGGCCCAGTAGTCGGTGGGCTGGAAGGCGCTCATCATGTTGGTCGTCAGCGGCTGCGCGGCCCCGGCCTCCCGGATGATCCGCTTCTCCATCCGCAGCAGCTCGAGCAGCATGTCGGACGAGAACCGGCGGAAGTCGAGCACCTGGCCCGGGTTGACGCTGTAAGGGGCGTGCCGCGGCGGCAGGATCTCCTCGAAATCGGTGTAGCGCTGCGACCAGAACATCGTGCCCCAGGCCGCGTTGAGCGCATCGACGTCGCCGTGTTTCGCGCGCAACCAGTCCCGGAAGGCCGCGGCCGCCTGATCCGAGTAGTCGTAGGCGACGTGGCAGCCGAGTTCGTTGTTGATGTGCCACAGCACCACGGCCGGGTGATTCTTGTAGCGCTCCACTGTGGTCCGCACGAGTTCGGAAGCCAGCCGCCGGTAGTCGGGCGACGTCGGGGCGTAGTGCTGGCGGCTGCCCGGCCAGCGCGTCACCCCGTCGGCGTTCTCGGTCAGCACGGCCGGATACTTCGCGGTCAGCCAGGGCGGCGGCGACGCGGTGCCGGTGGCCAGGTCGACCGCGATCCCCGCCTCGTGCAGCAGGTCGATGACCTGGTCGAGCCAGGCGTAGTCGAAGACACCCTCGGCGGGCTGGATTCGCGCCCACGAGAAAACGCCGACGGTGGCCAGGTTGACCCCGGCCTCGCGCATGAGCCGGACGTCGTCGGCCCAGACGTCGGAGGGCCACTGCTCGGGGTTGTAATCCCCGCCGTAGAAAATCGGCATGGCCCTATCCTCGCCGGTAGCCGACAGGGCGGTGGCTGGCGGGCCGTGTCACCAGGGCCGTAGGCTGCGGTGAAGCGGCATCGCGGGAGGGCGGACCCGGCATGACGACGGACGGCAGACCTGTGCGACTTCTGCGTGGGTACGGCTGGTGGATCATCCTGGTGACCGTTTTGATCACCGCCGGGGCATACGCGGTGAGCCGCCTCGAGAAACCGGACTACCGCTCGACGGCGACCGCCGTGACCAGTCCGCGGCTGCGCGCCGACACCGTCCCGGTGGCCGCCAACCCCGGCACCGAACGCGAGATCGCGCGCTCCGGCACGGTGCTCGACACGGTTTCCGAGCAGCTCCGCATCGGCCGCGACGAGCTGGCCCGGGGTCTGACGGTCGAGCCGGTCGAGGGCGGCGGGGCCGCGATCGTCTTCACCTACGACCACCGCAACGCCACCACCGCCCGGCAGCGCGCCCAGGCCGTCGCCGCCGAATACGTGCGCTACCGCAACAGCAGCATCACCCAGTACGGCATCGCGGCCTCTCTGGTCTCGCCGGCCAGTCGCGCCGAGGAGCAGCGCCGCCCGCTCTGGGTCTACCTGGCCCCCGGCGCGGTGCTGGGACTGCTGCTCGGGCTGCTCTCCGCGCTGGCGCTGGCCCGCCGCCGCGACCGGATCCGCGGGCGTGACCACTTCGAGCGGGTGACCGGGGTGCCGGTGCTGGCCACGATCCCGCGGGGCCGCCGCCCGCGCGGCCCGGGCGCGCCGCTGCCGGTGCTGCTGCGCGCGCCCGACTCGGCCGACGCCGAGTCCTACCGCTACCTGCGGGCCCGGCTCGCCCCCCGGCTGAGTGGCCCGTCCACGGTGCTGGTGGCGGGCGGCCGCGAAGGTGAGGGCCGCAGCACGACGGCGGCCAACCTGGCCGTCGCGCTGGCCCAGGCCGGCCGCCGGGTCGTGCTGATCGACACCGACGTGCGGCACCCGGCCCTGCACCTGATGTTCGACCTGTCCCGCGACCGCGGGCTGACCAACGTGCTGACCGGCGAGCACTCGCTGGCCGAGACCCTGGCCGCGGGCGCCATCGTCAACCTGCGGGTGCTGGCTGCAGGAGCCGACCGTGACGGCAGCGCCGACCTGCTGGCCGCGGGCGGGCTGACCGGGCTGCTGCACGAGCTCAAGGGCCAGTGCGACGTGGTTGTGCTCGACTCGCCGCCGCTGCTCAGCGTGTCCGACGCGCTCGGCCTGGCCGACCACAGCGATCACGTGCTGCTGGTCACCGACTATCGCCGGGCCACCCGGGCCGCCGCGGTGCGGGCCGCGGCCGAGCTGGACCAGGTTGCCCCGGGGCGGGTGGCCGCCGTGCTGATCGGTGTGCCCGAGCGCGACGGCGGCCTGACCCCGCGCACCCTGGCCGGCCGCGCTCCGGCCCCGGCCCCGGTTCACCACCCGGTGGCCGACCGGTTCGACGTGCTGGAGGGCCCCTCGGTCGTCCTTCCCCCGCACCCGGTTGCCGCCCCCACCCCGGCCCCGCAACCCGTCGCCGCTCCGGCCCCCGAGCCGCAGCCGGAGCCGGAGCCGGAGCCCGCCGCGAAGACGCCGAAGGCGAGGCCGGCCCGCGCCAAGGCGGCCATCCCGAAGCCGCGCGTCTATTCGTCGGCCGCCGCGGCCGAGGCCGAGGCCCGGGTGCAGGCCAAGGCGGCCGCGGAAGCCGAGGACGCCCCCGCCGAGAAGTAGCCGGCCGGCCCGGTACGCGACGGGCCAGGTCCTGGAGAACGAGGCGGCCCGGGTGGCCAGTTCCGGCGACGGCAGGTTAGGTTAGGCGAGCCTTACGTTCCGGAAGTTGCTATGGAGGCCTCCCGTGACCCAGACCGTCGACCCGGCCACGAGCACGGTGCCGTGGCGGTTCTTCGCCACCGAGGTGCGCGCGGTGACGCGGCTCAGCCCGCACTTCGTGCGCGTCACCTTCACCGGCGACGACCTGGACATGTTCGCCGACAACGGCTTCGACCAGCGCATCAAGCTGATCCCGCCGCTGCCCGGGTCGGGCCTGGCGCACCTGCCGACCGGTGCGGACTGGTACACGCAGTGGCGGGAGCTGCCCGAGGAGCAGCGCAACCCGATCCGGACGTACACGGTGCGCGCCGTCCGCCCCGAGCTGCGCGAGGTCGACGTCGACATGGTGCTGCACGGCGTCGACGGCCCGGCCTCCCGGTTCGCCGCCGAGGCGGGTCCGGGCACCCCGGCCTGCCTGATGGGCCCGAACGCTCTTTTCCCCGGCGCGCACGGCGGCATCGACTTCCACCCGCCCGCCCACACCGACTGCATCCTGCTGGGCGGTGACGAGACCGCAGTGCCGGCCATCGCCGGAATCCTGCGGCGGCTGCCGGCCGACGCGCGCGGCGAGGCGCTGCTCGAGGTGCCCTCGGCCGAGGACGCGCAGGAGCTGGTGGCGCCCGAGGGCGTCCGGGTCACCTGGCTGGCCCGCGATCACGCCGCCCACGGCGAGAAGCTGATTCCCGCCGTACGGGCGGCGACCCGGCGCATCTTCGGCGACGAGCGCCCCGGTCCGGCCGTCGAGCTGGAGGACGTCGACGTCGACCACGACGTGCTCTGGGAGGTCCCGGAGGAGGTCGTCGACGTCAGCCGGTTCTACGCGTGGCTGGCCGGCGAGGCCGCGATGATCAAGACGCTGCGCCGGCACCTGGTCGCCGAGTGCGGCGTCGACCGCAAGCTGGTGGCGTTCATGGGCTACTGGCGCCTCGGACGCGCCGAGGGTAACTAGGGCTCTCGTCCCGTTTTCCGCCGAATTCCCCCGGACGGGCACAGCGTCGCCTAGCGTTTTCGGTGAGGCCGCGCGTGTGTGCGGCGGCCCGGAGAGCCGCACCCTGAGGCGGCTCCACCGAGCCCGAGGGGAGACGGCGATGTGGAACACCTCGGCGCCCCAGCAGGGTCCGGTCGTCCTGCTGGTCGAGGACGACGAGGATCTGCGCGACATGACGTCGCAGATGCTCGAGCTGCGCGGCTTCCAGGTGCTGGTGGCCACCGACGCGGTCAGCGCCATCACCACGTGCCGGGTGCACGAGGGCAAGATCGACGTGCTGCTGACCGACCTGGGCCTGCCCGGAGTGTCGGGCGGCGAGCTGGCGCGCTCGGCCCACGCCGTCCGGCCGGGCATGGAGACGGTGTACGTGTCGGGCATGCCGCAAGAGATCGCGATCCGCCGCGGCATCATCAAACGCGGCGCGCCCTTCATCGCCAAGCCGTTCACGGCGGACCAGCTGGCGGGCATGTTGCGCTCGGTTCTGGCCCAGCACAACAGCAACGCTCCTGCACCCTGACTCTGTGTGCGTCTGACTTAACTCTCCGCAGCGACCTCCGATACATAGGGCACAGGCACGGAACACCGGGCCTGACCACAACGGGGGGGAACCCAATGCTCGCGATCACCTCTTACGTCTGCTCCTTCGTCCAGTCCCGCCTGACCCGCAAGGACGACGAGGGTGCGACCGCCGTGGAGTACGGCCTGCTCGTCACGCTGATCGCGATTGCCCTGATCGCCGGCGCCACGATCTTCGGCGGCAAGATCAGCGACCTGTTCAAGACGGTCGGCAACAAGCTTGTCGTGCCGTGATGATCTGAAAGGCCGGTAGTCACGACCGTGCGATCCGCCAGTCGTTCCCTCCTGCGCCCCGGGCCGCGTGCCGCACGCCGGCCGGCCCGGGGCGAGGAGGGTGCCGCCGCGGTGGAGTTCGCCATCGTGCTGCCGCTGATGCTGGTGCTCGTGTTCGGGGTCATCGACTTCGGGCGGGCCCTGCAACAGCAGACGTTGTTGAGCGCCGCGGTCCGGGAAGGGGCCCGGACCGGAGCGCTGAACGGCACCACCGCCACCATCCAGTCCAAGGTGCAGGGCATGGCGGGCACCAACGCCACCGTCACCAGCACCCTGTGCACCAGCAGTTCGACCACCACCGCCGACTCGACGGTGACGGCGTCACAGCCCTTCACGGCGGTGACGCCCATTTTCGCGTTCATGAAGATGTTCGGCGTCACCTCCAGCCTCACTACGCTCACCGCCACCGGGGTGATGGCGTGCACCGGCTGACCCGACCGCTGTCGGCCGCCCGGTGCGTGTGGCGCCGGGCCCTGCGTCGTCACGGCTCCGAGGACGGCCTGGTCGCCGCCATGCTCGCCGTGCTGCTCAGCACCGGCGTCTTCTTCGGCACGGGCGCCCTGGTCATCGACGTGGCCCAGCTCTCGCTGGAACGCACCGAGCTGCAGTCCGGGGCCGACGCGGCCTCCTGGGCGATCGCCCTCAACTGCGTACGGGTGCCGGCCAACTGCACCACTGCCGCGCAGAGCACGGTTGCGTCGACGTACACCACCAAGAACATCAAGCGCGGCGCGGCCGACTCGCAGATCTGCCTCACCGGTGTCACGGGCCAGACGTGCTCGGCCTGGAGCAGCCTCACCACCTGCCCCGCGACCACGGTCACCGGGGGCAAGTCCGTCGAGGTGCGTACGAGCACCAAGCTCTCCAGCGGCTCGACCCTGCTGCCGCCCACCTTCGCGGGCACGCTCTCCGGCAGCACCTACACCGGCACCCGGGTCGGCGCCTGCGGCCGCGTCGCGTGGGGCCCGCCCGGCCGCACCAAGGTGTTCGCACTGGGCATCTCGCTGTGCGACTGGCAGCGCATGACCAACAGCGGCACCACCTACTACGGTCCCCTGGTCGGGCTGGTGGGCCAGCTCGGGCTCTTCCCGTTCCTGGGGCTGCCCGCGCCCACCGCCGCCGCCGAGGGCGCGATCGTTCAGGTGACCGGGCTCTCCGCAGCGGGCCTGCCGTTGCCTTCGTGCACGACGCCGACTCTCAACCTCACCAAGCCACGCGGCTGGTCGTGGCTCTATGACAACAGCCTCAATCCGCCTGACGCCAACTGCGAGATCGGCGTCGACGTGGGCGACGAGCCGCGCGGCTTCCTTCTGGCCAATCTGACCGTCGGCGCGAACTGCCGCAACCGCTTGCAGACGCTCTACACCACCCGGCAGCCGGTCCTGGTACCGATCTTCGACCAGATCGAGGCGGTTCTGCTGTCGGCCACCCCGGCCTATCGTATCGCCGGTTTCGCGGCTTTCGTGGTGACCGGCTACTCCAGCCTGGGCGGGCTGCTGGGATCCGCGGCCAACCTGCTGTCGCCCGGCGGTGTCCCGTCGCTGGTGCAGAACGTCTTGTGCACCCTCAACTGCATCTACGGCTACTTCACCAGGACAGTCGTGCCCATCGACAACCCGGTCTTCGGCACCGGTTCGGACTACGGGGCCACAGTCATCGGGCGTACGGGATGAAAGGGCTGAGGGGGTAAGACATGCGTAGGCGACTGGTGCTGCTGGGCGTCGCCGCCTTGCTGGCGCTCCTGAGCGCGGTGGCGGTCGTCGCCTACGCGCGCGGCGCCGACCGGCGCGCGGTCGAGGGCAAAAAAGGCACCTGGGTGCTGCTGGCCACGGCGACCATTCCGAGCGGCACGACCGGCGCCCAGATCCGCTCCAAGCGGCTGGTGCGGCAGGTGCTGATGCCCGCCGAGACCGTGCCGTCGGGCGCGCTGACCAAGCTCGACTCCGCGCTCGACCTGAGAAAGCTGAACGCGGACCTGGCACCCGACCAGATGCTGCTGAGCCGGCAGTTCGAGGTGGCCGTCAAACCCACGGCCAGCCCGGCTCCCACGTTCAAGGTGCCGGCCGACCGGCTCGCCGTCAGCGTCCAGCTCGGCGTCGCGCCCCAGGTGGCGGGCAACGTCAAACGGGGCGACCGGGTGGCGGTCTTCCTCACCACCCCCAAACAGGACACCGACAGCAACCCGCAGAAGACCTCAGTGCTGCTGCCCAAGGTCACCGTGCTCAGCGTCGGCGAGAGCACCGAGCCCGCCCAGGCCCCGGTCGTCGTGCAGAAAAGCGGAGCCGCGGCCGTCATGTCGAGCGCGGTGCCCAGCCCCTCCGTGGGCTCCACCGAGCAGCTGATCCGTTACGTCGTCACCCTGGCCGTGACCGCCGAGCAGGCCGAGGAACTGGTCAACGGGTACAACCGCGGGCTGTTGCACCTGGGCCTGCTGGGCGCCAAGGCGACCGTGACCGCCACACCGACCGTCGTCGAGAGCGGGGCCGCCGGATGAGCCTGTACGTCTATCTCGAACCGGACCGCGACATGCTGGCCGAGCGCGGGCAGGAGTTCCAGTCCGTGGGCGGCTCGATCGTGCACAGCATGGCCGAGCTCGAGGCCCACCTGCCCCGCTACCCCGAGACGCTGCTGGTCGTGATGGGAGCCACTGTCGGCCTCGACGAGGCGCTGATGTTCACCGCCTATCAGCGGCTGCAGCGGCCCCTGATCGGGGTGGTGCTGGTGCGCAAACAGATCAACCCGGCCGAGGTCATCCGGTGCCTGCAGGCCGGCGTACGGGATGTCGTCGAGGAAGCCGACTGGGACGCGATCCGGCAGGCCACGAGCCGCTCGGTTGACATCTCTAAGGCGCTCAGCACCACCATGCGCTCCGGCGCCGACGTCGCCCCGCACGCCCGCATCGTCACGATCTTCGCGGGCAAGGGCGGCTGTGGCCGCAGCTTCGTCGCCACCAACCTCGCCGTGGCATTGTGGGCCGGGGGCGCCCGCCGGGTGCTGCTGGTCGACCTCGACCTCCAGTTCGGCGACATCGCGATCATGCTCAAGCTGCCGCCGGACCGCAGCATCGCGGGCGGTATCGCGATGGCCGGCCGCCTCGACGAGCCCGGCCTGCGCTCGATCGTCACGCCGTACCGGCCCGGCATCGACGCCCTGCTCGCGCCGGGCAATCCCGCGCAGGGTGAACACGTACGGCGGGAAATGGTTCTGGAGATCCTGGACGCGGCCCGCCCGCACTACGACTTCATCGTGATCGACACCCCGGCCATCGTCACCGACCAGGTGCTGGCCGCGCTCGACGTCTCGGACTGGTTCGTCCCGATCGTCACGCCCGACCTGCCGACGCTCAAGACGGTGCGGCTGACCGTCGAGATGTTCGACATGCTGGAGTATCCGCGCGACCGCAGCCTGCTCGTCTTCAACCGCGCCAACACCCAGGTCGGTCTGACCACCGCCGACGTCGAGGAGGCGATCGGCATGCCGTTCGCGTCGCTCGTGCCCTCCAGCCGGGACGTGCCGATCTCGGTCAACCAGGGTGAGCCGCTGCTGCTGACCGATCCGCTGCACCCGGTCAGCCGGGCCATCCGCCAGCTGGCCGACCGCTGCGCCGGCGTCGAGTCCGAGCCGGTCGTCAAACGCGGCCTGTTCGGGCGTTCGCTCAAGCGAAAGAAGGTGGCGCAGTGAGTCTCTCGGCGCGG
The DNA here is from genome assembly GCF_014204895.1 of Paractinoplanes abujensis. Taxonomy (NCBI): domain Bacteria; kingdom Bacillati; phylum Actinomycetota; class Actinomycetes; order Micromonosporales; family Micromonosporaceae; genus Paractinoplanes; species Paractinoplanes abujensis. The sequence goes on along the minus strand of NZ_JACHMF010000001.1, from coordinate 919,626 downwards.
CTCGGCATGTACGGCAACAAAGCCGGCGGCGCCGAGGAGGACAATCAGGAGCCGATCGAGGAGCTGCCGGGCCGGGCCTCCGCGACCACCCAGCGCTATCGGGCGGCCGGCCGGCAGGCCGTGGACCCGGTCTACGACGTGCGGCTGCGGATCCAGCGGCGGCTGGCCGACGAGCTCGGCCCGACCCTGTACGCCAGCCGGGGCAACGACGAGGCGCTCGACGCCCGCGTCCGCGAGGTGCTGTTCGAGCTGCTGGCCCGCGAGGAGACCCCGCTCTCCGGCGGCGACCGGGCCCGCATCATCAAGGAGGTCACCGACGAGGTCCTCGGCCACGGCCCGATCGAGACGCTGCTGCGCGACCCGTCGGTCACCGAGGTCATGGCCAACGGGGCCAAGAGCATCTATGTGGAACGGTTCGGCCGGCTCGAACGCACCGAGGTCGAGTTCGACGACGACGCGCACCTGCGCCGCATCATCGACCGGATCTGCGCCCGCGTGGGCCGCCGGGTCGACGAGGCCAGCCCCATGGTGGACGCGCGCCTGCCCGACGGCAGCCGGGTCAACGCCATCGTGCCGCCGATCGCCCTGGACGGCGCGTCGCTGACGATCCGCAAGTTCTCGGCCACCCCGCTGACCGTGGGCGACCTCATCTCGTACGGGACGATGACCCGGCCCGCCGCCGAGTTCCTCGAGGCCAGCGTGCGCGGCCGGCGCAACGTGCTGGTCAGCGGGGGCACCGGCTCCGGCAAGACGACCATCCTCAACGTGCTCTCCGACTTCGTGCCGGCCGACGAGCGCATCGTGACCATCGAGGACGCCGCCGAACTGCGGCTGGGCCAGGACCACGTGGTGCGCCTGGAATCGCGACCGTCCAACGCGGAGGGACGCGGCACGATCAACACCCGTGACCTGGTCAAGAACGCGCTGCGGATGCGCCCCGACCGGATCGTCGTCGGTGAGGTCCGCGACGCCGCCGCCCTCGACATGCTGCAGGCCATGAACACCGGTCACGACGGCTCGCTGACCACCCTGCACGCCAACACGCCGCGCGACGCGCTGTCCCGGCTCGAGACCATGGTGCTGATGGCCGGGATGGACCTGCCCAGCCGCGCCATCCGCGACCAGATCGCCTCCGCGGTCGACCTCGTCATTCAGATCACCCGCTTCAAGGACGGCTCGCGCAAGGTCACCCACATCACCGAGGTGGTGGGTATGGAAGGCGACACCATCACCCTGCAAGACCTTTTCCTGTACGACCTGAGCGCCGAGACGCCGGTCCATCTGGCCCAGCTGCGGCCCACCGGCATCCGTCCGCGGTTCGTCGACGCGCTCGCCATGTACGGGGTGACGCTGCCCGCCGGAATGTTCGGCGGTCCCAAGCGGTGAACATCGTCCGCTGGATCATCGCCCTGCCCGCCGCCGGCGCCACGTTCCTGCTGTTCGCTCTGATCATCGAGCGGTTCTTCGGACGTACGCCGATGCAGCGCCGGCTCACCACGCTGAAGCACTACACCCGCGGCGAGAAGCAGATCAGGGAGCCGGTGCTGCGCCGCTTGCAACACATGGCCGGCCAGTTCGTCGAACGCTCCCCCGCCCTGGTCGGCCTGGCCGCGCGGGCCGAACCCAAACTGGACGCGGCCGCCACCGGGCTGCTGCCCAGCGAATGGCTGGCCATCCGGTTCCTGATCTGTGTGCTGGCCGCGCTGGTGGGCATGCTGCTGCTCCCGCCGATCTTCGGCCTGCTGATCGGCGTCGTGTTCGGCTACCTGCTGCCCGGCATGCTGCTCACCGCGCAGATCAACCGCCGCCGCAAGACGTTCGCCGACGAGTTGCCGGGCATGCTGCAGCTGATCCTCAGCGCGCTGCGCTCCGGCTTCACCCTGCAGCAGTCGGTGGAGGCGGCCGTCCGCGACGACGAAGGTCCGGTCGCCGAGGAGTTCAGCCGGGCCCTGTCCGAGACCCGGATCAGCGGCGAGTTCGAGGACGCGCTGTCGCGGGCCGGTGAACGCGTGCAGAGCCCCGAACTGACCTGGCTGGTGATGGCGCTGCGGCTGCAGCGCGAGACCGGCGGCAGCCTGGCCGAGGTCATGCAGACCACCGCCGACACGATGCGCGAACGGGCCTACCTGCGCCGGCACGTGCGCAGCCTGTCGGCCGAGGGCCGGATGTCGGCCTACGTGCTGATCTGCCTGCCGATCTTCACGTCGATCATGCTGTTCATCGTCCGCAAGGACTACATCATGCCGCTGTTCCAGCAGTTCCTCGGCATCGTGCTGCTCGGCGTCGCGGTCATGATGCTGATCATCGGCGCGGTCTGGCTGCGCGCGATCACCAAGATCGAGGTGTAGCGGTGACCGGACCGATCCTCGTCGCGATCGCCGCGCTGGCCTCGATCCTGGCGGTGGCGTTCGCCGCGGCCGCGGCCACCGTGCCGCCCAGCCGCCGCCAGCGCATGCTGCGAATCCTGCACTCGTTCGACCGCAGCCGCAACGCGCCCCGCGCGGCCGCCACGCCGTTCGGCGGCCGGCTGCGACCGCCGGTGGTGTGGGCCCTGCAGCGCGTGGGCAACCTGGTCACCCCGCCACCCGTACGGGCCCGGCTGCTGCGGCACCTCGACTACGCCGGCAACCCGACCGCGTGGCCCCTGGACCGGGTGATCCGCGGCCGCATGATCGGCGGGATCGTGCTCGGCCTGTTCTTCTACATCATCGCCCAGGGCATCGCGTTCGCGTTCGCGCTGCCCGGGGCGGCGCTCGGCGTGCTGGCCGGGCTGCACGTGCCCGACCTGCTGGTCTACAACGCCGGGGTGAAACGCCAGAAGGACATCACCATGTCCCTGCCCGACGTGCTCGACGCCATGGTGATCGGCGTCGAGTCGGGCCTGGGCCTGGACGCCGCGATGGCCCAGGTGGCGCAGCTGCTGCAGGGCCCGATGCCGGACGAGCTCAACCGCGTGCTCCAGGAGATGCGCCTCGGTGTCTCCCGCTCGGTCTCACTGCGAGCGCTGGCCAAACGCACCACCGTACGGGACCTGAAGACCCTCGTGACGGCCCTGGTGCAGGCGGGCGAACTGGGGATCTCCATGGCCGGCATCCTGCGGGAACATGCGTCGGACCAGCGCATGAGACGCCGCCAGCGGGCCGAGGAACAGGCCCAGAAAGTGACGGTGAAGCTGCTCTTCCCCGTGCTGTTCTGCCTCTTCCCGGTCATCTTCATCGTCGTCCTGGGCCCCGCCATGATCAAAATCGCGGGCAGTCTCTGACCCCGTCCGTGAACGGCCCCTTCCCGCAGAGCCGTCACCCTCCCCTCACCGCGCCGCCCTCACTGCCGCCCTCGGCTAAGGAACGGACATTTCCGGTCGATAGGTGGAGGTGGCATCTGTCGTGATCGGGTCCGTGCTCGACGAGGAGCGGCGGCTTGCGGTTCTGCACGAGTACTGCGTGCTGGACGCCCCGGCCGACGAGGAGCTGACCACCGTCGTACGGGTGGCCGCCCTGGTCGCCGGTGTCCCCACCGCGACGCTGAACCTCATCGACGAGAGCCGGCAGTGTCAGCTCACCACGTACGGCTTCGAGGGTGGCAACTCGGCGCGGTCCGACTCGATGTGCGCCATCCAGTTCCGGGCCGGTCGCTTCGTGCACGTGCCGGACGCCCGCGAACACCCGCTCTACTGCGACAACCCGTGGGTCAACGGGCACATCGCCAACGTCCGCTTCTACGCCTCGGCGCCGCTGATCACCCCCGAAGGGTACGCGCTGGGCACGCTGTGCGTCTTCGACGACCAGGTCAAGGAGCTGACCGACGAGCAGAGCGGCCGCCTCATCGACCTGGCCGACGTGCTGGTGGCCCTCTTCGAACGCCGCCGGCAAGCCCGCCTCAACGAACGGCTCGCCGTCGAGTCCGAACATCGTCAGCGCTTCATCACCACTGTCCTCGAAACGATCAACGTGGGCGTGGTCGTCTCCGACCCCGCGGGCCACGTCACACTGCTCAACCGGGCGGCCCGCGACTGGCACGGCATGGACGCGGACGCCTCACTCGACCCGTCGGCCCTGCCCGACCGGTACGGACTGTTCGACGCCGAAGGCCGGTCCCGGCTCACACCCGACCAGATCCCGCTGCTCCGGGCCCTGCACGACGGCAAGATCGAAGACGTCGAGATGACCCTGCGCGCTCCGGGCCGCCCCACGATCCTGTTGAACTGCAACGGCAGCCAGCTCGTCGACGACGCCGGTGAGGTGCTGGGCGCGGTGGTCGTGATGAACGACGTCACGGCCGACCGGGCCTACCGGCGGGAACTCGAACGGGCCAGCGCCGAGATCGCAGCCCGGGGAGAGAAGCTGTCCCTGGCCATGGTCGAGTTGCGGCGCTCGAACGAGGAGCTGGAACAGTTCGCCGGCGCCGTCAGTCACGACCTCGTCCGCCCGATGGCGGCCGCGCACGGCTTCCTCGATCTGCTGGTCGGCGAGTACACCGCGGAGCTGGACGAACGGGCCACGAAGTGGCTGACCGGGGCGATACGGTCGGTCGAGCGCATGCAGAAGCTGGTGGACGCTTTGCTGCGGTACGCCCGGGCCGGCCAGACGCCGTACAAGGCCGAACCGGTGCACCTGAACAGCGTCGTGCTCGATGTGCTGGCCGACCTCCGCACGGCCACCGAGAGCAGCGGGGCGCAGATCTCGACGACCGATGACCTGCCCACGATCCAGGGCGACCCGGTGTTGCTGCGGCAGCTGCTGCAGAACCTGTTCGACAACGCGATGAAGTATCGCCGGCCCGACCGTGCGTGCCACATCACGGTGAGCGCGGAGGACCAGCCGGACCAGTGGATCGTGCGGGTGGCCGACAACGGGATCGGCATTCCGCCCGATCAGCGGGAGCGTGTGTTCGAGATGTTCGCGCAGGTCGACCCGAAGCAGCAGAAGGGTTTCGGGATCGGGCTCTCCACGTGCCTGCGCATTCTGGACCGGCACCGCGGCCGGATCACGCTGGAGGAGACCCCGGGCGGCGGCACGACCGTCTGCCTGCAACTGCCCAAATGACAGTAGGCCCACCCCGTAATGGGGTGGGCCTACTGTTCACGTTGAGTCCGGCGGCGTCCTACTCTCCCACACCCTCCCGAGTGCAGTACCATCGGCGCTGGAGGGCTTAGCTTCCGGGTTCGGAATGAGACCGGGCGTTTCCCCTCCGCTATGACCACCGAAACAGCTATCAGCGGAACAATCCAGGTTGTTGTCCAGCCGACCCCGTTCAAAAGGGGCTGCTGCCAACCGGTTGTTCGTTTGCTGTGAATCACACAGTGGACGCGTCGAGCAAAAAGTTTAGGGCGGTTAAGCCCTCGGCCTATTAGTACCGGTCGACTGAACCAGTTACCTGGCTTACATCTCCGGCCTATCAACCCAATAGTCTCTTGGGAGCCTTACCCACTCAAGGTGGTGGGATACCTCATCTCGAAGCGAGCTTCCCGCTTAGATGCTTTCAGCGGTTATCCCTTCCGAACGTAGCCAACCAGCCGTGCCCCTGGCGGGACAACTGGCACACCAGAGGTTCGTCCGTCCCGGTCCTCTCGTACTAGGGACAGCCCTTCTCAAGTATCCAACGCGCACGGCGGATAGGGACCGAACTGTCTCACGACGTTCTAAACCCAGCTCGCGTACCGCTTTAATGGGCGAACAGCCCAACCCTTGGGACCTGCTACAGCCCCAGGATGCGACGAGCCGACATCGAGGTGCCAAACCATCCCGTCGATATGGACTCTTGGGGAAGATCAGCCTGTTATCCCCGGGGTACCTTTTATCCGTTGAGCGACACCGCTTCCACACGCAAGTGCCGGATCACTAGTCCCGACTTTCGTCCCTGCTCGACCCGTCAGTCTCACAGTCAAGCTCCCTTGTGCACTTACACTCAACACCTGATTGCCAACCAGGCTGAGGGAACCTTTGGGCGCCTCCGTTACCCTTTAGGAGGCAACCGCCCCAGTTAAACTACCCACCAGACACTGTCCCTCGACCCGATCAGGGCCGCAAGTTAGATACCCAAACCCAACAGAGTGGTATTTCAAGATTGCCTCCACCCGAACTGGCGTCCGAGCTTCACCGGCTCCCACCTATCCTACACAATTAAATTCGGATACCAATGTCAAGCTATAGTAAAGGTCCCGGGGTCTTTCCGTCCTGCCGCGCGTAACGAGCATCTTTACTCGTACTGCAATTTCGCCGGGCCTGTGGTTGAGACAGTGGGGAAGTCGTTACGCCATTCGTGCAGGTCGGAACTTACCCGACAAGGAATTTCGCTACCTTAGGATGGTTATAGTTACCACCGCCGTTTACTGGCGCTTAAGTTCTCCGCCTCGCCCCGAAAGGCTAACAGGTCCCCTTAACGTTCCAGCACCGGGCAGGCGTCAGTCCATATACATCGTCTTACGACTTGGCATGGACCTGTGTTTTTAGTAAACAGTCGCTTCCCCCTGCTCTCTGCGGCCATACCACGCTCCACCAGCAAGTGGCTTCACGCGTCCGGCCCCCCTTCTCCCTAAGTTACGGGGGCAATTTGCCGAGTTCCTTAACCACAGTTCACCCGTCGCCTTGGTATTCTCTACCTGACCACCTGTGTCGGTTTAGGGTACGGGCCGCTCGGAACATCGCTAGAGGCTTTTCTCGGCAGCATAGGATCACTGACTTCACCTGAAACGGCTCGGCATCACGTCTCACCCTACATGGACTACGGATTTGCCTATAGTCCGGGCTACACGCTTACCCCAGGACAACCACCGCCTGGGACCAGCTACCTTCCTGCGTCACCCCATCACTAAACTACTACCCCACAAGGTCCCGCGCTCCGCTGATGCCGGCCGAAGCCATTACCAGTTTTGGGCGGTTAGTACATGAAGGTTCGTCTTGGGCGTTCCTTCGCGGGTACGGGAATATCAACCCGTTATCCATCGACTACGCCTCTCGGCCTCGCCTTAGGCCCCGACTCACCCAGGGCGGATTAGCCTGGCCCTGGAACCCTTGGTCATCCGGCGGAAGAGGTTCTCACTCTTCATTCGCTACTCATGCCTGCATTCTCACTCGTATGGCGTCCACGACTGGGTCACCCCGCCGCTTCACTCGCCATACGACGCTCCCCTACCCATCCACACCACTGCACCAACCGACGAATCGGAAGGCGGATGTCATGTGTGAATGCCACAGCTTCGGCGGTGTGCTTGAGCCCCGCTACATTGTCGGCGCGGAACCACTTGACCAGTGAGCTATTACGCACTCTTTAAAGGATGGCTGCTTCTAAGCCAACCTCCTGGTTGTCTAAGCGACCCCACATCCTTTTCCACTTAGCACACGCTTAGGGGCCTTAGCTGGTGATCTGGGCTGTTTCCCTCTCGACTACGAAGCTTATCCCCCGCAGTCTCACTGCCGCGCTCTCACTTACCGGCATTCGGAGTTTAGCTGATTTCGGTAAGCTTGTAGGCCCCCTAGACCATCCAGTGCTCTACCTCCGGCAAGAAACACACGACGCTGCACCTAAATGCATTTCGGGGAGAACCAGCTATCACGGAGTTTGATTGGCCTTTCACCCCTAACCACAGGTCATCCCCCAACTTTTCAACGTTGGTGGGTTCGGTCCTCCACGCAGTCTTACCCACGCTTCAACCTGCCCATGGCTAGATCACCCCGCTTCGGGTCTAGAACACGCGACTCACAACGCCCTATTCAGACTCGCTTTCGCTACGGCTACCCCACACAGGTTAACCTCGCCACGTGCCACTAACTCGCAGGCTCATTCTTCAAAAGGCACGCCATCACCCCGAAAGGCTCTGACGGATTGTAGGCGAACGGTTTCAGGTACTATTTCACTCCCCTCCCGGGGTACTTTTCACCATTCCCTCACGGTACTCGTCCGCTATCGGTCACCAGGAAGTATTCAGCCTTACCAGGTGGTCCTGGCAGATTCACAGCAGATTCTAGGAGTCCGCTGCTACTCGGGAACATCGTAAGGAGATCAGAGACTTTCGTCTACGGGGCTCTCACCCTCTACGGCCGGCTTTCCCACACCGTTCCACTAACCTCAGATTTTGTAACTCCTCGGGTGCATGTCAGCACACCCCAACACGTCCCACAACCCCGATGGCGCAACGCCTGACAGCTATCACACGCCCTCGGTTTAGGCTACGTCCGCTTTCGCTCGCCACTACTCACGGAATCACTGTTGTTTTCTCTTCCTACGGGTACTGAGATGTTTCACTTCCCCGCGTTCCCTCTACCCGACCTATGTATTCAGCCGGGAGTAACACGACATGACTCGTGCTAGGTTTCCCCATTCGGACACCCTGGGATCACAGCTAGGTTGACAGCTCCCCCAGGCCTATCGCGGCCTCCCACGTCCTTCATCGGCTCCTGGTGCCAAGGCATCCACCGTTCGCCCTTGACAACTTAACCACAGAAAACAAGATGCTCGCGTCCACTGTGCAATTCTCAACCAACGACCAACCCACAACCCCAAAACGTTCCGTACCGAACCTCGGCGCCGTCACCGGCTCCCACGAGTGGTATACGAAACCAGGTCGCGCCTGGCACTGAAATCCCAACCACACAGGTTGTTCTTTCAGGACCCAACAGGGTGCTATCTCTTGTCGCCCTCCCCAGCCGCACCAGCGAATCCGTTCCACGCCCGAAGGCTGTACTAGGCTCGCCGGCCGTTGCCGGTTCAGACTGGCCAGTGTCTCCGCCTATGAGCACCCCGACCTGACATTCGCAGGTCGCGGGCTACTGGACCACTTTCGTGGTCGAGTTGCTCCTTAGAAAGGAGGTGATCCAGCCGCACCTTCCGGTACGGCTACCTTGTTACGACTTCGTCCCAATCGCCAGCCCCACCTTCGACGGCTCCCTCCCCTTGCGGGGTTAGGCCACCGGCTTCGGGTGTTGCCGACTTTCGTGACGTGACGGGCGGTGTGTACAAGGCCCGGGAACGTATTCACCGCAGCGTTGCTGATCTGCGATTACTAGCGACTCCGACTTCACGGGGTCGAGTTGCAGACCCCGATCCGAACTGAGACCGGCTTTTTGGGATTCGCTCCACCTCACGGCATCGCAACCCTTTGTACCGGCCATTGTAGCATGCGTGAAGCCCTGGACATAAGGGGCATGATGACTTGACGTCATCCCCACCTTCCTCCGAGTTGACCCCGGCAGTCTTCGATGAGTCCCCGCCATAACGCGCTGGCAACATCGAACGAGGGTTGCGCTCGTTGCGGGACTTAACCCAACATCTCACGACACGAGCTGACGACAGCCATGCACCACCTGTCACCGGCCCCGAAGGACCCCACATCTCTGCGAGTTTTCCGGCGATGTCAAACCCAGGTAAGGTTCTTCGCGTTGCATCGAATTAATCCGCATGCTCCGCCGCTTGTGCGGGCCCCCGTCAATTCCTTTGAGTTTTAGCCTTGCGGCCGTACTCCCCAGGCGGGGCGCTTAATGCGTTAGCTGCGGCACAGAGAACCGGAGAGGTCCCCCACACCTAGCGCCCAACGTTTACAGCGTGGACTACCAGGGTATCTAATCCTGTTCGCTCCCCACGCTTTCGCTCCTCAGCGTCAGTATCGGCCCAGAGACCCGCCTTCGCCACCGGTGTTCCTCCTGATATCTGCGCATTTCACCGCTACACCAGGAATTCCAGTCTCCCCTACCGAACTCGAGCCTGCCCGTATCGACCGCAGGCTTGGGGTTGAGCCCCAAGTTTTCACGGTCGACGCGACAAGCCGCCTACGAGCTCTTTACGCCCAATAAATCCGGACAACGCTCGCGCCCTACGTCTTACCGCGGCTGCTGGCACGTAGTTGGCCGGCGCTTCTTCTGCAGGTACCGTCACTTGCGCTTCGTCCCTGCTGAAAGAGGTTTACAACCCGAAGGCCGTCATCCCTCACGCGGCGTCGCTGCATCAGGCTTCCGCCCATTGTGCAATATTCCCCACTGCTGCCTCCCGTAGGAGTCTGGGCCGTGTCTCAGTCCCAGTGTGGCCGGTCGCCCTCTCAGGCCGGCTACCCGTCGTCGCCTTGGTAGGCCATCACCCCACCAACAAGCTGATAGGCCGCGAGCCCATCCCAGACCGAAAAACTTTCCACACAGACTTCATGCAAAGCTGTGTCGTATTCGGTATTAGCCCCCGTTTCCGAGGGTTATCCCAAAGTCCAGGGCAGGTTACTCACGTGTTACTCACCCGTTCGCCGCTCGAGTACCCCGAAGGGCCTTTCCGCTCGACTTGCATGTGTTAAGCACGCCGCCAGCGTTCGTCCTGAGCCAGGATCAAACTCTCCAACAAAAACCTGTTGAAAAACTGTCCCGGCAGTTAAACAACTGCCAAAGGAATCACCCACCGACAAACCCCGTCCCGAAGAACGAGCAAGCCGGCCGGGGTATAACTAATTGGCACTGGCTTATCAAGCACCCTGTTGAGTTCTCAAAGAACAACCACACCCGGCTAACCGCTCCGGGGCACTTCCAAAACCTTACCCGCCGCTTTCCGTTGCGCCAAATCCGGGGTTGTGACCCGAATTTGCCGTGCCCGAATTGCTTTGGGCACCACCGTTCAACAGAATCTCCGGTCGGCCGCGAACGGCGCACACCGATCAACCCTGTTGGGTTCAGTGGTTTCCTCCAGGACGGCCGCGCCGGGCCTCCGAAGAGTCCCGCTCGCTCGCCCGTCTCCCTGGCGGCTCGGAAAACATTACCTGCTGTTGGCCCAACCGCCAAATCGGCCCCCGATGGTGTGCATCACCCCAGGTCAGGGTGGCGCTCCCGGAGTTATCCACAGGGGTGCCCGGCGGGCCGCCGAAGGGTGTGGGATGTAGGGGCCTCGCGCCAGGGCGGCGTGGGTGCGTACGGGTGTTGGGAGCTGCTCATGACTCAGGCTGACCTGGTCCTCACCGGGGGCAACGTCTTCACGGGCGGGAACGAGCAGGGCCGGCATTCCGGGCTGGCGGTCAAGGACGGGCGCATCCTCGCGGTCGGCGGGGATGAGCTGCGCGACCTCGTGGGGGCGGGCACGGAGGTGGTCGATCTGGGCGGCCGGCTGCTCCTCCCGGGGTTTCAGGACGCGCACATCCACGCCGTGATGGGCGGCGTCGAGCTGGGCCAGTGCGATCTGACCGGCACCACCGACCCGGAGGAATACCTGCGCCGGGTCCGTGACTACGCGGCGGCCAATCCACGGGCCGAGTGGATCCTGGGTGGCGGGTGGTCGATGGAAAGCTTCGAGAACGGCATCCCGGATCGGCGGCTGCTCGACTCCGTGGTGGCGGACCGCCCGGTCTACCTCCTCAACCGCGATCACCACGCCGCCTGGGTCAACACGGTGGCGCTGGAACGGGCCGGCATCACGGCTGCGACGCCCGACCCGGCCAGCGGGCGGATCGACCGGGAGGGTGACGGCACGCCGATCGGCGCGTTGCAGGAGGGCGCGATGGAGCTGGTCGATGTGCCCGACATGACGGCGTCGGAGAAGTACGAGGGGTTGCTGCGGGCCCAGCGGCTGCTGCTGTCGCTGGGCATCACGGCCTGGCAGGACGCCATGCTCGCGGCCTCCAACGGATATGCCGACGTCTCCGACGCGTATGTGCGCGCCGCCCGTGAGGGAACGCTGGTCGCGACGGTGGTCGGGGCCCTGTGGTGGGATCGGGATCGCGGGTTGGAGCAGGTCGCGCAGCTGGTCGAGCGGCGCCGGGAGCTGACGGCGGGGCGGCTGCGTTGCGACTCGGTCAAGCTGATGCTGGACGGCATCGCGGAGAACTTCACGGCGGCGATGACGGAGCCCTATCGCGATGCCTGTGGTCATGCCACGTCGAACCGGGGCATGTCGTTCATCGATCCGCAGGCGCTCCCCCGCTATGTGACCGAGCTCGACAAGCTGGGCTTCCAGCCGCATTTCCACGCGCTGGGCGATCGGGCGGTCCGGGATGCGCTCAACGCGGTGGAGGCGGCCCGCACGGCGAACGGGCCCAGCGACACCCGGCCCCATCTCGCTCATCTGCAGGTGGTGCACCCGGCCGACGTGCCGCGGTTCGCGCAGCTGGGGGCGACGGCGAACATGCAGCCGTACTGGGCGGCGCACGAGCCGCAGATGGACGAGCTGACGATCCCGTTCCTCGACCCGGATGCGGTGACCCGGCAGTACCCGTTCGGCGATCTGCTGCGCAGCGGGGCGCGGCTGGCCGGGGGCAGCGACTGGCCGGTCAGCACGCCCGACCCGTTGCAAGGCATCCACGTGGCCGTCAACCGCACGCTGCCCGACGAGGGGCGCGAGCCTTTCCTGCCCGAGCAGCGGCTCGAGCTGGGCACGGCGCTGGAGGCCTATACGGCCGGATCGGCGTACGTGAATCGGCGGGACGACTCGGGACGCCTCGCACCGGGCTGTCGGGCCGACCTGGTGGTGCTCGATCGCGACCTGTTCGCCCGGCCGATCGAGGAGATCGGCCAGGCGCGGGTCGCACAGACCTACGTCGACGGACGGAGGGTCTACGGCTGAGCGGGAGCAGGGCCCACGGCCGAGCGCGAGGAGGGCCTACGGCTGAGCGGGAGCAGGGCCCACGGCCGAGCGGAGGGGACCCGTACGGCTGACCGGCCGCCTCAGCCGCGAGGGGGAGACGACGGTGTCCGGGCGGCGGGAACGGTCGCGGGGCGGCGCTGGGCCGGGATCTGCGGCACGGCCGCGCGCGGGACCAGGGCGTGGACGACGGCGAGCAGACCGAGGACGGCGATCGCGTCGACCCAGTAGTGGTTGCCGGTGACCACCACGACCATCAGCGTGATCGCGGGGTGGACCAGCCACAGCCAGCGCTTCCAGCCGGCGGTGGTGGCCACCAGCGCGATGGCGACCACGACGGCCCAGCCGACGTGCAGCGACGGCATGGCCGCGTACTGGTTGGAAAGGGTGTCGCTCGAGGGCGAGCCGTAGACGGACGGGCCGAACAAGCGGCCGGTGTCGACGATGCCGACGCCGGTGAGCATCCGCGGCGGGGCGAGGGGGTAGAGCGCGTGGATGACCAGCGCGAACGCGGTCAGCGTGGCCAGGGTGCGGCGCATCCACAGGTACGTTTCGGGCTTGCGGACGTACAGCCAGATCAGCGCGGCCGCCGTGGCCGGGAAGTGCACATAGGCGTAGAAGCAGTTGGCGATCCGCACCCACCACTCGTGGCCGAGCAGCGAGCCTTGCAGGCCGGCCTCGCTGGGCAGGTGCAGGGTGCGCTCGAAGTGCCAGACCGCCGACGCGTTGTTCATCGCCTCGGTGACATGGCCGTCGACGAGCAGCCGACCCATCTTGTACGCCAGGAACAGCGCGGCCACGAGAGCGAACTCCCGCAGCGCACGTCGCACAGCAATGCCGTTCACGTGCACCTCCGGACGACCTCGCCGGGAGAACCGAAGCCGGCCCCCCAGGATCGTCCAGTAGTTGCACTCCACGCAATGTTTCACTCTGCGAAACGAATCACACGGCGACAACCAACGACGGACGACACGAACTCAAAGATCAAGTGAACGGCGAAGATACCAAGGGCATGCAAAGGCGGGAGGTCAGCTCATCGACCGAGATCCCGAACGTTTCGACGATCCGGGCCCCCTCCGGGCCGACGGCGAAGGTGGCCACGTCGGTGTACACCCTGCTCACACAGCCACGGCCGGTCAGCGGATAGGTGCACTCGGGCACAAGTTTCGGGCTGCCGTCCTTGGCGAACAGGCTCATCATCACGAAGACCCGCTTGGCCCCGATGGCCAGATCCATCGCCCCACCGACCGCCGGGATGGCGTCAGGAGCGCCGGTCGACCAGTTCGCCAGGTCGCCGGTCGCCGACACCTGGAACGCGCCCATGATGCAGACGTCCAGGTGCCCGCCGCGCATCATGGCGAACGAGTCGGCGTGGTGGAAATACGAGGCGCCGGGCAGCTCGGTGACGGGTTGCTTGCCCGCGTTGGTCAGGTCGGGGTCGACCTCGTCGCCGGTCGCGGGGCGGCCCATACCGAGCATGCCGTTCTCGGTGTGCAGGACGACCCCGCTGTCCGGGCGCAGATAGTCGGCAACCATCGTGGGCTGACCGATCCCCAGGTTGACGTAGGCGCCGTCCGGGATGTCGCGGGCGACGATCTCGGCCATCTGCTCACGGGACAGACTCATACCGACACCAGCCGATTCACGTAGACAGCGGGGGTCACGATCACCTCGGGGTCGAGTTCGCCGACGTCGACGATCCGCGACACCTGGGCGATCGTCACGGCGGCGGCGGTCGCCATCACCGGGCCGAAGTTGCGCGCCGTCTTGCGGTACACCAGGTTGCCCATACGGTCGGCGACGTGCGCGCGGATCAACGCCACATCCCCGCGGATCGGGAACTCCAGCACGTACTCGCGGCCGTCGATGACGCGCGACTCCTTGCCCTCGGCCAGCGGCGTGCCCACTCCGGTCGGGCTGTAGAACGCGCCGATCCCGGCCCCGGCGGCGCGCAGGCGCTCGGCCAGGTTGCCCTGCGGCACGACCTCGAGCTCGATCTTGCCGGCGCGGTACAGGCCGTCGAACACCCAGGAGTCGGCCTGACGGGGGAAAGAGCAAACCACTTTCCGTACGCGGCCCGCCGCCAGAAGTGCGGCCAGTCCCGTGTCGCCGTTGCCCGCGTTGTTGCTGACGATCGTCAGGTCGCCGGGGCCGTGCGCGATGAGCGCGTCGATCAGTTCGACCGGCATTCCGGCCATGCCGAACCCGCCGACCAGCACGGTGTCGCCGTCCTTGACGACCGAGACGGCCTCCGCCGCCCCCATGATCGCCGCCGTCATCGAACGCTCCCCCGGCACGCGAAGGGGAAAGCCAACGGAGCGGAGGGAGAAGCGGCCGGAGCGAAGAGGGCCGACAGAGCGGAGGGGAAAGCGGCCGGAGCGAAGAGGGCCGACAGAGCGGAGGGGAAAGCCGGCGGAGAGGTGGCGGCGGGACCGGGAGAGGGCGGACGGGACGTGTTCGACCGGCTGCGGCTGGTGGAGTCCCCAGAGGAGGCCGCCGTCATTGGTCGTCGCCCGGACGGAAGAAGAGGGACTCGGGCAGAGAAGGGATAACGGGCAAGGAGATGACGGGGCGGGAGGAAGGCTCGGAGCCGGAAGACGGGGTGGGCACGGAGGGAGAGGCCGGGGAGGAAGGGGTGGGCACGGAGGGAGAGGCCGCCGAGGAGGGGGTGGGCGGAGACGACGGCGCGGGGTGGGACGCGGACGGAGGGGGTGCGGAAGCAGAGGAGGCGGGCGGGGACGAGGCGAGGACCTGTTGGGCGATGCGGAAGGCGGCGTTGGCGGCGGGGACGCCGCAGTAGATGGCGGATTGCAGGAGGACTTCCTTGATCTCGTCGTCGGTCAGGCCGTTGGTGCGGGCCGCCCGGAGGTGCAGGGCCAGTTCCTCGTGGTGGCCGAGGGCGATCAGCGCCGTCAGGGTGATCATGGAGCGGCTGCGGCGGTCGAGGCCGGGGCGGGTCCAGATCTCGCCCCAGGCGTAGGCGGTGATCAGGTCCTGGAAGTCGCGGGTGAAGTCGGTCGTGGCGGCGACGGCGCGGTCGACGTGGTCGTCGCCGAGGACCTGGCGGCGTACGCGCAGGCCCGCCTCGCGCACCCGGTCAAGGGTGGCCGGGCCGCCGAAATGGTCGTCCAGCAGCGCCGCGACCTCGGCCGGCTTCTCGGCGGGGGCCAGGTGGGCGACGTTCTGCAGGACGACCAGACGCCCGTTGCGCACGCCCGACGCGATCCGGGCCAGGCCGTCGGGCGGGGTCGGCAGGTCGTCGGCGCCGGCGATCGCCAGCACGGGGGCCGTGATCTCGTTCAACCGGTCCCGTACGTCGAACGCGGCCAGCGCCTCGCACACCAGCGCGTAGCTTTCCGGGTCGGTGGCCCGCAGCGCGTTGAGCAGGGCGGCCGCGACGCCCGGGGACTGCTGGGCGAAGCCGGGCGCGAACCACCGCTGCTGCGAGGCGCCGACGACGGCGGGGGTGCCGTCCGCGCGTACGGTCTCGGCTCGCTGCCGCCACCCCGTGGACTCCCCGATCTTGGCGCCGGTGCAGATGAGGACGGCCGACTCGACCCGCTCGGGCGCGTCGAGCAGCAGTTGCAGGCCGGTCGCGCCGCCCACGGAGACGCCCGCGTAGCGGAACGGCTCGTCCGGGCGTAGCTGGTCGGCCAGCGCGAGGACGCCGCGGGCCAGCCCGGCGATCCCGAAACCGCCGGGTGCGGGCCGGCTCGCGCCGTGGCCGGGCAGGTCCCAGGCGACGACGTGATGTTCGCCCTGGAGGCGTTCGGCGCAGCGCCGCCAGAGGGTTTCGGCCGAGGTGCCCAGCGACGGCCCGAGCAGCAGCAGCGGGCGGCCGGGGGCGTCGACGATGGTGGTCGCGGTCAGCATGGTCTCTCCCCCGCCCGCGCCAGCGCGGCATCGATGATCAGGTCGGTGGCCCCCCGGTAGGAGCCCGAGTCGGTGGCCCCGCGCCGGGAGGGGTCGGAGTCGGTGGGCCCGCGAGAGGACTCGGGCGCGGAGTATTGGCGCTGTTCGGCGTCGATGCCGGGGCGGGCGGCGGCCAGTGTGGCGGCCATCCGCCGGGAGTCGACCTGCAAGCCGGCCAGCATGTCGGCGGTTTGCGAACCCGCGGCCACCGTACGGCGGGCGAGTGTGCGCACCGTGGCCCATTCGACGTGCCAGGCGCCGTCGGCGCGCTCGTCGACCATCGTCGCGGCCGCTGTGTGCAGGGTCGCGGCCAGCGGCGGCCCGGCCAGCGCGGCCCGGCGCACGAGGACGGCCAGGGTGGGGTTGCGTTTGCCGGGCATCGCGGATGATCCGCCGCTGCGGGCCAGGCCGAGTTCGCCGATCTCGGGCCGGGCCAGCAGCAGCACGTCGTTGGCGATCCGGCCCCAGGCGTCGGTGCAGGTCACGAGCGCGTCGCCGAAGCGGGTGAGCGGGGCCCGGCCGGTGTGCCAGGGCTGGTGCGGGGGCAGTCCGAGCCGGGCGGCGGTGGCCGCGACCCGGGCCACGGCCAGCTCGGGCGAGCCTTCGAGGGCCACGACCGCGGCCAGGCTGCCCGCCGCGCCGCCGATCTGGATTCCGAGGGTGGCCGCGGTCAGGGCGTCTCGGGCGTCGAGCACACCCTGCAGCCAGTTCGCCACCTTGAGCCCGAACGTGATCGGCACGGCGTGCTGCGTCAGCGTGCGTCCGGCCATGTCGGTGTGGCGATGCCGGTCGGCCAGCGCGGCCAGCGTCGTGATCGATGCGTCGAGATGGCCGCGCAGCGCGGAAACCGCCTCGCGAAGACAGAGCACGAGGGCCGTGTCGAGGACGTCCTGACTGGTCAGGCCGAGGTGAAGGCGCGGGTTGCCGGAGCGGGCGCGCAGCAGGGCCAGCAGCGGGATGACCGGGTTCCCACCCTCCTCGGCGGCCTCGGCCAGCGCCGGCAGATCGTCCGGGCCGGCCAGGGCTGAGAGGTCGGTGTCGATCCAAGCCGACTCGACCCGGAGCATGGCGGCCAGGAAGCTCGCGTCGGAGCAGAGCTCACCGGCCCGGGCGTCGCCGGGCCAGAGCAGACTGCTCATGGAGCCTGCCGGGGATAGCTCAGGAACACCGTCTCACCTTCACCCTGCAGGTGGATGTCGAAGAGCAGCCCGCGCTCCTCACGCGTGATGATCAGCGTATCGCGGCGCGCCGGTTCGAGCCCGTCGAGCAGCGCTTCCGGTTCGTCGCCGGGCAGGTAGGCGCGGGTGAAGAGCCGGTCGGTGAGGCCGCGAGCGAACACGGTGACGGCGAAGAACGGGCGACGGCCCGGTTCGGTGGCGCCCGGGATCAGCGTCGAGAACCAGTAGTGCCCGTCGCCGTCGGTCTGTGCCCGCCCCCACCCGGTGAACGTGAAGCCGTCGCGGTGCAAGGAGCCGGTTTCGCGGGGCACGCGGCCGGACGCGTCGGCCTGCCAGATCTCGATCACCGCGTCGGGCACGCCCGCTCCTTCGCCGTCGAGAACGCGCCCGTGGAGCCGTACGGCATCGGGGTGGCTCGCGGGAACCAGCAGATTGCCACCCTCGTAGGGCAGGCCCAGGTGGAAGAACGGCCCGACGGTCTGACCGGGTGCGAAGCTCACTGCTCCTCCATGGGCGTGCGGTGGGTGCCGCTGAGCACGATGTCCCACCGGTAGCCCAGGCGGTGTTCGGGCGTGGTGAGGTCGTGGTCGTAGGAGGCCACGAGCATGTCGCGGGCCTTGGGGTCGGTGACCGACTGATAGATCGGGTCGAGGTCGGACAGCGGGTCGCCCGGGAAGTACATCTGCGTGACCAGGCGCTGGGTGAAGTCGGTGCCGAAGAGCGAGAAGTGGATGTGCGCGGGCCGCCATGCGTTGACGTGGTTGCGCCACGGGTAGGCGCCCGGCTTGATGGTCTGGAAGGTGTACACGCCGTCGGCGTCGGTCAGGCAGCGGCCCGCGCCGACGAAGTTGGGGTCGAGCGGGGCCGGGTGCTGGTCGCGCTGGTGCCAGTAGCGTCCGGACGCGTTGGCCTGCCAGATCTCCACGAGCTGATGCCGTACGGGTCGCCCGTCGCCGTCGACGACGCGCCCGGTGACGACAATCCGCTCCCCCAGCGGCTCGCCGGAGCGCTGGATGGTCAGGTCGGCCTCGGCGTCGTCGACGTCCGCGGCGGAGAAACAGGGCGCCCACAGCTCGACGCCCTCGGGGTCGACCTGCAGCCGGTCGCGTGTCGGATGCCGCAGCACACTGCTGCGGTAGGGCGGGTAGTCCAGCCGCGGCTGGGGCCCGCCGCGCCCGCGCAACTGATCGATCTCGCGATTGATGTCCGCCTGGGTCGTCACGTTGGCGACGCTAGACCAGGCGAAGGTCGCGAGACGATACTTGGCTTCCATCCAGCGGAAGGGTCCGGCATGGCTGCGAGCGTCACTTCACGGGCTCTCGCGCTGCTCGGAGCGTTCGACGCGGAGCACCGCAGTCTGACGTTGAGCGAGCTCAGCCGCCGCTCCGGCCTGCCCTTGGCGACCGCGCACCGGCTCGTCGGCGAGCTGCGCGAGTGGGGTGCGCTGGCCCGCCTGGCCTCGGGCGAATACGTGATCGGGCGTCGGCTGTGGGATCTGGGGCTGCTCGCGCCGGTGCAGTCGGGACTGCGTCAGGCCGCGTCGCCGTTCCTGCACGACCTGTACGGCGCGACCCTGGCCACCGTGCATCTGGCGGTCCGCGACGGCTGCGAGGTGCTCTACGTCGACCGTCTGGCCGGGCATGTGTCGGTGCCGGTGGTGAGCAAGGTCGGCTCCCGGCTGCCGCTGCACGCCACGGGGGTGGGCAAGGTCCTTCTCGCGTACGCCCCGGAGGACGTACGGCAGGAAGCTTTCGGCCGGCTCGTGCGGGTCACCCCGTACACGATCACTCAGCCGGCCCGGCTCGCCGAGCAGCTGCGCAAGGTCCGAGCGGACGGGTACGCCACCACGGGCGAGGAGATGAGCCCGGGCGCCTGCTCGGTGGCGGTGCCCGTACGGGGTCCGGCCGACGCGGTGGTGGCCGCGCTCGGCATCGTCGTGCCCGACCTGCGACGCGAACAGGCCCGCCTGGTGGCCGCGCTGCAGGTGGCCGCACGCGGGATCGCCCGCACGATGGCTTCCGGTCAGTGGAAATAGGCTCTTGCCGGTGCGGCGCGGCTGCCGTTGGCTGGGCCCATGCGCACCCAGGTCGCCATCATCGGCGCCGGCCCGGCCGGTCTGCTCCTCGCCCATCTGCTGCACCGCGGCGGCGTCGACGCGGTCGTGATCGAGACCCGCTCGCAGGAGTACGTGGCCGCCCGCATCCGGGCCGGCATCCTGGAGAGTTCGAGCGTCGACCTGCTGGAATCGGTGGGGCTGGGTGAGCGGCTGCGGGCCGAGGGGCACGAACACCGCGGCATCTATCTGCAGCTGCCCGGCGAACGGCACCACCTCGACTTCGTCGACCTGGCCGGGCGCAGCGTGTGGGTCTACGGCCAGACCGAGGTGCAGAAGGACCTGGTCGCGGCGGGGACGGCCCAGGTCTTCTACGAGGCTTCCCAGGTGGAGCTGCATTCCCTGCAGGACCGGCCGTACGTGACGTTCACGGACTCCTCGGGTGCGGCGCAACGGCTGGACGCGGACGTGATCGCGGGCTGCGACGGGTCGTTCGGGCCCTCGCGCGCCGCCGCCACCCCGGGCGAGCGGTACGAGCGCGTGTACCCGTACTCGTGGCTCGGGATCCTGGCCGACGTGGCCCCGTCGACCGACGAGCTGATCTACGCGTGGCACCCCGGCGGGTTCGCCCTGCACTCGATGCGCTCGGAGACCGTGAGCCGGCTCTACCTGCAGGTGCCGAACGGGACGGACCCCGCCGACTGGCCCGACGACCGGATCTGGGCCGAGCTGGCGACCCGGCTCGGCCACGGGCAGGACGGCTGGAAACTGACCCCGGGCCCGGTCACCGACAAGAGCGTGCTGCCGATGCGCAGCTACGTGCAGACCCCGATGCGGCGCGGCCGGCTCTTCCTGGCCGGGGACGCCGCGCACATCGTGCCCCCGACCGGCGCCAAGGGCCTCAACCTGGCCGTGGCCGACGTGGCCCTGCTGAGCCGGGCTCTGGTGGCGCTGCTGATCGACGGCGACGCCCGGCTCGCCGACAGCTACTCCGACGACGCGCTGCGCCGGGTCTGGCGCTGCACCCACTTCTCGTGGTGGATGACGACGATGCTGCACGCCTCGGGCGACCCCTTCGACGCCCAGCTGCAGCTTTCGCAGCTGCGCTGGGTCACGTCGAGCGAGGCCGGCGCGACGGGCCTGGCCGAGAACTACGCGGGCCTGCCGATCGGGTTCTGACCGGACTCAAAGCCGGCCGAGGTCAACCTCGACGCTCCCCAAGCCAAGATACCGTGGCTCCGGCCCGTCCACGCCCACCACCTCCAGGCATGCACAGATGAACATATGCGCAGTTCAATGCGGGCGGGATTCCCTCGGGTGAGGCACTGGCGGGGTGAGGTCGGGCAGGTATGTTGGGGCGCGGCCGACCGCATTGGAGTGACTCTTGCCCCCGTCCCGCCTCGATGCCGAGGACATCGACTGGAACTCGCCGGATCAGCCTCCGGACGGCAGTGAGCAGGCCGCGCCCGGCGACGGCGAGCCGCACCAGCACCGTGGCGGCGAGCCGCACGGCAAGGGCGAGCGGAAGATCGGGTCGCTCGAAGTGCTGGCGGGGCTGCTGGTCCTGCTGGTCGTGTTCCGGGGGCCGCTGTCCGACCTCGTCTCCGGGCCCGCGCTGCAGACGTGGACGACCGTGTTCGTGTCGGTGCTCGTGCAAGCGGCGCCGTTCCTGGCGTTCGGGGTGGCGTTGTCGGCCGTGATCGCGGTCTACGTGCCCCGGTCGTTCTGGGCCAAGGCCCTGCCCAGCCATCCGGCGCTGGCCGTGCCGACGGCGAGCCTGGCCGGGGTGGTGCTGCCCGGGTGTGAGTGCGGCAGCGTGCCGATCGCGGGGTCGCTGATCCGGCGCGGGGTGACACCGGCCGCCGCGCTGGCCTTCCTGCTGGCGGCGCCGGCTATCAACCCGATCGTGCTGACGGCCACGGTGGTCGCCTTTCCCGGCCGGCCCGAGATGGCGGTCGCCCGCGGTGTGGCCAGCCTGGTCGTGGCGGTGCTGATCGGGTGGTTGTGGCTGCGCCTGGGCAAGACCGAGTGGATCAGGCTGCCGCACCGGCCCGAACTCGACGACCTGTCGCGGGCCCGGGCGTTCTGGGCCGCCTGCCGCCACGACGTGCTGCACGCGGGCGGCTTCCTGGTGGTCGGCGCGGCCGCCGCGGCCACGATCAACGTGGTGGTGCCCGAGGCCTGGCTGTCGTCGCTGGCCTCCAGCGAGGTGCTCTCGATCATCGCGCTGGCCGTGCTGGCCGTCCTGCTCTCGATCTGCAGCGAGGCCGACGCGTTCGTGGCCGCCTCGCTGAGCCAGTTCTCGCTCACGTCCCGGCTGGTGTTCCTGGTGGTGGGGCCGATGGTCGACCTCAAGCTGATCTCGATGCAGACCGGGGTGTTCGGCCGCCGGTTCGCCTCCCGGTTCGCGCCGGCCACGTTCGTCGTCGCCGTGCTGGTCGCCAGCCTCGTGGGGGTGGTGGTGCTGTGAACCGGCTGACCCAGGGCGTGATTCTGCTGCTCTTCGGGGGCGCGATCCTGCGCGCCTCGTTCACCGATCTCTATCTGCGCTACGTCAAGGAGGGGTTGCGGCCCTTCCTGATCGCCACCGGTCTGCTGCTGGTGGCCGCGGCCGTCATGACGATCTGGTATTCGTGGCGGTCGGCCGAGCAGACCGGGCACGACGAGCACGCGGAGCACGACGACGACGGGCACGGTCACGGCGAGCACGGGCCGCGCGTGGGCTGGCTGCTCATCCTGCCGGTGCTGGGGCTGCTGCTGGTGGCGCCGCCGGCCCTGGGGTCGTACGCGGCCAATCAGGCCGGCAGCGTGGTCGCGGCCCCGGTCGGCGACTCCGACTATCCCCCGCTGCCCGAGGGCCCGACGGTCGAGCTGAGCATGATCGATTACGCCTCCCGCGCGCTGTTCGACGACGGCAAGAGCCTCACCGGCCGCGACCTCAAGCTGACCGGCTTCATCACCACCGCCCCCGACGGCGCCCCGATGCTGGCCCGCATCGTGCTCTCCTGCTGCGCCGCCGACGGCCGCCCGATCAAGCTCGGGCTCACCGGCCGGGCCCCGATCGACGTGCCCGCCGACACCTGGGTCGAGGTGACCGGCGTCTACACGGGGCAGCGCGGCAAGGACCCGGTGAACAACGTCGACGTCGCCTTCCTCGAGGTGAAGTCGTGGCAGGAGGTCCCCCAGCCGAAGCAGCCGTACGCGTGACGGCGACGATCGAGCGGGCCGCGCCGCCGGGGACGCCGCGCCGCCATCGCTGGACGACCGCCGTCGCGCTGGCCGTCGCCCTGGCCGCCGGGACCGCGCTGATCGCGGGCGGACCCGGCGACGACACGACGACGGCGAAAGGGCCGCCCGCCCGCACCAGCGCGTCGGCCGCCTGGCCCGGCGCGCAGCGGGCGGACATGCCGGCCGGGCTGGCCGACGGCCCGCTGTTCGCACCGTCGATCTTCGTCGACGCGACCACCGCGGTCGGCACCGCGCCCACCCCGGCCGGGTCCGAGCAACGCCTTCTCCTCCGTACGGGAAACCAGGTCCGGGAATGGCGCCGGCTCCCGCTGGACGGCAATCCGCAGTTCGAGGCGTTCACGGTCAGCGACGGCCGGGTCTTCTGGGTGGAGTCGGCGGCCGGGCGCGGGACCAGCCTGTGGACGGCCGCCGTCGCCGGTGGGCCGGCCCGCAGGCTGCTGGCCGACATGGGCCGTGCGGTGTTCTTCGGCAATCAGTACGACCTGGTGGTGGCGGACGGGCAGGTGCACTGGACGGCCGCGCCGGATGACGGGGCCGAGCAGACCGAGGTGCGCTCGGTTCCCGTCGGCGGGGGCCAGGTCTCCGTACGCACCGAGCCCGGCCAGTGGTCGCTGTCGGCCTGGCCGTGGCTGGTCGACGACGGCTCCACATCGGGTGAGCCCCGGCTGCGCAACCTGGCCACGCGACGCGACGTCCCGATCGCCGCGGCCGGGGCCATGGACGTGCTGACCTGCGGCCCGGCGTGGTGCCGGTCGATGGTGATGGGTGCGGAGACGCTGGCCCGCATCGACCTCGTACGGCCCGACGGCACGGAACGCCGCAAGATCGCCGGCGGGGCCGCGCAGTCCGCGATCACCGACGTCGCCGTGCTGGACCGGTTCGAGGTACTGGCCGAGCCGGGCCCCGACACCGACGTGACCGGGGCGGCCGCGCTGGTGGTCTACGACATCGCGACCGGCCGTACGGTCGACATCGCCCCGGACGCGGACGGCGCGTTCGCCCGCGGCGGCATGCTCTGGTGGTCGACCACCAAGGACGACGACGACATCACCTGGCACACCCTCGACCTGCGAACCGTGTGAAGGAGGGCGCCGCCGCGGGGACGGTCCCGGCGGCGGCGCCCCTGACCTGACCGGCGCCGGATCAGCCCGACACCGGGCGTCCGGTCAGGTCGTGGAACATGTCGCGCCGTTGAGCGTGAAGCCGGTCGGCGCGGCATTGTTCCCGGTGTGGTTGGCCTGGAAGCCGATCGAGACCGAGGAGCCGGCCGCGATCGTGCCGTTGTAACTCGCGTTGCGGGCCGTGACCGCGCCGGACGTGGGCGCGTAGGTGGCGTTCCAGCCCGACGTGATCGTCTGCCCGGCGGCCAGGGTGAAGCCGAGGCTCCAGCCGTTGATCGCCGTGCTGCCGGTGTTGACCACCGTCAGCTGCGCGGTCAGCCCGCTGTTCCAGGCGTTGACCGTCGTGGTCACCCGGCACGC
Source organism: Paractinoplanes abujensis (assembly GCF_014204895.1). Taxonomy (NCBI): domain Bacteria; kingdom Bacillati; phylum Actinomycetota; class Actinomycetes; order Micromonosporales; family Micromonosporaceae; genus Paractinoplanes; species Paractinoplanes abujensis. The sequence continues at coordinate 895,216 of NZ_JACHMF010000001.1, read as the reverse complement.
GCCGCCAGCGGGCGGAGGCGTGGTCGGCGGGGGCGTGGTGGGCGGAGGTGTGGTCGGGGGCGGCGTGGTGGGCGGAGGTGTGGTGGGCGGCGGGGTGGTCGAGCCGTCGAGGCCGAAGAACGCGATGGCCAGCCGGGCCATGCCCGCGAGCGGCAGGTTGTGTCCGGCCCCGGCCACGCTGATGCCCTCGACCGGCGCCTGCACGGCGGAACTGCCGTAGCGGGTACGGGTCCAGCCGCTCTGCGGTGTGTCGGTGAACGACGGGGTCTGCGAGACACCGAGCACGTTCGTCCACTGCTTGATCTCCTCACCGAAGTTCGGATACCGCAGCGTGGTGTCGTTGACCCCGTGCATGACCTGCATACGCGGCCGCCGGCCGGTGTAGCCGGGGTAGGCCGTCCGGACCAGATCACCCCAGGCCTGCGGCGTCCTCGTCACCTGGCCGTTGGCGCAGGCACTGTTCCACAGCGAGCCGTCGGTGGTGGCGAAGCAGCCGAACGGCACACCCGAGAACGCCGACCCGGCCGCGAACACGTCCGGGTAGTCGCCGAGCAGGACGTTGGTCATCATCGCGCCCGAGGACGCCCCGGTGACGAACGTGCGGTTCACGTCGGTGCCGTACCGCTGCTGCACGTAGCGGACCATCGACACGATGCCGGCCGGGTCGCTGGTGCTGTTGTGGGTCAGCGCGCCCGGCGTGGACACGTCGAAGCACTGGCCGGAGCGGGTGGCCGACGGGTAGACGACGATGAAGCCGTACTGGTCGGCGAGCGACGCGAACTCCGTACCGGAATAGAAGGCCGGACCGGTGCCCGTGCAGTAGTGCACGGCGACCAGCAGCCCCGGGTTCGCGGCGAGCCGGTCCGGGACGTACAGGTGCATCCGGAGGTTGGTCGGGTTGGTGCCGAAGCCCGTCACCTCTTGCAGCGACGCGGCCTGGGCGGGCAGGGCGGGAACGGACAGCGCGAGACCGGCGGCCGCCAGCACGGCGACCACGGCCCGCCAGAGAATCCTCATGGCGATCTCCTTGGGAAGGCCGCGGGCGCCCGGTGGAAAGCGCCCGCGGCCGGGCCGATCAGCGGGCCGTGCAGATGGCCGACGAGGGGCCGGTGCCCGTGCCCTGGAAGCCGAACTCGGTGCTGGCGCCGGCGTTGACCGAGCCGTTGTACGCCACGTTGCTGAAACTGGTGCCGCTGGCCTGCGCGTTCCAGCTGTTGGTGACGGCCGCGCCGGCGGGCAGGGTGACGTTGACGGTCCAGCCGCTGAGGCTCGACGCGCCCGCGGTGACCCTGACCGTGGCCACGAAACCGCCGTTCCACTGGTTCAACGAGATCGTCGAGGTGCAGCCCGAACCGGTCGGCGGCGTGGTGGGTGGCGTCGTCGGCGGGGTCGTCGGCGGGGTGGTGGTGGGCGGCGTGGTCGGCGGCGGCGTGGTGGTCCCGCTGTTCAGGGCGTCGAGAACGGCCGTGTACGCCGCTTTCTTGTTGCCCGAGCCGTCGAAGAGCAGCGGGGTGCCGCTGGCCCGCCACGAGTCCGAGTCACGGATGCCCCACACGGTGATGCCGTTGCAGCGCGTCACCGCCAGGCAGGCACGGGTCGCGGCGGCGAACGAATTGGCCTGCGCGGTGCCGGAACCCTCGATGTCGAGCTCGGTGATCTGCACGTCGACGCCGAGGTTGGCGAACCGCTGCAGGTTGGCCTGATAGTCCGAGGGCAGCGGGGACTGCGCGTTGAAGTGGGACTGGAAGCCGACGCAGTCGATCGGGACGCCGCGCGCCTTGAAGTCCTGCACCATCGCGTAGACCGCGTTGCTCTTCGCGTTCTGCCCGTCGGTGTTGTAGTCGTTGTAGCAGAGCTTGGCGGCCGGGTCGGCGGCCCGCGCGGCCCGGAACGCGGCCTCGATCCAGTCGTTGCCGGTGCGCTGCAGGTTGGAGTCGCGGCGGGCGCCCGAGCCACCGTCGGCGAACGCTTCGTTGACCACGTCCCACGAGTCGATCTGGCCCTTGTAGTGGGTCGCGACCTGGGTGACGTGGTTGAGCATGGCGTTGCGCAGCGCGGTGCCGCTCAGATTCTGGGCCCAGCCGGGCTGCTGCGAATGCCAGGCCAGGGCGTGCCCGCGCACCTTGGCCCCGATGCTCTTGGCCCGGGCCACGATCTGGTCGGCCGAGCCGTAGCTGAACTGGCCTTGCGTCGGCTCGGTGGCGTCCCACTTCATCTCGTTCTCGGGCGTGACCGAGTTGAACTCCCGGTTCAGGATGCCCGAGTACGTGGAGTCGCTGAGCTTGTACGCCGCGACGGCCGTGCCGAAATAGCGGCCCGAGGCGGCCGCGGACGCGCCGAGCGTGGTGGCCGCGTTCGCGGTGGAGGCGACGCTCACCGCGCCGGCCGCGACGAGCAGGCCCAGGGAACCGGCGAGGACGTGCCGGGAACGTTTCATGGCAGGTGCCTTCCGAGCTGTGAGGGGGATGGCACGGACCGGAGGCGCCGGTGGAGGAGCCCCGCGAACCGCTACAGCAGAAAGTGACCCGGATCGATCGAAACGTTAACGGCAAGTTCCGGAAACCACAACGCCCAATGTTGTTTCCGATTAGCCATGGGCACGCTCCCGACCGACATGAATACCCCTCAAACGGACGGGGTCCGGCCGAAAGTTTCGGCGACATGCGCCCGAGAATGTGAACGGGACCGGACGGGGTGAGGTGCCGACGTTAGGCGCGGGCGGCGCTGCGGCCGTTGAGGCGCAAGTCGGCGTCGATGGCGGCCGTGGCCGCGAGCAGCGGGGGCAGCAGCCGGCGGCGCATGGCGTCCACAGTGGCCCGTGCGGCGTGCACCGAGATGTTGACGGCGCCGGCCACCGCCCCGGCCCGGTCGTGGATCGGGGCCGCGATCGCCCGCAGCCCCTCCTCGAGTTCCTGGTCGACGATCGCGTAACCCTGAGCGCGAACCCGGGTCACCTCGGCGCGCAGCGCGTCGGCGGCGGCGACCGTCCGGGCGGTCAACCGATCGAGTGCGACCCGCTGCAGATACGCGTCGAGGGCGGCCGGGGGCAGTGCGGCCAGCAGGACCCGGCCCATCGACGTGGCGTACGCGGGAAAACGGGTGCCCACATTGATCGACACGGCCATGATGCGGCTCGTCGGCACCCGGGCCACGTAGACGATGTCGTCGCCGTCCAGAATGGACAGTGAGGAGGACTCGTGCACCTGCGACACCAGACGTTCCAGGTGGGGCGCGGCCACGTCCGGCAGCGACAGGCCGGACAGGAACGCGTAGCCCAGTTCGAGCACGCGCGGCGTGAGGCTGAACAGGCGCCCGTCGGTGCGCACGTAACCCAGGTCGGCCAGGGTGAGCAGGAAACGGCGGGCGGCGGCCCGGGTCAGGTCGCAGATCTTCGCCACCTCGCTGAGCGTGAGCTCGGGGCGGCGCGCGTCGAACGCCCTGATCACGGCGAGCCCGCGCTCCAGCGATTGGACGTGGTCCGGACTCATCGGCCAACCTGTGGAATCGATGAAGATCGTTGACCGGACACGGCCCACATCCTAGCGTTCACATCGAGAACTATCGTTCGCAATGCGCACAGCTTACCGGAGGCTACGAATGCGACGTGTCTTCATAGGGATAGCTTCAGCAGGGCTTTTGTTGGCGGCGACGGCCTGCGGTTCGTCGGGCGGCTCGTCCGGCGAGACCGGCTCCGACGGTGCCGACCAGGTCAAGGTCGGCGTGATTCCGATCGTCGACGTGGCGCCGATCTACCTCGGCAAGGACAAGGGGTTCTTCGCCAACCGCAACATCGAGGTCAGCATGGAGGCCGGTCAGGGCGGTGCGGCCATCGTGCCCGGCGTCGTCAGCGGCCAGTTCCAGTTCGGCTTCAGCAACATGACCTCGCTGCTCATCGCGCAGACCAAGAACGTGCCGATCAAGACGGTGTCGGCCGGGGTCGCGTCGACCGGCGAGCAGGGCAAGGACTTCGGCGCCGTCATGGTCAAGGCGGACAGCCCGATCAAGACGGCGGCCGACCTGGCCGGCAAGAAGGTCTCGGTCAACACCCTCAAGAACATCGGCGACACGACCGTGCGCGAATCCGTGCGCAAGGCGGGCGGCGACCCCAAGAACATCACCTTTGTCGAGATCCCGTTCGCGAACATGCCCGCGGCCCTCCAGGAGGGGCAGGTCGACGCGTCCTGGGTGGTCGAGCCGGCACTGTCGGCGGTCAAGGCGGCGGGCGGGCGGCTCGTGGCGTCCAACTACGTCGACGCCGCGCCCGACCTGACCGTGGCCGCCTACTTCACGTCGGCCAAGCTCGCCGGTGAGGACGCCGACCTGGTCAAGCGGTTCACCGAGGCGATCAACGAGTCGCTCACGTACGCCGACGCCCACCCCGACGAGGTGCGCGCAGTCCTCGGCAGCTACACCAAGATCGACGAAAAGACGCGCGGCGAGCTGATCCTGCCCAAGTGGCCGGTCGAGATCAATCAGGCCTCGGTGGAGACCCTGGCCGAGCTGGGCCGGCAGGACGGCATTTTCGAGGGAGCGACCCCCGACGTGGCCAAAGTCCTGCCGTGAAAGGCCTCTACGGCCTGGCTGGTCTGCTCCTGCTCGTCGAGGCGCTGCCGCGGCTCGGGCTGGTCGACGACGGCTACCTGCCGCCGGCCACCCGGATCGCGGCCGCCCTGGGCGACGAGGTGGTCACCGCCGGGTTCTGGCAGGCGGTCGGCGACACCCTGACCGGGTGGGCGATCGGCCTGGCCATCGCGGTCGTGGCCGGGGTGGTGATCGGCGTCGGGATCGGCGCGGTGCCGGTGCTGCGGGCCGCGACCGCGTCGACAGTCGAGTTCCTGCGGCCGATCCCGTCGGTCGCGCTGATCCCGCTGGCCGTGCTGCTCTACGGCACCGACCTCGGCTCGACGCTGCTGCTGGTCGTCTACGCGGCGTTCTGGCAGGTGCTGGTACAGGTGCTCTACGGGGTGGCCGACGTGGACCCGATCGCCGAGGAGACCGCACGCAGTTTCCGCTTAGGCGCCTGGGCCCGCATCCGCAACGTCCTCTGGCCGACCGCCCTCCCGTACGTCTTCACGGGCGTCCGCTTGGCCGCGTCGGTGGCCCTGGTGCTGGCCGTGACGGCCGAACTCGTGATCGGCGCGCCCGGGCTGGGCAAGATGATCGCGGTCGCGCAGACCTCGGGTGCGGTGCCCGACATGTACGCCCTGATCGCGGTGACCGGCCTGCTCGGCGTGGCCATCAACCTGGCCGCCCGCCTCTTCGAGCGGCGCACGCTGGCGTGGCATCAGTCCGTACGGGGGGAGGTTGCCTCATGAAAAGGGTCGCGTACGTGCTGGGTCTGCCGGTCGTGCTGTTCGCGGGCTGGTTCCTGATCAGCGCGGGCAGCGAGAACTTCTACGCTCCCCCGCTGAGCGACATCCTGCGCGCGTTCGGCAAGACCTGGACCCTCGACCGGCTGAACGCCGACGTGTTCCCCAGCCTGCTCCGCCTCGGGGCGGGCTATCTGCTGGCGGCGGTCATCGGGATCGCGCTCGGCGTCGCCGTCGGTCTGCACCGCGGGCTGCGGGCCACGCTCGAACCGGTGCTCGAGTTCTTCCGGGCCGTCCCGCCGCCCGTCCTGGTACCGGTGATCATGCTGTTCGCGGGCATCGGGGACGGCATGAAGATCATCGTCATCGTGTTCGGCTGCGTCTGGCCGGTGCTGCTCAACACGGTCGAGGGTGTCCGCGCGGTCGACAGCGTGCAACTCGCCACCGCCAAGGCGTACGGGATCGGCGGCGCCGCCCGCATCCGCCAGCTGATCGTGCCCTCGGCCTCGCCCCAGATCGTGGCGGGTCTGCGGCAGTCCCTGGCGATCGCGATCATCCTGATGGTGATCAGCGAGATGTTCGCGGCCAGCAACGGTCTCGGCTTCACGATCGTCCAGTTCCAGCGCAGTTTCGCGATCCCCGAGATGTGGAGCGGGATCATCCTGCTCGGCCTGCTCGGCTTCGTCCTGTCGCTGCTGTTCCGGCTGGCCGAGCGGCGGGTGCTGCGGTGGTATCACGGTCTGCGCTCAGTGGTGAGAGGTCGTTGACGATGCTCGAGGTGCAAGGACTCCGCAAGGTCTACCCGGGGCGAAGGGAGGTCGAGGCACTGCGCGACCTGAGCTTCACGGTGGGCAACGGCGAGCTGGTCTGCCTGGTCGGGCCGTCCGGCTGCGGCAAGACCACCCTGCTGCGCTGCATCGCCGGCCTGCTCGAGCCCAGCGGCGGCACGATCAGCCTGGACGGGCGCGCGGTCAGCGGGCCGCCGCCGGGCCTGGCCATGGTGTTCCAGGAGTACGGGCGCAGCCTGTTCCCGTGGATGAGCGTGCGCGACAACGTCGAGCTGCCGTTGAAACAGAAGAAGCTTCCCCGTACGCGGCGGGCCGAGCTCGTCGAGGAGGCGCTCACGGCGGTGGGGCTCGCGGGCACCGAGCCGGCGTACCCGTGGCAGCTCTCCGGCGGCATGCAGCAGCGGGTGGCGATCGCGCGGGCGGTCGCCTACGAGCCGTCGACGCTGCTGATGGACGAGCCGTTCGCCGCGGTCGACGCGCAGACCCGGGCCGACCTGGAGGACCTCGTGCGGGCGCTGTGGCAGCGGCTCGGGGTGACCGTCCTGTTCATCACCCACGACATCGACGAGGCCGTCTATCTGGGGCAACGCGTCGTGATGCTGTCGTCGTCGCCCACTGTCGTGCAGGACGAGATCACGGTGGACCTGCCCGCCGAGCGTGATCAACTGCACACGCGGGCCGATCCGCGCTTCACCGAGCTGCGCACGCACGTCTACGAGCAGATTCAGCGAGCCAAGCGCGCGCAGCCCGCATAGGTTGCGCTAGTTCCCTTTCCCGCGCCGGATCGTTTCCGGTGTGAAGCTCCTCTGCGGACCGACGTCCGGGTGACCGTCGCATGACCACGGGTAACCGGCGATCGGCCCTTAGCACCACCCACATGGTGCGCAAACGGGGGGATGTGCAAAGCTGCGCGCTACATCCGCAGCTCTCATTGTTCGGAGCCCTTCATATGGCATCGTTCCTCTCCCTTGTTGCCGGGGTCGTCGTCGGATTCGTCGCCGGGTGGTTTGTGCGCGGACTGCGGTCCCCCAAGCCCACCGCCACGGACGCGCCCGCCCCCACCACCAGCGCGACGGCCACCTCCGCGGCCGCCGAGGCCCCGACCACCGAGGACGAGCCGAAGGCCGACGCGGCCGTGACGCCCGAGCCGGTGGCCGCGCCTGTCGCCGTCGCCGAGCCCGTCGTCACCGAACCCGACACCAAGTCCACCGTCGCCGAGGCCGTCGACGCCCCCGCCTCACACGAGCCCGAGCCGGCCGCCGCTGTCGCCGTCGCCGAGCCGGTCGTCACCGAACCCGGCTCCGAGCCGGCAGTCACCGAAGCCGTGGACGCCCCCGCCGCCGTCGTGGCCGAGCCGGCGCGGGCCCCGCAGCCGATCTCCGCCACCGTGGCCGTCGACGAGCCGCTGGCCGAGACCGTCACCGAGCCGATCAAGCGCGCCTCCGAGCCGGCGCGCCCGGCCGGCGAACCGGTGCGCCCGGCCGAGCCGGAGCCCGTCGCGGTCACCGCCGAGCCGACGATCGTGTCCCCGCCGGCCGCCGAGCCGACGCCGGTGGCCACCTCGAAGCCGGCCCCGAAGCCGCGGGCGGCCCGCACCCGTGCGGCCAAGCCGAAGCCGGTCGCGGCCGTGCCCGGCGCCGACGCGGCCGACGAGGTCGCCGCCGTGCCCGCCCCCATCGCGGTGGCGGAGCCGGCCGTGTCCACTGCGGACACCACGGCCGCGGTTCCCGGTGTCGGCGAGGCCGACGAGGTCGCGGCTGTGCCCGCGCCGGTCGCGGTGGCCGTGACCGAGCCCGACGACCTCACCCGGATCGCCGGCATCGGCCCCAAGATGGCGATGGCCCTGGCCGCTTCGGGCATCACCACGTTCGAGAAGCTGGCCGACACCGACGTGGCCGCCCTGCGCGCCGCCGTCACCGGGGCCGGGCTGCGGCTCGCGCCGACCCTGCCGACCTGGCCCGAGAAGGCGAAGATGCTCGCCGGCAGCTGACCCTCGCAACACCCGATGCCCGGCAGACCCCGTGCTCTGCCGGGCATCGCTGTCTACAGGGCCGCGACTGTCTGCGCCACGCGCTCGCGCAACTCGTCCGGCAGCGGCGCATATCCCGTGGCCGCCGCCGTGTCCTGCCCGGCGGCGCTGGAGGCGTACGAGAGGAAGCTCTTGACCAGGTCCGGTGTGCCGGTCCGGCAGACGATCTCGTAGGTGACCAGCACCAGGGGGTAGGCGCGGGGGTCGGAAACGCGGTAGTCGAACTCGAGGCGCAGCCCCTCGGTGCCCACGACGCGCGCACCGCCCACCGTACGGGCCGCGGCCGCGTCGCCGACCGCGACGAACTGGCCGGCGGCATTGCCCACCTCCGCGGTCGGCAGGTTGTGGAAGCGGGCGTACGAGGCCTCCACGTATCCGATGGCGCCGTCGGTGCGTTCGATCGCCGAGACGAGGTCGTTGCTGCTCTCGGCGGCGATGCCCCCGCGCGCCGGCCACGTCGGGCTCACCTTCGAACCCCAGTCGGCCCGGGCCGTCGAGGCGAGGAACCGGGTGAAGTTCTCGGTCGTGCCGGAACTGCCGGCCCGGTGAACCGTGCGGATCGGCGTCTCCGGCAGCGTCACGCCCGGGTTGTCGGCCCGCACGGCCCGATCGTTCCAGCGCGTGGCCCGGCCGGTGAAGATACGGGCGATCGTGGCCGGGGACAGGCGCAGATCGTTGACGCCGGCCACCGTATAGGCGAGCGCTATCGGGCCGGCCACCATTGGCAGATGCACCAGCGGGCCCCGGCACCGTACGCGGGCCTGGGTCTGCTCGTCGTCGGGCGTGGGCGAGTCGGAACCCGCGAAGTGCCCGGTGCCCGCGAAGAACGCGCGCCGGCCGTCGCCGGAACCCACACTCGTGTACTCGATGGTCGCCTCGACACAGCTGACCTGATAGGCCTTGATCCACGCGCTGATCGCGTTGGCCTGCGCCGAGGAACCCTGCGCGCTGATCGAGCCCTTGCCGCACTCGATGGCGGCGGATGCGGGGGCGCTGGGCGAGTCGCACGCCGCGACGACCAGCAGCAGCGCGGCCAGTCCGAGCAGCCGGGTCTTCATGGCACTCTCCCTCAGCGGTACTCGGCGAAGCGTTTACGGACGGCCAGCGGCACGAGCAGGAGCACCAGGCCCAGCACCCCGGCCGGGATGTACGGCCAGCCGGTGAGCAGGATCTCGACGTCGCGCAGGTCGCGGTCGAAGCGGTCCTTGCGCGTGGCGGTGATGCCGGCGACGGCCGCGTCGTAGTAGGAGAAATCGAAGGCCGCGTCGCCGCGCCGGATGCCGGTGAGCGCGCCGATCGCCTCGGCGTCCCGCCCCGCGTCGGCCAGTTGCACGATCCGCCGGTGCCCGGCCCGGTACGCCCGCCACCGTTCGACGACCTGCTCGGTCGCGAACGGCGCGACGTCGGAACCGCCCGCCACGGCCGGCAGCCCGCTGTCGCCCTCCTCGAGCGCGCCGGCCTTGCGGTCGAAATCCTGCCGGTAGTAGTCGAGCCCGTCGCTGATCAGGTAACGCGACGTGTCGGCGGCGGCGTCGTAGCTGACCGCTCGCGCCTGCGACAGGTCGAGGAACGGGACCAGGCTCCGGTCGCGCGCCCGGCCCAGCGTCTGTCCCTGCACGACCAGCACGAAGGTGAGCGGGACGAGCAGCAGCACGGTCAGCACGGTGGTCGTGATCAGGGCCGGGCTCAGGATCCGGCGGAACCGCCGGGCCAGCCAGATCTGCAGCACCACCAGCAGCACGAACAGTGCGCCGCCGAGCAGCCCGATGAGGACCACGCCGGCCGTCTGCGTCGCGCTTTTCTGCCCGTACGCCTCGTCGAGCCGGGCCTCGCCGGCCTCGCGCAGCCTGGTCGCCGCCGGGAGCAGGTCGAGGTGCAGCACGTTGGTGGCCTGCGTGTAGTAGCCGGCGGCGGACGGGCCCGCGGTCAACGCCTGCCACACGCGTTCGCGGTAGACCCCGAGGCCGTGCATCAGGTCGAGCACGATCGCGCGCTCCGCCTCGACCGTCGCCGTGGTCAGGGACAGCTGCAGGTCGGTGTCGATCTGGCGGCCGCGCTGCTGGTAGGCGCCGAGCGCGTCGATCCGGCTGCCCGCCAGCTCGGCCCGGCCGGAGGTCAGCACGAGCCGTGCGACCTGGGCGTCCATGTCGCTGAGGGCGAAGTAGAGGTCGGCCGCGGTGGCCGCCTGCGGGGCCGCCTCGTCGCCGATGACGCGCACCTGCTGCTGCACCCGGGCCATGACGAGGCACGAGGAGACGAGCAGGGCGGCGGCGGCGAGGAGGGTGACGGTGACCAGGAGACGCAACCGGGCCGGGGTCTCGGGGCGGGCGGCTCGCCGGGCCAGGGACCGGGTCGCCTCCATTACTGCGGGCACGGCCCCAAGGTAATGCACGTGGGCAATTCTTCTTGTCGCCGGGATATCAATTTCCCGCCGTTAACCCGACGTTTTCTTAATGGTTTATGAATGCGTCGAGCGCCGTAACCTCCGGTGCGGCACCACCCGCCGCGGCGAGGCGCTCGGCCGGCGGCGTTCGCACCACCTGCATCCGGAGGCACACCCTCCACATCGGGCTGCCGAACTTTCTTCCAGCGGAAAATCAGGAGTTTCCGGTTCTGGCTGACAGCGGATCCGGGCACTCGTACCTTCGGTCTGGGTGCAAGCGCCACGCCGACGATCGGAGGTCCTGCGCCCGCCGGATCCGGTCTCGCACGAGCCGAGGCCGGCGACCGCTTCCACCCCTAGTCACGCATATGACCGGTTCTCACGGCCGGCCCTCGCTCACCTCAGAAAGCCATTACGGGGGCGGGGCCATGCCGTGATGAAGCCGGCGAATTCGACACCCCTCACGCCCGCCGTTCGCGGGCGCGCCGCAACAAGCACTAGGAGCACCACGTGTTCGGAAAAAGACTTGTCGGACAGATGATCAGCCGCAGTTCCGAGAACGCCACCGACCGGCGCCGATTCCTGCAGAGCGCCGGTGCGCTCGGGCTCGGCGTCGTCGGGGCGAACGCCCTGGGCTCCGGCGCGGCCCGGGCCGAGCCGGACGAGGTGACCGAGACCCTCGCGGAGGCCGACGGCCCCAGTGACGGCGCCGTCCTGAACTTCGCGCTCAACCTCGAATACCTCGAGGCCGAGTTCTACTCCTATGCCGTTCACGGGCACGGCCTGGCCGACGGCCTGACCACGGGCACGGGCCGCCGGGGTGGCGTCGTCGGCGGCAAGAAGGTGCCGTTCAAGACCAGCCGCATCCGGCAGTACGCCACCGAGATCGCGGCCGACGAACTGGCGCACGTCAGGTTCCTGCGGGGCGCGCTCGGCTCGGCCGCCGTCTCCCGGCCCGCCATCAACATCCGCGAGAGCTTCACCTGGGCCGCCCGTGCGGCCAAGCTGATCGGCCCGCACGACGTCTTCGACCCGTACGCCAACGAGAACAATTTCCTGCTGGCCGCCTTCCTGTTCGAGGACGTGGGCGTGACGGCCTACAAGGGCGCGGCCCCGCTGATCACGAACAAGACCTATCTCGAGGCGGCGGCGGGCATCCTGTCGGCCGAGGCCTATCACGCCGCGACGATCCGGTCCTCGCTGTTCGAGAAGGACCTCGCGCCCCAGGTCGTCAAGCTGTCGGCGGCGCGCAACATGCTCGACGGTTACGGCGACGAGGACCAGGGCATCGTCCGCGACCGCAACGCCAACATCAACCCGACCGACAAGAACGGCATCAACTTCAGCCGCTCCTACGACCGGGTTCTGAACATCGTCTATCTCAACCCGAACAAGACCACCAAGGGCGGTTTCTATCCCGCGGGCGTCAACGGCGACCTGAACACCAGCTCCTGATCCCACGCCGTCCGGGCCCGCCACGACGGCGGGCCCGTCAGCCCCGGAGGAACACCCGACATGGCGCAGACGCAGCCGATCACGTACGCCGTTCCATCGCTGGGACGGCCCGGCGCCCGCCCGGTCCGGCTGCGGGCGGCCACCACACTGGGTCCGGCGTTCGTCGCGGCCATCGCCTACGTCGACCCCGGCAACTTCGCCACCAATTTCGCCGGCGGCGCCAGCACCGGCTACCAGCTGGTGTGGGTCGTGGTCCTGGCCAACCTGGTCGCGATGCCGATCCAGTTCATGTCGGCCAAGCTCGGGGTGGCCACCGGCCGCAGCCTGCCGCACGTCTTCCGGGACACCTTCCCGGGCCCCCGGTCGTGGGTCATGTGGGGGCAGGCCGAGATCGTCGCCATGGCGACCGACCTGGCCGAGTTCGTCGGCGCCGCTATCGGGCTCTATCTGCTGTTCGGCATCCCCATGCCGCTGGCTGCCGGGATCACCGCCGTCATCTCCTTCGCCGTGCTGTCGCTGCAGCACCGGGGATACCGGCCGTTCGAGCTGGCGATCGGGGCCATGCTGGCCATGATCTGCGCCGGCTTCCTCTATCTGGCGGTGCGCGTTCCGCCCTCGGCCTCGGAAAGCCTCACCGGGCTGCTCCCGAGCATCGGCGGGGACAACATCCTGCTGCTGGCGGTCGGCATCATCGGCGCCACCGTCATGCCGCACGCCATCTATCTGCACTCCGGCCTGATGTGCGGCCGTGCGGCCGGCCGCACGACCGGCGAGAAGCGGCGGCTGCTCCGGCTCGAGCGGGTGGACATCGCCATCGCCATGAGCCTGGCCGGCCTGGTCAACCTGAGCATGCTGGCCATCGCGGCCAAGCTGTTCCACCGCGGCGCGGACACTCCCGCCATCACGCTCGACGCCGTGCACATCGGACTCGATCGCCTGGTTGGCGGCGGCGCCGCCCTGGCCTTCGCAGCGGCCCTGCTCGCCTCCGGAATCGCGTCGTCCAGCGTCGGCACGGCGGCCGGCCAGATGGTCATGGACGGATTCCTGCGCGCCCGCATTCCGCTGACAGCGCGCCGGCTGGTCACCATGACCCCGGCCGTGGCGCTGCTGTGCTCCGGGGTCGACCCTACCCAGGCACTGGTACTCAGCCAGGTCGTACTGTCCTTCGGCATCCCGTTCGCCCTGGTCGGCCTGCTCGTTCTGACCAGCCGTAAGAGCTTGATGGGGGAACATGTCAACAGCCGGCTCACCATCGCCGGCATGACTGTCGTCGTGGCCGTCCTCAGTGGATTGAACGTGCTGCTCCTCGGCCAGCAGCTCCTCTGAGAAGCCCGTTTGCTAGGGTCTTTCCCGTGACTGCCGGGTCGGCCGCTTCTGGCCTTTACCGAGTGGGGCACCCGGCTGACGTTTGATCCGCCGGCGGCCCCGTGGCCCGCCGCTGCTGTTGTGAGTTCCGATCGTCCGAGACTCCAGCAGAAAGCGATCAACCGTGCCGAACCCTTTCCATCAGCAGATCATCGACGAGTTTCGCACCAACGGCGGGCGTGTGGGCGGGATGTTCGCGGACAGTGAGCTGATTCTGCTCACGACCCGCGGCGCACGCAGCGGTAAGCCGCACACCACGCCGCTCGGGTTCCTCCGCGACGGGCCGGGGCGCATCCTGGTCATCGCCTCGGCCGGCGGGGCGCCCGGCAATCCGGACTGGTTCCGCAATGTGCAGGCGCAACCGCGGGTGACGGTGGAGATCGGGGCTGAGACGTACGAGGCCCTGGCCGTGGCCTTGCCGCCGGAGGAGCGTGACGCCGCGTGGGCGCGGGCCGTCGCCCGCGACCCGGGCTGGGCGGACTATCAGGCCAAGGTCACGCGGCGGATCCCGGTGGTGGCGCTGACCCGGGCCGGCTGAACACGAACGGGCCGGCCCGCTGAACGAAGCGGGCCGGGCCGGTTGAGGAGATGCGCCGGGGGGCCACCCGAGGCCCTCCGGCGCCGGCGCGGTCAGGACAGCTTGGCGAGATAGTCGTCCAGGGCCCGGTACGACTGCTCGGCGCCCGCCTCCATGCCGGACTCGATCATGCCGTCGCGGTCCTCCCGGCTGTCGAAGGTGGACGACGACGTGACAGTGGTCTTGCCACCTTCCTCGGTGAACACGTATTGCTCGCGCAGGACGTGGCCGGGCATCGGCTCGTACTCGAACGTCCACGAGAAGCCGGCCGGCGCGTCGATGGCCGTGATCTCGCCGCGGAACGCGTGCTCCCGGCCGTCGGCGTGCTCGACGAAACGCCATTTGCCGCCGACCCGGAAGTCGAGCTCGACGTCGAGCGGGTTGCCCCGGCCCCACCAGTGGCGCAGGTGCTCGGGCTGGGTGTGGCAGGCGAACACGAGGTCGCGGGGCGCGTCGAAGCTGCGGCTCATGACGAGGGTGGTGTCGGTGGGGGTCTGGACGTTGATGCTCACGGTTCCTCCTTGGTCGGGCCCGGCTGCAGCCGGCCCAGGTAGTCGTCGAGCGCGTCGTACCGCTGCTCCCAGAGGCGCCGATACTGCTCGGCCCACTGGGCGACCGCTTGCACCTGCCCCGGCACGATGCGGCACCACCGCCGCTGCGCCTCGCGGGTGCGGACGATCAGACCCGCCGCCTCGAGCACGTTGAGGTGTTTCGAGACGGCCTGCGCGCTGATCGGGAAGTTGGCGGCGAGCTCACCGGCGGTCGCGTCACCGGTGGCGAGGCGATCGAGGATCGCGCGCCGGGTCGGGTCGGCGAGGGCCGCGAAGACGCCGTCAATGGACTCCGTCATGACAACCACCTGGTTTATAAACTGGTTAGTTGAGAATACGCCCGGAAGCGACGGTGTCAAGCGGTCGCACGGGGATCAGACGCCGGTGGGGTACGTCTCGTACTCGTGCGTGTCGACGTGCAGCGGGTGCAGCGGGCGCAGCGCGCGGGTCTCGTCGAACCACAGGAACGCGTCGTAGCGGTCGCCCAGCACGGACGGCACGTAGTTGTCGAGCTGTTCCTGCTCGGGCCGGTAGACGACGCCGATGGCCCGGTGCGCGACCTCGTCGACGAGCAGGTCGGGGCGCTCACCGAGCGGCGGGAAGACGAACAGGGCCCGCGGCGGGGCGGTCGCGTGCAAGATGTCCTCGAGCGAGCCGGGCCGGCCGGGCGGCACGCGCAGCTCCGTCATGGCGGCGCCCCACGCGCGACCGGCGATCACCGAGCCGCGGTGCCCGCCCATCCCGATCAGCACGACCCGCTCAGCGCCGAACCGCTCCCGGGCCAGCGAGCCGATGGTCACCTCGCCCAGCGCGGCCTGATCGGTGGCGCCGGCGTCACCCACGTGGGTGTTGTGCGCCCACACGACGGCTTTCGAGGCCTCGCCGTAGTGGTCGAGCAGCCGGGCCAGCGTCGCGTCCATGTGCCGGTCCCGTACGTTCCACGAGCTCGCGCCGCCGGTCACCATCGCCCGGTAGTAGTGCTCGGCGCCCGCCACGACCTCCGCGTTCTGCCACACGGCGAGGTCGCGTCCGCGCAGCTCGACGAGCATCCGGACCACCTCGTCGGCACAGCTCGCGCGCAGGAACTTCGCGGCCCAGGCGTAGGACTGCGGATCCTCCGCGTACGAGGCCAGGCACTGGTACGCGTCCACGGCGTGGTCGGCGGCCTCCGGGTCGTTCTCGCGCAGCCACAGGATGACCTCGCGCAACGACTCCCACATCGAGTAGACGTCGAGGCCGTGGAAGCCCGCCTTGTCCGCACGGCCTTCGTTGTGGGCGCGGAGCCAGCCGGCGAAGTCGGCGACCTCCTCGTTGGCCCACATCCAGGTCGGCCACCGTTCGTAGCCGAGCAGCGCCGCCAGCGGTGACGCCGCGGAGCCGCGCACGGCCGCGTTGACGCGTTCGCAGTCGGGCCAGTCGCCCTCGACGGCGACGAAGGAGAAGCCACGCTCCGCGATCAGCCGGCGGGTCAGCGCGGACCGCCACGTGTAGTACTCGTGTGTGCCGTGGCTGGCCTCGCCGATCAGCACGACCCGGGCGTCACCGACCCGGTCGAGCAGGACGTCCAGGTCGCCCTCGTCGGCCAGGGGCCGGGCGATCGCCGCGACCTCATCCCCGTACCGGTGCATGGGTTCGGCTTACCCCTTGCGATTTCTCCCATACGTCCGACATCCGGCGGGCCGGCGCTGACCGGGCAGCTCGACGTACCGGTGGGGTCAGCGCGTCCAGCGCGACGAGTTCGGCGCACCCGTTCATCAGCAGGCCGGCCGCCACCGTACGCCACTCACACGACAATGATCAGACCAATACGTACGGTTAAAGTCCGGAATGGGGTGATCGATACTGGCGGATGTGGCGTATGTTCTCTCAGCAGTCCACCGTGGATCGGATCTTCCAAGGGGAGCAATGGCGGAGAACGACGCGCGTCGCGAGGATCCCGTTCTGGTGCGGCCGTACGTGAAGGCCGTCGCCGAGGCGGAACGTGCGCCCGACGAGGAGAACGAGACCTGGCCGGAGTCGGCGGACCTGCCGCCGGAAGCCGACACCCTCGTCCAGCCGAAGGTGGAGGACGAACCGCTCCCGCCGCCGCGCAGACCCCGGCTCACCCTGCATCCGCTGGCCCGGCTGGCCATCTTCGCCGGTGGCGCCGCGCTGGCCCTCGGCGTGGTGGGCTACTTGATCTTCGGACCGGCCGCCGACCCCGAGCTGCCCAAGCCCGGCACCGCGCTGCCCGCCATTCCCGGTCAGGCGCCCCTCGACGAGCAGAAGCAGAGCGCCGCACCGGGCACGACCGCCTCGCCGAGCGTCAGCGCGCCGGCCAGTGCCTCGGCCAGCGTCTCGGCGAGCGCCACGGTGACGCCCAGCTCGTCGTTCCAGACACTGACCCCCTCCAGCGCTCCCCCGGCCAGCGCGCCGCCCGCCACCGAGCCCACGCTCGCGCCGCCCGGCGCCGACCGCACCGGCGCGATCACCGCCGCCAGCGGCCGCTGCCTGGCACTGGGCAGCCTGTTCGGCTCGAACGGGAGCCCGGTGCAGGTGAACGGGTGCATGTCGGTCTCGTACCAGTCGTTCACCCTGGCCACCGACGGCACGTTGCGGGTGGCCGGCAAGTGCGCGCAGTCGACCGGCGACGGCAGCGTGCGGGTCACCGACTGCGGCGACGGCGCCTCGTCGCAGTGGCGGTCCGGCGGCGACGGCACGCTGGTCAACTCGGCCGGCGGCGGCTGCCTGACCGACCCGGGCCGCGGTGGCACCGCGGCGACGGTCAGCGCGTGCTCCGGCGGGCCGAGTCAGAGCTGGACGCTGCCTTAGCGGCCAGCTTGGCCCGATACATCGCGGCGTCGGCCTCGCGCAGCAGGTGGTCCGGGTCGTCCGCGTTGACCCCGCTCAGGGCCACGCCGATGCTCACGCCTACGGTCACGCGGCCGCCGTCGATCGCGTACGGCTCGGTCAGCCGCAACGCGATGGAGTCGCGCACCACCTGCTCCGTGCCGTCGGCGGGCAGCCCGTCCAGCAGCACCACGAACTCGTCGCCGCCGAGCCGGGCCACCGTGTCCGACTCGCGCAGCAACCCGGTCAGCCGCTGCGCCACCTCGATGAGCAGCACGTCGCCGGCGGCGTGGCCGAGCGTGTCGTTGACCGCCTTGAAGCCGTTGAGGTCGAGCAGCAGCACAGCGAAGCGGTGACCGGCCTGCCGGGCCGCGCGCAGACCGGCCTGGCGCAGCCGATCGGCCAGCAGCACCCGGTTGGGCAGGCCGGTGAGCGGGTCGTGCAGGGCCGCGTCACGCAGTTGCTCCTCCTGCTCGCGCAGCGCGGCCACCATCGCGCCGCGGTCGAGCGAGGCGGCCAGCAGGGCGCCCGACTGGTTCATCATCTCGCTGCCGGGCGGGGTGCTCTGCTGGATGTGCCCGACCGCGGCGAGCATGCCCCAGTCGCGGGTTGCGCTGCGCACCGGCACCACGAACACGGCGTCGCCGGCCGCCCCGTCGGCCAGCTCGAACAGCGCCGGCGGGGGGAACTCGCTGACCGGCATCGTGGCGCCGGCCAGGTCGCGCCCGGCCGGGTACTCCCCCTCGATGCGCAGCTCGGTGTCGAGTGAGGGCACCGCGCCGTCACGCCACAGGCCGAGGCAGCCGGCGAAGGCCGTGGTGCGCTTGAGCCAGCCGAGCTCGCGGGGGTCGCGGTCGTGCGCGCCGAGCAGGTCGATGCCCAGCTCGTGCTGGACGTTCAGGGTCTCCTGGAGGCTGACGACCTGCCCGAACAGATAACGGGTGAGGTCCTCGGTGACCGGCAGGCCGCTCGGCGGGCAGCCGCACGAGTCACGCCGGACGAAGGTGGTCGGCACCCGCCGGACGATGCCGGCCCCGGCGGGCTGCCCGGCCAGGTCGGCCAGCAACCCGACGGCGGCCGCCCCGATCACGTCGGCGGGCTGACGCACGGTGGACAGGCTGGGCCGCATGTACATCGCGCCGGCCACGTCGTCGAAGCCGACCACGGCGAGGTCGCCGGGGACCCGCCGGCCGAGCTCGCTGAGGCGGCGGATCAGGCCCATCGCGTTGCGGTCGGTGCCGCAGACCACGGCGGTGGCCGGCATCCCCGCCGCCACCAGCAGGTCGGCGACCAGTTCGCCGCCGCTTTCGTGGTTGTCGCCCGCGTCGATCAGCAGGTCGGACGGCGGGAGCAGGCCGCGCTCGGCCAGCGCGTTCTCGTAACCCTCGCGCCGTTCCCGCACGTCGAAGTGGACGAGGTGCCCGGCGAACGCGATCCGCTCGTGACCGTGCTCGAGCAGATGACGGACCGCCACCCGGACGCCCTCGCTGTTGTCGGCGAAGACCGCGGAGCAGTCACGCATCTCGTGCCCGACGGTGACCACGGGGATGCCCGCCTTCACCGCCGCCTGCGCGTAGGTGTCGTGGATCGCCCCGGCCAGCACCATGATCCCGGACAGGTGGCCCCACGCGACCGGCCGGCGATAGTCGGGCACCCCGCTGCGGTCGGCGTTGTAGGAGCCCGGGTCGAGGGTCTGCAGCGCGAGCACGCGGTCGCCGGAGGCCACGGCCGCCTCGTTCGCCCCCGCGATGATGGTGCCGTAGTAGTCGCCCCCGACGAAGGGCGACAGGACACCGTACGTGCGACCCCTCACGGCCGACATGATCTCCCGAAACGGCGCGGTCAGCGGCGCAGATGCGACATTTTGGCCGCTCCGGAGAGATATCTGCGCAGATCCTGGGTCTGTCCGGTCATCGGCCGGGCGGCCAGGATGCACGTGTCGTCGTCGGGGTTGGTGCGGCGCAGCCGGGACAGCAGTTGCCCCAGGGGCTGGTCGGGCGACGCCCGTACGGCCTCGTCGACGGTGGCGATGACCGAGGCCAGCCCGTCGTCGGGGCCGCGGCGGCGGTGCTCGACCAGGCCGTCGGTGTAGAGCAGCAGCACGTCGCCGACCCGGAAGTCGACCCGGGCGGTCCGGTACGCCGCGTCGTCCACCACACCCAGCATCGGGCCCCCCGGACGCTCCAGCGGCGCTGTCCGGCCGCCGCGAGCCAGCAGCGGCGGCGGGTGCCCGGCCTGCGCCCAGACGATCTCGTGGCGGGCCGGGTCGAACCGGGCCACCACGGCGGTGGCCGCCATCTCGGGCGACTCCCGTTCGAGCTCGCAGGTCAGCCGGTTGAGGTGGCCCAGGAGCTCGGCGGGGTCGCTGGTGGTGACGGCCAGAGCGCGCAGCGCGTGCCGCAGCTGGGCCATCGCGGTGGCGGCCTGGGTGCCGTGGCCGGCCACGTCGCCGACGGCCAGCAGCACCGAGCCGTCGCGCAGCTCGGCCGCGTGATACCAGTCGCCGCCGACCAGATCCTCCTGCCCGGCCGGCAGGTAGCGCACCGAGACCTTGAGCCCGGGCAGCACGATCGGGCCCTCGGGCAGGGGCAGGATGATGCGCTGCAGACGGCCGGCCAGCTCGTGCTCGGCGGCCAGGCTGCGGCGCTGCTCGGCCAGCTGCCGTTCGACCTCGGCCAGTCGCTGGGCCCCGGTCTCCTGCGCGGTGACGTCCTGCACGATGCCGAAGATCCGCAGCGGACGACCCTCGGCGTCGCGGCCGGCGTCGGCCACCGTGCGCAAATGCTTGACCCGGCCGTTGACCCGGATCCGGGTGATCATGTCGACGCGGTCGCCCCGGGCGAGCTGCGCCTTGGCTGCCGCACGCAGCGGCTCGTCCTCGGCCAGGCCGGCCTCGTCGGGCCCACCCGGGTCGGGCGGGCCCAGCCGGGGGTCGCGCTCGAAGATGCGGTACAGCTGGTCGGACCAGTAGACCTCGCCGCTGACCAGGTCCCACTCGCCCCAGCCGAGGTTGCCCAGGCGCTCCGTGCCGGCCAGCCGCTCCAGCAGGCCGCCGGGGTGATCGTCGTGCCGGGTCCAGTTGAGCAGCAGCCCCTCGCCGAGCCGGTGCGCGCGCACCGAGTAGACCCCGTCGCGGTGCGGGAACGGGCCCAGCGCGACGGGCACGCCGGTGTCCAGGACGTGCGCGTACGCGAGCCAGCGGTCGCTCGCCAGCACCTCCGGGAAGTGCTCGGACATGCGCAGCCCGACCAGCTGGGAGCCGCACAGACCGTTCGGCGCGACAGCGTCGGGGCTGGCCGCGGCCCAGATCAGGTCGGTCAGGCGGCCGTCCGGCCCGCGCTCGGCGCTGAGATAGGAGGCCATGCCGGGGGCGACGTCGAGCACCCGCTGCACCATGCCGATCCACGGCGCGAACCGGCGGACCGGGGCGGTGAGCGGGGACGGCAAGCGGTCGGTGTCGAGGCCCAGGACGACGCCGGTGTCGGGGTCGGCCACGTCGAGCATCCGGATCACCCCGCTCGCCACCTCGACCAGCCCGCGACCCTCCTCGGCGGCCATGCGCAGCAGATGCCGGTGGGCGTCGGCCAGACGGCAGCGGGCGCGACCGGCCAGCAGCCCGACGGCGCGCTCGACGGTCAGGCGCGCGCTCTCGGTGGCGCCGGCCGGCGCGCTGGGGCGCAGGCTCTCCACCGCCGCCGCGTACGCCTGTGTCACGCCTGTTCCTCCCCGTCCCTCGAGTACCGGTTACTTGAATACGTCAGCGGGACACCGGTCGTCATCGGCCGAACATCTCGACCGTTCGCTACCTGTGGCGTGACGTCGCACCGGTCACCCGACCGGGTGTGACCCGATGGAGTGCGTCCAGAGTTGAACGGACAAGGCGAATTAAGGCGGAGGAAAGGCTCACAACTCGAAGAGTGACCGCATAGCCTCGGTCAGGCGGGCCATGCTGGCCCCGGTGACCATGCCGATGCGTTCCGCGCCGACCGACGCGGGAAGCCGGCGCATCCGGTTGACCACCACGACGCCGGTGATCGGATCCTGCTCGGTCAGAGCCACCGCGTACGGAGGGAGCTCGGTGACCCCGCGCTGGCGCACGATCGGCGCGCAGAAGGGCGACGCGTTGCCGCGTTCGTTGTACGAGTCGGCGGACAGTACGAGAACGCGATAGCGCAGGTCGGTGCGGTTGCCGATGGTCCAGATCTCGCCGCGCCTCATGGACGCGTCCCGCTCGGCATGGGATAGACCCTACCGCCGCGCGATCTTAGGGCACCGCGAGGCACACCGGCGCAAAATCCCACTGTGCTGACAGGGGGGGCACGGGGGTGAACCTTGATCATGACGGAGCCGTAAGAATAGGCGGCGTGGTCTGCTGCTAGGGAAGGGTGTCAATGATGTCGGAGAAGGCACAGATCGGGGTCACCGGCCTCGCGGTGATGGGACGGAACCTGGCTCGCAACTTCGCCCGGCACGGGCACACCGTGGCCGTGCACAACCGCTCCTACAACCGCACCAAGGAGCTGGTCGAGGAGTTCGGAGGCGAGGGGAAGTTCATCCCGGCCGAGACCGCCGAGGAGTTCGTGGCCAGCCTCGAGCGGCCGCGTCGCGTGATCATCATGGTGAAGGCCGGTGGGCCCACCGACGCCGTGATCGACGAGTTCGCCCCGCTGCTCGAAGAGGGCGACATGCTCATCGACGCGGGTAACGCGCACTACCTGGACACGCGCCGGCGCGAGGCGGCCCTCAAGGAGCGCGGCCTGCACTTCGTGGGGACGGGCGTCTCCGGCGGCGAGGAGGGCGCACTGCACGGCCCCAGCATCATGCCGGGCGGCTCGCCGGAGTCGTACGAGGCGCTGGGCCCGCTGCTGGAGGACATCTCGGCCAAGGTCGACGGGGAGCCGTGCTGCGTGCACGTGGGGCCGGACGGCGCCGGGCACTTCGTCAAGATGGTGCACAACGGCATCGAGTACGCCGACATGCAGCTCATCGCCGAGGCGTACGACCTGCTGCGTCAGGTCGGCGGGCACTCCCCGGCCGAGATCGCCGACGTGTTCCGGGGCTGGAACGAAGGCCGGCTGGGGTCCTACCTGATCGAGATCACGGCCGAGGTGCTCAAGCAGGTCGACGCCGAGACGGGCCAGCCGTTCGTCGACATCGTGGTCGACCAGGCCGAGCAGAAGGGCACCGGCCGCTGGACGGTGCAGGCCGCCCTCGACCTGGGCGTGCCGGTCAGCGGCATCGCCGAGTCGGTGTTCGCGCGGGCGCTCTCCGGCGGCCCCGACGTGCGCAAGGCGGCCGCGGAGGCGGCGCTGCCCGGCCCGTCCGCGTCGTCCGGGGCGCACGGCGGCGACCTGCAGGCCGATGTGGAGCAGGCGCTGTTCGCCTCCAAGATCGTGGCCTACGCGCAGGGCTTCCAGCAGATCCAGGCGGCCAGCAAGGAATACGACTGGGCGATCGACCCGGGCGCGATGGCGAAGATCTGGCGCGACGGCTGCATCATCCGGGCCAAGTTCCTCGACTTCATCAAGCAGGCGTACGACAAGCAGCCCGAACTGGCCACGCTGCTGGTCGACCAGTACTTCCTGGACGCCGTCAGCGGCGCCCAGGACGCCTGGCGCCGGGTCGTGGCGACGGCCGCCCAGCAGGGCATCCCGGCTCCCGGCTTCGCGTCCGCCCTGGCCTACTACGACGGCCTGCGCGCCGAACGCCTGCCGGCCGCCCTGATCCAGGGCCAACGCGACTACTTCGGCGCCCACACCTACCGCCGCGTAGACAAGGACGGCTCGTTCCACACCCTCTGGGCCGCCGACGGCCGCCCCGAGACCGCAGCCTAGGCCACCACCGGGGCCGGCGTCGCCATCAGGGCGCCGGCCTCCTCGGCGGGCAGCGGCTTCGACATGAAGAAGCCCTGCCCCAGCCGGTACCCCATCTCGCGCAGGCGGATCAGCTGGGACTCGCTCTCGATGCCCTCGGCAACGGCGCTGAGCTGCAGGTATTCGGCCAATTGGGCCACTGCGGCGGCCACCGCGAGGCGACCCCGGTCGGCGCCCTCGGTGATGCCGTCCACGAACGATTTGTCCAGCTTGAGGACGTCGACGGGGAACGCGCGCAGCAGGCTGAGCGACGACGAGCCGGTGCCGAAGTCGTCCAGGGCCAGGCGGACCCCCATCTCGTGCAGCGCGTGCAGCGTCTCGCGCACCTGCCGGCCGTCCGCGACCGACGACTCGGTCACTTCGAGCACCAGGTTCTGCGGCATCAGCCCGGTCTCGCTGAGCACGGCCGCGACTTCGTCGACGAAGCCCGATTCGCGCAGTTGCCGGACCGCCACGTTCACGTTGATCGCCTTGATCGCGCCGTCGCCGTGGTCGCGGTGCCAGCGGGCCAGCTGCTCGCAGGCTTCGCGCAGCACCCATGAGCCGAGCGGCACGATCAGCCCCGACCGTTCGGCGACGGGGATGAAGTCGCCCGGTGAGACGAAGCCGCGGGTCGGGTGTTTCCACCGGACGAGGGCCTCGGCGCCGTGCAGGCGGCCGGTGACGATGTCGAAGACCGGCTGGTAGAGCAGGAACAGTTCATGCCGGATGATCGCGTTGTGCAGTTCGCTGCCCAGGCGGGCGTGGTTGACGACGTCCTGGCGCATCCGCGGCTCGAACCGGGTCCAGGCCGCCTTGCCGCCTTCCTTGGCCGCGTACATGGCGATGTCGGCGTTGCGCAGCACCTCGTCGGCCGAGTCGCCGGGCCCGGCGATGGCGACGCCCAGGCTGGCGTGGGCCAGCAGCTGGTGCTCGCCGACCCGGAACGGTTCGGCCAGGGCTTGCAGGATGCGCGTGGCGGCCTCCTCGGCCGAGGTGACCTCCTCCACGTCGAGCAGCACGGCGAATTCGTCGCCGCCGAGCCGGGCCGGCAGTTCCTTGGCCGCGCCGTTCTCGCGCAGCCGCTGCGCCACCTGGTAGAGCAGCTGGTCGCCGAGGGCCGGGCCCATGGTGTCGTTGACCATCTTGAAGTCGTCGATGTCGATGAGCAGCACGGTGGCCGGTTTGTGGGCGGCCAGCCGCTCGGTCAGCACGGCGACGAAGCGGGTGCGGTTGGCCAGTTCGGTCAGCGGGTCGGTCATCGCCAGGCGGGCCAGTTCGGCCTGCTGGTCGCGCAGGCCGGTCAGCATCCGGCGGTTGTCGCGCAGGCCCAGCAGCACCCGGGCCGCCACCAGCACGGCGATCACCACCGAGGCGAAGATCAGGGTGCGCTGCCGGGAGGTCATCTCGTGCACCGACACGTAGGTGACCAGCACACCGGTCCCGCCCACGGCGAGGAACGGCACCAGTTCGGTGCGCGAGCGACGCGGCGCCCGCGGTGCGGGCTCGGCCCCGGTGCGGTTCAGCACCCGGCGTTGGCGATAGGCGGCCGAGGTGAAGGACAGTGCGACGAGCGGGCTGCCGCCCACCGAGATCAGCAGGCGGGAGAAGTCGTTGCCGGCGATCAGCAGGACGGCCAGCGCGACCGCCACGATCGGGGCGGCGGTGAGCAGGCGCAGGGCGACCGGGTCGATCGGGCCGTCGGCGCGGCCTCCGGCCTTGCCGATGACGACCAAGCAGAGCACGCCGGCCACGCCGACCGTGGCGGCGGTGGCCCGGGTGGCCAGGTCGGTGCCGGGCGGGGCCGAGCTCAGCACGACGTACCAGAAGACCAGCCCGGCCGCGACGGCCACGGTGGCGCCGTCGAGCACCACCCGCAGCCAGCTCAGCGGCGCGCGGTCGGTCATCGGCAGGCGCAGGAAGGCCGACATGGTCCAGAACATGCCGGTGAGCATCGGCACCGCGACGTAGAGGGACATGCCCGCGTTGTTGTTGGCCAGGGCCAGCGCGGTGCTGCTGCTCAGCACGAGGATGATCGCGGCGTGCCCGAGCTGGCGCCAGAACGCGCGCATCACCCGCGGCAGCATCACCATCGCGCCGATGCGCTGCAGCGACCAGGCCGCGCCGGCCATCGCGACCGGGCCACCGACGTAGCCGAGGGCCACGGCGTGCGGTTCGCGCACCGCGAGCCACACGGCGACCGCCACGGTGGCGGCCGCCGCGAGAAGCAGGGGTGCGAGCCCGGTACCCGCACGCCGGGCGGCGGGTCCCACGGGTCCAGTCATGCGCGTCCTATTGGCCTGAGTCGGTAGAGTCCCTACCGCCCTCCAGTCGGCCGCCGGACGCCGAATCTGAGAAGATCAGCCCTTGAGCGCGGCCCCCACCACGGCCCGCGCCTCCTCCTGGATGCGGGCCAGCTGCTCCGGTCCGCCGAAGGACTCGGCGTAGATCTTGTAGACGTCCTCGGTGCCGGACGGGCGGGCGGCGAACCAGCCCGACTCGGTCGCGACCTTGAGCCCGCCGATCGCCGCGCCGTTGCCGGGGGCGGTGGTGAGCACGGCGGTGATCGGCTCGCCGGCGAGCTCCTTGGCGGTGACCTGCTCGGGCGAGAGCCGGCCCAGGACCGCCTTCTCCTCGCGGGTGGCGGGGGCGTCGATCCGGGCGTACGCGGGCTCGCCGAACTTGGCTGTCAGGTCGCGGTAGTGCTCGCTGGGTGTGCGCCCGGTGACGGCCAGGATCTCGGAGGCGAGCAGGTCGAGCAGAATGCCGTCCTTGTCGGTGCTCCACGGGCTGCCGTCGCGGCGCAGGAACGAGCCGCCCGCGCTCTCCTCGCCGCCGAAGCCGATCGAGCCGTCGAGCAGGCCGGGCACGAACCACTTGAACCCCACCGGCACCTCGTCGAGGCGGCGGCCCAGGTCGGCGGCCACCCGGTCGATCATCGAGGAGGACACCAGGGTCTTGCCGATGGCGGCGGCCGCGGGCCAGTCGGTGCGGTTGGCGAACAGATACCGGATCGCGACGGCCAGGTAGTGGTTGGGGTTCATCAGGCCGGCGTCGGGGGTGACGATGCCGTGCCGGTCGGCGTCCGCGTCGTTGCCGGTGGCCAGCTGGAAACGGTCCTTCTGCTCGATCAGCGAGGCCATCGCGTACGGCGACGAGCAGTCCATGCGGATCTTGCCGTCCCAGTCGAGCGTCATGAAACCGAAGGTCGGGTCGACGTTCGGGTTGACCACCGTGAGGTCGAGGCCGTGCCGCTCGGCGATCGCGCCCCAATAGGCGACGCTGGCCCCGCCGAGCGGGTCGGCCCCCACGCGCAGCCCGGCCTCGCGGACGGCGTCGAGGTTGATCACGGACGGGAGGTCACCCACGTACGCGTCGAGGAAGTCGTAACCGGAGACCGAGTCCGACTGCCGGGCCCGCGCGGCCGGGATGCGCCGCACGTCCTTGAGACCGGCCGCGATCAGCGCGTTGGCCCTGTCCTGGATCCACTTGGTGGCATCGGTGTCGGCCGGGCCACCGTTGGGCGGGTTGTACTTGAAGCCGCCGTCGGCCGGCGGATTGTGCGACGGGGTGACGACCACGCCGTCGGCCAGGCCGCTCGTACGGTTCCGGTTGTAGGTGAGGATCGCGTGCGACACGGCCGGGGTCGGCGTGTAACCGTCGCGGCTGTCGATCAGCACGGTGACGTCGTTGGCCGCGAACACCTCGAGCGCCGTGATCATCGCGGGCTCGCTCAGCGCGTGCGTGTCACGGCCCAGGTAGAGCGGGCCGTCGGTGCCCTGGTCGCGCCGATACTCGACGATCGCCTGGCTGGTCGCGGCGATGTGGTCGGCGTTGAAGGCGTTCTTGAGGCTGGAGCCGCGGTGGCCGGACGTGCCGAAGGCGACCCGCTCCCCGACGACCTCGGGGTCGGGGTGCTCGGTGTAGTAACGCGAGATCACCCGGGGCACGTCGATCAGGTCGCGCGGCTCGGCGGGCTTCCCGGCGCGGGGGTTGACGGACATGGGCGGCCTCCCTGAGAGCGTGGATCTGCCTCGGAGCCTATAGAAAGTGACTTTCGGCCGCGCTTTGGGAAGAAGGAATTAGCTTTCTTCTTCAGACCGGAGGTTGTCGTGCACGTGTCCGTGGTGGGGAACGCGGACGACTCAGTAGTCGTCACGGTTCGCGGCAATCTCGACATCGACAGCGGAACAACCCTGATCACGACGCTCAATCAGGTGCTGGACAGACCCTCGCCGCGCATCGTGGTCGACCTGTCCGGCGTCGAGTTCTGCGACTCGACCGGGCTGAGCGCGCTGATCGTCGGCCACAAGCGGGCGTCCGCGGGCGGGGGCTGGCTGCGGCTGGCCGCCCCCGGCGAGTTCCTGGGCCGGCTGCTCGACACGGTCGGGCTGACGCCGCGGCTCGCGATCTACCCGACGGTGGGTGACGCGCTGGTCGGGCGGGACGCCGACTAATCTCGCCAGGTGCTCATCCTGCTGCCGCCGTCCGAGGGCAAGACGCCCGCCGCCTCCGGTGACCCGGTCGACCCGGCCACGCTGTGGTTGCCCGCGCTGACGACGGCCCGCAAGCGGGTGCTGTCGCGCCTGGTGACGATGAGCAAGCGGACCAGTGCCCGCGCGCGGGCCGACTCGCTGGCCGTGCTCGGGCTCTCCCCCGGCCAGACCGACGAGGTCACCCGCAACGCGTCGCTGCTCACGGCCCCGGCCGCGCCCGCGGTCACGGTTTACACCGGAGTCCTGTACGAGGCGTTGGACGCGCAGTCGCTGGCCCCGGCCGCGCGCGCGTGGCTGGACGAGCGGGCGGTGGTGTTCTCCGGCCTGTGGGGCGTGGTGCGCCTCGACGACCGCATCCCCGCCTACCGCCTGTCGGTCGGGGTGACCCTGCCGGCGCTGGGCGGGATGACCTCGTACTGGAAGAAGGCTCTGCCCAAGGCCCTCGATCCCGAGGCGGCCGGGGGCCCGGTGCTCGACCTGCGCTCGGGAGCCTACGGCGCGATGTGGACGCCACCCGCGCCGACGTCGGCCACCGTACGGGTGCTGCACGAGCGGGTCGTCGACGGCGTGGCCAAGCGCTCGGTGGTCAGCCACTTCAACAAGGCGACCAAGGGCCGGCTCGTACGTTCCCTGGCCGAGGCAGCCGCGACGCCGGCCTCGGTGGACGAGATGGTCACGGCGTTGCGCGACCTGAAGTACACCGTCGAGGAGCAGCCCGTCGCCCCGGGCCGCCCCCGCCAGCTGGACGTGGTGGTCGCCGACCTGTGACCTACTGCGCGGCCAGGATGTCGACCACGAACCGCAGGTCACCCTGCTCCTCGCCGTAGGCCAGGGCGGCCGGGACGTCGATCTGGATGCGGCTGCCGACCTTCTGGCCCGGGATGCTCTTGTCCCAGCCCTGGATCACGCGGCCGGTGCCGATCGGGGTGCTGAAGGGCTCGCCGCGCTTCCAGGACGAGTCGATGACCTCGCCCTTCGCGTAGCTGATGAGCACGTAGTTGGCGGTGACCGTCTGGCCCGCCTTGACCGCGGGTCCGCGCCCGGCCACCAGCGGGGTCACCTTGAGCTCGGTCAGCTTGCCGGTGCCGGGCTTCACGACCGGCTCCTTCGACAGCTCGGGCGGGGTGCTGACCGGGGCGGGGGCGCCCGGCTCGGCGGGGGCCTCGGCCGACGGCGCGCTCTCCGGCGCCGCCTCGGCCGAGGCGGGCGCGGGAGCGGCGGCGGGCTGCTGGGCCGCGGGCTCGTCGGAGCCGCCGCGGACGGTGACGAAAACGGTCACCAGGACGGCGATCACGGCCACCCCGGCAACGGCGCCGGCGACGGCCTGAGTGCGGCGCTTCGCCGTGTCGCCGGTGATCGGGCGGGCGGTCTCGGTACTCATATGTCGTCGACTCTCCTGGTATCGGCGGCGCCGGAAACTTCGGACACGGTACCCGTACCGGTGACGAAGCCCACCGCAAACCTCGGCCGAACCGCTGAGGCGGATGATCGCCCGTACGGATGGTCACGGATTTCGCTCTATTCCGTCACGCATCGAAGTGCCATTGTTTAGCACTCCAACACGTTGATTCGCTCTGTGAACAACCGGTAACGCACTTGCAGGAGGGTCGGTTGCCGTCGACCGCGGATGGCCGCCGCCGAGGCCGGAACAGCCACCGCGCCGATCCCGCCGGGCGGCGGAACGGGCCGCGCCACGAGTGGAACGAATATCTTTCGTCCGCCGCCGTGATCCTCGCGGGTGTCCTCGTCGTCATCGGGTTCGGCTTCGTGGCCGCCCGTGCGCTCAACACCTCCGACGAGGCGGCCCCGCCGCTGGACCCGCCCGCCCCCGCGCTCGGTGACGTGCAGCTGCCCCCGCCGCCCAGCCAGGGGCTGATCCCGCTGCAGAGCCCCACCCCGACGCCGTCGCGCACCAGCGCCGCCCCGACGACCAAACCACCCGTACGCGACCAGCTCCGAATCGCCCAAGGCCCCGTACCGGGAAAGGTCGACCTGTCGGCGGAGGGCACGAGCGACTGGGTGCACTGGGGGCTCGACGGGACGTTCTCCCTCGAACGCGACCGCGGCGGCGACTTCCGCATCCTCGAGGGGGCCCCGACCGCGCCCCGGTTCCGGCATTCGCTGAGCCCCGCGCAGTTCACCTGGAGCGGCGGCGACCCGGTGGCCACCGCGGCCGGGACCCGTACGGGAATCCGCACCTGCGGCCAGGGCAACGGTTTCACGCTCAGCGCGCCCGCCGGCACCACCCCGCGGATCCTCAAGCTCTACCTGGGGTCGGTCTCCGCGCGCGGAAAGCTGACCGCGCGGCTGAGCACGGGCGACTCGACCGGCTCTACCGTGCTCGACAACCGTGGTGGCACGCTGCGTACCGCTGTGGTGACCGTGGCCTATCAGGCGCCGAGATCCGGCCAGATACGGCTCACGTGGACCACCGACAGCGCGTACGGGAAGGGTTGCGCAGGGGTAACCCTGGAAGCGGCGACGCTTTCGTGAAGTGGTCTCATAAGCACTCCAGCCGGGATCCGGCGGTAGTGAGGAACGATCAGAGGGGTTGACGTGTTCGCGGGCTGGGGATCGTGGGTCGCCCGCTTCCGGTGGCCGGTGCTGTCCGTCGCGCTCGTCGCGGTGATCAGCGCGGGCGTCTGGGGGCTCGGTGTTTTCGGCCAGCTCACCGAGGGCGGTTATCAAGACCCGGACAGCGAGTCGTCGCAGGCCGCCGAGGCCGTCGAGAAGGCGTTCGGCGCGCAGGGCGGCGACCTGGTCGTGCTGTACACGCCGGACAAGGTCAAGATCGACGACGTCGAGCTGGGCAAGAAGATCCGGACGAAGCTGGCGCTGCTGCCCAAGTCGGCCGTCACCGGCACCACCTCGTACTGGCAGACGAAGTCCTCCCAGTTCGCGGCGAAGGACAAAACCAGCGGCCTCGCGATCGTCACGCTGGCCGGCGCGGACGACGGCGCCAAACTCGACGCGTTCCGCGAGATCGACGACAAGTTCGCCGTCGAAGGCACCAAGGTGCAGCTCTCCGGCGGGGTCGTGCTCTCCGACGCCACCTCCACCCGCTCCACCCAGGACCTGGCGCGCGCCGAGATCATCTCGCTGCCGGTGGTCCTGATCCTGCTGCTGTTCCTGTTCGGCTCGCTCGTCGCGGCGTCGCTGCCCGTGCTCGTCGGCGGCGCGGCCGTGCTCGGCTCGCTGGGCATCCTGCACGCGGTGGCGAACGTGCACGAGGTCAACTCGTTCGCGGTCAACGTGGCCAGTCTGCTCGGCCTGGGCATGGCCATCGACTACGGCCTGTTCATGGTCGGCCGCTTCCGCGAGGAGCAGAACTCCGGTCGTACGCCGGCCGAGGCCGTGAGCCGCACCGTCGCCACCGCCGGGCGCACGGTCGTCTTCTCCGCCTCGCTGCTGATGATCGCGCTCGCCGGTCTGCTCCTGTTCCCGCAAGGGTTCCTCAAATCCCTGGCGTACGGGGGCCTGGCCGCGGTCGGCCTGGCCGCGCTGCTCTCGCTGACCCTGCTGCCCGCCATGCTGGCGCTGCTCGGCCCACGTGTCGACAGGCTGCCGATCCGGCTGCCCGGCCGTAAGTCTGTGGCCCCCGAAGACTCCTTCTGGGCCCGGCTGGCTGCGGCCGTGCTGCGCCGCCCGGTCATCGTCGCGCTGCCGATCCTGGCCGGGCTGCTGGTGCTGGCGGCGCCCATCGCCGGGGTCCGCTTCGGCGAGGCCGACGAACGTACGCTGCCCTCAGGCGACCCGGCCCGCGTCGCGATCGAAACCCTGAAAGCCGGCTACCCGCAGTTCACCGGCGACGGCATGCCGATCGTGCTGCGCGGGCAGGCCGACACCTCCGCGTTCGCCGTCACGCTGCGCCAGATCGACGGCATCGCCCAGCTCGGCCCCGCCCAACGCGCCGGTGACGTCACCGTCTTCACCGCCACGCTGAAATCGACCGACCCGTTCAGCGTCGAAGCCCGCCAGGTCGTCGACGACATCCGCTCCCTGCCCGTGCCCAACGGCGCGGAACTGCTGGTCGGCGGGACCACGGCCCGCAACGTGGACAGCCTGTCGGCCACCGCGGCCAAACTGCCGTGGATGGTCGGTCTGCTGGTCGGGGCCACACTGATCCTGATGTTCCTGGCCTTCGGCTCGATCCTGCTGCCGATCAAGGCCGTGGTGATGAGCGCGCTCAGCCTCAGCGCCACCTTCGGCATCCTGGTCTGGATCTTCCAGGAGGGCCACGGCGCGAGCTGGCTCGGCGTGACCCCGGCCCCGCTCGAGGCCGGCATCGTCGTGCTCATGGCGGCCGTGGTGTTCGGCCTGTCCACCGACTACGAAGTGTTCCTGCTCTCCCGCATGGTCGAGGCCCGTGCCCACGGCGCCACGACCGATCAGGCGGTGACCGTCGGCCTGGCCCGCACCGGCCGCGTCATCAGCGCCGCCGCCCTGCTGCTGATCGTGGTGACCGGGGCGTTCGCGCTGTCCTCGGTGACCACCATGCGGTTCGTGGGCGTCGGGATGATCGTGGCCCTGTTCCTGGACGCCACAGTCGTACGGATGCTGCTGGTGCCGGCCGTGATGGGGCTGCTCGGCAATGCGGTGTGGTGGGCCCCGGGCCCGTTGAAGCGCCTGCAGGAACGGGCCGGCCTGGCCGAACACGCCGGTGAACAACCGGCGCTGCCCTCCGGCCGGCACGCCGCCGGTGAGGTGACGGCGGTGCTGGCGCTGCCCCCCGGCCCGTCGGCGACCGCGAAGAAGGCCGACTGGGACCGCGAGGCGGCCGGGGTGCTGCTCCTCCCGCCCGGCATGATGCCGCAGGGGTTGGCGTCGCGGGAGGTGGCCACACAGGTCATCCCCCGAGTCGACGACAAACCAACCGACGACGACGTCGTGGACGCCGAAATCATCGAGGACACCCCATCCTCCTCCGCAGCCTCTTCTTCCTCCTCCGCACCGGCCGCCTCCTCTTCCGCCGCGGCTGCCTCTTCCGCCGCGGCTGCCTCCTCCTCCGCGGCTGCCTCGTCTTCCGCCGCGGCTGCCTCATCCTCCTCCGACTCGACACTCGACGGCCCCGCCGCCGAGTCCCCGGATTCCCCCGCCTCCACCGCCTCTGAGGCTTCCCCCTCCGCCGCGACCTCGCCTTCCGCGGCTCCCGGAACCGACGTCGAGGCCGAGATCGTCGAGGACGAGCCGGAGGGTGCGACGGCTGACAAGCCTGGCGCTGAGGATGAGCCGGCCAAGACGCCCGCCTCCGCTCCAGACGACGCTCCGCATGCGGAGAAGCCGCCCACCGTCGATACGAACGAGACAAAAGCCGCGAACGAGTCAGACGTTGCGGACGATGACGAGAAGGCCGAGAAGGCTCCAGCTGACGAAGCAGCTGCCGAGCCCGAGTCCGCTTCCTCTACTGCCGGCACCGGGGCGCCCACGGCATCCGCTCCCACTGACGCCACGACAACCGCGACGGCCGCACCCGTTGACAGAACAACGACCGCACCGTCCGAAACCGCCGCACCCGCTGACACAGCGACGACCGCACCGCCCGCGACGGCCGCACCCGCAGACACAACAACGACCGCACCGCCCGCGACCGCCGCACCCGCAGACACAACAACGACCGCACCGCCCGCGACCGCCGCACCCGCAGACACAACAACGACCGCACCGCCCGCGACCGCCGCACCCGCAGACACAACAACGACCGCACCGCCCGCGACGGCCGCACCCGCAGACACAACACAAACTGCGCCGTCCGGGACCACCTCACTCGCCGCGACGACCCTGACGACCGGGACCGCCGCATCTGCTGACACAACCACGACCGCGCCGTCCACGAAGAACTCACCCGCTGACACAACACAGATTGCGACGAGCGGGACCACCTCACTCGCCGCGACGAGCGCGACGAGCGCGACTACCTCGCCCGCTGAGGCCAGCTCGATCGGCCACCCCACTCCATCCAGCAAATCCGAAATTTCGGTTTTGCCCGATGAGAGTAATCGATCCGCTTCTGCCGCGAACCCCGCGTTCGGTGCGACTTCTGAGTCTGTCGCGGGCGCTACCGAGCCTGCTACGCCCGTCAGCGACCACGTTGCGCGCGCCGCCGAGCCTGTTGCACCCGTCAGCGACCACGTAGCGCCCGTCAGCGAGCACCTTGCACCCGCCGCCGAGCACGTTGCGCCCGCTGGCGAGCACCTTGCACCCGCCGCCGAGCACCTTGCACCCGCCAGCGAGCACCTTGCACCCGCCGCCGAGCACCTTGCACCCGCCGCCGAGCACCTTGCGCCCGCCAGCGAGCATGTTGCGCCCGCCGGCAAGCACCTTGCACCCGCCGCCGAGCACGTTGCGCCTGTCGCAGCCGAGGGGGAACCCGCCGGCGTCGCGGGCGACAGGGCGGCCGATGCCGTCGACGACGAGCAGGGTGTCGACGATGTCGTCGAGGCGGAGATCGTGGAGGCTGAGCTGGTCGAGGACGAGCCGGACGTCGAGCCCGATCCGCCCCTGGCCGCGGCCTCGCTCAACCTGCCGGTGCTCTACTACCCCGAGCCGGGTGTCTACCGGTCGGAGTCGGTGAGCAAGTACACCGACTACTCGGCGCCGGACGACTTCTTCTTCGGGCCGTCGGCGGCGGGGACGTTCGCGAGCTCGTTGCAGCTTCCGGCCGAACCGTCGCCGGTGCCCTACTTCGGCGAGCGGCCCGATTTTGAGCCCGCCGCCAATGTCTCGCTGCCCGAACTGGATCTGACCCGCAGCTTCGACGCGCCCGACCTGGACGCCACCGCGATTTTCGAGGCGCCCAACCGCGCGGCTGTACGGGCCTTCGAGTCGCCGGACCCGGAGACCTCCGGTGTGATCGTGACGCCGGAGACCGACCCGGCGCCGGATTCTCGACCCGAGCGGTTCTTCACCAATGAGCCGCCGTCCGCGGTCGACCCGAAGCCCGCGGCCGAGCCGGCCACCACTCCCGAGCCGGTCGCCGCGGCCGAGCCGGTCGCCGCGGCCGAGCCGGTCCCAGCGGCCGAGCCGGTCGCAGCTGAGCCGGTCTCCGCGGCTGCTACGCCGGGGCCGGGCGAGCCCGACGACGACGATCCTGCCGTCACGCGCAGCTTCGACGCGCCCGATCTGGACGCCACCCGCAAGCTTCAGCTGCCCGGTCTCGAAGCGACCCGGCGGATGCCCGCCCCCGACATCGCCCGCGCCCGCCGTCTGGAGTCGTCGCCGGCCGACCCGACGCCGGTCGAGCCGGTGGCCGAGCCGCTGCCCAAGCGTCCCGTGCCGGCCGCCGAAACGCCCTCGTCGCTGATCGAGCCGCCCACCAGCGGCAGTGGCACGGCGAACCGGCTTTCCGACCTGTTCCCGCCCCGGCGCGCGACGGAGCCCGCCGACACTCCGGTCCAGCGCCGCCCGACGATCTTCGACGAGCCCGCGCCTGTGCCCGAGGACCCGGGCCCGGCCCCGTACGACCGGCCCTTGCCCCGGTCCCGCACCACCGAACCGGCTCCGCAGCGTCGGGCCGGCGAACCCCTGCCGCAGCGCCAGGTTGGCGAACCGCTGCCGCAGCGCCAGACCGGCGAATCCCTGCCGCAGCGCCAGGTTGGCGAACCGCTGCCGCAGCGCCAGACCGGTGAGTCCCTGCCGCAGCGCCGGCCCAACGAGTCCCTGCCCCAGCGGCCCGTCAACGAGTCGCCGGTGGCCGAGCCGCTGCCCAAGCGGAAGGCCGCCGAGCCGTCGCCCGCGTTCGAGCCGCGCCTGCCCAAGCGCCCGACCAGTGAGCCGCCGGCCGCGTTCGAGCCGCCCCGGCCGACGCGCCCGACCGCCCCGCCGGCGCCGGTGCCCGTACGGGAGGAAAGCGAGCCGGCGCCGCTGCTCCGCCCCTCCATGCGTGGCGACCAGCCGTATTCGGTCCGCCGAGCCGAACCGCCCGCGCAGCCGGCCCCGCCCGCCGCGCCGATCGTGCCCACGCCGGTTCAGCCGCGCGCGTCGGTTCAGCCGCCCGCACCGGTTCAGCCGCCCGCACCGGTTCAGCCGCCCGCACCGGTTGTGCCCACGCAGCGCCGGCCCGCCGACCTGGGTGATCACCTGCGGACGACCCGCCCGGCCGACCTGGGTGATCACCTGCGCGAGTCCCGCCCGGCCGACCTGGCCCAGTACACCCGCCGCCCGACCACGGAACGCAAACGCCCCGAGACCCTGGCCGAGCACAAGCCGGCCCGCCGGCCCGCGACGCTGGCCGACCAGGTGACGACCCCGCGCCGCGACCCGGACGGCGACGAGCCCGCCGGCTGAGGCCTGTTTCACGACTGGGGCGGCAGCGAAGCCGGGTCCTGATTTCGTCTGGTGGTGGCCCGTGGAAGCCCGGCTCCCGGAGTGGGAACCGGGTTTTCGCTCAGGCGCCGCCGGGCGGGATCTGGACCCGGCCGCAGCCCCGTTCCGGTCATGAAACAGGGCTTGAGGCTCAGCGGAAGACGAGCCCGCCGCCGACCTCGAGCACCTGGCCGGTGATGGCGCCGGAACCCTCGGAGACCAGCAGGCGTACGGCGGCCACCACGTCCTCCGGGACGAGGGCGCGCGGCAGGGCCTGCGTGGCCACGAGGGGCGCGTGGGCCTGCTCGTCGCGCCCGGCGGCCAGTTCGACCTCGCCTTCGGTGCGGATCGCGCCCGGCGACAACGCGTTCACGGTGACGCCGGACGGGCCGAGCGCGCGGGCCAGTGACCGGGTGAGGCCGATCAGGGCGGCTTTGCTCGACACGTACGCGGGGCCGGACGGGCCGCCCATCCGCACGGTGGGCGAGACGACGTTGACGATGCGTCCCCAGCTCCGTTCGGCCATGCCCGCGCTGAGCGCCTGGGCCAGCAGCATCGGCGCGGTGACGTTGACGGCGAACGTCTGCTGCCACTCGGCCAGCGGCAGGGTCGCGAAGGCCATGTTGGACGCCTTGGCCGCGTTGTTGATCAGGACGTCGATCGGGCCGGCCCGTTCGGCCAGGTCCCGTACGGCTCCGGGGTCGGCCAGGTCGGCGTCGAGCAGGGTGGCTTGCGCGCCGAGGTCACGGCAGAGACGGGCGACCCCTTCGGCCTCGTCGGCGGCGGCCAGGTGATGCAACACGAGCCGGTGCCCGGGACGGGCCAGCCCGACGGCGATGGCCGCGCCGATTCCCCGCCGCGCCCCGGTGATCAGAATCCGCTGCCCCATGCCGGTCACCCTAAGCCGTCGACCGGCAAAAAGGGACGTGGCCGAGCGGCCCGCTGGCGCTGGGTCGCTCGGCCACGCCGGTCCGGGTGCGCGCTATACGCGGGCCAGTTCCAGCTCGGCCACCTCGGGTGCGGGGCGGGTCAACAGCCAGCAGCCGGTGGCGACCAGCGCGAAGCCGGCGATCGTGCTGAGCCCGAAGCTTTCGTTGAGCAGCGCCACCCCGAGCAGCACCGCGACGACCGGATTCACGTACGTGACCAGGCCCGCCCGGGTCGAGCCGACCTCGGCGATGAGCTGGTAGAAGGCCAGCAGCGCCAGCGCGGTGCACAGCAGGCCGAGCGCGCCGAGGGACGCCCAGGCTTCCGCCCGTACGGGTCGGGAAGGAAGTGAGAAAGCAGCGAACGGCGCGAGCGCCAGCGCGGTGATGCCGGTCGTCGCGCCGACCAGCGACTCGGTGGGCACGTCGGACAGGCGGCGCTGCACGAGCATGGTGGCGACCGCGTAGAAGAGCGCCGCGACCAGCACCATCCCGGCGCCCAGCAGGCCGAGGCGGTCACCGGACAGGTCGAGCCCGACGAGCAGCGCGACACCGCCGAAACCGAGCACGAGACCGGCCACGCGGATCGGGGTGAGCCGTTCGGTGCGCGCCATGAGCAGGGCGATCGCGACCGGTTCGACCGCGATGAGCAGGCCGGTCAGCGACGAGCTGATGTGTGTTTCCCCGTAGGTGATGAGCAGGAACGGGCCGAGGATGTGCACGACGGCCAGCACGGTCACCCAGCCCATCCGGCCCCGCAGCGCGGCCAGTGAACCGCGGGCGGCGGCGATCGGCAGCAACACCAGCGCGGCGATCGCCACACGGCCGAACACGACCAGCAGCGGCGACAGGTCCTCGAGGGCCACCTTGATCAGGAAGTAGGGGATGCCCCAAAGGACGGAGACGGTGAGGAAGAGGAGCCAGGCGCGACGATTCACACCTCGACCTTGCCTCCGTACGGTAGTAAGCGGTAGTAGTTACTTCCTGAGGTCGTCGTTAGGTGAGCTTATGATCGACGTGCGTCGTGTGGCAGTGCTGCGGGAAGTCGCCCGGCTCGGCAGCTTCAACCGGGCCGCCACCTCGCTCCGGCTGACCCCCTCGGCGGTGTCGCAGCAGATCAGCGCGCTCGAACGCGAACTGGGCGGCACACCGGTCGTGGAGCGCAGCACGCGCGGGGTGACGCTGACCGCGGCGGGGCGGGTGCTGGTCGACGCGGGTGACGCCATCGCCGCCGAACTGTCCCAGGCCGAACGGGAGATCGCGCGGCTGGACACCCCCGACAGCCTCACCGTGGCCACGTTCACCAGCGGCGGTCAGCGGCTGCTGCCCCCGGCGCTGACCCGCTTCGCCCTCGACCGGCCCGGGGTGGAGCTGACGGTCCTCGAGAACGAGCCCGCGGACGCGCTGCCCCTGGTCCGCTCGGGCGCGGCCGACCTCGCGCTCGTCTACCATTTCGACGACCTTCCCCCCGTACGGCCGGGGGACCGTTCCGGCCTGAGCTGGACCCCGCTGCTCGACGACCCCATGTGGATCGTGCTGCCCGCCGCCCACCCCTTGGCCGGCCGCGAGGCGCTCACGATCGCCGAACTGGCCGGTGAACGCTGGGTCCACGGCTGCCTGGAAATCGTCGACATGCTCGACCACTACGCGGCCCTGGCCGGCTACGAGATCCGCACAGCCTGCCGCGGCACGGACTACGTCTTCGCCCAATCCCTGGTGCGCGCCGAGGTCGGCATCAGCATGATCCCGCAGGTGGCCCTGACCGCCACCCCGGGCGGCCTGTCGATGGTGCCGCTGGCCCCACCGTGCCCATGCCGCTACATCGGCATAGTCACCCCCCGACGACGCCGGCCCAACCCGCTGACGTCCGCTTTGGTCCACTCCCTACGCGAAACGGTGGCCGCTCTGCCGGTGCCCGCTTAGTCCCCGCCCTCCCCGCCACCACCAGCGCCCCTTTATCTCAGGTCGCCGCCCTCGGTCGTACCGTCTCCGACCAGCCCGACCCCGACGAAGCCAAAGCCCCAGATCACCCCACTTTTCAACACCGTCGGCGACAAGCTGCCCGACGACGCCCGAGCACCTCGACGACCTGCTCGCGTGCCCCGCGAGCTCTGCCGCCAGATCTGGTCCAACAACCGCAAGAACGACTCGCCGCCGCACCGACGTCGTCGGGATCTTCCCGAACCCCGCCGCGATCATCACACTCCTCAGCGCCGTGCTCGCCGACCAAACCCCATGGGCCTCGACCTACTCCGCAAGGCCCGCCTTACACCCATCACCACCACCCCAGACACCGAACAAGCCGACCCCGTCGCGATCGCCCCACAGCATCAACCCACACGGACCAGCGATGGCCAACTCTCACACCACGCCAGCGGACGTGACCCGCCGCCCTCCCCCCAGCCACCACCCGTCCACCTTCGCCGCCCTCCACCGCGCCCATCCGCCCTCACCCTCGCCGCCCTCCCACCAGCCACCACCCGTTCACCCTCGCCCTCGACGCCCATCCGCCCCGCGCCGTCTTCCCACCGCCCATCCGCCCTCACCCTCGCCGCCCTCCCACCAGCCACCACCCGTTCACCCCCGCCCTCGACGCCCATCCACCCCGCGCCGTCCTCCCACCAGCCACCACCTATCCACCCTCGCCCTCGCCTCTCTCGCCGCCCTCCACCATCCATTCGTCCTCGCCCTCGACGCCCCCGCCGCCCTCCACCATCCATTCGTCCTCGCCCTCGCCGCCCTCGCCGCCCTCCACCATCCATCCGCCCTCGCCCTCGACGCCCCCGCCGCCCTCCACCATCCATTCGTCCTCGCCCTCGCCTCTCTCGCCGCCCCCATCACCCATCCGCCCTCGCCCTCGATGCCCTCGCCGCCCTCCACCATCCATTCGCCCTCGCCCTCGCCCTCGCCCTCGACGCCTCGCCGCCTCCACCACCCATCCGCTCTCGCCCTTGCCCTCGCACCAGCCACCACCCCGTCCGCCCTCACCACCTTCCAATGACCACCACCCGTTCGCCCTGCCGCCCTCGCCGCTTTGCCGCCGGCCGCCGAATGGTCAACGCCCAACTAAGGCGCACGCCCATATTTGCCTTCAGGCGTGAAGCTATTTTTCAACGCCTAGAAATTGCCACTAAATGGCATGATCGAATACTGACAGCGGGCATGATGAACGGCGGATAATGTAGGCATGGGCCAGATGTCGTTGTTCAGTCGAGCCGCTATTTCTCAGATGCGGGATCGGACGAAGGCGCGCAATTATTCGCCGGGCAACGAAGAGTTCCGGCGCGAGCATCAACAACGCCGGGCGTGGGGCCTGCAGCGTCGACATGCCGAGAAGGCGCGGTGGGCGGCACGGCATCCCGCCGCGGTGTGGCCTGCTGGCCGACGTCCGGTTCCTCCCCACGGCGTTTCCGGCAATATTGTCATTACCTCATTGAGGAGAGCGTCGGGGGTGCCACTACGGGAGCCGACTTCGACTCGCGCTCGTTGCATTTTAATGAGTTTGTGTGGTTGCGGCGGGAGGGTGGTTGCGGTGAAACTCAATGCCGTTGCAAAGCCTCCGGGAAGTGCAACTCACCATGCTGTGGTCGGGCTCGAGAGGCAGTTTCCCTCACCCGTGCCACTTAGTGTCGCTGCCCACACGTCGTCTCCTTACCGGGCCACCTCAGTCCCATCCCAACTGCTCCACTCACCCCGGGCCACCACGATCCCAACGCTCCGCCTCACTCACTTCTCCAGATCCGAACACTCCGTCGCTCACCCACCTATCGCTTCGCCGCAGCGCGCCACCTCCGTCCTTCGTCCTCCGCCGGCTCGGAGCTCCACCCCCTCTCCTTCGCCTCAGCCCATGCCGCAGGCCACTTCGCGACCCCGGCGCGCCGCATTGCCTCGTCCAGCCATTTGGCCCGGTTTGCACTACAGCGCTCCCACCCGCCGCGTCACGCCCCACCCCACCCCGCACGCCACCAGCCGCCTCACCGCCATCACGTCTTTCCGCGTTACAGCACCTCACCGCCGCTGCTGCATCCCGGTCGCACCACAACGCGCCATTCGCCGCGACACCACCCCCGCAGCGCGACACCCGCCGCTTATCCGTCGCAGCACGACACCCGCCGCCTCTATCCCCCGCAGCACGACACCCGCCGTTCCTATCCCCTGCGGCACGCCACCGCGCAGCACTGCGCCACCCACGCCTCCGCCGCCCCAGTCGCACCCACCGCCCCGTTCCACCAACTCGTCCGCCGCGCTGCGCCGCTTCACCGGCCTCAGACCGCAGCGCACCGTCCCCCGGGCGGCGGCTGTGCCTATTTGCTGCTTCGCTCTTTGCGCTGATGCGACCAGCCCCGCCGCGTCGCACCGTCAACCCGCCGGGGCACTGCTCCTACTCCGGAGGGCCCGCAGACCGGCAGCTCGCGCGGGCCGGCTGCTCGCGCGGGCCAGCAGCTCACGCAGGCCAGCAGCTCACGCGGGCCAGCAGCTCACGCAGGCCAGCAGCTCACGCAGGCCAGCAGCTCACGCAGGCCAGCAGCTCACGCAGGCCAGCAGCTCACGCAGGCCAGCAGCTCACGCAGGCCAGCAGCTCACGCAGGCCAGCAGCTCACGCGGGCCGGCGGCCCACGCGGGCCGTTCGCCGCATCTCTGGGCGGCTGCGGCCGGTTCGCGGCGTCCCGGGGCGGGCTGCGAGCGCGCCGGCTCGTGCCCCGCCGCGTGAGTTTCTCCGGCGAGTGCTGGTCGGGTCGGGCTGGATGAGGGCGCGGGGGGTGAATGGCTTCAGCGGGGGCTTGGGGGGTCGATCTTTCGGGGGGCTCAGTAAAGTTCCAGCGACGGGTTGGCGATGAGGGACGGACTGTTCGGATGACGGGCGAAGCGGTAGCGGCCGCTGGGGTGGATGCCGAGCGGCTGGCGGTGTGTCTTGCGGTGATTGCTGAGGTGGAGGGGCTTCCTACGGAGCACCCGGATGCTTTGGCGGTGCGGCGGGCTACTGCGGGGCTGTTCAAGACGGTGAAGCACAAGCGGCGGCGGGAGCGGCGGGACGCGATCCTGGCCAACGATCGGGCGGTCACCGAAGCCACCGCCACGGGGGCGCCGGGGCGCATCGATGACGAGACCGCGGGGATTCCGCTGCGCAGCACGGCCAAGGCGGCCACGGCCGGCATTTTGCATCAGGCCCGGGGTTGTTACGTCTGCAAGCAGCGGTTCACGCAGGTCGACGCGTTCTATCACCAGCTCTGCCCGGAGTGCGCCGCCAAGAATCATGAGCGGCGGGATGCCCGTACGGACCTGGTGGGGCGGCGTGCGCTGCTCACCGGCGGGCGGGCCAAGATCGGCATGTACATCGCGTTGCGGCTGTTGCGGGACGGGGCCGATCTGACGATCACCACGCGGTTCCCGCATGATGCGGTGCGGCGGTTCACGGCCATGCCTGACAGTGCCGAGTGGCTCCACCGGCTGCGCGTGGTCGGCCTCGACCTGCGTGACCCGGCCCAGGTCGTCGGGCTGGCCGATTCGGTGGCGGCGCGCGGGCCCGTCGACATCATCATCAACAACGCGGCGCAGACGGTGCGCCGTACGCCGGGGTCGTATTCGGCCATCGCCGCGGCTGAGGCCGAGTCGCTGCCGAACGGGCAGCTGCCGGAGCTCGAATATTTCGGTACGGCTGGTGGTTCCTCACCGGCGGCCGCGTTGACCACCGGGGCGCCGGTGCTGACACCGCAGCAGATCACCGAGATGGCGTTGACCGCGCGTTCGGTGGCGATCGACGCCGGTGGGCTGGTGCCCGACACGACGCCGACGAACAGCTGGAGCGACCGGGTGCACGAGGTCGAGCCGCTGGAGCTGCTGGAAGTGCAGCTGTGCAACGTGACGGCCCCGTTCGTGCTGGTCAGCCGGTTGCGGGCAGCGATGAAGGCGTCACCGTTCCCGCGCAAGTACGTGGTCAACGTGTCGGCGATGGAGGGCATCTTCAACCGCGGCTACAAGGGCGCCGGGCATCCGCACACCAACATGGCCAAGGCGGCGTTGAACATGCTGACCCGGACGAGCGCGGCCGACATGTTCACCGACGGGATTCTCATGACCAGCGTGGACACCGGCTGGATCACCGACGAACGCCCCCATCCGACGAAGATGCGCCTGGCCGAGGAGGGTTTCCACGCCCCGCTCGACCTCGTGGACGGCGCGGCCCGGGTGTACGACCCGATCGTGCGGGGCGAAGCCGGCGAGGACCTGTACGGGGTTTTCCTGAAGGATTACGCGCCGGTCGCCTGGTAGGACGCGAACGAGCCACGACCTGGTGAGGCCGTGGCCCGTCCTGTTGATGCTGTCAGGCAGCGGGGCGGTCAGCCCGGTCGCCACCCCGGTCACGGTCGCCGCCGCGGTCCCGGTCCCCGCCGCGGTCGCCATCGCGGTCACGGTCACGGTCACCATCACGGTCACGGTCACCATCGCGGTCGCGGTCGCGGTCGCGGTGGTCACGGTCGCGGTGGTCACGGTCGCGGTGGTCACGGTCCCGGTCGTGGAACCACGGACGGCCGTGACCGTGGTGCCGGTCACCCCAGCGCCAGTCACGGTCCCAGCTGACCTCGAGCGCGAACGTACGGCCACCGACCCGGTCGCAGTCGAAGTCGTCCCAGCGGTCGAAACGCTCACCGATGCGGCCGGCGATGACGCACGCTCCGTAGCTGCGGTAGTAGCCGACGATGCGGTCACGGCGGTTGTCCTGGGAGACGCTGGACGTCTTCGAGGTGCCGGCGTCGGCCGAGGAGGCCGCCATGGCCGGACCCGCACCCATGGTGACGCCCGCGAGCAGGCCGAGGCCGCTGACCGTGAGCATCCGGGAAATACGGTTCATATCACACCTTTTCTTGACAGAACGTTATGCCTCGAAAAGGACATCACGGGCACCGAATGTAACGGGGCGGTTTCATAGCGTGTAGCCCGTTAGTGACTCAGCACTGGACGAACGGTGGATCCCTACTCGTCGGGAAGGGCGAGGTAGGCGGGGCGCAGCACGTCGGTGATCGGGCGGCCGCCTTCGGCCAGCGGTGGCGGATCGAGCTGGTCGAGCAGCGCATCGGGCCTGCTCACCGCGCCGGGCCGGCCGCCGGTGGATGCGGCCGGAGGCAGTGCGGA
Organism: Paractinoplanes abujensis; assembly: GCF_014204895.1. Lineage (NCBI taxonomy): Bacteria > Bacillati > Actinomycetota > Actinomycetes > Micromonosporales > Micromonosporaceae > Paractinoplanes > Paractinoplanes abujensis. The sequence goes on along the minus strand of NZ_JACHMF010000001.1, from coordinate 851,224 downwards.
ACCCCAGAAGTCGGCCACGTCGCCGAGATCTTCGGCGGCCGCGGCGGAAGGCCCGGTCGCCGGGGCTGCAGGAGGGGCGGACGACGCCACCGCGAGGGCACTGCGCAGCTCGCGCAAGTGGGACAGCAGCTCGTCGCGCCCCCGGCCGCGCCAGGCGAAGACCCCGAACGGGTCCTCCTGGAAGCTGCGGGCCAGCGCGTAGCACGTGGCGGCCAGGTGGACGCACGGCATCGGCCACCGTTCACACGTGCAGTCCAGGGCGACCTCGTCGAGCGACAACGGCACCAGGCTCAGCCCGGCCGCCGCGAAGACCTCGCCGATCCCGGCCGGCATGCGTCCGTCGAGCAGCTGGGCCGTGAAGCGGGCCTCCTGCGCGAGCGAAGCTTCCAGGGCGGCCCACTCGGAGGCCCCGAAGGCGCGCACGGCGATCCGGGACCGGAAGGCGCGCGGGTCGTCGGGCCCGCGCACCTGCGCCACGACCAGGCTGGACGAGATGGTCAGGCTGCGTACGTGCCCGGCCCGTTCGTCGCGGCGGCCGCGGGCGAAGGTAGGCCCCATCCGCAACGACTCGAAGGTGCTCAGGAAGGCGACCGGCAAGTCAGTCAACGATGGCCTCCGGGGCGAGCGTGAGCAGGTCGCGCAGCTCGGTGGTGGAGAGCGCGGTCAGCCAGCCTTCGCCGTTGCCGACCACGCGCGCGGCCAGCACGCCCTTGTCGGCCAGCAGGCGGTCGATGCGTTCCTCCAGCGTGCCCAGGCAGACCAGGGTGTGCACCCGCACGTCGCGCTGCTGGCCGATGCGGAAGGCGCGGTCGGTCGCCTGTTCCTCGGTGGCGGGGTTCCACCAGCGATCGATGTGCACGACGTGGTTGGCCGCCGTCAGGTTGAGCCCCGTGCCGCCGGCTTTCAACGACAACACGAAGACGCCGGGGCGGGAGTCCGCCTGGAACTCGGCGACCATGGCGTCGCGGGCGGAACGGGACAGGCCGCCGTGCAGGAAACGCACCGGCGCCCCGAACCGGGCGGCCAGGTGCGGCGTCAGCATCCGCCCGAACTTGGCGAACTGCGTGAAGCAGAGCACGCTCTCGCCCTGCGCGAGCGCCCCGTCGACGATCTCCTCGAGGCGCTCCAGCTTGCCCGAGCGGCCCGGCAGCGGCGACCCGTCGCCCAGCAGCAACGCCGGGTGCACGCAGGCCTGTTTGAGCTTGGTCATGCCGGCCAGCACGATGCCTTTGTTCCAGCGGTCGGTGCTCTCGTCGAGCCGGGTGGTCATCTCGTCGAGGATCGCCCGATACAGCGTGGTCTGCTCGCCGGTGAGCCCGCACAGATGCCGTACGTGCTGCTTGTCGGGCAGGTCGTTGATCACCACGGGGTCGTTCTTGACCCGGCGCAGCAGGAAGGGGCGGGTGGCTTGGCGCAGCCGCGCGGCCGCCTCCTCGTCGGCGTAGCGCTCGATCGGCACGGCGAACCGCGCCCGGAAGGTGTGGGCCGACGCGAGCACGCCCGGGTTGAGGTAGTCGAGGATCGACCACAGCTCGGCCAGCCGGTTCTCCACCGGGGTGCCGGTCAGCGCGATCCGCATCCGCGAAGGAAGACGACGAATCGCCCGAGCGGCCTGCCCGGCGCTGTTCTTCACGTGCTGAGCCTCGTCCAGCACGACCCTGTCCCACTGCACGGCAGCCAAAAGATCCGCGTCCCGTACGGCGATGGAGTACGTAGTCAGCACAAGATCAGCGTCGAGGAGCCGCCGGTCGTCGCCGTGCAGGACGTGGACGCTGAGCGACGGCGCGAAGCGAGCGATTTCGCGCTGCCAGTTGCCCAGCACCGACAGCGGGCAGATCAGCAGGGCCGGCCCCGAGCGCCGGTGCAGCAGCAGGGCCAGCAGCTGCACGGTCTTGCCGAGCCCCATGTCGTCGGCCAGGCACGCCCCCAGGCCGAGCTGATCAAGGAACGCGAGCCAGGAGAAACCCCGGCGCTGGTACGGCCGGAGCTCGCCCCGCAACTCGGCCGGCGCGTCGAGCAGGTCCAGGCGGTGTTCGAGCTCGCCCGAGAGCAGGTCGGCGGCCCAGCCCGCGCCGCTGACCGTGGTGACCGGCAGCGGCAGCTCCTCGGGGGGCAGCAGTTTGATCGTGCGCAGCGCGTTGCCCGCGGTCATCGTGCCGCCGCCGTGAGCCAGGAAGCGCAGCCCGGCGTCGAGGCGGTCGGCGTCGAGATACACCCAGCGGCCCCGCAGCCGTACGAGGGGAACTTTGGCTTTGGCCAGGTCGGCGAGCTCCTCGCTGGTCAGCACCCGCCCGCCCAGGGCCAGGCCCCAGTCGTAGTCGACGAGATGGGCCAGGTCGGCCGTCTGGTCGCGCAGCACCGCGGGGATCGGGTCGCGGGGACGCAGGTTGAGGCCGAGCCCGAGGCCGGGTTTGTCCTGCCACCAGGCCGGCAGCAGCACGCCGTAGCCGGCCTCCTCCAGGGTGGCCGCGTGAGTGAGGAAGCGGTGCGCCTCCTCGGTGTCCAGCACCATGTCGACCGGACGGGGCACGCGCAACGCGGCCTCGAGGTCGGGATAGAGGCGGGCGGCCCGTCCGAGCGCGCCCAGCAGGCGTTCCTGCGGGTGGTGGGTCCAGCGGCGCAGCGGGGCGTAGCTGTCGCGCCAGATGTCGGCCGCGGTGACCAGGGCACTGGGCTCGTCGACGGCCTGCAGCAGAAACTCGAGCAGCCAGGCGTCGCGGGCCGGGACGACAGCCGGGTCGGGGTCGACCGCGTCGGGCTCGTCGGGTTCGAGCTCGGCCAGGTGGGTGAGGCGGAAGCAGAGCCGGACGGCGGCGCCGGTGAGCGCGCTGGTGTGCCAGTGGTCGAGGCGGTCGGCCAGCTCGTCGACCAGCCCGGGGGCAGCAGTGAAGGCGGGCTCGCCGGTGAGCGCGGCCAGCCAGCCCGCCCCGAGCTGCACGCCGGCCTCGGCCAGGCGGGTGCGCACGAGGCCGTCGACGAGGCGTTCGAGCGCGGCGGCCAGCGCGTCCTGGGCGGGCAGGCCGGCCACGTCGCCGGGGCGGGCCCGTTCGGCGCGGGCGGCCGCGGGCATGCGCAGCAGCAGGTCGTCACGGTGCAAGGCGTCGAAGCCGGTGAGCACGGGGCGCCAGCGGGCGGTGGGGCCGTGCGGGTGCACGGCGGGCAGCACCCGGCCCCGGCGCACCAGGTCGGCCGCGAACTCGCAGAGCTCGACGAGCCACTCGACGGACCGGCCCAGCCGCCCGTCGAACTCGGCCGTGACCTCGGCGTCCAGGAACGGCACGGTCACGGCGGGCACCGGCCACGCCCGCAACTTGGGCGTGCCCCGCCGGGGCGGCAGCCCGAACTGCGGCGACGGCAGCGGCCCGGCGCTGGTGGAGGGCAGCACGAGCGTGGCCCCGCGCTGGTCCCCCGCGGGGAGCCGGGCGACTGGGAGGGCGAAGGGATGCCCGGGCTCGGCCGTCGGCCCACCCTCACCCCACAGGTTGAGCGAACCGTCGCGGCCGACGAAGCCGTGCAGCACCCGCACCTCAGCGGCGACGAGAGAGGTGGCCGAAGGGGCGGCGGCCGAGGTGGCCGAAGGAGCGGCGGACGAAGCGGCCGAAGGAGCGGCGGCCGAAGTGGCCGAAGGAGCGGCGGCCGAAGTGGCCGAAGGAGCGGCGGCCGAAGTGGCCGAAGGAGCGGCGGCCGAAGTGGCCGGAGGAGCGGCGGCCGAAGTGGCCGAAGGGGCGGCGGGCGAAGTGGCTTGAGGGGTAGCGGGCGAGGCGGCCGGAGGGCTAGCGGTCATCGCACCTCCCATGCGATCACCGGCGGACGGACGCGGGCGCAGATCGGGTCGCCGAACCCGTCGGTCAGCGGGAGGGAGCCGGTCAGCCCCGGCAACCGCGGCCGGCAGGTCGCGTCCCTCGATCCGGATCCTCACCCCCGAAACCCTAGCCCGAGGGTCTGACAGAAAGCTCAGCCTCGAGGCCGGGGTCCGGAGGTGGGGGCGGGGCGGGGTGCCGAGGGTGGGAGTGCCGAGGGTGGGAGTGCCGACGGTGAGAGGGCGAGGGTGGGGGCGCCGGGTTGAGGGGGCCGAACGAGAGGGTGCCGGCGTGAGGGGCCGAGAGCGGGGGCGCCGAGGGTGGAAAGGCGAGGGTGGGAAGGCGAGGGTGAGGGCGCCGAGGGCGGGAAGGCGAAAGTGAGGGCGCCAAGGGTCGGAAGGCGAAAGTGAGGGCGCCAAGGGTCGGAAGGCGAAGGTGAGGACGCCGAGGGTGGGAAGGCGAGGGTGAGGGCGCCGATGGTGAGGGGATAGGGCGGGGCAGGCGGCGGGAACGGTCAGCGGTCGCGGACCCAGGCGTCGAGCAGGCCGCCGAAGTGGGCCAGGAACTTCTCGTGCTCGTGCACCGGATACATCGCCCGGACAGTCTCGCGCAGCAGCGAGCGGAACTCCTCCGAGGTGACCCAGTCGTAGACGATCTCGTCGACGTTGCCCAGGTAGCGGTCGCAGAAGTCGGCGTAGCGGTCGGCCTCGAAGTAGTCGTCGGCGAGCTTGCGGTATCCGGCGAGCTTCTCCGCGTACGAGAGGGAAGGGTCGTCGCCGATCGCGAAGTAGGCCGACGTGTCCGTGTCGAGGCGCGGCTTGCGCCCGGTCACCACGCAGAACACCGACCAGCGCAGGAGCGCCGACATGGCCCACGGGAAGTAGTAGTGCAGTGAGGTCAGCGCCACGTCGGGGCACGCGTTGGCGTAGTCGATGGGGTGCACGTCGTCGCCGCGCACCAGCGACTCGCACGAGTTGAACTCCCAGCGGAAGAACGCGTTGACCAGCCGCGAGATGGTCACCACCTCGTCGCCCTGCTCGGCGCCGAGGAAGTTGTGGTCGACCTCGTAGCGGGCGTGCATGGGCTGCTCGGGGCGGAACTTCATGACCATCGTCTCGGGGCCGATGGTCAGCGAGCGGGCGAACACGTCGTAGTTCTCGACGGACGCCTGCAGATGCATGAGCCGTTCGCCGGAGGCGTCGTACGCGGCGTGCAGCTCCTGCGGGTCGCGGATCTTGGAGACGCCGACCCAGGCGCCACCGTCGTACGGCTTCATGAACATCGGATAGCCGACTTGCGCGGCTGTCGCGTCGAGGTCGAACGCCTGGTTGTAGCGGGCCGCCGTGTACGCGTACCGGCTGTTGTCCAGGGGATTCTTGTACGGCACCAGCACCGTCTCGGGCACTTTGAGGCCGAGCCGCATCATCGCGCAGTAGGCCGCGTGCTTCTCCATCGACTGGAACGTGAACGGGCTGTTCAGCAGGTACACGTCGTCCATCAGCGCGATCTTCTTGAGCCACTCGCGGGGGTGGTAGTACCAGTAGGCCAGCCGGTCGATGACCAGTTCGTGGCGCGGCTTGTAGCGCAGGTTGAACGGCTCGATGGTGACACGCTCGGAGGAGACCCGGTGCGTCTTGCCGTCCGGCCCGTTGATGGTTCCGAGCCGCCGGACCAGGGCCTCGAAGGCCCGGGGCCAGTCGTCTTCCGTTCCGAGTAGAAGTCCGATGGTGTGTTCGACGTCCGCCACGGGTGCCTCCCTCAGGGCCAAACTCTTCTCAGCAGCGATGTCAGGTGCGGGTCGAGGGCGTCGCGCCACGCCGGCCAGTCGTGACCGCCCTCGATCTGCGCGAAGCTGACCGGATAGCCCTGCCCGCGCAGCGCCTCGGCCATGCTCCGGTTGTTGGCGAGATTTTCTTCGAGCCTGCCGCAGGTCATCGTCGTCGGCACGGCGGGACCGCCGCTGGAGCGCACGACCCGGCCCGTCCAGCGCACGATCGGCAGGTAGCGCGCGAACCCCGATTCCTGCCGGTCGAAGCGCGGCTGGAAGAAGCTGCCCGACTGCAGGAACAGCCCGGCGAACGGGCCGGGGTGCCGGCGCTGGCAGTGCAGCAGGGACAGCGCGCCCAGGCTGGCGCCGATCGCGACCACGGGCCGCCCGCCCGACAGGCGCTCGCTCAGCTGCGGCAGGATCTCCAGCCCCAGGCCCCGGGCGTATGCGGGGAGGGCCGCATACCACTGGAGGCGATCACCGGCCGGCAGCAGCACGACGTGGCAGGGCTGGATGCGGCCCGCGCAGATCGACGCGGCGGCGTAGCGGCCCAGGTCGGCGTGCTTGTCGTAGTCGGGCCCGTCGTGAGCGACCAGCACCCGGCCGGTGGCCTCGGCCGGGGACCAGACGCGCGCCTGCAGCTCGGCGCGTAACGCCTTGACCCGCAGGTCGAGCGTCGACCACGAACCGGCCGCGGCCGGAAGCGTCCACCAATCGGGGTCACGCCTCCGCTCCATGAACGCACGATAGCCGCAGCGTCGCGCGGCCGCGCGCCATCTGAAGTCAGGGTGTGTAGGTCTGGCTGGGCGACGACGACGGGGGCAGGCCGAACATCTCGGCCAGGCCGGTGACGCGCAGCTGCCGGTGCACGAACTCGCTGGGGTTGCGCAGCACGAACCGGGTGCCGGTCTCGCGGGCCGCGTGGTAACCCGTGACCAGCGTGCCGATGCCCTGCGAGTCCATGAACGTGACGTAGGTGAGGTCGACGATCAGGGTCAGCGGACGTTCCCGCTGCACCGTGCCGAGCAGGGTGTCGCGCAACGCGCCCACGGTCGCGGCGTCGAGGCTGCCCCGCACGTCGACGACGATCGCGCCGTCCGCCTGGCGCCGCGTCGTCATCACCGCCTCGCCCACCGCCGAACCTCCGTCACCCTGGGCTGTCTGGCCACCGTACCTCTGGTTTCGCCCTTCTCGCAGGCTGCCGCACGTTTCCGATGCCACAGCGGACACCCGGTCCGCGGGCTGCCCTCGGGAACATGCCGCACCTGCCCGATCTCGCTGTCCAGTTGCGGAGTGACCTTCTGTATGCACAAAGTCACATAGGCGGAAGCCGATGACGGGAGGGGTGGCATATGGCGACAACTTCGGGACGCCCGGGCATCTTCGCGGTGCGCGACGTCCGGTCCCTCATCACCGAGACGGCCGAGGAGGGCCAAGGTCTCAAGAAGGCGGTCGGTGCCACGCATCTGACCGCGATGGGTGTCGGCGCCATCATCGGCACCGGCATTTTCGTGGTGATCGGTGAGGGGGCCGGCATCGCCGGGCCCGCGGTCATCCTGTCCTTCGTGCTGGCCGCGGTGGCCTGCGCGTTCTCGGCGCTGTCGTACGCGGAGCTGGCCTCGTCGATCCCGGTCGCGGGCAGCGCGTACACCTATACCTACGCCACCCTGGGCGAGCTGGTGGCCTGGATCATCGGGTGGGACCTGATCCTGGAGTACGGGGTCTCGGTCGCGGCCATCGCCGTCGGCTGGGGCGGCAACCTCAACGCGTTCCTCGACTCCGCGTTCGGGGTCGCCCTGCCGGACGCGATCGCCAAGTCGCCCGAGGACGGCGGCGTCTTCAACCTGCCCGCCGTGTTCGTGGTCCTGGCCATCACGTTCCTGCTGATCCGGGGCGTGACCGAGAGCGCCCGGGTCAACCTGGTGATGGTCGCGGTCAAGCTGGTCGTCCTGCTGTTCTTCATCGTCGTGGCGTTCGCGAACTTCGGCACCGGCAACTTCCAGCCGTTCGCGCCCGAGGGAGTGGACGGGGTGACCGCGGCCGCGGCGGTGATCTTCTTCGCCTATATCGGCTTCGACGCGGTCTCGACCGGCAGCGAGGAGGCCAAGCAGCCCGCCCGCGACCTGCCCCTGGCCATCATCGGCTCGCTGGTCATCTGCACGATCTTCTACGTGCTGACCGCGGTCGGCGCGATCGGCATCGCCTCGCCCGAGCAGCTCGAGGGCAGCGACGCGCCGCTGGCGGCCGCGCTCGACCAGGGCGCCGGGATCAGCTGGGCGGCCGCGGTGCTGGCGCTGGGCGCCGTCGTCGCGATCACGAGCGTGGTGCTGGTCATCATGTACGGCCAGACCCGCATCTTCTTCGCCATGTGCCGCGACGGCCTGCTCCCCCAGCGGCTGGCCCAGGTCAACCAGCGTTACGGCACGCCGGCCCGGCTGACCCTGGTGCTGGGTGTGCTGATCGCGATCCTGGCCGCGCTGGTGCCGCTGAGCGAAATCGTCAAGCTCGTCAACATCGGCACGCTGTTCGCGTTCGTGCTGGTCAACATCGGCGTGATCGTGCTGCGGCGGACCCGGCCGGAGATGCCCCGGCCGTACCGGGTGCCGTGGTCGCCGGTGCTGCCGATCCTCGGTATCGCGTTCGCGATCTATCTGATGAGCGACCTGCCCTGGGACACCTGGGTGCGGTTCGTGGTCTGGCTCGTCATCGGCGTGCTGATCTACTGGCTGTACGGCTACAAGCACTCCCGCCTGCGCCGCGAGCAGCAGGGCGGCACCCCGGGCTGGGCCCGTACGCCGGAGGACGGTGACCCGCAATGACCGGCCCGGTGATCGCCGGGGTGGACGGGGGCACGGCCGCCGCCGACGCGCTGGCCCTGGGTCACTGGTTCGCCGAGACGCTCGGGGCCCCTCTCGTGGTGGCCGTCGTGCATCCGGCCCCGGCCGCCCTGGGCTCGGGCCGGGTCGACGCCGAGTGGGTCGCCGACCGGCACCGTGCCGCGCAGCGCGTGCTCGACGACGCCCGCGCCACGCTCACCGGCGTACGGGGGGAAGTGGCTTTTCGGATGGTCGCCTCGTCGTCGGCCGCGCACGGGCTGCACGACCTGGCCGAGCAGACGCAGGCGGCGATGGTGGTGATCGGCTCGGGGCGGCACGCCACGCGGGAGCGGCTGATGGCCGGCAGCACCGCCGAACGACTGCTCGCGGGCAGCGTCTGCCCGATCGCCATCGCTCCCGCCGCGATGCCCGCCCCGCCCACCGAGCAGCGGCGGATCGGCGTGGCCTACGTGGACACGCCGGACGGGCGGACCGCGCTCACCGCCGCGGCCGAGATGGCCCGCCGCACCGGGGACACGCTCAAGCTCTACACCGTGGTCGCCGAGGGGGACGCCTCGCTGCCGTTCCTCATCGGCGACGACGTCGAGCGGGCGTTCCTGGAGACGGCCCGCGAGACGTACGAGCAATCGCTGCGCAAGGCGGCCGACTCGTTGCCCGGCGTGACCGCCGAATGGCAGGTGGTGGCCGGTGACGTCGTCGACACGCTGGCCGACCTGACCGACGTGGACGTGCTGTACTGCGGCTCGCGCGGCTACGGCCCGGCCCGGCGGGTGCTGCTGGGCGGCGTCTCGACCCGGCTGATCCGGCGTGCCTGCCGTCCGCTGGTCGTGGTGCCGCGCAGCGGTTAGTCGGCGCGGTGGCGCCCACCTCCGGCCTGCACGGCGCTTGCGCCCGGCGGGGCGCTTGCGGCTTGGACCGCGACGGAGGTGGGCTCCTCCGCGGCGCGCTTGTCCCACGGTGAGATCGCCGGGTGCGCGTCGGCGGCCTGCAGATCCTGGATGGGCACATAGACCCGGGCGTCCACCGCCTCGGCCAGCAGCAGCGCGGCCACCATGGCGGTCGGACGTTCGGCCGGGTCGCGGTTGAGGCAGCGCGACACCAGGTCCTCCACCTCGGGCGGCAGGCCGTCGAGCTCGGGCAGCGGGTCGGGGTCGCGGTACCGCTGGGCGTAGACGAGTTCGGTGGGCGTCTCGGCCCGCCACGGCAGATGCCCGCTGATGCACTGGTGCAGCAGCGTGCCCAGGGCGAACATGTCGCTGGCCGGGGTCGGCGGCACGTTCTCGAAGAGCTCGGGCGCCACGTACGCCGGGGTGCCCATCACCGGCACCGACGGGTCCGGGTCGGGCACGCCCGCCGAGGCCGCGATGCCGAAGTCGAGCACCTTGGCCCCGGACGGCGTGAGCATGACGTTGGCCGGCTTGATGTCGCGGTGCACGATCAGCTCGGCGTGCGCGGCGGCCAGCGCGGCCGCGACCTCGGCGCAGATCCGCACCCCGATCCGCCAGTCGATGGGGCCCGCGGCCAGGTGCGCGCTCAGCGTCTGCCCCTCGACCAGTTCCATCACGATGTACGGGACGTCGCGCGCGGACGGCTCCGAGCGGGACGTGCCGAAGTCGTGCACGCCGGCCACATTGGGGTGGGCCAGTTTGGCCGCCGAGCGGGCCTCCGTGCGCACGAGATCGACACTCGCCGCGTCGCCCAGCGTGCCCTCCAGCGAGGGACCCATGATCTTGACGGCGACCGGACGATCGAGCACCTGATCGTGGCCCAGCCACACCTCGGACATGCCCCCGACGCCGATGCGCCGTACGAGCTGGTAGCGCCCGCCCAGCATCCGCATGTACCGAACCTCCTGGCTTAGATCTTCGGATCGCGGTACCCGTGGACCCGGTGGCAGAAACGCTGTACTCCCCCACTACGTGGAGATACAGTCCCCCGCGTGACGCGCTACGGACCGATGTACGGCCCCGATTTCACCTTCCTCGGGGTGCCCGCGTGCGACTGGGAGGAGCCGGAGACGTACGCGGATGCCGACGTCGTCATCCTCGGCGCGCCCTTCGACGGCGGCACCTCCCACCGGCCCGGCGCCCGCTTCGGCCCGCAGGTCATCCGGGGCACCGACTACCTGCCCCACGACGGCTCGCGGCCGCACATGGCGATGCGGGTCGACGCGCTCAGCGGTGACCTGACCGTCAAGGACGCGGGCGACCTCGAGGTGTTCAGCGGCGAGATCCAGCGCAGCTGCGACACGATCGAGGACGCGGTGGCCTTCGTCGCGTCGCACGGCGCCGTCCCGGTCGTCCTCGGGGGCGACCACACCGTCACGTGGCCCGACGTCGCGGGCGTGGCCCGCCATCACGGCGCCGGGCGGGTCTCGGTCATTCACTTCGACGCCCACGCCGACACCGGGGACATCGAGTTCGGGTCGCTCTACGGGCACGGGCAGCCCATGCGGCGGCTGATCGAGTCGGGAGCCGTACGGGGGGACCGCTTCCTGCAGCTGGGCCTGCGCGGCTACTGGCCCGGCCCGGAGACGCTGGACTGGATGGCCGACCAGGGCATGAACTCGTTCCACATGAGCGAGATCGTCGACCGCGGGCTCGACTCCGTGCTCGACCAGGCGTTCGCGATCGCCCTGGACGACTGCGACGGCGTGTTCCTCTCGGTCGACATCGACGTCTGCGACCCCGGCCACGCCCCCGGCACGGGCACCCCGGAGCCGGGCGGGTTCACGGCCCGGCAACTGCTCGACAGCGTCTCGCGCATCTGCCACGAGTTACCCGTAGTAGGCATGGACATCGTCGAGGTGGCACCCCCGTTCGACCACGCCGACATCACCGCCATGCTCGGCAACCGGGTGGTGCTGGAGGCCCTCTCAGGCATGGCCCGCCGGCGTAAAGACGCAGGTGGGCCTCGCTGGAACCGGGCTACGCCGCTGCTGTCGGGCCGCGGCTCCGCCGACGCTCCGCCGCCCTCCGTGAGTGATCCGCAGCGCTGAGTTCGTTTTGCGGGGCCGTCACAGACAGTCGCGGTTGCGCACTTGTTCCGCCCTGACCAGCCACGCAGCATGCCTTGCATGTCCCCCGACACGGCACTCTCCCCGTACCAGCAGATCGCGGCCGAGCTGAGACATCAGATCTTCACCGGCAGCCTCACGGTCGGCGCGAAGCTCCCCTCCGAGCACACGCTCGCCGGGGAGCATCGCGTCGCCCGCACCACCGTCCAGTCCGCGCTGCGGGTGCTGCGCACCGAGGGCCTGATCTCGTCGCGCAAAGGCGCCGGCAACTTCGTCACGAACCTCGCCGTCATCGACGAGCACCGCTGCCCGGCCCGCATCGAACTCGACCATCACCAGGTGGGCTGGCTGAGCCGGCTCCCCCGGCCCGCCCACGGGCTCGACCGGGTGCTGCACTGCGAACTCGAACACCCGCACTCCGGGGCGCACGCCGGGCTGGGCCAGCACGCGGCGGGCACCGGCTGGTGGGTGCAGTGGACGCTGTCCGCCTCCGAGATCAACGCGATCCCGCACTGCCTGGCCGTGCGGGCGCCCTCCGAGCAGGACGACAACCACTGCCTGCTCTACCGTGAGCACCCCGGACGGCACCTGTACGGCAGTGACTACTCCTGAACGCGCTTCGTATACCGGCGGCAGGGCACCCTCATGCCGGCCGTCACGTAGTCGAAGCCACCCTCGTCCTGCCACGCTTCGCGCTCGTAGAAGCGCCAGGCCCGGGCGTTGCCCGGCACCACGGCCGGCCACGCCACCCCGTGCCTGGCCGCCGCGACCTGACGTTGCGCCCCGGCCGGAAGCGCACGGGCCACGCCGCCGCCCCGGACGGCCGCGTCCACGTAGACCTGCTCGACCTCGCCGGCGGCCACCGTCACGAACCCGGCCACCTCGTCACCGGCGACCGCCACGGTGGTGCCGGCGATCCGTTGCGCGGCCCGGGAACGGAACGTCTGGGTGGTGCGGGTCACGACCAGGGGTCGGGCACGTGACCCAGGTGGCCGTCGCGCCAGCCGCCGCCCGGATGTGGGCGACGGCTTCGGCGTTGTCCCCACGGGCCGGTAGCGCCTCACGCCGCAGCTCGGGATCGCGCAGGGACCACGGCCACAACTCGACCCAGACCCGCCAGGGGGCGCCGCCGCCGGCGGCCGCTCGTCGCACCGGGAGTGTCCAGCACGGAGCGCCCACATCAGGCAGTCACGACAGCGCACGCTCCGTGATCGCCCACCACGGACGGTGAAGAGCCGCCGAAGTCCTTCTTTGACGCGGCAACAGAACGGCGCGAATTAACCGTGCATTAAGTACCACTTCGCCGTCGTCGGCAATTTGTCAGACGGAGAACTGACCGATTGTTGCCGGAAGATTACGCACGGAATACGCACCGGAATGTGCGCCGGGCCGCGGATCCGGCCATCGGGCGCTCGACCTCCCCCATTCGGTCGCGAGCGAGCATACAGCCCCGGCACCCACCGGTGAGCCCCGGGCCCGCGGCGGAGGTTTGGGAGCGCCCCCATCGGGGGATGGTGTTCTTTCACCGTGCAAGGGGTAGCGGGTGGATCAAGAGCTGCGGGAACTGGTGGAGCGGGCGAGCCGGCTGATCGCGATCCCGTCCACGGCGGACCGCCCCGAGGAGCTGACCCGGGCCCTCGACTTCGTGCTCGATGAGGTGGGTCCGGGTTTCATCACCAGGCGATTCATCGCGAACGGCAAGCCCAGCGCCCTCGTCCATCCGCCCGGCGCCGAGACCTTCCCGGTGATCCTCAATGCTCACCTGGACGTGGTCCCGGCCGCGCCCGAGCAGTTCGTGCCGCGGGTCGAGGGTGATCGGCTCTACGGGCGCGGGGCGCAGGACATGAAGGTGGCCGCCCTGATCATGGCGGACGTGTTTCGGGAACTGGCGCCGCGGCTGGATTTTCCGATCGCCTTGCAGCTGGTGACCGACGAGGAGGTCGGCGGCGCGGACGGGACGGCGCATCAGATCGCGCAGGGCGTACGGGCCGGGTTCGTCGTGATCGGAGAGCAGAGCCGGCTGCGGGTCGTGAACGAGTCGCGCGGGCTGGCTCATGTGCGGCTCACCGCGACGGGGCGCGCGGCCCACGCGGCGTACCCCTGGCTCGGGGAGAACGCCCTGGTCACCGTGATGAACGCGACGAACGAACTGTTGCGGAGATATCCGGTGCCGGGTGACGAGGTCTGGCGCACGACGGTGAACGTGGCCCGCATCGACACGCCCAACACGGCCGTCAACCAGGTGCCCGCCGAGGCGAGTGCCTGGCTGGACATCCGGTTCCCGGCCGAGGACGAGGACTGGCAGTCGACGGAACAGATCGAGGCCCGGCTCGGCGAACTGACCGGGGTCGCCGCGAAGGTCGAGGCGCTGGGCCACCCGCACCACGCCGACCCGGACGGTGCCGAGGTCAAGCTGTTGCAGCGGGCCGCGCGGGAGGCCGGGTTCGCGGGCTCGTTGCTGGCCAAGCACGGCGCCGCCGACGGCCGGCACTACTCGGCCGTCGGCGTGGACGCGGTGATTTTCGGACCGGGCGGGGACGGCCAGCACGGTGCGGGCGAGTTCGCCGATCTGACGACGCTCACCCCGTACGGGAAGGCCTTGGCAGGCTTTTTGCGGAGCCTCAGTCCTCGTTGGCCAGCAGCAGCCAGCGGACCCGGCGCACCAGCTCGGCCGGGTTGAACGGCTTGACCAGGTAGTCGTCGGCCCCGACGGTCAGGCCGAGGTCGATGTCGACCTGACGCGAGTGGCCGCTCATCATCAGCACCGGGATCTGCGCGGTGTCGGCCGACGAGTGCAGCTCGTAGCAGACGCTGAGGCCGTCCAGGCCGGGCATCGACACGTCGAGGATCACCATGTCGGGCTGCTCGGTGACCACCTGGCGCAGCGCGGAGGCGCCGTCGTCCGCCGTGATCACCCGGTAGCCGGCCGCGACCAGCTTGCTGGTGACCAGGTCACGCACGTCCTCGTCGTCGTCGGCGACCAGGATGGTCGGCTCCGCGAGGTCGGTCACCCAGTCGGCGACGGGCGCGGGGTGGCCGGACGCGGGTGCGATGAACGTGGGAACGATGGAAACCGTTGCTCCGACCATGTGATCTCTCCCCTTGATCCCTCGGTTGGTCTCGCTGGACGAGGGGACCATCGGCGGCGGGTGGGGAGGCTGCAGAAGATTTGAGGGTGCAGAGCGGGAGCAGGTCGGGGAAAGAAAAATGGCGGAGCCGCTCCTTGTGGGAGGGACTCCGCCACCGACGGTGCGGCCGTTTACCGCTCGCACCTGGCGTCGGTTTTCAAGCTAGAGGATCGGCGTCGATCCCCGGGCATCCGCCCCCGGGAATCGTGATGACGCTAACATCGCCCACTACCTGCGGTAACGCATCAGATCAGCTCCGTGCGCAGGTCGTGCGCGCCGTCGGCCCGGGTGGCCTCGTAGTAGACCCGGCGGCGACCGCCGGGCAGTTCGACGAGGCTCAAGTAGCGCAGGCCGTGCGGGGTGTGCGGGCTGCCCAGCGGCGGGCCGGGCTCGGCGGTGAGCTCGCCGAAGCTGCCGTCGGGCCGGCGTTTGCCCCGGGCCACCCCGGTGCGCTCCTCCCAGTTCTCCCCGGCCGTGGCCCGGCCGTCGTAGGCCACGCTGATCTCGTCCCCGTCCACCTGCACCGATGACACCCGTACGCCCCGGGCGTCCCACTCCCCCGGCCGGGGTGCGAGCGCCGTGCCGCGCCACGTCCAGTGCACGCCATCGGGGCTGGTCGCGTACTCGGTGGTCATCCTGTCGGCGTCGTCCCAGCTCTCCAGCGGGTGCACGGAAGCCCACAGGTGCCACCCGTACGCGTCGTGGTGCAGCACCGGGTCCTTGACGCCGGCCGTCTCGTCGCCCGCCAGCACGACCCGCGGCACGGCCGTGGCCAGGCCTTCCGGGGTGGCCGCCTCGAGCAGTTCGACCCGCCAGTGCTTGGTGCCGGGGGTGGCCGCGCTCACGTAGAGCCGCCAGCGCCCGTCTTCCGTGCGCACCAGGGCGGGTCGTTCCAGCGATTCGGCGCCGAACTGCTCCTTGGTCACCTCGGCGACCGTCTCGAAGGTCAGGCCGTCGGCCGAGCGGGCCACCACGTTCGCGATGCCGCGGCCCTCGCCGATCGGGAGCCGCACCCGGTACGCCAGGTAGACGTGGCCGTCGGCGACGATCGAGCTGGGCGCGCCCGACCAGGCGCCGGGCTCGTCACCGGGCGGCTCGACCACGACGGTGGAGTCCTCCCAGCGTGGCAGCGGCAGGGTGAAGGTTCCCGTGGTCAAGGCGGCTCCTCGTCGAGTCGGCACGATCAGGTGCGAAGAGTATCCGCACAAGTGTGCAATATCTATGGGGAAAGTGGGGATTAGGCGGGCGCGGCGTGTCGGTCGACCGACAGCCAGTCTTCGTACGACTCCCCGGTCACCTCGGTGAGCAGCGCGATGTCGTCGGCGAAGAGCGGCAGCAGCGCGGCCCGCTCGGCCGGCGTCGTGACCGGCCGGGTGCCGTGCTTGCGGTGCAGCAGGGTCAGCAGCGGCCCGCGGGCGGCCAGGCGCAGCGGGACCGGGAACCGATGCCCGAAACTGCCCCCATTGCGCAGGAGAAAGCGCAGAACCTGGTTCACGCCGTTGTCCTCGACCACGTGACGGTTCACGTTCTCGCGCGGCACGGCGGTCAGCACTCCGGTCTTCACGCCGAGGAACTCGCACACGCGGTCCAGAGTGGCCGCGGGCTGGTCCTTGAGCTCCTTGTAACGCATCAGCAGCACCTGCTCGCGCGGGAAGTGCTCGTACAGGTGGCGCACCTGCTCGCCGTAGCGGCCGAGCGCCACGTAGTGCCAGAACGGGGCCCAGCCGGCCGCGACACGCTCGGGCTCGGCCCGGCACGCGGTGAGGAAGTCGGCCTCCGGCTCGAGCCCGGCGTTCCACAGGTGGGTCCAGTTGGAATGGGCCCGATCGACCGGGTCGCGCAGCAGCAGGATCAGCCGGGCCGACGGCACCAGCGCCTTGATCCGTTCGTGCGAGGCCAGGTCGTGCAGGTAGAACGGGGTCGCCTCGCCGAGCAGCGCGCCCGCCGGGGCCGGGGCGAACAGCGCCTCGTAATCGGCCTGCCGCCAGACGTGCTCCTGGTAGGTCTGCACATCACCCGGGCCGCCGTGCCGGGGCGGCGGGCCGTCGGAGAGGAAGAACTTCGGTTCCTTGACCGTGGGCAGGAAGAGTTCGGGATGGCCCACGAGCGCCGCGTGCAGGGCGGTCGTACCCGCTTTCGGCACGCCGGCGATCAGGAAGTCGGGTAGTGCCATGACGGTCCCTCCAGTCGTGCGGAGACGTCGCGGAGCTGCGACTTCTCGCTCGAAGTGAGACTTACCCTACAGATCTGATATGCATTCGCGACAGCCGTCTCACCGTCCGGCCAGGAGCCGGCGCCACCAGGTGATACGCCGGAATCGCGGGCACCGCTCGGGCCCGCACAGCGCGCATTCAGTTCCTGACCGGTAGTGCTCGTGGGCACTGTGCGCATGCCCGCAGACACACACGGCTTCATCAGCGTTCATCGTCTCACCAACGGTAAGGCGGCCCGGAAGCTACGGGGGCGCGGCCGAATTACGCCCTGGTCGATACCTACCCAGGTCAGGGCGTAGCGACCCATCGATGAACGAGCAACCGAACTGCACCCGTTCGAATACGCTGCGTAATGTCCGTATTCGGTGACCCAGTTCACAGCGAGTAATCCGGCGTTACGGACATGACCGGTTTGCGGGATCTAACCCCGACTATGCGGTCATTGTCGCTTTCATGGATGACACGCCTATGCGAGCCGCATATGTCCATTACCAGTGGTAACGATGTGACGAAAATCCTCTTCAGTTAGCCGTGTGAATACACTGCGGTCATCCGGTTGGAGAGAATGATCCTCCCAGCCGCCCCTAGGTTGTCTTTTCGGACAGTTGACGCTTGGTAGCGACTTGCTACGTTGGTCGACAGAAGCGAAAGCCCTACGCTTCTTGCCGCTGGATTTACTGATCGAACCGCTTTGCCGCCCCCGGGAAGGGACCGACATGGAGTTTTCGACGCCTGCCGCGAACACGAGGGGTGACGGAGGAACGTCACCGACCGTGAGCGTGGTGATTCCGACCCTCAACGAGGAGCGCAACCTTCCGCACGTGTTCGCCAAGCTGCCGGCGAACATCGACGAGGTGGTTCTGGTCGACGGCGGCTCGAAGGACCGGACCGTCGAGGTCGCGCGGGAGCTGCGCCCCGACGTCGTCGTGGTGCACCAGACCCGTACGGGTAAGGGCAACGCGCTCGCCTGCGGCTTCGCCGCCTGCACGGGCGACATCATCGTGATGATCGACGCCGACGGCTCGACCGACCCGGCCGAGATCCCGCTGTTCGTCCAGAAGCTGACCGACGGCGCCGACTTCGTGAAGGGCAGCCGGTTCAACCACGGCGGTCACAGCCACGACATCACCAAGCTGCGCAAGCTCGGCAACGACGGGCTCAACCTGGTCGTCAACGTCCTGTTCGGGACGAAGTTCACCGACCTCTGCTACGGCTACAACGCGTTCTGGCGCACGGTCGTGCCGGTGCTCGACCTGCCCGACACCAAGCTGCCCAAGAAGACCGACGGCACCAAGCACTGGGGCGACGGCTTCGAGATCGAGACCATGATCAACATCCGGGCCGCGGTCGACGGGATGAAGGTCGGCGAGGTCGGCAGCATCGAGCACCGCCGTATTCACGGCGAGACCAACCTCAACACTTTCCGCGACGGCTTCCGCGTGCTGCGCACCATCTTCAGCGAGTACGGCCGCATGCGCAGCCAGAAGCGCAACGGCGAGCGCCGGCCGGGTGGCGTCATCGTGCACCAGCAGCCGGGCAGCCGGGCCCACGGCATCAAGCCCGCCGCCGAGCCCGCCCCCGAGGCCCGGGCGAGCCGTCAGGGCGACGAGGTCGGCGCCGTGAGCACCGACATCAAGCCGCTCAGCTGACCCACTGCGACCCGTCCCCACCCCTCGCTCAGGAGACGCTTCCCGTGGAACCCACCCCCCTCGACACGACCATCGTGATCCCGACCCATACGGAGGAACGCTGGTCCTCGCTCGTGCGGACGGTCGCCTGCGCCAAGTCGCAGGATCCCGAGCCCGCCGAGGTCGTCGTGGTCGTCGATCACAACCCCGACCTGTTCCGCCGCATCCAGCGGGACCTGCCGGGGGTGACCGTCCTCGAGAACGCCTACGCCAAGGGCGTCTCCGGCAACCGCAACACCGGCGCCTTCCACGCGAAGACCGCCCTCGTCGCCTTCATGGACGACGACATCACGGCCGGCCCCGACTGGCTGGAGCAGCTGATCAAGCCCTTCAGCGATCCGACGGTGGTCGGCACCGGCGGCGGCATCATCCCCGCCTGGGAGGGTCCGGAACCCCGCTGGATGCCCGCGGAGTTCCTGTGGGCGGTCGGCGGCTCGTACGCCGGCATGCCCACGGAGACCTCCCCGATCCGCAACGTGTGGTCGGCCAGCATGGTCGTGCGCCGGGAGACGTTCGACGCCGTCGGTGGCTTCCGGGTCGGCTTCGGCAAGCTGGGCGACCGCAACCGTCCCGAGGACACCGAGCTCTGCCTGCGGATGAGCGCGCACGCCGGCGGCCACTGGATGTACGTGCCGAGCGCGATGATCCGGCACGAGGTGCCCGCGAACCGCTCGACGTTCCCGTGGTTCGTCAAGCGCTGCTACGCCGAGGGCCGGGGCAAGGTGCAGATGGCCGGCCTCGACGACGGCAGCAGCGACACCTTGGGCGCCGAGCGCTCCTACTTGTGGTCGCTGCCCAAGGCGGCGCTGCGCAACCTGGGCGCCGGTCTGACCGGCAAGGGCGCCGACAACTTCCTGCGCGCCGGCGGCATCGTCGCCGGCGTGGCCGCGGCGGGCTGGGGTGGCGTCGTCGAGACGGTCGCCGCCAAGCGGGCCCCCAAGACCCAGCTGGAGCCAGCCCGATGAGCGCCGACCTCGGCCGCAGCGTGATCCCGGCGCAGCGCACCGCACAAGACGACACCCTGCCCGGCATCGTCCGCGACCTCGAACTCTCGCAGCCGCTGCCGACGATCCCGGCCGTGCAGCCCGACGGGCGCCGTGCCGAGCAGGCCTGGCTGCTGGTCCGGCTGTTCTCCGAGCCGCTGGGCGCCCTGCTGCTCGACATCCCGCCGGCCGGTCTGCTCCCCGCCGACCTGGCCGCGGCCGTCGAGGCCGAGCTGGGTGAGGCCGTCCGCAAGCGGCTCGGCGACGGCCCGGTGCCGCTGCACGGCGTCAACCCGGCCAGCGAGCCCGACTTCCTGGCCCAGCGGCGCGCGGTGCTGACCACCGCCCCGCACATCACCGTCGTGGTCTGCACCCGGGAGCACCCGGTCGAGCTGGCCAAGTGCCTGGACAGCCTGCTGGCCCAGGAGTACCCCGCGTTCCGGGTGCT
Source organism: Paractinoplanes abujensis (assembly GCF_014204895.1). Classification (NCBI taxonomy): domain Bacteria; kingdom Bacillati; phylum Actinomycetota; class Actinomycetes; order Micromonosporales; family Micromonosporaceae; genus Paractinoplanes; species Paractinoplanes abujensis. The sequence goes on along the minus strand of NZ_JACHMF010000001.1, from coordinate 831,343 downwards.
GGTCGTCGACAACGCGCCGGTCACCGGCGCGACCGCCGAGGTCGTCCGGGCCGCCGCGGCCCGCGGCCCGGTCGACTACCTGGTGGAGCCCAAGGGCGGCCTGTCGTTCGCCCGTAACACCGCAGTCAAGGCCGCGCCCGGTCAGATCCTGGCCTGGCTCGACGACGACGAGGTGGCCGACCCGCACTGGCTGGCCGAGGTCGCCCGCGCCCTGCACGAGCACCCCGAGGCCGACGTCGTCTCCGGTGTGATCGTCCCGGCCGAGCTGGAGACCAAGGCGCAGATCTGGTTCGAGCAGTTCGGCGGGCACAGCAAGGGCCGCGGGTTCAAGCCGGACGAGTTCGGCCCGCACACCAGGCACATCCAGAGCCCGCTGTACCCGCTGCCGCCGTTCGGCACGGGCGCCAACATGACTTTCCGGCCCGGCGTGATCGAGCGGATCGGCCTGTTCGACACCGCGCTCGGCGCCGGCACCCCGGCCATGGGCTCCGAGGACACGCTGGCGTTCACCCAGGTGCTGCTGACCGGGGGCACGATCGTCTACCAGCCCTCCGCGATCACCCGGCACTATCACCGGCGCGACCTCGAGGGCCTGCGCAAGCAGATGGTCGGCTACGGCACGGGTCTGGTGGCCGCGTACACGAGCCTGCTGGTCTCCCGCCCGGCCCTGATCTTCGGTCTGCTGCGGCTCGTGCCCAGCGCGCTGAAGGACATGACGGGCAAGGACACCGCCCGAACTGCGACCATCCGCGAAGACTTCCCCCAGGAGCTGCTCTCGGCGAACCGCCGTGGCATGCTGGCGGGTCCGCGAGCCTACTTCACGTCTCGCCGGGCGGCTCGGGCCAAGGAACGCGCCGCAACCACCCAGGCTTAGGAACACGCGTCACGGCGGGCGTCGTGACGTTCACGGAGGACGGGAATTCATGCAGCAACGCTCGCCCGACATGCCAGACCGGCCGGACTCCACCGTCCGGATCGTGCTCGGCGCCGCCGGCGAGGCCCAGCCGGCTCCCGACGCGACCGCGGTGATCACCACCGTGGACAAGGACGCGACCACCCGGCTCGAGGTCGGCGACAAGACCGTACGGATCCCGGTCGGCCCCGACGACTCGTCGCAGACCCGGTTCATGCCGGCCCCGGTGATCACCACCGGTGGTTCGACGGCGCTGGCCGAGGAGCCCGCGGCCGCCGCCGACAGCGACTCCGGCGCCGACCACCGGCCCGAATTCGCGCTGGTCGGTATCGTCAGCGGCGTGCTCGGCCTGCTGGGCCAGGTCGTGCCCGAGGGCGCCGGGCGCCTGTTCCTGCTGCTCGCCCTGGCCCTGTTCGGCCCCGGCGCGGCCCTGCTGTCGGTGGCCAACGTGCGCAACCGGCTGGTTTCGTGGGCGCTCACCGTGGCCGGCAGCCTGGCCACCATCACGATCCTGTCCTCGCTCACGCTGTGGCTGCGGGTCTGGGAGCCGACGGCCTGGCTGAGCGCGCTCGCGGGCGTCACGATCGTCGGTTCCGCGGTGCAGTTCTTCCGGCTCAGCCGGGCCAAGGTGCCGCTGATCCTGGGCCGGGTCGGCAAGCCGTACGACAAGGTCGACAACGGTCTCGCCCTGGGCGTCATCCCGTTCGTCACCCTGGCCGCCGGCGTCGGCCTCTGGATCCTGGCGCTCGCCCAGATCTCCCCCGACCAGGTCGGCCTGTACGGCTTCAGCGCCGCGCTGGGCGTGCCGTTCGTGGTCGGCATGGTGCTGCTGTTCATCGGCTTCGCGGTCGAGCTGTTCGGCCGGGCCCGCCCGCTGGTCATGGCGGCCCACCTGGTCGTCGTCCCGATCGTCATGCAGGCCACCGTCCCGCTGCTGGACGGCACGATCGAATACGCGTGGACGTACAAGCACATCGGCGTGGTCGACCTGATCCGCGAGAACGGCTCGCTGATCAGCGGCAGCGACATCTACCAGCAGTGGCCCGGTTTCTTCGCCGCGGTGGCCGGCCTGTCGCAGGTCTCCGGCCTCGACGGGCTCTCCTTCGCGGCCTGGTCCTCGCTGCTGTTCGCGCTGGTCACCTCGCTGATGACGGCGGCCCTGCTGCGCCAGTTCACCAAGGACCGCCGGGTCATCGCGCTGGCCGTGCTGCTCTTCCAGGCCTGCATGTGGGTCGACATCGGCTACTTCTCGCCCCAGGCGCTGGTCTTCGCGCTGATGCTGGCGTTCTGGGTGATCGTGAGCCGCTGGCTGGTGGGCGCCCCCGAGATCAAGGGTGAGCCCAAGGGCAGGATCGGCCGGCTGCGGGCCTGGGCCGTGCGGGGCATGCCGCCGCGCATCGAGACCGACGCCCGGACGCGTCGTTTCGCCGCCCTCGGCGCCGCCGGGCTGTTCGCCGCGATCGTGGTGTCGCACCAGCTCACCCCGGTGCTGATGATGGTGCCGCTGTTCGCGCTGACGATCCTGGGCATCCTGCGGCCGCGCACGTTCCTGGTCGGCCTGGTCGCCGTCATGCTGATCTTCTTCGTGCCCCGCCTGGGCTCGGTGAACAGCCAGTACAGCCTGTTCAGCTTCGACCTGCTGTCCAACGCCTCGGGCAACTCGGCCAGCTGGAACACGCCGGAGCAGGAGTTCTCGGCGACGGTCTCGCGGGCCCTGGCCATCGGCCTCTGGCTGACCGCGCTGATCGCGATCTTCCTGACCCGCAAGAAGCTGGGCCGGGTGCTGGTGCCCGCGCTGATCGGCTTCCTGCCGATGGTCACCCTGGTCGCCGGCAACTACGGCGGCGAGGCGATCTACCGGGTCTTCGCCTTCTCGATGCCGTTCGTGGGTCTGCTGATCGGCGTGCTCTGGGCCGGCAAGGGGCGGCGCGGGGTGCCCGCGATGCTGGCCTCCGGCGTGATGCTGACCGTGCTGCTGCTGGCCGGTCTGCAGGGCCTGCAGGGCCAGCTGATGGTGCACCAGGTGCGGGCGACCGACATCGAGGCCGCGCAGTACTTCTACGCCAACGCCGAGCCCGGCTCCGGCCTGGTGCTGGTGGCGCCGAACTTCCCGACGAAGCTCGAGGCCAACTACGGCGACTACAACAAGGGCCACGTGTCGGTCGACATCTCGCTGATCGGCGACCCGCTGTTCACCGGCAACATCAACGGCAACCGCCTGCCCGACATCGAGCAGTACATCCGGTCGATGAACTACCCCACCAACTACTTGGTGGTCAGCGACGCGATGGACGACTACACCGACTACTTCGGCACGGCCGACGACAACGCGATGCAGTCGCTCGACTCGGCCCTGCGCGCCTCCGGCAACTGGCAGGTCTTCTACCAGGGTCCCGGCGTGGCGATCTTCAAGCTGGTCGGCGCCTCGGCCACGCAGTAACCAAGCAAGATCGAAGGCCCGCTGCCCGTACGATCGGGCAGCGGGCCTTTCTCATGAGTGCGCGTCACGAGCGGAGAGCGGCCGAGAAGCGACTCCCGTCCGACTCGCTCGTCGGCAGGCCCGGCCGGCGTCCAGCAGCAGGTCCGCGCCCTTCACCCCCACCGATGCGGCCACGCTGCGGGTCAGCTCAGGTTCCGTGCTCGTGGCGGACAGCGTTCGCGGCCGCCCCCCCGTCGAAGAACTCATCCCCCGCCAGCGGGATCAGCGGTCCGACCATGGTGTCGCCGTCCAGGACGAGGTGGCGGGGCCAGGCGCTGATGTCGTCGAGGTGTTGTCGATCGCGCTCGGGCAACTTGTCCCGCCACGACACCATCGCCCTCAATGAGGCTTCGTTCACGGGACGGTCGTAGCGCTTCACCAGACACCGCTCACCACCGGCCCGTACCGGGATCAGTCCGGCGTGGCGAGCGAGGCGGCGGTCCTGGACCCGCTGCAGCTCCTGCCAGCGCAGGTCACCCATGGCCGGTCCAGACACCAGCCTCATCAGCCCGGGACCAGCCTGCGGGTCTTCTGAGCACCGCCTCGTGCATAGCGCGGCGCGACACCGTGAAATCGTGGTACAGGCTTTCCGCGAAGGTCTCCGGAGTTTCCCTTCCCGCACGGACGAAGCAGTTCCGTGGGCCCCGAGGCTCCCCCGTCGACACATTCCAAAGCACCGACCGGTTCGAGTCGGGCGGCCCGATAGTGGCTATCTGCGCCTTGATACGGCCGCCGGTCAACGCCTCGCGATCCCGCGTGCCATCCGTACGTGTTGTCATGCGCGCGCCCGGACGTGAGGAGAAGGACCCAGGGCCTCGCGACCACCACGTGGACACCAGATCCGAGCTGATCGGCCCGGATGGTCCGCCTGGCGACACGTCGCGGACAAGCCGCCGATCCGGCGATTGCAGCTGCCGTCGGTCAAGGGCCTGCGGGACCCGGCACCCTTGCTGTCCCTGCGACGGCTGGAACATCTGCGACTCTATCCGCCACTCAACCGAAAGCTGATCGGGTTGCTGGCAGACCTTCCCCGCCTCAACACGCTCGGTCTGAGCCGGATCCGGCCGCCGGACGACCTGGACGGTATCGCGGCGGCGCAGCCCGGCCTGCAAAGGCTGGAATTGATGGAACTGCGACTGGCTGACCAGCGCCGAGAAGCTTCCGGACTTCACCCGTCTCAACCAGCTCTATCTGGCCAGTACCGGAATCACCTCCCTGGCCCCGCTGGTCTCCGCCACAGGCCTGCAGGCAATGTGGCTGAACTGTCCCTCGGTCCGTGACCTGGAACCGCTCGCCGGGCTTCCGCAACTGCGGCGGCTCTGGTTCGGCGCGGCCTCGACCGCTATGGACCTCACGCCGCTGGCCGGCTTGCCCCTCACGATCGAGATCACTGACCGGAAGACTCGTTCACGCTGGCGTGGCAAGCTCGGCGCTCGTACCAAGGTTCTGTAGAGCTCGTCAGCTCCCCGATCCGTGAGTGAACCTGACGCTCGCCCCCAGCATCTCGATAACCTCTGGGTGTGAAACTGAAGTTCAAGCTGGGCCGGCCGCAGATCATCGCCCTGGTGATCGCGGGCCTGGCCGTCGTGGCCCTGCTCGCGAGCCGGGGCGGTGACGGCGGCAACGAGGGGCCGGGCAGGCTCGACAACGCGGCCGTGCGGGCCTGCGACGACTTCGCCGCGGGGCAGTCGGCGGCCCGCAGCAACTCGGCCCGGCTCTCGCTGGCCGACAAGGTCACCGCGTCCGCCGCCGAGAGCGACAACGACCCCGTACGCACCCGGTCGATGGAGCTGGGACGCCAGGCCGACGAGGGCAACGCGGCCTGGCGCACGGCCGCCAACGCCCTCACCCGGGCCTGCCAGGAAGCGGGCTGGACGGCGCCTTAGCGCTTCAGGGTGGAGGCTTTGTCGAAGCCCGTACGGCTGACCCACTGGTCGTACGGGACGGAAGCCTCGGTGAAGCTGCCGTTGAGGATCGAGAAGTTGTTGTCGCCGGTCTCGTAGTTGTTCTTGTCGATCACCATGTTGGGCGAGGCCCCGCCGTCGATCTGCAGGCGGAAGATCGGCACGCTGTCGTTGCGGGTGACCGTGTTGCCGGTGATCTTCAAGCCTTCGATGCTGCCCGCGAAGTCGCTGCCGGTGGCCAGCAGGAAGGTGAACTTCTTCATGTCGGCGAAGGTGTTGTTGCTGACGGTCATGCCGGCCGCGCAGCGCAGCACCATGCCGGTGTCGTTCTCGAACCCGGACTGGGTGCCGCCGGTTGCCTTGTTGTCGCTGAAGACGTTGTTGGCGCAGCCCCCGCCGTTGCCGGTGCCGGTCTCCATCACGCCGTCGTTGGCCTCGAACGTGTTGCCGGTGATGGTGACGTTGGCGGCGTCGTAGATCTCCATGCCGCCGCCGTCGATGCCGTAGTCGGAGGACGGGCCGTGGTTGCGGCGCACGACGTTGTCGCGGAAGACCGGGCCCGGCTTGGCCGACACGAAGGTGGCCGACAGCCCGTAGCCGCCGAAGTCGTCGCCGTCCTGCTTGCTGTTCTGGATGATCCGGTCCTGGTCGTGCACGTCGTTGCCGTCGACCAGCACGCCCCGGCCACCGCCGGTGACACCGATGCCGGCGCCGTTGTTGTGGACCTCGGAACCGGTTACCCGTACGTCGTTGGAGTCGGTGACGAGGATGCCGTAGCAGCCGACGGGCAGCCCGGCCGCGTTCTCGCCGTGGCTGTCGCGCACGGTCACCCCGCGGATGGTCACCTTGCTGGTCTTGTGCACGCGGATACCGCTGCCGTGGTCGCCGTTGATGTTGACGTCGGCGTTCGGCTTGGGCACGCACTTCTGCACGGTCACGTCGGCGATCGTGGTGCCGGTGGCCGCGACCAGGATGCCGTCGCGCACCCCGGACACCCCTTCGACCGTCGCCTCCTCGCCGGGGGCGCTGCTGACGGTCAAGTTGGGCCGCGAGACCGTGAAGGGGGCGTACGTGCCCTCCCGCACGAAGATCTTGGAACCGGCCGGCGCCACCTCGACCGCGTGTGCGATCGTCTTCCAGGGCTTCTCGGGGCTGCCGTCGGCGTCGTCGGAGCCGCGGGTGGAGACCCAGAGACCGGGCCCGGCCGCCTCGACGTCGGGCGGGCCCTCGTAATAGTAGGCCCGATAGCCGGCGGCCGCGGTGCCACCGAGCAGCAGCACCATGACCAGCCCCAGCCAGCGGCGGCGGGAACCGGCCGGAGCGCGATGACTGGAACGCTTCGACCGGTGATGCGCTCCGCTCACCCGGTGAAGACCGGGTCGTTCGACATCGCCTTGTAGGCCGCGAGCGACGCGGCCGTCGAGTCGATCCGCCAGTTCTCCCGGGAGGACGGGTGCGTGTCGGTGTCGAACCAGACCGAGGCCCCGACCGCGGGATGCGCCTTGATCCACTCCTGCAGGGCAGCGATCCACTCGGGCTTGCTGCTGCCCCCGCGATCGACCACCGAGACCTCGGAGATCATGATGGGTTTCCGAGCCGCGTACGTCGCGTAGAACTCGTCGAACATGTCGCCCGGGGACTGGGTCTGGGCGAAGCCGGAAATACCGGCCCAGTCGACGTATTCATCACCCGGATAATAGTGCTTGAAGTGGTTCCAATCCTCGCCGGGGCGCGAATTCCAGTTCGGGCTCCAGACCCAGGCGACGTTGTCCGCGCCCTCCTCCCCGAAGATCCGGTGGATGCGGCGAAATGCCTGGATGTAGCCCTCCGTGTCCCTGTTGTTGGCGGGTCCGCCCCATTTGTAGAAGTCGCGATTCATGTCCCACGCCCAGCGCATCAACGTGGGCCTTTTCCGCTGCGCCATACGCTTCGCGGCGCGGGCGATCAGCCGGTCCGATGCGCCGCCGTTGATGTCTTTGTACTCCGGGCCGCGCCACGAGATCATCAGCGTGCTGCGGCCCGACACGTAGCCCAGCGAGACCGGCAGCTGGTCGGTCCACGAGAAGTACCGGTGGACGATCCGCTCGGCCCGCCCGAGCTGACGGCGGCGCAGATCGATGCCCGCGCTCGCGCTCCGGCCCTTGAGATCCACGTACGCCCCCAGCATCACCTGGCCGGGCTGGAAGGGCACGGCGCCGCCGCCCTTCGTGACCGGTGACGCGGCGGCCGAGGCGCCGCTCGCCGACGGGGCCGGGTGCGACACGACCGGGGGGACGGCGTCGTTGGACCGATACGTCTCACAGCCGGCCAGCGGGACGGCGGCCAGCGCGCCGGCGCCCAGGCCGAGCAGGCTCCGGCGCCTCATGTGAGGTTGCGCCCGAACGTGCGAGCCACCTTGCGGACCGCGCGCCAGCCCGGCTGGGCCAGCTGCTTGACCTTGGGGATCAGGCCGGCCTCGCCGTGCTTGACCAGCTCCACCAGGTCGGCGCCGCTGTGGTCGGGGGTGGGCTGCAGGCGCGGCACGGCGAGCTGCTTCTCGCCCGGCGTGTGCAGCCGGCGGCCGACCTCGGTGGCGTTGTCGTACCCGTTGGCCGCGACGATGTCCCGGACCCGCCGGCTGTTGTAACCGTGCGGGTAGGCGAACGACCGCACCTTGGTCTGCAGCCGCTGCTCGAGCTCGTCGTGACTGCGGGTGATCTCGTCGCGCAGCTGCTCGGGCGGGAGCACGTCGAGCGGGTGGTGGATCAGGCTGTGGTTGCCGATCTCGACGCCCGCCGCGGCCACCTCGCCCAGCTCGTCCCAGGTCAGCATCGGCCCGAAGTCGGGGGCCCACTGGCCGAGCCAGCCCGCCGTGCCGCCCAGGTGGCCGACCGAGGCGTACAGGGTCGCCTCGGCGCCGGTCTCGGCGAGGATCGGCACGCCCTCGGTCAAGAAGTCGCGGTAGCCGTCGTCGAACGTGACGGCGAGCAGCTTCTCGGTGCTGCCCGCGGCCAGCAGGTCGAGCGCCTCGGTCAGGCCGACGAGGCGGTAGCCCGCGCCGGTGAGCGCCTGCAACTGCTCGCGCAGCAGTGCGGGCGGCACGGCGAGATCACGCATCGGGCCGCCGACGGCCGACACGGAGTGGTACATGAGTGCGGGCAGGGTGTCCCAGCCCGGCCTCGTCGTCACGGTCACGCGGTCGTCCTCGTACGGCTTGTGGTCTGAGGTTCCACGCTAAGTGGAACCCTTGCGCAGGGTTGCGGTTTCTTCGCTTTCGTCCCTCTGCCGAAAGTCGTAGCCGAAGTCCCGCTCCGGGCAGAGGCGCGCAGGGATCCCCACCCGGAAGGGTGAAGGCTATGACATTCGATCCGTTGCGCTGCGCGGAGGCTACTTGTCAGGCGGCCGTCGTGCTAGGGGCAACCCTGGTTCCGGCCGCCTGGCCGGCCCTCGACGGGGCCCTGACCGCCGTGCTGGCCGCCATGTTCGTGGTCATCTCGGCTGCGATCTATGCCCTGCATGCGGTCACGTTCGACGCGTTCCGGCTCACCGGGCCGCGGGACCGGCAGATTTTCTCCACCGGCACCCATGACGAGTGAACCGCACGATCGCCTGGCCCGTACCCCCGGTCGACGACGGTCCTTCACCACCCGGGGGCGACGGGATATGTTCCGATTGATCCAGATGCAGGCCGAGAGCGGCATTCCTCGCATAAGCGTGGCTTCCGATGGTTACGCCAGCGCCCGGACCGCGCTCACCCGATATCGCAGCGCCCCCGCCGCCTATTTCGGGGTGGGCCGCTTCGACCACGAGGGCACCCTGGCCGAGATCATCCTCGACCGGCTGTGCGGCCCGCTGGGCGACTGCCCGCGCCCAGCCACCCTCGTGCACGCGGCGACCTACTACCGGCTCTGTGAGACCTGTGCGGCCGGGCTCGACGTGCTCACCGTGCCCGAGCTGGCCCGCCTGCTCGGCATCGCCTGCCGCCTGGCCCCGGTGCCGGCCCGCGCCGGCCGGCACGCCGCCCCCGAGGAGCCCTCACCGGCCGGCAACCGGATCGCCCGCGAGTTCGCCAACCGGGTCGACGACCCGCGTTGGCGCCGCGAGCTCTGCGCCGAACTGGTGCACACCCCGGGCGCGGTCAACGGCCTGCTCATCGGCGTCGGCGCGCTGACCCACCGCGACGTGCTCGACCTCTACCCGCGCCTGCGCTCCCTGGCCGACGAGCTTCCCCCCGCCGTACGGGAGGAGTTGTCCCGGGCCACGAAGCGCCCGCTCTCCCCGGCCGGGGTGGCCGGGCTGCGGCTCGGTCTAGGGCTTGGCTAGCGGGAAGCTGCGCACCGTGCCCTCGCCCGGGCAGTCCGCGCACGTCGTCACGTAGGCCACGCCGTTGCGGATGGTCAGGCCCGACGGCGCGGCCAGCCCGTCCGAGGCGATCGTCGCGCGCCGGCCACTGCCCTCGACACGCAGCAGCGCCCCGGTGCGGTCGCCGCTGAGCAGGCCGTGCCGGGCCAGCTCGAGCACGTAGAGCCCGCCCGGCCCCCAGTCGAGGTCGACCACGGCGGTGAACCCGCCCGCGTACACCTCCGGCGGCCGGCCCGGCACGACCCGCCACACCCGCGCCCGGCCCGGCGGGAACGGGAAACCGGTCAGCTCGCCCACGTAGAAGGCGCCGTCCGGCCCCATCGCGACCGCGCTCGGCACCGGCGGCATCCGCACCGGCCCACCCCGCGGCGTGCCGTCGGGCAGGCGCCCGGGCGCCGGCACGACACGGCTCGGGAACTCGGCCACCGTCGTGCGGCGGCCCCGCGGCATGAGCCGGATCAACGCGTCCCCCTCGGTCACGTAGACCCGGCCCCGCCGATCCACCGCGGAGTCGAACGGCCCCGCCGCGAAGCCCGGCCCGACCGGCTCGACCGGTGCGCTCACCAGCGTGGCCGCCAGCACGGCAGCCACCACCGCCCCCATGATCATGTGCAGATCCCCCGTTGCTTCCCCGCAACCGGTATAGGGCTTCGGCGCCGCCGATGGGACCCCTGAGTCGTCGATCCGACCGGTTACCGTGATCGCCATGACGCTCACGTTCGACGCGCTGGTGGAGCGGGCCCGCGGCCTGGTCTCCGGTGGCCGGCGGGCGGTCCTCGGCATCGCCGGGCCGCCCGCCGCCGGCAAGACCACGCTGGCCGAGGAACTGGTGGCCGCGCTGGCCCCCGCGCCGCCGGACGGGCTGGCCGCGGGCGCCTGGGTCGCGCACGTGCCGATGGACGGTTTCCACCTGGCCGACGCCGAGCTGGTGCGGCTGGGCCGCCGGGACAGCAAGGGTGCGCCCGACACGTTCGACCCGCTCGGCTACGCGGCCCTGCTGCGACGGCTGCTGGCCGACGAGGACGAGATCATTTACGCCCCCGGGTTCGAGCGCGTCATCGAGCAGCCGATCGCCGGCGCCCTGCCGATCTTCCGCGACGCCCGCCTGATCGTCAGCGAGGGCAACTACCTGCTGCTCGACGACGGCCCGTGGCGACCGCTGCGGCAGCTGTTCGCCGAGGTCTGGTACGCGGACCTGGATCAGCCGGAACGCCTGCGCCGGCTGATCGAGCGGCACGTGCGCTTCGGCAAGGACGAGACGACGGCGATAGCGTGGGCCACCGGCACCGACGAGCGCAACGCCGTGCGGATCGCGGCCACCCGGGACCGGGCCGACCTGATCGTGCCGGCCGAACTTGTCCACAGGGTCGGCAACCCGCCCGCGTGAGGTGTCATAGTTCAACGCGTGTCTGTGGGTGAAGCAGTCGAGACCGAGCCGCGTCGTCGCCGGCCCGGGCGCGCGATCCGGTTCGCGCTGACCATCACCGGGGTTCTGCTGCTGCTGTTCGGCGTGCCCTGGTGGACGCTCGTCGGCGCCGGAAACGACTGGCCCACCGGTGTCTTCGTGACCGGCACGATCGTCTTCGCGGTCGCCCTGGTGTCGTTCCCGGTCCTGATGTTCCTGGGCCACGGCCCGCGGCACCGCGACGGCCCGTCGGTCGTGGCCGACACGACGCTGGGCGTGATCTGGGTCCTGTTCGTCTGGTCGATCATCGGCCAGCTGCTCGTCCTGGTCCTGACGATCGCCGGCGTCGACGCCCCGGCCCGCTCCCGCGTCGCCACCGCGGCGGTTCTGGTGATCTCGCTGGTGCTGCTCGGGTGGGGCACCGTGGAGGCCCGGCGGGTGCCGCGGGTGCGCCGGGTGGAGGTGGTGCTGCCCCGGCTGGGCGCGGGCCTCGACGGGCTGCGGCTGGTGCTGCTGACCGACACCCACTACGGCCCGATCGAACGCTCCCGCTGGTCCCGCGGGGTCACCGAGGTGGTCAACACGCTCGACGCCGACGTGGTCGCCCACACCGGCGACATCGCCGACGGCGAAGTGGCCCAGCGCCGCAGCCAGGCCGCCCCGCTGGCCGACATCCGGGCGTCGATGGCCCGGGTCTACGTGACCGGCAACCACGAATACTTCAGCGGCGCCCAGCGCTGGGTCGAACACATGGCCGCGCTGGGCTGGGAAGCCCTGCACAACCGCCACGTGGTCGTCACCCGCGGCGGCGACTCCCTGGTGATCGCGGGCGTCGACGACCGCACCGCGGCCGGCTCCGGCGTGCCCGGCCACCACACCGACCACGAGGCCGCCCTGTCCGGCGCCGACCCGGCCCTGCCCGTCCTGCTGCTGGCCCACCAGCCGCAGCAGATCCAGGGCGCCGTCGCCCACGGCGTCGACCTGCAGATCTCCGGCCACACCCACGGCGGCCAGATGTGGCCCTTCCACTACCTCGTGCGGCTCGACCAGCCGGTGCTGCAGGGCCTCTCCCGGCACTCGGAACGCACCCAGCTCTACACCAGCCGGGGCACGGGCTTCTGGGGGCCGCCCTTCCGGATCTTCGCCCCCAGCGAGATCACCCTGCTGACCCTACGATCCGCCTGACGCGATCGCGTCGGCCGCGGCGAGCATCTGCGCGGCGACCGGCTGCAGACCGACGGCGGTCAGCACCAGACCCGTGCTGACCCGGTCGGCCACGCCCCACTCCCAGATCGCGACGGGGTCGGTGCCCGTGCGGGCGGCCAGCCGATGCGCACGGTCCCACGGGTCGCCGGCCATCAGCTCGATCGGGTCCTCGCGCATCAGCACGCCCAGGTCGCATTCGGGTTCGGCCCAGATCCCGTCGGGGTCGACCAGCTTGAAACCCGCGCCCGCGCGCAGCGCGTTCCACTGGTGCACGTCGCCGTGGTTGAGCACCGCCCGGGCCGGGTCGTGGGCGCGGCGCCGGCTCTCGGCTGCCGCCATCGCGTGATCGACGGCCGCCCGGCTGCACGGGCGGCCCAGCTCCTCCCACCGGCGCGTGATGGTGGCGGCCATCCGCTCGGCCCTGCCGGCGCCGGAGGGCAGAACCGACGCGGGCGACGCGGCCGCACGGCGGTCCGGGGTGGCCCGCCAGACCGTGGTGGCCAGGTCGGTGAGGATGGTCAGGCGGTCGGGCTGGGGCAGGGCCAGGTCCGACAGGGCGGGGCCCAGACGTTCCAGCAGCAGCGCGCCGCGGGCCTCGTCGTGCGCGAGGAGCCGGGCACATCCGGCACCGGCGGTCAGGCGCAGCACGGTGATCTCGTGGCGGGCCGCGGCGCCGGGGCGGGGAACCAGCAGCTTCAGCACCGCGGGGGTGCCGTCGTGGCGCGTCACCGCCGCCACATACGCCTCGGTGCCGTCCGGGAAGGCCTCGCCCACCGTGAAGGCCCAGCGCTCGGCGAGCTCGGCCACCAGTGCCGGCAGTCCCGCCAGCCACTGCTGGGCGCCGGCGTTCACGGCCTTGGCCCGTACGGGGTCAGGAAGATCTCGCACAGCCGTCGATGGTGACAGGCGCCATGCCGGTGAGCCACGTAATTCCGTTGAAGACCTCCTGCCCACGACAGAGGATGGTGGGACCCCCCTCCCCGCTCAACCAGAGGACTACGTCGATGCGTCTGCTTCGCGATCTGTGGGCCACCTCGAGGAGCCGTTCGGCCCTCGCGGCGGTCCTCATCCTGCTCGGTGCAGCGGGATCGGCGGGCGCGCTGGCTCTGTCGGGTCAGGTGCTGGTCAACCGGTCCATGCCGCTGTTCGGGGTGCTCGCCGCCGCGCTGGTGGCCTCCGTGCTCAGCGACGTGTTCGTCGGCCTGGTCGCCGCGCGGCTGACCGCCGACTGGGCCGCCAGGATCCGCCGCGGCCTCAACCGGGTCGCCTTCGGGCAGGACCTGCCCACGCTCGAGAACACTCCGGTCGGCGAGCTGCTCGACCGGATCGACGCCGACGTCTACGAGGTCGGCGCCCAGCTGCGCGGCAGCGGGGTGCGGATCGCCCAGTCGGTGGCCGTCGCGGTCTTCTCGATCGTGACGGCCTTCTTCGTGTGGTGGCCCGCAGGCGTCGGCATGGTGATCGTGTCGGTCCTGCTCTACGTCACGATGAACAAGCCCATCCAGCGCATCTCCCCGCGCCGCATCGCCGAGGAGGAGGCCTGGTCCGACCTGGCCGCCGTGATGGAGGAGTCGATCCACGGGCAGGACGACGTACGCACCAGCCTCGCCGCGCCGTACGTGCGCCGGCTCTACGCCCAGCGGGCGGCCGAGGTGCTGCGGCGCGGGCGTCTCGTCTGGCACTCCTCGGCCCGCATCACGATGGGCGCGGGCGCCATCACCCGTACGCTCATCGCGGTTCTGGTGGTCTTCGGCGCCTGGGCCCTGGTCGCGGGTCAGATCGACGGCGCCCGCCTGACCGCGGTGTGGCTGCTCGCGCTCGGCTTCGGCGGCACCCTCGAGCACGTCACCCGCATGGTGCCGGAGCTGCAGAACGCGCTCGGCGCCTGGAGCCGCGTGCAGCTGCTGCAGGACGTGCCGCAGGAGCCGACCGAGGGCCGCCCGCCGGTCGACGGCGACCTCGTCGTCCGCGACCTCACCTTCCGTTACGGCGAGTCCGACAGCGGACGCCCGCCCGCGCTCAAGGACGTCAACCTGACCTTCGCCCGCGGCCGGTCCTACGCGTTGATCGGCCGCACCGGCTCGGGCAAGTCGACGCTGGCCAAGGTGCTGACCCGCGCGGTCGACGTGCCGCGGGGCACGGTGTTCCTGGGCGGCACCGACCTCAACGACCTGGCCGTGGAGGGTCTGCGCCGCTGGACGGCGATCGTCCCCCAGCGTACGGAGATCCTCTCCGGCACCCTGGCCGAGAACATCGCGCTGTTCGACCCCGAGCTGCTGCCCAAAGCGCAGGGCGCGCTCGACGAGCTGGGCCTGAGCCCGTGGGCGACGAGCCTGCCCGACGGCATCGACACCAAGCTCGGCGAGGGCGGCTACAAGCTGTCGGCCGGACAGGAACAGCTGGTCGCGTTCGCACGCATCCTGGTCCGCGACCCGCACGTGGTGATCCTCGACGAGGCCACCGCGCGGATGGACCCGGTCACCGAGTCGTGGGTCCAGCGCGCGACCGATCGCCTGCTGGCCGGGCGGATCGGCGTGATCGTCGCCCACCGGCTGTCGTCGGTGCAGCGCTGCGACGAGGTGGTCGTGCTGGCCGACGGTGAGGTGCTCGAGTCGGGCCCGCTGCGCGAGTCGCGGCGGTTCGCCGAGCTGATGGCGAGCAGCGCCCTCTCCGTCCCGGCGGCGACGTCGGGCCACGGCGGGGTGCTCGTCGAGGAGGAGCGCGACTGGGACAAGGCCGCCCAGATCGAACTGGGTGCGGAGGCGCTGGCCAACAAGCTGCCCCCGGTCGACCCGCCGCCGCTGCCCGAACAGCCGCCCGCGCGCACGATGCGCGAGATCGTCCGGCTGGCCCTCAACGACAAGCGGTACGGGCTGGGCGCGGTCTCGCTGTTCGTCGTGCTGGTGCTGCTCGGCCTGGACGGCGCGATCCTGCCGCTGCTCTGGGCCAACGTCGTCGACGGCCTGGGCGACCCGCTCTATCCGGCCATCGGCATCGCGGCCGGCCTGCTGCTGGCGATCCCGACGCTCTACTACACGGGCGCCTGGTTTCCCGAATGGTGGGTCCGGCAGATGCTGCGGATCAGCATGCGCCTGGTGCACGGCCAGATCGGCCCGCGCCGGATCAGCAAGCACACGCCGGCCGAGGTCGTGGCCCAGGGCGGCGACACCGAACGCGTGGTCATGCTGGCCGACAACCTGATCGACAACGCGACCAGCCTGGTGATGATCGTCGCGATGACGTGGGCGTCCGGCTCGATCGTGCCGGCACTGTTCTTCCTCGGCACGATGGTGGTGTCCGGGCTCGCGGCGACACTCTTCGGTCCCCGGCTGGAAAAAGCCGCCCGCCGTACGGTGGCCGCCCGCGCGGCCTTCGCCACGGCCCTGGTGTCGTCGCTGTCGGCGGCGCGCACGGTCAAGCTGGCCGGCGCGACCGAGCCGGTGCTGACCCACCTGGCCCGGCTCGACGGCACCCGCAGCGAGCTGCAACGCCGCGAGATCGCCATCCAGGTGTGGGCGCGCTCGACGCCGTCGATCGCCAGCGGCCTGCTGCCGATCGCCGCGTGGGGGATGTATCTGAACGGGTCGCTGTCGGCCGCGGCCACCCTCATCGCGGTGGCGACACTGGGCGCCGCGCGCTGGTTCGCCTGGACGACGGCGTCGCTGGTCAGCCAGCTGCCGTCGGCCCGGGTGTGGACCCGCCGCACGGTCGCGATGACCGGCGTGTCGGATTACTCGTCCGACATCTCCGGGGTCGACCTCTCGGCCGGCACGGCGCCCGCGCCCCCGACCGCGCCGCGCAACCCGCTGCGCACGCTGGAGCTGCGCCGCTTCAGCGCGGTGCACGAAAACGGCACGGTCGGCGCGCAGGACGTCGACCTGACCGTCGAACGCGGCCAGCTCGTGCTGGTGGTCGGGCCGGTCGGCGCGGGCAAGTCGTCGCTGCTGCGGGCGCTGGCCGGCATCGTGCACCACGCAGGCGAGCTGCGCTGGAACGGCCAGGCAGTCGACGAGCCGGAGGTCTTCCTGCGGCCCAACCAGGTGGGCTACGTGGCCCAGCTGCCGCGGGTGCTGTCAGGCACGGTGGCCGACAACATCCAGCTCGGGCACGAGGTGGACGCGGCCGACGCGGTGTCGACGGCCCAGCTCGAGCACGACCTGAAAGCGGCCGGGGGCGGCCTGCAGCTGCTCATCGGGCACAAGGGCACGCGATTGTCGGGCGGCCAGCTGCAGCGGCTCGCGCTGGCCCGCGCGCTGGCCCCGCGGACGGAGTTGCTGATCGCCGACGACGTCTCCTCCGCGCTCGACGTGACGACCGAGCTGGAACTGTGGCGCGCCCTGCGCGAACACGGCGTCACGGTGGTCGGCTCGACCTCCAAACGGGCGGCGCTGAGCCAGGCCGACCGGGTGGTCGTGCTGATCGCGGGCAAGGTCGAGGATCAGGGCACGTGGGCCGAGCTGGAGGACCGCTGGGGGCACCTGGCGGGCTGAGGTCCGGCCGCTGCCTCACCGGGAGCGAAGTCGCACTTCGCTCCCGGGGCGACCCTCACCGCTCCGGCAGACCCAGAGCGCAGCCCTTACCGCCCCGGCAGACACAGAGGGCCCCTGCAGACGCAGAGGGCAGCCCTCACCCGCCCCCGGCAGACGCGGAGAGCAACCTCACCCGCCCCCGGCAGACGCGGAAAGCAACCCTCACCCGCCCCCGGCAGACGCAGAAAGCAACCCTCACCCGCCCCCGGCAGACGCAGAAAGCAACCCTCACCCGCCCCCGGCAGACGCAGGGGGCGGCCCTTACTGCCCCGGCGGGCCCGGGGTCGGGTCGGGCGGGTTGCCACGGTCGGACGGGGTCTCGGACGAAACGCCGGGAGCCGTGCCGGCGGGCGGAGCCTCGTCGGAAGAGGCGAGCGATCCCGCAGGCGGAGCCTCGTCGGAAGACGCGAGCGATCCCGCGGGCGGAGCCTCGTCGGGAGACGCGAGCGATCCAGCAGGCGGGGCCGCATCGGGAGAAGTGAGCGATCCGGCGGGCGGGGCCGCATCGGGCGACGTGGGTTGCCCGGCCGGCGTGAACGGGGCGGACGGTGGGAACGGCGGCGCGCCCCAGTCGGCGGGAGCCGGCGGGTACGGGTACACGGGGCCGGGCGGCGGGACGAACGGCCCGGGCGCTGGATAGTACGAGCCGGGCGCGGCGCCGTACGGGCCGGGCGCGGCGCCGTACGGGCCGGGCGCGGCGCCGTACGGGCCGGGCGCGGCGGCGTACGGGGCGGGCGCGGCGGCGTACGGGGCGGCCGGAGCGGCGTATGGGCCGGCCGCGTATGGGGCGGGCGTGGTGCCGTACGGGAGAAACGGCATCGGCGGGCGGCGCTCCGGCTCGTCGCGGCGGAAGTAGCGGGCGGCCGGACGCGTCAGGAGCAGGACCGCCACGGCCACCGCCAGCAGCAGCGCCAGCATGAAGCCGACGGCGGTGATGATGTCGTAGGCCAGGGACCAGCCGCCGCCGTCGAGGTAGACGCCCTCGGTGAAGGCCACGTCGCCGGGGTCGGCGAGGCCGGGGTCGTCCTCGTAGACCGACGGGTCCTCGAACGGTATCGCGATCATCGCGAAGGTCAGGATGCCGAGCGTGCCCAGCAGGCAGGACAGCAGCACGAACAGCGCCGGGCCGCCGACGCCGACCCAGGTCAGCACGCGGCCGATGTTGCTGCCGCGGCGCACGAGGAGCGCGCTGACGCCGAGCCAGACGGCCAGCACGAACATCGGCACGGCGACGAACAGCAGGCTCGCGATGGTGTCCTCGCGCTCCCAGCTGATCGCCGTCGTGTCGGGTGTGCTGGTCGTGCGGACCGCCTCGTCGATCAGCCCGTTGTGGTGGATCGCGTCGGCTGTCGACGCCGCCACGACGAGCAGGAGGGCCGCGACCAGGGAGACCTGCAGCCAGAAGGCGACGGTGACCACAGTGGGCCGGGCGGTCGGAGGGGTGGTGGCTGAAGTCACGACCGCACGGTACGGCCCCGGAGCCGCGGGCGGCAGACCCGTACGGTCAGTTGATCTGGGATCGCATCTGCTTGACGGCCGCGGTGACGGTGTCGGCGGGGATGGCGAATCCGACGCCGATGCTGCCCGTCGACGAATCGCTCGCGGTGGCGATGGCCACGTTGATGCCGACCACGTGGCCGGACAGGTCGACCAGCGCCCCGCCCGAGTTGCCCTGGTTGATGGCCGCGTCGGTCTGCAGCAGCCCGGTCAGCTTCTCGCTGCCGGAACCGGTGGCCGACTCGGTGGCTGTGCTGATGCTGCGGTCCAGCGCCGAGACGATGCCCGAGGTGACCGTGTTCTCCAGGCCGAGCGGCGCCCCGAAGGCCAGGACGGTGTCACCCACAGCGACGCTGTCGTCGGTGCCGAATGTGACGGGAGTCAGGCCGGACAGCCCGGTCGCCTGCACCAGGGCCAGGTCGTGGGTGGTGTCGGTGGCCACCACGCGGGCCGGCACGGTCTGGCCGGTCGACAGGCGCACGCTCACGGTGCCGTCGCTCTCGATGACGTGATTGTTGGTCAGCACCAGGCCGTCGGAGCTGATCACCACGCCGGAGCCGAGCGACGAGGAGCGGTTGCCGTCGACGAGCACGGTAACCACGCTCGGCTGCACTTGCTTGACCACCGCGGCCAGGTCGTCGCCCTCAGTGACGGTGGCCGACGTGGCCGCGGTCGAGGCGGTGGCGGCCGTGGTGGGGTGGTCGATCAGGTAGCGCTCGGCGGCCACTCCCCCGGCGGTGCCGCCCGCGCCGATCAACGCGAGCACTGCGGCCCCACCGGCCAGGCGGCGCGGCCAGCGACGGTCCTCGGGCGGAGGAGTCGGCACGAACGGGGGCCCGAGCGGCGGGGGCGGCGTCACATAGTCGTCGTGCTGGGGTCGGGTCATCAGGTCGGTCATGGCGACGCCTCACTTCATCGGCTGATGAGTCAACAGTGACCCCGTACCTTGTCGGCAACCGGTGAGTCGTCTGTGGGTTCGCTGTATGCGGCGGATCACCCTTCCGGGTCGGGTCGCCACCCGACGGTGGGCGCGCCGGGGCATCGGCCGGGGCCGCGCGCCTACGGTCGTCGCGTGCGTATTTGGCCCGTTTTCTCCGCGCCCCTGGTCGTCGTGGCCCTGCTCGGGACGCTGACCGCCTGCTCCGACCCGGCGCCGACCGCCCCGCTGGCCCCGGCGCCGCAGGGACCGTCGCCCGACGCCGCCACGCCGTCGTCACCGGTGGCTGCCGTACGGGTTTCGCCGGCTCCCGCCGTACGGGAGGAGGAACCGCAAGCGAAGGCACCCACCCGGACCACGACCCGGCCTCCGCAGCGGGACATGACCCGATTCGTCGCAGCCGTGCGGGAGCGTCTGCCCGAGGTCGTGATCGATCGGCGCGACGAGGAGATCGCGGCGCTCGGCGAGCAGACGTGTGCCGAGCTGAAGCGGGGACGCAAGAATGCCGCGATGGTGACCGCCATGACCGACCAGGGATTGGCGGCCACCGATGCCCGGACGGTGCTGAGGCTGGCCCGGACCGCCGCCTGCCCGACCTGAACCGCGCGACGAACCCGACCCGGGCCTTGTCTGAGCCGCACGACGAGCCCGGCCTGAGCCCGGCCTGAGCCGCGCGTTGGGCCTGCCCTGAGCCACAGAGCGGGGTCAGCCGAAAGTCGGATCGGGGCTCAGCGTTCCGAGACGCCGGTCCGATGTCGTTCACAGTCCGCCGCCCGATGCTGGAGACACCCCCCAAAACCAGCAGGAGGCACGAGATGTCCGCACGAGGATTGCTCTCAGTGGTCGGCACCGCGGTCGGCGGCGTGATCGGCCTGGGCACGCCCCCGCCGCCCGACCCCGAGTGTGTGCGCGAGTTGCTCGCCGAGCTCGACATGCTGCCCGGCCCGTCCGAGGAGGAGCTGACCGAGGCCGTACGGGTCTTCCAGGCGCGCACCGGCCTCGTCGAGGACGGCGTCGCCGGGCCCCGCACGGTCCACCTGTTGACGCGTTACGCCGCGCAGCGACGGTTCTTTCTGGCGGCGTAGCCTTGGCCCGATGACGGCCGGTGACCTTCTCACCTACTACGACGACAGGTCCGGTGAGCGTTTCGGCCTCACCGCGGGTGAGCTCGGTGGCTGGGCGGCGGCCACGTCCGCGCTGCTCACCGAAGGCGGGCTGGGCCCCGGCGACACCGCGGCGGTGCTGCTGCCGCCGCACTGGCAGACCGCGGCCGTGCTGCTCGGCGCGTGGTCGGCCGGCCTGAAGCTGTCGATCCGTGGCTGGGCGACCGCCGGCCTCACCCCCGCGGGTGACCCGCTCGACGTCACATTCGTGGAACGCCGCCGCGTCGGCCACTGGCTCGACGAGGTGCCCGCCGGACGGCACCAGTTCGTGCTCGGCCTGGCCCCGCACGGCGAGGCGACCGGCGACGTGCCGGACGG
Source organism: Paractinoplanes abujensis (assembly GCF_014204895.1). Lineage (NCBI taxonomy): Bacteria > Bacillati > Actinomycetota > Actinomycetes > Micromonosporales > Micromonosporaceae > Paractinoplanes > Paractinoplanes abujensis. The sequence continues at coordinate 810,651 of NZ_JACHMF010000001.1, read as the reverse complement.
CTATCGCGACTACATCAGCTCGTTGCGGCCCCACCTGGGTGTGCACCCGCCCCGGCACGAGATCCAGGAGCATCTGCCCGCGGTCGCCGACGGCACCACCTATCGCGAATACGCGCAGGCGGCGGCCGGGGTCGCCGAGCGCAACGGCATCCGCGCGGGCGACCGGGTGCTGATCGACACAGCCGTCCAGGAGCAACCACTGATCTGGTTGCTCGGCCCGTTGTCGGTGGGCGCGTCGATCGTGCTCTGCGCCAACCTCGACCCGTCCCGTCTGGACGCGCGCATCGCCGGGGAAGGCGTCACCAAAGTCCTCTAACTGCTGTCAGTCGTCGAAACTCACCGTCACCTTCTCCGTCAGCGGGGTGGACTGGCAGGTCAGCACGAACCCGGCGTCGACCTCGGCCCGCTCCAGCGCGAAGTTGCGCCGCATCGCCACTTCGCCCTCCACCACCCGGGCCCGGCACGTGCCGCAGACCCCGCCCTTGCAGGCGAACGGCAGATCGGGGCGGCTGCGCTGGGCGCCGTCGAGCACGGTGTCGCTCTTCGCCACCGTGACGGTCGTCGAGCGGCCGTCGAGCAGCACCGTGACCTCGCTGCCCTCGTGAGTTCCCGGGTCGTCCCGTACGGGTTCCGGCGGCGCCTCGTCCACCCAGAAAAGCTCGCGGTGGATCCGCTCCGGCGCGACCCCGGCCTCCGCCAGCACCTCGGTGGCGTCGACGACCATCCCGTACGGGCCGCAGATCCACCAGTGGTCGACGGCGGGCACGTCGAGCAGCACCGGCAGCAGGGCGCGCAGCTTGGGGCCGTCGAGCCGGCCGCTGAGCAGGTCGACCTCGCGCGCCTCGCGGGACAGCAGGTGCACCAGCTCGAGCCGGGACGGGTGCCGGTCCTTCAGGTCGGCCAGCTCCTCGGCGAACATCACCGTGTCGGCCCGGCGGTTGCCGTAGAGCACGGCGATCTGGGCGGCCGGGTTGCGCAGCAGCGAGGTGGCGATCGACAACACGGGGGTGATGCCGGAGCCCGCCGCGATCATCACGTGCCGGCCGCCTGCCTCGACGTCGGGCGTGAACGTGCCCGAGGGTGGGGCCACCTCGACCTCGTCGCCGACCCGCACGTCGTGCACGAGCCACCCCGAGACCAGGCCGCCGGGCACCTCGCGGACGCCGATGCGCGGGCGGTCGCCGGCCGGGGCGCAGATCGAATAGGACCGCCGCTCGTCCCGGTCGTCGCCGGGCCGCCGCACGGTGAGCGACTGGCCGGGCCGGAACGCGTAGAGGCCGGCCAGGTCGCCGGGGACGTCGAAGGTCACCGCGACGGCGTCGGGGCAGAGCCGCTCGACCTCGGCGACCCGCAGCGCGTGGAAGTCCCGCACGTCAGATCTCCTTCACGTGCTCGAAAGGCTCCCGGCAGGCCGGGCAGCGCCGCAGCTCACGGCAGGCGGTGGCGCCGAACGCGGCCAGCCGCTCGGTGCCCGGCTCGCCGCAGCGCGGGCAGGCGACCGGCTCGTCCCGGACGCCGAGGGTCAGCGGCACCGGCCCGGTCGTTCGCCGGGGCGCGGGTCCGGGCGGGGCGATGCCGGCCGCGGCCAGCTTGGCCCGGCCCGCGGCCGAGATCCAGTCGGTGGTCCAGGGCGGGGCGAGCGAGGTCCGCACGCTTGCGCGCTCGAACCCGGCCCGGTGCAGCGCGCGGCGCAGGTCGGACTCGATCGCCGCCATGGCCGGGCAGCCCGAATACGTGGGGGTGATGGTGACCTCGACGCCGTCGCCGGTCTCCCGCACCTCGCGCAGGATGCCCAGGTCGGCCAGCGTGAGGAAGGGCAGCTCGGGGTCGGTGACCGTCGCCGCCACCTCGGCCGCGCTGATCACCACACACCGCCGGGGGTGGCGCGGGCCAGGCTTTGCAGCTCGCCGAGGATGTCGGTCAGCTCGTCGCCGTGCTCACCGTCGCGGCCCGCGGTCTCCGATTCCGGCCGCTCCGGGCCGGGCCGGAGTGTCGCCGCGCGCAGGACCTCGGCGAAGACGGCGTCGCACTCCTCCCGCAGCGACGCGGGGTCGACGCCCACGCGCAGCTCGACCTCGTGCGCGGCGAACAGCTCGCCCATCAGCGGCCACACCGCGTCGACCGCCGTCTGCATGCGCCGGTGCGACACCTCGGTGCCGTCGCCCAGACGCACGACCCAGCCGGCCGCGTAGTCGCGGTGGTAGGCGACCTCCTTGACGCCCTTGGCCCCGATCGCCGCCAGCACCGGGTCGCGGTGTGTGGCCAGCCGGTCGAGCAGGGCCAGCCGCCACGTCGCGAACACGAGCAGCCGGGCCACCAGCTGCGCGAAGTCGGCACTGGCGGCCTCGGCGAACCGCACGTGGCGGAACTCCGGTGGTTCGCGCAGATAGGCCAGGGCGTCCTCGTCGCGCCCGGCTCCCTCGGCCTCGGCCGCGCGGGTCAGCAGCAGGCGGGCCTGGCCGAGCAGGTCGAGCGCGATGTTGGCGATCGCCATCTCGTCCTCGAGTTCGGGGGCGCGGGTCACCCACTGCTGCAGACGGTGCGACATGATCAGCGCGTCGTCGCCGAGCATCAGGCAGTACGCGGCCAGGTCAGGCGGGGCCACACCCTCGGGCAGGGCGGTCGGTACCCCGGCCAGCGGGTCGGCGAAACCCGTCCCGTACGCCCAGCGCGCGTCGTCGTCGTGATCGGTGAGGGCCTGGTAGGCGTCGTCGAAGGACATGGCGGCCTCAGATGTGCGGGACCGAGTCGGGAATGGCGTAATACGTCGGGTGGCGGTAGACCTTGTCACCGCTGGGCGCGAAGAACGCATCCTTCTCGTCGGGGCCGGAGGCCACCACATCGTCGGAGCGCACCACCCAGATGCTCACGCCTTCGTTGCGCCGCGTGTAGAGGTCGCGCGCGTGGTGCAGCGCCATCTCGTGGTCGGCGGCCCGCAACGAGCCCACGTGCACGTGGTTGAGGCCGCGCTTGGCTCGCACGAACACCTCGAACAGTGGCCACTCGTGCCGGATCTCGCCGCTCATGCGCGCGCCTCCCGCTGCTTCGCCTCTTCGCCGGCGGGAGCCGCCTCGGCTTCGCGCTCATTCGCCGCGGTCTCGCGTTTCTCCGCCGTGGCCTCGCGCTTTTTTGCCGCGGCCTCCCGCTTTTTCGCCGCGTGGGCTGCTGCTGCCTCGCGGACCCAGGCGCCCTCCTCGTCGGCCCGGCGCCGGTGGGCGATCCGCTCGGCGTTCATCGGCCCGTCACCCGAGATCACCCGCTTGAGCTCGGACCAGTCGATGGCGCCGAAGTCGTAGTGCTCCCGGTCGGCGTTCCAGCGAAGGTCGTCGTCGGGCAGCCGCACGCCGAGCGCCTCGGCCTGGGGCACGCTCATGTCGACGAACCGCTGCCGGAGCTCGTCGTTGGTGTGCCGCTTGATCTTCCAGGCCATCGACTGGGCTGTGTTCGGCGAGTCGCCGTCGGGCGGGCCGAACATCATCAGGGACGGCCACCACCAGCGGTCGACCGCGTCCTGCACCATCGCGCGCTGCGCCTCGGTGCCGCGCATCATCGTCATCAGCAGCTCGTAGCCCTGCCGCTGATGGAACGACTCCTCCTTGCAGATCCGGATCATGGCCCGCGCGTACGGCCCGTACGAGCTGCGGCAGAGCGGCACCTGGTTGCAGATGGCGGCGCCGTCGACGAGCCAGCCGATCACCCCGACGTCGGCGAACGTCAGCGTCGGGTAGTTGAAGATCGACGAGTACTTCTGCCGGCCCTCGATGAGCCGGCGGGTCAGGTCGCCCCGGTCGGCCCCCAGCGTCTCGGCCGCCGAATACAGGTAGAGCCCGTGGCCGGCCTCGTCCTGCACCTTGGCCAGCAGGATCGCCTTGCGCCGCAACGACGGGGCCCGGGTGATCCAGGCGCCCTCGGGCTGCATCCCGATGATCTCGGAGTGGGCGTGCTGAGCGATCTGCCGGATCATCGTCGCGCGATACTTGTCAGGCATCCAGTCGCGGGGCTCGATCCGTTGATCCTTCTCGATCGTGTCGGCGAAGACCTGCTCGCTCATGACACCTCCCAGGTGTAGAAGCCCTGTCCGGCCTTGCGGCCCAGTTCGCCGCGGGCCACCTTGTCGCGCAGCAGCCGCGGCGGGGCGAAGCGCTCCCCCAGCTCGCGGTGCAGGTGCTCGGCGATGGCCAGGCGCACGTCGAGCCCGACCAGATCGGTGGAGCGCAGCGGGCCCATCGGGTGCCGGTAGCCCAGTTCCATCGCCCGGTCGATCGCCGCCGGGTCGGCCACGCCCTCTTCGAGCATGCGGATGGCCTCGAGCCCGAGCAGCACCCCGAGGCGGCTGGTGGCGAAGCCCGGCGAATCCCGGACCACGACCTCGCTCTTGCCCAGCCCGGCCACCCACGAGCGGGCCGCATCACGCGCCTGATCGCTGGTCAGCGAGCTGGTCACGATCTCGACGAGCTTGCTGGCGGGCACCGGGTTGAAGAAGTGCAGGCCCAGGAACCGCTCCGGCCGGCGCAGCCCGCCGGCCAGCCCGGTGATCGACAGCGAACTGGTGTTGCTGGCCAGCACCGTCTGCTCGCCGGCCGCTTGTTCGGCCGCGGCCAGCACCTGGATCTTGAGCGCAGCGTCCTCGGGGACGGCCTCCACCACCAGATCGGTGTCGGGGCTCAGGCCGCTCACGTCGTCGACGAGCCGCAACCGTTCCAGGACGGCGTCGGACGACTCGTCGAGCACGCCCTTCTCGGTTGCCCGCAGCAGGCCCATGGCCACCCGGTCACGGGCCGCCGCGGCGGCCGCCGGGTCGCGTTCGACCAGGCTCACCACCGACCCGGCGACGGCGAAGACCTGGGCTATCCCGGCCCCCATCCGTCCGCCCCCGACCACGGCGACGAGCTTCGGCACGGTGGCGGTCACGACCGGCCACCCGCCAGGAAGGCGTCCATCCGGGCGCGCTTGTCGTCGGACTCGAAGAGGATCGCCTGAGCCAGGTCGTCGGTCAGCGGATGCCCGCCGCCGTCGGCCACCAGCTTGGTCAGGCGCAGCGCGAGCGGGCCGGAGCGGGCCATCCGGTCGAGCACGGCATGCGCCCGCTCGAGCAGCTTCTCGGCCGGCACAACCTCGGCGACCAGCCCGAACCGCAGCGCGTCGTCGGCGTCGAGCCGCCGCCCGGCCAGCAGCACCTGCTTGGCGACCGAGGCCCCGACCAGCTCCCGCAGCCGCCAGCACGCGCCGGCCGCGGCGAGGATGCCCAACCCCGGCTCCGGATTGCCGAAGACGGCCGCCGGTGAGGCCAGGCGGACATCGCACGCGTACGCCAGCTCGGCGCCCCCGCCCAGCGCGTAACCGTCGACGGCGGCCACCGCCGGCAGCGGCAGCTTGGCGATCCGGTCGAACACCGCGCGGTTGATGCCCTGCAGTGCCTGCTCGCGGCCGCGGTCACGCAGCTCGCCGATGTCGGCCCCGGCGGCGAATGTGCCCCCGGCCCCGGTGATCAGCAGCAGCCTGGGCTCGGCCTCCAGAGCCGCGCACACGTCGTGCAGCTCGGCGACCATGGCCGCGTTGATGGCGTTGCGGGCCTCGGGCCGGTGCAACGTCACCACCACGCGGTCGTCGAACTCCTCGACGGCGAGTGTCGTCACGGCCGTTCCACCAGCATCGCGACGCCCTGACCGACACCCACGCACAGGGTGGACAGGCCGCGCCGGGCGTTCTCCCGTTCCATGCGGCCGAGCAGCGTGACCGTGAGCCGCGCGCCCGAGCAGCCCAGCGGGTGACCGAGCGCGATCGCGCCGCCGTCGGCGTTCACCCGCTCCTCGTCCAGCTTGAGCCGGCGGATCACCGCGAGCGACTGCACCGCGAACGCCTCGTTGAGCTCCACGGCGTCGAGATCGGTCGCCGCCCAGCCCACGCGGTCGAGTGCCTTCTGCGTGGCGGGCACCGGGCCCAGACCCATGAGCTGCGGCGGCACCCCGGCGCTGGCCGCGGTGACCACCCGGGCGCGCGGGGTCAGCCCGTAGCGCTCGACGGCGGCCCGGCTGGCCACGACCAGCGCGGCGGCGCCGTCGCTGAGCGGGGACGACGACCCGGCCGTGACCACACCGTCCTTGCGGAAGACCGTCTTCAGGCCGCCCAGCTTCTCCAGCGTGGAGCCGCGGCGCGGGATCTCGTCGGTGCTGACGTCGCCGACCGGCACGATCTCGTCGCCGAATCGCCCGGCGTCGATCGCGGCGATCGCCCGCTCGTGGCTGCGCAACGCGAACGCGTCGCTCTCGGCCCGGGTGATGCCGTCGAGCGCGGCCACCTCCTCGGCGGTCTCGCCCATGCTCAGCGTGATGCGGCGGTCCTCCGGGCCGCGGCCCGCGGTCTGATCGTGCTGCTTGAACAGCGGGTTGGTGAAGCGCCAGCCCAGCGACGTGTCGACCACCTCGCCAGGCCGCGCCCACGGGGTGCCCGGCTTCTGCATCACCCACGGCGCGCGGGTCATCGACTCGACGCCGCCGGCCACGATCAGGTCGGCCTCGCCGGCCCGGATCTGGTTGGCCGCCGACACGATCGCGGTCAGACCGCTCGCGCAGAGCCGGTTGACCGTGTAACCACCGACGGTGTCGGGCAGGCCCGCCAGCAGCACCGCCATGCGGGCCACGTTGCGATTGTCCTCCCCCGCCTGGTTCGCCGCGCCCAGCACGACCTCGTCGATCTCGTCGGCGGGCACCCCGGCGCGGGCCACCGCCTCGCGGACGACCAACCCGGCGAGGTCGTCGGGACGGAAGCCGGCGAGCGCGCCGCCGTACTTGCCCTGGGGGGTGCGGACGCCGCCGACGAGAAAGGCCTCGGCCATCGTGTAGTTCCTTCCGCTCAGACGTGGTGACGCGACTGCAGGGTGAAGAACCGGCCGGTGACGAAATGGTCGTCACTCAGCGAGGCCGTGGCCGCCGGGTTGGCCCCGGAGCCGTGCAGGTCGCTGAACGCGGCGGTCTGGTTGACGAACACCCCACCGGTGAGATTTTCGGCGAGGTGCACCCCGGCGTCGAGCGCCGCCTCCCGCGCAGCGGAAAGGATTTCGGGCCGGTTCGAGTGGACCAGCGCGGTGAGCGCCCCGTGGGCCCGGACCGTCTCGACCAGGATGCGCAGGCTGTGCTCGGTCGACTCGGTGGTGATCACGAACGACACCGGGCCGAACCACTCCCGCGTGTACGTCTTATCGTCGGCGGCGTCGAGGCTGATCACCACCGGCGTCCGGATCGTCGCCCCGGGGTGCTCGCCGGCGACCTCGGTGGTGGGGTGGATGACGCCGCTCGCGCCCGCGGCCTCGGTCAGCCGGGCCAGCACGCCGTCGTTGACGATCGCCCCGAGCGTGCCGGCCGCACGGGCCGGGTCGCCCAGCAGCTTGTCGAGCGCGCCCGCCAGGTCGGCCCCGAATTCCTCGACGCTGCGGTGACCGGCGTCGGTCTCGATGCCGGACGCCGGGACCAGGATGTTTTGCGGGGTCGTGCACATCTGGCCGCTGTAGAGCGAGAGCGAGAAGGACAGGTTGCGCAGCAGTCCCTTGTAGTCGTCGGTGGAATCGACGACGACCGTGTTGAGGCCGGCCTTCTCGGTGTAGACGACGGCCTGACGCGCGTTCGCCTCGAGCCAGTTGCCGAACTCGCTGGAGCCGGTGAAGTCGACGATGCGCACGTCGGGGTGGGTGGCCAGCGTGGCCGCGATGCCGTCGCCGGGCTCCTCGGCGGCCAGGGTGACCAGGTCGGGGTTCTGCCCGGCCTCGGCCAGCACCTCGCGGCAGATCTGCACGGTGATGGCGAGCGGCAGCACGGCCCCCGGGTGCGGCTTGACGATCACCGGGTTGCCCGTGACCAGGCTGGCGAACAGGCCGGGATAGCTGTTCCACGTGGGGAACGTGGTGCAGCCGATGACGAGGGAGACGCCGCGGCCGACGACCGTGCTGGTCTTGCTCAGCCGCAGCGGGTCACCGCCGCGCTGGGGCTTGCTCCACTCGGTGGTGGCCGGGATGCTGCGGGTGGCGGCCAGCGCGTAGGCCACCGCCTCGAGCGCGCGATCCTGCGCGTGCGGGCCGCCGGCCTGGAAGGCCATGACGAAGGCCTGGCCGGTGGTGTGCTGCACGGCGTGGGCCAGCTCGAAGCTGCGCGCGTTGATCCGCTTGATGATCTCGGCGGCGACCCCGGCCCGGCCCTCCGGCCCGACGGCGCGCCACGCCGAGGTGGCGGCGCGGGCCGCGGCGACCAGCGCCAGCGGGTCGGCCTTGGGATAGCTGACCCCCAGCTCGGGACCCCACGGGGACCGCTCGGTGGCGACGCTGCCCACGGCGCCGGGCACCTCGATCGGGAACGGCCGGCCGAGCAGGGCCTGGAAGGCGCTCTCGCCCTCACCGGCGGCGGTCTCGCCGTAGACCGACTTGCTGGGCGACTCGGGGAAGGCCGACCAGTAGTCACGGGTGGTGGTGGCCCGGACGGCCTGGTCGAGCAGCTCGGCATGCGTCTGAAAGAACTCGGCGGGGGTGGTCATCCTGCGCTCCCTTGCGCTCGCGTGCCTATTTATCTACCGTCCGTTCGGTAGGTAAATCAACCCCGGGAGCGACAATGGCATCTTCTGCTGCGCCCCGCCGGCGCGGACGCCCCGGTCACGACCAGGATGCCGTGCTGGCCGTCGCGGTGCGGCTGTTCAACGAGCGCGGCTACGACTACACGAGCATGTACGACCTCGCGGTGGCGCTCGGCATCACCAAATCGAGCGTCTACCACCACATCGCCAGCAAGGAGCAGCTGCTGCAGATGGCGATGGACCGGGCGCTGGACGGGCTGTTCGAGGCGGCCGACGAGGTCCGCGCGCTCGACGTCTCCGCCCTGGAACGGCTGGAGCAGCTGATCCGGCGCAGCGTGATCGTGCTGTCCGACCGCTTCGAGTACGTGACGGTCCTGCTGCGGGTGCGCGGCAACACGGCGGCCGAGCAGCACGCGCTGGCCCGGCGGCGCGAGTTCGACGGCCTGGTCACCGAGCTCGTCAAGCAGGCCCAGGCCGAGGGCGACGTACGGCCCGACATCGACCCGCCGACCGCGGCGCGCCTGCTCCTCGGCATGGTCAACTCCCTCACCGAGTGGTACAGGCCCCGTCCCGGCAGCGCCGAGTCGATCGCCGACGCGGTGACCGTGCTCGCCTTCGACGGCCTGCGGACCTGATCCACACAAGATCTCCCCGGCTTGTGCACCATCGGCGCACGTCCGGTTGCGCCGACGTTCCGATTGGCTAGCGTGGTCGCCGATGAAGCGAAGCCTGGCCGTTCTGACGGTCGCCGTCCTGCTGGCGTCCGGCGCCTGCTCCACCGAGGAAACGCCGTCGCCCTCCTCCGCGTCGCCTTCGCCTTCCTCGGCCGCGCCACCGTCAGCGTCAGCGTCAGCGTCCACCTCGCCTTCGCCGGCCCCGGATTGCGTCACCCGCACTCTGGAAGGCCTCGACCTGGCCGAACGCGCCGGTCAGCTGCTCATGATCGGCGTTGCGGTGAACGCGCCCAGTGGCGCCGGTGACACCTTGCGGCGCTACCACGTCGGCGGGGCGTTCCTGCGCGGCCGCAGCACACACACCGCCGCCGCCCTCAAGTCGGACATCGCCGGCCTGCAGAAGCGCGCCGAGCTGCCGATGCTGGTGGCCGTCGACCAGGAGGGCGGCAGCGTGCAGACCCTCAAGGGCCCCGACTTCCCACGGCTGCCGTCGGCCCATCGGCTCGGCTCCGGATCACCGGCGGCGCTGCGCGACACCACCCGTGAGAGCGCCCGCCGGCTGACCGGCATCGGCGTCAACCTCAACCTGGCCCCGGTGGCCGACACCGTCCCCACGAGCATCGGCGCCGACAACCCGCCGATCGGGGCGTTCCGCCGCGAGTTCGGCTCCGACCCGGTCCGCGTGGCCGCCGCCATCCGTACGGTTGTGCCCGCCTCACAGGACGCCGGGGTGCTGACCACCTTGAAGCACTTCCCGGGCCTGGGCCGGGTACGGGTCAACACCGACGTCTCGACGGGCGCGACCGACAACACCGCGACCGTCGACGACCCCTACCTGGCCCCGTTCAAGGCCGGCATCGACGCCGGGTCGGCCGCCGTGATGATCTCCTCCGCGCGCTATCCGAAAATCGACCCCGGCGCGGTCGCCGCCTTCTCGAAGCCGATCATCACCGGGCTGCTCCGGGAGAAGATCGGCTTCGAGGGCCTGGTGATCTCTGACGATCTGGGCGCGGCCCGGGCCGTCACCGGTGTGCCGCCGGCCCAGCGCGCGACCCGCTTCGTGGCCGCCGGGGGCGACATGGTGCTGACCATCGTCCCCTCCGACGCGGCCCCGATGGCCGGCGCCCTCATCGCCAAGGCCGAATCCGATCAGTCCTTCCGCTCCCGGGTGGACGACGCCGCCCGTCACGTGCTGCAGACCAAGGAGAAGGCCGGCCTCCTCCGCTGCGACTGACTCGGCCCGCGGCGATCGGTGGCGCCGACGGCGAACCGCCGGCGCCACCGCCCCGGTCAGGCCCTGCGCAGCCCGAACGTGAGGCCGATGGACTCGTCGGTGAACTGCTGGGCGCCCGGCCAGGTGGGCTCGCCCTCCGCGTAGGACGTGGCCAGCACCTCGTCGGCCACCAGGGCGGCGTGCTCGGTGAGGGCCTGTGCCGTCTCGCCCTGGGCCGACCAGCGCAGCTCGATGCGGTCGGAAACCTCCAGACCGCTGGCCTTGCGCGCCTCCTGGATCTGCCGGACCGCGTCGCGTGCGATGCCGGCCCGCCGCAGCTCGGGAGTGAGCGACAGGTCGAGCGCCACCGTGGCGCCCGAGTCGGAGGCCACGGCCCAGCCCGCCCGCGGGGTCTCGGTGATGACGACCTCATCGGGGCTCAACGTGACCTGCTCGCCGTCGACCTCCAGCGACGCCGTCCCCGTGGCCCGCAGGGCGTCCTTGAGCTGTGCGGCGTCGGCGGCCGCGATCGCCTGCGCGACGACCTGCACCTTCTTGCCGAACCGGCGGCCCAGCGTACGGAAGTTGGCCTTGGCTGTCGTGTCGACGAACGAACCGGCGACCGCGCCCACCTCCCCCACGTTGAGCTCGGCGGCGATCTCGGCGCGCAGATCGGCGGGCAGGGTGTCGAAACCGGACGCCGAGGCCAGGGCGCGCGACAGCGGCTGACGCACCTTCATGCCCGACTCGGCGCGGGCCGCCCGGCCCAGTTCGACCAGCCGCCGGACCAGGCCCATCTGCGTCGACAGGGCCGGGTCGATCAGCGACTCGTCGGGCTCCGGGAACGCGGCCAGGTGCACCGACTCGGCCGCCCGCGGGTCGACCTCGACGACCAGGTCGCGCCACACGCGCTCGGTCACGAACGGCGTCAGCGGCGCCATCAGCAGCGTCACGGTGCGCAGGGCCTCGTGCAGCGTGGCCAATGCGGCCGGCTCACCGCGCCAGAACCGGCGGCGGCTGCGGCGGACGTACCAGTTCGACAGGTCGTCGACGAACCCGGCCAGCAGCCGGCCCGCCTCCTGGGTGTCGAAGCCCGCGTAGGCCGCGTCGACCTTGCGGACGAGGTCGTTGAGCTCGGACAGCACCCAGCGGTCGAGCAGCGGGCGCTCGGCCGGCGCGGGATCGGCGGCCGACGGCGTCCAGCCCGAGGACCGGCCGTACAGCGCCTGGAAGGCGACGGTGTTCCAATACGTCAGCAGCGTCTTGCGAACGACCTCCTGCAGCGTGTTGTGCCCGACGCGACGGGCCGACCAGGGCGATCCCACGCAGGCCATGAACCAGCGCACCGCGTCGGCGCCGTGCGTGTCCATCAGCGGGATCGGCTCGAGGATGTTGCCGAGGTGCTTGGACATCTTGCGCCCGTCCTCGGCCAGGATGTGGCCCAGACACACGACTGTCTCGTACGACGAGCGGTCGAAGACCAGCGTGTTCACCGCCATCAGCGTGTAGAACCAGCCGCGGGTCTGGTCGATCGCCTCGGAGATGAACTGCGCCGGGAAGCGCTGCTCGAACAACTCCTTGTTGTGATACGGATAGCCGAACTGGGCGAACGGCATCGAACCCGAGTCGTACCAGGCGTCGATGACCTCGGGCACGCGGGTCGCCGTGGCCGTGCACTGCGGGCAGGCGAAAGTCACCTCGTCGATGTACGGCCGGTGAGGGTCGAGCCCGGACAGGTCGCGGCCGGCCTTCTCACCGAGCTCGGCCAGCGAGCCGATGCAGGTCAGGTGGCCCTCGTCGCAGCGCCAGATGGGCAGCGGCGTGCCCCAGTAGCGGTTACGCGACAGCGCCCAGTCGACGTTGTTGTTGAGCCAGTCGCCGTAGCGGCCGTGCTTGACCGTCTCGGGCTGCCAGGTCGTCCGCTCGTTCTCCCGCAACAGCGCATCCCGTACGGCGGTGGTCTTCACGTACCACGACGGCTGGGCGTAGTAGATCAGCGCGGTGTGGCAGCGCCAGCAGTGCGGATACTGGTGCTCGTAAGGATCGAGGCGGAACAGCAGGCCGGTGCGCCGCAGCTCCTCGACGAGCGGCTCGTTGGCCGTACGGAAGAAGAGGCCGCCCACCATCGGGAGATCGGCGGAGAAGGTGCCGTCGCGCCGCACCGGGTTGACCATCGGCAATCCGTACGCCCGGCAGCTGGCCAGGTCGTCCGCGCCGAACGCCGGCGACTGGTGCACCAGGCCGGTGCCGCTGTCGGTGGTCACGTAACCCGCCAGGATCACGATGTGCGCGTCGGGCACCTCGACCAGCTGGAACGGCGGCTCGTAGGTCCAGCGCTCGAGCTCGGAGCCGGTGAAGGTCTCGCCCGTGGCCGTCCAGCCCTCACCCAGGACCTGGCTCGCGAGCGGCTCGGCGAGCACCAGGCGCTCGGTGCCGTCGGTCATCACCACGTACGACACCGTGGGGTTGACCGCCACGGCCGTGTTGGACACGAGCGTCCACGGCGTGGTCGTCCAGACCAGCAGCGACGTGGTGCCGGCGAGCGGGCCCGAGGTGAGCGGGAACCGCACGTAGACGGCGGGGTCGACGTCGGTCTCGTAACCCTGGGCCAGCTCGTGGTCGGACAACGTCGTCTGGTCGCGCGGGCACCACGGGGCGACGCGGAAGTCCTCGACCAGCAGGCCCTTGTCGAAGATCTGCTGCAGCGACCACCAGACCGACTCGATGTATTGCGGATCCATCGTGCGATAGGCGTCGGCCATGTCGACCCAGTAGCCCATGCGCTCGGTGAGCTCGGCGAAGGCGTCGGTGTGGCGAGTGACCGAGGCCCGGCAGCGGTCGTTGAACGCGGCCACCCCGTACGCCTCGATGTCCTGCTTGCCGCTGAACCCGAGCTCCTTCTCCACCGCCAGCTCGACCGGGAGGCCGTGGCAGTCCCACCCGGCCTTGCGGGCGACGTGGAAGCCCTTCATCGTGCGGTAGCGCGGGAACACGTCTTTGAAGACGCGGGCCTCGATGTGGTGGGCCCCGGGCATGCCGTTGGCGGTGGGCGGGCCCTCGTAGAAGACCCACTCCGGGCGGCCCTCGGACTGCTCGAGACTGCGCGCGAAGATCTTGTTGTCCTGCCAGAACCGCAGGACGTCGTGGTCGAGCGCGGGCAGGTCCACCTGCGCGGGCACCTGGCGATACAAGGCATTCCTCCGTCGGACGTGTCATGTCGTACGTCGTCAACAGAGGGACGAGGCTCACCCCGCGGTACCACCCTCTTTGGCCGTGGTTGTCACGCCACGACCCACTCGAAGTGGTGCTGCCGGTTCTACTCGGCCGTGTGGCCTTTCCTCCGGCGGCTCCGGGGTGATCTTCGGGCCGCGCACACCCCCGGGCTTCCACCGTCCCCGGGTCTCTCCTGGCTGCGTGCGGTCCTACTCGTCCCCATCAGCGCCCTGCGCCGTTGATGCTACCGGGCCCGGTTCGCGGGCTGCCATGAGGTTTTCCGCAGTGCTTCCGCGGACCACCAGACGGGGGACCAACACGATCTCGCTCGCCGCCGTCCGGCCGCCGTCGAGGCGCGAGACGGCGGCCAGCACGGCGTTGCGGGCCTGGGCCGGGGCGTCCTGGTTGACCGAGGTCAGATCGATGTGGGCCAGCCGGGCCAGGCTGCTGTCGTCGTAGCCGACCACGGAGACGTCGCCCGGGACGCCCACGCCGGCTCGGAGCAGCGCGTCCATCAGGCCCACGGCGAGCCGGTCGTTGGAGGCGACGACCGCGGTCGGCCGGTCGGGAGCGGCCGCGAGCAGCCGGCCCGCCCGTACGCCGCCCTCCTCGGTGTGATCACCGGGCAACACCGCCGCCTCGAGACCGGCCCGGCGCATCGCCCGCCGATAGCCGCGCCGCCGCGCGGAGGCCACCGCACCCCGCCCGCCGTCGACGAACGCGATGCGCGCGTGTCCGAGACCGATCAGGTGGTCGAGCGCGGCGTCGACCCCCACGTCGTCGGCCGGGCGCACCACGTCGACGTCGAGACCCCGCACCATGCGGCCGACCACGACACAGGGCACGTGGGTGGCCAGCGCGCCCAGGGCGGCGTCGGGCGCGTCGGGCCCGAGCAGGATGAGGGCCTCGCACCGGAAGTCGAGCAGGGTCTCGACGGCGCGGGCCTCGTCGCGGGCGCGGGTCAGCGTCGAGAGCACCACTTCGTAGCCCGCCTCGTCGGCCTCGACCTGGATCTCCTCGACCAGCTCGGCGTGGAACGGGTTGCGCACGTCGAGCAGCACGCCCAGCAGGTGACGCCGGCGGCGGGCCAGCAGGCTGGCCGTGCGGTCGGCGCGATAGCCCAGCTCGGCCGCCGCGGCCAGCACCCGCTCGCGGGTCTCGGCGCTCGGGCCGGGGGCGCCGCGCAGCACGAGCGAGACCGAGGCGGGTGAGACGCCGACGCGCGCCGCCACGTCGGACAGCCGCGGTCGCTGATCCACTATTCACTCCTTGCCACCGGCTTGACACCCAGCGAGATCAACATCGATATTACAGGCATCCTTAAAGCGCTTTAACGAGGTGCCCATGACACTCGGAGTCGCAGTGATCGGCGCGGGCATGGTCGGCCGCGCTCACGCCAACGCCTATCGCCAGGCCGCCACCGTCTTCGGCCCGGAACAGCCCGCCCCGCGCCTGGTCGCGATCGCCGACCTGCACGAGCCGTTCGCCGCCGACGCCGCCGCGCGCTACGGCTACGAGCGCGCCGAGACCGACTGGCGCGCCGTCGT
Organism: Paractinoplanes abujensis; assembly: GCF_014204895.1. Lineage (NCBI taxonomy): Bacteria > Bacillati > Actinomycetota > Actinomycetes > Micromonosporales > Micromonosporaceae > Paractinoplanes > Paractinoplanes abujensis. Next base: position 795,448 of record NZ_JACHMF010000001.1, on the reverse strand, counting down.
CGAGGCGCCCGACGTCGACGCGGTCAGCGTCGCCGTCGCCAACAACCTGCATCGCGAGATCGTCGAGGCCGCGCTGGCCGCCGGCAAGCACGTGCTCTGCGAGAAGCCGCTGGCCCCGAGCGTGGCCGACGGCGAGGCGATGGTGGCCGCGGCCGCCGCCGCGCCCGCCCTGGTCAACGCGGTCGGCTTCACGTTCCGCCGCTCCCCCGCCCTCAACGCGATCAAGGCGCAGGTCGAGGGCCCGCTCGGCCCGGTCCGCCACTTCGTCGGCAACTACTGGTGCGACTACGGTTTCGACCCGCAACGCCCGATGAGCTGGCGCTATCGGGGCGGTCCGGGCTCGGGCGTGCTGGCCGACATCGGCAGCCACCTGACCGACCTGGCCGAGTTCTTCTGCGGCGAGACCACCGGCGTCCACGGCACGACCATGACCACCCTGATCAAGCAGAGGCCCCAACCTCTCGGCGTCGCCATGGGCCACGCCGGGGGCGTCCAGGTCAGCGACGAGCACGCGCCAGTCGAAAACGAGGACATCTGCACCTTCACCAGCAGCTACGCCGGTGGCGCGGTGGGCACGTTCGCGCTGTCCCGGGTCGCGTTCGGCCACGCCAACACGCTGCGGGTCGACCTCTTCTGCGAAAACGGCACGGCCTCGTTCGACATGACCCGGCCCGCCGAGTTCAGCGTCATCGACGGCGCGCCCGACGTCGCGGTCAACGGCGCCCGCACGGTCTTCATCGGCCCGTGGCATCCCTACGTCGCGCGCGGCCTGCCCATGGACTTCCCCACCGTCGGCCACGGGCAGAACGACTTCTTCGTCTATCAGGCCCGCGCGTTCCTCGACCAGATCGCCGGCGTCAAAGGCCTGCCGCCCTGCCCCGACCTGGCCCACGGCCTGCACAACCTGCGCGTCCTCGACGCGGTCGTGTCCGCCGCCCGCCCCTGAAAGGAGCCCGTCCATGCGCCTCGGTGCCTACACCGCCTGCCTGCACGACCGATCCCTCGACGAGACCCTCAAGATCCTCGGCGAGCTGGGCCTGACCAGCGCCGAGATCAACACCGGTGGCTTCATCGCCGCCCCGCACATCCCGATCGACGACCTGCTCGCCAGCGCCGGCGCCCGGGAGGATTATCTGGGCCGCTACACCCAGGCCGGCATCACGCTGACCGGGCTCAACTGCAACGGCAACCCGCTGCACCCCGACCCGGTGGTCGGCCCGCGCCACGCGGAGGATCTGCGCCGCAGCATCGAGCTGGCCGCCCTGCTCGGGGTCAAGCGCGTGGTCACCATGTCCGGTCTGCCCGGCGGGGAACCCGGCGCCACGGTGGCCAACTGGGTGGTCAACCCGTGGGACAGTCAATGGCTCGACGTGCTCGACCATCAGTGGGGTGAGGTCGCCGTCCCGTTCTGGCGCGACATCCAGGCCCGGGCGGCCGCCGCCGACGTCAAGGTCTGCATCGAGATGCACCCGCACAACCTTGTTTTCAACCCGCCCACGCTGCTGCGCCTGATCGAGCAGACGAACGCCACGCATGTGGGGGCCGAGATGGATCCGAGCCACCTGTTCTGGCAGGGCATGGATCCGGTGGCCGCCATCGAGTTCCTGGGTGACCGGGTCTTTCATGCCGCCGCCAAAGACACGCGCATCAACGAGGCCAACGCGCGGCGGTTCGGGGTCCTCGACGACCGCTTCTCCCGTACGCCGGCCGACCAGAACCCGCTCAACCTCGGCGGCCGCAACACACTCAACCAGTGGCCGTCCGAGCCGGCATGGCAGTTCGTGGCGGTCGGCCGCGGGCACGGCGACGAGTTCTGGGTGCCGTTCCTGCAGGCCCTGCACCGCATCGACCCCGACATGGCCGTCAACATCGAACACGAGGACACCGAACTCGACCAGATCGAAGGCCTGCGCCAGGCCGCCGAAAACCTGATCGCCGCGGCCCGCCCGGCCGCGGTCTGACCCTGCCCCTACGGGCGGACCGGCACGGTCAGCCACAACGACGGCCAGACGCTGCCGCTGCTCGCACGCGTTCGGTTCGCCGGCGATCGGCCCATCCGGTTCGGCCGAGATGGGAGACGTCGTCGTCCTCGGCCCGGCACTCACGGCACCGGCCCGGCCGAGCCGCATCCGTTCGGCGTCGTGCTCAGCGGCCTGTGCAGGCACGGGGACTGACGCGCCACGAGATGGCCCGTCGCTGCCTCCGTGCCGAGTCCACCATCGCCTCGGCGACCGCCGGCGGCCAGAATCCGCACCGGACGTCGGGCCACGGCACCGCAGATGCCCGAGGCCGACCTGCTCGCCATCGCCGGCCTTGGACAGCCCGCCTGACCGGCGCTTGGGCTGCGAACTGCATCAGCTGACCCTTGATCACAACAGAGGCACGGGCACGGGGCAGAACGCCGCTCCGCGGCAACTCGGCGTGAGCCGGCGCCAAGAACCGGGCGGTCAGAAGCGTTCGGGCGCCACGGTGACCCGGCGGGCGGTAGCGGTGACCGGTGGGGCGTTGGGATGACCCGGCGGGTGTAGCGGCGAACCGGGCCGTTGTGGTGAACCGGCGGGGCGTTGCGGCGGAGCGCTGCAGTGACCCCGGGCGGGGCGTTGCGGTGACCGCCACGGGGCGCTGCGGCGGGCCCGGCGGAGCGTTGCGGCGGGCCGGGCGGAGCGTTGCGGCGGGCCGGGCGGAGCGTTGCGGTGACCCTGACGGGCGCTGCGGCGGGTCCGGCGGGGCGCTGCGGGGCGTCGCGGCGGGCGCGGTGGGCGGCTTCCCGTGGCGACCGCATCAACGCGGCGGCCCCGGCGGCCGGCCATGCCCGCGACGCATCGGGGCGAACGGCTCGGCGGCCGGGGCTGCGGCTTGCGGTCAGCGCAGTGCGCGGCCTCCGCGGCGGCCGGCCGTGCCTGCGACGATGGCCACACCCACGGCGGCCAGGACCACCTGGATGACCAGTTCCAGCACGCTGAAGCCGGAGGTGTTGACCCCCGCGGCGCGGGCGATCACGGTGCCCAGCAAGGCCGCGACGACACCGATGAGCATCGTCAGCCAGATCGGGATGTTCTGCCGGCCGGGCACGACCAACCGGCCCAGCGCGCCGACGATCAGACCCACGATGAGCGCGGTGATGATTCCGGTGACGGTCATGTGACTTGCTCCCTCGAGTTGACGTTGCCTCATCAATCCCCAGTGGCCGCGTCGGCTACCCATGACAGTTGTGTGTCAGCTGACCAACGCGAATTTGACGATCAGCGCGGCGAACGACGCGGGGCGCCGGAGGAGCCGGGCAGCGACCGCGGAGCGGGCCCGGAGCGGGCCCAGCAGCAGCCGCGAAGCGGTCCCCGAGCGGGCCCAGCAGCAGCCGCGGAGCGGGCCCAGCAGCGGCCGCGGGTGATGGCGGGTGGCGTGGGAGCCCAGGCCGTCCAGGATGGAGGTGAGGACCCGCTGTGTGCGGTCGGGGCCGGCGCGCCTGAGGGCTCCGGTGAGCTGGACGGCGAACGCGCGGCCAAAGGTGCCGACCCGGGAGATGCCGCTGCTGGGGGCCTTCGGCTTGGCCCGGGTCAACCCGCAGGTGCGCAACCCGCGTGCCCTGATCAGCCGGGACCTCGACGCCACGGCCAAGGCCGAACGCCCGCAGGGCTGGAAGACCCGCCCGATCGCGGACACGATCGCCGAGACCGCCCAGACAGTGACCGTTCAGAGGGCGCTGCGGGCGGCGTCGAGGAACTTCAGGTGCGGTTCCTCGATCACTTCGCCCACCGTGCGGCCCTCGGGCAGACCTTGCCAGACCGCCCCGTTGAGCACGAGGAAGTAGGCGCGTGCGGCGTCGTGGACCGGGCCCGGGAACAGGACACGGATCATGCGCTCCTCGACCCAGAAGCGGTTCATCACGGCCTGGGTGGGTGCATGCCACTCGTCGCCCTCCACCCACTCCGGTGGGCGGCTGAAGGCGCATCGTTCCGCGTCCGCGGCGACGGTGATGAAGCGTTCCAGCAGGGCCAGCCGCTCGGCGCGGCGGGCCTCGGTGCGGACGCTCTCCTGTTTGGACTGTTCCAGCCGAGCCGCCGTCTGCTGTGTGGTGCGCTGCACCAGGAACGACAGCCCGCCGCCCAGGGCGACCCCGCCCAGCGACGTCAGCGTCGCCCATGCTTCCCCCGCCATGCACGGCATGCTGCCGGACATGCGTAGCCGCTGTCGATCCCGAAACGCTTGACGGCGGCATCGGTAAGTCGTAGCTTACCGTTCGTGGGTACTTACCAAAGACCCGACGGGTGGGAGATTCTCGGGGATCCGAGCCGGCGCGCCATCGTGGAGTGCCTGGCCGAGCGACCCCGGGCCGTGGGCGAGCTGGCCGACACGTTGCCGATCAGCCGGCCCGCCGTGTCCCAGCACCTCAAGGTGCTCAAGGACGCGGGGCTGGTCGACGACGAGGCGGCGGGCACGCGGCGGGTCTATCGGCTCAACCCGGCGGGAGTTTCCGCACTCCGCGACCAGCTCGACATGTTCTGGAAGCGGACACTGCAGGGTTTCGAGGAGATCGTCGAGGACGAGGGGAACGCCTTGTCCGAGGCACCGGAGCAGGACGAGGGGAAGTCATGACCGAGGCAACCGAGCAGGCAGTGCTGCGCCAGGTCGTCGTGAAGGCGCCGCTGGAGCGGGCGTTCGAGCTGTTCACGACGCGGTTCGGCGACATCAAGCCACGCGACCACAATCTGCTGGACTCACCGATCACCGAGACGGTGTTCGAGCGGCAGGTCGGCGGCCGCATCTACGACGTCGTGGAGGACGGCCGCGTGTGGGCCTGGGCGCGGGTGCTGGCCTACGATCCGCCGCACCGGGTCGTTTTCAGCTGGGACATCGGCGTCCAGTGGACCCTCGAGACCGATCTGGCCAACACGAGCGAGGTCGAGGTCCGCTTCATCCCCGAGACCCCGGACCGTACGCGGGTGGAGCTCGAGCACCGCCACCTCGACCGCCACGGCCCGGGCTGGGAGTCGCTGCGCGACGGCGTCGCCGACGACCAGGGCTGGACGCTCTACCTGCAGCGCTTCGTCGCGCTGACCGAAGCCTGAGATCGGGGGTCGCCCAGCGGGCGACCCCCTGCTCTACGCATGCTTCTGCTGGTACTGGGTGATCTGGCTCAGGTTGTAGCGGGCGCTGTCCTCGGCCCGCTCCTCCCAGGCGAAGACGCAGACGGTGGCGATGCCGTCGAAGCCGACCTCGTGCAGGGAGGTGAAGAACTGGTCCCAGTCGACCTCGCCCTGGCCGATGTCGAGGTGCTGGTGGATGCGGGCCGGGGAGCCGGGTGGGTTGACGATGTAGCGCAGGCCCGACGAGGCGCGGAAGTCGAACGAGTCGGCGATGTGCACCTGGGTGAGCAGCGGACCGGCGTACCGGATGATCTCGGCCAGGTTGCCGCCCTGGTGGAACGTGTGGGGGCAGCAGTAGAGGAAGCTGACCAGCTCGGAGTTGATGCCACGGATCAGGTTGACCGCGCCGAGGCCGTCCTCGAGGAAGTCGTCGGGGTGTGGTTCGAGCACGAGCCGCACGCCTTCGCGCTCGAAGATCGGGAGCAGTTCCTCCATCGAGCGCCAGAACTGCGCCTCCGACTGCGCCGCCTGAGAAGGACGGCCGTTGAACTCGGAGTTCATCACGTCCACGCCGAGGTCGACGGTGATCTCGATGGCCCGTTTCCAATACCGTACGGCTGCTTGCCGCTCGTCCTCGTCCGGACCGGACCACTTGTAGAGCGGCAACACCGACGCCACCGACACCTCGGCATCGGCCAGCGCCTTGCGGAATGCCGCGACGCCCGCCTTGTCCACCCGGGGGTGGAGGAAGAACGGGAGAAAGTCGTCGCGGGGTGACAGTTCGATGTGGTGATAGCCGAGGTCGGCCACCACGCGCGGGAGTTCCAGAAGCGGAACGCGCCGCAACATGTACGGATCAAGCGCGATCTTCATGCGGGGACCTCCGGGGCGTACAGCTTGGGCCGGTCGGTCAGGCTGACCGGGACCCTCTCGCCGGAGCGGAGCGCGGCCACCCCGGCGTCGGAGACCACCGCGGCCGCGTAGCCGTCCCAGGCGCTGGGCCCGATGGGCCGCCCGGCCGTGCGCAGCGAGTCGATCCACTCCTGGAACTCGACGTCGTACGCGGTCAGGAAGCGTTCCCGCCAGTCGGTCGGCACCGGGTCGGACGTCCTGCCCGCCACGCGCACCTGTACGGGGCTGAGCGAGCCGAGCGCGGCCGTGCCGTTCTCCCCCACGATCTCGCCGCGGATGTCGTACCCGTACCGGATGTTGACCGAGGTCTCCACGTCGACCAGCGCGCCGTTCTCCATCTCGAAGAGCAGCAGCAACGGGTCCTGCAGGTCGCCGCCGTTGGCACTGCGGCGGGGGCGCAGCACCCGTACGGCGGTGATCTCCTCGCCGAACATCCAGCGGACCATGTCGATCTCGTGGACGGCGGTGTCGGTGATCGCCATTTCCTTCTCGTAGAAACCGGGCACACTGGCGTTGCGGTGCGCGCAGTGCATCATCAGCGGCGCTCCGAGTTCACCCGAGCGCAGCACGGCTTTGAGTGCCCGGTACGACGCGTCGTAGCGCCGCATGTAGCCGACCTGCACGAGCCGGCTGCCGTGCGCGACTTCCGCCTCGAGGATCCGCAGACACGCCTCTTGCGTCGTGGCCAGGGGCTTCTCGCAGAACACGGGTTTGCCCGCCGCGATCGCCGCCAGCACGTACTGTTCGTGCGTCGGCCCCCACGAGCAGACCACCACGGCGTCGACCGATGAGTCGGCGATAAGCGCCTCGCCCGACTTGTGCACGGAAGCGCCCAGTGGGCCGGCGACGGAGCCGGCGATCTCAAGATCCACGTCGGCGACCGCGACGACCTGAACCCCGGCCAGAACCGAGGTCATCCGCCGAATGTGATCCTGACCGATCATGCCTGTGCCGATGACTCCCACGCGAAGCATCCAGATCACCGCTTCAACTCATGGGACAGCTCGGCCAGCTCGTCGCCGCCCGCCATCTGCTGGGTGAGCTCGTCGATCCCGACTTCCTGGCGGGTCTTGTCGAGCGCCATCCGGCCCAGTTTCAGAATCACGAAGTGGTCGCCGACCAGGTACGCGTGGTGCGGGTTGTGCGTGATGAAGACGACGCCCAGCCCCGCGTCCCGGGCCGCGGCCACATATTTGAGCACGACGCCTGACTGTTTGACGCCCAGCGCCGCGGTCGGCTCGTCGAGGATGAGCACGCGCGCCCCGAAGTAGACGGCCCGCGCGATCGCCACGCACTGCCGCTGACCGCCGGAGAGCGTACCGATGGGCTGGTTGATGTCTTTGACGACGATGCCCATCTTGCGCAGTTCCTGATCGGCGATCTCGCGCATCTGCTTCACCTTGAGCCCGGCCAGCGGATATTTGCCCGCGGTGAGCTCGGAGCCGAGAAAGAAGTTGCGCCAGACCTCCATCAGCGACACGACCGCCAGGTCCTGATAGACGGTGGCGATGCCGTACGCGAGGGCCTCACGGGGAGACCCGAACGAGACGTCCTTGCCGTCCACGCGCAGGCTGCCCTCGTTGTGCGGGTGCAGCCCCGACATGATCTTGATGAGGGTCGACTTGCCGGCGCCGTTGTCGCCGAGCACGCAGGTCACTTCGCCCGCGCCGACACGCAGGTTGATGCCCCGCAGCGCGCGGATCGCCCCGTACGACTTGCCGACCTCCTCCATCTCGATGAGCGGGTCGCCCTTGTGCAACGTCTGATCGGCGTGCGAGGCCAGGGTGTCGGTCATGGTCAGCCCACTTTCCTGGCGGTGGCCATCCGTTTGACGTACAGGTTGACCAGCACGGCGAGCAGCAGCATGACGCCGAGGAAGGCCTTGAACCAGTTCGGGTCCCAGCCCGCGTAGATGATGCCGAGGCTGGTCATGCCGAAGATGAACGCGCCGATGGCCACGCCGATCGCGTTGCCGAAGCCGCCGGTGAGCAGGGTGCCGCCCACGACCGCGGCGATGATGTAGAGGAACTCGTTGCCGACGCCGCCGCCGGCCTGCAGCGTGTTGAACCGGAAGAGCTGGTGCATGCCGACGAACCAGCCCAGGAACGACACCGCCATGAAGAGCCCGATCTTCGTACGGACTACCGGCACCCCGACGGCCCGGGCGCTGTCCGGGTTGCCGCCCACCGCGAAGATCCAGTTGCCGATCCGGGTGCGCTGCAGGATCCAGGCCGCCAGCAGCACGAAGAAGGCCCACCAGAGCACCGAGGTCCAGATCGTCACCGACCCGATCTTGAAGCTCGACGAGAAGACCGTGCCGAGCGAGTCGAACCCGTCTATGCCGCTGATGTCGGGCGTGGAGACCGTCTCCGTGACGAGCTTGGTGACGCCGAGGTTGGCCCCCTGCAGCACGAAGAACGTGCCCAGGGTGATCAGGAAGCTCGGGATGCCGGTGCGCATCACCAGGTAGCCGTTGAGGAAGCCGATCAGCAGGCAGAAGACCAGCGACAGGGCGGCGCCGAGCCACAGGTTGACCCCGTAGTACCAGCAGAACATCGAGGTGAACAGGCCGGCGGTGTAGACGATGACACCGGCCGACAGGTCGAACTCGCCGCCGATCATCAGCAGCCCGACGCCGACGGCCACGATGCCGATCACCGACGACTGGTAGAGCACCGTGAAGAACGATTCGGCCGAGCGGAACGAGGGTGCGGCGATCAGGAAGAAGATGAAGATGATGACGGCCGCGACGAGGGCGCCGATCTCGGGGCGGGACAGCAACCGCTGCGCGAGCCCCATCCGTACGCGGTTGGAGGGTTCGGAAGGCGCCGGCGCGGGCGCCTCGAGAGTCTGGCTCATGACGTCATCCCCGCCTACCGGGTGTTGTTCTTGGTGAACGGAATGATCTTGTCGATGTTCGCGCTGTCCACGAAGGACGGACCGGTGAGAACCGCGCGGCCGCCGCCGATGTCGTTGCCGTTCTTGAGGTTCAGGTAGAGCGACGTGACGGCCATGTAGCCCTGCACGTACGGCTGCTGGTCGATCGAGAACACGATGTTGCCGTTCTTGATCTCCGTGGCGGCCTGCTCGTTGAGGTCGAAGGTGACCAGTTTGGCTTGGCTGCCCGACTGCTCCTTGGCCTTGATCGCGTCGAGGGCCTGCGGCGCGCCGAGCGTGACGATCGCGTCGATCGACTTGTCCTGGGCCAGCTTGGCCTGCAGGGTCGACGTCACGGCGGCGTCGTCGGCCCCGTTGACCTGAATGTTCTCGGTGCCGGGGACGGAGCTCTTGACACCCGCGCAACGCGCCTCGAGGGCCACCGAACCGGTCTGCTGGATCACGCAGAGCGGGTGCTTGACGCCCTGCGAGGCGAGCCGCTTGCCGGCCTCGGTGCCGGCCACGGTCTCGTCCGAGCCGAAGTACATCAGCGCGCCCAGCTTCTGGTACTCGTTGATGCCGGAGTTGAAGCCGACCACCGGGATCTTCGCGTCGGTCGCCGCCTTGACCGCGCCGGCCAGGGCATCGGGGGTGACCAGCGTGGTGGCGATGCCGCTGACCTTCGAGTCGACCGCGTTCTGGATCAGCACGGCCTGCTTGGGGGCCTCCGGATCGCTGGAGTACTTGAGGGTGACGCCGGTATCCTTCGCGGCCTGGTTGGCGCCGTTCTTGACCTTGTCCCAGAACGTGTCGCCGGGCGTCTCGTGCGTGATGAAGGCGATCGTGTATCCGGAGCTGCCGGCCGCGTTGCCGCCGCCGGAGGTGCCCGTGTCGTCGGTCTTCTCACGGCCGCCGCCACTGCATGCGGCGGCGGCCAGCATCACCGCCGCGCCGGCGGCGAGGATTCGGAAGGTGCGGGTCCGAGGGGTCATATCTTCTCTCCTGCTGAGTTGGGACGGGAGTGCAGGCCGACGGAGTTGAGATAGGTGCGGGTGCGCTGCGCGATCGGCAGCGGCACGTCGAACTCGACCGGATACATGTCCTGTTCGACGACGACGAACAGTTCGGCGTCGAGCTCGCTGAGGGCGTCGAGGACTGCGGGCACGTCGGGCTCGCCGGCCGGGGGTTCGACGCTGGCGCCCTGGGCCACGGCCTTGCCGAACGCGAGGTCCTCCTTGACGGCGCGCTCGGCGATGACCGGGTCCATCTGCTTGATGTGCACGTAGCCGATCCGGTCCGGGTATTTCCGGATGATGCCGGGCACGTCGGCCTTGCGGTACGCCAGATGCCCGGTGTCCAGGCACAGCGAGACGTACCGGGGATCGGTGTCGGCGAGGAAACGCTCGGTCTGCGTCTGCGTCTCCACCTGGTAGTCGGCGTGCGGGTGGAACCGCATGTGGACGCCGTACTCCTCGAGCAGGATCTTGCCCAGGGTGTTGGAGTTGGTCACCAGTGCCCGCCAGGCGTCCGGGTCGAGCTCGGCCGGCTCCAGATAGGCGTTGGTGACGTCGTCGCGATAGCCCGGCACTGGCACAAATACGACATTTTGCCCACCCACGGCGGCCGTCAGGGCGGCGACGTCCCGAGCGGCGGCAACCACGGCGTCGAAGTCCTTGTGCGGCCCACCGGCTCCGGCCACGGTCCCACCGGCGACGCTGAGCCCGCGCCGCCCCAGTTCGTCGCGCAACTGAGCCGGATCGGTCGGCAGATACCCGTACGGGCCGAGCTCCAGCCAGGAATAGCCCGACGCAACCATCTCGTCGAGGAAGCGCGACCACGGGGTCTGCTGCGGGTCGTCGGCGAACCACACCCCCCACGAGTCGGGGCAGCTACCGAGTTGCAGGTGACGGATTTCTTCCATGAGCAGCCCTTTACGAAGAGGTGGGGAAGTGCAGGGAGGCGTCGTACGAGTGGGAGACGTGCGGCCATCGCGCGGTGACGACCTTGCCGCGGGTGTAGAACGAGACGCCCTCGGGACCGTGGATGTGCTTGTCGCCGAAGAGCGAGTCCTTCCACCCGCCGAAGCTGTAGTAGGCCATCGGCACCGGGATCGGGACGTTGATGCCGATCATCCCGACCCGCACACCCCGCTGGAACCTCCGCGCGGCCTCCCCGCTCGACGTGAAAATCGCGGTTCCGTTCCCGTACGGATTGCTGTTGATCAGCTCGATGGCCGCGTCCACGCTGTCGGCGCGCACGACCGACAGCACCGGCCCGAAGATCTCCTCGCGGTAGACCTCCATCGACGGCTCGACCTGGTCGATCACTGTCGGCCCGACGAAGAAGCCCTCCTCGTAACCGGGGACGGTCAGCCCGCGCCCGTCCACGGTGACCTTGGCCCCCTCGCGCTCACCGCTTTCGATCAGCCCTTCGATGCGCTGCTTGGCCGCAGCGGTGACGACCGGGCCCATCTCGCTGGCCGGGTCGCGTCCGCTGCCCACCACGACCTCGCCCGCCTTGCGGTTGACCAGGTCGACCAGTGTGTCCCCGGCGCCGCCGACGGCCACCGCGGCCGAGATCGCCATGCACCGCTCGCCGGCCGAGCCGAACGCGGCCGCGGTCAGGTGACCGGCGGCGAAATCCAGGTCGGCGTCGGGCAGGACGATCGCGTGGTTCTTGGCCCCGCCCAGGGCCTGCACGCGCTTGCCCCGCTTGCTCGCCTCGTCGTGGATGTAGCGGGCGATCGGGGTCGACCCGACGAACGAGATCGCCGCGACGTCCGGATGCTGCAGCAGGCCGTCGACCGCGGTCTTGTCGCCGTGCAACACGTTGAAGACGCCGTCGGGCAGCCCGGCCTCGCGCCACAGCTGGGCCACGAAGTTCGACGCCGACGGGTCGCGCTCGCTGGGCTTGAGCACGAAGGTGTTGCCGCAGGCGATCGCGACCGGGTGCATCCACATCGGCACCATGGCCGGAAAGTTGAACGGCGTGATCCCGGCGCACACCCCGAGCGGCTCGCGGAAGCTGAACACGTCGACGCCGGACGAGGCCTGGTCGCTGTATTCGCCCTTGAGCAGCTGCGGGATGCCGCAGGCGAACTCGATCACCTCGAGTCCGCGCTGCACCTCGCCGGCCGCGTCCGAGAGCACCTTGCCGTGCTCGTCCGACACGATCTCGGCCAGCGGCTCGACCCGCGCGTTGACCAGTTCCCGGAAGTTGAACAGGATTTTGGTGCGCTTGCTCAGCGAGGCCTGGCTCCACTCCTCGAACGCCGTCCGGGCCGCGCCCACGGCGGCGTCGACGTCGGCGGACGAGGCCAGCACGACATCGTGCTGTTTCTGCCCGGTGGCCGGGTTGAAGACCGGGCCCGTACGGGTGGAACGGCCCGCGGTGAACTCGCCGCCGATCCAGTGCTCGATCGTTGCCATGACAGTCCTTACAGATAGGGGCGTTGGAGGCGCTTGGCGGCGTCGTAGGCCGTGCGCGCCTCCTGCGTGGAGGTCAAAGCGGAAACTGCCGGCACCGGCACGTCCCACCAGGACTCGGAGGACGGCACGGGAGCCAGCGGGTCGGTCTCGATGTGCACGACGGTGAGGCGGTCGGCCTCCCGCGCCCGCTTGAGCCCGTCGGCCAGGTCGGCGATCGTGCGGCAGCGGATGACGTTCGCGCCCAGCGATTCGGCGTTGGCGGCCAGGTCGACGGGCAGGTGACCGCCGTCGTAGTCGCCGCTCGCCCCGCGGTAGCGATAGCTGGTGCCGAACCGCTGCGAGCCGAGCGACTCCGACAGCGACCCGATCGAGGCGAACCCGTGGTTCTGGATGAGGACGATCACGAGCTTGATGCCGTCGGCCACGGCGGTCACGATCTCCTGCGCCATCATCAGGTAGGAGCCGTCGCCCACCATGGCGAAGACCTCGCGGCTGGGGTCGGCCAGTTTGATGCCGAGCGCGCCGGCGATCTCGAAGCCCATGCAGGAGTAGCCGTACTCGACGTGATACTGCTTGGGGTCACGGGCCCGCCACAGCATCTGCAGGTCGCCGGGCAGGCTGCCGGCCGCCTGCACGACGACGTCCCGCGCACCGCAGGCGTCGTTGACGGCCCCGATCACCTCGGTCTGGGCCGGCAGCGGCCCGTGCCCCAGGTGATACGCGTGGTCGACCGTGGCCTGCCACGACACGACGTCGGCCGAGAAATCCGCTGAGAAGCGACGGCCGTCGAGCGCGGCCAGCAACGAGGAGAGCCCGGCGCGGGCGTCGGCGACGATGGGATACGCCGACTCCTTGACCGCGTCGAACCCGGCCACGTTGATGTTGACGAACGTGACGTCCGGGTTCTGGAACGCCGTGCGGGAAGCGGTGGTGAAGTCGCTGTAACGGGTGCCGACCCCGATGATCACGTCGGCCTCGCGGGCCAGCCGGTTGGCGACCGGGCTGCCGGTCGAGCCGACGCCGCCCACCGACTGCGGATGGTCCCAGCTCAACGCGCCCTTGCCGGCCTGGGTGTCGGCCACCGGGATGCCGGTCGCGCGGGCGAACCGGTCGAGCTCGGCCGACGCCTCCGAGTAGATGACACCACCACCCGCGATGATCAACGGGCGTTGCGCTGTCTTCAGAACAGCCGCCGCCCGCGACACGAAGGACGCCTCCGCCGGCGGGCGGGCCACGTGCCAGACGCGCTTGGCGAACAACGCGTCCGGGAAGTCGTACGCCTCGGCCTGAAGGTCCTGCGGCAGGCAAATCGTGACCGCACCCGTCTCGGCCGGATCGGTCAGCACCCGCAGGGCGCCCAGCAGGGCCGCAGGCAGCTGCTCGGGCCGCCACACCCGGTCGAAGAAGCGCGACAGCGGGCGGAACGCGTCGTTGACCGACACGTCGTAACCGCCCGGGTCCTCCAGCTCCTGCAGCACCGGCGGCGCGACCCGGGTGGCGAAGACGTCGGACGGCAACAGCAGCACGGGCAGCCGGTTGACTGTGGCCAGGGCCGCGCCGGTCAGCATGTTGGTCGAGCCGGGGCCGATCGAGGCGGTGCACGCGTACGTCTGCAGCCGATTGCTCATCCGGGCGAAGCCCGCCGCCGCGTGAACCATGGCCTGCTCGTTGCGGGCCAGCCGGTACGGCAGGTCGGCCTCGCCGGTGCGCTGCGCCTGCAACAAGGCCTGGCCCAGACCGGCGACGTTGCCGTGCCCGAAGATGCCGAAGCAGCCCGCGACCGCCCGGCGCTCCACACCGTCCCGCTCGGTCCACTGGTTGGCCAGGAACCGCACCACGGCCTGCCCTACGGTGAGTCTCACGACCGCGTCCTTTCCTTGCTGGAGGTCAGGGGCAGGCGCGGGTCGACGTCGACGCCGCTCCAGGAGGCCCGCACCCAGCCGTGCGCCGGGTCGTCGCGCACCAGCCATTCGCGCTCGCCGGGGCCGGCCATCACATTGAGGTAGTAGAGGTCGTAGCCGGGCGCGGCCATCGACGGGCCGTGCCACCCGTACGGAATGAGGACCACGTCGCCGCTGCGCACCTCGGCGCACACGTCGATCGGCCGGTCGGGGTGCCCGTACACCCGCTGAAAGGCGCAGCCCGCGGTGCCCGCCGGCGACTGCGCGACCTCGAAGTAGTAGATCTCCTCGAGCGACGACTCCCCCTCGCCCGCCTCGTCGTGCTTGTGCGGCGGGTAGGACGACCAGTTGCCGCCCGGGGTGAGCACCTCGCACGCGATCAGCCGGTCCGCCTCGAACCGCTTCGGCGTGCAGAAGTTGTTGACCTGCCGGCTGGCCTGCCCCGCGCCGCGCAGTTCGACCGCCACGTCGTCGGCGGATCCGTACCGGAAAGGCAGTCGCCGGGTTGCACGGGCCGAGGGCAGGGCGAACCGTCCCCCGTTGGGCGCCCGTACGGTCACCGTGGCCTCGCGCGGCACGTAGGCGAAATCGGTGACCCGGGTGAAGACCGACCGGCGGCCGGTCAGTGTCATCCGCTCGTCGTCGCAGGTCACGTCGCAACCACCGGCCAGCGGCAGCACGAGCATCTCGTCGTCGCCGGTCAGCAATGTGGCCCGCGCGCCCACCGGCAGATCCAGGATGCGCAGCCCGCTGTAGTCCCAGCCGGCGTTCTCGGGGGTGACGACCACATCGAATGGCTTGCCGGCCGTGCTGCCGCTGGGCATCACCGGGTTCACGAAGGACCTCACAGCAGGCTCACCGCCCGGTCGACGGCGTCGCTCACCGAGCCGCCCGCGGGATAGAGCAGCGACCGCCCGATCACCAGCCCTTGCACGGTCGGCAGGTCGAGAGCCTTCCGCCATTCCCCGTACGCCGCCTCCCCCTCCCCGCCCAAGATCAGCGCGGGCAGCGTGGTCGCGGCCATGACGCGCTCCATGTCGTGCACCACCGGCACCTTGAGCCAGGTGTAGGCCGACGTCGTGCCCAGACCGGCCGCCACGGCCATCGCGCGCATCATCGCCTCGGCGGTCAGCTCGTTGCGGACCCGCCCGTCGACGCGGTGCGCGATGAACGGCTCCACCATTGCCATCCGCCGCCGGGCGGCCAGCGCGCTGACCGCCGACCCGCACGCCTCCAGCGTCGACACCGTGCCCGCGTCGTCCGGGTCGATGCGCAGCAGCATCTTGCCGCCCTCGAACCCGGCGGTCGTGATGCTTTGCGCGTCGTACGCGGTGAACCGGTCGTCGATCTCGAACGCCGTGCCGGCCAGCCCGCCCCGGTTCATCGAGCCGATCACGACCTTGTCGTCGAGCGCGCCCAGCAGCAGCAGGTCCTCCAGGATGTCGGGGGTGCCGAGCACGCCGTTCACACCGGGCCGGGCCAGCGCCGTACGGATGCGCCTCAGCAGGTCGACACGGTTGGCCATCGCCAGGGGATCGTCGCCGGCTCGCAGGGCGCCGCGGGCCGGGTGATCGGCGGCGATGATCATCAGCCGGCCGTGCGGGCCGAACAGCGACGCCGGCTTGCGCCGGGCCGAGGCGGCGGCGGCGATCGCGGCCGGGCGGCGAGTGCGGATGTCCAGGAGGTCGTCGAGATCAGGCATGCGTGGACTCCCCCATCAGGGCACGGACTTCGGCTTCCGTCGGCATGGCGTCGGCGCAGGACAGGCGCGAGGCGACGATGGCTCCCGCGGCGTTGGCGAAGCGCATCGTCGCCTCGAGCTCCCACCCGGCCAGCAGGCCGTGGCAGAGGGCGCCCCCGAAGGCGTCACCGGCGCCGAGGCCGTTGACGACGTCGACCGGCACCGGCGGGACCTCGGTCCGGTTCGTCCCGTCGGACGCGAGCACACCCGCGGGTCCTTGCTTGACCACCGCCAGCTCGATCCCGGCCTCGTGCAACTTCTGCGCGGCCTCGTCCGGCTTGCGGGCACCCACCGCCGTGTCCGTTTCATCCACGTTGCCCACGGCCACGGTGGCATGGGGCAGCGCACGGGCGTACCAGTGCCGCGCTTCCTCCCTCGACCGCCAGAACATGGGCCGGTAGTCGAGGTCGAAAACGGTGGTGCCCGACTTACCGCGATACTTCAGCGCGTCGAGGGTGGCCGTACGGGAAGGCTCCTGCGACAACCCCGTGCCGGTGACCCAGAAGATGTCGGCTGCCCGGATCGCGTCGTAATCCAGTTCGGACGGATGGATCTCCAGGTCGGGCGCCTTGGGGAAGCGGTAGAAGTACAGCGGGAAGTCGTCCGGCGGGAAGATCTCGCAGAACGTCACCGGCGTCGGCAGCGACGACACCGGTGTCACGAAGCGGTCGTCCACCCCGAAGCCGCGCAGCGCGTCGTGCAGGAACTCGCCGAACGGATCCTCGCCGGTGCGGGTGATCACCGCCGAGCGCCGGCCGTAGCGGGCCGCGGCCACCGCCACATTGGACGCGCTGCCGCCGAGGAACTTCTCGAAGGTCCGGACCTCGCGCAGCGACACTCCGGTCTGTTGCGGGTACAGGTCGACGCCTATGCGTCCCATTGTCAGTACCTCGTCGGCGGGCATGCGGCGGCCTCCGGCCCTTTACGCAGCGAGATCGAGGGATGTGGGCACGCGGCGGCGCGCCCGTTGCCGTGCTCGTTACGGCGCGGTGACGAATCGGTGACACCAGGTTCGCTGACTTCGATGTAATAACTTCGACCGGCGTACGTCAATACTTTGTCATGACAAACTGAGGTAGCTTGTCAGGACAAACTCGGGGAGCGAGGGGTCGCGGTGCCGTCCGATCTACAAGGTCGCATTCGTCCGGACGAGGTCGACCGGAGCAGTCCCGTGCCGTTGTACTTCCAGGTCGCGACGCGTCTGCAGGAACTCATCGAGAAGGGCGAGATCGGTGTCGGCGCCCGCATCGAGAACGAGGTCGACCTGGCCGAACGGCTCGGCGTGTCCCGCCCCACGACCCGCCGCGCCATCCAATATCTCGTCGAACGCGGCATGCTCGTCCGCAAGCGTGGCGTCGGCACCCAGGTCGTGCACCCCAAGGTGCGCCGCCCGGTCGAGCTGTCCAGCCTCTACGACGACCTCGTCGCCGGTGACCGCGCCCCCCGCACCGAAGTGCTGCGCCTCGAAGTGATGCCCGCCTCCGACACCGTCGCCACCGGCCTCGAGATCGCGCCCGGCACGCCCGTCACGTGGATCGAACGGCTGCGCTACGCCGGCGGCGAACCGCTGGCCCTCATGCACAACGCCATCCCGCTCGACGTGCTCCCCCTCACCCGCCACGACCTGGCCGGCCACGGTCTCTACGAGCTGCTGCGCTCGGGCGGCCTCACGCCGCGCACAGCCACCCAGGTGATCGGGGCCCGCTCGGCCACCGCCGCCGAGGCCAAGGTGCTGCAGGAGAAACGCGGCGCCTCACTGCTGACCATGACCAGAACGGCCTGGGACGCGGGCGGCCGGGCCCTGGAGTACGGCAGCCACGTCTACCGGGCCAGCCGATACAGCTTCGAGATCAATCTGAGCGCGGGCTAATAGTTCGATACTTAAGATCAAGAGCCGGATGTCCCCTGTGGGTGGTGGGTGCCGACCGTCGCTCCCGCGGAGGCCGGGCGCTCCCCACCCGCTCGCTCCGCTCCCGGGTGTCCGCACCCTTCATTCTGCGTGAACACTCACCCTCGCAGCGCTGACGCGCCAAACCCAGCGCTCCGCTGAACCCCAACCCCGCTCATACCGGCCGGCAGCCCGCCCCGCGCATGGCGGCGGCTCGCACTGGGCCGACCGCACGGCCAGCCACGTACCGCTTCACGCACCGCGGGCGGCTCGACGGGAGGCGTTGATGTGCGGGCGGCTCGGCGTCAGACGCCGGACCCTACGGGGGGCCACGCTATGGACGGCGCGGAAACGACCGGAACGGTGGAGGGCTCCGACCCTGGGGCGGTGGCTTCGCCGGGAATCGGGGTGGCCGGGTCGGCCGGAGCCGGGTGGGGCGCCAAGGGGAAGCGGGCTCGGACCTTGGTGGCGCACGCGGCCAGGGCGGCTTGGGGGTCAAGGCCGAGGCTGGCGATCGCGACCAGGGCCGTGAAGGCCACGTCGGCCAGTTCCGCGGCGACGTCCTCGCGGGTGTGAGTGACGCCCTTGCGCGGGTTCTGGCCGAGCAGATCGATCCAGGCCTGGACCGCCTCGCCCGCTTCCTCGGTGACTTTGAGGATGCGGCAGGTCAGTTCGAGCGGCAACGTTCCGTTCGACTGGTCCAGCCATTCGCGGGCCGCGTCGACTGCCGGCCAGATGTCGTCCTCCACCACGACGTCACCGTAGACGGGGTTGATAGGCAAGTGACGGCTTGCCTATCATGGGCGGGTGCGCGAGACCCCGGCCGACGAGAGCGTCTTCAAGGCGCTGGCCGATCCGACGCGGCGCAAGATCCTGGACGAGCTGGCCGAGCGGGACGGGCAGACGCTGTTCGAGATCTGCTCGCGGCTCGCCATGAAATATCAGCTCCAGTCGTCCCGGCAGGCGATCTCGCAGCATCTCGACACGCTCGCCGCGGCCGGCCTGGTGCGCAGCCGCAGGGACGGGCGCTACAAGTTCCACCACCTCGACACCACTCCCCTACAACGTCTCACCGAGAGATGGCACAAGGAGAACTGATGCGCATCACCATCACCAGCGTCATCGTGGACGACCAGGCCAAGGCCGAGCGTTTCTACGTCGACGTGCTCGGCTTCGTGAAGAAGCACGACGTGCCCACCGGTGACGCCCGCTGGCTGACGGTCGTCTCGCCCGAGGACCCGGAGGGCTGCGAGCTGCTGCTCGAGCCGGAGGGTCACCCCGCCGCCCGGCCGTTCAAGGCCGCCCTGGTCGCCGACGGCGTTCCGTACACGCAGTTCACGGTCAAGGACGTGCAGGCCGAGCACGAGCGGCTGCGCGGGCTCGGCGTCCGGTTCACCCAGGAGCCGGCCGACCTCGGTCCGCTGTGGACGGCAGTCCTCGACGACACCTGCGGCAACCTGATCCAGATCGTGCAGATGAAGTAAAGAACGGAGTAAGAGGGGAACGAGTCACTCACAGTGAGGTGACGGGTATCGGGCGTGACTTGCCATCTGTGACAGATCGGGCATCGAAAGGTTGCCCCAATACGGATCGATCCGGACGATCGTCGTCGCTACGACACCGATCGGAAGGATTCGACGTCACGTGCAGTCACACCCCTCTATGACTGGCGACGGCCCGGCCACCGCCGATCTCAGCGGCCGCCTCGTCGGCAACTCGTACGTGCTGGTCTGCCCGGTCGGGCACGGCGCCACCGGCACCGTCTGGCGCGGCATCGACCGGTCGACCGGCGCCGACGTGGCGGTCAAGCTGCTGCACGAGGGCCTGCTGCGTCAGCCCAAGCTGGTCATCCGGTTCGTGCAGGAGCGCACGATCCT
Source organism: Paractinoplanes abujensis (assembly GCF_014204895.1). NCBI lineage: Bacteria > Bacillati > Actinomycetota > Actinomycetes > Micromonosporales > Micromonosporaceae > Paractinoplanes > Paractinoplanes abujensis. The sequence continues at coordinate 775,740 of NZ_JACHMF010000001.1, read as the reverse complement.
GATGATGATGCGGCACGAGAACATCGTCGGCGTCCGCGACCTGTTCAGCGCGGGCGGCTCGCTCGCGCTGGTGATGGACTACGTCTCGGGCGGCAGCCTGCGCACCCACCTGCGCGCCGAGGGCACCCTGGCCCCGGCCGGCGCCGCCGACCTGCTGTCCCAGGTCGCCGCCGCCCTGGCCCAGGCGCACGAGCTGGGCGTGGTGCACCGCGACGTGAAGCCCGACAACATCCTGCTGCAGGAGAACGCGGGCCGGCTCGCGGTGCGCCTGACCGACTTCGGCATCGCGCGGGTGCTCGACACCGCCGGTCTGACCACCCCGCAGGCTATCGTGGGCACGCCGCACTACATGGCCCCCGAGGCGATCCAGGGCGAGGCCGTGCCCGCGTCCGACGTCTACTCCGCCGGGGTCGTCCTCTACGAGCTTCTGACCGGCCTTCCCCCGTACGCCGGGGAACCGCTCGCGGTGCTGCGAGGGCACCTGGACGAGGTTCCGCAGCGCCCGCCCGGCCTGCCGCACCCGGTGTGGGAGCTGATCACCTGGTGCCTGGCCAAGGACCCGGATCGCCGTCCGACCGCCGCCGAGCTGGGCGCCGCGCTGCGTGAGCTGTCCCGCGCGACCGCCGGCGTACCCGCGCTGCCCGCGCCCGAGGAGGAGCGGGAGGTCGCGCCCACCGCCACGCCGCACCTCGGGGTCCGCGCGGTTTCCCATCCCTCCGTACGCCGCACGCCCGCTCGCAAGCGGCCCCGCAACGGCCCCCGCTCGTGGATGTGGCGGCGGCCGTGGGCGATGGTCGCGCTGATGGCGGGCGTGCTGGCCATGTCCGGGGTGAGCGGTTTCAACGCGTGGCAGCTGCTGCGCGACGGCGGCGCCGACCCGGCGGTGGCCGCCCCGCAGACGCAGACCCAGCAGCGGGCGCAGCCCGGCGGGCACAGCCGGCTCGGTTCCAGCGGCGGCCCCCGGGCCGGCACCGATCCGTCCGGGGCGGCGACCGGGCTGCCCGCGCTGGCGGCCGTGGCCCCCAGCCCTCCGGCGCTCACGGGCGGCGAGCTGCCCGAGGCGGCCGCGCCCTCGGCCACGCCGTCGCGGGCCGCGGAGCCGGGCGGTGGTGGCGTCGGTGTCGGCGTAGGCGCCTCGGCCGGTCCGGGCGGGGCGCGGGCCGAGGCCACGCTCGGGCCGTGGGTGTGCGGCGACCAGTACGACTGGGATCTGGGCCACCCCGTGCTGGCGCGGCCCTGTCATGCGGTGGGCGGTGGCGTCCGGGTGGTGGGTCAGATGGAGGCGATGCCCGGAGTGCAGGCCGACATTGCGCTGACGCTGCGGGACGCCTCGACGAACGAGGTGCTGGCCGGGCCGTACACCTGCAAGGGTCTGATGTTCACGGACTTCGCGCTCAAGCACGCGTGCGGGCCGGTCGACCTGAATCCGCCGCGCGGGCGCCGGCTGGTGGTGGTGGAGACGTGGGAGTACACGTCGCGGCCGCTGATCCCGGGCGGCACCGCGCGCGGCCCGGAGTTCAGCTGGTGAGAAGGGGCGCGGCCGGACGGTGGCCGCGCCCCTTTCCCGGCAACGTCAGGCGCGCCACATGCGATAGAACGGCGTGCCGTCGGGCAGCAGCATCTCGAACGGGTCCATGTCGGCGTATCCGACCCGGTGGTAGAGGCGCACGTTGTTGTGGTTCGTGGCCTCCAGGTAGGCGGGGACGCCGCTCTTGTCGAGCTCGGAGTGCGTACGGGCCATCAGCTTGCTGCCGAGTCCGTGCTCCTGGTGGTCGGGGTGGACAGCCAGGAACGCCAGGTGCCAGTGCGGGTCGTGCGGGTGGTGCTTCTCGAACAGCAGGTCCAGCGCGACGAACCGGTCGATGTACTCGCCGGCCAGTGCGTTCAGCCGTTCCTCGTACGCCTCCGGGTCCGGCGCGTCCCGGGTGTAGTCGAACCACACCGCGGTCGCGGCCAGGCCGCCCCCGCCGGGCAGGTCGATGACGTCGACCCGGCCGTACTTCTGGGCGTGCTCGGTCAGCAGCGTGAAGAAGTCGGCCATCACCTTCAACCGGTCGTCCAGCGGCGGCACCAGGTAGGCGTTCGCGTCCAGCTCGAAGAAGGAGTGGCTGATCAGGTGGCCGACGGCAGGAATCTCCTCGTCGCGGGCCGGGCGGATCTCGGGGTACGTCGTCACTGGTGGTCCTTCGTGTCGGTGGAGGCGAGAGCGGCCGAGAAGCCACCCGTCGAGGCGGCGCTGCGGGCGCCCAGGCCGATGCCCGCGTAGACCTGCGGGCGGCTGCTGCGCAGAACGAGCGCCCAGGCGATGCCGGCGATCAGCAGGACGGCGAACGCGAGCGGCACGACCCAGGTCGGCTTGCTGCCCTCCTCGACGCCGAACAGCGTGGCGATGTTGCTCAGCGCCAGGTACGACATGATCAGCAGCAGGACCGAGCCGAGCACCGGCGCGCCCAGGCGGTGCCAGAAGTCCTCGCCCTCGGGGTGCTTGACGAAGTAGCCGATGACCGCGAGCGACGTCAGTGTGATCAGCAGCAGCACGCCGATACCGCCGCCGCTGCCGCCCCAGAAGAACAGGTTGACCAGCGGATCCCAGCCGGCCACGGCGTAGACGACGATGACGGTCAGGCCGAGCGCGCTCTGGATCAACGAGCCGTTCTTGGGGGCGCCGGTGCCGGGGACCGTCCGGCCGAAGGCACGCGGCAGCACGCCCTCGCGGCCGAGCGAGAACATGTAGCGGGCGATGATGTTGTGGAACGAGATCATCGCGGCGATCAGCGACGTCAGGAACAGCGCGTAGCCGAGGTCGACGGCCCGGCCGCCGAGCTGGTCGGAGGCGACGTTGAAGAACAGGTCGGGACCCTCGGCGCCGGCCCGGCCGACGACGTCGTCACCGGCGGCCGAGATCATCGCCCACGCGGCGAAGCCGTAGAGGACGGCGATCAGGGCGATGGCGATGTAGGTGGCGCGGGGCACGGTGCGGCGCGGGTCGCGCGACTCCTCGCTGAAGACCACCGACTGCTCGAAGCCCACGAAGCCGGTGATGGCCATGGCCAGCAGCGCGCCCGAGCCGGCGCCGGCCAGGCTGCTCACGTCGACGGGGGCCGAGGAGGCCTGGAAGTTGGGCGAGAACAGGTCGGCCAGGCTGAACGCGAAGACGACGATGATCTCGGCGACCAGCAGGGTGGCCAGGACCTTGCCGTTGACGGCGACGTCGCGGACGCCGAGGACCGCGGTCAGCGCCCACACGACGAGCGCGAGCACCCACCACTGGATGTCCAGGCCGAACCACTTGTCGAACAGCGGGGAGGCGATCGCGCCGAAGCCGCCGTACGCGGCGATCTGGAACATGTTGTAGGCCAGCAGCGCCACCCAGGACGCGCCGACGCCGAGTGGGCGGCCCAGGCCCTGCGAGATGTAGGCGTAGAAGGCGCCCGCGTTGGCGATGTGCCGGGCCATGGCGACGTAGCCCACCGCGAAGATCGCGAGCACGACGGCGACCGCCACGAAGGCGATGGAGATGCTCGTCAGCCCCGTGACGGCCAGGCCGGTCGGCACGACACCGGCGACGACGGTGAGCGGCGCGGCGGCCGACATGACGAAGAAGACGACCGCGGCCACGCCGAGACGGTCGCGGGCCAACGCTGTCGAGAGCTGGCTCTGGGGCGGTTTGGTAGTGGTGGCGGACACGCGGTCTCCAGGAGGGGGTTGAGAAGGAGGGGGTTGAGAAGGGGATGGTGAAAGGGGGTTCGCAGGTCAAGCGCGCCGGGCCATCACGGCGTCGCCCACCGCGGCCTCGGCCTGGCCCACGAGCTCGAGCAGCATGGCGGGCAGTCGGCGCTTGAGCTGGTCGAACAGGGCCGTACGGTCACGGGTGTCGAGGGTGAGGAAGACATGCTGGTCGAGGCCGGTGGCCAGGATCAGCCCGGTGAGCACCAGGTCGGGGATGTCGAGCAGCTCTCCGCGGCCGACGAACGTGCGGATCCGGGTGGCGGGCCACCCGGCGATCATCGAGTCGGAGGGCACGAAGGACACCTTGCTGCCGAACAGGCCTCGCTTCTCCTGCCGCTGCACGAGGGCGGCCCGGGCGAGGCGGCGCTCGACCAGGTCGGTCGCGACGCCGGTGGCGAGGAACGAGATCCAATCCCGGACGAGCCGGTGGTGGCCCTCGCGCAGCAGCTGGTCGAGAACGGCGTTCGCGGCGGGATCGCCGGTGGGTCGGTCGTCGATGATCTGGAGTTTTCCGTCCACCACGTCGAGGCGGCGCCAGAGCACGAGTTCTCCGATCAGGGCGGCGGCCATGCCGAGGCCCAATGTCGCCGGGGAGAGCAGGCACTTGCCCTTGACCGTGTCGTGCGCGGTGAGGAAGAGATCGTCGGCGAGGGGTAGTTGTGCCGATGCCGTCACGGCACTTCTCCTCTCCACTTCGGTATTCACGCGGGGTGACGCGCGCTAACCTCGCCCCACGATTACCGAAAGTGATTCTTACTGCTCATAGCCAACGTTACGGTGTGCGTCCCCCAGAACGACATCGCGTAGCATGCCAGCGAGGTCAACGTCGCGCAACGTCCTCTTGGGACCCAATTTTCGTCCGATGTGGTCCGATCCAGAATGCATTCTGCATCATTGCTCCTACCAGGCACCTTTCGGTCCCGAACGAGTTTGCTGCACGGCAAGAATCTCGGTCCGATGCACGCCTGTCGATACATTTGGCGTACCTCCGGAGCGGGACCGGAGAGCCCTCCGGGAGCGATGACGGAAAGTGTTGACAAGAATGCATCAATACACAGCGTAGTTTTTGACCGCTTCCTTGCTTGTGCAGGCAAGCAGCTGGGCCACCGAGCTGGGCGAAACCCTCGTTCCCGCTGGCAGGATCTCGCGCGACGGCTAAAATCCCAGCTAGGCAGGGCTGCGTTCAGGAAGCTCCCAGCTCAACCGAGGACGATCAACAGGTTGCCCCCCGCTTATCGCCCGGAGGTTCCTTCGCCATGCTTGAGGTCAACGCGCTCGGCTGGACGCTGACCATCGGGGTCATCGTCGCCCTGCTCGCCCTCGACCTGACACTCGGCGTGCTCCGCCCGCACGCCGTCGGCTTCCGAGAGGCGGCCGCCTGGTCCGTCTTCTACATCGCGGTCGCGGTCGTGTTCGGCATCGTCTTCGGACAGATAGCCGGTTGGGATTTCGGCGCCCAGTACTTCGCCGGCTACATCGTCGAGAAGAGTCTGTCGGTCGACAACCTCTTCGTCTTCGTGATCATCATGACCACGTTCGCCGTGCCCGAGAAGTATCAGCAGGAGGTCCTGACCTTCGGCATCATCATCGCGCTGGTCCTGCGGGTCATCTTCATCGCCCTCGGCGCGACGCTGCTCAACGCCTTCTCGTTCATGTTCCTGCTGTTCGGGCTGCTGCTCATCTTCACCGCGATCCAGCTCTTCCGGCATCGCGACGAGGATCCCGACGTCGAGGACAACGCGCTGGTCAAGGCCAGCAAGCGGTTCCTGCCGGTCACCGACGACTACATCGGCGGCAAGATGATCACCAAGGTGGACGGCCGCCGGGTCGTCACACCGATGTTCATCGTGCTGATCGCGATCGGCAGCTCCGACCTGCTGTTCGCGCTCGACTCCATCCCCGCCGTGTTCGGCGTGACCAACGAGGCGTTCATCGTCTTCGTGGCCAACGCGTTCGCCCTGCTCGGCCTGCGGGCCCTGTTCTTCCTCGTCAAGGGCCTGCTCGACCGTCTCGTCTACCTCTCGGCGGGCCTGTCGGTGATCCTGGCCTTCATCGGCGTCAAGCTGATCCTGCACTGGCTGCACGAGGACATCACCAAGTCAGCGCCCGAGATCCCGACGTCGCTCTCACTGATCGTCATCATCGGCGTCCTGGCCGTCACGACCGTGGCCAGCCTGATGAAGTCGCGCAAGGACCCGGAGACCAAGGCTCACGCCGGCAGCCTGCGCGCCCACGACAAGGAACGCGGCCGCTGACCCCGGCACGACAAAACCGGCCCCGGAGCGATCTCCGGGGCCGGCTGCGTTGTGCGCTCGTGGGGTCAGCCCAGATATCCGCCCAGGCCGGCGGTCTGGCGCCCGCTGCTCTGCTGGCGCGCCACGTCCTGGCGGTAGAGGATCTCGCGGATCTGCTCGGTCTCCTCGGCGCTGTGACGGCTGAGAAGCTGGTCGAGCTCGGCGCGCTCGGCGGTGGACCGGAACGACGACAGCTCCTCGGCGAGCCGGCGGTGGGCGACGCGCATGGTGCGGCGGTTCGCCAGCGCTGTGCGGGCGTCGCGAAGCGTGGTCGTGAACTGCATGGCCGTCTCCTTAACGGATAGTGATGGCGATAGGCCTCGTCGCCTTCCGGTACAACGATCCGCGGCCCGCGCTTCATACCCAAATCAAGCAGGTAAAACTTGCGCTTCAAAGGTGACCGCGGCCACGCGGAAGCTGTTGCCGGTGTCACCCTCTGTGGTGAAGTGGCTGGTCAGACACTCGTGGTGACTTCGGACACCACAGTGGGCAGCCGGGACGACAGTTGCGTCCGGGAACGGACGCCCAGCTTGCGGTAGATGCGGGTCAGCGTCGCCTCCACCGTCTTCACGCTCAGATAGAGCCGGCCCGCGATCTCCCGGTTGCTCGCCCCGTCGCGCACCAGCCCCGCGATGCGCAGCTCGGTCGAGGTCAGGCCCAGGTCGATCGGGGTGCCGGCGGCCGACGTGCCGGCCAGGGCGCGCTCGGTCTGCTCGGCCCACGGCTTCGCGTCGGCCGCCAGGAAAATCGTCAGCGCGGCCCCGATGGCCAGGCGGGCGGCCGCGTACCGGCGGCGGCGCCGCTCGGCGCTGCCCTGCACGAGCAACGCGTGAGCCTGCTCGATCGGCTGGTGCAGCTGCTCGAAGTGCTGCGCAGCCGACGCCGACAGCAGCACGGCCGAGTCGGCCTGACCGCTCTCGGAGAGCACGACCGCGGCGGCCCGGTCCAGATAGCCGGCCAGCGCCGGGTTCTCGCCCAGGCGCTCAGCCGCGGCCCGCCCCGCGACCAGCGTGGCCACCGCCTCGGCGTGCTCACCCAGCGCGGCCAGCCCGCCGGCCAGGTCGCCGTGCCAGCGCACGATCATCGGGTCGGCCCCGGCGAACCCGGAATCGAGGTCGCGCAGCCGGCGCAGCGCCGCCACGCCGGCCCGGGTCTCCCCTGCCCGCAGCTCGGCCTGGCCCAGCGCGTGCAGGTTGCGGCGCAGATAGAGAGTGTCGCCCTCCTGTTCGGAGGCGCGCACCCCGCGCCGGGCGAAACCGGCCGCCGCGCTCAAGCTGCCACCGGCCAGCTCCGCGATCGCCGCCGTGTACCAGGTCGGCCCCGGGCTCAGCCCGGCCCGCTGGGCGGCCCGGACGGCCCGGTGTGCGTAACTGAGCGCCTCGCGGCACCGCCCGGCCCGGGTGGCCACCTCGGACAGGCTCCGCAGCACCTCGACCCGGGCCTCGCCGATCCGGTCCTGCTCGGCCACCACCAGCAGGCCGAGCAGCGCGGCGCGGGCCTCCTCGAGCCGGTCGTCCATCATGGCGAACCGGGCCGCCACATAGCGCGGGCCGTAGTGCAACCAATCCGGCGCCGGGGCGGCCGGAAGCACCAGGGCCTGGGTCAGCGTGTCGGCCCAGCCGGGCTCGCCGCGCAGCCGCTCGATCTGGGCCAGCACGCTCAACGCCATCGCCTCGGTGGTCGGGTCGGCGGCGCGGCGGGCGGCCAGGGCAGTGTGCGCGGCCTCGGCGGCCGCGCGGTCCGGGTCGCCGGTGAGCAGCGCGGCCCACGTGCGGCGCAACCGCACCGGGGCGCTCAGGAAAGGGTCGTCGCCCGCCTCGGCCAGCGCGGCCGCGAACATCTCGCCCATCTCGGCCAGCCCCTGCCCGGCCAGGTCGATCAACACCAGACGGGCCCGCACCCGATGCTCGGCGGACGCCCCCGGCGCGGCCAGCACGGCCTCCGCGGCCCGGCCCGCCAGCGCGGCGGCGCCTCCGGCCAGACCGTCCCGGGCCGCCGCGACCAGCCAGTCCAGCCGCCGGTCGGCGTGAGTGTGCGGGCAACGGTCGGCGGCCAGCAGATACAGCTCGGCGGCCGGCCGCCCGGACGCGCGCTCGGCCGCCGCGGCCAGCGAGCCGGCGACCGCCGCATCGGGCACCGAACTGCGCAGAGCCCGATGCCGCAGCGCCTGCACGGGGTCGACAGCCCCCGCGGCCAGGGCGGCGTGCGCCTCGGCCCGGTCACCGGCGGGGGCGTCCTCGGCGACCACTGTCGCCAGCAGCGGCGGCGTGAACCGGACCCGCTCCCCGGTCACCTCCACGACTCCGGCCGCGGCGGCCACCCGCAGATCCCGCACGGCGTCCTCCCGGCCCGCCCGGCGCAGCAACGCGACCGTGGGTCCGGCGGCCAGCGCGGCCACCAGCAAGGTGTGCGCGACGTCGGCGGGCAGCGCCGCGAGCCGGTCCCGCAGCAGCTCCCGGGCCGCCTCGGGCAGGGGCGCGGGCCGCCACGCCTCCCCCGGCGGCTGGGCCGCCCCGAGCGTCAGGGCCAGGAACGGGTTGCCCGCGCTGGCCTCGTGCAGCCGGCTCGCCGTCCGGCAGGGCAGCCCGTGCGCCTCCAGCAACTCGGTCAGGTCATCGGCTTCCAGCGGCGGCACGGCCAGTTCGAGGGCAGGCGCCGGACAGAGCCGGGCCGCCCGCCGACGGACGGACGAGGCCGACGCCGCGAACGACCGGTCGGCGGCTGACGAGCCGGCCGAGTGGGGGCGACGCTCGGCGGCCGGTGGACGCGACCCAGCATCCGGACGGCGATCGGCCGCGGGCGGGCCGGAGCCGGCGTCCGGGCGGCGCTCGGCGGCGATGACGCGAACTCGGGGGCCGGGGCGGCGGCGCATGGCGAAGGCGATCAGTTCGGCCGACTCCGGGTCGAGCCACTGGCAGTCGTCCAGCACGAGCAGAACGGGGCGCAGGCGGGCGCTGTGGGCGAGCAGCAGCGGCAGCACCAGCCGCCGGGCCAGGGCGGGAGCGCCGGCGCGCGGGGCCAGACCTTGCCGCAGCGCGGCCAGGGCACCCCGCTGGGCCGGTAGCAGAGCTTCGCGGGCCGGTGACGGCAACTGCAGGATGAGGTCGGCGACGCCCGCGTACGGGATCCGGCGCTCACTGCGCACCGGGCGCAGCCGAACGACCAGCTCACCGCGGGCACACGCGGCCGCGGCGACCGCGTCCAGCAGGGCCGTCTTGCCGATCCCGGCCGGGCCGTGCAGGGCGACCCCGCCGCCCGCGCCGAGGCGACCCTCGATCGTCGCGAGAAGATCGCCTCGGCCTCGCAGGGCACTCACGTCGGACTGCACGCCGCCCTCCCCGGTCCAAGCCCGACTCAGACTATGGAGCGGCGGGGCCATTCATCAATGGATACACATATGACGACGTCATATCAGTCGTCACCTATCACCGCGATAGCGCGGCTCAGTCGTCGTCGTCGCCGCCGTCATCGTCGTCGTCATCGCCGCCGTCGCCGCCCGGGCAGCCGGACAGGGTCAGCACGGTGGCCGCACCACCCACCAGCAGCAGCGCCCGGCCGAAGAAGGCCCGCCGGCCGATCCCGGGCTCGCCGTCCTGCTCACGCTTCACTTCGTCCATGGCCCGCATTCTGTCAGCGAGACGACGTATCTGCCGAGAACCTTCATCCCTCTTCAGCGCAGACCCGAAAACAGACACAGACGAGGTGACCCATGTCGGAATGGATCGTCGTGCCCTGTCTGCTCCGGTTGCGTGACGAGTTCGACAGGCTCGCGCCGCACCGGCGGAAGGGCGCGGAAGGCACGATCGGCGACGCGGACCACGAGCCGACGTCCGATCACACCCCGGACGAGGACTCGGCCTTCCTCCGGCACAAAGACCCGGACGACGTCAACGAGGTGCACGCCCTCGACATCGACCAGGACCTGCGACTGCCCGGCCTGAGCATGGAGGCGGTCGTGCAGTTTCTGCTGGGGCGCTGCCGATCCGGCGCCGAGCAGAGGCTGCGGTACGTCATCTTCAACCGCCGCATCTGGGAGGCGTCGAACGACTGGCGCCGGTCCGACTATCACGGCGACAACCCGCACACCGATCACGCGCACTTCTCCGCTTCCTACAAGACCGGGCACGAGGCCTCGACGGCCTCCTGGCATCTGGAGGACATTCCCGTGGCACTGACCGACGACGACAAGAAATGGCTCTCCGCCGAGATCGCCAAGCAGGTGCGAGGCTGCGTCAACGACATCTGGGAACACAACATCGGCCGCGCCACCGGCGGCGCCGATCTGAGCGCGATGGGGGCCCTGGTCACCGCCAACGTGCGGGCGGGCGCGCTGACCAATCGGCAGATCCCCGACCTCGCCGAGAGCGTCGGCCGCGTCTCCACCTCGGTCGCCCAGTTGAAGACCGCCCTGGCCGCCGTGCCGCAGTGACCCCCGCATGAGAACGGGGCGCGGCCTCGCCTCCGCGCCCCATCCGCCTGCGCGGTGACCACCGGCTACTTCGTGGCGGTCACCGAGGTCGCCGTGACGCTGCCGTCCGAGCCGGTGCTGCCCTGGATCGTCACCGACTGACCCGCCTTCACGTCGGACACCTTGCCCTTCGTGGCCGTGGCGACACTGGTTCTCGCATCGGTCTTGACGGTGACGACCTGGCCGTCCGACGTCTCCACATAGATCGTCGTGCCGTTGACCAGCTTGACCTTGCCCGTGGTGGCCGCGGCGGCGGACGCCCCGCCCGGCGCCGGCCCACCTGGAGCTTGCCCGCCCGGCGCCTGCCCGCCGTAGCCGGCCCGATCCTGCCCGCCGCCGAAGCCCCGGGCCGCGGCGGTCGGCGTGTCGGCGCTCCCCCACTGCTTCTGCGCCTGCAGGCCACCGGCGAAGCCGCCCACGAGCAGCACTGTCCCGGCCAGCACCAGCGTGCCCCGGTTCCACCAGCGCCGCGGGGCGGCCCGAGCCAGCTCGGCCGCGAAATCGTCGTCGCGTGGCTCGGTGTCGAGGCGGCGGAGCACCTCGGTGTCGTCGTTCGATGGCGTCACAACGGGGTCCTCACTCGTAGCGCAGCGCGTCGATGGGGCGCAGCCGGGCGGCGCGGGCGGCCGGCAGACCGCCGAAGAACAGGCCGATGGCGATCGACACGCCCAGGGCGAGCCCGACCGAGCTCGGCACGATCACCGGTTCGACCCCGACGATCTCGAAGCTGCTGCCGATCAGCGCGGCCGCCACCCCGAGGGCGCCGCCGAGCACGCTGAGCAGGGTGGCCTCGATCAGGAACTGGGTCAGGATCGTGCGCCGGGGTGCGCCCAGCGCCTTGCGGATGCCGATCTCGCGGGTCCGTTCGGTCACCGTGACCAGCATGATGTTGGTGATGCCGATACCGCCCACGAGCAGGCTGATCGCGGCCACCGCGCCGAGCAGGGTGGTGAACGTGTCGGCGGTCTCGGTCTGGGTCTCGAGCAGCTGCGACGCGTTCTGGATCCGGTACGGCGTGGTGGTCGAGCCGTCGGCCACGTCCATCTTCTGGTTCAGGATGACCGACACCTGCGCCTGTACGGCGTCGACGCGGTCGGGGGCGGCCGCCTCGACCAGGATCGACGTGAGCGAGCCGTAGCCGGTGAGCACCTGCCGCACGGCGGTCAGCGGGGCGATCGCGGTGTCGTTGGCGTCCTGGAAGCCGGTCGAGCTCTTCTCGTCGAGCACGCCGACCACGGTGAACAGCGCCCCGCCCACGGTGACCTGCTGGTCGATCGGGTCGAGGCCGGGGAACAGCTCCTCGGCCACGGTCTGCCCGATCACGACCACCCGGCGGCCCTGGGCCTCGTCGTCCGCGGTGAAGGCGGCGCCGCGCCCGACGGGGGTGTTCGAGGCTGTGAACCAGCCCGGCGTGGTGCCCACGAACGAGGTGACGTCGTGGTCGGTGCCCTCGTACGTGAGAGTGGCCGAGGCGCTGACCACCGGCGACACGGATCGCACGTCCGGCGCGAGCTCCGGGTCGACCAGCGCGTCGGCCATCGCCTTGGTGATCGCGGTGCTGCTCGAGCCGCCACGGCCGGTGCTCATCACGGTGATCGTGTTGGTGCCCAGGGCCTCGATCCGGTCGCTGATCGCGCGGGCCGAGCCGTTGCCCACCGCCACCAGCAGGATCACCGCCGCCACCCCGATCAGGATCCCCAGCATGGTCAGCGCCGACCGCAGCTTGTTGGCCGACAGCCCGCGCAGGGCGAATCGGACGACTTCGAGGAAGCTCATACCGTCACCGGGGCCTGCCGCACGTCGTGCACGACGCTGCCGTCGACCAGGCGGATCAGCCGTTTCGCGCGGTCGCCCACCTCGGGCTCGTGGGTGATCAGCACGATCGTGCGGCCGGCCGCGTTGAGCTGGTCGAAGACGGTGAGCACGTCGTCGGTGGAGCGGGTGTCGAGGTTGCCGGTGGGCTCGTCGGCCAGCAGCAGCGCGGGCTCGGTGACCAGCGCGCGAGCCACGGCGACCCGCTGCTGCTGACCGCCGGAGAGCTGGTTGGGTTCGTGCCGCGCCCGGTCGGCCAGGCCCACCAGGTCGAGCGCGGCCATGGCGCGGCGGCGGCGCTCGCGGGGTTTCACCCCGGCGTAGGCGAGCGGGAGCTCCACGTTGGCCACCGCCGACGTACGGGGAATGAGGTTGAAGGCCTGGAAGATGAACCCGATGAGCCGGTTGCGGGCCAGGGCGAGCTGGCGGTCGGCCAGGCGGCTGACGTCGACGCCGTCGAGCAGGTAGGCGCCCGAGGACGGCACGTCGAGCGCGCCCAGGATGTTCATCAGCGTCGACTTGCCGGAGCCGGACGAACCCATGATCGCGACGTAGTCGCCGCGCTCGACGGTCAGCGTCACCCCGCGCAACGCGTGCACGGTCGCCTCGCCCTCGCCGTAGATCTTCTTCAGGTCGCGCACGTCGAGCACCGGCCCGCTCATCGCCCGCCTCCGCCGCCCGCGGGGAACCCGCCGCCCGGGCCACCGCCGCCGCCCACGGCGCCGCCGAAGCCTCCGCCGCCGGGGAAGCCGCCCTGGGTGCCGCCGCCGGTCGTGGCCGATGTGGCCGTGAGCACCACCCGCTCGCCCGCGTCGAGCCCGGAGGTGATCTGGGTGGCGCTGTCACCCTGCAGCCCGATCTCGACCTGACGCACCTCCTGGGCGCCCCCGGTCACCACCGTCACCGAGTGCCGGTTGCCCGCCGTGGTGATCGCGGCCGAGCTGACCATCACGGCGTTGGCGACGCTGCCCGTGGTCACCGCGACGCTCACCGTCTGCCCCGCCTTGGTCCCGGTGGGCACCTTGTCGAGAGTGAGCGTGACGCCGTACGTGACCACGTTGCCGGCCGTCGTCGCCGAGGGGTCGACCGCGCTCACCTTGCCCGTGGCCGTCGTGCCACTGAGCGCGTTCCAGGTGATGGTCGCGGCCTGTTTCTCCTTCAGCTTGGTCGCGTCGGCCTCGGCGAAGGCCGCCGTGATCTGCATCTTGGTCAGGTCCTGGATCTCGATGAACCCGCTGCTCGTCGGCTCCTCCCCGGTCTGACCGCCGGAGGCTTGGCTGCTGCCGCTGTTGCTGCCCAAAGTGCCGTTGACGGCGGTGACCGTGCCCGCCATCGGTGCTTGCAGGACGGTGCCGTCGACCGCCGCCTCCGCCTCGTCCACGGCCAGCCCGGCCTGCTGCACGGCGTTCTCGGCGGTGGACGTGTCGGAGCCGGCGTCCTCGGCCCGCTCCAGCGAGTCCTGTGCGGCGTCGAGGTCGGCGTTCGCAGCGTCCAGCGAACGTTGCGCGTCGGCCGGGTCGACCTTGGCCAGCACCTGCCCCTTGACGACCTTCTGACCGACCCGTACGGAGATCGACGTGACCGTGCCACCGGTGACGAAACTGGCCGTGGCCGTGCTCGCGCTCTCCACGGTCCCGTCCGCGGTGACCGTGCTGGTCACGGTTCCCCGCTGGACGGCGACCGTACGGGTGGCGGCGTTCGCGGCCGGGGTGGTGCCGGACCCGGCGAGGGTCCGGTAGGCCCAGAAACCCCCGGCGGCGAGGGCGACCCCGAGGGCGGTGTTGACCACCACCACGGGACGTCGCAGGTTGAGGCGCGCTGGCATGCCGGACACTGTGGCGGCCCGGCCTCGGAGCAGCTTCCGGGCAACCTCGGAGCCGCCTATGAATCAGGTCGGCAGCAGCACCCGGAACGTCGCGCCGCCGCCCGGTGACGGTTCCAGCTCGACCCAGCCGCCGTGGCCGTGCACGAAGGCGGCCACGATGGACAGGCCCAGGCCGGAGCCGCCGCCCTTGCCGCGGTAACGGCTGGAATCGGCGCGATACAGCCGCTCGAAGACGCGCGGCGCGTGCTCGTCGGGGATGCCGGGGCCGGTGTCGCTGACCTCGAGCACCGCGAGCCGGTCGGCGGTGGGTGACGGCGGGCCCGAGACGACGGCGCCGGGCTCGGGCGGGCGGGGAACCGACCATCCCACCCGTACGGTCACCTCGGCCTCGGGCGGCGTGTGCTGCAGCGCGTTGGCCACGAGGTTGGTGGCGATCTGACGCAGCGCGTGCTCGTCCCCCAGCACCGTGGGCGGCTCGAACGTGTCCTCGTCGTCGTTCAGCCCGGCCAGGTGCACGACCCTCTCCGGCGCGCGGGCATGCGCGTCGCGCACCGTGTCCACTGCGACTTCGAGCAGGTCGACGGGTTTGCGGGCGAGCGGACGCTGCTGGTCGAGCCGGGCCAGCATCAGCATGTCCTCGACCAGCAGGCTCATCCGGCCGGCCTCGGACTCGATGCGGTCGAGGGCCGGGCCGGGCGCGACCCCGCCCCGGCGGTGCAGCTCGGCGAAGCCCTTGATCGAGGTGAGCGGGGTACGCAACTCGTGCGAGGCGTCGGCCAGGAACTGACGCATCCGGCTCTCGGAAGCCGTACGCGCGCTGACCTCGGCCTCGATCCGGCCCAGCATCGAGTTGAGGGCCAGGCCCAGCCGGCCGGGCTCGGTGTGCGGGTCGGCCCCGGTGACGCGGCCGCTGAGGTTGCCCGCGGAGATGTCGGTGGCCAGGCGTTCCATGTCGTTCAGCGGGCGCAGACCCAGCCGTACGACGAAAGCCGCTCCGAGGCCGAGAAGCGCGAGCACGAGCACGCTCACCGCGGCCTGGGTGAGCAGCAGCCGATCGATGGTCCCGTGCAGCTCGACCAGGGAGACGCCGCCGACCGCGAACCCGCCGATCCGGTCGTTGCGCACGGCGATCATCCGCCATTCGCTGCCGTCCGCCGCGACCACCGTGTACGGCTCGCGGAAGCCCGGGGAGTCGGCCGCCTTCTCCAGCGTGGGCACCGCCGGCAGGTCGTCGCCGGCCGACGTGATGCGCGTGACCTCCACCAGGCCCGTACCGACGAACAGGTACTTCAGCTGGTCGGGACCGAGGATCTTGACGTGCCCACCGCCCGCCGGGGGCCCCGCGAACACGTCGACCTGCCCCGTCCGGCGCACCTCGCCGGACTCCGGCATCGCCTGCGACAGCGGCCCGGCCATGATCCGCAGCTGGTCGTCGATGCGCTCCTGCAGGTAGCTGCGGATCAGCACCAGCCCGGCCGCGTTCGCGACGAGCAGCCCGAGCGCGGCCAGCGCCGCCACCACCAGCACCAGGCGCGAGCGCAGGGTCCACTGCCGCCAGCGCCGCAGTCTCGTCCAGTTCCCCCGTGACAGTTTGATCATCTCAGTCGTCGCTGCCCCGGGGCAGCCGCAGCGCGTACCCGACACCGCGCACGGTGTGGATCAGCGGCGGTTCCGACTTGTCGATCTTGCGGCGCAGGTAGTACACGTACGACTCGACGATGCGCCCGTCACCGCCGAAGTCGTATTTCCACACCCGGTCCAGGATCTGCGCCTTGCTGACCACCCGGCCCGCGTTGACCAGCAGATATTTGAGCAGGTTGAACTCGGTCGGCGAGAGGTCGACGGGACGGCCGGCCCGGCGCACCTCGTGGGCGTCCTCGTCCATCTCGAGGTCGGCGTAGCGCAGCACACCCCGCTCGCCGGGCGCCCGCAGGCCGGGCTGGGTGCGGCGCAGGATGGCCCGGATGCGCAGCACCACCTCCTCCAGGCTGAACGGCTTGGTGACGTAGTCGTCGGCGCCCGCCGAGAGCCCGGACAGGCGATCCTCCAGGGCGTCGCGCGCGGTCAGGAACAGCACCGGCACGCGCGAGCCGCCGGCCCGCAGCCGCTTGGCGATCTCGAAGCCGTCCAGATCGGGCAGCATCACGTCGAGCACCACCAGGTCGGGCTCGAACTCCTGGGCCGCGACCAGCGCCCGATGACCGGTCTCGGCCACCCGCACGTCGAACTCGACGAGGCGCAGGGTCGCGCTGAGCAGCTCGGAGATGTTCGGCTCGTCGTCGACGACGAGCACCCGCGCGGCGCGGGCCGGGGCCTCGCCGAGCGCGGCCGAGGAGCGGGAATCAGTCAGCACCCCGAAGGAGTATCAACGGCACCTAGGAATTTGCTATGAACTTGTGTTGAGTCAGCTGGGTTGCTGTCAACCTGCTGACAATCACCACGACCGTACGACCTCGTCGCCCACCGCCAGGCCCTCGGTGATCTCGATGTATTGATCGCCGCGCACCCCGACGCTCACCTCGGCGCGGACGCCGTCGCGCAGCACCGTGCCCCGATCGCCCGACACGTCGTGCACGGCCGTGGCCGGCACGCGCAGCGCCTCCTCCTTCCGGCCGGTCGTCACGCGCACCGCGGCACTCTGCCCAACCAGCAGATCCTTGGGCAAGGAATCGAAGGACAGCAATACGCCGAAGCGCACCAGGGTGCCGTCGCTGGTCCCCACCGGGTCGACCTGCACCACGGTGGCCGTGAATTCCTGACCGGCCCGGTCGGCCAACGTGACCACGGCCTTCTGCGCGACGGCGAGCCGGTCGGCATCGGCCTCGGGAAAGGCCGCGCTGATCTGCATGGCATAGACGTCGGCCAGCGTTATGAAGGCGTTACCTGACGTGACCTGGCTGCCGACCTTGCCACCCACGCTGAGGACCCGCCCGGCGATCGGTGCCTTGATCGTCGCACCGGCCAGAGCTTCCTCGGCCTTCTCGAGCGCGGTCGTGGCCTGGGTGACCCGCTGCCGGGCGCTGAGAACGGCGTCGCCACCCTGGCCGCGATCGGCCGTGCAGGCGCCGCCGCTCGCCGTACCCCCGTTCGGGGCGCCACCGCTCTGCGCGCCGCCGTTCCCAGCGCCACCATTTCCAGCACCACCGTTCCCAGCGTCGCCGCTCGCCGCACCCCCGTCCGGGGCGCCACCGTTCCCAGCGCCACCCGTTGGTGCGCCACCCGTTGGTGCGCCACCCGTTGGTGCGCCACCCGTTGGTGCGCCACCCGTTGGTGCGCTACTTCCACCGGGCGCACCACCCCCACCCCCACCCGAACTGGTCGGAGCCGGGCTCGCGGTCTTGGTGGGTGCAGGCGTCGTGAAGCGCGTCGACGGTGCAGCGCCGGCAACGGGATTGCTCGACAGCCGGGCGTAGGCCGCCGGGACATCATCACCGCAGGACGCCGCGGAGTCCTCGGCCTCGTCCAGCGCGTCCTGGGCGTCGTCGAGGGTGTCCTGCGCGTCGTCCACTGCCTCGGCCGCGTCGGTGTCGTCGACCTCGGCCAGCACCTGCCCAGCCGTGACCGTAGTGCCCGCCCGTACGGAAATGCTTTCCACCGTGCCCGCCACCGCGAACGACAGGCTGCGGGTCTGCGCCGGCTGTACCGTCCCGGTCGTGGCCACCTCGCTGGTCACCGCACCCCGATCGACCGCCACCGTCGCCGCCTCGACTGGCCTCTCGACAGTGCCCGCGGTCAGCACGCGCACCACCCCGAAACCGATCAGCGCGAGCATCGCGACCGCCACCACGCCCCAGACCCAGCGGCGGCGGTGGGGTGGGGGCTGCTCGAGGTTGCCGCGGTGGTCGCGGGGCTGGGGCCGGGTTTGCGGCTGCGGCTGAGGCTGGGATTGCGGCTGAGACTGGGATTGCGGCTGAGACTGGGATTGCGGCTGAGACTGGGACTGGGACTGGGGCTGCGGCTGGGATTGCGGCTGCGGCCGGGACTGGGGCTGGGGTTGGGGTTGGGGTTGGGGTTGGTCGAGGTTGCGGCGGTAGCGACCGGCCCGTGGTTCACCCATGGGCCGGAAGTGTGGTCAACGGTCCTCGCGTCAGCCTTCAACTCAGCTCGGAGTTGCCTCGGAGCCGGGCCGCGGCGCGGGTCAGGTGGTCGCGTTCGGCCAGACTGGCCGCCAGGTGCGCCGCCTCGGCGTACAGCTCGGCCGCCCGTTCCCGCTCGCCCGCCCGTTCCAGCAGGTAGGCGCGGGCCGCCTGGTGGCGGGGCAGCGCGGGGTCGACCTTGTCCAGCTCGGCCAGCCCGGCCCGCGGCCCGTCGGCCTCGCCGATCGCGACCGCGCGGTTGAGCCGCACCACCGGGCTGCCGGTGAGCCCGAGCAGTTCGTCGTACCACTCGACGATCTGCACCCAGTCGGTCTCGGCGGCGCTCGGGGCGTCCGCGTGCAGGGCGGCGATAGCGGCCTGGGCCTGGTATTCGCCGAGCCGGTCCCGGGCCAGCGCGGCCTGCAGGATCTCCACACCCTCGGCGATCAGGGCGGTGTCCCACCGGGAGCGGTCCTGCTCGGCCAGCGGCACGAGCCGGCCGCCGGGCCCGGTGCGCGACGCCCGGCGCGCGTGGTGCAGCAGCATCAGCGCGAGCAGGCCCGCCGCTTCGGGGTCACCGGTCGCGGCGGCCAGCTGCCGGGTGAGCCGGATCGCCTCGGCGGCCAGGTCCACGTCGCCGCCGTAGCCTTCGTTGAAGACCAGGTAGAGCACGCGCAGCACGGTGCCGGGGTCACCGGGCCGGTCGAGCGGCAGGCCGGCCAGTTGCCGTTTGGCCCGGCTGATGCGCTGGGCGATGGTCGCCTCGGGCACGAGGTAGGCGGCCGCGATCTGCCGGGTGGTCAGGCCGCCGACCGCGCGCAGGGTCAGCGCGACGGCCGTGCCGGGCGACAACGACGGGTGCGCGCACAGGAAATACAGCCACAGCGTGTCGTCGGTGGCCGCCACCGAGCCCGGTGCCGGTTCGGCCTCGACGGCGAGCTCACGCCGTTGCCGCGCGGACTCCGACCGTACGGCATCGAGGAACTTGCGCCAGGCGGTGGCGACCAGCCAGCCTTTGGGGTCGCGCGGCGGGTCACCGGGCCACGTCTCCAGCGCGCGGATCAGGGCCTCCTGCACGGCGTCCTCGGCCGCGGCGAACTCCGCCCCGCGCCGGACCAGGACACCGATCACGGCGGGGACGAGTTCGCGCAGCAGGGTGTCGTTCACTCGAGGACCGTGGGCGCCTCGGTCATGAACGGCCGCAGTTCCAGCCACTCCTGGATCGGCCGCCCGCCCGCGCCGGGTGCGTCCGACAGCTCGGCCGCCAGTTCCAGGGCCCGCTCGTACGAGTCGACGTCGATGACCATCCAGCCCGCGATCAGGTCCTTGGTCTCGGCGAACGGGCCGTCGGTGACCGGCGGTTGCCCCGGGCCGCCGGAGCGGACGAACGTGCCCTGCGGGGAGACCGCCTGACCGTCGACGAACTCGCCGGTGGACTGGAGCTTGGCCGCCCAGTCCTGCATGTATTGGATGTGCGCGGTGACCTCCTCCGGGGTCCAGCGGTCCATCGGCACGTCGTTGGTCGGCGCAGGGGCGCCACGATAGTGCTTGAGCAGCAGATACTTGGCCATGGGGGTGCTCCCTTCAGAGCTTCGCGGCGCGCTCGCGGACGAGTTCCTCGACCGCGGTGGGCAGGGTGGTCTCGAAGTCGATCAGTTTGGCCCAGGTCGGGGTGACGACGATGCGCACCATCCCGTCGTACAGGGAACGCACCTCGGCCTCCCAGCCGACGCGCTGTTCGGGCGTCATGTCGTAGGTGCCGTTCATCTGCAGGTACTCCGCGGGGATGCCGTCGACCACGTCGAGTTCGCACCGGCCCCGGATCAGCAGGATCTTGGGCGGGTGCACCTCGGTGTCGATCGTCAGGGCGACCGCCGGGTTGTGCCGCAGCGAGGGCAGCTTCGGGGCGTTCTTGGCGGTGCAGAGCACGATCTGCGAACCGTTCCAGGTGAACGCGATCGGGATGCTGCGCGGGGTGCCGTCCCTGGCCACGTAGGCCAGGCGGGTGATGTCGCGGGCCAGCAGTTCCCGGCTGAGCGGGCGGTTCAGGACCTCGGTGATCTCGTGCTGTTCCATCGTCGCCCCTGAGGTAGGTGGGTGCTTGCACCCCGGGGACGGAGCCGGTCGGGCGTTCTCGACATCGCCGCCGGCATTTTCTCGAAGAAATCCGGCACAGCTTGCGCACAGCTGCTCCGAGCGAACTTCGAGGCGGCGCCGACGCGGTGACGAGGTCGGGCGGTTTGGGTGGGTCGGCATCGGAGAACCGGCCTCGCGAAAGGACAGCATCGTGGTCGAGAAGAGGACTTCCCGCCGGGCGGCGGGGCTGCTCGTGGCGGCGGCCGCGGCGGTGCTGAGCGCGGCCTGCGGCGGCGACTCCGGCGACGCGGGCACCGGCAACAGCGGCGGGGGCGGGCCGGGCGGCGCGTTCACGGCCTACACGGACTGCCTCAAGAACAACGGCGTCACGATCACGATGCCGTCGGGCGGGCCCCGCGAGAGCGGCGCGCGACCGTCAGGAATGCCCCGGCCGTCGGGCAGCGCCGGACCCGGCGGGGGCGGTTTCCCCGGGGGCGGCGGCATGGCCGGCAAGCCCGCCGGGGTCGACGACGCCACCTGGCAGAAGGCGCAGGAGGCGTGCTCGTCGCTGCGTCCCTCGGGCCGGCCCGGCGGCGAGGGCCGGGGCAACGGGCAGAACGCGGCCTACCAGAACTGCCTCAAGGAGAACGGCGTGACCGATCCGTCGACGCTCGACACGACCGACGCCACGACCCGGAAGGCGATCGAGACCTGCCGGGTGCTGCAGCCGACGGCCGCGCCCAGCGCCTGAGCCCGGCCCGCGAAACTGGGCCTAGCGGCGGCCTTGAACGTCGAGGCGGGACCAGCGGTCGGCCAGGTCGCGGCGGCGGCACGCGACCAGGTGCCCGGCCAGGATGGCGGGCTGCCCCCCACGGACGCAGGCGTCGGCCCCGGCCGTGAGCACCGCGGCCACCAGCTCGGCCGGGGCCTCCTCGTCGACCAGGGCGACGATCATCGTGCGGCCCGGCAGCACCCGGCGGGCGGTCGCCACCGCCCGCTCGGTGGCCCCGGCGAACAGCACGATCTCGTCGGGGCGCAGGTCGTCGAGGTTGTCGGCTTGGCGCAGCGACCAGCCGTGGGGCAGATGCTGAGCCAGGCCGGCCACGCGACCGGGATGGCCGAAGCAGGCCACGGCGGGCAGCGGGCCCCGGCCCGTACGGGGAAAGGTTGCGGGGTTGATCGGCAGGTCGGTCGCCGTGGCGGTGAAGTCGTGCGTGCCGGTGTTTCGATTGAGCTGAACGAGCATGGCGCTCCCCCTGTGTGCGAACCGTTCTGACACCCCTCACGATTCGCCCGCCGGCTGAGTCACCCGTGTGCTCCGCCTGTGCGTTTGTTGTGCACTTGATCGACGTGCGCCGATCAGGCGGTGGCCCGGCGCACGACCCGCACGATGTCGGCGGCGGGCAGGTCGGGAGCGGCCCGCCCGCTGATCGCGGCGACGACGGTGGCCGCCAGGTGCGCCCCGACGACCGTCTGATCGGTGGTCACCGTGGTCAGCGGCGGGTCGGCCAGACGGGCCGGCGGGATGTCGTCGACCCCGATCACGGCCAGGTCGTCCGGTGCCGTCAGACCTTCCCTCCGTACGCCGGCCAGGACCGCCAGTGCCACCTCGTCGTTGTACGCGCAGACGGCCGTCACCCCGGTCGCGCGCCACCGCCGTACGGCCTCGGCGGCGGCGGCCGGGTCGAGCGGGACGGTCAGGCCGACCGGCGTGGGCAGCCGCAGCGCGGCGCACGCGGCGCGCACCCCGGCCAGCCGCGGCTCGGCGAAGAACCGGACCCGCTCGTCGTCGGGGTAGGCGAAGCCGAGGCGGGTGTGCCCGGCCCGGGTGAGGTGCTCGGCCTGGCGGCGGCCGACGAGTTCCTGCGGCACGGCCAGCGAGCGGCCCTTGCGGCGGCTGACCGCCTCCACGATGGCGACCCCGGCCGCGCGCATGGCGGCCACGTCGGCGTCGGAGAACTCGGTGTACGCGATGACGGCGGCCGGGGTGATCGCCTTCCACAGCTCGGTCATCGGGCGTTCCTCGCGGTTGCCCGGGTGCACGACCAGGGTCAGGCCGTGCCGGGTGAGCGCGGACGAGAGCCGGCCCAGCATCGAGCCCACCTCGGGGCCGATCGGCCAGTCGGGCAGCAGGCACAGCACCACGTCGGAGCGGCCCGTGCGCAGGGTCCGCGCGGCGGCCGAGGGGGAATAGCCCAGCCGGGCGGCCGCGTCGAGCACACGGGTGCGGGTGCCGGCCGAGATAGTCTGGCGGGGCGTGTCGTTGAGGACGTAGCTGACGGTGGCCCGCGAGACCCCGGCCAGCCGGGCCACGTCGGCGCTCGTGACCCTCTTGGTGGTGGTGGACTCACTCATCGGGATCACGGCCTCCTCGTGCTGACAATCCCAACTTACACGTGTAACCATGAGGGGATGAGTTCCGACCTCGTCGCCCTCGTCAAGTCGCTCGACCTTCGCTCCAAGGTTCGCCTCCTCACCGGGGCCACCGCGTTCACGCTGGCCGGCGAACCGGCGATCGGGCTGCACGAGATGCGCTTCTCCGACGGCCCTACGGGCGTACGCGGATTGAAGTTCACCGGTGGCCGGGTGGTGACCTTGTTCCCCAACGCCACGCTGCTGGCCGCCACGTGGGACGAGCAGACCGCGTACGAGGTGGGACAGCTCCTGGCCGAGGAAGCCGCCGCGCAGGAGATCCACGTGGTGCTGGGGCCGACGATCAACCTGCACCGCTCCCCGCTGGGCGGCCGGCTGTTCGAGGCGTACTCGGAGGATCCGCTGCTCACCGGGCGCCTGGCCGCCGCCTACGTGCGGGGCATGCAGGACAGTGGCGTCGCCGCGTGCCTCAAACACCTGGTCGCCAACGAGAGCGAGACCGACCGCGACACGATGAACTCGGTAGTCGACGAGCGCACGCTGCACGAGCTGTACCTGCTGCCGTTCGAGATCGCCGCGCAGGACGCCGGCGCATGGACGATGATGGCGGCCTACAACGACGTCAACGGTGTGGCCGCGACCGAACAGGACTACGTCAACAACAAGGTCGTCAAGGGCGACTGGGGCTGGCCCGGCCTGATCATGTCGGACTGGTTCGCCACGAAGACCGCCGCCCCCGCCGCCAACGGCGGTCTCGACCTGGTCATGCCCGGCCCCGACGGCCCGTGGGGCGACGCGCTGGTGGCGGCCGTGCAGGCGGGCGAGGTCGACGAGTCAGCGATCGACGACCACGTGACCCGGCTGCTGCGCCTGGCCGAACGGGTCGGCGCCCTCGGCGAGCCCCGCACGTGGCCCGGCGACCTGCCAAAACCCGATTCCCCCGTACGCCGGGAGCAGTTGACCCGCCTGGCCGCGCGCGGCATCACCGTGCTCAAGAACGACAACGACCTGCTGCCGCTCAGCCGCTCGGCCTCCGTGGCCCTGATCGGCCGGCACGCCGTCGACACGATCGACATGGGCGGCGGTTCGGCCGCAGTGAACGCGCCGTACCAGGTCAGCGTGGCCGAAGGCCTGACCGCCCAGCTGGGCGACCGGGTGACGGTGCTCGACGGCGTCGACGTGCGCACCCGCCCGATCCCCGCCCGCGGCGGCTACCTGACCGCACCGTCCACCGGCCGGCCGGGCATCGACGTCATCCTGTACGACGCCACCGGCACCGAACTCGAACGCCGCTACTGCCCCCAGTCCAAAACCATGATCGGCATGGACGACGACTTCCCGGGCACCGTCACGTCGGCCCGCCTCCTCGCCGACGTCCACACCACCCCGTCCGGGGCCGACATCCCGCCGCCCGACTCCGGCTCTCCCACCCCTGCCGCCACTAGCCAAACCTCCACCACCTCCAGCACGAGTACCCCCGGTAGCACCGCCACCCCGGCCGACCAGCCCTCCTCCACCGGCCCCACCTCCCCCACCGCCACTGGCCAGACCTCCACCACCTCCAGCACCGCCCCCGACCAGACCTCCGCCGCCGGCCCCCCGTCTGCCACCGCCACTGGCCAGACCTCCACCACCGCCGCCGGGACGGCCTCCCCCACGCGCGGCGGGCTTGAGCTGGGTGTGTTCGGTGTGGGCGAGTGGCAGGTCGTGGGCGGTGAGTCCTTTGTGCTGCGGTCGGGCGGCGGGATGGGTGAGGACGTTCTGACTCCGCCGTATCGCACTTTCACCCCGGAATCGGCGCCCGAGCGGTTCGAGGCCACCGTGGCCATCGACGGCATGGGGCTTTACGGACTCGTCGGGAATGTCGCCCCGCGGGCCGGCGCCGACGTGATCGAGGAGGCCGTACGGGTGGCGACCGGCGCCGACGTGGCGGTCGTGGTCGTGGGGCTGACCGAGGAGCAGGAGACGGAGTCGGTCGACAAGACGACGCTGCGGCTGCCCGGCGACCAGGACGCGCTGGTGGAGGCGGTGGCCGATGCTGCCGCCCGTACGGTGGTGGTCGTCAACGCGGCCACCCCGGTGCTCATGCCGTGGCTGGCGAAGGTCGAGGCCGTGCTGTGGGCCGGGCTGCCCGGGCAGGAGGGCGGACACGCGGTCGCCGCGGCCCTGCTCGGCGACATCGAACCGGCGGGCCGGCTGGTCACGTCGTTCCCGGCCGCCGACGAGGCCTCGCCCGCGTGGTCGGTGACGCCGGTCGACGGCGAGGTGGCGTACGGGGAAGGAACCTTCATCGGCTATCGCGGGCACGCCGCGGGGCGCGCGCCCGAACCGGCGTTCTGGCTGGGGCACGGACTCGGGTACGGCGACTGGGAGTACAGCGACGTACGGCTGGTCACCGGGGACGCCCCCTCGATCACCGTGACCGTGCGTAACATCGGCCGGCACACGAGCCGCGAAGTGGTGCAGGTCTACCTGCGTCCCGTCGAGGCGGACGAGCCCGTACGGCTGGTGGGGTGGACAGCTGTCGAAGTCGATCCGGGCAAGTCGGCGCGCGTCGTCGTCCACACCGATCGCCGGCTGTGGCGACGCTGGGACGCGCAGTCACATTCGTGGGGCGGGCGGCTCGCCGACGGCGGACACTTCCTGGTCGCGCGCGGATTGGGCGACATCCGCGCGACGGTGTCCTGATCGCGGCCGCGACTCCTGGCATACTCGTTCCCTGCCGTGTCGTACGACCCGTCTGGATCACGCCGTGACCGCTGCGCCCGAACGCGTGGGACTCGAAGACTTCGAGCTCCACAGTCCGGTGCGCCCGAAAAACGTCCTCGAAGCCATGCGGCGCGAAGCGGAACGGCACAAAGCCCTGCTCGGCGAGGGCCGCACACTGGTGCCGAACCGCTACACGGTCGGCCTGTCCGCCTACGACCACCGCCGCTGGGCCCCGCACGCCACCCAGCTGGCGCAGGACCTGGCCGTTCACCAGGCCGCCCTGATCGCGGACCAGGCCTGGATCGTCTACGGCGACGTCTCGGTCGAGATTTTCGTGCTGGAAGACCTGGACACCGGCACGTTCCGGGTGGCCGCCCTGCTCGAACCCGACCCCCCACCCCTGGTCTCCTTCGGCGACGAGGCCGTGGCCACCCTGGTCAGCGCGGAGGGACAGGTGTGGCCGCTCTCCGCGGGGCTGACCGTGCTGGGCCGCGACCGCCAGTCCGGCGTACGGCTGCGCGACCCGGGCGTGTCGCGCCGCCACCTGATCCTGGAAGCCGCCGACGACCGCATCACCCTGACCGACCTGGGCTCCCACAACGGCACCCGGGTCAACGGACATCCGGTGGCAACAGTCGACCTACGGCCGGGCGACGTCATCGAGGTCGGCGGCACCCACTTGACTTTGCGCTCCGCAACCTGACCGCGGTCCTGCAGCCGGCCTCCTAACGCCTCCCCAAGCCCCGCCCCTCCACGCGCCACCTCCCCGTGCGCTGCCTTCCCGCGCCTTCCCACGTGCCGCCTCCCGTGCCACGCTCATCCGCGCACCAAGTTCCTCGCGCCCGCCCCTCCGGGGCGACGGCCTCCCGCGTCCCACTTTCCCGCGCCCCGCCCTTCCGCGCCCCGCCACCCGCACGCCGCCCTCCCGCGTCCTGCCTTCCGCACGCCGCCCTCCCGCGTCCTGCCTTCCGCGCGCCGTCCTCCCGCATACCAGCTCTCCACGCGCCACCCTCATCGCGCCGCATCCCCACCTTCCCCTTCCGTGCGCCGTGCTCCGCACCTCGCCTTCCGGCGTCCCGCCCTTCCGCCCGCCGCCTTCCGCACGCCGCCACCCCGCCACCCGCACCTCGCCTTCCCGCGTCCCGCCCCTCCGCGCCGCCCTCCACGCGCCGCCACCCGCACCTCGCCTTCCCGCGTCCCGCCCTTCCGCGCGCCGCCCTCCCGCGCTCCGCCACCCGTACGCCGCCCTCCCACGCGTCGTCCTCCCGCGCGCCGCATTCCCGCGCCCCGTTCTCCCGCGCGCCGGCGCATTTCCACGTACCGCCCATCCGCGCGCCGCTTCCGGCACTCGGCTAATGCGTCCGCGAAATTGTCGTAAAGTGGCATGATCGACTACTGACATCGTGTGGGTTCTTCGGTGAAGAATGTAGGCATGGGTCGTCAGATGTCGTTGTTCAGCCGGGCCGTTATTGCTGAGATGCGGGATCGGACCAAGGCGCGTAATTATTCGCCGGGGAATGAGGAGTTTCGGCGTGACCACGAGCGGCGTCGTGCTTTTGGGCTGCGGCGGCGGCATGCGGAGAAGGCTCGGTGGGCTGCGCAAAATCAGGCGGTGATCTGGCCTCGCGGCCGTCCGGTTGCGCCGTCTTGTCGCCGGGACGTGGTTACCCGGCCGCGCGTTGCCTCTCGGAAAAGGTGGACTTCCCCGGTGGGGGTTCCGCTTACGGTTTTGCGTTCGGCTCACGCTCGTTGCATTTTAATGGAATTGTGTGGTTGCTCTCCGAGAATGGTTGCGGTGAAACTCGATGCCGTTTCCAGCACTCGGCAGGTGCAACTCACCATGCTGGGGTCAAGGTTGAAAGAATGGGTGGGCCCGTCCGGCCTGTTCAGTGCCTCGGCTTTGGTTTTCCACGTTGTGACAACCGCTGCCACGATCGCGCCAACATCACGTCACTCCCGGACTCGCCCATCACTCACTTTCCTGAGCTTCCCCGCCAGCGCGATAGCCACCGCCGCACTTGCCCCGGCATCACGCCACCCAGCGCTCCGCCCACCGCGCTCGGTCCCAGAACCGGCCGCCGGCTCGGTAGCCAGTGCCGCCCTCGACCAGAAGCCGCGCTCACCGAGCGCCAAACCCGGCGCCGCCCCAGGCTTGGCCGTCGGCGTGATAGCCACCGCCACGTTCGTCCCAACATCAGGCCACCCGGCGCCACGCCGCCCACCCCGCTCGGCCGCAAGCCGGGCCGCCAGCGCTTTGTCACCGCCGCACTCGTTCCAGCATCACGCCACCGAGCGTCACGGCCACGGCGCTCGTCTCAAGCCGGGCGGTCGGCGCGATAGTCACCGCCCCACCTATCGCATTCGCCCCTGAGGTGCCTCGCCGGCACGGTGATCATCGCTACCGCCATCCACCGCTTCGTGCCTCGGCCATAGTGGGCGGGCGACGGTTGGCGAAGGTGGTCAGGAAGCACGCGGGGCTGGGCGTGGGGGCTGAGCAGTGCGGCCGGTGATCACGTTGCCTGCGGTGGTGGGCAGGCGGAAAGCTTCGATCGCCGGGAGGATCAGGAGGGCCGCCAGCGCCAGGAAGGCCACTCGGAACGGCGTCCCGGTGAAGGTTTCTCCCAGCCGTACGAGTAAGGCTCCTAGAGCGACTCCTAGACCTGCGCCCAGTTCCTGAATTGTTGACATCAGGGTGTTGGCGCTGGTCATGCGGGCGGGTGGCACGTCGGCGAAGGCGATCGTGTTGTAGATGGTGAAGCCGGTCGAGCGGAAGACGCCGCTGAGCAGCAGGACTGTCAGGGTGACGAGCAGGGGGGTGGCGGCGGTCAGGAAGGCGATGCCGGCCAGGCACGCGGCGGAGGCCAGGACCGAGCCGAGCATGACTGTGCGGATGCCGAGGCGGCGCATCAGGGGGGTGGTGACCGGTTTGATGCCGATGTTTCCCAGGAACAGGGCGATCACCACCAGGCCGGCCTGGGCGGCGGTCCAGCCGAAGCTGAGCTGGAACAGCAGGGGCAGCAGGAACGGGATGGCGGTGATGGCGGCGCGGAACGTCGAGCCGCCGAGGGCCGTCGCGCGGTAGGTGCGTACGTGGAAGATGCTCAAGTCGACCAGGGGGTGGGTGGCTCGCCGGAGGTGGGCGGTGGCGGCGCCCAACGCGGCCGCGGCCGGCACGAGCAGGGTGACGGCGAGGGGCCAGCGGGGGTCGGGGCCGGCGACGGTTTCCAGGGCGGCCACCAGCGCCGCCGTGCCCAGGGCGATCAGCAGGAAGCCGCGCCGGTCGAGGGGGCGGGGGCGGTCGGCGCGCACGTCGGGCAGCAGGCGGTGGGCCAGCACCAGGGCGGCCAGGCCGAGCGGCACGTTGATCAAAAAGATCCAGCGCCAGGACGCGTACGTGCTGAGGACACCACCGAGTGCGGGGGCGATCAGTGGCGCCGCCAGTGCGGGCCAGGTCAGGTAGGCGATGGCGCGCACCAGGTCGGTCTTGGCCGTCGTACGGATCACCACGAGGCGGCCGACCGGCACCATCAGCGCACCGCCGGCACCCTGCAACACCCGGGTGCCGACCAGCATCGGCAGGGTGACCGCGACGGCGCACCCCACCGAGGCCAGCGTGAACACGGTCAGCGCGGCCGTGAAGACCCGGCGGGCGCCGTACCGGTCGGTCAGCCACCCGCTGATCGGGATGAGCACGGCCAGCGTGAGCAGGTAGGCGGTGATCGCCACGTTCACGCTGACCGGCTCGACCCCCAGGTCGGCCGCGATGTGCGGCGCGGCCGGGGCGATCACCGTCGCGTCCAGGATCTCCATGAAGAACGCGCCCGCGACCAGCAACGCGACGCCCCGGGCCTTACCGTCCATGGCTCGATCATGTGCCCCCGTACGGGGTCAGCGGTAGTGACCTCCCGGCAGGAACTGGGCGGGGCGCAGGGCGCGGGCGGTGATGCGGACGTCGCCGATCCAGCCGTAGAAGCCCTGGCCGTACTTGAGGTCGAACGACGTCGCGCCGAGGGTGAAGGGGCGGCCCACCGTGGCGATGCCCCGGGCCGGCTGGGTCGGATTACGGGCGATCTTGGAGCCGTTCACGTAGACGAGCGAGCGCTTGCCGTCGTTGACCACCGCCAGGTGCTGCCAGACGCCGGTGGGCAGGGCGTGGCTCCAGTGGGTCGGGTTGTGGTCGCCCACCTCGGAGTAGAGCACGTACTGCAGGAACCGTTCGCCCGAGATGTTCAGGCTGCACGTGGGTTCCAGGTCGGACCAGCCGCTGTGCTTGCCGGCGTCGCCCGCGCGGCCCTCCCAGCTCAGGATGCCCATCCACGAGTGGTCGCCGGCGAACGGCTCGGGCAGCTTGACGAAAGCCTCGATCGTGTAGCCGTCGAGGAACTTCGCGCTGTTGAGCGGCGCGTTGCCGGCGGTCTGCAGGACGGCGCCGCGGTCGGGGTTCTTGCCGCCGTCGAAGCGCAAGCTGGCGTGGGCGGGCGCGCCGACGTGGTGTTCCTCGCTCAGCGTCAGCGTCTCGGGGGTGCTGTTGGCGAGACGCCGTACGGTCAAATGGTTGCCTTTGCCGCTGAGGTCACGCACGGTCGCACCGTCGGCCACGCTCTGTCCGGCCTGGTCGAAACGCCAGTAGGCGGCGGTGTGCCGGTCGACCACCCGGGCCGCGGGCCGCGGGGCAGGCTTGGGCGTGGGGAACCGGGCGTCGAAGTCGAAGTCGAGGCTGAACCGGTCGACGTCGCTGGTCAGCTCGATCGTCTCGGACTCCAGCGGGGTCCGCCGGGCGGGGTCGCGGGCCAGGAACCAGGGCGCGAACGTCTCCACGTCGATCCGGTTGCGGACCAGGTCGAAGCGGTACAGCCGGATCATGCCGGCGCCGCCGTAGTAGCGGTCCTGATAGTTGGTGATGTGCACGTGGACGTCGTTGCCCCGGGCGTTCCTCAGGGTGGTGCGCCCGGGCGGCCAGTAGTGCCCGTTGAGGGTCAGGAAGATCTGGTCGTGGTCCTTGATCAGGTTGTCCCAGAGCCGCTGGCCGTGGTCCGACAGGGCGGCCTGCCCGGTGTCGTCGGCGTAGGCGAGGTCGTGGGTCGTGACGATCGTCGGATAGTCACCCATGATCGACTTGACCCAGGCCAGACCCTTGTCGGAGATGCGCCAGTCCAGGGCCAGGATCAGCCACTTCCGGCCGGCCGCCTCGATCAGGTGGGCCGTGTTGTAACCGTCGGGTGAGGCGCCCAGGAAGGTGCGCGACTTGCGCTGCCGCTGCGGGCCGAAGGTCGACAGGTACGCGCTGGCGCCGCGCTGGTCGTCCTTCGAGCCGTCGACGTCGTGGTTGCCGGCCAGCACGCTGTACGGCAACTTCCCGTCGATCTTCGTGAACGTCTGCCCGGCCAGCACGATCTCCTGCTCGGTGCCGTGCTCGGTGACGTCCCCGAGGTGCGTCAGGAAGGCGATGTTGTCCTCGGCCCGCTGCTCGAGCAGGTAGCCGAAGGTTTCCCGCAGCGGCGCCGGGTCGGAGCTGTCCGCGTCGAACAGGTACTGGGTGTCCGGCAGCACCGCGATCGCGAACCGCGGGTCGTCCTGATCGAACGTCGCCGGCGCGGCGTGCGCCACCTCGGGGGCCGCCGTCGTCACGAGGGTCGCGGCCGCGGCCGCCCTGAAAAGATTCCGTCGTTCCACGACGGTCAATATGGCGGCCGCACCGCAACATCAGGCGGCGTCAATCCGAAGCTTGCGTGATCTTCCGGGTGCGGACCGGCTCAGCCGCAGGGGGCGTTCCACGTGTCGATGGCGGTGCGCCCGTGGTCGAAACCCAGGATCGACAGCGTCGCCGTGCCCAGCTTGAGCCGGCCGCCGTACTCGGCCGGCAGCCCGAGCCACCGCGCCCCGACCACCCGCAACGCGTGGCCGTGCCCGATCAGCGCCACATCCCCCGCGTCGAGCAGGGGCCGGACCTTTTCCAGTACGCGGTCGATCCGCTCGGCGATCTGGTCGGGCGACTCGCCACCGGGCGCGCCGTCGGAGAACAGCCACCAGTCCGGATCGGTCTCGTGGATCGTGGCCGAGGTGATGCCCTCGTACTTCCCGTAGTTCCACTCGGCCAGATCCTCGGTCGTCTCGGTGACCGTGAGCCCGGCCAGCTCGGCGGTGCGTAACGCCCGCCGGCGTGGGCTCGAGACCACGGCCACGAATTGCCGCTTCTCGACCCGCGGCGCGACGGCCCGCGCCTGAAGCTCCCCGTCCGCGGTCAGATCGAGATCGGTGTACGACGTGTGCTTGCCGTTCGCACTCCACTCGGTCTGCCCGTGCCGGACCAGCACGATCTCACCCATGACGGTGACCCCTTCGTCGGCTCGCTTCTTTGTACCCCGGCGCCGCCCGTCTTACAGGAGGTCTTTGAAGTCGACAGTGAGCGCGAACGGATCCGCGACGGTGGCCGGCTCGCGGCGCGACACCTCGGCCACCAGTTCCGCCGCGGCCCGGGTGATCCGGGACTGCAGGTAGCCGTCCGACGAGTCGGCGCCCCAGTCGTCGGTGGCCGCGAAGACCGCCGTCGGCACCACGACCGCCCGCAGGTAGGCGAACATGGGTCGCAGAGCGTGCTCCAGGGCCAGCGAGTGGCGGGCCGTCCCGGCCGTGGCCGCGATCAGCACCGGCTTGTCGACCAGCGCGTCCTTGTCGACCACGTCGAAGAACGACTTGAACAGCCCGCTGTAACTGGCCGTGAAGATCGGCGTCACCGCGATCAGCCCGTCCGCGCCGGCCACCGCGTCCAGGGCCTGTTTGAGGGCCGCGGGCGGGAAGCCGGTCAGCAGGTGGTTGGCGATGTCGTGAGCGAGGTCGCGCAGCTCGATCACGGTGACGTCGAAGTCGATCTCACGGCCGGCCACCACGGCCGCGGCCAGCTGATCGGCCAGCAGCCGGGTGGACGAGGGCTGGCTCAGCCCCGCCGACACCACTACCAGGTTGCGCTTCATGCGGCGACCTCCTGCCGGGCGGCGAGCATCGAGGCGTGGGTAGGGGCGTCCGGCACGTGGGCCGGCTTGAGCGACGCGAACTCCTTGCGCAGCACCGGCACGACTTCCTCGCCGAGCAGGTCGAGCTGCTCCAGCACGGTCTTCAGCGGCAGACCGGCGTGGTCGAGCAGGAACAGCTGGCGCTGGTAGTCGCCGACGTAGTCGCGGAAGCCCAGCGTGCGGTCGATCACCTGCTGCGGGCTGCCCACGGTGAGCGGCGTCTGGCTGGTGAAGTCCTCCAGTGACGGGCCGTGGCCGTAGACCGGTGCGTTGTCGAAGTACGGCCGGAACTCCTTGACCGCGTCCTGGCTGTTCTTGCGCATGAAGACCTGCCCGCCGAGACCGACGATGGCCCGGTCGGGGTCGCCGTGGCCGTAGTGCGCGAAACGCTGGCGGTAGAGCGCGATCATCCGCTGCGTGTGCTCCTTCGGCCAGAAGATGTGGTTGGCGAAGAAACCGTCGCCGTAGAAGGCGGCCTGCTCAGCGATCTCGGGGCTGCGGATCGAGCCGTGCCACACGAACGGTGGGATGCCGTCGAGCGGGCGCGGGGTCGACGTGAACGACTGCAGCGGCGTACGGAACTTGCCGGACCAGTCGACGACGTGCTCACGCCACAGCTTGTGCAGCAGCGCGTAGTTCTCGATGGCGAGCGGGATGCCGGCCCGGATGTCCTTGCCGAACCAGGGGTAGACCGGCCCGGTGTTGCCGCGCCCCATCATCAGGTCGACGCGGCCGCCCGACAAGTGCTGCAGCATCGCGTAGTCCTCGGCGATCTTCACCGGGTCGTTGGTGGTGATCAGCGTGGTCGCCGTGCTGAGCAGCAGATTGTCGGTCTGCGCGGCGATGTAGCCGAGTGTGGTGGTGGGCGACGACGAGAAGAACGGCTCGTTGTGGTGCTCGCCGAGCGCGAAGACGTCGAGACCGACCTCCTCGGCGTGCTTGGCGATCGTCACGATGTTCTTGATGCGCTCGTGCTCGGTCGGCGTCTGCCCGGTCGTCGGATCGGTCGTGATGTCGCTGACGCTGAAGATTCCGAACTGCATGACCCGCTCCCTCTGCCCCGGGACCCGTATGTGTCCCGCGTACTGCCACCCTCAACCTCGTTGACCCGGCAACTATTTCAAAATCAAAGAACCTGCGCTGCGGCGTGGATCACACCGCTGGTCGCACTCCGGCAGTCACGCCGGGTAAAGCCGGGATCCGTTCAGTGATCGCAGGTATTCGACGAGATGGCGCACCTCGGAGGTGCTCGTCTTGCTCGACGGCAAGGCGCTCAGGATGGTCTTGGTCCGCTCCGGGATCTGGCCGACGTGAAACTCCGTCGGCACGTCCCACGCCGCCCGGACCGACTGACAAGCGCCATCGACCTCACCGGACGCGAACATGACGGCAGCCCGATCAAGATGAAGCAGGGAACGGCCGACAAGATCTCCGCTTACCGAGGTGAGTTCCAGCGCCCGGTGTCGTAGCGGATCGGCGAGCCGGCCCTCACCCACGATGCTGAGGGCATTCGACTGGTGCCAGCGCAGGAAGTACTCCGGGATACGGATGCCGTCCGCCGCGATCATCTCTGGGGGCAGCTCGTCGAATATGCGCTCCGCCGTGCGGACGGCCACCAGCGTCTCCCGGCGGTTACCCAGCCGGGCCTGGACGCCGGCCTCCGACAGATAGCCGAAGAGCGCCGCCGAGTTGGGCGCCGACCCGCTGGCCAGCTGCGCCACTCGCGCGGCGTCCAGCCCTTGCCGCAGCGAGTGCCCGTAGCAGGCATGGGCATCACAGAGGTGACCGGCAATCCACGCCTCGATACCGGCGTCCTGGGCCCGGCGAGCGGCATGCCGGGCCACACCGAACCAGTTCATGGTCTCGTGAACGCTGGCGACGTCGGTGAGCCGCACACCGATGAAGCCCGCATTCTTGGCCAGCGTGCGATAAAGACGCCGTTCCAGGCCGACCGGCTGCCGCTGCAACAGCAAACGCTGAATCGCGGCGATATCCATCATCCGGGCCGGCACGAAATCGAGTGGCGCGGTCGTGTAGAGCCCGTAGCCACTGTCGTCGGCCCGCTGCTCGAAGTAGGAAACTGCTTGACGGGCGGTGCGACCGTTGAGGCGAACTGTGCCCAGCCCTTCGGCCGTCAGCACCTCCACTCCGTCGGGCACATCCACTTTTCGAGACGGCTCGTCCGGCTCCGTGTAGTCGTGACCGAAACCGAGACGGTCAGGCCTGGTGCGGTAGAGGTAACACAGGGCGTCGAAATAGCGGGCCGACGGCGTGTCAGAACCGCTCTCCCAACGGGAGATCATCTGATGGGCCAGGCCATCACTGACAACTCCCCGGTCGCGCAGGATCTCTTTCAAACGGTCGGCGACGTCGGTCAAGGTATAGCCGTGGGCCACCCGATGGGCGCGCAGCAGCGAGACACCGCAGTGCTGGTGAATCGCGTGAGCCGCGTCGTAGGGGGTGCCCCGAGCCTGCTTGACCTGCTCCGCCAGGCGGCGTCCACATGCACTGCCGTGCTGCTTGTCCACTGTCGTCTCCCGAGGTCAACGGTCAACGGCCCGAAGCGCCGGACTAGCTGCAGGCTAGCTCCGCTCCGGGCAGCCCGTCGACCACCGGCGACCGCTCTGCACGCGACACGTGCAGAGCGCGGTGCACGCATTGCGTGAAGGCCGAGTCGCCCGCTTTCCTGGAGGCACGAACAGTCCTCATGCTGGCCGCAATAACGGAAGCGAGATGGAGGAATGTCATGCGGCGATTCAGGAAGTTCGCCGGCGGCCGGCATTCGCCTGGAGAGTTCGAGTGCCACTGTCAACACGGGAACAACGCGCTGGCGCTGATCATCGAATTGATGCAGACCCTCTCGCTGGTCGTCGCCGTTCCCAGTTATTTTCTTGACGACTTCGCACTCCTGACCACCTTCGCGCCGCTGCTTTCGCTGGCATTCACGGCCGCCCGCATCGGCGTTTCATATCATCGGCCCGGCCGCCGCTTCGACAACGAACCGAACGATCAGCAGGCACTTTGAGTGGAGGAGAAAATGACCGCCCGCAATCTCACCGAACTGGAACTCCGCGCCCTCGACCCACGTGTGATCAACCTTTCGGACGGGCACGCGCATCAAACTCTCTCGGCCGAAAGCCAGGCCGGCATCAGGACTGCGGTCGAGAGGGCACTAGCCGGGACCCGGCCGGACTACCCCGAGGCCGAGCGGCAGTTTCTCCGCGCGCTGACCCATCACACCGGACAGGAGTATCCGGACGGCCGGACCTTCGTGACCTATGCGTCCTCGGTCGCGATGTCCGCCGTCGCCAGTCACCTGAGGAGGATGGACCGGCCGGTCGGCGTCGTCTGCCCCACCTTCGACAACATTCCGGGGCTCCTGCGCACGCTGGACATCAAGCCGATTCCGATTGACGAGCGAGACCTGACACCGACGGTCGACCTCGCCCGGCTGGATCTGAACGGACTGGGAGCCCTGGTCCTGGTCGCCCCGAACAACCCCACCGGACGCTGCCCGACCCGGGCGTCGTTGGAGGAGCTGATCGGCTGGGCCGCCGCCCGCGATGTCCTCCTGGTCGTGGACACCGCCTTTCGCTGGTGTGACGACACGATGCGCTGGGACCTCGTCCGAGCGGCCGAGGAGCAAGGTGCCGACCTCATCACCATCGACGACACGGGCAAGGCGCTCGCCTTCGCAGATGTCAAAGCGGCGGTCATCGGCGTCACTCGCCGTCTGAGCGAGCCGATTCGCGCCATCCACACGCAATACCTGCTGAACGTCTCGGAACTAGGGCTCCGAGCACTCACCGTCATGCTGGATCCGAGCCGGCCCGACAACGAACTCGAACGTGCCCGGAAGATCATTCTCAAGAATCGGGCCTACTTCGACAACGCCATCGAGGCGCAGGTGGGTTCCATCGGCCAGGATCCGCGGCGGCGAGACCGTAATCCTGCGCTGAGTGTGGAGTGGCTGAGGCTGCCCACGGGCCGAGACACGCTCCTCGAGGAGTGCCGGGCCCGGCAGCTGGAGGTGCTCAACGGAGATCAGTTCTTCTGGGCCGGGGAGTCCCTCGAGACAGGCACTTTCGTCCGTCTCGCACTGATGCGCGATCCCGCCTACTTCGCCCGCGGCATCGACCTCTTCGTCGAGTCCCTCAGCCGAACACGCAACGTCCATCGTCGTCTTCCTCTGCGTAATCGGCGTGACTAAGGTGGACGCATGGCGAGCGCCGACGTTGTGGTCATCGGATCCGGAGTCGTCGGCATGACAACCGCGCTTTCTCTCGCCGAGGCCGGTTGCAGCGTCACGGTTCTCACGGCCCACCGCCCCAGCGAGACGACGTCGGCGAGGGCGGGGGCGTTGTGGGGGCCCTATCTGGTCTCCGACGACCGGGTGCTTCGGTGGAGTCTGCTGACTCTGCGCGAAGTAGGATCGCTGGGCGCGGACGCAGGCGTCCAGTTCGTGGGCGGATACGAGGCGTCCCGGATCGAGATGTCGCCACCGGCCTGGCTGCACAACTTGCCGGGCTACGCCGTCCTGGCTCCGGAGCGGATCCCGGACGGTTTCGTGGCCGGCTGGACGTATTCAGCGCCCATCTTTGAGATGCCGGTCTACCTGCGATATCTCCAACAGAGACTGAACGACCTCAAGGTGCGGACCGAAATGCTCACCCGCCCGCTCCGCGGCATACGCGAGGCGATGGCCGAGGCCGACGCGGTCATCAATTGCGCGGGGCTGGGCGCCCGTCGCCTGGTGCCCGATCCCGAGGTGACGGCAAGCTGGGGACTCCTCGTCCAGGTAGAAAATCCGGGCATCGAACCAGGCTTCTTCTCCGACTATCCGGAAGATGCCGAGCCCACCTACTACATCGCCCACTCCGACCACGTGATCCTCGGCGGCTGCCTCCTCGACGAGGAGCCGGACAGCCGGCAAGCAGTTGCCGACATGGCGGCCCGCATCCGCGCCCGGTGCGCGGCGATCGAGCCCAGGCTGGAGCAGGCTCGGACGCTCCACCAGCAGTCCGCGCTGCGACCGGTTCGATCGCAAGTCCGGTTGGAGCGAGAGGTTCACGACGACACGGTCGTCATTCACAACTACGGACACGGTGGATCCGGCGTGACCCTTTCCTGGGGATGCGCGCGCGATGTCACCGCCCTGCTCGGATAGGTCGAGATGAGCACACTCAACACCCAGATCGACAGCAGGGGTTACGACCCCGACCCGTCCGAGCCGGTGGACCGCTGGTTTCAGGCCAAGAACGCCTCCAACGCCCGGACCACAGCGGACATCCTGAGCAAGCTCCGCACCGCCGGACCGGCCGTGGTCATCGATCCTTTCTGTGGTGGTGGCAGCACTGCGGCGGCCGCACGAATACTCGGGCTCGACTTCTTCGGTATCGAGCGCGATCCCCTGCTCGCCTGCGTGACCCTGGCCAAAGCGACGGCGCAATTCCGGCACGTTCCGCTGTTGCCGCCGCTCGCTGCCGCCGGCCAAACGGGCTGGCTGACCTCGGCGTTGACGGACATCGCCGATCGGATCGATCCGGCCGACGCGGTCGTGGTGTCAGCGCTGGCCGTACTGGCCGCTGTCCGGGCTGCCCACGGCCGGACGGCGCATGCCTCCATGTTCGCGACCGATCTGGAGATCGCACCACCCAGATCATCGACCGTTCGCGTGGTATGCGGGGATGCGACCGATCCGCAAGCGTGGCGCGCATTGAACCCGGCAGCGACGCCTGCGCTCGTCTACACGTCGCCGCCGTTTGGCCCGACATCTCCTACTGTGACCGCCCCGGCCGAGGTGCGCACGGCGGCATCGGCTGTGCTCGAGCGTGTCGGAGCGATGGTAGGCCAGCCGACCGGCTCCGCGCCGCGTCCCTTCACGGAGCTGACCGTCGGGATGTTGCGCCGGCTGACCGAGCATGTGCACCACGGACGACTGGTCATCGAGCACGAACCCGACGACGTTCAGGCGGACTCCACCGGCCCGCTTGTGGATGCGATCCAGCAACACTTAAGCCCTGCTCTGCACACACCTGGGATCGACCGGTACGAAGCCTTTTCAGCACGCGGCACCTTCACCCTGATCTCGTACCGCGTCCGCTGAAGAACGGAGTTCATGGTGTTCACCCACCGATCTTCCGGCAAGATACTTGTGACCGGGGACAGCACCCCCTCCAGCGTCCTCACGATGATCGAGGAAAGACACTACGAGGTACGTCTGGTCCCGGATCACGCGCTCAACCCCGAAGAGCTGCACGCCGCTTTGATCGGAATCCGCGGATATCTGATCGGCGGCGAGGAAGTACCCACAACCGAACACTTCGAGCAAGCCACGGCGTTGGAAGCTGTCGCCTTCCTGGGCACCGATTTCCGGGCCCACGTTCCGGGTTGGCAACGCGCCTTCGAGCTCGGCATAGCATTTGCGAACACTCCCGGAACGAATGCGACGGCGGTGGCCGAGCACACCATCCGTCTCCTTCTGACTCTCGCCCGGCCCCTGCCGCCCGGGCCGCTGGGCGATGAGCTCGGTGGCCGGACTCTCGGCATCGTGGGCGCCGGCCGGATCGGTTCACGGGTAGCCCGGACTGCTGCCCTGGGATTCGGCATGCGCGTCATCTACGCAGCGCCTCGCCGCAACGAGCCACTCGAGGCTGCCCTCGGAATGCGTCATGTCAGCATCGAGGAGCTTATTTCGGAGTCCGACGCCATCTGCCTGCACCGGCCCGGACCGGCCGAGGGGGAACCGCCGTTGTTGGGCGCCCTTGAACTGGGTGGTATGCGTACGGGGGCCATGCTGGTCAATACGGGCCATCCGCGTCTCGTTGACCCCTCGGCGCTGGCCGAGGCGATCGAGGCAGGACGCATCAAAGCCGCGTTCGACGGTCTCGGCAAGGGGCCCGAGTGGAAACACTTGGAGAGTCTCGACCCGCACCGGTTCGTCGCCTCGGTCTCAACGGCTTACCGCACACACGAAGCGAACCTTCGATCGAGTTCGGCTGCCGCCCAGGCAGTGTGCGACGTGCTCGACGGTCTCGGATCGCCTCTGGTGAACAACCCTGATCATCGCGAGCGAAGAGCTCAGCCATGATCGGCCCGAGCAGCGATCCGCATTCGGGATCACCGGCCGACGTCGTTGTCGTGGGCGCCGGCGTGATCGGCCTCACCACCGCCTTGCGCCTGGCGAAGTCCGGGCTGAAGGTTCGTGTGTACGCCGCAGACCGATGCCCCTCGCGCACGTCATCGGCGGCGGGAGCCATCTGGGACCCGCTCTACGCCGAGCACCCCCACCGCGGCCGGTGGGCCGAGGAATCCCTAGGACGCTTCGCCCGCATGGCCGTCGACGGCGTACCCGGCGTCCGGATGCTGTCGGGCATCGAGGCCTCGCAGACGTTGGTGGAGATCCCGGGCTGGAGTCGAAATCTGCCCGAGTTCCGAGTGTGTGAGCGCGATGAGCTGCCCACCGGCTTCGCAGTCGGATGGCGCTACCGGGCGCCAGTCATCGATATGCCGGCCTATCTGGCTTTCCTGGGCGCAGAGTTGCAGTCGCTGGGCGCAGAGGTGGTGAGGCGACGGCTCACCACCTTGAGCGAGGCCATGGCAGAGGCGCGGGTCGTGGTCAACTGCGGTGGATATGGCGCTCGGGACCTTGTGCCGGATCCGTCGGTACGACCCATACGCGGCCAGCTCGTGGCGGTGCGAAACCCAGGAATCGCGGAGTTCTTCATCGAACAGAGCAGCGGAATAGACGACTCGACGTACTTTCTGCCCCAGGGCGACGACGTGTTGCTCCTCGGCGGCTGCGCCGAACCGGACGCAGACGGCTACGAACCCGATACCACGACGGCCGAAGCAATAGTGCGGCGCTGCGCCGAGATCGACCCCAGGATAGGACACTCGGAAATTCTCGAGCATCGAGTCGGTATCCGGCCGCACCGGCCCACCGTAAGACTCGAATTGGTCACGACGCAGGACGGTCACGTGATCCACAACTACGGCCACAGCGGCTCCGGCGTGAGCCTCGCCTGGGGTTGCGCAACGGAAGTGCTCGACCTGGTCACCCCGCTCCCCGACTGACCGACAGGACGGCTGATGCAGATCCAACCACGCCAGCAGCTTCTCGACATCTGGCGGTCCACAGCCCGGGTTTCCTATCACGACGGTGAGTGGTTTCCAGGCGGGCGCAGCGGCAGCAACTCGATCAGCGACGCCGAGCAACTGTTGTGCATCATGGCTCCGGCTACCGAGATTCCGCTGTTCCGTCTCGACAATCCTGACGCGGTCGCCAGCGACGTGCTCGACACGTTGCGGACGGTCGGCGACAACCTGCAGATCCCGCAGCGGCTGTTGCGGGCACTGCGCAGTTACATCGACCGGTACACCGATTCCGGCGGTACCCCCGTCTTCTCCGGCGACTCGTATTTCTCGGTCGACGAGAACGAGAGCCCGGGCGCCGAGATCAAGCAGGAGCAGCGCGAGCTCGACGTGGTCGACTCGTTCTCCATCTCGGTCACGCTGATGCTGGCCACGATCGGCTTCACCAAGATCTTCCGGCAGGTCGTTACCCGTGCGTCATTGCTCACGCAGGTCGACGAGTTGGAGAAGGCGGCCAGCTTGCGCTTGACGGCGGCGATGGCAGGTCTGCTCCGCAGTTTTGCGGTCAACGTCTTCACGGCCGACAGCCTCGCCGGCCTGGAACTGGTACGCACGGTCAACCAGGAGCGACGGCCCAGCCACCAGGTAGTCGACGAACTGCGCGAGGCGCTCCGTGAGATCAACGCCCGCTTGCGGGACGACGTCACGATCGGTTCCGGCGCCGCCGAGGGCAACGAACTCGACAACCCGAATCGGCTCTTCGAGTGCGGCTGGTCGTGGGGTGTCGTGCAGGAGGCACCCACAATCGAGACGTCGGCCTCGATCGGCGAGCAGTGTGCCGGCGCCGCGCAGAACGCGCCTTACCTCTACTTCACCACCGTGGCCATGGACGCCGTCCAGGCGCTCTCGTCGGAACGCACCCGGCTGCTCGGCCTGCTCGACGCCGAGCAAGTCCGACTTGCGCAGTCGTTGCAGCTGCGCTTCGAGCTCACCCGGTCCTACTGGGCAGCCGTCGCCACATTCGGGTCGGGTCGCTGGCCGATTGAAGATCTGCCCTGGCGCACCACTGACGGCATCGAGTTCGACTACTTCAGCCTGCTGGTCACGGGCGTGGTCATCCAGAACATGCAGGCCGTCCGGCCGGCCACCACGGAGCTGGGCCGCGTGACCGAGGTGCTTGAGGAACTGGCCAACCGCAGCCGAATCACCCGGCGGTCCACAGAACCCGAAGCCGCGGTCAAAATCCACCACCCGGGCCTGCGCTTCCCGCTCGAAGGCAGTG
The DNA here is from genome assembly GCF_014204895.1 of Paractinoplanes abujensis. NCBI lineage: Bacteria > Bacillati > Actinomycetota > Actinomycetes > Micromonosporales > Micromonosporaceae > Paractinoplanes > Paractinoplanes abujensis. Next base: position 733,992 of record NZ_JACHMF010000001.1, on the reverse strand, counting down.
AGGGTCACGGTGGCCCGCGGCTGGCCTGGACGGTCGCCGACATCGCGCCCACCCTCTTCAAGCGGGCGCTCACCCTGGCCGACATGGTCGATGACGGTCCCGTTCGCTCCCGCCTGCTCGACCTCGCCGACGCGATCTGGTCGCACCTGCAGGAGCGGGTGCTGCGCGAGGGCGATGACCACGGGCTGTGGGACCGTGCGGCAGGAGCATACAAATACCTGCCCGACGAGGTCCGCGAGGTGTCCTGGTATTACACGAAGCGTGTGGTCGACTGTCTCGTGGCGGCGGCGCGGCTGATCAACAACCCGCCGCTGCGTAGCACCCTGCTTACCCAGATTGCGGCCGACCTGCTCAGCGAGGCCGACCACCTGTACGACCGTGAGCTGCTCAACGGCACGACGACACGCGGCGAGACGCTGCGCATCGAGCTGGAACGGATCGGCACCGAGCTGCGGCGGGCGCGGGCCGTGCGCCGGGAACGGCCCGGTGTGGCTGTCGCCGTGGCCGAAGAGGTGCTGCGCAAGCTCGACCGCCTCTCCGCGGCGCGGCGGGCCGACAGCGGGATCAGCTGATGATCATCTTTGCGACCTCCGACAAGGGTGGCACGGGCCGCTCGGTGACCAGCAGCAACTTGGCCTACCGGCACGCGCTGCAGGGTTACGACGTCTGCTATCTCGACTTCGACTTCGGCTCACCCACGTCCGGCGCGATCTTCGACCTGCCCGAGGCGCTGGCCGGCGTCCAGGAGGGCGGCCTGCACAGTTACCTGATCGACGGCGCACCCGAGCCGCGGCGGCTCAACGTGTGGGCCGAGTCGCAGCGAGAGACGTTGCGCAACCGACCGGCGGGCGCAGGCCGGCTGACGCTGCTGCCCGGCGACGTGGGCCGGGGCGAGTTCAGCTCCCAGCCCGGCATCGTCGAGCGCTGCGTCACGCTGTTCCAGCGGCTCGATGAGGAGTACGACCTGATCATGGTCGACTTGAGCGCGGGCCGGTCCTATGCGACCGAGATCGTGCTGGCCGCCACACAGAACAAGGCCCTGCGCGACATCGTGGCCCGCTGGCTGGTCTTCCACCGGTGGACCCGGCAGCACATCATCACGGCCAGCGGCCTGGTCTACGGCCGGCACGGCATCATCGAGACCGGCGGGCATCTGGGCCACGACCCCCAGTCGCTGCGCGAGGCGATCCGATTCGTACGGACGGCAGTGCTCGACCCGTCGGCACCCGACCAGGCGGGCCTGCGCCCCGAGCAACTGGCGTGGCTCGACGTCTGCAACAAGCGCCTGCAGGAACTCGCAGCCAATAAGGGAGTGGGCAGGCTCACCATGATCGGCGAGGTACCGCTCGATCCGGTGCTGCAGTGGCAGGAGCAGCTCCTCTCCAACGACGATGTGTGGCTGCATCGAACGGCCAACGAGCGCACGGTGGTTGCCTTCGAGGAGTTGTCTAAGAAGATCGTCGACGAGAACGCGTGGGTCCGTCTGTGACGACTGCCGACGATTTTGCCACTGAGCTCGGCGTGCCGGCCGCGCCGGTCCGGTCGGTCGCGCTGTCGCACCTGTCGGTCGAGCTGGGTCACCTCTACATGGAGGACTTCAACGAGGGTGATTCCCGGCTGCGCCGGCAGTTCGACCGCGTACGCCCGTGGGCCGAGACCGCCGTACGTCAAGCAGAGCAGTCGGTCGCCACGGGTCGCGCGCGGATCAGCACGTGTTTCCTGATCGACGACTACTTCACCCGGTTCTCCTCGCCACGCGAGGTCGTGACCAGGCTTGTGGCCGCGGCCGAGAGGACCGGGTTGACTATCGACTATGTGGCCCGCGAGTCGGGATGCGCGCGAGCGGGTGAGGTGGACGTGGCCCGCTTGGTGCAAGAACATCTGGTGGACGAGCCGACCGAGGGCGCGAACGGACGCCCGGCAACCAGCGTGACCGGTTGGCTGACCAACGGCGAGCGCTCCCCCGGCACGTCAGCAGCAGCGATGGCCACGCCCCGGCAGTGGCGGCCGCCGCGGCAGAGCGCCGCCCGCAATCATTCGATCTTCGTGGATATCGAGCTGTGGGCCGATCAGCCGAACGGCGGGCGGTTGTGGTCGTGCCCGTTCCTGGCCGCCGTATGGCAGCTGCAACGACTCGGCCTGCTACGGCATCTCGGCCGGCCGGTTGCCGATCCGGTCGCGGCCACCCCCGAGACGCTGCCGGTCGAGTGGGAGCTGATGGCGCCGGTCGTTCAACTGAATCCGAGAGCGGCGCCGATGCGGGCGTACCGGACCTTCACCGCACTCGATTCTCGTTTCCTGTCGATCGAGCTGGCGGTCCGCACGATTCTGGGCAACGTCGCCGTCGACCCAGCAGCCGTAGAGCAGGTGCGCAAGCGGGCACAGGGCGAGGGTCTCGACCTGCCGGACGAGGCGGTCGGGCGCATCGGCTACGCGTTCCTCTGACCCGTCCCCGGTTCGCAGGACAACTCCCACAGTTCACGGAACATCTGTGAGCAGTCCTTGACGCGCGCCGCGGTCAGCACCAGCCGGGTCTCGGCCACCTGGGCGAGATGCGGGTCGCTGATGGTGGGCGTGGTCTCGTAGGCGACGATGTCGTCGAAAACGACCAGGTCGCGCAGCTGAATTTGCAGCGGGGTCGGAACGGCGGAGCGAACGAGCAGCCGCACGTCGATCGCCATCTGGCGCTGCTCCTCGTACGCACCGAGCAGCTTGGCGCCCAACTCCGGGTCGGGGCGTTCGAGCACGAAAATGCGTCGCACCCGCATGCCGTTCCGTGCCGCGCGGCGTTGAGCGTCGAGGTAGCGCAGGCCGATCTCGCTGTTCCACAGGTCGTGGTCGACGGAAGCCAGACTGATCGCGTCGATGCTCGCGGTGGCGTGCCGGGTCAACCCGAGCAGCCAGTCGCGGTCCTCGCCGTAGTAGGTCACCGTGCTTCCGTCGGAGAGCTGCTTGAGGAAGTCCGAGGTTTCCTTGATCTTCGCTTCGACGAACCGGTGGACGATCGGCGGCGAATCGGGTGAGATCAACGTTGAGTTACGGACGAGCTGAGTCACCACGTCGGTCTGCAGCGCCGAGGCCTCGACCGACCCGAACAAATCGGTCGCCTCACTGATCTTGAAGAAGGCGTCCCCGACCAGCCTCTTCATATCGGCCATGCCGGCAGCCCCGAGCTTCTCGACCTCGGCCAGGCGCTTTTCGAAGGCGATCAGGAAGCGCGTTATCAGGACGATGCCGCCGATGAGGATCGACAGGATGATGCAGGTCGCCTGCGGCTGGTCGAGCCCATTGGTGACGAGGAAAGTTGTCCCGCCCGTGGCGACGGTGAGCACGGCCGTACGAATGACACCGGAACTCTCGTTGACCTGACGTGCCGGAACGCTCACGGGGCCAATTCCCTCTTCGTCGAGCTCGTTTCCACAGCGGCCAGCGCGACAAGGTCGCGGATGCGATCGCGTACTAGTCTCCACTGATCGCTCAGGGCGTCCCGTCGCTCCATCTGCCCCCACAGATCGCGGGTCAGGTCGCTGCGGCGGCCGGGCAGCCAGAGGTGCAGCAGATGCTGGACGGCCGGGCGCAGACGTCGCAGCGCCTCGTCGAACGGAAGAATGCCGATCCCAGCCCGCTCGACGAGACCGGTTACCGAGGTCAGTAGCCAGTCGTGGAGCGCCAGATCCTCACCGAACGCAACCACCAGCCGCGGTTCGACGTCGGCCGGCAGGGTCAGGCGCAGCACCCGTAGCTGCTCGTCGTGCACGGTGAGGCGGGGCGGGCTGGGGGCGCCGGCCCGCTCGATCACGAACCGCAGCCGGGTGCGGGGCAGGCGCAACCGCTCGTAAGGACGGCCGTCGGCGGGGACAGCGCTCTGCACCGCATCGGACGCACGGCCAGCGATCTCACCCAGGTCGAGCGCGGCGGTGTCGCGGGCGGGGGCGGCGAAAGCGGCGGCCAGCTCGGCCGGACGAAATCGGCCCATGGCTTCGATCACGCCGGGCCGGGCCAAGTAGTGCGACCAAGGTTGGCGTGCGCTGCTTTCGGCCGGGAGCACGGCAGCCCACGCGGTGCCCTGCACGATGTGGCCGCCGACGACCGCCGCACGTTGCAGAACGGTGCCGATGCCCCGGACCTGCCGCGCCGAGGACACCCCGCCGAGCGGGCAGTCGACCCCGACGGGGCGGCTGGGTGACCGCACGTACGCCCGAGGGCGGTCGAGGCGCAACACCGGCTCGCCGGCCACGAGGTCGACCAGCAGCGCAGCCTCGCTCGCCCTCATCGGTCCGCGCCCGCGCAGCACGCCGGTGTGGACTTCACCCACGATCAGCATCCGGCCATCCCCTGTCGACAGACTGTAACTCTCAGCTACCACCCCGGCATGGACACCGCAAGGCCGGTCGAGTCGGAAGCCACGATCGACGGAGATTCACCTCACGCCATGGCCCGGTCCTCCTGGAGCAGCAGGTGGGAAACCGACGATGTCGCCGATAGTCCCTGAGCGGAGATCGTTAGGCTCGCCGGATGCCGGATACCACGCCGACCTGGCGGACCGTCGAGACCGAGGTCGTGCGGGGGCGGCAACGCCTGGTCTTCGTTCGTGAGCGGGAGCATTACGCCCTGACCCCGCTGCGCGTCTACGCCGACGGTGTCGTCGCCTGGCAGTGGACGTCGACCGACTTCGCCGGGCTGCGTGCTGCGTTCGACGACGGCACGGTGACGTTGGCGCCGCCCGGGGGTGCGCGCATCGTCGTCGACGGCACGGCCTCCGGCCCGGCCCACCTGGACTCGTGGCTGACCCCCGAGCTGGTGCTGGGCGACCTGGCCGACGACCTGGACCGGCTCAACGGGCGGCCGGACTCCTCCCGGCGCTGCTGGGACGCGCTTGTCGCGTACGCCGCCGACCCGAGCCCGGCGGGGCTGGAGACCGTACGGGAGCTGTATCACGCGGTGCCCGCGCACCGGCGGATCTTCATGCTGGGCGACATGGATCAGAACGACGTGCCGGTGCGGATCCTGCTGGCCGAGCCGGGCGAGACCATCCCGGCCCGGCATCCTGAGCGCACGCTGACCGTGTCGCCGGCGGTCCGGGAGGGGGCGCTGGAGTATTTCCGCCGCAGCGAGCGCGGTGCCGCCGAGTCGCGGGAGCGGGACACCGCGGACGGGCCGGAGACCACGGCGCCGCTGCGCGTGGGCGGTCACGTCTATCCGAACGGCTGGCCGGAGCCGCCGGGCCCGGAAGTGCTGCAGATCGACTATCCGGCGGTGGTCGGCCACGGCGGGCGGGAGTATGCAAGCGTCATGCACGCCTACTGGGCGTTGTCCACGAGCGACGCCGCCTGGCACGACCGGATTGCCGCCACCGCGCGCGGGCTCGACGCCCGGCGCCGGGCCGAGGAGGCGCCGCGCCGGGAGGACTGGCCCGCGGTGCGGCTCGGCGTGATGGCGGCGCTGCTGCGCGACAAGTTCGACCGGCATCCGCAGATGGCGCTCCAGCTGCGGGACACCGGCGACGCCCGGCTGCTCTACGTCGACTGGCGGTCCGGCTTCTGGAGCTCGGAGGGCGCCAACTGGCTGGGGCGGCTGCTGGAGCTGGTGCGCTCGGAGCGCGCGGGGCGATGATGGCGGTCACCGCCCCGCGCGCGGCCCGGCGTCAGCGGCCCTGCAGGCGCTTCACGTTGTCGCCGAACGTCCAGCCGCGGGAACCGTCCCAGTTGATCGACCAGGTCATCAGGCCCTTGATGCCGGGGACGCTGTTGTAGGCCTGGGTGACCAGGGCCGGCGTCATGTAGCCGCCGCCCGCGCCGGGCTGGGCGGGGAGGCCGGGGACCTGCTTGTCGTACGGGATGCGGATCGTCGTGCCCTGGATGGTGAGGCCGTTGGCCAGGCACTGGGTCTGCACGGTGAAGCCCTGGACCGTGCCGGCGCCGTACGAGTCGCCGTTGCAGCCGTACATCGAGCCGTTGTAGTACTGCATGTTCAGCCACCACAAGCGGCCGTTGTCCAGGTACTTCTTGATGATCGGCAGGTAGGAGCCCCAGATCGAGCCGTACGTGACGCTGCCGCCGGTGACGTAGGCCGTCTCGGGCGCCATGGTCAGGCCGAAGTTCGCCGGCATGGCGGCCAGCACGCCGTCGATGATGCGGATCAGGTTGGCCTGCGAGGTCGAGAGCTGGTTGATGTTGCCGCTGCCGGTGAGGCCGGTCTCGATGTCGATGTCGATGCCGTCGAAGTTGTACTGCTTGAGGATCGGCACGATCGTGGTCACGAAGCGGTCGGCCACGGCGGCTGAGCTCAGGTCGATGCCCGCGGTGGCGCCGCCGATCGACATCAGGATCGTCGCGCCCTGCTGCTTGGCCGCGCAGATCTCGGCCACGGTGGGCACCTTGACGCCGGCGTCCATGCCGTTCTCCCACAGCACCGTGCCGTCGGAGCGGATCACCGGGAAGGCGGCCATGAGCACGTTGTACCCGTGCTGGGTGATCCGGCTGTCGTTCATCGGGATCCAGCCCAGGCCGGGGTGCACGCCGTTGGACGCGCCGTCCCAGTTCTCCCAGTAGCCCTGCAGCACCTTGCCCGCGGGCTTACCGCGGACGGCACAACCGGTGGGCGGCGGCGTGGTGGGCGGCGGGGTGCTCGGGGGTGGCGTGCTCGGGGGCGGGGTCGTCGGCGGCGCAGTGGTGGTGGGCGGCGGCGTGGCCGGGCCGCCCGTGCAAGCTCCGAGATCACGCCACAGGGTCGGGGTGGCGGCCGGGTTCCAGCCCGTGCCCGCGTACGCGGTGTGGGTGACCAGGGCCTGGTAGAGGTGGGCGTTGTAGGTGACCTGCTGACCCGCGGTGTACGTCGGGCCCTCGCGCCAGACCGTGGCCGAGCAGGCCACCGCGGCGGAGGCGACACTCCCTCCGGTCACGGCGACGGCGAACCCGCCGGCTGCTACTCCCAGTGCGGCGGCCAGCGCCAGCACCCTGCGACGCACACCCATGGCGACTCCCTATGCGTACGTGACCTGCGTTACGCACATCATGGAGTTCACATGTTTAAATATCAAGGGTTCTTAACAGTCAGCGTCAGGCCCAGATAAGCCGCATACGGCTCCAGGGCCTCGGCTGCGGCTCGGCGATCAGCCGCGGTGAACTTCGTCAATGGTTCGACGGTCACCGTGACGCCCTTGCGGGTGAGCGTGCGGGTCCAGGTCGCGCGGACCCGGCCCGCCTGCACGAGCGTGGAGCGGAACACGCCGTTGCCGCCGGGAACGACCGCCTCGAAGTCGTCGGTCATCAGCGAGCGGTCCTTGTAGCCCAGCATGTATTCGTCGAAGCCGGGCAGCGCCAGCCACTCCCCCGCGCCGAGGTCGGGCGCGTCGGCCGCCATGATCATCTCGACGCCGTCGACCTCCACCGTGGTCAGTTGATCACCGGCGACGGCGATGCCCGTACGGCAGTCGGTCGTCGTCAGGCCCGTCCAGCCGACGAAATCCTTGCGCGGGGCCGGGCCGTGGCTGCGGAAATAGCGCAGCGCGATCAGGCCCAGCGCCTCCTCGCGGGACGGGCGGCGTGGCTCGGGCACCCACTCGTCGAGCAGGACGAACGTCTGCTCCTTGCCGACATGCGGCGCGATGGCCGTGACGCCGCGCTGCGACGCATACCAAAGCAGGTGATAGCCCCGCTGGCCGGCGATCTCGACGCCACCGCCGGTCATCGCGGCCATGCACTCGGCCCGGGTGAGCCGGCCGCCACCTCGCAGGGCCGCGCTCAGGATCTCGACGGCCCGGTCGACGGTCGCCTCGTCGAGGCCGAGCACCTCGCGGCGTTTCGCGGCGCCACTGAGGGCACGCACGCCCATCAGGTCGAGCATCCAGTGGGCGTCGGCCGCGGGCACCCAATGGACAGTGCCGCGCATGGGCCACGTACGGAGGACGCTTTTGTCCTCGATCGCCGCGTTGACCTGCTCGAGGGACCAGCCGGGCAGGCGGCAGCCGAGCGACCAGAGCGCGCTGTTGACGTCCTGCGCCTGCATCGCGCCGAACCACTCGACGATGCCCGTGACGTCGCCCGGGGCGTTGCCGCGCAGCAGCAGGCTGGTCATCCGTAGGCCCAGGGCCGTCGACGCGTTCATGCCGACGACCCTAGAGCCCGCGTACGACAGTTTTCAGCGGCCGCGCTGCGAGCGGTACAGCTTGATCAGCGCATTGGTCGACGAGTCGTCGTCCGCGGCCGGCTCGGACGACGCGGTCAGCTTGGGCGCCAGCTGGTTGGCCATGACCTTGCCCAGCTCGACACCCCACTGGTCGAACGAGTTGATCTCCCAGATCGTGCCCTGGGTGAACGTGATGTGCTCGTAGAGCGCGATCAGCTGCCCCAGGACGGCCGGGGTCAGCCGCTCGGCCAGGATCGTGGTCGTCGGGTGGTTGCCCCGCATGACCCGGTGCGGCGCGATCTCGGGCGACGTGCCCTCGGCGAGCACCTGATCGAGCGTGCGGCCGAACGCGAGGGCGCCGGTCTGGGCGAAGAAGTTCGACATGAACAGGTCGTGCATCTCGCCGATGTCGTGGTTCGGCTTGCTGAACCCGATGAAGTCGGCCGGGATCAGCTTGGTGCCCTGGTGGATCAGCTGGTAGAACGCGTGCTGACCATTCGTGCCGGGCTCGCCCCAGAAGACCTCGCCGGTCTGGAACGACGCGGGCGACCCGTCGAGCCGTACGGACTTGCCGTTGCTCTCCATCGTGAGCTGCTGGAGGTAGGCGGCGAAGCGGTGCAGATATTGCGAGTACGGCAGGACGGCGTGCGACTGGGCGCCCAGAAACGTGTCGTACCAGACGTTGAGCAGGCCCAGCAGCGCCGGCACGTTCGACTCGAGCGGCGTGTTGAGGAAGTGCTCGTCGACGGCGCGGTAACCGGCCAGCATGTCGGCGAAGTGCTCCTTGCCGACCGCGATCATCACGGACAGGCCGACCGCCGAGGGCAGCGAGTAGCGGCCGCCCACCCAGTCCCAGAAGCCGAACATGTTCTCGGTGTCGATGCCGAAGTCGGCGACCCGCTTGGCGTTCGTGCTGACCGCCACGAAGTGCTTGGCCACCGCGTCCGCGCCGGCATCGGACCCCAGGCCGGCCAGCAGCCAGTTACGCGCCTCGGTCGCGTTGGTCAGCGTCTCCTGCGTGCCGAACGTCTTGGAGCAGACGATGAACAGCGTGGTCGCCGGGTCGAGGTCGTGCGTCTTCTCGTGCAGGTCGGTGGGGTCGATGTTGGAGATGAACCGGCACTCGATCTCGGGCGCCTTGAAGTCCTTGAGCGCCTCGTACGCCATCACGGGGCCCAGGTCGGACCCGCCGATGCCGATGTTGACGACGGTCCTGATGCGCTGACCGGTGTGGCCGGTCCACTCGCCCGAACGCACCCGGTCGCTGAACGCGCCCATCCGGTCGAGCACCTCGTGCACCTCGGCCACCACGTTCTGCCCGTCCACCTCGAGCGTGGCGTCGCGGGGCAGGCGCAGCGCCGTGTGCAGCACGGCCCTGTCCTCGGTGACGTTGATGTGCTCGCCGGCGAACATCGCGGCGGTGCGCTCGCGCAGCTTGGCCCGTTCGGCCAGCGCCAGCAGAGCGCTCAGCACTTCGTCGTTGACCAGGTTCTTGCTGTAGTCGACGGTGAGGTCGGCAACCTGCGCGGTCAGGCGCTCGCCGCGCTTCGGGTCGCTGCCGAAGAGGTCGCGCAGGTGCACCCCGTTGAACTTCTCGGCGTGGCCCTGCAGCGCGAGCCACTCGGCGCTGTCGGAAACGTGTTCGCTCATTTGTCCTAGTCTCTTCCTTGAACCCGGACTCTCGTCCTCATCCTGGCACGAATCGTGCTAGTGCGACGGCGACGCCGTGGAGATCACTTGTCGGACTACCCGTTCCATGGCAGGCATCACCTTTTTCGGATCCTCCCCTGCCGTCTGCAGCGCCACCCGGAAACAGGCGATCCCGATCTGGGCCGCCAGCAGCGCCACCTCCGGGTCGGTTTTCCGCCGTACGAGGGTCGTCTCGAGCGCTTCGGCGATGCGCTGCATCTTGCGGTTGGCCCGGTCCTGCAACTCGGGCACCGTCGCGATCAACCTCTGCCGTACGCCGAACATGGCTCTGTCGCCCACGACGATGTCGCGTTTGGCGTAGGCGAGGCCCCAGAGCTGCGACAACGCGCCGGCCAGATCGCGCGGCGGGGGCGCCTCGGCCAGGGAGTCGGCGGCGAACTCCTCGATCAGCCGCTGCTCGCCGGCGAACAGGACCTCCTGCTTGTCGCCGAAATAGCGGAAGAACGTCGTGCGCCCGACCTGGGCCCGTTCGGCGATGTCGGTCACCGAGACCTGGGCGAAGCCATGCTCGGCGTACAGCGCGAAGGCCGCCTCGACCAGTTGCTCGCGGACCCGCTGCCGTTTGGCCTCCCGCAAGGACATGAGCCCACCCTAGCGGGACGGAACCGAGTCCCGGACGGTACTCAGTACCACCTCGAACTGCGGCACACCCTCGGCACCGTCCCCGCACCCACGTGGACCAAGCCCGCCGGACTGGCGCGCCCCGGCCCGGAACCCGAAGCCGGGACGCGTACGCGACCAGCAAACTGTGGGCCTTCTGTGAGAACGGGACCTCATAGAACAAGCACAGTGCGGGCACAGAGCGGAGGCCGACTCTTGCCGGCATGACGACCTTGTTGGAACGGCCACCTGCAGTTGCGCCTCGGCCCGCAGCCCCGCCCGCCTCCGGTGCGCGGCGCTGGCCGGTGCTCATTCTGCTGCTCGGCACGGCGGTGCTCTACCTGTGGGACCTGGGCGCATCCGGGTGGGGCAACAGCTTCTACGCGGCCGCCGCCCAAGCCGGCGCGCAGAGCTGGAAGGCGTGGCTGTTCGGCTCGCTCGACGCGGGCAACGCCATCACGGTCGACAAACCGCCCGCCGCGATGTGGGTGATGGGCCTGTCCGCGCGCCTCTTCGGCGTCAACAGCTGGGCGATCCTGGCCCCGCAGGCGCTGATGGGCGTGGCCAGTGTGTGGTTCCTGTACGCGGCGGTCAAACGCTGGTCGGGACAGGCGGCCGGGCTGGTCGCGGGGGCGGCGCTGGCGCTCACCCCGGTGGCCGTGCTCATGTTCCGGTACGACAACCCCGACGCGCTGCTCGTGCTGCTGATGACGGCGGCGGCCTACACGACCGTACGGGCCGTGGAGAAAGCCGCGTGCAAATGGCTGGCGCTCACCGGCGTTCTGCTGGGCTTCGGTTTCCTGACCAAGATGATGCAGGCGTTCCTGGTGCTGCCCGCGTTCGCTCTGGTGTACCTGATCGCGGCGCCCACCGGCCTGAAGCGGCGCATCCGGGACCTGCTGCTGGCCGGGCTCGCGCTGATCGTGTCGGCGGGGTGGTACGTCGCGCTGGTGTCGCTGTGGCCGGCCTCGTCGCGGCCCTACATCGCGGGCTCCACCAACAACACGCTGTGGGAACTGGCCCTGGGCTACAACGGGCTGGGGCGCCTCCTCGGCTCCACGGGCGGGTCGGCCGTGGCGAACGCCTCCTTCGGCGGCTCGACCGGGATCGGGCGGCTCTTCGGCACGTCGATGGGGCTGGAGATCTCGTGGCTGCTGCCGGCCGCACTGATCGGCCTGGCGGCCGGGCTCGCCTGCACGTGGCGGCGGCCGCGCACCGACCACCAGCGCGCGGCGATCGTGCTGTGGGGCGGATGGACGCTGGTCACCGGGCTGACGTTCTCGTACATGAGCGGCACGATCCACCCGTACTACACCGTCGCGCTGGCCCCGGCGATCGCCGCCCTCGTAGCCGTCGCCGGCCGCGCGATGTGGGCTGCCCGGACCTCGCTGCGAGCCCGGGCGGTGCTGGCCGCCATGGTGGGGGCGACCGCGGTGTGGGGATGGGTGCTGCTCGGGCGGGCCGACTGGCAGCCCTGGCTGCGCTGGGGTTCGCTCACGGCCGGGGTGGGGGTCGCGCTGGTGCTGCTGGTGCCGTTGCGGCGGCTCGCGGTGGTGGCGTTGACGGTGGCGGTGCTGTCGGCGGGGGCTGGGGGCGCGGCTTGGGCGGGGGCCACCGCCGCTGGTGCGCACAACGGGTCCATTCCGTCGTCGGGGCCGTCTTCGGCCGCCGGCTTCGGCGCCTTGCGGGGTGGTGGGCCCGACGGCAACAGGGCCTCGGATGCCGTGCCGCCCGGGTCATCGTCAGGTGCTGCTTCGTCCGGATCGTCGGGCGCGCCGTCCGGGTCCGCCATGGGTGGTCCGGCGGGTGGAGGCGGCGCTGGGAGCGACCGGTCCACCAACAGCGAGCTGACGGCCCTGCTGAAGTCCTCCACCACCCAGTGGTCCGCCGCGGTGAGCGGAGCCACCTCAGCGGCCGACCTCGAGCTGGCCAGCGGCACCGCGGTGATCGCCCTCGGCGGCTGGAACGGCTCCGACCCCTCGCCCACGCTGGCCGAGTTCCAGGCTTACGTGGCCGCCGGCCAACTCCACTACTACATCGCCGGTGGCGGCACGGGCGGCGGTCAGTCCACACAGGCCGGCCTGATCGCCGCCTGGGTAGCCGCCAATTACACGGCCACCACCGCCGGCGGGACAACGGTCTACGACCTCACCCAAGCGGCTTAGCTCTGCCGAACCGCAGCCGCAGTCAGGAGCCCCGCGTCCCGCCAAGACGCGGGGCTCCGGCGCGCGTCCCCGACGTCACATCCCCACAAACCCCCGGCGGCGCGCATTCACGCTCCCGAGTGACCTGGAACTAGGCCCCCGCGTAAGCCGGCAACCCCGCCTCCAGCAGTGCCCCGGCTTCGGGAGCAGGCACCGGCCGTGACAGGAAGTACCCCTGCGCGTAGTCGCACCCCATCCCCCGCAGCACCGCCAGCTGGGCCTCGTTCTCGATCCCTTCGGCCACGGTCAGCATGCCGAATCGCCGCCCCAGCCGGATGATCGTGTTGACCAGGGTCTCGTCTTCGGCGTCGCCGGAGCCGAGGCGGTCGACGAAGGAGCGGTCGATCTTCAGCACGTCCATGGGGAAGCGCCGCAGGTAGGCCAGCGACGAATATCCTGTGCCGAAGTCGTCCATGGCCAGCATCACGCCGAGCGCTTTGAGGCCGACGATGCGGGACAGGTTTTCGTCGGTGTCGGTCAGCAGCACGCTTTCGGTCATTTCGAGGCACAGCTGGTCGGCCGGCATCCCGGTTTCGGCGAGTACCGCCGCCACGGTGGCGGCCAGGTCGCCGGCCTCGAATTGGCGGACCGACACGTTCACGGCCATTTTCACGGGGCGGCCCCAGGCGACCGCTTGGCGGCAGGCCTCGGCGAGGACCCAGCGGCCGAGCGGCACGATCAGGCCGGTTGATTCGGCGATGCCGATGAATTCGAGTGGGGGCACCATGCCGCGGGTGGGGTGCTGCCACCGTACGAGGGCCTCGAAGCCGACGATGTCCCCGGTGGCCAGGTCGACGGTGGGCTGGTAGTGCAGCACCAGTTCGTCGCGGTCCAGGGCGAGGCGCAGGTCGTCGGCGAGTGACAGCCGTCGCATGAGGGCGTCGTGCATGGCCGGGTCGTAGCTCGCGTAGACACCGCCGCCGGCTTCTTTGGCTTTGTACATGGCCAGGTCGGCGTTGCGTTGCAACTGTTCGATGTCGGTGGCGTCGGCGGCCGCGGCGACCCCGACGCCCGCGCCGACATGCAGTTCGCGTCCGTCGACCAGGAACGGCTCGTCGAGGCTGTCGAGGACGGCCACGGCCAGCGCGGCGGCGTCGGCCGAGGTGATCACGGCGAACTCGTCGCCGCCGAGGCGGGCCACGGTGTGCGGGGGCGGCACCACGTCGAGCAGCCGCGCGGCCACCTGCACCAGCAGCTGGTCGCCGGCGGCGTGCCCGAGGCTGTCGTTGACTTCTTTGAACCCGTCCAGGTCGAGGAAGAGGATCGACACGTCGTCCTGGAAGGCCGCGGCCAGCCGTTCGCGGAACAGCGCGCGGTTGACGAGACCGGTCAGCGCGTCGTGGTAGGCCTCGTGGCGGAGCTGGTCCTGCAGCTGCTGGGCGTCGCTCACGTCGCGGGTGTTGAAGACCAGACCCCGTACGTACGGGTCGTCGAGCAGATTGGTGATGGTCATCTCGGACAGTCGCCAGGAGCCGTCCTGGTGGGGCAGCGTCACGGTGAACGTGTGGATTCCGCCCGGCCGGCCGAGCACGTTCTCGATGGCCGCCTGGACCCGGGGTGCGGCCCGCTTCCCGACGATGTCGATGAGGCGCCGGCCCACGAGGACCGCGGCGGGGTAACCGAAGATCCGTTCGACGGACGAGCTCTGGTAGCGCACGGTCGAGTCGGCTTCGAGGATCGCCAGCGAGTCGGAGCTCTGCTCGACGAGGGCCCGGAAGCGCTGTTCGCGGTTGGCCACTTCGGCCGTCCGGTCGGTGACCCGTTCTTCCAGGCGGCGGGCGAGCTGGCGGTTGTCGAGCACGAGGATCAGCCCGCGCAGCATGATCAGACCGATCGAGGCGAACCGGCACCACGTGAAGACGGGCGAGCTGGTGTGACCGGTGGCCAGCCAGAACGTGCCGGACGCCACGGCCGCGAGCACCGCCGCGTACGGCAGGAAAAGGCTGGCCGACCGGCGCGTGACGATCGCGTCGGGCTCGTCCTGCTCGTCGGCCAGGCGTCCCGTGCCCGCGGCACGGATGCCGGCCAGCAGCAGCAATCCGTAGCCGGCGAGCCCGCCCGCCTCGGGCATCGCCAGCCAGCCGGTGGTGTCCTCGGCCAGCATCCGGACGGCGGCGCTGTCCCCCAGCGCGATCAGCATCAACGCGACGCTGACCATGACGAGTGTGGCCGAGCCGCGGTAGCCGCGGTGCCAGCGGGCGAGGGCGGCGATCGCGACGGTGCCGAGCACGACGTCGGCCACCGGCAAGGCGATCAGCAATGTGTTGCCGTCCGCCTCGGCCGGCGCCAGCACGAAGTTCCAGCTCGTCATGAGCAGCGAGCTGGCCACCAGCAGGGCGTCGACGATGCTGCGCAGACGGGTCAGGCGGGTCTGTTCGGGTGTCGGGGTGACGAGGAGCGTGCCGGCGATGATCACGGCCATGGCGATGTGTCCGGCGCCCTGCGGTCCGTCGACGATGATGCCCACGGCCTCGGCCAGGGCGCCCGCGCCGAGCCCGAGCCAGGCCATCCGCGTACGGGCTTGGCGTAAGCGCATGACGTACAGGGCCATGCCGGCGACGGCGAGGGCGGTCAGCGCGGTCAGGCCGGCCAGCGTTCCCGAGCCGGCCACGGTGGCCAGGGCGACGCAGACGAGCAGCACGAGGACGGGTAGGGCGGCGCCCGACATCATCGCGTCCCTCCCCTGGTTGTCGCGTCCGGCGAACAGCAGATCGGGTTCTCGGCCGATCACCTGAGGGATCCGGGGGAAACAGGAACGGCGGCTTCCCCGTACGTTCCGGGGAAGCCGCCGCGAGCCAAGAAGAGTCAGGTCACTTCTTCTTCTTGTTCTTCTTGTCCTTCTTCGACTTCTTAGCCATGGTGGGACCCCCTTTCGACCTCAAACCGATCGCGGCGCGATCCGGCGCCGGTGGTTAACGTTACGGAAAGCGGAGGCGTACGGGGGCCCTACGAAGATGAACAACTGGTGCTCAAGGCAACTGGAACATCGGACGAAGCATCAGGTAACAGGCGTCAGCCCAGCTTGACCTTGAAGATCGGGTCGGCGGCCAGCTTCTTGAACGCGGCCAGCGCGGCCGGGGTGCTGTCGATGCTGATGTCGCGGTCGCCCTCGTCGTCGTGCTTGGTGTCGAAGTACACGATCGCCTTGATGCCCGGACGCTTGGCCAGCTCGGGCAGGACGCTGTGGTAGACCGCCGACTTGTCGTGGATCTTGCCGACGCGGTGGTAGGCGCCCCACTCGGCGACCATCAGCGGCTTGGCGGCGTGCTGGGTGGTCGACCACTCGTAGAAGCCGAGGCCACCGCCGGTCGGCGCGCGGTCGAGCAGGTCGTTGAACTTGCCGGCGTGGTAGTAGCCGGGCTCGACGCTCACGTAGGAGTCGAGGCCCATCCAGTCGACGACGTCGTCACCGGGGTACAGGTCCTTCCACCACGACTGGGCCATCCACTTCTCGTTACCCATGTACGCCATCACGTTGACGACATTGGTCACGCCCTGGGCGCGCAGGCGCAGGATCGTGTGGCGGTACATCGCGGCGAAGTCCTTGGCCTCCATGCCCGAGCCGGCCCTGGCCACGACGTCGTTCTCGGGCTCGTGGTTCAGAACCAGGAAGAACTTCTTCCCGTACGCCTTGGCGCGCGCGGCGAAGGCGTCGATGCGCTTGTCCTGCTGGCCCTGGGCCACCTTGGCCCACGACGAGCCGTACGCGATCTTCCAGTTGGTCAGCAGCACCCGGGGGCTGGCGGCGTCGCTCGTCATGGCGATCTCGGCCTTGGTGGGGAAGGTCTCGTCACCCTTGTGGTAGGTGTGGAAGATCGTGGAGGTCCGGCCGCTGAGCTTCTCCCAGTCCTTGAGGGCCTGGTCGCGCGGCGCGGTCGTGAAACCGCCGGCCGCGGCGCCCCAGAGCACGCCACAGGAGGGCACCAGCTTCGCGTCGGTCACACAGTCACCGGCGGGCTTGGGCGTCGACACCACTGGCGGCGACACGTCGGTGTCGGTCTTGACCTCGAGCACCGGGGCGCCCGTCTTGGCCTCGGCCGACTGGAACCGCACGGCCGCACCCGTCGAGGACAGGGCGAAGGCGTACGTGCCGGGACCCTTGACGACCTTGCCCAGGTCGAACGACAGGGTCGCGCCGGGCACGGCGCTGCCCAGCACCGAGCCGAGCGCCGGGGCGGTGGCCGCGGTGAGCTTGCCCTCGGCCCAGGTGGTGTTCGCGACCTGGCGGATGGCGACCGTGCTGGCCGAGGCGGCCTGCGTGGTCAGGACGAGGCGCGCGCCGGCGACCTTGGTGCCCGCCGGGACGGCGAACTTGAGGAACGAGGTCTTCGTCTCCTTGCCGGCGACCCCGGCCACCAGCTTGGTCTCCGCGCCGAAGGCGACACCCGTACGGGCGCTCGAGACGTACGCGTCGTCACCCGCGGCAAGCTTCAGGGTGGTCCCCGCGGCGGCCTGGGCCGGACCCGCAGCCGCGACACCGGCGGCACCGGCGATGACGGCGGTCATGACCGAGTACTTCTTCAGCTTGGAACGACGCATTGTGAATCTCCCCCGCTCTGTCCGGCTGTTGTCAGCCGGGCATGGGAAAGAGATTCCGGCACGCCCGGTGCGCGTCCGGTGCCCGTCGCGGTGCGGTCGGGTTGCGGGGGTCGTTTTCCTCAAGTCTTGCTTTTCGGTGCTTGCGCGGGGTAGCCAGACAGGATGGAACTGATCATCGACGGGCACAACGACCTGCCCATGCAGCTGCGCGGACGCTTCGGGTATCGGGTCGAAGGGCTGGACGAGCCGCGGCCCGAGCTGCAGACCGACATTCCCCGGCTGCGCGCGGGCGGTGTCGGTGGGCAGTTCTGGTCGGTCTACGTGCCGGGCGACCTGAGCGAGCCCGAGGCCGTGGTCGCGACGATGGAGCAGATCGACGCCGTTTACCGGATGGCCGCGGCCTACCCCGGCGACTTCGCGATCGCGTACAGCGCGGATCACGTCGAGCAGGCCATGGCCGACGGGAAGATCGCCTCGCTGATCGGGATCGAGGGCGGGCACAGCCTGGCCACCTCGCTCGGCGTGCTGCGGGCATTCGCGCGGCTGGGCGTGCGCTATGTGACGCTGACGCACAACGAGAACCTGTCCTGGGCCGATTCCGCCGTACGGGAATCCCAGGTCGGCGGGCTCAACGACGAAGGACGAGCCGTCGTACGGGAGATGCAGCGGATCGGTGTGCTGGTGGACCTGTCGCACGTGGCGCCGGTGACGATGCACGCCGCGCTGGACACGGCGGTCGCCCCGGTCATCTTCAGTCACTCCGGCGTGCGGGCCTTGCACGACCACCCGCGCAACGTGCCCGACGACGTGCTGACCCGGCTGCGCGACAACGGCGGCGTCATTCAGCTGACGTTCGTCGCGCCGTTCGTGTCGGCCGAGTCGCGGGCGTGGATGGCCGCGGCCGACGAACAATGGCAGCGGCTCGGACCGCCGGCGCGCCCGGCCGAATGGCCGCGGGCGCCGCGCCCCGGCGAGGACCC
This sequence comes from Paractinoplanes abujensis, assembly GCF_014204895.1. Taxonomy (NCBI): domain Bacteria; kingdom Bacillati; phylum Actinomycetota; class Actinomycetes; order Micromonosporales; family Micromonosporaceae; genus Paractinoplanes; species Paractinoplanes abujensis. The sequence continues at coordinate 715,832 of NZ_JACHMF010000001.1, read as the reverse complement.
GGCCACGCTGCCGGAGTGGCCGGGCCCGGACCGGCTGGTGGAACCGGAGTTCGCGTCGTGGCTGGCCGCCAATCCGCGCCCGCCGGTGACCGTCGCGCAGGTGGCCGACCAGGTGGAGCACGCCCGCGACGTGGCCGGGGTGGACCACATCGGCCTGGGCGGCGACTACGACGGCACACCCGAGCTGCCCGACGGCATGGGCGACGTGTCGAGCTACCCGCTTCTGCTCACCGAGCTCGCCGGGCGCGGCTGGCCGGACGACGACCTGGGCAAACTGGCCGGGCGCAACATCCTGCGGGTCCTGCGCGAATCCGAGCGCCGGGCCGAGGAGCCGCTCTGGCCGCCGGTGCCGGCCCGCTAGACCAGCCCGGCGTCGTGGACCAGGATCGCGACCTGCACACGGTTGTTGAGTTCGAGCTTGATCAGCAGCCGGGAGACGTGAGCCTTCACGGTGGCGATCGACATGTGCAGGTCGCCCGCGATCTCGGCGTTGGACCGGCCGTGAGCCAGGGCCAGGGCCACGTCGCGCTCACGCTCGCTGAGCCGATCGAGCCGCTCGGTGGCCCGGCTGCGCGAGGGCGGGGCGGGCGCGGCAACGTGCGCGATCAGCTGCCGGGTGACAGTGGGCGACAGCATGGCCTCGCCCACGGACACCCGCCGTACGGCTCGCAGGATCTCCGCCGGAGGCGTGTCCTTGAGCAGAAAACCGCTGGCCCCGGCGCGCAGCGCGCGCAGCACGAACTCGTCGGCGTCGAAGGTGGTCAGCACGATCACCTCGGGCGCGCCGGGGCGGGCCCTGAGTGTCTCGGTGGCGGACAACCCGTCGACACGCGGCATCCGGATGTCCATCAGGACGACGTCGGGTTCGTGCCGCGACACCGCCCCGGGCACCTCGGCGCCGTCGGCCGCCTCACCCACCACCGCGATGTCCGGCGCGGCCGACAGGATCATGCCGAGCCCGGCCCGCACCAGCGCGTCGTCGTCGACGATCAGCACCCGCACCGGATCGTTCACGTCGGCCATGGCAGCCATGCTGTCAGAGCGAACTCGTTCTGCGGCGTGCGGCCGTGGCTCAGCCGCCCACCGGCCAGCGCCGTGCGCTCGGTCAGACCGATCAGGCCGGTGCCCGTGCCCGGGATCGACGTGCCGTTCCCGCCGATCGGCCACGGGTTGCGGACCTCGATCACCAGGCCGTCACCGGCCGAGCCGGCCACGTTGACCCGCACGAGAGCGCCGGGAGCGTGTTTGCGGGCGTTGGTCAGGCCCTCCTGCACGATCCGATAGGCCGTGCGGCCCGTGCCGGCCGGCACCGCCTCGGGTTCGACCGCGACGTCGAGGCTGACCTTGACACCGGCCGAGCGCGACTCCTCGGCCAGCGCGGGCAGCTCCCCCAGCGTCGGCTGCGGCGGCTCGGGCGCGCCCTCGGGCCGGTCGTCGCGCAGCACGCCGATCACCTCGCGCAGATCCTGCAGCGCCTGATGTGCGCTGGCCCGGATGACCCCGGCGGCGTTGGCCACGTCGTCGGGCGCGGCGTCCGGTTTGATCTCGAGGGCGCCCGCGTGCAGGCTCAGCAGCGAGATGCGGTGGGCCAGCACGTCGTGCATCTCGCGGGCGATGCGGTTGCGCTCGGTTGTGCGGGCCTGCGCCACCCGCAGCTGCTGCTCGGCCTCGGCGCGCTCGGCACGATCCCGGTACGACGCGAGCAACTGGCGGCGGGCGCGTACCACCATGCCCCACAAGCAGACGATCACCAGGAAGACGGTGCCCCAGGCGGCTGTCTCCCAATAATTGCGGCCGGTCTCGGGGCGGATGAACGGGAAGACGGCGTTGGTGGCGGTGATGCTGACGAAAAAGATGGCCAGCACCAGGAACTTGCGGTGCACGGCGATGGTGAAGAGCACGATGAGCAGCGTGAAGGCGGCGGCCACAGTGAAGATCGAGATGACCACGCAATAGATCGCCAGCGGGATCAGCAGTCTCGTGCGCCGCCACCACAGCCCGATTGCGGCCACCGTCGCGCAGGCGAAGTCGGTCCAGATCAGCCAGGCGGGGTTGCCGGCCTGCTCGACCAGCAACGTGGGCTCCGGCCGGAGCAGATCGATCGTGCCGTAGACGGTGAAGCCGAACCCCGACAGGAACGCCAGGACGTCGATCAGCCAGTCACGGGTCGACCTGCGACCCGGATCCGGCGCCTCGAGCGCGGACGGCAGCAGCCACCGGTATTCCTGGCTGAACCCCACGCCGGAAACTCTACGGGCGGGCGGCGGACCACGGATACCTACCAAAGTCGGTGCCCGGGGTAGACCAAGGTTCGCGGCGACCGACCTCCGGCCGAAGCGTGGCCCCATCCGGCGGCCGCAGGCTGGATGCATGATCACGGTCGAAAATCTCACGAGAAGGTACGGCGCCCATGCCGCCGTCAACGACGTGTCCTTCACGTGCGAGCCCGGCACGGTGACCGGCTTCCTCGGCCCGAACGGCGCGGGCAAGTCGACCACCATGCGGATGATCTGTGGTCTGTCCACGCCCACGTCCGGGTCGGCCACCGTCCGCGGCGTGCCCTACCGCCGGCTCGGCAACCCCGGCCGCGAGGTGGGCGTGCTGCTCGACGCTTCGGCTCAGCACCCCGGCCGTACGGGGAAAGAGGTCTTGACCCTGGCCGCCCTGACCATGGGCATCGACACCAAGGAGGTGCCGCGCGCGCTCGACCGGGTCGGGCTGAACACGGTCGCGGGCAAGCGGCGCGTGCGGGCCTACTCGCTCGGCATGCGGCAACGGCTCGGCCTGGCCCTGGCCCTGCTGGGCGACCCGGCCGTGCTGATCCTCGACGAGCCGGCCAACGGGCTCGACCCCGAGGGCATCTACTGGATGCGCGGCCTGCTGCGCGACTTCGCCGACCGGGGCGGCTCGGTGCTGCTCTCGTCGCACCTGCTGCGCGAGGTCGAGGCGGTCGCCGACCGGCTGGTGGTCATCGGCGCCGGCAAGGTCGTCGCGCAGGGTGACAAGGCCGAACTGCTGGCCCAGACCGGCACCCTGGTGCGCGCGGCCGACCCCGCCGCGCTGGCGATGGTGCTCGACCGGGCGGGTCTGCACGGCACGCGGACGACCGACGGGGCGGTCGTGGTGCCGACCGGAGCCGAGGTGATCGGGCGGGCCGCCGCCGACGCCGGGCTCGTCCTGCTCGAACTGCGGCCGGCCGGCTCCGGTGGCCTCGAGCAGATGTTCCTCACCCTGACCGCCGGCGATTCCGTCAAGGAGGCTGTCCGATGACCGCCGTTCTGGAAGATCAAGCTCCCTCCGTACGCCCCGAGTCCCGCACGCCCGGCCTCGGCCGGCTGACGACGGTCGAGCTGCGCAAACTGGCCGACACGCGGGCCGGGCTGTGGCTGTTGATCATCATCGCGCTGGCCACGGTGGGCACCTCGGCGATCCTGCTCGGCTGGGCGCCCGACGAGGAACAGAACCTCGAAGGCTTCTTCGGGCTGGCCCTGCTGCCCTCGGCCGTCCTGCTGCCCGTGCTGGGCATCCTGTCGATGACGGCCGAATGGTCGCAACGCACCGCGCTCACCACCTTCACCCTGGTGCCGGCGCGCGAGCGGGTGATCGTGGCCAAGCTGGCGGCCGGGGCGCTGATCGCGATCGTCTCGACCGCGGCCATGATGGTCATCGCGGCGGTGGCCAACCTGCTCGCCGGCGCGCTCGGCGGTGACGGCAGGTGGGACATTCCCGGCTCGCTGATCTGGCAGGGCGCCGCCATGCAGGTCATCTTCGTGCTGATGGGTCTGGCCTTCGGCGCTCTGCTGCTCAACTCGCCCCTGGCCATCGTGCTGTATCTGGCCCTGCCCATGGTCTGGGGCATCCTCGGCGGCACGATCAGGGCGCTGGGCGACGTGTCGCGCTGGCTCGACATCAACACCACGACCACGGCGATGACCGAGGCCGGCATGACCGGTGAGGAGTGGGCGCGGGTCGGCGCCTCGGCCGCGGTCTGGGTGCTGCTGCCGTTGGTGGTGGGCGTCGTGCGGGTGCTGCGCCGCGAGGTGAACTAGGGGTTTGTGCCCGGCCGGGCGAGGGTACGCGCCGCGCATGCCCATCGGCGCCCAACCGCCCGGCCGGCGCGGCACGGTCGAGGAACCGTACAGCCCGCTCAACCTGCGGCTGATCCTGGCCGCGTTCGGGTTCGTCGTCTGCACCGTCCTCGGGATCGTGCTGCTGCGCTCCGGCTGGACGGTGCCGGGCTGGCTGCTGCTGGCCTGGGCCGCGGTGGCCGTGGTCGACATGGTCGTCGTGCAGTTGCGCCGCCGGGCCCGCCGCCGCGCCGAGAGCGGACGGAACCACTCCCTCTTCGAATAGGCACCGGACGCCACCCGCCACAGGTAGCGTCCATTTTCATGAACCGTGACCGGTTTGCTGCTTTTGCCGCCCTCGTGCTTTTCACGGGGATCCCCATTCCGGCCACAGCTCAACCGGCGGAAACCGCCGTCTCCGCGCCCGACACCCGCGAGCTCAGCCACCGGCACTTCACGCTCGACGGGCGGCCACTTCCCACCGACACGAAACCGCGGCCCCAGGCCCGGCGGGCCGCCGGGCCGACCCCCGCGGTCGGGACCGTACGGGAATGGGTCGGCCTCGACGACACCACCGGCGACCTCTATCGCAAGAACTACACGCTCAAGGCGGTCGGCCGGCACATCGAGGTCTGGGTCGCGCAGGATCTCGCCTTCCCGGCCACCGACTGCCGCAAGAACTCGATCGAGGTCACCGACAAGAACATCGCTGACCTGGTCCGCGAGTTCGACGGCACGATCTACCCGAAGGAGACGGCCGTCTTCAGCATCCCGCCCGAACGCAACGGCGCGGCGGCGACGATGGACGGCGACTTCACCGGCGACGGCGACAAGACGGTCACCCTGGTCGACAACATCCGCGACGCCAACTACTTCACCTTCCCCAAGGCGGTCACCTACGTCGCCGGGTTCTTCTCGCGGCAGCTCAACGAACTCTTCGACCGCAACGTCATGACCATCGACGCCTACGACTGGAAGCATCGGCTCGGCGCACGACCGGCCGACGACCCCACCGGTGACTTGTGCACCAGCCGGCCCGCGCGGCCCCGCATGTACGAGGCGACCTTCGCCCACGAGTGGCAGCACCTGCTCACCTATTACACCGACCCCGACGAGAAGACCTGGCTCAACGAGGGGATGGCCGACTTCGCGCAGAGCCTGACCGGCTACGTCGACGGCCACGCCGGGGTGCACGACCCGGGCAACGACACGCACCTGATGTGTTTTCAGGGGTGGGGGCCGGTGCACACGCCCTACAACATCAACCCGCGCGACTGCGGCGGCCCGCAGAACTCGCTGAACCTGTGGGACGAGGGCGCACCGAGCGAGGTGCTGGCCGATTACGGGAACGTCTATCAGTTCATGCTCTATCTGCACGACCGCTTCGGAATCGAGGTGCTGACCATGCTGCACCGCGACGGGATGCGGCAGGGCCTGGCCGCGGTGCAGGCGGCGTTGCCGGTCGGGGTCGCCCTCTACGACGTGCTGCACGACTTCCAGCTGATGACACTGCTCGACGGCGTGGACGGGCCAGTCGCAGGGATCGCCGCCGAGCGGGTGACCGCCGCCTCGCTGCGCTCCTCGATCAACCTGAGCAACCGGACCGCGTACGACATGCCGGGCGCGGCGCCGAACGGAGCCGATTACGTGCCCCTGCCGACGCCGCTCAAGTCGGTCTCGTTCCGGGGCGCGAGCACGCTGGACCCGCTGCCGACGGGCTGGACGATCGCCGGCGGCACCCTCTTCTCCGGCAATGCCGACGACCTCGACTCGTACGCGGTCCGCAAGGTCACGATTCCGGCGGGCGAGCCGGTGCTGTCGCTCGAGACGTCCTACGCGGCCGAGGAACGCTACGACTACGCCTACGTGATGATCTCGATCAACGGCGGGCGCACCTATCACGCCGTGACCGGCGACCGGACCGTGCCCGGGCGGCTCGGGCCCGCCCTGACCGGCGCCAGCAACGGCGTCGTGACGGCGAACTATCCCCTCCGGGCCTACGCGGGCAGAAAGGTGCTGCTCGGCCTGCGTTACGTGACCGACGCGGCCGGCTCCAAGGGCGGCTGGCGGATCGGGACCATCACTCTGGCCGGCCGCAAGCTCAGCGACGGCACCTCGCTGGCCGGCTGGGCCGCCCCGACCGCCCTGCGGCGAACCCCCGTCCACGCCTGGCACGTGCGCCTGGCCGGCTTGGCCCCGGGCCGGGCCGAGGTCGTCCCGTTGTCGCAGGTCGAACGCTTGGCCGCCTATCCGCGGGTGGTGGCGATCGTCTCGCACGACGAGCCCACCGAGTCCGAGAAGCGCTACGCCCCCTACCGCCTGATCGCCAACGGCACCCTGCAGCCCGGCGGGTCCTCCGCCCCCGCGCCGGATCACGGCAGCAAGCCGTAGATCAGGGCCGGAGAGCCTGAGCCGGCCCGGTTGATCTGGCCGCCGCAGAGGATGTGGGCCCCCGTCTCGGGCAGCGCCTCGAGATTCGCGAGGATCTCCAGGCTGATGCGGTGACGCTGGTAGATCAAGTGCGACACCGTGTACGTGGCGTCGGCGCCCACGTCGGGACTGAACGCGTCGGTGCCGGTGCCGCCGCGGTGGCCGACGCGGCCCGTGTCGATCAGCCAGCGCGCGGTCTCGACGGCGAAGCCGGGATGGTGGGGCGCGCCGTCCGCACCGGCGTTGGTGAACTCGGCCGTGCCCCACTTCGCGTCCCAGCCCGTCCAAATGACCACCATGGACTCGTCGGGGATGCGCCCGTGCGTCCTTTCCCAGGCCTCGACGTCGGCGATCGTCACGGCGTAATCGGGGTCGCGGACGCACTTCTCCCGCACGTCGAGCTTGACCGCCCGCAGATGCAGGTCGGCGAGGTCGAGCTCGTCGGCCAAGGGCTGGCCCGGATTGAAGTGGCCGGGAGCGCCCCAGTGGGTGCCCGTGTGCTCACCCTGGCGGACGAGACGCAGGTAATAGCCGTCCTGCTCGATCGTGGCGACGGTCTCCAGCTCGAAGGGCGGGTCGCCCGGATAGACGTTTGTGGTCGCCGGGTCGTGCACGTGGGAGAGGCTCACGAGTCGCATGCCGCAGCACCTTACTCTCATTGACAGTGTCATGGTGACAGTGTCATAGTCGTCAGCATGTGGACGCTGGACGAGTTGGTAGAACGGGTACGTGAAGCCCTCGAGGCCGAATACCCGGGCGCGCCGAACGGACGCGTTCGCGACGTGCCCGACCGCCGGGCCATCCGGTGGTATTCGACGATCGGCCTGGTCGACAAGCCGCTCGGCATGCGCGGCCGCACAGCCCTTTACGGCCCGCGCCACCTGCAACAACTGGTCGCCGTCAAGCGGCGGCAGGCCGAGGGTCTCACCCTCGCCCAGATCCAGGCCGAGCTGACCGCCGTCTCCCCGGCCCGGCTGACCGAGATCGCCCACGTCCCGCCCGGCCTGATGGTCACGATCGACGAGAACACATTCGGGCATCACGCTCAGCGGTCCCGCTTCTGGGCCGACCACCCCGCCGAGGCCGCCGCGCCGCCGGCCGACCTCCCGCTGCCCGCCCACTCCCCGGCCGACCTCCCGCTGCCCGCCCACTCGCCGCCCGTCCGTTCCGTCGCGGCGAGCCAGGCCTTCACCGGCCTGGCGCTCGGCGGTGGCGTGCTGCTGCTCGTTCCCGCCGCTGTCTCCGATGCCGACCGCGACGCCGTCGCCGAGGCCGCCGCGCCCCTGCTCGACCTGCTCACCGCCCGAGGCCTGATCACCGCCGACGGCACGACCGATGGGAGTCCGTCATGACCTTTTCCGTCACCCCGATGGCGCCGGGGGAGATCAGCCGCATCCGGATTCTCCCCGACGCCGGCTTCGGCATGCTGCGCACCGACCGCGGTGCCCTGCCGCTCGACCGGCTCGACGTGCGGGCCCGCATCAGCGGCCTGGTCGCGCACACGGTCGTGACCACCGAGTTCGTCAACGTGCACGACGACGCGCTCGAGGCGACCTACGTCTTTCCGCTGCCGGACCGGGCCGCCGTCACCGGCATGACGATGACGTGCGACGACCGCGTGGTCACCGCCGAACTGCAGGAGCGCGGCGCGGCCCGCCAGGCGTACGACCAGGCGATCGCCTCCGGCCGGCGGGCCTCGATCGCCGAGGAGGAGCGACCCGACGTGTTCACGATGCGGGTCGGCAACATCGTGCCCGGCGAGCGCGTCACCGTCGAGCTGAGCCTGGTCGGGCCGTTGCCGTTCTCCGACGGCGAAGCCACGTTCCGGTTCCCGCTCGTGGTGGCCCCGCGCTACATCCCGGGCACGCCCCTGCCCGGCCGGTCGGTGGGTGACGGCTACGCGCCCGACACCGACGCCGTGCCCGACGCCTCGCGCATCACTCCCCCGGTGCTGTTGCCGGGTTTCCCCAACCCGTTGCGGCTGGGCGTCTCCGTCGAGATCGACCCGGCCGGGCTCGAGCTGGGCGAGGTGCGGTCGAGCCTGCACACGGTGGTCGACCGCGACGGCGTGCTGACGATCGGCCCCGGCGAGCGCGCCAACCGCGACTTCATCCTGCGCCTGCCCTATGCCGGAGGCGGTCAGACCGCGATCGCCGTGCCCGACGAGTCCGCCGAGGAGCCCGAGGGCGTCTTCCAGCTGGTGGTGCTGCCGCCCGCCGACGCCACGCCGGCCCGCCCGAAAGACGTGGTGCTGCTGCTCGACCGTTCGGGCAGCATGGGTGGCTGGAAGATGGTGGCCGCCCGCCGGGCCGCGGCCCGGGTGGTCGACACCCTGACCGCCGCCGACCGTTTCGCCGTGCTCACCTTCGACCACCAGGTCGACCGGCCCGGCGACCTGCCGGCCGGGCTGGCCGAGGCGACCGACCGGCACCGTTTCCGCGCGGTCGAGCACCTGGCCAAGGCAGGCGCCCGCGGCGGCACCGAGCTGCTCACCCCACTGCGCCAAGGGCTTGAGCTGCTGCGCGCGAGCGAGGGCCGCGACCGGGTGCTCGTGCTGGTCACCGACGGCCAGGTCGGCAACGAGGATCAGATCGTCCGCGACGTCACGCCGCTGATCGGCACGACCCGCATCCACACGATCGGGATCGATCGCGCGGTCAACGCCGGGTTCCTGGGGCGGCTGGCCGCGCTCGGGGCCGGGCGGGCCGAGCTGGTCGAGAGCGAGGACCGTCTCGACGAGGCGATGGAGCACATCCACCGGCGCATCGGCGCCCCGGTCGTCACCGGCCTGCGGGTCACGGCGACGGGCCTGACCCTGGTCGACGACGACACGTCGCCGGCCCGGCTCCCCGGCCTCTATCCGGGGGTCCCGCTGGTGGTGAGTGGCCGCTTCACCGGCCGGCCGGCCGGCGAACTGGTGGTCACCGGGCGCACGCGCGACGACCGGGAGTTCCGCACGACGGTGGCGGTGCAGGAACGTCGCGAGGCGGCGGTCGAGGCCCAGTGGGCGCGGGCACGGCTGCGCGATCTCGAAGACGCGTACGCGGCGGGCGACCTCGGTCTCGAGCAGCGCATCGTGGCGACGTCGCTGCGATACGGAGTGCTGTGCCGGTTCACCGCGTTCGTGGCGGTGGACAACCGGGTGGTCAACGAGGGCGGCGAGACCCGCCGGGTGACCCAGCCGGTCGAGTTCCCCGACGGCTGGGAGTCCATGGACGACAGTGCGGCGCTCCGCGTCATGCCCATGTCGGCCGGGGCGGCCGCGCCGATGCCGGCTCCGGCGCCGTCCAGGCCGGCCCGCTTCGCCCCGGCCACCCTGGAGTCGATGGCCGCGCCGGCCGAGTCCGGTTCGGCCGGCTTCGGCGGGGGCGGAGGCGTGGTGCCCGGGAGCCCGGGCGGTGCCGGCGGCTTCCGAACGGGCCGTGCCGCCGCCCGCCCGGCGATGATGCGGGCCAAGGCCCAGCCGTCGTTCGGAAGTGCTCTCAGCATCGACGAGGTACGGGCCCTGGCGGCCACCGAGGCCCAGCGGCTGCGCGATGCCGGCGAGCTGCCCGACTGGGAGCGCCGCGACCTGCTCGACGACCTCGCGAGCCGGCTTGACGTGCTGGTGGCAGGGCTCGACGATCCCGATTTCGCCCCGCTCAAGGACCTGGTCGCCAAGCTGCGCTCCGACACCGGCACGGCCGAGAAGTGGGCGGCGGCCACCGAGATCCTGACCACGTTCGCGGGCACATCAGGCCCGTCGGAGTCCGCGGCCGAGCCGGGGGCCGCCGAGAGTGCTCCCGCCCCGTCCGAGCCGGCTCCGGAGCGCAAATCGTTCTGGAAACGCTGAACACAGGCCGCCGCCTCGCCCACCGGCGATCGGTGAGCGGGCGGCGGGCACCTCAGCGGACGGGCGGGAGAACCTTCGGGCTGTTCTCGGCCGGCAGGCCGTGGGCGGCGATCTCGGCCGGGCCGGCGGTGTTGAGGTCGAAGGCGTCCTCGGTGGTCTCGTCCGGGTCGTCGCTCAGCTTCGTCCGGAAGGGCTGAACGTCACCGACGCAGGTCTTGCCCTTGGCGGGCAGGGTCCGCGTGAGCAGGTAGCGATCCATGGCGCCGGTCACGCAGGCCGACGTGCCGTAGGCGGTGTGGCCCCAGTTGGCGCTCGACAGGAGGCGGCTGTGCGGGATCAGGCGGGACGACTTGACCGCGTCGACGTAGTTGGTCGCCGGATCCCAGTAACTGCCGACCACGAGGACAGGGTTCTTGGTGCGGCGGTTGAAGGGCCCGGTGTAGGCGTCCTCGTCGCGGACGGTCCACGAGTCGCGGGCGCAGGCCGCGCTGGCCCACACCCAGGCGCGGCCGAAGTAGGGGGCGCGCTTGTCGGCCTTGGCGCCTGCCTTGACCCAGGTGGTGCCGTGCGCGGGGTGCCGGCCGTCGGTGCACATGACCGCGGTGTAGGCGTCGAACGAGTTGTCGTACGGGAAGGCCCGACCGATCGACTTCCGGTGCGCGCGGAGCACGACGCCGGCCTCGGTGCCTGTCGTCTTCGCGCCGGGTGTGGTCAGCCGCCACAACGCGGCCGCCATCTCGGTCACCTCGGCGCCCGCCTCCACGTCGTAGAGCGAGCTCAGCGCCATGCTCACGAATGCGGCGTAGGTGATCTTCTGGCCGCCCACGGCCAGCGGCCTGGCCTGGAGACGGTCCGCGATGATCCGGAAGCGGCGCAGCGCCTGCCCCGAGAATTCGCACTTGTCCGCGCCGGCCGCGTTGCAGCGCCGCATGATCTCCTGCAGCGCCTTCCACGCGCCGTCGGCCGAACGCAACCGGTCGTCCTGCACCTGCCCGGCCGTGCGGCCGCTGCCGACCCACGCGCGGGGGTCGATCACGCCGTCGACGGCGATCGCGCGAAAGCGGTCCGGGAACATGTTCGCGTAGTACTGCCCGAGCGCGGTGCCGTAACTGAAGCCCAGGTAGCTGAGCTTGCTGTCGCCGACCGCCCGGCGCATGACGTCCATGTCGCGCGCGACCTCGGCCGTCGACATCGCACCGGCGAGTTCGCGTCCGGTGGTCGAGCAGGCCCGGCCCTGCTTGGCGGCCGCTTTCAGGAAAGCCTTCTCGGCCTTGCCCCCGTACGGGAAACCGGTGTTGAGCGTGGCCAGGACGGGCTGCTGGCGACCGGGTCCGGTGAAACAGGTGACGGGGTCGCTGAAGCCGATGCCGCGCGGATCCATGCCGACGATGTCGAAGCGCTCGAGCAGCGGGTCGCTCATGAAGTACGGCGAGGCCAGCGCGAGCGCGACACTCGAACCGCCGGGGCCGCCCGGGTTCACGAAGAGGCTGCCGATCTTGTGCTTCTGGTCGCGGGCTTTGACACGCAGCAGGGCCAGGGTGACCTTGCGGCCGGAGGGACGGTCGTAGTCGAGCGGCACCTGCGCGGTCGTGCACTGCGCCCACGTGTAGCAGGAATACCAGCGCAGCTTGGGGGTCGCCACGGAGTCGACGCGCCGGCGCTCCACGGCGGAGGTCCGCGCGGTCCGCGCCAGAGCCGAAACCTCGGCCGTGCCATCCGCAGCGGCGGCAGTGCTGTCCGGGGCGGCGGCAGTGCTGTCCGGGGCGGCCGCGGCCGGGGCGACCAGCGCACCGGCCATGACCAGGCCCGCGACACCTGCGGCGAGCAGGCGGGAGGGAAGCGACATGGGGACCCTTCTGATCAGCCGGTGCCCGTGTCGCGCCCGGATGAGCAGAAAATAGGGGCGCTGAGGATCAGGCCGGTGCGCCGCCGGGGAGCAGCGACGTTGCTGCTCGATCAACTGTCGCCAAGCCGACTCAATGGCATGGATCACTGCCCGGACGACCACATCGGGCGGAAAGTCGGATGTTCACGGGGAGGCGGATTCACGATCATCGCGGGTATGTTGGACCGCCGATCGTCTTGTGCAGACTCGATGGCGGCGGGTGAAGCGTGACGGACGGTAACCAGAACGGCGAGCGGGATCCGTTGCTCGTGCGTCCGTTCGTGCTGCGCGACTCCGGCGCGCTCGACCACGACGAGTCCGCTCAGACCTGGCCGGCGGCGCCGGTCCGGCCGGAGCCGGGCGGTGACGACGCGCCCACGGCGATCCTGCATCTTCCGTTCAAGCGCCGGCACACCGGTGACAAGCCCGCACCCGGCAACCACCGGAGGCGGCTGCTGGTCCTGACGTCGGTCGCCGCCGTCGTGGTGCTGGGGGCCGCCGCGGCCGGTTACGCGGCGCTGCGCCACGAAGACGTCCGGCCGTCGGTCGCCACCGAGCCCGGAGCCGAGATTCCCGCCGCGAAGGCCCCGCTGCCCACGAGCGCCACGGTCTCGCCATCGCTCTCCGGCACGTCGGCCGACCGGCCGGGCCGCACCGGGAGCACGGCCGGCGCCGCCGCGTCGTCCGCCTCGGCCTCCACGAGCGCGGGAGCCTCCGCACCCGGGGGGTCACCCGCCGTGACCAGCCCGACCCCGATCTCGCTGAACCCGACGTCACCGGGCGGGGAGAAGACCGCCCCGACCGGCGGCCCGCAGCTCGTCGCGCCCGACCCGCCCCAGGCCGACCGCACCGGCGTGATCCGCGGCCAGAACGGCCAGTGCCTCGACCTGAACGGCGCCGTCGCGGTCGACGGCAACTTCGTGCAGACGTACGAATGCAACAACTCGGTGGCCCAGACGTGGACGCTGGCCACCGACGGCACCCTGCGCGTGATGGGCAAGTGCGCCCTGCTGGTCGGCGGCGGCGCGGTCGAGGTCGTCACGTGCGACGGCCGCACCCCGGCCCAGTGGCGCGTCTCCGGCCAGCGCCTGCTCAACGCCGTCAGCAACGACTGCCTGACCGACCCGGCGGGCGGCCGCAAGTCGGGCAGCCGCGTCGTCATCACCGACTGCACCGGTTCCGCCAACCAGCGCTGGTCCCTCCCGTAACGCCCGCGGCGAAACCCGCGCTCCCGCGCCGCCACGATCCGCGGCCGGCAAGCGCCAGCCGTCGGCCTTCCGACCAGGGCGGGCCGACCACGGCGGGCCGACCACGGTGGGCCGACCACGGCGGGCCGACCACGGTGGGCCGACTTCGGGCGGATCCCGGCGGGCTGACCGCGGCGCCTTGACTTCGGCGCGCCGACCGCGGCGGACCGGCATCAGGTTGACCGCGGCGGTCCACCGCGACGGGCCGGCTGCGGGCAGGGAGGTGGGTCAGGGTGCGAGCGGGTCGCAGCATGCGGGACTGACAGCGCGCGTTCATAGGGCTCGGGCCAGGATGCCGACCGGTCAACGGCTCGGGTCAAGGCCCCGGCCGCGTCAGAACGTGCGGATCAATGGGCGGGCGCGGGCGGGCGATCAGCGGGCGGGCGCCGGGCCGGCGATCGGTTCGGATTGCGGCCCGGCGCGGCGGCCGCGGTCAGAGGGTGCGGGCCAGGTGGCGGCCGGCGTTGCGGCCGCTGTAGAGGCAGCCGCCGAGGAACGTGCCCTCCAGAGCGTTGTAGCCGTGCACGCCGCCGCCGCCGAAGCCGGCTACCTCACCTGCGGCGTACAGGCCCGGGATGGGGGTGCCGTCGCTTTGCAGGGCGCGCGAATCCAGGTCGGTTTGGACGCCGCCCAGGGTTTTGCGGGTCAGGATGTGCAGCTTGACGCCGATCAGCGGGCCCGCGGCCGGGTCGAGGATGCGGTGCGGGGTGGCGGTGCGGCCGATCCGGTCGCCCAGATAGCGGCGCGAATTGCGGATTCCCTGCACCTGGGCGTCCTTCGCATACGGGTTGGCCATCTGGCGGTCGCGCGCCTCGATCTGGGTGCGGATCCGGGCCACGTCCAGTAACGGCTGGTCGGTCAGTTTGTTCATCCCGGCTACCAGGTCCTCCAGGGTGGAGGCGACCACGAAGTCGGCGCCTTTGCGCTTGAAAGCTTCTACGGGGGCGGGGGCGCCCTTGCCGAGCAGCCGCTCTTTGACGAAGGCCCGCTTGTCGCCCGAGGTGATGTCGGGGTTCTGCTCGGAGCCGGAAAGCGCGAACTCCTTCTCGATGATCCGCTGCGTGAGAATGAACCAGGAGTGGTCGTACTCGGCGATGTCCGGCGTCACCCGCAGGTGTTGCAGCGTGCTCATCGTGTCGTAACCGGGCAGGCAGGGCGCGGGCAGGCGGCGTCCGAGGGCGTCGAACCACATCGACGACGGCGCGGGCAGGATGCGGATGCCGTGGCCGGGCCAGATCGGATTCCAGTTCTGGATGCCCTCGGTGTAATGCCACATGCGGTCCCGGTTGACGAGCCTCGCTCCCGCGCTCGCCGTGATGTCCAGCATGCGGCCGTCCACGTACGCGGGAACGCCGGTGATCATCGTGCGGGGCGGCGTGCCCAGCCGGTCGGGCCAGAATTCGCGGACCAGTTCGTGGTTGCCGCCGATGCCCCCGGAGGCGACCACCACTGCCTGCGCGGTGAGACTGAAGTCGCCGGCCTCGTCGCGATTGGAGGGCTCACCGCGGGCGTCGCCGGAGGGCGCCAAGACCTTTCCCCGTACGCCGGTGACCGCGCCGTTCTCCACGATGAGCTCGTCGACCCGGTGGCGGTAGTGGAACGTCACCAGCCCGCGGGCCGCGGCCTCCTCGATCGACCGGACGAACGGCGCGACCACACCCGTGCCGGTCCCCCAGGTGACGTGGAAACGCGGCACCGAATTGCCGTGCCCGTCGGCGCGCAGACTGCCGCGTTCGGCCCAGCCCACGGTCGGCAGCCACGAGAGGCCGAGCGACGACAGCCAGGCCCGCTTCTCGCCGGACGCGAACTCGACATACGACCGGGCCCACTGGTAGCCCCACGAGTCCTGGTCGTCGAGCCGGTCGAAGCCCGCGCTGCCCTGCCAGTCGCTCCAGGCCAGGTCGAACGAGTCGGCCACACGCATGCGGCGCTGCTCGGGTGTGTCGACGAGGAACAGTCCGCCGAAGGACCAATACGCCTGCCCGCCGAGGTTGGCCGCGTTCTCCTGGTCGACGAGCGCGACCCGCTTGCCGGCCGAGGTGAGTTCGTGAGCGGCGGCGAGGCCGGCGAGCCCGCCCCCAACAACGATGACGTCTGCGTCCATGGTCCGGCAGGGTACCGGAGATTCCGAGGAAGTTTCAGATTCGCCGGGCGGGCGTCAACTCGGCTGGCGGCTGCGGGCGGGGTGGCCGCGGTACAGCGGGGACGGCGACGCGGGGGCGGCGGCGGTGCGGCGGGCGGCGGCGGCGCGGGGCGGCGGCGGCGCGGGGCGGCGGCGCGGGCGGCGGCTGCAGTGTGGCGGGCGGCGGCACGCGGGCGGCGGCTGCGCGGGCGGCGGCTGCAGTGTGGCGGGCGGCGGCACGCGGGCGGCGGCTGCGGTGCGGCGGGCGGCGGCTGCGCGGGCGGCGGCTGCGCGGGCGGCGGGCGGCGGCTATCAGGTGGACGGCAGACCCGCGGGCGTCGGCTCGGTGAGCAGAACGCGCTGGAGGCGGAAGGCCTCACGCATGTGGTCGATCAGCGCCCCGTCGTCGGGATCGGTTGTCCAGGCGGCGAAGGCGACCTTGAAGGCGGCCACCCCCGATTCGGCGGCCACCGCGGCGGACGGGGCGGTGACGCCCCGGTCGCGCAGCACTTGGGCCAGCGCTTCGGCCACGCGGTGGAGTTTGGCCAGCTCGCGTTCCTGCAGCGGCGGGTTGGCGTCGATGATGTCCTGGCGCTGGCGCGAGAACGCCACCTCGGGGAAGTACGTCGCGGCGGCGTGCTCGAAGGCAGCCGCCACCGCCCCGGCCGGGCCGGCGGTTTCGAGCGCCGCCGCGGTCGTCTCGACCAGCAGCTGCTGGAGGCGGTCGGAGCCGGCGAAGAGGACTTCGCGCTTGTCGGTGAAGTGCCGGAAGAACGTGCGTTCGGTGAGCCCGGCGCGCTCGGCGATCTCGGCGACTGTCGTGTTCTCGAAGCCCCGGGACGAGTAGAGGTCGAGCGCCGCCTGCCGAAGGCGGGCCTGCCCGTTCGGTTCCCAGCGTCCCATGACGTCATCCTATCCAACGTCAGTCTCTGACATCACAGCGTGCACGTGATGACAGGGGCTGACATCCGCGGCTACGGTAATGACAGCGACTGACATCGCCGCCGGGTGCGGCATCGAAAGAGAGAAGGACTGTCATGCGCGTATTCGTCACCGGAGCGTCGGGGTGGATCGGGTCGGCCGTGGTGCCCGAGCTGATCCGGCACGGGCACTCCGTGGTGGGACTGGCCCGGTCGGACGCCGCGGCGGAGCGGGTCGCCGCGGCGGGAGCGGAGGTGCTGCGGGGTGACCTGGACACGCTCGACGTGATCCGGGAGGGGGCCACCGGCACTGACGCAACCATTCACCTGGCCTTCGTGCACGACTTCGGCAACTTCGCCGAGTCGCTGCGCAAGGACCGGGCCGCCATCGACGTGATCGGGCAGGCCCTCGAGGGGTCGGGGCGGGCGTTCGCGATCGCCTCGGGAACCCTCGGCATCCTGCCGCCCGGACAGGTGGCCACCGAGCGGGACCGGCCCGAGCCGGGCGCCGGCCACCCTCGTCAGCAATCCGCGGCCGCGGCGCTCGCGTTCGCCGAGCGGGACGTGCGGCCGATCGTCGTGCGGCTGGCGCCCTCCGTGCACGGAACCGGCGACTACGGGTTCGTGCCGACGCTCGTGAACGTGGCCCGCGAGCGCAAACTGGCCGGCTACGTCGGCGACGGCTCCAACCGATGGACGGCCGTGCACCGGGACGACGCGGCGACCCTGTTCCGCCTGGCGATCGAGAAGGCACCGACGATCGGCGCGGCAACACCCGACGGGGCAGCGCCGGGCGGGACAGCGCCGGGCGGGACAGCGCCGGGCGGGACAGCGCCGGGCGGGACAGCGCCGGGCGGGACAGCGACCGGCGGAAACCCGGCGGGCGGGGCAGCGACGGCCGCGAGGGCGGCAGCCGGGACAGCCGCGGCGACGCCGGGTGAGACGGTGGCGGCCGGGAAGACCGCGGGACTTGTGCTCCACGCAGTCGCCGAGGAGGCGGTCACGGGCCGGGCGATCGCGGAGGCCATCGGGCGCGGGCTGGGCGTGCCCACCGGCCCGGCCGCCCCGGAGGACTTCGGGTGGATCGGGCCCATGTTCGCGATGGACAACCCGGCGTCCAGCACGATCACGCGTGAGCTGCTCGGCTGGAGCCCGGCCGGACCCGCTCTCATCGACGATCTTGAGTCTGGCCACTACTTCAACTAAGCCCGGAATAAAGAGAGCGCTCTCTTGTGCCGGAACTTTTAAGAGGGACTTAAGTACGTCGATCTGTGCTTGACCGGGATCTCCCGGGATGGGAACTGTTAACTCACTTTCCGGTTCCCCACCCCCACCCGGGAGATCCCCCATGCACAAACGCGCCCTGTTGGCGGCGTTCACGGCATTGGTCGCGGCGGCCGCCACGTTCGGCGTCCGCCTGACCGCCGACGCCGCCGAATCCGAAGCGGTCGGACAGGCAGCCGCCCCCGCCACCTTCGCCCACCCGGGCGTCCTGGTCAGCCGGGCCCAGCTCGACTTCGTCAAGGGCAAGGTCAGCGCAGGCGCCCAGCCCTGGGCCGCGGCCTACACCCAGATGGTCAGCAGCCGGTACGCGTCCTTGAGCCGTACGCCCAAGCCGCGCGCCACTGTCGAGTGCGGCTCCTACTCGAACCCGAACAACGGCTGCACCGACGAGCGTGAGGACGCCCTCGCGGCCTACACCGACGCGCTCATCTGGTACATCGGCGGCAACCCGGCGTACGCGCAGAAGTCGATCGCCCTCATGGACGCGTGGTCGGCCACCGTCAAGGCGCACACCAACAGCAACGCCCCGCTGCAGACGGGCTGGGCCGGCTCGGTGTGGCCGCGCGCCGCCGAGATCATCAAGTACACGTATTCCGGCTGGCCCAACCAGGCCCGGTTCGCCACCATGCTGCGCACCGTCTACCTGCCCACGGTGATCGGCGGCAGCAGCAGCAACGGCAACTGGGAACTGTCGATGATGGAGGCCGCGGCCGGCATCTCCGTCTTCCTCGACGACCGGGCGAGCTACGACCGGGCGATCACCCGCTTCAAGGCCCGCACCGCCGCGTACGTCTACGTGACGGCCGACGGCAGCCAGCCGAAGTATCCCCCCGTCGGCAGCGTCGACACCCGGGCCGAGCTGATCAGCTACTGGCAGGGGCAGAGCACGTTCGTGGACGGCCTGAGCCAGGAGACGTGCCGCGATTTCGTGCACACCGGGTACGGCCTGAGCGCGATCAGCCACGTCGCCGAGACCACCCGGATCCAGGGCGAGGACCTGTGGCCCGAGGTGAGTGACCGGATGCGGCACGCGCTCGGTTTCCACACCAAGTTCGAGAACGGCACGGCCGTGCCCGCGAACATCTGCGGCGGCTCCGTGGTCAAGGGCCTCGGGCCGGTGACCGAGGTGGCTTACAACGCCCTCGCGAACCGGCTCGGCATCGCCATGAGCAACAGCAAGACGTACACCGAAGCGCGCCGCCCGCAGGGCACGAACAACCTGTTCGTGGCCTGGGAGACGCTCACCCACGCGAACAACCCGGCCTGAGGAACGCCATGAAGAGAAGACTCCTGACGGCCGCGCTCGTCGGCCTCACCGCAACCGCCGTCGGCGTCGTCGGCGTGACCCAGGCGTACGCCGCGACCACCGGGTCGATCAGCAGCTCGGCCAACGGCAAGTGTCTCGACGTGACCAACGGCAGCACGGCCAACGGGAACCAGCCTCAGATGTGGGCGTGTGCCGGCGGCCCCAACCAGACGTGGACCCTCGGCGACGACGGCTCGCTGCGCGGCCTCAACAAGTGCCTCGATGTAGCCAACGGCGCCACCACCGACGGCGCCGTCGTGCACCTGTGGGACTGCTACGCCGGCCTGACCAGCCAGCAGTGGACGCTCAACGCGGCCAAGGATCTGGTCAACGTCAAGGCCGGCAAGTGCCTCGACATCAAGGACAACAACCTCGCCGACGGCGCCAAGCTGCAGCTCTGGACGTGCGGCGGCGGCGCCAACCAGAAGTGGACCATGAGCGGCGGCCCGACGACACCCCCGACCACCCCGCCGAACAATCCGAACAACCCGGACCTCGGCCCCAACGTCGCGATCTTCGACCCGTCGATGAGCGCGTCGGCGATTCAGAGCAAGCTCACCAGCACCTTCAACCAGCAGGTGACCAACCAGTTCGGAACGGCCCGCCACGCGCTGCTGTTCAAGCCGGGCACCTACAACGTCGACGTCAACGTCGGCTTCTTCACCCAGGTCGCCGGGCTCGGGCTGGTTCCCGGCCAGACCACCATCAACGGCCATGTGCACGTGGAGGCCGACTGGTGGCCCGACGGCTCGCAGAACGCCACCCAGAACTTCTGGCGATCCGCCGAGGGTCTGAGCGTCACCCCGCAGGACGGCCTGGACCGGTGGTCGGTGAGCCAGGCCGCGCCGTACCGCCGGATGCACGTACGGGGAAATCTGGCGCTCAGCGACGGCGGCTGGTCGAGCGGTGGCTTCATCGCCGACTCGAAGATCGACGGCCAGATCCAGTCGGGCAGCCAGCAGCAGTTCCTCACCCGCAACTCGCAGATGGGCAGCTGGAACGGCTCGAACTGGAACCAGGTGTTCGTCGGCTCCCCCGGCGCCCCGGCCCAGAGCTTCCCCAGCCCGCCGTTCACCACGGTCGGCTCGAGCCCGGTCATCGCCGAGAAGCCTTACCTGTACGTGGACTCGGCCGGGGCGTACCAGGTCTTCGTGCCTGCCCTGCGCAGCAACGCGAGCGGCACGACGTGGGCCGACGGCAACCCGGCGGGCACGAGCTTGCCGATCAGCACCTTCGCCGTCGTCAAGCCCGGTGACACCGCCGCCACGATCAACGCGGCCCTCGCCCAGGGCAAGAACCTGCTGGTCACTCCGGGTGTCTACAACCTCAACCAGACACTCAACGTGACCCGGGCCAACACGGTGGTCCTGGGTCTCGGCCTGGCCACCTTCGTCCCGACCGGTGGCGTCAACGCCATGAACATCGCCGACGTGGACGGCGTACGGCTGGCCGGGGTGCTTTTCGACGCGGGCACGACCAACTCGAACACGCTGCTGCAGGTGGGCCCGGCGGGTTCGGCGGCCGACCACGCCGCGAACCCGACCGTGCTCTCGGACGTGTTCGTGCGGGTCGGCGGTTCGATCGCGGGCAAGGCCACGGTCAGCGTCGAGGTCAACAGCGACGACGTGATCGGTGACCACGCCTGGATCTGGCGGGCCGACCACGGCAACGGCGGCACCGTCGGCTGGAACGTCAACAGCGGGCGCAACGGGCTGATCGTCAACGGCGACGACGTGACGTTCTACGGCCTGTTCGTCGAGCACTATCAGCAGTACCAGACGATCTGGAACGGTGAGCGCGGCCGCACGTACTTCTATCAGAACGAGATGCCGTACGACCCGCCGAACCAGGCGGCCTGGATGAACGGCTCGACGCGGGGCTGGGCCGCGTACAAGGTGGCCGACGCGGTGAACAGCCATGAGGCGTACGGCTTGGGCAGTTACTGCTTCTTCAACGTCAACCCGTCGGTGGTGGCGCAGCGGGCGTTCGAGGTGCCGGCCAAGCCGGGTGTGCGCTTCCGCGACATGGTCACGGTCTCGCTCGGCGGCACCGGCACGATCGTCAACGTCATCAACAACACGGGGCAGACGGTCAACAGCGGCCATCAGGTCACCAGCATCGTCGGCGGCCCCTGAAAAGGCCATAATTCGCCCACATCATCGAGGCCAACGCATGACGATGGAGTCATGCGTTGGCTGATGCGGGTGGACACCGCTGTGCCGGCCGCCGGCCTGGTCACGTTCCTGCTGGTCTTCGGCGTGTTCGGCGGCCCCTCGGACCCCGCCCCGGCCGCCCGCTGGGTCGGGCTGGGGGTGCTGATCGGGCCCGCGCTCATGGTCTACGCGCATCGGGGCGCCGCCGCGTGGGCCGCCGTGCTCGGCGCGGTGCTCTGGACCCCGCTCGCCAACTCCCCCGGCACTGTGCTCGTGACCTGGGGTTATGCGGCCGCCGCGATCGTGGTGTCCCGCCTCGACAAGCCGCCCGCGCCGCTGCCCGTCCCGCATCGCCGGCCCCCTCCCCCGTACGCCCTCCCGCACGTCGCCGTCCCGGCCGAGGTGGGCGGGTTCGCGCTGTTGCTCATGGCCGCGGCCGGGGTGTTCTGGGTGGCCGTCGACGACGCGGCCGTTCCGTGGCTGGCCCTCACGATCTGCGCCTTCTCGCTGGGCTGCGCGCTGCTGGCCCGGGCCGTACGGCACCAGTCCGCGCTGCGCCGCCTGTTCACGACACCGCAGCCCGTGCACGCCGTACGGGCCGTCGAGCAGGAGGGCTACGTCCATGTGCTGGTGCCCTCGGCGGACGGCCGCACCGCGCTGGAGTTCGCGTTCGACGTGGCCGAACCGGAACCGTGGCACGACGAGGACGACGTGCACACCGAGGCCGCCGTGCTCTACGGCGATCCGCGACCGGGCTCCTGGTGCGCGCTCGAGGTCGGCGAGCGGCTGCACGTGCCGGTCGGCCCGGTCGGCGAGGTCATCGAGGTGCCGTACGACGTGGTCGAGGGCCTGCCCCGCGAGATCGAGGACGACGAGGAGCAGCTGGTCGACCCGGAGTCGCTGCGCCCGGCGGACCGCGACGCCGATGCCTTCGTGCCGCGCGAGCACCGGATCAGCCCGCAGCGGGCCTGGATCGCCACCGTCGCCATCGGGCTGGGCGGCGCGCTGGGCCTGACCGAGGTCGCCCACCTGGCCGGGCTGCCCCGGAACGCGCTGATCGCCGTGGCCGCGGTGGCCGCCGGAGCCGGCTTCGAGTTCGGCTGGCGTTCGCAGCTGCGGCCGCGGCTGCGGTGGCACGCGGGCGGGATCGCGGCGATCGGCTTCCGCGAGCGCAACCGGGAGCCGTGGGCCACCGACAGCGCGATCGTGCACGACGACGAGGGCACGGTGGTGCTGACCGCGGGCGAGGCCGTCCTCAGCGTGCCGGTGCCCGCGCCCTGGCCGTCGCGTTCGCGTCAGCGCACCGCCGATCAGCTCGTGGCCGCGCTGCGCGACACCCGGATCCGGGCCCTGGCGCTCAGCCCGCTGCCCCCGCCGCCCGAGCTCGAGGTCCCGCGCCGGCCCGTGTTGCTGTTCGCGCTGTGGGCGGCCACGGTGGCGGCGACAATGCTGATCGTCAACTGACGGAAACACCACGCGCGTAACGTACGAACGTGGACCTCAACACCGTGGCCGAAGTGATCAGCCCAGCTCATGTGGGCCAGTGGCGCCCGGGTGACGCGTGGCTGGGCGGCGGCACGTCGCTGTTCGGCGAACCCCGTCCGCAGATCACCCGGCTGCTCGATCTGACCACCGCCGGCTGGCCCGCGCTGACCGTGCGCCCCGACGGGGTCGAAGTCGCCGCCACCTGCACGATCGCCGAGCTGGCGGCCAGCGGTTACGACATCGCCGAGCGGTGCTGCCACGCGTTCCTGGCCTCCTTCAAGATCTGGAACGTGGCGACGGTGGGCGGCAACCTGTGCGCCGCGCTGCCGGCCGGGCCGATGATCGCGCTCGGGGCCGCCCTCGACGGCACGGTGCTGCTGCAGGGCCCGGCGGGCGAGCGCACGGTGCCGGTGGCCGAGTTCGTCACGGGCGAGGAGAGGACCGTGCTGCGCGAGGGCGAGTTGCTGCGCTCGATGATGCTGCCGGCCTCGTCGCTGAGTGCCGTCACGGCGTACCGGCAAGGCTCTTTGCATGCCCACGGCCGCTCGGGGGTGCTCGTGATCGGGCGGCGCGACGCCGACGGCGCGACGACGCTGACCGTCACCGCGGCGACCAAACGGCCGTACGTGCTGCGGTTCTCCGAGCCGCCGCCGGCCGAGCTGGTGTCGGTGGCGCTGACCGAGCGCATCGAGGCGGACGCGTACGTCGACGACGTGCACGGGTCGCCCGCGTGGCGCCGGCACCTGACCCGGCTCTACGCCGAGCAGATCCGGGCGGAGCTGGCATGAGGATCGACGGGACCGAGCACGACCGGCCGCCCCGCCCCGGTCAGTGCCTGCGCACCTATCTGCGCGAGGAGGGGGCGTACGGGGTCAAGAAGGGATGTGACACCGGGGACTGCGGCGCCTGCACGGTGCACGTGGACGGCCGGCCCGTGCACTCCTGTGTCTATCCCGCGTTCCGGGCGGCCGGGCGCAGCGTCACCACGATCGAGGGGCTGGCCCGCGGCGGCGACCTGCACCCGGTGCAGCAGCGGTTCCTCGACGCGCAGGGGTTCCAGTGCGGGTTCTGCACCGCCGGCCTGATCATGACGACCGCGGCCCTCACCGACGACCAGCGGGCCGATCTGCCCCGGGCCCTCAAGGGCAACCTTTGCCGCTGTACGGGTTATCGTGCGATCGCCGACGCGGTGGCCGGGGTGGTCACCGTGGCCGAGCCGGTGGCGGGGCAGTCGGTCGGCGCCAATCTGGGCGCCCCGGCCGGACCGCAGGTGGTCACCGGCACCGCCCGCTACACGTTCGACCTGGACGTGCCGGACGTACGACATCTCAAGGTGCTGCGCTCGCCGCACCCGCACGCGCGGATCCTCGCCGTGCACACCGCGGGCGCGCTGGCCGTGCCGGGCGTCGAGCTGGTGCTGACCCACGCCGACGCGCCCGCCGCCCGGTTCTCCACCGCGCAGCACGAGCACGCGTCCGAGGATCCCTGGGACACCCGGGTGCTCGACGACGTGGTGCGCTTCGCCGGGCAGCGGGTGGCCGCGGTCGTCGCCACCAGCGAGGCCGCCGCCGAGGCGGGCGTGCGCGCGCTCGTCGTCGACTACGAGGTGCGGCCGGCCGTGCTCACCCCGGAGGAGGCCATGGCCGAGGGCGCTCCGCAACTGCACGCCGGAGCCGAGCGCAACATCGTGGCCGAACTGCACGCGGACCTGGGCGATCCGGAGGCCGGGTTCGCCGCGGCCGACGTGGTCTACGAGGAGACCTTCCGCACCCCGCGGGTGCAGCACGCGAGCCTGGAGACGCACGGCGCGGTCGGGTGGCTCGACGACGACGGCCGGCTCGTCGTACGCACCAGCACGCAGACGCCGTTCCTGACCCGGCGCGCCCTGGCCAAGCTGTACGACCTGCCCGAGGATCGGGTGCGGGTGGTCGCGGGCCGGGTCGGCGGCGGGTTCGGCGGCAAGCAGGAGATGCTGGTCGAGGACCTGGTGGCGCTGGCCGTGCTGCGTTTACGGAAGCCGGTGCGGCACGAGTACACGCGGGCCGAGCAGTTCACGTCGGCCACCACCCGGCATCCGTTCACGGTCACCGTCAAGGTGGGCGCGCGCGCCGACGGCACCCTCACCGCGCTTCAGCTCGGGGTGGTGGCGGACACCGGGGCGTACGGCAACCACGGACCGGCCGTGATGTTCCACGGCTGCCACGAGTCGGTTGCCGTCTACCGCTGCCCCGACATGCGCACCGACGCCCGCTGCGTCTACACGAACACGGTTCCGGCCGGGGCGTTCCGGGGGTACGGGCTGGGCCAGGTGTCGTTCGCGGTGGAGTCGGCGCTCGACGAGCTGGCCCGGCGGCTCGGCATCGACCCGATCACGCTGCGGGAACGCAACATCGTGCGCGAGGGCGACCACCTGACCGCGCCCGGCGACCACGCGGACGACCTGACCATCGCCTCGTACGGGCTGGATCAGTGCCTGGGTCACCTGCGCGAGGCCGCGGCAGGCCCGGCGGAACCGGCGCCGCCGGGGTGGCTGACCGGGGACGGCATGGCGGTCACGATGATCGCGGCCGGGCCACCGGGTGGGCACTACGCCGACGCGACCGCCACGCTGCGGCCCGACGGCCGGTTCGAGATCGCGGTCGGCACCGCGGAGTTCGGCAACGGCAGCACGACCGTGCACGCCCAGATCGCCGCGGACGCGCTGGGCACGACGGCGGACCGGATCACCGTACGGCAGTCCGACACCGACGTGGTGCGGCACGACACCGGGGCCTTCGCGTCGACCGGGGTGGTGGTGGCGGGCCAGGCGGTGCTGCACGCGGCCCGCGGCCTGCACTCGTTGCTGCGGGCCGCCTCCGGTGGCGCGGAGCTGACCGAGGGCCTGCTCCAGGAGCTGGCCGCGCGGGCCGCGGAGCCGCTGAGCGCCGGGGGGCACTGGGGCGGCAGCCCGCGATCGGTGGCGTTCAACGCGCAGTGGTTCCGCGTCGCGGTCGACCCCGACACCGGCGAGCTGCGGATCCTGCGCAGCGTGCACAGCGCCGACGCGGGCACGGTGATGAACCCGCTGCAGTGCCGCGGGCAGATCGAGGGCGGGGTGGCCCAGGCGCTCGGGGCGGCGCTGGCCGAGCACGTCGACATCGGGCCGGACGGGCAGGTCACCACGACCGGGTTCCGGCAGTATCACCTGCCCACGTTCGCCGACGTGCCGCGGACGGAGGTGTTGTTCGCCGACACCGACGACGCGATCGGGCCGCTGGGTGCGAAGTCGATGAGCGAGAGCCCGTTCAACCCGGTGGCCCCGGCGCTGGCCAACGCGGTGCGCGACGCCACCGGGGTCCGGCTGACCGAGCTGCCGTTCACCCGCGACCGGATCTGGGCGGCACTTCGGCCATCCGGGGCAGAGCCATCGTGAAAGTGCTCCCCCGGCCCAGCTCCGAGTGGGCGGTGACGGTGCCGCCGTGGTCGTTGACGATGTTGCGCACGATGGCCAGGCCCAGCCCGTTGCCCTGCACTGCCTGATCCATCGCGTTGGCCGCCCGGTGGAACGGGGTGAACAGCCCGGGCACGTCGTCGGCCGGGATGCCGATGCCGGTGTCGGTCACGGTGATCACCGCGCGGTCGCCGGCGCAGGCGAGCCGGCACTCCAGGTGCCCGCCGGGCGCGGTGAACTTGACGGCGTTGTCGAGCAGGTTGCGCACGGCCCGTTCCAGCTGCACCGAGTCGCCGCGCACCCAGGCCGGCTCGGTGCTCAGCTCGCACTCGAGGTCCTTGGCCCGGACGGCGGTGCCCAGCGTGCCGTGCACCTCGCCGACCAGGCGGGCCAGGTCGACCGGCCCGGCTTCGGCGTCGCCGATCCGCTCGTTGGAGCGGTCGAGCAGCAGCAGGTCGGCCACCGTGGCCTCGAGCCGGTGCGCGTTGCGCAGGATCGCCTCGACCCCGCGCTTCTGCACCAGCGACAGGCCGAGCGCATGCTCCTCGTCCTCCACGAGCATCTCGCTGTAACCCAGGATGCTGGTCAGCGGCGTCCGCAGCTCGTGGGTGACGGTGGCCACGAAGACGTCCTTCTGCTCGTCGAGCACCCGCAACTCGTTGATCAGGCGGGCCTGCCGCAGCCGCAGCCGTTCCTGGTGGGCGGCGTGGTCGATCTCGCGGGCGAGCCCGATCAGCAGCCGCCGCTCCTCCTCCGACCAGGCCGGCCGGGCCGGGCGGACCAGGCAGATCAGCCCGGGCGGGCAGCCCGCGTCGCCGCTGAGCGGGATGACCAGCCCGCCGGGCAGCCCCGCGGGCCGCAGCGAGCCGCCGGGCGCGCACGATCGGACCTGCTCGGCGATCGACGGGTCGAGCGGCTCGGCGTCCCGCGGCCACGTGGTCTCGATCGGGACGCCGGCCTGAATGGTGATCCGGCTGTGCACCGCCTCGGCGCCGAGGGTGGTGCCGATCATCTCGGCGATCCGCTCCGCCATGTCCAGCGGATCGCCGTCCTCCTGCAGCTGCACGGTGACGGCCTGGCGCAGCTCGCTGCGGGCCACCCGGGCCTGCTCGGCACTGATCAGCTGCTCGGTGCGGGCGGCCAGGTCGTTGAGGGTGCCGGCGACGGCGCGCAGCTCGCCCGGCCCGGCCGGAGTGACCCGGGCGGACAGGTCGCCGTCGGCCAGCCGGCGCAGGGTGAGCCGGATGTGCTCGAGCGGGACGAGCAGGTGCCGCTGGTGCAGCAGCGCGAGCCCGAACCCGGCCGCCACGACCAGCGCGGCCAGGCCGGCGAAGAGCAGGGTGGAGTACGTGGCGGCGGCGCGTTCACGGTCGCCGACGCGGCGCTCGAAGTTCTCGACCGCGGCGAAGAGGTCGGCGTTGGCCGTGCGGAGCCGGTCGAACAGGTCCTTGCCGCGGGCCGCCCGCTCGGCGTCGGTGTCGGCCACCCCGGCGTTGACGATCGGGATGGCGTAGCCGAAGAGCCAGCCCTCGGCGGACTCGCGCTCGACCGCCAGCAACCGCGCGGTCTCGGCGTCGAGCGGGTCCTCGGCCAGCCGCTGCATCGCGCTGAAGGCGCCGGCCCGCCCGCTGGTGTAGGGCGCAAGATACGCCGTGTCGCCGGTCAGCTGGAAACCGCGGACACCGGTCTCGGCGTCGGTCATGTACTGCAGCACCGCGCGATTGGTGTCGCGGAACACGTCGATCCGGGCCGCGTGCGCCTCGTGCTGTTCGCGTTCCCGTTCGCTCACCACGAAATGCGCGACGATCAGGGCGAGGAAAAGCGTGAGCAGGACGGCGAACCCGCCGGCCACCCGGTACTTCAGCCTCGTGACCGCGAACCGTTCGATCATGACACCGGCACCGGATGCCGCATCGGCAGCGTGAAGACCACTGTGGTGCCGCCGCCCGGCGTCTCGGCGGCGACGATGTGCCCGCCGTGCCGCTCGACGATCCGGTGACAGGTCGACAGCCCCACGCCGTGGCCCTGGCCGGACGCCGGGTCGACCTGAGTGAACATCTCGAAGACGCGCTCGCGCTGGGCCTTGGGGATGCCCACCCCGTTGTCGGCCACCGAGATCCGCCACTGCTCGCCGTCGCGGCGCGCCCCGACCTCGACGCGGCAAGGCCGGTCCTTGCGGCGGTACTTGAGCGCGTTGCCCAGCAGGTTCTGCAGCAGCTGGCGGATCAGGGTGGGGTCGGCCTCGATCACCGGCAGGTCCGCCGGCACCGTCACGGTCGCGTCCGAGATGGTGCCGCGCAGGTCGTTGAGGGCCTGGTCGGCCAGCTCGCCCAGTTTGACCGGCTCGGGGCGGCAGGGCGCCTGCCCGGCCCGGGCATAAGTGAGCAGCGAGGTGATCAGGCGCTGCATCCGGCCCACAGCCCGGGTCGAGGCAGCGACCCAGCGGGCCGACTCCGGATCGTCGCGGGCGACGCGCTCCTCGATCAGCTCCAGGTAGCCGTTGACGACCGTCAGCGGGGCGGCCAGATCGTGGCTGACCACACCGGCGAACTGCTCCAGCTCATGGTTGGAGCGCCGCAGCTCGGCGATCGCGACCTCGAGCTGATCGTGCTGCTCGCGCACCTCGGCGGCCAGGGCCTCGTTGGCGCGGGCCTGCCGGCGACGCTCGAACAGGGCCAGGATCACCTGGGCCAGATCCTTGAGGCGGTCGATCTGCCCGGCGGTCAGCTCGTGGCGCTCGGTGTGGAAGACGCAGAGCGAGCCCAGCGCGTAGCCCTGCGGGGTGACCAGCGGCGCCGAGAAGTAGAACCGGACGTGACCGAGCATGCCGGTGACCCAGGGGTTGAACGCGTACGCCGCGTCGAGGCCGGCGTCGGGCAGATACGTGACGTCGCCCGACTCGAACCGCACCGCGCACATCGAGTCCGAACGGGCGGAGTCGGCGCCCTCGAACCCGTGCGTGGTGAGCTGGCACTGCCGGTTCTCGTCGATCAGGTTGAGCGTCGCGTTGGGCACACCGGCCACCAGCGCCGCCACCCGTACCACTGCCTCCAGTTCGTCACCCGCGGGCGTGTCGAGCAGCTCGTACTCGTGCAGAGCGGCCAGGCGTCGCTGCTCGTGGGCGGCGGTCACAGGGTTAATGTCGGCAGCAAACCCCCCGATACTGAGTAAATCACCCGCCGTACGCCGATCGGCCGCTCGGCGGTGTGAACGTCGCGGACCCGGCGTTGCCGGCCGCTACCCGCAGTGTCCGGGCCACCGCCGCCACCACGCGCGCCTCGACCGCGCTGCCGACCCGGTCGGACGGGTCGGCCGGGTCGTTGGCGATGCCCGCGGCGGCCACCGCCGGGGTGAAACCGACGAAGGTCTCGGTGCGGTTGTCCTCGGTGCTGCCGGTCTTGCCGGCCAGGTCACCGCGCCCGAAGATGTCGCCGGCGGCGGTCGCGGTGCCGCCGTCGCACTGACCGAACGCGCTCTGCTGACCCACCGGGCAGCGGGCGGCGTCGGTGGCCGCGCGGGCGATGCCGGGATCGAGCACCCGGGTGCACGTGCTGGGCAGGGTCACCGCGGCGCCGTCGGGGCCGGTGATCGACCCGACCGGGCGCGGCGCGCAGTATTCGCCGTCGGCCGCCAGGGTCGCGTACGCCGAGGCCAACTCGAGCGGCGTGGTGTCGACGACCCCGAGGGTGAACGAGCCCCACGAGTCCGCGCCCTCGGCGGCCAGTTCCGCGTCGGCCGGGGCGCTGAAGCTGATGCCGAGCCGCTTGGCCATCGCGACCGCGGCGGCCGGGCCGACCTGCTCCTCCAGGTGCACGAAATACGTGTTGACCGAGCGGCCGAACGCCGTCCACATCGTCCGGTAGCCGTCCATCCAGGCCGGGTTGGCGTTGCCGGGGCAGTACCTGCCGTCGCAGCTACCCGGTCCGGCGTCGGGCCATGGCGTGACCAGCTTCGACGGCGAGTCGTAGCCGGTGTTCAGCGGCATCCCGGCTTCGAGCGCGGCCAGCATCGTGAACAGCTTGAAGGTCGAGCCGGACGGATACCCGTGGACGCTGCCACCCCCGCTGATCAGCGGGTTCACCGTCCGGGTGAGCGACGGGCCGGTGCCGTACTCCCGGTTGACGGCCAGCGCGAGCACCTTGCCCGTGCCGGGCTGCACGACCGCGATCGGCAGGGTCTTCCGGCTGTCGAGGGCGTACACCTTCCGCGACTGCTCGGCCGCGGCCCTCTGCACCCCGGCGTCGAGCGTGGTGACGATCGTGTAGCCGCCGCGCCGCAACGCGTTCTCCCGCTGCGCCTTCGTGGCGCCGAACGAGGCCTGGGTGTCCCACCAGCGCTCGAAGTAGTCGCAGAAGAACCCCGAGCCGCCGGCGGCCTCGACGCAGCCGTTGGGTTGAGCCTGCCCCGAGAACGTCAGTTTCTCCCGTACGGCCGCGTCGTGCTGGGCCTGCGTGATCAGGCCGGCCTTGCGCATGGCGCCGAGCACGTACGCCTGGCGCTCCTTGGCCTTGGCCCGGTCGCCGCCGATCGGGTTGTCGGCGTCGGGCGACTGCACGATCCCGGCGATCAAGGCGGACTGCGCGAGGTCGAGCCGGGCCGGGGCGACCCCGAAGATGTGGCGGGCCGCGGCCTCGATCCCGTACGAACCGTCGCCGAAGTACACGATGTTCAGGTAGTTGCGCAGGATCTGCTGCTTGCTCAGGCGCGACTCGAGCGCGACCGCGTACTGGATCTCGCGCAGCTTGCGGCCCGCCGAGTCCTCGGTGGCCGCGGCGCGCTCGGCCGCCGTCAGCGTCGGATCCTTCTTGAGCACGTTGCGCACCAGCTGCATGGTAAGCGTGGACGCGCCCTGCTCGGCGGCGCCGCGACGCGCGTCCGAGACGAACGCGCGGGCCAGGCCTTTGAGGTCGACCCCGCCGTGCTCGTAGAACCGGGTGTCCTCGGCGGCGACGATCGCGTTGCGCATCACCGGGGCGATCCGGTCCAGCGCGACGTCCTGCCGGTCCTCGTCGTAGAACGTGGTGATCAGCGTCTTCCCGTCGTTCGCGTAGACGCGGGTCAGCTGGGCCGTGGGCGGGTCGAGCAGCTGCGCCGGTAACTCCGCGCGCTGCCGGGCCTCCCAGCGGGCGCCGGCCGCAAGCACGGCGCCGACCGGGATCGCGGTCACGCCGGCCAGCACTGCCACCAGCACCAGCACGCCGGCCATGTTTCTCCTGGCACTCATCCGTCCAGCGGTAACACCGCCGGCTGGGAAGCAGCTGGGTCCCGCGGCCTCAGCGCCGGGCCCGCCAGCCCTCGACCACCTTCTCGACGTTGAGCTTGCGCAGAATGACCGGCGGACCGTCCATGCGCCCGACCGTGGCCTGGTGGATCCGCTCGTTGAGGTCGTCGACGTAGTCGCGCACCTCACGCTCGCCGCGCAGCCGGTCGACCTTGGCCTCCAGATCCTCGGTCTCGCGGCGCAGGGCCAGTGTGGGCGGGATCATCCCGGCCGTCGCGCCCTCACGCTCCAGCCAGTCCTTGACCCACCAGTCGTCCTCGTACTCCTCGCCGTGACCGCGCAGCGGCTTGCCCAGGCCGGGCAGGTTGTCGAACTCGCCGCGCTCGGTCGCCTCACGCAGCTGCCGATCGATGGAGGACTCGTACCAGTGCGCCATGCACCAATCGTATTTCGTCGTACGGGTGGCGTAGCTTGACGGAGGTTGCCCGTTCCTCGTCGTCCGGAGGTCCTGCCGTGTGCCGCAACATCCACCAGCTGCACAATTTCGAGCCGCCCGCCACGGGTGACGAGATCCACGCGGCCGCCCTGCAATACGTGCGCAAGGTGGCCGGCAGCACGAAGCCGTCGCAGGCCAACCAGGCCGCGTTCGACCGCGCGGTGGCCGCCGTGGCCGCCGCCACCGCCGAGCTGCTGGCCGAACTGGTCACCACCGCCCCGCCCAAGAACCGCGAGGTGGAGGCGATCAAGGCCCGAGCCCGCGCCGAGAAGCGCTACGCGAGCTGAGCCCAGCTCACCGTGAGGCCGGTGATCGCGCGCTCGGTGCGGATCTCCATCATCGTGCCCAGGATCGTGGCCCGGTCGGCCACCAGGGCGCGGTCGTCCAGGCCGTAGGTGATGCGCTCGGAGAGGAACGCCGCGGTGCCCGCGGGCTGCCGCAGCAGCGCGGCCGTGGCCTGGTCGAGGGCGCCCGGGCGGACGGCCTCGCTGGCCCGTTGCACGACCACGCCCCGCTCGGCCAGCGCCTGATAGAGCGAGGTGGCGCTGAGGTCGGCCTCGGCCAGCGCGGAACCGCGGATCCACGACACCTGGTGCACGGCGGGGCGTCCGGCCAGCAGCCGCAGCCGTTCGAGGCGGACGGCGGGCGGCCTCTCCCCCAGGTGCGCGGCCGCCCAGGCCGGTGGGGCGCCCACCGCCTGCCCGAGGATCTGCGTGGTGACCAGGTGGCCCTGGGCGCGCAGATCCTCGGCGAAACCGCGCAGCGAGTCGAGGCGGTAGGCGGCGCGCGGCTCGGCGACGAAGGTGCCCCGGCCCGGCTGCTGGGAGAGCAGCCCGTCGGCCTCCAGTTGTTGCAAAGCTTGCCGCAGCGTGGCCAGGGTGACGCCGTAGTGGCCGCTCAGCTCCTTCTGCGGGGGCAGGGCCGAGCCGGGCGGCAGTTCCCCGCCGCGGATCTTGGCGCCCAGGTCAGCCGCGATGACCTGATATTTGGGCGTGCGAGGCGTGGTCAGCGGTGGCCTCCTGGTCGGCGCGGTCGAGGGCGGCGCGCACCGCCGTGACCTCGGCTTCCAGGTCGGCCGGCGTGGCCCCGTCGAGAACCCTACGCATCAGGGCCGAGCCGATCACGACACCGTCCCCGGCGCGTCCCGCCTCCACGGCCTGCTCGGGCCCGGACACCCCGAAGCCGACCAGCACCGGCAGCGCCTCCTCCGGTGCCACCAGGGCCGCCTGGGCCGCCTTGATCCGGGCCGCCAGGGTGGCCGCGGTGGAAGCCAGCGCGTCGCGTTCGCCGGTGGTGCCCATCCGGCTCACCGCGTAGACATAGCCGCGGCTGCGGGCCACGATCTCGGCCAGCCGCTCGTCACTGGTCACCGGGGCCACCAGCAGGGTGAGTTCGATCCCGGCCGCCTCGGCCGCGCGGGCGACCTCGGCGGCTTCGTCGAGCGGCAGGTCGGGCACGATCAGCCCGCGGAACCCGGCCTCGGCCAGCCGGCGGCAGAACTGCTCGGCGCCGGGCCGGAAGACCAGGTTCGCGTACGTGAAAGCGATCAGCGGAACCCGTACGGGAGCGCCTTTGATCTCGGCCAGGATCGCGTCGATCGTGACACCACGCGCGAGCGCCCGGTCGGAGGCCTGCTGGATGGTGGCGCCGTCGAGCATCGGATCGGAGAACGGCAGCCCGATCTCCACCGCGTCCGCCCCGGCCGCCTGCATCGCGAGCAGGTAGTCGATCCAGTTCTCGGTCACACCCGCGGTCAAGTAGGGAACCAGCAGCTTCGTCATGCTGTGTATCAGGGCATGCCCTCCTGGCCCTACGGACGCTTCGCTGACTCCGGTGCAGTCGTTCATGCTGGGCATCGGGGCATGCCCTCCTGGCCCTACGGACGCTTCGCTGACTCCGGTGCGCTCAGTCATGCCACGGCTCCCAGCGTTGCCATGTCTTTGTCGCCGCGGCCCGAGAGAGTAAGAAGCACCCGCGACCCCGTGGGCAGCAGCGGGCCGCCCGCCTCGCGCAGCACCCACGCCACCGCGTGCGCCGATTCGAGGGCGCAGATGATGCCCTCGGCGCGGGCCAGCCGCCGTACGGCCGCCACCACCTCGTCGTCCTTGACCGAGTGGTATTCCGCTCGCCCGGTCGCGCCGAGATGCGCGTGCTCGGGTCCGATGCCGGGGTAGTCGAGGCCCGCGGCGATCGACTCGGCCTCGGCGACCTGGCCGTCCGCGTCCTGCAGCACCATCGAACGGGCGCCGTGCACCACCCCGGCCCGGCCCGAGGACATCGCCGCACCGCCCGCCGCCTCCACGCCGACCAGCCGGGCCGCGGTGTCCACGAAACCGGCGAACGTCCCGGCCGCGTTGGAGCCGCCGCCGACGCACGCCACCACGACGTCGGGCACGTACGGGCTCTGGCTTCTCGCCTCGTCGCCGATGACGCGCTGCAGTTCCCGCACCATCCACGGGTACGGGTGGGGGCCGCCCACCGAGCCGAGCAGGAAGTGCGCGTCGTCCACATCGGCGACCCACGCGCGCATCGCCTCGTTGGTGGCGTCCTTCAACGTACGGCTGCCCGTCGTGACCGGAACCACCGTGGCGCCCAGCGTGCTCATCCGCAGGACGTTGAGCTGCTGACGCTCGATGTCCCGCTCGCCCATGAAGATCGTGGCCTCGAGCCCGAGCAGGGCGGCGGCGGTGGCCGCGGCGACCCCGTGCTGCCCGGCGCCGGTCTCGGCCAGGATCCGGCGTTTGCCCATCCGGCGGGCCAGCAGCGTCTGCCCGAGCACGTTGTTGATTTTGTGGGAGCCGGTGTGTGCCAGGTCTTCCCGCTTGAGCAGCAGCTCGACGCCGAGGGCGGCGGAGAGGTTGCGGGCCGGGGTGAGCGGCGTCGGACGGCCGGCGTAGACGGCAAGCAGGTCGTTCAGCTCGGCCCGGAACGCGGGGTCGGCCCACGCGCCGGAGAAGGCCGCGGCCAGCGCGTCGCAGGCCGGGACGAGCGATTCGGGGACGAACCGGCCGCCGAAGCCGCCGAAGCGACCGGCGGCCGGTTCCGTCATCAGGGTGGGCATCGCGCCTCCAAAGTTCTAGAACTCTCCTCGGCAGTGTTGCACAGATGCCGGGGAGAGTTCTAGAACTATTGGAGACCGGTTACTTCTTGGCGGCCGCCTCGTACAGCGTCTCCGGGGCGACGGCGCCCGCGAAGACCCGGCCGTCGTCGGTCAGCAGCACGCTGAACAGCGAGCCGGCGAAGATCCGGCCCTTGCCCCACGAGCCGCTCGCCTCCGGCAGCGCGCCGAGCAGACCCTCGACCTGTGCCGGCTTCTCACCGTCGGCGGCGTCGGTCTTCGGCAGCGTGGCCGTCACCACTGACGCCCAGCCCTCGCCGATCACCTTCACACCCTCGCCCTTGGCCTTTTCGACCTCGGCGGGCGTGTGCTTCTGCGCCGACTTCTCGATGTCCTTCTCGATCTGGCCGGAGTTCGCCTCGGTCACCTTGGTGCCCGGCGGCGGGTTGAACACGAACTGCTGTGCGTCGGGCGTGTCAAAGCTGATCTGCTGGAACGCCACCCGGAAGGCCGGGCTGGTGGCGTTCTTCGCGTACACGTCGACACGCAGCGGGATGTGCTTCTCGGCGTCGACGGCCAGGCGCACCTGACCGATCAGCGACTGCTGCGCCTTGGGGCTGAGCACCAGCTCGTACGCGTCGCGGTCGGCCACCTTGGCCGCGCCGGTCGTCGTCACCGCGGTGGTGTCGTCGATCGCCGCCAGCGCCGCGTCCGCGGCCTCCTGCGGCGAGGACGGGATGCCGGACGGCAGGGCTTCCGGCTTCTTGCGCTCCGCGCCCGCCGGCACCTTGAGGTGCGTGGCCGCGCTCTCCTGCGACTGCCAGAACCACACATCCGGGCCGTTGCGGATGACGTCGGTCTCGCCCTGGGTGCCCAGCAGCGCGATCCGGGCCTTGTCCTCACCGGCGTACCAGACCCGTGCGGTGTTGCTGCCGGCGACGAGGCTGGCCAGGCCCAGCTGGCTCGACGCGTCGTCGGTGAGCCCGGCGATCTGGGGCAGCCCCAGATCGGAGCTCTGCACGATGGTGCCGCTGAGCCCGTCGACCTTGGCGTTCTGCAGGTCGACGAGGAGTTGCGCGGCGCTGCGCTCGGGCAGCGCGGGGTCGGCGCTGGCGATGATCGTCCCCGCCGCCGCGCCGCCGCCGATGACGACGACGGCTGCGGCCGACGGCACGAGCCACCGAAGTGCCGACCTTGACCTGAACACGGACACGATGTCCACCTCCCGTTGATCTGTCACCAGAGTGCGTCATCACCCCTGTGACCGGGCTGAGAGCCGCCCCTAAGGGTTGCCCCCCGCATGCAAAGGTAATGAGGTGCGGTTGCTGGTGGTGGAGGACGAAGCGCGGCTTGCGGCCGCGTTGCAGCGCGGACTGCAGGCCGAGGGCTTCGCGGTCGATGTGTCGGGCGACGGCCAGGACGGGCTTGAACTGGCCCGGCACGGCGGCTACGACGCCATGATCCTGGACGTGATGCTGCCCAGGCTGAGCGGTTATCGGGTGGTGCGGCAGCTGCGGGCCGAGCAGAACTGGGTGCCCGTGCTGATGCTGTCGGCCAAGGACGGCGAGTACGACCAGGCCGACGGTCTGGACTGCGGGGCCGACGACTATCTGACCAAACCTTTCTCGTACGTGGTGCTGCTGGCCCGGCTCCGGGCGCTGCTGCGGCGCGGGGTGCACGAACGCCCCGTCGTGATGCGGCACGGCGACGTCGAGCTCGACCCGGCCGAACGGCGGGTCATGGTGGCCGGCGCGGAGGTGACGCTCACGGCCCGCGAGTTCGCCCTGCTCGAATACCTGATCCGCCGGCCCGGCGAGGTGGTCAGCAAGATCGAGCTGCTCGACCACGTGTGGGACGCGGCGATCGAGACGGCCCCCAACGCGGTCGAGGTCTACGTGGGCTACCTGCGCCGCAAGATCGGACGTGAGCGGCTCGAGACCGTACGCGGTGCGGGTTACCGGCTGGCGGCGCGCTAGATGCGGCGCCCCCGCGAGCTCAGCCTGCGGGCCCGGCTCGTGCTCGTCTCCGTGCTGGCGCTGACCGTCGGCCTGGCCGCGGGCGGCGTGCTGCTGATCGGCGTGCTCAACTTCGCGCTGCTGCGGGCGATCAGCACCGAGACGCAGGAGACTGCGCGCGGTGTGGTCAACCTCATCGACCAGAAGTCGCTGAGCCAGCGCATCGAGGCCAACCCGGCCATGCAGGTGCAGGTCATCGACGCCCGGGGCCGGGTGCTGGCGATCTCGGCGGGCGCCGACCGGCTGGTGCCGATGCTGCACGACGACGAGCTGAACGGGCTGCGCGACGGTGAGGTGCGCGACATCCCGGGCAGCCGGATCGGCCTGCCGGGCGACGCCCGCGTGGTGATGCTGACCGCCGGGCCGCCCACCGACCCGCAGCGGGTGCTGGTCGCGCGCTCGACCAACGACCTGCGGCAGGGCGTGCACATCCTCCGGCTGGCCCTGCTGGTCACGTTCCCGCTGATCATCGCGCTGCTGGCGATCGTGCTGTGGCGGGCCCTGGGGGCCGCGCTGCACCCGGTCGACGCGCTGCGGGCCGGGGCCGAGGAGATCACCGGCGGCACCCGGGCCGGGCGGTTGCCGGTGCCGGAGTCGCGCGACGAGATCCACCGGCTGGCGGTCACGCTCAACGGCATGCTGTCCCGGCTCGAATCGGCCCGGGTGCGCCAGCGCGCGTTCGTGGCCGACGCCGCGCACGAGCTGCGCAGCCCGCTGACCAACATGCGAACCGAGCTCGAGGTGGCCCAGCGCCTGCCCGACACCGACTGGGCTGCGCTCACCGGCGACCTGCTGACCGACGTGGACCGGCTCAGCCGGCTCGTCGACGACCTGCTGCTGCTGGCCCGCGCGGACGACGGGGGCGGCCGGGCCGTCGCGGCGCCGTTCCGCTCGGTCGACCTGGGCGCGCTGGTCGGCGACGTGGCCGACCGCTATCCGGCGGTGACCTACGTGCGGCCGCCGGCGCCCATGGAGGTGACCGGCGAGCCCGACGCGCTGGGCCGGGTGGTGGCCAACCTCCTGGACAACGCCGTCCGGCACGCCACATCGAGCGTGCAGGCGACGGTGAGTGAGAACGGCACGTACCGGCTGATCACCGTGACCGACGACGGCCCGGGCATCCCGCAGGCCGACCGGGAACGCGTCTTCGACCGCTTCACCAGGCTCGACGATGCGCGGGCGCGGGACGCCGGCGGCTCCGGGCTGGGGCTGGCGATCGTGCGCGAACTGGTCCGCCGGCACGGAGGTATCGTGACGTTGAGTGATGCGTCTCCGGGGCTGCGGGTCGACGTACGGCTGCCGGCTCTGCATGAGAAATTCGCCGGGAACTAATCCGCGGCCGGGAGCGACCAATGCCGTACGCCGGTATTCCCCCCACGGAAGGTTCGACAAGGATGTCCCTGTTCAAGCGCTCGGCTCTGGTGGGCGCCACCGTCCTCGGGTTCACCCTCGCGCTGGCCTCCCCCGCCGCCGCTCACGTCACGGTGAACCCCGGAACCGCGACGGCCGGTGGGTATTCCAAGGTCACCTTCCGGGTGCCCAACGAGTCCGACAAGGAGTCGACGACCAAGGTCGAGATCAACCTGCCCGCCGACAAGCCGGTGGCCTCGGTCTCGGTCAAGCCGCTGACCGGGTGGGACGTCGCCACCACGATCGGCCGGCTCGACAAGCCGCTCGAGGCGCACGGCGCGCAGATCACCGAGGCCGTCTCCAAGATCACGTGGACGGCCAAGGCGGGCTCGGAGATCAAGCCGGGTCAGTTCCAGGAGTTCGACGTCTCGCTGGGCCCGCTGCCCGAGTCGGGCGACATGATCTTCAAGGCGTTGCAGACCTACTCCGACAACACGGTCGTGCGGTGGATCGACGAGCCGTCGACCGACGGCACCGAGCCCGAGTCGCCCGCCCCCGTGCTCAAGCTGACCGCGGCCGGCGCCGAGGGCGGCGACGCGGCCGCCGCGGCCCCGGTGGCCACGGCCGTGGCCGAGCCCGCCCCCGCGGAGGACTCGGACGGCACCGACGTGTTCGGGATCGCCGGGCTGGTCGCGGGCGTGCTGGCGCTGATCGTGGCGATGCTGGCCTATGCGCGTTCGGCCCGCCGCCCATCCGGCGCGGTTGCCGCTCCTTCGTCCTCCGGTTCTTCGCCCTCCGCGCCCTCGTCGGACAAATAGGCTGACCGCCCCGCCCCTGGCCGTCGCAAGGGCCTGGGCGTCGGGTTGATCAGCGTGGGGCCGGGCCGTTCTCCGGTCCGGCCTCGTCGTCCTTCCAGGCGTCGCGCAGGTCCCTCTTGGTGGTGCGCCACCAGTCGCGCAGCTCGTCGGTCCAGTCGCTCAGCGCCTGCCGGCTGCCCGGGTCATCGAGACCCGCACCCAGCAGCTCGGTCAGGCCCAGCAGCCACAGCAACGGCGTCACGGCCAGCGCGACCACCGGCAGCGGCCACCACGGCACGGCGGCGAACAACGCCAGCAGCGCCACGCCGAGCGCGGTGAGGGCCAGGCCCGCCACGTCGGCCCGGCGCATCAACGGCGGCAGCAGCCCCAGACAGCGCCACGGCAGCCGCCCGGCGGGGATGAGCACCCGGGCCGCGAACCCGGCCATCACCGCGGCCAGCACGGCCGCCACGATCCGCGCGAAAAACCCGGCCGGCCCCCACCACCAGTGCGCCATCAGCAGCAGCACGCAGATCAGGCCCGCGCTCACGGCCAGGCCCCGGCGCAGCCCGCTCAGCACGCCCCGGATCGGCCACGTCATCGAGACCACATCGGCGCGGGCCGGATTGTCCCGCGCGACCTCACGCAGCGCCCGCATCGAGCGGCGCACCCGCAGCCGCTCGGCGTCCAGCATGGCGATCAACCAACGCCCGTACGCGTTGCCGGGATCGATGGCCAGCGCCGCGCGCGCCGCGGCCAGCGCGGGCTCCCGGTGGCCCGCGTCGCGTTCCACGTCGGCCACCGTGAGCAGGCCCTCCACCGAGCGCGGAGCCAGCGTGCGGCCGTGCGCGGCGGCGGCCCGGGCCCGGTCGAAGTCCCGGGCGGCGGCCAGCGCGCGAGCCAGCACGAAGTGCCCGGACGCGGCCTGGGGGTCGAGCCGCACGGCCTCGGCCGCCGCGTCGACGGCATCCTTCGAGCGCACCAGGACGATCAGGTTCTCGGCCCGTTCCAGGTGC
Source organism: Paractinoplanes abujensis (assembly GCF_014204895.1). Classification (NCBI taxonomy): domain Bacteria; kingdom Bacillati; phylum Actinomycetota; class Actinomycetes; order Micromonosporales; family Micromonosporaceae; genus Paractinoplanes; species Paractinoplanes abujensis. The sequence goes on along the minus strand of NZ_JACHMF010000001.1, from coordinate 675,718 downwards.
GCGTCGGACAGCAGGGGTGCGGCCGCGACGGCGGCGTCGGCCCCGCGCAGGGCAGCCGCGTAGTCGCGCTTCAGCCGCAACACCGAGGCCAGCAGGGTGAGCAGCCAGCCGTCGGCGGGCGCCTCGGCCAGGCCCTCGCGGGCGATCCGCTCGGCCTCCGCGTAGTGCCCGACCTCGGCCAGCCGCTGTGCCCGCCAATAGGCCGAGGGCGGCGACGTCACCGGCGCCCGCGCTTCATCAAGCCCGCCGCGCCGACGCTGGCACCGGCACGAACCAGGCCAACGCTGACACCGGCACGAACCAGGCCGACACTGTCAGCGGCGCGGGCCGGGCCGACGCTGACACCGGCGCGGGCCGGGCCCACGCTGTCACCGGCGCGAGCCGGGGCGGACCAGCCGGGTGTGGCGCTGTGATCGGCGCGAGCTTCTGTGACGCCGTCACCGGTTCTTGCGCTTCTTCAGGTAGGCCGCGAGGTCGTCGTACTCCCCCGACTCGTTGGCGAACATCGCCACGTTGCGGGCGGTGGCGAACCAGCCGTCGGTGGACGGGCGGACCTCGCGCGCGGCGGCCAGCATGTCCTGCTGGTTGATCATGCGGATCTCGCCGGTGGCGATCGAGTCGCGCATCGCGAACTCGGCCGCGGTCTCGCACACGTGCGCCAGGTCGGCGCCCGAGTAGTTCTCGGTCGCGTCGGCCACCCGGCCCAGATCGACGCCGGCCACCGGGCGGTCGCGCAGGTGGTACTGCAGGATGGCGGCGCGGGCCGGCTTGTCGGGCGGCAGCACCAGCAGGGTGCGGTCGAGCCGGCCGGGGCGGCGCAACGCGGAGTCGATGTCCCACGGCGCGTTGGTGGCGGCCAGCACGAACACGCCGTCGTTGTTGCCGTCGACGCCGTCCAGCTCGGTCAGCAGCTGATTGACCACCGTCCGCATCGAGGACGAGTTGAGCTGGCTGCGCTTGTGGCCGAGGGCGTCGATCTCGTCGAGGAACAGCACGCAGGGGGCGTGGCCCCGGGCCGACTGGAACAGGTCGTGCAGGTTGCGCTCGGAGCTGCCGACCCACATGTTGAGCACGTCGGTGATCGACAGGGAGATGAAGGCGGCCCCCATCTCGCCGGCCACCGCGCGGGCCAGGAAGGTCTTGCCGCAGCCGGGCGGGCCGTAGAGCAGCAGGCCGCCGCGCAGACTCTTGCCGAACAGCGTGCGGAGTCCGGGGTTCTTCAACGGCCCGAGGAACGAGATCTCGAGACGCTTCTTGACCTCCTGCATGCCACCGACGTCGGCCAGCGTGATGGTGGACTTCTCGATGTCGAACGTGCGGTCCTCGTGGCCCCGCACCGGCTCCTGCTCGTGCGAGAAGCGGGGCGGGACGATGTCGCCGAGATCCTGCTCCATGGCGGCCCAGTCGACGGCCTCGGCCGGAGCGGCGGACGCCGGGGCGGCGGGCGGCGGAGCCGCGGGCGGCGGAGCGGAAGGGGCCGGGCCGCCCAGGGCGGACGTCATCAGCTTCTGGGCGGCGGCGTTGCCCGGTTCACGGGCCAGGACCTGAGCGGCGTGCCCGATCGCCTCGCCGCCCCGCCCCGCGCCGACCAGCAGCTCGGCCAGGTGCAGGCGCAGCGTCAGGTCGTCGGGCCGGGCCTCGACGGCCGCGGTGAGGCTGTCGATCAAGGGCGAGTCGCTCATGACACGGAATTATGCCCGCGCCCGCCGGGAACATCGAAGGCCGCCGGGTAACTGCCGCGGCGGCCTTCGATCAGTGTGGTGATGTCGATCTAGCCGGGCCGGCGGTAACCCGCGATCGGGCCGCGGTCGATCGTCGCCATGCGCACGTGGTCGCCCGTGTGCGGCGCGTGCACGACCATGCCGCCGCCGATGTAGATGGCCACGTGATGCAGGCTGCCCGGATAGTAGAAGACCAGGTCACCTGGTTGCAGCTCGTCCTCGGAGACCGGCCGGCCCTGGTTCCACTGGTCTTTCGTGTAGTGGTCCAGGTGCACCCCGACACTCGCCCACGCCTCCTGGGTCAGACCCGAGCAGTCGTACGAGTTGGGGCCGGCCGAGCCGAAGACGTAGGGCAGGCCGATCAGGTCGCAGGCCCGCTGGGCCGCGCGGCCGCCCTTGTCGTTGGTGTAGTCCACCGGGCACGGGCCGGTCTTGAACGGTCCGTCCTCCGCGCCCGACGCACCGTAGGCCTGGATCCGCAGCTTCTGCAGCGACGTGATCTTGGCTTCGATCGCCTTCTTGCGCTTGGCCAGGTCGGCGTCGCGGGCGGCGTTCTCCTTGGTCACCACGTCCAGGTCGGCCTTGGTGGCCGCCAGCTTGTCACGCAGCGCGGCGACGTCGGCGATCTGCTCCTGCTGGTGCCGGGCGAGCTGGTCCAGGTACATCAGCTTGTCGGTCAGGCCGGTCGGCGAGCCGCTGATCAGCATGGCGTTGAGCGCGTTGGGCGAGCCCTGCTTGTAGGCGTCGACCGCGAGCCCGCGCACCTGCCGCATCGCGGCGTCGACCTGCGTCTGCAGCGGCTTCAGCTGAGCGGTCAGCTGCTTCTGCTGGGCCTTGTTCTTGATCAACGTGCCGTGCACGTCGTTGTACTTCTCGATGACCGGTTCGAGCTCGTTCCACTGCTTGTCGATCTGCGCCTCGACCGAGGACGGCGAGGGCGTTGCCTGCGCGGCGACGGGTCCGGAGAAGACGATCCCGACCGCGACGGCGGCGCAGACCAGGCTGCGCACAACTGCGGCGCGACGCACGGAGGTGGGTGTCCTTTCGGGCGGTGATCCGTCAGATCGGCCGGGTGGACGATGGGGGGCTGCCGGACCGGGGAACACCGTACTCCCGATCATGTCCTTATATAAAGGCGCACCGGACGAACAACTTTGTGCGGCGGAAGTTGCACGCTGAGTTACTACAGGGGCCAGGCTGCGAGCGCGCGGTCGAGCCAGGGCACAACCAGGATCACCGTGGGTAGCACCAGCAGGCCCAACGCGGCGGCCCCGGCGGCCACGTTGAGGGCGACGGACGGGGTGTGCGACGCGGCCAGCCGATCGAGCCGTCTGCGACGTGCGTCACCTCGGAGGTCGGGCTTGACGTCCTCCGCGAGAGGGACGGCATCGGTGAGCCGCTCCAACGCGGCCCGGAGCGGGCCGTCCCCCACCCGCCGGCGCGCGACGTCGTCCGCGACCATTTCGAGCAGCAGGTTGACGGCGTCGAGCGGCTTGCGGCTGCGCAACGGCCGCGGCACCGCGCGATAGAAGGCGGTGAACGACTCCATCACCACCTCGTGCCGATGCCGCAGGTGGGTCTGCTCGTGGGCCAGCACGGCGTCGATCTGGGCCCGGTCGAGCACCTGCAGCACGCCGTGGCTGAGCACGACGCGGGGCTCGCGGCCGGGCACGCAGTAGGCCAGCGGGAGGGCCCCGTCGAGCACGCGCAGGTGGTCGGGGCCGAGCTCACGGTGCTGCTCGGCCCGGTCGAGCAGGTCGACGAGCAGCCGGTGCCGGGCGCGGCGGGCCCGCGAACGGCGGCTCACCCCGTACAGGGAAACGAGAAGGCGCACAATGATGACCGCGGCCACGGCCAGGGCGCCGACGACCGCGACCTCGGCCACCGTCTGCCCCGAACCGGCGGCCCGGGTGACCTCCTCGGGCGCGGCCAGCACCACCCCGAGCGCGGCCAGCACGGCCGTCAACGTGATCGACTGCCAGAGCACCACCGCGGCGGCCGGCGCCCGGTCGGGCCAGCGGGCGTTGGCCAGAATGCCGGGCACGACGAGCGACAACGTCAGCCCGAGCGCACCCAGCAGCAGCGCGGTCACCGCTTCTTCTGCACCGCTTCGATCGCGGCCGCCAGCGCCTCCGGTGGCAGCTGCCCCACGAAGTGAGCCAGCGCCGCGTCCTGGTCGTCGCTGGACGACAGCGCGTCCAGCATCACCGAGGCCGTCATCTCCTCGCGGGACTGGGCGGCGGCGTACTTGTAAGCGCGGTCCGCCTTCTGCTGCAGGACCACGCCCTTCTTGGCCAGCCGATCGAGCACGGTCATCACCGTTGTGTAGGCCAAGTCGCGCTGACGGCTCAGGCGCTCGTGCACCTGCCGCACGGTGAGTGGCTCACCGGCGTCCCACAACTGCGTCATGACCTCGCGTTCCAAGTCACCGAGAGCCATGTGACCGAGCATACCGCCTCTATGTCACCGCGTCGTACTACGTGGCGTAGTATCTACTACGAGACGTCGTAGAGGGGGCTACCCATGGACGTGCTGGACCTGACGCGGCTGCAGTTCGCGGTCGTGACGATCTACCACTACTTCTTCGTGCCGCTGTCGATCAGCCTGGCCGCGAGCGCCGCCGGCCTGCAGATCGCCTGGCTGCGGACCCGTCGCGCGGAATACCTGCACCTGACGAAGTTCGTCGGCAAACTGCTGATCGTCACCTTCGCCGTCGGCGTCGTCACCGGCCTCGTGCAGGAATTCCAGTTCGGGCTGGGCTGGAGCGCCTTCGCGAACTTCTACGGCGACGTCTTCGGGCCCACCCTGGCCATCGAGGGCATGCTCGCGTTCTTCCTGGAGGCGACGTTCCTCGCGCTCTGGTACTTCGGGTGGGACCGGCTGCCCCGGCTCGTGCACACCGCCTGCATCGTCATCGTCGCGGCCGGCACCCTGCTCAGCGCGTTCATCATCCTCGCGGCCAACAGCTTCATGCAGAACCCGGTCGCGTACGCCCTCGACCCCGCCACCGGCCGGGCCCGGCTCACGTCGTTCACCGAACTGATGCTCAACAAGGTCAACCTGGCCGCGTTCCCGCACACCATGGCGGGGGCGCTGATGGTCGGCGGCGCGCTCCTGCTCGCGCTGGGCGTGTGGCGTCTCGCGGCCGACCCCGCGTACAGGATCCTGGCTCGTCTCGGCGCCTGGCTGACGCTGGCCGGGGGTGGGTTCACGGCGCTGACCGGCGACCACCTGGGCAAGGTCATCACCGAGGTCCAGCCGATGAAGATGGCCGCCGCCGAGGCCCTGTACGAGACGACGTCGGGCGCGCCGTTCGCCGTCTTCGCGACCGGCAAGCCGCTGCCCGAGTTCGCGCTGGAGATTCCCTGGCTGCTGTCGATCCTGGCCAAGGGCGACCCCGGCGCCACCGTGCAGGGCATCGACGACCTGCAGGCGCAGTACGCGGCGGAGTTCGGCCCCGGCTCGTACGTGCCGATGATCCCGGTCGCCTTCTGGACGTTCCGGCTCATGATCGGCGCGGGGATGCTCGCCATGGCCGTCGCCGCGTTCTACCTCTGGCGTACGCGGAAAGCTCGTCAAGCTCCGCACTGGCTGACCCGGTGGCTGCCGCTCATCCCGCTGCTGCCCGCCGCGGCCAACACCTTCGGCTGGATCTTCACCGAGACCGCGCGGCAGCCGTGGATCGCGTTCGGCATCTCCAAGACCGCCGACGGGATCTCACCCGGCCTGACGAGCACCGAGGTTCTCTTCTCGCTCGCCGGCTTCACGCTCGTCTACGGGGTGCTCGCCGTCGTCTGGCTGCGGCTCGTACGCCATCTCGCGCGGCAACCCCTCGCTGCTTCTTCCCCCTCTCCTGCGGACAAATCGGACCTCGCGCCCGTCTACTGAGGAGCTTTCACGTGATCACCTTGTGGTTCTCGGTCGTCGTGCTGGCCTGGGTGCTGTTCTTCGTGCTCGAAGGGTTCGACTTCGGCGTCGGCGTGCTCGGTCCGCTGCTGGGGCGCGACGACCATGAGCGGGGAGCCGCCGTCCGCACCATCGGCCCGTTCTGGGACGGCAACGAGGTCTGGCTGGTGGCCGCCATCGGCGTGACGTTCGCTGCGTTCCCGGCCTGGTACGGCGCCCTGCTGTCCGGCCTGTACGTGCCCATGGTGGTGCTGCTGCTCCTGCTCGCGGTGCGTGGCGTGGCCCTGGAGTTCCGCGGCAAGGGCGACGGTGAACGCTACCGCCGCCGGGCCGACGTCGCGCTGGCCGCCAGTTCGCTCGGCATCGTGCTGCTGTGGGGCGCGCTGCTGGCGGTCTTCGTCCGCGGCCTGGCCCTGGGCGCCGACGGCCAGGTCACCGGGGCCGGTCTGGCGCGCAGCCTCGACCCCGTCCTCACCGGGGAAGCCCTGCTCGGCGCGCTGGGCGCCCTGCTGGCCGCGCTCCTGCTGGGGGCGACGTTCCTTTCCCTCCGTACGAGCGGGCCCCTGCGCCGCCGCGCCCGGATGCTGGCCCGATGGCTGGGCACGGGCGGAGCCGTCGCCCTGCTGCTGACCGGGGTCCTCACGAGTTCGCCCCTCGCCCTGGTCGCGGCCGTGCTCAGCTTCGCCGCCGGGCTGCTGGCCCGCGCCGGACGCGAGGCCCTGGCCTTCGCCACCACGGCACTGGCCGTGGCCGGCGCGGTGGTCGCGGTCTTCACCGCCCGCGGTGCGGTCGTCCTGCACAGCACGGTCGACCCGGCCTTCTCGCTGACCCGGGCCTCGGCCGCCGCCACCCCCCAGGCGTTGGAACTGATTACCTGGGCGGGCGTCCTGATCCTGCCCGGAGTGCTGGCCTACCAGGCGTTCTCGTACTGGGTCTTCCGCCGCCGCGTCGCCAGCGAACGGGTCCCCTCATGACCACCCCCGCTCTGCCCGCGGCCACTCCTTCCGCGGCTGCTTCCTCGGCTGCTCCTTCCGTTGTTCCTCCTTCCGGGGCTGCTCTTTCCGTTGCTGCTCCTTCCACTGCTGCTCCTTCCGTTGCGGCTCCTCCCCTTGCCGCTCCTTCCGCGGCTGCTCCGACGGCTCCTCTCCGGGCCGCGGAGATCCAGCGGTCGCGCCCGCCACGCGGACCGCTGGACCCCCGGCTGGTGCGTCATGCCCGCACCAGCCGGACGGGCATCGCCGGCCTGGCCCTCCTCGGAGCAGGCCAGGCCGGCGCCACCATCGCCGTCGCGGTGGCGCTGACCCTGCTGGTGGCCCACCCTTCGTCGCGCCCCGGGGCGGCCGCCCTGCTGGCCGTCGCCTTCGGGGCCCGGGCCCTGTTCTCGTGGGCCGAACAGGTCGTGGCCCGCCGAACCGCCGCCCGGGTCACCGACGAACTGCGCCGCGCCATGCTCGCCGCCCTCCCCCAGCGCGGCCCCGCCTGGGTCGCCTCCTTCGGCGCCGGCCGCCTGACCGCCGTGCTCACCACCGGCCTCGACACGCTCAAGCCATGGTTCAGCGGCTACCTGCCGGCCCTGATCCTCGGCGTCACCCTGCCACCGCTGGTCATCCTGGCCATGGCCCTGGTCGACCCCACCTCGGCCGTGGTCGCCCTGATCACGCTGCCGCTGATCCCCGTGCTGGGCGCCCTGATCGGCTGGGCCACCCAGACCCAGGCCCGCCGCCGCTGGCAGGCCGACGCCCGCCTGGCCGGCCACTTCCTCGACGTGGTCCGCGGCCTGCCCACCCTGCGCGTCTACGGCCGGGCCGAACGCCAGACCGCGGTCGTCGAACACCTCACCGACCAGCACCGCTCCGCCACGCTGCGGGTCCTGCGGGTGGCCTTCCTCTCCTCCACGGCGCTGGACCTCGTCGGCACCCTCTCCGTCGGCCTGATCGCGGTCGAGGCCGGCCTGCGGGTCGCCGCCGGAAACTTGTCCCTGGGCCCGGCCCTGCTGGTCATCCTGCTGGCGCCCGAGGCGTACCGCCCGCTCCGCGAGATGGCCGCCCGCTACCACGCCTCCACTGACGCCACGGCGGTCATCACCGACGTCGACGAGATCCTCACCGCCGGCTCACCCGGCGGGCCCACCTCGTCACCCGCCACCAGCGAGCCGGCCGCCGCCGCGCCGCCCGCTCCCGTGCAGCCGACGCCGCCCCAGGCCCCCAGCCCAACCCAAGCCGCGACCCCGTCGCCCGCCGCCGTTACCGCATCCGCCGCGGCGACGGAGATCGACGGTCCCGCTGGAGTGGCCACGGCCGGACTGCGCGCTCGCTCGAGTGCCGACGCGGGCCATGTCTCTCCGGCATCGCAACGAGCTGCCCATGCCGCTGCCGCATCCGCCGCAGCGACCGAGGTCCACGGTCCCGCTGGAGTGGTCGCGTTCGGTCTGCGCGCTCGCTATCCCGGCGCCACCCAGGACGCGGTGGCGCTCGACGAACTGGTCGTGCGGCCGGGTGAGATCGTCGCGTTGAGCGGGCCCTCCGGCGCGGGCAAGACGACTGCGCTGCGTGTGCTGGCCGGTTTGCACGAAGCGACTGCCGGCGTGGCCCACGCCGCCGACCCGCTCTATCTGCCGCAGCGACCGACGTTGCCGCACGCCCGAGTCGTGGCTGACCTCTTCCCGGCGGGCGCTGACATCGCCGGAGCACTCCACTCTGTAGGCCTCGACGGTGACGTCACCGCGGAGACCCCGCTGGGTGAGCGCGGCTCCGGTGTCTCGGCGGGGCAACGCCATCGCCTGGCCCTCGCCGCCCTGCTGCACCAGGCGGACGGGCCGGTGACCCTGCTGCTGGACGAGCCGACCGCGCACCTCGACGCCGTCACAGAATCGCTGGTGATCGACCGTCTGCGCGCTGCGGCCCGGGGCGGGGCCGCGATCCTGGTGGTGGCGCACCGTCCGGCCCTGCTGGCCGCCGCCGACCATGTTGTGCCGGTGACCACGCCCGGGGCGACCGACACTTTCGCCCGCGATCAAGCCGGTGTCGCCGAGGTTGGACGCACGGCACTGGCGCAAGACGCCGCGACGGAAAGCGGCAAGAAGGTCGACGGATCTGCGGCATCTCGTGAAGAGGGCGACAGCGCCGACATCAAGCCGATGGCCGGGAGCGACACAACCGGCACAGCGGCCGGGAGCGGCGCGGCAGCAGAGAGCGGCATAGCCGGCGCCGCGCCCGAGAGCGGCCCAACCAACACGGCGCCCAAGAGCGGCACAACCGGCACAGCAGCCAGCAGCGGCACAGCCAACGCGGCGTCTGGGCGAAAGGGCGGGCGCGGCAGGGCCAAGGGCAGGGCGACCACGGCCTCGGGCCGGTGGGCGGCCCTGTGGCGGCGGCCCGGCGTCGCGGTGGTGCTGGGTAGTGGGTCGTCGCTGGCGGGGCTTCTGCTGACCGGGGCCGCGGCCTGGCTGCTGGTGCGGGCGTCAAGCTTGCCGCCCGTGCTGAGCCTGTCGACGGCAGTGGTGCTGGTTCGGGGTAGTGCCGTCGCCCGGCCGTTGCTGCGGTATTTGGAACGGCTGGTGGCGCATGATGTGGCCTTCGCGCGGCTGGGGGCCTGGCGGGCGCGCGTCTTCGCCGATCTTGTTCCGCGGGTTCCGGGGGTCCGGCTGCGGCGGCGCGGTGACCTGTTGTCCAAGGTGGTCGGTGACGTCGACGCCCGTGTGGACGGGCTGCTGCGGGGGCGGATGCCGGCCCTGATCGCGGGCGTGACGACCGCGGTGGCCGGGGGCGCGATCGCCGTGACGGCTCCGCCGGCGGTGCTTCCGCTGGGTGCGGGGCTGCTGCTCTCGGGGATCGTCGCGCCGGCGCTGGCTGTGCGTCAGGCGCGGCGGGATGAGGACGCTACCGGGGAGGCGCGGGGCCGGCTGCGGGACGCGATGGTGGAGACCGTCGACGGGGTCGAGGACCTCGGTGTCGCGGACAGCGGTGTGCCGCGGCGGCGGAGCCGGGAGTTGGCCCGGCTCGAGGCGCGGGCCGCGCACGCTTCCGGCCGGGCGGCTGCTGTTGCGCATCTCGGGTGGGGTGTTGCCGTGGTGGGGACGGCGTTCGCGGTGGGTGGGCTCAGCCCGGAGTGGGGCGCGGTGCTGTTGCTGGCGACCGTTGTGCTCGGTGAGACGGTTCTCGCGCTGCCCGACGCGGCGGTCGCCCGGTTGCAGGCTGCCGCGGCCGGGAAGCGGCTGGCCGCTCTGACCGCCGACCCGCCCAGCGCGACGTTCCCGGCGGGCGGGGCGGCTGCGGACGAGAAGCTTCTGGGCATCAGCTTGCGCGACGTCACCGCGGGCTGGGACCCCGGGCGGGAGCCCGCCCTGCGCGGGCTGGATCTGGAGGTGGCCGCCGGGGAGCGGGTCGCCGTCGTGGGCCGGTCCGGGGAGGGCAAGTCGACGCTGGCCGCGGTGGTGGCCCGGCTGCTGGACCCCCGATCGGGCACGGTGGCGCACGCCGACCGGCCCGAGCACCAGGTCCGGGGGCGGATCGTGGTGGTCGGCGACGACACCGATCACGTCTTCGCGTCCACCGTGCGCGAGAACTTGCGCCTGGCCCGGCCGGCCGCGAGCGATGGTGAGCTGCGGGCCGCGCTGACCCGCGTACGGCTGGGAACGTGGCTCGAAACGCTGCCGCGAGGGCTGGACACGTGGCTGGGCAGCGGCGGGACCACGATGTCGGGTGGCCAGGCGCGCCGCTTCGCCACGGCGCGGGCGCTGCTGGCCGAACCGGACGTGCTGGTGCTGGACGAGCCGACCGAGGGCCTCGACGAGGACGTGGCCGAGGCCGTGATGAGTGACCTGCTGGCGGCGTCGGGGAACCGTACGGTGCTGCTGCTGACTCACCGGCCCGAGGGGCTGGACCGGGTGGATCGGGTGCTCGAGCTCAGCGGGGGGCGGCTAGGGCCTCACGCAGGAAGCGCAGTTCCGGCGTGAGCAGGTCGGTGTCGGGGGGCATGTGGCTCGCGCCGGCCAGCGGCAGGACGGTGTGCGGCTTTCCGGCGGCGAGCAGGGCCGCCGACAACCGCATCGTGTGCACCGGGTAGACGTTGTCGTCGGCCAGGCCGTGGATCAGCAGCAACGGCCGGGACAGGCCTGCGGCGTCGGCGATCAACGACCCGTCCTCGTACGAGCCGGGGTTGCTCGCCGGGTGACCGAGGAACCGCTCCTGCCAGTGGGTGTCGTAGAGCCGCAGGTCGGTCACGGGCGCCCCGGCCACGGCGGCGTGGAAGACGTCGGGGCGGCGCAGTACGGCCAGGGCCGCCAGGTAGCCACCGGCCGACCAGCCACGGATGCCGACCCGGTTGACGTCGAGCTCGGGGTAGAGCCCGGCCACCGTCTCGAGGGCCACGATCTGGTCCTCGAGCAGCTTGGCCGCCGAGCGCCCGTACGCCTCTTTCTCCCAGCGCGGCCCGCGGCCGGGGGTGCCGCGACCGTCCGCGACGATCACCGCGAACCCCTGGTCGGCGAACCACTGCGACACGTAGTAGGACCGGCGGTCGGCGACGGCGCGGACCATGGCGGCACCCCCGTACGGGTCCATCAGCACGGGAAGCCGCTCGCCGCGCTGCCACAGGGCGGGGAACAGGACGGCCGTCCGCAGTTCGTGCCGGCCGGCGCGCAGCAGCGAGACCTTGGGCACGACCGGTGAGACGGTGGCGAGGTCCCGGACGGTGCCGCCGGGCCAGGTGATGCTCTGCCCGGTCAGCGTGGCCGAGTTGATCACGGTGGTGCCGCCTGCGCGGAAGCCCTCGTGGCGGCCCGGTTCGCTGGTGTGCCGGCGCAGTCCGTCGGCCGCCGACCATGACCAGACGTGCATCTCGGTGGGTTCCGGCGAGGCCGTGAAGAGCACGGTGTCGCCGTCGACCGCGCTCAACTCGGCCACCTGCAAACCGTCGGGCGTGACGGGCCGGCCGTCAACGGTCAGGCGCCGCGTGCCGCCGTCGTCGGCCGTCCAGATCAAAGAACCCTCCCCAGTACGGCGGGGGAAGCCGGGCGCGATGTGCGTCCAGCTCGGATCGGTGTTCTCGGCGAGTTTTTCCGTACGCCCGGTGGCCGGGTCGACCGCGAGCACGCGGAGCACGGTCTGCGGCCGGTTCTGCACGACCGCCATCAGCCCGTGCGCGTCCCATACGACGTCGACCAGATATTCGTACTCGTCCCACCCGAAGTCGACCCGCACCGGTTCGCCGTCGCCCAGAACCCACAGCTGCACGTCGGCGTTGGCCGTGCCCGCCACCGGGTAGCGCTGCGCGGTCGGCGGCTCGGCCGGTCGGCTGGGGTCGCTGAGATACCACACCTGGACGGGCTCGTTGTCGACCCGCGCCACGGCCAGCCGCCGTCCGTCGGGCGCCCACCAGAACCCGCGATGCCGCTGCATCGACTCCGACGCGACGTGCTCGGCCAGCCCGTACGTGACCAGCTCGTGCTCGGGGGTGGCGAGCGCCCGGTCGTCGTGGCCGTCGACGCCGATCGTCCGCAGCTCGCCGTCGTGCACGTAGGCCACCACCGCCCCGTCCGGGCTGATCGTGGCATCGGTCAGCGGCGTCCGGGCCGCCAGCTCGCGCGTCTCGCCTCGCCGGTGCCCGCGTCGACGACGTGCAGCCGCTGATCGGCCGTGTACGCGATCAGGCGCGCCTCACGGTCGGCACTGTAGCCGGAGATCCCGGCCGACCTGTCCCGCGCCCGTTCGCGACGGGCCCGTTCGGCCGCCGACATGGTGGTCTCACCTGCGGGCTCCCCCGGGTCGGCGAGCAGCCTCTCCTGGCCGGTCGCGAGGTCGAGGACCCACAGCCGGCGCACTCTGTCCTCCCCGCCCGAGCTGCGCAGGAACAGCAGCCGGAGGCCGCCCGCGACCAGGGTGAGGCGCTGCGGCCGCCCGAGCGTGAACCTCTGCGTACGCGACAGCATGCGGGGGAAAGACACATGCATGTGACCAGTCTTACTCCTGTCGATCAACCTTTCGCCCCTATGTAGAGTGCGTACATGGGTGGACCACGGATCACCGCGTCGGTGCTGCGGGTGCTGGCCGGTCTGCTCGCCGAGCCGGGGGCGCAGCGTTACGGGCTGGAGCTGATGCAGCAGTCGGGGCTGCCCAGCGGCACGCTCTATCCGATCCTGGCCCGGCTCGAGCGGGCGGGGTGGGTCGAGTCGCGCTGGGAGGAGATCGATCCGGTGGCCGAGGGGCGGCCGAGCCGGCGCTACTACCGGCTCACCGCGGACGGCGTGGTGGCCGCCCGGCGCGAGGTGGCGCTGATGCAGCAGCAGATGGCGCGGGCGACCGGGGCCACCGGCCGCGCGCAGGAGGCGTGATGCGGCGGCCGGGCCGAAGCGGGGCCGATCAACCGGGCCGGGACGGGGCCGCCCGGCCGGGGCGAGGTGTCGCTGATCGGGTGGCGCGGGGGCTCGTGACTGTTGCGGCGCGGCGGTGGCCCGACGATCTGGCCGGCGTCATGCGCGAGGAGTGGCTGGCCGAACTGGCGGCAGCCGGTGGGTGGCGGCGGAAGCTGGGCTTCGCGGCCTCGCTGGCGGTGTCGCCCGCTGTCGACGAGCCGTCGTGGCGGGAACGGGGGCAGGGGTTCGCGCGGGCGGCGGCGGTCGCGGCCGGGGTGACGTTGTGCGCCGCCCTGGTGGCGAACGTCGCGCGCGCGGCCGCGGTGTTCGCGCCGCTCGTGCTGTTCGTGGCGGCGGTGGCGCTCGTCCTGCTCGGGCGGCGGGTCCGGGTGTCGGGGCTGCTCGTGGGGGCGGCCGTCTTCGGTTTTCTGTTCGCGGGCAACCCGGTGCCGATCATGCCGTTCATGGGCGCCGTCGACATCGCCCCGGCCGTGGTGGTCTGGGTTGCCGGCATCACTGCTGTGTCCCGGTGGGCGCGACACCTCCCGGCCCGCTACGCCGTGGGCGGCGGACTGCTCACGCTGGAACTGGCCACGGTGGCGGGCTCGGCCCACGCGGCCTCGGTGCTCGGCGTGCCCGCGTGGAGCGCCCCGGCCTGGCTCCCGCTCGCGCTGCTGCCGGGTGACACCGTCGCGTTCGGCCCGCACTTTCCCGACGGTTCGGCCGCGTTCGGCAGTCTGCAGTCGTCGGGTCAGGCCTTTCACGCCTCCGACATCCTGCTGGCCAACGCGGCCGTGATGACCGGGCCGCTGTTGCTGTGCACCGCTTTCGTGCTGGCCTCGGTCCTCCGCGGCGCGTCCGGCCGGGCGTCCACCGGCGCCGCATCGCGGGCCGCGGCCGCGCAGGTCCCGACGGTCGTCATCGCGCAGGCCGGGCCCGTTGAGGCGCCCGGCAGCGCACCGATGCCGACATCCGGCAACGCGCTGACCCCGCCGGGTCCGGCGGTGACGTGCCAGCCGGCGGCCCGGGCGTGGCGCCGCTTCACGGTCCGGGCGGCGCATGTCGGTGACGACGCGCGCCGGATCGTGGTCGGGGTCGCGGCGGCGGGAGCCGGGATGGCGGTGGCGCCCCTGCTGTCCGGCGCGCCCGCCGACGCCGAGGCTGCCCTGCCGCGGATGCTGGACAACACGACAGCGTTCGGGTTCGGATTCGCCGAGCACCCGGCCGGGGCCGGGCTCGTCGCGCTGGTGGTGGCTGTGCTGGCGGTGCGGGCGGCCGACGCTCACCGCTGATAACGAAGGCGACACGGCCTCTTCTGCGCAGCCCAGACCCTATGTAGAGTTCCGAGCATGGGGAAACGATGGATGTGGCTCACGACTGCCCTGACCGGCGCGGTGACGGCCGCGGTCGTTCTGGGCAAGCCGGTGGACGCGCGGCTCACCGATCTGTCCGTCTACCTGGGCGCGGTGGGCGGGCTGGCCGACGGCGACAGCCTGTACGACTTCACGCGGGGCGCCGCGCCGTTCACCTATCCGCCGTTCGCCGCCCTGGTCTTCACGCCGCTGACCTGGGTGCCGGTACCCGTGGTGCAGATCGCGTGGACTGTGGTCACCCTGGCCGCGGTGGCCGCCCTGGCCGTGCTGGTGATGCGCGGCCGGGCGACGGCGGACGGCGCCGGGAACACGCGGGGCCAGGCGATGACAGCAGCGCCGGCAAGTGGCCCGGCCGCATCAGCGATCGCAGCCCTGGTTCTGGTGCTGTCCGCGCCGATCTCCTCGAACCTCAAATACGGCCAGGTCAGCCTGTTCCTGGTCGTGCTGGTGCTGACCGACGTGCTGCTGCTGCGCCGTACGGGAGCGAACGGGGTCTTGATCGGCATCGCGGCCGCCGTCAAGCTCACGCCGCTGATCTTCATCCCGCTGCTGTGGTTCTCGGGCCGGCGACGCGCGGCGGTCGTGGCCACGCTGACGTTCGCGGGCTGCGGGCTGGTCGGCGCGCTGGCGTTGCCCGGTGACTCGTGGCGGTTCTGGACGGGCGAGTTGTTCCACGTGAGCCGGCTCGGCTACATCACCGGCGCGGGCAATCAGTCGCTCAACGGCGCCCTCATGCGGCTCGACGTGCCCGATCACGCCCGGTCGGTGCTGGTGCTGGCGATCGGCGGCGGCATCGTGGCGGCCGCACTGATCAGGGCCGTGCGGCTGGCCGGCGAGAAGTACTGGCTGGGCGCGACGGTCGTCGTGGGCGCGGCCGGGATCGTGTTGTCACCGGTGTCGTGGACACATCACCAGGTCTGGCTCGTGCTGGCCGCCCTGCTGCCCGTGGCCGGTCCCGCCTGGGTGCGTGCGGCATGGCCGGCCGTCGTCGTGACGGTCATGCTGCTGCCGCTGGTCGGCGAGTCCCGGCTGCTGCTGGCGGTCGCCGTGGCCGCGCTGGTCCCGGTCTACGACGGGACGCGGCGCTGGGACGGGATCCGGACGCCGCCCACCTCGGCCGGGGGCCGCAGGGCGGTGACCGTCGCGTAGCCCTCGGCCAGCAGCGCCAGGTCGGTTCCGGGCACCAGCGGCTCATCGACGCGTTCGATGGTCGTCCGGACGAAGCCCTCCCCGGACTCGGCGACCGCGATGCCGGCCTGACCGAACGCCGCCAGGGTGGCCTCCCGCAGCTCGGCGGGCGCGGACCGGTCGGGCACGTTGACGTTGAGCACCGTGCCCGGCGCCGTCCCGGCCAGCGTGTCCATCAGCCCGGCGGCCGTGGCGGCGGCCGCGTCCCAGTTGAGTACGTCGTCGGAGGGCAGCACGATCGCGTTGCCCCCGGAGGCGGCCGACACCTCGGCCTCGGGGTGCAGCACGTCGAGCGACACCGCCATCGCCCGCATGCCGTAGTTGGCCGCGGTCAGCGCCGCCCCCACGGTCGCCGAGTGCAGCACGGCCCGGCCCGCGTTGGCCCCCCGGTTGACGCCCGACAGCACGAGGTCCGGCGGCGGCCCGAAGACCCCCAGCGACGCCAGCACCACGATGTACGCCGGAGAGGCCGCCACGCCGTAAGCCGGCAAGTCCGCGATGTCGGCGTGGGACAGCACGATCCGACCGTCCGACACGACGGCCGTCAGGGCGGAGCTCAGGCCACTGGCCTCTTCCTGCGGTGCCGCGACGACAACGTCATGAGCACCGGAGACAGCCAGAGCCAGAGCCCGCAGACCGGGCGCGGAGATCCCGTCGTCGTTGGTGACGAGCACCCTCATCGCGGCTCGATCCGCACACGGCTCATCAACTCCCGCACCGCCTCGCCCCTTCCGGTCCCCAGTCCGTGCCGGGTCACGTTCAGGGCACCAGCCGCCGACCCCGTACGCAAGGCCTCCTCCATCGAACCACCCCTCGCGAGCACCGAAGCCACCCCCGCGGTCATCGAATCCCCCGCCCCGCGATGCTCGTTGACCCGCAGCGGCGGCGGATGCACCTCGCACTCGTGGCCGTCGTAGAGCGCCAGCGCCGCGTCCCCGGCCCGGCTGATCAGCACCGCCTCGACCCCACGCTCGAGCAGGGCGCGACCGGCCCCCAGCAGGGCGTCGACACTGTCGTCCTGAGCCAGCCCGTCGCCGACGAGTTCCTCGTGGCTGACCTTGACGAAGGCCACCCCGCCTTCCAGTACGGCGGTGAGGTGATCACCGGACAGGTCGGCCACCACCCGCACGCCGTTGGCCGTCAGGTCCGCCGCGAGCCGCTCGTACAGGGCCGGGTCGACCACCGACGGGCCGTGCGGTCCGCTCAGGACGGCCACCGACGAGCGCAGCCCCTCGGTCAGCGCGACGTTGTGCAGTTCGTCCAGGTCGTGGCGTTCCAGCGGCTCCCCCGGATGCTCAGCCACCGTGTCGCGCTCGCCGTCGCGCCGGTCGTGCACGTACCACCCGGTCGCCGCGCGCCGCGACACCGTACGCACGTCGAACTCCTCGGCCTCGAGCAGCGCCTCGACCAGGAAACCGGGCTCGCCGCCGAGGGCGACGCACAGGCTCACCGGCACCCCGAGGGCGGTGATCATGCGGGCTTGCCAGACACCCTGACCGCCCGGATGGACGTGCAGGTTCGGCGCGTTGTGGTGCTGCTCGATCGTCACGGTCAGGATCGGCGCGGGGGCAAAAACCATCACCCGGTCGGTCATGGCGGTGTCCTTACCCAGCGGTGGCCGTCTCAAGCGAGGGCGGCCGGCCCGGTCGAGCAAAGGTCACCTCAGTCGACGCGGGTGAGGCGCAGGTAGCGCCGCCCAGCCGCGTGCCGGGCACTGCGGGGCTCGACGCGCAGCCGCACGGTGGCGCCCGGTCCGAGGTGGACGGGCAGGGCCTCGCTGCCGGTCCAGTCGAGCTTGACCCGCACGGTGTGGGTGCCCGGGGGCAACGCCAGCGACAGCTCACGGCCGCAGCGGACGGACCCTTTGACGGCGCCGTCGACGACGATCTCGTACGCCCGGGCCCGATCGAACCAGTGCCCCGACGGGCGTTCGACGGTGAGCGTAGCGATGACAGTCATACCAACGATCCTGCCACCGGTCGGCCGCTCCCGCAGTCCGGTCAGTCGGCGGTTTCCTTGATGAGTTTGCTGACTGCCTTCTCGCTGTCGGACCGGACGACCTCGCCTTCCTCGTAGGCTTCGAGCACCCGGGGATCGACGTAGGAGGCGCGGGCCACCGCCGGGGTGTTGCCCAGCAGCTCGGCGACCTCCTTCATGGCGTGCGAGACGGCCTTCTTGCGCTTGGACTCGGTCGGTTGCGGGCCCTGAGCGGCGAGGGACCGGGCCGCTTCGACGGTGCCGTGCCACGTCCGGAAGTCCTTGGCCGTCATCTGCTCGCCGCTGATTTCGCGCAGGTAGTCGTTGATGTCGTCGGCGTGGATCTCGCGCCAGCGCCGGGCCGTCCGGTCGTAGAAGGCGAACAGCCGGTTGTGCCCGCGGCGCCGGGTCTTGAGGTCGCGCAGCACCTGGCACACCTCGCCGTCGCCGACGGTGCCCGAGTGGTCGACGCCGGATTTGCCGGTGAACTCCAGCAGCACGCAGCCGCCTCGCGTCCGCACATGCGACGGCTGCAGGGTGGACAGGCCGAACGACGGATCGTCCTCCCGTACGGCGTACTGGTCGCTCCCGATCCGGAACATGCCCATGTCGAGCAGCCGTACGATCGCCGCCAGCACCCGTTCGCGGGTCAGCCCGCGCCCCTCGGTCAGGTCGGCGCAGAGCCGGTCACGGATCTTGGGCAGCCGCGCCGCCACCTCGAGCGCGTGGTCGAACTTCGCCTCGTCGCGGGCGGTCCGCCAGTCGTCGTGATAGCGGTACTGCTTGCGGCCGGCCGCGTCGATGCCGGTGGCCTGGATGTGCCCGCGGGGGTCGGTCGAGATCCACACGTCGGTCCAGGCGGGCGGGATGACCAGCGCCTTGATCCGTTCGACGGCCTCGGTGTCGGTCAGCCGGGTGCCGTCGGTGTCGCGATAGGTGAAACCCTTCCCCGTACGCTGTCGCGCGTAGCCGGGCTTCTCGAGGTCAGAGCGCCGCAGTCGCACCGGTCACCTCGCGGGCGGCGGCGAGCACCTCGTCGGGCTCGATGGCCAGCAGGGCCGGGTGCACGCGCGGGCCGGGACTGTCGCCGGGTTCGCTGCGGGTGCCGTGCCAGATCGCGCGGTGCTGCGGCCGGGCCGGCGGTCCCCAGCGGGCCGGCGACATGGGGCCGAAGAGCACCACGGACGGCGTGCGGTAGGCCGTCGCGAGGTGGGCGATGCCGGTGTCCCCGCTGATCACGACCCGGGCCCGGGCGACCAGGGCGGCGAGCTCACCCAGGTCGGTGCGCGGCACTGCCGACTCGTCGAGGCCGGCGCGGGTGGCGACCCGTACGGCCAGGTCTCGCTCCCGGTCGGAGCCGGTGATCAGCACCCGGTGGCCGTCGGCGCGCAGCCGCCCGGCCACGGCCGCGTAACGCTCGACCGGCCAGCGCCGCGACGGCGACTTGGCCCCGGGGTGAATGATCGAGACGTCGGCCTCCGCGGCAGCCGGCGGCCGGAGCGTCAGGTCCGACGGGTCGGCGGCCACGTCGTAGTGGCTCAGCATGCGGCACCAGCGTTGCACCTCGTGGTCCTCCTCATCCCAGGCAGGCCCGTCGAGATGCCCCGCCGCGGGGCAGGCAAACGCCCACAACCGATCGGGTGAGGCCGTCCGCAGCAGCCGGTGCGACTCGGGCCCGGAGCCGTGCAGGTTGACCGCGAGCGTGGCGGCCGGCAGAGCCGCGGGGCCGAGCCCGTCGACCGGCACGATCCGGTCGACGCCCCCGATCAGCGAGATCAGGGGCGTCAGCCACGTCGGCGCGCCCAGCGCGAGGGTGTGCCCCTCGAAGGCGCCGCGGAGCCCGCGCAGAGCGGGCACCGCGGTCAGCAGGTCGCCCACCCCGAGCGCGCGCAGGGCCAGGATCACGGGTACGACGTCTCCGTCTCGGCCGCGATCACGAGTTCACGCACCGCGCAGCCCCGCGGCTGGCCGAGCGCGAACATGATCGCCCCGGCCACGTGGGCGGGGTCGTTGAGCACGGCATCCGGCCCCGGCTTGTACTGGTCGTCGCGGTCGTCGAAGAACTTGGTGCGCATCCCGCCCGGCACCACCAGAGTGACGTTGACCTGCCCGGCCAGCTCAGCCGCGAGGGCCCGGGTGAAGCCGACCACGCCGAACTTGGCCGCGCAGTAGGCGGTGGCGTCACTGACCGCCTTGACGCCGAGCGTGGAGGCCACAGTCACGACGCCGCCGTGCGACTCCTTGAGCGCCGGGATCGCGGCCCGGATGACGGCCGCGGTGGCCAGCAGGTCGATCGTGACGATCCGGTCCCAGGTCTCCCCCGGGATGTCGGCCAGCGCGCCGGGCACGTCCATGCCGGCCGCGGTCACCACGCCGTCGATGCTGCCACCGGCCTCCGCGATGGCGCGGCGGGTGGCCTCCTCGGCGGCGCGGGTGTCGGCCAGGTCGCACTCGATCCAGGCCACGCCGCCGGCCGGGGCCTGGCGGTCGATCACGAACGGGCGGCCGCCGGCCTTGGTCACGGCGTCCACGACGGCGGCACCGAGCCCGCTCGAGCCGCCGGTGACGATCACTGCGTCCATGTGCTGGTTCTACCTTCCGGTGGTGGCGGCCTGGGCCGCGGCGATGGTCTTGGTCGTGGAGCGGCCGTCGAGGTAGGGCACGATCACGGTCTGGCCGCCCCACTGTTCGACCAGCTCCGTCTCGGGCAGCGTGTCGTAGTCGCCGCCCTTGACCCAGATGTCGGGCCGCAGCCAGGTCAGCACGGCCTCGGGGGTGGACTCGCCGAAGATCACGACGGCGTCCACGCAGTCGAGCGCGGCGAGCATGCGGGCCCGGTCGTGCTGCGAGTTGAGCGGGCGGTCCGGGCCTTTGAGACCCCGTACGGACTCGTCGCTGTTGAGACAGACGATCAGGCAGTCGCCCAGCCGGCGGGCCGCGCGCAGGGTCGCCAGGTGGCCCACGTGCAGCAGGTCGAAACAGCCGCCGGTGGCCACCACCGTGCCGCCCCGCTCGCGCACCTCGGCGATGAGCCGCCCGGCGTCGCCGGCGCCGATGCGCTCGGTGCTGTCCACCACCTCGCGGGGCGCCGCGTTGACCCCGCCGCCGGCCACGTAGGCCGAGGCGTCGGCCACCGCACGCTGCACGGCTTCGGAGACGAGCGCCCCCTCGGCCAGGGCCAGCGCCGCGCTGGCGGCGAACCGGTCCCCCGCGCCGCAGGTGTCACCGTCGCCGACCTGGGGGGCCGGGACGACCAGCGGGGTGGGGCCGGAGTGGCACAGCACCGCGCCCTCGGCGCCGCAGGTGACGACCACCGCGCCGGCCCGCCAGTGCTGCCGCAGGGCCTGCGCGCCACGCTGGGCGGCGGCCAGGGTGGAGCCGCCGCCCGCGTCGCCCGACAGTTTGCGCACCTCGGCCAGGTTGGGCGTGACCAGGCGGGCGTTGGGCACCGGGGACGGGCCGTTGGGGTGCGGGTCCCAGACGATGGCGGCCTTGGTCTCGCCCAGGGCCCGGCGCAGCTGCGGATGCCGGGCCACGCCCCGCCCGTAGTCGCTGACCAGGATGGCCTTGGCCGCGCGGAGCACGTCGAGCACCGCCTCGGGGGCCGGTCCGGGCGGCTGGGCGTCGCCGCCGCGGTCGAGGCGCAGCAGCACCTGCCCGTCGGCCCGCAGCCGCACCTTCTCGGGCGTCGCGCCCGGCAGCGGCAACGCGTAGACCTTGACCCCGGCCTCGGCCAGCAGTTCGCTCAAGCGGGCACCCCCGGCGTCGTCGGCCAGGGCGGTGACCAGCGCGACCTCCTGCCCCGACTGCGCGGCCAGCAGGGCCGCCAGCCCGGCGCCGCCGGGACGTTCGGCGACCCGCTCCTCGTCCAGCACGGGCGCGGGCGCGTCGGGGGCGACCCGCCGGACGCTGCCGTCGACGTCCTTGTCGAGCAGGGTGTCGCCGACGATGACCAGTCTCATACGGCCACCTCCACCTGCAGGCCGGCGAAAGGGGCGACGCTCGGCAGGGTCTTGTCGAGGTATTCGCACATCAGGTGGACCGCGACCAGGTGCAGTTCCTGCACGACCTGGCTGTCGCGCGACGGGCACCGCAGCGCCTCGTCGGCGGCGTCGGCCAGCGGCCCGTCCAGGCCGGTCATCGCCCACGTGCGCAGCCCGCACTCCTTGGCCGCGCGCACGGCGGCCAGCAGGTTGGGGCTGCGCCCACTGGTCGACAGGGTGATCAGCACGTCGCCGGGGCGGCCGTGGGCCCGCACCTGCCGGGCGAAGATCTCGTCGAAGCCGTAGTCGTTGCCGATCGCGGTGACCGCCGACGAGTCCGGGGTGAGCGCGATCGCGGACAGCGGCCGGCGTTCCTCGCGCAGCCGCCCGACCAGCTCGGCCGCCAGGTGCTGAGCCTCGGCCGCGCTGCCGCCGTTGCCCGCCACCAGCAGCCGGCCGCCCTGACCGAGGTGCCAGGCCAGGTCGGCACCCCAGCGGGCCAGCCGGTCGCCCTGGGCGCGGAACGGCTCGATGGCCGCGGCCAGGGCCGACAGATGCTTGTCGAGAAGGTCCATCAGGCCATTACCTCCGAGGTGTTCGCGGTCAGTCCGGCGTACGTCTCGGCGAGACGTTCGGCGATCCGGGGCCAGGCGTACGTGTGCTGGGCGCGGTCGACGGCGGCCGCGCCGTAGGAGACCCGGCGCATGTCGTCACCGGTCAGCCGGCGCAGGGCAGCACCCAGCCGGGCCGGGTCGCGCGGGGGAACGAGGTCGCCGGTGATGCCCTCGACGACGGTGTCGGCCAGCCCGCCGACCGCTGTCGCGACCACCGGGACGCCGCAGGCCATGGCCTCCAGCGCGGTCAGGCCGAACGGCTCGTACCAGGGGGTGGCGGCGAGCACGTCGGCCGAGCGGTACCACTGCGGCATCTCGTGGGCCGGGACGGCGCCGGCCAGCACCACGCGGTCGGCCACCCGGCTCGACTCGGCCAGCCGGCGCAGCTTGCGGGCGTACGGGTCGTCGTCGAGGTCACCCTCGGGCGGGCCGCCCACGACGACCAGCTCGGCGTGCGGCACGGCGGGCAGGGCCCGGATCAGGTCCTCCACGCCTTTGCGCTCGACCAGCCGGGCCACGGTGAGGATGCGAGCCCGTCCGGTGTCGCGGGCCACGGCCGGGCCGTCCGGGCGGAACCGTTCGACGTTGACGCCGGACGGCACGAGCGTCATCTGCGTACGGGGAACACCCAGCCGGACCAGCTCGCGCACCTCGTCCTGACATTGCACGACGACCCGGTCGACGGCCCGGCCCAGCTCGCGCTCGTAGGCCACGCGCCGGGGCGGGCTGGTGTCGGCCGCACCCTGGTGGCGGCGCTTGACCGAGCCGAGGGCGTGGAAGGTCTGCACGACCGGCACGTGGCAGCGCCGCCCGGCGGTGACCGCGGCCAGCCCGCTCATCCAGAAATGCGCGTGGGCGACGTCCGGCTTCCATTCCGTACGCCAGTCCTCGGCCAGCCGCTCGGCGAACTCCCCCATGTGGGGCAGCAGGTCGTCCTTGGGCAGCGCGGTGGCCGGCCCCGCGGGCACGTGCACGACGTCGATCCCGGCCGCCATCGGCATCACAGCCGGCCGGTCGGCGCTGTCCCGGCGGGTGTAGACGCGGATCTCGTGCCCGGCCGCGGCGAGCGCCCCGGCCAGCTCGGCCACGTGCGAGTTCTGCCCGCCCGCGTCGACGCCGCCCAGGGCGGCCAGCGGGCTGGCGTGTTCCGAGATCATCGCGATGCGCATGTTTCCTCCTCGAGCAGCCGGTCCCAGTCCGCGAGGAACCGGTCCAGCCCGTAGCGGGCGAGGGCGACCTGGCGGGCCCGGGCGCCGAGGGCGGCCGCCGCGGCGTCGTCCTCCAGCAGCCAGTGCGCGGCCTCGACCAGGGTGGAGACGCGGGTGTCGAGCACGCCGGCGTCGGGCGGCACCGCGACGACGGCCTCGGTGGTGGCCAGGCCGATCACCGGCATGCCCATCTGCATGGCCTCGATCAGGCTCAGCCCGAGCGAGGTCCAGCGGCACAGGTGCAGGTAGACGCGGCGCCGGGCGACCTCGGTGTGCATCCGGTGCTGCGGCAGGTCCTCGAAGGTGTTGGCCCCGGTGAGCTTCTCGACGCCCATGCCGAAGACGTCCAGCGGGGCCACGCCGGCGAAGCGCGGGAACAGGTCGGTGCCGGTGACGCGCTGCCGCCGTACGGGCTCGTTGGTCACCAGGGCGAAGTGGCCGAGCTCGCCGGTCCAGCGCGCCCGGGGTTCGACGATGCCGTGGTCGATGACTGTCGTCCGGGTGCCGCCGTTGTCCCACATCAGCTCGTTGAAGTCGGTGACGTGGGCGATGATCAGGTCGTCGCGGCCGGCCATGGGATGCCGCGTGTTGGGCACGTCGCCCTTGGGGGTGTTGTGCTCCACATAGATCACGGGCACCCCCTTGGGCACCCGTTCCAGCTCCTCGGGGCGTTGCACGATCGCCACGTCGGCGTCGCGGATCGCCTCCAGCGGCATCTCCTCGACGGTGGCGGGCCAGTCGAACGTGCGGGCCCGCCCCCGGCCCCATTCGTCGCGGGCGTCGTTGACGGGAATCAGGTAGCGGTGTTTGCCCTGCACGAACGAGGTCGTCCAGGAGCCGTGCACGTGCCAGAGCAGAATGTTCACGCGGCGACCTCGGTGGTCTCGGCGGGGACGGCGATCCGCGCGACGGCGGCCACCACCTCCGCGGGTTCGACGGTGGACAGACACGGGTGCCCGGCGACCGGGCAGGTCGTGGCGCGGGTGTCGCGGCAGGGCGCGGCGGCCTGGCCGAGGCGCACGTTGGGCACGCGGTAGGGACCCCATTTCCCGTACGGGACGGTCGGGGCGTACAGGCTGACGACGGGTGTGCCCACGGCTGCGGCCAGGTGGGCGGGCCCGGTGTTGGCCACGACGACCGCCCGCGCGCCGGCCAGGATCGCGGCGAGCTCGGCCATCGAGGTGCGCCCGGCCTTCTCGGCGACGTCCCCGGCCACGTACGCGGCCAGGTGGTGCTCGTCCGGCCCGGCCGTCACGAGCACGCGGTGACCGGCCGCGGCCAGGGCGGCCACGATCGCCCGCACGGTCTCCGGCGGGCAGGCGCGCGCCTCGCAGCTCGCGCCGGGGTGCACGACCAGGTAGTCGCCGCGCGGCCCGCCCGTGGCGGTGACCCGCAGGCCGCCGTCGTCACCCGGCGGCAGCGCGAAGCCCGCGGCCGCGGCCACGCTGCGGGCCCGTTCCGGTTCCGGCAGGTCCTCGGGCACGCGGTGGCGCACGTCGAGGAGCGAACCCGGGTAGTCCTCGCTGATCGCGGTGATCCGGCCGACCCCGGCCATGCGCAGCAGCAGCGCGAGCGGCAGCGCCGACTGGTGGTAGGAGGTGAGGACGACCGCCTCGTCCGCGCCGGTCGCCCGCAGGCGCTCGGTGAGCGCGGCCATCTCGTCCGCCTCGACCGGGCCGGGCTGCGGGTCGATCCAGGGCAGCCGCCACTCGATGATCTCGTCGACGCCCGGCAGCAGGTCGGCGGCGGCGCGGCCGCGCGGGCCGCAGAGCAGCACCACCCGTTCGGCGCCGGCCGCGACGGCCCGGACGGCGGGCCCGGTGACCAGCACGTCCCCGGCCGAGTCGGACCGCACGACCAGGACCGTCCCCGCCCGGTCGCGCCGGGCGCCCGGCGTGACCAGCGATTCCCGGCGGAGGATGAGCTCGGCCGCCTGGCCCAGCGTGGCGGCGGTGAAGGGCGCGGCGGCGACCTCGTCCGGCAGCGTGATCGGCGTCGGCACGAGGACGGCGGCCGCGCCCGCGGCCTGCGCGGCTTCGACGTCGCGGCCGATGTCGCCGACCATCACGCACCGGCCCGGCGTGGTGCCGAGCGCGGCCGCGGCCGCCTCGACCAGGCCCGGCGCGGGCTTGCGGCAGCGACACCGCGCCGTGTCGTCGTGCGGGCAGATCTGCCACGTGTCGAACGGGCCGAGCAGCTCCTCCACCCGGCGGTTGACCGCGTCCAGCTGCTCGGCGGTGAAGCGGCCACGGGCCAGGCCGGACTGGTTGGTGACCACGCCGAGCCGGAACCCGGCGGCGCGCAGCCGGTCGAGGGCCGCGCGGGCCCCCGGCATCGGCTCCACCAGGCCGGGGTCGCCGTTGTAGGGCACGTCCACGATCAGCGTGCCGTCCCGGTCGAGCAGGACGGCGTCGAACAGCTCGCTCACAGCGTGCGCCACCTCCACCAGCCGCGCAGCCAGTGCCAGGTGGCCGCGGGCGGGATGGCCGCGCTGGTCACCAGCATGGTGGCGACCTCGCGGGGGTCGCGCGGGCCGGGCGCGATGCGGGCCGCCGCGAACTCCGCCGTGCCGGCCGTCCAGACGAGCCCGGCCACTGCGGACAGACGCGGCCGGCGGGCGGCGGCGAGGGCCAGCGCGGTCAGGCCGGCCACGGTGACGGCCACGTGGCGCGAACGGCGGCCGGGTGGGATCTCCAGCAGCTCACGCCACCCGGGGCCGTAGAGGCGGCGCAGCAGCGCGTCGTCGGCGTTCCCGCGCTGCGTGCGCAGGCTGACCCATGGGCTCTCGGGCCGCACCGGATGGGTGATCCGACGCTGTCCGCGCCGCAAGGTCCACCCCTGTTCCCGTACGCGATAAGCCAGCTCGGCGTCCTCCCGGAAGGCTCGCGGCAGCCGCTCGTCGAAGCCGCCGCAACCCTCCAGGGCCTCGCGCCGGTAAGCCATGTCGGCAGTGATCCAGGCGCCCTGGGCCAGCCCGGCGGTCACCCGCTCCCAGTCGGTGGGCCGGCGATCGGACGGCAGCGGCACCCGCAGCTCGCCCTGGATGCCGCCGACCCGCTCGTCCGCCCCGGCCAGGTCGTCCATGAGCCGGTCGGCCCAGTCGGCGTCGGGCCGCACGTCGTCGTCGAGGAAGGCGACCCAATCGTGCTTGGCCGCGCGCCAGCCCACGTTACGGGCGGCCGCGGGGCCCCGCGAGGGCCCGGCCAGCACGGTGGCCGGCACGTCCAGCGGCGGGGGCGAGCCGGGCCGGTCGTCCACAATCAGTAGTTCGAGGTCGTGCTCGGCCACACCCGGGGCCAGCGCCGTGAGCAGCTCGGCCAGGCTGGGCCGGCCGAGCGTGGGTATGACGACTGTCGCGCTCACGCGAAGGCCTTCGCGCGGTGGACCGCGTACGGGCCCATCGCGAGCAGGTCGACCGGTGCCGACCCGAACAGCTCCATGGCCTCGCGCGGGGTGTCCACCATCGGGCGCCCGGCCGTGTTGAGCGAGGTGTTGACGACCACGGGCAGGCCGGTCAGCCGCTCGAACTCGGCCAGCATCTCGGCCACCAACGGCTCGGTCTCGGTGTGGACGGTCTGCACGCGGGCGGTGCCGTCGACGTGGGTGACGGCCGGGATGCGGTCCTTCCACTCCGGTCTCACCTGATGCACGAAGAGCATGTACGGGCTCGGGTTGACGCCGGTGAAGATGTCGTCGAAGCGTTCGGCCCGCACCATCGGCGCGATCGGGCGGAACTGCTCGCGACCCTTGACGTCGTTCATGCGGGTCTGGGTGTCCTGGTCACCGGGGTGAGCCAGCAACGAGCGGTGGCCCAGCGCGCGCGGGCCGTATTCGCTGCGGCCCTGATACCAGGCCACGATCCCGTTGCCGGCCAGCACCCGGGCGGCCTCGGCGGCGATCGACTCGGGCCGGGTGAACGGCAGCCCGGCCCGGCGCAGCTCCGCTTCCAGTTCCTCATCGGTCCAGCCCCGCCCGAGCGCGGCACTGCCGAAGGTCACGTTCTTTCCCTGTACGGACAGGGCCGCGCCCAGCGCCGTGCCGGAATCCCCGGCCGCCGGCTGCACCCACACCCGCTCGAACGGGCCCTCGGCCGCGATCCGGGCGTTGGCCACACAGTTGAGCGCCGTGCCCCCGGCCATCGTCAGCGTCTTCAAGCCGCCCGAGGCCTCGTACGTCCACCGGGCCAGCTCGAGCAGCACCTCCTCGAGCCGCGCCTGCACGCTGGAGGCCAGGTCCGCGTGCTCGTCGGTCATCTCGCCGTCGGCGCCGCGGGCCTTGGCCAGCGCGGCCCAGTCGATCCGCTCCACAGTGAAACCGCCGTCGCCGTTGACCCGGACGAGGTCACGGAACATGCCGAGGAACCGGGGGCGCCCGTACGACGCCAGGGCCATCACCTTGTATTCGTCGCTGGAGTGCAGAAAGCCCAGGTGGCGGGTCAGGTCCTCGTAGAGCAGCCCGAGCGAGTGGGGCAGCTCCTGGCTCTTGAACACCTCGAGGTCGCCGCCGCGGAACGCGCCCGCCAGGTGGCTGGCCACCTCGCCGCGGCCGTCGAGCACCAGGGTGGCGCTGTCCTCCGGCACCGACAGCCCGGCCGAGGCGGCATGGGCGACGTGATGCGGGACGAACCGCACCTGCTCGGGGTCGAGGCCGGGCAGCGCAGCCGCCAGGAACTGCGGCGCTCGCCGGGCGTAGTCGACCCGCAGGTGGTCCCACGGGTCGTTGAGGCCCAGGTCGGCCGCGTCGCGCGACAGTCCCGGGTCGAAGGAGTAAGCCACGGCGTCGAGGTCGCCCGGACGCAGACCGGCCTCCTCCAGACACCAGGCGGCGGCCAGCTCGGGCAGCTCCCAAGCAGCGAACGGCACGGGCCGCTTACCGTGCTTCCGGCGGCTGAAACGCTCCTCCTCGGCGGCCGCCACCACCTGACCGTCGACGACCAGTGCGGCCGCCGGATCGTGGAAGATCGCGTTGATTCCCAGCACTCGCATGGCGCGGCGGGTACCCGGGGATCCCGGGGTTACTCGCAAGATCGTTGACTTCTTGCAAATAAAACTCTCCAGCCGCACTAGCTGCACTGATAACAACGTTTGAACCCTTGGCGCCAGGGCAAGCGCCCCGCATGTTCGAGGTTCAGCACTATGTCTCCGGAACGTGGTCGGCAGGCAATTCCGGCCGGAAACTGACTGTTCTCAACCCGGCCGACGACACCCCCGTGACATCGATGGCGGTCGCTGACGAGGAAGACGTCGCGGCGGCCGTCCGGGCGGCCCGCGAAGCCGCCGCGGGCTGGGCGAGCACCGCCCCCGGAGCCCGCGCGGCGGCCCTGCACGCGGCGGCCGACGCCGTGACCGCGGCAGCCGGCGAACTGGCCGAGATCATGCAGGCCGAGATGGGCAAACCCGTCGACGGCGCCCGCGAATCGATCATGGCCGGGGTGGGGACGCTGCGGCAGTACGCCGAGCTGGGCCCGACCCACCGGGGCCGCACCCTGGCCGGCAACGACGAGGCGATCGACCTGATGGCGTACCAGCCGCGCGGCGTCGTCGCCGTGATCACGCCGTGGAACGACCCGGTCGCGGTGTCGTGCGGCCTGCTCGGCGCGGCCCTGGTCACCGGCAACACGGTCGTCTACAAGCCCAGCGAACGCACCCCCGCCACCGGCTGGCGCCTGGCCCAGCTGCTCGCCCCGCACTTCCCCGACGGCGTGTTCGGCCTGCTCAACGGCGACGGCCCGGTCGGCGCGGCGCTGGCCTCAGCCGCCGTCGACGTGGTGGCCCAGGTCGGCTCGACCGCCACCGGCCGCTCCATCGCCGCGGCCTGCGCCCGTACGGGAGCGAAAGCTCTGCTCGAGAACGGCGGCAGCGACCCCGTGATCGTGGACGCCGACGTCGACCCGGCCTGGGCCGCGGCGCAGGTCGCGCTGGGCGCCTTCGTCAACTCGGGCCAGATCTGCGTGGCCGTCGAACGCGTCTACGTGCACGAGGCGATCGCCCCCGCCTTCCTCGACGCGCTGGCCACCGAAGCAGCAGCCTGGGAACCCCAGATCGGCCCCCTGGTCGACCGGCGCCTGCGCGACACCGTCGACGACCAGGTGCAACAGGCCGTCAAAGCAGGCGCCCGCGTACTCCGCGGCGGCGCGGCGCCGGCCGGTCCCGGAGCGTTCTACCCCCCGACCGTGCTGGCCGACTGCACCGACGACATGGCCGTGGTGCGCGAAGAAACCTTCGGCCCGGTCGCGCCGGTCGTCACCGTCGACTCGTTCGAGGAGGGCCTGAAACGGGCCGCCGACTCCCCGTACGGCCTGGCCGCCACCGTGCTGACCACGTCGATGAGCCACGCCCAACAGGCCTGGCGCCACCTCCCGGCCGGCACCGTGAAGGTCAACGCCGTCTTCGGCGGGGCCCCCGGCGGCGCCGCCCACCCCCGGCGAGGCAGCGGCCAGGGCTTCGGCTACGGCCCCGAACTGCTGGACGAGATGACCGTCATGAAGGCCGTCCACATCGAAGCCCCACCCCAGGGCTGGTGATCAGCCCGGCGTGCCCGCCGCTCCGGCTCCGGGCGGCGAGCACGCCGGCATGCGCACCACACCGACTGTGCCGCCCGGCCCGCCGTTCGCCGGACTCGCCGGCCGGGTCCTCATCCGAAGGCCCGGCTCGGCCGACCAGGCGTGGCCCCGAGCAAGCGGCAGCGACCGTCACGCCTCCGAGCTCGCACGGGCGTCGGGTCCCGCCCGAAGCAGGGAGACATCGGGTCCCGCCTCGAGCACACGAAAGCTCGCATTGCCGGCAGAGCGCACGAAAGGTCGAGCCACAGGCCGGGCCGGCGCACGAATCAGGGCCGTTTCACGGGTGCCGAGTTGTCCCCAGGGTCTGCAGATCAGCTTCGACCTCGGGGGGCAACGGCCGCCGGTGGCGGCGGGCCCATCCCACCTGCCGCAGGGCATCCACCGCCCCGCGCGGGTTCGTGACGAGGGCCGCCCCCAGTGTTCGAGCGGCCACCCCGACCGGCCGCCGCAGCATCGCGGTCAGCACCTGGTTGCGCGCCTCGGTCCGGGCCCGCGCACCGTTGTCCCGCCCACCCGGCCGTGGGAAGTGCCGCACGACCAGTTCCTCCACGTACGACAGTTGATGTCCGGCCGCGGCCAGGTCCATAGCCAGCAGCGCCTCCTCGCCGTACACGAACAGGCGCGGCTCGAAGCCGCCGACCGCGAGGAATGCGTCCCGCCGGACGATGATCGAACAGGCCAGGAATCCGAGCACCGACGGCCCCGCGGCCCCCGGCGGCGTGCCCAGTGGTGACGCCGCCATCTCCGCCGACACGGGGTCCTCGCGCCCTTGCGGGCCGACGAGCACACGCGCCGCCAGCAGGGCCGCCCGCGGGTGTTGCCGCATCAGTTCGGCCGCGCGGGCCAACGCGCCCGGGGTCCAGTAGGAGTCGTCGTCGGCGAAGGCCACGAAGGGCGTACGGGCCAGCTCGACGCCGACGTTGCGGGCCGCGGCCCCCCGGTTCTCGCCGAGCTGGACGATCCGGGCGCCGGGCAGGGCGGGCGGGGGCGAGTCGGAGCCGTTGTCGATCAGGATCGCGGGGGCGCGGTGGTGCGGGAACGTCTCGAGCAGGCGTTCGCCCCGGTTGCGGGTGGCCACCACGACCGTCACGTCGTCGGTCTCGATGCCCGTACGGAGTATGTGGGGGGTTGTCGTCACGAGGGTGGCCGATACCCCGGTGGCAGGCGATCAAGCATCAGTCATCCGTGCGAGGAATCCGCCGTCACTCTCCGCTCACTGAAGTATCGCCGCACGTCATCGGGGGGCAGCGGACGGGCGTACAGGAAACCTTGGCCGGTGTGGCAGCCCAGGCGGCGCAGCTCGGCCGCCTGTTCGGGCGTCTCGATGCCTTCGGCCACGGTCGACAGGTCCAGGATGTCGGCCAGCCGGATGATGGCTTCCGTGATGGCCGAGTCCTTGCCGTCGTTGTCCAGCTCGGCCACGAAACTGCGGTCGACTTTGAGGGTGTCGGCGGGCAGGCGCGAGAGGTACTGCAGCGACGAGTAGCCGGTGCCGAAGTCGTCGATGGCGAAGCGGATGCCGTGCCGGCGCAGTTCCTCGATGGCGGGGATGGCCACCCGGTCGTCGACGATGGCGGACTCGGTGATCTCCAGGATGAGCCGCCCGGGGCTCAGGCCGGTGCGGTCGAGCACGTCGAGCACGGCCGGCACCAGCGCGGGGTCCTGCATCTGCCGGGCGGCCAGGTTGACGCTCACGTACGCGTCACCGGCCCAGTTCAGCGCCTCCCGGCAGGCCTGTTCGAGCACGTACAGGCCGACGTCGGTGATGGCCCCGGTCTGCTCGGCGATGGGGATGAAGTCCAGCGGGGCGACGACACCGCGGACGGGGTGGTGCCACCGCACCAGCGCCTCGGCCCCGACCGGTACGCCCGTGGCCAGCTCGATCATGGGCTGATAGAGCACCCGCAGCTGGCCGCTGTTCACCGCGGCCTCCAGGTCCTGGCCCAGGGCGGCGTCGTCGGCCCGGCGGTCCAGCATGCCGGGCCGGTGGATCACCAGCTCGTGCCGACCGGCCCGCTTGGCCTGGTACATCGCGATGTCGGCCCGGTGGCGCAGCTCGTCGCCGTCCTCGCCCGCCGTGGCCAGGGCGGCGCCGATGCTGGCGCGGGCGGTGACGGTGCGTTCCCCGGCCCGGATCGGGTTGCCCGCCGCGGCGGCCTGGATGCGCCGGGCCAGCGCGGTCACATCGCCCTCGCCGGTGACGGCGTGCTGCAGGACGACGAATTCGTCGCCGCCGATCCGGCAGGCCAGGTCGCTGCCGCGCACGTTGGCCCGCAACGTGGCCGCGAACTCCAGCAGGAGCAAGTCGCCGGTGTTGTGGCCGTAGCTGTCGTTGACGGCCTTGAACCCGTCCAGGTCGATCAGCAGCAGCGCGATCGGTTCGCCGCGGCGCAGGGCCTGGGTGAGCCGCCGGTTCAGGCCGACCCGGTTGACCAGCCCGGTGAGCGGGTCGATGGTCTCGTGCTGGCGGCTGTCGTGCAGCGAGACGATCTGCCGGGCGGCCACCCCGGCCGTGACCAGGATCAGGCCCAGCACCAGGCCGCCCCACGTGCGGATCTGCCCCTGGTGCAGGGTGACCGTCACCATCAGGGCCAGCGCGGCGCCGACCGCCGCGTACGGCAGATAGGAGAACCAGGCCGGCGCCCACGGCCGCCGTGGTGCGCCCGCATGGCCGTTCGCCGCGCTCTGCCACATCGCGGCCAGGGTGATGCAGAGCGAGGCCACGATTCCGGCCAAGGTGGCCGTCAGCGGGCCGGTCGAGTGGTTGCCGTCGTCCCCGATGGCGCCGAAGGCCGCGTCGGAGAAGACGGCGATGCTGAAGCCGACGGTGAGCAGCGCGACCGGCCGGCTGCCGGCGTTGAGGCCGCCGCGCAGGACGACCGCGCTCAGGCCCATCAGCACCAGGAGGTCGCCGACCGGGAAGCCGGCCAGCAGCGGCCAGCGCGACCAGTCGGTGGGCCGGTCCAGCAGCGGTCGCAGGTCGAAATACCAGAGGTACATGAACCCGCAGCCGAGCACGGCGACCGCCTCGCCGGCCAGGGCCGCGCGCTGCCAGCCGCGGGCGCGTTGCGCGGGGAACGCCAGCAGAGCCGCCGCGAACACCACGGAGGCGGTGATGCCGCACGTCGAGCCGATCCAGAACCAGGCCTGCGCCCCGGTCGCCGTGGCCCGGCCCATCGACGTGTTGGTGGCCGTGGTGAGCAGCTCCCCCGTGGCCACCAGCAGCCAGGCGACGCGATCGCCGCGGCGCGCGGCCCGCACCGCGAACAGCGCCCCGGCCACGTTGAGCAGCACGAGGCAGGCCATGGTGAGCCCGGCCCGCCGTTCCGGCACGCTCACGGCCACGACCTGCCCCACCAGCACCAGCAGGATCAGCGCGGCCGCCCCGGCTCGCACCCGGCGCACACCCGGCGTCCGCGCTGCACTGACACTCACACAGACCTGTTCGGCAACCGTGCGGGTGTGATGAGCGCGCTACAGGCGGCCCTTCAGCTCCTTGGCGAAGAAGTCGAGGAAACCGTCCGGGTCGGGGCCCGCGTTCATCAGCACGATGTGGTCGAAGCCGGCCTCGGTGTATTCACGCACCGATTTCACGTACGCCTCGGGGTCGGGTCCGACGGCGAACTGCTCGGCGATGTCCTCGGGCCGGACGGTGGCCGATGCGGCCTCGAAGTTGACCGGGTTGGGCAGCTCCGACATCACCTTCCAGCCGGTCACCGCCCAGCGGGTGGTCTCGTGCGCGGCCTTGACGGCCTCTTCCGCGCTGGGCGCCCACGCCACGGAGACCTCGGCGTACTTGGGGCCCTTACCGCCGGCCCCCGCGTATGTGGAGACCAGGTCCTCGCGCGGCTCGGTGGCGAACAATCCGGTCCCGTGGGTCGCGGCCAGCTCGGCGGCCCGCTTGCCGCCGGCCGCCACGGCGATCACCGGCAGCTTGTCGGGCAGGTCGAACACCTGCGCGTCCTCCAGCTGCAGATGCTTTCCCTCGTACGACTGGTAGCCGCCCGACCAGAGGAGGTTGATGATGTCGAGCGCCTCCACCAGGCGTTCGTGCCGTCCCCGTACGCTCGGGAAGCCCTGACCCACGATGTGCTCGTTGAGCCGCTCGCCGGCGCCGATACCGAGCGTGAAGCGGTTGTCCGAGATGATGGCCAGGGTGGCCGCGGCCTGCGCGACGATGGCCGGGTGGTAGCGCACGGTCGGGCAGGTGACTCCGGTGGCCAGTTCGAGCCGCTCGGTCTGCACGGCGATGGCGCTGAGCACGTTCCACGCGAACGGCGAGTGCCCCTGCACGTCCAGCCACGGGTGGTAGTGATCGCTGATCTCGACGAAGTCGAAGCCGGCTTGCTCGGCCCGCACGGCCTGCCGGATCAGTTCCTTGGGTCCGAAGGCCTCGGCGGCCAGCTTGTATCCGAGTTTCATACCTCTCGCCTTCCCCGGTGTGACCGGGGCAAACGCGACCGGACCGGCTCCCGTACGGGTAACCGGTCCGGACTGCTGGGGGCGATCAGGAAGCGGCCGACCGGGCCTGCTCCTTCACGTCCTGCGCGTTGGACTGCGCGGTGTCCTTGGTGGTCTGCACGGCGTCCTGCGCGGTCGACTTGACCTCGCCCAGGGCCTGCTGCGCGGAGCCGGACAGGTCGTCCTTGAGCTCGGCGGCCACGTCCTTGACCTTCTCGGTCAGGTCGCCGCTGTTGTCCTTGATCTGCTGACCCGCACGCTTCTCGGCGTCGGTCACCGGGATCAGGGTGGAGGCCAGCAGGCCCACGCCGAACGCGATGATTCCGGCCGCGAGCGGGTTGCCCTGCGTCTGCGAGGCGACCGCCTGCGGGGCGTTGCGCACGGCGTCCGCCGCCTGGTGCGCCTTCTCCCCCGCCACGTCGCTGACCTGCGACGCCTTGTCGCTGACGGTGCTGCCCACCGACGACGCGGTGTCGCTCACCGAGTGGCCGACCGACGACGCCTTGTCACCCACGGTGGAGCTCACCGAGGAGCTGGTGCCCATCACTTTCTCCTTCACCGCCGTCCAGCGCCGCTGCGCGACCTTGGACGGGCTCGTCTTGGTGGCCAGCAGGTCGACGTCGCGGGTGAGCGACGCCCGGGTGTTCTCGATCTGCTGCCTCAGCCGGTCGGGTTCTTCAGCCATTGGGCGTCCTCCTTGAGCGTGTCGACGGTGCGGCGCGGCATCGGGTCGACGGTCTTGAGCTTGTTCTTTCCGACTACGTAGAGGACGCCACCGATGACGCCCCACAGGACGGCGACGATCAGCGCCGCCCAGCCCGCGGGCATGACGGCGTCGAGCGCGAACACCAGCGCGAAGCTGAGCAGCACGACGGCCAGGTAGGCGGCGAACGCGGCGCCGCCGAGCATCCCGCCGGCCTTGCCGGCCTTGGACGCCTCCTGCTTGAGCTCGGCCTTGGCCAGCTCGACCTCCTGCCGGAACAGCTGCGACAGGTCATTGCTGATGTTGCCGATCATCTCGCCGACCGAGGTCTCGGCGACCTCTTCGTCGTCGATGCGGTGGTGCTGGTTGGGAGCGGTCATCGCAGGCGCTCCGGGCTCTCGACCACGTACTCCTCACGGACGGTGGGCGTGCCGGTGCCGGTCGAGGTGTACTCGGTGGCGCTGGCGTAGCCCGGACCGGTGGCGTACTCGTCCGTGCCGGCCGCGTACCCGGTGGTGTAGCCGGGCGTGGTCGTCACCGGGGGCGTGGTCACCGTGGCGGGCGGGGTGTAGCCACCCTGGCCCGACACGAAGGAGTCGCTGTCCGGCTTGGTCACTCCGGCGTTCGGGTCGGCCTTGGCCACGACCTTGCCGAGCCGTCCGACGACGAAGCCGGCGGCCAGCGCGGTGGCCAGGAAGGCTCCAGGCCGGCGACGGGCGAAGTCCTGCACCTCGCGCAGCACGCCGTCGGGGCCGTTGCGGTCGAGGTAGTCCGCGAACTGGCGGCCGCCCTCGGCCACCCGCGAGACCACGGCGGCCGCGGGCGAGTCGCCGCGTTCGCCGCGCATCTCGTCGAGCTGGTCGGCGGTGTCGCGGATCTGGCTGACCAGCCGGTCGTTCTGGCTCTTGGCCTGGTCGCTGACGCGGCTCTTCACGTCCGAGGCGAGGTTGGACGCCTGCGCCTTGGCCTCCTGGCCGACGCGGGCCGCCTGCTCCTTGGCCGTGTCCTTGACGTCGGTCGCCGCCTGGCCTGCGGCCTGCCCCGTCTGGGAGGCGACCTCCTTGGCCTTCTCCTTGGCGCCGCCCGCCGAACCGGTGGACGACTGGTCGCTGTAGCTCTCGGTGGCGTAAGAGCTCTCGGTGGCGTAAGCCTGGGTCGGGTAGTCGGCCGTGGTCGGCACGTCGACGGGAAAGGCGTCGTCCGGTCGACGAGCGCCCGAGGGCACGTCACTCATGGGGATTCCTCCAAAAAGGATTCGTCGTGTGCCTACGTTGCATTGGCTACCCGGCTGCGTGCTCCGCCATTCCTCATTTTCGGTGAGCAATAAAGTCAAAAATGACATCGCATGATCGGTTCGGATACGGGTATCCGTGACGTCCTTTTCTATTTTGGGCACTGCTCGAAAATCACCTCACGAGGCCTGTTACCCTGCCCAATCGTGAGCGACAAGACCGCAGTCCGAATCATCGGCGGCCGCCCGTACGACTTTTCCCGGCGCGTCGCCGTGATGGCGATCGTCAACCGGACACCCGACTCTTTTCACGATCGCGGCAGCACGTTCGCGCTCGGGAAGGCGCTGGAGGCGGTCGACGCCGCGGCCGCGGCCGGGGCCGATTGGATCGACGTCGGCGGGGTGCCGTTCGCGCCCGGCCCCGACGTCTCGGCGGCCGAGGAACTCGAACGGGTGCTGCCCGTCGTGGAGGCGGCCAAGTCACGCTGCGTGGTCTCGGTCGACACGTTCCGGCCCGAGGTCGCGGCCGAGGTGATCAAGGCGGGGGCCGGGGTCGTCAACGACACGTCGGGGCTGCGTGACCCGGCGATGGCCGAGGTCGTCGCGGGCACCGACGCGCAGCTGGTGATCTGTCACAGCCTGGCCGCCCCGCGCACGCTGTGGCCGAGCCCGCAGTATGACGACGTCACCGCCGACATCCAGAAGTTTCTGCGCGACCGGGTGGCGCTGGCGCTCGACCGCGGCGTGCGGCCCGGGCAGATCATCATCGATCCCGGTCACGACCTGAACAAGAACACTCTGCACACGCTGGAGCTGACCCGGCGGCTGGACGAGATCGCCGCGGTCGGCTACCCGCTGCTGGCCGCCGTGAGCAACAAGGACTTCATCGGCGAGACGCTCGACGTGCCGCAGCACGAGCGCCTGGCCGGCACGCTGGCCGCGGTGGTCTTCTGCGTCCTGCGCGGCGCCCGGATCGTGCGGGTGCACGACGTGCGGGCCACGGTCGACGCCGTACGCATGACGGAGGCGATGCTGGGTTGGCGGGAGCCCGCCTACCTCCGGCACAACATGTAGCTCACTTCTTGCCGAAGGTGGACAGCAGCCCCCGGGCCCACGGTTGCGGGGGCACCGCGTCCGGCCCCACCAGCCGCATAGCGCCCATGCAGGTCAGCAGCATGCCGAAGGCGAAGAAGTCGCTCGCCTCCTCGTCGGTGGCCCCGGTGAGCTCGCGCACCACCTCGTACAGGCCGCCGAAGCAGGCCCGCACCGGGTCGCCGATCGCCGGATCCCCCGCGGCCGCGAACCCGTGCAGCAGCATGCTGGTCAGTTCCGGCTCTTCGAGCAGTTCCTTGTACGCCTGGCCGAGGCTCTCCAGGGTGGCTTCGCGCTCGGCCGCCGCGCGCCACTTGGCCTCGATGCGGGCGCCCGCGTGCTGGACGGCGGCCAGGAACAGCTCCTGCTTCGTGCGGAACAGGCGGATCACGTACGGCTGGGAGACGCCGGCCAGGCGGGCCACCTGATCCGTCGTCGTGCCGGCGTAGCCGTTCTGGCTGAACGCCTGGACGGCGGCCGCGATCAACTGCTCCTGGCGTTCCTCTGCGGTGAGGCGGGTTCGGGTCACGGTTGACATGTTATCAGTCAATAACTACCGTGGCTGTCGTAGTTATCAGTCGATAACAACTTCTCCGGGGAGAGTCATGACCGCCGTACTCGAGGCGCCCGCACCACATCGGCGCAACCGCCGCCCGCTCGCCGCGGTGCTGGCCGCCGTCGGCATCCCGACCTTCATGGTCACGCTGGACAACCTGGTCGTCAGCACGGCGCTACCGGTGATCCGCACCGACCTGAACGCCTCGCTGGCCGACCTGCAGTGGTTCGTCAACGCCTACACGCTGCCGTTCGCGGCCTTCCTGCTCACCGCGGCCGCGCTGGGCGACCGCCTCGGCCGGCGTCGCATGTTCATCGCCGGCCTGGTCGTCTTCACCCTGGCCTCGGCCGCCGCCGCCCTGTCGGCCGAAGCCTGGCAGCTCACCGCGGCCCGGGCGGTCCAGGGCCTCGGCGGGGCCGCGGTCGCCCCGCTGGCCCTGACACTGCTGGCCGAGGCGGTGCCGGGCAGACTCCGTACGGCGGCCGTCGGCATCTGGGGTGGCATCAGCGGACTCGGCGTAGCAGTCGGCCCGGTCGTGGGCGGCGCGGTCGTCGAGGGCCTGGACTGGCACTGGATCTTCTGGCTGAACGTCCCGATCGGCGTCGTGGCCGTCGTGCTCGCCCTGACCGTGCTCGGCGAGTCCCGCGGGGGTGCGCGCCGGCTCGACCCGCTGGGCCTGCTGCTCTCCGCGGCCGGCATGCTGCTGGTGATCTGGGGCGTGGTCGACGGACCCGAACGCGGCTGGACCTCGGGCCGCATCCTGGCCATGCTGATCGGCGGCGGCGCGCTGCTGGCCGCGTTCGTGCTCTGGCAGGCCCGCAACCCGCACCCCATGCTGCCGCTGCGCCTGTTCCGCTCCCGCGGCTTCAGCCTGGTCAACACGGTCACCCTGACCTTCTCGGCGGGCGCCTTCGGCTCGGTGTTCCTGCTGGCCCAGTTCTTCCAGGTCGTGCAGGGCCTGAGCCCGCTCGACGCCGGTTTGCGCACGCTGCCCTGGACGGCCGCCCCGATGATCGTGGCCCCGCTGGCCGGCCTCTTCGGCGACCGCATCGGCCAGCGCGCCCTGATCTTCACCGGTCAGCTGTTCCTGGCCGCCGGCGTCCTCTGGATCGCCCTGGCCACCAGCACCACGGTCACCTACGGCAGCCTGATCACCGCGTTCCTCCTGGCCGGCATCGGCATGGGCCTGACGTTCGCCCCGATCAGCACCGTCGCCCTGGCCAGCGTCACCGAACAGGACCGCGGCGTGGCCTCCGGCGTCAACAACACGATCCGCGAGGCCGGGGTGGCCGCCGGCGTGGCCGTCCTGGCCTCCATCTTCAGCTCGTACGGCGGCTACACCAGCCTGCAGTCCTTCGTCGACGGCCTCCGCCCCGCAGTCGTCGTCGGCGCCGCCATCGTCGCCGCGGGCGCCCTGGTCGCCCTCGGCCTGCCCCGCCGCAACCACCCCTGAAAACCCTTCCCCGTACGCCGGGCCGCCTATGCGCGGCCCGGCGCACGACCACGCGGTCCCGCCCTCGGCGCCCCTTCCCGCGTGCCGGTCCGCCGCTCACGGCCCCGGGATCGCTTGCCGCGGCGCCCGCCCCACCGAGCGGTCCGGCGCCTCGCGGGCCGTCCGCGTCGTACGGCCCTCGATCAGATGGCGCGGCCGGTCCTCACTCGGAGCCGGCCAGCTCGCGGGCGGTTTCCCGGGTTGCCGGGTGTTCCTCGCCCAGCACCTGGATGCGGGTGGCGAGCACGCGGCGGAGCAGGTCGATGGCCTCTGTCCGGCGGGCGGCGACCCGGTAGGCCGAGGCCAGCACGGCCAGCGCGTTGAGGGTGATGGGATGGTCCTCGCCGAGCAGGCGACGGCAGTCGGCGGCCACCCGCTCGGCGTGCGCGATGGCCTCGCCCGCCCAGCCCGCCTCCCGATACGCCGCGGCCAGATTGATCCGGGCCGTGAGCGTGTCCAGGGCCGGTTCGCCCAAGGCCCGGCGGGACGCGGACACGACCTGTTCGTGCAGGTCGACCGCTTCGGTGGTGCGGCCGGCCAGGCGGTACGCGCGGGCCAGGTTGTTGCGGGCGGCGAGCGTGTCCGGGTGATCGTTGCCGAGCAGCCGCACGTAGTCGGCCAGCACCGACTCCTGCTGCTCGATGGCCTCGCCGAGCCGGCCCACGGTCTGGTAGGCCGATGCGAGATTGTGCCGTGAAGTCAGTGTGTCCGGGTGTTCCCGGCCCAGCTGCTTCTCCCGGATCTCGTAGACCCGCTCGAAGTCCCGGATCGCGATGTCGGCCTGCCCCTGGAAGAGCCGGTACGTGGCCGCCTGATCGACGACGAAGTGCAGCTCGGGCACGTTCTGCCGGGGGAGGCTGTCGATCAGCGCGTCGATGTGCGGCAGGAGCTGGTTCCAGCGCGCCCACCCGGCGACACCGATGGCCGGATCACCGGGGATCGCCTGGCGCAGCAGCTTCGCGGCCTGCCGCTGCGGATCCGGCACCTGGTCCCAGAAAGGCCCGAGCACCGAATCGGGGATCCGCGCCACCTCCTGGACCAGGCGATGCGAGCGCACCGAGCCCCCGTGGCGGCTGATCAAGCTGTGCGAGGCGAGGATCGTCAAGGCGCGATCCAGCTCCTCGGGCCCGTCCGTCATCGGCATCAGCACGCCCTCGGGCAGCGGCTCCCGGGCCAGACAGGCCAGCACCGACAGGATCTCGGCGGCCGTGGGCGACTGCCGGCGTACGGACGCAAGGCTCACCCGCACCACGTCACCGGGCTCGGGAAGCATCGGCAGGGCCGCCGCCAGCCGGTCCGGGCCGCTGTCACTGACCAGAGCGGCCGCCTGGTGCAGGGCCAGGGGCAGGTCACCGAGCCGATCGGCCAGCGCGTCCGCCTCGTCCACGTCGGTCAGACCGGTCAGCCGAACCAGGATGCGCACGCTGGCCGCGCGGTCCAGCACGTCCAGATCCAGCAGCACGAACCCGAGCTGACGCAGCCGCGGCCAGTTCGGCAGGCGACGCGTCGTGAGCAGCAGCCGCCCCCGGCCCGCCACCTGCTCGACCAGACCGCCGGCCTGCTCGGCGCCCTCGACACCGTCCAGGATCAGCAGCCAGTCGTCGTTGTTCTGCAGCCAGTTGAGCGCCCACGCCTGTGCGTCGGCCAGCGTGCCCGCCGGGTGCAGCCGGGCGGCCAGACCGGCCAGGCCCAGACCCACGTTCTGCGGGGTGTCCGCCGTGATCAGCCAGGCCACCCGGTAGCGGTCCCGGTTGGCCTGCGCGTACTCGACGGCCAGCTGCGTCTTGCCGATCCCGCCGATCCCGCGGATGACGACCGCGGCCGCCGCCTCGTCGTCGAACCGGGCGTCGATCTCGGTCAGGTCGCGGCCCTCGAACACGGCGCTGCGCGGCGGCAAGTTGTCGATCATCTGGCCGGTCGTCGAGGGAATCCGGGGGGCGGCTTCGGCGTACGGGAAAAGGGTCACCGTGACGGCATCGCCGGAACGCAGCACGGTGGGCTCGGCGGCGCCGCGCACACGGCAGTCGGCCAGCGCCCGCGGAATGCCCGCGCCCTCGCTCTCGACCAGGCTGTTCCAGGTCAGCACGTGCGCGAGCCAGAAGTTGCGCTGCCGCGACTCGCCGGCCAGGCGGCCCAGCGGCACCGGTTCACCGTCCGGGAGATCGGCGCCGCTCCACTCGCCCGGGCTGGTGATCTCGACCCGGTCGGCGAAGACCCGCACGTGCACACACATCTGCGCGTGCCCGTAGTCACGATGCACCAGCGCGTTCGCGATGATCTCGCGCACCGCCACCATCGGGAACCGGTAGACCGGCTCGGTCGTCGCCAGCTCCGGCGTCGGCGCCTCCCCGCGACGGGCCAGCCCGGCCACGAACGCCCGCGCGTGTTCGATCTGCTCCGGCACGGTGCCCTGCAGGACGCGCTTGTCCATCGGCGAGTCGCGCCCGGTGCCGTGGAACTGGGTGCACTGCACGGTCGCCGTCGGGATCACGGCCATCGGGTCCTCACCGAAGAGCAGCGCGCCGGCCCGGGTCAGCCGCCCGTCCCGCAAGAGGTTGGCGGACTGCAGGAAGGCGGTCGCGGAACCCCCCACCTGGCGCCCGACATCGGGCCGCATCCGCTCCCGGAACTCGGCCACCCGCCGCGCGTCGAGCACGGTCGCCCCGGTCGTGCCGTCGAGAAAGTCCCGGCCCTCACCCGGCCCGCCACCACCGGGCTCGCCGCCGTGGTGGCCGGCCGGGCCGAAGGCGGCGACCGCCGGGGACAGCGCTCGCCGGGCGATCGCCACCGAGCCGTACCCGTCGAACTTGTGCCGCGGCTCCGGTGCGCCCTTCAGCGTGACCTGCAAATACTTGTAGAGGTCGGCCAGATCCACCCGCCCGTCCCCGTCGCCGTCGGTGGCCCCCGAACGCAGCCCCTCGACCAGCGCCCGCGTGAACGGGCTGGGCTGCCCGTCCCTGGTGGCGTCCTCGGCCAGCTGGGCCGCGCCGGTGGCGGTCAGCACGAAACGGCCCTTGCCCGAGAGCAGCTGCTCCACATTGACCGGTCCGCCCTTGAAGGCCCCGCCGTGACAGCAGTCCAGGATGATCACGATCGTACGGGCCAGGGAGTCGGCCAGGATGTCGGTCAGCGTCTCGTTGGACACGGCCGTGCTGGGCAGCAGGTCGGCCACGGTGTCGGTGGCGCACAGGTAGAGCTTGCCGTTGCGGCTGCGGCCGTGCCCGCTGAAGTAGAGCAGCAGCACGTCGTCGGCCGTGGCCTCGTGGAAGAAGGTGTTCACCTGGATGGCGATCTCGTGCCGGGTCGCGTCGTAGAGCAGGCTGACCTGGGCCGGCTCGAACATGCCGGTCTGCTCGTCGGTCAGGGCCGCGGCCAGCAGCCGGCCGTCGGTGCGGGGCCCGTGCAGGTCGTCGAGCCGCGAGTCGGCCCCGTAGGCCGAGTTGCACACGAGCAGCGCGCGATACACGCATCCACTATGGCCGACACGATCTACTCTGTCGCTGTGGTCCTCCATCTGCGCCCCGAACTGCCGGGCCTCTCCCCCGGCGACGACCCCCTCCAGCTGGCCACCGCGGAACTGATCGCCGACCTGCGCGAGGCCGGCCTGCCCGCCACCGAGACCGGCCCGGCCACCCCCGGCACCAAGGGCACGCTCACCGACGTGGCCGTCACGATCGGCGGTTCCACCGCAGCCGCCGGCGCCCTGGTCCGGATCATCAACCTGTGGCTGCACCGCGACCGCCGCCGCACCCTCACGATCACTCGCTCCGGCCCGGACACCCCCGAGGTGATCAAGATCCAGGGCGAGGCCATCTCCGACCGCACCCTCCACGAGGCAATCCAGAAACTCCTCGACGACGAGCCCGCCTGACCCGCCGCGGCCACGGTCATGGCCCTTGGCCGCGGCGCGTTCCGCGAGACCCAACGCGACCACCCCTGTCACTGCCCCCACGAAGAAACACAACGTCGCGGGAACAGCGACGATCGACAGAAGGAATGCCACCTGCGCCCTTCGCTCCGCGCTGAGTGCCGGCCACGACGAACGGGCTTGCGACCCGGCGCCGGCTGTGCGGCGACTCCACGGCGACGAGTCTCCGGCCGCACCTTGTGCTGCTGCGCTCG
The DNA here is from genome assembly GCF_014204895.1 of Paractinoplanes abujensis. Taxonomy (NCBI): domain Bacteria; kingdom Bacillati; phylum Actinomycetota; class Actinomycetes; order Micromonosporales; family Micromonosporaceae; genus Paractinoplanes; species Paractinoplanes abujensis. Next base: position 632,178 of record NZ_JACHMF010000001.1, on the reverse strand, counting down.
GCGATCGCCGCGGTCACCGGCCGGCGGCTCCAGTGGCAGACGATCCACCGCACGGGCGATCGGAGCTCCGCGCCCGTTCCCGGACGTTGACCACCGTCGTTGCGCGTATGGTCTCGGCGGCGTACGGGTAGAGGAGGTCCATGCCATCCCCAGGTGAGATTCTCGGTGACCGCTACCGGCTGGACGACCGGATCGCGGCCGGCGGCATGGGTGAGGTCTGGCGGGCCACCGACACCGTGCTCGGGCGCGACGTGGCGGTCAAGACGCTGCACGCCGACCGGGCCGGCGACCCCGGCTTCCAGGAGCGTTTCCGGCACGAGGCCCGGTCGATGGCCGCGCTGCACCACCCCGGGGTGGCCGACGTCTACGACTTCGGCGAGACCGCGGGCGGGGCCGACGCGTACATCGTGATGGCCCGCATCGACGGTCAGCCGCTGAACGAGCGGATCGCCGAGAAGGGCCGGCTGACCGCGGCCGAGACCATGTCGGTGGTGGCCCAGGCGGCGCGGGCCCTCGAGGCCGCGCACGAGGCCGGCATCGTGCACCGCGACGTGAAGCCGAGCAATCTGATCATCAAGCCGGACGGCACCGTCGTGCTGGTCGACTTCGGGGTGGCCCGCTCGGCCGGCTCGTCGACGCTGACCGGGGCCCGCGAGGTGGTCGGCACGGCCATGTACATCGCGCCCGAGCAGGTTTCGAAGGAGACCACCGGGCCGCCCGCCGACCTGTACGCGCTGGGTGTGGTGGCCTATCACTGCCTGGCCGGGCATCCGCCGTTCACCGGCGACAACCCGATCGCCATCGCCATGCAGCACCTGAGCGAGCCGCCGCCCGACCTGCCCGAGGACGTGCCACCGGCGGTGCGCGCCCTGGTCGTGCGGGCGATGGCCAAGCGGCCGGAGGATCGTTTCGCCAGCGGGGCGGCGATGGCCGCGGCGGCCGACCGGGCGCTGTCCGGTGGCGGTGCCGACACGACCGCGATCCTGGCGGCGCCCCGCTATGCCGCGGCCGCGGCCCCCAAGACCCTTTCCGAGCCCGTACGGGGTGAGGGACCGAGACGCGCCACGCTGGTGCTGGCCGGGGCGGGGGCGCTGGTGCTGGTCGCGGCGATCGCGGCACTCGCGGTGTGGCTGCCCGACCGGGGCGGTGACGACGGCACGCCGGGTGTGGTCTCGCCGTCGCAGTCGGCGCGGGGGACGGTGGGCTCGGGTGACGCGCCCGTGAAGCCGGCCGGCACGCGGACTCGCGACAATCCGCAGCGGCCGACGACCAAGCCCGCGCCGCCGCAGGGCACTCCGGCCACCACGCCGCCCGACACTGCCGAACCCGGCACCACCACGTCGCCGCCGATCACCTCGGCCCCGCCGGAGGAGGAGGAACCGCCGCCACCGGACGGCGAGGTCACGTCGGCGCCGGCCGGCGATGGCGAGGGCGAAGGCGACCCGAACGACGGCGCCGTCGCGGTCCCTTAAGGTCGCGCGGTCACCTGGGCCTTGAGCTGGGCCACCTCGGAGGTGAGCTGCTCGATCGCGTCGAACAGCTTGGGCATCTGGTCGTTGGCGATCGTGCCGGTGCGCAGGTTGGTGGTCACGATCGCGCCGTCGGCCCGCTGCGTCGGCGTCTTGGTGGCCTTGCCGACGTTGAAGGCCCAGATGTCGTCGATCTGCGCCTTCACCTGCTTGGCGATCTCAGCGGAGATCCACTTCTTGTCGTCGGCGGTGAGTGCCACGGGAACGTCCTCCAAATGCCAGGAAGCCACTGAGGCTTCGCGGTTCGTCTCGTACGAGGATGAGAAGTGCGCGTGGTGATCGTGCGGGTTGGCCCCGGAGTAGGCCTGCTGACGCCACCCGTTGGCGGCCGACCAGATCCGCCGGTTGTAGATGATGTAGCGCAGGCGGGTCTCGGCCCCGGACCGGCAGCGGGTGAGCAGGAACTGCACCACCTTCTCCATGCTCAGGCCGGGCGTCCGCAGATCCACGTCGACGTCGATCGCGTGCACCTCGTTGGTCCGGTCGGCGTCGCGGATCGGCACGTTGCCGGTCTCGTCCGGGTTGTGATCCGACTGGCCCGACTGGTGTGCCGTGTCGCCGACGGAGCCGTCGCTCGACTTGTCGCGGTTCGGCGCGATCGCGTTGAACTCGGAGCGCAGCTTCACCAGGCAGGGCACCAAGATCCAGCTGGCCATTCGTCAGCTCCTCACGCTGCGTAGACGACGGCGGGCAACGCTACCAGTACCCGTACGGGAGGTCATCACTCAATTAGGCCCAGATTGTGGCATGTGGGAAAGCCAACTCTCCACTTCGATCATGAACACTGGGTGACCGCCCGAAAGCAGAAAGGGCCGCCGACCAGCGTCGGCGGCCCGTCCTGTGAGGACTCAGCCGATGGTGATCCAGACGTCGTCGAGGGCACCGTGGAACTGGTCGTTGTCCTGGCCCGCACCCTTGCCGCCGAGGCTGAACGGATGGGCACTGTCCACTGTGAGCGACTCCGGGATCGCGGTGGTCGCCCGCACCTGCTCGTCGACCACGATCGTCAATGCGGGGCCGGCGCGGCGGCACTCCAGGGCGTGCCACTTGTCGTCGGCGATCGAGTTCCGGCTGCGGACCACGTACGTCGTCCCGCCGCTCCGGTCGGTCACCGCGCAGCTGGGCTTGCCCGAGACGCCGTCCACCTGCAGCTTGTACTGGCCGCCTTCGCTCGCGTAGCCCTTCTGCAGGATGTTCTGCCCGTCCGGGCCCCGCGCGCCGGCCGGCGGCGAGGCGAGGCGCACCCCGGCCCCGTACCGGAAGGGTCTGGCCTGCGGGTTGAGATCCGGGGTCGTTGTGGCCTGCAGCACCAGCTTGGGACAGGTGTCGCCGGCGCAGCGCGGCGGGAACGTCAGAGCTTGACCCGCGCCGTGCGGCTCCATCGCGACCCGGCCGCCGTCACGGGTGACCGCGCGCAGCAGGTGACCGTGGCCCGACCCGTCGTCGAACGTGCCGTCGGCGCTCGTCGAATCGAAGTTGTACGAGGCCACGGGGCCGTCCGCGGACGCCTTCTCCACCCTCGGCGTCACACCGGCGAAGGCCACGTAACGCTTGCGGGAGATCGCGCTGACCGTGGTGAAGTCGCCGACCGCGCTGATCGAGCCGAGCTGCGGGCTGGTCGCGATCTGCCGGGTGCCGACCACGCCGTTGGCCTGCGGCGCCCACTCCAGCAGGTTGCCCTGGGCGTCGACGGCGGCCAGTTTTCCGCGCGGCACCGAACCGTCGGTGCAGACGCCCTTGACGCCGTTGTTCGTGGTGGTGCAGGCCTTGTCGAAATGCCCTCCCACGTACGTCGTCCCGTCGAGCACGGCCACCGCCTGCGCGTCGCCGTCGAAAACACGCGTCCAGCGGGTCACCCCGGCCGGCGTGTACGCCACCGCGCGCCCGCCCTGCCCGCCGAGCGCCACGTAGACGCCCGCCGGGTCGGCCGCGACCGCGAAGACCTGCGAGACCGGCTTCGGCCCGAACGCCGTGTCGAGCGCTCCGGTCGCCGGGTCCACGGCGGACAGTCGCAGCGTCGAACTCTTGCCGTTCGTCTTGTGGAAACGCCCGCCCACGTACACCCGCTGAGGTGTGACGGCGACGGCGTTGACCACGTCGTCGGTCGTCGGGGCCCACGGGTCGAGCGCACCCGTGGCCAGCGTGAACGCCGCCAGGTTGCCGCGCGGAACCCCGTTCACGGACGTGATCCGGCCACCCAGGTAGAGCCTCCCGTGGCCGGTCGCGAGCGCGTTGGGCTGACCCACCACCGTGTGCCGCATCGGCGTCAGCTGCCCGTTCGTCGCGCCGATCCCGGCCACCGCGTCACGCGCGGTGCCGTTGACGGTGTCGAAGTCGCCGGCCGCGTAGACGACATCGCCCGCGACGGCCAGGGCGCGCACATTGGCGTCGGCCGACGGCTGCCAGTCGAGGAGATTTCCCGTACGGGCGTCGAGCGCGGCCAGCCGGGTGCGCGCCACTGATTTGCCGCCGACGATCGCGCTGGTGAAGTTGCCGCCGACGTAGACCGTGGAGCCGCGGTAGGCCACCGCGTACACCGGCCCGTTGAACGACGGGGACCTCACCGGCTGCGACGTGACCACCTCGGCGACCGCGACACCGCCAGCCGTGATCATGAGCCCGGCCACGGCAACGGTCAGGCTAGTTTTTCGGATGTTGGGCACATAGCTCGTTAACTACGCTCCCGGCACGGGGTTGCGCGCTTTCCACCGGTGGTGAGTCCATCGATTGCTACTAAAATGTCGGGGATGTGTCACCGTCGACTCACCACAGTGCCGCTCGTGCTGGCCGGCCTCCTCGCCGGCTGCCAGGTCGATGCCACACCCGGTTCACACCCCGTGCCGATCAGCAACGCGCCGGTCCCGACGGCATCGGCGGGCGTGCCGGAATACGTCTGCGCGGCCACCGACAAGATCCTCCACGACGGTGCTTCCCGCCTGGCCACCCTGGCCACCGGTTCCGGCGACGAGGTCACCACCGGCGTGCAACGAACCCTGGCCGACATGGCATCCCAGGTCGCCGCCGAACGGGCTGCGGTGAGCGACGTCGGCCTGCTCGACGCCCTGCAGAAAATCAGCGACGAGCTCGCCGCCGGGGCCGCCCGCCCCGACCCCGTGGCCTACGTGAACGGCGACTTCCCGACGGTCGGCCAGAAACTCGACGGCCACTGCGACCAGGAGCCGGCTAGACCACCAGGCTGAGCAGCATCACGCAGGCGAACCCGACCACCGAGATGATCGTCTCCATCACCGACCAGGTCTTGATGGTCTGGCCCACGGTCATCCCGAAATACTCCTTGACCAGCCAGAAACCGGCGTCGTTGACGTGCGAGAAGAACAGCGAACCGGCGCCGATGGCCAGGGCGAGCAGCGCCACGGTCGGCCGGTCGAGCGTGGCCGCCAGCGGTGACACGATGCCGGCGGCGGTGATCGTGGCGACCGTGGCCGACCCGGTGGCGAGGCGGATGCCCACCGACACCAGGAAGCCGAGCACCAGCGCGTTGATGTTGGCGTCCCGGGCCGCGTCGGCCACCACGTTGCCCACGCCCGCGTCGACCAGCACCTGTTTGAAGCCGCCGCCCGCGGCCACGATCAGCAGGATGCCGGCGATCGGGGGCAGCGACCCGCCGATGACGGCCGAGGTCTGCTGACGGTCGAACCCGGCCCGCTTGCCCAGACTCCACATGGCCAGCAACAGCCCGGCCAGCAGCGCGACGACCGGCTCGCCGATCACCTCGAGGGCGCCGCGGACGCTGTTGCCCTCGGCCAGCGTCAGCTCACCGACGGCGCGGGCCAGCATGAGCACGATCGGCACCATCACCGTGAGGACCGCGGGCCAGAAACCCGGGTTGCGCCGCGTCGCCGGCAGTTGCTCGTCGACCAGGGCGTCGGGGCGGCCGCCAGGGTTGGCGACGTCGTCCCGGTCGACGAAATCCTGCCCACCGGCGGGTGTCCTGTCGCCGCTCAGCCGGTCGCCTGCCCGGTCGCCTGCCGGGCCGCCTGCCCGGTTCCCAGCCCGGTCGCCTGCCCGGTCGCTGCCCGCCCGGTCGCCGCTCGTCTGCTCGCCGCCCGCCAGGTTCAGGGCGGGCACCTGCAGGGGCACCCGCTTGGCGATCCAATTGCCGAAGACCGGACCCGCGACGATCACGGTCGGGATCGCGCAGATCAGGCCGAACATCAGAGTCAGCCCGAGATCGGCGTTGAGGTTGGCGATCGCGACCAGCGGCCCCGGGTGCGGCGGCACCAGACCGTGCAACACCGAGAGCCCCGCCAGCGCCGGGATGCCGATCCGCAGCAACCCGATGTCCGTACGCCGGGCCACCAGCAGCACGATCGGCACGAGCAGCACCACGCCGACCTCGAAGAACAACGGCAGCCCGATCAGCGCCGCCACCCCGGCCATCGCCCACGGCAGCGCCGACCCGGTCACCCGGGTGACGATCCGGTTCACGATGCCGTCGGCCCCGCCCGACTCGGCCAGCAACGCCCCGATCATCGACCCCAGCGCGATCAGCAGCCCGACGTTGCCCACGGTGCTGCCGAGCCCCGCCGTGAACGAGTCGATCGTGGCGCCCGGCGACGCCCCCGCGACGATGCCGAGCGTGGCCGACCCCAGAATCAGGGCCAGGAACGGATGCCATTTGGCCCAGGCGATCAACAGGACCACAACTACGATGCCCAGCACGGCGGCCAGCACAAGCTGCCCGGTCCCCGCGTCGGTGATGGCCTCAGCCGCGACAGACGTCATACGTGCGCGACTACCCGACCCGAGTAATTTTCAATCTACGCCCGCCGTGCCGCCTGACCTGCGGACGCGGCGTTCGCCTGGCCAGCAGGCCGGCGGGGGCCGCCCCGCTGATCGTCCGGTCGCCACCGGCCACACCGAGTGGACCGGCATCGCGACGTCCGGCTCGTTCACCGCCTTGGCCTCATCTCGTCCCGGAGCCAGGCGATTCCGCCGCCGCTCGCTCGTCTCCCCAGCGGTACGCGACCCGCGAAGCCCAACCCGTCCCGCACTCCGGTGCGTCGCGCGAAGTCCGTCCCGTCCCGGAGCTGGGCGCGTCCTCAACCGCCCGCCCGAACCCGGAGCCGGTCATGTCCCCCACCGCCCACCCGACCCGAAGCCGGTCACACCCCCACCGCCCACCCGAACCCGAAGCCAGTCACACCCCCCACCGCCCACCCGACCCGAAGCCAGTCACACCCCCCACCGCCCACCCGACCCGAAGCCAGTCACACCCCCCACCGCCCACCCGACCCGAAGCCGGGCGCGTCTGAAGCCGCTCGCTCTGCCCCGTGGTCGGGCCCGTCGCGCACCATCACGCATGACGCCGGCCCGGGCCGGGCCCGTAAGGCGAGCGCCACGTCGCAGAGGTGCTGATCACGCAGCCGGAACCGAGCTGAGCGGCCTGCACGGCCACGACCCGGTAGCCGCCGCCGAGCTTCGCGTGCTGGCCTACCAGATGACCCGTCGCGGCCCGTTCCTCGGCTCACCCCGACCGCCTTCGAGCAGCGCACCATCATCGAGCGCAGCCTGGCCGCACCTTCGCTGCGCAGCCCGCCCACCCGTCCGCACGGCCCGCTTCCGCCAGCGGCGGCCCGCTTCCGCCAGCGGCGGCCCGCGTGACCCTCGGAGCCCTGACTGCCGGCACCATGGCCGGCCTATTCGCCCGTCACCGGCCTCGGTCACCCGTATCAGGCCGCCGTCGCCACCATCCTGCAAGCCGCCTCACTGCGCCTCTCCGTGCACCGAGCCATTCAGCACGGCGGCCGCCACCTTCGCCGGTTGGCTAGTCGCGGGCGCCGCGGTTGCCCGGCGTCCAGATCGTGGTGGCTCAGGTCGTCGCCGAACTGCTGGCCGTGCTGATCGTCGCTTTGCCGGCCGTGCTGATCGCCGCTTTGCCGGCCGTACTGGTCGTCACTCCGCTGGCCGTACTGGTCATCGCTCCGCTGGCCCTGCTGGTCGGCAGCTCGGTCGCGAGTCCCCGCCGCTCGATTTGATCGGCGACCGGCTCATCAGAGCGCTTTCGGCCTGGCCGCAGCCCTGCTGATCCGTAAGCGGGCGGCTGGCGCTGACTTCGGAGCTGATCGCGGCGGCCAGGGCGGTCATCTGAGGGGGCGGCCGCGCGTCATCCCGACGAGGCTGTCCTGCCGGTGGAGGAGCCCCCCGCCTGGGGGCCGCGTGGGCGGGACGCCGCGGGTGAGCTGGTGGCCACGATGCGCGAGGCCGATGAGGGCGCCGTGGGCGAGCCCGGTGGTCACCGGTCGGGTGCTGACGGCCGAGCGCGAGGCCCGCCGGCGACGGCGCGGGCGCGGCCGGGCGTTGTTCAGGGCTGCAGCGGCGCCAAGTGGGTCCGGAGCCCGATCAGGGCCTGACGGACGTTGTCGAAGTCGTGCGAGTCGAAGTGCTGCGGGCGCCCCGGTGGCAGAAACGTCAGGGACACCCCTACGAACGCCCCGGCCAGCGCGCGGGCTCCGAAGTCGGTGGGTGACACTTCCAGGCGTTCGGCGATCACCCCGGTCAGCATGTCGACGGCCGCCACGGTGGCCTGCAGCTGGCGGGCCAGGAGCTCGGGCACGGTGCGGAAGAGCTCCTGCCGGCGCTGTTCGCTTTCCCATTCCTCCTCGGTGAGGTGCTCGAAGACCTGCCGCATCCCGGACAGCACCGCGTCGACGACTGGCACCTCGGGCGGCTGGGCCCGGATGGCCTCGAGGATCAGCGGGTCGTAGTCGTCGGTCACGACCACGTCTTCTTTGGTCGGGAAGTAGCGGAAGAACGTGCTCGGGGACACTTCGGCTGCCTCGGCGATCTGTTCGACTGTCGTCGCCGCGTAGCCCTGCGACGTGAACAGTCGCATCGCCACGTCGCGGATCGTCGCGCGTGTCTTGGCTTTCTTGCGTTCCCGCAGCCCGGCCGCCGCGGGAGGGGCAGCGGCGGCACGAGCGTCTGAGGTCATACCAGCGATTCTGCCAAAACCTCCGGCTGCGTCTCCGCGGGCCGCGCGGGCATCAGCACGAGCGCGAGCACCACACCGGCCAGGGCCAGCGCGCCCGCGACGAGCAGGGACCGGTCCATCCCGTACGCGAAGGCCTCTCGAACGGATCGCCCCAGCCCGGTATCCCCGGTCTGCGCGGCCACCGCCACGCCCGAGGTGACGCTTTCCCGCGCGGCGGCGGGGGCCGAACCGGGCACATGCGAGCGGTAGGCCGAGTTGAGCACGGTTCCCAGCACGGCCACCCCCACGGCCCCGCCCACCTGCCGCAACGCCTGCAGCAGCGCGTTGCCGACCCCGGCCCGGGCCGGTGTGAGGGCCCCGATCGCCGCGTTCAGGGCGGGCGGCATGGTCAGTCCGAGCCCGAGCCCGGTCAGGGTGATCCACACGGCGATGTATCCGTACCCGGTCGAAGCCGACGTCTGCGCCCCGAGCACCGACGCCACCGCGATCGCCAGCAGCCCACCGGCGATCACCATCCGGGCGCCGACCGCGGTGGCCAGCTTCTCCCCGGCCCGGGCGCCCACGATCAGTCCGCCGATCACGGGGAGCAGCCGGATCCCGGACCCGAACGCGTCGTGGCCGCCGACGGCCGAGAACAGCTGCGGCAGTGAGAACAGCAGCCCGAGCATCGCGAAGCTGGCCACGGTGGCCAGCACCGCACCGCCGGTGAAGGCCCGGTTGCCGAACAGGGCCAGGTCCACCAGGGGCGACGCCGCCCGCCGCTGCCACAGCACGAACACCACGAGCAGCACGATGCCGCCCGCGACGGTGAGCAGGGAGCGCGGGTCGGTCCAGCCCCGCGAGCCGGCTTCGATGATCCCGTACGTGATGCCGACCAGCCCGGCGGTCGACAGCACCATGCCGGCGATGTCGATCCGGGTGGAGTCGCCACGCGACGAGGGCAGCCACACGGCCAGCGCGACCACCCCGGCGATCACCACCGGCACGTTGATCAGGAAGACCGAACCCCACCAGAAGTTGTCGAGCAGCCAGCCGCCCAGCAGCGGCCCGAGCGGGATGCCGAGCGCGCTCGCGGTGACCCAGATCGACATGGCCCGGCCCCGTTCACGGTTGTCGAACAGGGTGGTCAGCACGGCCCCGGACAGCGGAATGATCACCGCCGCGCCCAGGCCCAGGACGGCCCGCGCGGCGATCAGCTGGCCCGACGTCTGCGCGTACGCACAGGCCACGGAGGCCGCCCCGAAGAGCACCAGGGCCCCGATGAGCAGGCGTTTGCGGCCGAAGCGGTCGCCCAGCAGCCCGGCCGGCAGCAGCGCCGCGGCCAGCACGAGCAGGTAGGCGGTGGTGAACCACTGCAGGTCACCGGTGGTGGCGTCGAGATCGCGGGCCAGGGTGGGCAGCGCGACGCTGAGCACTGTCGTGTCGAGCCCGACCGCGAGGGTGCTGAGGGCCATGGCGGCCAGCGCGTACCAGCGCGAAGTGGAAGTAACCATAATTTGAGAGTAGCTGTCATTTCAGAGCCGGTGTCAAGATGTAGGCTAGGGGATGTGATCGATCGCCTCGCCGACGTGCACACGCATTTCCTGCCTCCGCGCATGCAGCGCCGCGTGTGGGACCACTTCGACCAGGCCGGCCCGCTGATCGGCCGGCCCTGGCCGATCACGTATCGCGGGACCGAGCAGGAACGCGTGGAAACGCTCAGGAAGTTGAACGTCCGGATGTTCAGTGCGCTCGCCTACGCGCATCGGCCGGACATGGCGGCCGACCTCAACGACTGGACGCTCGCGTTCGCCGCGCGCACCCCGGGCTGCCTGCCCAGTGCCACCTTCTTCCCGGAGCCGGGCGCTACGGCGTACGCGCAGGAGGCTCTTGATCGTGGGGCGCGCATCTGGAAGGTGCATCTGCAGGTCGGCGGGTTCGACCCCCGGCTGCCCGAGCTCGACGAGGTGTGGGGGCTGCTGGCCGAGGCGGGCGCGCCGGTGGTCGTGCACGCCGGGTCGGGGCCGGTGGCCGCCGGGTTCACCGGGCCCGGCCCGATCGGCGACGTGCTGCGCAGGCATCCGCGGCTGCCGGTCATCATCGCGCACGCCGGGGCGCCCGAATATGCGGGTTTTCTCGACCTGGCCGAGCGTTACGAGCAGGTCCGGCTGGACACCACGATGGCCTTCACCGACTTCTTCGAGCAGATGGCGCCGTTCCCGCGCGATCTGAGACCGCGGCTGCGCGATCTGGGGCTGGCCGGCAAGGTGCTGCTGGGCAGCGACTTCCCCAACATTCCGTATCCGTACGAGCACCAGATCGATGCGCTGGTCCGGTTGGACCTGGGCGATGAGTGGCTGAATGCCGTCTGCTGGTCGAATGCGCAAGCGTTGTTCGCGCCGCGCGGGTGAAGGTGCGCGAAACGCGTGCGCCGACGTGCCACGATCATGTAGGCACACGCCCGGTCGCGGAAGGAGCCGATCTGATGAAGAAAGCCCTCGGCTGGATCGTGCTCGTTCTCATCATCTTCTACATCGGCACGAACCCCGGCCCGGCCTCGGAGATCGCGCAAGGCATCGGCGACGGCATCGCCGAGGTCTTCCGCAACATCGGGGTATTCGTGCGCGAACTGGCGACCTGACCGCCCCCGGCTGACGAGACTGATCAGATGGCGCACTGGCTTCTCCAGCACAATCCGGCCCGCGGCGTGTGCGGCAGTGGCGACTGGACGGTTCGCCGCTACCGCGAGCTGATCACGGCCGGCGACGACGTAGCCCTGTGGCACAGCGGCCGCGGCGGGGGCGTGGCCGCGGTCGGCACGATCGTCGACGCCCCGCACGACTCGGTGATCGGTGTCCACTTCACGCGCGAGTTCGCGAGCCGGCCGATCACGCGCGAAACGCTCAAGAACGACGAGCGTTTCCGCGACGCGCTCATCCTGCGCATGGCCGGCGGCAGCAACCCGTTCCCGCTGACCCCCGCGCAGTGGCAGGCCATCATCGAGCGCGTGCCACCCGAGCACCAGTTGGTCGCGGCGACGGTCCGGGGCGCCGCGGCGCTCGCGGTGGCCGGGGCGACCGCGATCCGGGAGGCGGTACGCTCGGTCGCGCAATGATCCTCTGCGTCGGACTGGCCACCGTCGACCTCGTCTATCGGGTCGAGCGGGTGCCCGGCGTGGACGAGAAGGCGCAGGCCCGGTCGGCCGAGGTCGCCGCGGGCGGGCCGGCCCTGAATGCCGCGATCACGGCGGCTGCCCTGGGCGCGCCCGTCACCCTGGTCACGGCGATCGGCGCGCATCCGCTGGGCGACCTCATCCGCAAAGACCTGGAGGCCCATGCTGTACGGCTCGTCGACGCGGCCCACGGTTCGGAGGAGTTGCCGCCGGTCTCGACCGTGATCGTGGCCGACGGCACGGGCGAGCGCACGATCGTCAGCCGCAACGCCGGTGACCGGTCGTTCCCCGTACCGGAGGAAGGTCTGCCCGAGGCGGAGCTGACCCTCGTCGACGGGCATCATCCCGGGCTCGCCGTGGCCGCCGCCCGGGCCGCGCGACGGCTGGTGGTCGACGCCGGGACATGGCGGCCCGTCTTCGCCGACATCCTGCCGCACGCCGACGTGGTCGCCTGCTCGGCCGCCTTCCGATCCCCCGCGGCTCTCACCGCCCCCGACGTGATCGTCACCCACGGCCCGGGCCCGGTGCTCTGGACCCGCGGCGGCCGCACCGACCGGATCGAAGTCCCGCCCGTCGAGGCGGCCGACACCGCGGGCGCCGGCGACGCCTTCCACGGCGCCCTGGCGTTCTCGTTGCACGCCGGCCAGCCCGTGCGCGACGCGATCACCGAGGCGATCCGGGTGGCCGGGGTGCGCGTGCGGCACCCCGGCCCTCGCAGCTGGTTGAACGAGCTCTAGACCGTCTTGGCCAGGCGCTCGGCCAGCAGTTTGGCGAAGCGCGCCGGGTCCTCCAGGTCGCCGCCCTCGGCCAGCAGGGCCGTGCCGTAGAGCAGCTCGGCCGTCTCCGGCAGCGCCGGGTCGTCGGCCCGCTCCTCGAACGCCGTACGCAGACCGCTGACCAGCGGGTGGCCCGGGTTGAGCTCGAGGATCCGCTTGACCCGCGGGCCCTCCTGCCCCATCGCGCGATACATCTTCTCGAGCGCGGGCGTGATGTCGTCGGTGTCGCTGACCAGGCACGCGGGCGAGCTGATGAGGCGGTGCGAGAGGCGGACGTCCTTGATCTGCTCGGTCAGCTGGTCCTTGAGGAAGGTCAGCAGCGGCGCGAAGTCGCCTTCGGGCTCCGGCTCCTCCTTGTCCTTGGGCAGGTCGACCGAGCCGCGCGCGATGGACTGCAGCTTCTTGCCGTCGTAGTCGGGGACGGCCTCGACCCAGATCTCGTCGACCGGGTCGGTGAGGATGAGAACTTCATACCCCTGCTGCTGGAAGGCCTCCATGTGGGGCGAGTTCTCCACCTGGGAGCGGCTGTCACCGGTCAGGAAGTAGATCTCCTCCTGGCCCTCCTTCATCCGCTCGATGTAGGCGGCGAGGGTGGTCGGCTCGGTGCCCGCCGTGGACGAGAACGTGGCCACGTCCAGGATCGCCTTCTGGTTGTCCTGGTCGTTGAGCAGACCCTCCTTGACCGCCCGGCCGAACTCGCGCCAGAACGTCGCGTACTTCTCCGGGTTGTTGTTGAGCAGGTCCTTGATGGTCGACAGCACCTTCTTGACCAGCCGGCGGCGGATCATCTGGATGTGCCTGTCCTGCTGCAGGATCTCGCGCGAGATGTTCAGCGACAGGTCGGCCGCGTCGACCACGCCCTTGACGAAGCGCAGGTAGTCGGGGATCAGCTCGCGGCTGTCGTCCATGATGAAGACACGCTTGACGTAGAGCTGCAGGCCGTGCCGGGAGTCGCGCTGGAACAGGTCGTGCGGGGCCCGCGACGGCAGGAAGAGCAGCGCCTCGTACTCGAACGTGCCCTCGGCCTTCATGTTGATGATCTCGAGCGGCTCGGACCAGTCGTGGCTGATGTGCTTGTAGAACTCGTGGTATTCCTCGTCGGACACCTCGGACCGGGGCCGCGCCCACAGCGCCTTCATCGAGTTGAGCGTGTCGTCGCCCATCTTGATGGGGAACGCGATGAAGTCCGAGTACTTCTTGACGATCTCCCGGATCTTCCAGTCGTCGGTGTAGTCGTAGAGCGCGTCCTCCTCGTCGGAGGGACGCAGGTGGACGGTGACGGTCGTGCCGACCGGCGCGTCCGGGGCGTCGTCGATCGTGAACGTGCCCTCGCCGCCGGACTCCCAGCGGGTGCCGTGCCCCTCGGTGCCGGCCTTGCGCGTCACCAGCTCGACCTTCTCGGCCACCATGAACGTCGAGTAGAACCCGACACCGAACTGCCCGATCAGCTCCGGGCTCTCCTTCGCCTCACGCAGCTTGGCCAGCAGCTCGGCCGTGCCCGACTTGGCGATCGTGCCGATCAGCTCGACGACCTCGTCGCGGGTCATGCCGATGCCGTTGTCGCGCACCGTCAGCGTGCGCGCCTCCTTGTCGGCGGCCAGCTCGATGTGCAGGTCGGTGGCGTCGGCCTCGAGCCCGTCCTGCAGGGTGGCCAGGCGCAGCTTGTCCAGCGCGTCCGAGGCGTTCGAGATCAGCTCGCGGAGGAAGATGTCCTTGTTCGAGTAGATCGAGTGGACCATCAACTGCAGCAGCTGCCGGGCTTCGGCCTGAAACTCCAACGTCTCCATGCCCCGATGTTACGAAAACGCCCCGCCGGATATCCGGCGGGGCGTCACATCAAGATTCCGTACGGTCAGCGCTTGTCGATAGCGACGAACTCGCGCTCCGCGGCGCCCGTGTAGAGCTGCCGCGGCCGGCCGATCTTGTTGGCCGGGTCGTTCATCATCTCGGTCCACTGCGCGATCCAGCCGGGCAGGCGGCCGAGCGCGAAGAGAACCGTGAACATCTTGGTCGGGAAACCCATCGCCTTGTAGATGAGGCCCGTGTAGAAGTCCACGTTCGGATACAGCTTGCGCGAGACGAAGTAGTCGTCGTTGAGCGCGATCTCCTCGAGCTGGAAGGCGAGCTCGAGCAGCGGGTCGGGCTTGTCGAGCGTGGCCAGCATGTCCTGCGCGGCCTTCTTGACGATGGCCGCCCGCGGGTCGTAGTTCTTGTAGACCCGGTGGCCGAAGCCCATGAGCTTGACGCCCTTTTCCTTGTTCTTCACTCGCGTGACGAACGAGGCGACGTCGCCGCCGTCCTTGCGGATCTGCTCGAGCATGTCGAGCACCGCCGCGTTGGCGCCGCCGTGCAGCGGGCCGGAGAGCGCGTTGATGCCGGCCGAGACCGACGCGAACAGGTTGGCCTGCGCCGAGCCGACCAGCCGTACGGTCGAGGTCGAGCAGTTCTGCTCGTGGTCGGCGTGCAGGATGAACAGCATGTCCAGGATCTTGGCGATCTTGGGGTCGATGTCGTACTGCACGGTGGGCAGGCCGAACGTCATCCGCAGGAAGTTGTCGACGTAATCCAGCGTGTTGTCCGGATACGGCAGCGGGTGCCCGATGGACTTCTTGTAGGCGTACGCCGCGATGGTCGGAAGCTTCGCCATCAGACGGATGCCGGAGATCTCCACCTGCTCGGGGTCGAGCGGGTCGAGCGCGTCCTGGTAGAAGGTCGACAGCGCGGTGACGGCCGAGGACAGCACCGCCATGGGGTGGGCGTCGCGCGGGAACCCGGAGAAGAAGGTGCGCATCTCCTCCTGCAGGAGCGTGTGCACCCGGATGCGGTCGCCGAACTCCTTCAGCTGCTGCTGCGTCGGCAGGGCGTCGTGCATCAGCAGGTACGAGACCTCGAGGAACGACGACTTCTCGGCCAGCTGCTCGATCGGGTATCCGCGGTAGCGGAGGATTCCGGCGTCACCGTCGATGTAGGTGATGGTCGACGTCGTGGAGGCGGTGTTGACGAAGCCTTGGTCCAGGGTGACGAAGCCGGTCTCCTTGAGGAGGGCACTGACGTCGATGCCGCCCGGGCCCTCGACCGCTTCGCGCACCGGCATCGACAGCTGGCCGCCGGGGTGGTCGAGCTTGACATCCGTCATGTATTTCCCTCACTTCACCGGCAGATGTCTCAAAAATTGTGTAGTTCACCGTAAACCCTCAACCTGAATGGGTCATCAGGCGGCTCCCGGCTGAGGGATTGATCACGAAGAGTGGCGGACTTGTATAGATAATGGTTGTAGTCGAACGCGGAGGTGCCAACGATGCCCGATCCGAGTCCGTCTCCAGTTGTCGTAGGTGTGACCGGCACGGCGGCGGGGCTCGCCGCGGTGCGGCTCGCCGCCCGCGAAGCCGTCTCGCGTGACCGTGAGCTACGAATCGTGCACGTCTTCACCTGGTCACACGCCCGGGCCCGCGGGGCTGCGACGCAGATCGTGGACGAGGCGGTGGCCACTGCCCAGCGTTCCACACCCGGGGTGCGGGTGACGGGACAACTCGTCGACGGCGTGCCCGACCGGGTGCTGCTGCGCCTGGGCCGCACCGCCGAGATGCTCGTGCTGGGCGACGACGACCTGGCCACCACGCCGTGGCTGCCCTCCGGCTCAGTGCTGGTGCAGACGGTGGCCCGGGCCTGGTGCCCGGTGCTGGTCGCGCGCGGGCCGCGCCCGCAGGCCGGTCCGATCCTGGCCGCGGTCGACGGGTCCGAGTGCTCCCTGCTGGGCCTGCGCACAGCGGCCGGCGAGGGCGCCCGCCGCAACGTGCCGGTGCTGGTGGCCCACGTGGTCGAGCGGCCCGGCGGCGAGGACGCCGGCCGCGAGGTCCTGGCCCGCGCGGTGGCCGCCGTTCCCGAACTCACCGATTTCACGACGAAGCTGCTCACCGGCGCCGCCGGCCCCACCCTGGTCCGCGCCTCGAGCCGGGCCCGGGTCACCGTGCTCGGGCCACGCGGCGCCCATCACGCGGGCCTGCTGGGCTCGGTCGCGCGGACCGTGCTGCGGCGCGCCGCCAGCCCGACGCTGTTCGCCCACGGCAGCCCGGTGCCCGGTCAACGCCCGGCGCCCGACCGGGAAAGAGAGCCGAGCCGGGTGCTCATCCCGTAGGGGCGGCTGTCGCTCAGTCGCGGGCGGTAAACACCGAACTGAGCAGTGATGACCGAGTGGAAACCGTTCGCGTTGGCGGGTCTCGCGGCCACGCCGACGTTGCTGACCGGCGTGCTGCTGGTGCTCGGCGAGGTGACCTGGGCGCAGCGGGAGACAGCGGTGGCCGGGGCGGTGATCGTCGTGCCGCTCCTGATCCGCGCGGTGACGGCCGCGCTGAGGCATGACGCGGCCGAAGACCCGGACCGCACTGTCGCCCCCGAACGGATCGACCTCGAAGAGGCGCTGCGCCGGGCCCTCGGCGACGGGCAGCTCAACGTGGCCTACCAGCCGGTCGTCGACCTGGCGACGGGCGTGCCGGTGGGCGCCGAGGCACTGGCACGCTGGGTGCATCCCGAGCGCGGGCCGATCCCGCCGGCCACGTTCATCCCGATCGCCGAGGAGGCCGGGCTGATCGGGGCGGTCGGCGACCGGGTACGCCAGGAGGCTTTGCGCATGCTCGGCACGTGGCGGGCCGACGGCACCGTGGACGACGCCTTCCACCTGTCGATCAACGTTTCCGGCCATCAGCTCACCGACCCGCACCTGCCCTCGACGGTCTCGGCCGAGTTGCTCCGGTACGGGGTGCCGGCGCGCTGCGTGGCGTTCGAGATCAGCGAGCCGGTGCCGGTCGACGCGGCCGGCCGGGTCCTCTTCGAGCTGCGCGAACTGGGCTGCCACGTGCTGATCGACGACTTCGGCACCGGGTACTCGCCGCTGGGTCACCTGCGCCGGTTCCCGGTCACCGGCATCAAGATCGACCGCTCGTTCGTGGCCGGCCTGGGGTCGAGCCGCGAGGACGACGAGATCGTGCGGGCCGTGGTCGCGATGAGCCGCGCGCTGGGGCACACGGTGATCGCCGAGGGGGTGGAGACCCGGCTGCAGCGGGACGCCCTGGCCGCGGTCGGCGTGACGCGGGGGCAGGGATGGCTGTGGGGGCCGGCGGTGCCACCGGCCGAATTCGCGCGGCACTGGCACGCCACCGGGCCGGCCGTCGCCCTGGCCGGCCGCAACCGCCGCGACTGACCTCAGGCGTCGGCGCGGGCCTTCGGGAACTCGTACATCCAGAAGGACTGGGAATCGATGCGGGTGGAAACGGCGTAACCGGCGATCCGGTCGAGGACCTTGCCGATCATTTCGGGCAGCTGGTGCACGTCCTCGTTGTAGGTGCAGACGTCGATGAAGACCAGGCCGTCGGCCGCCTCGATCGGTTTGTACATCTCCCGCAGCAGCTTGATGAAGACGCCGCGGCCCCGGCCGCCGGGACGGACACCCACGAAGTGCACGAAGAACAGGCGGTTCTCGGCGTACAGGTCGGGCCAGTGGTGCCGGAAGTAGTCGGGTGAGATCAACGGGGCGGCGTGCAGGTCGCTGGTCATCACGGCGAGCCCGGTGACGCCTTCGTCATCCCGTACGAAGAACTTGTCGTTGCGCTTGTCCGCCATGAGCTCGTCGAACTCGTGGCGGTAGAGCATGTGCCGGTTGACCGCGAGGACCCGCAGCTCGTCGAACGTGTCACGGTAGAACTCCCAGGCCGCGTCGAGGAGGCTGTCGGGCAGGGCCGGCGTCACGTCCACTCGCATGCTGACAAACCTGCCACCACGACTGGCATCGCGTGCGTGACTCGGGCATTATTCGCTGACGGGTCCGGCGGTAACGCGGATCACACTCGGTTTATTCTGTCAGATGGAAGGGAGCGAGCATGGCGACGCTGGTCGGCTCCGACGGAGCTGTGGTCTGGCTGGTCGCGGTGCTTCTCGTCCTCATGGCGGGCCTGGGCCTGGCCCTGCTGGCCGCCACCCGCGCGACGCGCCGTTTCTGAGCGGGCTCGCAGGCAGCGCACCGAGGCCCGATGTAGCAGGCTGGGAGGATGCGCTTCGCCACGTGGAACGTCAACTCGGTCAAGGCCCGCCTGCCGCGCCTTCTGGAGTGGCTCGACACCACCCAGCCCGACCTGCTGTGCCTGCAGGAGACCAAGGTCGCCGAGGACGGCTTCCCCACCGCTGAGGTCGCCGATCTCGGGTACGACGTGGCCGCGTACGGACAGGGCCGTTGGAACGGGGTCGCCCTGCTCTCGCGAGTGGGGCTCGACGACGTGCGCAAGGGTTTCGCGGGCGAGCCCGGCTTTCCCGACCCGGAAGCACGCGCGATCAGCGCCCTGGCCGGCGGTATCCGGTTCTATTCGATCTACGTGCCGAACGGCCGCACCCCCGACGACCCGCACTACACGTACAAGCTTTCCTGGCTGTCCGCATTGCGCGGTGCTCTCGCCGCCGACATCGACGCCGCGCCGCTCGTGGTGGCCGGCGATTTCAACGTCGCGCCCACTGATGACGACGTCTGGGACCCGAAAGTCTTCGTCGGCTCCACCCACGTGACTGCGCCCGAGCGGGAGGCCCTGTCCGGATTACGCGGCGTCGGGCTGCGCGACATCGTGGCCCGGCCTCTCAAGGGTGACCGCCCGTTCACCTATTGGGATTACCGGGCCGGCATGTTTCACAAGAACCTGGGGATGCGCATCGACCTCGTGTACGCCTCGGGGGCCGTGGCCGACCGGGTGACAGACGCGGTGGTGGACCGCGAGGCGCGCAAGGGCAAAGGCCCCAGCGATCACGCCCCGATCGTGGTCGACCTGGCCGGCTGAGACGTCCGCGCCCGGACCTCGGCACGGCCGCGGCGCCAATATGCACGTAGGCTGTGCATAGATCGTATTCGGCGGGGAGAGTCAGGAGGGACCATGACAGCGCAATCGTCGGCAGCAGCCGGCGAAAGGCTGACCGGCGGGCCCGCGCCCGCTCTGCTCCGCGCCGCACTCGACGCCGCCAGCGAGGCGGTGCTGCTGTGCGACTCCGCCGACGACACCGTCCTGATGGTCAACGCCGCGGCCCAGGCCCTGGTTCCGGCCCTCACCGCGGGCATGTCCCCGCTGGCCGGGCCGCTGCCCGGCCTGGCCGCCGCCCTGGCCGCCGGTGACGACTCCTTCACCGACGTCCACGACGGCCGCCACTTGCAGGGCCAGCGGCGCCCGCTGGGCCCCGCCCACTACGGGTGGTATCTGCGCGATCGCTCCGACGAGGTGGCCCGGGCCGACGCGTTGCGGGCCGAGCGCGCCCGCACGGCGTTCCTGGCCGAGGCCGGCCGCCGCCTGTCGTCGTCGCTGCACCAGGGCCGCTGCCAGCGGATCACCGCCGAGCTGGCGGTGGCGCACCTGGCCGACGCGGCCATGGTGGTGCTGCCGATCGACCGCCGCCAGTCCCAGTGGGTGCGGCTCGTAGCAGGCGGCATGATGGAGGAGGGCACGCTCCGCGAGCAGTCACTGAGCCAGGTGCCCGGCCTGATCGAGGCGCTCGGCGGGTTCCCGCCCATCCCCAGCAAATGGCTCGACGCGTCCCAGGCGCCCGAGTGGCTGCTGCCCGGCAGCTTCGGCCCGATCGGGGCGCTGCTGGTCACTCCCCTGCCCGGCAACGCCGAGCCGGCCGGCGCGCTGATCCTGGCCCGCCGGGGCGACGACGCCACGTTCAGCCCCGAGGACGAGATCCTGGCCCGCATCTTCGCGGCCCGGGCCGGCGCCGCCATCTCGGCCGCGCTGCTCTACCGCGAGCAGGTCGACACCACCGCGGTGCTGCAGGCCGACCTGCTGCCGCCCGAGCTGGTGCAGCCCGAGGGCATCGAGCTGGTCGGCTCCTACCAGGCGGCCCGTGAGGCGCTGCGCATCGGCGGCGACTTCTACGACGTGTTCGGCCCGACCGACAAGAGCCCCGACACGGTGATCGCGCTCGGCGACGTGTGCGGCAAGGGCCCCGAGGCGGCCGTGCTGACCGGCAAGGTGCGCCAGACGCTGCGCGCGTTGCGCCTGGTCGAGGCGCCGCCGGTCGAGATGCTGCGCGTGCTCAACAAGGCGCTGCTCGACTCCGGCCGCCAGCACCGGTTCGTCACCCTGGTCGTGGGCTCGGTCAGCCGGGCCGAGCACGGCCGGGTCAAGCTCTCGCTGGCCACGGGCGGGCATCCGCCGCCGCTCGTGCTGCGCAGCGACGGCAGCGTCGAGGAGGTGCCGGTCAGCGGCACTCTGATCGGCGCGGTCCCGCGTACGGTGGTCAATCCGGCCGACGTCGAGCTTGCGGCGGGCGAGTTGTGCCTGCTCTACAGCGACGGCCTGACCGAGGCCCGGGGCGGCCCGGGCGGGAACGAGCAGTTCGGCGAGGCCCGGTTGCGCGAGGCGCTGGCCGAGTGCCGCGGGCTGCCCGCCGTGGCCACCGTCGAACGCGTCCGGCAGCTGGTCAGCGACTGGGTGCACGGCGGCACCCGGGACGACATCGCCATGCTGGCCGTCCGCGCCCCCGCCCGCACCCAGCTCAGCCTGCGCAACGGCGCCCGCAACGCGTCGCCGTTCGCGATCGACGCCCGCCGCACCGAGCGGCGCGCGCGGGCCCGGTCGTGAGCGTTGCCTCGCGCCGCTCGCTCGACGACCCCGGCCTGCACGACGAGTTCCTCGACCTGATCGGCCAGGGCGACGAATACGGTGCCGTCGAGATCGTCAACGAGCTGCTCGACGGCGGCGCCGCTCCCCAGCGCGTCATCGTCGACCTGATCGGCGCCGCCCAGATCCGGGTCGGTGAGCTGTGGGCGGTCAACGAATGGACCGTCGCGCGCGAACACGCGGCCACCGCGATCAGCGACCGGGCCCTCGCCGCGCTGGCCGCCCGCACGAACGTGCGCCCCACCCGCGGCCGGGTGACGATCGCCTGCGTCGACGGCGAATGGCACGCGCTGCCGACCCGCATGCTGGCCGAGATGCTGCGGCTGGACGGCTGGCGGGTCGACTTCCTGGGCGCCAACGTGCCCGGGCCGCACCTGATCAGCCACCTGCACCAGACCGGGCCCGACGTGGTCGCGCTGAGCTGCATGATCGCGACCCGGCTGCCGCGGGCGCACGCCGCCATCACTGCCTGCAAGGCGGCCGGCATCCCGGTCATCGCGGGCGGGCGGGGTTTCGGGCCCGGCGGGCGGTACGCGCAGCACCTGGGCGCCGACGCGTGGGCCGCGGGCGCCGAGGAGGCCGTACGGCGGCTGGCCCGCAACTGGCCCCCGCACAACCAGGACCCGCAGCTCTCGGCGTTCCTGGGCGACGACGAATACACGTACGTGGTGCGGCACCGCCCCCAGCTGATCGACACGGCCATACAGCGGCTCACCGACGCGTATCCCGCGATGCGCACCTACAACCAGCGCCAGCTCGACTCGACGGCCGAGGACATGGCGCACATCGTCGACTTCCTGGCGGCGGCGCTCTACGTGAGCGAGACCGCGATCTTCACCGACTTCGTGACCTGGACCCATCAGGTGCTGCAGGCCCGGGGCGTGCCCACGGTGGCGCTGCGCGTCGGCCTGGAGACGGTTCAGGCCCAGCTGCGCGACTACCCCAGGGCCACGGCGATGCTGACGGCCGGGATGCGGCTTTTAAATCAGTAGCGCCGCGGGCGGGGCCCGATTAGCCTCGTCCGCATGATCTCCTGATGCTCCGGCCCGCATCATCCCTTGATGATCCGGCCCGTTTCTGTGCTCGGTTCCGGGTGCTCCGGCGTGATCCGTCCGTCGTGGAGCCACCATCGTGCCGGCCACCCGGAGCACACCCGCACCCCGATCATCGGCCGGCTCCACCGCAGGAGGTCCGTATGCCTGGTCAACGTTTCAAGGTTCAGCTCACCCCGGACGACATGCCGTCGCTCCCCGGCCTGGCGGGCGACTCCGCCGAGGCCAACCGCAAGCCCGCCGCCGGCGCCAAGCACCACGGCGCCACCGACGAGCGGCAGGCAGCCCGGCAACGCTCCGAGCGGGCCCACGCGGGCCGCGCCGCCGGCGCCGGGGGCGGTCGCTCCTACGCGTTCCGCCGCAGCTAGGCCACCATCAGCACGGAAAGGGCGCCCGGCTACCGGGCGCCCTTTCCCTTTGCCGTCCGCCGCAAAGTCTCAGGCCCTCGTCGGGTGGGGCTCAGACGACCGGCGGAAGCCGCCCTCCGTCGGGGCGGCGGCCACCAGAAAGCCGCCCTCCGTCGGGGCGGCCCGCACCGGTAGGAGAAGATCGACCCCGTGGGGACCAGGGACGAGATCGGTGCGCTGCCACCCGAGGCCGACCTGGCGCGGGCCGACTCGCTGGCGCGGGAGATCTTCTCCGACGTGGCCAACAAGTGGTCGCTGCTGATCATCGAGTTTCTCGGGCTGCGCACGATGCGCTTCAACGAACTGCGCCGCGAGGTCGGCGGGATCAGCCACAAGGTGCTGACCCAGAATCTGCGGACGCTGGAACGCAACGGACTGGTCGAGCGGACCGTGCACCCCACGGTCCCGCCCAGCGTCGACTACTCGCTCACCGAGGCCGGCCAGGCCCTGCGCAAGGTGGTCGACGGGATGTGCGACTGGACCCAGACCTACCTGGGCCACATCGAGGCCGCCCGCAAGAGGTTCTAGTCGAGCACGGCCACCGCTTCGACCTCGACCAGGTGCTCGGGCACGTCGAGGGCCACGATGCCGAACAGCGACGCGGGCGCGGCGATCGTGACGCCCAGCCGGGCCGAGGCGCGGGCGATGCCGTCGAGCAGTTCCGGCATCAGGCCGGGCTTCCAGTCGACGACATGGGCGGTCAGCTTCACCACGTCGTCGAAGGTGGCCCCGGCGGCGGCCAGAGCGGTGCCGACATTGAGGTAGGCCTGCTCGACCTGCGTGGCGAAATCCCCGCCGTCCCACGCGACCTGACCGGCGACGTGGATCAGGCGGGTGCCGGTGGCCACCGAGACCTGACGGTAGATCGGGATCTGCGGCAGGCCCGGCGGGTCGATCAACGTGACTGTCATACGACGACCGTACGGGCGATGCCCCGGACCCGGAAGAATGCACTTTTCCGAGCCCAGGGCACCTGGAGGTAACTACCCGAGCTCGGCGTACACGTCGTCGAGCCGGCCGTGGTACATGTCGGTCTTGGTGTTGAAGTTGGGGCCGCCCACCCGCAGCGGCAGGGTGTTGCTGATCGACAGGCTGGCCGGGATGGTGGTCTGACCGGCGGGCTGGTCGTCGACGAACACCGACAGGGTCGTGCCGCTGCGCTGGCAGAGCACCTTGTGCCACTGGCCGTCGGCGACGGTGGCCGACGAGCGGGCGATGTAGACCTGCGGGGAGCCGGCGCCGACGACCGCGCACTGCGCCTTGCCGTTGGTCTTGCCGACCTGCATCTTCCACTGGCTGGACGCCTTGGCCACGCCCTTCTGCATGATGTTGGCCGACCCGACGATCTGGGCCTTGGTCAGCTGCAGGCGGGCCGACCAGCGGAACGCCCGGGTGCCGGGGTTCAGGTTGGGCACGCTGGCCGTCTCGAACAGGGCGCGCGGGCAGGTGCGGGCCGTGGTCGCGCAGGCCGCCGGGAACGTCACGTAGCGACCGCTCGGGGTGGCGGTGTCGTAGCGGACGGCGCCCGAGTCGGCCGTACGGGTGGTGAGCGCGGGACCGCGGCCGGTGGTGTCGGCGACGCGGCCGTTGACGGCGCCGGCGTCGAACGTCCACTTGGCGACGAGCTGCCCGGCAGTGGGAGCGGCGGCCTGAACGGGCGCGGCCGCGGCCAGGACAGGCGCGTCGTCGGCGTCGGCGGCATCCGTGGCGTCGGCGTCGGCGGCATCCGTGGCGTCGGCGGTGGCATCGGTGGCGTCGGCGTCGGCGTCGGCGTCGGCGTCGGCCGGAGCGTCGTCGTCCGAGAAGGCCGGAGCGTCGTCGGCGGCGAAGGCCGAGTCGTCATCGACCGCCGCGTCATCGGCCGCGGCGGTCGCGGACGGCGGGAGGTCGTCAGGGGTGGCGGCGGCCAGGGCGGGCGCCGCCGGGAGCGTCAGACCGGCAACAGCGGCGAGCGCGAGAGCGAGCTTCATCAGCCCACCATCCCGTATCGACCGTTTTGCGGCAAATCTACCGTATCGGCGTTTCGGGGCGTTCCCCGAGACGAACGACCGAGCCCGGACGAAGGACACGAACGACAGGGCGGGAACGGGCGCGGGCCAGAACAGGCGTGGGCCAGAGCGAGCGTGGGCCGGAATGGGCGTGGGCCAGAGCGGGCGACGGACGCTCGGCGGCGGCACGCACGGGCGGGGCACGCACCGCGGGGCACCGACGAGAAACGGCCCGCCGAAGCGGGCCGTCAGCTCGAGCCAGGTCAGAGAACGGCATTCTCCTCGGCGATCGCGCACACCGCGACCAGGCGCAGCAGGTGCCAGTCGGCGGCCTGCCACTCGGCCGGCGCCGCGGGCGCCTCGCCCGGCGACGGCAGCGTGACGCCCATCCGGCGGGCGCCGGCCACGATCGCGCGGGCGTAGCCGGCCAGGCCCTCGGCGTCGGCGTCGCGGCCGGCCGACTCGAGGGCGTCGCGGACCGCGGCGGTGTGCTGGTCGACCAGGGCCAGCAGCCCCGGGTCGGCGAGCGCGGCGACGATTCCGTCGACGCCCACACGCGCCATCATCTCGTCCAGCAGGCCGGTCGCCGGGGAGGCCGGAACGAGCGGAGAAATCGGGGCGAAGGCGAGGAATTCGTTCGTCATGGCGAGAACGCTAGGGCCTGCCGGAGCCCCACGCGAGGGGGGTAACCGAACGGCACCCGAGCCTCAACGAGCGTGCTACGCCGGGAGCTGGTCCATCGCCTTGAAGATCCGTTTGTCCGATATCGGATAGGCGGTACCCAACGATTGGGCGAAGAGGTTGATCCGCAATTCCTCGATCATCCACCGGATCTCGCTCAGGCCTTCCGTGCCGGCCGGCAGCTCCGACCTGAGCTCCCGATACTCCGTCTCGATCTCGTGGAGCTGGGCCATCAGCTGCCGGTCGCGGGCCAGGTTGCCACCCAGCCGGTCGAGCCGGTAGACGATGCCGCGCAGGTAGCGGGGCAGGTGGTGCAGCTGCCGCCAGCCCGTCTCGGTCACGAACCCGGCGTGCACCAGACCCTTGAGCTGCTGCCGGATGTCGGCCAGGGCGGCCACCAGGGCCGGGTTGCGGGTCGAGCCGAGCCGCTGGTCGATGTCGTACGCGGTCGCCAGCACCTGCCGCACCTGCGTGACCACGTTCGCCACGGCGTCGACCAGATCCTGCCGTACGGCGTCACGCAGCGAGGCGAACTCGATCGACGACCACACCGGGCCGCCCGCGTCGGTGACCAGCTTGTCGACCGCCGCGCCGGCACAGTCGTCGAGCAGATCCGCGATCGACCGATACGGGTTGCCGCGTGAGAGCTCGAGTTTGGCCTTGTTGTCGAGCCGGCCCTGCAGGTAGCGCGCGGCCGGCGGCAGGGTCAGCAGGAGCAGCTTGCGCGTGCCCGCGACCATGGCCGTCCGCTGCTCGGCCTCGGACTCGAAGACCTTGATCGCGACGCTCTCACCCTCGTCGACCAGCGCCGGGAAGACGTTGACCTCGTAGCCGCCGCGCATCTGGCGGACCCGGCGCGGCAGCTGCCCGAAGTCGTTGGTGGTGATGCCGCGGCGCTCGATGTCGCCGGCGGCCTTGGAGATCGTCTGCTGCACCTTGGGCGCGAGCGAGCGGCGCAGCACCTCGAGGTCGCGCCCCTCCCCCAGCACCTTCTCGTTCTCGTCGACGACGCGGAAGTTGACCCGCAGGTGGTCGGGCACCTGGTCGGGTCGCCAGGCGTCGCGCGGGACGATCGTGCCGGTGAGCCGGCGCAGCTCGTTGCCGATCGCGTCGGGCAGCGGGCCGCGCCGAGCCGGCACCCGGTCCAGCACGGCCTCGGCCCAGTCCGGCACGGGCACGAAGTTGGTGCGCAAGGCCTTGGGCAGGGCCCGGATCAGCGCGATCACGACGTCCTTGCGGAAGCCGGGCACCGACCAGACGAAGTCCTCCGGGTCGAGCTTGTTGAGCAGCGGCAGCGGCACGGTCACGGTGACACCGTCGGCCTGGGTGTTCGGCTCGAACTCGTACGAGAGGGAAAGCCGGACCCCACCCGCGAGCCAGGCGTCCGGGTAGGCGTTGGGGTCGACCGAGTCGCGCCCGGAGTTGACCAGCAGCTCGCGCGTGAAGGTGAGCAGCTCCGGATCGTCGCGCCGGGCCTTCTTCCACCAGGCGTCGAAGTGGCGTTGCGACACCACGTCGGCCGGGATGCGCGCGTCGTAGAGCGCGTACACGGTCTCGTCGTCGACCGCGATGTCGCGCCGGCGGGCCCGGTTCTCGATCTCCTCGATCTGGGCCAGCAGCTTGGCGTTGTCGGCCCAGAACTTGTGGTGGGTGTCCCAGTCGCCCTCGACGAGCGCGTGCCTGATGAACAGCTCGCGCGACACCACCGGGTCGACCTTGGAGTAGAGCACCTTGCGGCGGGGCACGATCGGCAGGCCGTAGAGGGTCACCTTCTCGTACGCCATGACGGCGCCCTGCTTCTTCTCCCAGTGCGGCTCCGAGTAGGAGCGTTTCACCAGGTGCGGCGCGAGTTTCTCGGCCCACTCGGGCTCGATGCGGGCGTTGACCCGGCCCCACAGGCGGCTGGTCTCGACGAGCTCGGCCGACATCACCCAGCGCGGCTGCTTCTTGAACAACGCCGAGCCCGGGAAGATCGCGAACTTGGCCCCGCGGGCGCCCAGGTATTCGCGCTTGTCGCCTTCTTTGAGCCCGATGTGCGAAAGCAGGCCGGAGAGCAGCGCGGTGTGCACGTTCGGCCCGGCCGCGACCTCCTCACGATCCTCGGTGACGGAGAGATTGAGCGTCCGGGCGACCTGGCGCAGCTGCGCGTAGATGTCCTGCCATTCCCGTACGCGCAGGTAGTTGAGGAATTCGTTGCGGCACAGGCGGCGGAACTGGTTGCCCGACAGCTCCTGCTGCTTCTCGCGCAGATAGCGCCACAGGTTGAGGTAGCTGAAGAAGTCCGATTCCTTGTCGGTGAACCGGGCGTGCTTCTCGTCGGCCTGCTGCTGCTTCTCGGTCGGACGTTCGCGCGGATCCTGGATGGACAGCGCGGCCGCGATCACCATCACCTCGGCCACGCACTCCTGCCGGTCGGCCTCGATGACCATGCGGGCCAGCCGCGGGTCGACCGGAAGCTGGGCCAGCTGACGGCCGAGCGGGGTGAGCTTGCGGGTGTCGAGCGCGCCCAGCTCCTCCAGGAGCTTCACGCCGTCGGTGATGTTGCGGCGGTCCGGCGGGTCGATGAACGGGAACTTCGCCAGGTCGCCCAGGCCCAGGTTGGTCATCTGCAGGATGACGCTGGCCAGGTTGGTGCGCAGGATCTCGGGCTCGGTGAACTCGGGGCGGCCCTCGAAGTCCTCCTCCGAGTAGAGCCGGATGCAGATGCCGTCGGCGACCCGGCCGCAGCGGCCCTTGCGCTGGTTGGCGCTGGCCTGCGAGACCGGCTCGATGGGCAGCCGCTGCACCTTGAGCCGGTGGGAGTAGCGGCTGATCCGGGCCGTGCCGGGGTCGATGACGTAACGGATGCCGGGCACGGTCAGCGAGGTCTCGGCCACGTTGGTGGCCAGCACGACCCGGCGCTGCGAGTGCCGCTCGAACACCTTGTGCTGCTCGGCCGCGGAGAGCCGGCCGTACAAGGGGACGATGTCGGTGTTTCTGAGGTTGCGTTTGGCCAGCGCGTCGGCGGTGTCGCGGATCTCGCGCTCGCCGGAGAGGAACACGAGGATGTCGCCGTCGCCCTCGCGGCCCAGCTCGTCGACCGCCTCGGCGATGCCGTCGACCTGGTCCATCGGCTCCTCGGTGTCGTCCTCGGCCTGGGTGACGAGCGGCCGATATCGGGTCTCCACCGGGAACGTCCGGCCGGACACCTCGATCACCGGCGCGGGCTTGCCTGCCTGGTCGGCGAAGTGCGACGCGAAGCGCTCGGTCTCGATCGTGGCCGAGGTGATGATCAGCTTGAGGTCGGGGCGGCGCGGCAGCAGTTCGCGCAGATAGCCCAGGATGAAGTCGATGTTGAGGCTGCGCTCGTGGGCCTCGTCGATGATCAGCGTGTCGTACCGGAGCAGGTTGCGGTCGGTCTGGATCTCGGCCAGCAGGATGCCGTCCGTCATCACCTTGACCATGGTGTCGTCGCCGGCCTGGTCGGTGAAGCGCACCTTGTAACCGACAGTCGTGCCCAGCGGGCGCCCGACCTCCTCGGCGATGCGCTCGGCGACCGTGCGGGCGGCGATCCGGCGGGGCTGGGTGTGGCCGATCTGCCCCCGGACGCCCCGCCCCAGCTCCATGCAGATCTTGGGGATCTGGGTCGTCTTGCCCGACCCGGTCTCGCCCGCCACGACGACCACCTGATGGTCGCGAATGGCCGCGGCGATGTCGTCCTTGCGCTGGCTGACCGGCAACGACTCCGGATAGCTGATGGCCGGGACACCGGCCAGGCGCGCGGCGAACCGCTCGGCGGCCCGGTCCATCTCGGCTTCGATCTCGGCGAGCGCGGCCGCCCGGGCGGCCTCGTCCTTGATGCGGCGGGTGCCCTCGAGCCGCCGCCCGAGGCGGTGACTGTCACGGGGAAGCAGGTCGGCCAGGCGTTTACGGAGTTCGGGTGTTGTCGACATCGCGCAGCAAGAATAGGCGGATCACGCCGCAAACGCCTGGTGATTAACGCCGCCCCAGGGCGTCGATCGTGGTCATCTCGTCGGGGGTGAGCTCGAAGCCGTCGAGGTCGGCGTTGCGGGCGATGCGTTCCGGGGTGGCCGACTTGGGGATGACGACGATCTCGTGCTGGATGTGCCAGCGCAGGACCACGCGGGCCGGGTCGACGCCGTGGGCCGAGGCGATCCCGGTCAGGGCCGGGTCGTGCAGGTTGGTGGTCTTGAACGGCGAGTAGCCCTCGAGCACCACGCCACGCTCGCGGTGGGCGGCGACGAGGCCCGCGTCGTAGAGGGCCGGGCCGAAGCGGATCTGGTTGACCGCGGGCCGCTCACCGGTCTCGTCGGACAGCTGGTCGATCTCGTCGGGGCCGTAGTTGCTGACGCCGATCGCCCGGGTCAGGCCCTCGTCGCGGGCCTTGACGAACTCGCGCCACGTCTTCACCGAGCGGCCCCGCGACGGCGGCCAGTGGATCAGCCACAGGTCGATCGCGTCGAGACCCAGGTCGCGCAGCGAGGCGTCGATCGTGGCGCGCTCGTCACCGGCCCGCTCGGGCGGCAGCTTGGTGGTCACGAAGACCTCGTCGCGGGGCACGCCGGAATCGCGCAGGGCCCGGCCGACCTCGGCCTCGTTGCCGTACATGGTCGCGGTGTCGAGGTGGCGGTAGCCGGCCTCGAGCGCGTCCCGGACCGCCTGGTAGGCGGAGTCGCCGCGCAGCTGCCAGGTGCCGAAGCCGAGCAGCGGCATCGAGACGGAGGAGCCGGCCAGCGGCAGGGCGGGAATCGTCATGACTCCCATCCTGCCACCGCTCTCACTCCGCTCCGGCGGGCGACGCCGGGTGGTGGTCGGGCACGGGAGCGCGCAGGCGGGCCGAGGCCGGGTCGTGCGACGAGGGCTCGGCCGCGGGCAGGGCGCTCAGGCCCGGCAACCGCGAGTTCTCGATGGCGGCGCGCTCGGCCAGCGCCCGCTCCAGGGCCGCCTGGGCGGCGGCCTCGTCGGTCTTCTTCATGGTCGTCTCCTCCTCGGATGCGGGCAGGGTGAAGCTGAAGCGGGTGCCACCGCCGGGGTTGTCGGTCACGCCGATCTCGCCGCCGTGGCGGTCCACGATGCGTTTGCAGATGGCCAGACCCAGGCCGGTCCCGGCGTACCCGGCCTCGGCGTGCGCCCGGTGGAAGCTGTCGAAGATGTCGGACTTGTCGGCGTCGGGGATGCCGATCCCCCGGTCGGCCACCTCGACCCGCGCCCACTGCTCGCCGGGCACGTCGCCGGTGACGTCGCCGGTGACGTCGACGTGCGGGGCGGAGCCCGGGCGCACGTACTTCAGGGCGTTGCCGATCAGGTTGTCCAGCACGTGGCGCAGCATCGCCGGGTCGGCGGTGACCGCGGGCAGCGGGCCGACGTTGATCCGCGGCCGGTCGTTCTCGCGCAGGTGGGCCGTACGGTCGTGCACCACCTCGGCCACCAGCGCGCCCAGGTCGACCCGGCGGGTGCGCAGCGGCGCGTCGCGAGCGGTCGTGTAGGCCAGCAACGTGTCGATCAGGGTGGCCATCCGGTCGACGGCCAGGATGATCCGGTCCAGGCTGCCGCGCACCTCGTCCGGGGCCTCGTCGAGGTCCTCGCGGGCGACCTCGCAGTGCCCGCGGATCACGGTCAGCGGGGCCTTGAGGTCATGCGCGACCACGCCCGCGAACACGGCCAGGTCGTTCTCGTAACGGCGCAGGTCGGTGATGTCGTGGAAGACGGCAACCGCGCCCGGCTGCCCGGCGCTCGGGTCCAGCGGGCGGCCGTCGACGCTGACCAGGATGCCCTCGGGCCTGCGCTCGTTGCGCACGATCATCTCGACGCCGTCGCACGGTTCGCCGCGCAGGGCGCGGATCAGCGGCATCTCGTCGACCGGGAACGGGGTGCGCCCGTCCGGCCGATACAGGCCGTAATGACGTTGCCAGGCCTGCGGGTCGTCCTCGTCGGCGGCCACCCCGAGCATGGCCCGCGCGGCCGGGTTGTGCAGCAGGAAGGCGCCGTTCGCGTCGACCACGCCGACGGGGTCGCTGATGCTGGCCATGATCGCGCCGAGCAGCCCGGCCTGGCGGCGGCTCTCGGCCTCGGCCGCGCGCAGCTCGGCGGTGGCCGCATGCACCCCGGCCAGCGCCCGCGCGCGCCCGGTGGCCAGCACGTAGACCAGGCCGGCGAGCAGCACGACCATGGCGCAGCCGGTGAGCAGCAGGGTCAGCGGGAGGGTGCTGGACGCGCCGGGCAGGTGCGAGGCGTCGGCCCGGGTGATCAGCGTCCACCCCCGGTCGGCCACCACGAGGTCGGCGGTCCGGCGCAGGTCGGGCGAGCCCGGCACGGTGTACTGGGCGACCACCGGCCGGGCGCCGTCGCGGCCGGTGGCCAGCAGCTCGCCGTCGAGCTGGCCCTGGCTGACGGTGGCCAGCACGCCGGAGAGGAAGTCCTGGCCGCGCAGGCCGAGCACGATCCAGCCGCGGAACTCGGGGTGGTTGGCCTGGCTCCAGATCGGCGCGGCGAAGACGAAGGAGCGCTGCTGCTGGGCGGCCGGCAGGTTGCGGTCGCGCAGCAACACGTACGTGTCGGAGACGCTGGGCTGCCCGACCCGCCGCGAGTCGGTCAGGGCCGAGGCCGCCTCGGGCGCGGCCGCCAGGTCGAGCCCGTCCATCGGACGTCCGGCGGAGTTGAGCGTACGGGTGAAGATCGTGAAGTAGTGCTCCTCGCCCGCGCCCACCGGCCGCAGCCGCAGCCCGTCGGCCCCACGCGCGCGCCACACCCCTTCCAGCGCGGGGATCTGCGCCTGGGTGGCCGGCACGACGAACGCCAGGTAAGCCGCGCCGATCAGGTCGGCCGAGGCCAGCGGCGCGGTCGCGGTGTCGAAGTCCTCCCAGGTCAGCGCGTCGTTGGTGCGGAACCCGGCAGCCGTGGTCTCGACCAGCGACCGGTAGCGCTCGGTCTCGGTGCGCACGGCGGCCGCGGCCACGGCGGTGCGCTGATCCATCACGCGCTCGGCGTTCTCGCGCTGCGTCGACCGCAGCCCGGCGTAGACCGAGACCACGACGGAGAGGCCGACGACGAGCACGACACCGGAGAACACCGGACCGGCAGAGTGCTCCCGTCGCTTCACCGAAATGAGCATAAGACGCAAAACGCCCCCGTCGGCCCGGTTCGGCCGACGGGGGCGAGCGAAACCCGCTTACTTCCAGATGTCGTACTGGTAGAGGTTCTGCGACGCCATCAGGGTGGTGACCTTGGTGTAGTAGTTCGGGTCGGTGGCGTAGCCGGCCTTCCACACCTTCCAGATGAAGCTGTTGGCCTGCGTCGTGTAGTTGAAGGCGCCGGCGTAGCGGGGGTTCACCCGCAGGAAGTTGCCGTGGTCGCGGAACGAGTGCCCCATCGAGGCGTACGTGCGGAAGCTGGCCACCGTCGAGAAGCACTCGCCGGCCTTGGTGCACTCCTGGGTGCGGTAGTCGTGGCAGCCGCTGGCCAGCGTGCCGAACCGGCCGCTCTGACACTTGATGCCGAAGTAGTTGCGGTCGACGGTCGACAGGCCGCTGCGGCCCCAGCCCGACTCCAGGATCGCCTGGGCGATGGTGACCGACGCGGGCACGCCGTACTCACGCCAGCCCTGCTGGGCGCCGGGCACTGCCGCCTTGATGAACTGCTCCGGCGTCAGCGCGACACCCGGGGTGGACGGCGTGGTGGCCGGGGCGCCCGGGCAGACCGACAGGGCGGGCGTCACGACGTACGCGTGCGAGATGTACGTGCCGTCGGAGAGGCGGTTCCACTGGGTCGTGGAGCGGACCGTGCCCACGACCTTGGTGCCCTGCACGTAGCAGACCCCGTTGACCTTGGCGCCCGTGGTGACCACGCGCTTGACCGGCGCGGCGGTCGACGGGCCGGTCCGGATGTTGACCTTGCCGTCGGCGCTCTTGACCGTGCCCGTCCTGAACTTCGAGGTCGCGGGCTTCGTGCCCGGCTTGGCCTTCACCGCCGCGGCCTGCGGCGACGCGGTCACGCAGCGCGGCAGGTCGCCGGAGTTGACACTCACGTAGGCGTGAGTGATGTACCCGCCGGTGCTGAGCTTGTCCCACTGGGCGGTGGTGCGCACCGAGCCCCGCACGTTCTGCCCGGTGATCGCGCAGACCGCGGTGACCCGCTGGTTGTCGCGCAGCGAACCCACGACCTTGGCGGCCAGCGACGGCGCGGAACGCACCTTGAGCGTGCTGCGCACGTCGACCGTGACCGTGGCCCCGGCCGCGAACGCCGCGGAGGGCGCGGCCACGAGACCGGCGCCGACGGCGAACACGAGCAGGGGGCCGGCAAAGCGGCGGGCGTACTGCCTCATCTGAAAACGTCTCCTTCATCACGGGCGGCGTCGTAAAGAAGGTCGTTCGGGGCCGTTGCCGGGCGGGGAAGCGTTCGGGTGCGGAATCGTTGCGACGAGGCCCACCCGTGACGCACGTGTCGTGCGGCGTCCGGTGGGACTTATGATTTCTCGCGCTTAGAAAAGCGACCGGCTGGGCAATCCGCTTGGCGCCTTGTCCCGCCTCCGCAGCAGAAGGAACCGCCCATGACGACGGTCCTGGCGTCCCCCCAGCAGGCGACCCCCGCGCGCCCCCGCGGCGCCCGGCACCTGCTGGCGCCGATCGGGGTCGCGCTGCTCGCCGCGGTCGCGGCCGGCGCGCTCTATCAGGTCTTCGTGGGCACCACGCTCGGCCAGCGGGTCGACACGGTCGCCATGCGGGGGGCCGACGTGCACCATCCGAGGGTCGTCGAGGTGCTGGAGCGCACGCTCAACGGCACCAGCCTGGCCAGCATGGTGCTCGTCTGCCTGTTCGCCGCGGTCTTCGGAATGCTGCGCCGCCGGCTCGACCTCGCCCTGGGCGCGGCGCTGCTGGTGGTCGGGGCCAACGTGACCACGCAGCTGATGAAGACCCAGCTCGGCCGGCCCGACCTGGACGGCTTCGCGATGCCCAACTCGTTCCCGTCCGGTCACACCACGGCCGCCGCCTCGGTGGCGTTCGCGGTCGTCCTCGTGCTGCCGCAGGCCCTGCGCGGCATGGTGGCCCTCGTCGGTTTCGCGTACGTCTCGGTGATCGCGATCGCCACGGTCTGGGCCGAATGGCACCGGCCCAGCGACACGGTGGCCGCACTCGCGGTGACGGCGGCGTGGGGCGCCGTGGCCGTGTTCCTCATTCGCGTACGCCGGTGGAACGCCCCCGGCGGCACCCAGCCGCCCAGCCGCCTGGTCACGCTGCCGCTGCTCACGATCGGCGCCGTGACCGGCGCGGCCGGGCTGGTCGGCCTGGCCGCGGTGACCATGTCCGAACGCTCGATGCCCGACCTCGTCTCGGGCCGGTTCGCGTTCCTGACCGGCTCGGCTGCGATCGCCGCCGCCACGGCCGCCGTCTTCCTGGTGTGGGTGCGGCTGGCCGCCGGCGACCGGCTGGTCACCGAGACCCCGCTGGAGCCGGCCAAACCCGCTCTGCAGAAGTCCGGCGTTCCGGCACCCGCCGGCCGCCGAGTCAAGGGAGGCACGAAATGACCACGCCCAACACCCCTGCCGATAACCCGTCGACCGCCGCCGGTGGCATCCCGCCCGGTCCGGCCGGCGTGCCCAGCCTGCCCGCGCAGACCCAGGCCGCGGGGGGCGCGCCGACCGTCGTGGTCGGCACCTACCCCGACTACGCGCAGGCCCAGAAGGCCGTCGACACCCTCTCCGACAACAAGTTCCCGGTCGAGCGCACGGCCATCATCGGCACCGACCTGCGCCTGATCGAGAACGTGCTGGGCCGGCTCACCACGGGCCGGGCGGCGTTGGCCGGCGCGGCCAGCGGGGCCTGGTTCGGTCTCTTCGTGGGCCTGCTGTTCGGCCTGTTCAGCGACTCCGGCTGGTTCGCCGTGATCCTGGTCTGCCTGCTGATCGGCGCGGCCTGGGGCGCGGTCTTCGGTGCGATCGCCCACGCCGCGACCGGCGGCCGCCGCGACTTCGCCTCCCGCTCGTCGATCCAGGCCGGCCAGTACGCGGTCGTCACCGACGCCGAGGTCGCCGAGCAGGCCCGTCAGCTCCTGGTCCAGCTCAACTGGCAAGCCAGCGGCGCCCAGTAAGCGCTGCCGCATCAGGCCCGGTCCCCCGCGTGGAGGCCGGGCCTCTGCTTTGGGCGTCACCCCGCACCGCTGTCCCCGGGTTTTGAGGGGCGCAACCACTCACTCACGTCGCCCGGCCGGTCCGAGCGTTCAGGGCGCGCCAGCGCCCTGCTCGGGCCGGCCGGGTCCCCGCGGGAGCGACGGCCGGCACCCACCACCTCGCTGGGACACAAGGCTCTTGATCTTGATGGCGCCGCCCTGGCGCGAATCCGGGAAGAAACTTTCGAAAGGATGCAGCATTCTCCTTACGCCGGGCGTTTTCGGTGCACAAACAAGGAGCGGGGATGCGGGATGCGGACGGCTTCGACGAGTTCTACCGGGAGACGTCCGCGCGCATGTTGCGCTACGGGTACGCGCTGACCGGGGATCTCGCCGAGGCTCAGGATGTGGTGCAGGAGGCGTACACGCGGGCGTGGCGCCGCTGGGGGACGGTCTCCGCGCACCCGGCGCCGGAGGGCTGGCTGCGGCTGACCGTGGGCCGGCTGTCGACCGACCGGTGGCGGCGGCTCAGCGGCTGGCGGGCCGCGGTGCGCCGGGCCGGGCCGCCCGAACCGGTCGCGCCGCCCAGCGAGGACGCCGTGCTGGTGACGGCGGCGCTGCGCAAACTGGCGGTGCCCATGCGGCAGGCGGTGGCCCTGCACTACCTCTTCGACCTGTCGGTGGCCGACATCGCCGCCGAGATCGGCGCGCCGGTCGGCACGGTGACGTCACGGCTGAGCCGTGGCCGGGCCGAGCTGGCCGAGCTCCTCGCCCCCACCCGGACCCCGGAGGTCACCGATGCCGAACGCTGAAGTCGACGACGCTTTCGCCGCGCTCTCCTCGGACGCCGAGCGCGGGCTGCTGCTTTCCGGGCCCGAACTGCGCCGGCAGGCGGGCCGGCGGCACAACCGGGGCATCGCCCTGACGACCGGCACCGCCGCGGTGCTCGCCGTGGCCGCGATCGGCGCGGGTTGGGCGCTGGCCGGCGACAACCAGCAGAAATCCGCCCTGCCGCCCGCCGCGAGCGCCGGCCCGACCGTGAGCTCCGCCGCGCCGAGCACCGCCCCGTCCGTCGTGCCCCCGCCGGTCACCTCGGCCCCGGCGACCACGAAGCCACCTTCGTCCCCGCCGACCAGCAACGCCCCGGCCATCCCGAAGTCGATCCCGGCCCGGGCCCTGATCAGCCCGGACGACAAGGGTGTCAGCGACTTCCACCGCTACGACGAGCCCGAGCCGCGGCCGGAGTTCTGCGGCAAGGCCAAGTTCCCGAGCCAGGACGACGTCGGGGTCAGCGCGTCGGTGCGCATGTTCTACCGCGGGCCGGGCACCCCGGCCGACTACATCGCCGACGACACGCTCTTCAACACCGTGACCGTCTATCGCGGTGAGGGCGCCGAGGACTTCATGAGCGAGCTGGCCCGGGCCGTGCAGAACTGCCCCACCGGCAAGCTGGGTGACCTGGAAGCCGAGTTCGACTCGCTGGGTTCGCTGGGCCTGGGCGATTCGTCGATCCTGATCGACCGTTCGTACGCGTCGACCGGTGACGACGGCGAACCCTCGAACAACGGCTCCCGGCAGCACACCTTCATCGCGGCCGTGCGGGTCGGCGACGCGGTCACGCTGATCGACACGCGCGGCTACGAGAGCGCGTCGTCGCAGCGCAAGAACGTCGAGGCCATGGCCAAGATCGCGACGAACCGCCTGGCGGAGTGGCGCTAGGCGGTTCGTCGGACGCAGGACGGCTCAGGCCAGGCGGGCCGGGAAGCCGCCGGTCGCGATCGGGCCCCAGCGCTCGATCGTGATGCGGATCAGGGACTTGCCCTGGTCGCGCATGGCCTGGCGATACTCGTCCCAGTCGGAGTGTTCGCCCGAGATGACGCGGAAATACTCCACCAGGGGCTCGAGGGCCTCGGGCAGGTCGAGCACCTCGGCCGTGCCGTCGACCTGCACCCAGGGGCCGCCGAAGTCGTCGGAGAGCACGCACACCGAGACCTGCGGGTTGCGCCGCAGGTTGTAGACCTTGGCCCGCTCGGGGTAGGTCGAGATGACGATGCGGCCCTCGGTGTCGACGCCGCACGTGTTGGGCGAGGCCTGCGGGCGGCCGTCGCGGCGGGTGGTCATCAGGACGGCCTTGTGCCGCGGGCGCAGGAACTCGAGCAGGGCCTCGCGCTCGACGTCGGTGTTGGTGGCGATCGTGCGCGGCATCAGCCGGCCACCCGCTCGCCGGCCTCGTGCGGGGCGACGCCGTCGCGGTCGGGCGCCCGGCCGTCGATCTCGGCGATCCGCGCGGCGCCGATGATGCCCGCGTTGTTGAGCAGCGTGGCCGGCACCATCGGGGTGCGGATGTCGATCAGCGGGAGCCAGCGGTCGGCCTTCTTGCTGACACCGCCGCCGATGATGAACAGCCGGGGCGAGAGCAGCATCTCGACGTGGGCCAGGTAGTTGCGGACCCGGTGCGCCCACTTCTCCCAGCTCAGATCCTCCTGCTCGCGGGCCCGGTCGGCCGCCTTGGACTCGGCGTCGTGGCCGTCCAGCTCGAGGTGGCCGAACTCGGTGTTCGGGATCAGCGTGCCGTCGAGGAACAGCGCGCTGCCGATACCGGTGCCGAACGTGAGCATCATGATCAGGCCGGACTGGTCGCGGCCGGCACCGTAGGCCACTTCGGCCACACCCGCCGCGTCGGCGTCGTTGAGCACCGACACCGGCTTGCCCAGCCGGTCGCTGAACAGCCGCGCGGCCGGCGCGTCGAGCCAGGACTTGTCGACGTTGGCCGCCGAGCGGGTGACGCCGTCGACCACCACGCCGGGGAAGGTGATGCCGACCCGGTCGAAGCCGCCATCGAACTGGGCCGCCACCTCGGCCACGGCCTCGACCACGCTGGTGACGTCGGACGGCTGGGGCGTGGGCACCCGGTGCCGCTCGGCGAGCAGCTCGCCCGCGGCCGTGTCGACCGGGGCGCCCTTGACGCCCGAGCCGCCGATGTCGATGCCGAGAATGGCCATCTTGTTTCCCGTCTTGAGGTGCCAGGTGTGCATCCGCTGTTTACCACGGAGCCCCGACATTAAATCCCCTCGCCACGAGCCGGTCGGAGGGGTTGTCGGGTGACCCTCGTACTTTCGGCTGGGCAAGCCTCATCTTCTCAGTTAGCGTTAAACCATCTGAACGGTCGCCGCAAGCGGACACGGCTCTCTGCCCGCTCTCTGGAGGACCCGACCATGACAGTGCGTACGAAGGTGCCCGAAACCGCCTCTGAACTGCTGGTCACGCTCTCGCAGCACCCCGACCGGCCCCGGCTGCGGGAGGAGGCCATCGAGGCCTGGTTGCCCCTGGCCCGCCACTTGGCCCACCGCTACGCGGGCCGCGGCGAACCCACCGACGACCTGGTCCAGACGGCCACGATCGGCCTGATCAAGGCGGTCGACAAGTTCGACCCGGCACGCGGCGTCGACTTCGCCGGCTACGCCATCCCCACCATCATCGGCGAGATCAAACGCCACTTCCGCGACCGCACCTGGTCGGTCCGGGTGCCGCGGCGCCTGCAGGAGTTGCGCCTGGCGATCACCGAGGCCAACGCGACCCTCACCACCACTCTGGGCCGCTCGCCCACCGTGGCCGACGTCGCCGCCCACCTGGGCGTCACCGAGGAGGACGTGCTGGAAGGCCTGGAAGGCGCGCGGGCCTACAACACCGCCTCCCTCTCCACCCCCGTCAGCGCCGATGGCACCACGTCGCTCGGCGACACGATCGGCGGTGAGGACGCGGAGTTCGAGCTGGCCGAGACCCGGGTCGCGCTCGGGCCGGCGCTGGCCACGCTCGACGAGCGCGAGCAGAAGATCCTGACGCTGCGCTTCTACGGCAACCTGACCCAGTCGCAGATCGCCGACCACATCGGCATCTCCCAGATGCACGTGTCGCGCCTGCTGACCCGCGCCTTGACCAAGCTGCGCGGCGAACTACGAGAAGGACTGTGAGAAGAACCGGATGTCCCGGCGGGGTGGTGGGTGCCGGCCGTCGCTCCCGCGGGGGCCACGACACGACGAGCTGGCCGCTGACGCGTCCAGAACGCTCGCCGTGCCGCGGCGACGTGAGTGAGTGGTTGCGCCCAAAAGCAAAACCGGCACCCCCGTACGTGGGGGTGCCGGTTCCGGCGGTTTCAGGCGACCAGCGGCTGCTCGACGTCGAGCAGATACAGCAGGGTGTCGCGGTGCATCTCGGCGACCGGCTCGAGCAGGTCGGGGTGGCGGAGCAGGACGGCGGCGTCGCGGTCGCGCAGGTCGGGCTCGAGCAGGCGGCGGAACTCGGCCGGCGCGGCGCCGTTCTTGCGCGGGTAGGGCAGCGGCCGGTCGTCGGCGGACGGCATCGCGGCGATGACCGCGTCGACCCCGCGGCGGGCCAGCTCGGGGTCGGCCAGCAGGCAGGCGGCCCAGCTGACCACGACCTCGTCGACCCAGGTGC
Organism: Paractinoplanes abujensis; assembly: GCF_014204895.1. NCBI lineage: Bacteria > Bacillati > Actinomycetota > Actinomycetes > Micromonosporales > Micromonosporaceae > Paractinoplanes > Paractinoplanes abujensis. The sequence goes on along the minus strand of NZ_JACHMF010000001.1, from coordinate 592,435 downwards.
GCCAGCCCTCCTCCTCGGCCTCCTCGTCCTCGGGCTCGCTGCCGGCGCGCCAGTCGAGCACGGCCGAGCCGCCGGGCCCGGCGATCGCCACCAGCGCGGCGTCGACCTCCGTCGGGTAGCGCAGCCACGCGGCGACCGTCACGGCCTGCCGGGCCTGCAGCTCCGACAGGGTGTGGGCGATCGTGTCGGGGCTACCCGCCGGGTAGGCACGCGAGAGCCAGTGCGTGCTCGCCGCGATGACGGGCGACAGCTCGACAGACGGTCCAGCCACGAGGTCTCCTCCGTTCCGGCGCGGCCCGGTCGGTCCGCGTCACGGGATACCTCTCGGTCGCGGCGGAGGGGGATCTGAGGGGGGTCACCGGGTTGGGACCGCGCGGCAACCAAGGCGCTCCCGTCGGCCGGGCCGACGGGCGGAAAACTGCCGGTAACGTTCCGATGATCAAATTCGGCAGGCATCAAGCGCCGGGGAAATGGCTGATTTCATCGGTGGCGACAGGCCGCGCCTGGATGCGCCGGACCGAGCGGACTCCGGTAGGTTGAGCGCATCGGCACGCTGCCGTTTGCGGCGCCTCCACAGCGGAGAAGTATGCCCTGACGGCGGTCTGGATTAGCCGCCCCCGCCCGCGCCCTTGAAGATTACGGTGGAGATCATGACCGGTCGCTTTCCCATCGAAGACGTGACGCCCTCGGTGTCCTGTGGCCGTTACCCGGCCAAGGCCGTCGTCGGCGAAATCGTGCCGGTTTCCGCCGTGTCCTATCGCGAAGGTCATAACGCGCTCGGGGTCAACGTGGTATGGCGTGGCCCCGACGGCGAGTCGGAGCCGTTCACCCGCATGCGCCCCGGCGAGCCTGGTCTGGACCAGTGGCACGGCGTGATCCGGCCCGACCGGGTCGGCCGCTGGACGTTCACCGTCGAGGCCTTCGACGACCCGTACCGGACGTGGCGCGACGCCGTCGTGAAGAAGATCGGCGCCGGGCAGGGCCTGGAGGATCTCGCGAACGACCTGGCCGAGGGCGCCGACGTGCTCGACCTGGCCACCAAGATCGTGCCGGCGCACGACGAGGAGCGGGTGCGCGACGCGGCCGCAGCCCTGCGCGACGACCAGCGCTCGCTGTTCGCCCGGGTCTCCCCCGCGCTCGACCTGGAGGAGCTGCTCTGGCACCACCCGGTGCGGCAGCTGGTCACCACCACCCGGTCGTACGCGATCTGGGTCGACCGCAAGCGCGCGCTCTACTCCGCTTGGTACGAGTTCTTCCCCCGCTCCGAGGGCGCCGAGATCGGCCCCGAGTCGACGCCGATCAAGCACGGCACGTTCGTCACCGCGGCCGAGCGCATCCCGGCCGTCGCCGCCATGGGCTTCAACATCCTCTACCTGCCCCCGATCCACCCGATCGGCAAGGTCAACCGCAAGGGCCGCAACAACACGCTCGTGGCCCGCCCGCAGGACGTGGGCTCGCCGTGGGCCATCGGCTCCGACGAGGGCGGCCACGACGCGATCCACCCCGAACTGGGCACGCTGGAGGACTTCAAGGCGTTCATCGCCAAGGCGGAGGAGCACGGCCTCGAGATCGCCATGGACCTGGCGCTGCAGGCCGCCCCCGACCACCCCTGGGTCAAGAGCAACCCCGAGTTCTTCACCCGGCGGGCCGACGGCACGATCGCCTACGCGGAGAACCCGCCCAAGAAATACCAGGACATCTACCCGATCAACTGGGACAACGACTACAAGACGCTGCGCGAGGAGGTCTATCGCGTCGTCATGCACTGGGTGCACACCGGCGTGAAGGTCTTCCGCGTCGACAACCCGCACACCAAGGCGCTCAACTTCTGGCAGTGGCTGATCGCCAAGGTCAAGGAGACGAACCCCGAGGTGCTGTTCCTGGCCGAGGCGTTCACCAGGCCCGCGATGATGAACGGGCTCGGCAAGGTCGGCTTCACCCAGTCGTACACGTATTTCACCTGGCGCACGACGGCGTGGGAGATGCGGCAGTACATGGAGACGCTGCTCACCACGATCGACTGGATGCGCCCCAACTTCTGGCCCAACACCCCCGACATCCTGCACGAGTCGCTGCAGCACGGCGGCCCGCCGATGTTCAAGATTCGGGCCGTCCTGGCCAGCATGCTCACGCCGTCATGGGGCATGTACTCCGGGTACGAGCTGTTCGAGCACGTGCCGCGGCCGGGCGCCGAAGAGTACATCGACAACGAGAAGTTCGAGCTCAAGCCGCGGGACTGGGCGGCCGCCGAGCGGTCCGGCCGGTCGCTGGCCCCGTACATCACCCGGCTCAACCGCATCCGCGACGACAACCCCGCCCTGCACTGGCTGCGCAACCTGAAGTTCCACGAGATCGACAACGGCGCGCTGCTCTGTTTCTCCAAGCGTGACCCCGACACCGGAAACACGGTTCTCGTGGTGGTCACCTTCGACTCGACGACGGTGCAGTGGGGCAACACGGTGCTGGACATGCCGGCACTCGGTTTGGACTGGCACGACCGGTTCACGGTGACCGACCAGATCACCGGGGCCACGTACGAGTGGGGACAGCACAACGCCGTGCGGATCGATCCGTACGTCGAGCCGGCGCACATCTTCGTGATTGAGCCGAAGTAAAGATTCAAGTACCTGCGGGTGGGTAGGTGGGGAACCTGATGGACCAGAAAGACGATCTCGACCTCGAGGCGGCCGGCCTCGGCGCTGACGAGCACGACCCGGCCGAGGGCAGCCACGTCGAGGACGGGGTGGTGGAACACCCCAGCGCCGACGACTTCGAGCACGCCCGGGCGCTGCCGGCCGACCGCACGTGGTTCCAGCGCGCCGTCTTCTACGAGGTGCTGGTCCGGGCGTTCTACGACTCCGGCACCGACGGCTCGGGCGACCTGCGCGGCCTGATCGAGCGCCTTGACTACCTGCAGTGGCTCGGCGTCGACTGCCTGTGGCTGCCGCCGTTCTACCAGTCGCCGCTGCGCGACGGCGGTTACGACATCAGCGACTTCTACCGCGTGCTGCCCGAGTTCGGCACGGTCGAGGACTTCGTGGCGCTGCTCGACGCGGCGCACAAGCGGGGCATCCGCGTCATCACCGACCTGGTCATGAACCACACCTCCGACCAGCACATGTGGTTCCAGGAGTCGCGGCGCGACCCCGACGGGCCGTACGGCGACTTCTACGTCTGGAGCGACACCAGCGAGAAGTACCAGGACGCGCGGGTCATCTTCGTCGACACCGAGGAGTCCAACTGGACGTTCGACCCGGTGCGCCGGCAGTTCTTCTGGCACCGGTTCTTCTCGCACCAGCCCGATCTCAACTACGACAACCCGGCTGTGCAGGAGGCGATGCTCGACGTCCTGCGCTTCTGGCTCGACCTGGGCATCGACGGTTTCCGGCTGGACGCCGTGCCCTACCTGTACGAGCGGGAGGGCACCAACGGCGAGAACCTGCCCGAGACGCACGCCTTCCTCAAGCACTGCCGCAAGGTGATCGACGACGAGTTCCCGGGCCGGGTGCTGCTGGCCGAGGCCAACCAGTGGCCGGCCGACGTGGTGGAGTACTTCGGCGACCCCAAGGCGGGCGGCGACGAGTGCCACATGGCGTTCCACTTCCCGCTGATGCCGCGCATCTTCATGGCGGTCCGGCGCGAGTCCCGCTTCCCGATCTCCGAGATCATGGCGCAGACGCCGGCCATCCCCGACAACTGCCAGTGGGGCATCTTCCTGCGCAACCACGACGAGCTCACGCTCGAAATGGTCACCGACGAAGAGCGCGACTACATGTATTCGGAGTACGCCAAGGACCCGCGGATGAAGGCGAACGTGGGCATCCGGCGCCGGCTGGCTCCGCTGCTGGAGAACGACCGCAACCAGATCGAGCTGTTCACGGCCATGCTGCTGTCACTGCCCGGCTCGCCGGTGCTGTATTACGGCGACGAGATCGGCATGGGCGACAACATCTGGCTCGGTGACCGCGACGGTGTGCGCACACCGATGCAGTGGACTCCCGACCGCAACGCCGGGTTCTCCACGGCCCATCCGGGCCGGCTCTACCTGCCGGCCAACCAGGACCCGGTGTACGGCTACCAGGCCGTCAACGTCGAGGCCCAGCGGGACAGTTCCACGTCCCTGCTCAACTGGACGCGTACCATGCTTGCGGTGCGACGCCGCCACGAAGCGTTCGCCGTCGGAACCTTCCGCGAACTGGGCGGATCGAACCCGTCGGTGCTGGCGTACCTGCGTGAGGACGGCGACGACGTCGTGCTCTGCGTCAACAACCTGTCGCGCTTCCCGCAACCGATCGAGCTGAACCTGCAGCACTGGAACGGGTACACCCCCGTCGAACTGACCGGGCACGTGAACTTCCCGCGCATCGGCCAGCTGCCGTACCTTCTGACCCTCCCCGGGCACGGCTTCTACTGGTTCCAGCTGTGTGGGTCCGAGGAGAAGCAATGACGTTGCCTTTCGCCGAATGGCTGCCGCAGCAGCGGTGGTACGCCGGACGTTCCCGCACCCTGTCGTCGGTCAAGGAGGCGTCGAGCACGACGCTGGCCGAGAACCTCGACCTGGTGCTGGTCGACGTCGAGTACACCGACGGCAGCTCCGAGCGGTACCAGATCGTCGTGGCCTGGGGTTCCGGCCCGATCGTGGAGTACAGCGAGGTCGCGACGATAGGCACCGACGGCGAGCGCATCGGCTACGACGCGCTCTACGACACCGCCGCCGCCCGTAAGCTCCTGGCCCTGATCGCGGCCGGGGGCACGGTCGGTGACGTCATCTTCGAGCCCGAACCGGGCGCGGAGTTCCCGGTCGAGCTGTGGCCGCGGGTGTTCGACGCCGAGCAGAGCAACACCAGCGTGATCTTCGAGCAGGACGCCATCCTCAAGGTGTTCCGCCGCGTGTCGGCCGGGATCAACCCCGACATCGAGCTCAACCGGGTGCTCGGCCGGCGCAACAACCCGCACGTGGCGCGGCTGCTGGGGTCGTTCGAGACCACCGAGAGCGGTGAGCCGTGCCCGCTGGGCATGGTGACGCAGTACGCGGCGAACTCGGCCGAGGGGTGGGCGATGGCCACGGCCTCGGCCCGTGACCTGTTCGCCGACGCCGAGATGGGCGCCGACGAGGTGGGCGGTGACTTCCAGGGCGAGTCCTACCGGCTGGGCGAGGCGGTCGCGTCGGTGCACGCCGACCTGGCCGAGGCGCTCGGTTCGGGCCCGTCCGCGTTCCCGGTCGACGTCATGCTGGCCCGGCTGCGCGAGGCGGCCCAGGCCGTGGCCGAGATCCAGCAGTACGTGCCGACGATCGAGGCCCAGTTCCGGGCCCTGACCGGCGAGCCGGTCGAGGTGCAGCGGGTGCACGGCGACCTGCACCTGGGCCAGGTGCTGCGGGTGCCCGAGGCGTGGCTGCTGATCGACTTCGAGGGCGAGCCGGGGGCCCCGCTCGACGAACGCCGGCTGCCCGACTCGCCGCTGCGCGACGTGGCCGGTGTGCTCCGGTCCTACGAGTACGCGGCCTACCAGCTGCTGGTCGACCAGGACGACGACGAGCACCTGGCGGCGCGGGCCCGCGAATGGGTCGACCGCAACCGGTCGGCGTTCTGCGACGGCTACGCCAACGTCTCCGGCCGCGACCCGCGGGAGCAGGGCGCGCTGCTGGCGGCGTACGAGCTGGACAAGGCGGTCTACGAGGCCGCGTACGAATCCCGGCACCGGCCCGGATGGCTGCGGATCCCGCTGCGATCCATCGCCCGGCTCGTCGGCTGACCCACCACAACGAAGGAGATTCCCCCTCGTGATCGGCCACTCCGACTCCTCGCTCGCCGCCGACCAGCGCGCCCTGAACAGCGTGGTGGCCGGTGACACCCACGACCCGCACTCGGTGCTCGGCGCCCACCCGGGCGGCGGCAACACGGTGATCCGCACGCTGCGCAAGGGCGCCAAGGCGGTCACGCTCGTCCACGAGGGCGAGCGCGTCGAGATGACCCAGGTCCACCCCGACGGCGTCTTCGCGGCCGAGGTGCCCGGGCTGGTGCTCGACTACCGGCTCGACGTCGACGGCGACGTGGTCGACGACCCGTACCGGCACCTGCCCACGCTGGGCGAACTCGACCTGCACCTGATCGGCGAGGGCCGCCACGAGAAGCTGTGGAAGGTGCTCGGCGCGCAGCCGCGCGAGTCCGGTGTCGGCTTCGCGGTCTGGGCCCCGGGCGCCCGCGGTGTGCAGGTGATCGGCGACTTCACCGGCTGGGGCCCGTTCGACGGGTGGCCGATGCGTTCGCTCGGCTCCAGCGGCGTGTGGGAGATCTACCTGCCCGACGCGCACGCCGGCAACAAGTACAAGTTCAAGATCCTCGGGCGGGACGGGCAGTGGCGTGAGCACGCCGACCCGCTGGCCCAGCACACCGAGGTGCCGCCGGCCACGGCCTCCGTGGTCTACGAGAGCGCGTACGAGTGGGCCGACAACGACTGGATGACCCAGCGTGCCACGAAGCAGTGGCATCAGGAGCCGATGAGTGCGTACGAGGTGCATCTCGGCTCGTGGCGCCCCGGCCTGTCCTACACCGAGCTGGCCGAGCAGCTGGTCCAGTACGTCACCGAGACCGGCTTCACGCACGTCGAGCTGATGCCCGTGATGGAGCACCCGTTCGGCGGCTCCTGGGGCTATCAGGTCACCGGCTACTACGCCCCGACGTCGCGTTTCGGCACCCCCGACGAGTTCCGCTACCTGGTCGACAAGCTGCACCAGGCCGGCATCGGCGTGATCCTGGACTGGGTGCCGGCCCACTTCCCCAAGGACGAGTGGGCGCTGGCCCGGTTCGACGGCACCCCGCTCTACGAGCACGGCGACTGGCGTCGCGGCGAGCACCCGGACTGGGGCACGTACGTCTTCGACTTCGGCCGCAAGGAGGTGCGCAACTTCCTGGTGGCCAACGCGCTCTACTGGTGCGAGGAGTTCCACGCCGACGGCCTGCGGGTCGACGCGGTGGCCTCGATGCTCTACCTGGACTACTCGCGCAAGGACGGCGAGTGGACCCCCAACCAGTACGGCGGCCGGGAGAACCTCGACGCGATCAGCTTCCTGCAGGAGATGAACGCGACGGTCTACAAGAACTACCCCGGCGTCGTCACGGTGGCCGAGGAGTCGACCGCGTGGCCCGGCGTCACCCGCCCCACCCACCTGGGCGGCCTCGGGTTCGGCTTCAAGTGGAACATGGGCTGGATGAACGACACCCTGTCGTACATCGAGAAGGAGCCCATCTACCGCCAGTGGCACCACCACCAGATGACGTTCGCGACGGTGTACGCCTGGAGCGAGAACTACATCCTGCCGATCAGCCACGACGAGGTCGTGCACGGCAAGGGCTCGCTGACCGGCAAGATGCCCGGCGACCTGTGGCAGAAGCTGGCCAACACGCGGGCCCTGCTCGGGTTCATGTGGGCCTTCACCGGCAAGCAGCTGCTCTTCATGGGAGCCGAGCTGGGCGACCTGCGCGAGTGGAGCGAGGAACGCGGCCTCGACTGGCAGCTGATCGAGGACCCGCAGTTCGGCGGCGTGCAGTCGCTGGTCAAGGACCTGAACCGGGTCTACAAGGAGACACCGGCGATCTGGTCGCAGGACACCGAGGCCAGCGGCTTCCGGTGGATCACCAGCGAGGACTCGCAGCACAACACGTTCTCGTTCGTGCGGTTCGCCCCCGACGGCGCCCCACTGGCGTGCATCGTGAACTTCGCCGCCGTGCCGCACGAGCAGTACCGCATCGGCCTGCCCCGAGCAGGCCGCTGGACCGAGGTGATCAACACCGACAGCGAGCTCTACGGCGGCTCGGGCGTCGGCAACCTGGGCGGCGTCGACACAGACGCCCAGCCGTGGCACGGCTTCGACTACTCCGTGTCGCTGCGGGTGCCCCCGCTCGGCGCGATCTGGCTCCGCCTGGAGTCCTGACGCCTCGTAGAGTGCGGCGCATCGCTCATCCTCACCGGAGGGTGATCGATGTGTCGCACTCAATCCATCTGAAGGCACGCCGGAGCTGCCACTCACCGCCGCCGGGCGCGCGTTGTCCGGCGTCCGGTTCGGCCGCAACCAGCCGATCCGCCCTTCTCGGGCTCCCCGGATGCCTGGCCGGCTGAGTGCATCAGCGCCTGTTTCGCCGAGCCACTACGTGCCGGCACTCGGCCCACAATTGCCTTCGGCCGTCTCGACATCGCCCTGACCGACTTCGAGTCCTTACGCCGGGAACGAGACCAGCTACTCCACTGGACAGCGTGGCTCGCGTCCCAGCGCAGGCCGATCACCGCGGGTGGCGCTGAAACTGACTGACACGCGGCATCGTCGTACGGGCGCCACAGGGTACCGGAGTCGAGGGTTGCTGCCGTTCGTGTGTCACGAATCGGACAGGCGGGTTCAACGCCGAGAAGTTGGTCAATAGGTTCGAGGAAACTCCTTTCGGCCCGCCGGGGCGGTTTCCCCCGGCCGGCGGGTCCGGGGCGATCGGAGGCAGATCATGGAAGCTCAGGAACCCGAGGCCATCGACCTGCGGGACGTCGACGACGACCTGCTGGCCGAGCTCAATCCCGCCCTGCGCGCGGCGATCGACCGCGTGTACTCCCCTGATGCGCTCGAGGGCCCGGGCGGGTTCAACTCGTTCGTGGACGCCGACCTGTAATCATCCGCGCGGCGGCTCAGGGGGCCGGCTGATGAATGTGTCCTGGCCCGACGACCTCGACGTGACGGCCCTGACCGCCCGCGGCTGGGCGCCGGAGAACTTCAACCAGTTCATCGTCAAGATTCACAGCCGGTGCAACCTGGCCTGCGGCTACTGCTACGTCTACGAGTCGGCCGACCAGAGCTGGCGCGACCAGCCGCGGGTGATGAGCGAGGCCGTGTTCACCACGGCCTGCCGCCGGATCGCCGAGCACGCCGGTGAGTCGGTGAGCCTGGTCTTCCACGGCGGCGAGCCCTTGCTGGCCGGGGCCGAGCACCTCGATCGGCTGGCCGCGCTGGCCACCAGCATCGTCGGGCCCGGCCGCCGGCTGCGTCTGGGCATGCAGACCAACGGGCTGCTGTTCGACGAGCGGGTGGCCGAGGTCTGCGACCGGTGGCGGATCCGGGTCGCCGTGAGCGTCGACGGTGACGAGGCCGGGCACGACCGGCACCGGCAGTTCCGCGACGGCCGCGGCAGTCACGCCGAGGTCCTGCGTGGCCTGCACGTCCTGCAACAACACCGGCACCTGTACGCCGGCCTGCTGTGCACCGTGGACCTGCGGAACGATCCGATCACCACGTACGAGGCGCTGGTCGCGCTCGGCCCGCCCACCATGGACTTCCTGCTGCCGCACGGCAACTGGACCACACCCCCGCCCGGGCGCGTTCCGGGCGGACCTCCGGCGTACGGGGAGTGGTTGTCGTTGATCTTCGACCGCTGGTTCGGCGCGCCGGTCCGCGAGACGGGCGTGCGCCTGTTCGACGACATCCTCGCGCTGATCCTGGGCGGCCGCGGAACGTCGGAATCGGTCGGGCTGCTGCCCATCCGGGTCGCCGTGATCGAGACCGACGGCACGATCGAGCAGGTCGACACGTTGAAGACCGCCTTCGCGGGGGCCACCCGGGTGCGCCCCGCGGCCGGTGGCAATCCGTTCGACGCCGCGCTGCTGGAACCGCAGATCGTGGCCCGTCAGCTCGGTAAGGAGGCCCTCTGCGCGACGTGCCGGGCCTGCTCGATCCACGAGATCTGCGGCGGCGGCAACTACACGCACCGGTTCCGGGCGGGCTCCGGCTTCCTCAACCCGTCCGTCTACTGCCCCGACCTGATGTACCTGATCAACCACGTCCGGGCGCGGGTGTCCGGCGAGCTGGCCAAGATCGACCCGCGTCGCCGCCCCGACCAGACCGACCCGCATCCTCGCTCCGACCAGATTCGCGCCAGGAGGCCGACCGGTGGACATTGACCCCGAGACCCTGGCCCGCGACATCGGCACGGGCTTCGGCACGCCGGACAGCCTGGCCGCGCTGATCACCGGGCAGCGGCGCAAGCGCACGGTGCTGCTGCGAATGCTGCGCAACGACGTCGCCAAGTCCGGCCTGCCTGCGCTCACCTCGACCATCTCCGACGAACTCCTCGACTACCCGAATGTCGGTGTCTGGCTGGTCCACTGCATCCGGCGGCTGGCCCACCGGACCGACGACGAGGTGCCGCTCTGGGCCGACCTGGGCTATCTGGGCTGGCTGGCCGCCGCGCACGCGATCACGACCCGCCAGGCGGGCCGCCACGAGGTCGTCGTGCGGGACGGAGCGATCATGCTGCCCGGGCTCGGGCTGGCCCGGCTCGCCCCGCCCGGCACGCACGGGCACGCGGTGGTGACGGTGACGCCCGGCCGGGTCGAGATCACCCGCGAGGGAACCCGGATCGAGCTGCGCGACCTGGGCGGCGAGGGTGACGAGCGGTGGCTGCCGCTGCGCAAGCTGGGAGCGACGTACTCCACGCTCCGCACGGTGTACCTCGACGACCTCGACCCGTTCCGCGACCTGTCCGACCCTTACACGAAGGCACAGCTGACCGAACCACCCCCGCGGCTGACGGCGGCCCAGGCGGCGGCGTGGTCCCGGTCCTTCCACGGCGCGCTGGAGATCCTGCGGCAACAGTACGAGGGGTATTCGACCGGGATCGACGAGGTGCTGCGGTCGGTCGTGCCGCTGACCGCGGAACCGGTCACCAACGGGGTCAGCAACACCTCCCTGCACGCGTACGGGGGTGTCAACATGAGCGCCGCGGGCGGCCCGCACCAGTTCGCGCTGACCCTGATCCACGAATGCCAGCACGCCAAGCTGGCCGCGCTGACCGACCAGGTCGAGCTGCAGAAGCCGTCGGTGGTCAAAGACCTGTACGCGCCGTGGCGCGACGACCCGCGGCCGCTCTCGGGACTGCTGCAGGGAATCTACGCGCATCTGGGGGTGACGGACTTCTGGCGGGTCTACCGGTCGTCGTCGGCCAAGGCCGAGGTCGAGTTCGCGCGGTGGCGGACCCAGGTTCGGCAGGCGCTGCTCGTCGCGGGCGCTTCGCCGCTGCTGACCGAGGCCGGCACAGCGTTCGTGGAGGAGATGAGCGCGTCGGTGGCCCGCTGGTCGGGCGAGACCGTGCCCGCCCGGCTGGAGTCGATGGCCCGCGAGGCGTCGGCCGGGCACCTGGTCGCGTGGCGGGTGCGCAACATGACCGTCGACGTCACCGACCTGGTCGAGCGGTGGCGGGCGGGGGTGGCTCCGGGGGAGCTGCCGGTGTCAAGCGTTGTCGCTGCTCCCGCCGTGCCGGCGCGGTCCCGGCGGCCGGTCGGCCTGGTCAAGATGGGGATCTCCACCGGCGACGTGCCGGAGTCCGACCGCGCCTATGTGGAGGGCGACTACGAGCGGGCCTTGGCCCTGTACACGGCCGAGATCGGCAGCCCCGAGTCGTGGGCCGGGATCGCGCTCAGCCTGCGGCACCTGACCGAGGAGGCGTCGGTGTCGGCGCTGTTCCGGCGGCCCGAGGTGGTCGTGGCGGTCTTCACCGCTTGCCCTGCTTCCGACATCGTTCAGCTCACCGCGTGGCTGTCGTCGTGATCCTGCACAACCGGCGGTTCCTGGCGCTGTGGAGTGGCAACGCGCTGTCGCTGGTAGGCACCGCAGGCGTGCGCATCGCCTACCCGCTGCTCGCGCTGGCCCTGTTCGACTCGCCCGCGCTGGCCGGCTGGACAGCGTTCGCGGCCACCATCCCCACGTTGATCCTGCAGGTGCCGGCCGGGCTGATCGCCGACACGGTCAACCGGCGCCTGCTGATGCTCGTCGCGCAGGCGGTCGGCCTGGCCGCCACGGCCGCCGTGCTGCTCGCCTCGGCCCTCGACCTGCGCGGCCTGGCTGTCATCCTGATGGCCGCCGCGGTGATCGAGGGATCCGCGTTCGTCGTCTTCGGCATCGCCGAGGTGGGCGCGGTCCGCGACGTGGTCGACGAGCGGGAACGCACGGTCGCCTTCTCGTTCCTCGAGGCCGAACAGCCCATCGCCAACCTGGCCGGCCGTGCCGTCGGCGGCGCCCTGTTCGACCTCTCCCGCTGGGCGCCGTTCCTTTTCAACGCCTTCTCGTACGTCTTCTGCCTGTGGACGCTCGCCGCCATGCCCAAGAAGCTGTTCGACCCGCGGCCCGCCTCCACGCCTGCCTCCGACGACGTGGCCCGTTTCTGGCGGCGGATGGGCGAAGGGCTGGTCTGGATGTGGCGGATCCCGTACCTGCGCCTGACCACGATCGTCACCGGTTTCACCAACGTCCTGTTCCAGTGCGTGATCCTGATGATCCTGGTCGTCGGCACCCGCGAGGACCGCCCGGCCTGGACGGTCGGCGCGATCCTGGCCGCGGCCGGCGTGGGCGGCATCCTCGGTTCATTCGCGGCCCCCCGCCTGGAACGCCGTTTCTCCCCGCGCGCGCTGTTCCTGGGCTGCGTGTGGGCGTGGACGGTGATGCTGGCGATGATCGCGGTCAGCACCCACCCGTTCGTGCTCGTGATCGCCTGGGCCGGCGTCGGCGCGGTCGGCACGGTGGTCGCCGTGACCCTCACCGTGACCCGGGCCCGGGCCGTCCCCGACTCGGCTCTGGGCCGCATCGTCAGCGCGGCCTCCGTCATCACCGACGGCGCGGTCCCGATCGGCGCCGTCCTGGGCGGCTACCTGCTGGCCTCGGCGGGCCCCGAGACCACCGCGTGGATCCTGCTGATCGCCATGCTGGCCGCGGCCCTGGTCTGCACCCGCCTGCTGCGCCCGGCCCCGATCGACCGGACGTCCCGCCTGAGCCCGTCGATCACCGAATGACCGCCCCCACCCGTACGGGGGAAATGCTTGCCGCCTATTTCGATCTGCGCAGCGATCGCGGGCCGGTGCACGCACGGATCGTCGGCCTGATGGGCCGCCGCCTCACGCAGGGCCGGCCGATCCCCGCCTGCCAGACGGTCACGCCCAGCGTCCTGCGCTACGCGATCGCGCAGGACGCGCCGGACCTGCCGGTGATCGACGATCCCCGGGCCCTGCCGGCCGCCCGGCGGTCCCCCGAGTGGACCCACCTGTGCCGACTCGTCGAGAACTGGGACGCGCTGACCGTGCCCGACCGCCTGCGCGTCGCCCGGGTGCTGCACAAACTCGGCCTCTGGGGCGCCCTGCTCAGGCTCACCCCACCGCCGCGCGCCGACGACACCGCGCGTCGGACCCTCACCAGGCTCCGCCACCTGGCCGCCCTCAAGGCGCGGGGCGAGGACGACTTTCCGATCCCGCCCGACATGTACGAGACCTACGCCCACGTCGCCCGCCACCCCGGCGCCCCGCCCGAGGAGCGGATCAGCGCCGCGGTCAACCTGGCCGCCCAGCACGGCCGGCACGACCGCACCCCCGACGACATCGCCCCGTGGGCCGCCCTGGCGATGCGCCTGCTCGAATCCGGCTCCCCCGGCCCCGTGCTGGCCAGCGCGGCGTGGCGGGCGATCTGCTTCCTGCCGTACTACCGCAACGACCACGCGGCCGTCACGGCCATGCTGGACGAGGCCGAACGCCTCGCCCTGACCGCCCTGGAGACCGGCGACCACTTGACAGCCGTGGAGAACCTCCGCGTTCTGCACCAGACCCGCGGCCGCGCGGCCCGCGACCCGTCCACGGCCGAACGCCACTACCGCCGGGCAGTCGACCTCGACCCCGACGACCCGCAGACCCACGTCACCCTGGCCGACCACCTGCTCCGCGAGGGCCGCAGGGGCGAGGCCTACGACGCCTACGCCACCGCGGCCGGCCTGGGCGCCCCGTACACACGCTATGCACAGTCCCGCATGGACCAGTGCTGCCGTTGAACGCAACGGCCGGTGGCACCCACCACCGACACTCTGGGTATCTAAGCGAATACCTTGAGGAGGCGCCATGCCGCTACCGACCCTCGCCGTAGGACGCAGGACAACTGGGCTGCTCGGCCGCACGGCGCGGGCACTCGGCTGGGTCGTTCTCATCGGCGTGCTCGCCGCAGCCGTCCTGTTCTCACCCGCACTGCTGCGACTCGTCGACGACGACGGGGCGGACTGGAACCGCCTGAGCGACATCGGACAGTCGTACGGACCGGTGGCGGCTCTTCTCTCGGCCCTGGCCCTGTGCGTGGCGGTGCTGGTCCAACGGCGGCAGATTCGCCAGGAACGCGTTCGGATGGCCCGGGAAATGCACGTCAACGCCTTGCGGACCGCCATGGACGACCCCGTCTACGGGCAGTGCTGGGGAGCGCGCGTGACGCCCGACGACGTGGACGAAAAGCTCTACTACTACACCAACATGGTCATCTCCACGTGGCTTTATGCGTGGGAGTGCGGCGAACTCAGCGACAACGCCGTTCGTGCATATGTACGGGCCATGGCGGAAAGCGAGATCCCCCGTGCGTACTGGAAGCAGTACGGCGCGTGGCGGCTGCTGGCCGCCCACGGCCCTCGGCGCCGGTTCCTCAGCATGGTGGATGCCGAGTTCAAGGCGGCGGAGGCGACCGGGCCACCGTCGCGGGCCGTGGAACGGCCCGACGGCGGCTCCGGCTGCCCGGCACCCTGTTGCCGGCGCCGAGGACTCCGGCCTTACCCGTCCGGGCCGGGAATCGACCGCACCATGCGCAGGAAATCACGCCACTGATCCGCGGTCAGTCGAAGCACGTCGTCCGGCCTTTGCGAGTTTCGCATCAGTACACCCCCGTCGTCGGCGGCGGCGACCTCGACGCAATGGTGGTCACCGACGCAACGAGAGCCACGCCGCCAGAGCGGAGGATCTACGAACGAATGCGACATCGAGATACGTCCTTTCCCAGGAAAAAGGCGGCGCCCGGATCTCGAAACTCCGGACACCGCCCGATAAGGTGGTGTGAACCCATGCGATAGAAGGGGGGTCAGCACTTTGCTGCCCCTCTCCTGATATCGCTCAACGCTTGAGGTGCGACCTGATGATCTCCCTCGCCTCCGCATGGTGGCGCCGGAAGTCGTCCCGGCTCATCCCGATCACCTCCAGGGCGCCCGACTCCTTGAACCTCCGGAAGCGGAACAGCAGGTAAACCCATCGGTGCCGGTCCGTGGGGAGAGCAATCACCGCCGGGTGGATCTGCGGGCACATCCGCCGATGACTTCCCATGAGGACAGTCAAAGCCTCCTGGCGCAACTCCTCGTCGGCGTAGGTGTCCCTCCACGGAGGAACCAGGCATTCCTCGGCCCAGGCGAGCGCACCCTTCATCGCGGTGCCACGCTCCTCGGCGAAGTCCGGCGGTTGAAATGCTTCGTACAATCTGATGAGCAGTTCCGAAGGGTCGAATCTCGGCGGCATCCGAGACCTGAACTCCGCGCTGACGGCAACATACACATTGCCCCGGAACTGCTCCTTCTCCTGCTCGGTCAGTAATGTGGCCATGGCGCAGGGCTCCCCATTCCAATAAAAATGGCCCCGGCTCGGAAGCCAGGGCCTGGTGCGTATACAGATGTAGTGCGCATACGGGTGCGGTGCAAGATAGTCGCGTGGAGAGACCGCGGTTCGGAAGGACGACGGCCCTCGCTGCCCGCGGCGGGGAAAAGTTAGCATACGTCTCAGAGCGGGGCAAACGGTTCGCCGCAGCAACAAGCGAGGAAAGCCTTCGGCGTGCACAACGTCGCCGCCGCCGATCGGTGACGGGAGTCCTCGGATGCCCGCGACGTATGCTCGGCCGGACGCGAGGGGCGGTCATGGGGCGGATCGGGTTCGGGGCCATGCAGCTCCCGACCGGAGTGGAGCGTCGGGAATCATCGGTGGCGGTGTTGCGGCGGGCCGTCGAGTTGGGGGTGCCGCTGGTCGACACGGCTTACCTGTACGGCGGGGGCGCCAACGAGGAGCTGGTTGCTGCGGCGCTGCACCCGTACGGGGAAACGGTTGTCACCACGAAGGTCGGCGTGAGCGGGTCGGGACCGCTGAGTGAGTGGCGGCTGGACGGGCGCCCGGAATCGCTGCGGCGGCAGGTGGACGGGTGTCTGCGGCGGCTGCGGGTCGAGCGGATCGCGCTGCTGCAGCTGCACCGGATCGATCCGGACGTGCCCGCGGACGATCAGGTCGGCACGCTGGCGGAGCTGCGCGACGGGGGCAAAGCCGAGCGGCTCGGGTTGTCCGAGGTGACGGTGGCGGAGCTGGCGGCCGCGCGTGCGATCACCGAGATCGCCAGTGTGCAGAATCGCTACAACCTGGTCGACCGTACGCACGAGCCGGTGCTCAGGGAGTGCGAGCGGGCCGGGATCATGTTCCTGCCGTGGCGGCCGCTCGCTCACGACGGCGGCGCGGTGTCCGAGGTGGCCGCGCAGAGCGGTGCGTCCCCAGCTCAAGTGGCGCTGGCGTGGCTGCTGGCGCGATCACCGGTCATGCTGCCGATTCCGGGCACGGCCTCGCTCACGCACCTCGCCGAGAACGTGGCGGCTGAGTCGCTGCGGCTGTCCCCGGAGCAGTCGGCCCGACTCTAGAAACCCGGTCGGCGGCCGCAACAAATCCGGGGTGAGCCGGCGTCACAAGGGGCGGAAAGGGGGTCGGCTGGTGACCTTCGAGGACTTTCTCTCCGCCCGGTTGGCGGCGCTGCTGCGCTACGCGACCGTGCTCGCCTGCGATCCGCACCTGGGTGAGGACATCGTCCAGGAGGTGCTGGCCCGCGCGCAGCCGCGGTGGGAACGCATCGCCCGGGCCGACGTGCCCGAGGCCTACGTGAAGCGGATGATCATCAATGAGCTGGCCTCGTGGCGGCGGCGCCGGGCGGCGAAGGTGGTGCCGATGTCGCTGTCCGCCCTCGAGGCGGCGGGCGGGACCGCCGACGATGCGGTGGCCCAGCTCGACGAGCGCGACGCGATGATCCGCCGGATCGCCGGGCTGCCGCTGAAGCAGCGCATCGTCGTGGCGCTGCGGTTCTACGAACGACTGTCCGACGACGAGATCGCCGAGCAGATGGGCTGCCGTCCGGTCACCGTGCGCAGCCACGCCTCACGGGCGCTGGCCACCCTTCGCAAACAATTTCCCGCGCCCACAGTCCCGCTGGGAGGACGCCATGACTGACGAGTTGATTCAGGCCGCGTTCGAGAAGATCGCCGCCACGGCTCCGCCGCCCGAGCGGATCCGGGCCCGGCTGCTCGCCCGTTCCCGTTCCCATCGGCAGCGCCGCGCCGTGCTGGCCGGGGCCGGGGCGCTGGCCGCGACCGCCGTGACGATCCCGTTCGTCCACGCTGTCCGGCGCGTCCCCGCCCCCGTCGCGCCACCCGGCGCGACCCCGGCCAGGCCGTCACCCGAGCCACCGGCCACTGCTGCTCTGCGTTATACCCCCGGCTGGCTCCCGGCCGGCGTGGGCGAGCGTTACCGGGAAGCCACGACCGGCGGCGGTACGCGTACCTGGACACTGGACGGGGCCGGCCAACCCACCGACGGCAGCATCGGCAAGGGTGTGACCCTCATGGTCGGCGAGCGCATCGACGACGACTCGGGGTTACCGGTCACGATCGGCGACGTCACCGGGCGGCTGCGGGTGACCGATGCGTCGTTCGTCGAGTGGACCCCGCGCGGCGGCCCCCCTCTCGTCGTCGCCGCGTACGGGCTGCCCGACAGCACTGCAGTCGCCCTGCGGACGGCCCGCTCGGTACACCCGACCACCTCGACGATGCCCGTGTGGATCCGCGCGCCGTGGGTGCCCGGACGTTTCCGGGGCACGACAGCCGCAATTCTGCGTCCGTTGCCCGGCGGGGGCTGGCTGCAACAGCTCACCTTCACACCGCTCGGTTCCACCGGGATCCTGCGCGTCGTCGCCGCCACCGAGAAGGTGCCCGAGCGGGCCCTGCACGAGATCCGGCGCCCCGACGGCGTCTGGTTGTCGGTCCCCGCGACGCCCCGGGGCAGGGTCGGCTCCGCGCCGCTGGACTCCCCGACGCGCGCCGAAGCTGTCCGCGTGCTCGACGAACTCGTCTGCGTGGCCCCCGACATGCGGTGGCTGGGTTCGCGCGACCTGGGCTGACTCGTGCGGGAGCATCGAGGGATGGGGAGCCTGCCGATCGTCTATTACCTGCGAAGACGTAAAACGGATGACCATGACCGCGGAGTCGGTTAGCTTCGCGACCATGGAACCACTCGACGAGAAGGAGATCCGGGGCTCCTTCGTCAACTGCAGCAAGGGCGAGGCCGCGCGGATCAAGCTGCCGGCCGGCCCCGTCCCCTGGCCCGACCTCGACTTCCTGGGCTGGACCGACCCGGCCGCGCCGTTACGCGCGGCGCTGGTCGTGCCGGGCCCGGACGGTCCGGCCGGCATCGTGTTGCGCCGCCCCGCACCGGGCAAGGCGAGCGCGCTCCGGTCGAGCATGTGTCAGGTCTGCCTGACCGAGCACACGTCGTCGGGGGTGGCACTTTTCGTGGCCCCGCTGGCCGGCGCCTCCGGTCGCAACGGCAACACGGTCGGGCAGTACATCTGCTCCGATCTGGCCTGCTCGCTCTATCTGCGGGGCAAGCGCAAACCGAAGGCGCGCCTGGTCAGCCGGGAGGAGACGCTCACCCTGGACGAGCGGATCGACCGTGCGCTGACGAACCTGAGCGCCTTCACCGACCGGGTCAAGGCGGGCTGATGGCCGCGCCGCGCCGTTCGCGAACGCCCCGTACAAGATCAAGGCCCCGCCGGTCGGCGGGGCCTTTTCCGTTCACTGCCAGAGCGTCGACAGCCGGGCGAACGTCTCGTCGTCGCTGTGCCGCGGGATGACGCAGGCCAGCTGCCCACCCGGGATCCGCAGGATCCGGCACTCCAGCCACTGGTCGATCTGCTCGGCCCCCAAGGCGACCAGCCGCGCGGTCTCCGCCTCGACGTCGTCGGTCTCGAAGTCGACGTGATAGCGAGCGTCGCCGTCGATCGCCTGGATCGCCAGCGTCAGCCCGGGCAGCGCGTCGATCAGCCCGGTGAACTGCGGCTCGCCCGGAGGCTGACGGGTGTCGACGCCGAGGGCCTGCGACCAGAACGCGACAGCGGACGCGGTCCGGCCGGCGGGCACGTCGATCAGGATGGTGGACAGCCGGCTGCGGTGGGCCATGACATCTCCCTACAGTGACGGGACGGGGTCGAAAAGCGCGCTCAGCCGCGGGTAACGCCGCCGCCGCTCGGCCAGGTCGTCGAGGTCGAACCGGGGGTCGGACGGCTCGGGCGAGGACCGGAAGATCAGCCCGCGGTCCTCCAGCGCGTCGTCGAGGTCGTCGCCGTCGGTCACCTCCTCGTACGCCTCGGAGGCGACGTAGTCGAGAAGCTCCCAGTCGGGCCACTCGTCCTCCGACCAGTCGTCGCAGTCACGCCCGGCCAGCGCGCGGACGGCGGGCACGTCGGCCAGCGAGTCGGGATCGGCCACGGCTGCCTCGAAGACCTCGCGGCCCTGCCCGATCAGCCACGCCTGGAAATACCAGAACCCGTCGTCGGAGGCGCCGCTGCAGACCAGCACCGCCGCCCCCCACATGTGCCACGTGTCAACGCGGTCGCGCAGGCCGTAGTAAAGGATCTCGAACGACTCGATCTCGGCGGGTGGCAGCTTGGCCAGCTCGCCGGTCAGCCAGTCGGCCCGCTCGTCCTGATCCTTCTTCTTGCGCGCGCTGCGCTCGATCAGCGCCCAGAACCCATCGAGATCCACGCCCGGAACCTAACCACACGGGTGCGACAACGATTCACCGGATCAGCCACTCCGTCGAGAGCAGCCCGTAGAGCAGGTCGTCGGTCCACTCGCCCTTGATGTAGGTCTGCTGGCGCAGCAGCCCCTCGCGCGTGAACCCGAGCCGTTCCATCAGCCCCGCCGACGCCACGTTGCGCGAGTCGCACTCCCCGGTCACCTTGTGCAGCCCCTGCAGCCGGAACAGCCGGTCGAGCACGGCGGTCACGGCCTCCCGGGCGTACCCGTGCCGCTGGTGCTCCCTGGCCACGGTGAAGCCGATCTCGGCCTGTTTCAGGTTGTCGTGCAGGTGCACCGCCACGTCGCCGACGAGCTCGCGGTCGGCGGTGCGCTCCACCGCGTACTGGAACCAGCCCGGCTTGTCGGGATCGGAGGCGATGAAATTGGCCACCGCGGTCTCGGCCCGCAGCAACGAGAACGGCGAGTCCCACGACTGGTAGCGCGCAACGTCCGGATCCGACCGGTATGCGGCGAGCACCGGCGCGTCGTCCTTCCGGAAGCGCCGCAGGATGAGCCGTTCGGTCGCGATCAGCATTTGCCGAGGATAGAGCTTTGCTCCCGGGTCCGTGCCGTGCCGCGCGGCCGACAGCAGGAGGCTGACGTCACCCGTTACAGTGACACCTTCTGATTTTCTCCGGGACTGGGGGCGGTCATGCGTCCGGAGCCGTTGCGTCCGACTGATCCGGTCCGGCTGGGCTCGTACGAGCTGGTCGGCCGGCTCGGCGAGGGCGGCATGGGCACCGTCTACTTGGCGACGACACCGGCGGGCACGCAGGTGGCGGTCAAGGTGGTGCGCGCCGATCTGGCCCCCGACGACGAGTTCCGCCGCCGTTTCCGCAGCGAGGTGGCCCGGGCCCGGCAGGTGCCGCCGTTCTGCACGGCCGAGGTCATCGACGCCGACCCCGACGCCGAGCACCCCTATCTCGTCGTCGAGTACGTCGAGGGCCCGACCCTGCAGCAGGTCGTCGACGGGAAGGGTCCGCTGACCGCGGCGAATCTCCACAGTGTCGCGATCGGGGTGGCCACGGCGCTCACCGCCATCCACGGCGCCGGCATCATCCACCGCGATCTCAAGCCGCGCAATGTGCTGCTGGCCCCCGGCACTCCCAAAGTGATCGACTTCGGGATCGCGCGTGACATCGACGGCGCCCACACCGCCAACACGTCGCCCGAGTTCATGATGGGCACGGTGGCGTACATGGCGCCCGAGCGGTTCGGCGACGACGACGTGCCGCTGACCGCCGCGGCCGACGTGTTCGCGTGGGGCGGCGTGGTGACGTACGCGGGCACCGGCCGCACCCCGTTCGGCGGCGAGTCGGCCCCGGCCACGGCGGGGCGCATCCTGACCCGCGAACCCGACCTGTCCGGGCTCAGCGGCCCGCTGCGGGAGCTGGTCGCGCGGGCCCTGGCGAAGGATCCGGCCGACCGCCCGTCGGCCCGCGAGCTGCTCGACCTGCTGGTCTCCAGCCCGTCGCGGCCCACCGTGTCGGCCCTGGAAGGCCAGCCCGACCTGCGGGCGGCGGCCAATCAGGCGCAGTCGGTGACCGGCCTGATGCCCCAGCCGCCGGCGGCGGAACCGAACGCGCTCGTCCCGGCCGTGCCCGGCCTGGGCGAGCCGATCGCCGACGATCCCGTCCGCATGCGCCGCTGGTTCCTGCCGGTGGCGATCGCGATGCTGGTGTTCGCCGTGATCGCGGGCGCGATGCTGGTGGTGTTCAGCCCCCGCACCGGCCCGGTGGCCGGCGCGGACGAGCCCAGCCCGGTGGTCGTCTCGTCCTCACCGACGCCACCGCCCGGGCCGGTGCTGATCGCCGACGATCTCGACAATCAACGGCTGTGGCTGGCCAAGACCGAGCCCGACGGCAAGTCGTCCTGCGCCTTTGCCGGGGGCGAGCTGCGGGTGCGCATCGCCGACACGTCGCTCTACAAGTGCCGCGGCCCGCAGGACACGCTGCCCGACGACATGACCATCGACGTCGGTGTGCGGCTGCTGACCCCCAACGCGTGCGCGGCGGTGTGGTTCCACTTCAAGGTGCCGAGCGGCGGCCATCTCGTACGGGTCTGCCAGAACAACATCTACGTCGGCGCGCATCAGAGCACCGCCGTCACCGTCTCGCGGACGCTGCCGCTCGATCAGCCGGTCGCGGTGGGCGGCCCGGTCACCCGGATCGGCCTGCGGGTCTCCGGTGACACCGTGACCGTGACACGCGACGGCGTGGAGCTCGGAGACGCCCCGCTGAGTGCGGCCGACATCAAGGGAAATCGGGTGCTGCTCGGCATCATCCTCGACCGCGACGTGCCCGAGGCGGGGGCGGCCCAGGTGGGCTTCGACCAGATCGAGGTGCGGGGGCCGAGCGCCCGGTAAGCGCCCGGCCCCGCCCCGGCTAGTCCTTCGTCAGCCCGGCCCGGCGCAGCGCGTCGGCCATCGCCCCGCCGTTGAAGCTGGTCTGCGGCTGCTGCTGCCGCTGGCCGCCCTGCCGCTGCTGGCCGCCCTGCCGCTGGCCACCCTGCCGCTGCTGGCCACCCTGACGCGGCTGACCGCCGCCCTGCCGCGGCTTGTCCTCCCGCGGCTCGCGCGGCTTGCGTACGGGCTCGTCCTGCAGCCGCATCGTCAGCGAGATCCGCTTGCGCTGCTCGTCCACCTCGACGACCCGCACCTTCACGACGTCGCCCGACTTGACGACCTCGCGGGGGTCCTTGACGAACGTGTTGGACAGCGCCGACACGTGCACCAGCCCGTCCTGGTGGACGCCGATGTCGACGAACGCGCCGAACGCGGCCACGTTGGTCACGACGCCCTCGAGCACCATGCCCGGCTTGAGGTCGGCGATCTTCTCGACGCCCTCGGCGAACGTGGCCGTCGTGAACCCGGGCCGCGGGTCCCGGCCCGGCTTGTCGAGCTCGCGCAGAATGTCGGTCACGGTGAGCACGCCGACGGTGTCGGTGATGAACTGCTCAGGCTTGAGGGCGCGCAGCAGCGGGCTGTTGCCGATCAGCGACTTGATGTCGGTCTGGGCCGAGGCCAGGATCGTGCGGACCACCGGGTACGACTCGGGGTGCACGGCCGAGGAGTCGAGCGGGTCGTCGCCGTCGGGGATGCGCAGGAAGCCGGCGCACTGCTCGAACGCCTTGGGGCCGAGCCGGGCCACCTTCTTGATCTCGTTGCGGTTCTTGAACGGCCCGTTGGAGTCCCGGTGCAGCACGATGTTCTCGGCCAGGCCGGTCGTGATGCCGGAGACCCGGGACAGCAGCGGCGCCGACGCGGTGTTGATGTCGACGCCGACCGCGTTCACACAGTCCTCGACGACCGCGTCGAGCGACTTGGACAGCTTCGACTCGGACAGGTCGTGCTGATACTGCCCGACACCGATCGAACGCGGGTCGATCTTCACCAGCTCGGCCAGGGGGTCCTGCAGGCGGCGGGCGATCGAGACGGCCCCGCGCAGCGAGACGTCCATGCCCGGCAGCTCCTGGGCGGCGTACGCGGAAGCGGAGTAGACCGACGCCCCGGCCTCGCTCACCATGACCTTGGTCAGCTTGGCCTCGGGGTGCCGCTTGATCAGGTCGCCCGCGAGCTTGTCGGTCTCCCGCGAGGCGGTGCCGTTGCCGATCGCGATCAGGTCCACGCTGTGCTTGCTGGCCAGCGCGGCCAGCCGGTGGATGGACTCGTCCCACTTGTTCTGCGGCACGTGCGGGTAGATCACGTCGGTGGCCACCACCTTGCCGGTCGCATCGACCACGGCGACCTTCACGCCCGTACGGAAACCGGGGTCGAGACCCATCGTCGCGCGTGTGCCCGCGGGGGCCGCGAGCAGCAGATCCCGCAGGTTGGCCGCGAAGACCCGCACCGCCTCGTCCTCGGCGGCCTGCCACAGCCGCACCCGCGTGTCGGCGCCCAAGTGGATCAGCACCCGGGTGCGCCACGTCCAGCGCACGGTGTCGGCCATCCACTTGTCGCCGGGGCGGCCCTGGTCGACGACGCCGAACCGGGCGGCGATGCGCGGCTCGAACGTCGACTCGTCCGCCGGCTCGGGCTCCATGGTGAGGTCGAGGACCTCCTCCTTCTCACCACGGAACAGGGCCAGGATGCGGTGCGAGGGCAGCTTCGCGTACGGCTCGGCGAAGTCGAAGTAGTCGGCGAACTTGGCGCCTTCGTTCTCCTTGCCCTCGCGCACCTTGGCGACCAGGCGGCCCCGCGTCCACATCCGCTCGCGCAGCTCACCGATCAGGTCGGCGTCCTCAGCGAACCGCTCGATCAGGATGGCCCGCGCCCCGTCCAGGGCGGCCTGCTCATCCTTGACCTCTTCGGTCACGAACGCGGCCGCGGTGGTGCGCGGGTCGAGGTTGGGGTCGCCGAGGAGCTGATCGGCCAGCGGCTCCAGGCCCGCCTCACGGGCGGCCTGGGCCCGCGTCCGGCGCTTGGGCTTGTAAGGCAGGTAGATGTCCTCGAGCCGGGCCTTCGAGTCGGCGGCCAGGATCGCCTGCTCCAAGGCGTCGTCCAGCTTGCCCTGGGAGCGGATCGACTCCAGCACCGCGGCGCGCCGGTCCTCCAGCTCCCGCAGGTAGCCCAGCCGCTCGTCGAGCGTGCGGAGCTGGGTGTCGTCGAGGGCGCCGGTCACCTCCTTGCGGTAGCGGGCGATGAACGGGACCGTGGCCCCGCCGTCGAGCAGATCGACCGCCGCGGTGACCTGGCCCTCACGGACGCCGAGTTCGGTGGCAATGCGCTGATGGATGGCTGTCGTCACGACGACGATTGTCAACCACGGCCGCACCTGTTGTCCCGCCGCCCCGCGCGAGGTAGTCCTCCGGTGTGGTTGAGCTGCCGCGACGCCCAGTTCATCGCGTTACGTCCGCCCTTAACACAAACTCGTCCCCGCACTACCTAGGAGGTACTAGAGACATCTGATCGGGGCTTTGGCAGTCTTGTCACATGACGCTTGTTGTCCGGGCGGTCGCCGCCACCGATCAGGGCCTGGTGCGGTCCAACAACGAGGACTCGGTCTTCGTCGGCAACCGGTTGCTGGTGGTGGCGGACGGCATGGGCGGCCTGCCCGCCGGCGAACTGGCCAGCGACATCCTGGTGCAGGCGCTCAGCGTCGTCGACGGGAACCCCGACACCGGCGAGCCGCTGCAGGACCTGATCGCCGCGCTGGAGACCGCCAACGGCCGCATCGAGGCCGCGGTGGCCGACGACGACGCCCGCGACGGCATGGGCACGACGGTCACCGCGATCATGCTGTCGGGCGATCGCGTGGCCGCGCTCAACGTCGGCGACTCCCGCTGCTACCTGGTCCGCGACGGCGAGATGACCCAGCTGACCCGCGACGACACCTACGTGCAGGCGCTGGTCGACCAGGGCGTGCTCACCCCCGCCGACGCCCGCCGGCACCCCCAGCGGGCCCTGGTCACGCAGGCCGTGCAGGGCGGGCCGTACCGTCCCGCGGGCCGCATGATCTCGATCCAGGAGGGCGACCGTTTCCTGCTGTGCAGCGACGGACTGTCCGATTACGTGGAAGACAGCGTGATCGCCGAGACCCTGCTGACCAACCCCGACCGCAAAACGGCCGCCGCCGAGCTGGTCCACCGCACCCTCGAGAACGGCGCCCCCGACAACGTCACCGTCATCGTGGCCGACATAACCCAATAATCCCGTACGACTCGTCCCCTCCCGCAACCGCACCAGCCCCGGCCACCGGCCGTCGTGGGCGGCCGGCCAGGCGACCCTTGCGGCCGTCGCGAGCCGCCGGCTCATGCATCTTGGTCACCCCCCCGGCTGCCGGCTCACGCCTCTCACGGCCCCGGACCCGCGTGGACCGCCGCCTCACGCCTCGCGATCGAGGCCCCGGGACCCGGGTGGACCGCCGGCCCACGCCTCCCCATCACGGCCCCTCACGCCTCGCGATCGTGGCCCCGGGGCCTGCGCGGGCCGCCGGTCCACGCCTCCTGATTGCGCCCCGAACCCGCGCGGACCGCCGGCCCACGCCCCCTGATCGCGCCCCGAACCCGCGCGGACCGCCGGCCCACGCCCCCTGATCGCGCCCCGAACCCGCGCGGACCGCCGGCCCACGCCCCCTGATCGCGCCCCGAACCCGCGCGGACCGCCGGCCCACGCCCCCTGATCATGACTCCGGAATCCGCCAGTCGGGCGGGTCGGCCGCCCGCAGCTCCGGATCGTCGGCGGCGAAGTCCCGCACCGGCCCCGGCGGCGTGTTCGGCCCCTCGAAGCGAACGGTGACCCGGCCCCGGCCGCTGCCCCACACCCAGCCGGCCCCGTGCTGCTCGTGCCACACGTCCTGGCCCGGACGCCAGTCCGCTCCCTTGCGCGGCTCCAGCCCCGACCCCCGCTCCGGCTCCGGTTCCCGATATTCCGGCGCGACGATCGGGCGCGGATCGGTGGCCTCGTGGCCGTCCTCGGCCCCGTCGCCGGCCCCGGCCACCGCGCTGAACAGGTCGCCCGGCTCGTCGCCGAACAGGTCGTCCTGCACGAAATCGGCCAGCGTGCTCGCCCCCACCCCCAGCAACCGGATGCCCGCTGACGTGTCGACCTCGGCCAGCAGACGCCGGGCCAGCTGCGCGACAGTCCGCGGGTCGTCGGTGGGCTGAGCCCGCGTGGCGGACCGGGTGATCGTGGTGAAGTCGTAGTGGCGGACCTTGATGGTGATCGTCCGGGCCGACAGCCCCCCGGTGCGCAGCCGCCCCCCGACCCGGCCCGCGAGCAGGTCGAGCTCGGCGTTCAGCCGCCCCCGGTCGGTGAGGTCGACGTCGAACGTCTCCTCCGCGGACACCGACTTGGCCTCGCGCTCCCCCACGATCGGCCGGTCGTCGTCGGCCCGGGCCAGCCGATACAGGCTCGTGCCGTGCGCCTGCCCCAGCCAGTCGACCAGCTCCGGCAACGCGACACCGGCCAGGTCACCGATGGTGTGCACCCGTCCGCGGCGCAGCCGCTCCATGGTCGCCGGCCCCACCCCCGGCAGCCGCGTCACCGGCAACGGATGCAGCAAGGCCTGCTCCTGCCCCGGCGCGGCCACCGTCAACCCGTCCGGCTTGTGCAGGTCGGATCCGATCTTCGCCACGAGCTTGGAGGTGCCGACCCCGACGGACGCCGTCACCCCACCGGTGGCCGCCGCGATCGAGGCCCGAATCCGCTCGGCCAGCGCGGTGACACCCGCGACGGACAGGTCGTGCTCACCCGCTGCCAGGTCGACATACGCCTCGTCGATCGAAACTTGCTCAACCAGCGGCGACACTTCCGCCAGCAAGGCCATGACCACTTCACTGGTGCGCCGATAGGCAGCAAACCGCGGCGAAAGAAAGGCCGTCCCCGGCGGACACCGCCGCCGAGCCTCAGCGGTGGACATCGCCGACCGCGCCCCGAACCGCCGAGCTTCGTACGACGCCGTCGACACCACGCCGCGCCCAGCCACCCCACCCACGATGACCGGCCGCCCCCGCAGCGAAACCTTGTCCCGCTGCTCCACGGCGGCGAACATGGCGTCAAGGTCAACATGCGCAATGCTCGCCTCACGCCTCAACCCAGCCACGCTTCCAGTGTGGTCCGGGGGTACGACAAGAACGCCACCCACCGCTGCCTCAGCCCCGCCCCCAGCCCGAGTGCTCGATCACAGCCGCTTGGGCATCCTAGGAGGCTAGGCAACTGCGGTCACCAGGCTGCCGACGGGCCGTCGCGGACTGTCGCGGACTGTCGCTGACTGTCACCGTCGAGCCGTCGCCGTCGCGGCGGTTGCTGTCGCTGCGGTTGCTGTCGCTGCGGTTGCTGTCGCTGCGGTTGCTGTTGCGGCGGTTGCTGTCGCAGCGGTTGCTGTTGCGGCGGTTGCGGTCAAGCCAGGCGCTATCGAGCCAGGCGCCGTCGCGGCGGTTACTGCCGAACCGGACGTTACGAGCCAGGCGCTGCCGAACCGGGCCGCTACCGAATCGGGCGCCACCAAGGCGGGAGCTGTTGAACCGGGCGCCGTCGAGGCGAGCACTACCGAGCCAGACGCAAACGAGGCGAGCACTAACGAGCCAGACGACGTCGAGGCGATGGCTGCCGAGCGGCTGCTGCCGAAACGGCCACTACCGAGGCGGGCACTACCGAGCCAGGCGTCCCCGAGGCGGTGGCTGCCGAACAAGCCACTGTCGAGCTGGGCGTTACTGCGGCAGGTGCTGCGAAACCAGGCGCCGTCAAGGCGGGCGCTGCAGAGCCGGACCCCGCCGAGCACTACCCGGCCGGCGCTGCCGAACCGAGCACTACCAAGCCGAGCACTACCGAGCGGGCGCTGCCGAGCCGAGCACTACCAAGCGGGCGCTGCCGAGCCGAGCACTACCAAGCGGGCGCTGCCGAGCCGAGCACTACCAAGCGGGCGCTGCCGAGCCGAGCACTACCAAGCGGGCGCTGCCGAGCCGAGCACTACCGAACCGTGCGCTGTGGATCGGGCGTCGCCGGAGTCTCGACGCCGAACCGGTGTGCAGCGTCGTTCGTGAGCGACCTGCGGCTACGGCCGATGCGCTCCGGCGATGAGGCAGTGGTGTCCTGCGAGCGACTACCGACAGGCTGTTCGAGGCGGATCACGACCAACGGCAAGGTCGAGGTTGGGCCGCCTCGCCAGGTGTCCCAGGAAGTCGACCCAGCGCGGCCCGCAACGAACGGCCCACCGGCGGAAACCGGTGGGCCGTTCGGGGAACGGCTGTCACGATCAGCGGAAGTAGCGGGCGGCCAACGCCCCGCCGCGACAGTCCAGCCGGCCAGTACGGTCAGGTGCAGCAGCGACGGGCAGGAACCGCCGGTGGCGTCCTGTAAAGCCTGGACGCCGGCGCCGAGCGGGGTGAGGTCGCTGATCGTGCGCAGGGTGTCGTTCATCGGTTGATGGGTGGATCAGTCCGCGCCGGTGGTGGGCAGGTCGTGCATCGTCCGCAGCGGCGAGAAATAGATCCACAATGCTCCGAGCAGCGCGCCCACGGTGGCGATCCATAGCGATTCCCGTACGCCGAGGGCCGCGCCCAGTCCTCCGCCGATGAGCGCGCCGATCGGCCGGATGCCGTAGTTGACGGTGCGTTTGAAGCCGGACACGACGGCCAGCATCGTGTGCGGGGTGGCCGCCGTCTGCGCGGAGCCGCCGGTGATGTCGAGGACCATGACGCCCAGGGCGGCCAGGAACTCGGCCACGAACAGGGCCGCGAAGATCACCCAGCGCGGGCCCGCGGCCGCCGGCACCAGGATCAGCGGGGCCGGGAAGAGCAGATAGCCCAGGAGCACGGCCGGTCCGAGCCCGATCCGGCGGCTGAGCGGTCCGGCGATCGCGGCCCCGAGCAGACCGCCGATCGAGCCCAGGCCGATGATCACGCCGAGGGCGCCCGGCGAGACGTGCAGTTCGGTGGTCACGTAGAGGACGAACAGGGCGGCGAAGATGTAGTTGAAGAGGTTGAGCGTGGTCGCGCCGAGCAGCAGCGCCCGCAGCACGGCCGAGCGGAGCACGAACCGTACGCCCGCAAGCATGCCTTTGACCTCCGCGCCGGACGCGGCGGGCGGCTCGTCGACCCGCACCCGGGTCAGGAAGACGGCCGACAGCAGGTAGGTCAGCACGTCGGCGATCAGCGCGACCGGGGCGGTCAGCGTCTGCACGAGCAGGCCGCCCAGGCTGGGGCCGGCCACGAACGACGCCGCCCGGCTGCCGTTGAGCAGCGTGTTGGCGTCCACGTAGTCGTCGCGGCGCACGAGCGTGGCGAACAGGCTGGCGTGCGCGACCTCGAACAGCAGCGAGAACACGCCGGCCAGGAACGTCACCGCGTAGAGCAGGGGCAGCGTGAGCTGGCCGGCCCACCACAGCACGGGCACGCAGAGCAGCAGGGCGGCGCGGCTGACGTCGGCCACCACCATGATCTTGCGTTTGTCGTGGCGGCGGTCGGCCCAGGCCCCGGCGGGCAGCGAGAGGAACAGGTTGGGCAGCAGCGCGGCCGCGGTCAGGTAGCCCATCTGCTCGGGGCCGGCCCCGACGGCCAGGACCGCGAGCAGCGGCACGGCGATGAGGGTGATCTGGTCGCCGATGAGCGAGACGGTCTGCGCCGACCAGTAGCGGCGGAACGCGGCCGCCCGCAGCAGCCGGAGCGGGGTCTCGGCGGTGACGGTCATCGGGGCACCGGCCCGCGCGGGATCGCCATCTGGATGATCTGGATCGGGCGGGATCCGGCGGGCCGGGCCGCGGGGTCGGTGGCCCGGTGGTGGAAGCGGGCCGCCAGTTCC
This sequence comes from Paractinoplanes abujensis, assembly GCF_014204895.1. Taxonomy (NCBI): domain Bacteria; kingdom Bacillati; phylum Actinomycetota; class Actinomycetes; order Micromonosporales; family Micromonosporaceae; genus Paractinoplanes; species Paractinoplanes abujensis. The sequence continues at coordinate 562,510 of NZ_JACHMF010000001.1, read as the reverse complement.
TGGATCTGCTCGTCGAGCTCGCGCAGTTCGTCGGGTGTGACGTGGATCAGGAGGTCGCCGAACCCGGCCGCGGCCCGCCACTCGGCCGGCTCGTCGGCCCGGCTGGCCAGATAGTCCTGCGCGCGTTGCGTGAAGATGCCGAGCAGCACGCTGTTGAGCTGGTCGGTGGCCGCCCGCATGGCCGGGTCGTCGGTGTCGTCGTCCCACGAGGTCGTGTGCGCGGTGGCCCGCCACGGCCGCTCGCGCCCGTCGGCCCCCGGCACCCGCTCGGCGAACCCGTATTTGGCCAGTTGCCGCAGGTGGAACGAGCAGTTGGGCACGTTGTCGTCGAGCTCGGCCGCGGCCCGGGTCGCGGTCATGGGCCCGTCGGAGCGTAGGAGACCGATCAGCCGTACGCGTAACGGGTGCGCGTAGGCCCGGAGCGTGCGCGGATCGGTGACCTTGAAATCATCGCTCATTCCTAGAGGATTCTTTAGAAAGAGTTCTCTAGCAAGTGGTTATCAGGGTTTCCGGCTCAGGGTCGAGCCAGGGCAGTTCCGGATGTCGATCGGCGCGGCCGCAGCCCACCATTGATGTATCAGGCCGAACGAGCCGCAGATGGAGAGAGAGACCTCATGAACGCCGTGCACGACAGCATGTCCCGCCAGGGCCTTTCCCGGCCGCGCGAGGGCCGGCTCCTCGCCGGTGTCGTCGCTGGACTGGCCCGCCGCTTCGGTATCGACCCGTGGCTGGCCCGCCTGCTCTTCGTGGTGGTCCTGCTGGCCATCCCGGGCAGCCAGATCCTGGTCTACCCGATCCTGTGGATCGTGATGCCGTCCGAGAAGAACGAGTTCGTCAGCGCGTACCCGCCGGCCGCCTGACCTCCTGATCCGTAACCCTTTCGCTGGAGAACGGCCCGCCTCGTGCGGGCCGTTTCTTCGTCAGCACCACCAGGGCGAGCAGCGCGATCGCGACGACGACCACGAACGGCCACGCGCCCAGGGCGGCGACGACCGAGCTGAGCCACCGCTGCACGACGGCCGCCGCGTTGATCACCGGGTCGGTGCCGGCCAGCCGCAGATCGCCGGCCAGGCGCAACTCGTACCAGCCGTAGTAGGCCACGTAGAGCCCGCACACGACCAGGATCGCGCCGCCCACGCGCGGCACCAGCCCGAGCAGGCCCCGGATCCGGGTGAGCAGCGAGACCCGTACGAGCGCCACGGCCACCGCGGTGGCGCTCACCACCAGGGCCATTCCTCCGGCGTACGCGAAAAAGAGCGCGACGCCGGAGCCGATCGAACCCGCCCGCAGGCTCGACACCACGAGGGCCAGGAACGGGCCGACCGCGCAGCCCAGCGAGGCCACCGCGTACGCCATCCCGAAGAGCACGGTCGAGCCGGTCGAACCGGTCAGCACCGGCGCGCGGACGGTGACCGACGGTAACGAGCGCCCGGCCAGCAGCCACCCGCCGAGCGCAGCCAGCCCCAGGCCGAGCACCACGGTCAGCCAGGGCAGGCGGGGTTGCAGCGCGCCGGCGATCGGGGTGAGCACCAGGCCGAACGCGCCGAACACGACCGCGTAGCCGAGCGCCAGGGCCGCGCCCGCCTGGAGCGCGCGCCCGACGGCCCGGACGGGACGGCCCGGTTCGGCCGCGACGAGCACCGAGAGATACGCCGGCAGGAGCGCGAAGCCGCACGGGTTGACCGCACCGAGCATGCCGGCGGTCAACGCGAGCAGCAGCTGCCCGGCCATGTCAGGCGGTCAGCGCCTTCACCTGGCCGGTCAGCTGCAGGTCGTCCAGATAACCCGTGTGCCGGACCTCGCCGTCGCGGTCGAGCACGACGTACAGGCTCTGCTCGGTGATCTTGAATTTCTTCCAGATCTTGCCGGCGCCGTCGTCGAGGTGGGTCACGTTGCCGACCTCAAGATCCTTGACGAACTGGTGCATGTCCTTGTTGCCGCCCATGCCCGCGATGCCCAGGAACGACAGCTTGTCGCCGTACTCCTCCTGCAGGTCGCGGACGCTCTGGGCCTCGCTGGCGCAGGTCGCGCACCAGGGCGCCCAGAACCACAGGATGGTGGGCTTGCCGGCCAGGGTAGTCGCGTCGAAAGCCTGGCCGTCGAGGGTCTTGCCGCTGAACTTGAGCGCCGCGGGGACAACGACCGGGACGTCCGTCCGGTCCGCCGAAGCCACGGGGGTGGGGACTGCTGCCGGCTCCACGAAAGCCGGCGGCGAAGAGGGCGCGCTGCTGCACCCGGCGGCGAGCAGCACGGTCGCCGCCGAGAACAGAACAGCGCGCCGCTTCACTTGGCCGCCTCCGTGAGTCGCAGGGCCAGCGCCGGGCAGACGTTGACGGCCTTACGGGCGCCGTTCTCGAGCCACGGCGGCAGCGGCGTCTGCGGGAACGCCGGGAAGCCGTTGGCGTCGAGCCGGATGATCTCGGGGGCCACGGCCGAGCAGAGCCCGTGCCCGTCGCACCGCGACCAGTCCACCGCGAGCCGCCGCGCGCCCTGCTCCGCCGTGTAAGGCAGGGGCAGAATTCCCCGTACGCTCTTGCCGCAGCCCTCGCCGTTGGTGTGCGCCTCCACGTCCTTGGCGAACACTTCGAGCGCGGACAGCGCGAACCGGGCCGTGCCGTCGGGGTGGCTGCACGCGCCGCGGCCCTTGACCACACCGGCCGCCTGGCGCACGTTCTCCACCGCGTTGCCGCCCAGCGAGACCAGCGTGACCGCGCGGGCCAGGTCGGGCAGGCCCAGCCGGCAGGGGCCGCACTGACCGGCCGACTCGCCCGCCAGGTATTGCACGACCTGAGAGACCTCGCCCAGCGGGCAGGTCTTGGAGCCGATCGGGATCAGCATGCCGGCGCCCAGCGTGCCGCCCACGCCGGCGAACCCCTTGCGGGAGATCGTGACGGTCTGCGCGGCCTCGGCGGTGATCCACTTGCCGTGGTAGCCGCCGACCAGCAGGCCCGGGCCGATGTCGGCGCCGCACATGTTGAGCACGTCCATGAGCGGGGTGCCGGTCGGCGCCTCGACCACTGCCGGGTTGGTGGCCGAGCCGCCCACGGTCAGCATGACCGTGCCCGGCTCCTCGGGGATGCCGACCGCGTTGTACTCCCACGGGCCGAGCCGGGCCGCGATCGCCAGCTGCGAATACGTCTCGGCGTTGGAGAGCAGGGTGGGCAGACCCATGACGCCGTTGTCGCTGGAGCGCACCTTGCGGCCGGGCGGGATGTGCGCCTCGCCGTTGATGCCGCGCACCAGCGCGCCACCCTCACCGGAGATGAACCGGTGCGGCACCGTGACGATGCGGGTCGGGCAGGGCATGCGCCGCTCGGCCAGGGCCGCGGTGAGTGAGCTCTGACCGATGCCGTCGTCGGCGATGCCGATGACGATCTCCTCGGCGTCGAGGGCGGCCGCGGCCAGCGCGGCCCCGTCCAGGATCAGGTGCGGGGCCCGGGTCAGCACCGCCTTGTCCTTCCAGGACGGGGGCTCACCCTCGGTCGCGTTGACCACGATCACCGGCGGCAGCTCCTGCCGGCGGCACGAGTCGAGCACCGCGCGCACCTTCCGGGCGAACGGGAAACCCGCACCGCCGCGTCCGCGCAGCTCGATCCGGTCGGCCAGACCGATCAGCTCACCGGAGGACAGGGCCGCGAACCCGCCGTGCACCTCCTGGTGCGCGAGCAGGTCGAGACGGCCGTACTCGTCGAAGCCCGCGGTGATCCGCGGCGTGCCGATCGAGGTGACCGGCGGAACCTGCGACGCGCTCAATTCGCTTCCCCTCGCAGCTGCGACCAGTAACCGTCGTCAGCCTCGTCCTCCACCCGGCCGCGCCCACCGCGGCGGGCTCCCCTGCCCGCCTGGACGCGTCCGGAATCCTGCTGCTCCCGCCGGGCTCGCCGGGACGCCATGTCGACCAGGGTCGGCGTCTCGTCGGGCTCCATGTACGTCGGGTCGTCGGCGAGATCGACGAACCCGCTGCGGCTGTGCCGCCCTGAATCGGCGCCTGAGATGTCTGCGCCCCGGTCGCGCCGAGCCCGGGGCGCATCCTCGGTCTCCCGGTCGTAGCGGGACTCCGAGCGCGACCGCCGGGGCGGCGGGGCGTCGTCGTCGTAGCGGCCGCGCTGGCGGGGCACCTCGTCGTAGGAGTCGGCGTGGCGGCTGGAGCGCGGCGGCTCCTCGTAGAACGGCATGTCACCGCGGCGGCGCGAGCGCGGCGGCTCGTCATCGTCGTCGGCGTAACGGCGGCGGCGGGGAGCGGGCTCGTCGTAGCCGGGTTCCGCGTAGCCGTCCATCTCGACGCGCCGCATCCGGGTCTGCGTGTCCTCGAAGTCGGGCCGGCGCATCCGGGTGCCGGTGTCCTCCATCTCGACCCGGCGCATCCGGGTCTGCGTGTCCTCGAAGTCGGGCCGGCGCATCCGGGTGCCGGTGTCCTCGAAGCCGTCCATCTCGACCCGGCGCATGCGGGTGTTCGTGTCCTCCAGCTCGGGGCGGCGCATCCGCGTGCCGGTCTCCTCCAGCTCGGAGCGGCGCATCCGCGTGCCGGTCTCCTCCAGCTCGGAGCGGCGCATCCGGGTGCTGGTGTCCTCGCCCGGGTAGCGGCGGCCGCGCGGCTCGTCGTACTCGATCTCGTCCTCGACGCGGCGGCCGCGGCCGCGGCGCTCGTCCTGCTCGTAGCGCGGCATCATGCCGGTGGGCTCGTCGAACGTCTCCGCGCGGGCCTGGCGCGGGCGCGGGGCGACCAGGTCACCGGCGGGCGGCGGGGCGACCGGCGGGGCCATGACCTCGACCGGCTGGAACGTGTCGACCACGGCGACCGGGCCCAGTCGCTCGGGCTCGACGGGCGCGGCCCGCTCGCGGCGGCCGGGGCGCTTCGCGGCCGGCGAACTGGTGGGCACCAGCGAGCCGACCGGCTTCAGGCCGCCCGGCGCGGCGGTCGAGGAGAAGTCCTTGTTGCGGTTGAGCGAGACGGAGAGGCGGACGGCCAGGCCGACCAGCACGCCCAGCACACAGACGATGTAGCTGACGACGACCCAGGTGGCCGCGGGCCGGCCGGCGCTGAGACCGTGCATCAGGGCGGTCGGCCAGATCAGGTACGAGATCGAGTGGATGCCCCGCCACATCCAGGGGCTGCCCCGGCCGATGAACCGCGAACGCATGATGCCCGTCCACATCACCAGGATCATGACCCAGCCGGAGATCGTGCCGAAGCCGATCCACACCCGCTTGTCGCCCTGGTAGAGGAACGGGATGAACGCGTCGATGACCGAGGCGTGCTTCTCGACGATCTTCATCCAGACGTGCAGGAAGAGCGCGGTGACCGCGATGACGCCGGTGGTGCGGTGCGCGGACTGCAGGAGCACGCGTTGGCGGATCGAGAGGACCAGCCGGTCGGTGGAGACCAGGCCGATCATGATCGTGATGGACAGGGACACGAGCGTGATCACGCCGACGTAGTACTCGGTGTAGGTGAAGACGTACACATAGCCGATGCGACCGGGCTTGGTCATCATCGCGACCGCCCAGATGGCGGCGATCACGCTCACGGCCAGAATCGCTACCGCGCCCCGGGAGGGCGCTCCTTTACCGGTAGCACCTACGTCGACGGGTACACGATTGGCGGATCGCTCACTACTACTCGTCCGGGCCATAACTCCTCGTTCTCCGCAGCGGTCACGTCCCGTGGGCGGTGGGACGCAGGCACCCGTGGGGAGTGCCCCCTGCTTCACGTTGTTGCCGGGCAGCGATCGGCATCGGCCGGTCCCTGCCCATCCCCCAACTACGTGCCGCAAGCGGGTTCGGATGAACGCCTGACGGTTCTTTTGTCGCCTACTTTCCAGCGAGGGCTGCCAGATGGGCGCTGAGCTGCGAAGACATGCCGGAGAAACAGTTGCCTGAGCGAAAAATAAGGCGTCACGGAGCAGTGACCCAGCGCACCCGGTGAACCTTTGAGGCCTCCGCTGCGAACCATCACCTGTGGCCTCGGTCATGCAGTCACTCAGGTACGAAGTGGCCGAGGCTTGAAGTCGCCCGAGGCATGAAGGAGATGATCGGCATGCGGCACCTGACCCGAGGGGGGACTCGGATCAGCGCTGTCCTCGTCGCCGTGGCGATGCTGGCGTGGGCCTCCCCGGCACGCGCCGACGTGCCGGGCTTCGAGGTCAAGGTGGGGCAGGCACCCCGGACGTTCACGATCGGCAAGGACGCCGGCACACTCACCGCGGTTGCCTCGACCGATCGCGGCCGCCGCTGCCTCAAGGTGCGGTGGGCGCTGACCATCGAGACCAAGGGCATCAGCCTCGACCAGATCCGCGTGACCCGGGTGGAGAACAACCAGTCCTTCCCCGTACGGGCCGGGGTCGAGGACGAGACGGCGACAGTGGTCGACGAGCGGCTCGACCCGGGGCAGCTCTGCCAGGGACGCACGGTGACGGGCCGCTGGGACGTGGCGTTCACCGGCCCCGACGACGGCGAGGTGACCTTCCGGGCGCAGGCCTTCGACGCCGCCGGCCGGCTGCTCAGCTCCACCGGCACCGAGTCCCAGGTGGTCAGCCCGGTCGCCGCCGAGCCGAGCGAAAGCCCGTCGCCGTCCCCGTCGGCCGTGCCCACCCAGGACATCGAAGTCGAGGAGGAGGATCCCGTCGAGGAGCAGGCGGCCGGCGCGGAGCCCGCACCGTCCGACCAGGCCCTGACCCCCGCTTCGAGCAGCTCGAACGTGCTCGGGGTGGGCCTGATCGTGGGCGCGCTGATGGTCTTCCTCGGCGTCGGCATGCTGCTGCGGCTGCGCCTGCGCAACCGCCGCCAGCCCGCCTGGCAGACCGAGACCCAGGCCATGCCCACCGGTTTCGAGAGCATGCCGCGCCGGCGTAATTAAGAGATTCCTGCAGATGCGTTTCGCTGCCTTTAAGGTCCCCACGGCCTGGTAGCGCTAGGTTCAATCACCAACAGCCCGCGAGCCACTACGTTCGGCACACGCGCCGGACACCGATGCGGCTCACCGCTTCGCCCGCGTTTCTCGCCGGGCGCGACTCCGGGCCGGCCGAGGTGGGCACCCCGGCCGCGACGGCGTCGGCCCGCGAGAGCAGAGCACGGCGAAGCCCGGCGGATGGGCGGCTGACTCCGCGCGTGGGGCGCGGGTCAGCCGCCGTCCGTCAGCGCACGGCCGCGTCCGCGCCCGGCTGGATCAGCGTCCGGCTGCGTCAGCTCCCGGCGAATCGGCTCACGAGCAGCTCCGTCCGCAGTTCGGCGAACTCCGCCGGGAGCCGGCCGGCCCGGGTCAGGGTGGCCAGCCCGTGCAGGGCCGACCAGAACACCTCGGTGAACAACCCCGGGTGCACCCCCTCGCCGGCGACCTCACCCAGGCTCTCCAGCAGCGCCGCGAAGGCGTCCTTGAGCGGCTCCGGAGTCTCCTCGACAGCGAACGCCAGGCCGCCGTCGAGCTGGAACATGGCGTCGTAGACGGCCGGATGGCGGGCGGCGAAATCGAGATAGGCGCCGGCCAGGGCGGCCACGCGGGCCCGCGGGCCGTCCGCGGCGGCGGTCGCGGCCCGCAACGCAGCGGCCAGCTCGGCGGCCCCCTCGAGGGCGACGGCGCCGATGATCTCGCGTTTGCCACGGAAGTGGCTGTAGAGGACGGGCTGGCTGTATTCGATGCGCTCGGCCAGCCGGCGGGTGGTGACCGCGTCCCACCCCTGCTGCTCGGCCAGCTCGCGGGCCGTGGCCAGGATCAGGCGCTCCCGGACCGCCCGCTCCCGCTCTTTGCGTTCCTGTACCGACATGCGGCGATCCTAGCACTGCTAGACATCGTAGCGACAGCAGTGCTAGCGTCGAACTATCAGCTAGCGCCGCTAGAACCGGGGAGGAAGCATGCTCGGCACACTTCAAGTAGTCACCGTCGTGAGCGTCGGCCTGATGGTGGGGGTCGAACTCGCCGTCGCCCTCGTCCTCAACCGGATCCTCGACGCGCTCCCCGGCGACGCCGGTCAGCTCGGCCGCGCGCACGGCGGCCGGATGCTCGGGGCCGCGATGCCGGTCTGGTACATCAGCTCGCTCGCCCTCGTCGTGATCTGGGCGGCCGCCGGCTGGGGCGACGCCGGCACCGGCCTCGTCGTCACCGCGGGCGCGCTGCTGATCGTCAGCGTGATCATGTCGGTGCTGCTGCTCGTCCCGATCAACAACCTGAGCAAGACGTGGACCCCGGAGAACCGGCCCGCCGACTGGAAGCAGCAGATGAACCGCTGGGATCGCTTCCATTACCTCCGTGTCGCGGTCATCGTCGGCGCGTTCACCCTGCTCGTGGTGGCTCTGGTCTAGACGGTGCGCTCCACGCGGACGACGACCGCCGTGGCGTTGTCGCGGCCACCGGCGGTCAGGGAGTCCTCGAGCAGGGCGTGCACGGCGGCGCCGGGGTCGTCGTTGGCCAGCACCCGGGTCAGATTCTCGTACGTGAGCTGGTCGGAAACGCCGTCGGTGCAGAGCAGATAGACGTCGCCGGGCTGCAGGGTCACGTTGATCAGATCGGGCTCGGGGCCGTCGGGGTGCCCGGCGTAGCGGGTCAGGCGGTAGCGGGCGGTGGCCGCCTCGGCCGAGTCGTGGGCGAACCAGCCGTGCAGCAGGCCCACCCAGGCGATCGTGTGGTCGACGGTGAGCAGGTCGAGCAGGCCGTCGCGCAGCCGGTAGGCGCGGGAGTCGCCCAGCTGCACGATCCAGGCGGAGGCGTCCCCGGCCGCCACGAGCGCGGTCAGCGTGCAGCCGGTCAGCCCGGCCAGCGTGCGCCCGGCCCCCCGTACGGACTCCTGGGCCCGGGCCACCGCGGCCCGCAGCGAGGCCGCGCCGTCACCCACCGCGGCCTCGCGCACGAAGACCTCGACTGCCGTACTGCCGGCCACCGTGCTGCCCGGGCCGTCACCCATGCCGTCGGCCACCACCGCCAGCGGGCCTCCCGGGTCGAGGTGCACCACGTCGTAGTTGGTGTCGTACCGCTCCCCCACGACACTGCCGGCCGCCGCGGTGAGGCGACGACCGGCAGTGGTCCAACCGACCTTGGTGATGTCCACCTGTTCTTTGTAGTACACCGCCGTGCGGCTGGGGCGGCCGCGGACAAACACCGGGCCCCGCTCCTCGTGGGTTAGAGCGGGGCCCGGCGGTCCTGTTTACCCGTTGCTTTACAGCGCCGGGTAGGCGTTGGCCATCAGCTGGCGGAACTGCGCCGAGAACCAGGCGCCGGAGATCGGCGCGTCGGGCAGGGCGCCACTCATGCTGTTGCCGTTGCGGGCGTTACCGGTGTAGGTCGGGTCGCACATCCGGTCGAAGCCCTTGCCCTCGTCGTTCGGGATCAGCTTGGACGAGCCGTCCGACTCACCCGGGGGCTTGACCCAGACGTACGCGTCGATGCCGCTGGCCGGGGCCGCGGTCGGGCGCTCGCCCAGGCCCGCACCGGACTGGTTGCACCAGTTGCCGGCGTGGATCCGGCGGTCGATGCGCGACTCGTTGACGAAGGTGTCGATGTTCGTCGAGGTGCTGGCCGCCGTCGGGCGGGCCGAGCCACCCCAGCCGTTACGGCTGGTGTCGATCAGCATGCCGATGTTCGAGTTGAAGCCGACCGAGACCAGCTTGTTGCGGAAGGCCTGGGCGAAGCTCAGCTCATCGGTGTACTGGTTCCAGTCGATCCACTTCGACTGCCGCACGCTCTGGCCACCGACCTGGGTGGTCGGCTGCACGAAGGGCTCCCGCAGGGCCGAGTAGTTGGCCGTGTTGGTGATGAAGCCGGTGACGTTGCTGACGTTGCCGGAGGCACGGGCGGCCTCGAGCATGATGTCGGCGGTGGGGCCGAAGTTCGAGTCCCAGCCGATCCAGCCGTGGTGCGCGGCGTCGACGTAGTTGTAGGTGTTGGGCAGCGCGCCGAGCTTGTTGAGCGCGTAGCCGATGCCCTGCACGTATCCGCCGTTGGCCTTCATCGTGTCGCAGGTCGCCGTGCCGCCGGCCTGGCCGGAGGTGTTGGTGACCAGGTTCGGCAGCGAGTCGATCTCGACGATGTTGATGATCCGCAGGCTGCGGTACTTGGCGTCGGACTGGATCGCGGCGATCGGGTCGATGTACTCGGCCTTGTAGCGCGGCAGGTCGTTCGGGCCCAGCTCACCGTTCGAGGCGAGCGCGGCGCAGTCGCGGCCGGGCAGGTTGTAGATGACGAGCTGGATGTAGCCGGCGCCCTGGGCGACAGCGGCGTCCAGGTGGTCGCGCAAGCCCATCGAGCCGTTGGAGCTGCTGTCGTCGGTGCCCTCGATCGCGGCGATCCGGTCCAGCCAGACGGCGGTCGGGTTGTTCGAGACGCGGCTGCCGCCGGGCTCGGCGTCGGCCTTGGCCTTCCACTCCGGGTTGACGTAGCCCTTGGCACCCGCGTACGGGTTGTCCACCTTGCCGGTCGTCGGCGGCGGGGTCGTCGGCGGCGGCGTGGTCGGGGGCGGCGTGGTCGGCGGCGGGGTGGTCGGGCCGCCGGTCGGCGGCGGGGTCGTCGGGCCGGTGGCGCCGGTGCAGGCCACGCCGTTGAGCGAGAACGTCGCGGGGTTGGCGTTGGTGCCCGAGTAGCTGGCGTTGAAGCCGAAGCTCGCGCTGCCGTTGGTCGGGAGCGAGCCCGCCCAGGACGGGTTGGTCGCCGTCACGTTCTGGCCGGACTGGGTGATCGTGGCGCTCCAGCCCTGGGTGATCTGCTGGTTGCCGGCGAAGGCCCAGGTCACCCGCCAGCCACCGGAGATCGGGTCACCGAGGTTGGTCACGTTGACCGTGCCGGTGAAGCCGGTGCTCCAGCTGTTGGCGGAGTAGTCGACCCGGCAGCCGGCCGCGGCGCTCGCGCTGGTGGCGGCGAAGACGCCCACCCCCGTGACGAGCGAAGCGGCGGCGGCCGCGGTCAGGCCGCGGATGAGGACAGGTCTCATGTGGTGGCTCCTCGAGACATGCGGCGGCACCCCAGAAGGCGCCGGGGGATCAGCCGGAGATATATCGAGGGGCATCGCTCCCCGGCTGTTTCGACAGCATGACATGGGAGCGCTCCCACCGCAATCGCCTGTTAACAAGAGGTCCGCCCGGCGGCTTTTGTGGTCATGACGTATAACGGACCCGTGCAGGTATACGAGCTGACCGAGGCGCTGGCCGAGGTTCCCGGGGTCGAAGTCAAGATCAAGCGAGGCCTCCTCTGGGTGCACATCCCCGCGATCGGCGACACCGCCCAGATCGCGCCGGACGAGGTGATGGCGGCGGAATCGGTCTTCGTGCCGACCCGCGCCCCCGCCGTCCAGCTCGACCTCAAACGCGGCCGCGAGGTCCTCCCCCTGATCGTCACGGTCGACGACATGGTCTTCACCCCCGCGTACGCCGACGACCTCGTCGAGAAGGGCGCCCACCGCCGGATCCCGGCCATGCCCAACCTGATCTCCTACTCCGAGATGCACCGCGACGTCCGCGCCCTGGGCAAAGCCATCGACGACCCCGCGCTCGACCTCGACCCCGAGACTTTGGCCGCCACTCTGCTGGCCCACCGCTGCTTCCTCGCCGGCGCCATGCGCGTGGGTCTCTGGCCCGTACGGGTCGCCGCGTGGTGGGAGTATGTGAACGCCCGCGTCGGTGGGCCGGTCGGTGTGGCCCCCCTGCGCTCCGACCCGGACTGGGACGACCTGATGACCGACGTGGCCGAAGCCCGCCGCCAGACCACCGCCCAGCCCTCGTCTCTGCAGCAGTAACCCCGGCCCGCGCCCGGCCCCAGCCGCGCCGCACAACCACGGCCGCGCCGACGACCCGCCCCGTCTGGAAGCGCCGCGCGGGAGGAGCGAAGCAAAGAAAGCGCCGCGCCGTAATGCCCCGGCGCGGCGCTTTCAGCTCGGATGCCTCAGTTGTTCGAGGCGTACAGTTCCTTGATTTCCGCGGCCGACAGTGCGCGGTCGTAAAGGTGCACCTGGTCGACCGTTCCGTCCAGGTAGTCGACCGGGTTGCCGTTGTACTTGCCCCGGCCAATCACGGTGTTTCCGGTCGGCGCGCCCTGCGGCAGGCAGGCGGTCGCCGTTCCGGCCAGTTCCCCGTCGACGTAGAGGCGCAGTTCGCCCTTCACCGTGTCCCGCACGCCGACCAGGTGATACCACTTGCCCACCTCGGGTTTCGCGGGCGCGAGAGCCCGTACGCCGGCGAAGCTCATCGCGAAGCGCTGGTCGGCCCCGGAGTACTGCAGGAAGAAGTCGCTGTTGGCCGGGCCGTCCTGCGAAACGACGGTCTGGAACGCGCCGTCGGCCTTGTCGAGTTTGACCCAGGCGGCCGCGGAATAGTCGGTCGCCGTGTTCAGGACGGGTTTTCCGGCGTCCAGGAATTGCGACGAGCCGTTGACCGCGACGCCCTGCCCGTTGTGCCCTTCGGCGAATGCCGGGTCACCCACCGGGGTCAGCGTTCCGTACGTCCCGTCGAGCGGCCAGAAAGCGATTCCTTCCAGCCCGGGTGTGCCCGGCGGCGGCTGCGGGATCGACGAGCCGGAGCCGTCGGCCTCCCGCACGATCTTCTGGTTGATCGCCTTGACCTGGCGCAGATCCATCTTCGTGACCTGCCGGTCGTACGTGAAGAAGCCGTTGAGCTCCCCCTCGACGTCGGTGATCTGGGTGTAGATGGCCGCGCTGATGCCGCACCGCTCGGCCGCGGTCAGCACGTCGGTCTGGTTGGCCACGTATTTCGCGGTCAGCGTGGCCTTGTCCGGCGTCATCTCGTAGGCCTGCCCGTCGCCGAACCACATGTGGTTGGAGACTTTGAGGCCGTAGCCGCCGTGCTCGCCGTCGATCGCCACCCGGGTCTCGGACGGCGTGGGCGCGGCCGGCCCGAGGTACTGGTGGAAGTCGATCACGTCGCCGCGCCCGGAGTCACCCTTGGAGTTGCAGCAGTTGACGCCGCTGTGCGCGTTGACCAGTCGGGACGGGTCCTGCGCCTGCACCGCGTCGGCGATGCGGCCGGTGGCCGTACGGTCCCATTCGCCCCAGCCCTCGTTGAACGGCACCCAGGCCACGATCGACGTCCAGGAGTCGTGTTCGCGCACCATCTCGTGCAGTTCGGCCTCGAACTGGTCGCGCCACTGCTCGGGCAGCGGGCCGGTGTTGCCGCTCGGCATGTCCTGCCAGACCAGCAGGCCCAGCTTGTCGGCCCAGTAGTACCAGCGGTCGGGTTCGACCTTGATGTGTTTACGGACGGCGTTGAAGCCCATCGCCTTGTCCTGCTGCAGGTCCCATTTGAGCGCGGCGTCGGTGGGCGCGGTGTAGAGCCCGTCGGGCCAGAACCCCTGGTCCAGGTTCATCATGTTGAACAGGATCTTGCCGTTGAGCGTGATCCGGAGTTTGCCGTCGGCGCCCTTCCTGGAGCCGATGGTGCGCAGCCCGAAGTACGACTCGACCGTGTCGACCGTCTTGCCCCCGCTGATCAGCGACACCTCAAGGTCGTACAGGAAGGGGTTGTCGGGTGACCAGAGCTTGGGCTTGCTGATGGGCAGCGTGAGGGCAGCGCCTGCGGCGCCCGAGACCGAGCCCGCCGTACGGGATCCGTCCCGCGCGACGGCCTTGACGGTGGTGCCGGCGGGCGCGTTCACGGTGAGTCCGAGCGAGGTCAGCGTGGGGGTCAGCTTGAGCCCGGCGATCGAGGCCGCGGGCACGGGTTCCATCCACACCGTGCGCCAGATGCCCGAGCTGCCCTGGTAGAAGATGCCCCGGTCCCCCGTACGGCGTTGCTTGCCGATCGGTTGCCCGGTGGCGTCGGTCAGGTCCTCCGCCCACACGATCAGTTCCTGCGGCCCGGCGCCCTTGAGCGCGTCGGTGACGTCGACGTCGAAGCCGTCGTAGCCGCCGCGGTGGGTCGCGACCTCGGCGCCGTTGACGTAGACCTTCGCGTCGTAGTCGACTGCCCCGAAGTTGAGGCGCAGCCGGTTGCCCGAGCCGACCTTCCAGTTCGCGGGCACGGTGAAGGTCCGGCGATACCACATGCGGTCCTCGCGGCGCTGGATGCCGGAGAGGGCGCTTTCGATCGGGTACGGCACGAGGACGCGCTCGGCCAGGCTCTGCCCGGTGGGCACGGCCTGCCCGGCGGTGGCCTCGGCGAATTCCCAGACGCCGTTGAGGTTCTGCCATTTGTCGCGGGTCAGCTGGGGGCGGGGATATTCGGGGAGGGCGTTTTTCGGGCCCACCTTGTCGGTCCACGGGGTGGCCAGGGGCGGGATGCCGGGCCGCCAGTCGGGGGCGGCGTGGGCGGGGGCGGCCGCGCCCGCCACGAGCAGGGCGGCTGCGGACAGGGCGGCGAGCACGCCACGATGTGTCTTCACGCGCGATGTTCCCTTCGGTGGCAAAGGTTGCGCTCGGGCTCACTCAGGAGCAAACACAACCCAACATTCTTTGCCAGATCCCGTCAAGGGTTGATGGGGATCAATATGTGCCCGACTGCACCCGAACCGCGACCCGGCGTTCGTCAACCCCGGCGCACGAGTGCCGAATTTCACGGCATGAGCGTGAGCACGAGTGCGGCAGCGGCCGGCGCGGTCCTCGGGGCAGACCCCCAGGACGCGCTGCTCACCGACCTTGTGGCGGTCATGACCAAGGACACGCCCTCGGTCCGGCACGTGCTCGAGCTGGCCGAGCCGCACCTGCGCGAGGCGGCCGGCCTGACCGCGGCCACCGTCTTCGAGCTCGACACCGAGACCGGCATGAACGTGACCGCGCGGGTCGGCCCGGCCGGCAGCCGCGACCTGTTCACCGCGGGCAAGGTGCTGCGCCAGGCGGCCGGGGCCAAACCCACGGTCTCCGGCGAGCAGATGACCGTACGGCTGCGCATCGGCGGCTCGACCGTGGGCGTGCTGCTGCTGACCGGCAGCGACCTCGGCGCGCTGCGCCCCGACCTGCTGGCCGCGCTCGCCCTGCACTTCGCGACCACGCTGCAGGCCCTGGCGGCCGAGCGGCAGCGGCAGTTCCTCGCGCACTCGTCGGCCACGATCCGTCAGCTGTTCGAGGCGGGCATGGTGGCCACCAGTGTCGAAGCCGCCGCGCGCATCCTGGCCGCGTCGGCTGTCGGCGGCTTCCGGGCCGAGCACGGCGCGGTCTACCTGACCGACGCCCAGGGCATGATCCGCTACGTGCACACCATCAACCCGCCCGGCGGCCACGACGACCTGCACGAGCACGTCGGCCGGTCCACGGCCGAGTCGCCCGTGTGGCAAACGGTCAAGGGCGGGCAGGCCTCCCTCGTCAGTGATGCCGCCGTCGTCCCGGTGACGCCGGGCGGCCTGGTGCAGCTGATGAGCCTCAAGGCCTACGTGGCGTTGCCGTTGATGTCGGCCCAGGGCCCGATCGGCATGATCGTGGTCGGGGACTCGGCCGCCAGCCGCTCCTGGAACAGCCAGGACCGCATCCTGGCCGAGCAGCTCTCGGTCGAGGGTGCGCTCATCCTGGACAGCGCGGGCATGCGCCAGGCCGCCCAGGCCCACGTGGCGCAGCTCAGCCACCAGGCCTTCCACGACTCCCTGACCGGGCTGCCCAACCGTACGCACCTGATCGAGCAGGCCGAGATCGCCGTGCACGACGCCGAGGCGACGCGCGGCCGGGTGGCGCTGATGATGCTCGACCTGAACGGCTTCAAGCAGGTCAACGACACCGCGGGACACCAGGCCGGCGACGTGCTGCTGCAGCAGGTGGCCAAGCGGGTGCTGGGCGCGGTGCGCGACAACGACGTGGTGGCCCGGCTGGGCGGCGACGAGTTCGCGATCCTGCTCAACCACGACCCCGACGACGCCGTGGCGTCCGCGGTGGCCGCGCGGATCTGCGAGCGGCTGCGGCAGCCCTTCACGATCGAAGGCCAGGAGGTCACGGTGGGCGGAAGCGTGGGCATCGCCCTCTATCCCGACGACGCCACTGACTACGAGGCGCTCATGAAGGCCGCGGACGCCGCCATGTACGAGGCGAAACGCGACACCAAGCACCTGGGCGGCGGCTACCGGCGGTCGTCAGGAGAGGACCCAGGCCACGGCCACGCCGACCAGGCCGCCGCTGACGAGTAGGCCCGCCCCGAACCGGCGGGTCTCCGGACGCCACACCGAGCCCGCCCCGATCAGCAGGTAGAGCGGGATCCAGCCCCAGTACGGCGCGGACCAGCCGGCCAGCGACGGGAACAACGTCATCGGCCCGACCGCGGAGCACGGGCCGGCGCAGCCCAGCGTGAGCCCGCCCAACAACCCCGCCAGCAGCGGCGGGTCGATCAGCCGGGCCGGGACCGGCGGCGAGGCCACGGTCAGGACCGGGTCGTCGCCCGGCTGCTGGGTCAGCGTGATCACGTAGCCCGCCGGGTCGTGCACGACGAGCGTGCGGCCGTAGCCCTCGATCCGGCACCCGGACTGCTCCCACAGCTCGCGAATGGTCGCGTACACCTCGTCGGTGAGCTCGTCCAGCCCCGGCAGCCGGCCCCCACGCAGGACCCGCACCCCCTCGCGGGTCGGCGGCGGTTTGAGCTGCGACGCCGGGATCTTCTCAAGGCGCAGCCCCGGATAGGCGTGCAACGTCGTCTCGAGGCGCTGGTCCACGCCCTCGGTCGCCTCGGCCCGCCCGACCCTCACCCGACACAGCGTCCCGCATCCCGGTCACGTTTGTCCGGGATTCGCCAGCTCCCCGGCCGATCCGCCCGGCGGCCAGGGTGTGGTGCGCGACCAGCGGGGCCGCGCCCCGCGGCAGCGCGCTGATGCGGCCGGCGCAGGTGCGCGGGCACGTCGAACCCGTCCCGGCCCGGTATCAGCGGTGAGCGGCCACTTGAGTGCTCGACCGGGCGGGGCCGCTCACGTAGCGCCGTCGGCGACGCGGGCCACGCGGTCGCGCAGGGCGTCGCCGGGCTCGGGACGGCCGGTGATGTTGATCAGGTCCTCGCGCAGGCCGTCCAGCCAGACCCGCAGGTCGGCGATGATGTAGAGGTCCTGCCCCAGGTCGTCGGGCCACTCCTGCGGCGCCGTGCGCGCCGGGGGCCGGGGCGGGGTCTCGCCGCGCATCAGCTTCGCGGCCGAGCGGTCGTAACTCGCGGCGACGTCCTCGGCCAGCGCCGTCAACTGGGCCACGCACGGCAGCAGCCCGCCCGCGGGGCACGACCGCACCAGGGCCTCGGCCCCGCGTACGGCGTGGTGGCCGGCGATCAGCGCGGCCTGCCAGTCGACCGGGGCCGGGCCGCGCCGCTCGCTCTGGTAGAGCGCGTACGACGCCTCGGCCAGCTGCCCGGCCCCGCGCGCCGCGGGCAGCGCGTCGCCCGGGGTCCGGCCCTGCGCCATCACGGCCACCGTCTCGCGCACCACCGCCGCCGCGGACGACAGGAACGTCGCCACCGCCCGCTGCAGCTCACCGGCGCCGCCCCGCGGCCACGCGAACAGCCCGATCACCACGCCGACGGCCGCGCCGATCAGCACATCGGCCACGCGCTGCTCGGCCAGCCGCCAGTCGACCGGGGTCACCTGGGCGAACACCAGCGTGATGACCAGCGTGAACAGGCCTTGGGACCAGCCCAGGCCCAGCAACGGGCCGGCCGCGAAGCCGGCGATCATCACGACCGGCAGGGCGATCACGTAGACCAGCGGGTCCAGACCGAGCAGCAGGAGCAACGCGGCCGCGATCGAACCGGCGACCGTGCCGACCAGGGCCGGGCGCAGCGTCGAGCGGGTCTCGGCGGCCGACGCGCGCAGCACGGTCAGGATCGTCAGCAGCACCCAGAAACCGTGCGACAGGTCGAGCACCCCGGCGATCAAGCGGGCCACGGCCAGCGCGGCGGCCAGGCGCAGGGCACCTTGGAAGGCGACCGAGCGCGGCGTCAGGTTCTCCCGCAGCCGGTGCCACCAGAGATAAGGCGTTTTCTCGTACGCGTACCAGAACTGCCCCGGTGGCGCCGACGGCGGCGGCTCCCCGGCCACGATCCGCACCGCGAGGACCACCTGCTTGGTCCACTCGCCCAGCGACAACGCGAGCGCGCCCAGGTGCAGGCGTTCCGGCGGCAGCCCGTTCGGGTCGGTGTTCATCCGGGCCGCCCGGAAGTCGCTGATCGCGGCCGTGACCCGGGCGGTGTCGGGCACCGGCCCGTCGGCGCGCAGCCAGTCGCCGGTGGCCGCGACGCAACCCGCGGCGGCCCGCAGCAGCGTGGCCGCGGCGGGCCCGGTGACGGCCTCGCGGTCGTCGGTGAAGTACAGGTCGACCACCCGGCCCAGCAGCAGCCGGGCCGTGCCCGCGGCCGACGAGAGGGCCCGGTCGCGCCGACCGGCCGAGGCGGGGCGTTCGGTCGGGGGCAGCCGTGAGGGCCGCAGCGCGTCGGCCCGGTCGGCCGCCTCGGGCAGCAGCTCGGCCAGGCGGGCCCGGTCGTCGGCGACCGCCCGCATGCAGCCGGCCAGCGCCGTGACCGCGTCGGCGAGCCGGTGCCGGTAGGGCGGCGGGACCGGGTCGGGCCAGACCACCAGTTCCGCCACGGCCAGCAGCACCACGGCCAGGGTCAGCCCGGCCAGCCGCTCCGGCAGCGAACCCGGATCGTACGGGGGGAAACACGGAAGAATGTAGAGCAACTGCATGCCGGCCGCGAGCCCGACGAGGCGCGGCCCGCCCACCCCGACGAAACTGACGGCGAACCCGAGCACGAACATGCCCGCCGTGGCCGCCACCGTGCTGACCGACAGCATGGTGCCCAGGGTGACCAGCACCCACCCGACCGGCAGGACGGCGATCAGCGTACGGGCGCGCTGCCGGGGCGACCCCGGAATCTGCGACAGCGCGCCCAGAGCGACCACCCCGAACAACGCGTACGGCGCCATGCCCGCGCTGCCGAGCACGTAGCGGCAGAAGTAGAACCCCAGGCAGGCCACCACCGTGACCCGAACCGCCCGCCGCACGACAAGCAGCCCCGGGTCGCGCTCCCGCACCCACCCCCACATGCCCCAGCACTCTGCCACCACCGAAGGGCCCGGGCCACTCGCTCAGCGGAAGTCGGCGGCGTGGTCGCGGGCCCATTCCGCGAAGGTCAGGGCGGGCCGGCCGAGGATCTCCGGCACGGCATCGGTGGCCACCTCGGCCGGCAGCTGATGCACGCTGCCGCCGGCCTGGAGCAGGAGGTCGACGAGCGGCTCCGGGAGCTGGGTGAGCAGGTCGGCGCGGTAGGTGTCGACGTCCACCTCCTGCAACCGGACGGGCTCACCGAGGGCCCGGGCGATCGCGGTGACCTGGTCCCGAATGGTCAATGGGCCCGCCCCCAGCACCGGGTAGGCAGCGTCCCGGGCGTCGTCCAGCAGCGCGCGGGCGGCCACGGCGGCGATGTCGCGTTCGTGGACCGGAGCGGTCGTCGCGTCCGGGAAGGCCGTGCGCAGCACGCGGTCCGTGCGAATCGACTGCCAGCGCAACGAGTTCGTGGCGAAATAGCCGGCCCGTACGAAGGTGCGAGCGAAACCCGCGCCGGTCAGCGCGTGTTCGGCGGCGAGGTGCCGGAGCGCGATGGGATTGGCGGCGGCGCCGGGGGCCATCACCGTGTACGACGACAACAGCACCACGTGCTCGACACCGGCGCGGCCGGCCGCGGCCGCGAACTCCGCCGCCTTTTCCGGGTGGGCGTAGAGAAAGACCTTGCGCACGCCGGCCAGAGCATCCGGCCACGTCGCCGGATCGGTCAGGTCGGCCCGCACCACGTCGACGTCCGGCGGGAAGTCGCCTGGTCGCGGGGCACGGCTGGACGCGCGGACCCGGACGCCGGCGGCCGCCAGCTCTTTGCGGACGGCCGCGCCCACGTGTCCCCGGGCACCCGTCACCAAAATGGTCACGTCTGGTCTCTTTTCGTCAGCGGGCCACCCGTCCGGGCCGCACGGAGGTTACAGAATACATAATCTGAAACCTGTAACTAGACCCGAGGGACCGCGTTCCGAGCCGCTACCCTCGGACGATGCTCCACTCGCCGAACCACTCACGCTGATGCGGGCCGGCAGCCCGCTGGACGCCGAGACGATCTTGTCGGCCACCGAGGACGTCCTCCGTCGCTACGGGCCGGCCAAGGCCACAGTGGTCGATGTGGGCAAGGAGCTCGGGGTCAGCCACGCAGCCGTCTACAAACATTTCCCGTCCAAGGCCGCGCTGCGCGACGCGGTGTCCCGGCGCTGGCTCAACCGCGATCGTGATGCCCTGGCAGCCATCGCGAACGATTCGGCGACGCCGCCCGACCAGCGGCTGCGCTCGTGGCTCGTCGCCCTGCTGGCCGCCAAGCGGGCCAAGGCCCACGACGAGCCGGAACTGTTCGCCGCCTACAAGATCCTGGTCACCGAGAACAGCGTCGCGGCGATCGACCACGTGGCCGACCTCCTGGGTCAGCTCGAAGCCGTCCTGGTCGCAGGCATGGCCGACGGCTCCTTCCGGCCGGCCGACCCGGCCGGGACAGCGCGGGCCGTCTTCACCGCCACCACTCGCTTCCACCATCCGGGCCTGGCCGACTCCTGGACCCAGCCGGGCCTCGAGCACGAGCTCGACGTCATCTGCACTCTCCTGCTCGACGGCCTGAGATGAGCTCCGCGCCTACACAAAGGCGCTTTCGCCGGTAACCGCGCGGCCGACGATCAGGGTGTTGATCTCGCGGGTGCCCTCGTAGGAGTAGAGGGCCTCGGCGTCGGCGACGAAGCGGCCGATGTCGTAGTCGAGGACGATGCCGTTGCCGGCCAGCAGTTCGCGGGCCCAGCCGGCCACCTCGCGCATGCGGGTGGTGCAGTAGGCCTTGGCCAGGGCCGAGTGCTCGTCGCGGTATTTGCCCTCGTCCTGCAGCTGGGCCAGCCGCACGCACATGCCGAGCGAGCCGGTGACGTTGCCCAGCATGCGTACGAGCAGGTCCTGCACGAGCTGGAACTTGGCGATGGGCCGGCCGAACTGCTGGCGCTCCTTGGCGTAGTTGAGGGCGATCTCGTAGGAGGCCAGCATCACGCCCACGGCCTCCCAGGCGACGCCGCTGCGCGTCTGGCGCAACACCTTGGCGGTGTCCTTGAACGAGTTCGCGTTCTGCAGCCGGTCCGCCTCGGGCACCCGCACACCGGTCAGGGTGATGTCGGCGTTCTGAACCGTCCGGAGCGCGATCTTGTTGTCGATCTTCGTGGCCTCGAAACCGGGGGCGTCACCCCGTACGACGAAGCCTTTGACCTGGTTGTCCTCGACGTCACGGGCCCAGAGGACGATCAGGTCGGCGAACGTGGCGTTGCCGATCCAGCGCTTGGCCCCGTCGAGCACCCACTCGTCGCCTTCGCGGCGGGCCGTGGTGCGCAGCCCGGCCGCCACGTCGGACCCGCCCGTCGGCTCGGTCAGCGCGAACGCGCCCACCTGCTCGAACGCGGCCATCGAAGGCAGCCAGCGCTCACGTTGCGCGGGCGAGCCGCACATCGTGATGCTGCCCATGGCCAGCCCCGCGTGCACGCCGTAGAACGTGGCCATCGACGCGTCGGCCCGGGCCATCTCGAGGGCCAGCCACCCGTTGAGCAGCGACGAGCCTTCCCGCCCGGCGATCCCGAGCCCGGCGTACCGCTTGATCAGGTGGTGCGGGAACTCGGCGCGCTGCCACTGGTCGTTCGCGATCGGCACGACCTCGTCGTCGAGGAACGCGCGCACCCGCTCCACGACGGCGGCCTCGTCAGCCGAAAGCAGGTCCTGAAAGGCGTAAAGGTCTCCGGCGAGCATGTTCGGTACCTACCCGCGCGGGGCCCGTCCTAGACTTCGGTCCCATGCTCACCATGCAGGACGCGCTGGCCCGGTTGACCGCGTACTGGACGGCTCAGGGGTGCCTGACCGTCCAGCCCATGAACACCGAGGTCGGGGCGGGCACGCTCAACCCGGCGACGTTCCTGCGGGTGCTGGGCCCGGAGCCGTGGCGGGTCGTCTACGTCGAGCCCTCCGTACGCCCCGACGACTCACGCTACGGCGAGAACCCGAACCGCTTGCAGACCCACACCCAGATGCAGGTGATCCTCAAGCCCGACCCGGGCAACCCGCAGGAGCTCTATCTGGGCAGCCTCTCCGCTCTGGGGATCGACATCACCAAGCATGACGTCCGTTTCGTCGAAGACAACTGGGCCTCCCCGGCGCTCGGCGCGTGGGGCCTGGGCTGGGAGGTCTGGCTCGACGGGCTGGAGATCACCCAGTTCACCTACTTCCAGCAGGCGGGCGGGCTCAACCTGGAGCCGGTGTCGGTCGAGATCACGTACGGCATCGAGCGCATCCTGATGGCTCTGCAGGACAAGACCCACTTCAAGGAGATCCAGTACGCGGAGGGCATCTCGTACGGGGAGGTGTTCGGCCAGAGCGAGTACGAGATGTCGCGGTACTACCTGGACGACGCCGACGTGGCCGCGAACCGGCAGCTGCTGGAGATCTACGCGGCCGAGGCGCAGCGGCTGATCGACGCCGGCCTGCCCGTGCCGGCTCACACGTACGTGTTGAAGTGCTCGCAAGCATTCAACGTGCTCGACTCGCGCGGCGCCGTGTCGACCGCCGACCGGGCCGCCGAGTTCGGCCGCATGCGCCGCCTGGCCGGCGAGGTCGCCAAGTTGTGGGTGGCCCGCCGCGACGAGATGGGTCACCCGCTGGGCCTGGTGCCACCGCTGCCCGCCGCCGTCGCCACCGCGCTGCCGGCCGCCCGCGAGAACGCGCGTGCGCTCATCTTCGAGATCGGCACCGAGGAGCTACCCCCGTCCGAGGCCCGCGCCGCACGCGACCACGTGCAGCGGTCCCTGACCGAGGGGCTGGCCGGCACGCGGCTCGAGCACGACGAGGTGCGGGTTTTCGCCACACCCCGGCGGCTGGTCGCTCTGGTGCCTTCGGTGGCCGCGCGCGAGACCGATCACGTACGGCAGGTGAAGGGTCCGCGCGTCGGCGCCCCCGCGGCCGCGCTGGAGGGCTTCGCGCGTGGTCAAGGCGTCCCAGTCAGTGATCTGTCCGTTTTCACCATCGGCGGCGTCGATCACCACGGGGTGGAGAAACACGAGGTCGGTGGCGCCGCGGCCGAGGTGCTGGCACCCGTCCTGGCCAAGGTCGTCACCGGTCTGCGCGCGGCCAAGAACATGCGCTGGAACGACCCGCAGCTCTCGTTCAGCCGCCCGATCCGCTGGCTGACCGCCCTCTGGGGCGACGACGTCGTGCCGGTCGCGGTGGGCGCCCTGTCCGCCGACCGCAAGACCAGGCTTCTCCGTACGGCCCCCGAACCCGTCGTGCCGGTCGCGTCGGCCGAGACGTTCATGGAGACGCTGGCCCTGGCCGGCATCGTGGCCGACCAGGAGGACCGGCACGACCTGATCGTGACCGGCGCCCAGGACGAGGTGTACCCCGACGGCCGTGTCGACGTCGCCGGGGAGGCCGCGCTGATCGAGCAGATCAGCTACCTGGTCGAGGCGCCCACCCCGCTGCTGGGCACGTTCGACGAGAGCTATCTGTCGCTGCCCGACGCCGTGCTGACCACGGTCATGCGCAAGCACCAGCGCTATCTGCCCGTACGGGATGCCGAAGGCTCGCTGCTCCCCATGTTCGTCACGGTCGCCAACGGCCCGGTCGACGTCGAACTGGTCCGCACCGGCAACGAGGCCGTGCTGCGCGCCCGCTACGAGGACGCGGCATTCTTCTACCGCGCCGATCGGGACACGCCCGTCGCCGACATGCGCGAGCGCCTGACCCGCCTCACGTTCACCGACAAGCTGGGCTCGATGGCCGACCGGGCCGCCCGCATCGCCGCGCTGTCCGGCACCCTGGCCGACTCGCTGGGCCTGGCCTCGGCCACCCTGGGCCGCGCGGCCCGCCTGGTCAAGTTCGACCTCGGCTCCCAGCTGGTGACCGAGATGACCAGCCTGGCCGGCGTGATGGCGCGCGACTACGCCCTGCACGCGGGCGAACCCCGCGACGTGGCCCAGGCCGTCCACGAGGCCGAACTCCCCCGCAACACCGGCGACGCCCTGCCCGCGTCGATCCCCGGCGCGCTGCTCTCGCTGTCCGACCGCCTCGACCTGGTGGCCGGGCTGGCGGCCACGGTGGGCCTGCCCACGGGCAGCAGCGACCCCTTCGCCGTACGCCGGGCCGTGCTCGGCCTGCTGGCGGTGCACCGGGCGCACCCGGCCCTCTCCGGGCTGTCGCTTCTCGACGGCCTGCGGGCCGCGGCGGCCCAGCAGCCCGTGCCCGTGGACGCCGCCGTGCTCGCCGCCGCCGGGGACTTCCTGGCCCGCCGTCTGGAGCAGGTGCTCACCGAGGAGGGTCACCCCGTCGACCGGGTGCGCGCGGCGATCGTCCACTACGCCCGCCCGTCGGTTGTCGACACGCTGCTGTCCCAGCTGGACACGCTGGTCGGCAACCCCGGCTTCGTCGCCGTGGCCGCCGCCATCCAACGGGCCCGCCGCATCCTGCCCGCCGGCACCGCCGCCGGCTACGACGCCACGGTGCTCACCGAACCGGCCGAACTCGCCCTGCACGAAGCGGTGACCGGGATCAAGGCGGACTACGGCCCCGACCTGGTCGCCTTCACGGCCGCCGTGGAACCCCTGGTCGAGCCGCTGTCCCGCTTCTTCGACGAGGTCTTCGTGATGGCCGAGGACCCCGCCCTGCGCGCGGCCCGCCTGGGCCTGCTGGCTACGGTGCGCGACCTGGGCGAGGGCCTGCTGGACTGGCCGGAGCTGCGCCTGTAAGCCCGAAGTCGCGCCGCTCCCGCGCGCTCAGTGGACGTCCCGCCCCGGCCCAGTCGACGGCGCCCGGCGGGGGGACGTCCCATCGATGGACAGCGCCGTCGTTCGTCACCGCCGCGAGGTCGCCGTCTCGGCCACCAGCCTCCGCCCTTCGGGAGACCAGTAGATGCGTCGCGGTTCGGCCGACGCCCGGACGGAGGCAGTACGCCGGCCCGAGCCGGCTTTCCGGGCCACGGTGACGCACGGATCCCCGCGGTCCGGGGTGGCCGGCAAGCTGATGTGCGGCGACCAGCGCGCGTCCACGCCCACCGACACGCCACCCGGCGCGCGGGCTGGCGCGACGGTCGCAGACCCAGCACCTCAGCTGACCCGACCGCACCCTGCCGGGTGGCCGGCAGCCGGCCGTCCGGCGACCACACCGGCGCGACACTGTCGGCAACGCCGAACTTCCGTGCCGTCTCCCCCGGCCGTGCTCGTCGATCACCAGGTGGTCCGGGTCATGGCGGGGTCCGTCACCGCCGAGCATCTGGGCCTTCTCGATCGCGGCGCAGGTCGCGAAACACCTCCGGGCCGGGCTGCATCGAGCCGATCACCCGCGAATTCTCTGTCAGCCGCAACAGCAAACCGGCTCCGTCCGGATCCGACTGCCCGACAGGCGCGGCTTGTCCTCGAGTACTAGGGTCGCGGGAATGTGGCTGACCCGGATGTGGAGCAAACACCACGAAGCGGCGAAGTTCCTGCTCGTCGGCGGCGTCTGCTTCCTCGTGACGACGGGCATCAACTACACGCTGAAGCTGACCGTGCTGCACGAGAAGCCGGTGACCGCGCTCGCCATCGCCACCACGCTGGCCACGGTGTTGTCGTACGTGCTGAACCGGGAATGGTCGTTCCGGCACCGCGGCGGGCGGGAGCGGCACCACGAGGCGCTGATGTTCTTCACGGTCAGCGCGATGGCCATCGTGCTCAACCTGATCCCGTTGGGCATCTCACGCTACGTGCTCGACTTGCGTGTGCCCGACGTGAGCCGGCCGGTGCAGGAGATCGCCGACTTCGTGAGCGGCATCGTCCTGGGCACGCTGGTCGCCATGGTGTTCCGGCTGTGGGCGTTCAAGCGGTTCGTCTTCCCCGAGCCGCAGCGCCGGCCTCTTCGCCGCGGCACACCGGGCCCCCGCAGCAAGCGCCGGGTGCTGGGCCACGGCGTCAGCGGGCCAGAGTCAGCCGCAGCAGCATCTCGCCGTCGTCGGCGTACTGGGCGTGCATGACGAACCACGGGAACACCCACTCGTCGGCTGCGCCGGCCACGTTCGTACGGTTGGGGTCGGAGCTCTGGGTGGGCCGGCCCAGCGACGCCCACAGGCTGCTGCGCCGCGCGATGGTGCCGCCGCGGCCCGGGATGGCGCCGCGGTAGGGCCGGAAGCCGTAGTCGCCGTTGAAGTGCAGCATCACCCAGGTGACGCGGTCGTGATCGTCGACACCGACCTGGACGCCGAACTCGCGGGACTGGTAGGTGCGGGCCCCCTGCGTGGCCATCAGCCCGAACTCGCGGCTGACGGCCAAAGCGGGGCCCTCAAGCAGATTCTGCCCGAGCAGGTGGGTCACATCGGCCGCCACGAGCAGTCACCGTAAGCCAGACGGGTTAACGCTGCGTGAACCAGCCGATGCTTCCCGAGCCGTTTCCGCGTACGCCACGTCAAGGTCGCCGACCCGTTGATCGAGTCCCATCGACTTTCTCCGGGACCCCCGGCGAGGGACGCCGGCAGCGAGTCCCGTGGAGGATCTCGTGGCAGACCGACGTCAGGTGCTGCGCATGGGCGCCGTCGCCGCCGCGGCACCCGCGCTGGCCGGTACGGTTGCCGCCCCCGCTCTCGCGCACGGCGGGGGCCGCGCGAAACCCGAGGTGTTCGGCCACCGTGGCGCCTCCGGCTACCGGCCGGAGCACACCCTTGCGTCGTACGAGCTCGCAGCCCGGATGGGGGCCGATTACATCGAGCCCGACCTGGTCGCCACCAAGGACCACGTGCTGGTGTGCCGGCACGAACCGGAGATCGGCGGCACCACCGACGTGGCCGGCCGGCCCGAGTTCGCCGCCCGCAAGAAGACCGTTTCGCTGGACGGGGTGAGCGTCACCGGCTGGTTCACCGAGGATTTCACGCTGGCCGAGCTCAAAAGCCTGCGCGCCGTCGAGCGGCTGCCCGCCGTACGGCAGGAGAACACGCTCTACGACGGCCTGTTCGAGGTGCCGACGTTCCGTGAGGTGCTGGAGCTGCGGGCCAAGCTGTCCCAGGAGCTGGGCCGCGACATCGGCGTCATCCCGGAGACCAAGCACCCCACGTACTTCCGGCGGCTCGGCCTGGAGTTGGAGACCCCGCTCGTCCGGGAGCTCAGGCGCGCCCGGCTCGACAAGCGCGGCGCCAAGGTGTGGATCCAGTCGTTCGAGGCGGCCAACCTCAAGGTGCTCCACCAGCAGTACAAGGTGCAGGTCAACCTGGTGTTCCTGACGAGCGCCGCGGGCAGCCCGTTCAACGACACCAAAACGTACGCGCAGTATCTGACCCCGGCCGGCCTGAAAGAGCTTTCCTCGTACGTGGACGGCATCGGCCCCGAGAAGAACCAGATCATCCCGCGCAACGCCGACGCGACCCTGGGCACGCCCACGTCACTCGTCAAGGACGCGCACGCCGCCGGGCTGAAAGTCATCCCGTACACGTTCCGCGCGGAGAACCAGTTCCTCCCGGCCGAGCTGCGGGTGGGCACCGACCCCACCGCGTACGGCAAAGCCATCGATGAACAGATCACCTTCCTCCGTACGGGCATCGACGGGTTGTTCACCGACCAGCCCGACATCGGCGTGCTGTCCCGCACGCTCCTCTAGCCGGTTCGCATCTGCTTTTCGGGCACGCTCGTCCAGCTGGCTCGCCGCCCGCTTTCGCGCACGCTCGTCGAGCCGGTTCGCCGCCTGCTTTTGCGCACGCTTGTCCAGCTGTTGGCCGCACCACGGTAGGGTTCGCTGCATGTCGACCGTGGTGCGGCTGCCGGGCGCCGTCGCGGCGCTGGTCACGACCCCCGACGCCGTGCCCGCCGCCCTCGCCTCGCTCGGCCTGCCCACCCCCCGCCCCGTGCTGGCCCTGGTCGGCGGCGCCGCCGGCATGGCCGAGGACGTGACGGACGTGCTGGCCGCCGTGCTCACCGACCTGGTCGCCCCGGCCATCCGCACCCACCGCGCGGTGGCAGTCGACGGCGGCACCGACGCCGGCGTGATGCGCCTGCTGGGCCGCACCCGTGCCGCCGGCCCGTCGTTCCCCCTGGTCGGCGTGGCCGCCCTGGGCACTGTCACATATCCCGGCCATACCGGCGCCAACCCCGACGCGGCCCCGCTCGACCGCCACCACTCACACTTCGTGCTGGCCCCCGGCGACACGTGGGGTGACGAGGTCCCCTACCTGGCCGCGGTGGTCTCCCACCTGGCCGCCGACCGCCCCAGCGTCACAGTCCTGGCCAACGGCGGCGACATAGCCCTGACCGACGCCGAACACAGCCTGACCCGGGGCCGCCCCGTCCTGATCCTCGCCGGCACAGGCCGCGCCGCCGACGACATCGCCCACGCAGCAACATCCCCCACAACCACCCGCCTGTCAGCGATCGCCCACCACCCCCTCGCACGCATCGTCGACGTCACCAACCACCCCCAACTCGCCGAAGGACTCGACGAGCTGCTCTCCACACCCCCACCCTGACCCCCACCCCACCTGAACCGACCACGTCCCTGCTCGCTGTCCCCCGACCCCGCCAACCGCGACCGAAACGACCCCAGCCGCGGCGAGACCGAGCAGACACGACACCCGAACCAAGACTCGCGACCAGCCCCGGAGCCGCAGGCCCCCGCCCAGTCAGCCCTGACCCGCGACCAGCCCCGGAGCCGCAGGCCCCCACCCCAGTCAGCCCTGACCCGCGACCAGCCCCGGGCCGCGGGCCCCAACCCCGGTGAGCCCTGACCGGAATGGGCCAGGCCCGAGAGGGCCCGAACCGGAGCTGACCCAGATCGGATCGAGTCAGAGGCGATCGAAACGGGCCAAGCCCACAACGAGCAAAGCCGAAACAGACCGGGGTGGGCTGCACCACGCAAGCGGAGAGGCGGGTCAGGTCGGGCCCGAACGAACCGCGGCGGAACACCCCGAATCGCGCGGACCAAAGAAGCAGGGCGGATCGGGCGCGGCGGCCGGACCGGAGCGACGTCGGACTCCCCGACCGAGACGTAGAAGCCAGGACTGAAGCACGCGCGCCCAGAACCCCGGCGCACGATAGCCGGAACCCCGGCTCGCAGGTCGGGACGGCAGCGAACAGGCCGAGGGCTGGAACGGGCCGGGGCAGGCCGAAGCCGGAGGGCAACAGGCCACGGCCGCAGAGGTTTGAGCGACGACAACAATGCTTTCTCACATGATCGGGATGAAATCCTTTGGTTCGGAACCTCGACCACGGCATGATGAGTTTCACGCACCCGACGCATGTTTACGGCATCGAGTGTCACCGTTCCCATTTCCGCAGAGCGACCACAGGAATCTCGAAAACCACCGCCCAAGCTCCGTTCTCTAAACGCGGAACCTGAACCCCGACGCAGGCCGTCGATCAGAACCGGCTGCGCCAAAGCATGAACGACTCGGCCCACAGAGCGAGGCGTCTCCACCCGTGGCAGCAGCCGAAACCGGTCAGGGAGCTGGACAGACATGGCCAGCCCACGCGAGTGGAGATATCGCAACTTTTCAGCATGCCGCCGCTTCAGACCCCACGCACGACGCCGCTCATGCTCACGCCGAAACGCTTCATTACCCGGCGAGTAATTGCGCCGTCGGGTGCGATCACGCATTGCGGCAGTCTCAGCCCGAGTGAACAAGGACAACTGACCCATGCTCAATTCTCCCGCATCACATTCACCCCGCACCAGCATTCGATCATGCCATGAGATTTGATTTCGTTGGGGCTTTGATTCCAGACGCCCAACAAAAGCGAAGCCGTGTGCAACGCAGCGAGCCGAACGACTGGCGGCGCGCATGGCGAGCGCCGGGGCGAGGTGCAGAGCGAGCGGGGGCAAGGTGCAGGGCGACCGGCGGCGTAAGGCGAGCGGCGAAGCAGGGGCGAACGGCTGGCGGCGCGCAGGGCGAGCAGCGGCGCCAGGCGAGCGGCTGGCGGCGCGAAGCGAACGACGGGCAAGGCGAGCGGCTGGCGGCGCGAAGCGAACGACGGGCAAGGCGAGCGGCTGGCGGCGCGAAGCGAACGACGGGCAAGGCGAGCGGCTGGCGGCGCGAAGCGAACGACGGGCAAGGCGAATGGCTGGCGGCGCACAGCGCGAGCAGCGGCTCAAGGCCAACGGCGGGGCGGGTTGCACGGCGAGCAGCGGCACGAGGCGAACGGCTGGCGGCGTGCAGGGCGAGCAGCCGTGCCACGCGAACGGCGAGGCGGGCTGCACGGCGAGCAGTGGCACGAGGCGATCGGCGAGGCCAGGGGCGATTGGCCGGGCTGGGGGCGAGCGGCGGGCAAGGCAAACGGCCAGTGGCGCGCAATGCGGGCAGCCGTGCCAGGCGAACGACGAGGCGAGGTGCACGGCGAGCAGCGGCGCGAGGCGAACGGCGAGACGGGGGGCGAAGCGAACGGCGGGCAAGGCGAAGGACTGGCGGCACGCAGGGCGAGCAGCGCGCCAGGCGAACGGCGAGGCCGGGGACGACCGGCCGGGCTGAGGGCGAGCGGCGGGCAAAGCGAACGGCCAGCAACGCGCACGGCGAGCAGCCGCGCCAGGCGAACGGCGAGACGGGGGGCGAAGCGAACGGCGGGCAAGGCGAAGCACTGGCGGCACGCAGGGCGAGCGGCGTGGCCGGGGCAAGCGGACGGGGTAAGGGTGTCGGGTGAAGCGAGCGGCGGGCGAGGCGGGGAAAGCAAGGCGAGCGGTAGGGCGAGGCCGGTAGGTGAGGCGAATGGCAGGGCGACGCCGGGAAGCATGAACAAGGCGAACGGCAAGGCGACGCGAGCCGGCACGGCGGCACGAAGGCCGCCGGACGGCCGGGCGCATGACCGGCGAGGCGACGCGAGCGTCAGGGCGACGTAAAGGCAGGCGCGGCGACAAGGGAACACAACCGACAGAGCGCCGCAAGGCAGGCGCGACGGCGAAAGGCGAACGGCCGCCTGAGCCCCGCGAGCGAGACCCGACACGGCGTCAGCGCCGCAATGCGGGCTCCAGCACGGCGAAAGCCCGATCCACCAGCTCCTGCGGATCCACCGATCCTCCGCTGCCCGCCCACCGCTGCAGCACAGCGTCGAAGGCGGCCAGCGCCATCCGTACGGCCATTTCCGGGAACAGGTCGTCCGGGGGCAGCCCCAGCCGGGACGCCAGCACCTCGGTCAGGCCGGCTTGGGCGTCGGCCTGCAGGGACAGGAAGCGGGCGTGCAGGGTCGGTGTTTCGAGGATGAGCCGCACCACGGCCAGCATTTTGACCGGGTCGTGGTGGCCGGAGCAGAAGTCGATGGCCACTCCGATCGATTGGCGTAGCGCGACCGCCGGGGGCTCGGCGGCGGGGCGGGTGGACAGCGCCGCCTGCACCTGGTCGCCCACGTCGGCCAGCAGCTGGATGACCACGTCTTCTTTGGAGGCGTAGTAGCGGTGGAACGTGCGCCGGGACATGCCGGCCGCGGCTGCGATCTCGTCGACTGTGGTGGTGTCGTAGCCCTGCCGGGCCAGCAGTTGCAGGGCGATTTCGCGCAGCTCGTCGCTGACCAGTTGTCGTTTGCGCTGGGCCAGGGAGGGCACGACCATGATCGCGATGCTACTCCATGGCGCCGTTGACACACTGTGTCAGCAAGGGCACGATGAGGCGCATGACGAAGACTTATGTCATCACCGGGGCCAACAGCGGGCTGGGTTTTGCGACGACGAAAGCGCTCACCGACCGCGGCGCTCACGTCATCATGGCCGTACGGGATGGGAACAAGGGCCGGGAAGCGCAAACCCGCCTGACCGGCGGGAGCAGCGAGGTGCGTGTGGTCGATCTGGCCGACCTCGCTTCGGTGCGCGCCTTCGCCGACGGGATCGAACGGGCCGACGTGCTCATCAACAACGCGGGCGTGATGGGGCTGCCGCGCACGCTCAGCGCCCAGGGGTTCGAGTTGCAGTTCGCGGTCAACCACCTGGCCCATTTCGCGCTGACCGGCCTGCTGCTCGACCGCATCGCCGACCGGGTCGTCACGGTCAGCTCGACCCTGCACAAACGGGGCCGCCTCGACTTCGACGATCTGAACGCCGAGCACGGCTATCGTCACGGCACCGCTTACAACCAGTCGAAACTGGCCAACGTCGTGTTCGGCCTGGAGCTGCAGCGCCGGCTGCGGGGCTCGTCGCTGCGCAGTGTGCTGGCCCACCCGGGTTACGCGGCGACCAGCCTGCAGGCCAAGACTCAGCCGGGCCTCTATCGGCGGGCTCTGCTGCTCGGCAACCGGTTCCTGGCCGCCTCGGCCGAGGAGGGCGCGCGGCCCACGGTGTTCGCCGCGACCGATCCGGCGGTGACGGGCGGCCAGTTCATCGGTCCGGGCGGGCTCGGCGAGATGCGGGGCGCCCCGCGCGTCGTCCAGCCCGCCCGCAAAGCCACCGATCCGCGGGTCGCGGAGCGCCTGTGGTCGGTCTCGGAGCGGCTGACCGGGGTCCGTTACTTGTCGACGACTGTCGGATAGACGTGCTCGAAGCTGATCGTCTTGCCGAAGCCGCTGGCCACGATGAACGTGATTCCCAGCAGCACCCCGAGAATGACGACGGCGAAGAGCCCGTACGCGATGGGCTTGCCCCGGCGACCACCGGCGAGCGCACGAATGCCCAGCGCGAACAACGCCGGCAGTCCCGCCCCCAGGACCAGCCCGGCCGCCAGCACCTTCCACGCGCCTTCGAGGGCGAATCCGAGGTTGCTCATCGGGCCGCCACCTTCTCCGCCGGGACGGGGACCGCGGGGTCCCACTCGTCGTTGACGTTGTTGTGGTCGATCGGGGCGACCCGGGACCGCAGCCACATCCCGGCTGCCGCGAGCAGCAGCAGGACGAAGATGACGATCGCGCCCGCGACCCCGCCCACGAAGTCGCCGAGGTACCACATCAGCGCGCCCACCACGGCCGCCGCGGGCAGCGTGATCAGCCAGGTCGCGACCATCCGGCCGGCCACCCGCCAGCGCACCTGCGCGCCGGGCTTGCCCACTCCCGAGCCGAGGATCGAGCCCGTCGCCACGTGCGTGGTCGACAGGGCGAAGCCGAGGTGGCTGGAGGCCAGGATGACCGCGGCCGACGAGGATTCCGCGGCCATGCCCTGCGGCGGGGCGATCTCCACCAGACCCTTGCCGAGCGTCCGGATGATCCGCCACCCGCCCAGGTAGGTGCCCAGCGCGATGGCGATCGCGCAGGCCGCCTTGACCCAGAACGGGATGTTCCCGGTGTCGGTCCAGTCGCCGGCCGCGATCAGGGCCAGCGTGATGACGCCCATCGTCTTCTGCGCGTCGTTGGTGCCGTGGGCCAGCGAGACCAGCGAGGCGCTGCCGATCTGGCCCCACCGGAAGCCGTTCTCGGTGAACCGCTGGGCCACCCCCACAGTGATCTTGTAGATCAGCCAGGTGCCCACGGCGGCGACCAAGCCCGCGATCACCGGTGAGATGAGGGCGGGCAGGATCACCTTGCCGACCACACCGTCGAGTTTGCTGCCGTTGCCGTTCCAGTTGACACCGGCCCAGCCCAGGCCCGCGATGGTGGCGCCGACGAGGCCACCGAACAGCGCGTGCGAGGAGCTCGAGGGCAGGCCGAGCAGCCAGGTCAGCAGGTTCCAGACGATGCCGCCGATCAGGCCGGCCAGCACGATCAGCAGCAGGGCCGTGCCGCCGTCGGCCAGCAGCGAGGCCTTGGGTGTCCCGTCCGGGTTCTGGATGCGCACGACCGCGTTGCTGACGGTCAGGGCAACCTCGACCGACAGGAAGGCGCCGATGAGGTTGAGGATGCCGGAGAGCGCGACGGCCGTTTTGGGCCGCAGGGCGCGGGTGGCGATGGAGGTGGCCATCGCGTTCGCCGTGTCGTGGAACCCGTTGGTGAAGTCGAAGCCGAGGGCCGTGATCACCACCAGGGCCAGGATCACCGATGTCTCTGTCACCCCGTCAGAATCAGGGCTGAAAGATCGGACCAGAAGAGTTCAACTTCTGTGAATTTGATATTACGTCCCAGTTACCGAGCCGATCACTGCTCGTTCACCTGCAGTTCACCTTACGGCCGGGTCCGGAGGCCCGGCCGCAAGCTCTCGTGCGGAATGTCACTCGGTGGGCGGGTCCGCCAGGGGCCAGCCGCCGGCCGCCAGGTGGGCCGACACCCGCGCCACGTCGGCGGGTGTGGCGTCCTGCAGCATCGAGTCGCTGATCATGGCCTCGATGTCGTCCCCGGTGATCGGGTCGTCGCTGGTCAGCGAGGTCTCGGCCAGATCGGCGGCGATCTTGCGAATCTCGTCCTCGGTGAGCTTGCGGCGCAGCACACCGAGCAGGGCCACGTAGTCCTGGCGCGGCACCCCGGTCGGGTAGCCCGCGCGCAGCCAGCCCACCGTACGGGTCAGGAAGTTGGAGCGGTTGTCGGTCACTGCCGTCCCCTACTTGTCGACGATCGTCGGGTAGATGTGCTCGAAGCTCAGCGCCTTGCCGAAGCCGCTGGCCACGATGAACGTGATACCCAGCAGCACCCCGAGGATGACGACCGCGAAGAGAACGTAGCCGAGAACCTTGCCGGCCGGGTTGGGCGCGGCGTGATCGACTTCCGCGTCGCCGCCCGCTCCCCAGGCGAGCGAGCGGATGCCGAGCGCGAACAGGGCGGGCAGACCGGCGCCGAGAATCAGGCCGGCGGCCAGAACCTTCCAGGCGCCTTCGAGGGCAAATCCCAAGTTGTGCATGTCGGTGGCCCTCTCAGCTCGCGGTGCCGGCGGGGACGCGCTCGGACGGCTGCTCGTCCCACTCGTCGTTGACGTTGTCGTGGTCGACCGGCGTCTTGCGCGAGTGCCAGTACATGTAACCCGCCGCCCCGAGCAGGAGCACGAAGACGATCAGGGCGCCGGGCAGGCCGCCGCCGAGGAGGTGCCCGATCCACCACATGATCGCACCGACGACGGCCGCCGAGGGCAGGGTGATCAACCAGGCTGCGACCATGCGACCGGCGACCCGCCAGCGCACCTGGGCGCCGGGCTTGCCCACGCCGGAACCGAGGATCGAGCCCGTCGCCACGTGCGTGGTCGACAGGGCGAAGCCGAGGTGGCTGGAGGCCAGGATGACCGCGGCCGAGGCGGACTCGGCGGCCATGCCCTGCGGGGGCGCGATCTCGACCAGGCCCTTGCCGAGCGTCCGGATGATCCGCCACCCGCCCAGGTAGGTGCCGAGCGCGATCGCAATGGCGCAGGAGGCCTTGACCCAGAACGGGATGTTCTTGGTGTCGGTCCAGTCGCCGGTGGCGATCAGGGCCAGCGTGATGACGCCCATCGTCTTCTGCGCGTCGTTGGTGCCGTGCGCGAGCGAGACGAGTGAGGCGCTGCCGATCTGGCCCCAGCGGAAGCCGTTGTCGGTGAAGCGGGCCGCGACACCGACGGTGACCTTGTAAATGATCCACGTGCCGACCGCGGCGACCAGCCCCGCGATCACCGGGGACATCAGCGCCGGGAGGATCACCTTGCCGATGACGCCGTCGAGCTTGGAGCCGTCGCCGTTCCAGTTGACGCCGGCCCAGCCCAGGCCCGCGATGGTGGCGCCGACGAGACCGCCGAACAGCGCGTGCGAGGAGCTCGAGGGCAGGCCGAGCAGCCAGGTCAGCAGGTTCCAGATGATCCCGCCGATGAGGCCGCACAGGACGATGAGGAGCAACGCTGTGCCACCGTCGGAGGTCAGGGTCTCCTTGGGTGTGCCGTCGGAGTTCTGGATCCGGACGACCGCGTTGCTGACGGTCAGGGCGACCTCGACGGAGAGGAACGCGCCGATCAGGTTGAGGATGCCGGAGAGGGCCACAGCCACCTTCGGCCGCAGTGCTCCCGTGGCGATGGACGTGGCCATCGCGTTCGCCGTGTCGTGGAACCCGTTGGTGAAGTCGAAGCCGAGGGCTGTGACGACCACCAGGGCCAGGATGACCGTTGTCTCTGTCACACCGTCAGCGTTGCCCCGGTAATGGTCGCCTGAAAGAAAGCTGAGAAGAACGACAGTTAAACTTTGCGCAATGGGAAGGCCGGGCCCGCGGGCCCGGCCTTCCGCTGCTTACCTCAGTTGGACGGCTGGAGAACCACGGTGTCGCGGCCGGTCTGCGGCGGGACGCCGGTGTCCGTGTAGGACGCGACGAACACACCGGTCAGGTTGTCGGCCCCGGCGTGCCCCGGGTCGAGGAACGTGGTGATCGAGCCGGTGCAGCCGGACGCCGTGCTGAGCGGGTGCCCGTGCTGGTCGTGCCCGAGGATGTACGTCACGGTGACCCGCGAGCAGTCGACCGGGGCGTCATCGGTCACGCGCACCTCGAAGTTCACCGTGTCACCGAAGGCGAACGGCTGGCCCTCCTGCGGGGTGACGAATTCGACGACCGGGGCCGCCGTGCCGACCGGCAGGATCACCTCGGCCGAGGCGGACCGGCCGGTGCTGTCGGT
This sequence comes from Paractinoplanes abujensis, assembly GCF_014204895.1. Classification (NCBI taxonomy): domain Bacteria; kingdom Bacillati; phylum Actinomycetota; class Actinomycetes; order Micromonosporales; family Micromonosporaceae; genus Paractinoplanes; species Paractinoplanes abujensis. The sequence continues at coordinate 526,187 of NZ_JACHMF010000001.1, read as the reverse complement.
GACCTTCAGCGTCGGGCGGTAGTCGCCGTTCGCGGTGAACGTGAAGGTCGGGTTGGGCGCGGTGGAGTCGACCTTGTTGTCGTTGTCGAGGTACCACGCGTACTTCAGCGCGTCGCCGTCCGGGTCGGTGGTGCCGGCGCTGGAGAACTGAACCGTCAGCGGCGCCTGGCCCGACGTCGGGGTGGCCGACACCTTCGGGATCGGCGTGCGGTTGCCCCGTACGTAGTCGAAGCGGGACAGCTGGGCGTCCGGGTTCTCGTTGAAGTACCCGTCGCCGTACTCGAGGACGTAGAGCGCGCCGTCGGGGCCGAACTCGAGGTCCATCGGGTTGTCGAAGACCAGCTCCGGCAGCACCGGTTCGATCTTCGTCACCTGGTTGCGGCGGTCCAGCGTGAACGCCTTGACGTAGTCGCGGGTCCACTCGGCGAACAGCGGCTTGCCGTCGAACGCCTGCGGCCACTTGATCTGCGAGCGCGACCGCTTGTCGTACTCGTAGGCCGGACCGCCCATCGGGCCGATGCCACCCGTGCCCAGCTCCGGGAACTGCGCGCTGGCGCCGTAGCCGTAGATGACCTCGGGCTTCTCGACCGGCGGGAGGTTCTTCAGGCCGGTGTTGTTGGGCGACTCGTTGACCGGCTTGGCGCAGTTGAACGGCGCGCCGCTGGTGCCGGTGGCGAAGTCGTAGTCCACGTACGGCTGGTCGGGGGCCACGCAGTAGGGCCAGCCGTAGTTGGCGGGCTTGTCGATGGCCACCCAGCGGCCCTGACCGGCCGGGCCCCGCGCCGGGTTCGCGTTCTGCGCGTCGGGCGAGTAGTCGCCGACGTAGACCACGTCCGTACGGGGATCCACAGTGAACCGGAACGGGTTGCGCAGACCCATGGCGTAGATCTCGGGCCGGGTCTTGGGGGTGCCCGGCTTGAAGAGGTTGCCACGGGGGATCGAGTACTTGCCGCTGCTGTTCACCTTGATGCGCAGGACCTTGCCGCGCAGGTCGTTGGTGTTGGCCGCGGTGCGCTGAGCGTCGAAGACCGGGTTGCGGTTCGCGCGCTCGTCGATCGGGGCGTAGCCGTCGGAGAAGAACGGGTTGCTGTCGTCACCGGTCGACAGGTACAGGTTGCCCTTGCTGTCGAAGTCGATCTTGCCGCCGACGTGGCAGCACTGACCGCGGTCGGTGGCGACCTGCATGATCTTCTGCTCGGTCTTCAGGTTCAGCGTGCTGCCCTGCAGCTTGTAGCGCGAGAGCTGCATGTAGCCCTTGAACGGGGCGAAGTCCGCCGCCGTGCCCTCGGCGGGCGCGTCACCCTCGTTGACCTGCGGGGTGTTGGGGTCGTCGGACGGCGTGTTCAGCGGCGGCGAGTAGTAGACGTAGACCCACTTGTTGCGCTCGAAGTCGTCGTCGACCGCGATACCCTGCACACCCTCCTCGTCGTGCAGGTAGACCGGGATCGTCGCGGCCAGCACGTTGCGGCCCGTGGCGGGCTCGTGGATGCGGACCTCGCCGCCGCGGGCCGTGTGCAGCACCCGGCGGTCGGGCAGCACCGCGATCGCGATGGGCTCGCCCGGGAAGTCGTTGAGCGTGACCTTCTGGAAGTCGGACGACGGCGGCAGCGGCTGGCTGGGCTGAGAGGGCCCGGCCACGGCGGCCGAAGGCACCACGAGCAGCGCCGCGCCGACGATGCTGAGAACGGTGAGGCGGCGCATCAGAACCGCAGCCCGTCGAGGAAGTCGAAGCCGCGCTCGGCCGTGACCAAGGCGTCGGCGGGGGTGCGCGGCGGCGATCCCGCGTCGTCGCGTTCCACGATGTACTCGATGAGCCCGGCCTCCTTCGAGTTCTGGAAGATGCGGCCGAAATCGATCAGGCCGTCGCCCGGGTCGGCGAAGCTGGCGTTGGCGTCAAGGTCCTTGACGTGCACCTGCTTGATCCGGCCCCGGTTCTTCTTGATCAGGTCGACCGGGTCGTTGGCCCCGCGGAACGCCCAGAACAGGTCGACCTCGAGGTGCACGTAGCGGTCGTCGGTCTCGCCGGTCAGGATGTCGAAGCCGGTGAGCTTGGTGCCGGTCTGCCGGAAGAACTCGGCGTGGTGGTTGTGGTAGCCGAACGACAGCCCGGCCCGCTTGGCCAGCTTGCCGGCCTTGTTGAGGTCGGCCGCGAAGGCGCGGTAGACGGCCGCGTCACGGATCGGGCCGTTGGCGCCCTGCCCGAAGAACGGGTGGACGATGAACTTGTTGCCGACGACGTTGGCGTCCTGGAGGGCCTTCTCCCAGGTGTTCGCGTCGAACGGCTGCGGAATGCCGACGTGGCCCGAGGTGGCGCGCAGGCCGGCGGCGTCGAGGGCAGCCCGGAACTGAGCGGCCGTGCGGCCGACGAACCCGGCGTGCTCGACCCGCTTGTAGCCGATCTCGGCGAGCTCCGCGAGGCTCGCCTCCAGGTCGATGGTCAGCTGGTTGCGCAGGGTGTAGAGCTGCACGCTGATCTGGTCACGCGGAACCCGCCGGGACGACGAGTGCGAACCGCCCGCCTGCGCGGCGCCCGGCACTGCGAGGGTGGCCGCGGCGCCGGCTGCGGCTGCGGCGCCGAGTAGCTGACGGCGATTCAATGACTGCGGCATTGCGGTCTCCTTTGAACGACATCGCTCGATACATTACGCAGGTGTTTCGTTCGGAGGGAACCTAAGTTTCTTCAGATCCAGCAAAAGTTTCCCGCGGCCGGGCAAAACTCTCCGTCACGCTGAGTGCCCGCGAGCCGCGTTGCTTCGAAGTGTTTCGACAACTGCAACGCGCACCCCACCGAGCCGCGTCTTACCCATCAAGCGCGCCGAGTTCCCAGGGAACAAAACTCGACAGGGGGACCGGAACAATGCAAGAAACGGGATTCGAGGCCATCACCGAGGAGCAGCGGAATCAATTTTTGAACGACGGGGTGCTGGTGGTCCGCAACGCCCTCGACGAGGAGCGCCGGGCCCGGCTCGAGGCCGCCGTCGACCGGGTCTACGCGCAGGAACGCGAAGCCGGCCGGCTCAAGCCCGACGGCACCCTGCACCTGCTCGGCTTCCTGCCGCGCGACGAGGAGTTCGGCGAGCTGCTGACCGTCCCGGCCACCTTCCCGTACGTGTGGGGGCTGGCCGGCTGGAACATCTACACCCACCACAACCACCTGGACGTGACACCGCCCAATCCGTTCGAGAACGAGCCGGCGTGGGGCTGGCACCAGGACGGATACCGGCAGAACAGCGACCCCGAGACCCTCGGCGGGGAGCACGCCCGGCCGATGTTCTCGCTCAAGGTGGCGTACGTGCTCTCGGACCTGTCGCGCACCGGGCGGGGTGCGACCAAGGTGATCCCGGGCAGCCACCTCAACAACACGCTGGAGCGACCCGCGGGCGGCGGGGACCCCCGCGGGACCATGGAGATCACGGCCGACCCGGGCGACTGCTTCATCTTCGACCGGCGGCTCTGGCACTCCCGATCACCCAACCGCAGCGCCGTCACCCGCAAGATCCTGTTCATCGGGTACACGTACCGCTGGATCCGGCCGCTCGACGACATGCCGATCGACAAGGACTCCGAATGGTGGCGTAATCGCACCCCGGTGCAACGTCAATTGCTCGGGGAGGCCCCGCACACGGCCAACCATTGGGGTGTCGGATGGGACGGATACATCGACGAGAAAATTCCGCTGCGGCACGAATTGTCGACCCGGGGACTGCTCGACCGGTCGGTGCCCTGGCTGCGCTGAGCACTACGGTCGGTGATCACCGTTGGCCCCTCCCTGCCCCCGGGACGGGGCCAACGGTCCCGCATAGCGAGATCAGGCTATGCGTGCCTCGGCGTCCACCCGGGACAGTGCCCCGGTCAAAATCGACAAACCGTCGCGCGCTTCGGCCTCGGTGAGGGTCAGCGGCGGGCCCATCCGCAACACGTTGCCGTAGAGGCCACCCTTGCCCACCAGCAAACCGCCGGCCCGGCACTCGTCGAAGACGCGCACCGTGGCGGCCGGGTCGGGCTCACGCGTGCCCGGACGCACGACCTCAATGCCGATCATGAGGCCCTTGCCGCGCACCTCCCCCACGATCGGCAGATCGAGCGCGCGCAGACCGTCGAGCAGGACAGCACCCGTACGGGCGGCATTGCCCTGCAAATCATGATCGAGCAGATAGTCCAGCACGGCCACACCGGCCGACATCGACAGCGGGTTCCCGCCGAACGTGGAGAAACTGATCGCCGGCACCGCGTTCATCACCGACTCGCGCCCGACCACCCCGCCCAGCGCGAACCCGTTGCCGATCCCCTTGGCGAAAGTGATCAGATCGGGTGTGACGCCGTGCGCCTGATAACCCCAGAAATGCTCCCCCGTACGGCCCCAGCCCGTCTGCACCTCGTCGGCGATCAGCAGGATCCCGTGCTCCCCCAGGACTTTCTGATACGCCCCCAGCAGCCCGTCCGGCCCGGACACGAACCCGCCGACCCCCTGAATCGGCTCCGCGATCATGGCCGCCACATCGCCCGCGGTGACCGTGGCCAGCACCTCGCGCAGATCATCCACGGCCGCGTCCACGACGTCCCCGTCGGCCAGCCCCGCCATCCGCCCGCGCAGCCTGTCCCCCGAGGCCAGCCACGAGACGTTGAGCGGACTGAGCGAACTCGACGACCAACTGCGGTGCCCCGTGACCGCCATCGTGGCGAACGTCCGGCCGTGATAGCTGTTCTTGATGGCCAAGATCTGATTGGAGCGGCGCACGTTCGCGGCCATCAGCAAAGCCGTCTCGTTGGCCTCACTGCCCGAGTTGGTGAAGAAGACCCGGGCGTCGGGGATGCCGGAGACACGCGCGATCCGCTCGGCCAGCTCGACCTGCTGCCGGATCAGATACAGCGTCGACGTATGCACGACACCGGTCGCAAGCTGACGCTGAACGGCCGCGTTGATCTCCGGGATGTCGTAGCCGATCATGTTGGTCAGCACGCCGCCGAAAAAGTCCAGGTAGGTGCGACCGTCGGCGGCAGTGACGTGGCGCCCCTGACCGCTGACGATCTCGAGGGCGTCGTCGCCGTAGTAGACCGGCATCCAGTGAGGCATCACCGCCCGATGACGGGCCAACAGGTCATCGCTCACCGGCAGGTCATCACTCATGATCGGCTCCTTTGCACCAGTAGAAGATCAAGTTCGGACTCCCGAGCCCAGGCCGCTCCCGCGGAAGATCCAGAAGCGGATGTCCTCGCTGAGTGGTGGGTGCGAACCGTCGCTCCCGCGGGGACCCGGCCGGGCTTCGCTGGCCGCTGACGCGTCCAGAACGCGAAACCCACCCGGGCGACGTGAGTGAGTGGTTGCGCCCCACCCCGCTTGTCCATATATGACGGTCGTTCACAGACGCCCCGGACCACCCCCACCCCAGCTCTTGGGAGGGGCCGAGTAGACCAGCCGGGTACGACATTTCGCGGAGCTTGTCCACAGGAACCAGCCGCCGCCCAGTGCCAAGCAGAGAACGGAGTCGCGGGCGAGGGCGGGATCGCAGGCCCAGACGGGCTCGCAGACTTGGGCGAGCTCGCAGCCTCGGGCGGGACCGCATGCTCGGGTGGCATCGCGGGGTCAGGAGGGATCGCCCACGCAGGCTCGGGTGGGATCAAGAGTCCAGACGAGATCGCACGCGCAGGCTCGGGTGGGATCAAGAGTCCAGACGAGATCGCACGCGCAGGCTCGGGTGGGATCAAAAGTCCAGACGAGATCGCACGCGCAGGCGTGGATGGGAACGCGGGTATGGGCGTCCTCGCAGGCGCTGACCGGCGCGGAACTGCGGGCGCAAGCCTGGACGGGAACGCGGGTGTAGGCGGAGCTGCAGGCGCAGGCCCGGGTGAGGTCGCGGGGCCAGGCGGAGTCGCAGGCGCGGACCGGGGCGGGATTGCGGGCCGTTCGCGCGGCTGAACGACCGGGCCGATGGGTGGCCGACCGACCGGGCCGATAGGTGGCCGACCGACCGGGCCAGTGGGTGGCCGACCGACCGGGCCAGTGGGTGGCCGACCGACCGGGCCAGTGGGTGGCCGGCCGACCGGGCCGATGGGTGGCCGACCGACCGGACCAGTGGGTGGTTGCGCCCGCCGGCGTCCGGGGTTCATCGCCAGCCTCGGGGGTGGGGGCGGGCTCGGGGGCCGCTGCCGCGGCGGTTGAGCAGGGCGGCGCCGGCCAGGACGTCGGCCAGGTCGTCGAAGCGGGAGGCGACGAGGCCGGCGGTTATGCGCACGTGGTCGGCGCCGAGGGGGGCCACGCAGAAGGGGGAGCCCGGAGAGACGGCGATGCCGTGGGCGGCCAGGGCGACCATGGCGATCTGCTGGTCGTCGACGGTCATCCACAGGTTGATGCCGTCGGCCGCGGTGGCAGTGACGCCCCGGGAGTGCAGTTCGGTCAGCAGGGTTGCGCGTCTGGTGGCGTACGTGGAACGGGCTTTTGACACTTGCGCGACGGCTGCGGGGTCGGTCAGCAGGTCGAGCAGGACGCCTTGGAGCAGGCGGCTGGACCAGCCGGGGCCGAGCAGGCGGCGGTCCGCCACCGCACCGATCACCCGGGCCGGGCCGCCGACGGCCGCCAGGCGCAGGTCGGGGCCGTGGCTTTTGGAGAAGCTGGCGACGTGGACCGTGCGGGTGGGCAGGGAGCTGCCGAGGCTGACGGGGGCGGCGGTGGCGATGTCGCCGGCGTGGTCGTCCTCGACCACCAGGACGTCGGGGAAGCTTTCGAGCACTGCCGCCAGTGACGATGCGCGCGCCTGGGGCATGCTGACGCCGGTCGGGTTGTGCGCGCGGGGTTGCAGGAACACGGCGACCGCGGGGTAGGTGTCGAGCACTTCGTGGAGCAGGTCGGGGCGCATCCCGTACGCGTCCATCGGCACCCCCACCACCGTGGCGCCGACGGTTTGCAGCAGGTCGAGCAGGGGCGGGAAGGCGGGGTTCTCCACCACGACGTGGTCGCCGAACCGGACGACGGAGGCGATCACGCGGTCGAGTGCGTCGAGGGCGCCGTCCACGACGGTCAGTTGTTCGGGTGGGGAGGGCCACCGTTCGCGCAGCACCGTTTCCAGTGCGGGCAGCACCGGCTCGTCCAGGTAGCTGGAGGTCAGCCGCCCGTCGCCGAGTCGTTTGAGCGCGTCGGTCAGGTCGGGCAGCAGGTCGTGGTCGGGCACGCCGGTCGACAGGTCCCGGGTCACCGCGGCCGCCTGACCGCCCAGCTGGGAGTAGCGCCAGCGCTGGCGGGGCAGCACGGGGGCCGCCACGAAGGTGCCGGAGCGGCCGCGGGTCTGGATCGCGCCGGCCCGGGTGAGGCTGCGCCAGGCTTCGCTGACCGTGGTCGGGCTGACGCCGAGTTCGCGCGCCACGTCGCGGACCGTCGGCAGGCGGGTGCCCGCGGTCAGCTGCCCGGCGGTGACCAGTCGGCTCACCGCCGCGGCGATTCCGCGGGCGCTGCGGTCGTCGACGGCTCCCGTGATCAGCGCCAGCAAATTACCTCTCCGAAACATTTGGTTACGTTCAAGCAATTGTCCGCCTGAATGTGTGTCGTTAGTGTCCTACGGCATCCGAAGCGGACAAGCAAGCCCTAGCGCAGCTGGTATGACGGGGAGTAGACACACGATCACAGGCGCTTCCACCGCGCCGCCGCACGATGAAAGGGGCAGTCATGAGCGACATCGTTCGCGCCGCCCTCGTCCAGACGACATGGACGGGCGATAAAGAATCGATGATCAAGGCGCACGAGGACTACGCCCGCGACGCCGCCGCGCAGGGCGCGAAGGTGATCTGCTTCCAGGAGCTCTTCTACGGCCCGTACTTCTGTCAGGTGCAGGAGCCGGAGTTCTACGAGTACGCCGAGTCGATCCCCGGCCCGACCACCGAGCGCTTCCAGGCCCTGGCGGCCGAGCTCGGTCTGGTGATGGTCCTGCCCATGTACGAGAAGGAGCAGGAGGGCGTCCTCTACAACACCGCCGCCGTGGTCGACGCGGACGGTTCCTACCTCGGCAAGTACCGTAAGCACCACATCCCGCAGGTGAAGGGCTTCTGGGAGAAGTTCTACTTCCGGCCCGGCAATCTGGGCTACCCGGTCTTCGACACCGCGGTGGGCAAGGTCGGCGTCTACATCTGCTACGACCGGCACTTCCCGGAGGGCTGGCGCGAGCTGGGCCTGGGCGGCGCGCAGATCGTCTTCAACCCGTCGGCCACCAGCCGCGGCCTGAGCAGCTATCTGTGGCAGCTCGAGCAGCCGGCCTCCGCGGTCGCCAACGAGTATTTCGTGGGTGCGATCAACCGGGTCGGCACCGAGCCGCTGGGCGACAACGACTTCTACGGCCAGAGCTACTTCGCCGACCCCGAGGGCAAGTTCGTGGGCGAGGTCGGCGACACCCACAACCCCGAACTGATCGTCCGGGACCTCGACCTGGGCCTGATCAAAACCGTACGCGAACGCTGGCAGTTCTACCGCGACCGCCGCCCGGAGTCCTACACCCGGACGGTGGAACTGTGAGCACGCTGATCAAGAACGGGACGGTGATCGGGCCGACCGGCCCGTACGCGGCGGACGTGCTGGTCGACGGCGAGACCATCGCGGCGATCTTCGCGCCCGGTCAGGCCCCCGACGGCCCCGAGGTCATCGACGCGGGCGGCAAGTACGTGATCCCGGGTGCGGTCGACGCTCACACCCACATGGAGCTGCCGTTCGGCGGCACCGCGGCCAGTGACACCTTCGACACCGGCACGCGGGCCGCGGCCATCGGCGGCACCACCACGATCATCGACTTCGCCGTGCAGCGCTACGGCGAGGTCGTGCAGGACGGGCTGGCCGCGTGGCACGCCAAGGCCGCGGGCAACTGCCACATCGACTACGGCTTCCACATGATCCTGGGCGGCGTGGACGACGATTCCCTCAAGGCCATGGACCAGCTGGTCGGCACCGAGGGCATCACCAGCTTCAAGCTGTTCATGGCGTACCCGGGCGTCTTCTACTCCGACGACGGGCAGATCCTGCGCGCGATGCAGAAGGCCCGCGACAACGGCGCCCTGATCATGATGCACGCGGAGAACGGGCCGGCCATCGACGTGCTGGTCAAGCAGGCCCTGGAACGCGGTGAGACCGACCCGATCCACCACGGGCTGACCCGCCCGCAGGAGCTCGAGGCCGAGGCCACCAGCCGGGCCATCTGGCTGGCCTCCGTGGCCGCCGACTGCCCGCTCTACATCGTGCACCTGAGCGCCTCGAAGGCCTTGGAGCAGGTGAAGGCGGCCCGCGACCTGGGCCGCAACGTGTTCGCCGAGACCTGCCCGCAGTATCTCTACCTGACGCTGGAGGACCAGCTGGGCGCGCCCGGCTTCGAGGGCGCCAAGTGGGTCTGTTCGACTCCCCTGCGCAGCAAGCACGAGAGCCACCGGGCCGACCTGTGGCAGGGCCTGCGCACCAACGACCTGTCGGTGGTGTCGACCGACCACTGCCCGTTCTGCATGAAGGACCAGAAGGAGCTCGGGGTGGGCGACTTCTCCAAGATCCCGAACGGCATCGGCAGTGTGGAGCACCGGGTCGACCTGCTCTACCAAGGTGTCGTGGACGGCAAGCTGTCGCTGGCGCGCTGGGTCGAGACGATCGCCACTACCCCGGCCCGCATGTTCGGCATGTATCCGAAGAAGGGCATCATCGCGCCCGGCTCGGACGCCGACATCGTGCTCTACGACCCGAACGGCCGCACCCGGATCAGCGTCGAGACGCACCACATGAACATGGACCACTCGGCCTGGGAGGGCTGGGAGATCGGCGGCAAGGTCGACACCGTCCTGTCCCGCGGCGAGGTCATCGCGTCCGGGGGCGAGTACACCGGACGGGCCGGCCGGGGCAAGTACGTTCCCCGCAGCCTCTCCGACTACCTGGTCTGAGGGGCGCGCATGGACATCGGTGTAGTGCTGCAGAACAACCCGCCGGCATCACAAGTGGTCGAGCTGGCCAAGATGGCGGAACAGCAAGGGTTCAGCCACGTCTGGACGTTCGACTCGCACGTGCTCTGGCAGGAGCCGTTCGTCATCTACTCCAAGATCCTCGACGAGACCGAACGGGTGGTCGTCGGGCCGATGGTGACCAACCCCGGCACCCGCGACTGGACCGTGCTGGCCTCGATGTTCGCCACCCTCAACGAGATGTACGGCAACCGGACCATCTGCGGCATCGGCCGGGGCGACTCGGCGCTGCGGGTGCTCGGCGCGCAGCCGCAGACCCTGGCCCAGCTGCGCGAGTCGATCGGGGTGATCCGCGGGCTGGCCAACGGCGAGAAGGTCGAGCTGAGGGGCACCGAGCAGCAGTTCGCGTGGGCCCCCGACAGCCGGCTGGAGGTGTGGGTGGCCGCGTACGGGCCGAAGGCTCTGGCCCTGACCGGTGAGGTCGGTGATGGCTACATCCTGCAGCTGGCCGACCCCGACATCGCCGCGTGGATGATCGCGGCGGTGCGGCGCGCGGCCGAACGGGCGGGCCGGGATCCGATGGCCATCAAGTTCTGTGTGGCCGCCCCGGCGTACGTGGGAGACGATCTCGCCCATCAGCGGGAGCAGACGCGCTGGTTCGGCGGCATGGTCGGCAATCACGTGGCCGACATCGTGGCCCGTTACGGCGGCGACGGCGCCGTGCCGCAGGTGCTGACCGACTACATCAAGGGCCGTCAGGGCTACGACTACGCCGAGCACGGGCGGGCGGGCAATTCGCACACCACGTTCGTGCCGGACGAGGTGGTCGACCGGTTCTGCCTCCTGGGGCCGGTCGAGAGTCACCTCAAGCGGCTCGAGGAGCTCAAGGCCCTGGGCGTCGACCAGTTCGCGGTCTATCTGCAGCACGACGCGAAGGAAGAGACGTTGACCGCGTACGGCGAGAGCATCATCCCGGCGATCTCGTGAGGAAAGCCCTGTACACCTTGGCCGGGATCGCGGTCTTCGTGGTGCTCTGGGAGGGCTACAAGCTCGTCGGCAACCCGGAGGGCACGGTGCTGTTCGGCGTCCGGGTGCTGCCGCGCGCCGACGACCTGTCGATGCCGCACCTGTGGTCGGTGCTGCAACGGCTGGGCCGACCGGAGCTGACGGGCGGACGGCCGGTGTGGATCGTCATCGTGCGGGCCTGCCTGTTCACGCTGGGCATCACGGCCGCCGGGTTCGTGATCGGCGCGTTCGTGGGGCTGCTGCTGGCGGTGGCGATGCAGCGCTTCCGGATCGTCGAGCGCGGCCTGCTGCCGTACGTGATCCTCAGCCAGACGGTGCCGCTGGTCGCGCTGGCGCCGCTGGTGGCCGGGTGGGGCGGCACGATCATGCCGGCCTGGGCCACGGTCTCGGTGATCGCCGCCTACCTGGCGTTCTTCCCGGTCGCGGTGGGCATGCTGCGCGGTCTGCAGTCGCCCGCGGCGAGCGGGGTCGAGCTGATGCGCAGCTACGCCGCGGGCTGGTGGCGCACGCTGGTCAAACTGCGCTTCCCGGCCTCGCTGCCCTACCTGTTCCCGGCGCTGCGGCTGGCCGGGGCGGCGGCGGTGGTGGGCGCGGTGGTGGGCGAGATCTCGACCGGCACGCGGGGCGGCATCGGCCGGCTCATCATCGAGTACTCCCGCGAGGCCACCTCGGACCCGGCCAAGGTCTACACCGCGATGCTCGGGGCCGCCCTGCTCGGCCTGGTCGTCGCCGGGCTGGTCAGCCTGCTGGAACTGCCGCTCATGAGACATCGGAGGCACGTGGAGGTGGTCACCCTATGAGTGCCGTGCTTGTCGAGGGCGTCACGAAAGTCTTCAACCAAGGCCGTACGGACGAGGTCGTCGCCCTGTCCGATGTCGACCTGTCCGTGGGCAACGGCGAGTTCGTGTCGCTGATCGGGCCGTCCGGGTGCGGCAAGAGCACGTTGCTGCGGCTGATCGCCGACCTGATCGCGCCCAGCACCGGCACGGTCACGGTGGCCGGCAAGAGCGCGGGGGCGGCGCGCCGGGAACAGGCGTACGGGATCGCCTTTCAGCAGGCCGGCCTGTTCGAGTGGCGCACTGTGCTCAAGAACGTGGAACTGCCGCTCGAACTGCGCGGGCTGTCGCGGGCCGAACGCACGGCCAAGGCCCGCGAGATGCTGGCCCTGGTCGGGCTGGACGAGTTCGCCGGGCACTATCCGGCTCAGCTCTCCGGGGGCATGCAGCAGCGGGTGGCTATCGCCCGGGCCCTGGCCGTACGGCCGCCGCTGCTGCTGATGGACGAACCGTTCGGGGCCCTGGACGAGATGACCCGCGAACGGTTGCAGTCCGAACTGCTCGGCATCTGCGCGCAGACCGGCACCAGCACCGTCTTCGTCACCCACTCGATCTCGGAGGCGGTGTTCCTCTCCGACCGGGTCGTGGTGATGTCGGCGCGGCCGGGCCGGATCACCGCGTCCATTCCGGTCACGCTGGAGAGCCGCGACGAGGCGGCCCGGCAGTCGCCGCACTACTTCGAGTGCGTCACGGCCGTGCGGCAGGCGTTGCGCGGCACTCCGTTGAAGAGCGCGACATGAGGTGGGTCCGGGCCGTGCTGCCGCCGGTGGCCGTCGGGGTCCTCGCCATCGTGCTGTGGGAGGTCGCCGTCACGGCCGGGCGGATCGCACCGTTCATCCTGCCCGCGCCCTCGGCCATCTGGGCGCAACTGGTCGAGCAGCGGCAGAACGTTTGGGAGGCCGCGCTGGCCAGCGGCACCAACGCGTTGATCGGGCTGGTCGGCGGAACTGTGGTGGGTGTGCTGGCGGCGATGGCGTCGAGCCGGTTCCGGCCCCTGTCGGAGGTGTCGCTGCCGTTCGCGGCCGTGCTCAACGCGCTGCCGATCATCGCGCTGGCCCCGATCCTCAACAACATGTTCGAGTCGACCAGCAGCATCCCGCGCCGGCTGGTGGCCGCGATCATCGTGTTCTTCCCGGTCTTCATCAACACGCTGCGCGGCCTGCGTGAGGTCGACCCCATCCACCACGAGCTCATGCACACGTACGCGGCCAGTGGCTGGACCTTCGCCGTCAAGGTGCGCCTGCCCTCCTCGCTCCCCCACGTCTTCACCGGCCTGCGGCAGGCGTCGTCGCTCGCCGTCATCGCCGCGGTGGTCGCCGAGTACTTCGGTGGCCTGCAGAACGGGCTGGGCTCCCGGATCACGTCGGCCGCCGCGTTCACCGCCTACCCCCGTGCCTGGGCCTTCGTGGTCGGCGCCTGCCTGCTCGGACTCGTCTTCTATCTCACCACCCTGCTGGTGGAACGTCTGGCGATGCCCTGGCGTACGCGTCTCATCGCCTGACCCGTCTCGCTTCCTCTCCGCTCTCTCCGCACGATCGACCGAACCCCGAGAGGACCTCCATGCGACCGATCCGGATATTTACTGCTATCGCCGCCGCGTCTGCTCTGCTCGTCGCCGGTTGCGGCACCGCCGACCAGGACTCCGCCACCCCGGCCCCGGGCGGCAGCGGTGGCGCCCTCAGCCCCGTCAAACTGCAGCTTCAGTGGTTCTTCCAGGCCCAGTTCGCCGGGTACATTGCCGCGGTCGACCAGGGCTTCTACAAAGAGCAGGGCCTCGACGTGGAACTGCTCGAGGGCGGCGTCGACATCGTCCCGCAGACCGTTCTCGCCCAGGGCAAGGCCGACTACGCCGTGGCCTGGGTGCCCAAGGCGCTGGCCTCCCGCGAGCAGGGCGCCGGCATCACCGACGTCGGTCAGATCTTCGGCCGCTCCGGCACCTACCAGGTGGCCTGGAAGGACAGCGGCATCACGAAGGCGGCCGACCTCAAGGGCAAGAAGGTCGGCAACTGGGGCTTCGGCAACGAGTTCGAGCTGTTCGCGGGCATGACCAAGGCCGGGCTCGACCCGGGTAAGGACGTCACGCTCGTGCAGCAGCAGTTCGACATGCAGGCGCTGCTCAAGAAGGAGATCGACGCCGCCCAGGCGATGAGCTACAACGAGTACGCCCAGCTGCTGGAGGCCAAGAACCCGGCCACCGGCAAGCTGTACACGGCCGACGACTTCTCGATCATCGACTGGAAGACCGAGGGCTCGTCGATGCTGCAGGACGCGGTGTGGGCCAACACCGAGAAGCTCAACGACCCGGCGTACCAGCAGCAGACCGTCAAGTTCCTGACCGGCACGATCAAGGGCTGGGCGTTCTGCCGCGACAACGCCGAGAAGTGCCGCGACCTGGTGGTGGCCAAGGGCTCCAAGCTCGGCAAGAGCCACCAGCTGTGGCAGACCAACGAGACCAACAAGCTGATCTGGCCCGCCCCCGGCGGCATCGGCGTGATCGACGAAGCCGCCTGGAAGCAGACCGTGGACATCTCGATGACCACCAAGAACCAGACCGGTGACACGGTGCTGACCAAGACCCCGGAAGGCCTGGCCTTCACCAACGACTACATCAACCAGGCCATCACCGCGGCCAAGGCGGCCGGCGTCGACGTCAACGGCACGTCGTTCCAGCCGGCCCAGGTCACCCTCACCGAGGGCGGCGCCTGAGGCGAAGCGGATGGTCCCTCTTACAGGGGGACCATCCGCGCGGCCAGGGCCACCGCCATCAGGTCGCCCGAGCGCAGCTTGCTCGCCGCCCCGAACGCGCCCAGGCTCTCCAGCCGCTGCGCGGTCGCTTCCAGCAGCTGGTCGTCGCCGCCCAGCAGCCGCTTGGCCACCCGGGCCTGCGTCGGGGTCAGCTCGGCGTACGCGCACTGGTCGAGCGCCTTGATGGTCTCGGCGTCGAGGGTGCCGGCCATCGCCTTGTCCGACACGACGGTCAGCAGCCAGTCCGGCCACCAGGCGTACTTGCCGACGGCCAGGCCGGACTGCACCGCGATCTCGGGGCTCTGCCCGGCCCGGATCAGACGCAGGGCCAGGCCCATGTCGAACCGTTCGAGCCGCAGCGCCTCGACGAACGCCTTGAGGATCGGCGCGGTGCCGACGAACCGTTCGGCCGCGGCGGCGCCCTCGGCGAACCGGCCCCGCAGCACGTGGCAGAGCGCGTACGACTCGGCGATGCCCGAGTCGTCGGCGGCGCGCTGATCGAGCCGCTCGACGGTGGCCTCCAGCCGCTCGATCGCCCGCGCCGCGCGGTCGGAGAGCTCGTTGCTGACCGGCCGGTTGAGGTGGCGCACCACGACGTCGGCGGCCAGTTCGGCCTCGCGCCGCAGCAGCCGCGACGAGATCTTGGGGATGATCTCGTCGCTCAGATGTTCGGTCACCGAGGCGTCGTCGAAACGGTCCGAGACGGTGAGGAACTTTTCCCACCAGGACGCCGGGTGCCCGGCCCGGGCGTTGATCACTCCAGTGCTCACGATCGCTCCGACCCCTTCCTCAGTCGTTTCCCGACGGCCCCCACGGCAGCTCCTGCGGCGCGGCGGCCTCGATCGGGGCCTGCGAATGCCGCGGCGGCGGCCGGTCGGCCACCGTGTGCCAGGCGCCCGACCTGCGGGCCGCGGCCCGGGTGACCATGTGCACCGGCAGCGGCGGCGGTGTGAACGGGCCCGCGCCCCAGCGCACCCAGATCGCGATGCGCCCGGCCGCGGCCTCGGCCAGCAGCTTGTCGACAGTGCGGGGCCGGTCGAGCCGGTCGACCTCGATCGCGATCGGCTGGGCCCCCGGCCGGGCGCAGGCCACGTCGAGCACCGAGTGCCCGCGCAGCGGCGGCGGGAGCGGAAACACACTGGGCGCCCGCCGATAGACCCGCCAGCCCTGGCCCTCGGCCCAGCCCGCGATCGCGTCGATGATCCGGGCCGTCGCCTGATCGTTGGTCAGCTCGGCGAAGTGGACGGCCGCCAGCGCATCGCCCAGCGACTGTGCCGTCCGGGTGCCGTCGTCCGCGGTTTCCATCGCCAAACCCTATGCCCCTCATCGGGCACCGCCCGCCGCCGCGACCGGTTGCCGGCGGGCGAGCAGCTCGGTCATCCGCTCGGGTGGCATCGGCCGGGCCAGGTGATAGCCCTGGCCCAGGTTGTAGCCGAGCTGGAGCAGCCGGTCGGCCTGTTCCTGGCACTCGATGCCCTCGGCCACGGTGTCGAGGCCGAGCGCGCCCGCCAGTTGCACGACGGCGTGCGCCACCGCCTGCCGGGCCTCGGCGGCCGGGCTGCCGGGTTCGTCGAGCTCGATGCCGTCCACGAACGACTTGTCCAGCTTGATGATCGAGACGGGGAAGGACCGCAGCAGGCTCAGCGACGACTCGCCGGTCCCGAAGTCGTCCAGAGCCAGCCGTACCCCCATCGCGTGCAGCTCGTGCAGGGTGCGCGACACCTGCTTGCCGCGCAGCGTCGTCGACTCGGTCAGTTCGAGCACCAGCCGGTCGGCGGGCAGCCCGGTCTCAGCCAGGGCCGCGCGCACGTCGCCGGCGAAGTCCGGGTCGTGCAGCTGCCGCACCGACACGTTGGGCGCGATCTTCTGCATCGCGTCCGGCCCGAACTCGGCCAGCCAGGTCACCGCCTGCCGGCAGGCCTCGCGCAGCACGAACCGGCCCAGCGGCACGATCAGTCCGGTGGCCTCGGCGGCCGGGATGAACTCGTTCGGCGGCACCAGGCCCCGCGTCGGGTGGTCCCAGCGGATCAGCGACTCCACCCCGATCACGCGGCCCGTGTCGAGGGCGACGATGGGCTGGTAGAACAGGCGGAACTCGCCGTCGTCGAGGGCCCGGCGCAGCTCGCCGCCGAGCCGGGCGTGCGCCAGCACCGGCTGTTCCATGCCGTCGTGATAGCGCACCCGGTTCGCCTTGCCGCGCTGCTTGGCGGCGTACATGGCGATGTCGGCGTGCCGCAGCAGCTCGTCCGGCCCGATCCCGGGCGTGGCGGCGGCGATGCCGACGCTGCAGTGGGTGAGCAGGCGGTGCGGCCCGACCGGCTCCGAGAGTGCGTCGATCACGCGGTCGGCGACCGTCTCGCCGTCGGCCTCGGCCCGCGCCAGCAGGACGGCGAATTCGTCGCCGCCGAGCCGGGCCACCAGGCCGTCCGGCCCGGCCGCGCCGCGCAGGGCGGCGGCCACCGCGACCAGCAGCTCGTCGCCGGCGTCGTGCCCGAGGGAGTCGTTGACGGTCTTGAAGTCGTCCAGGTCGACCAGCAGCACGGTGGCGTTCCCGGCGCCGATGGCGGTGTCCAGCCGCTCGCGGAACAGACCGCGGTTGGCCAGGCCGGTCAGGCCGTCGTGGGTGACCTCGTGGCGCAGCCGGTCCTCGGTGGCGCGCTTCTCGCGCATCAGCCGCCGGTTCTCGCGGGTGGCCAGCAGCTGGCGCACCGCGATCAGGGCGGTCAGCACGACGACGGCCACGATGACCACGCGGTCGGTCCAGTCCAGCCCGCCGCTCAGCACCCCGAGCAGGGCGGCGTCGATGGCCAGGACGGAGAGGTAGGGCAGCCACGTGTTGGCGCCGCGGGGGCGGGCGTGGCCCGGGGTCCACTGCCGGTACGCGGCGCCCGCGGCGAGCCCGAAGGCGGCCGGCATGACCACGGCCTGGGCCAGCAGCGTGCCCTCGTCGCCGTAGAAGGCCAGCTGGGCGACGACGGCGGCCACGATGGCGGCCCCGGCCAGCAGCCGCAGCGCCACCCGGTCGACCGGGCCGCCCGCGATGTAGGAGACCTTGACGACCGCGCCCAGGCCGAGCAGGTAGGTGAGGCCGATCAGCGCGAGCGCCTGCCCGCTGTAGTTGTGCTGGTTGGTGACGAGCGGGGCGAGCCCGAGACCCCACATCAGCGCGCCTCCGCTGACCAGGGCGATCGCGCGGTCGATGAGCTGCTTGCGGCGCTCCGGCCGGCCGGTGATGCCGACGGGCACGCGGCCCACGGCCCACATGGCGACCAGGATGCCGAACGCGGCCGGCACGACGGTGCCGGGCCCGATGGTGGGCAGCTCCGGGGAGATGCGGAACGCGCGCACGGCCAGCCAGGCGTACCCGCCGGCGACGCTGGTCAGCGCGATCAGCAGCAGACGCCAGAAGCGGCGGGCCGCCGGGTCGAGCCGGGCGTGGCGCAGCAGCGCGACGACCGACCAGACACCGGCCACCCCGCCGATCGGCATGAACAGGTACGCCACGGCGTCCGGCCCGATCCGGGTCAGGAACCACAGCGCGCCCGTGAGCAGGACGGCGGTGGCGGCCAGCACGTACTTCAGAGGTTCCCGCATGATGGCCACCCCGGAACAATCGGCAGCCGCGGGCGGTGGAGTAGGACTATTCACCGATCTCCGTTCGGCTGTTCGCGGCCCCGGGCGGGGACGCGGGCGAAATCCGGCTGTTCGCGCCCCCGCGGGGACGCGGCGAAGTTCGGCTGTTCGCGCCTCCGCGGGGAAGCGGCGAAGTTCGGCTGTTCGCGCCCCCGGCGGGAACGCGGCGACGCAGGATGGAGCGCATGGAGCGCAGCCGGGAGGACGAGGTTCGCGAGCGGCTGGCCGACATCGCCGGTGACGATCCCGGGCCGGGCGAGCGGGCGCTGCTGGGCCGGTTGGTCCGGTCGTTCCTCGAGAAGAACCCGGCCGGCGTCGACCAGCTGGCCGAGCTGCTGCGCGGCGGTGACCCCGGGATGCTGCGGGAGCACGCGCACGCGCTGAAGGGCTCGGCCACCAACATCGGGGCGGACAGCCTGGCCCGGGTGTTCGCCGAGATCGAGCACGCCGCCCGTGACGGCGTCGTGCCCGATCCCGATCTGATGCTCGGCCGCATCGCCTGCGAGCAGGCGCTGGTCTACCCGGTGCTGGAGAAGATTGCGGCCGAGGGCTAGTACCTTCGTGCGCCCGGCACGGCCAGCACGGGCTCGATGATCTCGATCATGCGGGCGAAGTTGTTGAGCCGGTCCAGCAGCAGCTCGGTGACGATCATGCCGCGGCCGATCAGTACGAGACCGTTGGTGGCCACGATGTCCTCGGCGACGCGCATGCCGGTCTCGAGGTCGACCACGCGCAGGCCGCGAACCTTCTCCTTGACCTGCACGCAACCCTTGACCTTGCGCAGCGCGGAGAGCACGTGCAGAGCGCTGTGGTCGCGGCACTCGAGCACCGTGATCGCGCTCTCCACCTCGAGGCCGCGGCTCTCCAGGGTCTCGAAGTCGATGGCCGTACGGATCACGTCGACCGCGGTCTCGGCCAGCGGGCTCGGGTGCGGCGGCGGGTTGAGGCCGAGCCCGCGGACGATCTGGATGACGTCTTCGAGCATCGGGATGTTCTTGAGCAGCTGCACGGCGACGCCGGGCATGCCGTCGACCATGGCCTGCTCCTCCTCGGTGCAGGGCAGGCCCTTGTCCAGCTTGGCCAGCACGGTCGGCGGCAGGGTGACCGCGCCCAGCTGGGAGGCCATGGCGGCGACCTCGATCTCCCACAGCGCGTCCAGCTGCATCTCGTGGCAGAGCTCGGAGACCAGCGTACGGATGCGGCCGGCCCGGGCGAAGGCGAGCGGGCTGGCCAGCTGCAGACAGCCGAACAGCGCCTGCAGGCTGGTCTTGAGGGTCTTGTCGAGCAGCTGGCGGTCGGCCGTCGAACGCCCGTGCAGCTCCACCGCCTCCTGCACGGTGCTGCGCAGCTCGTCGGTCGGCACCGGCTTGGCCAGGTAGCGGTAGACGCCGCCGTCGTTGATGGCCGCGATGGCCGCGCTCAGGTCGCTCTGCGCGGTGTGCAGCACGCGGGTGGTGTCAGGGTATTCGAGCTGGACCCGGCGCAGCAGCTCGACGCCGTCCATCTCGGGCATGCGCAGGTCGCTGATCACGGCGGCGACCGGGCCGGACGAGGCGAGCAGGCGCAACGCCTCGGCGCCGCTCCCGGCCACGAGCACCTTGTGGTCGCGGCGCAGCTGCAGCGAGAGCGTGTCGAGGATCGCGGACTCGTCGTCCACGAGCAGCACGGTCGGCCTGGTGGCCGCACCGGTCTCCGGCGCCAGCACGTTCGTCATTCTCTCCCCCGCCAAACCGTCCGGATGAAGTCCCTGTACTCGCTTCATCGGACGTTTACCGACGGTGGCTAAGGCCTGGGCGAGATCGGCAACCGGATGAGAACCGTCGTGCCGTGCGGCGGGTGACCGCTGAGGCGGATGGTGCCCCCGTGCAGGTCGACGATCGCCCGGGCCAGGCTCAGCCCCAGCCCTTTGCCCGCGATGCCCTGGTGACGCACGTTGCTGGCGCGATAGAAGCGGTCGAAGACGCGGTCGCGCTCCTCGGCCGGGGTGCCGATGCCGTGGTCGGCCACTGTCAGCTCGGCCATCCCGGCCCGCTCGACCAGCTCGATCTCGACGTCGCCGCCCCGCGGGCTGTACTTGATCGCATTGGCCAGCAGGTCGTCGACCACCTGACGCAGCCGGTGCGGGTCGCCCACCATGGGCAGCGGCTCGTCGCGCTCGTGCCGCAGGCGCACCCCGTTGGCCACGGCGTGCGGCCGGGCCGCGGTCAGCGCCGCGTCCACGATCTGCGCCAGGTCGACCTCCTCGGTGCGCAGCGCCACGTGCCCGGAGTCGAGCCCGGCCAGGTCGAGCAGCGTGTCGACCACCGCGCGCAGGCTGGTGGCGTTGCGATGCACGGCGTCGACCATGGCCCGGCTCTCCTCGTCGAGCCCGGACTGCTCGTCGCCCAGCATCGACGCGCTGGCCACGATCGAGGTCAGCGGGGTGCGCATCTCGTGGCTGACCAGCGCGATGAAGTCGTCCTTGGCCCGCGACAACTGCCGGGCCAGCGCCTCCGCCCGGCGCAGCGCCACGTACACCCCGATCCGGGCCGCCACCCCGTCGAGCAGCAGGGCCAGCAGATCCTCGTGCGGCTCGGGGGCGTCGCCGTAACAGGTCAGCACGCCCAGCACGGTGTCGGCGTCGCGCACCGGCACGGCCAGCACCGTGCGCAGCCCGGCCCGCAGGCAGGCGGCCGCACGGCGGCGTTCCAGCGGGGTGCGCAGGCTGGCCGAGTCGGCGATGTCGGGCACCCAGATCGGCCGGCCCGTGGCCCAGACCCGGCCGGTGATGCCGGACCCCTTGATCGGCGTGAACGTCAGCACCTCCTCCAGGCCGCGGCCCGGCGCGCACCAGCGGCCGCCGACGCTCAGTTCACCGGAGTCCTCGTCGGCCAGCCACAGCTCAGCCGCGGGCCAGCCCAGCGTCGTGCCCAGCGCGGCCAGCACGCCGGGCGCGGCCTCGGCGGCCGAGCCGGCCACGTTCAGCGCCTCCTCGACGGCCCGGTGACAGTCGCGGAACCGTTCGGCCCGGCGCAGCGCGGTGACCTCGCGGGCGACGGCCACGGCCCCGAGGCGGCGGCCGTCGTCGTCGAGGATCGGCTGGGCGGTCGCCGTGATGATCCGCTCGCGGCGCCCGGCCACCCGCACCACCAGGTCGGTGTCGACGCGTTCACCCCGCGCGGCCCGCTGGATCGGCGACTCACGCCACGGGACGGCCCGGCCCCCGGCGTCGAACAGCGCGCCGGTGGCCCGGGTCGGATACAGCCGCGGGGCCGCGTCCGCGGGCAGGCCGATCAGCTCGCGGACGGGCCGGTTGACCACGGCGATGTCGCCGTCGGCGTCGCAGGCGATCACCCCCACCGGCAGGTTGTCGATGAGCGAGGCCAGGAACGAGGCGCTCGCGCCGGGGCTGGCCAGCGCGGTCAGCTCGGTCAGGATGCGGGCGTTCTCGCCGGTCCAGCGGCGGGCGGCGGGGTCGAGGACGGCCAGCGCACCGACCGGCAGCCCGGCCCCGTCGAGCACCGGGACCGCGAGGAAGGACGGCGGGTCCGCCCGCTGCACGGCCTCACCGGCCGAGACGGCCCAGCGGGCGATGTCGGCGTCGGGCGGGCCCTGGCCGCCGGCCAGCAGCACACCCTCGCGGTCGACCAGGGTGAGCTGGGCCTCGGGCGCCTCGAGCAGGCGGGCGGCCAGCCGGGCCAGGGCGTCGGGGGCGAGCGGCAGGGCCGGCAGCGCGTGTTTTGCCGTGCGGACCGCGCCGAGGCGATCCGGATCGGCCAGGACGGTCTCGTCGACCATGACCATGGGTTGCCCGATCAGCCGCGCGGCACGCCCGCGGTCGCGGGCTCGGCTATTTATACCCTACGTCCACATTTATATGTCGCATGACAATCAAGCGGAGACGGGCCACCTCGCCGGACAGGCGCTGCCGGCGCCCTGATGCCCGTGCGGGCCCAGTTCGGTCAGCTCGTTGACGACCTCACGCAGCTTGTCGTTCGGGCAGGGCTTGAGCAGCACCACGCAGACCCCGGCGGCGGTGGGCTCGCCGTCGCCCGGATGCAGGTGACCACTGAGCATGACGATCGGCATGTCCCGCAGTTCGGCGTGCTCGCGGACGGCTCGGGTCAGCTCGAGGCCGTCCATGCGCGGCATCCCCAGATCCGTCAGCAGCACGTCGGGCCGGTGGGCGACCGCCAGCTCGAAAGCCCGCTGCCCGTCCGGCGCGTGCAGCACCGTGTAGCCGGCCCGCTTGAGCAGCCGGGAGAGGATCAGGGCGATGTCTTCGTCGTCCTCGGCGATCAGAACTACCGGCATCTTCGCTCCGCGGGATCGGGGCCACTTCCCCTCAGCATGCGCGCAATAAGTCACTGATGTGCTGATTTAACGTTATGGCTTGCGAGCCACCCCTACGAGGAACGCCGACTCCGCGGTGCCGCTCTCGCGCCGGCGGCCCGGCACCGAACACCACTCGCCGAACGTCTGCAGCCCCGGCCCGAGGACCGGCCAGTCGCCGAACAGCACGGCCGCCTCGGCGGCGTCACGCGTCGCGAGCGGGGCGGTGGTGTTGTTGTAGATCCGCCGCACCTGGTCGATCTGCGGTGAGCCGCCCTTGCGGCAGGCGTGGGTCAGCGCCAGCAGGCTGCCCCGCGGCACGGCGTCGCGATAAACCGCGAGCGCCTCGGTCAGCCGTCCGGTGTCGGGGATGAAGTGGGCCACGGCCACCATCAGCAGGCACACCGGACGATCAAGAGCGAGCAGACCCCGTACGGGCGGGGAAGCCAGCACCTGGTGGGCGTCGAGCAGGTCGGCGTAGAGGACGTCGGCTCCCGGATCACCGTCGGAGCGCAGGCGGCCGTGCACGAAGGCGACCGGCTCCACGTCCACGCCCACCACCCGGCAGCCCGGCCGCACCCGGCGCGCCACGTCGTAGGCGTCACCGGCCGACGGGATGCCGCACCCCAGGTCGAGGTACTGATCGATGCCCGCCTCGTCGGCCAGGCGGACGGCCTCGCGCAGGAACTGCCGGTTGAGCCGCAGGATGGCCGGCAGCTCGGGCATCACCGACTGCGCCGCGGCCGCGGCCTGCCGGTCGGCGGCGAAGTTGTGCCGTCCACCCAGCAGGAAGTTGTAGATCCGGGCCACGCTGGGACGCTGAGGATCGACCTCGGGCAGGACTGTCGCCTGCTCCCCCAGCACGCTCACGGGGCCAGCCTAGGCAAAGCGGTACGACCAGCTCGCCGAAATCGCTAACGTGGTCCTGTTATGGGCGAAACGTACGGATCGACGCGGCAGGCCGAGTCGGCGCACCTGCCGGACGCGGCCGTGCGCTCGGCCCACGACGCGATCTGGACGGTCAGCCCCGACTTCACCGTGCTCTCGTGGAACCCGGCCGGCGAGGCGCTGCTGGGCTGGCCGGCCGGCGAGATCGTCGGGCGCAGCGCCGACCTGCTCGTCCCGCCCGACCGGCGCGGCGACCAGCGCGAGATGATGACGCTGCTGGCCGCGGGGGCCCGCCTGGAACGCTTCCGGACCCAGCGCCGCCACCGCGACGGCCGCTGGGTCCTGGTCACGCTCACGATGTCGCCGCTGATCGAGGACGACCACCTGCTCGGGTTCACCGTGATCGCCCGCGCCGTCGGCCCGCGCGAACGGCTCGAGTCGAGCCTGCAGGCGCTGCTGGAGGCCGCGCCGGACGCCTTCGTCGGCATCGGCGACGACGGGCGGATCGTGCTCGCCAACACCCAGGCCGAGCAGCTCTTCGGCCTGACCCGCACCGGGCTGCTCGGCCGCCCGATCAACGACCTGCTCACCCCGGCGCTGCCCGGCACTCCCGGAGCCGAGCCCGGCCCCGAGGCGGCGCCGACGCTGGCCCACCGGATGGACGGCGCCACGATCCCGGTCGAGGTGTCGATGAGCCTGCTGCCCACCGACGAGGGCCGGCTGCGCTGCGCGGTGGTCCGCGACATCACCGAAAGGGTGCGCGCCCAGGAGGGCCTGCGGCAGCTGCAGGCCGAGGCCGAACGGGCCCGGATGGAGGCCCAGCTGCAGCGCACCCAGCGGCTGGAGGGTCTGGGCCAGCTGGCCGGCGGGGTCGCGCACGACTTCAACAACCTGATCGCGGTGATCGCCAACTACGCGACGTTCATCGCCGAATCGGCCACCGATGCCGGGCTCGACGAGATCGCCGGCGACGCGGCCCAGATCTCCAAGGCCGCCCAGCGCGGGGCCGATCTCACCCACCAGCTGCTCGCGTTCGCCCGGCGCGAGGTCGTGCGCCCGCGCCCGCTCGACATCAACGACGTGGTGACGGACATCGAGCAGATGCTGCGCCGGTCCATCGGCGAGCACATCACCCTCTCCGTACGGCTCACGGCCGACCTGCCCGCGGTCACGGCCGACCCCGGGCAGCTCGATCAGGTGCTGGTGAACCTGGCCGTCAACGCGCGCGACGCGATGCCGCGCGGGGGTGAGCTGACCATCGAGACCGAGCCGCTGCAGGTCGACCGGCACTACGCGTCGGGTCGCCCGCACCTCAACCCCGGCCGGTACGTACGGCTGCGGGTCAGCGACACCGGCACCGGGATGCCGCCCGAGGTGATCGAGCGGGCGTTCGAGCCGTTCTACACGACGAAGCCGGCCGGGCAGGGCACCGGGCTCGGGCTGGCCACCGTCTACGGCATCGTGACCGCGGCCGGGGGCGATCTCAACGTCTACTCCGAGCCGGGCATGGGCACCACGTTCACGATCCTGCTGCCGACCACCGATGCCGCACCCGCCGCCCTCACCCGCGACGAGACCGAGACCGATGCCGGGCAGACCCGCCGGGCCACGATCCTGGCCGTCGAGGACGAGCCCGCCCTGCGCGGCGTGCTCAACCGGATCCTGCTCGGCGCCGGGCACGAGGTGCTGATCGCCGCGGACGGCCCGGCCGCGCTGGCCCTGGCCGAAGCGCACGAGGGCCCGATCGACGTGCTGCTGACCGACGTCGTCATGCCACACATGCTCGGGCGCGACCTGGCCGAACGCTTCGCCGCGGTGCGGCCCGGGGCCAAGGTGCTGTTCATGTCCGGCTACGCCCGGCCCGTGCTCGCCTCGCAGGGCACGCTGGCACCGGGGGTCACCCTGGTCGAGAAGCCGTTCAGCAAGGCGCAGCTGCTCACCGCGATCCAGAAGGTCCTGGACGAGGCCTGAGGCCTCAGTTGTAGCGGTGCTCGCCGGCCGTCATGAAGTCGTCGAGCATGCGGGCCAGTCCGTTGAGCGACGCCGCGGGCAGCACTTCGCCCGCCGCCTGCCGGAACGCCGCGTCGCCCAGGGCCGCCCGCAGCCGGCTCAGCTCGGCCAGCTCGATCGGCGCGTCCGGCGACCCCAGCGCCAGCTCGGTGGCGAAGGCCCGGCAGTGCAGCGCGACGGCGGCCGGCAGCCGCCCGGTCAGCGTGCACACCAGGCCCAGCCGGTGCAGGCCGGAGGCCATCCCGGCCCGGTTGCCGAGTTCGGCGTCGACCGCGAGCGCGTGCCGCAGCTGACGCTCGAGCTCGGCCGGGCCCGCGCCGTCGCTCTCACCGGCCGTCAGCCCGAGCCGCTGCCAGCCGGCCGGACCGGCCCGCTGCCCGAGCCGTTCGTCGATGGCCAGCGCCCGGCGGTGATGCCCGGCGGCGTCGTCGGCGTCGCCCAGCCGGTGCGCGGCGTCGCCCGCCCGATACGCGTGATAGCGCACTTCGAGCAGTTCCTGCACCAGCACGTCGTCGACGGTGGTGGTCATCGCCTCGGCCAGCGGCCCACCCCGCCTGATCCACTCGGCCGGGTCGCCGATGCCGTTCTCGGCCAGCACACCCTCGAGCCGCTCGGCCACGTCGGCGAAACCGGCCGTGCCGTGGCAGAGCAGCGTGTCCAGATATTCCAGCGCGCGCGGATGACCCCCGCAGCACGCCCATGCCCGCTCCCGCTGGGCCGCGTCGAGCGTGCCCAGGCCGGGCAGCTGAGCCATCAGCAGGCAGGCGTCGTCGCTGGTGAGCGGGCCCAGGCGCAGCTCGGTCAGGCGGTGGTGGCCGCGGCCGGGCAGGGCGATCGGATGCCGGCTGGTGATCACGAGCCGGCGCGGCCGGGGCTCGCGGACCCAGGCCGTCAGGAACCCGGCCAGCGCGGCGTCGACCGGTTCGGCCCGGCCCCCACCACCGGTGACCGGCACGGTGGCCAGGTCGTCGACGACGAGGGTGACCGGTTCCGTGATCACACGGGGCTCACCGAGCGCGATCACCACCTCGTCGGCCGTGGCGCTGCCCGGCACCCGTACGGTCAGAGCACCCGGCAGCTCCCGGTCGAGCCGGCGCAGCAGCTCGGCGACCAGGCGGCTCTTGCCGACGCCGGCCGGACCGTGCACCACGAGCCCGGGACGGCAAGCGCCGCCGAGCAGCTCACGCAGCTCGGCCTGGCGTCCCACGAACTCGGTCACGCGACGGCCTCCCGTCGGAGCGCGGCCCCGGGCGAGCCGCGCACTTACCGACGGTAAGACCCCGGCGCACGTGAGTCCATAACCCAGCGTGCCCGGTTTCCACGGAATCAGCGCTTGGTGCGCTCATCCTCCTCGGATTCCACAGCATCTTCCTCGCTGTGGCGCTGCGCGGGGACGGCCTCGTCGGCCTCGGCCGCGCCGTGCCGCGGGCCCGCCTTCTCGGCGCCGGCCTCGTCGAGCTCGCCTTGCACCTGCGGCTGGTCGACCCAGAGGGCCCGCAGCTGACCCTGCATGAAATTGGTCAGGCGCGCCCGGTACTCCCGGTCGAACTGCTCGAGCGCCTCGATCTGCTGCTGCAGCGCCTCCCGCTTGGCGCCGAGGCTGCCCACGACGTCGTCGTAGCGCTGACGGGCCTGCAGGTTGAGGTGATCGGCGGTCGCCTGGGCGTCCTCGGCGACGGTCTCGGCCTGCGAGCGGGCGTCGGAAACGATCTTCTCGGCGTTGCGCCGCGCCTCCTCCGTCCGGGCGTGCGAGTCGCGGGCGATCTGCTCGGCGGCGGCGCGGGCGTCGGTCAGGATCTTCTCGGCCTCGCGGCGCACGTTGTGCGCGTGCACCTGCGCGTCCCGGGCGACCTGCTCGGCGGCGGCCAGCGCATCCGTACGGATCTTGTCGGCCTGGTGGTGGGCCCGCGCGACATGCTCCTCGGCCGTGCGCTGGGCCAGGGTCAGCACCTGCAGGGCCTGATTCTGGCCGGGCTGGCCGGGCTGGCCGGGCTGACCCGGCTGCGCGGGCTGAGCCGGGGCCGCCGCCTGACCGGCCGCCGGCGCCTGCGGCTGCTGGCCCGGCTGCGGCGCGACGAGAGCGTGTTCGGAGGTCTGGCTGTCCGCTGACGTCCCATTGAGCAGCACTTTGACACGATCCTTCATGCGGTTGTCGGACATTGAAGACCTCCGTTTTTGCGGACCCGGGGATACGCCCACTCGCACGGGGCTGGCGTGATCCGCGGGATGCTATCAAGCTCAACAACGGATTAGCGAGGGGCTGCGGTGCGTCACCGTGGGCCCGCATCGACGACCACTACGCTGAGCGCATGGCCGACGAGGACGTCGCCCGCGTCGTACGGGAAATGCTGTCAGTCATCCCCGCCGGATGCTCCTGGCTCGTGCCCGTGACCGGCACCGACGGGGTCGTGCGGGACTTCCGCATCGCGGCCGCCGGCGGCCGGGGCGACGACATCTACCACCGCGGCCCCAGCCGGATCGACGGGCTGCTGAGCGACCTGTACCCGGCGATCGTCGGCGGCGAGTTGTGGCAGATCTACCTCGACGTCCTGCGCACGGGTGAACCGGCGCACCTGACCGACTTCCGCTACGACGAGAAGAAGGCCGGGGTGGTCGCACATTCACTCTTCGACGTGACCGTCCACCGGGTGCTCGACGGACTGCTCGTCTGGTGGCAGCGGCTCGACGAGGACCGCCGCCGCATGCAGAACACCGAACTGCTGGGCAGCCTCGGCTGGTCCGAGTACGACCTGATCACCGGCGAGACGCAGTGGTCGCCCGGGATGTACCGGATCTTCGGCCGCGACCCCGCCCTGGGCCCGCTCACCCGAGTCCAGCAGGCGGCGGCGATGCTCGGCGACGACCGCGGGATCGCCGAGACGGCCTGGCAGACCCTCGACAGCGGCGCCACCTCCGACGTGACCGTGCGGTTCCGGATCGGCCCGGACGTCAAACACCTGCGCGTGCTCTCCGACGTGGTGACCGACGCCACCGGCCGCCCCCTGAAGATCAACGCGGTGGTTCAGGACGTGACGGCCCGCGAAGACTCCCGTACGGCCATCGACCGCCTGCGCGACCAGCTGCGCACCCGCGAGATGACCGCGCTGGCCGAACACCGCCTGGCCGGCCAGCTCCAGCAGCTCATCCAGCCGGTGCCGCACGAACCCCTGTCCCTGCCCGGGCTCAGCGTGCTGGTCAACTACCTGCCGGCCGGCAACACGATCCAGGTCGGCGGCGACTGGTATCACGCCGGCCCGCTCGACGACGGCCGTGTGGTGCTGGCCGTGGGCGACGTGGCCGGCCACGGCCTGGGCGCGGCCAACGGGATGGCCCACCTGCGGTTCGCGCTGATCGCGTGGCTGTCCATCGGCGTCCACGACCCGGCGGTGCTGCTGAGCCACCTCAACCAGCTGTCGGTCCGCCTGCACCTGACCGGCACGTCGGTGATCTGCGTCCACGACCCGGCCACCCACACCCTGACCTGGTCCCGAGCCGGCCACGCGGCGCCGCTGCTGGCCCGCGACGGGCAGGCCTCGGCGTTGCCCCTGGCCCGGGGGATGCTGCTGGGGGCCGACCCACAGGCCACGTACGAGTCGCTGTGCCTGCAGGTGGCCCCGGGCGACATGCTGCTGCTCTACACGGACGGCCTGGTCGAACGCCGCACCGGGCCGCCGCTGCTCCCCCACGTAGTCGACCTGCTGGCCGCCGCCTGGGCCCGGACCGCCTCGGCCCGGACCGCCTCAGCCCGGACCGCCTCAGCCCGGACCGCCGCACCCCCGCCCGACTCAGCCGCCACCACCCCGCCCTCGCCCGGCTCAGCTGCCACCACCCCGCCCCCGGCCGGCTCAGCCGCCACCGCCCCGCCCCCCGACGCAATGACCGTCCTGGTCAGGGGCTTGACGACACCGAGCCCCGACGACGACACCTGCACCCTGCTGATCACCGTCGAGCCATAGTCGTCCACAGCCCCCGCACCTTCGGGTTCTCCACGAGCGACAGCCGCATGGTCCGCCGCCAGGGCGGGAGAGCCGGTCGATCAGTTATCACTCCCGGCGACGGGCCCCAGCGGGAGTGGCGGCTGATCCGCCCTTGGACGGGAGGCTCCGAGCCGGGCTCGCGAGTTCTCGCGCGAAAGTCCGGGCCGCCCGATCCCAACGCGGAAAGACCGGCTGATCGAACCCAATGCGGAAACACCGAGCTGATCGACCCCAACGCGCAAACACCGAGCTGCCCGATCCCAACGCGCAAACACCGAGCTGATCGACCCCAACGCGGAAACACCGAGCTGCCCGATCCCAACGCGCAAACACCGAGCTGATCGACCCCGGGAAAGACGGGCCGGCCACCCCGCGCGGAGCCCGTGCTCGCGAAATCCGCCCAGAAGCAGCTGGTAACGCCGCGAGGAACACCAGCGCCGCCCGAGCGAAAAAGAAGCCCGGCCCGGCGCGACGGGATCCGGGCGCCCCGAGCCGCCCCGGCGATACGGAACGCCGGCCCCAACCGATCGCCGGCCGCAGACGAGGGCCGGGCCGTCCGGGGCTTATCCCGCGTGGTCGAGGTCGAGGGCCAGCCGCACGCGGGTGTTGTCGCCGGCGGTGTCGACGGCGACCTCGTCGCAGATGCGTTCGACGATGGCCAGCCCCCGGCCCCGCAGCGCGTCGGCCGCCGGCATCGGGCGGCCCAGGCTGCGGATCGCGCCGCCGTCGGTGACGTCGCAGATCACGCGGCCGCCGGAGGTCCACAGGCGTACGGTGCCGCCGCCCGCCGTGTGTTGCAGCGTGTTCGTGGCCAGTTCGCTGACGGCCAGGGTGAGCAGTTCCGCGCGTTCGTCGGGCAGGCCCAGCGCGGCCGCGTGACCGCGTACGAATTCGCGCAGTTTCGCCAGGTCGCCAGGTTCGGAGTAGGTGGTCTGGAAGCTCTGCCCGCTCATCCGTCGGCCCGCTCCGCCGTGGGGCTGAGCAGTTCGCCGACGCCGGTGATGTCGAGGACGGCGGCGACGGCTCCGGCCGGGTTGACCACGGTGACGCGGCCGCCGCGGGCGCGGGCTTCGTGGTGGGCGACGATCAGTCCGTGCACGCCGCTGGAGTCGAGGAAGTCGACGGCGCCGAGGTCGACGACGACGAGCGGGGACGAGCGGACCGCGTCTTCCAGGATCGTGTGCAGCTGATCCCGTACGGCCAGGTCGCATTCGCCGGCCAGGGTCACCAGCACATGACCGGCCCGCACGTCAGTCCTCGCCTCGAAGCCCATTGTTGCCCGGCCCTTTCCCCGCATGGATCGGTCACATCATGACATCCGTGTCCGCGCATCCCAACGGGGTCCGGCCGTGGGAGGAATCCCTGTACACGGCCGATTTGCCCTGAGTAGGATCAAACCGTCAAATCTGGCTATACGGCTCATTGGGGATGAACCATGAAGATGCTGCGTTTGTGGCTTGTCTCTTCCGCCGCCGCGGGGCTGCTGGCCACCAGCGGGGGCGCGGCGTCCGCCTCCGCCGATTACGAGCTCGCCTACTGGCCGATGAACGAGGCCCCCGGCTCCCGCACGATGCGCGACGCCACCGGGCACGGCTTCGACGGGCGCATCGGCAGCGAGGTCGCGGTGGGCCTGCGCTCCGGTGACCGCATCGCGTACGGCTTCGAACGCCTGGAGCCGGACACCCCGCCGGCCCGGCCCGGCCACGTGGTGATCGTCCCCGACGACGACCGGCTCGACCCGGGCTCCCGCGACTACGCGATCGGCATGCGGCTGCGCACCCGCGACTACTTCGGCAACATCGTCCAGAAAGGACAGGCCACGGTGCCCGGCGGCAGCTTCAAACTGCAGATCCCCAACGGCCGGGTGCAGTGCTGGTTCCGCGGCTCGCGCACGTCGTTGCTGGTCACGGCGCCCAAGCCGATCAACGACGGGCAGTGGCACACCGTTCGGTGTGAACGCACCTCCGACGGCGTGACCCTGATCGTCGACCAGCGGGTGGTCGCCTCGCGCGACGGCTGGACCGGGCCGATCGCCAATTCGTGGCCGCTCGCGATCGGCGGCAAGACCACCTGCGACCAGGTGGACGTGGGCTGCGACTACTTCGCCGGCGACATCGACTACGTCGCCGTGGATGTGGACGAGCCGGGCTGGTAACAGCTGACAACAGGTGTTGACACCCGTCCCGATCCGGGCGAATGTTCTGCGGGTGAGCGATGAGTGGCCGAATGCGGGA
This sequence comes from Paractinoplanes abujensis, assembly GCF_014204895.1. Taxonomy (NCBI): domain Bacteria; kingdom Bacillati; phylum Actinomycetota; class Actinomycetes; order Micromonosporales; family Micromonosporaceae; genus Paractinoplanes; species Paractinoplanes abujensis. The sequence goes on along the minus strand of NZ_JACHMF010000001.1, from coordinate 494,615 downwards.
ACCCTGCTGGCGGCGCGTTACCGCCTGGTCACCCTGCTCGAGACCGGCGGGATGTCGACGATCTGGCGGGCCGACGACGAGTTGCTGGGCCGCCCGGTCGCGGTCAAGCTGCCGCTCGGGGCCCAGGTCGTCTGGCGTGAAGCGCGCATGGCGGCCAAACTGCAGCACCCCAACATCGCCGCCGTCCACGACTATCGCGAGGCCGTCCGTCCGGACGGGACGGTCGCGCCGTTCGTGGTGATGGAGCTGCTGGCCGGCGAGAGCGTCGCGGCCCGGCTGGAACGGGAGCCGATCGAGCTGCCCGAGGCCGCGCGGATCGGGGCCGCGGTAGCCGACGCGCTGGCCGCCGCCCACGCCAACGGCGTGGTGCACCGCGACATCAAGCCGGGCAACGTCATGCTCACCCCCAACGGCATCAAGATCCTCGACTTCGGCATCAGCGCCACCGCGGGCGAGCCGGACGACGACGACACCGGCTCGACGTTCGGCACCCCGGCCTACGTCGCCCCCGAACGGCTCGACGGCATGCCGGCCGAGCCCGCGACCGATGTGTACGGGCTGGGTGTGCTGCTGTTCGAGATGGTGACCGGCGACCCGCCCTATCCGGTCGACACGTGGGAGGAACTGGCCGCCGCCCGGGCCGAGGGTCCGCGCGTGCTGCCGGCCGAGCTGCCCGCGGCGTTCCGCGACATCGTCGGCCGCTGCCTGGCCGAACTGCCGGAGGACAGGCCGGGCGCCGACGAGATCCGATTCGACCTGACCGCGCTGTGGCTCAAGCCCGAGTCCGCGGTCAACCGGCCGAGCGGCGCCCACCCGATGAACGGCACGGGCGGGCATCTGGCCGGCCCGGCGCGACCCCCGGCGGGTCCGGGTGGCTCCCGTCCACGCGGCACCCACGGCCCCGGAGGATCAAGACCAACCGGTTCCCGTACGCCGTCCGTTCGCGTCGAGGCCAACGTCGGCGCGCGCGGCGCCTCGTCGCCCCGGGCCACCTTTCCCGAGCTGCCTCCGCGCGCGGGCGACGCCGCCTTCAAACCCGGCCGGGCCGCCCCCGCGACCGTCCCGCTGACCCCGGCCCCGACTCGCCGCTGGGTGCTCGGCGCCGTCGTGGTGGCCCTGTTCGCCGCGGCCGGGGGCGCGCTGATCGCGATCAACTGGCCCCGCGAGGGCAACGAGTCGGCCGCTCCCGGCAATCCGCCGCCGGCCGTGGTCGTGTCGCCCTCGGTGGCGCCGCTGAGCACCCCGGCGACCAGTGCACCGGCCGCCCCGACGTTCTCGCCCACCCCGGCGGCGCCGACGCCGACGCTCGATTTCGACGACGCGGTGAGCCGTTTCCGCAGCACGGTGGAGGACGCCGGCATCCGTTCCGACCTGCAGACCGACCTGCTCAACTTCGTACGGCCGCTGGAGAACGCCGACGCCGGGAACGTCGACAAACGCATCGACGACCTACGCCGCAAGATCAACGATCGGGCCGGGGAGGGCAGCCTGTCCCGCGCGCAGGCCTCCCTGCTGCGCTCCCGCTTGGCCGACATCAAGACCGCCGCCGGAATGTGAGCCGGCCGGCGGGGGTCAGGCCGAGCCGCGGATGACCAGGCTGGTCGGGAGCACGATCTCGGTCTCGCCCGGCTCGTCGCCGTCGATCTTGGCCAGCAGCAGCCGGACCATCTCCCGGCCCATCTCCGCGATCGGCTGGTCGACGCTGGTCAACGGCGGGTCGGTGTGGCGCGCGATCACCGAGTCGTCGAAGCCGACCACTGCCACGTCGTCGGGCACGCGCCGCCCGTGCTGGCGCAGCACCCGCATGGCGCCGGCCGCCATCATGTCGGAGGCGGCGAAGACGGCGTCCAGGTCGGGATACTGCTCGAGCAGGCGCCACATCGCGGCCGCGCCGGACTCCTCGCTGAAGTCGCCGAACGCGACCGGCCCGTCGCCGGCCACGTCGCGGTAGCCCTCGAGGCGCGCGATGCCGGCCGCCATGTCGAGCGGCCCGGTGATCGCGGCGATCCGGCGCCGGCCCCGCGACCACAGATAGGAGACGGCCTCGCGCGCGCCGACCCGGTTGTCCGCGTCGACGAAGGTGCCCCTTTCCGCGTACGTGGGGCGACCGGCCCGGACGGTGGCCACCCCGCGCTCCTCGAGCACCGCCGGCAGCGGATCGTCACCGTGCAGGGAGAGCAGCAACGCGCCGTCGACGTGCTGGCGGGTCAGATAGCCCTCCAGCCGCCGCCGCTCCTCGGGCGCCTGCGCGATCATCAGGACCATCTGCAGGTTGCGGGCGACCAGCACCGACGAGATCGACTGCACTATCCGGCCGAAGAACGGCTCGGCGAAGAACCGCTCACCCGACTCGAAGATGACCAGCGCGATCGAGTCGGTCCGCTGGGTCACCAGGGTGCGCGCGGCCCGGTTGGGCACGTAGCCGAGCTCCTGGATGGCATCCTCGACGGCCTGCCGAGCCCGCGGGCTGACCTGCGCCGATCCGTTCACCACACGGGACACGGTGCCCCGGCCGACGCCGGCGCGCACCGCGACCTCTTCGAGGGTCGGACGGCCACTGGCCCGGTTCCGCTCCGTCGTCATCGATGCCACCTCCCGGACGCGGTTCGAGTTCGCGCCCGACACAAGGTACCTGCCCGGCGCTCCCCAGCACATGATCAGGTCGATGACGTTCCCGGCGTGACCACCTGTCCAGGCGTGACGGTGCGCGTGGAAGGCGTCAGGAGCCATTCCTGCAGCTGCCTCTTGGAAGCGCTGCAGGACTGCTGGAAGGCGCCCGCCGCAAAGGACTGCTCGTCCAGGAAGTCGTACAGCCGCGGAAACCGTTCGGGATCGAGCTCGGTCAGTTCGACGTCGTCGGCGGTGCCCGCTCGCACCTTGTCCAGGGCCGCCTGCTCTCGCGCGGCGTCGCGGAGGATCACCCGGTAGTTGTCGCGGTACTCCTCGGCGAGCAGCCGCATGGAGGTCAGCATCTGCTGGAGCATCTTCCGCAACTGGAGGCCTTCCTCGTACGCGGCCTTGACCTCCTGCAGGGCTTGGGTGAGAGCTGCGGTCCGCTCGTCCCGCTTCGACCGATCGAGGTTCCTTTTGTTGATCTCCACGGTGAGCCCGCCCGTGATGACGACCGCGACAGCGAGATTCATCAGCCACTTGGCGATCTCCATGGGAACGTCGACCGTGTCCGCCGCAGAGTTCAGCAGGGTCAGGGCCCCGGCAATCAGGACGCCGACCGCACTTCCGATCAGGATGAGCCGTCTCATGCGAGCAGTGTCGGGCCGTCAATCCGCGGAAGGAACCGTACGAAAGTGCCGCAGGGCGGGGGTCGTGACGGCGATCAGGCCGGTGGCGACCAGGGCGGTGGCCCCGCCCAGGGCCAGGGCGGCGCTGCCGGAGGAGGCCGCGGCGACCAGGCCCGCCCGTAGGTTGCCGAGCTGGGGGCCGGCCGAGCCGGCGATGTGTTCGAGGGAGGAGATGCGGCCGCGGTAGTCGGGTGGGGTGACGGTCTGGATCACCGTGCCACGCGAGACCACGGCCCACGTGTCGGCCGCGCCGGCCAGGGCCAGCAGGGACAGGAACAACGGCAGGCTTCCGGTGGCGCCGGCCAGGCCCAGGGTGAGAGCCCAGATCGCGCCGCAGATCAGGAGCAGGCGGCCGGGTCGGGGCTGCCGGGTGGCCAGGCCGGAGAGGATCGAGGCGGTCACGCCACCGACCGCGATGGCCGTGGTGAACAGGCCGAGGATCTCGGGGCGGCCGCCGAACCTCTCGTCGTTGATCACCGGGAACAGCGCCACGGGCATCGCGAACAGGGTGGCGGCCAGGTCGGCCAGCAGAGCGCCGCGCACCGGCGGGGTCCGGGCCGCGTACGCCAAACCGTCTCCGACCGCCCGCAGACCGGGGGTGCCGGCGGACGGCGGGACGCCGGTGGGCAGCCCGGCCAGGCCGATCAGCGCGGCCACGAAGGTGAACGTGTCGAAGGCCAGGCACCAGCCGACGCCGGCCACGGCCGTGAGCCCGCCCGCGGCGGCCGGGCCGAGCAACATCGCCACCTGGAACGACAGGTGGTTGAGGGCCAGCCCGGCGGCCAGCCGCTCGCCGGTGAGCAGCGCGGGCACGAAGGTCTGCCGGGCCGGGCCGACCAGACCGCCCAGCGACGACTGCACGGCGACCAGCGCCAGCATCGCCGGGACGCCGCCGAGGTCGGTGAAGGCGACGACGGTCATGGCCGCGGTCACCGCGATCTGGGCGGCGGTGCAGCGCAGTGCGAGCAGGCGGCGGTCGACGTGGTCGGTGAAGGCACTTCCGGCCAGCGCGAGCAGGATGAGCGGCACGCCGGTGGCCAACCCGACCAGGCCGACGGCAGCGGCGCTGTGTGTGCGGTCCCAGACGTAGAAGAGGACCGCGAACGCCCCGAACTGGCCGCCGAATCCGGACGCGGTGGTGCCCAGCCAGAGCCGGCGGAACGTACGGTTCTCGCGCAGCGGCCGCAGGTCGGTCAGGACAGGCATGCGCGCAGGCGCTCGGCGAACGGCTGAGTTTCCAGCAGCCCGCGCAGGTCGGCGGTGACCTGGGTCAGCGAGTAGGGCAGCTCGGCGTCCAGCCGGCGCACCGCGGCCTCGGTCGCGCGCCACTCGGCCACGAGGAAGGGCATGATCTCGCGGGCCCGGGCCGACAACCCCAATTCCCTCGTACGGGCGTCGGCTCCCACGACGGTCTCGACGAACCCGGCCTTGGTCATGGCGGCTGCGGTCTGACTCATGGCCGAGTGCGTCACCCCGCGCCGCTCGGCGAGCTGCCGGATCGTCATCGGCCCGAACCGGTGCAGGGCGATCAGCGGGCCCACGAACCGGGTCCGCATGCCCTCGATCCCGGCGTCGGTGTAGAGCGCCGCGATCTCCTGGTCGAGTTCGGCCAGCAGCGCGTGCAGGTCGCTCCAGTGATTGCTGTCGAGAAGGTCCACCGGGGCAATGTAACAGTGCTTATAGAATCTTGGTGGACCGTGGCAGCGTGACCACGATCGCGGCTCCCTGATCCGGTTCGCTCTCGATGTGGATCGACCCGCCGTGACCGTCCACGATCGCCTTGACGATGCTCAGGCCCAGACCGGCGCCCTGCACCTCGCGACGTTCGGCGTCGGCCGAGCGGCGGAACGGCGCCATCACCCGTTCGCGGTCCTCGGGGCCGATGCCGATGCCGGTGTCGCGCACGACGAGTTGCGCCTGATGGCCGTGGGCGGCCGTGCTGACCGTGATGCCGCCGCTGGGCGTGAACTTGACCGCGTTGAGCACCAGCCGCTCGATGACCTGGATCAGCCGGGCCTCGTCGGCCTCGACGAAGACGGGCTCGGGAGCGTCGGCGGTGATGGTGAGGCCCCTCGTACGGGCCAGAACGCCGTTACGGACGACGGCGGCGCGCGACAGCTCGGAGAGGTCGAGCATGCGCTTGGTGAGGCGCAGCTCGTCGCGACCGGTCTGCGCGGCCAGCAGCATGTCGTCGACCAGCGCCATCAACCGGTCGGAGTTGCGGCGGATCCGGCTCAGGAACTCCTCCCCCGTGCTCGGCTCGAGACCGTCCTCGGCGAGCATCTCCAAGTAGCCGTTGATGGAGGTGAGCGGCGTACGGAGTTCGTGGGTGACCCGGGAGATGAACTCGTCCTTGATCCGGTCGGCGTCGCGCAGGCGCTCGTTGGCCGCGTCCAGCCCCCGGGCGTACTGCCGCAGCTCGAGCTGGGCCATCACGTGCCGGGCCAGCGTACGGAGGCCCTGGACCTCGGCCGGGGTGAGCAGCCGGGGCTCGCGGTCGATGACGCACAGGCTGCCCAGCGGCTCGCCGGTCGAGCTGATCAGCGGCGCGCCCGCGTAGAAGACGACGCCCAGCTCGCCGGTGACCAGCGGGTTGTCCGCGAAGCGGGGGTCGAGGCGGGCGTCCGGCACCTGCATGACGTCGTCGCCGTACATGGCGTGGGCGCAGAACGCGTGTTCGCGGCCGGACTCACAGATTTCGATGCCGACCCGGGCCTTGAACCACTGGCGGTCCTCGTCGACCAGCGAGACGGCGGCGATCGGGGTGCGGCACAGCTGGGCCGCGAGCACCGCGATGTCGTCGAAGTCGCTCTCGGGGTCGGTGTCCAGCACCTCGTAGTTGCGCAGCGCGGTGAGTCGCCGCTGCTCGGCGGCGTGCTCCGCGACCATGGTGTCCGACATGTCTCCCGCGTCCTTCACAAGTGCCAGGGGCTTCGTCCCGTCACTGGTGAACGGTCGGCCGGCGCCCGTACGCGCTTTAACGCTGGGCCGGGTGCAGGGCGGTGCTCAGGAGTTGCCCCTCCGGTGCTCGAAGATCAGGTACGTTTCCGTGCCCGCGATCAGGCGCGTGCCGCTGAGGCGCTCGGTGATCACTTCGCGGAGATCCTCGACATCGGCCGTCGCGACGTGCAGAAGGAAATCGTACGAGCCGGAGACGAAGTACACGTCGCGAACGGCGGGAATGCCGGCCAGCGACTCGGCGAACTTGCCGATCGCGTCGCGCGACTCCGAGCGGATCCGTACGGCGATCATGGCTTGGATGGGCCGCCCGATCCAGGCCGGGTCGACGTCGGCGTGGAAGCCGCGGATGGCGCCGATCTCGCGGAGCCGCCGGATGCGGGTCAGACAGGTGCTGGGGGCGATGCCCACGCGCTCGGCCAGGGCGTTGTTGGGCATGCGGCCGTCGACCTCGAGCAGCGCCAGCAGGTCACGGTCGATGTGATCCAGACCTCGAAGATCATTCGGTACGTCGGGCAATTTGTCCGCACCCCTTGCATCATCTTCACACTCATGGGCCTGAGCAGAATCTTATGCGGCCCTGTTGCGCAGAAACAGCACATCGTTTCACGCTCATCCGCAGACGAGAGGAGCAGCCATGCAGATCGGTGTGCCCGCCGAGATCAAGAACCACGAGTACCGGGTCGCGATCACCCCCGCGGGTGTCGCCGAATTCGTGCGCCGCGGGCACCAGGTGCTCGTCCAGGCCGGCGCCGGGGTCGGCTCGTCGATCACCGACGAGGACTTCGTCGCCGCCGGAGCCGAGATCACGCCCGACGCCGACACCGTGTGGCGCCGCGCCGACCTGCTGCTCAAGGTCAAGGAGCCGATCGCCGCCGAGTACCACCGGCTGCGCGCGGGCCAGGTCGTCTTCACCTATCTGCACCTCGCGGCCGATGCCGACGGCACCAAGGCGTTGCTGGCCGGCCGCACCACCGCCATCGCGTACGAGACCGTGCAGCTGGCCGACGGGACGCTGCCCCTGCTGGCCCCGATGAGCGAGGTCGCCGGGCGGCTCGCCCCGCAGGTCGGCGCGTACAGCCTGATGCGCAGCTCGGGCGGGCGCGGCGTGCTCCCCGGCGGCGTCCCCGGGGTCAGCCCGGCCAAGGTGACCGTGATCGGCGGCGGCGTCTCCGGCGTGAACGCGGCCACCATCGCGCTCGGCATGGGCGCCGACGTCACCGTGCTCGACCTCAACATCGCCCGGCTGCGGCACATCGACGCGCAGTTCGGCGGCCGGGTCAAGACGTTGATCTCGTCGACGCTGACGCTCGAGCAGTCCGTGATCGAGGCCGACATGGTGATCGGCGCGGTGCTCGTGCCCGGGGCCAAGGCGCCCACCCTGGTCAGCAACGACCTCGTCAAGCGGATGAAGCCGGGCTCGGTGCTCGTCGACATCGCTATCGACCAGGGCGGCTGCTTCGAGGACTCGCGGCCCACGACGCACGAGGACCCGGTCTACCGCGTGCACGAGTCGGTCTTCTACTGCGTGGCCAACATGCCGGGCGCCGTTCCCCACACCTCCACGTACGCCCTGACCAACGCCACCCTGCCGTACGCGCTCAAGCTGGCCGACCTGGGCTGGCAGGACGCGCTGCGGGCCGACTCGGCGCTGGCGCGCGGGCTGAGCGTGCACGACGGCAAGCTGACCAACGAATCGGTCGGCACCGCGCTGGGCCTGCCCACGGTCCCGATCGACAGCGTGCTGTGACAGTGGGGGCGGCCGCGGCCGCCCCCACCCTGCCTACAGGTGCCGCTGGAGCTGCGTCAGGTCGGCCGCGCTGAGCCGGTCCGAGCTGGTGTTGCGCTGGTGCCAGAACGGGTAGCGCAGCGGCTCACCGCTCACGTCGTCGAGCGCCTTGATCTCGTCGGCGGTCAGCTCCAGATCGGCCGCGGCCAGGTTGTCGCGCAGCTGCTCGGGCGTCCGGGCCCCGACGATCAGCGACGTCACGCCCGGCTTCTGCGCGATGTAGGCCAGCGACACCTGGGCCGCCGACACCCCGTGCGACTCACCGATCTTCACGGCGACCTCGATGGTGTCGTACAGCTTGTCCTCGTCGTGGATCGGCGGCTCGCTCCACTCCGAGAGGTGCCGGCTGCCCTCCGGAGCCTGCACCCCGCGGCGGTACTTGCCCGAGGTCAGACCGCCCGCCAGCGGGCTCCAGACCAGGATGCCGACGCCCTGGTCGACCGCGGCCGGCACGATCTCGGCCTCGATGTCCCGGCTGACCAGCGAATAGAACACCTGGGTGCTGGCGAACCGCTCGAGCTGCCGGGCGTCGGACACACCGAGCGCCTTGACCATCTGCCAGGCCGCGTAGTTCGAGCAGCCGATGTAGCGCACCTTGCCGCTGCGCACCAGGTCGTCGAGCGCGGTCAGGGTCTCCTCGAGCGGGGTCTGCCCGTCCCACTCGTGCACCTGGAAAAGGTCGATGTAGTCGGTGTTGAGACGGCGCAAACTGGCCTCGGCGCCCCGGATGATGTGGTGCCGTGAGAGGCCGGCATCGTTCTGCCCCTCACCCATGGGCATCCGCACCTTGGTCGCGATCAGCACGTCGTCACGCTTGTCGCCCAGGGCCTCGCCCAGAATCTCCTCACTGAGCCCGGCCGAGTACACGTCGGCCGTGTCGATGAGGTTGACCCCCGCCTCCCGCGCGATCGCCACCTGCTCCCGCGCCCCCGCCACGTCGATCTTGCCGACCGGGGAGGCCCACCCGGTGCCGCCGAACCCCATCGTGCCCAGGGTGAACGTCGAGACCCTCAGACCCGTACGGCCCAGCTGCCGATATTGCATCGTCATACCTTCTTCCACGTCTCGGTTGAGCTCCACCCACCCTTACCCGCCCGGGCCCGCCTGTCCACCGAACCGAAGCCGGTCAAATGTGCTGCCCAGCCACGCCGGCGCAACGCGGCACGGTGCCAGGAAATCGGGTCAAGACCTCACGTCTCCCGGCTGAATGCCGAGTTCCCGGGTGACCCGGGCCGAAACGGGCTCGCTGTGGCCCGCGTAACCACCTGGACTGAGTGATCGTCTCCTCCGCCGGTGGCCGGGCGAGCGCGCTGTTCAAGACTCGCAGTCGGCGCCGACGCGCACCTCGGCTCGTTGTTCGCGACCGTTTACGCGGACGATCAGCGGGACGCACATGGGTCGCGGCACGTGATAGCCGCCCGCGAAGGCCAGCCAGCCCACGGCGTCGGGGCAGGCCGGGACGCGGATCGTCGTTCCTTCGGGGCCGGGGCTGCCCCAGCCGATCGTGGTGTCCGCCGCGGCCGGGTCGACGGTCAGTTCGACGGCGGTGCCGGCCCGCACGAGCAGGCCCGCCTTGGCGAACAGGCGGCCGTCGCCGGAGTCACTGACCTGCAGCCGGGCGGTGGGCAGCACCACGGCGTCGAGGATCAGCCGGGAGCCGGCACCGGGCGGCCGCCCGCCGATGTCATGCCCGCAGTCGACGACGCCCGGCCCGGCCGGTGCGGAAGGCCCGGCGTCGGGTTCCTCCGGTGACCCGCTGCAACCCGCCACCAAAGACAAACACAGCATCGCCCCGAGGATCCTCATGGCTGGACGACACCGCGAACCCGCGCTCAGTTCCCTTTCTCAAGAATGTCCTTGAGCCGCGCCAGGTCCGCCGCCACCAAACCGGTGTCCCGCGCGAAATCCTCGTCCGACACCCCGGGCATCCGGCGCACCGAGAACACGATCTCAGAGCCTTCCCCGTACGGCACCACACGCAACGGATTGAGGAACTGCTCCCCCGATTCCAGCGTCACGACGTGATCGGCCACCCCGAACCCGTTCTTCGGCGCGAACTCGACCCGCACCCGTCCCAGCCCGTCGGAATCCACGAACCACGCACCGTCGACCTGCTCGACCGAACTGCCCAGTCCGGGAGCCCACGTCGTCACGTTGGCGGGGTTCGACACGTACGCGTAAACGTCGTTGACCGGCCGATCGATGCGCTCGGCCAGGTGAGCCGTATCAGTCGTCATGCCTTCGATCATCGCGTCTCAGCTGAAATGCCGCAGCCCGGGCCACAACTGACTCCACGGGGCGCGCAGTTGCCGGCACACGTACAGGGCAGCCTCGGTTTCCTCGTTGGCGACGCCCGCATCGTTGTCGAGAAGCCCGAGCAGGATGCAGCCGCCGAAGGTTTCGATGACCTCGTCGCTGGGCGCCTGCGACACCACCACGGCGATCGTCTTGTCGTCCGGCGGCGGCCCGAAACGGGCGAGCTCGTTGTGGCCGCTGTAAACCTCCCGCACGCCGTAACGGTCGAGCGCCCCCGCCTCGCCGTAATTGCCCGTGAAAATCACCGCGCGGCGCTGCTCCTCCGGCGTGAGCGTGGCGAAGGCCAGCTCGACCTGGCCGACGTATTCGGGCCAGCCGACCTGATCGGCCGCCACCACGTTGATGTCCGCGATCGGCCCCAGCTTGTTCGCGGGCAGCACCGGCAACGCGAAGACCGCGGCGAGAAGCACGTTGACCGCGACCGCACCGAGCAGCAGCCTGCGCCGGCGCCAACGGGCGGCGGCAACGGCGCCGACGGCGAACAGGACGAGCACGAGCCCGGTCGGGTAATACGGCTGCCCGCCCGTGGCAAACGTCAGGACCAGCATCAACCCGTACGCCACCACGAACGCGCGCAGCAAGCGGTCCTTCGCGGCGGCGACGATTCCGGCCACGAACACCGGCAGCAACGGAAGGCCGACGATCACCAGCTGGATCGGCAGCAGCATGACCCGCGACTGGCCACCCTTGTCCTCCGCGATGGCCTCGGCCATTTTCGCCTGCGGGAAGTCGTGGGCGATCTGGTAGACGAGATTGGGCAGCCCGATGACCAGAGCCAGCCCGGCCCCGATCCAGAACCATCGGCCGACCAGTTCGCGCCGGGGCCCGGCGATCAGCAACCCGCCCGCGAGGCAGAGCAGAAGCAGCACCACCAGGTGTTTGTTGTAGAGCCCGAGCCCCGCGACCACGCCCGCCGCGAGCCAGGCCCGTTTCCGGCCGTGCACGATCGCCTTGATCGCGCACAGGAGCACACCCAGCCAGACCACGATGTCGGTGGTCGCGGTCGACCCCACGTGCGCCCCCGCCAGCGGCAGCGCGCCCGCGGCGCCCACCGCGGCCAGCGTCTGCGCCGCCCTGCGCCCGCCCACCTCACGCGCGACGGCGGCCGCCAGCACCGCCGCGAGCCCCGCGATCAGCGCCGGGAAGACGCGGATGGCCCAGACGTTGTCGCCGAACAGCGCGATGCTCAACCGGACCAGCAGCACCGTGAACGGCGGCTGATCCACATAGCCCCACTGCGGATGCTCGGAGAGAAGCCGGAAGTAGAGCTCATCGCGGTGATAGTCGTACCGCCCCGCAGTCGCGATCAGCAGCGCCACCACGCCGGCCGCCACGGCCCCCACCGGCCGCCACGCCATCACCGGCCGCCGGCTCATCCCATCCGTCATCCGCGCCTCCCCGATGCGCCCGAATGATGTCACCCCCGGATCGCCGCCACCGCCCCGCTCAGTGCGCCCGAAACGACGTCGCCTCCGGATCGCCGCCACCGCCCCGCTCAGTGCGCCCGAAACGACGTCGCCTCCGGATCGCCGCCACCGCCCCGCTAGTTGCGCCCGAATGACGTCGCCTCCGGATCGCCGCCACCGCCCCGCTCAGGCGGCCAGGCGGAACAGCTCCGCGTGGCGCTGGCGGGCCGGCACCCGCAGGGCCTTGAGGCTGCGCAGCACCTCGGTCGTCATGGGGGCGGGGCCGCAGACGAAGACGTCCCGCTCGGTGATGTCGGGGACCAGGCCGCGCAGGCCCTCCGGGCTGAACGGGCGGTTGTCGGCACTCGTGCGGCCGGTCAGCACATGCAGGCGGGCGTGGCGCAGCCCGGCCAGGTTGCGCAGCTCACCCAGCAGGACGGCGTCGGCCGGGGTGCGTACGCGATAAAGCACCACGATGTCGCCCGACAACGTCTCGTCCTCGAAGAGCGCGCGGATCGGGGTGATGCCGATGCCCCCCGCGATCAGCAGCGTGTCCTGCCTGGTGCGGGCGACGGCGGTGAAGGCACCGTACGGGCCCTCGGCGAACACCCGCGTGCCCACCGGCAGCTCCCGCAGGCCCGCGCTGGTGCGGCCGATCGCCTTCGCGGTCAGGCGCAGCGAACGACCGTCGGGTGCAGCCGAAAGCGACCACGGGTTCGCCTGCCACCAGCGGTTGTGCCCGGGGAAACGCCACAGGAAGAACTGCCCGGCCCGCGCGTGCAGCTTGTGCAGGTTACGCCCGGTGACGTGCACCGAGACCACGTCGCCGGACTCGGCCACCACGGCCGCGACTCGCAGGCGGTGCCGCAGGTTGCGGGCCAGCGGCAGCAGCAGCCGGCCGGTGAGCAGCGCGCCGATCGCGAAAGCCCACAGACCCCACCAGTAGGCCTGGGTGAAGTTGTTGGTCTTGAAGGCGCTGCCCTCGTAGACCTGATGGATCACGCCGAGCCCGACGACGACGTAGACCAGCAGGTGGATGGCATGCCACACCTCGTACGGGACCCGCTTGCGCGCGGCCCGCACCGACGTCACGGCGACAACCCCGATCAGCCCGGCCGCGATCATCCCGAGCAGCACAGGCATCTGCCGGGCCAGAACCGGGATCTCGCTCAGGATCGGGATCCGGCCCGGCTGCGAATAGCCGAGCAGCACGAATGTCGGATGCAGCAGCACCAGCCAGAAAAGGGCAAAACCCGTCCAGCGGTGCCACTGCGTGAGCTTGTCCGGGCCGATCCGGCGGTCCAGGAACGGCAGCCGGGCGATCAGCAGCAGCTGCAGCGCCATCACGAACGCCAGGTGCAGGCCGAGGACACGCCCGATCGTGGTCAGCGTGTTGTGGGCGGGGGTGGCCGGGTGGGCCAGCATGAGCTCGACAATCGCCAGGTTGAGCAGCAAAAAGACCCAGAGCAGCCCGTACGCGGCCCCGGCCTGACCGGTGCGGCGGACGCGCCGGGGGCTTGCGGTGATCATCCGGCCCTCCCGGTGGTGTGAATCTTCTCTAGCGGCCCACGCGGTGATCGCGCAATCACCCACACGACAGGTGGACCGTGGAGGTTCAGCCCGCCGTGACGCGGTGGCGCGTTCCGGCGATACTTGCCCGTGCGCCCGGGCAGCCGGGCTGGAAGGAGCACGGAGTGACGCAGCCGCCCCAGCCGACCGACGAGACCCAGGCGATCCCAGCTCCGACGGGCGACGAACCCACGGAGGCCATCGGCGCGCCGTCGTCCCCGTCGTCGTCCCCGGCTGCGCCTACGAAGCGACCCGCGACCCCGGAGGCCGGCTCAAGCCCGTCCTCCGCCGCGCACCCGCCCTCCCCGACCGGCCCCGCCGCCGCACGCCCGGCCTCCCCCACTGGCCCGGCTCCCGCCGCACACCCCACCTCCCCCACTGGCCCGGCCGCCGCCGCACGCCCCACCTCCCCCACTGGCCCGTCTTCCACAGCGCGCGCGGCCTCCCCAGCCGGCCCGGCCCCCGCCGCACACCCCACCTCCCCCACTGGTCCGGCTTCCGCAGCGCGCGCGGCCTCCCCAGCCGGCCCGGCCCCCGCCGCACACCCCACCTCCCCCACTGGTCCGGCTTCCGCAGTGCGCCCGGCCTCTGCCGTGAACGCGGCCTCCGCAGCGGGATCGCCGGGGAGTGCCGGAGCCGGCCCAGCGAGACCGACCGGGGCTGCGTCCGCCGGCCCGGCGAGATCGAAGCCGCAAACGCTCGCCGACGCCGATGCGACGCTGAGGATGCGCTCGGCAGCGGCCCAACCCGCGGCGCCGCGCAAGACGCCGGCACCGAGCGGCCCGAAACCGGCGGCGCCGCCCGCTACGCCGAACGATCCCGACCGGACGGCGGCAATCACGCCGGTCCGGGCGACGCCGACGTCTGCGCTCAAGTCTCCGCCGGCGACGCCCTCGCAAACCGCGGCGGGCGCCGACGACCGGACCTCCACTTCGCCGGAACCGGCCGGCCAGTCCGCCGCTGCGTCCCGGCCCACGGCCGGCCAGGAACAGGCGGGGGCGTCCGCGCAGTCCGACCGCCCCGGTGCTCGGCCGCCCGTGACCGGGCCATCGACTGCGGCCGACCCCGACGTGACACAGGTCGCACTCCCGGCGCCGACGACGGCATCCCCGGTGCCCGTAGTGCCCGCTCAAAGCCGCAGATCCGACGGTCAGGCCCCGTCCCGGGGTGGCGCCGTTGCCCTCCCCGCGGGGCGGCCCGAGCCGGACGAGCACGCCGCATCGCGAGGTGCCGCCGCCGCCCTCCCCGCCGGACGTTCCAAGCCGGACGAGCAGGCCCCGTCCCGAGGTGCCGCCGCCGCCCTCCCCGCCGGACGGCCCCAACCCGACGAGCAAGCCGCATCGCGCGGTGCCGCCGTCGCCCTCCCCGCCGGACGGCCCCAACCCGACGAGCAAGCCGCGTCCCGAGGTGCCGCCGTCGCCCTCCCCGCCGGACGGCCCCAACCCGACGAGCAAGCCGCGTCCCGAGGTGCCGCCGTCGCCCTCCCCGCCGGACGGCCCCAACCCGACGAGCAAGCCGCGTCGCCAGGTGGCACCGCTGGACGGCCCAAGCCGGACGCTGACGGGCCCGGCCGGGCGCCCGTGCCCGCGCCTCGGCAGGCCCCGTCGCCGGGCCGGTCCGAAACGCCCGACAAAGCGCAGCCCGACGCTGGGCGGGTCTACGGCGGGGCTGCTCAGCCCGCAGCTCGCGCGGCCGCTACACCGACGTCTACCCCGGCCAGCCCGGGAACCCGGCCCGGCACCTACGGGAAGCCGACGTCGGGCGGGGCCCCGGCGACCTATGGGACACCGTCGACCTACGGCTCCGCAGCCCCGCCGAGCACCACGCCCGGACACCCGGCGGCGTCGACCTACGGCTCCGCGGCCCCATCGAGCACCACGCCCGGACAGCAAACGCCGTCGGCCTACGGCTCCGCAGCCCCGCCAAGCACCACGCCCGGACACCCGGCGGCGTCGACCTACGGCTCCGCGGCTCCACCGAGCACCGCGTCCGGGCAGCCGGCGCCGGCGAGCGGGTCCGGGAAAGCGGGCGCGCCGACCTACGGACGCACCCCGGCGACCTCCGGCACGTATGGCAGTCCGTCGCCCTCGGGTCCGGCTCCCGCGCCGGCCACCTACGGGAGCGCGAGCCCGGCGCCCCGGCGTCGGCGGGGGCGGCTCGTAGCGCTGTTGGTGGCGTTTGCCCTGCTGGTGGTGTTGCTCGGTGGCGGCGCGACGGTCCAGCTCAACCGGGAGCTGCCCGCGGCGACCTTGGCCACCAGCGTCGCCGGCACGATGAAGATTCCGGGTGCGGCGCCTCAGCTGCCCTGGCCGGACAGCGGCACCGCCGAGATCATGATTGAGGGGCTGGGCCGGCTGGGTGGTTCGGGCCGCGACACGGCCGCACCGATCGGCAGCGTCGCCAAGGTCATGACCGCGTACGTCATCTTGAAGAACCACCCGCTGCAGGGCGACGAGGAGGGGCCGTCGCTCACCGTCACCGCGGCCGACGTCGCCGACTACAGGGCGCGGATCGCCAGCAACCAGTCGCTTGTGACCGTGCGGGTGGGGCAGAAGCTGACCGAGCGGGACGCGATCGAGGCCCTCATGCTGCCTTCGGCCAACAACATCGCCCACCAGCTGGCCGTCTGGGACGCGGGGTCGGAGGCGGCCTTCGTCGACAAGATGAACGCGGCGGCGGACGAGCTGGGCATGACCGACACCGAGTACACCGATCCCAGCGGTTATCTGCCGACCACCGTCAGCACCGCCGCCGACCAGGTCAAGCTGGGCCGGGCGGCGCTCAAGATGGAGGTTTTCGCGGAGATCGTGGCCCTGGACAGCGCGCGGATCCCGGTCACCGGCAAGATCAGGAACTACAACGACCTGCTCGGCGTGGAGGGTGTGTTCGGCATCAAGACCGGGTCGACCGACGAGGCGGGCGGCAACCTGTTGTTCTCGGCCTATCTGACTGTGGGCGGGCGCAAGCTGACGATTGTCGGCGCGGTGTTCAACCAGCCCGGCCTGCACACCCCGGAACAGTTGGCCAACGTCAACCGTGAGGTCAAGGCGCTGCTCAAGGCGGTGCGGCAAACGGTCAAGCAGTATCCGCTGCTGCCGGCCGACCCGGTGGGCGAGGTGCGGACGGCGTGGGGCGCCACGAGCACGATCCGCCCGGCGAAGCCGTTGCAGGTGGTGGGCTGGCCCGGCATGTCGGTGCCGGTCAAGGTCAGCACGACGGCGCCGGGAGCCACCGTGACGGCGGGGCAGCCGGTCGGGTCGGTGCAGGCCTCCGGCGTACGGGTGGATCTCACGGCGGATGCCGCAACGGCCGACCCGTCCCTGTGGTGGCGGCTGAGTCGCACGAGCTGACCGTGTATCGGGGACGTATGGAAAACCGCATACGCCCTCGCAACGACCGGCGGTCTTGAGTGGAGGCATGACACGACGCATGGACCGGCGACGGCTGATCGCTTGGACCGGACTGGCCGCCGCGGGCGGTCCCCTGCTGGCCGCGGGGCCGGCCGGCGCCACCGCGGGCGGACCATTGCTGGCCTCCGGGCCGGTCGACACCGATGCCGCGCCCGGTTCGATTCCGGCTGACACCCGGCCCGGCGGCGCCTATGACCGCTACGTGGCCGGCCTGGCCGCCGCGGGCCAGTTCTCCGGGGTGATTCTGCTGGCCCACCACGGCCGGACGGTCCTGTCTCGCGCGTACGGCCTGGCCGACGAGCAGCGGGGCATCCGCAACCATGAGGGCACCGCGTTCACCCTCAGCTCGGCCGGCAAGCCGTTCCACGCGGTCGCCGTGCTGCAGCTGGCCCAGCAGGGCAAGCTCGCGCTCTCCGACCCGGTGGGCAAGCACCTGACCGGCCTCGACCCGGAGGTCGCGGCGCGGGTCACCGTTCATCATCTGCTGTCCGGGCTCTCCGGCACGAGCATTGCGCCCGAGGAGGTGAACCGCGTCTTTCACAGCCGTGACGAGGTGCACGAGTTCTACGAGCGGCGGGCCCGGCGGGCCACACTGGCCGGAGTCCCCGGCACGCCCAGCACTGCGCACGCGGAGGCCGAGGTCACCCTGGCCGCGCTGATCGTGGAGGCGGTGAGCGGCCTGCCGTACTGGGACTACGTCGAGCGCAACGTCTTCGCCCGGTGCGGCATGACCGGTTCGGGCTTCTTCACCCGGCCGCAGTGGCTCACCGACCGGCATCTGGCCCACCCGTACATGAAGGTCGCCGGCGGTCGCGTGGTGGACGCCCTGCACCACCTCGACCAGGGCAGCCCCGTGGACTATGTGCGGGGCAAGAATCCGGGCCGCGTCTTCGTCGACGCCCCCGGGGACGGCGGGTTCGCCACGGCGCCCGATCTGGTGCGTTTCGCCCGTGGGCTGAGCGACGGCACGCTGCTCGACCGGGCCTGGGCGGATGTGTTCCTCTCCCCGAAGGTCCCGCACGGGCCGGCGTCGTTCGGGGCGTACGGCACGGTGGCCGACATCCTCGGCGGGCAGGCGGCCTACCAGCGGGCCGGTGGCAATCCGGGGGTCGCCGCCAACTGGTCGATCTACCCGCACACGGGCTGGGCCGGCGTCATCCTGGTCAACCGGGACGCCGAGGGCGTGTCGCTGCAGGATCTCATCGGCCGCGAGATGCGGGCGGTCACGGGCGTCGCGCCCGGCGGGGGCACGGGTGGCTGACAAGCGGTGGTGGGTGGCCGGCCTCGCGATCCTGGGACTGGCCGGGGGGCTTTACGCCGTACGGCGGATGCTGGTGATGTCCGCTCCGACGTGTTTCGCGGGGCACTGGCACGGCTGTTACGACACCGACAACGGGGTTGTGCTCATGACCCTGGTCGGGATGCCGCTCGCGGCCCTGGCCGCCGGGGCGCTGACTCTGCTGGCCGGCGGTGGACGCCACCGGCTGGCCGAAGTGGGCATGGTCTACGGGACGGTGCCGATGGTGTGGCTGACCATGATGCCGGGGCCGGGCGCGGGTGTGGTGCCGGGCCGCGTCAGCCTGATCCCCCTGGTCGACCTGGCCGGGATGGGCGTGCTCGGCATCGCGGGCAACCTGGTCGTGCTGGGGGCGCTGGGGTTCTTCGCCCCGATGCGGTTCGCGGCCCTGACCTCGCTGCCGCGGATCCTGGCGCTCGGGGCGGGCTGTTCACTGCTGATCGAGACCGCGCAGTACGTGTTCCGGCTCGACCGGGTCTCCTCGATCGACGACGTGCTGGTCAACGCGACCGGCGCGATGCTGTTCGGGCTGGCGTCGCGCCGGTGGTGGGAGCCGAGCCCGGTGCCGGTGGCGGCAGACTGAGCGACATGCGCGTACTGATCGTGGAGGACGAGCCGCACCTGGCCGAGGCGGTGCGGGACGGGCTGCGGCTGGAGGCCATCGCGGCCGACATCGCCGGGGACGGTGACACCGCGCTGGAGATGCTCGACGTCAACTCGTACGACCTGGCCGTGCTCGACCGCGACATCCCCGGCCCGTCCGGTGACGAGGTGGCCCGGCGCATCGTCGCGTCCAGCAGCGGCATGCCGATCCTGATGCTGACCGCGGCCGACCGGATCGACGACAAGGCCTCCGGGTTCGAGCTGGGTGCCGACGACTACCTGACCAAGCCGTTCGATCTGCGCGAGCTGGTGATGCGGCTGCGGGCACTGGACCGGCGGCGCGGTCAGGCCCGGCCGCCCGTGCGCGAGATCGGCGGCCTGCGGGTCGACCCGTTCCGGCGCGAGGTCTTCCGCGACGGCCGCTACGTGGCGCTCACCCGCAAGCAGTTCGCGGTGCTGGAGGTGCTGGTGGCGGCCGAGGGCGGGGTGGTGAGCGCGGAGGCGCTGCTGGAACGGGCCTGGGACGAGAATGCCGACCCGCTGACCAACGCCGTCCGGATCACCGTGTCGGCGCTGCGCAAACGGCTCGGCGAACCGTGGATCATCACCACCGTGCCGGGCGTCGGCTATCGGATCGGGCGCGAGGGTTGAGCGCCCGCGTCAAGCTGACCCTGAGCTACGCCGGGTTCTTGATGGTGGCCGGTGTGCTGCTGCTCGCGACGGTGTGGGTGTTCCTGCTGCGGTACGTGCCCGACCAGGCCCTGCTGCGTCCCACCGGGGTGGACGTTCCCGTCGACGGCGTGTTCCCGGTCCGGTCCGAGCTGCTGCGCACGTTCGCTCCGCGGGCGGCCGGGGTGCTCGTGTTCCTGCTGGTGTTCGGGCTCGCAGGCGGCTGGTTCCTGGCCGGCCGGATGCTCGCGCCGCTGACCCGGATCACCGACGCCGCCCGCCGGGCCGGCGCCGGGTCGCTGGCGCACCGGATCCGGTTGCGGGACCGGCGCGACGAGTTCCGCGAGCTGTCGGACGCGTTCGATGCGATGCTCGATCAGCTCGAAGCGCACGTCGCCGAGCAACAGCGGTTCGCCGCGAACGCCTCGCACGAGCTGCGCACCCCGCTGGCGATCTCGCGGACGCTGCTCGAGGTGGCCCGCAAGGACCCGGAGCGGGGCCACGACGAGGTGATCGAGCGGCTGCACGCGGCCAACACGCGGGCCATCGAGCTGACCGAGGCGCTGCTGGTGCTGGGCCGGGGCGAGCGGGGTGTCCTCACCCGCGACAGCGTCGACCTGTCGCTCGTGGCCGAGGAGACGGCCGAGACGCTGCTGCCGTGGGCCGAGCAGCGCCGGATCACCCTCGACGTCACCGGTGAGGCGGCCCCGGTTGCGGGTGACGCCGAACTGCTGGGCCGGATGGTGACCAACCTCGTGCAGAACGCGATCGTCCACAACCTGCCCGTCGACGGCACGGTCACGATCCGCACCGGGCGTGACGGCACCGCGAGCGTGCTGCGGGTCGCGAACACGGGTGGCCCGCTCCCGGCCGACGTGCTGCCGGGGCTGACCGAGCCCTTCCGGCGCGGGACCGACCGGGTGCGCCGCGAGGAGCACGCCGGGGCCGGGCTCGGCTTGGCCATCGTGCAGAGCATCGTCCGGGCCCACGACGGGACGCTCGAGCTCGCGCCCGGCCCGGCCGGTGGGCTGGTCGTCACGGTCCGGCTGCCTCGAGGGTGACCACCGGGAACATCCCGGTCGGGCGCTACGGCGGTGACCCACCGCCCTGGGCGCACGTGCGCCCCGGGCCGTGTCGGGGCCGGAGTTTCAGTGCGCCGGTGAGTCCGACGACCCGTACGGCTGGGTTGTGGTTTGGCGGTTGACCAGCACGCGGCCCAGCACCAGCGTGACCAGGCCGGCCAGCACCACGCTGAGCAGGCCGACGCGCAGGCTGGAGAGGTCGGCCACGAAGCCGACGAGCGGCGGGGAGAGCAGGAAGCCGCCGCGCAGGAGCCAGCTGACGACGGTGAGGCCGGTGCCGGGGGAAAGGCCGGGCAGCTCGTCGGCGGTGTGCATGGCCGCGGGCACGAGGGTGGCGACGCCGAGGCCGGCCAGGGCGAAACCGCCGAGCGCGGCCGGCACTGACGGGAAAATGAGGGCCAAGCCCATGCCCGCGGCGGCGACGGCACCGCCGACGCGGACGACCGTGCGCTGGCCGAAACGGTCGACGACGCGGTCGCCGAGCAGCCGGCCGACGGTCATGGCGGTCTGCAGGGCGACGACGGCCAGACCGGCGGTGGCGGCGCCGGTGTTCAGTTCCTCGGTGAAGAACAGCGCGCCCCACGACGAACCGGCGTCCTCTACGAGGGCGCCGGCGGCCGCGAGCACACCGAGGGCGGCCAGCATGCGGACGGCCGTGCCGCCGATGCGCGACTTGGCCGAGGCGGCGGGCGGTTCGGCGCGTTCCGCGTCCTCGGCGCCGGGCAGCAGGAAACGGAAGGCGATCAGGGCGATTGCGCTGAACAGGACGGCCGAGACGGTCAGGTGCACGCCCAGCGGCAGGTCGAGACCGGCGGCGGCCGAGCCCATCAGGCCGCCGAGGACGGCGCCGATGCTCCACACGCCGTGCAGCGAGTTCAGGATCGAGCGACCGTAGAGGCGCTGGACGCGCAGGCCGTGGGCGTTCTGCGCGACGTCGACGATCGAGTCGAGCGCACCCACCACGAACAGCGTGGCCGCGAAGACCAGCCAGTGCGGCGCGAACGGGATGGCCAGCGTGGCCGCGGTGAGCAGGACGATGCCGAACGAGGCGACCTTGGCCGAGCCCAGCCGTCGGATCGCCGCGCCGGCCAGCAGGCCCGCGATGAGCGCGCCGAGCGGCATGGCGGCCAGGGCCGTGCCGAAGACGGCGTTGCTCACGCCGAGGTCGGCCTTGATCTGCGGGAACCGCGGCACGACGTTGAAGAACACCGCGCCGTTGGTGAGGAACAGGGCCGCAACAGCGGCGCGCGCCTTGCGTGGGGGCGCGGCAGCCAGGGTCGTCATGCGTACGAGCGTACATACCATGTGTACGCTCGTACATAGCCTCTGTCAGGTGTGAGCGAAGCCTCTCACGGCCTGCTCCACGTCGGCGTCGGTGAGCTGGTCGAACTCCTCGTACCACTGGCCGACCGCGCGGAACCCGGTCGGCGCGCTCAGGCAGATGACCGCGTCGGCGTCGTCGCTCAGGGCGTCCCGCGCCTGCGGCGCGCACACCGGGGCGGCGAAGACCAGCCGTTCCGGGTGCCGGCCGCGCAGCCAGCGCAGGGCGGCCCGCGCGGTGACCCCGGTGGCCAGCCCGTCGTCGACCACCACGACCTCACGGCCGGTGGGGTCGGGCGGCGGCCGGTCGCCCCGATACCGACGCATCCGGCGGGCCAGTTCGACGCGCTCGCCGGCCACGATCTCCTCGTAGCCGCCCGGCTCGTGCCCCTCGGCGAAGACGGGCGGCCCGTCCTCGGCGATCGCGCCCACGCCGAACTCGGGCCGGCCCGGCATCCCGATCTTGCGGGCGATCACCAGGTCGAGCTCGCCGCCGACCCGGGCCGCCACCCGGACGGCGACGGGGACGCCCCCGCGCGGCAGGGCGAGCACGAGCGGGGCCGGCCCGGGCCGCCGGCGTACCTGATCCCCGACCGCCTCGGCGAGCAGGCGGCCGGCCTCGTCACGGTTCCGGAAGTGCATACCCGCGGCGTACCCAGAGAGAGACGTCCTATACGTCCGATTTACTTGGTGGCCGCCGGCACCAGGGCCGCGCTTCAGACCGCCGCCCGGGGGCCGCGCTTCAGACCGTCGCCCGGGGCCGCGCTTCAGACCGCCGCCCGGGGGCCGCGCTTCAGACCGCCGCCCGGGGCCGCGCTTCAGAGCATCGACAGGACGCCATAGCCGGCCAGGACTGTCGTCGTCGCCACCGCGACCAGCGTCGCCCCGATCACCACTGGCCGCGGCCTCCGCCCGACCGATTCGGACGTCCCGTCGTGGGCGGGCGGCACGGCGTCGAGCATGCGGACGATCCGCGCCGTGGTGCGGACCCGGCACCGGGCGTTCATCCAGTAGCCCTTCGAGGTGTACTCCATGATCGGCGAGTCCACCCGGATGTCGACGAAGTCGCCGTCACGCAGCCGCAGCCGGACGTCGAGGGTGCTGTGCTCGAACTCCCCGATCAACGCCCGGGGCACGCTGACCCGCCAGAACGCCGTATCGATGTGCAGATGCCGCGGGGTGACGACAAACCCGGCGACCGGCCCCACGACCAGGCCGAACGTGATGAACGCGAGCCCCGCCGCAACGAACAGCGCAGCGCCCGGACCCCAGCTCAGCACACCGGCCAGCAGCGTCAGCACACCGAGTCCGACCGTGACCAGGGGAGCACCGCTGCTGCGCATCGTCCAGCGGCGTGCGCGCCGGCGCCCGGTGCCCGATGCGGCGGGCTGCGCCAGCGGCGCGTCGGCGTATCGCAGCTCCAGCGCCGACGACAACCGCCCGCACAACGCAACGACCAGGGCAACGATCCCGACCACGCTGACGTTTATCGTCCAGGGCGTCACGAAGGCCACGCCGATCACCACCACGCCGAGACCCGCGACCACCACCGTGAGCGGCCAGGTCCAGATCAGCGAGTCGTTGTCGTGAAAGTCGATCTCCAGCACGCACACCTCCTCATTCATGATCACGTACGCCGCCCAGCCCGCGCCCTCCTCTCCCGCGACCACCGGGCGGGGCCGGGGCCAGGCCCTGTTTCGTAGCTGGGGCGGGGCTGCGGCCGGGCCCAGCCACGCAACAGGGCCTAGGCTGAAGGCCATGGTGGACCCGCGGCGGCACGTCCCGCGCACGGACGTCGTGCTGGCCGACCCCCGGCTGGCGGCCGCGACCGAACGGGCGGGCCGCGCCGCGGTCAAGTCCGCCGTCGTGGCCACGCTCCAACGCGTACGGGACGGGGCCCTGAAACCCGACGACGTGGTCGACGCCGCGCTGGCCGCACTGCCCGGCGGCCTGCGCCCCGTGTTGAACGCGACGGGCGTCGTGCTGCACACCAACCTGGGGCGGGCCGCGCTTTCCCCCGCCGCGCGCGAGGCGGTGGTGGCGGCGGCCGGGCACACCGACGTCGAGCTCGACCTGGGCACCGGCCGCCGGGCCAAGCGGGGCCGTACGGCGCTGGCCGCCCTGCAGCAGGCGGTGCCGGCCGCCGGGGACGTGCACGTGGTCAACAACGGCGCGGCCGCACTGGTGCTGGCGGCCACGGCGCTGGCCGGCGGCGGTCGCGAGATCATCGTGAGCCGCGGCGAGATGGTCGAGATCGGTGACGGCTTCCGGCTGCCCGACCTGCTGGAATCGACCGGTGCCCGGCTGCGTGAGGTGGGCACGACCAATCGCACCGCGCTGGCGGACTACGAGCGCGCGATCGGGCCGTCGACCGGTTTCGTGCTCAAGGTGCATCCGTCCAATTTCGTCGTACGGGGTTTCACCAGCGCAGTGCCGATCTCCGCGCTCTCCGGCCTGGGCACCCCGGTGGTGGCCGACATCGGCTCGGGCCTGCTCGAGCCCGATCCGCTGCTGCCCGGCGAACCCGACGCGGCCACCACCCTGGCCGAGGGGGCCGACCTGGTGATCGCCAGCGGTGACAAGCTGCTCGGTGGTCCGCAGGCCGGGTTGCTGCTCGGTTCGGCCCCGCTGATCAATCAGTTGCGCCGGCATCCGCTGGCCCGTGCTCTGCGGGTCGACAAGCTCACGCTGGCCGCCTTGCAGGCCACGCTGACCGGGCCGTCCACTCCGACGTGGGACGCGCTGCGGGTCTCCCCGGCTGCGCTCCGGGCGCGCACCGCGCAGGTTCTGGCCCGGTTGACCGGCGCTGACATTTCAGTTGAGCTGGTCGCATCGGATGCCGTGGTGGGTGGCGGGGGCGCGCCCGAGGTCACGCTGCCGTCGTGGTCGCTCTCCTTGCCTTCGGAGTACGCGGCCCCGCTGCGGGCCGCCCCCACGCCGGTGGTGGGCCGGGTCGACCGCGGCCGCCTGCTGCTCGATCTGCGCTGCGTCCCGTCCGACGCGGACAGCGTCCTGACGGACATGGTGATCGCGGTCGCCGCTCAGCTCCGCTCCGCCACCGGCTCGGCTCTCCCCACCGGCCCGGTGGACTGACATGCACGTCGTAGCCACGGCCGGCCATGTCGACCACGGCAAGTCGACGCTGGTGCGGGCGCTGACCGGCATGGAACCCGACCGCTGGGCCGAGGAACGCCGCCGCGGCATGACGATCGACCTCGGTTTCGCGTGGACGACGCTGGGTTCGGGCGAGACCGTCGCGTTCGTCGACGTCCCCGGCCATGAACGCTTCGTCCCGAACATGCTCGCCGGGATCGGCCCCGTCCCCGCAGCGATGATCGTTGTGGCCGCCGACGAGGGCTGGATGCCCCAGTCGGCGGAGCATCTGGCCGCGCTGGCCGCCCTCGACGTACGGCACGGTCTGCTGGTCGTGACCCGCAGCGACCTGGCCGACCCGGGCCCCGCCACCGCGGCCGCCCTGACCGAGATCGCCGCCACGCCGCTGGGCGAGGTGCCGGCGGTGGCCGTGAGCGGGGTGACCGGCCTGGGCCTCGACGAGCTGCGAACCGCGCTGGATGCCCTGGTGACAGCCTTGCCCGCCCCCGACACCACGTCCCCCGTACGCCTGTGGATCGACCGCTCCTTCACCGTCAAGGGCGCCGGTACGGTCGTCACCGGAACACTGGGCGCGGGCACCCTGCGCCTCGGCGACGAGCTGACCCTCGGTGACGGCCTGGTCCGCGTACGGGGTCTGCAGTCTTTGGGAAAGCCCGCCGACTCGGTGCAGGCCGTCGCGCGCGTCGCCGTGAACCTGCGCGGCGCGGCCCGCGACGACGTCAGCCGCGGCGACGCCCTGCTCACCCCGGGCCGTTTCCGCCCGACCGACCTGATCGACATCCGCCTGCACGGCGACCCCACGGCGGACCTCCCGACCACGATGACGCTGCACGCCGGCTCGGCCGCGGTCCCCGTACGCGTGCGCCCGCTCGGCCCCGACACCGCCCGTCTCCGCCTGTCCCGCCCGCTCCCCCTGCGCATCGGTGACCGCCTGCTGCTCCGCGACCCCGGCCGCCACCACGTGGCCGGCGGTGTGACGGTCCTCGACGTAGCCCCACCCGGCCTCCGGCGCCGCGGCGCCGCCACCGCCCGGGCCCACGTGCTGGACACGATGGACGGCCACCCGTCCCTGGCCGGTGAGTTGACCCGCCGCCAGTTGATACGCGCCCCCGACCTGGCCGCGATGGGCGTCCCCCTCCCACCGGCCGCCGCGCCCGTGGCCGGCGACTGGTACGCCGATCCGGTCCTCTGGACGTCGCTGGCCGAGCGCCTTCCCCACGAGGTCGCTACCTACCAGCGCGAACACCCGCTGGAGCCCGGCCTGCCGATCGAGGCCCTGCGGCACCGCCTCGGCCTGCCCGACCGCGCCCTCGTGACCGCGCTCGTCCGTCCCCCTCTCAGCGTCCGCGCCGGCCGGGTCGCCGCGGGCCCGTCCGGGCCGCCCGACGAGCTGGTCGCGCTCGTGGCCAAGGCCTTCGACGGCTTGGGCCCGTTCACCGCGCCCGAAGCCAACGACCTGACCGCCCTCGGCCTCGGCCCCCGCCAACTGGCCGCGGCCGCCCGCACCGGTCTGGTCGTCCAGCTCGCACCCCAGGTGGTGCTCGCCCCCGGCGCGGCCGAGGCCGCCGCCACGGCCCTGGCCGCGTTACCCCAGCCGTTCACTCTGAGCGAGGCTCGGCGCGCCCTCGATACCACCCGCCGGGTGGCCGTGCCGCTCCTCGAACTCCTCGACCGCCGGCACCTGACCGAACGCCTCCCCGACGACCGCCGCCAGCTGCGCTGAACCGGGGTCAGCGCGCGACCGCGATCACTTCGATCTCCAGCACGGCGCCGGGCAGGAACAGTTTGTTCACCTCGACGGTCGTGCTGGCGGGCGGATTCCGGCCCGGCGCCGGGAACAAGCGACGTCGCACGGCCCCGTACGCGGGCAGGTCATCCAGGCTGGTCATGAACGTACGAAGGAACAACACGTCACCGAGCCCCGACCCGTGTGCCCTCAGCAGCCCGCCGACGATCTCGAAGATGCGCTCCGCCTGCTTCCCGGCATCACCGGGCGCCACCACCTCCCCATCGTCGTCCACCGCGACCTGCCCGGCGAGCATCAGCAACGCCCCGCCCCCCACGTCGATGCGGGCCACGTGGGCGAACCGGTCACCGAACGGCGCAGCCACCCCGGCCGGATTGTCGAGCGTCATCTTCACCATGCCGACGACGCTAGAGCCGCACGCTGCCATGCCACCAGCGAATGTCATGCATGTCTGCCATGCTGTCGCGTCATGGATACCGTGCTGCTCGAGGTGTTCCGCACCGTTGCGCATTCCGGCTCGATCACTGCGGCCGCGCGCCGGCTGCAGTACACGCAGTCGGCGGTGTCCCGGCAGATCGCGGCGCTCGAGGCCGAGGTCGGGGCGGCCGTCTTCGACCGGGTGCCGCGCGGGGTCACGCTGACCGAGGAGGGCCGCGCGCTGCTCCCGCACGCCGATGCGATCCTCGACCGGCTCGGCGTGGCCCGGCGCGCGGTCGACGATCTGCGCACGGTCGGCACGGGCCGGCTGCGGGTGGCGGCGTTCCCCACGGCGGTGGCGGCGCTCGTTCCGCGGGCGCTGTCGCGCTTCCGGGAGACGTACGGGGACATCGCCTTGAGTCTCGTGGAGGGGCTCACCCCGAGGTTGCTGGAGAGGCTGGCCGCGGGCGAGGCCGACGTGGCGATCGTCAGCGAGTCACCGGCCGGCCCGATCGACCCCGCGCGGTTCGAGCTGCGGCACCTGCTCGACGAGCGCCTGCTGGTGGCCGTGGCCCGCGATCACCGGCTGGCCCGGCGACGCACGGTCCGCCTGGCCGAGCTGGCCGACGACGCGTTCATCGCGGGTTCCGCCGACGCCGAGTCCACCCTGCTGCGAGCGGCCCTGCCCACCGGTTTCCGCCCGCGCATCGACATCGTGGCCGCCGAGTGGACCGGCAAACTGGGCTGCGTGGCCGCGGGCCTGGGTGTCGCCCTCGTGCCGGCTCTGGCCATGCGCGGCAAACCAGCCGACGTAGCCCTGCTCAACCTGCACCGCGACGACGAGCCGACCCGCCGCATCTACGCCGCCACACCCGCGGGCCGCGCCCGGCCGGCCACGGTCGAGCGCTTCCTGCCGATCCTGCGGGCCGCCGTCGACCCCGCCTGGGCCCGTTGACCGCAGAGATTCGCTCATGTCGCGGACAGGCTTGGACAAGCCGCCCCACGCGACAAGCAGTCCGTGCTCGGCGCCATGTGTGGTCATGACGCCGTGAAGCTGCGTCACGATCGGCGATCCGATCTGCGCCCCGGACTTGACCTGAGCGAGCAGCTCAGGGCTGTCGAGACCAAGCGGTCCACGCCCAGCAGTGATGTCGATGCCTCCGTCCGGCCCAGGCGGCGCTTGCCGGCACTCGCGCAGCGGGATGAAGGGATTCCCCGTGGGGCACATTGAGGGGACGGACCGTCGGGACGCCAGGTGGTGTGGCCTCTTATCCTCGCGATATGTGGCTTTCCTCGCGCCGGGCGTTCCTGCTCGATCTGGCCGTGTCCGGCTCGATGGTGGCGCTGTCCACCTGGTGGTGGCATCAGTTCCGGTGGGGCGGCCTTAGCTACGGCATGCTGCTCGGGGTCGCGTTGCTGTGGCGGCGCAGCCGGCCGGTGCTCGTGCTGGCCGTCGTCACGGTGCTGGCCTTCGCGGCCGCGCCGGTGGTGGTCGACGGCAGTCAGCTGCATGAGGGGATGCTGCTGACCTCGCTGGGCGTGGCCAGCCACGCCGTGGTCGCCTACTCGCGTTCGCTGGTCACGGCCGCGGGTGGGGCGCTGGCCGCGCTGGTCGGCGGGACGCTGCTGGTCGAGGTGCGGCCGTCGGCGGGGCAGGGCTGGTCGCCGGTCGAGTGGGACGGTCTCGCGTCGTCGCTGCTGAGCATGCTGACCGTGGCTGCCGTGTTCTGGGCGGCCGGGCTGGGCACCCGGTTCTGGCGTCAGCAGCGGGCCGGCGAGGACGAACGCCGCCGCCACGCCGAACGGGAGCGTGCGGATCAGGCCCGGATCGCGGTGGCCGAGGAGCGGGCCCGGATCGCCCGGGAGCTGCACGACATCGTCGCCCATTCGCTGTCGGTGATCGTGTTGCAGGCCAACGGCGGCGAGTACGCCTTCGACCGTGACCCGCAGCGGGCCCGCGAGGCGTTGCGCACGATCGGCGCGACCGGCGCCGATGCCCTGGAGGAGATCCGTCACCTCGTACGGATCCTGCGGGGTGCCGGCGAAGCCGACCGGGATCACGCCGTCGCCTCGGTGGTCGATCGGGCCCGGGCCGCGGGTGTCGACGTCGCTCTGGTCGTGCAGGGTGACCCGCCGCCGCTGCCGGGCGGGGTGGAACTGGCGGTCTACCGGATCGTGCAGGAGTCGCTGACGAACACGCTCAAACACGCAGGTCCCGGGCCTTCGGCCACCGTACGGGTGACGTATCGGCCCGGCGACGTCGAGCTGGAGGTGACCGACACCGGCGCGGGTAGGAGCTCGACGGCTCCGTCCGGCGGGCACGGGCTGGTCGGCATGCGGGAACGGGCCACCCTGTACGGCGGGACGTTCGACGCGGGCCCGGCACTGGCCGGTGGCTGGCGGGTGCGGGCGCGGATCCCGCTGACGGCCGAGGCGGTGCCCGCGTGATCCGGCTCGTGCTCGTCGACGATCAGCAGCTCGTCCGGGCCGGGTTCCGGATGGTGCTCGACTTCCAGGACGACATGACCGTGGTCGGCGAGGCCGGCGACGGTGCCGAGGCGGTGCGTCTGCTCCGCACGACCGAGGCCGACGTGGTGGTGATGGACCTGCGGATGCCGGTGCTGGACGGGGTGGCCGCCACCCGGCAGATCTGCTCGGCCGGTCCGCGGCCCCGGGTGCTGGTGCTGACCACGTTCGACACCGACGAGGAGGCGTTCGCGGCGCTGCAGGCGGGGGCGAGCGGGTTCCTGCTCAAAAGTGTGCCGCCGGACGATCTGCTGTCCGCGATCCGGGTGGTGGCCGGGGGCGACGCGGTGGTGGCGCCACGGGTGACCCGGCGGTTGCTCGACCGGTTCGCGGGCCGGCTCGTGCCCGCGGCCGGGACCCCGTCGTTCCAGGCCGACCTGACTGATCGCGAGCACGAGGTGCTGCTGCTGGTCGCTCAGGGCCTGTCGAACCTCGAGATCGGTGCCCGGCTGCAGGTCGCCGAGGCCACGGTCAAGACCCACATCGGCCGCATCCTGGCCAAGCTGGGCCTGCGCGACCGGGTCCAGGCGGTCGTTTTCGCGTACGAGTCGGGCCTGGTCCGCCCGGGCGGCGATACCTGAGTCGCACCTCGTACGACTCAGGTCGTACCCGCACGTCCAGCACTGCGACTGACGTGGCGCCGCCGCCCGATCCCTAGCGTCGAGATCAACGATCACCGACGTACGGGAGTGGGAGCATGTCAGCACTGCAGGCCGCGGGTCTGAGCAAGGTCTACGGCAGCGGACCGTCGGCCGTCACCGCCCTCGACGGCGTGGACGTGACGTTCGAGTCGGGCCGGTTCCACGCCATCATGGGCGCCTCCGGTTCGGGCAAGTCGACGCTGCTGCACTGCCTGGCCGGGCTGGACCGGCCGACCGGTGGTTCGGTGCGGATCGGCGACGCCGACCTGACCCGGCTCTCCGACGAGAAGCTGACGCTGCTGCGGCGCGACCACGTGGGCTTCGTGTTCCAGAAGTTCAACCTGCTGCCGGTGCTGACCGCGCGCGAGAACATCCTGCTGCCCCTGTCGATCGCCGGGCGTCGCCCCGATCAGCAATGGTTCGACCAGGTGGTGGCGGCGGTAGGGCTGACCGACCGGCTCCGCCACCGCCCGTCCGAGCTTTCCGGCGGCCAGCAGCAGCGGGTCGCCGTGGCCCGCGCCCTGATCACCCGGCCCTGGGTGATCTTCGCCGACGAGCCCACCGGCAACCTCGACTCCCGCTCCGGTGCCGAGGTGCTGGGCCTGCTCCGCGACGCGGTGAGCATGCTCGGTCAGACCGTGGTGATGGTGACCCACGACCTGAACGCGGCCGCGCACACCGACCGGGTGGCGTTCCTGAAGGACGGCCGGTTCGCCGCCTCCGTGGACCATCCCACCGCGGACGCCCTCGTCGGCGTGCTGGCCCGGTTGGAGCCGGTCCGATGAGCGGCATGCTGCGGCTGACCTTGCGCACGGCGCGGGCCAACCTGACCCGGTCGCTGTTGTCGTCACTGGCCGTCGTGCTCGGCGTGGCCTTCGTCGCGGGCAGCCTGATGTTCACCGACGGCCTGCAGAGGGCCATGACCGGCCACGTCGCCGAGCAGTACCGTGCCATCGACGTCGAGGTGACGGCCTCCGGCGATTCGGTCTCCCGGATCCGCGCCATCGACGGCGTACGGGCCGCCGAGCCCACCTGGACGCTCTGGTACACCGGCCTGGCCACCGCCGACGGCCGCAAGATCGGTGGCGAGAACCGCAGCCGGAACGTGCCGGCCGCCCCCGGCCTGCGCTCGATCGACACCCGCGACGGCCGTCTGCCCGCGGCGAACGGCGAGGTCGCCCTCGATCTTCGGACCGCCGCGCGCGAGGGCCTCGAGATCGGCGACAAGCTGCTGATCAGCGGCTTCGGGGGCGAACCCCGGACGTACGGCCTGGTCGGTCTGGCCACCGTCGAAGGCCCCGGCACCACGATCCTGATGACCACCGCCGACATCGAGGCCATGGCCGGCTACCCGGCCGACACCATCATCGTCGACGCCGCGGACGGGGTGACCGACGAGGACCTGGCCGCGCGGATCAGCGCCGCGACCGGCGCCGAGGCGTACGGGCACGACGACCTGGTCCGCCGCGCGGAGAACGCCGCCGTGGGCGACGCGGAGACGTTCCGCAACGGCCTGCTGGCCTTCGGGGTGATCGCCGTGTGCATGGCCGCGTTCGTCATCGCCAACACGTTCACCATCGTCCTGGCCCAGCGCACCCGCGAGACCGCGCTGCTGCGTCTGGTCGGCGCCACCCGCGGTCAGGTGTTCCGCTCGGTCGTGGCGGAGGCCGCGGTGATCGGCCTGGGCGGTTCCGTGCTCGGCCTGGCCCTGGGTGTGCTGCTCGCCCACGGCCTGCCCGTCCTGCTCAGCGAGTTCGGCATCACCGAGGTCGACCCCTTCGTTTCCGTACGCACCCTGGTGATCGGGCTGCTGGTCGGCGTCGGCGTCACCGTACTGGCCGCACTGCTCCCGGCCCGCCGCGGCACGTTCGTCCCGCCGGTGGCCGCGCTCTCCGACGCCGCCGTGCAGGTCGCCCGGCGTACGGGACGCACCCGCAGGGTCTCGGGAATCGCCCTGCTCACCATCGGCGGCCTCGTGCTCGTCGGTTCGTCCGGCTCCGGGCGCACCGAGGTCGTGGCGCTCGGCGCGGTGCTCGCCGTCGGCGGCTTCCTGCTGCTCAGCCCGATCGCCGTGCCCTTCCTCGTACGGGTCCTGGCCCGCCCCCTGGCCCTGATGGGCGGGGCGACGGTCGCGCTCGCGCTGGCCAACGCCATCCGCAACCCGCGCCGCATCGCCACCACCACCAACGCCCTGGTCGTGGGGGTCACTCTGATCGGCACCTTCACCGTGATCGCCAGGAGCGCCGAGGCCCCCGCCGAACGCCGCGCCGCGGACAAGATGACCGCCCAGTTCCTGGTCACCGACAGCGCCGGCCTGGGCGTCCTGCCCGACTCCACACTCGCGGCGCTGGCCCGCGAACCTCAGCTGGCCCCCGCCCGCCCCGACTACCGCACCTTCGACCAGACCACCGGCTGGGAGGTCCACACCGGAGCCCCCCGCCCCGGCACCGCCGCGGTGACGGCCGACGTGGGCGTCGCACCCGGCAGCACCATCAGTCTCGGCGGCAAGAAGTACGAGGTCGCGTCGGTGCGACCGGGCAGCCGCACGGTGTGGCTGACCCCGCAGGACATCACCACCGCGTTCACCGACCCCACCCTGACCGAACTCCAGGTCGACCCGGCCCCCGGCATCTCCGCCACCGACGCCCGGACCGCCCTGAACCGCGCCCTGGCCGGCCTGCCCACCGTCGTCGCCTACGACCGCGCCGAATACGCCAAGTCCCTCAACGCCAACCTGAACCAGGGTCTGGGCGCCGTCACCGCCCTCCTGGCCCTCGCAGTGATCATCGCCCTGATCGGCGTAGCCAACACCCTGACCCTGTCGGTGGTGGAACGCACCCGCGAGAACTCCCTGCTCCGCGCCATCGGGTTGACCCGCCGCCAGCTACGCCTCACCCTCTCCACGGAGGCCCTGGTCCTGGCCTTGACCGGCACCCTGATCGGCGTGGGGCTGAGCGCCGCGTTCGCCCTCTCCGCCCTACGCTCCCTGGAAATGCACGGCCGCCCCCTCACCCTGGTCATGCCCTGGGACCGCCTGGCCGTACTCCTGGCAGTCGCCGCCGCGGCGGCCCTGCTCGCCTCGGTCCTCCCGGCCCGCCGCGCCGTCCGCCACCCCATCGCCGAGAACCTGGCCGCCGACTGACAACGTGCCGGCCCACCATGGTGGATCACCGACAGAATCATGCGCGGCCGCCCAGCCGCCGAACCAGCAGTCAGGCCCGTTGGACCCCGGTTGAATGCCGGTCGAACTCCGGTTGGACCGCACTCGTACTTAACGACGTTTAGCGCCTCAGAGTATGTCGTTGACGCAGAACGCCTGCATACGAGCCTGAAAATAAAATTGGGGCATCGCACATCCAGTGCGATGCCCCAAGTGCTGACTTGTGCATAGTGTCCAGGACCTCACCGAGGTTCATGTGGGGCGGCGATCTGCTTGGAGGCCAATCGCCGCCCCCATTCCTGCCCTGTCGAGGAGGAACACTGTGAACTCTAGCGATCCGCCACCGGACCCGGTACCGCTCAGTTGGTGGAACCCCCAACCCAAAAATCGACGAGTCTCCCTACGGCACTTCGTAGTGGTAGTCGTCGCTGTGGCGGTGGGAATGTTCGCCTGGTACCGCACCGGCGGCGACTGGCTGTTGTCAGTCGTGGTGGGGACGCTCACGGCCGCCGCCATCGACGACCGTGTGGGCGACGCGCATGTTGGCATTCCGCCGGACATCCGCCGCTAGCAGCCAGTCCGAGTCTGCGGGGTCGACCGGCCCCGGCGACCCCGCAGGACGAAAGGTGAATCATGTGGACGACGGTTCTGGAGATGCGGCGCCCCGTTAATTTCGACGTGGTGCGGCAAAGGATTCTCGGCACGGTCGATCGCAGCACCGCTGTGCACTTCGGTGAGCACGGCGAGATTGCGGTCTCCTACACGTCCAACGCGGCCAGTGCTACTGAGGCCACGGGCGAGGCCCTCGGAAGATTCGCCTTCTGGATGTTGGAGGCAAAGTTGACGCTAGAGCCGTTCACCATCCGCACACATCCCACCGCAAAACAGGTGATGCCGCGACTGGTCGGCGCCGCGGAAACAGCCCGCATCCTCGGAGTAACGAAGGCCCGCGTCAGCCAGCTCATGCATAAGGAAGGCTTCCCGACACCCGTAGCGAAACTCAAGATGGGTCCCGTTTTCCTTGAACGAGCCGTCCAGGAATACCGGCACGCGCGCGAAGAGGCCGGCCGGGCTGATTGACGGAGGCGGACGGGAATCGAACCCGCCCAACTCGGATGCCGAGTTGCACCGGTTTTGAAGACCGGGAGGGGCACCAGCCACCTGAACGCCTCCGTGGGAAACCATAGCCCGGTGGCCGGGCGGTTCGATCACGGGCGTGCCACAGTGGGGTGGTGACGACTACCGATGCTCCCAGGTTGACCCAGTACGCGCACGGCGGCGGTTGTGCTTGCAAGATTCCGCCGGGTGAGTTGGAAGCTGTGGTGGCCGGGCTGGTCGGCACGGGGGCGCCCAAGGGGCCGGGTGAGCTGCTGGTGGGGCTCGACGACGGGGACGACGCGGCGGTGGTGAGCTTGGCCAACGGCACGGCGGTGGTGGCCACTGCCGACTTCTTCACGCCGGTGGTGGATGACGCGTACGACTGGGGGCGGATCGCGGCGGCCAACGCGTTGTCCGACGTGTATGCGATGGGGGGCACGCCGGTCGTTGCGGTGAACCTGTTGGCGTGGCCGCGGGATCTGCTGCCCATGGAGCTTGCTGGTGAGGTGCTGGCGGGTGGGCTGGCGATCGCGCGGGAAGCCGGTTGTCACCTGGCGGGTGGGCACAGTGTGGACGACCCCGAACCCAAGTACGGCATGGCGGTGACCGGTATCGCGGACCCGGAGCGGCTGATGCGTAACGACGCGGGGGTGGCGGGGGTGCCGCTGACGTTGACCAAGCCGCTCGGTGTCGGGGTGCTCAACAGCCGGCACAAGTCGACCGGTGAGGTGTTCGACGAGGCGGT
Source organism: Paractinoplanes abujensis (assembly GCF_014204895.1). Classification (NCBI taxonomy): domain Bacteria; kingdom Bacillati; phylum Actinomycetota; class Actinomycetes; order Micromonosporales; family Micromonosporaceae; genus Paractinoplanes; species Paractinoplanes abujensis. The sequence goes on along the minus strand of NZ_JACHMF010000001.1, from coordinate 459,449 downwards.
CGCGGCGATGACCACGCTCAACCTGCGGGCCTCGGTCGAGGCGCTCAAGGCGGGCGCGGTCTGCGCCACCGACGTGACCGGGTTCGGGCTGCTGGGCCACCTGCACAAGCTGGCCCGGGCGAGCGGTGTCACGGCCCGCGTCGAGGCGAGCAAGGTGCCCTATCTCGGCGGGGCCCGGCAGGCCCTCGAGGACGGCTTCGTCAGCGGCGGCACGCGGCGCAACCTGGACTGGGTCCGGCCGCACCTGGACGCGGATGTCAGCGAGGACGAGTTGTTGCTGCTGGCCGACGCGCAGACTTCCGGGGGCCTGCTCGTGGCGGGTGAGGTGCCGGGTTATCCGGTCGTCGGCGAGCTGCTGCCGGGCCGCGCGGACGGCGTGACCCTGGAGGTGCGCGCTTGACTTCGAGTGCACTCGAACTGGAAGGCTGAGGCCATGGCGAACGGGGTTACCGTCGGCGAGGCGGCGGAGATGGTCGGGCTCACCGTGCACACTTTGCGCTGGTACGAGCAGGAAGGTCTGGTCGAGCCGATCGAGCGCGATTCGGCGGGCCGCCGCCGTTACTGCGAGGACGACATCGGCTGGCTGCGGCTGCTCATCCGGCTGCGGACGACAGGCATGCCCGTACGGGAAATGCGTCGTTACGCCGAGTTGGTGCGTGCGGGCGACGCCACCCTGGAGGACCGCTTGCAGCTTTTCGTCGAGCACCGGGAGCGGGTGCTGGCGCGTATCGACGAGCTCAAGCAGGACCTCGAGATGCTGGACATCAAGATTTCTCTGTACGGGGAGATGGCTCGGGCGCAGCAGGAGATGACGACCGCGCGTTGAGCCGTTCGCGCTGCGGGACGACCGTGTAGCGGGGGTCCTTGGCCGAGTCGACGCCCGCCTCGAACACGCCGAAACGGGTCAGCAGGGAACCCGCGAGCAGCGACGCCCCGGCCAGCGCGGAGACGACCCGGCTGCGGCGGCCCACGACGGCCCCGACCGCGCCGGCGATGGTCAGGGCCCGGGCCGCGCGCAGCATCTTGCCCGGCCGGCCCGTGTGGTAGGGCTCGCTGAGCAGGCCGTACTTGGTTTCGACGCGATGCCCGGCGACCAGTTCGACGGCCGCGCCGGTCACCGCCATCCGGCGCGCGGGCCGCCCGGGGGCGGCGATCAGGCCCACGCCGGCCCCGCTGGCCAGCGCACTCCCGGCGAACATGAACGGCAGGTCCGGGTGGACGGCGTTCCAGCTCGGCACCGCGGTGTCGGCGAAGAGCACGGCCGTGTACGTGGCCAGGCCGGGTGCGAGTGCGGCGGCGCCGTAGCCCGCGGCCGACCCGACCGGTGGCAGCAGCTTGAAGACGCCGCGCGCCGGCAGCAGCGGCGCCACCTCGGCCGCCGCCGCGACCGCGGCCGCCCCGCCGAACGCGCTCAGCAGCCACGTGCCCACCGACATCGGCGACGTCGGTTTGGCCACGCGCAGCATGTGGTGGAAGCGTTCCGGCCGGCCCAGGTCCTTGATCAGAAAGAACGTGCTGGCCCCGAGCGCCCCCAGTGTGACGGCCCGGCCCGTACGGCGTAGCGCAACGTCACCGGTGACCTGCGCGCCCGCGGCGAGCAGTGCGGAGCCGGCGGCCAGCCCGCCGGTGAACAGGTAGATCGCGATGTCGTGGGTCCACACCGGCGGCCGCACGATTGGACGGCCGTAGTAGGACTGGAACTCGGCGCGGGGAACCATCGACCGGTCGCCGCCACCACCGCCGCGCTTCGGGCTCACCCGCGCCTCCCCGCGAACGCCACGACCGCCGTCGCGGCCATGGTCAGCGCGGCCAGTCCCGCCCGCTTCCACATGGCCGGCAGGTCCCGTGTCGGCACGTGCGGGTCCGGCGGCAGCCCGTACACCTCGGGCTCGTCCAGCAGCAGGAAGAACGCGCCGTCGCCGCCCACGCCGTCGTCGGGGCTCTCCCCGTACAGCTTGGCCTCGGGCACCCCGGCCTCGTGCAGCTGCTCGACCCGTTTGGCCGCACGCTGGCGCAGCTCGTCGAGCTCGCCGTACTGGATCGACTCGGTCGGGCAGGCCTTCGCGCAGGCCGGTGTCTGTCCGTCACCGAGGCGGTCGTAGCAGAGCGTGCACTTCCAGGCGCGCCCGTCGTCCTCGCGACGATCAATGACCCCGTACGGGCATCCGGAGATGCAATAGCCGCAGCCGTTGCAGATGTCGTCCTGCACGACGACCGTGCCGAATTCGGTGCGGAACAGTGCGCCGGTCGGGCAGACGTCGAGGCAGCCCGCGTGGGTGCAGTGCTTGCAGACGTTCGACATCATCAGCCAGCGGAAGTCGGTGCGGGGCGCCGGAGCCGACTTGCCCGGCAGATCCGACATGGGCATGCCGATGAACTCCCCGCCGGACGGGGCTGCACCGCCGGACCGAGCCCCGCAGCCGGACGAGGACGCGCCGCCGCACGAGGACGTGCTGCCGACGAAATCGGTGCCGGCAGTGGCGGCTGCGGCGAGCGCGTCGACAGCGGGCGGAATGCCCGGCTCGGTGCCCGTCGGCGCCCCGTGCCGCGCGGCGACCACATTGGTGGCGGGAACAGAGGAGGGCCCGGTCGGCATCCCGAGGAAGGCGCCCGACCCCCGTACGGGCTGCTCGATGAAGGCCACGTGCCGCCACGAGTTGGCCGTCAGCCCGCCCGTGTTGTCGTAGGAGTGCCCGAGCAGGTTGAAGCCGTCGTCCGGCACGTTGTTCCACGTCTTGCAGGCCACCTCGCACGCTTTGCAGCCGATGCAGACCGACGTGTCGGTGAAGAACCCCATGCGGGGCGGCGGCGCGGAGTAACCCGCGTCCTCCGCCGGGTCGATCGGGCCGTACAGGCTATTGCCCATCGTCCGCGTTCTCCTCCCCCACCGTCATGATCGGCGTGTGGTGGTCGGCGGCCAGTCCGGCCCGGTCCCGATAATCCTGCACATACCTCAGCAGTTCCTGCCCGGTGGGGCGGCGGCCCGGCTGGATGTCACACGTGCCGACCTTGCTCTCCTGGATCAGCACGTTGGGGTCGAGCGTGATGCCGATCAGGTCGTTGGCCGAGTCGCCGGTGACCAGACCTTCGCTGCCCCAGTGGTACGGCATCCACAGCTGGTGCACGATGCGGCCCTCGATGCGCAGCGGGGACAGCCGGTCGGTCACCATCACCTTGGCCTCGATGGCCGCGCGGGCGGTGACTATGTGCGCCCACCCCATGTGCTCGAGCCCGCGTTCGGCCGCCAGCTCGGGCGACACCTCGACGAACATCTCCGGCTGCAGCTCCGACAGGTACGCCAGCTGCCGGCTCATGCCGCCGGCCGTGTGGTGCTCGGTGAGGCGTGAGGTGCTGAAGACGTACGGGAAGACCTCGGCGTGCCGCTCGGGCGGACTCGGGTTGGTGAGGTTGTCGGACCGCTCGTAGACCTTGCGGGTCGGGTTGGCCTGCTGGCCGTAGAGCGGGTTGCGCACCATCGACTCGGCCGGCTCGTAATGCGTCGGCATCGGCCCGTCGATGAGCCCGCTCGGCGCGTACAGCCAGCCCTTGCCGTCGCCCTGCATGATGAACGCGTCGTCGCCGGAGATCGCCTCGACGCCGCTCGCGCCCTCGGGCGGACGGTAGGACGGCGGCTTCGTCTTCTCGAAGTCGGGCACGTCGTCGCCGACCCATTCGCCCTTCTCGGCGTCCCACCACACGTACTTCTTGCGCTCCGACCACGGCTTGCCGTCGGGGTCGGCCGACGCGCGGTTGTAGAGCGTGCGCCGGTTGGCCGGCCAGGCCCAGCCCCACTCGGGCGCGACGTAGTTCTGCTCGCTGCCGGGTTTGCGCCGGTTGGCCTGGTTGACGCCGTCGGAGAACACGCCCGTGTAGATCCAGCAGCCGCCGGAGGTCGACCCGTCCGGCTTCATCTCCGTGAACGAGCTCAGCAGCTTGCCGGTCGTCAGGTCGTACCCGTTGATCTCCTTGAGCACGGCCTCCCCGTCCGGTTCGTCCTCGCCGTACTCCCAGGTCAAATTGAGCAGACCCTGGTCCTGCGGACGCGTCGAGCCGGCCAGCCGCTCCCGAATGATCTTGCCGAGGTGGTAGAAGAACCAGAGTTCGCTGGTCGCGTCGCCGGGCGGCGCGACGGCCTTCTCCCGCCACTGCAGCATGCGCTGGGTCTGGGTGAAGGTGCCCTCCTTCTCGGCGTGCGAGGCGGCCGGCATGAAGAACACCTCGGTCTTGCACTCCTCGGGCACGATCTCGCCCGTCCCCACCTCGGGCCCGTTCTTCCAGAACGTCGCGCTCTCGATCATGTAGAGGTCGCGCACGACCAGCCAGTCCAGGTTGGCCATGCCCAGCCGCTGCGCGCGCCCGTGGGCCGAGCCGACGGCCGGGTTCTGCCCGAGCAGGAAGTAGCCCTTGATCTTGCCGTCGATCATGTCGAGCACCTGCTGATAGGTGCCGTGGTCGCCGGTCAGGCGGGGCATCCAGCCGTACCCGTAGTCGTTCTCCTCCGTCGCCGCGTCGCCCCAGTACGACTTGAGCAGGCTCACCGCGTACGACTTGGCGTTGGCCCAGAAGCCCTTCTGCTCGGGATGCCTGATCGCGTCGATCCACTGGTCGAACGTCTCGTGCTGGCTGACGTGCGGCATCGGCAGGTAGCCGGGCAGCAGGTTGAACAGCGTCGGGATGTCGGTCGAACCCTGGATGCTGGCGTGCCCGCGCAGCGCCATCACGCCGCCGCCGGGCCGGCCCATGTTGCCCAGCAGCAGCTGGATGATCGCGCCGGTGCGGATGTACTGAACGCCCACGCTGTGCTGCGTCCAGCCCACCGAGTAGACCAGCGCGGTCGTGCGCTCGCGGCCCGAGTTGGCTGTCCAGGCCTCACAGACCTCGAGGAACTTCTCCTGCGGCACGCCGCACAGCCGCTCCACGACCTCGGGCGTGTATCGCGCGTAGTGCCGCTTGAGCACCTGATACACGCAGCGCGGGTCCTGCAGCGTGGGGTCGCGGGGCACGTCGGCCGGGATCGGCGGGCCGTGCGACTCCTGCTCCAGGCCCGAGGCGGTCTCGCGGTCGACGTGCGAGTCCTCTTCCTCCTGGCCCTCGTCCTGCTGCCCCGCGTACTGCCAGCTCGACTGGTCGTACGTGTTGGTCTCGGGGTCGTAGCCGGAGAACAGGCCGTCGAGGTCCTCAGTGTCCTGGAAGTCCTCGCTGACGAGCATTGACGCGTTGGTGTACGCCAGCACGTAGTCGCGGAAATCCTTCTCGTTGCTGAGGATGTAGTTGACCACGCCGCCCAGGAACGCGATGTCGGCTCCCGCGCGCACCGGCAGATAGGTGTGCGCGAGCGCGCTCGTCCGGGTGAACCGCGGGTCGACGTGAATGACCTTCGCACCACGGTTCTTGGCCTCGATCACCCACTGGAAGCCCACCGGGTGCGCCTCGGCCATGTTCGAGCCCTGGATGATGATGCAGTCGGCGTTAGCCAGATCCTGGAGGAATCCGGTGGCCCCGCCACGGCCGAAGGAGGTTCCCAGACCGGGAACCGTGGCGGAGTGTCAAATACGCGCCTGGTTCTCGATCTGGATGGCGCCCATCGCCGTGAAGAGCTTCTTGATCAGATAGTTCTCTTCGTTGTCGAGCGTCGCGCCACCCAGACTGGAAATGCCCCGCGTCCGGTTCAGCGGCTTGCCGTCCGGGTCGGTGTCTTCCCAGGTGGCGTCGCGCGCGGCCAGCACCCGATCGGCGATCATCTGCATCGCCGTGCTCAGGTCGAGCTCTTCCCAATCTTTGCCGTACGGCCGGCGGTAGAGCACCTTTTTCTGCCGGCGCTCACTGGTCACCAGGCTCAGGCTGGCCGAACCCTTGGGACACAGCCGCCCCCGCGACACCGGGCTGTCGGGGTCACCCTCGATCTGGACGACCTTCTCGTCCTTCACGAAGATCCGCTGCCCGCAGCCGACCGCGCAGTAAGGGCAGACCGACTTGGCCACCCGATCAGCGGTCTCGGTGCGCGGCTGCAGCTCCTTGGACTTCCTCGACTGGGCGGCAGCCCCGCGCCCGAGCGGATCCGTGCCCGTGAGCTGCCGATACACCGGCCAGCCTTCGATCCACGTCTTCACGCCCACGACCAAACCCTAACCCCTCCCCCGGCGGCCCGCACGCCGTGACAATGGGACCGAAACCACCGTTTGAAGCCCGCCGCGAGTGGTATGCGCGCGCACGGTGGTGCGCTTGTGCCATCACCTCCCCGGCCCCGAGTTGTCCACAACCCTGCCGATCGGCGGTCCGGCCGCGATACTGGGGTCGATGACCGGTCCGGCAAGTCACGCTGAGATGCGGCGGTGCCCCCGCTGCGGCCACCTCACGCGAGCCGACCGCATGGTCAAGGGCTTCGGCCGCGACTGCGCCACCCAGCTCGGCCTCACCGGGCGCGCGGTCGACGTCGGCCATGCCGGGCCCGACCTCTTCGACCTCCTGCCCACCCCGGAGCCCGAAGACGAGTGCGACGGCTGGGACCGACCGGCCGACGCCCCACGACCCTGAGCGCGGCGGTGGACGTGACGCACCTCGGCGCGAATCCGACGACGCAGCACCATCACCGATTCGGCCCCCCTGCACGGCATTCCGCCAGCCGCATCTGCCCGTTCCGGCGAAGTCGGCCACTTGTACGCCATAGCAGTCCCGCGCGACTGTCCACTGTCGTCTAGCCGACAATTTTCTCGCGTGTCGATAACCAATACGATGGCGGCATGCCGCCACGGATTTCCGCCGAACCCATCGGTAGCGATGACGCTCCCGGCCCGGTGGCCGACTCCGACGTGGTTTTCCTGCCCGCCTTCGAGGCGGACACTCCGATCTATTCGGCGGCCGTGCCCGAACTGGTCGCCGCCCTCCGGGCGGCCGACGTCTCCGCTCGCACGTGGCACGCCGACGGGCTCGCCGAGTTCGCCGCGACCCGGGGCCCGGTCACCGAGGCGCTGATCCAGATAGCCGTCGGCATCGCCTCGTCCGGCGGGTGGTACGCGGTGCAGTCCTTGCTGGAGCGCCGCCACGAGAAAGTGCATCTGATCGCCGTCTACGAGAAGGACGGTCAGCGCTTCCGTATCGAGGTGACCGGCCCGGCCCCCGAGGTCGCGCGGGAACTGGGACAACTCGACCCGTTCCGTGTGGAGCCGCCGGAATGACACCGGCCGCCACGATCCCGAGCCGCGCTCATGGTTGACACGAGCGAAATGCGGCAGACTCCTCAGAAGTTGGCCGCGGACCGGCTGCGCATCGTCAAGGACGCCACCAACGTCCTACTGGCCTCGCCCGTGGTGCGTGACGCCAACGCCCGGGTGGCTCTGATGGACGAGTTGGATCTGGCCCTCGGCGCCGCGCTCGGGCTGCGCGAGGTCGGCCTTCCCCGTCCTCAACTCGCCCTGCTGGCCACCGCGTGCGTGGACCGTCCGGGTGGTCTGCGCAGTCTCGCCGAATGCCTCGACCTCCTGGAGTCTGACCCGAGACGGGTGCACGCCATCCTCCGGCTGGCTGATGAATGGCAGGTGCTGCAGCAGTTCGCCGAGCACGACCTGCACGAGCTGCGACCCGACTTGAACAACGTGCCGCTGACGGGTGATCTTCGCAGTTTCGTGGCCGAGCGCCGGGACGAGCCCCTGCCGCTCTACTGCGAGACCGCCTGGCATCTCTTCGCCCATCTCGCTGCGATCCCGGCGGCCGACGGGCCGGCTTGGCTACCGTTCCTGGAGCGATTGACCACAAAGGTTCACATCAGTGCCCAGGCCCGCCTGAGGGGCGTCGTCCAGAACCTCTCTGTCGTTTGGGGCGCTGTGGAGCCGGCTGCCGAACCCCCGGCGGTGACGACAGCTCGCGCCGGCACCGCGTATCTGGTCATCCAGTTCGAGAAGCACGGCGTCGAGGACGACATCTTCATCATGTCCCACTGGTATCAGTGGGCTTCGCCGTCCTGGCAACCGATTCGCGGTGAAGATCGCCGGGTGCGGCGCGACGAGCTGGAGACAGCCGTCGACCAGGTGGTGCTCGAGACGGAACGTCGCTGGGCCGACCGGGACGGCCCGGTGGCCATCGAGTTCGTTCTGCCCAGTGCACTGCTCAACGAGCCCGTCGACCGCTGGAGTAAGGACCTTCGAACCCGCAGCCGGCGTCTGGCCATCCACTATCCACTGGTCATCCGCAGTCTTGAGCGCATCCGGGCCGAGGAGTGGCACCGCGGCTGGCGAGGGCGTTGGCGAATCGTGCGAGAAGCGACCGTCCTCGAAGGCCTGATCCATTGCGCCTCCGGCGACGAGACCGACGTACAGCTGGAAGCGGAGCTTGAACGAGAGGGAACTGCGGTCGTTCTCGTCTTGAGTGAACCACCCCAGCCCAACACGGCAGGCGAACAACAGCTCTTGGTAGGGTTGCAGGAGGGTTTGCCAGCAATTGTCTGGTTTCGGGACACCGGATCACAGCATGAGGACCTTGAATCACAACGTGAGGAGCCGTGTGAGGTCATCTCGGAGATGGTGAAGGCGTGCCTGGACTCCCCGGAGGGAGTAGCGCAATTGCCGGAAGGTGTCGCAGAGTTAAGACGGAGGGCTTGGCGCGAAGACCCATCGGCGTCGACCGATCGTATGGGCCACAGGTTAGTGATCTTGTGGGACGATCCTGATCGGCAACCGACTCGCACCGGACCTGCCGGCAGTGACAACCGAGAGGTTCACGCATGAGCGGGAACGGTCACCGGGCGGCACGCGGCACCGTCGCTGGATCCCTTGTGCTCAGCGACGGCACGACCGCACGTCTCCGGTCGGCCCGATCCGCACGGGCGGCGATTCCTTCATGATGGACGAACCGCCCCCAGGGGTTGCCCCGCCGGCGCCCGGCCAACCGGCGTCCTCGCCGATCCGGCCCGCGGCGTTCGTTGTGCTCGACGACGATCCCGCCCTGGAGTTCTGGTCCACCGAGATCGACGAGCTCGAGCAGTCCGTACGGGATCTGAATGTCTTCTCCTCAGTCGAGAAACGATCGCTGGCCTTCACTCCCGGCGGCCGTCTGGCCACGCCCGACGGTTCTGAGGACCTCTCCGCGCCCGGTTCGCCACCGCGGGCGATTTTCCTGGTGACTCCGGGCCGCCTGCTGCCACCGCTCCGGCAACTGATCATCGGCTGGGCGCACGACGGCCTGACAGCCATCGTCAATCTCCTTCCGCAACAGCATTGGCGAGACCGTGACTTGCGGATCACCGATGCCACCTGGACGCCGGGCGATCCTCCGGGGCCGACCGCCGCGACGCCGTGGCACGTCTCCGGCCTCGACCTGCGCTCCGCCGAGGAGAAGCAGCGGGACTCGACGCGGACGGCCGTGCCGATCCTGGAGCGTGGCCGGGAGTGGCTCACCCAATGGGCCCGGCTTCTCGATCGGTCGGCTCGCAGTCCCGTCACCACGCCCGCGCTGCTGCTGTCATCCGATGGCGACACTCGTCCGGCCGGCCGGCCGCTGAGCGCCGCGATGCTGGTGGCCCGGTTCCGCACGACTGCTTCCCCCCAGGCATTCGCGTTGGCGACCCGGCTTGCCGCGGCCCCGCTGAACGTCCGCGCCATGCGGGCCTTGCAACGCACGGCGCTCCGATCCGGGCCGGTTCATCTGACCGAGGTGCTGACGAGCAATCTTCTGCTTCCGCCGAAGCACGGACGACGCGACAGCGACACGGACATCGTGTACGAGTTCGTGTACGGCGTACGGGAGCAGTTGCTCTCGCTCGCTTATCGCGACCGCACGATCGAGGTGCAGCACGTCGTCGAGCATGAGCTCGAGCGCGACGTCGAGGCGGTCCGCAATTTGACCTTGCGGGTCCGGGAGCCGCGCCGAGCCGCTTATCAGACGGTCAACCACGCCGCCCTGCCCTATCTCAAGGTCGAGCTCGCCGTCCATGTCGCGCTCGGCGGGCCAAATCTGAACGCCGCACAGCAGTTGAGCCGCAAAATCGGCAGCCCTGTCCCCATGCAGGCGCGCCGGACCCCCCTCGTTTTGCCCTCTTCGCGCATGGAGTCCGTAATGTCTGAGACAATTCCCTCTCAGGGTTCGCCGAACCCGATCGGCACCGCAGGGCAGAGTTACGGACATGAGCGGGAGGACAGCACCGTGCCCACGATCACCGACGGGTCGCGGACGACACAGCGGCGCGACATCCGCCTGCCGGCCGTCGTCGGTAACCTGCCCATGCGCAACCCGACGTTCACGGGCCGACGTGACCTCCTCGACGCGTTGCATCAGCGGCTCCGCGCAGGCACCACCGCGGTTCTGCCCGAGGCCCTGCACGGTGCGGGCGGCGTGGGCAAGTCACAGCTGGTCATCGAATACGTCTACCTCCATCAGCAGGACTTCGATCTGATCTGGTGGATCCCCGCCGAACGGCCGGCCCAGATTCAGAACTCGCTGACCGAGCTGGCCGGGCGGCTGAACCTGCCGGTGCAGTCGACGGCCAACACCGCAGTGCCGGCCGTGCTCGAGGCGCTGCGCGTCGGCCGCCCGTTCCTCAACTGGCTGCTGGTCTTCGACAACGCGGAGGACCCGGAGGACGTCGAGCGGTTCTTCCCCAAGGGAGGTCCGGGCAGCATCGTCGTCACGTCCCGCAACGCCAGTTGGGGCGGCATCGCCAACACCCTGGCGGTGGACGTCTTCGACCGGCAGGAAAGCATCGAGCTGATGCGGCGCCGCGACCCGCGACTCGCCATCAGCGACGCCGACCGCCTGGCCGAGCGGCTGGGTGACCTGCCCCTGGCGATCGAGGCCGCCGCGGCCTGGCGCAGCGAGATGAAGATGACGGCCGACGAGTACCTCTCGCAGCTGGAGCGCAGCCAGCCCGAGCTCGACGAGGACGCCGCGGTCAGCGAGCAGGACTATCCGGAACACGTCGCCGCGGTATGGAACATCTCGCTCAGTGGTCTGCGTGATCTGGAACCGTCGACGCTCCGGCTGCTTCAGCTGTGTGCGTTCTTCGCGCCCGAGCCGATCGGCAAAGTTCTGCTGTCCAAGCCCCGGAGCCTGCGCATCCACCCTGATCTTGACCCCTTGATGCGGAACACCGCGGGTCTCAACCAGGCCATCGGCACGATCGGCAAGCTGGCTCTGGCCCGTATCGACTACCGCACCAACTCCTTACAGATGCACCGCCTGGTGCAAAGGGTCCTGATCCACCAGATGGACCCGGAAACCCGGGAGGCCATGCGCCACGGTGCGCACGTGCTGCTGGCCGGCAACGACCCGGACCAGCCGGACGACTCCCTGCACTGGGGACGTTACGCGGAGCTCTACCCGCACATCATCGCCTCTCGTGCGGAACGTTGCCGGGATGAGCTGGTTCGCGACACCATCTTGAACGAGTCCCGGTACCTGTGGCGGTGGGGCGACCACGCAGAGGCCCGCAACCTGGCCCAGCGCGCGTACGACGCCCTGATCGAAATGGGGGACGAGACGCATCCGGACAGCCTGCGGATGGCGCACTGGCTGGGGTCGATGCACTTCGTCAACGGCAGCTATGCCGAGGCCGCCGCCCTGAACGCGAGGACGCTGGAGCTCTACCGGCAGAATCTGGGCGACGATCAAGAGGAAACGCTCAACGTGATCGGTGCGGTCGCCGCCGATCACCGCGTCGCGGGTGACTTCGCCGGTGCTCTCGAACTGTCGCTGACAGTGTATGAGCGCTCGAACGCGAAGTTCGGCGAGAGCTGGCCGTTCACTCTGCGAGCCGCGCACAACCTCGCGGTCAGCATGCGGCTGTCCGGCCTTTTCGGCCGGGCGCTGCAACTGGACGAGAACACGTACGCCCGGCTCGTTCAGATCTACGGAACCGACCACTCGGAGAGCATTCCCACGGCCGGGGGCATCAACCTCGACCGGCGAGAACTCGGCGACTACGTCGCCGCGCACCGCAACCAGGAGACTGTGGTCGCCGACGCCCGGCGGGTGCTCAAGTTCGAGGACCATCCGGATGTGCTTCGCCAGAGCCACTTCCTGGCCAGCTTCCGGCGCAAGGCGGGCCAGTTGACGGCGGCCCTGGAGTTGTCCAGCGAGGTTCTCCGTCGCTACCGCAGCCGGTACGGGGACAACAGCCCGGAAACGGTGCTCGCACTGCTCACCGTCTCCATCGACCAGCGGGTGACCGGCGACCTGGCCGCCGCGCGGGAAGCGGGCGAAGCTGCCGTCGCGGGCCTGCGCGAGTTGTACGGCGAGACCCATCCCCATACTGCCGGCGCCAAGTCGGACCTGGCCGTGACGTTGCGCTTGCTCGGCCAGTACGACGCCGCCCGGGCCCTCGACGAGCAGGCACTGCAAGAACTCAAGGAACGCCTGACGAACTCGCACGCCCTGGTGATCTCGGCTCGCATCAATCTGGCCAGCGACCTCTACGAACTGGGGGACTTCGAGGGCGCGCAAAAGCTCGACACGGAGAGCTTCGCCCAGTGCGTCGACCTTCTCGGCGTGGGGCATCCCACGACGCTGGCGTGTGGCGTCAACCTGGCTATGGACCTTCGCGGGCTGGGCCGCGACTCCGAGGCGAGCAGCCTCTTCTCCGAGATGATCGAAAAGTTCCGGGCCGGCCTGGGCGAGGACCACCCGGCCACCGCCGCGGCCGCGGCCGGCGTCCGAGCCAACTGCGACATCGACCCGCTGCCGTTGTAACGGATCGGTGCACCCGGTCGGCGGGTCAGGCCAGACGCCAACCCGCCGGCCGGGGCGCACCCAACTGTTCACCGCCCAATTGGTGGCCGAGCCAGCGGGCCGCCGCCAGCGGATCCGCCCGGCCACCGGCCGTGGCCATGGCCATCACCAGTTCCGGGCGACCGAGGAGCGCCCACGCCCCTGGATCAGATTTCCGGTCCAGGGTCAGTCCCAGGCCCACCCAAGCACGCGAGTCTCCGGCGTTCCGTTCCACATCACGCAAGTAGCACTCGCGGGCCGACTCGGTGCGGCCGGCGACCAACTCGACATCGGACGGATTGCCCCTGGCGGCATGCACGGCGGCCGGATCCGTCCCCGCGAGCGCGTGCCGGACCAACACTGCCCGGCCGTCGAGCAGGCCTTCCGCCGGAAACGGCATCACCCGCCGGTCGTCGTCCGACAGCATGGAGGCCGGAATCGGGTCGCCGCTCCGGTAAGCTGCGGCCAAAGCTTCACCGAGCGACTTGTCCACTTGCATGCAGTACGTCCGCCAGAGGGCATGATGATCGAGCGCCATGTCCTCGGCCAGTTCTGCTGTGCGGGGCGACACGGGGTCGTCCTGCCAGGACGCCAACCGGTCGTGCAGCAGGGTGACGAACATCTGGCCGATCTCGGTCAGCCGGCCACTGCCGGACAGCACTTGGACCGCTCCGTACGCCTGGCGCCGCCACAATGCGAACTCGAACTCGGCCAGCAGCTTCTCCGCGGCGACGGCGTGCCGGCGGTGGACCCGCCAGAAGTCCGCGATGCCGGCGAAGGCGTACACCCCCTGTAACAAGCCCTCGAGCGGGCGAGGATCGTCGCGCCAGGGCGCGTAATAGCGAACCGCCGGTCCACGCTCGAGCAGGGTGAACATGTGCAGGAGAGCACCCAGCTTCAGGTGCTGTCCCTCATGAACAAGGGTCATCGCGAGCTGGGTGGCATCGTCCGGCTCGGACAGCAGGATTCCGCCGTACGCCTCGGCGGCTGTGGCGGACTGCGGTCGGTACGGCTGCTGCCGGGGCACCGGCGTCAGCGTGCGCAGACTCGACGCTATCCCCGCTGCTCGCTCCGGCAGCTCTCGGACCAGTATCTTCCACGCCTCACCGAGCAGCTCGCGCCAGCGGTCGACGTCAGACACAGAGAGCGGCAAGGGCGGTTCAGGTTTTCGGAGATCACGAAAGGTGTCCCGGTCCAGCAGGGTCACTCGGATGCTCTGACCCCCGGCCTCGACCTCGAGCTGTATCGGCTCGTGCCAACGTGGATCTTCCGGTCCGGCCGTGACGACTACCGGCCCCGCGCTGAGGGTCAGTACGCAGCCGTCGAAGACCGCCTGGGTCTGCGTCGTGCCGTCCGGGAAGTCGGCGGTGCCCACGGTGGGCAGGACAGCGACGCCGAAGCGCACGGGAAGATTCAGTTCGTACGGCACCCCGGCCCGGAACGCGCATGCCGCTACGATGCCGTGCAGGTAACCGATTTCCGGCCACATGACCTCAGGCGCCCGGGCCCCCATCCGGCGGACGGTGTACGCGGCCCACAGTCCGACCTGTGGCTGAGCCAACACGTCCTCGACCGCCGCGGGCTCGGCCCGGTAGGCCTGAAGGAGGAGATCCCATACCGAATCGATCGGGGCGAGCGGCCCCGTCACCGCGGCCACGGCCCGGCACGACTCCAGGAGCGTGAGCAAGGCAGTCAGACGCCAACTGCGCTCGGTCGCCGACAGCGGCCCGACGGCGCGCTCATCGCCGCCTCCGCCGGCCAGAATCCGGAACTGTTCCAGGTCGATGTGGTGTTTACGTCCCCCGTCAACCCCGGTCAAGGGCAGGCGTCTTCCGCGTCCGGGCTCGGCTTGCCCGGCTGATCCGTGAACGACGGGTTGTAGCCGCTGATGCTGCTTTCCGAGTCGCCGATCCGCTCCCTCACCCGCGTGATGGCGGCGGCGATGCCGGAGAGTTCGGCGGAGCGCAGGGTCGCCACGTTCTCCGTCGAGAGATCGATCAGCTCGGACTCGATTCCGGCCGAGTTTTCATCCATCCGCGGTTGCCTCCAGGACAGAGATGTCGATAGCCATCATCGCCTACCCCTCAGCGCAACGGAAGCGTTACACGGAGCAACCCGGAATCACATAGCATTTCGTCTATTGCTGGAGCCGATTCGCGGCCGCCTCGAAACGGGCCGTCGCCTCGTCCCCGGCGAAGAAGCGCACCGCCTCGACCAGTTCGGACAGGGCGCCCGGCCAGTTCAGGCACGTGCGCACAATCGCGGCCGCGTCGGGGCGGGCAGCCGGGTTGCGCCGAATCTGACCGTAGACCGAGCCCCGCAGGAGCATCAGGATCTCCTCGCGGTCGTTGGGGCGGCGGAACTCCTCGATCTCGGTCAAGGCGTCCACCACGGGCTTCAGCCGGGCCGGTGCGACGTGCGCCGGCGACGGGGCCGGCACCGCCGCCGCGCGGCGCAACACCTGCCCCTCGTTGCCCAGCGCGTCGCGGAACCACAGGTAGGTGGGGGTCTGCCGGAGTGAGCCGGTGGCGCGCATCGCCGCGAAGCGGGCCTGCAGGGCGCCGGTCAGGGCCGGCGGGTCGGCCAGCAGGGCAAGGCCGTGCTCGGTGAGCAGGCTCAGTACCTCGCGGCTGAACAGGCCGGCGCGGCGGCGGCTCAGGTTGGCGGCGGGCTGGCCGAAACCGGCCGCGAGGTAGACGTCTTGGGCACGGCCGGGAACGGGTTCGCCGGCGGCGAAGGTTTCGTGGCCGTCGACGCGGGCCGAGGTGCCCGGGCCGTGCACCTGGCAGACGTCGATCAGCCACACCTGCCGGTTCAGGCCCGGCACCCGGTCGGTGCCGAAGCGGCGCAGCAGCGAGTCGAGGTCCAGGTCGACGGGATCCTGTTCGGTGGCGTCGGGATAGAAGACGCGGCGACGGCGGTCGAGGTCGACGTAGCCGTGGCCACCCCAGAGGACGTACAGGGTGCTTTGCGGGCTGGTGGACAACTCACGAATGAAGACCTGGCGCACCGTCGAACTGTCGGCGGGCCGGCAGTCGACGCCGGCGGGCAGCACGTCGGGCGCGGGCATGGGTGACGCCAGCACCGTGACCTGCTCGGCCGGGACTCCGTGTGTGACGAAGAACTCGGCGAAGCGTACGGCGTCGTCGACCGGACCGGCGAGGGACCAGGCTGGACCTCCCTCGTACGCGTCGACCCCGACCAGCACTGCCCGGGAGTCACTGGGGGCGGGGACGGCGGCGCTCACGAACTGCACGATACGGCGCGCCGGCCACAAAACGTGACGCGTGTCATTGGATCTTGTGTTGACCTGAAGTTAGGTTGAGGTTCTAGGTTAGGCTCGCCTAAGTTTTCGGGGCAACGACGTCCCGTCCGCTGGTGACGAAGAGCTAAGGAAACGCATACATGGATCGCCCTCTCAGGGTTGCCGTCGTGGGCGCCGGTCCGGCCGGCATCTACGCGGCCGACATTCTCACCAAGGCCGCCCCGAACGCCACGGTCGACATCCTCGACCGGCTGCCCACCCCGTACGGGTTGATCCGATACGGCGTGGCGCCGGACCACCCGCGGATCAAAGAGATCATCGTGGCTTTGCACAACGTGCTGGAGAGCCCGCGGATCCGGTTCATCGGCAACATCGACTACGGCGTGGACGTCAAGCCGGAGGAACTCGAGCAGTTCTACGACGCCACGATCATCGCGACCGGGGCCGACAAGGACCGCGAGCTGGACATCCCCGGGATCGACCTGCCGGGCAGTTTCGGCGGTGCCGACTTCGTCTCCTGGTACGACGGCCACCCGGACGTACCGCGGGAATGGCCGTTGACCGCGACCAAGGTGGCCGTGATCGGGGCCGGCAACGTCGCCGTCGACGTGGCCCGGGTGCTGGCCAAGACGGCCGACGAACTGCTCGAGACCGAAATCCCCGAAAACGTGTACCAGGGACTGCTGGCCAGCCCCGTGACCGACGTCCACCTGTTCTCGCGGCGCGGCCCCGGCCAGGTCAAGTTCACCCCGATGGAGCTGCGCGAACTCGACGAGTCGCCCAACGTCGAGGTGATCGTGCACCCGGAAGGCATGGAGTTCGACGAGGGCAGCCTGGCCGCGATCCGGGCCAAGCGTTCGCTCAAGATGTGCGTCGACGTGCTGCAGAACTGGTGCGCCCGCGACCCGCGGGACCGGCCGCGCCGGCTGCACCTGCACTTCCTGCAGGCCCCGGCCGAGATCGTCGGCTCCCCCGAGACCGGCGTGACGGCGCTGCGCACCGAGACGCAGGAGCTGACCGGCGACGGCAACGTCCGCGGCACCGGCGAGTTCACCGACTGGGACGTGCAGGCGGTGTACCGCGCCATCGGCTACCTCAGCAAGCCGATCGCCGACCTGCCGTTCGACCACGCCACCGGCACGATCCCGCACGACGCGGGCCGCGTGCTCGACCTCGACGGCAACCGCGTCCCGGGCCTGTACGCCACCGGCTGGATCAAGCGCGGCCCGGTCGGCCTGATCGGGCACACCAAGAAGGACGCCAGCGAGACCGTAGCCAGCCTCCTGGAGGACGTCGCGAACCTGCCCGCGGCGACCCGCGACGACGTGCTCCCCTACCTGGACCGCCGGGGCGTCGGCTACACGACCTGGGACGGCTGGAAGCGCCTGGACGAGCACGAGATCGGTCTCGGCGCCCCGCACGGCCGCAAGCGGGTCAAGGTGGTCCCGCGCCAGCACATGATCGACATCAGCAACGGCATCTAGGCGGCTGCCGGGCGGGGCTCCAGCACGATCACCAGCCGGAGCCTCGCCCGCTCGTCACCGTCCGAACGGCCACAAGTCCGACGGCAGCCATCTCCCACAACCGGTCAGTTCCCGTACGGAACCGACGAACAGGTGAGGGGAGGATCCCGTTGGCCAAGAGCACAATGCTGCCGGCGCAGTACACGGTCTACGCCGTGACGGTGGCGCTCGTCCTGGGCGGGGCGGCCACCGGCCTCGCACCCGCCGAGAAAATCGCCGGGCCCGCGATGCTCTGGTTCGACCTGGTCATGGTCCCGTACGGGATCCGCGCCTGCCGCCACCCCGGGCTCGACCCCGCCATCCGCCGGTTCGCCCAGGTCCTCACGGCCGTCCTCGCGCTCACCGCCACCGTCACGCTGATCTTCCTGATCACCGGCACCAAAGCTTTCCCGCAGGTCGGCGACGCCGTGCACCTGCTCGTCACAGTCATCCTGTTCGTGGCGCTGATGACGGTGCCGGTACGCCGGATGACCACCCGCGAACGTTGGAAGACGCTGCTCGACGCGGGCACGGTGGCCGTCGGCGCGTCGATGGTGCTGTGGTACCTGGTGATCGGCCCGGCGCTGCTCGGCAGCCGGTCGTGGCCGATCGTACTGGCCGCGGCCTGTTATCCCGTGGTCGATCTGCTCGCGCTGTTCGGACTGGCCCGGGTGCTGATACGTGGCACCCGGCACATCTCCCGCCGCACGTTCACCATGCTCGGCGGGGCGGTGTTCGCACTGCTCATCGGCGACTCGTACATCGGGTACGCGCAGGCGCACACCGCCGTGGTGGAACGCTCGACGTTCTCGTTCCTGTGCTGGCTCACTACGCATTTCCTGCTGGCCTGCGGCGCGATCGAGCTGTGGCGGCAAGTGGCCCACCCCGCCGAGAACCGTGACACCCGCCAACGGGGCGCCGCCGCCAAGATCCCGTACGGGGGAATCGGGGTCGGGTATCTGCTGATGGCGATCGCGGCCGTGCGTGAAGGCAGCGCGTTCCCCTGGCCGGGTCTGGTGCTGGGCAGCATGGCCATCACCGGGCTGGTCGTGCTGCGGCAGGTGCTCGTGCAGTCCGAGATCACCGAGGCGGCCGAGACCGACGTGCTCACCGGCCTGGCCAACCGGGCCCGGCTGCACGACGAACTGGCCCGTTCGCTGCGCCGCAACGCCCGCACCGCCGTGCTGCTGATCGACCTCAACGGCTTCAAACAGGTCAACGACACCCTCGGCCACCAGGCGGGCGACGATTTGCTGGTCGCCGTGGCCGACGCGATGCGTTCCTCCGTACGCCCGGACGACGTGGTCGGACGGCTCGGCGGGGACGAATTCGCGGTGCTCGTGCGCTCAGTCACCGACCGGGCGGGCGCTGCGGCGGTGGCCGGCCGGATCAGTGCGGCGATCGCCGGGCCGTTCGTCATCGGGGACCGGCCGGTGACCGCCTCGGCCAGCATCGGGGTCGCGGTCAGTGCACCGGGCAGCCTGGACGTGGATGAGCTGCTGCACCGGGCGGACGTCGCCATGTACGAACAGAAGCGGAACGAGCGGAACGGGGGCGGGCGGAACCGGGGCTCTCGGAACGAGGGCGAGCACAACCAGGGCCTGCGGAACCAGGGGGAGCAGAACCGGGGCCTGCGGAACCAGGGCGAGCCGAGCCGGGACAGGGCGGAGCGGGACGAGCGGGCGGACGACGCGGGGGCGCGGCACGGCCGCAACGACGAACGCTGCTGCCCTACCTGCGGCCAGAGCCGGAACAAGGATCGGGAACGCGAAGCCACGCCCAGCACGTCGGAACAGCCACACCCGTAAGCCTGTCAATGCCGATCGGCCCAGTATGCGTAACGTGATCTCCACAGGGGCCCGCCCTACCGGGGGACCCCCGCCCTCGGCCATTCTAGAGAGCGGAGCCGATCTTCGCGGGCGAGCGGCGGCCGGCCTGTGGACGAAGCCGGATTGTGGATAACTTGGGCTGCAACAAACCTGCACAGGCAGCTTATTGACCATCATGTATGCGTGGTGGCAGATTGCAGAGGCCGGGCGCCGGCGAGGGCTCCCGCCGACGCTCGGCTGCAGAACCGACGACCAGCCGACCTGGCCGACGGCCGGCCGGCCGAAGCGACGACGAGCCGGGCGAACACGGACAAGCGAGCCGAGCACGCCAGACCAGCCGGGCAAGCACGGACAAGCAAGCCGAGCACGCCAGACCAGCCGGGCAAGCACGGACAAGCAAGCCGAGCACGCCAGACCAGCCGGGCGAACACGGACAAGCAAGCCGAGCACGCCAGACCAGCCGGGCGAACACGGACAAGCAAGCCGAGCACGCCAGACCAGCCGGGCGAACACGGACAAGCAAGCCGAGCACGCCAGACCAGCCGGGCAAGCAACGTGGCCCAGCAAGCAACGCGGCCCCACAAGCTGCGCGGCCCAGCAAGCATCACGGCCGGCGAGCGAAGAGCGGACGGGCGAGCAAATACGGTCACGCCGTGTGCGGCTTGGACCGGCCGACCGACGCGAGCCGGCCGAGCAGACACCCCCAGTGGGTCGGGTCGGCAACGAGGGGGCCGGAGCGGCGGCAACCCAGCGGCTCGAAGCGGCGGCGAGCCGGCCGTGCCCCGGTTAGCCTGCTCGGATGGACGGCAGTTGTGCGGGCTGGCGGGGTCACATCATCGTCTGCGGGCTCGACGACGTGGGCCTGCGCACAGTCGAGCAGCTCCACCTGGCCGGCGTGGCCGTGGTGGTCGTGGAGGACGACGCCGATCCGCGGCTGGTTCGGGTGGTGCGGGGGTGGGGTGTCCCGGTTGTGGTGGGCAGCCCGCGGCTGATCGAGACGTTGGGTGAGGCGGGGCTGCCGGGCGCGGCCGCCGTCATCTGTGTGCTGGCCGATGATCTGCACACCATCGAGGCCGCTCTGTTGACGCGGGAGAACCGGCCGGACATCCGGGTGGTCGTGCAGCTGCGGAATGCCGCGGTGGGGCGGGCCTTGTCGGCGTTGTCGGTGTCGGTGCTCGACGTGGCCGGGTTGTCGGCGCCGTCGCTCGTGGAGGCGTGTCTGCGCAGCGGCACGCATGAGCTGGATCTGGACGGCACCCGGTTCGTCGCGGTGCAGACGACCGCGGACGGGCACGGTCCGCTGCGGTCGTGGTACGGCGCTTTGGCTCCGCTGGCCGTGACGGGGCGCGACGGCATGGTGGTGTGCCCGGGCCGCGACCACGAGGTGAGCCCGGGTGATGTGGTGACGCTGCTGGGCACTCCGGCCGAGCTGGCGGCGGCCGGTTTGAGCAGTGACACCGCACCGGTTGTGGCGCGGAAGCCCAGCGGCAAGCTGCACCTCGTGCAGACCGTGCTGGCCGCCGTCGACCGCCGCCTGGCGTACACCTTGCTGGCCTTGTTTCTGCTGCTGGTCTCGGCGATGGTGGTGCTCCGGCTGGGTTACCGGGAACCGGACGGCACCCGCATGACAGTTCTCGACGCGGCGTATTTCGCTGTGGAGACGATCGCGACCGTGGGGTTCGGTGATTTCTACTTCCGGGAGCAGCCGTCGTGGTTGCGGGGTTTCGCGATCGCCCTGATGATCTTGGGTGTTCTGCTGGCCACGTCGTTCTACGCCCTGTTGACGAACACGCTGGTCTCGATCCGTCTGCAGGAGGCGCTGGGCCGGCGCCGGCTGACCCAGTTGACGGGGCACGTCGTGGTGGCCGGGCTCGGCTCGGTGGGCGTGCGGGTGGTGGAACGCCTGGCCGACGCGGGTCTGGACGTGGTCGTCATCGAGCACGACGAGCACAACCGGTACGCCGATCAGGTGCGCGACCGCGGGATCCCGGTGATTTTCGCCGACGCCACCCTGCCCCGCACCCTTGACCGCGTGCAGGTGGCCGAGGCCCGCGCCGTCGCTGTGCTGACCAGCGACGACCTGGTCAACTTGGAGACCGGCCTGGCCATCCGCGACCAGCTGGGCGAGAGCGTGGACGTGCCGGTGGTGCTGCGCCTGTTCGACCGCAGCCTGGCCGCCACCGTGGAGCGCCATTTCGGCTTGGGCCTGGCCCGTTCGACGGCCGCCTTGGCCGCGCCCTGGTTCGTGGGGGCCGCGCTCGGTCTCGACGTGATCGCCACGTTCTACGTCAGTTCGCAGCTCATGCTGGTGGGCCGGTTGACGGTCGCGCGTGGGGGCGGGCTGGACGGGTTGGCCATGCAGGACCTTTCCTCCCGTACGCGGGTGGTCGCGATCAGCCGAGCCGAGGGTGACGGCACTCTGGAGCACCCGCCGCGCCGCGACACCCGGTTCGGCGCGGGCGACCGGGCTTTCCTGATCGGCCCGTACGAGGAGCTGCTGCAGGTGCTGCGCCGCGACAGCCCGGGGCCGCTAAACGATCTCGCGCCACGTCGCCCGGCCCAGCACCCGTACGCCGTCGAGGGCCAGTAGCTGCTGCCCGTCCGCGGCGAGCAGCCGCTCGCGGGCGCCGGGGGGCAGCGACACGGTCGAGCCGGCCGCGAGCGGCAGCAGGTGCAGGGTCAGGTCGGCACCGGGGAGCCAGCCCGTGTCGCGCAGGTTCACCGTCCAGGCCGAGCCGTCCCAGAAGCGGTCGGTGACGGGGCGCCCGTCGACACGCAGCTGCCCGACGTCGCCCGCCCAGTCGATACGCAGGAACGCGTCCACGCCCGAGGGGATCGGCGGAATGGTCAGCCGGTGCACCGCGGCCATTTCGTCGAACGTTTCCGGCGCGGGCGCGGATTGCCGGCCGTCGTATTTCCCGTACGCCACCGGAACGGTTGCGGCCGCCGGCCGTACGGGCTCGGGGGTCACCGCGGCCGTGAACCCGGATCGGTCGCCGTCGAGCGGGAGCGGCGCGAAGGCACCCGCGCCCGGGTCGTAAACGTGCACCGAGGGCGGTTCGATCGCGACCACTTCGATCAGGCCGTCGGGGCCCCACCGCAATTCGTCGCCGGAAAGCAGCAGCCGGCGCCGCGGCCCGTCCTCGTCGACCCAGACGGGCGCGGACGGCGGCAGTACCAGCAGGTCGAAGGCGCCGAGCCGAACCGGCGAACGGCCGGGCTCGACCGCGGAAACGACACCGTCGACCGCATACGTGACGTCGACACCTTCGGCGGCGACGAGCACCAGCGTCGGGGTGGGGCCGGGCAGCACGGTCAGGGCCGACGCGGTGGCCCAGTCCAGCACCGCGTCGCCGACCGGCAACCGCAGCGGCCAGCAGGCCAGCGTGCCGGCCGGAATGTCGACCGGGGCGGCCGGAACCGTCACTTCGTGCCGCCCCATTTCCACCCGGAACTGCGCCCCTTCGTACGGGGGCAGCGGGAAGTGCGGCTGGTGCCAGGTGAGGAAAAGGAAACCGCCGGAGCCGTCGCTGCGCAACGCGTAGCGCATTGTCGAGGAGTCGTCGACACCCTCCGGCCGTACGGGGGGAAGGGTTGACGGCATGTCCGCCAGCCGGGCCCCGAACGCGGCCAGAAAGGCGTGCTGCCGCCGTAGTTCGCGATGGCTGGCCGCGAGCAGACCGGATTCCCCGATCGGTGCGTGGAAGTCGTAACCGAGCGGGGGCATGTCGTTCGGATAGCCGGTGGCGTGCGATTCCTGAGCGCCGGGCGGATTGGTGCCCCCGGCGTACATGTAATAGCCCTGCCAGGCCGATCCGTTGCCGATTTTGCCGTGTGCGATGGCGGCCACGTCGAGCGCGTCCGGCCAGGGCCGGCGGTGGTAGGCGGTCGCCATGCCCCCGCCCAGCTCGCAGGTCGCCGGGGGGAACAGCGGCGACGGAGTGCGGGGTTGCGGGGTGCTCAGTTTGGCCTCGTGCATGCGCCGCAGGTCGGCACCGATGCCCGGGTCGTCCCAGACGTGCGAGTAGAAGTAGTGGTCGCGGAACGTCGGGTCCCAGGGCGCGTCCGCGTCGACCCAGAATCCGTCGCCGTAACCGCCGTAGAGCGGCAGCACCTCGTCCTCGGGCAGGTCGGCGCCGCCCCACGCGGTGGCCGTCCACAGCGGCGCCGTCATCCCGGCCGCCCGGGCCAGCCGCTTGAGCGTGACGAGGTGACCGGGCTGGTCGTAGAGCTCGTTCTCGACCTGGATCCCGAGCAGCTCCGCCCCTCCTACCTGCCCGGCTAGCTGGCCGAACCACTCCTCGACCAGCTCCAGGTAGTCCGGGTCGTCGGTGCGGTGCGCGACCGGCGACCGCTGCACCCAGTCGGGGAACCCGCCGTTGCGGCTCTCGCCGTGGCACCACGGTCCGATCCGCAGCATCATGTGCAGCCCGGCCGCCCGCACCTCGTCCAGGAACGCGGCCACGTCGAGGTTGCCGTCGAAGCGCGGTTCGCCGCGGCGCGCGACGTGGTGCAGCCAGAACACGTAGCTGGAGACGACGGTGATCCCGCCCGCGCGCATCTGCCGCAGCCGCTCGGCCCACCGGTGCCGGGGCACGCGGCTGTAGTGCAGTTCGCCCGAGACCGGCACGACCGGCCGGCCGTCCAGCGACAGGTGCCGGCTGTTCAGCGAGACGCCCGGGCGCACGTCCTCGTCGTTGCTCATCCGAGGGTGCAGCGGCGGCTCGGACCACGGGTGGTGCGCGACGAACAACATGGGTCCCCCAGAACCTGTAACCGGTCACAGCCTGCCGAGCACGCACGATACCGCGCTGTAACGGGCCAGAAGCAAGGTCTTGACAATCATGAAAGCGAGGATCACTGTAACCGGTCACAGGTCCTGTTCGGTGACGCACGTCTCTCCCCGGCAGTGACTGCGCCGCGCGCCTCCGCGGCCCCATCGATCGAGGAGCAACGATGAAGAAGACACTCGCTTCGGTGTTCGCCGCGGCGCTGCTTTTGACGGCCACCGCGTGCAGCTCCGGCGACGACTCCGACGACGCCCCGGCCGCCGATCCCAACGAGAAGGTCGCGCTCACCTATTGGAGCTGGGCGCCGAACATGGACAAGGTCGTTCAGGGCTGGAACGCCACGCACCCGAACATCCAGGTGACCGTCAACAAGCAGGACGGCGGCGACGCGGCCGTGGCCAAGCTGCTCACCGCGATCAAGGCGGGCAGCGGCGCGCCCGACGTCATGCAGGCCGAATATCAGAAGATCCCGACGCTGGTGGCGGCCGACGCCGTGGCCGACATCGCCAAAGAGGCGGGCGACCTCAAGGCCAAGTTCGGTGAGTCGGCCTGGAACTCGGTCACGCTCGGCGGCGAGGCCCTCTACGGCGTCCCGCAGGACTCGGGCCCGATGATGTTCTTCTACCGCTCCGACGTGTTCGACAAGGCCGGCGTGGCGGTGCCGAAGACCTGGGACGAGTACGCGGCGGCCGCTCGCAAGATCCACCAGGCCGATCCGAAGCAGTATCTGGGCACCTTCTCCTCCAACGACCCCGGCTGGTTCGCCGGTCTCTCGCAGCAGGCCGGCGCGTCGTGGTGGGGCGTGCAGGGCGAGTCGTGGACGGTCGCGATCAACGACCCGGCCACCAAGAAGGTCGCCGACTACTGGGGTGGCCTGGTGCAGGAGGGCGTGATCGACAACAAGCCGATGTACACGCCCGAGTGGAACGCCGCCCTGAACGACGGCACCCAGGTGGGCTGGCTCGGAGCGGTGTGGGGCCCGGGCGTGCTGGAGGGCAATGCCGCCTCGACCAAGGGCAAGTGGAAGACCGCGCTGCTGCCCAACTGGGACGCCGCGGCCCCCGCCAACGGCAACTGGGGCGGCTCGGCCACCAGCGTCACCTCGCAGAGCAAGCACAAGGCGCAGGCCGCCGAGTTCGTGAAGTGGCTCAACACCGACCCCGCGGCGCTCAAGGCCCTGGCCGGCACGGCCAACGTCTACCCGGCCGCCACCGACGCCACCAGCGTCGCGCTGAACCAGCCACCCGCGTTCTTCAGCAATCAGCCCGACTTCTACACGCTGGCCGCCGAGGCCGGAAAGATCACCAAGCCCTTCACGTACGGTCCCAACGTCAATGTGGCCTACAGCTCCTACAACGACGCCTTCGGCAAGGCCGCGGAGGGCAAGCAGGCGGCCGGCTTCGGCGCCGCGCTCGACACGATCCAGCAGGCCACGGTGGGTGACCTGAAGAACGCCGGATTCACCGTCGCCGGATGAGAACCCGAGGCGCGCCGTACGGGTTCCTGGCCCCGGCGCTGGTGCTGTTCGCGGCGTTCCTGGCGGCGCCCGTCGTCTACGCCGGCTATCTGAGCCTGCGCCGGGTCAAGGTCAGCGGCCTTGGCCTGGGCGCGGGCGCCCGCAGCGAGGTGTGGGCCGGGCTCGGCAACTACACCCGGTCGCTGACCGACCCCGAGTTCGTGCCCAGTGTGCTCCGCGTGGGGGCGTACGGGCTGGTGGTGGTGCCGGTCATGCTGGGCCTGGCGCTCGTGCTGGCCCTGCTGCTGGACGCCGGCCGCACGCGGGTGGGCACGTTCACCCGGACCGCGATCTTCCTCCCGTACGCCGTGCCGGCCGTCATCGCCTCGCTGCTGTGGGGCTTTCTCTACCTGCCCCGGGTCAGCCCGATCGTCGACGTGCTGGACCGCGTCGGCATCACCGCACCGGACGCGCTGAGCTCGGGCTGGGTGCTCTACGCGGTAGCCAACATCGCCGTGTGGGGCGGCACCGGATTCAACATGATCGTGCTCTACACCGCGCTGCGGGCCATCCCGACCGACCTGTTCGAGGCGGCCCGCATCGACGGCGCCTCCGACATCCAGATCGCGCTGCGCATCAAGATCCCGATCGTCGGCCCGTCGCTGATCATGACGTTCCTGTTCTCGCTCATCGCCACGCTGCAGGTCTTCGCCGAGCCGATGACCCTGCGGCCGCTCAGCAACACCATCTCGACCACCTGGACGCCGCTGATGAAGGTCTACCGGGACGCGTTCGTGCGCAATGACATCTACTCCGCGGCCGCGACGTCGGTCGTGATCGCGGTGGCCACCTTCGTCATCTCGTACGGGTTCCTCAAGCTCGTCGGCTCGCGGGCCTTCAGTCAGGAGAACTGATCATGGCCGTGCTCATGTCGCCGCCGGCTGTGCGGGCGACGCCGGCCGCGGAGCCCAAGCCGCGCCGGGTCAGCCCCACCGCCACCGTGCTCCTGCTGCTCGGGGCCGCGTACTGCCTGCTGCCCGTGCTGTGGGTGCTGATCGCCTCCACGAAGAGCGCGAGCGAGCTCTTCAACACGTTCACGTTCCTGCCCAGCACCCACCTGTTCGACAACATCGCGTTCCTGAGCGGCTATCGCGACGGCCTCTACTGGCGCTGGATGGTCAACTCGGCGATCTTCGCGGGCGGCGGGGCGGCGGTGTCCACGCTGGTCAGCGCGATGGCCGGGTTCGCCCTGGCCAAGTACGAGTTCCGAGGCAAGCGGACGGTGTTCAACCTGGTGCTGGCGGGCGTGCTCGTGCCCGGCGTGATCCTGGCCGTGCCGCAGTACCTGCTGCTGGCCAAGGTGGGCCTGACCAACACGTACTGGTCCGTGCTTCTGCCGAGTTTCATTTCCCCGTACGGGATCTATCTGTGCCGGATCTTCGCCGCCGCCACCGTGCCCGGCGAGGTGCTGGAGGCGGCCCGGATGGACGGCGCCGGCGACGGACGGGCGTTCTTCCGGGTCGCGCTGCCGATGATGCGCGGCGGGCTGGTGACGGTCTTCCTGTTCACCTTCGTGGCCATCTGGAACAACTACATGCTGCCGTTCATCATGCTCGGCGACGACAAGCTCTTCCCGGTCACGGTGGGGCTCAGCGGCCTGCTCAACCAGGGCGCCACCCAACCGGCCATGTACACGTCGGTCGTCACGGGCGCGTTTCTGTCGATCGTCCCCCTCGTCGTGCTGTTCCTGACTATGCAACGGTATTGGCGAGTTGACCTGGGTGCGGGCGCGGTGAAGATGTGACCTCTATGCTTCCCCACGTGCCAGCCCCGTCCTCACCTGGACGTAAGCGGCCCACGATCCGCGACGTCGCGCGCGAGGCCGGGGTCTCCTACGCCACCGTCAGCCGCGTCCTCAACGGGCGCGAGTGGGTGAGCCCCGAGGCCGTCCGCAGCGTCCGCGAGGCCATTTCGCGTACGGGATACACGGCCAACCCGCACGCCCGCTCGCTGGCCACCGGCAAGTCGGGGTCGATCGCCTTCCTGCTCACCGAGCCGCAGCACCTGCTCTTCTCCGACCCCAACTTCTCCGTGTTGCTGCGCGGTGTGGCCCAGGCCCTCTCCGACCGCGAACTCACCCTGATCCTGATGATCGCGTCGACGCCCGAGGAACGCGCGCGCACGATCGCGTACCTCTCCGGCGGCCACGTCGACGGTGTGCTGCTGGTGTCGCCGCACTCCGGCGACCCCCTGCTGGGCCAGCTCGTCCAGGCCGAAGTGCCGATCGTGGCCTGCGGGCGGGTCCTCGGCTACGAACAGGCGATCAGCTCCGTGATGGCCGATGACCGCAACGGCGGCCGCTCCGCCGTCGACCACCTGCTCGCGGCGGGCCGCACCCGGATCGCCACGATCACCGGCCCGCAGGACACCGCGGGCGGCGTCGACCGGCTCCAGGGCTATCACGACGCGCTGATCGCGCACGGTCTGACCATCGACCCGGCGCTGATCGTGCACGGCGACTGGAGCCGCGAATCCGGTGCGACCGCCATGCGTACCCTGCTCGAACACTCCCCCGACCTCGACGCCGTGTTCGCCGCCTCCGACGCGATGGCGGCCGGCGCCCTGCGCGTGCTGCGCGAAGCCGGCCGCGACGTGCCCGGCGACGTCCGGGTGGTCGGGTTCGACGACTCCGGCCTGGCCGCCACCACCGAGCCCCCGCTGACCACGGTTCGTCATCCCCTCGACCGGGTCAGCGAGGAAATGGTCCGGCTGCTCACCGATGTGATCGCGGGCCGCACTCCCCTCTCCATCACCGTGCCCACGACGCTCGTCGTGCGCGAGTCCTCCCCCGCCTGAGCCTGCCCGCTCCGGCGCCGCTCCACCGCTCACGGCTCCACCCCGGCGTCTCCACCGTCGCCGGTACGTCCCCCGTTGTGAGGGAGCCATATGAAACCGTCCCGCGTACGTGCGGCTCTGGTCACCGCCGTCCTGGTGACCACGGCCGCGCTGACCGCCACCCCCGCCCGCGCCGCCACCACCCTGACCATGCGCGGCGCCGACGTGTCGTCGCTGCAACGCACGCTCGACCTCGGCGGCAAGTACTACAACGCCTCCGGCACCGCCGCCGACCCGTACGACATCCTCAAATCGGTCGGCGTCAACTACGCCCGGCTGCGCATCTGGAACAACCCGGCCAGCGGCTACAACAACAAGGCCAAGGTGCTCCAGCAGGCCCGCGCGATCAAAGCCAAGGGCCTCAAACTGCTGATCGACTTCCACTACTCCGACACGTGGGCCGACCCCGGCAAGCAGTACACCCCGGCCGCTTGGTCGTCCCACTCGCTCAGCCAGCTCGGCACCGACGTCTACAACTACACGTACGACGTCTGCACCGCCCTCAAGTCCCAGGGCACCACACCGGACAGCATCCAGGTCGGCAACGAGATCAACGTCGGCATGCTGTGGCCCCGCGGCCAGGTCGTCAACAACAACTTCGCACCGCTGGCCACCTTGCTCAAGCAGGGCTACAACGCGGTCAAAGCATGCAACAACGCGACCCAGGTGTGGGTGCACGTGGCCGACGCCGACAGCATGGCCAACATGCGCTGGTTCTACGACGGCATCAAAGCTCAAGGTGTGCCCTGGGACGTGACCGCGCTGTCCTACTACTGCATGTGGCACGGCACGCTGGCCAACCTCTACAACGTCATCACCGACGCCCGCACCCGCTACGGCAAGCCCGTGGTCATCGCCGAAACGGCCTACCAGTTCACGACGGCCGACGCCGACAACGAGCCCAACTCCATCCCCGGCACAGTCCTCTGCGACAACATCCCCGCCACGTGGGCCGGCCAGGCCCAGCAGTTCACCTGGGTCCAGAACACGGCCCGCAACGCCGGCGCGGTCGGCGTCTTCTACTGGGAACCCACGTGGTACGCCATCAAGGGCAACGGCTGGGACCCGGCCGACATCAACGGCACCGGCGACGGCTGGGACAACATGGCCGTCTTCGACTGGTCCGGCCGCGTCAACCCCGGCATCCGCTGGACACCCTGACCCCTCGGGGCGGGCCGGGCCTCATCTCAGGGCCCGGCCCCGCTCTGTCTGTGAGCCGTCCGACCCCACCAAACGCTCACGTTATCGCCGGGCACTGGGGCATGATGACCACATCCGGGTTTTTCCCTAGCCAGGATGGGCAAGCAAGGAGCCGGGAGGCCCCGAGCGGACCTCCACAGTGTCGATACTCACGGCATAATTGGCCTGGTCAGGGTGCTCTACTAGACGAGACACCGAGCACCGAGGGAGTGGTAATGCAGCGGCATCGGGTGGC
This sequence comes from Paractinoplanes abujensis, assembly GCF_014204895.1. NCBI lineage: Bacteria > Bacillati > Actinomycetota > Actinomycetes > Micromonosporales > Micromonosporaceae > Paractinoplanes > Paractinoplanes abujensis. The sequence continues at coordinate 429,584 of NZ_JACHMF010000001.1, read as the reverse complement.
AGTCATCGGGGCCGGCTTCGGGGGTCTGTTCGCCATCAGGGCGCTCCGGAACGCGAACGTCGACATCACGCTCATCAACGGCACGGCTTACCACCTTTTCCAGCCTCTCCTCTACCAGGTCGCCACGGGCGTCCTCTCCGAGGGTGAGATCGCCCCGCCGATCCGTGAGGTGCTGAAGGGCCAGGACAACGTCGACGTGAAGCTGGGCTGGGCCCGCCAGGTCGACACCGAGCGCAAGGTCATCGACGTGGCCGGCCCGGGCATCGACTACACGGTCGAATACGACTCGCTGATCGTCGCGGCCGGCGCCTCGCAGTCGTATTTCGGCAACGACCACTTCAACGACTACGCGCCCGGCATGAAGAGCATCGACGACGCGCTCGAGCTGCGGGCCAAGATCTTCGGTGCCTTCGAGATCGCCGACTTGCAGACGGACCCGGAGGCGCAGGAGCGCTGGCTGACGTTCGTGGTGGTCGGCGCCGGCCCGACGGGTGTGGAGATGGCCGGTCAGATCGCCGAGCTGGCCCACCGCAACCTGGTCGGGCAGTACAAGCACATCGACCCGCGCAAGGCCCGGATCATCCTGATCGACGCGGTCGGCGCGGTGCTCAACACGTTCGGCGACCACTTGTCGACCCGGGCCCTGCGTCAGCTGCACCTGATGGGTGTCGAGGTGGAGCTGAACACCAAGGTGGTCGACGTCGACCTGACCGGCATCGAGGTGGAGTCGGAGCGCGGGCATCAGCGCATCCCGTCGATGACCAAGGTGTGGGCGGCCGGTGTGCAGGCGCCGCCGCTGGCCAAGCAGATCGCCGAGTCGGCCGGGGCCGAGACGGACCGCGCGGGCCGGGTCATGGTGCAGCCCGACTTGACCGTCCCCGGTCATCCCGAGATCTTCGTGCTGGGCGACATGATGCACCTGCCCGGTGACGACGGCCGCCCGCTGCCCGGCGTGGCGCAGGTGGCGATTCAGGGCGGGCGCTACGCGGCCGATGTGATCAAGCGGCGGCTGCGTCACAAGGACGCGCCGGCCCCGTTCAAGTATTTCGACAAGGGCAGCATGGCCACGATTTCGCGGTTCTCCGCGGTGGCCAGCATCGGCAAGTTGCGCCTGTCGGGCTTCATCGCCTGGATGATGTGGCTGGCGGTGCACGTGGTCTACCTGGTCGGGTTCAAGAACAGGTTCACCACGGTGCTGCACTGGGCGGTCAGCTTCGTCGGCCGCGGGCGTTCGGAGCGGGTCGCGACCGAGCAGCAGGCTTTCGCGCGCCGGGCCATGCGTGACTACGGCGACCCCTACCGGCGGGTGCGTGAGGCCGAGGAGGCCCAGATGCCCGCCGAGACGACCACCGGGGTCCCGACCGAGACGACCACCGCGGTGCCGGCCGGCAAGCACCCGGCCGAGGCGGAGAAGACGAAGGCCACCGTCGGTCGCTGACGGTCTCAGGGCCGCACGGTCGCCCAGACCATCTTTCCGGTCCGGGTGGGCAGAGCTCCCCACCCGGCCGAGGCCGCCTGCACCGTCCGCAGCCCTTGACCCCGGACGTCCCACAGGTTGCCGGGTGGGTCGCGGGGCGGGTCGACCAGGTGGGGCATCCGCGGCTCGCCATCGGCGACGATCAAGTGCAGGCCGCTGCCTCGCCGGACCACGACCACGTGGAACGGTGTGGCCGCGTGTTCGGCCGCGTTGGCCGCGAGTTCGCTCATCACCAGACGGGCCGGGTAGAGCACTTCGGGCAGCCCCCACGCGCTGCAGGCCTGGCTGACCAGGTTGCGGGCCAGCGCCGGGCTGTCGGGGTGCGGCGGCAGTTCGAGCCGAAGCCGGTCGGCGAGCGGGCCGCCGGTCAGGACCGCCGCTTCGGCCTGTGACAGATTGTCGAAGACGGGCAGGAAGTAGGGGGCGCCCAACCGGCCGAGCCGCCGGGTCAGGGGGGCGCCGGGCGGCAGGCAGGCGGCCACCCGGACGGCGGGTTCCATCGTGGTGCCGACCTGGGACACGGTCAGCCAGGCGGAGGCGCTCGCGGCCTTGGCGTCGATCAGGTCGCACAGGTCGACGACCAGGGCCGCCGGATGCTCACTGAGCGCCTTCTTGACGGCGGTGAACGCTTCCCGGCGCAGCGGCGTGCCCCAGGTCCCGTGCACGGTGACGACGGTGACGGCGCTGTCCGCGTCGGCTGTCACCGCGACGGCCCCGCTGACGTCGCGGGGGTCGTGACGGCCGGGGGCATGACGTCCGCGCATGACCGGCCAACGATTGTCGTCCATGGTGAGCGACGCCTACCCGGCGCAGAGATCACCATGCGCGAATACCGGCTATTACTCCTAAAGGGTGTCACCCGATCGGGTCACCGTGGTGTCGGCGGGCAGCAGTTCGCCCGAGATGGCCCGGTACGGCGGCCATTCCGGCACGGCGAGCTGGTCGACGCCGACCGGGTCGGCCAGCGCCCGGTCGATCGCCGCGCGCAGCCGGTTCTGCTCCTCGGCCGGGTTCTGATACCAGGCCACCGACCAGATCCGGTGCGTGTGCCAGCCCAGTTCGCGCAGGGCCTCGTCGCGCAGCCGGTCGCGGTCGCGCGCCGACGGGATGTGCTGGTATTCGGGGCCGTCGAACTCGATGCCGATCGCGAACACGTCGTCGTCCTGGTCGGGGTGCAGCACGGCCAGGTCGATCCAGTGCCCGGCGGCACCGACCCGGCGGCGGGCCCGATATCCCCAGGTGGTCAGGGCGGTGAGCACGGCGTCCTCGAACGGCGACGCGTCCTCGCGGTCGCTGAGCTCGCGGCCCAGCGTGGCGGCCGACCGCTCGGCGTACTCGAGGTAGGCCTTGAGGTGCCGTACGCTCTCGTTGCCCATGTCGGGGACGTCACCGGACCGGATCGACGAGACCACCTCGATCCGCTCGCGGGCGCGGGTGATCGCCACGTTGAGCCGGCGCCAGCCCAGCGGGCGGTTGAGCGATCCGAAGTTCGTACTGATCTTGTCGTTCTCGTCGTAGCCGTAGCCGATCGAGATGATGATCACGTCGCGGACGTCGCCCTGCACCGCCTCCAGGCTCTTGCAGAAGAACCCGTCGAGCCGGTCGTTGTTCTCCAGGTGGTGCTCGAGGTCGGGTCGTTCGGCGATCGCCCGGCGTACGGCGTCGTCGACGGCGTCGGCCTGTGCCACCGAGAGCGTCACCACGCCGAGCGTCTTACCGGGCCGGGTCGCGTAGTGGTGCAGCACCCGCTCGGCCACCGCGTCGGCCTCGATCGGGTTGTCCGACGTGGTCTGCCGCCGGTAGACGCCGTCGACCAGGAACATCTCGACGCCGTGCTCGGGTTCCTGCGGATAGCTGCGGGCCATGCCGACCAGCCGGCCGTGGTAGTAGGCGAGGTTGGCGAACGCGAAGAGCGCCTCGTGCCGGCTGCGGTGATGCCAGCCCAGGTGCAGCGTCGGGAACGTCTCGCGGGCCAGCTCGAGAATGGACGGGAAGTCGGTGACGTCGTCGGAGACCCGGTCGTAGTACGAGGTCGGCGGCAGCTGCCGGTCGTCGCCGCTGACGACCAGCGCGTCGCCGCGGTAGATGCAGTTGATCGCGTCGGCCGTGGTCACCTGCGACGCCTCGTCGATGACGACCATGTCGAACTCCATCTCGGGCGGCAGGTAGCGGCTCACCGCGAGCGGGCTCATCAGCAGGCACGGTTTGAGGCCCTGCACCGCGTGCCGGGCCTGGGCCAGCAGTTCCTGCACGGGCAGGTGGCCGGACTGCTTGTTGCCCTCGCGCCGGATCACGCCGGGCTCACCGGCGGCCGACGCGGAGGGCCGGCGGGCCTCCACCGCGTACACGATGTCGGCCAGCGCGGCCGAGGTCAGCTCGCGGTCGAGCAGCCGGTAGACGTCGACCAGGTGGGTGCGGTCCTCGGCCGCGGTCGGTTGCAGGCCCGGGTCGTCGCGGATGACGGCGTCGGCCCAGCCGCGGTAGAGCGAGCGCTCCAGCACCGGCCAGACCTGCTCGATCGGGGTCTCCTCGTCGGCGCAGAACTCCAGCGCGTCGGCCAGGCCGTGCTCGACCAGCACCCGCCGGGCGTCCTCGTGCCGGAACCACTCCTGCTGCCCCTCGCCGTCGTGCAGCAACTCGACGAGCAGGTCGCGGGCGTTGTCGTAGTCGCCCAGCCGCTCGGTGAGCTCGGCGTGCCGGGCCGGGCCGAACGCGTCCAGCACGTGCCCCCGCGCCGACTCCCAGCCGGCCACGGCCGGGGACAGCTCCTCGGTCGGGTGGGCCTCCATCAGCGCGTGCGCCTGCTCACGCGTCATCGGCGCGTCCTCGCCGGTCATCAGCCGCCGGGCCTGCACCGTCCACGCGACGACCTCGTTCATCGCCTCGTCGTCGGTCTTGGTGCCGCGGTAGACCGTGCCCAGCACGGCCGAATGCGTCGTGGCGTCGGCCCAGATGGCGGCCTCGGCGTCGGTGGCGGCCTGCCGCTGCTCGGCGATCTCCATGGCCTCGGCCAGCGTGAGGTCGCGCCCGGTGGGCACGCTGTAGGAGCGGATCATCTCGGCCGCGGCGTGCAGCGGGGCGATGTGGGCGCGCAGCCACGTCACCGCGTCGGCGATCGCGCCCTCCCCCAGCTCGGGCCGCGGGGCCCGGGCCGGCGCGGGGCGCAGCGTGGTGCGGAACCGGGTGAACTCGTCGCGGGCCTCGCCCACGATGCGCAGCAGCGCGCTGTTGGGCCGGGGCGCGCAGACGTGCACGGTGACGGCGGGCAGCGCGTCCGCGGGCACCTCGCGGATCACCTCGTCCGCGGTGTGCAGGGCTTCCTGGACGGCGTGGAAGTCGGTGTTCATGCCCTTCCAGTGCCGGCCCAGCTGCTCGGCGTGCTCGGCCTCGGCCGCGGCCAGGTCCTCGAGCGCGTTCTTCCAGGCGGCGGCGTCCTCGACGTTGGCCACGGCCTGGGCCGGCTTGACGTCGGGCAGGGCGACCTCGGCGGCCAGCTTCTTGTCGCGCCGGTAGGGCCGCAGCAGCTTGCGCGGGCCCCGGTTGCGGGTGAGCCGGTCGGCCACCTCGGTGATCGGCTCGCCCAGCACCGTCTCGTCGAAGTGCTGGCGGGCCTGGGACTCGGTTTCCCGTACGCGGTCGATCGCCAGCCGCAGGGCGCGCACCGCCGCGTGGGCCGCGGGCATCCCACCGGTCTCGAACCAGGCCGGTTCGGGCTTGTGCTCGCGGTTGATCAGCTCGGAGATCGTGATGACGCGGTTGGAGTCGGGGAACGTGACCACGTTGGGCAGGCCCAGGCGGGCGGTGACCCGGTCCAGGCTCTCCTGGCGGCTCTCCAGCCGGTCGGCCTCCTCGGCGAACTTGTTGGCCAGGTGGTCGGCCTGGGCGGCGTTGAGCGGCTTGAGGTCGACCGCCTCCGGGATCAGGTGCGACAGGTCGGGGATGCCGGACATGTCGTCGGCCGAGGGCAGCTCGGACCACGGGATCCCGCCGTAGCGCAGTGCGGCCAGGTGGTGGGTGAGGTCGGTGGCCGCCTTCTGAACCGGCTGGATGGTGTCGATCGTCAGCCAGTCCTCCTCGACCTTGACCGGGCGTTTGCCCGCGTGCGCCGAGAGGGCGGCCAGCCGGGCCGCGCCGGACGGCTCGTGCAGGTCGAACGCGTCGGCCAGGGTCGAGTTGGCGATCACCGTCTCGGCCAGTTTGCCCAGCGCGTGCAGGGCCTGACGCAGCCGGGCGTCCAGCGGTTCGCGGTCGACGGCCTCGCGCCACACGTACGATTCGCTGCGCACCCGCCCGAGCCGGGCCACCGCCTCGTGGATGCGGTGGACGGCCTCGCCGGTGAGGTCGTGCGGGTCGACCTGCGCGACCGGGGCCGCCGGCACGTCGAGCAGGCGGGCACAGATGCCCAGCACGTCGAACAGGCTGCGACCGAGCGGTTGCCGGATCCGGTTCAAGGCTTCCGCGTACGAGGTGAGCCTCTCCCGGCGCTCGCGGACGGCCCGCCGGTCGATCGGGTCCATGGTCGCCAGCGGCACCGCTTCGGTCTCGAGCGCGGCGGCCAGCACGTCGGCCACCTCGCGCCGCCCGGTCAGGTCGCTGTGCAGGGCGAGCAGGTAGTTGCCGAGCCCGGCCTCGGTGAGCCGGCGTTGCACGGTGTCGAGCGCGGCGGCCTTCTCCGAGACGACCAGCACCCGCTTGCCCGCGTGCATCAGCCCGCCCACGATGTTGGCGATCGTCTGCGACTTGCCGGTGCCGGGCGGGCCTTCGAGCACGAAGCTGCGCCCGGCCACGGCGGCGGCGACCGCGACGCGCTGGGTGGCGTCGGCGTCGAGGATCAGCGGCACCTCCTCGGGCGGGGCCACGACGTCGATGCGCTCGACCGGGGTGGGCTCGAAGGCGAACGTACGGTCGGCGTCGCGGGTGGCCAGGGCGCGCACGACGGGATGCTCGACGATGTGCGGCTCGTTGAAGAACAGGTCGTAGTACATCGCCTCGCGGTGCACGCTCAGGCAGGACAGCGTGACCGTCTCGTCGGCGTACCAGCCCCGCCGCTCGCCGATGGCCACGTCGACCTTGGCCCAGAGCACGGTGACGTCGAGCTCGGCCAGCGAGTTGATCTCGGGGATCTCGATGTCGAGCTCGCCCATGCGCACGACCAGGGCCGGGTTGACGATCGGGTCCTCGGGGCGGGCGATCAGCCGCGGGCCGGCCGGGTCGATCTCGACCGGGATGAGCAGGATCGGGCTCTCGTACGGGGAACCGTCGTCGTCGGACCAGTGCAGCATGCCCAGGCCCAGGTAGAGCGGCGAGACACCCCGGTCGAGCATCTCCTGCCGGGAGCGGCGCCAGAACGCGTGCAGCAACGCACCGAGCTGCTCCTCGGCCAGCTCGGTGCGCAGCACGCGCCCGGGAGCGTCGGGGTCGTCGGATCCGAAGGCGTACCCGCCGCCGTCCTGCAGGACCTTGACGATCGCCTTGGGCGCCGGGCCGGTGATCTCCACGGCGCCCGAGGCGACCCGGGCGAAGTTGAGCAGGGGGTTGGCGCCGGTCAGGTCGACCAGGCCGGAGCGCCAGGTCTCCAGGGCCGACCTGACCTCGGCACCGGGCAGCCCACCCTCATCGTCTTCATGTTCCGGCCACATGTCTCAATTCCAGCAAGCCGGACTACGTTACGTGGGTGGATTGGGCTACCTGCTTCAGGATATTTGCGGCGTAAGCCGTTTTGAGCGTGGTTTTACACCGCGTGGGCGTGTTCCTCGATGTCGCGTGCGTCGTCCGGAACGTGCCGTTCCAGGGCCGTGCCCTCCACGTCGACGGCCGGCAGCCAGGCCAGCCACTTCGGCAGCCACCAGGCCGAGCGGCCCAGCAGCGCGATCGCGGCCGGCACAGCCACCATCCGGATCACCAGGGCGTCGAACAGGATGCCGATGGCCAGGGCGAACGCGATCGGCTTGATCGTGTCGTTGCCCTCGGGCACGAAGCCCGCGAACACCGCGAACATGATCGTCGCGGCCGCCACGACCACCGGCGCGGCCTGCCGGAAGCCGGTGATCACGGCGTCGCGCGGGCTCGCCCCGTGGGCGTACGCCTCGTGCATCCGCGACACCAGGAAGACCTGGTAGTCCATGGCCAGGCCGAACAGGATGCCCACGATGATGATCGGGGCCAGGCTGAGCAGCGGCCCGGTGGTCTCGGCGTTGACCACGTCGGCCAGCCAGCCCCACTGGAACACCGCGGTGGTCGCGCCGAGCGCGGCACCGATCGTGAGCAGGAAGCCCACCACGCCCACCACCGGCACCAGCAGCGAGCGGAAGACCAGCACGAGCAGCACGAACGCCAGCCCGACGACCAGGATCAGGTAGATCGGCAGGGCCTGGTCGAGCTTCTCGGACACGTCGATGCTGACGGCGGTCTGCCCGGTCACGTAGACCTCGGCGTCCGGCCCGTCGGCCACGTCGTCGCGGATGGCGTGCACCAGGTCGATCGTGGCCGTGTCCTCCGGGCCCGAGGCCGGGATGATGGAGATCAGCGCGGTGTTGCCGCCCTGGCTCGGCTGCGGTTCGGCCACGAAGGCCACGCCGGGCAGGGCCGAGATCTTCTCCCGTACGGTCGCCGCGTACGCCGGTGCTCCGGTGCCGTCGATCAGCACCAGCAGCGGGCCGGCGAAACCCGGTCCGAACCGCTCGGAGATGATCTCGTCGGCCTTCTCCTGGGTGCTGCCCTCGGCGGCCCGCTGGATCAGCGTGGTCTGCATCGAGAAGAACGGGATCGCGATCACGGCCAGGGCCGCGACCGCCACGATCAGGCTGAGCGCCCGCTGGTGGGTCACCATGCGCGCCCACCCGCGATAGAAGCCGCGGTCCCGCACGGGGGCCTCGACGGGGTTGGACCGGGCCGCCTTGGGCAGCGCCCGCAGGCCGATCGCGCCCAGGAAGGCGGGCACGAGCGTGATCGCCACCAGCACGGCGACGACGATGGTGGCCGCGGCGGCCAGGCCCATCTCGGTCAGGAAGGGAATGCCGGCGACCGACAGGCCGGCCAGCGCGATCACCACGGTCAGACCGGCGGTGACCACGGCCGAGCCGGCGGTGCCGACCGCGAGCGCGACCGCCTCGGGCACCGGCAGGCCGCGGCGCAGCTCCTGGCGGAACCGGGTGACGATGAACAGCGCGTAGTCGATGCCGACGGCCAGGCCCAGCATGACCGCCAGGATCGGGGTGGTCGCCTGCAGCTCGGTGAAGCCGCTGAGCGTGACGATGCCGAGCGCGCCGATGCCCACGCCGATCAGCGCGGTCAGCAGGTTCATGCCGGCCAGCAGCAGCGAGCCGAAGGTGATCGCGAGCACGACCAGCGCCACGACGACACCGATGATCTCGCCCGCGCCGCCGATGTCGGCCCCCGACTCCTGCGTGGCGTCGCCACGGGCCTCGACGGTCAGGTCGGCGCCGCGCGACTCGTCGACCACCGCGGTCAGCGCCTTACGCTGCTCGGGGGTGATCTGCTCGGGCTTCACGTCGTACGTGACGGTGCTGTACGCGGCGCGCTGGTCCCGCGACACGGTGGGCGCCTGCGGATCGAGGGGGTTGGTGGCCGAGACGACGCCGGGCAGCTTCTGCAGCTTGGCCACGACCTGGGCGACCTGGGCGGCCGCGGCCTGCTCGGTGATCTTGCCGGTGCCGGGCGCCTCCATCACCACCTGGGCGGTCGCGCCGGACGAGGCCTCGCCGTAACGCTGCTCCATGAGTTCGAGCGCGGTGGTCGACTCCTGCCCGGGGATCGAGAAGGAGTTGGCCATCTTGCCGGAGAGGGTGGCGGCCCCGACGCCCAGCGCGATCAGGGCGACCAGCCAGGCCACCATGACGATGGCCTTGTGGCGGACTGCCCCCATTCCGAGGCGGTGCAGCAGTGTTGCCATGTCCTTGTTCCCTTGCTCGTCGGTGCGGGCGCGGCTTATGCGGACGCGGCCCGGCCGTGGCCGAGCGCGTCGTAGCTGACGTCGATGAGGTCGTCGAGGGTGACGACGAGCGGTTTGGCCTGCAGGGTGACGCCCACGACGGCGAGCGCACCCAGGGCGCCGACCACGCGGACCGCGCGGATCGGATCGGTCTCGGGATCGGTCGCGAAACACTCGAAGATCACGTCGCCGATGGTTTCGAGGATGCAGCCGAGCTCACTCTCGGGCTCGCTCACCAGGCCGCTGAGCAGGAGCGCGACGGTGCCGCGGCTCTCCAGGGCGAGGCGGGCGATACCGGCGACGGCCGCTCGGTCACGACCCGGGCCCGGCGGCAGGTCGCGCACCGCGGCGGCCACTTCGCGGATCTCCCGCAGAGCGTGATCGACCACCGCTTGCTGCAGTGCCTCCTTGGTCGGATAGCGGTGCAGCAGACCGGTCTTGGAGTAGCCCACCGCGTCGGCGATGCGCTGGATCGACGTCTCCTTGAAGCCGTGCCGCGCGAAGAGGGTCGCGGCGGTCTCCAGGATCTCGTCGTCGATCTGTTGCTTCGTCGGTCGCGGCATGCGGACCACCCTAGTCGGATATGGACCAAGTTGGTCGGTAACCGACCGTGGCGGTCCTCACAGTTCACCCTCTCCCAGTTCACCGCACACGAAAGGGCCGGCTACGGGTTTCCCCGCAACCGGCCCGGCGAACGACTGTCAGCGTGTGACTTCGGAGACCCAGGAGGCGAGATTGTCCACCCGAGCCGCGTTCTCGACGCTGTCGTGCGGGCACGACGGCCCGTTGCTGACCACCGCGACCAGCAGCGGCGGCCGCTTGCCCCGTTCGACGAAGAACGGGCCACCCGAGTCGTACGGGCAGGGTGTGGTGTCAGCCTGCGGGGCGAACCCCTCGACTCCCGTGACCGAGTCGCTGAGCGCGACCACCTCCATCTCTCCTGTACGCAGCCAGGTCACCGGAGCCGGGTTCACGCTCGTGGTGGACCCGTAACCTGTGACCCGCAGAACGTCCCCGATCGCCGGCGCCGTGCGGCCCACCCGGATCGGGCGGACGTCACGAACCGGCTCGGCCAGCTTGGCCAGCGACACGTCAGCGGTGCTGGACTGCCGCACCGCCACGATCTCCAGCTCGTGCCCCCGTGACGTGTCGGTCAGATCGGTGCGGCCGATCGTCGCGATCGTCGAGTCGGCCACCGGGCGCTCGACCCGCACACCGTTCTGGTCACGGAAGCAGTGCCCGGCCGTGATCACCCACTGACGGGCGACCAGCGCGCCGGAACACGCGCTGTTTCGCTTGCCGCCGTCGGCGGTCGGGATACCGGTCATGGTCAGCTTGACCGAGAAGGCGTATCGGCCCTTCTTGACCGGGTCACCGTTCGCGATCGCGTGCGCCGGGCCCGCGGACCCGAGAAGCACGATCGCGGCGGCGCCGATCGCAGTGAGAATCGACCTCTTTCGCTGTCCCATGTGGACAACCTAACCAAAGCGATCAAGGGCCGCGAATCGGGGAAGTCCCGGGGGAAACCCTGAGCCGTATGGGCGATTTGTGGGCTTTTCCGCGGCGTGTCGCCACCCCTTTCCGCTTCGCCGGCGTGTCGCGGACTCGGGGGCCGACCGGGGTTCGGCCCCGATGTACCCAGCTTCCGCACTCCCTACCTTCAGCTTCGACACAGGAATCGCAGCGGGGGGCAGTGATGGGTAAGCGACCGGTAACCGTACGCATGGCGCGGTGGAGCGCCGAACATCCGTGGCGCGCGATCGCCCTCTGGGTGGTCTTCGTGGCGGTGTGCTTCATGGGCGGCAACGCGGCCGGCATGAAAGAGGCCACCGCGCAGGACGACGCGATCGGCGAGGCCGGCCGCGCGTACGTGATGATCGACAAGGGCGGCTTCGCCGACGAGCCCGCCGTCGACAACGTGCTGATCACCGCCCGTACGGGGAAACTCGACACCACGGCCGCGAACAAGGCCGCCGCCGACGCCACCACGAAGCTGCGCACGGTTACCGGGGTCGCCGAGGTCGGCCGGCCGATCCCGGCCAACGACGGCTCGGCCCTGCTGGTGCCGATCACGATGAGCGGTGACCCGGAAACCGCCGCGGACCGCGTCGAGCCGCTGCGCACGGCCACCGCCGAGGTGCAGCAGGCCCACCCCGGGCTGCGGATCGAGCAGGTCGGCGGGCCGTCGATCGGCAAGGCGCTGGACGACACGCTGGGCGCCGACTTCAAGCGGGCCGAGATCCTCAGCCTGCCGGTCACCCTGGCCATCCTGATCCTGGTCTTCGGCGCGCTGATCGCCGCGGGCGTGCCGGTGCTGCTGGCGTTGTCGTCGGTGGCCGCCGCGATGGGTCTCTCCACGCTGGCCTCGCACCTGGTCCCGTCGACCGACACGACGTCCAGCGTCATCCTGCTGATCGGCATGGCCGTCGGCGTCGACTATTCGCTGTTCTACGTCCGCCGGGAACGGGAGGAACGGGCGAAGGGCCGCGGGCACGTCGACGCGGTGGAGATCGCCGCCGAGACCTCCGGGCACGCCGTGGTGGTCAGCGGCACGGCCGTGATCATCGCGATGGCCGGGCTGTTCCTGGCCGGGGACTCCACGTTCTCGTCGCTCGCGGTCGGCTCCATCCTCGTGGTCGCGGTGGCCGTGCTGGGCTCCCTGACCGTGCTGCCCGCGATCCTGGCCAAGCTGGGCCGCTGGGTCGACCGGCCGCGGGTGCCGTTCGTGTGGCGGCTGACCGCCCGCAACGACGGCTCCTTGTGGCGGCGCGTCCTCTATCCCGCGCTGCGCTGGCCCGCGGCCACTTTGATCGTCAGCGTGCTCGCGCTGCTGGCCCTGGCCGCGCCGGCGCTGGGCATGAACCTCAAATTCCCCGGTACGGAGGATCTGCCGCGCACGACTCCCGCCATGCAGGCGTACGACCGGCTGACCGCGGCCTATCCCAGCAACGGCACCAGCCACCTGATCGCCGTGACCGGCCCCGCCTCCACGGTGCAACCGGCTCTCGAGAAGCTCGCTCGCAGCACCCAAGGCGACCGCTTGTTCGCGCCGCTGGAGCAGAACGGTCCCGACATCGAGGTCTCGCCGGACAAGACGGTCAGCGTGCTGCACGTGGCCACGCCGTTCTCGTCGCGCAGCTCCGAGGCGGCCGACTCGCTGCACCGGCTGCGCAGCGACCTGGTGCCGGCCGCCCTCGACGGCCTGCCCGGCGTCACCTATGCGGTCGGCGGCGACGTGGCCAACAACGAGGACTACGCCGAGCACATCTGGCGGACCCTGCCGATCGTGGCCGGGGTCGTGCTGCTGCTGACGTTCCTGATGATGGCGTGGACGTTCCGCTCGATCGTGGTGGCCCTGACGTCGATCCTGCTCAACCTGCTCTCGGTCGGGGCCGCGTACGGGCTGCTGGTTCTGGTCTTCCAGGGCAGCTGGGCGCCGGACCTGCTCAACTTCACCTCGATGGACGCGATCGTCAGCTGGCTGCCGCTGTTCCTGTTCGTGGTGCTGTTCGGCTTGTCGATGGACTACCACGTGTTCGTGGTGTCCCGGATCCGCGAGGCGGTGCTGCGCGGCGTGCCGACCCGGGAAGCCGTGGCCGAGGGCATCACCGGCTCGGCCGGCACGGTCAGCAGCGCGGCCCTGGTGATGGTCGCGGTGTTCGCCATCTTCGCCACGCTGTCCACGATCGACATGAAGCAGCTGGGCATCGGCCTGGCCGCCGCAATCCTCCTGGACGCCACGATCATCCGCGCGGTGGTCCTGCCGTCGGCGATGACGCTGCTGGGCAAGGCCAACTGGTGGGCGCCCCGCTTCATGCGCCCCCGCGGCCGGCACGCCGCCCCTGCCGTGACCCCACCCACCCCCGCGCCGGAGCTGGCCGGCCGCCACTGACCGCCCGTCACCCCGAGGCCCCCGGCACCGCCGCCGGGGGCCTCGGCCTGTCCACGAGGGCCACTTCGAGCACCGCACCCCTCGCGCCACGCCGCTTCTGAGCCGCGCCGCGCTCCTCGCGCCGCACCGCCGGCGTCACACCCTCGCGCCATGCTCCTCGTGCCGCACCCCAGCGTCACACCCCTCGGCCGGAGCCCTCGTGCCGCACCCAGCGTCACACCCCTCGCGCCGCGCTCCTCGTGCCGCACCCCGAGCCGCGCCTCCTGCGCCGTACTCCCTTTTGGCGTCGCTTGTCAGCGGGTCCAGAAGTCGTGGGCCTCGCGGCCAGGGCGGAAACCGTGGGCCTCGACCATGTGCGCGGCCTCGCGGAAACCCCGGGCCAGGGCTGACGGCAGGTGTGCGTCGCTGCCGAAGGAGACAGTGCGGCCGCCCTCCTCGCGCCACCAGCCGACGATCTGCGGGTCCAGCGGGAGGCGGGTGTTGACCTCCAGCGTGCGGTCGCCGTCGGCCAGGGCCCGCAGCGCATGCCGGAACTCGGGCTCGAAATCGGCCGCTTCGAAGGGCGCCACGTCGGCGGGCCAGAAACGGATCGCGTAGTCGATGTGGGCGAACACGGCGAACACGTCGCCGGCGGCCACCACCGAGGGCACCTCGGCCAGGTAGCGACGGACGAGTTCGCCCGGCTTGACCTGCTCGAGCAACACGGGCGGGCTGGTGTGACCGCCGGCCACCGGCAGGCAGTGCAACGATCCGAGCACCCGGTCGAACGGCCCGGCCGCCAGAATGTCGGCGACCGCGGCCGGGTTGAGGTGCGGCTCCCCGATCTCCAGCCCGCTGAGGATGCGCAATCCCGGAAACCGTTCACGGCAGTCGTCGATCGCCGCGAGGTAGGCCCGGGCGTCGAACACCGGCGGCCGCACCACCAGGTCGTCCCCGGTGAAGGGCACGTAGTGAGGACTCACCGTCAGCGACTCCGGGGTGGCCAGCCAGTGGTTGAAGTCCAAGTGCTCGGTGAACGCGACAGCCGGAAGCCCGATCTCGACGGCCCGGGCGCACGTCCCCACCATGTCCCCGGCCGACGTGTCCCACGACCACTCGCTGTGCACGTGACTGTCGCCCGGCAATGTGTCCGGCATGCCCATCCCCCTTAGTCGGCGCCCACGCTATCCACCGGCAAGCGGCGGCCCGGAGACAGACACCCGAAGCACAAGCAAACAATGACCAAGCCCACTCCGCCCGCCGCCATCCTCGAACACCCGGCTGATCCGACTCGTCACGCCCCGCGGAGGCAGCCCGCCGGGCTCAGCAACCCCGAGGTCCTGGGGTTTGCGGCGGCCGGCGAGCTCAGCCGCGACAAATCTTGTGAGTCTTGGGCCAGGATGTCGCGGGCGGCAGCAGTTCAGCGGCGCCAGATGTCGCAAGGCACGGACCGGGGTTGTCGGCGCGGCCGGGTGCTCGGCGACGGCAGACGTCGTGGGGGGTCCGGATCGTCGCGGACAGCCGGGCAAACTAAGCGGCGCGGAGTGTCGTGGGGCATGGCATTGTCACGGACAGCTGGGCAAAGTCAGCGACGCCGAGTGTTGTGGGGGCGGGGATCGTCGCGGACAGCTCGGCAAACTCAGCGGCGCTGAGTGTTGTGGGGCTCGGCGTTGTCGCGGGTGGCCGGGCGGGCTTACAGGCGCCAGACCTCGTGGGGTTCGCGGGCGGGGCGGAAGCCGTGGGCTTCGACCATGTGGGCGGCCTCGCGGAAGCCGCGAGCCAGAACCTCGGGTGAGTGCGCATCGCTGCCGAAGGACACGGACCGGCCGCCCTCCTCGCGCCACCAGCTGACGATCTCCGGGTGCAGGGGCACGCTGGTGTTGACTTCGAGGGTGCGGTCGCCCCGGGCGATGGCTCGCAGGGCGTGGCGGAACTCGGCCTCGAACGTACGGGGGTCGAAGGGCTCGGTGGCGGGCCAGAACCGTACGGGGTAGTCGATGTGGGCGAACACCGAGAACACGTCGCTGCCGGCGACGACGGTGGGGATCTCGGTCAAGTAGCGCCGGAACGCCTCGGTCCGTCCCCAGTGTTCGACCATTCCCGGCGGCTCGTAGTACCTCCCGGCGACGGGCAGGGCGTGCATCGAGCCGAGCACCCGGTCGAATCGGCCGGCGCTCAGCACCCGGGCGACGGCCTCGGTGTGCAGGTGCGGCTCACCGATCTCGAGCCCGCTGAGCACCCGCACGCCCGGGAAGCTCAGGCGGCACCGTTCGATCGCCGCCAGGTAGCCCGCCGCGTCGAACGGGGGTGCGGTCACCCGGCCCTCGGCGTCGGCGAAGGACGCCAGATGCGGACTTTCCTGCAAGGTGTCGCGGTCGGCGGTCCAGACGATGTGGTCAAGATGCTCGGTGAACGCGACCGCGGGCAGCCCCAGCTCGACGGCCCGCGCGCAGGTGGCCGCCATGTCGCCGACCGCCGCGTCCCACGACCATTCGCTGTGGACGTGACTGTCAGCCGGCAGCATCTCGGCCATGACCCACCTCCGGCCTCTCACGGTAGGCGGTCGCGGAGGGAACAGCAGCCCCTCCGCGACTCCCGCGAAGTGTCAGGCCCGCTCGGTGGGGTCGGCGGCCGAGGCGGAGACCGCCGGAGCCGGGCCGGCCGCGGTCTGGTGCGGGATGCCGGGGGCCGGGGCCGAGCCGGGGGCCTCGCCGCGGGCGACCGCGCCGGGAGCCTCGGACGGGCTGATGCCGGCCGCGGCGTAGGCGTCGGCCTCGTCGAGGGTTTCCGTCTCGAGCAGGCGGTGGGCCAGGCTGTCGAGCTGGGGCCGGTGGGAGCGCAGCAGTGACAGGGCCTCGGCGTAGCAGGCCTCCACGATCTTGCGGACCTCGGCGTCGATCAACTCCTTGGTGGCGGGGGCGACCCCGTCGAGGCCCAGCGGCGACTCCTGGCCGGGCGGCGGCAGCACGGTGACCGGACCGATCGCCTCGGACATGCCCCAGCGGCCGACCATCTGGCGGGCGATGTTGCTGACCTGGTCGAGGTCGCTCTCGGCGCCAGTGGTCATGTCGCCGAAGACCACCTCCTCGGCGGCCCGGCCGCCCAGCGCGCCGATGATGCGGCCGCGCAGGTATTTCGCCGAGTAGCCGTAGCGGTCGCTCGACGGGCTCTGGAACGTCACGCCCAGGGCCTGACCGCGCGGAATGATCGAGATCTTGCGGACCGGGTCGGCGCCGGGCGTCAGCATGCCCAGCAGCGCGTGGCCGGACTCGTGGAACGCCGTACGCTCCTTCTCGCCCGCCGTCAGCATGATGCCGCGGACCGTGCCCAGCACGACCTTCTCCAGCGCGTCGGTGACGTCGGCATTTTCCACCTGGCTGTGCCCGCGCCGGGCGGCCAGCAGAGCGGCCTCGTTGACCAGGTTTTTCAGGTCGGCCCCGACCATGCCGGGCGTGGTCGCGGCGATGCCGTCGAGATCGACGCCGGGCGCCAGCGGCACGCCGCGGGTGTGCACGCCGAGGATCGCGCGGCGTCCGGCCAGGTCGGGCGGGCTGACCACGACGCGGCGGTCGAAGCGGCCGGGCCGCAGCAGCGCCGGGTCGAGGACCTCGGAGCGGTTGGTCGCGGCCAGCACGACCACGCCCTCGCTGCCGGTGAAGCCGTCCATCTCGGTCAGGATCTGGTTGAGCGTCTGCTCACGTTCGTCGTTGCCGCCGAGCGACTGGGCGCTGCCCCGGGCCCGGCCGATGGCATCCAGCTCGTCGATGAAGATGATCGAGGGCGCGACCTTTTTGGCCTGGTCGAACAGGTCACGCACCCGGCTCGCGCCGACGCCCACGATGGCCTCGATGAACTCGGAGGCCGAGATCGAGAAGAACGGCACCCGGGCCTCGCCGGCGACCGCGCGGGCCAGCAGCGTCTTACCGGTGCCGGGCGGGCCGGAGAGCAGCACGCCGTGCGGGATCTGGGCGCCCAGCTTGCGGTATTTCTCGGGTTCGCGGAGGAAGTCGACGATCTCGGTGACCTCCTTCTCGACCTCCTCGATGCCCGCGACGTCGGCGAACGTCGTGCGGGGGCCGGTCTCCGGCTGGTAGAGCTTGGCGCGAGACTTGCCGAACGAGCCCAGCGCTCCCCCGGCGCCGCCGGCCATCCGCCGATAGATCCAGACGAACAGCGCGACCAGCAGGATCGTCGGGCCGAAGCCGATCAGCAGCTGCTGCCAGATCGGGCGTGGGGCGTCGGGCGAGTTCGCGTTGACCGGCACGTCGTTGCTCTGCAGCGAGGCGAACAGGTTGTCGTCGGCGAAGGACGGCCGCTGGGTGGTGAACCGCTGGACCTGCTCCGACTTGGTCTCGCCGGTCGGTGTGTACGCCGTCTCCTTCTTGAACTCGCCCTCGATGGTGTCGGCCGTCGAGGTGATCTCGCTGACGTTGTTCGCCTGGACCTGGGTCAGAAAGAACGTGTACGACACGGGGGCGCGTTCGGCCGGGCTCAGGAAGAACGACGAGATGATCCAGTTGAGGGCGAGCAGGACGACGAGCATGCCGCCGAAGCGCAGCCAGGTGGAGCGCGGCCTTTTCGGGCCACCGGGTGGATCGCTGGGCGGGGCGCCCTCCACCCGCCACGGATGAGGGCGCTTCGACTCGTCGGCCATGGCGCGAAGCTACCCCTGCCGGGTGACACAAATGCACCGACGTGACGCGCGTGACTGATGCCAGAAAACAAAAGAAGACGCGCGCCCGGGTGGGGGTCCGGGCGCGCGCCTGTCCGCGGGACGGCGGAACTAGATCACTGGTTGAGCGAGCACGGGGCGAGACCCTCGGCGTTCAGGTTCGGCTTCACGGCGTTGCGGCCGATCGCGGTCTCGATCCGGTTGATCGTGGCGAACCGCTTGTCCTCCAGCGGGCCGAGGATCGCGTTCTGGATGAACGCCGGACCGCCCTGACCCACCGACGTACGGATGCGGTTGTTGGCCTCGGCGATCTGCGTGTTCAGCAGCTCCAGGTTGCGCTGCACCTCGGCCGCGGCCTGGGCCGGGATCGTGGGCAGGTTGTTCAGTGCGGGGCAGTTCACCGTGGGGAGAGCGGCGTTGCCGTTGCCGGCGTTGCCGTTGCCGGCGTTGCCGTTGCCGGCGTTGCCGTTGCCGGCGTTGCCACCCGTGTTGCCGGCCGGGACGTCGGTCGGCTGCTCGGCCGAGGCGCCACCGTTCTCGTTGAGCGAGCACACCGAGAGGCTCTCGGCGTTCAGGTCGGGCTTGGCGGCGTTGCGGCCGATCGCGGTCTCGATGCGGTTGATCGTGGCGAACCGCTTGCTCTGCAGCGGGCCGAGGATCGCGTTCTGGATGAACGCCGGACCGCCCTGCCCGACCGACGTACGGATGCGGTTGTTGGCCTCGGCGATCTGCGTGTTGAGCAGCTCCAGGTTGCGCTTCACCTCGGCCTGGGCCTGGGCCGGCACGGCGGGCAGGTTGTCGACGGCCGGGCAGTTGATCGTGGGAAGCCCGGCCGCCGCGTCGCCGCCGCCCGCGTTGTTGCCGCCGCCGTTGTTACCCGCGGCCGGCACGTCGGTCGGCTGCTGCGCCGAGTTGCCGCCGTCCTCGTTGAGCGAGCACTTCGAGAGGCCCTCGGCATTCAGGTCGGGCTTGGCGGCGTTGCGACCGATCGCCGTCTCGATCCGGTTGATCGTGGCGAACCGCTTGTCGGCCAGCGGGCCGAGGATCGCGTTCTGGATGAACGCCGGTCCGCCCTCACCCACCGACGTCCGCAGGCGGTTGTTGGCCTCGGCGATCTGCGTGTTGAGCAGCTCCAGGTTGCGCTTCACCTCGGCCTGCGCCTGGGCCGGCACGGCGGGCAGGTCGGCCACGTTGGGGCAGTTCACCGTCGGCACGGCCTCGGCAGCCGAGGCAACACCCAGGCCGACGCCGACGGTGGCGAGCGCAACCCCCGCGACCGCGCCGATCTGCCAGCGGCGCGCGTTCGTGCGGGACTTGTTGAACCGGCTTCTGTACATTGGGACTGCGCCTTCCGCCAGGGGGACCATTTTTGGCTTCGGCCATCCATACGGGAGCGCTCCCACGGTCGATCATCACTTAAGGAACACTTAAGATGATCTTTCCGGTCGATCGCAGAACTGCAGGTCAGGCGGGGTCGTACTCGCCGGCGGCAAAGGCCTCGAGCAGCGTCGGCCGCGACGGCTTCCAATCGAAGACCCGACGCGCCTTCTCCCCCGACGCCTGCTGATCCATCAGCAGCGCCTCGCCGAAACCGCCCAGCCGCGCCACCGTGCCGGCCGGGTCCTCGGCCACGACCCGCCCGTCCAGCCCGAGCCGCCGGCTGGCCACCTCGCCCAGCGCGGTCACCGACGGGCTGTCGCCGCTCACCGCCAGGAACCGCTCACCCGTGGCACCAGTGGTCAGCGTGGCCACGTACAGGTCGGCCAGGTCGTCGACGTGCACGGTGGCCCAATGCTGCGTGCCCGGCCCGATCAGCTGCAGCGCCGCCGGGTCGCCGACCTGCGCTCCCGCGAAGACCAGGGCGGGGATGCCGGCGCCGTACCCGTGGACGACGCCCGGCTCGACCAGCAGCGAACGGATCCCTGGCGCGGTCAGGGCCCGGTTGTCGATCTCCTCGCGCCACGCGACCAGGGCGGGCGGCGCGAGCGGGGTCTCCTCGGTGAGGTCGGCGCCCGGCCCGTGCACCCAGATTCCCCCCGTACGGACGAGGGTCGCGCCGGGTCGCAACCCGTCCAGCACGGCGCCGACGAAGTCACGGTCGGCCTCGGCACTGCTGGCGTCGCCCGGAGTGGCGGTCGCGATCACCGCGTCGGCCTCGGCGGCCAGACCCCGTACGAGATCACGATCGCGCATGTCGCCGGTGACCAGTCGCGCTTCCCCACCCCGTACGCGGGAAGGGTCTCGAACCAACGCCGTGACGCTGTGGCCGGCGCCGCTCAGCGCGAGGAGCACACGGGAGCCGATGTAACCGGTCGCACCGGTCAGGAAAACGTTCATGACAGCCACCTTGGCCCGGGCGACTGTGCGCCGCCAACGAATAGTTCCGATCTCACTGATAGCCCACGGCGATAGGCTGGCGAGGTGGAACAACGCCAGCTTCAGTTCTTCGTGGCCGTCGCCGAGGAACTGAGCTTCACCCGGGCCGCGCGGCGCACCCATGCCGTGCAGTCAACCGTGTCGGCCAGCATCCGCGCGCTCGAACGTGACCTCGGCGCCACCCTGTTCCGGCGCACCACCAGCAGCGTCACGCTCACCGAGGCCGGGCACGCGCTGCTGCCCGAGGCCCGGCGCGCGCTCGACACTCTCGATCAGGCCCGGGCCGCGGTCGACGGCGTACGGGAAGGAATCGGCGGCAGCCTGCGGATCGGCACACTCTCCGGGCTCACCATGATCGACCTGCCCGCGCTCGTGCGCGACTTCCGCGACCGCCACCCGCGCGTGCAGCTCAGCCTGGGCACCGCGGCCACCGGCACCGAAGGGCTGCTCGCCGGTCTGCGCGCCCACGAACTCGACGTGGCGTTCGTCGGGGTGCCCTCGACGACGATCCCCGGCCTGCACGTCGACGCCATCACGACGTTTCAGCCGCGGCTGCTCGTGCCGGCCGCCCACCCACTCGCCGGACGGCAGCAGGTCAGCGCGGCCGCGGTGGCCGACGAACCGTTCATCGACCTGCCGCCGGGCTTCTGCAACCGGGTCCGCACCGACAACGACTTCCGGCTGGCCGGCGTGACCCGGCGGGTCGTCATCGAAACGGGCGACCTGAGCACGATCCCGGGCTACGTCGAATCGGGCGCCGGGCTGGCACTGGTGCCGCCGCTGGTGACAGAGACGGGAACACGCGTGGTGCCGGTCGACCTGGAACCGCCGGCCGCCCCGTGGGTGCTGGGAGTAGCCCGCGACGCCACCAGCGCGCCGACGCGGGCGGCCCAAGCTTTCCTCGGCCTGATCGGCACCCACGTGCTCCGCCGCGACCGCTACTGACCCAGGATCTCGGCCAGCCACGGGTTGCGGAACGTGCCGGCCGGGTCGTACTTGCCGACCAGCGCGCGGAAGTCGTCGAAACGCTCCCAGCCCTGACGGATGGTCTCCGGCGTCATCGTGAACACCTTGCCCACATGCGGCCGCGGCGACAGCGGGGCCAGCACCTGCTCGAGCTCGGCCACCACCGGGGTCACGGCGCTCGCGTCGGCGATCCACGTGAAGTGCAGCGCCATGCTGTCACGGTAGTAATTCGGGCTCAGCCACAAGTCGTCAGCCCGGATCGTGCGGATCTCACAGACCTGCAACACCGCCGCCACCCGCTCGCGGATCGAAGCCACGGCGTCGATCGCGGCCAAGCCGTCCTCGCGGGCCACATGGTATTCCGACTGCAGTTCCTCGCCGCTGGACGGGGTGAACTCCAGCCGGAAATGCGGCAGCCGCGTGTGCCACGGACCCGGCACGCCGCCCTGCTCGGTGCTGTTCTGCGCGGGCATGCCCGGCACCGGGTGGCGCGGGCCGTCGGCCAGGCGACCCCCGTACCACTCGTCGCCCAGCGGCTCGATGCGCTTGAGCCAGGCGTGGCTGATGTCACGGCTGGACCAGTTCGTGAAGAGGCTCACGCTGTACCCGTCGGCGAGCATGTCGAGCAGGTGATCGTCGAGCGAGGCGCGGGGCACATGGTCGTACACGTACTGCCGGATCTCGAACGTGGGAACCACATCCACCGTGAGCGCGGTGATCACGCCCAACGCGCCCAGATGCACGACCGCGCCCTCGAAGCCGGCGTCGCCGCGGGACAACGTGACCAGCTCGCCCGAACCGTCGACGAACTCCAGCGACGAAACCGCCGTGGCCAGGTTGCCGTGAGCGACCCCGGAACCGTGCGTAGCGGTGGCGATCGCCCCGGCCACCGAGATGTGCGGCAACGACGCCGTGTTGTGCAAGGCCAGCCCGTTGGCGTGCAACTCAGCGGCGATGTCGCCGTAACGGGTGCCGCCGTCGATACGTACGGACCTGCGGTCCTCGCTGATCTCGATGATCCGCGGCAGATCGGCGAGCGAGATCAAGGTGCCGTCGGTGTCGGCCATCCGGTTGAAGGAATGGCCACTGCCCAGCACGCGAATCGGCCCGCCACCGGCCACGATCTCCTGCACCTCGGCGACCGAAACCGGCCGGCGCAGCGTCCGCGCGTTGAAGACGACGTTTCCGGCCCAGTTGGTGACTTGCTCGCTCATCAGCCCAGCCTAAATGCCTTCCCCGTACGCCGGGCAGGCCGTTCGCCCCTCACCGGGCACAAGGCCGCACGGTCCGAGCGCCAGGCGGGGGGCGAGGTCCGGAACGGGTCAGGCATGGGCCAGGCGCGGAGCCAGCCAAGCGTGGGCCAAGCTCAGAGCGGGCCAGGCGCGGAGCCGGCCAACCGCAGGCCAGGCCCGGGGCAGGCCAGGCCCGGAGCCCGCCAACCGCAGGCCAGGCGCGGAGCGGGCCAGGCGCGGAGCCGGCCAACCGCAGGCCAGGCCCGGGGCAGGCCAGGCGCGGAACGGGTCTGACGCGGGAACGGGCCTGGCGCCGAACGAACCAAGCGCGGGCCAAGCTCAGAGCGGGCCCAGCGCGGGGCGGGCTCAGCGCGGGGCGGGCCCAGCGCAGAGCGGGCCCAGCGCAGAGCGGGCCCAGCGCAGAGCGGGCCCAGCGCAGAGCGGGCCCAGCGCAGAGCGGGCCCAGCGCAGAGCGGGCCCAGCGCAGAGCGGGCCCAGCGCAGAGCGGAGCGGGCCCAGCGCAGAGCGGGCCCAGCGCAGAGCGGGCCCAGCGCAGAGCGGGCCCAGCGCAGAGCGGGCCCAGCGCAGAGCGGGCCCAGCGCAGAGCGGGCCCAGCGCAGAGCGGGCCCAGCGCAGAGCGGGCCCAGCGCAGAGCGGGCCCAGCGCAGAGCGGGCCCAGCGCAGAGCGGGCCCAGCGCAGAGCGGGCCCAGCGCAGAGCGGGCCCAGCGCAGAGCGGGCCCAGCGCGGAGCGGGCCCAGCGCGGAGCGGGCCAGACGCGGATCGGCCGCCCGGCACGGATCGCCCGGAGCGCGGGCCCAGGCAAAGACTGCAGGCCGAAGCACGGACTGCAGGCTGAAGCACGGAGCGCAGGGCTGAGACACGAGCGCGGAACCGGACGACCGAGACCGGGCATGAGGCATGGGGCATGGGTGAGGCGCAGGCCGGAGCCCAAGGCGTGAGGCGCGGGGCGAGCCAGGCCGGGACGCATGGACGGACGAGGGCGCCGGGCGCGACACGATGGTGAGGACGGTGGCCGAGAACGGGGGTGGGGGCACCCGCGACGGCAGGTCGAGCCACGCGCGCAGGGCGGGGCAGCAAGCGGGGGCCGGGTCAGCATGAGGGCGCGGGGGCGGACCGGGCGCGGGGGCATGGGCAGGCGCGGGCCGAGCTCCCGGCGCAGGACACGGGGCGGGCCAAGCGCGGGGGCGCGCGGACGGACCAATGCGAGGGGCGGTGGGCGAGGGTAAGGACGGACGGGCAGCCGAGAACCGGGCGGGAGCTACCCACGGATCGAGCGCCAGAGGCGGAGCGCGGAGGCGGGCCGGGCGCGGAGCGCGGAGGCGGGCCGGGCGCGGAGCGCGGAGGCGGGCCGGGCGCGGAGCGCGGAGGCGGGCCGGGCGCGGAGCGCGGAGGCGGGCCGGGCGCGGAGCGCGGAGGCGGGCCGGGCGCGGAGCGCGGAGGCGGGCCGGGCGCGGAGCGCGGAGGCGGGCCGGGCGCGGAGCGCGGAGGCGGGCCGGGCGCGGAGCGCGGAGGCGGGCCGGGCGCGGAGCGCGGAGGCGGGCCGGGCGCGGAGGCGGGCCGGGCGCGGAGGCGGGCCGGGCGCGGAGGCGGGCCGGGCGCGGAGCGCGGAGGTGGGCCGGGCGCGGAGCGCGGAGGTGGGCCGGGCGCGGAGCGCGGAGGTGGGCCGGGCGCGGGGCGCGGACCCGCGCGAGGGAGGAGGTCAGACGTGGCAGGCAGGCCAGACAGGGGCGCGGGCCAGCGGGCGGGCACAGACCAACGCAGGGTTGGAAGCAGGCCGGAGGCGAGGACGGGGCCGCGAGGGGTCGGAGGCAGGTGCGACGGCGACGGCCGGCGGGTGGGCAGGAGGACTGGGTCCGGCGCCAGGGTCGAGCCTCAAATCCGGAAGCTGCGCCGCGGAAAGCGATGAGTTCGCGACTGCCCGTGGGTCATAGACGGTATGACGGTTCCGTTCGCCGTGGGGGCGGGGATCGCCCGTGCGGACATTCCGTGTCTGTGTGGGCGGCTGGCCGACCTGTTGCGGGGGCGAGCCGGGCCCGGCGAGGTCGTGTGTGACGTCGCCGGGGCCCGGCCCGACGTGGTGACCGTCGAGGCCCTGGCCCGGCTGCGGCTGACCGCCGGGCGGCACGGCCGGCGGTTCGTCGTGACGGGGGCCCGGCCTGAGCTGCTGAGCCTGTTCACGTTGATGGGGCTGGGCGGTTTTCTGGCCGCCTGGGAACGGTCAGGCGGGCAGGCGGTCGGGCAGGCCGAACAGCGGGAACAGGTGCTCGGTGTCGAGGAAGTTGTTGACGCCGGCGATCAGCCCGTCTGAGATCTCCAGCACGATCAGCGCCCACGGTGTGTGGCCGTCGCCGTCCACGGCCACGCGATATTGGGCGAAAGCGGGCAGGCCGTTGGCCACCACGGGCAGCAGGCGGGAACCCTCGCAGCCGGCGCCGGTGCCCGACATCCACGCGGTGATGTCGTCGTGGCCGCGCAGCCACAGCGGCAGCGGGGGCATCGAGAGCGTCGCGTCCTCGTGCAGCAGGGCGGTGAGGGCGGTCAGGTCGTACGCCTCGAAGGCCTGCACATAGCGCGCGAGCAGCTTTTTCTGCTCCTCGTCGCCGGGTTCGAGCACCTGGGTGGTCTTGTCGGTGGCGGCGATCGTGGCCCGGGCCCGCTGGAGGGCGCTGTTGACACTGGGCACGGACAGCTCGAGCAGGTCGGCCACCTCCTGCGCCGACCAGGCCAGCACTTCGCGCAGGATCAGCACGGCCCGCTGCTTGGGCGGCAGATGCTGCAGCGCGGCCACGAAGGCGAGCCGGATCGACTCGCGGTCGGCCACCACCTGGGCCGGGTCGGCCACCGCGGCCAGCACCCGCCCGTCGGGCACCGGGCCGACCCAGATCTCGTCGGGGCGCGGCTCGCCCGGGTGGGTCGCGTGACCGGAGCCGGCGGGTGCGAGATCCATCGGGCGGGCCCGCCGCTGCGCGCTGCCCAGCATGGTCAGGCAGACGTTGGTGGCGATGCGGTAGAGCCAGGACCGCAGGGCCGCGCGGCCCTCGAAGGTCTCGTAGCTCTTCCAGGCGCGCACAAGCGTGTCCTGAACGGCGTCCTCGGCCTCGAAGGCGGAGCCGAGCATGCGGTAGCAGTAACCGGTCAGCTCGGGCCGGAACGTCTCGAGCTGGGTTTCGATCGGGGTGGCCACGTCGCTCACGGCTACGAAACTAGCCCAGGGGTACGACAGAAAAAACTTCCGCTCACACCGATGAGTTCAGATGACGGGCCCGGTCGTAGAGGCAACTGACGACGAAGGAGCCCGACATGAACACCTGGACCGCAAACCAGCTCGGCAAGGGCGAGTACGCCGAGGTCAACGGGATCAACCTGTACTACGAGACGCACGGCGAGGGCCGCCCGCTCATCCTGCTGCACGGCGGGCTCGGCTCGGGTGAGATGTTCGGCCCGCTGATCGGCCCGTTCGCCCAGGGCCACCAGGTCATCCTGCCCGACCTGCAGGGCCACGGCCGCACCGCCGACATCGACCGGCCGATCGACATCAAGCACATGGCCGACGACATCGCCGCGCTGATCGACCACCTCGGCCTCGTGAAGCCGGACGTGGTGGGTTATTCGCTCGGCGGCGGCGTCGCCCTGCTGCTGGCGATCCGCCACCCGGAGAAGGTCGGCCGCCTGGTCACGGCGTCCGCCGGCATTCGCCGCAACGCGACCTACCCCGAGATCCTCGAGCAGCAGGGCCAGGTCGGCCCCGAGGCGGCGGAATTCATGAAGGAGACCCCGATGTACGAGCTGTACTCGCGGGTCGCGCCCCGGCCGGAGGACTTCCCCCGCCTGCTCGGCAAGATCGGCGAGTCCATGGCCGTCGACTACGACTACACCGAAGAGGTCCGCAATCTGCAGGTGCCGACCCTGATCGTGGCGGCCGACGCCGACATGTGCCCGCCCTCCCACTTCGTCGAGGTCTTCGGGCTGCTCGACGGCGGTCTGCGCGACGGCGGCTGGATGGGTGAGGGCCGCCCCAAGGGCGGCCACGCGCTGGCCATCCTGCCCGGCCTGACCCACTACAACATCTTCATGTCCCCGCTGTTCGCCACGGCCGCGCTGGAGTTCGTGGACAGGGCGGAGTGACCCGCGACGAGGAGCCGCAGGCACCCGGGCGGATGCCTGCGGTCCTGTTTCCTCGCTTACTTGCAGCGCACAGCGTTGAGGTCGATGGCGTAGCCGCCGTGCTTCTTGTAGTAGGTCAGCACCTTCTTGAAGTCGTCGCAGCGGAGCTGATAGGTGTCGGTTTTGGAGTTGACGGCGCGGGTCACAGCGCCCATGTCGAGCCGGTCGGCGGGGCTGTTGAGATCGTGGGTGACCGTCCAGAACCACCGCGCGATGTCGGCGCTCCAGCCGAGCTGACGCGCGTCCTCCGGGGTCTTGACGAAGTCGTGCTTGAAGTACGACGTGGCCGCCGCGTAGTTCCCCTTGGTCGTCAGCTGGATGTAACCGCGCCCGCAGTAGGGGGCGTACGCCCGGCTCGAGCAGCCGATCTCCAGCCGGTTGTACTGCACCCCGCTCTCGATCTTGAGGGTGGCCAGGAACGCGGCGACCCGCGCCGGGCTGTTGATGTTGCCGCGGCGCATGGCCGCGTTGAGCGACGGCAGGCCGTCGGTCACGGCGGCCGTCGGGTTGATGCCGAAGGCCTCCTTGAGCAGGCCCGGAGTGACGGTCGCGTCGGCCGGCAGGGTGGAGCCGGCGTCACCGGAGTAGACGACCCGGCCGGAGTAGGCCGCGGCACCGAAGGCGAACACCCCGCCGTCGGCGGCGATCAGCAGATAGCCGTCGTTGCGGACGCCGGCCATGCCGATCACGGGCTTGGCCAGGCGCTGACCACCCATCGAGCCGTAGAAGCGGGCGTCCCCGAAGGCGAAGATCCCGCCGTCGGAGGCCACGAGCCAGTAGCCCTGCCCCGTCGGGGTCGCCGCGATGCCGACCACCGGCGCGTTGAGCGGTTTGCCACCCATCGAGCCGTGGAACTGGGCATCGCCGAACGCGAAGATCCCGCCGTCCGCCGCGACCAGCCGGTAGCCCCGGCCGGACGGGGTCGCCGCGATCCCCACGACCGGCGCGTTGAGCGGTTTGCCACCCATCGAGCCGTGGAACTGGGCATCGCCGAACGCGAAGATCCCGCCGTCGGAGGCCACGAGCCAGTAGCCCTGCCCGGACGGGGTCGCCGCGATGCCGACCACCGGCGCGTTGAGGGGTTTGCCGCCCATCGACCCCTTGGCCGGGGCGTCCCCGAAGGCGAACACCCCGCCGTCGCGGGCTGCCAGCCAGTAGCCCTTGCCGCTCGGGCTGGGCACGATGGCGCTGATCGGCGCGCTGAGCGGTTTGCCGCCCATGGAGCCGTGGAAGCGGGCGTCGCCGAAGCTGAACACGCCCCCGTCACCGGCGGCGACCCAGTAGCCGAGCCCGCTCTTCGTGGCGGCCAGGGCGACCGGTGGCTTGGTCGTGGTGGCATCGGCTGCGGACGCCGCCGTCGCACCGGACGTCAGACCGGCGAGGCAGACGGCCGCGGCGAGAACGGCGGCTCCGGACCGGCGCCGCGAGAAGAATCGCATCACAACAGTGACTCCCATGGCTGGCAGGGCTAGGACCGGTAGCTGCAGCCGGTGGTCGGCAGTCCGCGGACGTCCGGCGTGGACCGGCCCGCGGCCAGCGCCGACACGAACGGCTGCGGGCAGCGCAGCACTCCGGGGTAGCGGATCTGGAGGTGCAGGTGAGGCCCGCTGCTGTGCCCCGTGTTGCCGGAAAGGCCCAGCTGCTGACCGGGCGCGACCCGGGCGCCCGTGGCGACGCCCTGGCTCGAGCCGTGGCAGTACGTGTACTGCACACCGTCGTAACCCTGCAGGACGATGCCGAGGCCGCAGCCACCCCCGGGCGCGAGCCGGGTCACCGTGCCCGCCGTGATCGCGTAGTAGGGCGTGCCAACCGGCACGGCGATGTCCAACGCGGCATAGTCGTGGTGTGCCGCCGTCAGCGACGACTTGGCCGCCCCGGCCGGCAGCACGTAGCGATAACCCGTGGGCGCCGCCGGCCGGGTGTACGTGACCCGTCCGTGGAAGGCCGCGTCGCCGTAGGCGAAGATCCCGCCGTCGGCGGCGACCATCCAGTAGCCACGGCCGGACGCCGTGCGTGCCATCCCGACGACGGGCTGGTTGAGCTTGAGGTTGCCGGCGGAGCCGAAGAAGCCGGCATCACCGTAAGCGAAGATTCCACCGTCGGCAGCCACCAGCCAATAACCACGCCCGGTCGGCGTGGCCGCCATTCCCACTACCGGCTGATTGAGCCGCAGACTCCCGGCCGATCCGAAGAAACCGGCATCACCGTAAGCGAAGATCCCACCGTCGGCAGCCACCAGCCAATAACCACGCCCGGTCGGCGTGGCCGCCATTCCCACCACCGGCTGATTGAGCCGCAGACTCCCGGCCGACCCGAAGAAACCGGCATCACCGTAAGCGAAGATCCCACCGTCGGCAGCCACCAGCCAATAACCACGCCCGGTCGGCGTGGCCGCCATTCCCACCACCGGCTGCCGCAACTGCAGTTTGCTCGCCGAGCCATAGAAGCCGGCGTCGCCGTAGGCGAAGACGCCACCGTCCGCCCCGACCAGCCAGTAGCCGGACGACCCCGCGCTGCGCGCCATCCCGACGATCGAGCCCTTCAGCGCAAGGGCGCCGGCACCCCCTTTGTACTGGGCTTTTCCGTACGAGTAGACCGCCCCGCGGGACGTCACCTGCCAATAGCCGTCACCGCCCGCGGTCGGCGCCAGCCCGACGATCGGGTTGTCGGTGGTGTCAGCCGCTCGAGCCGCGCCCGGATCGACCGCCAGCACCGCGACGCCGGCCACCAGCATCGCCAGCGCTTTCTTCCATGGATTTCGCAATTTTCGACGCCTCGCCCTGTGAATGGGTGGTCTCAGAACCACTTCATTACAGATGGCGGAGCGCTGCCGGCATATCGTCCACCGGTATCGGACCGGCACCTATGGTATTACCCTGAAAGTGATTCACCGGCCGTTCGTCCATGGCCGCCGGCAAAAGGAACGACGGGTTCCGGGAAGCCGGTGGATTGTCCGGCGCCGAGTCGCTCACCCTGCTCGGTTCCCTGCACGCCCCGGAGGGGGACGACCCGCCGCAGTACGGTGTGGACGGCGAACAGGGTGCAGCCTGCCAGCACCGGCACCAGCGCCGGATGGACGAAAGCGGCCAGCAGCGCCGCGAGCAGCACCACGCCGGTCGCGGCGAGCAGTATCGCGGGGTGGGCCGCGACGAGGGCACGGGCCCGGCGTAACGGGTCGGGGCGGCCCGACAACCCGGCCACCAGCGCCACGAAACCGGCGGCCAGGGCGGCCACCACGAGCAGCACGACGACCAGGGGCCGGCCGCCCGGGACGGCTCCGCGGCGCAGGGCGGCCACGTCGATCGCGAGCAGCCAGGCGGTCGCGAGCACCAGCGGGCCGGCCCAAGCCCAGGGCACGAGACGCGTACGGAAGGAACGCCACAGCTCCGCCGCCGTGGGCCAGCGGCCGAGGGTCAGCAGTTCGTCGAGGGCGGCGCTGCCCGTGCCGACCGCCGCCCCCGCCGTCACGACGGGCAGGCACGCCAGCGTCATCAGGATGCCCAGCAGGGCCAGGTCGGCCGCCAGTCGCAGCGAATCACGCCAGTCGTGCGGCATGACAGATCACCCCTTCAGGCCGCTGGTGTTGATGCCCTCGACCAGCAGCCGCTGGAAGGCCACGAAGAACAGGAACACCGGGATCAGCGACAGCAGCGACATCGCGAACATCGGCCCGACCGCGCTCTCGCTGGTGGAGTCGATGAACAGGGTCAGCGCCACCGGCGCCGTGTAGTCCTTGAGCTCGGACAGGAAGACCAGTTGGCGGAAGAAGTCGTTCCACGTCCAGATGAACGAGAAGATCGCCGTCGTGACCAGGGCCGGGCGGGACAGGGGCAGGATCACGTGCCGGAAGATCCCGTACGGGGAAGCGCCGTCGATGACCGCCGCCTCGTCCAGTTCGCGCGGGATGCCCCGCATGAACTGCACGATCAGGAACACGAAGAACGCCTCGGTGGCCAGGAACGCGGGCACCAGCAGGGGCAGGTAGGGCCAGTCCCCGCCGACCCAGCCCAGCGACCGGAACAGGATGTACTGCGGGATGATCAGCACGTGCCCGGGCAGCAGCAGGGTGCCGATCATGACGGCGAACCAGACGCCACGCAGCCGGAACCGCAGCCGGCCCAGCGCGTACGCGGCCAGCAGGCACGAGATCGTGTTGCCGAGCACGGTCAGCAGCGAGACCAGCGCGCTGTTGAGGAAGAACCGCCCGAAGCTGACGTCGAACTTGGTCCAGCCCTCGGCGAAGTTGCCGGGCGTGAATTTCTCCGGGATCAGCCCGATGTTGCTGACGATCTCCTGGGGCGACTTGACCGAGGTCCCGATCATCCAGATCAGCGGGTAGAGCACCACCGCCACGATGATCAGCAGGGCCAGGAGCCGCAGGAGCGGGCCGCGGGCCGGCGGGGCGGCGCGGTCGGCTGCAGAGCTCATCACCGCTCCTCGTTGTCGGAGTAGTGGACCCAGAAGCGGCCCGTGGAGAACAGCAGCACCGTGATCGCGCCGATGACGAGCAGGAACACCCAGGCCATGGCGGAGGCGTAGCCCATGTCGAGCTCGACGAACCCCTTGATGTAGAGGTTCAGCGTGTACATGAGCGTGGAGTCGACCGGCCCGCCGGTGCCGTTGGAGAGCACGAACGCCGACGTGAAGCCCTGGAAGCCGTTGATCGTCTCCAGCACCAGGTTGAAGAAGATGACCGGCGAGAGCATCGGCAGCGTGATGTGCACGAACTTGCGCCAGGCGCTGGCGCCGTCGACCGAGGCCGCCTCGTACAGCTCGACCGGCACCTGCTTGAGCCCGGCCAGGAAGATCACCATGGGCGCGCCGAACTGCCACACCGCCAGCAGGATCAGCGTGTAGAGCGCCCAGTCGGGGTCGTTGACCCAGGGCAGGCCTTCGATGCCGAACAGCGCCAGGAACGAGTTGAACGCCCCTTCCCGGTTGAACATGCTGACCCAGACGATCGCCAGCGCGACGCTGCCACCGAGCAGCGAGGGCAGGTAGAACAGCCCGCGGAACACCGAGATGCCGCGCATCGTGCGGTTGAGCAGCAGGGCCACGCCGAGCGCGGCGGCCAGCTTGAGCGGCACGGCGACCAGCGCGAACGTGATGGTCACGGTGACCGCGTGCCAGTACGACTGGTCGGCGGTGAACATGCGCCGGTAGTTGTCCAGCCCGACCCAGCTCGCGTCCCCCAGTGAGATCAGCGGGCTGTAGTCGGTGAAGCTGAGGTAGAGCGAGATGAGCATCGGGATCGCCGTGATGCCGAGCAGACCCAGCAGCCACGGCGAGAGGAACACGTATCCGGCCACGTTTTCGCGGCGCCGGCGGACCCGCCGCCCCGGCCGGTGAACGGCGGGGGCAGCGGGGTCGCGGGTCAGAGTCGAGGCGGTCACGAGGCGCCGATCGCCGCCTTGGCGGCGCTGACGTACGCCGCGGCGGCCTGCTCGGGGGTCTGCCGTCCGTAGACGACTTCCTCGGCCACCCGGACCAGCTCGGAACGCACCTTGCTGTGGCCCTGCGGCGGCACGGTGGGCGGGTTGGGCCCGAACTGCTTGCCCAGCTCGTCCTGGACGGCGATGGTCTGCTTCATGTTGGGGTCGGTCACCGAGGCCGCGATCTGCTGCCGGATCTCGGTGTTGGGCGGCAGGCCGCGGTCGGTGCCCAGGATCTTCGCGGCCTCCGGGTCGTTGGCCAGGAAGTTGATCACGTCGACCGCGGTGTCCTTGTGCTTGCTGCCGCGGAACGCCGAGAAGTAGAGCGACGCGCGCGCCCACTGCACCGTGGAGTCACCCGGGTAGGCCATCAGGCCCAGCTCGTCCTTGGTGTTCTTCTTGAGCTCGGGCATCTGGTTGGTCCAGACCCACGACGTGCCGGCCTTGCCCGTCACGATCAGCTGCTTGCTGACGTCGCTGGCGTTGCCCTCGTGGATGACGTCGGGCGTCGGGGTGGCCCCCTTGGCCCGGGCGTCCTTCCAGAGCGTGAACCACTTGGTCATGTCGGCCTCGTCGAAGCCGAGCTGTTTGCCCGCGTACAGGTCCTTGCCGTTCTGCCGCAAGAAGACCCAGAGCGCCTGGTAGACCGCGCTGGCGTCCTGCGTGCCGGGCAGCTTGGCCTTCTTCGAGACGTCGGCCGCCCAGTTGATGAACTCTTCCCAGCTCATGCCGGTCTTGGGCTCGGGCAGGTTGTGCTTGGCCAGCAGCGTCTTGTTGTAGACCAGGCCCTGGGTGTTCTCGCCCATGGCCACGCCGGCCAGCTTGCCGTCGACCTCGCCGTACTTGCGCAGGCTCTCCGGGAACTTGCTCACGTCGAGCTTGCCGTTCTGCGTGTACGGCGTGAGGTCGAGCGTGACACCGCGGCCCGCGTACTCGGAGATGTAGTTGTCGTCGATCTGGAAGATGTCGGGCGCGTTGCCGCCGGCCGTGAGGGTGGCCAGCTTGTCGAAGTAGCCCTGATTTCCCTGCCAGGTCTTCTTGAACGTGACGTCCGGGTGCTTCTGCGTGTAGAGCGCGAGCGCCTGGTCGGTCAGTTCGGCGCGCTTCTCGGCGCCCCACCAGAAGATCGACAGTTCGGTCTTACCGGAGTCGCCGCCGCCTTCGTCGTCACCGCCGCAAGCCGCGGCGCCGAGCAGAAGCGGAACTGTAAGGGCGGCGGCGAGTAACCGGCGCCGGGTAGTACGTTGAGCGGGCGTGTTGCCCCGCGTGATGGGCTCCATGGCGCTTCTCCTTCGCACAAGCGACACCTCCGGGGGCGTTCACGTCGCCCGGGTCCGCAGGGCTGTGCGGACCCGGGCCCTAGGCCTGCCCCGTCGAGTCGCGTATGACCAGTTCGGTCTGCAGATGTATCTGGGCGGTGGTGCGGCGGTCGTCGCCATGCGCGAGGAGCATGTCGACGGCCGCCCGACCAGCGGCGGCGGTGGGGGTCGCCACCGTGGTCAGCTTCGGGCGGGTGAGCCGGCTGAGCATGATGTCGTCGATCCCGACGACGCTGACGTCGGCGGGCACGCGGGCCCCGGCGGCCAGCAGACCCTCGATGAGACCGATCGCCATGAGGTCGTTGTAGGCGAGCACGGCGGTGGCGCCGGCCCGCAGCACGTCCTCGGCGATCGTGAGCCCGCCGACCTCGGTCGGCGGGTTGGGGCCGATGATGGTCAGCTCGGCCCCCTCGGTCTTGGCGGTGGCGGCGGCCGAGCGGCGGATCTCCCGGCTCGTCCACGACCCGCGCGGGCCGCTGAGCAGAGCGATCCGGCGGTGGCCGAGCGTCGTCAGGTGCTCGATGGCGATCCGTGCGCCGCGGGCGACATCCATCACCACGGCCGGGATGCCGGCGATCTGCCGGTTGACCACGACCAGCGGCACCTCACGGCTGAGCTGCTCGATCAGCGTGTTGCTCATCCGGGGACTGACGAGCAGCACGCCGTCGACCTGTTTGGCCAGGGCGCGCACCACCTCTTCCTCGACTGCCGCGTCCTCGTTGGTGTCGGCGACAAAGATGTGGTGGTCGTGCTTGCGGGCCTGGCTCTCCGCCGCCTTGATCAGCGGCGGGAAGAACGGGTTGGCGATGTCGGCCACGATCAGGCCGATGTTGTACGTGCGGCCGGTGATGAGCGCGCGGGCGGCCCGGTTGGGCCGATAGCCCAGCTGCTCGGCGCAGGCCAGCACGCGGGTGCGGGTGTTCGGGTTGACCAGGTGCGGCGCCGAGAACGTGCGGGACACGGTGGAGATGTGCACGCCGGACGCCCGCGCCACGTCGCGAATGGTGACAGCCACGGCAGCAACCTCCTTTGTGGCCCCGGTCACGTGATGACAGCCATTAATGCAAGCGGTTGCACACAAGTCAATGGGTCGAAGTTACGAATAGATTGCATGGGAGCGCTCCGCACGTGCTCTTATTTGGTCAAACCACCATCAAAACTACCGACTTCTTGACGCCCTGAAATCGATCTGTCTAACTTCCCTGCAAACCTTTGCTGCCCCGGGAGGACACATGGCCGGGAAAAAACGGATCGCCGTCATCGGTACCGGCTCGCGCGCCGAGATGTTCATCCGCGCGGTCACCGACGACCACGCCGACACCGCCGAACTGGTCGCCCTGGCCGACGTCAACCAGGCCCGCATGGACGTCCACAACGGCTGGCTCAAGCGTCCTGTGCCGACCTATCAGGCCGCCGAGCTCGAACGAATGATCTCGGAGACGCGGACCGACGAGCTGATCGTGACCAGCGTGGACAGCACCCACGCCGAGCACATCGTCACCGCGCTCGAAGCCGGCTGCGACGTCATCACCGAGAAGCCGATGACCGTGGACGCGCCCAGCTGCGACCGCATCCTCGACGCCGTCGAACGCACCGGCCGTCGTGTGCAAGTCGCCTTCAACTACCGGTTCAACCCGGTCCACGAGGTCGTCCGCTCACTGCTGGCGGGCGGCGAGATCGGCGAGGTCGGCTCGGTGCACTTCGAGTGGCTGCTCGACGTGCGGCACGGCGCCGACTACTTCCGGCGCTGGCACCGCGACAAGGCGAACTCGGGCGGCCTGCTCGTGCACAAGTCGGGCCACCACTTCGACCTGGTCAACTGGTGGCTGGGCGCCGCGCCGCGGGAGGTCTACGCGTCCGGGCGGCTGTTCTTCTACGGCGATCAGGGGCGCGGGCGCGGCCTCGACAAGGAACGGTTCGCGCTCGACCTGGCCGCCGATCCGCGTCTCAAAGCGCTCTACCTCGATGCGCAAAAAGAAGACGGCTACCGCCGCGACCAGGACGTGTTCGCGCCCGGCGTGACCATCGAGGACGACCTGGCCGTGCTGGTCCGCTACGACACCGGCGCCACCATGACCTACCACCTGACCGCGTACGCCCCGTGGGAGGGCTACCGGCTGATGGTCAACGGCAGCAAGGGCCGGCTGGAGCTCGAGGTGATCGAGAGCGACCACGTCAGCCCGGGCGCGGCGGGCATGGTCAAGCACGGTGCCAGTCCCGAGTCGGGCTCGGTGACCCTGACCATCCGGCCGTACTGGACACCCCCGTACGCCGTGGAGCTGCAACCCGTCGACCGCGAGGGCCACGGCGGCGCCGACAAGCGCCTGACCGGTGTGCTGCTGGGCGGGCAGACCGACCCGATGAACCGGTCGGCCACCGCCCGCGACGGCGCCCTGGCCCTGCTCACCGGGCTGGCCGCCAACCAGAGCCTGCGGGACGACGCCCCGGTGCGGGTGGCCGACCTGCTCGAGAAGGAGTAACCGCCAGTGCCCGACCCCATCTTCGTCACCGACCCGCGGCACGCCGGCCTGGCCCGCGACCTGTACGCGGTGGCTCGCGACCTGCCCCTGATCAGCCCGCACGGGCACGTCGACCCGGCGCTGCTGGCCGAGGACGAGCCCTTTCCCGACCCCGCGCGGCTGCTCATCGTGCCCGACCACTACGTCACCCGGATGCTGCTCAGCCAGGGCATCCCGCCCGACCGGCTGGGCGTGCCGCGGCGCGACGGCGGCCCGGTCGAGACCGACCCCCGGGCAATCTGGCGCCTGCTCGCGGCGAACTGGCACCTGTTCCGCGGCACCCCGTCGCGGCTGTGGCTGGAGCAGACGTTCCGCACGGTCTTCCAGGTCGACATCCCGCTCACCAAGGACACCGCCGACGACCTGTACGACGCGATCGCCGCGCGCCTGGCCGAGCCCGAGTTCCGCCCGCGGGCGCTGTTCGAGCGGTTCGGCCTCGAGGTGCTGGCCACTACCGAGTCGCCCACCGACGACCTGGCCCGGCACGCCAAGCTGGCCGCGGACGGGTGGGGCGGCCCGGGCGGCCGGGTGATCAGCACGTTCCGCCCGGACGACGTGGTGGACCTCGAACGCGACGGCTGGGCCGGCAACGTGGCCCGGATGGGCGAACTGGCCGGCGAGGACACGTCCACGTACGCCGGTTATCTGGCCGCCCTGCAGCGCCGGCGGGAGGCGTTCATCGAGGCCGGCACCACGTCGTCGGACCATGGGCACCCCACCGCCCGTACGGTGAAGCTCTCCCCCGCCGATGCCGCCAAGCTCTACGAACGCGGGCTGCGGGGCGACGTGTCAGCGGCCGACGCCGAGACGTTCCGCGCGCACATGATCTTGGAGTTCGCCCGTATGTCGATCGACGACGGGCTGGTCATGCAGCTGCACCCGGGCGCGTCGCGCGACCACAACCGGGCGCTGTTCGCCGCGCACGGGCGCGACGTGGGCGGCGACATCCCGCAGGCCACTGATTACGTGCACGCGCTGCGGCCGCTGCTGGACACGTACGGGATGGACTCCCGGCTGCGGATCGTGCTCTACACCCTCGACGAGACCGCGTTCAGCCGCGAGCTGGCCCCGCTGGCCGGCGGCTATCCGGCACTGTTCCTGGGCGCGCCGTGGTGGTTCCTCGACACGCCCGACGCGATGCGCCGCTTCCGGGAGACGGTCACCGACTCGGCCGGTTTCTACAACACCGCCGGGTTCGTCGACGACACCCGGGCCTTCTGTTCCATTCCCGTACGCCATGACGTCGCCCGCCGGGTCGACGCCGCGTATCTGGCCTCGCTCGTCGTGCAGGACCGGCTGCCGTTCCCGGAGGCGGCCGAGACGATGGCCGACCTCGCCTACCACCTGCCCAAGCGGATCTTCAAGCTGGAGAAGGCATGACCACCATTACGGGCGTCACTGTGCACGACGTACGGTTCCCGACCGCCGCGGCCGGTGACGGCTCCGACTCGATCAACCGGGGCGACTACTCGGCCACGTACGTCGAGCTCGCGACCGACGGCGGCGTGACCGGCACCGGCTTCACCTTCACCAACGGTCAGGGCAACGAGATCACCTGCGCCGCCGTACGGGCTCTGGCCCCGTCCTTGATCGGCGTGGACCTCAACGGTGATCAACTTGCCTTTCTGCGGAGTTTGACCGCGCATCCGCAGTTGCGCTGGATCGGGCCGGAGAAGGGCGCGCTGCACATGGCGACCGGCGCGGTCGTCAACGCGGTGTGGGACGCGAAAGCCAAGCTGGCGGGCAAGCCGATGTGGCAGTTCCTGGCTGAGCTGCCGACCGAGGATCTCGTGGCCGCCGTGGACTTCCGGCATATCTCGGACGCTCTGAACCCCGCGGAAGCGGTCGAGATCCTCGACAACGGACGGGACGGGCTCGCGGACAGGCTGGCGCTTCTCCGAAAAGACGGCTTCCCGTCGTACACGACCAGCGTCGGCTGGCTGGGCTACCCCGACGACAAGGTGCGCGCGCTGACCCGGCAGGCGTACGCCGAGGGCTGGCGCGCGATGAAGATGAAGGTGGGCGGCCCGATCGAGGACGACGTGCGGCGGGCCGGGATCATCCGCGCCGAGATCGGCCCCGACGCGCTGCTCATGATGGACGCCAACCAGATCTGGGGCGTCGACGAGGCGATCGCCAGCATGGCCCGGCTGGCCGAGTTCGACCCGTACTGGATCGAGGAACCCACGCATCCCGACGACGTGCTCGGCCACGCGCGCATTCAAGAAGCCGTTTCCCCCGTACGGGTGGCGACCGGCGAAGTGGCGGCCAACCGCGTCATCTTCAAGCAGCTCCTGCAAGCTTCCGCCATCCGCGTGATGCAAGTTGACGCGTGCCGGGTCGCCGGCATTCCCGAGGTGCTGGCCGAACTGCTGCTGGCGGCCAAGTTCGGCGTGCCGGTCTGCCCGCACTCGGGCGGCGTCGGGCTGTGCGAGCTGGTCCAGCACATCGCGATCTTCGACTACCTGCGCATCGGCACGTCGCTGGACGGCCGCATGGTCGAATACGTCGATCACCTGCACGAACATTTCACCGACCCCGTCCGTACGCGGGAAGGTCGTTATCTCGTGCCGACAGAACCGGGCTACAGCTCCGACATGCGCCCGGAGTCGATCGCGCAGTTCTCGTTCCCGGACGGCCCGGCATGGAACTGAACCGCTCGACGCTCGCCCGGGTGCCCGCAGCCGCCCGGCCCCGGACCGACGCTCCCGCCGCCGGCATCGTCCACCTCGGCCTGGGCGCCTTCCACCGCGCGCACCAGGCCGTCTTCACCGAGGACGCGATGGCCGCGGCCGGCGGCGACTGGGGCATCGTCGGTGTCGCCCCGCGCTCGCCCGACGTCTTCGAGGCCATGCGCGCGCAGGACGGGCTGTTCAGCGTGACCACGCTCGACCCGGCCGGCAACAGCACCCGGGTGATCGGCTCGTCGGCCGGGCAGCTGCGCGCGGCCGCCGACCCCGACGCCGTGGTGGCGTTGCTGGCCGACCCCGCGATCAAGATCGTCACGCTGACCGTCACCGAGAAGGGCTACAAACTCGACGCGGCCACCGGCCGGCTGCTGCTCGACGACGACCTGCGGGCCGACCTCGAAACCGGCCGGCCCCCGCAGACCGTGCCCGGCCTGCTGATCCGCGGCCTGTGCGCGCGGCGGCGGGCCGACGCGGGACCGATCGCGCTGGCCAGCTGCGACAACCTGCCGGCCAACGGGCACCGGCTGCGCGGGCTGATCGACAAGCTGGCCGCGGCCACCGCGATCGGCGACTGGGTGCGCGAAACTGTCACGTTCCCCGGCTCGATGGTCGACCGCATCGTGCCGGCCACGACCCCGGTGACATTGGCCGGGGCCGCACAAGCGCTGGGCGTACGGGATCAGGCCGCGGTCAACGGCGAGCCGTACTCGGCGTGGGTGATCGAGGACGACTTCCCGGCCGGACGCCCCGCGTGGGAACAGGCCGGCGCGGTGATGACCTCGGACGCACGCCCCTGGGAACGATTGAAGCTGCGTACGCTCAACGGTGTGCACTCGGCGATCGCCTACCTGGGCGGGGTGGCCGGTGAGTCGACCATCGCCGGCGCCCTGGAACTGCCCGGGATGCGCGAAGTCGTGCGGCAGTACATCGCATGCGACGTGGCGCCCAGCTTCGAGCCACCACCCGGTGTCGACACCATCGCGTACGGGGAAGAGGTCCTGACCCGGTTCGAGAACCCGGCCATCGAGTACCAGACTGTGCAGGTGGCCATGGACGGTTCGCAGAAGATGCCGCAGCGCGTGCTGCAGACGGTGCAGGACAGGCTCGCGGCCGGCCACGTGCCCCGCTGGGGCGCCCTGGTGGTGGCGGCATGGATGCGCTTCGTCCAAGGGAGCACCGACGACGGCCGCGCGCTGCCGCTCAACGACCCGCTGGCCGACCGCATCCGAGCCCACCTCGCCGCGGCGCCGTCCACCCCCGACGGCGTGGCCGACGCGCTGCTCGGACTGGACACCGTGTTCACCCCGGCCCTGGCCGAGGACGCCGGGTTCCGGGCGGCACTGGTCGAGTGGCTGACCGCCTTCGAGAAAC
The DNA here is from genome assembly GCF_014204895.1 of Paractinoplanes abujensis. NCBI lineage: Bacteria > Bacillati > Actinomycetota > Actinomycetes > Micromonosporales > Micromonosporaceae > Paractinoplanes > Paractinoplanes abujensis. The sequence goes on along the minus strand of NZ_JACHMF010000001.1, from coordinate 389,522 downwards.
ACGGAGTCGCCGCCACTTTGGCCGGTGCCGCATGACGCCGCTCTGCCTGGGGGGTGCCGCGTGACGGCTCGGGTAGCTTTGATCGGCGCCAACGGGCACGGCCGGTGGCACCGACGCTCCATCGGCGACTTGCTGGTGGGCCTGGCCGACGTGCAGCCCATCACACCGCCGCCGGACGTGCCCGCGTTCACTGATCACCGTGCGCTGCTGGCGGAGACCCGGCCCGACGTCGTGGTGATCTGCACGCCGCCCCACACGCACCTGCCGATCGCCCTGGACGCGCTCGACGCCGGCTGCGACCTGCTGCTCGAAAAGCCGCCGGTCACCTCGCTGGCCGCGCACCACACGCTCGCCGACGCCGCGGCGCGGGCCGGACGGGCCTGCCAGGTCGGCTTCCAGGCGCTCGGGTCACGGGCGTGGACCCGCTTCCGGGCCGCCCTCGACCCGTCGCTCACGGCGCTGACCGCGGTGGCGTCGTGGAAACGCGACGACGCCTACTACGCCCGCGCGCCCTGGGCCGGCCGCCGCACGGTCGCCGGCCGCCCCGTGGTCGACGGCGTCCTGGTCAACCCGCTCGCCCACGCGGTGATGCAGGCCCTCGCGTCGGGCACGGCGGCCGGGGCCGGACGCCCGCGCCTGCTCGAGGTCGAGCGCTACCGGGTCCGCCCGATCGAGGTGGAGGACACGGCGTTCGCCCGCATCACGTTCGAGACCGGCTTGACCCTGCTGGTCGCGGTCACCCTGGCCGGCGAGGACTTCATCGCGGGCGAGATCGAGGCCCGCGGCCCGTTCGGCCGGGCCCTGCTCGAATACCCCACCGACCGCCTGGCCCTCCCCGGCGACCCGGCCCCGGTCGAGGTGCCCGGCCGCACCGACCTGCTGACCAACCTGCTCGACCACCGCACCACCGGTGCTCCCCTGCTGGTCCCCCTGGAGTCGACGATCGACTTCACCACCGTGCTGGAGGCCCTGACCCTGCCCGACACCCCGGCCCCGCAGCTCATCGACGTGCCGGACCGCACCATACCCGGTATCAACGCCCTGCTCCGGTTGTCGGCCGACACGCTGTCCCTGCCCTCGGAACTGGGCGTCCCCTGGGCCGCCAAGCCGGACCGCCGCCGCCTGCCCGCAGGCTAAAGTCCGATCACCTCCGGCGCCGGGCTCAGACCGTGCCGGAGCGAATCGGCGATCGCGTCGCGGCGGCGCAGGGCGGCCCGCCAGCCGACCACCTCGACCTCGGTCGCCTCGCCGGAGGTCGAGGTGGCCCGCACGATCCACGGGCGGCGGAACAGCACCCGGGCCACCACCGAGGCGAGCAGCAGGGCCAGCACGATCAGGCCGTCCAGGATGATCAGCAGCAGCGGCAGCAGCACCCACCAGAACAGCACCGCCACCAGAACCAGCGCGAAAAACACGACCGCGAGGACCACCAGCTCGTCGGCGATGCCGCTGCTGCCGCCACTGCCGCCGACATTGCTCGCCACCTCGGCCCCGCTGCTCAGCGCGTCACCGGGGCTGACATCGTCGCGGCGCTTGGACCGCCACCCCCCGAACCGCCGGGCCATGACGCGCCACCTCGGCTCCCACACCACCCGCACACCCCACCGCGTCCCATCCGGCGCGGTGACCTCCACTGTTCGCACCGGTTCACGGTAACGATCCGCGCCAACCGGGATCGCGCCGTGTCGTTCACCTGCCGCCTCGGGAAACGCCGAGAGGGCGGGGTCATGGACGAGCGGAACCGGTCACCTGCCTGACCGGGCGGCAGGGGGGGGTTCAGCGAGGTGTGATCGTCAGGGCAGGCGGCAAGGCGGCGGCGTGCCATAGACCGTAACCGGGAACTGGCCGACGTACTGTTTCGTCCGGCTGAGCCGATGCGCGGAGTTGACACCCGGATCGTCCACGCTGATCGGTCCGGACGGCCGGCTCCAGTACGTCGTAGCAGTCCGCACTTGCACCGGTGCCGAGGTGATGCGCGACCTACGGCCGAAACACCCAAACCTGCTACGTAGTCGCCGCATCCGCGCTGCAGGGCAGAGTCGACGCCATGACGAGGCAGACGGGCGAGGGCGCGAGACTGGGTGGCCGCATCATGACTCCCACCTGAGCAAGGTGGGGACGGGGAAGGTGGGCGGCTGACGATGAGGGTAGCCCGGGTGTGATCCTGTGAACGTGGCCCGGCTACGTCAGTGCGGCTGGGAGACCGGCCACGTGCTTTCGCGGCGGATGAGTTCGGCTGAGACCGTCTCCACGCGAGGCGGAGCGTCGGGCGGGGGTGGGTTCAGGGCCAGCTCCATGGCCCGTTCGCCGAGTTCGGCCAGGGGCAGCCGGATCGACGTCAGCGACGGGGTGACGTCACGGGCGATGGGCATGTCGTCGTAGCCGATCACGCTCAGGAAGCGGCCCGCCGTGCGCATCGCGGCCAGGGCGCCCACGGCCATCGAGTCGTTGAGGGCGGCGATCGCGGTGACCGTCGGGTCGGAGGCCAGCAACCCGGCCGCTGCCGTCTCGCCGCCGTCACGGGTGAAGTCCGAGTGGACCACGGTGAGGGAACGGCCGTGGGCGGAGGCGGCCCGCTGCAGGCCGGCCAGACGATCAGCTGTTGTCGTCAGGGCCGCGGGGCCGGCGATGACCCCGACCGACGTGTGGCCCAGCTCGAACAGGTGAGAGCCGGCCAGGTAGCCGCCCTCCTCGTTGGCGGGCAGCACCGCGTCGGAGGCGTGGTGGTGGCGGCCGATCACCGCGATCCGGCCGCCCGTGGCCTCGAAGGCCGTCATCCGCGCGTCCAGTTCCTGTTCGGCGTCGGAGGACAGGTAACCCGAGCCGGCCACCACGATCGCGGCCACCTGGTGGGCGTGCAGCAGGTCGATGTATTCGAGTTCGCGGGCCGGCTCGCGGAACGTGTTGCAGATGATGGTCAGGCGACCGCTGGCCGTGGCCACCCGTTGCAGGCCGCGGGTGATCTCGGCGAAGTACGGGTCGGAGACGTCGTGGACCAGCACGCCGACGGCGTTGCGGTTGTTGCGGGCCAGCATCTGGGCGTGCGCGTTGGGCACGTAGCGCAGTTCGGCCACGGCGGCCAGCACCCGGGACCGCAGCTCCTCGGTGACGGGCTTGGAGCTGCCGTTGATGATGCGCGAGGCGGTCGCCGTGGACACCCCGGCGCGGCGGGCCACATCGGCCAACGTAGCCACGACCACCTCCGGTAAGGGAAACCCGCTGAGGATACCGCCGACAGTCTTGCCCGCCCGGCACCACGCCCCGTACGGTATCAGGAAAGCGCTTACCTAAGCGGTTTGCGAGCGAAGCGGAGGCTGGAGAGAGCATGGAACGCACCCCCCTCGGCATCATCTTGAACGGTGTCACCGGCCGGATGGGCCTGCGTCAGCACCTGATACGCTCGATCCTCGCCATCCGCGAGGACGGCGGCCTCCCGCTGCGCGACGGCACCGTCCTCTGGCCCGAACCCGTGCTCGTCGGCCGCAGCGAGTCCAAACTGCGCACGCTGGCCGAGCAGCACGGCCTGACCGACTGGACCACCGACCTCGACGGCGCGCTGGCCCGCCCCGACGTGCAGGTCTACTTCGACGCCCAGGTCACCTCGGCCCGGGTCAAGGCGCTGCGCACCGCGATCGAGGCGGGCAAGCACATCTACACCGAGAAGCCGGTCGCCGAGAGCCTGGCCGAGGCCGTCGACCTGGCCCGGGAGGCGGACGCGGCCGGCATCAAACACGGTGTGGTCCAGGACAAGCTTTATCTTCCGGGCCTGCAGAAGTTGCTCCGTCTGGTGCGCGGCGGCTTCTTCGGGCAGATTCTCTCCGTACGGGGGGAATTCGGCTATTGGGTTTTCGAGGGTGATTGGCAGGCCGCGCAACGCCCGTCGTGGAACTACCGGGCGGCCGACGGTGGTGGCATCACGCTCGACATGTTCCCGCACTGGCACTACGTCCTGGAGCAGATCTTCGGTCCCGTACGGTCGGTGACCGCCCGCTCCGTGACGCACGTCGACCGCCGCTGGGACGAGGCCGGCGAACCCTACGCGGCGACCGCCGACGACGCCGTCTACGGCTGGTTCGAGCTCGACGGCGGCATCATCGCGCAGATCAACAGCTCCTGGGCCGTCCGGGTCAACCGCGACGAACTGGTCGAGTTCCAGGTCGACGGCACGCACGGCAGCGCGGTGGCGGGCCTGCACCACTGCCGCATCCAGCCGCGCGCCGCCACCCCCAAACCGGTGTGGGACCCGGACGTGCCGACCGCGCAGCGCTTCCGCGACCAGTGGCAGCAGGTGCCCGACAACGAGGTGTTCGTCAACGGTTTCCGCGCCCAGTGGGAGCAGTTCCTGCGCTACGTGGCCGAGGACGGGCCCTACACGGGCGACCTGTGGGCCGGCGCGCGGGGCGTGCAGGTGGCCGAGCTGGGCCTGCAGTCCTCACGCGAGGGCCGCCGCCTCGAGATCCCGGAGCTGGACCGATGAGGTTCAGCGGGCGTGGCAGCGAGTTCGCGCCGGGTAAGCCGTTCACCAGCCGGATCGCGTACGCCGCGGCGCCGGTCACGGCCGACCCGCGGGCCGAGAACATTCCCGGCGCCCCGGCCGCCCTCGACTGGGACACCACGCTGCGCTTCCGGCACCATCTGTGGTCGTACGGCTTCGGGGTGGCCGAGGCGATGGACACCGCGCAGCGCGGCGCGGGGCTGGACTACCCGGCCACCCGTGAGCTGATCCGCCGCAGCGCCGCCGAGGCCCGGTCGGTCGGCGGCGCGATCGTGGCCGGCGTCGCCACCGACCAGCTGCCACCCGGCCCGGCGAGCCTCGACGAGATCACCAAGGCCTATCTGCAACAGCTGCACGACGTACGGGACGCCGGGGCGACGCCGGTCCTGATGTGCAGCCGGCATCTGGCCGCGGCCACCCGCGAACCCGACGACTACAAGCGCGTCTACGGCGAGCTGCTGTCGCAATCGGACAAGCCGGTGCTGCTGCACTGGCTGGGTGAGGCGTTCGACCCCGCGCTGGCCGGCTACTGGGGCAACCACGACACCGTCCTGGAAATCATCGACGAGCACCGGGACCGGGTCGCCGGCATCAAACTGTCGCTGCTTGACGCCGACTACGAGATCGAGATGCGGCGCCGGCTGCCCGAAGGTGTCCGGATGTACACCGGGGACGACTTCAACTATCCGTCTCTGATCTGCGGCGACGAGCGGGGCCACTCGGAGGCGCTGCTCGGTGTGCTGGCGGTGATCGCCCCACCCGCGGCGGCGGCTTTGCGCGCGCTCGACGAAGGCGACCTCGACGCCTACGACCGCGCGCTCACGCCGACCCTGCCGCTGGCCCGGCATCTCTTCGCCGCGCCGACCTATCACTACAAGACCGGCATCGTGTTCCTGAACTGGCTCGCGGGCCATCAGGACCACCTCACGATGGTCAACGGCGCGCAGTCCGGACGCTCGCCGCAGCACCTGCTGACGCTCATGAAGCTGGCCGACGAGGCGGGGCTGCTGCCCGACGCCGAGCTCGCTTCGCGCCGCGCCGGCGCGTGGCTGACCACGGTGGGGCTGGCGTGATGAGGGGATTCTCGCTCAACCAGGCCACCACCAAACGCTGGCCGCTCGACGAGCTGGTGCCCGGCTGCGTGGCCGCGGGCGTCACGGGGGTCGGTCTGTGGCGCGAGGAGGTCGCCGACTACGGCACCGACAAAGCCGCTTCCCTCGTACGGGATGCCGGTCTCACGGTGACGTCGTTGTGCCGCGGCGGGTTCTTCCACGACGACGCCTGGTACGACGAGAACCGGCGCGCCATCGAGCAGGCCCACACGCTCGGCACCGACACGCTCGTGCTGGTCAGCGGCGGGCTGCCGGGCTCGAGCCGGGACATTGACGGCGCTCGCCGGCATGTGGGCGACGCGATCGGCGCGCTGGTGCCCGACGCGCTGGCCGCGGGCGTCCGGCTGGCCATCGAGCCGTTGCACCCGATGTTCGCCTCGGACCGCTGTGTCGTGTCCACGCTCGGCCAGGCCCTGCAGCTCGCGGCGCCCTACCCGGCGGAGGCCGTCGGGGTGGTGATCGACACCTATCACCTGTGGTGGGACGACACGGTGTGGGACGGGATCGCGGCCGCCGGCGCGGCCCACCGGATCGCCGCCTTCCAGCTGGCCGACTGGATCACCCCGCTGCCCGAGGGGGTGCTGCTGGGCCGTGGCCTGCCCGGCACGGGCTCGGTCGACATGCGGCGCTTCGCGCAGGCCGTACGGGCGACCGGGTACGACGGATACGTGGAGGTCGAGGTGTTCCACGAGGAGGTCTGGTCGCGGCCCGGCGCCGACGTGCTCGCGCAAGCTCTGGCCGGCTACGAGGCGGCCGTCGCGTGAGCGTCCTGCGCGTCGGCGACACGGTCGTCGCCACGTACGTGATCGACCCCCCGCTCGACATCCGGCTCGCGCCCCGGCCCTACCTCCACCCCGTACGCACCCTCGGCGGCACGGTCGTCACCGACGAGCTCTGCTTCGACCACCCCTGGCACCTCGGCGCGTCGGTGGCGATCGCCGACGTCAACGGCTGGAACCTGTGGGGCGGCCGCACGTTCGTCCGTGACCAGGGCTACACCTGGCTCGACGACCACGGCACGATCCGGCACGACGGCTGGCTGCCCGCCACCGTGCCGGGTGGCCTGTCGGAGAAGCTGCGCTGGTGCGACGGCCACGACCGCACGCTGCTGACCGAACGCCGCTCCATCACGGCCGCGGCGGCGCCCGGCGGGTGGGAGCTCTCCTTCCGGTACGCGGTGACGACCGCACCGGGCCTGGAGGTCTCCCTCGGCAGCCCAGCGACCAACGGCCGTACGGGGGAAGCGGGTTACGGCGGTTTCTTCTGGCGCTGCCCGGGCGAACACGCCGTCGCCGACGAGCCCCACGGCAGCGCAGCCGAATCGGTGACCCTGACCGTGGACGACAAGTACGCGCTGACGTTCCGCGGCCTGTCCGGCGCGGACCGCTGGTTCATCCGCACCGAGGGCTACATCGGCGTGTGCGCCGCCCTGGCGTGGGAGAAGCCGCTGGTCGTCCCGGCCGGAGAAACCCTGTCCCGGCACGTACGGGTGCTGGTGGCCGACCTCTGAGACCGTCGATGGGTCCTTGATCGGACAGTCCCGGGTGGTATCCGCGGACCTACGCTGAACCCCTTCGCGTCGGGAGGGGATCATCATGACCCAGGCTGTATCACTGACGGACTTCCTCGGCGCGACCGAGATCGGGCGGCTCACGACCGCCCAGCGCAAGCTGATCGTCGAGCAGGCCCTGCTCGTGCTCGAGCAGAGCTATGCCCTGCTGCCGTTCAAGATGGCGCGCTACGGCATCAACCCGCTGCAGCGGCTGCGCCTGCTCTCGCAGCGGCTCGACCGGGACGGCGACCCCGGGCTCGAATGGCGCATGCACGCCGAGCTCGTCGACGTCTTCAACTCGCTGCGCGACCTGCACACCCGCTACACGCTGCCGCAGCCGTTCAGCGGCGCCGCGGTGTTCCTGCCGTTCCTGCTCAAGGAGTTCACCGAGGACGGCCGGCGGCGCTACCTGGTCAGCAAGCGTCAGGCCGACTTCGACCTGCAAGGCTTCCGCCCCGGCGTCGAGGTGACCCACTGGAACGGCGTGCCGATCGCGCGGGCCGTCGAACGCTTCGGTGACCGGCTGCCCGGCGCCAACCCCGACGCGCGTCACGCCCGGGCGTTGCAGATGTTCACCGTACGGTCGCTGGCCTTCGCGGCGCCCCCGGACGAGGACTGGATCACCATCGGCTACCTCGACGAGCAGGGCCAGGCCCGGGAGGCCCGGCTGACGTGGAGCGCCACCGCGATCACGCCGGTGGCCGAGGGGCCGAGCGCGACGACCGGCACCCCGCTCGGCGTCGACATCGAAGGCGCCCAGCTGGCCCGGCTGCGGGCCGCCCTGTTCGCCCCCGAGGCCCTGGCCGCCGAGGAGACCGGGCAGGAACTGGCCACCGACGACCCCGGCGTGGTCCCGGTCGCCCCCGACCTGTCGACGGTCTTCGAGGCGCGCCGCGTCGCCGTGGGCGGCCGCACGGTCGGGCACCTGCGGATCCGTACGTTCATGCCCACGTCGGGCGGCGTCGTGGCGTTCGTCCGCGAATTCGCCCGGCTGCTCGGCGCGCTGCCGCCCGACGGTCTCGTGCTCGACGTGCGGGGCAACGGCGGCGGCGCGGTCGTCGCCTCCGAGCTGTGCCTGCAGGCGCTCACCGCCCGTCCGGTCGAACCGGAACCCGCCCAGTTCGCGGCCACCGCGCTCAACCTGCGCCTGTGCCGCACCCGAGACGACCTGCAACCCTGGCTCAAGTCGATGGACCAGGCCCTCGAATCGGGCGCCCCCTACTCGGCGGGCATCCCGTTCACCCAGCGCGAATGGTTCGACGCCGTCCCGCAGTCCTACTTCGGCCCGGTCGTGCTGCTCACCGACGCCCGCTGCTACTCGGCCACCGACATCTTCGCCGCGGGCTTCCAGGACAACGGCATCGGCCTGGTGCTCGGCACCGACGGCAACACGGGCGCCGGCGGTGGCAACGTCTGGCAGCTGACCGACCTGATCGGCGCGCTGCCCGGCCCCTTCAAGCCGCTGCCGCTCGGGGCGGGTCTGTCCTTCGTCATCCGCCGCGTGCTGCGGGTCGGGGCCAACGCGGGCACCCCGCTGGAGGACTACGGCGTCGTGCCCAACGAACGCCACAGCACCACCCGCCGCGACATCCTGGCCGACGATGCCGACCTGCTGGCCGCGGCGGTGGCCCTGCTCGAGAAGTCACCGGCCCGCCGCTTCGACGTCGACCTGTCCACCGCCGGCGGCGACCTCACCGCCACCTTCGGCGTGCTCGGCATCGACCGCGCCGACATCGAAGTCGACGGGCGGCCCCGCTGCAGCGCCGACCTGGCCGGCAACCCGGGCCCGATCATCGTCACCGGCGCCGGTGACGCCCGCGTGGTCCGCGTGGCCGGCTTCGACAGCGGGGCCGTGGTCGCGCTGCGCACGTTCGTCCGCAAGGGCGACCTGCTCCACCCGCTGGGGACGCTGGAGGACTGAACACCGCACCCACCCGCGCCCGACCGGCCACCACACCGGTCGGGCGCCACGCTGCTCGCCGGAGCCAGTCCGAACCTCTACGACCACGCTCCGCTCCGCCATGCCCGGCCATCAGGACAGCCGCCTCACCGTCGAGTACTCATTCGGCAAGGCCGAACGCGGCGCGTTACCACCATTCCCGCTTGGGTCGCCGCCGGCTGCGTGTGGGGGGCCGGGCAGCCTCCTCAGCCGAAGTCGGCCCAGCCGGCGTCAATCAGCCATTTGATGTCCCGCATGTATCCATCGAAGTGTTTCGAGCGCCTGGGGGCCGCCACGACCATGGAATCAAAGGGTGACTGGGCGAACCTGCGGATCCACACGCTTGCGTACTCCGGCATCTCCACTTGCCCCGCACCGGCCAGACGCTCTCTGCGCAGGACGATCTGCGTTTCTCCGTCGGTCCTGACCAGAGAACCGGGCAGAAAGGTCAACTCGACCTCGGCGAACTCCGCCTCTGAGATGTCGAGCGCCCAGTCAACGACCTGATACCTGGCAAGCATGGCACTGACGAATGCGTCCCTCTTGCGAAGGCTGGGGTGTGGCCCCAACAGGCGGAACGAACCGATCCTTCCCCGCAGAACCACCCGCTCGAAGATGCACGCATGCAGTAGTTGAGGTTGCCGGCAGGAAAGGCCCTGAATCAGGGAGTCCTGGAGGTGAACGCCCTGAACCCCGCACTGGTCGGCCTTGCAGTCCGTCAGGCGCAGGCCGTCCACCACCAAGTAATGGTCCGGATCATCCGTCTGCGCGAACACGCAGGACGTGAAGCTGCACCTCGAGAACCCGTACCCGGACACGACACTTCTGCGTCCGGTGATCTTCACTCCCGAGAAAGCGTCACCCTCAAAGGTTGTCACGAGCACCTCTACTGGAAAATCTCCGCGAGGAGACTGTTGCTTGGGCTTCGATAGGTCAAGATCTGTCTTCGCCCGCCATATAGTCGACTTCCGTTGTCGTCAACTGCATTCAAATGTTGTCGCATGGTCGACTCGGCAGGGCCGGTGATGTCGAGATTCAGGGACTGAGAACCAACTGCGATGACAAAGTCAGGCACCCGCTTTCCAAGCCGCGAATTACCCAGATGAGTGATATTCGGGTCATTCGCCACCAGCGGATGCGCCGCCAGCGCCGACTCGAACGCAATGCCGTAGAACATACGCCACTTCCCCGCGTTCTTCTTTCCTTCCCTTAGTTGCCCATCTGTGAAATACGGCAGGAGCTGTGCGACATCCCAGTTCTCGATGTCCGCGACAGCCGCTTGGATCCTGGCGAAGCTCGCTTTCCCCGACACCCCGAGATGGTTCGCGGGGTTGTTGCCGCAGTTGTGGACAAGTATCGGCTCATCGCCGGCTATCACATAGTACGTGTGGATGTTGTCGACCGTGAGGTCGCGCATCACTTCGGCGCCGGTGAAGGTGTGGACCTTCGTTACGTACTGGATTTCGCCGTTCGGGCCGACCAGCGTGGACGTGCCGGGTGTCAGCTCCGCGGCATCGACCCAATCGCCGGTCGTGGCGTCCCAGAACGGGTGGTTGGCTGTGGTCTCCAGCGTCGACTCGGTCGGGCCGCGGGTACTACGGCCGCCCTTGCCCTCGCCCTGCGTCCGCACAGCACGGTCGGCCGGGGCCGGCGCACTGGACACCGTGACGTCGGTCAGGTCCCGGTCACGGTTGGCGTGGAGCAGTGTCACCTGCTGATCGCTGTTGTCGCCCGTCTCCGGATCGGTCGTCACGACCTTGTCGCCGACATTGACCTCGGAGATCGGTCGCATGGTCCCGTCGGCCATCAGCACCCGGGTGTCCGGAGCGAAGCTGTGACACGCCTCTCCCGCCGCCTGCGGGTCGTTGCCCTTGTCCGGTTTGACGAAGTTGCGCTGGTCCGCCGGCTGGTCCGACACGGACGGCCGGTCCGAACCCTCCGGGCGGTCCGGACGGTCGGGCCTCTCCTTGTCCGGCTTCTCCGTCTTCTTCGCCGACGTCTTCGCCTTCGGGGGCTTGGTTTGTTCTGATGCCTTCGCCTTCGGACGATGCTTCGCCTTGTGCTTCGGCTTCTTCTTCGCCGGCGGCTTGGCTTTCTTCTTGGGTGGCTTCGGCTTCTTCGGCACCTTCTGCATGAGGTCGCTCAGATGCTTGCGGGCCTGGTTCATGAGCATCGACGCGCGGTTCATCAAAGTGCGGGCGCCGTCGACGATGCGCCGCCACATGCGGTAGCCGTTCAGGGCGCGGTCGATCGCCTTGTACAGCGATCTCATCATCTTGAACGCCTTGACCGGGCCGAGGAAGTTGGTGGCCAGGTCGATGCAGTCCATGACGCTGCCTTCGAGGCAACCGACAACGGCGTTGTAGCCGATCATGTCGAGCAGCATCCCGACGCCGACCTGGATCAGGATGTCGTAGAGAGACGTTTTGCTCTCGCGCTCGCCCCGCTCGTAATCGGCCTGCTGCCGGGCGATCTCCTCGCCGGTGAACTGCACGTCGCGCTGGTGCTGATCCAGGTCACGGTGGTACTGGTCGAGCTGCGCCTGGTACTTCTTCAGCTCGCACTCGTAGTCGTACGTGCCGCATTTGCCGTCCACGCCGTAACCGGTGGTGTCCGTGTTCCCGAGGGGGTCGCCCTCGGCGTACGCGAACCGGTTGGCTGCGCCGGAGCCTGGGGTCGGGTCGTTCGACGCCGGGTCGCGGGTGTCGAACGCGCCGGTCTCCGGGTCGTACCAGCGGGCCCACATGTTGACCTTGCCGGTGCCCTCGTCGGTCCACTGCGACTGGAAGCCAAGCTTTCCGATCATGCCGCCGGAGGCCAGGACCTTGCCCCAGGGGTCGTACGCGACGGAGGCGGCGAGGGTGGTGCCGTCGCCGGCGAACTCGCCCACCACGTCGGTGTGCAAGTCCGTCCACGCGTAGCGCTTGGTCGCTCCGGACGCCACGCCGACCAGACCGCCGCCGGCGTCGCGGACGTACGTGGCGTTGCTGTCCCCGGCCACCGTGTTGGTGAGGCCGGTGTAGGTCAGCCCCGGTTTGATCAGGCGACCCAGCGCGTCATAGGTGTATGTCTTGGTCGTGCCGTCGGGCGTGCTCTGCGAGAGCACCTGGTTGAAAGCGTCGGTGACCGTCACCTGTTCCAGGCCGCCTTCGACCGTGCTCGTGAGCGTTCCGCGCGGCGAGTAGTGGTATTGCGTCCCGTCCGACGAGGACGTCAGCTGGTTGCGCTGGTCGTAGGCGAATGTCTTGCCGTCGGCCTGGGTCCGGTTGCCGGACTTGTCGAACGCGTAGATTACCGGCTTGGTGCCGTTGTCCCACAGGATCAGCCTGTCGGCCAGGTCGTAGTCGTAGGTGTTGGTCGTGGCGCCGGCGAACCCGGTGGTCGTCTTCGACTTCAGGTTGTCGTTGAGGTCCCAGCCGTACGCGATCTTCGCGACGCTCGCGCCGCCGGCCGTCTTCAGCTCGTCGGACGTCAGCCGGTGCAGGTCGTCGTAGCCGAACGACCGGATGTTGCCGGTGGTGTTGTACCGGATCGAGCTGACTTGCGACATCGTGTCGTACGCGTACTTCATGTCGACGCCCGCGCCGGTGTTCACCACCTTGTCAGGCCGACCGGCGTTGTCGTACGTGTAGGACGTCGTCCCGGCCGCATCGGTGCGGGAGGCCAGCGCCCCGTCACGGTTGTACGTGTAGGAGGACGTACCCGAGACCCCGCCGATCGCCGTCGGCAGACCCCTGTCGTCGTAAGCGACGGTGGTCGTCCCGGCCAGACCGGTCATGACGGTCGGCCGCCCGGTCAGGTCGTACTCGTAGGACTTGTCGGCCGTCTCGACCTGGGCGCCGGTGCCCGAGCTGCGCACCAGCCGGCCCATCTCGTCGTACTCCGACGTGACCCGCACCCCGCCCGGGGAGTCCACCTGGACCGGCCGCCCACCCTTGTCGTAGATGGTGGTGAAGGTGCGGTCGGCCAGGCCGGGGTGGGCGTCGGTGGCCGGCTCGATCTGCGATTCGGGCAGACCCCAGCTGTTGTACGTGGTGACGAAGCGGTTGCCCCGTCCGTCGGTGAACCGGGTGCGCTGCCCGGCGACGTCGTACCCGAAGGTCGACACGATCTCGTCGGAGCCGCTGATCGGTTCGGTCTGCGACACCAGCTGGCCTAGCGCGTCGTAGGCGAAGGTCTTGGTCGTGCCGCGGGCGTCGGTGGCCTCGACGAGGTTGCCGGCGGCGTCGAACCGGCTGGAGACCGCCCGCAGCGGCGTGCCGGACGCCGAGAACGCCTTGCTCTCGAGCAGCCGGCCGGCCAGGTCGTACGTAGCCGTCTCGTAGGTGCCGTCCGGGGCCGTCACCTTGGTCGGCCGCCCGGCGCCGTCGTACTCCGTTCTGGTGATGTTGCCGGCGCCGTCCTCGACCGAGGTCTGCTCGCCGGCGGCGTTGTACTCCATCCACGTCTCGACGCCGGCCGCCGTACGCACCATGTCGGGCCAGGGCGTGGAGAGGTAGTGGATCTGCGACTCGTTGGCCTCGCCGGTCTGCCGCACCGCCTGGGCGCTCTTCACCGTGCGGCCCATGAAGTCGTACGTGGCACCGGCCTTGGCCTGGGTCGGGTCGATCTGCTCGAGCAACTCACCGTTCTCGGTGTACTTGAAGCTGCTCACCCCGCCGTCGGCCGCGGTCACCTCGGTCGTACGGCCGAACCTGTCGTACTTGAACCGGGTGGTCGCGCCGAGCGGGTCGGTGGTCGACTCGACCTGCCCCGCCGCGTTGAAAGTGTTGGTCGTCTTGGCCGTGACCGGCATGGACGAACCCGGCGCCCGGTAGCCCGGGGACTCGGTCTCGATCGGGCGCCCACCCGCGTCGTACCGGGTGACGGTCTTGTTGCCTCGCGGGTCCTGCTGCTCGGTGAGTTCGCCGAAGGTGTTGTAGCCGACCATGGAGACCGCGATCGTGGCAACCGGCTGACCCTCACCGGTCACCGTGTTCACCTGGGGCGACCGGAGCACGACGGGACGCCCGGCCGCGTCGTTCTCCACCAAGGTGGTGCTGCCCCGCGGGTCGGTCGACGAGGTGACCGAGCCGTCCGGGTCGAGACTCTGGCTCGTGCGCACGACGCGCGCGGCGAGAGCCTTGTCCGTGCCCGCCCTCACCGTCTTCACCTGGGTCTCGGTGAGCGCCCGCTGGAGCACGATCACGTCGTCGACCTTGCCCAGCGGTGCCGCCGAGGACGAGACGTCCCCGGCCTGGACCGCGGCGGCAGGCAGTGGCACGAACCCGGCGTCGGCCGTATCCGGGGTGCCCGTCACCGTGCCGTCGACGTAGAGCGTGGCCTTCCGCGTCGCCGGGTCGTAACCGGCGGCCAGATGGACCCACTCGCCGGCCTTCGCGGTCCCGTTGGCGGTCCGGACCGTGAGCGTGACCGGCGAGCCATCGGCCGTCTGGCCGTTCATGGTCAGCTGCCAGGCGCCGCCCGTCACGTGGCTCAGGCTCATGGCGGTTCCGCCGGTGGCGCTCGGCATCGACAGCAGACCGCGGCTGGTGGACGTGTCGCTGACGTTGACCCAGATGCCGGCCGTGTAGGCCCGGGCGGTGTCGACCACCGCCTGGTTCGATCGGACGTACGCGGGGGAACCGGTCAGTGCCGCGGAGCCGCCGTGGTCGGCCGACCAGCCGACTTGGTCAGTTGTCTCGCCGCGCGAGTTACCGACGGAGTCGGCGGTGGTGCGGTCGAAGATCGAGTCGAACTTCCACCGGAACACCGGGGCCAGCGGGTCGGCCGACGTGTAGGTCGTCTCGGCCAGGGCCCGGCCGAGCTTGTCGTAGAACGCCTCGGACCTGCTCACGACGGTGGCGCCCTGGGTCAGCGTGGTGGTCAGCACGTCGTCGCCGGCCGAGTAGGTCTGTGTGGTGGTGCGGTTCAGACCGGCCGGGTCGAGCGTGGCGGTGAGGCCCCGCGCGGCCGCGTCGTAGGTGCGGGTGGTCCGGGTCTTGCCGTTGTTGGTGAGCTGGGAGACCAGGTTGCCGGCCGGGTCGTACGCGTTCTCCTCCTCGAGGAAGGCCGCGGTTTCCTCGGAGGCGCCGTTGTACCGGGTGACCTTGGTGAGCAGGTTGTTGTCGGTGTAGCGGTAGGCGGTGAGGAAGCCCCGCGCGTCGGTGATCGAGGCGAGCCGGCCCGCGGCGTCGTATCTCATCTCCTTGACCGGCCTGGGTTCCCCGGGCACTTCGACCTTCAGCTCGTGGCCAAGCGGGTCGTAGGTCGTCCGGATGACGCTGTCGTCGGCGTGCGTCTGCTCGTTGACCCGGCCGTACGCGTCGTAGCCCAGCTTTACCTTGTTGCCGAGGGCATCGGTCTCGGTCGTCCGGCGTCCGTACTGGTCGTACTCGTAGGTCACGGTGCGCGGCGCATCCCCGCCCGACGCGTCGGACACGGTCTCCGACGACACCAGGCCGTCGGGGTTGTAGACCTTGGTGGTGACGGGCGTGTGGGACAGACCGCTGACTCGATTGACCACTTCCGCGCCGGTCTCCACGACGACCCGGTCCTGCCCGTCGTGGACGTACGTGGTCGTCGACCGTTTCGTGTCACCGACGTACTCGGACTCCTCGATGGCCCGCCCGAGGACGTCGTACGTGTAGCGGGTCTTGAGGCCCGCCGGGTCGGTCATCTCGCGGACGTCACCGTCGGCCTCGTAGGCGATGGTGACGACACCGCCGCCGGGCTTGACGATCCGCGTGGGCAGGCCGGGTGGCGACGAGCTGTAGGTGACCGTGGTCCGGCGGCCCAGCGGGTCGATCTCCGCGATCCGGGCGGCCGTGTTCTCGTTGTACTCGTAGATCGTGCGGTAGGTGTTGTCCGTGGCCGACTTGGACCCCGGACCCCGCCGGGTGAGCAGCCGATCGTTCATCACCCGCGGCGACAACTTCTCGTCGGTCGAGTTCGGCCAGTAGGTGAAGTAGCTCGTCGAGCACTTGTTCTCGGACCGGTCCTGACAGGTCGCGGTCGAGACGACGTTGCCGCGGACGTCGTGCTCGTTGATGGTCATGTTCCCCATGGGGTCGGTGACCGTGCGCAGGTTGCCCTTGCTGTTGTAGCCGTAGCGGGTCGTGTTGCCCAGCGCGTCGATCTCGGCGAGCTTGCGGCCGCCCTGCAGTTCGTGGACGTCCGTGCTCACCACGACCTTGTCGGTGTCCGGGTGCTGCACGGAATAGGCGACCGACGGCACGGCAGTGGAGGTGGCGGCTGAGCGAGCCTTGAACTGGGCCTCGACCATCTTGCCGTCGAGGGGCTTGTCGTAGAGCGCGACCTCGGCGATCTGGCCCAGGAAGAAGCGCCCGGTCGGTCTGACACTGTCGTGCGTCCCGGGCGTGTAGCCACCACCGAGGTACCCCGCCCCCACCGTCATGTGCGTGGCGACGCCCTCACGCCAGGGGCCCCGGGCGAGGCTTCCCTGAGCCTTGCCGTCCAGGTAGAGCGTCTGGTTGTCATCCCAGGTGACCAGCGCGACGTGATGCCACTTGCTGTCGTTGACCCGGGCCTCGCTGCGGATCGGCTGCCCGCCGTCGGTACCACCGGGGAAGCGGCCGCGGAGCCGGCCGTCGGAGTCGACATAGAGGGGGGTGATGACCTGGTAGTCGACCGTACCCGGCGCGATCGGATCGATGCCGTAGCTGAACAACGGATAGCCGTTCACCGAAGTCTTGAACCACATCGAGATGGCGTAGGTGTCCATGTCGATCGGGTCCGGCGGGCAGTTCGGCGCACAGACGCCGATGTTGCCTGGCCTTCGCACGATGAGCTGGGAGCTCGTGCCGTTGAAGGCCGCGGCTTTGCCGTGCGGCTCGAACGGGCCGCTGGCGGTGTTCAGCGAGACCGAGCTGTACCGGGCCGCGGTGCCGTTCACCTCGTTGAACGGAATGGTTCCGCTCGTGTCGTTGAGCCGCCAATAGTTGCTGGGCACCCCGGCCAGCACGGCGCTCTCGTGCAGCTTGGTCGTGCCGCCCAGCTTCGGTCCTTGCGGCTGCCACGTTGCGCCGTTGCTGTCGGTCACCTGGCTCACCCGGCCGCTGACCCGGTCGTAGGTGACGTCGGCGGCCACGCCCCCGGAGGGGCGGAGCACCTTGCTCACCTGACGGACCGGCGCCCGCGCGGCGTAGAGGTCCTTGACAGTCTGCTCGCTGACCGGCCCGTCGTAGAGGGCCACCTCGGCCATCGAGCCGGCGAAGTGTTTGAGGTAGCCCATGTTGCTCAACGAGTCGACGGTGTCGTTTCCGGGCCAGCCGCCGCCCAGGAAGCCGGCGCCAAGATAGGAGTAGACCGGGTTGAGGTCCTGCACATCGCCGGAGAGTGAGCCGACCCGTTCACCGTCGATGAACATCGTCTGCTCGTTGCCGGCCGCCGACAGCACCACGTGATGCCACTGTTTGTTGGCCACGTTCACCGAGGACTCGACCACTTCGTGCGAGCGCGGGAAGTAGGTCTGCCAGAGGGCGCGCACCTTCTTGTCGCACGCGCGCTGGCCGATCGCCTCGGGGGAGCTGGAGGTCGCGTCGATCCGGCTGAAACACTGGTAGGACCAGTCGTTGACGATCTGCCCGTTGGCCTGCACGTCCCACTTCTGCTTGGCGACGCTGTCGCTGCACGTTTCCGTGACGACATATACCTTGCCGGTGGCGTCGCCCTCGGGAGCGAGGCACTTCGTCGTCCCGCCGGTGGTGACGTACAGCTGACGCTTCGCCGACCAGTTGAACTGCTGGTTCGGAGCAGCCGCGCCCGTGCACGACTGCAGGGTCAGCAGCGCGCCGTTCACCGAGGAGTTTCCGGACACCCCGACGCATTTGCCGGTCTCCGGGTGCAGCAGGCTCCCCAGTCCGGTAGCCGTTCTGGGTGCGGTCGGGAAGCCGCCCTTGAGCTTGCCGTCCTTGTCGATGTAGAGCGTCGGGTTGTAGCCGGAGCTGGTGCGATCGTTGGCGTTGCTCTGCCACGATTGCCCGTACAGCACCCGGGCCCGGGTGCTCGCGTCGGCCTTGAACCACATGCTGATCGCCTGGTTCGAGGCGTCCCCGGCCAGCTTGGCCGGCACCACGACCTTCGACGACGCCCCGTTGAAGCCGGTCGCCCGGGAGGCCGTGCCGGCGAGCGGGCCGTCGACGCTGTAGTTGACGTCGACGTAGCTGCCCCGATCGGTGCCGGCGTTCTCAAGCACCGAACTGGCGGCGACCGCGCCGCCGGCCTCGTTCAGCCGCCAGTACGAGCTGGGCTGGGAGTTGCTCACCGCCGTCGGGTAGAGCGAGCCGTCGGTGTGCTGGTAGGTGTGGCATTTGCTGTCGGCGGCCGGCGGGCAGACCGAGATCAGGCCGCCGGCATCGGTGTAGTTGTAGGCCCACGTGTTCGCGGCGTTGTTCACCACGTCGGTACGGACCGCTTTCACACGGGGCGGGCTCAGTTCGGTCTTCCACTCGACATACAGCTTCCGCCCGGACGCGGACTCCAGCTCGGTGACCTGGTTGCCGGTCCATTTGAGCTTCAGCTCGCGGCCGAAGACGTCCTTGACCCCGCTCAGCGATCGGACACCGGTCGAGGTGTTCTGCAGGAACTCGTACTGCGTGCCGTCCTTCTCCCACAGCTGGTAGCCGCCGGTGATCGACCTCAGCACGGTCCCGCGTCCGGCCGGTGAGGTCCACGTGGTGCTGCCGATGGCGAGCTCCCAGTCACGACCGAACGCCAGCTCACGCCCGTCCGGATAGGTCACGACGGCCGTCTTGCCGCGGTTGACGACCTTCGCGTCGAGGATGCTGGACCAACCGGCGCCGAAGGCCTGACCGGTGCGGGGGTCGCTGCTGTTGTAGTACCGCGTGATCTCGAGAGGCGGGCCGATCGTGGTGACAGCCGCGTCCCGGGCCGTGGTGGTGTAGTTGCCGATCGCCGGGTCGAACGAGCGACCCGAGTTCTGGGACAGCCCGGACGTGATGGCCGGCTGCGGCACGACAGTGAGGAACAGGTTCTTGAACAGCGCGTCCTTGTTGGTGCCCTCACCGTCGTCGACCAGCACGCTCCAGTAGTAGGACTCGCCCCACTTGATCTCTGTGCGGCTCGGGATCACCCATGACTTGCGCTTCTGCACCGGCGACCGGAAGAGCTCGGTCTTGGCGTCGTTGGCGTAGACGATGAAGGTGTACGTCAGGGATTTGGGCCCTACGTCCGGGTCGGACGCGTCGGCCAGGAGCTCCGGCGTCAGCGTGTTCACCGCCTGGCCGTAACTGGGGTACTGCTCGTTGACCTGCGGCGGCTCGTTGGCGGCCGCGGTCACCTCGACGAACGGCTGGAACTCCCCGGCCTCGACGTTGCCCGACGTGAACCGCTTGAACGCCGCGGTGTCGCTCTCCGAGGTGGTCAGGGCCAGTCCGGCGTCGGCGGCCTGCCCGGCCGACCAGTTCGCCACCGCGCCGGGGGCCAGCGGCACGCTCCACCATTTGCCGACAGCGCGGTCGGCGTCGGCGTTGGCGCACGCCAGTTCGCTGTCGGTGATGCGCAGGGTACCGATCGGCGCGGAGTACGAGGGGGCGGCGGCCAGGCCACCGGCGTCGGCCGGTGCGGCGCCCTTGAAGGTCTCGGTCACCCGGCGCACGGAAATGGGCTGCCGGTTCCCGCAGTCGGCCGACCAGGAGTGGTAGAGGTGCAGCGTCGCGGCGCGGACCCGCTTCGCCCCGAAACCGTCGGCCGCTTTGGCGTCGAAGCCGACGAACGACCGCGAGACCGTGGCCTTGTCCTTCCAGGTGCCGACGGGCAGGTCGTCGGTGTCCCGGTTGGTGGTGGTGGCGTCGCTGTCGGCGAAGGTGTCGGTGCGGGCGTTCGCGGTCAGCACCGTGGCCCCGAGACGGACCGGGTATTCGCGGGCCGGGTCGGTCAGCCAGGCCGGGTCGGCCGTCACTTTCAGCGCCGGAGCGCCGTCGACGGTCGTCAGGTCGTAGGTCACCGCGGACGACTGGGCGCCCGCACCGGACTTCGGATCGATGCGGGCGTCCTCCAGGTGACCCGGCGCCATCCGCAGCGCCACGTCACCGTCGGCGTCGGCCAGGGTGATCGAGCCGTCCGCCCCGCGGCTCACGGCCAGCCCGTCAAGGTCCAGCGGGAGCACCCACTCGTTACCCGCGGCCGGCGTCTTCAGCACGATCGTGGTGCGCAGCCCGTCGGCCAGGGATTCCGCTTCGATGTCCGTCGAGGACAAGATTTCCCCGTACGTGGCCACGGACCCGTCGATCACGACTGGCGCGGGAACGGCGCCGCCCACGCCGTAGGCCATGGAGTCGCCGGCGGCCGTCGTCAACGTGGCCAGCGACGCGTCGGTGCCCTCGGGGGCCAGGCTCGCGGTGATCGAGTTCGCGGTCGTCTCGATGCGGCCGGCCCGGCGGGTCAGGTCGGTGTCGATGGGCTGATAACGCCCCTCGGCGTCCCGGTAGTTGACGCGGCTGCCGTAGAGCCGGCGGGTGACCGACCCGTCGGCGTTCTTGAACTCGGTGAACCGTTCGCCGGATCGTTCCGGCACGCGCTTGCTGGTTTTCTCGTCGAAACTGTCCGCGCCGGCCGCGGGCGGGGCCTGCCACGGCCCGGGCTGCTTCGGCTCGGGCAGCGACGCGGGGACCGCTCCGATGCCGCGCCCGGCCGGTTGACCCGACCCGCCGTTGGCGCGGGTCTTGTCCCCGGAGACGTAATGGCCCCGGTCGCCCGGGCCGGCAGGCGTCTGCTGCACCGGCATGCCCAGCACGTCAGCCAGGGCCACCGGCTGTTCCAGCCACTTCAGCAAACCGCTCAGCGGGAAACCGCCGTCGGCGGGCACAGCCCCCGGAGGCAGCCCGACCGTCAGGACCAAGCACACAGCAATGACCACACCGACCCAGCGGCGCATGAAGTTCCCCCATGAATTGCCGTGACCGATGAGCGGCGGCCACGCAACAGCGAAGAGATCATGAAGGCATCGACGCATCTACACAAGGCGTTGTCTCGACAGCTTTCCCCACGTAGCATCCGCCGGTGCCTCAACGAGCAATTCCGGCTCCGCCCACCCGCAGGCGCCTGTGGTGGGTGGCCGCGGCGGCGACCGTCGCGGCCGTCGCCGGGCTGACGACGTGGCTGCTGTGGCCGGAGCCGCCCCGGCAGTTCGAGTTCGTCGACGCCACCGCCTGTCTGCTCACCGACGAGGCCGGCGTGACCGGCGCCGAGGCCCAGCCGGTGTGGAAGGCGATGCAGGAGAGCTCACTGACCCACCGAACCCGTGTGCAGTACCTGTCAGTTCTCGGCCCCCGGACCACGAAGAACGCTCGCGTCCACCTGACCTCCCTGGCCGGAAGCCAGTGCGGTGTCATCGTCGCCGTCGGCCGGGTGCAGACCGACGCCGTCGCCGAGTCCGCCGCGGCCTTCCCGCAGGTCCGGTTCCTGAGCGTCGGAGCGGACGCCGGAGCCGGCAACGTCGCCACCGCCTCACCCGGTGAAGTGCGCCACGCTCTCGACCGCGAACTCGGCAAGCTGGCCGACTCAGCCTCCTGACGGTCCACGCCCCGTTCGGCTGCGCCGATTGCCGCGACCGCCGCCAACCCACCCGGCCTTCGACCGACGCCGCCTCCTGACCGTTCGTCTCCGCTGTTTGCAGATCTTGACGGTCTAGCTGGGCTTGCGGGCGAAGTGTTTGCAGGAATGCCCGGTTCTCTTGATTTGCTTCTCCAAGGCGGCCTACGGTTCGTCGGGAAAGGCCTTACCTCATAGGTTTTTCCGATCGGTGGGAGATTCGACATGCGGCGGCGGACGTTTCTCGGGGCCTCGGTAGGGGCCGTCTCGATGGCTTCGCTGTTCGGCGGGCGGGCGGCTTCCGCGTCACCCGGCGCAGTGGCCGACGGGGTCGAGCAGGCCGGGGGCGATCGGCGGGTGCTGGTGGCCGCAGACGGCAGCGGAGACTTCGCCGGCGTTCAGGAAGCCGTTGACGCCGTGCCGGCCGGCAACAACTCGCCGTTCGTGATCGCCGTGCGGCCGGGGACGTACAGGGGAAGGGTTGTCGTTCCCGCGGACCGGCCACTGATCACGATCGTCGGGCTGGGACGGCGCGCGGCCGACGTCGTGATCGCCGATGATCGGGCCAACGGGACGCCCCATCCGGCCGGCGGCACATGGGGGACGACAGGCAGCGCCTCGGTCACCGTGGACGGTACGGACTTCCGCGCGCACAATCTGACGTTCGCGAACCTCTTCGACGAGGCCGCGCACCCTGAGATCACCAACCGGCAGGCGGTCGCCGTGCTGACGCGGGCCGATCGGGTGGCGTTCACGCGCGTACGGTTCCTCGGCAATCAGGACACCCTGTACGCGAACAGCCCGGCCGCCGCGACGATCGCCCGGGCGTACTTCCGGGAGTGCTACGTCGAGGGGGACGTCGACTTCATCTTCGGGCGCGCCACAGCCGTCTTCGACCGGTGCCGGGTGCACTCGCTCGACCGGGGATCGGTGCCGAACGGGTACGTGACCGCGCCGAGCACCGACATCGGCAACCCGCACGGGTTCCTGTTCGCCCGGTGCGCGTTCACCTCCGACGCCCCGCCCGGCACGGTCTTCCTGGGCCGCCCGTGGCACCCGAGCCAGGACCCGGACGCGATCGGCCAGACCGTCATCCGCGACTCCCGCATCGAGGCCCACATCGGAGCGACACCGTGGAGCGATTTCGGCACGTGGCCGTGGGAGGACGCCCGGTTCGCCGAGTTCCGCAACTATGGGCCCGGCGCGACGCCGACTGCCGACCGCCCCCAGCTGACCCCGGCCGAGGCCGCGACGCAGACGGTTCCCGCCTTCCTGCGCGGCGCCGACGGCTGGGCTCCCGACCGGCACCGGTGAACCGAACCTGCCGCAGCACCGACCGCCATCCGGGAACCGAACCTGCCGCAGCACCGACCGCCATCCGGGAACCGAACCTGCCGCAGCACCGACCGCCATCCGGGAACCGAACCTGCCGCAGCACCCGACCGGCTGTGAGCCCGCGACTGCAAATTTCCTGCGTTGCCGGATCCATTGACGAGGGTCGACCGTCGTGTGACCGTGGCGGCAAGCGCTTTCCTGCATGTCACTGCGGTTGTCACCGGCCGCTGGAGAGGACCCGTCATGCGCACAGCTCCCGCGGCCGGGATCATGGCCGCGTTGCTTCTCACCCTGGCGGCCCCCACGCCGGCCGGAGCGGCCCCGACTTTGACCGGAGCAGCTCCCGCGCCGGCCGGAGCAGCTCCCGCGCCGGCCGGAGCAGCACCCGCGCCGGCCGGAGCAGCACCCGCGCCGGCCGGAGCAGCACCCGCGCCGGCCGGAGCAGCACCCGCGCCGGCCGGAGCGGCACCCCGAGTCTCCGAGGCGGCCCTGCGGGTCGCGCGGGAGGGCATCGCCGCCGGCGACGGGTGGGCGGCCTCGGGCGCGGGCACCACCGGCGGAGCGGCCGCCGCGGACGTGTCGGTGGTGCGCAACCGGGCCGAGCTCATCGACGCCCTGGGCGGGAACGCGCTGACCAACGGCCAGAACGCCACCCCGAAGATCGTCCTGATCAGCGGCCGGATCGACCTGCGCCGCGACGACGCGGGCACCACCCTCGGCTGTGACGACTTCGCCGATCCGGACTACTCGCTCGACGCCTTCCTGGCCGCCTACGACCCGGCCGTCTGGGGGCGCGCGACCAAGCCGACCGGGCCACTCGAGGAGGCCCGGGTGCGCTCGGCCAAGCGGCAGTCGGACCACATCCGGATCAATGTCGGCAGCAACACGACGATCGTCGGCATCAACGGGGGCCGGCTCGAGCACGGCAGCCTGGTGCTCACCAACGTCAGCAATGTGATCGTCCGCAATCTGGAGGTCACCGACGCCGCGGACTGCTTCCCGGCCTGGGATCCGACCGACGGCTCGGCGGGCAACTGGAACTCGCTCTACGACCTGGTGTCGCTCAGCGGCGCGACCAACGTGTGGCTTGACCACAACACGTTCAGCGACGGCAACAACCACGACCGGGATCAGCCGGTGTACTTGGGCCGGCCCTACCAGGTGCACGACGGCGCGACCGACATCATCCGCGGGTCCGACCTGGTCACGCTGTCGTGGAACGACTACTACGACCACGACAAGACGATGCTGATCGGCTCGACCGACACGCCCGGCGTGGACGTGGGCAAGCTGCGCGTCACCGTGCACCACAACCGGTTCGGCAACGTGATCCAGCGGGCTCCCCGCGTACGGTTCGGGCAGGTCGACGTGTTCAACAACCTTTACACGGCGACGGACGAGGAATACGGCTACTCGCTGGGGGTGGGCGTCGAGTCGAGCATCTACGCCGAGAACAACTACTTCCGGCTCAGCGCCGACGTGCCGCCGTCCGAAGTGATCGCCTATTGGAAGGGCACCCGCATCACGGCGCTGGGCACGCTGGTGCAGAGCTCGCACCGGCCCGCCCAGCCGGTCGACCTGGTGGCCGCCTACAACGCCGCGTACGACCCCGATCTGATCCCCGACGCCGGCTGGACCCCGGACCTGCGCACCCGCCTCGACCCCACCGCGGCGGTGCCCGCACTGGTCAACGCCGGAGCCGGCATCCGTCGCATCCTCTGACCCCGTACGCGCACCGGCCATCCACCCGACCGCGAGGTGGCCGGTGCTGACCATCGCAGGCCGACGCCGCCGCGCGGAGCGCCGAGTTCTCCAAGCGGCATGCGGTCAGCGGGCCGCAGGGGGCAAGCCGAACGGGTCGCGCACCACGGCCGGCGGCTCGAGACGTTTGTCCGAGTCGCCGGGACGTACCGGAAATTGATTCGACGCATTTTCCTGAGCCGGCCTCAAAAGACGGGCAAAGCGGGCACCCTAGGTGCATGCACATCGGCGTGATCGGGGCAGGTCAGCTCGGCGCGACGCTGGCCGAGTGGTGCGCGGAGAGCGGGCACGACGTGGCGGTGACCTCGCGGCATCCGGAGCGGCTCGCGGGCGTGGTGGACCATCTTCTGGGGCACGGTCAGGCGCTGCCGATCGCGCAGACGGCCGAGTTCGCCGACGTGGTGCTGTTCTCGCCCAACTGGGAGTCGGCGTACGAGGCGATCGAACTGGCGGGCACGACGCTCGACGGCAAAATCATCATCGACGCCACCAACCCGACCGGGCACATGGGCGAGACCAGCGGGTTCGAGCAGCTTGTGCAGATGGCGCCGAAAGCGCACTGGGCCAAGGCGTTCAACACGCTGCCGACGGCCACGCTGAACCGGCGTCGTGGTCATGACCCGCTGCTGGCCGAGTTCGTCTGCAGCGATCATCGGGACGCCCGGGTGGCCGCGTCGACGTTGATCCGTGACATGGGCTTCGCGCCGTTCTACGCCGGTGGCGCGGAAACCGCCCGGCTCACCGAGCCGGGCGGGCCGCTGCAGCAGAACGAGGTGGACGTCTTCCACGCGCAGGACGCCCTGGCCGAGGCCCTGACCATCCTGCGGTAGACGTCAGACGTCAGACGTCGACGGAGACGAACTGCGTGCCCGTGGTGTTCACGATGCGCACGGACCGGACCTGCTCGGGGTCGATCAGCGCGCTGCCGTTCAGCGTCGTGCCACCCGACTCCCCCGCCGGTGACACCAGCCAGCTGCCGGCCACCGCCGTGGAACCGTCGCGCCCGACCACCTCGATCACACACTTCTGACCGGCGGGAATCCCTCCGACCGTGGCCGACACCCGGACCCAGCCCGCGGCCGGTGTCACCGCCACTTCCATCCGCGCGCCGGTCGACGCATCAGTTCCCGAGCCGACCCGCGCCCCGGCCGGCACCGACAGGGTGGCCGTAGGCTGGGCCAGTGGCTCGGGTGACGGGGCCGTGCCCCGCCCGACCAGCACCCCACCCACCACGGCCAGGGCCGCCACCGCGGCGGCGATCGAGGTCACCGTGGCGACCCGCTTGTAACGCCGGCCGGACGACTCGCGGCGAACCTGGCGCAGCGCGCGCTGCAGCAGCAGGTCGGCGTCGTCGGGCGGGCCGTCGAGCAGCATCGCGTCGGGCACCTCGCCGAGCTGGTCGGACCACTGGCGCAGCGAGTCGCGCTCGGCCCGGCATTCGGCGCAGCCCGCCAGGTGGGTGTCGGCCTGGGCCTTCTCGTCCTCGGAGAGCATCTCCAGCAGGTAGCCGGCCATGTCGACGTGCTCGTTCGCCGTGTTGTTCGCGCTCTCCGGCGTGCTCATGATGCCAACCGTTCCGTGCCGGCCTCGCGCAAGGCCCGCAACGCATAGAAGGATCGGGATTTGACCGTCCCGGGCGGGATGCCGAGCGCCTCCGCGGCCTCGGCGACGGTGTTGCCTTTGAGATAGACCTGTTCGAGCACTTCACGATGCTCGGCGGAAAGTCTGCTGAGCGCGTCGACCACGACCATCGACGTGACCACGCGGTCGGAATGGTCCTGTTCGACAGCGGCGTCGGGCGGGCTCTCGGCGACCTCGGGCGGGCGCCTGTTCCGCGCGCGGATCTGATCCAGCACGATGTTGCGGCAGACCGTGAGCAGCCATCCCCGTACGGAGCCTTTGCCGTTGTTCAGGCTCTCGGGATGCCGCCAGGCGCGCACCAGCGCCTCCTGCACCACGTCCTCGGCGGCGGCGCGATCGCGGGTCAGTTGCGTGGCATACGCGAGCATGGCCCGTCCATGTTCCTGAAACAACGATCTGACCAGCGCTTCATCGGCCACCTCCCGGTGCGGTCTCTGTCTGCTCGACGGCATCCTTTTCTCTCCCCGCGGCACTCTCACGTGCACGCCTCGCGTCTTCAACGAGAACGACATCGATGAAAGTACTGTGCTGCGGCTACTGGAAGTACGTCGCGGGTCGCCCGCCCGGATCAAGATTTTTCGAAAGTGGCACATCCGAGTGAACCGCCGCGCGGGAGCCGTCGTGTGGAGGGCAGGCCCAACGATCCGAGACAGGGAGCCGGCCATGCGGAAGATCTACGTCACGGCAGTTCTGGCCACCGGTCTGGCCGCCTTGTCGGCCTGCGGGAACCAGACCCCGAACGGCGAGGCCGGCCCGGCCCGGGTGCCGGTGGCGGTGCAGGCCAGCCAGGCCCCGCCGAACCCCCTGGGCCCCGGCGAGCTGCCCGACCTGGCCGGCGTCGAGGAGATCCCGCCCTCGGCGGAGGTGCTTCCGGCCACCACTGAGCCGGCCGCCGCGGAGGAAGAAGCGGCCGAGGCCCCCGAGCCGGCCGCCTCCCCCACGGTCGCCAAGAGGCAGAAGTGGGTCAAGATCTTCAGCGGGCCTTCCCAGCAGGACATCACCCCGCCCAAGTCGCGCACCGCGGGCAGCAAGACGGTCGAGCTCAACGCCACCGAGAACGAGCAGATCGGCACGTACGTGGCCGACGGCGCCGGGCGCACGCTCTACCGGTTCGACAACGACTCCAACAAGCCACCCAAGTCGGTCTGCAACGGCGACTGCGCGACGGCCTGGCCCCCGCTGCTTATCAAGAGCCCCGGCAAGATCTTCCCGGACGGCCTCGACCCCAAGATCCTGGGTTACGTCGAGCGGGCCGACGGCACCTGCCAGGTCACCATCAACGGCTGGCCCGTCTACTACTTCGTCGCCGACGCCAAGCCGGGCGACATCAACGGCCAGGGCCTCAACGGCAAGTGGTTCGCCATCAAGCCCGACGGCGGCAAGACCGCCGCGGCGCCCGGTCCGCTCTCCTCCAGCGGCACCAAATAACTGAGCCGGCAATTCCTATCGGGGGCGTGCCCGGTGGTCCTGGGGGGGACCACCGGGTGCGGCGTTCTCAGGCACGGGCTCGGTGTGGCGGGTCGTGCCGGCGCACCGACTGGTGATCGCGATCAACGCGAACGGCGGCAACGCGCGCGGGCTGACCGACGACGTGCTCGACGGGGTCGTCAGCGAGCTGATCGGCATCACCGTGCCCGACGACGGGATCCCCTCCACCTTCACGTTCCTCGAGAACGGCACCTTTCTGTACGGCGGCCGGACAGCACGGCGGGTCAGCGGGTAGCGGCGGCCAGGAACATCGGCATCGCCAGCAGCAGCCGGCCGGTCTCGGCGCGCCGGTCCTGGTCGGCCAGCCACGCTCCGGCCTCGTCCGGCGTGATCACGCCGGCCTCCCGGGCGGCGTCGGCGTGGCTGGTCAGCAGCTGCCGCGCGCCCGGGTCGGTGAAGACGGCCGTGTGCACGACCATTGAGACGTCGCCGAAGCCGTGGTCGAGCAGCAGGTTGCGGTAGGCGCGGGCGATCCGGGGGTGCTCGATCGTGTCGGCGCGGGCGTGCACGATGCGGCGGGTCACCTCGGGCAGCCCGGAGTCGATGACGATCGTGTCCCAGTCCTGCCCGACCAGCACGATCCGGCCGCCGGGGGCCAGCACGCGGCGGGCCTCGGTCAGCGCGACGCCCGGATCGGCGAGCACGTGATAGACCTTGTCGGCGCGGTAACCCTGGACGGAGGCGTCGTCCAGCGGCAGCGCGGTCGCGTCGGCCTGCCGCACGTCGATGCCGGGAAACCTGGTCCGGGCGGAGGTAAGCATCGCCGGGTTGGTGTCGACCCCGACGGCGCCGGCGCCCATCTCGAACACCGCCCGGCCCGTCCCGCAGCCGACGTCGACGATCGCCTGGCCGGGCGAGTGCCGCAGGGCCTCGTACGTGTGCCGCCGCAGGCTGACAGCGTGAGGGGTCGACTCGGCGGCGTCGAGCGATTTGATCAAGGATGCGGAGTCCAGGTAGCCCATGGCGGCGAGTGTGCGACTTAAGGTCGACCTGAAGTCAAGGAGGACCGATGGAGCTGACGATCGGCGCGCTGGCGGAGAGGTTCGGCCTGGCCCCGCACGTGCTGCGGCACTGGGAGGACGAGGGTCTGCTGACGCCCTCGCGTACGGTCGGCGGCCGCCGTGTCTACGGGGCCGGCGACGAGACCCGGGTGGCCGAGATCCTGATGGGCAAGGACGCGGGGTTCAGCCTGGAAGACCTGCGCGAGCTGTTCGCCGCGCCCGATCGGGAACGTCGAC
The DNA here is from genome assembly GCF_014204895.1 of Paractinoplanes abujensis. NCBI lineage: Bacteria > Bacillati > Actinomycetota > Actinomycetes > Micromonosporales > Micromonosporaceae > Paractinoplanes > Paractinoplanes abujensis. The sequence continues at coordinate 360,409 of NZ_JACHMF010000001.1, read as the reverse complement.
GCGCGGTGTTGCGCGAACAGCTCGCCCAGGTGCGGCAGCGGATTGCCCGGCTCACCCTGTCGCAGACGCTGCTGGAGCACGGACTGCGCTGCGAGCACGAGAACTATCAGGAATGCCCGCGGTTCCGCGACATGGTGCTGTCCCGGCGGGACGGCGTCGATCTAGCCGTCGCGCTCGACCATCACTAGGGTCGGAGCATGTCGCTGCCGCGCTTTCCTGACGGGTTCCTGTTCGGCTGCTCCACGGCCTCCTACCAGATCGAGGGGGCGGTGAACGAGGACGGGCGCGGGCCGTCCATCTGGGACACGTTCGCGCACACGCCGGGCAAGACGCTCGACGGTGACACCGGGGACGTGGCGTGCGATCACTACCACCGGTACGGCGAGGATGTCGCGCTGCTCGCCGAGCTGGGTGTGGGGGCGTACCGGTTCTCGATCGCCTGGCCGCGGGTGCAGCCGACCGGTGCGGGCGAGCCGAACAAGGCGGGTCTCGACTTCTACGACCGGCTCGTCGACGCGCTGCTCGAGCGGGGCATCACGCCGCTGCCGACGCTGTTCCACTGGGACCTGCCGCAGGCGCTGGAGGATCAGGGCGGCTGGCTGGCGCGGGACACGTCGTCGCGGTTCGCCGACTACACCGCGCACGTCGCCGCGCGGCTGGGTGATCGCGTACGGCGGTGGATCACCCTCAACGAGCCGGTCGTGCACATGGCGCAGGGTTACGCGTACGGGACGCACGCCCCGGGACGCACCCTGCTGCTCGAAGCTCTGCCGGTGGCGCACCACCAGCTGCTCGGTCATGGCCTGGCCGTGCGCGCGTTGCGGGCCGCCGGCGCGACCGAGGTGATGCTGACGAACAACTGCACCCCCGTACGGGCGGCCGACGACACACCCGCCGCCTCCGTCTACGACGCCTTCCACAACCGGCTCTTCAACGACCCCGTGCTGCTGGGCACGTATCCCGAGTTTCTCGGAGCCGCCCTCGACGGCGTCGTGCACGAGGGCGACCTGGAGATCATCCGTACGCCGATCGACGCGCTCGGCATCAACTACTACAACCCGACGCTGGTCGGCGCGCCCGCCGGTGAGTCGCCGCTGCCGTTCGACCTGCGGCCGATCGAGGACGTCCCGACCACGGCGTTCGGCTGGCCCGTGGTCCCGTCCGGGCTGACCGAACTGCTCACCGGGCTGCGGGACACCTACGGCGACGCCCTGCCTCCGATCTACATCACCGAGAACGGCTGCTCCACGACCGAGGGCACCGACGACCCGTTCCGCCGCGACTACCTCGACACCCACCTGCGGGCCCTGCACGACGCCATTACCGCCGGTGTCGACGTGCGTGGTTACTTCGTGTGGTCGTTGCTCGACAACTTCGAGTGGGCCGAGGGCTATTCACAACGGTTCGGGCTCGTCCACGTCGACTTCGACACCCTGGCCCGGACGCCTCGAGCCTCGTATCACTGGCTGCGCTCGGTGATTCAGGAGAACAGCGCGCTGTAACCGTTGAGGGCGGGCTGGCCACCGAGGTGGGCGTAGAGCACCGTCGCGTCGGCCGGGATCTCCCTGCGGGCCACCAGGTCGATCAGGGCCGCCATCGACTTGCCCTCATAGACGGGGTCGGTGACCATTCCCTCCGTACGGGCGGCCACCCGCATCGCCTCCAGCGTGGTCTCGTCGGGGATGCCGTACGTGCCCGCGTGGTAACGCTCGTCGAGCAGAATCTCGTCCTCGGTCAGATCACGCTGCAACCCGATCAGCGACGCCGTGCTGCGGGCGATCCGGGCCACCTGCGCGCGGGTCTCGGCGGGCTTGGCCGAACCGTCGATGCCGAGCACCCGCCGGGGGCGGCCACCCGCGTCCCGTAAGGCGGCAAACCCGGCGATCATGCCGGCCTGGGTGCTGCCGGTGACCGAGCAGACGATCACGGTGTCGAAGAAGACGCCGAGTTGCTCCTCCTGCTGCGCCACCTCGTACGCCCAATTGGCGAAGCCCAGACCGCCGAGCTTGTGGTCGGACGCGCCGGCCGGGATCGCGTACGGCTTGCCGCCGGAGGCCTCGATGTCGCGCAGCGCCTGCTCCCAGCTCTCCTTGAAGCCGATGCCGAACTCGGAACGGACCAGCCGCACCTCGGCCCCGGCGAGCCGGCTGATCAGGATGTTGCCGACCTTGTCGTACACCGGATCCGGCCAGTCGACCCAGCTCTCCTGGACGAGCACACACTTGAGCCCGGCCCGCGCGGCGACCGCGGCGACCTGCCGGGTGTGGTTGGACTGCACACCGCCGATCGAGACCAGTGTGTCGCATCCCTGGGCCAGCGCGTCAGCCACGAGATATTCCAGCTTGCGCGTCTTGTTCCCCCCGTACGCGATGCCGCTGTTGCAGTCCTCCCGCTTGGCCCAGACGGCGGCGCCGCCGAGGTGGGCGGTGAGCCGGTCGAGCTTGTGCACCGGGGAAGGGCCGAACAGCAGCGGGTAACGGTCGAACTCGATCATGTGGTTCTCTCCTCCAGCGAACGCCAGATCAGCGACGTGAGACGGGTAGCTTCGGACACATCGCCGGCGACGCAGGCGGCGATCAGGTCGTCATGCCGTTCCACCGAGCGGCGGGCCTGGTCCTGGGCGAACTGCAGGCGTTCGAGCCGGCGGATCAGCGGCGTGTAACGCTCGATAGTGGCCGCCAGGGCGCGGTTGCCGCTGGCCCGCACGAGCACACCGTGCAGATCGTCGTCGGCGGCCATGGCGGCGTCGATGTCGCCGAATCGGCCGGCCTTCTTGAACCGGAAGTTGGCGTCGCGCATCGCTGTCACGTCGGCGGGTTCGAGGTGGCCGACCGTGAGGCTCGCGGCCAGCTCATGCATCGACCGCACGACGGCGGCGGCGTCCCGCACCTCGTCGGGCAGGACTTCGGTCACCCGGGTGTAGCTCTGCGGTTTGGTCTCGACCAGGCCCTCACCGGCCAGCCGGGCCAGGGCGTCCCGCACGGGCGCGCGGGACAGTCCGAGCAGATCGGCCAGTTCGGCAGTGCTCACCACGGTTCCCGGCGCCAGTTCGCCCCGGACGACGGCGTCCCGGATCGACTCGTACGCCGTCTCCCGCAACAGCCTGCGTTGCACCCGCTCCACGCCGCGCCCACCTTCCGCCCGCGCCCCACTCAAGACCGCACAGACCACCCGACGGCGTTCGATCCGATCACTGAAATGTTAGATGCCAGATGCTAACCCTCCGGCCTGCACCCCCGCAACGTCACGGCCGCCGGCTCGCTCTCGCCGCCCACCGAGATGTCAACGGCAGGCTGATCAAGCCGATAGATCGTCCCCACGAGTGCGACGCCGTCGCCCTGAGCGCTGGAATGTCAGATCCCAGGTGTCAGCCGAACCGCCAAGCGCTACGACACCCGCTGCAGCATCAGCGCCACCAGGCTCGCTGACATGTCAGATGCCTTACATCGCTTGAGTCGCCAGTCGTCCCGCCGCACGCTGATATGTCAGATGCCACCGCACGTGAGCAGCCAACCCGAGACGACCCGGCCAACCGACCAGCGTCAGGCACAGAAGCAGTACGGCCGCCAGCTGGAATGTCAGATGCCACCGCACATAAGCGACAACCCGAGACGACCAAGCCAACCGACCAGCGTCAGGCACGGAAGCACCACGGCCGCCAACTGGAATGTCAGATGCCACCGCACATAAGCAACAACCCGAGACGACCAAGCCAACCGACCAGCGTCAGGCACAGAGGCACCACGCCCGCCAACTGGAATGTCAGATGCCACCGTACGTAAGTAACCAACCCGACAAGACCAAGCCAACCGGGGCAGCGTCAGGCACGGAAGCACCCCGGCCCCGAGCTGGAATGTCAGATGCCAGACGCTGCCTGGTGCGGCCGCCACGGCGGGGCGGTGCCGATCGGCTGGAATGTTAGATGCAGGCGGAGCTGACACCGCCTCGCCGCAACGGCTCCGTGCTGACATGTGAGCGGTCAGACTGCCGGCGGGCTGTTCGCGGTGGCTTGTTGCGGCTGGATACGGTCGGTCCTCGCATCAGGGGACATCGCCGTCGGTAATCGTTCGTTACGATGCGGGACTCGATCACCAGACGTTGACGACGAAGGGTAGCCCGTGCCGCTCGATCCCGAGGACTTCCTGGTCGACTGGGAACGCAAGGTCGAACAGCAGACCGCCATGACGACCGAGCTGAGCCGGCGCATGCAGGACACCCGGGCCGCCGCCGAGTCGCGCGGCGGCGAGGTCGTGGTCACCGTCGACCAGTCGGGCGGGCTGGCCGCCCTCACCCTGACCGATCGGGCCCTGCGTCTCTCACCCGGCGAGCTTGCCGAGCTTATCCTCGAAACCAGCCGCCGCGCCCAGGCCCGCCTGGCTGAGCGGATGACCGAGCTCGTGACCGGCATCTACGGCCCGGGCTCGGACACCGCGAACTTCATCGGCGGGGCGTACGCCGAGCAGTTCCCCCCGCCACCCGAGGACGACGAGACCGAGGAGCGCCGCCGATGAGCGACGTCTACATCGATTCCGCGGCACTGCGCGCGCACGCCAAGATGGTCGACGAGGCCGCCCGGATGTGTGACGAGGCCAGCTCCGGCGCCGAGTACATCGACATGCACGACGAGGTGTACGGCATCCTGTGCAGCCCGCTCGCGCTGCCGTTCATCCAGCCGCTGCAGGACTTCGCGTTGCAGGAGCTCAAGACCGGGGCCGACGCGACCGCCCACGTGGCCGAGCTGCTGCGCGCGGTGTCCGACGACGCCGACATGACCGACAGCAACGTGGCCGGGCGTTTCAAGGCGGGCAACTGATGAGCGACACGGCGCTGACCCGCGGGAGCCTCATCGCCGCCGAGGGCGAGACCAAGTCGTACGAGGGTGCGGGCCTGTTCGAGTCGGCGGGCGGCATCGTCGACGGGATCAAGGACGGCGACTGGATGACCGTGGGCGGCAACGCCGTCGCGGGCGCCCTGGGGCTGCTGGGCGCGGTCATGGATCCGCTGCAGGCGGTGTTCGCGGCCGGCGTGGGCTGGCTGATGGAGCACGTGAGCTGCTTGCGGGAGCCGCTCGACAAGCTGTGCGGCGACCCCAAGGCGATCGAGGCGCACGCGCAGACGTGGCGCAACATCGAGCAGCGGATCTACGAGGCCACCGACTTCTTCGTGGCCGAGGTCAAGAACAGCACCGCCGCATGGGCCGCGAAGTCGGCCGAGGCCTATCGCGCGATGGCCCGCACCCACGCGGAGTCGATCCAGGCGATGGGCCAGGTCGCCGATTTCATGGGCCGGACGAGCACGATCGTCGGGGCGATGGTCGGTGTCGTGCGCAACACGATCCGCGACATCGTGTCCGAAGTGATCGGCGCCTGCATCTCCAAGGCCATCCAGGCCTTGACCGTCGTGCTCATCCCCAAGGTCGCCGCCGAAGTCGCGATCCTGGTCGCCGAATGCAGCACGAAGGTGCTCAACCTGCTCAAGCAGCTGTTCGCGGCGATCAAGAAGCTGGGCGTGTTCACCAAGCAGATGGACGGCATCCTGCAGCAGATCGGCCAGTCCAGCCGTAACGTCCTGCGGCTGGAGGCGTTCCGGATCGAGGCGATCGGCACCGCGGGGGGCACGGGCCGCAGCGGCTTCAAGACCGCCTACGACCTGATCAGCGAGGGGCACAAGAACGTCTACGGCACAGTCGACAAGGTGATCCAGGAGACCGCCAAGGCCGCCCCGAAGACGAACGGGGCCCAGAACTCCGGGTCGACGGGCGATACCCTCAACGGCGACAACCCCACACCGACGCCCATCGATCTTCCGCTCTGAGCCCCGAGGAGCCGTCCCGTGGACCCGCAGAACGACCGGATCACCGACCGCCTCGCCCAGATCCGGGCCCGCGAGGCCGAACTCGACGCGGAGGAGGCCCGGGCGGCCGCCGCCCCGCCGCCGGTCGTCGAGCGTCGTGAGGGCAGCACGCTCCGGTCCGCCCTGTTCATGATCGTGACCGTCGTGATCGCACTGGCGCTGACCGGGTCGGCGGTGACGCTGTCCCGGCTGGCCGGGCGGAGCATGGACGACACCACCCGTACGGGAAAAGCCACCGTCCTCTCGTGTGTGCAGCACGGGCCGATCAGCACCAAGGGCTTCGGCTACTGGGACGCGTGCACGGCGTCGTTCGACTGGAACGACGGTCAGCAGACGCGGATGACGGTGTCCGCCGTGTTCACTTCGGACGACATCGGCAAGGTGATCGAGGTCGGCGACGCCGGGCGGTACCGGCAGAGCCAGCAACTGGCCCGGGCCGACGACGACTACCGGCCGTGGCTGCGCTGGATCGGCTACGGGCTGGGTTTCCTCGCGCTGGTCCCCGTGTTCCTCATCGTGATGATCGTCCGGGCGTCGTTCCGCCGCAAACGTTAGAAGCGGCGGCGCTGCCGGGACAGCGCCGCCGCGTCCTCCCCGGGTCCGGTTCAGCGGCGCCGGCTGCGGCGGGTCAAGGCCACGGCGGCCACACCGAGCAGGATCAGCAGCAGTCCCCCACCGGCCGCGGCGGCGATGTTCGCGCCGGTCAAAGCCAAAAAGCTTGCCCCCGTACGGGGTGACGGCCGTGCGACGGCAGGGGCCACCGGCGGAGCCGTCGCCGCGGCAGTGGCTTCGGCCGGGGCGGCGGGCTTCTCGAACGTTCTGAGCCTCGGCCGGATCGGGACGGTCAGCAGCGGCGGGGCGGACGCCTCGGCGTACAGGTGGCCGAGCGCGACGTCGAGCAGGTGCGCGCCGCCCGTCATGACCTCGACGCGCACTGCCGCGGCCTCCGCCCGTACGGCGTCTCCGGTCTTGTCCTGACGGACTGAGCCCAGCGAGATCTTGGCCGTCAGCAGCGACGACGACGTGAGACCACCCAGCAGCTCGACCCCGACGCCGGCGTCCCGCGCGTCGAGGGTGGCGGCCGGCCGGCCCGCCGCGGTCACCTCGAGCACAGCCGGGCGATAATCGACCTCGTCGTGGGCGGGAAAGCCGGTCGCGGTGACGGTCAGCGCGGGCTGCGTGACGACCTTGATCGACACCTGCTGCGGGGTGCCGGCGAACAGCGTCACATCGGACAGGGCCACCCCGGCGCCCGCGGTCACGGCGAGACGACCCTTTTTGCGTACGAGGTCGGTGCCGCTCCGGGCGGAGCCGGTGGGGCCCAGCTTCAGCAAGCTGGTGGGCTCGCCGGCTCCGGCCGGACGCATCGCGCGGATCGCCGGGATGGTGCCGCCCCCGCCCAACAACTGCGCACCGGCGAGCATCGTGGCGCTGCGGGTGAGCGGTCCCGTCCCACCGCAGCGGTACGCCTCTTCCCAGCGCGCGTCAGCGGTCGACTTACCCAGCCGGATGGTGGCCAGACCGCCGGCGTTGACACCGACCAGCCCTTTGTCGCCTACGCGGTGCCCGTTCTTGTCCGCGCGTTGCCCGAAGGCGTCCACGCGTTGCCCAGAGGTGGCCGCGCGCTGCTCAAAGGTGTCCACGCGCTGCCCGGAGGTGGCCGCGCGGTGCTCGGAGCTGTCCGCGCGCTGTCCAGAGGTGGCCGCGCGCTGCTCGGAGCTGTCCACGCGCTGCCCGGTGTCTGCGCGACGCCCAGAAGTGGCCGCGCGATGCTCGAAGTTGTCCACGCGCCGCCCAGAGTTGTCCACGCGCTGCCCGGTGTCTGCGCGACGCCCAGAAGTGGCCGCGCGATGCTCGAAGTTGTCCACGCGCCGCCCAGAGTTGTCCACGCGCTGCCCGGTGTCTGCGCGACGCCCAGAAGTGGCCGCGCGATGCTCGAAGTTGTCCACGCGCCGCCCAGAGTTGTCCACGCGCTGCCCGGTGTCTGCGCGACGCCCAGAAGTGGCCGCGCGGTGCTCGGAGGTGGCCGCGCGGTGCTCGGAGGTGGCCGCGCGAGGTCCGGAGTTGGCTGTCTGCCGGCCGGGCTCGGGATTCCCGATCTCGGGCGCCGGATCGGCGGCGGGCTGGTTGGGCGTGGGGGACGGGCCGCTTCCGGTTCGGGCTGGGGCGTCGGTCTCGGCCGGGCCGGGGCCGGAGGGCGCGCGGCTCTCGGCACCCGTGCCCGCCCGTGGGGCGCCGGGGACCCGCAGCCCGAGCAGTTCGGCGTCGGCGTAGCGGCCGGTGGCGACCGTACGGTGAGGGCTGCGTTCGCTGTCGACGTCGCCCCGGGCCGAGGCGAGCCGCACGTCGGTCAGCGCGGGCAGGTCGGGGCGCAGCACACCGGCATCGAGCACGGTGATCTTCGCGAGGGCAGCCCGGGCGGTGGCTGTGAAGCGGGCCCCTTCACATTCGTCAGCTCGTCCGTGCGTGCCGGCGGGCACCGCGACGACCGCTTCGCCGGAGGGTCCGTGCGAGGTAGCGGGCATAGCGGCGTGCGCTTCGGTGGGGACCGCGATGACCGCGAGGGCGGTCAGGGCGGCGGCCGCTCCGGAGAATGCAGGATACGTCCGGGGTGGGCGGCGGGAGCACGGGGTCGGCATGCAGGGGCCTCGCTTGATGATCGGCGACGTGTCCGGCTTGACCATCGAAAAGCCGTTTGCGGAGGGTACGGCCCTATCAGCGGGTTTGGCTCATCAGCACATTCCGGCAAGTCCGACATTGCTGGGCGTAACGGCTCGCCTGGATCCAACGAACGATCTTCCGGGTCGTCACCGGTCGATCATCCCTTGTAGAGACCCTGCCGCCACGAACGTGTCACCGCACGCCGCACCTCCCTCGATTCCGACGCAATCTTTCGTGAGCGCCGTCCAAAGTCAACAGCTACCTAAGAGATGCCTTAGGTTGCTGCGCGTAGTCGCGACGGGGTGCGGCTCAGGTGCCGGATCCCCCGCCGCCGCCTGTCCGGCCGACAAGTTGGGTGATGAGGGTCACCGGACCGGCGGCCCGAAATGACGCCGGTTGACCACGGCTCGTCCTGGGTGTCCGGAGCGACATCGGACGCGGATTCCGATGTGTGACCAGCGAGTTTTCTGGGGCGGCTGCGAAACATGGCGGATGGCCCGACCCGGCCGATCGTTGCCTGCGTGCCCCGAGCGGGGCACAAGCCAGGCCGCCCCGGGACGCCGAGTCCCGCCCACCACGGGACGGCCCGACCTGTCATCGACGGAACTTCAGTGGGCGGGAACGGGGGAACCAGAACGCCGGCCCGAGCGCCGGCTAGGGGTGAGGTCGCCTCACGCGACGGGCCGCCTTCAGGCCTAATCCGACAGCTAACCTCGCAGGCGGTTGAAGGACCGAGGATCGTCTTGTCTGTCTCCACGAAGCTGCGCCGCCTGCTCGTGCCGGCCGCGGCCGCGCTGATGTCGGCCACCCTGCTCGTCGCCCCGGCCCAGGCCGCTCACGTCTCTCCGGCTGCCGCCGCGTCGGCCGCCCTGGCCGCGCGTGGCAACGCGGTCGTCGCGGCCGCCCGGGCCCAGCGAGGCAAGCCCTACAGGTACGGGTCGCGCGGTCCCAACGCGTTCGACTGCTCGGGCCTGACCGGGTACGCCTACGCCAAGGCCCACGTCGCCCTGCCCCGCACGGCGCAGGCTCAGTACCGCGCGGCCAAAAAGATCACGGGTGCCGCGGTGCGGCCGGGTGACCTGGTCTTCTGGGTTTCGGGGAGCCGGGCCTACCACGTGGCCGTCTATGCGGGGGCGGGTCAGGTGTGGCATGCCCCGAAGCCTGGTGACCGGGTCAAGCTGGCCAAGATCTGGAACTGGAAGCAGGTTCGCTACGGGCGGGTCGCCGGCTGATCCGGTGACCTCCCGGACCTCCCGGACAGCAACCACTTGACGGTGTCGGCTCTGCCCGGTTTCCGGGCGGGCCGCCTCCGCCGCGGTCAGCGATCACGATTGGTCGTCGACCGGCCTGGGGCCGGCAGTCGTCCAGGTCAACGGCGCCCTCTTGATCAACTCCGGTGTGCCAACCCACCCCACCGGGGGACCCCCGACCCACCGCAGATTTTACCGGGTGGGGCCGATCTTGGCGGGGGTGCCTGTGGACGGCTCGGGATTGTGGACAACCGGGGAATCCTCAGCGGGGCGTGCCAGGCGAGCCGCCAGGCGGTCGACGCCGAGCAGCGCGGCCCCGAGGACGGCGAAGATCACGGCGAGCTCGGCGAACTGGCCGGCCACCCAGTCGTAGCCGTGGGTCGTGGGGTCGAGGAAGAAATACGGATAGCGGACGCTGACCGTGGGGAACAGGATGGCGCGGGTCACCGACGTCACGCCGTACGCCAGGGGGAACAGGATCCACAGGCCCAGGTCGCGCCACGGGGAGACACGGCGGGGGCCGAACAGCACCCAGTCGGTGAGGACCAGCAGCGGCACGGCGTAGTGAACCAGGAACATCGACCAGTTGGTGACGCGGCTCGCGGGATCGGCCACGGCCAGGCCGGGCAGCGGGTTCGCGCCGTTCTGCAGCATGAAGTGCGAGATCAGGCCGGTGATGACGATCCACAGGGTGACCGCGCCGCGCAGCCGGGGTGCGGCGGGGCCGGTCGTGCCGCGACGCACCATCCAATACAGGACCGCGCCGAAATAGCCCAGCGTGATCAGGTTGCTCTGGCACGTGTAATACACGATGCGGTGATCACCGATCAGCAGGCCGGCCAGGCCCGAGCCGACGATCAGCAGCCGCAGCCAGAACTGCGGAGTCAGCCAAACTCTCATCGCGCCTACCGTAGTGCGGCCTTCTGCACCTTGCCCATGGCGTTGCGGGGCAGGCCGTCGACCAGGTGCACCACGCGCGGACGTTTGTGCACGGACAGGCCGGCGGCGACGAAATCGATCAGTTCGCGCTCCGTCGTCCCGTCCGCGACCACGTACGCGGTGATCTGCTCCCCCAGGTCGGGGTGTGGGGAGCCGACGACGGCGGCCTCGCGGACCGCGGGATGCAGCAGCAACGCGTCCTCGACCTCACCCGCGCCGACCCGGTAGCCCCCGGTCTTGATCAGGTCGGTGGAGGCGCGCCCGACGATCCGGTGCCACCCGTCCGCGCCGATCGTGGCCACGTCACCGGTCTCGAACCAGCCGTCGCGCTCGGGCCGGCCGTGATGCAGGTAGCCGTCGAACAGCGTCGCCCCGCGCACCTGCAGATGCCCGATCTCGGGGCCGGGCGCCAGGGGTGTGCCGGTGTCGTCGACCAGCCGCGTCTCGACCCCGGGCACGGGCCGGCCGACGTGACCGGCGCGGCGTTCCCCGTCGGCGTGCGCGCTCACCGTGATCAGCGTTTCCGTCATGCCGTAGCGCTCGACCGGGGCCTGACCGGTCAACTCGCGCAGCTGCTCGAACACCGGCACCGGCAGGGGTGCGCTGCCGGAGACGAGCAGACGGGCCCGGCCGAGCGCGCGGGCCTCGGTGGGGGCGGCACAGATCCGCGACCAGACGGTGGGCACGCCGAAATACAGCGTCCCGGCCGCCGCCGCGTACGCCTGCGGGGTGGGTTTTCCGGTGTGCACCAGCCGGGAACCGACGCGCAGCGGCCCGAGCACCCCCAGCACCAGGCCGTGCACGTGGAACAGCGGCAACCCGTGCACGAGCGTGTCGTCCGGTGTCCACTGCCAGACCGCGGCCAGCGCGTCCAGGTCGGCCGCCAGCGCTGCCCGCGAGATCACGACCCCTTTCGGGGCGCCCGTCGTGCCACTGGTGTAGAGCACCAGCCCCGGCCGTACGGGATCCGGCTCGGCGGGAACATCGGTGCTCACGGCCCGCGGCACTGCGTCGATCAGCTCGGCGCCCGAGTCGCGCAGGATGTGCGCCCGCTCCAGCTCCCCCGCGTCGGGCGGGATCGGCACCACCGGCACCCCGGCCAGCAACGCCCCGGTGATCGCCACCACGGTGTCGAGAGTGGGCGTCGCCTCCACGGCCACCATCCGCCGCCCCGCGATGCCGCCGGCCACCGCCGCGGCCCGGCCCAGCAGCTCCTGCCGCGACAGTCCAACCCCTTGCGCCCGTACGGCGTCAGCTTGATCATCCGCATGGTGCAGCGCACCGAGCAACCGGCTCATCGGGCGGCCTCCAACCGTGTGACCATCGGCGACAACAAGTCGTTGAGTTCGCGGACCAGCACGGTGACGGCGCGTTCGGCCAGCTCGGGCAGCTCCGGACCGGGACTGTCGGGCAGTGCCGGCAGGCCGGCGAACGTCAGCGGCGCCTCGACCACCAGCATCGAGCGGGCGTGCGGGATGCGGGCCAGCTCCTCCTGCGACGGCGCCAGGAACTGGCCGAACGTCTCGGGCCAGCCGCGCCAGCCCCGATCCTGGGTCCAGCTCCTCGGACTGCTCAGCTCCCCCGGCCACGGCGCGACCAGGTCGACGGCGGCGGTGAGGGAGCCGTCCCACGAGTTGCGCCTCAGCTCGGCTCTGAGCACCCGCCGATGCAGCCGTACGAACCCCGGGTCGAGATGCGGCGCGGTCGCCAGCCGCCAGGCCACACAGGCGAACCCGACAGGCGAGATGTCACCCCAGCAGTCGTCGAACTCCTTGGCGTGCACCCACACGTGCTCGGCAAAGCGGCTGCGCCCCAGGCCCGCGTTCTCCCGGTCGTACTGCTCGTCCACCCAGGCAACACGCAACGGACCCACGCCCCCACCCTAGCCACCCGGGGGCCACCGGTCAGCGCAGGATCGTGGTGGCTACGTCACGGAGGTGAGGGCCGGTGGGGGCGGCCGGGTCGACCAGGAGGGCAGGGATGCCGGCCGCACGGGCTCCGGCGATGTCCGCCACCGGGTTGTCGCCCACCATCCACACCGGTGAGGGTCGCTTCAAGCGGTCGAGCACGTGGTCGAAGAACCGGGGGTGCGGCTTCTCCCACCCGACCAGGGCCGAGCTGAAGACCTCGTCGATCACGTCGGACAGACCCAGGTCAGCGACCAGGCGGTCGAGCTCCGGGACGTGGTTGCTGACGATCACATTGGTCCAGCCCGCTCGGTGGAGCCGGTCGAGGCTGACGACCGTGTCGGAGAAAACCCTCCATCGGCGGGGATCGGTGAAACGGTGCCGCATCAGCTTCGCCGCGGCTTGTGCGAGGTCAGGCCGTACGCCCGCGGCGATCAGGGCGTTGCCGAGAACGCCCTGCAGGGAAGCCCACCACGCATCCGGGTCGGCCAGGTGGTGATGCGGCCGATCGTGCTCGTGCCACGGGAAGCCGGACCGCAGGTGCGGACGGAGCTCCGCCACGCTCAGCGGCGACGGCTCGCCCGAGGCCTCGGCCAGGCAGTCGAGCAGGCACGCGCTCCACATGCCGGGGCGATGGGCCAGCGTGCCCTCGAAGTCCCAGAGAACCGCCTTCACGACGCCGGGCGTGGGGGGCGCAGGCCGTCGAAGACGATGGTCAGGACGCGGGCTCGCAGGGGGGCGCCCTCGGCGGACTGGTCGGGCACGCGCGAGACGGCAAGCATCAGGGCGGTCAACTCGGGGACCGTGACGTCGCGGCGGATGACGTCGACCGCCTGCGCCCGCTCCAGCAGGGCGCCGAGGGTGCGCGGGAGCTGCTCACGGGCGGGGGTGAACGCGTCGTGCAGCTCGGCCGCGGAGAAGGCGTCGGCCCACGCCTGTTTGCCCGCGGCGACCTCGGCGATGCGGGTCAGGAACGTCCAGATCGCGGTGCCCGGGTCGTCGGACTCGGCCAGCTGCTCGGCTTCCTCGGCGAACCGGCGCAGGCGCTCGCGGAAGACCGCCTCGATCAGGGCGGCCTTGGTCGGGAAGTGGCGGAAGACCGTGCCGATGCCGACGCCGGCCGCGCGGGCCACTTCCTCGGTCGACACCGTTGTGCCCCGCGCCACGAAAACCTGCTCGGCCGCGGCCAGCACTCTCGACCGATTCCGCACAGCATCAGCACGCGGCGCCCGCGCGGTCATATCTGCCCCCGTCCCTTATGTCGCATTAACAGCCGACTGACCGATCATCAGCCTAGCGTCCCCTTTGTAACGGAGTTATCACTCCACTTTAGACAAAGACAGGTCGAACGGAGACACCGTTTCCACTACCTGCGGAACGATCACAATCCGGGACGGTAAAACCCTCGAGAAATTTCTTCATCACACCGCCTGACGGGTCCTCCACTCCGGACAAAGTGGCCACGGCGCCGCGGGTTGATCGGGGTGGGGATTTGTTGCACAGGCGGCAAATCCGACGATCGCGACGCCCGTACGGGGTGTGTGCTGCCGACGGCGGACGCGAACGGTTCGCTCCGGGAGAGAACACTGGGGCGACGCTTGCCGTGGATGGGGTTCCGTGGAAGCGTCGCGCCGTGCCGAGTGGTATTCGTCTCCGGATACCGGCGGAGGTGCGGCTCGGGGGCCTCCGGATGCGAGAAACGGTATTTGGCTTGCGGACGTCGCCGGGCTCGCCCACGGTCCCAACCAAGTTTCGCACCGCCTCTAGGGCATCCTAGGAGGCTAGGCCGTCGATTTCTGCCACGGGATGTGAGCGAACGACATGGGGTGAACAGACGCGGTGCGGACGACACACGGCATGAGCCAACGCGTGGCTTGGGCGAGCGACGCGGCACGGGCGAGCGGCGTGACGGGCGGACGAACGGCCTGGGCGCGGCGGGCGCGGCGCGGATCGGGCGAGCGACGCGGTATGAGCGGCTTGAGCGCGGCGGGCGCGGCGGGCGCGGCGCGGACCGGACGAGCGACGCGGCGTGAGCGGCCTGGCCGCGGCGGGCGCGGCGCGGACCGGACAAGCGACGCGGCACGGGCGAGCGGCGTGACGGGGCGGACGAGCGGCCTGGGCGCGGCGGGCGCGGCGGGCGCCGCGCGGATCGGGCGAGCGACGCGGTGTGAGCGGCTTGGACGGCGTAGCGCAGGCGAGCGGCGCGGAGCGGCGGCGGCGCGACGCGGGTGCGGGCGAACGGTCGGGCGAGCGGGGCCGCGCTGGTGCGGGCGAACGCCGGCACGAGAACGCCGGCCCCGCGGGAGGTCGGGCTCTGGGGAGCTTGACGGCCACGGGCCGCTGAAAGCCGGGTGGAGTGCGATCAGCGGCCCGTGTCAGCCCGTACGGAAAAGGGAGCGCAACCTAAGGCAGGAGGCGCTTGTCAGGGCGGAGCGACCGGGGCAGGCCGATCGTGATCCACTCGTTGTTGTCGGCGGCGGTGGCGCTGCGGCCGGTGGAGAACGGGAAGTTGTTGTCGTTGAGGACGGCGATCGTGCGGTCGTCGAGGATGACGACGTCTTCGATCGTCTGGAAGGGGAACGTGAAGGTCGTGCCGAAACCGCCGAGTTTGCGGGGGTTGGACACGTTCATCAGGTCGACAACCAGGCGCTTGTCCAGCACGGAACCGCGGGCGGTCGCTTCGTAGATTTTCTTGGTGACGGCGGTGGCGCCCTGGCCGTTGTCACGCTCGATGATCAGGAAGCGGCCGTTAGCGATGGTGATGGCGTCGCCGATGGCGAAGTCGGGGTTGTCGAGCTGGTAGGCCCAGCGCCGGCCGGTGTAGGACCGCGTACGAAGGTCGAACTCGTTGAGGCGCAGCGAGCCGGCCGGGTCGCCGGTCACCGTGCCTTCGAGCAGCGCGTACAGGTGCCGGCCGTCGGGGGCCAGGGCCAGGCCTTCGAAGCCTTTGCTGCTGCGGGCGGTGGCGGTTTCCCCCGTCCGGGCGGCGGTTTCGGGCGCGATCACGCCCGGCAGCGCGACCGGCGCGTCCAGCAGCCGGCCCGCGCGGTCGAAGTGCAGCAGGTAGGGGCCGAATTCGTCGCCGATCCAGTACGTGCCGTCGGCCGCCCGCACGATCGACTCGGGGTCGAAGTCGGCTCCGGTCAGCACCCGGTCGGCTCGGGTCAGCTTCCACGGGACCTTGGTGTCGGGGTCGGTCAGCGTGATGCCGCCGAGCACGTCCACGGTCCCGGTGCGGAACGAGGGGGCCAGCTTCTGCACGCGCAGCAGGAAGTCGCCCGAGTTGGCCTGGTTGCCGTAGCCGTTGTCGGAGAGCACGTCGAAGGTGCCGTCGCCGTTGTCGACGATGCCGGAGAAACCTTGGATCGGCTGGTCGGCGAAGGGCGCGGTGAAGCCGTTGAGGTTGCCGGTGACGAGCGCGCCGGAGGGCTCGCTGCCCGCGACGAACGTGCCGGCGGGCAGCGCGGCCCAGCCGGTGAGGGTGGGCTTGGTGACGTGGCTGCCGCCCGCGTACGAGGGGGTTCCCACCAGTGTCGCGGTGAGGGCGAGCAGGCCGATGACGGCGATCTTTCGCATGAGCCCGGACGTTAAGGACCCCGGGTTAATCGGCGGCGACGAATGGCTGACCGGATGCAGGTCAGCGGGTGGCGGCCTCGGACTCGCCGAGGGTGGAGATCGTCTCGACGCCACCGCCGAACCCGGCCGCGGCCACGGCGGCGATCACGGTGGCGGCGCGCAGGGCGTGGAAGCCGCCGCGGCCCAGCGTGGCCGCCTTGAGGTTGCGGGCGACCGCGCGGGGCAGCGTCCGCCGGATGTAGTCCTGCTCGGCGCCGAGCTTCTGGTCCCGCGGCAGCAGGCCGGCCATCTGCACTTTGCCGCGTCCCTCGGCGTAGCAGCGGCGCAGGAAAAAGCGGAAGGTGGAACGGTCCAGGGGCACGTCGTGCTCGATGACCGAATCGGGCACGTACATCCAGTGGCCGCCGGTCTCGGCGCTGATCCGCAGGCAGAGCTCGGTGTCCTCGGGACGGTTCTGGTCGCCGAGCTTGCCGAAGCCGACGCGGAATCCGCCGACTTTTCCGAAGGCTTCGCGGCGGACCATCATGCTGGCCGACCAGACGTTGCGGATCTCGGCGACCGAGGTGGGCATTCCCGCGTACGAGACGCCGACGGTCCAGAGCAGCTCGTCGGGCATCCAGCTGGGCCGGGTGCGTTCCCACGCCGGGACGATGAGGCCGCCCGCGCCGACCACTGCCGGGTTGACGAACGGGCGGGCCAGGTTGCCGAGCCAGGTGGGGTGGGCGACGGTGTCGTCGTCGAGGAAGGCGATCAGCTCGGACCGGGAGTGGAAGGCGCCGGTGTTGCGGTTGCCGGAAGCCCCGCGCAGCGACGTGTTCTCGAGCACCGTGACGCCGGGGAATTCGGCTTTGACCCGCTCGAACAGGTCGGGGTTGTGGTCGACCACGACGATGATCTCGGCCGGGGCTGTTTTCTGGTGCTGCGCGGAGGTGACCGTACGGCGCAACGACGCCCAGCGGCGTTCGCTGTGCGTGGGGATGACGACGCTGGCGTCGATGCTCTCGGTCATGACAGGGCGCTCCATGAGGGCGTGAAAGCCAGTTGATCAACTGGCTTGCGGGACCCTACACAGGGAATCTATGAATTGCATAAGAGAGCAGCCGGGGCCTATTTAGAGTTCGAGAACAATTGTTTCTGGCCGGAAAACGAAGCGGACAATTATGGGCAGGACGGCGCCCGAAAGCTTTTTGCCGCAACGAATTCGGAGGCG
The DNA here is from genome assembly GCF_014204895.1 of Paractinoplanes abujensis. Taxonomy (NCBI): domain Bacteria; kingdom Bacillati; phylum Actinomycetota; class Actinomycetes; order Micromonosporales; family Micromonosporaceae; genus Paractinoplanes; species Paractinoplanes abujensis. The sequence continues at coordinate 343,013 of NZ_JACHMF010000001.1, read as the reverse complement.
AACGGCTGAGGGCTGATCATCCGTTCGGCGCGCTTTGTCGCGCGAGTCACGGGCGGGATTGAATCAGCCCTCGGCCTGAATCCAGGAACGCCGTCCGGAGTCGGCATCACGCAATGTCCGGCCGGACACGAAGCGTGACGGCTCAGCGCCAGAAGACGGCGACCGCGGCGTTGGCCAGGGTGAGCGTGATGATGCCGATGAAATGGCCCTTGTTGACGTCCGCGCGCTTGCGCGAGAAGAAGACCATGATGAAGATCAGGACGGCCAGCAGCAGCTTGACGCCCAGCTTGACCGGGCTCGGTTCCGCGTCGCCTCCGCCGCGCAGTGGGGCGGCCAGCCCGAGGCCCGACACCAGCTGGATGATCGAGCCCCACAGCACTGCCGGGTTGATCCGGAACTTGCCGGACAGGAACTGGGTGATCGCCCCGCCGAGCAGCAGCGCGAACCCGATCAGGTGGACGAAGAGCAGGATCAGCCGGAGTGCTTCCACGCCGGAAAGCTTGCCAAACCCGCCGAAACCCGGCTCACCCGGGGGTCACGGGCAGGGTGAACAGCCCGCGCAGCAGCAGACCGGGGCGCCAGGCCAGCTCGGACTCGTCGACGGCCAGCCACAGATCCGGGCACGAGGCGGTCAGCGCGGTGAAGGCGATCTGCGCCTCCAGCCGGGCCAGGGGCGCGCCCAGGCAGTAGTGGATGCCGTGCCCGAAGGCCAGGTGCGGGTTGGGGGCCCGGTCGAGCTCGACCGCGTCGGGGCCGGGGAAGCGGTCGCCGTCGCGGTTGGCCGACAGCAGCCCGATGAGCACCGGCGCCTGGGCGGGGATCGTACGGCCGCCGATGTCGACGGCCTCGGTGGTGATGCGGAACGTGGCCGTCTCGACCGGGGACTCGTACCGGAGGAATTCTTCGATCGCCGTGGGGATCAGCCCCGGGTCGGCGCACAGCCGCTGCCAGCGCTCGGGCTGGGCGAGCAGCAGATACATGCCGTTGCCGATCAGGTTGACAGTGGTCTCGTGGCCGGCGATCAGCAGCAGGAAGACCATGGAGATGAGCTCGTCCTCGGTCAGGCTGTCACCGCTGTCGCGCGCCCCGATCAGGCCGGAGAGCAGGTCGTCACCGGGCTCGGCGCGGCGGGCGGCCAGCAGCCCCTGGATGTAGCCGACCATCGCGGCCGCGGCCGAGGGGAACTGCTCCTGGTAGGCGACGCCGCCGACGATGATGTTGGACCAGGCCCGGAAGGCGTCGCGGTCGTCGGCCGGAATGCCGAGCAGTTCGCAGATCACCTGGATGGGCAGCGGGAACGCGAACGCGTCGATCAGGTCGAACGGATCATCGGGAAACTGGCGGATCAAGCTCTCGGTGATGGCCGAGATGCGCGGGCGCAACGCCTCGATCCGGCGGGCCGTGAAGGCGGCGGTGACCAGGCGGCGCAGGCGGGTGTGGTCGGGCGGGTCGACGGCGAGCATGTGCCGGGACAGGGCGCGGTCGATGGCGCTGGAGGGATGCCGGTCGTCGCCGCCCGTCTTGGAGAACCGGGGGTCGGCCAGGGCGTGCCGGGCATCGTCGTAACGCGTGATCAGCCAGGCGACCGCGCCGCTGGCCAGCCGCACCTGCCGGACCGGGCCCTCGCGCCGCCAGGACGCGTACGAGGGGTGGGGGTTGGCATGAAACGTGGGATCGGCGAGGTTGTCCGGCATCCATGCGCCTCCGGCGTTATCGGCGGATTTCCACCACCGTACGCCCTTCGAGGCCGTGCCACGCCCGGAGCCGATCGCCCTCGTGCTCGACGGCCTCGGCCCCGTCCGGCCCGAACAGCGTGACCTGCACATCCTTCTCGGTGGGCCGCCACCGGCCCGCGACACGCCCGCCAACGAGGACAAAACGGGTGCCCTCGACACTGAGTCCGCGATGGGCGTCGTCGATGATGCGGCTGCGGTCGTCGAAGCCCAGCACCACGTTGTCGAAGGCGGGCAAGAACCGCGGCGGCGCATTCTCCGGCCCGCTCTCACCGAGGTCCCCGTCCAGCACGTCGAAAAGCTCCCTTCCCCGTACGTCGCGGAAGGTGCGCAATTGTGGACGGAGCCGGTTGAGCGACTCGCGCAAACCACTCAACCCCGACCACGCGCGAATGTCGGCCGACGCCGCCGGGCCGAATGCGCGCAGATAACGCAGAACCAGCTCGTCGGCGTTCCCGGCCGGTTCGTGCGGGCGGCCCAGCCAGGCCTCGATCGTGGTGTTGCGGGCCGGCGCCTTCTGCCCCCACACCCCGCGCGGCGTCACCTGCACGAGCGGAACGAGCGAACTGAGCATGTCGCCCAGCGCGCGCGGCGCCACCTCCGGCCACCGCTTCCCCACCGCCCGCCCCGCCTCGGCCAGGATGCTCGGCTGCGCGGCGAAGATCGGCAGCCCGGCCGCGGCCAGTTCCCCCAGGTCGACGCCTTCGAGCTCGCGGCGATACACGGCCCGCATGCGCGCCTCGAGCATCGGCTGATGCAAACCGCGCAACTGCACGCAGTCGTCCGCCGTGACCAGGTGGATCGTGCGCCGCATGAGCAAAGTGCGCACGACCTTGCGCGTTTCGAGCAACTCCACGAGCTCGGCCGGCTCGAACCCGTCGAGCCGGCTCCACAGGCCGTAGTAGGGCTCGTGCGGTTCCTGCGCCTGCAACCCGCACAGATGCTCGATGGTGCCCGACGCCGTCCGGGTGTGCCGCCGGTCGAGCATCTGACGGGCGAGCAGGGCCCGGTTGAGCGCGCGGTTGTCGAGCACCGTCATGCGGGCAGGTTAGTCGGTGTACCCCTCGTCGGCGCGTTCCCGGCGCAGGTGTTGCTCGGCCCGGCGGGCCAGCGGGCCCTCCTCGGCCGCGAGCCCGGTGAACATGCCCTCGACCTGCTCGGCGGTGCGCCCCGGAGGCAGCAGCGGGATGGCCGGGTCGGTGCGCGCGTCGATCACCACCGGACGGTCGGCGGACAGGGCCGTCTCCCAGGCCGCAGCCATGTCCTGCGGCGACTCCACCCGCAGGCCGCGCAGCCCGAGCAGGTCGGCGTAGCGGTCGTACGGCACGTCGGGCAGTTCCTGCGAGGTGGTGAACCGGGGTTCGCTCTCCATCTCGCGCTGCTCCCAGCTCACCTCGGCCAGGTCGCGGTTGTTCAGGACGCACACCACGAACCGCGGGTCGGCCCAGTCCTTCCAGCGCGCGGCCACCGTGACCAGCTCGGCCAGCCCGGTCATCTGCATCGCCCCGTCGCCGCTCAGCACGACGGCAGGCCGGTCGGGAGCCGACAGTTTGGCCGCCAGCCCGTACGGGATCCCGCAGCCCATCGAGGCCAGCGTGCTCGACAGGTGGGCCGGCACCCCGCGCGGCAGCCGCAGGTGGCGGGCGTACCAGTAGACGACCGAGCCGACATCCACGGCGACCTGCGCGTTCTGCGGCAGCCGGGCGGTGAGCGACCGTACGACGTGTTGCGGGTTGAGGGGTTCGGCCGGGGCGTCCGCGCGGGCCTGCGCGATCTCGTGCCAGCGCCGCACCCAGTCCTCGACCTGATCGCGCCAGGCACGGCCGCCGGACGGTTTGACCAGTGCGGTCAGCGCCCGTACGGTCTCGGTCGCGTCACCGGTCAGCGGCACCTCGATCGGATACCGTACGCCCAGCTGCCGCCCGTCGATGTCGATCTGCACCGCCCGCGCCTGCCCGGGCACCGGATAGAACTCGGTCCACGGGTCGTTGGTGCCGATCAGCAGCAGCGTGTCGCACTCGGACAGCAACTGCTGGCTGGCCGTGGTGCCGAGGTGGCCCATCACGCCGGTGTGGAAGGGCAGGGTCTCGTCGAGCACCGGCTTGCCCAGCAGGGACGCCGTGACGCCGGCGCCCAGCCGCTCGACCAGCTCGACGATCTCGGTCGCCGCCCCGTAGGCGCCCTGGCCCACCATGACGGCCACCCGTTGCCCACTGGAGAGCACGTCGGCCGCCGCACGCAGGTCGTCGTCGTAGGGCACGACCCGGGCCGGCCGCAGCCCCGGGCTGGTCATCATCACGCCGTGCTCGTGGGTGCTCTCGTCGGGCGCCGGGGCCGTCTGCACGTCGTGGGGCAGGATCACGCACGTCGGGCTGCGCGTCGCGAACGCCGTACGGAAAGCTCGGTCGAGCAGCATCGGAAGCTGCTCGGGAGTGTGCGCGGTCTGCACGAACTGCGCGCACACGTCGCCGAACAGCCGCTGCAGGTCGATCTCCTGCTGATACGAGCTGCCCAGCACCGTCGACGCCTGCTGACCGACGACAGCCACGACCGGCTTGCCGTCCAGCTTGGCGTCGTAGAGCCCGTTGAGCAGGTGCACCGCGCCCGGCCCCTGGGTCGACAGGCAGACGCCCGCGCCACCGGTGTACTTGGCGTGGCCGACCGCCATGAACGCCGCGTTCTCCTCGTGCCGGGCCTGCACGAACAACGGCTTCCCGGCCCGGCGCAGCGCCCCCATCACGCCGTCGATGCCGTCGCCGGCGTACCCGAAGACCCGCTCGACACCCCACGCGGCGAGCCGCTCCACCACCAGATCCGAGACCGTGCGCTCGTTCGTCATGGATCGCGACTACCCCACCCCGCAGCGGGTATCCGTAGGACATCCACCCCTTCGTCCCAGGAGCTCGCCATGACGAACCCCTCAGGTCCGCAGGCTGTCCCGGTCGCCGCCGCGCTCTCCGACGACTTCGGCGACAAGGTGCGCGAGGAGACCGGCGCCACCGCGGACGGCCCCACCGTGGGCGCCGCCGACGCCGACGCCGACGCGGTGGCCTCCGGCGCCGGGCCGGACGACCGCCGCCTCACCGACGTCACCCGCGACTCCGACGGCGTGCCGGTCGGTGCGGATGACGTCGAGGAGGACAAGCGGCAATCAGGCGCCTGACGCCGCCTCCCCGATCAGTTCGACCAGCTGAGCGGCCTCGGGGATCGCGACCGTGTGCGATCCCCCGGCCAGCTCGACCGTGCGCCGCGAACCGGCCCGCTCGGCCATGAAGCGCAGGGCGGCGACGGGGATGTTGAGGTCGTCGCTACCGAACAGGAACAAGGACGGGATCGACTTCCACGCCGGCTCGCCGGGGGACGCCTCGCCCAGGGCGGCCTCGGTGATCGGGCGCTGCGTGACGGCCAGCACCGCGGCCGCTTCGGCGGACGAGTCGGCGGCGAACTGGTGGTGGTAGAGCTCCTGCTTGATGTAGAGGTCGGTGCTGCCGTCGGGCAGCTTGACCGGGCTCAGGGTCTCGCCGAGCGAGCTGCCGGGGAACTTGCCGGCCAGGTCGCCCGCGCTCTCCCCCAGGTCGGGCGCGAAGGCCCCGACGTACACCAGCGCCTTCACGGCCGGGTTGCCGGTGGCCGCGTTGGTGATCAGCATCCCCCCGTACGAGTGCCCGACCAGCACCACGTCGCCCTCGATGGAGGCCAGGGTGGCGCGCAGGTAGTCGGAGTCGTACTTGACGCCGCGCAGCGGGTTGGCCGCGGCGACCGCCGGGTAGCCCTGCGCCTTGAGCAGTTCGATAACGCCGTTCCAGCTGGCCGACTCGGCGAACGCGCCGTGCACAAGAACGATCGTCGGTTTCATGACTCCCCCAAGTCTCGCGGTTCAGGTCCCCCGAGTCTGCCCCCGGTGTTCGCTGCGGGGAAAGATCAAACGACTGTGACGATCGTTCTTTCGGTGTTGTTCAGCCGCCGGCCGCCGTCGGGGGTCACGGTGACGATGTCCTCGATGCGGACCCCGAAGCGGCCGGGCAGATAGATTCCCGGCTCGATGGAGAAGCACATGCCCGGCACCAAAGGCTGAGTTTCCCCGCGTACGAGATAGGGCGGCTCATGCGTCTCGAGACCGATGCCGTGCCCGGTGCGGTGAATGAAGAACTCGCCGTATCCCGCGTCCACGATGACCTGACGAGCCACGCGGTCGATCTCCTGACATTCCACCCCCGGCCGTACGGCGTCAGAAGCGGCCTGCTGCGCAAGGCGCACAATGTCGTGGACCTCTTGTTCCTCGCCGGTCGGCCGTCCGACATGCACAGTACGTGTGGTGTCGGAACCGTAGCCGTTCTTGAGGCCGCCGAAATCGAGCACGACCATGTCGCCGTGCGCGATGACGCGGTCGCCGGCCTCGTGATGCGGGTTCGCCCCGTTCGGCCCCGCGGCGACGATCGTGAAGTCGACCTGTTCGTGCCCGTTTTCCTGCAGGAGGCGGGCCAGGTCGGCGGCCACGTCTTTTTCGGTACGCCCGCCAAAACGTAGTTCCTTGACGGCGTCGAACGTCTTGTCGGCGGCCACACCGGCTGCCGCGAGTCGTTCGACTTCGTCGGCGTCCTTGACCGCGCGCAGCATGGGCAGCGCTTTGGTCATCGACGTGAAGGTGAGCCCCGGCCTCTGCAGTTCCAGCAGGTGCATGGCCCACGCCGAATCCGAGATGGCGTAGCGGCCTCGGCCGAGTCGTCGCGCGACCAGCTCGTAGGGGTCGTCACCGTCCGACCAGGTCTCCGCGTCGATTCCCTCGGGTTTCTCCAGCCGCGGCACGATCAGGTGCGGCGTCTCGCCGTGCCGCAGGATCAGCATCGTGAGGCGCTCGGTCACCGGTGGTTTCAGGCCCGTGAAATAGGTGAGATCGGGGCCTGGCGTGATGAGCAAGCCGTCGAAGTCTCTGGCTTGCTCGAGCGCTTCATCAGATCGCCAGGACATGGCACCCCCACGGCGGCAGCTCGACATAGAGACCCTCGGCGGCCAATTCTCTGCCGTCGCGGTCGAAGACCCGGTCGTCCAGCAGATCGGTCAGCCGCCGATCCGACCCGTCCGAGAACCACGGTGCCCGTACGCGGGTTCGCGCGGTGCTGTCGGCGAAATTGATGACGACGAGGTGGCGGTCGTCGCCGTTCTGCCACGTCCAGGCCAGCACGTCGTGGTGGTCGAGCAGGTGCCACTCACCGGTGTTGATTCTCAATCCGGTCAGCTTGCGGTAAAAGGCGAGCAGTTCCTCGTCGACCGGCTCGTCGGGACAGCGGCCGAGGAAGACCGGAAGTTTGACGCGGCGGCCCTCGAATTGGCCGTCGTGCCAGAGGGTGGCGCCGGGCAGGGTCGCGATGGCCACGGCGGCGGCCCTGTTCCGGGGGCCGAGTGCGGCGGCGGCACGGGGTTCGTCGTGATTCTCGGTGAAGCGGATCAGCCGGTCCTGATAGGCGCGGTCGGCCTTCAAATGCTCCCGTACGGCATTCGCGTCCTCATGGGCGAGCCGGTCGTAGAGCCGCTTGTCGTAGCAGAGGTGGAAACCCTGCTGCTGAAGCGTCCACTCGGTGTCCCAATAGGCCTCGGCGATGAGCAGAAAATCGTCGGGCAGGGCTTTGATGACCGCGGGCCAGAACTCCTGCGCCGGTTTCGGGCCCGCGTGCTCGCCCCACGTGCCGGCGAAGATGTCGTTGAACATCAGCATGGCCATGTCGACGCGGACGCCGTCGCACTGCTCGGCGATCGTGTTGAGGGTTTCCGCGGTGGCCTTGCGCAGGCCCGGGCTGAAGGCGTTGAGCTGGGCCACGTCGGGCCAGGGCGGGAAATACGGGTCACGGCCATGAGCGATGATGCGGTCGCCGGCCCGGAACCAGTCGGTGGGGTTGTTCACGAGGTCCTCGGGGGTGCCGTTGATGAACCAGTCGGGGTATTCGGTGATGGCCGGGTGGTCCGGGGCCACGTGGTTGGGGACGTAGTCGAGGATCAGTTTCTGGCCGCGCTTCTTCAGCTCCTCGCGGGCCGCTCCCAGGCCGTTTTGTCCGCCGAGTGCGCGATCGACTTCGTAGCGGCGGACGCAATAGGGCGATCCGACGACATCCTCGGTCACCAAGTCGGACAAAGCGGACTGGAAGTCGCGCTGCAGGCCCTCGTCGGCCAGGGCGATCTCCAGGCCGGCCGGGCTGCGCTCCCAGACGCCCATCAGCCAGACCGCGTCGCCCCTGGACGTCACGTCGTCCCAGACCTCGCCGGGCACGTCGCCGAGCGTCACCGTCCGCCCGTACCGGCGGCTCAGGCCGGCCAGCCACGGCCAGGTGTCGATCTCGTAGACCGCCGTCATGCGTTGCTCCTTCGGAAGGCTGCCACTGCATCATCCAACGTCGGGTAGAAATGCGCCGGGTCGATGGTGCCGGTCAGCCCGTAGCGGTCGATTTTCTGCTTCACCGGCATCTTCATCCCGGCGAACACGAGCGAGATCCCCCTGGCGTTGAGCTCCTGGTCGAGCTCCTCCAGCATGTCCGCCGCAGTGGTGTCGACGTCGGTGATCGGCTCCGCCGCCACCAGAACCCAGCGCGTGCCGTCGGTCGCCAGGTGCCGGATCTCCTCCCGGAACGTGCGCGCGTTGGCGAAGATGAGCGGCGCGTCGAACCGGAAGATGACCAGCCCCGGGGTCTTGCCGGCGTCCGGGTATTGCTGCAGGTCGTGATACCCGTCCACGTCGGCCGGCTTGCCCAGTTCCGTACGGTAGGGCCACCACGCGCGCCGGAACACATTGAGCACCGACAGCGCTACCGCCCACGCGATACCCGGCAACACACCCAGCACCGCCACCCCGACAAACGCGGCCGCCGCCAGCGCGAACTCGATGCGCCGCTGCTGCCACAACCGGACCATGCCCTTGACGTCGGCCAACCCGATACTCGCCGCGATGACCACCGCCGCCAGCATCGGCTGCGGCATGTCCTTGAGCAGCCCCGGCACCAGAACCAGCAGCAATGTGATGGCGACCGCCCCGACCAGCCCCGTCACCTGACTCCTGGCCCCGGCCGAGAAGGCCACCGCCGTACGGGACCCGCTCGTGCTCACCGGAAACCCCTGAAACAGCCCCGCCGCCAGGTTGGCCGCCCCGATCCCGCCCATTTCCTGATTGCCGCGCACTTCCTGCCGCGTGCGCCCGGCGAAAGCCGACGCGGTCGAGATCGTGTCGGTAACCGAAACGAGCGTGATCCCGACGGCCGCCGCCGCCAGCACCCCCAACTCGCCCAACGAAACGGTCGGAATCGTGAACGGCGGAAACCCCTGCGGCAGCGCCCCCACCACATCCACGTCGAGGTCCAGGAGCGAGACCGCGCCGATCGCCCCCACCACAGCCACCAGAATGGCCGGCACCTTGGGCAGAAACTTCTGCAGAACCAGAATGATCAGCAGCCCACCCCCACCGACCGCCAGGGCCGCCGGCACGGTTTCGTCCACCCCGGTCACGAAGCCCGTGATGTCCGCCCACAGCCCGTCCCCCTCGGTGGAGAACCCGAACAGCTTGGGCAGCTGCCCGGCCAGAATCGTGACCGCCAGCCCGTTCACATACCCCAACTGCGTCGGATGCGAGAGCAGATCCGCCACGAACCCCAGCTTGGCCACCGCCGCCACAGTCATGAAGAGCCCGACCAGCAGAGCCAGCACAGAAGCCAGCGCCACCGCCCGGCCCGGGTCCCCACCCGCCACCACCATCGGCACCACAACAGCCGCAATCATCGGCCCCAGGGCCGAATCAGGCCCCAGCACCAACACCCGGGACGGCCCGAAAACGGCGTAGGCCAGCAAACACAGAATCGACGTGTAGAGCCCGGTAATGGGCGGCAGCCCGGCCAACTCCGCATAGGCCATCCCCTGCGGCACCAGGAGCGTGGTCAGCACGACCCCCGCGACCAGGTCCCTCGGGAACCACTCGGCCCGGTAGGTGGTGGCCACCTCGATCCCCGGCACCCAAGCCAAGCTGCGCATCCGTCTCCCCTCACCACCGTGAGGACACCCTAGAAGGCGAACCGCTCAAGTCCCTGCGCGAGCTTGGTCAACACAAGACTCGGCCGGTGGAACGGTCGAGGCTTAGGGCCTGTGGCGCGACGACGGCCTCAGTGAGTGCCGTCGGCCTGGAAAGTCATTGCCGCGCCGGAGCCGCTCACTGTTACGCGCTCGTCGCCGATGAGCAGCTTTCGGATTGCCGGCCAGGCACGGCGGTAGTCCTCGTCGGTGATGCCCAACGCGGTGACAGCGGCCTTCAGGTCCTTGCCCGTCATGGGCGCCGCTGCTTCTTTGAGCGCCAGCACGACGAACTCGCCCGGGTCGGCCTCGAAACCTTTCCGCAGAGCTTCTGGGTCGACCAGCGACTGGAATCGCAGGGACCCCCGGGCGCAGAGGAACTCGTAGTCGCCGAGTTTGACCTCCTCGTCGCCGCCGTTGTCCCATTTGACCTGGTAGAGGTCACCCTCCTGGGAAACAACGGTTCCCACTCGGATGACTCCGTTTGCCGTGTAGGGCAGTCGAACGACAGCCTGCTCAAGGTTCACGGTTGTCATTTTACTGGCCCGTCGACCCGGGTGCCGTTGCTTCAGTAGCCGGCGTCGTCGAGGGCCTTGTTCGTCAGGTCGCGGCCGATCGTGATCAGGTCGGCGGCGCGGTGGAAGTCCATGATGCCGCTGGTGCTGACCGGGACCGTGATGTGGATGTCGGGTGGCAGGCCGGCCATCCGGTAGCGGGCGATCAGGTCCTGCATCGCGTCGAGGGACAGGCCGAGCACGTCGGAGATGCGCAGGTCGTCGGGGATAGGTGAAGCCGGCGTGGCCTGCGCACTTCTGCTGCTGAACACCTGGCGCAGGCGAGCCCAGGAGGGGGCCGCGGCCGCGCGGACGGGGCTGGCGGGCTCCTGCGCCGGCCGCGGCGCCTGCAGCGACACCGCGACGGTGAGGTCGGCGCCGGAGGCCGCTGTGGGCTCGATCGGGACGGGGTTGAGCAGGCCGCCGTCGGCCAGCAGGCGGCCGTTGACCACGACCGGGGTGATCACGCCAGGGATGGCGATGGAGGCGCGGATGGCCGAGCGGAGCTGGCCTTTCTGGAACCAGACCTCGCGCCGGTTGGTGAGGTCGGTGGCGACTGCCGTGTACGGGATCGGCAGGTTTTCGATCTCGACGTCGGTCAGGAAGTCGTTGAGGTGATTGATCAGCCGGTCGGCCCCCATGGCGCCGGCGGCTGACCATTTGGGGTCGATCAGGCGGAGCACGTCGGGGCGCTTGAGCGCGACGGCCCACTCGGTGAACGCTTTGAGCCGGCCCGCGGCGAAGATGCCGCCGACCAGCGCGCCCATCGAGGTGCCGGCGACCGCGACGATCTCGAAGCCGCGTTTCTCCAGCACCTCGATCACGCCGATGTGCGCGTAGCCTCGGGCGCCTCCCGACCCCAGTGCGAGCGCAACCCGTTGTGACATGTCCCCGATGCTAATCGGCGACCGGCTGGCGTTCGGTGAACAGCAACCCTTCGTCGTCGGCGTCGATCACCACCTGGTGTCCGGGGCGCAGCTCGTTGAACAGGATCTTCTCGGCCAGCGTGTCCTCGACCTCGCGCTGGATCGTGCGCCGCAGCGGACGGGCCCCGAGCACCGGGTCGAATCCTCGGGCGGCCAGATGAGCGCGGGCTCGATCGGTGAGCTCGAGGGCGATGTCCTTGTTGCGGAGCTGGGCCTCGATGCGGTTCATCATGATGCCGACGATCTGCAGCACGTCGTCGTGCCCGAGCGGCGGGAACACGATCGTGTCGTCGATGCGGTTGAGGAATTCGGGGCGGAAATGCTGTTTCAGCGCCTCCCGCACCTGCCGTCCGGGAGCTTCCTCGACCGCGCCGAAACCGAGCGGCACTCCGGAGAACGAACGTGTGCCCAGGTTGGTCGTCATGATGATGACCGTGTTCTTGAAGTCGACGATCCGGCCCTGCCCGTCGGTCAGCCGGCCGTCCTCGAGAATCTGCAGCAGGGTGTTGAACACGTCGGGATGGGCCTTCTCGACCTCATCGAAGAGCACGACCGAGAACGGCTTGCGGCGGACCTTCTCGGTGAGCTGGCCGCCCTCGTCGTAGCCGACGTATCCGGGTGGGGCGCCGACGAGCCGGGACACGGTGGAACGGTCGTGGAATTCCGACATGTCGAATTGCACCAGCGCGTCGTCCGAGCCGAACAGGAAGGCGGCCAGCGCCCGGGCCAGCGAGGTCTTTCCGACGCCGGACGGTCCGGCGAAGATGAACGACCCCGAGGGCCGCCGGGGATCTTTCAACCCGGCCCTCGTACGGCGGATCGCGCGCGACACCGCGGCCACGGCCTCACCCTGACCGACAATGCGGCGGTGCAGTTCGTCCTCCATGTGCAACAGCCGGACGGTTTCCTCCTCGGTCAGCTTGAAGACGGGAATGCCCGTCCAGCCGGCCAGCACCTCTGCGATCTGCTCGTGGTCGACCTCCACCAGCTTCTGGGCCACCGCTTTCTTCTCGTCGTCGCGAATCCGGGCGGCCCGCTCGAAATCCTGGGCGTCGATCGCCGCTTCCTTCTCGCGCCGCAGCCGGGTCAGCGCGGCATTGCGGCCGGGCTCGGTCAATTGCCGGATCCGGGCCCGGGAACCGGCCTCGTCGATCAGGTCGATCGCCTTGTCGGGCAGGAAACGGTCGGCGACGTAGCGGTCGGCCAGAGTCACCGCCGCGGTCAGGGCGCCATCGGTGTAGGAGACCCGGTGGTGGGCCTCGTAACTGTCGCGCAGCCCTTTCAGGATCTCGATGGTTTGCGCGTACGTGGGCTCGTCGACCTGCACCGGCTGGAAGCGCCGGGCCAGCGCCTTGTCCTTCTCGAAGTGCTTACGGTATTCGGTGGTGGTCGTGGCGCCGATGGTCTGCAGCTCGCCGCGGGCCAGCATGGGTTTGAGGATGCTGGCGGCGTCGATCGCGCCTTCGGCCGCGCCGGCGCCCACGATCGTGTGGATCTCGTCGATGAACAGGATGATGTCGCCGCGGGTGTGGCATTCCTTGACGACCTTTTTGAGGCGCTCCTCGAAGTCGCCGCGGTAGCGCGAGCCGGCCACGAGCGAGCTCATGTCAAGCGTGTAGACCTGTTTGGCGCGCAAATTGTCGGGGACGTCGCCGCGGACGATGCGCCGGCTCAGTCCGTCGACGACCGAGGTCTTACCGACTCCCGGCTCGCCCAGCAGGATCGGGTTGTTCTTGGTGCGGCACGACAGCACGACCATGACGCGTTCGACTTCCGGGTCGCGGCCGATCACCGGGTCGAGTTTGCCGTCGCGGGCCAGCTGGGTCAGGTTCACGCCGAACTGGTCGAGAATCGTCGACGGAAGCGCGACGGCCGTCTCGGGAGCCCCTCTGAGCAACGTCAGCACGGCATCGCGTACGGCGTCCGGGGCGGTCGGCAAAAGGCCTTTGTCCTCGCGGATCAGACCCAGCAGGATGTGCTCGGTGCCGATGTAGTTGTGGCCGAGCTGCAGAGCTTCGCGCAGCGACAGTTCGAGCACTTTCTTGGCCCGCGGAGTGAACGGCATGTGAGTGCCCGGAGTGGTGGTTCCTTCCGGCAAGTGGTCGCGAACAATGTCGGCGGTGATGCCGACGGTGCGCAAAGCCTGGCCGGCGATGCCGTCGCCCTCGGCGATGAGACCCAGCAGTAGATGTTCGGTGCCGATGCTGGGGTGGTTGAGCAGGCGGGCTTCTTCTTGAGCCAGCACCACAACTCGGCGGGCCTGGTCGGTGAACCGTTCGAACACGACACTCACGTCCTCGCGGCGAGGGCCCACGCACCTCACCCGGAATAGACGCATGCGTCATCGGAAAAGGGTGAAATGCGCTGAGTCCTAGCCTCTTGGCGTGAACGCGCGGCCCGCGTGGGGGGCCTCGCTCCGCTCGTGCAGGCGCGCTGCCCCCTCAACATACAACCGTCGTCCTACGATGGCCCGGAGGGAGGACAGCGATGACCGGAACGAAGCGACGCCATCCCGTGCCCGACCGAGCCCGCCGCCGTGCCATTCGCGCGCTGGCCGCCCAGCTGGGGGTGGCTTACTCGGTCGCGGCGCGGCTGCTGGCCAACGAACATCGTCAATTGCTGTTCGCGCAGCGCGAACAACGCACCTTCCACGCCCGGGTCCGCGACACCCGCGAGGCGGTGGATCTGCCGCTGGGCCGGGCCGCTCATCTCACGGCGCGTTTCCCCCGTTTACGCACGCCCGCCGGCGTCCTTTACGACGGGCCGGGCCGGCAGACGATCCTGGCCATGCTCTACGCGACGCTGCTGCACGAGTCCCCGCATTTGCGGCCGGCCGCCGAGGAGCTGTCGTGGGTGGCCGAGCTGGGCGAGGAAGCCGCCGTCGACATCACGTGCGTGGCCCTCGACCGGGCGGCCCGCCTGCTGCTCGAAGAAGATTCCTGGCACCTGTGGACACGTATCGAGGCGGCCCTCACCGCGGGCGAGACGGGCACCGACCGACACGTACGGAATGTAGCGATCACGCTCGCGCGGGAACTACGCACGGTAAGCCTGCGCGGCTCGCTGCCGGGCGCACGGCAGACCCTGGACGCCCTGCTGGTCGAGCCGTACCAGGGCCACGCCCCTGGCAAACGACTGCGCTCGGCCACGGTGGTCAAGGTCCACTGGGGGCGCTCGGGCCCGCCTAACGCCTACGAAGTACAGGCCGATCTGCGGTCGAACACCCGGGTTGTTCCGCCCAATACCGCAGGGGACAGCCGTACGGCCTCGGTGTGACCACCACTTAGGCCGCCGGAAAGCGGCGCAGGTGAGGGCCGGCGGCTGCGCGATGGAGGGTGAAGGCCCAGAGCGCGACGCCCAGGGCCAGGACGAGCAGCACGGCGGGGTGCAGGCCGAGCGTCTCCGAGAGCGGCCGAGCGAAGAGTCCGAGCGCGGCGACGACGACCGCGCAGTAGAGAGCGTCCAGGCGGAGCGAGAGGCGGCCCATCCCCCGATCGTAGGGCCGCTTTGCCCGGCCTCGGTATGGTCGAGAGCCGTCGATGGGAACGGGGGCAAGATGTCGGACGACGCTGAGGGGTGGGTCCGGTCGTGGTCGGCGTCGGTCTCGGAGCAGGCGGCCGCCACGCAATCCATGGCGGACCAAGTCAGCCGGCTGGAGTCAACGGCCAGCGACCGTGAACGGCTCGTCCGGGTAACGGTTGACGGGTCGGGCTGTGTGACCGGGCTGGAGTTGGAGCCGGAGGCGCGGCGGTACGACATGGATCGGCTGGCCAAGGAGATCCTGCGGACGATGCGTCAGGCCCAGGCGCGGCTCACCGAGCAGGTCGCGGCGATCGCCGAGCGCACGGTCGGGGTGGACACTCCGACGGGGCGGGCCGTCGTCTCGGGCTTCGAGAGCCGGTTCCCGGTGCGGAACGAGGACGACGATGGGCGATGAGTCGGGCTTCGAGGTTCAGGGCGACGCGATCATGCGGCACGCGTCCACGGTCGACGACGTCGCCGAGCAGGTGGCTCAGGGACGGTCGGCGGCCTCGTCGGTGGTGATCGGGCGGGATGCGTACGGATTCCTCTGCCAGTTGATTCCGTCCCTGCTCGACCCTATACAGGACGCGAC
This sequence comes from Paractinoplanes abujensis, assembly GCF_014204895.1. NCBI lineage: Bacteria > Bacillati > Actinomycetota > Actinomycetes > Micromonosporales > Micromonosporaceae > Paractinoplanes > Paractinoplanes abujensis. The sequence goes on along the minus strand of NZ_JACHMF010000001.1, from coordinate 327,643 downwards.
CGTGAACGCGCTGCAGGAGGCGACCGACTCGCTGCAACGGGCCAGCGATGACCTGCGGGCCACCGCCCGGGAGTACAACGCGTCCGACGAACGTACGGCTGGGGCGTTCCGGAACGGGTCGGGCCCGTGAGCGATGTGGCCAACCCGCTGATCGCGGAGCGGGAGGACAGCACACGCTGGTTCAGCGGCATCTTCCTGGCCGAGGATGTTGACTCGCTTATGGCGTCCTTCAACGGGGGTGGCTGGATCGACCCGGCCATCGGCGGGATCGCGGCCGGGCTCGACGCGCTGGCCTTCGTCACTGATCCGCTGGGTCAGCTCGTGTCGTGGGGCGTCGGCTGGCTCATCGAGCACGTCAAGCCGCTGTCCGACGCGCTGGACGCGCTGGCCGGGGACCCCGATCAGATCAACGCGTACGCTCAGACCTGGAACAACGTCTCCGGGGCGATGACCGCAGCGGGGACGACGCTGCACGACGGTGCCGTACGGCAGATCACGACCTGGACGGGTGTCGCGGCCAGGTCGTATCGGCACGTCGCCGGCGAACACGAGGCCGCCATGCAGGCGCTGGCCAAGGCGGCCGCGGCGCTCGGGCAGATCACCGCTGGGGCCGGGATGCTCGTGGCGACCGTACGGATGATGGTCCGTGACCTGATCGCCGATTTCGTGTCGGTGCTGGCCGTACGCCTGTGGGAATGGCTGGCCGAGGCGGGCCTGACGCTGGGGCTCGGCACGCCATGGGTGATCGCCCAGGTCAGCACGCTCGTCGGGAAGTGGGTCGCACGGATCGCGAAGCTGCTCGACGGCCTGGTCGGCAGCCTGCGACGGCTCACCCCGATGATGCGCACGCTCGAGAAGACCATCGACGACATCAAGGCGGTGCTGCGCAGGCTGGGCCGGGGCGCCGACACACCGGGCACCACGCCAGCCCGCGACACCCACCTGTTCCACGCCGAGGCCGACCCGCTGCGCCGGCACGGTCCCGCTCGCGAGACCCATCCGGCCGAGTGGGAGGCGGCCATGCGCGAGGCGGAGGAGGCCGGGGTCGAGGTCGTCGTGCGGGACGGCGCGATGGCGTATGGGCCCGCGCCGTCGGCAGGAAGCCCGGGGCAGATGATTCTGGACCCGGACGCCTCCTACGGCGCCCTGCTGCACGAGATGTCACACTTGCGCGACGACCGGGCCGCCGGCTGGGAGGGCATGGCCGGCGCAATGGGCGACCCGCGTGCCCGATACCAGAACGAGGCGCGCGCTTACCAGCAAGAGATCGACTACGCCCGGTCGATCGGGGACCAGGAGTCGGTCGACCGGCTGCACGAGCTGCTGCGGCAGGAGTACGAATACATCTTCGGAGAGGCACCACCATGACGATCCCGCCGCCGCCGGCGCTGCCGCCTGAGCCGCCCGTACGGGATATGACCGTGGGCGAGTTGCGGGCGCTCGTGGAGAGGCGTGACGTCTATCGGGCCAAGGCCGTGTTCGAGCTCGCCGCGCGAGCCGCGGCGGACGACGGCGCGGCCAATGCGCTCGCGGCGTTGAGCCGGTCGGAGCTTCTACAGAACGATCGGCTGCACGGCTACGTGTCGCTGGCCTGGGCGGCGATCACCGGGCTGCTCGCCGCCGAGACGCCGCATGCGCGCGACACGGCGTACGCAGCGTTCGCCGACCTTCCGCCGGGCGACCGCGAGCAGTTTCTCACGTACCTCAGGGTGGAGGCGATCGAGGACGCGCACCCCCGGCTGTGATCAGGCGGCCTTGCGGACGGCCTTCTCCAGTTCGGGGCGCGACATCGACGAGCGGCCGGGCACGTCGAGCTTGCGAGCCAGCTTGAGCAGCTCGGCCTTGGACAGGCCGGCGACGTCGGGCTTCTTCCCTTTCTTGGGAGCGGTGGCCGGCTTCTTGGAGGCGGCCGACGCCGGGGCGGCCGCTCGGCGTTTCGAGGCGGCCTCGACGCTCTTGCGCAGGATCTCGAACAGGTCCGAGGCCGCGGTCGGGTCCGGGGCGGGGTCGGCGGTTTTGACCTTCTTGCCCTTCGACTTGGCCTTGACCAGGTCCTTGACCCGGTCGGTGTAGGTGTCGCGGAAGTCGGCCGGCTTCCACGGCCCGGACATCGAGTCGATCAGCTGCTGGGCCATGTGCATCTCGGCCGGCTTGGCCTTGTTGCGCTGGGGCAGCGAGTCGACCTGCTCGTCGGGGTCGCGTACCTCGTCGGCGAAATACATGGTCTGCAGCACGAGCAGCTTCTTCTCGGGGCGGATGGCCGTGAGATACTCCTTGCCCCGCATGACCAGTGTGCCCACCGCGGCCCGGCCGCTGTCGGCCATGGCGTCGCGCAGCAGGCCGTACACCTTGGCCGTCTCGTCGCTGCCCGGCCCCAGCCAGTACGTCTTCTGGTAGTACAGCGGATCGATGTCGGCCAGCTCGACGAACCGGTGGATGTCGAGGCTCTTGGAGCGGCCCGGCGCCACCGAGTCGAGTTCTTCCTGGTCGAGCATGACGTAGTCGCCGTCGCCGACCTCGGCGCCCTTGACGATGTCGTCGTAGTCGACCTCTTTGCCGGTGCGCTCGTTGATCCGCTTGTACCGGATGCGGTCCGAGGTGCCCTTCTCGAACTGGTGGAAGCTCACCTCGTGGTCGTGGGTGGCCGAATACATCGCCACGGGAACCGACACGAGGCCGAAGGTGATCGCCCCGGTCCAGATGGGTCGCGCCATGCACGGAGGGTTACCCTCGCGACCGCGCCGGAAACGAAACGTCTGAGAACTCGCTGATCAACGCCGGGAACCGGCACAATGCCCCGCGAACGGGCGTATTTTCGCAAATGTGACCCCCAGCGCCACCCCCGCTCCCCGGCCGACCGGGGTACGCCGGTCGGTGGTGGCTGTCGTGCTGGTCGCGCTGGTCGGCCTGAGCGGGACCGCGCTGTCCGCCCTCGCCTTGCGCAACGCCGAGGACGACCGGAACAACCGGGCCGTCGGACAGCGCACAACGATCATCGCGCAGGCCATCTCGGCCGAGGTCGACCGCTACACGGCCTCATTGCTCGACCTGGCCGCGGCCGTCGGGGCCCAGTCGTCACTCGAGGCGGCCGAGTTCACCGCGATCACCGCCGCGGTCGACCGGGAACGGTTCCCCGGCGGCACCGGGCTGGCCATGGTCGTGCCCACGCCGACCAGCGGGGTGGCCGCGCTGCAGGCCCGCTGGCGGCAACTGGGAGCCACCCGGCTGACCCTGCGCCCGAACGGCGCCGCCACGCACCGGTTCGCGGTACTCGACAAGGGGCTGGACGACACCGGCAGCGTGGCCGGGCTCGACCTGTCCCGCTCCCCGCAGGCGGTCGAGGCCATGGACGCCGCCGAAGCCGGTCGCCGGGTCACCGTCAGCCGCACGTACCGCCTGCTCAAGGACTCGGACCGGCCGTTCGAGGAGCGCCAGCTGTCGTTCGTCTTCGTCGCCCCGGTCTTCGCGACCTCCCCCGCCGCGGCCGACAACGGCCGGTTCCGGGGCTGGCTGGTGCTGGGCGTGCGCGGCGGTGACTTCCTCAGCGAGATCGTGGCCGACTCGGCCGGTGTCAGGGTGGCCGTCACCCTGCTCGACGACGGCTCCGGCGACCCCCTGCCCCTGGCCGTCTGGAAACCGGAGATCCCGCTCGACTCGGGCGTCGAACCCCACGAAGCGCCGGTCGAGGTGGCCCAGCGTTCCTGGACGCTGCGGGTCGAGGGCACCACCCGGCTGCTCACCGATACCGTCCAGAGCTTCGACGAGCTGGCGTGGCTGGTCGGGATCGTGCTGACGGCCCTGCTGGTCGCGCTTACGGGCACCATCGCCACGTCCCGCAACCGGGCGTTGCGCCGCGTCGACGAGGCCACCGCGGCGCTGCGCACCGACATCGCCCGCCGCGAAGAGGTCGAACACCGGCTGCGCCAGCGCGAAACCGAGCTCGTCGGGTTCGCCGGGGTCGTCGCGCACGACCTGCGCAGCCCGCTCGCACGGATCATGGGCTACGCCGACTTCCTGCAGGAGGAGGCGTACGACCGGCTCGACGACATGCAACGCGACTTCCTCACGCGGCTGCGCAAAGGCGCCGACCACATGCGCGTGCTGATCGACGACCTGCTCGACTACGCCACCGCCGAGAACCGCACCATGGCCAACGTGCCGGTCGACCTGCACCGGCTCGCCGAGGAGATCACCCGCGAACGCTCCGGTGACCGGCCGGCCGACGTCGTGGTGGGTGAACTGCCGACGATCCACGGCGACCCGACGCTGCTGCGGCAAGTACTGGACAACCTCATCGGCAACGCCATCAAATACACGCCCGCCGATCGTGAGCCCCGCATCCGGATCGGCTGCCGGCCCGAGGGCGAGGGACGCTGGCGCTGCGAGGTCAGCGACAACGGCATCGGCATTCCGGAACGGGATCGGGGGGCGGTGTTCGACGCCTTCACCCGGGTCGGCGGCAGCGAGAACTTTCCGGGCACGGGATTGGGGCTGGCCATCGTGCACCGCATCATTGAACGGCACGACGGCCGCGTCGGCGTCGACGCCAATCCCGAGGGTGGGAGCGTTTTCTGGTTCACCGTGCCCGCGGAGATGCCCTCAAGAACCAGTCAAGAACAGATGTCCTAGCGGGGTGGTGGGTGCTGGCCGTCGCTCCCGCGGGGACCCGGCCGGCCCGAGCAGGGCGCTGGCGCGCCCTGAACGCTCGAGCCGGCCGGGCGACGTGAGTGAGTGGTTGCGCCCCGACCCGAAGATCAACTCAGCGTGCAGGTGATCGGGTCGGGGGTGGTGGCGGGGCCGGTGCCGATGAAGCCGAACGTGGTGCTCGCGTTGGCGGCCAGACTGCCGTTGTGGGCGGCGTTGGTGACCGTGACGGCCGGGGTGGTGAGGACGCCGTTCCACAGGGAGGTGACTGCGGTGCCCGACGGGTACGTCCAGTTCACGGTCCAGCGGGTGCCGGCTGAGGTGCCCGTGTTACGTACGGTGACCTCGGCTTGGAAACCGCCGGACCAGGAGCTCGTGGTCTTGTAGGTCGCCGCGCAGCCGCCGTTGCCGCCCGGAGTGTCGCCGCCCGCGGTCGTCGTCACGGAGCGTGCGGCCGAAGCGGCTGAGACGTTGCCGGCTGCGTCGCGGGCGCGGACGCTGAACGTGTAGGCGGTGGACGGGGTGAGGCCTGTGACGGCGTACGAGGTGCCCGACACGGTGGCGATCACGGTGCTCCCGCGCAGGACGTCGTACGAGGTCACCCCCACGTTGTCGGTGGACGCGGCCCAGCTCAGGCTCACGCCGGTGCCGGTCACGCCGGTGGCCGTGGGCTGACCCGGCGCGCTCGGGGCCGTCGTGTCACCGGGGCCACCCCCGCTGCTGTAACGCTGGCCCAGGCTGATGCCGGTCGTGCTGCCCGCGCCACCCAGCGGCACCTCGTGGTCGAGGCTCACGAACTTGTTGCTGTACTGCCACAGGGCGGGCTTGAGCAGCGCGTACTTCTGCTCGTCCCAGGTCTTCCAGTCGTCCAGCAACAGGCCGCCGGTGTCGCCCGAGTTGGGGTTGAGCACCCAGAACGTCTGGTGCAGCTTGTGCTCGACGATGAGGTCGCGCAGCGCGGTCATCCACTTGTCCTGGCGGGCGTCCTGCCCGAGCCGGCCGCCCCATTCGCCGATCAGCAGCGGCGCGGTGCCGTTCTCGTGGATGTAGAACCAGTTGGGGCGCCACACGTCGTTGGTCAGCGTGGTCTTGTCGAAAGGCTTGTCGAACCACGGCTGGTTGAAGACGAGCGGTCCGTAGTCGTGCGGACTGTAGACGAGTTGGTCCTGGTTCGCGCCCAGGTTGATCGGATAGTCCTTGACGCCGCGCAGGTTGCCGCCCCACCAGTTGTTGTAGTAGTTGGGCGACAGGTCGGGGTTGGTGTTGGGCGAGCTCCAGGTCTTGCCCTCGCGCGGGTAGATCTCCTGCCCCTCGACCAGGATCAGCACCTCGGGGTTGATCGCCAGGATGCGCCGGGCGGCCGTCTCCGCGGTGTTCTTCCAGTTGTCGACGTCGGTCGTGTTGTCCCACTTCGCGCGGGTGGTGTCGTTGGCCGTACCGTGCGGCTCGTTCTTCAGGTCGAAGGCGACGAGCGTGTCGTTGGTCTTCCAGCGCGTGGCCGCCCACTCCCACGCCTGGTAGTACAGCTCCGGCGTGATCGTGCCCTTGTACCAGACCGGATGAATGTGCCCGGAGTTGTCGGCTTCCGCCGAGTGCACGTCGAGCATGACCTTGATCCCGTACGTCTCGCACAGGCTCAGCCAGTACTCGAAGATCTGCAGGCTGTTCTTGCCCTCGAGCTCCGGGTTCGCGTACGTGTTGACGTTGGGCGCGGTGGCTTGGCCGTTCTTCCACTCCAGCAGCAGCTGCGTCGAGATCGGCACCCGCACGATGTTGATGCCGCGGTCCGCCATCGACTTGGTGACCTGCGTGATGTTGGCCGACCAGAGCCCGTGGAAGACGCGTTCGGACGCGTTGAAGCCGAACCAGTTCACGCCGGTCAGCCAGACCGGGTTGCCCCCGGCGTCGACGATCTGGTTGCCGGACACGTGCAGCCAGTCGCTGCCCGCGGCGGCCGCCGCTTGCTGTTGCACGGTGCTGGCTGCTTGTTGATGCACGGTGCTGCTCTCCGTCGCGCCGGCCACACCTGGCCACGCCAGGGTAAGGCCGAGCGCGACGGCCAGGCACTTGCTTGCTCTCTTGAGGAACACATGAACTCCCGGATCGAGGACGGGGATCGGGTTTTCCGGCGCTGCGGGAGCGAGACATCAGTGGGAGCGCTCCCAGCGACAGTATTTAATGAGACTGACATCTGGACAAGACTTTCGACCCCATCGACAAACCTCGCTACAGCTCGTATGGTGCAGGATCGTTGGGAGCGCTCCCAGCAATCCCTCTCCCCCGGAGGTCAGTTCCTCATGGTTCGCATCCCCAAGATCGCGCTTCTGGCGGCCGGCGTTCTCGTGATCGCCTCGGCCTGCGGCACCGCGACGAACTCCACCACCACGGCCGCCCCCGCCTCGGCCGCGCCGGTCACCACCGCCCAGGCGGCGACCAAGTCCACGTGCGAGGCGCTGGGTCAGGCATACGGGAAGAACATGGCGCCCTTCGCCGAAGCCCTCACCAAGTACGTGGCCGACCGCAAGACCATCGCCACCGCGCAGAGCTCGCTGGCCGCCTTCGCCACGGCCGTCCAGGAAGCCACCGCCACCAGCAAAGACGCCCAGATCAAGGCGGACGGCAAACAAGCCGCGGACAAGATGCACGCCAAGTCCACCGACGCCAAGTTCTTCAGCGCGATCAAGACCAGCAAAGACGTCGACAAGACCCTGGGCCCCACCATGAGCGATTGGCTCTCCCCCGTCCAGCGCCACTGCTCCTGACGGCCCGCCCCGGTCCCGCCTCCCGACGGCAGGGCCGGCGACTCACCGCAGGAGCAGCCCGGGCGGCTCAGGCGGCGAACAGCCCGGGCAGGCCCCCGCTGACCGACTGCCGCGCCACCGTGAGCTGGCCGACTGCCACCCGCTGCTCCTCGGCCAGCACTTCGGCGGCCACGTCGGCCACGTACGCCTGCTGGCGCACCCGGACCGCCTCGGCCGACGCACTTTCGTACAGTTCGCGCGCACTTTGCACCGCGTTCTCGCGCCCATCCAGGCCGGTGCCGGGCACGTGCCGCCAGATGGCGTCGAGCTGGGCGGCCGAAAGATCACCCCGCCGGTAGGCCTCCAGCGCCGCCCGCTCGACCAGCCGCCACGGTTCCTCGCCGTCGGGACGCGGCCCGTACTGCGCCTCCCGATACTGATATTCGGCCTCGTCGCGCGCCCGTTCCGCCGAGTCGGCACGGTTGCGGGCCGCGTCCGCCGCGCGCTGGGCCTGCTGCGCCGCCGTGCCGACGGCCTCCACCTCGGCCGCAAGATCCTCGAGCGGCTCGGTCACCACCGGTCCCGGCTCGGCGGCCCGGGCGTGCTGGCGCCGGGCCAGCAGACCCAGCAGAAACAAAAGCGCAGCACCGAGCAGAAACACGTTGACGATGATCAGTGGCATGCGTCCGGTTTAACCACGAGGCGATCCAGCAAACCCGCACTTACGATCGTGCGCATGACCGTACGGAGCCTGACCCAGGTCGAAGCCGAGGAGCGCGCGGCACTCATCGCCGTCGAGCGTTACGACATCACGATCGACCTCACCGACCTGCCGACCGGCTCCGCCGTGACCTGCGTGTCGACGGTGACCTTCGGCTGTCGCGAACCGGGGGCCTCCACTTTCGCCGACTGTGTGGCCCCGATCGTCTCCGCCACCCTCAACGGCGAGCCGCTGCCGCCGGCCGTGGGCGGGCGCATCCCGCTGACCGGCCTGGCCGAGCACAACGTGCTGCGCGTCGAGTCGGTGCAGGCCGACACCACCGACGGGCCGGGCGTGCACAAGGCGGTCGACCCGGCCGACGGTGAGGTCTATGTCTGGACGACGTTCTGCCCCGACGAGGCCCGATACGTTTTTGCGTGTTTCGACCAGCCCGACCTTAAGGCGCCGCACGCTTTCGTCGTCACCGCGCCGACGTCGTGGCTCGTAGGCAGCAACAGCGGCACCCCGGCGGTGGAGGAGCGGGACGGCGCACGGCGCTGGACCTTCCCCGACACTCCGGTGCTCTCCACGTACAACTGCGTGGTCAACGCCGGTCCGCTGCACGAGGTGCGCCGGGAGGCCGGCGGGTACGACCTCGGCCTGTTCTGCCGCCGTTCGCTGGCGCCGATGCTCGACCGCGACGCCGACCGGATCTTCACCGTCACCGAGCAGGGCCTCGCGTTCTTCGGCGACGTCTTCGGCCGGCCGTTCCCGCAGCGCGAGTACAACCAGATGTTCATGCCCGAATTCGGCGGCGCGATGGAGAACTGGGGCTGCGTGACCTGGGAGGACAGGTTCCTGCAGCGCTCCGAGCCGACGCCCGCGGAGCAGGAATCGCTGGCCGTCGTGCTGCTGCACGAGTTGTCGCACATGTGGTTCGGCAACTTGGTGACGATGCGCTGGTGGGACGACCTGTGGCTGAACGAGGCGTTCGCCGAGTTCGCCTGCTACTGGGCCGCCGTCGGCGCGACCCGGCACACCGACGCCTGGGTGGGGCTGCTGGCGAGCGAGAAACTCGTCGCCTACCTGGCCGACCAGGGCCCGGTGTCGCATCCGATCCGTCAACCCGTACGGGACGTCGCCCAGGCCGCGTCCATCTTCGACGCGATCACCTACCCCAAGGGCGCGGCGGTGTTGCGGCAGCTCATGACGTACGTGGGGGAGGACCGCTTCGTAGCCGGGATGCGGTCGTACTTCGCCCGGCACGCGTGGGGCAGCACGACCCTGCAGGATCTGATCGACGCCCTGGCCGAGACCTCGGGCCGCGACCTGAACACGTGGCGGACGGGCTGGCTCGAGACGGCGGGTGTCGACACCTTCACGTTCGAGCCGGGCACGCTGACCGGCAGCGGACCGGCGGGCCTGCCCCGGCCGCAAGTCCTCGCCATCGGTTCTTACGTGTTCGACGACGGACGGTTACGGCGCACCGCGCTGGCCACCGTCGACGTGCAGGGCGCCTCCACATCCGTGGTGATGCCCGAAGATGCCGACTTCTACTTGGTCAACGACGAGGACCTGACGTTCGCGACGACCCGGCCGTCGGCCCGCGATCGGGCAACCCTCGTCACCGCGGCCGGCGCGCTGCCCACCCCGGTCTCGCGTGGCGTCGCCGTGGCCACCCCCGACGAGGCGCTGACCTGCCTGACCTCGGTCCTCACCGGGGAGACGTCGGACGCGGTGATCGAGCCGTACCTGCGACTGGCCGGCAACGCCGCCGAACTGTGGGCGGGCGACGACCGGCTGATGACCGACTTCTACGCGTTGTGTGCGCGGCTGGCCGAGCAGCCCGGCCGCGAACAGGTGGCGTTGCGCGGCATGATCCGTTCGGCGCCGGATCTCGACGCGATCGACCGGCTGCGCGACCGGGCCGGCGACGACATCGACCTGCACTGGCGCTGCCTGATCCGCGCGGCCGAGCTCGGGCAGGAGACCGACTCCCCCGTACGGGATCTGCTCGCCCGCGACCCCGACCCGGACGCGACGTTCCGCGCCCTGGCCGTGCGCGCGGCCCGCCCGGACGCCGACGAGAAGGCCGCGGTGTGGCAGATCCTGACTGTTGACCGGTCCGTGCCGGTGAGCTCGATGAGGGACGTCACGACCGCGTTCTGGCGCCCCGGTCAGGACGCGATCCTGTCCGGTTACGGCGACATGTACCTGCGCCTGCTACCGACCTTCGACCGCGGCGGCATGGTCCCGTCGATGGTCTACTCCTCGCGGCTGCTCCCCCGATTCGGCACCACTGCGGACTTCCCGGCCCAAGCCGAACGGGCCGTCACCGACGCCGCCCCGGTGATCCGCCAGACTGTCCTGGAGTACGCCGACGAACTACGCCGCATGATCCGCGCTCGAAGCGGAGCCGCCCAACCCACGCCCGGCCCGAGCCGCACAACCCGCGCTCAGCCGTGACCTGCCGGGCGCGCGCCCAGCTTTGAACCGCACGACCCTCGCCCGCCGTGTACCGACTGGTCCACACGCCGGTTGGCCCGTCCGCTGCTCGTGGCGCCGGCAGCCATGCTCGGCTGCCGCCGCCTTCCTACTGCCAGTTCTCCACGGTGCTATCGGCTGGTATGCGGAGCGACTCCACCCCCTGCCTCGTTACCTCTCCCGGGGGCTTGCGCTTTCAGCAACCTCCCAGGCGTCATGTTCTCTATTTCGATCGATTTTGTTATAAGGTCTTTGGACGCCACTCGGATCAAGATCATTTAGCCAGCGAACCCGCGATTTCGTACGCAAAGGACACGGGCTCGGACGATGTTGAACAGCGCTGTCATGCTCGCCAAGCAACGCACGCCGGAGCCGGTGCGCGTTCTGGCCCGCCGTGCGCAACTCGAGGCGTACAACACCAAACTGCGGATCACCGTGCCGGTGGAAACCCGAAGCGAGTTCGAGAACGTCTACCACTGCGCGGTCCGCAAGACCGCCAGCCAGTGGATCAAGGCGGTGTTCAGCGACCCGCTCGTCTACCGCCATTCCGGCCTGCTGACGTACGACCCGCGCTTCTACAACTGGAAACACCCGCGTGTGGTGCCGTCCCAGCGGATCGGGCTGTCGCTGTTCTTCCCCCGGCCCCGGTTCGACAAGATGCCGAAGCCGGAGAAGTATCGAGCATTCTTCGTCATGCGCGACCCGCGCGACATGGTGGTGTCGAGCTACTTCTCCACGCGCAACTCGCACGGCCCGATGGGTGACGTGCTCGAAGTGCGCAAAGTGCTGCTCGAAAAACCGCGCAAGGAAGGCCTGCTCTGGCTGATCGGCGACATGGCCCGGAAGAACCGATTCGGCGCCATCCGCTCGTGGATCGACGCGCCCGCCTCCGACGAGGTGCGCCTGGTCAAATACGAGGACCTGACCGGCGAACACCAGGCCACCGAGATGGAAGCGCTGCTGCGCCACTGCGGCATCAATTTGCCCACCGACGACCTGGCCACGGTGCTCGACCGCTACAGCTTCACCAAAATGAACGAACGCCAGGGCACAGCCACGGTCTCCCACTACCGCAAAGGCCAGCCCGGCGACTGGGCCAACCACTTCGACGACGACATCTACGAGGCCTTCAACAAAGCCACCGGTGACCTGGTCAAACGTCTCGGCTACCCGACCTTCGACCAGCAATAGGGCCAGCGCCGCCTGCTCGGGGTTCAGCTGCCGCCGGACGAAGCCGGGACCATCGGGGTGGCCGATGAGCACATCGGCCGGAATTGCGGGGGCTTTCTAGGTAAGGCCGGCCTCTTGGCGCCGAGACGCCGGAGCGGGGCCGGCCGGGCGGGTGGCGGCGAGGGCCCAGGCGACCAGTGCGGGCTGGCCCAGCAGACGCAGCGCGCGCTTGGTGTCGGTGTCGAGGCCGAAACCGTCCTTGCGTTCGACGAATTGGGCGATGTTGCCGGGGAAGACACCGACGAAGAAGGCGGCCACCGCCTTGCCGAGCAGGCCGCGGGCCGGTTGTTTCCAGGTGGCCAGCAGGGCCGTGCCGATCGCCAGTTCGACCACGCCGGAGGCCAGCACCACCTTGTCCGGGTCGGCCGGGAACCAGGACGGGACCTGGGCCTGGAATTCCCTGCGCTGCGTGGTCAGGTGGCCGGCCCCGGCGGTGAGCAACACACCGCCGAGGGCCGCCTGCCCGAGTGCTCGCGTCAATCGGCTCATGCTCCGGACTTGCCCCCGGCGGCGCCGATCAACACCAGGTGAGCGTGGAATTCGACCGCGTCACATTGCTGATCGTGTTGTTGCTTCCCGCGCACGGGCTCCACGTGATGTTCGTGTTGGCGACCGTCAGGTTGCGGAAGCTGATGCCCGACGACGGGGCGAACTCCGCGCGGGCCGCGATCCGGACCTCGCCGCCGCCGCTGATCGTGCCGGAGACCCCGGCGATCACGACGTTGTAGCAGTTCTCGACGAGCACGGAATTGTTGCCCGTGTTGGCGATGTCGACCCGGTCGATGGTCGCACCGCCGCTTTCCGAGACGCAGAAGATGCCCCGGCCGCCGCCGCGCGCCTTCACGGTGCCGACCTTGACGGTGTTCGGGTACGCGTCGCCGACCCGGCCGTTGCGGTTGGCCATCCGGAAGGCGGCATAACCCGTACCGGCGCCGGCGTTCTCCGCGTCGACGGTGCCGACCGTGGCGTTGATGGTCTGGTTGAGCAGCAGGCCCGATTCGCCGACGTTGCGCGCGGTCACGGTGCCGATGGTGATGCCGTCGACCCCGTACGTCTCCATCGCGTGTGAGGACGCCCCGGAGACGTACACGGAATCGACTTTGACGTTGCGGGTCCACTGGCTGGTGTCGCCGCGATTGTCGATGCGCACCCCGAGGCCGGCGCTGAGCCGCATGTCGATCTGGCCGAGCCACACGTTGGTCACGTTGCGCAGGAAAATGCCGTAGATCGGCGCGCCCGTGACGTTCAGATAAGGCACCTCAATGGCGCTGACGCCGCGGGCGTAAATGGGCGCGTAGTCACCGCTGCCGAAGCCGGTCACGTTGATGGTGCCGCAGACCGAGAGCGACGTGTACGAGGCCAGGGAGATGCGGCTGCCCGCGGTCATCGAGCCGTTGCCGCGTACGACAACGCGCTGGATCGACGTGCGCCCGGCCGTGAGGCTGCCGATTCCGGCCTGCACCGCCGCGCGGAAGTCGGTGCCGCTGTAAACGCTCGCCCCGGAGGCGTTGCGCGCCGTCCAGGTGCTGCCGCTGACGGTCACCTCGGACTGGAACGTGCCCGAGCCGCAGCCGCCGGCGGAACCGCCGCTGCCTACCTGCACCAGTTGCCATTGCTGATTGGCGCCGTCGAGGTCACCGTATTGCGCGACGATCGCACCGTCCGCGGTGGACCATTCCCACGTCTCCACGGCCTTGCCGCTGTGCCGATTCAGCAGCCGCACGTATCCCCCGGCGGAATCCTTCAGCGTGAAATGCTGCCGGGTCGTGCCGTTGTCGGTGTTCTGGATCAGCTGGGTGCCGTCGGTGGCGTTGGGCAGTTCGAGCACCAGCCCGCTGTGCCGGCTCTTGATTTTGTAGTAGCCGCTGCCCGCGTCGACGAACTGCCATTGCTGCCAGTTGCCGTCGTTGCGGGTGAACTGGGCGATGCCGGCCCCGGCATGGGTGGCCCGGTTGTAGACGTCCATCGCCTTGCCGCTGTTGCGGTTGACCAGCACGTACCAGGCGGCGGTACTGACCGTGGCCGCCTGGGCCGTGGGCAGGCCGACGAGCACCCCGGCGCCGGCCGGCATCGTGACGACGAGACCGATCAGGGCGGCCCGCCATCGACGCGGTTTGTCCATCTCAGAATCCTTTTCGCATGCTGTTATCGTTCACATAGATAGATGTCCATGCAGTGTGGGCACGCTCCCACGCGATGTCAAGGTGGGGCCGGGCCGTCCGACCTGTCGCAGTGGCGGCACTGCTGGCAGCCACGCTCATCGCGCTGCCGCTCGGCCCGACCCGTGACGACGTCCTGTGTGGACCCGGCTGAATTTTGTCGTACCCGGACGCTAGCTTCGGGGCCATCGAAATCAGTGCTGCGAAAGGTGGCCCCCGAATGCCGGCCGAGACGACGTACCTCGAGCTCTCCGAAGACTCCGGAAGCGCGCACAAGTTCTATGAGGTGACCGTCGACGGCGTGGACCTGACGATCCGGTACGGGCGCATCGGCGATCGGGGGCAGGTCAAGCAGTCGTCGTTCACCACCAACGACAAGGCGCGGGCCGAGGCGTCCAAGAAGATCGGGGAAAAGGTCCGCAAGGGGTACGCCCCGGCGGTGCCGGGCGGCCGGCAGAAACGCGCGGTGTCCCGGCGTCAGATCGTCAGCACCCGCTCGACGGCCACGCGCGCCCCGATCCTGTGGCGCTACGACTCGGGCAGCCCCGCCTTCGGCATCTTCGTCGACGACGACGTGTGCATGGTCGGCAACGAGAGTGGCCTGATCACAACGCTCAGCCACGGCGCCGAGGTGCTGCAGCAGTTCCGGCTGCCCGACGGCGTGAAGTGCATCGTCGCCGACGCGGGCTGGATCTACGCAGGCTGCGACGACGGCAACGTCTACGACCTGTCGGGCAAGGTGCCGCGGCTGGCCTACCGGATCGACCCGTCGATCGACATCTACTGGCTCGACATCCACGACGGCGTGCTCGGCGTCTCCGACTCCGGCGGCGGCATCGCGACGATCGACCACGAGGACGAGTTCCTCTGGCGTCGCCCGGGCCGGGGCAGTTCGGCGTGGATGGTCCGCTGCGACGCCGACGCCGTGCATCACGGCCACTCCAACGGCGTCACGAGCTACGACTGGCGTACGGGGAAGGAATTGTGGAACACCCCGACCGGCGCGGTGCTGTTCGGGTGGCAGGAGCGCGACACGCTCTACGCGGGCACGGCGACCCGGCAGGTGGTCGAGCTGGGTAAGAACGGCACACACCGGCAGACGTATCGCTGTGATGCCCCGGTCTACTCGTGCGCCACGTCCAAGGACGGGCGTTACGTGTTCGCCGGCGACAGCAGTTCGTCGATCTACTGTTTCGACGTCAGCGGCACCCGGCTGTGGAAGCTCGGCACGGGCTGCGGCTCGGCCTACTCGATGCAATATCGCGACGAGCGGCTCTACATCGTCACCACTAACGGCGCGTTGGCATGCATCGACGCGAGCGAGGCGGCCGTTCAGTCGGCGGTGACGGGCACGATTCCCGAGCCGATCGACGTCAAGGCGCCGCCGCGCATGCCCGCCGTCGCGCCGTCGACCGCTGTCGAGGTGATCCACGACGTCGACGGCGGGGTGGTCGTCGAGTGCGTCGAGGAGGGTGGCCGCCTGCGGATCCGGGTGGTCAGCGGCGGCTATCACCGCGACTGGCAGGTGCAGTTCCCCAAGGGAATCCGCGAGCGCGGCAGCCGTTACGTCGTGACGGGTGTGCGGGAGGCCGCCCGCGGAGGCTTCTACCGGACGTACGGGGAGATTCGTCGTTTGCTCTAAAGGGTCACATCGTCGATCTGGATGGTCGGGACGGACGCGGCGGGGAAGGAAGCGCGGACGGTCTTGTCGGTGATCTGCAGGTCGGTGCGGGAGGTGTAGCGGTCGGTGGCGGCGGGGACGGTGGTCCAGCGGGTAACCGGGCCGGCGGTCCGGCCGAAGCGGGACAGGTCGAGGGCGATGGTCTGCGCGGCGCCGGTGTTGACGGCGACGACGACCAACCGGCGGGCCGACCGGTCGTAGGCGGCGGCCGCGTAGCCCACGCCGGTGTCGATGACGCGCATGCCGGGCCGGATGTGGCGGGTGAACTGGGCCAGGACGTACAGCTTGGTCTCGATCGGCCCGGCGGTCAGCGTGCCGCCGTCGTAGCGGATCAGGCCCCAGCCGGCGCTCGAGTCCATCACCTGCCAGTAGACCCAGGCCGTGGGGTGCAGCCAGCGCCAGTCCAGGCACAGGTTGGCGGCGAGGATCAGCCCGGTGCCGTCGCCGTCGCCGGTCTCGGAGTTCCAGAGCACCTTGCCGGCCGCGCGGACGTCGGTGAGGAGCAGGTCGCGGCGGCCGCCCGAACCTTGATAGCCGTGCACGTTGACCTGGCCGATCAGGGCACGGGTGGCCGAGTCGAAGCCGGCGAAGGTGCTGCGGGCGACGTCGTAGTTGGTCTCGTCGGAGGCGGCGATCGTGACGCCGGTCAGGCCCTGGCGGTCCAGCTCCGACCGGAGCTGGGCCAGGACGCTGCGCTGAGTGGTGGCGCCGATGAAGCAGCCCTCCTGGGTGCCGTCGGCGCGCCACCAGGTCGAGGACGGCTCGTTGAACGGGTCCACGCTGCGGAAAGTGACGCCCCAGTTGTCGCGGGCCCGGCGCGCCACGATCGCGAGGTGCGCGGCGTGCTGGGTGTGGTTCCACGACTGCAGGTTCAGGCCGCCGTCGGCTGCCCCGGACGGGTTGTGGTTGAGGCACATCCACCACATCGGGGAATTGGCGAACAGTTCGGTGATCGCGCCGCGCTGGGCCGCCTTGACCCGGGGCGGCGCGCTGCTTGGCGTCGGCGTTCCAGTTCCAGGCGGTCGTCGCCGGGTCGGGGTTGCGCCAGCCCTGCCAGGCGCCGTAGTCGGCGGCAGTGGCGCCGGCGGGGTGGGCAGCGAAGAGCCCGCCCCTCGTCGTTGAGGAGCGGGCCCGATCAGGAGGAGGCTAGACGGAGAGGGTCCAGCTGGTCAGGGTGCCGGTGTCGGCGCGGGCCGCGTCCTGCACGCGCAGGGTCCACTTGCCGTTGGCGGTCTCCGACGACAGGTCGACCGGGTAGCTCTGGTCGATGTTGTCGGTGCCACCGCCGGCCCGGTTGTGCAGCACGTAGGCCGTGCCGTCGGGGGCGATCAGGCTGACCACCAGGTCACCGATGTACGTGTGCTGGATCTTCACGTCGACCGAGCTGGCAGTGGACGGGGTGGCCGCGCACTGGCCCAGCTCGACCTCGCTGGTGACCGTGGTCAGGTCGGGGATCGGCACGGCCGTGGCGTTGGTGACGGTGCAGGCCGCGACGCTGCCGACCTTGACGGTCAGCGGCTTCGAGCGGGTCAGCGAGGCCGCGGTCGCGGTGATGGTGACCGGGCCGCTGGTCCGGGTGGCGTCCGGGGCGGCGCTCACGGTGATCGTGGTCGACTCCCCCGCCGTGACGGTGGCCGGCTCGAACGAGACGGTCACACCGGCCGGGGTGGCGCCGGCGCTGAAGGTGATCTCCTCGGCCTCGCCGTTGACCACTGCGGTGGTCGCCGTGACGGTCGTGGACTCGCCGGGGCCGACTGCGGCGTTGTCGGCGGACAGGGTCAGCGCGAAGGCGTTGCCGTCATAGCATTCCTCGTCGTTGCCGGCCACGTTGACCGAGGTCCACGCGGTCTGCACGGCCTTGTACTCGGCGCTGCACAGGCCGTACAGGTCGGTGGCGGCGGCCAGCGAGTAGGCGCGGGCGGTGTTGGCCGGCGTGGTCGTGTTCACGTAGCCGGTGTTCGAGACGAAGTACGCGTCGAGCGCCCGGAACCAGATCTTCGCGGCTTTCTCCTTGCCGATGCCGGTGACCGGCTCGGCGGCGCCGCAGACCGGCGAGGTCCCGTACGGGGTCGCGCCCGAACCTTCGGCCAGGTTGAAGAAGAAGTGGTTGGCCACGCCGGAGGAGTAGTGCACGTCGACGCTGCGCGTGGAGGTCGACCAGCAGCTGTGGGAACGCCCGTCGAGGGCCGGGTTGTACATGTAGCGCAGCGGCGAGCCGTTGCCGTTGATGTCGATCTTCTCGCCGATGTCGTAGTCGCCCGCGTCCTCGGTGCTGCCGGCGTGGAACTCGACCATGCTGCCGAAGATGTCGCTTGTGGCCTCGTTCAGGCCGCCCGATTCGCCCGAGTAGGTGAGCCCGCCCGGCACCACGTTCTCGGTGACGCCGTGCGACATCTCGTGCCCGGCCACGTCCAGCGCGACCAGCGGCTTGGCGTTGCCCGTGCCGTCGCCGTAGGTCATCTGGGCGCCGTCCCAGAAGGCGTTCACGTACGCGTTGCCGTAGTGCACGCGGGAGGGGACACCGCGCCCGTCGCCGAAGATGCCGTTGCGGCCGTGCACGTCCTTGAAGTAGTCGAACGTGACCGCGGCGCCGAAGTGGGCGTCCACGGCGGCCGACTGCCGGTCGGCGGGTGCGCCTGTGCCCCAGGTGTTGTCGGCGTCGGTGAACGTGGTGCAGGTGCCCGACGTGCGGTTGTTCATGTCGCAAGTGGAACCGTTACCGCGTACGGGATCGATCAGCGTGAAGGACTCCCCGGCCGGCGTCGATTCGAGCGCGACCGGGCCCGAGTAGATGCTGTTCCCGGTGCCCGCGATGTTCTCGATCTCGTCGTACGAGCCGACGACCTTGCCGGTCAGGGCGTCCGAGATGACGTGGAAACGGGACGGGGTCTGACCGTCGGGCTGCCAGCCGGTGATGACGGTCTCCCACGACAGCGTGCCGATGCCGCTGCTCGCGTCGACGAACAGCTCCGGCGTCCCGGCCTGGGTGATCGTGCCCCGGAACTGGCCCTTGGCCGTGGCGGCGGCGCCGGCGGCGGTGACCGACGGCTTGGTGCCGAGGCTGAGCGGTTTGGCCAGGCCGGCCGACGCACCGGCGAACTTCCCGGCCTTCGTACGGATGATCACGTCACCGCCGTAGACGCGCAAACCGTCGTAGGTGCGGGTGTAGCGGGTGATGCCGTTCTTGTTGCTGTAGACCGTGTAGCGGTCCTTGGCCGACTTCTTGATCGCCGATCCGGCCTGGTCGATGAGCGACGAGCCGGGGGTGACCGGCGCGGCGGACGCGGTTGTGGCGGTGGCCACCAGGCCCCCACTGGCCAGGGCGATGGCGCCGGCCAGCGCGACAGCAATTCTCACGTGTTTCCTCCCCACGAGGTACAGACATCCACGTCTGTCTATGCGAGAGATCCTCACAGTTCGCGGGACGGCGCGGGGAGAAATCGCCTGTAAAGTTTAAGTTTCCATTTAGTTGGGTCGATGTCCAGCTTGTCGCGGGGCAGCTCACGGGGCGAATTCGGGCACCGATCCGGCTGTCCACACAGTGGGACGCGGCGCGCGCGTCCGGCCCGATCGGCAAACCGGGCCGGACGCGCGGACGACTCAGAGGGCGAGCCGCTGACCGGGATAGATCAGGCTGGGGCTCTTGAGCACCGTCTTGTTGAGCTGGTAGAGCGCCTTCCAGCCGCCCTTGACGTGCTGCTTGGCCGCGATGGAGGCCAGCGTGTCACCGGAACGCACGACGTAGTGCTTGCCGGAAGCGGGCTTCTTGGCGGGCGCGGCCGGCTTCTTCGCGACCGGCTTGGCGGGGGTGCCACCCTTCTTGCCGCACGTGGGCCAGGCCCCGATGCCCTGCCCCTTCAGCACCTTCTCAGCGATCTTGATCTGCTCCGCCTTGGTGGCCTTGTTGGCGGTCGGGGCATATTTCGTTCCCCCGTACGCCTTCCAGGTGCTGCGGCTGAACTGCAGCCCACCGTAGTAGCCGTTGCCGGTGTTGATGCTCCAGTTGCCGCCGGACTCGCACTTGGCGACGGCGTCCCAGTTCACGCTCGCGGCCTGGGCCGGCGACGCGGGGCCGAGCAGGCCCACCGCGCCCGCGACGCCCGCGACCGTCAGGCCGAACGCGACACGGGTCTTCTTAGCGATCTGTGCCATGAAAGAGCTACCTCCACGCCTGCGAGGTGAGCTGTCGGGTTCGGGCTGGGCTGCCCGGCCGCGCGCAGGCGGCTTCACCCCGAGGCGCGCCGGCTGGGAACAGCGGCGCGCCGAGGAACTTGTGGGTCCCCCGCTCCATGCCTGGGTTCGTTTCCGCACGGGCGGCGGCAGGATTCGGCGTTCCGCCCGGGGTGCCCGCGACTGCGGGACTCGGCCGACGGTAACCAGGCGACGACCCGTACAGCCAAATCCGCGGGCCGAATCGTGAACTTCGACTCATCGATCCGGGAACCCTGGAGGCCCGTTCCTAGTCTCACTGGTGTGATCCGTGCCCTAGCAGCGTTTGTCCTGGTCTGTGGCGTGTTGGCGACCGCCGCGTGTGGTGGCGACAAGGTGCCCGGTGACGCCGCTCGCATCAAGGTGAAGCTGGTCGCGACCGACGCCGCCCCGGTGGCCCGGGCCGTCAACACGTTCGGCTTCGACCTGTTCGCCCAGCTCGACGAGAAGGACGCGAACACGGTCACGTCCCCGGTGTCGGTGTCCGTGCTGCTGGCCATGGTGTCGGCCGGCGCCGACGGGGACACCGCAGCCGAGATGGCGCGGGTGCTGGGTCTGCGCGAGGGTCAGGACGAGCGGGTCGGGGCGCTGCTGCGGGAGCTGGCCGACACCGAGGACGTGACGTTGTCGGTGTCCGACGCGCTGTACAACAACGGCCCGCTCGAGGACGACTACGCCGACTTCGTGCGGCACAGCTTCGGCGGCACCGTGGAGGACGCCGATCTGGGGTCGGCGGAGACGGCTGAGAAGATCGACGACTGGGTCGACGAGAACACCGGCGGCCGGATCAAGGGCATCGCGCGCGACCTCGGCCTGCCCAGCGCGCAAGCCACCCTCGTACTGCTCAATGCGGTGTACTTCCTGGGGACGTGGCAGAACGAGTTCCTCATCTTCCTCATCACGCGCGACGAGAAGTTCACCACTCCCGGCGGGCCGGTCACGGTGCCCACAATGCACCACTCGGGCGGTTCCTACGGCTATGCCGAGCGCGACGGCTTCCGCATGCTTCGTCTCCCGTACGGCGAAAACGGGCGCTACGGGATGGAGATCATCCTGGCTGAGGACGGCAAGATGGCCGGTGCCGCCGACTGGCAGGCGCTGAGCGGCAGCCTGGCCCCGCGCGGTTTCGAGGACATCGCGCTGCCCCGCTTCGAGCTGCGCTGGGCCGGCCAGCTCACCAAGCCGCTGCAGAAAATGGGCATGACCAGCGCGTTCGACCCGGCACGGGCGAACTTCCGGCCGATGTCACCGGACGGCCGACGGCTCGAGCAGGTGTATCACAAGACGTACATCCGGGTCGACGAGAAGGGTACCGAGGCGGCCGGAGTCACGGGCGGGGTCATGACGACCTCGGCCCAGGTGAACCCGGCCGTGTTCCGCGCCGACCGCCCGTTCCAGTTCACGATCTCCGACCGGCGGACCGGCACGATCCTGTTCCTGGGCGCCGTACGGGATCCGCGTTAACGCACGACGGTGACCGGGCATTTCGCGTACGCGGCGACGTGCTGACTGACCGAGCCGAGCACGAGACCCGCGAAGCCGCCGTGCCCGCGATGCCCGACCACCAGCAGGTTCTTGCCCTCCGACTCGTCGATCAGGACCTTCGCCGGGCGTCCCTGCCGGACCTGAGCCCGTACGGGCACCGGCGGGTCCTCCCCGAGCTCCTCCTTGATCACCTGGAGCAGCTCCTCGGTGGTGGCCTGGCTGGGCTCGGCCACCGCGTGTTCGGAAACGCTGGGCCCGCCCGCCGGTGGCAGCAGCGTGTGCTCCCACACGTTCAGCACGAGCAGCTCGGCGCCGTGGTCCGCCGCCTCGGCCGCGGCCCAGGTCAGGGCCTTACGGCTGCCGGGTGACCCATCGACGCCGACAACGATCGTCGTCCATGTGCTCATGCGCTCATTACAGGCCGTACGGCGTCCGCAGAGCAACGCCGCGGCCGGGAAACGGCGGCCAGACGCACGTATCGACATCTCTGCTTGCGAGTGCCCGCGGATCGGTTTAGCGTCGAATTCAAGTGTGATCCAGATCACGGTCGAAGGGGGATCCCCATGACCACCACGACGTCGGACACGGTTTCGACGGGATCCGGGGCGGCCGAGCACAAGCCACTGATGTCCAGCTCCGCCCTGCTGATGATGAACCTCGGCTTCTTCGGGGTGCAGTTCAGCTTCGGGCTCACCCAGTCCGCGGTGAACCCGCTGTTCCTGCTGATCGGCGCGAGTCCCGAGCAGCTGCCGATCCTCAACCTGGCCGGGCCCGTCACCGGTCTGCTCATCCAGCCCTTGATCGGAGCGATCAGCGACCGCACCTGGCATCCCCGGTTCGGCCGGCGACGACCGTTCATCGTGGTCGGCGCGATCCTGTGCGCGATCATCCTGTTCGCGTTCCCGTTCGTCGGCGTGCTGTGGCTCGGCGTGATCTGCTTCTGGCTGCTCGACGCGGGCAACAACACCTCGATGGAGCCGTACCGGGCGTTCATCTCCGACCGGCTGCCCAAGTCGCAACTGGCGCGCGGCTTCCTGACCCAGAGCATGTTCACCGGGGCCGGCGCCGTGCTGGCCAACGTGTCGCTCTTCGCGCTCCAGAAGGTCGAGGCCCTGCAGACCGAGGCGGGCAACGGGGTCCCGTACTGGATGTTCGCCTGCTTCATGATCGGCACCGTGTGCATCCTGCTCACAGTGCTCACGGCCATGGCCCGTACGCGGGAATTGAAGCCGTCGGACGACGAGCTCGAAGAGATGGCCAACGCGCCGCGCGGGCTGGGACCGGCCGTACGGGAGATCGCGGACGCCGTACGCGCGATGCCCGTGGCCATGCACAAGATCGGGGTCGTCTTCGCCTTCCAGTGGTACGCCATGTTCATCTACTGGCAGTTCCTGGCGGTCAGCCTGGGCGAGACGGTGTTCGGCGCCAACCCCGAGCAGGGCGGCTCGGCCTGGGACGACGCGATCGCGTGGAGCGGTCTCGAGAACGGCGCCTACAACTTCGTCACCATGGTTTCGGCGCTCTTCCTGGTCGGCTTCGCCCAGCGGATCGGGGCCAAGCGGGTGCACGCCATCGCCCTCGGCCTGGCGGCGCTGGCACTGGTGTGGCTCGCGCACATCGACAACCAGTATCTCGCGCTGGTTCCGATGATCGGCGTCGGCATCTTCTGGGCCAGCGCGGTCGGCGTGCCCTACCTGATGGTGGCCAGCATGGTCCCGGCCAAACGGACGGGTGTCTACATGGGCATCCTGAACATGATGATCGTGGTGCCGATGCTGGTGCAGACGGTCACGTTCGGCTGGATCTACGAGCACTGGCTGGACGGCAAGGGCAGCAACGCGATCATCCTGGCCGGGGTGCTGCTGGGCATCGGCGCCGTGGCCATGCTGTGGGTCAACCCGCCCGACGAGGCCGACGAGTCCCCGATCGTGCCCCTGGGCGGCCGGCGCAGCATCACTGTCTACGACCGCGTGATCGTCGGTTCCGACGGCACACCCACTTCCCTGTACGCGGTGGATCGCGCGGCCGAGGTGGCGCAGGCGGCCCAGGCCCGTCTGGTGGTCGTCACCGCGTATCGCGAGGCCTCCGACGAGCCCGCCGCCAGCGAGCCCGGCCTGCACCGCGACATCAGCGGCATCGAGGTGGCCCGGGAAGCCTTGAGCAAGTCGGTCACCGGGCTGACCCGCGAGCGGGCCCGCTACATCGAGCAGGTGCTGGTGCGCGGTGACCCGGCCCAGGCGCTGCTGGACACGGTCGGCAACAACCCGGCCAACCTGATCGTCGTGGGCAACCGCGGGCTGGGCGCCGCCCAGGGCGCGCTGCTGGGCTCGGTGCCGGCCGGGGTCGTCCGCAACGCCGTTTGCGACGTCCTGGTCGTGCAGACCTCCGCTTTGGACGAGGAACGGCTGTTCCGCGCGTCTACCCCAGGCGAATCGGATTGACGATGTCGGCGGTGATGGTCAGCGCCATCACCGCCCCGCCCAGCACTATCAGCACCATCGTGGCCGGGAACAGGCGGGTGAAGTCGACCGGGCCCGCGGCCGGGCGGCCGCGCAGACGGCGGACCAGGTCGCGGACGCGCTCGAACCAGACCACCGCGATGTGACCGCCGTCGAGCGGGAGCAGCGGCAGCAGGTTGAACACGGCCAGGAACAGGTTGAGGCTGACCAGCAACAGCAGGAAGGTGGCCCACAGGCCGCGTTCGACGGCCTCTCCCCCGAGCCGGCTCGCGCCGACCATACTGATCGGGGTGTCCGCTTCGCGTTCGCCGCCGATCGCCTTGACCACGGCCGGGATGCGCTCGGGGAAGGCGGCCAGCTGGCGCACCGACCCGCTGATCAACTCCCCGGTGAACGCCGCCGTCTCGGCCACGCCACCCTTGAGGTACGCCGGCGGGGGTTCCGGGGAGGCGCCCATCCGGCCCTGAGCGACGTCGACGCTCAAGGTCAGCGTCTCGCCGCCACGGTTCACGACCAACGGGGTCGGGCCGTCGGATGCCCGCACGGCGGTCAGCACGTCGGCCCAGCGCGGGGTGGGCGTGCCACCGATCGACGCGATCCGGTCGCCGGGTCGCAGGCCGGCCTCGGCCGCCGGGCAGACCGCGCCGACGCAGGAAGTGGCCGCGACGACGGGCTCGGTGACGGGGCGCAGATTGGGCAGGCCGACGGTGACCGCCATCGCGTAGAGGATCGCCACGGCCAGGATCACATGCATGACCGGGCCCGCCAGCATGACCGTCGTGCGTTTCCACGCCGGATAACGCCACATCGCGCGCGGCTGCTCGTCCGGGCTCAGCTCGTCGAGCGCGGTCAGGCCGGCGATGTCGCAGAACCCGCCGATCGGCAGGGCCTTCAGCCCGAACTCCGTCTCGCCGCGACGGAACGAGAACACCGTCGGGCCGCGGCCCACGAAGAACCGCCGCACCTTCATGCCGAACGCGCGGGCGGCCAGCATGTGCCCGGCCTCGTGCCACGCGAGCGACAGGCAGATGCCGACAACGAAGAGCAAGGCCCCCGACCCGTACGCCATCACGGGCCCGATCGTAGGCGATGAAAAACTGTCGTAGGGGTCCTCTAAGTTCTCCGGCATGGTCAGCGCAGCGGCGTACGCGTATCTCGGGTCCTCGGCCCTCGCCCGGGGCGATCTCACCCTGCAGACCTCGGGCGGGCCGGCCGCGCATCCGCGGTTCTTCACCGGTTTCCTGGCGAGCCCGGCCGCGACGGCGACGGGTCTGCTGGCGGTGGCCGAGGTCGCCCGCAGCCGCTATTACCGTCCGCTCGACCCGGTCAGCCTCGATCCGGTGGTGACGGCGGGCTCCGACCGGCTGCGGTTCGAGTCGTTCTCCGGCTGCTGCGGTGTCTACGCCCGGCTCGACGTGCTGCCCGCGGGCATCGACGGCGAGATCGTCGCCCACGGCACCACCAATGTCGACGTCAACGTGCCGCTGCAGCGCGCCCTCGCCCGGGTCGGCCCGGCCGATCCGATGCACCTGGCCGTCGGCCCCGACGAACTGGCGGTCACCACGTTCGACGGCCCGGTCGTCGAGCGCAAGGTGCCGCTGCCCACCCGCTGGTTGCGCGGCTTCGCCGAGGCGCAGGTGCTCACTTCCCGTTTCGACCCGCGCGCCGAGCTGGCCGTGGCCGACGCGCGAGCTCTGCTGCAGCGGATGAGCGCGGGCGACCGCTCGGTGCTGTGGGCGGTCCCGGCCGGCCGCACGCTGCGCGTCACCTCACGCCCGGGGCCCGGGGCCGTCTGCTTGCCGGGCGCCGGTCGCCTCGCCGCGATAAAACCCTTCCTTCGGCACGCGACCCGGTTGCGCGTCTACGGTCCGGCCATCACGGCCGGCTCCGGGCCGGTGGCCAGCACGTGGGAGCTGAGCAACCCCGCCCTGCGGTTGTCGCTGACCCTGTCGCCCGAGCCCTACCGCGGGTTCTCGGGCGAGGGCGCGGTGCTCGAGGCACTCGCCGCCGACGAGGCCGCCGACGACGCCGAGCTGATCAGCGCGCTGCTCTCCTGGGATCCGAAGATCGACGTGGATGCGCTGGCCGTCGCCTCCGGGCTCGACGCGGGCCGGGTCCGCGACGCGCTGACCCAGCTCGGCACGGCCGGGCGGGTCGGCTTCGACGTGGCCGAGGCGGGCTATTTCCACCGCACCCTGCCTTACACAGTGGAGGGCGCGGCCCGGATGAACCCGCGGCTGGTGGCGGCGCGGGCACTGGCCGAGTCGGGCGCGGCGAGCCTCAACGGCGTCGTCCGCAGCGGTGACAACACCTATCATGTCCGCGACGGCGAATCCTGCACATGCCCGTGGTGGGCCAAACATCGCGGCGGACGCGGGCCCTGCAAGCACGCCCTCGCCGTCCGCATGGTCCGGGCCGAGGTGCCCGCATGAACCTCACGGGGGAAGTCCTGCGCGACCACATCGGCCAGGCCGGCCCGGACGCGGTGGCTGCCGTGCTGGTCGCGGCGGCCGAGCCGGAACGCGTCGCGCTGGCCGCCGGCCTCGAGGCTTTCCTCAAGTCGATGGAGCCGGAGGACTGGTGGCGTTCCCGGCACGACCCGACCGGCGGGCTGGGTCTCGCGGTGCTGGGCACGATGCCCACCGCCGCCCGCGCGGCTGCCCTGCTCAACCGGCGCGACATGCGCGACAAGTGGGGCCGGATCCCGGTCGCGCAGGCGCTGAGCGTGGTTCGCGCCCGCGAGCTGCCCTGGCTCGGCGACCTGGCCGGCCGTCTCGTCACCAGGCTCCGGCCGGAGGACGCCTGGCAGGGCGGCTGGTCGTTCGCGGCGGCCCTGCTGACCGAGTCGGGCGCGGCCGTGCCCATGACCGAGGGCTTCGTCGGCGGGTGGCTCCTCGACCTCGAGCAGCAGGATTCCCGCCGGCGCACGGCCTTTGTCGACCGGCTGCGCGAAACCCCGCATCTGGACACCCTGCTGCCCGCCGTGTTCGAGATCGACGGGCTCGGCGCGCACCTCGGCACCATGGTGTGGGACATGGAATCCGGCGGCTGGACGGGCCGGCCCGCCTTCCCGGCCGCGGTCGCCCAGCTCGTCGCCGAGGGCCGCCTCGACCGCGCCACGGTCCTGGCCGCGACCGTCGACCGGCTGGTCCGCGGCGACCGCCCGGCTTTCCTGCGGCCGTTCGCCCTGCTGCACGACGAACTGGCGCCCACGCTCGACGAGCAGACCGGTCACGCGACGGATTACGCACAACTACTGCCGGACGCGCCGTCCACGATCGCCGGCACCGCCCAGCGGGCGCTACGGGCGGTCGACGACGCCGGCCGGCTCGAACTCGACACGCTGCTCGACGTCAGCCGGCCCACGCTCGTGCGCAAGGAGAAGACGCTCGTCAAGACCCAGCTGACCTGGCTCGACAAGGTCGTCCGGCGCGAGCCCGGCCGGACCGGCGACATCCTCGAGACGGTGGCGGCGGCGTTCGACCACCCGGCGCTCGACATCCAGGAACGCGCGCTCGTTCTGATCGAGAAGCACGCCCGTGGGCTCGATCTGTCCTGGCTGGCCGACGCGGCCGCCGGTCTCGGCGGCGACCTGCCGGTCCGCGCCGCGCGCTTGTCCGGCGCCCCCGCCCCGGTCGTCCCCGGTGTCCCGGCGGCATTGCCACCGCCGTCCGCGCCGGCGGCCCTGCCCGAGCCGATCGGCAGCGTGACCGAACTGGCCGAGGAGGTGACCGCGCTGCTGCACGAGGAGACGCTCGTCGGCTGGGAGCGGGTGCTGGCCGGGCTGGTGGCGCTGCGCGCGGCCGACGACCTGTCGCCGCTGCGTCACGTGGCCGACCGTGCGGGTGAGGCCCTGAGCCCGCACGGCTGGAACGAACGGCGTGCGGCGCTCGGCGTGGCGATCCGCGGCGTCCTCCGGGGTGGCCCCAGCGAGCTGCGGGAGACGGGCCGGGCCTGGCGGCGGATCGTCGACGGCCTGCGACCGCCCGATCTGACCGGGGATCCGACCAGGCTGCTGGCCCTGCGCATCGCCGAGGTGGCGGAGCGGCTCCATCAGGCGTCAGCGGTCGTGCCGGTGGCGACGCCGACCCACGTGAACGGCAACCTCGACGCCGCAGTGCTGGTGGAGCGGCTGCGACGGGCCGAGGCGCAGGGATGGGAGCCGCTGCCGCTCGACTTCGAGCAGGCGCTGCTGCGGCTGCCGCGCGGCACCGCCCCCGCGATCGCAGACGGCCTGACCTCCGCGGCCGGGCGGCGGCTGGCCGAGTGGCTGGCCGGTGGCGGCCTGCCCGACCCGGCGAGCTCGCGGGTGCGGCAACCCGCCGGAAAGGTCCACTCCTGGCATGTCGGGCCACCACCCGGGATCGGACGGGTTCTGGTCACCCTCGACCCGGTCCGAGCCGGTGTTCTCTCCGTCGAGGACCAGCTGGTGACGCTGACCCGCAGAACCACCATGGGCTACGACAGCGAGGTGTCCGAGCCGGTGACCTTGGCCACGGCCCTCCCGCACCACCGGGAGATCGTCGCCGCGTGGGCGCTGCCCGGGCTGGCCGACCAGGACGAGCGGGGCGACCCGGTGGTGCTGCCGCTGCTGGCCGAGAACGACGGCCCGTTCGGCCCGGCGATGTCGCTGGCCGTGGCCTATTCGCTCGGCGCGCGCCACGAGTCCGACCGGGCCGCCGCGGTCGACGCCTTCCTGGCCCTGGCCGCGCGTGGAACCAGCGGGTTCGGCGCCGCGGTCGGGGGTGATCTGGGCGAGCTCGGGGCGCTCGGCCTAGTGAAGCTGAATCGGGCGGTGCTGCCGCTGACCGACGCCCATCGGGCCGGGGCCTCGGCCGCGGTCTGGGAGGTGCTCGCGGCCGCCCTGCCCCTCCTGCTGCTGGCTGCCCCGCGCGGGCTGCCCGACCTGCTGGAACTCGCGTCGCTGGTCGCTCCGGCCGTCGGCGCCCACGACGAGATATCGGGGCTCGTCGAACTGGCCGCACGGAAGGGGGGCAGCCGCATGCTCAAGGAAGCCCGCAGACTGCAGGCGGTGCTCACGGCGTGAGGTGCCACCGGCCCGCCGGGCGCACCCGGCGGGCCGGTGCCGGGTCAGTACGCGCAGCGCAGCACCAGCATGGCGTGCGGGGCCAGGCGCAGACCCTCCTGGGCCTTGGCCGTGGTCGCCTTGGCCAGCAGCGGGTCGGCCGTGTCGACGGTGATCTCCCACGCCTGGCCGTAGGCCGGGTCGGGCAGGGTGAACTCGACCTCCTCGGGGGCGGCGTTGAACAGCAGCAGGAACGAGTCGTCGACGATCCGCTCACCCAGGGCGTCCGCCTCGGGGATGCCGTGGCCGTTGAGGAACACGGCCAGCGTGCGGGCCGCGCCGGGGGCCCAGTCCTGCTCCTGCATCGGGCTGCCGTCGTGGCGCAGCCAGGCGATGCCGGGCAGGCCCGTGTCGCCGGCGGGCTCACCGGTGAAGAACCGGCGGCGGCGGAAGATCGGGTGGTCGGCCCGCAGGCGGGTCAGCCGCCGGGTGAAGACGGTGAGCACGTCGTGGTGACGGGCGTCGGCCCAGTCGATCCAGCTGATCTCGTTGTCCTGGGCGTACACGTTGTTGTTGCCGCCCTGGGTGCGCCCGAGCTCGTCGCCGTGGGCGATCATCGGAACGCCCTGGGACAGCAGCAGCGTGGCCAGGAAGTTGCGCTTCTGCCGTTCGCGCAGCGCGATCACGGCGGGGTCGTCGGTCGGCCCCTCCACGCCGCTGTTCCACGAGCGGTTGTGGCTTTCGCCGTCGCGGTTGTCCTCGCCGTTGGCGTCATTGTGCTTCTCGTTGTAGGAGACCAGGTCCTCCAGCGTGAAGCCGTCGTGGGCCGTGACGAAGTTGATCGAGGCGATGGGGCGCCGGCCGTCGATCTCGTACAGGTCGGAACTGCCCGCGAAGCGGGAGGCGAACTCGCCGAGCCCGGACGGCTCACCGCGCCAGAAATCCCGTACCGAGTCGCGGTATTTGCCGTTCCACTCGGTCCAGAGGGGCGGGAACCCGCCGACCTGGTAGCCGCCGTCGCCGACGTCCCACGGCTCGGCGATCAGCTTGACCTGCGACACGATCGGGTCCTGGTTGACCAGGTCGAAGAACGCCGCGAGCCGGTTCACCTCGTGGAAGTCGCGGGCCAGCGACGCCGCCAGGTCGAACCGGAAACCGTCGACGTGCATCTCGGTGACCCAGTAGCGCAGCGAGTCCATGATCAGCCGCAGCGACTCGTGGTGCCGGACGTTGAGGCTGTTCCCGGTGCCGGTGGTGTCGTAGTAGTACTGCTTGTCCTCCTCGACGAGCCGGTAGTAGGCCGGGTTGTCGATGCCGCGGAACGACAGGGTCGGCCCGAGGTGGTTGCCCTCGGCCGTGTGGTTGTAGACCACATCCAGGATGACCTCGATGCCGGCCTGGTGCAGCGCCTTGACCATCGACTTGAACTCCTGCACCTGTCCGCCGCGGCCGCCGAACGAGGCGTAGTCGTTGTGCGGGGCGAAGAAGCCGATGGTGTTGTAACCCCAGTAGTTGCGCTGCCCGCGCTCGACCAGGTTGCTGTCGTGCACGAACTGGTGCACCGGCATGAGCTCGACGGCGGTCACGCCGAGCTCCTTGAAGTGCTTGATCATCGCCGGGTGGGCCAGGCCGGAATACGTGCCCCGGACGTCCTCGGGGACGTGCGGGTTGCGCTCGGTCATGCCCTTGACGTGCGCCTCGTAGATCACCGTCTGGTGGAACGGGATGCGCAGCGGGCGGTCGTTGGCCCAGTCGAAGTACGGGTTGATCACCACGGACTTCATCGCGTACGGGGCCGAGTCCTCGTCGTTGTACGCGTCGTGGTCGTCGAACCGGTACGAGAACAGCGCCTCGTTCCACTCGTAGTGGCCGTCGATCGCCTTGGCGTACGGGTCGAGCAGCAGCTTGCTGGGGTTGCAGCGGAGACCGGCGGACGGGTCGTTCGGACCGTGCACGCGGTAGCCGTAACGCTGGCCGGGCACGATGCGCGGGAGGTAGCCGTGCCACACCATCGCCTCCCGCTCGGGCAGGTCGATGCGGGTCTCGGTGCCGTCCTCGTCGAACAGGCACAGCTCGACCCGCTCAGCAGCCTCCGAGAACAGGGCGAAGTTGGTGCCGCCGCCGTCGTAGGACGCGCCCAGCGGGTACGGCGAACCGGGCCAGATCTTCATGGGTGACGACTCGTCTCTCTCGCGAACATGGCGACGCGCGCTTACCCATTTCCGGCCCGATTCACCGCCGGCGAGTCGTAGACCACTCTTACGGTCAGTTGGGCCCGCTCCGGCCGTCGGCGGTGGTGCCGTCCGGCGACGGCGGCAGCACCCGGTCGCTGCCCGGGGCGGAGGCGGCGCCCGCGTCCTCGCCCGTCAGATCGTCGACCTGCCCGTCCTGCGAGTTGGTGGCCATCGCCTGCTTCAACTCGGACAACGGCAGTTTGTTCTCGTCGCGCCAGACACCGGTTTCTTCGCTCATGGGCTCCCGACTACCCGCCCGCCGCGAGCCCATGCGCCCTCGGCCCGACCGGCATAGGTTGGGCGGCATGGAGTACACGCGTCTGGGAAGTTCGGGTCTGAAGGTCAGCCGCATCGCGCTGGGATGCATGAGCTTCGGGGAGCCCGACCGCGGCAGCAACCAGTGGACGCTCGACGACACCGCCGCCGAACCGATCTTCCGGCAGGCCCTCGAGCTGGGCATCACCTTCTGGGACACGGCCAACACGTACAGTGACGGCACGTCGGAGGAGGTGGTCGGCCGGGCCATCCGCAAATACACCGACCGCGACTCGATCGTGCTGGCCAGCAAAGTCTTCTTCCCGGTGGGTGACGGACCGGGCGGCCGGGGCCTGTCCCGCCGGGCCATCCTCCAGCAGATCGACAACTCGCTGGCCCGGCTCGGCACGGACTACCTCGACCTCTACCAGATCCACCGATTCGACCCGGAGACGCCGGTCGAGGAGACGATGGAGGCTCTGCACGACGTCGTACGGGCGGGCAAGGTCCGCTACCTCGGCGCGTCCTCGATGTGGGCCTGGCAGTTCGCCAAACTGCAGCACGCGGCCGACCTCGGCGGCTGGACCAGATTCGTGAGCATGCAGAACCAGTACAGCCTGGTGCAGCGCGAGGAGGAACGGGAGATGTTCGGCCTGCTGGCCGACCAGGGCGTCGGGTCGCTGCCGTGGAGCCCGCTCGCGAAGGGCCGCCTGGCCCGGCCGTGGGACGAGCGAGGCTCACAACGGGCCAAGGTCGACCCGCTGCACGCACGCTACGAAGGCGACGAGAACCGTCCCATCGTCGACGCCGTACGCCGGGTGGCCGAGGCCCGTGGTGTGCCGATGGCCCAGGTCGCGCTGGCCTGGGTGCTGCGCAACCCGGTCGTCGACGCGCCGATCGTCGGCCCCACCAAGTCGCATCATCTGACCGACGCCGTCGCGGCCCTCGACCTCGACCTGACCGACGAGGAGGCCGACGCGCTCGAAGGCGATTACACGCCCCGGCTGCCGTCCGGCTACTGACGGGGCTGACTACTATCGGCGCATGCCTGACGCACGCGACGTATTTGTGGTCCATGGCCGTGACGACCAGGCGAGGAAGGCCTTGTGGGCGTTCCTGCAGGCGCTCGACCTGCGGCCGCTCGACTGGGAGCAGGTGCGCAGCCGTACGGGGAAACCCACGCCGTACATGGGCGAGATCCTGCGCGAAGGCTTCGCCACCAACCAGGCCGCCGTGGTGCTGATGACCCCCGACGACGGGGCCTGCCTGCACCCGTCGCTGCGAGGTGCGGACGAACCGTCGTACGAGGTCGAGGTGACCGGTCAGCCCCGGCCCAACGTGCTGATCGAGGCGGGCATGGCCCTGGCCCTGCAGCCCGAACGCACCGTCATCATCGAGATCGGCCGGCTGCGTCCCGCCTCGGACATGGCCGGCCTCAACACCGTCCACTTCAACGGCACCCCGGAAAGCCTGAACAAGATCGCCGGGCGGCTGCGGTCGGCGGGGTGCGCGGTCGACACGACGGGCACCGACTGGCTCGACGTGACCCGC
This sequence comes from Paractinoplanes abujensis, assembly GCF_014204895.1. Lineage (NCBI taxonomy): Bacteria > Bacillati > Actinomycetota > Actinomycetes > Micromonosporales > Micromonosporaceae > Paractinoplanes > Paractinoplanes abujensis. Next base: position 294,785 of record NZ_JACHMF010000001.1, on the reverse strand, counting down.
TTCCAGAACCTGGACGCCTACACCCGCAAGTTCTGACCCCTACGCACGCCCGGCGGCGGCCCGGCTCACGCCGCCGCCGGGCTATCGCGCCGTGCACCTATCGCATGCCGGCCTCCACGCGCACCCACTCATCGCGCCGTTCACCCCATCGCCCCCCCGCCCACTCGAGAGCCCTGCCATCACGGGCCTCCGCCCATCCCGCCTTGACCTGTCCACCCGTCTCGCGTCGGCCGCCCGTCCGGCCCCTCCCCCGTCGTCTGTCCGTCAGAAAGAACAGTGACGGGGAAGGGGTGACGCCTGGTGGACGGATGGGAGCGGTCAGCTGTCGAGGGCGCGGGTCTGTGGCCGGCGGACGGACGGCAGCGGACGACCGCCGGGGACGCGCATCCCTGGTCAGCGGGCGGACGGGGGCGATCACCTGTCAGAACGGGCGGGTCGGCTGACGGACGGGACCAGCCGACCGCGGGCGAGGCGGCCCGATCTGTCCTGGGTGGTGCGTATCCGCGACAGGTCGGTGGGCGGGAGCGACTGCTCGCCGGGGAGGAGGGGCTGCGGCTGGTTCGGTGGCTCAGCGAGCACCTGGATGCGCCCGCCCAGCGGTGGGACTCGGTCGCTCGGCGGGCGCTCGGGCTGCTCGAGGAGGGTGGGCTGACGGCGGCGCGGGCGGCTGCGTCGTTCACCATCGGGTCGGTGCTTCACCGCCGGGGCGATCAGACCGCCTGGGCCGTCGACTGTCTCCGGCGCAGCCGGCGACTGTGGACGGAACTCGGCGACCCCGAGGGGCAGCTCACGGCGGCGGAGACCTTGGCGCTCGCCCTGTCCGATCTGCCGGGCGGGTTCGCGGAAGCCCAGCTGCTGATCGCCGAGACGCTGGAACCGGCCCGGCAGGCGGCGTACGCGCTGGCCCGCCGTGGTGAGGCCGGAGCCGCGGTCGACCTGGTGGAGCGCACCCGGGTGCGTGCCTTCGGGGGCGATGTTCTCGCCGGCCGCGTCGACTTTCCGGTCGCGTACGTGCTTCCCGCGTCGACGGGGACCGCGGTGCTGTTGGCGCGCGGCGGGCAGGTCGACGTCGCGATCTTTCACCAGCCGGACGAGCGGACTGTCGCCCCGCCGGACGAGCGGCCGGGTGGGGCGCCGACCGATGCCGTACGGCGGGTGGCCGGGCCGCTCGGGCGTCTGCTGCAACCGGTGGTCGACGCGCTGCACCGGGACGGCGAGGAACGGCTGACCGTCGTGGCCACCGGGGCCGCCACCTGGTATCCGTGGGCCGCGGCGGAAGTCACCGACCCCGCGACCGGTGAGCGGGTGCCGGTGGGCGACCTGCTGACGTTGTCGCTGGCGTCGTCGGCTGCGATGGCCGGTGAGAGCCGACGGCGGGCGAGCGAGGCCGAGCCGGGTGGGGCTGTCATCTTCGCGGATCCGGAGCGCAGCCGGGCCGAGGCGGCCGAGGTGGAGGGCTCGTTCGGGGGCACGGCCGCGGTGCTGATGGCGGGCGAGGCGACCCGGGCGGCGTTGCTGCGGGAGTTGCCGGGGTGCCGGTATGCCCACCTGGCCTGCCCCGGGTTCGACGACCGGACCGAGGCCGAGCCGACACGGCTGGTGCTGACCGGGGGTGAGGTCACGCCGGCCGACGTACGGGCTCTGCCGCCGTTGCAGGCGCGCCTGGTGTTTCTGAGCGCGTGCCCGACCGGCCCGGACGACACGATCGGGTGGCCCGGCACGCTGCTCGCGGCCGGGGTGGCGGCTGTCGTGAGCACGTTGTGGCCGGTCGACGGGCGGGTGACCGCGCTGATGGCAGGGCGGTTCTATCGGGAGCTGGCGCTTCTGCGGCGACGCGGGGCGGCCGAGGACGTCGCGCTGGCGTTGCGGCGGAGCCAGCACTGGTTGCGTACGGAAAAGGGGTTGGCCGACCCGTATTTCTGGGCGGGTTTCGTCGTGTACGGATCCTGACTCGGCCGTTCATTGACAGTTGTCACTCCGTACGCCGACGATGGGAGCGCTCCCATTCGTTCACTCTGCGGAGAGTCCTGTGAAGAGATCCCTCCTGAGCGCCCTCCTGCTCGTGGCGGTCGCGCTCGCCCCGCCCTCCCCCGCCCTCGGCGCCCCGGCCGACCCCGTCCACGTCGACGTCGACGTGCGGGCCGGGCTCGCCCCCGTCGCGACCGGCGCCCTCGGCGTCAACCACGCCATCTGGGACTCCCAGCTCGGCACCCCGGCCGTGTCCGACCTGCTCAAGGACGCCGGCGTGCAGATGCTGCGCTACCCGGGCGGCTCCTACGCCGACATCTACCACTGGCGCGACCACACCGCGCCCGGCGGCTACGTCGCCCCCGGCACCGACTTCGACACGTTCATGGCCGGGGCGCGGCGCACCGGGGCCGAGCCGATGATCATCGCGAACTACGGCACGGGCACGGCCCAGGAGGCCGCCGACTGGGTGCGCTACGCCAACATCACCAAGGGGTACGGCGCCCGGTTCTGGACGATCGGCAACGAGAACTACGGCAACGGGCACTACGGCTCCGAGTGGGAGGCCGACAACCACGCCGACAAGAGCCCGAAGGAATACGCGGCCAACGTCGTCGCGTACTCGCAGGCCATGAAGGCCGTCGACCCCAGCATCAAAGTCGGCGCCGTGCTCACCATGCCGGGCAACTGGCCCGACGGCATCGTCGGCACCGGCGACACGGGCACCTGGAACGCCGAGGTGCTGACCCGGGCCGGCGCGGCCATCGACTTCGTCGACGTGCACTGGTATCCCGGCGGCTCCTCCGCGGCCGAGACGCTCACCAAGAGCAGCCACATCCAGGACGCGGTCCACCTGCTGCGGCAGCAGATCTCCCGGTACGCCGGCCAGAACGCCGACCGCATTCAGATCAGCATGACCGAGACGAACGTCGACGTCGGCCGCAACACCCAGCCCGGCGCGCTGTTCCTGGCCGACGTCTACAGCGGGCTACTGGCCCAAGGCGTGTTCACCGTGCACTGGTGGAACGTCCACAACGGCCTCGGCACGGTGTCGACCGTGGCCGGGCAGACCGACTACAACGACTTCGGGCTGCTCTCCAGCGGCAACTGCAACGCCGACAACACGGTCTGCCAGCCGCCGCTGAACACGCCGTTCGCGCCGTACTACGCGCTCAAGCTGATGGGCGCCTTCGCCCACCCGGGCGACCGGTTCGTCTCCGCCGGCACCGGGGACCCGCTGGTCGCCTCGCACGCCGTCCGCCGCCCCAACGGTGACCTGGCCGTCCTGCTGATCAACAAGGACCCGGACAACGCGCGGACGGTGGCCCTGAACTATCACGGCTTCACCCCGGCCGCGGGCGCGCCGGCCGTGACCACCTACACCAACGGCGCCGACGGCCTGACCACGGCGACCACCGGCAGTGCCACCGGGCAGACCATTCCCCCGTACGGGATCTCGCTGGTCACCCTGCACTCGGCCAACAGCGGCGCCCTGCTGCCCGCCGTAGGCCGCCCCACCGCGACGACGACCGATCGCACGGCGACGATCTCGTGGCCCTCGGCCGGTTCCGGGCTCAAATACGAGGTCTACAGCGCCGGTTCCCAGCTGGGCGAGACGACGTCGACGTCCCTGACCGTACGCAACCTCGAGCCCGGCAAGCGCTACACGATCAACGTCGTGGCCCGTGACAACTCCGGTCGCACCTCGGCCGCCTCGCCGCCGCTGACGTTCACGACCGGAACCCCGGCCGACGCGCCCTGCACGGTGAAGCTGCGCGACACCAACGACTGGGGCAACGGGTACGTCGGCTCGATCGACATCACCAACAACACGGGGGCGCCCGTCACGAACTGGACGCTGACGTTCGCGTGGCCCCGCTCGTGGCAGAGCCTGGGCAGCGGCTGGAACGCCACCTGGACCGCGGACGGCCGCACCGTCCGCGTCACCAGCGAAAACGCGCTGGCCGCGGGCGCCACCACCAACGTCGGCTACGTCGGCAACTACAGCGGGCCCAACGTGCTGCCCGAGGTGTTCACCCTCAACGGCAAGGTCTGCACGACCGCCTGACACCAGCTCCCGGCCCGGACTTCTTGCGCCGGGCCGGGAGTCTTCCTCACCCGTAGTACGCATGAGCGGCCGTGGCCGCCACACCGCCGGCCGGGCGGCGAGCAGCCCTTCGGTGCGGGCAATCAGCTCGACCGCGGTAGCGAGAAACGTCAGGAGTCGTGCCTGGATCGGCGCCGAGACCTCCGGCCCTGCGCCCCGAGGTGGCAGCCGCGGCCCGCCACCTCCCCGACTAACCGGGGGCAGATCGGGTAGCCGTATCCCGAGAATCCCGACCCGAGGAGTGCGGATGACCAAGCCGATCCGGGTGACCGGTCCGGCCCGTGCCGGCTGGGGCGCCGCCCTGCTGCTGGTCCCGGAACCCCTGCTGCGACGGGCCGCCGGCGCGCCCGTCCCTGCCGCGGCGACGACAGTGGCCCGGGTGCTGGGCACGAGACAACTCGTGCAGGCCGTCGTCATGACCGCCGTGCCCGGTCGCCGGGCTGCCGGGCTCAGCGCGGCCGTCGATGCCCTGCACGCCGCCACCGGGGTGGCCCTGGCCGTCGCCTCCCCGCGCTGGCGCAGGATCGCCCTGGCCGACGCGGCCTTCGCCACCGTTCTCGCCGTCGCCGCGTGGCGCAGCCGGACTCCGTAGGCTGAGCGGATGATTGCGCGAATGTGGCGAGGCTGGGTCGCGTCGGAGCGGGCCACCGAATACGTGGCCTACATCGACGAGACCGGCATGGCCGAGTACAAGGCCACTCCCGGCAACCTCGACGCCCAGATGTGGACCCGCGACCTGGGCGACGGCCGCACCGAGGTCGTCACCGTCAGCTGGTGGGAGTCCCTCGACACGATCAAGGCCTTCGCCGGCGACGACATCAGCCAGGCCGTCTTCTACCCGTCCGACGACAACTTCCTCATCGACCGGGAAACCACAGTCACCCACTTCGAGGTGACCGGAACCTGAACCCGAGCGTCGGCGCCGCGCATCCAGCCGGTGCGATGGCCTTGCCTGAGGACAGGACGTAGGCCGGCCCCGGACCGGGGCGGGTCCGGGGCCGGCTGGTGGAAGGGATGTCAGAGGTCGGCGGGACCGGCGGCCGTGGCCTCCTGGACCGCGTCGGTGCGGCGTTCTTCGGCCTTGGCCGAGTCGTCCGTTCGGGGGGCGGCGGGGCGGGGCGCCGCCGAGCGGGCCGCGGCCGCGGCGCTGTCGGTGACGGTGCCCTTGCGGATGCGGTTGTTGACGGCGATCTGGGCGGCCGGGTTGTTGCCGGTGGCCGTCAGGGTGCCGTCGATGATGTTGTCGTCGACCGTGACGCCGCCGGTGGTGCTGGTGACGCTCACGTCCTTGCCGAAGAAGCCGCCGGAGGCGCAGCTGTCGAGGGGGCCGTTGGGGCCGAGCTGCACGCCGCCCAGGTTGCCGGCGAACGTGGCTTTGCCGCGCACCGAGCTGCCGCAGACGACGCTGCCGGTGGCGCTGTTGAGCACCGACAGCGCGCCGTCGACGAACGAGTCGTGCACGTCGGTGTAGTACGAGCCCGTGCTGTTGAGGCTGCCCGTGACCGACGTGTTGTTGTCGAGCCGGACCTCGCCCGCCTGAGCGCTGACGTTGCCGGTGATCGTGCTGTTCTCGACGAACAGGAAGCTGTCGATCGTGGTGGTGCCCTTGGCCCGTACGGTCACCGTCCCGCTCGACGCGTCCTTGAGGAAAACGCCGTAGCCGCCCGCGGCCAGGATCACCGGGCCGTCGATGGTGGTCGTGGAAGCGTCCAGGTAGCCGTTGCCGGCCACCCGCACCTCGCCCGAGAACTTGCCGCCCGCCACGACCAGGTTGGCCCCGGCCTGCACGCTGATGTTGCCGGTGACGACGGTGCCGGTCAGCGAGCACGACTCACCGGCCGGGACGAGCAGGTCGTTGGGCACGGTGACCGCGCCGCCGGTGCCGATGCAGTGGGTGACCAGCGCGGCGGTGGCCGGTACGGCGGGGATCAGGCCGGCCAGCAGACCGGCGGCGGCGAAGGACGCGAAACGTTTGCGCATGATGTGGTTGCCTCTCATCGAACGAGGGAGCCGATGTCGGAACGGGCGGCCGCGCGGACGATCGTCCCCTGCTGCCGTTTGGTGAGGGTGCCGCCGGCCACCAGCGCGGCGGTGACGGTCTCGACGTGCCGCACGAACGCGGCGTGGTTCGGGTAGGACGCGTACTCGTCGATCAGGTCGTTGATCGTGCACCCGTCGCCGGTGTCGGAGTTGGGCACGCCCGTGTCGTCGCCGCCGATGATCACCGTGGTGCGGGTGTCGGGCACCTCGCAGGCGTCCGAGCCGGTGCCGACGACGGTGAAGGTGACGGTCTGCTCGGGCGAGGTGTTGCCCGCCGTGTCGGTGGCCCGGGCCCGTACGGTGTGGGCACCGAGCCCGGTCACCACGACCGGCTGGGCGTAGGCGAGCCAGGCGCCCGCGTCGAGCGCGTACTGGATCGTCGCGACGTCCGACTCGGTGTCGTTGGCGGTCACCGTGACGGTGGCCCGGCCCACGTACGCGCCGTTCTCGTTCTCCTCGCCGTCGACCTCGGCCACCACCGTCGGCGGGGTCGTGTCGGGCTCCTCCGCGGGCACCACCGTGAAGTGCGCCATCTTCTCGGCCGAGGTGTTGCCGGCCTTGTCGGTGGCCCGGTAGTGCAGCATGTGCATGCCCGCGGTGGAGACGACGACCGGTGCGGTGTACGCCGTGAAGGCCGCGCCGTCGAGGGAGTACTCGACGCGGTCCACCCCGGAGTCGTCGTCGGTGGCGGTCAGGGTGGCCGTGGCCGACCCGACGTAGTTGCCGTCGGTGTCCCGGGTGCCGGCCACGGTGTGATTCACCGTGGGCGGCGTGGTGTCCTCGTCGGGCGCCGGCGCGACCACCGCGAACGACAGTGAGCCGACGGCCGACACGTTGCCCGCGTTGTCCGTGGCCCGGGAGCGGAACGTGTGCGAACCGGCCGCCGTCACCGCGACCGGCGCGGTGTAGGCCTGGAACGCCCCGCCGTCGAGCGAGTACTCGACGGTTTTGACGCCGGAGCCGCCGGTGTTGTCGGCGGCGGTCACCGTGACGGTGGCCGTGCCGACGTAGTTGCCGTCAGCGTCCTGAGTGCCCGCGGCGGCGGCCGTCACCGTGGGCGGCGTCGTGTCGGGGTCGGGGCCGGGCCCGTCGGTGACCACGAACTCGCCGACCATCGTGCTGTGCCCCGGGATCGAGCAGAAGTACCGGTACCGGCCCGGGGTCAGCGTCACCGTGGCCTCGTGCCGCCCATTGCCGGCGTCGAACGGGTTGGCCAGGATGTTCAGGCTGACGTCGTGGTTGTAGCCCTCGGTCGACGTGTCGAAGGTCAGCGTGTGCGGCATGCCGGTCGTGTTGCCGGTGGCCGCGCTGTTCTCGAACACGATGGTGGTCGCGCCGGCCGTCGCCGTGGTCGGCGCCGACTTGTAGGCGGTGATCCCGTCGTCGGCCGTCCAGGTCAGGGTGCCGGCCGCGTACGCCGGGGCGGCCGGGGCCAGCAGCATCAGGGACGCCAGGATGAGAAGAAGCCGTTTCACAGGGCACGCACCCGGATGTCACGGAACTCGGCGATGTCGGCGTCGCCGTGGTTCTGCAGACCGATCAGCCCTTCCAGGAACTGCCGCTGGTCGGTCGGCGGGTCACCGGCCCGCGAGGACTGCTTGCCGGGCGTGTTGTCGAACTCGTTGATGACGACTCCGTTCCGAATGATCGTGTAGTGCTGGCCGACGACCTTGATCTCGTACCGGTTCCACACGTTCTTCGCCGTGGGCCGCGCGGCGCTCAGCGGGTTCGGGTCGAAGTTGTAGATCGAGCCGGTCTTCTGCGGCTCACCGGTCTCGCCGTCGTAGATCTGGATCTCGTGGCCGCAGTAGATGGCCACCCAGGCCTGCGAGGTGCGGGCCGAGCCGACGGTGCTGCAACCCTCGGGCCGCTGCTCGAGCGGGATCCGGGGGTCGGGGAAGCGGGTGAAGACGCCGGTGTTGGCGCGGCCGTCGCCGGGTGCGACGTCCTTGAACTGCAGCGTCAGCGAGAAGTCCCGGAACGGCTTGGTGTAGTACAGCATTCCGAGCCCGCCGCTGGGCCGCAGCGACCCGTCCGGCGTGATCGCGAACTGCCCGGTCGGCGCCTGCGCCCAGTCCTGCAGCGACTCCGGCGTGCCGTTGAAGATCGAGACGTAGCCGGTGTGCCCCTCGGTGCCGATCTTCGAGGACGCCGCCGCCCGGGTCAGGGCACCCGCCTCACGGTCGCTCACAAGACCCTTGAGCGACGCGGTCACCGCGGAGACGTGCCTGACGAACGCGTCGTGGGTCGACCAGGTGCTCTCGTCGTCGATCAGGTCGTCGATCGTGCAGCCCTCGCCGACGACCCGGTTGGCCACGCCGGTGTCCACGTCGTCCAGCCGTACGGTGGCCGAAGGGTCGGCGACGACGCAGCCCACGGTAACCGTGGTCGTCACGGTCGAGGTCGTGCCGCCCGCGTAGGTCACCACCAGCGTCGCCGTGTACTTGCCGACCTTGGCGTACGTGTGCGTCGGGTTGGCCTCGGTCGAGGTGCCGCCGTCGCCGAACGTCCACTTGTACGACAACCCGCCCGAGCGGGAACCGTTGAACGCGATCGTCAGCGGCTTGTTCTGCACCGCCGTCGACGTCGCGGCCGGCGCCGGGGTGGGCGCCCCACCGGAGTAGGTGATCCGGATCAGCTTCTGGTTGGGGTGCAGGCTGAAGAAGCCACCCGCGTAGTCGAGCATGTAGAGCGCGCCGTCCGGCCCGAACTTGGCGTCCATCCACGACTGCAGCTGGTTGGCTCCGCCGCCGGCCGGGATGAGGGCTCGCAGCGACTCGCCGAACGCCGGCGGCTTACCCGGCTCGGTGACGGTGACCGCGACCCGGTTGGCCGCGTTCGACTGGTCCCCGATGAGCCACTTGTCGTTCCAGTACGACGGCCACGCCACGGTCGACTTGGGGTCGACCAGGTCGCGGTGGTACGTCGGGCCCGACATCACGGCCTGGCCGCCGCCGCGCAGGTACGGCTGCGTGTACGTCGCGTCCGCGGCCTTGTACGTCGGGATGTCGCTGCCCTCGCGCTTCGGGAAAACCGGGCCGCCACCGTCGGGCGAGTACCAGATCATGTTGTCCTTGATCGGCGGCAGGTCGGTCAGGCCGGTGTTGCGCGGCGACTCGTTCTTCGGGGCGTCGCAGTCGTACCAGCCGGTGAGCACCTTGGCGTCGGTGTTGCTGCGGTCCCGGTACGGCTGCCGGTTGCCCATGCAGTACGGCCAGCCGTGGTTGCCCGCCTCGGTGATGATCGTGGCAGTCTCGTACTTGGCCGGGCCCAGCTCGGGGTTCGGCGAACCCGCGTCCGGTCCGACCCAGCCCGCGGTCAGCCACTGCTTCTTCTCGTCGATCTGCAGCCGGGCGATGTTGCGCACGCCCATCACGTAGATCTCCGGGCGGGTCTTCGCCGTCCCCGGCGGGAACAGGTTGCCCGACGGGATCGTGTAGGTGCCGTCCGCCTCCGGGTGAATACGGATGATCTTGCCGTTGAGGTCGTTCGTGTTGCCGGCCGTGCGGCGGGCGTCCTGGAACGACGTGCCCGCGTACTCGGCCGTCCAGTTGTTGCCGGAGTAGCCGTCCGAGCCCTGCGACGAGTTGCTGTCACCGGAACCGACGTACAGGTTGCCGTCGTCGTCGAACGCCATGCCACCACCCGCGTGGCAGCAGCTGTGGATCTGCACCGGCCACTTCAGCAGGTCCTTGCGGGTGCCCTGGTCGATGGTCTGGTTCGCGGCGGAGTAGGTGAACCGGGAGACCGTCCGCTGACCGATGCGCTTCTCGCGGTCGATCGACTCGTGCGGCATCCAGTAGACGTACAGGTGGCCGTTCTGCGCGAACGAGGGGTCGGGCACGATGCCGAGCAGCCCCTCCTCGTTCTTCTGCAGCTCGTCGCCGCTGCCCCGGTTGCCCATGACCTTCAAAGTGGTCAGCAGCTTGACTTGCTTGGTGGCCGGGTCGTAGGAGTGGATCGTGCCGCAGCCCAGGCCCACGTTGGGGTCGGTCCACGGGACGACGGGCCCGGTCGGGCAGGCCGCCTTGCCGACGTAGAACACCGTGCCGTCGGGCGCGATGGTCAGACCGTGCGGCTCGCCGATCTGGTCGAGCTGGCCGGTCTGGTTGGCCGCCGTGAGCCTCTCGACCTTGTAGTTCGAGGCGATCGTGGCCTGGCAGTCGCCGCGCGTGATGCCGCTGGTCCAGCCGAGTGCGCCGGTCAGGTGCTTGCGGAAGGCTTCCTCTCCGTACGAGCCCTCGGTGTGGCCCATGCCGGTGTAGAAGGAACGCCCGCCGTCGTAGTCACGGCACCACGAGATCGGGTGGAACGGGCCGTTGGCGCCCAGGCCCGGGTTGTAGTGCCGCTCCTCGACCTGGGCCAGGGTGTGCACCTGCCCGATCGGGTTCGTCTCCCAGTTGTACCAGCGGTCCTCGCGCGTCACGGTCAGCGGCAGGCCCGCGGTGGCGGGGTGCTGCCGGTCCAGGATGTCGACCACCGAGCGGGCCACCGCGGGCGGGGCCGGTGTCTCGGTGGTGCCGGTGAACAGCCGCAGGTCGGCCAGCTGGGTCAGCGGCTCGCCACTGTTGGCGGTGATGTTCAGCCGGTAGAACTTGTACTCGCCCGGGGTCGCCACGTCGAAGCGGCGGATCTGGAACCGGTCCGGGAACGTCTGTCCCGCGCGGGAGTCCACGTCGGTCCAGGCCTGCCCGTCGGCCGAGCCCTGCAGCTTCCAGTCCTTCGGGTCGCGCCCCGACGAGTCGTTGGCCGACGTCAGCGCGTACGCGGTGATCCGGGTCGGCGCGGCCAGCTCGAAGCGGGCCCAGCCGGTCGGCGTGCGCACCAGCCACTTGGTGTTGGCGTCACCGTCGATGAGCTTGGGCGCGGTCTCGTTGGGCGGGTTCTCGCCGCTGGCGGTGACCGCGGCGACCGGGTGGGCCACGGGGATCGCGCCGGCCGGGCGGGTGCCGATCAGGCCGGTGAACCAGGTCGAGTCGAGCTGGGCCCGGGCCGCGTCGCCGATGCCGAGGAATCCGCCGCCCGCGTTGACGAAGCTTTTCAGAGCGGTTTCCTGTACGCCGGTGAGCGTCACACCGTCGGCCGAGAGATACACGACGGCCCGGTACCGGGCCAGGCTGCTCGCGCTGAAGACTGCGGGATCGGTGCTGGCCGTGGCCTCGAGGCCCTGCGCGGTGGCCAGCTCCTGGATGGTCTGGGTCGCCTTGACCACCGGGTCCTGCTGGGCCGCGGCGGCGCCCGAGAAGACGAGCACGCCCGGCTTGGCCGGAGCGGCCGCGGCCGCCTGCTGGGCCGCGGCGTCTCGTGGTGGCGCGACTCCGATGGTCAGTACCGCGGCCAACCCCATGGCGGCGGCTTGTCTCAGCCTCATGAGCCAGTCCCTCCGTGGACGTGCGTTTGCGCTGATGCTTTGGCGGCGGCCGCGTGCTGGTGGCCGTTGAAGCGGTCGATCGCCTCCTGGGCGCCGGGCGGCATGGTGCCGTCGGCGTTGCGGACGAGGAAGATGCCGGCCATGCCGGTGTCCGAGTGGGACTGCACGTGGCAGTGGTACATCCACGCGCCGGGTCCCACGGAGTCGCCGGCCAGCACCTGGAAGCCGAACGAGTTGCCCGGGTTGAGGTCCTTGTTGTCGACGACGGGGCTGGGGTCGGACGGGCCTTCGAGATATCCCGTACGGTTGTCGGCCCAGCGGTGGGCGTGCAGGTGGAACGTGTGGAAGAAGTTGCCGTGGCCGATGGCGAGCCACTCGACACGCTGACCCAGGTTGGCCTCGAACATCGGCGTGTTCGGGGCGACCTTGTTGTTGATCTGCAGGTCGTTGAACACGACGGTGAACTGTTTGTCGGGCAGGATGTCGCCGCGCCGCCGCACGATCAGGGCGCCGTACAGGCCCTTGATGAGGCCCGCGGTCCCGTGGTCGGTGCCCATCGCGTGGTCGTGGTAGTGCCAGTAGCCGGCGCTGCCGGGCAGGAACCGCCGGCCGCTGGTGGCGGTCATCTCGTGCGAGCGCCACACGTACTTGCGGGTCTCGCCGGGGGCGTTGAACGAGTTGTTGAACGGCGCCCCGTCCGAGTCGGTGCTGTAGTCGACACCGTGCGGGTGGATCGAGAGCCGCTGGTTGGTCGTGTTGACCAGGGTGATCTCGAGCGTGTCGCCCTCGTACATCTCGAGGACCGGCCCGGGGATGGTCGCGGTGTCGGGGGTCAGGCCGTAGCCGAACTGGTTGCCGGGCAACGCGACGGCGTAGATCGTGATCCGCTTGGTGACGCCCTCGGCGGCCTGGGCCGGTTCGGACCGGGTCGTCGTCGCGACCGCGACCGCGCCGCCGGTGACACCGAGGACGCCCGCGGCCGCGAGCAGGGAGCGCCGGCGCAGCTGCTGCGGCTCGCCGCCCCCCTCGGCCGTTCGGCCGCCTGCGAGGTCATCGCGGTTCAATGTCATGCCCCGGCCCCACCTGCGCAGGGCCCGGCCGACAACGTTGTCATCGTTCATTCGCGTCCTCCCGCGCCGCCGGCCACGAAGGACCGGGACGCCCACGTCTGAAGAAGAGCGGGCAGGTGCGGACCCGGTCGGGGATCGCGCCCCGCCTGCCAAGGCACAGCACCGCTACGCCCGGACCGGGGCCGCCACCCAGCCGCCCGTGCGCGTGTTACGGACTTTTCTCAGAAGAATCAAAACTTCGGTCTGATGTGAGCAACTTATGACTCACATCGATGAAAGTAAAGGTTCCGGCGACGAAAGTGGACGATCGGAGCCGGTCGATCCCTATTCATTGACGCAGGTCCATGGCCGTGTTTACTATCCCGAAACTTGACAACGTTGTCACGGACCCCACCCGTGATCAGCATGCGAACGGCAGGTCACGCCATGCGCCCACGCCTCCTCCCCTGGCTCGCCACCCTCCTGCTGACCGCCGGCCTGGGCCTGACGGTCGCCGCCCCGCCGGCCGTCGCGGCCCCGGGCGACTTCGTGACCGGCTTCGAGACCGGCGATCCCGCACCCACCTGGCAGAACAGCGTCGAGAGCAGCGCCGGCGTCGGCGGCTACTGCTGCGGCCTGCCCGGCATGGAGAGCGCCCCGCGCAGCGAGACCGCGCACACCGGCGCCGCCGCGCTGATGTATTCGGGCAACGACACGAGCTCCACCGCGTCGTACTCGTACAACCGGCTCTTCGACGTCGACCTCCCCGTCACCGCGGCGACCACGCTGTCGTACTGGCTCTATCCGCAGTCCGGCGGCCACCTCGACGTCGCCGTCGATCTGGTCTTCACCGACGGCAGCCGCCTGCGCGACACGGGCGCGGTCGATCAGAACGGCGTCCGGCTGCACCCCGCGTACCAGGGGAACGGGTCCGTCCTCGGTTTCGACCGGTGGAACTTCGTGAGCTCGGCCATCGGGCAGTGGGCGGCGGGCAGGACGGTCGACCGGATCCTGATCGGCTACGACCAGCCGGCCAACACGGGCACGTTCCGGGGCTACCTCGACGATCTGGCCGTCACCGCCGACGTCCCCGCCACCCGCCTGTCCGATCTGGTCGACACCCGCCGCGGCTCGAACTCCGACGTCAGCTATTCGCGCGGCAACACGTTCCCGGGCACGACCGTGCCCAACGGCTTCAACTTCTGGACGCCCGTCACGAACGGCAACAGCGACAGCTGGCTCTACCAGTACAACGCGACAACCGTGCAGGGCTTCGCCGTCAGCCACGAACCCAGCCCCTGGATCGGCGACTATGCCCAGTTGCAGGTGATGCCGACGACCGGGTCCATCAAGACGACACCTGACGCGCGCAAATCCACGTTCAGCCACGGCAACGAGGTGGCCCGGGCGCACTACTACAAGACCCGGCTCGACACGTACGGGATCACGGCCGAGATGAGCCCCACCGACCACGCCGGCGTGATGCGCTTCCAGTACCCGGCCGGATCGGAGTCGGTCATCGTGTTCGACACCATCGACAAGGTGGGTGGGTCGATCACGGTCAATGCGGGCGCCCGCACGATCACCGGCTACCTCGACCACAAGGGGCCACGGCTGTATTTCTCGGCCACCGTGGACAAGGCCATCACCGCGACCGGCACCGTGAGCGGGCAGGGTGTGACGAGCTGGATCCGGTTCGCCACCGCGGCCGACGAGCAGGTGACGCTGAAAATGGCCACCTCGTACATCAGCGTCGCGCAGGCCACGGCCAACCTGTCGCAGGAGGTGGGGGCGAAAAGCTTCGATTCCGTACGCGAGGAGGCCGCGGCGCTCTGGGACTCCACACTCGGCAAGGTGCGCATCGACGGCGCCACGACCGACCGGCTGGTGACGTTCTACTCGAACATGTATCGAGCCTTCATGTACCCGAACAACATGTCGGAGACAGTGAACGGCGTGCGACGCTATTTCAGCCCGTACGACAACCAGGTGCACGACGGGCAGATGTACGTGAACAACGGCTTCTGGGACACGGCCCGGGCGGTCTGGCCGCTCTACACGCTGCTCTCCCCCACCCGTACGGGCGAAATGCTCGACGGATTCGTCAACGCCTACAAGAACGGCGGCTGGACACCCCGCTGGTCCGGCCCCGGCTACATCGACATCATGGTCGGCACCAACCAGGACCTGGCCTTCGCCGACGCGTACGTGAAGGGCGTGCGGAACTTCGACTACCGGGCCGCGTACGCCTCGATGGTGAAGAACGCAGCGGTCTACTCGTCGTCGGGGTCGCGCGGGCGCAAGGGTATCGAGGTGTCCACGTTCAAGCGGTACGTGCCCACCGACGTACGGGGAGAATCGGCCTCGTGGACGCTGGAGGACGCCAACAACAACTTCGGCCTCGCGCAGCTGGGTAAGGCGCTCGGATTCACCGAGGACGCCGCTTACTTCGAGAACCGGGCCCTCGACTACGCCAACCTGTATTCGGCGTCGACCGGGTTCTTCCGCGGCAAGCAGTCCAACGGCTCCTGGCGTACGGCGGACTCGGCCTTCAAACCGAACGAATGGGGCTACGAATTCACCGAGGGCGCGCCCTGGCACTACGTGACGCCGGCCCCGCAGGACCCGCAGGGAATGGCCAACCTGTACGGCGGGCGGGCCCAGCTGTCGGCGAAAATCGACTCGGTCCTCGCCGCCTCCCGCGAGTACCTGCCCGGCTCCTACGGCGGTGTCATCCACGAGATGCGCGAGGCCTACGACACCAACATGGGCCAATACGCCCACCCCAACGAGCCGATTCACCACATGCTCTACATGTACAACTACGCCGGCACGCCGGCGAAGACCCAGAATCGCGTACGGGATGTGCTGACCAAGCTTTACGGTTCCGGCGCGGGCAACGGCGGCGGCTATCTCGGCGACGAGGACAACGGTCAGATGTCGGCCTGGTACGTGTTCAGCGCGCTCGGTTTCTATCCGGCCCGGATGGGCAGCACCGACTACACGATCGGTGCTCCCCTGCACCCCTCGGCCACTGTCTCACTGGAGAACGGCCGCACCTTCACGGTTTCGGCGCCCGGGGTCAGCGACACGAACCGCTACATCCAGAGCGCCACGCTCAACGGCGTCCCGTACTCGAAGAACTACCTGACCCACGCCGATCTGCAGGCCGGCGGCACGCTCGCCTTCGTGATGGGCCCGTCGCCGTCCTCGTGGGGCACGGGCGCGAGCGACATCCCGCCCTCGCTGACCACCGGCACCGCGGCACCCCGCCCGCTCACCGACCGGGCGACCGGCGGCACGGTCACCGCCACCGGCGAGAACGCGCCCACCGAGACCGCGGCCAAGCTGGTCGACGACACGTCCCTGACGAAGTGGCTGACGTTCGCGAACACGGCCACGCTCGAATACCGCCTGCCCACCGCGGCCGCCGTCAAGCAGTACACCCTCACGTCGGCCGAGGACGTCCCCGAACGCGACCCCCGCAGCTGGGCGCTGCAAGGCTCCAACGACGGCACCACCTGGACCACGGTCGACACCCGGGCCGGCCTCGACTTCGCCGACCGGCGGCAGACGCGAGCCTTCGTCATCCCCAACACCACTGCCTACTCCCGCTACCGCCTGCAGATCACCGCCAACCACGGCGCCGCCGCCACCCAACTGGCCGAGTGGGAGCTGCTCGCCTGAGTGGCCGGAACCGGTTTCTGTGCTACGTTCTCGGAGGTCATTTCTTTCCAGTTCCGTCGACATCTTGTCGTCGTACGGACCGGAAAGACGCAGGGCTGCGAAAACGACGAGCTGACGGCAGATCAGCTCGCATGTCGGTTCCGATCGAGACGGCGCAGCCGCTCATCCGTCGTGCCGCTGCGGCACCGGCCGAGGCCAGTCGACCACCCACTCCGATCCACGCCCGCAGACGGCGTGCGATCCCCCGTTTCACCCGGTGGGCGCGAGGGAACACGGTCCGCGCCACACCGTTCGAGGAAGGCCCCACATGCCTGTCACCCCCACCCAGTTCCTCGCCCCGCGTCCCGCGGACGACGAACAGTCCGCCCCGCACACCGCCGACCGCGGCGAGGCGGCCATGCGGCAGCTGCGCGACCCGTTCGCGGTGGACACCGAGCCCCGCCACCCCGGCCACCGTGACCCCCACCCCGCCTGACCCCGGATACGGCGGCGCCGCCCGCTGGAACGGCCCCTCCGGTCAGGCCTGGGTCGAGACGCAGGCACTGATGGACGGGATGTACCGGCCGCTGGAGGAGCTGCTGGTGGACGCCGTGAGCGCCCGGCGGCCCACGCGCGTGCTCGACGTCGGCTGCGGCACCGGCGCCACGACGGTCGCCCTGGCGGCGCGCCTCGGACCCGGCGCCGCATGCGTGGGCGCCGACATCTCCGAGCCCATGCTGGAGGCCGCCCGGGCCCGCGGCGGCAGGGCGACGTTCCTCCGCGCCGACGTGCAGGAGCACGAGTTCGCCCCGGACACTTTCGACGCCGTCATGTCGCGCTTCGGGGTCATGTTCTTCGACGACCCCGTCCGCGCCTTCGCCAACCTGCGCCGCGCCGCCACTGCCGACGCGTCGCTGACGTTCGTGGCGTGGCGGAGCATCGAGGAGAACCCGTTCATGACGGCCGCCGAGCAAGCCGCCGCACCCCTGCTGCCCGCCATGCCCCCACGCCGGCCCACCGGCCCGGGCCAGTTCGGCCTGGCCGACGGCCCCCGCACCCACGGCATCCTCGCCGCCGCGGGCTGGACCGACATCAGCGTCGAGCCCCTCGACGTCCGGTGCACGTTCGCCGAAACCGACCTGATCGGCTACTTCACCCGGCTCGGCCCGGTCGGCCTGGCCCTGCCCGCCGTCGACGCCGAGACCCGCGCTCAGGTCATCGAGACGGTCCGGCCCGCGTTCGACCCC
Organism: Paractinoplanes abujensis; assembly: GCF_014204895.1. NCBI lineage: Bacteria > Bacillati > Actinomycetota > Actinomycetes > Micromonosporales > Micromonosporaceae > Paractinoplanes > Paractinoplanes abujensis. The sequence continues at coordinate 277,337 of NZ_JACHMF010000001.1, read as the reverse complement.
TACGTGCACGGCGCGGACGTACGCTTCACCGCCGCCTGCTGGCTGGTGACCGCGCGGGCCTGAGGCCTGCTCGCTGACGGGGACGGCTCTGTCGGCTCCGTCACGCGCGGATTTCTCTTCAGGCCGGCACCACCCGGCCGATGGAGTCGCTCAGCATCGAGAGACAGCGGGGTGGCCATGGGCCGGATGAGGAAGAGCAGCGCCTGGACGATGGCGCTGGCGCTCGGGGTCGGTTCGCTCGGCGGCGGAGCAGTCCCCGCCGCGGCGGCCGGACCGTCGAGCCGGTGGGCGAGCTGGCTGGGGTCGGCGGCCACCGTGCAGGCGACCACCCTCAAGCAGGTTCGCGCGATGATCGGGGCGGACACCGGCGCCGCGGCCACGCTGACCGGCAAGGGTGTCGGCGTCGCCCTGATCGACACGGGAGTGGCCCCGGTCAGCGGGCTGCCCGCCGCGCAGATCGTCAACGGCCCCGACCTGTCGATGGAGTCGCAGGCATCCGACTTGCGCTACCTCGACACGTTCGGGCACGGCACCCACATGGCCGGGATCATCGTCGGCAACGACACGGCCACCGGCACCAAGGGGCTCGCGCCGGGCGCCAAGCTCACCTCGATCAAGGTCGGCACCGCCAACGGGGCCGTGGACGTCACCCAGGTCATCGCGGCCGTGGACTGGGTCGTCAAGCACCGCAACGACGACCCGGCCAACCCGATCAAGGTCATCAACCTGTCGTACGGCTCCGGCGGCACGCCGAACACCTGGAACGATCCGCTCGGGTTCGCGGTGGAGAAGGCCTGGCAGGCCGGCATCGTCGTGGTCGCCGCGGCCGGCAACGACGGCAACGGCGCCGGTTCCCTGGCCAACCCGGCGTCGGACGACTACGTCCTCACGGTCGGCGCGGCCGACACCAAGGGCACCGTCAGCGCGGCCGACGACCAGCTGACCACGTTCACCAACCTGGGCGTCGGCGGCAAGCAGATCAACGTGCTCGCGCCCGGCGTCTCCATCCTGTCGTTGCGCGACCCCGGCTCGTACATCGACACCTACAACCCGGGTGCCCGCTCGGGCGAAACCCTGTTCCGGGGCAGCGGCACCTCGCAGGCGGCCGCGGTCACCTCGGCCGCCGTGGCCCTGCTGCTGCAGGCGAAGCCGTCCGCGACCCCCGACCAGATCAAGAACTGGCTGGTGAAGGGGTCGGTGCGGGTGCCCAACGGGCTCGCCGCCACCCTGGGGCTGCAGGAGATCAGTGTGAACGGCGCGTTGGCCCGCACCACCGTCGTGACCCCGGCCCAGGCCTGGACGCGCTCCAACGGCGCCGGCACGCTCGACAACTCCCGCGGCGACAGCCGGCTGATGATGGACAACGCGCCGCTGTCGGGCCAGCGCAGCGTCTGGGGCAACCTGCCCGGCACCACCTGGGCGGCCCGCAGCGCGAGCGGCACCTCCTGGGCGGGCGGCGTCTGGATGGGCAACCGGCTCGCCGGTGACGGCTGGACCGGTACCTCGTGGGCGTCCCGCACCTGGGCTGCGGCGGCCTGGTCGGACAGCGCGCCGTGGAGCGCGAACTCGGCGTGGAACGACTCGTCGTGGACCGGCCGCCGGTGGACCGGCCGGTCGTGGACGGCCGGGACGTGGTCGGGCCGTTCCTGGTCGAGCGACGACTGGTCGTCGGCCTCCTGGAGTTAGATCGGATCAGCCGGCCGGGACGGGATGCTCATTCCGTCCCGGCCGCTGCCGATGGGGAGGAGGCGGGCGAGCGACGAGGAGATCCGCCGATGACGGGTGTGTGGCGGCTGTCCGCGGCCGGCCGCACCGGCCTGCTCACGGCCGGTCTCACGCTCTTCACGACCCTGGTCGTGGTCATCCTGCTGCGTCAGCACCCGTGGGCCTCCGGGCAGAGCTGGCCGCAGCTGGCCGCCATCGCGATGCTGTTCGCCGTCACCGAACGGTTCACCGTCACCTTCCCGGTGCGGCGAGGGTCCCACACGATCAGCCTCAGTGAGATCCCCCTGGTGCTGGGCCTGGTCACGATGGCTCCGGCCGTGCTGGTGCTGGTGCGGGTGATCGGCGGCATCGCGGGCCTGACCGTGTTGAGCGGCCAGCGCGGCACCAAACTGGCCTTCAACACGGCCCTGTACGGCACCCAGGCCGCAGCCGCGGGACTGCTGTTCCACGTGCTCGCCGGTTCGGCCGATCCGCTGGGCCCGCGCGGCTGGCTGAGCTGTTTCGTGGCGACGCTGGCCGCCGACCTCATCTCCGTCGTCCTGATCAGCGCCGTGATCGCCTTGCACGACGACACCGAGGAGTGGCGCCGGTTGCTGAGCGCCGATCTGCGCAACGTCCTGCAACTCCCGCTGGTGGTCGTGACCACGACGCTCGGCCTGATCACCGCGATCGTGATCCGCGATCAGCTCGCCGCCGCGGTGCTGCTGGGCATCCTGGCCTTCGCCGTCTACCTGGTCTTCCGGCGTTACTCCCAGCAGACCCAGGGGCACGCGCAGGTGGAGGCGCTCTACCGCTTCACCCGGGCGGTCGGCGATGCCCACGACGCCACCGCGGTGACCCACGAGGTGCTGAGTCAGGTCCGCGATCTGGTCCGGGCCGAGACGGCGGAACTGATCGTGCCCGGTGACCACAGCCGTACCCGCATGTCGCTCACCGGCGAGCGCACGTACGAGACACGCACCGACGTGCCGGCGGACGCATGGTGGGAACCGGCCGTTCGCGGCGAGTCGATCATGCTGCCGGGCGGCCCGGACGACGCGATGGCCGCGCCCGTGCCCCTGGGCGCCACCGGGGCGGTGCTGGCCGTCACGCGGAGCCTGCCCGACATCGAGACGTTCGGCGGCGATCATTTGCGGCTGCTGGAAGCGCTGGCCGGGCACGCCGGCGTCGCGCTGACCAACGCCCAGCTGGTGCAGCAGCTCAGCCACAGCGCCCTGCACGACGCCCTGACCGGCCTGCCCAACCGCCGCAAGCTGCTCGCCGACCTCGGAGAGGCGCTGCGGGACCACCGCGACGCGGCCCTGCAGGTGGGTGTGGTCCTGCTGGATCTGGACCGGTTCAAGGAGATCAACGACGCCCTCGGGCACACGATCGGCGACGACGTTCTGCGCGAGGTCGGTCATCGGATCCAGGCCCGGCTGGGCGACCGGGCCCGCGTGGCCCGGCTCGGCGGCGACGAGTTCGGCCTGATCACCGCGGCGACCTCGGAGGCGGGCGTCCTGGCCCTGGCGGCCGAACTGCACGAGATGCTCGAGGAGCCGACCGCGGTGTCCGGCCTCGCCCTGCACACCCAGGCCGGCATCGGGGTGTGCCTCGCGCCGCGGCACGGCACCGACCCGGACCGGCTGCTGCAGCGCGCCGACGTCGCGATGTACGTGGCCAAGCAGGCCCGTGCGGGTGTGCACGTCTACGCTCCCGAGGACGACCAGGACACTCCACGACGGCTGGCCCTGCTGACCGACTTGCGCCTCGCCGTCGAGCAGAACCTCGTCCAGGCGGCCTATCAGCCCAAGATCGACGCGACGACCGGACAGGTGATCGGCGCCGAGGCGTTAGCGCGGTGGTCGCGGTCCGACGGTCCCGTACGCCCCGACGAGTTCATCCCGCTGGCCGAGCGCACCGGCCTCATCGCACCCCTGACCGAGCACATGCTCGACTCGGCCCTCACCGCGTGCGCCTCCTGGCGGCGAGCCGGCCATCAGCTGTCGGTGGCGGTCAACCTGTCACCCCAGATGCTCAGCGACCACACGGTGCTCCTCGACGTGGTCGAGCGGGCCCTGAGCCGCCACGACGTGCCCGCCACGGCCCTCACCCTGGAGATCACCGAGAGCGGCCTCATCGCCGACCCCACCGCCGGCGTACGGGTCCTGCACGCGCTGCGCGGCCTGGGTGTGCGCCTGTCGGTCGACGACTTCGGCACCGGCCAGTCGTCGCTGAGCCGGCTGACCGAGCTCCCGGTGCAAGAGCTCAAGATCGACAAGAGTTTCGTCGACGACCTCCCGCATCACCGCGGCAAACAGGCGGTGATCGCGGCCGCCCAGCAGCTGGGCCACGCCCTCGGCCTGCACGTGGTGGTCGAGGGCGTCGAAACCCGGGCCGAGTTCGACCACGTGCGCGACCTGGGCTGCGACTCGGTTCAGGGCTACTACGTCGCCCGGCCGCTGTCCTCGGAGGACTTCTCCGCCTGGCTGGCGTCCTGGCCCGAGACCCCGGCGGCGGGGCTGATCCTCACCGGCTCACGCCGGCCGCGCTGATCGACAGGATCGAACGGGTTCCCCGCCCACCGCCTCACCTTCCCGTTGCTGCTCGTGGCCGTGGCACCGATGCTGGTCACATCTTTCGATCAGCCGGCGTGCCGGCGGCGGCGCTGTTCAAGGCGCCCAGAGTCTCGAGGAGGTGAACCGACGTGACAGTTCGTCGGTGGCGCGAGGTCGGCCGGCGGCTTGCCGGCGGTCCGGTGATGCGTCCCGTAGCCGACCCGCGGGCCGTGGTCCAGGGTGATCGTTACCGGATCACCGTGCTGACCGACGGCCTGGTCCGCCTCGAATACGCCGGCGACGGTGTCTTCGAGGACCGCGCGTCCACGTTCGCCGTCCACCGCGAGCTGCCCGTGCCCGAGTTCCGGGTGCTCGACGGCGAGCACGAGCTCGAGGTGGTCACGTCGCGCTTCCGGCTCACGTACGACCGGGGGCCGTTCACCACCAGCGGGCTGAGCCTGGCGGTGGGCGGCGGCATCAGCAACTACCACTCGGTCTGGCGCTACGGGCAGGCCCCGGAGGACCTCGGAGGTACGGCCCGCACCCTGGACAACGCGGACGGGGCGATCCCCCTCGAACCGGGAGTCGTCTCGCGTACGGGCTATGCGGTGGTCGACGACTCGCGGTCGTTCCTCTTCGACGCCGAGGGCTGGGTCAGCGCCGACAACGTCAACCGCATCGACCTGTACGTGTTCGCGTACGGTCACGACTACGCGGAGGCACTGCGGGCGTTCTACGCCGTCTCCGGGCCGCAACCGGTCGTGCCCCGGTGGGCGCTGGGCAACTGGTGGAGCCGGTTCCACGCCTACTCCGACCAGGAATACCTGGCCCTGCTCGACCGGTTCCGCGACGAGGGGCTGCCGTTCTCGGTCGGCGTGATCGACATGGACTGGCACCTGACCGACGTGGACCCCCGGTACGGCAGCGGCTGGACGGGCTACACCTGGAACCGCTCGCTGTTCCCCGAGCCCGCGGAGTTCCTCGAGCGGGTGCACGACCGGGGGTTGCGCGTCACGCTCAACGTGCATCCGGCCGACGGCGTACGGGCGTACGAGGACGCCTATCCGGCCATGGCCGCGGCACTCGGCCGGGACCCGTCCACGGGCGAGCCGATCGCCTTCGACGTCACCGACCGGCGCTTCCTGACCGCCTACTTCGAGGTGCTGCACCGCGGGCTGGAGGCCGACGGGGTCGACTTCTGGTGGCTGGACTGGCAGTCCGGGCCGCACTCGCGGGTGGCCGGCATCGACCCGCTGTGGATGCTCAACCACTTCCACTTCCTCGACAACGGGTCGCTGACCTTCTCCCGGTACGCCGGGCCGGGCAGTCACCGCTACCCGGTGGGTTTCTCCGGCGACGCCGTCATCTCGTGGGCCTCGCTCGCCTTCCAGCCCCACTTCACGGCGACCGCGGCCAACATCGGGTACGGCTGGTGGAGTCACGACATCGGCGGGCACCTGGACGGCGTCCGCGACGACGAGCTGGCCACGCGGTGGGTGCAGTTCGGCTGCTTCTCGCCGATCCTGCGGCTGCACTCGACCCGCAACCCGTTCATCCACAAGGAGCCGTGGGCGTTCCCGTCGCCGGCGCGCGAGGTCATGACGGACTTCCTGCGGCTGCGGCACCGGCTCGTGCCGTACCTGCACACGATGAACGCGCAGGCCGGGCTGCCGCTGGTGCTGCCCATGTACTACCGGGCCCCCGCCACCGAGGCGGCGTACGAGGTTCCGAACCAGTACCAGTTCGGCTCGTCGCTGGTCGTTGCGGCCATCACCGCGCCCGCTGACCGCGCCACGGGTCTGGGCCGGGTCAGGGCGTGGCTGCCCGCGGGCACGTGGGTCGACGTGCTGACCGACCTCGTCTACGACGGCGACCGCACCCTCTATCTGCACCGCGACCTGAGCACCATCCCCGTGCTGGCCACGAGCGGGGCCATCGTGCCGCTGGACGGCGAGGCCGGGCCGGGCAACGACCCGGTCGAGCCCGCACACCTCGAGGTGCTGGTCGTGGCGGGTGCGGACGGCTCGTTCGACCTGATCGAGGACTCGGGCGTGACGCCGCTGCGCTGGCGGCAGGACGCCGGGGAGTTCGCGGCCGGGCCCGGACCGGCCGGCCGCACCTGGACAACCACCTTTCCGGCACTCACCGGCGTCGATCCGGTGGCGACCGTGGACGACCTGCCAGTCCCGGCGGAGATTCACCGCGGTGAAACTCGAACATCGATTACGGTACGAGACGTGCCTGCTACGGCCACGTTACGCATCACCGTCGGCGCCCGGCCCGGCCTGCGCCGCAACGACGTCCGCGGGTTGATCTTCGCGCTGCTCGACCGGGCGCAGATCGAGTACGCGACCAAGACCCGGGTGCTCGAGGCCGTCGAGTCGGCCCGGCCGCTGACGGTCCTGCAGTCCTTCGACCTGGACGACACCCTGCTCACCGCCCTCGGTGAGATCCTGCTCTCCCAGGAGAATTGATGTTCAGAAGACTTTCCTCAGCTCTCGTGGCCGTGCTGGCCGGCGGGATGATCAGCGCGCCCGCCGCCGCGTCCGGTGGCGGGCTGCCCGGCCGGCACTCCCTGCGGGCCCCGGTCACCGACGAGAACTTCTACTTCGTCATGGCCGACCGCTTCGACAACGGCAACACCGCTAACGACCAGGGCGGCCTCGGCGCCGACCCGCTGGTCTCGGGGTTCGACCCGGCCAAGAAGGGTTTCTACAACGGCGGCGACCTGGCCGGGCTGCTGCGCCGCATCGACTACATCAAAGGCCTGGGCACGACGTCGATCTGGCTCACGCCCAGCTTCAAGAACAAAGCCGTGCAGCTGGAGGACGGCCCGTCGGCCGGCTACCACGGCTACTGGATCACCGACTTCACCCAGATCGACCCCCACCTGGGCAGCAACGCCGAGCTCAAGTCGCTGATCGACGCGGCCCACCAGCGGGGAATGAAGGTCTACTTCGACATCATCACCAACCACACCGCCGACGTCATCGGCTACGAGTCGGGGGCGCGTCAGCCGTACGTCGCCAAGGACGTCGCGCCGTACAAGACGGCCTCGGGGCGCCCGTTCGACGACCGCGACTACGCGGGCAAGGCAACCTTCCCGAAGCTCGACCCGGCCGTGTCGTTCCCGTACCGGCCGGTGCTGGACGAGGCCGAGAAGAACCTCAAGGTGCCGGCCTGGCTCAACGACACCACGCTCTACCACAACCGGGGTGACACCACGTTCGCCGGCGAGAACTCGCTGTACGGCGACTTCTTCGGCCTGGACGACCTGTTCACCGAACACCCGCGCGTCGTCAACGGCATGATCGACGTCTACAAGCGGTGGATCGGTGACTTCGGCGTCGACGGCTTCCGGATCGACACCATGAAGCACGTCAACGACGAGTTCTGGCAGAAGTTCGGGCCGGAGGTGCTGTCCTACGCCCGTCAGCAGGGCAAATCCGAGTTCTTCATGTTCGGCGAGGTCTTCGACACCTCGAAGAGCTACACGTCGCAGTTCACCACCCGCAACAAGATGCAGGCGGTGCTCGACTTCCCGTTCCAGGAAGCGGCCCGCAACTACGCCTCCAAGGGACAGTCGGCGGCCGCGCTGGGGCAGTTCTTCGCCGGCGACGACTGGTACACCGACGCCGACTCCAACGTCTACCAGCTGCCCACGTTCCTCGGTAACCACGACATGGGCCGGATCGGCAGCTTCGTGCAGGCCGACAACCCGGGCGCCGGTGACGCCGTGTGGCTGGCCCGCGACCGGCTCGCCCACGAGCTGATGTACTTCGCACGCGGCAACCCGGTCGTCTACTACGGCGACGAGCAGGGCTTCACCGGCCCCGGCGGCGACCAGGACGCCCGCCAGACCATGTTCGCCAGCCGCGTGCCGGAGTATCTGGACGACGACCTGATCGGCACCGCGGCCACGCACAGTCAGGACAACTTCGTCACCGGCCATCCCCTGTACGCGGGGATCTCCGCCCTGGCCGCGCTGACCTCCCGATATCCGACGCTGCGGGACGGCGCGCATCAGCACCGGTACGCCGCCTCCGGTCCCGGCATCTACGCGTTCTCGCGCACCGGCCAGCGCGAGTTCGTGGTCGCCCTGAACAACAGCACGTCGGCTCAGACAGCGGCCGTACCCACCTACATCGCCCGGGGAAGCTTCTCTCGCATCTACGGCACCGGGCCGGCCACGGCCACATCGGCCGCCGACCGCACGCTCACCGTGACCGTGCCGCCGTTGTCGGCCGTCGTCTACGCCTCGGCGGGCCGGATCCCCGCCTCGCCGGCCGCCCCGGGCGTGTCGCTGGCCGCGCCGGCTCCCTCGGCCGAGTCGCGGGGCCGCATGCAGGTCTCGGCCACGCTTTCGAACGCCTCGTTCGCCGAGGTCACGTTCTACGCCCGTACGGGGAAGGGTGGTTGGACGCCGATCGGCACCGACGACAACGCGCCCTACCGGGTGTTCCACGACGTCTCCGGTCTGCGCGCCGGAACGCGGGTGGAGTACAAGGCCGTCGTGCTCGACAACGCCGGGCACTCCCGCGCCAGCTCGGCCCGCGACGCCCGCGTGCCGGCGCCGTCGCTGACCATCGAGGCCCCGGCCGAGAACGCCAACGTGCGCGGCCGGATCGAAGTGCGGGCGGTGGCCGACCCCGAGCGGGCCGGCCACGTGGTCCGCTTCCAGCGCAGCATCGCCGGCGGCGCCTGGACGACCATCGGCCGCGACGAATCGTCCCCGGCGTACACGGTGTTCGACGACCTGGCCCCGCTCAACCTGGCCGCGGGCACCCAGATCCGCTACCGGGCCGTGCTCAGCGACCCCGAAGTGGTGAGCCCGATCCGCACGGTCCGCTACGCCGGTCCCCCGCTGACCACGGCCACGGTGCACTACTACCGCCCGGCCGGCGACTACACCGGCTGGGGCCTGCACCTGTGGGGCGACGCCGTCGACCCGGCCGTGCAGGCCCAGATCGCGTGGGACAAGCCGTGGCCGGTCACCCGCGTCGAGGGCGGCTGGGCCACCTACGAGATCCCGCTGGCCGACGACACCAAGCCGGTCAACTTCATCATGCACCTGCCCAACGGCGACACCGTCCCGGCAACCCGCGAACCGGGCGGCGACCGCACCTTCACCCCGATCGACAACCCGCAGATCTGGCTCAAACAGGGCGACCCCGCCGTCTACACCGCCGCTCCCCCGACCAGCTGACCGCCGCGGGGTGACAGCCGCAACGACACACTGTCCGGCTGTCACCCCGTGGCTCGCAGATCGCCCGATCCGTCGTGCGGGTGGCTGCTAGGAGACGGTCTACCGTGAGGACTCTGCTGACGCCGTGCCGGGGCTTCCGGCGGCCCCACTGACCGCGTTTCGATGGGCCTCGCTTCCCTCGCGGTAGAACAGGTAACCGCCGTGATGGAGAACGTCGCCCTCGAAGCGGCCGTCGGCGGTGAAGCCGGAGTCGTCCCAGTAGTCGATGTGGTTGCCGTTCACCTCGTAGCGGCCCGTGTAGGCGCTGGCCCTGGTGCCGCGGGCCTCGTCGTAGCGGTTGTCCGGCAGCAGCTCCTGCCTGATGTGGTTGTCGGCGGTGACCCACATCCCCACGTACGGGTGGGTCCGGCCGGCCGGTGCGGTCTTGCTCGCGGCCAGCACCCCGGCGGTCGCGAGCAGCAGGGACGTGATCAGGAATTTGCGCATGCCCCCACGCTAGGTTCGCTCGCGCCCGCCGTTCAGGGTGTGCCGCACCCACCCAGTCAGCCCGAATGTGGCTGCCCGGGCCGGCGGGCTCAGCTCCTCGACCAGCTCGGCCAGGGTCTCCGGGCCGCGTGAGTTGCTGAGCACGACGGGGGAACCCGCCGCGACGACCAGCCGGGCCGAACCGGGCACCCGGGCCGCAGCAGAACTCGGCCGGCTGCGGTCCCGAGTGGCCGCCCGGAGGGAGAGCCGTCGTGGTCAGCCGGTCAGCCGGGCCAGGAAGCCCTTCTTGACCTCGCTCGCCCGTTGCTGCTCGCCGGCCAGCGAACTGACGACGATCAGCGCGCCCGTCAGCACCGGGACCACCCACTGCAACGCGGAAAGCTGCCGCTGCGCCTTCGAGACCTTCTCCGGAGTGCTGGCGGCGGGTTCGGTGCCGGCCAGCACGGGCACCGACTCCTGCTCGGCCACCTTACGACCGAGCAGCCGGCTGTACCCGGTCACGGCCAGCGCCGCCGCGGTCAGGCCCGTCTTGGCCAGCGCGGTCGAACCGGCCCCGCTCTGCACCGCCAGCCGTGACCGATTGCCGACGAGCTCGCCGACGCTGCCGACCAGGTGCGCGCCGATCGCCGCCGCGTTGACCGGCGTCCACTTGTTCCAGCCCGTGTTCGCCACACGTCCGCTGCCGTTCGCGGTGTCCGCCTCCGCGGACGCCGGGTTGAGGGCGACGGCGTTGGCCAGGGTGCCACCGAACCAGGCGGCCAGGCCGACGTCGTGCAACGAACGGGACAAGGTGTCTTTCGCCAAGGGGTCCTCCGTAACTCGTTTCCGACCCGCCCCGGCTACCCGGCCGCAGCGCGGCTACACCGCCCGAAGAGGTTCTCTCACCAGGTCTTTTGTTGAGCAGCAGCAGGTCACGCGCGGCCGGGTACGACCGGGCAGCGGCGTGCCGGGTCAACGCGGGGGCATCGTGAGGAAGGCCGTGGCGATCAGGGCCACCGAGTTGTCCTCGTCGCGGGCCAGCCGCCGCAGCAGGTCCTCGGTGCCGGGGATCTCGACCAGCGCCTGAGCCAGCCGGATCCGCACCGGGGCGTCCGCCTCCAACTCGGCGGTCAGCGCGTCGACGATCTCGCCGGCGTGGCCGTGCTCACGGGCCAGGATCGCCAGCGCCTCGGCCGCGTCGACGTCCTTCACCCCTTCGACGATCATCGTCACGAGCACGGGGACGGCCGCCGCCACTCCACGCGGGGCCAGAGCCAGAGCGGCGTTTCCCCGTACGAGGGAATCGTCGTCACCCAGGGCGTCGGCCAGCACGGCCGTGGCCTCGTCGCCGGGCAGACCGGCCACCGCGAGCACCGCGCGCCGCCGCACGTCGACGTGGCCGGACCGGACGCCCGCGGCCACCGACGGCAGCCCGTCCGCCCCGGCCCGGGCCAACGCCCAGCGCAGTGCGCCCGCCACGTTGGGGTCGGACTCGGTCAGCACCGCCCCGGCCAGCAACTCGACCGGCACCGGCACGTCCTCGGCCGGGGCCAGCACGGCCTGCTGGCGACGGGCCGCGTCGGACGAGCCCAGCCCGTGCATGAGCTCGACGATGCGGAGCACATCGGGCCAGCCCTCGGGCCGCGTGGCGTCGACCGCGCGCAGCCGCTGCAGCAGCTCCTGCTCGCGGTCGAGCCGTTCCTGCGTCCAGCGGATCAGGTCACCGACCAGCGCGGCCGGGGTGAACCCGGGATCCTCCAGCGCCCGGGCGATCTGCTTGAGCGACAACCCCAGCGACCGCAGGCTCTCCACGTGGAAGATCCGGCGGATGTCCTCCCCGGAGTACTCGCGGTAGTTGCCCACGGTGCGACCGGTCGGGCGCACCAGCCCGAGCCGGTCGTAGTGCCGCAGCATCCGCGTGCTCACCCCGGAGCGGCGGGCGACCTCACCGATCAGCATGCTGCGGGCCCAGCGCGACGATCCGCTTGGCCTCCTCGATCGCGGCGTCGAAGCCCGCCTCGGGGTCGCGCAGCAGCATCTCGGTGGCGCGAGCGTGCGCCTGCATCCCGGGGTCGGCCCGGACCCGCCGCAGCACCGGCACAACGACCTCGCCGCCCAGCGCGACCAGCGCGCGGCTCAGGCTGAGCTGCACGTTCCGGTCGCCCCGGCCGAGTTGTGCCGCCAGTTCCACCGCCAGCCCCTCCTGTTCGCCGTCGGGCACGAGCGCGACCGCCGTGCGCCACGCCGCCCGGGCCACCTCGTCATCGGGGTCGCGCAGCAGAGACGGGGTGAGCGCGGGCCAGGCCCGGCCGTCACCGACCTTGGACAGCGTATGCAACGCCTGGCTGCGGGCCTGCGCGACGGACGAACCGAGCTCGGCGACCAGCCGGGGCACGGTGAGCTCGGCCGGCAGCCGGGTCAGGGCCCAGGTCAGCATGTCGCGCACGAAGAAGTCGGGCTCGACGGCGCACCGGGCCACCAGCGCCTCCAGCAGCCCGGGGTCGGCCCTGGTGCCGACGGCCAGGGCCGCTTGCAGCCGCACGGACGACTCCTGGGCGCTCAGCGCAGAGACAAGGGTCATGGGAACCACCTCCAGCACCCCAGTGAAGACCTTGTCACAGTGTCAAGGTCAAGCCCGGGACGAGCTGGCTCGTACGGCGGATCCGGCGCTCAGTCCTTGGGGTGGGCGCCGATCTCCGTCTCGCTGACCCGGGTCGGTTCGAGCACGCGGTGCAGGAACTCGCGGGTGCGCTCCTCGCGGGGGCGGCCGAACACCTGGGCCGGCGGGCCCTGCTCGACGATCACGCCGGCGTCCATGAAGACCACCCGCGAGGCGACCTCCCGCGCGAACGCCATCTCGTGCGTGACCACCAGCATGGTCATGCCGTCGGCGGCCAGGCCCCGCATCACCGCGAGCACCTCGCCCACCAGTTCCGGGTCGAGCGCGCTGGTCGGCTCGTCGAACAGCATCAGCCGCGGATCCATGGCCAGCGCGCGGGCGATCGCGACGCGCTGCTGCTGACCACCGGAGAGCTGGGCCGGATAGGCGTCGGCCTTCTCGGACAGCCCGACCCGCTCCAGGTTCTCCGACGCGATCCGGTCGGCCTCGGCCCGGCCGCGCTTGAGCACGCGGCGCTGCGCGATCGTCACGTTCTCCCGTACGGTCAGATGGCCGAACAGGTTGAACTGCTGGAACACCATGCCGATGCCGCGCCGGACGGCGTCGATGTCGACGTCGGGGTCGGTCACCTCCGCCCCGGCCACCCGGATCCTGCCCGAGGTGGGCACCTCCAGCAGATTGACGCAGCGCAGCAGGGTCGACTTGCCGGAACCGGACGGGCCGATCACGCAGACCACCTCGCCCGGCTCGACGGACAGGTCGATGCCGCGCAGCACCTCCAGCCGGCCGAACGACTTGCGCAGACCGTCGATCTCGATCGTGGACATGCCGGTCACCTCTCCCTCGCCGCCCGGCGTTCCAGCCCCCGCACGACCTGGGACAGCGGAAGCGTGATGACCAGGTAGAGCAGCCCGGCCACGACCAGCGGGGTCGGGTTGACCCGCTGGTTGAGCGCGTCGCCGGCGAACTTGGTGAGCTCGATCGTCGACGACGTGACCCCCAGGACGTACACGAGGGAAGTGTCCTTGGTGAGCAGGATGATCTCGTTGGTCAACGGCGGGATCACGATGCGGAACGCCTGCGGCAGCACGATCGAGACCATCGCCCGCGCGTGCGACATGCCCAGCGTCCGGGCGGCCTCGAGCTGACCCTTGGGGACGGCTTGGATGCCCGCGCGCAGGGTCTCGGCCATGTAGGCGGCCGCGGTCAGGCCCAGCCCGACGGTGACCGAGCCGTAGACGCCACCCGGGATCTCACGGTCGGGAAAGGCCAGCGGCACGCCGTAGCCGACCATGAACAGCACCAGCAGGGCGGGCAGGCCGCGGAAGAGCTCGATGTAAGCGGTGGCGAACCAGCGGTACGGCAGGATCGACGACAACCGCATCAGGGCCAGGGCCAGCCCCACGGTCAGGCCGAAGGCGAAGGCGAGCAGCGTGTACGCGATCGTGTTGCGCAACGCGACAGTGATCGCCTCGGGGAACATGCTCCGGGCGACGTCGGACCGGAAGAACGCGTCGGACAGCCGGCCCCAGTCGGCGGCCGCGACCACGCCGACGATGACCAGGGCGAAGACGACATAGCCGGCGACGCGCAAGAGGCGTCGCCGGCGCCGTGGGGTCAGTTTCATGTGTTACGCGGCCGGCTTCTCGCCGATCCACTCCGCGTAGATCTTGTCGTACGTGCCGTCGGTGCGCGACGCCGAGATGGCGTCGTTGACCGCCTTGAGCAGCTCGGCGTTGCCCTTCTTGACGGCGAAACCGTACTGCTCGCCGGTGTCGAAGCCGGCCGTGACGACCGCCTTGCCCGGGTTGGCCTTGATGTAGTCGTTCCACACCGGCAGGTCGCCGACCGCCGCCGCCACCTGGTTGGTGGCCAGCGCCTGCTGCAGCGCGGCCAGGTCCTTGTAGGCCACCACCTCGAGGTCCAGGCTCTTCTCCTTGACCTGCGCCTTGATGTAGTCGTCGCCGGTGGTGCCGCCCTGCACGCCGATCCGCTTGCCCTTGAGCTCCTCCAGCGTCTTGACCTCTTTGCCGGGCAGCGTGTTGAGGGCCTGGGTGGCGTCGAAGTACGGGTCGGAGAAGTCGAGCACCTGCTTGCGCTCGTCGGTGATGGTCATGCCGGCCGCGGCCACGTCGCACTTGCCGGAGTTGAGGTCGGCGCCCGACTTGATGCCCTCGAACGGGGTGTCCACGATTTCCTGCGTGACGCTGAGCTTCTTGGCGACCAGGTCGATCAGCGCGACGTCGAACCCGACCACCTTGCCGGCGGCGTCCTTGGACTGGAACGGCGCGTACGGCAGGTGGGTGCAGGTGACGAGCGCGCCCGACTTGATCAGCTTGACGCCACCCTCGGTGGTGGTGCTCGTGTCGTCCTTGGCGCAGCCCGCGACGGCGCCGATCGCGAGCAGCGCCACGGCCGCCAGCCGGGCATGCTTGGCCAGGTTCATGCGTCTCTCCCCAAATCCCCGCGTGAGTCAGGACATGCTATTCCATTGCGTTCCCTCCCTATAGGCGACCGTACCGATAGGTGATCAAGGTCAAGCCGTCCACGCATCAGGCAGTCGGCGCATCTGACTTTCGGCTGATTTTTCGGCGGTGACCGTCTCGGCCGGAGGTGGGAACTTCTCCCGGGTTCGTGCCATCGCACAGAAACCTCACAGGATCCATACATCTCGACTCTTAGATGTGTCGGCAGCGGCCGCTCCACCGGTGGCCGCCCGACCGGAAGGACCCCATGACGGATCCGCTGAAGAAGCGACGCCGCCGCTCCCGCCTGATGACGTACGGCGCGGTGGCCGTGGCGCTCGGGCTGACCGCGGCCGGAGTGAGCGTGGCCCAGGCCGCAGCCACTCCGCCCACGCTGTCGTTCGTCGCCGCCACTTCCAAGGTGACCGCCGAGCGGTACAACTACGACGGCGAGATCTACTTCTCGTTCGACCTGGGCCTGCACGTGATCGCGGGCAAGGACCCGCTGGAGATCTGGGCCAAGCGCACCGGCTACGACAAGCCGATCGTGGCCGAGCGGACCGTGGTCAAGAACGGCAAGAAGACGAAGGTCGCGCTGCCGGCCGGGATGGTCACCGACTTCTCCGGCCTCAAGGACTTCACCACCATCAGCATCGCCGACCAGGCGGGCCGGGTGGTCACCGAGTACAAGACCTCCTTCTGCGGCAACACGTGGTCGTCCGGGCGCACCCGGCCCGACGCCCCCGCGGCGAACCCGTACCCGACCAGCTGCGGTGACTACAACCCGTTCACGCTGGGCGCCGTCTGGGGCGTGCAGGCGGGCTGGGACGCCGCCGTCGCCGACCAGCCGCGGCTCGCCGACGGACAGGAGTTCGACCTGCCGGTCGGCGAGTACACCGCCACCGCCACCGTCAACCCGGTCTACCGGGAGCTGTTCGGCATCCCCCAGAACCAGGCCACCGCCAAGGTCGAGGTGTCAGTGGTGGACGCCGAGACCGACCG
Source organism: Paractinoplanes abujensis (assembly GCF_014204895.1). Taxonomy (NCBI): domain Bacteria; kingdom Bacillati; phylum Actinomycetota; class Actinomycetes; order Micromonosporales; family Micromonosporaceae; genus Paractinoplanes; species Paractinoplanes abujensis. The sequence continues at coordinate 261,317 of NZ_JACHMF010000001.1, read as the reverse complement.
GGCCGGCCTGGCCCGCGCGAAGGCGGCCGACGCCCGGGTGGCCGCGGTCGAGAAGCCGGACGAGCACTCGATCCACACCGCCGAGGGCGACGCCAAGCGGCAGGTCTCCGCGTACGTGCCCGAGCTGCGCGCGCCCGCGAAGCGCCCGACGCCGCTCAAGGCGACCCCGAAGGGTGGTCCGCGCCCCGACCTGCGGTCGCTGCCGGCGTGGGAGATCTCGCTGTCCACCGAGGACGGCAAGACGTACGTGAACTTCGGCGCCACGGTCTGGAACGCGGGCACGTCGCCGCTGCTGGTCGACGGTTTCCGCCGTACGGGAACCGATCTGATGGACGCGTACCAGTACTTCTTCGACGCCAAGGGCAACCAGGTGGGCAGCCGGCCGGCGGGCACGATGGAGTGGGACCCGCGGGAGGGCCACCTGCACTGGCACTTCACCGACTTCGCGCAGTACAACCTGCTCGACTCGACCCAGAAGCTGGCCGTGCGCAGCGGCAAGGAAGCGTTCTGCCTGGCCAACACCGACGCGGTCGACTTCACGATCCCGAACGCCAAGTGGCGGCCGGAGAACACCGACCTGTCGACGTCGTGCGGCGCCAACACCGTGATCGCCGTACGGGAGGTCCTCGACATCGGCAACGGCGACACCTACAGCCAGTACCGGCCGGGTCAGTCGTTCGAGATCACCGACCTGCCCAACGGCACCTACTACATCCAGACGCTGGCCAACCCGGAGAACAAGCTGGCCGAGCTGGACACCACCAACAACTCGTCGCTGCGGCAGATCATCCTCGGCGGCACCCCCGACAAGCGCACCCTGACCGTGCCCCCGGTCCACGGCATCAAGGGCTGACGTGAGCCGGCGCCCCGGTTCCTCCGCCAGGGGCCGGGGCGCCTCCGTAAGCGGAACGCATCGCCCGAAGCGACAGATCCGGTGACCGAGGGCGGTCCGGCCGTCGGCTGAGCGGTGGTTCAGGCGGCGCGCCGATTGCGCCATCGTGTGTCCATGCCCGACCGATCACCGGACCCGGCTGACTTCGTCGGCCGCGGGGCCGAGCTGAAGATGCTGGCCGAGCGCCTCGACCGGGTGCGGCAGGGCGCGGCCGCCACGGTGCTGATCGGCGGGGACGCCGGCATCGGCAAGAGCCGGCTGCTGAGCCGGTTCGCGGCCGACGCGCGCGAGGCGGGGGCGCGGGTGCTGACCGGCGCGTGCGAGGAGCACTTCGGTGACCCCATGCCGTACGGGCCGTTGCTGGAGATCCTGGAGGACTACAGCCGCGAGTTCGGGACCGGCGACGAGGCCTACCGCCGGTTGACCGGCTTCTTCGACCGCGGCGACCACATCTCCGGCCCGCAACAGGTGTTCGTCAACGTGCGGCGGATGCTGGAGGCCGTGGGCGAGCCGCTCGTGCTCATCATCGAGGACCTGCACTGGGCCGACCCGTCCACCCTCGATCTCGTGCGGCACCTGGCCCAGGCCCGGGCCGAGGGGCGCCGCCTGCTGCTGGTGTGCAGCCACCGCACGGCCGGTCCAGGCCCCGCCGACCCGCTGGGGCAGCTGCTGGCCAGCGCGAACTTCACCCGGCGGGTCGAGCGCGCCGAACTCGGCCCGTTCACCCTGGCCGAGGTGCGCGCGCTGCTCGACGACGGGCTGGACCCGGCGCTGATCGAACGGTGCCGCAAATGGTCGGAAGGCAACCCCTTCTACGCCGAGCAGCTGATCGCGTCGGGCGCGCTGAGCAGCCCCGAGAGCGTGCAGTTGTCGGCCGACCTGCAGTCGGTGCTGCTGGCCCGGGTCAACGATCTCAGCGCCGACGCGCTGCGGGTGCTGCGGGCCGCCGCGGTGGCCGGCCGCACGGTTAGCCGGCGACTGCTGCGCCTGGTCAGCAAGCTGGAGCCGGACGCGCTGGGCGCGTCGGTGCAGGAGTGCTTCAACCGGCAGATGCTGATCACCGGACGCGACGAGGACACGTACCGCTTCCGGCACGCGCTGTTGCGCGAGGCCGTCTACACCGCGACCGTCCGCGACATCCGTGTCGACCTGCACACCGCGATGGCCCGCGCGCTGTCCGGCGACGCGAGCCTGAGCCTGGCCGAAGGGTCGGCAGCGGCCGAACTGGCCCTCCACTGGTATCAGGCGGGCAGCTGGCCGGAGGCGTTCGCGTCGGCCGTGCGGGCGGGCGACGAGGCCATGCGCACCTTCGCCTTCACGTCGGCCGAGGTGCAGTTCGACCGGGCCCTCACGCTGTGGTCACGGGTCGCCGATCCGGGCGTGCCCCGCGTACGGCTGCTGGTCGCGGCGGCCGAGGCGGCCCGCTGGTCGGGTGGCGCCGACCGGGCCCTGAACCGCATCGAGGCGGCCATCGCCGAGGCCGGCCCCGACCGGCCCGACCTGATGGAGCGGCAGGCCACCTATCTGTGGGAGACGGGCCGCCGCCAGGAGGCGGAGCTGGTCTACCGCGCGGCGGCCGGGCTGCTCGACGGGTCACCGGCGTCGGCCGTCAAGGCACGGGTCCTGGCGGCTGTGGCGCTGGCCCAGCTGCACGCCGGGAAGTACGCCGAGGGCAAGGAGACGGCCGAAGGCGCGTTGCGGGTGGCGATCGAGGCGGGGGCGCGGGCCGAGGAGGGCCGGGCCCGCAACGTCTCCGGGCTCGCGCACGGCATGCTGGGCAACGTCGGCGAGGGCGTCGAACGGCTCAACCAGGCCATCACGATCGCCCGCGCCGAGAACCACCTGGAGGACCTGCTGCGGGCCTACGCCAACCTGGGCCTCATCCTGGAGACCGCCGGCGACCTGCGGGAAGCGGCCGAGGCGTCACAGACCGGCCTGGCCGAGGCGCGCAAGCTCGAACTCGGCAACACCACCCAGGCCATGATCCTGGCCAACAACGCCGGCGTAGCCCTGGTCATGCTGGGCGAATGGGACGCCGCGGAGACGATCCTGGCCGAGATGCTGCTGGACCGGTCGCCCGCCGAGAGCGTCTATCCGCGGCTGACCCTGGCCGAGGTCAAGGTGGCCCGCGGCGACTACGACCGGGCCCGTGAGCTGCTGGCCTCGATCGAGACGGTGGAGAACGGCGACCCCCGGTTCCTGGGCCCGCTGCACACCATCCGGGCCCTGCTCGCGCTCGGCTCCGGCGACCTGCCCGAGGCCGGACGCGAGGTCGCGCGGGGCGTAGCCGCCCTGCACGACGGGGAGAACAGCCTGGAACGGCTGCGGCTGTGCGCGGTGGGCCTGCGCTGCGCGGCCGACCTCGCCCGCAGCGACCGCAAGCTGGCCATGCAGGTCGGGGATCAGCTGGCCCGTGAGGGTTTCGAGGCCCGGCCGGCCGAGTCCACGCCGGAGACCGACCAGCTCGTCCGGCTGTGCCAGGCCGAACGGCAACGGCTGCGGGGCACCGGCACGGCCCTGATGTGGCAGCAGGTGGCCGAGGGCTGGGACCGGCTGGACCGGCCCTACGAGGCCGCCTACGCCCGCCTGCGCCAGGCCGCGGCCACCGGCGGCACCCGCGAGCCGCTGCTGGCGGCGCACCGGGAGGCCACCCGGCTGGGCGCGGAGCCCCTGCTGGCCGACGTGGTGCGGCTGGCCCGGGAGTTCCGCCTCGACTTGGCCGACCGGCCCTACGGGCTGACCGAGGCCGAGTTCGAGACCCTGCGGCTGCTCTACGACGGCGCCGACGCGGCCGGGATCGCCCGGGCCCGCGGGGTCTCCCAGCGCACCTCGGAAACCCAGATCCGCCGCGTCTACCAGAAGATGGATGTCCACAGCCAGGCACAGGCCATGGCCAAGGCGCGCGCGGACAACCTCTTCCCGTAGGCCGTCCCGTCCGTCAGAGGCAGGCATGACGCGAAAAGCCCTCCTGATCGGCTCCCAGACGAACGGCCTGGCCGGTGTGCTCAACGACGTCGAGGCGATGGCCGCGGCCCTGGAACCGCGGGGGTTCCACGTCACGCGGCTGGTCACGCCGGCCGCCACCCGCGAGGCCGTCCTCGACGCGTACGAGAAACTCATCGTGGACGCCCGCCCGGACGACGCGTTCGTCCTCTACTACAGCGGGCACGGCGGGCGGGCCCGGGCCGAGGACGGGCCCGGCCTGCCGTTCATCGTGCCCGACGACTTCGACGACACCGGCGACTTCCGGGGCATCACCGGCGTCGAACTGTCGATCCGGCTGGCCCGGCTGACCGAGGTGGCGGGCAACGCCACAGTTGTGCTCGACTGCTGCCACGCCGCGCACATGTCACGGCAGACCGAGATGCGGGTCAAGGCGCTGCTGCGGTCGCCGGAGGGCCAACTCGGCTACGACAAGGTCCGGCAGCACAACGCCCGCGTGGTGGCCGGTCTGCGAAGCGACCCGCGGTCGTTGATCAGCAACCCCTACGCCGTACGGGTGGTGGCCTGCTCGCCGTCCGAGTCGGCCTGGGAGACCACCAACCGCGACGGCGTCGAGATGGGGCTGCTCACCGACGCGCTGACCCGGGCCCTGCGCGGCCACCAGGGTCTGCGGGTGAGCTGGTCCACCCTGATCGACGCGGTCCGCCGGGAGGTGCAGGACTTGCAACCGGTGCAGCGGCCCGAGGCGGAGGGCCCGTCGGCGCGGGCCCTGTTCGAGACGGCCGACCTCGACGTGCTCAGCTCGCTGCCCGTGGTGGCCGTGACCCCCGACCGGATCCAGCTGCTCGGCGCGCCACTGCTCGGGGTCGAGCCGCACGACGAGTTCACGATCATGCCGGCCGCGGCGACGGGACCGCAAGACGGGCCCGCGCTCGGCACCGCCACGGTGACCAGCGTCCAGCCGACCTCGGCGACCGCGCGCCTGCAGCCGGCCCACCCCGACCGGGACCTGCCCGCCGACGCCCGCGCGCACCGCACCCGGGCCGCCGCCTCCGCGCTGCCGGTGCGGCTGCCCCTCGGCCACCCGGCGGCCGCCGAACTGACCCGGGCCATCGACCTGCGCCCGCTGCTGCGGCCCGACCCCGCGGCGGAGGTCGCCGTGGTCGCCGACGAGCAGGGCCGCCTGGTGGTGCACGACAAAGTGGGCCCGCTGCACCAGCCCTACCCCGCGACCGCGGTCGGGATCAGCACGATCATGGGTAACCTGCAGCGCATCGCCCAGGCCACCGCCGTACGGCGGCTCGCCGGTGACCCCGGGAAACCGCTGACGCACGACGTGCGGGTCGAGTGGGGGCGGGTGCGCGACGGGCGCGAGGAGCCGCTTCAGCCGGCCGGGTCGCTGCTGTTCGCGGACGACGACGAGCGCATCTACATCCGGCTGCGCAACGCCGGCGACCGGGCGATGTTCGTCTCGCTGCTCGACGTCGGCATCGCCGCGCGGATCGAACCGCTCACCGCGGCCGACCCCGGCGGCATCCGGCTGGCCGCGGGCGAGACCTACACGTACGGGTGGGACGACGACCGGCAAGTGCTCACCGGAGTCAGCGTGACCTGGCCCGACGGCATCGGGAAGGACGTCCCCCGGCCCGAGACGGTGCTGGTGCTGATCAGCGACGGGCCGGTCGACGTGGGGGTGCTGCGCCAGCAGGGCGTACGCTCGGCCGCCGCCCCGGAGTCCCCGCTGGAACGGGTGCTCGGCCAGATCGCCACCGGCGCCACCCGCGAGATCGGCGACGCCACCGCGTCCCGGGTCCGCTACGCCGTCGTGCCCATCGACTTCGTGGTCAGCCCGACCCCGCCACCCCGAGCCGAGACCGCGCCGTTCCTCGTCGACGACCGGCCCCAACAGCCCGTACGGCTGCTGTCGGCGCGCGGCGCGGCCCCGGGCCGGGTCGCCGTGCGCATCGGCGAGCTGATCGTGCACCGCAACCGGGCGCTGGGCAGCGCCGACATCCGGGTCGACGCGATGGTGCTGACCAACGGCACCGGCGGCGCCCCCGCCTACCACGCCGAGACGATGCGGTTCAGCAACGTGCACGACGGTGAGCGGCTGCCGCTCGACAACGCGCTGATCTACCACGGGCCCGCGGTCGACTTCCTCGACATCGCCGTGTGGGTCTCCCGCGACACCACCGGCAGCCTGGCCCTCAGCGCGCTGCTGGAACAGCGACTGACCAGCGGAGACCTCCAGGCCGCGGTCGTGGCCGTGCCCGTGCCGCAGGCCGCGGTGGCGGTGGCGGTGGCCGGGGCCACGGCGATGCTCGTCAACACGGCGTACGAGCTGCTGCTGGGCGTGGTCGGCCGCAGCGTCGGGCTCTACCGCACCTCGCTGCTGGCCCAGGAACAGTTCGGCCTCGGACGCCACCAGCGGCACCCCCAGGATTTCTCGTTCACCTTTTCGATCGAAGGAGTAGACGCATGACCAAGAAGCTCATCCTCGACGGCCGGGAATGGGGCATCGCCGACGCGGACGCCGACGGGGTGGCCCGCCTCGTGCGCGACGCGATGCTCAACCGCATCCCGGTCGAGCTGACCGTGTACGACGCCGACGAGAACGCGGTGACCTTGTTCCTCAACGGCGCAGCCACCCCGAGCGTGGTGCTCGACCTCAACGCGGGGCCCCGGCCCAGCCAGATGTCCTGATCAGACCCCTCGTACGTACGCGGCCGGCCCTCCCGCCGGCCGCGTACGTATTTCTGCGCAAGCGGCTCGCGACATCCGTATTCGATCTCCGCCGATCCCCATGCTCTGGGGCAGACGCCGAGATCGGATCAGAGGAGTTGTCGTGGCCGCTTCACGCTCGTCCCTGGAGGTCCGCCTGCTGGCCGGCCAGGGCCGCCTCACTGAGGAGTTCCGGACCGCGACCCTCGAGCGGCAGCGCTACCTGCGGGAGGGTGCCGGCGAGATCGTCCTGCCGCTGCTCTTCCTACGCGTCACCCGGCCGCTGGAGCACCGGCGCGGCCACTACCGCTGCGCCCGCGGGCTGAGCGGGCTGACCGCCGAATGCCTGGACCGCTTCCACCACGACCTCGACGCTGTGATCGACCACCTGTTCGCCCGGGCCGGCCGCACGCCCATCGGCAGTCTCGAAGCGTGGCTGACCGCCCGCCTGCACGCGGCCATGGTGGACGGCTACCGCCGGCGCCGGGGTGCGCTGGGCGCCGCCCAGCGCCCCCGCGTGCCGGCCTGGCTCGCCCTGGCCCTCGGCCACGACCGCTGGCTGTGCGAACTGGCCGTGGCGATCCTCGAGTGGGCCGGCACCGAAGCGACGGCGGGGTTCTCGCTGTGGCCCCTCACGTCGTGGGCCGACCGGCGGGCCACCCGCACCGGCGACCACACAGCGGGCGAGGCCGTCGTGGCCCGTGAGGTGGAGTTGGTGCTGGCCGCGATGCGCCGCCGCCCCACCTGGTTCGACAAGAACGTGGAACGCCCGCTGGGCCGCAAACAGGCGCCGGTCTGGACCCCCTCACGCAGTGCCGACGGCACCCACGCCGAGCCCGACCCGGTCGTCGCCGAGCCCCACGAGCGCGCCGACGCCCGGCTGAGCGAGTTCGCGGCCCGCGCCGTCGAACTCATCGTCAGGCGTCTCGCACGCGGCGAGGACCCGGCCACGGTCGTCTTCGAGGTGCTGCACACCGTGTTCGGCGACCCGTCCGCCGCGAGCGACCTGGACCAGCCCCCGGGCGCCGGCGAGAGCGGCCCGGACCAGGTGATCAGCCTGATCAACGACCCCGAGCACTTCGAACGAATCGTCGCCCGGGTGCTGGCAGTCGTATCGGCGGCCTGACCTATGGTCTCAGCTCCTTTCGGGCGAAGAGCCGCGACGCCCCGGTTCAGCGGCGGATGAAAAGGAGGCGCTCCGCGGCCAGGCTGACCTTGCTCGCCTTGAAGCCGGCCGCCGCGATGGCCTTGCCCAGCGAGTTCTGCGCCGAATACCAGTAGGGCAGATAGAGGCGGGCGGACGGGGCGAGCGGAGCGCCGACGATCTGCTCGACCTCTCCGAATGACAGGGTGACGGGTCCGTCCGGGGCCTGGTCGAGCAGCCAGCGGGTCAGCGGAGAGTACTTCGTACCGCCGATGCGTATGGCGTCCGTCTCCACCTCGGCCTCGTCGGACGCCTCCTCGATGATCCCCACCACCTCGGCCGGGACCCGCAGCGAAGTCAGCCGGGCGTCGTCGCGGTACACCGACGTCAGCATCGGCGTCACCGGCCCCGGAAGAATCCCTTCGCTTTCGAGATCGGCGGTGATCCGGGCGGTCGGCCGGGTGAAGCCGCGCAGCATGCGCTCGTCGTCGTACCCGCACAGCTGGTAGACCGCGTCCCGGGTGATCGTCCCGCCCAGGCGCGCGGCCTCGCCGATGACCGAGACCAGATCTCGCCGGCCCTCCCGCCCCAGCCTCGACAACAGCTCATCGACCGCCCGTGGCGTCCAGGACACCACCTCGGCCTGCGGGAACTCGCGGTCGGCGTCGTCCGGAGAGCTCGGATCGATCTGGACGTCGAGAGCCGAGGATCGCTTGAGCAGGTCGCTGGGCCGCAGCAGGAACAGGCGGCGCCCGCCGCTGAGCCTGTGGAACTCCTCGGTCATCTCCTGCCGGGGACCGATCGGCACTCCGCGGTTACGCCACCACCAATCCTCCTTCTCGTCGCCCGTGACGATGATGAGGTCCAGGCCGCGGCGTACGGCCTCCCGAACAGATTGCCAATACACGAGGAAGTCGCCGGCCGCACCCTCGGGAAGCTGGTCGGCTTTGCCCAGATCGAGGTAGCCCGGCGGAACCTGCTCCTCCGCCCGGGCCTGACCCTGGGCCACTAACGCGTTCCACTCCTCGTCCGGCGGCCTCGGCAGGACTCTGCCGGCCACCAGGGTGTTCAGCCGGCTCAGCACCCGGTCGTCGACGGCCGGGGTGGCCGCATGGACGTGTGCCGGTTCGGCTGCGTTCACCGCCTCGGTGAGGCGTGCGAAAACCTCTGTGACCTCGTCGCGCAGGCGCTGCAGCTCCGCATCACCCAACGCAACCTGCTTGGCCCACCCGTTGAGGGCCTGAGACGCCGAGGCCGCGCTCTTGACCAGTGCGTCCCGCACGTCCTTGGTCGCCTTCTCCGGGTTGCCGATGACGCCGAGGCGGTTGCGGTGGAACTCGCGCATGCTCTGGTGCGGCACGACCAGCCGGTCGCCGATCCGCTCGAAAACGGCCAACAGGTCCGTAGTGGTCTGGGCGTTGTAACGATAGAGGTTGAGCAGAACGTTCGCATCGATGGCGACCAGCGCGGACGTCAGCGCCGACTCCACTTCGCCGGCCGCCACGACCCGATAGCCCTCGAACCCGTCGAAGAGGCCGACCATGACCACGTCCAGCTGAGACGAGGTCATGCCGCGTTCTCCTCGTTGCGACGGTTGACGTAGCCCCGCAAAGCATCGATGGACGTGAAGACCTGATAGCCGAGCTCGGCCATCCGGGCGAAGTCGCTTCCGGCGTCCAGCTCCAGCACGACCGGACCGCCCTGACCAGGCTGAAGTCCGGCCGGCCAATAGGCCTCGGCGATCGCGAGCACCTTCGAGGTCTCGGGGTCGGAGATCTCGGCGTCCAGGTCTGGCGAAACACAGCCGAGCTCGGCCAGGTCAGCGATGAGCTCCTTGACCAGGCGGGCACGGTCGTCGTCCTCGACGTCCTCGTCGACCGCGACTGCCAGCAACGGCTGCCCTTCCGTCGCGGCCCGGACCCCGTCGCGAAGCTCGGCGAGGAAGTTGTTGGCCGCGCCGGCCAGCAGATCCCGCCGGGCGGCCAAGAAGTCCCGATAATTCTCGATTTTCCAGAGTTCGCGGTCCATGGGGATCCACTGCGACTCCAGCACACCGGGGTGCTTCGCGGCGACCTCAGCGAAGTAGTCCGACGGGGTTCGCTTGCCGATCGCCAGGTTGGTCTGCTGCGTCAGGAAACAGAAGTTCGCGACGGCGTTGACTTCGGCGCGGTCGTAGCCGTGCTTGTACAGCACTGCCTTGGGGAAGATGTGGTGCACCTGCAGGGAGGACAGGTTGCCGAGCATCTCGCTCTTCAAGGCGAGGCCGGAGCCGAAGTCACGCGCGCCCAGCACCCGGGTCAGCAGGTAGAGCAGTGGGTAGAAGCGCGAGCCGCGGCCGAAGCCCTCGAAATCCTCGCCCTCGATGGTCAGATCTCCGCCGCGCCATCGGGTCAGGTTGGCAATGAGCCCGTCGATGCCGCCGCGGCCCAAGGCCTCGTAGTCCTGGGTGAGGACCGTCTCGGTGGACCCCGCGAAGCGGCCCCACAAGGCGGACTGCACATACCAGAACAGCATCTTGTCGCGCTCTGCGGCGTCCTCGAACGCCCCGCCCTTGAGGTGGAGGAAACGCGAAACCACGGGAAAGGCGTACCGGCCCATAAGAACTCGATTGTGGTCCAACCCGAGCCGCCCGGACACGGCGTCGAGGAACGTCCCGATGTGCTTGCCGGAACTGGACAGCGAACCGGCGAACTTGTCCGAAGTGATGCCCTCGAGCGCATCGAACTGGGCCCGGCCGGTCGCGACGGCGTTGACATTGCGCAGAAGCCAGTCGAGATTGAAATCGAATCCGGCGAGCTTCCAGGCGCCCAGGTGGCTGCGCATCGTCGCGCGTGCCTCAGGCCAGTCGGCACAGATCTTGGCCAGCGCGAGGTCACCCTTCGACAGCTTGGTGCCGCCGGAGTTGACCTTGTTGAAGATCTCGACGACCGCGTCGATGCCTTTGTCAGCGCCGGTGATCTTCTCCTGGTGGAACTGACGTTCGAGAATCATCCGGAGCCGGCTCAGCCGTGCGATGTAGTCGGCGAACCGCGGCATGATCGACGGCTCCGAGTTCAGGATGGTGATCTGTTTCTCGAGGCCGTCCACGAACAGCGAAGTGACATCGATCCACCGCACATCACCGTGCATCTTGACCGGCGCGTAGAACTCGAAGGTCTCGTCCTCGACGTGGAAGCGCAGACCGCGAAAGGCCGAGGCGTCACCCTCGAAGAAGGCCGGCTCGTGGCCGCGAATGATGCCGTACAGCGAGGTGATGCGCTGCTGTCCGTCCAGCAGAAGCAGCTTGACTCCGCCGGCTTTGGTCTCCGCGCCCCGCACCGACCCTGGATCGGTCTCAGCCTCCCAGACGAGGAGAGCGCCGACCGGATAGCCCAGATACAACGACCGCATCAAGCCACGGACCTGATCACGGTTCCAGACGTATCCGCGTTGGAACTCCGGCAGGAGCATCGTTCCCGAGTCGATCTGGTTGAGGATGGCGCTCAGCTGGCTCACGGCCGCAGCTTAGGCAGGAGCCAGGCGGAACGCCTCGGGCGATCGGTCATCTATCCAGAAAGGCTCCGAGGTGCGCACCTCCCGAAATGGGGGTCAAGCCCGCGTCACGAGTGGGCCGCCCTCGAGGAACTCGACTCGTGTGCCGGTGAGCAGCGGCTCCTTCGCGTCGTGGAAGCGCTTGACATGGTCGGCGTCCTCGTGGGCCTGGAAGGCCTCACGGTCTCGATACACCTCGTAGAAGACTCGGGCCGGCGGCTCCCCCGCCACGGCGTGGGTGGCGTAGGTGAGCGTGCCCGGCTCGTGCTCCTCGATCGCCCTCACCACCTCGGCGGTCAGCTCGTCGAACCGTTCGGCCGCGGCGAGATCACGACAGTCGAACCTGACTACCAGTGCGAACATGCCTCGACTCTACGAGGCAGGGGCCATTGCTGGTTTGGGGCCGCTGCCGCAGGTGTACTGGATGACTTTGGCGCCGTCGGCGGTGGACGCGGTGGCCACGTCGAGCACCTTGCCACTGCCCCGGCCGGTGATCCGGTAGTAGGTGGGGGGGGTTGCCGGTGACCGTGCCCGCGGCGGCGTCGATCGCGATCGCGGGGGCCCAGGTCAGCGACATCAACGTGGTCGCGGGGAAGCTGATCGGCAGCCACACCTAGCGGGAGTCGTTGACCGGGCCCGACCAGGCGCCGGCCCAGCGGTCGCCCATGTAGAGGTACGCGCTGCCGACGTCGGTCCAGCCCCGCCAGGGGCCGCCGATACTGGTGGTGGTGGCGTACTCGGCTTGGTTGGGGGTTCCAGCCGGAGGTGCCCGAGGTGAGCATGAAGTAGACGCCGTTGCGTTTGAACGGCGCCGGGGCCTCCCGCGTGCCGTTGTCCCAGAAGTCGCCGACCAGCGCCGCGACCTGCCGGTAGTCGCTGGTCAGGCGATAGATCCGCAGGTCTTGATTCTCGTCGGCGGCCGAGATCATGTACGCGGTGCCACCCTTCTCGTACAGGGTGATGTCCCGCGACATGTGCTGGCGAGCGGCCGGAAGCCGCCGTGGAACATGTACGGGCCGTCGACCGTGCTCGTCGAGGCAACCGCCGCCCGCGCCTTACCGCAGTCGGTGTCGTTTTCCTTGTGTATCCACATCACGTACCGCCCGGTGACCGCGTTGTAGCCGACCTTGGGTCGGTCGATCTGGGCGTGGCCCAGCTCGGCGGCCGACGACGAGGTCAGCACGTCGGTGCGGAACTCCCACGTACGCTGGCCGGCGGAACGGTAGACGGAGACGGCCCGGAACGTGTCGTCGGCGTTGCGGTTCTCGCCGAACCAATACCAGTACGAGCCGGCCTCGAGCACCCCGCCGCCGTGCGCGTGCACCCCCGGCGCCACTCGTGTCGGTGAATGAATCCCGTTCGCGATCGTCACCGGCGCCGCCTGCACTGGCGCCGGGACCGACGCCACGACCAGCGCCGCCACCACAGTTGCCACGACGCTCCGCATGGCAAATCCATTAGATGTACGCCAAAGTCTGGCTATATCGGCCGTGTCGCGGCCCGGGTGGTCCTGTTGGTGATCCACCTCGGACGGTCGGCTGTCATCCGGGGAAGCCGATCGGCTGAGTTGAGCCGTCCGCCAGTACATGGCGTGGTCGCAGAACCCGCGATTTCCGCCGTCAGCACCGGAAAAAGGGCGTGATCACGCCATGAAAACGACAGATAACACCAGGACACTCAAACCGGACGGTTTACTGCCACTTGCCGGAGAGGCCATGACCCAGCGCGATGCCGATCTCAGAAAAAGCGTCTTTTCCCGTACGGCGATGGGGCGCGGCCCCTATGTGGCCCGTCCGCCGTACGTGATGCCGCGGTGGTTGCGCCGCGTCCTGCTCGGCCTCCTCGCCCTGCTGCTGGTGCTGCTCGCGCTCGTCGCCTGTCACGAGGAGCAGAAGCCCGAGACCCTGGCGCGCTCGAAGCTGACCGGTGCCCGGCTCACCACCGGCCCGATCTGCCTGGAGGAGGCGGTCGACGTCTCGTCCTCGATGCTCGCGTACACCGCGCAACGCGAACGGGCCGAGCGTGAGCTGTTCGGCTTCGCCAAGCGCGAGCTGCAGCCGACCGACTCGCTGACCACGGCGTTCTTCTCGGGCTCGGCCAAGGTGACGTTGCCGCCGACCAGTCTGCAGTCGCTGACCGCGCCGGCCCCGCCGCCGGGCGCCCTGGAGAACGGCACGCTGCTCACCCCGGCCGTGGTCGAGCTGGTCAAGTCGCGCTTGGTCAACCCGCAGCCGTGTGCCTCCCGGGCGCTGGTGATGATCACCGACGCCGAGCTGGGTGACGACCTGCCCCAGCTCGAGGCGGCCATCTACGCCGCCAGCTACACCCGTATCTACGCCGTGTCTCCGATCGGGGGACGCGGGTCGCTCAACGGGGGCCTCCTCGGGGCGATCAGCGTCTATGAGTTCCACGGCGGCGGCACTGCGGGGCGCATCGCGTCGGTGCTCGACGACGCCCGCCCGCTCGACGTGATCTTCGGCGACATCCTGGCCGACCTTACCGGTCAGCGCCTGACCAAAACCGAATCCGACTCCTAGAGAAGGTCATCTTCGCCATGAGCAAGAAAGAGGTGGAGCGGCGCAGCCGGCGCTGGACGCGACGCTCCGAGAAGCCCATCCGGTACGGTCCGCTGGCCCGCTGCGCCGACTGGTGGTGTGCGACCCGCGACGCCCGCAAGGGCCTGCCCGAGCTGCCCGCCGATGACCGCCGCACTCCGGACGCCGACATTCCCACCGGCACGCCGCACATGTCGTTCCTCGGGCAGCAGGGCATCGAGCGCAAGGCCAAGGAGTGGATCGTCTACCAGTCCGAGGTGGCCGACCCGATGGCCCATCGCAGCGACCTGGCGGCCCGGCACAAGGCCCTACGGGACGAGCTGGTGCTGGCCGAGCAGCGGTTCACGGCCCTCGATGAGGGTGCGCCCGACACCGGCAAGGTCGCCGGCGAGGACCGGACCGATCCCGGGGTCGCCGCCCAGCGCCGGGCCAAGGCGCACGCCGCCAAACGCGACGAGGCGAAGGCCAAGGTGGACCGGCTCACCGCGGAGCTCAACCGGATGAGCGCGGAGATCGCGCAGCTCGACGAGCAGATCGCTATTCAGAAGGAGATTCACGAACGGCGGGCCGACATCATCGAGGCCCACATCCGGCGCCGTCGGGCCGCGTACGAGACCCGGCTGGTCCGCAAGCACCCGCAGGGCCTGTTCCTCAACCGGCTGCTGCGCCCGGACTGGCCCGCCGTTCCCGACTGGGCCACCGCCGCGTCGGCCCGGATCCCCCGGACTCGCTCGGGTGACCTGCGGCCGGTTCTGGCCGCCCGGGACGAGGAGGGCTGATCGTGAGACGCATTCCCGGCTTCGGCCGCCGCCCGTACAGCTCCGGCAAGCGCGGCCGGGCCACGTTCGCGGGTCCGCCCACCCATCCGCTCGACCTGGTCAAGCCGCCCGACTACGAACTGGACGAGAGCTGGCGTGACGAGACCAAGACCGAGGTGGGCCGGCTGATCGACTCGCTCAAGCCGAACGCGCTCGACGCCGGCACCCGCGAGGTCGTGCACAACTTCATCAACGCGCGGGTGCTGCGCTCGCTGAAGGAGATCGAGTCGCTGCGGGCCGAGCGCCGGGCGATCGCGCGGGTGCTGGTCGGCATGGCCAACGAGGAGGTCTCGCGGCGGCTGCCCGGCTACGAGGTGGATTTCGCTCGCGTGTCGCACGCCCGGACGGCTGTGGCCGATGCCTACGAGAAGCTGACCGGCCGCTCGGCCGAGGAGTTCCTGGCGGCGGCTCCGGAACGGGCCGGTGGCCGGCCTCTGCACTCGACCGTCGGCGGCATCGACCTGCACCTGGACGACCCGCTGACCTGGTTGGAGAAGACCCGCGGCAAGCCCCGCAAGCAGGGCGCGCTGCGCGATCCGGACATGGATCTGCCCGCCGACCCCGACATGCCATCGCCTGAGCCCGAGGGAAACCGAGATGGAGACTGACACCACTGAGCCCAACCGCTGGTCCTATCAGGGATCGGCTGACCTCGGCGGCGCGACCGTGGGCGACCTGGCTCACAAGGGCGCCTTGCTGATGGCAGCCGCGGCCGACGCGGCCGCCTTCAGCGCAGTCGTATCGCTGATCATGAGTGACCACCAGCTGTGGGAGGTCTGGCTGATCGTCCTCGGCCTCACGGTGATCGCGTTGGCGCTGGCCCACTTCGCCGGCCGGATCGCCCGCGACGATGCGGCCGCTCACGGCAGGGTGCGCTGGCATGTCGTGCTGGTCTGCGGTATTCCGTGGCTGTTGCTCGGACTGGCCGCCGTATGGGTCCGCATGCGGATCGCCCCCAATACCGGCGGCCTGCTGAACGGCTCCTCGGGCCAGGTCGACAACAGGATGCCCAACGCGCTGTTGTTCCTCGTCCTTTACGTCGCCTCCGGGATGGTGGCCGGTATCGGTGAGTTCCTCACCCGCAACCCGCTGCGCAACGCCTACCGCAACCTGATGAAGACCTATCAGAAGGCCCAGCGCAAGCTCGCGAGGACACAGCCGCCGTTCGAGCGGGCGATGTTCGTCCGCGAGATCCACCGCGCGTCCTTCGAGGAGGACGACGAGGTGCTGCTGAACGCCAAGTTCGATCGGCTCGCGTACGGCGAGGAACTCAAGCAGTACGCCCAGATCACGATCGCCGCCCACCTGCAGGACCCCTCGGCCACCGACGGCATGACCGAGGCCGACTGGCGCCGCTCGCGCCTGCATGTGGTGCGCGACGACCCCGACAAGCAGCAGCCGGGCGCCGCCGCATGAACCCCTTCCGATCGCACAAAGGTGAACCGACCATGCGTTTCTCATCCGCCGGGCGCGCCCTGCTGGCCGCGGCGCTGTTGGCCACTGTCGCGGCCTGCGCCGAAGACAAGCCCGCCCCGTCCTGCCCTACCCAGGCCCAGCCCGGGCTGGCCGTCGCGGTCGGCGCCCGTGCCAACAGTCCCCAGCCGGCGCTCCCGAAGCAGGTCGAGGATTACCTGACGAGCGACGGGAACGTCAAGGGCGTCACGGTCGTCCGCGTCGACGGCGCGCCCAGCATCGCCTGTGGGCTCTCGTTCCAGGCCAAAGCGAAGAACGACACGGCGAAGAAGCAGGAGAAGCACGACTTCGGCCAGCTGGCCGTCGCGCAGATGCGGGCCGTACGATCCGAGCGCCCGGAGGCGGATCCGCTGGGCGCCCTGACCCTGGCCGCCGATTCCGCCGGGCCGGGCGGCCTCGTGGTGCTGGCCGACTCGGGGCTGCAGACGAAGGCGCCGCTCGACTTCCGCACCGAGGCGCTGCTGTTCCTGTCGCCCGACAAGATCGTCGAGCAGCTGCGCGCGAGCAACCTGCTGCCCGACACCGCCGGCAAGCGGGTCGTGCTGTCCGGCATCGGCTATGCCGCCGATCCGCAGAAGCAGCCGCACCCGGGCCTGCAACGCCGGCTCGTGGCCATCTGGACGGCCATCGCCAAGGCCGGCGGCAGCACCGACGTCCAGGTGGCCGAGCAGGCGAACACCGGCGCCGCGCTCACCGACAAGCCCGCGGTCAGCCCGGTCGCCCTGCCCGAGCCCGACCCCGTGACCGCCGCCTGCGGCTCGGTGATCGAACTCCCGGACGGCGGCGCGGTGGGCTTCCAGCCCGACCAGGCGGTCTACCGCGAACCCGCCCGGGCGCGGTCCACCCTGGTCACGGTGGCCGAGTTCCTCGACGAGAATCCGGCCGCGGACGCGTCGGCGACCGGGACCATCGCCCACTACGGCGCCGACGTGAAGGACGCCGGGCTGGCCCTGGACCGGGCCCGGACCGTCACCGGGACCCTGCGCGAGCTGGGCGTCAGCCCGGACCAGCTGACCGCCCACGGCGGCGGCTGGGGACCGTACGAGGGCACCGGCGACGCCGTCGATCAGCGCAACCGGCGCGTCGTCCTGCAGATCAGCTGCTGATGGCGATGCGACCGCCACGCAGCGTCCTGGCCCTGAGCGAGGAGATCATCGAGGACCGCACGCCACAGGACGTGCCGATCTTGTCCGTGGTGACGCAGGCCTTCTATGAGGTGCCGGCGGTACGGCGCAAGATGGCCGCGACGGTGGAGGCGGTCTACCGGATGCAGTCACCGACCGCCTTCGACGCCGCCGGCGGCTCGCTCGCACTGCAGCTGACCGTGGTCCTGCTGAACGGCGTGGCCGCGGACGCCTTCGATGACGCCACCGCCCAGCGGGGCCGGGTGGTGGCGGACTGGCTGGCCCGGCGCCGGTTGTCGTGGCGGCTGCGCCGGTGCCGGGCCGCCCAGGGCGCAGACACCCCGGTCCCGGTCGTCTCCCCGGATCTCGCGGCACAGATCGCCGGGCACGCCCGGCGGCTGGCGCACCGGTGCGGCCTGAACGGGCCCGAGGCCGAGGCGTACGCCGACCGCCTGGTCAGCGTCCTGACCCCGGCGCCTCTTCCGGAATGACTTTACGACGGCCGATGACTCACAACCGGCCTTACGGAGCCGGCCTGAGGAGAGCAGTGCCGGTGTCGTCGCCGGTCAGGGCCAGCATCACCGGCAGCACCGCGGGGTGCCGCCGGGCCACGGCCGCGCCCGCACGCAGCAGGTCGGCCACCGGGCCGGGGCGCCCGGCCAGGTTTGCGACGTCCGGCGCCAGGCCGGTGACCGCTTGCCCCACCGCCCGGTAGAAGTCGGCCGCCAGCCGCCCGCCGCCGGTGGCCGCCACGGCCGCGAGCACCTCGGCCACCGGTCCGATCGTGAGGTCGTCCTCGGCGCCGTCCAGCAACCGGACGAGGGTCGTCTCCGGGTCGGGCCGGTCGAGTGCGAGCAGGACAGGGCCGTGGGCCTCCCGGTCGGCCAGGTCCAGAACGGCGGCGCTGAGGGCGTCCCGGGTCGCGACGAGCGTACGGCCGGCCGGGTCGAGCAGGCCCGCGCGTTCCGCCTCGAGCAGCGCCCGCTTGCCGGCCGGGCTCGCGGCGACGAACCGCTCGGCCAGGTCACGGCTACGGCGGGCGCGACCGGCGGCGGCGATCCCGACGGCGGCGGCCTCGGCGCGCAGGCCGGCCATCTCTTCAGCCTCCTCGGGGGACAAGGCCCACATCGCCTCGCGCACGGCGAGGTCCGCCTCCGCGGCCAGCAGCCCGGGGTGCGCCTCCAGGACGGCCGACGAGCCGTCGAGCAGCCACTCGGTGGCCTGAGCGACCAGGCCGGCGTCGACCGTCAGCCAGCCGGGTGCGGGCTCGCCCCAGGCCCGGTCGAACGCGTCCGGGTCCGGCGCGCGATGCCGGCGGCCCTGCTCGTGCAGCACCGCGGTGCCGGCTCGGTCAAGACCCGGCCGTCCGGCCACGGCGGCGAGCCATTCAGCGGCCCGCAGGTCGCCCGGCTCGGCCGCCGACGCGCGGCTCAGCAACCCCCGTACGGGATCCCGATCGATCAGCCGCGCCCACAGGTCGCGCGCCGTCGCGTCTCCGCCCACCCGCTCGTACGCGGTCAGGGCCGCCGCGACGTCCTCGGCACCTCGGTCGATCGCTTCGCTCAGGGCCGTGGCCGCGGCGCCGGTCTGCCCCAGCCGCAGGTGGGCCTGCCCGGCCGCCGCCAGCGCGTCGGCCCGCACCGGCGAAGCCGAGCCGAGATCGGCGGCTTCCCGCGCCACGCTCAGCGCCCGCGCGGGCTGGTCAGCCTGCAGGCAGGCCCAGGCGAGACGGATCAGGGCCGGTCCGATCGCCGCGGGCGACCCGAGTTCCCGGTGCCGTTCAACCGCCTCGGCGGCCGTCTCGACCGCGGACCGGCTCCACCCATCCAGGTAGATCGCGGTCAGCCTGTCCAGGGCCGCCGCCAGACTGTCCAGGCCGACCGGACCGCGTGCGAGCCGGCGCCGCAGCCCGGCCGCCTCCTCCAGACCGGCGGTCGCGGCGTCGATCCGCCCGCAGTCGTGTTGGGCGACGGCCAGGTTGGTCAGCGCCGCGGCCAGCGCGGCCCGCCGGTCGGGCCGCTCGGCCACCGCCGCCCGCAGCAACGCGACCGCCTTCTCGGCGGCGGGCAGGGCGTGGCGGGGCCGGCCCCGCCGGCGGCGGATCGTCGCGAGCGCCGACCAGGCGTCGGCCCGGGTGTCGTCGGCGCCCACGGCCCGCTGGGCCAGCGTCTCGGCCTCGTCCAGATCGCCGTCGGCCCGCCGGCACGACGCCAGCCGCAGCAGCGCGTCGGCCCGGGCGGCCCGGCCGGACGCGCCGGGCACGGTTGCCAGCAGCTCAACGGCCTGCCGCGCGGCCGTTGTGGCGGGCGCGCCCGAAAGGGTGGCGCTGAGCAACGTGAGGGCCCGGCCCCAGTGCGGCCGGAAAGCGGGTTCCCGGGCCGCCACAGCCCTCAGCAGCGTCACCGCCTCCCGGGCCGGGGCGACCGCGGCGGCGGCCTGCCCGAGCGCCAGGTGACACTCGGCCAGCGCGGTCAGAGCGACGGCGAGCCGGGGCCGCGCCGCCGGGTCGACACCGGCGGCGGCCCGGCTGAGCCGCACCGCTTCCTCCGCGGCGGCGTGCGCCTCGCCCTGCCGGTCCAGCTGCCGCAGGCACTCGCTCAGCCCGCCCAGCGCGCTCGCCAGCCCGGCCTCGGCACCCGGACTCGACCGGTAGAGCCGCACCGCCTCGCGGACGGACTCGTGAGCGGAACCGATGTCGCCCGCCCGCCGCTGCGCGATCCCCACGTTGGTGAGGGTCATCGCGACCTCGGCGTGGTAGGCCGCGGTGCGGCCGGCCAGCTCCCGGAAGAGGCCGGCCGCCTCTGTCCCGGCGGCCACGGCGTCCGCGGCCGGCCCGGCCTCGGCCCGGCACACAGCCAGGTTGGTGAGGGCGCCGGCGAGATCGGCGGCCGACATCGGATCGTCGGAGCGCAGCCCTCGGAAGAGGGTGACCGCGCGGCTAGCCGCCTCGGCCGCCGGCTCCGGGCGGCCGGCGTCACGGTAGGTCACGGCCAGGTTGTCGAGCGCCGTGGCCAGGGCGTGCGGCTGCTCGGGCAGCGCGGAGGACAGGCGCACGGCGGCCTCCGCATGGGGGATGGCGGCGGTTCGGCGTCCCGCGGAGCGCAGCCGCGCCGCCCAGCCTGCCTCGGCCAGGGCCGCCCGCGAGCGCAGCGCGGGCGTCGACGAGGCCAGGTCGTGCAGCCGGCCGACCGCCAGGTCCCCCGCGTCGATCGCGTGCCGCCAGGCGTGGTCCCACAGGTAACCGGGCTCGGTGCCGGGTATGCCGCCCTCAAGGACCGCGCGGTAGCGTTCGAGGAGGGCCACCGCCACCGTCACCGCACGCGCCTCGCCGCCTTCGGACCCGTACGCGCCGAGTTCCCCGGCCAGCGTCTCGTGAGCCAGGCGATAAGCCACGACCCCGGCCGTACGGTCCTGGACCACGAGGTGCCCGAGCTGTCCGAGCAGCCATAGCAGGTCGTCACGGTCGACGGTGAGGCCGGCCGGCGCGGTGGCCGCGGCCACGACGATCCACTCCTGCTCCCCGAAGCCGGCGCCGTAGGACCACGCCAGCGTGGCCAGCAGGTGCCGTGCGAGCCCGCCGGGAGTCAGCCCGGGCGGCAGGGGCACCCGGTGCTCGGGCGGCTCGGCCGTGTCAAGGTCGGCCGCCAGCAGCGCATGCACCGATGCGGGCAGGTCGTGGCCGGCCCGCAGCTGCTCGGTCAGCCGGTGGGCCAGCAGGAACGTGGGTGCCCCGGCCGTCACCTCATCGGTCAGCCGGGCCGCTGCCCCGGGCTCCATCACTTCGGCCAGCCGTCCCAGCACGTACGCCCGCAGGTCCGCCCCGGCCTCAGCCACCTGCTCCGGCGCTTCGAGGTCGAGCAGCGCGACCGGATCGAGGACGGCGACGAGGTAGCCGATGTCCCGGGTGCCGACGATGACGCGGGCCCGGGTGGCCAGCGGGATCAGCACCTGTTCGGCGATCGCGCGGCTGTGCTCGCCGGCCTCGTCGAGCCCGTCCACCACGATCACCGGACACCCGGAGACCGGCAGCTGCCCTCGGATTTGATCGGGGGTGCGGCCGCGCGCGTCGACGAACACAGCCGCGGCCCGGCCCGCCGCGTGGGTCAGGATCGCCGTCTTACCCGAGGCGGGCGGCCCGGTCAGGACCCGCAGTCCCGGCTGGTCGGAGCCGGCCCACGACCGCACCACCTGGACGGCGCTCGCCCGGCCGATCAGGGTGCCGCGGTCACCGGCGACGATCCGGTCGACCGGGCGGGCCGGCTCACGCACAGCCGCGTCGTAGCTGGGATTGCGCAGCAGGCTCGCGGGCAGGCCGACCCGGGCGAAGAGCACGCGCTGAACCGGCCGGCCGTCGCGGCTCGGGGGCATGGCGACCTGCATCGCGTTGCCGATCGCGTCGCCGGTGACGTAGGCACCCGACCAGAACAGCCGCTGCGCCGGGTCGGTGGATCCCCGTCTCAGCACCCGGTGCAGGTGCCGGCCGAACAGACCGTCCACCGCGGATTCGCCGGGGCCGGCCGAGGCGAGCATCCCGGCCCACGGTTGCCCGCCCGCCCGCTCCTGGCTGAAGACCAGGGCCGCGGTCTGCAACGCCTTGAACGCGCCGGCGCCGGCGAAGCAGACGTCGATGATGCAGAGCAGCTGGCTGGTGCCGGACGCGGCGATGCTCAGCACCAGTTCGGAGAGCGGCAGGCCGGTACCCGGATGCCCGTCGCTCTCCGTCGTCAGCAGCCGGACCTCACCGTTGAAGACCTGACCGTGCCCGCTCCAGGCGAGAATGACCGGCTGCGCGCTGCCGGCCAGCCTGACCTGTTCGAGCAGCGCCCGCACGTCGTCGGCGGCCGGATCACCAAGGACCGTGCCGTCGACCTGGTCGGCCAGCAGCTCGTGCAGGCGTTCGGTCTCCCATCGGGCCGCCGGGAGCCGCCCGTGGCCGTGGCGGTAGTTCTCCACCCCGATCCCGACGAAACGCGGCCGCAGCCATGTGGACATTCCCGCCTCCGCTGCCTCGCCGGGCACCGATCGTCGCACGCTCGGCAGCCCGATCGAGGGACTGGGCGGCGGTTCCGTCCGAAGAGCTGAACCGTTCCGGGCCGCCGATCCCCGCGGCCGCAATAGCTTGTCCTACGTGTCCACGTCGCGCCTCGATCCGCTGTCCCTGCCCCCAGCCACCACCGGGCGTTTCCTGCTGCTCGGCGCGACCGGTGTGGCGGCGTCGGTGCAGGTCTACGGGTGGCTGGTGGCCCAGCTGTCCACGGTGAGCGTCGCCCCTGCGCGCTGCGTCGAAGCGGCCCGGCAGGTCACCGGTGCCCTGCCGCCGCACGACCTGATCGACTGGTATGCCGCATGCGAGGTGTGGGCGCAGGTCCGCGAGGCGCGTTTCGTGGTCCTGATGATCCTCGTCCTCGCCGCGGTCACGACGGCCATCTACCTCGCCGTGCCGGTGTGGGCGCGGCGCAGCATGATCCCGTTGCGGCGGTACGCCGGCGATCCCGTGCTCGGCCCGGTCGTGGCGCGGATCGAGCACCTCGCCGGTCCCCGCGTCCGTGTCTACGTGTCGGTTGCCGCGGGCGGGGGCGTGGACCGGGCGTTCGGGCGGTTCGGCCGCTACTCGATCGTGCTCGACAGCAGCCGCCTGGCCCAGGCTGCCCGCGCCCCCGCCCATCCGGCGCTGCTCAGCGTGTTGCGGCACGAACTGGCCCACCTGCGCAACCGCGACGTCGATCTCACCGGCCTCACGGTCGCGGTGTGGTGGGGTTTCCTCGTCGCAGTCGTGCTGCTCCCCTTGGCGTACGTGGCCTTCTCGGCGCCCGCGGCCGTCGGCGGCCTGTCCTGGCGGCTCGGTGTGCTGCTCTTTTTGTTCTGGCTGCTGCGCGCCTCGGTGCTGCGGGTCCGCGAGTTCTACGCTGACGTCTCCTCGGACGCCGGGGACGACCTGGTGCGCACGCTGCACGCGGCGCCGGGGCCGCACACGGGGTCGCGAGTCCGCGGCTGGTTCCGCTTCCACCCGTACGTGGCCGACCGGATCGCCATGCTGCGCGGCACCGACCGGTTGTTCGAGCTCGCCCCCGGGGTCGCGGCCGCCGTGGGCGCGCTCGTCGGCCTCGGCTATCCCCCGGCCCGCTACCTGGCCGGGTTGCTGCTGCCGGATCACGCCTACCTGCCCGGCTGGATCTGCGGACTGGTCTTCGGCTCGTTCGCGGCCACCGTGTTGGCCGGCGGGATGTGGCGGGCCGCGTTGTGGGCCGCCGCCGCGCCCGGCCGCAGCGTCCGGGTGTGGCCGTCCGCGCTCGCTTTCACGGCAGCGCTGGTGGGCGGGGTTGTGCTCACACCCGACCGGCCCGACACCGGCTCGTTCGGGTCGGTCGTCCTGGCCGCGCCGGGGGTCGCGGCCGTGGTGGGCCTCGCCCTGCTGGCGCTGATCTGGGTCTTCCTGCGCTGGACGCTGTTCTGCGCGGCCAGCCGGCTGCCGGTCGCCGGCAGGCCGCGGCGGGCCTACCGGTTCGGCGTGTTCCAAGCCGCGTTGGTGCTAGGCGTGTGGCTGACCGCCTGGTTCCACGTCGGCGACGTGCTGCCGACCGTGAGGGCCGGTGGAACCGTCCAGCTCGTCCTGGCCGCCTCGGTCCTGTTCGACCCGCTGATCGCGCTGTCGATGCTGTGGGTGTTCTGGTATCCCCTGGCCACCTGGCGGCCCCGTCGGCGCGTCCCGGTCTGGCGCGATCCCGCCGACCGCAGTCCGGTCCCCGGCGTACGCACCCCGCTCGGTCCGGTGCATTTGGCCGCGGCGGGCATCCTGACCGCGTACGGCGTAGCCCTGCTCCCCTTCTACCCGAGGCTGCGCACCGCGTTGGAGGCGCGGATGGACGATCTCACCCCGTCCGTCTCCGAACTGTTGCCCAGCACCCTGATCCTGGTGCTCCCCGCGCTGCTGGCGGCGATCGGCGGGCTGTACTTCCTCGGGCTGGCGACCGGCGGGCGGGGCCGGCTGGAACGCGCGGTGACCGCGGCCGGAGCGACCGTGCTGCCCATCGCGGCCGGTTTGCTGGTGTTGATGCTGCTCCACATCAGCCGAGCCTCGCCACGGGCCCGGGGCCTGCTGGAGCTTCTGGCCGGGCTGGCGCTGGGCGGCGGCTCGGCGGACGAGGACCGGCCCGCCTACGCCGCGCTGGGCCTGATGGTCCTGCTGCTCTGCGGTCTGCTGCTGGTGATCGGTCTGCCCGCGGCCGCAATGGGCAGCCTGGTGCGGTCGTTGCGACCGGGCGAGCCGGCGCGGCCTGCTCCGGACCGCCCGGCCTGGGCCGCGGCTCTGTTGCTGCTGCCGATGGTGCTGCTCGGCGGCGGGGTCACCTGGTTCGGCGCGACCGAATGGCGGGTGCCCGACACCGTCGTCTCCCCAGAGGCGATCGACGTCGGGCGGGTCGAGCTGGTTCTGGCCGAGCCGTGGCCGATGGACGTCGTCCTGGGCGAGGCGTGCGGCCGGATGGTGCACCTGGACCTGAGCCCGGCCACGGCCAGTGGTGGCTTCGACATCGTGCTGGCCCGGGCCGCCGCGAGCGCCCGCTCGGCGGCCGACCCGGCCCTGAGGGCCATGGGCGAGGGCGCCGTCGAGGCCTTGCGTCACGAACAACTGCGGCGGGCCCAGCTCGACGTGACCGCCGCCCTGCGCTACTGCGTCACTGCGTTGAACCTCAGCTGAGTCCGGCGCGGGCCTTGGCCACGGCGGCCTGCATCATCTTCTCGGTGACGGCGACGTCGGGTGAGGTCATCTGCATCAGGCTGAGCAGCACGACCAGGTTGCCGGCGCGCGCGGTGACCAGGTGGGCGTAGAGGGCGGCGCCGGCACCGGGCACGGTGGCCGTCATCCGATAGGAGACGGTGTCGTCACCGACGCGGGCCAGGGTCAGGTCGTCGATCGTGACCTTCATTGTGATGCCACCGGCCATCTGCCCGTCGAACTGGTGGCAGTTCTTCTTCACCGTACGCAGCCGGTCCATCAGGGCGGCGGCCCGCGCCGGTTCGGTGACGGTGATCGTCTCCACGACGAACGGCCCGACGGCCCCGCCCTGGTAGACCTGATGAGCACTCACCGCGCCGGTGTCCTCGGTGGCTTCGGCGCAATTGAGCAGGCTGGTGTTCATGCCGGTGGCCGGGTTGTTACCGGCCATCGCCGGGTTGACCGAGTAGCCGTCGCCCAGCTCGGCCGGGGTGAGCAGGGCAGCCGACACGGCGTTCCGGCCGGCCGGCCCGGTCGACGCGCCGCCGGACGATGCGGCGGGTGAGGCGGCGGGCGTGGCCGGGACGGCGGCCGACGGGATGGGGATTGGCGGCGGGTCGGAGCAGGCGGCGGTCAGGGCGACCACCACGAAAACCTGAACAATTCTCGACAGGGCGCGCAAAATGTCCTCCAAGGCCAGAAAGCTAGGCCAAGGGTGACAACGCGCTAGCCGGACTGCATCCTCCGACCCGGCGCCTCTTCTCAGTGGCCGGCCACCACCCCGCTGATCTCGTTCGGGACGCCGTCGACCGTGGCCGATGCGGTGATCTCGCCGCTGGTCAGGTTGAGCTGGTGGACCTTCCGGGCGGCGGGCTCGGTCACGTACGCGACGTCGCCGCGGACGAACAGTGCCGGGCGGGGCTGCTGCCAGTCGACGGGCTCCTGCCACGCCGCGACGACCGGCCACGACTTCGTGATCTTCGCGGTGGCCGGGTCGATGACGTGCAGCTTGCCGTCGGTGCCGAGGATCAGACCCTCGCCGCCGGGGCCGCGGTTGAGCGAGCGGAAGCTGTAGCTCACCCCGGACGGCATCGGCACGACCCGGAGCTTCGCGGTGGCCGTGTCGATCAGCGAGAAGTGGGTGGGGTTCTCCAGCTCGGCGTCGGGCTCGACCTTGTAGTCGCCGAGCAGCACCGGGGAGGCGTCGCTGCCCGCCTGGTTGCCGATCCGGCTGTACTCGCGCTCGCTCTGCACCTTGACGAACGCGCCGTCCTTGAAGAGCAGCACGCCGTCCTCGCAGCCGAGCCCGACCACGTCGCCCTGGGCCACGGCCTCGCCGTGCACGCCGGGGCATTTCTCGTTGCGGGCGATCTCCTTGCCCTGGGCGTCGAGGGCCATCGCGCCGGTGCGGGACTCCTCGGTGCCCAGGGTGACGATCAGGGTGCCGTCGGCCAGTTCCACCGCCACGCCGTGGTGGGGCACCGCCGTCTTGTACTGGCGGCCCTGCGGTTTGCCGTCCGCCAGCTCCTTGGGGTCGAAGCTGTGAACTTCGCCGGTGCCGTCGGTGAACAGGATGGTGCGGTCGCCATGACGTACGACGTGGCCGGGTTTCTCGCCGGGGTAGGCGATGTCGGTCATGGTGCCGTTCACGGCGTCGAGCACCTGGAAGCCGGCGCTGGTGGACACGAAGAGGTGGCTGTCGTCGCCGGCCGGGTTGATCCGGTTGAAGCCGTCCAGGGCGATGGTCCGCTGCACGTCGAGCGTCTCGCCGTCGAGCACGTGGAGGCCGCCGTCGTAGGTGATCGCCACCGGGTCCTTGATCGCGACCGGCGGCGCCGAGGCCGGGGCTTCGTTGCCACAGGCGGCCAGCGACCCCGTGGTCAGCACGGCCAGGGCGAAAATGGTGCGTCGCATTGCTTCCCCTTCGACTGTAATGAGATTCATTTTCGTTAAGCGAACAAAAAAATTTAGAGGCCGCCGATGATCGCCTCCGCGTTGAAGCGCATCATCGCCAGATAACTCGCGGCCTCCCCGTCCGCCTCGCTCAGCGACTCCGAGTACAACCCGACCACCCGTACGGTCAGCCCCGCCTCGTCCGCCAGCACCTCGGCCAGGCGCGCCGGTTGGGCGGTGTCGGCGAAGATCGCCCGTACGTGATGGGTCTCGATCGCCGTGACCAGCTCGGCCAGGTCGGCGGCACTGGGCGAGGCGAGCGTGGTCCCGCTGGGCAGCACGGCCCCGATCACCCGCAGGTCGTAACGGCCGGCCAGGTAGCCGAACACGTGATGGTTGGTCACGAGGACACGACGCTCCGCGGGAATGCGCGCGAAGCGTGCAGCCAGTTCCCCGTCGAGAGCCGACACTTCCTTCCCGTACGCCGAAGCGCGCTCACGCACCACGTCGGCGTCCACCCCGCCGACGTGGGCCACGATCTCGTCGGCCAGCAGCCGGGACGCCGTCACCACGCGGGCCGGGTCGGTCCAGAAGTGCGGATCGGGCCGCCCCGCCGCGTCGCCCTCCCGGTACTCGATGGGCTCGACCCGCGCGCCCACCTCCACGACCCGTACGCCCTGGGCCCGGGCCGCCTCGACGTGGTGCAGCACGCCCTCCTCCAGCCCCAGGCCGTTGAAGACGACCAGATCGGCGGTCTGCAACGCATTCGCCTCGCGAGCCGAGATGGCGAACGAGTGCGGGTCGGCGTCCGGCTTCATCAGCACGGTCACCTTCGCCTGGTCGCCGGCGATCCGCTCCACGACGTCGCCCAGGATGTTGGTCGTCACCACGATGCGCGCGTCGTCGGCGGTCGTGCAGGCGGCGGTGCCCCCGGCGAGCAGCAGCAGAACTGTGAGGAGCCGCCTCACCGCCCGACCTCCACAGCCAGATCCGGGCGCTGCGAGGCGGAGAACGTACGGGCGGTTCGCAGCCGGTCCCGATAATCGATCTCGACGATGGCTTGGGCCTGCGGCTGTGTCACGTAGGCCCGGTTGATGTCGAGCATCACCGTCGCGGCCCGCAACGGGGCCTCGGCGATCGTCCGCCCCGTCGTCAAGTCATAGCTGACCAGCGTGCCCGCGTCGTCGAGGGCAAGCACCGAACGCCCGTCGGCCGGCGAGACGGCAGCCATCAACTTGCGTCCGCCCACGGGCAGTTGTCGCAGGGTGGCCTTGGACGCGTTGACCGACCAGATCCCCCCGGAGTGCGCCGTGGCCGCCTCGTTGCTGCGCGGCCGAAACCCGAAGCCCGTCACCCGTTTCCCTTCGGCGCCGAGCACCTCGGCCTCGTCATTCTTGACGCGCACCACCGAGCCCTGGCAGGCGAACACCACGCCACCCCGCAGAACCGCCGCACCTTGCGGCTGCACACAGGGCACGTCGAGCCCGTCCGTCGCCCGGCCGTCGAAACCCATCGCCACAATCCGATCCGCCGCCCGGTTCCGCTGGTCCCCCACCGCCACCAAAAGCGTTTCCCCGTACGGCACCGCCAGCCCGGTGGCGCTGCCGGAATCCACGGTTCCCACCTCGGACAGCACGCCGTCCGCCAGCTTGCGCCGATCCAGCACCGTGACCCGCCCATCGGCGGTGCCGATCGCGGTGTGCGCCTCCGACCCGACCACCGACGCCACCGGGGCATCGAGGACAACCGACCCGACCGTCCGGGCGGGGGCCCGGTAATAGTGGACGTGATCGGTGTGGTCGACGGTCCACACACCGGTGTCCACGATCTGCACCGTGCGCTCCCCGTCACCGGCGTAGACGAACCGCCCGTCCTCGGTCAGTGTCTCCACCCCGATCGCCAGCCCGACCCGCTTCTCCTCCCCCGTCGCCAGATCGAGCAGACTCAGCTCCCGCGCCCCTCGCGCCGCATACGCGATGGCCACCTGAGCCTCCGGCAGCTCCGCGGCCCCCGCCACATACCCATGCGGCTTCACCTCGGCCGCCTCCTCCCCCGAGGCGCACCCCGCAACCGCCACGACAAGGCTCAACACAGCGCCGGCCCTCCTCAACACAACAAGTCCCTTCCGTTCCTCAGCCCTCACCACGAAGTCACAGCCGGCCGTGTCCGTCCCAGCACGACGCCTCCAGCCGCCCCGGCCCGCACTTCGGGTGGGAGCCCGCCTCGCCTTCCACCACAGATCGATGCCCACCGCCGCCCGCAAAGCGCAGACCAAAACGTCCTCCTGGTCACGGCGTCTCCCCCCAAAGCGAGGGATCGGCATCACGCCGCGCCGCGAGCCGAGTCACGGCACCACAATCCGGACACGACACGGCGACGGAGTCACGCCGCACCGAGCCGACCGGATTCGGAGTGCGACGAGGCGGCACGCGCCCGAAGCAACGACGCCATGGAGTCCGCGCCCGGCGAACGGACAGCGTCGTACTCCTGCAAGCCAGCCGATCCCGACCGTATCGGGGCAGCGGGGCCCGGACGCGGCACGTCGGCGGTGTCGCGGCACAGCGGAACAACAGGATCCGATCCCGGCACGGCGGCACGGTCAGGGCGCGACGAGGCGGCAGGTTCGCGGAGCAACGACGCCGGGGAGTCCCCGCGCGGCGAACGGGCAGGGCCGGACCTGTGCGATTCAGGCGGCAGCGGGGCAGCGGGGTCCGGCCGGGGCACGTCGGTGAAGTCGCGGGGCAGTACGACGGGCTGGGAGCCCGACGAGGCAACAGCGTCGCGGAGCGGTGAACCAGAGGCGGCAACGTCAAGCCGCGATGAGACGGCAGGCTCCCCAACTGATCCCGATTCGGCGTCACGACGCGAAGCGGTGGCGGAATCCGAACCCGGCGAAACGGTGGCGGCATCGTGGCGCGGCAGCGGGGTCGGCGCGGCGGCAGCGTCGTGGCGCGGCAGCGCGGTCGGCGCGGCGGCGGCAGCGTCGTGGCGCGGCAGCGCGGTCGGCGCGGCGGCAGCGTCGCGGCACGGCAGCGCGGTGGGCGAGGCGGCGGCGTCGCGGCGCGGCAGCGCGGTGGGCGAGGCGGCGGCGTCGCGGCACGGCAGCGCGGTGGGCGAGGCGGCGGCGTCGGCGTAGGGCGGCAGCGAGGCGGCGGCACGATGCGGCGGCTGAACCGGCGAGACGGTGACCGCGGCGGCGCGAAGCGGCGGCCGGGTGGGCGGCGCGGCAGGGGCACGGTGTGGTGGGGCGGCGGGCCCGCGCAGAGAAAGAGTGAGGCGGCGGGCGGCCAGGAGAAGGAAGAAGATCAGGACGGCCACGGCGGCGATGGTGGGGCCGGCTGCGGTGGCGGCGTGCCAGGAGAGCCAGAGGCCGGCCACGGTAGCTGCTGAGCCGATGACGAAGCTGGTCAGCATCACGGCCGGGAGGCGGCGGGTGACCAGCATGGCCGCGGCGGACGGGGCGATCAGCATGCCGAAGGCCAGCAGGGTGCCGACCACGCTGAAGGCGACGGCCATGGCCACGGTCAGCAGGATCATCATCACGGCGTTGGTCAGGGCGGGGCGCAGGCCCAGCGTGCGGGCTTTGCGCGGGTCGAAGGTGAGCGCGAGGAAAGGCCGGTGGAACACGGCCGACACCGCCGCCAGGGCGATCAGGGTTGCGGCGAGCAGCAGCAGGTCGGTGTGGTCGATGGCGAGGACGTCGCCGAACAGGAACGCGGTCAGGTCGGTGGCGAACGAGCGGGAGTGCGACACGACGATGACCCCGATTGCCAGCATGCCGACGAACAGCAGGCCGATGCTGGTGTCGCGGCCGAATTCGCGGCTGCCGCGCAGCGCGGTGACGCCGGCCGACATGGCGAGGGCGCTCACCGCGGCGCCGGCGACGAGGTTGACGCCGAGGATCGAGGCCAGGGCGACCCCGGGCAGCATGCCGTGGCTCATGGCTTCGCCCAGGAAGGTCATGCCGCGGGCGATCACCCATACGCCCACCAGGGCGCACACCGCGGCCAGCAGCACCCCGCCGAGCAGGGCGCGCAGGACGAAATTGACGGTGAAGGGCTCGACCAGCGACGACATGCTCAGGACCCTATACTGAAACTGAAAATCATTACTAATAAGAGGATGGGCATGAGTGCGCTGCTGACCGCCGAGAACCTGAGCTTCCGGTACGCCGGCACCCCGGTGCTGCAGGACGTGAACGTGCGCGCCGAGGCGGCGTCCATGCTGGCCGTGACCGGCCCCAACGGCTCGGGCAAGAGCACCCTGCTGCACCTGCTGGCAGGAGTGGAAAAGCCGTGGGCGGGTCACGTCAGCCGCGCCCCCGAAGTCCGTGTCGCCCTGCTGCCGCAGCGCACCGGTGACATCGACGCGCTGCCGCTCACCGTCACCGAATGCGTCCGCATCGGACGTTTCGCCCGGCGGCGCCTGACCCGGGCCGACCACGCCGCGGTGCACGACCTGATGGAACGGCTGGAGATCGCCCACCTGGGCCGCCGCCGCCTGCGGGAGCTCTCCGGCGGTCAGCGGCAGCGCACCCTGCTGGCTCAGACCTTCGTACAGGAGGCCGAGGTCTACCTGCTCGACGAGCCCACGGCCGCCCTCGACACGGCCACCCGCGGCCGCGTCCACGAGCTGCTCACCGAGAAGGTGCGGGGCGGGGCGGCCGTCGTCCTCGCCAGCCACGACAGGGAAGAATCGGCCCTGGCCGGTCGGGCGGTGACGCTGGGGCGGTGAACGGCGCGACCAAGGCCTGCCACATGACTGGGTCCTGCCGCAGCCCCGTTCCGGCTATAAGACAGGCCTTAGCATGGATAGTCCGGTTCGAAGGGCATTTTCCCGGTCCGTCGCCCGGCCGCGCGACAGTTACCAGACATTGACTTCGGACTAACTTGCAGCGCCCTCGGACCGCCCCAATAATGCGGTGGTGGACAGCGCGGAGATCCAGAAGTTGGTCGCTCTCGAGGATCGCCATTGGTGGTACAGGGAACGGAGGGCGCTGCTCGGCCGTCACCTCCGCCGTCTGGCCGGTCCGGCCGGCACGGCGCTCGACATCGGCGCGGCCGGCGGCGGCAACACCCGGGTCCTGCAGCAGCACGGCTGGAAGCCGGTCGCCGTCGAGTACGGTCACGACGGCGCGACGGCCGCCAAGCAGCGAAAACTCCCCACCGTGCGGGGTGACGGCCGCCGGCTGCCGATCAAGTCGGGCTCGATCGACCTGGTGCTCGCCTTCGACGTGCTCGAGCACATCGACGACGACGAGGGGGTCGTGGCCGAGATGAACCGGGTGCTGCGGCCCGGCGGCAGTGCGCTGATCACCGTGCCGTGCGACATGAAGCTGTGGTCGGCCCACGACGTGGCGGTCGGCCACCTGCGGCGTTACACGCGGGACAGCCTGCGCACGGCGATCGAGAACGGCGGCCTGCACATCGAGCGGCTGTGGAGCTGGAACGTGCTGCTGCGCCCGGCTGCGGCCACCGTACGCAAGCGCTCCACCAGCAGCGACCTGCGCAAGATGAACCCGATCGTCAACGCCGCCCTGAGCGCCGTGATCGTCAGTGAGCGTTTCCTGCCGGTGCAGTCCCTGCCGGGTGTGTCGTTGATGGTCCAGGCGGTTCGCGGGAAGTAGATCGGGACCTGCAGGTCAGGCCCTTACCGCCACCGTTGCCATCAAGGTGACGTGACCTCCGGCCGCGGCACGGATGTTCTACTGTGGCCGCGTGTCACGCCACTTGAGGCTCGCCGTGCTGGCGACGGCCCTGCTCACGGGCTGCACCAGCGCGCCGAAGGCCGAGCCCCCGGCGGGCCCCACCGTCGCGCCCGCACCCACCGAGGCGTCGCCCACCGAGGTGGTGCAGGCCGCTTTGCAACGCCTCACCACCACGCCGTACAGCTTCGCGATCAGCGGCGAGGGGCAGGGCCTCAAGTACGTCGCCTCCGGCGCCCACGATCCGAAGGCGCGCAAACACCGCTGGAAGTTCACGGTTTCCCGCAAGCAGCGTTCGACATCGCACCAGGTGATCGTGATCGGCGGCATCGGCTACCTGAACCGCGGCGGTTCCGGTCGCTGGGCCCGCACCGACCTCACCCGCCTCGAGCCGACGAGCCTGAGCCGTTACGCCGACCCGGCTGACCCCAGTGGCCTGATCCGCTTCGCCCGGGCGGTCCAATCGGTGCGGCGCCTCGGCCCGGCCACGTACGAGGGCGACGCCCGGCTGGAAGCGGCCCCTGAGGTGATTTCGTACGTGCCGCCGGGCGCGCCGCTCGTCCGTTTCCCGCAGGGTGCCCCCTGGGTCGCCTTCACCTTGACCACCGACGCCAAGGGCAACCCGGCCACGCTCAAGACGGTCTTCGAGTTCGGCGCGAGCGAGGTCGTGACCAACCGCACCACCTTCCGGGAGCTCGGCCGGCCGGTCCGGATCAGCAAGCCCTGAACGGCGGCGAAACTCGATCGCGGGTCCGGGCGGGCCGTGTGATGATCGAACGCGAGGGTCGCTAGCTCAACGGCAGAGCGTCCGGCTGATCAGCATGTCCGCCCACCGCTCGCGCGGCCATGGACACGCTTCCTTCTCATTCTTGTGGGACCGGAAGGTTCGGGGGTTCGAGTCCCCCGGCGACCCCCTCACCGACGACCGTGGAACGGGGGACCGCGTGCTCGAAACGAAGATCATCCAGAGGACCCGGCGTGTCCCCGCGAGCGCGGGCGCGGCCGGCGACGGCGCGGCCGTGGCCCGGCAGCTGGACGCCGTGCTGCTCGACGTCGGTTTCTCGGCCTCGCGGGCCCTGCTCGAACACGTGGGCGCGCTGGCCCCGGCCCCGGCCATGGACCTCGCCGCCACCGTCGTGTCCGCGGTCCGCGAGCTGGTCGGCGACCATGTGCGCCACAACGCGTACTTCATCGGCTTCCCGCACGACGTGCCCGACACCGTCGAGTTCTGGGTCGAGCGGCTGCGCGCGGCAGTGCTCACCGGCGGCGGCACGGCCACCGACGAGCAGCTGCGCGACGCGGTCGTCGCGGGCGCGGTCAACCTGCTCGACCTGCCCGGCTACGGCACCTACCAGCACACGTACGCCGACCTGCTGGCCGCGCACGACGACCTGATCGCCGCGGCCGGTGACCGGCTCACCGTGCTGCACCTGGGCGACCCGGCCGAGGTCGAAGCGGCGCGGCTCTACCTGGCCCTGGCCGGCAGCACGACGCCGCTCGGCGAGGCCGACCTGACGCTGCTGGGTGAGCTGGCGGTGGCCTGCGCCGACGACACCCAGCCGGAGCTGATCCCCGTACGGGAGAACCGGGCTGTCCTCAACGGAGTGCGCCTCGCGCTGGGCCGGCCGCTGGTCGCCGTCGACACCACCACCGACGTGCTGCGTCTGGCCTGCCAGGTGTCCGGCGGCGACGTGTCGCTGCGCACGCCCACGCGGTTCCGCGCGTTCCGGCGGCCCGAGCGGCGGATCCTGCTGGCCGCGCTGGACGAGGTCGTGCGGGCCGACCGGGCCAAGCTGGGCGACGTCGCGGCGTACGGGGAACGCTGGAAGCGGCTCGGTGAACGGCTGCATCCGCACGAGTACGACCAGTGGCCGTACGCGGGAGAGGTTTTCGCGGCGGCGCGGGGCGACCTGCGGGTGCGCAGCCTGGCCGGCCGGGCCGAGGCGGCTTTCGGGTCGGGTGACATCGGCACGGCCACGTCGGTGCTGTCGGCGGCCCCGGGCCAGTTGCTGCGCTCGGCGGATCGGCTGCTGCGCCGGGCCGACTCCTCGGAACGCGCGCGGGTGGTCGAGGCCGTCACGCGGGCGCTCGACACCGCGTCGGGCCGGGTGCTGTGTTCGCTGCGCGAGCACGTCGGCAACCGGCTGACGCCCGCGTCGGCCCGGATCTACGCAAGCCGTTCGCGCAACTCGCACGTGGGACCGGACCGGCGTGCGCCGCTGCCGGCCGAGCTGGTGGCCGAGTTGTCGGGCCGGCTCGACGCCGCGATCGGCGCCCGGCTGCCCCGGTGGGATCGTCCGCTGCTGGTCGACCCGGCCGTGCTCGACGTCGCGCTGCCGCTGTCGGGCACGTCGGCCGAGGCGGGCTTCGCGGTGCTGCCCCGCGGCTCGCGGGCCGCGGTGACGGGTGAGCTGCTGCGGTTCTTCACGTACTGGCGGCAGACCAGCCGCCGCACCGACTACGACCTGTCGGTGCTGCTGCTCGACGACGACTTCCGCTCGGCGGGCCAGGTGTCGTGGACGAACTACAAGCACGGCGGCGTCGTGCACTCGGGCGACATCACCGACGCGCCCGAGGGTGCCACCGAGTTCATCGACGTGCCCCTGGACCTGCCCGGCCGGTACGTGGTGCCGCAGGTGAACATCTACTCCGGTGAGTCGTTCGACGAGGTCGCGGAGTCGATGTTCGGCTACCAGACGCGGCAGGCCGGTCAGCGCGGCGCCCCGTTCGACGCCCGTACGGTGCGGGCCCGCTCGGCGATGCGCGGACCGGGCCGGGTCGCGCTGCCGATGGTGTTCGCGCGTGGTGCGGGCGGCTGGCAGGCGGTGTGGCTGCACCTCTACCTGACCGGCCACCCCCTGTTCAACCGGGTCGAGGGCAACACGTTCACCACGTCGGACCGCGTACGGGCCCTGCTGGAGCGGCGCTACCTGACCGTCTCCTACCTGGTCGACCGGTGGCGGGCCGGCACCGAAGTCGTGCTCTGGGACGGTAAGCCGCCGGACGGGCCGGTCACGTTCATCGGCCTCGACGCCCCCGAGCACCTGCCCGACGGATCGGAGACCTACTCCCTGGACCGGCTGCACGAGCTGGTCCCGGCCTAGACCGCCGGGGCCGAGGTCATACGAGCGCTTCCTTCTCACTTCACTCCCCCGCCCCGCGGGGGACTGGCAACCACAGCGCTCGTGCTCTCCTCGGCCCCGGCCCTCTGATCGGTCAGGGAATGGCTTTGGTGTTGAAGGCGAACCGGGCCACCGAGTCGGCGATGGCGTCGGCGTTGACGTCGAGCGCGGTCAGGTTGACGTTGGTGATGGTGTCGCAGGCCTGGTGGTAGCAGACGTCGTAGGCGACGCCCGCGGTGCCGCCGAACAGCGCCTGCTCCTCGGCCGTCTTGAGGCCCTCGGCGCCGGTGAAGATGCCGCCCGCGGGGATGCCGACCGCGATGAACGGGCCGTAGTCGGAGCGGCCGTCGAAGTCCGTGCCGACGTGGCCGAGGCCGCGGCGGTCGAAGAAGTTCGCGAGCTGCCGTTCGATCTGCGCCGAGCCGGGCGGTCCGGCCGGCGAGCCCTCGGCGTCGGAGTCGTCGCCGTCGTAGAGCTTGTAGGCGTAGTTGGGCGAGGCGACCATGTCGAAGTTGAGGTACAGCTTGATCCGGTCCCGCTCGGCGGCGGACAGTCCCTCGACGTACTGGTCGGAGCCGAGCAGCCCGATCTCCTCGGCGGCCCAGAACGCGAAGCGGACCTTGTTGCGCACCGGGTAGTGCCGCATCTGCAGCGCGGTTTCGAGGATCGCCGCGGTGCCCGAGCCGTTGTCGTTGATGCCGGGGCCTTCGGGCACGCTGTCGAGGTGGGCGCCGGCCATCACGACGTTCTTCGGGTTGCCGAGGCGTGTCTCGGCGATCACGTTGTGGTCGGTGCCCAGGGTCAGCGTGGCGTCGACCTTGAGCCGTACGGTGGCGCCGGCCGCGGCCGCGAGCTCGTTGCCCACGGCGAAGTCGGCGAAGACCATCGGGATCCCGGCCCGCCACTCCCCGATGTCGACGGTGAAGGCGTCGGTGCGGCCGGGCTGGCCCTCGTTGAAGATGATGACCCCGGAGGCGCCGGCGAGACCCGCGTTGCGCACCTTGGTGGCGTACGGGCAGGTGCCGCGCTGGATGAGCGCGATCCGCCCGGCCACGAAACCGGTGAAGTCGGCCGTCTCGCATCCGCTGGTCGAGCTCGGCACCGGGGTCGGCGGCAGGGTGAGGTCGACCGTCTGCACCTGCGCGGTCACGTCACCGGCGGGCGACGGCGGGAAGGTGAAGAAATCCTCGTTGGCCACGTAGACCTTGCTGTTCGGCGCGGTCTGGTTGAGCGTGGGTGGGCTGTTCTCGACCCAGTTCTGCACGAAGTTGATCGGGTCGAGCGTGACCTTGTAGCCGGCTTTGCGCAGCTTGTTGGCGACATAGTCGCGCGAGGCCCGGTAGCCGGATGTCCCGGCCGCGCGGTTGCCGCCGTTGGCGGTGGCGATCGCTTGCAGGGCGGTCAGGTGTTCCTTGGCGTGGGCGCCGGTCACCTGCTTGACCAGCAGCTTGGCGAAAACGTCGTCGGGCGGCGTGGCGCCGGCCGGCACCGGCTGGGCGAGCACCAGGACCACTGTCGCGGCGGTCGCGACGAAACCGGTGGCCGCACGGCGCAGATTGATATGCATGATCCCCCCGAATCACTTGATCGATAGACTCTCGTGATTGCGCTTGGTGTTGGGACAGTAACCCGCCGGCCGAGCGGGCCGGGATGGCCCGATCGGCTGGCCGTGTCCACTCAGCCGGTCACCGGAAAGGACCAGACGGCGGCGATCGACGGGTCGCGGTTGCGGCCCTCGGCGCCCGCCTGGAACCGACCCCCGAGCTCCCCGTCCGCGGTCGGACGGGCCCGGCCGGCCAGCACCCGGAAGGTGGCCGCACTCTGGTCGTGAAACGTTTCACCCGGATCGGTGCCGCGATCGCACGGTGCCATTCGATGTCTGCCCGTCCTGGGCGTATCTGACGACGGGCGGAGAGGCCGACGACACGATTTGCGGGCCCGTCTAGCATTCGCGATATGTTCCGACTCCGCGCCGCCCTCGCGCTGTCCGCCGCTCTTTTCTCGCTGGTCGCGTGCACGTCCGACAAGACCGAGACCAGCGCGGGCAAACCCCCGGCGGAAACCCTGCCGGCCGGTGACACCCTGGTCAAAGACTCCGCCGCGGCGATGCGGGCGATCAAGACCACGCAGTTCCTGATCGAGGCCGACGGCGAGATCGCCGGGCTCAGCCTGCGCCGGGCCGAGGGCACGCTGACCAAGGAGGGCAGCGCCAAGGGCACCGCCCAGATCGAGCAGTCCGGCCAGCCCGTCGAGCTCGCATTCGTGATCGTCGGCGACAAGATCTACTTGAAGGGCCCCACCGGCGGCTACCAGGCGCTGCCGCTCACGCTGGCCGCCTCCGTCTACGACCCGTCGGCCATCCTCGACCCCAGCCGCGGCATCGCCAAGGTGCTGAGCTCGGCCACCGGCGCCACCACCGAGGCCAAGGAGGCGGTCGACGGCAAGGACGCCTGGCGCGTCACCGCCACCACCACCGGCGGAGACCTCAAAGGCCTGATCCCCGGCGTCACCGGCAGCATCCCGGCCGAACTGTGGATCGCCGACGCCGACAAGCGCCTGCTCAAGTCGACCTTCACGCTGCCCGGCGGCACGGTGACCGTGACGTTCCAGAAGTTCGACGAACCGGTGACGATCAGTGCTCCGTAGCGCGCCCGTCCTGGCCCGCCGGCGCCTGGCCATCGGCGTCGGCGGGGCCACCGTCCTGCTGGCCGCGCTCGACGCGTACGTCGTGGTCACGGTCCTGACCGACATCCTGCGCGACGTGCACATCCCGCTCAACCACCTCGAGCGGGCCACCCCGATCGTCACCGGCTTCCTGCTCGGCTACGTGGCCGGCATGCCGCTGCTGGGCTCGCTCTCCGACCGGCTCGGCCGCCGCGCCGTCATCATCGCCTGCCTGGCCGGTTTCGCCCTGGGCTCGGCCATCACCGCGGCCTCCGGCGAGTCGCTGCACTGGCTGATCACCGGTCGCGTCGTCCAAGGCCTGGCCGGCGGCGCCCTGCTTCCCGTGACGACGGCCCTGGCCGGCGACTTGTGGACCGAGCAGCACCGCCGGGCCGTCGCCCTGGGGGCGGTCGGCGCCGCGCAGGAACTGGGCAGCGTGCTCGGCCCGCTCTACGGCGGCGCGCTGGCCGCCCTGATCGGCTGGCGGGGCATCTTCTGGGTCAACATCCCGCTCGCCGCGCTGGCCGCCGTGGCCGTCTGGTTCGCGCTGCCCCGCGACACCACCGCCCGCGCGGAACGCCCCGGCGTCGACGTGCTCGGCGGCAGCCTGCTCGCCACCGGTCTGGCCCTGCTCGTGGCCGGCCTCTACAACCCCGACCCCGAACGGGCCGTGCTGCCGTCGTGGGGCCTGCCCACCATCGCCGCCGGTGTGGTCGCGCTGGTGCTTTTCGGGCTGTGGGAACGCCGCGCCCGCACCAAGCTGTTCGACCCTTCCGGCGTACGGATGAAGCCGTTCCTGGCCGCCCTCGGCGCGAGCTTCTGCACCGGCGCCGCGCTCATGGTCACACTCGTCGACGTCCAGCTGGTCGCCCAGACGCTGCTCGGCCGGGAC
This sequence comes from Paractinoplanes abujensis, assembly GCF_014204895.1. Lineage (NCBI taxonomy): Bacteria > Bacillati > Actinomycetota > Actinomycetes > Micromonosporales > Micromonosporaceae > Paractinoplanes > Paractinoplanes abujensis. The sequence goes on along the minus strand of NZ_JACHMF010000001.1, from coordinate 222,127 downwards.
GCGTTCGGCGGCACCCTGCTGCTCAGCCGCTTCCTCATCGCGCTACCGGCCGGCGCCGTCCTGGGCGGTCTGGTGCTCACCCGCCTGGGCGAGCGCGTGGTCACCCTGATCGGCCTGCTCACTGCGGCTTTCGCGTACGGCCTCATCGCGTACTGGCCCACCGACGTGCTGGCGGCCCGTCACCTGGGGTTCCTGCCCCGCCTCGACACCGACCTGGCCCTCGCCGGCTTCGGCCTGGGCCTGGTCATCGCCCCGCTCTCCGCCGCCGTGCTGCGCGTGACACCCCCCGACCGCCACGGCGTCGCCTCAGCCGCCGCGGTCGTTTCCCGCATGGTCGGCATGCTGGTCGGCGTGGCCGCCCTGACGGCGTGGGGCCTGCACCGCTTCCAGGAACTCACCGCCACCCTCAACACGCCGCTCCCGTTCGGCGTCGAAGAGGCGGAGTACCAGGCCCGCCTGGCCACCTACGAGGCAGCCGTCAAGGCCGCACTGCAAACCGAGTACAAGGAGATCTTCCTGATCACGGCCGCCCTCTGCGTGGTGGGTGCCCTGCTCGGCCTCCTCCTGTCCGGCCGGGCCGCCGCGGAAAACGGGCCGCCCTCAGTGCGGACCTGACCCCCGGAACAGCCCTCCGAACCGAAACGCCCGTTCTCACCGGTCATCCCAACGCTCGGCGGACGCCCCCACTCCGCGCCGCCGAGTCGTGGTCGCCCTGGTCGTCGCGGCAACCGGCCCGTGCGCCCCGGAGCGCCGTCAAACGGCTCCGAGTATCCGGTGAGCGCGCTCGGCCTCCCTTCCACGACCGGCGGCAGTGTGACTCGGTGCCGGCGCCCCTCGCCCGCCACTACCGCCACCCCGGCGAACAACCCCCGGCCGTACGCCGAAGGTCGTGGCCACCGCGCTCGTGGCCGGCGAACCGAGCAGCACCGCGGCGCGCCGACACCGCCGACGCTGATGCACAGGCCGAGGTCAACGGTCCCGACCCGGTCGATCTCCCACAGTGAGACGCCGGTCCTGGCCAGGGTTTGCTCGACCTGCCGGTCACGCGGACGTGCAACTCCGCCTTCCGCGGCCACACCGAGCCCGGCGCGGAACACCGTTGCGTCTCGTTGCAGTGTCCGAACGGGAACATCGGAGCGCCCACGACCCGGCCGTGGTCGTCCTCGGGCGGATTCGTGGAGGCTGACACCGAGCCGTGGCCCGAGGTAGGGCGTGAAGCCGTGGTGCCGGTGTCTGCTCGGGGAGCCGCTATAACAGAGAGCGTGCCGGAGCCAGGAATCGGAGAGTGGCGCCGTGGGCTGAGGCGGGATCTGCTGATCGCCGGGCTTTCGGTCGCGGGCGCGGTGGTGCTGACGGTCGGGGCGTTCGACGGGCCCGCCGGGCTGCGGTGGCGGCTGCTCGGCGTGGCGGTCGTGGCCGCGGTGGCGGCTGGGCTGGTACGAACGCGGCCGGTCACCGGTGTGCTGGTCGGCGGGGCCGCCGTGCTGGTCGATCAGGTGATCGGGCCGTCGCTGGCCACCGTGCTGATCTACACCCAGGTGCTGTACGACGCGGGCGTGCACGGGCCGCGGCGGCTGGCTCGGGTGTTGCTGTGGGCGGGGGCGATGCTGACCGTGGCGGTCACGGTGCTGCATCTGGCCGGCGGCCGGGGGCAGGACGCGGCGGTCAACGGGGTGCTGGTCGCGCTGATTTTGATCGTGCCGGTGACCACCGGGATGTCGGTGCGGGAGTGGCGCGACCGGAGCGCGGCCGACCGGCGGCACGCCGAGCAGGTGGCCCGGCTGGCCGCGATGGACGACCGGCGGGCCGTGGCGGCCGAGCGCACCCGGATGGCCCGCGAGCTGCACGACGTGGTGGCCAATCACCTGAGCGTGGTGGCGATCCACTCCACCGGCGCGCTGGCCGCCGCTGATCCGGCGCTCCGGGAGCGCGCGCTGACCGTGATCCGGGACCATGCCGTACAGGGGCTGGCCGAGCTGCGGGAGTCGATCCGGGTGCTGCGTCTGGACGAGACCGCGCTGCCCGGTGTCGAGGTGGGCCTGGACGAGGTGCCCGCGCTGGCTGAGCGGGTCCGGCGGACCGGCCTGGACGTGCGGGTCACCACCACGGGGGCGCGGCGGCCGTTGCCGATCGCGGTGGACATGGCGGCTTACCGGATCGTGCAGGAGAGCCTGACCAACGCGGTCAAGCACGGCGGGGACACGGTGACGCTCGGGATCACGTACGGGCCGGGAGTTTTGACTGTGACGGTGAGCAACCCGGTCGGCGTGTCCTCGCCCGACGGTTCGGGGGCCGGCCTGATCGGCATGCGGGAACGCGCGTCGCTGCTGGGCGGCACGTTCGACGCGGGTGCCGCCGACGGCGTTTTCCTCGTACGGGTGAGCCTGCCCACTCCGAAGGTCAGCGCGTGACGACGGTGCTGGTGGTGGACGACAACGAGGCTGTACGGGCCGGTCTGGTTCTGATCCTCGCGTCGGCGCCCGATCTGGCCGTGGTCGGTGAGGCCGCCGACGGGGTGGAGGCTTTGGCCCGGGCCCGGGAGCTGCGGCCCGACGTGGTGCTGATGGACGTGCGGATGCCCCGGATGGACGGCATCGCCGCGACCCGCGCCCTGGCCGGGCTGACCGACGTGCTGGTGCTGACCACTTTCGACCACGACGAGTACGTGTACGGGGCGTTGCGGGCCGGGGCGGCCGGGTTCCTGCTGAAGAACACCGACGCGGGCGCGCTGGTCGACGCGGTCCGCACGGTGGCTCGCGGTGAGGGGCTGATCGCGCCCGAGGTGACCCGGCGGGTGATCACCGCGTTCGCCGGCCGTACCACCACGACGGCGCCGCCCGGCCTGGGCGAGCTGACCGGCCGCGAACGCGAGGTGCTCACCCAGCTCGGCCTGGGCCGTTCCAACCAGGAGATCGCGGCCGCCCTGGGCACCACCGCGGCCACCACCAAGACGCATGTGAGCCGGATCCTGACCAAGCTGGGCGTGCGCAGCCGCGTCCAGGCCGCGATCGTGGCCCGCGAATCCGGCCTCGTACATCCTTTGGCCGACGACGGTGGGCGGCCCGGCCCGTAGCGTCACCGCGGTGGAGGCCAAGCTGCGCGAGTCCCGCACGATGCTGTCCGCGGCGATCGCCAACGGGCCGCGGGAGTTGCTCGACTTCCTGCTGCCGCTGTGGGCCGGCGCCGCGTTGGGGGCGAGCGCCCCGCAGGTCGGCCTCCTGGTGGCGGCGGAACTGGCGGTTTCGGTGCTGGCGCGGCCGGTCGCGGGGCGGCTGGCCGACACGTACGACCGGCGCCGGGTCGCCGCCGCCGGCGCGCTGCTGTACGCGTTGTCCTGCGCCGGATACGCCGTCGCGGGTCACCTCGGGATCGCGTACGCCGCGGCGGCCGCCGGCGGTGTGGGTGGCGCGTTGCTCTGGGTCGCGGTCCGGGCCATGGCCGGTGAACGGCTCGCCGAGGACAGTGCCGTCTATCCCCGCCTGACCGCGGCCGCGGAGACCGGCTCGTGGATCGCGTTCGTGGCCGGGCTGTCCGTGCTGGGCGCGGCCGGTTACCGGGCCGTCTTCCTGGGCTGCGCGGCCGCCTGCGTGGTCGCGGCCGGGGTGTTGCTGGCCGCGCCGGCCCGGGTGGTGCCGCCCGCCCCGCCGCTGCCCGGCAGCGTGCTGCGCCGGCTGCGCCCGATGCTGCTGGCTGTGGTGCTCACGACGGCCGCCGAGTCCGCTGTCGGGCTGCTGTTGTTGCTGCACCTGCAGCGCCGCTTCGACCTGGAGGTCGTGCAGATCGCGTACGTGTTCCTGCCCGGCGCCGTCGCGATGGGCCTGCTGCCGGCGTACCTGCACGGATTCGTGCTGCGCCACGGCCGGGCCCGGGTGCTGGCCGTGGCCTCGGTGTCGTCCGCGCTGTTCGCGGCGAGCCTGGCCCTGGCCCCGAACCCGTGGGTGATCGCCGCGTTGTGGGTGCTCAGCGGCGTCGCGTGGGCCGCGGTGATCCCGATCCAGCAGGCGGTGATCGCCGAGGCCTCGGGCGCGCTGGTCGGCCGGGGCATGGGCCTGTACGAGGCCGCCGTCCTGCTGGGCGGTCTGGTGGGCGCGCTGACCGCCGGTTTCCTGTACGACGCGGGGCCGTGGGCGCTGGCTTGCTTGCTGTCGGCCGCGGTGATCCTGTCCGGCGCGGTCCTGGTGCCGTGGTCGGTCCGCGCGGTCGGCGTCCCCGACCATCCCGCGGCCCCCGTCCCCGCTCCCGCGCGTGCCGCCACGCCCGGCGCAAAACCCGCGATGCCCGCCACGCCCGAGTCAGCGACCGACACGCCCGGCCCCATCCCGGACACGCCCGGACGAAAGAGCGACATGCCCGACGCCGATCCGCCCCAGGCCACCACATCGCCCTACCGCCGCCTGGCCGAGCACGCGATCCTCTACGCCGCCGCCCAGGTCCTGCTGCTCATCCTCGACCAGTCCTGGCTGCTCGACCTGGCCACCGGCCGCGTCGACCTGATGACCGGCCACCGCGACACCGATCGGGGTCAGGGCCCGTCGTTCCTCTACGGCGCCGGCCGCATCTGGACCATCGTCATAGTCATCGACGCGGTGTGGACAGTCATCACCGCCAACCGCCGCCGAGGCGGCTGAACGAGCTGCGCACCCGAGACCCGGCCGCTCCGGGCTGCGCAGTGAACGGAAAATATATGGCCGCCGCCTAGCTTCCTCGCGACAGCGCAAGCATCGAGGAGGCGCAATGCGCAGAAGTAGTCTGGCCACCCGGGTCGTGGTGGCAGCCGGCCTGCTGATCGCCGGCACGGCCCTGGCCCCGTCCGGCGCCGTCGCGGCGGTCGGCACGATGAGCGCGGACGGCGCGGTCGCGGCGACGGACCGTCTGGGCGACACCCGTACGGGCGGCGCCTACATCGACGCCACGGGCCGGGCCGTCGTCACCGTGACCGACGCCGCGGCCGCCGCATCCGTCCGTGCCGCGGGCGGCACCGCGCAGCTGGTGAAGTACAGCACGGCCCAGCTCACGTCGGTCGCGTCCGCGCTTGACGCGGGCGCCCGGATCCCCGGCACCTCGTGGGGTGTCGACCCGTCCACCAACAAGGTGTCGGTGGAGATCGACAGCACGGTCACCGGGGCCGAGCTGGCCCGGCTGGAGAGCATCACGAAGCGCTACGGCGACGCCGTGCAGGTCGACCGGATCGGCGGCAAGATCGAGAAGACCGCGGCGTTCACGTCGGGCGGGCAGGGCATCCAGGGCACCGGCACCAAGTGCTCGCTCGGTTTCAACGTCCGCACCCCCGAGGGCCGCTTCTTCCTGACCGCCGGGCACTGCAAGCCCAACTCGTGGGAGAAGGCGGCCGACGGCACGTACCTGGGCAAGGTCGTCTACCGGGTGTGGCCGAACAAGGACTTCGCCCTCGTGGAGTACGACAACAGCGACGTGACGGCGTACGGGACCGTCTGGGTCAACGGCGCGCAGAAGCAGATCGCCTCCTCCCGCTATCCCCGTGACGGCGAGTCGGTGTCCCGGGTCGGCACCACCAGCAGCGACCTGGTCGGCGCGGTCCTGCTGACCAGCACGACGGTCACCTACGACACCGGGGAGACCGTGACCGGCGTCATCAAGACCTCCAACTGCACCCGCCGCGGCGACAGCGGTGGCGCGCTGTTCAGCGGCTCGGTCGCGCTCGGCATCACGTCCGGCGGCAACTTCGTCGACGCCGGGTGCAGCGACGCGGTCAGCGACCGCCGCTCGTACTACCAGCCCGTGCAGGAGGTTCTGACCGCCTTGGGCCAGGAAGTCTACTGACCTCCGACCGCCCCGGCCGCGTTCGCCGGCCGGGGCGCACCGGGCGGTACCACCGGACGCCGACCGGGTGTACCCGGGTACCAGTGGCTGCCGCGAAGTGCCGCCCGCAGTACCACGATCTTGGGGTTCCGGATTCCTACCGTTGAGCCCATGATTCAGGTACGCGAAGTAACCAAGCGGTACGGCGCGAAGACCGTCGTCGACCACCTGTCGTTCACCGCGAAGCCCGGTCAGGTCACCGGCTTCCTCGGGCCCAACGGCGCCGGCAAGTCGACCACCATGCGCATGATCGTCGGCCTCGACCGCCCCAACTCGGGCGACGTGCTGGTCAACGGCAAGCCGTACGCGTCGGCCAAGGCCCCGCTGCACGAGATCGGTGTGCTGCTCGAGGCCAAGGCCGTACACCCGGGCCGCACCGCGGTCAGCCACCTGCTCGCGATGGCCCGTACGCACGGCATCCCCCGCTCGCGGGTGAACGAGGTGCTCGACCTGGCCGGTCTGGGCGCCGTCGCCCACAAGCGGGTGGGCGCCTTCTCCCTCGGCATGGGCCAGCGGCTCGGCATCGCCGCCGCGCTGCTCGGCGACCCGGCCGTGGTGATGCTGGACGAGCCGGTCAACGGTCTCGACCCGGAGGGTGTGCTCTGGGTGCGCAACCTGCTCTCCGGCCTGGCCGCCGAGGGCCGCACCGTGATGCTCTCCTCGCACCTGATGAGCGAGGTCTCGCTGATCGCGGACCAGCTGGTGATCGTCGGGCGGGGCAAACTGCTGGCCGACACCAGCGTGGCCGACTTCGTCACCTCCGAGGGCGTACGGGTCGTCACCGCCGCTCCGGACGCCCTGCGCACGGTCATCAACGCCCCGGGCGTCACGGTCACCTCGACCGGCGCCGAGGAACTGTTCGTCACCGGGGCCTCCGCCCGCGAGATCGGGCTGGCCGCCGCCACCCGCGGCATCCCGCTGTTCGAGCTCACCCCGCAGAACACCTCGCTGGAAGAGGCGTTCATGAACCTGACCCGCCACGCTGTCGAATACGAGGCCGCCCGATGAAGATCACTGCTGGTGGCGTCGTCGCCGCCGAATGGACCAAGTTCTCCTCCCTGCGCTCCACCTGGATCACGACCGGCATCTCGGTCCTGCTGCTGATCGCGTTCGGCGCGATCGCCTCGGCCTCCTTCACCGGCGACAACCTGTCGGCGGTCGACCTGGCCCTGTCCGGCAGCACCCTGGCCGCCCTGACCGTCGGCGTGCTGGGCGCGCTGCTGGGGGCGAGCGAGTACACCACCGGCATGATCCGGGCCACCTTGGCCGCGGTGCCGCACCGGCTGCCGGTGCTGTGGTCGAAGAGCCTCGTGGCCGGCCTGGCCTCCGTCGTCGTGATGACGGCGGGCGCGTTCGCCGCGTTCGCGGTGAGCTCGGCCGTGCTCAACGACGACGTGGCCGGCGTGGCCCTGGGTGACGACGGGGTGCTGCGCGCCCTGATCGGGGCCGGGCTCTACCTGGGCCTGGTCGCGGTGCTCGGGGTGGCGCTGGGCATGCTCGTGCGGTCCAGCGCGGGCGCCATCGCGATCCTGGCCGGTCTGCTGCTGATCGTGCCCGGCCTGGCCGCGCTGCTCCCGGACTCGATCTCCGACGCGATCAACCCGTATCTGCCCAGCAACGCCGGCAACGCCGTGATGACCCTGACCCATGGCGACGGCACACTGGCCCCGTGGACCGGTCTCGCGGTGTTCGCGGGCTACGTCGTCGTGATCCTGGCCGCCGCGGCCTACCGGCTCAAGAAGACCGACGCCTGAGATCGGGTACGGGAGAATGATCCGATGAGCACGCAGGGATGGCTGGTGGACCGGCAGGCGCGGGTGCGCGCGTTCGACCGGCGCCACCCGTGGGTGATGGACACCCTCGCCGCCATCCCTTTCGTGCTGATCAGCATCCCCGACCTGATCGAGAGGCCCGTCCCGGCCACGGTCGCGACGCTGGCGTTCCTGCCCGCGCTGTACTGGCGGCGGCCGCACCCGTTCCCGGCGTTCCTGGCCGTCGCGGTCATCGAGACGATCCAGGCCCTGAGCGGCGTCAGCGTCAACGCCGGGTCGGTCATTCTCGTCATGCTGTTCGGGGTGGCCTCGCGGGGTTCGTGGCGAGCGCTGTCCTGGGCCTCGGGGATCACGCTGGCCCTGCTGATCTCCGAGATCTACTGGCTCAACCCGGTGAGCGGCAACCGCACCATCACGCTGTTCCTGGTGATCGGCACGTCGGCCGCCGCGGTCGCGTCCGGCGTCGCCGTGCGCACCCGCCGGGCGTACCTGATCGCCCTGGAGGACCGGGCCGAACGGCTGGAGGTCGAGCGTGACCAGCGGGCCCGGCTGGCCGTGGCCGACGAGCGGGCCCGGGTGGCCCGCGAGATGCACGACATCGTCGGCCACCACGTGTCGGTGATCGTGGGCCTGGCCGACGGCGGCGCCGCGCTGGCCCGGTCGCGGGCCGAGACGACGGGCCTGGCCGAGCCGCTGCACCTGATCGGCGAGACCGGCCGGCAGGCACTGGCCGAGCTGCGGCGGGTGCTGGGGGTGCTGCGCGACGAGGACGCCGATCCGCAGCTGACGCCGCAGCCCGGCATCGAGGACCTCGACCGCCTGCTGCCGACGGTGCGGGCGGCCGGGCTGCCGGTCACCTACTCCACCTCGGGTGAACTGCACAAGCTGGGCCGGGGTGTGCAGCTCGCGGTCTACCGCATCGTGCAGGAAGCACTCACCAACACCCTCAAGCACGCCGGGCGCGGCGCCGTCGCCGAGGTCTCGCTGGCCGCCGCCGAGGGCGAGGTGCGGGTGCGCGTACGGGACAACGGCCGCGGCGCCCCCGCCGCCCCTCACCACGGTCTGGTCGGCATGCGGGAACGGGCCGCCATGTACGGCGGTTCCGTCTCCGCGGGGCCGGCCGGGCACGGCTGGCTCGTCGACGTCGTCCTCAAGGAGCCCGCATGACCACCGTTCTGATCGCCGACGACCAGCCGTTGCAGCGCATGGGGTTCAAGATGCTGCTCGACGGCACCCCCGGCATGGTCGTGGTGGGCGAGGCCGCGTCCGGGGCCGAGGCCGTGCGGATGGCCGGCCAGACCCGTCCCGACGTGGTGCTGATGGACGTGCGCATGCCCGGCATGGACGGCATCGAGGCCACCCGCCGGATCACCGCCGTCGGCTCGCGCACCCACGTGCTCATCCTGACCACCTTCGACCTCGACGAGTACGTCTACGCCGGGCTGCGCGCCGGGGCCAGCGGCTTCCTGCTCAAGGACGCCCGGCCCGAGGAACTCATCGCCGGCATCCGGGCCGTGGCGGGTGGCGATTCCGTGGTGGCGCCCAGCCTGACCCGCAAGCTGATGGACGCCTACCTGCAGGATCCTCTTCAGCTGCCGCGGGTGGACCCGTTGCTGGCCACCCTGAGCGAACGCGAGCGCGAGGTGCTGGAGGCGATCGGCCACGGCGCGACCAATCTGGAGATCGCCGAGCGCTTCACGCTGACCGAGTCGACGGTGAAGAAACACGTGGGCCGGGTGCTGGCCAAGATCGGCGCCCGCGACCGCATCCAGGCCGTCATTTTCGCGTACGACAACGGCCTGGTCCGCCCGCGCCCGTGAGGGCGTGACGGCTCGGCTTGACCGTGTTGCGTGCACACGGTTTCCACTGGTGGCACCAGGGAGGGCAGCGTTCGTGCTGCTCGGCCGGGGAAACCGTCACGAGCCCGAGGGGACTGCGATGTCCTGCAGCCGCACTGTCATCAACGTCGTCCTTCTGGCCGCGGTCGTGCTCACCCAGGACGCGTGCGACGCCGACCGGTTGACCGCATCGACAACGACCCGGCTCCCGCACAGCCCGGCCGCTGATCGGCTATCCCCGGCGGCGGCGGTCGACTCCCGTACCACCAGGTTCGGGTGGATCACGTGCCGTGAGACACGTTCGCCGGTCGTGATGCGCTCGGCCGGCATCCGGAAACCGACCCGGCCCATCTCCACGGAGTCCGTCCAGACCCTGGTCAGCGGGGGCGCGAAGTGGCGGGCGGCGGGCATGTCGTCCACCCCGGCGATCGAGTAGTCGGCCGGCGCCACCGACCCCGGCCGGGTAACGCGTTCATGGAGGACCAGCGTCATCTGGTCGTTACCGGTGAAGTCGCCGGGTTCGACGCGGGTGCCGATGTCGTAGCCGGACCGGGCCGACCAGTCCCCGGGCGGCACAGGCAGGAGTGCCGCGGCCACCTCGGCCAGGGCGTCCCGGTAGCCGTTCTCCCGGTCCCGGGCCTCGTTGATCTGCTCCGGCCCGGCCCGGTGCAGGATGCGCCGGTGCCCGAGCGTCGTGGGCGGCTCGGGGGCTGCGAGCCGAGCCCGGCCCGTTCGCTTCGCCTCCCCGGCGGGTCAGGGGTGCCTGGCGGTGGCCGGCCATGGCCAACGTGCCCGATCCCCAGACTGCACGCGGTGTCCGGCCGCATCGACGCCGGGACCGCGGGCGCCGATCGCTCCCGGCGGCACGGGGCCGGGCGGATGTCGCCCGGCGGCCGCAGCCTCGTGCATGCCGACGGCGCACCGACGCAGCTCGTCGCCGGCACCGGGTGGGCGCCGGCTGGCTCGACTTCCGGTGATGCCGGACCGCCCACGGCGGCGACCACGGGCCCGAACGGGTGGCCGACCCGCGGTGCGAGCAGCCGGCGAGGCGATGACGCCGGTCCGGGCGAACTATGGGGGTGACACGTCAACTGGGCTTCGGTAGGGTCGGCCGGGTGGCGGACGGTGCGCACTCACTCGATGCACGGCAGTTGCGGGCGTGGCGGGTCTTCGTCCAGATGCAGGAGCATCTGCGGTCGCGCATCGAGCAGCAGCTTCAGGCAGCGAGCGGGCTGTCGATGGCCGACTATTCGGTGCTGGCCGTGCTGGCCGGCGCGGGGCCGGGCCGGCTCCGCGCCCACGAGCTCGGCAACCTGCTGGGCTGGGAGAAGAGCCGGCTGCACCATCAGCTCACCCGTATGACGGGTCGCGGGCTCGTGCGCCGTCAGGCCGGTCAGTCGCGGGCCGTGCACATCGAGCTCACCGGCCCGGGGTGGGCCGCCCTGACCGAGGCCGCGCCGCGGCACAGCGAGCACATCCACGACCTGGTCATGGCGCCGCTCAGCGACGAGGAGGTCGATCAGCTGGCCGGCCTGTCCGCCAAGATTCTCGCCAACATGCGCTCCCTCGACTGACCCCACAGGTCGGCGCCGTGGCTCGTGGCTTCCGGGGCCGCTTCCCGCAGCCGGAACGACCGCTCCCGCTCGGCGCGCAGGAACGTCGCGGGGAAGCGCTCGCGGTCGTCGTAGCAGCCCTGCGCCAGCTCGTGCAGGTGGGTGACGAAGACGACGGTGACGCCGGCCTCGGTCAGGGCGTCGACGATGCGGCGCGCGATGTCGGAGCCCTCACGCTCGTTGGTCGACTGGAACGACTCGTTGCACAGCAGCACGCCCCTCGGTCCGATCGCGTCGGCCACCTGCGACATGCGCCGCAGCTCCTCGTCGAACTTGCCGCTGACCAGCGCGTCGTCCTCGTCGGTGGTGAAGTGGGTGTACACGCCGGACCGGGCCGCGGTGGTGAACGCTCCGGCCGCGACGAAACCGCCGGCCGCCGCCATCAGCTGGGCCAGGCCCACGCTGCGCAGGAAGGTGGATTTGCCGCCCCGGTTGGCCCCGGTGACCATGATCAGCGTTCGGCCGCCGGCGTCCAGGTCGTTGGCGGTGGCCGGCTGGTCCAGGCGCAGCTGCAGGCCCGGGTCGTACAGACCCCGGAAGGCGAACTCCCGCGCCGCGGAGTCGTGTACCGCCGGCACACAGACCGCGGCCCCACGCCGGGTCAGCGCCTCGCGCAGGTTGAGACAGCCCAGATAGAAGGCCACCTCGGTGCGCAGCGTGTCGAAGAACGCCAGCACGTGCCGCGCGGACCGGTCGGCGGCGCCGGCCAGCCCGGCCAGGGCCTGGTCCCGCAGCGAACCGAGCGCCCGGCTGGCCGCCTCATCACCGTACGGGAGCTTGTATGTGGCTTTCGGCGTGCCGCTGCGGCGGAACAAGCTGCGGGCCGGGCGCTGCGACTGGCGCATCGTCAAGCCCTCGCTCTGGTTGCCCGTGCCCAGGCGGGCCGAGACGAGCAGGTTGCCGTCGAGCCGCAGCTGGTCGATGCGGATCGTGGCCTGTTCCAGATAGGCCTCGCCGAACTGGTCGTCCACCATCGCGAAGAACTGGTGGCAGCCCGCCGACGACACCCGGGGCCGATACCGGTCGGCCAGCGCCCGCAACTCGCGCAGCAGCTGCACGTACGCGGTGAGCGTCACGATCGACCGGTTGAGCACCGTTTCCGGCGAGTCGAAGTAGACGGTCCTGGCCGCGCTGCGCTGTGCCTCCAGGGCGCGGCCGGTCAGCTGATAGAGCTCGCGGCTCAGCTCCGGCTCCCGCTGGAGGTCACCCAGGACGGCCTGCCGGTAGGCGACGTCCTCGGGGCCCGGCGACGCGGCCAGCAGCACAGCCCGGGCGGTCTCGGCCAGGAAGTCGTCGCCGGCGGCCATCGCGTCGATCACCGTGGCCAGTCCGAGGTCCTCCGCGACCCGGTCGGCCAGGGGCTGCTGCGGCGCGGGCGCGGACCCGTCGGCGAAGAGCAGTGCCGGTCTCATGCGCGGGCCTCGATCCGGGTGCGGAGCTGGTCCCGGGTCAGGCCGTACTTGGTGGCCAGGGCGAGGGCGTGGGCCTCGCCGTCGGCGCGGCCCCGGGTGACCTCGAACGTGCGTCTGGTCGCGTCCCGCTCGTCGATTCCCGTGGTCAAGGAGACGACGCGGGGGTCGAGACGGGACAGTTCGTCGATGAAGGTGACGCACACGCCGACCGCGCCCGCCTCGAGGACGTCGCGCAGAACGTCGATGCTCATCGTCCGCGCGTCGACGAACGTGGTCGAGCTGAACATCTCGTTGAGGATCACCACCGACCGGCCGGTGACGTGCGGCAGCAGCTGCGTCATGCGCTGCACCTCGTCCTCGAGCCGGCTGCGCAGGTCAGCGGCGCGGTCCCCGCGGTCGAAGTGGGTCAGGATCGCATCCGGCACGTGCAGGGCAGCGGACCGGCCCGGGACCGGCAGGCCCAGGGCGGCCAGGTGATAGAGCTGGCCGACCGTACGGGCGAAGGTCGTCTTGCCGCCCTGGTTGGGCCCGGTGACGACGAGCACCCGCTCGTCGCCGTGGAGCGCGACGCCGTTGGTGACCGGGGCCCGGCCGTCCGCGGCCAGCGTGCGCGCCAGCATCACGTCGAAGGTGCCGGTGACCTGCAGCCCGGCGTCCCCGTGCAGCTCCGGTAGGCAGAACCGCAGCCCGGCCGCCCGTACGGCATCGGTGAAGTCCAGCCAGGCCAGCGCGAACTGCAGCTCGCGCTCCACTGTGCCGATCACCGGGGGCCGGACCGCGGGGTGCCGGTCGACGAAGCGCGCGACCCGGTCGAACACGTCCGGGAACAGCTTCACCACCAGGTCGAGGACCGCCGCGTGGAGCTCGTTCATCTCGGCCCCGGCCCGCAGGTCGAACTCGTGCGGCGTCAGCTCGTCCTCCGCGAACCGCTCGAAGGTGGCGAGCGTGCCGGCGTTCAGGTCCTCCTGGTCGGCGAACGGACTGGCCACGATCTCGTCCCCGGCGATCGACAGGGTGTACCGGAGGCCACCGAGCTCGGTGAGCAGCGCCCTCGCCTGGCCGGCCAGCGCGGTGAACTCGGGGCCGGACCGGTAGGCGCGCAGCCAGGCCGACCAGGACCGCAGCCCCGCTGACGACGGCGTGGCCCGGTCGAGGGCGGCGCCGGCCGCGTCGACGACGTTCACGTACGAGGTCAGGGCGTTCAGTCGCCACCGCTGCGCCTGCCGGGGGTGGCGGACCTGCGACGCCGCCTCGAACTGCCGCGCGCAGCGGGTCAGGCCGTCGCAGAACGCCCGCGCCGCCGCCCGCAACTGCTCGTCCGCCAGGTCGGCGAACACGGCCTGCCGCGCCTCGACGGCGGCCGCGTCGGTCAGCCGTACGGAGAAAGCGGGTTTGAGGTTGTGCCGCTCCCGGCCTGCCGTGACCGCCTCGACGAGCTGGTCGAGCTGCAGATCAGCGAAGTAGCCGGGCTCCGGGGCCTGCTGGGGCAGCTGCGCCTCGGCCGTCGCGAAGAGGCCGGTGAACCCGCTCATGAAGTGACCGCCCGTTCGCCAGTTGATCTGTCACCCCAGCCTACTTCGTCGCACACATGAAATCTTGAGGTGCTAGCGTGCGTGCCGGTAGCTGTTCCGCGTGATCCAGGAGGTGGCCGACGTGGCCTGGAGCACCCGGGAACTCGCCGAGCTGGCCGGCACCACGGTCAACACCATCCGGCACTATCACCGGCTCGGTCTGCTCGAGGATCCCGAGCGCCGCTACAACGGGTACAAGCAGTACGGCGTGCCCCATCTGGTCTGCCTGCTGCGCATCCGCCGGCTGGTCGAGCTGGGGGTGCCGCTGTCCGAGATCGGCACGGCCCGGACCAACGGCGACGTCCCGCCCGAGGTGCTGCGCCAGGTCGACACACAGCTCGCAGCCGAGATCGAGCGTCTGCAGCGGGCCCGCGCCGACATCGCCGTCGTGCTGCGCGACGGGGCGCCGGCCGACACCCCGGCGGGCTTCGAGTCGGTCGCGCCGCACCTGTCCGCCGCCGACACCTCGCTGATCCACGTCTACACCCGGCTCTACGACGGCGACGCCATGAAGGACCTGCAGCGCATGGCCGAGGCCGACCACGACCACCCGGTCAACGCGGAGCTGGACGCGCTGCCGGCGGACGCGGACGAGGCCACCCGGCAGAGCATCGCGGAACGGCTGGCGCCGATCATCGCGCGCAACCTCACCGACTACCCGTGGCTCAACGATCCGTCGGCCCACCTGTCCCAGGGTGAGCAGGCCACCACGCAGACGTTCGTCGACGCCGTGGTCGCGCTCTACAACGCCGCCCAGGTCGACGTGCTGGGCCGGGCCGCCAAGCTCGCCATCGAGCAGGTCCGCCGCTCAGATCCCTAGCGCCGCCCGCTCCGGGCCGTCGCGGGCGCCGACCGCTGTCCGGGACGGCCCGGGCCACGGGCTCGACGGTGGCCGGCTGGGCGGGCAGCGCCCGTCCGCGGCGCACCGGCGTTGACGACCAGGCCGGCCTCGACCTCGCGGCCGCCGGCGGAAACCCCGCGGACGCGGTCACGCCCGCGCAGGACACCGCCGGTCGGCCCGGCGCCGATCACCGCGGTGTGCTTCGTTCCGCGCGGACTCCGGGCATCGGATGCGGGACCGCCGCGTCGTCGACCTCCTCCATGTAGAAGCGCGACTCGACGATCTCGTCCCCGCGTACCTTGATGACGATCACGCCGCGCATGTCAGCCGCCCCCGGCCGCACATAGTGGAACTCGCCCCAGAACTCGTCAGCCGACACGGCCGACCCGGTCACCGCGATCCGGATGTCCGGGAACTGCGCGAAGATGAACTCCCAGTTCTTGCGCACCGGGCCGGGGCCGTCGAAGGATCGGGCCGGATGGGCGGGCCACGAGCTGGTGAAATCCTCGGCGAAGGTGGCCGTGAGGGCATCGAGGTCGTGCGCGTTGACGGCGTCGATCAGGCGCTGGACGACGGGGAACATCATGCCCCTGCCGCCAGCGTGAAGTCGGCGAAGTCGAACCCGGGGGCGACCACGCAGCTCACCAGCACCGCTTCCGCCCCCGTGGGGACGGCCGCCTGCCAGACCCCGGCCGGGATCAGCACCTGCGGGTTCCCGGCGCCCAGCACCTCGGTCGCCGTCGGCTCGGGCTTCTCGCCGGCGCCGCCCAGGCTGAGTTCGAGGTCGCCGCCGGAGTGCCAGAACCACAGCTCGTCGGAGCGCACCACGTGCCAGGCCGACCGCTCCCCCGGGTTGAGCAAGAAGTAGATGGCGGTCGCGGCGGCCCGCGGACCCGGATAACCGTCCGGAGTGATCGTGGTGGACGACCGGAAGGTCTCCCGGAACCAGCCGCCCTCCGGGTGCGGTTGCAGGTCGAACTGCTCGGCGAGGGGTGGACGGGTCATTCGATCCTCCGGGAGGGGGTGCGCGCGAACATCAACTGTCGTCGAGCCACAAGTTGTAGCGCAGCCTGAGTGAAGACTGTGTTCCCGCCACACGGTCAAGACCTGTCGTGATCAAGTGTCATGCCGCATAGTGGTAGGCCGAGGATGGGATTGCCGCTGTTGGAACGCGTTGGGTTTGTCGTCGATGCCGCGCTGCTCGAACGGTTGGCACACTGGGGTGGCAACGTGTCGGCGCTGCACCGGGAGATGGTGGCGAACGCCGGCGGCGCACGTGTGCCCAGCCTGGCGACACTGCACCGGGCCGTGGCGCAGGCGCTCGCGGCGTCGCTTGCCCGCGAAGGCGGTCCGGAACTCCCCGATCCCGGGGCGGCGATGACGATGGACGAGCTGACCGAACGGCTCTCCGCGCTCAAGGCCTGGGCCGGCGACCCCTCGTACGCGCGGATCACGTCCCTGGTCAACGCCGCGTGGCGCCGAGCCGGGCGGCCGAGAAGCGAACTGGTCGGCCGCACCACTGTCGGCGACTGCTTCCGGCCCGGCCGCCGCCGGCTCAGCGCGGAGCTGGTCACGGCGATCGTCCAGGTGCTGCACCCCGACCCGGGCTACCTGGCGCAATGGCAGCAGGCCCTGCAATCCGTCGCGGGCCAGCGGTGGGCGGCCGCCCAGGTCCGGGTGCACGGCACTCTGCCACCGGCGCTGGCGCTGTTCACCGGCCGTACGGCGGAACTGCGCGACCTGCGGGAGACGCTCACCGCGGACGGGCCGGTCGTGGTGGCCGCGATCCAGGGCATGGCCGGGGTCGGCAAGACCCAATTGGCCGTACGGGCGGCGCACCAGCTCCCGTACGACCGGACGCTGTTCGTCAGCCTGCGCGGGTTCGACCCCGACCCGGCTCACCCGCCCGCCGACCCGGTCGCGGTGCTCGACGGCTTCCTGCGGCAGCTCGGCGTCCCCGGCTCCAACGTCCCGCACGACCTCGCGGCCGGCCGGCGGCTCTACAACGAGCGGCTTTCCGGGACCCGTACGCTCGTCGTGCTGGACAACGCCGCCGACGCCGAACAGGTGCGGCCGTTGCTGCCGGCCACGCCCGGCTGCGCGGCCCTCGTCACCAGCCGGCGCAGCCTCGACGCGCTCGACCCGGCCGTCTCGCTGAGGCTGGACGTGTTCGGCGAGCCCGAGGCGCTGCGGTTCCTGACCGACGAGGTGGGTGCGGCGGCCGTCCGCGACGACCCGGGCGCCGCGGCCCGCATCACCGCACTCTGCGGCCGCCTGCCGCTCGCCCTGGGCCTGGTCGCGGCGCAGGTGCGGGCCAGACCGGGCTGGTCGCTGACCGACCACGCGGACCGCCTCGACGAGCGCCGCCGCACCGGCCGGCTGGACGACGGGGTGGCCCTCGCCCTCGACCGGTCCTACCAGGACCTGGACGCCGAGCGGCAGCGCCTGCTCCGGCTGGTGGCGCTGCACCCGGCGGACGACTTCGACTCGTACGCGGCGGCCGCACTGACCGGCGGCGACCTGGAAGCGGTCCGTACCGGGCTGCGACAGCTGCACCAGGACCACCTGGTCACGCTCGCGGGCGACGACCGTTACACCATGCACGACCTGATCCGCTTGCACGCGGCCGAACGCGCTCACGAGCAGGAACGCCCCGCCGCCCGCCGGGCCGCCCTGACCGGTCTGCTCGACCACTACCTGGCCGGCGCCGTGACCGCCATGAAGGTCCTCTACCCCACGGGCGCCGAACGCCGGCCCGCGGCCCCGCCGGCAACCACGCCCGTACGGGATCTGACCGGCCCGGACGCCGCCTCGGCGTGGCTGAGCGCCGAGCATTCCACGCTGCTGACCGTGGCCGCGTTCGCCGCGGACCACGGGTGGCCGGCCCACACCACCCGCCTCGCGGAAGTGCTGTTCTCCTACCTGCTCTACACGAGCTATCGCGACCTGCTGGCCGTCAACGACCGGGCGGCCGCGGCGGCCCGGACGCTCGGCGACGCCCGGGCCGAAGCCAAAGCCCTGTCCGCGCAGGGTGTCGCCTGCACCAACCTGGGCCGGCCGGAGCGGGCCGCCGACCGGCTCGAACGGTCGGCCGAGCTGTTCCGGAGCATCAGCGACGTCCGCGGGCAGGCCCACGCCCTGATGAACCTGGCCAACCTCGACTTCTACCACCGCGGGCCCGCCGCGGCCAAGGTGCACTACGAGAAGGCGTACGCCCTCTACCTCGAGGCCGACGACCGGATCGGTGAAGGCCGGTCGCTGCACAATCTGGGCTACAACGAAGGAACGCTGGGCAACTTCGACGAGGCGGTCGACTACCTGACCCGGGCGCTCGCGATCCACCGGGAACTGGCCGACCTCGACAGCGCGGCCAAGGCCCTGAGCAACATGGCCGACATCGAGACCCGCTGCGGCCGGCTGGACGAGGCTCGCGAACACGCCCGGGAGGCGCTGGACCTGAGCCGCCGGCTCGGCAACCGCAACTTCGAGGCGGACGCCCTGGACGCCCTGGGCCGGGTCCACACCCGGCTCGGCGACCCGCAGCAGGCCATCGACTTCCACGAACAGGCCCTGACCATCAAACGCGAGGTCGGCGACCGGATCTCCGAGGCCGACATCCTCAACGGGCTCGGCGAGGCCTCGTTGGCCGCCGGCCGGCTGGAATCATCGATCGCCCATTTCGAGGCGGCTCTGGCCGTCACCGGCGAGCACGGCCTGGCCGAGCAGCGGGCCCGGGCCTACACAGGCCTCGGCCACACTCTCGACCGGCGGGGCGACCCGGCCGCCGCCCGCGCGTCCTTCGAGCGTGCGTTACACCTCTACACCGAACACGACATGCACGAGGCCGAGGCCCTGCGCGCTTTGCTGGCCGACCGGTAGAGCGGAACAGACGGCCCAACGACGACGGCCCAGCGCCATCGCTCCCCCGTTCGACCACCCGTTACCGCTCGTCCCGCTAGATGCTGGCGGCCCGGGCCGGCGGAGCGACGAAACCCGACCAAGTCCGACCGTTTCTCACCAGCGGCCGGAGCCGGTCTCCGGGTCCCGGCGGTTACCGGGCCGGCGCGCTGAAGGCGGTGATGGCGTCGTGTATCGCTGCCGCCACCTCGGCCCACTGAGTGGTCAGGTAGAAGTGACCGCCCGGGAAGGTGCGCAGGTCGAACCCGCCGGTGGTGTGCCGGTCCCAGGCGCGGACGTGATCGAGGGCCGCCCGCGGGTCGCTGTCGCCGGTCAGGGCGGTGATCGGGCAGGTCAGTCCGGCTCCGGGGCGATGCTGGTAGGTCTCGATCGCGCGGTAGTCGGCCCGCAGCGCCGGGAGGATCATCTGCACCACCTCCTCGTCGTCGAGCAGGGCGGCCGCGGTGCCGCTGAGCTGGCGTACCTCGGCCAGCAAAGCCCGGTCGCCGCGGAGGTGCACGGTCTCCTCAAGCCGCACCGACGGGGCGCGGCGACCCGAGACGATCACGCCCAGCGGGCGGGCGCCGTCGCTCTCCAGCCGGCGCGCCACCTCGTACGCGAGAACGGCGCCCATGCTGTGGCCGAAGAGGATCAGCGGCGAGCCGGCCGGGGAGGCGAGCTCGGCGTGGATCCGGTCGGCCATCTCGCCGAGATCGGTGAACGGCTTCTCGGTGCGCCGTTCCTGCCGTCCGGGATATTGCACCGCGAGCACCTCGGCCCCGGCCGTCTTGACCGCGAGCGGGTGGTAGAACGACGCCGAGCCACCGGCGTGCGGGAAGCACACCAGCCGCGGGCCACCGGCCCGGGTGACGCCGAACGGCTGAATCCACTGGCCGGTGCGGGGAGCCCGCGACATGCCGGTCACTCGACTTCCTGCGAGCGTGTGCCCCAGGCGAATCCGGCCGACACTTCCGTGCTGTGCCGGCGGAACTCACCGATGAGCGTGAACACGTCGTCGCCGGTGCCGCAGCTGAACTCCAGCCGCCCGCCGAGATCGGCCATGTCGCCCAGCTTCCCGTCCTCGGAAAGCCCGGTCAGGCCACCGAGTAGAGTCACTTTCACAGTTTCCACGCCTCAGCCTCTCTCGCACGTCCGATCGATCGTCCACTGTGTCGAAGCTCGATTCGACGCTATCGGCCGGTCCTGCGGCGGGCACCCCTTGCCTGCCCCTAAGACCGTGGCCGGCCCCGGTCCGGCCCGGCGCCCCTCGCGTATGGTGAGCGGGCCATGACTGACATCACGCTGCTGCTAGTCGATGACCATCCCGTCGTCCGTGACGGGTTGCGCGGCATGTTCGCCTCGGCTCCCGGTTTCACCGTCCTGGGCGAGGCGTCCAGCGGCGCCGAGGCCGTCGAGATGGTCTTCCGGATCGACCCCGACGTCGTCCTGATGGACCTGCGGATGCCCGGTGGCAACGGTGTCGACGCCATCGCCGAGCTGACCCGCCGCGGGGCGCGGGCCCGGGTCCTGGTGCTCACCACGTACGACACGGACACCGACACGTTCCCGGCGATCGAGGCCGGCGCCACCGGTTACCTGCTCAAGGACGCACCGCGGGAGGAACTGCTGGACGCCGTGCGCGCCGCCGCCGAGGGGCGGACCGTGTTGTCCACGGCGGTCGCGTCGCGACTGTTCAACGCGGTCCGAGCCCCGGCCCCGGTGGACAAGACACTGTCCGGGCGCGAGCGTGAGGTGCTCACGCTGGTGGCCCGGGGCATGTCGAACCGGGAGATCGCGGCGCGGTTGTTCATCAGCGAGGCCACCGTGAAGACGCATCTGACTCACATCTACAGCAATCTGGGCGTCAGGGACCGGGCGGCGGCGGTCGCCGCCGGCTACGACCGCGGGATCCTCGGCCGGCCCTGACCGCCCCTCACCGCCCGAGCCGGGGCGCGATGACGCGCATGGTGGTGGGCGCGGGCCGGGCCTCGGCGACCAGGTGCCGGAACTCGATGCCCGCGCGGTCGCCGCCGGCCGGCAGCACGGCGAGGCAGTCGCAGGTGTCGCCGGTGAAACCGGCGAACCGGTAGGCGATCTCCATCATCCGGTTGCGGTCGGTCTGCCGGAAGTCCGCGGCCACGTGCACGCCGGCCCTGGCGGCCGCGTCGATCAGCCAGTTGAGCAGGACGGAGCCCGCACCGAAGGAGACCACGCGGCACGAGGTGGCCAGCAGCTTCAGGTGCCAGACCCGCTCGTGACAGTTGAGCAGCAGCACCCCGACCGCGCCGTGCGGCCCCAGCCGGTCGGTGAGGGTGACGGTGAGCACCTCGTGGGCCGGGTCGGCGAGCAGGGCGCGCAGGTCGGCGTCGGAGTAGTGCACGCCGGTCGCGTTCATCTGGCTGGTGCGCAGCGTGAGTTCCTCGACCCGGGTCAGGTCGTTCTCGTCGGCCCGCTTGATCTCCATGACGAGTTCCAGTGACCGCAGGAACTCCTCGTCCGGGCCGGAGAAGCTCTCGCGTTCGGCGGTGCGCCGGAAGCCGGCCTGATACATCTCCCGGCGGCGCCGGGCGTCGCTGGTGACAGCCGGGCTGAACTCGGGCCGGCCGGCCAGCGCGAGCACCTCGGCGGCGTCGTAGCAGCGGACCTCCGGGTGGTGGTAGGCGACCTCGGCGCGTTCGGCGGGCTGGTCGTCGATGAAGGCGATCGCCGACAGCGCGAAGTTCAGCTGGTCCGCGATCTCCTTCACGGACTGGGACTTCGCGTGCCAGCCGATCTGCGGGAGCACGAAGTAGTCGGCGACGCCGAGGGCGGTCAGCCGCTGCCAGGCGTGGTCGTGGTCGTTCTTGCTGGCCACTGACTGCAGGATGCCGCGGTCGTCGAGTTCGACGATGAGGCGGTGGATCTCGGGCGGCAGGACCACCTCGCCGTCCTCCAGCAGCGTGCCTTGCCACAGGGTGTTGTCGAGGTCCCACACCAGGCATTTGACGACGGCGGGCGCATCGGACACGGTCGCTCCTTAGGGCGTGACGATGGTGTCGAGGGCGTGCCGGGCCAGGATCAGCTGCGAGATCTCAGTGCTTCCCTCGATAAGTTCCATGGCTTTGGCGTCGCGGTAGGCGCGGGCCACCACGTGGGAGTCGGTGAAGCCGCGGGAGGCGAGCACTTGGACGGCCGTCGCGGCGCCACGGGCGGCATGGGTCGCGGCGACCTGCTTGGCCAGCACGGCCGCCACGCCCGCGTCGGCCGCACCCCGGCTCCACTGGTCCGCGGCGTGCCGGCAGACCTGGGTGACGATCCGTTCGGCGGTGTAGAGCTCGGCGAGATGCCGGGCGACGAGTTGATGCCCGGCGATCGCGGTGCCGCCCTGCTGCCGCGAGCGGGCGTCGGCGGTGGCGGCGGCCAGGCAGGCCCGCAGAATGCCGGCACAGCCCCAGGCGACCGACATCCGGCCGTACGACAGGGCGGCGGTGAACAGCAGCGACAGGGGCTGCCCGCCGCCACCGAGGACCGCGCCGGCGGGCACCCGCACGTCGTCCAGGACGACCCGGCAGTGGGTGGCCGCGCGGCAGCCCAGCGGGTCCCGTACGGGTTCGATCAGCACGCCCGGCGCGCCGGCCGGGACCATCGCGGCCGCTCCGGAAAGACCGTCGCCGTACCGCCCGAAGACCAGGACATGATCCGCGTACGCGGCCCCGGTGATCCACGTCTTCTCGCCCGAGACGAGGACGTCGCCGCTGCCGTCGCCGGTCCGGCGCAGCCGGGTGGACATGCCGCTGAGGTCGGATCCCGCGCCCGGCTCGCTGAACGCGACGCAGGCCAGGTCGCCGCCGGTCAGCCGGGCGAGGTAGTGGCGGCGCTGCTCGCGGTCGCCGAACCGGAGCACGGTGGCGGCGGCCATCCCCTGCACCGTCATGATGCTGCGCAGCGAGCTGCACAACGCGCCGACGTGGGCGGTCAGCTCGCCGTTGGCCAGGCCGTCGGCGCCCGGCCCACCGAACCGGGCCGGCACCTCGGCGGCCAGCACACCCATCTCGCCGAGCTTGCGCAGCAGATCCACCGGGATGCGACCGGCGGCGTCCCAGGCGGCCGGGCCGTCGCCGACGAGCGCGTCGATCACGGCCGTGTCCGCGGTCATACGCCCGGCCCGCCGGCGCCGTCCGCCCGCAGCCGCTGCACCATCGCGGACATGGCCCGTACGCTGCTGAAATTCTCGCGCGCGAGGTCGGGGCCGATGATCTCGACGTCGTACTCGTCCTCGAGGTGGACCACCAGCTGCAGGGCGAACATCGAGGAGATGACGCCGCTGGCGAAAAGGTCCTGATCGGCGGCGGGTTCACAGCCGGTGCGCTCGGCGAGGTAGGCGGTCAACTCCTTCTCGACGGTCTCGGTCATCAGATACGCCCTTCCGTGGCGGATTGGTAGTCGTAGAACCCACGGCCGGTCTTGCTGCCGTGATGCCCGTCGCGGACCTTCTGCAGCATCAGGTCGCAGGGTTCGCACTCCGGGTCACCGGTGCGTTCGTGGAGCACCCGCAGCGAGTCGACGAGGTTGTCGATACCGATCAGGTCGGCCGTGCGCAGCGGCCCGGTGGTGTGGCCGAGGCAACCCTCGAGCAGGCCGTCCACGGTCTCCGCGGAGGCCACCCCGTCCTGCACGAGCATCGCCGCGCGGTTGATCAGCGGATGCAGCAACCGGTTGATGACGAAACCGGGAGCGTCGTTGACGACCAGCGCCTCCCGGTTCAGGGCGCCGAGCAGGCGGCCGACGGCGGTCATCGTGGCGTCGCCGGTGGCGGATCCACGGATCACCTCGACCATCCGGATCAAGTAGGAGGGGTTCATGAAATGCACCCCGACCAGGTCCTCGCCCCGGACGACCCAGGCGGCCATCTCGTCGACCGGGACGCAGGACGTGTTGGAGATCAGCAGGGTGCCGGGCGCCACAGTGGCCGAGACCTCGGCCAGCACCTTGCGTTTGACCTCGGCGATCTCGACGACGGCCTCGATGACGGTGGTGGCGCCGGCCACGTCGGACAGCGACGTGGTGGTGGTCAGGGCGCCGTGCGGACGGCCCGCGGGCAACGCGTCGAGCAGCTGGGCGTGTTTGAGCTTGTGCCGGATCGTACGGCGGGCCGCGGTCAGGGTCTCGTCGTCGACGTCGACGAGCGTGACGTCCAGGCCGTGCCCGAGGGCGAGGACGGCGATGTTGGTGCCCATCACGCCGGCGCCGACGACGGCGAGACGGTGCACGGTGGCCTGCTCGGTCGGTATGTCAGTCATCGTCCCCGTCCTCGGTGGGCGTGAAGTGGGTGGCCAGCCAGGTCTCGACTACCTGGGCGGTGGTGCCGGCCTCGGAGCCGATCATCGAGAAGTGGTCGCCCGGCACGGCGGCCGCGGTGATGTCGTCGGCGAGGGCCCACGGCGTCCCGGCGTGCCCGGCGTGCCGGACCACCAGGGTCGGCAGCGCCGCGACGGGCGGCAGGTGGCCACGCCAGTCGAAGGAGTAGTAGTGCGCGAACGCGGTCAGCCAGTCGTCGCTGCCGACACCGGTGTCATGGTCGTTGTTGGCCAGCACCGCCGCCGGAAGGCCGGCGAGCAGGTCGTCGGGCACCCCCGCCTGCTCCGGGACGAACGTGTCCAGCAGCACCAGACCCGCCGGCGGGCGGCCGCGGGCAGCCAGACGGGCGGCCAGCGCGTGCGCGGTCAGCCCGCCGGACGAGTAGCCGACCAGCACGAACGGCTTCCCGGCGGTGTCCCCGACGGTGTCGGCGTAAAGGTCCAGCAGGGCGTCCGGACCGGCCGCGAGGGGTTCGCCCGGGCGGTAGCCGGGGACCGTGGCGGCGATGATCCGCCGGTCGCCGCGGAAGGCGTGGGCCAGCCGCGCGAACTCCTGGGCATCGGCGGTGGCCCCGAACGACGGCAGGCAGATCAGCGCCGGACCGGCCGTGCCGCGGGTCAGCGGGACCAGGGCCGGAACGGTGACCAGCTGGGCCGGATCGGTGAAGGACTCGCGGAACGCGGCCAGACTGGTGATCATCCGCATCACGTCGGCGCCCCGGCCGGTCCGGTGGGCTCGCAGATACAGCGGGGTCAACGAGTCCATTACCGGGGCGGTATCGGCCGGCCCGTCGAGGGCGAAGCGCCGGGCCGGCCGGTCCTCGCCCCCGGTGTCCGCGGCGAGCCGTTCGCGCAGATGCGCGGCCGTCTCCAGCGGGGTCGGGTGCTGGAACACCAGCGGCCCGGTCAGGTGCAGGCCGGTGACGCGGGCGAGCCGGTTGCGGACCTCCACGGCGGACAGTGAGTTGAAGCCCTGCTCGAGGAACGTGACGTCGGGCTGGACCGCCTCCGGGCCCGGGTGGCCGAGGACCGCCGCGGCGTGCTCGCGGACCACCTCGAGCAGGACAGCCTCCTGCTCGAAGGTGGACGGCGCCGCGGCCAGCCGGCCCCGCAACGCGGTGGTCTCCGGGCTGGTGTAGGCGGAGCCGGGCTCGGTGTCGGTCTGCTGGGCGCGGACGGCCTCGGGGAGGCTGGACAGAAGCGGGCTCGGACGATGCAACGTATACGTCGCAACAAACCGCTCCCAATCGACATCCGCCACCACCAACCGATCCTGACCCTCATCCAACACCACCGCCAACCCCTCAATACCCCGCTCCGGCGACATCGGACGCACCCCGAAACCAGCCACCCAATCACCACCATCACCGGCACCCATCCCACCGCCACCCCACAAACCCCACGCCACCGACGACCCCACCAAACCCGCACCACGACGCCGCGCCACCAACGCCTCCAACCCCGCATTCGCCGCCGCATAACCCCCCAGCAACCCAGAACCCCACACCGCCGCACCCGACGAGAACACGACAAACGCATCCAGCTCCAGGCCCCGCTCCACCGTCAGCTCGTGCAAATTCACCGCCCCGGCAACCTTCACCGACGAAGCCTCGGCCAGTCCTTGCGCCGTCAACTCCATCAGCGGCGCCCCGTGGTCGACCCCGGCCGAATGGACCACCGCCGAAACGCCGCCGGCCCAGTCCAACAGGGCGCCGACCGGCTCCCGCTCCGAGACGTCACACGACACCACCTCCACCGCGGTGCCCAGGGCGGCAACCGACGCCGCCAGACCCGCCACCCCGGCCGCCCCCGGGCCCGACCGCGACACCAGCACCACCCGCTGCGCCCCACGCTCGGCGAACAGCCGCGCCGTGCAGCCACCGATCAGTCCCGTGCCACCCGTCACCAGGACCGCGCCGGACGGTACGAACTTTTTCGCCGCCGGACCCGCCGTCCGGTCCGCGCGCACCAGGCGCCGGCCGAAGACCCCCGACTCCCGCAGCGCCACCTGGTCCTCGGCGACGGCACCGGACAAGACCGCGATCAGCCCGTCGGGCAGCACCGCACAATCCGCCGGCACGTCCACCAGGCCGCCCCACACGCCCGGCAGCTCCAGGCCCGCCACCTGGCCCAGACCCCATACCTGCGCTCCGGCGACACTCGGCACCTCGTCCGGGCCGACCGCGACGGCGCCGCGCGTCATCACCCACACCGGAACGTCCACCACCGCCTGCACCAGTTCCGCGACGCTCAGAACACCCGCCGGGACCGTCGGACAGTCCGGCACCGGGCCCTCGTCGAGCCCCAGCAGCGACACCACCCCGGAGACCCCGCTCACCACCCCCGCCAGCTGTCCCGGATCCGTCGCCGTCACCTCGGCCACGCGGACCTCGACGCCCGCACTCGCCAACACGCGGGCCACCTCAGGCGCCAGCCCCGCGCCCGCCGACGACGTCAGCACCAGCCACACGCCCTTGAGGCCCGGCAGGTCCGGCGGCGCCGTCACGGGCTCCCACTCCACTCGATAACGCCACCCCTCGACGCCCGCCTCGGCCCGGGGCGTCTCCGGATACACCGGCCAGAAACGGCGGTGCTGGAACGCGTACGTCGGCAGGGTGACCGGGCCCGCGGGCACGGCCGGCAGCACGCCGGCCCAGTCCACCGGCAGGCCGCCGGCCCACGCCGCGCCCAGTGACCGCAGCAGCCGGTCCGCGCCGCCGTCGTCGCGGCGCAGCGTGTCGATCAGCACCGGGTCGGGCAGGTCGGCCCGCGGCGCCAGCACCTCCTCGACGGCGGTCAGCAGCACCGGGTGGGCCGACACCTCGACGAAGCTGCGATGCCCGGCGGCGGCCAGCGCCTCGACCGCCTCGCTGAACCGCACGCCGTGCCGCACGTTGGCGTACCAGTAGTCCGGGCCGAGCTCGGTGCCGTCGATCAGACGGGCCTCGACGGTGGAGAAGAAGGCGACCGAACCGGGCTGCGGGCGGATACCGGTCAGGGCTGCGGGCAGCGGACCGGCCAGCGGCTCGCACAGTTGCGAATGGGCGACGAAACCGTTCGCCGGTACCCGCCAGCGCATCACCCGGCGCACCCGCAGTTCCCGCTCGAACTCCAGCAGTGCGCCCGGCTCGCCGGACACCACTGTGGCCCGCGGGGAGTTCCGCGCCGCCACGGCGAGCCGGCCGCCCCAGCGGACCAGCAGCCGCTCGACCTCGTCCGGCGGGAGCACGACGGACACCATGCCACCGTCGACGTCGAGACCGGCCAGCATCCGGGCCCGGACCGCGACGACCCGCGCCGCGTCGTCCCGGGACAGGATGCCGGCGACGGTCGCCGCCGCCACCTCGCCCTGTGAATGGCCGATCACCACGTCGGGGCGCACACCGGCGGCCCGCCACACCTCGGCCAGCGCCACCATCACGGCCCACAGCATCGGCTGCAGGACGACGGTGTCCTCGACCGAGGGCGCGCCGGGGTCCTGCCGCAGGACGGCATCCGGGTCCCAGTCGATGTGCGGAGCGAGGGCGGCCGTGCAGCGCGTGAACTCGGCCGCGAACACCGGCGACTCGCTCAGCAGCTGCCGGCCCATCCCGGCCCACTGCGAGCCCTGGCCGGGGAAGACGAACACGGTGCGGCCGGGCCCGCCGGCCGGGACCGCGCCGACGGCGACCGCGTTGTCCGGGCGGCCCTCGGCGACGGCGGCGAGCCGGTCGGCGAACGCGGCGGGGGTGGCGCCGACCACCACGGCGCGGTGCCGGAACTGGCTGCGGCCGGTGGCCAGGGCACGGGCGACGGCCATCGGGTCGCCGGCCTGCTCGCCGTGCGCGACCGGGATCATCCGCCCGGCCTGGGCGGCCAGCGCCTCGGGGACCCGCGCGGACAGCGGCCAGGCGGTCACGTCCAGGCCGGCGGTCAGCAGCGCCGGACCCTCGCCCGGTGCGGCGACGGCGGGCGGCTCGCCGGGCGGTTCCTCGATGATGACGTGGGCGTTGGTGCCACTGATGCCGAAACCGGAGATGCCCGCACGGCGCGGCCCGTGCTCGGTGGCGGGCCACGGCCGGGCCTCGGTCAGCAGCCGGACCTGACCGGACTCCCAGTCGATCTCGGTGGAGGGCTGATCGGCGTGCAGGGTCCGCGGCATCATGCCGTGCCGCATGGCCAGCACCATCTTCATGATCCCGGCGACACCGGCCGCACCCTGCGCGTGGCCGATGTTCGACTTGATCGACCCGAGCCAGAGCGGCCGGTCGGCGGGGCGCTGCCGGCCGTACGTGGCGAGCAGCGCGCCCGCCTCGATCGGATCGCCCAGGACGGTGCCGGTGCCGTGCGCCTCGACCACGTCGACCTGGTCCGGCCGCAGCCCACCGGCGGCGAGCGCGTCGCGGATGACCCGCTGCTGGGAGCGGCCGCTGGGGGCGGTGAAGCCGTTGGACGCGCCGTCCTGGTTGACCGCGGCGCTGCGCACCACGGCGAGGACCGGGTGTCCCCGTCGGCGGGCGTCGGAGAGTCGTTCCACGGCGAGGATGCCGGCGCCCTCGCCCATGCCCATGCCGTCGGCGGAGGCGGAGAACGCCTTGCTGCGCCCGTTCTCGGCCAGACCGAGTGCCGAGCCGAACGCGAACGCGCCCGGGGCGGCCATCACCGTGACCCCGCCGGCCAACGCGAGGTCGCACTCGCCCGCGCGCAACGCCTGGCAGGCCAGGTGCAGGGCGGCCAGTGAGGCGGAGCAGGCCGTGTCGATGGTGAGCGAGGGCCCTTCCAGGCCGAGCACGTACGAGACGCGGCCGGACAGCACCGCGCCACCGTCGCTGACCGGGGTGGCCAGGTCGACGCCGTCGACGCTGCCGATGAGCGCCTGGCTGTACATCTGCATCCAGCCGCCGACGAACACGCCGGTGCGGGAGCCGCGCAGGGTGGTCGGGTCGATGCCGGCGCGCTCCAGCGCCTCCCAGGAGGTCTCCAGCAGCAGCCGTTGCTGGGGGTCCATGGCCATGGCCTCCTTGGGCCCGATGCCGAAGAAGGGCGCGTCGAAATCGGCGGCCTCCTGCAGGAAGCCGCCCTCCTGGCCGAATGTGGTCTGCAGGTCCCAGCCCCGGTAGCCGGGGTAGGCGTTGATGGCGTCGGTGCCGTCGGCGAGCAGCTGCCAAAGGCGCTCGGGGGTGTCGGCGCCGCCCGGGAAGCGGCAGCCCATGCCGACGATGACGATCGGATCGTCGAGGCCGGCGGCGGGTGACACCGCACGGCCGTCGCCGGCCGCTTCGGTGCCGGCGCCGCCGAACAGGGCGCCGTGCAGCATCTCGGTCAGCTGCGCGACGGACGGGTGGTCGAAGACCAGAGTGGACGGCAGTCGCAGCGCGGTCGCCTCGCTGAGCCGGTCGCGCAACGCCACCGCCATGACGGAGTCGAAACCCATGTCGCGGAACGCCTGGTGCGGGTCGACCTCTTCGACGTCGGCGTGGCCGAGCGTGGCGGCCGCCTCGGCGCGCACCGCGGCTTCGAGCGCCTGGCGGCGGTCGGCCGGCGGCAGCGCGGTCAGGCGGCGGACCAGTGCGGTGCTGTCCGCGACGGCCGGGGTGCCGGACTCGGTGTCGGCCTGCCGGACCCGGACGACCTCGGGGAGGCTGGACAGAAGCGGGCTCGGACGATGCAACGTATACGTCGCAACAAACCGCTCCCAATCGACATCCGCCACCACCAACCGATCCTGACCCTCATCCAACACCACCGCCAACCCCTCAATACCCCGCTCCGGCGACATCGGACGCACCCCGAAACCAGCCACCCAATCACCACCATCACCGGCACCCATCCCACCGCCACCCCACAAACCCCACGCCACCGACGACCCCACCAAACCCGCACCACGACGCCGCGCCACCAACGCCTCCAACCCCGCATTCGCCGCCGCATAACCCCCCAGCAACCCAGAACCCCACACCGCCGCACCCGACGAGAACACGACAAACGCATCCAGCTCCAGGCCCCGCTCCACCGTCAGCTCGTGCAAATTCACCGCCCCGGCAACCTTCACCGACGAAGCCTCGGCCAGTCCTTGCGCCGTCAACTCCATCAGCGGCGCCCCGTGGTCGACCCCGGCCGAATGGACCACCGCCGAAACGCCGCCGGCCCAGTCCAACAGGGCGCCGACCGGCTCCCGCTCCGAGACGTCACACGACACCACCTCCACCGCGGTGCCCAGGGCGGCAACCGACGCCGCCAGACCCGCCACCCCGGCCGCCCCCGGGCCCGACCGCGACACCAGCACCACCCGCTGCGCCCCACGCTCGGCGAACAGCCGCGCCGTGCAGCCACCGATCAGTCCCGTGCCACCCGTCACCAGGACCGCGCCGGACGGTACGAACTTTTTCGCCGCCGGACCCGCCGTCCGGTCCGCGCGCACCAGGCGCCGGCCGAAGACCCCCGACTCCCGCAGCGCCACCTGGTCCTCGGCGACGGCACCGGACAAGACCGCGATCAGCCCGTCGGGCAGCACCGCACAATCCGCCGGCACGTCCACCAGGCCGCCCCACACACTCGGCAGCTCCAGGCCCGCCACCTGGCCCAGACCCCATACCTGCGCCCCCACCACGCCCGGCACCTCGTCCGGACCCACCGCGACGCCGCCCCGGGTCACGGCCCACACCGGAACGTCCAGCCCCGCGTCCACCACCGCCTGCACCAGCCCGGCCACTCCGGCCACGCCCACCGAGACCAACGGGCTGCCCGCCACGGGACCCTCGTCGAGCCCCAGCAGCGACACCACCCCGGAGACCCCGCTTACGACGCCCGCCAACACACCCCGGTCGACCGACTCCACCTCGGCCACGCGCACCTCAGCGCCCGCGGACGCCAGCACCCGGGCCACGTCGGAGGCCAGCCCCGCGCCCGCTGGTGACGTCACCACCAACCACACACCCGACAACGCCGGCACCCCGGCCGGCACCGTCACCGGTGCCCACTCCACCCGATAACGCCAGCCCTCGACGCCCATCTCCCTCTTGGGCGCCTCCGGGAACACCGGCCAGAAACGACGGCGCTGGAACGCGTACGTCGGCAGGTCCGCGACGGCGCCGGCGCCGAGCAACCCGGCCCAATCCACCGGGACACCCTGCACGTACGCCTCGGCGAACGAGGTCAGCAGGCGCAGCGCGCCGCCGTCCTCGCGGCGCAGCGAACCGACCGTGACAAGCCGCTGCGGCTGGTCGTCGAGCCCGGCGACGGCCGGTGTCAGGACCGGGTGTGGGGACACCTCGACGAATGTGCCGTGGCCGGAACCGGCCAGGACCCGCACGGCCCGGTCGAATTCGACGGTCCGGCGCAGACTCTCGTACCAGTATTCGGGGTCGAGCTCCGGCCCGGCGATGAGGTCGCCGCTCATCGCGGAGACCATCGCGATGCCGGCCGTCGTCGGGGTGATGCCGGCCAGGGCGGCGAGCACGTCGTCGCGCAGCTCGGCCACCTGCGGGCTGTGCGAGGCGTAGTCCACCGGAATCATCCGGGTCCGCACCGACTCGCCGTACGCGTTCTGCAGCGCTCGCAAAGCGTCAGGCTCGCCGGAGACCACGGTGGCGGACGGGCCGTTGACCGCGGCGATCGACAGCCGGTCGCCGTACGTGGTGAGCCGTGCCCGCACCGCGGCGGCCGGCTCGGCGACGGACAGCATCCCGCCCCGGCCGGCCAGGACCTTCAGGGCCCGGCTGCGCAGCGCGACGACCTTCGCCGCGTCCTGGAGCGTCAGGGCGCCGGCCACCGCGGCCGCCGCGATCTCGCCCTGCGAGTGGCCGACGACCGCGTCCGGCCGTACGCCGGCCGCCTGCCAGACCTCAGCCAGCGACACCATGACCGCCCACAGGGCCGGCTGCACCACGTCGGCGGCCTCGAAGCCGTGCCGCCCGGCCAGCACGTCGTCCAGTTCCCAGCCGACGTACGGGGCGAGCGCACGCGAACACTCGGCCAGCTTCGCCGCGAACACCGGGGAGTCCGCCGCCAGTTCCCGGCCCATGCCGACCCACTGCGAGCCCTGGCCCGGGAACACGAAGACCGTCTTGCCCTCACCGGGCACCTCGGATCCGGTCACCACGCCGGGTGCGGGCCGGCCGGTCGCGACCGCCGCCAGCCCGGCCAGCAGGCCGTCACGGCCGGCGCCGAGCACGACGGCCCGGTGCTCGAACGCGCTGCGGGTGGTGACCAGCGCCCGGGCCACGGCGGCAGGCTCCAGCCCGGGCTGCATCAACGCGTGCACCCGCAGCCGTTCGGCCTGGTCGGCCAGCGCGGCCGCGGACCGGCCGGTGACCGCGTACGGCATCACCTCGAGGTCCGGGCGCAGCACCGGCATCGGCTCGCCGTCGCCGGCCGCGGCGGGTTCCTCGGCCGGGGCCTCCTCGAGGATGAGGTGGGCGTTGGTGCCGCTGATCCCGAACGCGGACACGCCCGCGCGGCGCGGCTGATCGCCGGCGGGCCAGGCCACCGGCTCCTGCAGCAGGCTCACGTGACCGGTGGACCAGTCGACGTGCGGGGTGGGCTCGGCCGCGTGCAGGGTGGCCGGGAGCACGCCGTGCTGCATCGCGAGAACCATCTTGATGATGCCGGCCACGCCCGCCGCCTGCTGGGTGTGCCCGATGTTCGACTTGATCGACCCCAGCCGGAGCGGCCGGTCGGCCGGATGTCCCTGGCCGTACGTCGCCAGCAGCGCCTGCGCCTCGATCGGGTCGCCCAGCGTCGTGCCGGTGCCGTGCGCCTCGACCACGTCCACGTCGGCCGCGGTGAGCCGGGCGTTGGCCAGCGCGGCCCGGATCACCCGCCGCTGCGAGGGGCCGTTGGGCGCGGACAGGCCGTTGGACGCGCCGTCCTGGTTGTATGCCCCGCCGCGGATGACGGCCAGCACGCGGTGACCCTTGCGGCGGGCCTCGGAGAGCCGTTCGAGGACGAGCACGCCCACGCCCTCGGCGATGCCCATGCCGTCGGCGGACGCACCGAAGGCCTTGCATCGCCCGTCCGCGGCCAGCGCGTTCTGCGCCGAGAAGCCGACGAACTCGCCCGGGCCGACGATGACGGTCACCCCGCCCGCCAGCGCCATCGAGCACTCGCCGGAGCGCAGAGCCTGGGCCGCCAGGTGGACGGCCACGAGCGAGGACGAGCAGGCCGTGTCCACCGACACGGCCGGGCCGACCAGGCCCAGCGTGTACGAGACCCGGCCCGACAGCACGCTCATCGCCGTACCGGTGATCAGGTGTGCCTCGGAGCCGGAGATGTCGCCCTCGGCGGGATAACCGGACGGCGCGGCGCCCGCGAACACCCCGGTGTCCGAACCCTTGAGCGAGGCCGGGTCGATACCGGCCCGCTCGATCGCCTCCCACGAGGTCTCCAGCAGCAGGCGCTGCTGCGGATCCATGGCCAGCGCCTCCCGCGGGCTGATCCCGAAGAACCCGGCGTCGAATTCGGCCGCCCCGCTCATGAAGCCGGCCTGGGCCACGTCACTGGTGAAAACGGCCTCCGGGTCGGGGTCGAAGAGGGCGCCGAGGTCCCAGCCGCGGTCCGTGGGGAAGTCCCCGACCGCGTCCCCGCCGGCGGCGAGCAACTCCCACAGCGCCTCCGGGTCGCTGACCCCGCCCGGGAACCGGCACGCCATACCGACGATGGCGATCGGTTCCCGCTCCCGCTCCGTCACCTCGCGCAGCCGCGCCCGCGTCGTCCGGAGCTTCGCGGTGGTCTGCTTGAGGTAATCGAGGAGTTTTTCGTCGTTCTCCATAGCCCTCTGCCCTTCGGCCTGCTTCGAGAGTGGGTGGCGCACCGCAACGTCAGTGACCGACAAGGTCAGTCGAGGTCGGGATCGTCGAGCTCGTCCTCCAGGAGGGCGAACAATTCGTCCGCGGTGGCCTTCTCCAGGACGCGCTGCTGCTCCGCTTCGGTGGCCACGGCGTCCGGGCCGGACCGCAGCCGCCGGAACCGCTGTGTCAGTGCCTCCAGCCGGGCCACGATCTCAGCCCGGGCCGCGTCGTCCGGCGGGGTGAGCCCGGCGGCCAGGCGTTCGAATTCGTCCAGTACGGCGCTGTGCCCCACCAGTTCCTCCTGGAACAGCTCGGCGAGGATCTGTTCGGCCAGGGCCGCGGGGCTCGGGTGGTCGAACACCGCAGCGGACGGCAGCCGCACCCCCGCCGCCGTATTGAGCCGGTTCCTCAGCTCGACCGCGGTCAGCGAGTCGAACCCGACATCACGGAACGCCCGCTCGGCCGGGATCTCCTCGACGGTGCCGAGGCCGAGGACGGCGGTGGCGTGCGAACGGACCAGCTCGATCGCCGCGCGCCGCCGGTCGGCCGGGGCCAGCCCGGCCAGACGGGCGGCATAGTCGTTGCGGCCGGCCGTCTCGGCCGTGGGGGCCGGGCCGACGTCCTCACGGGCTTCAGGGATGGTGTCGAGGAGAGGCCGCGGGCGGGCGGCACGGAACACCGGCGCGAAGCGATCCCACTCCACATCGGCGACGGCGATGAACGTCTCGTCCTCGGCCAGAATCTCACCCAACGCCGCCAGAGCACGGTCGGTCCGCAGGAAGTTCATGCCCTGCTTCCGCAGCCGGCTCGGCGTGACAGCCCCCGCACCCTGCTCCATCGCCGCGTCGACCGCAGCCCAATCGCGGGTGTCCCACACACCCCACGCGATCGACGTCGCCGGCAAACCCCGAGCCCGCCGCTGCTCAGCGAACCCGTCCAGGAACGCGTTCCCCGCCGCATACGCGCCGTGATCGTTACTGCCCCACGTGGCCGAGATCGACGAGAACAACACGAACTCGTCCAGATCCAAACCCGCCGTGGCCTGATCCAGATGTACGGCGCCCAGGGCTTTCGCCCCCAGCGCGGCGGCCAAGCCTTCGCGTTCGGTGTTCTCCACCCACGCCAGGTACGGCAGGTTCGCCGAATGCAACACCGTCGACAAGCCGGGGCCGGTGTTCTCGATCCAGCCCACCATGCCGGCGACCTGCTCCGGGGAGCCGAGG
This sequence comes from Paractinoplanes abujensis, assembly GCF_014204895.1. Taxonomy (NCBI): domain Bacteria; kingdom Bacillati; phylum Actinomycetota; class Actinomycetes; order Micromonosporales; family Micromonosporaceae; genus Paractinoplanes; species Paractinoplanes abujensis. The sequence goes on along the minus strand of NZ_JACHMF010000001.1, from coordinate 187,019 downwards.
TCGCAGCTGAGGACCTCGACCCCGGAACCGCCCGTCGCGACCGAGGCGGCCAACGTGGCGACACCGGGCGCGGAGGGCCCCGACCGCGATGTCAGGACCACCCGCTGCGCACCCCGCTCGGCCAGCCATTCGCCGACACTGACACCGATCGAACCGGTGCCACCGGTCAGCAGGACCGTGCCCCGCGGCGTCCACGACCTCACCGGGCCCCGCGCCTGCGCATGCACCAGACGGCGGACGAACACACCATCAGGGCGCAGCGCAGCTTGATCCTCGACCGTCTGGGCCAGCACCGACACCACACCGTCACCGGCGTGGGCGTCGAACTCGGCAGGTAGATCGATCAGACCGCCCCACAACCCCGGACGTTCCAGACCCACCGCCCGGCCCAGACCCCACACCGCCGTCTGCGCCGGGCTCGTGGTCCGGTCATCCGCACCGGTCTGCACAGCGCCGCGGGTCAGCAGCCAGACGGGCACCTCGAGCCCCGACTGCTGGACCGTACGAACCAGATCCACCGTGCTCGCCAAACCGGACTGCACCCACGGGAACTCGGTATCCGGAGTCTCGTCCAACGCCAGCAGCGACACCACACCCGCCGCGCCGGCCAGGACGGAACCCAAGCCGTGGACATCGGTGGTGACGACCTCGGCGCCTCCACGGGTCAGTGCCTCGGTGACTGCGGGGGCCTCGGGCGCGTCCCCTACCAGCAGCCACGTGCCGTGAAGCGGACCGGCAGGAAGATCGGCCGGCTGCCAGGTGATCCGATACCGCCAGTCGTCCAGCGACGTGCTCGCAACCTCCGGCAGCTCGGGCCAGAACCGGCGTCGCTGGAACGCGTACGTCGGCAGGTCCACCGTCGTGCCGTGGCTCAGCACGCTTCCCCAGTCGACGCCGACCCCGGCCACGTACGCCTCGGCCAACGAGCTCAGCAACCGCTGAGCACCGCCGTCATCGCGGCGCAGGCTGCCCACCGTGATCTGGTCCTCGATCACCGGGATCAGCACCGGATGCGGGGACACTTCCACGAACACGCCGTGCCCGGACTCGGCCAGCACCCGCACGGCACGGTCGAACTCCACCGGCTCGCGCAGCGACGCGTACCAGTAGCTGGCGTCCATCTCAGGACCGGAAAGCCACTGACCGGTCAACGCCGACACCATGGGGATGTCCGCCGCGCGCGGGGTGATGCCGTCCAGCACCGCCAGGATCTCGGCGCGCAGTTCTTCCACCTGCGGACCGTGCGACGCGTAATCCACCGGGATCAACCGGGTGCGCACCGCATCACCGCAGGCGTCCTGCAGCTCCCGCAGCGCCTCGGTTTCGCCCGAGACCACCGTGGCGGACGGGCCGTTGACCGCCGCCACCGCCAACCGATCACCAAAACCGGCGATCCGTTCCCGCACCACGCCGACCGGCTCCGCGACCGACAGCATCCCGCCCCGGCCCGCCAAAGCACCCAAAGCCTTACTCCGCAACGCGACCACACGCGCCGCGTCGTCCAGCGACAGAATCCCGGCCACCGCAGCCGCCGCGATCTCACCCTGCGAATGACCCACCACCGCGTCCGGCTTGACACCGGCCGCCTGCCACACCGCGGCCAGCGACACCATCACCGCCCACAACGCCGGCTGCACCACGTCAGCGGCCTCGAACCCGTGCCGTCCCGCCAGGACGTCGTCGAGGTCCCATTCCACGTACGGAGCCAAAGCCGCCGCACACTCCGCCAGGCGGGCCGCGAACACCGGCGACGACTCCGCCAGCTCCCGGCCCATACCGACCCACTGACTGCCCTGACCGGGGAACACGAACACCGTTCGGCCGATCCCGCCGGGAGCCACCTGACTGCTCACCACACCCGGGGCGGGCTGCCCAGTCGCCACCGAGGCCAGACCGGCCAGCAGATCCCCACCCAGCACCACCGCGCGGTGCTCGAACACCGACCGGGTGGTAGCCAGCGACCAGGCCACGTCAGCGGGATCAAGGTCCGGCCGGGCGATGACATGCTCGCGCAGCCGGCCCGCTTGACCGGCCAGGGCCGCCGCGCTGTGACCCGACACCAGCCACGCCGGAACACCGGGCAGCACCGGCGTGGACGCCGGAACCGGCACCTCAGCCGCGGCCGGGGCCTCTTCCAGAATGACGTGGACGTTGGTGCCGCTCACCCCGAACGCCGACACACCAGCCCGGCGCGGCTGACCGGTGTCGGGCCAGTCCCGCGCCTCCTGCAAGAGTTTGACGTTGCCCGCCGACCAGTCCACGTGCGACGACGGAGTGTCCGCGTGCAGGGTTTGTGGCAGATGGCCGTGCTGCAACGCCAACACCATCTTGATCACACCCGCTACACCCGCGGCGGTCTGCAGATGACCGATGTTCGACTTCACCGAACCCAGCCACAACGGCCGATCCTCACGACGCTCCCGGCCGTACGTAGCCAGCAGCGCACCGGCCTCGATCGGATCACCCAGCGACGTACCCGTGCCGTGCGCCTCGACGGCATCAACGTCAGCCGCGGTCAACTGCGCATTCGCGAGCGCCGCACGGATCACCCGCCGCTGCGACGGACCGTTCGGCGCGGACAGGCCGTTGGAGGCGCCGTCCTGGTTGACCGCGCTGCCCCGGATCACCGCCAGCACCTGGTGCCCGTTGCGCTGAGCGTCCGACAGCCGCTCCAGCAAAATCATTCCGGCGCCTTCGCCCCAGCCGATCCCGTCAGCCGAGTCGGAGAACGCTTTGCAGCGGCCACTTGAGCCCATACCACCTTGCTCGGCGAACTCCATGAACGCGCCCGGCGACGTCATCACCGCCACACCACCCGCGAGGGCCATCGTGCACTCACCGCCCCGCAAGGCGGAAACGGCTTGATGCAGGGCGACCAGCGACGATGAACACGCCGTGTCGACAGTCAGGGCCGGGCCGGTCAGCCCCAGCACGTACGAGATCCGGCCGGACGCCACCGACGACACCGAACCCGTCAGCCGGTAACCGTGCAGGGAATGGTCGTCGACCGGCAGGCTGGTGTCGTAGCCGGAGTGGCTGGCCCCGATGAACACGCCGGTCGCCGAACCGTGCAAGGACGACGGGGCCAGACCGGCCCGCTCGATGGCCTCCCACGCCGTCTCCAGCAGCAGCCGCTGCTGCGGATCCATCGCCAGCGCCTCGCGCGGGTTGATCCCGAAGAAGCCGGGGTCGAAGTCGGCCACGTCGTAGATGAAGCCGCCTTCGCGCACGTAGTTCCGTCCGGCTGCGAACTCCGCCTCGAACGCCTCCCAGCCCCGGTCCGCCGGGAACCCGGAGATGGCGTCCGTGCCGCTGGTCAGCAGCTCCCAGAACTGCTCCGGGCCCCGCACGTCACCCGGATAACGGCAGCCCATACCCACGATTGCGATCGGCTCACCACCGGCCGCCGCCACCACCTGCACCGCGCTGTCGGCGGCACCGGTACCGACCAGCTCGCCCCGGATGAACTCGGCCAAAGCGGCCGCGTTCGGGTAGTCGAACACCAGCGTTGACGGCAGCCGCACCCCCACCGCGGCCGACAGGCGGTTGCGCAGCTCTACCGCCCCGACCGAGTCGAAGCCCAGATCCTTGAACGCCCGCTGCGGCAACACCGCCTCAGCCGACTCATGGCCCAGCACCGCCGCCGCATGAGCGCGGACGCTGTCCGTGAGCACCTGCCGCTGCTCGCCCGGCGACATACCCCGCAGCCGGCTGACCAGCTCGGACCCGGCGGGCTCCTCCGCCGGCCGCTGCTCGGCCTCGAGGATCGCGCGGACCTCGGGCAGACCCGACAACAACGAACTCGGCCGCCGCAACGTGTACGTCGGCACAAACGACGGCCAGTCGAACCCGGCCACCGCGACCGTCCCCTCACCGGCATCCAAGATCTGACCGAGAGCGCGCATACCCCGCTCCGCGTCGATGCCTTCCATCCCGAAGTCCAGCAGCCGATCACCACCCTCACCGGCCGCCATACCCACACCGGCCCACAACCCCCACACCACCGAGGTCGCGACCAAACCCCGAGCCCGGCGGCTCTCACACAACGCGTCAAGGTGGGCGTTGGCCGCCGCGTACGCGCTGAGCCCTCCGCTCCCCCAGGTTCCGGCTCCCGAGGAGTAGAGAACGAACGCGTCCAGGTCCCGGTCGGCGGTCAGCTCGTCGAGCAGCGCCGCGCCGCCGACCTTCCCCGACAACACATACGCCAGATCGTCGGCGGTCACCTGCTCGACCGGTGTCCGGGAACCCACGCCGGCCGCATGGAACACCGACGACAACTCCGGACCGACCCAGTCCAGCAGAGCCGTAACGGAGGCGCGGTCGGCGATGTCGCACGCCACCACCTCCACCGCGGCTCCGGCCGCCGCGATCGACGCCGCCACCTCGGCCACCCCACCGGCGGCCGGGCCGGACCGGCTCGTCAACACCACCCGCCCGGCGCCACGCTCGACCACCCAACCAGCGGTGATCGCACCCACCCCGCCCGTGCCCCCGGTCACCAGCACCGATCCTCGAGGTGTCCACGAGCGTCCCGTCACCGGCCGAGGCGCACGCTCCAGCCGCCGACCCACCATTCCAGCCGGGCGGATCGCGACCTGATCCTCACCGTTACCGGCCAGCACCGACACCAACCGGGACGCCGCCCGCGCGTCCAGCACCGCGGGCAAATCGATCAGGCCACCCCACCGATCGGCCAGCTCCAGACCAGCAACGACACCAAGACCCCACACCTGTGCCTGGACCGGATCCACCGCAGCATCGACAGCCGCACCACCCCGGGTCAGGACCCACAACGGTGCCACACCGTCCAACGTCCGCAGCAGATCCAGAGTCGCCAGCACGCCCGCCGAAACGACATCCGAACCGCCGGACAGCCCGCCGTTCAACGCGGCTGTCGACACCACCCCGGCCAGACCGGAGCCATCGATGCCGGCAAGCTGCTCCACCCCGGACACACCGACCACCTCGGCACCGCGCTCGGCCAGCACCGAACCGATCCCCTCGGTGTCGTCACCGACCACCAGCCACCGGCCGGTCAGCACCGCCTCCGTGTCGGCGACCGCAGCCCAGGTGACCCGATAACGCCAATCAGCCACCGACGCATCCCCACGCTCCCGGCGGCGCCAATCAGCCAGCGCATCCACCCCGATCTCGGACGGATCCACACCCAGCAACTGCGCCAACGCGCCCGCGTCACCCTGCTCCACCGCGGCCCAGAAACCCGCCTCCACCGACGAACCCGACCACGCCTGCACCACCCGCTCAACCGGCCGCGGCCAGAAATGCCGCCGCTGGAAGGCGTACGTCGGCAGCGCGACCGTCCTCCCGCCACCCAGCACAGCCCGCCAGTCAACCTCCACCCCAGCCACAAACGCCTCAGCCAACGAGCTCAGCAACCGCTGGACGCCACCCTCGTCCCGCCGTAGCGTGCCGATTGTGACCAGGCCCTCGATCACCGGGATCAGCACCGGATGCGGGGAAACCTCCACGAACACGCCATGACCGGCCTGACTCAACACCTGAACCGCACGGTCGAACTCCACCGGCTCGCGCAACGACGCGAACCAGTAGCCGGCATCCATCTCCACGCCGGTCAGCCAACGACCGGTCAACGCCGACACCATCGGGATGTCCGCCTCGCGCGGGGTGATGCCGTTGAGAGCGGCCAAGATCTCGGCGCGCAATTCCTCCACCTGCGGACCGTGCGACGCGTAATCCACCGGGATCAACCGGGTCCGCACCACATCACCACAGGCGTCCTGCAGCTCCCGCAGCGCCGACGGCTCACCGGAAACCACCGTGGCGGACGGGCCGTTGATAGCGGCGATCGACAGCCGGTCACCGAAACCGGCGATCCGTTCCCGCACCACGCCGACCGGCTCCGCGATCGACACCATCCCGCCCCGGCCCGCCAACGCACCCAAAGCCTTACTGCGCAACGCGACCACACGCGCCGCATCCTCCAGCGATAGGATCCCGGCCACCGCAGCCGCCGCGATCTCACCCTGCGAATGACCCACCACCGCGTCCGGCTTGACACCGGCCGCCTGCCAGACAGCGGCCAGCGACACCATCACCGCCCACAACGCCGGCTGCACCACGTCAGCGGCCTCAAAACCGTGCCGACCCGCCAGAACGTCGTCCAATTCCCATTCCACGTACGGGGCCAAAGCACGACCGCACTCCGCCAGCCGGGCCGCGAACACCGGCGACGCCCCCGCCAACTCCCGGCCCATACCGACCCACTGACTGCCCTGACCAGGGAACACGAACACCGTCCGGCCCGCACCCGCCGGCACCTCACCGGTGATCACCCCGGCCGCCGGCCGGCCCGTAGCCACCGACAGCAGACCCAGCACCGGATCCGCACCCAGCACGACCGCCCGATGGTCGAACACCGACCGAGTGGTGGCCAACGACCAGGCCACATCAGCGGGGTTGAGGTCGGGCCGGGCGAGCAGGTGCTCGCGCAGCCGACCCGCCTGACCCGCCAACGCGGCCGCGGTGCGGCCCGACAACAACCAGGCCGGCCTGTCGGAGGCCAGCACCGGAAGGCTGACAGGGGCCGGGGCCGGTGGCGCCTGGTCTGCCGCGGGCGCCTCTTCGAGGACGATGTGGGCGTTGGTGCCGCTGATGCCGAAGGCCGAGACGCCAGCCCGGCGCGTCCGGTCGCCGGCCGACCAGTCGCGGGCCTGCTGCAACAGCCGAACGGTGCCCGCACTCCAGTCGACGTGTGACGACGGCGTCTCGGCGTACAGGGTCTGCGGCAGCTTGCCATGACCTAGAGCGAGGACCATTTTGATCACACCGGCGATACCCGCGGCCTGCTGCGCGTGCCCGATGTTCGACTTGATCGACCCGACCCACAACGGCTCGCCCGCAGGCCGGTCCTCGCCATAGGTGGCCAGCAGCGCGCCGGCCTCGATCGGGTCACCCAGCTCGGTCCCGGTCCCGTGCGCCTCGACCACGTCGACATCGGCCGCGGAGAGGCGGGCGTTGGCGAGGGCGGCGCGGATCACCCGCTGCTGCGACGGACCGTTCGGCGCCGACAGGCCATTCGACGCACCGTCCTGGTTCACCGCGCTGCCCCGGATGACTGCCAGCACCTCGTGGCCGTTGCGGCGGGCGTCGGAGAGGCGTTCCAGCATGACCATGCCGGCCCCCTCAGCGATGCCCATGCCGTCCGAACCCTCGGCGAACGCCTTGCACCGGCCGTCGGAAGCCAGCACCCGCATGCGGGAGAACCCGACGAACTCCATCGGGTCGGCCATCACCATCACGCCGCCGGCCAGGGCCATCGAGCACTCACCACCACGCAGCGCCGTCACCGCTTGGTGAAGAGCCACCAGCGACGAGGAACAGGCGGTGTCCACCGACACCGCCGGGCCGACCAGCCCCAAGGTGTAGGAGATCCGGCCCGACAGAACACTCAGCGCATTGCCGGTGATCAGGTGTGCCTGAGCGTCCGCGTCCGTGCTGGCCGCGTCGAGGTAGCCGGAAGTGGCCGCGCCGACGAAGACGCCGATCCCGGCGCCCTTCAGTTCGACCGGGTCGATACCGGCACGTTCGATGGCCTCCCACGAGGTTTCCAGCAGGAGCCGCTGCTGCGGGTCCATGGCCAACGCCTCACGCGGGCTGATCCCGAAGAAGTCGGCGTCGAACTCGGCCACCCCGGTGATGAAGCCGCCCTCGGTGACATAGGTGGAGCCTTCGGCGTCGGGGTCCGGGTCGAACAGTCCCTCCACGTCCCAGCCCCGGTCGGTGGGGAACCCGGAGATCGCGTCGCCCCCGTTGGCCAGCAGGTCCCACAGCTCTTCCGGGCTGCGCACGCCGCCGGGGTAGCGGCAGGCCATACCCACGATCGCGATGGGTTCGGTCGGTGCCTGCACCACCACCGAAGTCACCTGCCGGGCATCCGAACCCAGCAGCCGGGTAATGATCTCCTCAGCCAGCGCTTTCGGGCTCGGATGGTCGAACACCACCGTCGAGGGCAACCGCACCCCCGCCGCGGTGTTGAGCCGGTTCCGCAACTCGACCGCGGTCAACGAATCGAAGCCGACATCACGAAACGCCCGCTCGGCCGGGATCTCCTCCGCCGACTCGAAACCCAGCACCGCCGTCGCGTGCGACCGGACCAGGTCGATCACCGTCCGCAGACGCTCCGCAACCGGCATGGCCGCCAGCTCTGACGCATACCCGCCGCGTTCGGTCGTCGCAGTCGCCGGGGCCGGCTCGGCTTCCTCCCGCGCCTCGGGAATCGTGTCCAGCAGCGGCCGCGGCCGGGCGGCCCGGAACACCGGCGCGAACCGATCCCACTCCACATCAGCGACCGCGATGAACGTCTCGTCCTCGGCCAGAATCTCACCCAACGCCGCCAGAGCACGGTCGGTCCGCAGGAAATTCATGCCCTGCTTGCGCAACCGGCTCGGCGTGACAGCACCCGCACCCTGCTCCATCGCCGCATCCACGGCGTCCCAGTCACGGGTATTCCACACGCCCCAGGCGATGGACGTTGTGGGCAGGCCCCGGCCGCGCCGCTGTTCAGCGAACCCGTCCAAAAACGCGTTCCCCGCCGCATACGCGCCGTGATCATTACTGCCCCACGTGGCCGAGATCGACGAGAACAACACGAACTCGTCCAAGTCGAGACCGCTGGTGGCCTGATCCAGATGCACCGCACCCAACGCTTTCGCGCCCAGCGCGGCGGCCAAGCCCTCACGTTCGGTGTTCTCCACCCACGCCAGATACGGCAGATTCGCCGAATGCAGGACCGTCGACAAGCCCGGACCCGAGTCCTCGATCCAGTCGACCATGCCCGCGACTTGTTCCGGGGAGCCGAGGTCGCAGCTCAACACCTCGACCCCGGAACCGCCCGTCGCGACCGAGGCGGCCAACGTGGCGACACCCGGCGCGGACGGACCCGACCGCGACGTCAGGACCACCCGCTGCGCACCCCGACCGGCCAGCCATTCGCCGACACTGACACCGATCGAACCGGTGCCACCGGTCAGCAGGACCGTGCCCCGCGGCGTCCACGACCTCACCGGGCCCCGCGCCTGCGCATGCACCAGACGGCGAACAAACACACCATCAGGGCGCAACGCAGCCTGATCCTCGACCCTCTGCGCCAGCACCGACACCAAACCATCACCAGCACGGGCGTCGAACTCCACCGGCAGATCGATCAGCCCACCCCACAACCCCGGACGTTCCAGACCCACCGCCCGGCCCAGACCCCACACCGCCGTCTGCGCCGGACTGGTCGTCACCTCACCAGCACCGGTCTCCACCGGACTGGACGTCACCTCACCAGTACCGGTCTGTACCGGACCGGTCGTGACCTCACCAGCACCGGCCTGCACCGCGCCGCGGGTCAGCAACCAGACGGGCACCTCGAGCCCCGACTGCTGGACCGTACGAACCAGATCCACCGTGCTCGCCAAACCGGACTGCACCCACGGGAACTCGGCATCCGGAGTCTCGTCCAGCGCCAGCAGCGACACCACACCCGCCGCGCCGGCCAGGACAGAATCCAGGCCGTCGACACCGGTGGTGACGACCTCGGCGCCACGACGGGTCAGCGCTTCGGCGATCGCCGGGGCGGACGGGTCGTCCCCGACCAGCAGCCACGTGCCGTTAAGCGGACCGGCGGGCATGTCGGCCGGCTGCCAGGTGATGCGGTACCGCCAGTCGTCCAGCGACGTGCTCGCAACCTCCGGCAGCTCGGGCCAGAACCGGCGTCGCTGGAACGCGTACGTCGGCAACGCGACCGTTTCCCCGCCACCCAGAATCAGCGACCAGTCGACGCTCACACCGGCCACGAACGCCTCAGCGAACGAGGTCAGCAGACGCTGGGCACCGCCGTCGTCACGGCGCAGCGTGCCGATCGTGATCTGGTCCTCGATCACCGGGATCAGCACCGGATGCGGGGACGCCTCCACGAACACGCCGTGCCCGGACTCGGCCAGCACCCGCACGGCACGGTCGAACTCCACCGGCTCGCGCAACGACGCGTACCAGTAGCCGGCGTCCATCTCCGGACCGGACAACCACTCTCCGGTCAACGCCGACACCATCGGAATGTCAGCGGGGCGGGGAGCGACACCCGCCAGCACGCCCAGGATCTCCGCGCGCAGTTCTTCCACCTGCGGACCGTGCGACGCATAGTCCACCGGAATCAACCGCGTCCGCACCGCATCACCGCAGGCGTCCTGCAGCTCCCGCAGCGCCTCGGTTTCGCCCGAGACCACCGTCGACGACGGGCCGTTAACCGCCGCCACCGCCAACCGATCACCAAAACCGGAAAGACGAGAACGCACCGCCTCAACCGGCTCCGCGACCGACAACATCCCGCCCCGGCCCGCGAGCGCGGACAGCGAACGGCTGCGGAGGACCACCACCCTTGCGGCATCGTCCAGCGACAGAATGCCCGCCACGGTAGCGGCCGCGATTTCACCCTGCGAGTGACCGACAACAGCATCCGGCTGCACACCGGCCGCCTGCCAGACCGCGGCCAATGACACCATCACGGCCCACAACGCGGGCTGCACGACACTCGCGGCCTCGAACCCGTGCTGACCCGCCAGGACCTCGTCGAGTTCCCATTCCACGTACGGGGCCAAAGCACGACCGCACTCCGCCAATCGGGCCGCGAACACCGGCGACGACTCCGCCAGCTCCCGGCCCATACCGACCCACTGACTGCCCTGACCGGGGAACACGAACACTGTCCGGCCGATCCCGCCGGGAGCCACCTGACCCGTGACCACACCCGGAGCGGGCTGGCCCGTCGCCAAGGAAGCCAGACCGGCCGGCAGATCTCCGCCCAGCACGACCGCGCGGTGCTCGAACACCGACCGGGTGGTAGCCAGCGACCAGGCCACGTCAGCGGGATCAAGGTCCGGCCGGGCGATGATGTGCTCGCGCAGCCGGCCCGCTTGACCGGCCAGGGCGGCCGCGTTGTGACCCGAGACCAGCCACGCCGGAACACCGGGCACGACCGGCTCGACCACCGCCACCGGCACCTCAGCCGCGGCCGGCGCCTCTTCCAGAATGACGTGCACGTTGGTGCCGCTCACCCCGAACGCCGACACACCAGCCCGGCGCGGCCGATCCCCGGCCGGCCATTCCTGCGAACGTTGCAGTAGCTGTACGTTGCCCGCCGACCAGTCCACGTGCGACGACGGAGTGTCCGCGTGCAACGTCCGCGGCAAATGGCCGTGCTGCAACGCCAACACCATCTTGATCACACCGGCCACACCCGCGGCGGTCTGCAAATGACCGATGTTCGACTTCACCGAACCCAGCCACAACGGGTGGTCGTCCGGCCGGCCCTGCCCGTACGTGGCCAGCAGTGCCTGCGCCTCGATCGGATCACCCAGCGAGGTGCCCGTGCCGTGCGCCTCGACCGCGTCGATGTCGTTGGCGGTCAGCTGCGCGTTGGCCAGCGCGGCGCGGATCACCCGCCGCTGCGACGGACCGTTCGGCGCGGACAGGCCGTTGGAGGCGCCGTCCTGGTTGACCGCACTACCCCGGATCACCGCCAAAACCTGGTGCCCGTTGCGCTGAGCGTCCGACAGCCGCTCCAGCAACACCATCCCGGCGCCCTCACCCCAGCCGATCCCGTCCGCCGAGTCCGAGAACGCCTTACAACGCCCGCTCGAGCCCATACCACCCTGCTCGGCGAACTCCATGAACGCGCCCGGCGACGTCATCACCGCCACACCACCCGCGAGGGCCATCGTGCACTCACCGCCGCGCAGTGCCGACACGGCCTGGTGCAGGGCAACCAACGACGACGAACACGCCGTATCAACCGTCAAGGCCGGACCGGTCAACCCCAGCACGTACGAGATCCGGCCGGACGCCACCGACGACACCGAACCCGTCAGCCGATAACCGTCCAGACTCGCGTCGTCGACCGGCAAGTTGCTGTCGTAGCCGGAGTGACTCGCACCGATGAACACACCCGTCGCCGAACCGTGCAGCGACGACGGGGCCAGACCGGCCCGCTCGATGGCCTCCCACGCGGTTTCCAGCAACAACCGCTGCTGCGGATCCATGGCCAGCGCCTCACGCGGGTTGATCCCGAAGAAACTGGGGTCGAAGTCAGCGACGTCGTAAATGAAGCCGCCCTCACGGACGTAAGCGCGGCCGGACCCGAACTCCGCCTCGAACGCCTCCCAGCCCCGGTCCGCCGGGAACCCGGAGATGGCGTCCGTGCCGCTGGTCAGCAGCTCCCAGAACTGCTCCGGGCCCCGCACGTCACCCGGATAACGGCAGCCCATACCCACGATTGCGATCGGCTCACCACCGGCCGCCGCCACCACCTGCACCGCGCTGTCGGCGGCACCGGTACCGACCAGCTCGCCCCGGATGAACTCGGCCAAAGCGGCCGCGTTCGGGTAGTCGAACACCAGCGTTGACGGCAGCCGCACCCCCACCGCGGCCGACAGGCGGTTGCGCAGCTCTACCGCCCCGACCGAGTCGAAGCCCAGATCCTTGAACGCCCGCTGCGGCAACACCGCCTCAGCCGACTCATGGCCCAGCACCGCCGCCGCATGAGCGCGGACGCTGTCCGTGAGCACCTGCCGCTGCTCGCCCGGCGACATACCCCGCAGCCGGCTGACCAGCTCGGACCCGGCGGGCTCCTCCGCCGGCCGCTGCTCGGCCTCGAGGATCGCGCGGACCTCGGGCAGACCCGACAACAACGAACTCGGCCGCCGCAACGTGTACGTCGGCACAAACGACGGCCAGTCGAACCCGGCCACCGCGACCGTCCCCTCACCGGCATCCAAGATCTGACCGAGAGCGCGCATACCCCGCTCCGCGTCGATGCCTTCCATCCCGAAGTCCAGCAGCCGATCACCACCCTCACCGGCCGCCATACCCACACCGGCCCACAACCCCCACACCACCGAGGTCGCGACCAAACCCCGAGCCCGGCGGCTCTCACACAACGCGTCCAGATAGGCGTTCGCCGCCCCGTACGCACTCAACCCCCCACTACCCCAAGTACCAGCACCCGAGGAATAGAGAACGAACGCGTCCAGCTGACGATCAGCCGTGAGCTCATCGAGCAGCGCCGCACCACCGGCCTTACCCGCCAGCACATACGCCAAGTCCTCCGCGGTCACCTGCTCCACCGGCCGCTGCAAACCCACGCCGGCCGCATGGAAGACCGACGACAACTCCGGACCGACCCACTCCAGCAGACCCGAGACCGCGCCCCGGTCGGCGATATCGGCGGCCACCACATCCACCCCGGTGCCCGCCCCGGCGATCGACGCCACCAGCTCAGCCACCCCACCGGCGGCCGGACCGGACCGGCTCGTCAACACCACCCGCCCGGCGCCACGCTCAGCCACCCAACCAGCGGTGATCGCACCCACCCCGCCCGTGCCCCCGGTCACCAGCACCGAGCCGGCGGGTGTCCATGACCCCTTGCTCGACGGCCGGGGTACACGCTCCAGCCGCCGGCCCATGATTCCGGCCGGGCGGATCGCGACCTGATCCTCACCATTACCGGCCAGCACCGACACCAACCGGTCCCCCGCCTTGCCGTCCAGCACCGCAGGCAGATCGATCAAACCACCCCACCGATCGGCCAGCTCCAGACCAGCCACCACGCCGAGACCCCACACCTGCGCCTGCACCGCACTGAGCACCGGATCACCGGCACCAGTACCGACCGCACCCCGGGTCAGCACCCACACCGGCGCCGACAACCCCGCCCGCAACACGCCCAGAGTCGCCACCAAACCCGAACCACTGTCCAACGCCGCCGTCGACACCACCCCGGCCACACCGGAACCATCAATACCGGCAAGCTGCTCCACCCCGGACACACCAACCACCTCGGCGCCCCGCCCGGCCAGCACCGAACCGACCCCCTCGACGTCGACGCCCACCACCAGCCACCGGCCCGACAACACCGCCCTGGAGTCCGCGACCGGGGCCCACGACACCCGATAACGCCAGTCGGCCACCGCCGCGTCGGCCTGACTGCGCCGCCGGTAGTCGGCCAGCGCGGGCAGCAGGTCGCTCAGGCCACCGCCGTCGATGTTCAGCGTGGCGGCCAGCTCGTCCGGGTCGCCGCCCTCGACCGCGGCCCAGAACTCGGCATCACCGGCCGAGACCTCCCGGACGCCCACGGGTTGCCCCTCCGGCCAGTAGGAGCGCCGCTGGAACGCGTACGTGGGAAGGTCGACGGCGCGCCCGCCGTGCAGGACGGCCGGCCAGTCCAGGGTCACCCCGGCTACGTGCGCCTCGGCGAAGGACGTCAACAGCCGCAGCCCACCACCGTCATCACGGCGCAGCGTGCCGATCGTGATGTGGTCCTCGATCACCGGGATCAGCACCGGATGCGGAGACACCTCCACGAACACACCGTGCCCGGACTCGGCCAGCACCCGGACCGCCCGGTCGAACTCCACCGGCTCCCGCAACGACGCGTACCAGTAGCCGGCATCCATCTCGGGACCGGACAACCACTCTCCGGTCAACGCCGACACCATCGGAATGTCCGCGGGGCGGGGAGCGACACCCGCCAGCACGCCCAGGATCTCCGCGCGCAGCTCCTCGACCTGCGGGCCGTGCGACGCGTAATCCACCGGGATGAGCCGGGTGCGCACCACGTCACCACAGGCGTCCTGCAGCTCCCGCAGTGCTGACGGCTCACCGGAAACCACCGTGGCGGACGGGCCGTTGACCGCAGCCACCGCCAACCGATCACCAAAACCGGAAAGACGAGAACGCACCGCCTCAACCGACTCCGCGACCGACAACATCCCGCCCCGGCCCGCCAAAGCACCCAAAGCCTTACTGCGCAACGCGACAACCTTCGCCGCATCCTCCAGCGACAAGATCCCGGCCACCGCAGCCGCCGCGATCTCACCCTGCGAATGACCCACCACCGCGTCCGGTCGCACACCGGCCGCCTGCCACACCGCGGCCAGCGACACCATCACCGCCCACAACGCGGGCTGCACGACACTCGCGGCCTCGAACCCGTGCCGACCCGCCAGGACGTCGTCGAGGTCCCAATCCACGTACGGGGCCAAAGCACGACCGCACTCCGCGAGCCGGACCGCGAACACCGGCGACGACTCCGCCAGCTCCCGGCCCATCCCGACCCACTGACTGCCCTGACCGGGGAACACGAACACCGTCCGGCCGATCCCGCCGGGAGCGACCAGGCCGGTGACCACATCGGGTGCGGGCCGGTCGGTCGCCAGCGAGGCCAGCCCTGGCAGTGAATCCTCGCCCAGCACGACCGCCCGGTGGTCGAACACCGTCCGGGTGGTGGCCAACGACCAGGCCACATCAGCGGGATTGAGGTCGGGCCGGCCGAGCAGGTGCTCGCGCAGCCGACCCGCCTGACCCGCCAACGCCGCCGCGCTACGCCCGGACACCAACCACACGGGCAGGCTCGGCGCCAGCACCGGCAAGCCTTCGGGCTCGTCCGCCGGCATCGGTTCCGCGACCGGCGCCTCCTCGATGATCACGTGGGCATTCGTGCCGCTGATGCCGAACGCCGAGACCCCAGCTCGGCGCGTCCGTTCACCGGCCGACCAGTCGCGGGCCTGCTGCAACAGCCGAACGGTGCCCGCAGACCAGTCGACGTGTGACGACGGCGTCTCGGCGTACAGGGTCTGCGGCAGCTTGCCATGACCTAGAGCGAGGACCATTTTGATCACACCGGCGATACCCGCGGCCTGCTGCGCGTGCCCGATGTTCGACTTGATCGACCCGACCCACAACGGCTCGCCCGCAGGCCGGTCCTCGCCATAGGTGGCCAGCAGCGCGCCGGCCTCGATCGGGTCACCCAGCTCGGTCCCGGTCCCGTGCGCCTCGACCACGTCGACATCGGCCGCGGAGAGGCGGGCGTTGGCGAGGGCGGCGCGGATCACCCGCTGCTGCGACGGACCGTTCGGCGCCGACAGGCCATTCGACGCACCGTCCTGGTTGACCGCGCTGCCCCGGATCACCCCCAGCACCGGATGCCCATTGCGGCGGGCGTCGGAGAGCCGCTCCAGCATCACCATGCCGGCCCCCTCAGCGATGCCCATGCCGTCCGAACCCTCCGCGAACGCCTTGCACCGGCCGTCGGAAGCCAGCACCCGCATCCGGGAGAACCCCACAAACTCCATCGGGTCGGCCATCACCATCACGCCACCGGCCAGCGCCATCGAGCACTCACCACCACGCAACGCCGTCACCGCTTGGTGAAGAGCCACCAGCGACGACGAGCACGCCGTATCCACCGACACCGCCGGGCCGACCAGACCCAGCACGTACGAGATCCGGCCCGACAGAACGCTCAGCGCGTTACCGGTGATCAGGTGCGCCTCGGCTTCCGGGTCGCCGCTGGCCACCGCGATGTAACCGGAGGTCGCGGCCCCGACGAAGACGCCGGTCATCGAGCCCTTCAGCGAGGCCGGGTCGATGCCCGCCCGTTCGATGGCCTCCCACGAGGTTTCCAGCAGGAGCCGCTGCTGCGGATCCATCGCCAACGCCTCACGCGGACTGATCCCGAAGAAATCAGCATCGAACTCGGCCACCCCGGTGACGAAGCCGCCCTCGGTGACATACGTCGAACCCTCAGCGTCCGGGTCCGGATCGAACAGCGCTTCGGTGTCCCAGCCGCGATCAACGGGGAAACCAGAAATCGCGTCACCACCATCAGCCAGCAGGTCCCACAACTCCTCCGGGCTGCGCACACCACCCGGATAACGACAGGCCATACCCACAATCGCGATGGGTTCGGTCGGTGCCTGCACCACCACCGAGGTCACCTGCCGGGCATCCGAACCCAGCAGCCGAGTAATGATCTCCTCAGCCAGCGCTTTCGGGCTCGGATGGTCGAACACCACCGTCGAGGGCAATCGGACCCCGGCCGCGGTGTTGAGCCGGTTCCGCAACTCGACCGCGGTCAGCGAATCGAAGCCGACATCACGAAACGCCCGCTCGGCCGGGATCTCCTCCGCCGACTCCAGACCCAGCACCGCCGTCGCGTGCGACCGGACCAGGTCGATCACCGTCCGCAGACGCTCCGCGACCGGCATGGCGGCCAACAGCGACGCGTACTCACCGCGACCGGCCGCCTCAGCGACGGCGGCCCGCTCAGCCTCCTCGACCGCTTCCGGAATCGTGTCGAGCAGGGGCCGCGGGCGGGCGGCCCGGAACACCGGGGCGAAGCGGTCCCACTCCACATCGGCGACCGCGATGAACGTCTCGTCCTCGGCCAGGATCTCACCCAACGCCGTCAGCGCCTTGGTGGTCTCCAGGAAGTTCATACCCTGCCGACGCAGCCGGCTCGGCGTCACCGCCCCCGCGCCCTGCTCCATCGCCGCGTCGACCGCAGCCCAATCGCGGGTGTCCCACACACCCCACGCAATCGACGTCGCCGGCAAACCCCGAGCCCGCCGCTGCTCAGCGAACCCGTCCAAGAACGCGTTCCCCGCCGCATACGCGCCGTGATCGTTACTGCCCCAGGTGGCCGAGATCGACGAGAACAACACGAACTCGTCCAAATCGAGACCGCTGGTGGCCTGATCCAGATGCACCGCTCCCAGGGCTTTCGCGCCCAAGGCGGCGGCCAAGCCTTCACGTTCGGTGTTCTCCACCCACGCCAGGTACGGCAGGTTCGCCGAATGCAGGACCGTCGACAAGCCGGGGCCGGTGTTCTCGATCCAGCCCACCATGCCGGCGACCTGCTCGGGTGAACCCAGGTCACAGCTCAACACCTCGACCCCGGAACCGCCCGTCGCGACCGAGGCAGCCAACGTGGCGACACCCGGCGCGGACGGACCCGACCGCGATGTCAGGACCACCCGCTGCGCACCCCGACCGGCCAGCCATTCGCCGACACTGACACCGATCGAACCGGTGCCACCGGTCAGCAGGACCGTGCCCCGCGGCGTCCACGACCTCACCGGGCCCCGCGCCTGCGCATGCACCAACCGCCGAACAAACACACCATCAGGGCGCAACGCAGCCTGATCCTCGACCCTCTGCGCCAGCACCGACACCAAACCATCACCAGCACGGGCGTCGAACTCCACCGGCAGATCGATCAGCCCACCCCACAACCCCGGACGTTCCAGACCCACCGCCCGGCCCAGACCCCACACCGCCGTCTGCGCCGGACTGCTCGTCACCTCACCAGCACCGGTCTGCACCGCGCCCCGCGTCAGCACCCACACCGGCACCTCGACACCGGACTGCTGCACCGCTCTCACCAGGTCCACGGTGGCCGCGGTGCCGCGCGGCACCCACGGGAACTCGGCATCCGGGGTCTCGTCCAACGCCAGCAGCGACACCACACCCACGGCGCCGGCCAGGACAGAATCCAGGCCGTCAACACCGGTGGTGACGACCTCGGCGCCACGACGGGTCAGCGCTTCGGCGATCGCCGGGGCGGACGGGTCGTCCCCGACCAGCAACCACGTGCCGTGAAGCGGACCGGCGGGCATGTCGGCCGGCTGCCAGGTGATGCGGTAGCGCCAGTCGTTCACCGCCCAGGCGGCCCGCGCGGTCACCTGTCGTATTTCCGGCCAGAACCGCCGACGTTGGAAGGCGTACGTGGGCAGGGGAACTGTCTCTCCGCGGCCGAGCACAGCGGCCCACTGCACGGGCACGCCGCTCACGAACGCCTCGGCGAACGACGTCACCAGGCGCTGGGCACCGCCGTCGTCGCGGCGCAGCGTGCCGATCGTGATCTGATCCTCGATCACCGGGACCAGCACCGGATGGGGAGACGCCTCCACGAACACCCCATGACCGGAGCCGGCCAGCACCCGGACCGCCCGGTCGAACTCCACCGGCTCCCGCAACGACGCGTACCAGTAGCCGGCATCCATGTCCGGACCGGACAACCACTCACCCGTCAACGCCGACACCATCGGAATGTCCGCCGCGCCCGGCGCGATCCCGTCCAGCACCGCCAGGATCTCCGCGCGCAACTCCTCCACCTGCGGGCCGTGCGACGCATAATCCACCGGAATCAACCGGGTCCGCACCACATCACCGCAGGCGTCCTGCAGCTCGCGCAGTGCTGACGGCTCACCGGAAACCACGGTCGCGGACGGGCCGTTGATCGCGGCGATCGACAGCCGGTCACCGAAGTCCGCGATCCGGTCCTGCACCGCGCCGACCGGCTCGGCGATGGACAGCATCCCGCCCCGGCCCGCCAAAGCACCCAAAGCTTTGCTCCGCAGCGCGACCACACGCGCCGCGTCGTCCAGCGACAGAATCCCGGCCACCGCAGCCGCCGCGATCTCACCCTGCGAATGACCAACGACAGCGTCGGGCTGCACACCGGCGGCTCGCCACACCGCGGCCAGCGACACCATCACCGCCCACAACGCCGGCTGCACCACGTCAGCGGCCTCGAACCCGTGCCGACCCGCCAGGACGTCGTCGAGCTCCCACTCCACGTACGGAGCCAAAGCCGCCGCACACTCCGCCAGGCGGGCCGCGAACACCGGCGACGCCCCCGCCAGCTCCCGGCCCATCCCGACCCACTGACTGCCCTGACCCGGGAACACGAACACCGTCCGGCCGATCCCGCCGGGAGCCACCTGACCACTCACCACACCCGGAGCGGGCTGCCCAGTCGCCACCGAGGCCAGACCGGCCACCAGGTCCCCGCCCAGCACGACCGCGCGGTGCTCGAACACCGACCGGGTGGTAGCCAGCGACCAAGCCACGTCAGCGGCGTTCAGGTCCGGCCGAGCGATCATGTGCTCCCGCAGCCGCCCCGCCTGATCCGCCAGGGCCGCCGCGCTGTGACCCGACACCAGCCACGCCGGAACACCTGGCACCACCGGCTCGACCACCGCCACCGGCACCTCAGCCGCGGCCGGCGCCTCCTCGAGGATCACGTGCACGTTGGTGCCGCTCACCCCGAACGCCGACACACCAGCCCGGCGCGGCCGATCCCCGGCCGGCCAGTCCCGCGCTTGCTGCAACAGCTCGACGTGGCCGGCCGTCCAGTCGATGTGCGCGGAGGGGCTCTCGGCGTGCAGGGTCCGCGGGAGGTGCTCGTGCCGCAGTGCCAGCACCATCTTGATGATCCCGGCCACGCCGGCGGCGCACTGCAGGTGTCCGATGTTCGACTTGACCGAGCCCAGCCACAGGGGCCGGCCCTCCGGGCGGTCCTGTCCGTACGTGGCGAGCAGCGCGCCCGCTTCGATCGGGTCGCCCAGCGCGGTCCCGGTGCCGTGCGCCTCGACCACGTCGATCTCACCGGTGGTCAGCTGTGCGTTGGCCAGGGCGGCGCGGATCACCCGGCGTTGCGACGGGCCGTTGGGCGCGGACAGGCCGTTGGAGGCGCCGTCCTGGTTGACCGCGCTGCCGCGGACCACGGCCAGCACCTGATGGCCGTTACGGCGCGCGTCGGACAGCCGCTCCAGGAGGAGCACGCCGGCGCCCTCGCCCCAGCCGATGCCGTCGGCGCCGTCCGCGAACGCCTTCGAGCGTCCGCTGGCCGCCATGCCGCCCTGCTCGGCGAACTCCATGAACGCGCCCGGCGACGTCATCACGGCTACCCCACCGGCCAGCGCCATCGTGCACTCACCGCCGCGCAGCGCGGTCACCGCCTGGTGCAGAGCCACGAGCGAGGACGAACACGCCGTGTCGACGGTGACCGCCGGACCCGTCAGACCCAGCACGTACGAGATCCGGCCGGAGATGACCGAGGAGACCGTGCCGGTCAGGCGGTAGCCGTCCAGGGTCTTGTCGTCCGGCGGCAGGACGCTCTCGTAGCCCGAGCCGCTGGCGCCGATGAAGACACCCGTCGCCGAGCCGTGCAGGGAGGACGGGGCCAGACCGGCCCGCTCGATGGCCTCCCACGCCGTTTCCAGCAGCAGCCGCTGCTGGGGGTCCATGGCCAGCGCCTCACGCGGGTTGATGCCGAAGAACACGGCGTCGAAGTCCGTGGCGTCGTAGACGAAACCGCCCTCCCGGACGTACGACTGGTTGGATCCGCCGAATTCCTCCTCGAACGCCTCCCAGCCACGGTCGGCCGGGAACGGCGAGATCACGTCGCGGCCCGCGGTCAGCAGCTCCCAGAACTGTTCGGGGCCACGTACGTCACCCGGGTAGCGGCAGCCCATGCCGACGATGGCGATCGGCTCGCGCGCGCCGGACTCCAGCTTGCGGACCCGTTCACGAGCCTCGTAGTGGTCGGCCGCAAGCTTCTTCAGGGTCTCGAGCAGCTTCTTGTCGTCAGCCATCACGCGCCTCCGAGTTCCTTGTTGATGAAGTCGAGCACCTCGTCGGCGGAGGCATCGACGAGCTGCCCGGCCACGGTTTCCCGGCCGGACTCGCTGGGGGCGGTGGCATCGTCCGATCCACCGCTGCGCAACCAGCGGGACAGCATGGTCTGCATGCGTTCGGTGATGTCCGGGCGCGCATCACCGACGTCCTGCATCGACTCCAAGGCCACGGCCAACTGGTCCAGGACGTCCAGGACGGATCCTTGCGGCAGAGCGCCGACGGTCTTTCCGACCAGTTCCTCGCGGATGAACTCGCCCAGAGCGGCCGCGTTCGGGTAGTCGAACACCAGTGACGACGGCAGCCGCACCCCGACCGCGGCCGACAGGCGGTTGCGCAGCTCCACCGCACCGACCGAGTCGAAGCCCAGGTCCTTGAACGCCCGCTGCGGAAGCACCGCCTCGGCCGAGTCGTGACCCAGCACCGCCGCCGCATGCGCCCGTACGGTCTCCGTCAGCACCTGCCGCTGCTCGGCCGGCGGCATACCCCGCAACCGGGTCACCAGCTCGGACCCGGCGGGATCCTCCACCGGCCGCTGCTCGGCCTCGAGGATCGCGCGGACCTCAGGCAACGCCGACAGCAACGGGCTCGGCCGCCGCAACGTGTACGTCGGCACAAACGAGGCCCAGTCGAACCCGGCCACCGCGACCGTTCCCTCGCCGGCGTCCAGAATTTGACCGAGGGCGCGCATGCCCCGCTCGGCGTCGATGCCCTCCATTCCGAACTCCGACAGTCGCTGCCCGCCACTACCGGCGGCCATACCCACACCGCTCCACAGGCCCCAGGCGATCGATGTCGCCACCCGGCCGTGCGCCCGGCGGTTCTCGCACAGCGCGTCCAGATAGGCGTTCGCCGCCCCGTACGCACTCAACCCCCCACTACCCCAAGTACCAGCACCCGACGAGAACAGAACGAACGCGTCCAGCTGACGATCAGCCGTGAGCTCATCGAGCAGCGCCGCACCACCGGCCTTACCCGCCAGCACATACGCCAAGTCCTCCGCGGTCACCTGCTCCACCGGCCGCTGCAAACCCACACCGGCCGCGTGGAACACCGACGACAACTCCGGACCGATCCGCTCCAGCAAACCTGTGACAGAGGCGCGGTCGGCGATGTCGCACGCCACTACCTCCACCGCGGCTCCGGCCGCCGCGATCGACGCCGCCACCTCGGCCACCCCACCGGCGGCCGGACCCGACCGGCTCGTCAACACCACCCGCCCGGCGCCACGCTCGACCACCCAACCAGCGGTGATCGCACCCACCCCGCCCGTGCCCCCGGTCACCAGCACCGATCCTCGAGGT
Source organism: Paractinoplanes abujensis (assembly GCF_014204895.1). Taxonomy (NCBI): domain Bacteria; kingdom Bacillati; phylum Actinomycetota; class Actinomycetes; order Micromonosporales; family Micromonosporaceae; genus Paractinoplanes; species Paractinoplanes abujensis. Next base: position 164,436 of record NZ_JACHMF010000001.1, on the reverse strand, counting down.
GTCCACGAGCGTCCCGTCACCGGCCGAGGCGCACGCTCCAGCCGCCGGCCCATGATTCCGGCCGGGCGGATCGCGACCTGATCCTCACCGTTACCGGCCAGCACCGACACCAACCGGGACGCCGCCCGCGCGTCCAGCACCGCAGGCAAATCGATCAGGCCGCCCCACCGATCGGCCAGCTCCAGGCCGGCCACCAGGCCGAGACCCCACACCTGGGCTTGGGCCAGGCTGCGCACCGGGTCACCGGGGCCGGTGCCGACCGCACCCCGGGTCAGCACCCACAGCGGCGCGGAGATGCCTGCCCGCACCAGATCCACGGTGGCCGGTAGCCCGGCCGGCACCACCGGGTAGGCCGGATGCGGGCTTTCCGTCAGGGCCAGGACCGATACGACACCGGTGACACCGGTGGTGTCGATCGAGGCGATCCCCGACAGGTCAGGAACCTCGATGACCTCGGCACCGCGCTCGGCCAGCACCGAACCGATGCCCTCGGTGTCGTCACCGACCACCAGCCACCGGCCGGTCAGCACCGCCTCCGTGTCGGCGACCGCAGCCCAGGTGACCCGATAACGCCAATCAGCCACCGACGCATCCCCACGCTCCCGGCGGCGCCAATCAGCCAGCGCATCCACCCCGATCTCGGACGGATCCACACCCAGCAACTGCGCCAACGCGCCCGCGTCACCCTGCTCCACCGCAGCCCAGAAACCCGCCTCCACCGACGAACCCGACCACGCCTGCACCACCCGCTCAACCGGCCGCGGCCAGAAATACCGCCGCTGGAACGCATACGTCGGCAGCGCAACCTTCTCGCCACCGCCCAGCACAGCCCGCCAGTCGACTACCACCCCGGCCACGAACGCCTCAGCCAACGAGGCCAGCAGCCGCTGGGCGCCACCCTCGTCCCGCCGCAGGCTGCCCACCGTGATCTGGTCCTCGATCACCGGGACCAGCACCGGATGCGGGGACACCTCCACGAACACCCCGTGCCCGGAGCCGGCCAGCACCCGCACGGCGCGGTCGAACTCCACCGGCTCGCGCAACGACGCGTACCAGTAGCCGGCATCCATCTCGGGACCGGACAACCATTCACCCGTCAACGCCGACACCATCGGAATGTCCGCCGCGCGCGGGGTGATGCCGTTGAGAGCGGCCAAGATCTCGGCGCGCAGCTCCTCGACCTGTGGGCCGTGCGACGCGTAATCCACCGGGATGAGCCGGGTGCGCACCGCATCACCGCAGGCGTCTTGCAGCTCGCGCAGCGCCTCGGTTTCGCCCGAGACCACCGTCGACGACGGGCCGTTGACCGCCGCCACCGCCAACCGATCACCAAAACCGGAAAGACGAGAACGCACCGCCTCAACCGGCTCCGCGACCGACAACATCCCGCCCCGGCCCGCCAAAGCACCCAAAGCCTTACTGCGCAACGCGACAACCTTCGCCGCATCCTCCAGCGACAAGATGCCCGCCACCGCAGCCGCGGCGATCTCACCTTGCGAATGACCCACCACCGCGTCCGGCTGGACACCGGCCGCCTGCCACACCGCGGCCAGCGACACCATCACCGCCCACAACGCAGGCTGCACCACATCAGCGGCCTCAAAACCGTGCCGACCCGCCAGAACGTCGTCGAGCTCCCAATCCACGTACGGAGCCAAAGCACGACCGCACTCCGCCAGCCGGGCCGCGAACACCGGCGACGCCCCCGCCAACTCCCGGCCCATCCCGACCCACTGACTGCCCTGACCCGGGAACACGAACACCGTCCGGCCCGCACCCGCCGGCACCTCACCGGTGATCACCCCGGCCGCCGGCCGGCCCGTAGCCACCGACAGCAGACCCAGCACCGGATCCGCACCCAGCACGACCGCCCGATGGTCGAACACCGACCGAGTCGTGGCCAACGACCAAGCCACACCAGCGGCATCCAAATCCGGCCGGGCGAGCACGTGCTCGCGCAAACGACCCGCCTGACCCGCCAACGCGGCCGCAGTGCGGCCCGACAACATCCACACGGGCAGGCTCGGCGCCAGCACCGGCAAGCCTTCGGGCTCGTCCGCCGGCATCGGTTCCGCGGCCGGCGCTTCCTCGATGATCACGTGGGCGTTGGTGCCGCTGATGCCGAAGGCCGAGACCCCAGCGCGGCGCGTCCGGTCACCGGCCGACCAGTCGCGGGCCTGCTGCACCAGCCGAACATTGCCCGCACTCCAGTCGACGTGCGACGACGGCGTCTCGGCGTACAAAGTCTGCGGGATCCGGCCGTGCCGCAACGCCAGCACCATCTTGATCACACCAGCCACACCCGCGGCCTGCTGCGCATGCCCGATGTTCGACTTGATCGACCCGATCCACAACGGCGCATCCCCGGCCGGACGTTCCTGACCATACGTCGCCAAGAGTGCTTGCGCCTCGATCGGATCGCCCAGCGACGTGCCGGTGCCGTGCGCCTCCACCACATCAACGTCAGCCGCCGACAACTGGGCATTCGCCAGGGCGGCCCGGATCACCCGCTGCTGAGAAGGACCGTTGGGGGCGGACAATCCGTTGGAGGCACCGTCCTGGTTGACCGCGCTCCCCCGGATCACCGCCAGCACCTCGTGACCGTTGCGGCGAGCATCCGACAGGCGTTCCAGCATCACCATGCCGGCCCCCTCGGCCATGCCCATGCCGTCCGCGCCATCACCGAACGCCTTGCATCGGCCGTCCGACGACAACGCCCGCATCCGGGAGAAGCCGACGAACTCCATGGGGTCGGCCATCACCATCACGCCGCCGGCCAGCGCCATCGAACACTCACCGGACCGCAGCGCCTGGGCTGCCTGATGCAACGCCACCAGCGACGACGAACACGCCGTGTCCACCGAGATCGCCGGGCCGACCAGACCCAGCGCGTACGAGATCCGGCCGGACAGAACGCTCAGCGCGTTACCGGTGATCAGGTGCGCCTCGGCGTCCGGGTCGGCGGCGGCCGCGTCGAGATAACTGGAGGTGGCCGCGCCGACGAACACGCCGACCCCGGCGCCCTTCAGCGAGGCCGGGTCGATGCCGGTCCGCTCGATGGCCTCCCACGAGGTCTCCAGCAACAACCGCTGCTGCGGATCCATCGCCAACGCCTCACGCGGACTGATCCCGAAGAAGTCGGCGTCGAACTCGGCCGCCCCGGTGACGAAGCCACCCTCGGTCACATACGTCGAGCCCTCGGCGTCGGGGTCCGGGTCGAACAACCCTTCGGCGTCCCAGCCCCGGTCGGTGGGGAACCCGGAGATCGCGTCGCCCCCGTCGGCCAGTAGATTCCACAGCTCTTCCGGGCTGCGCACGCCGCCGGGGTAGCGGCAGGCCATGCCCACGATCGCGATGGGTTCGGACGGCGCCGCCACGGACACGGTCACCGCGGGCTCGGCGGATCCGGCACCGAACAGGTCGGTGAGGATCTGCTCGGCCAGGGCCGCGGGGCTCGGGTGGTCGAACACCGCGGTGGACGGCAACCGGACGCCGGCCGCCGTGTTCAGTCGCTTGCGTAGCTCAACCGCGGTCAGCGAATCGAACCCGACATCACGAAACGCCCGCTCGGCCGGGATCTCCTCCGCCGACTCGAAGCCCAGCACCGCAGTCGCGTGCGACCGGACCAGGTCGATCACCGTGCGCAGACGCTCCGCGACCGGCATGGCGGCCAGCTGTGACGCATACCCGCCGCGTTCGGTCGTCGCAGTCGCCGGGGCCGGCTCGGCTTCCTCCCGCGCCTCGGGAATCGTGTCCAGCAGCGGCCGCGGCCGAGCGGCCCGGAACACCGGCGCGAACCGATCCCACTCCACATCAGCGACCGCGATGAACGTCTCGTCCTCGGCCAGAATCTCACCCAACGCCGCCAGAGCACGGTCGGTCCGCAGGAAATTCATCCCCTGCTTCCGCAACCGGCTCGGCGTCACCGCCCCCGCACCCTGCTCCATCGCCGCATCGACCGCAGCCCAATCGCGGGTGTCCCACACACCCCACGCAATCGACGTCGCCGGCAAACCCCGAGCCCGCCGCTGCTCAGCGAACCCGTCCAGGAACGCATTACCCGCCGCATACGCGCCGTGATCATTACTGCCCCACGTAGCCGAGATCGACGAGAACAACACGAACTCGTCCAGATCCAAACCCATCGTGGCCTGATCCAGATGTACGGCGCCCAGGGCCTTCGCCCCCAGCGCGGCGGCCAAGCCTTCACGTTCGGTGTTCTCCACCCACGCCAAATACGGCAGATTCGCCGAATGCAACACCGTCGACAAGCCCGGACCCGAGTCCTCGATCCAGTCGACCATGCCCGCGACCTGCTCCGGCGAACCCAGGTCACAGCTCAACACCTCGACCCCGGAACCGCCCGTCGCGACCGAGGCAGCCAACGTGGCGACACCCGGCGCGGACGGACCCGACCGCGACGTCAGGACCACCCGCTGCGCACCCCGACCGGCCAGCCATTCGCCGACACTGACACCGATCGAACCGGTGCCACCGGTCAGCAGGACCGTGCCCCGCGGCGTCCAGTCGCTTGCCGGTACGACGTGGGACGCCCGGATCAGCCGGCGGACGAACACGCCCCCGGGGCGCAGCGCGGCCTGATCCTCGACGTTCTGCGCCAGCACCGACACGAGACCGTCACCGGCGTGAACATGGAAAGTGGCGGGCAGGTCGATCAGACCGCCCCACAGCCCCGGACGTTCCAGACCCACCGCCCGGCCCAGACCCCACACCGCGGTCTGCGCCGGACTGGTGATCCGGTCATCCGCACCGGTCTGGACCGCGCTCCGGGTCAGCAGCCATACCGGCACTTCGACACCGGACTGCTGCACCGCTTTCACCAGGTCCACGGTGGCGGCGGTGCCGCGCGGCACCCACGGGAACTCGGCGTCCGGGGTCTCGTCCAAAGCGAGCAACGACACCACACCGGCCGCGCCGGCCAGGACCGCGGCAGTCACGTCCGCCGCACCGGCCACCCGAACCACCTCGGCGCCGTGCCCCGTCAACGCCTCCACGATCGACACCGCATCGCGGTCCTGGCCGACGACGATCCACGTGCCGCCCAGCGGGCCGGTGGAGATGCCGGCCGGCTGCCAGGTGATGCGGTACCGCCAGTCGTCCAGCGACGTGCTCGCAACTTCCGGCAGCTCGGGCCAGAACCGGCGCCGCTGGAACGCATACGTCGGCAGCGCGACCGTTTCCCCGCCACCCAGAATCAGCGACCAGTCGACGCTCACACCGGCCACGAACGCCTCGGCGAACGAGGTCAGCAGACGCTGGGCACCGCCGTCGTCACGGCGCAGCGTGCCGATCGTGATCTGGTCCTCGATCACCGGGATCAGCACCGGATGCGGGGACGCCTCCACGAACACCCCATGGCCGGAGCCGGCCAACACGTGGACGGCACGGTCGAACTCGACCGGCTCGCGCAGTGACGCGTACCAGTAGGCGGCGTCCATCTCGGGACCGGCGAGCCATTCGCCGGTCAGCGCCGACACCATGGGGATGTCCGCCTCACCCGGCGTGATGCCGTCCAGCACCGCCAGGATCTCCGCGCGCAGTTCTTCCACCTGCGGGCCGTGCGACGCATAGTCCACCGGGATCAACCGGGTACGCACCGCATCACCACAGGCGTCCTGCAGCTCTCGCAGCGCTGACGGCTCACCGGACACCACGGTCGCGGATGGGCCGTTGACCGCCGCCACCGACAGTCGGTCACCGAAGCTCGCGATCCGTTCCCGCACCGCGCCGACCGGTTCGGCGACCGACATCATCCCGCCTCGGCCCGCCAGAGCGGACAAAGCCCTGCTGCGCAACGTGACCACACGCGCCGCGTCGTCCAGCGACAGGATCCCGGCCACCGCAGCGGCCGCGATCTCACCCTGTGAATGACCGACAACCGCGTCCGGCTGCACACCGGCGGCCTGCCAGACCGCGGCCAATGACACCATCACGGCCCACAACGCGGGCTGCACGACGCTCGCGGCCTCGAACCCGTGCCGACCGGCCAGGACGTCGTCGAGTTCCCATTCCACGTACGGAGCCAAAGCCGCCGCACATTCGGCCAGGCGGGCCGCGAACACCGGAGACGAATCCGCCAACTCCCGGCCCATCCCGACCCACTGACTGCCCTGGCCAGGGAACACGAACACCGTCCGGCCGATCCCGCCGGGTGCGACCTGACCGCTCACCACACCCGGAGCGGGCTGGCCCGTCGCGATCGACGCCAGGCCCGCCGGCAGATCCTCACCCAGCACGACGGCGCGGTGCTCGAACACCGACCGGGTAGTAGCCAGCGACCAAGCCACGTCAGCCGCGTTCAGGTCCGGCCGAGCGATGATGTGCTCGCGCAGCCGACCTGCCTGACCGGCCAGGGCGGCCGCGCTATGACCCGAGACCAGCCACGCCGGGAGGCCCGGCAGCACCGGCTCGACCACCGCAACCGGCGCGGTGACTGCGGCCGGCGCTTCCTCCAGGATCACGTGGACGTTGGTGCCGCTCACCCCGAACGCCGACACACCAGCCCGGCGCGGCTGACCGGTGTCGGGCCAGTCCCGGGCCTCTTGCAGAAGTTTGACGTTGCCCGCCGACCAGTCCACGTGTGACGACGGAGTGTCCGCATGCAGCGTTTGTGGCAGATGACCGTGCTGCAGTGCCAACACCATCTTGATCACACCAGCGACACCGGCGGCGGTCTGCAAATGACCGATGTTCGACTTGACCGAACCCAGCCACAGGGGCCGGTCCTCGGGACGGTCCTGCCCGTACGTGGCCAGCAGCGCACCGGCCTCGATCGGATCACCCAGCGAGGTGCCCGTCCCATGGGCCTCCACGGCATCGACGTCAGCGGCAGTCAACTGCGCATTCGCCAGCGCGGCACGGATCACCCGGCGTTGCGACGGACCGTTCGGCGCGGACAGGCCATTCGACGCGCCGTCCTGGTTGACCGCACTACCCCGGATCACCGCCAGCACCTGATGACCGTTGCGCTGGGCGTCGGAGAGCCGTTCCAGGAGAAGCACGCCGGCGCCTTCACCCCAGCCGATCCCGTCGGCCGAGTCCGAGAACGCCTTGCAGCGGCCGCTGGACGCCATGCCGCCTTGCTCGGCGAATTCCATGAACGCGCCGGGCGACGTCATCACGGCTACACCACCCGCGAGGGCCATCGTGCACTCACCGCCGCGCAGTGCCGACACGGCCTGGTGCAACGCGACCAGCGATGACGAACACGCCGTGTCGACAGTCAGGGCCGGGCCGGTCAACCCCAGCACGTACGAGATCCGGCCCGACGCCACCGACGACACCGAACCCGTCAACCGGTAGCCGTCGAGGGTCTTGTCCTCGACCGGCAGACTCGCCTCATAACCGGAGTGACTCGCACCGATGAACACGCCGGTCGCCGAACCGTGCAGCGCTGACGGGGCCAGGCCCGCGCGTTCGATGGCCTCCCACGCGGTTTCCAGCAGCAGCCGCTGCTGCGGATCCATGGCCAGCGCTTCACGGGGGTTGATGCCGAAGAAGCTCGGATCGAAATCAGCGACGTCGTAAACGAAGCCGCCTTCCCGCACGTAGGACTGGCCCGACCCGCCGAATTCCTCCTCGAACGCTTCCCAGCCGCGGTCGGCCGGGAACGGCGTGATCACGTCGCGGCCCGCGGTCAGCAGGTCCCAGAACTGTTCGGGGCCACGCACGTCACCCGGATAACGGCAGCCCATACCGACGATCGCGATCGGCTCACCACCGGCCGCCGCCACCACCTGCACCGCGCCGTCGGAAGTGGCCCCACCAACCAGCTCACCGCGAATGAACTCGGCCAGAGCCGCCGCGTTCGGATAGTCGAACACCAGCGTCGACGGCAGGCGTACCCCCACCGCGGCCGACAGACGATTCCGCAACTCCACCGCACCGACCGAATCGAAGCCCAGATCCTTGAACGCCCGCTGCGGCAACACCGCCTCAGCCGACTCATGACCCAGCACCGCCGCCGCATGCGCCCGTACGGACTCCGTCAGCACCTGCCGCTGCTCGCCCGGCGACATACCCCGCAGCCGGGTCACCAGCTCAGAACCTGCCGGCTCCTCCGCCGGCCGCTGCTCGGCCTCGAGGATCGCGCGGACCTCGGGCAGACCCGACAACAATGGACTCGGCCGCCGCAACGTGTACGTCGGCACAAACGAGGCCCAGTCGAACCCGGCCACCGCGACCGTCCCCTCACCGGCATCCAAGATCTGACCGAGAGCGCGCATACCTCGCTCGGCGTCGATGCCTTCCATGCCGAAGTCGAGCAGCCGGTCACCGCCCTCACCGGCCGCCATGCCCACACCGGCCCACAGGCCCCACACGATCGAGGTCGCGGCCAAGCCCCGGGCCCGGCGGCTCTCACACAAAGCGTCGAGGTGAGCGTTCGCTGCCGCATATGCGCTGAGCCCACCGCTCCCCCAGGTCCCCGCACCCGACGAGAACAAGACGAAAGCGTCCAACTCACGATCAACGGTCAGCTCATCGAGGGACGTCGCACCACCGGCCTTGCCCGACAGCACATACGCCAAGTCCTCCGCGGTTACCTGCCCCACCGGCCGCTGCAAACCCACACCCGCCGCATGGAACACCGACGTCAGTGCCGCACCGGACGTGTCGATCCAGTCCAACAGGCCGGCCACAGCACCCCGGTCGGCGATGTCGCACGCCACCACCTCCACCGCGGCACCAGTCCCGGCGATCGCGGCAGCCCGTCCCGCCACCCCATCGGCCGCCGGGCCCGACCGGCTTGTCAACACCACCCGCGCGGCGCCGCGCTCAGCCACCCAACCAGCGGTGATCGCACCCACCCCGCCCGTGCCCCCGGTCACCAGCACCGATCCTCGAGGTGTCCACGAGCGTCCCGTCACCGGCCAAGGCGCACGCTCCAGCCGCCGGCCCACCATTCCAGCCGGGCGGATCGCGACCTGATCCTCACCGTTACCGGCCAGCACCGACACCAACCGGGACGCCGCCCGCGCGTCCAGCACCGCGGGCAGATCGATCAGGCCACCCCACCGATCGGCCAGCTCCAGACCAGCAACGACACCAAGACCCCACACCTGTGCCTGGACCGGATCCACCGCAGCATCGACAGCCGCACCACCCCGGGTCAGGACCCACAACGGTGCCACACCGTCCAACGTCCGCAGCAGGTCCAGAGTCGCCAGCACGCCCGCCGAGACGACATCCGAACCGCCGGACAGCCCGCCGTTCAACGCGGTTGTCGACACCACCCCGGCCAGACCGGAGCCATCGATGCCGGCAAGCTGCTCCACCCCGGACACACCAACCACCTCGGCACCGCGCTCGGCCAGCACCGAACCGATGCCCTCGGTGTCGTCACCGACCACCAGCCACCGGCCCGACAACACGGCCCTGGAGTCAGCGATCGGGGCCCACGACACCCGATAACGCCAGTCGGCCACCGCCGCGTCGGCGCGCTCCCGGCGGCGCCAGTCGGTCAGCGCGCTCAGCGCGACCTCGGCCGAGTCCACGCCCAGGAGCTGCGCCAAGGTGTCCGCGTCACCCTGCTCGACTGCGGCCCAGAAGCCCGCCTCCGCGGGAGTGCCCGCCGATGCCTCGGCCGCCGCCGAGGTTTCCGCCGGCTGGGGCCAGAAGTGCCGGCGCTGGAAGGCGTACGTCGGCAGCGCGACCGTCGCCCCGCCACCCAGCACAGCCCGCCAGTCGACCTCCATTCCGGCCACAAACGCCTCAGCCAACGAGCTCAGCAACCTCTGGACGCCACCCTCGCCCCGCCGCAGCGTGCCCACCGTGATCTGGTCCTCGATCACCGGGACCAGCACCGGATGCGGGGACACCTCCACGAACACCCCATGCCCGGACTCGGCCAGCACCCGGACCGCCCGGTCGAACTCCACCGGCTCGCGCAACGACGCGAACCAGTAGCCGGCATCCATCTCCACGCCGGTCAGCCAACGACCGGTCAACGCCGACACCATCGGAATCACTGCCAGGCGCGGAGCTACACCCGCCAACACCTCCAAGATCTCCGCACGCAGTTCCTCCACCTGCGGACCGTGCGACGCGTAATCCACCGGAATCATCCGCGTCCGCACCGCATCACCACAGGCAGCCTGCAACTCCCGCAGTGCCTCGGTTTCGCCCGAGACCACCGTGGCGGACGGGCCGTTGACCGCCGCCACCGCCAACCGATCACCAAAACCGGCGATCCGTTCCCGCACCACGCCGACCGGCTCCGCGATCGACAGCATCCCGCCCCGGACCGCCAAAGCACCCAAGGCCTTGCTGCGCAGGGCGACCACCTTCGCCGCGTCGTCCAGCGACAAGATCCCGGCCACCGCAGCCGCCGCGATCTCACCTTGCGAATGGCCTACCACCGCGTCCGGTTGGACACCGGCCGCCTGCCAGACAGCGGCCAGCGACACCATCACCGCCCACAACGCCGGCTGCACCACGTCAGCGGCCTCAAAACCGTGCCGACCCGCCAGAACGTCGTCGAGCTCCCAATCCACGTACGGGGCCAAAGCACGACCGCACTCCGCCAGCCGGGCCGCGAACACCGGCGACGCCCCCGCCAACTCCCGGCCCATCCCGACCCACTGCGAACCCTGACCCGGGAAGACGAACACCGTGCGACCCACACCGCCGGGAGGCACCTGACCCGTGACCACTCCGGCCGCCGGCCGGCCGGTCGCCACCGAGGCCAGCCCGGACAACCGGTCCTCACCCAGCACGACCGCCCGGTGGTCGAACACCGACCGGGTTGTCGCCAGCGACCACGCCACGTCACCGGCGCGGAGATCCGGCTGCGCGATCAGGTGCTCCCGCAGCCGATCGGCCTGATCGGCCAGCGCCGTCCCGCTCCGGCCCGACAACAGCCAAGCCGGTACGTCTGAGGCCAGCACCGGCAGGCCGTCGGGTTCTTCTGCCGGCGTCGGTTCCGCGGTCGGCGCTTCCTCGATGATCACGTGGGCATTCGTGCCGCTGATACCGAACGCCGAGACCCCCGCCCGGCGCGTCCGATCACCAGCCGACCAGTCCCGCGCCTGCTGCACCAGCCGGACATTGCCCGCAGACCAATCCACATGCGACGACGGTGTCTCCGCGTGCAACGTTCGGGGTAGCACGCCGTGCTGCAACGCCGACACCATCTTGATCACACCGGCGATACCCGCGGCCTGCTGCGCATGCCCGATGTTCGACTTGATCGACCCGACCCACAACGGCGCATCCCCGGCCGGACGTTCCTGACCGTACGTCGCCAAGAGTGCTTGCGCCTCGATCGGATCGCCCAGCGACGTGCCGGTGCCGTGCGCCTCCACCACATCAACGTCAGCCGCCGACAACCGCGCATTCGCCAGGGCGGCCCGGATCACCCGCTGCTGAGAAGGACCATTCGGCGCCGACAAACCATTCGACGCACCATCCTGATTAACCGCGCTCCCCCGAACAACCGCCAGCACCTCATGACCGTTGCGACGAGCATCCGACAGGCGTTCCAGCATCACCATGCCCGCACCCTCGGCCATGCCCATGCCATCCGCGCCATCACCGAACGCCCTGCACCGGCCATCCGACGACAACGCCCGCAACCGCGAAAAACCCACAAACTCCGACGGATCAGCCATCACCATCACACCACCGGCCAACGCCATCGAACACTCACCCGACCGCAACGCCTGCGCAGCCTGATGCAACGCCACCAACGACGACGAACACGCCGTATCCACCGAGATCGCCGGACCCACCAAACCCAGCACATACGAAATCCGGCCCGACAACACACTCAACGCATTACCCGTAATCACATGCGCCTGCGTATCCGGACTCCCACCAACCGCCGTGATGTAATCCGACATCGTCCCACCAACAAAAACACCAGTAGACGACCCCTTCAACGAAACCGGATCAATACCCGCCCGCTCAATGGCCTCCCACGAGATCTCCAACAACAACCGCTGCTGCGGATCCATCGCCAACGCCTCACGCGGACTGATCCCAAAGAAATCAGCGTCGAACTCGGCCACCCCGGTGACGAAGCCGCCCTCGGTCACATACGTCGAACCCTCAGCGTCCGGGTCCGGATCGAACAGTCCCTCGACGTCCCAGCCCCGATCGGCGGGGAACCCGGAAATCGCGTCACCACCATCAGCCAGCAGATCCCACAACTCTTCCGGACTGCGCACACCACCGGGGTAGCGGCAGGCCATACCCACGATCGCGATGGGTTCGGTCGGTGCCTGCACCACCACCGAGGTCACTTGCCGGGCGTCCGAACCCAGCAGCCGGGTGATGATCTCCTCAGCCAGCGCTTTCGGGCTCGGATGGTCGAACACCACCGTCGAGGGCAATCGGACCCCGGCCGCGGTGTTGAGCCGGTTCCGCAGCTCGACCGCGGTCAACGAGTCGAAGCCGACATCACGAAACGCCCGCTCGGCCGGGATCTCCTCCGCCGACTCCAGACCCAGCACCGCCGTCGCGTGCGACCGGACCAGGTCGATCACCGTCCGCAGACGCTCCGCAACCGGCATGGCGGCCAGCTCTGACGCATACCCGCCGCGCTCGGCCGTCGCGGTCGCCGGGGCCGGCTCGGCTTCCTCCCGCGCCTCGGGAATCGTGTCCAGCAGCGGCCGCGGCCGAGCGGCCCGGAACACCGGCGCGAACCGATCCCACTCCACATCAGCGACCGCGATGAACGTCTCGTCCTCGGCCAGAATCTCACCCAACGCCGCCAGAGCACGGTCGGTCCGCAGGAAATTCATCCCCTGCCTCCGCAACCGGCTCGGCGTCACCGCCCCCGCACCCTGCTCCATCGCCGCATCCACGGCGTCCCAGTCACGGGTATTCCACACGCCCCAGGCGATGGACGTTGTGGGCAGGCCCCGGCCGCGGCGCTGTTCAGCGAACCCGTCCAAAAACGCGTTCCCCGCCGCATACGCGCCGTGATCGTTACTGCCCCACGTAGCCGAGATCGACGAGAACAACACGAACTCGTCCAGATCCAGACCCATCGTGGCCTGATCCAGATGCACCGCACCCAACGCTTTCGCGCCCAGCGCGGCGGCCAAGCCCTCACGTTCGGTGTTCTCCACCCACGCCAAATACGGCAGATTCGCCGAATGCAACACCGTCGACAAGCCAGGACCCGAGTCCTCGATCCAATTGACCATGCCGGCGACCTGCTCCGGCGAACCGAGATCGCAGCTGAGGACCTCGACCCCCGAACCACCGCCGGCCACTGACGCGGCCAACGAGGCGACACCCGGCGCGGACGGGCCCGACCGCGACGTCAGCACCACCCGCTGCGCACCCCGACCGGCCAGCCACTCACCCACGCTCACGCCGATCGATCCGGTGCCACCGGTCAGCAGGACCGTGCCGCGGGGCGTCCACGGCACAACCGTGTCACGAGTCTGCGCGTGCACCAGCCGTCGGACGAACACACCATGGGGGCGCAGCGCAGCCTGATCCTCGACGTTCTGCGCGAGCACCGACACCAGATCATCACCAGCGCGGGCGTCGAACTCCACCGGCAGATCGATCAGCCCACCCCACAACCCCGGACGTTCCAGACCCACCGCCCGGCCCAGACCCCACACCGCGGTCTGCGCCGGACTGGTCGTCACCTCACCGGCACCGGTCTGCACTGCGCCACGCGTCAGCAGCCAGACGGGAACGTCGAGCCCAGCCTGGTGCACCGCTTTCACCAGGTCCACGGTGGCGGCGGTGCCGCGCGGCACCCACGGGAACTCGGCGTCAGGCGTCTGGTCGAGTGCCAGCAGCGACACGACACCACTCGCGTTCGTCAGCATCGTGGCGTTCAGCTCGTCCGGATCGTTCACCCGGAGAACGTCGGCGCCGTGCACGGTCAAGGCTTCCGCGATCGACGTCGCGTCCGGGTCGTCGCCCACCAGGACCCACGTACCCGACAGCGCGTGGTTGGTGAAGCCGGCCGGCTGCCAGGTGATGCGGTAGCGCCAGTCATCGAGGGGTCGGCTGGGCGGGGCGGCCACCTCGGGCCAGAACCGGCGTCGCTGGAACGCATACGTCGGCAACGCGACCGTTTCCCCGCCACCCAGAATCAGCGACCAGTCGACGCTCACACCGGCCACGAACGCCTCGGCCAGCGAGGTCAGCAGACGCCGCCCATCACCGTCGTCACGGCGCAGCGTGCCGATCGTGACCTGATCCTCGATCACCGGAACCAGCACCGGATGCGGGGACACCTCCACGAACACCCCATGCCCGGACTCGGCCAGCACCCGGACCGCCCGGTCGAACTCCACCGGCTCGCGCAACGACGCATACCAGTAGCCGGCATCCATCTCAGGACCGGACAACCACTCACCCGTCAACGCCGACACCATCGGAATGTCCGCCGCGCCCGGCGTGATCCCGTCCAGCACCGCCAGGATCTCCGCGCGCAGCTCCTCCACCTGCGGACCGTGCGACGCGTAATCCACCGGAATGAGCCGGGTACGCACCACGTCACCACAGGCAGCCTGCAACTCCCGCAGCGCTGACGGCTCACCGGAAACCACCGTGGCGGACGGGCCGTTAACCGCAGCCACCGCCAACCGATCACCAAAACCGGAAAGACGAGAACGCACCGCCTCAACCGACTCCGCGACCGACAACATCCCGCCCCGGCCCGCCAAAACACCCAAAGCCCTACTGCGCAACGCGACAACCTTCGCCGCATCCTCCAGCGACAGAATCCCGGCCACCGCAGCCGCCGCGATCTCACCCTGCGAATGACCCACCACCGCGTCCGGTCGCACACCGGCCGCCTGCCACACCGCGGCCAGCGACACCATCACCGCCCACAACGCGGGCTGCACGACACTCGCGGCCTCGAACCCGTGCCGACCGGCCAGGACGTCGTCGAGTTCCCAATCCACGTACGGGGCCAAAGCACGACCGCACTCCGCCAGCCGGACCGCGAACACCGGCGACGCCCCCGCCAACTCCCGGCCCATCCCGACCCACTGACTGCCCTGACCCGGGAACACGAACACCGTGCGACCCACACCGCCGGGAGGTACCTGACCCGCTACCACACCCGAAGCGAGCTGACCGGTCGCGACTGCGGCCAAGCCGGTCGGCAAATCCTCACCCAGCACCACCGCACGGTGCTCGAACACCGACCGGGTAGTAGCCAGCGACCAGGCCACGTCAGCGGGATCAAGGTCCGGCCGGGCGATGACATGCTCCCGCAGCCGACCCGCCTGACCCGCCAAAGCCGCCCCGCTATGGCCCGAGACCAGCCACGCCGGGAGGCCCGGCAGCACCGGCTCGACCACCGGAACCGGTGCGGTGACTGCGGCCGGCGCTTCCTCGAGAATGACGTGGACGTTGGTGCCGCTCACCCCGAACGCCGACACACCAGCCCGGCGCGGCTGACCGGTGTCGGGCCAGTCCCGCGCCTCCTGCAAGAGTTTGACGTTGCCCGCCGACCAGTCCACGTGCGACGACGGAGTGTCCGCATGCAGCGTTCGCGGCAGATGACCGTGCTGCAGTGCCAACACCATCTTGATCACACCAGCGACACCGGCGGCGGTCTGCAAATGACCGATGTTCGACTTGACCGAACCCAGCCACAACGGCCGATCCTCACGACGCTCCCGGCCGTACGTCGCCAGCAGCGCACCGGCCTCGATCGGATCACCCAGCGACGTACCCGTGCCGTGCGCCTCGACCGCATCAACGTCAGCCGCGGTCAACTGCGCATTCGCCAGCGCCGCACGAATCACCCGCCGCTGCGACGGACCATTCGGCGCGGACAGACCATTCGACGCGCCATCCTGGTTGACCGCACTACCCCGGATCACCGCCAAAACCTGATGACCGTTGCGCTGAGCATCCGACAACCGCTCCAGCAACACCATCCCGGCGCCCTCGCCCCAGCCGATCCCGTCAGCCGAGTCCGAGAACGCCTTACAACGCCCGCTCGAGCCCATACCACCCTGCTCGGCGAACTCCATGAACGCGCCCGGCGACGTCATCACCGCCACACCACCCGCGAGGGCCATCGTGCACTCACCGCCGCGCAGCGCTCTCACCGCCTGATGCAACGCGACCAGCGACGACGAACACGCCGTATCAACCGTCAAGGCCGGACCGGTCAACCCCAGCACGTACGAGATCCGGCCCGACGCCACCGACGACACCGAACCCGTCAGCCGATAACCGTCGAGGGTCTTGTCCTCGACCGGCAGACTCGCCTCATAACCGGAGTGACTCGCACCGATGAACACGCCGGTCGCCGAACCGTGCAAGGACGACGGGGCCAGACCGGCCCGCTCGATGGCCTCCCACGCCGTCTCCAGCAACAACCGCTGCTGCGGATCCATGGCCAGCGCCTCACGCGGGTTGATCCCGAAGAAGCCGGCATCAAAGTCAGCGACGTCGTAGACGAAGCCGCCCTCCCGCACATACGACTGATTGGATCCGCCGAATTCCTCCTCGAACGCCTCCCACCCACGATCGACCGGGAACGGCGTAATCACGTCCCGGCCCGCGGTCAGCAGCTCCCAGAACTGCTCCGGGCCCCGCACGTCACCCGGATACCGGCAACCCATACCCACGATCGCGATCGGCTCGCCACCGGCCGCCGCCACCACCTGCACCGCGCTGTCGGCGGCACCGGTACCGACCAACTCGCCCCGGATGAACTCGGCCAAAGCGGCCGCGTTCGGGTAGTCGAACACCAGCGTTGACGGCAGCCGCACCCCGACCGCGGCCGACAGACGGTTCCGCAACTCCACCGCCCCGACCGAGTCGAAGCCCAGATCCTTGAACGCCCGCTGCGGCAACACCGCCTCAACCGACTCATGACCCAGCACCGCCGCCGCATGCGCCCGTACGGTCTCCGTCAGCACCTGCCGCTGCTCGGCCGGCGGCATACCCCGCAGACGGGTGGCCAGCTCGGAACCACCCAGTCCGACGTCCACGCCGGCGTCAGCGGCCAGAATCGCACGAACTTCCGGCAACGCCGACAGGAACGGGCTCGGCCGCCGCAACGTGTACGTCGGCACAAACGAGGCCCAGTCGAACCCGGCCACCGCGACCGTTCCCTCACCGGCATCCAAGATCTGACCGAGGGCACGCATGCCCCGCTCGGCGTCGATGCTTTCCATGCCGAAGTCGGTCAGCCGCTCACCGTCACGACCCGCGGCCAGGCCGACGCCACCCCACAGACCCCAGGCGATCGAGGTCGCAGCCAAGCCCCGGCCCCGGCGGTTCTCGCACAACGCGTCCAGGGAGGCGTTGGCCGCCGCGTAGGCTCCCAGTCCGCCGCTGCCCCAGGTGCCCGAACCCGAGGAGAACAGGACGAAGGCGTCCAACTCCCGGTGGGCGGTCAGTTCGTCGAGCAGGGCCGCGCCGCCGGCCTTCGCCGCGAGCAGCCGGTCCAGGTCAGCCGCCTCGATCTCCTCGATCGGACGCCGCTCGGCCAGCCCCGCCGCGTGGAACACCGAGGACAACACCGGGCCGGACCCGTCGATCCAGTCCAGCAGGCCGGCGGTGGCGTCACGATCGGCGATGTTCGCGGCCACCACCTCCACCGCCGTGCCGGCTGTGGCGATCACTGCCGCCGACTTCGCGACCCCGGCCGCGGCCGGGCCCGACCGGCTCGTCAGCACCACCCGCTCGGCGCCACGCTCAGCCAACCAGCCGGCCGTGATCGCGCCGACACCACTCGTGCCTCCGGTCACCAGCACACTGCCGGCCGGGGTCCACGTGCGGCCGGTCGCGGGGCGGGGAGCACGCACCAGCCGGCGGCCCACCATCCCCTCGGGACGGATCGCCACCTGATCCTCACCGTTGCCCGCCAGCACCGACACCAACCGGGCCCCCGCCCTGGCATCCAGCACCGCAGGCAGATCGATCAGACCACCCCACCGGTCAGCAAACTCGAGACCGGCCACCACACCCAAGCCCCACACCCGCGCCTGAACCGGGCTGGTAGCCGCACCACGCGTCACCACCCACACCGGCGCCGGTACGCCCGCCCGCAGCACGGCCACCGTCGCCAGCAGATCCGCCGGTTCCTCCGCCAACGCCAGCAGGGACACGACACCCGCCACGTCGGTGGTACCGGCCGAGGTCAGCTCGGCCGCATCGGCGAGCCTCACCACCTCGGCCCCTCGACGGGCCAGCACCGAGCCGATGCCTTCGGTGTCGTCACCGACCACCAGCCAGCGGCCGGTGAGCACCGCCTCGCTGTCGGCGACGGGAGCCCAGGTCACTCGGTAACGCCAGTCGGCCACCGACGCGTCGGCCTGGCTGCGCCGCCGGTAGTCGGCCAGCATCGGAAGCATGTCGCCCAGCCGGCCGCCGTCGACGTTCAGCGTGGCGGCCAGCTCGTCCGGGTCGCCGCCCTCCACCGCGGCCCAGAATGCGGCTTCGCCGGCCGGAACCTCCGGGGCAGTGGTGGGTCGCGCTTCGGGCCAGAAGTGCCGCCGCTGGAAGGCGTACGTCGGGAGGGCAACGGTCTTCCCCGGTTCGAGCAGTGCGGGCCAGTCGACCGGGAGTCCACTCACGTACGCCTCGGCCAACGAGCTCAGCAGCCGCTGGGCGCCACCCTCGTCCCGCCGCAGCGTGCCCACCGTGATCTGGTCCTCGATCACCGGGATCAACACCGGATGCGGGGAAACCTCCACGAACACGCCATGCCCGGCCTGACTCAACACCTGAACCGCACGGTCGAACTCCACCGGCTCCCGCAACGACGCGAACCAGTAGCCGGCATCCATCTCCACGCCGGTCAGCCAACGACCGGTCAACGCCGACACCATCGGAATCACCGCCAGGCGCGGAGCCACACCCGCCAACACCTCCAAGATCTCCGCACGCAGTTCCTCCACCTGCGGACCGTGCGACGCGTAATCCACCGGAATCAACCGGGTCCGCACCGCACCACCACACGCAGCCTGCAACTCCCGCAGCGCTGACGGCTCACCCGAGACCACCGTGGCGGACGGGCCGTTGACCGCGGCGATCGACAGCCGGTCACCGAAACCCGCGATCCGTTCCCGCACCGCGCCGACCGGCTCGGCGATCGACAGCATCCCGCCCCGGCCCGCCAGGGCAGACAAGGCTTTGCTGCGCAACGCCACGATCTTCGCCGCGTCGTCCAGGGACAAGATGCCCGCCACCGCAGCCGCCGCGATCTCACCTTGCGAGTGACCCACCACGGCGTCCGGTCGCACACCGGCCGCCTGCCACACGGCGGCCAGCGACACCATCACCGCCCACAGCGCCGGCTGCACCACGTCGGCGGCCTCGAGACCGTGCCGGCCCGCGAGAACGTCGTCGAGATCCCAATCCACGTACGGGGCCAAAGCCGCCCCACATTCGGCGAGGCGGGCCGCGAACACCGGTGACGCCTCCGCCAGCTCCCGGCCCATACCGACCCACTGCGAGCCCTGACCCGGGAACACGAACACCGTCCGGCCTACGCCGCCGGGCGGAATCTCTCCGACGGTCACGCCGGGGGCGGGTCGCACGGACGCCACCGAGGCCAGCCCGGACAACCGGTCCTCACCCAGCACGACCGCCCGGTGACTGAACACCGACCGGGTTGTCGCCAGCGACCAGGCCACGTCGACGGCCGTCACCTGCGGGCGGTCGACGAGGTGCTCCCGCAGCCGGCCGGCCTGCCCGACCAGCGCCGCCGCGCTACGCCCGGACAACACCCACGCGGGCAGACGCGGCGCCAGCACCGGCAAGCCCTCCGGCTGCTCCGAAGCCGGCGCCCGCTCCGCAGCCGGCGCTTCCTCGATGATCACGTGGGCATTCGTGCCGCTGATACCGAACGCCGAGACCCCAGCCCGGCGCGTCCGGTCACCGGCCGACCAGTCCCGCGCCTGCTGCACCAGCCGAACGTTGCCCGCACTCCAGTCCACGTGCGACGACGGCGTCTCGGCGTACAAAGTCTGCGGGATCCGGCCGTGCCGCAACGCCAGCACCATCTTGATCACACCAGCCACACCCGCGGCCTGCTGCGCATGCCCGATGTTCGACTTGATCGACCCGACCCACAACGGCGCATCCCCGGCCGGACGTTCCTGACCGTACGTCGCCAAGAGTGCTTGCGCCTCGATCGGATCGCCCAGCGACGTGCCGGTGCCGTGCGCCTCCACCACATCAACGTCAGCCGCCGACAACCGCGCATTCGCCAGGGCGGCCCGGATCACCCGCTGCTGAGAAGGACCATTCGGCGCCGACAAACCATTCGACGCACCATCCTGATTAACCGCGCTCCCCCGAACAACCGCCAGCACCTCATGACCGTTGCGACGAGCATCCGACAGGCGTTCCAGCATCACCATGCCCGCACCCTCGGCCATGCCCATGCCATCCGCGCCATCACCGAACGCCCTGCACCGGCCATCCGACGACAACGCCCGCAACCGCGAAAAACCCACAAACTCCGACGGATCAGCCATCACCATCACACCACCGGCCAACGCCATCGAACACTCACCCGACCGCAACGCCTGCGCAGCCTGATGCAACGCCACCAACGACGACGAACACGCCGTATCCACCGAGATCGCCGGACCCACCAAACCCAGCACATACGAAATCCGGCCCGACAACACACTCAACGCATTACCCGTAATCACATGCGCCTGCGTATCCGGACTCCCACCAACCGCCGTGATGTAATCCGACATCGTCCCACCAACAAAAACACCAGTAGACGACCCCTTCAACGAAACCGGATCAATACCCGCCCGCTCAATGGCCTCCCACGAGATCTCCAACAACAACCGCTGCTGCGGATCCATCGCCAACGCCTCACGCGGACTGATCCCAAAGAAATCAGCGTCGAACTCGGCCACCCCGGTGACGAAGCCGCCCTCGGTCACATACGTCGAACCCTCAGCGTCCGGGTCCGGATCGAACAGTCCCTCGACGTCCCAGCCCCGATCGGCGGGGAACCCGGAAATCGCGTCACCACCATCAGCCAGCAGATCCCACAACTCTTCCGGACTGCGCACACCACCGGGGTAGCGGCAGGCCATACCCACGATCGCGATGGGTTCGGAGGGCGCCGCCACGGACACAGTCACCACGGGCTCGGCGAACCCGGCACCGAACAGGTCAGTGAGAATCAGCCCGGCCAGGGCCGTGGGGTGGGGATAGTCGAACACCGCGGTGGACGGCAACCGCACCCCGGCCGCCGTGTTCAATCGGTTCCGCAATTCCACCGCGGTCAACGAATCGAACCCGACATCACGAAACGCCCGCTCGGCCGGAATCTCGTCCGCCGACTCCAGACCCAGCACCGCGGTCGCATGCGATCGCACCAGATCGACCACCGTGCGCAGACGCTCCGCGACGGGCACCCCGGCCAACTGTGATGCGTACTCACCACGTTCGGCCGGGCCGGCCGGCCGGGGCGGTACGGAGTCCTCCCGAGCCTCCGGGATCATCTCGAGCAGGGGCCTCGGCCGGGCCGCGCGGAACACCGGGGCGAACCGGTCCCACTCGACGTCGGCGACCGCGATGAACGTCTCGTCGTCGGCCAGCACCTCACCCAAAGCGGTCAGGGCCTTGCCGGTGTTCATGAAGTTCATGCCTTGACGCAGCAGACGGCTGGGTGTCACCCGGCCCGGAGCCTGATCCATCGACGCGTCGACGGCCGCCCAGTCCTGGGAGTTCCAGACGCCCCAGGCGATCGACGTCGCCGGCAGGCCACGGCCGCGGCGCTGCTCGGCGAACCCGTCCAGGAACGCGTTCCCGGCCGCGTACGAGCCGTGGTCGTTGCTGCCCCACGTCGCGGAGATCGACGAGAACAACACGAACTCGTCCAGATCGAGGCCGGCCGTGGCCCCGTCCAGGTGCACCGCCCCGGCTGCCTTGGCGCCGAGCGCCGCGGCCAGGGTCGCGCGGTCGGTGTCCTCCACACGGGCCAGTGAGGCCACCGTCGCCGAGTGGAACACCGATGACAGATCGGGGCCGGATTCCCCGATCCAGGACACGATCCCGTCGACCTGCTCGGCCACGGCGAGGTCGCAGCTGACCACGTCGACGGCGGTGCCGCCGCTCGCGACGGACGCGGCCAGCGCCGCCGCCCCGGTGGCGGCCGGACCGGACCGGGACGCCATCACCAGCCGCCGGGTGTCCCGCTCGGTCAGCCACTCGGCGACGTGTCCGCCGACCGAGCCGGTGCCACCGGTCAGCAGGACCGTGCCGCGCGGCGACCACGGCCCGCGGCCGGTCGGGCGGGGCTCGGCCCGGACCAGGCGGCGCACCAGGGTGCCGGACTCACGCAGCGCGACCTGATCCTCGTAGTGGCCGGCGGCGAGGACCGGGATCAGCTGCTCCGCGGTCCGCGCCCCGAACTCGGCGGGCAGATCGATCAGGCCGCCCCAGAACTC
This sequence comes from Paractinoplanes abujensis, assembly GCF_014204895.1. Classification (NCBI taxonomy): domain Bacteria; kingdom Bacillati; phylum Actinomycetota; class Actinomycetes; order Micromonosporales; family Micromonosporaceae; genus Paractinoplanes; species Paractinoplanes abujensis. The sequence goes on along the minus strand of NZ_JACHMF010000001.1, from coordinate 142,042 downwards.
GGGGTGTTCCAGACCGACCGCCCGGCCCAGGCCCCAGACCGCGGTCTGCGCCGGACTGGTGGTCCGGTCGTCGGCACCGGTCTGGACGGCGCCTCTGGTCACCAGCCACAGCGGCGCGGTGGAGGCCGCCGCGTGCAAGGCGTGCACCAGGTCCAGCGTCGTGGCCGTGCCGCTCGGCACCCACGGGAACTCGGCGTCCGGGGTTTCGTCCAGCGCGAGCAGCGAGACCACACCTGCGGCACCGGCCAACGCGGAACCCGCAGCCTCGACACCCGGCACCGCAACGACGTCGGCGCCGTGCCGAGTCAACGCCTCGGCGACCGCGGACGCCTCCGGAGCGTCGCCCACCAGCAACCAGGTGCCGGTGAGCGGGCCGGTGTTGCCGCTGGTGTCCATCCGCTGCCACATCACGCGGTAGCGCCAGTCGTTCACCGACCAGGCGGCCGGCCCGGCCACCGCGCTCTCCGGCCAGAACCGGCGCCGCTGGAACGCATACGTCGGCAGGGCAACGGTTTCCCCGCCGCCGAAGACCGCCCGCCAGTCGACGCCCACCCCGGCCACGAACGCCTCGGCCAGCGAGGTCAGCAGACGCTGGGCACCGCCGTCGTCACGGCGCAGGCTGCCCACGGTGACGCGATCCTCGATCGTCGGCACGAGGACCGGATGCGGGGACGCCTCGACGAACACCCCGTGCCCGGACTCGGCCAGCACCCGCACGGCACGGTCGAACTCCACCGGCTCGCGCAGCGACGCGTACCAGTAGCCGGCATCCATCTCGACGCCGGTCAGCCACTCGCCGGTCAACGCCGACACCATCGGAATGTCCGCCTCAGTCGGCGTGATCCCGTCCAGCACCGCCAAGATCTCCGCGCGCAACTCCTCCACCTGCGGACCGTGCGACGCGTAATCCACCGGGATCAACCGGGTACGCACCACGTCACCACAGGCAGCCTGCAACTCCCGCAGCGCCTCGGTTTCGCCCGAGACCACCGTGGCGGACGGGCCGTTGACCGCCGCCACCGCCAACCGATCACCAAAACCGGCGATCCGTTCCCGCACCACGCCGACCGGCTCCGCGATCGACAGCATCCCGCCCCGGCCCGCCAAAGCACCCAAAGCCTTACTGCGCAACGCGACAACCTTCGCCGCATCCTCCAGCGACAAGATCCCGGCCACCGCAGCCGCCGCGATCTCCCCTTGCGAATGGCCTACCACCGCGTCCGGTTGGACACCGGCGGCCTGCCAGACAGCGGCCAGCGACACCATCACCGCCCACAACGCCGGCTGCACCACGTCAGCGGCCTCAAAACCGTGCCGTCCCGCCAGGACGTCGTCCAATTCCCATTCCACGTACGGGGCCAAAGCACGACCGCACTCCGCGAGCCGGGCCGCGAACACCGGCGACGACTCCGCCAACTCCCGGCCCATCCCGACCCACTGACTGCCCTGACCGGGGAACACGAACACCGTTCGGCCGATCCCGCCGGGAGCCACCTGACTGCTCACCACACCCGGGGCGGGCTGCCCAGTCGCCACCGAGGCCAGACCGGCCACCAGATCCCCACCCAGCACCACCGCGCGGTGCTCGAACACCGACCGGCTCGTCGCCAAAGACCACGCCACATCACCCACAGGCAGCTCGGGCCGGGCGATGACATGCTCCCGCAGCCGCCCCGCCTGATCCGCCAAGGCCGCCGCGCTGTAACCCGACACCAGCCACGCCGGAACACCGGGCAGCACCGGCGTGGACGCCGGAACCGGCACCTCAGCCGCAGCCGGCGCCTCCTCCAGGATCACGTGCACGTTGGTGCCACTGACCCCGAACGCCGACACACCAGCCCGGCGCGGCCGATCCCCGGCCGGCCAGTCCCGCGCCTGCTGCAACAGCTGCACATTGCCCGCCGACCAGTCCACGTGCGACGACGGAGTGTCCGCGTGCAACGTCCGCGGCAGGTGACCGTGCTGCAACGCCAACACCATCTTGATCACACCGGCCACACCCGCAGCGGTCTGCAGATGACCGATGTTCGACTTGACCGAACCCAGCCACAGAGGCCGGTTCTCCGGGCGGTCTTGCCCGTACGTAGCCAGCAGCGCACCGGCCTCGATCGGATCACCCAACGACGTACCCGTCCCATGCGCCTCGACCGCATCAACGTCAGCCGCGGTCAACTGCGCATTCGCCAGCGCCGCACGGATCACCCGGCGTTGCGACGGACCATTCGGCGCGGACAGGCCGTTGGAGGCGCCGTCCTGGTTGACCGCACTACCCCGGATCACCGCCAGCACCTGATGACCGTTGCGCTGAGCATCCGACAACCGCTCCAGCAACACCATCCCGGCGCCTTCACCCCAGACGATGCCGTCGGCGTCGTCCGAGAACGGCTTGCACCGCCCGTTGGCGGCCATCCCGCCCTGCTCGGTGAACTCCTCGAAGGCGCCCGGCGACGTCATCACGGCCACCCCGCCGGCCAGCGCCATCGTGCATTCGCCGCCGCGCAGCGCGGTCACCGCCTGATGCAACGCCACCAGCGCCGAGGAACAAGCGGTGTCCACGGTCACCGCGGGGCCGGTCAGACCCAGCACGTACGAGATCCGGCCGGAGGCCACCGCGGGGATGCTGCCGGTGAGCCGGTAGCCGTCGAGGCTGCGGTCGTCGGCCGGCAGGCTGTTCTCGTAGCCGGAACCGCTGGTGCCGATGAACACTCCGGTGGACGATCCGTGCAGCGCCGACGGGGCCAGACCGGCGCGTTCGACAGCCTCCCACGACGTCTCCAGCAGCAGCCGCTGCTGCGGGTCCATCGCCAGCGCCTCGCGCGGGTTGATGCCGAAGAAGGCGGCGTCGAAGTCGGTGGCGTCGTGGACGAAGCCGCCCTCGCGCCGGTAGGTCCCGCCCGGGTCACCCCATCCACGGTCGTTCGGGAAGGCCGAGACGGCATCCGCTCCGGTGGTCAGCAGCTCCCAGAACTGTTCGGGTCCGCTGACGTCACCGGGCAGGCGGCAGCCCATGCCGACGATCGCGATCGGCTCACCGCCGGCCGCGGCCACGACCCGTACGTTGTCCGTGGCGTCGGCTGAGCCGAGCAGTTCACCCAGGAGGTGATCGGCGAGCGCGACGGTGGTGGGGTGATCGAAGACGATCGCCGAGGGCAGGCGCAGGCCGACCGCGGCCGACAGCCGGTTGCGCAGCTCGACGGCGGCGACCGAGTCGAACCCCAGCTCGCGGAAGGCCCGGTGCGCGATGACGTCCTCGGCCGAGCGGTATCCCAGAACCACGGCGACCTGCGCCCGTACGAGGTCGGTGACTGTCTGCCGCCGGGCGTCGGCGGGCAGGCCGCGGAGCCGGGAGACGAACGCCGAGGTGTCCGCCTCGGTGCTCTCCTCGGCCGCGGCTTCCGAGGCCAGCACCCGGCGCGCGTCCGGCAGGGCGGACAGCAGCGGGCTCGGCCGGCGGAGGGTGAACGTCGGCACGAACCGTTCCCAGTCGATTCCGGCGACGACAACTGTGCCTTCGCCCGCGTCGAGCACCTGGCCGAGGGCGCGCATGCCCCGCTCGGCGTCGATGCTTTCCATGCCGAACTCGGTCAGCCGCTCACCGTCACGACCCGCGGCCAGGCCGACGCCACCCCACAGACCCCAGGCGATCGAGGTTGCGGTCACGCCACGAGCCCGGCGGTTCTCACACAACGCGTCCAGGGAGGCGTTGGCCGCCGCGTAGGCTGCCAGTCCGCCGCTGCCCCAAGTTCCGGCGCCGCACGAGTAGAGGACGAAGGCGTCCAGGTCACAGTCGGCGGTCAGTTCGTCGAGCAGGGCCGCGCCGCCGGCCTTCGCCGCAAGCAGCCGGTCCAGGTCAGCCGCCTCGATCTCCTCGATCGGACGCCGCTCGGCCAGCCCCGCCGCGTGGAACACCGAGGACAACACCGGGCCGGACGTGTTGATCCAGTCCAGCAAGCCGGTTACGGCCCCACGGTCGGCGATGTCGCACGCCGCCACCTCCACCGCCGCTCCGGCGGTGGCCATCGCCGCGGCCAGTTCGGGCGCACCGGCCGCGGCCGGACCGGACCGGCTGGCCAGGACCACCCGCGCGGCACCGCGTTCGGCGATCCAGCCGGCGGTTTTCGCGCCTGCGCCGCTGGTGCCGCCAGTGATCAGCACACTGCCGCCCGGGGTCCACGTGCGGCCGGTCGCAGGGCGGGGAGCACGCACCAGCCGGCGGCCCACCATCCCCTCGGGACGGATCGCCACCTGATCCTCACCGTTGCCCGCCAGCACCGACACCAACCGGGCCCCCGCCCTGGCATCCAGCACCGCAGGCAGATCGATCAGACCACCCCACCGGTCAGCAAGCTCGAGACCGGCCACCACACCCAAGCCCCACACCCGCGCCTGAACCGGGCTGGTAGCCGCACCACGCGTCACCACCCACACCGGCGCCGGTACGCCCGCCTGCAGCAATTTCACGGTCGCAAGCAGGCCGTCCGCATTCTCCGACAGCGCCAGGACCGATACGACACCGGTGACTCCGGTGGTGTCGATCGAGGCGATCCCCGGCAGGTCAGCAACCTCGATGACCTCGGCACCGCGCTCGGCCAGCACCGAACCGATTCCCCCGGCGTCGTCGCCGACCACCAGCCACCGGCCGGTCAGCACCGCCTCCGTGTCGGTGACCGGAGCCCACGACACCCGATAACGCCAATCAGCCACCGACGCGTCCGCGCGCTCGCGGCGACGCCAGTCGGTCAACGCGCCCAGAGCCGACTCGGTGGCGTCCACCCCTAGCAGTTCAGCCAGCGTATCGACGTCGCCCTGTTCCACCGCGGCCCAGAAGGCGGCATCGCCGGCTGAGGTCTCCGGGGCGATGGTGGGTCGTGCCTCGGGCCAGAAGTGCCGCCGCTGGAACGCGTACGTCGGCAGCGCGACCGTCTTCCCGCCACCCAGCACAGCCCGCCAGTCGACTTCCACCCCGGCCACGTACGCCTCGGCCAACGAGCTCAGCAACCGCTGGGCGCCACCCTCGTCCCGCCGCAGGCTGCCCACCGTGATCTGGTCCTCGATCACCGGGATCAGCACCGGATGCGGGGACACCTCCACGAACACCCCGTGCCCGGACTCGGCCAGCACCCGGACCGCCCGGTCGAACTCCACCGGCTCGCGCAACGACGCGTACCAGTAGCCGGCGTCCATCTCCGGACCGGACAACCATTCGCCGGTCAACGCCGACACCATGGGGATGTCCGCCGCGCGCGGGGTGATGCCGTCCAGCACCGCCAGGATCTCGGCGCGCAATTCTTCCACCTGCGGGCCGTGCGACGCGTAATCCACCGGGATCAACCGGGTACGCACCGCATCACCGCAGGCGTCTTGCAGCTCCCGCAGCGCCTCGGTTTCGCCCGAGACCACCGTGGCGGACGGGCCGTTGACCGCCGCCACCGCCAACCGATCACCAAAACCGGCGATCCGTTCCCGCACCACGCCGACCGGCTCCGCGACCGACAGCATCCCGCCCCGGCCCGCCAAAGCGCCCAAAGCCTTGCTCCGCAACGCGACCACACGCGCCGCGTCGTCCAGCGACAGAATCCCGGCCACCGCAGCCGCCGCGATCTCACCCTGCGAATGACCCACCACCGCGTCCGGTCGCACACCGGCCGCCTGCCACACCGCGGCCAGCGACACCATCACCGCCCACAACGCAGGCTGCACCACACTCGCGGCCTCAAAACCGTGCCGACCCGCCAGAACGTCGTCGAGGTCCCAATCCACGTACGGGGCCAAAGCACGACCGCACTCCGCGAGCCGGGCCGCGAACACCGGCGACGCCTCCGCCAGCTCCCGGCCCATCCCGACCCACTGCGAACCCTGACCCGGGAACACGAAAACCGTGCTCCCGGTGGCACTCGAGGTCGCCTCACCGGTGATCACCCCGGCGGCCGGGCGCCCGGCGGCCAGCGACGCCAGCCCGGACAGCAGCTCCTCGTGCCGGGTGCCGAGCACCACCGCGCGGTGGTCGAACGACGATCGGCTGGTGACCAGTGACCAGGCGACGTCGCCCACCGCGAGGCCGGGCCGGGCCAGCACGTGCTCGCGCAGCCGACCGGCCTGGCCGGCCAGCGCGGCCACGCTGCGACCGGACACCACCCACGGCGCCGGGACCACACCGGGCAGCACCCCGCCGGGGGTCCCGGCCGCCGCCGGCTCGTCACCGGCCGGGGCCTCCTCCAGGATCACGTGGGCGTTGGTGCCGCTGACGCCGAAGGACGACACGGCAGCGCGCCGCGGGCGGCCGGTCTCGGGCCAGGGCACCGCCTCGGTGAGCAGGCGTACGTGGCCGGCGGCCCAGTCGATCTGCGGGGTGGGGGCGTCGATGTGCAGGGTCCGGGGCACCCGGCCGTGCCGCATGGCCTCGACCATCTTGATGATGCCGGCGACACCGGCGGCGGCCTGGGAGTGGCCGATGTTCGCCTTGATCGAGCCGAGCAGCAGCGGCCGGTCCTCGTCGTGTTCCTGGCCGTAGGTGGCCAGCAGCGCCTGGGCCTCGATCGGGTCGCCCAGGGTGGTGCCGGTGCCGTGCGCCTCCACCACGTCGACGTCGGCCGCGGTCAGCCGGGCGCCGGCCAGAGCGTCGCGGATGACCCGTCGCTGGGCGGGCCCGCTGGGAGCGGTCAGCCCGTTGGACGCGCCGTCCTGGTTGACCGCGGAACCGCGGACGACGGCGAGGACGGGGTGCCCGTGCCGCCGGGCGTCGGACAGGCGTTCCAGCAGCAGCACGCCGGCGCCCTCGGCCCAGCCGGTGCCGTTGGCGGCCGCCGCGAAGGACCGGCAGCGGCCGTCCGGCGAGAGTCCGCGCTGCTCGCTGAACTCGATGAACGTCTCCGGGGTGGCCATGATGCTGATGCCCCCGGCGAGGGCCAGGCCGCATTCGCCGGTGCGCAGGGCGTGCGCCGCCCACTGCAGGGCGACCAGCGAGGACGAGCAGGCGGTGTCGACGGTGACGGCCGGGCCCTCGAGTCCGAGGGTGTAGGCGACGCGACCGGACACGAGGCTGCCGTCGCTGCTGGTCACGCCGTAGTCGTGGTACATCGACCCCGCGAAGACGCCGGTACGGCTGCCGCGCAACGCGACCGGATCGATGCCGGCGCGCTCGATCGCCTCCCACGTGATCTCCAGCAGAAGCCGCTGCTGCGGGTCCATGGTGAGGGCCTCACGCGGGCTGATCCGGAAGAACTCGGGGTCGAACTGGGCGGCGTCGTACAGGAAGCCGCCGTCACGGACGTAGCTCTTGCCGGCCTTGCCGGGCTCGGGGTCGTAGAAGGCGTCGACGTCCCAGCCGCGGTCGGCGGGGAACGGGCCGATCGCGTCGCGGCCCTCGTCGACGAGCGTCCACAGCTCCTCGGAGGTGGTCACCCCGCCGGGGAAACGGCAGGCCATACCGATGATCGCGACGGGTTCGGTGGCCCCGTCGGCGACGGCGCGCAGGCCTTCGATGTCTCGGCGCAGTCGCTCGTTCTCGACCAGCGAGCCGCGTAGCGCCTTGATGATCTCCTCGGCCTGGGCATCCATCGCCTTGTCAGCCTCCGTTCAGCGTCGTGGTCTGCGCGCCGGGCGCGCCAAGGGAGTCAAGAAACGCACCCAGCACCTCGGTGAACCGCTGCGGCTCCTCGAAGTGCGGGGCGTGGCTGGAGTCCTCGAAGATCTCCCAGCGGGCGTCCGGGATGAGGTCCTGGTACGGCCGGACGGTGACGGGGGTGGCCTCGTCGTGTCGACCGGAGATGACCAGGGTGGGCACGCCGATGCGCGGCAGGTCGTCGATGACGGACCAGTCGCGCAGGCTGCCGATGACATGGAACTCGTTGGGACCGTTCATGGTGTGGTACACGGTCGGATCGGCGTTGGTCTCGATGAAGGTGGCCACCAGCAATGCGGGCAGGGGGTCCAGGCGGCAGAAGTGCCGGCCGTAGAACACCTGCATCGCCTGGAGGTATTCGTCGCTGCCGGTGGTGCCGGCGGCCTCGTGGCGCCGCAGGACCGCGTCGATGCCGGGCGGCAGCTGGGACCGCAGCACCTCCATCTCGGCGCGCCACAACGGATAGGAGGCCGGCGCGTTGGCGACGATCAGCCCGCGGAGCCCGGCAGGGCGGGCCGAGGCGTGGCGGGCGGCCAGCATGCCGCCCCAGGACTGTCCGAACAGGACGTAGTTGTCGGCGATGCCCAGCCGGCGGAGCAGGTTGTCGAGTTCTGAGAGGAACAGCTCGGGGGTCCAGAAACCCGGGTCGGCGTCGGGGAGGTGGGTGGAGCCACCGTTGCCGATCTGGTCGTAGTGGACGACCGGCCAGCCGCGCTCGGCGAAGGCGGCCAGCGGCAGCAGGTAGTCGTGGGTGGCTCCGGGTCCGCCGTGCACGACGACGAGAGCGGGACGGCCGGCGTCCGCAGCCCCGGTGACGCGGTACCACGTGGCGTACTGCCGGAACGGCACGGTCCCCTTGGCCGCGGGGACGAAAGGTTTGGGAGCGGCCATGTCAGGGGATCAGGGGTTGAGTCTGTGGATGCAAAGCCACCCCAGGTCATCAGGGCGTCGACGCGCCGTGAGTGCTTTGGCTGGAACGATAGGCAGCCCTGAATCCCACCCCCAACCCCTGATCCCCCCTACGGCGGCAGGTGCGGCGGCGGGCGGGCGCGAGATCAGTTCGGCGGCCAGGCGGCATCGAGCGCTGTCCGCCATGTGTATCCGGCATTACCCGACGTGCCCGTTATGCCTTGCTGATCATGCTCCGCCCCCTTCCCCGGGGATCACCGCATTTGCGTCGACCCTCGTTATCTGACCGGGCAAAGGGAGACCGCAGCCGTTCCACTTTCGCCGCCGGCGCAGCGACGAGAATGTCCCAGCGAAACGATCTGCCGACTCGAATCAGCGACGAGAAACATGGGTACAGCTGTTTCGATCCGCCGGAAAGGCACTTGGCACCGATGCCCGGCGGCGCACTGCTGCGCCTTGGGCGAGCCCGTTCTCATCGATTGCGGAAAATAGGCTGATCGGCTCCCGGGAGCGTCCGCACCATTCGCGTGCCGAGCGAGCAGACCGCGTGGACGAATCGGGCCGGCACCCCTCGGAACACGCGGCGGCGGACACCGCGGCCGGCGAGCCCGGCCGACGGTCACCCACACACCGTGACGCAGGTAGGCCCGCCCCCGGGACCGCCCGCACCGAGCCGCCTACCGGACCGGACCCCCCGCACCCAGCGAACGGATCACTTTAATTCCGACATGGAGGGTCATGCTTTCTCACCCGGCGGGATCACTACCGACTTCCGGGAGTCGCCGCCGCCGGTGACGCCGGGACCCGGAAACCCCGCCCACGGCGTCCCGCAGAACCGACCGGAAAACTGTTTCCAAAGAGCGGTTGGAATGGACGTTAAACCATTTGTTCGACTCGCCGAAGAAGGCACCGGCGGAGCATTCTTCCCGCCCTCGCAGCAGCCCTAGCACACTGTCGGCGTAGTTTCCGCAGGGGAATCCTGGCAACTTCCTGAAGATCATCCGAAGGCTCGGTCAAGATCTGGCGGTCGGGGCACTAATAGCACTTGACCACGACGGTGCGAAAACGTTAGCGTCACCACAATCATGACCCTCGGGGGAGGTACGTGGTCTCGGATCCTGTGAATTATCGCCATGGCCCGCGACTACTCACTGGGGGAAGTCAGTGTTAGTAGAGCGCTCGAAGTTGCTCGAAGAGCTCGACGATTTGATGGATCGGTCCACTCGCGGCAGAGGCGCCTTCGCCGAGGTCAGCGGGCCGACCGCGATGGGCAAGACCACTGTGCTCAACCACCTGGCCCACCGGGCCTCGAAGTCCGGCAGCACGGTGCTCAGCGTGGTGAACACGCCGCACGACCGCAGCCACCCGTTCAGCGGGCTGGCCCAGCTGTATCACGCGTTGCACGCGCACACCCCCGACGGTGACGGGCTGGGCGAGACCGCCCCGCTCGCCTCGGCCACGGATCGCGACGACCTGGCGGCGGTCGCCCGGCACACCCACCGGGTCGTGGCCGAGCTGGCCGCGGAACGCCACCTGCTGATCACCGTGGACGACGTCCAGCACACCGACGAGGCGACGCTCTATTGCCTGCGCTATCTGGCGCAGCGACTGACCGAGCTGTCGGTGACCCTGATGATGACCCGCGGCCCGCTGCTGCTCGACGAGCCGGCCCCGCGCATCCTCGACGACCTCATCTACCAGCCCAGTGTGCGGCGCTTCCAGCTGCAGCGGCTCTCCCTGGACGGGGTCCGCAAACTGGCCGCGAGCCTGAGCACGACCGATCTCCCGGACGCGTTCGTGGCCGAGCTGCACCGGCTCAGCGTGGGCAACCCGCTGCTGGTGGAGGCCCTGGTCGAGGATCACCAGCTGCGCCTCGCGGCGGACCCCGAGACCGGCGCCGAGCAGGACCTGTCCAGCGGGCCGGTGTTCCAGCAGGTGCTGCTGGCCTGCATCCATCGGCTGGGCCCGCAGGCGGTCCGGGTGGCGCAGTGCGTTGCGCTGCTGGGCGGCGCGTCCACCCCGCTGCTGCTGAGCCGGCTCAGCGGCCTCACCGAGGAACTGGTCCGCCGGTGCCTCAGCCTGCTCAGCGGCGTCGGTGTGCTCGACGAGCGGCTGCGGCACCCCGCCATGCGCCAGGCGCTGCTGCACGAGATGCCCCACGACGAGGTGACCGACCTGCGGCACCGCGCGGCCACCCTGCTCTACGAGGACGGCGCGCCCCTTCCGGTTGTCGCCACGCACCTGCTCAACTCGAGCCCGCTGCACGAGGAGTGGGTGGTGCCGGTGCTGCAGGAAGTCGCCCGGCAGGCCCTGCTCGACGGCGATGTGAGCAGGAGCCTGACGTGCCTGCGACTGGCCCAGGAGTGCTGCCTGGACGAGGGGGAACGCCTGTCGGTGATGTCGCAGTACGCCCTCGGCCAGTGGCAGCTCAAGCCGGGCAACTCGGCTCAGCATTTCCTGCGGCTCAAGAGCCCCATCACCGCGGGCAAGCTGGGCGGCACGGAAGCGCTGAAGGTCGCCGAGGGCATGATGTTCCACCTGCACTTCGACGAGGCCATGGAGATCGTCGACCAGGAGAACGAGGGCCAGGGCAACGACGGCCGGGAGAGCACGCTGACGGCGTTGCACGGCACCCGCCTGCTCATGTCGGCCGAGTTCCTGGGGCTGCTCAACCGCCCCGACCGGCCGCTGCCCCGCAATCCCCTGCCGGCCACGTCACCGTCGGACGTGCGCGCTCTGCGCGCCCTGACGCTCGCCCTGGAGCGCGGCGCCGACGAGGAGGCCATCGACCTGGCCGAGCAGGTGCTGCAGGGCAGCCAGGCGCCGGAGCCGTGGAAGCAGCAAGCACATTCGGCCGCGCTGATGGCGCTCTGTTACGCGGATCAGCTGGACATGGCCCACAGGTGGTACGAGGCGGTGACGGCCGACTCCCTGTCGCCGGACGTGGCCGGTCGGCGCGGGCTGCTGGAATGCGCCGGTGCGGTGATCTCGTTGCGGCGCGGACAGCTGGCCCGGGCGGCGCAGCAGGCCGAGACGGCACGGACGCAGCTGTCCGGGCGCACCTGGAACGTCGGCAGCGCGGCGGCGTTGGCCGTTCTGGTCGAGTCGCTGACCGCGATGGGTCATCACGAGAAGGTCGTGAAGCTGCTCGCCTCGGAGCCGCCGCAGGCGCTGTTCCAGACCCGGGCCGGCCTGCACTACCTGTACGCGCGGGGCCGGCACCATCTCGCGACCGGCAAGCACAGCATGGCGTTGAACGACTTCCTCGGCTGCGGCACGCTGATGCAGCGCTGGAACGTCGACACGCCGGCCCTGGCGCCGTGGCGGCTGGGGGCGGCGGAGGCCTGGATCCGGCTGGGCGACCGGGATCGCGCGGCGCAGCTCGTCGACAAGCAACTCGCGGCGCCCGAGTCGGGCCTGACGCGGTCGCGGGGCATGACTCTGCACACCCTGGCCCGGCTGCAGCCGACGAAGAAGCAACCCCCGATCCTGCTCGACGCGTACGCCTGCCTGGAGGCCGGTGGCGCCTGGCACGAGGCAGCCGCCGTGCTCGTCGACCTGAGCCGCGCCTACCAGCAGATGGGTGAGACGGTGGTCGCCCGCAAGACGGCGCAGCGGGCCTGGCGGCTCGCCAAGAGCTGCGGCGCCGAGCTGCTGTGCCAGGCGTTGCGCCCGACGCGCGCGTCCGCGACGGCCAAGGTCGAGGAGATCGCCGGGCCGGGCGACGAGCAGAGCTTCGGCGGGCTCAGCAAGTCCGAGCAGCGGGTCGCGGTGCTCGCCACCCAGGGCTACAGCAACCGGGAGATCGCGGACCGCCTGTTCATCACCGTCAGCACGGTGGAGCAACACTTGACGCGGGTCTATCGGAAACTGGGCGTCGGCAACCGGGAACAACTGCTGGAGCTGGGCAACTCCCTGCTGGCGGTGACGGCGGATGTTGCGCAGCCGGAACCGAAGCAGCGCAAGCGTTTGAGCACGCGGCACGCGTACGGGATGCTCGCCCCGATCTTCGGCTGGTGGGCCGACCACCTGTCGGCGTTGGTGATCATCGCCTGAGTTCGAGTAGGGGACGCTACGGGTAGCTGGGGTGGGCGGCAGGGGCCACGATCGACGGTGAGATCCACTCGATGAAATCTCACGGGAGAGATCAGCATTGATGTCGCCGTCAGGTCCCGCAGCCGTCCAGAGCCAACGGTTCCGCGCGTTGGGCGCGCGACAGATCGATGCCATCGCCACCCGGTTCCCCCTCACCCCGGAACAGGTGGAGACGGTCCGGTTGCTCTCCCAGGTGCTGCCGTTCCGCGTCAACGAATACACGCTGTCGGAACTCATCGACTGGGACAGCGTGCCCGACGACCCGATGTTCCGGATGGTGTTCCCCCAGCGCGGCATGCTGTCGCCGCAGGACGAGCACCTGCTGACGGCGGCCACCGTCACCGGGGACCGGCAGGCGGTCACCGCGGCGGTCAAGGAGATCCGGGGGCGGCTCAACCCGCACCCCTCCGGCCAGCAGGAGCTGAACGTCCCGCGCATCGACGGCTCGCCCGCCCCGGGGCTGCAGCACAAATACCGGGAGACCGTGCTCTACTTCCCGAGTCAGGGACAGTCCTGCCATTCCTACTGCACCTACTGTTTCCGGTGGGCGCAGTTCGTCGGGGACGCCGACCTCCGGTTCGCCACCCCGCGCCCCGATGTGCTCGTACGCTATCTGCGCGAGCATCCCGAGGTGCACGACGTGCTGATCACCGGCGGCGACCCGATGATCATGGGGACCGACCGGCTCCTCGAGCACCTGCAGCCGCTGCTCGAGGTGCCGACGGTGCGCACCGTCCGGATCGGCACCAAGTCGATCGCCTACTGGCCGCAGCGCTTCGTCACCGACACCGACGCGGACGACCTGCTGCGGCTGTTCGAGCAGGTCACCAAAGCCGGGCGCCTGCTCGCGGTGATGGCGCACTTCACCCACCCCCGCGAGCTGAACACCACGCTCGCCGTCCAGGCGCTCGCCCGTATCCGGGCCACCGGCGCCGTCGTGTACTGCCAGGCGCCGCTGATCGGGCGGATCAACGACGACGCCCGGACGTGGAGTTCGCTGTGGCGCGCCGAGATCGCCGCCGGGGCCGTGCCGTACTACATGTTCGTCGAGCGCAACACCGGGCCGTACGAGTACTTCAAAGTGCCACTGGCGAAGGCGGCCGACGTGTTCCGCGCGGCCTACCAGACCCTCCCCGGGCTGGCCCGGACCGTCCGCGGGCCGGTGATGTCGGCGACCCCGGGCAAGGTCGTGGTGGACGGCGTCGAGGAGACCGCCCACGGGCGGTTCTTCCAGCTGCGGATGCTCCAGGCCCGGAATCCCGCGCTGGTCGGCCGTCCGTTCCGGGCCCGCTTCTCGGCCACCGCGGCCTGGCTGGACGACCTGGAACCGGCCGCGGACACGCCCGCCGACATCGCCGCCGCGGTCTGGGGCGGTTCCCCCGGTAAACCCTGACGAAGGAGACCCGCCGTGCTCACCGAGCTCGCGTCCCGCCCGATGTCGCCCAACCTGGCACTCAACCAGCAGGTCGCCGAGCGGAGAGCGAACGGTGAGGACATCCTGCACCTCGGCTTCGGCGAGTCCCGCCTGCCGGCGTTCGAGCCCCTGGTGGACAGCCTGATCGCCGGTGCCCGGCGCAACGCGTACGGCCCGGTTCAGGGCGACGCCGCCGTACGGGCCGCCGTGGCCGGCTACTTCACCCGCCGCCGGCTGCCGACCGAGCCGGGCCAGGTGATGGTCGCCCCGGGCAGCAAACCCCTGCTCATGGCGCTCAACCTGGTGCTGCCCGGTGACGTCGTCCTGGCCCGGCCGGCCTGGAACTCCTACGCGCCGCAGGCCTTCCTGGCCGGCCGGCACACCATCGCGGTGCCGATCCCGGCCGAGGCGGGCGGGGTGCCCGATCCGGCCGCGCTGGTCCGCGCGATCGCCGCGGCCCGGCGGGCCGGTCGCGACCCGCGGACCGTCGTGCTGACCCTGCCGGACAACCCCACCGGCACGCTCGCCCCGCCCGCCCTGATCCGCCGGATCTGCGCGATCGCCGAGCAGGAGGACCTCACCGTCGTCTCCGACGAGATCTACCGGGACGTCCTGCACGACCCGGCCACGCCTTTCCTCAGCCCGGCCGAGGTGATCCCGCATCGCACCGTGGTCACCAGCGGGCTGTCCAAGAGCCTGGCGCTCGGTGGCTGGCGCATCGGGGTGGCCCGCTTCCCCGGCGACGACACGGGGCGAGTGCTGCGCGACAACGTCCTCTCGGTGGCCAGCGAGGTGTGGTCCACCCTGGCCGCCCCCATGCAGGAGGTCGCCACCTACGCCTTCGCCGAGCCGGCCGTCCTGCGCGACCATCTCGCCGCCGGCGCCCGCCTGCACGGCGCCGTGGCCCGGGCCGTGCACGGCATCCTCACCGCCGCCGGCGCCGCATGCCGGCCGCCGACCGGCGGCTTCTACGTCTACCCCGACTTCGAGCCGCTGCGCCCGGTGCTGGCCGCCAAGGGCGTCACCGACTCCCCTTCGCTGGCCCGCCACCTGCTCGACACCAGTGGTCTGGCGGTGCTGGCCGGGCATCTGCTCGGCGACGACCCCGGCGCGCTGCGCTTCAAGGCCGCAACCAGCATGCTGTACGGCGACACGGCCGCGCAGCAACGGGAAGCGCTGGACGCCGCCGACCCGCTGACCCTGCCGCACGTCGCGGCCGGGCTCCGCCGGATCGACGACGGCGTCCGCGCGCTGGTCGCCTGACCGCCACGCCCGTTCAGGCCGCCACGCCCGCTCAGGCCGGCTCGGCCGGCCCGCCCGTGGCCGCCCGCAGCAGCTCGGCCAGGCTCATCCCCTCGATCTGAGCCGCCCGGTCGGCGAACGTCTGCACGGCGGTGTCCCCGGTGGCCGCGGCCGGGGCGGTCTCCTTCTCCACGCCGAGCCCCATCTCGTCCAGCAGGTGCCGGGTGAGGACAACCGCGTTCGGGTGGTCGAAGACCAGCGTCGCGGGCAGTCGCTCCCCGACCGCCTCGCCGAGGCTGTTGCGCAGGCGGACCGCGGCGAGCGAGTCGAACCCCATGTCGCGGAAGGACTGCCCGGGATCGACCTCGGCCGGGCCGGCGAAACCGAGGGTGGCGGCCGCGTGGGCGCGGACCACGTCGAGCAGCGTATGCTCGCGGCGCGCCGGCCGCAGCCGGTGCAACCGGTCGCGCAGGCTCTCGGCCGCCACGGCCGCGACCGGCTGCACCGTCCGCCGGGCCGGGCCCCGCACCAGGTCCCGCAGCAGGTAGGGCACGTCGGGGCGGCCCAGCCCGGTCAGGTCGAACCGGATCGGCACCGCGAACGGCAGGTCGAGCGTCCCGGCCGCGTCCATCAGCGCCAAGGCCTGGCCGGTGGGCAGCGGCAGCACGCCGTCGCGGCGCTGAGCGGCCAGGTCGTTCTCGGTGAGGGCGCCGGTCATCCCGCTGCTCTGCTCCCACATGCCCCAGGCCAGCGACTGCGCCGGAAGGCCACGGGAGCGCCGGTGCGCGGCCAGGCCGTCCAGGAACGTGTTGGCCGCGGCGTAGTTGCCCTGGCCGCCGCCGCCGGTGACACCGGCCGCCGAGGAGAACATCACGAACGCGGTGAGAGGGTGGTCCTCGGTGAGCTGGTGCAGGTTCACCGCGGCGTCGACCTTGGGCCGGAGCACGGCGGACATCCGTTCCGGCGTGAGCGAGGCGAGGGTGCCGTCGTCGAGCACGCCCGCGGTGTGCACGACACCGGTGAGGGTCCGGCCGGTCAGCGTGGCGGCCAGCGCGTCCCGGTCGGCGGCATCGCAGGCCACCACGTCGACGGCGGCTCCGCGCTGGGCCAGGGCGGCGGCCAGCGCGCCGGTGCCGGCCGCGGCCGGGCCGCTGCGGCTGGTCAGCAACAGACCGGGCACGCTGTGCACGGTCGCCAGATGGCGGGCGACGAGCCCGCCCAGAGTGCCGGTGCCGCCGGTGATCAGCACCGTGCCGGGTTGCTCGCCGAATCCGGCGGCGGCCACGCGGGGCCGGGCGCCGGGCACCCGGGACAGGCGCGGGCGGTGCAAGGCTCCGGAGCGGATCGCGATCTGCGGCTCGCCGCAGGCCAGGGCGGGCGCGAGCGGGTCGGCCCCGGTGCCGGGATCCGGGCCGGCCGGGTCCAGGTCGATCAGCACGATCTGGCCCGGGTTCTCCGTCTGAGCACTGCGCACCAGACCCCAGACCGCCGCACCGGCCAGATCGGTGATGTCCGACCCCGACACCGACACGGCGCCCCGGGTGACGATCGCCAGGACGCCGGCCGGTGGACCGCTGAGCCAGGACTGCAGCCGCGCGAGCGCGGCGGTGGTCTCCGCGTGCACCGCGGCCGTGCTCGTGCCGCCCGTGACGCGGTGCACGACGGTCGCCGGCACCGGGCCGCCGGCCGGTGCGGCCGCGATCCATTCGAGGGCGTACAGCGCATCGAGTCCGGCCGCCGGCCGGTCGTCGGTGGCCGGCCGCAGGGCCAGGGAGGCCACGGAAGCGACGGCCCGGCCCTCGGTGTCGCTGAGCCGCAGCCCGACCTCGTCGGCGCCGAGCCGGGTCAGGCGCAGCCGCAGCGCGGCGGCGCCCGTGGCGTGCAGATCGACGCCGGTCCAGGCGAACGGCAGGGTCACCCGGTCCGAGCCGGCCTCGAGCAGAGCGGTGGCGTGCAGCGCCGCGTCGAGCAGAACCGGGTGCAGGCCGAAGCGGGTGGCCTCGCCGGCGACCGGCTCGGGCAGGGCGATCTCGGCGAACACCTCACCGCCGGCCCGCCAGGCCGCCCGCAGCCCCTGGAAGGCCGGCCCGTAAACCAGGGCGTCGCCCTCGGCGAGCCGGTCGTAGAAGCCGGTGAGATCGACCGGTTCCGCGCCGGGCGG
The DNA here is from genome assembly GCF_014204895.1 of Paractinoplanes abujensis. Taxonomy (NCBI): domain Bacteria; kingdom Bacillati; phylum Actinomycetota; class Actinomycetes; order Micromonosporales; family Micromonosporaceae; genus Paractinoplanes; species Paractinoplanes abujensis. The sequence continues at coordinate 124,600 of NZ_JACHMF010000001.1, read as the reverse complement.
CGGCCACGCGCCAGCCTCGGGCCCGGGTTCCGGGCCGGTTTCGGCAAGCAGGCCGGTGGCGTGCCGGGTCCACGGCGCATCGGCCGGGGCGTCGTCCGGCCGGGAGTGCACGGCTACGGTCCGCCGGTCCGCGGCCACATGGACCTGGACGGCCACTGCGCCGCCCGGCGGCAGCACGAGCGGCGCCTCCAGCGTCAGGTCCTGCACGGCGCCGTGGCCGGTCTCGTCGCCGGCCCGGATGACCAGCTCGACCAAGCCGGCCCCGGGGAACAGGACGGTGCCGCCGACCTTGTGCTCGGCCAGCCAGGGCTGCCCGGCAGTGGACAACCGGCCGGTGAGCAGCACACCACCGGCCCCGGCGACCGGCACGACCGCACCCAGCAGCGGATGCCGGGTGGCCACCAGGCCCAGCCCGGCGGCGTCGCCGGTGGCCGGGGGCAGCGCCAGCCAGTACGGCCGGCGCTGGAACGGGTAGGTCGGCAACTCGACGTGCCGGGCTCCGCCGGTCAGGGTGGTCCAGTCGACGCTCGCGTGATGCGTGTACGCCTCGGCGAGCGCGGTCAGGAAGGCGCGCGGACCGCCCACGTCCCGCCGCAGCGTGCCCACCAGATGGGCCGTCGCCTCGGCGGCCTCGGCGGTCTCGCCCAGTCCGGGCAACAGGCCCGGGTGCGGGCTGGTCTCGACGAAGAGCTCGTAGCCGTCGGCGAGCAGCGCTCTGGTGGTCTCCTCGAAGCGGACGGTCCGGCGCAGGTTCGTGTACCAGTACTCGGCGTCGAGCCCGGCCGTGTCCAGCTGCCCGCCGGTGACCGTCGAGTAGAACGGGATGTCCGCGGTGCGCGGCGTCACCTCGGCCAGTTCGGCGAGCAGCCGGTCGCGGGCGTCGGCGACGAACGCCGAGTGGGAGGCGTAGTCGACCGGGATGCGGCGGCTCGGCACGCCGTCGGCGTCCAGCGCGGCCCGCAGCGTCTCCAGGGCATCGCCGGCTCCGGCCACCACGACCGACCGAGGGCTGTTCACGGCGGCGACCTGCAAGTCGCCGGTGAGGCGCTCACGCACCCGGTCGGCCGGGAGCGCGACGGACAGCATGCCGCCCCGCCCGGCCAGGACGGAGCGGATGACCTGGCTGCGGCGGGCCACCACAAGGGCACCCTGCTCCAGCGACAGCGCGCCGGCGACACAGGCAGCGGCGATCTCGCCCTGCGATTGGCCGACGACGGCGGCCGGCTGCACCCCGGCGGCGCGCCAGGCCTCGGCCAGCGACACCATCATCGCCCACAGCGCGGGTTGCACCACGTCGACGGCCTCCAGCGCCGGGGCGCCGGGCGTGCCGCGCAGCACGTCCAGCAGATCCCAGTCCACGTACGGCTCCAGCGCCTTCGCGCACGCGCCGAGCCGGGACGCGAAGGCCGGGACGTGCTCGAGCATGTCGACACCCATGCCCGGCCACTGCGAGCCTTGGCCCGGGAAGACGAACACGGCACGCCCGTCGCCGCGGGCCTCGCCGGTGACCACGGTGCCCGACGCGGTGCCGGCGGCCAGCAAGTCCAACCCGGTGAGCAGGCCGGCCCGGTCGGTGTCCACGACGACGGCGCGGTGCCGCAGGGCGGCCCGGCCCCGGGCCAGGACGCCGGCCACGTCGATCTCGTCCACGCCCGGGTGCTCGCGCAGGTGCGCGGCCAGCCGGACGGCTTGGGCCCGCAGCGCCTCCGGGGAGCCCGCCGACAGGGTCAGGGCAACCGCCGGGGGCCGCACACCGTGCGGCGCCACCGGGGCGGCCGGCGCTGCTTCCTCGAGGACGACGTGGGCGTTGGTGCCGCTGACCCCGAACGAGGAGACGCCGGCCCGGCGCGGTCGCTCGCCGGCGGTCCACGGCCGGGCCTCGGTGAGCAGCCGGACGTCGCCCTCGGTCCAGTCGATGTGCTCCGACGGGGTGCCCGCGTGCAGGGTCCGGGGCAACGTCGCGTGGCGCATCGCCATCACCATCTTGATGACCCCGGCCACACCGGCTGCGGCCTGGGTGTGCCCGAGGTTGGACTTGATCGAACCCAGCCACAGCGGGACACCCCCGGGCCGGTCCTGGCCGTACGCGGCCATCAGCGCCTGCACCTCGATCGGATCGCCGAGGGTGGTGCCGGTGCCGTGCCCCTCGACCACGTCGACGTCGGCCGGGGACAGCCCGGCGGCGGTCAGCGCCTGCTGGATGACCCGCTGCTGGGACGGGCCGTTGGGCGCGGTGAGACCGTTCGACGCACCGTCCTGGTTGACCGCGGAGCCGCGGATCACGGCGAGCACCGGGTGCCCCGCACGCTCGGCGTCGGAGAGGCGTTCCAGCAGCAGCAGACCGGCCCCCTCGGCCCAGCCGGTGCCGTCCGCGCCCGCGCCGTAGGCCTTGCAGCGCCCGTCCGCGGCCAGTCCACGTTGCAGGCTCATCTCGACGAACGTCTCCGGCGTCGCCATCACGGTGACGCCACCGGCCAGGGCCAAGGTGCACTCCCCGGAACGCAGCGCCTGCGCCGCCCAGTGCAGAGCCACCAGCGACGACGAGCAGGCGGTGTCGACGGTCACGGCCGGGCCTTCCAGCCCGAAGGTGTAGGCCACCCGGCCGGACGCGACGCTGCCCATCCCGCCGCGCCCCGCGAACCCGGCGAGGTCCTCCGGGACGTCGGCGGTGCGGCGCGCCCAGTCGTGATACATGACGCCGGTGAAGACCCCGGTGGCACTTCCCTGCAGTGACTGCGGGTCGATCGCGCCGCGTTCCAGCGCCTCCCAGGCCAGCTCCAGCAGCAGGCGCTGCTGGGGGTCCATGACCTGCGCCTCCTTGGGGCTGATGCCGAAGAAGGCGGGATCGAACTCGGCCGCGTCGTGCAGGAAGCCGCCCTCGCGCGCCGACGTCCGGCCGTGCCGGCCCGGTTCGGCGTCGTAGATCTCGTCGGTGGGCCAGCCGCGGTCGACCGGGAACGGCGTGATGGCGTCGGTGCCCTCGTCGACGAGCCGCCACAGCTCCTCGGGCGTGGTGATGCCGCCGGGGTAGCGGCAGGCCATCGCGACGATGGCGATGGGCTCGTCGGCCGCCGCCCGGGCGCCGGTGCGGGCGGCGACGGGCGCCGTGCCGCGGGTCTTGTCCAGCAGGTGACGGGCCAGCGCGTGCGGCGTCGGATGGTCGAAGATCAGCGTGGCGGTGAGGCGCAGCCCGGTTGCCGTGCTGAGCGCGGTCCGCAGCTCGACGGCGGCCAGCGAGTCGAAGCCGAGCTCGGTGAACGCGCGGCGGGGGTCGACGGCGGCCGCGTCGTCGTGGCCCAGCACCGCCGCGACCTGCGAACGCACCAGGTGCAGGACGAGACGCTCCTGCTCGGCCCCGGGGCGGCCGGCGAGCTGATCGGCCAGAGCGCCCGGCCCGGCCGCGGTCGCCCGGCGCGCCGCCGGACGGGCCGGGCGGACCAGGCCGCGCAGCAGCGGCGGCACACCCTGGGGCCGGGTGCGCAGCGCGGCCGCGTCGATGCGCAGCGGCACCACGGTGGGCTCGTCGGTGAGCAGCGCCTGGTCGAGCAGGGCCAGATTGTCCTCGGCGCTCAGCGCGGGCAACCCGGACCGCGCGGCCCGGCGCAGGGTCAGGTCGTCCAGGCGGGCGCCCATGCCGGCGTCGCCGGCCCACAGGTTCCAGGCCAGTGAGCTCGCCCGCAGCCCGTGCGCCACGCGGTGCCCGGCCAGGGCGTCCAGGAACGCGTTGGCCGCGGCGTAGTTGCCCTGCCCGGCCGCCTCCAGGGTGCCGGCCGCCGAGGAGAACAGCACGAACGCCGACAACGGCAGATCCCGGGTCAGTTCGTGCAGATGCCAGGCGCCGTCGGCCTTGCCCTGGAAGACGGTGTGCACCTGCTCCGGCCGCAGCGTGCCGATCAGCCCGTCGTCGACGACCCCGGCGCAGTGCACCACCGCAGTCAGCGGGTGGCCGGCCGGGATACCGTCGATCACCTCGGCCATGGCGTCCCGGTCGGCGGCGTCGCAGGCGGCCACGGTCAACGTGACGCCCAGCGCCGCGAGCTCGGCGGCCAGCTGCCGCGCGCCCGGGCTGTCCGCGCCGCGCCGTCCGGTGAGCAGCAGGTGCCGCACCCCGTGCCGGCCCGCCAGGTGCCGGGCGACCAAGCCCCCGAGCCCTCCGGTGCCACCGGTGACGAGCACCGTGCCGTGCGGGTTCCAGAGGGCGACCCGCGGCTGGTCCGAGGGGGGCACCGGCACCAGCCGCGGGACGTACACCGCGCCGTCGCGCAGCGAGAGGTGCGGCTCGCCACTGGCCAGGGCGGCGCGCAGCATCCGGTCCGGCAGCTCCCGGTCGGTGTGCACCAGTGCGATCCGGCCGGGCTGTTCGGCCTCGGCCGCTCGCACCAACGCGTGCACCGGCGCGAGAGTCAGGTCCTCGAGCGGGCCGCGGGTGACGACGGCCAGTGGGGTGTCGTCACGCATCGCGTCCTGCAGCAGCCGCAGGACCTGCAGGGTGGCCGCACGGGCGGCGGTGGCCGGCGAACCGGCGGCGGCCGGGGCGGGCACGGGCAGCAGCCGGAATGCGGCCGCGCCGGCATCCGGCTCGGCCGGTGGGGTGATCTCGGTCCAGGCCACCCGCAGCAGGGTGCCGGTCCGCTCCCCCACCATCGGGATACCGGTCATCGGCACGGGCCGTTGCACGAGGGACCGCACGGTGGCTACCGGGGCCCCGGTGGCGTCGCTCAGCTCGACCGAGACGGCGTCCGGACCGGCCGGGGCCACCCGGGCCCGCACCGCGGTGGCCCCGCCCGCGTGCAGTTGGACTCCTAGCCAGGCGAACGGCAAGCGCACCTGGCCGTCGTCGGCCGGCGACTCCACGGCGTGCAGGGCGGCGTCGAGCAGCGCCGGATGCAGGCCGAAGAGTTCGGCGCCGGCGTCGTCGGCGGCCACCTCGGCGAACACCTCGTCACCGCGGCGCCAGGCGGCGCGCACCCGGCGGAAGGCCGGCCCGTAGGCGTAGCCCAGCGCGGCCTGCCGTTCGTAGAGGGCATCGACGTCGAGCGGTTCGGCGTCCGGCGGGGGCCAGACGCCGGACGGCCCGGTGCCGGCGGCCGCCGTAGTGCGGCCCGGGCCGGGCTCGGTGAGCACGCCGGTGGCGTGCCGTTCCCAAGTGCCCTCGCTGCCGGCCGGACGGGAGTGGATGTCCACCGTGCGGCAGCCCGACGCGTCGGCCGCCCCCACGGTGACCTGCAGCTCGACGCCGTCGGGGGCGGCCAGCGACAGCGGGGCCTGCAGGGTGAGTTCCTCCAGCACGCTGCAGCCGGCCTCGTCGCCGGCCCGGACGGCCAGCTCGACCAGGGCGGTGCCGGGCAGCAGCACCGCCCCGGCGATGACGTGGTCGGCCAGCCACGGATGGGTGCGGGTGGAGAGCCGGCCGGTCAGCACGAGCGCCCCGGAGCCGGCCAGGCTGACCGAGGTGTCCAGCAGTGGATGCCCGGCCGAGGCGGGCGCGGCCTCGGCGTCCAGCCAGTACCGCCGGCGCTGGAACGCGTACGTGGGCAGCGGCACGGGGCGGGCGCCGCGACCGGCGAAGAAGCGTTCCCAGTCGACGGTCACCCCGCGCGCGTGGGCCAGGCCGAGCGCGGTGACGGTCTGGCGTTCCTCGTCGTGCCCGTCACGCAGCAGCGGGGCGAACACGATGTCGGCGTCGTCGCCGGTGAGGCAGTCGCGGCCGGTTGCCGACAGCACGGCGTCCGGGCCCAGTTCCAGGTAGGTGGTCACGCCGCGGGCCTCCAGCCAGCGCATGCCGTCGGCGAAGCGCACCGGCCGGCGGACGTGGGCGACCCAGTACCCGGCGTCGAACGCGGCGACCGGCTCGCCGGTCAGGTTGGACACGACCGGGATACGCGGCGGCGCGTACGTCAGGGTCTCGGCGACCCGGCGGAAGGCGTCCAGCATGGGTTCCATCAGTGCCGAGTGGAACGCGTGCGAGACCGTCAGGCGCCGCGTCTTGCGGCCCCGCTCGGCGAAATGCGCGGCGACGGCCGCCACCTCGCCGGCGTCCCCGGAGAGCACCACGGCCGACGGTCCGTTGACGGCGGCGAGGTTCACCTGGTCGGTCAGCAGCCCGGCGACCTCGTCCTCGGTGGCCTGCACGGCGATCATCGCCCCGCCCGCCGGGAGTTCCTGCATCAGCGTGCCGCGCGCGCCGACCAGCAGCGCCGCGTCGGCCAGGGTGAGCACACCGGCGGCGTGCGCGGCCGCGATCTCCCCGACCGAGTGCCCGGCGAGCAGGTCGGGGGTGACCCCCCACGATTCGAGCAGCCGGAACAGGGCGGTCTCGACGGCGAAGAGCGCGGCCTGCGCGTACCGGGTCTGCTGGAGCAGCTCGGCCTGCGGCGAGCCGGGCGCGGCGAACAGCACGTCCCCGAGCGGCTCGTCCAGATGCAGGTCGAGGTGGTCGGCCGCGTCCTGCAGCGCCGCGGCGAACACAGGGAAGGCCCGGACGAGTTCACGGCCCATGCCGAGACGCTGGCTGCCCTGACCGGTGAACAGGAACGCCGTCCGTCCGCCGGCCACGGTGCTGCCCCGGGACACACCGGGGGCCCCGGCGTCGCCGGCCAGGGCGGTCAGCGCGCGGATCAGCTCCGTGCGATCGGCGGCCACCACGGTGACCCGTTCGCGCAGCGCGGCCCGGGTGGTGGCGGCGGCATACCCGATGTCCAGGATGGACTCGCGGGCCGCGATCGGCAGGAGCCGCTCGGCCTGACCGGCCAAGGCCCGGCTGCTCTGCGCGGACAACACGACCGGCACCGGGCGGTCGGGCGCGGGGGCGGCGGCCGGCCGCGGCGCGACGGCAGGGGGCTCCTCGATGATGACGTGGGCGTTGGTGCCGCTCACCCCGAACGAGGAGACGCCGGCCCGGCGCGGCCGGTCCCCGGCAGCCCACGGGACGGCCTCGGTGGCGAGTCGCACGGTGCCGTCCGACCAGTCGACGTGCGGCGTCGGTGCGTCCACGTGCAGGGTGCGCGGCAGCATCTGATGCCGCATCGCCAGCACGACCTTGATGATGCCGGCCGCTCCCGCCGCGGCGCCGGTGTGCCCGATGTTCGACTTCACCGAGCCCAGCCACAGCGGGTTCGCCGGCGTGCGCCCGCGCCCGTACGCGGCGACCAGCGCCCGGCCCTCGATGGGGTCACCGAGGGTGGTGCCGGTGCCGTGCGCCTCGACCACGTCGACCTCGCCGGGGGTGAGCCCGGCGTCGGCCAGCGCCTGCCGGATGACGCGCTGCTGGGCGAGACCGTTGGGGGCGGTCAGCCCGTTGGACGCGCCGTCCTGGTTGAGGGCGGTGCCGCGCACCACGGCCAGCACCGGGTGCCCGTCGCGCACCGCGTCGGACAGGCGGGCCAGGACGAAGACGCCGGCCCCTTCGGCGAAGCTGGTGCCGTCGGCGGCGGCCGCGAACGCCTTGATCCGGCCGTCCGGCGCCAGGCCACGCTGGCGGCTGAAGGTGGTGAACGTGCCTGGGGTGGAGATGACGGTGACGCCGCCGGCCAGCGCCAGGCCGCACTCCCCTCGCTGCAGCGACCGGACCGCCAGGTGCAGCGCGCTCAGCGAGCCGGAACAGGCGGTGTCCACGGTGAGCGCGGGCCCCTGGAGGCCGAGGACGTACGCGACCCGGCCGGAGACGACGCTGGGCAGGTTACCCAGCAGGACGTAGCCGTCCGGGCCGTCCGGGGCCTTGTGGGTGCGCGGGCCGTACTCGTGCGGCTCGACGCCGATGAACACGCCCGCGTTCGTGCCGTGCAGGCGGCTCGGGTCGATACCGGCCCGTTCGACCGCCTCCCAGCTGGTCTCCAGCACCAGGCGCTGCTGGGGATCCATGGCCTGGGCCTCCTTGGGGCTGATCCCGAAGAAGTCGGCGTCGAAGTCGGCGGCGTCGGGCAGGAAGCCGCCCCGCCGGACGTAGCTGGTGCCGGCGGTCGCCGGATCCGGGTCGTAGAGGCGGTCGAGGTCCCAGCCCCGGTCGGCCGGGAAATCCGCGATGGTGTGGGTGCCGTCGTCGAGCAGGCGCCACAGATCCTCGGGTGAGGCCACCCCGCCCGGGTAGCGGCAACCGATGCCGAGGATGGCGATCGGCTCGTCGAACGCCCGCGGCGCCTCGGCGGGCCCGGTGTCGTCGCCGGAACCGTCAGCGCCGTGCAGCAGGCGTACCAGATGATCGGCCAGGGCCGCCGGCGTGGCGTGGTCGAAGCCGACTGTGACCGGCAGGTCGACGCCCAGCTCGGCGCTGAGCCGCCGCTGCAGCTGGACCAGGCCCAGCGAGTCCAGACCGGCGGCCTGGAACGGGCGGTCGGCGACCACCCCGGCGGTCGTGCCGAGGTCGGCGGCGTGCAGCACCGCACCGGCCTGGGCCAGCACCAGTTCCAGCATCCCGGCTCTGGAGTCCTCGATCATGGGCGTACTCCTCGGCAGCGCAGGGGTGATCAGGCGAAGGCGTGCAGCGCGGCCCGGTCGACCTTGCCGTTGGCGGTCAGCGGGAAGGCCTCCACCACGTGCACGTGCGACGGAACCATGTAGGCGGGCAGCACGGCCCGGACGAAATCGGCGACGTTCTTGGCGTCCGGGACGGGGCCGCCGGCCGCCCGGGTGACGAAGACGTGCAGCCGCGGCTCGTCGTCGTGCGGCAGGACGGCCGCGATCGCGCCGGTCACCCCGGGGAACTCGGCCACGCGGAGCTCCACCTCACCGAGCTCGACCCGGTTGCCGCGGATCTGCACCTGCGAATCGGCGCGGCCGTGGAAGTACAGGGCACCGTCCGGCCCGGGCGAGGCGAGGTCGCCGGTCCTGAGCACCAGCCGCCCCGATGCGGGGTCGAGCGGGTCGGGCACCAGAGCCCTGCGGGTGGTCTCCGGGTCGTTCCAGTAGCCGGTGAACAGCGACGGGCCGCGCAGGTAGATCTCGCCGACCACGCCGGGCTCGTCCACCACCCGCCCGTCCGGCCCGATCAGCGTCATCTCGGCGCCCGGCACGGCGGAGCCGATCGACAGACGTTCGGCTTCCGGCGGCAACGGATTCGGCAGCTCGGTGACGGAGATGGCCATCACCTCGGTCGGCCCGTACAGGTTGAGGAACCGCGCCTTGGGCAGCGCACCCTGGAGGCTGCGAAGCTCGTGCGGCGGGAAGGCCTCGCCCGAGAAGAGCACGCCGCGCACGTCGGTCAGCTCGGTCAGCATCTCGGGTTCGTGGCGCAGCACCGGCCGCCACAGCGACGGCACGGCGTCGACGTGCGTCACCTCGGCGTCCCGCAGGAAGCCCAGGAAGCGGCGCGGCCAGGTGAGCCGGGCCCGCGGCACCGGCACCAGCGTCGCGCCGTGGCTCAGCGCGAACCCGATGTCGAACAGGGCGAAGTCGAACTGCAAGGGGGCGGTGCCGGCCACCCGGTCGTCCGCGGTGAGCAAGTCGAAGGTGCGCACACCGCGCAGGAACGAGACGACCCCGCGGTGGCTCATGGCGACGCCCTTGGGCCGGCCCGTGGTGCCGGACGTGAAAATGATGTACGCGGTGTCCACGGCGGTCACCACGCGGCGGCGGCGCGGCCCCCGGGCCGCGGGGGCGCGTTCCGTGCGCAGACCGTCCGGGCCGAAGCGGCCGGTGCCGATCGGGGCGTCGACACCGGTGCGGCGGCCGTCCGGCCCCTGCAGGTACAGCGCGGGCTCGGCGCCGGCGAGGATCGCCCGCAGCCGCTCGTCCGGCAGCCCCGGACTGACCGGGATGAACGGCAGCCCCAGCGTCGCGCAGGCGAGGATGGTGGCCACCGCGTCGGCGCTGGTGTCGGACTCCACGACGACCCGGTCGCCGACGTCGAGCCCGAGCGCGTCCAGCGCGCCGGCGCAGCGGTCGGTCCGGTCCACCAGCTCGCCGTAGGTGATGGTCTCCAGGCCGCCGTCCGGCGCCGGTTGGACCACGGCGGGCCGGTGGGGGGCACTGTCTGCACCCGCGAGCAGATACGTCCGGAGATTGTCCACGGAGGCGTGCGCGCGGGGCGGAAGCGATCCATTCGAGCTCATCCGCCACCCTTTCGACTCGATGCGATCGGTTCTAACAGAGCGCATTCACGCTTCACAAGAACGACCGCCCGGTTAGGAGGCGCTAGGGGTTCTGGCGACACCCGGGCGATAACCACACTATTTGCGAACAGGAATGCCTCGAGACGTCCCCAGAAAAGGCGGGCAGAATGTCGGCTCTGATCTTTCCCGGAATCGGCCCGATGCGCCTGGACGACTCGGCGCGTTACCTGACGACCCATCCGGTGGCCCGCGGGCTGGTGGCCGAGGCGGACCAGGTGCTGGGCTACCCCCTGATCGACCGGTACCGCGAGGCGGAGTCCCGCGGCGACGAGGGTGCCTTCCCCGAACCGGCCCGGATCACGTTCCTCACCGGCTGCGTGGCGCTGGCCCGCGGGGTGACCGAGGACGGTGAGCCGCCGGTCGCGTACGCGGGCGCCAGCCTGGGCGGCGTGGCCGCCGCGGTGCAGGCCGGGGCGCTGTCGTTCGCGGACGCCGTGCGGCTGACCGCCGAGTGGGGGCGCCGGGCGAACGCCTACTTCGCCCGCGAGCACCGCGACATCGTCACCCAGTCGTTCGCCCGGGTGCCGGCCGACCGGCTCGCCGAGATCCGCGCCGAACTCGACGCGCGAGGCGAATGGAACGAGGTGTCCTGCCAGGTCGATCACGACTTCTACCTGCTGTCGATCCGCGAGCACGGGCTGGACCAGCTGCAACGCCGGCTCCGAGCGGCCGGCGGCCTGCCCCTCTACGTCATGCGGCCACCGATGCACTCGCCGGCGTTCCAGGCGTTCCGCGACGAGATGGCGGCCGAGCCGGTGGCCGGCCTGACCTTCACCGACCCGCACACGCCGGTGGTGTCCGACCACGACGGGTCGCTGGTGACGACGGCGGACGGGATCCGGACCCTGCTGCTGGACGCGGCCACCCGGCCGGTGCGCTGGCCCGCGGTCGTCGACACGCTCCGCGGGCTCGGCGTCCGGCGGGTGATCGTCGCCGGGCAGGACCGGCTGTGGGGCCGGGTCGAGATCATGACGAACGCGTTCGAGGTGGTCGCCGTGAAGCCGGACACCGCGATGCGGCCGCGCCGCCGCTCGGTGATCGCCTGACGGGTCAGCGCATCGTGGACAGCGTGCTCCAGAGAACCTGCGGCGTGGCGAAGTTGTCGATGTGCAGCGCGTCGTCGACGAAGCGCACGTCGTACGTCCGCTCCAGCGAGGAGAGCAACTCGACCACGCCCAGCGAGTCGAGGCCGAAATCTCGCAGCTGGGTGTCGGCCGCGAGCACGTCGTCCGCCTCCATCAGTGAAAGATGCTTACGAAGCAATTGCTCGAACGGCTCGTCCCACATCGGAAATCCCCATTCCGGTTCTTTCGATTCGCACTGCTGCGGTCACCGTAATCGCTGTCCCGCACCTGCCAGCCACCCCTAGTCACCCCATTCATCGCGGAGGCCGGAATGACCGAGACACCCATCGCCGCACCCGGCCTGCACGAGCGGTTCCTCCGCGGCCTCGCCCGGTCGCCGCACCGGACCGCGCTGTGTGCGGACGGCGAGAGCCTGACGTACGAGGCGCTGCACGCGCTGGCCCTGCGCCGGGCCGGTGCGCTGGCCGCCGACGGCTCACCGGTGGTCGCCGTCCTGGCCGACAAGGGCGTGACCGCGTACGCCGGGATCCTGGCCGCCCTCTACGCCGGGGCGACGGTGGTGCCGTTGAACCCCCGCTTCCCCGCCGAACGTACCCGGTCGATGCTGAGCGCCGCCGGGGCCGGGGCGGTCGTCGCCGACGACACCGGCCGGGCGGCCCTGGCGCGGACCGAGCTGGACCTGCCGGTGCTGCCGGAAGGCGCCCCCCTGAACGCGCCGGCCGTGGTCCGCCCCTCCGATGTGGCCTACGTGCTGTTCACCTCCGGCTCGACCGGTCGCCCCAAAGGGGTTCCGGTGACCCACGCCGCCAACCAGCACTACTTCGGCCTGCTCGACGCGCGCTACGACTTCGCCCCGGACGACGTGTTCTCGCAGTATTTCGGGCTGAGCTTCGACTGCGCGATGTTCGAGCTGTTCTGCGCGTGGGGACACGGCGCGGCCGTCCATCCCGTTCCGCCGGCGGCGCACCGGGACCTGCCCGCGTTCGTCGCCGAGCGGCGGATGACGGTGTGGTTCTCGGTGCCCAGCGGCATCGCGCTCACCCGGCAGATGGGCGGCCTGCCGCCGGGCTCGATGCCGTCGCTGCGGTGGAGCTTCTTCGCCGGCGAGGCGCTGCTCTGCGCGGACGCCGCGGACTGGCAGGCCGCCGCACCCCGGTCGCAGGTCGAGAACCTCTACGGGCCGACCGAGCTGACCATCACCGTCTCCGGGCACCGCTGGTCGCCGGGCACGTCGGCGGCCCTGGCGGTCAACGGCGTGGTGCCGATCGGACGGATCCACGCCGGCCACGAGATCTTCCTCGACAGCGGCCGCGACGCGCAGGGCACCTCGGCCCGCGAAGGCGAACTGTGCGTCAGCGGACCCCAGCTGACCCCCGGCTACCTGGACCCGGAAGACGACGCCGGGCGCTTCTTCGAGCGGGACGGCCGCCGCTGGTACCGCACCGGTGACCGCGTACGGCTCCTCGACGACGGCGAGCTGCTCTACCTCGGCCGGATCGACTCCCAGGTACAGATCCAAGGCTTTCGCGTCGAACTGGCCGAGGTGGACCACGCCGTCCGGCAGTGCCCTGGAGTGACCAACGCGGCGACCGTGACCCGCCCGGCCCCGAGCGGTGGGCTGGAACTGCTCGTCTACTACACCGGTGACCGGGTGCACCCGGCCGTGCTGCGCCGCGAACTGTCCACGAGGCTGCCCGAGGCGATGCTGCCGAAGGCGTACCGGCATCTGCCCGAGTTCCCGCTGAACGCGAACCGCAAGATCGACCGCCGCAAACTGGCCGGCGAGGCCGCCCGGAACGGGTGAGGGGTCGTACCGCGATCATCCGATTGATTGATTTTGCGTCGAGCGCGATGGGCGATGTGGGACGGGTGGTACGAACGGGAAGCTTTTCCCATGACCACAACGAGAACACCCCGGACCACCCGCGGGCCGGTCATCGAAGTCAGCGAGCTCCGCAAAGCGTACGGCGGTCGGACCGTGGTCGACGGCGTCTCCTTCAGCGTCGAGGAGGGTGAAGTCTTCGGGATCCTCGGCCCGAACGGCGCCGGCAAGACCACCACCGTCGAGTGCATCGAAGGCCTGCGGGTGCCCGACTCCGGCCAGATCCGCGTAGCCGGGCTCGACCCGGTCGCCGATCACACCGAAGTCACTCACGTGCTGGGCGTTCAGCTGCAGGAGAGTGCCCTGCAGGCCAAGCTCACCGTGCGCGAGGCGCTGGAGCTGTACTCCTCCTTCTACACCCGTCCGCTCGACTGGCGGCCGCTGGCCGAGCGGCTCGGCCTGACGGCCAAGCTCACCACCCGGTTCGGCAAGCTGTCCGGCGGGCAGAAGCAGCGGCTCTTCATCGCGCTCGCGCTGATCGGCTCGCCGCGCGTCGTGGTGCTCGACGAGCTGACCACCGGGCTCGACCCGCGCGCCCGGCGTGACACCTGGTCGCTGATCGAAGACGTCCGTGACAGCGGCGTAGCCGTCCTCCTGGTCACCCACTTCATGGAGGAGGCGCAGCGGCTCTGCAACCGGATCGCCCTGGTCGACAAGGGGAAGATCAGCGCGCTGGACACCCCGGCCGGACTGATCGGCAAGTCGTCGACATCCACGGTCATCTCCTTCACGCCGTCGCAGCCGATCGACCAGGAGATCCTGGCCGCGCTGCCCGGGTTGGCGACGATCGAACGCCAGGACGCCCGGATCACGCTGCGCGGCACCGAGGAAACCGTCAACGCGGTCATCTCGCTGCTCGCCCAGGCCCACATCCTGACCCACCAGTTCCGGGTCACCGACGCCACGTTGGACGACGCCTTCCTCGATCTGACCAAGGCGTGACGACCACCCCGACTGGAGAATGACATGTCTGACCAGGTGACCACCATCGCGCCGCCCGCCCCGCCCGGCGGCCCCTCGGCCCGCTCCGCCGTCCTGCGCTCGGAGATCCGGCTGTACGGCCGGGACATCTCCAACGTGCTGCTGTCGATCGTCTTCCCGCCGCTACTGCTGGTGATCCTCGGTCTGGTGCCGTCGTTCCGCGAGGTCAACCCGGACCTCGACGGCCTGCGGGTCATCGACTTGTACGTGCCGGTGGTGGTGCTGATCTCGCTCATCACGGCGGCACTGCTGATCTTCCCACCGATCCTGACCAGCTACCGCGAGCTCGGCATCCTGCGGCGCATGTCGACCACCCCGGTCCGGCCGTCCACCCTGCTGTTCACGCAGATGTGGCTGAACGGCGTGATGGCGCTGGTCACCGCGGTGCTCTGCCTGATCGTGGGCTGGCTCGTGTTCGACGTGGCCCTGCCCCGCCAAGTCTTCGGCTACGTGCTGGCGCTGCTGCTGGCCGGGGCGGCCAGTCTCGCCATCGGCGCCCTGGTCGCCGCCGTGGCCAAGGCCGCCCGGCACGCCACCGGCATCGGCGTGGCGGTGTACTTCCCGGCACTGTTCTGCACCGGCCTGTGGATCCCGGTCCGGGCCATGCCGGAATCACTGGGCAACGTGGTCGAGTTCACCCCGTTCGGGGCCGCGGCCAACGCGCTCGGCCAGGCCGCGGCGGGCGACTGGCCCGACTGGAAGTTCCTGGCTGTGCTGGCCGTGTGGGCCGTGGTCACCTCGGCCGCCGCCATCCGCTGGTTCCGATGGGAGTAACAGGACGGTGATGCAGACTGAGGGCGTGACGAACCCAGGCACCAAGCTCGACCGCCGGTGGGAGCTCGCCCTCAGGTGGCACCCCTACTACCTGCTGGCCACCAGCGTCCTGCTGGCGTCGTCACAACTCGACCTGACCCCCGGTACGGACCAGCGCCTGATCACCGTCGCGGTGATCGTCGCGGCCGTCGTCCTGCAACTGTGGTGGGACCGGGCCCGTCGCTTCCGGACAGGCCCGGACACCGCCTCGGCCACCTACTTCGCGCTCCGCTGGCTGATCAGTGCGGTGCTCACCGCGCTGAACCCGTTCTTCGCGTTCTATGTGGCCACCGGCTACATAGACAACACCGTGCTGCTCCGCGGCCGGCGCTGGCAGGCGGCCGGCACCTTCGCGCACTCACTGCCGATGGCGGCCGCGCAAGCCGGCGGGCTGCCCTTCTCCGACACCGGCCAGTGGATCATCTTCTTCGGGTTGCTGCTGGCCAACAACGTGCTGCTGACGATGATCGCCCACTTCGTCCAGAACGAGGAGGAGCGCTCCGAGGCCCGGGCCGCCACCATCGCCGAACTGGAACGGGCCAACACCGCCCTGGAAGCGGCGATCGAGGAGAACGCCAGCCTGCACGCCCAACTGTTGCTGCAGGCCCGCGAGGCGGGTGTGCTCGAGGAACGCCGGCGATTGGCGGCGGAGATCCACGACACCATCGCCCAGGGCCTGACCGGCATCATCACCCAGCTGCAGGCGGTGATCGGCACGAGTGACCCGGTCGCGGCGCGGGAACACCACGACCGTGCCGCCGAACTGGCCCGGCACAGCCTCGGCGAGGCCCGCCGGTCGGTGCACAACCTGGCCCCGCTGAGCCTGGCCCACGACACCCTTCCGCAGGCCCTGCGCAGCACGGTCGTCCAATGGGCCGAACGCCACCACACCCGGGCCGAGTTCACCCTCACCGGCACGGTGCTGGACCTGCCCGACGAGACCGCCGCCGCCATCCTGCGGATCACCCAGGAAGCGTTGGCGAACGCGGCCAAACACGCCGGCGCGTCCCGGGTCGGAGTCACCCTGAGCTACATGAACGACGAAGTCACCCTCGACATCCGCGACGACGGCTCGGGTTTCGACCCGCAACGGCTGCCCCGGCGCGACTGGACCGGCGGCTTCGGGCTGGAAGGAATGCGGACGCGGGCCGAGCAGAACTCCGGCAGCCTCACCGTCGAATCCGAGCCCGGCTACGGCACGGCTGTCTCCGCCCGGCTGCCGGTGCGCCGGCAAGAGTAGGGCGAGTAGGGGGTGCCCCACCCGGTACCCCGGCGCGACGATCTCAGTCAATGCGGAACGGTCGTCGGCCCGACAAGGAGCAGCCTGCCATGGGACACCACTTCTCACTGATCCTGCACAGGGAAATCACCGAGCAGGAATGCGTCACCCTCAAGGAGAAGAGCGTCGCGAACATCTCCTTCGCCGGCGACGCCCTCCCCACCGATGCCGCCGTCTCCGTCACCCGGGTCACCTTCGACGACGACGTCACGCCGACTCTCGCCGAGGCCATCGAGGCGGGTTTCGAGGCGGTCAAGAACATCCCCGACATCTCCATCCCCGGTCTGAGCGTGCCGGCCCAGCCCCCGGCGGCTGAAGCCGACACCGACGAGGTGCCCGCCGAGGTCACCGAGGCGTCGCGCTCATGAGCCCGCGCCGCGAAGAACTCACCATCGACGGCCTCAAGCCCATCCCGGACGAGGTCCTGGTGGCCAACTACTCGCCGGAGATGCCGTCCGGGTACGAGGATCCCGCCGAGGAGCGCCGCTACCGCAAGGAACGACTCGTCGGCGCCCTGCGCCTGTTCGCCGAATACGGCTTCGACGAAGGCGTGGCCGGCCACATCAGCGCCCGCGACCCGGAGTTCCCGCACCTGTTCTGGGTCAACCCCTTCCTCATCCCGTTCGCCCACGTCAAGGTCAGCGACCTCTCGCTGGTGGACGAGGACGGCAACGTGCTGAAGGGCAAATATCCGATCGCCCGGGCCGCCTTCGTCATCCACGCCTGCATCCACAAGCACCGCCCGGATGTCGTCGGGGCGGCGCACGCGCACTCCATCTACGGCAAGGCGCTCTCCGCGACCGACCAGTTCATCGAGCCGCTCACGCAGGACGCCGCGGTCTTCTACAACGACCAGGCGTCGTTCGACGACTACACCGGCGTCGTGGTCGACCTCGACGAGGGCAACCGGCTGGCCACCACCCTGGGCGACAAGAAAGCCATCATCCTGCGCAACCACGGCCACCTCACGGTGGGCAAGTCCGTCGACTCCGCCGCCTACTGGTACATCACCATGGAGCGGTCCGCACAAGCCCAGCTCGCCGCGAAAGCGGCCGGCGAGGTGCACGAGATCAGCCCCGAGTACGCCAAGTTCACGTATGACCAGACGGGAATGGACGAAGCCGGTTGGTTCCAGTTCCAGCCGCTGTACGAGCGCATCGTGCGCGCCCAGCCCGACCTGCTCGACTGAGGAGGAGTACGCATGAGTATCTCCGAAGCCCGGCCCGAGTCAGAAGCCACCATCGCGGCGCTCATCGGCGGCCCCGAGTCATTGCCCGAACAGCAGCGCCGGGCCGTCGTCACCCCCGGACAGCTCAAGGTCAAGGTCCCCCACTACGGCGGCTACGAACACTTCGAACGCGACGACTCGCTGGCGGACGACCTCGGCGTCGCCTTCCGCTGGACCGGCCGGACCCGCGTCGCAGAGTAGCCAGAGTCTCCAGGGCGGCGCCCGCCGAAGGCGCCGCCCTACGCCACCGGCTTTCCGTGGTGGTCGTAACGCGCCACCATGGTGCGGACTGCGTCGTCCACCACCGTGACCACCTGTTCCGGGGTCACTGCCCATCCCGGGACCACCAGCCTCGGCCAGAACAGGTAGTTGGAGATCATCCCGAGGAACTGCGTGGCCGCCATTTGCGGGTCCGTGATGTCCGCCGTCCCCGCGTCGTGCTCGGCCACGAGGTAGGTCTGAACTTTCTCGAAGTACGGCAGCTTGCCCTCGGCGAAGTGCGTCTTCGCCAGCTCCGGGAAGCGGGGCAACTCGGCGATGACGATGCGGAACAGGTCCGCCATCCCCGGCCGGCCCAACAGCGCCGCATAGCGCTGTCCGAGCGTCGTCAAGCCGGCTGACAGGTCCCCCACGGACGGCACCTCGGAGTCATCACTGTCGGCCCAGGAGTCGATGACGATGGCGTCGAACAAGGCTGCCTTCGTCGGGAACTGTTTGAACAAGGTCGCTTTCGAGACGCCGGCTTCCTCGGCGATGCGCGCCAGTGACGCCCGGTCGTAGCCCAGCTCGAGGAACAGCTGCGTGGCGGCCTGCACGATGAGCCCGCGCTTCTGCTGGGCCACCCGCTGGTGGTAGGTCGTCATGCTGTCATCATAGTGAGGTGAGTGGGTTGACTCACCATAGCCGCTGACGTACCGTCCTCATGGTGAGTCGACCGACTCACCATGTGCTTCGCGGCCGGAGGACAGCATGTCCCGCTTCACTACTCAAACCGTCCTCGTCACCGGCGGTACCGGTGGGCAAGGAGCCAGCCACGTCCGCGCCTTCCACGCCGAGGGCGCCAACGTCGTCATCGGTGACATCGACGCCGAGCGCGGTGCTGCCCTCGCCGGCGAACTGGGCGACAAGGCGCTTTTCGTACGCCTCGACGTGGCCGACGAGAAGTCGTGGGCCGCAGCCGTCGCGGCGACCGAAGAAGCTTTCGGCGCGCTCACCGTGCTGGTCAACAACGCCGGAGTGCAGAACCCGCCGGCCCTCATCGAGTCGACCGACCGAGCCACGTGGGCCCGCATCCTCGACATCAACCTCACCGGCACGTTCCTCGGCATCAAGACCGCCGCACCGGCGCTGCGCCGAGCGGGCGGCGGGGCGATCGTCAACATCGCCTCCACCATGGGCACCGGCGGCACCGCCTTCTATGCGCCCTACGTCGCCAGCAAGTGGGCGGTCCGGGGGCTCACCCAGACCGCCGCCCTGGAACTGGGTCGCGACAACATCCGCGTCAACACCATCCACCCCGGTGTCGTCGCCACCGCTTTCATCACCGAACCCGCGGCCGGCGCCGACGCCCCGATCGCCGACTTCTACGACCCGGAGCCGTTCGCCGTCCCGCGGCTCGGGCAACCCGCCGACATCACAGCGACGCTGTTGTTCCTGGCCTCGCCCCACGCGGCCTTCATCACCGGCGCCGAGCACATCGTCGACGGCGGACTGCTCCTCGGCCCCGCCCTGAAGAACGAGGCCGCATGAGTTCGCTTTCCCACCTCCCGCCGGAGATCAGACGGGCCATCGAGATCACACCCGCGGCCGGCACCCGCGAACGGATCGTCGACATCACCACCACCGGGCGGCGTACCGGGCGACCACGCCGCATCGAGATCTTCTTCTACCGGGCTCGTAGCGCCACCTACCTCTGCAGCGGCGCGGGCGGCGGCCCCACCGGCTGGAACGCGAATCTCCGCGCGAACCCCGCCTTCACCTTCCACTTGAAGAACGGCATCAAGGCCGACCTGCCGGCGCACGCCACCACCGTCACCGACCCGGCCGAACGCGCGGCGGTCCTCGCCGCCATCGTCGACGACCTCAACCAGCCCCACGATCCCGGCACCATCCGGCCGACAAGCCTGGCGGACTGGGCGGACAGCAGGCTGATGCGCGTCCACTTCGACTGAGGTCGCACGGTGTCGCCGGCGCGTCTTATCACCCAGGCCGGCCGGTCAGGGACTGGTGCAGGAGATGCTTCCGGGCGCCGTGCCGCTGCTTCCGCCGGCCACGAACCCGAAACTGGTCGAGGCGCCGGCCCCCAGAGCCCCGTTGTACGCGGCGTTGCGGACGGTGACCGTGCCGCTGGTGCCGGTGTTGACGCCGTTCCAGACGTTGACCAGGCTCTGCCCGCCAGCCAGCGTCAGGCTCACGGTCCAGCCGCTGAGCGGGGCGGAGCCGTTGTTGGCTACCGTCACCTCGCCCTGGAAGCCACCGTCCCAGCTGCTGGTGGTGCGGTAGGTCGCGGTGCAGGCCCCCGGTTGCGGGGTGACCGGCGGCGTGCTCGGCGGCGGGCTGGTGGGTGTGCTCGGCGGCGTGGTGGTGCCGGGCACCGTGGTGGAGGCGGCGTTCAGGGCATTGAGGACGGCCGAGTATGCGGCCTTCGGATTACTGTTGCGGTCGAACAGCAGCGGGTTCTCGCTGCCCCGCCAGGAATCGCTGTCCCGGATGCCCCAGGTGGTGATGCCGACGCACCGCGGGACGTTCATGCAGGCCTGGGTGAGCCCCTGGTACTGACTGGCCGACGCATTGGTGACGTCGGCCTCGGTCAGGGCCACGTCCACGCCCAGCGCGGCGAAGCTCGACAGGGTCGTCTGGAAGTTGCCCGGCAGTGAGCTGCCGCCGGTGAAGTGGGTTTGCAGGCCCACGCAGTCGATCGGCACGCCCCGGGACTTGAAGTCGCGGATCATGTTGTAGACGCCCTGCGTCTTGGCGTACGTCCAGTTCTCGATGTTGTAGTCGTTGTAGCAGAGCTTGACCGACGGGTCGGCGGCGCGGGCGGCCCGGAAGGCCGCCTCGATCCAATCGTTGCCGGTGGCCTGCAGGTTGGAGTTGCGCCGGCTGCCGTTCTCGGCGAAGGCCTCGTTGACCACGTCCCAGTAGGCCAGTTTGCCCTTGTAGTGGGCCATCACACCGTTGATGTGGTCGATCATGGCCTGGCGCAGGGCGCTGCCGCTGAGACTGCTCCAGAACCGGGGTTGCTGCGCGTGCCAGGCCAGCGTGTGCCCGCGCAACCGCATGCCGTGCTGAACAGCCCAGTTGTAGATCGCGTCGCCCGCGGCGAAGCTGAACTGGCCGCGGCTGGGCTCGGTCGCGTCCGGCTTCATCTCGTTGACGGCCGTCATCATGTCGAACTCGCGGTTCGCAATCGTGAGGAAGCCCTGGTCGTTGAGGCGGTCCCGGCCCATGGCGGCGCCGAAATACCGGCCGCTCCGCTCGGCCGCCGCCTTCAGCGTCGTCCCGGGTGGGCCGGGGAGATCGGCGTGCGCGAGGGTGGCCACGGCGGCCGACGCCACCACGGTCACCACGGCGAGCGCGCCACCGGCCAACAGCCGGGCGGTCCCGCGGGTGCGGCGTCGAGGGTGGACGGGCACTTCGTTCATCTGTCAGCTTTCCTTTTCGAGGTGTGGTTGCCTCTGCCGGGCTCGGCCTCCGGGCGGCGCGGCGATCAGGCCACTGAGCAGTTGGCGCCGTTCAAGGTGAACGCGGTCGGGGCGGCGGCGTTGCCGGTGTGGCCGGCCTGGAAACCGATCGTCAGGGACGCGTTCGGTGCGAGATCGCCGTTGTAGGAGACGTTCCTGGCCGTCAGGTGACCCGAGCTGGGCGAGTAGGTGGCGTTCCAGCCGGAGGTGATGGTCTGGCCGCTCGGCAGCGTGAAGGCCAGCGACCAGCCGCTGATGGCCGTCGTACCGGTGTTGGTGATGGTGAGGTTGCTGGTCAGGCCGGTGTTCCAGGCGGTGACCGTGTCACTGACCCGGCAGCTGCCGGCGGGCGGCGGTGGCGTGGACGGGCCGGGCGTCGGCGGCTCGGACGTCGGCGGAGGCGACGTCGGCGTGCCGGCCTTGCTCACCCGGTAGACGACGGTGCCGTGGGACGGAACACTGGCCGAGATGGCACCGGTGGTGGTGCCGGTGGCGTTGCTCCAGACGTCGCGCAGCGTGAACGAGCTGCCCGGCAACCCGATCGCCGCGGCCGTGGTGCTGATCGTGGTGGCGCTGCCGCTCTGGTTGAACAACGCCACCGCGACGTCCCCGTTGGCCAGTTTCTTGGCCAGCACCCGCCGGGACCCGTCGTTGGACACCTGGGTCGCCTGCACCGCCAGGCTGTCCTGGTTGATCGCGATCAAGTTCGCGTTCTTGAGGATCGTCTGCGTCGCCGAGGACATCGACCGGATGTCGTTGCCCGCAATCAACGGCGAGGCCATCATCGCCCACAACGCGAAATGACTACGCTGCTCCGTGTCGGTCAGCCCGGTCCGGCCGACCTCCATCATGTCCGGGTCGTTGAACGCTCCCGGCCGGGCGTTGCCGGCCAGCGGCACAGTGATGTCGACGATGTTCCGGATGCCCATCGGATATCCATTGGTCTTCCCGGTGTCCCACTTGTTGGTGATGTCCTCCGTGGTGCGCCACAGGTTGGCCACATCGCCCCAGTTCCGCTGCGGACCCGTGCAGCAGTGGAAACTGTTCGGATTGATGCTGTACACGATCGGCCGGCCGGTCGCCGCCAACGCATCGCGCATCTTCGCGAACGTGGCCACCTGATCGTTGATCGTGCCGCTGCCCGAGCAGTAGTCGTACTTGAGGTAGTCCACCCCCCACGCGGCGAACTGCCGGGCGTCCTGCGCCTCGTGACCCTGACTGCCGGTCGACCCCGGATAACCACCCGTGCCCTGGGCGCACGTTTTGGTGCCCGGCACCTCGTACAGGCCGAACTTCAGCCCCTTGCCGTGCAAGTAGTCCCCCAGCGATTTCATCCCGCTCGGGAACCGCGACGGATCACCCTGCAAATTACCGGACGAATCCCGATTCGGATTGAACCAGCAGTCGTCCACCACGACGTACTTGTATCCGAGATCACTCAGGCCGGACGAAACAATGGCGTCCGCCATCTGCCGGATCAATGTCTCATTGATATTGCATCCGAACGTGTTCCAGCTGTTCCACCCCATCGGCGGCGTCCGCGCGACGCCGTTCTCCAGCGCCTGCGCAGGGGGCGCGGACAGGGCGAAGACAGCCACGGCGGCGACCAGGGAGCCGATCGCCGAGCCGGCGGCCCAAAACCGGCGACGGGTCCGAGAAGTCATGGGGTTTTCCTCCGTGTGAGAAGCAGGATTCCGCGCGCGTACGGGGTGGACGGAGCACATACGTACGCTCGGCTTCGGATCAGCCTCCGGGAGCGCTCCCATCGAGACACGTAAATATTGCCAAAAGATTTCCGGCATATCAAACCGTCGATTGAGGCCGCACGCGCGTAACACATTTTCGGCGAGCAGAATTGCCGCCATGTGGACGGCCCGCCTCCGGACGTGCCTCTGACGGCGCTCGCGGCAGCCCCGCGCCTGACGACGAACTTCATGAAAATTTGTACGAACTATCGGCGACGGGTTCGCGATCGAGCGCTAGTGTCACGTCCACTAGTCGGCGGGCTGACCGAAAGGTGTCGTCGTGACACAGGACTCTCCTCAGGTGGTAACCGATGTCCTCGTCGTCGGATCGGGCCCGGCCGGAGCGGCCACGGCGCTGTTCCTGGCCACTTACGGCACCCGGACCCTGCTGATCACCAAGTACGGCGCCCTGTCGGACACGCCGCGCGCGCACATCACCAACCAGCGGACCATGGAGACGTTGCGCGACATGGGCCTCGAGGACCAGCTGATGCGCGAGGCCACGCCCTGGGAGAACATGGGCAACACCACGTACTGCA
This sequence comes from Paractinoplanes abujensis, assembly GCF_014204895.1. NCBI lineage: Bacteria > Bacillati > Actinomycetota > Actinomycetes > Micromonosporales > Micromonosporaceae > Paractinoplanes > Paractinoplanes abujensis. The sequence goes on along the minus strand of NZ_JACHMF010000001.1, from coordinate 101,259 downwards.
CAAGTTTGGCCGGCGAGGAGCTCGGCCGGGTGTCCTCATGGGGCACCGACACCGTCCGGCACGCCGACTACCTGCTGCAGAGCCCGTGCACCATGCTCGACGCCCCCCAGACCATCACCGAACCCGTGATGATGCGGGCTGCTCAGGCCCGTGGGGCCAAGGTCCGATTCGACAGTGAATACCTCTCCCACGTCCAGGACGCCGACGGCGTGACCACCACGGTCCGCGACCGGCTGACCGGCGGCGAATACACCGTCCGCTCGAAGTACTTGGTCGGTGCGGACGGCGCCCGCAGTAAGGTGGCCGCCGACCTCGGCCTGCCGTTCGAAGGCCCCGGCGCGGTCGGCGGCGCGCTGGGCATCATCTTCGAGGCCGACCTGAGCCGCTTCGTCGCCCACCGGCCGTCGGTCCTGTACTGGATGGTGCAGCCCGGTGCCGAGAAGGAGGGAGTCGGGCTCGGCGTCCTCCGGATGATCAAGCCGTGGACCGAGTGGATGCTGATGTGGGGCTACGAGGCCGCTGCCGGTCCGCCCCAGTTCACCGACGAGTTCGTCCGTGAGCTGGCGGTCAAGCTGGTCGGCACCGACGATTTCACCATGCGGGTGACGTCGACCTCGCCGTGGACCGTGAACCATCACTACGCCACCACGATCGCCGCCGGCCGGGTGTTCTGTGCCGGTGACGCGGTGCACCGGCACCCGCCGACCAACGGGCTGGGCTCCAACACCTCGATCCAGGACGCGTACAACCTGGCCTGGAAGCTGCACCACGTGGTCCAAGGCCGGGCCGAACCGGCGCTGCTCGACTCCTACGACGCCGAACGGGCACCGGTCGCCCGTCAGATCGTCGAACGGGCCAACCAGAGCATCGCCGATACCGGCCGCATCCTGACCGCGCTCGGCGTCGAGGACACCACCGACGGGGATGTGCTGGAGCGGCAGCTGGCCAAGCGCAAAGAGCCCGGCGCGGAAGGCGCGAAGCTCCGGCAGGCTTTGCGTGAGGCCATCGCCTACAAGTCGTACGAGTTCAACGCGCACGGCGTCGAACACAACCACCGGTACGCCTCGGCTGCGGTCGTCAAGGACGGCACCCCGATGCCGGAGTTCACCCGCGACCACGAGCTGTACGCTCAGCCGACCACCTGGCCGGGGGCCAAGCTGCCGCACACCTGGGTGACCCGCGCGGGCCACCGGGTGTCCACGCTGGATCTGGGTGGGCACGGGGCGTTCAGCGTGTGGACCGGCGTCGGTGGCCAGGCGTGGATCGACGCGGCGGCCGCACTCACCACGGAGACCGGTCTGCCCATCACCGTCGTCTCGATCGGGCCCGGCCAGGAGCTCGAGGACCCGTACGGAACGTGGGCCGAACTGTCGGAGATCGCCGACGACGGGGTCCTGCTGGTGCGGCCCGACCTCTATGTCGCAGCCCGGCACGCAGCCGGCCCACCGTCGGCGGCCGAGGCCGACCGCTGGCTCCGATCGGTCGTGGCCCAGGTCCTCGGCAAGACCGCCTGATCCACCACCGCGGCCTCGCTGGCGACGGCAGCATCGGCCGGTCCGTTTACCTCGCCGATTCGTCGGCCTCGGTACAACACAACCTCAAGACGCGGTCGCGCCCCACGAGCCCGGCCGAGCATCGATCTTTGCTGCCGATGTAATCCGCGGCACCCGCGCCGACAAGTACCCGCTGTCCAAGTGAGCTACTTGCGGAGGTGCCATGCAAGATCCCGAGGCACGGGTAACGGAACTCTTCCGGCGACATGCCGACGACATCCACGCGTACGCCTCGTGGCGGGTCGGCCGCCAGGACGCCCCAGACGTGGTGGGCGAGGTCTTCCTCGTCGCATGGCGGTCGCTCGACCGGATCCGTACGGGTGAGGAGCGGGCGTGGCTTTTCGGCGTCGCCCGCAAGGTGGTGCTGTCCCGGCACCGGCAGAGCGCCGCGTCGACGGCGGTCGAGGGTCGGATCGCCCGGGAGCCGGTCGGCGGCGGCCGGCTCGACGACGACGTCGCCCTGCGCGATCACGTACACCGGGCGCTGGCGGCACTGCGCGAGGCGGATCGCGAGGTGCTGATCACCGGGATCTGGTTCGACCTGAGCCCGGCTGAGGCCGCCAAAGTGCTGGGCATCTCACGGCCCACCTATCTGGTGCGCCTGCACCGCGCCCGCAATCGGTTCCGGGCGGCCTACGAATCGACCGCGCCCAAGCCCACCCGCAACCCGTTGGCAGTGTGAGGAGAACCCATGAACATCGACGAAATGGTCCGGGCGGCGCGCCCCGAGCCCCCCGCCGGATGGGCGCAGAGCAGCGGCGGCCAGCGCGTCCTGGACGACGTACTGAAGAACCGCCGCGTGGCGACGGTACGGTCGCGCCCCGCCACTCGCCGGCTGGTGCTGACCGGCCTGGCCCCGGCGGCCGCGGCCGCGGTGGCCGGCGTGCTGGTCCTCGGCCAGTCCGGTCCGCCGGCGCCCTCCCCGACCGGCCCGGACGGGGCCGCGCCGAAGACTGCCCGCGACCTCCTCCTGGTCGCCGCCGAGCGGTCCGCCGCCGCCGACGACGGGCGGTACTGGCTGGTCGTCCGGGAACACGGCGAGCTCCGTCAGCTCGGTCCCGCGAAACGGCCGTACCACATGCTGCTCCGTCTCCAGGACGAGCAGTGGCAGGCGACCCGGGCCGCCGACACCAGCCAGGTGTTCTTCCAGCGGCTCGCCGCCACCCCGGTCACCGCCGCGGACCGGGCCGCCTGGCAGGCCGACGGCTCCCCCACCCGGTGGACCGACGGGGGTGTGGCCGTCGAAGGCGCGGCCGGCCCGCGGACGCGCCGCGACATCGACCACCCGAACCGGAGCCGGACCTATCCGCTCGGCGGCACGTCACTGACCGCCGCGCAGCTCGAGGCTTTGCCGACCGATCCGGCGGCGCTGCGCAGGTGGCTGCTGAAGCTCTTCAAGGACGTCGGCATGGCCGAGCAGACCGACTACGCGCTCTTCTGGAGCGGGCGGCACCTCGCCTTCGACCTACCGGTCCCGCCCGGGGTGCGGGCCGCCGCGTACCGGATGCTCGCCGACGTCAAGGGTGTCACCCTGCTCGGTCCGGCCACCGACCGGCGGGGCCGCCCCGGCCTGGCGGTCGCCTGCACGCGCACCGGCGACAACGGCAAGGCCGGCCAGACCTCGCTGATCATCGACCCCCGCACCGGCCAGGCGCTGGCCGAGGAGGACCGGACGGCCGGCGAACTGACCCGCTACACGATCCTGCTGCGGACCGGCTACACCGACGAGGCACCGGTGCGGTAACCCGGAGTTGCGGGCCCCGTCGTGGGTTCCGGCGAGCCAAAGGTTCTTGCTCGCCATGGCATGCGCACTTCCGAGCCGGCGCACCGGAAACTCCTCAGCTGTCCGGCTGACGGGTTGCGGTGCCCGGATCGGTGCTCTGCTCGAGGGCCGTCCACCACTCCTCCAGCTCATCGACCCGGCTCTGGAGTGCGGCGTTCGCCGCCCGGGCCGTCGCCAGTTCCTCGGTCAGGGCACCGATCGGCCCGGAGGCGGTCAGGGCGTCGAGCCAACCCGCGACCAGCCGATCCTCAGCGGCGACCCGGCGGAGCGCGGAAGCGACCACCTCCGGTGACAACTCAGCCACGAACTCTCTCGGGAGCGTGAGCAGGCGAGCGACCTCGCCGAGGCTCCGCGCGGCGCTCATCTGGCGCCGAAGGCGCTCGGCGGACGGCACCGCCGGCTCGGCCGGTGTCGCAGCCGCGACCGGCTTGGCGGGAGAAGGAGCGGGCTTCGACACAGGCGCGGGCGTAGGTGCCGGCTCCGGGTCAGGCTCGGCCTCCGACGGGAGTTCGGGAAGGTCGTCTCCCACCCAGGTGTAGGCCAGAGTGTCGCCCTTCTGCCGTCGGACGACATTTGGCCACTTGGGCAGAACCGCCAGCGCGCGGGGCCCGTGCCGGGCCCAGGTCTCGTTCCGGAGACCGAGCTCGGCCAGACGCTCCCGGATCTCTCGCACCTTCAGCGGGACCGACGACTCGGCCAACAGGTGAAGAACCACCGCGAGGGGCTCTTGGGCGAAGACGGCGTGGAACAACCGGGAGTCGGACAGAGCCAGGAAACGCAGCGAACCCCTCGTCGCGACGTGAACGCCGGCGCCCCGTGGGACAAGCTCTTCCTCACCGGTGTCATCCCACTTGACCTGATAGTTCGTCCCGTCATCCGCGAGGATCGATCCGGCTCGGGTTCGGCGCACGCCGAACGAATCGGACACCCGGACAAGACCCTGATCTGCGCTCACGAATGCGACTGTAATGGTTGTCGTCCCGGCCGGGGCGCCGGCCGGAGCCAGCCCGTCCCCGGTGCTTCCTGGACGCGCCACAGGGTCACGCTGACGGAAGCCGGTCCCAGAACGCCGCCAGGGTCGCGGCACCGGCGAGCAGCACGTCGATCGAGACCCGTTCGTTGCTGTCGTGCCAGTGGTCCTCCGGCAGACCGGTGCCGAAGTACACCACCGGCGCGCCGACCCTCTCTGTGAGCCATACCGCCGGGCCACCGCCGGCGTTGCCCATCCGGCCCGCGGCACGCCCGAAGCCTTCCTGCATGGCCTCCGCCAGAACGGCGACCGCGGGCAGATCGTCAGGTGTGCGGTAGGGGTCCTGCGCGGTCTCCGGGGACACGGTGAGCCGGTGGTCGAACCGCTCACTGACGGTGCCGGCAACCCACTGCCGCAGTTGTTCCGCGATCTCGGCCCCGGTCTGATCGCAGACGTACCGGATGCTCAGATCCGCCGTGGCCAGCGACGGCACCGCCGCCCGCGACGGCCCGATCGGGTCACCGCTGATCATGCTGGTCACCTCGATCGCGGGACGCGTCCACAGCCGTTCCAGCACCGTGTACCCGGCCTCGCCGCCCACGCTGCGGGTCCGGGACCGCTCCAGCCAGTCGGCGTCGCTGTACGGCAACGCGGCCAGCTCGTCGCGGAACCGCTGCGACGGCTCGACCACACTGTCGTAGAAACCGGGCACGGCGATCCGGCCCTTGTCGTCGTGCAGCTGAGCGAGCAGCCGGCTCATCTCGAGCACCGGATTGGGTGCCGGCCCGGACACCGCCCCGCTGTGCACGTCCTGCAGGGGCCCCAGGATCTCCAGCTTCGCCAGCATCGTGCCGCGCATGCTGACGCACACCGCCGGATGATCGGCCCGCCACAGCAGTGTGTCCGAGAAGACGATCAGATCGGCGCCGACCCGCTCACGGTTGTCCTCCAGCAACTGCCGCAGGTGCGCCGAACCAGTCTCCTCCTCACCCTCCACCAGCACCTTGATATTCACAGCGGGATCGGCGCGGCCGGTAGCAGCCAGATGCGCCCGCACACCCCACACGTGCGCGAGAGCCTGGCCCTTGGCGTCCGACGCGCCACGCCCGTACAGGTATCCGTCACGGACCTTCGGGTCGAACGGCGCGGTCTCGTCCCACTCCTCGTCCTTCGCGGCACGTACGTCATGGTGGCTGTAGATCAGCACCGTGGGGGCATCCGGCGCGGCGCACCACTCGGCGTACACCGCAGGGCCGTCCTCGGTGTCCCACACCTCCACCGACGGAAAGCCCGTCTCACGCAACGCAGCCGCCAGCCAATTCGCCGACCGCTGCAGATCGACCAGATGCTCCGGCACTCCGGCGACCGACGGAATCCGGATCCACTCCGCCAGTTCGGCAACCACGGCATCCCGATGTTCCGCCAAGAAATCCCGCACAGTCGTGGTCACTGGTGATCCCCCATCCGCCCGCCTGGGCCACTGCGCCTACAGGCCACGATCGTCTGCCGTCCGCGCCCGGCTACCCCCCGACGAGAGCCCTTATGCATGCCCAGGTCGATCACATGGCGCGTCAGCCGATGGCGCGGATCCCAGGCTCACGATGAGGTGCCTCGCCCGGGGTCCGCGCGCAGCCTGGCCAGGGCGAGCTGGGCCTCCACTCGTGCGATCAGTTCCCGCGCGGTGAACGGCTTGACGATGTAGTCGTGCGCGCCGGCCGCCAGCCCGGCGACGGTCGAGCCCGGATCGGCCAGCGCGGTCAGCAAGATCACCGGCGTCGCGCGGTGCCGGGGGTCCGTACGGATCCGGGCAAGCAGGGCCAGCCCGTCCAGCTCGGGCATCATCACGTCGCTGAGCACGAGGTCGAAGCCCCGCTCGACGAGCGCGTCCAGCGCCTGCCGGCCGTCGGCGACCGCGGTCACCTCGTAGCGGTCGGAGAGGAGCCGCCGCACGTAGTCGCGCATGTCCGGGTTGTCGTCGACCAGCAACACCGTGGGTTTACGGCCGGGCAGTCCGGGTGCGGGCGGCGCGGCATCCTGGATGCCCGCCGGCAGGTCGTGCCCGTTGAGCCACAGCTCCGCCTCCTCCGCGAAGGCGCGCCGATGCTCGTTTCGGGCTTCCGGGTGATCGTCGGTGGTCGGGTCGGCCGGCCGCCGCTGGTTCAGCGGCAACCAGACGGTGAACCGACTGCCCACCCCGAGTGTGCTCCGCACCCGGACCGTGCCGCGATGCAGGCGGGCGAGCTGCTGCACCAGCGCCAACCCGAGCCCCGACCCTTCATGGCTGCGGGCTCGTGCCCCGCGGACCCGGTGGAAGCGGGTGAACAGCAGCGGCAGCTGGTCGTCGGCGATGCCGATGCCGGTGTCGGCGACCTCGAGCTCGACGTGATTCGGAAGTGGTCGCAGAGCGACGGTGATCGACCCGGTGAAGGTGTGCTTGAGCGCGTTGGAGATCAGGTTGAGGACGATGCGTTCCCACATCTCCGGGTCGACGGTTACCGTCCGCGGAAGCGGAGGACAGTCCACCACCAGCTCCAGTCCGGCCTTCTCGACCGCGGACCGGAACACCCCGGCAAGGTCGGTGGTGAGTGCGGCCAGGTCGACGTCCTCCAGCCGCAGCCGCCGGCGGCCCTGTTCGAGCTGCGCGAACTCCAGGAGGGTGTTGACGAGCCTGAGCAGGCGCAGCGCGTTGCGGTGCGCAACCCGGACCGCGGTGTGCACCTCGTCGGGCCGCAGGTCCGCGACCGGGGTGTCGAGCAGCTGCTCGAGCGGGCCGAGGGTCAAGGTCAACGGAGTGCGGAATTCGTGACTGACGCCGGCGAAGAACTCGGTCTTGTCCCGGTCCAACGCCGTGAGTGCGGCGATCCGCTCGCGGGCCTCCTGACGACGCCGGGCAGCGGTCAGGGACGCGCCCACCTGCTCGGCGACGAGCTCGAAGAACGATCGGTACGCCACGGCGAGCGGGATCCGGGCGCTGGCCCCGAGAACGACCACGGCCGCGGTGGAGCCGTCCGAGTGCCGGCCGGCCGGCAGCACGAGCGCCTTGGTGGGCTGTTCCGGATAGGGCCCGCACACGAGGCCGCGAAACCCGTCAGGCAGCCCGTCCACCACGCGGGGCTCGGCCCGCCGCACCACAGCGGAGATCGGCCATGCCGTCGCCTCGGACACCGACATCCGGCGCGGGGCGGCGACACTGCCCGGCTCCAGGCCGACTGCCGCCGCCAGGTGCAGCTCGGCACCGACGCGGTCCACCAGGTACAGCAGCGCGAACGGCACGTCCTCGGGGTCGTCGGCCAGCACCGCCGCGACCCGGTCGCACACCGCCGACTCCGCGTCCCCGTCGTCGAGACCGCCGGTCGCCAGCCGGTGCAGCACGCGCAGCCGTCGGCCGGCCTGCACCTGGTGCGTGGTGTCGACGACGGTGGCCAGCAGACCGACGATCTCCGATCCTTCGTAGAGGGGGCTGTAGCTGAAGGTGAAGAACGCCTCCTCCAGCTCGCCGTCGCGCATGTAGGGAGTGGGCTGGTCACGCTGGAGCAGGCCGCGCCCGGTGTCGCGGATCCGCTGGAACAGGGGGTCGTTCAGGTGTGCGGTCTCGGGGAAAGCTGACGCTGCAGAGCGGCCCAGCACCGTCGGGTGCTTGCCGCCGATGATGTCGCGGTAGGCGTCGTTGTAGAGCAGCACGAGGTCACGGCCCCACAACACGCACATGGCCAGGTCGCTGCCGAGTGCCATGGCCAGCGTCGAACGCAGCACCGGCGACCAGCGCTCGACCGGGCCCAGGGCCGAGCGCGCCCAGTCGGTCGCCGCCATCAGTGCGCCCATCTCGCCGCCCGCGGCGAACACCGCCTCGGCGGCCAGGAGCTCGGGAAGCGGCAGGGACCGGCCCAGCCCGATCACCCGGTCGAGCATTCCGGGAATCTCCGCGAGGGGCAGGACGAGGTCGGCGAGACCGGCCCGGACGACTGAACCCGGCATACCGCTCGCCGTCGCGGTCTCCTCGTCCTCGGCAACCACGGTGCCACCTGCGTCGCGCACCACCCGGGCCCCCGCGGTGCCGTCGCTGCCGGCCCCGGTGAGCACGACCGCCAGCAGATGGTGACCCAACGCGTCTGCGGCCGAGGAGAAAAGCTCATCAACCAGCCCGAGCGACGACCCGCCCTCGTGCCTGCGGACGGTGAAGGTGCCGTCCGGTTCCCACCGCACCAGTGACCGCGGCGGGCACAGGTGCACCACGTTCGGCTCGACCGGCCCGCCGTCCGTGGCCCACCTCACTGGCAGGCGAGACGTCCGGCCGAGCACCTTCTCGAGACGGGACACCGACGGGCCGATGTGGTGCGCGACGACGATCGGCACGCCGATCAGACGCTGCACACGCCCGAGCACCAACTGCAAGGCCTCGATCCCGCCGAGCGACGAGCCGACGACGACTCCCTGGTACCTACCCGCCATGCGCATCAGTCTGGACCACGCCCGCGGCCGCGCCGAACGCGCCGGCACCGACGGCTCGATCTACCCTCGGTGAATGGCCAATGACAACGGCGTTCCAGCCCGAACCTGGGACGAGCTCGTCCGGCAGGTGGGCGAGCCGAAGGACGTACTGGAGAGCCTCGACGAGCTGCCGCTGTTCTTCGCCGCTTGTGAAGGACCGGACCTGATCGTCGTGGCGACCAATGCCGCGTCCCGCGCTGCCTACGGGAAGCCGGAACCGGTCGGTAAACCGGTGGCGGATTTCGCCTTCACCATGGTCGGGCAGGAACTGCTGGAGAACTACTACCGGGTCTTCGCCGAGGGCAAGCCGTTCAACGCGTCCGCGTGGCGGTTGAACATCGACCCGTCCGATCCCGATTCGGAGATCTTCATCAACCTGGTCGTCAACCCCTGGCGCTATCCTGACGGCCGGATGCGAGGCATCATCACCTGGGGCTCCGACGTCACCGAGGAAGTCCTCGCCCAGCGCACCGCCGAGGCCAGGGCCGCCGGTGCCGAGCAGCGACTCGCCCGGGCCGAGCAGATCGTGCTGGACCTGCAGCGCAACCTGCTTCCCGATGCGCTGCCCGTGTTACCGCAAGCGCGGCTGGCCGCACAGTACGTTGTCGCGAGCACCGAACTGCAAGCCGGCGGGGACTGGTTCGACGCCGTCGCGGTCGGCTCGGGCAAGGTCGCGCTGGTCGTCGGCGACGTCGTCGGTCACGGCGCGGCCGCAGCGGCCGCGATGGCTCAGCTGCGAACCATCCTGCGCGAAGCTCTGCAATCCGGCCAAGGGCTCGCCGACGCGGTCGACCGGCTCGACCGGTTCGCCGCCACCGCCGCCTCCACCCGGGCCGCAACGGTCTGCGTCGCCGTGCTGGACCCCGCCGACGGCACTCTGACCTGGACCGCCCGGGCGCACCCCCCACCACTGATCTGCACCGCCGACCAGAGCGTCCGATACCTGCACGACGGTCACGGCGACCCCCTCGGCGTCGGCGGCTCGCCCACCATCGTCGCGACCACCACGCTCAGCCTCGGTGAAGTCCTGCTGCTCTACACCGACGGCTTGATCGAACGCCCCGGCGAGACCCTCGACGACGGACTCGCCCGGCTCGCCCGGGTGACCGCCGCCGCGGCCGGCACCCACGGGCGAACTGTCCCCACATCGCTACCGGACCGGCTGTGCAGCCTCACCGTGGAACGCATCACCCGCACCTCGTACACCGACGACGTCACCGTCCTGGCCGCGCACCGCCTACCCACTCCCACACCGCCGCTCGACTTCGACGTCCCGGCCCGGCCTGACGAACTACCCGGGCTCCGCGACGCCGTCGGCTCGTGGCTCGACGCGCTCGGCGGCCGGCCCGACGACCGCATGGCGCTCACCCTGGCCGCCTACGAAGCCGCCGCCAACGCCGTCGACCACGCGTACGACGAACTGATCGGCGACCGCCGTGACCCGGGCCGGATACGTCTTCACGTCACTCTGGACAACGACGGCCGCGTCACCGCCCAGGTCAGCGACGACGGCCACTGGCGAGCCCCGGGTGGCGGCGGTGGCGGCCGGGGCCTGGCCCTGATCCGCGCCTGCACCGATGACATGCAGCTCGACCGGCGCGACACCGGCACCACCGTCACCCTGCACCGCAGGATCGTGCACCCCACCGTGGTCGGGCGCACGGACACCACCCCACCCGGGCCCGGCCCCGCGCCGCACTCGTTCGACATCGCGATCACCCGCCGGGAACCGACGGTGCTCAGCGTCCGAGGGCCCATCGATGCCACCACCGTCCACCTTCTCCGCACCGCCGTCACCACGCAGGCAACCCAGAACGGCGTCCTCGATCTGACCGACGTCACCTTCCTCGCCAGCGCCGGAGTGCAGCTCCTGCACGAGCTGGCCGCCCGCGACGGCCTGCGCCTGGTCGCGCCGGCCACTAGCACCGCCCACCGAACACTGAGCCTTGTCGCACTTGAATCGCTGGTCATCGGCTCGGCTGACGGCTGACGTAACTGAGGATCATGGGTTCGGTCGGGTGGCGCGCGGAGCCGGTCGAGGATTTCGGCGAGGTCGGGTGTCACCTGGTAGGAGGCCACTCGCTTGTCGTTTCGAGTTGCCGGGCCACGCCAATGCTTGCGGCGGTTCCAGCCGCGTTCCACTTGGTCGCGGTGCTGGTAGCCCGCGGTGGTCCCCGACTGACCGGCCGTATCCGGTGGCTGCAGTGGAGCGCAGGGACAGCTCTCGCCGTAAATAGAGGACGCGCGGGCCGACGCGCCAAGACCCATGCGGGTGCGGGCTCGGGCCGCCGCCGCGGCGATACGCCGCCGGCGGGAGTCGGCACCCCGCCCGAGAGGTGAAGAGCAGCGGCCAGCGGTGGAGCGGCCCCCCATGCTGGGCCACCGGGCCCGACATACGCGGCAGCCCGGCGCGCTGAGCGCCGGGCTGCCGGGAGCAGAGGCCGGTGTGCAGGTCGTCTGAGCACACCGGCCCTCGATACAACGAGACGGCACTACCAGGCAACCGCATCGACGTCGGGTCGCCCGCCACCGAACAAGCTTCACCGCTGATTCCGCACACGCTGCCCACCCCTCGTACTGCCGCACCCGCCTCCCGCCGCCAGCGGCTACCCACCGGAAGAACCGCCGAACGGGTCGAAATCTGGATCCCGCGCACCGTCGATCGGCCGCTTAGGTTCTCCCCTACCGGGTATGCGCGGTCACGGTCCGTCGAGCAGGAGATGGGGATCAATGTCGACGTCGCCGCACCCGCAACGGATGTCACCCGGGCGCCACGGCCCGCTGGCCGAAGCCATCATCACCCTGGCGGAGACACCGGACCACGCTGCGGACATCGAGCAGCGCCTGACCGAGGTGGCCGCCCTGGCCGTCGACCGGGTCACCGCCGCCGACTACGCGTCGATCACGACGCTGCACGGGCGCGAATACACTACCCTCGCGGCCAGCAGCGACGTCGCCCTGGCCGTTGACGAGGCGCAGTTCGCCGACGGTGCCGGCCCCTGCCTCCAAGCGCTGACAACCGGCGAACCGGTCGGGGTGCCCGACATCGCGGCCACGATGGACTGGCCCGGCTTCCACCAGGTGGCGCCCGCTCTCGGCCTGCGGGCCTCGATCTCGATCCCGCTGTACAGCGGGCGGGGCACGACGATCGCCGTGCTGAACCTCTGCGGCCGCGACGATGCCACTATGAAGCCGCTGATCGCCGGGGTGGCGGAACTGTATGCCACTAGTCGTGGGCTTGGCCTGGAGGCCGGCAGCCCACCGGTGTCCGATGCCGGAGCCGAGGAGCTGCTGGCCGGATACGCCGGTGCCCTGGCCGTCCGGGCCACCATCCAGTTCGCCCTCGACATCCTGGCCGGCAGCGAAGCCGGCCGCACCGACGACGCCTACACCGAACTGTGCGCGCGAGCCGTCGAGAACGGAACGTCGCTGAGCGTCGCGGCGGCCCTCGTTCTCAAACGGTTCCTGTAACCGTGCGCGCACCGGGCGCTCGGCCAACCCGCCCGCAAGCATGGACCGTTCCCGGACGGGTATGCGCGGCGGACCGACCGGACGCCACCGTCCGATCGACGAGCGGAAGAACAGGGACATGAGCGTGAACCCGGAAGCTCTCGGCGATCCGCCGCAAGACGCCGATGAGTACCTGCAGGAAGCAAACGCCGATGACCCCCGGTCCGATCCGGGGCCGCCGGCCCGGGAGCCGGCCGGTCAGGAAGACGCCGATCAGACGCAGCGGCCAGCCGGGCCCGACCCTTTGTAGCCCGGGAAGCGCATCTCCGCTTTGCTGTCCGACAGAGCGCGTTCAGCAAGACGGCGCGCCCGGCCCGGGCAACCCCGCCCGCGAAAGCCACAGCGACCCGGCCGATCGGACCAGCGGACCGAGACGGCGAACCGGCACACATCAACAGCCGATGTCGGGGTAGGCGGGTGCCATGACGGAGTCTGAAGAAGTAATTCTGGTGGGCGGCCCGCACGACGGGGACGTCATCGACGGGGTGGACCGCGCCTTGGTGGAACTGGAGATCGACGGTCTCGTCCACCGCTACATCCGCACGGCCGCCACCCGCGAGTCCGGCGGCCAGACCTGGACGGTCTACAACTACGACGGTTCCGTGCGCCCGGTGATGGCCAGCGACGCTCACACGAAGCAGGAACACCAGGACACGCCGGATTCGTCAGCGCGGACCGGCGGAGTCCCCGGGCCGGCGGCCGATGCGGACGCCGACCCGTCGCGGAACATCGCGGCACCTGATCAGCGAACGCCCTGACCGATCGGCTCAGCGAAATCTTCGCTGACAGAGAGGCGTACCAATGCCCAGACCGATATCCGAACAAGTAGTAGTCATCACCGGCGCCTCGACCGGGATCGGCCGGGCCACCGCCTTCGCGTTCGCCGAGCGGGGAGCGAAGGTGGCCTGCGCCGCGCGCAATCAGGAAGCGCTCGACGTGCTGGCCGCGCAGATCCACCTCAAAGGCGGCACGGCAATCGCCGTGCCGACCGACGTCAGCGACCCGGTGGCGGTACGCGCCCTGGCCGATACCGCGGAACAGCACTTCGGCCGTCTCGACACGTGGGTGAACAACGCAGCGGTCAGCGTGTGGGGCCGCGTCGAGGACATCACCGACGCCGAGTTCGACCGCGTCATGCGCGTCAACTTCCTCGGCCAGGTGCATGGCGTACACGCCGCTATGCCGGCCCTGCGGCGCTCCGGCGGCGGGACGATCATCGGCGTCGCCTCCGTGGAGGGGGTACGGGCGGTTCCGCTGCACGGCCCGTACACGGCGAGCAAGTTCGCCCTGCGCGCGTTCTACGACTGTTTGCGGATGGAGATGGCGCAGGAGGGTACGCCGATCGCGGTCACGACTGTTCTGCCGGCGTCGATCGACACACCGTTCTTCGAGCACGCTCGCAGCAAGCTGGGCGCCATGGTCAAACCCCCACCCCCGGTGTACGCCCCGGAGCTCGTCGCCGACACCATCGTGTACGCGGCGACGCACCCGCGGCGGGAGATCCCGGTCGGCGGGGCGGCGGTGGGATTCCTCCTCGGGCAGCGCCTGTCGCCCGCCCTGACCGACGCACTGATGTCGATCCGCCGCCTCGGCGTGGAAACCCAGCGCACGAGCCGCCCGGACAACGGCACCGACAACGTGGACAACCCCATCGACGGCCCCGGTCAGGTACACGGCAGCTACCCCGGCCGGGTGCTGCGGCACAGTATGTTCACCCGCCTCCTGGGCCGGCGCACGCGCCCCGGCGAAGTGGTGACTTCCGTGCTGCGAAACCTGCGGCGAACACCTGACGAGTCTTCGCGCATCGAGCCAGTCACCGCGGCCCGGCAGACGGCAACCTGATCCGGACGGCTCCCACCGGCACCGTTCGCCCGCCGTACCAATGCCAAGTTTGTCAGCCTGGCGCCAGGGAAGCCACGACGCTCACCGGGACTGTCAAGAAGGCAGCGTCCCCGCCGCCGTATCGCAGCTTCGTGCTCGTCAATCGGTCCGGCTTGCGCAGCCCTCCGGACGCGTGGTTGTCCGCGGGCTGGGGTGCCCGGGCCAAAGATCAAAAGGGACACGGATGACCTCCTATGACATCTCCACCGCCGCCGACCCGGTTGCGTTGACGGCGGCCGCGCTCGTCTCGCTGCCGGAAGGCGTCGACGCTCCGGGTTACGACCGTGCCGCGCTGCGGTCCGGCGTCGTCCACTTCGGCGTCGGTGGTTTCCACCGCGCCCACCAGGCGGTGTACTTCGACGAACTCGCCCGCCGGGGCCTGGCCGACGGGTGGGGCCTGACCGGTGTGGGACTGCACCGGCCCGAGATGGGCGAGGTGATGCGCGCGCAGGACTGCCTCTACCTGGTCGTCGCTCGAGGCGCGCACGGCACCACCGCGCGGGTAGTCGGCGTGATGGGCACCTACCTGTTCGCACCCGACCAGCGCGAGGCCGTGCTCCAGACGCTGAGCGATCCGGCGACGAAGCTGGTCACCCTGACCATCACCGGTAGCGGCTACCTGCTGAACCCGGACGGGGACTTCTCCGACGACGACCCGCTGGTGGCGGCCGAGCTGGAGGACCCGGGACGGCCCGACACGGTTTTCGGCTACCTTGTCGAGGCACTCGACCGGCGCCGTGCGGCGGGGGTCGCGCCGTTCACCGTTCTGTCCTGCGACAACATTCCCAGCAATGGCACGGCGGCTCGCACCATGGTCGTGTCGTTCGCGCAGCTTCGCGATTCCGAGCTGGCGCGCTGGATCGAGGACAACGTGGCGTTCCCGGCCAGCATGGTCGACCGGATCACCCCGGAGACCACCCCGGAGGAACGTGACCGGATCGTACGGTCGCTCGGCGTCGACGATCGCTGGCCGGTCATCACCGAGCCGTTCAGCCAGTGGGTCATCGAAGACGTCTTCTGCAACGACCGGCCACCCTTGGACGAGGTCGGAGTGCAGTACGTGGCCGACGTCGCCCCGTACGAGCTGACCAAGAAGCGGCTGCTCAACGCCAGCCACTGCGCGCTGGGCTACCTCGGCTACCTGGCCGGGCACCGCACCACCGCGGAGGTGATGGCCGACCCCGCCTACGCCGCCTACATCGCGGCCCTGATCGACGAGGTGACGCCGTTGCTGCCGCGCGTCGACGGCATCGATCTCAGCGCGTACAAGAAATCGCTGCTGGAGCGGCTCGCGAACCCCGAGATGGCGGACCAGCTCAGCCGGCTCTGCCGACGCGGTTCGACCAAAGTGCCCTCCTATCTGCTGCCGTCGATCATCGAGACGCGGGCCGCGGGGCGGCCGGCGCCGATGCTGACCCTCGCCGTCGCCGGCTGGTTCCGCTACCTGCAGGGCCACGACTACGCCGGCGAACCGATCGACGTCGAAGGCCCTCGCCGGGACGAGTTCGTCGCGCTGGCCCGGCAGGAGGACGCCGATCCCCGGCCGTTGCTGACCGTACGTGACGTGTTCGGCGACCTGGCCGACGACGCGTCGTTCGTCCGTGACCTGCACGTCGCTTCCGAGGCGCTGCGAGCCGGTCCCCGGGACACCATCGAGACCTGGCTGGCCGTGAGCGGGGGCGCCCGATGACCGCTTGGCCGGACCCGGACCGCCTGCGCGTCCTGCTTCTGGACGCCGACGGCAACCTCTTCCCCTCGGAGGCACCGGCCTTCGACGCGTCCGCCGAGGTCACCAACCAGTTCCTCGCCTCGCTCGGGATCGAGGAGAGGTACACGCCGGAGTATCTGCTCGCCACCACCACCGGCAAGAATTTCCGGACGACCGCGGTCGACCTGGCCGCCGCGAACGGAGTGCAGGTGGCTCCCACCGTGCTGGACGACTGGGTGGCCGAGGAGAAGAAGGTGGTCAGCGCTCACCTGGGCCGGGTGCTGCGACCGGACCCGGCGGTTCTCGAACCGTTGCGCCGCCTCGCCGGTCACTACCGGCTGGCGGCAGTCAGCTCCAGTGCGCTGTCCCGGCTCGACGCGTCCTTCCGTGCCACCGGACTCGCCGACCTGATCCCGTCCGAGTGCCGGTACAGCGCGGAGGACTCGCTCCCGACGCCGACCAGCAAACCCGACCCGGCGGTCTACCTGCACGCCGCCGAGCAACTGGGGGTACCGGTCGGGCAAGCCCTGGCCGTCGAGGACTCCGTGCCCGGCGCCCAGTCCGCCGTCGCGGCCGGTATCGCCACGGCCGGCAACCTGACCTTCGTACCGGTACCCGAGCGCGACGAGCGCCGGCAAGCCCTCACCGGGGCCGGCGCCGAGGTCGTCATCGAGTCGTGGGACGAACTGTCCGCACTCCTTCTCGACACCAGGATCCGGTCATGACCACCGGCCGGCCGCTGTTCAGCGAGCTCGTGGCCGCGGCTCGGCGGATGACCGCCGGGCCGCGGCAGCTCCTCGGCCTGACCGGGGCGCCGGGCGCCGGTAAATCGACCCTCGCCGCCCGGATCGTCGACGCGCTCACCCCCGCCGCGGTGCTGGTGCCGATGGACGGCTTCCACCTGGCCAACGCCCAACTGCAGCGCCTGCACCGTGCGGACCGCAAGGGCGCCCTCGACACCTTCGACGTGGACGGCTACCTCGCCCTGCTGGGACGGCTGCGCGACAACGGACCGGCCACCGTCTACGCGCCCCGCTTCGACCGCAACCTCGACGAACCGGTGGCCGCAGCGATCCGGGTCGACCACGAGGTCCCGTTGGTGGTCACTGAAGGCAACTATCTGCTGGCTCGCGACGGCGGGTGGGAACGCGTGCGGCCGATGCTCGACCAGGTGTGGTACGTCGAGGTGGACGACCAGACCCGGGTCGAACGGTTGATCCGGCGGCACGTCTCGTACGGCAAACCGCCGGACGCCGCCCGCGCCTGGGTGTCACGCTCCGACGAGGCCAACGCCCGTCTCGTCGCCTCCACCCGCGACCGAGCCGATCTGATCGTCACCGCGACAGCTGAGCTGACCGCATGAAGAAGAGCCGTGCGGGTACGCGCGCGGCATGACGCATCAGGGGAATCGCGACGGTGAACTGCCCATCGACCCGGCGGCCAAGCAGGAGGAAGGCGCACCGCTCACCCAGGTGGAGACCGACCGCCGGGTGCCCGGCATGCCGGACAGCGACATCGTCACCGAGTCGGACGGCTCCGGTATGGCGGGCGGCGCCTCCGGAAGCAGCGGGGGCGGCTCCAGCATGCCAGGGCATCCCGACGCCGCCCGCTGACCGGATGGTGCTCGCGCCGGCGCTCATCGGTCGGGTCCAGCCGTCTGAGACAGCCACGCCGACGCCTGTCGGACAATGTCGCCGGGCACCTCGTGACCCGCCATGGAACTCCTGGTAGGTGACGTCGTAGCCCGATCGGCGCAACCGGCTGACCAGGGGCCGGCTTGTGGTTCACCGAGGTTCGGCATGCGCTCCCTCGATCATCGGCCGACCGTTTCCCGTACCCCTTCTTCGATTCTCTCCAGCGATGCGCATGCCTCGGCCTCCGTGGCCTCGTCTTCGACGTTTCAGGATCACGACGCGGCGAGCTCGGTCCTCGTCACCTCGCGGAGGCGGTCGGCCAGGGCGTCGCGCAACTCGCCGGCACCGGCGCCGGTCAAGGCGGAAACCCGCAAGGCATCCGGGTACGCCCGGCGCAGGGCGGCCACCGTCTCCGGCGACGCGATGTCGATCTTGTTGAGCACGAGCAGCTCCGGTACCTCCCCCGCGCCGATCTCCCGCAGCACCTCACGGACGGTCGCGATCTGACCGAGCGCATCAGCCGCCGACGCATCGACGACGTGCAGCGCCAGATCGGCCCGGGTGACCTCCTCCAACGTCGACCGGAACGCCTCGACGAGCTGATGCGGCAGGTTCCGCACGAAGCCCACCGTGTCGGTGAGCGTGAACCGGAGCCCCTGGGCGGTCACCCGGCGCACCGTCGGGTCCAGGGTGGCGAACAGGACGTCCCGCGCCGGCGCATCCGCGCCGGAGAGCCGGTTCAGCAACGCCGACTTGCCCGCGTTGGTGTAGCCGGTGATCGCCACCGAGGGCACCTGGTTACGGGTACGTCGCTGCTGCGTGCGGTCCCGCCGCCGGCCCAACTCGGCCACCCGCTCGCGCAGACCGGCCGCCCGCCGGCGCAAACGGCGGCGCTGAATCTCCAGCCGCATCTCACCGGGACCACGCACACCCATGCCGGCCCCGCCGACCACCCGCCCACCACCGACCCGCGACATCGTGCGCCCGGCCCCCTGCAACCGCGGAAGTTGATAGGCGATCTGCGCCAGCTCCACCTGCAACCGGCCCTCACTCGTGCGGGCGTGCCCGGCGAAGATGTCCAGGATCAAGGCAGTACGGTCCACCACGGGCACACCCACCGCGTCTTGCAGGTTCCGCGCCTGACCCGGGGTCAGTTCACCGTCGGCGATCACTACCTGGCCGCGGCACCGCTCGACCGCCGCGGCCACCTCGGCCGCCTTGCCCGAACCGACGTAGGTCGCCGGATCCGGCCGGTCGCGGCCCTGCACGAGGGTGTCCACCACGACCAAGCCGTCGGTGTCGGCCAGCCGCTCCAACTCGCGCAACGAGGTCGGCGTACCCGGCGCGCCGTCGTCGGCCCGATCGTCCTGGACGACAGCGATCAACACCGCACGAGGTGGTTCGTCCGGGGTGTCCGAGCTCTGCGATCCGAGCAGCCACGCGCCTGCCATGACGTCCTCCGTTCGTCAAAATGTGCGCGATGGGCTACCCACCTGGGGTGCCCCTATGCAACAGATGGTCAGCCCCGTCAACCAGCTCTGCGCAACCCAACCGGTTCACGCCGAGGTCGGTCTTCCGGTTTCCTTACGCACTGGCTCCGCACCGCACAGGCACCAGGTCCGGCAGCCCATGTCCCTCGGCCGGGGCCGACACCGACCAAACGATTAACGCTCCGCACGCAGCCCCGCCACCGAGGCCTTGTTCTGGGCGCCGACCGGCCAAGCCAAGTCGCCGGCCCTGGTCGGTGCGCACCGCCTCGTTGTCGTAGAACCCGACCACCAGACACCGATCCGTGCCGGCCGCCCAGTGCTCCGCGCGAACGTACGCGTGGATGGTCGCCCGATCGCCTTCGATCGCGATGACGTGCCCAGTGATCGCGTGATGCGTGGCTACGTGTGACGCGTCCCAGGTTGCGGCGTTTCTGCAGCTCACGTTAGGGGAAACGTCCCTGCCGTCCCGGGTGTGGCCGCATGCCTGTCGCGGTCCCGGTGGCGTTGCGATGCTCGGCCGGCAACGTCGTTCGAGACACCGGAGGAGCCATGCAGAAGAAGCGACTGCTCATGAAGATCGGCGCGGGAGTGTCGGCCGCCGTGGGCGCGGCGGCGGTGGGGGTCGTGGGGACGGCCGGGCCGGCCGCGGCGGGCGGCTGCGCCAACCACGTTCCGTACTGCGGCGGCACCGTCACCAATCTGGCCAGCTCGTCGATCGCGATCACGAACTGCTGGAACGGCACAATCGGCGCCGCCTTCATTTATCGCGAGACACTGACCTGCGCTTCGAACGGCTGGACGGCCAGCAACTGGAACGCGCACACGACGATCGGGCCCCGCTCCGACTCGTCGAGCAGTTACTACTACTACGACACGGACGGCTTCCGGGTGCTTCGGGGATGCCGCGTGGTGGCCCGCTGGAACGGCGGCGGCGAGACCGTCTACAACCGGCAGGGCTCGAGCACCAGCATGTGGGTGAAGGTGGGCGACGGCTCGTTCGTCTCCATCGTGAGTTACACGTGCTGATCTGACAATTTCCCGACCGCTTCCGTGTGACAGCTGTCGATACCATGACCCCCGTCGCGACCGACGGGGGGGGCGGGGGTCATGGCGCGGAACGAAGCCCAGGCGGAGCTCGGCGTGCTGCTGACCGGGCTGAAGGACCGCAGCGGGTGCAGCTATCAGGGCCTCGGCCGCCGGGTGAACCTGAGCAAGTCGGCCGTTCACCGCTATTGCACCGGTTCCTCGGTGCCGGCCGACTTCGCCACCGTAGAACGGATCGCGCGGGCCACCCGAGCCGACCGCAGCGAGATCGATCGGCTCTACCAAGCCTGGTCACGGGCTGTTTCCACCACGCCGCCGCCCGAGCCCACGCCCACGCCTACGCCGCCGCCGATGATCGCGGCCGGGCCACCGATCGCGCGTCCCCGCCGGCCCTTCGCCGCCGCCTACGCCACCGGCCTGCTCATCGTGGTCTTCGCGGTGCTCAACGGCCTGCCGGTGCTGACCGGCGCGAGGGCCACGACCGAGCCGGACAACCGGCGCCTCCAGTGGATCAGCGGGCCGACCTGGACGCTGCCGGCCGAGCCGGTGGACGAGACGCTCTTCGGCGTCACCATCAACAGCACCACCGGCGCCATGCCCGGCTTCGACGTCGGCGCGGTGCGTCTGTGGGACAGCGGAACCGTGTGGGCCGCCCTGCAACCCCGGCGCGGCGTGTTCGACTGGAAGCTGCTCGACGGGCACGTCCGGGGCGCCGAGCAGGCCGGTCTGCCCGTGCTGTTCGTGATCGGCGGCACGCCGGGCTGGGCCGCGCCGGCCGCGCCGCGAGCCCCCTATCCCGAGGACGCCCGCGCCGCGCCGCCCGACGACTTGGCGCACTGGGACGCTTTCATCCGTGCGCTGGCCCGGCGGTACGCGGGCCGGATCGAGGCGTACGAGCTCTGGAACCTGGCCAATGACGCGCGCTTCTTCAACGGCGACGTCACCACCCTGGTCGAGATGACCCGCCGGGCCGCCCGCATCATCGACGTGGCAGACCCTGGCGCGCTGGTGGTCTGCCCGGGCATGGGAAACCTGTGGACGCCCGAGGGGCGCGAGGTGCTGCGCCGCTTCGCCGAGCTGCGCGGGTACGACCACTGCGACGTCGCCGGCATCAAGCTGCACCAGCGCAGCGCCGCCGACCCGCCCGAAACGATGCTCGAGCTGACCGGCGTCGTGGACCG
The DNA here is from genome assembly GCF_014204895.1 of Paractinoplanes abujensis. Lineage (NCBI taxonomy): Bacteria > Bacillati > Actinomycetota > Actinomycetes > Micromonosporales > Micromonosporaceae > Paractinoplanes > Paractinoplanes abujensis. The sequence continues at coordinate 80,017 of NZ_JACHMF010000001.1, read as the reverse complement.
CATCCTGCACGGTGCGGGCGTGCACCCGCGGGTCTGGAACACCGGAACGATGTATTCGATCCCGCTGCAGGGACGGCTCGACGAGATGACCGCCCGCAACCACGCGGTGCGCTTCTTCCTGGTCGGGTTGCTGGCCCGGGAGACATACCTGGAACGCATGTATTTCTACAACTGGGGCGGCACCAAGGTACCCATCGTCCTGCAAGCCGACGGAGGCACGCCGACCCCGGCGGCCCGAGCGGTGGAACGGCTGCAGCGCTGGCTGGCCGGCGCCGAGGTGCACGCCTGCGGTCACGGCGAGGCCATGAACCTGCCGGCCCAGGCCTGGCAATGCGACTTCACCGTGCCCGACGGGAACCGCCGCACGGCGGCGAGCATCGCCTGGACTCACAACGGCACGGCGACCATAACCACCGGTTCGGAGGTGGCGTCGGTGCACCGCCTGGACGGGACGTCGGCGCCGGTGCGGCCGGGCTCGGCCCTGGCCCTGACCGAGGAGCCGGTCCTGCTAAGAGATAGTTGACGATACATACGCCGGTTTGATATTCACCGCGCCGTAGAGTTCGACCAGGTCCCTGGACAGCGGAGCCGCCGACGCTCCGTCAAAGCGCGTGTAAGCGGCCATGCCATCAAATGCTAGAGGACCACCAGGTCAGTGAGTTCACAGAAGATCGACCGGCGGTGCTCCTTGGCCGATACCACTTCGACGACCTGCCTCGCGAGCGTACGCAACAGTTCGTCGTGCTGCTCCAGGTGCTCGAGGCCGCGACCGACCAACCCTTGCGACGTACGCGCCCGAGAAGCTCCGACGGGACGATCGCGACGCAAAGTGGGGGTAAAGCGGGGGTGCATTCCTGAAAGCAAAACGGTGACCTGCGTTTCCACAGGTCACCAGCTTATTTTGGTCGGGCTGACAGGATTTGAACCTGCGACCCCTTGACCCCCAGGCCGTTGGAGTTTGTGTTTCCGCACGTCAAGCGCGATGCGCCCCGTGCACCCGCATGTTAAGTGCGCACCTCCAGGCACTGGCGTGCATAGCGTGTGGTCCCTAAGTGGTCCCCGGCGGTCCTTGGCACCGCCAAACCCGCTTGAGTGACAGTTGCGGGGTCGTCCGCCACTCATCTGTCCAGCTGAAGCCGGTCGAGTGACAGGGGTGACAGCGGTGACACACCCTATCGGCGCTGCGCAAGACGTGCTGCCGGCGGCTACTGTGCAGGCCTCGGGAGGTAGAGGAGGTTCAAGCGATGCCCGGCGAAGCTGAAATGTGGCTTGAATACTGGAAAGATCAGCGCGCACAATCACGGCAAAGCGAACTCCAACGAGCAACCATATCTAACCTAGTTCTCATCGTAGCAACCGCCCTTATAGCAGTAACAGTGCAACGTGGAATTACGAGAGGTACGGTCGCATTAACCATTCCACTTACAGTGCTCGGCGTATTTGGCATGATTGTAACCGCCAAATATCGGGAACGGTTCGAATACCACATCACCCGAGCCCGTGCGATAATGGAATCATTCGTCAGTGAATCGAACGTCGCCATCCTGTCGGATTCGGTACGTCGGCACAACGAAAGGTTCCCAGTTCTCCGCAGAGTGCGAACGTACGTGCTCTGGATCAGCTTTCACGGTCTGATAGCGGTGGGAGGCATGATCCTCACTATGATCGCGCTCATCCGCTGAATCTGCTGGACGTAGCATCGCACTCCCCGGACTCGTGCGGATCTTGGCTAGACCCTCCCGACCCCCAGGCCGTTGGAGTATGCATCTGCGCACTTCACAAGCGATGTGGATCGTGCGTCCGCGAGTCAAGGACGCGTGGCTGCGCATAGGTGTGCATGACGTGCGGTCCCCAAATGGTCCCCGGAACCGGTCTGACGACGCCGAGACGCACATCGATCAGCGAAGAGTCGGACTGGCTACTTTCGGCGCCAGACAGCGTGATGCAGGACACCTGCGACTGTCGCGGCGAGAACCGACACGACGGAACCAATAATGCCTACCTTGCCGTCAGCACCGAATATTGAAGTTGTGACTATAGCCAATGCTGTGGCGCCACTAAGGATGACGCCTGCCAACGACAGCGGCCTCATCTGATCCTTACCACAACGGGATGATGCCTTCCGGTCGGCCGGCTCAGGTTCATCGCCTGACATAGCCGTGTGGAAAATCAAGCACGCTCTTCAGTCTTGCCGGACGACTGCTCCAACTGAAGTTCACGTTTCCTCTGCTCCTCTCGGAGGCGCTCGACGTTCCTGGCGAACCGGCGAAGACGCGAAGCTTCGTCAGTGTCATTCTCGTAGTCGTCAAGGCGAAACTGAGAGGCGTTGTAGTTCCGTTCGATCTCGTCTGCCGTCGACTGCAGGTTGTAGCTACGCTCCCGAAACTTGAAGTAAGCCGCAAGTCCGGCAGTTACGCTGACCGTTGTAGTGAGTGCGGTCGCCACCCAACCAAGAGGGTGCCCCTCAGCAAGCAATGCCGTTGTGGTTGAAGCAGCGATTGATCCGACGATTACGACCGCTTGGTTGAAGTTGTGAATTCGGCGATTTCGACCCGCTCGGGTTCGGAACTGATTGACCACGTCCTGGGAGGCTTCGCGATATATCCGAAGCGATTGCACAGACTCTAGCTCAATTTTTGTCGCTGCAGTTTGTCGATCGTGTCCCAGGTTGCGCACGTCGAGATCCAGGCCGACTATGTCGCGGCGGAATCTGACGAGCTGCCTACCCCCAACAACACATAGGATCAACAGCGCCAGCAAACCGACATAACGCGTTAATACAGGCTGATCTCGCCACAGGCCGATAGCTACGGAATATGCTAGCAGGAACGCTAGCGTTGCGCCACACAGCAGAATCAGCCAGTAAGCCGTACGGGTCGATTTAGCCTGCCTCAATCTATCTGAGGCTAGCTCGTAATCCTTGGTAACTGCCTTATAGCTCTCTTGGGCATCCACGGAAGACTGTTCCCCTGGACTGCTCATTCCGCTCCGTAATCAAAAAGATACTTTCAGCTAACAAGCGAATCTTCATTCGGTCCTGAAAGGCCGTCCAGAACTTTGTCGCATTGACGTCTGTTACTTGCCAAAGGGGCAAGTCTATGAGTCGAGGTGACGGACCGGCTTCACCAGCAGCCTCGGCCCATGGCGTCCATTCGCGATCACCACTTACGCTTGACCAGCGGTCAAGGTGCAGTACCGCGCGGAGCGCTTGACCCCCGTAGTCCACAAGACACGCGGAAGGCCGGCCCTCAGAACCGGACCGGCCTTCTGACCTGCATCTTCGCACTGTCGGGCTGACAGGATTTGAACCTGCGACCCCTTGGCCCCCAGGCCGTTGGAGTAGACGTTTCCGCACGTCACGCGCGATGCGAGCCACCGGCTAACGTGACCCGACGGGCGGTCAGTGCTTCAACGCGCATGACGTGTGGTCCCCAGATGGCCCCGGACGGCACAGGACCCATGCGTAGACGCGCAACAGGACGTGAGGACTCTTGAGGTCGTCGAGCAGTGCTGCTGGGAGCCCTGGGCCCGTGCGATTGGTGACCACAGCGCCGACCTTCTTGGAATTTAGCCTCTCCGGCGAGACTCCCACTCATTCTTCCAAACCAGTGCTCGGAATTCGGGGAAACGCAATTTGACAAACGGATCAACTACACCCGGCGCATACTTCTTCAACTTGCCAGCAACATGCGCGAACTGCTCTGGCTCAGCGGCCGAAGCAAACGCAACGCTCGCTCGCAAATGCGCGCCTACAATGTTTTGAGTCCAAGTATCTTCGTGCGCTTGGATTGGGTCATCGAGCCCATCAACCAGACGAAGCCTCGTCGAGGCTACTATTTCGTGCAGTCGGCCATAGATGCGAGGATACGAACCACGCGTCGCGCCGAGAACGATTAGTAGCCCTCCTGGCGTTAGAGACTGTGCGAGATCCTTAAGCTCCGCCTCAAAGTTGGTCGGCATCGAGGTATTCGTTAAGAAGTTGCAGAGAACTATGATGTCGTAGCGAGAAGGAACGTTGACGCCTTCTTCCATCGCAAATTTTCGGGCCCACTCAGAGGATATGTCCTCTCCAGCGCGTTCGAACTCGTTCTCAATCATCCAGGCTTTCTCCCGTATCGCATCTTGATACTGGGAAGCGACTGAGAAACCAGCAAGGTCGTTATATGTAATTCTGAAAGGCACCGCCGACACGGAATGCGTAGGGTCTCGCATCATGAGCATTTCGGAAACTTCATGTAGCAGGGAGGACCATGCCGCTCCGCGGTCAATAGAATGCGGCACAGCCACCGGCGATATCGCCGGTGCGCCCTCAATCGATGTAAGCCAAGCCCGCAGATCGTCATAAAAATCAGAGATCGCGAAGAGCGCAGGGGCCGGACCAGCGCCGACCTCAAGAACTGATACACCGTTGCGTCGCATTGGAATATGACCGTAAAGCCAGAGGCGATCCAATACCTGTGCTACTCGGCCGTACCTATCGGCCAAATGCCACATCGCGTACGGAACGGTATGAGCCTCCGACTCAAAGCGGAGCGAGTCGCAACTTTCTAATACAGTTGCGAGTTCGCGCACAATCTGGGCAGCGGTGGGCGACCAGAGTAGACGTTGACGAAAAAGATCATTTGTGACCCCGGTCAGACGCAGTAGGCGGGGGCGGTACAACGACGTTGTCGACGTACGCCATTCCTGCCACGCTGCAACATGTTCCCGCTGCCACCGACCTGCGCGCCATGGGCGGCCCGAATCCTCCGACATCGGCATAGTATGCCTCCGAAGCCGCGGTCCGGCACCTGACATCAGAGTCGGATCGATGCGACAGAGGCCTTAGCATCTAGGCAAAGGGTGGGCCCCGCGCCTTGGTCACCGCGTCGTCGTCACATCTCCACTTCGTACGACCTCGTCTAACTGCCGGCCAGGCCCGAGGCCATATCGCTCCTCCCTAGCCATTGACTACATCGGCAAGGGCAGTCGCCATTTCCTCTATTGTCATGACGGCTGAATTGAGTGCCAGAATACCGCCGAGCATCGGCGCCTGCCGTTCGACCTCATCCTTAGAGATGTGATGCCAAATCGGAAGTACTTTGTCCTCCCCAGCGCTGATTTTCTTACCGAACAGCCCGTCTAGCGCCTCAGCAACGCGAGCCTCGGCCCGCGCTTCCTCGTGGTGGCCGCGTACGGAGTAGGCCAGGGCGAGATCGTAACGGAGGCCGGCCGCCGCCCGCGTGAAGGTCGGATCGAGGCGCTTCACGGCGTCGGTAGGTTCCTGCACGGCCTCCACCTTGCCGAGTCGAGCGAGGCAGTGCCCTCGCCGACGGGCGAGGTGAACATCATTGAGGAACAGGTACGGAAGGCCGTCGTCTGAGTCGTGACCGGACAGCGTGCGGCCAGCTTGATCGAGAGCGGCCTGCGCCGGACCGGCGGCGCCGGATGCGGCTAGCGCCTTGGCCTCGGCAGCCCAGAGCCACGACTGAAGCATCGCCGGTACTTGACCGCCGGCCCCCGTTCGCGCGTGCTGGATCAGCGATACGGCCTGTTGGGGTCGGTCGAGGTCGAGCAGCGCATATGCCTGCTGCGCCGTGACGTGCGCGACGATCGATGGACTCCCGCTCTCCCGCGCCGCCGACTTCGCGGTTTCATGCAGCGACCAAGCCTTATGGGAGTCGCCCAGATCAAGGGCCTGCCAGCCTGCCAACGCTGACGCCTCAGCGACCGCGGCGGCCAGCGCTTCGCGATGCGGCCCGGGCAGGGCATACCGCCAGAGGTCCGTCATCTGCGCAACGTGCGCCTCACTCTGCTGCAAAAGTCGCCCTGCTCCTAGCTGGCGGTCGATCGCCCTATAGGAGTCCGTTTGCGCTTCTAGCAGCGTCACCAGCGGGCTATCCAGGGACTCGGCGGCGCTGAGGCGTGCAGCCAAGTCCGCGTTGTCGTTGACCGGCGCGGGCGGCACAGTGCTCGGTTTACCAGCGGCGAACGGCACACCGAAGACCTCCGCGAAGAGGTCCGCGTACTCCTGGGAGAGACCGCGTCGCCCGTGTACCCATTCACGGATCATCCGCTTCAGGCTTGTGTCGTCCGGCAAGAGCCCACGGTTCATCCGACGCGCGGCGCCTCGCAGCTCCAGCATGAGCCGAGCACGGTTCGTCCATCCGCGCTGCTCGCATAGCCGCGGAAGGTCGGTATCCCCGTGCCGTGCCCGACGCCGATCCGCTGCTGTCCGCGGCGCTCGCCCTCGCCGGCGAGGGCCTGCCCGTCTTCCTGCTCGGCCGTACCAAACGTCCCGTGGCCAACTGCCGTGACTGCTCTACCGACGACCCCGACCACGACCGGGTTGGGTGCGGGCACCTGACCTGCCACGGCTTTTACGCCGCCACCACCGACCCTCACCGGATCCGCGCCATGCACGCGATCGTCCGAGGCGGACTGTTGGCCCTCCGTACGGGCGCCGCCTCCGGGCTGGCGGTGATCGACATCGACCCGCGCAACGGCGGCGCACTGGTGCCCGAGTTAATGGCGCCGACTCGATGCGTGGCCACCGGCTCGGGTGGCTGGCACCTGTACTACCGCGACCCCGGCGGGCCGCTTGTCAAGAACCTCGATCACCGCGGACATCCCGGTATCGACGTCAAGGCTGACGGCGGGTACGTCGTAGCCCCGCCCTCGATCCACCCGGGCACCCGGCGCCCGTACCGGCTGCTCGGGGACCGGCCGGTGATTGAGATGAGCCCGCCGCTGATCGCCGCGTGCCGGCCGCCGGAGGCGCCGCCGGCTGTGAGCCCCCCGGCCACCCTGACCCCGGCCACCAGCGGCGGGCTCATCTCAGACCTCGCCGCCCTGCTCGCCGCACACCTACGCGCCGTCGACCGCGCCCCGACCGGTCGGCGCCGGGTCACCCTCTACGGCGCCGCGCGGGGTTGCCCGCATGGTCGCCGCCGGCGTCATCAGCGAGGCCGACGCATGGGCCGCGCTCTACGCCGCCGGCCAGCGCGCCGAACAGTCCCACTACAACATCACCACCGCGGTCACCGGCGGATTCCGCGCCCAGGCGGTACCGATCGAAGGGGTAGCCGCATGACCGAACCCGACCCGACCACCGACGGAGCGGCCATCCTCGACCGCCTCCACCAGGTCATCACCAAATACCTGATCATGCCGAACCCGGAAACACTCGACGCCACCGTGCTGTGGATCGCCGCCACCCACGCACAAGACGCGTGGACCCACGCACCCCGCCTTGTGATCAAGGCCCCGGAGAAGCGGTGCGGCAAGTCCCGGCTGCTCGACGTCGTCGATGGCACCTGCTACCGGCCCCTGATGACGGTCAACGCCTCCACCGCGGCGATCTTCCGCTCGATCACCGAGACCGACCCGCCCACGATCCTGCTCGACGAAGCCGACACGATCTTCGGCGGCAAACAGGCCGAGGCCAACGAGGACCTTCGCGGCCTGCTCATCGCCGGCCACCAGCGCGGCCGGCCGACGATCCGGTGGAACCACCAGACCCGCGAGCTGGAAAAGATCCCCACCTTCTGCATGGCCGCCCTGGCCGGGATCGGGTCGATGCCCGACACGATCGAGGACCGGGCCGTGATCGTGAAGATGCGCCGCCGCACCGCCGCGGAGAAGGTCGCCCCGTTCCGGTCCAAGCGCGACGGCCCGGTCCTGCGGCGCCTCGCCTCCGATCTGGCCTCATGGCTGCGGCCGAACCTGACCGAGCTGGAGAACGCCGAACCCGAGATGCCGCTGGAGGACCGGGCCGCCGACACGTGGGAGCCGCTGATCGCGGTCGCCGACCTCGCCGGCGCCAACTGGCCCGACCGCGCCCGCCGCGCCGCGCAAGCGCTCAACGCCACCCGCGAGGGCGACGCCAAATACTCCGACCGCCTCCGGGTCCTGATCGACTGCCGCACCGTGTTCGCCGGCTTCGAGGGCATGCCGAGCACGGTGCTGCTGGAGCGGCTCAAGGCGTTACCCGAGGGGCCGTGGGCCGAGTACAACGGCGTCGGCCTGACCGCGATGAAGCTCGGCGTGCTGCTCAAGGAGTATGAGATCGCCTCGGAGAACATCACGTTCGAGCCGCCCACCGGCCGGGTCAAAGGCTTCCACCGAACCGCGTTCGAGGACGCCTGGCGGCGCTACTGCCCGCCCGAGGAGAAACCCGCTCCCGAGCCCTACAAGCCGTACCCGGACCCCCAAAACTCCAGCTCAGACAACGTACGGCTTTTCCAGCACCGTACGGCTTAAGCCGTACACCGGTCGCCGCCTACCAGTCGCGTACGGCTTAGCCGTACGCGGCCCTTGCAAGCCGTACACGGTGTGAGCTGCGGAAACGGAGATCGCGTACGGCTTGTACGGCTTGACCCCTTCACCAGCACCCCGGCAAGCCGTACGCGCACCAAGCCGTACGCGATCTCCGCAGAACCGCATCACCGCAGGTCAAGGCCAGTCCGTGCACAATCCACCCTGGCGGCTAAGCCGTACCGGACGGCCTCGCGTACGGCTTAGCCGTACGCGGCCCCTGCAAGCCGTACGCAGTCTGAGCTGCGGAAACGAAGGTCGCGTACGGCTTGTACGGCTTGACCCCTCCACCAGCACCCCCGACAAGCCGTACGGACGGGGGTCCAACGATCGAGCCCGAAGCCGGGCCGCTGAGATTCACCCTGCCGAACTGGCGTATCCAACCACCCTAGGAACGCTCAGATCTTGGCTCCACAACGTTCTCAGCGGGCGGCTCAGACGCCCGCTGAGACGGATTCACTCCCACGTCCAATTGAACTACCCCATACGCAGAACGGACGCGAGGGCCGTTCTGCGCGGCCCAGACCCGCTCTCCACGGAGGCACTCACCATGCGACTCAGGCTGTTAAATGGCGCCGAGCCTGCCGCCCCGACCGACGCCGAACTGATCACTACGGAAGAGTTGGCGAAGATGCTGCGAGTCGACCCGTCGAGCATCCGACGATCCTAGTGACGGCACTGTTAGCCGCCTGCTTCGCAGTTACCTGCTCGCGGGCGAAGTAGGCAGCACTCTCCTTGGCCGCCCTCCAGATGAAGCGGTACATTTGGCCGATCGAGTACCACTTGAGAGCGCGCCGGAATACGTCGTCCGTCTTCTGCCCCGGCGTGAATGCTAGGCCGTGGCGATCGAGCATATAGACCAGGTACGCCTTACACTCTGCCACCGCCACATCGAACCAGAAGGCAGAGAACTGATCAGTCCAATGGTCAGACCAGTTTTCGCGAGGCGAAACGCTTGCGAAATTACTTATATAGGTGGCAACGCGCAGGTTGAGCGGTCCAGCGCCTCGAATGTAGTACGGGGCGCGCATGGTATAAATCTCGTCGCCGAGGGACCCGTCTTCTTTCCGAGTGAAGGAGTCTGAGGTTGACGACGGGTGCACCCGCAACAGCCCTTGGTCGATCAACGAGCTAACTAACGACGCGTCATATTCAAACTTGGACTTAGTTGGTCATCGCGGGCGACAACCGGCGTAGTAATACCTTCGGTGACTTCTTCCGCGTCCTCAAGCAGCGCGGCAAGGGCGAAGGCTGCCGGCATATCTAGATCTTCCGCACGTATTGACGACTCGTCGTCCCTGACTTGGTGCCGCCGCCGGATAGCGGCCACCAGCTCTGCGTCCGCTCGCTCGCGTGCTTCCGCCAGCCGTCGTCGCTCGCCCTGAATGCACGATTCACACCGACCAGGCGTATAGCGTGTACCCGACGTCCATTGTGCACGAGAACGGTAAATAAAGCCTCGCTCGCATCCACTACAGCAACGTTGAAGTGATCGGGCGAAACACGCTTTACTAACGATCTTGCTGATTCTATGCGAAGGCTCGCCAAAGAGGTCCGCTAGATGCTTGACCGTGTGGGTGAACGCACCATCGTCGGTAGTGCTCCAATACATCAAGCAAATCTCGGCCAGGTGCTCATGGTTCGGGTCGACCTCGACCTCGAACTCCGGCACGCACCCTCCTGGCCCCGTAGCGGACTACCGCTCAGCGACCGTCGGACGGTCCTGGTCCCCAAGTGGTCCCCACCGAAGCCAGGGCCGGATCCTCATGTAACCGAAGACCCGGCACCTGACCTCGTGTAATACCTCGGTCGGGCTGACAGGATTTGAACCTGCGACCCCTTGACCCCCAGTCGCGTCACAATTCGGTTAAGCACTGCCAGCAGGTGCCTTTAAATACTCAGATTAGGACAGAACGGCACCGCAGTGCCACCAACTTTCGCCCAATACCGGAGAATCTGATCATCACTGTAACCAGGGGTGTGACCACAGCCAGTCAAGTGCGGCGCCTGTCGTACACGCCGACAGAACTGCACGCGCTTCACGTGATCAGGAGGAGAACAGATCTTCAAGCATGGCTTGCGACCTGGGCGAAAGGCCTTCGTCAGGGAAGAACTGAACACATATATCGAGCGCTGCCTTGAGCGTCGATATACCGATGATCGACGCGAGTGCGCGAAGGTCGTCCTCATCGCGGCTACGGGCCGCGAATGCCTTCATTGCAAATACGTGTTCGGGCGACGCTGCCATCACTCGAATTCCGGGGTGGTCGAATACCTCACGCTTTCCTGCGTCATTCTGCGTCGAGACGTACGCGCTGGCCTGCTCGTTGAGCCACCAAGGCGGTAATCCCAACGTGTCTGCCACGTTGCGGGCTTCCTCCAGGACGACGCCATGCGGTACGAACGTAGCGTCTACGTCTCTGGTCACGCGGTTGGCGTCGTATGCCAATGCCATCGCTGCGCCGCCGACGATGAACAGGTCGGCCACGACACCTCGGCGGACCAAACGATCGCCCAGCGCTGAGAAAGCGCGCTCGAGTTCGGCTCTGCCGAGAAGTCCATCATCAGTCATGCGGCATCCAGGTCACGTACGGACAGGTAGACGCCATGCTTGCGAAAGGCTGCTGGCGCCCAGACGAGCGCCTCCATCCGCTTCGACGGCAACGAGGACGGAAACCACGGCGTCGCAAGCACACGAGACCTGGCCCATTCAGGTGGCGATCGGTCAAGTTTCGCGGCAAGGTGCTCCGCCAACGCACCGAGCAGAACGTCCCACCGCGCGTCACCTGTCAAGGGCGGCTCGTGGACGAGTAGCTCAGCCTGCTTGTCGGCCGACTCCCACCGATATTCCTCAAGAAACTCCCAGACATGTTTCCATCGGACCTTGGAGTCAAGCTGGCGAGATAGGTGGCCGGCCAGGTCTACCAGGGTCATGGGTTGATAGGCCATGATCGACTACTTCACCTCCCGTTTCGGTTCGACCTTGATCCTACGAGCTCCAGCTATTCGGGGACGATCAACCCAGCCACTTGGTAGGCCTGCCCCAGGGCGGAACACGCTGCCGTACTCGACACGGCAACCACTTCCGGCGCCATCATGAACCGCCACATGACCTGCTGGTACGTCCGGCGGGGGCCTACTCCACCCCGTCGAGGCACGAGTGGCCGACATCTGCCCTACCGTCTGAGAGGTGATGGACGACCTCGTCGCGGGTACCAGTGCCGCGCCGCACGACTGGGCGGCTGGGCGACGGCCGGCTCATCCACGACTAGCCGTACCGCCTGCGCCGTGAGGGAACTGGCGCGGTCCAGTAACGGCGGACATACGCGACGGCTGCAACCTGAGCACCGATGAGCCAACCGGGGAGAGGAAGCGTCCTGGCGAGGGCCGGCGCCTGGTCGTGCGTAGCGCTGGATCACGGGTTGGGCGCTGACGGCGGCACGGCGATGAATCGCCGGGTCGCGATAGCGCAGGCATGGTTCTATCTGGTCAGGGTGTTGTGGCCGCTGGTGCACTTCCGATCGTTCGGTACGTCAGGGGTCCCCACCGCGACCGCTTCCAAAGCTAAACCGCCGGAGCTTGTTCGCCGCGGTGGGCCTCGACCCTGGTGGTCCCCGACCGAGGTGGATAGTGGCCGTGCCCACTGCCGCCGCGGCGCTGATAACTGGACTCGCTTACCTGCCCGGGCTACGCGAGATCCTCGTCGCTGAGGCGTGTGCGGAAGCGGCGGCCCCAGAGTCCTCGTGGCATGATCAGTCAAGGCCTGTCGACCCCCGGCCAGCTCTCCGCACTTGATTCACCTTGCAGCAGGTGCCAACGTGGACGGAAGACGTTCCGCCGCCCTCGACCGGGGGTGCCACGGCGACGGCACTTGACGATGCGCTAACCGACTCGGGGGAAAGTTGACCTCATCGCATGCCTCCAGGCCCATCACGAGCTCGTCATCAGCGCCGCGCCAAGTAAGACTCATCGAAACAGCATTGCGCCGTGAGTTTGAGGGCCTAATCGATATCTCGGACATCACTAACCCGGACCCCGGGGAGCAGGCTCGCAACTTCGCATCCCGCGCACTGGCCGCCATGCTCGTCCAGCAGAGGTCTGGTTGCGAGGCAGCAGAGGCAGCAAATTTGGTGGTCGACGGACGCGATGACTACGGCATCGACGCCGTGGCTATCGGTCAAGCCAATCCGCAGCTGTGGCTGATCCAGACGAAGTGGAATCGGAACGGCCAGGCGAGTATAGGAGTAGCCGATGCATTAAAGATGATAGAAGGGCTGGAAAAACTAGACCACCAGGACTACAGCCCGCTAAACGCCAAGCTGCAGGCACTGGCACCACGTATTAAGGGAGTGCTCGACCAAGAAGACGCGCGCATCACTCTTCTCATCGGACTGATGGGGGTCCAGAGCCTATCCACAGATGTCACACGACGTCTGGACGAGGCATGCGCACGGTTCAACGGCTTCGGACCGATGCTCGACTACGAGGTCTGCTTGGCGCCGGAGATTTGGGGCATCGTGCAGGCCGGCATCACACCGCCCAAGGTCGACCTTACGGTGAAGATGCAGGAGTGGTTCCGCAGGGCTTACCCGTTCGATTCCTACTCAGGTAGCGTTCCGGTAGGTGAAGTAGCCGACTGGCTCGACGAACACGGCGATCGGCTATTTGAGGGGAACATTCGCAAGTCTCTTGGCATAACGCGCGTAAACCAATCGGTTGTCGAGACCCTGCAGGTTGAACCCAGCCGCTTCTTCTACTACAACAACGGCATCACCATTCTCTGCAGAGGCATCGAAGCCACGCCATTCGCGCGAACCTCTCCGCACGGCCCTATCAGCCTCAAGCTGACCGATGCCAGCGTAGTCAACGGGGCACAGACCGTATCCGCGGCCCTGGAGGCGATGAAGCGCGATCCAGCGACTCTGGAAGCTGCTTTCGTGACGGTCAAAGTTATCGCCACGGGCAGAGGCGCGGACGACATAGCCAACCAGATCACCAAGGCCACCAACACGCAGAACCACGTCGAACGACGTGACTATGTCGCACTGGACCCCGTGCAATCCAATATCAGGGATGACTTCGCGCTGACCTTGCAGAAGACATACACGATCAAGCGGGGCGAGATCGAACCTCCGCCCGAGGCGGGTTGCTCTGTCGTTCATGCGGCGATCGCTCTGGCATGCGCTCATCACAATTCCGAATTGGCCGTCCGAGCAAAGCGTGATCCGGACCTGCTCTGGGAAGAGGGCCCGGCCGGCGCATACCGGCTGCTGTTCCACCCTCAGCCCTCTGCACTTCAGATCTGGCGGTCCGTACTGCTTCTCCGCGCTGTTCGGACCACGTTGCACGAGTGCCGGGCGCAATGGGAAGGTCGCGCGGGTTCAATTGCTGAGCATGGCGAGTTCCTTATCGCTCACCTCGTCTTCCAGGAGCTGGGACGCGACGGCGTCGACAATCCCGAGTTCGAGTGGGAGGACGTGTTGGCACAGGCTCCGGAAGCCACTCAGAACGCGGTCCGCCGACTCGTGAACGCGGTCGATTCGCATTATGGAACGACCTCTTTCATCACAAGCACACTGGGAAACCCCGAGCGCTTCAGCTTTCTTGCGCAAGAGATCCTGGCCGACGGCCGGGCCGGTAAGCCGGTTCCGGCACTCCCGGACAGCTACATCCCTCGGGCGCCACGGCAACGTACGCGGCGCCCTAATACGGTATCGATTTTGGTGGATGCCGGGCGCATCAAAGAAGGCACGCCTCTGGAATTCCGGCCGATCGGCGGACCGGAAAGGCAAGCCATTCAGTCGTGGCTGGAGGGAGATTCACGCCGGACTCAGGCGACGTGGGTGAACCATCGCACAAAACCGCTCCTGTGGGCAGTGGACGGGCAGCGTTACTCCCCGACCGGCCTGGTCCAGCGGATCTGGGCGACAGCTGGATGGAAAAATGCGCCGATCGCCGTTCAGGGTACCGCGCAGTGGTTTCTTCCCGGCGAGGGTTCATTAGTGGGGCTGGCGGAGGCGATACTGCGAGCAGAAGAGCAGCAACCCGAGGCCAACTAAGGAACCTCGATTCCCTGGACGAACCGGAACGCCGCTGCCGATAAGCGCATTCAGAACGGCGCCATTCATCACGTCATCCCGCACAGATGGCGCATCGATAAAGGATCGATACTTGGCGCCAGCAAGAGATTCGGGTGTAATGCGCCCGAACTATCCCGATTCTCCTTCAGAAAGAGCTATGGGCAAGACCGTGCGACGTGACGCGTCGAAAGGCGCGTTTCAGAACTCGGTCGACCAGTCCGCGTGGCAGAGGTGCCGTCACCCCGGACGAGGACGAGTCTTAAGGCAACGAAGCCGCTTGAGTCCGGGACTGGTGATGCATCGCCGTAGGCTCCAGCGACCCACCGCCGACTGCCTGGTTACCGGCCACCCGCCAAGGCAACTCGTGACAAGTGATCGCGGACCGCTTGTACGTCCTCGATATCGGACGGCTCCGATCCCGGTTGCGCCTGCATGTCCCTCAGCAGCGAATCAAGGACTTCCAACGCCTCGCGGAAATGCCCGCGGCCGCCTTCGATCAGGGCAACCTGATGGCGCAACGGGTAGCTCGCCGGCCCAGGATCGTCGGCCGCCAAGCTCCTGAGGGTTCGGAGCGCCTCCGTCGCCTCCCCGAGCTCGGCCTGGCACGTCGCGACCTGCTGCCGGCACTCCCGGATCAGCTCGTGGTCCGGCCCGTATCGCGCCCTCAGGTCGGTGATGAGCTGCTCGATCACGGGTAGAGCGGTGCGGTAATCTCCGGCCAGCACCAGCATGCCCGCGTAGTCGAGGCGTGCTTCGAGCACTTCAGGTGACCGCTGCCCGTAGATCGGCGCCACGTACCGCAGCATCGTCGCCAAGGCGTCGGCTGCCTGACCGAAACGTTCGTCGTCCGCCAGGGCGAGAGCCTGGTCGCGTACGTCCTGCAGCTCGTCCAGGCTCGGAACGCTGGACGGACCGGACGCCGCGTTCTGCGGCCGCGTCGTCGGCGCAGTGTCTCGCGGTAACGGCCCGAAGGGGAACCGATACGGCGACGTCGGATCCGCACCACCCGGCGCGACCCCCCGCTGCCCCGCCGGCACGTCGCCGGCCGCCCACTGCAAAAGTCGGGCATAGACGGCTGCCGCGGATTCTGGGCGTTTTAGAGGGTCTTTGGCCAGCAGGGCGACGACGAGGTCGTCCAGCTGAGACGGCACGTCATCACGGCCGTCGGCCGGGTGCGGGATCGGCGCCTCGAGATGGTGGTGCAGCATGCCGAGAGGGTTGTCAGCCTGGTATGGCGGATTGCCGGCCAGGAGCTCGAAGAGGATGCAACCGAGGGCGTACAGGTCGGCCCGCGGGCCGACCGAGGACATGCCGAGCGCTTGTTCGGGCGCCATGTACGTGGGCGTGCCGAGCAGGTCGCCCGTGACGGTGAGCCGTGGCATGTCGGCGTCGAGGACGGCCGCGACGCCGAAGTCGAGCACCTTGACCAGGCCGCCCGGGCCGAGGATCAGGTTGTTGGGCTTAAGGTCGCGGTGCACCAGCGAGGCGGCGTGCGCGGCGGCCAGCACCGAGCAGATCTGGGCACCGATAGCCGCGACCCAGGGCACCGGCAGAGGGCCCGTCTCGTCCATCAGGTAGCTCAGGAGAGTGCCCGGCACGAGTTGCATGACGATGAACAGCTCGTCGCCGAAAACCCCGGTGTCATGCACCGTGGGCACGCCGGGATGATCGAGTCGCGCCGTGACGCGGGCCTCGCGCCGGAAGCGGTCGGCGACCGCGTGACGGTCCGCCTCGTTCACAAGGCCAGGCTTGAGAAACTTGACCGCGACCGGGCGGTCGAGCCGCTCGTCGTAGCCGGCCCAGACCTGCCCCATGCCGCCGCTGCCGATCGGCTGTGTGAGCTCGTACCGATCGGCTATCCGCGTCCCCGCCTGCAGCACTTTTCCCCCGTCAGGTGAGGCCGTGCTTGCGACGAATCAACTTGTACGCCTGGCTGCGGCCCAACTGGTTCATACGCTGACGCAACAGGTCATCGTCCAAATAGCGCTGCATCAGTTTGCCGTTGTCGTCATGCCGATTCAAGATGACCGACTCGATGTGCCGGTCGAAGACAACCCCGAAGTTGCCCTCGTCGTTGACGAGCGCCGCGGCCTCCACCGTGGGGTCCTCGGCCATCGCGACGATCTGCTGCTCGTACCATATCTTGTCGGCGTCGCCGAGACCGAGCCCGAACCGGTCGTTGAGCTCCTCGATGAGCTCGGAGAGAGCGACCTTGTCCGGGTCGTTCTGCGGGCCGGCGCCACCGCCGGTGAAGCCCGGCAGCATCTGCTCCCCTTCGGCCTCCAGCGACGCGTCGTGCTCTCCGGTCTTGCTGACCCGTAGGTGGGTGAGCTGGACCTCGCCGATGTCTACCGAGGCGTCCTGCCGGCGCGGCAACCGATTCAGCAGCGCCCGCCCGTACAGGTAGAGCCGCTCAAGATGTTCGTCGTGATAGGGCACGACCTGGCTGAGGAATGCGTACATCCGCGTGTAGTCGCGCAGGGCGGCCCGGAAGGCATCGGCCGCCTCCGGGTCGTCGGCGGCCAGGGCGACGTAGCGGTCCCGCGCCGGGTCGGTGAAGCGGTAGAGCGCCGCATGCGCCTTCTGCAGTGCGGCGTCGGTCTTCGCCTTGCCTTCGGCGGCCAGCAGGGCTTCGACGTACGCCTGCATCTCCGACTCCACGAGCAAGGCGTACGACATCACGGAGTTCTCGGCCGTGTAAAGCAGGTTCGGATCCGTCGGCATCGTCGCGGCGGTCTCGAAGTACGGCTTGAACTGCTCGGTGATGTCGGTGGCCTCGTTGACGAAGTCCAGCACGAACACGTCGTCCTGCATCTTGAGCGGGTGCGTCCGGTTGAGCCGGGACAGCGTCTGCACCGCGGCCACACCCTTGAGCGACTTGTCGACGTACATCGTGGTGAGCAGCGGCTGGTCGAAGCCGGTCTGGTACTTCTCGGCTACCACGAGGATCTTGTACTCGACCGGCTGCTTGGCCTTCGGCGTGCCGGCGTGCTTGTCGTCCGCGGCCGTGTAGCCGAACTTCTCCGGGAGCTCGCTCTCGCCGAAGCCGTTCAGCTTGGCCTCGGTCATCTCGATGCCGTCGAGCTGCAGATCGCCGGAGAAGGCCACCAGCGGATCGCATCCGGCGTACTCGTTGGTCGCGATGTACTTCTTGATGGCCGTGTAAAGCTTGGCCGCCGCCTCCCGCGACCCGGTCACCACCATCGCCTTGGCCCGGCCACCCACCCGCGGCGCGGTGTGCCGGCGGAAGTGCTCGACGATGATCTCGGCCTTCTGCGCCATCATCGTCGGGTGCAGCACCGCGAACCGGGCCAGCTGCGACGCCGCCTGCTTCGGGTCGACCTCCGGGTCCTCCGGATTCTGGTTGGCGAGCTTCCAGTACGACTTGTAGGTCACGTACTGCCGCAGCACGTCGAGGATGAAGCCCTCCTCGATCGCCTGCCGCATCGAGTACGTGTGAAACGGGTGCATGTTCCCGTCCGTGCCCAGCGTCCCGAACAGCTCCAGGGTCTTCGGCTTCGGCGTCGCCGTGAACGCGAAGTACGACAACGTCTCGTGCCGTCCCCGCGCCAGTGCCGACGCGGTGAGCAGGTCGCCGTCGTCGTCGATGTCGTCGCTACCCTTGCGCAGCAGCACCTTCTTCAGCGAGGCGGCGTTGTCGCCGGACTGCGACGAGTGCGCTTCGTCGACGATCACCGCGAATCGCTTACCGCGGAGCCCGTCAACCTTCTCGAGGATGAAGCCGAACTTCTGCATCGTGCTGATGACGACCTTGGCGGCCTCACCGGTCAGCGCGGCGGCGAGCTGATTGGAGTCCTTGTCGATCCGCTGCACCACACCGGGCACATGCTCGAACTGGAAAACCGTGTCCTGCAGCTGCCGGTCCAGCACCACCCGGTCGGTGATGATGATGACCTTGTCGAAGACCGGCTCGTTCGCCTTGATGTTCTTGTCGGGGATCGCCTGGGTCGTATGCAGGCTAGACAACCGGTGTGCCAACCAGGCGATGGTGTTCGACTTGCCGGAGCCGGCCGAGTGCATGACCAGGTAATTGTCGCCGGACCCGTGCGCGGCGGCGTGGTCGGTGAGCGTGGTGACGGCGTGCCACTGGTGGTAGCGCGGGAAGATCAGCGCCCGCGACTCCTTGTTCGTGTGCAGGAACCGCCGCATCAGGTCCATCCAGGTGTCCGGATGCCAGATCTGCTCCCACAAGTAAGCGGTCCGGTAGTCGTCGGCCGACGGGTTGCCCGCACCACCTGACACTCCGGGCCCTTCGGAGCCGGTGTTGAACGGCAGGAAGCGGGTGCTGTCCCCAGCCAGCTTCGTGGTCACGAAGACAAGGTCAGGGTCAACGGCGAAGTGCACAAGGATACGCCGGGAGAAGAGGAGCTCCCTCGGGTCCCGGTCCTTGCGGTACTGCTCCTTGGCATCCTCGACGGTCTGGTTCGTCAGCGGGTTCTTGAGCTCCGCCGTGGCGAGGGGGATGCCGTTCACGAAGAGGACGAGGTCGAGGCTCTTCTTCGGGTCTTGGGCCGAGTAGTGCAGCTGCCGGGTCACGCTGAGCCGATTGGCCCGGTACAGCTTTGTCGCGTCATCGGTGATCGAGTGCGCCGGCTTGAAGTACGCCAGCTGAAACTGGATGCCCTTGTCCTTGATGCCGCGCCGCAACACGTCGAGCGGCCCACGCTCGTCTATCTGCTTGGCGAGGTACTCCGCGAAGTGCCGCTGCGTCTCGGCGACGTCGTTGCCGTGATAGGCGACGAGCTTCAGCCAGGCCTCGTTCTGCGTGGCCCCAACAAACGCGAACAGCTCCGACGTATCGAGCCCCAGGCTCCGGTCGTAGTTGGTCCGGATCCCTTGCGGCCAGCCGCTACCGAGCAACGACTGCTCGATGGCCGCCTCGAACGCACCCTCCCCGTAAACCTTCACATCAACCCACTCCCCGCGCCGCAGTCACATCGATCTGCCCGGTAACCGTCGCCGTAATCAACGCCTGCCGCCGCTCGGCCAGGAGGCTCAACCTTCTCGTAAGAGCCGCACACATACTCGACTGATTTTCGCGTTCCGTGTCAATTGCAGCGACGATGTGGCGCTGCTCACGTATTCTAGGGGCTGGAATCCGAAGGCTTCGGATCACGTCTTGACTGATATTCGGTTGTCCACCGCCGGAGGCGAGGCCGATGATTTCCTGCCGCTGCGACAGGAACCAGTAGAAGGCGTATTTGCTGTCGATTACCGGCGACTCCGCAAGTACGCAGCACGCCTGATTGACGCACGCCCGCATGCCGAGAATGCCGAGGCGGCCGATGGTCGCTCCATACATCGCCACGACAAGGGACCCCGGTGCGTAGGTCTTGAGCGCGGAGAAGTCGCGTAAGGCAAGCTGAGTCACAGATCGCTTCACGTCAACCACTGGCCCGTCGCGCAGGTCACCTGTGTTGACCCAGGGAGAGCCGTCGCCGAAGTAGTCGGCGTTGCTTGACGTAGGTGTCGTTCCACTGCCTGTTCGGAAAACACGCCCGACTCGATGCAGACGCCAATCTTTGTGCATATGGGGCATCCACGAAACTCCAGTCCGCCTCGAGTCGGGTTCGCCGGTGCCAGTGGTCATGACGCGAGCGAACTCGATCCCGCGCTCCTCAATAGCCGATAGTTGCCGTGCCGTCAAAGAAGACAAACGATCGATTGAGGATGTAGCAGCGTCGAGGAAGTCGGCGATGCGCCGCTGCTCCTCCATCGACGGGGCTGGCATTCTCAGCTCCTCGATGTCGGGCATGTAGATCGTCTTGTGCGTTGAGCCAGCCGCAACTCGCCGAAGATCTGGTGCCATCGCACGCAGGACGTAAAGGAGATATTTCGGGTGAAGCCGTTCCCCGCAGGTCCAGGTAGCGAAATCCTGACTCGTGGCCATATCCCGAGCCATGATGCCGGAGAAACCCACGGAGGCGGTGCGAGATAGCATTACTGTCCCCGCAGGATGCAATACTGCGGCCGAGTTGACCAGACCAAGTTTGCTGATCATGTCCTTGGTCTCGTGCACGTAGTCGACCGTGCCACCGCGAAGCTGCCAGACATCGGCCAGCGTCATCCAAGGCGTATCGCAGTCCTCCCAATACTCTGGGTGTTGACGGCTTGGTGTGTGCCCCGTTCCGAGCCTGGCAAGGTATCGGATCGGGACGGTGGGCCAGCGCGAGTTGGTCAGCCAAGGCGCCACCCGATTCATTTCGTCACCTCGCCGAGCAGCGCCTGGATTTCCGCCTCGAGTGACTTGATTTCGGCGTCGATTTCGGCGAGCGGGCGGGGCGGCTGGTAGACGTAGAAGTAGCGGGTGAAGGGGATCTCGTAACCGATCTTCGTTTTTGGCTCGTCGATCCAGGCATTCGGGACGTGCGGGAGGACTTCGCGCTTCAGGTAGTCGTGGATGTCCTCGTTCAGCGGGACGTTCTCGTTGTCGCGCAGGTCGGCGTCCGGCAGCGGCTTGCCCTTGCGGTCGGTCTGCACCTCGCCTTCCGTGTCGTTGACCGAGAACGCATCCCACACGGCCTTCTCCACATTGGCCGGCAGTTTGCCCAGTTCTGCCAGCTTAATCGCGAACTCTGAGCGGCTTGTCGCGGACGTCCCAATCATCGACTTTGCCGAGACCAGCAGGGAGTCGCTCTCGTCATACTTGATGACAGCCTTGGCGGCGGCGAGCAGGTCGACGGTCTCGTCGGTGATCTCGAAGCGCAAGCGCAGCGGGCGCTCGACGGTAATGCGCTGGTAGCCGAAGTCGGTGGTCTGGAAGACCTTCACGTTGCTGTGCAGCTCGTGCGGCGGATCGTCGGCGATGGCGAGCGCATCGACGTAGGCGCGGGTGAGAGCGACGATGTGGTCGTCGTTAAGCATCTTGCGCTTGTCGCCGAGGCTCTTGCGCATCTTGACCCAGTAGTCGCGGCCGTCGAGCAGCACCACCTTCTTGCGCCGAGAAGGGGTCTTGCGGTTCGTGAGAATCCAGAAGTAGGTGCTGATACCGGTGTTGTAGAAGAGCTGATCCGGCAAGGCGACGATGCCCTCAAGCAGATCGTTCTCCAGTATCCAGCGGCGGATCTCCGACTCTCCCGAGCCGGCCGCACCCGTGAACAGTGGCGATCCGTTGAAGACGATCGCCAGGCGGCTGCCGCCGTCCTCGGGGCGCTTCATCTTCGAAATCATGTGTTGGAGGAAGAGCAGCGACCCGTCGTTGATCCGGGGAAGGCCGGCGCCGAAACGGCCCGCGTGGCCACGTGCCGCCTCGTCCTTGATGAACTTCTCGACCTTCTTCCACTCCACGCCGAACGGCGGGTTGGCGAGCATGTAGTCAAACTTCTCGCCGTCGTGGCCGTCCTGGCTGAACGAGTTGCCAAACGCGATCTTGTTTGGGTCGCCGCCCTTCATCATCATGTCCGAGCGGCAGATCGCGTACGTCTCGCCGTTGAGCTCCTGGCCGTACACCTCGACCGTCGCGTGCGAGTTGTGCGCCTCGATGTGGTCCTGCGCCTCGCTCAGCATGCCGCCGGTGCCGCAGGCGGGGTCGTAGATCTTCCGGACGATGCCGGGCGTGATCAGATCTTCCTCGTCCGGCGCCAGCAGCAGGTTGACCATCAGCTTGATGACCTCACGCGGGGTGAAGTGCTCACCGGCGGTCTCGTTGCTGATCTCGGAGAACTTCCGGACGAGTTCCTCGAAGAGGTAGCCCATCTGGTGGTTGCTGACAACCTCAGGCCGCAGGTCGATCTCGACGAACTTGCTGACCACCTGGTAGAGCAGCCCGGCCTCGTCGAGCCGGGTGATCTGCGCGTCGAAGCCGTACTTGTCGAGCACGTCGACCGCGCCGGGTGAGAAGCCACCGATGTAGGACCGCAGGTTCGTGGCCACATTGTCCTGGTCGGCAGTCAGGGAGCGGAAGTTGAGCGGGCTGATGTTGTAGAAGCCCAGACCCGCCACCTTACGCAGCACCGGATCCACGTTCTTGACGCCGGCCGCGGAGAGCGACTCGTAGCGGGCGAGCACCTCGTCCTTGGTCGGCTCGAGGACCCAGTCGAGGCGACGCAGCACGGTCAGCGGCAGGATGACCCGGCCGTACTCGGACTGCTTGTAGTCGCCGCGCAGCAGGTCGGCGACCGACCAGATGAAGTTCGCCAGTTTCTGGTGATCGGTACTCACCCGTGGGTCCTTCCTCAGTTCTTCTCGGTGGGACGCAGCTTGCCAAACGCCAGACCTTCGACGGTCAGCCGAGTCATCTCGACCGAAAGGTCCGTTACCTGCCTGGCCATTCGGTTCAACTGGTATAGGCGCTCGAACGCTGCGCCGTGGCGGGACTGCTCTGCTATCGGGATTCGGGGCACCTGAGCCTTCCTGATGTCGAGGCGCAGGGTGCCGGAGAGGCTGCTGGCCTGGCGTTCGTTCGCGGCGGTGCGAAGGTGGGCAGCGAGGAACCAGGGGTCCAGCACCTGCGGGTCGCAGCGTAGGAGGTAGAGGTTGCGGCCGAGCAGGATCTCGGCATCCCCGGCTTCGACAACCGTAGTGGCGAGATGGCGAGCCACCAGCGGGACGACGACGTCGCCGGCCTTGAGCGGGATGCGCTGGCTCAGCCGTTCGTCGCTTCGTTGCGCACTTCTCTGCCCCGTGACGTCTTGCGCGGTGAGCACGCGCGCGTCGGCCGGTTCGCCGTCGTCGCCGCGGATGGGGCCGAGGATCTCGAGGGCTCCGCTGCGTGCCAGGTCGGCGATGGCGATTGTGGGCAGTGGGAACGAGTCTTCTTCCGTAGCTTTCAAAGCGGCCGGCACACGCCGGCCCAGCTCCTGCGCCAGGCCCTTGAGGAGGTGCTGGTTGGCTTCCAGTTCCCGTACGAGATGGGCGTGTTCCAGGCCTGCCGGGGCGTGCCGGGCCGGGGTGAGGTCGACCTCGGCGTCCAGCAGGTCGATGACCGGGATCTCGTGGGCGAATGTTGCCTGCGTGAGGTCGCCACCACCGAGGAAGGTCTCCACCGCTTCCGCGATCCCGTCGAAGGTCTCGGGCAGGTCCATCGGGTCGGGCGTGGCGAGGGCGCGGCCGTCGGCGAGCAGCACTGTGGGGGCGGGAGCGCCGGCGGCGCGCTGGAGAATCCATACGTGCAGGGCGCCCGCGATCGCGGTGGTGGCGCCCGGAGGAAGGGCGATGACGGCCCGCAACGCGCCCTTGCGGAGCAGCTCGGCCCGGATCCGCCGGCCGGCCCGGCGCGCCGCGGCCGACGGCGGCATGAGCAGCACGGCCGTACCGCCCGGTTTGAGATGCGCGTGCGCATGCTGCACCCAAGCCAGTTCGGGCTCGGTGCGTGGCGGCACGCCGAATTCCCACCGGAGGTCGTAGCCGAGGTCCTCCTGCCCCCAGTTGGTCTGGCCGAACGGCAGGTGGCCGAGCACGGCGTCGACGGCGAGCCCCGGGAAGGCGTCGGCGCGTAGGGAGTCGCCGATCCTGATTTCGCCGGTCACCTCGTCGACGGCGAGCCAGGCCGCGGCGAGCCGTGCGGTCGGCTCGTCGATGTCCTGGCCGAAGACCTCGGCCGCCCCGGCCTCGGCCGCCGTCCGCAGCAGCTGGCCGTTTCCGCAGGCCGGGTCGAGCACGGTGCCGGCGCTGATCCCGGCCAGGCGGACCATCAGGGCAGCCAGGTGGTCGGGCGTGCTGGCGGCTCGCCGGGCGGGTGTGTCGGCGAACTGCGCCCACAACTGGTGCAGCGTCTCCCTGGCCCCTCCTCCTTTCGGCCGGGCGACCAGCGCATCGAGCTCGGCCCGCAGTGAGGCGTCGGTCAAGGGCCGGGTACCGCTGAGCTGCTCGGCGGCTCGGGCTATCGCCTCAGCCGGATCCGTCTGGGCTTCGACCATGTCGCGCCAGAACCGGTGTTCGTCCGGGATGGCGAGCGCCTTGCCGTTGTCGGTGAGCCAGCGATCGACCTCCGCGAGGTCGAACTGAGGGCTCGCCACCGTGCCGCCGACCGGTGCCGGAAAGGTCTCGTAGCGCTTCCGCCAGTTGCTGACCGCCGCTCGGCCAACCCCTGCGAAGCGCGCGATGTCGGCTGCGGTGACTCTCGCTCGTCGTTCCACGCCACTAGTGTACACAGCCGCTTCGCCTAGTATCTGTTGACTCCATTAACGGATTATGCTTCCATAGATATCGTCGCCGCAATGAGTTGCTGTGTACGCCACATCCCTCGAATACCGGGAGCTCCCATGTCCTCTTCCCAGCTGCAACAGCTCGTCTCCGCCAAGCCGACCCAGCGCCGCACCTGGGCCTGGATCGCCGGCGGAGCCGCGGCCTTCATGCTTCTGGCCTGCGGTGTCAGCTCCGGAGACGACACCAGCGAAGACGCCGGCGCCGAGACCGCGGCCGCCGCGCCGGCCAAGCAGTCCACAAAGAAGCCGGAAGCCACCAAGCAGGAGAAGAGGGCGCCCGGCCTGCGACCCGGTCCGCGACGGCAAGTTCGAGTTCACGGTGACCGGCGTGAAGTGCGGCGTCGCCAAGGTCGGCAACCAGTACCTCAACGAGAAGGCGCAGGGCCAATTCTGCCTTGTCAGCATTCAGATCAAGAACATCGGCAAGGAGGCGCAGACGATGTCTGACTCCGTGCAGAAGGCATACGACGCCAAGGGCACCGAGTTCTCCGTGGACTCCGGGGCGGCGATCCACGCCAACGAGGACCAGCAAGTCTTCTTCGAGGAGATCAACCCAGGCAACACGGTGAAGGGCAAGCTCGTCTTCGACATCCCGAAGGACACCAAGCTGACCAGCCTTGAGCTGCACGACTCGCTGTTCTCTGGCGGCGTCAAGGTGGCCCTTAAGTGACCCGGCCTCTCAAGGCGCTGCTCTTCGGGCTGCTCGGGGCGACGCTCCTGTCCGCGGCGACGATTACCGGAGCAGTGGCGTTCGCGTCCAAGGGAGTGGCGACCACGCCGGCGGCCGCACCGTCGTTCGATCCGATCACGCCGGCTGCCACGACGACTGCGCCCACCGTCAGCCCGACGCTGTCGCTCGCCGATCTAGACCTCACTCCCAAGGTCGTGAAGAACCAATGCTTCGGCTCGGCCGGTTGCAGCGTGTTGGTCAAGGTCGAGATGGGGTACGGCGGCACCCCGCTCATTCTTGACGAGACGTGGGAGGTCACGTACGAGCTCACCGGCGACGAGACCGGTCCGATCATCGGCACTTTCGAGCTGGCCGGTAGCAGGTACGACCAGGACGAGATTCACCTAAGCACTCGCAGCAGCAAACCATAAGCGCCGTGAAGGCGACCGACGTCATCCTCGTCGGCTGAGGACCACGACAGACCTGGGAACTGGTGATGAGACTCGAACGCCGAGACCTCGACCTCTACATCGTCGCCGAATGGGAGCGTGACGAGGGGCAGGCCGATCAGACGGGCCCACGGCGGCTCGCCGTTGAAGTGGCCGCTGACAGCCCACACGGCATCACCGCGGGCGTGATGCGGCGCGCCGCTCGCCACCTCGGCGAGATGACCGACGAATTCAACGCCGCTCCGGTGGTCGGCGCCTACGAGACCATGGTGCGCCGCTATGTCGAAGACCGCGTCGCCGCGCTGCCCGACGACGGCGACGACTACCACCGCGGTCTGCTCGGCATCCACGCCGACCTCGTCGAGCGCGGTTACGAGGCGCCGGAGAAGGCACTCGCGCGTGCCATGCGCGTACCGCAGAAGACCGTGCATGCCTGCCTCCTGGTCGCGCGGCAGCGGCTCGGGCGCGAAAGTGCCTGAGCGGACGGTTCGAGGCCATTCAGCCGCCCGTTCAGCGACTCTGATTAGCTTGGCGATCTTCGACGACTCGATAGGAACTCAGATGCAGGAAAAGATGCAGGAAAACATGTCCGAGTACGAACGCCGGGCGTGGTCCAGCGTGCTCGACAATGAGCGCCGGCGCCGCAACGGCCTGGGCTCACGCGTGGCCAACCAGGTCGCCCGGGTCACCAAGCTGGCCGGCGCGCAGGTCAGGAAGATCCCCGGAGCCGGCAAGGCCCTGGAGATCGGTGACGAGACGATCCTCAAAGGGCTGGAGGGCGGCTTCAAGGCCATCTTCCTGCCCGCCGTGCGTTCGGCGTCGTTGGAGCAGCGCGTCGAGAAGCTCCGCCGCAAGCATCCGGACCTGGATGAGAAGTCGCCGTTCGCGTCGCTGGATCTCAAAGACCTCGACAAGGGCCGGCCCACCTTGACGATCCCGTTCCTCGGCGTCCTGGAGTCCGGCCTCGCTTCCGTCGCGGTCACCGGAGCGACGGTCAGTACGACGGTCAGCGGTGGCACGACGGCGGGTGTCGCCGTCCTGGCGGTGGCGTCCGACACGGTGGCCTCGTTGGCGCTGCTCGGCCGTGCGGTGGCCGAGGTGGCCGTCCATTACGGCTACGACCCGCGTGAGCCCGAGGAGGAGCTGTTCCTCATGGGTGTCCTGAACTACAGCATGGCGTCGTCGTCGACGAGCAAGACGGCTGCCCTGGCGAGCCTGTCGCGCCTCACCCAGCAGATGATGCGCCGCACGACCTGGGAAAAGCTGGGCAAAGAGCCGCTCGTCAAGGTCCTCCTGCAGATCTTCAAGCTGCTCGGAGTGAGGCTCACCAAGGCGCGGCTCGCCCAGGTGGTGCCGATCGCCGGCGGCATTGTCGCGGCCGGCCTCAGCTTCACCATGCTCCATTCGGCCATCGACGACGCGACGCGCCTCTACCGCGCCCGCTACCTGGCCGAGAAGCACGGTCTCTCGTGGGAAGAATGGATCAACGAGTCGGCGGCGACGGTCGACGTGGAGGCGGACTCGGTCGTCGATGCGACCGCCGTCGAAATCGATGGCCTGCTCGATGGTGTGAGCGCCGGCAAGGACGGATCTGACGTCGCGTGACCAGGTCAACCGTATAGGACTTGCGCACCGAACGCGGGCAGTACCGTTTGGCGCAGGCATCTATAGCGGTCGACGGTCTGCGTGACGATGCGCCCTTCGAGGCTAATCTCCTCGAGCCACAAGTCCGCCAGGCTGCTCACCCGCGTGGCGGCGGTCAGTTCATGCCGGGCGCGGTCCCCCCAGCTTCGCGATCAGCCTGATTTTCGCCCGCTGCCGGCTGCTCTCGTATGCCCGGACGACACGGGCGACATCGTCGGTGTCTCGGAACGTTGCCCATGCCTGCCACTTACCTGGTCTCCGCTCGGCATAGCGGATGGGGCCCTGCTGCCGAGGGGAATGCGTAATCTCGACATCTTCAGCTCTGCGGTCTCGCGCCCGCCGATGACGCTGCACCGCGCTTCAGCCGGAATGTCCTGCCCCTCGTGGGGGGGTCGGCATTTGCGGTCGTTCGTCGACGGTCTGTAGGCCGAGCCCGCCAGTCGTCGGGTTGGCACGGGCATCAAGGGGCAACGCTCCGCCGCACTGGTCGCGCTTGATCAGCATTGCGTCAGTGTGCAGCGCCGCCAGGTCGGCGACGAATTCCCAGGCGCCCGACCCGCTGTGACGCTTCAAGGTCCTGACGTTCCATGTCAGTGCCGCCAGCTGGCTTGATCCCATGGTCCGGCACCCGATCGCCAGACGACATGAGACCTTCTCAATATTCACTCATCCCGCATGATGCGAACACTTCTTGCAACTGTCCATGGCGGATCGGCATTCTGG
This sequence comes from Paractinoplanes abujensis, assembly GCF_014204895.1. Lineage (NCBI taxonomy): Bacteria > Bacillati > Actinomycetota > Actinomycetes > Micromonosporales > Micromonosporaceae > Paractinoplanes > Paractinoplanes abujensis. Next base: position 51,990 of record NZ_JACHMF010000001.1, on the reverse strand, counting down.
TCTGCTGCCTTCCGGACGACATGGAGGTGGGTGCAGCAGTGGGAGTAGACCAAGAGGCGTTGCGCAGGAGTACTTCGCTGATGGAGTTCCTTGCCGACGTCACCGCCGCATCGGAGCGAGATCCGATTCGCGACATTCTGGCCGGGGGCGCCAAGTCTCCGGATCCGATCATCTGGCTGGACCGGCTGCCGGCTGGCATTCGGCTGACGACCAGTGCCGCCGACGGTGTGATCCTGCGGGTCAAACCCCGGCAGCTGGCGCCGGAGCCGCCTGCACCGCCGGTCCTGGCCGACTGGGTTGAGCCCGAAGGAGTTCGTACGCACGAGGGCCCAGCACCACGCTTGGCCGAGATTGGGCCGCTGAGCCTTCCGTCGTGGGAACGCACCAAGCCGCCGCCGACGGTGACGTCCGCGTTCGCCCGTTGGCTGGCGACGTGGACGCAGTGGGCGCAGCAGCAGCGTTTGGCGCAGCAGCACCGGAGTTTGTACGAGATGCTCGAGCATTCCGCGAAGCTGCTCGAGCAGCAGGACGACGAGTTCGAGATGGTGCTGGGAACGGGGCTGCTGCGCTGGCAGAGCCCTGAGGGTGACGCTCTGCGCCGGCATCTGCTCGTCGAGACCGTGGTGCCGCGTCTGAATCGGGCCACAGCGGAGATCACTGTTGCGGTCGTGTCTGGCCGTAGGCGCTTGGAGGACCGCCAGGTACTCGGTGATCAGGACGGCTTCTATCCAGATCGAGGACGCGCCCAGCGTGAGCAGGTCGTTGATCCGGACTTGGCCGTGTTTGATGCGCAGCTGGTGGACCGGTTGACGGGCTGGCTAGGTGTCACGCTGGACACGGTCGTGGGCACCGACGGCCCGGAGGCGGGGCTGGGCGGTCCGTTGCCGGTCAGGCCGGTGCTCACGGCGTCGCCGGCGCTGCTGGTGCGGCCCCGGAGCCGGGCGTTGCTCGCCGAGACGTACAAGAAGATTGCGGTCGCGTTGCGGCAGCCCGGCGCCGACGTGCCGGTAGCGCTGGCGCAGTTGGTGACCGAGACCGAACCGGAGCAGCGCCGGGCGTGGCTGGACCGGCAGGGGGCGGTCGCCGGTGACGTTCTGGGTGATGATCCGCTGTTCCCGTTGCCGACCAATGACGAGCAGCGGCGCGTCATGGATCTGCTGCGCACCGAGACAGGTGTGGTGGTGCAGGGGCCGCCGGGGACCGGCAAGACGCACACCATCGCGAACCTGGTGTCCGCGCTGATGGCCCGCGGGCAGCGGGTGCTGGTGACCAGTCAGAAAGATCAGGCGCTGAAGGTGCTGCGGAAGAAGATTCCGCCGGAGCTGCGCCGGTTGTGTGTACTGCTGGCCGGTGGCAGCAAGGACACCGCGACTGAGCTGCGTCAGGGGTTGGACGCGTTGTCGGCGGCGATTTCGGATCCTGGTTCCGCCCAGCTGCCGGAGCGAATTACAGCGTTGACCGCTCAGCGGCTGGCGCTGCGGGGAAGGCGCGCTGAGCTCAACTCGCAGATTCAGGCGCTGCGGCAGGTGGAGTACACCGACTTCGGCCCGTTAGTGCCGGGTTTCTCGACCAGTTTCTATGTCGGCTCCCCTGGGCAGTTGGTCCGCCAGATCGCTCAAGGACGGCCTCGGTACGGGTGGATGCCGCCGGTACGCGTCGAGGACCCTGACGAGCCGCCGTTGCCGACGGCCGAGGCGCTCGAGTTGTTGAGGCTGCTGGCCGGTGACACTTCCGCCCGTCGGCAGCGGCTGCAACAGCGCATCCCGGCCACGGCGGAACTGCCGTCTCCGGCCGCGCTGCTGGAGGGCGTACGCGCCGAGCAGCAGGCGCAGGCGACCGCGGACACCGCTAGCGACCCTGCTACCCAGCGTCTCGCGGGCATCGGCGCGCAGGCATTGACCGAAATCGAGGCGTTGGCCGGCACCGTTCACGACGCTCTGGGTCGGCTACGGTTCGACAAGCAGGCGCAGCCACCGGGCAACCGGCGATGGCTTGGCCCGGCTGTTGCGGATCATCTGGCCGGCCGGCACACCGGATTGTGGGGTCACCTGGTCGAGGTTCGCGGCACCGCCGGCCGGTTGCAGCAGGCGTTGCAGGCCCGCGGCGTCGGCGCGGTAGTCGAATTACGCCGGCCTCTGTCCGAGCTCGGCGCCGGCACGGTGCGGGGTCTGCTTGCCGACGGAGCAGCTTTGCGCGCCTATTTCGACGGCGGCGGCAAGCTGCGCAAGATGTGGCCGTCAGCTTCGCAGAAACGAGCTCAGACGCTACTTGATCTGGTCACCGTCAACGGCCAGGTCCCGACCACCGTCGACGATCTAGACACCGCCCTGGAGTATCTGCAGGCCGAGGCGGACGTCGCCCAACTGGTCGGCAAGTGGGCTGACGTGCAGGTCGAGATACCGAACGGGTCCCTCACCCGGCGGCTGTCGGAACTGCACGACGCAGACGAACTCCTCGGGGACGTACTCGCTGTTCGTAGCTCCCAGCAGGCGATCGCCGCCTTGCTCGCTCGGCACGGGCTGCGATGGGATCTGTCGACGCTGGCCAACCTGCTGCAGGTGATCCGGGCCGTGCCTGCGGCCCGCTACCACGTCGCCCTGCGCCAGGCCCGGCACCAGGTCAACGAGCTGTACGCACGCGTCCGGCAGTGGGCCACCGCCGAGGAGGCCTGCCCGGAACTGACCGCCCTGCTGGAGGCGATCGGAGCCCGCAACGTCGACGCCTACCGCGACGGGTTGGACGCCCTCGCAAACGCTCGCAGCGAGAAGGCGGACGCTGTCCGCTGCCGCAACCTGTTCGGGGTGCTGCGAGCAGGGCATCCCGGCCTGGCTGACATGCTCGCCCGGAGCTGGCACGAGCCGCAGTGGCCGGACCTGCTCGCCGACCTGCCCGCGGCGTGGGCGTGGGCGAAAGCCCGCCAGTTCCTGACCGAGCTGCGCAACACCGACCAGGAACGCCAACTGGTCGCCGAATACGACCAGATCGACGACACCATCGACCGCGTCACCGCCCAGCTTGCCGGCGCGCAAGCCCTTCACGCGTGCCTGGACCGGATGACCGACACCCACGCCCGCGCACTGCGCAGCTACCGCGAACACCACACCAACGCCGGCGCTGGCGGAGGCAGCAAGGCCCGCGACTTCCAGCGAGCCGGTAGGGCCGCCATGGAGAAGGCCAAAGGCGCCGTGCCCGTATGGGTCGTTCCCTTGCCGAACCTGCTGGACAACATCGCTGCCCAACCGGACGCGTTCGACGTCATCATCGTCGACGAAGCCAGTCAGGTAGGCGTGGAACACCTTTTCCTGCTGTGGATGGCACCGCGGGTCATCGTCGTCGGCGACGACCAGCAATGCACACCCGGCACCGTCCGCATGGGCCGCAGCCTCGACCAGATCTTCGACAGCATGCGCGAATACCTCAGCCAACTGGATGCCGAGATCCGGCTCAACTTCACCCCCAAAACCAACCTGTACGGGCTGCTGACCAGCCGCTCCGGCAAAGACGCCGTGGTCCGGCTGCGGGAACACTTCCGCTGCGTACCGGAGATCATCAACTGGTCGTCGCAGCAGTTCTACGACGACGGCGCCGGCAGCAGCGGCCTGGTGCCGCTACGCGAACGCCGCGCCGGCGCCCTGAAGCCGTTGCGGGTCGAACACGTCACCGACGGGTTCACCGAACGGCGCGACGCCGCGATCCGCAACCCGATCGAAGCCAAGCGCCTGGTCGCTCACCTGCTGGAGTGCCTGGCCGATCCTGCCTACGACGGGAAGACCTTCGGGATCGTCGTCATGCAGGGCACCGGACAGATCAAACTCTTGGAACACGAGATCAACGAAGCTATACCCGCGCAGGTCCGCGTCGAACGACAGATCCGGGTCGGGTCGCCGCCAAACTTTCAGGGCGACGAACGCGACGTCGTGTTCCTCAGCCTCGTCAGCACCGAAACGCGGGTCACCCGCAACACCACCCTGTTCAAGCAGTTCTGCAACGTCGCCGCCAGCCGGGCCCGCGACCAGATGTGGCTGTTCACCTCGGTGGCGCCGGGCACCTTCAAACCCGGCGATCTACGAGGCTCACTGATCGACTACATGCTCCGAACCCCACCGGTGTACGGCAGTTCCCCCGACCTGGATGCGGTCAGCGACGCCAAACCGACCGACCCGTTCGAGTCACTGTTCGAGCAACGCGTCTTCCGCAAGATCCGCGAACGAGGCTTCTTTGTCGTGCCGCAGTTCCCCGTCGGAACCCGATTCCTGGACCTTGTCGTGGTCGGTGACGGCAGCCGCCTCGCCGTCGAATGCGACGGCCACCAATGGCACACCTCCCCCGCTGACACCGCGGCCGACGCTCGCCGTGACCGGGAACTGCGCCGCATGGGCTGGAACGTCGTCCGGATCCGCGAAAGCGAATTCGAGTTCGACCCCGACCGTGAACTCGCCACACTGTGGCGGCGCCTCGACGAACACGGCATCCGTCCTCACTCCCCAGCGGAAGCCGATCCTGGCGACGCTTCCTGGAAGCCCGTCGTCCTGCCGGCCGACGATGACGATCAAGGAACTGAGCTGTGACCACCGCTGACACCGTCACCATCAAACTCGACGACAATATCCTCGACCGGCTCGCCGGGATCATTTGCGGAGGCGACGACAGCCCCGTCTACCGCACCGGCTGGCAGATCACCACCCTGTTCGAAGCCGCCGGATGGCGCCGCGTTGGCGAGGTCGACGGCGGCCGCCGCGCCTGGGTCGCCGACCTGCTGCGCCAGCGCCGCAATGAACCCGACGCCCTGCGCCGGCTGCTGCTGCGCCTAGCCGACCCCCGCGAGTACCTCGACAACGACGACGCCCGCGTCGCCGTCGTTGAGGAACTGAACACGCTGCTCGCCCTCGACGGTTACCAGATCATCTACACCGGCAGCCGCCCGGAACTGATCACCCAGGCCCCGACGATGAACCGGGCTGCCATGCGCACACCGGTCCAGCTCACTGCCGACCTCACCACCATTGTCAGCGACCGTCGATTCGGCCAGCAGCTGCGCCACCGGCTGGAAGAAGCTCACGCCTGCTGGCAGTCCGGCGCCTGTCTCGCCGCGGTCATCATGCTCGGCAGCACTCTCGAAGGCGTCCTCTACGACGTCGCTCTCGCCCGGCACACCGGCGGACCGCAGCCCAGCGACTACCTCGAAGAATTGATCAAACTCGCCGAACGGCAGAAATGGATCGGCCAAGACCTCATCGACTACCTGAAAGTACTGCGCAACCACCGCAACCTGATCCACCCAAAGAAGCAATGGACCCAGCAATACACGCTCGAGGACGACACCGTCCGGATCGCCTGGAACGTCGTCGTCGCCGCCATCAACGACCTCCAGGCGCTGCCCCGCCCAACGCCCCGGCCGGGCGGGCGGCCCGTGCCGACGCCACCATCGAACAGGCCTCGCCCGCGCACTTGATCGTTCGGCAACGCCAACACAACGAGTCCTGCACGCGATCGTAAGCCGCCGCCGAGCATCACCATGATCGCCCGGCGGCGGTCTGGCCAACTCCATTATCGGCCTGACGCGACGGCCGTCCGGTACCGCGGCAAGGCCTCGTCCCAGGCAAGCGCCGACCGCCGACACGCCTTCGCTCAAAGAGACGTGGGCGGCCAGTAGCCGACGTTCTTGCAGTCGGGAACTCACGCCCTCCGCAAAGCCATAGCGAATGGCCTGTCGCACAGGTCACTATCGATGCATGCCTTTGGTGGCCCGCGGTTTGGGCGGCCGCGTCGATGCGACTCACGCCGACCTGGGCGTCGGGGTGGCATGGGAAAGCATCCACCGGGTACGTCCTCGGGTGGCGCTGCGCTGCGACGTTTGCGGCGAGTCGATGCATGCCAAGGTGTCGAAGCTCGGGTTGCGGTTTTCGCCCACGACGCCGCGCACCCTGACTGTCCACTCACTGGGGAAACCGCGAATCACAGGCTGCTGAAGTCCGCGATCGCCGCCGCCGTCCGCCAGGCCGGGTGGACCGCTGCACTGGAGGCCACCGGACCGCAGGGCCGGTGGCGTGCTGATGTGCTGGCGACCTCACCTGACGGCGCACGGCGGGTGGCCTGGGAGGCACAGCTGGCTAAGCAGCACGACGATGACACGCTTTCACGAACGGAACGCTACGCCGTTGATGGCGTGGAAGTTGTGTGGGTGTTCGACCGGCCGACAACGTCGGCTGCACCGGCGGTTACGGTCAAGGTCGAGCAGACCAGCATCCATGTAGATGGACCGCTGGCGCGGCTGCAGGTCGAACGGTGTAATCCGCGTTCGTGTTCCCGCTACTTGGACCTTCTGGTCCCGCCGCCGTGCCCCGGCCATGAGCGGTGGGAGACCGTGACATTCGGGCTGGACGCATTCGTCGGGCTCGTCTGCCAGGCGGCGGCTGTCTGGGTACGCCTTCCGGCTGGCGCAACCATCAGGCAAAGCCCTCGAATAGGATCGGCGGCCCGATGGTGGTGGACCAGCCCGGCCTACTTGCAATGGGCCGAGGCCGTCCGTGACGCGCAGCGCGCCACGGACGCTGAGGTAGTCGGTGAGCGATCGGCGCTTGAGCAGGCCAGGCAGGTGGCGCAACGGCGCCGCGCGCAAGAGGCCGAGCGGCACGCGCAGCGCATCGCCGCCCTGATGAGCCGCCAAGATCGACTTACTCCGCTGGTGATCCAACGCGTGGCCGCCGAGGCGGGCATGCGGCCATGGCATCTCCCCGCCGACTTCGAGTACGCGATGGGTGTCTCAGTCATCGCCAACCACCGCGTAGTAGCCGTAATTTGCCCTATCGCCTCCCGTATCACTGGCGACGTCGCGCACCGACTTCTCAGTGTCACGGTGTACGTAGCCAGCGAACGGGAGCGGCGGGCCGTCGCGGCCGGTTGCCACTCTGAACAGCGCATCGTCGTGCTTACCACCGGTGACTCACCCTAAGAGCGGCCACTCCAAACAGGACTTGCCCAATCGGTGCTCGTCGGCTCCGTTAGCGTCGACTCGCGCCCTATATGACGGATGAATTATCCGGCACTCATCGGCAGGCGGCGGCACCTCCCGCGCCTGCGAAAGCCATCAAGTGCGGTGAGTGCAAAAGTAAGATAAAGGTCATAAGGAACCCGACGGAGACTCGCTATGTCCGATTAATGGCTTCCCATGTGACCACGCCGAAGCACGTCTGTGACCACGCCCGTGACCACAAGATCCACTAGAGCGATCTTGGTCGAGCGATGTGCAGCCATGAAAAAGCCGCTGACCAGGACTTTCGTCCTTGCCAACGGCCTCAAAAAGCTGGTCGGGCTGACAGGATTTGAACCTGCGACCCCTTGACCCCCAGTCAAGTGCGCTACCAAGCTGCGCTACAGCCCGCCGCCGCCCGGCACGAACACCGCGCGGCAACTCCGAAAGCTTAGCAAGTCCTACCCGTGGGCCTTGCCCCGACCCCCCGGGCCCGTCTTCTTGCGCGGCTTCACCGACACCTCGATGGGCGAACCCTCGAACCCGAACTCCTCGCGGAGCTTACGTTCGACGAAGCGTTGGTAGCCGGCATCCAGTGGGCCCGTCGTGAAGAGCACGAAACGCGGCGGGGCCACGCCGGCCTGGGTGGCGAACAGGATGCGGGGGGCGCGGCCACCTCGTACGGGGTGGGGGGTGGCCTGGGTCAGGGCGGTGAGCCACTGGTTGAGCGCACCGGTCGGCACCCGCTGCTCCCAGGACGCCAGGGCGCGGCGCAGAGCGGGCGCGAGCTTGTCGACGGCCCGGCCGGTCTTGGCCGAGATGTTGACCCGGATGGCCCAGGGGATCCGCTTGAGTTCGCGTTCGATCTCCTTGTCCAGGTAGATCCGGCGGTCGGCGTCGACCAGGTCCCACTTGTTGAAGGCGATCACCAGGGCCTTGCCTGCCTCGACCACCTGGGTCAGCACCCGCTGGTCCTGCTCCGAGATGGTCTCGGCCGAGTCGAGCAGCACGACCGCGACCTCGGCCGCTTCCACCGCCCCGGCTGTGCGCAGCGACGCGTAGTACTCCGTGCCCGAGGCCTGGTTCACCCTTTTGCGCAGCCCGGCGGTGTCGACGAACTGCCAGGTCTCGCCGTCCATCTCGACGAGGCTGTCGACCGGGTCGACAGTGGTGCCGGCGACCGAGTCGACGACCGCCCGCTCCTCCTTGGACACGCGGTTGAGCAGCGACGACTTGCCGACGTTGGGCCGCCCGACCAGAGCCACGCGACGGGGGCCGCGGGGGCCGCCCTCCACGATCGGGGGCGGCGTGGGCAAGGCGTTCAGAATGTCGTCGAGCAGGTCGCCCGAGCCACGCCCGTGCAGGGCCGAGATGGGGTGCGGCTCGCCCAGCCCGAGCGACCACAGCGATACGGCTTCGAGCTCGAGCGAGTTGTTGTCCGCCTTGTTCGCGACCAGGATGACCGGTTTGTGCGAGCGGCGCAGCATCTTGACGGCGGCCTCGTCGACATCCGTGGCGCCGACGGACACGTCGACCACGAACACGACCACGTCGGCGGTCTGCACGGCGATCTCGGCCTGGGCAGCGATGGCCGCGGCCCGGTCGCGCGCGTCCGGCTCCCAGCCGCCGGTGTCGACCACGGTGAAGCGGCGGCCGTTCCACTGCGCGTCGTACGGCACGCGGTCACGGGTGACGCCGGGGACGTCCTCGACCACAGCTTGGCGGCGGCCGATGATGCGGTTGACCAGGGTGGATTTGCCCACGTTGGGGCGGCCGACCACGGCCACGACGGGGGCCGGGCCGGTGTCGGAGTCCTCGGACAGAACGCCCAAAGGGACTTCACTCACGATTTCACCTTGCTGTTTAGAAGGTTCAAGACGTACGCGACGACCTCGTCGATGCCGATGCCTGTCGTGTCGACCTCGATCGCGTCGTCGGCCAGCTTGAGCGGGTCGGTCTTGCGGGTCGAGTCGAGCTTGTCGCGGCGGGCCAGGTCGGCTTCGGTCGCCTTCACGTCGGCGCTGTCCTCGGCGCTGCGGCGCGCGGCCCGGGCGGCCGAGGAGGCGGTCAGATAGACCTTGAGGTCGGCGTCGGGCGCGACGACGGAGGCGATGTCGCGACCCTCGACGATGATGCGCGGGTGGCCGGCGATGATCGCCTGCTGCAGCGCGACGAGGTGCTTACGGACGGCGGGCACGGCGGCGACGGCCGAGACGGCCTGGGTGACCTCGACGCCGCGGATGGGCTCGTCGACGTTGGTGCCGTTGGCCGCGAAGTGCGGCGCCGCCGGGTCGGTGCCGATCGACAGCTCGGTCTCGAGCGCGATCTTCGCGATGGCGTCGGGGTCGCTCAGGTCGACCCCGGCCTGCAGAACAGCCCAGGTCACGGCCCTGTACATGGCGCCGGTGTCGAGGTAGACGCCGTCGACCCGCTTGGCCAGCCGCCGGGACACGGTGGACTTGCCGGAACCGGAGGGGCCGTCGACCGCGACCACGCACTTTTCCGGCCGTGCTTCTTCCGCCACCGTTCCTCCAAGGTTTGCCCGCCCGACCAACCCTCCCATTGTGCCCGGCGCACCGATGAGCGACGAACTAGGGTATGTTACCGGGCAGTAACCTCAGAGGAGCTGCCATGCCTGCGCTCGAACGCCACGAAGCGGTCTACGTCCTCGACCTCGGCGACGGCGAGAACCGCTTCCACCCCGACTGGCTGACCGAGGTCGAGTCCCTTCTTGACGAGGTCGAGAAAAACGACGAACCCCGCGCTCTCGTCACGAAAGCCACCGGCAAGATCTGGTCGAACGGCCTTGACCTCGAGTGGCTGATGGCCCATCCCGAGCAGTACACCGCTTACGGCGTACGCGTGCAGGCCCTGCTCACCCGCGTGCTGACCTTGCCTTTCGTCACCGTCGCGGCGCTGCAGGGCCACACATTCGCCGCCGGCGCCATGCTCTCGCTCGCCCACGACGTACGCATCATGCGCGCCGACCGCGGCTTCTGGTGCCTGCCCGAGGCCGACATCAACATCCCGTTCACGCCAGGAATGTCCGCCCTCATCCAATCGCGCCTCAACCCGCAAACCGCCCATGAGGCCATGGTTCTGGCCCGTCGTTTCGGCGGCACCGAGGCCGCGGGCCGCCACATCGTCGACCAGGCGGTCAGCGAGGACGCCGTGCTTCCCACCGCCATCGAGATCGCCGCCGCGCACATCGCCAAGGCCGGCCCCACGCTCGAAACGATCAAAACCCGCCTTTACGCCCCAGTGATCAAGGCGCTCGCGGCGCTCGATTAAGACCTTTTTCCCGTACGGCATCTCGGGCTGGACAAGAGCACTGGCGCGAACGCGAGGCTCACCGCGAGCTGAGCGAAACGCAAGGCCGTAGCGCGGCTGCGGGATGTTCCCGGTGGTCGCGCTATCCAGTGCACGCAGCTAGCTCGCCGCCCCGGGCGCCGGATGCGGCAACGGCCGTGCCCCCTCCGGACGCAGCCCGTCGAAGATGATCCCCAGATAGCGCCGCCACAGCTCCGGCGGCGCGTCGGGCACGAAGCTGACCACGTGATTCGGCGCGCACATCAGCAGGATCACGTCCATCCCCGAGATGTCCGCCCGCACCGCCCCGGCCGTTTTGGCCCGCTCGACCAGCTCGATGATCGCCGCGAACATCGCCGCCCGGGCCCCGTCCAGGCGCGCGTTCACGCCGCCGGCCTCGCGCAGGAACGACAGGTCGAGCTGCCGCTGCCGCCCCGCCGCCGCGTCCATGAACTCCAGCAGCGCCGCCCCCGCGTCCGGCGCGTCGCTCAGCTGCTGAGCCAGCGCCGCCAGCCCGTCGATGCGGTCGAGCACCACGGCCGCCAGCAGATCGTCTTTGGTCGGGAAGTGCCGGAACACGGTCCCCTTGCCGATGCCGGCTCGCCGCGCGATGTCGGCCACCGACGCGTCCAGTCCCCGCTCGGCGAACTCGGCGGTGGCCGCGGCGAGCAGCGACGCCCGGTTACGGGCCGCATCCGCCCGCAGCGGCCGTTCGTCGATCACCAGCCCACCCTAACAAGTTGACCGCCCGGTCCGTTTAGCTCTAACGTGACCACGCGGTCCGCTTACACGAGGTCATCGACGTCGGCGTCGCTATGAGCGTCGCGTCGCGTCGATGCGGGGCGTCACGTCCATCCGCCCGCGACCTAAGCACCGCCCAACCGAGGAGAACGGTTCAGATGAGGGCAGTAGTAGCCACCCAGTACGGACCCCCGGAAAGCTTCGAGCTCGCCGCCCTACCGGTGCCCGAGCCCGGTCCCGGCCAGATCCAGGTGCGCATAGCCGCCGTCTCGATCAATCCGGGCGACATCGTGATCCCCAGCGGCGCCTACAAGGAGCAGGCCCCGCTCACGTTCCCGCACGTACCGGGAAACGACTTCGCGGGCACGGTGACGAAAATCGGCGCCGGCGTCACCACGTACGGGGAAGGGAACTTGATCTTCGGTCATGCGGTGCCCCGCGCGCTGAAGGCCATGGCCGGCGCCCACCCCTCGATGACTACGGGTGCGCTGGCCGAGTATGCCGTGTTCGAGGCGGACACGCCGTTCATCGCGCACCGCCCGCCCACACTGAGCCCGACCGACGCCGCCGCTCTGCCCACGGTCGGCCTGACCACCCGCGCGCTGATGGCCACGGCGCAACCTGTCGCCGGCGAGTCGGTTCTGGTCATCGGGGCCACCGGCGGCGTCGGCACCACCCTGCTGCCGCAGCTCCGGCACACGAGAGTGATCGCCACCGGCCGCCCCGGCGACGAGGCCCTGTTGCACAAGGTGGGCGCCGGGACAGTCATCGGCTACGACGACCCTTACCCGACCGGCGTGGACCTTGTGCTCAACCTGGTTCTGCCCACTGACCGCCTGCAACGAGCCGCCTCCGCCCTGCGCCCGCAGGGACGGCTGTTCACGATCACGTTCCCGCCGCCGCGCCCCGAGATGATCGACCGTGACGACATCCGTTTCGAGCTGGTCCTCGACCTGGACGGCCGGTTCGGGGGCATGGCCGAGGTGGCCGCGCTGACGCCGACGATCGCCCGGGTCTACCCGTTCGAGCAGGCTGTGCAGGCGCTGACCGACTTCGCCCACCACCACACCGTCGGCAAACTGGTGATCACGGTCTAGGCGACACCCGGGTCCAGCCTTTCCGGTCGCCGCGCCGCGACGTCGCCGCTACACAGCGCGGGCAGATGTGACGCACCTGATCCTCCGGCGTCACGACATCGGTCGCGCGGAAGTCGAACGGAACGTGCGGGAACCGGCGCAACCGTGTACGGCTCAACGGCAGCCCGCACACTGTCTGATTCTGGCCCTGCTGCCAGGCGTGCACTTCCCCACCCGGCTGGCGCACGCCGTCCGGCGCGATCCATTCACTCGATGCGGCGACGGCATTCATGCCCGACGCATTCCCGGCGAGCGGCCGAGCATGCCTGTTTGTCTGGCGGACCTGCGGGAACCCGCTTCGGCATGACTGACGAACCCACTGATTACGAGGCTTCCCTGCGCCCGCCCGGCCACTCCGTGGAGATCCCCGTGGACGACCAGGGCGACTTGGCCCCGGAGGACAAGCGCGGCAACCGGGACGAGAGCCCACAGCCCTCGGAGGTTGACCGGGCCGGCTACAACACGCGCGACGTGGCGGGTGACTCGCCGAACTACCGGCCGGACTGAGCCGGCGTCAGGCCCGGGGCGAATCCCCGGGCCTGACCACTTCCTACCGGCGATCAACCGCGCGGACGTTGCGGGACAGCAGCAGCCCGAGTGCGATCATGCCCAGGCCCAGGCCGAGGTGCAGCCAGTCGTCGGCGTTGTTCACCGGCACGAAGTTGGCGCTCGAGTCCTGCCCGACGACCAGGCCGTAGAGCCAGAGCACCAGGTAGATCGCGCCGCCGCCGATCAGGAAGTTGCGCGCGCCCGAGGCTGTGCGGGCCAGGGCCAGGCCCGCCACGCCGAACAGCAGGTGCACGATGTTGTGCAGCACCGACACCTGGAACACGCCGAGCAGGTGCGCGTCGGAGTGGTGCCCGGCAAAGGTCATGTCGCTGTAGTTCGTCGTCACGCCGGGGATGAAACCAGCCAGTCCGACCAGCACGAATACCACGCTGACCACGAGCGCGGCGGTGCGAACGGGACTGCGTACAGCGGCAGAGTTACCGGCTGCGGAATGGGTCACCATGCGATCCGTCCTCTCCTATGGGGACGGATCGCATGCCCGGCGTACACCGGGGCAAACGTCAGTCGCCGGCCGCCTTGAACAGCGCCGCGATCTCGGCCGGGGACAGGTGCCGGAAGCCGCCCGGACGCAGATCGCCGAGGCGCACGGGCCCGACGGCGGTGCGGATCAGGCGGGTCACCGGGTGGCCGACCTCTTCCATCATGCGGCGCACGATGTGCTTGCGGCCCTCGTGCAGCACGATCTCGACCTGCGCGGTCTTGCCGAGCGCACCCAGCAGCTTGAACGAGTCGGCCTTGGCCGGGCCGTCCTCCAGCTCGACGCCGGACAGCAGCTGGCGGCCGACGTTGCGGGGCAGCGGGCCGTTGACGACCTCGGCCACGTACGTCTTCTGGATCTCGTAACGCGGGTGCGTGAGCTTGTTGGTCAGCTCGCCGTCATTGGTGATCAGCAGGAGACCCTCTGAGTCGGCGTCGAGCCGGCCCACGTGGTGCAGCCGCACGTCGAACTGGCCGACGAAATCCGCCAGTTCGGTGCGGCCCTTCTCGTCGTCGAGCGAGGACACGACGCCGCGCGGCTTGTTCAGCGCGAGGTAGACGAGCTTCGTGTTGGCGATCACCCGCTGCCCGTCGACGAGGATCTCGGCAGTGGTGGGGTCGACCTTGTCGCCGAGCTTGGCGACCTTGCCGTTGACCGTGACGCGCCGCCGGAAGATCAGGTCTTCGCAGGCGCGCCGGGATCCAACACCGGCCGCCGCCAGGACTTTCTGGAGGCGTTCGGCGGTGTCAGCCTGTGGCATCGAGCACTTCTTCCACGTCGTCGGGCAGGAACGGGGCGAGCGGCGGCAGCTGGTCGACCGAGTTGAGGCCGAGCTTCTCGAGGAACAGGCCCGTCGTGCGATACAGGTGTGCCCCGGTTTCGCCCTCGGTGCCGCATTCCTCGATCAGGCCACGAGTAGCAAGCGTACGCATGACCCCGTCGCAGTTCACACCGCGGATGGCGCTGATGCGCGAACGGGTCACGGGCTGCTTGTAGGCGACCACGGCCAGTGTCTCCAGCGCCGCCTGGGTCAGCCGCACGGACTGCCCGTCGAGAACGAACCGTTCCACGTAGGCCGCGTATTCCGGCCGCGTGTAGAGCCGCCAGCCGCCCGCCACCCGCCGCAGGTCGAAACCGTGGCCCGCCGCCGTGTACCGCGCCGACAAGTTGTCGAGCATCGCCGCGATCCGCTCGGTCGGCTGCTCCAGGATCTGCGCCAGCTGCAACTCGGCCACCGGCTCGTCGACGACCAGCATGATCGCCTCCAACGCGCCCGCCAGCTCCGCGTCCTCGGTCAACCCCGGCAGGTCAAATTCTTCCCCCGTACGGGGTGACGCCTCATCGCCGATCCCGCCGAGCTCACCGGCCCGGCGTTTCTGTCCCGGCACCTTGCCGGCGTCTCCGCCCGGGGCTTTGGACCCTCTGCCCCTGCCGCCGGCCTTCCGACCCGAGGCTTTGCCCTCATCGGCGACGGATTCGCCGGCCTCGCCGCCGTCACCCGCGACGGAGTGCCCGCCGCCGGCCGCCGTCCCGCCCGCATCGACCGCTGATTCCCGTACTCCGGTCGCCGGTTCGTCGACGCCGCCCTCGTCGCTCTCGGCCTCGTCGTCGCCGGCCGCAGCCACCGCCGCTGCCGTAGCCTCATCGCTCAGGTCGTCATCGTCGTCGTAGTCGCTGCCCGACGGCGGCACCTCTTCCGAGAACGGCAGGTCCATCTCGCCGTCGTCGGTCACATCGTCATCGGCAGCCGCGTCGAAGACGTCGCCCGCGTCATCCCCGTCGGGCGGCAACGGCGCGTCCACCGGAGTTCCCGGCTCGTCGGCGTCCGCGGCCTCGACCGCGTCCTCGACGGCCCCGGGCAACGGCAGCTCCGGGCCCGGCGCCACCTCGACGGACTCCTGCTCGCCGGCGTCAACTGCCGCGTCGACCCCCGTAGCCTCGTCTCCCGGCTCACTGAGCGCCGGTTCCTCCACAGCCGGACCCTCGCCGGCTTCGGAGGCCTGCGCCTTGACCGCCTCAACCGTGCCGCCCCCGCCGGCCGGCCCGTGCGCGTCAGCCGCCTCGGCGGACGCCTCCGCCCACTCGGGGGACGCGTCGGCCCGCTCGAACGCGGGGTCGAAGTCGTCGTCGGAGAGCCCCGACTCGTCGTCGAGCTCCCCCGCCCGGGCCCGCGCGTCAGCCTCGGCTTGTTGCTGGTATTCCCGGTCCGGAGGCCGCGGGGCCCGTTCCCACGGCGGCACCCAGGCCGCCGCCTGCGCCGCAAGTGAGTCCGGCCGCTCGTCGTTGCTCACGATCGTTCCTCCGCGTCGTCGTCTTCCCCGCCAAGATCATCGCGTCCGTCGCGCCGGCCCTCCGGCTCAGCTTCTCGACTGTCCGCCTCCGGACGTCCGCCCCCGGCAACCGCAGCGTCAGCCACGTCGAGGGCGGCCGGGATCTCGATCGGCCCGACGTCGAACGCGTCGAGATCCGAGTCGCTGTCGTCCTCGTCGTCGTCCGCGAAATCCGGAAGATCGACGACGAGCGCCTCGGTGTCGGGCATCTCCTCGCCCGGTTCGGCCGCCGCCGTGTCGATCTCCGGTTTGCTGCCCTCGTAGTCGTCGATGTCCAGCTCGGCGTCCGCCGCGTCCCCGCCGATCCACCGAACCGTCAGCTCGTCCAGCGACACCGGCTGCTCGAAGTCGATCAGGCCCTCGCGATACAGCTCCAGCAACGCCAGGAACCGGGCCACCACTTCGAGCGTGTTGTCACAGTCGGCGACCAGCAGCCCGAACGTGGCCTGCCCGGCACGCCGCAACCGGTCCCGCAGCAACGCCGCATGTTCACGCACGCTGACCCGCACCTGGTGGATGTGCGCGATCGACACCTGCGGCGGCCCGGGCTTCGGCGCGAACTGCTTCAACGCCAGCTTGAACAGCCGCTCCGGCCCGACCCCGAGCACCAGGTCGGGCAGCGCCTCGGCGTATCGGGGCTCCATCGACACCATGCGCGGCCACCGGCGCGCGCCGACGCCTTCGAGCTCCATGATGTGGGCCGCGGCCTCCTTGAAGGCCTTGTATTGCAGCAGCCGCGCGAAGAGCAGGTCGCGCGCCTCGAGCAGGGCCAGGTCTTCCTCGTCCTCGACTTCGGCCGCGGGCAGCAGCCGGGCCGCCTTGAGGTCGAGCAGGGTGGCCGCCACCAGCAGGAACTCGCTTGCCTCGCCGAGATCCCAGTCGTCGCCCATGGCCCTGATGTAGGCGATGAAGTCGTCGGTGACCTGATGCAGCGCGACCTCGGTGACGTCGAGCTTGTGCTTGCCGATCAGCTGCAGCAGCAGATCGAACGGACCCGTGAAGTTGTCCAGCCGTACGAGGAATTTGCTCTCATCGACCGGATTGCCCTCCGAGTCGACCGGCACGCCGCCACCGTCGACCGTCATGCCACCGGCGTCTTCGGGCGCACCGGTGTCACCCGCGAGGGGTGGCGGCTCCGGTGCGGGCGCGGACGGCTGGGTCGACTCTTCAGGCACGAACTGACCGTAGACCACGGCTCCGACAACCTGCTCCCGCCTCACAGGTCACTCCCATCGCTCTGAAGATCAACGCCTGATTCCCCGTCAAGTGACTCACCCTAAATGGGTACATAGAGATCAACGGCATTCCCGTACGAGGTCGACTGCCCACCCCACGAACTCGGCGATGTCCTCGTCGGGCGTGTCCGGCTCACACACCCACTCCTCGAGCGCCCGGCGCAGCGAGAGCGGAACATCCGACGTCGTGATGTCGGACTCGGCGTACAGGCTGTCGGCGTGGCACAGCCCGAGCAGGGCCACCCGCAACCCGCCGGGGCCGTCGCTCCCCCGCCCGACCAGCTCATCGGTGAGCCAGTCACGCAACTCCCACTGCGCCCCGCAGGTCATCCCGCCCGTCACGACACGGCCACCGGCACGGACGATCTGCCGCGCCCGCCGCCGACGCGCTTCGTCGGCCCGGAACGGCGCACGCAGGTAGGCGCGGACGTAGGCGGCGGCGCCGCACCGGTCAGGCGAAGGGCTCACGCCGCGCCCTGGATCAGCACGAGGCCGGGACCGCTGCCGCCCCGGGAGGTCACCTCACCCATACCGCTCGACCCCTTATTGTCCAAGTAACTTTGGCGCAAAGATACTTTGCACGTCTGCTAAATTGCAAGGGACCGGAGGGGCGGGACATTGAACCAGCAGCGGCAACGGGTCCTCGACGGTCTGCGGGAACTGGCCGCCATCCAGAGCGAGCTGGGCCGCCGGTACGCCCGCAGCCGGCAGATGCACCCCACCGACGCGGCCGCGATCGTCGAGATCATTACGGCGGAGGAGCACGGCCGCCCGCTCACCCCGGCCCGGCTGGCCGAACGGATCGGCCTCACGACGGGCGCGACCTCGATCCTGCTGAACCGGTTGGAGGACGCCGGCCACATCGTCCGGACCAGGGAGAACAGTGATCGGCGCATCGTCACCCTGCACTCCACGCCGGACATTCGCGCGGACGCCGACGACTACTACGAACCGCTCGCCCACCGGCTCGACGCCGCGCTCCACGACCATTCGCCCGCCGAGCTCGCCCTGATCGAGGCCACTGTCGACCGGCTGCGGTCGACGATCAACGCCTACTTGGAGGATCCGCGATGATCCGCCGTACGGAACGCCTGCTTCTGCGCGACTGGCGTGACGACGACCTCGACGCCCTGGCCGCAATGAACGCCGACCCCGAGGTCATGCGCTTCATCCTCGACGGCGCGGTGCGCGACCGTGAGCAGACCGCCGAGGGCCTGCAGCGGATGATGCGTTCCTGGCAGCAGAACAGGTTCGGCCTGTTCGCGGTGGAGAAGGACGGCACGCTCATCGGCTGGGCCGGCCTGGCGATCCCCGATTTCCTGCCCGAGATCCTGCCGGCCGTGGAGATCGGCTGGCGCCTGGACCGCCCCTACTGGGGTCACGGCTACGCCACCGAAGCCGCCCGCGAGGCGCTGCGGTTCGGCTTCGACGAGGCCGGGCTGGATCGCATCGTCAGCATCCGGCACGTCGAGAACGAGCGGTCGCGCCGGGTCATGGAGAAGCTGGGCCTCCGTCATGAGTTCGACACCGTGGTGCCGGGCCCCGAGCAGCCCGTCGCCGTGCACGCGATCACCAAGGCGACCGCCGGGATGCAGGCGTGACGTCGGGTCGCACGGGCAGCGGGCCGGTGGCGGATCACGTAGTGGAGGTCACGCACGAACGGGCTGCCTGAGGATCGTACGGATCCGCCATGCCGCGATCCGGTCCGGCGATCAAGCGGCCAATGCCATGTGGGGCGAGGATTCGTAAACACCCTGGACCACACTGCGCGCCCAGCGCATGCGGGCCACGGCGGTCTCCGGGTAGTCGCCGTACGCGGCGGCCAGGGCGGCCACGCACCCGCGGGTGCCGCCGCACGTGCGGACGGACTCGGCGATAGTGGCTTCGACAAGAGCAGGGCTGGGCCGGGAACCGGCCGGCAGGTCGCTGGCGAACAGGGCGGCGGCGCGGGCGGCAAGCAATTGACTACGCATCTCGATCATCTCCGGTGAGGGAAAAGAACTGATGCGTTCAGAGTGCGCCTCCGCCGCCACATTGCGCCTCAGTGCTTCTTCCTTAGGGCACGATTCCGGGGTTATAGGGGTCACCCCCAGACGCGGACGAAGACCAATCCGAGCAGGTTCAAGATCTGCAGAAGGAACGGCGTTCCGAAGGGGAAGATGCACAGGATCAGCAGCACCAGGATGCCGATGTTCTTCTCCTCGAACCACAGCCGCATCCATTGAAGGCCCTGGCCGGGACGGCTGACGGCGTTGTAGAGAATACCGAAGCCGTCGAGCGGCGGGATCGGGATCAACGCGAGGATGCCGAAGCAGAGCAACCCGACGGCCAGGGACAGCAGCACCTGATGCGGGATGGGCAGTCCGATCCCCAGCAGCACGTCGGCCGGTCCGATGATCGACAGCACATTGTCGGGGTAGGCCAGGGCGTACGCGAGCATGAGCAGCTGGGAGACGATGATGCAGACGACCGGGCCGGCCGCGAAGACGGCGATGGCCTTGCCGCGGCCCCGATAGCGGGGCACTTCGTCCACCGAGAGCATCTTGCCCCAGCCCATGCCGCCGATCGCGGCCGCGACGCCGCCGAACGGGTCGACGTCCTCACGCAGGCGCGGGGCGATCGAGTCGCGGCGTTCGGCCAGGCCGAGGCTGCGGGCGGTCAGCCGGATGGCCACGGCGCGCAGCAGGATCGCGAGCAGGAAGGAGACGACCAGCGCGACGAACGCGACCGGCTCACCGAGAGCGTAGAGCAAGGGTCAGCCGCGCTCGGCCTTGGCGGCGATGACCTCGCGGGCGAGCTGCCGGTAGTTGCGCGCGCCGGACGAGGCCGGGTCGAGCGTCAGGATCGGCGCGCCGGCCACGGTGGACTCGGGGAACTTGACGGTCTTGGTGATGACGGTCTGGTAGACCTTGTCGCCGAACGCCTCGACCACGCGCTGCAGCACCTGGCGGCAGTGGGTCGTGCGGGAGTCGTACATGGTGGCGAGGATGCCTTCGAGCTCCAGGTCGAAGTTGAGCCGCTCACGCACCTTGTCGATCGTGTCGAGCAGCAGGGCGACACCGCGCAGCGAGAAGAACTCGCACTCCAGGGGGATGAGCACGCCGTGCGCGATCGTCAGCGCATTGATCGCCAGCAGACCCAGCGAGGGCTGGCAGTCGATCAGGATGAAGTCGTATTCCTTACGGACCGAGCGCAGCACCCGGGCCAGCGCCATCTCGCGGGCGACCTCGTTGACCAGCTGGATCTCAGCCGCCGAGAGGTCGATGTTGGCGGGCAGCAGGTGCAGGCCGGCCACATCGGTCTTGATGATGACGTCCTCGGCGGTGACGTCGTCCTGCATGAGCAGGTTGTAGATGCTCAGGTCGAGGTTGTGCGGGTTGACCCCCAGGCCGACCGAGCAGGCACCCTGCGGGTCGAAGTCGACCAGGAGCACCTTGCGCCCGTACTCGGCGAGCGCGGCGCCCAAGTTGATCGTCGTGGTGGTCTTGCCCACGCCGCCCTTCTGGTTGGCCAGGGCGATGATGCGGGCCGGGCCGTGCCGGTCGGTCGGCATCGGTTCGGGAATGGGACGGCGCATCGTGTACGCCGTCGGGTCGGCCGGGCCCAGATCAGCCCCCAGGTCCATGGATCCCTGCTGCTCCCGGAGCGCAGAGGTCCAGGCCTCCGCCCGATCGCCGTTGCCCGCCATGACCCTCGCCCCCTTCCGACTCAGACAGCCGGAGCCGATGCCCGACTCTACGCCACGACCGCCGTCGTTCCCCCGCGAGCTGTCGGCGTGTCGCTATCTATGGGTGCGCACTCTCTAACGAGCGCGCGGGTGTGCGGTCGCGTACACCTCGCGCAGCCGGTCCACGGTGACCAGCGTGTAGACCTGCGTGGTGGTCACCGAGGCGTGCCCGAGCAGTTCCTGGACGACCCGCACGTCGGCGCCGCCGTCGAGCAGATGGGTCGCGTACGAGTGGCGCAACGTGTGCGGGCTCACGGCGTGCGCGCCCTCGACCGGCAACCCGGCGGCCTCGGCGGCGCGGCGCAGAATGGTCCACGCGCTCTGCCGCGACAACCGGCCACCGCGCGCGTTGAGGAAGACGGCCGGAGTCCCCGTCCCGTTCGCGGCCAGACCGGGCCTTCCCCGTACGAGGTAAGCCTCCAGCGCGGCCCGGGCGAACCCGCCCACCGGCACCAACCGGGTGCGGCCGCCCTTGCCGTGCAGGATCGCGGCCGGCTCGCCGTCGAGGTCGAGGTCGTCGATCGCCGCGCCGACGGCCTCGGAGATGCGCGCCCCGGTGCCGTACAGGAACTCCAGAAGGGCCTTGTCGCGCAGCCCGAGCGGGGTGTCGTCGGGCACCGCCAGCAGACGGTTCACCTGGTCGACGTCGAGGGCCTTGGGCAGGCGTTTGGCCGGCGAGGGCGGGCGCACCTCGGCGGCCACGTCGGTGCCGACCAGCCCCTCGCGCGCGGCGAACTTGTGCAGACCCCGAACGGCGCTCATGGCGCGGGCGGCGGACGCGGCGGCCAGCCCGTCGGCGCGCAAAGCGGCCAGATGCGCGGTGACCCGGGCGGTGCCCACCGCGGCGAGATCGTCGACCCCGTCCGCGGCGAGCGCCTGCGCATACCGTTCCAGGTCGCGCCGGTACGACGCGAGGGTGTTGCGCGACAGCCCACGCTCGACTGTCAGATGGTCGAGATAGGCCTGTACGACGCGCTGCACCGTCAGTTGAGCACCTCTGCCAGGTCGAGTGTCGTCATGCCGTGGGCCTCCGCGACCGGCCCGTACGTGACGTGCCCGTCGTGAGTGTTCAGACCCAGGCCCAGCGCGGGGTCCGCCTTGAGCGCGTCGCGCCAGCCCAGGTTGGCCAGTTCCAGAGCGTACGGCAGGGTGACGTTGGTCAGTGCGTAGGTGCTGGTGTGCGGCACCGCGCCCGGCATGTTGGCGACGCAGTAGAACAGCGACTCGTGCACCTTGTAGACCGGGTCGGCGTGCGTGGTCGGCCGCGAATCCTCGAAGCAGCCGCCCTGGTCGATCGAAATGTCGACGAGCACACTGCCCGGTTTCATGCGGGCCACGAGCTCGTTGGAGACCAGGTTGGGGGCCTTCGCGCCGGGGACCAGCACCGCGCCGATGACCATGTCGGCATCGAGCACTGCCTTCTCGATCTCGTATGCGTTGGAAGCGACGGTCTGCAGATGCCCCCGGTAGTCGGCGTCGGCGGCGCGCAGCCGGGCGATGTTGCGGTCGAGCACCAGTATTTCGGCCTGCATGCCGAGCGCGATGGCGGCGGCGTTCATGCCGGAGACACCGGCCCCGATGACGACGACCTTGGCCGCGTACACACCGGGGACGCCGCCCATGAGCACGCCGCGGCCGCCGCCCGAGCGCATCATGTGATAGGCCCCGACCTGCGGCGCGAGCCGCCCGGCGACCTCGCTCATGGGCGCGAGCAACGGCAGCGAGCGGTCGGGCAGCTCGACCGTCTCGTACGCGATGCCGGTGACCTTACGATCCAGCAGCGCGTCGGTGCACTCCTTGGACGCCGCGAGGTGCAGATAGGTGAAGAGCACCTGGCCGGGCCGCATCCGCGGATACTCCTCGGCGATGGGCTCCTTGACCTTGAGGATCAGGTCGGCCGCGCCCCACACGTCGTCCGCCGTGTCGAGGATCGTGGCACCGGCGGCCACGTAATCACCGTCGGTGATCGACGAGCCGCGGCCCGCACCGGACTGCACGAACACCTCGTGCCCGGCGCGACGGAATTCGTACACACCGGCGGGGGTGATGGCCACCCGGAATTCGTTGTTCTTGACCTCGCTGGGAATGCCGACCTTCATCGAGCCGACACCGTCCTTTCTCAACGCTGAGTGACGTCCCAGGCCGACCCTTCTTCGCCGGGCCCGCCCCCGACGAAGAGTACCCGGTTCGATGTCTGGTATGTCCGCTTCACGCGTCAGAACCATTTCTCCTGCGCTCAGCCGCCGCTTCTCATCCGCTCGGCGATCACGTTCTCGTTCGCTCGGCGATCACGTCCTCATGCGCTCGGCGATCACGTCCTCATGCGCTCGGCGATCACGCTCTCATGCGCTCGGCGATCACGCTCTCATGCGCTCGGCGATCACGGCGAAATCGTCAGCCGGGATCGTGAACAGCCCGCGGCGGAACGGCAGCCCCCAATGCGCCGGGTCGGAGATGAACGACAATGCGCCGGCCAGGGGTTTGACCTCGATCGGCGTCACCGGCTCGAAGGTGCAGGCCAGGCGCCAGTGCTCGCTCGGCGCCTGGTAGGGCTCGGCCCCGGTGACGACGGCGAGAGCGGTGAATCGCCGCACGGGATCGCCGCCGATCATCGTCGTTCGCGGTGAATAGAAGACGATGTGATCGCCGGGCCGCAGCCGCCGCAGCCGGGTATTCGCACCATGATCGGCCTGCGTGAACCCGCCCGCGGCGGCCACCTCGACATGATCGAGGCTGACCGTGCTGACCCAGCACCGTTCAGGCGCGGTCATGCAGGGTCACCTCGTAACCGTCCGGATCGGCGAACGTGAACGTGCGGCCGAAGGGGCCGTCGACAGGCGCGGAAACGATCGTCACGCCCGCCCCGGCCAGCTCGTCGTGGATCTCCTGAGTGTCATGGGCGTGCAGCCACAGGGCCACGCCGCGGCCCGGCTCGGCGATCGGGCCGGCGACGAGCGACCGCACGGCGAAGGCGATCGGCGCGGTGTCGAAGACGACGGCGTGCGGCGGGCCGGGGCGGCGGCGCAGGCCCAGGTATTTCTCGTAGAAGGCGGCGGACCGCTCGATGTCGCTGACCTGCAGAGAGACGAAGTCGGGACCGGTGACTGCCATGATCACTCCTAGTTTGTTGAATGTCAGTTGACTGACATGCACCACGGTATGTCAGGATGCTGACATGAGTCAAGTCGAGCTGGACACCTCGGTGGGATACCTGCTGAAAATGGCGTCGAGCAGCCTGCACAGCGCGATGGAGGCCGTGCTGCGGCCGCTCGGCATGACGATCACGCACTACTCGTGCCTGGAACTGCTCTCCCAACGGCCCGGCCTGTCCAACTCCGAACTGGCCCGCGGCACGTTCGTCACCAGGCAGTCGATGAACGTGCTGCTGCAGGCCCTGGAACGCGACGGCCTGGTCGCCCGGCCCGAACGCGCGCCGTCCGGCCGGGTGCTGCCGACCACGCTGACCCCGAAGGGCCGCCGCCAGCTGGCCACCGCGAGCGGCGCCGTACGGGCCGTCGAGGACGCCATGCTGACCGGGATGACGCCCGCCGAACAGGACCAGATGCGCCGGCTGCTGCGCTCCTGCGTAACCGCGCTGAAGACACCGCCCGACGCCCCCTGACGCTCCAGCAGCGGCCGCACCTGATCACAGCCGACGCCCTGGCACTCGCGCCCATCCCGTGACCACTCCGGCAGCGGCCGCGCCGAGCCGCTGCCGACGCCGCTGCCGCTCCGGCCGCGTCCGCCGGCAGGCGCTCGGTGGCCGGCAGCTGATTCGATGGCCGTATGGACTTCGCCTACGTCGTCGCGATCATCATCGCCGTGGTCGGTTTCAGCCTGGTCGTGGCCTCCGACCGCACCCGGCGCAACACCCGGGAATCGGCACGACTGGCCGCGATCGAACGAAAACTGGACACGATCATGACTCACCTCGGCATCGAGGAGCCCGCGGCGACCCAGGACTCGGAGGTGCTGGCCCACCTGATGCAGGGCCAGAAAATCCAGGCGATCAAGGTCTACCGCGAGCGAACGGGCACGGGACTGGCGGAGGCCAAGGACGCCGTGGAGCGCATGGCCCGGGAACGCGGCCTAAGTTAGTCCCCGCCCGAAGATCATGTGAGTTGTCCACAATTCCGGGTTGTCCACAACCGCCGGCTTGCGACCCTCCCAAGATCGCCCCACCCCGATAAAATGGTCGAGGGTGGGGGCCCCCGGTAGGGCGGGCCCTGTTCTGAGGCGGCCCGTTCTGGAGGCGCCCTGTTCTGGGGGCGGCACACCCGAGCGCGGGACGCTGAGCCGGCACGCAAGACGACCTCGTGACACCACAAGCAACGACGCCGACCCGGCGACCCCTACGGCGCCGCGACGATCGGAACGCCGAGGTCCCCCGTGTCCGGGAAGTCCGTGATCACGCCGCTCACCTCGTTCAGCGGCAGCACCACGTACGGGGAAGCGGCGTTGATCTTCTCCGCACTGGCCATCACATAGGTCTCGGCGGCCCGGCCGGCCAGCGTGCGTTTCATCGCCGCCTCGTCGGGGTCGCCCGTGGTCAGACCCGCTTTCGGATGTACGCCGGTGACGCCGAGCAGGAACAGGTCGGCGTGGACGGTTCGGGCGGCCTCGGCCGTGATCGCGCCGGAGGCGACCGCCGAGTGCTTGAACAGCCGGCCGCCGAGCACGAGCACGTCGACGGTCGGATGCGGGACCAGCGCGGCGGCGACCGTGACACTGTGCGTGACGATCGTGGCCTCCAGGTCGGCGGGCAGGGCGTTGACCACGGCCAGGGCGGTCGTGCCACCGTCGAGCAGCACCGTCTGGCCGGGCCGGATCAGGGCGGCGGCCGCAGCGGCCACCCGGCGTTTGCTGTCCGGCGAGACCGTGGTGCGTGTCGCGTAGTCGGCAGCGGCCGGCGCCGGGGGCAGCGCTCCCCCGTAGACCCGTTGCAGCAGCCCGGCGGCGGCGAGGTCGCGCAGGTCGCGGCGGATGTTGTCCTCGGCGATGCCGAGCTCGAAGGCGATGTCGGTGACCACGAGCTTGCCTTCGGCGTGCAGCCGCTCCAGCAGGAAGTCGCGGCGCTCGGCCGGCAGCATTACGTGTTTCTCCTCATTGTTGTCGACTGTTGCGTGTTTCCTGGGCTAGCGTACCGGCCATGACTGACCTCGGCATCCCTGGCCTCGACCTGCCCGACCACCGCGGCCGCACCGGCCTCGACCAGGTGGGCCGCGACCTCACCGGCAACCCCGGCGTGGTGATCCGCGACGTCGAGCTGCTGGCGACGGCGTGGCACGTCCTGCGCCGCACGACGTACGACTACCGCCACCGCGACGGCAGCTGGACGACGGAGCAGCGCGAGACGTACGACCGCGGCGACGGCGCGACGATCCTGCTGTACGACGTGGCCCGGCGCACGGTGCTGCTCACCAGGCAGTTCCGCTACCCCGCCTACGTCAACGGCCACCCCGACGGCATGCTCGTCGAGGCTGCCGCGGGCCTGCTCGACGACGACGACCCGGCCAGTGCGATCCGGCGCGAGACGGCGGAGGAGCTGGGTGTCACGGTCGGCGAGCTGGAGCACGTGTTCGGCGTGTGGATGAGCCCGGGTTCGGTCACCGAGCGCCTGCACTTCTACGCCGCGCCCTATACGGCCGCCGACCGTACGGGACCTGGTGGCGGGGTGGCCGACGAGGGCGAGGACATCGAGGCCGTCGAGCTCGACTTCGACGACGCCCTGGCCGCGATCGCCGACGGCCGCATCGCCGACGCAAAGACGATCATGCTGCTGCAGTGGGCGGCATTGAGCGGCCCCTTCCGGCATCGCCCTTGATATGTATTGATTGGGATGATTGCATGGGTCGGCTCCGCTGACATGCTCGCGGGCACACACCCCCGAGCCCACGGAGGACCTTCGTGCGAGCATCCATCGTCCTCGGCGTCGCCGCGCTGACGTTAGGACTGGCCACCGCCCCGGCCCAGGCCCAGTCGGCGCTCCTGGCCGCGCCCGACATCCCGGTCGCCAACGTCAAGGCGCATCTGACGCAGCTGCAGAACATCGCCACGGCCAACGGCGGCAACCGCGCGCACGGCCGGCCCGGCTACCTGGCCTCGGTCACGTACGTCAAGAATCTGCTCGACGCGGCCGGCTACACCACGCGCCAGCAGTCGTTCACGTACAACGGCGCCACCGGCTACAACCTCATCGCGGACTGGCCCGGCGGCGACACCGCGGACACCCTGATGGTCGGCGCGCACCTCGACAGCGTCACCGCGGGCCCGGGCATCAACGACAACGGCTCGGGTTCGGCCGCCAACCTCGAGGTCGCCCTGGCCGTCGCGCGCAGCGGTTTCCAGCCCGACCGGCATCTGCGCTTCGGCTGGTGGGGTGCCGAGGAGCTCGGGCTGCGCGGCTCGACCGCGTACGTCAATTCGCTCACGACCGCGCAAAAACGTGAGATCACCGGTTACCTCAACTTCGACATGGTCGGCTCACCCAACCCCGGCTATTTCCTGTACGACGGTGACAACTCCGACGGCACGGGTTCGGGTCCCGGCCCGGCCGGCTCCGCGCAGATCGAACAGACGCTGGCCGACTACTTCACGTCGATCGGCGTGCCCACCCGCGGCACCGACTTCGACGGGCGCAGTGACTACGGCCCGTTCATCGCGAACGGCATCCCGGCCGGCGGCATCTTCACCGGCGCCGAAGGCCGCAAGACGGCCGCGCAGGTGCAGCTGTGGGGCGGCACGGCCACGACGTTCGACCCCTGCTACCACGCCTCGTGCGACACGATCACGAACATCAACGACACCGCGCTCGACCGTAATGCGGACGCCATCGCGTACGCGGTCTGGACGCTGGCCGACGGCGGCACCACTCCCCCGCCGACCGGCACGACCGTCTACTCCGACGACTTCGAGACGGCGACCGGCTGGACGGCGGGCACGGCCGACACCGCCACGTCGGGCCGGTTCGAGCGCGGCGACCCGGCCGCCACCAGTTCGGGCGTCGCGACCCAGCTCGGCAACGCCGCCGGCGGCACGTACGACCTGGTCACCGGGGCCACCGCCGGGGCCAGCGCAGGCGCCAACGACGTCGACGGCGGCACCACCACGATCGTCTCGCCCGCGATCACGCTGCCCACGGGCACGCTGACGCTCAGCTTCAACTGGTACCTGTCGCACCTGAACAACGCGAGCAGCGCCGACTACTTCCGCGTCCGGGTGATCTCCGGCAGCACCACGAGCACGGTGTTCACCCAGGCCGGGGCGGCATCCGACCGGGCCGCGGCGTGGGCCACCGGCTCGGTCAACCTGTCCTCGTTCGCGGGCCAGACGATCCGCCTGAGCGTGGAGGCCGCCGACCTGTCGACCGCCTCGCTCGTGGAGGCGGCCGTCGACAACGTCAAAATCACCAAGGCCTGACCCCGTACGCGGGTGACAGCACGCGCTGTCACCCGCGTTCACAAACGAGCATCATCGCTCCATCACGAGCACCGGACGCGCGTCACCGCTCACTCGATGAGCACTAAGCGAGCGCCGTGAGGGAGCCGACGCCGCCAACGTGAAGCATGTGTTCCATCGCCACCCGCGAGAGGCCGGCGGACGGCGGACGTTCGAGGCCCGCGTGGCGGCGCGGACCCACCCGTACGATCGTCAGCCGCCGATCCTCCCGGCCGCGAACTCGGCGCCCCGCCCCACCGTGCCGTTGCGGTTGTAGGCCAGGTGCGCCGCGAAGTTGTTGCCGCCGCCGCACACCGGGTCACCGTTGT
Source organism: Paractinoplanes abujensis (assembly GCF_014204895.1). Lineage (NCBI taxonomy): Bacteria > Bacillati > Actinomycetota > Actinomycetes > Micromonosporales > Micromonosporaceae > Paractinoplanes > Paractinoplanes abujensis. Next base: position 23,728 of record NZ_JACHMF010000001.1, on the reverse strand, counting down.
TGCAGAACTCGACCGTCCTGTCCGCGAACTCCGGAGCGGCCTGGGCGATCGTCTGCCGGCGCAGCCCCAGCGGGTTGCCGTAGACGACCACGGCCGCCACCTGACCCCGCAGGTTGGCCGGGATGGCCTTGCCCGCAGTGCCTGCGCCCCGAATACCGATGGCGATGTCGGTCACCGACGCGCCCTGCGAGTAGCCGCCGATCACGAACTGCGTCTCCGGGCAGTTCTGCGCGACCTGCTCGATGTGCTCGGTCATGTTGGTCGCACCGGGCCCAGCACTGCGCTGATTGGACGCGGCCGCATAAACCACGGCGAAAGAGCCCACCGTACGGCCCGGCAGCTCGGCCGCCAGGGCCTGCGCGAGCGGCCGGCCCACGATGCCCAGCCCCTGCGGCTCCCCGGTGCCCCGCGCGAACACCAGCTCGACATCCGAACACCCGGCCGCGTTTCCACCCCCGGCCTGCCCGCCGGTCTGCCCGCCGTTCTGCCCGCCGTTCTGCGCGAACCGCTCCCGCAGCCGCTGCAAGAACGAGCCGTTACCGCTGGCTGCTGCGCTGCTCCCCGCAGTCCCCGCAAAAGCCTGCGGCGCCACCATCGCCCCCGCGATCACCACCACGGCACTGACCCCGACCAACACAAGCCGCCGCCCCCGGCGCCCCGTCGCCCCCACGCGTCGCTTAGTCATTCCCACCATCCCCTTACCTAACGGAACGTGCTTCCTGAGCCCAGGTACGGCTCCGGATGCACGCGGGGTTGTAGCACCACCGGTGCGAATTCCCCACGCCCGCCCGCGAGAGCCGTTCCTCCAGCTCAGAGCCTTGAGACGGCCATCTCAGGATCCCGCCCCACCCGGACCGAGCGGTGCAAGCAGCCCAAAACCGACGAGACGAGGAACGCCGCAGAGAAGCCAGCCAAAGCGGCGACACGAAGGCAGAACCGGGACAGCGCAAGACAAGCGCCCCCGAACAAGCGGCGCGGCAAAGCAGCGCGGGCAGGCATACCGGGCACGCATCGCGGAACAAGCGGCGCGGAGAAAGCAACGCAGAGAGACAGCTCGAGGGCGACGCGCAAAAGCACCGCGAAGACGACACGATGGCAGCGCCGGAAAGTCACGCAGAAAAGCAGCACGGAGCCGTCGCGCGCAGGCAGCGTGCGGAGTCGACGCGCAGGCAGCGCGGAAAGCGACGCGGAGGGGTATCGCGCGGAAGCGACGCGCGAAAGACGATACGAAGGCGACGCATAGAGACGGCGCCCATGGCAGCGCCGAAAGCGACGCAGAAAAGCAGCACGGAGTCGTCGCGCGCAGGCAGCGTGGGGAGTCGACGCGCAGGCAGCGCGGGAAAGCGACGCGGAGAGGTGTCGCGCGGAAGCGACGCGAGGGAGGCAGCGCTGAAGCGACGCACGCCGGCAACACGAGGGCAGGCATCGCAGACGCAGCTCGGAAGCGACGCGAGGGAGGTAGCTCAGGAGGCGGCGTCGAGACGGGATGGAGGGCTGCGGAGAAAGGGCGGTGCGGGGGAAGTAACGCGAAAGACGGCATGGAGAGACAGCGTGGGATGGAGGTGTGGAGAGGAGCTGGAGGAGAGGGGCTTCAAGAGGAACGGCCTAGCAGGACGGAAGACGGCGTGGGCGGCGCTGGTCGTGGCTGCGAGACGGCATACAAAAAGCGGCGGTGTGGGCCGGGATCGTCCCCACACCGCCGCCGTTCGTGATGGGTTACTTCTTGGAGGCCGGGGCATTCTCGCCGGCACCGGCATTGTCGCCCTCGCCCGCGCCGGCGTCCTCGCCGCCCTGGCCGGCTTCATCGCCGGCGCCCGCTTCCTCGCCCTGGCCGGCTTCCTCGCCCTGACCGGCTTGCTCGCCCTGACCGGCGTCGCCGCCGGCGCCGGCCACCACTGCCTTGGCGTCGGCCAGCGTCAGGCAGGCCTGGAGCAGGCTCTGCTGGGCGGACGCGACGGCCTTGGCCGCCGCCGCAGCGTCGGCGGCGCCGGTGTCCTCACCCTGGCCGGCTTCTTCGCCGGCACCGGCGTTGTCACCCGCGCCCGCTTCCTCACCGGCGCCGGCTTCCTCGCCCGCACCAGCCTCTTCGCCCTGCCCGGCCTCCTTGCCCTTGCCCTTGCCCGCCGCGCCGGCACCGGCGGCGCCCGCCTTGCCGGCTTTCTCGGCTGCGGCGGCCTTGCGCAGGGTCTTGACCCACTTCTTGGCCAGCGCCTTGTTCTTGGCCTTGGCCGCCGGTGAACCGGCCGCCGCTTCCTCGCCCGCGCCGGCCTCTTCGCCTGCGCCGCCCTCGGCCGCCGCCAGGTCGGCCGCGAACGTGTCGCACGCCGCTTCCAGCGCCACCGCCGAGGCGGCCGCCGCGTCGCCGGGGGCCTGCTGCTCGACGGGGGCCAGCTCTTCGCCGTCGCAGACCACGGCGCCTGCGTTGACCTGGACGTCGGCGCAGTTGGCGACGTCGAACTGCTGTCCGTCCACCGTCACCAGGTCCACTGCTTTGGTCTCGGTGCTCGCGTTGGCGAGCTGGACCCCGGTCACGCCCAAGGCGACGACCACGCCGGCCACTGCGATCGCGCCGATCGTCTTTCGCCGGTTTCCCTCGCTGGGACGTCGGTACTTGCGGGACCTCATGACCACTCCTCGTCGTTGGACGTCGATGTCACCGGTGCTGCGGGCCAGTACGGGTCGCGACCGCCGCCCGGTTCAACCGGTCTTTCGCCGAAGCCCCGGAAACGACGCCGCCGCAGCGGCAAAAACGCAGGTCAGAGGCCTGCTAGAAAATCTTGAAAATGAGCCGATCCGAACGAGTCCGGCGCGCCGGGGGCAACGGATACAGCGACGGCGGCGGACCGGCAGCAAGTACCGGAGGCCGGAGGCGGGAGGCCGGAGGCGGGAGGCCGGAGGCGGGAGGCGGCGGCAAGGACCGGCGGCGGCGCGGCAGCGTAGAGCGACAGCGACAGCGACAGGACGGGCGGCGGGGCGGCACCGTAGAGCGGCGGCGGGGCGGCGGCGGGCGCAGCAGCGGAGCACGGCAGTGGGGCGGCGGCGGGCGCAGCAGCGGAGCACGGCAGTGGAGCGGCGGCAGGCGCGGCAGCGGAGCACGGCAGTGGAGCGGCGGCAGGCGCGGCAGCGAAGAGCGGCGGGGCGGGACGGACCGAGCGGCCACCACCCGGGAAACGCGCGACCGAAGGCGCGAAACGCGCACCCCGGCCTCCCCCGAACGGCTAAATTCGGCGGCCCGCACAACGACCCGGGCATCACCGAAAAGCGCAATTGCCGGAATCAGGAACGCGCGGGACCATGATTCCCGCAAGTCCACAGTGGTCCGGCCCGGAAGCGTTGCCCGGCAACGGAAACAGGCCCGCCGAAAAGGGAAACACCACTGGCGGAAATGGCTTTATCGGCGCCACTGGGGGGTGCGCCGATAAATGGCGGTAAACGCGGGCCGGTGGCGGCCGGCCCGCGTTTACCCGGATCAGGTCGCGGGTCGCAGCGTGGCCCAGCCCTCGTCGCGGGCGCGGGCGGCGGCCAGCAGGCCACCCACGGCGGCGGCGTTGGTGATCTCGCCACGGAAGACCATCGCGACGGCCTCGTCGAGGTCGATCCAGGCCACCTCGATGTCGGCTTCCTCGTCCGTGCGCTCGAACCGGGAGGGCACCGGTGTCAGGTCGCGGGCCAGGAAGATCCGGATTGTCTCGTCGGCGAATCCGGGCGACGTGAACAGGTCGATGAGCAGGTGGTACTGCCCGGCTTCGAGGTCGGCCTCCTCGGCCAGTTCGCGCGCCGCCGTACGGGAAAGGTCTTCGCCTTCGACGTCACGCAGCCCGGCCGGCAGTTCCCACAGGCGTTGCCCGACGGCGTGCCGGTACTGCTTGATCAGCACGACCCGGCCGACCTCGTCCAGCGCGACCACTCCGACGGCGCCTTTGTTCTGCACGACGTCGCGTTTCGCCGTGCCGCCCGACGACATCGTCACCTCGTCGGTGAAGACCGAGAAGATCGGGCCCTCGTAGCGGGTGACGCGGGACTGCACCGCGTGTGTGAAGCTCACGAGGCGTCCACGGGCAGCTCGTCGGCCGCCGCGTACTCGATGGCGGCCTTGGCCAGGCCGTCGAAGAGCGGGTGGGGGCGGGTGGGCCGGCTCTTGAGCTCGGGGTGGGCCTGGGTGGCCACGAAGTAGGGGTGCACCGCGCGGTCGAGTTCGATGAATTCGACCAGCCGCCCGTCCGGCGACGTGCCCGAGAAGACCAGGCCGGCGTCGGTGAGCTTGGCCCGGTAGTCGTTGTTGACCTCGTACCGGTGGCGGTGGCGTTCGGAGATGTCGGTCGAGCCGTACACCTCGGCCACGATCGAGCCTTCGGTCAGCGCGGCCGGGTAGGCGCCCAGCCGCATCGTGCCGCCCAGGTCGCCCTTGCCGGCCACGATGTCCTCCTGGTCGGCCATCGTCGAGATCACCGGGTAGGGCGCCTGCTCGTCGAACTCGAGCGAGTTGGCCCCGGCCAGCCCGGCCAGGTGCCGCGCGGCGTCGATGGTCATGCACTGCAGGCCCAGGCAGATGCCGAGGATGGGGATCTGGTTCTCCCGCGCGTACCGGGAGGTGTTGATTTTGCCTTCGATGCCGCGGACGCCGAAGCCGCCGGGGATCACGATGCCGTCGACGCCCTTGAGCGCCGCCGCGGCGCCCGCCGTGGTCTCGCAGTCGTCGCTGGGCACCCAGCGCAGCTGCACCTTGACGTTGTTGGCGAAGCCGGCGGCCCGGATGGCCTCGCTGACCGACAGGTACGCGTCGGGCAGGTCGACGTATTTGCCGACGAGCGCGATCGTGATGGTGCGCTTGGGGTGGTGCACCCGGTGCAGCAGGTCGTCCCATTGCGTCCAGTTGACGTCGCGGAAGGACAGACCCAGACGCCGTACGACGTACGCGTCGAGGCCTTCGTCGTGCAGCACCTTGGGGATGTCGTAGATGCTGGGCGCGTCGGGCGCGGCCACCACGGCCTCGCGGTCGACGTCGCAGTAGAGCGCCAGTTTGTGTTTGAGCTTCTCGGGGATCTCGCGGTCGCTGCGGCAGACCAGCGCGTCGGGCTGGATGCCGATGTTGCGCAGCGCGGCCACCGAGTGCTGGGTCGGCTTGGTCTTGAGCTCGCCCGACGGCGCCAGGTAGGGCACCAGTGAGACGTGCAGGTAGAACACGTGGTCGCGGCCGACTTCGTGCCGCACCTGGCGGATCGCCTCGAGGAAGGGCAGCGATTCCATGTCACCGACCGTGCCGCCGACCTCGGTGATCACGACGTCGGGCCGGCGGCCGGACTCGTCGGGGTCGGCCATCGCGAAGATCCGCGATTTGATCTCGTTGGTGATGTGCGGGATGACCTGCACGGTGTCGCCGAGGTATTCGCCGCGCCGCTCACGCGCGATGACGGCCGAGTAGACCTGGCCGGTCGTCACGTTGGCTTTGCCGGACAGTGACCGGTCGAGGAACCGCTCGTAGTGGCCGACGTCGAGGTCGGTCTCGGCGCCGTCCTCGGTGACGAAGACCTCGCCGTGCTGGAAGGGGTTCATCGTGCCCGGGTCGACGTTCAGGTAGGGGTCGAGCTTCTGCATGACGACCCGGAGCCCGCGCGCGGTCAGAAGGTTGCCGAGGCTGGAGGCGGTGAGGCCCTTGCCCAGCGAGGAGGCGACGCCCCCGGTGACGAAGATGTGCCGCGTTTCGCGCACTGTAGAGGCCAACGCCTTGCTCCCGTGGTCGTCTGAAAACCGAGCCGTCTGTTTAACCGACGTGCGAACCGGGTCCATAAGAGCCCCATCCACGGGAGTCCACCGTAACACCTGCCGCCACCGGAGCACGGAGGGGCTGGTGGCGACGCGCGTCAGCGGGAAGCCAAAGAGGGATCTTCACGCATCAAAGGCCCACCGGGGCCGTCCGTCTCGCCCTCGGGCCGGGTGCGGTCGGCCGCGTGCAGCAGCACCCGCAGCGCGGTCAGCACGGCGGTCGGCACGGCGGTGGCGGCGGCCGCCCCGGCCACGGTCAGGGCCGACCCGTTGAGCACGCCCGCGAGCAACGTCACCACGGTCACCCCGGCCCCCGCCGCCCGCAGCGCCGGGTGCAGGCCGAACAGCCGGTTGAGCCCGCCCCACGGCGAGAACTGGCAGAACGCCAGCATCAGCACCCCGGCCACGGCCAGGATCGTCAGCGGGCTGTCCAGCAGGGCCTGCCCGTTGGCGGCCGCGTTGCGCGACATGGCGGGGCCGGCGGTGCCGTTGAGCAGCTCGGTCAGCACCCGGCCCAGGATGCTCTGGTCGGAGGCCGGGCGGCGCACGTCGACCAGCGCGAAGGCGATGGTGACGCCCAGCCCGGAGAGCGCGGCCCAGGCGAAGCGGGGGAAGGTCAACCAGCCGCCGGTGGTGATGGCCGCGGCCACGCAGACCCCTGCGGTCAGGGCGATCGCGCCGACCGGGTCGGCCCCCAGGTAAGGGCTGCCCACCATCACCACGCCGAGGCCGCCGAGCAGCACCACCAGGACGGGACGCCAGCGCTTGTCGATCCACTTGACCGACGCGCCGGCCAGCACGAGCAGCCCGGCCACGAAGACCCCGAGACCGACCCCGCCCACCCCGGCGTAGCGCCCGCCGTGCACCGCCGAATAGCCGGCCACTCCGTTGAGCTGCAGCTGGGCGCCGGTGAGGAGGTCGAAGCCGACCACGACGGTGGCGATCAGCGCGGTTGCGCCCAGCGGCCAGAGCCGGTGCGGCCAGCGCGGGGAGAACCGGATGACCGCGGTGCCGATGGCGATGAACAGCGCCGTGACGGTGCCGAAGACCCAGGCCGGGTGGGTGTTGCGCCACCACGGGGTGGCGTCGGCGATCAGCGCGGCCGGGATGGCCAGCGCGGCGGCGATCAGTGCGAGTTCGAGCACGGCCACCACGCGTTTGGGCGGCAGGGCCGGTCCGCGCGGGCCGGCGTGCCTGCGCGCGCGCACCAGCACCGGGATGGCCAGCAGGAACAGCAAGATCTGGAGGCCGGCCAGGACCCGGAAGAAGATTTCCGCCACCGCGTTCTGGGCGATCGAGCGCTGGTCGGCGTTGTGCCCGCCCAGCATCGCGTCGGTGACGTCGGTCGGGCGGCCCTCGGCCACGGTGATGCTGCGACCGGCGAACAGCTTCTCCGGCGAGGGCTTGCCCAGCGCGGTCAGCACGGTCGGGGCGAGGTCGATCAGCTGCAGGTAGCCTTCGCGGCCGGTGCCGGCCGAGGTCAGCCAGCCGCCGTTCCAGCCTTCGCCCTCGGCGATCGCCACGTGCAGCCGGTTGGAGCGTTCGGTGTCGGAGACGCCGGCCACGATCAGCAGCGAGCGCAGCGGCCGGGCGGCCAGCACCCGGGCCAGCGTGGCGTCGGCCGTCCGCACCTGCTGGCGGCGCTGCTCGCCGGTGCCCGTGATCGTGCCCAGGTCGACCACGCTCAGGTTGCACTCCGACAGCAGCCCGCGGCCGTCGGCCGGGAACTCGGGCTGGTATTTGTCGACGCGGCCGAACGGGCGGGCGGCCGCCATCGCCGCGCCCTGCCCGAAGGCGTACGTGCAGCGCACCGATTCGGCCAGGGCGCCGGGCACCGCCCCGTACGGGAGCCGGTCCTGGTTGTTCTGCACGACCGAGCGCTGCTCGGTGAGGCTGGCCCCGATGTCGTCGGGCCGGGTGAGGGCCGGTTGGACGGGCTCGCAGACGCTGCCCGTGGTGTGCCGGGGCCAGGCCGCGTAGTTGCCCGCGCCGAGCGTCAGCCAGCCGTCGGAGGGGCAGGTCACCCGCATCGCCGAGCGCACCGACAGCCAGCCGATCGAGCCTTTCGTCGCTTCCTGCCACAGGGTGGGGGTGCGTTGCGGGTCGAGGTCGTCCCAGCGCAGCCCGGCCGACCCGGCCAGGATCACGTAGTCGGCGCTGCCCGGGTTGGTTTCGGCGTCGGGCCGGATCGCCAGCCCGGCCAGCCCGGCCGCTGCGATCAGGGCCACCGCCAGATAGGGCAGCCACCGCGCGGGCCGGCGCAACCGATCGAGGATCAAGAGCTTGTCACTTCCCCGTACGCCGCCAGCACGTCGGCCACCGTGTCGGCCTCACCGGGCCAGGTCGCGGCCTGTTCGGGCCCGCGGGCGGCGTAGTCGGCGCGCAGGCCGGGGTCGGTGAGCATCGCCCGTACGGCATTGTCGAGCGCGTCCACGTCGCCGGGCGGGATCAGCATGGCCGCGTCGCCGACCAGGCCGGGCAGCCCGCCCACGGCCGTGCTGATCAGCGGCGTGCCCGACTCCAGGGCCTCCTGGGCGAACAGCTGCCGGGCCTCCCAGTCGCTGGTGATCACGGCCAGGTCGGCCCCGAGCAGCAGGTCGGACACGTCGGTGCGGTGGCCCAGCAGGTGGAACGGCGCGCGTTTCTGCGAGGCCAGCTGGGCCAGGGACATGTAGCTGGGGCCGGAGCCGGCCACCACGACCACCGGCGCCGGGTCGAGGTCACGCCACCGGGCGGACGCCTCGACGAGCAGGTCGTAGCGCTTCTGCGGGTGCAGCCGGCCGACGGAGAGGATCAGCGGGGTGCGCGGCGGCAGGCGGAACTCGGCCCGTACGGCCGTCCGGGTGCGCTTGGGCACCGGCAGGGTGGGCGCGGCGACCGCCCCGAGCCGGGCGTGGCGGGCGCCCAGCTCGGTGGCCCGGTCCACGAGGTCCTGCGAGGCGCCCAGGGTGAGGGTGGCGCTGCGGGCCACGACCCGCTCGACCAGCCCGGCGAGCTGCCCGCGCAGGCCGTTGCGGGACAGCACGGCGTTGTGCCAGGTGACCACCAGCGGCGCCCCGGAGCGGGCGAGCTGGGCCACGAAACCGGCCCGGAAGCCGTGGGCGTGCACCACGTCGGGGCGGCGGGCGCCCAGGGCGCCGCGCAGCTGCCGGACGGCCCCGGCGTCCTGCGCGCCGGGCGTGGCGGGAATCTCGACGGCGACGAAGGTGGCGCCGGCCGCGGTGAAGCCGAACAGCTCGCCGGTGGCCGCCGGGCCGCACACCATGACGTCGCAGCCCGCCGCGACCAGCCCCCGGGCCAGGGACGCGACGTGCTGGCCGACCCCACCGGTGCTGGAGGCCAGCACCAGAGCCACCGAACCACGCCAGTCGTCGCCCACGAAATCTCCTTCTAGGCCGGGCGGCGCCGCAGCCGGCGGGCCAGCGGCGCCAGGTCGTGCCGGGCCAGTGGGTAGACGACACCCACGAAGACCACCAGCACGGCGAGCCCACCCAATATGCCTTGCACGATGCTGCCGAGAACCTGGGGGGTCGGGCCGAACAGGGGGCCCAGCCCGGCCACCACACCCCACCCGGCCAGCGCGGCCAGACCCGCCGCGACCACCGTGACCAGCGTGATCCGGCCCAGACCGGCCAGCGCCGCCGGTCCGGCGTGCCGGCGCACGGCGAGCACCAGCAAGAGTCCGATGACCGACATGCCGATGCTGTTGGCCAGGCCGAGCCCGAACACCAGGCGCTCCTGACCCCACCCGGCCAGCATCAACGCGGAACCGGCGGCGACGATCCAGCCGACCGCCGTTGAGAAGGCAGCCGCGGCCGTCGCCCCGCGGGCGTAGAGCGCGCGGGACAGCAGGGCGAAAAGCGCGTACCCCAGCAGACCCGGTGCGAATCCGGCGATGCCGGACGAGGCGGGGAACGCATCGATCAGGTAGGCGGCCGGACCGGCCACGGCGATCAGCGCGGCCGCCCCGAGACCCGACAGCAGCATCACCGACCGGGCGGAAGCCGACAGAGCCTGCCCGTAGACCTGCTCGTCACCTGCGGAGGCCGCGGCCGACAACGTCGGGTACACCGCGGTGGCCAGCGGGACAGCCAGCACCGCCCATGGGAGCAAGAAGACCGTCTGGGCCGCGTTGTAGCGGGTCAGATCGCCGTCGGCCCCGGCCGCCAGCGCGATAGCGGTGACCGTCATCAGCTGCTGGGAGCCGACGGTGACCGCGCCGGCCCAGCCCAGCCGCACGGCGCGGCGCCCCTCGTCGCCGGGGAACCGCAGGGCCGGGCGCAGCCGCAGGCGCAGTCTGCGCAGCGGGACGACCAGGCAGAGGGCGAGAACCACGACCCCGCAGGTGGTGCCGACCGACAGGAACAGCTCGCCGGTGCGGGTCAGGCCCGCGACCCCGGTCCCGGCCCCGTCGGCCGCGGCGTAGGACAGGTACGCGCCCATCACGGTCACGCTGGACAACAGGGGGGCGATGACCGGCCAAGCGAAGCGGTGGTGGGCCTGCAGCACACCGGTGAGCACGATGCCCACGCCGTACAGGGGAAGCTGGGGGGCGAAGACGCGCAGCATGCTCGCCGCGGTCTCCTGCTGCTCGACCGGCACCCGGGGCAGCAGACCGGCAATCGGGCCGGCCAGCAGCGCGACCAGCGCGGCCATCGGCACCAGCAGCACCAGCACCCAGGTGAGCAGGGCCGAGGAGACAGCGCTGACCCGCTCCCGGTCGCCGGCCGCCACCGCTCCAGCCAGCAGCGGCACCACGAGGCTGGCCAGAGCGCCCCCGGCGACCAGCTCGAAGACGATGTTGGGAATGGTGTTGGCGGCGTTGTAGATGTCGCCCAGGCCGTTGTCGCCGACCGTGTGCAGGAAGACGAAGGTGCGCCCGAACCCGGCGATGCGCGCCACCACCGTCAGGACGGTGATCAGCGCCGCGGCCCCGGCGATCTTGGCCGCGGGGGCCTTGGTCAAGCTGTGCTCCGGGTGACGGGCCCGGCCGATTCGGTGACCGCGGTGCTCACGCCGGGCCTCGGCGGCCCAGCTCGTCGACGCGGCGCAGCCACGGCGTGTCCTGGATGACCTTGGTGAAGCTGACCTTCTCGCTGGCCGCGGTGAGCGCGCCCAGCACGGTCAGCGCGGCCAGCCGCCCGGCCGGGCCGCTGCGGGCCACCAGCGCCACGCCGAGCAGCGCGCCGAGCGCGTTGGCCCCCGAGTCGCCCAGCATGATCTCTTCGCCCAGGTCGTCGGGGAGCAGGGCCGCCGCGGCGCCCAGCGTGCCCGCCGCGACCCCGCCGCGCCGGCCCAGGGCCAGCGGCGCGCCGACGATCGCGCCCGCCTTGAGGGCCCGCCCGGGGCGCAGGTCGAGCAGGTTGACCACGTTGGCCAGGCCGGCGATGACGCCCGCGCCGACCAGCACGTCGGCGGCCCGCCCGGCCCGGCCCGGCCGGTTGCTGCCGATCAGGGCGCCGGCGACCAGGCCGGCCGCACCCACCCCGGCGATCTTGACAAGACCGCTGGTGACGCGGCCCTCGCGCAGCGCTCCCAGATGCCCGGCGAAGCCCTTGGCCGCTTTCTGCTCGGGCCGGTTGCCGGCGATGTCGTCGTAGAGCCCGACCGCGCCCGCCACCGCCCCGGCGGTGACCGCGGCGGCGGCCAGCCGCCCGCTGCCCGCACCGAGCGCGGCGGCCGTGGACGCGCCCAGGGCCAGTGCCGGGCCACCGGCCAGGGTGACCGTGCGGCCGTGGAAGTTGGTGCGCTCGAGCGCGGCGGCGTGCTGGTCGCGACGGATCCAGCCCAGCGCGGCCCGGGCCACAGCCGCGCCGGCGGCCAGCGAGCGGAGGGTTGCCATGGGCGAGAAGTCTAGAGAACGACCGCTACGAGGCGGCCTTGGGCACCAGCGCCGAGGCCCCCGCGGCCAGGCCGTAGTGGCCGGTCTTGTCGTCGACCACCCGCTCGACGGTCGCCATGGCCGAGGCGACCTGGCCGTCGGTGGTGCTGGCGTTGTCCACGGTGGAGATCTTCTTGTTCAGCGTCGGGTCGCCGCGCACGGCCGAGATGAGGTTGCCCTCGCCCACGCCGACGCCGGCCACCACCAGCCGCCGCTCGTCGCTGAACTGCTCCGCCATGTTGACCAGCGACTGCGCCTTCTTGGCGGCGTCCTTGTCGACGGCCGGCGCGCCCGTGATGATCAGGGTGGCCTCGGCCCCGCCGACGGCGTTGTCCTCCACCGCGATGTAGCTCGCCTTGCTGTAGGCCGTGAGCACCGCCGTCACGTCCGCCGCCGAGGGCTGGGTGGCCGGGGCCGCGCCGGGGGCCGAGGGCCGTTGCAGCAGCGCCAGGGCGAGCTGCGCGCTGGCCGTCTCGACGCCGTTGCTGTTGACCGGCAGATCGGTCGTGCTGATCGTCGGCTGCGACGACTCGCTGGCCAGGTCGAGCAGTTCGAGCTCGACCGCCGGGTCGAAGAACTTGTCCTGCACGGTGACCTTGGCCGTGACCGTGACACCGGTGATCGACAGCATCTGGATCACCTTGTCGGCGTATTGATCCGTGCCGGGCAGCGCCAGCACGGCCAGCTTGCGCCCGGTCAGCTTGCCGTCGAGCACGAACGGGGCGATCTGGGTGGCGAACTCCTGGCTGCGGTTGATCTCCTCGCGATACTGGTTGATCTCGTCGCGCTTGTTCGACAGGTCCTTGTTGAGCGCGGTGATCTGGCTCTTGAGGTTGTCGGCCACCGGACCGTTGAGCGCGGCGGTGCCCACGACCAGGCCGATGGCCAGGGCCAGGAAGACCGCGGTGAGCGACACCACGTGGTACCGGAAGTTGATCACGACGAAAGCCCCGTAGTCAGAAAAGATGGCCGAGCTGGAAGACCAGATTGTCCCACCACTCGGAAACCACGGTCAGGTATGCCTTGCCGACCGTCGACACGGCCACCGCGGACGCCATCGCGGCCGTCGCCGAGAGCACCAGCAGCAGCAGGGCCGAACCGGAGATGTTCTGCTTGTAGAGCCGGCTCACCCCCTTGGCGTCGACCAGTTTGCCGCCCACTTTGAGCCGGGTCAGGAACGTCGACGCCATGCCGCCGCGGCCCTTGTCGAGGAACTCGACCAGGTTGGCGTGCGTGCCCACGGCCACGATCAGGGTGGCGCCCTTGTCGTCGGCCAGCAGCATCGCCAGGTCTTCGCTGGTGGCCGCGGCCGGGAAGGTCAGCGCGGCCACGTCGAGCTTGTGCACCCGCTCGAGCCCGGGGGCGCGGCCGTCCGGATAGGCGTGCACGACGACCTCGGCCCCGCAGCGCAGCACGTCATCGGTGACCGAGTCCATGTCGCCGATGATCATGTCGGGGGTGTAGCCCGACTCGACCAGCGCGTCGGCACCGCCGTCCACACCGATCAGCACCGGCTTGTATTCGTGGATGTAGGGCCGCAGGACGTCGAGGTCGTCCTTGTAGTCGTAGCCGCGCACCACGATCAGCACGTGCCGGCCGGCGATCTGGGTGCGCACGTCGGGCACGCCGACCCCGTCGAGCAGCAGCTCCCGCTCCTGCTTGAGGTAGTCCATGGTGTTCGCGGCGAACGCCTCGAGCTGCACCGACAGGCCCTCGCGGGCGTCGGCCATCGACCGGGCCACGGTCTCGGAGTCCTGCCGGACGCCGGTGGCCACGGGTTCGCCGTCGAGCAGCACGGTGTCTCCCTCGAGGACCACCTGGTCACCCTCGCTGAGCCGCGCGAAGACCTCCTCGCCGAGGTCGTCGATCAGCACGATGCCGTTCTTGATCAGCACCTCGGGGCCGAGGTTGGGATAGCGGCCCGAGATCGACGGCTTCGCGTTGAGCACCGCGGCCACGCCCACGGCGACCAGCGCGTCGGCGGCCACCCGGTCGATGTCGACGTGGTCGATCACGGCGATCTCGCCGGGGCGCAGCCGGCCGGTCAGACGCTTGGTCCGGCGGTCGAGGCGCGCGGTGCCGGCGAGGGCATCGGGATCGGTGCTCCGCGTGCGGCGCAAGGTGGGAAGTCGCATCACGGCCATCCTGACATGCCGAATCACGCGCCTGGCACGCGACATGCGCGATCTCACCCACTAAAGGGGCATTTGCCCCGCTCGTCCCTGTCAGTCATGGTGCCATGACCGAACTCCCTGTTCAGGCCCTTTTCTCGCGCCCCGCGACGGCCAGCAACTCCTCGGCGTGCGCGATGCCCAGATCGGAATCGGGCAATCCGGCGAGCATGCGCGACAGCTCCCGCGCCCGCTCGGTCTCCTCCACGACGCGCACCCCGCTGGTGGTGATCGCGCCGCCGGTGTCCTTGGCCACCACCAGGTGCCGGTCGGCGAACGCGGCCACCTGCGGCAAGTGGGTCACCACCAGCACCTGATGGGTGCGGGCGAGCCGGGCCAGCCGCTTGCCGATCTCGACCGCCGCCGTGCCGCCGACACCCGAGTCGACCTCGTCGAAGACCAGCGTCTCGGGGCCACCGGCGCCGGCGAAGACCACCTCGATGGCCAGCATCACCCGGGACAGCTCACCGCCGGACGCGCCCTTCTGCAGCGGCAGCGACGGCGCGCCGGGGTGGGCCACGAGCCGCAGCTCGACCTCGTCGGCGCCGTCGGGGCCCATCGCCGGCTCGTCCTTGCCGGCCGCGCGCGGCACCACGGCCACCTCGACGCGGGCGTGCGGCATGGCCAGACCGGCCAGCTCGACGCTGACGGCCTCGCTGAACCGGACCGCGGCCTCGCTGCGCGCCGCGGTGAGCCGGCCCGCCATCTCGGTCACCTGAGCCTCGAGCCGCTGCCGTTCCTTGTCGAGCTCGTCCAGCAGCTCGTCGGAGGAGTCGAGCGCGGCCAGCTTGGTGCGCGCCTCCTCGGCCCAGGCGATGACGCCCTCGACGTCGTCGGCGTACTTCCGGGTGAGCGCGCGCAGCTCGGCGCGGCGCTCGTAGATCTGCTCCAGGCGGGCCGGGTCGGCGTCGAGGCTGCCCAGATAGGCCGACAGCTCGGACGAGACGTCGCCGACCAGGGTGGCCGCCTCCTCGATGCGGGCTGCCAGCTCGCCCAGCGCCGGGTCGACCTGGGCCTGGGCCTCCAGGGTGCGCCGGGCCGTGCCCAGCAGCTGGGTGGCGTCGGGCGTCTCCTCGGTGACCTCGACCCCGCCCGCCAGCGCCTGGGCGGCCAGCGCGGCGGCGACCCGCAGCCCCTCGGCGTGCTCGAGACGCTGCACCTCGGCCCGCAGGTCGTCGTCCTCCCCCGGCTGGGGGTCGACCCGGCTGATCTCGTCGAGGCCGAGTTTGAGCAGATCGGCCTCCTGCGAGCGGGCCCGCGCGTTGCGGCGACGGTCGGCCAGGTCGTCGGCCACGGCCCGCCAGCGCGTGAACGCCTCGCGATAGGTCTCCAGCAGCTTTTCGTGCTCGGGACCGGCGAACCGGTCGAGCGCGGCCCGCTGCTCGGACGGGCGCAGCAGGCGCAGCTGGTCGGACTGGCCGTGCACCGCCAGCACCCGCTCGCCGAGGTCGGTCAGCATCGCGACCGGCATGCTGCGGCCGCCCACGTGCGCCCGGGAGCGGCCCTCGATCGTGACCGTGCGGCTCAGCAGCACCGTGCCGTCGTCGTCGACCTCGCCGCCGGCCTCGGAGACACGCGTCGCCACCTCGCCGGCCAGCTTGCCGCCGAGCCGCAGCCGGCCCTCGACCACCGCGCGGCCCGGGTCGGCGCGCACCCGCCCGGCGTCGGCCCGGCCGCCGAACAGCAGGCCCAGACCGGTCACCACCATGGTCTTTCCGGCACCGGTCTCACCGGTGATGACGTTCATGCCCGCCGTCAGCCGCAGCGTCGTGTCGTCGATGACGCCGAGCCCGGTGATGCGCAGTTCCTCCAGCACAGGGCAGACAGTATCGGTGCCCCCCGACATTTGCCCACCGCGGGTTCCACCGGCTAACGCTTGCTGCCGCGCCATCCTTCGACCGGGAGGGCGAACTTGGCCACGAGCACGTCGGTGAATGGCCGCGGTTGCAGGCGAACCAGCCGCACCGGGAGCTGGCCGCGCTCGACGGTGACCTTCGCGCCCGGCGGCAGATCCCAGGTGCGGCGTCCGTCACAGCAGAGCACCGCGAAAGAGGTGTAGGGGTCGACGGTCAGCGCGAACGTCGACGTCGGCGCGGTCACCAGCGGCTTGCTGAACAGCGCGTGCGCGCTGATCGGCACCAGCAGCAGAGCCTCGACCTCGGGCCACACCACCGGGCCGCCACCCGAGAACGCGTACGCCGTGGAACCGGTCGGGGTCGCGCACACGACACCGTCGCAGCCGTAGCGGGCGAGCGGGCGCCCGTCCACGTCGACCAGCAGCTCGAGCATCTGGGTGCGCTGGCCCTTCTCGACGCTGACCTCGTTGAGCGCCCACGACTCGGCGATCACCCGGCCGCCGTACTCGGCCCGCACGTCGAGCGTCAGCCGCTCGTCCACCTTGTACGCCCCGTCGACCACGTCCTTGACGGCCTCGGCGAGGTGGTCGATCTCGGCCTCGGCCAGGAAGCCGACCTTGCCCAGGTTGATGCCCAGCAGCGGCGCCTTGACCGGGCGGGCCAGCTCGGCGGCGCGCAGGAACGTGCCGTCACCGCCCATCGCCAGCACGATCTCGACACCCTCGGCCGCCGCCGGCGACGGGCCCTCCACCGTGGTCACCTCGGGCGGCAGATCGAGATCGGCCACCTCCTCGGCGATGACCCGCACCTCGAACCCGGCCGCCAGCAGGTCCTGCGCCACCGAGCGGGCGTGCTGGGTGCTCTGCCGCCGGCCGGTGTGCGTGACCAGCAGGGCCGAGCGCGTCATGTGTCCTCCAAGGGGGCTGCCGTCTGCTCCGGCCCGGCCGAAGCTACCTTGACCGCGGGCCCGGCGGCGACAACTTCTTCGATCTCCGCACGATCAGCGGCGGGCGCGTCCCGGCGGAACCAGACGAAGAACTCGACGTTGCCGCTCGGTCCGGGTAGTGGGCTGGCGGCCACCCCGGCCACGCCCAGTCCCAGCTCGGAGGCTGCGGCGGCGACGTCGAGCACGGCTTCGGCCCGCAACTGCCAATCCCGTACGACCCCGCCCGCGCCCACCCGCTCCTTGCCCACCTCGAACTGCGGCTTGACCATCAGCGCGAGGTCACCGGTGGCATCGGTGCAGGCCGCGAGCGCGGGCAGCACGAGCCGCAACGAGATGAACGAGAGATCCGCCACAGTCAGGTCGACGAGGCCGCCGATCGACTCCGGCGTGATCGCCCGGACGTTGGTGCGCTCGAACACGACGACCCGCTCGTTCGTGCGGATCGGCCAGGCCAGCTGCCCGTAGCCGACGTCGACCGCGACCACCTGCCGGGCCCCGGCGCGCAGCAGCACGTCGGTGAAGCCCCCGGTGGAGGCGCCGGCGTCGAGGCAGCGGCGACCGGTCACGGCCAGGCCCCGCGGCCCGAACGCGGCCAGCGCGCCGGCCAGCTTGTGGCCGCCGCGCGAGACGTACTCGGTTGCCGGGTCCTCGCCGGTGACCACGACCGGGTCGGCCGGGTCGATCATCGCGGCCACCTTGCGGGCCACCGTGCCGCGCACCTGCACACGACCGGCCTCGACCAGCGTGGCGGCCTGCTCGCGGGAGCGGGCCAGCTTGCGGCGCACCAGCTCGGCGTCGAGACGGGCACGACGGGCCATCAGCGCCTCACCGGTCGATGCCGGCCAGGGTCTCCTGGAGAACCTGGTGCGCCGCCTCGTACTCGGCGATCTGCTCGGCCGGGGCCAGACGGGCGGCGTTCGCGAGTGAGCGCAACACCTCGTCGACCGCCGGATGGCCGGTCTGTTCGACGAACCGGCCGGTGGCCTCGTCGACCGCTGGGGGCAGGCTGACCGGGCCCGCGCCGGGTGCGCCCTGCGGGTGCGCCGGCGGATGCGTCGGCGGGCGCGGCACCGGCGGCGGCCCCGGACGGAAACCACCCGGCTGCGGTCCGGGTTTGGGGAAGGTCATCGGCTCAGGCCTCCCCGGTCGGCGGCAGTTCGGTGGCCGCCGCGGCCTCGCGCACACCGGCCGTGGGTGCGTCGGCGGTGCCCGCCGGCGCGGGCGGCGTCGTCTTGGCCACGGCCTTCTTCGCCGCCGCCTTCTTCCGGGCCGGGCGGGCGCCCAGCGCCTCGGCCCGCTGCGTGGCCGGGGCCGGCTTCGCGGTGGCCTTCACGTCGGCCGGGATCACCTCGTCGGGCGGCGGCACGGCCTTGGCCGGCGCCTTCTTGGCCACGGCCTTCTTCGCCACAGCCTTCTTCGCCGGCGCAGGCGTGACAGCCCCGGTCGTCTTCGCAGGCGGCGGCGTGACGGCCGCGGCCTTCTTCGCCGGTGAGGGCGTGACGGCCGCGGCCTTCTTCGCCGGTGAGGGCGTGACAGCCGCAGCCTTCTTCGCCGGCGAGGGCTCCGAGGCGGGCGCCGTGTTGGCCGGCGGCGTGGCCGGGGTGGTGCCCGCCGACGGCATCTTGTTGGGCGCGGCCTTCTTGGCCACCTTCTTCACCGCCTTGCGCGGCAGCGGAGCCGGCTCGTCGATCCGCGTGCCGCCGACACCCTCGCTGAGCGTCCCGGTCGCCGGGCCGCCCTGCGCGCGCGACTCGGCCTCCCGCAGCTGCCGTTCCAGATCCCGTACGCGGGTGGTCAGCTCGGTGACCTCCTCGGCCGTGGCCAGGCCGACCACACCGAGCGCCTTGTCCACCTCGTAGCGCACGATGTTCGTGAGCGCCTCGCGGTTGGCCATGCCGGCCGACAGCAGATCGTCGACCAGTCCCTGCAGCTGCGCGGCCGTGGCCCCGCCCCGGTTCACCAGTTCGCCCGCCACTTTCTGGGCGCGCTTACGCGGTGCTTCGGTCAGTCCGAGCGCCATCTCCAGATACGCCCGCCATGCGTCCGGCATGTTCCGCTCCTCTCGCGGCTCGTCGGGTGCCACGCTACCGGGCGGTTGACAGGAGTTCGTGAGGTACGGTGCGGTACGCCGACCGCATGTCGCGAAGAAGGAGTCCGATGGCCACCGTGGACGAGTGCCGGCAGGCGCTGCACGACCTTGCCGCACGCCTCGAGAGGAATGCCGAGACGCGCGGCAAGCTCGACTTCGACCGCACGCTGGCGTGCCGCGTGCCTGACCTCGAGACGGCCTTCCACGGCCGGCTGGCCGACGGTCTGCTGACCGGCATCGCCGACGGCGACGACCCCAAAGCCAAGATCGCCCTGATCGCGAACAGTGACGACCTGATCGCCCTGGTCGCGGGCCGGCTCGACGTCACCCGCGCGGTGACCGCGGGTCAGGTGAAGATCAAGGCGAACCCGTTCGACCTGTTGAAACTGCGCAAGCTGCTCTGAGGGCAGGCATCTGCCAACCCTCCGCGAGCCGCGACGGGTGCAGGTTGATCCCGCCGCCGAAGAACTCGCAGAACTTCATCACGAGCGGATCCCAGCGCAGCGGGTCGATGTGGGCTGTGCCCGGCACGAGCAGGTCCTCCTCCACGTGCGTCCGCAAGATCTCGATCTCGTACGTGGTGGCGCCGCCCGCGGCCAGCCGGTGCGTGCCCGCGACCCGGCCCTCGAGCTGGATCGGGCACTCGGCCACCCGCGGCGGCGCGACCAGGTCGGACGCCTGCTCGGTGAGCCCGCCCAGCACGAACTTGTCGGCCACGAAACGGTAGCCCTGCGCCGCCTTGCCCGCCGGCACGTCCGGCCGCCCGGTGGTCATGGCGATCCGGTCGACCGCCCCCGCCAGCGCCGACGACGGCAGGTTGAGCACCACCTCGCGCTCGCGCAGCAGGTTGGCCGCCGTGCGGCTGCGGTCGCCCATGCCGAGGATCGCGGTCTGCCCGAGCCACCACGCGGACGACATCGGCGCCAGGTTGGCCGTCCCGTCCTCGTTGACGGTGCTGAGCAGCACCACGGGCGTGCCGAAGTAGAGAACTTTCAGACCGGGTACGACGTGCATCGTGCGCCTCTCGTCGGTGAGGCTTCATGCTCGCCCGCCCGCCGGGGCCGGTGCTGGCGTCTTTCGGACGTCGCGTTCAGGGCAGCTCGGCCCGCAGCTTGCCGCCTCGGGCAGGCTCAGCCCGGTGCGGATCTCGGCCGCCCGCTCCGCGACGGCCAGGGCGTGCACGGACTCGTACGGTCGCTTACAGTCCCCAGCCCGCGAGCACTTCACGGGCCGCGTCCGACGCCCCCGTGACACCGCTCGGCGGGACACCGTCCCAGGTGACCGCGCACAGCAGACGCAGCGCCACCACCGGGTCGCCCGAACCGTCCAGGGTGGCCGCGTCACCGTCGCGCGACACCCGCCAGCCCCCGCCCTCGCCCCCGGTCAGCGGCACGGCGGCGGTAGCGGCCGGGCCGAACAGCCCCGACAAGTCGGCCGCCACGAACGTGGGCCGCCGGGCCGGCTCGGCCGCCAGCAGGTCGGCCGGGGTGCTGACGCCAGTCAGCACCAGCAGGCTGTCCAGACCCGCGGTGACCGCGCCCTGGATGTCGGTGTCGAGCCGGTCGCCGACCACCAGCGGCCGCTCCGCCCCCGACAGCGCGGCCGCCGTGGTGAACAGGGCCGGCTCCGGCTTGCCGACCACCAGGTCGGGCTCCCGGTCGAGGGCGGTGCGCAGCACGGCGACCAGCGAACCGTTGCCGGGCAGCGGACCACGCGGGCTGGGCAGCGTGCGGTCGGTGTTGGTGGCCACCCACAAGGCACCGTCCCGTACGGCCAGCGATGCCTCGGCCAGGATGCGCCAGCCCACCTCGGGGCCGTAGCCCTGCACGACCGCCGCCGGGTTGTCGCCGGCCGACTCGACCAGCGTGAGGCCGGCCTCGGTGAGCTCGGCCCGCAGCGCGTCCGCGCCCACCACCAGCACCGGCGCGCCGGCCGGCAGCCGCTCGGCGAGCACGGTGGCAGTGGCGCCGGCCGAGGTGAGCACCTCGGCCGGCCGGGCCGGCACACCCATGCCGGTGAGCAGGCCCGCGACGTCCGCGGAACGCCGCGACGCATTGTTGGTCGCGTACGCCACCGCGGTGCCGCGGCCGTGCAGCTGCTCGATCGCCTCGGGCGCGCCCCCGATCGGCTTGTCGATCAGGTAGACGACCCCGTCGAGGTCGAAGACGACCAGGTCGTAGCCGCCCGCCAGATCGCCGGCGCTCACGCCTCGGTGTTCTTCCGGTCGTCCTTGGGCTCGCTGACGAACTCGTCGCCCGCGGCCTTCTCGTCCGCGTCCGGCGTGGCCTTCTCCTCCGGGCCCGACTGGGACAGCTCGGCCGTGTCGGCCCGGGCCGGCTCGTCCGCCTCGGCCCGCGCGGCCCGCTCGTCCTCGAGTTCCTCGGCGTCGGCCTCGAGTTCCTCCGCCACGTCCTCGACCGCCACCGGGTCGGTGTCGGCGTCGGTGTCCGCCGCGGCTACCGGCTCGTCGTCCTCGTCCTCGTCCTCGTAGGCCGCCCGCGGCTCGTCGTCGCCGTCGAACTCGCGCTCCTCCTCGTCCGAGGTCGTGCCGGTGCGCGCATCGCCGCCGGAGGGCTCCTCGTCCTCGTCGGCGATGGTCACGCCGTCCAGCTCGAGCAGGCGCTCGGCCGCGTCGGTGAGACCGTCCTCGTCGGCCGCGGCGGCCCGGGTGAACCACTCCCGCGCCTCGTCGCGCCGGCCCGCGGCGAGCAAGGCATCCGCGTACGCGTACCGCAGCCGTGCCGCCCACTCGGCGTCCTCGTCGGCCGTCAGCTCACGGACCTGCAGCATCGCCACGGCCGCGTCGTGCTGGCCGAGGTCACCGCGGGCGCCGGCCGCCACGATCAACAGCTCGATCGCGCCGCTCTTGTCCATCTTGTCGACGTCGGCCCCGCGGAACAGGTCGATGGCCCGCTCCGGACGGCCCAGCGCGCGCTCGCAGTCGGCCAGCTCGGCCAGGTGCGTCTGCCGCCCGGTCATCCGGTGGTAGGTGCGCAGCTCGGCGATCGCGGTCGTCCAGTCCCCCGCGGCGTACGCCGCCAGACCCACGGCTTCCCGTACGACGGCGATGCGCGACGCGAGCCGCCGGGCCGCGATGGCGTGCTGCAACGCGAGCTCGGAATCCTCGTCGATCACCTGACCGGCCGCCACGAGGTGCCGGGCGACCTTGTCGGCGACGTCCCGGGCCAGCGTCAGCAGCTCGGAACGCACCTCCTTGTCGAGGTCGGCCGCCTCGATCTCCTCGGGGATCTCGGGTGCGTGGAAGGTCTGCGCGTCGGCGTCCCGGTCGTCGCGGGCGGGGTGCCGGTCGTCCCGGTCGTCCCGTACGCGCGGGCGGTCGTCGCGGTCACGGAAGCCGCCGTCGCGTGGGCCCCGGTCGTCCCGGTTGCGGAAGCCGCCCTCGGCGGGACCTCGGTCGTCACGGTCACGGAAGCCGCCCTGACGGGGGCCGCGATCCTGGTAGCCGCCGCGGTCGCGGTCGCCGCGGAAGCCGCCCCGGTCGCCCTGCGGACGGTCACCCTGCGGACGGTCACGGAACGGACGGTCGCCCTGCGGACGGTCGCGGAAGCCGCTGCCACCCCGGTTACCCGGACGGTCGCCGCCCTGGGGACGGTCACCGCCACGGAAGCCGCCCCGGTCGCCGCCGCGATCCTGGTAGCCACCACGATCCTGGTAGCCGCCGCGGTCACGGTCACCGCCACGGAAGCCGCCCCGGTCGCCCTGGTAGCTGCCGCGCGCGCCGCCGGCCTCACGGTCCCGGTCGCCCCGGTAGCCGCCCTGCGGACGGTCGCCGCGGAAGCCGCCACGGTCGTCCCGGTTCTGGCCCCGGTCCTGATAGCCACCACGGTCCTGATAACCACCACGGTCCGGGTAGCCGCCGCGCTCCCGGAAACCGCCCTGCTGACGGTCGCCACGGTCCTGGAAGCCGCCGCGGTCACGGTCGCCACCCCGGAAGCCACCCCGGTCGTCGCGGCCCTGATAACCGCCACGGTCACGGTCGCCACCACGGAAGCCGCCCTGCGGGCGGTCGCCACGGCTCTGGAACCCACCACGGTCACGGTCCCCACCACGGAAACCGCCCCGGTCACCACCGCCCGAGTAGCCGCCTCGGTCACGGTCGCCGCCCCGGAAACCACCCCGGTCACCACCGCCGGAATAGCCACCACGGTCACGGTCGCTGGAGTAGCCACCCCGGTCGCGGTCACCGCCCCGGAAGCCGCCGCCCTGCGGACGGTCGCCACCACTGCGGAAGCCACCACCCTGCGGACGGTCGCCACCACTGCGGAAGCCACCACCCTGCGGACGGTCGCCGCCACGGTAGCCGCCTCGGTCGCGGTCACCGCCGCGGAACCCACCACGGTCGCCCCCACCGGAGTAGCCGCCACGGTCACGGTCGCCGCCGGTCACGCCACGGCGGTCGCCGCTCTGATATCCGCCCTGGTAACCACCACGGTCGCGGTCGCGGTCGCCGCCGCGGAACCCGCCCCGGTCGCCGCCCTGGGGCCGGTCGCTGCCGCCCCGGAAGCCGCCGCCCTGAGGACGGTCGCCACCGCGGTAGCCACCACGGTCGCCCCCGCGATCACGGTCGCCGCCCCGGAAACCACCCCGGTCGCCACCGCCGGAATAGCCACCGCGGTCACGGTCGCCACCGCGGAAACCACCACGGTCACCACCGGAGTAGCCGCCACGGTCACGGTCGCCCCCGCGGAAACCACCACGGTCACCGCCCGAGGAGCCGCCACGGTCGCGGTCACCGCCGCGGAAGCCGCCCCGGTCACCGCGGTCCCGGTCACCCCGGAAACCGCCACGGTCACCGTCGCGACCGCGGCCGCCTTGCCGCTCGTTGTCGCGGGGGCCGGAGCCGCCGTCGTCCTGGGGTCCAGTAGTCACGGATCAATCCTTCCGGTACGGCCGGCCCTCGGGTTGGCGGGCTTGCCTCAACGTTCAAAAGTACTCGGGGGCAGACATAGAAAAGCAGCCGAGGGCCGACCCCGTTGGGGGTGGCCCTCGGCTGTGACGTTA